>NZ_CP107930.1 GCF_036021035.1 Kineococcus sp. NBC_00420 | reverse complement strand
GGCGCTGGCGCGCCGCCTCGTGCCCTCGCGCTGGCGCGCGAGTTGTGCACCATGTGGCCGCTGGCGCGGCCCAAAGTTCGGAAAAGTTACGGGACAACGGGTTTCGCACCGCTGACGCGGTGCGAAACCCGCGAAGTTCATAGTTTCTAGTTCCTTTAAGCAACTACCGTCGGACTGCGCCCTCCGAGAAAAACTTGCGATCGAGGCCTGGCGGCCCGAAACGTACTCGTATCCCTCGCCGCCCGCGGTAGTCAAGAACAACCATCCCCAACAACGGGGTGCCTCCTGTGCGATGTCCTTCCAGAAGACTTCTGCAGCCCCTCCCGGGCCACCTCCAAGGTTCGACTCCCGCAGCCGCGCTGTTCTTCCTCGTCCTGGCCGTCCTGAAAAGCAGCATCACCCCCACCGACACCGTGCACGCCCTAGACACCCTCGTGCAGGCCATGAGCACCGCCGTCAAGCACACTGAAACGCCCAGGTCTCCTGTCACGCCGGCCGATTCCGCACACCTGGTCGGAAGACCGGGTTAGCTCCAGTTCGGGAACATCGGCGGCGTCGGCCAGCCCTCGGGACGGACGACATCAAGTGATTCCCTCAAGGTGCCCCGAAACATCTCGTCTGCCATGGAGTCGAGTCCGGACTCGACTTCCTTCTCGTCGGCAGCTAAAATCTTGAGACCAATAGGTCGACCGTCTAAGGTTACATCCAACCACCGGTACGCCGGCGTACCACCCTGGATGGCCAGTCCGTTTCCAAGAGGAACAGGATCAGAAACTCCCACCGCGCTCAAAGCAGCGAGGAGCGACTCGCGGGCAGCTTCCTGTACATCTCCAGAAGGACTAGTTGTCCCCGTGTGCTGGAAAGCGCTCAAGCCAACTCCTGCCTCTCTACGCCAAGGTTCAACTTCGACCGGTACCACCCGAAACCCCGCTCTCCTCGCTGCTCGCACAGCTTCATCGAACATCCCGCTCGGGACCGCATAGTCGAAGTTGATGGTTCCTCTCGGCGCCCACGCCGCGAGCTCCTGGAGAGACAAAATGTCAAGCCTGATACCTCTCACGTTGGCCGCATACTCGCGCGCCGCGGACGTCACCCCGACCGTCGTCACCAGAAGCCCGATGTCCGCGCCCACATCTTCGACGAGACTGACGAAAGTGCCGACGGCGTTAACGTCCAACTTCTTCGAGTAGCGTTTGCAGTCCACAACCATCGTCGCGGCGCCGGATCCAAACAGCGAGCCGGTAACCAAGACGTCGATCTGACGACTCCTGCCGCTGAGCCTTCCCGGTAGGTGGCGGTTTCTTGCTACGATGACAGAGTCCCCGCCAAGATAGGCCAACACGTCCGCCACACCGTTCTCGTACTCGGTGTCGAGAGCATCCGCAGTCATCCCGTCATGATGCCTCAGCACCATCACCATCGGTCTCTCGTTGAGATCGCTCATGTCGACCTACACAAGCTGGCAGGCAACTGTCACTGGCCAGGCCGGACGGCGCTGCGAGCCTGCCCAACGACTACATCCATCTTCGTGTCTGAGCCAGCACCTATCGAGAACTGGTGACTTCCAGCGCCGGTGCTACCACTAGGCCTCCAGCAGACGACGACACGCTCGAGGCAATCCCCTTCACCGTCTTGGCCCACCGAGCGCAGCAGACCCCCCTGGGGATCCCTGGACACAACCCACCCGAGCTGCCTCTGGTCCAGCTCGACCCCGAAGTCTTCGAGCGAGTGGTCACCGAAGTCGTGCACCGTCGCGCTCTGCACCACACCGTGCTCTTCTACGGCCGCCGAGGACAGAAGCAGTACGGCCTGGACATCGTGGAGTACGCCCGCACCGGGACAGTGGTGTACCAGGTCAAGCGCTTCCAGACCATCACCGCAACGCAACTACGCGCCGCCGTCGTCGAGTACGCCACTGCGCCTCGACCCCTCGGCCAGGACCACTTCACTCGCCGTTTTAACGCCAAGCGGTTCGTAGTGGTGACCTCCGCCGTCATCGACGACACCGCTGTCACTGACGAGCTCGCCGCTTTGAAGAAGGAGTACGCCGGAGACCTCGAAATCGACCTGTGGGGTCCACGCCACTTCAATGCGCTGCTACGCGACAGCCCCGGCTTCGTCACCGCGGTCTTCGGCCCGGCCTGGTCACTGGCCTTCTGCGGCACCACCGCACCCGCACCGCCTCCTGGGGCCCCTGACCCGCTGGGCCTGGTGGACGGACCGGTGCAAGCGCTGGGTCTGACCTCTCGAGTCCTCGACGCAGAGCAACTCACCGACACCGACCCGGCCACCGCCACAGCCCTCTACGCCTCCATCGCCGTACAGCTCAACGAAACCTTCCCCGGGCACGCCGCCCAGATGCGCCTGAAACAGGCCGACGCCGCGCGCGCCGCCGGAGACCGCGGCGCCGCCTTCGCGCTGCGCTTTCACCTCCTACTGGACCCGCTGCTACGCGGCGACGAGGTCTACCTACACGATGAGCGAGACCTGGGCGAGGAAGCAACGACACTGAGTGACCTGACCAGCGCGAAATGGACCGCTCTGTCTTCCGCCGCCTCCTGGCCCGAGCACAGCCTCAACCTGCCCATTCTGGCCGACGCGGTCACCCGTCTGACAGCCAGCCAAGATCCCGACGCCGCAGCGTTGTGCTGCCTCGCGCTAGAGCACGCCCTAGTCGACGGCCTGTTCGACTTCGTACCGGCTCGATCGTTCATGATCGCCCTTGATGAAGATTCTCCTGCTCACCTGCAAGCCCTCCGCACCGCGGCAACCACGGTGAGCACCAGAGACGTCATCGTCCGCACGCGCCTGCGCTGCGCCGTGGCCGACGCCAACCTGCTCATCACGTCGAGTGCTGAGGAAGTCGAGACGGCCTACCGCGAGGTCCTCGAAGACGCCACCGATGAACGCCTCCATCCCGCCGGCGGTCTGGTGCACTCCCGAGCCGCCTACGCCTTTGCTACCCACGGGGATCTCTCCCGGGCCGAGCGGATGTGGCGGCGAGCGGTGATCCACAGCAGCCGCGACGGCTTCTACGGCGATGCGCGCAACGCCCTGCGGGCCCTGAGAACCGCTTACAGCGATGCTCGCCAGCTCCTCGACCTAGACGTCACCACTCTCACGCAAGCGATGCCGAACCGCCGTCAACTGCTCGAAGGACGCCCCGATCCCGCAGCAGGAGCCTTTGAGTCCGCCCAGCTGGGCAAGCTGCCCGAGGCCCGAGGAGCGTGCCGGCGCTGGCAGCGGCAGGCCCGCCTGTCCGGCCACCTCAACCAGGAGCGCCTCGCGCGACGTCAGCACGGGCGGGTCCTGCTCGCCGCCGACGAACCGCACGCCGCTGTGGAGTGCTTCGTCACTGGCGGTGACGTCAAGCAGGCGGCCGCCACAGCAATGGAACTACCCCGGCGCAGCCCCACCTGGATTTGGACGACGTCGCAGCAACAGCACCAACGGGCCGCGGCCATCGCCGTGGCGCGTACTCAGACCGCGTTGATCCCCGACGCTGAAGTTCCCGCGTACGCATTGAGCCTGCTGACCCTGACAGCGGACCTGTGGAACGCCCCCCTCATGGTGCCCAACGCGGCCCGGGAAGCCTTGACCATGCTCGCGGACCTCGGCGAACGCATTCCCGCTGAAGCCGTCGACAACATCCTCGCCGTGATCTCCCCAGGATTGCAGCAGGACACCGTCTTGGGACGTGAGATCGCCCGACTCCTGCTCAACACCTACTTCGCGGTCCGCGAGCGCCGTACTGACCTCAGCAAGGCCATCTCCGCCCTGCTGCACCAGGACACTCCCCCACCCAGAATCTGGGCGCAGCTGAAGAGCCTGCCCGCACCGGCCCGCGAACCGCTGCTGGCCGTCGTCTTCGCTCTGGCCGATCAGGGCAATCCCCACGCGATTGCGACCCTGGCCGTCTGGGGTGACGACCACGACGACGTCCAGCTCACCGCTCGGCGGGCGGCCGCGACGCTGCTACGCCGTCGCGTCGACCACGACCGTGACCACTTCCCCGTCGGTAACCAAGAAGTGCAGGTCGCCGAACTCGTCCTCGGTCTCCTCGACGCTGAGCATGAGCATGCTGTCGGTCCCGAACAGCTCACCGTCGAGCTGTGTCCACCCATCGGCAGCGTCTTCCTCCATGTTGGTGGCCGCGACGAAGACACCGTCATTGCAAGCGACGTCCACGACACCGACACCATCAACGACATCGAAACGACCGTGCCTGGGCCCGGAGCGGGAATCGACAAGGCCGCAGAAGAGACTCTTCTCGACGATGCGGGTCAGCGAGCCGCCGGCGCCCGTGAGGTCCTTCTGGTCGACGTCACCGACAAGTTTCTCGCCCTCGTCGAAGACGGTAAGGACATCGCCGAGTCTCGCCAGCAGTCCCTGCAGGCGCTACGCAAACTACTGTCACGTTTGCCGGCCGACGCTGCCTCCTCCTACGCTCGCCGCCTCATTGACCTACACGAGCAGCCGAGGCTGTCCCTTCACGACGTGTGGCGCCGCAACACAGACACCAAACTCAGCCGATTCCGCGTCGGTGGTACCGACGCCTTCCCCCACATCGCGCTCCTCGCCGCCGCTGAGGCGTTCCACCGGGCTGCCACCAGCGGCGATGACAGCCTTCCCGGCTTCGCTGAGGAGGAGAACACTGACGAGGAGAACTTCGTCGACCGCCTCATAGCGAATGCGCTTCCGCTGCTGACCATCGCCACAAACACCGACCACGACGCCGCCCCCATCGCTGCCATGGCCATCGCGCAGGTCGCCTCAGCGGCACCACACCTGACTCACCACGCAAGTGCTCTGCTGATGCACCCGACGCCCTCGGTCCGGGCCTGCGGCGCCCGCCACGCCCCGCTTCGACAGCAGGTCCTCCTCCAGCTCGCGAACGATCCCGAACCACTGGTGCGCCAAGCCGTCGCCCTGCGCGGTGCCGACCTACCGCAGACGGTACGTGCGCAGCTGACCCGCGACCCCGACGCCGATGTACGTCGCGCCGCCCGCGACGCAGACTGAGCGCACACCCGCACGATGCTGGCATGAGCACTCCATGCGACCTGGCGACTCTTTTGGGGAGTGCTCGAGCCCAGCAGTTTAGCCCCGATCCGGGTACGCCCTATCCGCCTGCAGCAGAGCGCTCTTTGGTCGACTCCAGGCACGTTGAGGCGCAGCGAGCTTCCTGCCTGGCCCCCCTTCGCCCTGAGGCTCAGATATGGACCGGAACAGCCGATCATGAAGGCGTTCCTTGTCCGACCACAACTGGCCGGTCCCTCTGCCCAGGCTCCAGCGCTAGGCCGTATACAGATCACTAGGAGGAGCTATGAGCAATCCGCGGTCGCGGCCAACACCCGACGTGTTCGTCAACCTGCGAGACGCCGTCATCCGAAGCTCGCGCAACTACCACCGCCTGGAGCAGCTCGGGCGCTCCACAACGACCGGGAGGCCTAGCTTCACGTTGCATGAAGAGACCATCACTGACTTGATCATCGGCGAGATGGCCGGGCGCGTGTACGACGTCGCGGCTGCCTGCCCCACCTGCGCAGACGACACAGCCCTCACCGTCGAACCAGATACACGTACATGCCCTGAGTGGGAGGGCGTACCTGCCGGTGAGTCCGTTCTGCGCATCCGGCCCCTGACCAAGGCACAGGAGGGCGGCAACCGCAAGCAATCGGGAGTCCACAGCGACTTCATCCTGATGTTCGAGAACTCAGCCGTCACCGACGACGAGGACCAGGTCTCGCAGGTTCGCCTAATGGTTCAGGCCAAGCGCATCACGCCCACCACGAAATTCCTCACGGGTCAACGGGAACGCACTCAATACGACTGTTTGATCGCCGCAGCCACAGCGCTAGACGCAGTGCCCTACTACGCACTCTACGTACAACAAGACGATGCTCACAGCAGTACCCGGACCGCCTGCACGACCCTTGCCAAGGCGGCGGACGTGGCCATTGTCCTGGTCGCTGCACACGCCGACACAGCGCGCCGTCTGCCCGGTAAACAAGGAGTCGAGGTTATTGCTCAAGGTCGTCCCTTCCCATGCCTGGCGGGTTGCCGGTGCTCTGGAACCAGCCGAGGGAGCCGCGACACCTGGGAGACCAGCCTCGCCTTTATTCAGCGCGACTTCCCGACGTACCAACCTTCAACCCGCCGTCCAGAACTACCCAGCGGCCTCCCCCGCGTGACCGTCGATGATGCGCGGGTGCGTCCCTGCCCCGCACCGCGTGAACCTCGGCATCGAAGCGTACAAAGCCCACGCAGCTCGTCCTCCGTCGAACTCACCCCGGGTGACATTCTCGTCGTCCGCCTGGGTAAACAGCGTCCCAGTAACGACGATCGGGAGTGGATCGGCTGGGGACCGAACATGACACCAAAACAGATCATGGAGGCTACCCGCCGATATTGGCGACTGGACCTCGAGCGCGCAAGCCGGATGCGTTTCGCCGTCGCTACCAGCAGTACAGCGGTCGTGGGCGTCTACTCCATCGTCCCCGACAGCCTCGAAGCAACAGGACCTCGAGGGCTGCGGCGCGTGGAGATGCAACTCGCTGACGTGGTGGATTCTGACCTACGGAAGGGACTCGCAGACCAGGCTGTGCAGGCTGTCGCGCGTCTGCCGCGAGGAGCCCGCACTCCTTTCACCTACGCCTAACAAAGCCCCGCCGCCCGTCCCAGCCTAGATCCAAGGCTGGGACGGCACTAGCCATCCCGCAAGCCACAGTGAAATCAGTGGTCAGCCATCCGAGCACCCGGGGGTAGACCCGCGCCTTCCATCGGGCCTTCAAACTCAACCGGCAAGTGATATTGAACGATGATCGCCAGTAGCACGAGGAGCACATCATGCAGATGCACCCTGTCGTTTCGGACAACGTGGACGCTGTTGGCTACGACGCAAATAGCCGCGTCCTGCGGGTACGGTTCCACTCCGGCGGCACGTACGACTACGCCGACGTTGACGACGCCCTGTTTCAGCAAATGCTCCAGCCGCACCCCTGGCACCGACTGCACCAAGACGTCGAACGGCACGACTACACCCGCCTCTGACGTGCAATACAGGACCACTGCCCCCCCCCCCCCGATGCGGCGGGAGAAGACGTCCTTGATGGCGCAGAGGTAGAACTTGTCCTCTGCGGTCCAATGTTCGGTGATGTCGTTCAGCCATAAATTGTTGGGCCGGGTGGCGGTTAACTTCTGCCGTACCAGGTCGTCATGGACCGGCGGTCCGGGCCGCTTCCCGCTTTTGCTGCGGCGTTTGGCGAACACGCTCTACCACCGGTTGTCCGAGCAGATCCGCCAAGCGGTCCGTGCCGCCATCGTCTGACCGTTCTCAGCGGCTTCTTCGTGCAGGTTGATGGCGCTCGGTGAAAATCCTCAGTGATGCTCACTGAAATTCCCCACCCGGAGGCGTCATCACTGTAGCGGTCGGCGGGTCCCCGTGGCAGTCCGGCGGAGGGTGTCCGAGGCGGCGTGGTGCCCGCGCAGGCGGTAGGAGTCGCCGTCAAGGTTGAGGACGACGGAGCGGTGCAGGAGCCGGTCGAGCATGGCCGCGGCGACGGTCGTATCGCCGAGGACCTCGCCCCAGGACGCGACCCCGCGGTTGGTGGTCAGGATGATCGAGGTTTTGGAGTAGCGCTGGCTGATGACCTGGAACAGGGCCGAGGCGGCCTCGGCCGGCAACGGGAGATACCCGAGTTCGTCGATCACGAGGAGAGTCGGTCCGGCGAAGAACCGCATGGTGTAGTTCCAGCGGCCTTCGATAGCGGCGCGGTGGCAGCGCGCGGCGAGGTCGGCGGCGGTGGTGAAGTAGGTCCGGTAACCGGCCTCGACGGCCTTGCGGGCGAGAGCGACGGCCAAGTGGGTCTTGCCGACGCCGGGTGGTCCGATCAGCAGGACGTTGGTGGCGGACTCGAGGTAGCGGCAGGTTGCGAGCTCCTGCAGCAGCAAGGGGTCGAGGCCGGCCGCAGCATCGAGGTCGAAGTTCTCCATCGTCGCCGGGGTCGGGAGGGAGGCGAACCGCAACCGCCCGGCGAGGCGTCGTGCTTCGGTGTCGGCGACTTCGAGGGCGAGGAGTTTCTCCAGCGTCGCGGTCATCGACAGTCCGTCGGCGACGGCTTGGTCAAGGACGGCGGGAAGGTGTTCGGCGGCGGCGTGCAGACACAGGGTGGCGAGGTGGGTGCGGAGTTGCTGGTAGAGGCTGGCCTGCGCCGCCGCGGTCGGCCGTGTGGTCAGTGTTGTGTCGGGGGTGGCGAGGTCATGGGTGGTCATCGCAGAGTGTTCCGTCCTGCCGCGATCGCGGCGTAGCGTTCGAGGTCGACAACTTCGGTGGTGCGCCCGGTGTCGTCGATGAGGGCCATCTGGCCAGGGACATGCTCGACTGGCCCGCCTAAAGAGTTGCTGCGATGCAGTGCGTTGCGTTGCAACTCCTGCGCGGCCGCCACTGCAGTCGCGCCGGGTGGAACTCGACGCTTGTGTCGGTGCGGCAGGCCCGTCTCAGTCCCGGCGGCGGTCATCGCGGCTGCGTTCAACGCGCTGACGTGGTGATCGTCGCGGACCGTCGCGCCAGTCCCGGCGGCGACGATCCGATGCCGGGCCACGACCGCGGCCGGTGAACTCGCCGGGGCGATCTGGAGGTGCTGCCCGCCGTGGACGACGGTGACCAGGACGGCGGCGCGGGCCAGTTCGGGTGGGACGGAGTAGAAGTTCCCGCCATAGGACACCAACGCCTGCGCCGACGCCGTCCGCTGGACCGTCGTCGTCACCGGATACGGTGACGGCAACGGCCGCAACGGCTCCGCTGCGCCAAGTTCGCCGACGGTGGTGCGACGGTGGGTTCCGTCGGGTTCGAGGATCACCCGTAGACGGGCGTCGCCCTTGGCGGCGCACCAGACGTCGAGTCGGGCCTGGGCTTGTTCGACGGTGATCGGCTTCGACCCGTCCCCACTGTCGATCGTGTCGGGAAGGGACCGCCAGAAGCGTTGCGTGGCGGCGTGGTTGGCCTTCTCGACGACGCCCTTGCGGTTGCCGCGCCGGGGTGGGCAGAGTTCCACGGTGACGGCGTAGTGCTTGGCGAGACCCGCGAACGTCGCCGTTACCCGTCCACTACCCGGCGCGGCGACGGTCGACATCCGGTCGAAACGCCAGGACCGCGTCAAACCTCCGAGGCGCTCACAGACGGCGTGCAACCCGACGGCGAGATGAGCCTGTTCCTCGGACTCCATGAGGACCCCACGCCAGCGTCCAGAGTGTGAGGACGCCCCGACCAGCAGGTGCGCGTGCTTGCCCCATCCCCAGTGCGCGGGCGGGTCGGGCAACTCGACCCAGTCGAACTGGGTCTCCGCGCCGGGCGGGTGGTCGATGATGGCGACGGGACGGTCTTTCAGGCTCCGGCACTGCGCGCATCGTGGTCGTAGGCCGCGGTCGCGGATCTGACGGGTCAGGGTGGAGTAGGCCCCGGCCCAGCCGAGTGGTTCGAGTTCGTCGGACAGGGCCGAGGCCCACAGGTGAGGGTCTTCGCTCAGGCGGGCGCGGGTGTAGTCGACGAAGGGCTCGAAGGTGTCGGGGATGGTCTTGGCGCGGACGCCGGCGGTGCGGGTGCCGGTGAGGTGGGCGCGGATGGTCTTGCGGTCTCGGCCGAGGTGGCGGGCGATCGCGGAGATCGTCATGCCTTGGGCGGCGAGTGCGTGAGCGTCGATGTCTTCCTCCCGTGTCAGCATCTGCTGCAGGAGCCCCTTCGGTAGCCGGCGTGTGGTCAGAGACCGCCAGCTTCGGAGGGGCTCCGCCTGGTTCTGCGGAGCCACACGGGTGGGGAATTTTAGTGAGCAGGTCTGGGGACTTTCACGTGAGCGTCATCAAGGTAGCGGTAGCGGAACTCAGGGTCGTCGCGGTGGGCGTCGCGGTGGGGCGTCGAACAACACGTCGGCGCGGTAGGCCTGCTCCAGCTCCGCGTCGGTGACCGGGTGGGCGAGCCATCGGTAGTAGACCTGGGGAGCGATGTTCAGCACCCGGTACGCGACCGCGACGGGGATCCCGTCGCCGGCCAGCTCGCGCACGAGCGGGCGGACCTTTTCCCGAGCCACGTCCTGAGCCGCCGGGCAGGTTGGCCTGGGGCAGGTAGGCCGCGGCGCGGCGCAGGACTTCGTTCTCCCGCTCCAACAGCTTGATCCGGCGACGGGCCTCGCGCAGCTCAGTGTTGTCGGTGGTGCTGGTCCCTGGGCGGGCCCCGGCGTCGATGTCGGCTTGGCGCATCCACTTCAACAGCGTCATGACGTGGACGCCGAAGTCGGCAGCGACCTGCTCCAGGGTCACACCGGGATCGCGGTTCCGGGCGACCCGGACGACGTCGTCTCGGTACTCGCGGGGACAGCAACATCCTTCCAGGCCCGCTCGGGAGCAAGCCAGCTTGATTGTCAGTGAGGCTTTGTCAGTAACGGCCAGCCGCTACTGACAAGGCCTCACTGTCTCAGCGTAGGCAGCGGGACCGAGCAGCGCACCGGCCAGCGGGCCGGTCTCGGTGCGCTGCTCGAGTGACGTACGGCCCCGGAGCCACCCGGACGGCTCAGCAGCGCCTCAAGGCGCCGGGGGCGGCTGTCGAGGCTGCCGCCGTCATGGCCCGCTCCCAGCACCACCCTCGCCGCGCCGTCCACCGGGCCGCCCGCCAGCAGGAGGGGCGAGCGGGCACGCCTCGATCCCCCACTATTTGCTCAGGAGATGTAAATCTGCTTGAGCGCAGTGACCTTGCCGTTCTTCGCGGTGATGATCCACGGCCAGGAAGTACCCCACTCTCCGATGGCAGGCAAGGTCGCAGGGCCGTCTCTGCCGGGCTCGTTGAGTGCCTTGAGGTCGGCGGCTGCGATGGTCACTGCCTCCTTGCTGAGGTCTGGGTAGTAGGTGATGGACGCGTCCGCCGGGACCGTGGCCGTGCGCAGCTTCGGGTTGGTGTTGCGGAAGTAGAAGTCGTTGCACCACGCCCCATCGCCGGGGTCCATGTTGTCTTGAAGGCACGCCTGAAGTGCGTCAGCACCGTTGAACCAGCTCACCTGGTCATAGGTAATGTCCTGTCCCTTGACCGATGTGATGAAGGCGTGGGTTTGCCCGTCCGCAAGCGCCTCGTTGTTGGCGGCCCCTGTCGGTGCGGGCAGGATGCCATCGGAGCGCTGGTACTGCTCCACACCGTCGGGAGCAGCGTCCAGTTGCAAAGTCATGTCTTGCGCGGTGGGCTCCTTGTCGAAGAGGAGGACCGCGGTCAGCGGCTTCGAGTGACCTTCCTTGGCCGCGACCGGGTGCCACGAGGTGGCCTGGTTGAGGTCGGCTGCGGTGGCGGAAGAACCTTCGTCGTAGACGCCGACCCAGGGCGCTCCACCTGCCTGCGGACGGTAGAGGGGGTCGGCGTTCAGCAGGGTCAAACCTACGGCCGGGCGCACGCGCAGGTAGTAGGGACCTCGGTCGTTGGGGTCACCGGTGGCCAGGTCGACCTTGAGCATCCACTTGCCCTCAGGTGTCTGGGTGGCGGGGTAGTGCGGGTCGATCATGGCGCGGTGAGGGGCGATGGAGACATCTCCGGGGGCGCACGGGATGTAGCAGGTGACTTCGGCGACAGAGGAGACGACGGAAGTGAACTTGCGGGCGGGGGCGAAGAAGAAGGAGCCGTTGCCCCCATGGGGGTGGACGGTGTCAGGGTTCGGGGGCACACCGGTGACTCCGGGAAGGTAGACCGGTGGCAGGTAGGGCCAGTAGGTGTCGCCGATTGAGTAGTCGGTGCCGTTGAAGTGCACTGGGTCGACCTTGGTGCGCTGGACCAGGTCGCGACGGTCGAGGGCTTTGCTGCGCGCGTCGTAGTAGAAGACCGGCGCTTTAGAGCGGACCAAGGGGCGGGTCAGGGCTGCGTGGTCGCCGGTAGTGGCCCCTGGGGTCTGCTCGGCTGCTGCGCACCAGTCGACGGCGGTAGCCGCCTCGCCAGTGTCCCAGCCCAGGCAGACGGTTTGCTTGGAGCCGTCGAGGATTTGTGGTGCGCCGTCGGACCAGCAGTTGGGAAGACCACAGCTCAACGAGTTCGCCAAGTCGCGGGCGGTGGTTCCGGCAATGTGCGTGTCGTCGGCGAACCAGGTCCAATGCGCGTGCACACACTCTGGACATCCGGCGGTACCACCGCCGTACTTGGACGGAGCGACGCCGGGGGTGATGCCGGGTAGCTCTACTCCTTGGCGGGCGGTCTGGTGAATGTTCTCCCAGTGCCCTCCGACGCCTTCGTTGAGGATCTTCGTGGCTCCCGCCTGCCGCAACTGGCCCTTGTTGCCCAGCTCGGCGACGTGCAAGCCGTCGTCGGTTCCACCTACTGTGGGTGCGTCGCGGATCAGGTCCAAGCTGCTGTAGGCCGGACCGGACGCCGGGGCGGCAATGCGCGAACCTTCGTCTGGGTTGAGGCGGAATCGCTCGACAATGTCGACGGCGACCTTCTCGTTGATCCCAGCGAAGTCATCATCGGGGATGGCCCAGCTCACGGTCGGCCAGAAACGGATGCACTGCGCCGTCACGGTCGGTTCGCACTCGGTGTCCAGGTGAGGGTCAAACCGGTAGGACTGCCCGATAAGGACCGTCAGCTCCTGCGGGGTGTGCTCATTGACGATGACCCGGTAGGTGGCGCTGACGCCGATGGCCTGATCAGCGGCCTTGTCAGCCGAGCGGCACTCGGCCTCGCCTTCCAGGCTGACGCGCGGCAGGTTCGGGCCTGATGCTGGTGCAGGTGTCAGGTGCACGGTGTGCACCTGACCCTGCCTGTCGGTGATGCGGACGTAGGGCACGTCGATGGCGTCTGCCAGCAGCCGGGGTCCGTACCGCAGCTTCGTCAGCGCTAGCCCGGCGTCCGCGGTGACCACGGGGGCGTAGTCCCAACCGTCCGGCTGGTCCAAGGCTGCCTCCGCGTCGGCCGCGGCGCTCGGCCTGCACACGACGCGGCCCTTGACGTCGCCTGCTGTGCTGATGGCCATCTTCGAGCCGTTGCCCGCAGTGCCGTCCGCCCCGGCAGAAGCGAGCGCCGGGGGCGAGCTGTGGCCTCCCGGCAGGTGAGCGCGCACCCAGGAGAACGGGTTGACTGCTGCGGCCATCGAGGCGGTCGCGACTGCTACGACTGCGACGAGGGCCACGATTACGGCGGCGGCAGGCCCGCGCCTGCGCCCTCGACGACCGCGACGCAAGCGCGCCATGGGACCTCCCGCAGTGCACAGCGGGCATTTGGGCCCGTCCCGATCCGGCGCTGATCGCGCTTTGGTGAACAGATACCAGATGGCGGCGCGGCGCACCATGGTCTGCGCCGTCGGGACTTACTGACCTTTGGGCGGCCGAGCCTACCGATGAGCCCTTTCCATCCTGCTGACCAGCGGGGTTGCGGACGGCTCGAGCAGAGCCCCTGGTAGGACGGGGATTGTCGAGGTCGTCCGCACCACCAGGGGCTCCACATGCTGTCCTACCCGTCCGGCCTGCCCGTGTCCACCCGCGCCCTGAGCCGTCTCGCCGAGGCGCTGCGAGCTCACCGTGAGCGGATCGGTTCACGCTGGCGCCGACTGTCCCCGGGCCGTCAATCGCTGCTGGTACTGGCCCACCTGCGCAAGGGTGAACGCTAGGCAGACCTGTCCGCCGGCTTCAAGATCGGCATCGCCACCGTGCACCGGTATGTGCATGAGGCCCTGGCCGTCCTGGCCGCGATGGCACCGACCTTGCAACAGGCGCTGATCACGGCCGCGGCCAAGGCCTACGTCGTCCTGGACGGCACGCTGGTGCGCATCGACCGCGTCGCGATGGCCAGCAGGGGTGACCGCGTCTACTACTCCGGCAAACACAAGGCTCACGGCCTCAACGTGCAGACCCTCGCCGACCCGGCCGGATGCCTGATCTGGGCCTCCCCGCCGCTGCCGGGTTCACGTCACGACATCGGCGCCGCCCGCGAGCATGGCCTGCTCAAGGCGCTGGCCAGTATCGGGGTGCAGGTGTTGGTCGACCGCGGTTACCAGGGCGCCGGCCGGGAGTGCCCCGGGGTGCGGGTGCCACAGCGTTCACGACGCAAGGACCGTGCCACCAACAAACTGCGGCCCCTGTCGGAGAACCAGCGTGCGGTCAACCGCTCTCACGCTGCCCTGCGGGCACCGGGTGAGCGGGCCAACGCGCAGTTGAGAACTGGCGGGTCTTGCGCAAGGTCCGCTTCAGCCCGTCACGGGCGAGCATGCTCGTGGCCGCGGTGCAGACCCTCATCCTCGCTGGCTGACCCAGGATGGAAAAGGCTCAGTGGGTCTCGGACGGACGCCGTCTCCGACGAGGCCCTACTGACAAAAGCTCAGTGATCCGTGCAGCAGACCCCTGTGGCCACTACTTGAGGTGGAAGGTTGTATCGAAGGCACTGCCGAAGAGCCACCGAGCGCTGCTCTTCTTGTGTGCATCCGCTGTCACAGCGGTCAGCGCGGCCAGGTGATAGCGGTGCTGATGGTGGTGATGGCGATGAGGATGCCGATGACGGACCAACGGACGTAGCAGTGCTTGCGCCAGTTGGCTCTGCTCATGGTGGTCAGTTGACGAGTGAGCATGCTCAACTGCTTGTCGGCGTTGAGATTGCCTAGGCAAGCGGCAAGGACGGCAGGATCGAGGTGGCGCAGGTGGCCAAAGTAGATGAAGTTGTCCGCGGCTTCCTGCTTGTGGGTGCGTGCGCGGCCCAAGCTGGGCATGACGGCGAGGGCGGCGAGGACGATGGCGACGGTGAGGCAAGCAGTACCGATCCAGGTACTGATCTGACGCCACCCATGGAGGCTAATTAGCAAGCCGTCCTGGGCTGAACCGGCTAGGACCGCGGCCAGCAGCCCGCCCTCGAGGGCAAGCAGGATGGAGGCCTTGGCGTCGACCTTGCCGGTCCACGCTTCTTGAGCAGTGTGAACTTGCCAGCCAAAAACGACGCCGAGGGATGGATCAGCCGGCGTTACCGGGGTCGGGGTCGGGGTCGGTAGAGGCGCCGGGGGGCGACGTCGGAGTAAGTTCCACAGCATTCTTAGCCATCACAATCTGGTGAAGTTCCTGCCATACGGTGTTCTTGCGCTGGTGGGCAGCGGCACGGAGTGCTTGAAACCATTGCCGGTGGCAGTCGGCGAGCTTGCGCCTCCCGCCGCACGGGCACGGCATCCGTGGGAATGGCGGTGAATCTAGCGCTAGCGCGAAGCGCGCCACTTGGGACGTGGTGAGGCCGTCGACGTGCTGACGGACCCATTCGCGGTAGCCCTCATCGCCGTGTCCCCACTCCTGTCCCGGCCAGTGGGGCGTGATATCCCGGGCGATGCGGTCCTCGCAGGTAATCTGCAGAGTGATGAACTCCCGGATGCGCTCCAGATGACGGGCCAGGCCGTCGGGTTGGTCGAAGTCGCGGGGGTCGGTGTGAGGAAGCCACATGCAGAACCGGCCGTCGCCTTCCACGTGACGGTCGGCGTCGCGGGGGAAGCGTCCCGCCGGGTCGTAGGTCTCAGGACTGAGAAAGGGATTGATTCCTTTCTCAGTGCTGGCGTAGCAGATCAGCACCTCGAAGGGCTCGCTGCGGCCGGCGCCCAGGGGTACCGCGATCGCGCCGATGATTTGGGCGGTCGCGACCCCTTCGTCGAGTACCAATTGCAGTCTGGGCTCGTGTTTGGCCAGGTACTGCTCGTGCTGAGCGAAGCGGCGGCGGGCGTCGGAGCGCAGCGTGCCTGCCGCTGGCCGTGCTGACATCCTCAGCGGACCCAAGGACGCAGCGGGGTGCTCGCGACGGGACGTGAAGGGCGGGCAAAATTGGATGAGGTGCTGGCAACCGTGACTTCTTCCTCCTGCTGGGCTACCCGCTCAGCACGCTCGAGGACGTCCAACGTGAGCCCGTCGGCGATGTACGTGCTCTGTGCAGCGGTACCCCTCGAGGAGCCGTCCCGCTGCGTGAAGTACAACTGCAACCAACCTGGCAGCAGGTCGTAGACGACCGCGCTGATTCCGGTCTGGGTGCCGTCGAGGGCTTGCTGGATGCGGGCGGCCTCTGCGACGGATGGACCCAGGGCCACGACGTCACGCTTTCCATGCTCGCCGAGCTTGGACAGCAAGACCGGTCCGGCGGCCACCCCAATGGCCAGCGGCTTGGCCGCCTTCGCCCCGACTACCTGTGGCATGACCTGGGTAGCCACCGAGTGCAACGCAGCGGCGATCCTGACTGCGCTCAGCGCAGCCTGGACTTCGTGGTCGAAGGGCAGGTAGGTGAGGGCCTGCATGCGGTCGCCTTGATACTGCACCCGCAGGGCGTCGTAGCCGACGACGGCCGTCTCTCGCATTTCGTGGCGCAGGGTGTGGAAGGCGCGGACGGCGGCGATGAGGTCTTCGTCCTGGCTGGTTGCCTCGTCGATGTAGGCGGTGAAGCCGTCGATGTCGGCGAAGAGGGACACCGCGGGCAACCGCTTGCTGTTAGACAATCCGAGGGCGGTCTTGTCGATCTTGACTGTGGGCTTCTTGATGGTGGCGCAGCCGGCGGGGTGCTTGCTGACGGCTTCTTCCAGACGACTGCGGGACTGTGCGGCGCTCCAGGTCCAGCCGTAGGTGGCGCACAAGTCTTCGAGTTGGTCCAGGGTCACCTGGACCTCGTAGATGGCGGGGTCGTCGGTGGTCCTGACGTGGGTGGCCACGTCCTCGGGCAGCAGGGCGGCGGCCTCGGCAGCGATGCGGATGCCCTGCTTCAGCATCTTGGCGGCGTAGTTGGCCGGCGCCCCCAGGAAGAGCAGCTCGCGGTCACCGCCCACGCCGTTCTTGGTAGCGATGACCTCGCCGAAGTCGATACCGGCAGCACTGTCCCAGGCAGCTTCGCCCGTGAGCCCGAAGACGTCGTTGAAGATGCTGCTGCTGTAGGCGATCGCTGCGGCGGCAGCGACAGCAGTGGCGACCATGACGGCGTCGTCGTTGACCGGTCGGTAGGACAGGGCGTGCAGGCGCGGGCCCTGAAAGTGGACCTTGACCGCGTCGAAGTCGATCTCGAGGATGCGGGTGACTTCTCGGGCGTACAGGTGCAGCCGGCGGAGCATGTCCTCATCGGTGCCCTCTTCGGGTTCGCCCAGCAGACCTTCGAAGCAGGGGACGTCGACGTACAGGTGCGCTCCGCGCACTCGGCGAGGCTTGGTGAGGCTGATGGCCTCGAAGTCGGTCTGGCGCGTCACCGTGCTCACGGTGACGTCGGCGGTGTCCTGGTAGGTCTTGCGTGCACGTTGCAGAGAGTCGTCGTAGGTCCAGCCCATGTCGGTGCCCCTGTCTCGTGCTCAGGCCGACACGACCTGGCACGTCTTCGCTGTGTCTACCGGCACTGTCCGGCCGAGCGAGTAGTCTTTACCCGTTGGGTCCATGAGATCGTACCACTACGTTCCGTTTACCAGTGAGGTAAAGAGTGCTGCTCGCCTGGCCTGATGCACAGCTAAGACGGAGGTGCGCTACCGGCACCTCTTGGCAGAAGTGCAGCAGCCAGCAGCAGGCCGCCGCTCAGGACTTACTGATCACGGTGTGCGAGGCACCCACGTTGAGAGACCTGCTGATGTTCCGCAGTGTTCACGTGACTCTCATGGTCACCGGAGGACTTGGCTTAGCGATGGAGGAGGTCGACATGCACGTACGTCTGCTTACCGGGATTGGACAACCGCTGGCCTTGACCAGGCCGGCCTCGCTCCTTGACCACGGGGAGGTACAAGCCATGATCGTTGACGACGTCATCATCGCGGGCCAGTCACTCTCTCGGACAGCGAGCTGGGGCGATGTCTGAGATGAGTACCTACATCGCGGAGGAGATGCAGCTGGACTGGGCACCCACCCCTGGGCGCATGCTGCAACGCGAATTGGAAGCCCAGCACCTCAGCCAGGCCCAGCTCTCTGTGCGCACCGGCTTGAGCACCAAGCACATCAATCTGGTAATCAAAGGCCGTGCACCCTTGTCGCCTGAAGTAGCCGTCACCCTAGAGCAGGTCCTGGGCGGCACCGCGAGCACCTGGCTCGGCATTGAGGCCCGGTACCGCGCCCGTCTGGCGCAGGAGGAGCATCACGCAGCGCTAGCGGCTCACGTTCAGTGGGCAGCTGCGTTCCCACGCCAGCCACTTATTGAGCGCAGAGTCATTGACGCTGAGGATGACCCGGTCGAGGTGGTGAGCAAGTTGCTCAGCTTCTTCAAGGTTGCGTCTCCCGATGCGTTCAGTAAGACATGGCTCGAGCCGCAAGCCTCTTATAAGCGCAGCCAGCGTCACTCGGTGGACCCACACCTGACAGCTATATGGCTTCGATTGGCGGAAGCCCAGGCGGAAAATTTAATAGGTAGTGCTCCAGCCTTTAACGCGGCCAAGTTGCGCGAAACAGCGACGCAGCTACCGGTGCTGACGCGCGAGACAATCTCTACTGGTTTTCGACGCGCCCAGGAACTGCTACTTGCGTGCGGAGTGGTACTTGTCTTCGTTCCCGAGATGAAGAGCACTCGCATTAGTGGGGTCTCGCGCTGGGTGGCTGGGCACCCGATCATCGCCGTAACAAGCCGCTATAAATATTTTGACAGCTTCTGGTTCACGTTGTTCCATGAGATCGCCCACGTCTTGTTGCACCCAAGACGCGCTACCTATATCGACTACACAAGCGGGCGTGCGGATGATGATGGCGATGATCAAGAGACAGCCGCTAACGACTTTGCGGCGCGGACTTTGCTGCCAGTCCCTCGCACAGCAGTCGTAGAGGCCAAGACACCTGAGGCGGTACGGCAACTGGCTGATCAAGTGGGGGTTTCAGTTGGTGTGGTTGCAGGGCAGCGAGCTTTTATGACCAAGGAATGGGGGGGCACGATCGCTAAGCTGCGTTTGCGTGGTGACCTTGAAGACGAACTCAGCGAGTCCCGGGATGATCGAGCGCGCTGGTATGCGGAGGAGGGTCCAGGCCGGCTGCGGACGGCGCAGGAAGAAGCTGCCTTGAGGGCCGAATACGAGGCGTTCATCGTAGACCTGCCAGATCATCCAAAGGCGTGAGCAGCGAAATCAACTGGTCGTGGGCAACAGATTCGGACAACGAAGAGATCCATGGATTTCGCTGTACGAATTCAGCGGCACCAGCACCACGCTGGCAGGTTGTGGTTGAAGACTTCTTGACGCTGACACCGGTGGACGCGGACAAACTTCTCGTCGGTCGTGACTCCTTAGGAATCGCGGCGCTGGTGCGCTGGAATGCTGAGTCTTTGGAGTTCCCACTCTTGCGCGCATACGCGGTGGCGTGGCGACGACAGGGGGAACGACCCAGCGTGGCGCGGCAGGCCCTATCCCAAATGCTTGTCAGCATACATGCTGACGCGCAATTTGCGGGCCTCCCGGCCATCTTTGTTGAAGCAAGGATTGACGTCGACAACGACAGGAGCCGCTGGGCTTGCCTGAATGCTGGCTTCGTTCAGCACGGGTTAGTAGAATCAGGCGTGGAACGGTGGATGTATCGGGCTCGAACGTGACCGCGCACGCGTACCTCACCTCGGTAGATCACTGTGGAGGAACGTCATCACCACCGTATGACACGGGATAAGGGGCAGCGAATCCCGCCTGTCGCTGGTGGCCGCGGACCTGCGGCGGGCACTGAGCTCTTCTCAGTAGCGGCGTGACGGTCACGGATCGTCACGTCGTGCGGTCGTGCTCGAGGTGCAGGACGACCATGACGGCGGCGGCGATCACCCCGATGCGCCGGGGGCAGAGGGTCACCTTCTGCAGGGCCCGGTAGTTCTTCAGCCAGGCGTTGCCCTGCTCCGCGCGGGCACGGATGTGGGCGTGAACGAGGTTGAACTGCCGCTCGTCGTCGGTGAGTTCCCGATCCTTGAGGGTTTTGTGCGGACAGGTGAGGAGGCGTCGTTCGCCTTCATAGCCCAGGTCGGCGAGGACCTTGTGGCCGGCGACAGTGAACTCCTCCAACGCGGAAAGCAGGTCGTGATGGTCTCTGGCGCAGCTGGTGTCGTGCTCGCGACCGGGACGGACCGGCGACACCCAGAGCGGCCACCCGTCAGGAGCGGTGAGCACTTGGACGTTGCCGCCGTGGCGGTGGTGCTTGCCTGACCACCAGAGATCAACTCGCTGACGGTGACGTCCCTTGGTCGTGGTGCTCGGGCCGGGGACACCGACGCGGTTGGTGGTGATGAGGGTGCCATCGAGGTTGACGTGGGTGTGGCCGGCGGCGTGCGCGGCGAGCAGCGCCGGGCGCAGGCGCGGGGCCTGTGCGGCGAGGACGTCGAGGCCTTCATGGAGGTAGCGGTAGCAGGTTGACACCCCGATCCCGTTGTCCCGGGCCAGGTTCACGGTCCGGGTCGCATCCAGTAGGAAGCGGCAGATCAGGATCGCGTGGGCGAAGACGCCGAGAGCCCGGCGTCCGGTCCGGGTGCCTAGGTGGAGGCGATGTCTTTGCAGGAGAGTCGCGATGTGCTGGACAGTGGCCCGGGAAGTGGGCAGCGCAGCGGTGTAGGTGACAAGATCAGGCACGGTGGAGCTCCGGTGGCGCAGGTTGCTGTGAGAAGCCCTCCGTCTACCGGAGTTCCACCCCTACCCACCGCACTTGGTGATCTTGGGCGTGTCGAGCTGCACCGCACCGTCGTCACCGAACGTGACCGTCACGCCGCTACTGAGAAAAGCTCACTGTCACGACAGGGTGGCGCCACGCAGGGACCCGATCAGGTGACGGTGGATCCAGTACCTGCTCGCAGGATCCGAGAGGGCAGAGAAAGTTCGGCCTCTGCCCTGCATCGAGGTCGCTACGCGATGGAAAGAACCAGCCGACGTGCCTGCACAGCCACCCCGATCTCGGGCAGGGTCGTTCGAGGGTGCCTCCGAAGGCGACCGCCAGACCCGGGATAGCTCGAGTCTTCCGGTGGCCCGCTCGGCCAGCGAGCGGATCCCGCAGTGGGCGATGGACGAAGCCGTCGGTCGGCCCCGCACCACGTCCTGGCCGAGGGCCACGTCCTGGCAGAGGAACACAGCACCCGCCACCCGTGGCGCCCACCCGGCCCTGGGCGCGAACGGGGGCCGCCGCGGCCGGCGTGGTCATCTGAGGGCTCGGGGTCGGCGGCGGCACGCAACGTCCTGATCGGTATCCTCGTCGCGACGGTTGTCGCCGGCGCCGGGTGGGTCCAGACCACCGGATTCTGGAGCCCCGTTGGCATCGGCAGCATCCCCGGCACCGCGGGCACGACAGGTGTCCCCTCCCCCGGCCACGAAGCCAGCCCCGACCCCCTGGGGACCCCCGCCCCGGTGGCGCTCACCAGCCCCGCCTGGGCTCCCCTGCAGACCCAGACCGACGCCCAGGTACCGGTGACGTGGGATCCGTGCCGCCCCATTCACTACGTCACCCGCCCCGATGGTGCACCCGCCGGCGCGCAGGTACTGCTGCAGCAGGCACTGGTCCGGGCCAGCACCGCCACCGGCCTGCAGTTCATCGACGACGGCGCCACCACCGAAGAGACCTCCCCCACCCGCGAGGCGTTCCAACCCCAGCGCTACGGGGACCGGTGGGCGCCGGTGCTCATCACCTACAACACCACCACCGAAGTCCCCGATCTGGCGGCCAGCGTCATCGCCCAAGCCGGGCCCGCCACCGTCACCACTACCGTCCCCAGCCCGTGGTCGGCTGTGACCGGGCGAGTAGGCGCCTCGGTGGACGTCTACGTCAGCGGAGTCATCCAGATCGACGCCGCCGAGGTCGCCACCGTCCTGTCCCATCCTGGTGGCCAGGAGATGGTCCGGGCCGTCTTCGAACACGAGGTGGGTCACCTCCTCGGGCTGGCCCACGTCGATGACCCGACCCAGCTGATGTACCCCCAGGCCGGCACCCTCACCGACTACGCAGCCGGTGACCTCACCGGCCTGGCCGCCCTCGGCACCGGTGCGTGCACACCCACCCTCTGACCCGCCGCCCGCCGCCGGCCGCCGCAGTAGCCCTCGGCGCATCACCGGTTCTCGACGCGCCGCCCGGCGACACCACAGGCCCGTCGTCCAGCACTTCACCGTCGCCCGCATCGCCGAGGCATTGAGCGTGTCCTAGAACTGCGCAAACGACGCCGTGCTGGCCGAAGGCCGCCGGGTCCTGATCGCCGACCGAACCGCCTCGACGGCGTCAGCGCGATCGGCGTGGACGAGCACGTCTGGCGCCACACCCGCCATGGCGACAAGTGCGTCACCGTCATCGTTGACCTCACCCCGATCCGTTGCGGTACAGGCCTTGCTCGACTACTGGACATGATGCAAGACCGATCCAAGGACGTGTTCGCGACGTGGTTGGCGGGCCGTCCCCAGGACTGGCGAGACGCCGTCGAAGTCGTCGCGATGGATAAGTTCACCGGCTTCAAGAACGCAGCAGCGCAGGAACTTCCTGAGGCGGTGGCGGTGATGGATCCCTTCCACGTCGTCCGTCTCGCCGGGCAAGCCGTCGACGACGTCCGCCGACGTCGACAGCAGGAACTGCATGGCCACCGCGGCCGCAAAGACGATCCGCTTTATCGCGCACGCCGGGTCCTGCACACCGGCGCCACCCTGCTGACGGCCCGTCAACGCACCCGCCTCGAAGCACTGTTCACCGCCGGTCCCCGGGCGGCTGACCACGTCGAGGTCGAGGCGACCTGGGCGGTCTCACAGCGGATGATCGCTGCTTACCGCCACCCCGACCGCGCAGCGGGGAAGATCACGATGACCGAACTGACCCACTCCCTGCAGAGCAAGATCCCCGCCGTCCTGGTCGAGATTCGTCGACTGGGTCAAACACTGAGCCTGCGCGCTGCGGACGTCTTGGCCTACTTCGATCGGCCCGGCACCAGCAACGGTCCGACCGAGGCCATCAACGGCCGGCTCGAGCACCTGCGTGGCTCCGCTCTGGGGTTCCGCAACCTGGCCAACTACATCGCTCGATCCCTACTCGAGACCGGCGGGTTCAGGCTCCGGCTACACCCTGGATCGCGAAGAGCCGGCTTAGGCCGCCATCAGGATCCTCAGGATCGTAAGTGAGAGCTTTGCGTTTCCGCCCGCCTCGCCTTCCATCCGAGCGGTTATGCCAGCCTCGCGCCATGGATCCGGAGAGCCACCTATTTGTTGACAAGATGAGTAACGAGCCGGTTGAGCTGGCTCGCTAGTTCCCCCACCTCAGCTACATCAGCTCGCCAAGTCGCCGATTCATCGCCACTGACAAGATCCATGACCTGCACATAAAGAAGATTAGAATCCCAAAGAATTACTCGAGATGCTTCTTTGCCTGAGTCCAGGTCGATCCATGCTGAATCATCACCGCCTCCTTGAGTGCCAACAGTCGCGGAAATGCCCAAGGCGTCAAGTCTCGGACCCTCTTTTTCAAGCCAGGAGACAAGTTTCTGTTGACTACTCATCGGATCTTCGAGGCCACCCATTCGATGTTTTTTGCCAGCGGGAAGCTAGGCAACGGCTCCCCCCTCTTGCTGGCAAGTCTACCTGCGAGGGAGTTGGGGCCTGCAATCTGCGCCCACCCCTCTTTCCCTGCTGCACGGAGGCTCTGGACAGGCACATCGAACTCTACATAGCGAGTACCGGCTGCGGCTTGCTTCAGGTAGGACATGACATCCGCCGGGGAGGCAACGAAAGTTGTTCCACCCGCGCCCTCTTGGACCATTCCGGTGCGGAGCATCGCTTCGTGTTCGACTTCGCTCATCCACCTTCCCACCCGGGCTACCGAGTTAGCCTCTCTGGCTGCATTAAGGAGCTGCAGCTCGGTCTCGCCGGTAATGAGGCCAGCAGCGAATCCCAACCCGCCGCCAACCTTGTAAGCAAGGGAGCAGGGATTGACGGTGTCGAAGTCGTTAGTGTCGCCATTGAGTTCGTAGTTGATGAGCCGGCGGATCTGCTTCGTGCCACCAAAGGTGACGGTGTCGCCAAATCCAGCAGCCAAGGAAGAGACAGTATCCCATCCGAAAAGGCCGAGGGGGTCAACGCCGTTGATAGGGTCGGCATTCGCGTAAGCATAGGCTTGCAGTGTCGCGACTACTGCTGGGTCGATGGAAATGAACTGGGCGGTGGCAGGGTCGTAGTACCGGTTGATGAGGTAGACGAACCCGGTCTCACTGTCGGTGTAACCGCCGGTGAAACGCAGCGGAGTGCTGACGGTACCGGTGCTCGCAATCAGGGAACCGTAGGCGTTGTAGGCGTACGTTGCGCTGATCGCGCCCGCGGAGTTGATGAGGGCTCGGGTGCTACTTCGCTGGTCGTGGAAGAAGTAGTTGATCTCCCCCGTGCTGCTGATCTGTGCCAGTGCCGCCCCGTCGGGGCCGTAGAGGTAGGACGCGGTGCCGTCGGTGAGCAGCTGCGGGACCGTCGTGCTGGGGTCGTAGACGAAGCTCGAGGTACCGGCGGAGGTGGTCTTGGCCACTCGCAGCCCAGCGCCGTTGTAGGCGTAGGAGGCGAGGGTGTCGGGGCCCAGCGCGGAGGTCGCAGCTCCCGTCGCGGGGGTGGCCTTGAGGTCACGCTGAGCCGCTTGTGGCGCGGACAGAGTGGCGGTCTTGGAGTAGGTAAACTGATTGGCCGTCGCGGTGGCACTGGTGCCACCAGCGGTTGTGACGGTCACGTTGACCGCACCGGCGGTGCCGGCGGCGGTGACCGCGGTGATGGAGGTCGCGGAGTTCACCGTGAACGACTTCGCCGCGATGGTTCCGAACTTCACCGCCGTGGCGCCGCTCAGGTTGGTCCCGGTGAGGGTGACGCTCGTGCCGCCGGCAGTGGTTCCGCTGGTCGGGGACAGCTTGGTCACCGTGGGGGCTGCGGTGAAGGTGAACTTGTCGGCGGTGCTGGTGGCGCTGGTGCCAGTGGCGGTGGTGACGGTGAGGTCGACGGTTCCGGCGGTGCCGGCCGGGGCGACGGCGGTGATCTGCGTCGCGGAGTTCACCGTGAACGATTTCGCCGCGACGGTGCCGAACTTGACCGCGCTCGCGCCGGTGAGGTTGGTGCCGGTGATGACGACACTGGACCCGCCGGCGACCGGCCCGGCGGGCGGGGTGATCGCGGTGATGGCCGGAGCCGGGGCGGTGTAGGTGAACTTGTCCGCGGTGGAGGTGGCACTGGTGCCGCCGGGAGTGGTGACGGTGACGTCCACTGCGCCGGCAGCTGCGGCGGGCGCAACGGCGGTGAGGGTGGTTGCGGAGGTGACCGTGACCTGGGTCGCCGCGATCGACCCGAACTTTACCGCGCTCGCACCGGTGAGGTTGGTGCCGGTGACGGTCACTGTGGTGCCGCCGCTGGTGGTGCCGGTGGCCGGGGTCAGCTTGGTGACGGTGGGGGCCGCGGCGTAGGTGAACTTGCTCGCCGCCGACGTCGTGCTGGTCCCGGCGGGGGTGGTGACGGTGATGTCGACCGTTGCCGCGCTTCCCGCGGCGCTGACCGCGGTGATGGAGGTCGCGGAGTTCACCGTGAACGACTTCGCCGCGACGGTCCCGAACTTCACCGCGGTAGCGCCGGTGAAGTTGATTCCCGTGAGGGTGACGCTGGTCCCACCGGCGACCGGGCCTGCGGTCGGGGAGATGGTGGTGATGCTCGGTGCGGTGGTCTTGAAGGTGAACTTGCTGGCGGTGGTGGCTGTGCTGGTGCCGCCGGCGGCGGTGATGGCCAGGTCCACGGTGCCGGCACCGCCGGAGGGGACGGTGGTGGTGATGGAGGTGTTGCTGTAGGAGCCGCTGGCGCCGAGAGTGCCGAACTTGATGGCGGACAGGCCGACGAAGTCGGTGCCGGTGATGGTGACGGTGTCCCCGGCGGTCGCGGTGGTCGGGGAGATGCTGGTGATGGTGGGGGCTGCGGCGTAGACGTAGGCGTTGGCTACGGCGTTTGGGCTGGTGCCACCGGTGGGGGTGGTGACGGTGACGTTGACCGTGCTGGTGGTGCTGGTGCCGCTGGCCGGGATGGTCGCGGTGATGGAGGTGTCGGAGACGACCTTGACGTTGGTGGCGGCGACGGTTCCGAACTTCACCGCGGTGGCGCCGGTGAGGTTGGTGCCGGTGAGGGTGATGCTCGTGCCACCGGCCAGCGGGCCGGCCTGGGAGCTGAGCTTGGTGACGGTGGGGACGCCGGTGTAGGTGAACTGGTCGCCGCTGCTGGTGGCGCTGGCGCCGCCGGTGGCGGTGGTGACGACGACGTCGACGGTGCCCGATCCGGGGGGCGCGTTGGCTTGGATGCTGGTGTCGGAGATGACGCTGAAGGACGTCGCGTCCTGGGTGCCGAACTTCACGCCGGTGGTGCCGGTGAAGTTGGTGCCGGTGAGGGTGACGGTGGTGCCACCGACCCCCGGCCCCGATGCCGGGGCGATGGCGGTGACGGTGGGGACACCGGTGTAGGTGAACTTCGTCGCGGTGCTGGTGGTGCTGGTGCCGCCGATGGTGGTGATGACGACGTCGACGCTGCCGCGTCCGGCGGGGACGGTGAAGGTGATGGTGGTGGGGCTGTAGCGGGCGTTGACGCCCTTGCCGCCGACCTTCACCGACTGCAGGCCGGTGAAGTCGGTGCCGGTGACCGTGACCAGCGTGCCGCCGACCCCTGGGCCGGATGCGGGGTCGAGGGAGGTGATGACGGGCGCGGCGAGGTAGGTGAACTGTCCAGGGCTGCCCGCGGTGTTGGTACCGCGGGTGGGGCTGGTCACGGCGATGTCCACGGTCAGGGTAGTGGTGCTGGTCGTGGCGGGGACGGTGACGGTGAGGGAGGTGTCGGAGTTGACCTTGAAGGACGTCGCGGGTTTGCCGCCGACACTGACCGCGTTCACGTCGGCGAAGTGGGTGCCGGTGAGGGTGGTGACGCTTCCCCCGGCCAGCGGGCCGAGGTTGGCGTCGACCTTGGTGATGCTCGGCGCCTCAAGGTAGGCGTAGCTGCTGAGCGTACTGCTGAGGCTGGTCCCGCCGGTGGCGGTGGAGACGCTGACGTCGACCGCGCCGACCTGGACCCCGGCGGGCACGGTGACACTCAGCGTGGTCGCCGACTTCACCGTGAAGGACGTCGCATCCAGGCCGCCGAAGCGCACCGCGGTGGTACCCGAGAGGTGAGTGCCGCTCACGGTGATGGTGTTGCCCCCGGCCAGCGGGCCGGCGGTGACATCGAGTTTGGTGACGGTAGGCGCAGCGGTAACGCTGGTCAGGCGACCGGCCTGGTCGTAGCCGTAGCTGGTGCCCGCGGCAGCGCCGTTGGCGTCGGTGCTCCACGCCGCGGTGCGCTGTCCAAGCGCGTCGTAGCCGAAGGTCGTGCTCGCTCCGGTCGCGCTGGTGGTTCCGGCCGCGGCCAGGGTGCGGGCGGTGGTGGTAGTCAGCTGACCGTTGTCGTTGAAGGTCTGACTCGCCCCGGCCAGGTTGGTCGGGTTGTTGACCGCGTCGTAGCCGAACGAGGCGCTGCCGTTGGGCGAGGCGGCTGCGGTGGTGTTCACACCGGTGAGGCGGTTCTGGGTGTCGTAGCTGTAGTCCAGGGTTCCGGCGGTGGCACCGGTTCCGGATTCGCGGGTGGTCAGACCGGAGGCGTCGCGGGTCTGGGCGATTCCGGCCAGCGTGGTGCCGGAGGAGTTGGTCAGAGTGGAGGAGCTGAGACGGGCCAAGGTGTCGTAGGCGTTGGCGACCTGAACCCCGTTGGGGTAGGTGGTGGCGGTCAGGTCCCCGTCGGCGTCGTAGGTGAAGGTGGTGCGCCGCTTGGCCCAGTCGGTGATCGCGGCCACGCGTCCGCCGTTGTCGTAGTCACGGGTGATGGCCTGACCGTTGGGGTAGGTCAACGACGTGGTGCGCCCGATCGCGTCGTAGCCGTACTTGATGACGTTGCCGGCGCCGTCGGTGATGCTCACCGGGCGCCCGGTGACGTCGTAGGTGTAGGTGTAGGTGCTGGTGCCGGTGCCGTCGGTCATGGAGGTGCGACGGGCGTCGGCGTCGTAGGTGTAGGACACCGCCGGGGTGCCCGGGTCGCTGTAGGTGACCCCGGTCAGCAGACCGGTGTCGGCGTCGTAGGAGTTCTTCGTGGCCCGTCCGGCCTCATCCGTGCTTTCCACGATGTTGCCGCTCGCGTCGTAGCGACTGGTGCTGCTCTTGCCGTCCGGGGTGATCGTGGTGACCACCCGCCCGAGCAGGTCCACACCGGTGAGAGTGGTTTTGCCGCGGGCATCGGTGGTGGTGTTGCACCAGGACACGGTGGCCGGGCAGGTGTTAGCCGCGGTGGCGACGGTGCCGGCCGAGCCGACGACACCTCCGGAGGCCAGGTCGTAGCCGTAGCTCGTGGTACTCGCCGTGCCGCCGGTAGCGCTTCCTGCGCCGGCGCTGGCGCCGCGGGTCAGGGTCAGCAGCCGGTTGTCGGCGTCGAAGGTGCGGATGGTCTTGGTGCCGTTGGCGGCGGTCGTGGTGAGGGGGTTGCCGACCGCGTCGTAGGTGGTGCTGGTGGTGTGCCCGAGCGCGTCGGTGATGTCGGTGATACGGCCCAAGGCGTCGTAGCGGGTGCGGGTCGTGGCCGGATCGGTGTTGGAGCCGGTGGTGGCGTCGTTGTTACTCGTGGCGCAGCGGTGCCCGGCGGCGGTCTGCACGGCGGTACTGGCACAGATCTGCTACCCGACGATGTCGAAACCCCAGGTGCGGGTCGCAGTGCTGCCGGGAATGTC
Source organism: Kineococcus sp. NBC_00420 (assembly GCF_036021035.1). Taxonomy (NCBI): domain Bacteria; kingdom Bacillati; phylum Actinomycetota; class Actinomycetes; order Kineosporiales; family Kineosporiaceae; genus Kineococcus; species Kineococcus sp. NBC_00420. The sequence continues at coordinate 5,405,762 of NZ_CP107930.1, read as the reverse complement.
GCTGGTGGTGGCGATGACCTCGCCGGTAGCGGCGTAGGTGTTGCGCACCGAGTGCCCGGTCGCGTCGGTAACCTTGGTGATGTCCTCGGGATGGGCGGTGTCGCCGTGTTCGTAGGTGGACACCGCACCAGCAGCGTCGGTGGCACTGAGCAGGCGTCCGGCGGCGTCGTAGCTGCTCTTGGTCACCGCGCCCAGCGGGCTGGTGGTGCTGGTCTGGCGGTCGTTGGCGTCGTAGGTGAAGGCGACGGTGTTCTCGCCCGGGTCGGTGGTGGAGGTGAGGTTGCCGCGCGCGTCGTAGGTGTGGGTGGTGACCCGGCCCAGCGCGTCGACCTGGCTGGTCATACCCAGCGTGGTGGGGTCGTAGCTGAAGGAGGTGCTGACCTGAAGGTCGGTGTCGGTGGCACGGGTCAGGCGCACCAGCTGCATGTTCTTGTAGACGTGGGTGGTGACGTCACCGTGCGGGCCCCACACCTTGTTGGTGGCTCCGGCATCGGTGGCGGGGTCGCCGTTGTACTCCCACGTCGTCTTCTGCTTGGCCGGGCTGACCTGCTCAACAACACGGTTGCGGGTGTCGTAGACATTGGTGGTAACCCCGCCGTTGGGGTCGGTCATCGAGGTGATCAGGTGGCTGGAGTTGTAGCCGTAGCCCCACACTCCCCCGGCGGCGTCGGTGACCTTGGCGAGGTTGCCGTCCTCGTCGTAGCCGTACTTCGTCACCCGTCCTGCCGGGTCGGTGACCGAGGTGATGACGGTGCCGGCAACGGTGGCCCCGACGTTGTTGACGGAGTCGGTGTAGCCGAAGACGAGGGAGCGACCGGTGGGGTCGCTGACCTTGCTCAACCGGCCCGCGTCGTCGTAGCCGAGGACGGTCTTATAGCCGTCGACGGTACCCTGCTGGGTGAGGCGGCCGTTGCGGTCAAAGGTCCACGACTGCTGCGAAGGGCGGCGGGTGAAGGTGAACGAGCCGTCCGGGTTCTCCACTAGGCTTGCCCGGACCCTACTCGGTGCGGTGTAGGTCCCGTCGGCCTGGCGGGTGAAGGTGACGGTCGACCCGTTCTCCTGGTTGACCCACACCGTGCGCTGGGTCTGCGTTTCCCCACCGCCGACGGCAACGCCGTCCAGCAGCTGCGCCGCACCATTCTTGGCGCCCTGCACCTGAGCCCCCGCATCACCGGCTCCACCACCAGCGTTGGCAGCGGCCTGACCGCCAGCGTCGGCAGCGGCCTGACCGCCCAGGTCACCGCCTTCGACAGGGACGTCGTAGATGTCCAGGGACATATTGTAGGAGTCCTGCCATCCCCAACCGAGGCGACCGGGGGTGTAGTTCGAGGCGCTGTCGTAGGTGCGCGCGAAGGCCAGCGGAACCCCGCGGCCCGGGACAGCAGCATCGACGTCAGTTTCGAAGAAGTACCCGGTGGCGCAGTTCACCGGGTCAGCCGCACCACACGTCGTGGTGTGTTCGGAGGGGTTGGGGGCTGAGCCCTGCTCGGCGACGGTGGGGGCGTTGGCGCTGTTAGGGGTGGTGTTGCCACCGATCGGGGAACCGGGGTAGCCGAGGAAGGAGACGTTGTCCACGGCGAAGCCGGCGTCTTCGCTCGAGGTGGCACCGACGGTGAAGGATGCGGTCCCGGGCTGGTTCACGGTGACGGTGACGATGCCGGTCTGCTGGATCGCTGAGGACTCCAGCACAGCGCCGCTGGCTGAGTAGGCCGTCACCGTGGTACTGCCGGGGTTGTTGATGTAGCCGACGTCGACGCTGAAGGAATCCACCGTGCGGGCAACACCACGCGGGGTGACGAAGCGGCCAGAGACCGACCCTTGGAACTGGGGGCTACCCGAGAGCACCGGGCTGGACGGGTTGGCGCCATCTGCAGTGATGAACGGGGCAGCCCCGCCGAAGGAGACACCGAGCGGGGTGTACTGACTGGCGACCGAGGTCCCCATGGACAACTCGGAGAAGGTCACCGTCACGGGCTGGGTCGTTGTACTGCTGGACTTCAACTGAACTTTTGAAGATGTCTTCGACGATTGAGTGCTGACACCGGATAGCTTCGACGTCGGGGCACCCAAGGTGACCGCTGAACGCTTCTTCGGTGCGTCGGCGCCACCGGAGCTGACGGCGACGTCGGGGGCCGGGGTGACCTTGGGACGCTGCGGCGACGTCAGGTCAGTACCGCCGGCGCCATCTGCATCTTGCGTGCCGGACTTTGTTGCAGCCGTCTTCGTGGTGGAGGCGGCCCGCGGGCTCGGCAGTGCGGAGGCAGGCTGGGCGAAAGACACTGCGGTACTCAGCAACGCCACCACGGCGATACCGGACGCAGTGCCTGCACGACGGAGGCGCTTACCCATGACGAAACTCCCAGCAACGAGCAACGGACCCCACCAGCGATACAGCACAGCGAGGAGCGGGCAACGCCGCCAGGTATGTAGTGAGTCAACCTGCGCACTGCACGCACAGTGACCATAACGTCACCTGGGAACTCGGGGGGAAGGTTCTGCGTCCTCATGGGGGAGGTTCACTCCCCCGCACGTGGCCGTAGTTCGAAGTAGCCAATCACCTGTCCCTCGACGGAACTAGTTTCATGGTCCTAAGGAGCTACCTCGGCGGGCTGGCATCCGGAAGCGACACCTTGTTCTCAGCGGGCTCGCGCCGGCTGCATCCTCGGCTAGGACACTGATGTGCGTCGAGCTCTCTCCCCGAGAGAGAGAACGACCGAACTGCACTTGCCCCAGGTCCAAGTCTGAGGCCGGGCCGCCTACCGCAGAACGAGCCACAGCAGCGGCCTGCCCGGCAGCCATCGCACGCGTAGTACGTGTAGTACGCGAGCGCCTTCTCCCCCGCCCGCCCCCTGACACTCAATCGCTCCACCCGGTTCACCCGGTTCACCCGGTTCACCCGGTTCACCACCGTCATCGAGTGTTCCGACCGTCGGTGGCCGCCAGCGGCCGCGGCCGCGATCCGCGCCACCCACCGCGCCCCCTCGGCCGCTACGTGTGGGGCCGGTGTGCTCCACGCTGGCATCCGGATGCGCGCCCATCCGGGCCACATCCCGCCGAGCCACATCCCGCCGAGCCACATCCCGCCGAGCCCAGCCTTCGCTGTAGCAGTGCTACTTCAGATCGTCGGGGAGCAAGACGCCGTACCGATCGTGTGCCGCACTAGTCCTGTGTCGTACTGGCCGTACTGGTCGTAGTGGTCGTATCAGGTGACCCCACCTCAAGAGCTTGCCTCCTCACACCGATCCCACACGGTGGCCCGCAAGCGAACGAGTAGGAAGCAACCGACCAACATCGGCGATGACGCTGTCAAGATCGTCCTCGCCGCCGTCCTGATCTTCGGCGGCGTCCTCCGCTCATGGCTGGAGATCTGGTGGCCTCTACTCGCTCTAGCCGGTGCCGTCACCGTCGTGCTGTTCATTTGGCGGGTGTTGGTGCTACGCCGGCGAACCCGTGACCGCGCCGCTCGACAAGCCCGCCTCGATCAGCAGGTCGCCACTACCGATGGGTTGAGTGGCGGCGACTTCGAGCATCTCGTAGCCCGCCTACTGCGCCGCGACGGCTGGCGTCAGGTCACCGTTTCCGGGGGCTCCGGTGACCTCGGAGCCGATATCACCGCTCGCCACCCCAAGGACGGATCGCTGCTGGTGGTGCAGTGCAAGCGCTACACCGACCGCGCGATCGGCTCCCCCGACCTGCAGCGCTTCCTCGGCCCGCACCTGGACGACTTTGACGCGTCCCGCCGGAGGCGCTGACCTGTCTGGCGCCGGTGTCTGGGCCGGGGACAGCCTCCTTGTCTTCGGCGGCGTGGACAGTGCTCGCCACGATCGGGTCTCCACCGTCTGGCGCTTTCACCCCCAGTCCTGACGACGGGCGGTGTGGTTTCAGAGAGTGCCCCCGCGAAACGCGCGATCATCCGCGGTGCACTCGATCTCGCTGGCGACTCGCGACCTCACGGTCGTGACTCGCGACCTCACGGTCGTGACTCGCGACCTCACGGTCGTGACTCGCGACCTCACGGTCGTGACGAAGACCGGATGGAGACCATGGTGGTGGATCAGCCGCGTAACCCTGATGACCGCGCCACCGTCGTCTTTCCTCAGCGCTGATGATCTGCCCTCAGACTTGCCGGGTAGCGACGTCGTCGAAGTGCAAAACCAACGCAAGCACCGCAGCTACAGCAGCCAGCACCGTGGCCAGGACGAACCCGACCTGCCCCCCGCTGGTATCAGCGACCCGACCAGCTACCGCAGTCGCAGCCGACGTCGCGCCCAGCCCGGCAGCCGTCACGGTCGTGAACCCACCCAACAGCTCCGCTCGTGGAAGCAGCTCATCTACCACCGCGTAACAGGTCACCGCCACCGGCCCCGAGCAAGCACCCACGACCACCAACCCCACCAACAGGCCAGCCGTGTCAGCGATCAGAGCGGTCGCGGACACCGCCGCCACCAACACGATCAGCAGGACCCGCAGCCGTCGCACCGGCGAGCCGCGACGCCGCCGCAAAGCCAGGACGATCGTTCCACTAAGGCTGCCGATCGTCAGCGCCGCAGCACACCACGGCACCAGCCACGCCCGGCCCGTCACCTGGCAAGCCGCGATCGCCGCGACCTGCACGCTGCCCAGCGCCCCGGCCTGGACCGCGCTCACCCACACCACTCGGCGAAGGCCCACCATCTGCAGCGGCCCCATCCACCCACCGCGTCGACCCTTACGCCTGAGGCTCCTCCAACTCCCCCTCCTCCCTCTCTTCCTCGGCGCCGACGTTCCCCGCACGGGTGCCCCGGTGGCCGCCGACGCACCCAGCCTCAGCGGCGGGGTTGGGGTAGGAGGTCGCCAGGCTGAGGCGATGTCGCTTCCGGTCAGCAACACGGTGCCGGCGCTGAAGCAGACACCCCAGACCAGGACGGACACCGCGGGAGATATCAGCGCGAGCAACCCGGCCAGAAGCAGTGGGCCGGTGACCACCGCGGCCTCGAAGACCGCTGAGGTCAAGGTCAGCCCCTGTTCACGCCGATCGGCGGCGCTGAAGGCCCACAGGCCACGCAGGCTGCCCGCGACGTGTGGTTCGCACCCACCAGCGCCTCCCGCCAGCAGGACCAACACCACCGTCGGTGCGTGCGCGTGGACAGCGCCCACCAACGCCACCAGCACTAACAGCTGAGCCACCGCCAGCGGACGCAGGACCCGCCGGGACCCCATCCGATCCAGCAACCGTCCCTGCATCACGATCCCGGCGGCTGTCCCCACGCCCAGGGCGGCGCTGACCAGGGTGGCGGTCTTGAGGCTGCCGGTGGACTGCTGCACCAACAACAGCACGGTCAGACCCAGCACCGCGATGGGGATCGAGGCCACCGCGGCACCGACAACTGCGCGCGGTGCACCAGGTAGTCGCAGCAGGTCGCGGTAGTCGAGCAGAACCTGAGAAGCGCGATGGAGTGCGCGGATGCGGGTGAGCACCGGTGCACCTTCCTGACGGGGCACCGGCACCCGATCGGGCACCGCGCACGAACCGCCCTCGAAGGGGGTGGCTCATGGCGCGGGAGCAGCCTAAGAAACTGGCGGCGTCCTGCCAAGAGGGCGCACTGACATCCGTCGCGGCGTCCCCGACCAGCCTCTGCCTACTTCGCGGTCATCCCGCGTTGTGGGCGCTGCCGCTGACGCCTGTCGAATTCACTCATCTGTCAATCTCCAGAAGGCTCTGCTGACCGGAACGGCGGCGACTGTGAAGACCGCGGCTACGACGGCGACACCGATGAGGGCACCCCGTAGCCCGACGTGCTCAGCGAGCAGACCCACGTAAGCCGGCCCCAACAAGAACCCCAGGTAAGCGGTGGTGGAAACCGCCGACGTCGCCCGCCCCCGATCGCCGGTCCGAACGTGACGCAGGCTGGTGCTGAGCAAGGTCGGGAACAACGTCGCAGTGCCGACAGCGGCGACGCCCAGCCCCACGAGCGCGACCACGACCGACGTCGAGGTCGCCACCACAAGACTGCCGGTGGCGGCGAGCACCCCACCCGTGAGCAACAGCGGTACGGGGTGGGTCCGCGACAGCGGCGCCAGCACCAGCCGGGCGAGCGCAGCGGCCGCCGCGAAGGCCGCCGGCGCCAGAGAAGCGGTCTGGGCTGAGGCGGTGAAAGTGTCGCTGAGGAAGACCGCTCCCCAGCTCTGGTGGGCGTTCTCGACGCCATAGGCCAGGGCACCGACCAGACCCACCACCACCAACGGGGTGAGGTGCAGGCGAGCGGATCGCGATCGACGATCCGCGGCCGGCGTCGAGTCAGTGGCCTGCTTCGGTTTAGTGGCGCTCTCCTGCGCCGTGGCGTTCCCCCAGGCGAGGGAGGACGGGCGAGCCCGGTTGAACCGGGTACCGGTCCAGATGAACGCGCACAGCAACGAGATCACGGCTGCAGCGACCCCGAACGTCCACGTCAGTGCCGATGCCGCTCCCACTCCGTCACCAGTTCCCGCCAGGGTGGAGAGGACCAAACCGCCGGTCAAACTCGCTGCGACCACCGCCAGGGAGAACACACCATGCGCACGCGTCAGGACCGGGCAGGCACTGTCGTGCTCCACCTGCCCACTGACGGTGTTGATGGCCACGTCCGCGGCGCCTGAGGTCGCGCCGACCAGCAACATCCCGACCACCAACGACGTCCAACTGCTCGCTCCGGAGGCCACGGCCAACCCCGCCACCGCCAGCGCGATCAGCAGCAGCGCGGCCAGGCGAGAGCCGAAGCGGTCCATCGCCCGTCCGGTGAGCAGCATCGCGGGCAAGGCGCCCACGCCGACGAACAGCAGTGCGGTGCCCAGTTCTCCCTGACTGACACCCGCCTGGTCCCTCAACGCCGGAAGTGCAGCGCCCCAGGTGCCCCAGAACACCCCGAAAGCGGTGAAGGCGGCGTAGGGGACGACGTACCGCACCCGTTCGGGAGGAAGGGTGCCTCCTGCTGGAGCGGACGCGGATCCCGCGGTGGACGGCGACATATTCGTAACGTTACACAGATAGGGTGCAGACGTGCCAGGACCCGTACGCCGCCCCACCGTCAAAGACGTCGCCGCCGAAGCCGGCGTCGCGGTGATGACGGTCTCCTACACCTTCAACCACCCCACCCGTGTGGCCGAGGCGACGCGGGCCAAGGTGCTGGAGGCGGCCCGTCGCCTGGGCTACCGCCGACCCGATGCGACCGCTCGGGCGCTGCGCTCCGGGCGCAACGGCCAGATCGGTGTCGTGGTCGGTGAGCACCTGTCCTACGCCTTCGAGGATCCGCAGGCCGCGCTGTTCCTGGCCGGTGTCGCCGACGTCTGCGTCGAGTCGGGAACGGGCATAGTCCTGATCCCCACCCACGGCGACCCCGCACCCGGTGGTGCTTCCACCTCACGCACCAGCACTCCCAGTGACATGGTCGAAGACGTCGAACGGGTCCTGGCTGCACCCGTCGACGGCTACGTCCTGTGGACCACCACCACCGACGACCCGGTCCTGGCCGCGATCGCCGACAGCGGACGACCGGCCGCCATCCAGGGCGGGCCGGCCCACCCCGGCATCACCCTCGTTGGTCTCGACGACCACGCCGCCGCGGCCGCAGTAGCGACCGCGCTGTTGACCACCGCACCTGCCGCGCCGTTCCCACCCGCCAAGACGTCCCCGCACGCCGTGGTCCCCGTCGTCCTCAGCTTCCCCCTCGACCACGACCGGCAACCCCAGGTGCTGCAGGGCCGGGACCTACCCCCAGACCTCAGCACCGTCCGGTTCCCGGTGACCGCGAACCGGCTGGCCGGGTACCGCCAGGCGCTGACCGCTCACGGCTACCGGTGGGAAGACACCCTGATCGCCGTCAGCGGACGCAACCGGCGCGTTGACGGACGGACCGCGGCCACAGCACTGCTGGACCGCGTGGACGATCGAGCGCCACTGCTGATCTTGGCCATGAGCGACGAGCTGGCTCTGGGCGCCTTGGACGTGCTCACCGCAGCCGGACGCACCGCTCGCCTGACCGGGTGGGACGCCACCCCCGCAGCCCAGGCCGCCGGGATCACTTCGGTGACCAACCCACTGCGAGAGCAAGGACGCCGCTGCGCACGAGCAGTTCTTCACGTTCCCGCCGATGACGCAGCCGATGACCCAGCCTGGGAGATCACGACTGCCTGACCGAGCTGGCCCGCCACCAACGCACGGTCATCCCGCGGTGTGCGCGGTCGCCAGCGGTCGGCGACTTCACTCACCGGATGGTCTGCAAACAGTCGCGGCACCGCCAACGGCAGGCCCCAGAACACACCTCAACCGAGGAGGAGCAGACTACTCGCAGTCCCCCACAGATCGGGCCGGCTCGATGAGCATCAACGCGAGCCTGACCACTTCGAGTAGTTCCTCACGGCTCGCTCCCAGTTCGGCGCGGGCCGACAGCCCCTGCCACAGCGTCTGTACCAAACCGGCCAACGCGACCGGATCCGTCACCGAGGCGAGGCCCTCCTCCTCGTCCACGGCCTGCTCGATGCAGGCCCGCAGCCGAGCCTCGTCGCCCAACTGCAAAGCCACGACGCAGGCGCGCACATCTAACAGGGGTCAGACCGTTGCACAACCACCCTTGACGAGTGGCCAAAGCCCCAGGCCCTCGCCTTGCTCTCGCTTCCTAGGGTTCCGCTGCGCGTAGGTAGGTCGAATACCTGAGATGCGGGCCGAGTTCCAACCGATCGGTGTCATGCCCGAGACCCGGACTCTTCACCAGGCAAGTTGCGTCCGTCGTCGGACCGGCATCAGCTGGATGGACGCCACTGCGCAAGTTGCTGCGTGGTACACAACACCCGGTGCGTGCGGGTCAGTACATGCTCGATTCCTGCGCCGTAGTCGATACCGAGCGCCACCGGGTCGTAGGGTTCAACCGTTCCCCTGGCCCGCATCGCGCGCGGATCGGGACCGAGTACCGCCCTCAGCAGCGACTGGGTGTAGGGATGCACGGGGTCGCGAAAGACCTCTTCTGTAGTACCCGTTTCTACCAGGTGCCCCTTGTGTAGGACTCCAATGCGGTGGCTGAGATGCTGCACCATTGCTAAGTCGTGTGCGATGAAGACGTATGCCGTCCCCAAATCTCGCTGCAGCTCGCCCATGAGGTTGACGACCTGCGCCTGAATCGACACGTCGAGCGCACTGACGCATTCGTCGGCGATGACCAGCTCTGGTCGGACGACGAGCGCACGGGCGATCCCGATTCGCTGGCGCTGTCCGCCGGAAAACTGGTGCGGAAACCGGTCGGCGTGCTCAGCACTCAGACCGACGCGGCCGAGCATCTCGACGACGGACCTGCGCACGTCGGTGCGCCCCGCGGCACGCAACCCCTCGGCAACGATGTCGCCGACCCGCTTGCGGGGGTTCAAGCTCGACGTCGGGTTCTGAAAGATCATCTGCGCCGTAGAGCGCAGGTGCGTCGCGGTGGGCCGGTCCAGCCTGCCGCTGACCATCCGACCAGCTAGCAGGACGTCTCCGGAAGTAGGCTCGTTGAGTCGCACGAGACAGCGCCCGATCGTCGACTTCCCTGAGCCACTCTCGCCTACCAGACCGTAGGTCTCGCCCGCGGCAACTTCGAAGGAGACACCAGCGACGGCCGTCACGGTCCCGCGTCGAGGCGTCCGAAACTCTTGCCGCAGGGAGGCGACCTCCAACAACGCGCTCACAGCACCACCCCAGTTCGTTTCACGGCGGCGCCAGAAATGATGCCTCTCCTCGTCGCCAAACGGAGACCACGTCGGCGCATCAGCTCATCACGCGCGCCGTCACGCCACTGCTTACTCACGAGGAGACCTCCATGGCCTTGATCTTGCGCTGCAGCGCTTGGGGCATCGACACAGCGGGTGCCTGCGGGTGGCAGAGCCAGGACGCGACCCGATGTCCCGGCTCCGCCTCGAAGTACGGTGGCTCGGTCTCGAAATCGATCTCGAGAGCGAACTCGTTCCGCGGGGCGAAAGCGTCACCGGTGGGCCGATCGACAAGGCTCGCAGGGCTGCCGGGAATCGCGTAGAGCTCAGGTTCGGTTGACTCGATGTCGGGCATCGCCGACATCAGGCCCCAGGTGTAGGGGTGTCGGGGTGAGTAGAACACTTGGTCGACTGACCCCTGCTCGACGATCCGGCCGGCGTACATGACGTTCACGTGGTGGGCGATACGCGCCACCACCCCGAGGTCGTGAGTGATGAACACGACGGCCAGTCCGCGTTCAGCCTGCAGCCGAGCGAGCAGGTCAAGGATGCGCAACTGAATCGTCACGTCGAGGGCTGTGGTCGGTTCGTCGCAGATCAGCACGTCGGGTTCGCAGGCCAGCGCAATCGCGATGTTCACGCGCTGGCACATACCGCCGGACAACTGGTGCGGATACTGCCCGTAGCGGCGTCCTGGATCGTCGATACCGACCTCGGTGAGCAGTTCGATGGAGCGGACTCGTGCCGCAGCCCGAGACATCCCGTAGTGCTCTCGCAACCCTTCGGCAACCTGCTTGCCGACGGTCATCGTGGGGTCCAGACAGGTCAGCGCATCTTGGAACACCATGGCGATACGCTTGCCGTTGACCTGCTGGCGCAGTTGCCGGGGAGTCATGGTGGTCAGATCGATGGTCCCGTCGGGGCCAGTGAGCTCCACTGAGCCACCCGAGATCCGTTGACCGCGGGCACCGAGCCCCAGCAGGGCTCGGGCCGTGACGGACTTCCCGGAACCGCTCTCACCCACCAACGCGACGACCTCGCCGGCGTGGACATCGAAGGAGATCTTGCGGATCGCCTCCACCTCGCGATGGTCGTGGCTGAACGTGATCGACAGGTCTTTGACGGACAACACGGGAGTTCTCATGCGCGTGCCTCCACGGCGCGGGGGTCGGTGGCTTCCTTCAATCCGTCGGCCACGATTGTGAACGACACCATGAGTAGGCCCAACACCAGGACTGGGGCCAGCACGAGGTAGGGATAGGACAGAAATGCCTGGTACCCGGTGCTTACGAGCGACCCCAGCGACGCTGACGGCGGCTGCACCCCCATTCCGACGAACGACAGGTAGGACTCGGTGAAGATGGCCGCCGGGATGGAGAACATGCTCATGGTCAAGACGGGCCCGAGGATGTTCGGCAGGATCTGCACGGCGATGATTCGCGAGTCCCGGGTGCCCAGCGTCCGCGAGGCCAAGACGTACTCCTCGGACTTCTGCCGTAATGCTTGAGATCGGCTGACGCGGTTCATCGCGAGCCAGTTCGTCAGCAGCAGGCCGAAGATGATGGCGCCGGTACCCGGACCGACCGCGACGACGAACAACGTGACGATGACCAGCTGGGGGATGCCGGAGAGGATCTCGACGACACCCTGCATGAGGGAGTCGACCCGCCCGCCGAGGTAGCCCGAGACGACCCCGTAGACCATGCCCACGACGATGTCGATGACGAAAGCGATCGCGGCGATGAGCAGCGAGACGCGGGTCCCGGACCAGACGCGTTCCCACATGTCACGGCCGAGCTCGTCAGTACCGAAGAGGTGGTAGACGCCGTTGGGGATTCCAGCCTTGGCGTACAGGTCGACGCCGTTCTGGGTCCCGTCCAGGAGGCCCACGTGCTCCAGCAACGGCCACTTTGGCGGGAGGTAGCGGAAGGCGACGTCTTGGCCGCCGCCGGCGATCGGCAGGAAGGGCACGACGACGGCGAGCAGCACAACGACCGCGACGATGACCCCAGCGACCATCGTCCGACGGTCACGGCGCAGCCGGTTCCACAGGTCACGGCCTGACCCCCGGGCGGGACGGGTCGAGATGATCTCGACCGAGGCCGTCGGGGCCGACGCGAAACGGAGCTTGGAGAGGTCTACGGGGGGAACGGAGGTCGTGTCGCTCACGAGGGGCTCCCGGCGAGTCGGATGCGCGGGTCGATGACGCCGTACAACACGTCCACGAGCAACATGGAACCCACGTAGACGACGCTGTAGACGAGGCTGATCGCGATGATGATGTTGTAGTCGACGTTCTGGATGGCGGTGAGCAGCAACTGTCCCAGCCCGGGTGCGCCAAAGATCTGTTCCACGACGACTGACCCTGTGATGAGCCCGACCAGTAGCGGTGAGAGCACCGTGATGATCGAGACCAGGGTGTTGCGTAGCGCGTGCGACCCGACGACCTTGGTGTCTCCTAGGCCCTTAGCCCGGGCCAGCAAGATGTAGTCGCTCTCGAGGCAGTCCAGCATCTCTGAGCGTGCGTAGCGGGCTGTTACGGCCATGACGTAGGCCGCTAGCGAGATGGTGGGCATGATGCTCGATTCGAACGGGTTCTGCGCCGAGTACCGGATGGGCAGCAGCTTGAGCTGAAAACCCACGACGTAGACCAGTACGAGCGCCAAGACGTAGGACGGGATGCTGAACGCGACGACGCTGAGGAACGTCGAGGCGTTGTCGATCCAGCCGCGCCGGCGCACAGCCGAGAGGATCCCCAGCAGCAGGCCGACGACGACGCCCAGGACGAGAGCCTGCAAACCGATCCGGATCGTCACGGGTAGCCGCGTGGTCAGCATGTCCGAGACGGCCATGTCGGGGATGATGTTGTAGGACACACCGAAGTCACCCTGCACGAGGTTCGCCAGGTACACCCCGAGGCGCACCAGGACGGGCTGGTCCAGGCCGTACTTGGCCGCCATCAGGCTCTTCTGGACCGGGTCTAGCTTCTCGGAGTTGAACGGTGAACCCGGCAGGAGTTCCAGCAGCCCGAACATCACGATCGCGACGACGAACACCGTCACGATCGCGCTGAGCAGTCGCCTGCCGACGTAGCTACCCACGGGACACGCCCTCCCCCGGACCCGACGCGGAGAGGTCCAGGGCTGGCGGGTTCGACCGGTCCGCGGGCAAGCCCTTCCACTGGTTCCCACGGAACTGCGTGAGCCCCACCCGGACCAGGGCACGTCGGGCCAGCCCGTCGATGATGTCGTTCACGGAACTCGGGCGGGTGTAGAACGCCGGTACCGGTGGCGCGATGATGCCACCGGCCTTCGCGACGGCGTCCATCGCAGCGATGTGCCCGCGGTGCAGGGGTGACTCGCGTACCATCAGCAGCAGCGGGGTCCCCTCCTTGAGGCACACGTCGGCCGCGCGGGCGATGAGGTTCTCCGAGACACCCGTGGCGATCGCCGACAGCGTCCGCACTGTGCAGGGCGCGACGAGCATGGCTGCGACGGGCGTGGACCCGGAGGCGATCGAGGCGCCGATGTGCGACGGGCGGTGCGCCACGTCGGCCATCGCCTCGACGTCGGACTGGCTGAGGTCGCACTCCTGCTGCAGGGTCATGGCCCCGGCCTTGGAGATGACGACGTGGCTGGTGATGCCCGGGTCCTGCCGCAGCAGGTCGAGCATCCGGACGCCGATCCCGACGCCGCTGGCGCCGGTGATGGCCACGACGACGCGGCTGGGGGGTTCTTGGCGGTTGAGGCTCATGAGAGTCCTTCCTGGTCGAGGTTCACCACGCTCTGGGCGAGGGCGTGCACGCCCACGGCGATCTGTTTGGAGTCCGTGAACTCCTCCGGGCAGTGGCTGCGGCCTCCTACCGAGGGGATGAAGATCATCCCGACCGGACCGAGCCTGGCCATCTGGACGCCGTCGTGGCCCGCGCCGGAGTAGAGCTGGGCGGCGGGATGGCCCAGCTGCCTGATCGACGTCCCGATGATCCCGGACAGCCGCGGGTCCATCGCGGTGGGGCGTTCCCACGGTGACCACTCGAGCGAGTGCGTCAGTCCACGGCGGGCGGACTGCGTCGCGGCGGCCTCGGCGATCTGCTCGCGGGCGAGGGTGAACCAGCCTTCGTCGGGGCTGCGGAACTCTGCGGTCAGCAACGCGCTCTCGGTGACGACCGAGGTCGCCTCGGGCGTGAACGTCACGGAACCGACAGTGCCGACAGCCTGCTCGGCGGAGGACGCGATCTCCTCGACAGCGAGCACGACCCCCGCGGCCGCGCAGCCCGCGTCGTGCCGGGAGGTCATCGGGGTGGTGCCGGCGTGGTCGCGCTGCCCGGAGAACAGCGCGCGGAACCGGGAGATCCCGCAGATCGAGGTGACGACCCCCAGCGGTAGACCCTGACGCTCCAGGACCGGACCCTGTTCGACGTGCAGTTCCAGGAAGCCCAGGACTTCGTCGTCGGCCCAGCGGGTCTGGTCCAGCTGCGGGTCCCAGCCAGCGGCGGAGAGTGTGTCGCCTAGCGTCCGGCCGCGGTCGTCGGTCGTGGCCAGGTGGCTCGCGGTGAGGGTCCCGGCCATCGCCCGGCTGCCCAGGCAGGACAGTTCGAAGCGGTTGACCTCCTCGTTGTAGAAGTCGACGATCTGCAGGTCGTGCTCGAGCTGGATCCCGGACTCGCGGATCAGCCGCACGACCTCGAGACCGCCCACGACGCCGACGATCCCGTCGTAGCGCCCGCCGCCGTCGACGGTGTCGGTGTGCGAGCCCACGACGATGGCCTTGCGCCGCGATCCCCTGCCGCGCAACGTGCCGATGACGTTACCGATGCCGTCGACGCGGACATCGAGGCCTTCGGCGCGCATCCGCTCGGCGACCCAGTACCGCGACTGGGTGTCGACCTCGGTCATCGCGACCCGGCTCCACCCGGGACGGGAGGAGTCAACGAGGTCGGCCAGGCCGTCCAGGTCCAGCACCAACCGCTCGACCTGCGGGAAGTGGACGTCGATCACAGGGTTCCTCCCCGTCCGGTCAGCGAACCGTGCAGCACCAGCGCCGGCGCGAGCTGCTGCGCGAGCCCGCGCGAGCGCAGCTCTTCGAGGACCCCCGCGGTCACGGCCGCCGGCGGGACCGCCAGCCGGGGGCCGACCGCCCGATCACCCGGTTTGACGGTGGCGTCCATCCCGACCTTCGTCACGGTTCCGCCCTCCTGCATGGGTACGTTGCGGTCGGTGGCGACGGCGTCGATGCGCACCAGGTCCCGGTCCCAGCGCATCCGGCTAGTGCGCGCCCAGTGCACGTGCACGTCGTCCCACACGTCGACGTCGGCGTCCACGACGGTGACCTGCTTGACCATGGACACCGCAGCGAAAACCCCCATCACGATGCGCCGGGGAAGGCCGGGACGGCCGCCCGCGATCGAGACGACGACGTCGACCCGCCCCCCGCCGGCGTGGGTGACGGCGACGTCGACGATCTCGCAGCCTGCCCCGCGCAGGGCGTGCTTGATCCCGGCCGCGATGGGGATTCCGGCGATGTAGCTGTGCTCGGAGGCGAGCCCTGGCAGGATCACCTGCATCGAGGCATCACGGCGCTTCGTCACCGCGGTGACCTCGAGCGTGCAGCCGTTGCCGTAGTCCTCGTACATCCCGTGGTACTCGTTCACCAGACCCTCGTGCACGACCTGATCGGGGTGGATCAACCCCTCGACGACGACCTCCGCATCGCCAGGGACGAGCACGTCGCTGGTCGTCGCCTTGACGACGCGGACCCTCTCGCCCAGCAGGTGCGACGCGTGCTCGAGCTCGTCGTCGCCCAGCCCCAGGTAGGTGCAGCTCGCCAGCTGGATCGCCGGGTGGACCCCGAAGGCCAGCGCCACCGGCAGCGCGCCCGCGGAACGGGACAGTGCAGTTAGGTGGTGGTTCGGGGCGATCCCGATGAAACCCGTCGTCGCTGTGAGCGGTTTGACCCGCGCGTAGCTGGCGTTGCGCATCCCCGAGACCGGGTCGTGAGCCAGGATCAACGCGGCCGTGACGTACCCGCCGGAGTCCTGCTCGAACCATCGCGGCGCGACGACCTGGTCCCAGACCGTCTCGGGTCCCAGCACGACCTCCTGTGCCGGGGCGTCCTTCACGACCTCGGGGGCCTGCCGCCCGGCGATCGCCGCGGTGATCTCGCTCAGCAGGTCGCCGACCTCGCAACCGACGGCGGCGGCCAGCCGTTCGCGGGAGTTCAACAAGTTGCCGACGACGGGCATCGGTGACCCGGTGACGTTCTCCACCCGGACGGCCGGTCCGCGGTCGAACAGGCCGAGTAGCGCCGACAGCTCGTACTCGGCGGAGACCGGGTGCCCGACGTCGACGAGTTCACCGCGTGCGCGCAGCGCCTCGACGAACCCGCGCATCGACTGGTCGGCCATCAGCGCAGACCCGCCACGAACTGCCCGTCGCCGGCCTTCGCCAGCAGGCCGTCGGCGTGGGAGTACACCGTGACGCCCCGGACGATCGTCTGCTCGACGCGGCCCTGGAACTGCAGGCCCTCGTACGGGCTCCAGGTCGCGCTCGAGTACATCCGGGTGTCGTCGACGACGGTGCGCTGTGCGGGGTCGACCACGACGAGGTCGGCGTCGAGACCGACGGCGATCGACCCCTTGCGGTGCTCCAGCCCGAACGCCTTCGCGGGATTCGTGGCCAGCACCTGCGCAGCAGTCAGTAGCGAGATCCGGCCACCGAAGTACCCGGCGCCCAGCACGATCGGCAGCAGGGTCTGCACCCCGGGCGCGCCGGAGGCGTTGTCGAAGATCACCGGAGCGGACTTCTTCGACAGCGGCCAGGGGGCGTGGTCGGAGGTGACCATCTCGACGCGCCCGTCGGCCAGCGCGCGCCACATCGCGGCGGCGCTCTCGGGGGTGCGCAAGGGAGGGTTGATCTTTCCCTTGGCGCCGAGGCGTTCCATGTCGTCCTCGGACAGCACGAGGTAGTGCGGGCAGGTCTCCACCGTGAAGTCCTGCCCTCGGGCTGCGTGCTCGCGGACGAGGTCGACGGTGGCGGGAAGCGAGGCGTGGAAGATGTGGAACTTCACCCCCACCGCGCTCGCGAGTTCGAGGCCGAGCGCGACGGAGGCGGTCTCGGACACCGGCGGGCGCGAACGCACGTGGTCGATCGGGGCGGTGCGCCCGGTGGCGATCGCCGACTTCACCAGTGCCCCGATGATCTCGCCGTCCTCGGCGTGCACGCCGACACGCACCCCCCGCTCGCGCAGGACGGCGAAGGCGTCGAGGAGTTCGTCGGAGGCGATGCGTGGGAAGCGGATCGGGTCGGTCTCGAACAGCGAGACCTTGAAGCCGCAGACCCCGGCGTCGACCATGCCGTCGATGTCGCGCACCCCGTCCAGGGGGCGGACGGTGCCGTGCAGGGAGACGTCGACGACAGCCTCGCCGGCAAGGCGTTCTCGTTTGGCCAGCACGGCCTCGGCGGTGTTGACCGGGGCGCCCGCGTCGTAGGGCATGTCGAGGATCGTCGTCACGCCCCCGGCGGCGGCGGCCGAGGTGGCGCCGATGAAGGTCTCGCCCGGGTCGGAGAAGGAGTGCACGTGCGCGTCCACGGCACCGGGCAGGACGAGCCTGCCGGGCGAGCCCACGACCGTCTTGGCCGCTTCCGCCGCCTGGAGCGCGGCGCGCCCGGACAGCACCTCGGTGATGCGGCCGTCGGCGACGACCACTGCCCCGTCGGTCAGGACCTCTGTGGGGGTGACGACGATCCCCCGGACGACGAGTTCGGGTGTCACAGGACCTCCCCAGTGGCGGCGGCGACCGCGTCGAGGACCGAGGCACCCGCGACGAACTGCTGCGCCTTCACCATCTGCTCGTTCTGGTAGACGTCCTCGCGGGTCATCGGGACGATGGCGCGGAAGGCGTCGTAGGCGGCCTGAGTCCCGGCGCCCAGAGCGTCTGTCCCGCTCAGGTGCGGGCTCGCCAGGTCGATGCCCTGGGTAGCGAGCATGAACTCGACGCCCAGGATGACCTGCGTGTTCTTGACGACGCTGCGCGCCTTGCGCGAGGAGAACGTGCACATCGAGACGTGGTCCTCCTGGTTCGCCTTCGTCGGCACCGAGTCGGCGACGGAGGGGAAGCACAAGACCTTGTTCTCGCTCGCGATGGCCGCAGCCGAGCAGTGCACGATCGAGAAGCCGGTGTTGAGGCCGAGCTGACCGCCGACGAGGTTCAGCGGCAGGCCGTAGCTGAGGTTCGGGTCGGTGAGGCGGAAGGAACGGCGCTCGGAGATCGCACCGATCTCGGACACCGCGATGGCGATGAGGTCGGCGGCCATGCCGATCGGCTCACCGTGGAAGTTCCCCCCGGAGAGGACCTCGAACCCACCCTCGCCGTCGGGCAGGACGAGCGGGTTGTCCGTCGCGGCGTTGGCCTCACGCACCAGCAGCACCTCGGCGAACTCCAGCGACTCACGGGTGGTGCCGTGGACCTGGGGGGCGCAGCGCAGCGAGTACGCGTCCTGGACGCGCGGCTTGTAGACCCCGCCGGGGCGGTTCTCGTCGGGCAACTGAACCGTGCGGGCCACCTCGGTGGTCCGTTCGCTGCTGGCGACGAACGCCCGCACGTTGCGGGACACCGTCACCTGCCCGGGAGCGTTGCGGGCGGTGTGGATGCGCTCGTCGAAGGCCGCGGTCTCACCGCGGACGGCCTCCAGCGACAGCGACAGCGCGACGTCGGCCTGCCGGGTCAGCTGCTTCGCGTCGTGCAGGGCGAGGGCTGCGGTGGCCAGCGAGATCGTCGACCCGTTGATGAGGGCCAAGACGTCCTTGGGGCCGAGGACGAACTCGGTCTCCAGACCGGCGAGCTCCAGAGCGCGGACGGCGGGCATGCGCTCCCCGCCGAAGAACGCCTCACCCTTCTCGTGCCCGACCATGACGCTTACTAGGTGCGCGAGCGGGGCCAGGTCTCCTGAGGCGCCGACGGAACCCTGCGAGGGGATGATCGGGACGATGCCCGCGTTGAGGATCGAGATCAGCCGGTCGAGACATTCGACGCGGACGCCGGAAAGACCCTTGGCCAAGGCGTTGGTGCGCAGCAGCAGCAGCGCGCGGGTCTCGTCGGCCGGCAGCGGTTCCCCGACGCCGGCGCAGTGGGAGTTGATGACCAGGTTCTGGAACCTCTGCTGGTCCTCGGGCGGGACCCGGACGTCCATCAACCGACCGAGGCCGGTGTTGATGCCGTAGATCGGAGGGGCGTCGTCGGTGAGCCAGTTGGCTTCGACGTAGTCACGGGCCTCCACCGTCAGTCTCCGCGACTCCTCGCCGAGGACGACGGTCGGGTACACGCCCTCGGCGTCGCCGCGGGCGACGTGCACGATTTTGTCGATGGTCATGGAGAAGCCGTCGATGTCGACGGTGTCGGTGCTGTTCTCGGCGAGGACGTCGGTCATGCGGGCAGAACCTCTCGTGGGACCCGCGCGGACGCGGGGTCGAACGTGCTGGTGGGGTGGGGTCTCAGCCCGCGTCGGGCGTGTGGACGGTGCGCGGGTCGTTGAAACGCACGTCCTTGCCGGTGAAGGTGGCCTCGAGGTCGAGGAGTTCCTGGGCGGCGAAGAAGGGCATGCCGCTGTGGCCGGGATACTCGTCGGCCATCATGCCGTTGGAGAAGGTGTTGCCCATCTCCGCACGGTTCGCGCGACCGGCTTCGATCATCCCGGCCATCGCGGCCTTCATCGTGAAGTGCATCGTCACGAGGGAGTAGCCCATCTCGTGCAACGCTGCGTAGTCCATCTTCTCCAGACCGCGCTTGGCGTTGATGTCGGCGAACATCTTCAGCCCGGGGACCCGTCGGGCGACCTCAGCGGCGTCCTGCGCCGTCGTGATGTTGACGATCGTGGAGGCGTGCGCGCCGAGTTCCTCGACGCAGAACCGCATGCGCTCGATCGCTTCATCCAAGTCCGCGGTGCCGAGGTTGCTGCGGGCGATGACCATGCAGTCGGTGCCTTCGACCGCCTTCACCGCAGCGCGGATCTTGGCGTAGTAGTCCTCGCGTGGGACGACGTTGTCGAGGGAGACGTCGCGGGCGTATCCCGGTTCGGCCTCGTCCTCCATGAGGACGCCCATCGCACCCGCCTTCGCCACCCGGCGTACGGTCTCGTAGGCCTGCAAGGCGGACCCCCCGAACCCGTCCTCGATGTCGACGGCGAGAGGGATCGGCGAGGTGTCGCAGATGCGTTCGACGGCCCAGAGGAGCTCCTCCAGGGAGAGCAACCCCATGTCGGGGATGCCCTTCATCGACATCGAGACCTCCGAGCCCGACAAGAGCATCGCGTCGAATCCGGACAGTTCGACGGCTCGGGCGGAGGAGCAGTCGTAGACGCACGGCGCCAGGACGGTACCGGCCTCCATGAGGCTGCGCAGGGTGGTTCGTGCGGTCATAGCTTCAGGCCTTCTTGGTCACGATGCGGTAGTTCCAGGTGAGGCTGACGTTGCGGACCTCCATGCCGTTCACGTTCGGATTCACCAGCATGGCAATCCCGTTCTGAACGGTCGGGATCACGCCGACGTCGCCGAGCAGGATCTTCTCCGCCTGGTGCAGGGAGTCCCAGCGGGCCTGCTGGTCAGAGAGGACCTCGGCGGTGCGGGCGCCCGCGACGATCGCGTCGTACTGCGCGTTCTGGTACCCGCCGAAGTCCCGGGCGGAGTCCGAACCCAGGAGTTCCAGGAACGCCATCGGGTCCTTGTAGTCCGGGCCCCAGCGGAACAGGTAGAGGTCGAAGTCGCCGTTACCAGCCGTCTCGTTGGCGGTCGCCTTCACCGCGCTGGTGAGTTCCACCTTCAGACCGGTGAGCACCTTCTCCCACTCAGCTGCGATGTACTCGGCCTGCGAGACCGATGCGTCGTCGTCCCAGTACAGCAGACGCAGCGTGAGCGAGGTCTGGCCCAGCGCCGCGAGACCCGCGGTCCAAGCAGCCTTCGCGGCGTCCAGGTCGAACTCGAGGAACGTTGCGCCGGTGTCTCGGAACTGCTTGCCGTCTGGGCCGGTGGCGAGGTTCTTGCCGACGAAGTAGTTCGCAGCCTCGGCACCATTGCGCAGGACGTCCTTCGCGACAGCGTCCTTGTCGAAGCTCGTCGCCAACGCAGTGCGGATGTCCTTGTTCGCCAACGCCGCGTTCGAGAAGTTCGGGTACATCCACCACATGTGGACCTCGAGGGCTGTGACGAGAGCGTCGGAGTCCGCGTAGCGGTCGATGAGACTTCCCGAGATCTCCACCCAGTCCAGTTCACCGGACTCCTGCAGCAGCGCGCCGGTCTGCGAGTCGGTGACCACGCGCCAGGTGAGGCCGCCAAGAGTTTCAGCGTCCTTGTTCCAGTAGGTCGTGTTCTTGACTGCGGTGAAGTTCTCCGCGAAGTCCCAGCTGTCCCACGTGAAGGGACCGTTGTAGATGGTCGAGTCCGGGTTGCTGCCGAAGTCGCTGCCGGCCTGTTCGGCGAACTTCTGGTTCACCGGTAGGAACGCGGGGCGGACCAGCAGAGCCTGGAAGTAGGGGACGTCCGCGGCAAGCTGCACCGTCAGGGTCTTGGCGTCGGTGGCGGTAACGCCGAGGGAGTTGAAGTCTGCACCCTCGTTGACGATCGCGTTCGCGTTGAGTATTCCGGCGGCCACGGCCTCGTTCGAGTTCGGTGCTGCGGTGGCGGGGTTCACCAGCCGCTTCCAGGAGTACTCGAAGTCGTGGGCGGTGACGGGGGTGCCGTTGCTCCACGTCGCGTCGCGGAGGGTGAAGGTGTAGGAGAGACCGTCGTCGGACTTGACGAACGACTCCGCCATCAGCGGGACGATCTCGTGGTCGGCGTCGAGGGTGTAGAGCCCGTCGTAGACCGCGGTGAGGACCTCGTTGGAGGTCCCGTCGTTGACCTTGTGGGGGTCGACGGACTGCAGGGGTACGAGCTTGCCGAGCAGCAGGGTGTGGCCTGCGGCGGCTGCACCGCCACCCTGGTCGCCGCTGTCACTCGCCCCCCCACAGGCGGCGAGGCCGGTTGTGGTGAACGTACCCGCCAGCAGTGCGGCGAACGTGCGCCTGCGAACCTTGTGCATCTGTGCGTTCCTCTCTCGTCGCGGCGGGACGTGCGTCGCCGGTGCGGGGGACGCAGCGCCACGAAGAGACGGGCGCCGACGTCGGTGGGGAGCTGCAGTGCGCCGGACTCGGACTCGATGGTCAACTTCAGTTCGGCGTCTTGGCCAGAATCATGCACGTACATTCACCAGGATGGCAAGTGTCTCGTAGGATGTTCGGCATCAGAGGATCAACCGCCGTTTGCATTCGAGGGAGTCTGTGACGTGAGCGACACGCCGAACATCGTGGGGCCGGCCCGCCTCGACGACGTGGACCGCGCTATCTTGGCGGTCCTGTCTCAGGACGGTCGGCTCTCGAACAAGGACCTGGCCGACCGGGTGGGCTTGGCCCCCTCGTCCTGTCTGTCCCGGGTGCGCAACCTCGTCGAGCTCGGCGTCATCTCCGGCTTTCACGCCGAGATCGACCCGCAACGCGTGGGGCACGGCATCAGGGCCATCCTGCGCATCAAGCTGCGTGAGCACTCCCGCGCCGAGAACGCGCGGTTCGCCAAGGTCATGACGAGCTTGCCGCAGGTGCTGAGCCTGTGGCTCGTGGCGGGTGAGGACGACTACCTCGCCGAAGTCGTCGCTGCGAGCCCGGACGCCCTGTCTGACTTCGTGCTCGACAACGTGACCAGCGACCCCGCCGTCGCCGACACGTACACCACGCTCGTGTTCAACCGTTGGCGCGGACCCGGCCCCGTCGCTGGACCCGGCCCCGTCGCTGGACCCGGCCCCGTCGCTGGACCCGGCCCCGTCGCTGGACCCGGCCCCGTCGCTGGACCCGCCTGAGCCCCATCAGTCCACCGACGTGCCGTCCTGCGCGGCCTCCAAGACCCGCAGCACGTTGCCGCTGGTCAGGCCGCGCAGGTCGGCGCCCGACCAGCCCTGATCGGCGAGCGCCTGCAGCAGCACGGGGTAGCAGGAAACGTCACCCAGACCGGCCGGGAGCTCGTCCACCCCGTCGAAGTCACCTCCAAGACCAAGGTGCTCGACCCCGACGACTTCCCGGGCGTGCTCGAGGTGGGCCACGACATCGTCCACGGTGGCGACGGGCCGGGGGTTGGCGCCCAGCCACGCGCGGTAGGGCTGGAGGGCTTCGGCGTCCCCCATGGGGTCGTAGGGGGCGCCTCTCAGCCCGAGGCGTTCCTGCTCGGCCGTGGTTGCGGCGCGGTGATCGGCGCAGGCCTGGTTCACGAAGGCCGGTACGAACGTCACCATGAGGACTCCCTCATTGCGCCGCAGGCGTTCGAGCACCGCGTCGGGGACGTTGCGCGGGTGGTCGGTGACACCGCGAGCGCTGGAGTGGGAGAAGATCACCGGCCGGGTCGTGACGTCCAGGGCGTCGTGCATGGTGCGCTCGTGGACGTGCGAGAGGTCGACGAGGACTCCGGTGCGGTTCATCTCGGCCACGACCTCGCGGCCGAACCCGGTGAGGCCGAAGTCGACGGGTTTTCCGGTGGCCGAGGCGGCCCATGGAGTGTTGTCGTTGTGGGTGAGCGTCATGTAGGCCAGACCCGCGCGGCGCAGTTCCCGCAGGACGCTCAGGGAACTCGCGATGCTTTGACCACCTTCGGCGCCCGGTAGCGAGGCAATGAGCCCGTCGGCCCAAGCTGTCCGGACGGCGGCTGCGGTCGGGCTCCATCGGAATACGTCGGGGTGGGCCAGGACAAGGCGGCGGACAACGTCGATCTGCTCGAACGTGGCGGTCACCGCGGTCGGGTGGTCCCACCGCGAGGGGACGAACACTGACCAGAACTGGGCTCCAAGGCCACCTGCTCGCAGGCGTGGAATGTCTGTCTGCAGCAATGGTTGGCCGGTTGCCAAGTCAGCGGCGGCGGGGTCCGAACCGTAGTCTTTGCGGATCTGCCAGGGCAGGTCGTTGTGGCCATCGAAGACGGGATAGGCGTTCAAGACGTCATCATGGAGATCAAACATAGGGGGAACGTACCCGCCGGGCCTGCGGCGTGGGGAGTACGGGCTCGAGACCGCCGGGACGATCTTGCGTCCAGCGACCGGTCAGACAGACGGTTTCGCGATGGAGGTTCCGCGACCGAGGGCAAGTCCCCCGGCCCGTTGCTGGGTACTGCGCTGCACTCTCTAGCGGGAAGCCCGCAAGGGGTGGGTCGAAACCTGAATCCCGGCCCGCCCCGCAGAGGCGGCCAATTACGGCCAGAAACTGTTAGAGACGTATCCAACTGCTGCGCGACTCCGGATGGATTTCCTGTCCGCTGATGCTCAGCTTCAATGCCTCGACATCTGTCACCATGCCCCTATGGCCACCCGCACCACCACGCAACTGATCGACGACGTCGACGGCACCAGTCCTGCCACCGGACGCATCGTCTTCACCCTCGAGGGCGCCGGCTACGAGATCGACCTCAGCACCGACCACGCGCGCCAACTCCGCGCTGGTCTCGACGTGTTCATCCAGCACGCCCGCCGCACCGGGAAGCAGACCGTCGGTCACCGCGACAATTACAAGCGCACCACCCTCACCCCTGATCACCGCATCATCCGTGCCTGGGCTCTGGACAACGGCCACACCGTCACCACCGGCGGCCCTATCAGCCCACCGTCCTGCGCGCCTACCAAGACGCCCACTGACCCTGGGGCGGGCCAGCGCCAGCCCCCGCCTGCGAGCGCCGGTGGGTGTGATGGTCCAGGGGGCTGGAGGTGTGGAGCGGGCCGACCCGGGAGAGCAGACGATGGTGGCGACCGGCCGGGTATGTGATCGCTACCTCGATCGCTGGGCGTTATCGATGAGCTGATCATCGACGAGGGGACTTCGTCGGCGACGACACGATTAATGACCTCAGACCGAAACCCGCGAGCTCAGATCCTGGCTCTGCCCCCCCGCTCCCGTTGTCCGTGGCCATGGAAAAGTCCCCACTGGTGGCCAGGTGAGGTCCCCACTGGTGGCCAGATAGAAGTCCCCACCCCCTCGCTCGTCGTGTCGAGCCGGAGTACGGGCCCTGGACGGTGACGGTGAAGGCGCCAACCACTCACCACCACCGCCCAGGGGTACTCCCATGTTGTCAGCGAGGGAACGCATGGACATCGTCGCCGCCTACCAGCAGGTCGGCACCTACCGCGGAGCCGCGCAACTCTGCGGCACCACCCACAAGACCGTCCGCCGCGTCATCGAAGCCGCCCAGACCGCCTTGGCCGGTGAACCGGTCCCACCTCGAGAGGCCAGGGCACGCAACTACGACGGGATCATCGACCTCGTCACCGAACGCGTCACGGCATCGAGGGGCAAGATCTCCGCGAAGCGGTTACTGCCGGTCGCGGTCACCGCCGGATATGCCGGTTCCGCCCGGAACTTCCGCCGCCTGGTTGCCGTGGAGAAGACCCGCTGGCGCAGCGAGAACCCCGGCCGTCAGCGCCGCCCGGCGGTCTGGACCCCAGGTGAGTACCTGGTCATCGACTGGGCCGGGACCGTCGGCGGACTGCACCTGTTCTGCGCGGTCCTGGCCTGGTCGAGGTTCCGGTTCGTCGCGTTCGCGCCCGATGAGAAGTCGACGACCACTCTTGCCTTGATCGGCGAGGCGTTCACCGCGGCCGGCGGGGTCCCCGACAAGGTCCTCGCGGATCGGATGGCGTGCCTGAAGGGCGGGGTCGTCGCGAACGTCGTCGTCCCGGCCCCGGCCTACGTCCGCTTCGCCGCGCACTACGGCTTCGCCCCGGACTTCTGCCACACGGCTGATCCCGCGTCGAAGGGGATCGTGGAGAACCTCGTCGGCTACGCCCAGCGGGACCTGCTCACCCCACTACTCACCGAGGCCGAAGTCACCGGGCGACCGGTGACCCTCGCGGCGGCGAACGAGGCCGCGAGGATCTGGATGGCGGAGGTCAACGGCACCCAGCATTCGGAGATCGCCGCCGTCCCGGCGGACCGGTTGGAGAGCGAGCGGGAACTGTTGGCGCCGTTGCCGTCGCTGCGCGCGAAGATCGGACCGGACCCCGTCACCCGCAAGGTCGACCGGCTCTCCTGCATCCGGTTCGGCTCGGCGCGCTACTCCGTCCCCAACCGGCTGCTCGGCAAGACGGTCTGGGTGATTCCCGATGGGGCGAGGTTGAACATCGTGGACGCCGTGAGCGGTGAAATCCTCGCCGACCACGCCCTGGTCGCACCCGGCGAGGTGTCGGTACTGGACACCCATTACGACGGGGCCCGCAAGCCACCGTCTCGTGGTCCCCGACCGAGAACGACTGTCGAGCAGCGTTTCTGCGCACTGGGTGAGGTCGCGGAGGAGTTCATCGTCGGTGCTGCCGCGATCGGTAACACCCGCCTCGCCTTCGAACTGGACATCCTGTTGGCCCTGGCCGCCGCGCACGGTCAGGAACGGTTCCTGCAGGCACTGCGGCGGGCGGTCGCGTTCAGACGGTTCCGCGCCGAGGACGTCCGCTCCATCCTCGCCGCCGGGACCGGTTCGGGGACGGCCGCGCCGACCCCCGTCCCGGCCGGCGAGGCGCTCGTTCTGGAACTGCCGACGGCTGCGACCCGGGACCTGGGCGCCTACCGCATCGAGAACTACGCCGAGAACTACGCCGAGAACGAAACGATCCCAGCCGTTGAGGAGCTCCCGTGAGCCCGACCACCAATCCAGCCAGCAGCAGTACGCCGAGGAGTAGAACTACGGCGGCGACAACCACGGCCACCATCCCTTCGAGAACGCGCAGCAGTGCTCCACCGGCGTCGCAGGCACCGGCCGCGCCGGAACTACCCGCTGACCTCGTCGCGGGGTTGAGGAGGTTGAAGTTGGCAACGATCCGCCGTCAGGCGCCGGAGGTCCTGGCGACGGCGAAGGTCCAGCGTTGGACGCCGGAGGAGACCCTGCGGGTCCTCATCGAGGCCGAGCTCGCCGCCCGCGACGCCTCCAACGCCGCGACCCGACTGAAGGCCGCGGGGTTTCCCGTCCTGAAGACGGTGGAGTCCTTCGACGTCGCCGCCTCGAGCATCCCCGCCGCGACGTTCGACTACCTCACCACCCTTGAGTGGATCCGCGCCCAGGCTAACCTGGCGTTGATCGGGCCGCCAGGGACCGGTAAGACCCACACCCTCATCGCCCTGGGTCATGCTGCCGTCGAGGCGGGGTTGAAGGTCAAGTACTGCACCGCCGCTGAGGCGGTCGAGAATCTTTACCGGGCGTTGGCCGACAACTCCGTCGGCCGCTCGATCGACGCCCTGCTGCGCAACGACCTGATCATCCTCGACGAGATCGGTTTCGCGCCGCTGGACGACACCGGCACCCAGTTGTTGTTCCGGTTGGTCGCGGCGGCCTACGAGCGGCGGTCGTTGGCGATCGCCTCGCACTGGCCCTTCGAGCAGTGGGGTCGGTTCCTGCCCGAGCAGACCACCGCCGCCTCGATTCTCGACCGACTCCTGCATCACGCGACGGTCGTGGTCACCAGCGGGGAGTCCTATCGGATGAGGCAGGCTCAGCAGGCCCGCGACGGTCGGAGGGAGGGCATCCCGGGCCGTTGATCATCGCGAGGGGGTGGAGACTTCGACTTGGCCATCAGTGGGGACCGCAACCTGGCCATTGACATCCCGTAGCTGGTGCTCTCAGCGTCGCCGTGTGGCAGGCTCAGCTCACAGCAAAGGCGACAGCTCGCCAACCCACCGGGTTCAACCCCGGGCAGGGAAGGTTCAGCTGGTACCGGGAGCAGGCAGGAGTCACGACGTGCCCCGCATCACCACCCGCGGTAGCCGCATCGATGCACGCCGCGCCACCACCGTCGGCCTGGCTTCCTTCGCCACCCTCACCCTCGTACCGCTGCTCGCCCACGCCAAGCCCAGCGAACGCGCCGTCCTGCTCCTGGCCGCTCTTCCTGCCGCTGCGCTCTTCGGCTACCTCGCCGGTTACGTGGCAGGATCGACCACCCACCTCGAGGCGGCTGCACTGCAGACTGGACAGGTCACCGACCGCCAGCTGAGTGCCGCTCAGCTTCAGGCTGCTCAACTTCAAGCTGCTCAGCCGTCTGCACCGGTCATCAGCATCGTCAGCGAACCCCTCCCCCGCCCCGGGACCGGCTCGCCCGTAGGCAGCGGCTACCTCGCCGCTCTCGCCCGCCCCCCCCGCCGGCCAGCCCGCAAGTCGGTCCGCAGGTCAGCAGCGAGACGGGCTCCACCTGGTGCCCGCCCCCGGCCGTGGAGCCTCCACCGCTCCTGAAGCTGCCACAGAGGCTGCTTCGAGCGGACTCAGCGGGCGAGATCCGCGCCTCACCCTCATCGTCACCCAGCACCCCGCCAGCTGACGCAACAGCACCCCAGCTCGGCCGTTGGTCTCAGCACGCGCAGCACACCCAGCACGCTTCAGTGAAGACGCCACGCCCGACAGAGCGCCCAAGCCGCGAGCACGACTCACGCCACTCGCGCACCCCCACACCTCGCCCCACCCCTTGGACTTCCCGCACCGGAGGACCCGCCATGACCCAGACCCCCACCCATCAGCCCGCGAGCGCCGACAGCACCCGGACCGGTGTCGGTACCGGCGGCCACAGCACCACCGGCCACGGCTTCAGCAACACCAGCTACGACACCGGCTACGACACTGAGCACCTCGCCACCCGCGCCGCCATGGCCCGCCAAACCAACGCCCACCGCGCCACCTACGCCGCCGAAGCACTGCACCGCCACGGCCAGATCAGCCACAGCGACGCCGACGACATGCAGCAAGCCCTCGTGGAACTCCTCAGCGACCTGCACCACCTCTGCGACGCCTGCGACCTCGACCTCGCTCCCCTCTTCGAAGCCGCTGGCCTCATCCACACCCGCGAAACCCAAGCTGCCTGACCGACTCCCTCCCCAAGGGCATTCCAGGGTCGTAGCCGCCAATAGCCGCACCAGCACGCAGCACCGCGTGCGGCACCTGCGCTGGACAAGGGGCCGCACATCGCGCGGGTCGCATGCCTGCCGGCGCACGCGGACCTCGTCCCCCACCCGCAGCACCCCACTGATGGCACCCCACTACGGCTCACCTCACGTCGCTACCCATACGTATCGCTGCTTGACAATCCAGCATGATCTTGGGATAATGACAACATCACCCCGGCAGTGGCTCATGGCCCGCGGGGTTTCTTTACGTCTAGCCCCGTTCAAGACGCCAGCCGAGCTGGTGACCGCTGCCGTAGACACAACGCCAGCGGATCAGCAGGTACATCACCACTGAAGGAATGTCGCAGGGTGCGAGAAGATCACCCCATGCGCACGCCGCCCGAGGATCAGCACCCACGCCACCCGCAGCAAGGCAGCGAGCAGACACGTGGCGCACCAGCAGGTGACCTCGAGCCCGTCGGCTACGCCCAACTCCTGGAGACCCTCAAAGAGCGCGTCCGCATCACCCAGGTCCGCGCCGCCCGCGCCGCCAACACCGAACTCCTACGCCTGTACTACTCCATCGGCCGCGACATCCTCGAGCGCCAAGACCACGCCGGCTGGGGCGGGAAGGTCATCGACCGCCTCGCCGCCGACCTGCGCGACGCCTTCCCCGACCTCCGCGGCTTCTCCGTGCGCAACCTGCACTACATGCGCGCCGTCGCCGCCGCCTGGCCCGAGGAGAGCGACTTTCTGCAGAGTCCGTCTGCAGAATTGACCTGGAGCCACGTCACCACCCTCATCACCCAACTCGACGACCAGCAGCTGCGCACCTGGTACGCCACCCACGCCGTGCAGCAACACTGGTCTCGCAACGTCCTGCAGCACCAGATCATGTCCCGCCTGCACACCCGCATCGGCGCCGCCCCCTCCAACTTCGCCGTCACCCTCCCCCCACCCGACTCCGACCTCGCCCAAGCCCTGACCCGCGATCCCTACGTCTTCGACCACCTCGCCCTCACCGGCCCCGTCAGCGAGAAACGCCTTGAGCAAGCGCTGATGGACAAGCTGCAAGCAACCCTAACCGCCTTCGGTCACGGCATGGCCTTCGTCGGGCGTCAGGTCCGCTTCACTCTGGGCAACGGTGCCGAGAGCGAAGAACTCATCGTTGACCTCCTCCTCTTCCACCTCACCCAACTACGCTACGTCGTCGTCGAACTGAAAGTCACCCCCTTCCAAGCCGGCATGGTCGGACAACTGGGCACCTACGTCGCCATGGTCGACGACCTCGTCCGCGACAACACCATCCACGCCCCCACCATCGGCATCCTCCTCGTCGCCGGACGCAGCGAGCAGATCGTGCGCTACGCCCTCTCCAGCACCGCCACCCCCCTAGCCGTCGCCGACTACACCTACGAAACCCTCCCCCCCGAAGCTCGCGCCGCACTACCCGACAGCGCCCAACTCCAAGCCCTCCTCGACGAAACCGTCCAACAAATCACCGAAGCCGACGGACTCATCGACGATGAGACCCATGACCAAACCAACGACCTCGAGGATTCCTGACGCGGAGCTGGCTGCTGAACGTTCTGCCCGTCGCAGGACTCGCAGGTCTCGCAGGTCTCGGTGAACATGACGGCACGGGCGGAGTTCCGAGCCGTCTTGGTCAACCCAGTGCAGCAGGCGCAGGCCTTCTAGGCCGAACGCCCCGGCGTTGACGTAGCACGTGAGCCGTGAGGCCTTTCCGTTGTCGTTCCCCGTCGATGTCGTTGACCGTCGAGTTGTTGCAGTTGCAACGGCGTCTCGCGTCTCGCGTCTCGCGTCTTGCGTGGATCGGTGGGTCTCGACGGCCACAACGGTTGCTCCTGAGCAAGACCTCACTCACTGCGCAGATGCTTGCTGTCGATCACGTACCGGTCATGTACCGGCGGCCTGCGAGCGCCGGCCCGTTCCGATGAACCCAGCGCTCGCCGCTATTGCTGCTGTCCCCCGTGGACTGAGCCTGGATCCACCACCGAATGACCGATGAGCTCGTGGTGACCTGCCGAAGGCAGGTCACCACGAGCAGGGCATCAGATAGCCGCCGACCGGGTGTTGGCTCTTCCACGGCGATTCCTGGTCGTGCCCTCTCGGGCGGTGGGCGTCGGGCACTGCTCAGATCCGGCGGGTCACGACCGGCTGATGCCGGTCGATTTCAACGATGGCGGCCAACACGTTCTCCAAGCCGGACTGCCAGGGCCAGCCGGACGGGGCGTGCAACCGCAGCCGCCGAGCCGAGAACGCGACCCGCGCCGGCAAGCTGATCAGCTTGCCCCGGATCGTCCCAGCACGTTCGCGACGGTGGGTCGTCCCCGCCAACGCGGCAATGGCTCGGGTCAGGTTGTGCGTGATCGCGGCCAACACCAACCAGGCAGCGTTGGCCTGGAACTTCCCCGACGGCAGATGCGCCAACGGCCCGTCCTTGGCCTCGGCGATCACCGACTCGATCACCGCGTGCGCGCGGTGATCTTTCTCCGCGACCAGCATCGGCAGCGGGGAGTCGGTGAACACCGCGTGATAGCGATAGGTCTCGAACAACTCACCCTGCCCCCGACCGAGAGCGGCGGGGTTCAACCGTTTGACGCGGCGGACGATCAACCGCGCCCTCACGTGCTCAGCCTTCCTGCGGCCGGTGAACGCGGTGTAGGTCGTCTCGGCGACCTCGGCATCAGAAACCCAGCGCCGGTCGTCTTCATCCCAGACCGCGTCGGTGTACTTGATCGGCGTCCAGGCATCGTCGGCGATGCCCGCGATCGCCCGCTGGACAGCGGGATTGCTGCGAGCGGTGAGGGAGAAGCGGGCCCGGCCGCGGCGGGCGGCGGCGATCACGGCGTGGTTGTAGTAGGCCGAATCGGCCCGCACGATCACCAACCCGCCACCGGTAGCCGCACCAGCACCAGCACCAGCACCAGCACCAGCACCAGCACCAGCACCAGCACCGGTGCCGGTGCGTTTGAGGGTCGCCAGGGTATCGCCCAGTAGTTTCGGCGCACCCTTAGCGCTGGCGACCGATCCCTTTCGCAAGCGGGTTCCCACGATCACCGGCGTGCTGGCCGGGGTGGTCGCGGTCACCAGCATCGCGTTCAGGCCTTTGACTTTCGAGTAGCCGTATCCGGCGCCCTGCTTGGCGTAGCCGTAGGTCTGGCGGATGGTGTCGTCGACATCGACGTAGAGGATCTGGTCGGCATCGGCCAGCAGCGGTGACCCAACCGCGGCGGTCGCGGTCTGCAGGCCGGTCAGGAACCGGGCCGCGACGGCGTCGAGTTGGCGGACGTGGCCGTGAGTGAAGGTCCGCAGGAACGTCCCCAAGGTCGAGGGGGCGCGGACGTCGTCGAACAGTTTCGTGTTCGCGCCGTGTCGCAGGACGTCCATGTCGTCGATGCTGTCGGCGCCGACCAACATCCCGGCGACCAGGCCGGTGGCCTTGGCCGCAGCGTTAGCCGACCCGGGCCCGGCGAGGGTGAGGTGCTGGCCGAGCAGGTCGTGCAGGCCCGCGGTCTGGGCCAGTTGCAGGGCCGGGGCCAGGCCGGCGTAGGCGATGAGGTTTGGGTCGTCGAAGGTGATCGAGGACGCCGCCGCGGTGGTGGGGAGGGCGTGCGAGACTTGCATTTGGCGGGTGTCTTCCTTGCTGCTGCGTTGGAACCGTAGAGAAGTCCCATCGTTGCAGGTCAGAAGCCACCCGCCGCCTCACGTACTGGCCCCCGCAGCATCACGGGACGGTGGATCCAGGCTGAGGTGGATGGACCTCGGCGATGCTGTGCTGGGGACGCCTGGCGACTGGGTGAACGTCCCCGAGGGACCCGGGTCGTGTCGGTGGCGGTCGATACCGTCGAAGACGTGATTGATCGCTGGAGCGTGGAGCAGGTGCTCGCGCTGGCTCCTGACGCCTCGAGTGCTGCCGCCGGCCGAAAGCTCGGCGTGCCCACTCCGTGGTCGCAGACGGGGGTCCTCAGCCCGGGTGAGGGGGTGGGCGGTGCGTTGTGGGGGTTGTGCCGGGGGTCGGGTGCGACGCCTTACCAGGCGATCGTGGACTTGTCTGGTCCGGCGTACAAGTGCTCCTGCCCGAGCCGCAAGTTCCCCTGCAAGCACGCCTTGGGCTTGCTCTTGCTGTGGGCCGAGGGAGCCGTTCCTGAAGAGAGCGCTCCCGCCACCTTCAGCCAGGCTTGGTTGTCGGCTCGAGCGGAGAAGGCCGCCCGTCCCACGGTTGTCGCCCACTCTGGAGGGCCGCCCGCGGACCCGGCCGCCGCCGCCCGCCGCGTTGAGCAACGTGCTGCCCGAACGTCTGCGGGGGTGGAGGAGCTGTCGCGTCGGCTTCATGATCAGATTCGTACCGGGTTGGCGGGCGCGGACCATGCCGGATACCAGCGCACCGACCCGGTCGCTGCGCGCTTGGTCGATGCGCAGGCCGGTGCGCTCGCTGGTGCCGTGCGCGGCTTGGCGCGAGTCGCGGTCAGCGGGGAGGGCTGGTCTTCACGCTTGTTGGAGGAGCTCGCGATGCTGCATCTGCTGGTCTCTGCTCATGGTCGTGTGGAGGCGTTGCCGGCGCCGTTGGCCGCTACCGTTCGCTCTCGCGTCGGTCATCCGGTGCGCACTGAGGATGTTCTCGCTGACGCTGCTGTGCGTGATCGGTGGAACGTGTTGAGCCTGCGTGACCAGGTGGAGGACCGGCTGGTCACCCGGCGGGTGCACCTTGCTGGTGAACGCACCGGGAGGACTGCGGTCGTGCTGTCCTTCGCCCCGCCGGGGCGTCCCTTGGATGCCTCGTTGGTGCCGGGCACCAGCGTCGAGGCTGATCTGCACTTCTACGCTGGTGGGTATCCGTTGCGTGCTGTCGTCGGAGCCCGCTACGGCGATCTCGGTCCCGTGGGTGCGGTCGCGGCGGAGTCGGTGGCCGTTGCGCATGCTCGCTGGGCCGGTGCGCTGGCTGCCGATCCGTGGCTGCTCGACATACCCGTCGTGCTCGCTGACGTCGTGCTGTCTGCCCCGGTAGCGACGAGGGGCACTGTGTCGATACCGACGAAGTCAATGTCGACGTCAACGTCGACGAAGGGCACCGCGTCGGCGACGGAGGGGTGGGCGTTGGTGGACGCCGCGGGGAACGCGGTGCCCCTCATCGACTCCGACGGGGTGTGGACGATGTTGGCGGTCACCGGGGCGGCCCCGTGCGTCGTGGCTGGGGACTGGAGTCCGGAAGGGTTGCGGCTCAACGCGGCCCTGACCGGCGACGGGCTGGTCCGACTGTGACGACGTCCACTTCCGGCGAGGCCGGCTGGAACGCCCTCGTCGGCACTGCCTTGCTGGGCACTGACCGCCGACCCGCCGACCTCACTGCGCTGCCTGCTCCTGCCGCTGCCGCGCTCACTGAGGTGCGCACCGCGGTGGGGGCGGTGGACGCGGCGACCACTCTGCTCGACGCGGCCGCCCTGCTGACGCTCTACCGCCGTGCGGGACGAGTTCCGTTGACCGATCGCACTCCGCTGGTTCCCGCGCCCGTCGACGGGGAGCGTCCCTTGCCGGCCGCGGCTGCCGCTCGGTTGGGTTCGCTGTTGGCTCGCCTCGGCCTCGGTACCCAGGGCGGCAGTACTAGTGGTGGCGGCGGTGGTGGTGGCGGTGCCCGGGCCGATGCCCTGCTGAGGACGTGGCTGCAACTCACGAGAGACGCCCGCTGCACCGTGCCCCCCGTGCGGCTGCCCGTCCTGCTCGACCTGGCCGTCCGTCGGCCTGAGATCGCCGCAGCCGTGGCTCCGGTGCTGGGCCCGCGCGGGTGGTGGCTGGCGGAGCAGCGCGCTGACTGGGCAGACGCCGTGGGCCCTCACCGCCCGTCCGGTACCCCCTCCCTGCACGGTGGGCCGGGACCCGACGAACTCGGCCAGCAGGACGACGAGCAGGAACTGGACGCGGCGTGGGAGCACGGCAGCGCCGCAGATCGCCGCGCGTGGCTGCAACAGCTGCGGCAACGGGACCCGGCCGCCGCCCGCACCGCGCTGCTGGCCCTGACCTGGCGCTCCGAACGCGCCGATGACCGGGCCGCCTTCATCGCGGCGTTGACCGCTGGACTCTCCCACGAGGACGAGGAACTACTCGAACGCGCCCGCGTCGACCGCAGCCAAGACGTGCGCCGCACCGCCGAAGGACTCCTCGCGCGGCTGCCCGAGGCCGCCTGGAGCAGGCAAGTCCACCGAGCCGCGCTAGCCGCCGTGCACCTGCAGCGGCAACGGTTGCGACGCATCCTCGTCGTCACCCTGCCCGACCCCGCCGATCCCGCCCTGCCGGTGATGAGCGCTGGAACCGCTCCTGCCGGCGTCGGCCCGGGCGTGTGGGCACTGCAGCACCTCATCGCGATCACTCCACCGTCGGCGTGGGAGGAGGCGCTCGGCGAGACCGTCGAAGGCTTGATCGTGCTGCCCGTCGACGGCGGCCTCGGCCGGGACCTGCATGCCGCCTGGGCCCAGGCCACCGTCCTGCACCGCGATGTGCGCTGGGCGCGGACGCTGCTCAACGCCAGCGTCGGTGCCAGCGCGGGATACGCCGCGGGGTACGCCGTGCAGCACGGCGCCGAACTGTTGGCGCTCCTACCGCAGGACGAGCGGGCCACCGCCGTGGCAGCGCTCGTCACCGCCGCCACACGCACCGGGACCGGCGACGACAGCACCGGTGACCGGGTCGGTGTAGCCGTCGCGGCCTGCCCGGGACCGTGGCCGCAGCTACTGGCTGACGCTGTGCTCGACTGGCTCGCCAAGGCGGCCCGCCGCAGTCGGTGGGTGAGGCACGACTTGCTGGAGCGGGCCGCGCACTGCCTGCCCGCCACCCTCTCCACCGCCGGTGCGGTCCGCGCCGTCGCCGAGAACTTGCAGGTCGACAATCCGTGGCGCCCTGCCCTGAGCGATGTCGCCGACACCGTGGCCGAACGCCACCAGATGCTTGAGGAGTTCCGTTGACCATCCCCACCGCCGGCAGCACCGGCCAAGAGGTTCTGCGCCCGCACGCCGAGCAGTCCTTCGCCGCCGAACTGGCTGCCCTCACCGCCGCCGACGACCGTCCCCGCCCGCCGGCCTGGCGGCTGTCGCCGTGGGCGGTGACCACCTACCTGCTCGGGGGAGTCCTGCCCGACGGCACGGTGATCAGCCCCAAGTACATCGGCCCCCGCCGCCTCGTCGAAGTCGCCGTCGCCACCCTGGCTACCGACCGGGCCCTGCTCCTGCTCGGCTCCCCCGGTACCGCCAAGACGTGGGTCTCAGAGCACCTGGCCGCCGCGATCAGTGGCCGCTCCACGCTGCTGGTCCAAGGCACCGCAGGTACCGCGGAAGAAGCCATCCGCTACGGCTGGAACTACGCCCGCCTGCTCGCCGAGGGGCCCAGCGCCGCCGCCCTGGTGCCCTCACCGGTGATGAACGCGATGGAGCAGGCCAGCATCGCCCGCATCGAGGAACTGACCCGCATTCCCTCCGACGTGCAGGACGCTTTGATCACCGTGCTCTCGGAGAAGACGCTGCCGGTCCCGGAGCTGGGGATCGAGGTCCAAGCCCGCCAGGGCTTCAACGTCATCGCCACCGCCAACGACCGTGACCGCGGCGTCAACGAGTTGTCCTCCGCGTTGCGCCGACGCTTCAACACCGTCGTTCTGCCCCTGCCGGCCAGCGAGGACGAGGAGGTCGACATCGTCACCCGCCGGGTCGCGCAACTCGGCGCCGCGCTCGAACTGCCCCCCGTGCCCCCGGCGGCTGAGGAGATCCGCCGCGTCGTCACCGTCTTCCGTGAGCTGCGCTCAGGGCAGACCAGCGACGGACGCACCCGTCTGAAGAGCCCCTCGGGAACCCTCTCGCCCGCCGAGGCCATCTCCGTGGTCACCCACGGCATCGCGCTGGCCGTGCACTTCGGCGATGGGCAACTGCGCCCCGACGACGTCGCCGCCGGCATCCTCGGCGCCGTGGTCAAAGACCCCGTCGCCGACCGGGCCGTCTGGACGGAGTACCTCGAGGCCGTCGTCCGCGAGCGCCGCGACTGGGCGCCCTTCTACCGCGCCTGCCGCGAGGTGAGCGGGTGAGCACGGGCACCCCTCGCGAGAGCGCGGGAGATGAAACCTCGGGACACGAAACCTCGGGACACGAAGGCGACGACGTCGAAGGATACGAGACCACCCCGGGCGTTGAAACCGGCGCAGTCCCCGATACCCACGCAGTCCCCGATACCGGGGCCGGTGTCAGCACCGATATCGGTGGGAATGCCGGTGGGGCTGCCGTCGTGGAGGTTCTCGGGGTGCGCCACCACGGTCCTGGTTCCGCGCGCGCGGTCCGGGCGGCGTTGGAACGGCTGCAGCCTGACGTCGTCCTCATCGAAGGTCCCGCCGACGCTGACCCGGTGGCCATCCTGGTCGCAGACCCCGGTCTCGTACCGCCCGTCGCGCTGCTCGCTCACGTCGCCGACACGCCCGGTATCGCAGCGTTCTGGCCGTTCGCGGTGTTCTCCCCCGAGTGGCAGGCTCTGGTGTGGGCGCGTGAGCACGCTGCGCCCGTTCGCTTCTGCGACCTGCCCTCCAGTGTCAGTCTCGCCCAACGCGACGAGGACACAGCAGAGGTCGAGACCGTCGAAACCCCTGAAGGTGCTGCAGACGCCGCACGCGCCGGGGACACGGCAGAGACTGCGGACACGGCAGAGCAGGAACCGGCAGAGCAGGAGCCAGGAGAAGATCCCCAGGGTGTTGACCACGACCCGTTGGGTGTGCGCCGGGACCCGTTGGCTGCCCTTGCCGCAGCGGGCGGCTACGACGATCCGGAACGCTGGTGGGAGGACGTCGTGGAGTCTCGCCTGAACACTCCGACCCCCTTCAGCGTCCTCACCGAGGCGATGGCCGAACTGCGCGCGGCCGCGCCTGCGCTACCTGCGAGGCAACAGTTGGTGGAAGAGCGCCGTGAGGCGCACATGCGCCAGGTGCTGCGCGGAGTCCTCAAGGACGGTGCGCAGCGGGTCGCTGTGGTCTGCGGCGCCTGGCACGCGCCCGCTCTGAGCGGGACGTTGCCTTCTGCTGCCTCCGATGCCCGCCTGCTGCGCGGTCTGCCCAAGCGACGGACTTCCGTGACGTGGGTGCCCTGGACGCATTCCCGCCTCGCGCACGCCTCCGGCTACGGTGCCGGCATCGCCTCCCCAGGCTGGTACCACCACCTCTTCACCGCCGTCGACGAGCCTGTCCCCCGCTGGTTGACGAAAGTCGCCGGCGTCCTGCGCGCAGAAGACCTCCCCGTCTCCAGCGCCCACGTCATCGAGGCCGTACGACTGGCTGACACCCTCGCGATCCTGCGCGGACGCCCGCTGGCCGGGCTGGCGGAAGTCACCGAGGCCACCCGCGCCGTCCTCGCCGAAGGCGACGACGCCGTACTCGCTCTCATCACCGACCGTCTGGTGGTGGGTGAGGCGATGGGTTGCGTCCCCGACGCCGCCCCGACGGTTCCCCTGGCCGCGGACCTGCGCGCGAGCGCCAAGCGGCTGCGGCTGGCGCAGGAACCTGGCGAGCGGGTACTGGAGCTGGACCTGCGCAAGGACACCGACGCCGCCCGCAGCCGACTGCTGCACCGGTTGAGTCTGCTCGACATCGGCTGGGGGGTGCCGACTCGATCGCAGGTCCGCAGCACCGGCACCTTCCGGGAAGCGTGGCGGCTGGCGTGGGTGCCGGAGCTGGCCGTCTCGGTCGTGGAAGCCTCACTGTGGGGAACCACGGTGGCGGCTGCGGCGAGCGCCAAGGCGGTGGCCGACGCCTCGAGGGCCTCCTTGCCTGCACTGACCGGACTGGTGGAGCGTTGCCTGCTGGCCGACCTTCCCGAGGCCCTGCCCGCGGTCGTCGCCGCGATCGACGAGCGTGCTGCCCTCGACCTCGACGTGGCGCACCTCATGGCCGCGTTGCCCGCGTTGGTACGTGCCGCCCGCTACAGCGACGTGCGCGGTACCCGTGCGAGCGCGTTGACCGCCGTCGCGAGCAGCCTGCTCGTGCGCACCTGCGCTGCGCTGCCCAGCGCTGTCACCAGCCTCGACGACGCCGGAGCCGGCGCACTGCGCGCGGACTTGGATGAGGTGCACGCGGCTGTGCTGCTGTGGGAGGACGGCGAGGCCGAGGACCGGTGGTTCAACGCGCTGGCCGGGCTGGCCGCCCGTGCCGAGGTTCACGGCCTGCTGACCGGTCGCGCCACCCGTTTGTTGCGCGACGCCGCCCGGCTGAGCCTGACCGAGTCCGCCCACCGGCTGCAGCGCGCGCTGTCGGTGGGTACCCCGGCTCCGGCTCAGGCAGCGTGGGTGGAGGGCTTCCTCGGTCGTGACGGGCTGCTGCTGGTTCACGACACCGACCTGCTCGCCCTGCTCGACGACTGGGTCTGCTCGCTGGCGCAGCGGGAGTTCATCGAGGTCTTGCCGTTGCTGCGGCGTACCTTCGGCGCCTACGACCGCGCTGAGCGCCGCAGCATCGGCGACGCCGTCACCCGCCGTGCCGCCGTCACGAGCAGCAGTTTCAGTTCCGGCGCGGTGGCCGTGGTTGATGATGCCCTCGCCTCACCTGTGCTGCGTACCGCGGTGCTGTTACTCGGAGGACAAGCATGAACATCAGCACCCCTGACAATCTCGCCAACAGCGTCCCTGACGCCACACAGAGCGCCACACAGGGCGCCACCCCCGGCGAGGGCCTCGCCCCGCTCGTGGATGAGGCCGGCCGCGCCCGACGCTGGCGCCTGCTGTTGGGGGACGCCGCTGAGGGCTGCGCCGCGCGCCTGAGCGGGTCAGACGCTGCGGTGGATGCCGCGTTGGCCGCCCTCTACGACATTCCCGCCACCTCACCTGGCGCGCGCTCCAGCGCGGGCGGGCGGCGCTCAGCTGGTCTGGGTGGTTCCGCTCCCAAGGTGGCGCGGTGGCTAGGCGACATCCGCACCTACTTCCCCTCCACCGTGGTGCACGTCATGCAGCGTGACGCCGTCGAGCGTTTGGACCTGACGCGGTTGCTGCTGGAGCCGGAACTGCTCGGTGCTGTTCAGCCCGATGTGAACCTCGTCGGCACCCTGCTCTCCCTGGGCCGCGTCCTGCCCGAGCGCACGAAGGAAACCGCCCGTCAGGTCGTGGCCGAGGTCGTGCGCCAGATCGAGGACCGCGTCGCTGAGCGCACCACCTCTGCGGTGACTGGAGCCCTCAACCGCGCTGCGCGCACCCACCGCCCCCGGTTGCACGACGTCGACTGGGCAGCCACGATCCGCGCCAACCTCGCCCACTACCTACCCGAGCACCGCACCGTGGTGCCCGAGCGGCTCATCGGCTACGGCCGCCGCCAGCAGGTCGTCGCCAAGGAAGTCATCCTGGAGATCGACCAGTCAGGCTCGATGGCGGAATCCGTTGTGTACGCCAGCGTGTTCGGCGCGGTACTGGCGAAGATGCGGACCCTGAAGACCACACTCATCGCCTTCGACACCGAAGTCGTCGACCTCACCGAATCCCTCGCCGACCCCGTCGACGTCCTCTTCGGTGTCCAGCTCGGTGGCGGAACCGACATCAACCGTGCCATCGCCTACGGGCAAGGCCGTATCACCCGCCCCGCCGACACCCTCTTCTTCCTCATCAGCGACCTCTACGAGGGTGGTGTTCGCGACGAAATGGTCAAGCGGATAGCCGCGATGAAGGCCGCCGGTGTCCAGGTGATCGTCCTGCTGGCTCTTTCTGACTCCGGTGCCCCCGCCTTCGACCGCGAGAACGCGGCCGCGCTCGCCGCGCTGGGCATTCCAGCGTTCGCCTGTACCCCAGATGCGTTCCCGGACCTGCTGTCGCTGGCGATGATCGGCGGTGACGTCAGCGCGTGGGCGCAACGAGAGATCGCGGCGGCCGCCGTCCCGCAGCGCTAGGAGACTGCTGAACAATCAGCGCGCCTGACCGGCGCCGCAGGCGCCGGTTGAGATCATGGAGCCGTGCAGGGTGAGGCTGATCGCCAACGACAACTGCTCGACGTAGAGTCAGTGGCAGGGCATCTCCTGCCCGAGAGCAGCATGTTCGCCTTCCTCGCCGAACACCGCACTCGGCTGTTCCCACCGGCCATGTTCGAGGACCTGTTCCCCACCCGCCTGGGCCGGCCTTCCCTGCCGCCGGAAGTCGTCGCCTGCGTGATCGTGTTGCAGACCCTGCACGGATTCTCTGACCGTGAAGCGGTGGAGGCGTTGACCTTCGACCTGCGGTGGAAGGCTGCCTGCGGTTACGCGATCGACGCCGCCGGGTTCCACCCCTCGGCGTTGACGTACTGGCGCCGCCGTCTGGGCGACAGTGATCGTCCGGAGCGGATCTTCGACGCCGTCCGCGACGTCATCACCGCCACCGGGGTCCTGCGGGGCAAGACCCGGCGGGCGCTGGACTCCACGATCCTCGACGACGCGGTCGCCCGCCAAGACACCGTGACGCAATTGATCGCCGCGATTCGCCGAGTCGGACGCGAGGTCCCCGACGCCGCCGGGCTGATCACGGACGTCTGCACCCGCCTGGGTGAGGTCTGCGGGCCGGACTGGGCCGGGCCCGGCGGCGGCTACACGCTCACGGCCAAGTCGGCGGGGAAACCGCCGATCGCTTGGGACGACCAGGACGCCCGGGACCTGCTGGTCTCGGC
Organism: Kineococcus sp. NBC_00420; assembly: GCF_036021035.1. Lineage (NCBI taxonomy): Bacteria > Bacillati > Actinomycetota > Actinomycetes > Kineosporiales > Kineosporiaceae > Kineococcus > Kineococcus sp. NBC_00420. Next base: position 5,364,509 of record NZ_CP107930.1, on the reverse strand, counting down.
GTTGGTCGAGGACGCGTTGGCGTTGCTGGGCGCCCTCGATGAGGATCCCGGGTTGGAGGCGATCAGCGCCGCGGGCGGGAAGCCCGCCGAGGCCATCGCGCTGCTGGCCCTGGTCGCGGGGCAGGACGTGGAGCCGGCTGAGGACTCTGATGGGACCGACGGGCGGTGGCGCATCGCCCGCAAGACCGCCCCGGATCGGGTGATCTCCACCGTTGATGTCGAGACCCGGCACGCGCACAAGACCCAGCACCGCCGCCAGGACGGGTTCAAAGCCCATGTCGTGGTCGAGCCGGACACCGGGTTGATCACTGCGACGGCGTTGACGAAGGCGTCGGGGCCGGCGAACTCCGACGCCGCGGTCGGGATCACCCTCATCGGCGCAGACACCACCATCTCCTCCTGCGAGGGAGAACGCGTAAAGCCGCTGGAAGACAGCGAACCCGTTGTCGGGCAGCCCCTCGGGCTGGCTCAGGTGGGGGTCGAAGTGCTGGCTGACTCGGCCTATGCGACCGGACCGATGCTGCAGACCCTGACCGCAGGGGGCATGCGTGAGGTGATGAAGCCATGGCCGCACAAACCCGCGGTCGAGGGTGGTTTCAGCATCGACGACTTCGTTCCCGACCACGCCGCGGGAACCGGAGTGTCGACCTTGACCTGCCCGGCCGGGGTCACCCGGGTGATCTCCCCCTCGGGCACGGCGACCTTCGGCATCGCCTGTCGGGGTTGTCCCCTGCGGGCCCGCTGCACCACCGCCGCCTCGGGTCGCTCGGTCAACGTCCACCCCCAGGACGAACTCATGCGGACCCATCGGGCCCGGTTCGCCGATCCGGACTACCAAGCGACGTATCGCCGGCACCGCCCGATGGTCGAACGCAGCATCGCCTGGCTGACCCGGGCCAACCGGCGGGTCCGGTTCCGGGGCGTGATCAAGAACAATCAGTGGCTGCATCATCGGGTCGCGGCCTTGAATCTGCGCCGGATGCTGGCGCTGGGGCTGACTGTTCGAGACGGAGGTTGGGCGATCGTCTGAGAGGCAGGCGACGGGCCCCGTCCGCCCATCTTCGGGGCCCCAAGAGGCCTCAGATCGGCCACTGAGACCGCCGGCACCGGACCGAACCCGCCGATCGCGCCCGCAACGGCCCATGCGGGGAGGGCTTCAGCGGCGGCGCTGCCGCGCCGCTGCTTCCTGGAACGGCGCCTTGTTCAGCAGTCTCCTAGGCGACGGACGACGACTCAGCAGCTAGAACATCACCAACGTCTTGGGTGGTGCCACCAGCTGCTTCGGGTCCGGCGGCGAACTGCGGGAGCCGCACTTGGATCCGTCGTGGCATCTGCGCTTCGCCACGTCGGTCGACGCTGTTGCAGCGCACACCGGCTACCGCGGAGTGGACGTCGTCGCCGGCCTGACCGCGCCCATAGCGTGCTGAGCACACGCGTGGTCGGCGACGCCGTCAGGGCCCGAAGGGGAACGAGCAGGTCCTCAGGCGGATGTGGCACTGCATCGTCCGCTCCAGCCGAACGTGGGCCGACGACGCGCCGGGTGACCCGCGCCGATCACCCGGCCGGGACGACCTGCCACGACCCGGCCTCGTCCCGGACCCGGAGCACGGCCCAGCCCCGTGCCGCTACGTCGAGGCCGGCGTCGGCGGCGCTTCCCGTCGTGAGGTCGTGTCCGGGCCCGATGACCCGCACCGCGGCAGCGGAGTGGTTCAACACGAACAGGTAGTCCGCCCGAGCGCCCCGGCGGCGCACGACCTCCACGAGGGCTGGGCACCCCTCGACAACCCGGGAGACTCCCGCCTGCGCGCACAGTCCGCGGAGCCATCCCCGCAGGGAATCCTCGACCAGGAACGTCGAGACGTAGTGCGCGACCCCGCCACCCGTGACGCACCGCGTGAGGGCGGGAGCACCGTCGAGCTCCCCGCCCCGGTAGCGGGCCACCACCTCGGCGCCGTCGGGGTCGACGACCTCGCTCCACACGGTCCCGGTGAGCTCGAGGGTGCCGTCGTCCAGGGCGACGTGCTCTCCCGCAGCCAGGGGGTGCAGCTCTTCCACCCGCACGCCCAGCAGGTCCCGCAGGCGCCCGGGATACCCACCGGGTTGGACGTGCAGGTGCTCGTCGGCGTACCCGGTGAAGGGCCAGACGGCGAGGTGGCCACCGCTGCGCACATGGGCACCCAGGCGCTCCACCGCGGCGTCGCTGAGGGCGAACATGCTCGGTAGGAGGACCAGGCGGTAGCGGGACAGGTCCGCGTCCGGGGCGACGAAGTCCACCGCGAAACCCTCCTGCCACAGCGCACGGTGAGCGGCGCGCACGGTGGCGGAGTAGTCGAGGTCATCGCTGGGCAGCTGGGGAATATCCGTGGCCCACCAGCCCTCCGCGTGCCACACGATCGCCACGTCGGCGACCACCAACGGTCCAACGGCCGGGGGTTCAGCCACCTCCGCGATCGAGTGCAGCACGCGGCCGAGCTGCTCGAAGCCCCGGAAGGAGCGCGACTGCGGACCGGCGTGGGGGATCATCCCGCCGTGCCACGCCTCGGACCCGGCCAGCGGCGCGCGCCACTGGAAGAACAGCGCGCCCTGTGAACCCCGGGCGATGTAGGACAGGGAGTTGCGCACGACGCGGTCGGGTTCCTTGTGGGCGCGGCGGCCCGGCAGGGACGAGCTCGTGCTGCTCTGTTCCATGAGCAGCCACGGCCCCCCGCCGGACCAGGAGCGGGTGAGGTCCCCACCGTAAGCGGCGTGGGTTTCCCCGTCCGGACCCGTCGTGTCGAGGTAGTGGTCCACCGACACGAGGTCCAACTCGGCCGACCAGCTCCACTGCTCCAGGTGGTTCCAGGAAGGCAGCATGAAGTTGGTCGTGACGGGGGCGTGCGAAGCGGCGGCTCGGATGACGTCGCGCTGCTCGCGCAGCGCGTCCAGCATCTCGTCGGAGGAGAAACGCTTGAAGTCCAGCGCGTGCGTCGGGTTGGCCAGGTACTGCGTCCGCCGCGGCGGCAGGACGTCCTCCCAGGAGGAGTAGCCCTGCGACCAGAACGCGGTGTACCAGCGGCGGTTCAGCTCCTCCAGCGTCCCGTAGCGCCGCCGCAGCCAGCCCCGGAAGGCGACGGCCGCGTGCTCGCCGTGATCGAGCGTCCCGTACTCGTTGTGCACGTGCCAGGCAATGAGGGCCGGATGGTCGCCGTAGCGCACGGCCAGCTTCTCAGCGATCTCCCGGCACGCGTCGCGGTAGGCCGGCGCGCTCACCGCGTAGGTGTCACGGCTGCCGTGAACCAGGGCCCGCCCGTCTGCATCGACGGGCATCGCGTCGGGGTGAGCACGGGTGAACCACGGGGGCGGGGAAGCGGTCGGTGTCGCAAGGACGACGCCGATACCGCCCTCGTGCAGGGTCGCCAGGACGCGGTCCAACCAGCCGAAGTCGTAGCTCCCCTCCGAGGGCTCGAGCCGCGCCCAGGAGAACACCCCCACGGTGGCGGCGTTGACCCCCGCCCGCCGCATGAGCGCGACGTCCTGGGCCCACACCTCCTCCGGCCACTGCTCCGGGTTGTAATCGCCGCCGAACAGGAACCGCTCGGTGCCCAGCCGTGGCGCGGGCCGTGGTGCGGGCCCTGACGCGGACCGGCTGCTCTCGTGCCGCGACGTCATCCCTTCAACCCGCCGCTGATGAGGTCCATCCGCCAGAACCGTTGCAGGAAGAGCAGCATGGCGATCAGCGGCACGATCGACACGGCGGCACCGACGATGGCCAACGTGTACAGGGCCGGCTCGCCAGAGCCTTTCGCCAGCAGGGAGTACAGGCCCACCGTGAGCGGGTAGCGGCGCTCGTCGGAGAGCATCACGAAGGGCAGCAGGAAGTTGTTCCACGCGCCGACGAACTGCAGCATGAAGACGGTGACCATGCCGGGCAGCAGCATGGGCACCGCGACCGCGCGGAAGGTGCGCCACTCGCTCGCTCCGTCGATGCGCGCGGCCTCCACGACCTCATCGGGCACGGCGGCCAAGGCGTAGACCCGGCACAGGTAGATGCCGAAGGGCGAGATGATCGAGGGCAGCAGGACCGACCAGTAGCTGCCGGCGAGGCCGATCTTCGTCATGAGCAGGTACTGAGGAATGGCCAGCGTGATGCCGGGGAGCAGGACCCCGCCGAGGATCGCCAGGAAGATGGCATCCCGGCCCGGAAACCGGTACTTCGCCAGGGCGTAGCCCGCCATCGTCGAGACCAAGGTGGAGAGCACCGACCCGATCCCGGCGTACACGAGGCTGTTGAGGCTCCAGAGCAGGAACTGCCCGTCACCGTAGGCGAAGAGGGCGCGCAGGTTGTCCAACAGGCCCGTACCCGGGGCGAAGGTGAACGTCGAGAACAGCTCCCCAGGAGACTTGCTCGACGCGACGAGGACCCAGGCGACGGGGACGAGGCAGTAGACCGCCCCCAGCACGAGGATCGCGGTGGGCAGGACCTTGGCCTGCCGCGGTGGTCTCGCGGAGGCGTGGTGCGGCGCGTTCACGACAGGGCTGGCCGCGGAGTCCAGGGCGCTCATCAGGCGTCCCCGAAGGCGCGGCGCTGTGCGAGGCGCAGGAGGACGACGGAGACCACGAGGGTGCCCACCGCCAGCAGCACGGAGGCGGCCGCGGCGAGCGGTAGGTCGTCGCGGGTGAAGGCGTCGCGGTAGATGGTCATGAGGGGTACCCAGGTCTGGGAGATGGATGTCGTCATGGGACGCAACGTCGTGGGTTCGCCGTAGACCTGCAGGGTGCCGATGAGGGCGAAGAGCGCCGTCAACACGAGGGCCGGGGCGACGAGAGGCACCTTCACCCGCACGGCGATCTGCAGCTCCGAGGCGCCGTCGAGGCGGGCCGCCTCGTGCAGCTCAGCGGGGATCCCGCGCAGCGAGGTGTAGATGATGATCATGTTGAAACCGACCCCGCCCCAGATCGCGATGTTCGCGACCGAGCCGTACAGGGTCGAGCCGGACAGGAACGGAATCGCGCCCAGCCCGAGGGCCTGGGTGACGTCGCTGATCGGGCTCGTCGTCGGCAGGTAGAGGAAGCCCCAGAGCAGGGACGCGATCACGCCCGGCACGGCGTAGGGAATGAAGATGGCCGTGCGGGAGAAGCGCTTGGCGGTGGTCGTCGTGGCGTCCAGCAGCAGCGCGAACACCAGGGCGAGACCGAGGGTCAGGGGCACGGCGATCACGCCGTAAGCCAGCAGCCGCCCGAAGCCCTCGAGGAAGTCGGTGCTGGTCAGGGCGGTGGCGTAGTTGTCCAGCCCGATGAACGTCTCCTCGCGGCGCCCGAACGGCCCCGACCCGCTGACGCGCAACCCCCGCAGGCTCAGACAGACCGCGTAACCGATCGGCACGACGAGGAAGACGGCGAACAGCACGAGGGCGGGAGCGAGGAAGAGGTAGGGGGCGAGTGGACGGCGCCCGGGCCGGTCGGCCCCCGCCCGGACGTGAGGGCCGGCGCTCGTCGTGGTGGTGGAGCTCATCAGCCGGCGCTGACGGTGAAGCCGGACTTCTCCATGTCGGCCACGACCGCCTCCTGCACGGTGGCGAGCGCGTCGGTGAACGACGTTCGGTTGGTCACGGCGTCGTTGAACGCGTCCTGGAAGGCGCTGTTGGCCACGTTGACGTTCGGGCCCCAGCTCACCTCGGGGACCGTGTTGCTCGCGATCTGCTGCGCGACCTGCCAGTAGTCGGCCTGCTGCGGCGATTGGAGAGGGGGATCGCTCTTCAGCGTCAAGTCCTGACCGTTGAGCGATGCCGGGTACTGTCCCGCGCTGATCTGGGCCGCCGATCCCTCGGGACTCGTGTTGATCCACGCGGCGAACTCCGCGGCCTGCTTCGCGTGCTTCGACGACGTGGTGACGACCACGGCCGACCCGCCCTGGAACGACACCGCGGAGTCGCCCGCCTTCCACTGTGGGATGGGCGCCAGGGCCCAGTCCCCGGCCTGCTCGGGCACGACGCCGTTGATGACGCCGTTGGCCCACAGCGCCGCCGGCCAGGAGAGGACCTTGCCCGCGGCGAGCTTCGCGTTCCACTCCGGCGTGAGCAGGGGTTCGGCGTCGACGACCCCGCGATCGACCAGGTCCTGCCAGTACGCCGCGACCTCGCGGGAGGCGTCGTCGTCGATGTTCACCGTCCACTTCTCGCCGTCCACCGTCCACCACTGGGCACCCGCCTGCTGGGCCATGGCGGCGAAACCGCCGAACTCCGCCGGGGCGAACGTGGCGAGCGTGGACTCGGGGTCCGCGGTGCGCACCGCCTCGGCGGCCGTGGCGAACTCCTCCCAGGTCGTCGGCACCGCGATACCCAGCTCGGTGAACCGTTTCTGGTTGTAGGCCAGGGCCTGCGGGCCGACGTCCTGGGGGATCCCGTAGACGGCGCCGTCGAACTCGACCTGGCTCCACACGCCCGGGGTGAACTGCGCCTTCGCCTCGGAGGCGAAACTGCTGATGTCCGCGGCGACACCGCCGACGATCATCGCCGGGAGCGTGTCGTACTGCACCACGGCGACGTCGGGGGCGTTCTTCGCCCGAGTGGCCGTGAGCAGCTTCGCACTGGACTCCGTCGACCCGCCCGCGTCGGTCTTGCGGACCTGGACCTCGGGGTGGGCCTTGTTCCAGGCCTCGACCATGCCGTCCTGTGCCGTGCCCCACCCCCAGTAGTTCAAGGTGACGGGCCCGCCGTCGTCGCTGCTGCTGCTTTCGCCCTTCGAGCAGGCGTTGAGCGTGAGCGCCAAGCCTGCTGCGGCGGTGGCCGCCGCGAAGGTCCTCCTGCGCATGTCCGTCTCCTTCGACGTGGGGGGGGGGCCGTCCGCACTTCGTCGAAGCGCTTCGACAGCAGGTGCGGAAAGCTTCTTCGCCCTCACGCGCCGTTGTCAAGTACTCCCCCCCCGACGCTCCGGTCCTGTTTCGGCGCAGATGCCTCCTCAGCGCCCGGCGTCCGACAGGATGGGCCGGTCTCGGGTAGCGGTGATCAGGAGGTGGGATGGCGACGATCAGCGACGTCGCGCGGTCGGCGGGGGTCTCACTGAGCACGGTGTCCTACGTGCTGAGCGGCAAGCGCTCGATCTCCGAGCCCACCCGCACCCGCGTCCTGGACGCCGTCGCCCTCCTCGGCTACCGACCCAACGCAGGGGCCCGGGCGCTGGCGTCGGCCTCCAACCGCACGGGCGTCATCGGCCTCGTCGTCCCCCTGCACGAGGACGCCGACGTCAACGTGGTCATGCAGTTCGTGCGGGCGGTGACCACGACCGCCCGGCGCCACGAGGCCGACGTCCTCCTGCTCACCCAGGAAGACTCCGCGGGGCTGGAGCGGGTGACCGCCACCGCCTTGGTCGACGGGCTGATCGTCCTGGACATCGCGGTCGACGACCCCCGGATCGGGCTGCTCGCGGGCCTCGGGCGTCCGGCCGTGCTGATGGGCCTGCCCCGCGAGACCCAGGGGCTGTCCTGCGTGGACTTCGACTTCGCCCTCGCGGCCCGCACCGCCGTGGACCACCTGGCCCGGTTGGGGCACACCAGCATCGGCCTCGTCAGCTCGAGCACCTCATCGGTCCACCAGGCCGGCTACGCCGACCGCCTGCAGGCGAGCTTCCTCGATCAGGCCGCATCTGCGGGCCTGCGGGTCGCGACCCAGTCCTGCGACCCCACCGCGGAGGCCGCCCGGACCTGCCTGAACGGTCTGCGCGCACAGCAGCCCGATCTGACCGCGCTGGTGGTCCACCACGAGACGGCGCTGCCGCACCTGGTCTCGACCCTGGAGGAGCAGGGGGTGCGCATCCCCAGGGACCTGTCGCTGGTCAGCGTGGGCGCCACCGGTGCGGCCGCCGGGTTGCCGCAGCCGGTGGACGTGGTCGAGGTACCGATCAGCGAGATGGGCCGGGTCGCCGTCGAGATGCTCTCCGCGCGGATCGCCGGCGACGCGACCCCGGAGGTGCGACTACTGTCCTCCCCGCTGATCGCGCAGGGCGGAAGCGCGCCCCCACCGGCGTCCTGAGCATCGTGGGGTCCGGCCCGGTTCTGAGCATCGTGGGGTCCGGCCCGAGTGCTCAGCTTCCGGTGGCAACACCCAGCGCATCCTCGATGCGGGAGTACGACAACCTGCCCGCCTCTCGCTAAGGCGTCAGTGGCTGCGGTGTCACGGTCATCCCGCTTATGCAGGTGATCGGTGTCAAGGGGGTCAGGACGCGGGCTGGTCGAGGCCTCTGAGGAGGCCCGCGAAGAGCTGCTGACGCCCTTGTTGATCATGTTCGGCGGCGTGGTCGTACTGGGCCTGCAACGTCGGTCGGAAGGCGATCGAGGTCTGGAAGAACGTGCAGGTCTCGCAGACCGACTCGAAGGTGCAGTCCAGCGCCGGAGGTCGTGTGCAGAAGCCATTGCCCAGCATCCGCTGATGCATCTCGCGGTGCAGGCGGGCCATCTCCGGGCCGGCCGCGGAGGCCGGCAACGCAGTGTTCTCGCCGTCGAGGTTGTCGGGGTCGTGGGCGGCGTAGAGCGCTTCGACCTTCTCAGTGACGGCGAAGTACTCATCAGCGACGGTCCGATTCGCGATCTTGGCGTAGCGAAGGGTCATGTCCATCGAGTGATGCCCCAGCAGGGCAGCGATGGCTTCCAAACTCATGCCGCGGTTGATGGCCTGAGTGGCCAGGGTGTGGCGCATCTGATGGGGGTGGACGTGGCCGATGCCGGCGGCGGTGGCGACGTTGTTCAGGCAGCGGGTGACGCTGTAACGGTCCATGGGTGTGCCGTTCTCCCGCGGCAGCAGCAGCGGGTGGGCAGGGTCGACGAAGCGGTCACGGTAATCGGCGATGAGCTCGACCAGTTGAGGGTGCAGCGGGATGTAGCGATCGTCGAGGAGTTTGCCGACAGGAACGTGCAGCCAGTGCCCAGCCCCGATCTGGCGGACGGCGTCGCGGCGCAGACCGGTGAACTCCCCGACGCGCAGTCCGGTGCGGATCAGGACCTCGCAGATGACCCGCTCGAGCAGACGCGGTCGGGCGTGAGCAGCGCGCAGGAACTTCGCCGCCGCCGCATCGTCCAGGGCCTTCGGCAGGGGTTTCTCCTGCCGCGGCAGGTCACCGAAGAGGATGGGAACCGTGGGTGGGGCCTGCGGCCAGTCCCAGTCGCGGATGCGGATGAAGAAGGTGCGTAGGTTGCCCAGGCGGTGGGCGCGGGTGGCGGCGGTGACGGGTTTCCCGCGCTGGTTGGTGCGGGTGGCCAGCCAGGGCTTGTAGTCCTCGATGTGGACGCGACGAACGTCAGCCAAGCGGGTGATCTGAGGGTGTTCCTGGAACATGAACTGGGTGAAGCAGCGCAGCGCTATGTCGGAGTTACGGACACTGCCGGAGCGCAAGGTGGTGGCGATCTGCCTCAGGTAGGCGTGCATGGGAACGGTCAGCTCTGTTACGTCACCCATTGCCTCAGAGTCGATCTCGGCCCAGCTAAGGAAGCGGTCGGGTTGCTTCATCGCCGACCTCGCAGTCCCATGACCGTTGACGTGATCGGTGAGATGACCTCGGGAGTGGGTGGAGCAGTGCGGTGGCCAGCGAACGCTTGAGCATCGATGGCTTCGGCGGCGCGGCGATACTGCCCCGCCAGCCAGTCATCGCCGAGGTGGAGGTAGATGCGGGTGGATTCGATGGACGCGTGACCGGCCTGGGCCTGGATCGCTTCCAGGGCCATGCCCGCTTCGCGCAGCCGGGTCAGGCAGGTGTGACGCAACTGATGGCAGGTGACGTGCGCCAGGCCGGCGCGGCGCCGTGCTCCGTCGAGGACCTCGTCGAGTCCCGAGGCCGACAGTGGGTGCCCGCGGCGGGGACCCTTGAGAACGCAGAAGACGTGTCCGTGCCCCAACTGGTCGGCTTCGGCTGGGCGTTCGAGGCTGAGGTAGTCGCCGAGATGGGTGAAGAACCGCCTGGAGATCGGGATCTGGCGTTGGTGTCCGCCTTTGCCTTCGGCGATGAACACCCGCCGTGCCCCGACGTTCAGGTCCTCCAGGCGCAGGCGCAGGACCTCGCAGCGACGCAAACCCCCGAGCAGCATCGCGGCGACCATGGCGCGGTCGCGGTGGGTGCGGAGTGCTGTGGTGAGGGCGTCGGCTTCGTCGGGGTTGAGGATGACCGGCAGGGTCCGCGGGGAGCGGACCAGTGGGGTTCTCGATCCGCGACTGCCGCCAGGCCGGTCGTGGGGCTCGTCGTGTTCGCGCCGTGTCGGCAGGCCGAGGGGGACGGGGTTGGCGGTGATGTCGCCGCGGGCGAGGAGGAAGGTGTAGAAACCGTTGATGCTGGACAACCGGCGTCGAACGGTGCGGGCACTGACCCCTCCAGCAGCGTCGGCGTCGGCGACGACGGCGATCACCGGGCCGAGCACTTCCGCTGATCCTGTTCGCTGGGCGGTGATGAAACCCAGCACGTCGGCGGCGGTCACCTCCGCCGGGGTCTTGGCGATGAGGGTGAAGAAGACCTTCAGGTCGTAGCCGGCGGCCAGGACGCTGTTGGGTCGACAGCGGGCGGTGAGGAAGTCGAGGTAGGCGTCCAGCCAGGGCTCACCCAGGCGCACGGCGGGCAGTCCAGAGGGCGTTGAACCTTGGGTGAGTCGAAGATCCAGAACGGTCATGAGGGTGCCTCCACGCTGAGGACGTCGAGCCGGTGAGGCTCAGACCGGAGGTTAGCCCCCGATCACCCACATATCATCGCGGTGCGCGTGACGCCTGCTCATCCCCACCCGGCACGGACGATGGCACACGCTGGAACAGTTTCTTCAGACCGCGTAGCTGCGGATCAACTCGATGGTGGCGTCCAGGGCAGTCTCCAGCGGAATAGTGGTGCGGCGGGTCTGCGTCAACACCAGCCCCCCCTGCAGCGCGGCGAGCAGGGCCAAGGCCAGGCGGTCGGGGTCCGCGTCCTCACGCAACAGACCGCCCGCGCGCATCCGCCCGAGACCGTCACGCAGCGGCGCCTCCCACTGCTCGAAACCCTCCACCAGATCGGCCCGGGCATCGGGGTCGTGGTCGGCGACCTCAGCCGCGATCGAGCCGATCGGGCACCCACCGACGCAGTGGCGCGCACGCTGCAGGGTCACCAGGCGATCCCGCCACCGCCCCAGAGCCTCGAAGCTGTCCAGGGCATCCAGCTCCGGCTGCTGGGCGGCGAGGACCTGAGCGGTCTGGTGGGCGATGACCGCGCGCATGAGGGCGTGCTTGTCGGCGAAGTAGTGGTAGAGCTGCGAGGCGCTGACGCCCGCCTCCCGCTGGACGTCCTCGGTCCCGGTGCGGGTGACGCCGTGGGCGAAGACCAGGTCGGAGGCAGCTTCGACGATGCGCGCGCGGGTGGCCTCACCCTTGGCGGTGAGGCGGCGCTGCGGTGCGGTCCGAGACGAGGACGGGGTCCGAGACGAGGACGGGGTCCGAGACGAGGACGGGGTTGTGGGCACGGTGTGGAGCGTACCTGTTCTGGAGTTGTCTCTCCAGAAACAGATCGGCACTCTGGAGCAACCACTCCACTCTGGAAGGACCACCCATGACCACCTCCCCCAGCGACCACACCTCCCCCGCCGCCCGCACGTCCCTCATCGGTCGCACCGCACTCGTCACCGGCGCCACCAGCGGCATCGGGCGCGCCACCGCCCTGGCCCTGGCCGCACGCGGCGCACACGTCATCGTCTCCGGCCGCGACACCACCCGCGGGAACGCCACGGTCGCCGCGATCCGAGACGCCGGTGGCCGAGGCGACTTCGCCGCCGCCGACCTCACCGACGCGGCGAGCGCACGCGCCCTGGCCGAACGCGCGAGGGAGCTGGGCGGCGGTCACGTCGACGTCCTGGTCAACAGCGCCGGCATCTTCCCCTTCGGCCCGACCGCGGCCACGACCCCGGAAGAGGTTGAGGGCGTCCTCGCGGTCAACGTCACCGCGCCCTACTTCCTCGTGGCCGCCCTCGCCCCGGCCATGGCCGAGCGCGGACACGGCGCCATCGTCAACGTGACCACGATGGTCGCCGAGTTCGGCGCGGCCGGGATGGGCCTGTACGGCGCGAGCAAGGCGGCGCTGGTGCTGTTGACCAAGTCGTGGGCGGCGGAGTTCGGACCGGCCGGCGTGCGCGTCAACGCCGTCAGCCCCGGCCCGACCCGCACCGAGGGGACCGCGGCCATGGGCGAGGCCCTCGACCAGCTCGCCGCCGCGGGTCCGGCCGGGCGTCCGGGGCGCCCGGAGGAGATGGCCGAGGCGATCGTCTTCCTCGCCAGCGACGCCGCTGCCTTCGTGCACGGCGCGATCCTGCCCGTCGACGGTGGCCGCACCGCCGTCTGATCACCACTCGGCGCGGAGTTGTTGGACGGCGGTCTCGATGCCCATGGCGTCAGGACCGCTGTCGCAGCACCGCCCCGGTGCGGCACCACGAGCACCGCAGGGTCATCCCGCGGTGGGCGCGGGCGCACTACGAAGCGAGGCGGTCCCTGCGGGAAGGCTCAAGCCACACTGGGCGCCGCGAATCCAAGGCTGTGGGTGAGGGGCTGAGACGCAACGCGGGTAGACCGCGGCGTTCGATCGTGAACTCGCACACCACGAGGTTGGGCAGACACGCCAGGAACGGCAGCGGTGCGTAGGCAGCGACGCGAACCTCTTCGAAGGCCACCCCTGCCAGGACCTGCGGGATCGGCGGTGCTGACAACCACAAGGTCAGGGCCACACAGGTCAGGGCCACACAGGTCAGGGCCACACAGATCAGGGCCACACAGATCAGGGCCACACAGATCAGGGCCACACAGATCAGGGCCACACAGATCAGGGCCACACAGATCAGGGCCACACAGATCAGGGCCACACAGGTCAGGGCCACACAGGTCAGGGCCACACAGGTCAGGGCGAAGCCACGCATCATCCACGCCTGATGACCGGCGACGTCACAGCGGCAGATGGCGCGGTAACCGGTCACGGTGACGAGCACCCACAAGATGGCCAGGGATCCGAAGCCGAAGAAGCCCAGCAGCCCAATCGAGCTGAACAACGACATGACGAACGCGGCCACCCCACCGAGCAGATCAGGAGGCGAGCCCCAGTTGTGGGACCAAGGACAAGAAGCGGGCGCTCACCATCCACGAGACAGTGCCCACATGACGCCGCCCCCCTCGCCCGTCGCGGCTTCAGTGGACTCCTCGACACTTCTGACTACCCGTCAGCCTGAGGCCGTCGCAACGCGCGCTGTCACAGCCGAGCTGACAGCCCGTCCCGGAACGTCACCAGAGTCGGCGACCGGTGAAGACGAGGCGGTCGCCCAGTGGTGGACCCATCTCTCGTCCGTTCGCCAGCAGCAGCTGAGCAGCCTGAGCCCATCCGAACCCCTGCCCCGTTGGGCTGCGACTGAACTCTGGCGTGTCGGGGTGAACTGCCCCTTGGCGCTGTTGAACGAGCGCGGACGAATGGTGCGCCGAGCCTTGGTCCCGGCTGCTCTCGCACGATTGCTTCGTGACAACCAGCCTGATCCTGCGGCCCCTGACGCGAGATCTACTTTGAACCCCTGACCGAGTAGGCATCCACCTTGGCGCCCCGCGACGGGCCACCGACGGACACCACCCATCCTGGGTCTGGCCCTGCAGTCCTTCTTCGACCTGAGACGTCGGTGCGCTCCAAGCGGGGGGTCTGATGCAACCCTGAGAGACGACTGGCTATGAACCGTCCGCGGTGACCCTCGCCTTCGACGCGCGGAAGTTCTCCGCGGCATCGGTCAGCGCGACATCGGCATCAGCGTGCAACTCCCCAGCGATCGACCCCAGATCAGCCCCCGACAAGATCGCCGCACCGATCCGCTCAGTGACGGCCTGGATCACGGTGACGAGGACGCCGGCGTGGGCACGGGCGACGAGAGCGTTCAGCTCCGGATCGGTCTCAGCGATGGCTCCCGCGATCGCCTCAGCCTGGTCGTGGCGAAACCGCATCGCGTAGCGGCGCACATCCTCATTCGCCACCGACAGGGCGAGGTACTCACCCCGGGCGAGAGCAGGATCCGCCCGCACGAACTGGTCGATGTCCTCGTGCACCGAAGCGCGCAGAGCCTCCGCCGGAGTCAAGGCCACCTCCCGCTCGGCCACACAACGACGAGAACGCTCCAGCATCTCCTCGGCGAGGTCGAAGACGAGGTCGGGCTTGGTGGGGAAGTAGTTGTAGACGGTCTGATCCGCCACCCCCGCCGCGCTCGCCACGTCGGACACGGACACGGCGTCGTAGCCGCGTTCGGCGAACAACCGGGCTGCGACGTCAGCCAGGCGGTTGCGCGTCTCCCGCTTCTTGCGCTCTCGGCGGCCCATCAACTCGGTCACAGCCGCCATGCTCGCAGAAAGCTTGGGGTCACACCAACTTCGTGTTAGCGTCAAAGCATGGAGTCACTGCACTTTTGACTCTAACGGGCACGGCCGACGAGAGGGACACGTCATGGCGACGGTCACAACGCAGCAGGCGGAACAGGCACAGCAAGAGGAGCAGGCACAGCCAGAGGAGCCGGCGGAACACGGAGAGCAGGCGGAGCAGAGGCAGCGGGTCCTGATCTCAGGGGCGAGCTTCGCGGGCCTGAGCACGGCGATCTGGATGCAGCGCCTAGGCTACGACGTCACCATCGTCGAACGCGCCACAGGACTGAGGAAGGGCGGGACCCCCGTCGACCTGCGCAACGACACCATGGCCATCGCCGAACGCCTGGGCATCCTCGCAGCGGTGCAGGCCAAAGCACTCCCGCCACGCACCACCGAGTTCGCCGAGATCGACGGCGCCACCATCGCGCGGATGGAACCGGAGACCTCCGAAGACACCAACACCAACATCGTCATCGACGAGTACGAGATCCACCGCCGCGACGACGTCGAGATCCACCGCGACGACCTCCTCGCCATCCTGTTCGCTGCGCTCGGAGACACCGCCGAGGTGATCTTCGACGACTCCATCACCTCCCTCACCGACGTCCCCGAAGGCATCCGCGCGACCTTCCGCGACGCTGCCGCCCGCGACTTCGCGATGGTGCTGGGATGCGACGGCAACCATTCCGCCGTGCGCCGCCTTCACTTCGGCCCGGAGAGCGACTACAGCCACTTCCTGCACCACTACACCTCCGTCACCGTCGTGGACGGCGCGTTCATCCCGTCCTGGACCTCACGAATCCAGAACACCCCCGGCCGGACGCTGCTGCTGAACTCCTACCAGGACAGCACCGACGTCGTCCTCGTGTTCCACGCCGAGCAGGAGATCGGCTACGACTACCACGACCTCGAGGAGCAGAAGCAGATCATCCGCGAGGAGTTCGCCGGTGCCGGTGAGCCGTTCACCGACGTCGTCGACGCCGCCCTGAGCGCCGACAACTTCTACTTCGACAAGCTGAGCCAGATCCACCTGCCGCGGTGGTCATCGGGTCGGGTGGTGCTCGTCGGGGACGCCGCGTACTGCCCCTCACCGGCCGCCGGCATGGGCGGTTCGGTCGCGATCCTCGGCGCCACGGCCCTCTACGACGCCTTCGTGACCACCGGCGGCGACATCGAGCGCGCTTTCGTGGAGTACGAACGCAGCTTCCGTCCCGTCGCGGAGCGGATCCAGACCGAGACGGAGACGTTCGGCTTGCCCATGATCTTCCCCACGACCGCCGAAGCCATCGAGGCACGCAACGCCCAACTCCTCGAGCACTGATATCGCGCAGCCAGCAGGCCAAGCAGACGTGAGTCCTCCAGGCCCGCCGCAACAGTCGCAGGACGGGCAGAAGAGGCCGGCGCACGTCCGGAGAAGTGGGTCATGATCAAGCTGTCCGGGAACCGGGCCGCGCTCTGGATCCATCGATCCACGGGTCGCCGTCAGCTGTAGCGGTGGTTCTTCTCGGGGTGCGCCGCCTCACGGGAACATGCCCGGCCATTCATGGACTTGTGCCCGCACCGCCCATCCGTGGGTGCCCCCAGAGCGGCTGCCGCGGCGCCAGCCGGCTGTGCCGTACGAGCAGCCGGAGCCACTACCGGTTTCCCGTTGGCTGCTGCGCGGGGGCCGCTGTTGCGGGCGTAGTTGGCTTCGCGCATCGCCCGCTGGGCGTCGAGCTTGCTCATCGTCGGATCACACCGCGGAGCCTACGACGCACCACTCACACCAGCCTTCAGGCAGCGGTTCGACCCGTCGACCGAAGCCGACGGGTGGCGACCTCGCATACGATCGGTCTGGGGTCTGCTGCACTGATGGGTGGCAGCTACGTCACGCGGTCAAACCGACCGACGAGGCTCAACTGAAGTAGGGGCAACCCAATCCTCGCCCTACGACAACCACACCGCGACGAGCAGGAAGACGACGACCGCCGCCAGCGGCACCACGACGGCACCGATCACGTGACCAGCGTTCCTACCAGGCCGGCGCAACAGGGCGGCACTGACCAGTGCCGCACTCATGCTCAGCACCACCCCGATCGCGCCCCCGAAGAAACCGACGACCACGAAGGCCAGCAACACCACCCGCACCGGTATCGGCAGCGGGGCGGAGGCCAAAACGGTGCGCCCATCCAGCTCCACCGTGGGACTGAGCTGACGCCAACTGAAACCGGCCTGCACCTGATGACTACGGCCCTCCTCATCCACCAGGACGGGAGCTCCCCAACGATCGCGCGGCAGCTCCTGACCGTTGTGCATGACGCGAGGACGACGGGACCAGGCCTTCTCGACGACGAGATCCTTCCCGAGAACTGTCACAGGTGCGCCCACGATCCGACCCTGCCATACCTCGCAACGCCGAAGATGCCGGCTGAGATACCCACTAGGCCATCCAGGCGACGTCACGGTCATCCCACGATACGGGTGATCCCGGTGCTGGAGATGCCGCGACCATGGCGCATAAGTCGTGCGATTGTTGCGGAGCCATCTGGCTACCGTGCAGCAGGTGCCGACCCTACTGAGACGCTCTTTCACCCACGACGAGGCCCGCACCGTTGCCGCCTGGGCCTACCCTCCGCCCTTCGACCTCTACAACGTCGACCCCACCAACACCAACCTCTTCACCCACCGCGACCCCGACGGCAGCGGCTACTACCCCGCCACCAATGACGACGGCACGGTCATCGCCTTCTGCGTCTTCGGCCCCGAAGCCCGCGTCCACGGACAACAACCCCAAGCCGGAGTCCTCGACGTCGGCCTCGGCGTCCACCCCGACCTCACCAGCCGAGGCCTAGCGTCGGGACTCTTCGAGCAGGTCGCCGTCCTGGCCCGGGAACTCTTCCACCCCCACCAGCTGCGCACCGCCGTCGCCACCTTCAACGACCGCTCCCTCGTCCTGTGCCGCAAGGCCGGCTTCATCCCCGTCCAAGACTTCACCGGACCCGGTGACCGCCCCTTCCGCGAGCTCACCTGCGACCTCGCTCAGTGATGACCGGACACGAGCCCACCGACGCGAACCTGCTGAGGCCCATCCGGTCATCCCACGATGCGCGCGGTCGGCGACGTCGCGCTCACTAGTCAGACTGCAGACCGTACGCCAAGACCGTGCGCTCCACGGTGAGCAACAGCCCTGAGCCGCTCGGGGAAGATGACGGACATGCCCCTCCACGATCAGACTTACGCCTGGAACGACCTGCTAGGACGTCTGGTCGGGTTCCGCCTCTTCTCGGTCCAGTTCGTCATGGACTACGTCCAGCTCCGCTTCGACGGCCCGACACACGATGCCCCCGTCCTCAACTGCGACGTCATGCCCGTCGTAGAAGCAGCCGGCCGGCGGATCGTGCCCGGAGAGAGCGGCTACGCCGATGTCCTGGTCTCGCTCATAGCAGGGACCGTGACCGCGACGACGGAGGCGAGGGCCCAGGGACTGCGTCTGGAGCTCACCGGCGGAGCGATCGTCCTGCTGCCCACCCCGGACGAGATCGAGGGGCCAGAGATCGCCATGCTCTTCGGCTTCGAGGACAAGGGTTGGATGTGTTGGCGGCCCGGTGAGGAAGCCTTCGAGCACCTCACCTGATCTTCCGGTCTCACCACGAGCTGCGTTCCTTCGGCGTGCTCACGACTTCACGGTCATTCCGCTGACCAGAACACCATGGAGATCGGGGTACCAACGGGGGCGGTCCTTCGTCGCACCCTGGCCTCGCGGCGGCGCCCTGCAACGCCAGACGATCAATCAGGTCAGGAGGTCACCTCAGGCGGGTCCCTGCCAGCGTCGGTGCCAGACAATCATCGAGTGCACCTCACCTCCACCGACGGCGCCCTCTTCGAGTTGCGACCTACCGGCTACCAGTACCCAGCGCTCAACACTCCCGGCGACTGGGACGCGAACTGGCTCAACGTTCACGGGCAGGTACGCACAGCAGCCGGGGAGTCGTGGACGTTCCACGACCCCAGCCTCACCACCTGGGAAGCCCACGAACTGCACCGCTGGCTGCAGGCCGCCGCCGAAGGACGGATCGAGCCGACCGACAGCCCTGGTGAGGACGGCGAGCACCTACTCGCCTTCACGGAGCCGAACCTCGCCTTCAGCGTGGCCTCGGTGGTGGGTGAAGAAACCCTGCTGCGCGTCCACCTCTCGCTGGAGGCGGTGGCAGGCAAGCCCGGCTGGACGGCGCAGTCCAGACCCGACCTGTACGAGTACAGCGTTCCGTTCAGGCTCGACCGGAGGCGACTGCAGACGGCCGCAGCACAGTGGAGCGACGACATCGCGTCGTTCCCGCCGCGTTGACAACAGGGCTCTTGTGACACATGTATGAGCTCAGATTGGCTGTCCCGACGCCTCTGAGCAGCTGAGATGCAGGGCGCACGCCGTCCTGGTGGCTACGGTCCTGATTGTCGAGATCATGATCGTCACCACGGGAGAACGGCGTGCGCGGAGCCAGGATATGGGTTGAGCTGCTCGGACTGCAGCAGGCCGTCGTCGAAGACGTCGAGCTCGACGAGGACGCCGGGGTGCTCGTCGTGTCGGTGCGGGTGCCTAAGCGCGCCGCTAACCGGTGCGGGCGGTGTCGGCGGCCGTGCCGCCGCTTCGATGCCGGGCGCGGAGTCCGGCGGTGGCGGGCGCTGGACGTGGGCAGTGTGCGCGCGTTCGTCCAAGCGGCAGCGCCGCGGGTCCAGTGCCGAAGGCATGGAGTGGTGGTGGCTGCCGTGCCGTGGGCTCGTCACGACGCCGGTCACACTCTCGCCTTTGACGAGCAGGTCGCGTGGCTGGCGGTTCACACGTCCCGATCAGCTGTGGCGCAGTTGATGCGGGTGGCGTGGCGGACGGTTGGGGTGATCGTCGAGCGGGTCACGGCGGGCGCATTGACAGGGGCGGACCGGTTCGCGGGGCTGGCGCGGATCGGCATCGATGAGATCTCCTACAAACGCGGCCACAAGTACCTGACCATCGTGGTGGATCACGACACCGGGCGGTTGGTGTGGGCCGCGCCGGGGCGGGACAAGGAGACGCTGCGGGGGTTCTTCGACGCACTCGGTCCCGAGCGGTCGGCGTCGATCACGCACGTCTCCGCCGACGGTGCGAACTGGATCGCGACGGTTGTGGCGCAGCGGTGTGCGAACGCGGTGCGCTGTGCTGATCCGTTCCATGTCGTGCAGTGGGCGAGCAAGGCGTTGGACGAGGAGCGTCGGGGTTCGTGGAACCGGGCTCGAGGCGCGGTTGGTCGTGACCGATCGCTGGGTAGAGCGCCGGCGGCGACCGGGGGTGCGCGGTCGCTGAAGGGGGCGCGGTGGGCGTTGTGGAGGAACCCTGAAGACTTGAGCGAGAACCAGGCGGCGCAGTTGGGATGGATCGCGCGGACGGATCCGCGCCTGCATCGGGCGTACCTGTTGAAGGAGGGTCTGCGGATGGTTTTCCGGATCGCCCGTCAGGACGGTCCGGGCGCGGCGAGCCAGGCGTTAGATCGGTGGATCGGGTGGGCCCGGCGGTGTCGGATCCCGGCGTTTGTGGCTCTCTCGCGCAACATCATCAGGCACCGGCCGGCGATCGAGGCGACGTTCGAGCATGGCCTCTCGAATGGGTTGGTGGAGTCGATGAACACGAAGATCCGGGTCCTGACGCGGGTGGCGTTCGGGTTCCACTCTTCGGCACCGTTGGTGGGGTTGGCGATGCTGGCGTTGGGTGGGTTCTGCCCGCCGCTACCGGGGCGGGGAGGCCGGTGACGGCTTCACACATGTGTCAGGAGAGCCACTTTTCGATCATGACGACAGGGGCTTCGAGTCATACCGGGACCGCTGGCCTGCGCCCCCACCTTGGGGGCAAGAACAAGGTAACGGGGCTGTGCATCCTGGATCGAAGCCCTCGCGGTCGAGGGAGAGTACCTCGGGCGCTCCCGCGGAGGACTGACGTCCAAGCTGCACCTGGCCGTCGACGCGTCCGGGTTACCGCTCGCATTGATCCTCACTCCAGGTCGGGCCGGCGACAACCCGCAACTGCTGCCACTGCTGGACGCCTTGGCCGCGCTGCGCGGCAGTGGGTATGCGGACAACCGACGCCTGCACGTCGAGCGGGTCCATCGCCGACAAGGCCTACACCCACGCCCCCACACGCAAAGCACTGCGGCGCAGACGCATCAAAGCGACAATTCCGGAGAAGAGCGACCAGATCGCCCGGCGCAAAGCCAAGGGCTCCACCGGTGGACGGCCACCCGCCTTCGACTCCAAAATCTATCGTCAGCGCAACGTCGTCGAGCGCTGCATCAACCGACTCAAACAGTTCCGCGCCTTCGCCACCCGCTACGCCAAACGCGCTGCCTACTTCCGCAGCGAGGTGATCCTCGTTTGCATCATGCTGCACCTTCGATGAACCGCGCCACGACGTGAGTCGAACCACCATGGGATCGCGACGGAACTACGGCGGACTCGAGAAGGGTTACGTCCACCCGGTGCGTGTGTCAGGGATCTGCAGTCCCGGCCACCGGAAGTCGATGCTCACCAGCTTCCCCGCTGGCAGCGGCTGCAGCCGGAAAGTCCGTTCTGCGGTTCGCGTCGGGTCGTCGTCGGTCATGTACGAGCCGCCTTCACCGCCGGCCAGCAGGGGCAAGTCACTGGCCGATGGTGAGGAGTGTTCGCTACCACCGCTGGTGGGGGCTTGCCGCTGTAGTGAGGACACGTTGTCCACCGACTGCCCGTCAGAGAAGTTCAACGTCAGTCGTAGCCTCGCTGGGCCGCCTGGATCTTCGCCGAAAGCGCCAGCTTCATCGAACAGGTTAGAGGTGACGTCGTGCGTCGCTGAGCTGGTGTGACGAACGTTCAGCGTGAACGTGGCCTGCGCCGCTTCAACGGAGATCAGGTTTAGGTCGACGGTCGCCACCGGCGACGACCCGATGGTTAAGGACTTGAACATACGACCTCCACCCGTAGACGCACATCGAGGAGTGCTGACGAAGCTACTACTGCGCCAGTACCTCCCGAAGGTCAAGTCCATGGAGGTGGTGTACGACGTTCGCCGCGAGATGCTCCGTGTGATCAGGCCGTCAGGGCCTGCAGAGTGAGGTCGGAGTTCACCTCCGACGCGGTCTCGATGGTGTCGGCTCCGCCGGGCATCGCGATCAACCGACAACGGCCCAGCAGGTCCAGGCCGAGGTAGCGCCGGCCCTCGGTCCACTCATCGTCCTGCTCAGCCAAGACGGCCCCGACGAGGCGGATCAGGGAGTCGCGGTCGGGGAAGATAGCCACGACGTCGGTGCGGCGGCGGATCTCCCGATTCAACCGTTCCTGCGGGTTGTTCGACCAGACCTGACGCCAGACCTCCTTCGGGAACGCGGTGAACGCGAGAACGTCGGCGCGGGCCGCGTCCAGATGGGCGGCGACCTTCGGCAGTTTCTGCTCCACGGCGTCCAACAGGCGGTCGAATTGGGCGTGCAACGAGTCCGCGTCCGGCTGGTCGTAGACGCTGTGCAGCAACGTCTTCACCCAAGGCCACAACGTCTTCGGTGTAACCGACATGAGGTTCGCGGCGTAGTGCGTCCGGCACCACTGCCAGCTGGCGCCGGGCAGGGGCGCCCCGATCGCTGCGACCACGCCGGCGTGGGCGTCGGAGGTGATGAGTCGGACGCCGCTCAGGCCGCGGGCGGTGAGATCGCGGAAGAACCCAACCAGCCCGCGCTGTCCTCCGCGCTGGAGGTCTGCAGGCCGAGGATCTGGCGGTGACCGTCGGCGTCGAGCCCGACGGCGAGCATCGCGTGGACGTTGGCGACGCGGCCGTCCTAACGGACCTTCATCACCAGCGCATCGGCAGCGACGAACGTGTACGGACCAGCGTCAAGTCTCCTCGTGCGGAAGGCTTCGACCTGGACGTCGAGGTCCTTGGCCATCTCGCTGACCTGCGACTTCGACAACCTCGTGATCCCTAACGACTCGACGAGCTTCTCCATCCGCCTCGTCGAGACTCCCAGTAGGTAGGCGGTGGTAACGACGGTTGTCAGGGCCCGTTCAGCGCGGCGGCGTCGCTCCAGCAGCCAGTCCGGGAAGTACGACCCGGAACGCAGCTTCGGGATCGCGGCGTCAATCGTGCCGAGACGGGTGTCGAAGTCGCGGTGGCGGTAGCCGTTGCGGGAGTTCACCCGCTCCGGGCTCGTAGCGCCGTAGGCAGCTCCGCAGACGGCGTCGGCGTCAGCGGACATGAGTGTGTTGATGAAAGTTGACATCAGCTCGCGCAGCAGGTCTGGGCTCGCCTGCGCCAGCTGCTCGTCGACGAAGCGGGGAGGGTCCATCATGGGGTTGGCGGTCATCGCGTGGTCCTTCTTCGGTCTTGAGTGGGAACTCAGGTCGAAGCATCACGCGGTGGCCGCCTTCTACGTCTTAGCCACGCCCGTCATCGGGGGTGGTCGTACACCACTCTGGTGGACTCCACTTTCCCGAACGACGCACTCATGATCGCACAAGTGTTCGAAGGCGTCAGCGGTTGTTCTCCCACCGCATGCAAGCACGATCACGCCGACTCGATGTCAGCCGTCTTCTTGATCCGCAGGACACGCCCTACAGACCGCTCTCGGCGTCCCAGCCCTCCTGGGGCGTGCGGCAGTCCTCGCGGAAGACGAACTGCGACACCCGCCGCCGTTCGTGGCTCGACCAGTCGATCACCGGCCGACGGGCCTGCTCGGGGAGGTAGCCGATCCGGTAGACGGCCATCAGCTCGAGGTCGTCGGGGACCTTCAGCAGGTCCACCAGCGTCTCCCAGGCCCCGGGGACCTCCATGGGGAAGCTGACGAACTGGATCCCCAGACCGAGCTCCGTCGTGGAGAGCCAGACGTTCTCCATCGCCGCGCCCATCGAGAACAGCGAGTAGAAGCCGGACAACTCCCCCGGCCGGTACTCCGCGCGGTCCAGCATCACCCCCAGCAGCAGCGGGGAGCCGGCGACCAGGTCCCGGTTCTGGCGGCCGAGCTTGCGCGGGACCCCAAGCAGGTTCATCACGAACTGCCCGCGTCGGGTGAACACGCTGCGGGTGAAGGGGCGCAACGGCGCGGGGAGCTTGTCGAAGAGCATCCCCGAACGGCTGCTCTCCATCTCCGCGGCGCTGAAGCGGAAGTAGCGCTTGTAGCGCTCGAAGAACGTCCCGTTGCCCATGGCCGTCGTCATCGACGCGCCGCTGACCCGCGCGACCTCGGCGATGGTGTCGCGGGACTCGACCAGGACGAAGCGCCACGGCTGGCTGTTCAGCTGCGAGGGGGCCCGGGCGGCGACCTCCATGAGGATCCGCTGGTGCTCCGAGGTCACCGGGTCGGGCAGGAAGGCCCCGTTGGTGGTCCGTCGGGCGGCGATCGCCGCGCGCAGTTCCACGGCCGCTCAGCTCGCCAGGGCGGCGACGTAGGCGGGGGCGGCGCTGCCGGCGATGACGGGGTGCCAGCGCGTGCGGGCCGGTACCGCCGGGATCGCCAGCAGCGGGAGCGCCGCGGGGAGGAGGCGGAAGAAGGCCCGGTCGCGGCGCAGGGCGAGCTCGGCCCCGGCGGCGGCGGTGAGGACGGCGGTCGCGACGTAGACGGCGTGGTGCACCCAGCGGAACCCCGAGGTGTCCAGGACCCGGGTGGCGACGGCCGCGCCGAGGGCGCAGTTGGCGAGGTAGCTCGCGGCGGCGGCGGTCAACAGCGGGGTGCGCACGGGCGCAAGTGCACCACGCAGCGCCGGGCCGGGCTCAGCGGACCTCGCGGATGGCGAGCAGCACCTGCCCGACGAGTTCGGCCGGGACGTCGCGCAGCCCGTGGTCGTGGCGGGCGTGACCGGAGACCTCGTTGAGGATGGAGTCGCTGTCGTGGGCGGTGAAGGTGCGCGGGCACCCGGCGACGACGTCGCCGCAGGAGAACTGCTTCACGGTGGGAGGGCTCCATTCCTGACGCCGCTGGGCTCGACGGTCAGTCACTGTTGTCGGCGTGCACCGACTCCGACCTGAGCCCGGCGCGAGGAACCCCGCCCGGACGGCCGAACGCCCGCCCACCCGGGAGGGGTGGACGGGCGTTCGGGGCGTTGCGGTTCAGTGCTTGTCGACCGGCTCCCCCGCGGGTTCGTCGGTGGACTCGTCGGTGGACTCCGGGGTGGAGGCCCCGTCCACCGCGGCCGGCGCCGGGTGGCGCAGGCTGAGCACGATCGCCAGCGTCAGCGAGATCACGATGACGCCGAGGCTGACCCAGGTCGGGATGTGCGGGATCGAGGGGCTGATGACCTCGTGCCCGGCCTGGAAGAACAGCTTCACGCCGATGAAGGCGAGGATGAAGGCCAGCGCCTTGCTGAGCAGGTGGAAGCGCTCGAGCAGACCGGAGAGCAGGAAGAACAGCGCCCGCAGCCCCAGGATGGCGAAGGCGTTGGAGGAGAAGACGATGAACGGTTCGCTGGAGACCGCGAGCACGGCCGGGACGCTGTCGACGGCGAAGATCAGGTCGGCGGCCTCGATGGCCGCGACGACGGCGAGCAGCGGGGTGCCGTAGCGCTTGCCGGCTTCCTTGATGAAGAACTTCGTGCCGTGGTACTCGTCCTTCAGCGGGATGACCCGCTTGAGCATCCGGACACCGATGTTGTTGCTCTGGTCGCTCTCCTCGCCGTCGTCGCCCTTGAGCATCTTCCAGGCCGACCACAGCAGGATGGCGCCGAAGACGAAGAGGATGACGGTGAAGCGCTCGACGACCGCGACGCCGACGCCGAGGAAGATGGCGCGGAAGATCAGGGCGCCGAAGACCCCGAAGAAGAGGACCCGGTGCTGGTACTCGCGGGGGACCTTGAAGTACCCGAAGATCAGCGCGAACACGAAGAGGTTGTCGACGGAGAGGCTCTTCTCCAGCAACCAGGCCGTCGTGTACTGGGTACCGGCGTCGACGCCGTAGGCCCAGAAGATGATGCCGCCGAAGGCCAGCGCGATCGCGACCCAGACGGTGCTCCAGATGGCCGCCTCGCGAAAGCCGATGACGTGGGCTCCGCGGTGGGACAGCAGGTCGATCGCCAGCATGACGACGATGACCGCGCCGAGCGCGAGCCAGGCCCACAGGGGGACGTTCAACCCCAGGTCCACTGCGATCTCCCGGTGTGTGAGGGTTCGTGGCGACGTTTGCCGCTTTCACCCATGATGACTGCCGGTAGATGGCAAAGCGGAGTCGAGAATTGGACGAGTTGGCGACTCTTCCTTGCCGACATCCGGCAGAGTCGTCAGGCGCGTTCCCCCGGCCAGCCCAGTGCGCGGGCGGCGAGCACGGCCGCCTGCAGCCCGAAGCGGTGCTCGGCGCGGGTCGCATCGATCCCGGTGAGGTCGCGCACCCGGGCCAGGCGGTAGGTGACGGCCCGCACCGACAGGTGCAACCGCCGCGCGGTCTCGGTCGCGTTGCCGCCGGAGTCCAGGTACGCCTCCAGGGTCGCCAGGACGGGTTCCACTCCCCCACGCACCTGGCGCAGCGGGGCCAGCGTCGACTCGACGAGGTCCTGGGCGACGCCCGGGTCGCGCAGCAGGACCTCGTGGACGAGGAGGTCGGCCGCGTCGGCCACCGGGTCCCCCGCCCCGAGGCGGCGGCCGAGCTCCAGGGCGCGGCGGGCCTGCTCGAAGGAGCCGACGACACCCGCGGCCCCCGCGGCCGGACGTCCGACGCCGGCGCGCCAGGCGGTGCGGTCGGGGGGACCGAGGACGTCGCGCAACCGCAGGACGACCTCGTCGACCGCGGCCCGGTCGGGGGCGGCGAAGACGACGACGAGGGCGCCGTCCTTGGTCGCCACGAGCGGGTCGGCGTCGGCGACGCTGCCCTGCAGGCGGCGTTCGACGACAGCCAGCTGGGGGCTGCCGTCGCGGAAGGGGGTCTGCGCGCGGACGACGGCGACGGCGTGCGGGCCGGTCAGCTCGAGGCCGAAGCGCGGGGCGCGGCGCAGCAGGCCGCTGACGTCGGCAGTGCCGGCCAGCAGGTCGTCGACGAATTCCCGGCGGTCGGACTCCTCCCGGCGCACGAGCTGGCGACGGGCGAGCTGGTAGCCCTCGGTGAGCGAGGCGACGGCGTCGTCGGTGGCCCGCAGGACGACCTCTCCGGCGGTCACGACCCCGTCCGGGTCCGCGTGCGCGGCGGCGACGGGCGGGAGGTGCCGCCACAGCCGCCACGCGGCGGAGAGGTAGAGGTCGAGCAGGGCGCGCAACGCCACGCCCGAGGTCGCGGCCCCTTCCCCGACGCTGCGGTAGCGGGCGGTGCGCGCGGTGGAGAGCCGTCGTCCTTCGACGACGGCACCCCAGACGGCGTCGAGGAAGTCGCCGAGCAGGGCGGGGTCGATGCCGCCCGCGTCGTCGGCCGCGGCACGGGCCACGGCGTCCAGGACGTGGCCGTCGGGGTGAGTCTCGGGGTGGGGCGCTGGCACCGCCGGATGATGGCACCACGGCGTCTGGAACGATGCGGAACGTGACGAATCATCATCCCTCCGGGTTGTGATGCTGGTCACGTTCGTTGTCCACAGCTACGTGTGGGTCCTCGTGGTGCCGAGGTTGCGGACGGTAGTGTCCGGCCCGACGGTCCGCACCGGACCTCCACACGACTCCGACGCAGCCACACCGGGCCAGCGCCCCCGACCACACTGGACGTGCACGACGTGCTCTCACCGCAGGCCCGCCCCGCCCGCCGCTCGCAGCGACTGCGCGCGACCCTGCTCCTGGCCGGAGCGGTGGTCGGCAGCAGCTGCCTGAGCCTGGGCGTCGTCGCGCCCGCGACGGCGGTCACCGTCACGCCCGCCTCCATCACCCCCATCTCCGTCGGGACCGACACGCCCTCCCCGCAGCAGCTCGCCGAGGCGCAGCGCCAGGCCGCGGCGTCCGCGGCGCAGGCCGCGCAGGTGCAGTCCCAGCTCGACGCGGCGCAGTCGCAGTTGGACGCCCTCGCGAAGCAGGCCAGCACGGCCCTGGAGAACTTCCAGCAGGCCGACGAGGCACGGCGGGCCGCCGTGGACCAGGAGGCGGTCCAGCAGGAGCGGCTGCGCCAGGCCGAGATCACCCTGGCCGAGGGCAAGAAGGACCTGGGGCAGTGGGCGGCGTCGTCCTACCGCGGTGGTGCGGGTGGGTTGCGGGAGTACTCGGGTCTGGTCGACGTCCTACGGGGCGGAGCGACCGACGACACCGCCAGCGCCCTCGCCTCGGTGAAGCGCATCGGCGACGGCCGCAGCAACGCCGTCGAGGCCTACGAACAGGCCCAGCGCGACCAGATCGACGCCACCCAGAAGGCCGCCGCCGCCCGCCTGGAGGCGCAGACCCAGGCCGACATCGCCACCTCGGCCAAGCAGCAGGCCGACGGTCTGCTCGCCCAGCAGCGCACGCAGGTCGCCGCCCTCGCCGTCCTGCAGAGCACCGCCGCCGGCACGGCGAACTCCGACGCCGAACGCGCGGCCAACCTGGCCACCGCGAAGGCCCAGGCCGACGCGGCCCTCGCCGCCGCCTCCTCCGGTGGCTACGGCGCGGTCGGCGACTGCAATACCGACATCAGCCTCGCCGGGTACGCGAACGGGCTCATCCCCCGCAGTGCCCTGTGCCCGTTGGCGAGTGCACCGAACCACGTCCTGCGCTCCGACGCGGCGAACGCGTTCGCGGCGCTGAACACCGCCTACGCCGAGGCCTTCGGCACCAACATCCCGGTCACCGACTCCTACCGGACGCTGGCCGAGCAGATCGACGTCAAGCAGCGCAAACCCGGACTCGCCGCGACGCCGGGCACGAGCCGTCACGGGTTGGGCATCGCCGTCGACCTCGGCGGTGGGATCCAGAACGCCGGCTCGCCGCAGCACCTGTGGATGGACCGCAACGCCGCCCTCTACGGCTGGATCAACCCCGCGTGGGCGCAGAACCGCGGTGGGCAGTTCGAACCGTGGCACTGGGAGTTCACCGACTGATGGTTCCCCGGCCGCCGGCCCGGCACGCGTTCTGCGCGTGGGAGGGACCGATCGCGATGGCCCACCGCGGCTTCTCCGCCACCCCTGAGCTCGCTGGGCTGGAGAACTCGCTGCCGGCCTTCGCGGCGGCGGTGGAGCTGGGGTACCGCTACCTGGAGACCGACGTGCGGGCCACGGCCGACGGTGAGCTGCTCGCCTTCCACGACGAGCGCCTGGACCGGGTCACCGACCTGCGGGGTGAACTGGCGAGGACGCCCTGGGCGCAGGTCCGCCGCGCCCGCATCGCCGGGCGGGAACCGGTCCCCCGGCTGGAGGACGTCCTGGGCTCGTTCCCGCAGGCCCGGTTCAACCTCGACGTGAAGACGACCTCGGCGATCCCGGGACTGGACGCGGTGCTGCGTCGGACGAGGGCGCACGGTCGGGTCCTGGTGACAGCGTTCGCGGAGGACCGTCGCCGGGCCGCGCTGACCGCCGTCGGCGGGGCCGAGGCGACGTCGGCGTCCTCGCGCTCCACCGCCCTGGCCCTGGTGGGGACCGGTCTGCGCACCCCGCCGCTGGTGCGGCGGGCCCTGGCCGGGGTCGACGCCGTGCAGGTCCCGGTGCGCCAGAACGGGGTCGAGGTGGTGTCCCGGCGCTTCGTCGACGCCGTGCACGGTGCGGGCGCGCAGGTGCACGTCTGGACCGTCGACGACGCCGTGCAGATCGGTGCTCTCCTCGACCTCGGGGTCGACGGGATCATCACCGACCGCGCCGACGTCCTGCGCGAGGTCCTGCTCGCCCGCGGTGAGTGGTCCTCGTGAGCACGACGCTCGACCCGGCCCTGGGGCGGGCGCGTCGTTCCTGGTACGTCTACGACTGGGCCAACTCCGCGTTCGTCACCACGACCCAGACGGTCCTGTTCGCGCCCTACCTCACGGTGCTGGCCCGCCGGGCGGCGTGCCCGGAGGCGCCGGACGGCTGCGCCCGCACCCTGTCCGTGCTGGGGTTGCCGATCGCCCCGGGTTCGCTGGCGCTCTACACGATCACCCTGGCGACGATCCTCGCGGCGCTGGTGCTGCCCTTCGTGGGGGCGCTGGCCGACCGCAGCCGTCACCGGCACCGCCTGCTGGCCGGTTTCGCCTGGGTCGGCGCGGCGGCCGGGACGGCGATGGTCGCGATGGGTGGGGACCGGTGGTGGCTGGGGGTCCTGCTGGCCCTCGTCGCGGTCGTCAGCCTGGTCTGCTCCCTGGTGGTCAACGACGCGCTGCTCTGCGACGTCGCGGCCCCGGAGGACCGCGACGAGGTCTCCTCGCGCGGGTGGGCCGCGGGCTACCTCGGGGGTTTCCTGCTGCTGGCGATCAACCTGCTGCTGGTGTCCACGCCGTCGACCTTCGGTCTCGACGACGAGTGGGCGGTGCGGGTCTCGCTGGCCTCGGCCGGGCTGTGGTGGGGACTGTTCACGTTCGTGCCGTTCTTCGGTCTGCGGCGGTTGCCGGCCCGCCCGGTGCTCGACCTCGCGCCCGGTGCGCAGGGGTCCCTGACGGCGCCGGTGCGCCAGCTGATCGCCACCCTGCGCGGGTTGCCGGCCCACCCCCAGGTGCTGCGGTTCCTGGTGGCGTACCTGATCTTCAACGACGGCATCCAGACCGTCATCGCGGCGGCGAGCGTCTACGGCCAGGAGGAGCTCGGCTTCAGCCAGGCGCAGTTGCTGACCACGATCCTGCTGGTGCAGGGCGTCGCGTTCCTCGGGGCGCTGCTCTTCGGCCGCCTCGCCGGTCGGTTCGGGGCGAAGCGGACCGTCATGGGTGGGCTGGGCCTGTGGACGGTGGTCGTGGTGATCGCCTTCGGGGTCCCACGGGGTGCGTTCCCGACGTGGCTGGGTCTGGCCGTGCTCATCGGAGTGGTACTCGGGGGGACGCAGGCCCTGTCGCGCTCGCTCTACAGCCGGCTGGTGCCGGTGGGGGCGGAGGCGGAGTACTTCAGCCTCTACCAGGCCGGCGAGCGGGGGACGAGCTGGCTGGGCACACTGGTCTTCGGGCTGGTCGCGCAACTGACCGGTTCCTACCGCCCGGCGCTGATGGCGTTGCTGGTCTTCTTCGTGGTGGGGGCGTTGCTCCTGTCGAGGGTAGATGTGGATGCCGGGGTTCAGCAGGCACGCCGAGGTACCGATCCAGTACGCTGAGTAACCAATCAACCTCGCTGCGCACATGACCTCCACACTCCGAGTGCGGAAGTCGCGGAACAGCGGGGGTCGTCACGGCGTTCAACCATCAAGTCCCCTTCACTCTCCCCGGACCGCGGGAGTAGCCGTGACGAGGGGGACGATGGGGAGGTCACTATGAGCGAGCGCAACCTGCGAGGGTCCCGCCTCGGAGCCGCGAGCCTCGAGAGCGAGTCCGGTGTCGAACCGGCCGAGCGCCAGATGGTCACGTACAACTGCCCCGAGGGGCACACGGTCGTGGTGCCGATGTCGCTGGAGGCCGACGTGCCTCCGTTGTGGGAGTGCCGCTGCGGGGCAGAAGCCCTGCGTGCGGACACCGACGCACCGGAGCGCAAGGCCGGCAAGCCGGCGCGTACGCACTGGGACATGCTCCTGGAGCGTCGCACCATCGCCGAACTGGAAGTCCTGCTCGACGAGAGGCTCGCGCTGCTCCGCAGCCGCGAACTGATCAAGCGCAGCGCCTGAGCCAGCGCGCACCACGAAGGCCGGTCCACCACCTGGTGGGCCGGCCTTCGTGGTGTCCGGAGCTGCCGGTCGGGGTCAGCGACCGAGTTCGCGCGGGTCCTCGACGACCTCACCGTCGACGATGTCGTCGTCCCGGACGACGTCACCCACGACGACCGCGCCCCCGGCCTCGCGCACGGCGCGTTCCACCCGGGTCCGCACCAGGCGGACGAAGAGGGCGCGCAGCAGCCGGCGCGTCGGCGGCAGGATGCACAGCAGGCCCACGACGTCGCTGATCAGGCCGGGCAGGATGAGCAGCACGCCACCGGCCCCCGCGAGGACGGCGTTGCCGACGACGCCGGGCTGCTGGCCGGGGACGGGCGCCCCGAAGGGCACCGACGCCGTCTGGCGGAACGCCGCCACCGCCCTGCGCCCGGCCCGGCGCAGCACGAGAGCCCCGCCGAACGTCTCGGCGACGATCAGCACGAACACCCAGCCACCGCCGACGAGGTGCCCGAGCTGGACGAGCAGCCAGACCTCCAGCGCCAGCAGCACCACCAGGCCCACCGGGATCCACGACGTCCAGCGGCGCCGGCGCACCGGGGGGAGGAAGGAGGCGCTCACGCCGACACCGGATCACCCGTGGGCGCGTCGGGGACCCGCCGCCGGGTGCCCCGGCCACGGCGGTCGGGCCGGGTGCCGCGGCGGGCGGTCAGCAGCAGGAGCAGCGCGAGGCCGCTCAGCACGTACTCGGGTCCGGCCCCGACCTTCGTCGCGATCGTCTCGGTGGAACGCAGCACAACATCTCCCTGGAGGACGTCCTGGGTGAACAACGTGCTCTCGTCGTGGGCCGTTCCGTCGGGGCTGATGATCGAGCTGACCCCGACCGTGGAGATCTGCACGACGGCCCGCCCGCTCTCCACGGCCCGCAGCCGCGACATCGCGAGCTGCTGGACGGCCTCACCGGAGTAGCCGAACGTCGCGTTGTTGGTCTGGACGACGAGGAACTGCGCGCCGGCCCGCACGGAGTCGCGGACGGTGTCGTCGAAGGCGACCTCGAAGCAGATGACGTCACCGACCCGGACGTCGTCCATCCGCAGCAGCCCGACGTGGTCACCGTGGACGAAGTCCCGGGTGACGAGGTCGACCTTGTCGCTGAACATCCGGAAGAAGGAGCGGTAGGGCATGTACTCCGCGAACGGGGCCGGTCGCTGCTTCACGTAGTGCCGGCTGTCGTCCTCGAGCGCCCCGGCGAGACCGTCCTGAGGGGTCACCACGATCCCCGTGTTGGAGACGAAGCGGCCGGGACCGTCGAGGACGGCCCCGACGAGCACGGGAGCGCCGATGGCGGCGGCCGCGGACTCGATGACGGCCTGCGCGTCGGCGTTCTCGTAGGGATCGATGTCGCTGGAGTTCTCCGGCCACAGCACGAGGTCCGGCTGCTGAGCCGTTCCCGCCCGGACCTCGGCCGCGAGGGCCTGGGTGGCACCGGCGTGGTTGTCGAGGACTGCGCGGCGTTCGGCGTTGAACTCCAGCCCGGCCTCGGGAACGTTGCCCTGGACCGCGGCGATGCGTCTGGTGCCGTCCTCCTCCCCCGTCGGGCGCGGGACGAGCGCGCCCGCCCAGGTGACCAGCACGGCCACGAGCAGGGACACCACCGCTGGACGCAGTCGTGGGGCGCTTCGCACCGCACCGAGGGGGGCGGGCAGACGGAACAGCGCGAGCACCGCGGAGGCCAGCAGCGCCCCGGCGAGGGCCGTCCCGAACGTCACTGCGGGCGAACCGCCCAGCGCGGCGAGCCCGAGGGTCGGGGAGTCGGCCTGGGAGAAGGCGATGCGCCCCCACGGGAACCCTTCGAACGGCACCCGCAGACGTGCTGCCTCCACGCCCACCCAACCGGCGGCGACAGCCAGCGGCGCCGTCCCCCAGCGGGCCCGCTGCAGGCGGGGCAGGAAGGTCCCCAGGACGGCGTAGAAGAGCGCACAGAGGATGGAGAGGGCCGACCAGGGGAGCAGGCCGACGTAGGTCCCGCTCCAGGCCAGCAGGGGGAACATGAACGCGAGGCCGAAGAGGAGGCCGGCCAGGAACCCGCGCCGCGCGCGCACCCCGTGGGTGGCCAGGCTCAGCAGGGCGATGCCCAGGACGGCGGTGGGCCACCATCCCGACGTC
This sequence comes from Kineococcus sp. NBC_00420, assembly GCF_036021035.1. Lineage (NCBI taxonomy): Bacteria > Bacillati > Actinomycetota > Actinomycetes > Kineosporiales > Kineosporiaceae > Kineococcus > Kineococcus sp. NBC_00420. Next base: position 5,331,422 of record NZ_CP107930.1, on the reverse strand, counting down.
GAGAGGGACCCGGGGAACGCCGCCCACGTGGCGACACCACCCGCGAGGGCCAGCAGCAGCGCCACCGGCAGCTTCGCAGGAGCAGGATCGGCCGGTCGCACGCGCATCCCGCGAGGGTAAGCGAGAGAGGTGGGAACGGGGCCACCGCGGGTCGCGTCAGGTCGCGTCGAGTCGGGGCCGAACAACAGGTCGAGTCCGCGCGCCCTTCGTGCCGTCGCGCGCCCCGTCGGCCACGAGGTGCGTGCCGTTGTCTAGGGGTGCACGGACTCGACCCCGCCCACTCCGGTCGGTCAGCGCTCCACACGTCGTCGCAGGTGGTGCGGCTGAAACGGCGGTGGCGCGGCGCACCGATCGGTACTCCTCGTCGTGGACTGCACCTCAGAAGCTACTCAGCCGCCGCCTGCTGTCAACCTGCCCGTGACCTGCGACGACGTGCATCGCGGCAGGTCACACCCGACCCACGAGCAGCCACCAGCAGCCCTCGCCCGGCGTGTCGCCCGGCGTGTCGGACAACGGGTCGGACGACGGCAGGTGTCCTAGGACCGGTCGTGCACGACGACCCCGTCGACGACGGTCCGGCGACACACCGGCTCCGGCGCACCGGGCCCCAGGTCGGGCAGTCCCGGAGTCCCCGAACGGGCGTCCGTGCTCCACCCCGACAACCGACGGTCGGGAGCCTGCACCACGAGGTCCTGCACGTCCCAGACCGCGTAGGTCGCCGGTGCGCCCGGACGCAGGACGCCCGGGTGGCCCAGCCCCGCCAGCCGGTGACCGCCCCGCGTGTGGGCCAGGAACGCCGCCCGCACCGACACCGCCCGCGCCTCGTCGTGCCCGAACCCCGCCGCCCGCACCGCAGCCCACGGCGCGAACGGGGTCACGGGCGTGTCCGACCCGAACGCCAACGGCACCCCGGCCGCCGCGAACGCCGCGAACGGGTGGCTCGCCCGCACCCGCTCCACCCCGAGGCGGGTCTCGTACAACCCGCCCGGGCCGCCCCACCGCGCGTCGAACGCGGGCTGGACGCTGAGCGAGGTCCCGAACCGCGCCAACGCCGCCACCACCTCCGGCCCCGCCATCACCGCGTGCTCGACGCGGTGACCCGCCGAGGCCAGCGCCGGAATCCCCAGGTCACCCGCCACCGCCTCCAGCGCCTCCACGACCACCGCCAGCGCCGCGTCCCCGATGGCGTGGAACGCGGCCTGGACCCCCGCCCGGGTGCAGGCGTGCAGGTGGTCCCGCACGGCGCTCGCGTCCAGGTGCAGCGAGCCGCGGTGCCCGGGGGCGTCGGCGTAGTCGGCGCGCAACGCGGCCGTGCGGGAACCGATGGCCCCGTCGATCGTGAGATCGCCCCCCACCCCGGCGAGGCGCGCGCTCGTCCCCGCCAGGACCGCGGCGACCTCTTCGGGCGAAGCGACCCGGTGCGCGAGGTAGCCCACGACGTCCGGCAGGGCCTCGGCGTCCGAGAGCGCCTGCAGCGCCTCCAGGTCACCGGGCGGGGCGAGCCAGGGCCCGGACATCTCGTGGACCGTGCCGATCCCCGCGGCCGCCGCGGCCTGCAGGGCGGCCCGGCGGGCGGACTGCGCCGCCTGCGGGCTCAGCGCGTCCCAACGCGCCTCCAGCGCCGCGTGGTGGGCCTCCCGGCGCACCCAGCCGTCCTCGTCCCAGCCCTCCAGGCCGCGCAACGCCGCCGCCTGGGCCAACGACGTCGACACCAGAGCGCTGTGACCATCCACCCGAGACAGCAGGACCGGTACCCCACCGGCGGCCCGGTCGAGCTCGGTGCGCGTCGGGACCCGCCCGTCCTCGAAGCGGGACTCGTCCCACCCGAAACCGGCCAGCAACTCCCCCGGCCGCGCCCGGGCCGCCACCGCGTCCAGCAGGTCCCCCGCGCTGCGGACCCCCGCGAGGTCCAGCCCGGTCTCGCGCAGACCCGTCTCGGTGAGGTGCACGTGCGCGTCCACGAACGCCGGCGTGATCAACCGGCCGTCCAGCTCGACGACCTCGTCACCCTCCCGCGTCCACGCCGACGCGGCCTCCTCCGGCCCCACCCACGCGACCGAGGAGCCCTCCACGAGCATCGCCGTCGCGAACGGGTCGGCGGGTGAGTACACCGCCCCACCGCGGTAGAGCCGTCGGGTCGCACCAGCGCTGGGTTCCACGCGAGGCAGCGTAGGAGCCGCCCCGCGCGGGACCCACCGCAGGGTTCAGGCGCCCGCAGCCGCCGGCTCGCCCGCCAGGGCGCCCATGTTCGGGGCCTCCGTGACGCTGGCCGGGTCCGGAGCGGCCACGTCGACCGAGCTGCCCCAGTCGTAGTAGTCCATCGAGACGTTCAGCGTCGACCCCTCGACGGTGATCTGCTCGGTCATGCGCACCGGACGGTTCTGGTCGTCGACGTAGAGCGTGAACGGGATCGAACCCAGCTGCGCCGCAGCCTTCTTCGCCTCGTCGGTCTGCTGCTCGGCCGGAGCCAGCTCCAGGGCCTTCGTCGCGTCGATCGTCCCCGCGTACCCCTTCGCCTGCACCCCGCGCACGGAGATCTGAGCGACCTCCTTGACGCCGTCGGCGACACCCTGCAACTGCTCCAGCGACTTCGCCGGGTCCATCGAGGAGGTGTCCAGACCCGTCGCACCCAGCTGGTCCAGCGGCATCTTCATCCACTGCCCCTCGGCCGTCAGCGGTGCACCCGAGAGGTACGCCACACCGTCGACCATCCGGAAGGTCAGCTTCGACCCCCCGGCCTCGGCGGGCAGCGACATCGTCATCTCGAAGGCGTTCTTGGCGATGTCGAACGCGCCGTCACCCGAGAAGTTCAGCGCCTGCCCGGAGGCGGTGCCGTCCATCGTGAAGGAGAACTTGCCGCTCCCGGCCTCCTTCGACTGCACCGAGGAGGCCTTGACGACCTGCATCGCGGTCAGTTCGGTCGCGGGCGAGGACGTGGCGGTCGTCGGCTTGCTCGCGGAGTCGTCACCGCCACCACACGCCCCCAGACCGAGAGCGAGCACGGCCGCGCCGCTCACGGCCAACGTGCTGATCCGACGACGGCGACGGGTGCTGGTGTTCATGGAAGGTCCCCCCTGGTCGGGCTGTGACTTCGGTGTGGATTCGATTCCCACCCTCACAGCTTGACCCGTCCGGCGCTCGTCGGCGTCACCCATCCGGACCGAACCTCCACGACATCCGACGGACCCCACCCACCCCCTACGGTGAGGCTCATGACGTCGTCGACCGGGGCCCCCGCGCAGAAGCTGATGCTGATCGACTCCGCCTCGCTCTACTTCCGCGCCTTCCACGGCGTCCCCGAATCGATCACCGCCCCCGACGGGACCCCCGTCAACGCCGTCCGCGGGTTCCTCGACTCCATCGCCCACCTGCTCACCACCTACCGCCCCACCCGGCTCGTCGCCTGCTGGGACGACGACTGGCGCCCCGCCTTCCGCGTCGAGGCCCTGCCCTCCTACAAGGCCCACCGCGTGGCCCCCGACGGTGGCGAGGAAGCCCCCGACCTGCTGCTCCCCCAGGTCGACGTCATCGTCGACGTCCTCGCCGCCCTCGGCCTCACCCGCGTCGGCGCCCCCGGCTACGAAGCCGACGACGTCATGGCCACCCTCACCGTCCGCTCGAAGGACCCCGCCGACGTCGTCACCGGCGACCGCGACCTCTTCCAGCTCGTCGACGACGACCTCGGCGTCCGCGTCGTCTACTGCGGCAAGGGCGTCCGCAAGGCCGACCTCGTCGACCAACCCTGGCTGCACACCAAGTACGGCGTCAGCACCGGCCAGGCCTACGCCGACATGGCCGTCCTGCGCGGCGACCCCTCCGACGGCCTCCCCGGAGTCCCCGGCATCGGCGAGAAGACCGCCGCCGCCCTGGTCAACCGCTACGGCGACCTCGCCGCCCTCCTCGCCGCCGCCGACGACCCCACCACCGGGCTCTCCCCCGGCCAGCGCCGCAAGCTCCTCGACGCCCGCGACTACCTCACCGCCGCGCCCGTCGTCGTCAACACCGCCCGCGACGTCCCCCTCCCCGACCTCGACGACACCCTCCCCCGCGAACCCGCCGACCTCGACGCCCTCGGCGCGCTCGTCCACCGCTGGGGCATCCAGTCCAGCGTCGAGCGCGTCCTCACCGCCCTCGTTCAGTCCCGCGACTGAACCAGGCGCTCCCGCAGGAAACCCACGACCTGCCCCCGCGCCTCGAACGCCGGATGACCCGGGCGCTCGCGGACCTCGTGGGTGAGGACGGAGTGGGCGCCCTTCGAGAACCCGCCGGGGTTGCCCGGCCCGGAGTCGAGTTCGATGACCCGGAACGCCTCCCCGAGGCGGGCCGAGATCGTCGCGAAGCGCGCCGCGGGGACGGCAGCGTCGCGGGTGAAGCGCAGACCCAGTGCGCACACCGAACCCGTCGCGGCGCGTTCGGCGATCCGGTCCAGCTCCGCCGGGCTCGTCGCCGGGTCGGCCCGGTGCCTCCTCGACACGGGAAAGGGCAGGGCCGGTTGGCTCAGGACGGCGGCGCCCACGGAGTCGTCGACGGCCGCGGCCAACGCGAAACCTCCCGTGAAGCACATCCCGATGACCCCCACGCCCCGGCCCGGCGTGCGACCGGCGAGGTCGGAGGCCAGGGCGCGGAGGAAGTCGGTGAAGGGCCGGTGCGCCCCGAGCGCGAAGGCGCGGAACTCGCTCGCGACGCACAACCTCGCCACCGTCGCCGCGACGTAACCGGTGCTCGCCACCCGCCCGGGCGTCCCGAACGGCGAGGGCACGACGACGGTGAACCCCTCCGCCACCAGGTGGTCGGCCAAGCCGGCGACCTCGGGCGTGAATCCGGGGATCTCCGGGACGAGCACGACCCCGGGACCCTGGCCCCGTTCGTAGCAGTCGTAGGTCTGGCCCCCACCGGTGAACGGACTCCGGGCCCAGTCCTGCACCCTCCCGACCGGGGCGGTGTCAGTCACGGTGCAGCGCGTCCAGGACCGTGAGGTCGGCGGCGGAGATCTCGAAGTCGAGGTCGGCGTTCTCCGCGATGCGCGAGGGGGTCGTGCTCTTCGGCAGCGGCAGGACGTCCTTCTGCAGCAGGTACTTCAGGCAGACCTGCGCGACCGTGCGGCCGCAGTTCGCCGCGACCGCCGCGATCGCCTCGTCGTCGACGAGACCACCGGTGGCCAGCGGGGAGTACCCCTCGACGAGGATCCCCCGCTCCTTGCACCACGCCGTCGTCTCGTCCTGGGTGTTGCCGATGAACCAGCGGATCTGGTTCACGTGCGGCAGCACGCTCGTCGCGGCGGTCAGCGACTCCAGGTCGGCCACGGAGAAGTTCGAGACGCCGATGGAACGGGCCCGTCCGGAAGCGTGGATCTCCTCCAGCGCCGTCCAGACCGCGATGTTGCCCTCGCGGCAGTCCTTGCCCATCTCGCTCCAGGGCCACGGAGCGTGGACGAGGTAGAGGTCGACGTGGTCGAGCTGCAGGTCGGCCAGGGAGGCCTCGAAGCTGGCGAGGGCCTCGTCGTGGTCCTTGATCTCGGCGGGCAGCTTCGTGGTGACGAAGACGTCCTCGCGGGCCAGGCCGCTGTCGCGCACGGCGCGGGCGACGCTGGCCTCGTTGCCGTAGGCGCGGGCGGAGTCGACGTGGCGGTAGCCCGTCGTCAGCGCCGTCGCGGTGGCGTCGTAGGCGGCGTCCCCGTCGGGGATCTGCCAGGTGCCGAACCCGACCTGGGGGATCTCGACGCCGTTGGAGAGGGTGAAGGTGTCCGTCAGTGTGCTCACGCGCTCAGGCAACCACACGCTCCCCGCAGGTGCGCGGGCGTACCGTCCAGCATGGCCTTCGACGTCGCCGCGGACTACGACCGGTTCATGGGCCGCTTCGCCGTCCCCCTCGCCCGGCGGACGCTGACCGCCCTGGGACCCCGGCCCGGTCAGCGTGCCCTGGACGTCGGGTGCGGTTCCGGCGCCCTCACCGCGGAACTCGTCGGCGCGCTCGGTGCGCCGGCCGTCGCTGCCGTCGACCCCGCCCCGGAACCCGTCGCCGCGGTCGCGCGACGTCTCCCCGGCGTGGACGCGCGGGTCGCCGCGGCGGAGTTCCTCCCCCACGACGACGAGACCTTCGACCTCAGCGTCGCCCAACTCGTCGTGCACTTCATGGCCGACCCGGTGGGTGGGCTGCGGGAGATGCGCCGGGTGACCCGTCCCGGCGGACGCGTCGCGGCCAGCGTCTGGGACTTCGGCGGGCAACGCAGCCCGCTGACCACGTTCTGGACGGCGGTGCGCAGCCTCGACCCCGCGGCCCGGGGCGAATCCGGCCGGGCCGGGAGGGGGCAGGGCGAACTCGCAGACCTCTTCCGGGGTGCCGGTCTGCAGCCCGACCTCGACGACGAGCTCACGGTCGAGGTCGGCTACGACTCCTTCGACGCGTGGTGGGAGTCCTACACCCTCGGCGTCGGGCCGGCCGGGGACCACGTGGCCCGGCTGGGGCCCAGCGCCCGAGAGTCCCTGCGCCGGCGGTGCGCGGAACTCCTCCCCCACGGGGCGTTCACGGTGGAGGCCACCGCCTGGTTCGTCACCGCACCCCGGTGAGGGCCCCGGGACGGCTCAGGTCAGGGAGGTGTGGGCGACGACCCCGCGGCGCACCGCGTCGACGGCGTCCCGCGCCGCCTTGCGCACTCCGGGCTCGGTGGAGGCGATGCCGATCTGGTCCAGCAGGTCGACGAGCTGCTTGCACCGCCGCACGAAGTCGCCCGCGGCCAGGTCCGCCTCGCGGAGGACCTCGTCGAGGCGGTGCCCGCTGGCCCAGCGGTGCACGGCCCAGGCGAGCCCGGCGTCGGGCTCGCGGGTCGCGGGCACCTTGTGGTGGTCCTCGCGGTCGGTGAGGTCGCTCCACAAGCGGTGGGTCGTGGCGATGGCCGCCTCGACCTTGCGCGGGATGCGGTCGGGGCGTCCGCCCTCGTCGCGGCGCGACTCGTGGACCAGCGTCGAGACCGCGGCCGCGAGGTCGGGGGCGCTCAGCCCCGTCCACGCGCCGTGGCGCAGGCACTGGGCGACGAGCAGGTCGGTCTCGGCGTTGATCCGGCGCAGCGTGCGCCCCTCGTCCGTGACGGACAACCCGTCCGCCCCGAGGTAGTCCAGTTCCGCCAGCAGGTCGCAGACCCGGTCGAAGGTTCGGGCGATCGTGCCCGTGCGGCCCTCGATCTTGCGCTGCAGACCCTGGGTGTCGTGGCGCAGCTTCTCCTCGCGCACCGCCCAGCGGGCGTGCTCCTCGCGTTCGGCGCAGCCGTGGCAGGGATGGGCCTTCAACCGGTCGCGCAAGGTCGCCAGTTCCCGGTCCTCACCCGCCGTCGACGTCCGGCGGTGGCGCGGGACGTCGCCGCCCCCGACCTCGGCCAGGGCGTTGCGCAACGACGACGCCAGGTCGCGGCGTTCCTGCGGGGACCGCCAGTTGAAGTTCTTCGGGATCCGCACCCGCGTCACGGGTTCCACGGCACCGGAGAACTCAGCGGAGTCGATGGTCCGGACCTGGCGGTCCTGGCTGAGGATGCGCGGGGACGGCCCGTCGAACCCCTTCCCGGGCAGCAGGTCCAGGACGACGCCGAACGTCGCGCGCCGCCCGCCGGGGAGCTTCACCACGTCACCGCGGGACAGGCCCTCGATGGACTCGCGGGCCTCGCTGCGCCGCGCCGCGACCCCGGAGCGGGAGAGTTCCTTCTCGCGCTCGCTGATGGCCTGGCGGAGCGCGAAGTACTCACCGAAGTCGCCGAGGTGGCAGGTCATCGCCTCGGTGTAACCGCGCAGCGCCTCCTGCTGAGACCGGATCTTCTGCGCCTGCCCGACGACGGCCCGGTCAGCCTGGAACTGCGCGAAGGAGGTCTCCAGGATCTCGCGGGCCCGTTCGCGGCCGACCTGCTGCACGAGGTTCACGGCCATGTTGTAGGTCGGCCGGAAGCTGGAACGCAGCGGGAACGTGCGCCGCGAGGCGAGACCGGCGACGGCCTCGGGGTCGGTCTGGTTCGACCACAGGACGACGGCGTGGCCCTCGACGTCGATCCCGCGCCGCCCCGCGCGACCGGTCAGCTGGGTGTACTCCCCCGGCGTGATGTCGACGTGGGTCTGCCCGTTCCACTTCACCAGGCGTTCCAGGACGACGGAACGGGCCGGCATGTTCACGCCGAGCGCGAGGGTCTCAGTCGCGAAGACGGCCTTGACGTAGCCGGCCGCGAAGAGGTGCTCGACGGTCTCCTTGAACACCGGCAGCAGCCCGGCGTGGTGGGCGGCGAGTCCGCGTTCCAGCCCGTCCAGCCACTCCCAGTACCCGAGGACGGCGAGGTCGGAACTGGGGATCTCCGAGCAGCGCTCCTCGGCGATCGCGCGGATCGCCCGGCCCTCCTCGGGCGTGGTGAGCCGCAACCCCCACGCGACGCACTGCTGGACGGCCGCGTCGCAGCCCGCACGGCTGAAGATGAACGTGATGGCCGGTAGCAACCCGGCCTGGTCGAGGGTGTCCAGGATCTGCGCGCGCGAAGCGGGACGGCCGACCCCGGAGGGGCGGTGACCGCCCGGGCCGGGCCGCTGCTGGCTCCGGCGCCGACCGCGACCACCCGGTCCGGCGAGCCAGTCGGACCGGACCTGCTGGCGCGACATCGCGACGAGCTCGGGGTTGACGATGGCGCCCGGCACGAGCGACCCCTCGTCACCCTCCAGGGCCTCGCCGTCGGGATCGGTGAAGAGGTCGTAGAGCCGGGTCCCGACGGCGAGGTGCTGCCAGAGCGGGACCGGCCGGTGCTCGGACACGACGATCTCGGTGTCCCCGCGCACGGTGTCCAGCCAGGCGCCGAACTCCTCGGCGTTGCTGACCGTCGCCGACAGCGAGACGACCAGCACCTCCGAGGGCAGGTGGATGATCACCTCTTCCCAGACGGCGCCGCGGGAACGGTCGGCGAGGTAGTGGACCTCGTCCATCACGACGTAGCCGAGGCCGTCGAGCAGCGGGCTGTCCGCGTAGAGCATGTTGCGCAGGACCTCCGTCGTCATGACGACGACGGGTGCCTCACCGTTGACGGAGTTGTCACCCGTGAGCAGGCCGACGGCGGCGGAGCCGTGGCGCTCGACGAGCTCTGTGTACTTCTGGTTGGACAGGGCCTTGATGGGCGTCGTGTAGAACGCCTTGCGACCGGTCTGCAGCGCCAGGTGCGCCGCGAACTCCCCGACGACGGTCTTGCCCGCGCCGGTGGGAGCGGCGACGAGGACGCCGCGACCTGCTTCCAGGGCCTGGCACGCCTGCAGCTGGAAGCCGTCGAGCTCGAAGCCCACCGTGCTCGCGAACTGCGCCAGCTCGGTCCTGGAATCTTCGGTGCGACGGCGCGCTGCCGCGTAGCGTTCCGCGGGGCTCGCCATGGGCTGACAGTACGTCAGCCGAGCACCCGCAGCGCGCCCGGCACCACGGTGCAGGTGACGGGGAGGTGCCCGAACGGTTCGCCGTCGGCGTGGGGGTGCGGCTGCGCTGCGCCGGGGAGGACCTCGAGGGTGACGCTGCGGACCCGGTGGACGTGGACGGCGGGCAGCTTCAGGTGCGCACCCCGGCGAGCCCGGGGGAAGAGCTGCAACGCGGCGATCGGCGGCAGGCGGTCGACGACGACGACGTCGAGGAGCCCGTCCGTCGGGTCGGCGTCGGGGGCCATGAGGATGCCGCCGCCGTAGCTGCGGGTGTTGGCGACGGCGACGAGCAGGCACTCCTGGTCGACGGTGGTGCCGTCGAGGGTGATCCGCATCGGCAGCCCCCGGACGACGGCGAGCTCCCGCACCGCGGCGAGGGTGTAGCGCGCGGGCCCGCGCGGCCAGCGCCAGGAGTTGGCACGTTCGTTGATGAGGGCGTCGACCCCGGAGGCGAGGATGCTGCCGAACCAGTGCGACCCCACCCGCACGGCGTCGACCGTCCGCGACCGGCCCTCGTGCAGGGCCGTGGAGACGAGCTCCGCCGAACGCACCGGATCACCCAGCGGGAGGTCGAGCCCGCGGGCGAGGTCGTTGCCGGTGCCGGTGGGGACGATGCCCAGGGCGGTCGACGTGCCGGCGACGGCCTCGAGGCCGGCGTGCACCAGACCGTCGCCCCCGACCACGACGAGGGCCTCGAACTCGCCGGCTCGCTCGCGCGCGGCGCGAGCGGAGGAGGCGAAGTCGATGCCCGAGAGGTCGGTCACCGGGTGACCGAGGTGCTGCAGGGTCGAGAGGACGTGCGCACCTGCGACACGGCCGACCCCGCGACCCGCCGTCGGGTTCACGAGGAGGCCGACCCGCCCCCGAGAGGTCATCGGGTCAGATGGCGCTGGCTTCGTCGTCGCTGAGGTTCGTGTAGTCCGGCTCGTCGGAGTTCTTCGAACGGCGACGGTCACTGAGGAGACAGATGACCGTGGCGACGGCGAAGAGGATGAGCAGTGGGCAGGCGAGCAACAGCATCGTCGTGATGTCGGACGTCGGCGTCACGATCGCGGAGAAGAGGAAGCTCAGGAAGACGCTGATGCGCCACTGCTTCAGGATCGCCTTGCCGGACAGCAGGTGGGCGAAGTTGAGCCCGACCAGGACCACCGGCATGAGGAACCCGACGCCGAAGGCCAGGATGATGCGCATCGTGAAGCTGAGGTAGATCGAGGAGTCGATGACGTTCGACCCGTTCTCGGGGGTGAAGTCGATGAGGAACCGGACTGCGTTCGGCAGAACGCTGTAGGCGATCCCCGCCCCGAGGAGGAACAGTGGCACCGCAGCGGAGATGAACCCCACCGCGTAGCGACGTTCCTTCCGGGTCAGCCCCGGCGTGATGAACGCCCAGAACTGCCACAGCCAGAACGGACTGGAGGCGATGACACCGACCCAGATCGCACCCTTGATGGCGAAGTCGAAGGCAGACCCGACCTGACCGAAGTTGATGCTGACGTTGCTCAGGTTCTTGGCCGCCGCAGCCTTGACCAGCGGGTCCTGGATGAGACCGAAGATCCCGCCGTGGAAGCTGGGCAGACCCCAGAACGGCTCGTTCCACCCACGCCACAAGAACCAGCCCAGCACGCTGCCGATCAACAGGGCGATACCGGCCTTGACGGCGCGGTTGCGCAGCTCCTTCAGGTGGTCCATGAGGGGCATGCGCCCCTCGGGATCCTTGGAGGAGCGTCGTCGGACAGTGGTGACGGCCATGTCAGGGATGCGATCTCAGGCGGTGCGGCGGGTCAGGACGCGCGCGTCTGGTGCTCGGACGCCGCCTTGGCCTGCGCCTCTTCGGCGGCCAGCTTGGCTTCGAGGGCCGTGGGTTCGGAGTCGAGGCCGGCGGCGGTCGGAGACTTCGTGGTCTCCTCCTTGCCGTCGTTCTTCATCTCCTTGACCTCGGACTTGAAGATGCGCATCGAGCGGCCGAGGCCACGCGCGGCGTCGGGCAGACGCTTGCTGCCGAACAGCGCGATGATCAGCACGACGAGGATGACGAGCACCCAGGGGTGGTCGACGAGGTTGCGGAACATCAGTCCTCCAGGGTTGGACGAAGCGCGGCCATCGTACGTCGATCGAAGCCGTCTGTGGGACAAGCATGCGCGTCGAGTCGCCCGAATACCTCTCTTGAGGCGTCTCCGGGGCACACTCCCGGTGAACACCCAGGAAGCACGAGAGCCGCCCTGCGGACGCCGTGGCGTCCGCGGAGCGGCTCTCGGGAGTGTGGGGTGCGTCAGCGCACGGTGCGCAGGCCGCGGGCGGCCAGCGAGGCGAGGTCGTCGCAGGAGTCGAGCACGAGGGCGAAGTCCAGGACGTCGTCCCAGGCGATGGTGGAGCCGTTGTGCTCCTCCATGGCCTCGGCGGGGATGGTCCAGCGCTCCACGGCGACGCCGCCGGAGACGAGCAGCGCGACGACGTCCTCGCCGGCGGGCTTGCGGACCTCGTCCTTGCACTTGGGGCAACCGAAGGCGTAGAACGACCGCTCCTTGGCGGAGCACACCACGAGGCGGACCTGCTTCGGGGTCAGTTCAACGTCGCCGCAGCAGGGGCAGGAAGCCTTGATCGTGGTCATCTCGAGCACCTTCCGTTTCGTGGTGTAGGTCCGGCGGACGCTTTCCGCCGTCCGACAACCACTGCTTCGGCACGTCCTCGCGATCCCTTGAACGCCCTTTCGGCCCCAACCTTGACACATGCCGTGACCTTGTGCGTTCACTTCGTTACACACAGTCGCCGAAACGGCTCAGCGGTACCTCTCCAGGGCGGCCAGGGCGCCGTTGCGCACGTCCACGGCCAGCTCCGGCGGGTCGACGACGCGGGCACCGGCACCGAGGCGCAGGAGCAACCGGTGCACCCAGTGCGTGTCCGCCGTGCGGAGCCTCACGCGCAGGGCGGCCTCCTCCCAGCCGTCCTCCGGCGCGTCCTCGACGGAGTCGACGGGGTAGTAGTCGACGACCCACGCGGCCTGCTGCGCAAGGTCGATGGTGACGACGAGGTCGTCCGGGCTGGGCTTGAACAGGTCGGAGCCCACGTCGCGCGAGACCGCCTGCGTCGGTGGGGTCCCGTCGACGTCGAGGACCTCGGCGGACTCGATCCGGTCGACCCGGAACAACCGGACGCCCTCGGCGCGGTGGCACCACGCCTCCAGGTACCAGCGTCCCTCCACGCTCACCAACCGCATCGGGTCCACGTCGCGTTCCGTGCGCTCGTCGCGGCTGGGCACGAGGTAGCTCAGGTGCAGGCGCCGGTGATCGCGCAGGGCGGCCCGGCAGGTCTCGAGGACACCGGCGCTCTCCTCCCCCGAGCTGACGTCCACGGTCACCGACCCCGCGGCCCGGCCCGCCTCCCCCGTCGCCTCCGACAGCTTCGCCGTCGCACCCTCGAGGGCCTCGCGGTCGTGCAGACCCGGGACCTGGGCCAGCGTGCGCAGACCCACGAGCAGGGCGACGGCCTCGTCGACGCCGAGGCGGGCCGGGCGCGCGATCGGGTCGGCGTTGGAGAGGTAGATCCGCCCGGAGTCCCAGCGGGCGTCGATGAGGTCGTCGGGCATGTGCCCGGGCGTCCCGCAGACGAAGAGCAGCTCCAGGTCGTGCACGAGGTCGTCGTCGCTGATGCCGAAGTGCTCCGAGGCCTCCTCCAGCGGGATGCCCTGGTGGGTGAGCAGGTAGGGGACCATCGCCAGCAGCCGCGACAGCCGCTCCGTCGACGCGCTGCCGCTCATGCGCCCGCCGCCCCACGGAGTCGACGCACCACGGCGTCGCGCAGGTCCTGCGGTGCGAGGACCAGGACGTCCGCGCCGTAGCCGGCGATCTCGTCCGCGCTCACCTCCACGTCGCTGACCTCCACCACGACCACGTCCTCCCCCACGCTCTCTCCCGCGCCCACCTCGACGCTGCGGGCCCGGCGTCGCAACGCCAGTCCGCTGCCCTCCGTGACCAGCAGCCGTGCCTCCCGGGGCGGCCGGACGGGTCCGATGCTGCCCGCGACGATCTCGCGGGGGTCGATGCCCGCGGGCACGTCGTAGCTGCCGGCCCGTCCGATCCGCTTGACCGCGGAGGCGACCCGGGACAGACGGAAGACCCGCGAGTCCGCACGGTCCCGGTCGTGCCCGACGAGGTACCAGCGCCCGTGCCAGCTGACGATGGCCCACGGTTCGACGTGGCGGGTCGCGGGTTCGCCGCCGGCGCGGCGGTAGGTGAAGGACACCGGGGTCTTGTCGCGGGTCGCGGCGTAGAGCGGGTCGAAGGCGGGTTCCGCGGTGCGCACCCGCGGTTCCACGCCGATGAGGGAGCTCTCGTCGGGTTCGACGCCGAGGCTGCGCAGCTTCACCAGCGCGCGGGTCGCGGGGCCGGCGAGGCTCGCCTGCTGCCAGACCCGGCTGGCCAGCGACAGGACGGCGAGCTCACCCGGGGTGAACCGGATCTCGGGCAGCGCGTAGGCCTCGCGGTCGATCCGGTAGCCGGCCTCGTCCTCGAACAACGGGTCCTCGCCGCCGGTGTCGAGGGGGACGCCGAGTTCGCGCAGGTCCTCCTTGTCGCGCTCGAACATCCGCTCGAAGGCGACGGTGGTGGCGCAGTCGGCGTACTGCGGGACGGCCGTGCGGATCTGCTCCTTGGTGAGCCAGCGGCGCGTCGCCGACAGCGCGATCACGAGGTTCAGCAGCCGTTCGGTGCGACGGGCTCCGCGGGCAGCCGCGGCCGCCCCACCCGGTGGGCTCGAGGACGTCGCTGGGGTCGTCGTCATGGTGAGCCGGACGCTACCGGAACCGCGCGCGGAAGCACCCTGCGTACGCTCGAAGCGTGACGATCCGGTGGCGTTCTGCAACTGTCCAGCGACTCGGGGCGTCGTGGCCCGGTTCCCAGGAGCTGTTCGCGACCCTCGCGTCGGGGCCCGAGGCGGGCGCCGAGGTGAAGGCCCTGGCCCACCCCGACCTCGTCGGCTTCCCGCAGCCGGGCGAGCGGGTGCTGCTCAACACCTCCGCGCTGGCCCGGGGCCTGGGGACGGGTGGCTACGCCCTCGTCGTCGCGCTGCCCGACGCGTTGCCCGCCGATCCGCCCGCCGGGCCCGGCCACCTCGTGAAGGCCCGCTACACCCCGCTGCAGACGATGGTCCTGGGCGTGGACGACCAGGAGTCGGAGCACCACGCCCTGCTCGCCGACGCCGACGACCTCGACGCCACCCCCGTCGTCGTCGCCGACCTGCACTCCGCGCTGCCCGCGATCCTGGCCGGGGTCCGCGCCGAGGCCCCCGACGCGAGAGTCGTGTACGTGATGACCGACGGCGGGGCGCTGCCGGCCGCGTTCTCCCGCGCCGTCGCCGGGCTGCGGGAGGCGGGGTGGCTCACGAGCTGCGTGAGCACGGGCCAGGCCTTCGGGGGCGACCTGGAGGCCTCGACCGTCCACACCGGTCTGCTCGCGGCGAAGCTCGTCGCGGGCGCCGACGTCGTCGTCGTCGCTCAGGGCCCGGGCAACCTGGGGACGGGATCACGCTGGGGCTTCTCCGGCGTCGCCGTCGGTGAGGCCCTCAACGCCGCCGCCGTGCTGGGGGGCCGCCCCGTCGCGGCCCTGCGGGTGTCGCAGGCCGACGCCCGCGACCGCCACCGCGGTGTCTCGCACCACACGCTCACCGCGGTCGGGCGTGTCGCCCTGGCCCCCGTCGACGTCGTCGTCCCCGACTCCCCCGGCGCGTTCTACGACCGCGTCCGCGAGCAGGCCCGCTCCCTCTGCGGCCGCCACACCTACGTCGAGATCCCCGAAGCCGGCCTCGACGACGCCCTGGCGACGAGCCCCGTCCGCCTCTCGACCATGGGCCGAGGCCTCGACACCGACCGCGCCGGCTTCCTCACCGCCGCCGCCGCCGGCCGCCACGCCGCCCGCCTCCTCACCTCGTGAAGGGGAACGTGGTGCGTGGCCCCCTAGAAACTGCCTGATCGAGCCTCGCCGACCCCGTGGCCGTTCAGGAGTCCCACGAAGGGCAACGCACAAGGGCGGCGGCTGACCCTCGTCCTCGGATGTCCGGAGTGAGCGCCGACGCCAGGACGTGAGTCCTAGCGCGAACCAGCGCGAACGGAGTATCCGAGGACGAGGGTCAGCCACCGCCCGGAAGCAGACCCGAGGGGACTAGCTGACGTCCACGAGGTCGACGACGAAGATCAGGGTTTCCCCACCTTTGATGGCGCCGCCGGCGCCGCGGTCCCCGTAGCCGAGGTGCGGGGGGATGACGAGCTTGCGCCGGCCGCCGACCTTCATGCCCAGCAGGCCCTGGTCCCAGCCCTTGATGACCATGCCCGCGCCGACGGGGAAGTCGAGCGGCTGGCCGCGGTTCCAGGAGGAGTCGAACTCCTCGCCGGTGCTGAAGGCGACGCCGACGTAGTGCGCGCTGACGGTCTTGCCGGGGGTGGCCTCGGTGCCGTCGCCGACGATCTCGTCGGTGATCACGAGGTCGGCCGGCGGCTCGCCCTCGGGGAAGTCGATCTCGGGCTTGGTGCGTTCAGTCATGGTGGGAACCCTAACGTCAGCGTCGTCGGTGAGGACTCAGTAGCCGTCGAGGATGTCGACGACGAAGATCAGCGCACCGGCGGGCTGGCCACCGGTGGGCTCGTCGCCGTAGGCCTTGGCGGCGGGGATGACGAGCAGCACGCGACTGCCGACGGTCTGGCCGATGAGGCCCTCGTCCCAGCCGGTGATGAGCTTGCCGGCCCCGATCTGGGTCTCGAAGGCCTGGGAGGTCCACGAGGTCTGGAAGACCTTGCCGTCGGCCAGCGTCGCGCCGACGTACTGCATCTTGACGTTCATGCCCGGGGTCAGCGGGGCGCCGGTGCCCTGGATGAGCGGCTGCACGATGGTGTCGGCGGGCGGGGTCGGGTTCGAGACGGTGAAGCCGGTGGGGACGTTCTTGTCGTCGTAGGTCACGACGGGGAGGTCCGCGGGCGGCGTCACCGGGGTGCCCTCGGCCATCGAGGGGATGACGCGGACGACGTCGGCGACCATGACGATGGTCGTGGAGGCGTCGACGTTCTCCTTGCCGAACTGGCTGACGGAGTTGCCGAACCCGTCGGCGGGGGCGATGGCGATGACGAGGCGGTCACCGACCTTGGTCCCCACGAACCCGCGGGCGAGTCCCTTGGTGATCTCGGCGAGGGTGAAGCGGGCGTTGGTCTTGCCGTAGCTGGAGTCCAGCTTGTCGTGGGTGGAGCCGGCGTAGAGGACGTAGGCGAACTCGACCTCGTCGGTGGCCTTGACCTCGGCCCCGGTGCCGGGGGCGACGATCTTGCGCGAGGTCTGCGTGACGGTCAGCGGCGGGGTGAAGTCGACGGTCGGTTCGATCGTCGGGTTCACCTCACCGGTGACGGTCACGGCGAGCTTCTCGTCGTCGACGGCAGGTTCGATGGTGTTGGCGGACTCGGTCGCCGACGCGCTCTGCTCTGCCTCGGTGGGCGCGTCCCCCTCGGAGGCGCAGGCGCCGAGCAGGGTCATCGCCAGGGCGGCGGAGGCGGACAGGACGGCGGTACGGCGGCGCACGGAGGTCCTCACAGTCGTGACGGTCGAGGTGGAACTGCCTCACCCTAACCGTGGAGCCTGTGCCCGCGCCGCGAGACCGATCACATGCTGTCGATGAGCCGTTCCACACGGTCGTCGACGGCCTTGAACGGGTCCTTGCACAGGACCGTGCGCTGCGCCTGGTCGTTGAGCTTCAGGTGCACCCAGTCGACGGTGAAGTCGCGGCGCTTCTCCTGCGCGGCGCGCACGAAGTCGCCCCGCAGCTTGGCGCGGGTCGTCTGCGGCGGGACGCTCATCGCCTCGAACACCTCGATGTCGGAGCAGACCCGGTCGGCCATCCCCCGGTCGGCGAGCATGTAGTGCAGGCCGCGCTTGCGGTGGATGTCGTGGTAGGCGAGGTCGAGGCGCGCGATGCGCGGCGACGTCAGCGGCAGGTCGTGCTTGGCCATGTAGCGGTCCAGCAGCTTCTTCTTGATGACCCAGTCGACCTCGTGGTCCACCAGGGAGAAGTCCTGCGTCGCCACGGCCCGCAGCGCCCGCTCCCACAGGTCCAGGACGCGCTTGACGTTGGGCGTCTGCAGTCCGCGGTGCTCGACGAACTCCTTGGCCTTCTCCAGGTACTCCTCCTGGATCTCCAGCGCGGAGGCCTCACGGCCGTTGGCGAGACGGACGGGTTTGCGCCCCGTCATGTCGTGACTGATCTCCCGGATGGCCCGGATGGGGTTCTCCATGGTCATCTCCCGCAGCACGACGCCTTCCTCGACCATCCGCAGCACGAGGTCGGTGGCGCCGACCTTCAGCATCGTCGTGGTCTCGGACATGTTGGAGTCGCCGACGATCACGTGCAGGCGCCGGTAGCGCTCGGCGTCGGCGTGCGGTTCGTCGCGGGTGTTGATGATCGGGCGGCTGCGGGTGGTCGCGGAGGAGACGCCTTCCCAGATGTGGTCGGCGCGCTGGGAGAGGGAGTAGACCGCACCGCGGGGGGTCTGCACGACCTTGCCGGCGCCGACGATCAGTTGGCGCGAGACGAGGAAGGGGATGAGGACGTCGGAGAGGCGACCGAACTCCCCGTGCCGCGACACCAGGTAGTTCTCGTGGCAGCCGTAGGAGTTGCCCGCGGAGTCGGTGTTGTTCTTGAAGAGGAACACCTCACCGGCGATCCCCTCCTCCTCGAGGCGTCGTTCGGCGTCGACGAGCAGGCCTTCGAGGGTCCGCTCCCCCGCCCGGTCGTGGACGACGAGCTGGCGGATGTCGTCGCACTCCGGTGAGGCGTACTCGGGGTGGGAGCCCACGTCGAGGTAGAGGCGTGCGCCGTTCTTCAGGAACACGTTGCTCGAACGGCCCCACGACACGACCTTGCGGAACAGGTAGCGGGCCACCTCGTCCGGGGACAGCTTGCGCTGTCCCTCGAACGCGCAGGTGACTCCGAACTCGGTCTCGATCCCGAAGATCCGGCGATCCATTTCCCCACCTTAGGCACTCGGGCGCCGTGCGGCGCAGCGAAACGCGTCGAGCCGACCGGAGCGGTCAGTCCGCCGGGGCGAGCAGTCCTGCGAGGACGGGACCGGTGAGGCGGCGGAACGTCCGCCGGTCGCGGGTGCGGTCGAGGACGGCGACCTCGAGGTGGTCGGTGGCGATCCGGCGCGGTCCGGAGCCGGCGGCCTCGGCCGCGGCGTCGGAGCCGAGGGCCTCGACGGCGAGCTGGACGGCCTCGGCCAGGGTGAGCCCGGCGTGCCAGCGTTCGCCGAGCTTGGTGGCGATCTGGTCGGCGGAACCGCCCATGGCGACGTAGCCGTGCTCGTCGGCGACGGACCCGTCGTAGGTGAGGCGGTAGATCTGGTCGGTCTCGGGGGTGCGTCCGACCTCGGCGACGACGAGTTCCACCTCGTAGGGCTTCGACTCGGTCGTGAAGATCGCCCCGAGGGTCTGCGCGTAGGCGTTGGCCAGGCCGCGGGCGGTGACGTCGGAACGGTCGTAGGAGTAGCCGCGGACGTCGGCGTAGCGGACGCCGGCGACGCGCAGGTTCTCGAACTCGTTGTACTTGCCGACGGCGGCGAAGGCGACGCGGTCGTAGATCTCGGAGATCTTGTGCAGCGCCCGGGAGGCGTTCTCGGAGACGAAGGCGATGCCGTCGGCGTGGGCGAGGACGACGACGGCGCGGCCGCGGGCGATGCCCTTGCGCGCGTAGTCGGCCTTGTCCTTCATCAACTGCTCGGGCGAGACGTAGAACGGCGTGCTCATCGTCAGTTCCCTCCGCCACCGTTGCCGGCGCTGATGCCGGGGTTGCCTCCGGGGTTGCCGCGCCGTCCGGCCACGACGGCCTCGACGACGGGTTCGAGTTCCTCGTCGGGGACACGCCGGTAGCCCTGGAGGGTCGCGACGCCCACGACGGGCCAGATCTTGCGCAGCAGGTCCGGGCCGCCGGTGGCGGAGTCGTCGTCGGCTGCGTCCCAGAGGGACTCGATGGCGACGCGGATCGTCTCGGCCTCGGTCATGCCCGGGCGGTACAGCTTCTTCAGCGCACCGCGGGCGAAGATCGACCCCGACCCCACGGTGTGGTGGTCGCGTTCCTCCGACCGCCCGCCGGTCACGTCGTAGCCGATGATGCGGCCCCGGCCGGCGTCGAGGTCGTAGCCGGCGAAGAGGGGGACGACGGCGAGACCCTGCATGGCCATGCCGAGGTTGGCGCGGATCATCGTCGAGAGCCGGTTCGCCTTGCCCTCGAAGGACATCAGGGCACCTTCGAGCTTCTCGAAGTGCTCGAGTTCCACCTGGAAGAGCCGGATCATCTCCACGGCCAGCCCGGCGACGCCGGCGATCCCGGCGCAGGAGTGCTCGTCGGTCTGGAAGACCTTCTGGATGTCGCGCTGGGCGATCGTGGGCCCGGCGGTGGCGCGCCGGTCACCGGCCATGACCACCCCGTCGGCGAAGACGAGGGCCACAATCGTCGTCGCGTGCGGCGCCTCGCCCGCGCCGGGTCCCCCACCGGGCAGCGGTCCGGTGGGGGGCAGCGTGCGGGCGGAGGGCAGCATCTCCGGCGAGTACTCGCGGACGAAGTCGGTGAAGGACGAGGAACCGGGCCGCAGGAACGCGGCGGGCAACCGTCCTGACTGATCGCTGGAGTGGTTCACCCTTCGGACCCTACCCGGCGCCTCCGCAACGTGCCGGGAGAGCCGGGTGGGACACGAGGGGCTCGCGCCGGGGGTGGCAGGGGCTACTGCCCGCCCTTCTGGACGAAGCCGCGCACGAACTCCTCGGAGTTGGACTCGAGGACCTCGTCGATCTCGTCGAGCAGCGCGTCGACGTCGGCGTCGGTCTCCTTGGTCTGGGCACTGGCGCTGCCCTGCGCGGGGACGGCGGGGGTCTCCTCGACCTCCTCCTCGCGGCGGCTCGGGCGCTGCTGCTCCTGTCCAGGCATCGGCTGGCTCCCTCTGACGGCTCGGCCTCCCGGGTCCTGCGACCCGGGTCGTGTTCCGACACTAACCCCGCCACGCCCGCCCGGCGCGGAAGTGCGGCCTGCGTCACCCGTTGGTGAGGGCGGCCACGAGTTCTTCCGCGGTCTCGCATCGGTCCAGCAGCGCCCCGACGTGCTCCTTGGTGCCCCGCAACGGCTCGAGGGTGGGGACGCGCTGCAGGGCGCCCCGCCCGGCGATGTCGAAGATCACCGAGTCCCAGCTGGCCGCCGCGACGCGCGGGCCGTAGCGGGCCAGGCACTCCCCGCGGAAGTAGGCGCGGGTGTCGGTCGGGGGGTGCTCCACGGCGCGGGCGACGTCGGCGGGGTCCAGGAGGCGTTCGACCTGGCCACGCTCGGCGAGCTTGAGGTAGAGGCCCTTCTCGGGCCGGATGTCGGACCACTGCAGGTCCACCGCGGCCAGCCGGGCGTGGTCCCAGTCCAGGCCGTCGCGGGAGCGGTAGCCCTCGAGCAGGCGCAGCTTCGCGATCCAGTCGACCTCGCGGGCCGCGGAGAACACGTCGGTCTCCAGCTTGGTGAGGATCTGCTCCCACCGGGTGAGGACCTCGACGGTGTCGGCGTCCGCGTCCTCGCCGTAGCGGTCGGCGACGAAGGCCTGCGCGGCCTCCAGGTAGGCCCGCTGCAGCTGCACCGCGGTCATCCGGCGCCCGTCGCGCAACCGGACGAGCTGGGTGAGGCCGGGGTCGTGGGAGACCTCGTGCAGGGCGCGGACGGGTTCGGCGAGCTGCAGGTTCCCGGCGGGGCCACCCTCGAGCGCTCCCGCCTCGAGCATCGCCAGGACCAGGGAGGTCGTCCCGATCTTGAGCAGCGTCGCGACCTCGCACATCGTCGCGTCGCCGATGATCACGTGGAGGCGACGGTACTTCTCCACGGTGGCGTGCGGTTCGTCGCGGGTGTTGATGATCGGGCGCTTCATGGTGGTCTCCAGCCCCACCTCGACCTCGAAGAAGTCCGCGCGCTGGCTGATCTGGAACCCGGGCCGGGCGGAGTCCTGCCCGATCCCCACCCGACCGGCCCCGGTGAACACCTGCCGGGAGACGAAGAAGGGGGTGAGGTGGCGCACGACGTCGGTGAAGGACGTCGAGCGGTTCATCAGGTAGTTCTCGTGGGTGCCGTAGGAGGCGCCCTTGCCGTCGGTGTTGTTCTTGTAGATCGTCACCGGGGTCAGCCCGGGCGTCGCCGCGACCCGGCGCAGCGCCTCGAGGAGGATCAGCTCCCCCGCCCGGTCCCACAGCACCGCGTCGCGCGGGGTGAGGATCTCCGGTGAGGAGTACTCGGGGTGGGCGTGGTCGACGTAGAACCGGGCCCCGTTGGTGAGGATGACGTTGGCCATCGTCGGGTCCTCGGTCTCCGCGGTGACGACGTCGGAGGCGTTGGGCGCGGCCCGCCTCGTCCCCGGCGAACGGCCCGGCGCGTCGGTCAGCTGCGAGGGGTGGGCCTTGGCGCGGTCGATCTCGTACCCGCGCGCGTCGCGCAGCGGCGCCTCGTCCTCGTAGTCCCAGCGGGCCCGCGAACCGCCCGTGAGGGAGCTGCGCATCGAGCCCGTCGCGGGCGAGGCGTAGGCGTTGACGACCTGGGCCGAGAGCAGCATCGGGTTGGCGCCCGGGTCCCCCGGCACCGAGATGCCGTACTCGGTCTCGATCCCGGTCACACGCCTGACTGTCATGCCGAGGACCCTATGCGGCTCACTCCGTGCGCAGCGCGACGACCGGGTCCAGGCGTCCCGCCCGACGCGCCGGGAACACCCCGAAGAAGATGCCGACGGCCGCGGAGACGACGAACGCCACCACCGGGCTCCACCACTCGATCGTCGCCGGCAGCGGGGAGAGCTGGTTCACCGCGATCGACCCGGCCACCCCGATGAGGATGCCGATGATCCCGCCGACGCTGGTCAGCAGGACGGCCTCGACGAGGAACTGCACGAGGACGTCGCGCTGGCGGGCGCCGAGGGCCTTGCGCAGCCCGATCTCCCGGGTCCGTTCGCGCACCGAGACGAGCATGATGTTGGAGACCCCGACCCCGCCCACGAGCAGCGAGATCCCCGCGATCGCGGCCAGCACCGCCGTCAGCAGCCCGAGGATCTGGCCGATGACGCCGAGGATCTGGGTCTGGGTGACCGCGCTGAACGTCTGGTCCGGGTACTGCGCCTTCATCGCCCGCCACAACTTGTCCGACAGCGCCGGGACGACGTCGGAGGACGGCGCCTTCACCGCGAACGCGTCGACGCGGTCGAGGGAGAACAACCGCTGGGCCGTGGTGATCGGGATGTGGATCTCGTTGTCCTGGGAGACCCCGAAGCTCTCCCCCTTCTCCCGCAGCACCCCGATCACCTGGAAGCGGGTGCCCGCCACCGTGATCTGGCGGCCCAGCGGGTCCGCCCCGGGGAAGAGGTTCTGCGCCGCCTGCGAGCCCAGCACCGCGACCCGGCGGCGGGCGTCGACGTCGACGGAGGTGAAGTACTGGCCCTCGGCGACCGGGCGGGTGAGGACCCGGGGCAGGTTCTGGTCCGCGCCCTGGATGGTGACGAACCGCTCGACCGTCCCGGCCCGCACCTGCGCGCCCGTGGAGACCCGCGCCGTGACGGCGCTCTCGTCGCCGACCACGTCGGCGAGGACCTTGCCGTCCTGGACCTGCATCGTCGACGTCGAGGGCGCGTTGGAACCGAGGTTGTTGGTGTCGAACTGCCCGGGCACGACGAGGATCAGGTTGGAGCCGAGACCTTCGACCTGGGACTCGATCTGGTTGCGCGCCCCGGACCCGATGGAGACCACGACGATGACGGCGGCGATGCCGATGATGATGCCGAGCATCGTGAGCAGGCTGCGCATCCGGTTGCCGCGCAACGCGTCCAGTGCGACGCGGAACGCTTCGAAGCCCTTCACGCGTCGGCTCCGTCCGCCGTGTCGCGCTCCACCAGGCCGTCACGCACCCGGACCTGACGGCGCGCGCGGCCGGCGACCTCGTCGTCGTGGGTGACGAGGACCACCGCGACGCCCCGGGCGGAGTTCAGCTCCTCCAGGATGCGCATCACCTCGGCCCCGTTCTTGGAGTCGAGGTTGCCGGTGGGTTCGTCGGCGAGCAGGATCCGCGGTTGGCCGACCAGCGCCCGCGCGATCGCCACCCGCTGCTGCTCGCCGCCGGACATCTGGGTGGGCCGGTGGGTCAGGCGGTGCCCCAGGTTCACCGCCTTCAACGCCTCGGCCGCCATGTCGCGCCGCTCGCTGCCCTTGACGCCGCGGTACAGCAGCGGCAACGCCACGTTGTCGATGGCGCTGGAGCGCGGCAGCAGCTGGAAGGCCTGGAACACGAACCCGATCTCCTCGTTGCGCAGCTCCGCGAGCTCCGCGTCGCCCAGGTCGGCGATGTTGCGCCCACCGACGCGCAGGATCCCCGACGTCGGACGGTCCAGGCAGCCCAGCAGGTGCATCAGCGTCGACTTGCCCGATCCGCTGGGGCCCACGATCGCGGCGTACTCCCCCTCCGCGACGGTGAAGGTCACCCCCCGCAGCGCGTCGACCGTCGTGTCGCCGAAGCGGTAGGAACGGGTGACCTCGACCGCCTCGATCGCGGCCGCGCGCAGCGTCGGGTGGTGCTCGGGGGACGGGATCAGCGCGCGCTCCTGGTCGTGGTTCTCGTGGTTCTCGGTGGTGTCCTGCGGGTGGCCCGTGTCGGGACGGGTCACGAGACCTGCTGTCCCTGCTTCACGCCGGCCGCGCCCTCGGTGACGATCTCCTCGCCGCCGTCGAGACCCTTGGTGATCTCCACGTCGGTCTCCCCCCGGACCCCCACGGTCACCGCGCGTCGCTCCGCCTTGCCGCCGGAGACGATCCAGACGGTGTCGGAGTCCTTCGCGCCGTTGTCGGACCCGGCCCGCACCACGGCCGCGGCCGGGACCTCCACGACGCCGTCCACCTCCTGCACGACCAGCGACACCGTCGCCGACATGCCCGGCAGCGGCGTCGCCGCCGGGGTGCCGTCCCCGCCCGTCCCGCCGTCGTAGCTCAGGCGGACCGTGTACGTCACCGAGCTCCCGCCGCCGCCCTTGGGCGTCGGGTCGATGCTTGTGACCGTCCCGTGGTACTTCGCCCCGGGCACCGCGTCGATGTTCACGTCGGCCCCGATCCCCGGCTTCACGCTCAGCACGTCCGTCTCGTCGACGTCCGCCGTCAGGCTCAGCGTCGACGCGTCGATGACGTTGAGCACCGTCGCCCCCGACGCCACGGCCGCACCCTGAGCCAGCACCGGGGCACCCGCCGCACCGGAGTCCGACCCGGCGGCCGCGGCGGGCAACGACACCCCGCTGCCCGCCAGCAGCGCCTCGGCCCCCGCGGGCAGGTTCGCCGACCCCGAACCCCCCGTCGCGGACAGCGACACCTTTCCCGAGATCGGCGCCTTCACCACCAGGGCGTCCACCGTGGCCTGCGCCGCCGAGACCGCCGCCCGCGTCTGCACGCGCTGGGCCTGACCCAACGACGACACCGCCGTGTCCAGGTTCCCCAGCCCCGCGTTCACCTGGTCCACCAGGGCCTGCGTCTGCGAAGCCAGCAGCTGGTACTGCGTCCGCGAGGACTGCACGGCCGCCAGTGCCGCCGCCCGCGCCGCGGGGTCCGCGATGGCCTGCGCCTGGGTCTCCGCCTCGGAGAAGCGCGCCGCCGCGTCCGCCGCCGCCTTGCGCTGCTGCGCCGCCACCTGCGAGGCGCTCTTCGCCGAGCCGGACCCCGAGGACCCCGACGCCGCGGCGTCCTCGTCGGCCTGCTTCGCCTGCGCGAGGTTCGACACCGCCGACGGAGAGTCGATCGTCATCAGCACGTCACCGGCCGCGACCTGCTGGCCGTCGCTCACGTTCAACGTCGCCACCGTCCCCGCCGCCGGGGACTTCACCACCGCCGAGGCCCGCGGCTGCACCGTCCCCGGCGCGTCGACGACCTCCGCGACGTCACCCCGGGCGACGGTCGCCGTCGACAACGCCGGAGCCTCGTCCTTGCTGCACGCCGAGGCGACCAGCACGAACGAGGCCCCGACGGCGACGGCGGACAGGGCACGGAGGGGACGCCGGGACGGGCGCGGAGTCGTGAGGTGGGCTCGCACCTGGTCACACTAGGGCTTGCCCGAGCGTCCACGGGTCCACCTCAGGCGTGGTCTTCGACACCTGCCCCTCCCCCCTGGGTCGCACCCCGGACACCGGTCCCTACCCTCGAACGGGTGAGCACTCCGGGCCAGGAACTCGTCGACCTCTACGACCCGACGGACCGTGCCGGACGGGTCACCGGCAGTGCCCCACGCGCCGAGGTCCGCGCCCGCAACCTCCCCCACGCCGCCACCGGCGTCCTGCTGCGCGACCCCGCCACCGGCCGCGTCTTCGTGCACCGCCGCACCGACGTCAAGGACCTCAACCCCGGCGCCCACGACTGCCTCGCCGGTGGCGTCGTCGACGCCGGCGAGACCCCCCTGCACGCCGCCCACCGCGAACTGCGCGAGGAACTCGGCCTCGACGCCGACCTGCGCCCCGTCACCACCACCTGGTACCGCGACGACACCACCCACTACCTCGCCCACGTCTACACCGCCGACTGGGACGGGACCCCCCTCACCCTGCAACCCAGCGAGGTCGCCGAGGGCTGGTGGGAGGACCCCGTCACCCTGCGCGACCGCCTCGCCGACCCCGCCTGGCCCTTCGTCCCCGACACCCGCGCCCTCCTCGCCGCCTGGCCGCGCTGGTGGGAGACCGGACGTGCGGAAGGCCGCCCCCGCTGACGAGGACGGCCCTGCGCACCACCGGACGGGAAGCGACCTACAGGTACTGACCCGTGTTGGCGACCGTGTCGATCGAGCGGCCCGCCTCCGTGCCCTTCTTCCCCTGCATCAACGTGCGGATGAAGACGATCCGCTCACCCTTCTTGCCCGAGATCCGGGCCCAGTCGTCCGGGTTCGTCGTGTTCGGCAGGTCCTCGTTCTCCTTGAACTCGTCCACGCACGCACTCATCAGGTGATCCACCCGCACCCCCTTCTGGTTCAGGGTCAGCAGGTCCTTGATCGCCATCTTCTTCGCCCGGTCCACGATGTTCTGGATCATCGCGCCCGAGTTGAAGTCCTTGTAGTACAGGACCTCCTTGTCACCGCCCGCGTACGTCACCTCGAGGAACTCGTTCTCCTCGCTCTCGGTGTACATCCGCTCCACCGTCGCCCGGATCATCGCCTCGACCGTGAGCTGCTTCGTCCCCCCGTTCACCGCGACGTCGTCCGCGTGCAACGGCAGGTCCGGCGTCAGGTACTTCGCGAAGATCTGCCCCGCGCTCTCCGCGTCCGGACGCTCGATCTTGATCTTCACGTCCAGCCGGCCCGGGCGCAGGATCGCCGGGTCGATCATGTCCTCGCGGTTCGAGGCGCCGATCACGATGACGTTCTCCAGGCGCTCCACCCCGTCCAGCTCCGACAGCAGCTGCGGCACGATCGTCGTCTCCACGTCCGAGGACACCCCCGACCCACGGGTGCGGAACAACGACTCCATCTCGTCGAAGAACACCACCACCGGCGTCCCGGCGCTCGCCTTCTCCCGCGCCCGGGCGAAGATCAGCCGGATGTGGCGCTCGGTCTCGCCGACGTACTTGTTCAGCAGCTCCGGACCCTTGATGTTCAGGAAGTAGCTCTTGGCCTGGCTCTCGCCCCGCAGCTCCGCGGCCTTCTTGGCCAGCGAGTTCGCGACGGCCTTCGCGATGAGCGTCTTCCCGCACCCGGGCGGGCCGTAGAGCAGGATCCCCTTCGGCGGGCGCAGACCGTGCTCGCGGAACAGGTCCGCGTGCAGGAACGGCAGCTCCACCGCGTCGCGGATCGCCTCGATCTGCGGCCCGAGGCCACCGATGTCCTCGTAGTCGATGTCCGGGACCTCCTCCAGGACCAGCTCCTCGACCTCCGCCTTCGGGATCCGCTCGAAGGCGAACCCGGACCGGGTGTCGATGGTCAGGGAGTCCCCGACCCGCAGCGGGCCGTCCATCAACGGACCGGCCAGACGTACCACGCGCTCCTCGTCGGCGCGCGCGAGCACCAGGACCCGCCCGTCGGGCAGGATCTCCTTGACGGAGGCGAGCTCGCCCGTGCGCTCGTAGTCGAACGCCGCCACCACGTTCATGGCCTCGTTGACCATCACGTCCTGGCCGGGCTTCAACGAGTCCAGGTCGATCGCCGGGCTCACCGCCACCCGCATCCGCCGACCCGCCGACATGATGTCGGCCGTGCCCTCACCGGCGGCCTCCAGGAACGTCGCGAACTGCGCGGGCGGCTGACCGAGACGGTCCACCTCCGACTTCAGCGCGACGATCTGGTCCCGTGCCTCGCGCAGCGTCGTGGCGAGGCGGTCGTTCTGGGCACTGACCTGGGCGAGTCGGGTCCGGGCGGCTCCGAGCTGTTCCTCGAGCGCGGTGAGATGGCGGGCGTCCCGCTCACCTCCGCCGCCGAAGCGGCGCTGGGGCTCCGTCATGGCGCATCTCCCCTCTGGGTGGATGCGTTCGACAGTAACCCGCGGACCCGGGATCGCGCGGTGGATTCGACGTCGGCGCGTTGCCGGCCGGTCACCGAGGGCGTCGGACCACGAACGTGACGTGCGTCTGCGGCCAGGCCAGCTCCGCACCCGTCACCGCGTCCCGCACCGAGGCCCCCACCGACAGCCGGTTCTCCACCAGCCACTCGTTGCGCCACGCCCCGCTCACCGGCTCCACCCCGAACCCCACCCCCTCCAGCAGCTCGACCCAGTCCGGCCACGTCATGTCGCAGAACCGCTCGTGGCACTCCGAGAGCCAGCTGTCCACGTAGTCGCGGGTGGTGAGGAACTCCATCGCCGCCCGCAGGGTCAGCTCCGCCACACCAGGCCCGACCCACCGCACGTCGCAGCGCCCGCCGGAGAGCGCCGGGAAGTCCTGCGCGAACTGCACCAACCGCTCCGCCGGCGACATCGCGCCCACCACGGCCGCCACGTCCCCACCGTCCAGACCGGCCAGGTCCCGCGGCGCCACCCCCGCACCGACCCCGTCCAGCACCAGGTGCACCAGCCGGTCCCCCTCCCGCGGACCCAGCACGTCGGAACAGACCCACACCCCGCCCGGCGCCGTGTGCTCGAAGATCCGCTCCGCCAACCGCTCCAGGTCCGCCCGCCCCGCGCCGTAGCTGGCGATCTCGTGGGTCAGGGCCACCGTCAGCGTCGTGCTGACCGACGCCACCGGGAAGACCGCCGAGCGCAACAGGTTGCGCTGGGCGAAGAAGACGTTGGGGTGGGCGAACACCCCCTGCGCCCGACGGTGCTCCGCCTCCGCCACCAGGTGCCGCGACACGTCCACCCCGTAGAGGTCCGACTCCGCCAACCGCGGGTCCCGAGCCGCCCGCTCCAGCAGACCCCCCGCCGCGCAGCCCAGGTCCACCACCCGCCCCGGCTCCACGAACGCCGACACCAGCTCCCACTTGCGGTCCGAGGCGTCGTCGAAGGCCGCCGTGTAGCTGCGGTAGTCCCGCGTCGACGTCAGGTCCCCCTCCGTCGAGACCGTCGGGTCCGCGTGGATCAACGCCACCTGCGCCGCCAGCCCGTACCGGTCGTAGAAGCGCACCACCTCCGGGTGCGCCAGCTCCCGCCACCGCCCGTCCCCCGCGGCCACCATCTCCAGTACGTCCCACGGACGCGCCGGACCCGCCGGGTCCCCGTCCTCCACCGCCACCACCCGGAACCCCAGCTCCGCGTACATCGCCGCCACCCCCGGGGTCGAACACGCCAGCACCGTGTCCTCCGGGGTCGCCGCGACCCCCGTGGACAGCTCCACGCTCGCCAGCACCGTCCGCGCGAACCGCGGACTGGCCGGGACGTCCGCGACCGGCGCCACCAACGACGCCAACCCCTCCACCGCGGACACCCGCTCCACCATCGCCTCCCGCCGGTGACCCGGCAGCGGGTTGCGCCTCGTCCCGCTGTGCGTCGCCGACGTCACCGCCCACACCACGTCCGCGTCGACCGCGCACACCACCGGAACCCCCGCGGAGTCCACGAGCTCCCCGGCCAGCAGAGAACGCAGGTACCGCGTCTGGAAGGACGTCACGAGGTGGTGGCGGCCGGGGAACAGGACGTGACGCACGACGAGGGACACGCCGTCCACGCTACGGTCAGCCCCCAGCACCCCGAGGAGAGACGTGACCCACACCCAGCGCGCAGCCGCGCTCGACGCCGCCGACCCCTTGGCCCCCTACCGCGAGGAGTTCCTCCTCGACGCGGCCCCCGCCGTCACCTCCTACCTCGACGGCAACTCCCTCGGCCGCCCCTTGACCGCCACCCCCGCAGCGCTCGACACCTTCCTCCACCAGGAGTGGGGCGGTCGGCTCATCCAGGGCTGGACCGAAGGCCCCCACGGCGGCTGGATGGACTGGCCGACCCAGCTGGGAGACCAGATCGGCCGCGTCGCCCTCGGCGCCGCCGCCGGACAGACCGTCGTCGCCGACTCCACCACCGTCCTCTTCTACAAGCTCGTCCGCGCCGCCGCCGCCGCCGGACAGGCCGAGGGCCGCGACGAGATCGTCTGCGACACCGACAACTTCCCCACCGACCGCTTCGTCCTCGAAGGCATCGCCGCCGAGACCGGCCTCACCCTGCGCTGGATCGAGACCGACCCCGCCTCCGGGATCACCCCCGACCAGGTCCGCGCCGCCGTCGGCCCCCGCACGGCGCTCGCGACCTTCAGCCACGTCGCCTACCGCTCCGGCCACCTCGCCGACGCCGCCGCCATCACCCGCGTCGTCCACGACGCCGGCGCCCTCGTCCTCTTCGACCTCTCCCACTCCGCCGGATCGGTGGAACTCGAACTCGACGCGTGGGGCGTCGACCTCGCCGTCGGCTGCTGCTACAAGTACCTCAACGGCGGACCCGGAGCCCCCGCCTTCGCCTACCTCGCCACCCGCCACCAGGGCAGCCACCCGCAGGCCCTGCGCCAACCCGTCCAGGGCTGGATGGGCCACGCCGACCCCTTCGCCATGGGCCAGGGCTACCAGCCCGACCCCGGGATCCGGCAACTCATCTCCGGCACCCCACCCATCGTCGCCATGGTCCCCGTCCGGGTCGGCCTCGACCAGCTGGAACGCGCCGGGATCGCCGCCGTCCGCGCCAAGTCGACCGCACTGACCACCTTCGCCCTCGACCTGGCCGACGACCTCCTCGCCCCCCACGGCGTCACCGTCGCCACCCCGCGTGAGCCGGAAGCCCGTGGTGGACACATCACCCTGCGCCGCAGCGACTTCCGCGACGTCACCGCCGAACTCTGGACCCGGGGCGTCGTCCCCGACTTCCGCACCCCCGACGGGATCCGCCTCGGCCTCGCCCCGCTGTCCACCAGCTTCACCGAGGTCCTCCACGGCGTCCTCGCCCTCCAGGAGATCGTCGAGGCCACCCGGTGAGCGAGAACACCCGCAAGCTCGAGGACGGAGTCGTCACCGACTTCACCCGTGACATGTCCTACGGCGAGTACCTCCACCTCGACGAACTCCTCACGTCCCAGCACCCGCTCAGCACCCCCGAGCACCACGACGAACTGCTGTTCATCATCCAGCACCAGACCTCGGAACTGTGGCTCAAGCTCGTCCTGCACGAACTGCGCTCCGCCATGACCGCCATCGCCGGCGACGACCTCAAGACCGCGCTCAAGAACATCGCCCGGGTCAAGCACATCCAGCGCACCCTCACCGAGCAGTGGTCCGTGCTCGCCACCCTCACCCCCACCGAGTACTCCCAGTTCCGCGGGTTCCTCGCCAACTCCTCCGGCTTCCAGAGCCACCAGTACCGCGCCGTCGAGTTCGCCCTCGGCAACAAGAACGCGACGATGCTCGACGTCTTCGCCCACGACGCCCCCCGCCACCGCGAACTCAAGACCCTCCTCGAAGCCCCCAGCCTCTACGACGAGTTCCTCCGCTACCTCGCCCGCCACGGACACGACGTCCCCACCGAACTCCTCGACCGCGACGTCACCCGCGCCCACGTCCACACCCCCGCCCTCGTCGCCACCTTCCGGACCATCTACGAGGACGCCGAGCGCTACTGGACCGAGTACGAGGCCTGCGAGGAGTTCGTCGACCTCGAGGAGAACTTCCAGCTCTGGCGCTTCCGCCACCTCAAGACCGTCGAACGCACCATCGGCTTCAAACGCGGCACCGGCGGCTCCTCCGGCGTCGACTTCCTCGCCCGCGCCCTCGACCTCACCTTCTTCCCCGAGCTCTACGCCGTCCGCACCGAGATCGGCTCGTGAAGCTCACCGCCGTCGCCGCCCCCGGAGTCCTCACCGGCTCCGTGACCGGCCAGGCCGTCTTCGACGCGGCGCTCGCCGCCCGCGGGATCGAGGGCGACCTGGTCCTGACGAGCTCCCCGGCCGAGTTCGCGGCCGCCCTGCGCGCCGCCGCCGCGGACGGGGAGTTCCTGCTCGTCGCCGGCGACGACACACCCGCGGATCACCTGCTGGTCGGTGCCGGTGTCCCCGGTGCGTGCGTCGTCCGGGTCGACCTCGACGCCCGCGAACCCGACACGTCCCGCTGCGTCCGCCGCCACGTCCGCTGGCGCGGGATGCAGGGCCTGGCCTTCGGCGTCGACGACTGGTTCTTCCACGCCAGCGACCCCGGCACCCGGCACACCTACGGCGCGGACCGGGACCAGCACGCCGACCTGCGCCTGCCTGCGGGCGAGGGCCCGTTCCCCGTCGCCGTCCTCGTCCACGGCGGCTACTGGCGCTCGCGCTGGGACGCCGACGTCATGCACCCGCTGGCCGTCGACCTGACCGCCCGGGGGTTCGCGACCTGGAACGTGGAGTACCGACGCCCGGACCGGCACGGCTGGGACGCCACGACGGCGGACGTCGCCGCGGCCCTCGACGCGCTGCGGGACCTCGACGCGCCCCTCGACCTCGACCGGGTCGTCACCCTCGGCCACTCCGCCGGCGGTCAGCTCGTCACCCGCCTCGCCGCCGACCGGGCCACCGGGAGCGGGATCCGTCCCGCCCTCACCGTCTCCCTGGCCGGCTGCCTGGACCTGACGTCGATCCACGCCCGCGGTCTCAGCGAGCACGCGGTCGCCGCGGCCCTCGGCGGCACCCCCGAGGAGCTGCCCGAGGTCTACGCGGCGTCCTCCCCGATCGATCGGCTGCCCCTCGGTCTCCCCGTCGCGGTGGTCTGCGGGGTCGGCGACGACCCGGACCTGCTGGACGCCTCGCGCCGGTTCGCGACCGCCGCCGGCGCCGCCGGCGACGACGTCACGGTCGTGGAGGCGCCCGGGCACCACTTCTCGGTCATCGACCCCACCTCCGACGTCTGGTCGCGGGTAGCCCGTGTGGTGGTGTCGCGCGTGCACGGCTGAGTCCCGCCCCGGTACCCTTCGTCGCGGCGGATCCGGCGGACGGTGGGAGACAACGGTCGATGTCGTGGGTCTCGCGGCTCGACGCGTTCCAGCGCAAGCACCCGGTGGCGAGCTACCCGCTCGCCGTCGTCTACAAGTTCTTCGAGGACCAGGGCGCCTACCTGGCGGCTCTCGTCGCCTACTACGGCCTGCTGAGCCTGGTCCCGCTGCTGCTGCTGCTCTCGACCGTCCTGGGCTACGTGCTGTCCGGGAACCCCGGCGCCCAGCAGGCGATCCTGAACTCCGCCGTCAACCAGATCCCGGTCATCCGGGACGAGGTCGGTGACCCCGGATCCCTGGGCGGTGGTGCGGCGACGGTCGCGATCGGCATCGCGGCCGCCCTCTACGGCGGGCTCGGGGTCGGGTTGGCGATCCAGAACGCGGTCAACATCGCCTGGGGGATCCCGCGCAACGAACGTCCCAACCCCTTCAAGGCACGGCTCCGCTCGTTGCTGCTGATCGTCACGGCGGGACTGTTCGTCATCGGCACCACGGTCCTGAACATCGTCGTCGGTGACGTCTTCGGCGGGAGCGCTCTGCTGGAGTGGGTCTCGCGGGTGGGGTACACCCTGCTCGCCGGGGTCGGCTTCACCATGGCCTTCCGGCTCGCCGCGGCCCACCGCCCCCCGTTCCGGACGGTTCTCCCCGGGGCGCTGACGATGGCCGTCGTCTGGCAGTTCCTGCAACGGTTCGGCAGCACCCTGACCGGGCTGGTCAGCGAACGGTCCAGCATCTCCAACCAGGTCTTCACCGCCGTCCTCGGCCTCATCGCCTTCCTGTTCATCACCTCGTGCGTCGTCGTCCTCTGCGTCGAGGCCGACGTCGTCCGCGTCCGCAAGCTCTACCCGCGGGCGCTGCTGACCCCGTTCACCGACTTCGTCGAACTCACCGAGGGCGACGAACGCGCCTACACCCACATCGCGCAGGCCCAGCGGCACAAGGGTTTCGAGCGGGTCAGCGTCGAGTTCGACGAATCACCGCTGACGGCCCAGCCGCCCCGCGAGGAACGAGCAGACGGTGGTCTGGAGCGGGTGGTAGAGGATGACCGGTAGCACCACCAGCCCGACGACGTGCGGCGGGAACAGCACGGTCGCCATCGGCAACCCGGTGGCCAGGGACTTGGTGGAACCGCAGAAGGCGGTCGTGACCCGGTCCGCGCGGGAGGCGCCCCACCACCGCGGGACCCACCAGGCGAACGTCAGCGCCACGGCCAGCAGCAGCGCCGCGCAGCCGAGGACGACGAGGACCTCGGCGGGCGTCACCTCGCTCCAGACGCCTTGGCGCACGCCACGACTGAACGCGGCGTAGACGACCGCCACGATCACCCCGCGGTCCAGCAGGGTCAGTCGCCCCTTGTGGGCTCGGACCCAGCCACCGATCCAGCGGCCCAGCAGCAGGCCCAGCAGGAACGGGACGAGCAGCTGCAGCACGATCCGCCCGATGGCCCCGGCGTCGGGCCCGGCCCCCGTGGAACCGAGCAGCAGCGCGGCCAGGACCGGGGTGAGGCCGATGCCCGCGAGGTTCGACACCGTCGCGCTGACCACCGCCCCGGGGACGTTGCCGTGCGCCACCGCGGTGAACACGACGCAGGACTGGACGGTCGAGGGCAGGGCGCAGAGGAACAGCAGACCGGCGACGAGACCGTCGTCCAGGACGTGGCCGACGACGAGCGCGAGGCCCATCCCCAGCAGCGGGAAGAGCAGGTAGGTCGTCGCCGCGACCGAGCCCTGCAGCCGCCAGTTGCGCAACCCCGCGACCGCCTCGGCCGGCGCCATGCGCGCCCCGTAGAGGAGGAAGAGGACCCCGACCCCGATCGTCGTGCCCCAGGAGAACCCGGTCGCGACGGCGCCGCCGGCGGGCAGCAGCGCGGCGACGAGGACGGCCGAGAGGATCGCGACGACGAAGGGTTCCACCCTGCGCAGCACGGGAACCCGGGACCAGCGCAGCACGCCGTGACTGTACCTTTCGGGACATGGCTCTGATCAGCGTCGCGGAACTGCAGGCCGAACTCGGCGGCGGGCGGCCGCCGGTCCTGCTCGACGTCCGGTGGGCGCTCGGTGGTCCCGACGGCGCGCAGGAGTACGCGCGGGGACACCTCCCCGGTGCGGTGTACCTCGACCTCGAGACCCAGCTGTCCCGGCCCCGCCGGACCGGTGAGGGGCGCCACCCGCTGCCGGATCCCGTGGCGCTGCAGGAGGTCCTGCGCGGTGCCGGGATCAGCGACGACACCCGCGTCGTCGTCCACGACGCCGCCACCTCCACGAGCGCGGCGCGCGGGTGGTGGGTCCTGCGCTGGGCGGGCCTCGCCGACGTCCGGGTGCTCGACGGTGGACTGGCCGCGTGGACCGCGGCCGGTGGGGTCCTCACCACCGACGTCCCGTTGCCCGGACCCGGCGACGTCACCGTGCGCCCGGGATCCCTGCCCGTGCTCGACGCCGGGTCGGCCGCCGCCCTCGCCCGCACCGGGGCCCTCCTCGACGCCCGCGCTCCCGAGCGCTACCGCGGTGAGGTCGAGCCCGTCGATCCCGTCGCCGGTCACGTCCCCGGTGCGCTGAACCTCCCCACGACGCAGAACCTGGACGCGACGGGCCGGTTCCTGGCCCCGGAACGGCTGCGCGAGCGGTTCGCCGACGTCTCCACCGGACCGGTCGGGGTCTACTGCGGCAGCGGGGTCACCGCCGCCCACACCCTCCTCGCGCTCGAGGTCGCCGGCATCCCCGCGAGGCTCTACCCGGGTTCGTGGTCGGAGTGGGTCGCCGACCCGTCGCGGCCGGTCGCGACCGGCCCGGACGCCGGCTGATCGTGTTCTCCGTCGAACGCGTCGAGGACGGCGTCTCCACGGTCGTCTACCGGGTGCGGACCGACGACGCGACGTACTACCTGCGGGTGGGGGAACGGCCCGGCGACGACCTGCGCACCGACGCGGAACTGCACTCCCGGCTGGCCGCGGCGGGGGTTCCGGTGCCCGCCGTCCTGCACACGCAGTTCGACGCCGGGCTCGACCGGTGGGTCGCTCTGACCACGGAGGTCCCCGGCGCGCCGCTCTCGCGCGCCGAGGACGCGCCGGCCGTCCTGGAGGCCGCCGGTCGCCACCTCGCCGTCCTGAACTCGATCCCCGTCGACGGTTTCGGGTCCATCGTCCGTGACGGCCCGGGCTGGCCGCTGCGCGCGGAGTTCCCCACCCACCGCGAGTTCGTGGTGTCCCACCTCCCCGACCCGTGGCCGGGTCGGCTCACCGAACTCTTCTCACCCTTCGAACTCGACGTCCTCGAGGGGCTGATCGCCGAGCAGTGCGGCCTCGACGTCGTTCCCGCCCTCGCCCACGGCGACCTCGACGTCACCCCCGTCTTCGTCCAGGACGGCGTGTTCACGGGTTTCATCGACTTCGGTGAGGCCCGGGGCGCGGAACCGTGGTTCGACCTCGCGCACTTCCTGCTGCACGACGGGGAGAGGCTGCCCGCTCCCCTGCTGCCGCACCTGCTCCGCGGGTACGGCGTCGCGCCGTCGCAGCGGGTGCTGCGCCGCAGCGCGGTGCTGCTGGGGCTGCGGCAGGTGTGCCGCTGGTCCGGCCCGCTGCGGAACCTGCCCGCCGACCACCCGATGGTGCTCGACCGGGTCCGTCGGCTGCGCGAGTTGATGGTCTGACGTCTCCGCCCGCACGCGGGAGGGACCCGGAGCCCGACGAAGTCCGCCGGCGGGTCGGTCGCCCGTGCCCTCTCGGCCGGGGTGGAGGCCCTGGGTGTAGTTTTCCGGACGTGGTCGACGGCGACGAGACGAAGCGAACCAGGATCATCCACGTCGGGCTGGGCGGGTGGGGAGGCGACTGGGAACGGCGGGCGATACCGCCGGTCCCCGAGGTCGACCGCGTCGCCATCGTCGACGCCCACGAACCGACGCTGCGCGCGGCGCAGAAGACGCTGGGTCTGCCCGACGAGATGTGCTTCTCGTCGGTGACCGAGGCCGCGGAGAACGTCCAGGCCGACGGTGCCCTCGTCACCGCGCCGATGGACTTCCACGTCCCGGTCGCGCTGGAGGCCCTGGAGGCCGGCCTCCACGTCCTGGTCGAGAAGCCGTTCGCCGGCACCGTGGCCGAGGCCCGGACGGCCGTCGAGCGGGCGGAGGAACTCGGCCTGGTCCTGCAGGTCAGCCAGAACTACCGCTTCTACCCGGGGGCGCAGACGGTGCGCAAGCTCATCGCCGACGGGGAGATCGGGGACCTCTCCGTCGTGCACGTCGACTTCCGCCGGTGGGACCACGACGCTCCCGTCGACAGCTACCGCCACTACCAGTTCCCGCACCCGCTGATCTACGACATGGCGATCCACCACTTCGACCTGCTGCGGATGACGACCGGCCGCGAAGCCGTCAGCGTCTACGCCAAGGTCACCGACCCGACGTGGAGCAAGTACGCCGAAGAGGCCTCCGCGGTGCTCGTCATCGAACTCGAGGGCGGGCTGGTCGCGAGCTACCGCGGGAGCTGGGTCTCGCGGGCCGAGCAGACCTTCTGGGACGGTGAGTGGAGCTTCGAGGGCGAGAAGGGCCTGGTGACGCTGGCCGGTCGTGGGGACCGGGGTCCGGTCGACGACGCCGTCACCCTCGGGCTCGGCGGGAAGCCGGCGACACCCGTGGCCCTGCCGGACATGCCGCTGTGGGGGCGCTCCGCCGGTCTGCGCCAGTTCGCCGCCGCCGTCCAGGGCGGAGCGGCCCCGGACGTCACGGGGCGCTCCAACCTCGGCAGCGTCGCCCTCATGGAGGCCGCCGCCCGGTCCGCCTCCTCCGGTCAGGTCGAAGCCGTGGAACGGATCGGGGGGACCCTCGCGTGAAGGTGCTGGTCTGGAACGAAGGCGTCCACGAACGCAACCAGAACCCGCCGGACATCGGCGAGTACTACCCCGACGGCATCCACGGCGCCATCGCCGCCGGGCTGCGGCGGCTGCTGCCCGACGCCGAGGTCTCCACCGCGACGCTGGCGGACCCCGAGCACGGTCTCAGCGAGGAGGTCCTCGTGAGCACCGACGTCGTCCTCTGGTGGGGCCACGTCGCCCACGACCAGGTCGACGACGCGGTCGTCGAACGCGTCAAGGCGCACGTGCTGGGGGGCATGGGGCTCCTCGCCCTGCACTCCGCGCACTTCTCGAAGATCTTCCGGAACCTGCTCGGCACGACGTGCTCGCTGGCCTGGCGGAACGAGGGCGAGCAGGAGCTCGTCTGGAACGTGAAACCGTCCCACCCCATCGCTCAGGGGATCCCCAGCCCCATCGTCATCCCGAAGCAGGAGATGTACGGGGAACTCTTCGACATCCCCGACCCCGACGACCTGCTGTTCATCAGCTCGTTCGCCGGGGGCGAGGTGTTCCGCTCCGGGGTGACCTTCACCCGCGGTCGCGGGCGGATCTTCTACTTCAGCCCCGGCGACCAGGAGTACCCCGTCTACCAGCAGTCCGAGATCCAGCAGGTGCTGGCCAACGGGGTGCGGTGGGCCGCCCCCGCGCCCGGCGAGCGTCAGGTGCCGGGCGTCACGAACCCGCCCCGGCAGTGGCTGCTCTGACGCCCGCCCGCTGAGCTCACTCCTCGGTCGGCTCCTGGGCGGCCGCGGAGGCCTCGGCGCCTCGGGCGGCCTCACGGGCCGCCTTGCGCACCTTGCGGTCGGAGACGGGACGGTCGCCGTACTCGGTGCCGTCCTCCCCGTTCGCCTCGACCTGGTCGACCTGGTCGCCTGGTTCGACCTCGAGGTCGTCGGGGGCCTCCGTCGCCACGGGAGTGGTGGGGTAGGCCCCCGGCGCGGGACGGCGCTTGCGCAGCGGCGGCTTCACCCCGTCGGCGAGGCGGCGGGTCGTGATGAGGAAACCGGTGTGCCCGATCATCCGGTGCTGCGGACGCACGGCCAGACCCTCGAGGTGCCACCCGCGCACCATCGACTCCCACGCCTCGGGTTCGGTCCAGCGGCCGGAGTCGCGGGCCGCCTCGGCGACGCGGGAGAGCTGCGTGGCCGTCGCGACGTAGCAGATCAGCACCCCGCCGGGCGCCATCGCATCGGCGACGGCGTCCAGGCACTCCCACGGCG
The DNA here is from genome assembly GCF_036021035.1 of Kineococcus sp. NBC_00420. Lineage (NCBI taxonomy): Bacteria > Bacillati > Actinomycetota > Actinomycetes > Kineosporiales > Kineosporiaceae > Kineococcus > Kineococcus sp. NBC_00420. The sequence goes on along the minus strand of NZ_CP107930.1, from coordinate 5,292,538 downwards.
CGAGCATGTCGAGGACGGCCCGGTCGGCCTGCAGCCCCACCCCCGGCAGGGTCTCCACCAGGTCACCCACGCGCAGCGTCCACGCGGGGTGGCCACCGCCGAAGAACGTCTCCACGTTCCCCGTCGCGACGTCGGCGAAGTCCTGGCGTCGTTCGAAGGAGTGCACCTGTCCGCCGTCGCCGACGGCCCGCAGCAGCGACATCGTCAGCGCACCGGAGCCCACACCGGCCTCGATGACGACCGCGCCGGGGAAGATGTCGGCCATCGCCACGATCTGCCCCGCGTCCTTGGGGTAGACGACCGCGGCACCGCGGGGCATCGAGAGGACGAAGTCCGGCAGCAGCGGCCGCATCACCAGGTACTGGATGCTCGCGGTGTTCACGATGGTCGTCCCGTCGGGACGGCCGATGAGGTCGTCGTGCAGGAACTTGCCGCGGTGGGTGTGGAACTCCTTGCCCGCGGTGAGGGTGATGGTGTGCATCCGGCCGCGGGGGTCGGTGAGCTGCACGCGTTCCCCCTCGCGCAGAGGTCCGCGACGCGTGTGGGCGCCGGTCGGCGGCGGGGTGGGGGTGTTCACAGGAGGTCCTTCCAGCGGGGGTGTTCGGGGAGGTGGGTCAGCGGGCCGTGACGGCCTGGATGACGTCGGAGGTGTGCAGCAGACCCCGCACCCGACCCTGACCGTCGATGATGACGTGCTCACCGGGACGGACCTGGACGGCGTCGAGCAGGTCCTCACCGGCGAGGTCCTCGGCCAGCCAGGAACGCGGCGGTAGGGCCCGGGCGGTGGCCCCGGCCCCCAGCGAGGTCCGGCGTCCCGCCGGGACCTGACGCAGCGCCGTGGTGTCGACGACGGCCACGGGCACCCCGTCGTCGGTGACGAGGACGACCTCGAGGTCGCGCTGCGTTCCCGACGTCGCACCGGCGTCGATCGCGGCACGTGCCGAGCGCACGACCTCCTCGACGGTGGCCCGGGCGTTCACCCCGATCGCGGGACGCAGCAGCACCCGCGCGCTCAGCGCCGGCACCCGACGCTGCTGCGTCGCGTACTTCAGGGCACCCGAGGCCCCCTGCCACAGCAGCGAACCGACGAGGCCGGCCCAGACGACGTCCGTGATGGACGTGCCGAAGCCCAGCAGCCGCGGGCCGAAGAGGGCCCCGACGAAGACGACCACCGCGAGGACCCGCCCGACCCAGCCGGCGACGACGGTCCCCGCGAGCCGGTCGCCGCGGACCTTCCAGACGACGGCCTCCAGCGCGTGCCCACCGTCCAGCGGGAGCCCGGGCAGCAGGTTGAAGACGGCCAGCAGGGCGTTCGACAACGTCAGGGCCCCCAGCAGCAGCCCGGCGACCCCGCCGCCGTCGGGCTGGTCCCGCACGGCGCCACCGACCTGCCACGCCACCAGGGCGATGACCGCGTTGACGATGGGACCGACGACCGCGATGACCAGGCTGCTGCCCGGTCCGGTGCGCCCCTCGTGGGAGGTGAACCCGCCCCACACGTTGAGGACGATGCCGGTGACGCGCATGCCGGACCACTTCGCCGCCAGGGCGTGCGCGACCTCGTGCAGCAGGACCGAGATCAGCAGCAGCACCGCGTAGCCGAAGGCGACGACGTAGGACGCCGGTCCCGCGACCTGGCGTTGGACGACCGGAGCGAAGATCACGACGATGAGCGCCGCGAACAGGAACCACGAGGGCGCCAGCAGCAGCGGTACGCCGAACGGGCGGCCGAGACGTATGCCGCCCCTCACGATGCCGATCTCAGGGTGCAGCGGTCGACGAGCATCCGCCGATCCTAGGTGGCCCGCGACGTCGCTCAGATCGGGGACCACCCGGCTGCGCCCTAGAGTGAGATCGTGACCACCGGCGTGCAGCAGGTCGACGCACCCCGGCGGGCGCTGTCGCCCTCGCGCGCAGCCGACTTCATGCAGTGCCCGTTGCTCTACCGCTACCGGACGATCGACCGGCTGCCGGAGGCCCCCACCGAGGCCGCCGTGCGCGGCACCGTCGTGCACGCCGTCCTCGAGCGCCTCTACGACCTCCCGGCCACCGAACGCACCCTGGAACGGGCCTGCGCGATGGTGGAACCGCAGTGGCAGGAACTCCTCGACCGCGAACCCCGGGTGCGGGCCCTCTTCGGTGCCGACGCCGACCGCGACGACGTCGTCGCGGAGGCGCTCACGGGCTGGCTGGCCAGCGCCCGCACGCTGCTCGGCAAATACTTCGACCTCGAGGACCCCACCCGCCTGGAACCCGAGGCCTGCGAGCTGCGGGTCGAGGTCGACCTCGAGAACGGCCTGGTGCTGCGCGGCATCGTCGACCGCCTCGACGTCGCCCCCACCGGGGAGATGCGCGTCGTCGACTACAAGACCGGCCGCGCGCCCTCCGAGACCTTCGAGACGAAGGCGCTGTTCCAGATGCGCTTCTACGCCCTCGTCCTGTGGCGCATGCGAGGTGAGGTCCCCCGGCTCCTGCAGCTCGTCTACCTCGGATCCGGTGAGATCCTCCGCTACGCCCCCGACGAAGGCGACCTGCTGGCCACCGAGCGCAAGGTGAAGGCCCTGTGGGACGCCATCGAACGCAACCGGGCAGCGGGCGACTGGCGCCCGAAACCGGGACGGATGTGCTCGTGGTGCAACCACAAGGCGATCTGCCCCAGCTTCGGCGGGACGCCCCCGCCGCTGCCGCTGGAGACCCCCGTGGTGCGCGAACCCGTCGAGGTCCCGGGACTGGACGAGTAGGCCGACCCGCCGGGCGGGCACCACCGTCACAGGTCGCGGGTGAACCGCCCGAACCGCTCGACCGCCGCGGGGACGTCCCAGCTGTGCCAGGCACCGGCCAGTTCCTCCGACACCGCACCCGGTACCTCGCGCACGATCCGCTCCGCGGCCCGGGTCATGACGGGGAACGTCTGCTCGCCGACCACGGCCAGCACCGGCAGTTCCCTCCCCAGGAGTTCGCCGAGGTTCCCGCTCGCGGCCCACACCAGCGACTCACCGTCGGCGCGGTAGGCGGGAGCCTGGGCGACGAACCGCGGGTAGAACGGCATCTGCTCGAGGCCGGCGCGGAACTCCGCCGGCATGTCCCGCACGTACTCCGCCGCCGCCGCGGCGAGTTCCCCCACGTCGAGGAGACGGGTGACGTCGTCGTGCCAGCCCTGCACCTTCGCCAGGTCCTCCTGCTCGTCCAGGGGTGCCTCCCACAGGACCAGCCCGTCGACGGGTACGCCCCGCGCGGCGGCCGCCAACGCGATCGAAGAGCCGGAGGAGTGCCCGACCAGGACGGCGTGACCACCGACCTCCTCGACCAGGGCGGCGACGGCGGCGAGTTCGCGGTCCAGGGTGACGTCACCGGTCGCGGGGCTCTCACCGCGCCCGACGCGGTCGTGCACGACGGTGGTGAACCCCACCTCCGCCAGACCCCGGGCGGTCGCGGTCGTCTGCGGATCCATGGCGCGGTACGGCCCGGCGCCGGCGACGAAGACGATCGCCGGCCCGCTCCCGTACCGGTCGAAGCGGACGAGGTCGCCGCGGTCCGTGGTGAGGTCGCTCATGCCACTGCGACCCGCCGCGCCGCGGGAACTCATCGGTCGTCCCCCTCGACCGGGCTACAGGGTGTCGAGGACCCGCCCCGCAGCGATCGCCCCCAGGGCCGCGACGTCCACCTCGGCCAGCGACGCCACCCGGCTCCGCCCCGCCGCCGCGGGGATGGGCACCATGTGCGGGCACGCCAACACGTGCGCCCCGGCCGCCTCCCCCGACGCGACACCCGTCGGGGAGTCCTCGATGGTCACGCAGTCCCCCGGCGCCACCCCCAGCAGCTCCGCCGCCCGCAGGTACGGGTCCGGCGCCGGTTTGCCCCGCTCCACCTCGTCACCCGCCACGACGACCGCGAACGCGCCCGGCAGCATCCGCGCCACCGTCTCGGCCAGGCTGCGGTACGACATCGTCACCAACGCGCACGGAACCCCCGCCGCCGACAACGCCCCCAGCAGCTCCACCGCGCCCGGCCGCCACACCACCGCGGCGCTCACCTGCGCGATGACCGCCTCGATCAGCTCGTCCACGACCACGACCGGATCCAGCCGGACCCCCGTCGCGCGCTCGACGTGCTCGGCCAGGACGCGCCCCGAATCGGGCAGCGCACTCCCCACCAGCTGCAACGCCTGCTCGTGCGTCCAGGTCGCGCCGTACCGACCCACCAGCGCCGTCTCGGCCGCGATCCAGTGCGGTTCGGTGTCCACGAGGGTCCCGTCCATGTCCCACAGGACAGCGGCGGGAACGGGCGCGGGTGTCGTCATGTCGGGCTCCATCGGTACCGGAGTCTAGGGTTGACCCGTGCCAGAGCAGCGTGTGGTCCTGCGCGATCCCGTCGTGATCGCGGCCTTCGAGGGGTGGAACGACGCCGGCGAGGCCGCCAGCGAAGCCGTCGCCCACCTGCACGAGGTGTGGAACGCCGTCGACGTCATGGAGTTCGACACCGAGCTCTACCACGACTTCCAGGTCAACCGGCCGACCGTCCACTACGACGAGAACGGCCGACGCCAGCTCACCTGGCCCACCACCCGCGTCTCCTACGCCCTGCTGCCCGACGCCCCCCGCGACGTCCTCCTCGTCCGCGGCATCGAACCGTCGATGCGCTGGAAGACCTACGCCCGCGAGGTCGTCGAGCAGGCCCAGGCCCACGGCGCCTCCCTCGTCGTCACCCTCGGCGCGCTCCTCGCCGACGTGCCCCACACCCGCCCGCTGCCCGTCACCTCCAGCAGCGAAGACCCCGACCTCGTCGAGAAGCTCGACATCGAACCCGCCCGCTACGAAGGCCCCACCGGCATCGTCGGCGTCGTCCAGGACGCCGTCGCCACCGCCGGCATCCCCTCCATCTCCCTCTGGGCGGCCGTCCCCCACTACGTCGGGCAGCCACCCTCGCCCAAGGGCACCCTCGCCCTGCTGCGACGCGTCGAAGAACTCCTCGACCTCGCCGTCCCCCTCGGCGACCTCGTCGAGGACTCCCGCGCCTGGGAACGCGGCGTCGACGAACTCGCCGCCGAGGACAGCGAGATCGCCGAGTACGTCCAGCAGCTCGAAGAGGCCAAGGACACCGCCGACCTCCCCGAAGCCTCCGGCGAAGCCATCGCCCGCGAGTTCGAGCGCTACCTCCGCCGACGCGACGACCCACCGCGGCGGGGCTGACCGGGTGACACGCCTGTGACCTTCCCCCGCCAATCCCATGATCACGCCATGATGGGACCGTGCGCCACGGACCTCCCGGGCGTCGCAGAGGGGACGACGAAGTGAACATGGTCGATGCCGTCAAGCACGGGTTCTTGAACTACGCCCGCTTTTCGGGCCGGGCCCGGCGGTCGGAGTTCTGGTTCTGGACCCTGTTCACCTTCCTGGTGAGCATCGTGGCCTCCGTCCTGGACCGGGTCCTCGGCACCGGGTTCGCCACCCAGTACGGCGAGAGCGGCGGCGTCGTCCAGACCATCACCGGCCTCGCCCTGCTCGTCCCCGGTCTCGCCGTGTCCTGGCGCCGCCTGCACGACATCGGCCGGTCCGGGGCGTGGTACCTCACCCTGCTCATCCCGCTCGCCAACATCGTCTTCCTCGTCATCCTCATCGTCTGGGCGTGCAAGGACAGCCAGCCCGGCCAGAACCAGCACGGCCCCAACCCCAAGGGGATCGGGGGCGGGTACGGGGAGTTCCCCGGTCAGCCCCCGCAGTTCGGCGGACCGAGCCAGTACGGCCAGCCCGGCCAGTTCTGAGACCACCACGGCAGGGGCGACCACGACGACGTGGTCGCCCCTGCGGCGTTCTCGCCCTGGACGGGAAGATCACGCCATGATGGGCTGACGGCACGACGACGACGATGACCAAGGAGGCCCTGTGTCCTGGCGGCTGGAAACACCACGCGTCCTCGTCGTCGACCTCGACGGGTCCAAGGGCAGCGCCGTGCGCGCCCAGACCGGCTCGATGGTCGCCTACGAAGGAGACGTCCAGTTCAAGAACGCCGGCATGGGCGGCGGCGGCGGACTCCGCGCCGCCCTCAAGCAACGCGTCACCGGCGAACACCTCTCCCTCATGGAGGTCACCGGCCGCGGCACCGTCCACTTCGCCGTGAACGCCGGCTACCTCCTCCTCCTCGACCTCGCCGGCGACGTCCTCAAGGCCGAGTCCGAAGGCCTCCTCTGCCTCTCCGACAGCCTCAAGACCGACGTCACCTTCACCGGCCTCCAAGGCGCCTCCAGCGGCCAGGGCCTCTTCACCACCACCGTCACCGGCCACGGCCAGGTCGCCCTGCTCTCCCTCGGCGGCCCACCCATCGCGCTGCGCGTCAGCCCCCAGTTCCCCCTCGTCGTCGACCCCGACGCCTACATCGGCGCCGTCGGCAACGTCACCCAGTCCTTCGTCACCGACGTCTCCTGGCGCAACCTCGTCGGCGAGAGCTCCGGCGAAGCGTTCTCCCTGCGCTTCGAAGGCCAGGGCATCGTCTACCTCCAGCCCGAGGAGCGCTGATGGGCTTCACCAAGGTCACCTCCAAGGTCGTCCTCGCCGAGGTCCGCCCCGGCCAGGAGGTCCTCGCCCGCCGCGGCGCCATGCTCGCCACCACCGGCACCATCGCCTTCTCCCCCGTCGTCGGCGGACCCGGCGGCGGCGCCTACGGCGACGGGATCGCCTCGGCGCTCGCCCGCGGCATGCAGGGCGAGGCCGTCCCGCTGATGGTGGCCGAGGGCAACGGCTCCGTCCACTACGGCTACCACGGCCACCACGTCACGGTCGTCGACCTCGACGGGTCGCAGTCGATGTCCGTCGAGGCGGACCGGTTGCTCGCCCACGACGCCGGCATGTCGAGCTCGGTCGTGTTCCTCGGCCAGCAGGGCGGCCTGCGCGGTGCCGTCCGCGGGGCCGTGACGGGCCAGGGGTTGTTCACGACGCAGCTCTCCGGACGGGGTTCCGTCGCCGTCCTCTCCCACGGCGGGACGTTCGCGCTGAAGGTCGGCGGGAGTCGCCAGGTCGTCGTCGACCCGCAGGCCTACGTCGCCCACGTCGGCAACCTCCGCCTCGACGTCGCGACGGCGGTGTCCTGGCGCGACGCCGTCGGACGCGGGTCGGGTGAAGGTGTGCAGCTCAAGGTGTCCGGCGAAGGAACCGTCTACGTCCAGGCGAGCGAGGAGAAGCTGTGAACCCGACCCCGCTGGACCCGCAGACGCTGCCGGAGCACGACAACCTCCCGGACAACCCTTACGCCTACTGCGTGAAGCTCACCGGTCCGCTGTTCATGCAGACCGGCACGATGATCGCCTACTACCCCGTGGGCGGCGGGACGATCCGCTTCGAACCGCTGACCGCGACGTCGATGACGGCCATGGTCGCCAGCCACTTCTCCTCACCCCTCTACAGCCGGGACTGGGTCGTGACCAACGGTCAGGGGCACGTGATCCTGGGCGATCGCGGGTACGACATCAACTCCTACGACCTCGACGAGGGGAACCTCACCGTCCGCGCCGCGAACCTGCTCGCCTTCGACGCCGGGCTGGAACTCAAGGAGTCCATCATCCCCGGGTTCCTCACCCTGCTCGGGACGGGGAAGTTCCTGGCCAGTTCCTCGGGACCGGTCATCTTCGTGGAACCGCCCGTCCGGGTGGATCCCGAAGCCCTCGTGGGGTGGGCCGACTGCCCCGCCCCCTCGCAGCACTTCGACGCCGGCTGGATGGGGCACTTCCTCGGCGCCGCACGGGGAGCGCTGTTCGGGACGCGGTCGGGCGAGGAACGCCAGTACGACTTCACCGGCTCCGGGACGGTCCTGCTGCAGAGTTCCGAGCGGATGCTCGAGGACCCGCAGGTCGTGCGCCGACTCGAGGCCGAGGTCCGTCAGCTGGGACCGAACCAGCTGCAACACCTCTCCGGGGTCATCCAGTCCCAGATCCAGCAACAGCGGCAGTGATCCCGCGGGTAGGTTCGTCCGGGTGATCGACCTGCCGGAACTGCTGCGCACGCACCCCGTCCTCGACGGGCACAACGACCTGCCCTGGCGGATCCGCGAGGAATTCGGCTCCGACCCCGCCGCCGCGGAACTCGCGACGGGCCGGCCGGTCCTGCACACCGACATCCCCCGGATGCGCGCCGGCGGGCTCGGCGCGCAGTTCTGGTCGGTGTTCGTCCCCTCGGACTGGGAACACCCCGCCGCGGTGACGGCGACGTTCGAGCAGATCGACGTCGTGCGGCGGATGGTGACCACCCACCCCGACGTCTTCGCGTGGACCCCGACCGCCGCCGACGTGCGCACCGCGATCTCCGCGGGACGCATCGCCTCGTTGATCGGCGCCGAAGGCGGGCAGAGCATCGCCGGTTCCCTCGGGGTGCTGCGCCAACTGCGCCGGGCGGGGCTCGCCTACCTGACGTTGACGCACAACGACAACACCGCGTGGGCGGCCTCCGCCACGGGAGAACCGGTCGACTTCGGCCTCACGGACTTCGGACGGGACGTCGTGCGCGAGATGAACCGCACCGGGGTCCTCGTCGACCTCTCCCACGTGCACGAACGGACCATGCACGACGCTCTGGACGTCACCACCCGCCCGGTGATCTTCTCGCACTCCTCCACCCGGGCCGTCACCGACGTCCCGCGCAACGCCCCCGACGTCGTCCTGGAACGGTTGCGGGACAACGGTGGCGTCCTCATGGTCACGTTCGTCCCCGCGTTCGTGAACGCGTCCTGCGCCGAGCACCGCGCCGCGGCCGCCGCCGAACAGGCACGCCTCGGCCTGAGCGGCGCCCCCTACGGCCCCGTCGGTGCGCAGGAACCCGTCGCGGACTTCGCCTCCTGGCTGGTGCGCAACCCCCGTCCGCGGGCGTGGCCGACGTGGCGGACCACGTCGACCACGCCCGCGAGGTCATGGGCGCCGGGCACGTCGGACTCGGCGGCGACTACGACGGCACCGACGAACTCCCCGTCGGCCTCGAGGACGTCTCCGGGTACCCGAACCTGCTGCGGGAACTGGCCGACCGCGGCTGGTCCGCAGCGGAACTCGCCGGTCTCACCAGCGCCAACGCGCTGCGCGTCCTGGAGGAGGCGCAGGACGGCACCAGCGTCGACTGAGCCCCGACGTCAGGGCAGGACGACACCGAGCAGGGCGGAGACGGTGCGACGCACCAGGTCCGGCGCCTCGGCGTCGTCACCCGGCTCCGCCGTCGCGGCCTCGACCCACGCGTCGACGGCCGCGACCGCACCCGGCCCGTCGAGGTCGTCGGCCAAGCGCGCACGGACCGTGGCGAGGAGTTCCTCAGCCGCGGGTCCGCTCGCCGCGGAGACGGCGGAGTTCCAGCGGGCGTACCGCGCCTGGGCCTCGGCCAGGACCTCGTCGGTCCACTCCCACTCGGCGCGCCAGTGGTGGGCGACGATGGCCAACCGCACGACCGCCGCCGGTACCCCCGCGGCGACGAGCTTCGAGACGAGCACCAGGTTCCCCTTGGACTTGCTCATCTTCTCGCCGTCGAGGGCCACCATCCCCGAGTGCGCGTACGCGCCGGCGAAGGGACGTGACTCCGGCCGCAGCAGGTGCGCGTGGGCCGCGCCCATCTCGTGGTGCGGGAAGACGAGGTCGCTGCCCCCGCCCTGGACGTCGATCGGCATCCCCAGGTGCTGCAGGGCGATCGCGGTGCACTCGATGTGCCAGCCGGGACGGCCGCGTCCGAGGACACCCCCGTCCCAGGCGGGTTCACCGGGACGTTCGACGCGCCAGAGCAACGGGTCCAGCGCGTTCCGCTTGCCCGGACGCCGCGGGTCGCCGCCCCGTTCGGCGGAGAGTTCCAGCATGGTCTCGAGGTCGTAGCCGCCCACGGTGCCGAACGCCACGTCGGAGTCCACCGGGAAGTACACGTCGCCGTCGGGGCCGCCGTCCACGCCCGCCACCCGGTAGGCCGCGCCGGCGGCGAGGAGGTCGCGCACCGCGGCCGAGACCAGGTCGACGGCTTCCACGACACCGAGGTACTCCTGCGGCGGGACGACCGACAGGGCCGTCATGTCCCCGCGGAACAACTCGATCTGGGACAGGGCCAGGTCGCGCCAGTCGACGCCCGTCGCCTCGGCCCGTTCGAGCAGCGGGTCGTCGACGTCGGTCACGTTCTGCACGTAGCGGACCTGCAGGCCCGCGTCCCGCCAGGCCCGGCCCAGCAGGTCGAAGGCCACGTAGGTGTTGGCGTGCCCCAGGTGCGTCGCGTCGTAGGGCGTGATCCCGCAGACGTAGAGCGTCGCCGTCCCCGACTCCGGGCCGACGGGCACGAGGCCGCCGCTCGAGGTGTCGTGCAGGAGGACGCGGGGGCCGCGACCGGGGAGGGTCGGGACTTCGGGGACGGGCCAGGAACGCACGGTCCGAACCTACCTGGCCCGGGAAACGCTCAGAACGGCGGCCACGGGATCGTGCGGTGACCCCGCGCCCGGGGCAACCGGTCCGCCTGCAGCAGCTGCTCGGTCCGCTCGAGGGTCGCGACGACCTCCTCGACGCTCAGGAGCTCACCCAGCAGCGCTCCGAGGGAGCCGTTCAGGTCGGCCAGCAGGCCGGCGAGGACCTCGCGCTCCTCGGCTAGCAGGTGGCTCCCGCCGAACCCCCAGAGGACGGTCCGCAGCTTGGGTTCCTCGTGGAAGGTCAGACCGTGGTCCACCCCGTGGACGGCCCCCGACCAGCCGGGCAGCACGTGCCCGCCCTTGCGGTCGGCGTTGTTGAGCACGACGTCCAGGACGGCGATGTGCCGCAGTCGCAGGTCGTCGGCGTGGACCAGCGCCACCGGGCGGCCCGCACCGTCCTCGGCCTGCAGCACGGTGTGCCAGCCGTCCGCCACCCGGCGCGGCGCGACGATGTCGATGAGGCCCGCCCCGGCCGACGGCAGCACCACCTCATCGGGGTCGGCGGGTTCTGCCCCGTCCTGCTGCAACCAGAGCTGGACGGAGCCCGGACCGAGCGGCCCGTCGCGGAACACGGTGGGGGGCACCACGTTCCAGCCCGTCACCGCGGACACCGCGTACGACGCGACCTCACGTCGCGCCAGTGTCTCGTCCGGGAAGTCCCACAGCGGACGCTCCCCCGCGACCGGTTTGTAGACGCACGCGAGTTCGCCCTCTGCGCCGTCGACGACGGCGTAGAGCGTCGCGTTCGAGGCGTCCACGAGCCGGCCGCGCACCTCGATCTCCCCCGCCACCAGCCGGGCCAGGGCGTCCTGCTCGGCGACGCCCGCGAACGTCCCGTTCAGCGTCGGTACCCGTTCGCGCGCGGGCAGATGTGCCCGACGGGATCCAGCGGACCCGCGCAGAACGGGCACGGCGGACGACCGGCCGCGACGAGGGCCAGGGCGCGGGTGGCGAAGGCCCGTGCCGTCGTCCCGTCGAGCGAGACCCGCAGCAGGTTCCGGTCCGGGGTCAGGTCCGGGACCTCCGGGTCCACGTCCTCCTCCGACGCCTCGAAGCACTCGATGACCACGACGTCGCGTTCGCCGTCCCAGGCCAGGCTCATCGTGCCGACCCGGAACTCCTCGTCGATGGGGACGTCGAGCGGGGCGGTGTCCTCCGACCCCGCGGCCGGCATCGCGGGAACGGGAGCCTGACCGCCGGAACGGCGCACGATCTCGTCGAGGAGTTCGCCGACACGTTCGGCCAGGGCGGACACCTGCGTCTTCTCCAGCGAGACCGACGTGAGGCGCTTCCCGCCCCGGGCCTGCAGGAAGAACGTCCGGGCCCCGGGCTCGCCGACGGTGCCCGCCACGAAGCGTTCGGGCGGGTCGTACTCGTACACGGGCATGGTGGCGACCCTACGCCGCGCCGGTGCTGCCACCGACGACCGCGTCCGAGGACGCCTCGGCACGCTTGCCCGCACGTCGGGTGCGCTTCTTGGCCGGGGCGAAGCCGGCCAGGTCGCCGCCGGAGTCGTTCGTGCGGATCACGAACGGTCGCAGTGGTGCGTAGCGGATGACCGACACCGAGCACGGGTCGGCGGAGATCCGCTGGAAGAGGTCGAGGTGCATGCCGAGGGCGTCGGCCAGGATCGCCTTGATGACGTCCCCGTGGGTCACCGCGACCCAGACCGCGTCGTCACCGTGCTCGGCCGCGACACGGGCGTCGTGTTCACGGATCGCCACCACGGCCCGGTGCTGCATCGTCGCCAGCCCCTCGCCCTCGGGACCGGGGAACACCGCGGCGGACGGGTGCGACTGCACCGTGCGCCACAACGGCTCCTTGGCCAGGTCCTTGATCGCCTTCCCGGTCCAGTCGCCGTACTTGCACTCCCCCAGCCGATCCTCGGTGAGCACGTCGGGACGCGGGCCGGACGGCCCGTCGAGGGAGCGGAGCTCGCCGGCGGTCTCCTGGCAGCGTTCCAGCGGTGAGACGACGAAGGAGGCCACCGTGACCGGGGCCAACCGTCGCGCCAGCGCCTGCGCCTGCCCCCGGCCGACGTCGTCGAGGTGCACGTCGGGGGTCCACCCGGCGAGGACGCCGGCGGTGTTGGCGGTGCTGCGGCCGTGGCGGACGAGCAAGAGGGTCGGCACCCCTTTAGCTTATGGGCTTCGCCGTGTGCGTCAGTCACGGCGATGCGGGCTGATTGGGTGTGCGCATTGGCTCCGGTAACTGAATTTCCCAAGCTGTCGGTCGAGCCGGAAGACCGTGACGGGGGCACGATGTGCTCGTGATCGTGGACGTGGCCACCTACCAGGACGGCAAGCGCTCGGAGGTGGGCGGTCTCACCGCCGGCCTGGACTCCTGTCGGGACACCGACGACGGGTTCCTCTGGGTCGTGCTCCAGGACCCCACCGCGGAAGAGCTGTCAGAGGTCGGCAGGGAGCTGCACCTGCACCGCCTCGCCGTCCAGGACGCCGTGACCGGGCACCAGCGCCCGAAGGTCGAGCGGTACGGGGACACGGTCTTCGTGGTCCTGAAGGTCCTCTCCTACTTCGACGAGACCTCCAGCGTCGAGACCAGCGAACTCATGATGTTCGTCGCGGAGCGCTTCGTCGTCACCGTCCGCCGCGGCGACACCGGGCCGGCCTACGACGTCCGGGACACCGTCCAGCGGGACCCGCACCGGCTGAAGCTCGGTCCCAAGGCCGTCATGCACGCCGTGATGGAACACGTCGTCGGCGAGTACACCCGCATCGACGACGAGCTCGAACGCGACGTCGAGCAGATGGAGGAGCAGGTCTTCTCCCCCGACCGTTCCTCCGACGCCCAGCGGATCTACTCCCTCAAACGGGAGGTCCTGGAGGTCCGCCGCGCTGCGGTGCCCCTCGTCGCCCCGCTCAAGGCCCTGGTCAGCGACGACCACGAGCCCGAGCACGAGACCGGGCACCACGTGCTCGACCAGCAGGCGCGGTTCGTCCTGCGCGACGTGCTGGACAACCTGACCCGGACCGTCGAGCACGTGGAGAGCTACGACCGCCTGCTCACCGACATCCTCAACGCCCACCTCGCACAGGTCTCGGTGCGCCAGAACGACGACATGCGCAAGATCTCGGCGTGGGCGGCCATCGCCGCGGTCCCGACGTTGGTGGCCGGCGTGTACGGCATGAACTTCCAGCACATGCCGGAGCTCTCCTGGCGCTACGGCTACCCCGGCTGCGTGCTGTTCATGGTGGCCGTCTGCTTCGGTCTGTTCCGGGTGTTCAAACGGTCGGGCTGGTTGTAGGAACCAGCCCGACCGTCGGGATCGTGCGTCAGGAGCCGCCGGGCGTCAGCTCCAGGTGAGGACCAGCTGGGGGCGCAGGTTCGCGTCCTTGTTCTCCCTCGACCACAGCCACAGGCTGTCGACGCCCAGGGCGTCGACGGCCAGGCTCTGGGTCTTGCCGAGGACGGGGGTCAGCGGTGCGACGTCCAACGCGACGTCGTAGGCGGAGTTCACCTTCGCGCCGGCCGCGACCTGGCCGAGCAGGACACCGGAGGCGGGAACCTTGTTGTTCCAGTTCATGCTCTGCTCCTTCCAGCTGTTGGAGGCGAGGCGGACCTGGTGGGCGTTGGCCGAGGCCGACAGCGGGTCGGAGGCGGTGTGGACGCGCAGGGTGGCTCCGGTGAGCTTCTTGCCGGCCGGGGCGGTCGGCAGGTCGAAGCGCAGGTAGGCGCGGGCACCGGGGCGCGAGACCAGCAGCGGGTCGCTGCCGTACTCGGTGCCGGGGGCACCCTCGTTGGCGTAGGTGTCGGCGATCGGAGCGAGGGTCGTGGTGGTGGGCTTCGACGCGGGTGCGGCGGGGGCGGTCGTGACGGGGGCCGGGGTCGTCGGGGCCGGAACCGTGGGGGCCGGGGTCGTGGGACGGGGCGACGCGGGAACGGTCGGGGTCGTGGACGGCGCCGGGCCGCTGACGGCGACGGTCGAACCCTCGCGCCGGCTGGAGGCCGCGACGTAGTGCAGGTCCTGCACCGAGGGCGAGCTGGTGACGGCCTTCGGCGAGGTGACGGCGGCGACGGTGCTGGCGCCGCGGGTCACGACGGCCGAGACGGTGCCGTTGGTGAGCGGGACCACGCAGGTGTCCACCCCCGCGTCGACCTGGCAGGAGTGCTTGGTGCCGCCGACGGTGACGGTCACGGTGCCGGGGGCGGTGAGGAAGGTCGTCGCCTCGACGGTGTCCTGGGCGCCGGTCCCACCGCGCAGCCGCATCGTCTTGCTCTGCGCGGTGGTCTGCTTGGCCGACACGGACTGGGTGCGGTGGGTGACGTAGACGGTGTCGCGCTTCACAGCCGGGGCGGAACCCGTCTTGAACCAGGACACGTAGTAGGCGTTCATGTCCAGGAACGACCAGCCCTGGTCCACCGACGGGGCGATCTGGCTGCCCTCGGTGTAGTCGTTCCAGGTCGGGATCTGCACCCAGTCGGCACCGGTGTTGCGGGCGATCGCCCAGGTGTTGCGGAGGTTCTGGGTGTTCGCCGCTTCGTCGTAGATGCCCTGGTTCGGACGCTCGTCCTGCACCGAGACGGGCTGCATCCACTTCAGGCCCAGGTTCTCGACGGCCTTCGCGCGGGTGGTCGGGGCGGCGGCGGCGTCGGTGGAGTTCCAGGCGGGGTTGCGCGAGCCCCAGTTCGAGACGCCGTAGGCGATCGACTTGAAGGAGCTCAGGCTGCTGCGCTCGTCCAGCGACAGCGGGAAGAACGCGACCGGCTTCTGGTACTTGGTCTTCATGGTGGACATGAAGTCGCTCCACCAGGCGGCGTTCCGGCTGTCGGCGTGGAACGGGGCGACGACCAGGCGACCGTCGGCGAGGCGGTGCGCGGCGGGACTACCGGCCAGGTCGGCCATCGCGGCGGCCAGGGTGTCCGGGGTGGCGGAGGATCCACCGGCGGTCATGTCCGGCATCAGCAGGATGGTGAAACCGCCGACGTTGGCGGCGGCCTGGAGCAGCAGCTGCTGGTTCGCGTACAGCGGGCTGGTCTTGTTGATCGACAGCAGGTCCACGCTGAAACCGTCGATGCCGGCCGACTTCGCCTGGCGCACCTCGAGTTCGAAGTTCTTGAGCTTCCAGTCGGAACCGGACTGCTTGGCGACCGGGAGGGGACGGTCGCGCAGGAACCCGCCGTAGGCGGCGTGCTTGCCGCTCTCACCGGTCGGCGTCAGGTAGTTCCGGGCGTAGTAGTCGTTGGCCGGGTCGGCGTTGTCCAGCGAGAGCGGCAGCGACGGCATGTAGTGGGCGAAGACGAGCTTCCCGTGAGCGGCGGCCGCGGAGGCCGACGGCATGTCGAACGGGAGGACGTCGTTCGTGGTGAACGCGCTGGCGCTGGTGCGGTCGCCGGTCGCCGCGGTCGCCGTGGTGGCGGTGACGAGCGGGACGAGCGTCGCGGTGGTGACGGCGGTCGCACCCAGCAGCGCGGTGAGGACGCGCTTGGTGCGGGTGGTGCCGGTGCGGAGCTGGGGGGACAGACGCATCGGGGGTTCCTCCGAGGTGGGGGTGTAACGAATCTCTGACCGGTTTCGATGTGCGGTGAACTACTCAGAACTTCGGGTCCCCCCACGGGCCCCTTTAGCTGGTCGGCGCGGTGCGACTGCGCGTGACGATCTCCCACGTCCGGCGTTTCCGGTTCCGGGTGCCCCCGGCCTCTGCTGGGCCGAACGGGTGAAGGATCTCGCTCTGCGTCAGGAAACGGCGGTCGCGTAGATCGTCTCGAGGCGGGTGGTGACCGCCGCCATCGAGAACTGCGAGTGTGATGTGCGCCACGCGGCGCTGCCCGCGGCGGCCAGTGCCCCGGGTCGGGTCAGCAGGTCGCGCACCGCGTCGAGCAGGTCGGCGGGGTCGGGACCGACGACGGCGCCGGCCCCGGCGGCCGCGATCGCGGGGGCGAGCCCGCAGTCGTCCACGACCACGACGCCACGGCCCGCGGCCATCGCCTCGAGCACGGCGACGGGGAACGGTTCGGCCACCGAGGGCAGCACCACGAGCGAGGCGGCGGCCAGCCGGTCGGCGACGGCGGACGGCGCCAGCGCCCCCTCCCACCGCAGCCGGGGGTCGGCGGCGGCCGCCACGACGCGGCGGACGGCCGGCCCCTCCCCCTCGTCGGGTCCCACGAGGGCGAAGTCGGCGTCGATCCCCTCCCCCAGCAACGCGGCCGCCGTCGAGGCGAAGAGCGCCGGACGTTTGCGGGCCACGAGCCGGCCGAGGAAGAGGACACCGGGCCGGGCCGGCAGGGGCGGCACCGGGTCGACGTCCGGGATGCCGTTGGTGAGGCGCTGCCACCCCGGACCCGCGGGGACGAGGGCGCGCAGCCCCGCCTCCTCGGCGGGGGTCAGGTGCAGGACGGCGGCGGCACGGCGCAGGACGGTGCGGGTGGCCAGGGCGTCGAGCGGGCCGGCCAGCGGGTGCGCGCTCGGGACGACCATGCCGTGGGGCTGCAGCACCAGCGGGGTGCCGACGGCCAGGGCGAGCCGGGCCACCGGCAGGGTGACGAGGTCACGGGCGAGGTGGACGTGCACGACGTCGGCCCAGCGCAGCGCCCGCCGGGCGTCGGCGAGCAGCGCGGGCGAGGTCAGACCGCTGAACCCGGCCCCGGGCAGCACGCCGTGGAGACGGTGGGCCCGCAGCGGGGTGCCGCCGAGCTCGGTGGGCGGGGCGCCGGGGTAGCCGCGGGCGCCGGCGAGGACGCGGACGTCGTGGCCCCGGGCCCGCAGGGCGGACGTCTGGTGGGTCGCGACCGCGACCGGTCCCCCGAACGCTCCGTCGGGTGAGACCAGCGTCAGCACGTGCAGGACGCGCACCGGCTCAGCGCCCCGGTTCGATCGCCTGCGGGGCGAGGACGGTGGCGCCGGCCGGCACGTCGCGCACGACGAGGGCGCAGGCCCCCACGACGGCCCCGCTGCCCACGACGACCCCCCGCAGGACGGTGGCCCGGGCGGCGATCCAGGCGCCGTCGCCGACCTCGATGGGCGCGTTGTCGAACTCGAAGGTGGGCGAACGGTGGTCGTGGCTGCCCGTGCAGAGCAGCACGTCCTGGGAGATGCAGACGTCGTGCCCGAGGACGACGGGTTCCAGGTTGAGCACCCAGGCGCCCTGACCGATCCAGCTGTCGGCCCCGACGGTCAGCTTCCAGGGCCAGTGCACGCGCACCCCGTGCCGGATGAGGACCCCCGCACCGATGCGGGCCCCGAACGCCCGCAGCAGCGCGACCCGCAGGGCGGCGGGGCACCACCACCGCACCACGACGAGACCCGAGACGAGCTGCCAGGCGATCTGCCAGAGCGGGCCCCGGCCCTTGTCGTAGCCGGCGCCGGTGAAACCGGACAGCCGCCGGATCACGCCACCGGCTCCAGGGCACGCCGGTACCAGTCGTAGGTCGCCGCGACGCCGTCGGCCAGGGGGGTGGACGCGCTCCAGCCGAGGGCGCGCAGCTTCGACACGTCGAGCAGCTTGCGCGGGGTGCCGTCGGGCTTCGACGCGTCCCACTCGATCCGACCGCGGTACCCGGCGACCCCGGCGACCATCCCCGCGAGTTCGGCGACCGTGACGTCGGACCCGGTCCCGACGTTGACCGGGTCGGGGTCGTCGTAGTGGCGCAACAGGAAGAGGCACGCCTGCGCCAGGTCGTCGACGTGCAGGAACTCCCGGCGCGGGGTGCCGCTCCCCCAGCACGTGACCACGGGGACGTCGTCGCGGGCGGCCTCGTGGAACCGGCGCAGCATCGCGGGCAGGACGTGGGAGGCCTCGGGGTCGAAGTTGTCGTGGGGGCCGTAGAGGTTGGTGGGCATCGCGGAGATCCACGGCAACCCGTACTGGCGACGGACCGCCTGCACCTGCAGGACACCGGCGATCTTGGCGATCGCGTAGGCGTCGTTGGTGGGTTCCAGCGGCCCGGTGAGCAACGAGTCCTCGCGGATGGGCTGCTCGGCGAACTTCGGGTAGATGCAGGAGGAACCCAGCAGCAGCAACCGCGGCGTCCCGACCGCGACGGCCGCGTCGAGGACGTTCACCTGGATCCGGAGGTTGTCGGAGAGGAACTGGGCCGGGAACGTCGAGTTCGCGCCGATGCCGCCGACCTTGGCGGCGGCGAGCACCACGACGTCGGGCCGCACCTCGTCGAAGAACCGGTCGACGGCGGGGCGTTCGCGCAGGTCGAGTTCGCCGGAGGTCCGCACGACGAGGTTGCGGAACCCCTCGGCCTCCAGCCTCCGCAGCACGGCCGACCCGACCAGTCCGCGGTGACCGGCGACGTAGACCGTCGACTCCGGGTCGAGGGGCCACCGTCCGTGACCAGTGGGGGCGTCCATGGCTCGAAAGGTACAGGTCCGGTGACCCGTTCGGCAGACAGATGTCCCTCCTGGATGATTGTATGCTCACTACGAGTGACCAGGCAGTCCACGGGGGGCGACGGATGCGCAAGATTGCGCTCATCACGGGCATCACGGGTCAGGACGGCTCCTACCTGGCCGAACTGTTGCTGGAGAAGGGTTACGCGGTCCACGGACTGGTGCGGCGGTCGTCGTCGTTCAACACCGCCAGGATCGACCACCTGTACCAGGACCCGCACGACCCGCACGCGCGGTTCTTCCTGCACTTCGGGGAACTGACCGACGGCTCCCGGATGGTGACCCTGCTCGACGACATCCGTCCCGACGAGGTGTACCACCTCGCCGCGCAGTCGCACGTGCGCGTGAGTTTCGAGGAACCGGAGTTCACCGGCGACACCACCGGGCTCGGCACCACGCGCATCCTCGAGGCCATCCGCATGATCGGCCTGCAGTGCCGGTTCTACCAGGCCTCCAGCTCGGAGATGTTCGGCGCCACGCCACCTCCGCAGTCCGAGGTCACCCCGTTCCACCCGCGCAGCCCCTACGGCGCGGCGAAGGTGTACGGGTACTGGATGACACGCAACTACCGCGAGGCGTACGGGATGTTCGCGGTGAACGGCATCCTCTTCAACCACGAGTCCCCCCGCCGCGGTGAGACGTTCGTCACCCGGAAGATCGCCTCCGCGGCCGCCCGGATCGCCGCCGGCAAGCAGGACACCCTCTACCTCGGCAACCTCGACGCCGTCCGCGACTGGGGTTACGCCAAGGAGTACGTCGAGGGCATGTGGCGGATGCTGCAGCAGGACCGACCGAGCGACTACGTCCTCGCCACCGGGGTCGGCACCTCGGTCCGGGAGTTCGCGCAGAACTGCTTCGAGTCGGTGGGCCTGGACTGGCGCGACCACGTCGCGCACGACGAGCGCTACGAACGGCCCTCCGAGGTCGACGCGCTCATCGGTGACCCGTCCAAGGCCCGTCGCGAACTCGGCTGGAGCGCTACCGTGCAGGCCACGGAACTCGCGCAGTTGATGACCGAGGCCGAACGGCGCGCCCTGGTGTCGCCCGTCGCCCGCTGAGGAGGAACCCCGCCGATGCCCGGCAGCACGCAGCGCACCCGGGAACCGGTGGGGACCGCGGAACCGGGGCACGACTCCTCGAGCGCGGCGCTGGCCCTGGGCGCCGCGGTCGTCCTGGGCGTCGTCGTCCCGCTGCTCGTGGTGCGCTTCACCCCCGACCCGGCACCGGCGGACACGTTGTGGCGCTGGGCGATCGCGTTCACCGTCCTCGTGGGGGCGCGACTCGGCTGGGTCGTGGTGACCGCCCCCCGACGCCTGTTCGAGGTCGTGTTCTGGATCTTCGTGTACGTCTTCCTCGCCCTGGCCCCGGTGGTCCAACTGCGGTCGGGACAGCACCCCGGGACGACCCCGCGTCCGCACGTCGAACTGCACGCTCAGGCGCTGCTCGCCGTCGTCGTGGGTACCGCGGCCGTCGCGCTCGGGATCGCCGTCGGCCGGCGACGGCGGGTGGCTGCGCGCCTCGGTGAGGTCCCGCGACGGCGGGCCGTCGTGCTCGCGGTGCTCGCGCTGCTGCTGTTCGGCTACTACACGTGGAAGACCGGGTTGCCGGCGATGTTCGCGGCCCGGGACACCCGCAGCGCGGCCGCCCTGGCGGCCTGGCCGGACCCGGCCGTCAACGCCGTCGTCCGCTCGTTGGCGACGTTCCCGCTCGTCGTCGCGTTCGTGGCGCTCGTGCGGATCCCGGCCCGCCGCGGCCTGCTGCTGGTGGTGGGGGCCGCGATCGTCGTCTCCATGAACCCGATCTCGAGCCCGCGCTACGTCGCGGGGACGGCCGGCCTCTCGGTCGTCGTGGCGCTGGGGGCCATGGCGACCAGGGCCCGGGCCCGCGCCTTCGGTCTGGGTTTCGTCGCCGCGCTGCTGCTGCTCTACCCGGTGGCCGACGCCGCCCGGCGGGTCGTCGCCGAGGTGAACACCCGCGGCGCGCTGCCGCCGACCCTGGACGTCATGACCTCGGGCGACTTCGACGCGTTCGAGCAGATCACCAACGCCGTCTGGTACGTCCGCGACCTCGGGTCGACCGACGGACGGCAACTCCTCGGCACCGTGCTGTTCTGGGTCCCGCGGGCCTTCTGGCCGGACAAACCGACCGACACCGGGATCCTGCTCGCCAACGCGCGCGAGTACCGCTTCAGCAACCTCTCGGCGCCGTTGTGGGCGGAGTTCCTCGTCAACGGCGGGTTCCTGCTGCTGGTCGTGGGGATGCTGCTCGTCGGCTACGTGGTGGCCCGCGCCGACGCCGGCGCCGACCTCGGCTTCCGCACCGGGCGCCGGCCCGTGCTGGCGGTCGTGATGCCGTTCTACTTCGTCATCCTGCTGCGGGGTTCGCTGTTGCAGGCCATGGCCGGGTTCCTCGTCATCCTGGCCTGCGGACTCTTCGTCGAGTCGACCCGCCGGGCCGGGCCGACCGGCCCGGCGGGTCGTCACGTGCTGCTGCTCGACCGACCGGTCAGCTGAACTGCAGGTCGAGGACCGGCCGGGCGTCGACCCGGCTCTGCTCCCGGGTCCACAGCGTCAGGTTGTCGGTGCCCGAACCCCGGATCGCCAACGTCACCGTGGTCCCGGGGGTCAGCGCCCCGGGGGTCAGCACCACCGCGAACGACTGCTCGGGGGTCGTGCCGCCCGGAACGGTGCCGAGCACGACGGAACCCGACACCGGCTTGTTCCTCCAGGTCAGCGTGCTCTCCCCCCAGTTCCCCGTCGCCAGCCGCACCGACGCGGTGTCGGTCGAACCGGCCAGCTTGTCGCTGGAGGTCCGCAGGCGCAGGGTGGCCCCGGTCAGCGTGGTCCCCGCCGGAGCCGCCGGGACGTCGAAGCGGAGGTAGGCGATCGCCCCCTGGTCCCCCCGCGACGTCATCTGGGTGCTGGTCCCGTAGTTGGTCCCCGGCGAACCCTCGTTGGCGAAGGCGTCGGCGGTCGGGACGAGGTTGACCGTCGGAGCGCCCTGCTGCAGGGTCACCGCGACCTCCGGGGAGGCGGGCGAGGTGTTCCCCGCGGCGTCCTTCGCCGTGACGCGGTAGTACCAGGTCCCCGTCGCCGGGTCGTCGGTCGCCGTCGTGGTCGTGGGGTTCGCGACCGCCGTGGCGGCGGAGGGGGTGAAGCCCGACGTTCCGGAACGGTGCACGACGTAGCTCGTCACGCCGACGGCGTCCGTGCTCGGCGTCCAGGTCAGTCGCACCTGGTCCCCCTCGACGGTCGCCGTGGGCGCGCCCGGCACCGTGGGCGGGGTGGTGTCGGCCGGGGCCGCACCCCGGGCGATCTCCACGTGACGGGCGACCTGCGCCGCGGACAGCGCCTTGGCGTAGTAGGCCGTCTCGTCGAGGGACCCCACGAAGCTCGTGTTCGTCGGCTTGTCGGGCCAGGCCGTCGAGATCGTGTCGCCCCCCACCCGCCAGTACCCGGAGACGTTCTGGTTGGTCGTCGTCGAGTTCGAGGAGACCTTGGCCCCGTCGACGTAGAGGACCATCCCGGACGAGCCCTGGGTCGCGGCCACGTGGTGCCACTGACCGTCGTTGTAGGACCCGGTGGTGGAGAGGGTGACGACCTTGCCGCCGGCGAGGACGCCGAAGACGAGCCGCCCGGAGTTCGTCATGTACACGTGCTTGTCGTTGCTGCTGGAGTTCAGCGTGCGGCGGTCGCCGAACCCCATGATCTTCCCGCCGACCGTGGTCGTCGTCTTGAACCACGTCTCCTCGGTGAAGGACTTCGGGGCCGCGTAGCGGACCTCGGAGAAGATGGTGCTGCCCCCACCGTTCAGCGTGCGCGCCGTGCTCGGGTCGTCGCCGACGGCCCCGGGGACGCGGAACGTGGCGCCACCGTTGAGGGCACCGCTCTGGTTGGCGATGCTGTCGGAGACGAGGACGTCACCCGCTTCGTCGTAGCGCCAGAGGAACACCGCACCGTCGGCGCGGACCTGCTCCGCGTAGGCCGACGTGGTGCCGCGCACGGTGATCCCGCGCCAGTCGGTCGTCCTCGTGGTGTTGCCGTCGCTGACCTCCACCCGGTACCTCGGGGTGGAACCCACCGTCAACCCGGAGTCGAGCACGGTGGACTGCGGCCGGTTCCAGAACCACGAGGTGGCACTGGTGGTGGCGATCGGAGCGGTGGTCCCCTCGCGGTAGACGCGGTAGGTGAGGGTGGAGTCGTCGAGGTCGAGGGACCGTCGCCAGGCGACGCGCACCTGCCCCGGTGCGGGGGACGTCAGCAGGAACGGGGTCGCCGAGGGCGCGGCCTGTTCGGGACCGCTGCCGAACCGCGTGATGCTCTGCTGGGCCACCCCGTTGACGTTGGTGAACTCCCCGACCCCCCACAGGACCGCTCCGCGGGAGGCGGTCTGGGCGATGGTGATGGCGCGCGGCCCGATGTGCTCGCCGATGCCGTCGTCGGTGTTGGGGAACCACGACAGCAGACTGGGTTTGTCCCCGGTCTGGGTGGTCTCCGCGAGGAAGTGGTAGCGCTGCTCGTCCGGGTAGGCGCTGATCGGGCGGCAGTCGTGCGCGTGCGAGGCGCTGTAGAGGACTCCCTGGTAGACCGCGACGGCCTGGGTCGCGCCGAGGCAGCCGTCGCGCCAGCGTTGCGTCCAGGTGTCCCAGTCGACGGCGAAGCGGCCGTCGAAGGACCCCGTGCCGTACCCCTCGTTGGCGACGTAGAACCCGGTGGCGTCCACCGCGATCGCCTTGACCCGTGAGGAGGCGGGGACGTAGGCGGGCGTGAAGCGGCGGACCGCCGCCCCCGTCGTGGCGTCCACCACGACGAGCCCGTGCGAGGCCGCACCGGTCACGTTGTCGAAGAGCCCCCCGAGCACCACCTGGCCACCGGAGGGACGCAGGGCGAGGGCCAGCACGTCGTTGTCCAGCGCAGGGTCCCAGGCCGTGAGCGTTCCGGGGGCGGTGGTTCCGACGGCGGTGGTGACGGCGGCGACGGCGGCCGCCTTCGAGCGCACGGCGGCGCCCACCTTCGTGAACGAGCCCCCGAACCAGACGGTCCGGGCGTCGGTGACGATGCTGCGGACGGGACCGTCGGGCAGCGGGGCGAACGCCGTGATCAGGGTGCAGCTGGCGATGTCGATGGCGGCGAGCTGCTGGCGGGGCGTGCCGGAGACGGTGTCGAAGCTGCCGCCCACGTAGAGGGTCGCGCCGTCCGGGGAGACGGCCAGCGCGCGGACGGTGGCGATGCCGTTCTTCAGGGTGAACGTCGGGGCGCAGGCCGTGGGCTCACCGGTGGCCGCGTCGAACACGGCGAGGTTCGTGCGGGGTTGCTCCCCCGTCCCGGCCGGGGACCCGGGGGGGCGGATCGAGGTGAACGTCCCGCCGACGAACACCTGACCCCCCGCGTTGGCGACGGCCCAGGCCACCCCGTTGGCCTGCCAGCTGGGCAGGGCCGCGGCGCCGAAGGCCACGGGCGCCTGGATCGCGGAGGCCGGGGTCACCGTCGCGACCAGGACGGCCGCCACGACCGCGAGCGCCGGCAGGACCCTCCTCAGCGGGTGAGTTCGCGCCGTTCGCTGCTGGAGGTCACCGGCGTGTACGGGAGGTAGACGACTCTGACGCCGCGGGCGGCGAACTCCTTCTCGAGGTGCATCCACTTGGGGCTTCCCTTCCAGTCGTCGCCCTTGAAGACGACGTCGAACCCGACGTCGGTCCACGTCGCGAGCTTGTCGGTGGTGGTCTCGAGGTGCACCGCGTCGACGACCCGCATGGCGGCCACGATCTCCAGCCGTTCCCGTTCGCCGATGACGGGCCGACGGCCCTTCTGGGCGAACGCGACGTCGTCGGAGACGACCCCGGCGATGAGGTGGTCGCAGTGGATCCGCGCGCGGCGCAGGATGTTGAGGTGGCCGATGTGGAACATGTCGAACACCCCGGGGACGTAGCCGGTGACGGCGCGGTGGCCGAGGGTCCCGCGCGAGCGGCCGGTCACCGCGCACCGTCGGAGGCGAGCTGGGCGTACCAGTGCCGCGAGAGGGCGACGAGCATCGCGGTGTGGGCCAGGGCCAGGGCCAGGTAGACGAACCCGAACACCTGCGGGAAGCCCCAGAGCAGGAACGCGACGCTGATCACGCCGTGGTCGACCGGCAGCAGCAGCACCGGGGACAGCCGGCTGGCTCCGGTCGCCTCGGACCGGCCGCCGCCCCGGGCCTCGTGCAGCTTGGCCGCCAGGGTCCCGCCCTGGAACATCACCAGCGAGACGAGGACGAAGAGCAGCGGGACGAGGAGCCACCCACCGCTCACCCCGTTCCGGTACCAGGCGATGAGCACCGCCGAGTGCAGGCAGACCTTCACCCCGCAGTCGACGACGTGGTCGAGCCACTCCCCCGCGGGCGAACCGCCGCCGGTCAACCGTGCGAGCTGCCCGTCGGCGGAGTCGAGGGCGAAGGCGAAGACCAGCGCGAGCCCCGCGAGGGCCCCCGTCAGCGGCCCCGGCGTCGGCAGGGCGATGAGGGCCGCGCCGAGCAGGGACACGAACGCGCTGGCCCAGGTGATCTGGTCCGGGGTCAGTCGCAGGGTCGCGGCCAGGGCCGCGAGCCAGCGACCGGCGGGGCGGTTGACGCGGGAGGAGTAGAGGGACACGCCGCGGGACGGCTTCTGGGCGGTGCGCAGTCGTTCGTGGTGGCTGCGCACCGACGCGTCCCCGGCCTCGGGCGCGGGGGTCCCCTCGGCGTGCAGGTGGGTCACGTCTACCCCGATCTCGTGCAGTCGGTCCTGGGTGCGGTCGTCGGCCGGGGAGCGGTCGTCGACGAACAGCTCGTCGAAGCGGACGGACTCCCAGACCTCCAGGGTGTCGGGGTGGTCCAGGGCGAGGGCCACGTCGACGCAGCGCAGTTCGGAGACGATGAGGAGGCGTTCGGTGAAGGGGACGACGGGCCGCCGGCCGTGCAGGAGCTCGGCGAGCTCGTCGGTGGCGACGCCGACGCAGAGCAGGTCGCAGCGGGTCCGGGCGTCCTCCAGCAGGTGCAGCTGGGTGGCGTCGAAGAGGTCGAAGGCGCCGGCGGCGAACCCCACGCGCCCGTCGGCGAGACGGTGACCGGGATGACCGGGATGACCGGGGCGGACGGAACCGGGGGTGGACAGGCGGGTCGTCTCGTCGTCAGGCATCGGCGTTCCGCAGGGTTCGGGCGGGCGCCGGCTCGGGCGCCGGCCGGGTGAGCAGGCTGTGCCAGCCGAGGCCGGTCTGGACCCCGGCGGCGAGGGCCACGGCGGCGGCCACGGCCCGGACGTCGCCGGTCGTCGCGGCGAGCGCGGTGCCGGCGACGACGGAGAGCACGGTGGCGACGACGCGCTGGCGCAGCAGGTCACCGGCGTGTTCGCGGACCTTCAGACCCAGGACGGCGGCGGTCCCGAGCGCGGTGAGGACGTACTCGGTGACGGTGAGGGGCAGGACGGTCGCGGCCCCGGTCCAGGTCTCGCCGAACGCGGTGCGTCCCCAGCTGTCCGGCAGCAGCAGGAGGCACGTCCCCCAGAGCGCGGTGCCGACGCCGAGGACGAGGGCGGCGCGCGCGCAGAAGCGGCGGTCGCCGTCGCGGGCGCGGCGCACGAGGGTCGGGGCGAGGCTGAGGGAGACGTAGGCGAAGGCGACATTGACGGGACCCATCGCGGTGGCGGCGGCCCGCAGGCTGCCGGCCGCGGCGGGGTCGATGAGGTGGGCCGCGACGGTGAGCACGGCGAGCAGCCCGAGGGAGGCGATGACGCTGTTGGCGGCCAGCGACGCGGCGAGGGGGTCCTCGCGTCGCGCGAGGCGCACCAGCAGGTCCCGGCCGGCGCGGACGTCGGGGCGGGTGCGCAGGCCGAGCAGGGCCACGACGAGGGCGAGGGCGGCGCCACCGGCCCAGACGAGCAGCGTCGTGCGGCTGTCGGTGCGCAGGAGCAGGGCGACGCCGACCAGGGCCAGCCAGCTGAGGTCGGAGACGAGGGCGACGCCGGGTCGCCCGGCGGCGACGGCGCCGAAGCGCAGGACGTCCTGGGCGCAGACCACCGGGGTCGCGAGGCCGACGAGGAGTTGCAGCGCGGGGTCGTGTCCGCTGGTGAGCAGCAGTCCGGCTCCGGTCACGACCGCGGCCGTGGGCACGGCGAGCAGGGTGAGCGCGCCGAGGACCTCGGCGGTGACCCGGTGCGCCTGGTCGTGGTCGGGTGTGAGGGTGATCCGCGTGCCCAGGGCCGCGCGCGTGAGGGAGAGGACGAGGACCAGGACGGCGTAGCCGAGGGAGAATCGGCCGAAGGTGTCGGCGTCGAGGGCCCGGGCGAGCAGGACGAGGGCGAGCACGTTGGAGGCGCTGGAGGCGGCCTGGTCGAGGAGGGCGTTCAGCGAACGCTTCACGAGGCACCGAACCCGACGGTGCCCCACTTGCGGCGGCGGTAGGCGGTGTAGGCGGCGGCGTAGAGCGGGTAGGCGAACTTGACCGCCGCGGCGGGGGCGGCGACCCCGAGGCGGCCGTGCCGGCTGAGCCGGAGGAGGCCGCCGAGGGTGATGGCGCTGCGGGCGTCGCGGCTGGCGCAGGGGCCACGGCCCGCGTGCTCGCGGCGGTCGCGACGGATGGCGTCGTTGAGCAGGGCGAGGTAGACGAAGCGGTACTCGAAGAGGAGGAGGTCGTCGCGCAGCTCGTCGCGGTGGCCGGGGTGCTCGCTGCGCAGGCCTTCGACCTGCGCGCGGACGTGGTCGCGGACGTCGAGCAGGTCGCGGGTGCGGGTCTCGCGGCTGTTGAGGATGGACCCCTCGCGCAGGACGTAGGTGTAGAGGCGTTCGTCGAGCAGTTCGGTGCGCTGCGAGCGGGCGAGCAGGGTGGCGACGCCGGCGAGGTCGGAGTGGGCGCGGGTGGCGGGGAAGCGGACGGCGGGGCGGTGACCGCGGGCCTCGAAGAGCTCGCGGCGGAAGAGCTTGTTCCACAGGTGGCCCTGCAGCTCCCCGCGCAGCAGCCGGCGGAACGCGTCGACGGGCTCGGTCGCGTTCTCCTGCAGCGGTTCTCCCAGCGGCGTCCGGGTGGTGCGGTCGGCCCGGCGGGTCCAGGCGTCGCAGACGACGACGTCGGCGTCGGTGCGCCGGGCGCGCTCGCTCAGCCGTGCGGTGATGTCGGGCGACCACTCGTCGTCGCAGTCGGTGAACCAGACGTAGTCGGCGGTGACGTGGTCGAGGGCGCGGTTGCGGGCGCCGGCGACCCCGGTGCGGGTGCTGTTGCGCAGCAGGGTGGCGCGGGGATCGTCGCGGGCCCAGGTGCGCAGGGTCTCGGAGGTGGAGTCGGTGGAGGCGTCGTCGACGAGGAGGAGCTGCAGGTCGGGGTCGGTGAGGGCCTCGACCTGGGTGCGGGCGGCGGCGAGGTGGTGCTCGCCGTTGTGGACCGCGAGGACGATGCCGACGCGGGGAGGGGTCATCGGGAGATCACCTGCGGGCCAGCAGGTGTTCCGGGTCGTCGACGTCACGGTCCTCGAGGGTGAGTGCGCGGCGGCGGACGGCCTGGTCGCGGGCGGTCGCGGCGAGGACGCCGAGCACGAGGCCGCCGGCGAGACCGATCCCGATGCCGGTGGGGACGTCCGGTGAGGAGGGGGTGGTGGGCGCGGTGGCGGGGCTGGTGACCGTGGCGTCGACGATCTGCTTGCCACCGGAGGTGTCCTGCTCGAGGGTCTCGATGGTGGTGGCGAGGGCGTCGGCGGTGGCGCCGGCGAGGTCCTGGGCGTGTTCGGGGGTGGCCGCGTGGGCGGTGACGCGGAGCAGGACGGTGCCCGGCGGGACGGTGGCGGTGACGGAGTCGGCGAACTGCGCGGCGCTGAGCCCGAGGCCGACGCGGGTGTCGACGCTGGTCGCGATGTCGGGCGAGTCGACGAGCTGGGCGTAGGTGCTCATGCGGCCCAGGACGAACTGGGAGGCGGAGTAGGAGCCGCCGCCGGAGTCGTTCTGGCCGTTGAGGACGCTGCCCACGAACAGTTCGGTGCTGGAGGCGTAGCTGCGGGGCGAGAGGTAGGCCCAGCCGCCGGCGGCGAGCGCGCCGAGCAGGAGGCCGGCGACGATCCAGGTCCAGCGGCGGCCGACGAGGCGGAGGTGGTCGATCAGTTCCACGGCGTCTCCCCGAGATCCCGGATCCAGTGGTCGTAGGCGTCGATGGCGGCCCCGGCGCCGAGGCGGCTGGCGGCGTAGGCGGGGCCGGCCGCGGCGAAGCGGCCGGCGAGGTCGGGTCGTTCGGCGAGGCGGCGCAGACCGGCGAGGGCCGCGGCGGGGTCGCCGGGGTCGACGCGGAGGCCGGCGCGGGCGTTGTCGAGTTCGGCGGCGGCGGCGGAGTCGTCGTGGGTGGCGGCGAGGACGGGGCGGCCGGCGGCGAAGTAGGAGGTGAGTTTGCTGGGTGCGCACATGTCGTGCAGGCCGGGTAGTTCGTTGAGGAGCAGGACGTCGGCGGCGGCGAGGTGGGCGGTGAAGTCGGCGTCGGGGACGGGGTCGATGAACTGCACGTTGGGCAGGTCGGCGGCGAGGGCCTGCAGGGCGCGGCGGCGGGCGCCGTCGCCGAGGAGGACGAAGTGGTGGGGGGCGCCGTCGGCGAGGGCGAGGCGGGCGGTGTCGAGGACGTTCTCGAGGTGCTGCTTGGCGCCCATGTTCCCGGCGTGCAGGACGACGGGGGTGCGGGGGTCCCAGCCGTGGCGGGTGCGGACGGCGGTTCCGGCGGCGGCGTCGGCGCGGGTGACGTGGGTCCAGTTGGGCAGGACGGTGAGGTTGTCGGCGGGGACGCCGAGGGCGGTGACGGCGGGTCGGAAGCGTTCGTGGGCGAGGGCGACGCCGGTGGCGCGTCGCAGGAGGCGTCCTTCGAGGCGGGCCGCGATGCGCAGGGCGGCTCCTCCGGCGCTGGTGGTGTCCACGGCGGTGCGGCTGTAGACGTCCTGGACGACGACGCCGACGGGGGCGTGGGCGGTGTGGCCGTGGGCGAGGGCGGCGGCGACGGAGAGCAGGGCGGGGCTGACGGCGACGACGACGTCGGTGGGGGTGCGGGTGAGGCGGTGGTGGGTGAGCGCGGCGCCGGCGGCGAGGGCGAACCCTGCTTCGAGGCCGACGCGGCCGGCGCCGAGCGGGGCGCTGGGCACGGGGTGCCAGACGCGGGTGACGTGGACGTCGCCGTCGTTCTCGTGGCGCACGACCCCGGGGTAGTCGGGGTCGCGGCGCCAGGCGGGGTAGTGGGGCATGCCGGTGACGACGTGGACGCGGTGGCCGCGGGCGGCGAGGCCACGGGCGACGCCGGTGGTGTAGGGCGCGATGCCGGTGGGTTCGGGCAGGTAGTTCAACCCGACGAGGGTGACGTCGAGGCCGTCGGCGGCGCGGGTGGTGTGGACGAGTTCGGGCGTGCGTTCGATGCGCAGGTCGCTCGTTCGTCCTGTGCGTGGGCGTGTCGTCCCCATGCGGCGTTCCACAGTCGGCCCCCCCGGCGGTTCCGTGACTTCCGTGAACGCACCGTAGCGGTTGTGTAGGCCGATCAGGTCCCGTTTCTAGGTTTTCGAACGCGGAGTGTCACGAATCATCCGAAGTTCGTGCCGTTGAAGGCCGGGAGCACGTGGGTGAGCACGAGGACGTACACCACGGCGGCGGCGGCGAGGCGGTAGAGCACGAACGCGCGGTAGCTGTGGGTGGAGATGAAGCGCATGAGCCAGGCGATGACGACGTAGCCGACGACGAAGGCGACGATCGTGGCGGCGATCGTCGGGCCCCAGGCCACGGCGGCCCCGTCGTGGACCTCGCTGAAGAGCTGGAAGAAGCCGGAGAGGACGACGGCGGGGATCGCGAGCAGGAAGGAGTAGCGGGCGGCGGCCTCGCGGGTGTAGCCGAGCAGCAGCCCCATGGAGATCGTGCCGCCGGAGCGGGAGACCCCGGGGATCAGCGCGAGGGCCTGGGCGAGGCCGAACAGCACGCCGTGCTTCCAGGTGAGCTGGTCCAGGGTCCGTTCCTTGGCCCCGAAGCGGTCCGCCGCGCCGAGGACGAGGGCGAAGAGCCACAGCGTGGTGGCGATGACGACGAACCCGCGCAGGACGGTCTCGATGGAGTCCTGGAAGAGCAGGCCGAGCACCCCGATGGGGACGGTGCCGAGGATGACCAGCCAGCCCATCCGGGCGTCGGGGTCGGTGCGCGGGACGCGGCCGAGCAGGGACTGCACCCAGCGGCTGATGATGCGGGCGATATCCTTGCGGAAGTAGCCGATGACCGCGGCCTCGGTGCCGAGCTGGCAGATGGCGGTGAACGCCGCGCCGGGGTCGTCGGCCCCGATGAGGGTCCCGACGATGGCGAGGTGGGCGCTGGAGGAGATGGGCAGGAACTCGGTGAGTCCCTGCACGAGACCGAGGAAGGCGCCCTCGACGATGCCCATGCTCACGCGCGGGCACCCCCGCCGGGTCGGTGGGTGGGGGCGGTGGTCGGGACGGCGGTGAGCACGACGGGAACGCTAGCGGCTCCCCCGCCTCGCTCCCGTGCGCGCTCACGCGCAGGGCACCGAACCCTCACAAGGGGGTGGGGGTGTCCTCGGAGTCCTCGTCGTCGGACTCGTCGTCGGAGTCCTCGTCGTCCTCGGGGTCGTCATCCTCGTCGTCGTCGTCCTCGCGGTCGTCCTCGACGTCGTCGTAGAGGACGAACGGGGTGACCTCGTCGTAGGCGTCGTAGAGCGCCTCCTCGTAGGCCTCGAAGGCGTCGGCGACCCGTTGGTAGGCGTCGGCGACGGCAGGGTCGGTCTCCCCGCGTCGGTTGGCCGAGGCTGCGAGGTGGTCCTCGAGCGTGGCCACGAGTCGTGCGAGGGCCGCGCGCGGGTCGTCCGTCATGCCGTGACCGTATCGGAGATCCGCCCCCGGGTAGCGCGTCGGGTGCACCGCGTCGGGTGCATCATGGTGGGGATGTCTGATCACACCGGGCGTTCCGGCACCTCCGCGGCGGAGCAGTACGAGTACCGCGTCCTCACCCTGTCCCGCGAGACCACCCGTTCCGACGCGCGGCGACTGCTCACCGAGCACGCCGAGTACGGGCACTGGGAGCTGGCCCGGGTGCGCCTCTACATGGGCGGCAGCCGCAAGGTCTGGCTGCGTCGCAAGATCATCCGCGTCGCCAGGACGGCCTGAGCGTCCTACGCTGCGACGCCGTGGGAATCTTCCGGACGAAGAGCGTCGAGGACGCGATCGCGAGCACGGACGAACCGGGCCAACGGCTGAAGAAGACGCTGGGGGCCTGGGACCTGACCGTCTTCGGGGTCGGGGTCATCATCGGCACGGGCATCTTCGTGCTGACCGGGGAGGCGGCCGGGACGCGCGCCGGGCCGGCGGTGTCGCTCTCCTTCGTGGTCTCCGGCATCGTCTGCGCGCTGGCGGCGTTGTGCTACGCGGAGTTCGCCTCGACCGTCCCGGTGGCCGGGTCGGCGTACACGTTCTCCTACGCCAGCCTCGGTGAGGTGGTGGCGTGGATCATCGGCTGGGACCTCGTGCTCGAGCTGGCGCTCGGCGCGGCGACCGTCGCCGTCGGCTGGTCCGGCTACGCCGCCGACCTCCTGGACCAGACCCTCGGTCTGGACGTGCCGGGCTGGCTGTACTCCGACTCCCCCGGCCCGACGCAGCCGAACCTCATCGCGGCCGCCGTGATCCTGGCGCTGACGGCGGTGCTCTGCGTGGGCTCGAAGACGTCGGCCCGCTTCAACGCCGTCGTCGTGTGCGTCAAGCTCGCCGTCGTCGCGGTCGTGATCGTGGCCGGGTTGTTCTTCGTGAAGACCTCGAACTGGTCGCCGTTCGTGCCGCCGACGGGGTCCGCGGGTGCCTCGGCCGCGCCGGTGACCCCCTCGCTCTGGGCGGACCTGGGGGTGCCCCTGGGCACGTTCGGGATCGGCGGGGTGTTCACCGCCTCGGCCCTGGTCTTCTTCGCCTTCATCGGGTTCGACATCGTCGCGACCGCGGCGGAGGAGACGAAGAACCCCCAGCGCGACGTGCCCCGGGGCATCTTCGGGTCGCTGGCGATCTGCACCGTGCTCTACGTGCTGGTGTCCCTGGTCATCACGGGGATGGTCCGCTACGACCGGATCAGCGTGGAGGCGCCGTTGGCGAACGCCTTCCGCGACGTCGGGGCCGACCTCGTCGCGACGCTCATCAGCGTCGGCACGGTCGCGGGGCTGCTGACGGTCATGATGATCCTCATGCTGGGGCAAAACCGGGTGCTCTTCGCGATGGCGCGGGACCGGCTCATCCCGGCGTGGTTCTCGCAGGTGTCGCCACGCCGGGGCGTCCCGGTGCGCACCACCGTCGTGACCGGGGTCGTCGTCGCGGTCGTCGCGGCGCTGACGCCCATCTCCGACCTGGCCGAGATGGTCAACATCGGCACCCTGTTCGCCTTCGTGCTCGTCTCGATCGGGGTGATCGTGCTGCGCCGCACCCGCCCCGACCTGCCGCGGGCGTTCCGGATGCCGGGGGTGCCCGTCCTGCCGGTGGTCTCGGCGGTGGCCGCGGTGGTGCTGATGGGCTTCCTGCCCGGGATCAGCTGGGTCCGGCTGGGGATCTGGATGGTGCTGGGGCTGCTCGTCTACGCCGCCTACGGGTACCGCCACTCCCGGCTCGCCCGGGCCTGACGCCCGGGAACAACCGCGAGTGATGTAGCCTTCAACCAAGTACATGCAAACGCATGGACTTCCAGGAGGAGCGGGTCATGCAGTTCGGGATCTTCAGCGTCGGCGACATCACGCCCGACCCCACCACCGGTCGCGAGCCGACCGAGCACGAGCGCATCAAGGCGCTGGTGACCATGGCCGAGCACGCCGAGCAGGTGGGCCTGGACGTCTTCGCCGTCGGCGAGCACCACAACCCCCCGTTCGTGCCGTCCGCCATGACCACCCTGCTGGGGTGGATCGCCGCCCGCACCACCCGGCTGACCGTCTCGACGTCCATCGCGCACATCACCACCAACGACCCGGTGCGCATGGCCGAGGACTACGCGATGCTGCAGCACCTCAGCGACGGCCGCGTCGACCTCGTCTTGGGCCGGGGCAACGACGGGCGCCTCTACCCCTGGTTCGGGCAGGACCCCCGCCGCGGCGTCGAGCTCACGGTGGAGAACTACCAGCTGCTGCGCCGGCTCTGGGACGAGGACGTCGTCGACTGGGAGGGGGAGTTCCGCACCCCGCTGCAGGGCTTCACCTCCACCCCCCGCCCCCTGGACGGGATCGCGCCCTTCGTCTGGCACGGATCGATCCGGACCCCGCAGATCGCGGAGATCGCCGCCTACTTCGGCGACGGGTACTTCGCCAACAACATCTTCTGGCCCAAGGAGCACTACATCCGCCTCATCGACCTCTACCGGGAGCGCTACGCCCACTACGGCCACGGCACCCCCGAGCAGGCGATCGTCGGCCTCGGCGGCCAGGTGTTCATGCGGGCCAACTCCCAGGACGCGGTGCGCGAGTTCCGCCCCTACTTCGACAACGCCCCCGTCTACGGGCACGGGCCGTCGCTGGAGGAGTTCAGCGCGCAGACCCCGCTGACCGTCGGCTCCCCCCAGCAGGTGATCGAGAAGACGCTGACCTTCCAGGAGTTCTTCGGCGACTACCAGCGCCAGATGTTCCTCATGGACCACGCGGGGCTGCCGCTGAAGACGGTGCTCGAGCAGCTCGACCTGCTCGGGGAGCACGTCGTCCCCGTGCTGCGCAAGGAATTCGAGGCGCGGCGCCCCGCCGGTGTCCCCAGCGACCCGCCCTCGCACGCCGCGCGGGTCGCGGCGCGCGACGCGGAGGCCGCCGGTGCCGCCGTCGTCTGAGGGCCGGACCGGCGCGGCCGTCGAGGCCTGGGAGGCGTTGTTCCGGGTCCAGTCGACGTTGCTGCGCCGGTTCGCCGAGCAGGACGTGTGGGGTGGGTTGAGCGTGCGCGAGTACGACGTGCTCTACACGCTCTCCCGCTCCCCGCAGAGCCGGTGCCGCCTCGGCGAGCTCAGCGAGGACGTCTACCTCCCGCAACCCTCGCTGAGCCGGCTGGTGGACCGCCTCGCCCGGCAGGGGTTGCTGACCCGCGAGGCCGACCCCACCGACGGGCGCGGCGTCGTCGTCGCGCTCACCGCTGACGGCGCCGCGCTGCGGCGCGAGGTGGGCGGGCGGCACGCGGCGAGCATCGCCCGGGAGCTGTCCGTCCTCGACCGCGACGAACTCGCGGAACTCACACACCTGTGTGCGAAGGTCCTCCCGGCGTGAGCGCGTCGCTCCAGCTGCCGTAGGAGCCCAGCCCCTCGCCGTCGACGACCTCGACGGCGGCACCGGCCGGGTCCTCGACGCCCGCGAAGCACACCTGGAACGTCACCGTCTCACCCGGTGCGAGGTCCGGGAGGTCGTAGGCGTCGGGGCTCACCGCCTCACCGCAGTCCGTCGCCGAGAACTCCTCGCCGTCGGCGGAGTCGAGGTAGCCGTACAGGTCGTAGTACGCGCTGCCGGTGTCGGTTCCCGTGTACTGCGCGCTGAGGTCGGCGTAGAGCACGTCGCCCTCGGTGTGGACGGAGTCCACGCTGACGACGTACTGGTCGAGGACCGCGGACTCCCCGTAGCCGAACTCCCCCACCGACGTCCCGGCGGAGTCGCCGTAGGGCTGCGGCGCCAGGTCGTACTCCCCCTCCGCCCACTCCTGGTCGAAGGCGCCGCTGATCCCCAGCAGCAGGAACGAGCCGTAGACCACGAACAGCACGACCGTGACGACGACACCGACCAGGGCCCCCACCCCGCCGGTGACGAGCCCCGCGATCGCCAGACCACGCCCCGGCGTGCGCTTCGCGAGCGTGATCGCGCCCGTCGCGATCCCCGCCACGCCCAGCCCCAGGGCCAGCAGGCCGATCACCGGCGCCAGGACCACCGAGAGGATCCCTGCGACCAGGGACACGACCGCCAGGGCGGACGGCTGCTGCTGCGGGTACGAGGGGTACGGCGGGGGCGCGGGGTACGGCGAGGACATCCCTCCAGTGGAGCACCACGGACCTCGCCCGGTGGCCCACCGTGCGTCCGTCTCGCCCGGTCGGATCAGTCGGTCGGATCAGTCGACGGGGCCCCCCTGCGGCGGCGCCGGGGCGAAGGAGCTGTGGCGGTGCAGCTCCGCGTAGCGACCCGCGCGCGCCAGCAGCTCGTGGTGGGTTCCCCGCTCCACCACCCGCCCGGCCTCGAGCACCAGGATCAGGTCGGCGTTGCGCACGGTGGAGAGCCGGTGGGCGATGACGATCGCCGTCCGGCCCTCCAGCGCCTCGTCCAACGCGGCCTGGACGGCGACCTCGGAGGTGGTGTCCAGCGACGCCGTCGCCTCGTCGAGCACCACGACCCGGGGCTGGGCCAGCAGCAACCGCGCGATCGTGAGCCGTTGCCGCTCCCCGCCGGAGAAGCGGTACCCCCGCTCCCCCACGACCGTGTCCAGACCGTCCGGGAGCGCGGCCACCAGCTCCCCCAGCCGGGCCCGGCCCAGCGCCTCGAACAACTCCTGATCGCTCGCCCCCGGAGCGGCGAGGCGCAGGTTCGAGCGCAGCGACTCGTGGAACAGGTGCCCGTCCTGGGTCACGACCCCCACGGTCTCGCGCACCGAGGCGAACGTCAGGTCGCGGACATCGCGACCCCCCACCCGCACGGTGCCGTGGTCGACGTCGTAGAGGCGCGCGAGGAGCTGGGCCAGCGTCGACTTGCCCGCGCCGGAGGACCCCACGATGGCCACGACCTGACCCGGCTCGACCCGGAACGACACGTCGTGGATGACCTCCACCCCGCCCCGGGTGTCCAGGGTCGCGACCTCCTCCAGCGACGCCAGCGACACCTCCGAGGCGGCGGGGTAGGCGAAGCGGACGTTCTCGAACTCCACCCCCGCCGGACCGGCGGGCACCGTGGTCGCCGTCGGCTTCTCCTGCACCAGGGGCACGAGGTCGAGGACCTCGAACACCCGGTCGAAGCTGACCAGCGCGCTCATGACGTCGATCCGCGCGCTGGCCAGCGCCGTCAGCGGCGCGTAGAGCCTGGTCAGCAGCAGGGCCAGCGCGACGATGTTGCCGGCGTTCAGGGTGCCCGCGATCGCCGCGAGCCCGCCGACCCCGTAGACGACCGCGAGCGCCAGTGCGGAGACGGTGGTGAGGGCGGTGACGAAGACGGCCTGGCGGATGGAGCTCTTGACCCCGATGTCGCGGACGGAGCGGGCCGCGCCGGCGAAGGAGCGGGACTCCTCGTCGGGTCGGCCGAAGAGCTTGACGAGGGTCGCCCCGGGGGCAGAGAAGCGTTCGGTGGTCTGGTTGATCATGGCCGCGTTGAGGATGGCGGCCTGCCGGGAGAGCTGGGCGAGGTGGCGGCCCATCCGCCGGGCGGGGAGGACGAAGATGGGCAGCAGGACCAGGGCGATGAGCGTGATCTGCCAGGAGATGCCGATCATGACGACGGCGGTGAGGACGACGGCCACGACGTTGCTGACGATGCCGGAGAGGGTGTCGCTGAAGGCGCGTTGCGCGCCGAGGACGTCGTTGTTGAGGCGGCTGACCAGGGCACCGGTGTGGGTGCGGGTGAAGAAGGCGACGGGCATCCGCTGGACGTGGTCGTAGACGCGGGTGCGCAGGTCGAGGATCAGGTCCTCGCCCAGGGTGGAGGAGAGCCAGCGCACGACCAGGCCGAGGGCGGACTCGGCCAGGGCCACGGCGGCGATGAGGAGGGCGATGGTGACGACCCGGCCGCGGTCGCCGGCTCCCACGGCGTCGATGGCCCGGCCCGCGAGGACGGGGGTGGCGACGGCGAGCACGGCCAGCACGACGCTGCCGCTGACGAAGAGGGTGAGGCGGCGGGAACGTTCGCGGGCCATCGCGAGGACGCGACGGACGGTGCCGGGGCGGAAGGGTTTCTGGTCGGGAGCGGCCATGGCCCGCCACATCGAGGTCCTGGCGACGTTCTCCATGCTCATGGCTCGACGCTAGGGGGTGCAGCGCGCTGCAGCTCCACCCGGTCCCGGCGGCGACCGCGCCGATCGACTGCGACGTCAGCCGTGGAGCACGCCGAGGAAGTCCAGGGTGACCTCGTCGGGGTAGTTCCCCGTGGCGTGCATCTCGAGCAGTTCCGCACCGGTGAAGCCCAGGGACAGCAACCGCAGCGACCGCAGCGCCGAGGTGGTGGGCCCGGCCGCGTCGTCGCGCAGGACGCGCTCGACCTCGCGGGCGGCGTCGCGGACGGCGAGGACGTCGAAACCCTGCAGGGCGAGGAACCAGCCGGCCGCGACGGCGGCCTCGCGCAGGCTCCCCCCGTCCCGTCGGCTGGTGAGGGCGTCGCGGAAGGCGTCGGCCCGGTGCTGCGCCTCGTGGGCGAGGTGCGGGTCGCCCACGAGGTCGCGGTGGCGTCGCTGCGCGGGGGCGAGGTGGCGGCGGCCGTGGTCGCGGGAGGTGCGCCAGGCGCCCGGGTGCACGAGCAGGGTCAGCGCCTCCGCGGTGAGGACGTCGAACGGGAGGGCGGCGACCTCCGCGCTGACGGTGTGGGCCGGGCGGGTGCGCGCGAGGTGGGCCCGCAGGTGGTGGTCGTGACGTTGCTCGGGGACTCCGGGGCTGAGGAAGCGCGGCAACGGCCACTCGCCCGGCAGCAGGTCGTGCGGCGGCTCGACGTCGAGGGCGGGCCGGCACGCCGCGCACCCCTGCGGCGGGGTGGTCGGCAGTCCGAGCGCCTGCGGGCCGGGGTCGGCCAGGTCGCCGAGGGAGTTCACCCGGAGCAGGACGACCTCCAGCCCGGCGTCCTGGCAGGCGTGGACGTTCGCGCGCTGGGCCGTGCTGAGGCTCGTGGTGGGGGTGGCGACGCGGAGGAGGTGGGGACGGTCCGCGAAGCGGCCGCGGGTGTCCCCGCCCGGCCAGCTGAGGTGGGTGGGCCAGCCGGCGCGGCGGGCCGGCCAGTCCTCGCCCGCCCAGCGCAGCAGGTGCGCCAGCACGGGTACGGGGACGACGTCGAGGACGGTGTGCACGGCACGCCGGTCGCACTCGTCGTCCGGGACGGGTCTCGGGGCCAGGGAGGCCCGGTGCTCCGCGGTGGCCTCCCAGCGGTCCTCGACGTGGCGGTGCAGGTCGGGGTGCCCCTCGGGGTCGGCTGGCAGGTCGGTGGGCAGGACGCCGAGGAGGTCGGCGACGACGGTGGGGCCGAAGGCCATGACGTGACGGCCCCGGGCCAGGAGGTGGTGCAGGGCGTAGCGCTCGGGGGAGACGGCGGTGCGGGGGTCGTCGTCGGGGTGGATGAGGAGTGCGTCCCGCCCGCTCAGCGTCCAGGCGAAGAGGTCGTCGGTGGGGACGACGAGGCGGGGTGGCACGCGCGGCACGGTAGTCGCTGGGTCACGCCCAGCCGGGGAGGAGCGCGGCGAGGAGCTCGACCTTCTCGAGGGTCAGGGTCCCGTCGCGGTGGGCCGCGACGATCTCGGCGGCGCCGAGGCCGGCGTGGGCGGCGGCGAGGACGAGGGTGAGGTCCATCCCCGGCAGGTGGGGAGCGAGGTCGGCGTGCAGGCGGGCGTAGGCGAGGACGTGGGCGGGGTCCAGGGTGCGGCGGTGGCCGGCGAGGACGTGGTGGGCGCGCAGGACGCTGGTGGGTTCGCCGCGCTGGAGGGGCCGACCATCGAGGTGGGTGGCGACGACGCGGGTGCCGAGGGCGGTGACCTCGACGTGGTGGCCGGTGTCGCGGGCGAGGTCGGGCAGCAGGAGGTGGCGGTGCAGGTCGGCGAGCGCCGCGGGCCAGTCGAAGGGGGGTTGGTCCTTGCCGTTCCACAGGACGCGGGGCAGGCCCCAGTCGGGGTCGGGGCGGCCGGGGGGTGGGGCGAGGAGGTCGGTGGCGTCGAGGACGAACCGTGGTGGGGGTGGCCCGGGTCGGGGGCGGCGGTGACGCCTGCGGGCGGGCACGTCCCGAGGGTATGTCGGGGCTGTGTCGGGGGTGGCTGTCAGGGTGCTGGGCGTGGAGTCGTTGCCTGGGGGTCGTGCGGAGGCGTTGCCTGCGCACTGGGACGAGCTGGCGTGGCCGCGGCCGACGCCGGCGGCGTTGTTGACGGTGCTGGTGTGGGCGGTGCGCCCGCCGGTGCGTCCTACCGCGGGGGTGGTGGGTGCCCCGCGTCGTCAGGTGGGGCGTCGTGTCCCCTCGCGGCGGGTGGCGCCGGAGGTGGACGTGGCGTTGTTGCCGGACTACGGGCGGTTGCGGTCGTTGTCGGGGGTGGCGGCGATGTCGGCGGAGGAGTTCGGGGACGACGACGCGTTCGTGACGGAGATGTGGTTGCGGTCGTGGGTGCGTCGCCACCGCTCGGTGGCGGTGCGGGCGTGGTTGCGGGCGCAGCACCCGGGGGTGTCGCCGGAGGTGGTGACGGGGACGGTGCGGGAGATGAGCGTGGGGCTGGCGTTGGCGGTGGGCGACGTCGGGGTGCTGGTGGTGGGTCTGCGGGAGGGGTGGAGCGAGGAGTGGATGGTCGCGGTCCAGGAGGCGGGGTTCGGGGCGGAGGAGGCGCTGGCGCTGGCGGGGCGAGAGGACGGGTGGGAGGTCGTGCGGACGATGGTGGCGTTCTCGGGGTCGGTCTCGCTCTGACGTGGCCGGAGCGGTGGGCGCGTCAGAGCGCCTTCTCCGACCCGGGTCGACACGCCGCTCGTCTGCGCCTCGCGTCCGGTGACGTGTCCGGTGACGTGTCCGGTGACCTCGCGGGCGTGTGCGCCGCGGCCCGCAACGTCATCGCCCACTACCGGGCCGACCTGGGTGAGCTGACCGCCGCCCAGCGCGGCGAGGTGGACAGCCGCTGGCTCGAGGACGTCCTGGAGGTCGACGCCCGGCGCACCCCGGGTCCGCTGACCGAGCCCCGTCCGGTGCAGCACCGGGTGGCGGGGTGCTGCCGGGACCACTCGGTGTTCGTCGTCGGGGCACTGCGTGGACGGGGGACCCCGGCGCGGACGACGGTGGGGTTCGCGCACTACCTGACCCCGGGGTGGGCCGTGGACCACGTGGTCGTCGACGTCCACGACGGGTACCGGTGGCGACGGGTCGAACCCGGGCTCGGTGCGCACGGGGACTTCGACGTGCTCGACGTGCCCACCGGGGACGGGGCTCCGTTCGAGACCGCCGCTCGTGCGTGGCTGCGGTGGCGGTCCGGGACGTCGGACCTGTCCACCTACGGCGTCCGCAGCCGGCCCGACCTGAGCGGACCCTCGTTCGTCGGCGCCTACGTCGTCTTCCAGGTGGCGCACCGCTACGGGGACGAACTGCTCCTCTGGGACGGCTGGGGTGCGGTCGCGGATCCACTCGCGCACACGGCTCTGCTGGACGAGGTCGCGTCGCTGCTCGTGCGCGCCGACGCCGGTGAGGAGGGCGCCGAGGACGAACTGTTCGCCCGCTACCGCCGGGACGAGCGGTTGCGTCCGGGGGATCGGGTCTTGACCCACTCCCCCTTCGGCGCGCCGTCCCGGGTGACGGAGCTCGGCGGGGAAGGACGTCGCGTGAGGGCCGAGGGGTGAGCATCATCGACGCATGACGTCGCACCGCCGGCCGTGGAACCGGAGGAGTCGGGTGTCGTGGCCGGTCTGCGCTTCGTCGTCGCCCACACCGGCGGTCTCCTGCTGCCGTTCGTGCTGCGGGATCGCGGGGTGCAGGCGGAAGCGGCGATCCGGCAGTTCTCCCGCCGCTCCTGCGGCCCGGACGACGAGAACGGGGTGATCCCACCCTGGTCGCGGCCGCAGGTGCACGTCGAGGTGGACGACGCCGCGGGTTCCGCCCATCCCGGCGGCGGTCCGACGTCCGGCGGGGAGGACGACGTCGGGGTGCAGGCGCGCTGCTGGATCGAGGAGGTCCCCCGCGACCGGATCCTGTCGCTGCGGTGAGCGTCCCGGCGACGGCGCACGACCGGGGACCCGTCCCGACGCGGGTCCACGTCGACGTGGGCGTGGTGCGCCGGTTGGTGGCGGAGCAGTTCCCGCGGTGGT
The DNA here is from genome assembly GCF_036021035.1 of Kineococcus sp. NBC_00420. NCBI lineage: Bacteria > Bacillati > Actinomycetota > Actinomycetes > Kineosporiales > Kineosporiaceae > Kineococcus > Kineococcus sp. NBC_00420. The sequence continues at coordinate 5,250,847 of NZ_CP107930.1, read as the reverse complement.
CGCACCTGCCGGTCCGGGCCGTGGCCGCGGGTGACTGGGACAACTGGACGTTCCACCTCGGCGCGGAGCTGTCGGTGCGCCTGCCGTCGGCGACGGAGCACGCCCTGGCGGTGCAGAAGGAGCACCGGTGGCTGCCCCGGCGGGCGCGACACCTGCCGTTGCCCGTCCCCACGCCGGTGGGCCGGGGTGAGCCCGGCGCGGGCTACCCCTTCGCCTGGTCGGTCTACCGGTGGATCGAGGGTGAGCCCGTCAGCACCGACGGTGGGTTCGCCGCGGCCGGCCTGGGACGCGACCTCGGTGGTTTCCTCGCGGACCTGCAGCGGGTCGACGCCGGGGGTGAGCCGGCGCCGGGCACGCACAACTGGTTCCGGGTCGGTCCGTTGCTCACCTGCGCCCCGACGGTGCGGAACGCGCTGGTGGCCCTGGAGGGCCGGGTCGACGCTCGCCGGCTACCCCCACAGCCCGACTGCCCGGCGCACCCTGGAGGCGGCCCTCGCGGAGTTCCGGGCCGGGTGAGAGCGGGACACGCTCAGGAGACGACGATCTTGTGCATCCACGGCGGGACGGTCGTGCGGTCCCCGTCGAGCAGCAGGGCGACGTAGCGCGCGTCGGGGTTCTCGGCCGGTGGGGATTCCGGCCAGGGGGTGTCGCCGTCGGTCATGGTGATGACGAGGTCGAAGCGGGGACGGGCCTGCGCGGCGACCTGCAGACCGACGCGCATGTCGGTGCCCCCGCCGCCGAGCATGGTGACGTCGCTCATCGTCCGGACGGTGCGGGGGCGGGAGGCGGCTGCGTCGCAGGCGATGACGGTGACCCCCTCGCCGCGGGAACGTTTGACGATGGCTTCGGTCTCGGCGTGGACGCGGGAGAGCATCTCGTCGCTGATGGAGCCGGAGGTGTCGATGACCTCGGCGACGCGCGGGGGGCGGGGTTGGCGCATCGAGGGCAGCACGACGTGGGGTACCGAGGCGGCGCGGCGGGAGGGTCGGGCGTAGGTGTAGTCGCGCATCCCGGCGACGTTGGCGCTGACCCGGCGGGTGATGCTGTTCATCTCCTTGCGCCAGTCGACCCGGGGTTCGAGGACGAGGGTGGCCCAGCGTTCCCACCCGGCGGGGACGGAACCCCGGCTGCGGGCGTGCTCGAGGACGTTGCGGGCGGTCTGCTGGCGGATGAGTTCGCCCCGTCCGGCGTCGACGCTGCCGTCGTCGCGACCGTCCTCGTCGGTGCCGGTCTCGTCCTGTTCCCAGGGTCGCCGGGTCCCACCGGCCCCCGATCCGCAGTCGTCGGTCGTCTCCTCCGGCCCGGTCCCCTCACCGGGACCGGCCTGGGGACCGTCCTCGGAGGGCTGCTCCTGCTCGGGTTCGTCCTCGGGGTCCGAGGAACCCTCGCCGTCCGGGGAACTCTCCCCACCCACCGTCAACGGCGCCGACGCCCTGGCGTCGCCGGTGGTGAGGACCACGACGTAGGTCCCGTCCTCCAGCGGGCGTTCGACCGAGACGTCCACGAGGGAACCGCCTCGCAGCCTCGGGGGACCCGCGGCGCCGTCGACCTCGGTCCCCAGGTCGTCGAGGACGGCGAGCGCCGTGGTGTCGTCGAGGGTGAGGTCGTCGACCTGCCCGGAGAGTTCGACGGGGACCACGAAACCGCTCGGGAGGTTCGACGGTTGCAGGTCGAGGTGGGGCAGGCCGATCGGGAGGACGGCCTGGACGACCTCGTCGCCGCTGCGCACCCGGATCCGGTAGGCGCCGTCGGGGAGCGGCCCCAGCTCGAAGGTCAGACGGGTCGCGCTGATGGGGGTGAGAGCCGAGACGACGTCCAGGGCGCGGCCGTCGGGGCGCAGGACGTGGACGCGCGAGGAGGGACCGAAGTGGGTGTCCTCCCCCACGACCACGATCTTCTCCGCGGGTTCCCGGGCGCGGGTGAGGTGGTCGGGGCGGAAGGTGAGGCTGGGTGCGGTGACCGTCAGGTGGGCCGAGCTCCGTTCCGTCCCGTGGGTGAGCACGACCTCGTAGCGGCCCGCCGGCAGCGGCGGGTTCAGGAGGAGGGTCCCGCCCCGGGGGTCGCGCACCTCGAAGCGTCCGGCCGCGCCGGCGACGGGTTCACCGTCGGCGCCCAGCACCTCGACCGTGCTGGACCCCGTCAGCACCGGGTCGCGGGTCAGGCACAGGAGTGTCGCGGGGGTCTCGTTCTCCCGCAGCGTGTCCGGCAGCAGGACGAGGGCCGGGTCACGCTGGGCGAGGCGGCGGCCGAGCGGTCCGGCCAGCAGCAGCCGGTACACCTCCTCCGCGGTCATGCCCTCCCGCGCTCCGGGGACGCGCTCGGGGTACCAGGCCTTCACGGCGGGCAGCCGGACCCCGGCGAGGCGCAGGTCGGCGTTGATGGCGCTGTCGGCGGCCCGGTTCCACAGCGGTACCCGCTCGGGGGGTTCGCGCAGGGCGGCGAAGCGTTCGCCGTGCTCGCGCAGGGGGTGGCCGATCTCGTGCAGCCACGCGCCGGCGACCTCCTCGACGGTGGTGGTGAGGACGAACTCGGGGTTGTAGTACATGCGCCAGCGACCGTCGATGGCCAGCGTCGGGAGGTCCCCGCTGGGGATCGCCTTCACCGCGTAGAGGGCGTCGGCCAGGTAGGGCATGAGGTCGGTGGCCTTGGCGCGGCCGGCGGCCAGGCGCAGGTTCGCCTGGCGCAGCAGGGTCTCCTCCACGGCTCAGCCCTTGGTGGTGAGCAGGTTCAGCTCGGTCAGGATGGGCGCCAGGCCCTTGATGATGCGCTCGTTCGGCAGCGCACCGGTGGGACGCGCGGCCGCCCAGGCCCGGCCGTAGGAGAAGGCGATGTCGGCGCTGCCGCTCTCGGCGATCACCGCGAGGACGACCCCGCAGTTGACCCAGCGTTGCGCGGTGTTGCGCGCGGCGGTCGCCGACCACACCGACGCCGCGACCGCGTAGGTCTGGTCGGTGCGGCGGCGGTCCACGACGTAGACGTCGGGGTCGGCGAGCAGGGTCTCGGGGTCGGGCAGGTCGAGTTCACGCAGGTAGTTCAGGAACATCCCGCCGGCGGTGATGCCCACGGTCCCGGCCATCAGCATCGTGACCACGGTGCTGTTCATCCCCGCCGCGGTGGCGTAGGCGTGCAGTCGGGCCGCCATCTCCCACGACCGCGGTGTCGGGAAGGCGCGGCCGGCCTCCTCGGAGGTGCGGGGCATCTGGGTGACCAGCTCGGGTTTCGACCCCAGGAACACCCCGACGACGGCGAGGGTCTGCACGAGCAGGGCCTCCACCGCGTTCTCCTCGAGCGCCGGCACGGCGACGCTCGGCCAGCCCGTGGTGAACCCCTCGCGGACGGTGTCGGCGTCGAGTTCCCACGTGAGGTGCACGAACCGGTTCGCGACGGGCGGGGCGAGGTCCCAGCCGTCGGCGGCGACGTCCGGTGGGTTCGCCGCGGCGATCGTGCGGACCCCGTCGGGCAGGCGCAGGTCCCCCACGACGCCCTCGAGGATCGGGCGCAGCAGCGCCGCCTGGGTGGCGGGCGGGGCGGTGGAGACCTCGTCGTAGAACTGGATGCCCGTGCGGCCCTCCTCGAGCACGGCGTCGCGCAGGCGCACCGCCCACGACGGCGCCGCGAGCGAGGCCGTGCGGGTGGCCGGGTCGACGACGGGCAGACCCGCGAAGTCGCTGGGCTCGCGGATGGAGGCGATGACGGTCTCCAGGTGGGCGCCCATCCCGCTCGCCAGCTCCTGGATCACCGAGGACTTCCCCTGACCGGGTGGGCCCCAGAGGATGACGGGCACGTCGGCGAGCAGGGCAACACCGAGGGCGTTGCAGGTGTCGGTGTGGCGCTGGCTCATGCCGCCATTGTCGTGGGAGCTCCCCGGGCCTCCTCCCGGCGGGTGAGACTGGCCGGGTGTGGCGAAGCGCAGGGGTCCGCGTCCGCTCGACGGTGGCGGCGACGGCGCTGCTCGCGGTCCTCGTGCTCGCCGGGGCCGTCACGGGTCTGGTGCTGCTGCGCTCGACGCTGTACTCCGGCGAGCAGGAGACCGGGTCCGTCCAGGCGCGGCTGGTGCGGCTCTCGGTCACGGCCGCCGCGCTGAGCGGATCGGACGCCGCCGCCCGACAGGCCCTGGACACCGCCGTCGGCGCGCAGGCCGACCGCGGGTCGCACATCCAGGTCCTCGACGCCGACGGCGACGTCGTGGCCCGCAGCGCCCGTCTCGCGGGCCTGCCCGCGCTGACGGCGTTGCGCCCGGCCTCAGCACGCCTCGAGCACGAGGTCGTACGCCTCCCCGCCCTGGGCGAGGACCACCGCTGGGTCGTGACCGTGCTCGGCGCGGACGTGGAGGACCGGGACTTCCACGTCGTCGTCGCCGAGTCGACCGCCGACGCCGACCGGGTGCTCCGGTGGGCGGGGGTCCTGCTGGGTGTCGGGTCCCCGCTGCTGCTGGCCGCGATCGGCGTCGCGACCTGGACCTTCGTGGGCCGTTCGCTGCGTCCGGTGGAGGCGATCCGGGCGAGGGTCGAGGGCATCAGCGCCCGGGGCCTGGACGGGCGGGTCCCGGTCCCCGCGGGCGAGGACGAGGTGAGCCGGCTCGCGGTGACGATGAACGAGATGCTGGCCCGGCTGGAGGCGGCCCAGGCCGGCCAGCGGCGCTTCGTCGCCGACGCCAGCCACGAACTGCGCAGCCCCGTCGCCACCCTGCGCGCCGCCGCGGAGGTGTGGGCGGGGTCCGGGGGCAGCCTGGCGGAGTTCACGACCCTGGTGGCCTCGGAGAGCGGACGGCTGGAGACGCTGGTCGCCGACCTCCTCGCCCTGGCCCGCGCCGACGAGGGCCGCCTCCTGCTCGTCCCGCAGGAGGTCGACCTCGACGAGGTGGTCGAGGTCGAGACGACCCGCCTGCGCAGCGTCAGCGGCCGCACGGTTCAGGCCACCATCGTGCCCGTGCGGGTCCTCGGCGATCCGCTCGCCCTGGCCCGCACCCTGCGCAACCTCACCGACAACGCCGTGCGCCACGCCACCTCCCGCGTGGAGCTGGAGGTGGCGCAGGAGGGCGACGTCGCCGTCCTGCGGGTGGGCGACGACGGACCCGGCATCCCCACGGGGGACCGGGCCCGCGTCTTCGAACGGTTCGTGCGCCTCGACGGGAGCCGCGGACGAGGTTCGGGCGGAACGGGTCTGGGCCTGGCGATCGTCGCGGAGACCGCCGCCGCCCACGGCGGTTCCGTGAGCGTCCGCGAGCGCCGGGGTGGGGGGTGCGTGGTGGAGGTGCGCCTGCCCGCGGGTGGTCCTCAGCCGCCGTCGGCGGCGAGGCGGTAGCCGGCGCCGCGGACGGTCTGCAGGGCGTGGCGCTGGAAGGGGAGGTCGATCTTGAGGCGGAGGTAGCGGACGTAGACCTCGACGACGTTGGGGTCGGTGGTGACGTCGGGGTCCCAGACGGCGCGGAGGATGTCGGGTTTGGCGACGACCTGGTCGCGGTGGCGGAGCAGGAACTCCAGGAGGGCGAACTCGCGGGGGGTGAGGGTGAGGGGGGTCGTGCCGCGGACGACGCGGCGGGTGGCGGGGTCGAGGGAGAGATCGCCGGCGGTGAGGACGGCGGGGCGTTCGGGGGCGCCTCGGCGGTGCAGGGCGCGCAGGTGGGCGAGCAGGACGGGGAAGGAGAAGGGTTTGGTGAGGTAGTCGTCGGCGCCGAGGTCGAAGGCGTCGACCTGGTCGTACTCGCCGTCCTTGGCGGTGAGGATCAGGACGGGGGTCCAGACGCCGGCGGTGCGCAGGTCGCGGCAGATCTCGTAGCCGTTGCGGCCGGGGAGCATGAGGTCGAGGACGAGGACGTCGTAGCCGGCGGTGGCGGCGCGGTGGTAGCCGCTGGTGCCGTCGTGGGCGACGTCGACGGTGATGCCCTCGGCGCTGAGGCCGCGGCGGACGGTGTCGGCGAGGAGGGTCTCGTCCTCGACCAGGAGCACCCGCACGTCTGCAGGGTAGCCGCGGTGAGCCTCGACGTTCGGGCTCACGACGTTCAGGACTGACGACCCGGCGGACTCACCCGGCCGTGGGCTTCGTCCACATCACCTGCCAGCCGTGGCCGTCGAGGTCGAAGAAGCTGCGGGTGAGCATGAAGCCGAAGTCCTCGAGCCCGTCGGCCTCGACGCCGCCGGCGGCGAGGGCGGCGTCGGCGACGGTGTCGACGTCCTCGCGGGTGGCGACGGTGAAGCAGTACAGCGCCAGGGCGTGGGTGGTGGGGTCACCCGCGGGGAGGGTGGAGAGCTCCGCGAACCGGGCGTGGTCGGCGAGCATGACGCGGGCGTGGTCGCCGACGAGCAGGCAGGCGCCGTGTCCGTCGGCGAAGTCGGGGTCGAACGTGAAGCCCAGTCGGGAGAAGAAGTCCTGGCTGCGGGCGACGTCGGCGACGGGCAGGGTGACGAAGAAGGTGCGGCCGGGGTGCGCGGGGGTGGTCATGGCGGGTCTCCAGTCGCGGGTGCGGGTGGTGTCGTGGTGACCGGGTGGGGTGGGGGAACTCATCGGCGACTCATCGACGACTCACCGGCGGGGTCGACCGCGAGGCGGCCCGGGCCCGGCGGAACCCCCGTGTGTCAGTATGCTGACATGGATGAGGGTGACGTCGGCATCGACCTGGACACGTCCCTGGGCTACCTGCTGAAGGAGGCCGCCAGCGCCCTGCGCGTGGCCCTGGAGGCGGTGCTGCGCCCGCTCGGCATGACGGTGACGCACTACTCCTGCCTGGAGCTGCTGGCCCAGCGCCCGGACCTGTCCAACTCCGACCTCGCCCGCGGCACGTTCGTGACCCGGCAGTCGATGAACGTCCTGCTCCACGCGCTGGAACGCGACGGTTCGGTGAGCCGGGCGACGCAGGCCCCGGTCGGCAAGGCCCTCCCCACGCGGCTCACCCCCCTGGGCCGGCAGCGGTTGGCGACGGCGAGCGCCGCCGTGCGCGCCGTGGAGGTCAGGATGCTGGGTGGGATGACGGGGGCGGAACAGGCGGCGGCGTCGCGCGCCCTGCGGAGCATGGTCCGGTCCCTGACGGAACCCGAAGAGAGCTCCTGAGGGCCGCGGCGAGGCGCTGCACGTCCTCGTCGGGCATCCCCGCGAGCGATCGGCGACGCAGGTGTCCGCCCTGGGGCAGGCGGATCGAGGGTTCCTCGTCCCACCGCCCGGCGGGGCGGACGTCGGCGACCTGCGACCACGGGACGAGCGGGCCGAAGCGCCACCCGGTGCGCAGGCGGACACCTTCCGCCGCGACGAGGACCGCGGCGGGGAAGCGCCTGCGCAGCACCAGCACGGCCGCCACCACGGCGAGGAGGGCGATCGCGACCCCCTGGACCCCGGGGTCGCGGGGGTCGTCGAGCAGGCGGAACACCGTGGACCCGGTGAGGGCGCCCAGCACCCCGGCCAGGACCCGCCAGGCGAGGAGCGGCGGGCGCAGCAGGTAGAGCGGCTGGAGGCCGGTGGTGTCCAGCGCTCGACTTGTCCCGCCCGCCGCGTTCACTCCCGGACCGGGGCGGCCTTGCGCTGGTGGCGCATCCCGACGGCGACGACCCCCGCGGTCAGCACCAGCGAGAGGCCGAGCTGCACCCGCTGCCCGGGGAGCACGACCATGAGGATCAGCACGACGGCGATGAAGGCGATGGTGGCGTAGGTCAGCCAGGGGAAGAGCCACATCCGCACCACGGGGCGCTCCCCCGCGGCGTCGAGGCGACGGCGCACGACGACCTGGCTCAGCGCGATGAAGGCGTAGATGACCAGGGCGAGGGCACCGCTGGTGGCGAGGAGGTAGTTGAAGATCTTGTCCGGCAGGACGTAGTTGCCGATGACGGCGACGAAACCCACGACGGTGGAGATGAGGATCGCCGGGTAGGGCACGCCGCGGCGGGAGACGTGGGACAACCACCCGGGTGCGTCCCCGCGCCGGGAGAGGGAGAAGACCATCCGGGAGGCGGTGTAGAGGGCGGAGTTGAGGCAGCTGGCGACGGCGGTGAGGATGACGACGTCCATGATGGCGCCGGCGCCGGGGATGCCGATGGTCTCCAGGGTGGTCTGGAAGGAGCCGCCCTCCTCGAGCTGGCTGGAGTTCCACGGGACCAGGGCGACGACGATGAAGATGGAGCCCAGGTAGAACAGTCCGATCCGCCCGATCACGGAGTTCACTGCGCGACGGACCCCCTTCTGCGGGTCGGGGGATTCCGCGGCGGCGATGGTGACGATCTCGGTGCCCATGAAGCTGAACATCGTCAAGAGCATTCCGGCGAGGACGGCGGAGAAGCCCTTGGGCAGGAAACCGCCCGCGTCCCCGGTGAGGGAGAACCCGGGTGTCCCGCTGACGTCGGTGCCGGGCAGCACCCCGAAGATGGCCAGCAGGCCGACGACGATGAACCCGACGATCGCGACGACCTTCACCCCGGCGAACCAGAACTCGAACTCGCCGTAGTTGCCGACGCTGGCCAGGTTGGAGGCGGTGAGGGCCAGCGTCACCAGCAACGCCCAGACCCATTGCGGGGCACCGATCCAGTCGCTGAGGATGTTCGCGGCCGCGGTCGCCTCGACGGGGATGACGAGCACCCAGAACCACCAGTACAGCCAGCCGACGCTGAACCCGGCCCAGCGTCCCATCGCCCGGTCGGCGTAGGTGGAGAAGGACCCGGTGTCGGGGTTGGCGGTGGCCATCTCCCCGAGCATGCGCATCACCAGCACGACGAGCGTCCCGGCGAGGGCGTAGGAGAGGAGCACCCCCGGGCCCGCTTCGGCGATGGCCGACTTGGACCCGACGAAGAGGCCCGCCCCGATGACTCCGGCGATGGAGATCATCGTGATGTGACGGGGTTTGAGCCCGGTACCCAGACCCTGCTGTTCCTGCGTGGTTGTCACGGTGTCGACCTCTCGAGTGCGGAGCTGCTCCTCGGCTGTGCGAAACGGCGGCTCACGGTAGCGTCCCGACCCATGAGTCCGCGAACCATCGCCACGTCCCGTCGTGTCGAACTGCCCGAACTGCTGGACTTCGTCCGCACCCGCCACCACGTGGTCCTCACCACCACCCGATCCGACGGTTCACCGCAGATGTCGCCGGTGACCGCGGGGATCGACGAGCAGGGACGCCTGGTCGTCTCCACCTACCCCGACCGCGCGAAGGCCGGCAACGCCCGCCGCGACCCGCGGGGTTCGGCGCTGGTCCTCTCCGACGACTTCGGCGACGCCTGGGTCCAGCTGGACGGCGAGTTCGAGGTCCTCGACGGTGAGGACGCGATCGAGCCGCTGGTGGACTACTTCCGCTGCATCTCCGGCGAGCACCCCGACTGGGAGGAGTACCGCCAGGCCATGCGCGATCAGGGGAAGTCGCTGCTGCGGATGACGATCCGGCGGTGGGGCCCGATCGCGACGGGTGGTTTCCCGGCGCGCCTGGCGGAGTGAGCGGCGCGGCTGAGCGGCTGAGTGGCGGGGGCCGGGGCTCAGACCTCGTCGCGCAGGTTCGCCTCGACGGCGCGCACCAGGGCGTCGTCCACGTCGACGTGGTGGTCCTCGCGGGCGTGGGCGGCGACCTGGGCCAGGATGTCGGCGCGGTCGACCCCGAGGAACTCGCGGTTGCACCCCGGCACGACGTCACCGCAGCGGAAGGCCTTCACGCACCCATCCTCCACGGCTGGCGCCGGTAGCCGGCCGTCGGGTCGGCGGCGAGGTCGAGGACCACGTCCTCGACGCCGACGACCCCGACGTAGCGGCCGGTGGAGTCCGTGCAGACCAACGGGTCGAAGCGGACCCCGGCGGCCCGGGCCAGGGCCCGTCCCGCGGCCTCGGACACCGGCGTCTCCGGCGCGAGGCGGATGTCCACGGGTTCGACGCGGGGCCGCTCCCCCGGGCGGTGACCGGGCAGGACGATGACCCGGGGCACGTCCTCGACGTCGACGACGACGACGGGGGCGCAGTCCTCGACGGCGACCCGCACCGCCGCGGAGACGCTGCGGGAGGTCTTGGTGCGCCGGGCCAGGTCACCGCTGCGGCGGACGGGGTCGAGAGCGGGGCGCTCGGGGCGGTGCAGCATCCGCATCGCCTCCGTCCCCAGCCCGGCGAAGTCGTCGCCCGGGCGGGCCAGCAGGAACCCCTGGACCAGGGGGACACCCATCCCCCGCAGCACGTCGAGCTCGGCGACGGTCTCCACGCCCTCGGCGATGATCCAGGCGTCGAGGCGGCCGGCGCACTCGCCGAGGAACTGCACCAGCGACCGCTTCACGAGGTCCCCCTCGAGGCCCCGAACCAGTTGCAGGTCGATCTTGAGGATCTCCGGGCGCACCACCGCCATCCGCAGCAGTCCCGAGTGCCCGGTCCCGACGTCGTCCAGGGCGACGATGGCCCCCCGGGCCCGCAGCACCGCGAGCGGCTCGACGAGGTCGCGGGGGTCGCAGGCCGCGTGCTCGGTGAGTTCCAGCACGACGCCGGTGAGGTCCTGCGCGCGCAGGATCGACATCACCTCGGGGTCGGAGAGGGAGGTCGGGCTGGCGTTGACGGTGAGGAAGGCCCCGTGCGGGAGGCGGTCCAGCAGGCGCAGCGCGCCGCGCAGGACGACCTTGTCGAGGTCGGCGTCGCGGCCGAGGGTGCGCGCCGCGACGAACCAGTCCTCGGTGGGGATGGTGGAGGGGAACCGGCTGAGCACCTCGTAACCGGCGATGCGGCCCGCGGCGACGTCGACGACGGGGTGCAGGACCAGTCGGAACAGGCTCGGGTCCGCGCAGACGGCATCGAGTCGTCGGCTCCACCGCGCGCGGTGCGTCACGCCACCCATTGCGCCGCCTCCCTGAACCATCACTCTCGGTGGCAGATACCCCATCACGCTGTGAACGAATCCTTCCCGTGAGGGAATGGTGCAGATCCGTCGCCGCGTCGAGGGAGCATATAGCGGTGACCGCTCGACTACACGTTGCTCATGAAGTCCGGGTCTCAAGAACGACCCGGGGGCCGTCGATCACCTCCGGGTGAACCGTCGATCACTCTCCGCGCTGGTGCTGGTCCTCGGCCTCGGCGCCGGTGGGCTCGCCGGCGCCAACCCCGCCCTGGCCGACCCCGGCACGGCGGCGCAGGCGCGTCAGGAGGCCGCCGCGGCCGCCCAGGCCGTGCAGCGGGCCGGCGAGCGGGTCACCGCGGCCCAGGAGGCCCTCGTCCGGCAGCGGAGCGACGTCGCGAGCGCGGTGAGCTCGAGCATCGGGGCCCAGGTGCAGGCCGACCACGAGGAGCGCGCCGCCGCCACGGCCCGCTCCCGCACCGCCCAGCGGGTGCGCTCCATCTACATCGACGGCGGGGTCGTGGGCGGGGCCGGTCGCGGGCTCGCGCTGTTGACGTCGCTCACCCACGGGGCGGACCCGACGGTGGCGCTGGCCGGCCTGAGCGCGGCCCGCCGCGTCGACGACGCGGTCGACGCGGCGGCGCGGACACGGGCCGCCTCCGCCCGCGAGGACGCCCAGCAGGCCGACGGGGGTGCCGTCGCAGCGGTCGCCGGTCTGCGCGACGTCGCCGCGCAGGTGAGCGCGATGACCGACGCCCTCACCGGCGCGCAGCAGCGGCTGGAGGCCCTGACCGCGGAGGCCGCCTCCCTGCAGGCCGCCGAGGACGCGGCCGCCGCACTGGCCGCCGCCCAGGCCCGCGCGGCGGCGCTGAACGCCGCCGCCACCAGCTCGGCCGAGGGGGTGCACGCGCGCACCGTCCCGGCCGACTACGACGACCTCTACCGCCACGCGGCGGCGACCTGCGCGGGGATGCGCCCGGAACTGCTGGCGGCGGTGGGTCAGGTGGAGAGCGGTCACGGGGTGAACGTCGGCCCGAGTTCCGCCGGTGCGCAGGGCCCCATGCAGTTCATGCCCGCCACCTTCGCCAGCTACGGCGTGGACGGTGACGACGACGGGAGCATCGACGTCCAGGACCCCGCCGACGCGGTGTTCAGCGCCGCGAAGTACCTGTGCGCCAACGGCGGTGGGCAGGGACGCGACGGTGAGGCCGGCGCGTTGTTCCGCTACAACCACGCCGACTGGTACGTCGCCATGGTCCAGCGGATCGCCGACGAGCTCACCGGGAGCGCCTCCCTCACGTCTCCGTGAGCCGCAGCACGGCCGTCCCGCTCAGCGTCTGCACCTCGACCCTGGCGATCTGGGCCCGCGTCCACGACGTCGCACCGCTCAGCCTGGCGTCGCGGCCGGGGATCGCGGTCCAGGTCCCGACCTGCTGGGTGGTGCCCGCGGCGTCGGCGATGACCAGCGCGTAGGGGAAGGGGTCCTCGGCCGCGGCCTGGGCGTAGGCGCACACCAGGTCGACCCGGGTGCCCCAGCCGACCTCGGTGAGCTGGACGGTGGCGGTGATCGGCACGGGCAGCAACGGGTCCATCTGCTGCACGTCGCCGCGGGTGGCGCTGGGGGCCGCCCCCGCGACGGGGGTGGACGGGCCGGCCTCGTCGCCGTCGCGCCAGACGAGCGCGGAGACGAGGGCCGCGGCCGCGGCGAGGCCGCCCGCGAGCGCCGCCCGGCGGGTGGTGCGGTGCCGGCGCACGGCGCGCAGCAGCGCGGGCAGGACGGTGTCGGGGACGGCTTCCTCGCCGTGGCCGCGCTCGCGCAGGGCGGCGACGGGGTCGTCCTCGCCGAGGGCGTCGACGACCTCGCGGGGGGTGCGGGAGAGCAGTCCGGGGAGTCCGGCGAGTTCCTCGACGGCGCGCCGGCAGTCGGGGCAGGTGCGCAGGTGGGCCTCGAACCCGGCGCGCTCGCCCGGGGAGAGGGCGCCGATGACGTAGGGACCCGCGGTGGTGGTGAAGTCGTCGTCGTCGTAGGCGGGGTGGCCGGTCATCAGCGGCTCACCCCCATCTCCTGCAGGGCCAGTCTGAGGTTCATCAGGGCGTAGTGGGTGCGTGACTTCACGGTTCCCTCGGGGATGCCGAGGGCGCGGGAGGCCTCGGCGACGGAGCGGCCCTGGAAGTAGCACTCGCGCAGGACGGCGCGGTGCTCGGCGGAGAGGCGGGTGAGGGCCTGGGCGACGACCCACTGCTGGAGGACCTGTTCGGACTCGTCGACGACGACGCGGTCGGGGACCTCGGCGTGGACGCTCTCGCGGCGGTTGCGGGCCGAGCGCCAGTCGTCGATGACGAGGCGGCGGGCGACGGTGAAGAGCCAGGCGCGGGTGGAGCCGCGTTCGGGGTCGAGGGACTCGGGGTGTCGCCAGGCGCGCAGGAGGGTCTCCTGGACGACGTCGTGGGCGCTGACGCGGTCGCCGGTGAGGGAGACGACGTAGCCCCACAGGGCACCGGCGTGCTCGTCGTGCAGGGCCCGCACGAGTTCCTCGTCGGCATCGGTCATCGCTGCTCTCCTCCTCGTGCTCTCTCCGAGGACACCACGAGACAGCACCGGAAACGGTTCGACGGGGTTCCTAGGGTGGGCGTGTGGGTGAGCGGGAACCGTCTCGGGAGTCGTGCGAGGAATCGTCCGGGGAGTCGTGGCGCGGGGTCCAGGTGCCGGTCGGGCCGGTTCCGGTGCCGGAGCCGTTGCGGGAGGTGGTGGGCCGCTGGGGGGCGCCGGCGGGGGCGCGGGAACTGCCGGCGGTGTGGGTGAACGCGGCGGGCGGCATCACCTTCCCGCTGCAGGGGTCGGCGGTGTTCTGCAAGTGGGCACCCGCGCGGATGGGCGGGCACCTGGCGGCGGAGGCGCAGCGGGCGCGGTGGGCGATCCGGTGGCTGGCGGTGCCGGAGGTGCTGGAGCACGGCTCGGGCGCGGACGGGGAGTGGCTGGTGACGCGGGGGCTGCCGGGGCGCACGGCGGTCGACCCGGACTGGCGGGCGCGCCCGGAGGTGGCGGTGGTCTCGCTGGGGCGGGGTCTGCGTCGACTCCACGAGGCCCTGCCCGTGGCGCAGTGCCCCTTCGACTGGGGTGTCCCCCACCGGCTGGCGCGTGCCGTGGGCGACGTCAGCGGGTTGCAGCATCCGCCGCCGGTGGACCGCCTCGTGGTCTGCCACGGCGACGCGTGCGCGCCGAACACGTTGCTGGCCGAGGACTCCGGGGAGGCGGTGGCGCACGTGGACCTGGGTGGGCTGGGGGTGGCGGACCGGTGGGCGGACCTGGCGGTGGCGACGATGAGCCTGGGCTGGAACTACGGGCCGGGCTGGGACGCGACGTTCCTGGCGGCCTACGGGGTGGACCCGGACCCGGTGCGTACCGACTACTACCGGGCGTTGTGGGACGTGGGTCCGTGAAGGGCCCCGGGGTGCGGGTACCGTCGCGGGGTGAGCTCGGGTGGCGCGGACCTTCGACACTTCCTGGCCGGGTTGGCCTGGCCGGAACCGCAGGGACCGGTCTTCGACCCCGACACCGCCCCGGCGGATCCCGTCGAGCTGTTCGTGCGGTGGCTGCGCGAGGCGGTGGACTCCGGTGCGCCCGCGCCGCACGTGATGACGCTGGCGACGGTCGACGCGGCGGGCCGCCCCGACGCGCGGGTCACCGTCCTGGAGGACGTCGACGACGCGGCGTTCTGGGTCGCGGCGAGCGAGTCGAGCCCCAAGGGCAAGCAGCTGGGCCGGGTCCCGGTGGCGGCACTGGTCTTCCACTGGCCGCTGCAGGGTCGTCAGGTGCGGGTGCGCGGCACGGTCCGCCCCGCCGGGGAGGCGCGCACGGCGGCGGCGTTCGAACGCCTCAGCGCCCACGAACGCGCCGAGCTGCTGGTGGACCGCCAGAGCGGACCGCTGCACGACGAGGAGTGGCTCTCCAACGCCCTGGGGGACCCGACGGAGCTGCTGGAGCTCGAGGGCGCGGGGCCGGTCGCGGCCCCGACGTGGCGGTTGTGGGGGGTCGACGCGGGTCGGATGGAGTTCTTCCAGGCCGCCCGCGACGGTCACCACGTCCGTCTGCGCTACTCCCGCGACGAGTCCGGCTACGCCACGGAACTCCTGCGCCCCTGAGCGGGCGGTCTCACAGCGCCCGGGCGGAGAACCTGCCGTCGCGGTGCTCGACGTCGAGGGCGAGCCCGAAGGTCTGCGACAGCGTCGCGGAGGTGAGGACGTCCTCGACGGGACCGCCCGCGACCCGGGCCCCCTCGCGCAGCAGCAGCGCGTGGGTGGTCCCGACGGGGATCTCCTCGACGTGGTGGGTGACCAGCACCGTCGTGGGGGCCGCGGGGTCACCGGCGAGGGCGGTGAGGCGGCGCAGCAGGTCCTCCCGGCCGCCGAGGTCGAGCCCGCCGGCCGGTTCGTCGAGCAGCAGCAGCTCGGGGTCGGTCATGAGGGCGCGGGCGATCTGGGTGCGCTTGCGTTCACCGTCGCTGAGGGTGGCGAAGGCGCGGTCGGCGAGGTGGGCGACGCCGAGCAGGGCGAGGAGTTCCTGCGCGCGGGCCTCGTCGTCGGGGTCGTACTCCTCGCGCCAGCGGCCGGTGACGCCGTAGGCGGCGGTGACGACGACGTCGCGGACGCGTTCCTGTCCGGGGACGGAGTTGCCGAGCGCCGTGCTGGCCAGGCCGATGCGCGGGCGCAGCTCGAAGACGTCGACGCGGCCGAGGGTCTCACCGAGGATGCCGACGGTCCCCGAGGTGGGGAACAACCGACCGGCGGCGAGGGAGAGCAGGGTCGACTTCCCCGCACCGTTGGGGCCCAGGACGACCCAGCGTTCACCCTCCTCCACGGCGAGGTCGACGGCGTCCAGCAGGACGCTGGTCCCGCGCCGGACGGTCACCGCGGACAGGTCCAGCACCGACGCTGGGACTCGGCTGGTGTCGCTGGTCATGCGGGCGACCCTAACGACCCAGGTGGGAGCGGGCCCGCGCGGGTCGTAGGCTTCCGGCGTGCTGGACCTGCCCCGCTCCGCGCGGTTGGCCGCCTGGGGAACGGGTGTGCTGAGCGCGAACGCCTCGCTGGAGTCCGCGGTCGCCGCGGTCGTGCGCGACGACGAACCCCACACGGTCTCCTTCGCGGAGTCCGCGCCCACCCTGCCCGGGCTGCCCGGCGCGGGCGGGACCCCCGACGACGTGACGACCCTGCTGGCGGCGCTGGCCGAGTGCGCCCACGCCGCACCGGGCGGGGGCCGGTTGCTGCTGGCGCTGCCCGTGCCCGGGGACCCCCGCGGTCTGCCCGGGCCGGCCGCCGTGAACGTCACCGCCCTCGAGGTCGGTGAGTGCGTCGTCGCCGAGCTCGGCGGGCACGACACGCGCTGGGCCCTGGTCCCGGAGGTCACCGAGTTCGGGTCGGTCTGGGAGCCGGGGGCCCTGGTCACCTGGACCGTGCTCGGTGCCGCACCGCGCCGGGCCCCGGAGAGTTCCAGCGTCGCGGAGTCCGAACGTGAGCTGCGGGTCGCGTTGGCCACCGCGACCCAGGCGCTGGCGACCCTGGACGTGGCGCGCTGGCGCGAGGACGCCGCGGACCGGATCGCCGCGGTGCGCGACGGGGGCCTGGCCCGCGACGCCGTCCCCGCCGACACCTCCCCGCGGGCGATGCGGGTCCTGCAGACCGCCGCGCGGGTCCTCGCGATCGTCGACCTGGCCACCGAGGACGACGGGGCCGCCATCACCAGCCTGGAGGCGACGTCACGGGCGCAGGCGCTGCGCGAGGTCGCCGGGGTCGCCCGCCGCGCGCTGGTCGCGGCCGTGAACGCCCACACCGAACCGGCCCGTCCCTGACCCACCGACCCGTGGCCGGATCCGAGCGGGATCTGTCCTGCACGGCACGCACGGCGAGCCGGGGGCTCGGCCACGATGGCGGGGTGAGCACCACCACCTCCCCCACGCGCCGGGTCCACCCGGCCTGGACCGTCGCCGCCGTCACCTTCGCGACGTTGCTGGCCGCCGGTGCCTTCCGCTCCGTCCCGGCGACCCTCATCGACCCGATCTCCGCGGAGTTCGGCTGGTCGACGGCGTCGATCTCGGCCGCGGTCAGCGTGAACCTCGTCCTCTACGGCCTCATCGCCCCGTTCGCGGCGGCGCTGATGCAGCGCTTCGGGGTGCAGCGTGTCGTCGCGGTCGCGTTGCTGCTGGTCGCGGCGGGATCAGCGGGGTCGGCCTTCGTCGAGGCCCGCTGGCAGCTGGTGGCGACGTGGGGTGTCCTCGTCGGTCTCGGCACGGGGGCGATGGCGATGTCGTTGGCGGCGACGGTCGTGGGCCGCTGGTTCGTGCTGCGCCGAGGTCTGGTGACGGGATTGCTCGCCGCGGCGGCCTCGGCGGGTCAGCTGGTGTTCCTGCCGCTGGTGGCGCGCCTGGCGCAGGCCCACGGCTGGCGCACCCCGTGCCTGGTCATCGCGGCGGTGGCGCTGGTCGTGGTCCCGCTGGTGGTGCTGCGCCTGCACGAGTTCCCCGCTGCCCGGGGCGTCCTGCCCTACGGCGGGACGAGCGCGGTCGACGTCCCGGTGCGACCGCTGGGGGCGCTGGGCGCGCTGCGGGTCGCCGTGCGTTCCCGGGCGTTCTGGTTCCTCGCGCTGGGATTCGCGATCTGCGGGGCGTCGACGAACGGCCTGATCGGCACGCACTTCGTCTCCGCCGCCCACGACCACGGGATGCCGGCGACGACGGCCGCGTCGCTGCTGGCCCTCGTCGGGCTCTTCGACGTGGCGGGGACGATCGCGTCGGGGTGGCTGACCGACCGGGTCGACCCCCGGTTCCTGCTGCTGGCCTACTACGCGCTGCGCGGGGTGTCGCTGCTGCTGCTGCCGAGCGTGCTCTCGCCGGGGGTGCAGCCGGCGACGTGGGTGTTCGTGGTGTTCTACGGACTCGACTGGATCGCCACCGTACCGCCGACGATCGCGTTGGCGCGCAAGCACTTCGGCGACGCGGGTCCGGTCGTCTTCGGCTGGGTCTTCGCCTCCCACCAGCTCGGCGCGGCGGTCATGGCCTTCGTCGCCGGTGTGGTGCGCGACGAGACCGGTGACTACCGCGGCGCGTTCCTGGTCAGCGGGGCGCTGTGCCTGATCGCTGCGGCAGCGTCGACGGCCGCGACAGGGCCGCGAGCGCGCGGTTCTCGGCCGGCAGCCGGAACCCCAGCAGCAGCACCGCGTTGAGGACGGTGAAGGCGAGCGCCGTGACCCACGCCGTGTGCACCAGCGGCAGCGCGAACCCCTCGAGCACGACGACGACGTAGTTGGGGTGGCGCAGCCACCGGTAGGGACCCCGGGCGACCAGGGTGAGACCGGGGACGACGATGACCCGGGTGTTCCACTGCGGCCCCAGCGCCGTGATGCACCACCAGCGCAGGCCCTGCGCGGCCAGGACGAGGACCAGCATCGGCCAGCCGAGGGCGGGGACGAAGGGCCGGTCGGCGGCGAGGACCTCGACCAGGCAGGCCAGCAGCAGCCCGGTGTGCAGGACGACCATGGGCGGGAAGTGGCCACGGCCGGACTCGACGCCGCCCCGCGCGAAGGACCACCGGGCGTGGCGGGTGGACACGACGAGTTCCGCGATGCGCTCGAACCCCGTCGCCAGGACGAGGGCGGCGAAGAGCCAGGTGCTCACCGGGCCTCCAGCAGCAGGGTCTCGGTGCTGACGCCGGGTCCGACGCCCAGGACGAGGGCCCGTCGCCCGGGGACGCGCTCGGTGCCGGCGAGGACGTGCAGCACCGCGGAGCTGGAGAGGTTCCCGCTGGCGCGCAACGCCGCCCGGCTCGCGTCGAGGGCGTCGGCGGGCAGGTCCAGGGCCGCCACGACGGCGTCGAGGACCTTCGGGCCACCCGGGTGCACCACCCACTCGTCGACGTCGGCGACCCCGCCGTGGGGGTGCAGGAAGGCGCGGACGTCGTCGCCGACGTGGGCGCGCAGGACCTGCGGGAGCCCGGCGGAGAGGACGATCCGGAACCCCTTCGAGCCGATCTGCCAGCCGAGGGCGTCGGCGCTGCCCGGCAGCAGCCGCGAGGTGTGCTCCAGCACGTCCCAGCCGGGGCGCCCCGCAGCGCGCTCGGCGCCGGCGAGGACGACGGCGGTGGCGCCGTCGCCGAACAACCCGCTGGCGACGAGGTTCGCCGTGGAGGGGTCGTCCGGCTGCAGGGTGAGGGAGCACAGTTCGACGCTGACGAGCAGGCCGACGGCGTCGGGGTGGCCGGTCAGGTGGTCGTCGAGGCGGGCCAGCCCGGCCGCTCCCCCGGCGCAGCCGAGCCCGAACCCGGGCCAGCGCACGACGTCGGGGCGCAGGCCGACGCGCTCGACGAGCAGGGCGTCGACGGAGGGCGCGGCGACGCCGGTGACGGTGGTGAAGAGCAGGACGTCGACGTCCTCCGGCTGCAGACCCGCGGTGGCGAGGGCTCCCTTGACCGCGCGTTCGGCGAGGTCGAGGGCGATCTGGGCGAAGGCGGCGTTGGTGGCGTCGAAGGCGTCGGGCCGGGTGACCAGCTCGGGGTAGTCCGACAGCGGCAACGCCAGGTGCCGGAAGTCGACGCCCGCGGCGCCGTGCAGGCGCCGCATCAGTTCCCGGTGCCGGCCGGGGCGGGACAGCAGCGGGGCCAGGGTGTCGGTGATCTCGGCCTGGGTGTGGCGGTGGGCCGGCAGGACCGGCTCGGTGGCCAGCACGCGGGAGGGGTTCCGGGGGCGCGACGTCACGCGGCGATGCTCGCACCCGCACCGCCCGGTCGCAGGACCTGGGGTCCGGCGGTGGCCGGGACGTCGTCGTGGTGGTGGACGCCGGGGGGACCGCGCCCCGGGTCGGCTGCTACACCCTCGACGGAACGCTGCTGTCCTGCGCCACCGGCGCGGCGGGTGCGGCGCACCACGACGACGACGCGGCGCGGGGCCTCACCGCCGGGGTGGCGGGGATCGGTCGGCCCGGGTCCAACCAGGGGGTCGGTCGCGACGGGGCGTGGGCCGCGTCGTTCTACCCGCTGGACCTCCTGGACTGTCCCCGGACGTTCGTCAACGACGCCGTCGTGGCGCACCGCGGCGCGTTGCTCGGCCAGGCCGGGATCGTCGTGGTGGCCGGAACGGGATCGATGGTCCTGGCGATCGACGAGAACGGCGTCGAGGTCGAGAGCGGGCAGTTCCAGCACTACGCCGGCGCGGCCCGCCACGTCGCCTTCGACGTCGTGCACCAGGTCCTCGCCGGGAGGGCGGAACCGGCCGACGGAGAACTCGTCACGCGGATCCTGGGGCACTGGGGCGCCGCGGACGTCGACGCCCTGCGCCGCGCGCTCCGGCAGCAGGACGACGTCGCCCACAACGACGTCAAACGCGTGTTCGGGAACGTCGCCCCCGTCGTCACGGAACTCGCCGACTGCTCGCCGCTGGCCGATCGGGCCCTGCGGAGGCTGGCCGAGATCACCGCCGACGGTGTGCTGCTGCTCGCCCCGCTCCTGCAGCGCACCCCCGTCCCGGTGAGTCTCGCCGGCTCCCTCGCCCTCGACCCGGCGTTCTCGACACGCCTCGCCGTCGCGCTCGACGTCCCCGGTGCCACCCCCGTGCGCCTGGTGCCACCCGCGCTGGGCCCCTTGGCCGGGGCCGGGTTCCTGGCCCTGCGCCGCCTCGGCGCCCCGCTCGGACCCGAGGTGGTGCGGCGGCTAGGTTCGTCGGGGTGAAGATCGTTCTCCCGGGCGGTACCGGTCAGGTCGGCGCGCTGCTGCGCCGGGCCTTCGTCTCCCGCGGCGCCGAGGTGGTGGTGCTCAGCCGACGCCCGGAGGTCCTGGAACCCGGGGTGCGGCACGTGCTCTGGGACGGGCGGACCCTCGGTCCCTGGACGCGTGAGTTCGAGGGGGCCGACGCCGTCGTGAACCTCGCGGGGCGCACGGTCAGCTGCCGCTACACCGACGCGAACCTGCGCGAGATGATGAACTCCCGGATCGACTCGACCCGGGTCGTCGGTGCGGCGATCGCGGAAACCCGAGAACCCCCGCGGGTCTGGTTGCAGATGAGCACGGCCACCATCTACGCCGACGCGCGGTCCCGGCCCGACGACCTCGCGCACGACGAGGCGAACGGGATCATCGGCGGTGAGGAACCCGACGTCCCGCTCTACTGGGAGTACAGCGTGCGCATCGCCCGCCGCTGGGAACAGGCCCAGGCCGACTCCCCCACCCCACGCACCCGCCAGGTCGCGTTGCGGGCCGCGATGGTCATGACCCCCGACCGCGGCGGGGTCTTCGACTACCTCTCGGGGATGGCCCGCCTCGGGGTGGGCGGGGCCGTCGCCGGTGGTCACCAGTACGTCTCCTGGATCCACGGCGACGACGTGGTGCGGGCCGTGGGGTTCCTGCTCGCGCGCGACGACCTCGACGGACCGGTGAACCTCTGCGCCCCGCACCCCGTGCCGCAGCGGGAGCTGATGCGGGACCTGCGCGCGGCGTGGGGTTCCCGCGTCGCGGTCCCGGCGACCGCGTCGATGGCCCGGCTCGGCGCGTTCGTGCTCGGCACCGACGCGGAACTGCTGCTGAAGAGCCGGCGGGTGGTCCCGGGCCGGTTGCTGGACGCGGGTTTCACCTTCGCGCACCCGCGGTGGCGACCCGCGGCGGCGGACCTCGCGTCCCGCGCCCGGGAACTCAGGACCCCGACACGTAGCGGTTGAGCACCACCCGCAGGACCCGTTCCAGCACAGCGCGTTCGATCCAGTCCGGAACGGGGACGTGAGGGACGGTGACCGCGTCGGCGAGGACCCCCGCCGCACGCTGCAGGACACCCTCGACGCTGTCGCCGAGCCCGGCCAGCTCCGGCCGGTGCTCGCGCAACCCCTCGCGGACGTCACGCAGGAACTCGTGGTCGTCCACGGCCAGCAGGTCCAGGAGTTCGCGCTCGAGCCCGGCGGTGAGGACCTCCGGCGCGGTTCCCGCGGCGCCCTCGCTGCGCAGCACCGCCCGCTGGGTCCCGGCCACCCAGCCGTCGTCCATCCCGAGGGCCCGCCCCAGGTGGGCGACCGCGTCCAGGCGACCCCACCGCCAGTCCCAGGTCCGCCACCCGGACGGCCCGAACGCACCGAAGTGGCCGGCGCGGATCCCGAACAGCTTGCGCCGGCCCAGCACCTCGGGATCGACGCCGAGGTCGGGGAGAAGAGGGGTCGTGACGTCGGGACCCAGCCGGAGGAACTCGAGGGAGGCGCCCCGGGCGAACGGGGTGCGGGCCGTCAGCGCCCGGGAGGTCACCTCGATGGCGAAGGCGGCCCGCAGGACGTCCGCGGCCCCCGCCCCGTCCCGGGTCCCGGCGTGGACCGTCGCGATCCGCTGCAGCAGGTCCCCGACGACGTCGGGGATCCGCAGCCGGGTGAAGACCTCGTTGACGTGGCCGACCACGACGGCGTCGGACGCGGCGGCGACCTCGGCCGGCAGGTCCGCGAGGTGGCGTTCCAGGGCGTCGTTGACCGCCTCGACGTCCCCGAGCAACGCCGACACCGCAACGGCCGCGGCCTCGACCGGCTCGCCGCGTTCGAGGCGGTGCCGCAGGTCGCGGGCCAGCAGCCGGGCACACCGTTCCGCGGTCGCCGGCCCCCAGCCCCACGGGACGGCGACGAGGTCGGCCGGTCCCGCCCCGACCGTCCACGCCGGGGCGGGGCCTTCCGTCGGCCCGGTGGAGGGGGCCGGGCCGTTCAGCCGGTGCGGTCGGGTGCGTTCCCCCGCGGCCGCCAGCGACCTGGCCTCGTCGATCCCCCCGAGGCGTCGACCGTCGCGGTAGAGGGGCAGCAGGCTCTCCGCGGCGGCGACGACCTGCGCCGCACCCGGTCCGTCCTGCCGCCCGGGGTCCAGCACGGCCTCGAGGAGGGCCTGCGCCTGCGCCCCCGCGTCCGCGACGTCGACGAGCGCCTGCAGGTCCTCGACGTCGGAGCGGAGATCGGCCTCCCGGGGCAACCCGAGCGCGGCCACGACGACGTGGACCCAGTCCGGGTCCTCCTCGGGAGGCGGCTCGCTGACGGGTCGACCGGCGGAGGGGACGACGTAGACCAGCAACCGGCGCAGGCTCGCGTCGGGCGGGGTGCGGGTGATGCTGTCCAGCACGGGGCCGAACGGGGCGTTGTCGAGGACACCTCCGTCCATCACCAGCGCGGCACCACCCCCCGTCGCCGGCCGGATCCGCACCGGCGGGACGGTCATCGCGCCGACCTCCGCGACGGGGACGAACGCGGCCGGGAACGAGGCCGACGCCCGGACGGCGCGGGTGAGTTCCACCGGGTGGTCGCCGAACTCGTCCAGCACCGCCCGCCGGAACCCCTCCCCGGGGTCGTAGACGACGTGGTCGGGGTCGTGCCGGAACCGGTAGAGCCTGCGGTGGTCGGGGACGGCGAACTCCTGACCGAAACCGTCGGCGTAGGAGCCGGCCGCGGGTCCGAGCGCGGTCCCGGTGGTGAACAGCGTCACCGCGCGCCGCAGTGCGGAGCCCTCCGGTCGGGGTGCGCGGCGATCCCCCGGGCTCGCACCGTCACGCTGGGCCGCGAGGTCGCGCAGGGTGCGTCCGATCATCTGCTCGAAGTAGTCGCCGCTGAACAGCGACCGCCAGGTCTCGGGGTGCTGCGCTCGCAGCAGCGTCGCGGTGTCGAGGGCGGCGCCGTGTTCCCAGAGGTGGCGCAGGTAGGGGTGCTCACGGTCGGGGTCGGCCCAGTCGGTCGCCCCGTCGCTCGCGATCGCCCGGGCCAGGAACGCCGCGTTCAGCCCCCCGGCGCTGGAACCGGCGAGGACGTCGACCACGACGCGCGCACCCTGCAGGGCCTCCCGCCAGCGCCGCCAGACCTCGCGGTCGTGGTCGGGCACGTCCTGCGCCGAGCAGTCCGGGTCACCCGCGCGGCGCAGGAGGTCGAGTTCGTGGGTCACCCCGCCCATCCAGACGGCGAGGCTGACCCCGCCGTTCATCACCAGCGCGATGCGCAACTCCCGACCCGTCGTGGTCACCGTCGGATCCTGGCACCGCCCGCAGGGGCTGACAACGCACTACGGTGCGAGCCGTGCTGCCGAGCGGGGTGTCCATGCTGTGGGAGTCGTGCGACCCGGAACCCGCTCTGCGCGAACGGTTCGGGTTCGACGGTTTGGACGCGGTGGCGGAGTGGGTGACGGCCGCCCTCGCGGGGACCTGGGACGTCACGGTCCGCGAGTGCCCGCGGTTGGCCATCAGCGACCAGAACGTCATCGCCTGGGCCGCCTCGGACCGGGGAGACCTGGTCGTGAAGTGGTCCCGGGACACCGCGCGCTTCGCCCGGTTGGACACCTCGACATCGATGCTGCGCACCCTGGACCGCCGCGGGGTCCCGGTCGCGGCGCCGTTGGCGACCCGGGACGGACGTGAGCGGGTCGTGCTGGCGGGGCCGCTCGGCGACCTCTCCGTCACCGTCCTCCCGGAACTGCACGGCGACTGGCTGGACGTGGGCGACCTCGCCGCCGTGCACTCGGCCGGGGCGTGGCTGGCGAAGCTGCACGCGGCGTTCCCACCTGCCCCCGGCGGGTCCACGAGCCCGCTGCGCCCGCGCCTGGAGACGTGGCTGGAGACCTCGGACCGCGGCCTCGTCCCGACTGCGTCGGCGCGCCTGTCCGCGCTCCTGACCCGGGTTCCGCCGCTGGAGGACGCACCGCAGTTCGTCCACAACGACTTCCGGGCCGCGAACCTGCTGACGCGGGACTCCGAGGTCGTGGGCGTGCTCGACTTCGACGAGGTCGCCGTGGACCACCGGGTCGGCGACCTCGCCAAGGCCTGCGTCTACCTCGGGACCCGCTTCACCGACTGGCGTCCCACGCCCCCCGCGGTGCGGACGGCGTTGCGCGAGGGCTACGAGTCGGTGCGCCCCCTGAGCCCCGGGGAGGCGCACTGGCTCGAGGTCTTCGTGCTCTGGCAAGCGCTGATGGCCGTCCCCGGTCCCGAGGACCCGGGCGGCTGGGCGGCGGCGGTGTGAGTGTCAGGTGTGCTCAGAGGACGGAGCGGTAGACCTCCAGGGTCCGGGCCGCGATGGCGTCCCAGGAGAAGTGCTCCACCGCACGGGCCCGGCCGGCGGCCCCGCGGGCACGGGCCCGGTCGGGGTCGGAGACGGCGTCGGTGAGGGTCGCGGCGAGGTCGGCGACGAACTTCTCGGGATCGACGGGGGCGCCGGTGCCGTCGGTGACCTGCTCGATGGGGACCAGCCAGCCGGTCACGCCGTCGTCGACGACCTCGGGGATGCCGCCGGTGGCGGTGCCGACGACGGCTGCGCCGCACGCCATCGCCTCGAGGTTGACGATGCCCAGCGGCTCGTAGACGGAGGGGCAGACGAACACCGTCGCCTGCGAGAGGTGCTCGAGGAGTTCGGGACGGCTCAGGTGGCGGTCGAGCCAGACGACGCCCTCGCGGGTCTTCTGCAGTTCGGCGACGAGCCCGGCCACCTCGGCGGCGATCTCGGGGGTGTCGGGGGCACCGGCGCACAGGACGAGCTGAACCTCCGGCGGGAGCTGGGCGCAGGCCCGCAGCAGGTGCGGCAGCCCCTTCTGACGGGTGATGCGGCCGACGAAGACCACGCTGGGGCGGTCGGGGTCGACCCCGTTGGCCCGCACCAGGTCACGGCCCGGCACCGGGACCCACTCGGAGGCGTCGATGCCGTTGTGGACGACGTGGACGCGGGCGGGGTCCAGGGCCGGGTAGCTGCGCAGGATGTCGGCGCGCATGCCGGCGCTGACGGCGATGACGGCCGCGGCGGCCTCGAAGGCGGTCTTCTCGGCCCAGCTGGACACGCGGTAACCGCCGCCCAGCTGCTCGGCCTTCCACGGCCGCAACGGTTCCAGGCTGTGGGCGGAGACGACGTGCGGGACGCCGTGCAGCAGGGAGGCCAGGTGGCCGGCCATGTTGGCGTACCAGGTGTGGGAGTGCACGACGTCGGCGCCGGCGACGTCCTGGGCCATCGCGAGGTCGACGCCGAGGGTCCGCAGGGCCGCGTTGGCCCCCTCCAGCGTCGTCGGTTCGGGGTAGGCCGTCGCGCCGGGCTCGGTGCGGGGCGCGCCGAAGCAGCGGACGGCGACCTCGGGTCCGCCGGGCACGGAACGCAGCGCTTTCACCAGTTCCTCGACGTGAACTCCCGCTCCGCCGTAGATCTCCGGCGGGTACTCCTTCGTCAGCAGGTCGACACGCATCGAACTTCCTTCCCGTACATGGTGGGCACGCCACCGTAGCGGGGCCTATGGTGCCCCTCGTGGCCACACCGAACGTCCTCGCGATCGTCCTCGCCGGCGGGGAGGGGAAGCGGCTCATGCCGCTCACCGCCGACCGGGCCAAACCCGCCGTTCCGTTCGGGGGGACGTACCGGCTCATCGACTTCGCCCTCTCCAACCTGGTGAACGCCGGGTACCGCAAGATCGTCGTCCTGACGCAGTACAAGTCCCACTCCCTGGACCGCCACATCTCCCAGGGCTGGCGGATGTCGAACCTCTTCGGGTCCTACATCGCCTCCGTGCCCGCACAGCAGCGGGTCGGGCAGCGCTGGTACCTGGGTTCGGCCGACGCGATCTACCAGTCGCTGAACCTGGTCTCGGACGAGCGGCCCGACTACGTGGTCGTGGTCGGGGCCGACCACGTCTACCGGATGGACTTCTCGCAGATGGTCGAGGCGCACATCGCCTCCGGTTCGCCGTGCAGCGTCGCGGCGATCCGCCAGCCCATCTCCCTCGCCGACCAGTTCGGGGTCATCCAGACCGAACCGGGTTCGAACAAGATCGCCGAGTTCCTGGAGAAGCCGAAGGACCCGCAGGGTCTGGAGGACTCCCCGCACGAGGTCCTGGCCTCGATGGGCAACTACGTCTTCACGGCCGACGCGCTCGTGGACGCGGTGACCCGCGACTCCGAGGACGAGGGCTCCAAGCACGACATGGGCGGCGACATCGTCCCCGACTTCGTCTCGCGCGGGCAGGCCTCGGTCTACGACTTCAAGGACAACGAGGTCCCCGGGGCCACCGACCGCGACCGCGCCTACTGGCGCGACGTGGGAACGATGGACTCCTACTTCGAGGCCCAGATGGACCTCATCTCGGTGCTGCCGGTGTTCAACCTCTACAACTACGAGTGGCCCATCATCACCGCGCAGGACTACTACCCGCCGGCGAAGTTCGTCCACGGCTGGCAGGGCACCTACGGCCACGCGGTGAACTCCATCATCTCCCAGGGCACCGTCGTCTCCGGTGCGCTGGTGGAGAAGTCGGTGGTCTCGCCCAACGTGCGCCTCGACTCCTGGGCCCACGTCAGCGAGTCCGTCCTCATGGACGGGGTGCAGGTCGGGCGCCACGCCGTCGTGCAGCGGGCCATCGTCGACAAGTTCGTCACCATCCCCGAGGACGCGCGGATCGGCGTCGACCCCGACGAGGACCGCGCCCGGGGTTTCCACGTGACCGACTCGGGCATCACGGTCGTCGGCAAGGGCCAGACGATCCCGACCTGAACCCGGACCTGGTGGCAGCGCCGGGCGGGACCTAGGGTCAGCACATGACCGCAGATCCGCGCCCGGTGCGCATCGGCATCCAGATCCAGCCCCAGCACGCGCAGTACCCCGCGATCCGCGCCGCCGCGGCGCGGGCGGAGGAGATGGGCGCCGACATCGCCTTCAACTGGGACCACTTCTACCCGCTCTACGGCGAGCCCGAGGGCCTGCACTTCGAGGCCTGGACGATGTTGGCCGCGTGGGCGGAGGCGACGTCGCGCATCGAGATCGGTGCGCTGGTGTCCTGCAACTCCTACCGCAACCCCGAACTGCTCGCCGACATGGCCCGCACCGTCGACCACGTCTCCGCCCACGACACGGGATCGGGCCGCCTGATCCTGGGCATCGGGTCCGGGTGGTTCGAGAAGGACTACGACGAGTACGGCTACGAGTTCGGCACCGCCGGCGGAAGGCTGAACAAGCTCCGTGACGACATGCCCCGCATCGAGAGCCGGCTGGCGAAGCTGAACCCGGCGCCCACCCGCAAGGTTCCCGTCCTCATCGGCGGCGGCGGGGAGCAGAAGACGCTGCGCATCGTCGCGAAGCACGCCGACATCTGGCACTCCTTCGGCGACGTCGAGACGTTCACCCGCAAGAGCGGGATCCTCGACGAACGCTGCGCCGAGATCGGCCGGGACCCCCTGGAGATCGAGCGCTCCGTCGGGGTCGAGCCCAAGGACGGGGTCGAGGCGGCGGAGGCGCTGCACGCCGCCGGCGGCCGGCTGTTCACCTTCGGTACCGGTGGACCCGACTACGACATGGGTTTCCTCGCCGAGCTCATCGCCTGGCGCGACAGCAAGAACGCCTGACCGTCACCGCAGGGCACGCCCGGTAGGGTTCCGGGCGTGCCTGACACCCCCTCCCCGACCACGGTGCTGGTGACCGTCACCGGACCCGACCGGCCCGGGGTGACGTCGGCGCTGTTCGCCGCCCTCGCCGGGACGGCGGCCCACGTGCTGGACGTGGAGCAGGTCGTCGTCGGCGGGATCCTGACGTTGTCGGCGCTGGTCACCGACCCGGTTCCCGGGGCGGTGGCCCTCGCCGTCTCCCCCGGAACCGTCGCCGGCCTGCAGGGGCTCGAGGTGACCTGCGCCGCACCGGAAGAAGTGCTCGTCACGGCCCGGCCGCGACGGTTGCACGTGACGCTGCTGGGAGCGCCGTTGGTGCCGGCCGCGATCGCGCGCATCACCACGGTGCTGGCCGAGGCCGGCGCCAACGTCGACCGGATCCGGCGGATGTCGGTCCACCCGGTGACCAGCGTGGAACTCGACGTCTCCACCCACGGCGGTCCCGAGGAACTCCTCGCCCTGCGCCGCACGCTCTCCGTCGAGGCCGGCCGGCACGGACTCGACGCGGCCGTCTCCCCCGCCGGCCTGGCCCGGATGGGTCGACGCCTCGTCGTCATGGACGTCGACTCGACCCTCATCCAGCAGGAGGTCATCGAACTCCTCGCCGCGCACGCCGGACGCGAGGCCGAGGTGGCGGCCGTCACCGAACGCGCCATGCGCGGGGAGATCGACTTCGCCGCCTCGTTGCGCGAACGCGTGGCCTGTCTGGAGGGTCTCGACGTCTCGGTCATCGACGCCGTCCGGGCGGCCGTCGTCCTCACCCCGGGGGCGCGGACCCTGTGCCGGACGCTGCACCGGCTGGGCTTCACCCTGGCCCTGGTGTCCGGGGGGTTCCTGGAGGTCGTCGGCCCCCTCGCCGCGGAACTCGGGATCGCCCACGTGCGGGCGAACCGGCTGCAGGTGGTGCACGGCACGCTCACCGGGCGGGTCACGGGACCCGTCGTCGACCGCGCGGCGAAGGCCGTGGCCCTGCGCGACTTCGCCGCCGCGGAGGGACTCCCGCTGCACCGCACCGTCGCCGTCGGCGACGGCGCGAACGACCTCGACATGCTCGCCGCGGCCGGGCTGGGGATCGCCTTCAACGCCAAACCCGTCGTGCGCGAACAGGCCGACGCGGCCCTCAACGTCCCCTACCTCGACGCCGTCCTGCCGCTGCTGGGCATCACCCGCGACGACGTCGAGGAGGCCGACCTGCTCGACCAGGCCGGACGGAGCGGTCCCGGGGACGCGGCGCTCAGCCGCGGTTGAGCGCCCAGGTGGAGAGCCCGGCCAGCCCGAGGATGACCACGATCATCACGACGCCGTAGAGGGCCAGGCGCCGGCCCCCGGAGGGTTTCGGGTCCGCCACCTCAGTGCCCCATCCCGAGGCCGCCGTCGACGGGCAGCACGGCCCCGTTGACGTAGCCGGCGTCGGCGAGGAACAACGCGGCCTGCGCGATCTCGGCGACGTCACCGAAGCGCCCCGCCGGGATGCTGCCCTTGTACTGGGTGGCGGTCGCCTCGGGCAGGGCACGGGTCATGTCGGTGTCGATGAACCCGGGGGCGATGACGTTGGCGGTGATGCCGCGGCTGCCCAGCTCGCGGGCGATGGAGCGGGCCAGGCCGATGAGACCGGACTTGGACGCCGCGTAGTTGGTCTGGCCCGGGGAGCCGTAGAGCCCCACGACGCTGGACATGAAGATGAGGCGCCCCTTCTTGGCCCGCACCATCCCGCGCACCGCACGGCGCGCCACCCGCCAGGCCCCCGCGAGGTTGGCGTCGAGGACGGAGTCGAACTCCTCGTCGCTCATGCGCATCAGGAGCTGGTCGCGGGTGGTGCCGGCGTTGGCCACCAGGACCTCGACGGCGCCCTGCTCGGCCTCCACGGCGGCGAAGGCCGCGTCGAGGGAGGCGGGATCGGTCACGTCGGCGCGGACCCCGAACAACCCTGCGGGCGGCTCCCCGGAGCGGTACGTGATCGCCACCCGGTCCCCGGCGGCCGCGAAGGCCTGGGCGACGGCGAGGCCGATCCCCCGGTTCCCGCCGGTCACGAGGACGCTGCGGGGAGTTCGTTCGCCGGTGGGGGCAGTGAGCTGCGACACGATGGGCGAAAATAACGCATCCGGCTGTGAACTGGACGGGTGGGGGTCGTCGGGCAGGCATAGCGTGAACGTGTGCAGGAGCAGGAACCGAGCTACCAGATCACCGCCGCCCCGACGTCCCAGACCGACGACATGGGGGTGCGGTACCGCAAGTACGTCATCTCGATGATCATCCGCACGGTCTGCTTCCTGTGCTTCGCGTTCATCAACCACCCCATCCGCTGGGTCTTCGTCGGTGGTGCGCTCGTGCTGCCCTACATCGCCGTGGTGCTCGCGAACGCCGGCCGAGAGTCCCGTGGGCCCGCCCCGGACTCCTTCGACATCACCGCGCCGGCCCCGCGGCCCCCGGAGCAGCTGCCGGCGATCGAGGCCACGATCACGTCCGTGCGCTCCCCGCGGGACGACGCCCGCTGAACCGCTCGGCCCGGACACGCGACATCCGGCGTTCACACAGGGTTGGACGGGACGTCGCTCGGTGCGAGACTGCTGACGTGGAACCTGGTGCACAGCCCGGTACGACTCATGGCGATGCCTCGCCGCGCTACTCCCCCCCGACCGTGGTCTCGATGCACGAGCCACCCTCGGACCCCGTCTGCAGCGCTCGGGGGTGCACCCACCACGCCGACTTCGGCCTGCTGTGGAACAACCCGAGCCTGCACACCCCCGAACGCCGCAAGACGTGGCTGGCCTGTGCCGAGCACCGTGACCACCTGTCGGAGTTCCTCGGGGCGAGGGGCTTCCTGCGCGAGGTTCTCGAAGTGGCACAGTTGCGGGCGTGAGCGTTCTGCGACTGCTGCGGGAACCACGGTGGCTGCGTGGACTGGCGGTCGCCGTCCTGATCGCGTTCGTCTGCCTCCTCCTGGGTCGCTGGCAGTGGCACCGCCGTGAGGAGCGCCTGGCCGCGAACGCCCCCCTGGTCCAGAACTACGACGCGCGACCCGTCGACGTCACCCGAGTGCTGCCCGCGGGCTCCGAACTGGCGAAGGCCGACGTGTGGACGCCGGTGCGGGTCACCGGTACCTACGACGTGGCCGACACCCTGCTGGTGCGCAACCGGCCGCGCGACGACACCGCCGGCTACGAGGTGCTCGTGCCGCTGGTGCTCGGTGACGGCACCGCCCTGGTCGTGGACCGCGGGTGGCTGGCGGCCGGTGACGACACCGACCGCCCGGACACGCTGCCCACCCCGGCGCAGGGCGAGGTCACCGTCGTGGCGCGCCTGCGTCAGTGGGAGGAGGCCAAGCGCGGGACCGTCCCGGCCGGCCAGGTCGGCTCCATCGGACGTGCGCAGGTGGCGGCGGCCGTGCCGGGGCTGAGACTGCTCGACGGGTACGCCGTGCTCGCCACCGAGGACCCGTCCACGGCCACCGCCCCCGCTCCGGCGCTGCGGCCCGACGTCGACGAGGGGCCGCACCTGGCCTACACGGTGCAGTGGTTCGGGTTCGCCCTGACGGCGCTGGTCGTCTGGGTCGTCGCGGGCCGGCGGGAGCTGGACCTGCGGGCCGGCGAGACCGTCGAGTCCGAGGAGGCCGGGGAGGCCGGGGAGACCACGGAGGGTGAGCGGATCGAGGAGACCGTCGAGGCGGTCGAGGCGGCTCCCGCGCCACGCCGGGGGGCCCGGCGCACGGTGCGGTCCGGGGTGGACGAGCAGGCGGAGGACGCCGAACTGGACGCCGCTGACCAGCGGTTCTAGAAGATCCCGGGTGTCCGCGGACCCCACCGAGGTTCGCCCGTTCGGGGGCAAACGATCATGCTGTGTGTACCAACGGCCACTCTGCGCAACAATGGACCCATGGACCTGGGCCTGAGTGACCGCGTGTACATCGTCTCCGGTGCGTCCACCGGGCTCGGGCTCTCCTGCGCCAGGGTGCTCGCCGACGAAGGTGCACTCCTCGTGCTGCACGCGGGAGACGAGGACGAACTGCGCACGGTGATGCCCAGCATCGGCGAACCGTCCCGTCTGCTGCCCGTCCCGGGCGACATCTCCGACCCCGGCACCGAGACCCGTCTCGTCGCCGCGGCCCACGCCCGGTTCGGGCGCCTGGACGGCGCGATCATCTCCTGCGGGGCTCCACCCACCTCCACCGTCCTGGAGGCCTCCGACGGGGCGTGGCGCGAGGCGTTCGAGTCGAGCCTGCTCGGCCCGCTGCGCCTGGCCCGTTCGGTCGGCAAGGCCGCGACCGGGGAGGGTGCCTCGATGGTGCTGCTGCTCTCCAGCACCGTCCGCACGCCCGTCATGGACGCCGGCGTCGCGAACGGGCTGCGTCCGGGCCTGGCGATGGCCGCGAAGGCCCTGGCCGACGAACTCGGCCCGCGCGGGGTGCGGATCAACAACCTGCTCGCCGGGCACGTCGACGCCAGTTCGCCGTTGGAGTTCGAGGATTCCGCCGAGCTGGCCCCCGACGTGCTGGAGGACATCCCGCTGCGCCGGGCCGGACTCCCCGACGAGTTCGCGCGCGCGGCGGTGTTCCTGCTCTCCCCCGCGGCGTCCTACATCACGGGGGCGTCGCTCACCGTGGACGGAGGAACCGACCGCTCGCTGTGAACGGCCGGCCCCCGCTCGGCAGCGGCCTCTCAGCCCTGCCGGGCCTTGCCGCGGGTGGCCCCGCCACGACTGCGCAGGGTCACCTCGTTCTCGCTGAGCAACCGGTGCACGAAACCGTAGGAACGACCTGTCTCCTCGGCGAGTGCGCGGATGCTCTTCCCTTCGGCGTAACCCTTCGACAGCTCGCCGGCGAGCTGCTCCCGTTCGGAACCGCTCAACCGGGTTCCCCGCTTGATCGTTTCGGTCATCCCGACCTCTCCTCAACGTCGTCGCAGACCCCAGGACCCCCTCCATGGTCACCACCACCGGCGGTTCCGGCCACTCGAACGGGGAGATCACTGCTCCGTACGTGATCTTCGGACCACCGCTCCGACCTGCACAAACGTTTCATCCTGGGAGGGTCGACCCGCCAGACCGGCGTGGTGACGCGGACGGGGAGGTGCGGGACCTCGGAAACCCGGCTGATCGTGGTCCGGGGGAACTCCGGCAGCGAGGGGTCGACGCTGGCCGCCGCGCTCCGGGCGGCGCGTCCCCGCGGCGTCGCGGTCCTGGGTCAGGACGTCCTGCGGCGTCAGGTGCTGCACGTCGAGGACCGGCCGGGCGCGTTGTCCGTCGGGCTCCTGGACCTCACGGCGCGCTCCGCCCTGGACCACGGACTCCACGTGGTCGTCGAGGGGATCCTCCACGAGGAGATCCACGGCAACGGCGCGGGCGTAGTACACCTGGTCGCCGAGCACGTCGGGACGAGTTGCTGCTACCGCTACGAGGTCCCCTTCGAGGAGACGCTGCGCCGGCACGCGACGAAGGGGGACGTGGCGCACGAGTTCGGAGAGGCCGAGATGCGTTCCTGGTGGCGGGACCGGGACCCGCTCACGGGAGTCGACGAGCGCACCCTCGACGCGGCGTGCAGGGCGATGCAGGCCCTGGCCACGGTCCTCCACGACTGCGGCTGGGGCTGACGGCCCCCGTGGGGAGGGACGTGATCGAGACGGTGCAGCTGCGCGACGGCGCCCGGTCGAGGACGGCGTCGCGCATCCGTCCGGGCGCCCGGCCCGTGGTGATCGTGCCCGGCGGCCCGGGAGGCTGGGACCACCTGGCTCCGGTCGCCGAGCTGGTCGGGATCCCGGGCTGCTGCCCCGCGCGGGACTGCGCCTCCTGGAAGGCGCCGGCCACCACCCGTGGGTGGAGCGCACCGAGGAGTTCACCGCCGTGGTGCGGGACTTCCTCGAGCCACCTCGACCTCGACCTCAGGCCAGCGAGACGAGCTCCTGGTAGCCCGCGTTCCACAGGTCCTCCACCCCGTCGGGCAGCAGCACCACCCGCTCGGGGCCGAGCGCCTCGACGGCGCCCTCGTCGTGGGTGACCAGCACGACGGCACCCTCGTAGTGCTTCAGCGCGTCGAGGATCTCGGCGCGCGAGGCGGGGTCGAGGTTGTTCGTCGGTTCGTCCAGCAGCAGCACGTTGGCGCTGGAGACGACGAGCGTCGCCAGGGCGAGGCGCGTCTTCTCCCCACCGGAGAGCACCCCGGCGGGCTTGTCGACGTCGTCTCCGGAGAAGAGGAACGAGCCGAGGACGGTGCGGACCCGGGTGTCGTCGAGGTCCGGGGACGCCGAGCGCATGTTCTCCAGCACCGAACGGTTGACGTCGAGCGTCTCGTGCTCCTGGGCGTAGTACCCGATCTTGACGCCGTGGCCGCCGATGATCTCACCGGTGTCGGGCTGCTCGACCCCACCGAGCATCCGCAGCAGCGTGGTCTTCCCGGCGCCGTTGAGCCCCAGGATGACGACGCGCGAGCCACGGTCGATGGCCAGGTCGACGCCCATGAAGATCTCCAGCGAGCCGTAGGACTTCGACAGGCCCTCCGCCATCAGCGGGGTCTTGCCGCAGGGGGCGGGCTTGGGGAAGCGCAGCTTGGCGACCTTGTCCTGGACGCGGACCTCCTCGAGGCTGCCCAGCAGCCGCTCGGCGCGCTTGGCCATGTTCTGCGCCGCCACGGCCTTCGTCGCCTTGGCCCCCATCTTGGCGGCCTGCAGCAGCAGCGTCCCGGCCTTCTTCTCGGCGTTGGCGCGTTCGCGGATGCGGCGCTTCTCGTCGGTCTCGCGCTGCTTGAGGTAGTTCTTCCAGCCGACGTTGTAGAGGTCGATGGTGGCGCGGTTGGCGTCGAGGTGGAACACCCGGTTGACGACGACCTCGAGCAGTTCGACGTCGTGGCTGATGACGATGAGCCCACCGGCGTAGTTCTTGAGGTGGTCGCGCAGCCAGGCGATGGAGTCGGCGTCGAGGTGGTTGGTCGGCTCGTCCAGCAGCAGCGTCTCGCTGGCGGAGAACAGGATGCGGGCGAGCTCGACGCGGCGGCGCTGACCCCCGGAGAGCGTCTTCAGCTGCTGCTCGAGGATGCGCTCGGGCAGGTTGAGGTTCGCGCAGATCCGGGCGGCCTCGCTCTCGGCGGTGTAGCCGCCGAGGGCCACGAAGCGGGCGTCGAGCTTGGTGTAGCGGTCCATGGCCTTGTCGCGGACCTTGTCGTCCTCGCTGGCCATGTCGACCTCGGCCTTGCGCAGCTTGGCGATGACGTCGTCGAGGCCGCGGGCGGCCAGGATGCGGTCGCGGGCCAGCATCTCGGGGTCGCCGGCGCGCGGGTCCTGGGGCAGGTACCCGATCTCCCCGGAGCGGGTCACGGTGCCCGAGGCGGGCTGCCCCTCCCCGGCGAGGACCTTGGTCAGGGTCGTCTTCCCGGCGCCGTTGCGGCCCACCAGTCCGATGCGGTCGCCGGCGGCGACACGGAAGTTCACGCCCTCCATGAGGAGACGGGCCCCTGCACGCAGTTCGATGTCGGACGCGACGATCACGAGGGCAGCTCTCAAGGGTTTCGAACGACGGGGGTCGACGACGATTCTACGGCCCTCGGTACCGGTGCACCGTCCGCTAGGTTTCGGCCCGTGACCTCGCCCACCCGCCGGCGCCCGGCGACCGCCCCCGACGCCGGTCTGCGCCGTCCCGCCGAACCCTCCCGGGACCTGGCCCTCGTCGCCGTCTTCGCCGCCCTGGTGTGCGCGCTGGCCCTCACCCCGGGCATCCCGATCGGGCTGCTGGCCATCCCGATCACGCTGCAGACGTTGGGGATCGTGCTCTGCGGTGCCCTGCTCGGCCCGTGGCGCGGGGCGGCGGCCGCGGCGCTGTACCTCGTGGTCGGAGCGGCCGGTGTCCCGGTCTTCGCCAACGGGGGCGCCGGGCTCGGTGTGTTCGCGGGCGCGAGCGCCGGGTTCCTGCTCTCCTACCCCTTCGCCGCCTTCGTCACCGGGCTGATCACCCGCGCGGGGGTGCGCCGCGGGCGCGCCGTCCTCGGGCTGGTCGCCGGGACGGTGGTGGGCGGGCTGCTCGTCGTCTACGCCTTCGGCATCCCCGGGATGGCCTGGGGCGGCGGCCTGACCTGGGGGAAGGCCGCTGCGCTCTGCCTCGGTTACGTGCCCGCCGACCTCGTCAAGGTCGTCCTCGCCGTGCTCGTCGCCGCCCCGGTGCACCGCGCCTTCCCCCGCCTGAGCGCCCGCTGAGGTCGCACGTCCCGTGATCCGCCTGGCGGGGGTGCGTGTGGAGGCCGGTGAACGGACCGTGCTGCACCACCTCGACCTCGAGATCGATCCGGCGAGCAGCCCGATGACGGCGCTGATCGGGCCCAACGGTTCCGGGAAGTCCACGCTGCTGCGGCTGCTGGACGGTCTCGTCCTGGCCAACGACGGTCGGATCACCGTCGACGGCCTCGACCCCGAACGTGAGCTGAAGGCGCTGCGGCGGCGGGTCGGTTTCGTCTTCACCGACCCCGACGCACAGCTCGTCATGCCGACGGCGGTCGAGGACGTGGCCCTGTCGTTGCGCCGCACGGAGGTCCCCCGCCGTCACCACGACGCCCGGGCGCGGGAACTGCTGGCCGCCGCAGGGCTGGGCGCCCTGGCCGACCGGTCGGTGCGGGAGGCCTCCAGCGGGCAGCGACAGCTGCTGGCGTTGACCTCCGTGCTGGCGACGGGTCCGCGGGTGCTGCTCTGCGACGAGCCGACGACCCTGCTGGACCTGCGCACCGCCCGTCGCGTCGGCGACGTCCTGCGGGACCCGCCGGCCCCCGTCGCCCAGGTCGTCGTCGCCACCCACGACCTGGACCTCGCCGGGCGCGCCGACCGGGTGCTGTGGATCGAGGACGGCCGGGTGCGGGGCGACGGGGGTCCCGCCGAGGTCGTCGCCGCCTACCGCCGGGCCGCCGGGTGAGGCGCGGCCTGCTCGGGGCGCCGCTGCTGCTGGGGGTGGTGGAACCGGGTGACTCCTGGCTGCACCGGACCGCTCCGGGGGTCAAGCTGGCCGTCTTGCTCGTCCTGGGCACGGTGATCGGGGTGGTGCGGCTGGTGGCCCCGGACGTGGTCGCCGCCGCGGTCCCGGTCGGTCTCGGCGTGCTGGTCGTCGTCCTCGCCCGCGGTGGCGGGCTGCGGGTGCGGCTGCTGCTCGTGCCGGTGCGCCGGGTGTGGGTGCTGCTCCTGGCGCTGGCGCTGGTGCAGCTGTGGAGCGCGGGGCCGCTGCGCGCGGTCGCCACCGTCGCGGGTCTGCTCGCGTGCCTGTGGGCGGCGACGGTCGTGACCGCCACGACGCCCGTCCCGGCGGTGCTGGACACCGTCGTGCGGGCCGCCACGCCAGTGCGCCGCTTCGGGGTGGACCCCGACCGGCTGGCGCTCGGGCTGACCCTGACGATCACCAGCATCCCCGTCGTCGGTCGCCTGCTCGCGGAGTCGCGCGAGGCCGCGGCCGCCCGCGGACTCGGTGGCGACCCGCGGGCGCTGCTCGTGCCGACGCTGGTCCGCACGGTCGCGCACGCGGAGGCGCTGGGTGAGGCGCTGGCCGCCCGGGGACTCGACTGACCCCAGGAGGGACGGTCACCGCTGGGCCGACCGGGTGGTCACGGTGTTGTGGGGCTCAGGACCGAGGGTGACGACTGCCGACAGGTGGTGGAGAGCCTGCGGACTCCTCCGGCGGGACCCATGAGCGGAGAGTTGTGCCATGTCGCGTCTGCGGGACCTGAGGGTCGCCTCGAAGCTGTTCGCCGGCTTCACCGTCGTGGTGGTCCTGATCGTCACCGTCGGGGCCGTCGGGTTCCTCGGCCTGCGCTCGGCCCAGCACCGGCTCGAGGACATGTACTCCAACAGCGTGGTCTCGGTCAGCACCCTGCAGCAGGTCCAGACCGACTTCGTGCAGAGCCTGAAGAGCCTCGACGACCTCGTCATCGCCTCCGACGACACGCACACCACGGCGGCGGCCGGCGACCTGCGGGCCGCCGACGCCGCCCTGGACGCGGACTGGAAGGCCTACCTGGCCACCGACCCGGTGCAGACCCCGGCGCAGCTCGACGCCTTCGAGACGGCCCTCGCCCAGTACCTCACGGCGCGCAAGGACCTGGAGGGGATCGCCCAGTCGTTCGACTCCAGCGCCTTCAGCGGTCGGTTCGACGCGACGGTGAAGCCCCTGGAGGCCTCCCTGGAGCAGCAGCTGCGGGAGATGGACGACCGCGAGCTCGCCGCGGCGCAGGCCTCCCGGCAAGCCGGGGCCACGGCCTACGCCCGCGCCGCCGTCCTCATGGTCGCGACCATCGCCGTCGCCGTCGTGGCCTCGCTGGTCATGGCCACCGTGATCGCCCGCAGCATCGCCCGTCCCCTGCACCGGGTGGTGGCGGTCGTGCGGGGCCTCGCCGAGGGGCACCTCGACGAGCGCGTCGGCCTCACCAGCAAGGACGAGATCGGCGTCATGGCTCAGGCCCTCGACGCCTCCACCGAGCGTCTCGGCTCGGTCATGGCCCAGATCGTCGCGAACTCCTCCACGTTGGCCGCCTCCGCCGAGGAGCTCACCACCGTCGCCACCCAGATGTCCGCCGGCGCCGAGGAGAGCTCGCACCAGAGCCAGGTCGTCTCCGCGGCCACCGAGCAGATCTCCGCGAACATCGGGACCGTCGCCGCCGCCGGCGAGGAGATGACCGCCGCGATCCGCGAGATCTCGGCCTCCACCGCCGACGCCAGCCAGGTCGCCGGCACCGCCGTCGTCGCCGCCCAGGCCGCGGACGAGACCCTCACCCGCCTCGCGGTCTCCAGCCGCGAGATCGGCGAGGTCGTCAAGCTCATCACCTCCATCGCCGGGCAGACGAACCTGCTGGCCCTGAACGCCACCATCGAGGCCGCCCGCGCCGGGGAGATGGGCAAGGGCTTCGCCGTGGTCGCCGAGGAGGTCAAGGAACTCGCGCAGCAGACGGCCCGCGCGACCGAGGAGATCGTCGCCAAGGTCGGTTCGACGCAGGCCGACGCGACCGCCGCCGGGGCGGCGATCGCGGAGATCTCCGAGGTCATCGCCCGCATCGACGCGCTGCAGTCGACCATCGCGGCGGCCGTCGAGGAGCAGTCCGCCACGACGTCGGAGATGGTCCGCAACGTCACCGAGGTCTCCGCCGGCGCCGGCGAGATCTCCGCCACCATGTCCGGCATCGCCCAGGGCGCCGTGGAGTCCGCCAACTCCGCCGGGCACACCGCGACGACCAGCCAGGACGTCTCCCGGGTCGCGAGCGACCTGCAGAGCCTCGTCTCGACCTTCCGCTTCTGAGACCCCCGGGCCCGCGGGCTCAGCGGGTCCCGCGCTGCGCCCAGGAGGCGCCGAGGCGGTGGGCGAGATCGCGGCCCCGTGCGGCACCGGCCCGCGCCGCGGCCGGGCGCAGCGAGAGGTCCATCGCGTTCGCGCCGAAGAGGTGCTCGTGCTCGACGTCGGGGACGACCGTCTCGACGTGGCTCCCGCCCGCCTCGAGCTCCTCGACCTGGGCCGCGAGCTGCATCCCCCAGGCCGGCGGGTGCAGGGTCCTGCCGCCGAGCGGTGAGAGCACGAGGACCCGGTCGTACCCGGCGGCGAGGTCGGCGTTCTCGTTGCGGCGGTAGCCGCCGTCGAGGTAGCGGTCCTCCCCGATCCGGTACGGGAGACGGCTGGAACAACTGGCCGCGACGGCGTCGACGAGGTCCGCCCCGGAGTTCCGGTCGAAGGTGAACCCCTCGCCGGTGCGGGCGTCGAGCGCGGTGAGGAGGAGTCTGCGCTGCGGCCAGTCCGGG
Organism: Kineococcus sp. NBC_00420; assembly: GCF_036021035.1. NCBI lineage: Bacteria > Bacillati > Actinomycetota > Actinomycetes > Kineosporiales > Kineosporiaceae > Kineococcus > Kineococcus sp. NBC_00420. Next base: position 5,210,958 of record NZ_CP107930.1, on the reverse strand, counting down.
CGGGGCAACCGGGCCGCCACGGTGTCGCGCCACTGCACCGACCAGGAGGCGTCGGAGTCCGTCGCCAACGCTGCGGCCCCGAGCCGCCGACGCATGTCGGCCGGATCCTGCGACCCGGCGATGAGGTCACGGAGGCGCTGCAGGTGGTCGCTCACCGGGCGGCCCGGTCCGCCCCCGGTGCGGGTGGGCGGGGGGACGAGCGCGGCGGCCAGCAGTTCCGTGGGGGTCGCCCCGGCCAGCTGTGCCGCAACCGTGGCCCCGGCCGAGGTGCCGACCGTCAGGTCGGCGTCGCTGACGTCGAGACCCGCCTCGAACAGCCCCGCCACGACGCCGATCAGCCAGGCGTTGCCGGTCGAGCCGCCGCCCCCGAGGACGAGGGCGGTGGACGGGGCGGGGTGGGCGGTCACGAGGGTCAGCGAAGCAGACGCACGAGGGGCGCGACACCGGGTTTCCCGGTGCCGCGCCCCTGTGGTGCTGCGTGCCTGCTCAGACGTTGAAGCCGAGCGCCCGCAACTGGTCCTTGCCGTCGTCGGTGATCTTCTCGGGACCCCACGGCGGCATCCACACCCAGTTGATGCGGTGGTCGGCCACCACGTCGACGAGGGCCTGCTGCGTCTGGTCCTCGATGACGTCGGTCAGCGGGCAGGCCGCGCTGGTCAACGTCATGTCGATGGTCGCGACGTTGTCGTCGGAGACCGTCAACCCGTAGATGAGGCCCAGGTCGACGACGTTGATCCCCAGCTCGGGGTCCATGACGTCCTTGAGGGCTTCCTCGATGTCGGCGATGGCCGCCGGCGTCGGCCCGCTGGCCGACGTGGTGGTCGCCGAAGTTTCTGTCTCGCTCACCAGGGCCTCCTCAGGCGTGGGTGAGGAAGCGGTCGTAACCGGATTCCTCGAGGGCGTCGGCCAGTTCCGGACCACCCTGTTCGGCCACCCGGCCGTTGACGAACACGTGCACGAACTGCGGCGTGATGTAGCGCAGGATCCGCGTGTAGTGCGTGATGAGCAGGACGCCCGGGTTCACGGTCGAGAGCGAGCGGTTCACGCCCTCGGAGACGATCTTCAGCGCGTCGACGTCGAGGCCGGAGTCGGTCTCGTCGAGGATCGCGATCTTGGGCTTGAGCAGCTCCATCTGGAGGATCTCGTGGCGCTTCTTCTCGCCGCCGGAGAAGTGCTCGTTGACGTTGCGCTCGGCGAAGGTGGGGTCCATCTTCAGGTCGTCCATCGCCTGCTTGACGTCCTTGACCCACGTGCGCAGCTTGGGCGCCTCGCCGTCGATCGCGGTCTTCGCGGTCCGCAGGAAGTTCGACACGGTGACCCCGGGGACCTCGACGGGGTACTGCATCGCGAGGAACATCCCGGCGCGGGCGCGCTCGTCGACGGTCATCGCGAGGACGTCCTCGCCGTCGAGCGTGACGCTGCCGCCGGTGACGGTGTACTTGGGGTGGCCCGCGATCGAGTAGGCCAGCGTCGACTTGCCGGAACCGTTGGGCCCCATCACGGCGTGGACCTCACCGGAGTTGATGGTGAGGTCGACCCCGCGCAGGATCTCCTTCACGGAGCCGTCGGCTTCGTCGACCGTCACGTGCAGGTCGCGGATCTCCAGGGTGGACATTCAGTTCTCCTCAACGGTTTCTCGCTCGGCGAGCTGGCGTTCGATGGTGGTCATGAGACGCGACGAGACGTCCGGGATCCCGATCTTGTCGACGATGCTCGCGAAGAACCCGCGGACCACCAGTCGACGGGCCTCGTCCTCGGTGATGCCGCGCGACTGCAGGTAGAACAGCTGCTCGTCGTCGAAGCGACCCGTCGCGGACGCGTGGCCGGCGCCGACGATCTGGCCGGTCTCGATCTCGAGGTTCGGCACGGAGTCGGCGCGCGCCCCCTCGGTCAGGACGAGGTTGCGGTTCAGCTCGTAGGTCTCGGTGCCCTCGGCCGCGGCGCGGATGAGGACGTCACCGATCCAGACGGCGTGCGCGCCCTGGCCCTGCAGCGCGCCCTTGTACTCCACGTAGCTCTTGCAGTTGACGGCCTCGTGGTCGACGAACTGGCGGTGCTCGGTGTGCTGACCGGCACCCGCGAAGTAGACGCCGAGCGCGGTGGCGTCGCCGCCGGGGCCCGCGTAGCTGAGGTTCACCGAGATCCGGACGGCCTTGCCGCCCAGCGAGACGCTGATGTGGCGGACGCGGGCGTCGCGCCCGGCCCGCACGTCGTGCTGGCCGATGTGGACCGCGTCGGCGTCCCACTCCTGCAGCGACACGACCGTGACCTCGGAGGCGTCGCCCGCGCGGACCTCGACGTTGCCGCGGTGCGCGCCGCCGCCCAGGTGCGAGAGCACGACGAGCGCCTTGGCGTGGTGCCCCGTCTCGACCACGACGTGACCGGCGGTGGTGCGACCGGCCTCCCCGCGGATGGTGACGAGGACGGGTTCGTCGAGTTCGGCCTCGGCCGGCACCTTCACCAGGTGCGCGACCTCGGTGGAGCTCCAGCCGGCGGCCGCGGCGCGGTCACCCGGCACGAACGCCGACCCCGCGCCGACCTCGGCGAGGGTGCCGGTGCGGTGCTCGACGACGGCGGGGCCGGAGACCTCGACGCTCGCAGCGTTCCCGGCGACCGCGTCCACGGCCTCGAAGAGCGGGCCGAACTCACGCAGCGGCGAGAACTTCCACTCCTCCTCGCGACCCGTGGGCACGACGAAGTCGGCCACGTCGAAGGAGGTCCTGCGCTCGGCGCGGGACGCCTCGGGGACGGTCCCGCCACCGTGGCTGTGAGCCCCGGTGGTGTCGCCCTGCTGAGCGGCGCGACTCTCGTCGAGGGCTTCGTTGAGCAGGGTCATCAGCCGACGGCCCCTTCCATCTGCAGTTCGATGAGGCGGTTGAGTTCCAGCGCGTACTCCATGGGCAGTTCCCGCGCGACGGGTTCGATGAACCCGCGCACGATCATCGCCATGGCCTCGTCCTCGGCCATGCCGCGGCTCATGAGGTAGAAGAGCTGGTCGTCGGAGACCTTCGAGACCGTGGCCTCGTGACCCATGACGACGTCGTCCTCGCGGATGTCGTTGTAGGGGTAGGTGTCCGAGCGGGAGATGGTGTCGACCAGCAGCGCGTCGCAGCGCACCGTGGAGGCCGAGTGGTGCGCGCCCTCGAGGACCTGGATGAGCCCTCGGTAGGACGTGCGGCCACCGCCGCGGGCGATCGACTTCGAGATGATCGAGCTCGCGGTGTACGGCGCCGCGTGGACCATCTTGGCGCCGGCGTCCTGGTGCTGACCCTCACCGGCCATGGCGATGGACAGCGTCTCGCCCTTGGCGTGCTCGCCCATGAGGTAGATCGCGGGGTACTTCATCGTGACCTTGGACCCGATGTTCCCGTCGACCCACTCCATGGTCGCGCCCTCGGCGGCCGTGGCGCGCTTGGTGACCAGGTTGTAGACGTTGTTCGACCAGTTCTGGATCGTCGTGTAGCGCACGCGGGCGTTCTTCTTCACGATGATCTCGACGACCGCGGAGTGCAGCGAGTCGCTCTGGTAGATCGGCGCCGTGCAGCCCTCCACGTAGTGCACGTAAGAGTCCTCGTCGGCGATGATCAGCGTGCGCTCGAACTGGCCCATGTTCTCGGTGTTGATCCGGAAGTAGGCCTGCAGCGGGATGTCGACGTGGACGCCCTTGGGCACGTAGATGAACGAGCCGCCGGACCACACCGCGGTGTTCAGCGACGCGAACTTGTTGTCGCCCACCGGGATGACGGTGCCGAAGTACTCGCGGAAGAGTTCCTCGTGCTCGCGCAGACCGGTGTCGGTGTCGACGAAGATGACACCCTTCTCCTCCAGGTCCTCGCGGATCTGGTGGTAGACGACCTCGGACTCGTACTGCGCGGCGACGCCGGCGATGAGGCGCTGCTTCTCGGCCTCGGGGATGCCCAGGCGGTCGTAGGTCGCCTTGATGTCCTCGGGGAGCTCGTCCCAGCTGGTGGCCTGCTTCTCCGTCGAGCGGACGAAGTACTTGATGTTGTCGAAGTCGATGCCGCTGAGGTCGGAACCCCAGTTCGGCATCGGCTTGCGGCCGAAGAGGCGCAGGGCCTTGAGGCGCAGGGCGAGCATCCACTCGGGCTCGTTCTTGAGCGAGGAGATGTTGCGCACGACGTCCTCGGAGAGCCCGCGGCGGGCGGTCGAGCCGGCGACGTCGGAGTCCGCCCAGCCGTAGGCGTACTTGCCCATGCCCTCGAGTTCGGGCGGGCCCGCGGTGGTCTGGGTGTCGGACACGGTGTCGGTCACGAGCGTCGTCCTTCCGTCTGGTCCCCCGTGGCGGTGGCCACGGTGTCGTCTTGCGGGTCGTGCTGGTTCTGGGTCAGCGCCTCGAGCGGTACGAACGAGGTGCAGACGTGGTCGCCGTGCGCGAGCGTGGCCAACCGCTGGACACGGGTGCCGAGGATCCGCTCGAACGTGCGCCGCTCGGCCTCGCACAGCTGCGGGAAGGACTCGGCGACCCGTTGCACCGGGCAGTGCCCCTGGCACAACTGGAGCCCTTCGGTGGCTGTTCCCCGCGCCGCCGGGCGCGAACTGGCCGAGTAGCCCTGGGCGGCCAGCGCCTCGACGAGGGCCTGCACCCGCTCGGGCACCGTCCCCTCCAGACCGGCGAGGGAGTGCTCCAGCGCGGCGAAGCGCCGGTTCGCGAAGTCCTCGACGGCCTGCGGTCCCTGGACCTCGGCGAGGTAGGCCAGGGCCGAGAGCGCGAGGTCGTCGTAGCCGGCCGGCAGGGCGTCGTGCCCGGCCGAGCCGACCACGTAGTCCTTGGCGGGACGGCCCCGGCCGCGGCGGGCGTCCGCACGCGGCTCCCGGGTCTCGAGCACCCCTTCAGCCACCATCGGGTCGAGGTGGCGCCGGACGGCGGCGACCGTGAGACCCAGCAGCTCGGCGATGCGGGCGGCGGTGACGGGACCGAACTCGGCGACGGTCGCCCGCACCCGGGTACGGGTCCGTGCGTCCTCACCAACTAAGGTCGGCCTCACCATTTGCACAACACCCATGTTACCTAATTGGCCGTCGCTCGCCCAACCACCCCGCGGGGTGACCTGGCCCACGTGGTCCAGCGGCTACTACCCGGGCTCGTAGACTCAACCCTCGTGGCGATCGGCTCCCCCTCACCCCTGACCCTGGGCGACTTCCGCAAGGACGCGGCCGTCGAGGTGAGCGACCTGCGCAAGACCTACCCCGGCGGCTCCGCCGTGCTCGACGGCCTGTCCTTCCGCGCCGAACGCGGTCGCGTGACCGCCCTGCTCGGCCCGAACGGGGCGGGCAAGACGACGACGGTCGGCATCTGCGAGGGGCTGCAGCGCGCCGACTCCGGCACCGTCCGCGTCCTCGGACTGGACCCGGTCGCGGACGCGGCCACCCTGCGGCCGCGGGTCGGGGTGATGCTGCAGGACGGCGGGCTGCCCAGCGGCGTCGGGGCCCTGGAGGCGCTGCGCCACCTCGCCGGGCTGCACACCGACCCCCTCGACGTCGACGCCCTCGCCGAGCGGCTCGGGCTCACCTCCTTCGCGAAGACCCGCGTGCGCCGCCTCTCCGGCGGCCAGCGCCAGCGGCTCGCGACGGCCTGCGCGCTCGTGGGCCGGCCCGAGCTGGTCTTCCTCGACGAACCCAGCGCCGGCCTCGACCCGCAGGCGCGGCTCGCCGTCTGGGACGTCGTGCGCGAGGTGCGGGCCGCGGGGGTGGCGGTCGTGCTCACCACCCACCTCATGGAGGAGGCCGAACGCCTCGCCGACTCCGTCGTCGTCGTCGACCACGGCCGGGCGGTCGCCACCGGCTCCCCCGACGAGCTCACCCGCGGTCCCGCCTCGCTGGCCTTCCGCTCGCGGCCGGGACTGCCCACCGAGTCCCTGGCCCGCGCGCTGCCGGTCGGCGCCGACGTCTCCGAGGTCGACACCGGCCGGTACCTGGTCAGCGGCATCGACGTCGACCCGCGGGTCGTGGCGACCGTGACCAACTGGTGCGCCACCCACGACGTCCTCGCCGAGGGGGTCGGACCGGTGCGCCGGACGCTCGAGGACGTCTTCCTCGACCTGACCGGGAGGACCCTGCGATGACGTCCGGTGCAACGACCCTCGACTTCACGCCCGCCGGGACCGCGGCGCCGCTGGCCCGCCGGGTGCTGCGCCAGGCCGCGTTCGAGACCAAGGTCTCGTTGCGCAACGGCGAGCAGCTGCTGCTGACCCTCCTCCTGCCCGCCCTGGTGCTCGTCGGGGTCACCCGCGTCACCTCCCTCGACCTCGGCTCCGGCGACCGCCCGGCGCTGGCCCTGGGGGGTGTCGTGGCCCTCGCGGTGGTCTCCACCGCCTTCACCGGGCAGGCCATCGGAACGGGGTTCGACCGGCGCAACGGCGTGCTGCGCCTGCTGGCGGCCAGTCCGCTGGCGCGCTCGGGCCTGCTCGTGGGGAAGGTCCTCTCGGTGCTGGCCGTCGTGGTGGTCCAGGTCGTCGTGCTCGGCGTCATCGCGCTGTTCCTCGGCTGGTCCCCCGACGCCGCCGCCCTGGCCGCGGCCGTCCCGGCCGTGCTCCTCGGCGTCGCGGCGTTCACGTCGCTGGGCCTGCTGCTGGCCGGGACGGTCCGCGCCGAAGGCACCCTCGCCGTCGCCAACTTCGTCTGGGTGCTGCTGCTCGCGGGGGGTGGGCTGGTGCTGCCGTCCCCGCTCGGCGCGTTCGCCGGGGTGCTGCCCTCGGGGGCCCTGGGGACCGCCGTCCGGCAGGCTCTCGCCACCGGCACGGTCGCCGTCGTCCCGCTGCTCGTCCTCGCCGCGTGGGGCCTCGTCGCGGGCCTGGCCTGCGCGCGCTGGTTCCGCTGGGAATGAGACGGGCCCCCGCCCGCCCGCCCGCGGGATCGTTGCCTCCCCGACGTCACCAGGCGTCCTCGGGGAGGCAACGATCCCACCCCGCCCGGCCCACCGCGGCCGCGGCGCCAGAACGGACGAAGCCGCCGTGGACGCTGTCCACGGCGGCTTCGTCGTTCGTCCGGTCAGGCCCTCAGAACGGCCAACCAACGCTCACGAACGGGTCGACCGCGACGGCGATCGACAGCAGCGTCAGGTAGGTGATCGAACCGTGGAAGACCCCCATCGGGGAGATCTGCTTCAGCTGCTCCAGCGTTCCGGCGTCACGCCCCCCGGTCTCCCGCTCGAAGCGGGTCGCCCTGCGGTGCAACCCGATCGTCTGCACCAGGAACCCGACGCCCAGCACGAGCGCGGCCACCCCGTAGACGACACCGGCGTTCCCGAGCGGCACCAGCAGCAACGAGCAGAGCACCATCGCGATCGTGTAGAGCACGATCTGGCGCGAGACCGTCGTGGGTTTCGCGACGACGGGGAGCATCGGGACACCGGCGTTGGCGTAGTCCTCGCGGTAGCGCACCGAGAGCGGCCAGTAGTGCGGCGGGGTCCAGAGGAAGATCACGCCGAACAGCACGAAGGGCGCCCAGTCCAGGGAGTCGCGCACCGCGGTCCAGCCGATGAGCACCTGCATGCACCCCGCGACCCCGCCCCAGACGATGTTCTGGGAGGTCCGGCGCTTCAGCAGCAGCGTGTAGCCCACGACGTAGAGCAGGATCGCGAGCAGCGCCAGCGCCGCGGAGAGGACGTTGACGAACGCGACGAAGATCGCCGTCGAGGCGAGCCCCAGGACCGTCGCGAAGACGAGCGCCTGGTTCGGCGAGATCAGACCCGTCACCAGCGGTCGGTTCTCGGTGCGTTTCATCAACGCGTCGATGTCGCGGTCGAAGTAGCAGTTGAGCGTGTTCGCGCAGCCCGCGGACAGCGCTCCCCCGACGAACGTCGTCAGGATGAGCCAGCCGGAGGGCAGGCCACCCGCGGCGAAGAGCATGACCGGGATGGTCGTGATGAGCAGCAGCTCGACGATGCGCGGCTTGGTGAGCGCCACGTAGGCGGCCACCCGGGGGTAACGCGGAGGACGCCCCTTGCGGCGCCGGCCCAGCAAGCTGGTCCGGGAGTGCGCGGGGGCGTCGGTCAGACGCGGGTCGGCGACGGTCACAGTGTCCTCAGGGCGAGGCGACAACGGGCGAGCACGAGCTTACGCCGCTGCTACGCAGTGTCGTACGCGGCGCCGCCTCCCGTGTCGGCGACGGTGCCTCGCACGAGGCCCCTGAGCACTCCCGGTGCGCCACCCTCACGAGCTGCGCCAGAGTCCCGTACGAGTAGGCTCGCTCTCGGTGATCCTCCCGCCGCGCCCGTCGTGTCGGGACGGAGGAGCCGCACACAGACGAACGCCTCGGGACGTCGCACCGCACGCGGTGGCGACGAACGACGGAGACAGAGAGCGGACCACGGCCGGTCCTCCACCGCCATCCCGGCGCTGGTCGGTCAGCTGGTTCGCACGGGAGGAGACACGTGAGCCAGCCCAGCCTCGAGTGGAGCGACCTCGACGACAAGGCGGTAGACACCGTCCGCGTCCTGGCGATGGACGCCGTGCAGCGCGTCGGCAACGGACACCCGGGTACCGCCATGAGCCTCGCGCCGGTGGCCTACCTGCTGTTCCAGAAACTGCTGCAGAACGACCCCACCGACCCGGACTGGGTCGGTCGTGACCGCTTCGTGCTGTCCTGCGGGCACTCCAGCCTGACGCTGTACATCCAGCTGTACCTGGCCGGCTACGGCCTGGAGATCGACGACCTCAAGGCGCTGCGCACCTGGGGTTCGAAGACCCCCGCGCACCCCGAGCACGGACACACCGCCGGTGTCGAGATGACGACCGGCCCGCTGGGTCAGGGTCTGGCCTCGGCCGTCGGGATGGCCATGGCCGCCCGTCGTGAGCGTGGTCTGTTCGACCCCGAGGCCGCACCGGGCACGAGCCCGTTCGACCACAACATCTTCGTCCTGGCCTCCGACGGTGACATCCAGGAGGGCGTCACCTCCGAGGCCTCGGCGATCGCCGGCGTCCAGGAACTGGGCAACCTCGTCGTCATCTACGACGCGAACCACATCTCCATCGAGGACGACACCGCGATCGCGCTCGGCGAGGACACCGGCAAACGCTACGAGGCCTACGGCTGGCACGTCCAGACCATCGACTGGACCAACGGCGGCGAAGGTCCCTACACCGAGGACGTCGCCGGTCTGCACGCCGCGATCGAGGCCGCCAAGGCCAAGACCTCCAAGCCCTCGATCATCGTGCTGCGCACCCTGATCGCGTGGCCCGCGCCCAACGCGCAGAACACCGGCAAGGCCCACGGTTCCGCGCTCGGCGAGGCCGAGGTCAAGGCGACCAAGGAGGTCCTCGGCTTCGATCCCGAGCAGACCTTCCAGGTCGACGAGGACGTCCTCGCGCACACCCGCGCCGCCCGTGAGCGCGGCAAGACGCTGCACGAGGAGTGGCAGGGCGCGTTCGACACCTGGCGCAAGGGCGCCGGCGACCGCGTCGAGCTCTTCGACCGGATGCGGACCCGCACCCTTCCCGCCGGTTGGGAGAAGGCGCTGCCCGTCTTCGAGGCCGGCAAGTCCGTCGCGACCCGCAAGGCCTCGGGCGACACGCTGAGCGCCCTCGCGAGCGCCCTCCCCGAGCTCTGGGGCGGTTCGGCCGACCTGGCCGAGTCCAACCTCACCGCCATGAAGGGCGAGCCGAGCTTCCTGCCGCTCAACCGCACCACGAAGACCTGGGACGGCAACCCCTACGGGCGCACGCTGCACTTCGGCATCCGTGAGCACGCCATGGGCTCGATCCTCAACGGCATCGCGCTGCACGGCGGCACCCGCCCCTACGGCGGCACGTTCATGGTCTTCAGCGACTACATGCGCCCCCCGGTGCGTCTGGCCGCGATCATGCAGCTGCCGGTGACCTTCGTCTGGACGCACGACTCCATCGGGGTCGGCGAGGACGGTCCGACGCACCAGCCGATCGAGCACCTCGCCTCGCTGCGCGCCATCCCCGGCCTCGACGTCGTCCGCCCCGGTGACGCCAACGAGACCGCCTGGGCCTGGAAGACGATCCTCGAGACGACGAACCGTCCGGCCGGCCTGGCGCTCTCGCGCCAGAACCTGCCGACGTTCGACCGGTCTCAGGAGGGCTGGGGCGGCGCCGAAGGCACCGCCAAGGGCGCCTACGTCCTGGTCGAGTCCTCCACCGCGACGCCGTCGGTGATCCTCATCGCCACCGGTTCCGAGGTCGAGATCGCCGTCGGCGCCCGCGCCAAGCTGGAGGAGGCGGGCGTCCCGACGCGCGTCGTCTCGATGCCCTGCCGCGAGTGGTTCGACGCGCAGCCGCAGTCCTACCGCGACACCGTCCTGCTGCCGCAGGTCAAGGCCCGCGTCGCGGTCGAGGCCGGCATCGCTCAGGGTTGGCACGACCTGACCGGCGACGCCGGTCGCATCGTGAGCATCGAGCACTACGGCGCCTCCGCGGCCGCCGGCGTGCTCTACCGCGAGTTCGGCCTGACCGACGACGTCGTGTTCTCGGCGGCGCAGGAATCCCTCGCCGGACTGCAGTGATCCACCCCCGGGGGTTGCGACCTGCGACCCCCGGGGTTCTGCGGGCGCCGTCCCGGCGCCCACCCACCCAGTGGACGATGGAACGGAGCACCTCATGAGCAACAACCTCGAGACCCTGCACGAACACGGCGTGTCGGTCTGGCTGGACGACCTCTCCCGCGAGCTGACCGACGGCGGTGAACTCGGCCGCCTCGTCGAGGCCGGCGTCCTCGGCGTCACCTCGAACCCGACGATCTTCGCGAGCGCGCTGAGCAAGGGCGACCGCTACACCGACCAGGTGAAGGAACTCGTCGCCGCCGGCGCCGACACCGAGGAAGCCGTCTTCCAGATCACCACCGAGGACGTCCGCAAGGCGTGCGACGTGCTCAAGCCGGTCTTCGACCGCACCGACGGGCTCGACGGCCGCGTCTCCCTCGAGGTCGACCCGCGCCAGGCGCGCGACACCGCCGGCACCGAGGTCTCCGCGCGCAAGCTGTGGAAGGCCGTCGACCGCGAGAACCTCTACATCAAGATCCCCGCGACCGTCGAAGGTCTCGCCGCGATCACCACCGCGATCTCCGAGGGCATCAGCGTCAACGTGACCCTGATCTTCTCCCTCGACCGGTACCGCGCCGTCATGCAGGCGTTCCTCACCGGGCTCGAGCAGGCCAAGCAGAACGGCCACGACATCTCCAAGATCGAGTCGGTCGCCTCCTTCTTCGTCTCCCGCGTCGACACCGAGATCGACAAGCGTCTCGAGGAGATCGGGACCGACGAGGCCAAGGCTCTGCGGTCCAAGGCCGGTCTCGCCAACGCGCGCCTGGCCTACCAGGCCTACGAGGAGGTCTTCTCGACCCCGCGCTGGCAGGTCCTCAAGGAGTCCGGCGCCCGCGCGCAGCGTCCGCTGTGGGCCTCGACCGGGGTCAAGAACCCCGACCTCCCCGACACCCTCTACGTCACCGGGCTCGTCGCCGCGAACACCGTGAACACGATGCCGGGCAAGACGCTCGAGGCGACCATCGACCACGCCGAGGTCACCGGGGACACCATCCGCGGTTCCTACGGCGAGTCCCAGGCCGTCCTCGACGACCTCGAGCGTCTCGGCGTCTCCTACACCGACGTCGTCGAGTTCCTCGAGACCGACGGTCTCGACAAGTTCGAGAAGAGCTGGGGCGAGCTGCTCACCACCGTCACCGACGAGCTGGAGCGAGTGAAGACGCAGGTCGACGCCCAGTGAGTCCGACGCGGGTGACGCACGCGGAGAACCCGCTGCGCGATCCGCGGGACCGTCGGCTCCCGCGGATCGCCGGTCCGTGCGGCATGGTGATGTTCGGCGTGACGGGTGACCTCGCGCGCAAGAAGCTCATGCCCGCGATCTACGACCTGGCGAACCGGGGCCTGCTGCCCCCCGGTTTCGCGCTGACGGGTTTCGCCCGTCGCGACTGGGTCGACCAGGACTTCGGCAAGATCGTCTACGACTCGGTGCGCCAGCACGCCCGGACCCCCTTCCGGGAGTCCGTGTGGGCCCAGCTCGCCGAGGGCTTCCGGTTCGTCCCCGGTGAGTTCGACGACGACGAGGCGTTCGACCAGCTCGCCACGACCGTCGCCGACCTCGACCGGGTCCGCGGTACCGGCGGGAACCACGCGTTCTACATGTCGATCCCGCCGCGGTTCTTCCCCGTCGTCGCCAAGCAGTTGGCGCGCAGCGGGTTGAGCGCCCAGCACGGCGACCAGTGGCGACGCGTCGTCATCGAGAAGCCCTTCGGGCACGACCTCAAGTCGGCGCGCGAGCTGAACGCCGTCGTCGAGAACGTGTTCCCGCCGGACTCGGTGTTCCGCATCGACCACTACCTCGGCAAGGAGACGGTCCAGAACATCCTGGCGCTGCGTTTCGCCAACCAGATGTTCGAGCCGCTCTGGAACGCCAACCACGTCGACCACGTGCAGATCACCATGGCCGAGGACATCGGCATCGGTGGCCGCGCGGGGTACTACGACGGGATCGGCGCCGCCCGCGACGTCATCCAGAACCACCTCCTGCAGCTCCTGGCGCTGACCGCGATGGAGGAGCCCGTCTCCTTCGACGCCGCCGACCTGCGCGCGGAGAAGGCCAAGGTCCTCTCCGCCGTGCGTCCGGCCAAGGACATCGCGAAGTCGACGGCCCGGGGCCAGTACGCCTCGGGCTGGCAGGGTTCGGAGTTCGTCAAGGGCTACCTCGACGAGGACGGGATCCCCTCGACCTCGACGACGGAGACGTTCGCGGCGATCGAGCTCGAGATCGACACCCGCCGCTGGGCGGGGGTCCCGTTCTACCTGCGGGCCGGCAAGCGGCTCGGGCGCCGGGTGACCGAGATCGCGGTCGTCTTCAAACGCGCCCCGCACCTGCCCTTCGAGAAGACCGCCACCGAGGAACTCGGGCAGAACGCCCTGGTGATCCGGGTGCAGCCCGACGAGGGCATCACCATGCGGTTCGGGTCGAAGGTCCCCGGGACGGCCATGGAGGTGCGCGACGTGACCATGGACTTCGGGTACGGCCACGCCTTCACCGAGTCCAGCCCCGAGGCCTACGAACGCCTCATCCTCGACGTGCTGCTGGGTGACCCGCCGCTCTTCCCCAGCCACACCGAGGTCGAGCTGTCGTGGAAGGTCCTGGACCCGATCACGCAGTTCTGGGCCAAGAACGGCAAGCCCGAGCCCTACGCGTCGGGCAACTGGGGTCCCGCCTCGGCCGACGCCATGCTCGAACGGTCCGGCCGGCAGTGGCGGCGCCCGTGAGCCAGACCCACCAGGAGCTGATGTGATCATCGACCTGCCCAGCACGTCGACCAGCGCCATCAACAAGGCGATGGTCGACCTGCGGGACTCCGGCGGGGCCGTCGCGCTCGGCCGGGTCCTGACCCTCGTCGTCATCACCGACGACGCCCACGCCGAGGACGCCATCTCGGCGGCCAACGAGGCCAGCCGCGAGCACCCGTGCCGGGTGCTCGTGCTGGCTCGCGGCAACAAGCGCGGTGCGGCCCGCCTCGACGCCCAGATCCGCGTCGGCGGCGACGCCGGCGCGAGCGAGGTCATCGTGCTGCGTGCCTACGGCCCGCTCGTCGAGCACGGGGAGACGACCATCGTCTCCCTGCTGCTGCCCGACGCGCCGATCGTGGCGTACTGGCCCGGGACCGCGCCCGACGACCTGCGCACCGACCCCATCGGGGCCATCGCGCAGCGCCGGATCACCGACTCCGCGGAGGCGAGGGACCCGGCCAAGGCGCTGGACTCCCGCCGCACCAGCTACCGGGCCGGTGACACCGACCTGGCGTGGACGCGGCTGACCAACTGGCGTGCGCTGCTCGCGGCCGCGCTGGACCAGCCGCCCTACGAGCCGGTCACCTCGATCACGGTGGCCGGTGCCCCGGACAGCCCCAGCACCGAACTCCTCGCGGCGTGGCTCGCGGCGAAGCTCAAGGCGCCCGTCGTACGGGCCCGCACCAAGCGAGGGACCGGGGTGCAGAGCGTCCGGTTGGAGCGCAAGTCCGGTGCGGTGGAACTCATCCGGCCGGAGCAGAGCGTCGCCACCCTCACCCAGCCCGGCCAGCCCGACCGCCGGCTGTCGCTGGCGCGTCGGCTGGTCAAGGACTGCCTGTCCGAGGAGCTGCGCCGTCTCGACCCGGACGACGTCTACGGCGAGGTCCTGGCCGACGGCCTGCCCCAGGTCAACAAGAAGGTCATGTCCGTCCGCGACGCGCAGACCGCCGGCAAGCTCTCGACCCCGGCGGCCGCCGCGAAGCGCCAGGCCGCCGCCGAGCAGCAGTCGGCCAAGGTCTCGCGCAGCATGAAGGGCGCCCCGCCGGAGCCGGAACGCAGCGGGGACCTGACGCTCGCGGCACCGGTCAGCCCCACCCCGGCGGCCAAGAAGGCGGCTCCGCGCAAGCGGGCCGTCGCGAAGAAGGCCACGGCGTGACCCGGGCGCTCGTCGTCCGGCACGCGACGCCGGACCTGTTGGCCGCCGCGACGGCCGGCCGGTTGCTCGCGGCCATCGCGGACGCCCAGGCCGAACGCGGGATCGCGCACGTGTCGCTCACGGGCGGCACCATCGGGGGCAAGGCGCTTGCCGCGGTGGGGTCCTCCCCCGCGCGCGACAGCGTCGACTGGTCCCGCGTCCACCTGTGGTGGAGCGACGAACGGTTCCTCGCGACCGGTGACCCGGAGCGCAACGCGACCCAGGCCGCCGACGCACTGCTCGACGTGCTGCCGTTGGACCCGGCCACGGTGCACCTGCCGCCAGCCACCGACGGTCCGGACGGGGACGACCTCGACGCGGCCGCGGCCCGCTACGCGGCCGAGCTGCTGGCCTTCGGGGGCGGGGCCGAGGTGCCCGCGTTCGACGTCCTGCTCCTGGGGATGGGGCCCGACGGTCACGTCGCGTCGTTGTTCCCGCACCACCCCGGGCTGGGTCGCGACGACTCCAGCGTCGTCGGGGTCCGGGAGTCCCCGAAGCCGCCGCCGCTGCGGGTGTCGTTCACCTTCGGGGCCATCGCCCGCGCCCGCCAGGTCTGGCTCGTGGCGGCCGGGGCCGAGAAGGCGGCCGCCGTGGCCCGGGGGGTCGCGGCCGGCGACGTCTCCGAGACCCCCGCGGCGGGGGTCTTTGGGACCGAGCGGACGCTCTGGCTCGTCGACGAGGCCGCGGCCTCCGACCTCTGAACCACCGAGGACGAGAGAAGGCCCCCTGCGGGAACCGCAGGGGGCCTTCTCTCGTTCGACAGGTCAGCGGATGAGACCGCGGGCCCGCAGGGAGTCGAGCGCTTCGTTGAGGATGGCCTCGCCGTCCGCGTCGGAGCGACGTTCCTTCACGTAGGCCAGGTGCGTCTTGTACGGCTCGTTCTTCAACGGAGCGGGCGGGTTGGCCCGGTCCGTGCCGGCGGGGAACCCGCACCGCGGGCAGTCCCAGGTCTCGGGCGGTTCGACCCCGGACTCCTCGGCGAAGCTGGGCTTCGTCTCGTGCCCGTTGGCGCACCAGTAGGAGATGCGGATGCGGGGCGCGGTGTCCCCGCGTTCCGCTTCGCCCATGGGGCCCGCGCCGACCCTGCTGCCCCGGATGGCGTTGCCACCTGCCACGTCGGTCCTCTTCCTGCTTCAGTCTCGGTGGATGCCGTGCTGCGGTGCTGGCCGGTCAGAACTCGTTGGTGAACCGCTCGACGAGGCCGAGGGTGACGATCGTGGCGAACCAGACCAGTCCCAGACCGACCGTGAAGCGGTTGAGGTTCCGTTCGGCCATGCTCGAGCCGGAGAGACTCGTCGTCACGCCGCCACCGAACATGTCGGACAGCCCACCCCCCTTGCCCTTGTGCAGGAGGATCAACAGCGTCAGGAGGAAGCTGGAGATCCCCAGGATGACCTGCAGCACGATGCGGAGCACGCTCACACCGGTCAGCCTAAGCCATCACTGGCGGTGTTCCCGCAGATTCGTCACGCGGGGTGGTCGCGGAAGCGGACGATCGCGGCGAAGTCCCCGGCGTCGGTGCTGGCCCCGCCGACCAGCGCACCGTCCACGTCGGGCTGCTTCATGATGGCCGCGATGCTCGCGGGCTTCACGCTGCCGCCGTAGAGGACCCGCACGGCGTCCGCGGTCGCCTGGTCGAACTGCTCGGCCACGGCGGCGCGCAGCGCGGCGCAGACCTCCTGGGCGTCCTCGGGCGTCGCGACCTCGCCGGTGCCGATCGCCCAGACCGGTTCGTAGGCCAGCACGAGACCGGCGACCTGCTCCGCGGTGAGCCCGGTGAGCGCCTGGGTGACCTGCCCGACCGTGAACTCGACGTGCTGCGCGGCCTTGCGGATCTCCAGGGCCTCGCCGACGCAGACGATCGGGGTCAGCCCGCTGGCCAGCGCCTTCGCCGTCTTCGTCCGCACGACCGCGTCGTCCTCGCCGTGGTACTGGCGACGCTCGGAGTGCCCGACGGCCACGTAGGCGACGCCGAGCTTGGCGAGCATCGCGCCCGAGACCTCACCGGTGTACGCCCCGGAGTCGTGCTCGGAGACGTCCTGCGCGCCGAGCTTGAGGGACAGCTTGTCCCCCTCGATCAGCGTCTGCACCGTGCGCAGGCTGGTGTGGGAGGGCAGCACGGCGACCTCGACGGCCGAGTAGTCGTGCCTGGCGTCCTTCAGCGTCCAGTCCAGCTTCTGGACCAGCAGGGTGCCCTGCTGGTGGTCCAGGGTCATCTTCCAGTTCCCGGCGATCAGCGGGGTGCGGGTCATCGTCGATCCTTCGTCTCGTCGGTTCGGGCGGGTCAGTCGAGCACGTCGAGGCCGGGCAGGTGCTTGCCCTCCAGGTACTCCAGGCTCGCTCCACCACCGGTGGAGATGTGCCCGAACTGCTCGTCGGCGAAGCCGAGGCTGCGCACCGCGGCCGCGGAGTCCCCGCCGCCGACGACGCTGAAGGCGCCGGAGTCGACGATGCCCTGCGCGACGGCGCGGGTGCCGTGGGCGTAGGGCTCCATCTCGAAGACGCCCATCGGGCCGTTCCAGAACACCGTGCGCGCGTCGGCGAGGCGGGCGGCGAACGCGGCGCCGGAGTCGGGGCCGATGTCGAGGCCCAGGCGGTCGGCGGGGATGGCGTCCGCCGCGACCACGTCGTGCTCGGCGTCCGCGGCGAAGGCCGTCGCGGCGACGACGTCGGTGGGCAGGACGAGCTCGACGCCCTTGTCCTTCGCGGTCCGCACGTACTGCGCGACGCGGTCGAGCTGGTCGGCCTCGAGCAGCGAGGTCCCGACCTCGTACCCCTGGGCCTTGAGGAAGGTGAAGACCATCCCCCCGCCGACGAGGAGGCGATCGCCCTCGCTCAGCAGCGACCCGAGCAGGTTGTCGATGACGCCGAGCTTGTCGGAGACCTTCGAGCCGCCCAGGACGACGGCGTAGGGCCGTTCCGGGGAGGTCGTGAGCCGCTTCAGCACCTCGACCTCGGTGGCGACGAGGCCACCGGCGGCGTGCGGCAACCGGCGCGCGACGTCGTAGACGCTGGCGTGCTTGCGGTGCACCGCACCGAAGCCGTCGGAGACGAAGGCGTCGGCGAGGGCGGCGAGCTCGTCGGCGAAGGCGCCGCGCTCCCCGTCGTCCTTGCTGGTCTCGCCCGCGTTGAAGCGGATGTTCTCGAGGAGGAGGAGCTCGCCGTCGGCGAGCGCGTCGACCGCGGCCTTGGCCTCCGGGCCCACGGTGACGGGGCTGAAGCCGACGGAGACGCCCTCGAGCAGCTCGGCGAGGCGGGCGTGCACGGGCGCCAGGGAGTACTTGGCCTCGGGGGCGCCCTTCGGGCGGCCGAGGTGCGCGGTCACCACGACGCGGGCACCGGCGTCGAGGAGACGACGCAACGTCGGCACCGAGGCGCGGATGCGGCCGTCGTCGGTGATGACGGGAGCGTCACCGGACTGGTCGAGGGGGACGTTGAGGTCGCTGCGCACGAGGACGCGCTTGCCGGCCCAGCCGCCGATCTGGGCCTCGAGGTCGTCGATCGTCTTCACGGGTGTTCCTTTCGCGTGACTGCCCGGATCCGGACGGACGACGGCCCGGGCACTCGTGACGCGAGTGCCCGGGCCGACGTGTCAGGACCTCAGAGCGAGGAGCCGACGAGCTTGACGAGGTCGACGAGGCGGTTGGAGTAGCCCCACTCGTTGTCGTACCAGCCGACGACCTTGACCTGGTTGCCGTTGACCTTGGTGAGGCCCGAGTCGTAGATGCACGACGCGGGGTCGGTGACGATGTCGGTGGAGACCAGCGGCTCGTCGGAGTAGACGAGGTAGCCCTTGAGCGGGCCGTCCGCGGCGGCCTGGTAGGCGGCGTTGACCTCGTCGACGGTGACCTCGCGGGCCAGCGTGACGGTGAGGTCGGTCGCCGAGCCGGTCGGGACCGGGACGCGCAGCGCGTAGCCGTCGAGCTTGCCCTTGAGCTGCGGCAGGACCAGGCCGATCGCCTTGGCCGCACCGGTCGAGGTCGGCACGATGTTGAGGGCCGCGGCGCGGGCGCGACGAAGGTCCTTGTGCGGGCCGTCCTGGAGGTTCTGGTCCGCGGTGTAGGCGTGGATCGTGGTCATCAGACCGCGTTCGATGCCGAAGGAGTCCTCGAGGACCTTCGCCAGCGGGGCCAGGCAGTTCGTGGTGCAGGACGCGTTCGAGATGATCGAGTGCTTCGCGCCGTCGTAGGCGGAGTCGTTGACCCCCATGACCAGGGTGACGTCGTTGTTGGTCGCCGGGGCGGAGATGACGACCTTCTTGGCGCCGGCGGTGAGGTGCGCCTTGGCCTTCTCACCGTCGGTGAAGAACCCGGTGGACTCCACGACGACGTCGACGCCCAGCGCGCCCCAGCCGAGGTTGGCGGGGTCGCGGTCGGCGAGGACCTTGATCGTCTTCGAGCCGACGACGATGGAGTCACCCTCGACCCGGACGTCCTCGGCGAGCTTGCCGAGGATCGAGTCGTGCTTGAGCAGGTGGGCCAGGGCCTTCGCGTCGGTGAGGTCGTTGACCGCGACGATCTCGAAGTCCGCGTTCTGCGCGAGTGCCGCGCGGAAGAAGTTGCGGCCGATGCGACCGAATCCGTTGATGCCGACGCGAGTGGTCATGCGCTCTCCTCCTTGACGCACCCTCGACCGGGCGGGCCTGGTGCGTCTCGTGCTTGCGGTACCGGTCCTGTGTCTGGTCCTACGGGTGCTGCGCCGCGGCCCCGCGGCGTCGCCCCGACCTTATGGCCTGCGTCACGTTCCCCGTGAACGGGGGTCCGCGCTCAGGCGTCGAGCATGTCCGCCGTGAGCCCGGACTCCGTACCCGGGATCCCGAGTTCGATGGCCTTCTTGTCCGCCATGCCGAGCAGCCGCCGGATCCGGCCGGCGATCGCGTCCTTGGTCATGGGCGGGTCGGCGAGCTGACCCAGCTCCTCGAGGCTGGCCTGCTTGTGCTCCAGGCGCAGCCGACCGGCCTGCAGCAGGTGGTCGGGGATCTCGTCACCGAGCAGTTCCAGCGCTCGTTCCACCCGGGCCCCCGCGGCGACCGCGGCCCGCGCGGAGCGGCGCAGGTTGGCGTCGTCGAAGTTCGCGAGGCGGTTGGCGGTGGCGCGGACCTCGCGCCGCATCCGGCGCTCCTCCCAGGTCATCATCGCGTCGTGGGCCCCGAGGCGGGTGAGCAGCGCGCTGATGGCGTCGCCGTCGCGCAGCACGACGCGGTCGACGCCGCGGACCTCGCGGGCCTTCGCCGACAGTTCGAGGCGGCGGGCCGCACCGACGAGGGCCAACGCCGCCTCCGGACCGGGGCAGGTCACCTCGAGCGCGGCGGAGCGGCCGGGTTCCGTGAGCGAACCGCGGGCCAGGAACGCCCCGCGCCAGGCGGCCTCGGCGATCTGGGCGGAGCTGGAGACGATGTGCGAGGGCAACCCGCGCACCGGGCGACCCCGGGTGTCGAGCAGTCCCGTCTGGCGGGCCAGCGACTCCCCGTCGCGCGCGACGCGCAGCACGTAGCGGGTCCCCCGACGCAGCCCCCCCGCCTGGACGACCAGCAGGTCGCTGGGGTGCCCGAACACGTCGGCGATGTCACGTCGCAGGCGCCGTGCGATCGAGGCCGAGTCGAGCTCGGCCTCGATGACGATGCGACCGGACACGATGTGCAACCCGCCGGCGAAGCGCAGCATCACCGACACCTCGGCCTTGCGCGCCGCCGTCGTCGTCACCGGCAACCGGCTCAGCTCGTCCTTGACCGCTGCCGTCATCGCCATGACTGGACCTCCCCCGACACCCGCACCACGCGTGAGTCTCCTCGTTCCTGCTCTGTCCGCACGTCTGTCCACACGTCTGGTTCCACGACTACCACCGCAGCCTTCACCGCGCCGCGAACCGGGGCGAGGAGAAGACGTCACGGTAGGCCGCGGCCAACCGCAGCGCGTCGTGGCGCGGCGTTCCGTCACCCATAGACACGCTGCGCAGCAACACCTCCGCACCGAGGGCCTCCGCGACCCGCACCAGCGAGTCCACGTCACCGACGGCCACCGGGTCCGCCAGGACCGCGTCGATCACCAACGCCGGGGCGTGGGCCGCGAGGACCTCGAGGTAGGCCTCGGCGCTGAAGCCGTCGGTCTCCCCCGGCTGGACGGCGAGGTTCAGCGTGACGCACGTCCGGGCCCGGGTGCTGGTCAGGGCCGCGAGCAGCCCCGGCACCATGAGGTGCGGCAGGACGCTGGTGAACCACGACCCCGGCCCGAGCACGACCCAGTCGGCCGACCCGATGGCCTCGACGACCTCGGGGCGCACCGGCGGGTCGGAGGGGACGAGCCGGACGTTCGCGACGCGACCCGTCGTGGAGGCCACCGCGACCTGTCCGCGCACCGCGGTCGTCTCCTCCGGGGCGCCCTCGACGAGACCGAGGACGTCGGCCTCGATGTCGAGCGGGACCGCGGCCATCGGCAGCACCCGGCCCCGGGCCCCGAGCAGGCGCCCCACCCAGTCCAGGCCGGCGACCTCGTCGCCCAGCAGTTCCCACAGCGTCGAGATGAGCAGGTTGCCGGTGGCGTGACCGTGCAGCGACCCCTCGCTGGAGAAGCGGTGCTGCAGCACGTCGCGCCAGGTCCGGCCCCACTCGGAGTCGTCGCAGAGGGCGGAGAGGGCCATCCGCAGGTCACCCGGCGGCAGGCCGCCGAGCTCCCGGCGCAACCGCCCGGAGGAACCGCCGTCGTCGGCGACGGTCACGACCGCGGTCAGGCGGTCGGTGAGGTGACGCAGGGCCGAGAGCGAGGCCGAGAGTCCGTGGCCGCCGCCGAGGGCGACCACGGCGGGCGCACCGGACGCGCCGACCCCGGGCGGGGTGAGGGGCGGGGAACCCGTCGCCGGCACAGCCCCGACGGTGGGGATCAGGCCGGTCGGGAAGCTCGTGGACGAGGGGTGCGAGTGCTCGGGCAGCGTGCTCACTCCCGGCCCAGGTCGCGGTGCAGGACGCGCACCGGCACTCCGTCGCGGCGCAGCCGCTTGCCCAGTTCCTCGGTCATCGCGACCGATCGGTGCTTCCCGCCGGTGCAGCCGAAGGCGATCGTCGCGTAGCGCTTGTTCTCCCGCCGGTAACCGTCGAAGACCGGCGCGAGCGCGGCCTCGTAGCGGTCGAGGAACGTCGCGGCCCCGTCGGCGGCGAGGACGAACTCGGAGACGGGGGCGTCCTGACCGGTGAGCGGGCGCAGTTCGGGTTCCCAGTGCGGGTTCGGGATGAACCGGACGTCGGCGACGTGCTCGGCGTCGGCGGGGGTCCCGTACTTGAACCCGAAGCTCATGACCGTGACCCGCAGGTCCTCCGCGCGGTCGGCCTCGAAGAGCGAGGCGACCAGCGCGCCGAGCTGGTGGACGTTGAAGGAGCTGGAGTCCACGACGACGTCGGCCCGGGCGCGCAGTTCGCCGGTGAGGGCGCGTTCGCGGGCGATCCCGTCGACGATGCGGTCGTCGCCCTGCAGCGGGTGCGGACGGCGCACGGATTCGAAGCGGCGCACCAGGACGTCGTCGGTGGCGTCGAGGAACAGCACCCGCGGGGACACGTGCCGGGTGTCGAGGGCGGCCAGCGCCCCGGTGAGCTCGGCGAAGAACGTGCGCCCGCGGACGTCGACGACGACGGCGAGGCGCGGGATGGTCAGCCCGGCCCGGGCGGCGAGTTCCGCGAGCGGTTCCAGCATCTGCGGCGGGAGGTTGTCGACGACGTACCAGCCGAGGTCCTCCAGCGCCTTGCCGGTGGTCGAGCGTCCGGCCCCCGACATGCCGGTGATGATCAGGAGTTCGGGACGGCGTGGCCGTTCCCCGTCCCCTGCGTCGCTCGTACTGTCCGCCGCGTCCTGCACTCGCCCATCCTGTCATCCCGGGCGTGTCGCCCGCGACGAGCCTGGCACTCGTCGCTGTCGTCCGATCACCCTGCGTTCCAGCGAGGCGGTCCGGCCGTCAGTCGAGGAGCTCCCCCGTGGCCGTGTTGACCGCGGGCTGCGCCGCGGTGTCGACCGCCTGGGTCCCGCCGCCCTGCAACGCCTCGACGACGGCCTGCGCCGTGCGCGGTCCCATGCCGGGGACGGCCGCGACCTCCTCGGCGGAGGCGGCACGGAGCTTCTTCACCGACCCGAAGTGGCGCAGCAGCGCCGTCTTGCGGGCCTGACCGAGGCCGGGGACGCCGTCGAGGGCGCTGGTCGTCATCGCCTTGCTGCGCTTGGAGCGGTGGTAGGTGATGGCGAAGCGGTGCGCCTCGTCGCGGACCCGTTGCAGCAGGAACAACCCGGGACTGGTGCGGGGCAGCACGATCGGGTGCGCCTCCCCCGGCAGCCAGACCTCCTCGAGGCGCTTGGCCAGGCCGCAGAGCGCGACGTCGACGATCCCGACGTCCGCGAGCGCCCGGGCGGCGGCCTCGACCTGGGGCTGGCCGCCGTCGACGACGACGAGGTTGGGGGCGTAGGAGAAGCGGCGGGGGCGGCCGGTGTCGGGGTCGATGCCGGCGAGGACCTCCCCGCTGACCGGGGCGGAGGTCTCGATCTCGGCGCCGTCGTCGGTCTCGGTGATGCGGGCGTCGTCGGCCTCGTCGCTGCGCAGCCGGCGGAAGCGGCGGGTGAGGACCTCGCGCATGGCGCGGGTGTCGTCGACGCCGCCCTCGTCGCCGCGGACGGCGAAGCGGCGGTAGTCGGACTTCTTGGGCAGGCCGTCCTCGAAGACGACCATCGAGGCGACGACGTTGGTCTCCTGGGTGTGGGAGACGTCGTAGCACTCGATGCGCAGCGGGGCCTCGTCGAGGCCGAGGGCCTCCTGGAGCTCCTGCAGCGCCTGGCTGCGGGTGGTGAGGTCCCCGCCGCGGCGGGTCTTGTGCAGGACGAGGGCCTGGGAGGCGTTGCGCTGCACCGTCTCCATCAGGGCGCGCTTGTCCCCGCGCTGGGGCACCCGCAGGTCCACCCGGGAGCCGCGCAGTTCGGAGAGCCAGTCCTCGACGTCGCTCTCGACGGTGGCGGGCAGTTCGGGGACGAGGACCTCGCGGGGGACGCCGTCGCCGGTCTCGCCGCCGTAGACCTGGAGCAGGAGCTGTTCGACGAGTTCGGGGGTGCCGACGTCCTCGACCTTCTCGGAGATCCAGCCGCGCTGGCCCCGGACCCGGCCGCCGCGGACGTGGAAGACCTGGACGGCGGCTTCGAGCTCGTCGTCGGCGATGGCGAAGACGTCGGCGTCGGTGGCGTCGGGCAGGACGACGGCGGACTTCTCCAGGGCCTTGTCGAGGGCGCCGAGGTCGTCGCGCAGCCGGGCGGCGCGTTCGTAGTCGAGGTCGGCGGCGGCGGCCTTCATCTCGCGTTCGGTGCGGCGGACGAACTTCTGGGTGTTGCCGGCCATGAAGTCGCAGAAGTCCTGGGCGAGGGCCTGGTGGTCCTCGGGGCTGATCTTGCCGACGCAGGGGGCGGAGCACTTGTCGATGTAGCCGAGCAGGCAGGGGCGTCCGACCTGACCGGCACGCTTGTAGACGCCGGTGGAGCAGGTGCGGACGGGGAAGACGCGCAGCAGCAGGTCGACCGTCTCGCGGATGGCCCAGGCGTGGGTGTAGGGGCCGAAGTAGCGGGTGCCCTTGCGCTTGGCCCCGCGCATGACCTGGACCCGGGGGACGTCCTCGCCCATGGTGACGGCGAGGTAGGGGTAGGACTTGTCGTCGCGGTACTTGACGTTGAAGCGCGGGTCGAACTCCTTGATCCAGGAGTACTCCAGCTGCAGGGCCTCGACCTCGGTGGTGACCACGGTCCACTCGACGCTGGCGGCGGTGGTGACCATCGTCATCGTGCGCGGGTGCAGGGCCGAGAGGTCCTGGAAGTAGTTGGAGAGCCGGGCGCGCAGGTTCTTGGCCTTGCCGACGTAGATCACGCGGCCCTGGGGGTCGCGGAAGCGGTACACCCCGGGATCGAGCGGGATCTCCCCCGGCTTGGGGCGGTAGGTGGCGGGGTCGGGCACGGGTACGAGGTTAGGTCGCGGGTCCGACACGGGCCCCTCGTGGTCCCTCGTGGTCCCTCACGCACGCTTCGTTCCTGACCGAACACGTTCTGCGACAACGGGTGCGCAGTTGGTGTGAACTCTCGCCGGATCGCGGTGGAAGCACCTCGCCGGGGGTGTCCACCGGCCTACCGTCCGTACGTGGCCACCCCGACGATGAGCTCCGCCGACCTCCCCGCGCCCGAGCGTCCGCGGGGCCTGCGGCGACCGCTCGGGTTCCCCGTCGGCGAGGACGCTCCCGGCCCGGTCGCCGTCGTGCTCGGTACCCGCCCGGAGGCGATCAAGCTCGCCGACGTGGTGCGCCGGCTCGGCGGGGCCGGACTGCTCGTGCACACCGGCCAGCACCACGACGCCGCGATGTGGTCCGACGTCACGGCCCAGCTCGGCTTCGCCACCACCCCGCTCGGTCTGGGCGTGGGCGGGACCTCGCGCGGTCACCAGCTGGGGGCGGCGGTGGCCGCGCTCGACGCCACCTTCGCGCGGCACCGGCCCTCCTGCGTCGTCGTGCAGGGCGACACGACGGCCGCCCTGGCGGGCGCGCTGGCCGCGAACGCCGCCGACCTGCCGCTCGTGCACGTCGAGGCCGGTCTGCGCAGCTTCGACCGGCGGACGCCCGAGGAGCACCACCGCGTCACCATCGACCACCTGGCCGACCTCTGCTGCGCCCCGACCCCGGCCGCCGTCGCGCACCTGCGCGCCGAGGGGATCTCCGACGACCGGATCCTGCTGACCGGGAACACCGTGGTGGAGTCCGTCCAGCAGCTGCTGCCGGCGCAGGAGGAGCAGGACCGGATCCTCGCCGGCCTCGGGATCCGCGGCGACCACCTCCTCCTGACGCTCCACCAGCCGGAGAACGTCGACAACCCGGCCGTCCTGCGTCAGGTCCTCGCCGAACTGCGCGGCGTCGTCGCCGAGGGCCTGCAGGTCGTCTTCCCGGCCCACCCGCGAACGCTGGACCGCCTGCGCGGCAACGGCCTCGGTGACCTCCTCGAGGCCTTCACGACCATCGCGCCGCAGCCGCCGGCGGAGTTCCTGACGCTGCTGGACCGGGCGCGCCTCGTGGTCTCCGACTCCGGCGGCGTGCAGGAGGAGGTCAGCGTCCTGAAGAAGCGGCTGCTCGTGCTGCGCCGGTCCACCGAACGTCCGGAGGTGCTGGGGACCTTCGCCACGCTGGTCCCGGGCGGGTTGCGCCTGGGTGCCGCGGTGCGTTCCGCGCTGGCCGAGGACCCGCGCGCGCTGCTGGACGTTCCCTCGCCCTACGGCGACGGGTCGGCCAGCCGGGTCATCGTCGAGTCGATCGTCAAGCTGGTCGCTCCCTACTGACCGGACGACTGACCGGACGACCGACCGCGCGCTCGAAGCGCACCAGGACCCGACCCGGGTTGTGCGGGTCGGGCGCCGCGCCCGCGTGCAACCGGCGGACGTGGGGCTGGGTCAGGAACGTCAGCACCCGCTCACGCAGCTGCCCGGACCCCTTGCCACACACGATCTCCGCCTGCGGTCCGCCGCTCGCGGCGGCCCGCAGCAGGAACGTGCGCAGGGCGTTGTCAATGTCGCGGCCGCTGCGGAAGACGGGGTGCAGGTCGAGGGAGAGCACCCCACCAGGATGAGGCCTCAGCCGGCGTGGCGGAGGATCTCGTCGACGACCCGCGACAGCGGGGCCGTCGCGTCGATCCGGACGGCGTCGCGCGGCAGATCCTCCCCGGTGGCGTGCACCCGCAGGACGAGCTCGCGCTCCTCGGGCCGCCCGCCGAACTCGTCGTCGCGCGCGGCGAGGCGGGCGATCAGGGTCGCGCGGTCGAGGTCGAGGACGACGACGGCGTCGAAGAGGTCGAGGAACGTCGCGTGGTTGCGCGAGCCCCCGCAGAAGAAGGTGGCCGGGGTGCTCCGGTCCGCGACCAGCACCCGTACGGCGTCCACCCGCCACAGGTGGTGGTCGTGGGTGTGACCGGTCGTGGGCTCACCGGTTACCGGGTCCCCCTGGTACGCGAGTTCGGTGTCGCCGTTGACGGCGTGGTGACCGCGCCGCTGCAACTCCCGGCAGACCGAGGTCTTGCCGCTGCCGGAGACCCCTTCGACGAGGACGTTGCGGACACCCACCGCTCAGTGCTCACCCGGGAGCGACATCAACCCCGAGCGGGCGACCCAGCCGCGGACGGGACGGGTGAGGAGCAGGACCGCGACGGCGACGTTCAGCACGACGGCGGCCAGGGCCACGACCCCGAACCCCACCACCACGAGCGAGGCGACCCCGAGGCCGCCGGCGAGGACCGAGAGGGCGAGGAGCACGATCCAGGCCAGACCGCTGCTGCGCCGGATGCGGTGCAGCAGCCACAGGTCCAGCGCGAACCAGACCAGGGCGAGGACCCCGCGGCCCGGGAGACCCAGGTAGAGGACCTCGCAGACCAGGACGGCCAGGAGCCGCTGCCCCACCGGATGGGTGCGCCACCACGTCGTGTTCACGGGCCCAGCCTAGGCCTCACCCCCGGGGCCCCGGAGCCCCGGACCTCAGGCGCCGCCGTTGATCGCGGTGGTGCGCAGGGCGGCGGCCTCGAGGCCGTGGGCCTTGAGAATCTCGTCGTAGCGGCCGGCGGCGATGGACTGCTGGAGGGCGACCTGGACGGCGTCGCGCAGGTCACTGCGGTCCTTGGCGAACCCCAGGCCGTAGGGCGCCGCCTGCAACGGGTCCCCGGCCAGGGAGAGCGCCCCGCTCGAGGTGGTGACGAGGTCGACGGCCGAGGGGTAGTCCTCGACACCGAAGTCGGCGGCACCCGCCGCGACCCGGTCCGCGCTCTTGCCGTTGGGGACGTCGACGATCGCCACGGCGGGTTTCCCGGCGGCGGTGCAGAGCGCGGACTGCGCGGCGACGAGGTCGCCGTTGGTGGTACCGGAGTTGACGGCCGCGGTGTGCCCGCACCAGGTGTCGGGCGCGGCCAGGCCGAGGGGGTTCCCGGCCGCGGCGATGGCCTGGCTGCCGGCGATGAAGTAGTCGACGAAGTCCACCTTCTCCTGGCGGGCGGCGCGGTCGGTCATCGAGGAGACGACGAGGTCGGCCCGGTGCGCGCCGACGGTGTCGATGAGGTCGTCGAAGCCGGTCTGGACGAAGGTCACCTTCAGGCCCATCCGCTGGGCCAGGTCGGTGACCACGTCGATGTCGGCGCCGGTGAACGCGGTGCCGTTCATCGACTCCATCGGGGCGTAGGTGGCGTCGGTGGCCACCGTGAGCGTCCCGGGCGTGAGCAGGGGGAGGTCGACCGCGGCCGTCGACGCGGGGGCGGTGGCGGAGGCGTCTCCCCCGCAGCCGGCCAGGACCGGCAGGGTCGCCGCGAGGACGAGCGTGGCGGTGAGCGCCCGGGATCGGGACAGCGGTGCGGGCACGGTGGCTCCTCGGACTCCGGCGACGAAGGGGCCCGGTGGGGCCCCCGCTGTGTCCATCGGCAGCTGGGGCGGTGGGCCCGTTCACCCGTTCGGGTGTCGCTTCCTCGGCGCAACCGGTTCAGTCACCGCGACGGGACGCCGATGCCGAACCTCGTGGGGTCTGGTCCCCACCGACCGGTCAGGAGCCCCGCATGTCCAGCACGACCGCCGCCCCCCGCCGTTCGACGAGTCTCGCCACCCGGGTCGCGCTGCTCGCGGTCACCGGCCTGGTGGGTGTCGCTGCCGTGGGCACCATCGGCCTCGTCGGTTCGGCGGGCCAGGACTCCGCCCGGACCACGCTGGTGCGGGCCGAGCGGGCCGCCACCCTGGCCGAGACCGTCGACGCGCAGCAGGCCGCCCTGCGCGCGGACGTGCTGGTGTCGGTGGTGGCCGCGAACGCCGCCGACCGGCAGGCGGCGATGTCCGCGCTGGGCGACGACGCCGTCGCGCTCCGGGCCGCGTTGCGCGAGCTGGCCGCGGCGGGCAACCCGCAGACGCGCGCAGCCGCCGAGCAGCTGCTGACCGAGTCCGAGCAGCTCGTCACGCTGGGCCAGCGGGTCGTCTCCCTCGCCAACCACGACGTCACCGACCCCGGTCAGGTCGCGGCCCGCGAGGCCGTGCCCGCGTTCACCGCGCAGGCCACGAAGGTCGCCGCGGCACTGCCGCAGATCCGCGAGCAGGCGTCCACCGCCCGCGCCGGGGCCATCACCGCGGCGGACGGCGCCCGGCGCAAGGCGCAGCTGCTGACGCTGGTCACGGCCGCCGTCGTCGCCGCTCTGCTGGCGGTGGTCGCGCTCACGGTCGTGACGTCGTTGCGCCGTCGGTTGCGCGCGACGGTGACGGTGCTGGAAGCGCTGGCCGACGGGCGCCTGGACCAGCGCGGCGAGGTGGGTCGTCACGACGAGATCGGGCGGATGACCCTGGCGTTGAACACCGCCCTGGACCGGATGTCGGGCCTGCTGTCCCAGGTCGCGCGCTCCAGCGACGAGCTGACGGCGTCCGCGGCGGACCTGACCGGCGTCTCCGGTGACCTGCGCGACCGGGCCGCGGGGACGGCGTCCCAGGCCGACGCGGGATCGGCGGCGTCGGAGGAGATCTCGGTGACGATCCGTTCCGTCGCCGACTCCAGCGCGGAGATGGAACAGGCCATCGCCCAGATCGCGGCGGCGACCACGGAGGCCAGCCAGGTCGCCCACGACGCCGTCGCGGCGTCCGGGGACGCGGCCCGCACGGTCCAGGGCCTGGCCCGGTCGTCGGCGGAGATCGGCGACATCGTGAAGGTCATCACCTCCATCGCCGAGCAGACGAACCTGCTGGCCCTGAACGCGACCATCGAGGCCGCTCGCGCCGGGGAGTACGGCAAGGGGTTCGCCGTCGTCGCCAGCGAGGTGAAGGAGCTCGCCACCGAGTCGGCGCGCACGTCGGAGACGATCGTCGCGAAGATCGCTGCGGCGCAGCAGGACGCGGCTGCGGCCAGCGTCGCGATCGGGCGCATCGATGAGGTCGTGGAACGCATCAGCGCGATCCAGTCGACGATCGCGAG
This sequence comes from Kineococcus sp. NBC_00420, assembly GCF_036021035.1. NCBI lineage: Bacteria > Bacillati > Actinomycetota > Actinomycetes > Kineosporiales > Kineosporiaceae > Kineococcus > Kineococcus sp. NBC_00420. The sequence continues at coordinate 5,181,540 of NZ_CP107930.1, read as the reverse complement.
CGCCGTGGAGGAGCAGACCGCGACGACGCGGGAGATGGTCCGCAACGTCGAGGAGATCGCGGCCGGGTCCAGCGACGTCACCCGGTCCATCACGGGGATGGCGCAGGACGTGAACCGCACGACGGGTGATGCCCAGCGCACGGCGGACGCGGCCGAGCAGGTCGCACGCTCGGCCGCCCGCCTCGACGAGGCGGTCCGCAGCTTCCAAGTCTGAGTCCCCGACCGCTGCCGCGTGGGTGCGTCAGACGGTGGTGAGGACGTGCGCGCTGATGCTGCGGCCCGCGAGCAGCGCGTCCTCCGGCCCGATCCCGTCGTGGCGCCCGTGGCGTCCGACCCGGGCGAGGTTGGAGAACGCGTCGAGCTGGACGTCGAGCTGCGCGCGAGCCGCTTCGGCGCCGCGGGTCGGCACGGGCACGCTGCGCGGCAGGCGGAGCACGTCGTGGTCGAGGACGCGGACACCGCGGTCCACCCCGAAGGCGGGGAGTTCCGCGATGGCGAGCTGGGCGAGCTCGTGGTCGGTCCGGGCCGACAGGTCGTCGTCGCCGGAGCTCCAGAACTCCGCGCAGAGGACGGTCCGGGGTTCGTCGCGGAACGCGGCGGGCCGCCAGACCCGGGTGTTGGAGAGGCGCCCGACGCGCAGCGACTCGTCGCAGGCGGTGACGTGGTGGCTGTCCTGGCCGACGTCACCGTCGAGGAGCAGGTGGACGAGGTAGGTGTCGCGGCTGCGCAGCGACGGGCCGCTCGGGGCGGTGGTACCGGGGAGCCACCGCACCAGCACGGGCGCGGGGACGCTGGAGACCACGGCACGGGCGGCGATCGAGAACTCGGCCGAGGTGTCACGCACCCGGACGGCGGTGACCCGGCCGTCGGTGGCGCTCAGTCCGGTCACGGTGGTGCCGAGCAGGATCCGGGCGCCGCGGGCGCGCAGCCGACGGGCCAGCTCGTCCCAGACGGCGCCGGTCCCCTCGCTCGGGGTGAGGAGTTCGACGGGTCGCTCCCCGGCGCGGCGGGTGCCCTGCAGCTCGTCGGCGAAGGCCGGGGACAGGTCGCGGGGGTGGGCCCCGAGGTACTTGCGCGTGTAGGGGGCGAGGAGTTCCTCGACGACGGCGCGGCCGTGGCTGGCGACGAGCGCCTGGTAGGCGTCGACGGGGGTGCGGGGTTCGCGGCGGTTCAGCGTCGCGGCGAGGCGGGCACCGGCGGCGCGGGCCGTGGCTCCGGCGCCGACGGTGCGCAGGACCTGACCGGGACGGGGCGGGAAACCCACGACGCGTCCGCGCCAGACGGCGGATCGCCGCGCCCGGGTGCGTTCCACCCCGCCGACGGCGCCGGCGAGGTCCAGCCACCGGGTCACCGACTCCGGGTGGGCGTCGGAGCGGAAGCTGTGCGGGCCGAGGTCGAAGCGGTGGCCCCACAACTCGATCGAGCGGGACAGACCACCGACCTCGGGGGCGCCGTCCACGACCACGACCTGGGCCCCGGCGTCCAGCAGGTGCTCGGCGGCGGCCAGCCCCGCGGGACCGGCCCCGATGACGACAACCGGCTGGTCGGTGCCGGCGCGGCCGGTCACACCCTCCACGACGAGCGCGCTCACGTCGTACTCCTCTGCCCCATGTGCTTCTCCCCGAGACGATCCGTGGTCCCCGCGGTGAGGAGTCCCTCGACCGCGGCTCCCCGCGGCGGTGCGGTGCTCGTGGTCACGGTGTCGTTCAACGTCCCCCCCCCCAGGTCGGTGCCGCGCGGAGACCCCCCGGAATCCGTGCGTGATCACGAGGAGTGTGGCAGGCGGGACGACCGTCGGGACGGCAAACCCCCGATCTGCGCGCGAGAAACACGAAGCGTTCTCGACGGTGACCGGCAGTTGCCGAGGAGGGCACCGGACCTTCACGGGGAGTAGGTGATCGGGGCACTCAGCAGCCCCGATCACCCGCCGCCCACAGGCGGGGCTCAGCTCACGCGGGCTCGCCGACGCGACGTCGTGGTCGCTGCCGTCGGGGTCTTGAGCACCTCGGCGAGGAACTGGCCGGTGTAGCTGTCCGGGTTCGCCGCGACGTCCTCGGGAGTGCCCTCGGCCACGACCTTGCCGCCGCCGTTGCCGCCCTCGGGGCCCATGTCCACCAGCCAGTCGGCGGACTTGATGACGTCGAGGTTGTGCTCGATGACCAGGACGCTGTTGCCCTTGTCGACGAGACCCTGCACGACACCGAGCAGACGGCGGATGTCCTCGAAGTGCAGACCCGTGGTGGGTTCGTCGAGGACGTAGATCGTCCGGCCGTTGGAGCGCTTCTGCAGCTCCGAGGCGAGCTTCACCCGCTGGGCCTCGCCCCCCGACAGCGTCGTCGCCGGCTGCCCGAGACGGACGTAGCCGAGACCGACCTCGGTGAGGGTCGTCATGAACCGCGAGATCGCCGGGACGGCCGCGAAGAAGTCCTTGGCCTCCTCGATGGGCATGTCGAGGACCTCGGCGATGGTCTTGCCCTTGAAGTGCACCTCGAGGGTCTCGCGGTTGTAGCGCGCACCGTGGCAGACCTCGCACGGGACGTAGACGTCGGGGAGGAAGTTCATCTCGATCTTCAGCGTCCCGTCGCCGGAGCACGCCTCGCAGCGGCCGCCCTTGACGTTGAAGGAGAACCGGCCGGCCTGGTAGCCGCGCAGCTTGGCCTCCGGGGCGGAGGCGAACAACTTGCGGATGTGGTCGAAGACACCGGTGTAGGTGGCCGGGTTGGAGCGCGGCGTGCGCCCGATCGGGCTCTGGTCGACGTGCACGACCTTGTCGAGGTGCTCGAGTCCCTTGACGGCCTTGTGCCGCCCCGGGACCCGGCGGGCACCGTTGAGCTGGTTGGCCAGGACCGTGTAGAGGATGTCGTTGACCAGGGTCGACTTCCCCGACCCCGACACCCCCGTCACACCGACCAGGCAGCCCAGCGGGAACTCGACCGTGACGTCCTGCAGGTTGTTCTGCCGTGCCCCCGTCACCACGAGCTTGCGGGCCGGGTCGATCGGGCGGCGCTGCTCGGGGACCTCGATGGCCCGGGCCCCGGAGAGGTACTGCCCGGTGAGCGAGCGCGGGTTCTCCAGCAGGCCCTTGAAGTCGCCCGAGTGCACGACCTCCCCACCGCGCTCCCCCGCCCCCGGACCGAAGTCCACGATCCAGTCGGCCACCCGGACGGTGTCCTCGTCGTGCTCGACGACGATGAGGGTGTTGCCCAGGTCGCGCAGTCGGGTCAGGGTGTCGATGAGGCGGCGGTTGTCGCGCTGGTGCAGCCCGATGCTCGGCTCGTCGAGGACGTAGAGGACGCCCACGAGGCCGGAACCGATCTGCGTCGCGAGCCGGATGCGCTGGGCCTCCCCGCCCGAGAGCGTGCCCGCCGGGCGGTCGAGCGAGAGGTAGTCGAGGCCGACGTCGAGGAGGAACCCCAGCCGGGCCTGGATCTCCTTGAGGACCTGCGCGGCGATCCGCTTCTCCCGCGTCGAGAGCTGCAGGGCGTTGAGGAAGGTCGAGCACTCGTCGAGCGGCATCGCGCAGACCTCGGAGATCGAGCGGTCGCCGACCTTCACCGCGAGGATCGAGGGCTTGAGCCGGGCCCCGTGGCACACCGGGCACGGCGTCTCGCGCATGTAGCCCTCGTAGCGCTCCTTGCTCATGTCCGACTCGGTCTCGCCGTGGCGGCGCTTGATGAAGTCGACGACGCCCTCGAAGCCGGTGGAGTACGAGCGTTCGCGCCCCCAGCGGTTCTTGTAGCGGACGTGGACCTCGTGGTCCTTGCCGCGCAGCAACGCGTCCTTGGCGCGCTTGGGCAGGGCCCGCCACGGGACGTCCATCGAGAAGGTGAGGTCGGCCGCGAGCGCCGTCATGAGCCGCTGGAAGTAGTCGGCGGAACTGCTGGCCCAGGGCGCGATGGCGCCCTCGTTGAGCGAGAGGTCCTCGTCGGGGACGACGAGCTCGGGGTCGACCTCGAGCTGGGTGCCGATGCCGGTGCACTCCGGGCAGGCGCCGAAGGGGGCGTTGAAGGAGAAGCTCCGCGGTTCGATGTCGTCGATGTCCAGCGGGTGCTCGTTGGGGCAGGCCATCTTCTCGGAGAAGCGACGCTCCCCCTCGGGGCCCTCGACGTCGACGAGGTCCACGACCAGCAGTCCGGCGGAGAGGACGAGGGCCGTCTCGACGGAGTCGGTGAGGCGCCGCTTCACCCCGTCCTTGAGGACGAGGCGGTCGACGATGACCTCGATGGTGTGCTTGAGCTTCTTCTGCAGCGTCGGCGGGTTGTCGAGGGCCACGACCTCGCCGTCGACGCGGGCGCGGGCGAAGCCCTTGGTCTGCAGCTCGCGGAAGAGGTCGGCGTACTCGCCCTTGCGGTCGCGCACCATCGGGGCGAGGACCTGGAAGCGGGTGCCCTCGGCCATCTCCAGCAGCTGGTCGACGATCTGCTGCGGGGTCTGGCGTCCGATCGGCTCCCCGCAGACGGGGCAGTGCGGACGTCCGGCGCGGGCGTAGAGCAGACGGAGGTAGTCGTAGACCTCGGTGATCGTGCCGACGGTGGAGCGGGGGTTGCGCGAGGTCGACTTCTGGTCGATCGAGACGGCCGGGGAGAGCCCCTCGATGAAGTCGACGTCGGGCTTGTCCATCTGGCCCAGGAACTGGCGGGCGTAGGCCGAGAGCGACTCGACGTAGCGGCGCTGTCCCTCGGCGAAGATCGTGTCGAAGGCCAACGAGGACTTGCCCGAACCCGAGAGGCCCGTGAAGACGACGAGGCTGTCCCGGGGCAGGTCGACGGAGACGTTCTTCAGGTTGTGCTCACGGGCACCGCGCACGACGAGACGGTCGTTGGCCACCCGGGCGGAGGTCACCGATCGTGTCGCCGCGCTGGCGGCGGTCTTCGCGCGGGTACCCGGAGAACGAGGGCTGGAAGAGGGAGAGCGAGTGGCCACGGGGCAACCCTAGGCGTCACCTCCGACACGAGCCTCCGCGGTGTTCGGACGGCGTTCGGGGACCCGGTCCGTGCCGAACGCCCACCTCGGGGTCAACCGATCGGCGGACGCGGTAGTTGAAAGCGCTGCATAAGCTGGGGACATGGCACCATCCGGCACGCTGATCGAGGTCCAGAGCACCACCGCGTCGCAGGACGCCGAACCGGGCCCGGTGGCGGGCGAGGGCACCCGGTGGCTGGACGACGACGAGCAGGTGACCTGGCGGACGTTCCTGTCGACCATGCAGCTGCTGCTGGACCGCTTCGACCGGCAGCTGCAGCAGGACTCCGGGATCGTCCTCACGTACTACGAGATGCTCGTGCGCCTCTCGGAGGCCCCGGACCGCTCGCTGCGCATGAGCGAGCTCGCGGAGTCCTCGTTGTCCTCCCGCAGCCGCGTCTCGCACGCCGTGGCCCGGATGGAGGAACGGGGCTGGGTCCGTCGCGAAGCCTGCCCCACCGACGGCCGGGGATACCTCGCCGTCCTCACCGACGAGGGTTTCGCCGCCCTCGCCCAGGCCGCTCCGGGCCACGTGGAGACCGTGCGGCGTGATCTCTTCGACCAGCTCTCCCCGACCCAGCTCGAGCAGTTGCGCGGGATCGGCGAGACGCTGATGGCCCACCTCACCGAGACCGGCAGCGTCTCCCCCGTCCCGGGCCTGCCCGGCGCGTCCTGACGCGGCGCTCGAGGTGGCGCAGGAGGTGACGCGGCGGCCGGCCTTCGTCCTGCACGAGCACCGCAGACCCCGTCGCCACCACGACCTCCGCCTGGAGGAGGACGGGGTGCTGCGCTCGTGGGCGCTGCCGAAGGGGCTGCCGACGTCGCCGGCCGCCGACCGGCTGGCGATCGCCGTTCCCGACCACGACCTGGCCCACCTCACCTACACCGACGAGGACAAGGCCATCGCCGACACCGGCTGGTGGGAACTGCTGGACCGCACCGGGCGCCGCACCCTCTTCGCCCTGCACGGGCGCGGGGGGACCCGCCGGTACGCGCTGATCCGCACCGGCGGCCCGAAGCCGGAGAACCTCCTGCTGCACCTCACGAAGGACCAGGGTCAGGCGCCCTGAGCCGCCTGCATCCCCCGCAGTTCCTTCTTCAGGTCCCCGACCTCGTCCCGCAGCCGGGCCGCGAGCTCGAACTGCAGTTCCGCGGCGGCACCGTGCATCTGGTCGGAGAGTTCCTGGATGAGCTGGGCGAGGTCGGCCTGGGCCATGCCCGGGCGCGGGGCCGCCGTCTCGCCCTGCGCGGTCTTGCGGCCCTTGCCCTTCGCCGGGGTCGGGGCCTTCCCCCGCGACTGCGACCGTCCGCTGCCGCCCTGGCTCGCAGCGGCGAGGAGGTCGGCGGTGTCGGCGTCCTCGCGGGCGATGAGGTCGGTGATGTCGGCGATGCGCTTGCGCAGCGGCTGCGGGTCGACCCCACGCTCGAGGTTGTAGGCGACCTGCTTCTCGCGGCGCCGGTTCGTCTCCTCGATCGCCTGCTCCATCGAGGCGGTGATGCGGTCGGCGTACATGTGGACCTCGCCCGACACGTTGCGGGCGGCGCGCCCGATCGTCTGGATCAGCGAGGTGGCCGAGCGGAGGAACCCCTCCTTGTCGGCGTCGAGGATCGCCACCAGGGACACCTCGGGCAGGTCGAGGCCCTCGCGCAGCAGGTTGATCCCGACGAGGACGTCGTACTCGCCCTGACGCAGCTCCCGCAGCAGTTCCACCCGGCGCAGGGTGTCGATGTCGGAGTGCAGGTAGCGGACCCGGACGCCCTGGTCGAGGAAGTAGTCGGTGAGGTCCTCGGCCATCTTCTTCGTCAGCGTCGTCACCAGGACGCGCTCGTCCTTGTCGGTGCGCAGCCGGATCTCGTGCAGCAGGTCGTCGATCTGGCCCTTGGTGGGTTTGACCACGACCTGCGGGTCGATGAGTCCCGTCGGGCGGATGATCTGCTCGACGACGCCCTTCCCGCGGGAGAGTTCGTACTGCCCCGGGGTGGCCGAGAGGTAGACCGTCTGCCCGGTGCGCTCGAGGAACTCCTCCCAGCGCAACGGCCGGTTGTCCATGGCGCTGGGCAGGCGGAACCCGAAGTCGACGAGGGTCCGCTTGCGGGACATGTCCCCCTCGAACATCCCCCCGATCTGGGGGACGGTGACGTGCGACTCGTCGATGACGAGGAGGAAGTCCTCGGGGAAGTAGTCCAGCAGGGTGTTCGACGCCGACCCGGGGGCCCGGTTGTCGAAGTGGCGGGAGTAGTTCTCCACCCCGGAGCAGGAACCGACCTGGCGCAGCATCTCGATGTCGTAGGTGGTGCGCATGCGCAGCCGCTGCGCCTCGAGCAGCTTGCCCTGCTGCTCGAGTTCGGCGAGGCGTTCGGTGAGTTCGGCCTCGATCGTCCCGATGGCGCGTTCCAGCCGTTCGGGACCGGCCACGTAGTGCGAGGCGGGGAAGATGTAGACGTGCTCCTCCTCGCGCAGGACCTCCCCGTTGAGGGGGTTCAGCGTGTAGAGCTTGTCGATCTCGTCGCCGAAGAACTCGATGCGGATCGCGTGCTCCTCGTACACCGGGATGATCTCCACGGTGTCCCCGCGGACGCGGAAGGTGCCCCGGGTGAAGGCGAGGTCGTTGCGGGTGTACTGCTCAACGATGAACTTGCGCAGCAGGTCGTCGCGCTCGATGGTGTCGCCGACCTTGAGCGGGACCATGCGGTCGACGTACTCCTGCGGGGTACCCAGCCCGTAGATGCACGACACCGACGCCACGACGATGACGTCGCGCCGCGTCAGCAGCGAGTTGGTGGCCGAGTGCCGCAGCCGTTCGACCTCGTCGTTGACCGAGGAGTCCTTCTCGATGTAGGTGTCCGACTGCGGGACGTAGGCCTCGGGCTGGTAGTAGTCGTAGTAGGAGACGAAGTACTCGACCGCGTTGTTGGGCAGGAGTTCGCGGAACTCGTTGGCCAGCTGCGCCGCGAGGGTCTTGTTGGGGGCCATCACCAGGGTGGGCCGCTGGACCTGCTCGATGAGCCAGGCCGTCGTCGCCGACTTGCCGGTACCCGTCGCGCCGAGGAGCACGACGTCCTGCTCCCCCGCGTTCACCCGCTTCGCGAGCTCCGCGATGGCCGCGGGCTGGTCGCCCGAGGGTGAGAACTCGGAGACCACCTCGAAGGGCGCCACCCGGCGCTCGATGTCTGTCGTCGGCCGCATGGGGGGAAGCCTAGGCGGGACCTCCGACACGAGCCCCTCAGCGCTGCGCGAGCACCTCGTCGACGAAGGCGGACTTGCCGGCGGCGTAGGCCTCGGTGTCGCCGGTGGACGCTGCGAGGGCCCGTTTGAGCGCGACGTAGCGCTCGCGCAGCCCGGCGTCGGCCCGGAGCGCGTCCCGGAAGGCCAGCGCGTGCGCGACGGCGGGCGAGGAGACCGGGCGGACGTGGCAGTTGACGGCCCGGCCGGGATCGGCGTTGGAGGCCAGGGCCTTGTCCACCTCGCCCCCGCCGGGCAACCGGTCCCACCAGCGCCCGGGCTCGCGGACCAGCCCGACGGCGAGCAGGTCCTCGGCCACCGCGGCCGCCGTCTCGAGGTCGGCCACCACGACCTGCACGTCGATCACGTCCTTCGCCACCAGCCCGGGGACGGCGGTGGAGCCGGTGTGCTGCACGTCGAGGGCCCGCGCCCCCGCCACCCGGGACACCCGCGCGCAGGTGCGCGCGCCGGCGGCCGCCCAGCCCGGGTCGGGGTCCACGAGCGCCACCGGCCCGCGGGCGGCGGACCGGCGGGCGCGGAGGTCGGCCTCGAAGGGGAGCAGCCGCTCCCGCCAGAGGGTCTCGACGAGCCCCGCGAGGGGGTCCGGTGCTCCCGCGGGGCGGCGCGGGTTCGCCAGCAGGACGTCGGCGACGGCCCGGCGCTCGTCGTCGCTCGCCTGGGCCGCGAGCCGGGCGCGGGCGTCCTCCGGACTCATCCCGCGGTCCTCGACGAGCCGGCGCAGCCGCTCCGGCGCGTCCGCCTCGACGACGACGACCAGCGGGAAACCGGGCGCCGCACCGGTCTCCACGAGGAGCGGGACGTCCTCGACGACGATCGCGTCGGTCGGCGCGGCGGCGGCCAGCTCGGCCCGCCGGGCCGCGACCAACGGGTGCACGATGCCGTTCAGCACCGTCCGGGCCTGCGCGTCCTGGAACACGATGCGCCCCAACGACGGACGGTCGAGGTCACCCTCCGCCCCCAGGACCCCGGTCCCGAAGTGCTCGACGATCGAGGCCAGACCCGGTGTTCCGGGGGCGACGACCTCCCGGGCCAGCAGGTCGGCGTCGACGATGACGGCACCCAGGGCCGCCAGCGACCGCGACCCGGTCGACTTGCCCGCCCCGATGCCCCCGGTGAGGCCCACTCTCAGCACGGTCGGACCCTAACGGATCACCTAGTCTGGAACCCCGAGTGCCGGAGGAAGCGATGAGCGGACAGCCCGAACGCCTCTGCGTCTGCGGGCACCCCGCGGTCCACCACCAGCACTACCGGCGCGGGAGCGACTGCAGCGAGTGCGACTGCCCGCACTACCGGCGCCGGGACAGCCTGTGGCGCCGGTTGTCGCGTCGCTGACCCGGTACCGCCGGGGAACGGCGAAGGGCCCGACCGCATCGCTGCGGTCGGGCCCTTCGTCGTGGGGGTGGCGGGTCAGCGCACCCCACCGCGACGCTTGTTGTAGACGTCGAACGCGACAGCGAGGAGCAGCACGAGGCCCTTGATGACCGACTGCAGGGACTGGTCGAGGCCCAGCAGCTGCATGCCGTTGGAGATCACGCCGACGAGCAGACCACCGATCATGGCGCCCTGGATCTTGCCGATGCCGCCGGTGACGGCCGCGCCGCCGATGAAGGCCGCGGCGATCGCGTCGAGCTCGAAGCCGACGCCGGCGCTCGGCTGGGCTCCGTTGGACCGCGAGGAGAAGATGACCCCCGCGACCGCGGCCAGGAAGCCCATGTTGACGAAGATCCAGAAGTTCACCCGACGGACGTTCACGCCGGACAGCTGCGCCGCAGCGAGGTTCCCGCCGATGGCGTACACCTGACGACCGAACACCGTGCTCTTCATGATCACGGAGTAGGCCAGGATCAGGACGGCCAGGATGATGAGGACGATCGGCAGACCACGGCTGTGCGCGAGCTTCCACGCGATGGCCATGACCACGAGCGCCACCAGGACGATGCGCAGCACGAACAGCGGGAGCGCCTCGACGACCTGCTGGTAGCGGACCTTGGCCAACCGGGTGCGGAACTGACCCACGGCGAAGGCGACGACCGCGACGACCCCGATGAAGAGGGTGAACGCGTCGTAGCCGTACCCGCCGAACAGACCGTTGATGAACCCGGTCGCGACCTTGCCGTACTGCTCGGGGAAGGGCGAGAGCGAGACGTTGTCCAGCACGAACAGCGTGAAACCGCGGAACAGCAGCATCCCGGCCAGCGTGACGATGAAGGCGGGGATGCCGACGAAGGCGACCCAGAAACCCTGCCAGGCACCGATGAGGATCCCGACCCCGAGGGCGGCGAGGATGCCGACCCACCACGCGTGACCGTCACCGATCACCAGTTTCGCCGAGACCGCCCCCGTGAGGGCGACGACAGACCCGACCGAGAGGTCGATGTGGCCGGCGACGATGACGATGACCATCCCGATGGCCAGCACCAGGACGTAGGAGTACTGCAGGATGATGTTGGTGATGTTGCCCGGGCTGAGCGACAGGTGGTTGTCGGTGATCAGCCAGAACAGCGCCACGACCACGACGAACGCGATGTAGATGCCGCTCTCGCGCAGGTTCGCCGTGATGGCGACGAGGGGGTTGGCCGAACCGGTCTTCGGCGCCGGCGGCGGCGTCGCCTTCTTGACCGTGCTGGTGCCGCTCATGCGGTGTGCTCCTGAGGGGTGGGGGTGGTGGTGAGCGAGCGGTCCTTCGTCATGAGGACCATCAGGCTCTCCTGCGATGCCTCGGCGATCGGCACCTCACCGGTGATCCGGCCGGCCGAGAGGGTGTAGATGCGGTCGCAGATGCCCAGCAGTTCGGGCAGTTCGGACGAGATGACGATGACGGCCTTGCCTGCGGCCACCAGCCGGTTGATGATCGTGTAGATCTCGTACTTCGCGCCGACGTCGATGCCGCGCGTGGGTTCGTCGAGGATCAGCACGTCGGGGTCGGAGTAGATCCACTTCGACAGGACGACCTTCTGCTGGTTCCCGCCGGAGAGCTTCCCGGTCAGGGCCGTCACCGTCGGAGCCTTGATGTTCATGCTCCGCTTGCTGTCCTCGGCGACCTTGATCTCCTCGTTGGCGTCGACGAAACCGCCGGTGGCGAGTTTGTCGAGGGCCGCCGCGGAGACGTTGCGCTTGATGTCGTCGATGAGGTTGAGGCCGTACTTCTTGCGGTCCTCGGTGGCGTAGGCGAGCCCGTGCTTGATCGCCTCGCCGACGTTGCGGGTCTGGAAGGGCTTGCCGCGGTGGAACAGCTGCCCACCGAGGTAGCGGCCGTAGCTGCGACCGAAGACGCTCATCGCGAGTTCGGTGCGCCCGGCGCCCATCAGCCCGGCGATCCCCACGACCTCGCCGGCCCGCACGTTCAGGCTCGCGTGGTCGACGACCAACCGGTCCTGCACGGGGTGCCCGACGGTCCAGTCCTCGATGCGGAGGACCTCCTCGCCCGGGTTCGACTCGCGCTCGGGGTAACGGCTGTCGAGGTCACGGCCGACCATCCCGCGGATGATGCGGTCCTCGGTGACGGCGTCGGCGCGCATGTCGAGGGTCTCGATGGTGCGACCGTCGCGGATGATCGTCACCGAGTCCGAGATGGCCTCGATCTCGTTCAGCTTGTGCGAGATCATGATGCAGGTCATCCCCTCCTCCCGCAGCTGGCGCAGCAGGTCGAGGAGGTGGGCGGAGTCGTTGTCGTTGAGCGCCGCGGTCGGCTCGTCCAGGATCAGCAGGCGGACGTCCTTGCTGATGGCCTTGGCGATCTCGACCAGCTGCTGCTTGCCGACGCCGAGCTGCCCGATCGGCGTCGTCGGGTTCTCGTCGAGCCCGACGCGAGCCAGCAGCTTCGACGCCTCGCCGTTCGTGCGGTTCCAGTCGATGAGACCGCCGCGGCCCTTGATCTCGTTGCCGAGGAACATGTTCTCGGCGACCGACAGGTAGGGCACCAGCGCGAGCTCCTGGTGGATGATCGCGATGCCGGTCTTCTCGCTGTCGGCGATCCCCGAGAACTGCGAGAGCTTGCCGTCGAAGTGGATCTCGCCCTCGTAGGTCCCGTAGGGGTAGACCCCGGAGAGGACCTTCATCAGCGTCGACTTCCCGGCGCCGTTCTCGCCGCAGATGGCGTGCACCTCACCGCGACGGACCGACAGGGAGACGTCGGACAGCGCCTTGACCCCGGGGAAGGTCTTGGTGATGGAACGCATCTCCAGGATGGTGGGCCGCGTCGCTGAAGTCGACGCCTGGGTTGTGTCGGTCATCGGTGAACCGTCGTCCCTCGTTCTGGATGGGGGTTTTCGTGCTGGAGCACCACGGATCCCGCCCCGGCCGCGGAGACCGGGCCGGGGCGGGAGGTTCACGTGGTGGGTCAGCTGGCCTTGCCGGCGTCGACCTCGGCCTGGGTGTAGTACTTGGTGTCGACCAGGGCGGTCTTCACGTTGTCCTTGGTGACGACCTGGGACTCGAGCAGGAAGGCCGGGACGACCTTGACGCCGTTGTCGTACGTCTTGGTGTCGTTCGCCGTGGGCTCCTTGCCGGCGAGGATGTCGCCGGCGGCGGTGACGGCCTCGTCGGCGAGCTTGCGGGTGTCCTTGAAGATGGTCGAGTACTGCACGCCGTCGTTGATGAGCTTGACGGAGGCGATCTCGGCGTCCTGACCGGTGATGACCGGCATCTTCTTGTCGCCGCTGCCGTAGCCGGCGTTCTGCAGCGCGGTGATGATGCCGCGGGAGATGCCGTCGTAGGGCGAGAGGACGCCGTCGACCTTGCTGCCGTCGTTGTAGGCGGAGGTCAGGAGGTTCTCCATGCGCTGCTGCGCGACCTCCTGCTGCCAACGGAGGATGGCGGCCTGGTCGATCTTCGACTGCTTCGACTTGACGACGATCTGACCCTTGTCGATGAAGGGCTGCAGGGTGTCGATCGCACCGTCCCAGAAGAACTGCGCGTTGTTGTCGTCCAGGGAACCGGCGAAGAGTTCCACGTTGAACGGGCCGGTGGCGGTGCCGGGGGTTCCGTCGGCGTTCAGCAGGCCGAGACCGGTCAGCAGCGAGGTGCCCTGCTGCACACCGACCTTGTAGTTGTCGAACGACACGTAGAAGTCGACGTCGGCCGAGCCGCGGATGAGGCGGTCGTAGGAGATGACCTTGATGCCCGCGGCCTTGGCGGCGGTGAGCTGGCTGGTCAGCGCCGTACCGTCGATGGCGGCGATGATGAGGACCTTGTCGCCCTTGGTGATCATCTGGTCGATCTGCTGCGCCTGCGTCGGGATGTCGTCGTTGGCGAACTGCTTGTCGACCTTGTAGCCGGCCTTCTTGAGGCCCGCCTCGACGTTGTTGCCGTCGGCGATCCAGCGCTCGGAGGTCTGGGTCGGCATCGAGACGCCGACGGTGACGTCGGAGGGCTTGGCGGAGGAACTGCCGTCACCGCTGGCGGTGTCGGTGCCCGCACCGCCACCACCACAGGCGGCGAGGGTGAAGGCGATTCCTGCGCCGAAGACGGCAAGGGCACTGCGGCGTTTCATCACGGCGGAACTCCTCTGTACCTCGTGAATGCCGCGCGAACGAGCTCGCGCGGCACTGAGTGTGCGCCGGACGGCGCTGGGGGATGGATGTTCGCTGCGGGGCTCGAGCTTCCTCGTCCCAGCGCCCGACAGCAGGTCGATCTGACGATCTGGTGTGACTGGTGACTTCATTGTTAACGTTGCCAAACGCGCTCGTCAAGCTGTTCACCCAGACGCCGAGAAGGTGCACGTGGTAGTGCGGGCGTGGGTTACCCTGACGCCGCGAGGTCGACGCCGACAGGAGCACTCCCCCGCACCCCCGTCGTTCCTCAGCCCTTCTCCCGTCCCTCAGCGATGAGGGGCGAGACCTGCTCACCAGTCAGGAAGTGGCATGTCCGCCGATTCCGAGGCCCGGGGCGCCGCTGCCCCCGAGGCCGAGTCGCGCGTTCCGGTCCTCGCCGACGTCGCCGCGCTGGCCGGCGTCTCCCAGCAGACCGTCTCCCGCGTGGTGCGCGGCAGTCCCTCCGTCGCGCGCCGCACCCGCGAACGCGTCGAGCTCGCCATCGCCGAGCTCGGCTACCGGCCCAACATCGCCGCCCGGACCCTCGTCACTCGGCGCTCCCACCGCATCGGCGTGGTCGCGGCCGACACCTCGCTCTACGGCAGCGTCACCACGCTGTCCGGGATCCAGGAGGCGGCGCGTGCGGCCGGGTACTCCGTCTCGCTCGTGATGCTGCCCGACCTCACGCCCGACGGTGTGCGGACGGCGCTGGAGGAACTCCGCTCGCAGTACGTGGACGGCGCCATCGCCGTCGTCCCCGAGGACGCCTCGCAGGAGGCCGTCCGCGCGGTGGACGCCGCGTTCCCCTGCGTGCTGGCCCCCGGCCTCGACGGGGCCGGGATCGCCGACGCCTACTGGGCCGAGGTCACCGCGGCCCGGGAGGCGACCCACCACCTGCTCGACCTCGGGCACACCACGGTCCACCACGTCGCCGGGCCCCGGGACTGGGCGGAGTCGCGGGCACGCTCCACGGGCTGGCGGACCGCGCTGGTCGAGCGCGTGCGGGTCGTGCCCCGTCCCGTCCGCGGCGACTGGTCCGCGCAGTCGGGGTACCTGGCGCTGGGTGGACTGCCGGTGGATGAGGTCAGCGCCCTCTTCGTCGCCAACGACCACATGGCCGTGGGGGTCCTGCGGGCGCTGGCCGACGTGGGCCGCTCCGTCCCCGAGGACGTGAGCGTCGTCGGCTTCGACGACATCCCCGAAGCGCGGTTCCTCTTCCCCCCGCTGACGACGGTCAGCCAGGACTTCGCCGAGATCGGCCGCCGCTGCGTGCGGGTGCTGCTCGGCCGCCTGGGCGAGCGCGTCGTCGAGACCGGTCCGGTCTCCCCCGCTCTGATCGTCCGTTCCAGCACCGCCGCCCCCCGCTGACCGGACACCCCCGGCACGACAAAGGCCCCGACCGGGATCCGGTCGGGGCCTTCGTCAGTCGATCAGCGTGTCAGCGGAGGATCAGTTCCCGCCGGTGAGCTTCTCGCGCAGGGCCGCCAGGGCCTCGTCGGACGCCAGCGTGCCGGCGGCCTCCGGAGCCTCGGAGGTGTAGGACGACGGAGCGGAGGACGAAGAGCTGCTGCTGCTCGAGGAGCTGGAGCTGCTGGTCGTCGACGCCGCGGTGACGCCCTCGGCTTCGGCCTTCGCCTCGGCCTCGGCCTGCTCGGCCACGGACTTCTTGTGGGCCTCCCAGCGCTCGTGGGCGAGGGCGTACTGCCCTTCCCACTCCTCGCGCTGGGTCTCGAAGCCCTCGAGCCAGTCGTTGGTCTCGGGGTCGAAGCCCTCGGGGTACTTGTAGTTCCCCTGCTCGTCGTAGTCCGCCGCCATGCCGTAGAGCGAGGGGTCGAACTCCTCGCCCGCGGCCGCGAGGGCCTCGGTGGCCTGCTTCAGCGACAGCGAGATCCGGCGACGCTCGAGGTCGATGTCGATGACCTTGACGAAGATGTCGCTGTTGACCTGGACGACCTGCTCCGGCACCTCGACGTGGCGCTCGGCCAGCTCGGAGATGTGGACCAGGCCCTCGATGCCGTCGTCGACGCGCACGAACGCACCGAACGGGACGAGCTTGGTGACCTTGCCCGGCACGACCTGACCGATCGCGTGGGTCCGGGCGAACTGCTGCCACGGGTCTTCCTGCGTCGCCTTGAGCGACAGGGACACGCGCTCGCGGTCCATGTCCACGTCGAGGACCTCGACGGTGACTTCCTGACCGACCTCGACGACCTCGGAGGGGTGGTCGATGTGCTTCCAGGACAGCTCGGAGACGTGGACGAGACCGTCGACGCCGCCCAGGTCCACGAACGCACCGAAGTTGACGATCGAGGAGACGACGCCGGAGCGGACCTGACCCTTCTGCAGGGTCGTGAGGAAGTTCTGGCGAACCTCCGACTGGGTCTGCTCGAGCCAGGCACGGCGGGACAGGACCACGTTGTTGCGGTTCTTGTCCAGCTCGATGATCTTGGCTTCGATCGTCTTGCCGACGTAGGGCTGCAGGTCGCGGACACGACGCATCTCGACCAGCGACGCGGGCAGGAAGCCGCGCAGACCGATGTCGAGGATGAGGCCGCCCTTGACGACCTCGATGACGACGCCCTCGACGACCTCGTCGGCTTCCTTCTTGGCCTCGATGGTGCCCCAGGCACGCTCGTACTGAGCGCGCTTCTTGGACAGGATCAGACGGCCTTCCTTGTCCTCCTTCTGGAGGACCAGGGCCTCGACCTCGTCGCCGACACCGACGACCTCGTTGGGGTCGACGTCGTGCTTGATCGAGAGCTCGCGCGAGGGGATGACGCCCTCGGTCTTGTAACCGATGTCGAGGAGGACCTCGTCACGGTCGACCTTCACGATGGTGCCGGAGACAATGTCACCGTCGTTGAAGTACTTGATGGTCGCGTCGACCGCGGCAAGGAAGTCCTCAGCCGATCCGATGTCGTTGATCGCGATCTGAGGAGTGGTGCCCGCCGGCGCGGTCGTGGTGGTCGTCATGGAGGTAGGGGCTCCGTCATGGACAGTCGTAGGGTCGCGGGCCCGGGTCGTCCCGGCCGCCACCTGCGCCACCCGGGGGAACCGTAGGTGGAACCTGGGGACGCAAGCCGTACGAGCTTACCTGTGTGCGGCGGAGGGGGCAAAGCCGCCCCGGCACCGGGGTGACTGGGACGATCTCCCGGTGAGCACCGAGGAACTCCCCGACCAGCCCTCCGTGGGACGCCGCAGCGTCGGCGCGAGCGAGACCGTGGCCGCCCAGCGCCGCTGGTGGGACGCCGAGGCCGACGGGTACCGCCGCGAGCACGGCGCCTTCCTCGGTGACGACCGGGAGGGCTCGGAGCTGGTCTGGGGACCGGAGGGCCTGCGCGAGGCCGACGCGGGGTTGCTCGGCGACCTGACCGGGAGGACCGTCCTGGAGTTCGGCGCCGGGGCCGCGCAGTGCGCCCGCTGGGTCGCCGCGCGCGGCGGACGGGTCGTGGCCAGCGACCTCTCCCTCGGGATGCTGCGCGAGGGTTCCGACGCGGCGCACGCCGCCGGGGTGCCGCTGGTGCAGTGCGACGCCCGGGTGCTGCCCTTCGCCGACGACAGCTTCGACGTCGTCTTCACCTCCTACGGGGCACTGCCCTTCGTCGCCGACGCGGACGCCGTGCTCGCGGAGTCCGCCCGCGTGCTGCGCCCGGGCGGCCGGTTCGCGGCGAGCGTCCCGCACCCGCTGCGGTGGGCCCTGCCCGACGTCCCCGGCCCCGAGGGCCTCACCGCCACCCACTCCTACTTCGACCGCCGGGCCTACGTCGAGGCCGACGAGCACGGCGTCGTGACCTACGCCGAGCACCACCGCACCGTCGGCGACTGGGTGCGGCTCCTCGTCAGCGCCGGGTTCGTGGTGCGCGACCTGGTCGAACCCGAGTGGGCCGCCGGCGACGCCGTGTGGGGCGGGTGGAGCCGGCTGCGCGGAGAGCTCCTCCCGGGGACCCTGGTCCTGGTCGCTGACCTGCCGTGACTCTGCCCACCCACGCCCCGGACCGTCGCAACCATCGGTGTCACCACGTGGAGTGAGGTGTGGGTGGGACGGAGTGGGCGTCAGGGCGACCTGTCCGGCACACCCACACCTCACTCCACGGTGCGGCAGCGCCGGGACGGACCGGTGGCAGGTCGGCCGGTCGCTGCGGGGGTGACCACCGCGGCGACCCGCACGACCGGGGTCAGTGCCCCGCTTCGTGCCAGCTGCGCCCGACGCCGACCGACACGTCCAACGGCACGGCCAGGTCCGCCGCCCCCGCCATCGTCGAGCGCACCAGGGCCTCCAGGGCCTCGCGCTCGCCCTCGGCGACCTCGAGGACGAGTTCGTCGTGGACCTGCAGCAGCAGCCGCGAGCGCAGCCCGGACTCCCGCAGACCCCGGTCCAGGTCGAGCATCGCGACCTTGATGATGTCGGCCGCCGAACCCTGGATGGGCGCGTTGAGGGCCATCCGCTCGGCCATCTCGCGTCGCTGGCGGTTGTCGCTGGCGAGGTCGGGGAGGTAGCGGCGACGACCCATGATCGTCTCGGTCCACCCGGTCCGGCGGGCCTCCTCGACGACACCGAACAGGTAGTCGCGCACCCCGCCGAAGCGTTCGAAGTACTCGTCCATGAGGCCCTTGGCCTCCTCGGTGGAGATCTTCAGCTGGTTGGAGAGCCCGAAGGCGCTGAGGCCGTAGGCGAGTCCGTAGGACATCGCCTTGATCTTCGCGCGCATCTCCGACGTCACGTCGGCGGGTTCCACGTGGAAGACGCGACTGCCGACGAAGCGGTGCAGGTCCTCGCCGGAGGTGAAGGCGGCGATCAGCCCCTCGTCCCCGGAGAGGTGGGCCATGATCCGCATCTCGATCTGGGAGTAGTCGGCCGTGAGCAAGCACTCGAACTCCCCCCCACCAGCTGCGTAGGAGCCGACGACGAACGCCTCCCGGATCCGGCGTCCCTCCTCGGTGCGGATCGGGATGTTCTGCAGGTTCGGGTCCGTGGAGGACAGCCGACCGGTCGCGGCGATCATCTGCTGGTACGTCGTGTGGATGCGGCCGTCGTCGGCCACGGACTTCTGCAGCCCCTCGACGGTCTGGCGCAGCCGGGACGCGTCGCGGTGCTCGAGCAGGTGGGCCAGGAACGGGTGCTCGGTCTTGACGAAGAGCGCGGCCAGCGCGTCGGCGTCCGTCGTGTACCCGGTCTTGGTGCGCTTCGTCTTCGGCATCTCCAGCTGTTCGAAGAGCACGGTCTGCAGCTGCTTGGGCGAGCCGAGGTTGATCTCGGTGCCGATGACCTCGTAGGCGAGGGTCTGCGCCTGCGCGACGCGCTCGGCGAAGTGCGCCTCCAGGTCGGTCAGCAGCTGTCCGTCGACGGCGACGCCGACGCGTTCCTGGCGAGCGAGCACCCCGACGAGCGGCAGTTCGACCTCGTGCAGCAGCCGGGTGCCGCCGCGCTCCTCGAGCTCGGTCGCGAGCACCCCGGCCAGCTCGGAGATCGCGAGCGCCCGGACCATGCCCTCCTCGGCGCGGGCCTGCTCGTCACCGCCGACGGGACCGTCGTCACCGTCGAGGGTGAGCTGCTCGTCGACGGGTTCGGCGGGCGAACCGGGCGCGGAGCCCTCGGCGCGCAGCTCGCGCTTGAGGTGGCGCACGGACAGGTCGGCGAGGTCGTAGCTGCGCTGGTCGGGCCGGCACAGGTAGGCGGCGAGGGCGGTGTCGAAGACGACCCCGGCCAGCTCCCAGCCGCGGGCGAGCAGGGCGTGGCTGGGGCCCTTCACGTCGTGGGCGACCTTGGGTCGTGCGGGATCGGCGAGCCAGGCGGCGAGGGCCTGCTCGTCGCCCGGTTCGAGGGTGACCGGGTCGATCCAGGCGGCGACGCCGTCGGCGCCGGCGAAGGAGAGGCCGGTGACCTCGCCCGTGCCGCGTCCCCACTCCCCCGTGACCTGCAGTCCGGTCCGGCCCTGGGCGTGCTCCAGCAGCCAGGGGGCCACCTCGCCGCCGAGCAGGATCGCGCCGTCGACGCCGAATCCCTCCTCGGCCTCCGGTTCGGCCGATTCCAGCGTCGCGAACAGCCGGTCGCGCAGGACGCGGAACTCCAGACCGTCGAAGACGGTGTGGACCTCCTCGCGGTCCCAGGCGCGGCGGATCAGCTCGGGGATGGTCGCGGAGAGCTGGAGGTCGTTGACCAGGGCGTTGAGTCGTCGGTTGCGGATGACGGAGTCGAGGTGCTCGCGCAGGCTCTCCCCCGCCTTGCCCTTGACGAGGTCGGCGTTGGCGATGACGCCGTCGAGGCCGTCGTAGAGGTTGATCCACTTCGCGGCGGTCTTCGCGCCGACGCCCGGCACCCCGGGCAGGTTGTCCGAGGTCTCCCCCACCAGGGCCGCGAGGTCGGGGTAGCGCTGCGGCGGGACGCCGTACTTCGCCTCCACGGCCTCGGGGGTCATCCGGATCAGTTCGGAGACCCCCTTGACCGGGTAGAGGACGGTGACCTCGTCGCGGACGAGCTGGAAGGCGTCGCGGTCCCCGCTGGAGATGAGGACCTCGAAACCCTGCTCGACGGCCCGTTCGGTGAGGGTCGCGATGACGTCGTCGGCCTCGTAGCCCTCGATCTCGACGATCGGCACCCGCAGGGCGGTGAGGACCTCCTTGACCAGGTCCACCTGCCCGCGGAACTCGTCCGGGCTCTTGGTCCGGGTGCCCTTGTACTCGGCGTAGACCTGGGTGCGGAAGGAGGCGCGCGAGACGTCGAAGGTGACG
Source organism: Kineococcus sp. NBC_00420 (assembly GCF_036021035.1). NCBI lineage: Bacteria > Bacillati > Actinomycetota > Actinomycetes > Kineosporiales > Kineosporiaceae > Kineococcus > Kineococcus sp. NBC_00420. Next base: position 5,161,074 of record NZ_CP107930.1, on the reverse strand, counting down.
CAGAAGTGGGTCGGGTCCTCGTCGCGCAGCAGGTTGATGAGCATCGAGGTGAAGCCGTAGACGGCGTTCGTCGGCTGGCCCGTCGTCGTCGCGAAGTTCTGCACCGGCAGGGCGTAGAAGGCGCGGTAGGCCATCGAGTGGCCGTCGATGAGCAGCAGCCGGGGGCGGGTGGGCGCCGCCTTCTTCGCGGGCTTCGCGGCGGTCTTCTTCGCGGCGGCGCGAGTGGGCGTGGAGGCAGCGGGTGTCACGTCGGTCAGGGTAGCCAGCCCCTCCGACACCGGCCTCACCAGCGAGGGGTCAACGGCCGGGGTCGCTCCAGTCCGCCCGGCGCCCGGCGCGCTTCGCCACGTACATGGCGGCGTCGGCGCGGGCGACCAGCGTGCCGGCGGTGTCGCCGGGGACGGCCCGCGCGGAGCCGGCGCTGGACCCGATGGGCAGCCGGTGCAGGTCCCCGGCCAGCTGCGGGGTGCGGGGCAGGTTCTCGCGCAGCGTCTCGCAGGCGCGCCGGGCGAGGTCCTCGACCTCCTGCTGGTCCTCGCTGCGGTGCAGCACGACGAGGAACTCGTCGCCGCCGAGGCGGGAGACCTCGGCGCCTCCGGGGTGGACGGCGACGACCTCGCGCAGGACCTCGCTGACCCGGATCAGCAGCGCGTCGCCGACGGCGTGCCCGAGGCGGTCGTTGACGGACTTGAAGCCGTCGAGGTCGAAGAAGATCACCGCGGGGGCGTGCTCGCCCCCGGTCGGGGCGGTGGCGAGCGCGTCGTCGAGGGCGCTCAGCACGGCGGAGCGGTTGAGGCAGCCGGTGAGGCCGTCGGTGGTCGCGCGGTGGGCGAGGCGCCGCTGAGCGCGCACGGCCTCGGTGACGTCCTGGACGACGAGCACGACACCGGGTTCACCGTCGTCGTCGCCCAGGGGGACGACGTCGATCGAGCAGTGCTGGGCGCCGGACCAGTCGTCGCCGCCGACGGTGACCTGGACGCGGGCGTCGTCACCCCCGGTGAGGCAGGCCTGCACGGCGGCCAGGGTGCGAGTGGCGCAGTCCTCGCCGCAGTCGGCGAGGCGGGCAGCCAGCGAGGCGTCCTCGGCCAGGCCCGCGGGCGAGCCCAGCAGCGCGCCGAAGCGGGCGTTGACCTGGACGACGCGGCCCTGCAGGTCCATCCGGAGCAGGCCGACGGGCAGCGCCTCGACGGTTCGGCGGAAGAGCCGCTCCCGGCGACGCAGCTCCTCCACGGCGGCCATCTCGGTGCTGATGTCGGTGAGTTCGGCGACCACGGACAGGGTGCCGTCGGCGGTGGGCGCGAGCTGCTGCACGACCTCGAGCCAGAGCCAGCTGCCGTCGCCGCGACGGTGGCGCAGCCGCGACCGGTAGCCGACTCCGGTGCTCAGCATCTGCATCCACCCGTCGAGGGCGACGGCGACGTCGTCGGGGTGCAGGAACTCCGTGGAGCGGTGTCCCAGCATCGCCGCGGCGGGGTGTCCCAGGAGGCGTTCGGCCCGGTCACCGACCTCGGTGATGAGGGCGTGGGAGTCCTTGCGCAGGGTGGCGGTGCGCGGACGCACCTCCTCGATGACGCGGGTGATCTCCTGGGCGCCGCTGCCGGTCCCCACCAGGGTGACCCCGAGCGGGGTCAGCGAGGCCAGGTAGCACCCGTGCTCCGCGCGGGCGTCGGCGAAGGCGAGGGCGTACTGCTCGGGGTTGCCCGGCAGCCGGACCACGCCGGAGGCGACGCCGTCGACCTGCACGGACTCCCACATCTCGACCACGCGCATCAGGTCCAGGGAGTCCACGAGGTGGGCCAGCGTCGTGCGGTGGCCGGGCGGGGTGAGCGCGCTCCCCGCGGGCAGTTCCAGGCTCGCGGGGACGGTGACGAGCACACCCTCGTGGTCGATGGCGCAGACGCGGGACCGCTCGTCGGCCCGCATGGCGGCGACGATGGCGGCAGCTGCTTCCGACGTGCTCACCTTCGGGGTGTCGGCACCCCGGAGGTGGTCTTGAGCCTCAGGAGGCGGTCGGGACGCCCGTGCCGGGAGTCGTCGGGGCCGCCGAGCGGGCCAGCCGGGCCCGCAACGAGCGGCGCCGGGCCACGACGTCGGTCGTGTGCACGAGGGCGGCGGGTCCCTCGGAGAGACGCCGGCGCAGGACGTGGACGGGGACCGCGCGGCGCACCACGGCGGGCGCGAACCCGAGGCGGGCCATGTAGCGGGTGTAGTCGCGGTCACCCGGCAGGACGGTGCAGGCGATCTGCTCGGCGCCCTCGGCCTGGGCCAGGTGCAGCGCACGACGCAGCAGCGCCCGGCCGACCCCGCGACGCCGCAGCGCCGGGACGACGTGGAGGTGTTCGATGCTGGGGCCCGCGGTGCTGCCCAGCGGCAGCAACGGCGAGGTCGTCAGGAGGGCGTAGCCGGCGGGCTCGGCGCCCAGGAACGCGATGAGCACCTGGACCTCGCCGGCCTCCATCGCCCGCTCGAGCCGGGCCCGGACGCTGCCCACCGAGGCGCGCAGCTGGCCCTGGTCGAAGCGGGCGCTCGAGTAGAGCTCCATGAGGGCGTCGAGATCGCCCGTGCCGGCGTCTCTGACCTCCAGGGCAGGTCGTGCCACGTGATCCCCTTCCACGAGGTGCGTCGACGCACCCGACGAAGCAGACCGGGCCCCCGCTCCGGTGGCCGCCCCGCTTGCTCGTGGCGACTGCGCCGGACACTAGGGCACGGGAGCGCCGGGGCGGAAGGTACCCCCACGATCTGGGCGTCACCTTCGACGCTGTGTGCTCGATTGTGCTGTCAACGTGACGATCCGCCACGCCCGCGATCAGGCGCACGCTGACCCCGGGAGCCGGGCTCCCGGGGTCTGCGGCGTCGTGACGGACGGGGAGGGCCTAGACGTCGCCCCCGAGGTAGGCGGCGCGGATGGAGTCGTCCGCGGCCAGTTCGGCCCCCGTGCCCGTTCGCACGACGGTTCCGGTCTCCAGGACGTAGGCCACGTCGGAGATCCGCAGCGCCTGGGCGGCGTTCTGCTCGACGAGCAGGACGGTGGTGCCCTGCTGGTTGATCTCCACGATGATCGAGAAGATCTGCTGGATGAGCTTGGGCGCGAGGCCCATGGACGGCTCGTCCAGGAGCAGCACGCGGGGTCGACTCATGAGGGCGCGCCCGATGGCGAGCATCTGCTGCTCCCCGCCCGACATCGTCCCGGCGAACTGGGTGCGGCGTTCCTTCAACCGCGGGAACAACGTGTAGACGCGGTCGAGGTCGCTCCGGTAGGCCGCGGAACGCCGGTCCTTGCGGGTGTAGGCGCCCATGTCGAGGTTCTCCTCGACCGTCATCCCGACGAACGTCCCCCGACCCTCCGGGGCCTGGCAGAGCCCCTTCGTGACGAGCTTGTGCGAGGGCACCTTGGTGATGTCCTCGCCCTCGAACACGATCCGGCCGGTCCGCACGGTCCGCAGACCCGACACCGTCTTGAGCGTGGTCGTCTTGCCGGCCCCGTTGGCGCCGATGAGCGTCGCGATCCCGCCCTGGGGGACGCTGAAGGAGACGTTGCGGATGGCCTCGATGCGCCCGTAGTTGACGCTGAGGTCGTCGACGACGAGCTGGGTCTCACCGAGGGTCTTCTGCGTCGGCGTGCTCACTGGTCGTCCTCCTCGGACTCGACGCCGAGGTAGGCGGCGATGACGGCGGGGTCGTTGCGGATGTCCGCGGGGAGGCCGTCGGCGATCTTCTTCCCGAACTCCAGGACGACGATCCGGTCGGTGACGCCCATGACCAGGCGCATGTCGTGCTCGATGAGCAGGACCGTGTTGCCCATGTCGCGGACCCGGCGGATCAGGTCCATCAACCGCTGCTTCTCGACCGGGTTGAAACCCGCGGCGGGTTCGTCCAGGCAGAGCAGCTTCGGCCGGGTGGCCAGGGCGCGGGCGATCTCCAGGCGGCGCTGCTCGCCGTAGGAGAGGTTGCGCGCCAGGTCGTCCGCCCGGTGGGACAGGTCCATCATCTCGAGCAGTTCCTCGGCCAGCCGGTGTCCCTCACGGGTCTCGCGCCGGTGCCGGGGCAACCGGAACAGCGAGTTGATCACCCCCGAGCGGTGGTGGGAGTCGGCCCCGACGAGGACGTTCTCCCGCGCGGTCATGTTCCCGAACAGGCGGATGTTCTGGAACGTGCGGGCGATCCCGAGACGGTTGATCTGGAACCGCTTGCGCTTGCCCAGCGGCTGCCCGTCGAAGACGACCCGGCCCGACGTCGGCTGGTAGACGCCGGTGAGGGCGTTGAAGCACGTCGTCTTGCCGGCGCCGTTGGGGCCGATCAGGCCGAGGATCTCCCCCTCGCGGATCTCGAAGGAGACCTCGTTGAGGGCGACGACCCCGCCGAACTTGAGGGTGACGTTCTCCATGGTCAGCAGCGCACGGCCGGCCTGGCCCGGTGCGGTGTTCCCGGTGTCCTTCGTGAGTTCAGGCACGAGCGCCCTCCTCGGTCCCTTCGAGTTCCTTGGTGGCGGCGTCGGCGCGCTGGGCACGCTTCGCCCGCCGCGGTGGCAGCAGACCCTGCGGGCGGAAGTTCGCCAGCAGCAGCAGGAGCAGGCCGAAGACGACGATGCGGAAGTCGGCGAACTCGCGGAAGCGTTCCGGCAGGTAGGCCACGACGACACCGCCGACGATGGCGCCCCAGCGGTTGCCCTGGCCTCCGATGACGACGGCGGCGAGGAACATCATGGACAGCTGGATCATGAACGAGTCGGGGTTGATCGACCCGATGCGCGAGGCGTACAACGCCCCCGACAACCCCCCGACGAACGCCCCCATGGCGAACGCGAGCAGCTTGAAGCGGAACGTCGGGACCCCGTTGAGCTCGGCGGCCTCCTCGTCCTCGCGGGTGGCCTCCCACGCACGGCCGACGCGGCTGGCCTGCAACAGCTTGTCGGCGATGAGGACGACGATGATGACGATGAGGGCGAGCCAGTAGTACGGCACCGCGTCGAGCAGTCCGAACTTCAGGAAGATCGACTTCGCGCCGTCGCCGAGGTCCACCTTGGCCGTCGCCCCGTCCCAGACCAGGCTGGGCAGGCCGAAGAGTTCGGTGGACGGCGGACGCGGGATCCCGGTGATACCGCGGGCCTGGTTCAGCCACGGCGAGTTCAGGGCCGTGAGGCGGATGATCTCGCCGAACCCGAGGGTCACGATCGCCAGGTAGTCCCCGCGCACCCGCAGGGTCGGGGCCCCGAGCAGCAGACCGCTCGCGGTGGAGATGGTGACGGCCATGATGATCAGCACGAACCAGTTGATGTGGCCGTGCAGCGATCCGCCGACCCCGACCGTGTAGGCACCGATGGCGTAGAAACCCACGTACCCGAGGTCGAGCAGTCCCGCGTAGCCGAGCACGATGTTCAGGCCGAGGGCGACGAGGGCGTAGTTCGCGACGGTGGCCAGCACGGACCCGAACTGGGCGTCCGGGGTGGACACGATCGGCAGGTTCATCAGCGGCAGGACGAAGAAGAAGAGCGCGATGAGCACCCAGACCAGGATCTGGGCGGGTTTGGGCAGGGCCGACCAACGGTCGACCAGGGTCAGCTTCACGGGTTTCGCCGTGGCGGAGGTGCTCATGCGCGGGCCTTCCCGAGGGACTCACCGAGGATGCCGGTGGGCCGGAACAGCAGGACGACGATCAGCAGCAGGAACGACACGACGTCCTTCCACGACGACGCCAGCCCGAACAACGTGGCGTAGTTCTCGGCCAGGCCGAGGACGAGGCCACCGACGAGGGCGCCGCGGATGTTGCCGATGCCGCCGAGGACGGCGGCGGTGAAGGCCTTGATGCCGAGGATGAACCCGACGTTGTAGCGGGTGACCCCGATGTGCAGCAGGTACAGCAGCGCCGCCGCACCGGCCATCAGACCACCGATGAAGAACGTCAGCTGGACGACGCGCTTCTGGTTCACACCCATCAGCGCCGCGGCCTCGGGGTTCTGCGACACGGCGCGGACGCCCCGGCCGAGGCGGGAGCGGCTGACGAACTGGTCGAGCGCGACCATCATGAGGATCGCCGCGACGAGGACGATGAGCTGGTTGCTGCGGATCTCGAAACCGCCGACCGCCAGCACCTGCACGTTGGGCAGCGGGTTGGGGAAGGAGGTGTTCTCCCGGGCCTGGCGGACGTAGTCGCCGAGGACGCCGTCGAGACCGACCCAGCCGGCGATGCGGTCCCGCAGCCCCATGATCTCGGACAGCATGAACGAGGCCCCGATGGCGGAGATGAGCGCGACCAGGGGCGGCGCGTGCTTCTCACGCAGGCGGCGGTAGGCGATCCGTTCGACGACGAGGGCGACCCCACCGCTGACGAGCATGGCCACGACCAGCGCGACGATCAGCAGCCCGATCGCGGCCACCCAGTTCATGCCGGAGTGCGCACCGAGCAGCGTCATGGCCCAGACGGCACCGAAGCTGCCCCACATGAAGACTTCGGAGTGCGCGAAGTTGATGAGGCGCAGGACGCCGTAGACGAGGGTGTAGCCGAGGGCGAACAGGGCGTAGATCGCGCCGATCACCAGACCTGTGAATGTCAGGTCGAGAAACGTGGACAGGGGAACCACCCGGGGTGAGGGGAACGAGCGGGGGGACGGTGAGGACGTGCGACGGCCCCACCCGCACAGCGGCGGGTGGGGCCGTCGACGACGTCAGGAAGCCTTGATCTCCTGGTCGGCCACGATCTGACCGCCCTCGACCTTGTAGGCCCAGACGCTGATCTCGCTGGGCTCACCCTTGTCGTCGAACTTCAGCTGCTTGGTGACACCGGCCTCGTCGTAGCTGGCCACGTAGGACAGCAGGTCGGCGCGGGTGACCTTCCCGGCCGCGATGCCCTTGAGCAGGATCGTCGCGGCGTCGTAGCCCTCGGCCGAGTAGGTGGCCGGCGCTGAGCCGTTCTCCTTGGTGTAGTCGGCGACGAAGGTGCCGCCGGCCTTGTCCGGCGGCAGGCACGGGCAGGTGAGGTAGGCGCCTTCGGCCGCGGACTCGCCCGCCGCGGTGATGAGCCCCTGGTCCTTCGCGCCGTCGTCGGAGACGAAGGCGACCTGGTCCGAGGTCAGCCCCGCGTCGCGCATCTGCTTGAGCAGCAGCCCGGCCTCGGCGTAGTAGCCGCCGAAGAAGACGGCGTCGGCGCCGGAGGCGCGGATGTCGGCGACGACGGCCGAGAAGTCCGTCTGGCCCTTCTGGATGGTGTTGTCCTTGACGTCGGCCGCGCCCAGGCCCTTGCGGGTCAGGTCGGCCAGGCCCTTGCCGTACTCGGAGGAGTCGTCGACGACGTACACCTTCTGCTTGCCCAGGGTGCCGGTGATGTAGGACGCGGCGGCCGGGCCCTGCGAGGCGTCGTTGCCCAGCACGCGGAAGAAGGTCTTCCAGCCGTTGTCGGCCAGCGCGGGGTTGGTGGCCGAGGGGGTGATCGCGACGAGGTTGACGTCGGGGTCGGCGAAGATCGGGTCGGCGACCTTGGACTCGCCGGAGAACGCCGGACCGACGAGGCCGACGAGGTTCTTGTCCCCGGCGGCCTTCTGGGCCAGGCCCTGGGCCTGGTTCTGGTCGCCCTGGGAGTCGTAGGGGGTGAGCTTGACCTGGCACGCACCGGACTCGGCGTTGTGCTCCTTGAGCGCCAGCTTCACGCCGTTCTGGATGTTGACACCCAGGTTCGCGTCGGGGCCGGTGAGGGCGCCGAAGAAGCCGATGCTGAGGCCGGAGGGGCAGCTGCTGCTGCCGCCGCTGGACTCGCCGCCGGTCGCGGTGTCGTCGCCACCGGTGGTGCCGCACGCAGCGAGCAAGAGGGCGGCGGCCGCGGCCGGAGCCGCGAGTTTGACGATGGAGCGCACTGGCTTGTCCTCCTGGGCCGTGGGCGCGGGAGGCGCACCGACGCACGCACCCGCGGGCACCACCCGTGAGCGGTGGAGCCGGGGTGAACACTAGGGGGCGCACAGCGTTTTCGGGGGTATTGCGTGTACGAGTTCACCGGGTCGTTACACACATCGGTCAACACCGGGCCCCGGAACTGCGCAGATGTTCCGTTCCGTGACCGGATCGACGCCGAAACGACGACAACCCCGACCCGCGCGGAGCGCGTGTCGAGGATGTCGTCGTGGTGCGGTCACCGCAACGGGAGCCGCTGGACGCAACGTCAGGCGCGGTCCTCGCCGCCGGCGCTGATGACCGTCGTCGCGACCTCGCGCATCGTGAGGCGCTTGTCCATCGAGGTCTTCTGGATCCAGCGGAAGGCCTCGGGCTCGGACATGCCGAACTGGGTCTGCAGCTTCGACTTGGCCCGGTCGACGAGCTTGCGCGTCTCGAAGCGGTCGGCGAGGTCGGCGACCTCGTCCTCCAGCGCCATGATCTGCTGGTAGCGGCTGACCGCGATCTCGACGGCCGGCAGCAGGTCGGCGGACGTGAACGGCTTCACGACGTAGGCCATCGCCCCGGCGTCGCGGGCGCGTTCGACGAGCTCGGCCTGCGAGAACGCCGTCAGCAGCACGACGGGCGCGATGCGGGCCTTGGCGATGCGTTCCGCGGCGGAGATGCCGTCGAGGATGGGCATCTTGATGTCCATGACCACGAGGTCGGGCTTGTGCTCCTCGGCCAGCGCGACGGCCTGCTCGCCGTCACCCGCCTGACCGACGACGTCGTACCCGGCCTCGGTGAGCATCTCCACGATGTCGAGCCGGATGATGGCCTCGTCCTCCGCGACGACCACCCGACGAGTGGTCGCGGAGGGGGCGGGGGTGTCGGGAGTGTTCGTCACGGAGGGCATCCTAGTCCGTACCCCGCACCTACTACGACCCGTCGTCGCGTCGGGTGTCCCCGAGGGGTGTCGAAGGCACCGCTCCGGCTTCGGTAAGGTGATCCAGCATCCTCCGGGACGCCCTGGTAGCCCAACCGGCAGAGGCATGCGACTCAAACTCGCACCAGTGTGGGTTCGAATCCCACCCAGGGCACGCGTGAACGGTCGTCGGCCCCGCAGCTGCTCCCCGGACTCCCGTCCGGAGGGGCCGTTGCGGGGCCTTCGTCGTCTCCGGCCCCGACGGCACGGCCCGAGGACGACGAAGCGCCCCCCGGCTCAGGTGGTCCCTGGCCGGGGGGCGCTACGTCGTCGTCCGTCAGCGGTAGGCGGCGGTCGATCCGGACGTGGCGTCACCGATCCGGTGGACGCGGACGGCGTTGGTGGAACCGGCGATGCCCGGGGGGGCACCGGCGACGATGACGACGAGGTCACCGATGGCGCAGCGGCCCATCTCCTGGAGGCGACGGTCCACCTCCTTCACCATCTCGTCGGTGGTGGAGATGAACGCGGCGAACTCGGGCTCGATGCCCCAGGACAGCGCGAGGCGGCGGCGGGTCTTCTCGTCGGGGGTGAAGGCCAGCAACGGGATGCCGGAGCGCAGCCGCGACAGGCGGCGGGCGGAGTCGCCGGACTGCGTGAAGGTCACCAGGAGCTTGGCGTCGAGCTGCTTGCCGATCTCGGCGGCCGCGAGGGTGACCGCACCGCCCTTGGTGTGGGGAACGGTTCCCAGGGCGGCGATCCGCTCGGCGCCGTGGGTCTCGGTGTTCTCGATGATGCGGGCCATCGTGCGGACCGCCTCGAACGGGAACGCGCCGACGCTGGTCTCGCCGGAGAGCATGAGCGCGTCCGCGCCGTCGAGGACGGCGTTGGCGCAGTCCGAGGCCTCGGCGCGGGTCGGACGCGGCGCGGTGATCATCGACTCGAGCATCTGGGTCGCGACGATGACGGGCTTGGCCTGACGACGGGCGAGCTCGATGGCGAGCTTCTGGACCAGCGGCACCTCTTCGAGGGGCAGCTCCACCCCGAGGTCACCGCGGGCGACCATGATGCCGTCGAAGGCGGCGACGACCTCGCGGATGTTCTGCACGGCCTGCGGCTTCTCGACCTTGGCGATGATGGGGACGGTGATCCCCTCCTCGTCCATGATCGCGTGCACGTCGTCGGCGTCCGCGGCGGAGCGGACGAACGACAGCGCGACCATGTCGACGCCGAGCTGGAGGGCGAAGCGGAGGTCCTCGATGTCCTTCTCGGACAGGGCGGGGACGCTCACGGCCACGCCGGGCAGGTTGATGCCCTTGTTGTTGCTGACGGGGCCGGGGACGGTCACCTTGGTGGTGACGCGGGGACCCTCGACCCCGGTGACCTCGAGGCCGACCTTGCCGTCGTCGATGAGGATCGCGTCGCCGACCGACACGTCGCCCGGCAGACCCTTGTAGGTCGTCGACGAGACGTCCTTGGTGCCGACGATCTCCTCGGTGGTGATCGTGAACACGTCACCGACCGCGAGGTCGTGGGGACCGGCGGCGAACTTCCCGAGGCGGATCTTCGGACCCTGCAGGTCGGCGAGGATCGCGACCGAGCGCCCGCTGGCGGCCGCAGCCGATCGCACCCCCTCGAAGTTCGCCCGGTGGTCGTCGTGGGAACCGTGGCTCAAGTTCAGCCGGGCGACGTCCATCCCGGCGTCCACCAGTGACTGCAACCCTTCGGGACCCGCCACGGCGGGTCCGAGGGTGCAGACGATCTTCGCTCTGCGCATACCCAGACCCTATTGCGCCCGCAGCGGTGATCGGTGCGTGGGGCGCGCCGCACACCCTCGAACTCACCGGATCGTCACCTGCCCGACGCCTGCGCCGTGTGGGTGGGCCTCGACGGGCCGCACTCCCCCGACCCCGTCACACTGGGCCCGTGAACGCGCACGAACCGCAGCAGCAGAAGGACTTCGACCGCGAGATCGACGAACTCGCGGAGGAGGGGAGCGAGCACGAGTACGCCGTCTACCTGCGCCTGCACGAGGACCGCCGCTGGCCGCCGGGGGCGTTGCAGACGCTGCTGGCCGACCTGCACGCGACCCACCCGCGCCTCGAGCAGGTCGACGCACCCCGCCACGACGTCGTCATCAGCGTCGACGGGGACGGTCTGGACGCCCAGGGCGCGGCCCGGCACGCGCTCGCGCGCGTCACCGCGGCCGCGCAGGCCCGCGGGTTGTCCGGGCACGCCGCCGACGTGACGGTGCTCAGCGACAACGCCGTCTGGACCTACGACAAGGACGAGGTCGCCGGCTGGTAGTCCGGTAACCACTTCTGGGGGACTTTCCACCCTTCCCGCGCACGAGAAGGGTGGAAAGTCCCCCAGAAGTCGGGTCGATCAGGCGGTCAGGGGTACCGCGTCGGCCCGGATGGGCGACGGGAGCGCGGTGTCACCCATGAGGAACTCGTCGACGGCGGACGCGCAGGCGCGACCCTCGGCGATGGCCCACACGATGAGCGACTGCCCACGCCCGGCGTCGCCGGCCACGTAGACGCCCGGGGTCGAGGTCGCGTAGCCGGGGGTGCGGGTGAAGCGGGTGCGGGCGTCGGCCTGCAGACCGAGCTGCTCGACCAGACCACCGTGCTCGGGACCGGTGAAGCCGATCGCGAGCAGCACGAGCTGGGCCGGGAGGTCCTCCTGGGTCCCCTCGACCGGGGTCCAGACGCCGTCGACCTTCTCGACCTCGACGACGCGCAGCGCGGTGACGTGACCGTCCTCGCCGATCAGCGCCTGGGTCGAGGCGGAGAACTTCCGCTCCCCGCCCTCCTCGTGGGAGGAGGACACCGAGAAGACCTTGGGCATCGTCGGCCACGGTTCGGCCTCGTGGCGCTCCCCCGGAGCCTGGGGGTAGATGTCCAGCTGCGTGACCGACCTCGCGCCCTGGCGCAGGGCGGTGCCGTAGCAGTCGGAGCCGGTGTCGCCGCCGCCGATGACGACGACGTCGAGACCCGCCGCGTCGATGTGGTCCGCGGGAGGTTCCTCCCCGACCGCGACGCGGTTGGTGGGCGGCAGGTACTCCATGGCCTGGTGGATGCCAGCCAGGTCGCGGCCGGGCAGGTCCACGTCGCGCCACGCCGTCGCACCCGTCGCGACGACGATGGCGTCGTAGCGGTCGCGCAGCTGCTCGCCGGTGATGTCCTCACCGATGGAGACGCCGGCGCGGAACCGGGTGCCCTCGACCTCCATCTGGGCGAGACGACGGTCCAGGACGGCGCGTTCCATCTTGAACTCGGGGATGCCGTAGCGCATCAGCCCGCCGATCTTGTCGTCGCGCTCGTAGACGGCGACGGTGTGACCGGCCCGGGTGAGCTGCTGCGCCGCCGCGAGCCCGGCGGGACCGGACCCGATGACGGCGACGGTCTTGCCCGTGAGGCGTTCGGGGACGCGCGGTTCCAGCCAGCCGTTCTCGGCGGCGTTCTCCGCGATCATCACCTCGACCTGCTTGATCGTCACCGGCGGCTGGTTGATGCCCAGCACGCAGGCCGACTCGCACGGCGCGGGGCAGAGCTTCCCGGTGAACTCCGGGAAGTTGTTCGTCGCGTGCAGGCGCTCGATGGCCTCGTGCATGTCACCGCGACTCACCAGGTCGTTCCACTCGGGGATGAGGTTCCCCAGCGGGCACGCACTGTGGCAGAACGGGATGCCGCAGTCCATGCAGCGCCCGGCCTGGCGCTGCAACTGCTGCATGTCCTGCTTCTCGTAGACCTCGCGCCAGTCCATGAGGCGCAGCGGGACGGGACGGCGCGGGGGCAGTTCCCGCTCCCGGACGGTGAGGAATCCCCGGGGATCAACCATGCGAAGCCTCCATGATGCGGGTGAGCACGGCGTCGGAGTCGGGTTCGAGGCCGTCGCTGACGGCCTTGGCCCGCACCTCGAGGACGCGCTGGTAGTCCCGCGGGACGATCGTCGAGAAACGGTGCCGCGCGGTGCCCCAGTCGGCGAGCAGCTTCGCGGCGGTGGTGGAGTCGGTGTGGTCGCGGTGGCGCACGAGCAGCTCGTGCACCGTCGCGGCGGCCTCGTCGTCCAGCGGAACGACGTCGACCATGTCGCGGTTGACGCGGGACTCCTTGAGGTCGAGGACGTGGGCGAACCCGCCCGACATGCCCGCGGCCACGTTGCGCCCGACGCGGCCGAGGATGACGACCGTCCCGCCGGTCATGTACTCCAGCGCGTGGTCGCCCACCCCCTCGACGACGGCGGTCGCCCCGGAGTTGCGGACGCAGAAGCGTTCGCCGACCTCACCGCGCAGGAAGAGCGAACCGCTCGTGGCGCCGTAGGCGATGACGTTGCCGGCGACGATGTCGCGTCCCCGCGAGCCCGACGCGCGGTCGGGGCGCACGACGACGGTCCCGCCGGAGAGGCCCTTGCCGACGTAGTCGTTGGCGTCGCCGAAGAGGCGCAACGTGATGCCCCGGGGCAGGAACGCCCCGAGGGACTGACCGGCCGACCCGGTGAGGGTCACGTCGATCGTGCCCTCGGGCAGACCGTCCTCGCCCCACTTCCGGGTCAGCTCGTGACCCAGCAGGGTGCCGACGGTCCGGTTGACGTTGCGCACGGGCAGCTCGACCTGGACCGGGGTGCCGTCGGCGAGGGCACCGGAGGCGCGCTCGATGAGCACGTGGTCCAGCGCCTTCTCCAGACCGTGGTCCTGGGTCTGGGACCGGTACAGGGTCGTGCCCGCCGGCGGGACCGGCGCGTGCAGGATCGGCGACAGGTCCAGACCGGACGCCTTCCAGTGCGAGACGGCGCGACGGCTGTCGAGGACCTCGACGTGGCCGACGGCCTCCTCGACCGAGCGGAAACCGAGCGAGGCGAGCATCTCGCGCACCTCGAGGGCGATGAACTCGAAGAAGTTCACGATGTACTCGGCCTTGCCGGTGAAGCGGGCCCGCAGTTCCGGGTTCTGCGTCGCGACGCCGACCGGGCACGTGTCCAACTGGCAGACGCGCATCATGATGCAGCCCGACACGACCAGCGGGGCGGTCGCGAAGCCGAACTCCTCGGCGCCCAGCAGCGCGGCGATGACGACGTCACGGCCCGTCTTGAACTGCCCGTCGACCTGGACGGTGATCCGGTCGCGCAGCCCGTTGACGACGAGGGTCTGCTGGGTCTCGGCGAGGCCGAGCTCCCAGGGCCCGCCGGCGTGCTTGAGGCTCGTCAGCGGCGCGGCGCCCGTGCCACCGTCGGCGCCCGAGATGAGCACGACGTCGGCCTTGGCCTTGGAGACACCCGTCGCGACGGTGCCGACGCCGACCTCGGAGACCAGCTTCACGTGGACCCGGGCCGCCGGGTTCGCGTTCTTCAGGTCGTGGATGAGCTGGGCGATGTCCTCGATGGAGTAGATGTCGTGGTGCGGCGGCGGCGAGATGAGCCCGACGCCCGGCGTGGAGTGCCGGGTCTTCGCGATGTTCGGGTACACCTTGTGCCCGGGCAGCTGACCGCCCTCGCCGGGCTTGGCGCCCTGCGCGACCTTGATCTGCAGGTCGGTCGCCGAGGTCAGGTAGTTGCTCGTGACGCCGAAGCGGCCGGAGGCGATCTGCTTGACGCGCGAGGTCCGCTGCGGGTCGTAGAGGCGGTCGACGTCCTCGCCGCCCTCGCCGGAGTTGGACCGTCCGCCGAGCTGGTTCATGGCGACCGCGAGGACCTCGTGGGCCTCCTGGCTGATCGAGCCGTAGCTCATCGCGCCGGTGTTGAACCGCTTGACGATCTCGCTGACGGGTTCGACCTCGTCGAGCGGGACGGGCTCGCGGGCCCCCTTCTTCAGCTGCAGCAGACCGCGCAGCGTCATCAGCCGCTCCGACTGCTCGTCCACCCGGGAGGTGTACTTGCGGAAGAGGCCCTCGTTGCGCTGACGCGTGGAGTGCTGCAGCTGGAAGACGGTCTCGGGGTCGAACAGGTGCGGCTCACCCTCACGACGCCACTGGTACTCGCCCCCGGTCTCCAGCCGGCGGTGCGCGCGCTCCTGGCCCTCGAGGGGGTAGGCGAGGCGGTGCCGCTGGGAGACCTCCTCGGCGAGGACGTCGAGGCCGACGCCGCCGAGGCGGGAGGTCGTGGCGGTGAAGTACTCGTCGACGAGGGTCTGGGAGAGACCCAGGGCCTCGAAGACCTGCGCCCCGCGGTAGGAGGCGACGGTCGAGATGCCCATCTTGGACATGACCTTCAGGACGCCCTTGCCGAGCGCCTTGATGAGGTTCTTCACGGCCGTGGGACCGTCGACGTTGGTGATGACCCCGTGGCGGACGAGGTCCTCGACGGTCTCCATCGCCAGGTAGGGGTTGACCGCGGCCGCGCCGTACCCGATGAGCAGCGCGACGTGGTGCACCTCGCGGACGTCACCGGCCTCGACGAGCAGCCCGACCTGGGTGCGCAGCTTCTGGCGCACGAGGTGGTGGTGGACGGCCGAGGTGAGCAGCAGCGACGGGATCGGTGCGTACTCGGCGTTGGAGTCGCGGTCGGAGAGCACGACGAAGACGGCGCCGTCGGCGATGGCGCGCGAGACCTCCGCGCGGATCTCCTCGATGCGACGGGCGAGTTCCGCCCCGCCGCCGGCGACCCGGTACAGGCCCTTGACGGTGTGGGTGGTGCGACCGGGGTTGCGACGGTCCTTGTCGATGTGGACCATCTTCGCGAGCTCGTCGTTGTCGATCACGGGGAACGGCAGCACCAGCTGGTGGCAGTGCGCCGCCGACTCCGAGAGCGGGTTCTGCTGCGGCCCGGCGGTGGTGATGAGCGAGGTGACGAGCTCCTCGCGGATCGCGTCCAGCGGCGGGTTGGTGACCTGCGCGAAGAGCTGGGCGAAGTAGTCGAAGAGCAACCGGGGACGCGGCGAGAGCACCGCGAGCGGGGTGTCGGAACCCATCGAGCCGATCGGCTCGGCCGCCGCACGGGCCATCGGCGCCAGGATGAGCCGCAGCTCCTCCTCGGTGTAGCCGAAGGTCTGCTGACGACGCGTGACCGACGCGTGGCTGTGCACGATGTGCTCGCGCGGGGGCAGGTCCCCGAGGTGGACGACGTTCTTGAGCCACTCGGCGTAGGGCTGGGCGGCGGCGAGCTCGGACTTGATCTCCTCGTCGTCGACGATCCGGCCCTTGGCCGTATCGACGAGGAACATCTTGCCGGGAGCGACGCGGCCGCGGGCCACGATCGAGGACGGGTCCAGCTCGAGCACACCGGTCTCGGAGGCCAGCACGACGAGACCGTCGTCGGTGACCCAGTACCGCGAGGGGCGCAGGCCGTTGCGGTCCAGGACGCCGCCGATGACGGTGCCGTCGGTGAAGGTGAGGTTGGCCGGGCCGTCCCACGGCTCGGAGAACATCGAGTGGAACTCGTAGAAGGCCCGGCGGGCCGGGTCCATCTCGGTGTTGTTCTCCCAGGGCTCCGGGATCATCATCAGCACCGCGTGCGGCAGGGACCGTCCGCTGAGGTGCAGCAGCTCCAGGACCTCGTCGAAGGAGGCGGAGTCGGAGCCCTCGGTCGCGCAGACCGGGCCGAGGCGCTGGACGTCACCCGGGATGAGCGGGGTGGACATCGTCGACTCGCGGGCGGCGGTCCAGTTCCGGTTGCCCTTGACGGTGTTGATCTCGCCGTTGTGGGCGATGGCCCGGAACGGGTGCGCCAGCGGCCAGCTCGGGAACGTGTTCGTCGAGAAGCGGGAGTGGACCAGGCCGAGCTCGGAGGTGAACCGGCGGTCGGAGAGGTCGGGGAAGAACGGCTCGAGCTGCCCGGTGGTGAGCATGCCCTTGTAGACCATCGTCCGCGACGACAGCGAGGGGAAGTAGACGGCGAGTTCGCGCTCGGCGAGCTTGCGCAGCGCGTAGACCCGGCGGTCCAGGACGATGCCGGTCTCCTGCGCCTGCAGGCCCTCGCGGCGGGTCGCGACGAAGAGCTGGGCGAAGAAGGGCATCGCGGCGCGCGCCTGCTGGCCCACGAGGTCGGCCGTCACGGGCACGTCGCGCCAGCCGAGGACGTCGAGGCCCTCGGCCACGGCGATCTCCTCGATGCGGGCGACCGCGGCGGCGCGTTCGGTCTCGTCCACCGGCAGGAAGGCGTTGCCGACGGCGTAGGCCCCCTTGGCCGGCAGCTCGACGCCCTGCTCGGCCATGACGGCGCGCAGGAACTCGTCGGGGACCTGGGTGAGGATGCCGGCCCCGTCACCCGTGTTGGTCTCGGCGCCGACCGCACCCCGGTGGTCCAGGTTGCGCAGGGCGGTGAGGGCGTGGTCGACGATGTCGTGACCGGGTTCGCCGCGCATGGTGGCGACGAAGGCGACACCACAGGCGTCGTGCTCGTTGGCTCGGTCGTAGAGACCGGCCGAGGGCGGGAACGACGTGAACGGCAGCGGGCGGACCGGCGGGGTCAGCGGCTGGGTCACGGACGTGGTGATCGGGTGCGACGCGGGGAAATGCGACATGCAGTGCACCGTCCTCGGAGAGAGGTCGCGATCGACCTCGAGTGGACAGGGGGTCTCTCGACGGATCTCCTCGAGCGTTCGCCACACGGGTGGCGATCTCGGCGAGCCGGGTGGGTCTCTTCGAGATGAGGCTCACGCCTGGAGGGCGCGCACCACGAACGGGGGGCGGCGCTGGCCCGCGTTCACCTCACTGTAACGCGCGAGACGCGGTGCTCAGGCGCACCAACGCGTCACCGGATCATCACGAATTGCGCGCGTCCGGGCGTTCTTCACGGTCCAGCGGAGGGTGATCGGCAGTCGCGGTGACGGTCGGTCCGCCGGTCTGCATCGCTTCGTCACCGGACGGGGTGACCGCCGGCGACTCGGAGGAGGCTACCCGTTCCAGGACCTCGGGCTGACCACGATCGTCCCTGTGCACCCTGCGTGAACGGATGAACGCGACGAGTGCGACCGCGAAGACGATGCCCGCCACCCACTGGTTGACCCGCAGGCCCAGGATCTGGTTGGCCTCGTCGATGCGCAGGTCCTCGAAGTAGCTGCGGCCCAGGCAGTACAGCGCCACGTAGAGCAGGAACGCCTGTCCGTGGCGCAGCCGGAAGCGCCGGTCGAGCAGCACGATCACGACCGCCACCGCCGCGCACCACAACGACTCGTAGAGGAACGTCGGGTGGAAGGTGCCGAGCACCACGGGGTTGCCGTCGGCACCCACGACGGCGCGGCCGGCCGACTCGTCCCAGCGGTGGACGGTCAGGGCCCAGGGCACGTCGGTGGAGCGACCGTAGAGCTCGTTGTTGAACCAGTTGCCCCAGCGGCCGAGGGCCTGCGCGACCAGCAGCCCCGGGGCCATCGCGTCCGCCATCGGCGCGAGCCGGTACCCGGCCCGGCGGCAGGCGATCCAGACCCCGAGGGCTCCGCCGGCGATCGCGCCCCAGATCCCGAGCCCGCCCTCCCAGACGTAGAGGGCGCGGACCGGACTGCCGTCCGCACCGAAGTACGCCTGGGGGGAGGTGATGACGTGGTACAGCCTCGCGCCGACGACACCGAGCGGGACGGCCCACACCGCGGCGTCGAGGACGAAGTCCTTGCGACCGCCCTTGGCCTGCCAGCGCCGCTCGGCGATGACCACGCCGGCGACGATCCCGAGCACGATGCACAACGCGTACGCGCGCACCGGGATCGGGCCCAGGTGCCAGACGGCGACCGTCGGGCTGGGGAGGGCGGAGGCCAGGGCGGCGGGGATCACGGCGCGGCCGTCGCGGCGGTCACGGCCGACTGGAGGGCGCCCACCGGGTCGGCGCCGAGGAGCTGCTCGTTCGTCAACGACGTCTTCTGCCCGGAGGCCGAGGTGACGGTCACGGTGGGGGTTCCGCTGACCTTGTTGGCGTCCATCGAGGCCTGCACGGACTTCACGTAGTCGCGGTAGGCGTGGCCCTCGACCGCCTTCTGCCACGCGTCGAGGTCTGCCACCCCGGCGTCCTTCGCGAACCCTCGCAGGTCGGCCAGGGTGTACCCGGTCCCCTCCTCGGGCTGGTTGGCGAAGACGACCTTGGTGTACTCGGCGAACCGGCCCTGCGCGTCGGCCGCCGCCGCCCCCTCGGCCGCGAGCTGGGAGGCGGTGTTGCCGAGCTTGTCGTCCAGGAAGGTGAGCGTGTGCACGACCACCTTGGCCTGCCCACCGGTCGCCAGGGCGACGTAGGCGTCGCCTGCGGCCGTCTCGTACTGCTTGCAGAACGGGCACTGGTAGTCGAGCCAGACGTCGACGGTGGGCGCCCCGGCGGCAGGCGTGCCCGCCAGCACGTAACCCGCGGCGGTGGCCCCGGCGCTCGGCGGGTTCACCTGCGCCGCGGTGGGGACGTCCTCCGGGCGGGACCTCTGGATGACCACCACGACGACGGCGACCAGGGCCAGCACCACGACGACGGCGATGCTGATGAGCACCACCCGGCGGCTGCGTTCGCGGGCCAGCTCGCGCTGGCGCAGGGCCGCGGCCTTCTTGCGCCGGGCTTCGCGCGCGTCCTCGGCCTCCCCGGCTCGTGCGGGGTGGCCACCGGGCTTCTTCGTGCTCAACGCAGGTTCTCCTCGTCGGGGTTCTCGTCGGTGAAGGCGTTCAGCCGGCGCGGACACCCTCGGAGAGGGCACGGGCGAGTTCCTCGACGGCACGCGCCCCCGCGAGGGGCGAGTCCGCGTCGAGCAGGCGCTGGACGAAGGCCGAGCCGACGATGACGCCGTCGGCGTAGCCCGCGACCTCGGTCGCCTGCGCCGGGGTGGAGACTCCGAGGCCGACGCAGACGCGTTCGGCACCGGCCGCGCGGGTGCGTCGGACGAGTTCCGACGCTCCTGCGCCCACCGTGGCACGCGTTCCTGTGACCCCCATCAACGACGCCGCGTAGACGAACCCGCGGCACGCGGCCGCGGTCGTGCTCAGCCGGGCGTCGGTCGAGCTCGGAGCGACGAGGAACACGCGTTCGAGGTCGTGGTCGTCGCTGGCGGCGATCCAGGCGGCGGCCTCGTCGGGGATGAGGTCGGGCGTGATGAGCCCCGCTCCCCCGGCGTTGGCCAGGTCGGTCGCCCAGCGGTCCATGCCGTAGCGGTCGATCGGCGGGAAGTAGGTCATGACGAGGGTGGCGGCGCCGGTGGCGGCGACCCCCTCGACGGCCCGCAGGACGTCGACGGGCCGGGTCCGGTTCGCCAGGGCGACGTCGACGGCCTGCTGGATGGTGTGCCCGTCCATCGTCGGGTCGGAGTAGGGCAACCCGAGCTCGATGATGTCCGCACCCCCCGCGACGGCGGCCTTGGCCGCCTCGATCGAGGCGTCGACGTCGGGGTAGCCGACCGGGAGGTACGCGACGAGCGCGGCGCGCCCCTCGGACTTCGCCCGGTCCACCGCCGCAGCGGCCTTGCCCACGCGTGCGGGGCTCTCCAGAGTGCTCACCAGCCGGATCCTTCGGTCTTCTCGGGGGCTTCGGAGACCCGCTCGGCTTCGGAGGCGACGAGGTCGGCGTCGCTGACGAGGCCGAACCAGCGCGCCGCGGTGTCGACGTCCTTGTCTCCGCGCCCGGAGAGGTTGACGAGGATGACGGCGTCCGGACCGAGCTCCTTGCCCAGCTCCAGCGCGCCGGCGAGCGCGTGCGAGCTCTCGATCGCGGGGATGATCCCCTCCGTGCGGCAGAGCAGGCGGAACGCCTCCATGGCCTGGGCGTCCGTGACCGGGCGGTACGTGGCGCGACCGCTGGCCGCCAGCCACGCGTGCTCCGGTCCGACGCCCGGGTAGTCCAGGCCGGCGGAGATGGAGTGCGACTCGATCGTCTGGCCGTCCTCGTCCTGCATGACGTACTGGCGGGCACCCTGGAAGACGCCCGAGACGCCCGCCGAGATCGGCGCGGCGTGGCGGCCGGTCTCGATCCCGTCGCCGCCGGCCTCGTAGCCGTACAGCGCTACGCCCGGGTCGTCGAGGAAGCCGTGGAAGATCCCGATGGCGTTCGACCCACCGCCGACGCACGCCGCGACGGCGTCGGGCAACCGGCCGACGAGGTCGAGCACCTGCTGGCGCGCCTCGATGCCGACGACGCTCTGCAGGTCGCGCACCAGCACCGGGAACGGGTGCGGGCCCGCGACCGTGCCGAAGGCGTAGTGGGTGGTGTCGACGGAGGCGACCCAGTCGCGGAAGGCCTCATTGACGGCGTCCTTCAGGGTGCGGCTGCCGGCCGTGACGGGCACGACGGTCGCGCCGAGGAGACGCATGCGGGCGACGTTCAACGCCTGCCGCTTGGTGTCCTCCTCGCCCATGTAGACGACGCACTCGAGACCCATCAGGGCCGCGGCGGTGGCGGTGGCGACACCGTGCTGGCCGGCCCCGGTCTCCGCGATGATCCGCTTCTTGCCCATCCGCTTGGTGAGCAGCGCCTGACCCAGCACGTTGTTGATCTTGTGCGAACCGGTGTGGTTCAGGTCCTCGCGCTTGAGGATGAGCCGCGCCCCACCGGCGTGGGCCGCGAAGCGCGGGACCTCGGTGATGATGCTGGGACGGCCGGAGTAGCTGCGGTGCAGTTCGGCGAGCTCGGCGAGGAAGCCCTCGTCGGCCATGGCCGCGTTGTGGGCGGCCTCGATCTCGTCGAGCGCTGCGACCAGCGCCTCCGGGACGAAGCGGCCACCGAAGTCCCCGAAGTACGGGCCGCGTTCCTGGCTGAAGCTGCGAGCGGAGGTGGTCAGGGGTGTCTCGTTGACCTCGGCGGAGGCGCTCACGGGCGCACCGCCTGGATGGAGGGGTGCGCGCCGGCGGCGACGAGGTCGGCGACCGCGCGACGGGGGTCCGCGCCCTTGACCAGGGTCTCTCCGACCAGGACGGCGTCCGCGCCCGCACGGGCGAACTCGACGACGTCGCGGGGACCGGACACGCCCGACTCGGCGATCTTGACGACGTGGTCGGGGATGAGCGGAGCGAGGTCGGCGAAGGTGGCGTTGTCGACCTGGAGGGTCTTGAGGTTGCGGTTGTTGACACCGATGACCTTCGCGTCGGCGTCGAGGGCGCGCGCGACCTCCTCGGCCGTGTGCACCTCCACCAGCGCGGTCATGCCCAGGGACTGGGTGCGTTCGATGAGGGACACGAGAGCTTCCTGTTCGAGGGCGGCCACGATGAGGAGCACGACGTCGGCTCCCCAGGCGCGGGCCTCCCACAGTTGGTACGAATCCACGACGAAGTCCTTGCGCAGCACCGGGACGTCCACGGCGAGGCGCACCGCACGGAGGTCGTCGAGGCTGCCGCCGAAGCGGCGCTGCTCGGTGAGGACGGAGATGACGGTGGCGCCGCCGAGCTCGTACTGCGCGGCGAGGGCGGCCGGGTCCGGGATGGTGGCGAGGGCGCCCTTGGAGGGGCTCTTGCGCTTCACCTCGGCGATGACCTTCACCCCGCGCTGCTCCACGTCACGCGGCCTGAGGAGCGCACGAGCGTCCTTGGCCGCGACCTGACGGTGGGCGCGGTCCTTCAGCTCGTCGAGGGTGGTCAGCGCCTTGCGGGCGGCCAGGTCCTCGCGGACGCCGGCCAGGATGTCGTCGAGGACAGTCACAGCACGAGGGTATCCCCGCTCACCGACACGCCCGACACCGTCCTGACCCCGTCCGGTCAGCACGTCCTCAGTGCTGGGCGCGGCCGACGCCGACGGGGGTGCCGTCGGCCTTCTTGACGCCGTAGCCGGCCTTGGCCAGCCCCCCCGCGACGGCCAGGGAGGCCACGATGACGACACCGCCGATGATCCCCCACGTCAGGCTGGGGAAGACGATCGCGAGGCAGAGGATGAGGAACCCGACGAGGCACACCGCGACACCGGCCCAGGCCGCGACGCTGTGGCCGTGACCGTGCTCGTCGACGACGTCGGTCGCCCCGCGGGTGGTCGAGTCGTTCGCCCCGTGGCTGTTCGACGGGCTCTGCTGGCTGCTCACGGTGGGCTCCTGGGGAAGAGGGGTGTACTACGCACACCGTACCCACTCCCCCGGCCCGGGCGCCCGCCGCGGTGGGTCGGACGGACAGGCGGGTTCAGCGGGTGGGGTCCTCGCCCTGGCTCAGGGAGTCCCAGGCCGCGGCGGGGTCCTCGTGGGGGGCCAGGGTGACCGCGGCGCGGGTGGCGTCGCGTTCGTGGCGGGTGGAGCCGACGGACGGCGCGGCGGCGTTCCAGCGCCGCGTCCGCACCAGCACACCCGCCCCGCCGACGAGCACCAGCACCCCACCCACGGCGGAGACCACGGGCCAGGGCCGCACCGACGGATCGCCCTGGAGACGGACCCCGGTCGTCCCGCTGGCGGCCCGGGCGGGTGCGGTCAACGCCGCGGACGGGTCCGAGGTGACGGCCAGGCTGGCCACGACCGTCCCGGCCCCGCCGAGGACGAGGACCACCGCGGCCACGAGCCGCGCCACCCGGCGCCCCAGCGTCGAGGCCACCACGGCGGCGAGGCTGACCAGGCTCAGCGCGGTGGCGACGGGGGCGGCGTCGCGACCGTTGACGAGCACGGCGCTCGCACCGGTCGCGGTCTCCACGGCCCCGCTCACCCACGTCGGCGCACCGGCCCCGAGGCCGACGACGGCCCCCGCGATCCCGGCGAGCAGCAGCAGACCGCGTTCGCGTCCGGCGTTCACGCCGGCAGGAGGGGCAGCGTCACGGCGTCGAAGCACGTGCGGTCGCCGGTGTGGCAGGCGGCCCCGACCTGGTCGACCTCGACGAGGAGGGCGTCGCCGTCGCAGTCCAGCGAGACCTTCTTGACCCACTGGACGTGCCCGGACGTGTCGCCCTTGCGCCACAACTGCTGGCGGCTGCGGGAGAAGTAGGTGGCCCGGCCGGTGGCCAGCGTGCTCGCGAGCGCCTCGTCGTCCATCCAGGCGACCATCAGCACCTCCCGGGTGTCGTGCTGCTGCACGACGGCGCAGACCAGTCCGGCCTCGTTGCGCTTGAGCCGCTCGGCGACGTGGGGATCGAGATCGAGGGACGACACGGGGACGATGGTCTCACCGCCCGCGCGTGGCGCGCTCCGCCCCGGGTGGCACGATCTGGCCATGACGACGGCGCAGGCCCCCCGCAGCAGCCACCGCACCGACGCCCGGCGGGAGCGTGACGCGCTGTGCGACAGCGCCTCGCGGGTCGGTCCCGACGCGCCGACGCTCTGCGCGGGCTGGGACGTGCGCGACCTGCTGGTGCACCTGGCGGTGCGTGACAACCGGCCGGACGTGGTGCTGGGCGAGGCTGTGGGCCCGTTGCGCCCGCGGCGCGAGCGGGTGCTGGCGGAACTGGGCGCCCAGCCCTTCGAGGAGCTGGTGGAGCGGGTGCGCAACGGCCCGCACGGGCCGCTGAAGCTGCAGGCGCTGGACAGCCTGGCCAACACCTCGGAGTTCTTCGTCCACCACGAGGACATCCTGCGGGCCCAGGACGACTGGGCCCCGCGCGAGCTCCCCCGGGGGCAGACGGCGACGCTGTGGCGCACGGTGAGGGTGATGGGTCGCGTCGCCTACCGCCGTGCCGGGGTCGGGGTCGTGCTGGTCACCCCCGGCGGTCCGCGCGCCGTCGTCCGCTCCGGTGACGAGGCCGTCTCGTTGACGGGTGAGCCGGCGGAGCTGGTGCTGCACGCGTTCGGTCGGCGCAGTCGGGCGAAGGTCGAGGTCGACGGCACTCCCGCTGCGGTGCAGCGCTTCCGCAAGGCCTTCCCGGGCTAGCGGACGGCGGACCCGCTGGCCCGCAGCGCGTCCTTGACCTCGCCGACGGTGAGCTGGCCGAAGTGGAAGACGCTGGCGGCGAGGACGGCGTCGGCGCCCGCGGCGACGGCCGGCGGGAAGTGCTCGACGGCCCCGGCGCCGCCGCTGGCGACGAGGGGGACGCTGACCCGGGCGCGGACCTGGCCGAGCATCTCGAGGTCGAAGCCGGCCTTGGTGCCGTCGGCGTCCATGGAGTTCAGCAGGATCTCCCCGGCGCCGAGCTCGGCGGCTCGGGCGGCCCACTCGACGGCGTCGAGGCCGGTCCCCCGTCGGCCACCGTGGGTGGTGACCTCGAAACCGGACGCGGTGGTGGGTTCGCCGGGCAGGGTCCGGCGGGCGTCGACGGAGAGCACGAGGACCTGCGCGCCGAAGCGGTCGGCGATCTCGGCGATGAGTTCGGGCCGCGCGATGGCCGCGGTGTTCACGCCGACCTTGTCCGCGCCGGCGCGCAGCAGCTTCTCGACGTCGGCGACGCTGCGGACACCGCCACCGACGGTGAGGGGGATGAAGACCTGCTCCGCGGTGCGGCGCACGACGTCGTAGGTGGTCTCCCGCGAGCCGGAGGATGCGGTGACGTCGAGGAACGTCAGCTCGTCGGCGCCCTCGGCGTCGTAGCGCCGCGCGAGTTCGACGGGGTCACCGGCGTCCCGCAGGTCGGCGAAGTTGACGCCCTTGACGACGCGGCCGGCGTCGACGTCGAGGCAGGGGATGACACGGACGGCGACGCTCACGGGGCCAGACTAGACGGGGCCGCGTCGGGGCCCGACCGCTACGGTGGCGGGCATGAGCGTGCTCGAGGAGACCCTTCCACTGAGCTCGGTCGACCCGGGCGACCGGGACGCCCTGCGCGCCTGGTACACCTCGAGCCGTGCGGCCTTCCTCGAGGCCGCCCCCACCGAGGCCGACCTCGACGAGCGGTCGAAGGCCATCGCCGCGCACCGCCTCACCGCCGTCCGCGACGGCGAGCGGGTGGTCGCGACGCTGCGGACCTTCGACTCCGAGCTGACGATGCCGGGCGCCGGTCCGGTGAGCGTCGACGCGGTCTCCACGGCGACCGTCCTCGCGACCCACCGCCGGCGGGGGCTGCTGACGCGGATGCTCACCGCGGACCTCGAGCGCGCCCGGCTCGCCGGCCACGCCTTCGCGACGCTCATCGCGGCGGAGGCCCCGATCTACGGCCGGTTCGGGTTCGGGGCCGCGACCCGGGCGACCAGCCTGGCCATCGACAACACCCGGGTGCGCTTCCGCGACGACGCCCCGGCGGCGAGCGGGTCGCTGGAGTTCCTCACCGGAGCGCTCGACGAGCCGGCCCTGGTCCACGACGCGGCGCGGCGGTCCCGCCCGGGCGGCCTGCACCGCGACGCCGCCTTCTGGGAGGCCGCGAACCGCCGGGGCGAGGGGCGCTGGATCGGGACCCACGGTCACGCGGTGCTGCACCGCGACGAGGGCGGGACCGCCGACGGCTACGTCGTCTACGAGCTGCGGGACGAGTCGGTGGGGCGCGTCGTCACCGGCACGACGACGGTCCTGGACCTGACGGCGACGACGCCCGCCGCGTACCGCGCGCTCTGGGAGTTCGTGACCTCGATCGACCTGGTGCGCACCACCCGGGCCAAGGACCGGCCCGTGGACGAACTGCTGCCGCACCTGCTCCTCGATCCCCGTGCGGTGCAGACCGGTCCGGTGGACGACTTCGCGTGGCTGCGCGTCCTCGACGTCCCGGGTGCGCTGGCGGCGCGACGCTACCTGGGCTGCGGGACGCTGGTGCTGAAGGTCGTGGACCCGCTGGGGCTGGCCGACGCGACGGTCTCCCTGCACGTCGCCCCGCAGCGCTGCGGGGCCGACGGGTGGGTCTGCGCCGAGATCACCACCACCGACGCGGCGCCCGACGTCGTGCTGGGGGTCGGGGAGCTGTCCTCGCTCGTGCTCGGCGGGACCTCGGCGGTGGCGTTGCACCGCGCGGGACGCCTCGACTGCTCGGCCGCGGACGCGTTCGCCCTGCAGACGCTGTTCGCGACGCCCGAGGCCCCCTGGTGCCCCACGTGGTTCTGACCGCCCGCTCGACCACCGACGTCGTCGACGACCTGGTCGCGCTGCTGGCGGCGACGCCGGTCCCACCCGCCGGTCCGGTGGTGGTGGCGGTCGACGGCCGGTCCGGGTCGGGCAAGACCGACCTCGCCGACGTCCTCGCGGCCCGCGTCGGGGCGGTCGTGGTGCACATGGACGACCTCTACCCGGGGTGGTCCGGTCTCGCGGCGTCGGTGCGGCTCCTGGGCCGGGTCCTCGACGGTCTGCGTTCCGGCGCGTCGACGAGCCACCCGGTCTGGGACTGGGCCGCGGCCGCCTACACCCGCGAGGTCGTCCTCCCCCGGGCGGGGACCGTCGTGGTCGAGGGGGTCGGGTCGGGCTGCGCACGGCCCGTGGACCTGCTGGTCCGCCTGGAGGCCGCCCCCGACGTCCGACGCGACCGGGCCCTGACCCGGGACGGGGCGACGTTCGAGGCGCACTGGGACGCGTGGGCCGCTCAGGAGGCGGAGCTGTTCTCGCACGAGCCGTTCCGTGCCGACGTCGTCTTCACGTCCGACACCACCGCGGGCGGGGAACCGGCCTGGCGCTAGTCGGCGTCGGGGCGCGGGGCGTGCGCCTCGACGAGGCGGGCCAGGCGCCGCGCCTCGGTCTGGGCGAACT
Source organism: Kineococcus sp. NBC_00420 (assembly GCF_036021035.1). NCBI lineage: Bacteria > Bacillati > Actinomycetota > Actinomycetes > Kineosporiales > Kineosporiaceae > Kineococcus > Kineococcus sp. NBC_00420. The sequence continues at coordinate 5,133,913 of NZ_CP107930.1, read as the reverse complement.
CGCCGTCGGCGCGCTGGACGGCCATGACCGCGAGGTTCTCGCCGTCGTCGAGGTCGAGGGTGAGCCACGGCTCGGCCCCGCCGAAGCGGACGGCGACGACCGCGCCCCAGGCCACCCGCCGGGTGAAGACGACGTTGCGGACCTCGAGGCCGTCGGCGGTCACCCGGGCACGGACCGCGACGAGGCGGACGAGGACGCCGGCCAGCAGCACGGCGAAGACGACGGCCGAGACGGTGTCCTGGCCGGTCCACCCGGACTGCGGGGAGAACGTGAGCAGGATCGACATCCCGACCATCACGACGAGGATGCCCACGGCGAAGACCAGCCCGACGACCCGCGCCCGGCGCGGGCGGAACGCGGACTCCGGGACCGCACCCGGCACGGGGGGCGTCACAACCGGCAGGCGTGGATGCTGGTCACCAGGATCGCCCGCGCACCGAGGTCGTAGAGGTCGTCCATGACCTGGTTGGTCGCCGCCTTCTTCACCATGGCGCGCACCGCCACCCAGTCCGGGTTCGCCATCGGCGACACCGTCGGGGACTCCAGCCCCGGGGTGATCGCGCAGGCCTCCTCGACGATCGACTTCGGGCAGTCGTAGTCGACCATCACGTACTGGCGGGCGACGAGGACCCCGCGCAGCCGACGCACCAGGACCTCGACGGCCGGGTCGAGCGGCGCGTCGGCCCGGCGGACCAGGGTCGCCTCCGAGGACATGATCGGCTCACCGAAGATCTCGAGCCCGGCGGCGCGCAACGTGGTCCCGGTCTCGACGACGTCGGCGATCACGTCGGCGATCCCGAGGGCGACGGCCGTCTCCACAGCCCCGTCGAGGTGCACGATGTCGGCGGTCACGCCGTGCTCGGCGAGGTGCTTGCCCAGCAGGCCGGAGTAGCTGGTCGCGATGCGGCGGCCCTGCAGGTCGCTCACACCCTCGGCGACCCCGGGGCGGCCGGCGAAGCGGAAGGTGCTGCGGGCGAACTCCAGCGGCAGGATCTCCGACGCCGGAGCGTGGGAGTCCAGCAGCAGGTCACGACCGGTGATGCCGACGTCGAGGGTCCCCGAGCCGACGTAGAGCGCGATGTCGCGCGGGCGCAGGAAGACGAACTGCGCGGAGTTGTCCGGGTCGTCGAGGATGAGTTCCTTCGCCTCGCGGCGCTGGTTGTAGCCGGCCTCGCGCAGCATGGCGCTGGCGGCCTCGGCGAGAGAACCCTTGTTGGGGACGGCGATGCGCAGCATGGTGGGTTCCTCAGAGGTGGGCGTAGACGTCGTCGAGGGTCAGTCCGCGGGAGATCATCAGCACCTGCAGGTGGTACAGCAGCTGCGAGATCTCCTCGGCCGTCCGTTCCCCGGACTCGTGCTCCGCAGCCATCCACACCTCGGCCGCCTCCTCGACGACCTTCTTGCCGATGGCATGGACCCCGGCGTCCAGTTCCAGCACCGTCCCCGACCCAGCGGGTCGGGTCAGCGCCTTGTCGCTCAGCTCGGCGAACAGGGCGTCGAAGGTCTTCACGTGCACGGAGTCTAGGTGGTGGCGCCCCACTCTCCCGCCACCCCCTGGCGGAGTCGGCCGGGTGGGATCGTTGCCTCCCCGAGGACCCCCAGCGACCTCGGGGAGGCAACGATCCCACCTCGCGATCCCACCCGGTGCGGTCAGCCCTTCGGGAGGGGCGCGACGTCGCGCAGGGCGACGACGGTCTCCAGGGCGGCGAGGACGGCTTCGGCGCCCTTGTCCTCGCGCGAGCCGCGCAGGCCGGCGCGGTGCAGCGCCTGCGCCTCGGTGTCGACGGTCAGCACCCCGAAGCCGATCGGGACGCCGGTGGTCACCGCGACCTGGGTCAGCCCCGAGGTCGCCGCGTCGCAGACGTACTCGAAGTGGGGGGTGCCACCGCGGATGACGACGCCGAGGCAGACGACGGCGTCGTAGCCCGCCCGGGCGAGGCGGGAGGCGGCGACGGGCAGCTCGAACGCGCCGGGCACCCGCACCTCGGTGACGTCGGTGACGCCCGACGTCTCCAGCGCGCGGCGCGCCCCGGCGACGAGGCCGTCCATGGTCTCGGTGTGCCACCGGGCGGCGACGACCGCGATCCGCAGCCCGCTCCCGTCGACGGTGATCTCCGGACTTCCGTCCCCGCTCATCTGTGCTCTCCCTCGGGTGCAGCTGCGGTCAGGTGAGCCCGCAGATCGGCGATCGTCAGCACGGGCAGGTCGTACTCCTCACCCAGAGCGACGATCTGGTCCCAGCGTGACATCGATCCGTCGTCTTCGACGAGCTCCGAGATGAGCGCGACCGGCGCGAGCCCCGCGAGCCGGCAGAGGTCGACGGCGGCCTCGGTGTGTCCGGGCCGTTCCCGCACCCCACCGGGACGGGCCCGCAGCGGGAAGACGTGCCCGGGTCGGATCAGGTCCGAGGGGGCCGAGGACGGGTCGGCGAGGACGCGCGCGGTGCGGGCCCGGTCGGCGGCGGAGATGCCGGTCGTGACGCCGGCCGCCGCGTCGCAGCTGACGGTGTAGTCGGTGCGGTAGGAGTCCTCGTTGCGCTCGACCATCCGCGGCAGCCCGAGGGCGTCGGCGCGCTCCGCGGGCATGGGCGCGCAGAGCATCCCGGAGGTGTGCCGCACGGTCCAGCCGACCCACTCGGGGGTGGCGTGCTCCGCGGCGAGGATCACGTCGCCCTCGTTCTCGCGGTCGGCGGCGTCGCTCACCAGGACGGGTCTCCCCGCCCGCAGCGCATCGAGGGCCGCGGCGATGGTCTGGTCGAGACCCACCGTCGGGGCGTTCACGCGGACACCTGCGCGGAGCGGTCGAAGGCGTTGAGGCGCTCGACGTACTTCGCCAGCACGTCCACCTCGAGGTTGACGGTGGCGCCGACCGGTTTGCGACCCAGGGTCGTGAGGTCCAGCGTCGTGGGGATCAGCGAGACCTCCAGCCACGGTTCGCGCTCCTCGACGGGGCTCACCCCGGACACGGTCAGGGAGGTCCCGTCGAGGGTGATGGACCCCTTCTCCACGACGTAGCGGGCGAGGTCGGTCGGGATCGCGACCCGCACGACCTCCCACGCCTCCCCCGGCGTCCGCACGGCGATGGTGCCGGTGCCGTCGACGTGGCCCTGGACGATGTGCCCGCCGAGGCGGCCGTGGGCGGCCATCGCCCGTTCCAGGTTCACCCGCCGTCCCGCGGCGACGTCGTGCAACGAGCTGCGCACCAACGACTCCTGCATCACGTCGACGGTGAACGTCCCCGGTTCGGGCTGGTCGACGACGGTCAGGCACACCCCGTCCACCGCGATCGACGCCCCGTGCACGGCGTCGGACACGACCAGCGGACCGCGCACGGTCAGCCTCGCCGACTCCGCGCCGAACTCCACGGCGACGACCTCGCCGATCTCCTCAACGATCCCGGTGAACACCGAAGGCCTCCTGCAACTCGTGGCTGGTCTGGCTGGGCTGGAACTGCGGTGGGACGTCACGGCCGAGCGGCCGGGCGACGATGCGGACGTCGTCGCCGACCAGGTCGACGGAGGTGGTCCGCAGGCGGGCGATGTCGGGCATCCCCCGGATCCCGAGGTCGCCGACGGCAGCGGGACCGGCGCCGAGCAGGGCGGGGGCGAGGTAGCAGACGACCTCGTCGACGAGACCGGCCGCGAGGAACGCGGCCGCGAGCGCCGGGCCGCCCTCGAGCAGGACGGTCCGGACCTCGCGGGCGGCGAGTTCGGCGAGGACGACGTGGGGGTCGCGGGTGCGGACGTGCAGCAGGTCCGCGTCCCCGTCGAGGAGTCGTGCTCCGGGCGGCAGGTCGCGCAGTCCCGCGACGACCCGCAGCGGCTGCGGTCCGCGGACGACGCCGTCGCGCCGGACGGTGAGCGAGGGGTCGTCGGTGAGCGCCGTCCCGGTCCCGATGAGGACGGCGTCGTGCTCGGCCCGCAGCCGGTGCACGTCGGCCCGGGCCGGGGCGGAGGTGATCCAGCGGCTGCTCCCGTCGGCGGCGGCGGAGCGCCCGTCGAGGGTCGAGGCCCACTTCCACGTCACCCACGGTCCGCCGCGGCCGACGGCGGTGGCCCAGCGTTCGTTGAGGGCCCGGGACTCCTCCCCCAGCAGACCGACCTCGACGTCGACGCCGTGCGCGGCGAGTTCGGCGATGCCGCCGGCGGCGTGCGGGTTGGGGTCGGGGGTCGCGACGACGACGCGGGTGACCCCGGCGTCGAGCAGGGCCCGGCTGCACGGCCCGGTGCGCCCGGTGTGGTTGCACGGTTCCAGGGTGACGATCGCGGTCGCCCCGGCGGCGGAGGTGGTGAGGGCCTGCAGGGCGACGACTTCGGCGTGCGGAGCGCCCGCCCCGTGGTGGTACCCCTCGGCCAGGGTCGTGCCGTCGGGGGCGAGGATGACGCACCCGACGCGGGGGTTGGGTCCGTGCGTGGGTCCGCGTGCGGCGAGCTCGAGGGCGCGTCGCATCGCGGCGAGTTCTGCTGCTGGTGCCACCACCGGTTCCTGCCTCTCGGACGGTCCGACGAACGGACCCCGGAGGGGGTGCACACAGGGGGGCGACGACGGGTCGGCGACGGCGCAGCCCCGGAGGGGTGCACCGCAGCGGACCGTCGACTCGGGCGTCGTCGGAGGGGCCGGCACGCGCGTCAGCAGAGGACGGCGACGACGGCTCGCACCGACGACACCGCGCGCTGCCTCCCATCCGGACTCTCACCGTCGGCCCCGGAGTTCCACCGGATCAACCACCTGCCGAAGCAGGGGCTCGCGGACTGTCACCGCCGGCTCGGACTTCCACCGACCCCGGAGCACGCGTGTCGTGCGGTCTAGCTGTTGGTACTGCTGGCGGCAGTGTGCCACGCGCACCCGGTCAGTGCCTGCAGGCCCCGGCGGCGAGGTTCCTGAGGGTCCCGATCGCGGCGGCCGCGTCCTGCGCCCCGTAGACCGCGGACCCGGCGACGAAGACGTCGGCGCCGGCGTCGGCGGCCCGTTCGATCGTGTCCGCGGAGACCCCGCCGTCGACCTGCAGCCGGACGTCGAGGTCACCGATCGCGGCCCGTGCGCGGCGGACCTTCGGCAGGGTGACGTCGAGGAAGCTCTGCCCGCCGAAGCCGGGTTCGACGGTCATGACGAGGATCATGTCGAACTCGCCGAGGAGGTCGACGAAGGGCTCGATCGGCGTCGAGGGCCGCAGCGCGATCCCCGCGCGACCGCCCGCCGCGCGGATCTCGCGGGCCAGCTTCACGGGGGCGATCGCGGCCTCGGCGTGGAAGGTGACCCCCGCCGCGCCGGCCTCGGCGTAGGCCGGTGCCCAGCGGTCCGGGGCCTCGATCATCAGGTGGCAGTCCAGCGGGATCGGCGAGACCCGTTGCAGCGCTTCGACGATGGGCAGCCCGAGGGTCAGGTTGGGCACGAAGTGGCCGTCCATGACGTCGACGTGCGCCGCGTCGGCGGTGGAGATCCGCTGCAGTTCCGCCTCGAGGTTGGCGAAGTCCGCGGACAGGATGCTGGGGTTGATCTGCACGGTGCTCGACACCCGCCGAGGGTAGCCGTCGCGCTCGGGATCGTTGCCTCCCCGGTGTCGTCCAGCGGGACCGGGGAGGCAACGATCCCCCCGCGTCAGCGGCGGACGACGTCGCGCGGCGCGAGGTCGTGGACGGAGCCGATGCCCATCTGACGCAGGGTGGTGACGAACTCCGCCTGGTAGGTCGCGAGCACCGCGGCGACCCCGTCGGCCCCGTCGGCGGCCAGACCCCACATGACCGGGCGGCCGATGTGGACGGCCTTGGCGCCCAGGGCGATCGCCGCGGCGGCCTGGGCTCCGCCGCGGATGCCGGAGTCGACGTGCACCTCGGCCTCGGACCCCACCTCGGCGAGGATCTCGGGCAGCGCGTACGCGGAGGTGACGGAGTTGCCGAGGCGGCGACCGCCGTGGGTGGAGACGATGATCCCGTCGGCCCCGGCGTCGACGCAGCGGCGGGCGTCGCGGGCGGTCAGCACGCCCTTGCAGAGCACCGGGAGGCCCGAGGTCTCGGCGAGCCAGCCGATGGTGTCGGGGGTCAGGTCGAGGGCCATGTCGGTGTCGGCGCCGAAGCGGTCGAGCTCGTCCGCGGTGAGGTTCGCGGTGCGGTTCTTGCGCGGGCCGGCGGGCCAGTTGCGCGGGTCGATCGCGGGGATCTCCCGGCCGATCGGGGTGGTGTCGACGGTGAGGATGAGGGCCCCGGCCCCGGCCTCGGCGGCGCGCTGGACGAGCAGGCGCGTCGCCTCGCGGTTGCGCGCGACGTAGACCTGGTACCACCAGGGCGCGCCCTGGGCGGCGATGTCGGAGAACGTCGCGCCGGTGTTGGTGGAGACCCCGAGCAGGGTCCCGGCCTTGGCCGCCCCCTGGGCGGTCAGCACCTCGCCCTCGGGGCGGGCACCGACCTGCTGGGCCATGGGGGCCACCAGGATCGGGGCCGCGACCGGCGTCCCGAGGACCTGGGTGGCGGTGCTCTGGATCGACGCGTCGCGCAGGACGCTGGGCCGCAGCCGCAGCGCGTTCCAGTCGGCGATCCCCTCGCGTCCGCAGGAACCGTCGCCGGCGTAGGAGTGGTAGTACTCCGACACGTAGTCCGGCAGCACGGCGTCGGCGCGGTGGGCGAGGTCTTCGATCCAGGTCACGGAACTCATCCTCGCCCACCGGCGCTCACGGGTGTGACCGCTCCCGGCGATCCGGGAGCGAAGTCACCGGTTCGGCGTCACTAGTTCAGCGGTCGGGTGCCCTCGGGGATGCCGCCACCGGCGTAGATCCCGCGGGCCGCGTCCTGCAGGGCGGTCAGCGCGACCCGCTGGGTCAGCGGACCGTAGGTGATGCGTGCGACGCCCAGCTCCGCGAGGCGGGCCTGGTCCGGCAGGCTCGGGAAGCCGATGACCGACAGCTTCTGCGGGCCGAAGGCACCCACGAGCCGGGTCACGGTGTCCTCGTCGAGCATGCCGGGCACGAAGACGGTGGTGGCCCCGGCGGCGAGGTAGGCCCGGCCGCGTTCGATGGCGTCGGCCAGGACGACGTCGGCGGGTCGGTCGCCGCCCTTGGCGAACGCGTCGGTGCGGGCGTTGAGGACGAACGGGACACCCTCGGCCTCACCGGCAGCGATGATCGCCTCGACGTTGGCGACGGAGTCGGCCAGCGGTCGCAGCTGGTCCTCGACGTTGGCGCCGACGACGCCCACGCCGATGGCCTTGCGGACGGTCTCCCCCGCGTTGCCGTAGCCGCCGTCGAGGTCGGCGGAGACGGGCAGGTCACCGGCGGCGACGACGATGCGCTCGACGAGCGAGAGCGCGAGGTCGAGCGGGATCTGCTCGCCGTCGCCGTAGCCGAAGGTGGCGGCGATGGAGTGGCCGGCGGTGGCCAGCGCCTTCGTCTGCGGTTCACCCGCGACGACGGTGGCGGAGACCGCGTCCCAGACGTTGACCAGGACGAGGAGTTCGGGGTCGGCGTGCAGCTGCCGCAGTCGTGCGGCCTTCTCGGCGAAGTTCACCCCCGAAACCTCCCACGCCCCCGCCGCCCGGGCGCACCGGCCCCGCCCCCCGTCGGGTGGGATCAGCCCACGCGGCGCAACAGCGCGACGTGCATGGCGTCCGTCCCGTGCGTGTGCGGCCACAACTGCACGGCCTGACCCGCTGCAGCGGAAGGCATCCCGGGGACGACCCGCTCGAGGACGGCGGGGGTGTCCACCCGTTCGACGAGGACCCCGCGCTTCTTCGCGGCCTTCACCGCGTCGTCGACGACGAGCCGGGTCTCGCTCAGCACCGGCGAGCACGTCGCGTAGGCGACGACCCCGCCGGGACGGACCGCGTCCAGCGCCGAGGCCAGCAACTCGCGCTGCAGCGGACCGAGCTCGCCGAGGTCCGCGGGCGTCCGGCGCCAGCGGGCCTCCGGGCGGCGGCGCAGGGCCCCGAGGCCCGTGCAGGGCGCGTCGACGAGCACCCGGTCGTAGCTCGCGGGTTCCTCGGCCCCGACGGTGCGCCCGTCGCCGACCCGGACCTCGACCTCGCCGGGAATCGCGGTGAGGGCCTGGCGCACCAGGTCGGCGCGGTGCGGGGCGAGCTCGACCGCGGTCAGCGAGGCCCCCCGCCCGGCGGCCGTCGCGGCCAACAGGGCCGCCTTGCCGCCCGGTCCGGCGCACAGGTCGAGCCAGCGCTCGTCGCGACCCTCGAGGTCCGCGGCGGCGAGCACCAGGGCGACGATCTGCGACCCCTCGTCCTGCACCCGGGCCCGTCCGCCGCGCACCGAGGGCAACTTGCCCGGGTCGCCGTGCACGAGCTGGACCGCCGTCGGCGCCCAACGGCCGGGGACGACCTCGAGGAAGGACGCCTTACCCACGAGGTCCTCGGGTTCGGACAACCCCGGCAGGGCGGCCACGGCGACCTGGGCGGGGGTGTTGTCGGCGGTGAGCAGGTCCTCCAGCTCGCCCGCCTCGTGCCCGTGCGCCTTCAACGCCTCGCGCAGGCTGCGCACGATCCACTGCGGGTGGGAGTAGCGCAGCGCGAGGTCGTCGTCCTCACGACCGGTGCTCGCGACCTCCGCGATCCAGGCGTCGAGGTCACGGCCGGCGGCGCTGCGCAGCACCGCGTTGATCAGGCCGGACGGGCCACCACCGACGACGTTGCGCGCGAGGGCGACGGAGGTCGCGACGGCGGCGTGGTCGGGGACCCGCATGGCCAGCAGCTGGTGCAGGCCCATCCGCAGGATGTCCAGGACCCCGGCGTCGAGCTCGGCGAAGGGGCGGTCGACGAGCGTGGCGAGCAGCGCGTCGTAGGTGCCCTGACCGCGCAGGACGCCGTAGGCGAGTTCCGTCGCGAACGCGGCGTCGCGGCCGTTCAACTTCCTGGCGCGCAACAGCTTCGGCAGCACGAGGTTGGCGTAGGCATCGTCCCCGGACACCGCGCGCAGCACCTCGTAGGCGACCTTGCGCGACTCGTCGACGCGGGTGAAGCGGTCCTGCTTGACCCCGGTGCGCGGGGTCCGCTGCTGACCTGTTCCCAGTTTCGGTCCGGTCACGAGAACTCCTCTTCCGGCTCCGGCCGGATCCCACGCGCCCAGTCGGTCGCGTTCATCGCCTTCTTGCCCGCGGGCTGGACGGTGCCCAGCGCCACGCAGCCCTGGGCAGAACCCACCAGGACCCGTTTCCTCTCCACCACGATGCGCCCCGCGGGTACGTCCTCCGGGCCCGGGACGAGCGGGCCGACCTTGACGCGTTCGCCGCGGAACGCCGTCCACGCGCCCGGTTCGGGGGTGCAGCCGCGGACCCGGCGGTCGATCTCGACGGCGCTCGCCGTCCAGTCGATCCGGGCCTCCTCGACGCTGATCTTCGGCGCCAGCGACACCCCTTCAGCGGGCTGCGGGAGGGCGTGGGCGGTGCCGTCCTCGATCGCGTCGAGCACGCCGACCAGCAACGCGGCCCCGCGCACCGCGAACCGGGACAGCAGGTCCCCCGACGTGTCGGTCGGGCCGACGGGATCCGCGAACGAGGCGTAGACCGGACCGGTGTCCAGCCCCTCCTCGAGCCGGAAGACGCAGGCGCCGCTGACGTCGTCACCGTTCATCACCGCACGCTGCACGGGCGCCGCTCCGCGCCAGGCGGGCAGCAGCGAGAAGTGCAGGTTCAGCCAGCCGAAGCGCGGGACGTCCAGTGCCGCGCGCGGCACCAGGGCCCCGTAGGCGACGACCGGGCAGGCGTCCGGCGCCAGCTCGCGCAGCTGGGCCAGGAACTCCTCACCGCGCGGCTTCACCGGTTGCAGGAGCGGGAGTCCCACCTCGCGGGCCCGCAGCGCCACGGGCGAGGCGGCGTGGCGACGGCCGCGACCAGCGGCCGCGTCGGGACGGGTCAGGACGGCGACGACCTCGTGCCGGCTGGCGAGCAGCGCGTCGAGGGCGGGGACGGCGACGTCGGGGGTTCCGGCGACGACGAGGCGCACTACCTCGCCTGACCGAAGGTGTCGTGCGGGGAGACCTTGATCTGGGGGGTCTCCAGGCCCAGCCACTCGGCCTCGCGCACGGCCTTCAACGCCAGCTTGCGCTGCGGTTTGTCGAGGCGGTCGATGAAGAGGATGCCGTCGAGGTGGTCGGTCTCGTGCTGGATGGCCCGCGCCTTGAACTCCGAGCCGGAGATCGTGACCGGTTCACCGTGCATGTCGAAGCCCTTGGCCACCACGTGCAGGGAACGCCGGGTGTCGGCGACGATCCCGGGGAACGAGAGGCAGCCCTCGTCACCCTCCTGGCACTCCTCGGAGAGGTCGAGGACGGGGTTGATGAGGTGCCCGATCTCGTCGTCGGCGTTGTAGGTGAACACGCGCAGCGACACCCCGAGCTGCGGGGCGGCGAGCCCCGCCCCGGGGGCGGCGAGCATCGTCTCCTCGAGGTCCTTGACGAGCTGCCGCAGCTCCTTGTCGAAGGTGGTGACCTCCTCCGCGCGCTGGCGGAGGACGGGGTCCCCGAAGAGTCGGATGGGCTGGATCGCCACGAGGCTCCCTGGAAGTGGAACGGCTGGGTGCGGCGTCGAGTCTACGGGCCGGTGGTGACCGTCGACGACGACGCGCAGCCACGCTCCGTCGCGACCGGTGGCTCTGCGTGCTGCCACTGCCGCCCAGGGAGGGACCCTCCTGCGGCGGGCGGGTGAGCCGGGGCGGCTTTCCCTGCCGCGACCGCGGAGGGTGGGGTCGTGCGAACCGGAAACAGTTGCTGTCTGCTCACGATCGGCGCGATCCTCGCCTTCGCCGTGCACGTCGACCTCGACGTCGTCGACGTGGCGACGGTGGGGTGGATCCTCATGCTCGTGGCCGTGGTCGGCGCCTTCGTCGACCTCGCCGTGGTGCGCCCGCGCGCCCGGGCGGCACGGGTGGAGGCCGAGCTGCGCCTGGCCTCCACCCGCCCCGTCGCCCGGACCCCGCAGACCTCGTGGTCGTCCTGGGACACCCGCGCGTTCACCCCGGTCCAGCGCCCCCACCAGGAGTCCTGAGCCCGGGCGCGGGGATCAGACCTCGCGCTGCTTGGGCGAGGACTCGTGGGTCTTGGCCGGATCGCGCTCGACGACGTCGCCGAGGACGGCGTCGATGCGGCTCAGCACCTCGGGCGGGATCGTCTTCCCGGCCGCCCCGGCGTTGTCGTGCACCTGCTCCGGGCGCGAGGCCCCGATGATCGCGGTCGCCACGTTCTCGTTCTGCAGGACCCACGCGACGGCGAGCTGCGCCATCGAGAGGTCGAGTTCCGCCGCGATGGGCTTGAGCTCCTGCACCCGGGACAGGACGTCGTCGCGCATGAACCGCTTGATCATGTCCGCGCCGCCCTTGGTGTCGGTGGCGCGCGAGCCCTCGGGCAGCTTGCCGCCCGGGACGTACTTGCCGGTCAGGACGCCCTGCGCGATGGGCGACCAGACCACCTGGGACACACCGAGTTCCTTCGAGGTCGGGACGACCTCCTCCTCGATGACCCGCCACAGCATCGAGTACTGCGGCTGGTTGGAGATGAGCTGGAAGCCGAGCTTCCCGGCCAGTTCGACGCCGGCGCGCAGCTGCTCGGCGGTCCACTCGCTGACCCCGACGTAGAGGACCTTCCCCTGCCGCACGAGGTCGGCGAAGGCCTGCATCGTCTCCTCCAGCGGCGTCGCGTAGTCGTAGCGGTGCGCCTGGTAGAGGTCGATGTGGTCGGTCCCGAGGCGGCGCAGCGACCCTTCGCAGGCCTCCATCACATGCTTGCGGGAGAGGCCGGTGTCGTTGTGCTGCTTGGGGCCGATGGGGCCGAAGACCTTGGTGAGGATCTCCAGGGATTCCCGTCGCTGCCCCTTCAGCGCCTGCCCGAGGACGGTCTCGGCGACGGTGTTGGCGTAGACGTCGGCGGTGTCGAAGGTGGTGATCCCCGCGTCGAGGGCGGCGTGCACGCACGCGATCGCCGCCTCGTTCTCGACCTGGGACCCGTGGGTGAGCCAGTTGCCGTAGGTGATCTCGCTGATCTTCAGGCCGGAGCGGCCGAGGTGTCGGAAGTCCACGGGCGTGATCCTTCACCCGCTGGGGCGATGGCGCGCGGTCAGCCGATCTGGAGGGGGTCCACGCGGACCCGCACCAGGGGCAGCTTGCGGACGCTGCGACCAGCGGTGACGTTCTTCACCGCGGCCGACAGCGCGGCCGACTCCGTCCGCGGCACGCGCACGACGCTGCGGACCATCGGCGCGTGACCGGGCCGGTCCGGCACGGGCAGGGGTCCGAGCACCCGCACCCCGGGCAGCTCGGGCAGCGCCTGCACGAAGTCCTCGACGTCGGCGGCGACCCCGATGAGACCGGCGAAGCGCGCCGCCGGGGGCAGGTCGAGCTCGCGGCGCTGGGCCAGTTCCCGTTCGGCGAAGCCCGCCGGGTCCCAGCGCACGAGGGCCTGCACCGCCGCGGCCTGGGGGTCGGCGACGACGACGACCGCCCCACCCTCGGCGGCGGGACGGACCAGGGACGCGGCGCTCGTCCAGCGCCGGAACGCCTCCTCCTGCGCGCGCAGGTCCGGGCGGGCCAGCAGGGCCCACCCGTCCAGCAGCAGGGCCGCGGCGTACCCGGTCGCCACGACCGGTTCGGCGCCGGGCGTGGAGATCACCAGCGACGGCTTGTCCGGCACGGTGTCCAGGACCTGCGAGCCGCCCGAGGTGCGGACGTCGACGCCCGGGAAGGCCCGGCCGAGCTCCTCGGCGGTGCGACGGGCCCCGGTGACCACGGCCCGGAACCGGCCGTCACCGCAGTTCGGGCACACCCAGTCCGTCGCCGGCCGGCCGCACCAGCGGCACGAGGCGCGCTCCCCCGCGTCGGTGACGGCGAGCGGGCCGTGGCAGGAGGTGCAGCGGGCCGGGTCGCGACACGTCTGGCAGGCCAGCGTGGGGACGTAGCCGGTGCGCGGGACCTGGACGAGCACCGGCCCGCGCCGGACGGCGTCGCGCAGCACCCGCCACCCGTCGGAGGGCAGTCGCGCCGCCGCCGCCAGCGGGTCCTGGGCGTCGAAGCCGCTGGTCCCGGCGACGGAGATGCGCGGCGAGGTGGAGCGGACGGTGTCGCGGGAGGCGAGGACGGGACGCGCCCAGCCGGACTCCAGGAGCAGCTGCGTCTCGGCGGTGCGGGTCCGGCCCGCGAACAGCGCGGCGGCGCCGGTCTGCTCCGCGCGCAGCACCGCGACCTCGCGGACGTGGGGGTAGGGGGCGCGCTGGTCGGCGTGGGAGTCGTCGCCGTCGTCGAGGACCGCGATGAGCCCCAGGTTGGGCAGCGGGGCGAACACCGCGGCCCGGGTGCCCGCGACGATCCGCGTGCGGCCGGTGAGGGCCTGCAGGAAGGCCCGGTAGCGCGGCGAGGGTCCCGCGTCGGCCTCGAGGCGGACGTGTCCCTCCGGGACGATGCGCTCCAGCGCCTGCGACAACCGGTCGAGGTCGCGGTGGTCGGGCACGACGAGCAGCGCCGTCCGCCCCGAGGCCAGCGTCGCGCGCGCGGCGACCGCGAGCGCCGCGAACGGGTCCGTCCCCGGCGCGAAGGTGGCGACGGCCCGCGGCGATCCGCCGCCGCGGACGTGGGCGAGGAAGGCGGGTCCGGCGCTGTGGCGTTCCCACCCGTGCAGGTCCTCCCCCAGCAGGACGGGTTCGTGCACGACGGGGTCGGCGCTCAGCACCGACTCCTCGGCGGCGGCGTGCCGGCCGGGGACGGCGAGGCGGACCACGTCGGACAGCGTTCCCGCGTACTCCGCGGCGACGCGTCGGCACAGTTCCAGCGTGGAGGGGGTGAGGACCGGCACGCCCGAGACCACGCGCCGCAGCCGGGCGAGGCGGCCCGGGTGCTCGCTCTCGGCGAGCCGTTCCAGCACGTAGCCCTCGGCGTCGGTGCCGGCGAACGGGACGCGGACCAGGCGTCCCGGTTCGGCGGTGTTCTCCATCGACGCGGGGACGAGGTAGTCGAAGGGCCGGTCCAGGTGCGGCAGTTGCGAACTCACCAGGATCCGCGCGACCGGGTCGGTCTCCGCGACCCCCTCGAGGGCCTTCTTCTTCGCGGTCGGCTTCTTCTTCCTCGGAGCGACCGCGGGGACGCCCAGCCCGTCGAGCGCGGGCTGAGCGTCGTCGTCAGCGGACACGATCAGCGGGCAAGGTGAGGGTCAGGCACCCGTCGCGGCGCGCAGCTGCTCGACCCGGTCGGTGCGCTCCCAGGTGAACCCGGGCAGTTCCCGGCCGAAGTGGCCGTAGGCGGCCGTCTGGGCGTAGATCGGCTGCAGGAGCTGCAGGTCGCGCACGATGGCGGCGGGACGCAGGTCGAACACGTCGCGGATGGCGGACTCGATGCGGGCGCGGGCGACCTTCTCGGTGCCGAACGTCTCCACGTAGAGCCCGACGGGCTGCGCCTTGCCGATGGCGTAGGCGACCTGGACCTCGCAGCGGGTCGCGAGACCAGCCGCGACGACGTTCTTCGCGACCCAGCGCATGGCGTACGCGGCGGAGCGGTCGACCTTCGAGGGGTCCTTGCCGGAGAACGCGCCGCCGCCGTGGCGGGACATGCCCCCGTAGGTGTCGACGATGATCTTGCGGCCGGTGAGACCGGCGTCGCCCATCGGGCCGCCGATCTCGAAGCGGCCCGTCGGGTTCACCAGCAGGCGGATGTCGGAGGTGTCGAGGTCGAGACTCTCCAGCACGGGTTCGATGACGAAGCGGCGCACGTCCGGGGTCAGCGTCTTGATCAGGTCCACGTCCGGCTCGTGCTGGGTGGAGAGCACGACGGTGTCGAGGCGGACGGCCTTGTCGCCGTCGTAGCCGACCGTCACCTGGGTCTTGCCGTCGGGACGCAGGTAGGGGATCTCCCCCTTCTTGCGCACCTGCGAGAGCCGCTGGGAGAGCTGGTGGGCCAGGTGGATCGGCAACGGCATGAGCTCGGGGGTCTCGTCGCAGGCGTAGCCGAACATCAGGCCCTGGTCACCGGCGCCCTGCAGGTCGAGGGGGTCTTCCCCGCCGCCGTCCTGGCGGTTCTCCCACGCCGAGTCGACGCCCTGGGCGATGTCCGGGGACTGCGAACCGATCGAGACCTCGACGCCGCAGGTGCGGCCGTCGAAACCCTTCGCCGAGGAGTCGTAGCCGATGTCCAGCAACGTCCGGCGCACGATCGTGGGGATGTCGGCGTAGGCCTCGGTGGTGACCTCGCCGGCCACGTGCACGAGGCCGGTCGTGACCATCGTCTCGACCGCGACCCGGCTCCTGGGGTCCTGGGCCAGCAGCGCGTCGAGGATCCCGTCGGAGATCTGGTCGCAGATCTTGTCCGGGTGGCCCTCGGTGACCGACTCGGACGTGAACAGGCGAAGCGGGGTCGTCACGGGGCTCCAGTCTCCAAACGGGTCCTTCACGTCGTCAGTGTGACGGCGGACGTCAGCATAGGCACCACGGCGTCCCACACCGCGTCGGCCACGACGTCCTTGCTCGCCTCGGCCACCTCGCGCTCGGAACCGTCGGCACCGAGGATCGTGACGGCGTTCGTGGGGGTCGCGAAGCCCTTCGCCTCCCCCACCTCGTTCAGCACCAGCAGGTCGCAGCCCTTGCGGGTCAGCTTCGCCCGGCCGTGCTCGAGGACGGTGCCGGACTCGTCGCCCGTCTCGGCGGCGAACCCGACGATCACGGGTGCGGCGCCGGCGCGCTCGCGGACCAGCCCGGCGAGGACGTCGTCGGTGCGTTCGAGCACCACGACCGGGTCGCGGGCCGGGTCGTCGGACTTCTTGATCTTGTTGCCGGCGCGGGTCGCGGGGCGGAAGTCGGCGACGGCCGCGGCCATCACGACGACGTCGGCGGAGGCGGCGAGCGCCCGGACGGTCTCCCCCAGCTCGGCGGCGGTCGCGACGCGGACGACCTCGACGCCGGAGGGGTCGGGGACCTCGACGTGCGCGGCGACGAGGGTCACGACCGCGCCCCGCGCGGCGGCGGCCGCGGCCAGCGCGACCCCCTGGCGACCCGAGGAGCGGTTGCCGAGGAAGCGCACCGGGTCCAGCGGTTCGCGGGTCCCGCCCGCGGAGACGACGACCCGTCGCCCCGCGAGGTCGTAGGACCGCGCTCCGGAGGCCAGCAGACGACGGCAGGCGGCGGCGATGTCGGCGGGTTCGGGCATGCGCCCGGGCCCGGTGTCGGCACCGGTGAGCCGCCCGGAGGCCGGTTCCAGCACGGTGGTCCCGCGCGAGCGCAGCAGCGCGACGTTGGCCTGGACGGCCGGGTTGAGCCACATCTCGGTGTGCATCGCCGGGGCCAGCAGCACCGGGCAGGTCGCCGTCAGCAGCACGTTGGTCAGCAGGTCGTCGGCGAGGCCGTGCGCCGCCCGACCCAGCAGGTCGGCGGTCGCGGGGGCGACGACCACGAGGTCCGCGTGCCGGCCCAGCCGGACGTGGGGGACCTCGTCGGCGTGGCTCCAGACGTCGGTGGCGACCGGCTTCCCGGACAACGCCTCCCACGTCGCGCGCCCGACGAAGTGCTCGGAGGCCGCGGTGGGCACGACGGTCACGTCGTGCCCGGACTCGGTCAGCTCGCGCAGCAGCAGCGCCGCCTTGTACGCGGCGATGCCCCCCGCGACCCCGAGGACGACGCGCGGGCCGTTCCCGGGGCCACGGGTGGTGCTCACTGCTGCTCGATCGGCTCCGACGTCAGCAGACCCTCGTTGATCTCACGCATGGCGACGGACAGCGCCTTCTCCTGCACGTGGGTCTCGACGAGCGGACCGACGTACTCCAGCAGGCCCTCGCCCAGCTGGGAGTAGTACGCGTTGATCTGACGCGCGCGCTTGGCGGCGTAGATGACCAGGGCGTACTTGGAGTCGGCGGCCGTCAGCAGGTCGTCGATGGGCGGGTTGGTGATGCCCTCGGGCGCTGCGACGGTTCCAGCCACGATGGTTCTCCTCGGTTCGAAAGCGTCCGGTCCATCACGCAGGGTGGACCGGTAGACCCATGCATCCTACGAGCTCGTCGGTCGCCCGGCGCACGTCGTCGTTGTAGATGGTCACGTCGAACTCCGGTTCGGCCGCCAGTTCGACCTTCGCGGTGGCCAGGCGGCGCTCGCGCTCCTCCTCCGACTCCGTCCCGCGACCGACCAGGCGGCGCACGAGTTCGTCCCAGCTGGGCGGGGCGAGGAAGACGAACTGGGCGTTCAGGCCGGTGACGGGGATCGCCTCCCGGACCTGGCGGGCACCCGCGAGGTCGATCTCCAGCAGCGCCGGTCGACCGGAGGCCAGCACGTCGGCGACGGGACGACGCGGCGTGCCGTAGCGGTGGCGGCCGTGGACGCGGGCCCACTCCAGCAGCTCGCCGTCGCGCACGTAGCCGTCGAAGACGTCCTCGGAGACGAAGTGGTAGTGCACCCCGTCGACCTCGCCGGGACGCTGGGCCCTGGTCGTCGCCGACACCGAGATCCAGACCTCGGGGTAGCGCGCGCGGAGGTCGGCGGAGACGGTGCCCTTCCCGACGGCCGTGGGGCCGGCCAGGACGGTCAGGCGCGGGGTCGCAGCGTTCAGGAGGTGCTCCCGGCGGCGTGGTCCGGGGAGCGGTGGTTCCCGAACCGGTCGACCAGGGCGGCGATCTGGTGCGCCCCGAGGCCCCGCACGCGGCGCGACTCCGAGATCCCGATCTCCTCCATGATCTGCTTCGCGCGGACCTTGCCCACGTTCGGCAACGACTCCAGCAGCGCGGAGACCTTCATCTTGCCCAGGACCTCGTTCTCCTGGCCGTCCTTGATGACCTCTTCGAGGTCACCGCCGGTGTACTTCAGGCGGTGCTTCACCGCGGCGCGTTCCCGGCGGGCGGCAGCCGCCTTCTCCAGCGCAGCGGCGCGCTGTTCGGCGGTCAGGGGAGGCAGAGCCACGTAGTCACCTCGGGTCGTCCACTCGAGTTTCTGCGGTGTCGCCCGGTCGAGCGGACGAACACCAGGAGGAGTTCGGCTGAACCTATCCACCCTGGTCACAGCCCTGCAACGGGAGGGGGTCCCCGCGGGCTCCGGGGACGGGTCGCCGGGTCCCCGTCAGCGCGCCAGGTCGATGCCGATGACCAGCGGGTCGTGGTCGCTGGAGCGGTAGGGGTTCGCCGCGTACAGCGCCGGGTCCCCGTCGTACTCGTAGGCGAAGGACTCCACCGAGTTGACGTTCCAGTGCGCCACGCCGGTGATCTTCCGCGTCAGCTCCCGGGTGGCCAGCGCGTGGTCGAGGGAACCGGAGAGGGCGTCGAAGACGTAGCTGTAGCGACCGGCGTCGAACCTCGAGCCCAGGTCGGTGAACCCGTCGCGACGCAGTTCCTCGATCGGGTCCTCCCGCGTGTAGGAGTTGAAGTCGCCGAGCAGGACGACGTCGGGGTCACCCGTGCTGCGGCGCAACCGGTCCGCGAACCCGGCCAGCGACGCGGCCTGGCGCACCCGGGCGCCGTTCCAGGCTCCCTGCCCGTCGCCGGAGTCGGCGTCGTCGCCGACGGCGTCGTCACCGGAACCCTTGGACTTGAAGTGGTTCGCCACCACGGTGAACCGGTCGGTCCTCCCCCGTCCGACCTGCACGAAGGTCTGCGCCTGCGGTTCGCGGGCGTTGGACCAGACGCTCTCGTCGACGAGGCCGACGGGGGCGCCCAGTGCCCGGACGGTGTCGTCGCGGTAGACGATGGCGCTGCGGATCGCGTCGCGCTGCACCCCGTACAGCTCGGCCGGCATCGGGACGTAGGACCAGTGCCCGTCGCCCGCCGCGTTCAACCGGCGCGTGAGGTCGGCGAGAGCGGTGTCGGCGTTGCCGGGGGTGAGTCCGGTGGAGTCGGTGTCCTCGATCTCCATGAGGGTCACGACGTCGGCCCCGAGGGCCCTGATCGCCGGCACGATCTTGGCGGCCTGGGCGTCGAGCCCCGCCTGGTCCGCGGCCCCCCGCGCGTCCGGGCCCGTGAAGGTCAGGAAGTAGTTCAGGACGTTGAAGGCCCCGATCTGCACGTCACCGCCGACGCGGTAGGGGCGGCGTTCCCGGGTGTCCTGGGCCGCGAACACCCCGTCGGCGGTGCCGTCGGCGGGCTGCAACCGCCAGGCGTCGAACCCGTGGCCGAGGACGAGCGGTTCGCGGAACCGCACGACGTCGCCCACCCGGACGGGGGTGGTGGCCGAGAGGTAGGGCCGCTCCGTCGTGCTGGTGCGGGCGCTCGAGGCGTCGTCGAGGACGATGCTGGAGTTCGCGTTGTCCGTCGCGATGCGCTGCGCGCGGGGCGAGCCCGGGCGGGCCAGTTCGGTGGGCTGGACGAGCCGGCCGCCTGCGGACAGGGTCAGCTCCCCGAAGCGGGTGAGGTCGTAGACCTCGCTGACCGTCAGCGCGTCGGCCGGGGCGACGAGCATGCCCTCGAGGCGCTCCCGGGCGGCGGGGTCGGCGGGGAGGTCCAGCTTCGCGGCCTTCGGCAGGTTCCTCGCCGACCCCTCGGCGCAGACGGTGACGCCGCCGCGGGCCGAGACCTGGGTCTGGCCGGAGTACTCGCTCACCGCGCCGGTCGCGGTCACCGTGTCGCCCAGGTCGACGGCGGCGTCCGGCGCGTACACGAAGACGCCGTCGGAGGTCGCGCGGTCCCGATCGCCGCCGTCCTGGAGGTAGAAGCCGGACAACCCCGGGACGTCGCCGACGACGGTCCCGCTCACGGTGACGGTCCGACCGGCGAGGGGGCTGACGTCACCGGTGCCCTGGACGGCACCGACGGCCTGCGTGGGCGCGGCGCAGCCGGTCGCCGTGGCGGGCAGGGCGGTGAGCAGTGGGCTCGCGAGGACGAGGGCGAGCGCGCCCCCGGTCAGCAGTCGGGCGCGGCGCATGAGTGGGTCCCCCCGGTCGGTTCCGTGATCGGGAGCAACCTAGCCACTCTCAGCAACGACACAACCACCTCACGGTGAACACCTCCCCCCGCCCCGTGATCCCGCGGGGATTCCCCGCGGGATCACGGGTCAGAGGGGGGTGCCGCTCGCGGTGTCGACGGTCATCCGCTCCAGCCAGGCGCGGGCCTCCAACGCGGCGAGGAGTTGCCGTTCGCCGCCCGCGACCCGCATCTCGGCCGGGGCGAGCTCGGCGACGGCGGCGACGGCCTCGCGCAGGATCGTCACCGGGTCCAGCGAGAGCCCGCGCAGGGAGGCACCGACCTGACGCCGCGCCTCGAGCTCGTCGTGACCGACCTCGACGGCCGTCACCGTGAGGGCCGCGAGCCCCCGGGCGATCTCCTTCGAGGGCATCAGCAGGTCTCGCCGGGGTGTCGCAGGAGCACCCGTCCATCGTAGTGAGCGGTGGTGCCGCGGCTAGCGGGCCAGCGCCGCTCCGACCGCGTCCGCGCTGCGACGGGCCGCGTCGCGCAGGGCCGTCACGTCGGGTCCGGCCTGCAGGACCTCCCGCGAACTGGACGCGAGCACCAACCGGCGCCCATGGCCGAACACCCGCTGCAGGTCCTGCGCGGTCGCACCCTGCGCGCCGACCCCGGGGGCCAGCAGCGGACCGTTCACGGCGTCGAGGTCGATGCCCAGGTCCTCCACGGCGGAACCCACGGTCGCGCCGACGACGAGACCGACGTCACCGAAGGGCGACGCACCGGAGTTCTCCCGCGCCGCGGACTCCGCGACGGCCCGGGCGACGGAGCGACCGTCGTGACCGAGCGCGTGCTGGACGCCGGCCCCCTCCGCGTTCGAGGTGAGCGCCAGCACGAAGACGCCCCGGCCGTTCGCCAAGGCCAGGTCCAGGACCGGGCGCAACGACCCGAACCCCAGGTAGGGCGAGACCGTGACGGCGTCCCCGGCCAGCGGCGAGTCGCCCACGAACGCGTCGGCGTAGGCGGCCATGGTCGAGCCGATGTCCCCGCGCTTGGCGTCGACGATCGTCAGCAGACCGGCCGCGCGGGCGTCGGCGACGACACGTTCCAGCGCGGCCACCCCGCGGGAGCCGTGCCGTTCGAAGAACGCCGCCTGCGGTTTGACGCAGGCGACGTTCCCGGCGAGCGCCTCGACGACCGTGCGGCCGAACCGTTCGACGCCCGCGGCGTCGTCGCTCAGTCCCCACGCCGCGAGCAGCGGGGCGTGCGGGTCGATGCCCGCGCACAGCGGACCGTGCGCGGCCATCGCCGCGGCGAGGCGCTCCCCGAAGCGCGCCGTCGGCCTCACGCGCGGAACCCGTCCCAGGCGGCGACGAGCCGCGCGGTGTGCTCCTGCAGCGACGCGACGTTCCGCCCGCCGCCGTTGCGGTAGGCCTCGATGGCCTGCACCGCAGCGGAGAGCTCCTGGATCGTCGTGATGATCGGCGCCCCGACCGCGGTGGCGGCGGCGCGGATCTCGTAGCCGTCGGCGCGGGCCTGGTTGCCGGAGGGGGTGTTGACGACCATCGAGATCTCGCCGTCCCCGATGCGCCCGACGATCGTGGGTTCCCCGTCCTCCCCGACGCCCTCGGTGAGCTTGCGCACCACGGTGGAGGCGATCCCGTTGCGACGCAGCACCTGCGCGGTGCCCTCGGTGGCGACCAGGGTGAACCCGAGGTCGGCGAGGCGCTTGATCGGGAAGATCATCGCGCGCTTGTCCCGGTCGGCGACCGAGATGAACGCGGTCCCCTCGGTCGGCAGCCCGCCGTAGGCGGCGGTCTGCGACTTCCCGAACGCCGTCGGGAAGTCGACGTCGATGCCCATGACCTCACCGGTCGAGCGCATCTCCGGCCCGAGCAGGGAGTCGACGACGACGCCCTCGGCGGTGCGGAACCGCGCGAACGGCAGCACCGCTTCCTTCACCGACACCGGCGAGTCCGCCGGCAGCAGCCCACCGTCGCCTCGGGAGGGCAGCAGACCCTCGGCCCGCAGGTCCCGGATCGAGGTGCCCGCCATCAACCGCGCGGCGGCCTTGGCCAGCGCGACCCCGGTGGCCTTGGAGACGAACGGCACGGTGCGCGAGGCCCGCGGGTTCGCCTCGAGGACGTAGAGGATGTCGGCGGCGAGGGCGAACTGCACGTTGAGCAGACCCCGCACCCCCACCCCGCGGGCGATGGCCTCGGTCGCGGTGCGGACCCGGGCGAGTTCGGAGTTGCCGAGCGTCGCGGGCGGGATGACGCAGGCCGAGTCGCCGGAGTGGATGCCGGCCTCCTCGATGTGCTCCATGATCCCGCCGAGGTACATCTCCTCGCCGTCGAACAACGCGTCCACATCGATCTCGATGGCGTCGTCGAGGAACCGGTCGACGAGCACGGGCCGTTCCGGCGACACCTCGGTCGCGGTCCGCATGTACTCCTCGAGGGAGGCCTCGTCGTAGACGATCTGCATCCCGCGGCCACCGAGGACGTAGCTCGGGCGGACGAGGACGGGGTAGCCGATCTCGGCGGCGATCGCCTTGGCGCCCGGGAAGCTCGACGCCGTCCCGTGCTTCGGGGCGACCAGCCCGGCGCGTTCCAGCACCTGGCCGAAGGCGCCGCGCTCCTCGGCGAGGTCGATGGCCTGCGGCGAGGTCCCGATGATCGGGACACCCGCCTCCTCGAGCTTCGCGGCGAGGCCCAGCGGGGTCTGTCCGCCGAGCTGCACGATGACGCCCTTGACCGGGCCGCAGCGCATCTCGGCGTGCACGACCTCGAGGACGTCCTCGAGGGTGAGGGGTTCGAAGTACAACCGGTCGGAGGTGTCGTAGTCCGTGGACACCGTCTCGGGGTTGCAGTTGACCATGACGGTCTCGTACCCGGCGTCGCGCAGCGCGAAGCTCGCGTGCACGCAGGAGTAGTCGAACTCCACGCCCTGCCCGATGCGGTTGGGGCCCGAGCCGAGGATGAGGATCGCCTCCTTCTCGCGGGGGCGGGTCTCGTCCTCCTCGTCGTAGCTGGAGTAGTGGTACGGCGTGCTCGCCGCGAACTCGGCGGCGCAGGTGTCGACGGTCTTGAAGACGGGCCGGATCCCCAGCGCGTGCCGGACGCCGCGGACGACGTCCTCGGGCAGGTGACGCAGTTCGCCGATCTGCAGGTCCGAGAACCCGTGCCGCTTGGCGTGACGCAGCAGGTCCGGGGTGAGTTCGTCGCTCTCGCGGACCTCGACGGCGATCTCGTCGAGCAGGAACAGCTGGTCCAGGAACCACGGGTCGATCCGGGTGGACTCGAACAGCTCCGCCGGGGTCGCACCCGCGCGGATGGCCTGCATGACCAGCCCGATGCGTTCGTCGGTGGGCTGCGCGGCGCGGCGCAGCAGATCCGCTCGGTCCCCCGGGTCACCCGCCCAGGAGAACTGCGCGCCGCGCTTCTCGGTGCTGCGCAACGCCTTCTGCAGCGCCTCGGTGAAGTTGCGGCCCAGCGCCATGGCCTCGCCGACGCTCTTCATCGTCGTGGTCAGCGTGGGGTCGGCGGCCGGGAACTTCTCGAACGCGAACCGCGGGACCTTGACCACGACGTAGTCGAGGGAGGGTTCGAAGCTCGCCGGGGTCGAGCGGGTGATGTCGTTCGGGATCTCGTCGAGGGTGTAGCCGACGGCGAGGCGGGCGGCGATCTTGGCGATGGGGAACCCCGTCGCCTTCGACGCCAGCGCGGAGGAACGCGACACCCGCGGGTTCATCTCGATGACGATGATGCGACCGTCGGCGGGGTTCACCGCGAACTGGATGTTGCAGCCGCCGGTGTCGACGCCGACCTCGCGGATGACGGCGATCGCGATGTCGCGCATCCGCTGGTACTCGCGGTCGGTGAGGGTCATCGCGGGCGCGACGGTGATGGAGTCGCCGGTGTGGACGCCCATCGGGTCGAAGTTCTCGATCGAGCAGACGACCACGACGTTGTCGGCGCGGTCGCGCATGAGTTCGAGCTCGTACTCCTTCCAGCCCATGATCGACTCCTCGAGGAGCACCTCGGTCACGGGCGAGTGGTGCAGCCCCTGACCGGCGATGCGCCGGAGGTCGTTCTCGTCGTAGGCGAAACCCGAACCCAGCCCGCCCATGGTGAAGCTGGGGCGCACGACGACGGGGTAGCCGAGGTCGGCCGCTCCGGCGAGGACCTCGTCCATCGAGTGGCAGAGGTGGCTGCGCGCGGACTCCGCACCGCAACGTTCGACGACGCCCTTGAACAGCTGGCGGTCCTCGCCGAGCTTGATGGCGTCGACGTCGGCGCCGATGAGCTCGGCGCCGTACTTCTCGAGGACGCCGTTCTCGTAGAGCGCGATCGCGGTGTTCAGCGCGGTCTGGCCCCCGAGGGTCGCCAGCACCGCGTCGGGACGTTCCTTGGCGATGATCGCCTCGACCACGGAGGGGGTGATCGGCTCGACGTAGGTCGCGTCGGCCATCTCCGGGTCGGTCATGATCGTCGCCGGGTTGGAGTTCACCAGGATGACGCGCAGCCCCTCGGCGCGCAGCACGCGGCAGGCCTGGGTCCCGGAGTAGTCGAACTCGGCGGCCTGGCCGATGACGATGGGCCCGGACCCGATGACGAGGACCGACTTCAGATCGGTGCGACGGGGCATCAGGCGTCCTTCTCGTGGTCGTCGTGCACCGGGTTCGCCATGAGGTCGACGAACCGGTCGAACAGGTAGGAGGCGTCGTGCGGACCGGCCGCCGCCTCCGGGTGGTACTGCACGGAGAACGCCGGCGCGTCCAGGCAGCGCAGCCCCTCGACGACGCCGTCGTTGAGCCCGACGTGGCTCACCTCGGCCCGCCCGTAGGGGGTGTCGCGAACCTCCCCGGCGGTTCCGTCCACGGCGAAACCGTGGTTGTGCGCGGTGACCTCGACCTTGCGGGTCGTGAGGTCCATCACCGGCTGGTTGATCCCGCGGTGGCCGTACTTGAGCTTGTAGGTCCCGAACCCGAGCGCACGACCGAGGAGCTGGTTGCCGTAGCAGATCCCGAAGAACGGGATCCGGCGCTCCAGCACCCCCTGCAGGACCTCGATCTCGTGGGTCGCGGCGGCCGGGTCGCCCGGGCCGTTGGAGAAGAACACCCCGTCGGGGGCGCTCCCGTCCGGCCCGGAGGTCAGCACCTGCTCCAGGGTCACGGTCGAGGGCACGACGGTCACGTCGATCCCGCGTTCCGCGAGGCGGTGCGGGGTCATCGACTTGATGCCGAGATCGACGGCGGTGACGGAGAACCGCCGCTCCCCCACGGCCGGCACGACGTAGTCCGCGTCGGTGCTGACCAGCGAGGCGAGGTCGGTGCCCTCCATGTCGGGGGCGTCGTGCACGGCCTGCAGCAGTTCCGCGGGCGACTTCGCGGCGGCGTCGCCGGAGAACACCCCGACCTTCATCGCGCCGCGTTCGCGCAGGTGCCGGGTCAGCGCGCGGGTGTCGACCCCGGAGATCCCGACGACCCCCTGGGCGTCGAGCTCCTCGCCGAGACCGCGCTGCGAGCGCCAGTTCGAGGGGGTGCGCGCGGGGTCGCGGACGACGTAGCCGGCGACCCAGATCCGGCCCGACTCCTGGTCCTCGTCGTTGTAGCCGGTGTTCCCGACGTGCGGGGCGGTCATGACGACGACCTGGCGGTGGTAGCTGGGGTCGGTCAGCGTCTCCTGGTAGCCGGTCATGCCGGTGGAGAACACCGCCTCACCGACGGTCTGACCCACGCGGCCGTAGGCCTGTCCGTGGAACGTGCGGCCGTCCTCGAGGACGAGCACGGCGGGAACGCGGTCGCTCACTGGGCACCTCCGGGGTTCTTCGTGTTCTTGTGCTTGCGCACGAGTTCCTCCACCTGCTCCGCGAACGCCGCACCCTCGGCGGGGTGTCGCGGTTTCACTCCCGTGTCGACGACCCTGTCCCCCAGCTTCCAGCGGAGGACGATGAGCCCCTTCTCCTTGCCGATCCACTTGCCGACCATGCCCGGCCCGTGGCCGACGCCGAGGACGTCTCCGATCGGGACGACGAACGAGCGCGCGCCCTGGCGCAGGAACCCGATGCCCTCCTCGACGAAGCCCAGCTGCACCGCGCTGCGGCTGCCGAGCCCGTGGGCGGCGATCCGGTCCAGGGCGTTCTCCGCGTCGGTCGTGGAGACGTAGATCCCCTCGACGGAGCGGCTCATGGCCTTCCAGTCCCTGGCCCCGACCGGGCGCGGCAGGTCGCGCCGCTGGCGCAACGCACGACCGCGGTAGCCCATGAACATCATCCGCCACAGCACGAGCAGCGCCGCGACGAGGACGATCACCGCGATGATCTTCACGCGTCCACCAGCTGGGAACCGAGGACGGTCGCGCGCCCGCGCAGGAACGTGGCGACGACCTGACCGGGGAGCTCCATGTCCCGGAACGGCGAGTTCCGACCGGCGGTGGCCATCGCGGCCGGGTCGACGGTCCAGCGGGCGGCCGGGTCGAGCAGCACGAGGTTCGCGGCGCTGCCGACGGCGATCGGCTGACCGTGGGTGGCGAGGCGGCCGATCCGCGCGGGCGCGAACGACATCCGGTCGGCGAGGGTGTCCCAGCCGATGAGGCCGGAGTCGACCATCGTGTGCTGCACGACGCTCAGCGCGGTCTCCAGCCCCGTCATCCCCATGGCCGCGGCGGACCACTCGCAGTCCTTGGCCTCGACCGGGTGCGGGGCGTGGTCGGTGGCGACGACGTCGATCGTCCCGTCGGCCAGACCCTCGCGGACGGCCTCGACGTCGGCCTGGGTGCGCAGCGGCGGGTTGACCTTGTAGACCGGGTCGTAGCCCCGGACGAGTTCGTCGGTGAGCAGCAGGTGGTGGGGGGTGACCTCGGCCGTGACCTGGACCCCGCGCGCCTTGGCCCAGCGGACGATGTCGACGGAGCCCTTGGTGGAGAGGTGGCAGACGTGCAGGCGCGAGCCGACGTGGTCGGCGAGCAGCACGTCGCGGGCGATGATCGCCTCCTCGGCCACGCTCGGCCAGCCGCGCAGGCCGAGGACGGCGCTCACGGTGCCCTCGTTCATCTGCGCGCCCTCGGTGAGGCGCGGTTCCTGGGCGTGCTGGGCGATGACGCCGTCGAACGCCTTGACGTACTCCAGGGCCCGGCGCATCAGGACGGCGTCGGAGACGCAGTGCCCGTCGTCGGAGAAGACCCGGACCCCCGCACGGGAGTCGGCCATGGCGCCGAGTTCGGCGAGCTGCTGCCCGGCGAGACCGACCGTGACGGCGCCGACGGGACGGACGTCGACCCAGCCGGCCTCCTCGCCGAGGCGCTGGACCTGCTCGACGACCCCGGCGGTGTCGGCGACGGGGAAGGTGTTGGCCATCGCGAAGACGCTGGTGTAGCCGCCGCGGGCCGCGCTGCGGGTGCCGGACTCGACGGTCTCGGCGTCCTCGCGACCGGGTTCGCGCAGGTGGGTGTGCAGGTCGACGAGACCCGGCAGCGCGATGAGCCCCGTGGCGTCGAGCACCGTGGCGCCCTCGGCGCTCAGGCCCGGCCCGATCGCGGCGATGCGGCCGTCGCGCAGCAGCAGGTCGCTCGCCTCGCCGCCCAGCGGTCTCACGTTGCGGATGATCGTGGTGTTCACGCGTCCCCTCCCGGGAGTTCGCCGGCCAGCAACAGGTAGAGGACGGCCATCCGCACCGCGACGCCGTTGCCGACCTGCTCGACGATGGTGGAGCGGGCCGAGTCGGCCGCCTCGGCGGAGATCTCCAGCCCGCGGTTCATCGGGCCCGGGTGCATCACGATGGCGTGGTCGTTGAGCAGTTCGAGCCGCTTGCGGGCGAGGCCGTAGCGGCGGCTGTACTCCCGCGCGGAGGGGAAGAACGACCCCTGGGAGGCGTCCATCCGCTCGGCCTGCACCCGCAGCATCATCACCGCGTCGGGATCGGCCGCGCGCAGGGTCGCGTCGAGGTCGTGGGAGGAGGCGCACGGCCAGTCCTCGATCCCGACGGGCAGCAGCGTCGGCGGAGCGACGAGGGTGACCTGCGCGCCGAGGGTGTGCAGCAGCAGGACGTTGGAGCGGGCGACCCGGGAGTGCAGGACGTCGCCGACGATGACGACCTTCGCGCCCTGCAGGTCGCCCGTGCCGGCGCGGAGGTGGCGACGCATCGTGTACGCGTCGAGCAGGGCCTGGGTGGGGTGCTCGTGGGTGCCGTCCCCGGCGTTGACGACCGCACCCTTCGTCCAGCCCGCGTGCGCGAGCCGGTGCGGGGCGCCGGAGGAGCCGTGCCGGACGACGACGGCGTCGGCGCCCATGGCCTCCAGCGTCAGCGCGGTGTCCTTGAGGCTCTCGCCCTTGGAGACGCTGGAGCCCTTGGCGGAGAAGTTGATGACGTCGGCGCTGAGGCGCTTCGCGGCGGCCTCGAACGACGTGCGGGTGCGGGTGGAGTCCTCGAAGAAGAGGTTCACGACCGTCCGTCCGCGCAGCGTGGGGAGCTTCTTGATCTCCCGGCGCTGGGTGGCGGCCATCTCCTCGGCGACGTCGAGGACGCGGACGGCGGCGTCGCGGTCGAGGTCGGCGGCGGAGAGCAGGTGGCGCATGGTCACTGGAGGCCTCCCGTGATCATGACCGCGTCGCGGCCGTCGAGCTCGCTCAGCAGGACGCTGACGCGCTCGGTCGAGGACGTCGGGAGGTTCTTGCCGACGTGGTCGGCGCGGATCGGCAGCTCGCGGTGACCGCGGTCGACGAGGACGGCGAGCCGGACCGCACGGGGGCGGCCGAGGTCGTTGAGCGCGTCGAGGGCGGCACGGATGGTCCGCCCGGAGTAGAGGACGTCGTCGACGAGGACCACGACCTTGTCGTCGATCCCGCCGGCCGGCAGCTCCGTGGGGAGCAGCTCGCGGGTGGGGTGGCGGCGCAGGTCGTCGCGGTACATCGTGACGTCGAGGGAGCCGGTCGGGACGGTGCGTCCCTCGACCTCGGCCAGCCTGGCCGCCAGTCGCTTCGCGAGGGGGACCCCGCGGGTGGGGATGCCGAGCAGGACGAGATCGTCCGCACCCCTGTTGGTCTCCAGCAGCTCGTGCGCGATGCGCGACACGGCACGGGAGATGTCGGCTCCTTCGAGGAGCACCCTGCCCTGCGCGGACGGGTCTGCCTGGTCATGGGCAGCGCTCACTGCGACCTCCTTCCCCGCCTCACTGGACGGATCCTTAAAGGACGTCTTCACCGGCTCCCCACCTCGTCGTGACGGTGGGTGCTGGTCACCGGGGACCTTACAGGAGCAGGCTGGTGTCCTCGTGCGGGGGCGCCTCGACTCCCGAGAGCTGTCGTTGCGGGGTCAAACGCTCACACGGAGTAATGGCTGGAGTGCCGAGAGAGTGGTGAATCTCTGAGAACAGGGTGGGAAACGGCAGGTCAGCTTGACGAAGACGTTCACGCTCCGTGACGATTCTCGTATGGCATCGGACTACTCCCGCGCACTCGGATCGCGCCTTCGCGCCATCCGTACTCAACAGGGTCTGTCCCTGCACGGCGTCGAAGAGAAGTCCGAGGGACGGTGGAAGGCTGTCGTCGTCGGTTCTTACGAACGTGGCGACCGTGCAGTGACCGTTCAGCGACTGGCAGAACTCGCGGACTTCTACGGAGTCCCCGTCTCGGCTCTGCTTCCCGAAGGCGCCCCGCAGGGCAGCTCCGAGCCGCCGCCGCGGCTCGTGCTCGACCTCGAGCGTCTCCAGGAGGTCCCCGCCGAGAAGGCCGGCCCCCTCGACCGCTACGCGAAGACCATCCAGTCCCAGCGTGGCGACTACAACGGCCGGGTCCTCTCGATCCGCGCCGACGACCTCCGCACCCTCGCCGTCATCTACGACGTCCCCGCGACGACGTTGTGCGACGAGTTCATCGCCTGGGGCGTGCTCAACGCCGACGCGCGTCGCGCCGTCGAGCACGGCTGATCCCACCCGAACGCCGACGGCCCGGTCCCCTCGTGGGGGCCGGGCCGTTCGGCGTTGTCGGCGCCCGGGGGTGGGATCGTTGCCTCCCCGAGGCCACTAGACGTCACCGGGGAGGCAACGATCCCACCGGAGGGGTGACGACGGCGTCTCCACAGCCGCTCTGAGCACCCGACCGTCCACACCCGGCACCGCCGCACGACACGTAGGCGGTCGCGCCGCCCGAACATCCTCGGCATGACTCGACGGACTTTCGACCCGGACGCTGTCGAAACGCTCCTCCGGGAGAACGACCGCATCGCGACGCACGCGCAGCTGAGGGCGTTGGGGATGCCGATCAAGACCATCGCGCGGTGGGCGAGCAGAGGCCCCTGGCAGCGTGTCCTCCCCGGCGTCGTCGCCGGCCACCGCGGCACGCTGTCACGGCGTCAACGACGCCTCGGCGCCCTGGCCTACTGCGGTCCGGCCGCGGTCCTGAGCGGAGAGCACGCGCTCGAGGTCCTGGGCGTCACCGGCGAACGGATCGTCATCGGGGACCAGATCCTCGTGCTCATCCCGTGGACCCGGAAACGCCTGTCCACGGGATTTGTCACCGTCGAACGCACCCAGCGCGAACCCGTGGTCAGCGTCAGACGCGGCCTCCCCGTCGTCCCTCCCGCGCGAGCCGCTGCTGACGCCGCCCGGCACGGCGCCGACCTCGAGCGCATCCGCGAGATCTTCGGCGCGACCCTGCACCAGCGGCGCTGCACGGTGGAGGAGTTGAGGGAGGAGGTCCTCGACGGACCGACGCAACGCACCGCCGACGCCCGTCTCGTCCTGAGCGAGGTGTCGGCCGGGGTCAGGAGCACCGCGGAGGCGACCGTCCTCCGTGCGATCTCGGCGTCCGGCCTGCCGCAGCCGCTCTGGAACGAGACGGTGGTCGTGAACGGCCTGGTCGTCGGCGAGGCCGACGCGTACTGGCCTGAGCTCGGCGTCGCGCTCGAGGTCGACGGGATCCGTTGGCACTCGACGCCCCACGACATCCGGCGTACCCAGACGAAGCAGCGGGCCTACGCGGAAGCCGGGATCCTGCTCGTCTCCATCGCCCCCGCCGACGTCCTCGCCGACCTGGACGGGTTCCTCCGGCAACTGGGCACGACCCTCGCTGTCGCGGCCCGACGGGTCGGCTGACGCGGAGGGGGATCGTTGCCTCCCCGATGACGCTCTACGTCATCGGGGAGGCAACGATCCCCCTCCAGCACGCCCACCCACTCAGGCGGAGAGGGTCTCCTTGAGCTCCGCGATCCGGGCCAGGAGCCCGTTCACGAACTTCGGGGACTCGTCCGTCGAGAGGTCCTGCGCGATCTCCACGGCCTCGCTGACGGCCACGTGGTCGGGGACGTCGGGGGCGTGCAGGATCTCCCAGACCCCGATGCGGAGCATCGCGCGGTCGACCGCCGGCATCCGGTCGATCGTCCAGCCCATCGAGTACGTCGAGAGGATCTCGTCGATGCGGGCCTGCTGGGCGACGACGCCCTCGACGAGGGTGACCGCGTACTCGCCCACGGGCGGGTCGGCGCGGACGATCTTGTCCTTGAGGACGTCCAGGGGTGCCAGCCCGCGCTGGTCGGCCTCGAAGAGGACCTCCAGCGCGCGCGTGCGTGCCTTGCGGCGGGCAGCCATCAGTCGTTGACGCGGCCGAGGTAGTCGCCCGAGCGGGTGTCCACCTTGACCTTGGTGCCGGTCTCGAGGAACAGCGGGACCTGGATCTCGTAGCCCGTCTCCACCGTCGCGGGCTTGGTGCCACCGGTGGAGCGGTCACCCTGCAGGCCGGGCTCGGTGTAGGTGATCTCGAGGACGACCGACGCCGGCAGCTCGACGTAGAGGGGGGTGCCCTCGTGCGTCGCGACCATGGCCTCGGTGGACTCGAGCATGTAGTTGGCGGCGTCACCGACGGTGGTCGCGCTGACGTAGAGCTGGTCGTAGGTGGCGGAGTCCATGAAGACGTAGTCCTCGCCGTCCTTGTACAGGTACTGCATGTCGCGCTTGTCGACCGTCGCCGTTTCCACCTTGGAGCCTGCGTTGAAGGTGCGGTCCACGACCTTGCCGGAGAGGACGTTCTTGAGCTTGGTCCGGACGAAGGCCCCGCCCTTGCCGGGCTTCACGTGCTGGAACTCGACCACGGCCCAGAGGTTGCCGTCGAGGTTCAGCACGGTGCCGTTCTTCAGGTCGTTCGTCGATGCCACGTCGTCTCTCAGTCCATCTCGTTGTCCGTCGATCACCCGGCGACCGGGAACGGGCGCGGGTGTAGCTGATGCATCCTACCGAGCGAACTGCCCCCGTCCCGTCCGCACGGGTGGCGTCCGGGTGTCCCGGCGATCACCCTGCGCCCAGCCTGCGGGGGCGCCCGTTGGGCCGGACGGTGGAGTGGGATGCGCGTCCGGGTGGCCCGCAGGCTCCGGACCTCAGTCGCGCAGGCGCCGCGCCCGATCACTCCTGGGCAACGCCAGAGCGACCCCCGCCGGCGCTGGACCAGGGAGAGGAGACCGCGTGTGAGCCTGTACGTGGAGACCCCCACCCGCCCCGATCCCCCGTACCCGGGTCGACGACCGCACCGCGCCGCCGTCGTGGGCGCCGGGGTGCTGATCGTGCTCGGACTGGCGAGCGCCGTCACCCTTCCCGTCGTCCTCAAGGACCGAGCGTCCAGCGCCGCGACGAGCCTGCGGGAACAGTTGCAGCAGGTGGCCTCCGCGCAGAGCGTGTGGAAGACCGCGCACGGGAGCTACACGACGCAGCTCTCGGACCTTCGAATGAGAGAACCGGACGGGGACCTCGCGATCGTCCGAGCGGACGATTCTGGGTTCTGCGCCGGCGCCTTCGACGAGGAGACACGGACGGCGTTGTTCTACTCCGCTGCTGCCGGATTCAGCAGTACCGCCTGCACGTGACCTGTCTGGTCCTCGGAGAACTGCACCATCACGGATGATCGTGCTAGAACGACGTGGACAGGCCCGAATCCCCTGAGGACCCTCGCCACGGAGGCAACCGCAGGTCCTCGCTCCACCCCTGCGAAGAGTCCTGCCCACCCCGCGTTCCGCCGGCACGCCCTCGCGATTGGGCAGCACACCCCAGTTCGGCGGCACACCTCAGTCCGGGAACACACCACCCTTCTGGACGCCCAGCTGGCGCCGCTGTAGCTCGTCGCCCATCCGAGGACGCCCACCCGGGCGAGGTCCTCATCGGCCTCGGCATCGCCGGAGCGGGCTGAGCGTTCCCGGCCATCGTGGCCGCCGTCATCCCGGTGTTCCTGAACCAGCGGGTCAAGGCAGCCAGCACCCAGATCGAGGGGGACTCGACGCCGTAGCCGCGGGAATGAACGGGTGCTCCTCGTCGAGCGCGACCTAGTGGTCTGGTGCGAAAGTTCATGATCACTGAACTGCCGCAACAGGTCCACAAGTCGCTACCCGGTCCGTGATCAACGACACGGCACCGTCGGTGTGCATGGGAATGCTTCTGCCGACGATGCCGCGCCTCGACGATGCTACGCGGGCAGCGTTGACGAAGATCGCCACCGGACCCACCAGCCAACAACGCCACGCAGACCGCGCCCGATGGGTCCTGGCCCTGCACGACAGCGGTGGTGAAGTCCGTACCGTCGCCGACACCTTCACCGTCAGCCCCACCACCGTCCGCAAGTGGACCCGCCGAGTCGCCGCGGCAGGCGTAGACGGCCTGCAGGACGCTGAACGCAGTGGCCGGCCACTGCTCTACGACGACACCGCCGTCCGCGACCTCATCACCCTGGCCACCTCTCAACCTCCCTCGCCGGCGGCCTTGTGGACCCACGCCGCCCTGGCGGCAGAGATGGGTGAACGCAACTGGGGCGTCACGGCCTCCTGGGTCACCCGCACCCTGACCCGACTGCAGCTGAAGGTCCACCAGGTTCGCGGCTGGATCCATCGGCGCACCGACCCTGACTTCGACACAAAAGTAGCTGCCGTACAGCACGTCGTCGCTAACGCAGCGCTCGACCCGTACCCGGTACTGAGTCTGGACGAGAAGACCGCGTTCTCCGTCCGAACCCCCGTCTGCGCCGACACCCGCGATCGGCAGGGACGCACCCGCCGCGAGTTCGAGTACGTCCGGCGCGGGACGATCTCCTGGTACGGCGTCCAGGACGTCGCCACCGGCGCTGTCTCGATGCGGCGCGCCACCGCGCGGATGGACTCCGCAGCGTTCACCGATCTGCTCAAGAACCTCCAGGCCGAGCACGGTCCGGTCTTCACCCTGGTCATGGACAACGGGTCCGCCCACACCAGCAAACACACCCGACAGTGGCTCACCGAGCATCCGGGGGTCACGGTCGTTCACACTCCCGTGCACGCCTCATGGGTCAATCCGATCGAATCAGTGTTCGGGATCTGCGTTCGCCAGGTCCTGCGTCACGGAGTCTTCGAGGGCACCGATGACTGCGACGCGATGGTTCAAGCCTGGGCTGAACGCCGCAACAGATCGCTTCGTCCGGTCACTTTCACCTGGCAGAGCACCCCTGCTTGATCACGAACTTTCACACCAGACCACTAGCGACCGATCCGCTGGTCCTCCGCGAAGAACCCACCGACGTCAAGGCATCGCCCTGGTTCTCAGCGTCCGACACGTCTTCAGCGAGCAGGCCCGCGTCTGACCGTCAAGGTCTCGCACCAGGTGTCGATGATGTCAAGGACGAGTGACGGGAGGAGATGCTGATGGAACAGCAGGAGACCGCAGGTGACGAGTTCTTCCGTCCGGTCAAACGCGCGCCTACGTTCGACCCGGCCGGCCAGTACCGACGGTCGATGGCCGGACAGACCGAGGCCCCTGAGGCAGCCCGCAAGCGACGCCGGAGGCGGCGCCGAACCCTGACCCGGATCACGACTCTCGGACTGCTGGTCGTCTTGGGCGTCGGTGGGTACCTCGCCTACCCGACCGTCTCCACCAAGGTCCTGACCTTCGTCCGTGAGGACCTCGTGCAGGAGATCGACGACGTGGCCGCCGGTGAGCAGAACTTCCACGCGCTGTACGGCGGTTTCACAACTGACCGGTCCCAGCTGACTGTCGCCAAGGACGGGTTCAACGACGTCCGCATCGTGTCGGCGGACGGTCGCAACTTCTGTTTGGCTGGGGATCCCTTGGTGGGCGAGAAGGTCTACTACACGCCATCGACCGGTTTGTCCGAGAAGCCGTGCGTCTGAGTCCGGGGGCTGGACGTGCTGAGTTCCTGATCCGGCACCGCTTCGCCGTCCTGACCGTAGCCGCGGTCGTGATCGGCGTGAAGACGTCGGTGTCCTTCGGCGCCGGCTCCGACTTCACCTTCTTTCGAATGGCCGCCCTGGTGTTCACCGGGCACTCCGGCGACGTCGCCCCGAACCTGTTCTTCGCCGGGCCCACCCTCGCCACGGGCCCGCTGGACCTTTATCGGGACGTTCCGACGGTCCAGATCGGACCCGTGCCACTCGCGGCGCTCACCCCGGTCGTCCTCTGGTTGCCGCAGCACCTCGCGGTGACCACCATCGCCGCGATCTCCGCCCTCGCCCTCCCGCTGTGCCTGCATCTCCTGGAGGGCGCCGCCGACGAACACCTCGGCCGCGATGACAGCCGCCCCGTGCTGGTGTTCACCGCAGGCGCTGCGTGCCTCTTGCTGTGGCCCAGCGCCTTCGGTCGCTACGTCCACCCGGACGACGTCCTGCTCCTCCTCGCGGCCTGCGCTGCTGTCCGCGCCGGTGTCGCGGGGCGGTGGGTCTCCAGCGCCGTCCTCCTGGGCATCGCCGCGGGCGCGAAACCTTGGGGGCTGGCACTACTGCCGGTCGCCCTACTGGGTTCGCGGGGGCGACGGCTCGTCCTCGCTCCCGCGATCGCGGCGTCCACCGCTGCCCTGCCCTGGCTGCCCTTCGTACTGGGGGCCCCTGGGACGGTCGACGCCCTGTCCGGGTTTCACATCTACGTCAGCAGTACCGCACCGTTGTCGCTGCTCGACGTCGGTGGCCAGGTCCCGTCCTGGCTGCGTCCCCTCCAGATCGGTGTCGGAGCGCTCCTGGTCCTCTTCGCGGTCCAATGTCGCCTCGTGCTGGCGGGGATCGCCTTCGCGGTCGCGGTCAGGGTGTCGCTCGAGGCGCAGAACTACGACTACTACTTCGCCGTGCTAGCGGTCGCGACCGTGGGAGCCGACCTGGCTGTGCGTGGACGTAGGATGCCGTGGGCGACGATCACCGTGGTCCTGCTCGTCTACGACGCCCGGTGGCTCGTCCCCAACGACTGGCAGGTCGCTGTGATCCAGGCCTCCCTGCTCCCGGTGGTCCTCGGAGCTGTGCTCCTGGGCCCCGCGGTCTCACGCTTGCGCACGCCGCGGAGGAACGCCGGACCACGCACGGCATGACGCCGGCACATTCAGAGCAGCGGCTGCGTTACCGATGATCAACGCATGACGACGTTCCCCGCCGCCTCGACGCAACCCGTGACCAGGTGGGTCAACGTGGTGCTGCGGCTGCGCTTCGTCGTCCTCCTGCTGGCGGGCACCGTGCCCGGGCTGTGGCACCTGCACACCACGGGCGAGCTCACCGACTGGAACTACTTCCGCGACGCAGCCCGCATCCTGGCCGGGCAGACCGGCGACGCGCCCCTGAGCCTGTACGCGGTGTCACCCGAGACTCAGATCGGACCGCCCGCGGTCCTCCTGGCGCTCCCCCTCGCGCTGCTCGACCCGCGAATCGGACAGCCGGTCGTCGTGCTGCTGCTCGGGTCGTGTCTCGCGCTCAGCTGCCGACTCCTCGAACGGGCGGCGGGTTCCCTCACGCCGTCCGCCGTCCACACCCAGCTCACGGTGCTGGCGGGTGGGCTCTTCGCATCGATCTACTGGTGGCGGGTCGTCGCCGACTTCACCCACGTCGAGGACGTCCTCGCCATCGCTGTGACCTGTGTGGTGCTGTCCTGGAACAGAACACGCACCGACCCGTCAACCCCGTGGCTCGCCACAGTCCTGCTGGGGATCGCTGCCGCGGGCAAGCCGTGGGCCGTGGGGTTCCTCCCGCTGGCGGGCGCCTTCGGCGGCCCGGTCCGCATCCGTGGCCTGCGCGTGGTGGTCGGAGGACTCGTCGCGGTCCTGTGGTGGGCGCCGTTCCTCATCGCCGCACCGGGGACCCTCTCCGCGCTCAGTTCCTTCAGCCTGCGCGTCTGGGACGAGTCACCACTAGCCCTCGTCGGACTGGCCGGCGAGAGTTTCCCGGACTGGGTCCGTCCGCTGCAGTTCGCTGTGGCCTTCGGGCTGGCCGGCCTGGCCGTGGCGCGCGGCCGAGCACACCTGGTCCCGTTCGTGGCGGTGGCGGCACGACTCGGGCTCGACCCGCAGTCCTGGGACTACTACCTGGCCACGGTCGCCGTGGCGTGCCTGGCCGCCGACGTCCTGCGGAGGGGCCGCCCGGGGCCCTGGCTGACCATCGTAAGCGTCTTCGTGCTGTACGACGTCCGCTGGGTCATCCTCTTCACCCCCCTCGAGGCAGCCCTGCAGGCGTTGCCGCTCGTCGCCGCCGTCGTCATGGTGGCCAGGACGGACGAGCCGCTCCTCTCTCCCACGTCCGCAAGCCCCCACCGCAGACCCCAGCAACGGGTGCAGGGCTGACGATCAACCCAGGGCTGCAGTCTGCCGATTCCCCCACGGTGGAGTTCCGACGTGACCAGCGAGCAACCTGGACGGGCCTTCCCGGGTGGCTCCTGACCCTAGCGGGTTTCCGGTACCCGCTGCTGCTAGCCGCTGGTGTCTTGCCGGCGCTGTGGCAGGTGCGGACGTCCGGTGGGATGCCCGGCGACTGGCCGTTCTTCTACAACGCCGCGCAGGTCTTGACGGGGCGGACCGGCACGTCCCCGCTCGGGGTGTACATCGCATCGCCCAGCACGTGGATCGGTCCCCCCGCCCTCATCCTGGCCGTGCCGGTGGCGATGCTCCCGGACGCCGTCCGCGGCTGGACGGCAGTCACCGTTCTGGGCGCCTGTTTGCCGTTGCTCTGCTACGTCCTAGAGCGGGCCCGACGAGCTGGCGGGCCACCCGATCCGATGACCTCCCTGACGGTCTTGTCGGGTGGGGCATTCGCGGCCATCTACTGGTGGCGCATCGCCGCGGAGTTCAGCCATCCCGAGGACGTCCTCGCCCTGGGCGTGGCGTTCCTCGTCCTCTGCTGGTCGCGGACGCGCGATGGGCAATGGATCCCCTGGCTCTCAGCGGGGCTACTCGGCCTCGCTGCGGCCGGAAAGCCCTGGGCAGTCGGTCTGCTCCCCCTCGCTGTCCTCTGGTCAGCTCCGGTACTGGTCCGATGCCTGCGGGTCGCGACCGCGGCGTTCGTCGCCGCTGCCTGCTGGGCACCATTCCTGCTCGGCGCACCCGGAACGCTGTCCGCGCTCGCGGCTGCCCGGCTGGACGTCTGGTGGATCTCCCCGTTGGCTCTGCTGGGTCTGGGCGGCGACCCCTTCCCCGGCTGGGTCCGACCACTGCAGTTCGTCCTAGTGCTGACGCTTGGTTCGCTGGCCGTCCTCCGGGGGCAGCCGCACCTGGTCCCCTTCGCCACGGTGGCCGGTCGGGTCGCCCTC
Source organism: Kineococcus sp. NBC_00420 (assembly GCF_036021035.1). Classification (NCBI taxonomy): domain Bacteria; kingdom Bacillati; phylum Actinomycetota; class Actinomycetes; order Kineosporiales; family Kineosporiaceae; genus Kineococcus; species Kineococcus sp. NBC_00420. Next base: position 5,095,628 of record NZ_CP107930.1, on the reverse strand, counting down.
GACCCGCAGGCCTGGAACTACTACTTCGCCACGGTCACCGTGGCCTGCCTCGCCGTGGACGTTCTGCGCCGCAGCAATCGTGGTCCCTGGCTGACGATGGTCACCGTGTTCGTGCTCTACGACGCCAGGTGGTTGTCCAACGCGTGGTGGGTCGTCGCCGCCCTGCAAACCGTCCCACTGCTCGTCCTGTTGGTGCTGCTCACCGGGTGGCGCCCACGAGTGGGCCGCCAGGTCGCGTACCGGATCAGGACGAGCTGATCTCGGCGTAGGCCGCTTGCAGCATCGCGGGATCCGGGCCCTCCAGCCGCGAAGGTTTGCCGATCCCGTCGAGGACGACGAAACGCAGCAGTGCCCCGCGCGACTTCTTGTCCCTCTTCATCGCGTCCAGCAACTGCGGCCAGCGGTCGCCCCGGTAGCTCGTCGGCAGGCCCAGGCGTTCGAGAACCGCCTTGTGCCGGTCCGCGTCGCTGTCGGTGAGCCGGCCCGCCATCCGGGCGAGCTCCGCGACGTAGCAGAGACCGACACTGACCGCCGCGCCGTGCCTCCACTGGTAGCGCTCCACGAGTTCCACGGCGTGGGCGAACGTGTGACCGTAGTTGAGGATCTCCCGGAGGTCGGATTCCTTGAGGTCCTCCCCCACGACGTGGGCCTTGACCCGGACGGCGCGTTCGACGAGTTCGGCGAGGACGGGCGAGTGGGGATCGGTGGCCGCGGCGACGTCCTCCTCGATGAGCTCGAGGATCCGCGGATCGGCGATGAAGCCGCACTTGACGACTTCGGCCAGTCCGGCGCGGAGGTCGTGGGGCGGCAACGTGTCCAGGGCATCGAGGTCGCACAGCACACCGACCGGCGGGTGGAACGAGCCGACGAGGTTCTTGCCCTCGGCGGTGTTGATCCCGGTCTTCCCGCCGACGGCGGCATCGACCATCGCCAGCAGGGTGGTCGGAACCTGCACCACCCGAACTCCGCGCAACCAGGTCGCGGCCACGAAACCCGCCAGGTCCGTGACCGCGCCTCCGCCGACCCCCACGACCGCGTCGGACCGGGTGAAGTCGGACTGACCGAGGACCGTCCAGCAGAAGGCGGCGACCTCGGCCGACTTGGCCTCCTCGCCGTCGGGAACTTCCGCGAGAATCGCTTCGAGCCCCTGACCGACGAGGTCGTCCCGGACCGCCTCGCCGGTGGAGCGCAACGCGCGCGGGTGGACGACGAGGACCTTGGCGACCTTCGGTCCGAGCAGACCGCGGAGTTCTCCGAGGAGACCGCGACCGATGAGGACGTCGTAGGGCGACTCGCCGGGGACGGTGATCCGGACGGGTTCTGGTGTGGTGGTCATCTGTCCTCCGCGAGGTCGTCGAGCGCACCGGTCAGTGCGTCGTCGTCGGCGGGAACCCCCGCCTCGGGGCGGCCCGGGCCGTGCAACAGCACGAACCGGACTCCGTTCTTGAACTTATTGTCGCGCAGCCAGAGCGGCATCAGCTCAGCCAGAGTGAACCGGTGTGCCGTCGGCAACCCGAACGCGCGCAGCGCCGTCCGGTGCAGTTCCACTCCGGCGTCGTCGAGCAAACCGAGCCGGCGCGCCAGTTGGGCAGCGGCCATCAGCCCGAGCGGCAGGGCTTCTCCGTCCCGCTCGAGCACTTGCTCGAACGCGTGGGAGAACGTGTGGCCGTAGTTCAGGTGCAACCGACCGGCCGCCTCCCGCTCGTCGGCCGTGACGATCCTGGCTTTGGTCGCGACCGCCCTTCGGACCAGGGCCGCCACGGCACCGACGTCCCCGGCCAGCACGGCCGGGGCGGAGGTGACCGCGAGCTCCAGGTCCCCGGGGTCGGCGACGAGCGCTGTTTTGACGGCCTCCGCGAGACCGGCCCCGAACCTCGGATCGGTGACCGGAGAGATCCCCTCCGGATCGCTGAACACCGCGATGGGCTGGTGCACCGCGCCGAGCAGGTCGCGCGCCTGCGGGAGGTCCAGAGCGACCTCCCCCCCGAGCGAGGAGTCGACGAGGGTTTCCAACGACCGGGGCACGACGGCCCAGCGGATACCACGGTTGTAGGTTGCGGCGAGGAATCCAGCGACATCGACGACGGCCTCGTCACCGATCGCGATGACGAGGTCGTCGGGGTGCAGCGCGATCTCCGCGGCGCACAACGCGAGGCGACCGTAGGTCGCGAGGTCCTTCACGGGGCCGACCGGCAGTTCCTCGACGTGGACCGCACCCGACATCCCCGCCGTCAGCAAGCTCAGCGAGGGGTCCCCTGCCCGCGCCACGACGAGGACCATCCCCACGGTGGGTAGTTGCGCGCCGACTCCGGCCAGCAGACCGGCCCGGACATGCACCCGGTAGGTACCACCAGGTGGCGCGACGAGGACACCGTCGTGGCCGGTCACTCCGTCGAGGACCTCGAGGACGATGGCCTCGGCGCGGCGCCCGTCGGTGCCGACGCTGACGTCGGCGAGGTCGTCGAACACCTCGCGCCGGGACGCGTGGAGCTCAGCCAGACCGGGACGGTGCAGCATGGGACGGTCGGCGTCCCCCGCGGTGCGTTGCTTCGCCTCCTCGAAGGAGACGTCGAGGTGCACGACGGTGTGAGCACCGAGGACCACGCGGGTGCCCGCACGGCCGCACGCTCCGCCACCGAGGGACACCACAGCTTCCGGGCCGGCCAGCACGTCGGCAACGACGGACTGCTCGACGTCGCGGAACGCGGTCTCGCCGTCCCTCTCGAAGATCTCCGGAATGGGCCGGCGCTCCCGATCCTCGATCACGAGGTCGGTGTCGACGAACGGGAGCCCGAGGCGATCGGCCAGCAACCAGCCGACGGTGGTCTTGCCGGCGCCCATGAAGCCGACGAGAACGATCACGGACGGCTCCTGCGGTGGTCTGCGGACGAGCGGACACACCGATCCTAGGCGGGCTCACGCAGAAGGCCCGCACCCCGGTGGGGTACGGGCCTTCGAGCGACGGTCTTCAGTTGACAGCCGCGTCGCCGAGGTAGACGTAGTTCGCCCGGGCCGTGGTGGGAGGGGTCTTGCCCCCGGTGGTGGTCGTCGTGACCTTGATCCGGCTGACGCCGCGCACATCGACGTCGAGCGTCGCCGGCTTGCCCCGGGACACCGAGACCTCGCCGAGCAACTGCTCGTCGCCGTACACGCGGACAATCGAGCTGATGCCGCTGGTGTTCTCATCGGCGATGCCTGCGACCGTGCTGAAGCGGGAGTACTTGCCGCCGAGCGTCCAGCTGCCGTAGTCGGCGTTGGGGTACTGCGTGTCCGGCGCCTGGTGACGCGGGTCAGTGTCGAACGCCGTCGATCGCGGGTAGAAGTGCCCCGCGATGGTGGCGTGGTCGATCCGGTAGCGCGCGCTGCCCTCGACGTAGGTGAGGTCGTCCAGGTAGGTCTTCGGCGCGGTCCCGGTCGGCTGGCAGTTCGTACGCTTGTTGGCGGACTCACTGATCCGGTCGGTGTAGCCGAACGAACTCAGGGACGCGTCCGTCTCGTCGACCGTGGCCTGGAGGCGTTCGATCTCGACGTTGGTCGCCTCGGTCAGGCAGTCCTCTGCGGTCAGCAGCAGTGGCCCCCCGCTCCGGCCGGCCGAGGCTCCCGCGGACAACGCGTCCGCGTAGGTCTGGCCGGAGACGAGCGTGACGTTGGCCGCGGCGGGGAAGAACCGGGCGCTGACCCGGTCCGCCGTCTGGTAGCGGTCCGAACCCGCGACCCGGTCCACGGAGCCGGCGGTGTAGGTCTTCAGCTGCGCGAGGACGGTATCGGACACCCGCTCGGAACCACCGACGACCGTGATCGCCTTCGGTTTGAGCCGCTGGAGTTCGGCGACGACTGAAGCCGGGACGGTATCACGCTGCACCAACAGCAGCGGTGACGTCTCGTGGGCCGCGGCGGCGCTACCGGTCAAGGCGTCCGGGTAGTCCCACCCGGTCGCGATGACGACGTTGCTCACCGGGTCGGCGGCGGTGCCCGCGGCCAGCGGGAAGAACTGCTTCGACAGATCGGCCGCCGTGTCGAACCGGTCCAGACCCTGGGCGCGGGACAGTTGGGCCTTGGTGTTCTGCTGCAACCACGACATGACGTCACTGCCGACCGAGGCCTCGCTGCCGACGAGCACGATCCGCTGCGCGTAGACGATGCGATCCCGGACGGACTGCGGGATCGAATTCTTCTGCACGAGGTAGACGTTCCCGCCGACGGCCCCGGCGACCGCCCCGGCAGCGAGACCGTCGGGGTAGTTGTCGCCGGAGACCAGGAAGGCCGTGGCGGTGGGGTTGCCGTCCGCGAAAGCGGACGTCTGGTACCGGTCGACGCCGTAGGTGGCGGCGAACCGGATCGGCGAGGCGTCGGCGGCACCGGCAGCCGCGCCACCGACGAGGCCGGCGAGGACGACCGCGGCCGCGGCGCGCCGGGCGACGGCGTGGGGCTTGCGCATCATGGAGGGCTCCGAGTGGGTGGAGTGGCTCGAGTGGGTGCCGGCGTCAGAACGTGACGCCGGCCCCCTCGCCGCCGCCGAGGATGGTGAAGTACTGGTTGACGCCGTCGCTGAACGACACGACGTCCGTCCGGCCGATCTCCTTCAGTTCCTTGGTCTGGAACGTCAGAGGCGTGCCGGCCACCGCGGTGTTCTCCTTGACCCACTGCGGATTCTCGTCGTCCACCTGGATCAGGTAGGAGTCGCCGCGCGTTCCGAGCCAGCGCACCGTCCCCGTGACCTTGCCCATGACGGCATCGGGCACCCGCTTGCCGACGGGGACGACCCAACCGGAGCTCTCGGACCCGGAGGCGAGCGCCAGCTGGCCGCTCGGCACGAAGACGGCCTGCAGGACGAAGTCGCTGATGATCTTGCAGTTCTCGGTCTCACGGTTCCGCTGCTCCGCGTCGACCGCCGAGGCGGACTTCACGAACGCCCTGCAGACAGCGGTCTCGTCCTCGGTCATGGCCCGGTCGGTCTTCTTACCGGCGGGACGGAAGGCGCTGGACGTCGAAGGCAAGAGCGAGCCTGCGGCGACTCGTACGGACACCGGGCTGATCCCGGCGGCGTCGAGGACGAACTTCCCGGAAGAGGAGTTGTCGACGAAGGAGTCGAACTCCACGACACCCTTCTGCCAGGGCGCCGCGACCGACTTCACCGGGGCCGGCGCCGTCGTGACCGGGGCCGGCCCCGTGGTGACCGGAGCGGGCGTCGTGCTCGGATCGGTCGTCGGCTCGGTCGTCGGTTTGGTCGTCGGCTTGGTCGTCGGCTTGGCGCCAGAACCCGTCGTGGTCGACGACGTCTTGCCGGTAGTACCGACGCCGACCGTGGTCCCTTCGGTTCCGGACGCCGAGTTGTTGACCGAAGCGGACGTCGAGACGACACCGGAGGTGTCCTGGGGCAGGAACGAACCGTCGAAGACGTCTCGCCCCGCGAACCCGAAGGAACCGACCCCGGTGGTGGACGTCCCGGACGGTGTCGACGCGGTGGCGATGCCTGGCGTCACCGCGCTCGCGGTGTCGGCACCGGGGTTGCTGCTCACCCAGAGATAGCCTCCGGTGAAGGCGCCGAGGACGGCGACACCGGCCGCCCCGGCCAGGAGGGCTCGCACAACGCGGCCGTCGAGGCCGCGGCGGGAGGGGATCTCGTCGAAACCCGGGGAGAAGTCCCCCTGCGGGATCTGCTCGGACATCAGTTCACCGTCCCGGTGGAGGTCGCCGCAGCGCTGGTGGCGGGCGTGGTGGCGTCAGTACCGGTGGACGCGGTGCTGGTGACCGTGGCGTCGTCGGCGAGGACGAAGATGCTGCCGGTGATGGTGGTGGCGAGGGTGGTGTCCTCGTCGACCAGCGCGACGCCGTCGACAAGGATGTACCGGTGCATGTCTGCCTGCAGGTTCTTGACGAAGAGCTCGGTACCGGCGAAGGAACCCTCGACGGTCACGCTGATCGGCATGACGGAGATCCCGCCGTTCGTACCGCTGGCCGTCGTCCCGGTGGTCGTCGTCGCGGTGGTGCCGTCACCGGCGTAGGCGGTGAGAGTTCCCGGCGCGATGGTCTTGACGCTCACGCCGGCACCCGCCGCGTAGACGGAGAACTGACGGATCAACGCCGGAACCTCGGACTCCGCCGGGAGTTCCGCCTGGATCTCGGCCAGCTGGGCGCGCTGGTCGTCGAGGGTGGCGAACTGCGCCTTCAGGCGTTCCGTCTCCGCCGCGAGGGTCTCGTTGCCCTGCTCGACGCCGGCAGCCTGGGCGACGGTGTCCGCCGCTTCCGCACGCTTCGGGGCGATCAGGAGGAAGTAGCTGGCCACCAGGATCAGCACCGCGAGAACGCCGGTGCCGGCGATCCAGGCAGTGTTCTTGGAACTGGTCATGTCGTCGGTCCTCCTCTCCTGGGGCTGATCACTGGTTGGACGACAAGGCGGCGCTGGTCAGCGTCACGGTCGCGTTGAAGGTGATGACGCCCTGGTCGTCGCGATTGGCGTCGCTGATCGCAGCACCTGCGAAACCCGGCACCGCGTCGATGCTGTCCATCCAGGCCGCGATCGTGTCCATGGACAACGCCTTGCCGGAGATGGTCAGGGTTCCCGCCGTCCCGGCCGACGCCGTGGCGGCCGGTGACGCCGAGCCGTTGGTCGCAGCCGCCGATGCGAAGGTGATCGTGGACATCGAGAGGTCCGCCGGGGCTGCGGTCGCGAGGCGGTCGAGCATCGCGTAGTACGGCACGTCCGACGCGGAGACCTGGTCGCGCACATCCTGGACCGCCTTGACCCGCGCCAGGATCTTCGGAACCTCGGCGTACGGCTGCTGGGCCCGCTGCAGTTCCGCTGTCTGGAACTGAGCCGTCTCGAGGCGCGAGTTCGCGTCTCCGACGTGCCCCAACGTGATGTAGTAGCCGGCACCGCTCGCAGCGACGACGGCCAGCAGGGTGATCCCGAGGCCGATCCGGAGTCGACGCTCCCTGCGGGGCTTGTCGAAACCGGTGGGGAGCAGGTTGACCCGGACGGGCCGCGTCCGGGAGGCCACCGCCTCCAGCGTCTGAAAACTCATGAGATCACTCCGAGGGCGAGGCCGACGGGAACTGCGGCCAGAGGCTGGACGGTGGACAGCTGCTGTTCGTCGAGACCGGTGCGCCCCAGGTGCAGCCCCTCAATCGGGTTGGCCCACACGACCTTCTTGCGGGTCGCCGCCTCGAGCCGTTCGCACACGCCGGCCATCAGCGAACCACCGCCAGAGATGACGATGCGCTCGATCGGAAACCCGGCGTTGGAGGCCGCGTAGTAGTCCAGCGAGCTGCGGATGTCGTCGACGAAGACCTCGAGCATGAGGTCGACCGCGCTCTGGACCATGCCCAGCTCGCTCTGCGTCAGCTCCTCGGTGCCACCTCGCTTCACGGCCTCGGCGATCTGTGCTGGCAGCCCCAGACGTTCGGCGATCGCATCGGTGACGTCCTGGCCACCGCTCAGCAGTACGCGGACGAAACGAGGCTGTCCCGCGGAGTGGATGACGAGGTTCGACACCCGGGCACCGATGTCCAGGAGCGCCTCGGTCGCCACGTCCCCGTGGGGTTTGCCCACGCTGCGCAACACCGCGAAGGACGTGAGGTCCACGGAGGTGACCCGCAGACCAGCGGCCTCGACGGCGGCGACGTTGTTCAACACCATGTCGCGCGACGCGGCCACGAGCAGGCCGCGCAGACGGCGCTGGTCCCCGTCGTGGATCTCCTCGGTGGGGTGGAAGTCGATGACGCACTCTTCCACCGGCATCGGGAGGTAGTCCTGGACCTGCAGCGGCAGAGCCGCTTTGAGCTCGGCGAGCGGCATCCACGGCAGGTCGATCTGGCGGACGATGACCCTCTGGTTCGCGACTCCGAGCGCCACTTTCTTGCCGGTGAACCCGCTACCCTTCCAGAGCGCCTTCAGCTGGGTGACGACCGCTTCGCGGTCGACGACCTCCCCGTCGCGCACCGCGCCGTCGGGGAGCGCGACCTGCCCGAACTTCTCGAGGGTGATACCTTCGCGGCCGTAGGAGACCTCGGCGGCACGGACACCCGAGGTACCGAGGTCGAGACCGATCGCGCTGCGAGCGGGCACGTCGCCTCCTTCGTCTGGGAGCCCGGCGGGCTCACGCTTCACAGTGATGATCGGATTGTGGTGCTATGTGCTTGAGCAGTTCCGACACCCGGGGTGATCGCTCTCACCCGGTCGGGGCAATGCCCATGAGGTCGAGGTACCAGCCGGCGATGGGTGCCGCCACGACGAGGGACGCCAGGGCGGCCGCGAGCATGTACGGACCGAAGGGGATGCGGGTGCCGCGCCCAGAACGCCTGGTCGCGACCACGAGCAGTGCTCCCGCTCCACCGAGGACGAAGGCGCCGAAGGCGCCGACGGCCAACGCCGACCATCCCCACCAGCCCAGGTACAGACCCAGGACCCCGGCGAGCTTCACGTCGCCCAGCCCCATCCCCCGGGGGTAGACGACCACCATGACGGCGTAGAGGAGGAACAGCGCGAGACCACCGACGACGGCCCGGACGAGTGCTCCCCAGTTCCCGTCACCCAGGCTCGCGACCGCGAGCAGGACGAGAGCGACCCCGTAGGAGGGAAGGACGATCTTGTCGGGTAGTCGCTGGACGTCGATGTCGATCGCCGCCAAGGCCACTGCGACCGCCGCCAGGTAGAGGTAGGCCGGCAGCGCCCAGGAGAGGCCTACGACCAGAGTCACCCCGGCGAACAGGAGGGCCGTGAGGAGTTCGACCAACGGGTAGCGTGGGCTGATCGGGAGATCGCACCCCCGGCACCGTCCGCGCAGGAAGATCCAGGACACCAGCGGGACGTTGTCCCGCGCGGTGATCCCGAGACCGCAGCGTGGGCAGGCGCTCGGCGGGTGGACCACCGACTCGTCCCGGGGTACGCGGTGGATGACCACGTTGAGGAACGAGCCGATGGCCAGGCCCACGAGGCCGGCGAAGGCCACCAGGGCCGGCATCAGTTCGAACTCTGCTGCACGACGGTGGTGCTGGAGATGTCCCACGCGTCGAACTCGGGCTGGATGAACGCCGGCGGGGGGTTGCTGTTCAACCGGTCGTCGTAGCGGTAGTCCTTGGCGTAACCGCTGGCGGTGCTCGACCCGCTGCCGGTGGCAACCGGTCCACGGAACCGCTGCACGATGACCCCACGGACGGTCAGGGTCCCCATCTTGGTTCCACCGCCGCTGTAGTTGAACACCGTGAAGCTGTTGCCCGTCGACGCGATGGCCGCGTCGATCTCGAGGTTCGCGGTGGCCGTCAGGTTCTGGTTCGACGCGTTCACCGGGTGCCAGACCGCGACGTTGTTCGTACCGATCAGCCCGAGGACGTCCGCCCCGACGCTCCAGTCGTTGTAGAGGATGTTCCCCGTGATGACGATGTCGTGCTGGGCGGCGACGGTGAACCGGCCGCTCACGGTGCCCTGGACGAACGCGTCACCGGTGGTGCAGCCGGAGTTGTCGTAGTTCGTGACGTCGTCCTTGGTCGTCTGCCAGCTGAGGCAGGTTCCCGCGTCGGTGGTCTTCTGGACGTAGATGACACCGTTGGTCGGTCCCGCCACGGTCTGCTCAGTCGTCATGTACCCCGTGCCGATGGCGCACCCGGTGTTGACCGACGTCCCCTGGGTCTTGGGGCTCAGGACCTTCATCTTCCCGTTGGCCAGGAAAGTGATCTGGGTCGGTCCGGTGTAGACGCAGCCGCTCTTCGCTGCCACATCGGCCTGGGAGTCGGTCGTCTTGGGCATGGACAGCGTCGACGCGCGGACCGGCACCTGCCCGGCCGGGTTCGGATTGTTCCCGCCGTACCAGGGGTTGCCGGCGCCGGGAGCCCAGCCGGTCGTGACGTTCTTCTTGAACAGCACGGGACCGCTGAGGCTCATGCCGTCGTTGGAGTGCACCTTGCCGTCGAAGCTGTCGTTCCCGCTGAAGCTGATGGTGAGGCACTGGTAGCTGGCGAGGGAGCCGATGACCGGGGACGTGGTCGTCGGCCAGTACTGCACCCCGGCGGCCGGGAGGCCGGGACCGGTCACCGTGCGTGGGAAGTTCGCTCGGCCGGGGATGGTCGTAGCCCCCGATTTGGTCGAGTAGTAGTACCTCTGGCAACCGGCGGTCAGCTGGTCCAGCGTGGGCTGCGCGATTCCGTAGCTCTTGTTCTTCTGGAGCGAGTAGGAACCACCCGTCGCGTAGTCCTTGATCGTGTAGGAATCGTCGGCGGTGTCGGAGGTCGCCGTCTTGATCAGGCGCGTGTTGGCGGGACTGAAGGTCTCGTAGTCGGTGAAGTAGAGGTACTCCAGGAACCCCGCGCGGCTCAGGTCGGCGACGATGGTCCGGCTCTCCCGCACGGCACCGGTGTTCTGGTTCACGATCTGACCGGTGACCTTGACCCTGATGGACGTGCTGAACGTCCCGGCCGCCACGGTGCCCGCCGGCGAGGCGAGCACTCGCTGCGAGTACACCGCCTGGTCGGTGCCCGAGCTGCCCTGGACGACGGCCACGTTGGTCTGGCTGGCCGAGGTGCGCAGACCGGGGTTGACCGTGACGGTCGTGCAGCTCGGCACCGCCGCGTAGTAGTCGGCGCAGCCGTTGACACGCGAGATGTAGTCCTGCAGTCCGGCCTGGGCGGCCGAGGCCGCTCCCTTGCTGTCCTGGGAGACGCGAGCGGTCTTGTGCGCCGCCACGGCGTAGCCGATCCCGACGAGGACGAGCCCCATGACCAGGACCATGGCCGCGAGCACGGGCAGCATGGTGAAACCGTCATCGCTGCGTCGGGCGAACCTGCGCATCACGGGTTCCGTCCAATCTTGTTCAGCAGCTGGATCAACGAGGTCTTCTCGAGGACCACGGGGTGCACTCCGGTGCCGGCGTTGACACGCAGGTTCACGTACAGGGCGCGCATCGCGGAGGAATCGGTCGCCGGCGCGCTGACGACCTGGTTACCGCTGGGAACCCCGGAGAGCGGGTCGAACGCGGCGGTCACGTACTGGAAGACAGGTCGCGTGCTGTCCACGACGGCGAGGTCGGCGATGAGCACGCGGCAGGTCCGGTTCGTGGCCACGTTGAGGTCCGGCGAGAGGGCGGCCAGCTTCCCGCTGTCCGTGGCGGACCGGGTGCGCGCCCTGGTCTGCGAGCACAGCTGGCGCTTCGTCCCGGACGTCTGGACCCAGAGCCAGACCTCCTCCACCGGAGCGACCGACGTCCCGCTGACGTCCACGCTCGTGACGAAGCTGTAGAACCCCACAGTCTCCGTCGTCGCGGCGACCGGGCCGTTGATGTCCTTGCCAGAGGGGTCGTCCAGCGGCGTGCTACCCACGTAGGCGACCATCGTCCGCGTCTTCTGCGCGATGAAGTCCTGCGTGGTCGCGATCTGGTTCTGCGCAGTCCCCCGCTTGTCGGCGTAGTCGATGGTCCGCAGTTCCCTGACGGTGAACGAGGTGACGAGGGCCAACAGGAGTGCTCCGATGGCCATCGAGACCACGACCTCCACCAGCGTCAAGCCTGCGTCGCGCACCGTGTCGGGTGCGAAGGCCGCACGCAGCCGCCGCGTCACAACGTCACCGCGAGGCTCGTGACCACGGGGGCACTGGAGCTCGTGACCGTGACGTTCTTCGAGGACACCTTGCCGGTGGCGGACGTAGCGGTGATCGTCCACGTTCCGAGCGGCAGACCCACCTTGTACGCCGAGTTGGACGAGGCGTTCCCCAGTGAGATCGTCTGCCCCGTGCACGAGGCGGTCGGGTTGGTGTAGGTCGCGGTGACGGCCCAGGTCTGCGTCGTCAGGATCGACGTCAGCTGGTATGCCGCCGACCCGAGCTGGACATTGACGGTCGGTACGTCCGCCGCGGTCCAGCGTGGTGTGAAGTCGCCGGAGGTGGCCTTGGTGGACGCTGCGTTGACATCCGCGCACAGACCCAGCCAGCCGCTGTAAGCCTTGGGGTACAGGCGTCCGATGGTCCCGTCACTACCCAGGCACGGGGTGCTGAGCGCGCTGGCCGCTCCGACGCAGGCCGAACGCTGGTCGTAACCGCTGATGGTGTCGGCGTAGAGGGTCGAGGAGAACCCGGTCCAGCTCGCGAGCGAGGACGGCGGGTTGTAGCCCGCGACCTGGACCAGCTTGAGCTTCGCCGAGGAGACCGGCGCGTAGCGCAACGGATCGGGGACGGAGATCTTGCCGGCCTGAACCGTGACGTCGGTGCTCTGCTGCTGCTTGTTGTCCTGGCCCACGTAGTCCGCCTGGTTGACGATCACGCTGTACTTCCCAGCGTCCAGGTTCGACATCACGACGCACCCGTTGGAGTCGGTGACCCCGGTCGCGGCGAGGGCGCCGGTGGAACTGTCGTAGGCGCTGGCAGTCAGGCCAGACAGGCCCGCGTAGCTCACGGCACCGGTGGGAGAGAATCCAGGCGTGTTGACCTGCCAGGCGGCGGCGCCCGGCTGGGACGCGGAGTCGGACTGGTAGACGCGGCGGAACGTGCTGTTGGTGACGGCGTCGGTGCTGCCCATCCCGGGCCAGCTCACGTCGACCCGGATGAGCTTGCGGGTGAGCTCGGCGCCGTTGGTGGAACAGAAGCTGTCGGAGTTGGGCACCAGCGCCACGGTGGTCTTCACCGTGTACTGGACACCCTGGGTGGCGTTCGTCCAGGGGTCTCCGTCGGCGTCGACCGTGTTGCTCCCACTGACCACGCTGTCCCAGTCGGTGCCGATCAGGTATTCCTTCTTGGCGTCCGCGAGGTTCGAGGCAGCGCTCTTGTTGTCCGCCTTCGTCGTAGTCTGGAGGGTCTTGACCACGAGGCCGACCACCGCCGAGGACAGCACGGCGAAGATCAGCATCGATACGACGACCTCGATGAGGGTGAAACCCTCGTCACGCCGGCGTTCCTGACGCAGTTTCACTGGAGCTCCCGATGGCGGTGGGCGTCGGACGACGCCAGGTTCACGTGCGGAAGGTGGGTACCGTCCACGAACCGTGGACGGCACCCACCTCAGTGCGATCGGATCAGACGCAGGCGGTGACGGAGGAGGCCTGCAGACCACCAGCGGTGCTGTTGTAGACCCAGGTCTGGGTCGCCTTGCCAGTGGCCGCAGAACCCTCGATGCAGTAGCCGGTCGTGTCGACCAGCTTCACGGTGAAGGTGTTGCCGGAGCTGACCTTGACGGTGTCGCCGATGGTCAGGGTGCCGGTGCCGCCGGCGACCGCCACGTAGGCGTTTTTGTCGGTGTAGGCCGTCTCCTCGGCGGTGGCGATGGTCTTCAGGTCCGACTTGATGGACGAGTCCACGGCCTTCTTGCGCTGGTTCAGGAAGACCGGGATGGCGATCGCGGCGAGGATGCCGATGATGATCATGACGACGAGGAGCTCGATCAGGGTGAAGCCCTGGTCCTTCTCGTTCATGGACTTGCGGATGCGAGCGAGCATGTCGATGCTCCCCTTCGGGTAGTTCCGGAGCCGCTCGCGGGTCGCGCACCGGCTTTCCGGTGTGGCGGCTCTGACAAGTAGTTCTTCGGTGCGGGCGAGAAGGTCCTTGAGCCCCTCGGTCACGTGATCACCCGGAAGGATCAACGGGCGAACGCGCGCATGCGAACGGTCCGTGAGCAACGAACACTCACGGACCGTTTGGTCGACTCAGAAGGAGGTGGGACAGACCTGGACGCCGGCCGTCTGCTGGCCACCCTGAGTGGAGACGAAGACCCAGGCCTTCGGGGTCTTCGGGTTGCTCACGACGATGCAGTAGGCCGTCGAAGCACCGTTCAGCGTCACCTCCACGGAGTTGCCCGGGGAGAGCGAGACCTTGCCCGCGATGTCAGGCGTCTGGGTCTTCGCGACCGCCAGGTAGTCCTGCCCGTCGTGGGCGTAGCTCTCCTCGAACTCCGCGACCGTCCGCAGATCGCTCTTCAGCGACGACTCCACGGCCTTCTGCCGCTGCGCGATCGTCACCGGGATCGCGATGGCCGTCAGGATCCCGATGATGATCATGACGACGAGGAGCTCGATCAGGGTGAAACCCTGGTCGACGAACGCCGAACGCCGTGTTCCGGTCACTGGATGAGGTTGAACACACCGAAGATGGGCATGTACATGGCGACGATCATGGCGCCGATGATTCCGCCGAGGAAGGCGATCATCAGGGGCTCGATGAGGCTGGTGAGGGCCTCGGTCGTCGCCTCGACCTCCTGGTCGTAGAAGTCGGAGATCTTGTGCAGCATGGCGTCGAGTGCACCGGTGTCCTCGCCGACGCTCATCATCTGAACGACCATGGCTGGGAACACGGCGTGCTCGGCCAACGGACCGGCCAGCGACTTACCACCGCGCACGCTTTCCATGACGTCCCTAGACGCCCGCTCGATGACGACGTTGCCCGAAGCGTTGCCGACGATCTCGAGGCTCTGCAGGATCGGCACCCCCGAGTGCAGCATCGTCCCGAGGTTGCGGGTGAACCGGGAGAGGGCGATCTTCTGGGCCAGGAGGCCGAAGATCGGCATCTTCAGCTTGATCGGGTCGACGACGTTGCGGACTTCGTCCTTGTTCTTGATCTTCCGCCAGAGGACGGGTCCCACGATCGCGATCACGAGGATCACCGGGCCGCCCACGCGGAGGCCGTGGGACAGCGCTACGAGGATCTTCGTCGGCAGCGGCAGGTCGCCACCGAGGGAGTCGAACATGCTCGCGAAGATCGGGACGATGAAGAGCAGCATGCCGATCACGGCGACGATCGCGATGATGAACACCACGACCGGGTAGGTCATGGCCGACTTGACCTTGGCCTTGAGCTTCACCTCGGACTCGAAGTTCTCGGCCAACTGGACGAGGACCTGGTCCAGGAAACCGCCGACCTCGCCGGCGCGCACCATGTTGATCATCAGGGGTGGGAACACGTTGGTGTGCCGGGCGAGCGCGGTGGACAGCGATGTTCCGCTCTCGACCTCTCCGCGCACCTCATGCAACGTCACCGCGAGCTTCTTGCTCTCCGTCTGCTCCGCGAGGATCGACAGCGCTTTCAGCAGCGACAGTCCCGAGGAGACCATCGTTGCGAACTGTCGGGACATCAGCGCCAGGTCCTTCAGCTTCACCCGGTTCGAGCCGGGGAGGCTGATCTCCATCTGCATGCCCTTGCCGGCCTTCGACTCCACGATGGAGACCGGGGCCATGCCCTGCGAGGCGAGCCGCTGGACGACCGCCTGGGAGTCGTTCGCCTCGAGAGTTCCCTTGACGAGCTTCCCCGCACGGTCACGCGCGGAGTACTCGAACGTCGAGTGCTGCTGGCGCCCAGCGGGCCTCGCCGGCGCCTTGGTGGCGGTTGCCATCAGTCTGTCCTCTCTCAGCGCCCGGTCAGGCGACGGAACTCGTCGGCGGCGGAGCACTTCTCCAGGCCGTGTTCAAAGGTGATCTGACGGGTCTTCACGAGTTCGGCCAGGTGCTGGTCGAGGGTGTGCATCCCGAACTGGGCGCCGGCCTGCATGGCCGAACCGATCTGGTGGGTCTTGCCCTCGCGGATGAGGTTGCGGATGGCGGGGGTGGCGACGAGCACCTCGGTGGCCACGACGCGGCCACGGCCGTCGGCGCGCTTGCAGAGGGTCTGGCAGACGATCCCCTGGATCGCGCCGGCGAACTGGGTGCGGATCTGGGTCTGCTGGTGGGGCGGGAAGACGTCGATGACGCGGTCGATCGTGGAGGCGGCGCTGGAGGTGTGCAGGGTGCCGAAGACGAGGTGACCGGTCTCGGCGGCGGTGAGGGCCACCGAGATCGTCTCGAGGTCGCGCATCTCGCCGACGAGGATGATGTCGGGGTCCTGGCGCAGCACGCTCTTCAGCGCGTTGGCGAAGGACTTGGTGTCCTCCCCCACCTCGCGTTGGTTGACGATGCAGCTCTTGTGCCGGTGCAGGAACTCGATGGGGTCCTCGACGGTCATGATGTGGTCCTTGCGGGTCCGGTTCGCGAGGTCCACCACCGAGGCGAGGGTCGTCGACTTCCCGGAACCGGTGGGACCGGTCACGAGGACGAACCCGCGCTGCAGGCTCGCGAAGGAACCGACCACGGGCGGGACGCCGAGGTCCTCGAGGGGTTTGATGTCGAAGGGGATCTGGCGGAACGCCGCCCCGGTCGACTCGCGCTGGCGGTAGACGTTGACGCGGAAGCGGGAGTGCCCGGGCACCTGGTAGGCGAAGTCGAGCTCAAGGTTGGCCTCGAAGGTCTCGCGCTGCTTCTGGGTGAGGATCGCGTAGATCATCTCCTGCAGCACGTTCGTCGTCATCCGCGGGAACTCGTCCATCGGCTCGACCTCGCCGGACACCCGGACGGAGGGGGGCGTCCCGACGGTGAAGTGGACGTCGGAGGCCCCCAGTTCCAGCGCGCGGATGAGGACCTCGTTGATGCGGACGGTCGCGCCGCGGTCGGGGTCACCGCCCGAGGTCACGAGCGCCTCGGGTTCGGGGTGCTCGGTCCGGGCCTCGGGGACGAGCTGCGCCACGACGGGCACGCCGACAGGCACCGGGGCGACGGGCTGGACAGCGAGGGGCGCGGAGGAGTGCCGGGGCACCTCCTCCACCACGGGCGCCAGCTGGAACTCCTGGGGAGCGGGAGCGGGCGGCGCGGCGATCACGGCCTCGTCGCTCTCCAGCTGCTTCAGGAGCGCGCTGATGTTCGGGCGCGCCGAAGGCACCCCGTCGCCCCCGCCCGGTCGGAAGTTCACCGGGACGTAAGCCTCCGAGGGCTGTCCGCCCTGACCAGCGTTGTCCATCTCGCTCCCCACACACACGACCACGACGAAGGAGAGCGCTGACCTCCAGCACTCCCCTGTGCTCATCGGTCGGGGTGGGGACCCCCTTGAGAGCGACGATCACGACGCTGGCCCGTTCGGGTGGTGCACCTCCTCGGTGGACGCGACGAAGGTCACGTGCGCCGCCGCGGTCCCCGTCCGGCACCTCCCAGGCGAGGGGTGGAAGCTGTTGCCCGCACGCAGGACAGGGAACCCGAGGGGACAGCAGTGAGTCAGCAGGCGATGGACGACCGGGGCACGACGCGGCGGCAGCGGGGTGGGCCGCTGGTGTGGCTGGGTGGGATCGCGGCCGTCGTCGCGGTCGGCGTCCTGGTCACGATCGCGTCGTTGCTGGTCCGCTCGGCCCGCGAGGCGCACGAGGTGGCCCAGGCCGGTGCGCACCTCCCCCAGCTCGGGACGTACGACCTCACCACCCAGCCCGGCGAGGGCCGCACCGCCTCCGTCGACGACGGCGCGGTGCGCGTGGAGGCAACGTCGGTGGTCGTGTCGGCGAGGACGGTCTCGGTGGCGCTGACCTGGTCCACGACGACCGGTCGCGACGTCCAGCTCTCGTGCGCGAGCGACTCCGCCCCCGGTGGGTCGTGGTGGGCGACGTCGGACGCCCTCGCGGCGTCGGCCTCGGAGCAGAGCAGCGCCTCGTGCCCCGCGACCGGGGCCCTGGACGTCGCGGTCGACCGGCCCGTGACCGACAAGCACGTCTTCGCCCGCGACGCGGCCTGGGGCGACGGGCCGGCGACGCTGGCGGTGTGGACCGTGGCCAGCGCGACCACCGACCCGGACCGCACGACCCCGCCGACCGCGCAGCTCACCGTCGACCTCTCCCAGGCGCGGTTCACCGCCTCCTGAGGACAGGCGTGCCTGATCCCCACGAGAGGGTGGATCAGGCGCGCGCCCGCTCCGCCAACGCCGCCAACCCGGCCGCACGCATGGCCTCCACCGGCCCGTCCCGCCCGGTCATCAGCTCCACCTGGGCGACGGCCTGGTGCAGCAGCATCTCGAACCCGCCGACGACGACCCCGCCCCAGCGTTGCGCGACGGGGGTCGGCCACGGCGCGTAGACCACGTCGAGCAGCAGCGGCCACCACACCGGGCGGAAGGCACCGAGGACGGCGTCGGTCATCGCGTCCGAGCCGCCGATGGGGACGGTCGAGATGACGACGTCCGCGGACAACGCCACGGCCAGCTCGGACCAGTCGCGGATCTCCACCTCGCCGCCGAGGCGGGCGGCGACCCCGCGCAGCTCCGCCGCCCGGTCGGGGGACCTGACCACGGCGACGGGTCGGGGACAACCGGCCTGCAGCAGGGCCACGACGGCGGACCGCGCAGTCGCTCCCCCGCCCAGCACGACGCCCCGGCGGATCCGCGACGCGCCGGCCTCGGCCAGCGCGGTCACCAGACCGATGACGTCGGTGTTCTCGGCCCGCAACCGCACCCCGCGCCGCCCCGGGGTGTTGCGCCGGTCCAGTCGAGGGGTGACGACGACGGTGTTGACGGAGCCGACGGCGCGGGCGAAGTCGCTGACCTCGTCGACCAGCGGCACGACCGCCTGCTTGAGCGGCATCGTGAGGCTGAGCCCGGCCCAGCCGGCGTCGAGGTCGCCGATCACGGCCGGCAGCCGCTCCTCGTCGACCTCGAGCAGGTCGTAGCTCCACCCCTCCAGCCCGAGCGCCGCGTACGCCGCGCGGTGCAGGGCGGGCGAGAGCGAGTGCCGGATGGGGGAACCGCAGACCGCGGCCTTCATCGTGAGGCCCTCATCGTGACGTCACTTGCCCTCCGGGTGCTCCCGCAGGTACTGCTGGAACAGCGCGACGTTGGCGTTGTGCTCCTCGATGGTGGTCGCGAAGCGGGTCTCACCCGTCTCGAGGTTCACCGTCACGAAGAACAGCCACGGGCCGTCGGCGGGGGCCAGGGCGGCGCGCAGGGCGTCCGCGCCGGGGTTGCTGATCGGCCCGGCGGGCAGGCCGGGGTGCAGGTAGGTGTTCCAGGGCGAGTCGGTCGCCCGCTGCTCGGCGGTGGTCGTCACGACGTTGGAGGAGTTCACCGCGTAGCTGACCGTGGAGTCCAGCTGCAGGTTCATCCCGATCGCCATCCGGTTGTCGAGGACGCGCGTCACCCGGGTCATGTCCTCGGCGCTGCGCGCCTCCTTCTGCGCGATGCTCGCCTCGACCACGACGTCGTGCATCTGCTCGGGGGTGACGCCGAGGTCGGCCATCACCTTCGTCGACTGGGCGACCATCGCGGTGAGCAGTTCCACGGCGGTCTCGTCGGGGTCGACGTCGTAGGTCGCGGGGAAGAGGTAGCCCTCGACGTTGCCGTTCGCGGACGCCGGCAGACCGAGCGCGGCCGGGTTCGCCAGCGCCGCACGGACGTCGGCGTCGGCGATGGAGGTGTTCTTCTCGATCAGCGCGTAGACCTGCTCGGCCCGCAGCCCCTCGGGGATCGTCAGCTTGGTGGTGACCTTGGCGCTCGGGTCGAGCATCAGCGCGACGGCGGCGGTGCCGGACATGTGCTCCTTCAGCCGGTAGGTGCCGGGCTGGATCCCGGAGAACTTCGGCTGGGCCTGCGCAGCGGACACGAACGCGTTCTGGGTCTTCACCACGCCCGCGTCGACGAGGGTGCGGCCGATGGCCCGGCCGGTGTCGCCGCTGGCGACCTTGACGTCGACGCTCCCGGTGCCCGAGCCGTCCCAGTCGCCGCTCTCGGTGAAGTGGGCCACGACCGGTCCGAGGGTGCCCCAGGCCGCCCACGTCCCGCCCCCGATGACGGCCAGCGCCGCGACGATCGCGACGAGCGCGCGTCGGCGGCGGAGGCGGCGTCGCCGCCGTGACCCGTCCGAGCGGGTGTCGGGAAGATCCATCAGGTCCATCATGAGCCCCTGCCCTCCGTGGCGTCGGGACGTGCCTGTCCTTCCGCGGCCTGCTGACCCTCAGAGGTCACACCGTGCCCGCGGTGGCGGGCCTTGCGGCGCCCCTTCGGTCCTTCCATCACCCGTCCGGGCGCGTGACCTGCACGCTCGGCGTCCAACGCTGACTGCAGCAGCACCACCGCGGCGGCCTGGTCGACCACCGCGCGGAACTGCTTCTCCTTCTTGCCGGCGGCGTGCAGCAACCGGTGCGCGTCGACGGTGCTCAGCCGCTCGTCGACGAGTCGGACCGGCACCTCCGGGACGGCTCGGACGATCTTGGCCGCGTAGTCGAGCGCGCGCAAGGCCGCCGGGCCCTGTGACCCGTCCATCGACAGCGGCAGACCCATGACGATCTCGACCGCCGCCCGCGCGCGGGCCTCGGCCGCGATCTCGGCGACGTCGCCGTCGCGCTCCGGATCGCGGACGAGGGTCCGCACGGGTGAGGCGATCACGCCTGCAGGGTCGCACGCCGCGAGGCCGACCCGGACGCTCCCGACGTCCACGGCGAGTCGGGCGCCTGGCCGCACCCTCAGACCGAGCCGGTCACGCGGGCGCCGACGAAGTCCTCGATCCCCTGCAGCGCGGCCACGACCTTGGTCGCGTCCTGACCACCGCCCTGGGCGAGGTCGTCCTTGCCGCCACCGCCCCCGCCGAGGGTCTGCGCGGCGCCGCGCACGAGTTCACCGGCCTTGACGCCCCAGCGGCGCGCCTCGGCGTTGGTGGCCACGACGACGACCGGGCGGTCCTTGGCGACCCCCGCGATCGCGACGACCGTGGGCCGTTCGTCCCCGAGCCGCGACCTGACGTCGAGGGTGAGCGTGCGCAGGTCGTCGGCCGAGACCGTCCCGGCGTCGTAGGTGACGACGTGGACCCCGAACTTGTCGACGGGGTGGGCGGCGATCGTCGGGGCGAGCGCGAGGACCTGGCCCGCGCGCAGCTTCGCGATCTCCTTCTCGGCGTCGCCGAGACGGGTCAGCAGCGAACCGATGCGGTCGGCCAGTTCCTCCGGCCGCGCCTTGACGACCTCGGTGAGCTGGTTGACCAGCAGGTGCTCGCGCGTGAGGAACGCGTACGCGTCGGTGCCGACGAGGGCCTCGATGCGGCGCGCACCGGAGCCGATGGAGGACTCCGAGACGATCGAGACGAGCCCGACCTGCTGCGACGTCAGGGTGTGCGTCCCCCCGCAGAGTTCCTTGGACCAGTTCTCGCCGATGGAGACGACGCGGACCTTGTCGCCGTACTTCTCGCCGAAGAGGGCCATGGCCCCGGAGTTCAGCGCCGACTCCCGGTCCATGATCGCCGCAGACACGGGGAGGTCGTCGGCCACCCGTTCGTTGACGACGCCCTCGATGTCGCGCACGAGGGCCGCCGCGACCTGGGAGCTGGAGTGGTAGTCGAAGCGCATCCGGCCCGGCGCGTTCTGCGACCCGGCCTGGGTGGCGGTGTCACCGAGGTGCTCGCGCACGACCTGGTGCACGAGGTGCGTCGCGGTGTGGGCGCGACTCACCGCGCGACGGCGGTTCGCGTCGACGACGGCGTGCGCGCCGTCCCCCGCGACGACCTCACCGCTGGTGACGCTGCCCTTGTGGACGTAGAGCCCGCGGACGGGCTGCTGCACGTCGGTGACGGTGACGACGGCGCCACCGGTCGTGGTGATCGTGCCGTGGTCGGCGAGCTGGCCACCGCCCTCGGCGTAGAACGGCGTGCGGTCGAGGACGACCTCGACGTCGCTGCCGGTCGGGGCGGACGGCGTGGAGACCCCGCCCTGCAGGACCACGGAGATCCGCGCCTCGCCCTCGGCGAGCTCGTAGCCGGTGAAGGTGACCGGCGCGGTCAGCTGCTCCAGCGTCTGGCGGTAGATCGACAGGTCCAGCCCGCCGAGCTTCTTCGCCTTCGCGTCCGCCTTCGCCCGGCCGACCTGCTCGGCCATCAACGTGCGGAAGCCCGGCTCGTCGACGGTGACGCCGGCCTCGGACGCCATCTCCAGGGTGAGGTCGATCGGGAACCCGTAGGTGTCGTGCAGCTGGAACGCGCGGTCGCCGGTCAGCGTCGAGCCGCCCGCCGCCTTCGTCTGCGCCACAGCCGTTTCGAAGATCGCGGTGCCGGAGACGAGGGTGCGCCGGAACGCCTGCTCCTCGGCGTAGGCGACCTTCGAGATCCGGTCGAAGTCGGTGCGCAGCTCCGGGTAGGAGGCGCTCATGACCTCCATCGAGGCGGGCAGCAGGATCGGCAGCGCCTCGTCCTCGAAGCCGAGCAGGCGCATCGCGCGGACCGCACGACGGATCAGGCGACGCAGCACGTAGCCCGCGCCCTCGTTGCCGGGGGTGACGCCGTCGCCGATGAGCATGAGGGCGCTGCGGACGTGGTCGGCCACGACGCGCATGCGGACGTCGTCCTCGTGGTTGGCGCCGTAGTCCTTCTCGGCCGCGAGCGCCGCGTAGTCGAGGACGGGGCGGACCTCGTCGATCTCGTACATGTTGTCGACGCCCTGCTTGAGGAACGCGACGCGTTCGAGCCCCATGCCGGTGTCGATGTTCTTCGCGGGGAGCTCGCCCTCGACGTCGAAGTCGACCTTCGAGCGCACCGCGGAGAGCTGGTACTGCATGAAGACGAGGTTCCAGATCTCGATGTAGCGGTCCTCGTCGGCCTCGGGGCCGCCCTCGGCGCCGAACTCGGGACCGCGGTCGTAGTAGATCTCGGAGCAGGGGCCGCCGGGGCCGGGCTGGCCGGTGTTCCAGTAGTTGTCGGCCTTGCCGCGGCGCTGGATGCGCTCGGCGGGCATGCCGATCTCCTGCCACAGCCGGAACGCCTCGTCGTCGTCGAGGTAGACCGTGGTCCACAGCCGCGTCGGGTCGAAGCCGAGGCCGCCGTCGGCCTCGGGTGTCGTCAGCAGTTCCCAGGCGAAGGTGATGGCCTCGCGCTTGAAGTAGTCGCCGAAGGAGAAGTTGCCGTTCATCTGGAAGAACGTGCCGTGCCGGGTGGTCTTGCCGACCTCCTCGATGTCGAGGGTCCGCAGGCACTTCTGCACGCTCGTCGCGCGCTTGTACGGCGCGGGCACCTGAGCGGTGAGGTAGGGGATGAACGGCACCATCCCGGCGACGGTGAACATGAGGCTCGGGTCGGTCGACACCAGCGAGGCGCTGGGCACGATGGTGTGCCCCTTGCGCTCGAAGAAGTCGAGCCACCGACGACGGATCTCTGCCGTCTGCATCGGACGTGCCTCCTGCTGCTGGGTCTGCTGCCGTGTGGGGCGGGGGTGGGGCGGGGTGGTGCGGGGGTGGGGCGGGGTGGTGCGGGGGTGGTGCTCAGTACAGCCATCGACCCTACCCGTCCCCGTCCAGCGGGTTGCGTGGAGCGGTCGGTCGGGGATCCACGCCACGACCCGGCGGCCTCACCAGCCGTGGAGGCGGCGGCCTTCGGCGACGACGGCGTCGAAGCGGGCGCGGTCCAGAGCGGAACCCTCGCGGCGCACGTCGCGCGGGGAGACGGTCAGCACGCGGTCGACGCGGACCTCGCTGGGGCGGCCCTGGCGGTCCCAGGGGCCGGAGCCGACGTCGATCCAGACCCGGCCGTCCGCGGGGTCCCGGTCCCTCCCGTCGTGGTGGTCCTTGCTCGTCATCATCAGCCCGACGAGGTCGTCGCCGGAGCGGCCGACGACGAGCACCGGGCGGTCCTTGCCGCGCCCGTCCATCTCCTCGAAGGGCACCCACGCCCAGACGACCTCGCCCGGGTCGGGGCGACCGTCCGCGCGGGGCGCGTACTCGATCGCCACCCCGCCGGAGGCCACCGCGGCACCGCCGCGACGCGGACGGGGACGTTCACGACCGGCGTCGGCGGAGGTGGGTGTCCGCCGGGGCGCGGCGGTCTGGCGTTCGAGCTCGCGCAGCGCCGCGCGACCGCCGATCGCGAGGAGGCGGGTGAGGGCGGAACGGAGACCGGGCACGCGGGGAACGTACCGGCTCAGCGACCCCGCAGGATCCGGCGCAGCCGGGCGAGGCGCTCGCGGACCTGGTTCTCGAAACCCCGGTCGGTGGGGACGTAGTAGTCCTTGCCGACGAGTTCGTCGGGGGCGTACTGCTGCTCCGCGACCCCGGCGGGGACGTCGTGGGTGTAGACGTAGCCCTTGCCGTGGCCGAGCTTCTGCGCGCCGGAGTAGTGCGCGTCGCGCAGGTGCGGGGGGACCGACCCGCCGAGACCCGCACGGACGTCGGCGATCGCCGCGTTGATGCCGAGGTAGGAGGCGTTGGACTTCGGCGCCGTCGCGTTGTGCACGACGGCCTGGGCCAGGACGATCCGCGCCTCCGGCATCCCGATCTGGGCCACGGCGTGCATCGCGGCGACGGCCGTCTGCAGGGCCGAGGGGTCGGCCATCCCGACGTCCTCGGAGGCCGCGATGACGATCCGCCGGGCGATGAAGCGGGGGTCCTCCCCCGCCTCGATCATGCGGGCCAGGTAGTGCAGGGCGGCGTCGACGTCGGAACCGCGCATCGACTTGATGAGGGCGCTGGCCACGTCGTAGTGCTGGTCGCCCTGCCGGTCGTAGCGGACGGCGGCGCGGTCCAGGGCGCGTTCGGCGTGGACGAGGGTGATCCGCGCCGTCCCGGCCGCGGAGTCGTCGAGCGCCGTCCCGGCCGCGGCCTCGAGGGCCGTCAGCGCGCGCCGGGCGTCGCCGTCGGCGACCCGCACGAGGTGGGCGAGCGCGTCGTCGTCGATCGTGACCTCCCCCGCGAGCCCGCGGGGGTCCTCGACCGCCTTGCGCAGCAACCCCTCCACGTCGGCGATCGTCAACGGCTGCAACGTCAGGAGCAGCGAGCGGGACAGCAGCGGGGTGACGACGGAGAAGTTCGGGTTCTCCGTGGTGGCGGCGACGAGCACCACCCAGCGGTTCTCCACCCCGGGCAGCAGCGCGTCCTGCTGGGCCTTGGTGAAGCGGTGGATCTCGTCGAGGAACAGCACGGTCTGGCGGCGGTAGAGGTCGCGGTCGTCGCGGGCGGCCTCCATGACCTTGCGGACGTCCTTCACTCCCGCCGTGACCGCGGAGAGTTCCGCGAACCTGCGACCCCCGGAGTGCGCGAGGACGTTGGCCAGCGTCGTCTTCCCCGTTCCCGGGGGGCCCCAGAGGATCACCGAGGCCGGGCCGGCGCGGCCGAGGTCGCCGTCGGCGGCGAGGCGGCGCAGGGGTGAGCCGGGTTGCAGGAGGTGCTGCTGACCGACGACCTCGTCGATCGAGCGCGGTCGCATCCGGACGGCCAGCGGCGCCCCGGCGAGCACCGACGGGATCCTCGTCCCGTCCGCGCCCACGGAGTCCTCCGCGCTCGCGCTGGAGAAGAGGTCGGCCACGCGGACAAGGTACGTGCTCCCCCGGACACGGCACGCAGCACACGGCACGCCACACGCAGCCGGGTCACAGGTTCCTCCGCACTCCCACCCACACCGCGCAGCGAGGCTGCCGCGATGACCCACACACCCCTCCGCATCCACCTCGTCACCCGCTCGGGCACCGGGACCCTGCGGGGTGCCGAGCTCCCGGGCGCGACGCGGACCTGGGCCCCGCTCGAGACCCCCGCCGAGTCCCGGGACGCCGTCGCCGTTTCCGGCGTGAGCACCCGCACCGACGGGGACCGGTTCACGATCACGCTCACCGGCGACGTCGACCTCGTCCTGGCCGAGGAGCTCGCCCGGATCGCCCACCGGGTGGAGCAGCACTGCGCCCACCTGACGACCACCCGGGCCCGCGTGCACCTCGACGTCCGCGAGGTCACCGCCGTGGACGCGAGCGCCCTCCGCTTCGTGGAGCGGGTGCGCCGGCTGTGCGCCGCGTGGGGGGCCGAGTGCACGACCTCGACCGCCCGCCCCGCGGTCGAGCAGGTCCTCGCGCTGGCCCGGCCCGTCGTCGACGGGGAACTCGCCGCCTCCTGAGCAGAGGGGTTGCGGGACAGGGCCCTAGAAGCGTGGTGAATGGGTGGAGTGGCGCACCAGCAGTCACAGGGTCCTCAGTGGTCCGATCCAGTGACGACACACAGGTCCGTCTCAGGGTTTCCCACGACAGCTGGCAGGTTGAGGGTCGAGCATGGAGCCATGACCGCGACCACCAACCGCCGATCGGAACTCACCCGCCCCGACGGCACCGCTCTGCGGGTCCTCGTCGTGGACGACGAGTCGACGCTGTCGGAGCTGCTCAGCATGACCCTGCGCTACGAGGGCTGGGAGGTGCAGACGGCCGGCAACGGTCTCGACGCGGTCCGCGCCGCCCGGACGTTCCGTCCCGACGCCGTGATCCTCGACATCATGCTCCCCGACATCGACGGTCTCGAGGTCCTGCGGCGCCTGCGCGCCGACGCGACCGACGTCCCCGTCCTCTTCCTCACCGCGAAGGACGCCGTGGAGGACCGCGTCGCCGGTCTCACCGCCGGGGGTGACGACTACGTCACGAAGCCGTTCAGCCTGGAGGAGGTCGTGGCCCGGCTGCGCAGCCTGCTGCGGCGTTCCGGTCTCGCCGCGGCGAAGCAGGAACCCGTCCTCGCCGTCGGCGACCTCGTCCTCGACGAGGACAGCCACGAGGTCACCCGCGACGGCGTGGAGATCAAGCTCACCGCCACCGAGTTCGAACTGCTGCGCTACCTGATGCGCAACCCCCGCCGGGTGCTGTCCAAGGCGCAGATCCTCGACCGCGTCTGGAACTACGACTTCGGCGGCCAGGCGAACATCGTCGAGCTCTACATCTCCTACCTGCGCCGCAAGCTCGACGCCGGCCGCAACCCGATGATCCACACCGTCCGCGGCGCCGGCTACGTGCTCAAGCCCGCCGACGGGGTCATCGCCGTCGCCAGCTGACCCTCGATCCGTCGGAGCTGATCCCCGGATGCCCTCCCCGTTCTCCCGGCTGCGCCGGCCCCAGACCCTGCGCAGCCGGCTCGTGCTCACGACGAGCGCACTGCTGGTCGCGGTCGGACTCGTCATCGGGGTGGTGACGGCGGGGGCGCTCTACTTCTCGCTCATGGGCCGGGTCGAGAAGCAGCTGGACGCGACGGTGAACCGCTCCCAGCGCTTCGTCGGCGACCCCGACCGCGGTGGGGGCAGCGGCGGGAACTTCCCGCCCCCGGAGCAGTTCGACCGGACGACGTGCAGCGACGGCACGACCCCGTCCTTCGTCGGACCGGGTCAGACCGACGGGACCCTGTACGCGCGCTACTCCGGAGGGAAACTGCTGACGTCGCAGTCCGGCGTCTACGACGACTCGACCTCCACGCAGACCCCCTGCGTCCGTCAGCTGAGCGCCGCGCAGTCCGACGTCCTGGAAGAGATCACCGCCGGCCAGGAACTCACCGTGGACCTCGACGGTCTGGGCCGGTACCGGATCGCGGCCACCATCCTCGACGACGGGTCGCTGCAGGTCACCGGCTTGCCGCTGGCCGACGTGAACCGGACCCTGCTCACCGTCGTGGGCGTCGAGATCGCCGTCATCCTCGGCGGTGTCGCCGTCGCGGCCGTCGTGGGTTCCTTCCTGGTGCGGCGTGATCTCCTTCCGCTGCAACGGGTCGCGACCACGGCGGCCCGGGTCTCCGAACTCGAGCTGGACCGCGGCGAGGTCGACCTCTCGCTGCGCGTGCCCGACGCCGACGCCGACGGCGCCACCGAGGTCGGCAAGGTCGGCCTCGCGCTGAACCGGATGCTGGAGAACGTCGGGTCCGCCCTCGAGGCCCGGCACACCTCCGAGCAGCGCGTCCGGCAGTTCGTCGCCGACGCCAGCCACGAGCTCCGCACCCCGCTGGCCGCGATCCGCGGGTACTCCGAGCTGACCCGCCGTTCCCGTGACCAGGTCCCGCCCGACGTCGCGCACGCCATGGGCCGAGTCGAGTCCGAGGCGGTCCGCATGACGGGTCTCGTCGAGGACCTGCTGCTGCTGGCCCGCCTCGACTCCGGCCGTCCGCTGGACCGCGAGAGCGTCGACCTCACGATGACCGTCCTCGACGCGGTGAGCGACGCGCAGGTCGCCGGCCGCGACCACCGGTGGCGCCTCGACCTGCCCGACGAAGCCGTCGAGGTCGTCGGTGACCCGGGCCGGTTGCACCAGGTGCTGACGAACCTGCTCGCCAACGCCCGCACCCACACCCCGCCGGGGACGACGGTCACCGTCGGGATCGTGCCGGACGGCGCGAGGACCCACCTCGACGTCGTCGACGACGGTCCCGGCATCGACCCCGACGTCCTGCCCCGCGTGTTCGAGCGGTTCGCCCGCGCGGACTCCTCGCGTTCCCGGGCCGCCGGCAGCACCGGCCTCGGGCTGGCGATCGTGCAGGCCGTGGTGACCTCCCACCACGGGTCGGTGACGGTGGACAGCCGCCCCGGTCGCACGGCGTTCCGCGTCACCCTGCCCTCGAGCTGAGACCGGTGGTCGCGGGCGCGGGGTCTCACAGGTCGACCACAGCGGCAGCCCACGGCACCCGGAGGTCGCGGGACGACGTTGGGACCATGACAGCGACCACCTCCTCCACGGGGACGACGCCACCCCGGCCCCGGCCGGCCGCGGACACCGCCACCTGGGGCACCACCGCCGCCACCTCCGGGGCTCCCGTCCTGGACGTCGTGGTCCCCGTCTTCAACGAGGAGACCGACCTCGAACCCTGCGTCCGCCGCCTGCACGCGCACGTGGCCCGCTTCCCCTTCCGCACCCGCATCACCGTCGCCGACAACGCCAGCACCGACGGCACCCCGCGGGTCGCCCGCGCCCTGGCCGAGGAACTCCCCGACGTCCGCCACGTCCGGCTCGAGGAGAAGGGGCGCGGGCGGGCGCTGAACCGGGTCTGGTCCGCCTCCGACGCCGAGGTCCTCGCCTACATGGACGTCGACCTCTCCACCGACCTCGCGGCCCTGCTGCCGCTGGTCGCGGGCCTGCTCTCCGGCCACTCCGACGTCGCCATCGGTTCGCGGCTGGCGAAGGGTTCCCACGTCGTCCGCGGCGCGAAGCGCGAGATCATCTCCCGCTGCTACAACCTGATCCTGCACGGCACGCTGCGGGTGCGCTTCACCGACGCCCAGTGCGGTTTCAAGGCCCTCCGCGCCGACGTGGCCCGGGAGATCCTGCCCCTCGTCGAGGACACCGGCTGGTTCTTCGACACCGAGGTGCTGGTGCTCGCCGAACGGTCCGGCCTGCGGATCCAGGAGATCCCGGTCGACTGGGTCGACGACCCCGACAGCACCGTCGACATCGTCGCCACCGCGGTGGCCGACCTGCGCGGGATCCGCCGGCTCGCGGGGGCGATGGCCTCGGGCCGGTTGCCGCTGAAGGAGATCCGCGCCAGCCTCGGCCGCGGCCCCCAGCCCGCCGCCCTCGCCGGTGTCCCGACCTCGCTCGCGGGGCAGCTCACCCGGTTCATCGCGGTCGGGCTGACCAGCACGGCCGCCTACGCCCTGCTGTACCTGCTGTTCCAGGAGTTCGGCAGCGCCCAGGTCGCGAACTTCGTCGCCCTCCTCGTCACCGCGGTCGGGAACACCGCCCTGAACCGTCGCGTGACGTTCGGGGTCCGCGGGCGGGACGGGGCGGGACGGCACCAGGCGCAGGGGCTGTTCGTGTTCCTGCTCGGCTGGGCCATCACCGCCGGCAGCCTGTCGGCGCTGCACGCGGGAAACCCCGACGCCGGTCGCGGCGTCGAACTCGCGGTCCTCACCGCGGCGAACCTCGCGGCGACGGTCGTCCGCTTCCTGCTGCTGCGCTCCTGGGTGTTCCGCAGCCGCAGGCACCACCAACCCGGGGCCGAGCAGGCCGTCGACACCCCGCAGGAGCACGCATGAGCACCACCTCCGACGCCGTCCCGCGGTTCGAGCGTACCGCCGCCACCTCGCCGGGCACCGGGCGGTGGCGACGCGCGGCGACGTCGGTCTGGCGGGGTCGCGACGCCGATCCGCGCTGGGTCCGACCCGCCCTGCTCGTCCTCCTCCTGACCACCGGTGTGCTCTACCTGGTGGGGTTGTCGGAGTCGGGGTGGGCGAACCCCTTCTACTCCGCGGCCGCGCAGGCGGGGTCGCAGTCGTGGGAGGCCTGGTTCTACGGCTCCTCCGACGCGGCGAACGCCATCACCGTCGACAAACCCCCGGCGGCGTTGTGGGTCACCGGGTTGTCGGTGCGCGTCTTCGGGTTGTCGTCGTGGTCGATCCTCGTGCCCCAGGCCCTCGAGGGCGTCGCCGCGGTGGCGCTGCTGTACGCGACCGTCCGCCGGCGCAGCACCCCCGCGGCCGGTCTGATCGCCGGAGCGCTGCTGGCCACCACACCCGTCGCGGTCCTGATGTTCCGCTTCAACAACCCCGACGCCCTGCTGGTCCTGCTGATGATCGCCGCCACCTGGGCGGTCCTGACGTCGGTCGACACCGGACGGGCCCGATTCCTGTACTGGGCGGGGGTGTTCGTCGGCCTGGGTTTCCTCACCAAGCAGTTGCAGGTGTTCCTCGTCCTGCCCGGCCTCGGCCTGGCCTACCTGTGGGCGGCCCCGCACGGCCTCGGCCGGCGCGTCCGGCACCTGCTGCTCGCAGGAGCGGCCGTGGTGGTGGCCGGCGGCTGGTGGGTCGCGGTCGTCGAACTCGTCCCGGACTCCTGGCGCCCCTACGTCGGCGGCTCGCAGGACAACTCGTTCCTGGAACTGACGTTCGGCTACAACGGCTTCGGCCGCCTGACCGGCGATGAGACCGGAAGCGTCGGCGCCACCCACGGCTGGGGCGAGACCGGTCTCGGGCGGATGTTCTCCTCCGAGTTCGGCGGGAACGTCTCGTGGTTGCTGCCCGCGGCGTTCCTGCTCGCGATCGCCGGGTTCGTCGTGACCCGACGCGCCCCGCGGACCGACGTCCGCCGCGCCGGCTACCTCGCCTGGGCCGGCTGGTTGCTGGTCACGTTCGTGGCCTTCAGCTTCATGTCCGGGATCATCCACCCCTACTACACGGTGGCCCTGGCCCCGGCCGTCGCGGCTCTGGTCGCGACGGGTGCGGTGGACCTGTGGCGGCTGCGGTCGGCCCGGTGGGCGCTCCCCGTCCTCGCGGTCGTCGTCGCGGTCAGCACGGCGTGGTCCGTCGTCCTGCTCTCCCGCAGCGCCGACTTCGTCCCGTGGTTGCGCTGGGTCGTCCTGGTGGCCGGGGTCCTGGCCGTCGCCGGGTTCGTCGCGGCGGCGTTCGTCCGTGGCCCGGTGTCCGGCCAGCTGCGGAGTTCACTGCGGCAGGCCGGGGCCGTCGCGGCCGCCATCGCGGTCCTCGCCGGCCCCGCCTCGTACTCCCTGCAGACGGCGTCGACCGCCCACACCGGGGCGATCGTCTCCGCAGGCCCGACGGTGTCCTCCGGTTTCGGCATGGCCGGCGGGATGCCCGGCACCCGCGGGGGCGGTCAGTTCAGCGGGATGTTCGCCCAGGGCGGGGCCGGCGGTCAGAGCGGTCAGAGCGGTCAGCGGACGTTCGGGCCGCCGACCGGTGTGGGCGGCCCGACGGGTTCCGCCGGCACCGGACTCGGGACGCGGTCCGCGCGGGGTGGCGGCGTCGGCGGCCTGCTGGGCGCCAGCACCCCCGGCGCGGCGCTCACCGCCCTCCTCGAGGCCGACGCCGGTTCCTACTCCTGGGTCGCGGCCACGACGGGTTCGAACAACGCGGCCGGGTACCAGCTCGCCACCCAGGAACCGGTCATGGCCGTCGGCGGGTTCAACGGCACCGACCCGGCGCCGACCCTGGCCCAGTTCCAGGCCCACGTCGCGGCCGGCGACATCCACTACTACATCGCGAGTTCCTCGATGGCCTCCACCACCTCCGGGGGCAGCGACGACGCCAACGAGATCTCCGAGTGGGTCGCGGCGAACTTCACCGCGACCACGGTCGACGGCACGACGGTCTACGACCTCACGGCCTCCTGACCCGGTCGGCACGAGCGCGAGCGTGGTCCCGCGGGACCAGGCTCGCGCTCGTCGGGAGCCGGCTGGGTCAGGGCACAGGAACCTCCAGGGCCACGCAGAACCCCCGGCCCCAGGATGACGTCATGACGCAGCGCACCCGCACGAACCGCCTCCCCCGCCGCCTCCTCGCCGTCGGCCTCGTCACGGGGGTGGGCAGCCTCGGACTCGCCGGGGCGGCGCAGGCCGAACCCACGACCGCCGACGTCGGCCACCGCGCACCGGTGCGCGTCAGCGAGGTCTCCCCCGCGGCGTTACCCGCGAGCCTCGGGACCGGGACCACCCGCCGCACCGGCTGGGTCACCGTCACCCTCTGACGCGGACCGGGCGGCGAGCAGGACGATCAGACCCGCCAGCAGGAACCCGGCCAGCACGTCACTGGGCCAGTGCGCGCCCACCCAGACCCGGTCCACCGCGACCACCCCGAGTTCCAGGCAACCCAGGACGATCGCGCGGGAACGCCACCGGACGGGCACCAGGACGAGCACGAACAGCAGCACCACCGTCGCCGACGCCAGGGCGTGCCCGGAGGGGAACGACCCGCCACCGGCGGTGGTGTACCCGAGGTCGACGGCCGGACGTTCCCGGTCGAAGGCCGCCTTCAACGCCGGGGACGTCACCGACGCGACCGCACCCGCGACCAGCGAGGCCACCGCGGCCCGCCGACGCCCGCGGCGCCAGACGGCCACGACGCCGAGCAGACCCGCCAGGTACACCCACACGGGCTGGGTGACGGCCTCGACGACCTGGGCGACCCGCGTCAGCGTGGGATGGGCACCCGCGGCGGCCGTCCCGAGCTCGGAGAGGAACCGGTCCGGACGCGCCGTGGCGCCCGTGGTCACGAGGACCGCGAGCGCCACGAACAGGACGGCACACCCCAGGGCGGACCGGATCACGCCTCGACGGTCTCCGCCGGCTTCTTGGCCTCGGGCGTGAAGTCGACCCCGGCCTCGCGGCGCTGCTGCGCCGTGATGGGCGCGGGCGCGGCCGTCAGCGGGTCGTAGCCGCCGCCGGACTTGGGGAAGGCGATGACCTCGCGGATGGAGTCGGAGCCGGTGAGCAGGGCGACGACGCGGTCCCAGCCGAAGGCGATCCCGCCGTGCGGCGGGGCGCCGAAGGAGAACGCGTCGAGGAGGAAGCCGAACTTCTCCCGCGCGTCGGCCTCGGAGATGCCCATGACCGCGAAGACGCGTTCCTGGACGTCGCGACGGTGGATGCGGATCGAGCCGCCGCCGATCTCGTTGCCGTTGCAGACGATGTCGTAGGCGTTGGTGAGCGCGGACCCCGGGTCGGTGTCGAAGGTGTCGAGGTGCTCGGGCTTCGGGGCGGTGAAGGCGTGGTGGACGGCGTTCCAGTTCCCGCCGCCGATCGACACGTCGTCGTCCTCGGCCGCGGACTTGAACATGGGTGCGTCGACGACCCAGAGGAAGGACCACGCGTTCTCGTCGATCGCGCCGGTGCGCCGGGCGATCTCGGCGCGGGCGGCTCCGAGCAGCGCACGGGAGGGGTTCACGGCGCCGGCGGCGAAGAAGATGCAGTCGCCCGGGTTCGCGCCGACGTGCGCGGCGAGACCGGCGCGTTCGGTGTCGGAGAGGTTCTTGGCGACCGGACCGGCGAGTTCGCCGTCCTCGCCGACGAGGACGTAGGCCAGCCCGCGGGCCCCGCGCTGCTTGGCCCACTCCTGCCAGGCGTCGAGGGTCTTGCGCGGCTGGGAGGCGCCGCCCGGCATGACGACGGCACCGACGTAGGGCGACTGGAACACCCGGAAGCTGGTGTCGGCGAAGAACTCGGCGCACTCGACGAGTTCGATGCCGAAGCGCAGGTCGGGCTTGTCGGAGCCGTAGCGGCGCATGGCCTCCTCGAAGGTCATCCGCGGGATCGGCAGCGGAACGTCGTAGCCGATGAGCTTCCAGAGCGCGGAGACGATCTGCTCGCCGAGGGCGATGACGTCGTCCTGCTCGACGAAGCTCATCTCGATGTCGAGCTGGGTGAACTCCGGCTGCCGGTCGGCGCGGAAGTCCTCGTCGCGGTAGCAGCGGGCGATCTGGTAGTAGCGCTCCATGCCGGCGACCATCAGCAACTGCTTGAACAGCTGCGGGCTCTGCGGCAGGGCGTACCAGGAACCCGGGGACAGGCGGGCGGGGACGACGAAGTCGCGCGCCCCCTCGGGGGTGGACCGGGTCAGCGTCGGGGTCTCGACCTCGGTGAACGCGTGTTCCTCGAGCACGGTGCGCGCGGCCTTGTTCGCGGCCGAACGCAGCTTCAGCGCGTTCGCGGGGCCGGTGCGGCGCAGGTCGAGGTAGCGGTACTTCAGCCGGGCCTCCTCACCGACGGTGAGGTGGTCGTCGATCTGGAACGGCAGCGGTGCGGCCTCGGAGAGGACCTCCAGCGCCGTGGTGTCGACCTCGACCGCACCCGTGGGGATGTTGGCGTTGTCGTTGCCGTCGGGGCGCAGCCGCACGTCTCCGGTGATGCGGATGCAGTACTCGTTGCGCAGGTCGCGGGCGCCGCCGGCGTCGAGGATCTCGTCGCGCGCGACGACCTGGACGACACCCGAGGCGTCGCGCAGGTCCAGGAAGGCCACTCCCCCGTGATCCCGTCGACGCGCCACCCAGCCGGTGAGCGTCACGGTCTGTCCGGCGTGACCGGCGCGCAGGCTGCCGGCCTCGTGGGTGCGGAGCACGGGAGGTCCCTTCGATCGTCAGAGCGCGGTGTGCGCACGGACGATCCTACGGAACGCCGCACCCCGGGGAGCACTCCCCCGAGGGCTCAGCGGGCGCGGGCCGGTGTCGCGCCGGACTCGGCGCCGGCGAGGTCGGCGACCAGCTTGAGGGCGAGGCGGTCGAGCAGCACGAGGTTGACGGAGGGGTCGGTGACGACGGCGAGGATGTGGCTGGTGGTGATCGCGTACACGACGAGAGCGCCGTCGCTGCCCTTGACGGTCGTGGACTGGAACGGGCCGAGGACGTTGGCGTCCGCGGCGCGCTGGGCGATGCCGAGGACGGTCGCGACGATGGCGGCCGCGGACTCGTGGTCGCGTTCGGGGCCGTCGTCGTGGAAGGCGAGGCCGTCGGTGCGGGCGACGAGGATCCGCCGCAGCCCCGGGATGTCGCGCTTGAGGGCGCCGCTGACGCGCATCGCGTGCTGCTTCACGATCATGCTGTGGCTCCGTCCGTGCCGGCGGCGACGCGGCGGCTCTCGAGGGTGTGGACGCCGTCGAGCAGGACCGTCAGGACGGCCGTGCACTGGGACAGGTCGCGGGGGTCGCAGGCGATGAGCGCCGACGGCGAGGTGCCGAGGAGCTGGCCCAGTCGGGCGCGGGTGCCGGCGGGGTCGGCCCAGCGGCTGACCGCGACCAGGCGCGGGACGGCCGGGGCGATGCGCTGGAAGGCCCCGACGATGTCGGCGGCCGCTTCGATGCTGGTGGAGCGGCTGGCGTCGACGAGGACGAGGTAGCCGTCCATGTTCCGGGCCAGCAGTTCCCACATGAAGGAGAACCGTTCCTGGCCCGGGGTGCCGAAGAGGTTGACCCTGACGTCGTCCCAGCCGGCGGTGGCGGGGGCGGGCACCGTGAAGCTGGTGTGGTCCATCGCGACGGTCGTGGAGGTCTTGAGCGCGGCCGTCTCGTCGCTGACCCCGGTCTCGGTGGTCACGAGCGTCCCACCCCCGAGGCCTGCGGTGACGGTGGTGGCGAACGTGGTCTTGCCGGCCCCGAAGGGTCCGGTGACCACGATCTTGCGGGCGGGGCTGCTCACGGAGCTCCTCGGGAGGCGGGGTGGGGGCTGCGCGCGTCGGCGGTCGGACGCGGACGCGGTGAGGCGTCCGGCCGACCGCCGACGGGTGGTGCGGTGGTGCGGTGGTGCGGTGGGATCGTCAGATCGCGAGGTCGCGCTCGAGGATCGTCAGCTGGCGACGGGCCATGGCGAGGTTCGAGGAGTCCTTCTTGAGGACCAGGTACAGGAACAGGCCCTGGCCGGACTGCGACTGGATGAGACGGATCAGGTGGATCTGGGTGCCGAGGGTGATGAGGATGTCCTCGATGTTCTCGGACAGGCCCAGGCGCTGCATGGTGCGCAGCTTGGCGCGGACGACGTCGGTGTTGCCGGCGGCGGCGACGTCGAGGTCGAGGGCGCCGCCCCCGGCCTGGCCGAGCGACATGCCGGACTCGTAGTCGACGAGGGCCGCGGCGGTGGCGCCGTCGATCTCGAGGCAGGCCTTCAGGGTGGCGTCGACGTTGGTCACGTCAGGTCCTTCCGTAGGTGGGGCTGCGGACGGCGGTCGATCCGCTGCCCGGTGGTGTCCCCCATTACTTCGGCCCTCAACGTCCCGGTCTGAACCCCGATCGGGATCGGTGAACGGGTGAATCGCACTCGGACGAACGGGTGAGACCCTCTGCGCCCCACGACGTCTAGAAGTTCCCGGCGGGAACGGGCCGGCTGGCGAGAGAGCGGCTGGGCCGACGTGACGCGGCAGCGTCTGCGGAGCCCCGTTCCGGCGTGGTGCCGGGGGTGGCCGGCCCGGAGCCACCGCGCGCACCGCGGGGTGACCGGATGGATGTCAGCGGGTCAGTCAGCGGGTCAGAGGCCGCGCCGGTAGCTCACCTCGTCCAGGACGACGCCCCGGCGGTGGTCGTGCTGGGTGCGCCCGTCGGTGTGCCAGCCGCACCGTTCGTAGAAGCGCCGGGCGCGGGCGTTGCCGGTCAGGACCCACAGGGTCGCGTCGGTGAAGCCGTCGTCGCGCAGCTCGGTGGTGGCGGTGTCGAGCAGTGCTCGCCCGGCCCCGGTGTTCCAGTGTTCGGGGTGGACGTAGAGGGACTGGACCTCACCGGTGGTGGGTGCTGCTCCCTCGTCGCGGCTGGGGCCGCGACGCACGAAGCCGATGACGTCTCCGGTGACGTCGAGAGCGACGAAGCAGTGTCGTGGCGGGGTGGTGGGCAGTACGTCACGCCACCGCTGGACGGAGCTGTTCAGCGACAGTCCCGCGATCACCGTGTCGGGGATCAGGCCCGTGTAGGTGGCGCGCCAGGTGTCGACGTGGATGCGTGCGAGCTGGTCGGCGTCCTCGAGGACGGCGGGCCTCACCTCGGTCATCGTCGAACCCTAGGGAGGGGTGCCGTTCGCTCGAGACACCGCGCCTGCGTCGCGCGTCTGCTCTTCGGCGAGGCCGCAGCGTCGCGGCCGCCGGCGGCAGCGCTCACGACGCGGGATGACCGTGACGTCGGGCGCAGGGCGCCCAGAACGGCTGGGAGTGCCCGAGCCGACGAGCAGGGCGGCGTAGCGCAGCGACGCTCGGTCCAGGTAGCCGGTCCCAGGGTTGATGTCAGCGAGGAAGCTGGCGAGCCCACCACGGGTGGGCCTACGTGATCTCGTGACTTTCGACGTGTCCACGACGTCGACAGGTTGGGGCCCTGCATCGCGCGTCCACCATCCTGGACTCGTGATCGTTCGCGAGCGGAACCGCGCCGGGTGGCGCACGCCCGGCGCGCGCCCCTTGTCGGAGCGTCGTGGGAACGGTTGACTGACCCCAGCCGCGCTGGAGCCTGCGCTCGGACGGCTGCGCGCGTCGGCTGGGGGATGTCCGACGTCGATCGTCCCCGGGAGGTTGCGTGTCGGACGCCCTGAGCCACGAGCACCACCTGCGCCACCGCGCCGAGCGCGTGCGCGCGGACCTGGAGGCCCTCTGGGGGGACGAGCTCCCCGAGGCTCCCGACCCGGTGCTGACCGTGCTCGTGGACGCCGTCGCCGTCGACGACCAGCACGGAGTGGACGACCGGCTCGTCGTCCAGGGGGACGGTCTGGGCTACGAGGCGCTGGCCCGGGTCCTCGCCGACGTCCGCAGCTCCGCCACCCTGCACCTCGTGCCGCCCGCCCTGCGAGCCCGCCTCGCCGGGGTCCTGCCGCCGATGGGCCGCCTCATCGACCTGCGGGTCGCCGGGGAGGCCGCGCTGCCGAGCGAGTCGACCGGGGCGTGGGAGTACGACGCCACCGCGGACACCGTCGCCTGGGACGCCCGCAGCGGCGTCCTCTACGGCCTCGGCCAGCACCCGGGGGTCGCGTCGCTGCCGGAGTGGTTGCGGCGCAGCGTCCACGACGAGGACCGCTCACTCGTCTCCTCGGCGCTGCGCTCCTCCGCCTCGACCGGGCTGCCCTACGACGTGCGCTTCCGGATCGCGCCGCCGCGGCACGGGGTGGTCCTCGCGCGCGGACGCGTCCTCAACGGTCCCGGCGGTGGCGCGCGGGTGCTGGGCTTCGCGGCGGAGGACGTCGGCGCCGGCTAGTCCGGCACCGCAGCTGATCGGGCACAGTGGCGCCGTGCCGAAGAAGCCCAGCCGCCGCTCCGAGGAGCCGGCGACGCCCACCCCCGACCTCCCGCTCGACGAGTCCACCCTCGAGGCGGCGACGCGGCCACCGAGGGCGGGTGAGTCCCACGACGGACTCCTCTTCGGCGAGGCGACCTGCGGGGACCTCAGCGGCGTCGACGCCCGGGACGCGCGGTTCCTGGGGTGCGTGCTGTCCCGGGTGCGCGCCGACGGGCTGGCGTTGGCGGGGGCCCGCCTGGTCGACGTGCGGATCGCCGCGCTCGCCGCGACCGAGGCGCCGTGGCGCTCCTCCACCTGGCAGGAGGTGGTCGTCGAGGACTGCCGCATCGGCGCGTGGGACCTGTCCGCGGCGCAGTGGACGCGCGTGGCCGTCCGCGGTGGCCGTTTCGACTTCGTGAACCTGCGCGAGGCGTCGCTGACCGACGTCACCTTCACCGGGTGCGACCTGCGCGAGGTCGACGTCTCCGGCGCGGGCCTCACGCGGGTGCGGTTCCTCGACTGCCGGATCGGGCACCTGGACGTGACCTCGGCCCGGTTGAGCGGTGTCGACCTGAGCGGGGCCGACCTCGAGGCCGTCAGCGGGGTCGGGTCGCTGCGCGGCGCCCGGATCAGCGAGCTCCAGCTCCTCCGCCTCGCGCCGTTGCTCGCCGAGCACCTCGGACTGCGGGTGGCGGACTGACCTCAGGACCCGCCGGCGAGACGGGCCAGCTGCTGCAGGTAGGGGTTGGTCGCACGTTCGCGGGCGATCGTCGTCGCCGGACCGTGCCCCGGCAGCACGTCGGTGGCGTCCTCCAGCGGCAGCACCCGCGTCAGCAGGCTGCGCAGCATCGCCTGGTGGTCCCCGCCGGGCAGGTCGGTCCGTCCGATGGAGCCCGCGAAGAGCACGTCCCCGGACAGCAGCAGGTCGGGCTCCCCGGCCCGGTCGACCGAGAAGAGCACGGACCCCTCGGTGTGCCCGGGTGCGTGCTGGACGGCGATCGAGAGGCCCGCGACCTGCAGGGAGGCCCCGTCCTCGACGGTCACGACGTCGTCGGGGTCGCGCCACTGCACGGTGCCCGTCGTGGCCTCCAGGGCCTGGCGCAGGGGGGCTCCGATCCCGGCCAGCGGATCGTTCAGCCGGTACGCGTCGGCGCGGTGGATCGTGGCGGCGACACCGTGCACCCCGCACACGGGGGTGACGGAGTACGTGTGGTCGAGGTGCCCGTGGGTCAGCAGGACCGCGGCGGGTTTCAAGCGGTGCCGGCGCAGGACCTCGGCCAGGCGGTCGGCCACGTCGACCCCCGGGTCGACGACGACGCACTCCTCCCCGGCCCGGGGTGCGACGACGTAGCAGTTGGTCCCGAAGACGGTCGCCTCGACCGTGTCGATGAGCACGTCACGCACCCTAGTTCGCGCCGCCGACAGGGACGACGTCGCTCACGGCCCGCGATCAGGACCGGGCACGCCGTGACTGCCTGCTCCGATCGGGGCCCGAGGGACCTAGAATCAGGCGGGTGACCGAGCAGCCCCAGGAGCCGGCGTCCCTCACGGACGTGGCGGACACCCCCGAGACCCCGACCGAAGCGACCCCGGAGGCACCGGAGACGGTTGCCGCGCAGCAGGACGCGACGGCGGCCGAGACGCCGGCGGCCGAGGCCGACCCGGCGTCGGAGGCGCCGCAGTCGTCGTCGGAGGAACCTTCCGAGGTGACGGCGGAGCCGCAGCCCGAGGCCGGCCCTCCGGCGGAGCAGCCGGTCGACCCCACCCCGGCTCCCGGCCCGCGTCCCACCCCGGCCGCGCCGCGCCCGCGTCCCACCCCCGCCCCGGCCGTCGTCGCGCCGACGACCACCGAGGCGGGCCCCGAGGTCGGGCACCTGACCTCGGTGGACCGCGAGGCGGCCGCCGCCTTCGGGCGCGTCGACGACAACGGCACCGTCTGGGTGCGCCGCGCCGACGGTGAGCACGAGGTCGGCGCCTACCCCGACGCGACACCCGAGGAGGCGATCGCCTACTTCGTGCGCAAGTACGGGGAGGTCGTCGCCCAGGTCGACCTGTTCGAGCAGCGCCTGCGCAGCACCGAACTGGCCGGCAAGGACATCGTCTCCGGGGTCGCCACGCTGCGCACCGCGCTCGCCGAGACCCGCGCCGTCGGTGACCTCGACGCCCTCGGCGCCCGCGTGGAGGCGCTGGCCACCGTCGCCGACGAGGCCCGGGCTGCCGCCGACCGCGCCCGCGCCGCCCAGCGCGAGACGCTGCGCGCCGGTCGGCTCGCGATCGTCGAGGAGGCCGAGCAGATCGCCGGTCAGGACCCCGAGAAGGTCCAGTGGCGTTCCTCCGGCGAACGCCTGCGCACCCTCTTCGAGGAGTGGAAGGCGGCCCAGCGCGAGGGTCGCCTCGACAAGCGCAGCGAGGACGACCTGTGGAAGCGCTTCAGCCACGCCCGCAGCGCCTTCGACAAGATGCGCCGCCACCACTTCGCCGCCCTCGGTGAGGAACGCAGCACCATCCGCTCCGAGAAGGAGACCCTCGTCGCCGAGGCGGAGGCGCTGTCCACCTCCACCGACTGGCGCGGCACGACCAACGCCTACCGCGCCCTGATGGACCGCTGGAAGGCGGCCGGCCGCCTCGGCCGCAAGGACGACGACACCCTGTGGGACCGCTTCCGCGCGGCTCAGGACGTCTTCTTCGCCGCGCGCACCGCGGCCAACGACGAGGTGGACGAGGAGTTCCGCGAGAACCTCGTCGCGAAGGAGGCCCTGCTGCTCGAGGCGGAGGCGCTGCTGCCGATCAAGGACCTCAACGCGACCAAGAAGGCCCTCAACTCCATCCAGGACCGCTGGGAGGCCGCGGGCAAGGTGCCGCGCACCGACCTCGGCCGGGTCGAGGGGCGCCTGCGCGCCGTCGAGACCGCCGTCCGCGACGCCGAGCAGGCCCGCTGGTCGCGGTCCAACCCCGAGGCCCAGGCCCGGGCCGGTGGCCTCGCCAGCCAGCTCGAGAACGCCATCCGCGACCTCGAGGCCGACGTCGAGAAGGCCCGCACCCAGGGTGACGCCCGGGCGCTGGCCCGCGCCGAGGAAGCCCTCCGGGCCCGTCGTGCGTGGTTGGACGCCGCCCAGGCCACCCTGCGCGACGCCTGAGCTGTCCACAGGTCCGAGCCGTTCGTCGCGCACGTCCCCGTCCACGGTGTGGACTGGGTGGCGTGCGCGACGAGTGGTTGACCTCCGTCCTGGTCCGAGGTGCCGCCGGCAACGGTGACACCCCGTGGCGACCGCAGGGTCGGGCCGCAGCGGCGGCGGCTGACCGTGAGGTCCGCGACGGGCTCCTGCAGCAGGTCGTCGGGGACGTGATCCTCGCGGCCGACGTGACCCTGGACGCGGCCCTGCGCGCCCGCGCCCTCGCGCTGTTCGTCCCCACTGGTGTCGTGGTCATCGCCGACGCCGCGGCTTGGGTGCACCTGGGCCGACCGCTGCCCGCACCGCACGAGGTCCAGGTCGCGGGCGGGCGACTCCCCGAACTCCCCCACGCTCCGCTGCGCTTGAGCTTCTCCCGGGTGCGGCCCGCACCCGGTGACGTGCAGGACCTCGCGGGGCTGGCCCTCACGACGCCCGCCCGCACGCTGCTCGACGTCGCCGCCGTCCGACCCCACCGCGCACCGTGGCTGCGCGAGCGGATGCTCGACGCGGGACTGCTGGCGGACGGCGACCTCCGGGACGCCAGCGACCGGGCCCGCGGGCGCGGCGGGGTGCGCACCGCCCGCCGGGCCCTCGACCTCCCGCGGGCACCCCGCCCGCGGGAGGAGGTCAGGCCTTCGTCGGACGCGACGCCATGACCCGGTAGGCGTCGAAGACCCCGTCGACGCGGCGCACCGCGTTCAGCACCTGGCTGAGGTGGTTCGGTTCGGCCATCTCGAAGGAGAACTTCGACAGGGCCACCCGGTCCCGGCTCGTCGACACCGTCGCGGACAGGATGTTCACGTGGTTGTCCGAGAGGACCCGGGTGACGTCGGAGAGCAGACGCGCCCGGTCCAGCGCCTCGACCTGGATCTGCACCAGGAAGAGCCGGGTCTGACCGGTCGCGATGGCCGAGGCCCACTGCACGTCGACGATCCGCTCGGGCTCGTTGCGCAGCATCGTCACGTTCTCGCAGTCCTCCCGGTGCACCGAGACACCGGCACCCCGGGTGACGAACCCGACGATCGGGTCCTGCGGCACGGGCGTGCAACACCGGGCGAGCTTGACCCACACGTCGTCCGCACCGGCCACGACGACCCCGGCGTCACCGCTGCTGCGACTCGGCCGGGTCTGGCCCGGAGTGGTCGCCTCCGCGAGGTCCTCCTCGGCGGCGGCCTCCCCGCCGACGGCGGCGATGAGCTTCTCGACGACGTGGGCCGCGGAGACGTGACGCTCCCCCACCGCCGCGTAGAGCGCCGAGACGTCGGGGTGGTTCAGCTCGCGGGCGACGACGAGCAGCGAGTCGTGGGACAGCAGACGCTGCAACGGCAGGTGCTGCTTGCGCATCGCCCGGGCGATCTCGTCCTTGCCGTCCTCGATCGCCTCCTCGCGCCGTTCCTTCGAGAAGTGCTGCTTGATCTTGTTGCGCGCTCGCGGGCTCTTGACGAACTGCAGCCAGTCGCGGCTGGGCCCGGCGCCGTCGGCCTTGGAGGTGAAGATCTCGACGAGGTCGCCGTTGTCGAGGGTCGACTCCAGCGGGACGAGGCGGCCGTTGACGCGGGCGCCCATCGTGCGGTGGCCGACCTCGGTGTGCACGGCGTAGGCGAAGTCGACCGGGGTGGAACCGGCCGGCAGTTCCTGCACGTCGCCCTTGGGGGTGAAGACGAACACCTGACCGGCGTTGATCTCCCAGCGCAGGTCGTCGAGGAAGTCGCTGGAGGCGGACTCGCGCTGCCAGTCGACGACGGCCTTCAGCCAGTCCATCTCGTTCTGCGCCCCGCCGCCGCCGACGGCGTTCGGATCGTCCTTGTACTTCCAGTGCGCCGCGACGCCGTACTCGGCGCGCTGGTGCATGTTGTAGGTGCGGATCTGGATCTCGACGGGCTTGCCCTCGGGCCCGATGACCGTCGTGTGCAGCGACTGGTACATGTTGAACTTGGGCATCGCGATGTAGTCCTTGAACCGGCCGGGGACCGGGTTCCAGCGCGCGTGCAGCGCACCGAGGACGGCGTAGCAGTCGCGGACGGAGTCGACCAGGACCCGCACCCCGACGAGGTCGTAGATCTCGGCGAAGTCGCGGCCGCGCACGATCATCTTCTGGTAGATCGAGTAGTAGTGCTTGGGCCGGCCGGTGACCGTCGCCCGCACCCGTGCGCTCTTGAGGTCGTCCTCGATCTGTTCGCGGACGCCCTGCAGGTACTCCTCGCGCGCGGGCGCCCGGTCGGCCACGAGGCGGACGATCTCGTCGAAGACCTTGGGGTAGACCGTCGCGAACGACAGGTCCTCCAGCTCCCACTTGATGGTGTTCATGCCCAGGCGGTGGGCCAGGGGGGCGTAGATCTCGAGGGTCTCGCGGGCCTTCTTCTCCGCCGAGGCCGCCGACACGTAGCGCCAGGTCCGGGCGTTGTGGAGGCGGTCGGCGAGCTTGATGACCAGGACGCGGATGTCCTTGGCCATCGCCACGACCATCTTGCGGACGGTCTCGGCCTGCGCGGCGTCGCCGTAGGTGACCTTGTCGAGCTTCGTGACGCCGTCGACGAGGACGGCGATCTCGTCACCGAAGTCGGCGCGCAGGTTCGCCAGCGTGTAGTCGGTGTCCTCGACGGTGTCGTGCAGCAGCGCCGCGGCGAGCGTCGACGGGGTCATGCCGAGCTCGGCGAGGATCGTCGCGACCGCGACGGGGTGGGTGATGTAGGGGTCGCCGCTCTTGCGGCGCTGGCCGTCGTGCGCGCGCTCGGCGCGGTCGAAGGCCTTCTCGACGACGGACAGGTCCGCCTTCGGGTGGGTGTTGGAGACGGTGCGCAGCAGCGGTTCCAGCACGGGCGAGACGCTGGACTGGCGGTGCTGACCGAAGCGCGCGAGGCGCGAGAGCATCCGCCCGGCGGTGACCGGACCGGTGTGCTGCGCCTCCGTGCCGCGACGTCGTTCCGGCCCGTTGGGTCGGCCCGTGGGGGGACGGCGTTGCGGTGCCGGTGCGGGGACCACGGACCCCTGCGTCGGGGATTCCACCTGCGCCGGTGTGTCGGGCGCACTCGTGGCAGTGGCGTGAGTCTCGGTGCCGTCGGCCATGTCGCCCCTCCGTTCGTCCGGGCACCAGTCTAGGTGAACGCGGACGGAAGGGGAGGAGGACGGGCCGACCTGCGCTCAGGCCTCGGTGTGCAGGGCCAGCACGGGCCGCTGGCCCAGCTGCGGACGACCGTCGAGGAACCCCAGTTCGAGCAGCACGGCCAGGCCGACCACCTCGGCCCCGGCCTCCTCCAGCAGCTCGCACGCCGCGCGGGCCGTTCCGCCGGTGGCCAGGACGTCGTCGACGACGAGGACCCGCTCCCCCGCACCGACGGTGTGCGCGGACAGCTCCAGGGCGGCGGTGCCGTACTCCAGGGCGTAGTCGCGCCGGTGCACGGGCGCGGGCAGCTTCCCGGCCTTGCGGATCGGCCAGAACCCCAGCCCGGCGCGTTCGGCGGCCGGGGCGGCGAGCATGAACCCGCGGGCCTCGATCCCCGCCACGGCGGTGGCGCCGGTCGCCCGGGCCACCTCCGCCAGCGCCGCGACGACCGTCGCGAACGCCGACGCGTCGGCCAGCAGCGGGGTGATGTCCTTGAAGACGACTCCCGGTTCGGGGAAGTCGGGGACGTCGCGGAAGCCGGCGACCACCGTGGCCGCGACGCGCTCGGCGTCGGGCACGGTCAGCACCCGGCTCACGCGGGGTCGCCCGCGGTGACGGGTTCGGCGGTGACGCCCTCGCGGACGTCGCGGTCGAGCTGCCTGACCCGCGCCTCGCGGGAGCGGAGCACGACCAGCAGCGGCGTGGCGACGAAGATCGACGAGTACGCCCCGACGAGCATGCCGACGAACAACGCGAGACTGATGTCGCGCAGCGTGCCCGCGCCGAGCAGCAGGTCCCCGATGAAGAGGATCGCGGCGACGGGCAGCAG
This sequence comes from Kineococcus sp. NBC_00420, assembly GCF_036021035.1. Classification (NCBI taxonomy): domain Bacteria; kingdom Bacillati; phylum Actinomycetota; class Actinomycetes; order Kineosporiales; family Kineosporiaceae; genus Kineococcus; species Kineococcus sp. NBC_00420. Next base: position 5,050,631 of record NZ_CP107930.1, on the reverse strand, counting down.
GGCGACGACGGTCGTGTTCACCGAACGCACGACGGTCTGGTTGATCGCGAGGTTGGCCGCGTCACCGAAGGTGCGGTCCTTCTTGAGGAAGGCGCCGTCGGTGTTCTCGCGGACCTTGTCGAAGACCACGACGGTGTCGTAGAGCGAGTAGCCGAGGATCGTCAGGAACCCGATCACCGAGGCCGGCGTGACCTCGAAGCCGACGAGGGCGTAGACCCCGGCGGTGATCAGCAGGTCGTGGAACAGCGCGACGAGCGAGGCGATCGCCATCGTCCAGGCCCGGAAGTACAGCGCCATGACGATGGACACGATGACGAGGAAGACGATCAGACCGGTGAGGGCCTTGTTGGTCACGTCAGCACCCCAGCTCGGACCGATGCTCGAGGGGTTCACGTCGTTCTGGGAGACCCCGAGCTTCTGCGCGAGCTCGGCCCGGATCTCGTCGAGCTGCGTCGTGCTGACCGTCTCGGTCTGGACCCGGAGCCCGTTCCCGCCGACGGTGGTCACCGTCGGCACGGCGTCCGGGAGGACCGCCTGGACCGCCTCGCGGGCGGCGTCCTGGTTCGTGGTCCCGGAGACGCGGAACTCCGCGCCCCCCTCGAACTCGATGCCGTAGGTGAGTCCGGGCTTGACCAGCAGGATCGCCGAGATCAGCACGAGTGCACCCGCGATGAGGAACCACAGCTTGCGGCGGCCGACGAAGTCGAAGGAGGACTCACCGGTGTAGAGCCGGTTGCCCAGTTGCGCCATGCCCATCAGGAACCCGCCTCGTTCTCGTCGCGGCCGGCGTCCGGCTCGCCCTCACCCTGACCGCTGCCCGACCCGGACGTCGCCCGGGCCTTCTCCCGTTCCGCCGCACGGCGTTCGGCCACGGTGGGCCGGTGCTCGCCGTGGTGCAGGGCGACCCGGGCCACGACGGACCCGAGGTGTTCGGGGTCGAAACCGGACCACTTGTGCCCACCGCCGAAGAACTTCGTCTTCGCCAGCAGTGCGACGACGGGGTGGGTGAAGAGGATCACGATCGCGACGTCGATGATCGTCGTGATGCCCAGGGTGTAGGCGAACCCCCGGACGTTGCCGACGGCGAGGACGTAGAGGACCACGGCCGAGAGCAGGCTGACCGCGTCGGAGACGAGGATCGTGCGCCGGGCGCGGAACCAGCCGGCCTCGACGGCGGAGGACAGGATGCGGCCGTCGCGGATCTCGTCGCGGACGCGTTCGAAGAACAGGATGAACGAGTCGGCGGTGATGCCGATGGCGACGATGAGCCCGGCGATCGCGGCCAGGCTGAGCCGGAAACCCTGCAGCCAGCTCAGCAGCAGGATGACCCCGAAGTTCAGCGCCGCCGCCAGCACGAGGCTGCCGATGGTCACCAGGCCCAGCGCGCGGTACTGGACCAGCGAGTAGGCGACGACGAGGATCAGACCGATCAACCCGGCGAGCAGCCCGTGGCGCAACTGCTCCGAGCCGAGGGTCGCGGAGACCTGCTCCTGGGTCTGCACGACGAACGACACCGGCAGCGCGCCGAACTGCAGCTGCTGGGCCAGCGCCTCGGCACTGGCCTGGGTGAAGTTCCCCTCGATGTCGACGTCGGCTCCGAAGCGCTGGGACACCGTGGGAGCGGTGATGACCAGGCCGTCGAGGACCGCCGCGAACTGGTTCTGCGGCGAAGGCAGCGTCGAGATGCGGGTGGTGAGCTTCGAGAACGCGTCGGCACCCGCGCTGTTGAACTTCAACCGCACGACCCACTGGCCGGTGTTCACGCCGGAGCTGTTCGTCGCGGTCGTGGCGACCGCGCTGGTGAGCTGCGTGCCCTCGAGCTCGGCCGGGCCGAGGACGTACTTGAACGTGCCGTCCTGGCTGCAGGTGACGAGCACCTTGGTCGGGTCGTCGGCGATGCCCCGCCCGCGCTGGGCCGGGTCGGAGCAGTCCAGGTTCTGGAACAGGGCCGCGAGGTCCGGGATGGTCTGGTAGTTGTCGAAGTCGCTCGCGTCGGTCGGCGAGGCCGCCGGGGTGCCGCTGGGCTGACCCGGCCCCGGGGTGGCGGTCGGCGTCGCGATCTCGGCCAACGTCGGCGGCGTCACCGCGGCGGTGGCGGCGTCGGTGGGGGCGGTCGTCGCGGCCTGCAACGCGGCGGGGGCGGCGGCGCCGTCCGCGCTCTGCGTCGGGTCCGGTGTCGCTGCGCCCGTCGGGGTCGCCCCGTCGGTGGGGGCCACCGACGCACCGTCCGTGGGCGTCGCTCCGTCGGTCGGGGTGGCCCCGTCCGTGGGCGTGCCGGTGGCGGCCGGCGTGACGGGCTCGTCGTAGAGCACGACGCGCATGCGCATCTGCGCCGACTGCGAGATGAGGTTCAGCTGCTCACGGGTGGCCTGACCCGGGATGGAGACGGAGATGTTCTGCCCACCCTGGACCGACACCTCCGTCTCGCTGAGCCCGGTGGCGTCGACGCGCTGCCGGATGATCTCGGCCGCGCGCTGGACCTGTTCGGTGGGCACCGTCCCGCCGTTGGTCGAGCGGGGCGTCAGGACGATCTGGGTCCCGCCCTCGAGGTCGAGCGCCAACCCTGGCGACCACTTCGCCGTGCTCCAGATCGAACCGGCGGCCACCGACGCGAACATCGCGACGACGACGAGGACCAGCACCGCGAGGGTGCGGCCCGGGTGGGGTCGGCGGATGGGCGCACCGCGGCGCACGCGGGGCGGCCGGTTCGGGGACCCGCTGGTGGACGTCGGCCTGTCGTTGGACACTCAATACCTCGGGACGGCGCTCACCGGGTGACGGATGTTCACCCGGTCAGCGCAAGCTTGTCACTGCTAGTGGACGACTGCTGTCTTATCAGTAGTCACTGTGCGCGCGGGGCACCGCCCGCGGTGTCGTCGTCGCGCTTCTGCAGGCTGAGAGCACCGTCGCCCGGGTCCACGCTCTCCTCGAGGGGAGCCACCTCGGTCGGCGCCACCACGCGGGCGACGGCCCGGCGGGTCCACCGGGTCTGCAGGCCGGGGGCGATCTCGAGGACGACCTCGTCACCCTCGATCTCCACGACGGTCCCGAACATGCCCGAGGTCGTCATGACCCTGGCCCCGGGCGCGACCCCGGTCTGCATCTGCTGTTGAGCCTTCTGCTGCTTGCGCGTCCGGCTGAACATGAACACCAACAGGGCGACCATGATCAGCAGGAAGATCAGCTGGCTGCTGCCACCACCCACGACAAAACCTCTCCGCACCGGTGGGATCGACGACTCACCGGTGCTTGCGCCGACCCGGTGCCGGCACGGCCGGGCCAACGCGGTGAGGCCCTGTGAGGTTCCGCAGGGACCCACCCGGGACCGACTCGCCCGTGGAGTCTAGAGGCTCACCCGTCCGGCCCAGCCCAGCGACGCTCAGGGTTGCGAGGGGTCCTCGTCGGTCTCGTCGCCCTCGGGAGCGAACGCCCAGGCCGTCCCCACGGGCGCGTTGCGGGGCGGGGTGAGTCCCAGGTGGGCCCAGGTGTCGGGCAGGGCGATCCGACCCCGCGGGGTCCGTCCCAGCAGCCCCTCGCGCACCAGGAAGGGCTCGGCGACCGTCTCGACGGTCTCGGCCTCCTCCCCCACGACGACGGCCAGGGTCGAGAGACCCACCGGCCCGCCGCCGAAGCGCCGGCACAACGCGTCGAGCACGGCGCGGTCAAGGCGGTCCAGGCCGCGCTCGTCGACCTCGTAGACCTCCAGCGCCGCCCGGGCCGCGTGCCGGTCGACGATCCCCGACCCCCGCACCTGCGCCCAGTCGCGGACCCGGCGCAGCAACCGGTTGGCGATGCGGGGCGTCCCCCGCGAGCGGCCGCCGATCTCGGCGGCCCCCTCCGCGGTGAGCTGCACCCCGAGCAGGGAAGCGCTGCGGCGCAACACCTGCACGAGCTCCGCGGGCGTGTAGAAGTCGAGGTAGCCGGTGAAGCCGAACCGGTCGCGCAGCGGCGCCGGGAGCAGGCCGGCCCGGGTCGTCGCCCCGACCAGGGTGAACTTCGGCAGCTCCAGCGGGATCGCCGTGGCCCCCGCGCCCTTGCCGACGATGACGTCGACGCGGTAGTCCTCCATGGCGATGTAGAGCATCTCCTCGGCCGGGCGGGCCATCCGGTGGATCTCGTCGAGGAACAGCACCTCACCCTCGTCGAGCGAGCTCAGCACCGCCGCGAGGTCCCCCGCGTGCTGGATGGCCGGACCGCTGGACTGGCGCAACGGGGCGCCCATCTCGGAGGCCACGATCATCGCCAGCGTCGTCTTGCCCAGCCCGGGCGGACCGGAGAAGAGGACGTGGTCGCTGGGCATCCCGCGCGCCTTGGCGGCGTCGAGGACGAGCGCGAGCTGCTCCCGCACGACCTTCTGCCCGACGAACTCGTCGAGACCGTGGGGGCGCAGCGCGGACTCGGCGGCGCGCTCGTGCTCGTCGGCCCCCGTCGTCACCAGCCGGTCCTCCATCAGCGACCCGACAGGTGGCGCAGCGCCGCCCGCAGGACGCCCGGCACGTCGAGGTCGTCGTCGAGCACGACCTCCACGACGTCACCGGCCTGCTTGAGCGGGTAACCCAGCCCGACCAGGGCCTCGACCACCCGGTCCTTGCGCGCGTCCCCGCCCGAGGGCGAGGCCGCCGGCGCGATCGACCCCGAGGGCGGTCCGAGGCGGTCCCCCAGTTCCAGGCAGATGCGCTGGGCGGTCTTCTTGCCGATGCCCGGCACCCGGACGAGGGCCGCGTGGTCCTCGGAGGCGACGGCCGCGCGGATCCCGTCGGGGCGGTGCACCGCCAGCATGGCCAGCGCCATCTTCGGACCGACCCCGGAGGCGGTCTGCACGACCTCGAAGACCTCCTTCTCGTCGGCGTCGGCGAAGCCGAACAGCGTCAGGGAGTCCTCGCGCACCACCAACGTGGTGTGCAGCAACGCCTCCTGACCCACGCGCAGACCGGCCAGCGTGGCGGGCGCGGCCAGGACGAACATCCCCACGCCACCCACCTCCACGACCGCGGAGTCCAGCCGCACCGCGAGCACCTGCCCACGCACCGACGCGATCACCAGCACGACCTCCGAGACACCCGACGAACACTTGTACGAGAGGCTAGACGGCTCCTGCGACACGACCCCTCAGGCGCGCCGCGCGGACCCTGGGGGCAGAGTGCTGCCGTGACCCACGAGAAGACCGCGAACCCCCGCCAGAACGTCACCTTCGACAGCGCCACCGAGTCCGGCCACGCCCACGGCTACCTCCGCGTCCCCGAGTCCGGTAGCGGCCCGGGCGTCATCGTCGTCCAGGAGTGGTGGGGCCTCACCGACCACATCGCCGGCATCGTCGACCGCCTCGCCCGCGAGGGCTTCGTGGCGCTGGCCCCGGACCTCTACGGCGGGCGCACGACCCACGACTCCGCCGAGGCGGCGCAGCTGCTCACCGACCTGCCCGCGCAGGACGCGGCCCGCGACCTGGCCGGGGCCGTCACGTACCTGCTCGACCTGCCCGAGACCACCTCGCAACGCGCCGGGGTCGTCGGCTTCTGCATGGGCGGGGGCTTCGTGCTGACCCTGGCTGCGCAGCAGGGCGACCGGATCGGCGCGGCGGTGCCCTGGTACGGGCTCCCCGGCCCGGACACCGACTACTCCGGCCTGCGGGCGCCGGTGCTGGGCCACTACGGCGCCGAGGACACCTCCGTCCCGCTGGAGGGTGTGCGCGCCACCGAGGCCCGCATCCGCGAGCAGGCGGGGGTCGAGGTGACGATGGAGGTCTACCCGGCCCCGCACGCGTTCTACAACGACGAACGCCCGAGCTACCGGCCCGAGTCGGCCGAGCTGGCCTGGGAGCGCACGACGGCCTTCCTGCGGGGTCGGCTCGCGGCCGAGCGCGCCTGAGCCTCCGCCTCCGCGTAGGCGTTGCGCCGGCCCGTGACGAGGGCGGTGTGCGCGGCGGCCTCCAGCCGGGAGGTCGCCCCGCCCCGCCAGAGGTGGCACAACGCCAGCGCGAGGGCGTCGGCGGCGTCGGCGGGCCGGGGCGGGGCGTCAAGACCGAGGATGCGGGTGACCATGACGGTGACCTGCTCCTTCTCGGCCCGCCCCGACCCGGTCACCGCGGCCTTCACCTCGCTCGGCGTGTGCATCGCCACGGGCAGTCCCCGGCGCGCGGCGGCGACGAGGACCAGACCGGCGGCCTGCGCGGTCCCCATGACGGAACGGACGTTGGCCTGGGCGAAGACGCGTTCGACGGCGACGACGTCGGGGCGGTGGGTGTCGAGCCACTCGTCGAGGCCGTCGCTGATCGCGAGCAGCCGGGAGGCCACGGGATCGGTGGCGGGGGTCCGGATGACGCCGACGCCGACGAGCTCGGCGCGACGTCCGGCGCGGACCGCGTCGATCACCCCGACGCCGCACCGGGTCAGCCCGGGGTCGACCGCTAGAACGCGCACGGCCCCCACGATCGCACGGAGCGGTCGTGGGGGCCGGGAGCCGCGCTCGGGCGTCGGGGCGGTGGGTCAGGCGTCCTCGAGGGCCGCCATCACGTCGTCGGACACGTCGTAGTTCGCGTAGACGTTCTGCACGTCGTCGCAGTCGTCGAGGACGTCGATGAGGCGGAAGACCTTCGTCGCGCCCTCGGCGTCCAGCGGCACCTCGACGCTGGGCACGAAGCTGGCGTCGGCGGAGTCGTACTCGATCCCCGCGGCCTTCAGCGCGTCGCGCACGGCGCCGAGGTCGGTCGCCTCGCTGACGACCTCGAAGGTGTCGCCCTGGTCGGTGACCTCCTCGGCCCCGGCCTCGAGCACGGCCTCGAGGACGCCGTCCTCGGTGAGGTCGGTGCCCTCCTTGCCGATGACGACGACACCCTTGCGGGTGAACATGTAGGCCACCGACCCCGGGTCGGCGAGCGAGCCGCCGTTGCGGGTCATCGCCGTGCGGACCTCCATCGCCGCGCGGTTCTTGTTGTCGGTGAGGCACTCGATGAGGAGCGCGACGCCGTTGGGGCCGTAGCCCTCGTACATGATCGTCTGCCAGTCCGCGCCGCCGGCCTCGGCACCGGAGCCGCGCTTGACGGCGCGGTCGATGTTGTCGGCGGGCACGGAGGTCTTCTTCGCCTTCTGGATCGCGTCGAAGAGCGTCGGGTTGCCCGAGACGTCGCCGCCGCCCGTGCGCGCCGCGACCTCGATGTTCTTGATCAGTCGGGCGAAGCTCTTGGCGCGCTTGGCGTCGACGACGGCCTTCTTGTGCTTGGTCGTCGCCCACTTGGAGTGGCCGGACATCTGCTTCCCTCCGCCGTTGCTCTACCTGCTCGAAAAACGTGTGTGCGCTCAGGCCGTCGTCGCCGCCACGCTGTCGCGGACCATCTCCACGAAGTAGCGGTGCACCCGGTCGTCCCCGGTGATCTCCGGGTGGAACGACGTGGCGAGCAGACGACCCTGTCGCACGGCGACGATCCTACCCGCGGCGGGCCCCGCGCTCAGTCGGGCGAGCACGCTGACCTCCGGACCGGCCTCCTCGACCCACGGCGCCCGGATGAAGATCCCCTCGACCGCCGGTCCCCCGCGGGTGACCTCCTCGAGCGGGAGGAGTTCCTCCCAGGAGTCGACCTGGCGTCCGAAGGCGTTGCGCCGCACGGTGATGTTGATCCCGCCGAGGGTCTCCTGACCCTTCCCCCCGTCCAGGATCCGGTCGGCCAGCAGGATCATCCCCGCGCACGAGCCGTAGACGGGCAACCCGTCGGCGATCCGGGCCCGCAGGGCGTCGCGGAGCTCGAAGACCCGCAGCAACCGGTCGATCGTCGTCGACTCGCCCCCGGGAAGGACGAGACCGTCGACGCTCTCCAGCTCGGCCAGGCGGCGGACGGTGACCACCCGCGCTCCCCCGGACTCCAGCGCGCGGACGTGTTCCCCGACGTCGCCCTGCAGGGCGAGGACGCCGATGACGACGTCAGGCCCTCCCGATCCGGTTCCTCCAACGCTCACGCGCGAAGACTAGGCCGCGCCCCGGCCGCCTCGTACGCGGCCAGGGTGGCGGTCAGGGTGGCGGGCAGGACCCGCACCCACGTCACCCACCGCCTCACCGCCGTGCGGGAGCGCTGACCTCAGACGATGGGCAGCGGGTCGCCCGTCCAGGCCAGCGGGAGTTGCGCGACGAGACGCACGAGGTCGCCCGGGTAGTACGTCGTCCCCGCGGCGGCCAGGTCCGCCGGTGCCCACCAGCGCCACTCGCTGACCGACTCCCGTTCCAGGTCCGTCCAGCCGGCCGCGTCGAGGGTGAAGCCCTCCCCCACGCGCAGGACGAAGAACTCCTCCGCCTGCCGGCACCGCGCGCCGAGGAAGGGGAACTCCGCGCTGCGCACCCACACCGGCCCGACGAGCTCGGCGGGGTCGACGTCGAGTCCCGTCTCCTCGCGCAGCTCCCGGCACGCCGCGACGCGGGCGTCCTCCCCGGGCGCCCGACCGCCGCCGACGGTGAACCACCAGTCGCTGCCCGGGGTCGCCGGGTCGCACCCGCGCAGCATCAGCACGCGTCCCGCGTCGTCGAGGACGACGACGCGGGACGCGCTGCGGGTGCGGAGCCCGTCGGGACCGTGGGCCCACTCCGGGCCGAGGGGGTCGGTGCTCACGCGGGGCGGGTCACCAGCCGCGCTGGGCCAGCCGGTGCGGTTCGGGGATCTCCTCGACGTTGAGCCCGACCATCGCCTCGCCCAGACCGCGCGAGACCTTGGCGATGACGTCGGGGTCGTCGTGGAAGGTCGTGGCCTTGACGATGGCCTCCGCGCGCTGGGCGGGGTTGCCGGACTTGAAGATCCCGGAGCCGACGAAGACGCCGTCGGCCCCCATCTGCATCATCATCGCCGCGTCGGCCGGGGTGGCGATGCCGCCCGCGGTGAAGAGGACGGTGGGCAGCTTGCCCTTCTCGGCGACCTCGCGGACGAGGTCGAACGGCGCGGACATCTCCTTGGCGGCGACGTACAGCTCGTCCTCCTCCATCGAGCGGAGGCGGTTGAGCTCGGCGCGGATGGTGCGCATGTGCATGACCGCGTTGGAGACGTCACCGGTGCCGGCCTCGCCCTTGGAGCGGATCATCGCCGCGCCCTCGGTGATGCGGCGCAGCGCCTCGCCGAGGTTCGTCGCCCCGCAGACGAAGGGGACGGTGAAGGAGTGCTTGTCGATGTGGTGGGTGTAGTCGGCGGGGGTGAGGACCTCGGACTCGTCGATGTAGTCCACGCCCAGGGACTGCAGCACCCGGGCCTCGACGAAGTGGCCGATGCGGGCCTTGGCCATGACCGGGATGGAGACCGCGGCGAGGATCGAGTCGATCATGTCGGGGTCGGACATCCGCGAGACGCCGCCCTGGGCGCGGATGTCGGCGGGGACGCGCTCGAGGGCCATGACGGCCACCGCTCCGGCGTCGGCGGCGATGCGGGCCTGGTCGGCGGTCACGACGTCCATGATCACGCCGCCCTTGAGCATCTCGGCCATGCCGCGCTTGACGCGGCTGGTGCCGACCGCCGGTGCGCTCGTCTGCTCGGTGCTGTCGGTGCTCACGGTCGTCGCCTCGCGATTCAGAAGGAGAGAGTTCAGGCGTTCGTCATCCTACGAGTCGGAACCGTCGAGGAAGTCCGCCGTCTCGGGCAGGCGCGCGTACCCCGCCAGCCGGGCCCAGCGCACGACCCGCTTGCCCCGCAGCCGCCGGGTCTGGACGACGGCGTCGTTGTGGAAGCGCCGGGCCAGTTCCACCCGGTGCTCCGCGTCGGCGACCCGGGCGAGACCGGGACCGTCCTCGTCGGGAAGGGCGACCTCCATCGCCCGGGTCAGGTCGCTCTCGACCCGCCAGCGGTGGGCGTCGTCGGCGTCGCTGGCGTCGCGCAGCGCCGCCGGGGTGCGGGGGGCGTCCAGGCTCGCGGTCGCGGCGTCGGCCAGCACCAGCGACGAGGCGGGGTCCAGCTCACCGGAGGTGGCGTACTCCAGGGCGGCCGAGGCGCGCCGGGTCAGTTCGGCGTCGAGGGCGGCGCGGCTGGTCTCGACCCGACGGTGCAGCCGGTCGACGCGCTGCGCCGTGGCCGAGAGGTACCAGGCGAGGACGGTCAGCAGCAGCAGGACGACCAGCGTCGAGACCACCGGGGTCACGCGACCACCGTCTCGTAGACGGTGAGCACCTGGGCGGCGACGACGGACCAGTCGTAGCGCGCGGCGGCCCGCTGACCGGCGGCCCCGAGGGCGAGGCGTTGTGCGGGGTGGGCCAGCAGGTCGAGCACCGCCTCCGCCGCCGAGGCCGCGTCGCCGAGGGTGAAGACCCGCCCGAACTCGCCGTCGCCCAGCACCCGCCGGAACGCGCCGAGGTCGGCCGCGACGACGGGCGCCCCCGCCGCCATCGCCTCGACCAGGACGATGCCGAAGCTCTCCCCGCCGGTGTGCGGGGCGAGGTAGACGTCGGCGCTGGCCAGCAGCGACGCCTTCGCCGGGTCGTCCACCGCGCCGAGGAACTCCACCGAGGACGGGTCGTCCAGCAGCGCCCGGGCGGCCTCGACGTCACCGCGTCCGGCCACGAGGAAGCGCGCCCCGGGCACGACCGCCCGCACCAGCGGCACGATCCGGCACAGCAGCGGCAACCCCTTGCGCGGTTCGTCGAGCCGGCCGACGAAGGCGATCACGGGAGCTTCGGGGGTCCCGGTCCACTCCGGACGCCTCTCGGCGCGGGCGAAGACGTCGGTGAAGACCCCGTTGGGGATGACGACGGCGTCGCCGCCCACGTGCTCGACGACGGTCCGCCGGGCGTCCTCGCTGACCGCGATGCGGGCCGAGATCTTCTCCAGGCTGGGCCGCAGCAGCGGGAACGCGGCCTGCATCGCCCGCGAGCGCAGGTTCGCGGTGTGGAACGTGGCGACCAGCGGTCCGCTCGCCGCCCACAGGGCGAGCAGCGAGGTGCTGGGTGAGAGCGGTTCGTGCACGTGCAGGACGTCGAAGTCCCCCTCGGCGATCCAGCGGCGCACCCGGGCCGCGGTCACCGGCCCGAAGGAGAGTCGCGCGACGGACCCGTTGTAGGGCACGGCGACGACGTTGCCGCCCGGGTCGGCGAAGCTCGGCAGGGTCGACTCGTCGTCGGCGGGCGCCAGCACGCGGACGTGGTGGCCGAGGCCGATGAGGTGCTCGGCGAGGTCCCGGACGTGGAACTGCACCCCACCGGGCACGTCGAAGGAGTAGGGGCAGACGATCCCGATCCGCACCGTTCACCCGCTCCGCAGGTCGGCGGGGAACACCGGTTGCAGCACGTGCCACTCGTCGGGGTGGGCCCGGACGGCCGCGGCGAGCACGTCGGCGCAGGTCTGGGTCATCGCGGCGATGGCCCGGTCGCGGTGGCCCCGGACGGACTCCCCCGCCCGGCGCTGCGGGACCTCCACCCGTGGGTGGGTCACGACCACCAGCACCCGGCCCTGCGCTCCGACCTCGTGGTGCAGGGTCATCGGGAACAGTCCGGCGCCGGTGAGGACGGCGAGCGCCGCGGGTCCCGGAGCCATCCGGACGCGGTCGCCGAGGAAGTCGACCTCGACGCCGGTGGCGGACAGGTCGCGGTCGGCGAGCAGCGGGACGAGGGCACCGGCCCGCAGCCGGCGGACCAGCGTCGGGAACGTCGCCGGGTCCCCCAGCGGCAGGACCTCCATCCCGAGGCCGCGGCGGAAGGCGAGGAACTCCTCGTAGACCTCCTCGGGCCGCAACCGTTCGGCGACGGTGACGACGTGGTGCAGGTCGTGGGCCGACCAGGCGGCGGCGTGGTCCCAGTTGCCGAGGTGACCGAGGAAGGCGACGGCGCCCCGACCGGCGGTGAGTTCGGCCCGGAGCGCTTCCCCCCCGTCCATCCGGACGGTGTCGACGATGCGCTCCCGACTCCACCCGGGCAGCGCGAACGCGTCGAGCCAGTAGCGGGTGTAGCTGCGGAGACCGTCGCGGACGAGGGCGTCGAGCTCGGCCGGCGTCGCCTCGGGGCGGGCCCGGGAGAGGTTGCGGCGCAACTGCTCCACGCCCTTCCCACCGCGGGCGGTGACGCGGTCGGCGACCCGGGTGCAGGCGGCGACGGCGAGGGGTTCGGGGACGCTGCGGGCCAGGCGCCAGCCGAGCCGGAAGGCCGTGGTCACGCACCGGTCGCGGGTGCGGCGCAGGGAGGTGCGGGGGGTCATGCGGGGTGGTCGGCCAGCGCCTGCCGGCGGACCGTCGACATGCGCTGCACGATGGTGACGACGCTGGCGAGGGCGAGCAGGCCGAGGACGACCTGCAGGAAGGGCAGCGGGACACCGAGGCCGACGAACCCGGCGCCGACGAGGACGGCGACGAGTCGTTCGCCGCGTTCGGCGATGCCGACGTTGGCCGTGTAGCCGAGGCCCTCGGCGCGGGCCTTGACGTAGGACACGATGCTGCCGAACACGAGGCAGGCCAGGGCGAGCCCGGCGGTGAGCTCGTCGTTCCCGCCGCGGGCGAACCAGACGACCAGCCCACCGAAGACGGCGCTGTCGGCGAAGCGGTCGAGGCTGGAGTCCAGGTAGGCGCCCCACTTGCCGGACCGGCCGAGGATGCGGGCCATGATCCCGTCGATGGTGTCGAAGAGGACGAAGACCGTCACGGCCAGCGAGGCCCAGAACAGGTGCCCCGTGGGGTAGAGGACGAGAGCGCTGAGCACGGTGCAGACCGTGCCGAAGACCGTCACCATGTCCGGGGTCACCCCCAGCCGCAGCAGCAGCCGCGCCAACGGGGTGAAGACCTTCGTGACCACCGCACGCGCGTACCTGTTGAGCATCGTCTCGTCGTCCGTCGGGGTCGGGGGGCTCCAGGGTAGCGTCGGCGCGCCCACGCTCCGGTCGCCCGCGCCGGGTGGCGCGATCACTAGGGTTCGGGTCGTGCACCACCTGTCCCGTCCCGCCCGGTGGTGGCGCACCGCGCTCGCCCTGGCGTTCCTGGTCGCGCTGGTCCTGGGCACCCTGCGCTTCGACGACGACCGCTGGCCGTTCGCCCCGATGTCGCAGTACGCCTTCGGGGTGGACCTGAACGGCGAGATCCGCTCGACGCGGGTGGAGGCCGTGACCGTCGACGGCGAGCAGGTCGACGTGCCGCTCTCCCCCGGCGGTGTCGGGCTGCGCCGGGCGGAGGTCGAGGGCCAGTTGCGCCGCTTCGTCGACGACCCGGCGTTGCTGGAGGCGATCGCGGCGGCCTACGCCACGCGCCACCCCGATGCGCCGCGCTACGCGGAGGTGATCCTGGTCCAGGACGTCAGCGCGCTGCACGACGGGACGGTGGTGGGGAAGAGCACCGAGGTCCTCTCCAGCTGGGACGTCCCCGATCCGCGGCACCCGCTGGGGTGCTGCTCGTGAGCGCGTGGCGCACGTGGTGGTTCCCCGCGGTCCCGTTGCGGCGGATCGCCGCGCTCCGGGTCCTGCTGTACCTCTTCGTCGTCTGGGACGCGTGGCGGATCACGACGTGGCCGCTGTCGCACGGGGACGTGCCGGCGCAGCTGTACCGCCCGATCCTGCTCTTCCGTGCGCTGCACGTACCGGCGCCGACGCACGTGGTCACCCACCTCGACCTGTGGGTGCTGACCGTCACCGCACTGGTGGCGGCGAGCGGACGTCTGCCCCGGGTGGCCGGGGCGGTCTGCGCGATCGCCTACCTGTACTGGCTGGGCAACGGCTTCAGCTACTCCAAGATCGACCACGACCACGTCGCCCTGCTGGTGGCGTTGCTGGTCCTGCCGAGCGTGGGTCGTGCGGGGGCCCGCGGTGGGCCGAGCGAGTCCGCCGGCTGGGCGGTGCGCTGCATCCAGGTCGCGACGGTCTGCACGTACTTCCTCGCCTCGCTGGCCAAGGTGCGTTTCGGGGGCTGGGACTGGGCGAACGGGGCGGTGACGACGTGGGCGTTCTCCCGCCGGGGCAACGGGCTCACCGACGCGTTGCAGCGGATCCCGTTCTTCGTCGTCGGGATCCAGTGGATCGTCATCGTCGCGGAGTTCTGCTCCCCGGTGATGCTGTGGCTGCGGGGTCGCGCGCTCGCCGCGGCCATCCTGTTCTGGGGGTTCTTCCACCTGGGCACCTACCTGACCCTCGGCATCCACTTCCTGCCCACGGTGGTCTGCCTGCTGGCGTTCGTGCCGTTGGAACGGGTGTCGGTGCGGGGGCTGCGTCAGCGCTGGGCGGGCAGGGCGCAGGCGGGGGTCCCGCCGGGCAGGCGCTGACGGTTCCGGGCGACCCAGCGGTAGCCGAACCCGGCCAGGGCGTTCAACCCCGGGAGCTGCAGCAGGCGACCGGCCACCGGCAGCGGGAAGGCGCTGTGCCGCAACAGCACCGCGACCGCGTCCTGGGCCGAGGAGATCCGCCGTCGCGCGTCGACGAACTGCAACGCCCGGTCGCAGGCCTCGGGGGTCAACCCGAGGGAGGGGAGGTCGAGGGTCTGCCAGGCCGCGACGTCCACGTCGGCCCGCAACGCCGGGACGAACCCCGCCAGGCGGGTGCAGATCCCGCAGTCCCCGTCGAAGACGAGCACGGGCCTCACCCGCGGGTCCAGGCCTGGGCGAGCCGCGACCGGGTGTCCTCCAGCAGTTCCGGCATCGCCTTCGTCCGCCCGACGACGGGCAGGAAGTTGGCGTCGCCCTCCCAGCGCGGGACGACGTGCTGGTGCAGGTGCGCGGCGATCCCGGCCCCGGCGACCGCGCCCTGGTTCATCCCGACGTTGAAACCCGACGGGTTCGAGGCCGCCGTCAGCGTGTGGATCGCCGCCCGGGTGAAGGCGGTGAACTCGGCCAGCTCGTCGGCGTAGAGGTCGACGTAGGCCGACACGTGCCGGTAGGGGCACACCATGAGGTGCCCGGGGTTGTACGGGAACAGGTTGAGCACCGCGAAGACGTGCTCGCCGCGGTGCACGATGAGCCCCTCGTCGTCGGCGAGGCCCGGCGCCCGGCAGAACGGGCAGCTGCCCGGTTCCCCGTCGGCCGGTTTCTTCTCGCCCTGGATGTAGGCGAGGCGGTGGGGGGTCCACAACCGGGCGAACCCGTCGGGTTCCCCCGCGAACCGTTCGGCCGGTTCGACCCCCACCGCCTCGTCGTCGGTCGGGTCACCGCTCACGTCACACCTGCACCCGGTCACGCACGGCGGCGGCGATCCGCGCGACCGCGTCGTCGACCGGGACGCCGTTCTCCTGGCTGCCGTCACGGAAGCGGAACGACACCGCACCGTTCTCGACGTCCTCGGCCCCGGCGATGAGCAGGAACGGGATCTTCTGCTTGGTCCAGGTGCGGATCTTCTTCGGCATCCGGTCGTCGGCGTCGTCCACCTCGACCCGGATCCCGGCGGCGCGCAGCTTCTGCGCGACCTCCTGCAGGTGCGGGACGTGCGCGTCGGCGACGGGGATCCCCACGACCTGCACGGGGGCCAGCCACGGGGGGAACGCCCCGGCGTAGTGCTCGACGAGGACGCCGAAGAAGCGTTCCAGCGAACCGAACTTGGCCGAGTGGATCATCACCGGCTGCTGCTTGGTGCCGTCGGCGGCGGTGTACTCCAGCTCGAAGCGGGCGGGCTGGTTGAAGTCGTACTGGATGGTCGACATCTGCCAGGTGCGGCCGATGGCGTCCTTGGCCTGCACGGAGATCTTCGGCCCGTAGAACGCGGCCCCGCCGGGGTCGGCGACGAGTTCCAGCCCGGTCTCCTTCGCCGCGGTCTCGAGGACCGCGGTGGCCTTCTCCCACTCCTCGTCGGAGCCGATGAACTTCGCCGAGTCCCCGCGGGTGGAGAGTTCGAGGTAGTAGTCGTCGAGACCGAAGTCCTTGAGGAGGCCGAGGACGAAGTCGAGGAGGTGCTTGATCTCTCCCGGCGCCTGCTCCTGGGTGACGTAGGAGTGCGAGTCGTCCTGGGTCAGCCCGCGGACGCGGGTGAGGCCGTGCACGACGCCGCTCTTCTCGTAGCGGTAGACGGACCCGAACTCGAAGAACCGCAACGGCAGTTCCCGGTAGGACCGACCGCGCGAACGGAAGATCAGGTTGTGCATGGGGCAGTTCATGGCCTTGAGGTAGTACTTCGAGTTCTCCAGCTCCATGCCGGGGAACATCGTGTCCTCGTAGTACGGCAGGTGCCCGGAGGTCTCGAACAGACCACCCTTGGAGATGTGCGGGGTCCCGACGTAGGAGAACCCCTCCTCGATGTGGCGGCGACGGACGTAGTCCTCCATCTCCCGCTTGATCACCCCGCCCTTGGGGTGGAAGACGACCAGGCCGGACCCGATCTCGTCGGGGAAGGAGAACAGGTCGAGTTCCGCCCCGAGGCGACGGTGGTCGCGACGTTCGGCCTCCGCGACGCGTTCCTGGTAGGCCTTCAGCTCGTCCTTGGACGGCCACGCGGTGCCGTAGATGCGCTGCAGCTGCGGGTTCTTCTCGCTCCCGCGCCAGTAGGCCGCGGCCGAGCGGGTCAGGCTGAACCCGATGCCGACGAGACGCGTGGTCGGCAGGTGCGGACCGCGGCAGAGGTCCTTGAAGGCCACGGAGTCGTCGCGCTTGAGGTTGTCGTAGATGGTCAGTCCGCCCTCGCCGACCTCGGCCGAGGCGCCCTCGGCCGCGTCCGCGACACCACCGGGGGCGGTGCTCTTGAGGCCGATGAGCTCCAGCTTGTACGGCTCGTCGGCCATCTCGGCGCGGGCCTCGTCGTCGGAGACGTCGCGACGGGCGAAGCGCTGCCCCTCCTTGACGATGCGCTGCATCGTCTTCTCGATGACCTTGAGGTCCTCGGGGGTGAAGGGGCGCTCGACGTCGAAGTCGAAGTAGAAGCCGTCGCGGATCGGGGGGCCGATGCCGAGCTTGGCCTCGGGGAAGTGCTGCTGCACGGCCTGGGCCATGACGTGCGCGGTCGAGTGACGCAGCACGGCGAGGCCCTCGTCGGAGGAGATGAGGACACCCTCGACGTCGTCGCCCTCGGCGAGGACGTGGGAGAGGTCGCGCAGTTCGCCGTTGACCTTCGCGACGACGACGGCGCGGTCGTCGGCGAACAGCTCCCCTGCCGTGGTGCCGGCGGCCACCTGCTGGGTCTCCCCGGATCGGGTGATGCTGAACTGGGCCGACACGTGGGGCCTCCGCTGGTCTGGGCTGCTGGTGCTGGGACGGACCGTTCGACTCTACCCAGGGGGGTTCACGCGGACCTCGTCCCCCACCCGCAGCACCCCGCCCGTCGCGACCTGGGCGAACAGCCCCGCGCAGTGCCGGGGCGCTCCCCCCAGCCGCAACACCGCCGCGCCGATCGAGCAGGTCCACCCCTGCAGGTCCGCGGCCGGGGGTTCGTCGGCGCCGAACTCCACGACGAGGTTGGCCCGCGAGGAGTCCCCGGCGTCCGGCTCCCGTCGCTGGCCGAGGCTGACGAGGTGCACGGGAGCCACCTGCCGCGCTCCGCCGTCGACGGGCGCGAGTCGTGCCCCGGGCACGGCCAGGAAGTCCGCGAGCGCCGTCCCGTCGGGAGTGCGCAGGCGGGGTTCGAGGGGGTCCCCGGCGAGGGCGAGCCCGCGCAGCGCGGGGTTCCGCTTGGCGGCGAGGACGCGACCCGCCTCGTCGACGACCGCGTGGCCGCGGTCACCCAGGAGGCCGTCGGGGCCGAGTTCGGCCGCGGTGAGGGAGGATCCCGGGACGGACTTCACCGGGAAGAGGTGGATCTCGCACAGGACGCCGACGAGGGTCATGTCCTGATGATGCTGGGTGGGCGATACTGGGTTCGAACCAGTGACCCCTTCGGTGTGAACGAAGTGCTCTACCACTGAGCTAATCGCCCGAACGTCGCGCTGAGCGCGTCCGGCCCGAGAACCATACCGTGACTCGGGCCGTGCTCTCGACCGCCGCGGTCAGAGACCCGGGACCCACTGCAGCTGGGCGGTGACGACCTCGGGCGTCCACGCCGGCAGCCCCTGCCAGGCGAGGTAGCCCCAGAGCAGGGCCGCGACGACGGCGGCGGTTCCCGTCCCCAGCGCCGCGCGGGTCGCCAGGGAGTGGCGCGCGAGCCACCGGGCCCAGCGGTGGAGCTGGCGTTCCCCGAAGTGCTTGAGCCGTTGGGCGGAGGAGAACTCCGTGCCGAGGACGGCGAGCCCGAGGAACACCACGAGCCAGCCGGGACCGGGCAGCGGCACCAGCACGAGGCCGAGCAGGACGACGAACGCGCCGACGGCCCCGACGACGGCGCGGTAGACCCGGTTCTTGCGGGTGTCGGCGCGGATCCGCTCGCGCTGGGCGTGCAGGGCGGCCCGGGTCCGCCGCAGCCGGTGCTGGTGGGCGCTGACCGGGGCGTCCACCCCGGTCACCACGGGGTGCGGCGCGGTCGGCGGCGACGGCAGCGACGCCCCCTCGGCGCGCGCCCAGTGCTCCACCTGCCCGTCCACTCGCTCGTCCACCTGCCCGTCCACCGCGCCGTCCTGGTCCCCAGGTCCGTGTTCGTGCACCGTCCGCACCGCTCACCCTCCGTCCACGACCTACCCACCCCTCCAACGCACGGACGGGACGCGACGCTCCCGCCGGAGGTGGAGGTTTCGCGTCGACCCGTGGTGAGAACCGTCACAGCGGCCCGCCGGACGGCGGTTGACCTGCGGAGACACCCTCTCGTAGGCCCGCGAACCCGCCGGGGCCGAACGGTGGGGGAACCTCCGGCGACACGCCGACGTCCCACTTGCGTCGTTCGGGTGTTTCAAGCGCGCAGTTGGTGGGAAACTCATGGACACGGTCGCTGGAGCCCGTCAGCGGCCATGAGCACACACGGAGGTCGACGTGCCTGCATTGCCGCACCGCAAGACCGAGGTCGACGTCGACGTGTCGCTGCGACTCCGGACCACCAGTGGTCCGGGACTCCCCGTCCCCGCCAGCCTCCACTACGGAGCTGACGACCCCTACGCCATCCACGCGGTCTTCCGCGGTGGCGACACGGACGTGGAGTGGGTCTTCGCACGGGACCTGTTGAGGGAAGGACTGACCGCACCCGCCGGCACCGGCGACGTGCAGGTGCGGCCCTGTTCCGACACCCTCGACGGCCGCCCCCGGGTCCTGCTCCGCCTGTCGTCCCCGGACGGCAATGCGGAACTCGAAGCCGACGAGGCCGACGTCCGGCGCTTCCTGCGCCGTGCCGACGCCCTCGTCCCCCCGGGCCGCGAGACCCGCCACCTGGACCTGGACGAGCTCATCGCTCGCCTGGTGTCCTGACGCACCGGCAGACGACGCACGAACGCGAGCGGACCCGCCCCGGCACTGTCGCCGCGGCGGGTTCTCCCGTGTCGCAGCTCTTCCGTTCCCCGCGGCCGCGTGAGCCGGGAGGGGATTTGGCCTTGTGGCCGACGTCGGCTAATGTTTTCAACGCCACGGGGAACCGGCCGGGAACGGCAGGGAAACCAGGGCATGCGGACGTAGCGCAGTTGGTAGCGCATCACCTTGCCAAGGTGAGGGTCGCGAGTTCGAGTCTCGTCGTCCGCTCGGAAGTCGGCACAACGGGGCCGTGAGCCTCTACGGTGGAGTGGCCGAGAGGTTAGGCAGCGGCCTGCAAAGCCGTCCACACGGGTTCGAATCCCGTCTCCACCTCCACTCGCAGTCGGGTAGCTCCCGACCGTGGGTACCGAGGGCGATTGGCGCAGCGGTAGCGCGCTTCCCTGACACGGAAGAGGTCACTGGTTCGATCCCAGTATCGCCCACCAGCACGTGAAGAGGGTCGGGTCCGGAAACGGACCCGATCCTCTTCGTCGTTCCGGCCGCGCTCGCGACGCCTCCCGGGGTTCCGGTACACGGTCTCGCCGCTGAAACCGCAGAGAGTCACGAAAGGTCACCCAGGCGGACCAACGCCTTGCCTGCCAACGGGTTAACGAATTCGTAACACGCCTGTCACGGAGCCGCGGAGTACGTACGGTGACGGCCATGTCCTCCGCACACTCCGGCCGCCCGGCGCTGCGCGTGCTGTTCGTCCAGGGCCACCTCCGGGAGAACGGCGGCCTCCGCGTCGTCAACGCCCTGGCGGCCCGCTTCAGCGCCGACGGGGTCCGGACGGGCGTCTTCGCCCTAGAGGAGGTCGACGGTGAGGAGGCCGTGGCGCTCCCCAGCGACGGCGTCGCGCTGCGCTACGGCGCCCACCACGCCCTCCCGGCCGCCCGCCGGCTGCCCACCGGGCTCCTCGCCCTGCTGCGCACCGCCCGCGGCTACGACGTCGTGGTCTCCGGCTCGGAGATCGGCCACGGCCTGCTCGCGGCGTCCCTGGTCGCCCGCACCCTCGGCAAGCCCTTCGTGGTCCTGGCCCAGGGCGACCTCGACCAGGCGATCGCCGCCTGGGTCCCCGCCAAGCTGCAGTCCGCCACGCGGTGGGTGCACCGCCACGCGGACGCGGTGATCGCCGTCTCCCCCGGCCTGGTCCCGGGTCTGCTGGCCAACGGCCTCCCCGCGGAGCGCGCGCACGTCGTCGTGAACGGCGTCGACGTGGACGAGGTGCAGGAACGGGCCGTGACCGACCGCGGCGCCCCCGACCCGGTGCCCCGGCGACCGCGCCTGCTGGCGATCGGCCGGCTCACCTCGCACAAGGGCTTCGACCTGCTGCTGCGCGCCTCGGTCGGCGTCCGCGACCGCGGGTTCGACCACGACCTCGTGATCGCCGGGGAGGGCCCTGACCGGGCCGCCCTCGAGCAGCTCGCCGCCGATCTGGGCGCGGACCACGTCAGCCTGCCCGGGTTCGTGGAGAACCCGGCGGCCCTGCTGGCCCAGGCCGACCTCTTCGTCTCCTCCTCCCGCACGGAGGCGATGCCGTTGACGCTGCTGGAGTCGCTGGCCCTGGCCGTCCCCGTCGTCGCCACCGACTGCTGCGAGGGCTCGCGGTTGCTGCTGGACGACGGTCGCTACGGTGACCTCGTCGCGCCGGAGTCCGTCGAGGCCCTCACCGAGGCGATCGCCGCTCACCTGGGCGACCAGCGGCGGTTGCGGAACGCCGCGGCGGCCGGACCGGCCTTCGCCCGACGGTTCGAACCGCGTCGCCTCGCCCGCGAGCACCTCGCGCTGCTGTCCCGGATCAGCGGAGCACCGCTGCCCGTGTTCGCCCCGCTGCCCGTCGCGACCGGGGACACGTTGCTGAGGACGCACCAGGGTCCGTCCCTCGGCAGCACCACCTGACCCACCGCCCGTCCGCCCGACCGACCCATCGAAACCACCGCATCCCTCGAAGCCCTAGGAGCTCCTCACCGTGCGCGCGCTCGACCTGGTCCGTTTCCTCTCCACCAGCGCAACGACGCGCACCGCCCCCGACACCCCCACCGCGCTGCGGGCCCGTCTCGCCGGCGGCGCCGCCAGAGCGCTCGAGGCGGGTCGCAAGGTCCGCACCGAGGTTCCGCGCGAACTGCGCGAACGCACCACCGAGGCCTCCCTCGCCGCGTTCCTCACCGCCTACGTCGACGACCGCGAGAGCGGCGCCACCGAGGGCGGCCGGCACGCGCTCCGCTACGCCCTGCACCACCCCTCGGCCACCCTCGGCGCCGTCGCGGCCGTCCTGCGCCTGCCCGTCGCCCCCGCGGCGCTGGGGGACGGACCGGCCGGTGAGATCCTCCGCTCCACGCTGCTGGCCCGCCACCTCGGTGGGCTGACGGTCGCCTCGACCGGGGTCGCCGTCCTCGACGTGCCCGCCGACGGTGGTGACTACGTGCTGGGCGCGACCCGTCAGACGCTGCGCCGCAAGGTGCGGGCGGCGCAGAAGAAGGGCGTGGCGTTCCGCTTCGTCGAGGACCCGGCGGAGCGCGCGGCCCTGCTGGAGCGCGCCAACGCGGCCGAGCAGGCGCACGCCGACGCCCAGTACCGGGTGGACACCCCCGACAACTCCGACCTGCTGCTGCACGACCTCTGGCTGGTGGCGACCGACGCCGACGGTGAGGCGATCATGCTGTCGGTTACCCCGGTCGACGGCGAGTGGGCCCTGTTGCGCTACTTCCGCACCCTGGGCGCCTCCCCCGCGCACAGCGACGCCCGCTACCTGCTGATGCCGGCCCTGGTCTCGGCCCTGGCCGAGCGCGGGGTGCGCCACCTCGTGGACTCGACCCCGCCGCCGCAGCTGTCCAACGGCCTGCGCCACTTCCAGCGCATGGTCGGCTACCGCTACGCCCGGGTGCGGGTCACGCGCTGACCCCTGCCGGGGATCAGGGGACCCAGCGACGCCGCTCGGCCGCCTGGCTCCGGGCGGCCTCGCGGGCCGCGGTCTTCGTCGGGTCCGGCCACACCCGGTCCACGGCCGAGTTCAGGGCCGCGCCGATGAGCACCGAGATGGCCAGGAAGTAGAACCAGATCAGCACCACGACGGGCGCCGCGAGCGGCCCGTAGATCGACGTCGAGGGGCCCGCGATCGAGAGCGCCAGCGAGCGGCGCAGCACCCACGAGACGAGGAACCACCCCAGCAGCGCCAGCAGCGCCCCGGGCAGGTCGCGCCACCAGCGCGACCGCACGGGCGTCGAGAGGTGGTAGAGCGTCGTGAGGCAGAAGACCGAGAGCACCAGGACGACCGGCCAGTACAGGTGCGACAGCACCCGCACGTTCGCGGGCAGCCACTCCTGCAGCAGGCGCGGGCCCACGAGCACCAGCGGCACGACGACGACCCCCACGAGCAGCGCCACCAGGTAGGTGGACAGCGACAGGATCCGGGTCCGGACGATGCCGCGGTGCCCGCCGAGCCCGTACGTGATCGCGATGGTGTCGACGTAGACGTTGAGGGCGCGCGAGCCCGACCACACGCTGACCAGGAACGCGAGCACCGTGAGGTCGGCCCGGCCCTGCGTGGTGACGGAGTCGAAGGTCGGCAGGATCACGTCGGCGATGGCCTGGGACGTGAAGACGGCCTCGGTGATCCGGGCGAGCTGCTCGCGCACGGCGGCGACGTCGTCGGCTCCCAGCCAGCGCCCGAGGTAGCCCAGGCTGGCGACGATGCCGAAGACCAGCGGCGGCAACGAGAGCAGGGCGAAGAACCCGCCCTCCGCCGCCAGACCGGTGACCCGGAAGCGCATGCAGGCCCCGACGGTCGCGGTGGCCAGGGCCCGGACGTCGCGCCACGCCCTCCCCGGCCACGACAGGGTCAGGACAGGCTGCTGGTGCATCGTCTCCTCGGGGTCCCGCAGGTGGTCCAGACGGTGGTCCGCCTCGCTCGCCGGACACGGCGGGTCCGCAGGCGTCCGGACACCGTAACCGGGCCGGGAGCCCGGCCGCGGGAGGCGCCCCGGGAGGTGGCACGGTCCCCGACCCGCCATGATGGGCCGGTCACGCCCACTTCGAATCCCTTCCGGAGGGAACCCCGCGATGCAGATCTGGCCCGGACGGCCCTATCCCCTCGGCGCCACGTACGACGGCGCCGGGACGAACTTCGCCCTCTTCTCGGAGGTGGCCGAACGGGTCGAGCTGTGCCTCATCGCCGACGACGGCACCGAGCAGCGGTTCGACGTGCCCGAGGTCGACGGGTTCGTCTGGCACGCGTACCTGCCCTCGGTGATGCCCGGTCAGCGCTACGGCTTCCGCGTGCACGGCCCGTTCCACCCCGAGAGCGGATCGCGCTGCCAGCCGGAGAAGCTGCTGCTCGACCCCTACGCGAAGGCCATCGAGGGCCAGGTGGACGGCGACGAGTCGCTGTTCTCCTACCACTTCGACCGCCCGGACGAGGTGAACGTCGAGGACAGCCTCGGCCACACGATGCTCTCCGTCGTCGTGAACCCCTTCTTCGACTGGGGCAACGACCACCGCCCCGGCCACGAGTACCACGAGTCGGTGATCTACGAGGCCCACGTCAAGGGTCTGACGATGCAGCACCCCGACGTGCCCGAGGACATCCGCGGCACCTACGCCGCGATGGCGCACCCGGCGATCATCGAGCACCTCACCTCCCTCGGGGTGACGGCCGTCGAGCTCATGCCGGTGCACCAGTTCGTGCAGGACACCCACCTCGTCGACAAGGGCCTCTCGAACTACTGGGGCTACAACACCATCGGGTTCTTCGCCCCGCACAACGCCTACTCCTCCAACGGCCAGCGCGGTCAGCAGGTGCAGGAGTTCAAGTCGATGGTGCTCGCGCTGCACCAGGCGAACATCGAGGTCATCCTCGACGTGGTCTACAACCACACCGCCGAGGGCAACCACATGGGCCCGACGCTGTGCATGCGCGGCATCGACAACCAGGCCTACTACCGCCTCGTCGACGGCGACCAGAAGCACTACTTCGACACCACCGGCACCGGCAACAGCCTGCTGATGCGCCACCCGCACGTCCTGCAGCTCATCATGGACTCGCTGCGCTACTGGGTGACGGACATGCACGTCGACGGCTTCCGCTTCGACCTCGCCGCGACGCTGGCCCGCCAGTTCCACGAGGTCGACCGGCTCAGCGCCTTCTTCGACCTGGTGCAGCAGGACCCGATCGTCTCCCAGGTCAAGCTCATCGCCGAGCCCTGGGACATCGGCGAGGGGGGCTACCAGGTCGGCGGCTTCCCCCCGCTGTGGACGGAGTGGAACGGTAAGTACCGCGACTCCGTACGCGACTTCTGGCGCGGGGAGCCCGAGTCGCTGGGCGACTTCGCCAGCCGCATCAGCGGTTCCTCCGACCTCTACGAGCACTCCGGGCGCAAGCCCATCGCGAGCATCAACTTCGTCACCGCCCACGACGGCTTCACGATGCGGGACCTGGTGTCCTACAACGACAAGCACAACGCCGCCAACGGTGAGGGCGGCAACGACGGCGAGAGCCACAACCGCTCCTGGAACTGCGGGGTCGAGGGCGAGACGAAGGACCCCGAGATCATCGCCCTGCGGGCCCGCCAGCACCGGAACCTGCTGACGACGCTGCTGCTCTCCCAGGGCGTGCCGATGCTCCTGCACGGCGACGAGCTCGGCCGCACCCAGCGGGGCAACAACAACGTCTACTGCCAGGACAACGAGCTGTCCTGGGTCGACTGGGACCTCGACGACCCCCAGAAGGAGCTGCTGGCCTTCACCCAGCGCATCGTCGCCCTGCGCCGCACCGAGCCCGTCTTCCAGCGCCGGCGCTTCTTCGCCGGTGACGCCTCCCACGGCGGGGAGAGCGAGGTCGGCGACATCGAGTGGTTCACCAACGACGGCACCGAGATGACCGCCGCGGACTGGGCCGACCGGTCCAACCACACCGTCATGGTGTTCCTCAACGGGGAGGCGATCCCCGAACCGGACAAGCGCGGGGAGCGCATCGTCGGCGACTCGTTCCTGGTGCTGTGGAACCCGTGGCACGAGGCGGTGGAGTTCACGCTGCCCGAGAAGGCCTACGGCGACGACTGGGCCCCCCGCCTCGACACCGCCGACGACCAGGTCGGCATCGTCTCGATCTTCACCGAGGAATCGGCGTTCTCCCCGGGCGCGAAGCTGCCGGTGGCGGCCCGCTCGGTGCTCGTGCTCGCTCGTGGACCGCTGGGAGAGAAGTGACCTACCGTCCGACCGTGGTGCCCGGGAGCACCTACCGGCTGCAGGTGCAGCCGGCCTTCACCTTCGACGACGCCGCCGCGCAGGCGGAGTACCTGGCGACCCTCGGCGTCTCGCACGCCTACCTCTCGCCGGTGCTGGCGCCCGCTAAGGGCTCCGAGCACGGCTACGACGTCGTCGACCACTCCCACCTGAACCCCGAGGCCGGGGGTCGGGAGGGCTTCGACCGGCTGGTGGCCGCGCTGCGTTCCGCCGGTCTCGCCGCGGTGGCCGACGTCGTCCCCAACCACATGGCCGTGCCCACTCCCGCCTCCGACAACGCGCAGCTGTGGTCGGTCCTCAAGGAGGGGCCGGACTCGCCCTTCGCCTCCTGGTTCGACGTCGACTGGTCGGTGCCGGACCGGGCGATCCTCATGGCCGTCCTCGGTCAGCGGATCGGGCAGGTCCTCGCCGCGGGCGAGCTGGCCCTGGACGACTCCGGCGACGAGCTCGTCCTGCGCTACTACGACCACGTGTTCCCGGTGCGTCCCGGCACCGAGGACCTGCCGCTGGCCGAGCTGGTGGACCGCCAGTGGTACCGGCTGGCGCACTGGCGGGTGGCCGACGAGGAGCTGAACTACCGCCGCTTCTTCGACGTCGACACCCTCGCCGCGATCCGGGTCGAGGACCCGGCCGTCTTCGACGCCTCGCACGCCCTGCTGCTGGAACTGCTGCGCGCGGGGGACCTGCAGGGGTTGCGGATCGACCACCCGGACGGTCTCGCGGACCCGCGCGGCTACCTGCGCCGCCTGGCCGAGGTCACGCGCGAGGGGGACTCGAGCGCCTGGGTCGTCGTCGAGAAGATCCTCGAGGGTGACGAGACCCTGCCCGAGGACTGGGAGTGCGCCGGGACCACCGGCTACGACGCGTTGCAGCGCATCGGTGGGCTCTTCCTGGACTCCGCCGGGGCCGAACCGCTGTCCGCGCAGTACGCCGCGGTGACCGGTGAGAACCGGCCGTTCTCCACCATCGTCGACGAGGCGAAGCGCGAGGTCGCCGAGTTCGGCCTCTACGCCGAGGTCCACCGCCTGGTGGAGCTCCTCGCCGGCATCTGCCACGACCACGTCGACCTGCGCGACCACACCCGTCGCGGGTTGCACGAGAGCGTGCTCGAGCTGCTCGTCTCCATCGAGCAGTACCGCGCCTACGTGGTCCCGGGCGAGGCGGCACCGGAGGTGGCCGTCGAGGTCCTCGAGCACGCCGCCGAGGTCGCCGGAGCCCGCCTGCCCGCCGAGCGCCACGACACCCTCGCGGTCGTCGTGGACCTGGCGCTGGGTCGGGTCGCGACCGACGACGCGCGCGCGGCGGAGTTCATCGTCCGGTTCCAGCAGACGTGCGGCCCGGTGATGGCCAAGGGCATCGAGG
Source organism: Kineococcus sp. NBC_00420 (assembly GCF_036021035.1). Lineage (NCBI taxonomy): Bacteria > Bacillati > Actinomycetota > Actinomycetes > Kineosporiales > Kineosporiaceae > Kineococcus > Kineococcus sp. NBC_00420. The sequence continues at coordinate 5,023,829 of NZ_CP107930.1, read as the reverse complement.
ACACCGCGTTCTACCGGTGGTTCCGGCTGAGCTCGCTCAACGAGGTCGGCGGTGAACCCACGAGGTTCGGGACCTCCCCGGAGGAGTTCCACTCCTTCGCCTCGGCGCTGGCGCGCGACTGGCCGGCCACGATGACGACGCTCTCCACCCACGACACCAAGCGCAGCGAGGACGTCCGCGCCCGCCTGTCGACGTTGTCGGAGTTCACCACCGAGTGGGCGGCCGCCGTCACCGCGTGGCGAGAACTGGCCACCACCCACCGGGCCGCGGAACTGGACGCCCGGACGGAACTGCTGATCTGGCAGACGCTCGTCGGCACCTGGGGCTCCTCGGGTCCGATCGCGGCGGAACGCCTCCTCGGCTACCTCCAGAAGGCGACCCGCGAGGCCAAGGACCACACCACGTGGACCGCGCCGGACGAGGCCTACGAGGCTGCGGTGGAACGGTTCGCGACGGGGGTCCTCGGCGACGCCGACGTCCTGGCCGCCGTTGCCGAGTTCGTCGAGCTCACGGGCCCCGCGGCGCGGGTCGCGCTGCTGGGGCAGAAGTTCGTGCAGCTGACGATGCCGGGTGTCCCCGACGTCTACCAGGGCACCGAACTCGTCGACCTGTCCCTGGTCGACCCCGACAACCGCCGCCCGGTCGACTTCGCCGACCGCGCCCGCCGCCTGACGGCGCTGGACGCGGGCTCGGGGCCGACCGACCTGGACGACGAGAAGCTCCTCGTGGTCTCGCGGACCCTGCGGGTGCGCCGGGACCACCCCGAGGTCTTCGCGGGCGCCTACTCCCCCGTCCCCACGACCAACGGCAACGCCGTCGCGTTCTCCCGCGGCCCGGCGGAGAACCCGGCCGTCGTCGCGGTGGCGACCCGCCTCCCGGTGTCGCTGGAACGTCTCGGCGGTTGGGGCGAGCACACCCTGACCCTCCCCGAGGGCCTGTGGCGCAACGTCTTCACCGGCGCCGAGGTCCCCGGCGGGGCCGCCCGCATCGCCGACGTCCTCACCGACCTCCCGGTGGCGCTGCTCGTCCGCGCCTAGCAACTTCTGGGGGACTTCCCACCCTTCCGAGGCCGCGGAAGGGTGGGAAGTCCCCCAGAAGTCGCAAGGGGGCGCGGGCTCCGACAAGCTGTGCACCATGCGGTTCGAACTGTGGGCGCCGGCGGCGCAAGAGGTGGAGCTCGTCCTCGACGCGGGACGGGTGCCGATGCGGCGCAGCGACTCCCCCCGTCCGGGGTGGTGGAGCGTCGAGGCCGAGGGCGCGGACGGCACCCGCTACGCGTTCTCCCTCGACGGGGGTGACCCGCGCCCGGACCCGCGCAGCGGTTGGCTGCCGGACGGGGTGAACGCCGCGAGCGCCGTGGTGGACCCGTCGCTCTTCACCTGGACCGACCAGAACTGGGCCGGCCGGGACGCCCACGGGGCGGTGTTCTACGAACTGCACATCGGGACCTTCACCCCCGAGGGGACGTTCGCGGCGGCGGCGCAGAAGCTGGACCACCTCGTCGACCTCGGCGTGGACGTCGTGGAGGTCCTGCCGGTGTCGGCGTGGGACGGGCCGTGGAACTGGGGTTACGACGGCGTCGCCCCCTACGCGGTGCAGCACGAGTACGGCGGTCCGGAGGGTTTCGCCGCGTTCGTCGACGCCTGCCACGCGAAGGGTCTGGCCGTCGCGCTCGACTGCGTCTACAACCACCTCGGGCCCAGCGGGAACTACCTGGCGGAGTTCGGGCCCTACTTCACCGAGAAGCACGACACCCCCTGGGGTGCGGCCGTGAACCTCGACGACGAGGGCTCGGTCGAGGTCCGTCGCTGGATCGTCGACAACGCGCTGCGCTGGTTCCGCGACTTCCACGTCGACGCCCTGCGCCTGGACGCCGTGCACGCCCTCGTCGACGACTCCCCCCGCCACGTCCTGGCGCAGCTGTCGGACGAGGTCGCGGAACTCGCCCGCCAGCTCGGCCGACCGCTGTCCCTGGTCGCGGAGTCCGACCTCAACGACGCGTTCATGGTCTCCCCCACGACGCAGGGTGGCCGGGGGATGACCGCGCAGTGGGACGACGACGTGCACCACGCCCTGCACGCCTGGCTCACCGGGGAACGTCAGGGCTACTACGCCGACTTCGGCGACGCCGAGGTCGTGAAGACGACGTTCGAGGAGGCGTTCTTCCACGCCGAGCGGTTCTCCACCTTCCGCGGGGAGCAGTGGGGGAAGAAGGTCGACCGCGCGGCGGTTCCGGGGACGGCGTTCCTGGGTTACCTGCAGACCCACGACCAGGTCGGCAACCGCGCCGTCGGCGACCGGATCGGGCACCTGCTCTCCCCCACCGCGCAGGCCGCCGGGGCGGCGCTGTACCTGCTGGGCCCCTTCACGCCGATGGTGTTCATGGGTGAGGAGTGGAACGCCTCGACGAAGTGGCAGTTCTTCACCTCCTTCCCCGATCCCGACCTCGGCAAGGCCGTCAGCACCGGCCGCCGCTCGGAGTTCGGCCAGCACGGGTGGGACGCCGAGGACGTCCCCGACCCCCAGGATCCGGCCACCAAGGAGGCCTCGGTCCTGCGCTGGGACGAGGTCGACGCCGAGCCGCACGCGCGGATGCTGGCCTGGTACCGGACGCTGACCGGCCTGCGTCGCGCCGTGCCGGACTTCGCGGCCGCGGACCTGCGCGAGGTCCGGGTGGACGTCGCGGGCAACGCCCTGGTCCTGCACCGAGGCCGGTACCGGGTCGTCGTCACCCTCGGGGAAGGCGCCGACGTCGAGGTCGAGGGCAGCCCCCTCGAGGTCGTCGCCCAGTTCAGCGACGGCCCGGCCGCCGAGCTGCTCGGCGAAGGGGTGCGCACGTCCGCGGAGTCGGTGGTGGTGCTGCGGGTAGCGTGATCGCGTGAGCGAACCCGCCGACCTGGTCCGCACGGCCGCCGTCCGCATCGCGGCCCTGGCCCAGGACGGGTTGACCTTCGCGCTCGGCGACCCCGCCAAGGACTACGACGCGGCCCGCTACCGGGAGCTGACCGAGCTCGCGGCGGATCTGCTGGCCGCGGTCTCCACCTCGCCCCGCGACGTCCTGCGGGCGCTCCTGGACACCGACGCGGGCTACGCGACGCCCAAGGTCGACGTCCGGGCGGGGGTCATCGACGACCAGGGCCGGTTCCTGCTGCTGCGCGAGCGCAGCGACGGGCTCTGGTCGATGCCGGGAGGGTGGGCGGACCCGGGTGACCGCCCGGCTCAGGCGGCGGTCCGCGAGGTGCTGGAGGAGACGGGCTACCCCGTCGAGGTGGTCAAGGTCGTGGGCGTCTGGGAACGGGACGCCCGCGGCAAGCAGCCGCCGATGCCGGTGAGCGTCTTCCACCTGTACTTCCTCTGCACCGTCTCCGGGGACCGCGTCGCGGCGAGCGAGCTCGAGACCCTGGACGTCGGCTGGTTCGGCCTGGACGAGTTGCCGGAGCTGTCGCAGCGGCGCATCAACCGCTGGGAGCTGGAACGGATGATGGCCCACCACCTGGACCCGTCCCTGCCCACCGAGTGGGACTGACCCGTTAGGCTCCCTGCTTGTTGCCAGTGACTTGCAACAAGCGAGGAGTGAGCGTGTCCGTCCTGTCCGAGCCGTCCCGCGCCGCCGGCCGCTCCTGGAGCGGCCTCGACACCCGACGCCTGCTGCGTCTGCTGGCCGTCGTCGCGGGGTTGCACGTGCTCGGGTGGGGTGTCCTGGGTCTCCTCGTCGTACCCCACGAGTTCTCCGTGGGCGAGCAGGTCTTCGGCTGGGGGCTGGGACTGACGGCCTACGTGTTCGGGGTGCGGCACGCCTTCGACGCCGACCACATCGCCGTCATCGACGGAACCACGCGCAAGCTCACGGGGGACGGCCAGCGTCCGCTGTCGGTGGGTTTCTGGTTCTCCCTGGGCCACTCCAGCGTTGTGTTCGCGATGGCCGTCGTCGTGGCGACGGGCGCGAGGTTCGCCTCCGGTCTCGTCACCGAGGGCAGCGCGGCGCACGACGCCCTCGGGGTGTTCGGCACGAGCGCCGCGGGGATCTTCCTCTGGGTCATCGGGCTGGTGAACCTCGCCGCGCTGGTCGGGATCCTGCGCACGGCCCGGATGCGCCGTCGCGGGGAACTCGACGACGCGGCCCTGCACCAGCGACTCGCCCTCGACGGTGCGGTGGCCCGGTTGCTGCGGGGTTTCACCGCGAGGATCCGCTCCCCCCGCCAGATCTACCCGGCCGGGTTGCTCATGGGTCTGGGTTTCGACACGGCGACGGAGGTCGCGCTGCTCGTGCTCGCCGGGACGGCGGCCGTGACCCTGCCCTGGTACGCGGTCCTCGTGCTCCCGGTCCTGTTCGCCGCGGGCATGAGCCTGTTCGACACCCTCGACGGCGCCTTCATGAACCTCGCCTACGACTGGGCCCTGGCGAACCCGTTGCGGCGCCTGACCTACAACGGCGTCGTGACGGGGGCCTCGGTGGTCGTCGCGCTGACCATCGGCACGATCCAGCTGGTGTCGGTCCTGCACGACGAACTCGGTCTCGGCGGCGCCGCGACGTGGATCTCCGGCCTCGACACGGAGTACGTCGGGTACGCCGTCGCGGGGCTGTTCCTGCTCGTGTGGGCGGTCGCGCTGGTGTGGTGGCGCCGCTCAGGCCGGCGCCGCACCCTCACGCGCGAGGGCTGACAACCGCGACACCGCGCGCAGGTACTTCTTGCGGTACCCGCCGTTGATCAGCTCGTCGGTGAACACGGCGTCGAAGGGAACTCCGGACGCGACGACGGGGATGTCCCGGTCGTAGAGCCGGTCGGCGAGGACGACGAGGCGCAGACCCACCATCTGGTCGGTGACGGTGCTGACCCCGCGCAGGCAGACCGCCGTGGTCTGGCCGACCATCGCGCCGTAGCGGCTGGGGTGGACCTGGGCCAGGTGGTTCAGCACGGTCGTGAAGTCGTCGAACGTCGCGCCCGGACGGGCGGCGGCGGCGCGTTCGACCTCCTCGTCGGACAGCGGCGCGGGCGCGGGCTGCAAGCCGCGGTGGCGGTAGTCCTCGCCGTCGACGCGCTGCACGTCGAACTGCCCGGCCAGGGCCTGGATCTCGCGCTGGAAGTCCTGCGCGGCGAAGCGCCCCTCGCCCAGGGCCCCCGGCAGCGTGTTCGACGTCGCCGCCAGCTTCACCCCGCGGTCGACGAGTTCGCGCATCAACCGCGACATCAGGACGGTGTCACCCGGGTCGTCGAGCTCGAACTCGTCGATGCAGACCAGGGCGTTCGGCGCCAGCGCCTCGACGGCGGGCAGGAAGCCCAGTGCACCGACGAGGTTGGTGTACTCGACGAAGGTGCCGTAGGCGGCGGTGCGGCCACCCTCGGTGACGACCTGGTGGTACAGCGAGGAGAGCAGGTGGGTCTTGCCGACCCCGAAGCCACCGTCGAGGTACATCCCCGGCGCACCGCTCGGCGCGGCCTTGCGCTTGAAGAGGCCCGCCAGACCCTTCGCCGGCGCGCCGCCCGCGAGGACGCGCTCCCCGAACGCGCTCATCCCGGCGACGGCCTCGGCCTGGCTGGGGTGCTCGGGGGCGGGGACGTAGCTGGCGAAGCGGACGTCGGCGAAGCGCGGCGGCGGCACCAGCTCCGCGACCAGCTGCTGCGGGGGTACCCGCGGGTTGCGGTCTGCCAGGGAGTCCAGACGCATCTGAGAGCCGGTCACAGTGCTCCACAGTAGTGAGCGGTCGGTGGGGGCGTCGGTGGGGTCTGGCAGGATCGCGGCCAGCGGGAACGACCACGGCTGGGAACGACGGACCGCGCCGGGACGTTGCTGCAAGGACGACGACCGCTGGAGGAACCACCGTGACCACGCTGCCCCTGGACACCGACGAGAAGCTCGCCGCCTACGCCCACCCCGAGAAGCTCGTGACGACGGGTTGGCTGGCGCAGCACCTCGGTGAACCGGGCCTCGTCGTCGTCGAGAGCGACGAGGACGTCCTGCTCTGGGACACCGGGCACGTGCCCGGATCGGTGAAGGTCGACTGGCACACCGAGCTCAACGACTCCGTGACCCGCGACTACGTCGACGGCGCCGGCTTCGCCGCGCTGATGTCGGCCAAGGGCGTCCGCCGTGAGGACACCGTCGTGATCTACGGCGACAAGAACAACTGGTGGGCCGCGTACGCGCTGTGGGTCTTCACCCTCTTCGGCCACCCCGACGTCCGCCTGCTCGACGGCGGCCGGGCGAAGTGGGTCGCCGAGGGCCGGGAGATGACGACCGAGGCCCCCGCGCGTCCCGCGGCGGACTACCCCGTCGTCGAACGCGAGGACACCTCGATCCGCGCCTTCAAGGAGGACGTGCTCGCGCACATCCGCACCGGCAGCGGCGGCAAGCTGGTCGACGTGCGGTCCCCGCAGGAGTACACGGGCGAACGCACGCACATGCCGGACTACCCCGAGGAGGGCACCGTCCGCGGCGGCCACATCCCCGGCGCCGACAGCGTCCCGTGGGCTCGCGCCGCCGCCGAGGACGGCACCTTCCGCTCCCGCGAGGAACTCGCCGCGATCTACCAGGACGAGAAGGGCCTCTCCCCCGAGGACGACGTGATCGCCTACTGCCGCATCGGGGAACGCTCCAGCCACACCTGGTTCGTGCTCTCCCAGCTGCTCGGTTTCGGTCAGGTCCGCAACTACGACGGGTCCTGGACGGAGTGGGGCAACGCCGTCCGCGTCCCGATCGCCAAGGGGTCCGACAAGGGTTCGGCCCAGTGACCGCCGATGCGTCGGGAGATGACCTCAGCGATGACCCGACCGCGGGGTTGCCGGCCCCGATGGCCGAGATCGTCGAGGACTTCCAGGCGCTGCCCGATCGCGAGCGGCTGCAACTGCTGCTCGAGTTCAGCCAGGGCCTGAAGCCGCTGCCCCCGCAGTTCGAGGGGCACCTCGAGAAGATGGAGCGGGTGGACGAGTGCCAGTCACCCGTCTTCATCACCGTCGAGGTCGACGAGGACGACGCCGTGCACCTGCACGTCTCGGCGCCACCCGAGGCGCCGACCACGCGCGGTTTCGCGGGGGTGCTGCAGGAAGGTCTGGACGGCCTGCCCGCGGCGGTGGTGCTCGACCTGCCGGGTGACGTGTGTTCCCGGCTGGGGCTCGACCGAGCCGTCAGCCCGCTGCGGATGCGGGGGATGACGGGGATGCTGGCGCGGGTGAAGCGCCAGGTGCGCGTCGCCACCGTCGCCTGAGGAGAGGGACGAGGACGTGACGCACACCCAGGAGTCGAGCCACGAGCTGCTGGCGGAGGACAACCGTGCCCTACCGGTGACGCGGATCTCCGAAGCACGACTGCCCACGACCTTCGGCACCTTCCGTGCCGTCGCCTACCGCCAGGCCGACGGGATCGAGCACCTCGCGCTCGTCGCCGGCGACATCGGCGACGGGCGCGACGTCCTCGTTCGGGTGCACTCGGAGTGCCTGACGGGCGACGTGCTCGGCTCACTGCGCTGCGACTGCGGTCCGCAGCTGCACGCCGCACTGGAGGCCGTCACCGCGGAGGGTCGGGGGGTCGTGCTCTACCTGCGCGGTCAGGAGGGGCGCGGCATCGGGCTCGCCGAGAAGATCGCGGCCTACGCGTTGCAGGAGCAGGGTCGCGACACGGTCGAGGCCAACCTCGACCTCGGTCTGCCCGTCGACTCCCGCGACTACGCCGGGGCCGTCGCGGTCCTGCGCGACCTCGGCGTCCACGACGTGGAGCTGATGACCCACAACCCGGTGAAGGTCGCGGCGCTGGAGACCCACGGTGTCCCCGTGCTGCGCCGTCGGGACCTGCCCGTCGCCCAGACCCTCGACAACGTCCGGTACCTGCGGACCAAGCGCGACCGGATGGGCCACCGCCTCCCCGGTGTGAGCTGACCCGGTGAGCATCGACGCACCAGTCCGCCTCGGCGACTGGGACACCCTGCTGCGCCTGGCGCGCGAGGACGACCCGGTCCTCGTCGGGGCGGGACTGCAGGAACGCTCCGGCGGCGACCTCGTCGACCGCTACGCACCGCTGCTGCTCGCGGGGCGCACCGGGGTCGTCGCCCAGCTCGGGCAGAGCCTTGACGGCTGCATCGCGACCGCCTCGGGCGACTCGCACTTCGTCACCGGCGAGGCCGACCGCGAACACCTGCACCGGTTGCGCGCCCTGGTCGACGCCGTCGTCGTCGGGCCCGGCACCGTCCACACCGACGACCCGCAGCTGACCGTGCGGGCCGTCGAGGGGCCGAACCCGGTGCGGGTCGTCCTCGACCCGCGCGGAACGCTGCTCGACCGCGGGGTCCTGCGGGACCCCGCCACGGTCCACCTGGTCGGCGAGCCGGCCCGTTCGCCCCGGACCGTCCTGAAGACCCTGCGGGAGCGGGGGTTGCGCCGGATCCTCGTCGAGGGCGGCGGAGCCACGGTCAGCGACTGGGTCGCGGCCGGGCTGGTCGACCGGCTCTACCTCACGGTCGCCCCGCTCGTCGTCGGCCGCGGCGGCCGGCGGGGGATCTCGTTGCCCGACGTCGAACCCCTCACCGACTGCCTGCGCCCACCCGCCCGTCGCCACCTCCTCGGTGACGACGTCTGCTTCGAACTCGACCTCCGCGCCTGAGCGGTGGTCGGGCAAGGACCGCGGCGCCGGGCATCAGTCGGTGACGGTGAGGACGACCCCCACCCGTTCGCCCTGCATGCGTCCGCGGCGCTGCATGAACCCTTCGACCCGGGTGAACAGCTGGAACTGGAGGCCGTACTTGGCCGCGAGGACCCTCTCCACCTCGGGCAGTTCCTCCGGCCCGAGCAGCTCCGCCGTGCCGCGCACCGGACGACCGTAGGGTTTCCCGCGGTTGCTGCAGGGAGCGAGGAGCACCTGAGGTTCCCGGCGCAGGCGCTTGACCTTCCCCGTGGTGTCCTGGGTGACCAGGACGAGGCGACCGTCGCCGTACGGCGCCGCCCACACCGGCGTCGGCACGAGGCGCCCGTCACGACGGGACGTGGTGAGGAGCACGTAGGAGGACTTCCCCAGCAGTTCCGTCGCTCGCTGGACGTCGGTCACGGTGGACCACTACCTCTCTCGGCCTCCTGGTGGAGCACACCGTCGAGGTCCCGCAACCGGTCCAGGCCCCCCAGTGCCCGGGACATGCGCCGGTTGCCTCCCAGTTCCTCCCGGTGGCCGGCCAGGAAGTTCCAGTACCCCGCGGTGAACGGGCAGGCGTCCTCGCCCACCCGGACCTTGGGATCGTAGCGACAACCCCCGCAGAAGTCGCTCATCCGGTCGATGTACGCGCCGCCCGAGGCGTACGGCTTGGTGGCGAGGACACCGTGGTCGGCGTGCTGGGACATCCCGACGACGTTCGTCGTCATGACCCAGTCGTAGCCGTCGACGAAGTTCCGCCAGAACCAGTCGGCGAGTTCCGCCGGCCGGTAGCCGCGCTGCAGACCCCAGTTGCCCAGCACCATGAGCCGCGGGATGTGGTGGGCCCAGCCCTCGTCGCGGACGCCGGCCAGGACGTGGTGCAGGCAGTTCGCCTCCACCGCGTCGGCGTCGAGGTCGGCGAACCAGTCCGGGAGCGGTGACGTCGCCCCCATCGCGTTGCGGCCCTTGTAGTCCTCCCCCAGGTGCCAGTACAGGTGCCAGGTGTAGGAGCGCCAGCCCACGACCTGACGCACGAAACCCTCCACCGAGGCCAGCCGGACCTGGTGCTCCCGGCCGTGCTCCTCCGCCCGGCGGGCCACCTCGACCGGGTCGAGGAGGCCGAGGTTCAACGGGACGGAGAGCATCGAGTGCGCCATCCACGGGTCGGCCGCGAGCATGGCGTCCTCGTAGACGCCGAACTGCTCCAGCCGCTCGGACAGGAACCGGCGGAGCGCGCTCAGCGCCTCCCGGCGGGTCACCGCGAACCGGCGCGGCCCGTCGTTGCCGCTGAACTCGACGCCGTCGTCGCGCACCATCCGGTCCAGGTCGGCGCGCACCTCCTCGTCGATCGTGTCCTCCGTGGGCCACCAGGGTTCGCGGACGTCGAGCATCGCCTGCTTCGGCGGCGCCTCGCGGTTGTCGTGGTCGTAGTTCCACGAACCGCCGACCGGTTCGGCGCCGTCCATCAACAACCCGTGCTGGCGACGGACGTCGCGGTAGAAGTCCTCCATGAGGAGCCGCTTCCCGCCCCGCCGGTCGGCCCACCCGGCGAACTGCCGCTCGGAGACCACGAAACCCCGGGAGGCGAGCACCTCGAGGTCGGGCACCCGCCGGACGAAGCGGCGGGAACGGTAGGACGTGGGGTCGCAGACGCTCACCGGCTCCCCCGACGCCGCGAGTCCGTCGCGGTAGGTCCCCGACCGGACGAACACCGCCTGGTCGCCGAGTTCCGCGGCGCGGTGCCGCAACGCGGAGAGGATCAGGTGCGCCTTGCGCCGGTGGTAGCGGGCACGCCGGAACACCTCGGTGGACTCGACGAGTAGCACCGATTGCCCCGGGGCGTCGAGGAAGTGCGGGCCGAGCTGATCGGCGAACAACCACCGCCGGGTGTCCGGCGAGCGGTCGGGCAGTTCCTGCGCGGCGACGTCCACTCGTCCACTCTGGGAGAGCGACGCCCGCCCGGCACGCCGAAGCGGGGCGGGACCCGTCAGTTCCCCGGGAGGTGCGTCTCCCGGGTGACGCCCTCGGCGTCACGGGCCGCCCCGGCGGCCTCCTCGCGGGCCCGCTTCAACGCCTGCGCGGGGTCCTCGAGGACGACCTCGTCGAAACCCGTCGCCGGCTCCGGGGCGGCGGGGCGGGGCGCCCGGGACCCGGTGGACCCGTCGGAACCCGAGGAGTCACCGCCGTGGGCGGTGAACATGTTCCCGAAACCCTTGAGGGCGTCGTTCAGCTCGCTCGGCACGATCCACAGCTTGTTCGAGCTGCCGTCGGCGATCTTCGGGAGCATCTGCAGGTACTGGTAGGCCAGCAGCTTCGGGTCCGGGTCGCCGCGGTGGATGGCGTCGAACACCTGGGTAATCGCCTTCGCCTGCCCCTGCGACTCGAGGATCGCGGCCTGGGCGGAACCCTCGGCCCGCAGGATCGAGGACTGCTTCTCACCCTCGGCCGTCAGGATCTGCGACTGCTTGAAACCCTCGGCCGTGAGGATCGCGGCGCGCTTGTCCCGTTCGGCGCGCATCTGCTTCTCCATCGAGTCCTGCACGCTGGCGGGCGGGTCGATCGCCTTGAGCTCCACGCGGTTCACGCGGATCCCCCACCGACCCGTCGCCTCGTCGAGGACCCCGCGCAGCTGACCGTTGATCTGGTCGCGACTCGTCAGGGTCTGCTCGAGGTCGAGGGACCCGATGACGTTGCGCAGCGTGGTGACGGTGAGCTGCTCGATGCCCTGGATGTAGTTCGCGATCTCGTACGTCGCGGACTTCGGGTCGGTCGGCTGGTAGTAGATGACGGTGTCGATGCTCACGACGAGGTTGTCGGAGGTGATGACCGGCTGCGGCGGGAACGAGACGACCTGCTCACGCAGGTCGACGTTGGCCCGCACCTTGTCGATGAAGGGAACCAGGATGTTCAGCCCCGCCTCCAGCGTCCGCGAGTACCGGCCGAGCCGTTCGACGATGACGGCCGTGGCCTGCGGGACGATCCGGATCGTGCGGGCGATCACCGTCACCACGAACACGACGACGAGCACGAGCACGACAAGGGTGACGACGTTGTCCATCAGTTCTCCTCGGTGGTACTGAGTGGTGCGAGCGGCCCCACGACCGCGGTGGCCCCGTCGATCGCGGTGACGACGACGTCGTCACCCGCGGCGAACGTCGGACCGGTCGACCGAGCCGACCACGTCTCCCCGACGAGTTTCACCAGGCCCCCGCGGAGGGTGACCGGTTCGAGGACGATCGCCGAGCGCCCGACGAGGGCGGCCGAGCCGGTCGTCCCGGTGGGCGGCATCCGCAGGCGGCGCAGCAGGACGGGCCGGATCGTCGCCAGCAGCAACCCGGCCACGACGGCCGCGATGAGGACCTGCGGGACGAACGACAGCCCCACCGCGTCGGCGATCGCCCCCGCCACCGCCCCGCCCGCGAGCATCGCGAAGACCAGGTCGATGGCGGTGATCTCGAGGATCCCCAGGACCAGGGCCGCCGCGACCCACAGCAACCAGCTGCGGTCCAGCAGCGCGTCCAGGAACTCCATCGTGATCACCCCCTCGCCGGGGACCCTACCAACCCTCCGTGGTGCTGGGCTGGGACCCGGGGGCAGGTCCTCGTCCGGGTCGTCAGGGGGTGCTCCCGCCGGATACTCCGTTCGCGCGAGCGGGTGCACCAGGTCGGACGGCTGCATCAGCGCTCACTTCGGACATCCAGCGGGAGTACCCCCTGGCGACCCTTCGGCGTCACCTGGGTGCGGCTCCTGCACGACCCGCACGGGTGCGGTCCAGCACGAGGAGGGCTGCCCCGACTCCGACGCCCAGCACCGTGCCGGCGGTGTTCATGGCCCAGTCGCTGGTGGTGCAGGAGCGGCCGAGGACGACGGCGAGCGCCTGGGTGCCCTCGATGACCGCGGACAGCAGGATGCCGCCGAGAGCCACGAGGACCGGGCGGCGGAACCGCACCACGGCGAACACCGTCACCGGCACGAACAGGGCGACGTTGGCCAACAGTTCGCTGCTCCCCCACGACGGGAAGTCGACCCCCACCTCGCACGTGACCTCGCGCACCCGCCCCCGGTCGTCGGGGGCCAGGGTGACCGCCAGGACCCCCAGCAACGTGAGGCCGACCAGCCAACCCAGCACGCGTGGGCTCTTCCGGCCCACCCAGCCCAGCGCGCCGGACCCCACCACGACGACGAGCACCCCGAGCGGCACCAGCGCGGAGTGCTCGACCAGCAACGTCGGCAACCAGCCCACACCGCTCCCCTACCTCTGGTCGAGCCGCTCCTGGTGCACGGAGGGCGGTCCGGGCGGGACAGGTGCGCCGGATGTCCGAAGTGAGCGCCGGTGCACCCAGACCAACGAGGTGCACCCGATCGCGCGAACGGAGTATCCGGCGCACCTGTCCCGCGCGGTCCGCCCGCCCCGACCCCGCGGGCTTGAGACCTCAGTACTCAGACAGCGGCGGGCAGGAGCAGACGAGGTTCCGGTCGCCGGCGGCTCCGTCGATGCGGCGGACGGGGGGCCAGTACTTCGAGCGGGGGTTCATCCCGTTGGGGTACACCGCTTCCTCGCGGGAGTAGGGGTGGTTCCACTCCCCGACGAGGGACACCGCGGTGTGCGGGGCGTGGCGCAGCGGCGATTCCTCGACGGCCCAGCGCCCGTCGGCGATGTCCTGAACCTCGGCGGCGATGGCGAGCATCGCGTCGCAGAACCGGTCGAGTTCGGCGAGGTCCTCGCTCTCGGTGGGTTCCACCATGAGGGTCCCGACGACGGGGAACGACATCGTCGGGGCGTGGAACCCGTGGTCGATGAGGCGCTTGGCGACGTCGTCGACGGTCACACCGGTGGCCTTGGTCATCGGGCGCAGGTCGAGGATGCACTCGTGGGCGACGAGCCCGCCGGGACCGCGGTAGAGGACGGGGAAGGCCTCCTGCAGCCGGGTGGCGACGTAGTTGGCGGAGAGCACGGCCTGGACGGTCGCGGCGCGCAGCCCGTCGGGGCCCATGAGGCGCAGGTAGGCCCACGGGATGGGCAGGATCCCGGCGGAGCCGTAGGGCGCGGCGGAGACCATCCCGACCCCGTCGCCGTCGGGGGCGGTGGAGGGAAGGAACGGGGCGAGGTGGGAGCGGACCGCGACGGGTCCGACGCCGGGGCCGCCGCCACCGTGGGGGATGCAGAACGTCTTGTGCAGGTTCAGGTGGGAGACGTCGGCCCCGAACTTGCCGGGCCGGGCGAGGCCGACGAGGGCGTTGAGGTTCGCGCCGTCGACGTAGACCTGGCCGCCGGCGTCGTGGACGAGTCCGCAGACCTCGCGGATGGACTCCTCGTAGACGCCGTGGGTCGAGGGGTAGGTGACCATCAGCGCGGCGAGGTCGTCGGCGTGCTCGGCGACCTTGGCGCGCAGGTCGTCGAGGTCGACGTTGCCCGCGTCGTCGCAGCGCACGACGACGACCTTCAACCCGGCCATCACGGCGCTGGCGGCGTTGGTGCCGTGGGCGGAGGAGGGGATGAGGCAGATCGTGCGCTCACCGTGGCCCTGGGCGAGGTGGTAGGCGCGGATCGCCAGCAGACCGGCGAACTCGCCCTGGGACCCGGCGTTGGGCTGCAACGAGACGGCGTCGTAGCCGGTGACCTCGGCGAGCCAGCCTTCGAGGTCGGCGGAGAGTTCGGCGGTGCCGGCGAGCTGGTCGGCCGGGGCGTAGGGGTGCAGGTCGGCGAACTCGGGCCAGGAGATCGGTTCGAGTTCGGTGGTCGCGTTGAGCTTCATGGTGCAGGAGCCCAACGGGATCGCGCCGCGGTCGAGGGCGTAGTCGGCGTCGGAGAGGGTGCGCAGGTAGCGCAGCATCGCCGTCTCGGAGCGGTGCCGCTCGAAGACGGGATGGGGCAGGAACTCGCTGGTGCGACGCAGCGCGGTGGGCAGCGCCGCCTCGGCGGTCGCCTCCGTCGGGGCCAGGCCGAAACCGGTCAGCGCCGCGGCGACGTGCGCCTCGGAGGTGGTCTCGTCGACGGTCAGCCCGACGTGGTCGGCGTCGACGAGGCGCAGGTTCACCCCCGCCTCGAGCGCGGCGCTGACCACGGCCTGCGCGCGGCCGGGCACGCGGGCCAGGACGGTGTCGAAGAACGCCTCGTGCACGACCTCGACCCCGCCGGCGCGCAGGGCGTCGGCGAGCGCCGCGGCCCGGCGGGCGACCTGGGAGGCGATGGCGCGCAGACCCTCCGGGCCGTGCCAGACGGCGTAGCAGCCGGCCATCACGGCCAGCAGGACCTGGGCGGTGCAGATGTTGGAGGTCGCCTTGTCGCGGCGGATGTGCTGTTCGCGGGTCTGCAGGGCGAGGCGGTACGCGCGGTTGCCGTCGGCGTCGACGGAGACGCCGACGAGGCGCCCGGGGAGGGAGCGTTCGAGGCCCTTGCGGACGGCCATGTAGGCGGCGTGCGGGCCACCGGCACCCATCGGGACGCCGAAGCGCTGGCTGGAACCGACGGCGACGTCGACGCCGAACTCGCCCGGCGCGACGAGCAGCGTCAGCGCCAGCAGATCGGCCGCGGTGATCGCGATCGCACCGCGGGCGTGGGCGTCGGCGACGACGGCGGCGAGGTCGCGGACCCGGCCGGAGGTCCCCGGGTACTGCAGGAGCACCCCGAACACCCCGCGCTCGCCCACCACGGCCAGCGGGTCCGCGGCGTCGAGGTCGACGCTCACGAGGTCGACGCCCAGCGGCACGGCGCGGGTGCGCAGCACGGCGAGGGTCTGCGGGAGCACGTCGGCGTCGACGGCGAACACGGCCCCGGCGGGGGCCTTGGAGGTCCGGCGGGCCAGGGTCATGGCCTCGGCCGCGGCGGTCGCCTCGTCGAGCAGGGAGGCGTTGGCGACGTCGAGCGCGGTGAGGTCGGTGACGGCGGTCTGGAAGTTCAGCAGCGCCTCGAGGCGGCCCTGGGAGATCTCGGGCTGGTACGGCGTGTACGCCGTGTACCAGGACGGGTCCTCGAGGACGTTGCGGCGCACGACGGCCGGGGTCCGGGTTCCGAAGTAGCCGAGCCCGATCATCGACGGCACGACGCGGTTGCGACCGGCCAGCACGCGCAGGGCCGCGGTCACGGAGGTCTCGTCGAGGGCCTCCGGCAGGTCGAGGACGCCGTCGCGGATCCCGGCGGGGACGGCGCGGTCGACGAGTTCCTCGGTGGAGGAGAGGCCGACGACCTCGAGCATCCGGGCGACGTCGGCGGCGTCGGGGCCGATGTGGCGGGCGCTGAACGGCAGGGCGGCGGGTTCCGGGGAGAACTCGGGCAGGTCGCTGCGGACGGGCGTGGGTGAGGTCATGGGACGCTCCGGAGGTCGCTGAGGGCAGGTACCTCCCCGTCTGTCACCCACCCGCGCGGGCGCGGACGTGCTTCAGAGCGGCCTGATCTCGCGTGGTCCTTCCGCCTGAGAGGTTCCGGGGATGTTGCCCCTTCGGCGCCGCGGTCGGACTCTTCCCCGACCAGGGTCTCTCCCACACGAGCTGAACGGCCTGCCGCCATCGTACGGGACGGGATCCCGGATCCCGGGAAGATAGGTTGACCGTCGTGATCACCCTCGCCGTCTGCAGTGCCAAGGGTGGGGTCGGCAAGACGTCCGTCGTCCTCGGGCTGGCCTCGGCCGCCCTCCACCGCGGGACCAGCACCCTCGTCGTCGACCTCGACCCGCAGGCGGACGCCACGTCCGGCCTCGACGTCAGCGCCCACCGCGACCACGACGTCGCCGCCGTGCTGCGGACCCCGAGACGTCGTGTCGCCGAGGACGCCGTCGCGCCCAGCGGGTGGGTCGACGACCACCCGGGACTGCTCGACGTCCTCACCGGTTCCGCGGCCTCCGCGGGTCTGGACACCCCCGGGGCCGACGAGGAGACGCTGAAGTCGCTGCGCCGGGCCCTGGGCAAGCTCGACGACCACGACCTCGCCCTGCTGGACACCCCGCCCTCGCTCAACGGGCTGACGCGTTCGGCGTGGCGCGCGGCGGACGCCGTGCTCGTGGTCTCCGACGCCAGCCGCTTCTCCGTGGCGGCGGTCGACCGCACGATCCGGGAGGTCCGTGCCCTGCGCAGCTCCCCGGAGGTCGTCGGGGTCCTGGTCAACCGCTACACCCAGCGCTCGGGGGAACAGCGCTTCCGCTACGAGGAACTGCAGGCCATGTTCGGCGACCTGGTGCTGGAACCGCTGCCGGACCGGGTGGCCGTGCCGCAGTCGCAGGGAGCGGGGGTTCCGCTGCACTCGTTGCGGGCCAAGGCGGCGAAGACCGTCGCGGAGCAGTTCGACGTGGTGCTGGACCGGATCCTCCGCACGACGTAGGGAACCGGGCGGGGTCGTACCGCGTCCGAGGTGCGGGAACGCCGATGAACGCCTAGTTTCTAGCAAGTCGGTCTACCCGGGTTCGTCCCCGCTGGTGCCGCCCGTTCTTCCCCGCGCTCTTCGCGGGCCCTAGGAGGTTCCGTGACGCCCAACACACCCCTCGACCGTCTCCGCGTGGTCCGCGCCGTCCGCGGAGCGGCGGTTGCGACCGCAGCGCCGCACGTGCCCGCTCCGGACCCGGAGGCCGACCGGATCACCGGCATCGTCACGCGGTTGCGCGCCCAGTGGACGCGTTGCGGTGCGGACATCGCCAGCCACCTGCGCCCCGGGGTCGGCGAGGCGCACCTCGACGCGGTGGAACGCCAGATGGGCCTGCTGATCCCCCGCGGTGCCCGGGCCTGGTGGCGCGCGGTCGACGGTGTCGATCCCGTCCGCACCACCTTCCGCACGAGCGCTCCGACGGTGGGGCCCGGTGGCTGGGTTCCCCTGACCCTGGAAGAGGCCGTGCGTCGCGCGAGCGGCCAGGGTCCCGGCCTCACCGCCCCGCCGGCCCTGCTGCCCCTCTTCGCCCGCGACGAGGAACTCATCGCCGTGCGCCTGGGCTCCAGCCGCTCCGTCGTCGAGCAGATCGTGCTGGCCGAGGACGGCGAGGGCTACCAGCACTCCTGGCGCGTCGGTCTCGACGAGCTGCTGAGCACCTGGGCCGACTCCCTGCTCGCCGCGGTGCACTGGCTGCCCGACGCCCACGACTGGGTGACCGACCCCTTCGCCCTGCAGGCCCTCCCCCGCGCCGAGCTCCTCGACTAGTCCCCACCCACGCACGACGAGAGCCGCGACCTCGCTGGGAAACCCAGTGGGATCGCGGCTCTCGTCGTGCGTGGGGTGGGGCTAACCGGCTTCGCGGGCGGCGCGACGCTTGGACAGCTCGTCGGCCAGCACCATGGCGCTCTGACCGGGCTCGCGGTCGGCGGGACGTTCGCTCGGCAGCGAGGCCAGCTCCCCCTCGACCTCGCGCCAGACGCGGCCCACGGCGATGCCGAAGACGCCTTGACCGCCTTGGACGAGATCTATCACTTCATCGGCCGAGGTGCACTCGTAGACGCTGGCGCCGTCGGACATGAGGGTGATCTGGGCGAGGTCGTCGACGCCACGCTCACGCAGGTGGGTGACCGCCGAACGGATCTGGTGCAGCGAGACGCCGGTGTCCAGCAGTCGCTTGACGACCTTCAGGACCAGGATGTCGCGGAACCCGTAGAGACGCTGCGAGCCGGAGCCTGAGGCACCGCGCACACCCGGTTCGACCAGGCCGGTGCGGGCCCAGTAGTCGAGCTGGCGGTAGGTGATGCCGGCGGCCTTGCAGGCCGTCTGACCGCGGTAGCCGACCTCTTCGTCCAGGTCAGGGAGGTCCTCGGCGAACAGCAGACCCTGCGCACGAACTGGTGGGGTCGACTTCCGCGACGACCCTGCGACTGCATCGCCACTGCTCACGCCGGCCTCCTCGTCATCGCCACCCGTCGAGGACCGACCGGAAGCGTTCTGCATACTGACCGTAGAAGAGCACCCCCGGAGCGTCAACGAGGCGCGCGGCGCGCCGCAGACCGTGACCTTTCCGTGACCCGGGAGAACCCGGATTCAGGCCCCGCCCGAATCGGCTTCGAAGTCCTCGGGCGAGATGTGGTCGAGGAACTCGCGGAACTTCTCCACCTCGTCCTCGTCCTCGTCCGGCACCGGGACGCCCCCGGAGTCGAGCACCTGGTCGGCGCTCACGATGGGGCAGCCCACGCGCAGGGCGAGGGCGATCGCGTCAGACGTCCGCGAGCTGACCGTGAGGCCACCGTCGAAGACGAGTTCCGCGAAGTAGACGTTGTCCTTGACCGCCACGATCCGGACCTCTTCCAGACGTCGGCCGACGGCCTCGATGACGTCCTTGAGCAGGTCGTGGGTCAGCGGACGGGGCGGGACCACACCCTGCTGGGCGAAGGCGATGGCACTCGCCTCGGGGGCCCCGATCCAGATGGGCAGGTACCGGTCGCCGTCCCGTTCGCGCAGCAGCACGATCGGGTTGTTGGAAGGCATCTCGACTCTGACGCCGATGACATCGAGCGCGCGCACCCGATCACCGTACCCCGGCGTCGGCTCAGCGCGCGCCGCGGCCGAGCGCGCCGGCGACGAGCGCGGTGTGCAGCCGCAGGCAGGCCGCCGCGATCTCCCGCACGACCTGGTCGGCGCGGTCGACGGACTCCCCACCGCCTCGCTGCCCGAGGCGCTGCAGCGGCGCGGCGACCTGTTCCGCGAGGGCGATCTCACGGTCGGCGGCGGTGCGGAACATCCGCAGGTGCCGGGCCTCGATGCCGTGCGCCGCCAGCGAGGCCGCGGCGCGCAGCACCTCCAGGGCCTCACCGTCGTACCACGGGCCCCCGGGAGCGGGCGAGAGCACGCCGAACCCCTCGAGCGCGTCGAGGAGCTCGGCGTCGACGCCGGACTCGCGCAGGATCTCCAGCCGGGTCAGCCGGAGGTTGGCGGCGTGGCCGTCGAACCGGTCGGCCCCCGGGACACTGCCCGCCGCGACGACCTCGGGGACGCGCGGTGCCGCCCCGGGCTGTTCCGGCGGCTCGAGGCCGCGGTCCATGGCCTCGAGGTTCTCCCGGATGACCTTCAGCGGCAGGTAGTGGTCGCGTTGGGCGGAGAGCACGTACCGCAACCGGTCGACGTCGTCGGAGGAGAACTTGCGGTACCCCGCGGGGGTCCGGCCCGGTTCGACGAGGCCCTGCTCCTCGAGGAAGCGGATCTTGGAGATGCTGACGTCAGAGAAGTCCGGCGTGAGGATCGCGAGGACCTCGCCGATCGTCATCCTGGGCAGACTCGGGTCCAGGGACCGCGCCCCGGCAGCGCTCACTGCTCCCCTCGCGGGCTGGGGTGGAAGTCCATCCGGTACTTGCCGATCTGCACCTCGTCGCCGGCGGCGAGGACCACGTCGTCGATGCGCTCGCGGTTGACGTAGGTGCCGTTGAGACTGCCGACGTCGCGCACCCGGAACCCCGGACCCGTCGACGGGTCGGGCGCGCGGAGGAACTCCGCGTGCTTGCGCGAGACCGTCACGTCGTCGAGGAAGATGTCGCTGGTCTGGTGGCGGCCCGCGGAGGTCCGCTCGGCGTCCAGGAGGAACCGGGACCCCGCGTTGGGACCGCGCCGCACGACGAGCAGGGCCGATCCGGCCGGCAGGGCGTCGATGGCCTCCTGGTCGTCACTGGTGAGACCGCGTTCCGCGGACTCGTGGACCTCGGGGACGACCAGACCGGCGAAGGACATGGTGGAGTCCACCGGCCGCTCGGCCGCGCCACCCCGGGGGGTCGACGCAGGGGTCGTCCCGCCCTCCGAGGACGCATCCGACCCATCGGTCGACGATGCAGCCAACCCGTCGTCCGACGCAGCCAACCCGTCGTCCGACGACGTGCCCGACGCAGACATCGACACCACCTCTCACGCTGGCAGAACACGTGACTCCCGGGGGCAGGCAACTCCCTGCACGCGGGCGGTCACGCTTGGAACTTCCAGGATCACCCTAGCCGTGCCGACCCGGCAGGTCAGGTCACCGGGTCGACACGGGTGGCGGAGCGCTCAGCCCGCGTGGGCGGTGTAGGCCTCCGCGTCGAGGAGGCCCTCGACCTGCGCCACGTCGCTCGGGGTGATGGTGAACATCCAGCCGTCGCCGTAGGGGTCGGTGTTCACCAGGTCGGGACGCGTCTCCAGCCCCGGGTTGTGCCCCGAGACGGTGCCGGACACGGGCGCGGTGATCTCGCTGACGCTCTTGGTCGACTCGACCTCACCGCAGGCGCCACCGGCGGCGACGGTCTCGCCCTCGGCGGGCAGCGAGACGTACACGACGTCCCCGAGGGCGTCCTGGGCGTGGTCGGTGATGCCGACCCGGACGGTGCCGTCCGCCTCGACGCGCACCCATTCGTGCTCGCTGGTGTAGCGGAGGTCGGCGGGGACGTTCGACATGCTGGAACTGACTCCTCTGGTGGGGACGGCCGGACGGGGACTCAGCCGGTGCTGGCGGAGGGTTCCGGTGACGCCGGGCGAGCGTACTGAGGCGCGGAGACGGCGTGCAAGGCGTCCACCTGCACCCCGTCGGCACCGGCGGCGTTGCGGACCTCGAGGTCCGCCCCGGCGGAGCGCAACGTCTCGCGCACCCCGCCCGGGATGTCGAGGGCGGTGGAGAGGGTGGCGGGGTCGCCGATCACGCTCACGACGTAGGGCGCGCGCTCGGTCGCCCCGTCGACCAGGACGGCTCCGGTGGTGTCGGTGAAGGCGGTCTCGGCCACCACGCGGGTGCTGCCGATCTGGATCGCCTCGGCGCCGGCGTCGCGCAGCTCCTGGACGAACTGGATGAGGTTCGTCGAGCGCACGGCGGCGTCGGGGTCGGTGATGGTGGCGACGATCCCGGGCCCGTGCGCGGGCAGCGTCCCGGCCAGCAGCCCGTACTCCTGGGCCCGCTGCTCGGCGGCCTGGGCGGCGGCCTGGGCGGAGTCGGACCCCTCGGTGAGCTGACGCCGGGTCGCCTGGAGGCTGTCGAGCTCCTCCTGCAGGCGGTCCCCCCGCTCGGTGGTGTCGTCCAGGATCCGGACCAGGTCGGTCTCGCGCAGGTCGCTCAGACCCGAGGTGCTCGTCTGACGCACCTGCACCACGAATCCGAAGCCGAGCGCGGCGCAGAGGATCCCGGCCAGGACCTGGGCGCGCGTGGCGCGGGGCCGGCCCGCGCGCCACAACCGTCGCCACGGCGAGCGGCGCGGGGCCGCGGGCTCGCTCACGCGTTCAGCAGGTGCCGGCGGATGGCGGCGGCGTTGGAGAAGATGCGCACCCCGAGCACGACGACGACCCCCGTGGACAGCTGCGAGCCGACGCCGAGCTGGTCGCCGAGGTAGACGATGAGGGCCGCGACGACGGCGTTGGACAGGAAGGAGACGACGAACACCTTGTCGTCGAAGATCCCGTCGAGCACCGCCCGCAGACCGCCGAACACCGCGTCGAGCGCGGCGACCACGGCGATCGGCAGGTAGGGCTGCAGGGACACCGGGACCTCGGGGTGCAGGAGCACACCCACGACGATCCCGACGACGAGTCCGACGGCTGCGATCACGTCGCGGAACGCTACCTCCCCCACCGCCTTCCCCGAGCCGCCGCGCGCCCGGTCCGGGGTCCCGGCGAGGTCACGGCACGGAGGGGTGGGCCAGGCGCAGGTCGAGGCGGGGGGCGGCGGGCAACGTCATCGGGTCGTCGCCGGAGCGGGTGTCGACGCCGGCGGAGATGCCGTAGTTGTCGCGCAGCACCTGCAGGTAGCGACCCGCGACGGACGTCGCCAGGCCGGTCTGCAGGGCCGTGGGGTCGCCGATGGCGGAGATCGTGTACGGCGGGGTCAACGGGCGGTAGTCGACGAGGACGGCCTCCCCCGCCGCGCGGATCGAGGACAGCGAACTCAGTCGCTGCCCGTTGATCGCGACGGCCTCGGCGCCGTTCTGCCACAACCCGTTGACGACGATCTGGACGTCGCGGTCCACGACCCGTCCCGAGGTCGTGGTGGAGCCGGAGTCGTCGCCGCGCGCGTCGTCGAGCACGACCTGCAGCCCCGGGCCGGTGACGGCGGTCGCGGCGGCGGCCACGGCGAGTCCGCCGGCCTGGGCGTCGGCGGAGGCGGCGGGTGCCCCGCCCAGCCGCGCGGCGAGCGCGGCGTTGTCGGTCTGGGCGCGGGCGACCTGCGCGGTGAGCCGGTCGGAACGCCCGGTGCTGTCGTCGATCCGCTGCAGGAGCGCCTGCCGGCCGCGGTCGGCCGCGGGTTCGGCCGCGGCGGCGCGCACCCCGGCGACGGCCAGCAGCCCACCGATCACCAGCAGCGCGAGCCAGGTCAGGCCTCGCCCCGAGCGACTGCGCTCCTCCCCCGTCTCCGCGCGACGTCGGGCGGCCGCGGCGTAGCCGGGGTCCAGGGGGCGGGTCATGACCTCGGTGAGCAGCGCCGTGCTGGCCGCGGGGTCGCGCGGCACCTGCGGCCGGGCGCTGCGGGGACTCACCGGCGTTGCGCGCGCCACAACCCGACGACCTGGGAGACGTAGAGGATCCCCGACCACCAGTACAACCCGGTGCCCCACAGCGCGAAGGCCCAGCCGAGCGCGCCGGCGTACGTCGACAGCGTCGGCGAGACCTCGCCGAGGAGGAGGAGCGGGAAGGCGTAGAGCAGGCAGAACGTGCCGGCCTTGCCGAGGAAGTGGACGGGCAGGGCGCTGTGACCGAGCTTCGCCAGGAACGGCAGGGTCACGATCATCGTGACGTCGCGGGCGACGAGCACGACGACCAGCCACCACGGGATCAGGCCGCGGTAGGCCAGTCCGAACAACGTGGTGAGGATGTAGAGCCGGTCGGCGAAGGGGTCCAGGACCTGCCCGAGGCGGGTGACCTGGTTCCAGCGTCGGGCCAGGTTCCCGTCGAGGTAGTCGCTGGCCCCGCTGACCGCGAGCACGAGCAGCGCCCAGCCGTCCTGACCGTTGGTGATGAGGACACCGAAGACGGGGACCAGGAGCAGTCGCAGGAAGCTGAGCGCGTTGGGGACGGTGAGGACGCGCGTGCTGACGACCTGCTCGCTCGCCGTCGCCACCTCTGCCACCCCGTCCCGCGCTGTCGTCCCGTACGCGCACGCGCACCGGGAGGGCAGCCTACGTGGCCGGGCCCCTCCCCTCCGTCACGAGCCGGACGGGCACCCGCGTGAGCGAGGTCGCGCCCGTTCGGCCCCACGGTGACCCCGGGCCTGGCCCGGGTCGTTCGCCGGGCGTACTGTCGTCACGTTGTCCGACACATGTAGCACAAGGTGATCTGAGGAGATCGAGCATGGCCACCTACGACCTGAGCAACCGTTCCGCCATCGTCACCGGCGGGGGTTCCGGCATCGGTCGCGCCGTCGCGCTGGAACTGGCGAGGAACGGCGCCTCCGTCCTCGTCGCCGACCTCGTCGAGGCGTCGGCCGACGGGGTCGTCGCCGAGATCGCCGAGGCCGGCGGGACCGCCCGGGCCTTCGTCGGCAACGTCGCCGACTTCGACACCAACGTGGCGATGGTCGCCGCCGCCGGCGAACTCGCCCCCCTGAAGGTCGCCGTCAACAACGCCGGCATCGGCGGCGAGGCCGCGCCGGTCGCGGAGTACTCCCTCGACTCCTGGCACAAGGTGATGAACGTCAACCTCAACGCGGTGTTCTACGCCCTCAAGGCGCAGATCCCCGCCATGCTCGCCGCGGGCGGTGGCTCGATCGTCAACATGGCCTCCGTGCTCGGCAGCGTCGGCATCCAGGGCTCCAGCGCCTACGTCACCACCAAGCACGCCGTCATCGGCCTGACCAAGAACGCCGCGCTGGAGTACTCCGGGCAGGGTGTCCGCGTCAACGCCGTCGGTCCGGGTTTCATCCAGACCCCGCTGATCGACGCGAACCTCTCCGCCGAGGCGAAGGCGGGACTCGCCGCCCAGCACGCCACGGGCCGCCTCGGCACCCCCGAGGAGGTCGCGGCCCTGACCGCCTTCCTGGCCAGCGACGCCGCGAGCTTCGTGACCGGTTCCTACCACCTCGTCGACGGTGGCTACGCCGCCCACTGACCCACCCCACCCCACCCACTTCTGGGGGACTTTCCACCCTTTCCGGGCCCGGGAAGGGTGGAAAGTTCCCCAGGAGTCGGTCAGGGGAGGTCGGCGAGGGCCTTCAGCACCCGCTCGTCGCTGACCGGGTGGGCCGTCGGGACACCCGGGGCGAACTTCTGCAGGCGCAGTTCCTCCAGCGTCCAGCGGATCCGCGCCAGGTCCGGCGGCACCGGGGACCCCGCACGTCGCACCCGCTTCAGGTACTCCTCGCGGACCCGGGCGAACTCCGCCATCCGCACCCGGTCGCGCTGGGGGTTCTCCGGCATCGTCGCCAGCCGGCGGTCGATCCCCTGCAGGTAGCGCAGCAGGTCCGGCAACCGGTCCACCCCGGTGTCGGTGACGAAACCCGCGTGGACGAGTCCGGTGAACTGCTCTCGGACGTCGGCCAGCGAGGGCACGAGGACGAGGCTGCTGGTGCGGGAGATGTTCTTCTCCACCGCGGCCGCGGTGCGCAGGACGCGCAGGCTGCGCTCCACGGCGCTCACGGTCAGGTCCACGAAGCGCCCCGCCACCCGGACCCGCAGCTCCTCGAAACCGGCTGCGGTGCGGACCGATCCGCCGTCCGCCTCGTCGAGCAGCTGCGCCGCGGCGGCCTGGGCGCAGTCGGCCACGACCGCGTTCGCGTCGGCGTGCGGAGCGCGGGCCAGCAGGAGCTTCGCGTCGTTGCCGAGGGAGTTCTGCACGGTGCGCACCGGGGAGGGCAGGGCGAGCGTCAGCAACCGCAGGACCCCCTCGTGGTGGGCGACGGCGGCCTGCACGGAGTTCGGGAACGTCCGCAGCCCGACAGACTCCCCCTCGTCGACGAGCGCCGGGAACGAGGTCACGTCGCTCCCGCGCACGACGCTGGTGTGGGTCAGCGGGACCTCGTCGGGCAGGTCCGCCCACGACGTCGCCCCGGTGCGCTGGACGTCGTCCGCGGCGGCCGTGAGGGTCTCCACGACCTCGGTCTCCAACGAGGCGCGCAGGCGGGCGAAGTCCTTGCCCACCGCCATGGTCGACCCGTCGCCCGCCCGCACGCGGAACGTCGGTCGCAGGTACCCGGGCACCTTGGTCCAGTCCACGTCCTCGGCGTAGATCTCGGTGCCGTCGCCCAACCGCGGCATCTCGGCCTCGAAGGCGGGCCAGAACCGGTCGACGTGCGGGCGGACGTTCTCCAGGAAGCGGGCCGCCTTGTCGGGAGCCGGGGCGAGGTTCTTGCGCAGTTCCTTGGGCAGCGCCCGGATCATCGCCGTGATCAGGTCGTGCCGGAAACCCGGGACCTGCCACAGCAGGTCCCGGTCGTCGAAGCGGTTGACGACCTCGACGGGGACGTCGACGGTCAACCCGTCGGCGGCCGAACCGGGGTCGAAGACGTAGTCGAGGGCGAGTTCAAGGTCGCCCTGGCGCCACACGCGCGGGAACTGCTCCTCGCTGACGGTGTCCTCCACCCGCACCAGCATCGCCGGGTCGAAGGTCAGCAGGTCGGGGTCCGCCCGACGAGCCTCCTTCCACCACGCGTCGAAGTGCCGGCCCGACACGACGTCGGCCGGGATCCGCGCGTCGTAGAACTCGAACAAGACCTCGTCGTCGACGACGATGTCGCGCCGCCGCGCGCGGTGCTCCAGTTCCTCGGCCTCGTCGAGCAGTTCCCGGTTGCGCCGGAAGAACTCGTGACGGGTCTCGAAGTCGCCCTCCACCAGGGCGGCGCGGATGAAGAGGTCGCGCGAGAGTTCCGCGTCGATCCCGCCGTAGGCGACCTTGCGGCCCACCACGATGGGGACGCCGTAGAGCGTGACGCGTTCGGTCGCGACGACGGCCGCCCGGCTGCGCGACCACCGCGGTTCGGAGTAGACGCGGCGCACCACGTGCTCCGCCAGTGGTTCGATCCAGCGCGGGTCGATCGAGGCGACGACGCGGGCCCAGAGCCGCGACGTCTCGACGAGTTCCCCCGCGACGACCCAGTCCGGGCTGCGTCGGCCCAGCGAGGAACCGGGCGAGACCGCGAACTTCGCCCCGCGGGCACCGTTGTACTCGACCTGCTGGCGCGCGGGCCGGGAGTCGCGACGGCCCTTGCCGGCGCTCGAGGTGTCCTCGCGCACGTCCTTGGAGCCGATGTTGCCCAGCAACCCGGCCAGCAGTGAGCGGTGCACCGCGTCGGCGTCGTAGCCGGGGTCGGGGAACAGCTGGTCGTCGTCGAGTTCGGCGGGTTCCCGCGTCTCGACGGAGAACTTCAGGTCCCGGGCCACGCGGCGCAGCTGGGAGTAGGTGTCCTGCCACTCCCGGATGCGCAGGAAGTGCAGCATCTCGGCCTTCACCCGGCGGCGGAACGCCGAGGACGACAGGTCGCGCTGCAGGTGCTGCAGGTAGGACCACAGGTTCAGGTACGTGAGGAAGTCGGACTGCTCGTGACGGAACCGGGCGTGCAGCTGCGCGGCCTGTTCGCGCTTCTCCAGGGGGCGCTCCCTCGGGTCCTGCACCGAGAGCGCCGCCACGACCACGAGGACGTCCTGCAGGCAGCCGTTGCGCTGGGCCTCCAGGACCATCCGGCCCAGCCGCGGGTCGATGGGCAGCTTGGCCAGGTCCCGGCCCGTGCGGGTCAGCCGCGGCCCGCGGTCACCCGCCCGCGCGGTCTCCAGCGCGCCCAGCTCGGACAGCAGGGCGAGGCCGTCGGTGATGGCCCGCGGTTCCGGGGGCTCGACGAAGGGGAACGCCCCGATGTCCCCGAGACCGAGGGACGTCATCTGCAGGATGACGGCCGCCAGGTTGGTCCGCAGGATCTCGGGGTCGGTGAACTCCGGACGCGACTCGAAGTCGTTCTGGGAGTAGAGCCGGATGCAGATGCCGTCCGCGACACGACCGCAACGGCCGGCGCGTTGGTTGGCCGAGGCCTGCGAGATCCGCTCGATCGGCAACCGCTGCACCTTGGTGCGGTGGCTGTAGCGGGAGATGCGCGCCGTCCCGGCGTCCACCACGTAGCGGATGCCGGGGACCGTGAGCGAGGTCTCGGCCACG
The DNA here is from genome assembly GCF_036021035.1 of Kineococcus sp. NBC_00420. NCBI lineage: Bacteria > Bacillati > Actinomycetota > Actinomycetes > Kineosporiales > Kineosporiaceae > Kineococcus > Kineococcus sp. NBC_00420. The sequence goes on along the minus strand of NZ_CP107930.1, from coordinate 4,996,237 downwards.
TTGGTGGCCAGCACGATCCGGCGGTTGCCGTGGGGCCGGAACACCCGGTGCTGCTCCTCGGCCGAGAGCCGGGCGAAGAGCGGCAGGATCTCGGTCCCGCGGAACTCCCGTTCCTGCACCAGGTCGGACAGGGCGTCCGCGGTGTCGCGGATCTCCCGTTCGCCGGGCAGGAACACGAGGACGTCACCGGGTCCCTCGGCCGCCAGTTCACGGACGGCGTCGAGGATCCCCTCGGTCTGGTCGCGGTCGTCGCCCACGACCTCGTCGCGTTCGTCGAGGGAGTCCCCCTCGTCGTCCTCACCCGAGCCGCCGGCGAGCTCGTCCGCCAGTTCGCTCGCCAGCAGCGGCCGGTAGCGCATCTCGACGGGGTAGGTCCGCCCGGACACCTCGAGGATCGGGGCGCCACCGAAGTGCTGGGAGAACCGTTCCGGGTCGATGGTCGCGGAGGTGATGACGAGTTTCAGCTCGGGCCGGCGCGGCAGCAGCCGCGCCAGGTAGCCGAGCAGGAAGTCGATGGTGAGGCTGCGTTCGTGGGCCTCGTCGATGATGAGCGTGTCGTACTGCAGCAGTTCGGGATCGCGCTGGATCTCGGCGAGCAGGATGCCGTCGGTCATCACCTTGACGAGGCTGTCCTCGCCGACGGTGTCGGTGAAGCGGACGGCGTAGCCCACGCTGGCGCCCAGCTCGGTGCCGAGTTCCTCCGCCACGCGTTCGGCGACGGCCCGGGCCGCGATGCGTCGCGGTTGGGTGTGCCCGATGCGTCCGCGCACACCGCGGCCGATCTCGAGGCAGATCTTCGGCAGCTGGGTCGTCTTGCCCGATCCGGTCTCCCCCGCCACGACGATGACCTGGTGCTCGCGCAGCGCGTCCGCGATGCGGTCCTTCTCCTGGCTGACGGGCAGCTGCTCCGGGTAGTGCAGGGCGGGAACGCTCGCCACCCGGGCTGCCACCCGGCGCTCGGCCGTCGCGGTCTGCTCCTCGAGGCCCGGGAGCTCCTGCTCGAGGTCCACGGGGCGCCGGGCGAGACCGGCGAGTCGACGACGGAGGCGGTCCTCGTCGCGCAGCGAGACCGCACGCAGCCGCTCGGCCAGCGCCGTGGCGCGGGGGTCGTCGGGCAGCGCCCCCGGCGCCGAGCCGGGACGGGAACGGACGGGGTTGCGGGACGCGGGTCGTGAACGCCGCTGGGAGGACCGGGACATGACTCCCCGAGTCTAGGTGGCCCACCCCGACCGCACCCGATCGGAGCAACCGTCACCCTCCGTCGAACATCCGGCGGAGCGAACGGGCGGTTCCGCTGGCGCGCGACTCCCGGATCGCGCGACGCTGCTCGTGGCCGTCACGGGGAGCGACGGTCACTTCACCTGGGGGAACACCATGATCACTTCCGCACGTCCTGCTGCCCGCTTCGCCGTCGGCGCAGCGGCCGCCCTCGCCCTCGGCACCGGTCTGGCCGCGGTGGGGGCCGCGACCAGCGCCGACGCCACCGAGCGCCCGACCCGGACCGCCCACGTGGCCCTGCGGGCGGGACAGGTCGAGAGCCACCTCGTCGTCTCCGGCACCGACCTCTCGGTCCGCAGCGCCCTCGGTCCCTCGAGCGACCGCAGCTACGTCGAGTCCACGATGGAGGGCGAGCTCACGCTGGGCTGCTTCACCGACGGCGCCGTGGTCGCCGGCACCACGGTCCGCGCCGGGTGGGTCCGCATGGGCTCCCTGGACGGCGCGCCCTGGAACAACAGCGGCTACTACGTCGACGCCGTCGCGGAACCGGCGGCGGCCATGGTCTCGGCACCCGTCGTCTTCAAGAACGTCCTGCGCGACCGGGCGGGCGACCTGGCCGACCTCGACTGCGCCGCCGGCAGCGCGCCGGGGTTCTACCGCTACCAGGTCACCTACCTGTCCTCCGCACGTCACGCGTTCGACGGCACGGTGACCGGGACCGACAAGTCCTGGCCGAACACCTCGTACTACTTCGCCGCACCGCTGGTCTGACCCGGGAGCGGGGAACTCCGGGAACCTCCGAGAAACTTCGGGAGAACTGCATCCGTTCTCCTCCCCCGGCGGGAAGAGGGGGTGACGGGCCGCACCGAGCGGCCCGCCGCCCCTCCTGGAGGAGAAACGATGCGCACTGCACGCAGCACCGCCGCCCTCGTCGCCGCCCCGCTCATCGCGCTGTCCGTCCCGGTGGCCGCGCTGGCCACCGCGGGCACGGCGTCGGCGGCCGCGACGAGCGACACCGCGACCGTCTCGATCCTGCACGCGGTTCCCGGCCTCACCGTCGACGTGTACGCCAACGGCAAGGAACTCGTCCCCGGTTTCACCCCTGGAACCCTGACCGACCCGCAGCAGTTGCCTTCCGGCAGCTACGACCTCGCGGTCTACCCCGCCGGCGCCGACCCGGCCGCGACGCAGCCCGCGATCTCGGCGAAGGGCGTCCAGGTCCCCGCCGGGGCGAACGTCACCGTGGTCGCCCACCTCGACGCCGCCGGAACGCCCGCGCTGACGCCGTTCGTCAACGCGCCCGCGGACCTTGCGGCCGGGGAGTCCGAACTCACCGTCCGCCACGTCGCGGCGGCCCCCGCGGTCGACGTCCGGGCCGGCGGGACACCGGTGCTCACCGGTCTCACCAACCCGAACGAGGCCAGCGTCACCGTGCCCGCGGGAACGGTGAGCGCGGACGTCGTCCTGGCGGGAACCGACCAGGTCGCCATCGGCCCGGCGGACCTGACCCTGCCCGAAGGGACGCAGACCATCGTCTACGCCTGGGGTTCCGCCGCGGACGCCAACCTGGCTCTCGCGACCCAGCAGGTGACCGGCGGGGCCGGCGCGCCGTCCGGGGTCCCCTCCGGTTCCGGTGGTCTCGCCGAGAACGGGTGGTCCGGCTGGGTGGTCGGCGCCGGTGCGCTGGCGCTGGTCGGTGCGGGTGCGGCGACCGTCGTCTCGCGGCGTGCGCACGCCACGCGCTGACGCACGGCTGGCCCGGGGCGCCGCGCTCGTCGCGGTCGTCCTGGCCGTCGCGGGGGTCTTCCTCGTCGCGGGGTGGTGGTCCTCCCGTCCGGCCGCGGGGTTCGGTGCGCCGTTGCCGGCCGTCCCCGCGGCGAGCCCCGTCCCGGTCCCGACGCCGGTCACGAGCCCGGTGCCGACCGGGCCGGCCGCGGTCGGCCGCCGGGACGCCGCCCCCTCGGCTCCGGCCCCGACGCCCGTCCCGGTGCGCCTGGAGATCCCCGACCTCGGGGTGGACGCACCCGTGGTCCCCGTCGGGGTCGACGCCGACGGGGCGCTGGCCGTCCCCGAGGACCCGCAGCAGGTCGGCTGGTACCGCTGGGGATCCGTCCCCGGGGAGGCCGGGGCGACCGTGCTGGCCGGGCACGTCGACACCCACGCGGACGGGCCGGGGGCCCTCATCGACCTGGCGTCGCTGGAGGCCGGGACGACGGTCCGGGTCACCAGCTCCGACGGCGGGGTCGCGGAGTTCCGGGTCGCCTCGCGCCACTCCTACCTCAAGGCCGACCTGCCCGCGGAGGAGGTGTTCGCCCGGACCGGCGACCCCCGCCTGGAGCTGATCACCTGCGGGGGCGACTTCGACCGCTCCACCCGGTCCTACGCCGAGAACGTCGTCGTGACCGCCCTCTGAGCCGGACCGGTGGACTGGCGCAGCCCGTCGGGGCCCCTACGGTGGTGCCCGTGAGCCCCCGGCCGAGCCCGTCGCCGGCGGCGGACTGGACCGACCCTGCGTCGTGGGACGACGCCGCGGTCGGCCGGGCCGTCGCTGCGGGAGACGAACGCGGGCTGCGCGAGGCGTTCGAGCGGTGGGCCCCGCTCGTCAACGGGCTCGCGCGGCGTCGTCTCGACGAGGCCGACGCGCAGGACGTCGTGCAGAACGTGTTCGTGTCGGCGTGGCGGTCGCGGGAACGCTTCGACCCCTCCGCGGCCTCGTTCCCGGCGTGGCTCGTGGGTATCGCCCGGCACCGCATCGCCGACGCGCTGGCGACCCGCTACCGTCCCGAGGTCGTCACCGACCCGGAGCTGCTGCGCGGCGGCGACAGCACCGTCGTGCTGGAGGCCGCACCGCAGGACGTGGCCACCGACCGCCTCGTCCTGCTCGCGGAGGTCGACGGCCTCGGGGAACCGCAGCGCACCGTCGTCCGGCTCGCGTTCTTCGAGGACCTCACCCAGGTCCAGATCGCCGAACGCACGGGCCTGCCGGTGGGTACCGTGAAGAGCCACCTCCGGCGGTCCCTGCGCCGGTTGCGATCGCGCCTGGAGGACGACAGTGCCGATCGATGAGACGCCCCCGACGGCGGCGGAACACCTCACCGAGGACGTCGTCGTGCTGCTCGCCCTGGGGGAGGAGGTCGCACCGGAGGTGCACGCCCACCTCGAGGCCTGCGCCACCTGTCGCACCGAGGTCGCCGAGATCAGCCGCGTGGTCGGCTCGGCCCGGTCGCAGGAGTCGGTGACCCCCGTCCCGGTCCCGGCCGGGACCTGGGAGGACGTCGCCCGCGAGCTCGGCATCGACCCCGCCGGCTCCGGTGCCCCCACGGCGAGCGCACCGGTCGTCGTCCCCCTGCGCCGGGCGGACACCCCGCGTCCGCTCCGCCGGCCGCGGTGGGTGCCGGTGGCCGCGGCCGCCCTCGTCGGCCTGGGCGTCGGTGCGCTGGGGACGAGGGCGCTCTCCGGCCCGGCGGAACCCACGACCGCGGCGCCCGCGCAGGCCGTCGTGTCCACCGCCGCGCTGGAACCGCTGGCCGGGTCCGGCAGCGGCAGCGCCGACGTCACCGAGGCCGGCGGGAGCCGACGTCTGGAACTGCGGATCTCCGGGGTGGCGGCGGTGCCCGACGGTTTCCTCGAGGCGTGGCTGCTCGACGCCGACGGGGGCCTGGTGCCGTTGGGCTTCCTCAGCCCGGACCCGGGCGCCGGGGCGGGCATGGCCATGTCGGTGACGCTGCCCGCCGACCTGGACCTCGGCCGTTTCGACGTCGTCGACGTCTCCCGGGAACCCCTCGACGGGAACCCCGGTCACTCCTCCGACAGCGTCCTGCGGGGGACGTTGACCGTCAGGGCGTGAGCAGCAGGTCCTCGATCTCGGCGAGGTCCACGACCACCGCGCTGTGCTCGGCCAGCACCCGCAGGGCCGCGTCGTGGGTGGCCCGGTCGTGGGAGGCGGTGGCGTCGGCCACCACGAGGGTCCGGAAACCGTGGGTGAAGGCGGACCCGGCCGTCTCCAGGACGCAGCAGTCGCCGGTGAGCCCGGTGACCGCGACCCACCCGGTCCCCCACCCGTGCAACGTCTCCGCCAACCCGGTCCCGGCGAAACCGTCGTAGGTCCGCTTGTCGAGGACGAGTTCTTCGTCGAGGGGTTCCACGGCGTACCACTCGATGCCGGCGGTGCCCTCGACGCAGGGTTCCCACTCGGTCGGCCACGGGTCGTCCGGGGCCCGACCGCGGAACCAGTTCGACGCCGGCCACGGGTTGTCCGGCGGGACCCGCAGCCGCAGCCAGACGACGGCCGTCCCCCCGGCCCGGGCCAGGTCGATCGCGGCCCGGACCCCCAGCACCGCGGCGGCGACGTCGGCGCGGGCGGTCTCGGACAGGTGGGCCAGGACCTCCGGATCGGCGAAGGAGCGCTGTACGTCGACGACCAGCAGCGCCCCTGGGAGGTCGCGCAGGAGTTCCAGCCGCGGGTCGCTCACGCCCCTGCCCGCAACGCGGGCAGCACCTGCTCGCCGAACGCGGCCAGGTCCGGCAGGTAGTCGGGGAAGATGAGCATCATGCCGTCGAGGCCGGTCTCCCCCACCACCTCCTGGATCTGGCGCACGACGGAGTCCGGACCACCCACGACGACGGCGGTCTGGAACGCCTCGTGCGCCTCGTCCCCGGCCGTCATGGACATCGCACGTTCCAGCGGCAGACCCCAGGACAGCTTCATGTTCGTGATGGCCTCGGCGTCGTACCCGCGCCCGTACTCGCGGAACCGCGCCTGCGCGGCCGCGTCGGTCTCGGCCAGCACGACGGTGAGCATGGCGTAGGTCTTGATCGAGCGACCCCGCAGCGCGGCCATCGCCTTGACGTCGCGGCTGGCCGCCCGCAAGCCCGGCAGGTCCTCGGCGGTGAGGAAGGACCCGTCGCAGTGGGCCGCCTGGAACCGCATCCCGGCCGCCGAACGGCCGGCCGCGATGAGCGTCGGCCGCTGGGCGGGGTGGGGGCGGGACTGGCAGTCGTCGAGGGTGAAGAACTCCCCGCGGGCGGTGACGGAGTCCTCCGTCCACAACCGTTCGACGAGGTCGATCCACTCCTCGGTGTAGCGGTAGCGGTCGTCGTGGCTGAAGTCCGCGCGCCACTGCCCCATCTGGGAGAACTCGTGCTCGTAGGCGCCCACGACGACGTTCATGCCGCAGCGCCCGCCGGAGACCTGGTCGAGGGTGGCGAACATCTTCGCCACCAGCGCGGGGTGGAACAGGTTGGTGTGGACGGTCGCCCAGACCTTCACCCGGTGCGTGGCCTCGGCCAGCGCCGACATCATCGTCATCGACTCCAGGGTCTCGCCCCAGTGGTCGGTCCGACCGCCGTAACCTCGCCACTTCGCCATCGACATCACGAAGTCGAGGCCGATGCGTTCCGCCGCCAGCGCGGCCTCGCGGTTGTGCTCGTAGGTCGCCTGCGGGTGCGGCGCCGTGTCGGACATGATCCAGCCCCCGTTGCCGATGGGCAGGAAGATGCCGAACTCCGTCGGCGCCGTCGTGGGGGCGTTCACGGTGCGGGCCAGACGAGCTGACCGTCGGCGTAGAGCGAGGTCACGAGGTCGGGCACGACGAGGGTGCTCAGGTCCGGCACCGCGGGGATCTGACCCATCCGCACGAGGAAGTCCCCCTCGGTCCGGACGGCGGTGTCGTCGATCTGACCAAGCACCTGGCCCTGCGGCAACGAGTCGTCGACGAGCTTGGACTCCGTCTGCCACACCTGGACGTTGTGGTCGGTGTCGTAACCGGCCTGGGAGAGTTCCGCGGCGTCGGCGACGCACTCGCCGGCGTCGTCCTCGCAGTAGGCGTAGGCCTTGAGCTGGGCCCGCAGGAAGTCCTCGACGGCGCTGCGGTGGTCCTTCAGGAACGCCGGGTTGACGATGGTCGTCGCGATGGAGCCGGGAACCCCGTAGTCCTCGGGGTTCCAGAGCTTCACCTTCTCCCCCTTGGCCTGCAGGGTCAGCGGTTCGTTGGACTTGTAACCGGTCAGCGACTGGACCTGTCCGCGGACCAGCACCGTCGGGTCGTAGCCGACCTCGACCTGGGTGATCTTCGAGACGTCGACGCCCGCGGCGCGCAGCATGGCCTCGATGGTGACCGGCAACGCGCCCTTCTGTCCCAGCGTCGTGCCCTCGAGCTGCTTGAGGTCGGTGATGTCGGGTTCGGTCATGAGCGTCGCCACCGGGACGTGGCCGAACATCGCCACGGCCTGCACGTCGACGCCGTTGGCGACGTTCACCAGGACGTCGCCGTTGCCGGCGATGGAGGAGATCTGCGCCGTGCCGGCCGCGACGAGCTGGGCGTTCTGCGCGGTCTCACCGGTGCCCGGCTGGATCTCGACGTCGAGGCAGAGGGCGTCGAAGTAGCCCAGCGCCTTCGCCGCGATGGGATCGAGGATGCCGGCCGAGGCCTGGTACTGGAAACCCGTGATGTAGGTGATCTTCCCCGCGGCCTCGTTCTCCTTGCACCGTTCCGCCGAGACCGCGGAACCCTTGGTCGCCGAGGGGGTGGAGACACCGTCGACGGCGCCGTCGTCGGAACCTCCGCAGCCGGCGAGCAGCAGGGCGGCGATCGCGCCGACGGCGAGCGGGGTGCGGGGACGGCTCACAGGGGGTCTCCTCGGTGTTCTCAGCGGGACTGCGACTCGTGCCAGGCCAGGGCACGACGTTCGACGGTGGTGACGAGCAGCAACAACAGCGAACCCATCGCGGCGAGACAGGCGATGGCGGCGAACACCCGGTCCAGCTGCGAGTTCGAACTCGCGACGCTGATGAGCGTGCCCAACCCGGACTTCGCCCCCGCGGCGGAGAACTCCGCGACGATGGCCCCCACCAGCGAGAGCGGGAACACCACCCGCAGGGCGGAGAACAGGTACGGCAACGCGCTGGGGAAGCGCAACCGGACCAGGACGTCGAGGCGGGACGCGTTCACCGTCCGGAAGACCTGGAGCACGTGCCGGTCGACCGAGCGCAACCCCGTGACGGTGTTCATCAGGACGGGGAAGAACGTGATGAGACCGGTCACGATGTACTTGGGGGTCATGCCGAACCCGAACGCGACGACGAGCGCCGGGGCGATCGCGACGACGGGGGTGACGCTGAGGATCACCGCCAACGGCATCGACGCCCGCCAGAGGATCCGCGACTCGGCCACCAGCACGGCGAGCACGACCGCCCCGACGGTGCCGAACACCAGGCCGACCAGGGCCTCCTGCAACGTCGTTCCCGCGTTGCTCAGGTAGAGGTTCGGGTCCTCGCGGAACTGCTGACCCACGCTCGACAACGTCGGCAGGACGTAGGGGTTGTCCTGCGCGACCCAGCTCCAGAGCAGCGCGACGACGACCAGCGCCAGCACCGTCGGGAGCCAGAACCGGGGGTGCAGGATCCTCACGCGACGTCCTGCGAGGGGTCGAGGGGGTTCCACGCGGTCTCGAGGACCTGGCGGATCCGGTGCTCGTGCTCGTGCATGCCCGCGGAGTCCAGCAACCCGTGGTGGCGGGGCCGGTCCAGCCCGATCTCGACGACGCCCGCGATGCGCCCCGGCCGGGCGGCCATCACGACGACGGTGTCGGAGAGCAGGACGGCTTCGGCGATGGAGTGGGTGACGAAGACGACCGTCGTCCGCAGTTCCTGCCACACGTCGAGCAGTTGCAGCTGGGCGGCCTCGCGGGTGAACTCGTCGAGGGCCGAGAACGGTTCGTCCATGAGCAGGACGTCGGGCTGGAGGGCGAAGGCGCGGGCGATGGCCGTCCGCTGCTGCATGCCCCCCGAGAGCGCGCGGGGTTTGCGGTGCAGGACGTCACCGAGGCCGAGGCGGGTGAGCAGGGCCACCGGGTCGGAGGCCAGTCCGGGCGCACCGGGAGTGCTGGGCGTGCTGCGGCGACGGCGTGCCGTGCCCGCGCGGTTCACCTTGTCCAGGACCTGGACGTTGCCGAGGACGTCGAGCCACGGCAGCAGCGCGGGGACCTGCGGGACGAAACCGATCATCTTGTCCGCCCCCGCCTCGGCGGCGCTGCGCCCGCAGATCCGGACCGACCCGCCGTCGGGCTGCTCGAGGCCGGCGATCATCCGCAGCAGCGTCGACTTCCCGCAGCCGGAGGGGCCGATGACGCTGACGAAGCGTCCCCGCGGCACCTGCAGGGCGACGTGGTCGAGGGCGTGGACGACACCCTCGCGGGTCGGGTACGTCTTGCAGGCGTCCTGGACCTCCACGAAGGGCGGCAGCTCTGCCGTGGCGGAGGCCTCGGACGGCTGCTCGCAGAACATGGGGTGACCCTACTCACGAGCCGGGCCGCGCCCGACGGCGAACCCCCCGGATGGTTGAAGCTTGGAGGAGGTCTAGGCTCCTTCACGAACGAAACATCCACGAAGGACGATCGTCGAAGGAGTCGGCATGCCTGCCGAGACCACCATCCGCACCGTCATGAGCCCCGGTCGCTACGTCCAGGGCCCGGGAGCCCTCACCAAGGTCGGCGAGTACCTCGCCGCCGTCGGCGAGAACCCGGTCCTCGTCGCCGACGACGTCGTCTGGGGCTTCGTCGGACACGACGTCGAGGCGTCGCTGCGCAGCGCCGGGCTGCCCGTGCACCGCGACGTGTTCTCCGGCCTCGCCACGGTCGGGACCATCGACCGCCTCGTCCAGGTCGTGGCGGACACCGGGGCGGACGTCCTCGTCGGCCTCGGCGGCGGTTCCACCATCGACGCCGTGAAGTCCGCCGGCCACCTCGCCGGGATCCGCTGGGCCAGCGTGCCCACCGTCGCCTCGACCGACGCCCCCACCTCGGCGCTGGCCGTCGTCTACACCGACGAGGGCGCCTTCCTGGAGTACCGCTTCTTCCCGCGCAACCCCGACCTCGTCCTCATCGACTCCCAGGTCGTCGCCAACGCCCCCGTGAAGCTGCTCGCCGCCGGCGTGGGCGACGCGCTCGCGACGTGGCTCGAGGCCCGCGCGACCGCGAAGTCCGGGTCGGCGACGATGGCCGGCGGACTGCCCACCCAGGCCGGCACCGCGCTCGCCCGGTTGTCGTGGGACATCCTGTGGGAGAACGCCCTCCCCGCCCTCGACGCCGTGCGCGACCACCTCGTCACCCCGGCCGTGGAGAAGGTCATCGAGGCCAACACGCTGCTCTCGGGCCTCGGCTTCGAGTCCGGCGGTCTCGCCGCGGCGCACGCCATCCACAACGGCCTGACCGCCGCCCCGCAGGCGCACGGCCTCGCGCACGGGCAGAAGGTCAACATCGGGTCGCTGGCCCAGCTCGTCCTCGAGGGTGCGCCCACGTCCGAGATCCGTGACTTCGTCGAGTTCACGACCCGGGTCGGTCTGCCGAACACGCTCACCGAGATCGGGCTCGGCGTCGACGACGTCGACACCCTCACCGCGGTCGCGCAGGCCGCGACGGTCCCGAGCGAGACCATCCACTCGATGCCGTTCGCGGTGCGTCCCGCCGACGTCGTCTCGGCCCTGCGTTCGATCGAGGGTTTCGCGACGCGGGTCCGCGCCGAGGCCGGCCTGCCCGCGCCGGTGAAGTACGTCGCCGGGCACTGAGAATCCCCGGCAGCGCGACGGGACCGCTCACCGGAGCGGTCCCGTCGTGCGTTCGCGGGTAGGTTCCGCCCCGTGGACGCCCTGCGCTCGATCTCCCTGTTCGTGCTCGCCGCCCTGCTGGAGATCGGCGGGGCGTGGCTGGTCTGGCAGGGCGTGCGCGAGCACCGCGGGATCGCCTGGATCGGCGCGGGGGTCATCGCCCTCGGTCTCTACGGGTTCGCCGCGACGTTGCAGCCGAACGCGCAGTTCGGACGCGTCCTCGCCGCCTACGGCGGGGTGTTCGTGGCCGGCTCGCTGCTCTGGGGCGCGCTCGTCGACGGGTACCGCCCGGACCGCTTCGACGTCGCCGGGGCACTGGTCTGCCTCGTCGGCGTGGGCCTGATCGTGTACGCCCCCCGCCCGTCGTAGCGGCGCCCGGACGCCGACACCCGTCGCGCACGTCGAACGGTAGGGTCGGACGGTGGACGCTCGAGCTCGGCGCAGTTTCGAGCGACTCTCGGCCGCGGTGCTCGAACTGGCCGCGGTCAAGAACCCGGAGACCCTGTCCGTCGCGGAGATCGCCCGCGCCGCGGGGGTGCACCGGTCCACGTTCTACGAGCACAGCGACTCCCCTTCCGGCCTGCTCCGCGCGGTGCTGCGCGGGGAGCTGGACGAGGCCCGCGAACGCTTCCTGGGCGGGGCGCACGAGCGCGCGTGGGACGTCGCCGTCCGCGACACCACGCTCGCGGTGCTGCACCACCTCGAGAGCCACCGCGACGTCTACCTGCGCAGCCTCGCGAGCGCCGCGGACGCCTCGTTGCGCTCGCTGTTGAGCGAGCACTTCCGTGCCTCCATCCGTCTCCTCGTCGAGCGCGGGGCGGTCCGCTCCCCCGTCGCCGACCCGGAGCTCGTGGCCCGCTTCGTGGCCGACGGCACGGTCGGTGCGGTCTCGGTGTGGCTCGCGGGCGAGGCCCCCCGCGACCCGGAGGCGTTCCTCGACGACTTCGCCCTGCTCGTGCCGCCGTGGTGGCCGCTGAGCCCCGACCACCCCGACTGAGGCGCCCGGCCCCTAGCGTCGGGACGCTTCCGGTTCCGCAAGGGGCACGGCGAGTTCGTCGCGGGCGCCGCCGACGGCCCGGCCCACGAGCGCCGCGGCGATCACGACGACGAGGGTGCCCACGGTGAACACCTCAAAGCTGCCCCGGCTGACCCCCCACTCGTCGAGGAAGTCGTAGTCGAGCCCCAGCCAGCCCTCCAGGACGCCCGGGACGATCGCCGCGACGGAGCCGAGGAGGACGAAGGCGTACATGATCGTCAGCAGGACGGTGTAGCCCCTGAGGCCGCCGGGGACCTGGTAGGGACGCGGGACGTCGTGCTTGTGCCGCAACCACATCATCGCGGGCAGGATGACGACGTAGCTGATGAGCAGGGTCGAGACCGCCTGGGTGAGGACCACCCCGAACACCGCGGCGGCCGTCCCGTGGACCAGGAGCGTGGCCGCGGCGAGGAAGACCGTCCCGACGCAGCCGGAGAGCAGGTTCATCCGGACCGGGGTGCCGAGGCGTCGGGAGAACTCGCCCAGCCTGGTCGTGAAGAAGGCGCCGTCGCCGGCGGCCACGGCCTGCATCCGGTCGGTGGCGATCATCCAGGCGCTGCCCTGGGTCAGCAGCGCGTAGACGAAGGCCAGCCCCGTGACGGTCAGCAGGACCCCCGAGGCAGGCCCGAAGACCGCGTAGCTCTCCTCTATGGCCTGCATGACCCCGGAGTCGGCCGTGCGATCCGCCGGGGTGACCAGGATGATCGCCAGTACCGGGGCGAGGTAGGCGATGAGCGTGATGCCCGCACCGCGGGCGATGGCGACGGGGGTGTCCTTCTGCGCGTCGTGCATCTCCTCGGAGGCCGCGCTCGGCGCCTCGAAGCCGACGAAGGCGAAGAGGGCGACGGGCACGATGAGGAGGAACCCGGCGGCCGTGGGGCGCGCGCTCGACCAGTCGATCCCGGCCGAACCCACCTGCGCGACGTGGACGAGGGCCGTGACGGTCAGGCTCAGCAGGACGAAGAGCTTCGCGTAGGCGCCGGCGTTGATGAGGAGCTTGCCGCGCTTGAGGCTGACGATGGCCAGCAGGATCGCGACCCAGACGAAGGCGAGCTTCACGACGAAGTCACCGAGGGCCGAGGTCGGGGTGACGTACTCCGCCCACACCGACCCGGCGATGAAGGCCAGCGAACCCCCGAGCCAGATCGGGTTGGTGATCCAGTAGAGCATCACCGCGATCGAGGCCCAGGTCCGGCCGAAGGCCCGGCGCACCCACTGGTACGGGCCGCCCTCCTCGGGATACGTCGAGGAGGTCTCGGCGAAGACGAAGGCCGACGGGACGAGGAAGGCGATGCCGATGAACGCCGACCACACCAGACCCTCGGGTCCGCCGGCGGCCAGGACGGCGATGCTGTCCGCGCTGATGACGGCGGCGACGATGAAGAGGACGATGTCGCCGCGTCGCAACGTCTTCACCAGGCGGCTCTTCTGGACGCCGTGCGCGGAGTCCAGCGGGTCCGGCAGGTCCGGCAGGTCCGGCAGGTCCGGGCCGCCGCGTCGTTCGTGGCTCACTGTGCTCCGATGCTCGAGGGTGGAGCGCAGTGTGGCCCAAGCGTGTTACCGGCAGGTTTCGGATCCACCCGTTCGCCCCCGTGGCCGGCCGCGGCCCGGAGGGAGACCCCGGGAACGACGAAGCGGGTGCCCGCCCGAAGACGAACACCCGCTCTGACCTGCGTTTCCGCTGGTCGGGCTGACAGGATTTGAACCTGCGACCCCTTGACCCCCAGATATGGGCGGGAGGTCCAGGGGTGTCCGGCACCGTCCGAGTTTGCCCAGGTCAGAGCGGGTGACTGTCCGCTAGTGGTCGCAGGAATCCGGCTGTGTCCAGGTCGCGCTGCTGTCATCGTTGCTGTCGTGGAGAGCGATGCGAGCGATGGCCTCCTCCCTGTGGAGGATGACATCGCAACAGATGGGACGACAGACCCCTCGCGGTCCTGGGACGCAGGTGCGGACTTCGTCGGCGACTTACATGAGTGCCTGCTCTCCCTGGTCCCCCATCACCCGTCGGACCGAGATGCAGTCGCCGTCCGGTCCGTTGAAGACCTGCTGTTGGACTACCTCACCTGGTCCGAGCGCAAGATCACTCCGCGGCCCCGGCGGGTGCACCTGTCCGACGCCCTAAGGACTGGGGAGCATCTGCACCGCGGTGAGATCAGCCCCGGACTGCGGCAGGTGCTGTACCTAGCGCGAACGGGCGGTGACCTTTCCCCCTACCTCAGCAAGCAGACCAAGTACGCGTACGCGCGCCGGAAAAGGCCGAACAAGCCGCTGAAGCGGGGCTTGGACCTACTCCTGCACGCTTGGGGGATCCATCACCTGCACCTCTCGATGCAGCACGAGGACGATGGCTTCGCTGTGCGCACCGAGCAGGTCCTGATGGTGATCGTGAGACAGGCCGACTTCTTCGCCATCGACGTGGTCGTCCACGACTCCGGCGACTCGGGAGACCCCCACTGGACCGTCAACGAGGAGTTGCTGCGGACGGTGGCCCGCAGCTGGCCGACGGTAGACCTGCTGAACCGTTCAATGATCGCAACCGGCCTCGCGGGGCCGCCCCACTCCCCGGACGACTTGCTCCAGCTTCGGAAGGCGCACGTGAGCACGTTCCACGCCTTCGACGGGGCGGTCTTCCATCCCAGGCTCCTCAGCATCGCCGGGACGCCCATGGACCTGGGGGAACGTGCGGCGCAGTTGCTCAGTGGAGTGAGGGAACTGCAGGAGCGGCTTTCGCGAGACGGTGGGACCTGGTTCCGACGGCTGATGACCGAGGAAGCGGGCCTTCTCCTGCCCGCGTCGCCTCGGTGGACCTTGGGGATCGATCAGGGAGTGATCGCGCTCACGGAGCACTCGTCCGACCTGTTGGTCCGCTGCCGAGACCTGACTTTGGCGTAGGTACGAGCGCCGGGGTCATCTGCGGGGCCGCTCCTGGCGCAGGTAGATGGCGAGCCATGTCGTATTGCGTACGATGTTGCTGGCGGTCGACACCTGCTCTGCGCCTGTCGTTTGAGTCTTGACGACGACCGTCATCAGTGGGGCTTTGTCAGTAGCGACCGACCGCTACTGACAAAACCCCGTAACTGACCAAAACCTCAGTTTCGCCCCGGCTCCGCCTATGGGCGCCCTAGCATCGCTCTTATGACGGGTGCTGAGCTGGATGGCCTCCTGGAGGATGGCGCCGAGGGTCGATTTTGGAGCGAGGGCGGAAGTCAAGTTCCGGGGAAGCTCACACGAGGATCAGGGGGCGTCCAAGTCGTCACGCAAGGCGCCGCCCGTACGTCGCATGGGCTCCACCGAAAGCAGGGCGATGGTTTCATCGAAATTACTTCGAGCGGTGACCCCAAAGACTTGGTCGCTGACAATGACCCCATACCTCTGCTGGGCGTGCTGGACGACGGTCGAAAAGTTACTATCTCGGATGCACGCCTTGCCTCTGTTCCATGGCCCCCGCCGGGACAAACACTGTATGGCAAGGTTCTGCTTGTTGGCGCCCATGCACCGACGTCCGCGACAACCTTCGTAGGTGCGCGCTTCTCGCTTCCCGAGGCGCGCATCTGGCGTGGCATTTTTCCTGACAGCCCTGAAGTGGATGTAACTCTGACCGAGGGAATTGGTAAGCTTCGGGCTTTCACCGACGGCGCAGACAGCTGGCTCGAACTCACGATGGACGTTGGATTTACCGACTTTGAGTGGCAGCGCCAGTTTGTAGGCCGATGCGTCACGTTGCTGCGCTTGTGGACCAATATCGCTTGGCGTGAGCAGCGCGTACAGCTGCTACCGAGCACAGGAGAACCGTGGGTAGACCGCGTGTTCGTCGGTGAGAGAAAGTCGGAAACTTCCATATCGCAGGATTGCCTACTCGCGCCGGCGCGATTGAAATTGTCAGTAGTTGCTGACGCGCTCGGCCTGTTCCAACGGTTGGCGCCTATACCCGACATGGCGAGCAAACATCTCATGTACGAGGTCACTCTGGAGCTGGCAGTCCTTGCGAACGCAAGTTCGCTCGAAGGTTTGCATCGGCGCTGCCGAGGGGACGTCAAACCTTACGCAACTTTGAACGACAAGAGGACTAGAAAGGTCGCTCTCGCGGCGGCGGAAGCTGCCGCGGACAAGATGGTCGAGTTGGGCGCCATCTCAGCGAACCAACGCAGTCAGTCGCTGAAGCACCTGAAGATGAGCTTCAAGTTTTTCAACTACCCCGACTTCAAGGACCGATTGCGGGACTTCGTTGGGCCCGCAGAAATTGTAGCCCCCGGCCTAATTGGGCAAGATCACGAGTATTGGATCTCTACTGTCGTTTCAGTGAGAAACTTTGAGGCACATCGTTTCGAGAAGGAACCACGAGATTACCAAGAGCAGATCGACGAGTATTACCAGCTGGCTACCTCGACAGAATGGGTTCTGCGACTTGTTCTCTTGCTAGAGCTGGGAGTCCCTCTTGTAGAACTGCGAAGCCGTCTACGCGATCACCAGCGGTTCCAGTATGCGCTGGCCAATATGGACGCTTGCGAGTTCTCCTGGCCAGGATCGCGCCTCGCGGAGTACCGCGCCGGGACCACCCCATCGGTCGGCACGTCTTACTGGATTGCCTCCTCCCCGTTGGCCAGCATGGCTTACGCAGCAGGCGTCCTATGACGAAGCAGGTGACGCCAGCGCAGAGAATTTTGGTCAGTAGCGGCGCGAGCAGCTATCGACGAGGCCTCACTGCGCGCGTTGTTGCATCCGCGACAGCGAAGGTGAGAATTTGATTGCGTTGGCATTGGGTCCGCGAAGGTGGGTACGTCGCTCGACCCGTTTACGAGGTGATCGTGCCTGCGGAGCATGCGCCGAAGTTGGGTCGCTTTCACACGGTGCTCCTGACTGTTCGCCACCGCACCGCACCACCAGCACCGCGGAGGCTGCCGATTCTCCTGTCTGGCCTCGCCGGGGCCGTCAGCCATCAGACCCTGCCGACACTGTCTTCAGGCGCTCCGTGAGCTGCTTGACCCGGCGGGCGATGTCGTCGCGGACGAGCCGCATCCGCTCCATGCCCTCGATCCCGCGCAGGGACGGCTCGTCGGTCTCCCAGACCTCGACGGGGGTGCCGCCGACGGGCTCGACCTTCGCCTCGGCGCCGAGCACGACGACCAGGTCAGCCGAGCGGATCAGGTCGTCGGTCAACTGCTTCGGACGCCCGGCGCTGATGTCCACGCCGGCTTCGGTCAGGCTTTCAACCGACAGGGCGTTGAGCTTGTCGCCGGCCTTGGTGCCAGCGGAGTCGACGGTCACGGCGTCCCCGGCGGCCTGGCGCATGAGGCCGGCGGCCATCTGCGACTTCCCGCCGTTCTTCACGCACACGAAGAGGATGTGGGGCTTGGGCACGACGATCTCCTGGGAAAGTGACGGATTCGGGAGCAAGACGGCGTAGAAGTCAGCGGGCTGACGAGGCTGCGGTACCCGCGACGGGGCTGCGGCGCTCGATGAGGACGGTGTCGCGCCACTGACCGGCGAGCGGGCCGTAGGTCATGAGGGCGATGCGCTCCCGGCGACCGACCTCGCGGAAGCCGGCCGCTCGGTGCAGGGCAACGCTGGCGAGGTTCTCGGGGAACAGGGAGGACTGGATGGTCCAAATGCCGCTGTCCTCGGTGGCGGCGACCAGCTCATCGAGCAGTCGCCGCCCGACGCCACGACCGCGAGCGCCGGGGGCGACGTAGAGGGAGTGCTCGACGACGCCCGCGTAGACCGGGCGGGACGAGACGGGCGAGACCGCGACCCAGCCGAGCAGGGTGCCGCGCTCATCACGGGCGACGAGCCGGTGGTCGGGGTGCCTGCTGGCGTCGAAGGCGGCCCAAGTGGCTGGTGGGTCGGCTTCGAAGGTCGCGTGGCCGGTGGCGATGCCGTCGATGTAGACGGTGCGGACCTCGGGCCAGTCCGGCTCGATGAGCGGGAAGACGACGATGTCGTGCGGGCCGTAGAGCTGCGGCGCGGGAGTGGTCACGGTGCGCTCAGCAGGCGGGGGTGCCGGTGGTATGACCCGACGGTGCAGTCAGGACGGCCGCGATGGCATTCATCGCCTCCGGCACGAGGGTGTAGTACGCCCAGACGCCCCTCTTCTCGCGGGTGAGCAGGCCGGCGTCGACGAGGACCTTCAGGTGGTGGGACACGGTGGGCTGGCTTAGGCCCAGCGGTTCGATGAGGTCGCAGACGCAGGCCTCGCCGCCCTCGTGGGCGGCGACCAGGGAGAGCAGGCGTAGGCGGGCGGGGTCCGCGAGCGCCTTCATGGTGCGCGAGAGGGTGGTGGCGGCCTCGGCGCTGAGCGGCTGCCGAGCCAGGGGCGCGCAGCATGCGACAGCATCGGCGCTTGCTGTTGCGGCGATCGGCAGGGTCGAGGTGGCCATGGACCCAGCATGCCATCAGGCATCCATGGCTGTCGATATTGACAGGCGCCGATGCCTACCGTCAGGGTGGGTCATCGACAGCCATCGATGTAGAGGACTTGCTGATGAGCGACCTGGTCGCTGAGAACCCCCATGGTAGCACCGAGACCCCGGTCCTGGCGCGCCTGTCGGTGCTGGACCGCTTCCTGCCAGTGTGGATCATCGCAGCGATGGCCGTCGGGCTGTTGCTGGGCCGACTCGTCCACGGCCTCGACGACGCCCTCAGCGCGGTGGAGGTGGGCTCGGTGAGCCTGCCCATCGCCATCGGGCTGCTGCTGATGATGTACCCGGTGCTGGCGAAGGTCCGCTACTCCGAGACAGGGCGCATCGCCGCCGACCGCCGGCTCATGGTCAGCTCCCTGGTCCTGAATTGGCTCATCGGCCCCGCCCTGATGTTCGCCCTGGCCTGGCTGCTACTGCCGGACCAGCCGGAGTACCGCACGGGACTGGTCATCGTCGGTCTGGCCCGCTGCATCGCCATGGTGCTGATCTGGAACGACTTGTCCTGCGGGGACCGGGAAGCCGCCGCGGTGCTGGTGGCGATCAACTCCGTGTTCCAGGTCTTCGCCTTCGCCGCACTGGGCTGGTTCTACCTGCAGATCCTGCCGGGCTGGCTGGGTCTGGAGACCACGAGCGTGGAGTTCTCCGTCGGCGCGATCGTCGTCTCGGTGCTGGTGTTCCTCGGCATCCCGCTGGTGGCCGGTTTCCTGACCCGCACGCTGGGGGAACGGACCAGGGGACGCGCCTGGTACGAGGACCGCTTCCTGCCGAAGATCGGCCCGGTCGCTCTCTACGGGTTGCTGTTCACCATCGTGATGCTCTTCGCCCTGCAGGGTGACGCGATCACCTCCCAGCCGGGCGACGTGGCTCGCATCGCGCTGCCGCTGCTGGCCTACTTCGTGATCATGTTCACCGGGTCCTTCGCGCTGGGGAAGGCGATCGGACTGAGCTACGCGAAGACCTCGACGCTGTCTTTCACCGCAACGGGCAACAACTTCGAACTCGCCATCGCGGTGGCCATCGGCACCTTCGGCGTCACCTCCGGTCAGGCCTTGGCCGGGGTCGTCGGGCCGCTGATCGAGGTGCCGGTACTGGTGGCCTTCGTCTACGTCGCCCTATGGGCCGGACGTCGCTTCTTCCCCGGTGATCCCACGGTGCCCGCGAGCGCCGCGGTCTCGTCCCGTCGTTGACCTTCCCCACCTCGAAGGAGAACAGCCATGTCCACTCCTACCGTCACCGTCGACCGCAGTGACCTGCCGGTCATCGTGATCGGTGCCGGGCCGGTCGGCCTGGCCGCTGCGGCGCACCTGCTGGAACGGGGCCTCGACCCGCTGGTGCTGGAAGCCGGTGACGACGTCGGGTCCGCGGTGCGGGCCTGGTCGCACGTCCGGCTCTTCTCCCCATGGCGGTACAACCTCGACGCCGCGGCGGTGCGCCTGCTGGAACCGACCGGTTGGACGAGGCCGAAGCCGACGGGATTGCCGACCGGCGGTGACCTCGTCGTGCAGTATCTCGCCCCCTTGGCGGCCGTCCCCACGCTGGCACCGCGCATCCGGACCGGCGAGCGCGTCATCGCCATCAGCCGTGCCGGGATGGACAAGACGCACAACCACGAGCGCAGCGACCGGCCGTTCCTCGTCCGAACGCAGGCCTCAAACGGCATGGTCGTCGACTACCAGGCGCAGGCGGTCATCGACGCCTCCGGGACGTGGGGACAGTCGAACCCCTTGGGTGCCGCGGGGCTGCCCGCGATCGGGGAAGCGGAGGCCGGTGACCACCTCAGCGGTCCCCTGCCCGATGTCCTCGGCGCGGACCGGGCACGCTTCGCCGGTCGCCGGGTGCTGGTCGTCGGGGCCGGGCACTCCGCGACGAACACGCTGTTGGACCTCGTCGCCCTGGCCGAGCAGGATCCCGGCACCGTCATCACCTGGGCCGTCCGTGGCGCGTCGGTGGCCCGCACGTTCGGTGGCGGGGACCGCGACGGGCTTCCCGCCCGCGGCGCTCTGGGCTCACGGTTGCGGACCGCAGTGGAGGCCGACCGCGTCGAGCTGCTGACCGAGGTGACGATCACCGCCCTGGAGATGTCTGGTGACGCGGTAGCTGTCGCTACTTCGTCACCGACCGGGGATCGTCGGCTGTCCGCGGACGTCGTGGTGGCCGCGACCGGTTTCCGGCCCGACCTGGCGATGCTGCGCGAGCTGCGTCTGGACCTGGACCCCGGCGTCGAAGCCCCCCGCCGCTTGGCCCCGCTCATCGACCCGGAGTTTCACTCCTGCGGGACCGTCCCGGCGCACGGCGCGGACGTGCTGGCCCACCCGGACACGGACTTCTTCATCGTCGGAATGAAGTCCTACGGACGTGCGCCGACCTTCCTGCTGGCCACCGGCTACGAGCAGGTGCGCTCGATCGCCGCTGCCCTGGCTGGGGACGCCGCTGCTGCCGCCGATGTACAGCTCGACCTGCCCGAGACGGGGGTGTGCTCCTCGGCACCGCCGATGATCTCAGCCGACGGCTCCCTGGACATCAACGAGTCCGCGAGCGCCGGGTGCTGTGCCGAACCGGCGGATGCGGAGCCGGTCTCCATCGGGTTCCCCACCGGCTTGGCTCACGGGCGCGCCGGCGAGCGCGAGGCCCGTGTCGGACGATGTCGCGACGTCGCCGGTCATCCCTGCCGATGACACTGACGGCAGACGTGCCGATCGTCGAGGCGCAGGTGCAGCCGCAACTCCGGCTGGCTCTGGCCACGCTGTGCGTGACCGAGGTCGTGTCCTGGGGGGTGACGTACTACGCCTTCCCCGTGCTGTTGTCGGCCATCACCGCGGACACGGGCTGGTCAGCCAGCGGGGCCAGCGCGGCCTTCTCCCTGGGGCTTCTCGTCTCGGCGGTCGCTGGGGTCCCGGTCGGGAGATGGCTCGACCGGTTCGGGCCGCGGAAGGTGATGACGGTCGGATCGGTGTTGGCCGTCATCGCCATGGTCGCCGTGGCCAGCGCGACGTCCCTGCTGACGTTCGCGCTGGCGTGGGCGCTGGTGGGCCTCGCCATGTCCGGCGTCCTGTACCCGCCGGCCTTCGCCGCGGTGACGGGCTGGTTCGGTGCCGAGCGGATGCGGGGCTTGCTGGTGCTGACGCTCGTGGCGGGCTTGTCGTCCACCGTCTTCGCCCCCCTGACTGCGGTGCTGGTCGAGAACTTCTCCTGGCGGACCAGCTACTTGCTGCTGACAGTGCTCCTGGTCGGGACCGTCCTCCTACATGGGTGGGGACTGCGAGCGCCCTGGGATCCAACGGCCCCGTCCCGCCGGTCCAGGGCACAGGTGCGTCACGTCGTGCGCAGTCGAGGTTTCATCGTGCTGGCGGTCGTCTTCACGACCTTGGCCTTAGCCTTCTACATGGCCAGCTTGGGGTTGGTGCCGCTGCTCGTGGAGCGAGGGTTCGACCACCGGCTCGCGGCGATGACCCTGGGGTTGCTGGGCGCCGGGCAGCTCGTCGGACGACTGCTCTACGGCCCGGTGGTCTGGAGCAGGTCCTCGACCACCGGGATCCTCCTCGTGGTCATCATCGCCGGCGGTTCGATCCTGGGTTTGGCGCTTCTCCCGCCGGTGGTCAGTTTGCTCATCACCGGCGCGGTCCTCTTCGGTGCGGCCAGGGGCGCCTTCACCTTGCTGCAGGCGAGCGTGGTCGCGGACCGGTGGGGTCAGCAGCACTACGGCGCGGTGGCGGGGGTGTTCGCAATGCCGATCACGACCGCGACGGCGTTGGCTCCGTGGGCAGCCGCAGCGGTGACCGGCGTCATGGGAAGCAACATCACCATGTACTTAGTGACCGCGGCCGTCTTGGGCCTGGTCGGTGTCCTATACGGGTTCAGCAACCTCGGAGGGCGGCACTAGGACGAGCGTTCAAGTGCCGCTCTTCAGCGGTCTGGCGTCCTTGCGGTGGCGTCACGGGCACGCAACCTTCCTTGGCCGGTGCCGACTCATCGTGAGGGGGAACCTGGCGTTGTTTACGCGATCCTCCGACCACTCGACGGCGAACCCGGGGGGGACCTCGTGACATGTCGAACTAACAGGTGTTACAAGAGCATTTTTTCTGCAGCCCCCCATCGCGAGAGAGAACCAGCCGTGGTGTACCTCCCACACGGGCGTTCCCATCCTGCAAAAAGGGGGGGGGGAGCCGGGGCCTGCCCCCTGGTCCGTCCGTAAGGAACGGACCAGGGGCAGGTCCCGCTTGCGCAGGTGACCCTGCTGACCTTCGTTGACCTCAGGCCGCTGCGCTCGGCCCCTCGCCCGGTCGCGTTTCGCCGTCGCCCCCGGAGATGCGCTTCTTCCGCACCGCGACGGCGCTCGTGATGTCGTCGGTCTTCGCGGAGAAGCCGTCCTCCCGCAGAGCGGTCTGACACTTCGGCCGGCCCGCAGCGTCGGGGATCTGCAGTTCGTCCAGCCGCTGGATGATCTTTTCGATCCGGGAGTCCAGGGCTCCGACGACCGGGACGTGCCGCAGGGGCGCGCTCTCCCGCCTCAACATCATCTCCGCCGCACCGTGGTTGCCGCGACTATGCGTCCGCTGCAGCTTGACGATGTTGTGCCGCAGGACGCTGAGCCTCCAAACCGCGTCGACGTCGTCCGTCTTCGCGCTGCTGCCCCGCTGGCCGCGGGACTCCTCCTTACCGGCGTGGTCGAGTCGGAGGACCGCGATCCCCTGCGCCTTCAACCCGACGATGGTGTGGCGGTAGAAGGCTCGGAAGGTGTCGGCACGGTCTTCCTCCCCGCCGACGACCCGACTGACCGTGTCCAGCACGACGAGGTCGACCTGGTGCCGCTCAACGATGCCCAGGAGGGCAGCGCCTCCGTCGGGGGTGTCGAGCGGCGGCAGGGGCGGGAAGGGCAGGTACTTCAGGTTCTTCAACCCCCCCACGTACCCCAGGTCCCGGAGCCGCTGGTGCAGGTCATCGAGGGTGTTCTCCATGTCCACGTAGAGGACGCGGAGGGCGGGGCGGGCGGGGTTGCCGAGCACCGAGCCTCCGGTCGCGAGCGCCGCCACGATCTCCAGCGTGAGGAGGCTCTTACCCGCCTTCGCGGGGCTGTAGAGGGTGACGACGCGACCGGCCTCGATGAGGGGTTCGCACAGCCAGTCCGCTCCGGCCCTGGTTCCGGCGAAGAGTTCGGCCCAGTCGACCACGGGGTAGCGTTCGTCGATGTCGCGCGCGGAGATGGCCGGTTCGCTGTGGTGGGGGTACCGGTCGTAGACGTCCTTCAGCTTGGACTGCGCTTCCTGCAGCGTGATGGGGGTCTTCGCCTCCGGCGGTTGGGCGCACTGCTTCCATCGCCGCTCCATCAGGATGTCCGCCTCCTCGATGGGCAGCCCGGCGCGCAGGAGGTGACCGGCGTAGGAGACGAGCGCGTTGTGCCGCTCGCCTTCGCGGATCGGGCCGGTGTGCTTCTGGGTGCTGGACGAGGTCGACCTCGACGACGAGGCGGTGATCGGGGAGACGGACGTGACGCGGCTGCGGCGCTGGAGCGCGTCGTGCAGCCAGGTCGGGATCTCAGCGATCGGCGCCTCGTCGTCGAGGGCCTCGTACATCTCTCCGCTCTCGTGTCGGCTGCCCGGAGCCACGACGTACCCGCCGACGCCACGGACGTTGATGCCCTGGCCGGTCAGCAGACCCTCGTGGTTTCCGAGGGTCCCGTCCTGGTGGAAGTAGTAGTGGAACCCCCTACCGGTGCGCACCGTGTAGGTGGGCGGGATGGAGGCGCCCTGAGACGCGGCGAACGCGGCGAAGGCTCCGTCCTGGTCCTCGTCGATCACGAGCAAACCCGCCGGCCCGCACGCGATGCCGATGTTCCGCAGCCCCTGCGCGAAGATGGTCTTCAGCACCTCCTCGTCCGTCGTCGCCGTTTTGCTCCAGCGAGTGGTCGGGTGCTTCCCCCGCTTCCCGTCGCAGGGGGTGGTGGGGCCGTGCAGCCCGATGCACACCGGGAGATCCGGGTGGTCGAGGGGGAAGACGGGGCCGAGGGTTCGCGTGATCTGGACTGCGATGGTCCAGGTGGGCTCGTCCGGGGTGGAGCGGTTGTTCACGATGATCTCCTCCTCGCCCACGTACCTGCTTTACCGAAGCGAGGTCGGGCTGTGCCTCGTCAGGGGTACGTGGGACGATGTCGTTGCTTGTTGGTTCGTCCTCGTGCCGGCTCCCCGCCAGGAGCCGGCACGGTCGTTAGAGCTAGAGGCCGCAATCCAGGTATTGGATCCGACCGGGGTGGGACATCACTCCGGAGCGGCCCCCACCGCCGGGCGGTGCCGCAGCTTTTCGACGAAGGCCTGCAGGCTCTCCATGGGCACGAGGGTCCTCCGGCCCACCTTCACCGTCTCGATGTCGCCCGCGGTGATGAACTCGTACAGCTTCGAGCGGCCCAGGCCCAACTGTCGGTGGGCCTCCTGCACCGACAGCAGCAGCGGTTCCGTCATGCGGATCACTCCTCTGGTTATTGACGTCCGTCGTTGTCCGTGGGACGTTCTGTGTACACAGCGTCCCACGGTGGGTCGCGGGAAGCGAGTGAAAGTGCCCAGCAAGTGACCCCCCAGTTCCGCCCCACGGGTGCACTCCGGGGGGACTTGGTGATCCCCCAGCTGCCGGTTCAGCAGGTACAGCCCCTCGGCGACGGATGGCTCTTGCTGTCCGGTGCACCGGACCTGAAGGAGGTGCCGCCCGACTTCTACCTGCGGGAGATGTCGGCCTTCGCACCCTCGACCGACGACGGCATCGTGGAGTTCGTCCGCACCTGGGGACGTACTGCCGACGTCTTCTGGCGCGACCGGCCTGCAGGCGAGGAGTGGGACAACATCAGCCACCACCGGATGGAGCAGCTCCGCGGCGGCGACGAGCACCTGGGACAACGAGTCCGGCGAGAAGCCGCTGGAGCCCGGTTCGGTGTTGAAGAACGCGACCTCGTCGAGATCCAAGAGGTCCGGGAACGGTTGTCGACCGCCAAGGAGTGGGCGGATCGAATCCGGGCTTGGCAGCGTCCAGACGCCGAGCCCACCAAGACCACGGACAACGACGCGTACATCTTCGCCATGATGCTGACGCCCGCCCTGTCCGCGACGCAGGTCGCCTTGGACAGCGGCGGTGAGGACTACCTCGACTCGGTGATCAGCCGCCCGATGGTGACCGCGTACTCCGTCGCCGCCATGCAGTGCTTCAACGACGTCATGGCTCACACGCCTCTGTTGGTGTGCCACAACGAGACGTGCATCCTCCCGGATCGTCTCTTCGCACGACAGCGAGGCCGTGCCCAGCAGGGGCAGTACCGGACTGCCGGGCTGAAGTACTGCTCCAAGGAGTGCGGCAAGGCCCAGGGCGAACGCGAGCGCCGGAGGCGGGTCAAGGCAATGACCAACAAGGAGAAGGCGATGAAGATGTCGAAGCGGAGCAGCGAGTGAGCAAGCGCGCGAACGGCGAGGGGTCCATCTACAAGCGGAAGGACGGCCGCTGGGCCGCGGCGTTGTCCTACGTGGACGACAACGGGAAGACGGTCCGCAGGACCGTGTACGGCAAGACGCAGGCTGAGGCCCGGGCGAAACTGCGGGAAGCCCGCGACCGCGTCGAGGCTGGCGAGCCCGTCAAGGACAGCGCGATGACCACGGCGGCATGGCTGGCGGAGTGGGCCGCGGGGGCGCTGGCGGCCAGCGACCGCAAGCAGGCCACGAAGGACCTCTACGCGACCATCGCCCGCGTCCACCTGATGCCCACCATCGGGATGCGCAAGCTGTCGGCGCTGCGTCCCTCCGACGTCGAGGCGCTGGTCGTCGAGAGGCGGGCCTCCGGGCTGTCGACCTCCACGGTGCGCCAGATCTACACGGTGCTCCGGTCCGCTCTCGACGTCGCCGTGCGCGACGGGCTGGTCCGACGCAACGTGGCGGCGCTGGTGCCGCGACCGTCCGTGGAGCGGACCGAGGCCAAGTTCCTGACCCGTGAGCAGGCCGGCGCACTGCTGAGCGCCCTGCACGGTGAGCGCATCGAGCCCATCGTCAGGCTCATGCTGGCCACGGGACTCCGCCGAGGTGAGGCTCTGGGCCTGCACTGGCGGGACGTAGACCTCGACGCGGGGTCGCTGCGGGTCCGGTGGACGCTCTCCCGGACCAGCGCTGGACTGCGCCTGGGCGAACCGAAGACCGAGCAGTCACGCCGCACCATCCCGCTGCCGGGTGCCGCGGTCACCGCCCTCCGCGCCCACCGTGCCACCCAGCTGGCGGAACGCCTCGCTGCCGGCCCCAGCTGGACGGACTCCGACCTGGTCTTCGCCACGGAGGTCGGCACGCCGTTGGAGCCGCGCAACGTCCTCCGCCGCTTCACGACCGTCGCCAACACGGCGGGATTGGAGGGCATCGGTCTGCACACGCTGCGGCACTCCGCGGCGAGCTTCCTGCTGGCGATGGGCGCATCGACCAAGGTGGCGCAGGTACACCTCGGTCATGCGAACTACTCGATCACGGCCGATACGTACAGCCACGTCACGCCGGGCTTGGCCCGTGAGGCCGCTGACCTGCTCAACCTCGCCATCGACTGGTGAGGTGGTCTTCCAGCAGCCGTTGCTACATCGGTTGCTGTCACAACGACTGAGCGGGTGCCCGTCCGAAGACGAACACCCGCTCTGACCTGCGTTTCCGCTGGTCGGGCTGACAGGATTTGAACCTGCGACCCCTTGACCCCCAGTCAAGTGCGCTACCAAGCTGCGCCACAGCCCGATCGCTCCGAGGAACGACCACCCGGCCCCGTTCTTTGCGGGCCGGGTAGAACCCTACCTCATCGTTTGCGCTTCTCCCGCACGCGGACGCTGACCTCGATCGGTGTGCCCTCGAAGCCGAACTCCTCGCGCAGACGACGCTCGATGAACCGGCGGTACCCGGCCTCGAGGAAGCCGCTGGCGAAGATGACGAAGCGCGGCGGCTTGGTCGAGGCCTGAGTCCCGAAGAGGATGCGCGGTTGCTTGCCGCCCCGCACCGGGTGCGGGTGGGCGGCGACGATCGAGCCGAGGAACGCGTTGAGGCGCCCGGTGGGGATGCGCATCTCCCACGAGTCCAGCGCGATGTCGATCGCGGGGACGAGACGCTCCATGTGCCGGCCGGTGAAGGCCGACACGTTCACGCGGGGCGCCCACGGGATCTGGACGAGTTCCTTCTCGATCTCGCGCTCGAGGTAGTGCCGGCGCTCCTCGTCGGTCAGGTCCCACTTGTTGTAGGCGACGACGAGGGCCCGCCCGGACTCCACGACGGTGGAGATGACCCGGATGTCCTGCTCGGCCAGCGGCTCGCTGGCGTCGACGAGGACGACGGCGACCTCGGCCTTCTCCAGCGCGGTCTGGGTGCGCAGCGAGGCGTAGAAGTCGGCGCCCTTGGTGAGGTGCACGCGACGACGGATGCCGGCGGTGTCGACGAAGCGCCAGGTGCGTCCACCGAGCTCGATGAGCTCGTCGACGGGGTCGCGGGTGGTGCCGGCCGTGGGGTGCACGACCACCCGGTCGGACCCGGCGAGCTTGTTGAGCATCGAGGACTTGCCGACGTTGGGACGCCCGAGCAGCGCGACGCGCCGCGGGCCGCCCTCCAGCTGGTAGCCGCCACCGACCGCGGAGACCGCAGGCAGCGTCTTCACCGCGGCGTCGAGGGCGTCGCCCGTACCGCGCCCGTGCAGCGCCGAGACGGGGTGCGGCTCACCGAGGCCGAGGCCCCAGAGCTCGGTCGCGTCGGCCTCCTGGCGGGGACCGTCGACCTTGTTGGCGATGAGGGTCACGGGACGACCGGACTTGCGCAGCAGGCGGACGACCTGCTCGTCGCTGGCCGTCGCGCCGACGGTCCCGTCGACGACGAACATCACCGCGTCGGCGAGTTCGATCGCGAGTTCCGCCTGGTCGGCGACGGCGAGGTTGAGGCCCTCGGCCTTGGCCTCCCAGCCGCCGGTGTCGACGAGGGTGAAGTCGCGGCCGGCCCAGTTCGCCGGGTAGGCGACACGGTCACGGGTGACGCCGGGCACGTCCTCGACGACCGCCTCGCGGCGGCCGATGATGCGGTTCACCAGCGTCGACTTCCCGACGTTGGGCCGGCCGACGACGGCCAGCACCGGCAGCGGGCCCGTGGGGGCGTCGTCACCGTCGTCGGAGCCGTCGGACTCCAGCAGGGCGACGTCCTCGGGCGAGAGGTCGTAGTCGTCGAGGCCGACGCGCAGAGCGCGTTCGACGTTCTCGTCGGGAACCTGGGTCTCGTCGGGAGTTTCGGGGTTCTCGGGGGTGGTGCTCACCGGGTGCCTCCTGGCACGTCGTCGGACGCCATCTCGCCGAGCCCCAGCTCGTCGACACCGTCCTGGTCTTCGGGTAGGTGGATGCCGGTGCGCTGCAAGGAGTCCAGCACGTGGCTGGACAGCTTGACCCGGACCTGCTCGACGGCGTCGGCCAGGGCGACACGCCCTGGTACGCCGGGGTCCTTCACCACGGTGAAGGGTTCGCCGAAGCAGAAGCTGAGCTTGCGGCGCAGCGGGGGCACCGAGCGGGGTTTCTCGCCGGCCCGGTGCGCTCCGAGGCAGGCGACGGGCACGACGGGGGCGCCGGACTGCAACGCGATCCACGCAATGCCGCTGCGCACGCTCGCGGCGTCACCGCGACCGCGGGTGCCCTCGGGGAACACCCCGGCCGCGCCGCCCGCGGCGAGGACGGCGAGCACGGACTGCAGCGCGTCGCGGTCGCCGCGGGTCCGGTCGATCGGGATCTGCCCGGCCTGCAGGAGCGACCAGCCGACGAAGCGGTTGAGCGCGGAGCCCTCGAACATCTCCTTCTTCACGAGGAAGTGCGCGGCCCGCGGCGTGACGCCGTACAGCAACGGGCCGTCCATGATCGAGGCGTGGTTGGCGGCGAAGAGCACCGGACCGGTCGTCGGGACGTTCTCCGCACCGATGACCCTGGAGTTCCAGAGGCCCCTAGCGAAGAGCGTGCCGACGGCCCGGGTCCAGGGCCTCGGCGCGTCGGGATGGGAACCGCCCACGGGAGCCTTGTTCACGGCCGCTCCCCGGAGGGCGTGGTGGCCCGCGCGACGACCTCGAGCACGGCGGCGACGGTGCCCTCGAAGTCGAGGTGGGTGGAGTCGAGCGTCACGACCCCGTCGGCGGCGGAGGTGAAGGCCGTCGTGCGGGAGTCCACGCGGTCCCGTTCGACGACGGCGTGGCGGGTCGCCGCGACGGCGGCCTCGTCGGCCGCACCGAGGTCCTGCTGCGCACGGCGGGCCAGGCGCACGCTCTCGTCCGCGGTCAGCAGGATCCGCACGTCCGCGTCGGGGGCGACGACCGTGGTGATGTCGCGGCCCTCGGCCACGACCCCCGCGTTGCGACCGGCGAGCGGTGCGACGCAGGCGGACTCGATGAGCGCGCGCTGACGCAGGACCAGGTCGTGGCGAACGTCGGGTACCGAGGCGACCGCGCTGACGTTGCCGGTGACCTCGGCGGAGCGCACGGCCTCGGTGAGGTCGGTCTCGGCTCCGTCCGCGCCGACGACGGCGACCGTGGGCGCCGCGGGGTCCGTACCCATCGAGAGGGTGACGCTGCGCACGTGCGTGGCGACGGCGACCGCGTCGCCCAGGTCGATCCCGTCCCGCATCGCCGCCCAGGTCACCGCGCGGTACATCGCCCCGGTGTCCAGGAACGCCACGCCGAGCGCACGGGCCGCGGCCCGGCTCACGCTGGACTTGCCGCTGCCGGAGGGGCCGTCGACGGCCACGACGAGGGAACTGCTCACCACGGACACCTCGTCGGGGACGGTTGCGGACGCGACGGGGCCACTGGCAGCGGACGAGGAGGACACCGGTCGAGGTTAGTCGACGCGGGCACCCCGCCGTGAATCGTCACCGGCCGGCCCGGAGCCGTGGCCGGGCTCAGCGGGGAACCGTCCACCCGCGCGCCCGCAGGGCCTCGGTGAGCGGGTCGGCGGACGCGGGGAGGACGTCGATGGAGGCCAGCGCCACGGCCTGCCCCTCGGAGTGCTCCAGCCGCAGGTCCTCGAGGTTCACGCCCGCCTCGCCGACCTCCGTCAGCAACCGTCCCAACGCCCCCGGCCGGTCGGGGACGACCACGACGACGGTGGTGTAGGCCGTCGGCGCACTGCCGTGCTTGCCCGGGATCCGGTCGCGCCCGGACCCCCCGTCGGCGATCACCCGGGCCAGGCGACCGCGGGCGCCGGGAGCCGTCGGGTCGAGGGCGAGCGCCCGCAACGCGCCGACGACGTCGTCGAGGTCGCGGCGCAGGTCCTCGAGCACGTCGGCCACGGGGGCGGCGTTGCCGGCCAGGATCTGCGCCCACAACGTGGGGTCGCTGCCGGCGATCCGGGTGACGTCGCGCAACCCCTGACCGGCGAGCCCGACGGCGGTCTCGGAGGCCTCGCGCAGGCGGGCGGCGACGAGACTCGCGGCGACCTGCGGGGCGTGCGAGACGACGGCCACGGCCGCGTCGTGCTCGGCCGCGGCCATCGTCACGGGCACCCCGCCGCAGTCCATCGCGAGGTCGCGGACGGCTCGCACCGCGACGGGGTCGGTGACCCCGGTCGCGGCGATCACCCAGGGCCGACCGGCGAACAGGTCCGTCCGCGCGGACACCGCACCGGAGCGTTCCCGCCCCGCCATCGGGTGGCTGCCGACGTAGCGACGCAGGTCCGCACCCGCGGCGGTGAGGCTGGCCAGGGGTCCGCCCTTGACGCTGGCGACGTCGGTGACGACGGCTCGCGGGAACGCCGCGAGCTCGGCCGCGACGACCTCCGCGACGACGTCGGGCGGTGCGGCCACGAGCACCAGGGCCGGGTCGTCGCCCGCCGCGGGGAAGCGACCGGCACCCAGGTCACGGGCCAGCGCGACCGCCGTCGGCGAGGGGTCGACGAGGACCACGTCCACCCCGCGCAGGGTCAGCGCGAGGGCGGCCGAGGTGCCCAGCAGGCCGGTGCCGACCACGCGCACCGTCCCCCGGGTGCGGGCCGGTGCGGCCGCGTCGAGCGTCACGTCGGGACCACCGGGCCGGTCACTGCGCGATGTCGCGCCGCAGGGCCTGCGCACCGTTGAGGTAGACGTGCTTCATCTCGCTGCGGGCCCGTGTGGTCTCGACATGGGCCATCAGGCGGATCACCCGGGGCATGGACCCGGCGATCTCGAGCTCGCGCGCGCACATCAGCGGCACGTCACCCATCCCGAGCTCCCGCGCCGCGACGGCGGGGAACTCCGAGACCAGGTCGGCGGTGGAGGTGAAGATCACGCTGATGAAGTCGTCGAGGGTCAGGTCGTTGGCCTGGACGACCTCCTGGACGAGGTCCCTCGTCCGCGACAGCACCTCCCCGCGCTCGTCGACGTCCACCTGCACCGCACCACGAACCGCCCGAACCGACACGCGCGGCAGGGTATCCGTCCCGGACTGCGCAGCGCTCACAGCCCCGCGACCGCCATGAGCTGCTGGACCTCGCCGCGGGTCAGGCGGCGGTTCTTGCCCGGCTTGAGGTCACCCAGGACGATCGGGCCCATCTGCACGCGCACCAGCTTCAGGACGGGGTAGCCCTCGGCCTCCAGCAGACGACGCACGATGTGCTTGCGACCCTCGTGCAGGATCACCTCGACCAGGGCGTAGCCCGGCTTGGAGTCGACCAGCTTGAACGAGTCGACCTGCACCGGGCCGTCGTCGAGCTCGATCCCGGCGCGCAGGTTGCGCCCGAGGTCACGCTTGACGGGACCGCGGACCTCGGCGAGGTAGGTCTTCTGCACCCCGAACGAGGGGTGCTGCAACCGGTGGGTCAGCGCCCCGTCGTTGGTCAGCAGGATCAGGCCCTCGGTCTCGAGGTCGAGGCGGCCGACGTGGAACAGCCGTTCCTCGCGCGGACCGACCATGTCGGCCAGGTTCAGCCGGCCGTCCTCGTCGTACATGGTGGAGACGACGCCCTTGGGCTTGTTCACCATGATGTAGACGAGCTCGTCGTCGATGGAGAAGCGCATGCCGTCCACGTGCACGACCTGGCGCGTCGGGTCGATGCGGACCCCGAGCTCGGTGACGACCTCACCGTCGACGGTGACGCGGCCCGCGGTGATCATCTCCTCGCAGGCGCGACGGGACCCGGCCCCGGCCTGGGCGAGGACCTTCTGCAGACGCACGCCCTCGGGGTCGTGGACGTCCGTGCCGGGGTGGGCCCTGACCGGGCCCGGACCGCGACGCGGCGGCTGCGGCGCCGGCTTGACGTTGTCCGTCATCCGCTTCGCGGAACCGCGGCGGGCGCCGGGTGCGGCCTTCCCGCCGGTCCCCTTCGGCCCGCCCTGCTGGGGCCGGCCGCCGCTCTTGCCGGAGGGACGACCTCCGGTGCTGGGGCGGTCCGACCTCTGGGGGCGGCCCTGCCCTCGGCCACCGCTGCTGCGGGGCGCCTTCGGGCTCATGGTGTGTCCTCCTGCTGCTGGGGTTCGGCCGATTCCGGTTCCGGCCCGGCCGCGGGAGCCTCGGGCTCCGACCCGCCATTGTCGCGCACATCGGGAGTGCTCGGAACCGGCTCGAGGATCGGCTCGGCGATCGACTGCGGGATCGGCTCGGCCAGGAGCTCCCGCGGCTCGAGGTCGTCCATCGACACCTCCTCCGGCAGGAAGGGCGCCAGCGGCGGCAGGTCCTCGAGGCTGTCGAGCCCCATCCGCTGCAGGAACTCCTCCGTCGTGCGGTAGAGCGTCGCCTGCGAGGACACCTCGACCCCCGCCTCGCAGACCAGCCCACGGGTCAGCAACGTCCGCATCACCCCGTCGACGCTCACGCCGCGCACCGCGGAGACCCGCGCGCGGCTGACGGGCTGGCGGTAGGCGACGATCGCCAGCGTCTCCAGCGCCGCCTGGGTCAGCTTCGCGGTCTGCCCGTCCAGCAGGAACGCCTCGACGACGTCGGCGTGCTCGGCCCGGGAGTACATCCGCCACCCACCGCCGACCTCGCGCAGCTCGAACCCACGCCCCTGCTCGGCGTACTCCCCCGCCAGTTCGCGCAGCAGCAGATCGACCTCGTCGGCGTTCTCCCCCGTCGCGCGGGCCAGCGCGCGCGACTGCACCGGTTCGTCGGCCACCATGAGGACGGCCTCGAGCGCACCGCGGATCCGGCGACCCCCGTCGTCCTGCGCCGCCTCGTCGAGCACATCTCCGGTCACGACCCGTTCCCTCCCGGGGCGCCGGGAGCACCCTCGAACTCGTCCAACCCCGCGGGCACCGCGGCCGCCGCCTCACCCTGGTTCGCCTCGGCCTGGGCGTCCCAGCGCACCGTCAGCACACCCAGGGCCTCGGGCTGGTCCAGGCGCACCCGGCGCTCGCGGAACAGTTCCAGGACGGCGAGGAACCGCGCGACGATGACCAGCGTGCCGAGTTCCCCCTCCCCGGCGTCCTCGACGAGTTCCGCGAACGTGACGGTTCCCCTGCGCCGCAAGCGGTCGACCATCAGGGTCGCCTGCTCGCGGACGCTCACGGCGGACTGGTGCAGGTGGTCCAACCCGACCATCGCGATCGGCTTGGGGGTGAGGGCGCGAGCGGCGAGCGCCGCGAACTGCTCCGGGCTGACGGTGAGCACGAGTTCCGGCAGGAGCTTCTCGAAGTGCGGTTCCATCGCGACGGCGCGCGGCACCCGGCGGGAGGCGTCGGCGAAGCGTTCCGCGAGCAGGGCGGCGACCTGCTTGTAGGCGCGGTACTGCAGCAGGCGGGCGAAGAGGAGGTCGCGCGCCTCGAGCAGGGCGAGGTCGTCGGCGTCCTCGACGTCGGCCGCGGGGAGCAGGCGGGCCGCCTTGAGGTCGAGCAGGGTCGCGGCGATGAGCAGGAACTCGCTGGCCTCGTCGAGGTCGAAGCCCTCGTCCTGCTTCGAGGCCTCGCGCAGGTGGGCGATGAAGTCGTCGGTGACGCGGGCGATCGCCACCTCGGTGACGTCGAGCTGGTGCTTGGTGATCAGACCGAGCAGCAGGTCGAAGGGGCCGTCGAAGTTGTCGAGGTGGACGGCGAAGCCCCCCCGGCCGGTCTCGACCGACGGAGCCTGCTCGGTCACGGGGCCGTCGACGACGGGGCCACCGGGGACCTGCTCGGAGGTCCCGGGACTCGTCGGGGAGGGGCTGGCCGGCACGCGGTCAGGCTACCGACTGCGGGACGGCCACGGTGCGCAGCTCGCCGTCGCCCGTGTGCAGCAGAACCCGGCCCGGCTGGGCCGGGGCTCCGAGCGCGCTGCGCGGGACCCGCACCCCCACGACGTCACCGGCCATGATGTCGCTGGGGGCGATGAGAACCCCGCACCGGTTGCGGCGCAACGGGACCTGCCAGTTGGAGAAGCCCGCGCCGACCTCGGCGGTCTCCCCCGCCACGATGACGCCCGTCCCGTCGCGGCCCGCGCGGGCCACCAGGGCGGCGAGCCAGGAGTCGGCGGCGCAGTTCTTCAGCAGCTCGGCGTCGTCGACGAGCAGGACGGCGGGTCCGGCCGCGGGACCGAGGACCGGTTCGAGGTCCTCGACGGTCAGGTCGTCGCCGATGAGCACGGCCCGGACCCCCGGCCGGCCCGCCAGGTCCCGCAACGGGGAGGGCCGGGGCGCGGCGACGACGACCTCCGCGCCCTGGTCCAGCAGCGAGCGCGCCATCGTGAGCAGGACGGTGCTGCGCCCGGACCGGGCGGGGCCGGCCACGATCGCGGTGCCCGCCCCCGCGAGCAGGTCGGGTCCGAGTCCGGCGAGGTCGTCCCCGCCGACGCCGACGAGGGCGACGAGGCGCCCGGGGCCGGTCTCGGTGAGCTCCAGGGCGCGCGGGTAGTCGAGGTGGGCGGGGAGGGTGTCGAGGCGGAACGGTCGCCTCTCCCGCGGGAGGGCACCGTCACGGGCCCGCAGCCGGCCGCCCAGCTCGGACAGCGCGGCGACCTGGCCCGGGCCGGACGGGTCGGCGCCGAGGACGGCGACCTGGGCCTCCTGGCCGGAGGCGGCGCCCGCACCGGCGCGCAGCAGCCGCCCGGGCGCCATGTCCTCGGGGACCTGGCGGGCCGAGAGCCCGGCCATCGTCGCGTCCGCGCGGTCGGTGAGGCGCAGCAGCAGCTTGTCCTCGACGAGGGTCCCGGTGCGCCCGGTCAGCAGCTGCCGGTCGCCCGCGACGACCAGGTGGACCCCGACGCCCGCTCCTTCGCGCAGCAGCATCGTGACGAGCTCGAGCGGCGCCTGGCCGTCGAGTTCGGCGAGCCCGCCGAGGAACCCCTCCCAGCGGTCCAGCAGCAGGACCAGGTGCGGCCAGGGGTCCGGCGAGACGGCCCGTTGTTCGCCGACGTCGGCGACGCCGAGCACCCCGAGCCCCGCCTGGCGACGCAGCACCTCGTTGCGCAACCGGGTCAGCAACCGGACCGCGCGGTCGGTCTCGCTGCGCTGGACGATCGCCCCGGTGTGCGGGAGACCGGCCAGGGCCAGCAGCGCGCCGCCCCCGCAGTCGAGGCCGTACAGGTGCAGGTCCGCGGTGGGCACCTGCTCGGCCAGCCGGGCCGCGAGGGTCCGCAGGACCTGCGAGCGTCCGCTGCGGGGTGCGCCGACCACGTAGAGGTGGCCGTCGGTGGCGAGGTCGAACGCCAACGGATCCCGGCGTTGGCGTTCGGGGACGTCGACCACGCCGAAGCTCGCGGCCAGGGGTCGGTTCGGGGCGGGGAGTTCCCCGGCGGTGAGGAGTTCCGGCAGCGCCGGGAGCCACGGGCTGTGCGGGGTCGGGACCTGCAGTTCGCGCGCCGCGCCGCGGACGGCGTCGACGAGGTGGCGCAGGTCGGTCTCGGCGGCGTCGTCCTTCGCGGCGGGACCCTTCGGCCGGCGCGGGACGGGGCGGCCGAGGTCCTCGAGGCGCAACGGTGCCGACCACGGCGCGGGAACCGCCGTGTCGCGCGAGACCCCCGGCCGCCGTCCGCCGACGCGTCCGGACTGGAACGGGACGAGCGAACCGTGCCCGAGCTTCACGTAGGCCCGGCCCGGTGTTCCCTTGGCGATCCGCGCGGCGTCCGGAGCGTCGAGGACGTCGGAACTCTCCCCCACGTCGGTGACCCGCAGCGCGATGCGCAGGTTGGTGTTGGCGCGGATCTCGGCGCTCACGACACCGGTCGGGCGCTGGGTCGCCAGCAACAGGTGGATCCCCAGCGACCGGCCGCGCTGGGCGATGTTCACCAGGCCGGTGACGAAGTCGGGGAGTTCCCGGGCGAGGGAGGCGAACTCGTCGATGACGATGAGCAGACGCGGGATGCGGGGCAGCTCCCGGTCCGGGTGCGCTTCTCGCAGGTCGTCGTGGTCCTCGAGGTCCTTCGCCCCGACCTCGGCGAGCAGGTGCTCGCGACGGTGGAGTTCCGCCCCCAGCGACGTCAGGGCCCGTCCCACGAGGTGGGTGTCGAGGTCGGTGACCATCCCGACGGTGTGCGGCAGGTCGACGCAGTCCTTGAACGCCGCGCCGCCCTTGTAGTCGACGAGGACGAAGGTCATGGCGTCCGGCCGGTTGGCGACCGCGAGGGAGGCGACGATGGTCTGCAGCAGTTCGGACTTGCCGGAACCCGTGGTGCCGGCGATGAGTCCGTGCGGGCCGTCGGCGCGCAGGTCGATGCCGAACGGCCCGTCGAGGGATTCCCCGACGACGGCCGTGGTGCTCGCCGGTCGCCGGAGCCAGCGTGCCGCGACGCCCTGCGGCGTCGGAGGTTCCAGGTCCAGGACGTCGAGCAACCGGGACCGGTCGGGAAGCCCGGCGCCGGAGTCGTCGTCGCCGGCGTCGCGGACGGGGGCCATCGCCCGGGCGATCCGCCCCGCCCACCCGGGTGCGGGGACGTCGGCGAGGATCCCACCGACCGGGGCGTGACGTTGCCGTTCGACGCGCAGGGTCCCGTCGGCGCGTTCCTCGACGACGGCGGAGCACTCCTCGGGCAGTGACCGGCGGTCGCCCTCGCAGCAGACGACGCGGATCCCCAGCGCAGGCCCCTCGGTGAGCAGGGTGACGACCCCCGGCAACGACCGCAGCCGGCGGGCCCCGTCCAGGACGACGACGAGGTCCGGCGCGTCCAGCCGGGTCCCGGAGGCCAGTCCGGCGAGGGTCCGGCGACGGTCCTCGAGCACCGTCGCCAGTTCCGCGACGCGCCGGGCCCAGGTCTCGGTGCTCGTGCCGACGAAGACCGACGCCGCGCCGCCCGCCTCGGAACGCGCGTGCGGGACCCACCGGAGCCAATCCCACTCGGCGAGGCCCGCGGGGGTCGTCAGGACGTGCAACGACACGTCGCGGGGACTCTGCAGCACGGCCAGCTGCACCAGCCACCGGCTGGCGAGGGCGCGGGCACCCGTTCCGGCGACCCCGGTGACCGGGTTCTCCCGCAACGAGACGGTCACCGGAACCCGGTGCGCGGTGGCGGAGACCTGACGGCGGTGCTCGAGTTCCTCGGGATCCTCGACGACCACGGTGGAGGGCAGGTCGGCGAGGCCCAGCCGGACGTCGAGGTGGTCCGCGTCGCGGCGACGGCGTTCCCACAGCCGGGCCCGCGGGCCGATCGCGGTGAGCAGGAGCTCCGCCGGGTCGGGGGACGTCGCGCGACGGGCGCGTCGTTCGGCCACGAGGGCCTCGGCGGCATCGCGTTCGATCGCCAGCTTCTCCCGGCGGTAGCGGGCGAGCACCTCGCGGTGGGTGGTGCGTCCGGCGCGCCGGTCCACGACCGCGTTCGCCACAACCGCCACCGGGCTCAGGAGACCGATCACGAGGTAGTAGTAGTTGTGGCTCATGGTGACCATGGCCGCGCTCATGAACAACGGCACGAGGGCGGCGACCACCGGGAAGGGACGACGGGTCGGGTCCCCGGGTGGGTTCGGCAACCGGAACCTCGTCGTGAGGTCCGGGGGCAGCAACCGCGGTGGCCGGTTGTAGTCGAGACCCACCACGTCGTCGGCGGAGGTCGCCGTGGGTTCCAGCACGGCGTCCGGGACGGCGGGGACCCCGATCCCGAGCACCGCGCCACCGAGGTCGAGCACGTCGCCGGCGACCCACAACCGCGGGTCGGTGAGTTCCGCGGCCTCCAGCCGGGGGTCGCCCTCGACCGCCGAGACCATGACGGCACCCGTGGGCGCGACCGCGATGCGGACGATCGCCCGACCGGCGACGACGACCGGACCCGTGGGGCCGACGAGGTGTTCCCCCACCCCCAACCGGTGCACCGCCCCCGCCCCCCGGCCTCCGACGACGCGGAGTTCGACGAGCCCGCCGGGTTCCGCCGGGACGCACCCGCCGGCGTCGTGCAGGCTGAGGACGGCGCCCTCACGGACGCCGCTGTCCTCGAGCAGGGTCTCGGGCAGCAGTTCCCGGCCGTCGTGGAAGAGCCGGGCCCCGCGGGTCCCCAGGGCGGAGGTCAGGTCACCCAGCGGCGTGCGTGGATCCGCCTCGACGACGGCGTCACGACGGGTCCCCTCGCGGGGGTCGACGACCGTGACGGCCAGACGCATGGGACTGCTCCTCGAGAACTCGGCGGTCCTCCAGCGTGACCGGGTGCGCCCGGCCGTGCGAGGGCCCTCCCCCGTGCGGCGCAGCGGGTCCGCAGGTCGTCACCCCCCGGCAGCGGGGGGTGCACCCGGGTGGGTGACCTCGTGGTCCGCGGTGTCACACCGTCGAGGCGGTCGGCCCGAGCACCGCGGCCCTCGACGTCGACCCACGGGTCGGGGACGGGAACCCCTCACCGGTTCCGGTCGGCGGTCCCGGTCGCCCGGCCGGGCACCCGCGCGGGGTGCCCGGCGCGCGGGGTGGGTCAGCGGCCGAGGCTGGAGGCCAGCTGGGTGTCGGCGTCGGACAGCGTCTGCGCCGCGCTGTTCAGGTAGGACGACATGCCGGTCAGGCCTTCGAGGACCTGGGTGATGCCGGTGTTGAACTCGTCGTAGGAGTCCTTGAACGCGACCGAGGAGCGGTCGGTGACGTAGCCGCTGGAGACGAGGCCGTCGACCAGCGACTTCAGCCGCATGAGGCGGTCGGCGATCTCCGCCTTGCCGCTCTCGAGGTTGCTCGCCGCGGAACGCATGTCGTCGTAGGTGACGTTCATGTTCGCCATGGTGCTTCCGTCCTTCGGAACTCGGAGAACCTCGACCGGTCGGACGAGGAGTTTCAAGTGGACCACCCCGGCGCGTCGACCGGTCCGGTTTCCACACCCCGTTCGGGGGATCCTTCAGCCCCGCAGAGCAGCCGCCCAGGCGGTGTACTCCGACGGGGGGAGCCTGCGCGCCCGGCCGGCCAGACCCAGGACCCCGAGGTCCAGGGTTCCCTCGGCGGTCACGGCGAAACGCCAGCTCGCGGTGGGGACGTCGCCGACGCACACCACGGCCACCGGGGTCCGACCACCGCCCACCAGAGCCTGCAGCCGGTCCGCCTGGGTCTCCGTCGGCGGCCCGGACAACGCGACGACGCTGGGCCGCGGCCTGTCCCCCACCCGGTCCGACCGCCCCGCCAGGAGGTCCGCACCGGTCTCCCGGAAACCGTGCCGCTCGAGCCGGTCGAGGACCTCGTCCAGCAGCGGGTGCGGGTGGAGGTTCTCCGGCGCCAGGACCGACAGGTCGTCCCCGAAACCCACGAGGTGGACGTCGACCCCGTCCGACCAGGAGTTCACGGCGAGTTCCACGGCCATGGACGCGACGACGTCGCGGGCGGTGTCGTGGTGCCCACCGATCGCCACGATCCCCGGCGCGCTCTCCAGGTCGAGCAGGATCTCGTGCGTCCCCGACACGGCCACGTCGACCAGGGTCGGGAACGGCGCGGGAACGTCCGGAGCCGTGACGCCGAGGGCGGTGGCGCCGGGCAGGTCGGCCAGCAGCACCCGCCAGGCACCGCCCTCGAGGACGGTCCACGGTCGCGGCGGAACCGCTGCCGGACCCTCACCGCGCACCCCGAGGTGCAGCACGAGTTCGTCGGCGGAGAGGTGGGCGGCCACGACGTCGGGCAACGCCAGACCCGCCGCCGCGCGGTCCTGCGCCAGCCGGCGCAGCGCGTGGTCGAGGAACCGGGCCCGACCGGGGTCGGAGGTCGCGGTGAGGGCATCGGCGGCCGTGGCCGCTGCCGGGGTTCCCGGCCGTCGCAACGCGACGACGACGCCCGCGAGCAGCAACCCGCCGGACAGCGCGGCCCGGGAGACCAGGTCGTCCTGGGCGTCCCGGGCGTCCTGGGTCGCGGTCGAGTTCGCGTGCTCGACCGGAGCCCCGACCCCGGCGGCCGGAACCCCGGGTGCGGGTGCGCTCAGCGGAACCGCGGTCGCACCGACCGCGTCGGCCGGCAGCAGCAACGTCCAGCCGGGCCGGATCAGATCCGCGTCGACGAGGCGGGAACCGTCGGCCTGCACCCGTTCCGCGTTGAGGGCGAAGATCTCGTGGTAGCGCATCGGGTCGCCGAGCGTTCGTTCCGCGATGTCCCAGAGGCAGTCGTGGTGACGCCCCTCGGGTGGCTGGACGACGTACAGCACGGGTTCCGCGCGGGAACGGGCGCTCCAGCCGAGGTCGGGGGTAGCGGCAGGCGCGGCCTGCGAGGCCCCGGCCGTCACCACGCTCCGCGCGGCGCCCGTCTCGACACCGACGACCTGGACCGCGGCGGTCGAGCCCACCGGGACGGTCTCGAGGACCGCGACGGTCCCGGGCACCCACACCGCGCCCGAGGCCAACAGGAGGACTGCGGCCACCAGACGGTGCGCGAGCAGCTGGTTGGCCCCGCCCACCGGCACCTTCCCGGAGCGTCCACCCGCGATCCAGGCCCGGGCCTCGGCGAGGACGCAGACGACGAAGTGGACCCAGACCAGCCACAGCACCACGGCCAGGACGTCGAGCACGGCCCCGGCGCTGAGTTCCGCGTCGAGCCACGCGCGGGTCGGTGCGGTCGTGGGCAACGGGTTGCCGACGAGTTCCACCAGGGCGAACGGGACGCCGACCAGGACGGCGAGCAGCACGAGTGCGGCGCCGAGGCCGCGCAGGACCTCGCCGACGCGTGCGGCCCGCGACATCGGCGCACGGGGCAACCGGTGCGGAGCGGGGGTCGGGTTCCGGGCCGTCCGGGTGGGGGTGGCAGTGCTCACGGGTCTCGCCTCGGTTCGGTGGGGCGTTCGGATCGGGTGGTCATGCGGGGGTCACGGCGCGAGCGGGACGACGAGGGTCTGGATCTCGGTGACGCGCAGGTCGAGCTGGAGCGGGATCTGCACGTCCCGTTCGACCGTCCAGCTCAGGCCGTCGTCGTCGCTCACCCAGATCCGCCAGTTCTCGGTGGCGCGGACGTCGAACGTGTCGCCGTCGCCCCGGCCCCCGGAGGTCTGCGAGTAGCTGAACGAGCAGATGCCGGGTCCGGTGCGTTCGGTCGCACCGGGCAGGAGTTCCCGGCCCCCACCGGCGCACTCGACGTCCTTCTGACCCGGTTCACCGGAGGCGACCGTCAGGGAGCGGAACTCGGCCCGCATGCGCAGCAGGCCGTAGTCCAGGGGGACGTCGCGGTCGCCCTCGGCCGAGAACGAGATGGTCTGTCCCAGACGCGGTGTGCGGGAGGGCGAGGTGACGAGCATCCCCGGGTGCAGTCGGCCGGTCCTCTCCTTGGTGATGAGGTACCTGCGCTGTCCCTCCGTCAGTTCCCACCAGAACGGCGGGCGGTCCGGGGAACTGCGCAGGAACGGGAGGACGCCACTGGAGTACCCGACGACCCGTGCGGGCGCGAGCGTCACCGGGTCGACGGGCGTCGTCATGCACACCTTCAGGAAGTCCGCGGGCACCTCCACCGGCGTGGTCTCGGTCACCGTGGGTTCCGGCGGTCCGGTCGTGGTGGGAGGGGTCCCCGGCGTCGGCTCGACGACGGGCGGCGTGACGGGGGCCGTGGTCGGTACCGACGACGGGACGTCGACCGGGGAGGGCGTGTCGGTGGGCCCCGGCGTGAGCACCGGTGTCGCGGTGCTGAGCCCGAACGGTGTGGCCGAGTCCATGGTCGGGCCCGTCTCGTCCGGCGGCAGCAACCAGCAGGTCGGCACCGGGGCACCGCCGAGCAGCGCCCGGTAGTTCCTGGCCGTCCCGCCCGCGGAACAGACGGCGCCGTAGTTGCCGGCCGACGAGGCGTAGGTCCGGCAACTGCCGTGCACGTTGTCGGTGTCGGAGCCGGTGTGGTTGGCCGCCATCGCCCGGGCACCGCCGGCCTCGGCCGCCTGCGCGGGGGTCGCGAGACCGACGACGGCGGTGGCGAGGACGGCAGTGAGAACCGCGGGGAGGACCGCCGCGGTGCGCCGCATCAGAACCGCTCCTCGACGACGTCGCCCGCACCGCAGTCGGCCCCGGTGGTGGCCAGGTCGTCGACCAGCCACGCGTCGCCGACGCGCAGGACGACGGCGTGCGCGCCGCCGTAGTGGGCCGCGTTCACCGGCTCGCCGCTGGTGCGCTCGACCTGCCACCCGCGGTCCTGCAGGCAGAGGTCGAGTTCGACGCGGTCGTCCCCCGCTCGCGTGCTCGCGAGCACGCCGACCGGGTAGGGGCCCGGCATCCGGTCCCCGAGGTTGGCCGCGAGCAACGGCAGCGCCCAGGACCGGCCGTTCGGGGTGAGGGTGGCGGTGAACGCGGGAACGGCTGCCGCGTCGGCGACACCGGCGTTGATCGCGAGGGCCTGTTCGCGCAGGTACCCCCGCAACGCCGTCACCGCGGCATCGCGGTCGAAGCGGCCGTCGAACTCGCCGGCCACCGCGGTCGAGGGGACCGGCGCCGGCGGAGCCGTCGGGGTGGGCGCGGCCGCGTTCGCCGCGACCGCCGCCGCGGGCGGAGTGACGTCGCTCGCTCCGTCCGAGCACGCCGTCAGGCACGAGATCGCGCCCGCGGCGGCGATCAGCAGGATCCGGTTTCCGTGCACGTCACGTCCTCCTCGCTCGTCCCCTCGAAGGGGCGGGCCCGCCCGTCACCGGAGGCCCGAAGTTCCTCGACACCGACGATCCCCAGCAGGGAGGCCGGTTGCACGATCTCGACGTGGGTCCGCACGACGATCCGGCGGTGCAGGGGATCACCGACGTCCGTGGTCCCCCGGAAGCAGTGCCCGGGGTCGACGATCGGCGCCCCCGAGGCGGCGGCCGCCGCGCAGTACGCGTCGACCCGCGCGGCGACCTGGGCCTCGGGGAGGAGTTCCAGGTCCTCCGCGTCCAGGTCGATCGCGGCCGCGCCGGCGCGGGCCGCCTCCTCGGCGTAGGCGACGGCCCGGGCCCGGGCGCTCAGCTGCCGCGACGCGTCGACCACCAGACCGGCCAGCAGCAGCAGGACCAGCGCCAGGACCGGCACCGCCGGGGCGATGGAGCCCTCGTCCCCCCGGAACCGGTTCACGACAGCTCCCGGTTCGGGTCGAGGGGGCTGGCGAAGGAACTCGTGACCGACAACGACCCCGGCAGACCCGGCAGACCGAGGTCGGCCACCGAGTAGCTGCACCGGGCGGTGACGGTCACCGCGCGCCCCGCGGCGAACTCCGGGATGGGCTCCACGACGAGGCTGTCCGCGCAGTTCCCGGGACCCACGGCGTCGTGCAGCACCGCGTAGGCACGGTGTTGCGCCGCACCGGGACTGCGTGCGGTCGTGGCCGCTCGGGCCGCGTCGCGGACCCCGGAGTCCAGCGTGGCCGAGACCTGGGTGACCCGGGCGTAGGCCAGCAGCAGGGCGATGAGCAGGAACAGCGCGGGAGCCACCAGGGTGAACTCCAGCGCGACGCTCCCCTCGTCCCCCGGGGGGCGGTTCACCGGACGTTCCCGAAGCGTTCGACGGTTCCGGAGGCCCGCTGCGTCGTGGTGAGGTCGAGACCGGGGACGAGGCTGATGACGTGGCCGGTGACCACGACGCTCACCTCGCTGCGGTTCGCGTTCCACCGCGTGCTCGCCTGCGGGTCGAGCAGCGACTCCCGACCGATGGTCCCGGCGAACTGCTCGACGTGGGCGCGGACGACCGGGTCGGCCGCGACCGCCTGCTGCTCGTCGGGGACGACGCGCAACTGCGCGACGCCCTCGCGGGCCGAGGCCAGCGCGACCGAACGGCCGTAGGCCCACAACCCCGCCTGGATGCCGAAGAACACCAGCAGCAGGAACACCGGGGCGATGAACGCCATCTCCAGCGCCGCGGAACCCCGGTCGTCGCGAACTAGCAGACGCCGCCGACGGTGGTCTGCGAACACTTCGTCAGTTCCTCGCTCTTGGTCTGCACGATCTTGTACACCGCGCCGCCGATGAGCGTCGCCGCCACGACGACGATCGCCGCGATGACCGCCCACTCCAGCGCGGAGGCTCCCGCGTCGCGCCCCTGGGCCGCGGCCCGACGGGCGCGGGCCGAGAGCACCCGGGCGAGCCGGGACAGCAGGAGGAGGTTGTCGGACATGGTGGTTCCCTTCGACAGGTTTCTCGATCACGACTGGGCCATCAGGTTGTGGACTGCGGGGAAGGCCAGGAACACCATGAACGCGGTGCACAGGACCAGTTGGGCGACGAGCATCGACTGGGACTTCTCCCCCGCCTCGCCCTCGACGTCGGCCATGTCCCGGCGGCGCATCGTGGCCGCACGGGCCGCGAGCGAGGCGCGGATCTTCGCACCGTCGTCGGCCGC
The DNA here is from genome assembly GCF_036021035.1 of Kineococcus sp. NBC_00420. NCBI lineage: Bacteria > Bacillati > Actinomycetota > Actinomycetes > Kineosporiales > Kineosporiaceae > Kineococcus > Kineococcus sp. NBC_00420. The sequence goes on along the minus strand of NZ_CP107930.1, from coordinate 4,951,390 downwards.
CAGCGCCAGGGCACCGGCGAGGTCGGAGAGTTCGGCCACGGCGAGTTCGTCGCCGAGGTCACCGAGGGCCTGCCAGGGCGTGCTGCCCGACAAGCGCGCCCCGGCCAGGGCCTGGCGGATGCGGACGAGGGCCCAGTAGTCGCTGACGGAGGCCGAGCTCAGCAACGCCTCGGGCAGACCCCGACCACCGGCGAGGTTCATCGCGACCAGGTCGGAGAACACCCCGACGACGCGGCGGAAGTCCCGCCGACGGCGCTGGGCGTCGCCCCGCAGGGCGAGGTCGGGCACCACGAAGCCGAGACCACCCATCACCAGCGCGAGCGACAACGGGACGCCTCCGGGGAGCGGGACCCCGAACGCGCGCAACGACAACCAGCAGATCGGGGCGAGGAGCAGCAGCACGAGCCCGGCGACGACCTTGGTGGCGAGGAACTCCCCCGTCCGCCGGCCCAGCACGGCGAGGTCGGCGCGCGTGCGCCGCAGCCGCCAGCCACGTTCGGCCGCGAGCACCTCGAGACGGTCCGCGAGGGTCGCCATCATCCGGCCGAACGCGGCCTGCAGGCCGAACAACCCCCGGTCGGGGGCGACCGAGGCGGCGGCCTCCGCCGCGGACAGGACGGTGCGCCGGGTCGAGCGACGGACCCCGTCGAGGCGGGCGACCTGCACGGACACCGACGGCCGCGCCGGCACCAGGGCGGCGTGCAGGACGACGATGCCCGAGGCCGCCACGGCCCCCGTGAGCAGGGCGAGTTCCAGTCCGTCCATCACGTCGTCCTCCCGGTCTCGGGGTGGGTCAGGAACCGTTCGTGGGACTCGACCTTCGCGAGTCGGCGCAGCCAGGTCAGCCCGGCGAGGAACAGCGCGGCGACGACCATCAGCGCGATCTGCCCGGCGACCGTGGAGTACGGGGCGACGTAGTCGCGGTTGAACACCGCGAGGACCCCCATCACCCCGAGGACGATGAGCAGCACGATCTGGACGCTGCGGCGGATGCTGCGCCGGGAGGCCTCGATGCGGCGACGCACGTCGAGTTCCTCGCGGGTCGAGGTGGCCAGGGCCGTGAGCACGTCACGCAACCCCGGGCCGCGCAACCGCGCGTTGAGCACCAGCGCCGCGACGACGACGTCCGCGCTCGGGTCGTCGACGTCGCCGGCGAAGCGCAGCAGCGCGTCCGGCAGCGGCTCGCGGATGCGCAACCGGTCCACCAGGAGGTTCAACGACGGCCGCAGCACGGGCGCCGAGGTGGCCGTCGTCGCGGGGATCGCCTGCTCCAGACCGATCGCGCCGGCGATGGTGTCGCGCAGCGACTCCGTCCAGTTCGCGAGACCCTCCAGTCGGGCGATGCCGCGGTTCTCCTCGGCGTTGCCGCCGAGCAGCCGCTGCCAGCACGCGACGAGCAGACCGATGCCGATCCCCGCCACGACCCACCGGGTCAGGACGAGGGTCAGGACGCCGGCACCGATCCCGAGCAGCGCCTGCCGGCCCAGTCCCGCGACCGCACCGCGGCGCAGCCCGGGTCGGGAGCTCGGTCCGGGGATCCGACCGTGGACCCCGAGCACGAGGACGAGGATCCCCAGCCCGACGAGCGCCGCGGTGAACGCGACGAGGAACTCCGGTGGCGTCTGCACCGCGCCGTTCACGAACCCCACCGCTCGAGGACGGGGGCGACGTAGCCGGCGGCCTCGAGGTCGTCGGCGCACTGCAACGGCGCGTGCGCGCGGGCGACCCCGTCGCGACCGGCCAGGAACACCTCGGAACTGAGGACGCGGCCGTCGACGCCGGTGACCTCGCGGACGCTGGCGACGGCGCGGCGCAGGCTCCCGCCGGAGTGGTAGGTGTTCTGCTTGTCGAGGAACACCACGAAGTTCACCGCGCCCGCGATGAGCATGTGGCTGGCCTCCACCGGCAGGTGCTCCTCCGCCTGCAGGGCGTAGGTGGAGATGCGGTTGAACACCTCCGCCGAGGAGTTCGCGTGGATGGTGGACAGCGAACCGTCGTTGCCCTGGCTCATGGCGTTGAGCATCGTGACGATCTCGTCGCCGAGGACCTCACCGACGATGACCCGGCTGGGGTTCATGCGCAGCGAACGACGGACGAGTTCGGCCATGGTGACCCCGCCGACCCCTTCGGAGTTCGGCAGCCGTTCCTCGAACGCGACGGCGTTCGGGTGCTCGCGCACCTGCTGGTCCAGACCGAGTTCCAGGGCCCGTTCGACCGTGATGAGCCGCTCGTGCGGCGGGATCTCGGCCGCGAGCGCCCGCAGCAGGGTCGTCTTCCCGGAGTTGGTGGACCCCGCGAGCATGATGTTCTTGCGGGCCCGCACGGCGGCCCGCAGGAACTGCGCGAGGTCCTCGGTCATGGAACCGGACGCGACGAGGTCGGCGAGGGTGGCGCTGGAGAGCCTGGCCCGGCGGATGCTGAGCGCCGGACGCTGGCAGACGCCCATGACCGCCGAGAGCCGCGACCCGTCGGGCAGCCGGAGGTCGAGCTGGGGGTTGGCGGAGTCGAAGGGCCGACTGGTGAGTCCGACGTTGGAGGCGAGCACCTGGACGAGTTCGACGAGGTCCTCGTCGGACTCGGCGACGGCACCGTGGAGTTCCTCCCGGCCGTCCGCGTAGCTGACGAACACCCGGTCGCAGCCGTTGATGTCGATGTTCTCGACGTCGGGGTCCTCGAGCAGCGGCTGGAGTCGTCCGACGCCGAAGAGGGCCGCGCCGATGGCGGAGGCCACGGATTCCTCGCCCTCGGCGGACAACGGCGGCCGGCCGGCCTCCACCTCGGCGCGGGCGTGGTCCTCCAGGACCTGCACGACGAGGGACCGGGCGAACTGCCGTTCGTCGGCAGCCGACATGGGGGTGCGGCCCGCGGTGTCGTCGCGACGTCGCTGGGCGGAGAGGCGGTCGGCGACGACGCCGCGCAGACGCCGGACCAGGTCGTGGTCGACGGCCTCGTGCGATCGGTGCCCGGTCGTGGACCGTCCGGTGGCCCGGCTGGAGCCGCGGTCGGAATCGCGGTCGGAATCGCGGTGGGTGAGGAGGCTCACGCGGCACCTCGCTGGAGTTCGCCGTGGGCGGCGGCGGCCAGGGCGGCCACCACCGGTACCCCCGCCCGCACCAGCGCGGTGCGTTCGGGGCGCGCCGAACGGGCGCCGTCGAAGACGCGGGCTCCGGCGGGATCGAGCGGGAGGCGGCCGAAGTCCTCGACCCAGTCGCCGACGGAGGTCAGGACCGCCGCCGCGTCCGCGGCGTCGCGGCGGTGCGGGTCCCCCACGACGACGACACCGGTCCGCGGGAGCAGACCGTCGGGTCGGCGCAGCGCACCACCGAGGACGCGCAGTCGTTCCCGGCCGTGCAGCACGGCGGCGGTGTCGGCGCGGACGAGGAGGACCACGGTGTCGGCGGCCCGCAGCAGGTCGAGGTGCACGGCGTCGGCGCCGACACGGCCGGCGTCGACGAGCACGTCGGTGGGCACCTCGCCGTCGCGCAGGTCGGCGACGGCGTTCGCGAGCGCCGACCAGCCGCGCCCGGCGGCGAGGGACTGCTCGGGCCCGGTCATCCCGCAGACGACGCGGGTGCCCCCGGCGACGACCTGGGCCTGCTCGAGGACCTGCGCCCCGCTGAGACCTCGGCGGGCACTGGTCAGCAGCGGCAGCAGGCCGCGGTCGGGGTCGAGGACACCGCCGTCGACGGCGGGTACGCGGGCGGCGACGTCACCGCCGGCCGGGTCTGCGTCGAGGAGGACGCAGGGGTGCGGCCAGAGCGCCGCGCTGAGCAGGGCGGTGGTGGTCACCCCGGGAGAGCCCTTGGCGGAGAGGAAGGAGACGAGGGCCACCGGTCACTCCCGCACGAGGTCGACGGGCGGGACGGTGGCGTCGGCGAGGCGCACCAGGGCGACCTGTCCCGCGGCGGCCGCGGCCACGACCTGGGCGGCGTCGGCGGTCGGGACGAGCAGGGACACCGTCCCCGGGTCGCCGGCGACGTCACCGACGCCCGCGGCGGCGGCGGAGCCTCCGGCGACGACCCGGGCCGATGCGAGCAGGACGGTGCCGGCGGGCTGCCCCGTGACGGTGTTGGAGCCGTCGGAGGCCACGAGGAAGGCGCGGACGACGTCGCCGGCGGCGAGCGCGTCGCCGGGACGCTGCTCGGACCCGGGGACGATCCCGACGACCGCCGCGTCGGTGGGGATGGTGTCCCCGGCCAGGAACATCGTCCGGTTCACCAGGGTGTCCGCGGGGATGCGCGAGGTCGCGTGGGTGCCGACGAAGTTCGCCAGGGCGGAAGCGGGGACGACGGCAGCTCCGTCGGCGGCCACCCGGGCGGTACCGAGGTCCTGCGCGGTCACCACCGCGCCGGGAGCGATGTCGTGCCGGGCCACGAGGACGTCGACGCGGTCTCCGCTGCGGTGCACCACGAGGGCGCTGCCGAGCGAGCCGGCGACGACCAGCACGAGACCGGAGGCGATCAGCGCCGGACGGCGTTCCCGGACGGGGCCGGGCAACCGCGCCGCGGAGGTGGCGCTCGGCGCGGGGCGGGCGCTGCGCTGGGTGGGCGGGGCGGCGGTCGAGGGCATGCCCAGAAAGGTGGCACGCGGTCCCGCTGCACCCGTGACGGATCGCGACCGGTTGCGCCGTGTGGGGTTTCAGCGTCACCCGCTCTGCGCAAGCAGTGACGACGCTGTGTGGTCGGATCGGGTGAGTTCGGGGTTCCCGGCCCCGGACCCACCCGATCCGTGGTGTCAGCGGTCGGCGAGTTCCCCGTGGTGCTCCCGCAGGTCGAGGACGGCGGGCGCGTCCGCGGGGCGCAGTTCCGCCGAGACGAGGGCGGCGACCGGAGCCACCCGCGGGTCGCGCAGGATCGACATGTGCTCGCCGGCGACCTCGACGATGCGGGCGTCGCCACTGAGGTGGGGACCCCACTGCCGGCGGGCTGCGGCGTCCACGTCGTCGCCCGCGACGAGGACGAGGGTGCGACCGGGGTAGACCTCGGTGGTGTACCTGCGCTGCAGGAAGTTCCCCTGCCGGAAGAACCGGATGTAGTGCCCGAGGCCGGAGTGCGCCTTGATCCCGGTGAGGGCGAGGGAAACCCCTTCCTTCAGCTTGGCCAGCGTCGAGGGGTGGTGCACGACGGGCATCAGCGCGGGGTCCGGCGGGAAGGAGTCGAGGACGATCAGGGTCTCGACCTCCTGGCCCGCACGGCGCAGCTGGTGCGCCATCTCGAGGGCGATGAGACCGCCGAGGGAGTGCCCCGCGATCCGGTAGGGGCCTTCGGGTTGCTCCCCCCGGACCGTCGCGACGTGGCGGCGGGCGATGCGCCCGACCGACCAGTCGGGCAGGGCCCGGTTCTCCAACCCGTTGGCCTGCAACCCGAGGACGGGGATGCCGGGCACGATCTGGTGGGCCAGGGTCCGCATCGCCAGCGCGGCGCTGCCCGCTCCGGCGACGAGGAACAGCGGTCGTTCCCCGCCCTCGGGACGCAGCGGGACGAGGGTGGGCCGGTCGCTGCGGACCTTCGACCGCGCGGCGGCCGCGAACGACGCGACGGTCGGTGCGGCGGCGAGGGTCGCGGTCCCGATCTGGGCGAGCGACTGGTCCCCCAGTGCTTCGAGGCGACTCACGAGGGCCTCGGCCGCGAGGGAGTCGCCGCCGAGTTCGAAGAAGTCGTCGTGGATGGAGAGGTCCTCCAGTTCCAGGACGGCGCAGAACTGTTCGAAGACGACCTCCTCCCAGCCCGTGCGCGGAACCTCGAAGGGAGCCGAACTCGGTGCGGGGTCCGGGAGTCGGGACCGGTCGAGCTTCCCGCGTTCGGTGCGCGGCAACGCGTCCAGGAACACGACGTGCTCGGGGACCATGTGCGAAGGCAGGTTCTCGCGCACCACGGCCCGGACGGCCGAGGCCTGCGGACGCGGACCCTCGGGGACGACGTAGGCGACCAGGGACATCCGCCCGGTGCGGGCGGAGGGGCGACCGACGACGAGGGCCTCGCGGACGTCGGGCTGGGCGAAGAGCAGGGCGTCGACCTCCCCGGGTTCGACGAGCAGGCCGCGCACCTTCACGCTGTGGTCGCTGCGGCCGAGCAGACGCAGGCAACCGTCGCTGCCGAGGGACCCGACGTCGCTGGTGCGGAACGTGCGGGAGCCGTCCGGGTTGTCCCGGAACACCTCTGCGGTCTTCTCGGGGGCGTTCCAGTAGCGACCACCGAGCCAGCGGCTGGTGAGGACGACGCGCCCGGTGCCCTCGTCGGAGAGGGAGCCGTCCTCGAGTTCCACCTGGAGCCGGGCGCCGGGAACGGCCCAGCCGACGGGCGTCGCACCGTCGGGGGACTCGTCGTCGCCGCTGATGGGGTACTCGGTCATCAGCCACGTCTCGGTCGATCCGTAGCGGTTGCGCACCACGCAGTCCGGGCCGACGGCGCGGCGGATCGCGGCGAGTTCGGCACCGTGGACGGTCTCACCGGCCATCGTCACGCTCTTCAGCCCGGGGAGTCGTCCCCGCGTCCCGAGCGAGGTGATGACCCCCCGCAGGATGGCCGGCGAGGCGAGCAGGACGTCGGCGCCCACGTCGGCGAGGAAACCCGGGAGTTCCGCGATCGAGCGGCGACGCGGGTCGAAGAGTTCCTGGCGGGCGCCGACGAGCAACGCCCCGAGGGTCGGGGTGACCCCGGCGCTGAACGCCATCGGCAGCAGGTGCGCGACGACGCTGCCGGCCGGGTAGGCACCGGTGCCCTCAGAGCTCACCCAGGTGTCGTGCAGGATCGAGCGGTGCTCGCAGGCCACGCCCTTCGGGGCGCCGGTGGAACCGGAGGTGTAGACGATGACCGCGACGTCGTCGGGGTCGGCCGGCGAGCCGAGCAGCGCGGCGGCCGCGTCGACGTGGTCGGGCCAGGCGGACGCGTCGGCCGAGTCCGGGTCGAGGACCCTCGCGGCGACCTCGGCCGCGGTGGCGGTCCGTGCGGTGTCGGAGACGACGAGGCTCGCGCCGGCCGCCTCGACGTAGTGCCGCAACCTCGGTGCCGGGGTCGTCGGGTCGAGCACGACGACGGGGTGACCGGCGGCGATCACCCCGACCATCGCGGCGACGGCGCCGACGTCGTGCCCGCGGAGCACCGCGACCGGGGTGGCCCGGGGGTCGAGACCCGCGTGGTGGGCCAGCACCGCCGAACGCACGAGTGCGGCCCGGCGCAGCAGGTCCGCCCCGGTGAGCCGGTCGACGCCGTCGGCGACCAGGACCTCGTCGGCGCACGCGAGCGCGACGTCGACGATGCGCGGGACCAACTGTCCCTGCGCGTGTTCCTCGGAGAACCTCGTGAACCCTTCGTCCACGGCGTCCGTCCCTGTCGTGACCCCCACGGGTGAGCCCCCTCCCCCGACCGGCCTAGGAAACCGGTCTCGTGTGGCCGAACCCTAGCCCGTCCGGGGTCGCCCCAACGGAGCAGCAGCGTGGTCCCGACCACAAGACCACCGCACGGACGCCGGAGTTCTACGGACGGTCCTCGCCGCTGACCCAGAGCCACCGGAAACCCCGGGATCCCTTACGCCACGGGAGGTTCGGGGCGGTGACTCAGGCCGCGTCACCCCGGGCGACGAGTTCACGGGCCAGCTGGCGGTACGACTCTGCTCCCGGGTGGTTGCTCGCGTAGGACGTGATGGGTTCGGCCGCCACCGTCGCGTCGGGGAACTTCACCGTCCGCCCGATCACGGTGTGGAACACGTCGTCGCCGAAGGCCTCGACGACACGGCTCACGACCTCACGGCTGTGCAGGGTCCGGCCGTCGTACATGGTGGCGAGGATCCCGTCGACCTCCAGGGCCGGGTTCAACCGCTCCTGCACCTTCTCGATCGTCTCGACGAGCAGCGCGACCCCGCGCAGCGCGAAGAACTCGCACTCCAGCGGGATCAGGACCCCGTGGGAGGCGGTCAGCGCGTTGACGGTGAGCAGGCCCAGCGAGGGCTGGCAGTCGATGAGGACGACGTCGTAGTCGTCGAGGGCCGGCCGCAGCGCGCGGGCCAGGACGCTCTCGCGGGCGACCTCCCCGACCAGCTGCACCTCGGCGGCGGAGAGGTCGATGTTCGCGGGCAGCAGGTCGAGACCCTCGACAGCGGTCTCGCGGATGACCTCGCGCACGTCGGTCCCGCGCTCCATGAGGAGCTGGTAGACGGTCTTGTCGAGCTCGTGGGAGTTGATGCCCAGTCCCGCCGACAACGCGCCCTGCGGGTCGAAGTCGACCAGCAGCACGCGGCGGCCGTACTCGGCCAGCGCCGCCCCGAGGTTGATGGTGGTCGTCGTCTTGCCGACCCCACCCTTCTGGTTGCACATCGAGATGACGCGCGCCGGACCGTGCTGCGCCAACGGGGCCGGCACCGGGAAGACCGGCATCGGGCGCCCCGTGGGGCCGTTCTGCGGCCCCAGCTCGATCTCGCCCTGCACCGCGCGGGTCTCCCGGACCTCGCCCGCCGGAACGGGCTGCGGCTCCGTCTCGACGGGCGACTGCGGTTCGGGCCGGGGCTCGGACTGCGCGACCGGCTGCTGGATCGGCTGCGGCAGGGCGGTGGGCCGCTGCGGGAAGGGACGCGGGACCGGCCGCGGGAGGGGCTGCACCACCGGCGGGGCCACCGGCTCCTGCACCGGAGCCGGCACTCGAGCGTCGTCGCTCGTCGGCGTGCCGGTGGCGTGCTGGGGGTACTCGCTGGTCACGGCGGGGCACTTCCTCGGGCAGTCGTGGGCGTGTGACGGGTGTGTCTCTGCGGGTGACCCTAGTCCGCCGGGCGTGGTGGAGCGGTGGACGGGTCGTGAGCACGTGGGTGGCTCTCCGCGTGCACCTCGCGCAACGAATCAGCCGTGACGAGGGTGTAGACCTGCGTCGTCGCCACCGAGGCGTGACCGAGCAGCTCCTGCACCACCCGGACGTCGGCCCCTCCCCGCAGCAGGTGCGTCGCGAAGGAGTGACGCAGCGTGTGCGGCGAGACGGCCCGGGTGATCCCCGCCCGACGCGCCGCCGACTGGAGCACCGCCCACGCACTCTGTCGCGAGAGCCGACCGCCACGGGTGTTGAGGAACAACGCGGGTGTCCCCCGCCCCGCGGCCACCAGCTGCGGACGGGATCGGACGAGGTACTGCTCGAGCGCGGTGCGGGCGTAGGACCCGATGGGGACCACCCGCTCCTTCGACCCCTTGCCGCGCAACCGGACCACGCCCGTCTCACCCAGCACCTCGGGCATCGCGTCGTCGACGTCGAGCCCCACGGCCTCGCTGATGCGCGCCCCGCAGCCGTAGAGGACCTCGAGCAGCGCGGCGTCGCGCAAGGGCACGGCCGACTGCACGCCGTCACCGCCGGACCGCGCGACGTCGAGCAGCCGGGTGACCTCCTCCACCGTCAGCGCCGCGGGGAGGCGACGCGGTGGCGCCGGTGGTCGCACCAGGACCGAGGGGTCGTCGGCGCTGCGGCCCTCGGCGTGCAGGAACCGGTGCCACCCGCGGACGGCGGAGGCCGCCCGGGCGGTGGAACTGGCCGTGAGCACCGCCGCGCCGTCCTCGCCGGTGCGCAGGGTCACGACGAACGCGCTCACGGCCGCCTCGTCGACCTGACGGGGATCGGTGATCCCCCGGCCGGCCAGGAAGCGCACGTAGCGGGCCAGGTCACGGCGGTAGGCCCCCAGCGTGTTGGCGGACAGGCCGCGTTCCACCTGCAGGTGAGCGAGGTAGTCCCGGACCGCCGCCTGCAGAGCGCTCGCCTCGCGGGGTTCCCCGGAGTCACCGGGGGCAGCGGCGAGGACCTGGGCGGACACGCTCCGACCCTACGGGGCGCGCACCGCGCCGTGACCGGGGACACACGCCGGGACCGGACGAAAGGATCCGGTCAAGTCGTTCACCCGTTCGGCCGACCACACCTGCGTGCGAGCATCGAGAACTTCACCCACCGGCGTCGAACGGCGCTTCGGCGACGACGAGCTGATCGTGACGAAGACCGATGCGCGCGGGGTCATCACCTACGCAAACGACGTCTTCCTCCGCGTGTCCGCCCTGACCGAGGGCGAGGTCGTGGGCCAGCCGCACAACATCATCCGGCACCCCGGGATGCCTCGCGGGATCTTCGACCTGCTCTGGGAGACCCTGCGCAGCGGCAGCGAGATCTTCGCCTACGTCGTGAACCTGGCCGCCGACGGTGCGCACTACTGGGTGCTGGCGCACGTGACCCCCAGCGTCGACGCCCACGGGAAGCTGCTCGGCTACCACTCCAACCGCCGGGTCCCGGTCCCCGCGGCCCTCACCGCGGTGCGCCGCCTCTACGACGAACTGCTGGCCGTCGAGGCCCGGTTCAGCCGACCCGCCGAGGCCGTCGCCGCCTCCCGTGCCCTCCTCACCGAACGTCTCGACACCGCGGGGATGACCTACGACGAGTTCGTCTGGTCCCTCAGTCCCGAAGGAGTGGCCGCGTGAACCTGCTGCGACGCAAGCCGTCAGCCACCACCGGCCGCACGCACGACGACGTCCTGCGCACCGTCGCGGCCGTCGCCGGACGGGCCGCCGCGGGCGACCTGGAGGCTCGCGTGCCCTACCTCGGGGACGACGCCGTGCTGGTCGAGCTGCGCACCGCCTTCAACCACCAGCTCGACATGACCGACGCCTTCGTCCGCGACGCGTCCGCGACGCTGACGGCGGCCAGCGAGGGCCGGTTCCACCGCCGCTTCCTCCTCGGCGGCACCCGGGGCGCGTTCCGCAACGGTGCCCAGGTCATCGACGCCGCGCGCCGCGCCAGCGCGACCGCCGGCGCCGAGCTGGACCAGGCGACCGCCAGTCGCCTCGCCCTCGCCGACGAACTGGAGTCCACCGTCCTCGGGGCCTCCGAGCAGGTGAGCGCCGGGGCCACCAGCGCCGGGGCCGGGGCCGCCGAGCTCGCCCGCACGGCCCGCGACGCCGTCGAGCAGGTCCAACGGGCCGTCGCGACGGTCGGATCGCTGCGCGAGGCGTCCTCGCGCATCGAGGAGGCCGTGAAGCTCATCGAGAAGGTCGCCGCGCAGACCCGTCTGCTGTCGCTGAACGCGACCATCGAGGCCGAGCGCGCCGGGCCGGCCGGGGCGGGGTTCGCCGTTGTGGCCGAAGAGGTCAAGCGCCTCGCCGACCAGGCCGCCCAGTCCAACTCGGTCATCGCCGCGCAGGTGGCGGCGAGCCAGCAGGCCACCGAGGAGGCCGTGGCCGTCATCGAGGGTGTCGCCGCCCGGATCGAGAGCATGGACGCCGAGGTCGGCGCCATCACCGACGCCGTCTCCGGTGGGGGCGGAACCACCGGACTGTCGGAGATCGCCGGCCTCCTGCAGCAGCAGGTCGGCGGTTTCGTCGCGACCGTCCGGGGTTCCTGAGGACTACCCCTGCGGTCGCAGCAGCCCGGTCGGCCAGGGAGCGTCGGCCGGGCGCAGCGCGTCCAGGCCGCTCGCCCTGGCCGCCTGCAGGGCGAGCACCCCGATGACGCTGCCCGGGTTCGCGAAACGACCGGAGAGCACCGCGTCCACGGCCTGAGCCAACGGGACGCGGACGGGGACGAGGTCCTTCTCCTCGTCCTCGCGCACGTGCCGGTCCGCCGGCGCCACCGCGGACAACCCGCGGGCGAGGTAGACGCGGTTCGCCTCGCTGGAACCTCCCGGCGAGTTGAACCAGTCCACCAGGACGGCCCAGTCGGAGGCGACGAGGTCGGCCTCCTCGGCGAGTTCGCGCTGCGCCGCCAGCAGGGGCGCCTCGCCGGCGACGTCGAGCAGCCCGGCCGGCAGTTCCCACAACTCCCGGCGGACCGGGTGACGGTACTGCTTGATGAACAGGACGTTCTCGTCGTCGTCGAGAGCCAGGATGGTCACCGCACCCGGGTGGCGCTGGACGTCACGCACGACCGGGGAACCGTCGGTGAGCTCCACCGTCTCGCTCACCACGTCCCAGACGTGCCCGGCGAAGACGACCTCGCTGCCCGCGAGGCGACGCTGCGCCGGTGCGTCCGACAGCTCCGCCCCGTCGACGAGGGGAACCTGCAGTTCCTCCGGGAAGCTCATGCCGTCACGTCCGAGAGCTGCTCGGTCACGGGTTCCGCGGGCTGCGGGTCCACGTCGATGAGCTGCCCCTCGCGCTGACGACGCAGAGCCGCCGCGACGAGACCGGAGAACAGCGGGTGCGCCCGGGTCGGGCGCGACTTGAACTCCGGGTGGGCCTGGGTCCCGACGTAGTACGGGTGGACGTCGGCGGGCAGTTCCACGAACTCGACGAGTTCGCGGTCGGGGGAGGTGCCCGAGAAGACGAGGCCCTTCTTCGACAGCTGGTCGCGGTAGGAGTTGTTCACCTCGTAGCGGTGACGGTGGCGCTCCGAGATCCGCTCGCTGCCGTAGGTGGTCGCCACGACGGAACCCTGCTGGAGGACCGCCTCGTAGGACCCGAGGCGCATGGTGCCGCCCATGTCGCCGTCACCGGAGACGATCTCGCGCTGCTCGGCCATCGTCGCGATGACCGGGTGCTTCGCGTCGGGCTCGAACTCCGTGGAACTCGCGTTCCGCAGGCCGGCGACGTTGCGCGCGTACTCGATCACCATGCACTGCAGACCGAGGCAGAGACCGAGCGTCGGGACACCGTTCTCGCGGGCCCAGCGCAGCGCACCGAGCTTGCCCTCGATGCCGCGCACCCCGAAACCGCCCGGGACGCAGATCGCGTCGACCCCGTGCAGCTGCTTCTGCGCACCCTCCTGGGTGGCGCAGTCGTCGGCCGCCACCCACCGGATGTCGACCTTCGCGTCCTCGGCGAAACCACCGGCGCGCAACGCCTCGGTGACCGAGAGGTAGGCGTCGGGAAGGTCGATGTACTTGCCCACGAGGGCGATCTCGACGTGGCGACGCGGGTTGTGCACGCGACGCAGCAGGTCGTCCCAGGTGGTCCAGTCGACGTCGCGGAAGCTCAGGTTGAGCTTGCGGACGAGGTAGGCGTCGAGACCCTCGCGGTGCAGGACCTTCGGGATGTCGTAGATCGAGGGCGCGTCGATCGCGGCCACCACGGCCTCGTCGTCGACGTCGCACATGGAGGCGATCTTCCGCTTGACGCCTTCGGGGATCTCCCGGTCGGCGCGGCAGACGATGGCGTCGGGCTGGATGCCGATGCTGCGCAGGGCCGCGACGGAGTGCTGGGTGGGTTTCGTCTTGAGCTCTCCGCTGGGACCGATGTAGGGCACCAGGGACACGTGGACGAAGAACACGTTGTCGCGGCCGAGGCGCTGCCGCACCTGGCGGGCGGCCTCGAGGAACGGCAGCGACTCGATGTCGCCGACGGTCCCGCCGACCTCGGTGATGATCACGTCGATGTCGTCGCGGGCCTGGGCCCGCATCCGGTCGACGATCTCGTTGGTGATGTGCGGGATGACCTGGACGGTGTCGCCGAGGTACTCGCCACGACGTTCCTTGGCGATCACCGACGAGTACACCTGGCCGGTGGTCACGTTCGCGGAGGCGTCGAAACGCACGTCGAGGAAGCGTTCGTAGTGGCCGATGTCGAGGTCCGTCTCGGCACCGTCGTCGGTCACGAAGACCTCGCCGTGCTGGAACGGGTTCATCGTGCCGGGGTCGACGTTGAGGTAGGGATCGAGCTTCTGCATCGCCACCCGCAGGCCACGGGCCCGGAGGAGTCGGCCGAGGCTGGAGGCCGTGAGCCCCTTCCCGAGGGAGCTGGCCACACCCCCGGTCACGAAGACGTGCTGGGTGGGGGACTCGGGAGTGCTGCGGTTCGCCACGGAGTTCGAGCGTACCGGACGCACGGCCTCCTCGCCGCCGCGCCGCGCGATCAGGACCGGAGACGGTCGTGGACCCCGCGGACCTGGGCGAGCGCCGCCGCCGCGTCCGGCAGCCGGGCCGCACGGGCCGCGGAGCGGCGTCCACGGTCCTCCCGCGCAGCCGGATCACCCAGCAGGGCGTCCAAGGCGTCCGCGAACGCCCTGGGGTCTCCCACGGGCACCAGGACGGCGGCGTCCCCCGTGACCTCCCGGGTGCCACCGACGTCGGTCGCCACCACCGGCACCCCCGCCCGCAGGGCCTCCTGGACGAAGACCGGCTGGCCCTCCCAGAGGCTCGTGCTCAGGGCGACGTCGGCGGCGGCCAGCAGGTCGGCCACGTCGTCGCGTCGACCGACCAGCGTGACGGGGAGCCGCTCGTCGCGGACCCGGGCCGCGAGCTCGTCGTGCAGCGGCCCGTCCCCCACGACGACGATGCGCCCGAGGGTGAGCCGGGCGGCGACGTCCAGCAGCGTCGGCAGCCCCTTCTGCGGGGCGAGCCTGGCGACCGCCAGGGCGACCGGGCCCTCCCCCAGGACGGCGCGCCCCCGGGTCGCCTCCCCCGCCGGGAGTTCCGGTGCGGGCACGAGGGCGCGTTCGGCGGTCCGCGCCCCCAGCGCCCGGGCGATCTGCACCAGGTCCTCCGAGACCCCGAGGACGACGTCGGCCCGACGGCAGACGACGCGCAGGACGCCCAGGCCGAGCCGTGCGCGCGGCCCCGCACCGAGGACGGCGTTGTGCAGGGTCACCACGAACGGGGTCCGTCGCCCGACCGCGAGCGCCGCGACGAGCCCGGCCCGCACCCCGTGGGCGTGGACCAGCGCCCCGGGAGCCGCGCGCAGCGCCGCACGCAGCGCCGCGACCGCTCGCAGGTCCCGGACCGGGTCGAGGCTCGCGCCGATCTCCACGGCCGTGGTCGCCGCGTCGAAGGCGAAGCGCCGCAACGTCTCCGCGGGCGCCGCGACACGGACGTCGACGCCGTCCGCGCGCAGTCCGGCGCAGAGCTGGACGACGTGGCGGCCGACTCCTCCGGCGCTGCTGGCGAGGACGAACACGACGGGACCGTTCGACACGAGGGTTCTCCTTGGCTCAGCGGCGCACGACGCGCCGCAGGGTGCCCGTGAGCGCACGGACGTCGGTGGGGGCGGTGAACCGGGCCACGAGCGCCCAGACGAGGACGGCGAGCACGCCGACGCCGACGCCGAGGGCGACCTCGCCCGCGATCCCGTGCACGCCGACCCGGGCCCCGACCAGCCCGCCCACGAGCCCGCCCGCGAACGCCGAGAGCAGCGAGGCGACGACGACGCGGACGAGCCCGGTGAGGGATCCGGGTCCGGCTGCGCGGTGGACGGCGCGCAGCAGCAGGACCCCGGCCACGGTGAGCCCGAGGGTGTGCGCGAGGGCGAGCGCGCTCACGACGCGCTCGTCGGGCAGCACCGCCGGCAGGACGACGACGCCGATGAGGACGACGACCCAGCCGGCCACCGTGCCGGTCGCCGCGGAGCGCCCCTCGCCGAGGGCGTAGAGCGCCCGGGTCAGCAGGGCGACGAGTCCGTAGCCCAGCAGTCCCGGCGCGAAGAGGACCAGTGCCGCCGCGAGGTCCCCGGACTGCCCGGACCCGACACGACTCGCGACGAAGACGACGGCGACCGGCGCGGCGACGGCCGCGAGGGCAGCGGCCCCGAGCGAGCTGACCAGCAGGACGACGCGCACCGCGGGCGCGAGGATCGTCGCGAAGTCCTCGCGGGCCCCTTCCGCCGCGCGCGAGAGGCGTGGGAAGACGGCGGTGGCGACGGGAACGGCGAGCACGGCGTAGGGCAGCAGGAACATCGCCCAGGCGTAGCTCCAGCGGTTCACCGCACCGGTCGCGCCGTCGTTCGCGGCCACCGTGATCGCGATGGTCACCACCTGCTGGGCGAGCAGGACGGCGAGTCCGGACAGGGCGAGCGAACGCAACCGGGACCCGTCGCCGGGGGTCGGGCGCAGGGTCGGGCGCCAGCGGACGGCGCTGCGCAGGGCCGGAGCGTGCGCGAGGGCCAGCACGAGGACCCCGAGGGTGGTCCCCCCGGCGAGCACCGCCACGGCCCGGTCGGGGACCGCGGCCAGGTTCCCGCGGACGACCGCGGCCGGGACCATCCAGCCGACGACCAGGTAGGCGAGGCCGACGACCAGGCTGGAGACCAGGGGCGCGGCGGCCGGGGCGGTGAAGCGTTGCTGGGCCTGCAGGACCCCGGCGAAGACGACGGCGACGGCGTACAGCGGGACCTGCGGCAGGAAGACCCACAACATGACGGTGCCGATGCGCAGCAACGAGTCCCCGCACCCCTCGACGGAGCCGCCACGCAGCAGCAGCCCCATGACGGGCCGCGCCAGCAACGCCGTGAGCCCGGCGACGACGACGAGGACGAGGACGCTCCAGGTGAGCGCGGCCGACGCCGTCCGGGACGCGTCGGCGCGTTGCCGCTCGTCCCCCGAGGCGAGCCGGGAGGACAACAGCGGCACCAGGACCCCCGCCAGCGCCCCTCCCGCCACGACCTCGAAGAGGACGTTGGGGACCTGGTTGGCGGTCTGGTAGGCGGTGCCGAGACAGGTGTCACCGACGGTCTGGCTGAAGGCGAGGATCCGGCCGAACCCCGCGAGGCGGGCGAAGACCGTCAACAGGGCGACCGACGCCGCCGCGGCGGCGACGGAGCGGACCTTCGGCGTCACGGACGGCCGAGGCGGTCGAGCTCCCGCAGCACCGGTACGGACTCGATGACCCGGCTGAAGCTGATCCGTTCCGAGGCCAGGGTCAGCCCCACCACGGTGGCCAGGGCCAGACAGCGACCAGGCCGTTCCCACCGGGCGAGCGCGGCGACGCCGAGGACCCCGCCGAGGGCGTTCGCGCCCGTGTCGCCGAGCATGCTGCGCCCGGCGAGGTCGTCGGGCAGGACGGCCGAGCAGGCGCCCAGGACGGCGGCCGCGCAGGGGCGGGCCGCCGCCGCACCGGCACTGCCGGGGGCTCCCACGGCCAGCGACACGGCCACGACCGTCGCGACCTTCGCCGCGCGCCCCGGGCGCAGGTCGAAGAGGTTCAGGAGGTTGGCGCTGCCCGCCACCAGGGCACCACCGAGGAGGGTGTCGAAGGCCTGCCCGGCCGTGCGGGGACGATCGGCCACCACCGCGGCGGCGAGCCCGGTCGCGCCGATGCCCAGCACCTTCCAGGCCCCCGTGGTGACACGACGCCGGCGCAGCGCCTCGAGGTGACCGCGGAGACCACGCGCACCGGCGTCCCGGTCCCCGGCCCGTTCGGTGAGGTCGTCCAACGCGCCGAAGGCCCCCGCACCGAGGGCCGCGACGACTCCCGCGACCCGGTACGGCGGTCGGGAGGCCAACGACCCGGTGGCGACGGCGAGGGCCGCGGTGGGCCCCTCGAGCAGGGTGACGGTTGCTCCGCGGTGGTTCCGGCGGTCCCAACGCCCTGCCCCCGCCGGCGGGTGGTCCCGCAGCAGCGCGCCGAGGCGTCGACCCGCCCCGCGGGCTGCGGTGAGCGCCAGCGCGGAGCGCGGTGTCGAGGCGCCGTTCACTGCGGTGCCGCCGGCAGCTGCGGGGAGACGGCGTCGGCGGAGCCCGCGGTCCCGTACTGGCCCGCGCCTCCGGACAGCTGCTGGCGCAGCCCGAGGACGACGTTGACCCGCCCGATCGGGGAGTCGAGGTCGTCGACCCCGCTGACGGTGGCCGCGACGTCCTTGTCGGAACGCAGCGCCGCGACCGGTCCACCGTCGGCGGCCGCCTCGGGCGGACCCGCGAGCAGCGCGCCCGCACTGGCGGCGTCGAGCTCGCGGGCGAGCGCGACCCAGGCCGCGTCGTCCTTGGTGACCTGGGCGTCGGTGGCGTCGGAGTCGGGCGCCCCACCGACGAGCAGGGCGAGCGTCGCCCGTTGACCGCTCGCGTCGGTTCCGCCGTCGACCTCGACGAGGCCCGCGTCGGTCAGCGTCTTCAGCACCGCTGCACCGCCTTCGTCGGGCTGACCGGTCTGCGCGAGCTCGGTGGTGACGAGGGCCCGGGCCAGTTCCGCGGCGAGCACGTCCTCGGTGCCGGCGTCGGTGGCCGGCGCCGTGGTCAGCTGACCGGTCAGCTCGTCGGCGACGTCGTCGCGGTCGCTCTGCTTCGCGGGGTCGATCCAGCTGTTCTGGATCGTGACCTGCGTGGACACGGTCGCACCCGCCTGCTCCAGGACGTCGACGGTGGCGTCGACCTGGCTGGAGTCGGCACCGGGGAGTTCCACGACGGCGACGCTGCGACCACCGAGCTGACGGGCGACCAACGCCGGCGTGACAGCCTCGGCCCAGCTGTCCTGCGCCTTGGTGGCCGTGAGCGCGGCGTCGCGTTCGGAGCGCAACTGGTTCTTCTCCGCGGTCAGCTGCTTCACCTGGTCGGTGATCCCCGTCGAGATGCCCTCGTTCAGCGGACCGGCGCCCAGGACGATCCCGACGGCGAGCGCGAGGAAGATCGACACCAGCGAGACGACGTGGTATCGGAAGTCGATCACTGGGCATCCTGTCGTCGAGAAGTGGTGCGGTGCAGTCGGTCCAGGCGCCCTCGGCGGGACGCGCCGGTCACGGCCCCTCCCCCGGCAGCAGGCCGAGGAACCCCGCCCACAGGTCTTCGAAGCGGGCACCGGTGACCGCGAGGATCGCCTGGCCCGTCGGGGTGACCAGCAGCGCGGCGACGAGGGCCAGCACGCCGGAGAGGACGAGGACGACGACCTGGGAGTCGGAGACCCGGGACCGGTAGAGCCGGGACACCCCCTTGGCGTCGACGAGCTTGCCGCCGACGCGCAACCGGGTGAGGAAGGTGCTGGCCATGCCCGAGCGGCCCTTGTCCAGGAACTCCACGAGGGTCACGTGGGTGCCGACGGCGGCGATGAGCGTCGCACCCTTGTCGTCGGCGAGCAGCATCGCGACGTCCTCGCTGGTCCCGGTGGCGGGGAAGACGACCGCGTCGATGCCCAGCGACCGGACCCGTTCCAGACCGGGCGCACGCCCGTCGCGGTAGGCGTGCACGACGACCTCGGCGCCGCAGCGCAGCGCCGCGTCCGAGACGGAGTCCATGTCACCGACGATCAGGCCGGGCTTGTACCCGGCCTCGAGGATCGCGTCGGCGCCCCCGTCCACCCCGATGAGGACCGGCTTGTACTCGCGGATGTAGGGCCGCAGCGTGACCAGGTCCTCCTTGTAGTGGTACCCGCGGACCACGATGAGGACGTGGCGACCGTCGAGGTCGGTGCGGATGTCGGGCACCCCGACCCCGTCGAGCAGGAGGTCGCGCTCGCGGCGCAGGTACTCCATCGTGTTCGCCGCGAAGGCCTCCAACTGCAACGACAGACCCGCGCGAGCGACCTCCATGTCCGCGGCGACGACCTCGGGGGTCAACCGGCGTCCGCGGGCCACGACCTGCCCGTCGACGCGGACGACGTCGTCGTCGAGCTGGAGCTTCGCGCCCTCGACGAGCGCGGTCATGGCGTCGTCCCCGACCTCGTCGATGACGGGGATGCCGGCGTCGACGAGGATTCCGGGTCCGAGGTTCGGGTAGCGGCCGGAGGTGCTGCGGGAGGCGTTCACCACCGCGGCCGGGTGGCAGGCGACGAGCGCCTCGGCGGAGACCCGGTCGAGGTCGAGGTGGTCGATGACGGCGACGTCCCCGGGTTTGAGGCGTTTGGTGAGCCGTTTGGTCCGGCGGTCCACCCGCGCCGTCCCCTTCACCACGTCGAGGGTGCCGGTCGTCCCGTTCGACTCGGCTCCGGCCGCGTCACCGCGCGCTCGTCGCCGCCTGATCACCGTCGAACTCCTCCACCCCTACGTCGCACGCCCGCGCGGCTTCCGCGCAGCAGTGCTCGATCGTCCCACGGGTGCAGGACCGCCCCGTGCCGCACGCGCCGGACGTGACCTGCTCGTGCGCCCGGCCCCGGTCTCCTGCACCGCTTCCGCACGCGAGGAGTTCAAGAGCTCCTCGGCGTGCGCGCGGGCGGTCCCCGACCCGCTGCCGGAGAGCATCCGGGCGAGCTCGGTGA
This sequence comes from Kineococcus sp. NBC_00420, assembly GCF_036021035.1. Classification (NCBI taxonomy): domain Bacteria; kingdom Bacillati; phylum Actinomycetota; class Actinomycetes; order Kineosporiales; family Kineosporiaceae; genus Kineococcus; species Kineococcus sp. NBC_00420. The sequence goes on along the minus strand of NZ_CP107930.1, from coordinate 4,931,557 downwards.
CCCGTCCCTCGTCGTCGAGACGCACCACCCCGGACTCGGTCACGCTGCCGTCGTCGGTCTTGACGACCGTGAGGTGGCTGTCGGCGAAGGCCGCGACCTGGGCGAGGTGGGTGACGACGACGACCTGGGTCGTGCGCGCCAGCCGTGCCAGCCGTCGGCCGATCTCGACCGCGGCGCGGCCCCCCACACCCGCGTCGACCTCGTCGAAGACCATGGTCGGCACGGGGTCGGTCCCGGCCAGGACGACCTCGAGAGCCAGCATCACCCGGGACAGCTCACCGCCCGAGGCACCGCGCGACAGCGGTCGTGGGGCCGCCCCGGAGTGCGCGGCGAGGAGCAGTTCGACGCTGTCGCAACCCCACGGTCCGAGGTCGTGGCCGGTGTGGACGGCGACCTCGATGCGCGCGCTGGGCATGGCGAGCGCGGTGAGCTCGCTCGCCACCCGCTCCTCCAGCGTCGACGCGGCGGCCCGGCGGGCGACGCTGAGTCGAGCGGCCAGGGCGCGCAACTGTCCCTCGAGCTCGTCGCGTTCCTTGGCCAGCGTCTCCAGCCGGCCGTCGTCGTCGAGGTCGAGCAGCCTCTCCGCCGCGCCCCCCGCCCACCGGAGCACTCCCGCGACCCCCTCGGAGGGGTCGGCCGCGTAGCGACGCACCAGCGACGTCAGGAGCGCACGGCGTTCCTGGACGACGGCGAGGCGCAACGGGTCGGCCTCGAGGGACTGCGCGTAGGCCGCGACCTCGGTCGCGAGGTCCGCCAGCAGGTAGGAGACCTCCCCGGCGCGGGCCGCGAACCCGGACAGCGTCGGGTCGTGGTCGCCGGCCTGGCTCAGGGCGCGACGGGCGCTGTCGACCCGTACGTCGGCTCCGCCCTCCCCGCTCCCGTCCCCCCCGCTGGCCTCTCCGGTCAGCGCCTCGTGGGCCGTCGAGACGGCCTCCCGGAGGACCTCGACGTGGGCGAGGCGATCGGACTCCTCGCGCAGGGCGACGTCCTCCTCGGGCTGGGGATCGACGCGTTCCACCTCCTCCAGGCCCAGTCGCAGCAGCTCCGCCTCGCGGGCCCGCTCGGCGGAGTGGCCGGCGACGTGGTCGTGCTCGGCGGTGAGGGTCCGCCAGCGGGCGTGGACCTGCTGGTACTCGGCGAGGTCCTTCGCCACGACCGCTCCGGCGAAGGCGTCCAGGACGCGCAACTGCTGCGCCCCCGAGCGCAGTCGGAGCTGGTCGGTCTGACCGTGTACGGCGATGAGGTGCTCGGAGATCTCGGCCAGCACCCCGACGGGTGCACTGCGACCACCGACGTGGGCCCGACTGCGACCGGTCGCCGAGAGGGTCCGGACGAGCAGGAGCTCACCCTCGTCGACCTCGCCGCCCGCCTCACGGGTGCGGGCCGCGACGGCACCGTCCTCGGGGACCTGGATGCGGCCCTCGACGACGGCGGCGTCGTCGCCCGCGCGGACGGCTCCGGCGTCGGCGCGCTCCCCCATGAGCAGTCCGAGACCGGTCACGACCATCGTCTTGCCCGCACCGGTCTCCCCGCTGATCACGGTGAGCCCGGGCCCCAGGGGGAGCCTCGCGTCGCGGATGACCCCCAGGGAGCGGATGTGCATCTCCTCGATCACGCCGTCACCCGTCCTCGCTCGAGCGCGGACCCCGCCAGCCCTGGACGGGCAGGCCGAACTTGGCCACGAGCCGGTCGGTGAAGCTGCCGGAGCTCAGCCGCGCCAGCCGGATCGTCTGAAGCGAACGACGGACCTCGACGCGTGCACCGGCCGGGGCCGCGAACGTCCGCCGACCGTCGCACCACAGGACCCCGCCGTCACCCATCCCCGGCAGGACCTCGATCCCCACGACGGAGGTGGGGGCGATGACCAGCGGCCGGGCGAAGAGGGCGTGCGCGCTGATCGGGACGACGAGCAGCGCCTCGACCTCGGGCCAGACCACGGGGCCCCCGGCGGAGAACGCGTAGGCGGTCGAGCCCGTCGGTGTCGCCGCGATGACCCCGTCGGCGCCGAACGTGCTCAGCGGTCGACCGTCGACGTCGACGACGAGCTCCAGCATCCGCTCGCGGTTGGCCTTCTCGACCGAGACCTCGTTCACCGCCCACGAGGAGGCCACGACCTGACCGTCGAGGACGACCTGCACGTCGAGGGTCATGCGCTCCTCGACGCGGTAGTCGGCCGCGACGACCCGCGTGACGGTCCCGACGATCTCCTCGCGTTCGGCCTCCGCGAGGAAGCCGACGTGGCCGAGGTTGACCCCGAGCAGTGTCGTGTCGGTGCCGCGGACGAGCTCGGCGGCCCGCAGGATCGTGCCGTCCCCGCCCAGGACGATGACCATCTCGGCCCCGAGGACGGCACCCTCGAGGTCGCACTCCTCGACCAGCGCGCGGTCGTCGACGCTCAACGCCGACGCCTCGTCCGGGGTCATCAGGGTGCGGATCCCCGCCTCGTGGAAGCGGTGCACCACCTTGGTCAGCGCGGACACCGCCTCGGAGCGACCGGTGTGCGCGAGCACCAGGACGGAACGCTCCGCCTGCGGGAGAACAGCCGGTCGTCCGGTCACGACAACCCTGCCTGGGGACCCTCGGCGATCGCCCGGGCGAGGTCGTCCTCGTCCAGGGTGGGCGCACCCTCACCCAGGTGCAGGAAGTACTCGACGTTGCCGGAGGGGCCGGGGAGCGGGCTCGCGGCGACGCCGCGCACCCCCAGGCCGAGGGTGGCCGCGGCCGCCGCGACCGTCCGGACCGCGCCGGCACGCAGCTCAGCGCTGCGGACCACACCCCCCGCGCCAAGCGCGTCGCGGCCGACTTCGAACTGCGGTTTGACCATGAGCACGTGTTCCGCCTCGGGAGTGACGCACCGCACCAGCGCGGGCAGGACGAGCGTCAGGGAGATGAAGGACAGGTCGGCGACGACCAGCGAGGGCGCCGGAGCGACGACCTCGGGTTCGAGGGTGCGGACGTTGGTGCGCTCCACGACCGTCACGCGGTCGTCGGTGCGCAGCGACCAGGCGATCTGGCCGTAGCCGACGTCGACCGCGACGACGTGCCCGGCGCCCCGCCGGAGCAGGACGTCGGTGAAACCGCCGGTGCTGGCCCCGGCATCGAGACAGCGACGCCCGGTGACGTCGACGGCGAACGCGTCGAGGGCGCCCACGAGCTTGTGGGCACCCCGGGAGACGTACTCGTCCTCGGCCGTGACCTCCTCGACGAGGATCGCGGCGGCGACGTCGACCTGGGTCGCGGGTTTGGCCGCGGTCGCGCCGCCGACGCGCACGCGACCCGCGGCCACCAGTTCGCTCGCGTGCTCACGCGACCTGGCCAGACCTCGACGCACCAGTTCCGCGTCGAGGCGGAGCCTGCGGACGGCCACCGTCATCCCTCCGTCGCAGCCAACCGCTCGCGCAGTGCGAGGTCGACGGCGGTGTAGACGTCCACGTGGTCGTGGACGCTGACGGCCTCGAGGCCGTCGAGCCGGGCGAGGGCGTGGTCGAGCACCTCGTCGTGGGCGGTCGAGCGCGGGGACGGACCGGGCTTCGGCGCCTGGCTGCGAACGTCCTCGGGGTTCATCACGGGCGCCACGCTACAAGCTCGGTCCGACGCACTCGGGGACGTCGTCCACACCCGCGCGTTCGACCGGCTGTTCGACCAGTCCGGCGAGCGCCTCGACCGCGGCGGCGAGGTCGACGTCCAGCCCCGCGTCCACACCGGCCCAGACGGCTGCGGCGGCCGCCCGCAACACGTCGAGACCGTCCGGACCGACCTCCCCGACGCGGACGACCAGCGACCCATGATCGACCTCGACCTGCGCCTCACGACAGGTCGCGAGGACTCCGTAGGGGCGCTGTACGACCTCCACCGCGGGGTGCACGTCGACGAGGCCCCGCAGGTCGTGGCTGACGTGCCCGGGTCGCTCGTGCGGCTTCGCCGCGAGGAGTTCCCCGACCCCGGTCACGCCGGTGAGGACGAGCAGACCGGGAAGGCCGGCGGTGCGTGCTCCCTGCAGGTCGGTGTCCAGGCGGTCCCCGACGACGAGGGCGTTCTTCGCCCTCAACCGTTGCACGGCCGCGTCGAAGAGGGCGCGCTCCGGCTTGCCGCAGACGACGTCCGGGCCCCGCCCCGCTGCGCGGGCGACGAGGTCCACCAGCAGCCCGTTGCCCGGTGCGGGGCCTCCCGGGGTCGGCACCGTCGCGTCGAGGTTCGTCGCGACCCACGGCAGACCCGAGCGGACCGCGTGGGTCGCTTCGGCGAGCTGGACCCAGCTCAGGTCCGGGGAGAACCCCTGGACGACGGCGACGGCCTCGGTGCGCTCCTCGGTGGGGCGCAGTCCCACGTCCTCCAACGCCACGCGCAGTCCGGTGCCCCCGACGAGCAGCACCGCCGAACCGGCAGGCAGTTCGGCGGCCAGGTGGTCGGCGGCGGCCTGCGCGGAGTTGACGACGTCCTCGTCGGCGGCAGGGACGCCGAGGTCGCGCAGGTGGCCCGCGACGGTCGCCGGGGTGCGGGAGGCGTTGTTCGTGATGAACCCCAGCCGGAGTCCCGCCGCGACGGCGACCTCGAGCGCGGAGACGGCGTGCGGAACGGCGTCCGGCCCGACGTAGACGACACCGTCGAGGTCGAGCAACAGGACGTCGTGGTCGTCGAGGAGGGAACCGGTGCTGGCGGACAGGGTGGTGCTCACGGACTCCCCGGGATCTGGCGCGCCGCGATCGTGGCGCGGACCTGTCGAAGGCGGTCGGCGTACTCCGGACGGTCTGGACGCATGGCGTGCGCCATGGCCAGGTGTTCGGCTGCGAGGCCGAACCGTCCGAGGCGGCTGAGGCAGAGACCCAGCCCGAAGTGAGCGTAGTCGTCGGCCGGCCGGGCGACCGCGAGGTCCCGGAAGGACTGCGCCGCTCCTGCCACGTCACCAGAATCGTACTGGGCCCTGGCCAGGGCCTCCAGAACTCCCGTCGAGCTCGGTTCCTCGCCGTGAGCCCGGGCCAGCAACGTCGCCGCCGCCGCGGCTTCACCGGCTGCGAGCAAGGCGAGACCGCGGTGGAGCCACTCGTAGGTCCCCCCGCTAGGACGCCCGCTCGAGCGGTCTCCGTCCCCCTCGGGAGAGCTATGGGACACGGTGGACCTCCTCGCGATCAGGGGTGGAGCGGTCGACGACAGCTCCGACCGTAGGATGCGACGGGTGGAGGACGCACGCACGGGAACGCGTGCCCGACCAGGATCACCGTCGCGACCAGCCGAGTCACCAGGTCCTCTGCTCCGGCCGTTCCCCGGCCTGCGCTACGACCCGGTCGTCGCTGGCCCGCTCGCCTCACTGCTGGCCCCACCGCACACCGAACTGGACCGCAGCACGCGGACAGCTCTGTTGGCGTCCTCGCGCTACGTCGTGACCCACCTGGAACGCCCCGAGTACGACGCCGGCCCCGGCCGCGCCGTGCAACGGTGGTTGGACGAGGGAGCGCTGGTCCAGGACGAACCCAGCTTCTACGTCGTGCGCCAGGAGCAGGACGGACGTGTGCAGCACTTCCTGATGGGGCAGCTCGACGTGTCCGCGCACGACGACCGCGTGCATCCGCACGAAGGCGTCTTCGAGCAGGCCGTCACCGCGAGGCTGGAACGGCTGGAGACGACGGGTGTGGATTCCGAGCCCGTCCTCGTGGTCGACAGGCATCCCTGGCCGTTGTCCTGGACCGACCCGGCCCCGCTCGGTCGGCGGGTCGAGGTCGCGGAGAACGACCGGTGCCACGTGGAGGTCTGGCAGCTCGACGATCCAGACGTGCTGACGGAACTCACCGTGGCGTCGGCAACGCACCGGTTCCTCATCGCCGACGGGCACCACCGCCACGCAGCAGTCCTCCGAGCCGCGCAACGCGACGGGACTCCGCACTCGTTGCTGGTCGCGGTCGCCGACGACGCGATCGAACCGGTCGACCTCCGCGCGCTGCACCGGGTCCTGCCGCGGGCAGCCGCTCAGGAGGTTCTTCGACGAGCCCCCCGACGACGCGACGTCGTGGTGAAGAACGCCGCAGGAGTCGCCCTCATCGTGGACGCCCTGGGATTCGAGCAGGCTCTGGTGGTCTGTGACGGAGCCAGCGTCGTGGTCGAGTGCCCGCCCGCTACCGGGACGACGGTCGGGAGTGGCGCGTGGGTCGACACGGTCGTGCGAGGGTTCGGCACAGGCAACTCCGACGTGCGCTACCGACCCGACGCCAGCGCGATCTGGTCGACCCTCGGCGACCGCGCCGCGGTCTTCCTCCCCAAACCCCGGGTGCCGGCCCTCCAAGAGCTCGTCCACGGAGGCAGCAGCCTCGGGAGGAAGACGACGTCCTTCCGCCCCAAGCCCCTCGCGGGGACCGTCCTGCGCTTGCGCTGAGAACTGCGCAGGATCGGCTGTCCCAGCCTGAAACGGGGCAGAAACACGTGTGGGGAGCAACCCTTACGGGCTGCTCCCCACACGCTTACCCACTACAAGAGTGAGTGGCCGGCGGTGACCTACTCTCCCACCCAGTCTCCCGAGCAGTACCATCGGCGCAGGTGGGCTTAGCTTCCGGGTTCGGAATGAGACCGGGCGTTTCCCCACCGCTATGACCACCGGACCACAAAGGCCAGGATCAAACCACACCCCCCACCCCCACGAGTGGGACGTGAAGCGTGTGTTCGAGTTCTCTCCCGAGAACCACACAATGGACGCGAACACCACAACAGCAGTGAAATCGTTAGTTGGATTGTTATCACACTCGCCCCGACCCACCAACCCACCACAAAGTGGCGGCAGCTGGTGCGTGGTAGACAAGTGATCGGCTTATTAGTACCGGTCAGCTCCACAGCTCTCTCGTCGCTGCTTCCACACCCGGCCTATCAACCCCGTGATCTACAGGGAGCCTCCCACCCCTTCAACAGGGCACGGAAACCTCATCTCGAAGCAGGCTTCCCGCTTAGATGCCTTCAGCGGTTATCCCTTCCGAACGTAGCCAACCAGCCATGCTCCTGGCGGAACAACTGGCACACCAGAGGTTCGTCCGTCCCGGTCCTCTCGTACTAGGGACAGCCCTTCTCAAGTTTCCAACGCGCGCAGCGGATAGGGACCGAACTGTCTCACGACGTTCTAAACCCAGCTCGCGTACCGCTTTAATGGGCGAACAGCCCAACCCTTGGGACCTACTCCAGCCCCAGGATGCGACGAGCCGACATCGAGGTGCCAAACCATGCCGTCGATATGGACTCTTGGGCAAGATCAGCCTGTTATCCCCGGGGTACCTTTTATCCGTTGAGCGACCGCGATTCCACACTCCACGGCCGGATCACTAGTCCCGACTTTCGTCCCTGCTCGACCTGTCGGTCTCACAGTCAAGCTCCCTTGTGCACTTACACTCAACACCTGATTGCCAACCAGGCTGAGGGAACCTTTGGGCGCCTCCGTTACTCTTTAGGAGGCAACCGCCCCAGTTAAACTACCCATCAGGCACTGTCCCTGATCCGGATCACGGACCGAAGTTAGACATCCAGAACGACCAGAGTGGTATTTCAACGATGACTCCACCATCACTAGCGTGACCGCTTCACAGTCTCCCACCTATCCTACACAAGCCGTCCCGAACACCAATACCAAACTATAGTGAAGGTCCCGGGGTCTTTCCGTCCTGCTGCGCGTAACGAGCATCTTTACTCGTAGTGCAATTTCGCCGAGTTCGCGGTTGAGACAGCGGGGAAGTCGTTACGCCATTCGTGCAGGTCGGAACTTACCCGACAAGGAATTTCGCTACCTTAGGATGGTTATAGTTACCACCGCCGTTTACTGGCGCTTAAGTTCTCAGCGTCCCCACTTGCGTGGGTAACCGGTCCCCTTAACGTTCCAGCACCGGGCAGGCGTCAGTCCGTATACATCGTCTTGCGACTTCGCACGGACCTGTGTTTTTAGTAAACAGTCGCTTCCCCCTGGTCTCTGCGGCCCTCAAACGCTAGCCCGCAAGGAGCTTCACGTCTCAGGCCCCCCTTCTCCCGAAGTTACGGGGGCATTTTGCCGAGTTCCTTAACCACGATTCACTCGAACGCCTCGGTATTCTCTACCTGACCACCTGAGTCGGTTTAGGGTACGGGCGGCTCGAACCTCGCGCCGAGGCTTTTCTAGGCAGCATGGGATCACCCTACTTCCCCCCGAAAGGGTCACCATCAGGTCTCAGACACGACATTGAAGTCAGAAGTGCGGATTTACCAACACCTCGCCCTACACCCTTGGACGTGGACAACCATCGCCACGCGGAAGCTACCCTCCTGCGTCACCCCTGTTAATACGCTTGACTACTACCGGATCGGATCACACGCTCCACCAACCACCACCCGAAGGCGCCGGCGGCTTAGGGTGCTTAGCATCCCCGGCCTCACCATGGACGGTTCTACGCCGGTACGGGAATATCAACCCGTTGTCCATCGACTACGCCTGTCGGCCTCGCCTTAGGTCCCGACTTACCCAGGGCGGATGAACCTAGCCCTGGAACCCTTGGTCAATCGGCGGACGGGTTTCTCACCCGTCATTCGCTACTCATGCCTGCATTCTCACTCGCGTGCAGTCCACAACCCATCACCAGGCTGCTTCACCCCACACACGACGCTCCCCTACCCATCCACACACCTGCCCACCAACACCCAACCCCCACCCACAACCCGAAGGCCACAGACAAAGATCACTGCTGAAGAGAGATTAATATGTGAATGCCACAGCTTCGGCGGTGTACTTGAGCCCCGCTACATTGTCGGCGCGGAATCACTTGACCAGTGAGCTATTACGCACTCTTTCAAGGGTGGCTGCTTCTAAGCCAACCTCCTGGTTGTCTGCGCAACTCCACATCCTTTCCCACTTAGCACACGCTTAGGGGCCTTAGCTGATGATCTGGGCTGTTTCCCTCTCGACTACGAAGCTTATCCCCCGCAGTCTCACTGCCACGCTCTCACTTACCGGCATTCGGAGTTTGGCTGACGTCAGTAACCCGGTGGGGCCCATTAGCCATCCAGTAGCTCTACCTCCGGCAAGAAACACGTGACGCTGCACCTAAATGCATTTCGGGGAGAACCAGCTATCACGGAGTTTGATTGGCCTTTCACCCCTACCCACAGCTCATCCCCCAGGTTTTCAACCCTGGTGGGTTCGGTCCTCCACGCGGTCTTACCCGCGCTTCAACCTGGCCATGGGTAGATCACTCCGCTTCGGGTCTAGAGCACGCGACTATAGGACGCCCTATTCGGACTCGCTTTCGCTACGGCTACCCCACACGGGTTAACCTCGCCACGCACCACTAACTCGCAGGCTCATTCTTCAAAAGGCACGCCGTCACAGGTACAAGCCTGCTCCGACGGATTGTAGGCACACGGTTTCAGGTACTATTTCACTCCCCTCCCGGGGTGCTTTTCACCATTCCCTCACGGTACTTGTCCGCTATCGGTCATCAGGAAGTATTTAGGCTTACCAGGTGGTCCTGGCAGATTCACACGAGATTCCACGAGCCCCGTGCTACTCGGGACATGCTCCCAAGGAGGCCGCAATGTTTCGCCTACGGGGGTCTCACCCACTACGCCGGACCATCCCAGGCCCTTCGGCTACACCACGACTTTCTCACTCCCCGACCAGGTGGTAGCCCAGTCCAGAACACTCCCACAACCCCAACCCCGCAACCCCTACCAGGTATCACACGGAACTGGTTTAGCCTCATCCGCTTTCGCTCGCCACTACTCACGGAATCACTATTTGTTTTCTCTTCCTGTGGGTACTGAGATGTTTCACTTCCCCACGTTCCCTCCACACACCCTATACATTCAGGTGCGGGTGACCGCCCATGACGACGGCCGGGTTTCCCCATTCGGACACCCTCGGATCAACATTCGGTTGCCAACTCCCCGAGGCTTATCGCAGGCTCCCACGTCCTTCATCGGCTCCTGATGCCAAGGCATCCACCATGCGCCCTTACACACTTGACCACCACACACCACCCACCACCACCAACCCACCCGAAAGCAGGACAACAGCAGCAGAGCAGACATGCAGGTCAAGGCGAAACTGCAATAAAAACCCAAACCACAAAGACAGTACGGACCACCACCCACCGAAGTGAGATGACAGCCCGCTCATCAGAGGATTATCACTCGACGAACATCACTACTTTCACGCCCCTCAAAGGAGCGCTACTTGATGCTCGCGTCCACTGTGCAGTTCTCAACAGACAACCCGCACCCACCCCGTAGAGACCGACACCAGACACCCGCAACCCCACCCGAGAGCAGAGACACGAACCGATGTGAACGATCAGGGCAGGCCCAGACCAAGACACCAACCACACCCACCCACCACCCTCCCCAGACACGACGTCGGAAGAAGAGCAGTACGTAGCTGCCGGCCGGTCCCTCAGGACCCAACAGTGCGCCAGGCACTCCCCGACCCCACCACCGCGTTCCACCCGAGCAAAACTCGAGGTACTGACAGATGATGAGCATCCAGAAGTGCCGTGTTGATGTTCCACCCTTGAGCACCAGCCGTCGAACGTATGCCGACGAAACTGGCCCATCCCCACCACACCTCATACCCCACGAAGGAGGCCTGAGACCTGAGATTCAACTCAGTGACGGGGTTGATGCTCCTTAGAAAGGAGGTGATCCAGCCGCACCTTCCGGTACGGCTACCTTGTTACGACTTCGTCCCAATCGCCAGTCCCACCTTCGACAGCTCCCCCCCTTACGGGTTGGGCCACCGGCTTCGGGTGTTACCGACTTTCATGACGTGACGGGCGGTGTGTACAAGGCCCGGGAACGTATTCACCGCAGCGTTGCTGATCTGCGATTACTAGCGACTCCGACTTCACGGGGTCGAGTTGCAGACCCCGATCCGAACTGAGACCAGCTTTTTGGGATTCGCTCCACCTCACGGTATCGCAGCCCTCTGTACTGGCCATTGTAGCATGCGTGAAGCCCAAGACATAAGGGGCATGATGATTTGACGTCATCCCCACCTTCCTCCGAGTTGACCCCGGCAGTCTCCCATGAGTCCCCACCATAACGTGCTGGCAACATGGAACGAGGGTTGCGCTCGTTGCGGGACTTAACCCAACATCTCACGACACGAGCTGACGACAACCATGCACCACCTGTACGCGACCAACTAAATGACACCCCATCTCTGGGATTCCACCGCGCATGTCAAGCCTTGGTAAGGTTCTTCGCGTTGCATCGAATTAATCCGCATGCTCCGCCGCTTGTGCGGGCCCCCGTCAATTCCTTTGAGTTTTAGCCTTGCGGCCGTACTCCCCAGGCGGGGCGCTTAATGCGTTAGCTGCGGCACGGAATCCGTGGAATGGACCCCACACCTAGCGCCCAACGTTTACGGCATGGACTACCAGGGTATCTAATCCTGTTCGCTCCCCATGCTTTCGCTCCTCAGCGTCAGTAACTGCCCAGAGACCCGCCTTCGCCACCGGTGTTCCTCCTGATATCTGCGCATTTCACCGCTACACCAGGAATTCCAGTCTCCCCTACAGCACTCTAGTGTGCCCGTACCCACTGCAAGCTCAGAGTTGAGCCCTGAGTTTTCACAGCAGACGCGACACACCGCCTACGAGCTCTTTACGCCCAATAATTCCGGACAACGCTTGCACCCTACGTATTACCGCGGCTGCTGGCACGTAGTTAGCCGGTGCTTCTTCTGCTCCTACCGTCACTTTCGCTTCTTCGGAGCTGAAAGAGGTTTACAACCCGAAGGCCGTCATCCCTCACGCGGCGTCGCTGCATCAGGCTTTCGCCCATTGTGCAATATTCCCCACTGCTGCCTCCCGTAGGAGTCTGGGCCGTGTCTCAGTCCCAGTGTGGCCGGTCGCCCTCTCAGGCCGGCTACCCGTCGTCGCCTTGGTAGGCCATTACCCCACCAACAAGCTGATAGGCCGCGAGCCCATCCCCAGCCGAAAAACTTTCCACCCACACTCGATGCCGAGGCGGGTCGTATCCGGTATTAGCCACCGTTTCCAGTGGTTGTCCCAGAGCCAGGGGCAGGTTGCTCACGTGTTACTCACCCGTTCGCCACTGATCCACCCCGAAGGGCTTCACCGTTCGACTTGCATGTGTTAAGCACGCCGCCAGCGTTCGTCCTGAGCCAGGATCAAACTCTCCGTCGAAAAACCTACGACCACACCACCACCCCGAAGAGCAGTAGCACAGCCAAGATCTTTAGCACTTCATAGTTGACCCTTGGACTCGAAAACCCCACCCCCCACTGGCGTGAAAGAGGCGGAGATCAATCCCAAAGGAACCCCAAACCATCACCCACCCACGCAGAAAACGCAGCGCAGTGACAGCCGAATTGGGGGTTGATACATATATGGCATCAACATTTTTGGCACACTGTTGAGTTCTCAAGAACCGGACGCACCCACCCGCAACAACCCCCACACAGAGGGCCACCCGAAGAGGGGCAACTTTCCCACCTTAACCACCAACCAGGCCAAACAGCAACCCAGTCACCATCAAGGCTTCCGGCGCCACCCACCAGACGCGGACCACCCAAGCTCAGAAGCTCCGGTTTTCCGCCCCGTCGGGGCGACATGAGAAACAGTACGCGGCTGTCGGGGCGAAGGGCAAATCCGCATCGCCCCGACAGCCACTCACCTACTGCGGCAACAGAAGTGCCACCGCAGCGAGGGTCTTCTTCCCCCGCCGCAGCACCGCGTAGCGGCCGTGGAGGAGCTCCACGTCCGCCAGCGTCGCCTCGGGGTCGGTCACCTTGGTGTTGTTCACGTAGGCGCCACCCTCCCCGATGGTCCGGCGGGCACCGCCGAGGCTGGGTGCGAGGCCGGTGTCGGCGAAGAGCTGCGCCAGGCGCACGTCCCGGTCGGCCGGCGTCGCCGTCGGCAGCTCCTCGAGGGCACCCCGCAGGATGCGTTCGTCGATCCCGTCCAGCTCGGAGCCGCCGAACAACGCTGCCGAGGCGTCCTCGACGGCGACGGCGGCCGCCTCACCGTGGACGAGTGCCGTGACCTCGTGGGCCAGCGCACGCTGCGCCGCCCTGGCCCGGGGGTTCTCGACGACCTGTCGACCCAGCTCCTCGATCTCCTCGCGGGAGCGGAAGCTGAACGCCTTCAGGTAGTCCACGACCTTGGCGTCCTCGGCGTTGAGCCAGAACTGGTAGAAGGCGTACGGCGACGTCAGGTCGGGGTCGAGCCAGACCGCGCCGGACTCCGTCTTGCCGAACTTCGTCCCGTCCGCCTTGGTGAGCAGCGGGGTCGCCAGGGCGTGCACCGTCTGCTGGTCCACCCGACGCACCAGCTCGCAGCCGGCGGTGATGTTGCCCCACTGGTCCGAACCACCGAGCTGCAGCGCGCAGCCGTGGCGACGGTGCAGCTGGAGGAAGTCGTTGCTCTGCAGCAGGACGTAGCTGAACTCGGTGAAGCTGATCCCCGTCGTCGCGAGCCGCTTGCTCACCGCCTCACGATCGAGCATGCGGTTGACGCTGAAGTGCTTGCCCACGTCGCGGAGGAACTCGATGGCCGACATGGGTCCGGTCCAGTCGAGGTTGTTCACCATCGTCGCGGCCGCGGGGCCGTCGAAGTCGAGGAAGGGCGCGATCTGGCCCTGGAGGCCCGTCACCCACCCGGCGACCACCGACGGGTCGTTCATCGTGCGCTCGGCCGAAGGACGCGGATCCCCGACCAGACCGGTGGCCCCGCCCACGAGGATCAGCGGGTGGTGCCCCGCCTGCTGCAGACGCCTCGCCGTCAGAACCTGCACGAGGTGGCCGACGTGCAGGCTCGCCGCCGTCGGGTCGAAGCCCACGTAGTAGGTGAGCGGTCCCGTCCGCAGCGCTTCCTGCAGCGCGGCCTCGTCGGTGGACTGCGCCACCAGGCCCCGCCACTGCAGTTCGTCCCAGACGTCGCTCACGACTCGTCGGCTCCTCAGGTCCTGCGCCCCGACTTCCGGGGCCCGGGCGACCGTCGCCCGCCGACACGGTAGTCGGAGACGGTGCGGTCGTTCGAGAGAGAAACGCGCCAAGGGGTCGGGGCCCCCGCACCGGCCACCCCGACGCGGGGTCCCCACACGACGTCGACGTCGTCGACCGCAGCGCCGCGGAGGACCTCCAGCTCCCCCGGACTGCTGACGTCGAGGCCGTTCTGGGCGCGGTCCACACCGAGCGCCTGGGTGAGCCGGGCCGGTCCACGGGCCAGGTCGACGTCGCGCTTGGCGCTCACCCGGCGCGAGCGGGCCAGCTCCAGGCCCTCCACGACCTCACCGCCCCGCAACAGCACCGCCGACGCCGTGCCCTCCCCCGCGCAGACGAGGTTCATGCACCAGTGCATGCCGTAGGAGAAGTAGACGTAGGCGTGCCCGGGCGGCCCGAACATGACCTGCGTACGGGGGGTGCGACCGCGGAAGGCGTGCGACCCGGGGTCGGACTCCCCAGCGTAGGCCTCGACCTCCGACAACCGGACACCGACGACGCCGGCGGGCGTCGCGTGGCGCACGACGCAGCCCAGCAGGTCGCGCGCCACCTCGGTGACGGCCCGGTCGTAGAACTCCCGCGGGAGCCTCAGGGACGTGCCCACGCCAGGTGTCCCGCGAGTGCGTCCTGCGCGGCCTCGAGCTGCTCCGCCACCCGAATGGGAGCGGTGCCACCGATCCCGTCTCGGGAGGACAACGATCCCTCCGTCGACAGGACGTCCTTGACCTCGGGGGTCAGGTGGGCAGAGATCGCCGCGAGGTCCTCCACCGAGAGGTCCCAGAGCTCGACGCTGCGGCCGAGTTCCGCGGACAGCTCCTCGCAGCGGCGCACGCACGCCCCCGAGGTCTGGTGCGCGTCGCGGAAGGGCACCCCCTGGCGGACCAGCCACTCGGCGATGTCCGTCGCGAGCGCGAATCCCTGCGGCGCCAGCGACGCCATGCGCTCGGTGTGGAAGTGCAGGGTGGCGATCATCCCGGCGACGGCGGGCAGCAGGACCTCGAGGGTGTCCACCGCGTCGAAGACGGGTTCCTTGTCCTCCTGCAGGTCCCGGTTGTAGGCCAGGGGCAGTCCCTTGAGGGTCGCCATCAGACCCGTCAGGTCACCGATGAGCCGCCCCGCCTTGCCGCGGGCGAGCTCGGCGACGTCGGGGTTCTTCTTCTGCGGCATGATGCTCGACCCCGTCGACCACGCGTCGTCGAGGGTGACGAAGGAGAACTCCTTGGTCGCCCACGCGATGACCTCCTCGGAGATGCGCGAGAGGTCGACGCCGATCATGGCGGCGACGAAGGCGAACTCGGCCGCGACGTCGCGCGAGGCGGTCCCGTCGATGGAGTTCTCGACGCTGCGGGTGAACCCGAGTTCACGGGCCACGGCGACCGGGTCCAGCCCGAGCGAGGAACCCGCGAGGGCGCCGGAACCGTAGGGCGAGATCGCGGCTCGGGCGTCCCAGTCGCGCAACCGCTCCACGTCGCGCAACAACGGCCACGCGTGGGCCATCAGGTGGTGCCCCAGCAGGACCGGCTGCGCGTGCTGCAGGTGCGTGCGACCCGGCATCGCGGCCCCCGGGTGCGCCGCGGCCTGGGTGAGCAACGCCTCGACGACGTCGAGCACCAGCCCCGCGATGAGCTTCGCGTGGTCGCGCAGGAACATGCGCAGCAACGTGGCGATCTGGTCGTTGCGGGACCGTCCCGCACGCAGTCGGCCACCGACGTCGCCACCGACGCGTTCCACGAGGGCGCGTTCCAGGGCGGAGTGGACGTCCTCGTCCTCCTCGGCGGGGACGAACGCACCGGAGACGACGTCGGCCTCCAACGCGTCGAGCCCCGCGAGCAACGCCGTGAGGACGTCGTCGTCGAGGAGGCCCGCCGTGTGCAGGACGCGGGCGTGGGCTCGCGACCCGGCGAGGTCGTAGCGGGCGAGGCGGAAGTCGAAGTGGGTGGACTTCGACAGCGCCGCCATCGCCGCGGCGGGACCGCTGGCGAACCGAGCGCCCCACAGACCCTTCTCGCCCTGCTGGTTCTCGTCCGACATCACACGTCCACTTCGCTCTCAGGATCTTCGGGGGTGGAACTGTCCCGGCGGGCCAGCGCCAGGAAGCGGGCGGCGACGGCGTCGCCCCCGAGCGGGTCACGGGAGATGACCAGCACCGTGTCGTCCCCGGCGATCGTGCCCAGCACGGTCGGGATCACCGAGTGGTCGATCGCGCTCGCCAGGAACTGCGCGGCCCCCGGCGGGGTCCGCAGGACGACGAGGTTCGCGGAGGCCTCCGCACTCACCAGGAGTTCCTCGCACCAGCGGGCGAGCCGGGCGTCCAGGACCTCCTGGCC
Organism: Kineococcus sp. NBC_00420; assembly: GCF_036021035.1. Lineage (NCBI taxonomy): Bacteria > Bacillati > Actinomycetota > Actinomycetes > Kineosporiales > Kineosporiaceae > Kineococcus > Kineococcus sp. NBC_00420. The sequence goes on along the minus strand of NZ_CP107930.1, from coordinate 4,915,273 downwards.
GATGCCGCTGCGGGGGGTGCGGTCCCCGCCCTCGGCGGGCAGGGCGTAGACGAGGCCGCGGTCACCGTCGCGCACCTTGACCGCACCGAGTTCGACGAGGTCGCGGGACAGGGTGGCCTGGGTGACGGCCACCCCCTCCTCGGCGAGGTGGGTCGCCAGCTCGGTCTGGGAGCGCACGGGCAGCCGACCCAGCAGGGAGGCGATCCGGTCGTGCCGGAAGGCCTTCGTCCCCGCGCCGGCGCCGGTGGGAGAGGTCATCGGGAGTTCGCGAGCAGCCAGACGAGCAGCGCCTTCTGGGCGTGGAGGCGGTTCTCGGCCTCGTCCCAGACGACCGACTGCGGACCGTCGATGACCGCGGCGTCGATCTCCTTCCCGCGGTAGGCGGGCAGGCAGTGCAGCACGATCGCGTCGTCCTCCGCCCCGCTCAGCAGGTCCGAGGTCAGCGAGAAGGGCCGGAACCGTTCGAACTCCTGCCCCTCCTGCCCCATCGAGATCCAGGTGTCGGTGGCGACGACGTCGGCGGCGGCGACGGCCTCCTCGGCCGAGGTCGTCACGGTGACGGACCCGCCCGTGGTCGCGGCGACGGCCTGGGCCCGGGCGATGATCTCGGGGTTCGGCAGGTCCGAGCCGGGCGTGCCGATCCGGACGTGCATCCCGGCGGTGGCCCCACCCAGGGCGTAGGAGTGGGCCATGTTGTTGGCCCCGTCCCCCACGTAGGCCAGGGTCAGCCCCGCGAGGGCGCCCTTGCGCTCGATCACCGTCTGCAGGTCGGCGAGGATCTGGCACGGGTGGTAGTCGTCGGTGAGGGAGTTCACGACCGGTACCCCGGAGTGCGCGGCCATCTCCTCGAGGTCCGCCTGCGAGAACGTACGCCACACGATCGCGGCGACCTGGCGTTCCAGGACCCTGGCCGTGTCGGCGACGGGTTCACCGCGACCGAGCTGCGACCCCGCGGCGTCGACGACGAGCGGGACACCGCCGAGGTCGGCGACGCCGACGCTGAAGGAGACGCGCGTCCGGGTCGACGGCTTGTCGAAGACCAACGCGACGGTCTGCGGGCCGGCGAGGGGTTTCTCGGCGAAGCGATCGGCCTTCAGGCGGGCGGCGAGGGCCAGCACCTCGGCCTGTTCGGCCGGGCTGAGGTCGTCGTCGGCGAGGAAGTGCCGGACGGTCACGAGGAGGCTCCGTTCGTGGCTGCGGTGTCGAGGATGTCGGGCAGGGCGGCGACGAACGTGTCGGCCTGCGCCGTGGTGAGGACGAGCGGGGGTGCGAGGCGGATCGTGTCCGGTCGGGCGGAGTTGACGATGAACCCCCGGGCCAGCGCGGCCGCCACGACGTGAGCACCGAGGGGTTGTGTCAGGGCGATCCCCAGCAGCAGGCCCTCACCGCGCACTCCCTCGACCAGGGGATGGCCGAGAGCGGTGACGGCGTCGCGCAGGTGGCGACCGACGGCGTCGGCGTTCGCGAGCAGCCCGTCGCGTTCGACGGCGTGCAGGACGGCGAGACCGGCGGCCGAGGCGACCGGGTTCCCGCCGAACGTCGAACCGTGCTGGCCGGCGCCGAGGAGTGCGGCGTTCGCCGGGCCGAACGCGACGACGGCCCCGATCGGGATCCCACCGCCGAGTCCCTTGGCCAGCGTCATGACGTCGGGGACGACGCCCTCGTGGCGGGGGTTCTGGTGCGCGAACCAGTGACCGGTGCGGGCGATGCCCGTCTGCACCTCGTCGAGGACGAGGAGGGCCCCGTGCTCGGCGGTGATGCGCCGCGCCGCCGCCAGGTACCCGTCCGGCGCGGGGACGACACCGTTCTCGCCCTGCAGGGGTTCGAGGAACACCGCGGCCGTGGCGCCGTCGACGGCGCGACCGAGCGCGCCGACGTCGCCGTAGGGGACGAACTCCACGCCACCCGGTAGCGGTTCGAAAGGCGCCCGGTAGGACTCCTTGGCGGTGAGGGCCAGCGCACCCATGGTGCGGCCGTGGAACGCCCCCAGCGTCGAGACGATCTTCGTGCGGCCGGTGCGGCGGGCCATCTTGAAGGCGGCCTCGTTGGCCTCGGTGCCCGAGTTCGCGAAGAACACCGCGGAACCCTGCGGGGCGCGCGAGACGTCCAGGAGACGTTCCGCGAGGACGACCTGCGGTGCACTGGCGAAGAAGTTGGAGACGTGCCCCAGCGTGGTCAGCTGCGCCGTGACCGCCGCGACCAGCAGCGGGTGCGCGTGCCCGAGGACGTTCGTCGCGATGCCCCCGAGGAGGTCGAGGTACTTGTTCCCGTCGGCGTCCCAGACGTGGCAGCCCTCACCGCGGACGAGGACGCGCTGCGGGGTGCCGAACGTCTGCATGACCGACGTCGAGTAGCGCTGCAGCCACGCGTCGCCGGTGCCTTCGGTGACCGGCAGGGCTTCCGCCGCCGTCGCGAGATCCACGTCAACTCCCTGGGGGTTCACGGCACGACCATCGTGCCGTTGCCGGAGGTCGTGAAGACCTCCAGCAGGACCGAGTGCGCCGTCCGGCCGTCGATGACCGTGGCACGGGGGACCCCGCCGCGCACCGCGCGCAGACAGGCCTCCATCTTCGGGACCATCCCCAACTCCAGGGACGGCAGCAGTTCCGCGAGTTCCGCCGCCGCGATCTCGCGGACGAGCGAGTTCCGGTCGGGCCAGTCCCGGTACAACCCGGCCACGTCGGTCATGACCACGAACTTCTGCGCGCCCAGCGCGACGGCGATGGCCGAGGCCGCGGTGTCGGCGTTCACGTTGAGGACCTGCCCGTGCAGCAGGTTCCCCTCGTCGTCGACCTCGGGGGCGATCGTCGAGATGACCGGGATGCGACCGGCGTCGAGCAGGTCGACGACCGCACGCGGGTCGACCCCGACGACGTCGCCGACCAGTCCGACGTCGACGGGTTGACCGTCGACGATCGCGTGCCGCCGCTTCGCCCGCAGCAACCCCGCGTCCTCCCCGGACAACCCGACGGCCAGCGGACCGTGGGAGTTCAGCAGACCGACGAGTTCCCGTCCCACCTGACCCGTGAGGACCATCCGCACGACGTCCATCGCCTCGGGCGTGGTGACCCGCAGGCCGCCGCGGAACTCGCTGTGGATCTGCAACCGGTCGAGCATGGTCGAGATCTGCGGGCCACCGCCGTGCACGACCACGGGACGCAACCCGGCCGTGCGCAGGAACACCACGTCCTCGGCGAAGGCGCGTTTGAGGTCGTCGTCCACCATGGCGTTGCCGCCGTACTTCAGGACGACGAGGGCGCCGTGCCACTTCTGCAGCCACGGCAGGGCTTCGACGAGGACGCTCGCCTTGTCGGAGGCGGTGAGGTCGTCGAGGTCGACGGGCTCGCTCACGAGCTGTACGCGCTGTTCTCGTGGACGTAGGCGTGGGTGAGGTCGTTCGTCCACACCGTTGCCGTCTCGGAACCCGCGTGCAGGTCGATGACGACCCGGACCTCGCGGGGTTCGAGGTCGACCGTCGCCGGATCGGCGTGCGGGGTCCCCCCGACGCAGACCGCGACCCCGTTGAGGCTCACGTCCAGGGCCTGGGGGTCGAACTGCGCCGACGTCGTCCCGACGGCCGCCATGACGCGGCCCCAGTTCGGGTCCTTGCCGAACACCGCGGCCTTGAACAGGTTGTTCCGGGCGACGGAGCGGGCGACCTCGACGGCCTCGGCCTCCTCGGCCGCGCCGACGACCTCGATGGCGATGTCGTGGTCCGCGCCCTCGGCGTCGCCGACGAGCATGCGGGCCAGGTCCGCGCAGACCCGGCGGACGACCTCGTCGAACTCCGCGGGTTCGGGGGTGACGCCGCCGGCGCCGCTGGCGAGCAGCACGACGGTGTCGTTGGTGGACATGCACCCGTCGGAGTCCACGCGGTCGAACGTCGTGCGGGTCGCCGCCCGCAGCGCCCGGTCCAGGTCGGCGGGTTCCACGGCGGCGTCGGTGGTCAGGACCACGAGCATGGTCGCCAACCCGGGGGCGAGCATGCCCGCCCCCTTGGCCATGCCGCCGACGACGAAGGAGTCGCCCTGCGGTCCGACGCCGGTCTCGATGGCCTGCTTGGACACCGTGTCCGTCGTTATGATGGCCGTCGCGGCCGCCGTCCCGCCCTCGGTCGAGAGGTCCGCGAACGCGGTGCGGACACCGTCGAGGACCTTCTGCCGCGGCAGTGCCACGCCGATCAGACCGGTCGAGCAGACGACGACGTCGCCGGCGCCGGACCCGACGAGTTCACCCACGAGTTCCGCGGTGGCGTGCGTGGTCTGGAAACCGTCCGGCCCGGTGAAGCAGTTCGCACCGCCGGAGTTGAGGACCACCGCCTTGAGGTGGCCGTCGGCGCTGGCGCGTTCGCTCCAGAGTACCGGGTGGGCCTTGCACCGGTTGGAGGTGTAGACGGCGGCACCCGCGTCGAGCGGGCCGTCGTTGACGACGAGGGCGAGGTCGGGACGGCCTGAGGTCTTCAGACCGGCCGTGACCCCGGCCGCCCGGAAACCTGCTGCGGCGGTGACGCTCACGGGGCGACCCCCACGGTGGTGAGCCCGGCGTGCTCGGGCAGGCCCAGGGCGATGTTTACCGATTGCACGGCTCCTCCGGCGGTTCCCTTGACGAGGTTGTCGATGGCCGCGACGACGAGCACACGACCCGCGTGCTCGTCGACGGCGAGTTGCAGGGCGCACGCGTTGCTCCCCAGGACCATCGCCGTCGACGGCCACTGCCCCTCGGGGAGCAGGTGCACGAAGGGTTCTGCGGCGTAGGCCGCCTCCCACGCGGCACGGACGTCGCCCGCGGCGACCCCGGGGGCCAGGCGTGCGGTGCAGGTGGCCAGGATGCCCCGCGACATCGGCGCCAGCGTCGGGGTGAAGGAGACCTGCACGGCGCCACCGCCGGCGAGGCCGAGGTTCTGCTCGATCTCGGGGGTGTGGCGGTGACCGCCGCCGACGCCGTAGGGACTCATGGACCCCATGACCTCGGAACCGAGCAGGTGGGGTTTGAGGCTCTTGCCCGCACCGGAGGTCCCCGACGCCGCGACGACGACGACGTCGGCGGGGTCGAGCAGACGGGCGGCGAAACCCGGGGCGAGGGCCAGGGTGACCGCGGTCGGGTAGCAACCGGGCACTGCGATGCGCGTGACCCCGGCCAGGTTCTGCCGCTGCCGACCACCGCCCGCGAGCGGGAGCTCCGGGAGACCGTAGGGCCAGCTGCCGGCGTGGGTCCCGCCGTAGAACCGCTCCCACTGCGTGGCGTCGAGGAGGCGGTGGTCGGCCCCCAGGTCCACCACGACCACGTCGTCACCGAGGTCGGCGGCGACGGCGGCGGAGGTGCCGTGGGGCAGGCCGAGGAAGACGACGTCGTGGCCGGCGAGGACCTCGGGGGTCGTCGGCTGCAGGACGCGGTCGGCGAGGGGCAGCAGGTGCGGCTGCAGCTCCCCCAGCCGCGTTCCGGCGTTCGAGGCACCGGTGAGCGCGCCGATCTCGACGTTCGGGTGGTTCAGCAGCACGCGCAGGACCTCGCCACCGGCGTAGCCGCTGGCCCCTGCGACGGCGACCGACAGTCGTTTCCCCGGTTCCATGTGCATGAACATACACCGTCTCGGGTAGGCATGCATTGCGTGACGGCCTCAGGCGAGGGGATCGTCCGGGCCGTAGGGCGCGACGGTCAGCCGGCGCGCGTTCGGGGTGCGGGTCGCCTGAGCCGCCAGCAGCGACCCCGGGGTGTCGACACCGACGCGCAGGAAGCGCCCCGTCCACGCGTCGAGCTCGCCCCGGGCGATCGCCAGGACCATGGCGACGACGTCGGCGGGGTCGGTCCACTCCGTCCGTTCGGCGTGCTGGGCCATGCTCGTCGACATCGCGGTGCGCACCACCCCGGGCGAGAGCTCGAACGCCCGCAGCCCGTGCTCCGCACCCGCCGCGGCGAGCGCTCCGCCGAGCCGGAACAGGGCGGCCTTGCTGGCCCCGTAGGCGGCGTGGGTCCCGCCGTCCTTGGAGGCGGAGCCGGAGTTCAGGTCCACGACGCGACCGCTGCGCCGCGCGACCATCCCCGGGACGACGGCCCGCACGACGTGGAAGGCGCCGAGGACGTTGGTCTCCAGGACCGCGCGGACCTGGGCGAGGTCGGCCTCCCAGGGCGGGACCTCGTCCTGCTCGATGCGGCCGTGGGACTGCACGAGCAGGTCGAACCCGCCGAGTTCGTGCTCGAGGGCGCGGACGCCGTGCGCGACCGCCGCGGCGTCGCTCACGTCGAAGGCCGTCGCGACGGCCCAGCCCCCGGCGGCGGTGATCTCCTCGACCAGTTCGTCGAGCGACCGGGCGGTGCGCCCGGTCACCCCCACGACGAACCCGGCCGCGGCCAAGCCCAGGGCGATCTCGCGGCCGATGCCCTGGGTAGCACCGGTCACGAGGGCCCGGACGGGCTGGACGTCAGACACGCTGCGTCGCCCCCGTGCGGGCGGCGGCCTCCGCGACGGCGGTGTCCCGCGCGGCGCTGGCCTCCTCGGCGGTCAGCGTCCGGTCCGGGGCGCGGAACCGCAGGGCGAAGGCGAGGGACTTGCGACCTTCACCGACCTGGGCACCCGTGTAGACGTCGAAGAGGTGGACGTCCTCGAGCAACGGGCCCGCGCCGGCGCGCAACGCCGCCTGCACGGCCCCGGCGGGCACCGCGGACTCCACGACGAGGGCGACGTCCTGCGTGGCGGCCGGGTAGCCGGACAGGGACTCGACCTGCAGGCTCGCGCCGACCTGGTCGAGCAGCACGTCGAGGTCCAGTTCGAACGCGGCCGCCCGGGCCGGCAGTTCCAGCGCGGCGACGACCTTCGGGTGCAACTCCCCCGCGTGGCCGACGGTGTGACCCTGCGCCGTGACGATCCGCGCGCAACGACCCGGGTGCCAGGGGGCGTGCTCGGCCGCCTCGACGCTCACGACGACCCCGATGGAGGCCGCAACGGTGCGTGCCGCGTCGACCGCGTCGGCCCACCCGGCCGGTTCCGCGGTGCGGGCGAAGCCGTCGCCCACCGCGCCGGGACGACGACGCGCCCCGGTGAGGATCCCGGCCACGTGGAGCGGCTGCGGCGGGACGGCCCGCTGGACGCGGGCCAGTTCCTCGTCGGTGGGACGTCGCTCGACCCCGAGGACCTCGGCCCGACCGGCGCCCGGCAGCGGGTGGGTGACGGATCCGACCTCGAACAGCGCCAGGTCACGCAGCCCGCGGGACACGTTGCGGCGCACGGTCTCCGGCAGCGAGTCGAGGAGGCTGGTCCGCATCAGCGGCTGCTGCTCGGAGAGCGGGTTCGCCAGCCGGAGCGCGACGCGGCGCGGGTCGTCGGCCGGGAGGTGCTGGGCGTCGTGGACGGCCGGCGCGACGAACGGGTACGTCAGCACCTCGACGAAACCGTCGTCCGCGAGCGCCCGGGCCAGGGACCGCCGGGCCCGCTGGGTCGACGTCAGTCCCGTTCCGGCGGGAGCCGCGGGCAGGACCGAGGGGATGGCGTCGTACCCGCCGAGGCGGGCGACCTCCTCGACGAGGTGGACCCGGCCGACGAGGTCGGGACGCCACGGCGGCGCCAGCACCGTCAGCGTGGAGCCGTCGACGGTCACGTCGCAGCCGATCTCGGTGAGGTGACCCACGACCTCGTCGGGGGTGTAGTGGACCCCGACGATGCGCTCGGGGAACCCGGCGTCCATCGTGATCGGTTGCGGCGCAGCCGGTTCACCAACGTCGGTGACCGTGACGTCCGCCGTGCCGCCGCCGTGCTCGACGAGGAGGCGGACGGCGAGCTCGGCGGCCTGGGCGCAGATCGTCGGGTCGGTCCCCCGCTCGTTGCGCTTGGCGGCCTCGGAGGGCACCCGGTGGCGACGGGCGCTGCGCGCGATGCTGACCGCCGCGAAGTGGGCCGCCTCGAGGAGCACGTTCACGGTCTTGCCGGACACCTCGGTGGAGGCCCCGCCCATGACGCCGGCGATGCTGAGAACGCGTGACGTCGAGGGGTCCCCGACCACCTCGTCGGTGATGAGCAGGTCCTCGGGGTCGAGGGTGCGCTCGACGTCGTCGAGGGTGGTGAGCTTCTCGCCCGCACGGGCCCGGCGGACGACGATCTGACCCTGCAGGGCGTCGAGGTCGTAGGCGTGCAGAGGCTGACCGGTCGCGAGCATCACGTAGTTCGTGACGTCGACGGCCAGGGAGACGGGGCGCATCCCGGCCTGGCGCAGCCGGTCGCTCACGAACCGCGGCGACGGGGCGCTCGGATCGACCCCCCGGACGGTGCGGGCGACGAACCGGTCGCAGCCCTGCGCACCCCGCAGCGGGGCGTCGTCGGCCAGGCGGACGGGGTACCCGTCGGCGGTGGGGGCCGGGACCTGCACGTCGACGGGGTCGCGCAGGACCTTCCCGACCGGTCGGCGGGTGCCGTGGGCGTACTCCCGGGCGATGCCGCGGATGCTGAAGCAGTACCCGCGGTCGGGGGTGACGTTGACCTCGACGGTCTCCTCACCGAGGCCGAGCAGGGCGAGTGCGTCCTGGCCGGGCGTCATCTCGACCCCGGGCAGGAGGTCGATGAGCACGATGATGCCGTCGTGGTCGGTCCCGAGGCCGAGTTCCTTCGAGGAGCAGATCATCCCGTCGGAGACGTGGCCGTAGGTCTTGCGCGCAGCGATGGCGAAGTCGCCGGGCAGGACGGCCCCCGGCAGCGCGGCGACCACGAGGTCACCCTCGACGAAGTTGTGCGCACCGCAGACGATCCCGCGGTGGCCCTCGGGTCCGTTGTGCTCGGGGCCCACGTCGAGGTGGCACCAGTTGATCGTCTTGCCGTTCTTCTGCGGCTCCCCGACGAGGTCCAGGACCCGGCCGACGACGAGGGGACCGGTGACGCCGGCGGTGTGCAGCCCCTCCTCCTCCAACCCGACCCGGACGAGGGACGCCGCGACGTCCACCCCCGTGGCGCCCGGTTCGAGGTCGACGTGCTCGGCGAGCCAGCTCAGCGGGATCCGCATCAGAGGTCCTCCTCCCCCGTCGCGGTGCCCGGATCGGCACCGCCTGCCACTGCGGAGGCGACCCCCGACGTCGACAGGTCCTCCACACCGAACGCCCGGCTGAACCGCACGTCACCCTCCACCATGTCGCGCATGTCCGTCGCTCCGCTGCGGAACATCAACGTCCGCTCGATGCCCATCCCGAAGGCGAAACCCTGGTAGCGGTCGGGGTCGATCCCCGCGGCCCGCAGCACGTTCGGGTTGACCATGCCGCAGCCGCCCCACTCGATCCAGCCCCGTTCGGCGTCGCGGCCAAGGGAGAAGCGCAGGTCCAGTTCGGCGCTGGGTTCGGTGAACGGGAAGAACGCCGGCCGCCAGCGGGTCTCCACGGCGTCACCGAACATCGCGCGGGCGAAGGTGTCGAGGGTGCCCTTGAGGTTGGCCATGGTCAGGCCCTCGTCGATGGCGATGCCCTCGAGCTGGTGGAACACCGGGGTGTGGGTCGCGTCGAGCTCGTCGGTGCGGAACACCTTGCCCGGGCACACGACGTACAGCGGGACACCGCGGGTGAGCAGCGAGCGCGCCTGCACCGGTGAGGTGTGGGTGCGCAGCACGAGTCCCGAGTCCGCACCACCCTTCTCGTCGGCGACGAAGAAGGTGTCCTGCATCTGGCGGGCGGGGTGGTCGGAGTCGAAGTTCAGGGCGTCGAAGTTGAACCACTCCGCCTCGATCTCGGGACCTTCGGCGACCTCCCAGCCCATCGCCGTGAAGACGTCGGCGACGCGGTCCATCAGCAGAGGCAGGGGGTGACGGGCCCCACCGTCGGGACGCGGCGAGGGCAGCGTGACGTCGACGACCTCCTCGCGCAGGACACGTTCGGTGTGCTCGGTCTCGAGCACCTCCGTCCGCGCCGCGAGGGCCTTGTTCAGCTGCCCGCGCGCCTGACCGACGCGTTTGCCGGCCGCGGCCTTCTCGGGGCCGGGCAGGACACCGATCTCGCGGTTGGCCAGGGCCAGTGGACTGCGGTCGCCCGCGTGGGCGAGCCTCGCGGCCTTCAGCTCGTCGAGGTCGGCGGCCGCGGCCACGGCGGCCAGAGCGGCGTGCAGCGCGGTCTGCACCGCCGCCTCGGACACCGGCGACGGCTCGCCGGGCTGGGAGTCGGGGTGCTGGTCGGGCGACTCGTGCTGCGCCATCGTGGAGCGTTCCTCACTCGGGTCGTGCGGTGCGTCGGGCGGGGCTGCCTCGCGGGGTGGCCCGCGCGCCCCGATCCTCCCAGATGCGCCCGCGACGGGTCACACCGTGGGCGGCTCCCCCGCGGGGAGGCGGACGGTGAAGCGCGCACCGCCGGTGGGGGCGGAGGAGACGTCGATGTCACCGCCGTGCGCCTCGACGAGGCCCCGGGTGACGTAGAGGCCCAACCCGGTGCCGCTGCGCCCACCGCCGTGCCAGAACTTCGAGAACACGTAGGGACGGTTCTCCACCGGGATGCCCTCGCCCGCGTCGTCGACGACGAGCACGAGGGCCTCACCCAGACCGTCGCCGGCCGCGGCGGCCTGCGCTGCGGTCAGGACCGAGACGTCGACCACGACCGTGCCCGCGCCGTGGCGGACCGCGTTGTCGACGAGGTTCGTCACGACCTGGGCCATCCGGTCGGGGTCGGCCCACAGTTCGGGCAGGTCGGCGGCCACGGTCAGGACGAACCGTTCGTCGTCGTAGCCGGCCATCCGCAACCGGTCGACGTGCTCGCGCACGAGCGTCGCGAGGTCCATCGGGCGGCGGTGCACCGTGAGGCGGCCGGCGTCGACGCGGGCGACGTCGAGGAGGTCGCCCACCAGGCGGCTGACGCGCTCGGCGTCGGCCTGGACCGTCTGCAGCATCAGCCGCTTCTGCTCGTCGCTGAAGCGGTCCCAGCGACGCAGCAGGCTGGCGGTGAACTGCTTCACCGAGGTGAGGGGCGAGCGGAGCTCGTGGGCGACGGTCGCGATGAGGCTGGTGGTGTCCGTCTCCGCGCGCCGGCGTTCGTCCGGGGTCCGCAGGGCGAGGACGGCGCGGTCGAGGGAACCGTCCTCGGCGCGGTGGAAGCGGGCCGTGACCAGCAGTTCGGTACCGCCCGGCAGCAGCAGGAGGCGTTCCCCGTGCCCGCCGGCGGTGACGCCCCCGGGGAGGTCACCGCCGCGCAGGACGTCCCACCAGCGACGACCCGAGGTGTCCTGCAGGGGCAGCGCCCGGCGCAACGGTGTCCCGACGAGCTCGGCCCGGGAGCGGCCGAGGAGCCGCTCGGCGGCGGTGTTCAGGTCGGCCGTCCCGCCGTCACCGTCGATGATCACGATGGCGTCGGGGAGGTCGTCCAGCGTCAGCGGCGGGCGGTCCACGGGCAGGGTGAGGAGCGGGGCCGACTGCGCGGCCTCGGCGCTCCCCCTCGCCTCGGGCACGGTGCGACATTAGGGCATGCGGGACCAGGCACCAGCCCAGCGCCGTCGGACCGCCTCAGCCCGGGCGGTTCGCGCCGTCGCGCCGCTGGGCCCGTGCGCTCGCGTAGAGGCAGACGACGGCGGCCGTCGCGAGGTTGAGGCTCTCGGCGCGCCCGTGCAACGGCACCCGGACGACGGCGTCGGCGAGGGCCCGCCCGGCGTCGTCGAGGCCGGCCGCCTCGTTGCCGAAGACCCAGGCCGTCCGGCGCCGCAGGTCGACCGTCCCGGTGCTGCCCGTGGCCGCGGCGTCGGCCAGGTCGTCGAGGTCCGCCTCGCCTCCGCCGTCGGCGGCGAGCACGGTGGACCCGTTGCGCTGCAGAGCCGTCACGACGTCGGCGAGCGGTACGCCGACGACCACGGGGAGGTGGAAGAGGCTGCCGGCCGTCGAGCGGACGCACTTGGGGTTGAACGGGTCGACGCTGCCCTGGGTGAGGACGACGGCGTCGGCGCCGGCCGCGTCGGCGGCCCGCAGGACGGTGCCCGCGTTGCCCGGGTCCTGGACCCGGTCGAGGACGGCGACGAGCCGCGGCTGGGTCGCGAGGACCTCGTCCAGGGTGGTGGCGGTGGTGGGGCAGACGGCCACGAGGCCCTGCGGGGTGACCGTGTCGGTCATCGCGGCCAGGACCTCGTCGGTCACGAGCCAGGTCCGCGACGGAGCTCCGGCGAGGATCTCCGGGTAGCGCCGGGCGGCGTCGTCGCTGGCGTAGAGCTCGAGGGCGGCGCCCGCGGCGACGGCCTCGCGGACGGACTGCGGACCCTCGGCGAGGAACCGGCCGTGCCGTTGACGCGCCGAACGCCCGGTCAGTGCGCGCACGGCCTTCACCCGCTCCGCTCGAGGGTTCGAGAGGAGGGGGAGGTCCAGGTGCGCCACGGCCGGGCGTTCGGTGTCGTTCAAGGTGCTCAGTCGTTCAGGGTGCTCAGTCGTTCGGCGTGCTCAGGCCGCGGTGCCCTCGGCGGCCACAGGGGCGACCGGGAGCGCAGCCTTGGCGGTCGTCACCAGCGCGCTGAAGGCGGCCGGGTCGGAGACGGCGAGCTCGGCCAGCATGCGACGGTCGACCTCGATCTCAGCGGCCTTGAGGCCCTGGATGAAGCGGTTGTACGTCATGCCGTCGGCGCGCGCCGCAGCGTTGATGCGCTGGATCCAGAGACGACGGAAGTCGCCCTTGCGCGCCTTGCGGTCGCGGTAGGCGTAGACGAGGGAGTGGGTGACCTGCTCCTTCGCCTTGCGGTACAGCCGCGAGCGCTGGCCGCGGTAGCCGCTGGCCTGCTCGAGGACGGTACGACGCTTCTTCTGGGCGTTGACTGCGCGCTTCACGCGTGCCACGGGGTACTCCTAGCTGGTCGGTTCGCGGGCGGCGGCGGGACCTGTTCACGTCGTGTGCTCAGGTCGCGCGCCCGCGGTGGTCGGGGTCGTCGCGGTGCCGGTCGGTGGACCGGCCTCGCGTCAGGTCTGCAGGCTCAGCGGCCGAGGAGCTTCTTGATCTTCTTCACGTCCGCGGGCGAGACGACCTGGTCGACCGAGAGGCGACGGGTCCGCTTGCTCGACTTGACCTCGAGCAGGTGGCGCTTGTTGGCCTGCTCGCGCATGACCTTCCCGGTGCCGGTGATGCGGAAACGCTTCTTGGCGCCGGAGTGGGTCTTGTTCTTGGGCACGTCTTCTCCTGTGTTCGTGCCGGGGTGTCCCCCGGCGTGTCTGGCGGGTGCCCGCGGAACCTCACGGTCCCGCGGGCCTCGACGTCAGGACGCGGTCGCGGCCGTCTCGTCCGGTGCGACCTCGGCCACCGTCTCCGGCTGCGTGGCGGTCTCCGGCTCGGCGGCGGGCTGCGACTGCTCCGTGGGAGCCTCCTCGGCGACCGCGGCGTCCTCGGAGTCCTTGCGGCGCTTCTCCTCGGCCTTGGCTTCCGCCTTGGCCTCGGCCTTCTTCTTGTGCGGCCCGATGACCATGACCATGTTGCGGCCGTCCTGGCGCGGCGAGCTCTCCACCCCGCCCAGTTCGGCGACGTCCTCCGCGAGGCGCTGCAGCAGCCGGAAGCCCATCTCGGGGCGGGACTGCTCACGTCCGCGGAACATGATCATGACCTTGACCTTGTCCCCGGCCTTGAGGAACCGCTCGACGTGCCCCTTCTTGGTGGCGTAGTCGTGCGGGTCGATCTTGAGCCGGAAACGGATCTCCTTGAGGATCGTGTTCGACTGGTTCTTGCGGGCTTCGCGGGCCTTCATGTCGGACTCGTACTTGAACTTGCCGAAGTCCATGAGCTTGCAGACCGGCGGTCGCGCCGTGGGAGCGACCTCGACCAGGTCGAGGCCTGCTTCGTCCGCCAGCCGCAGCGCGTCCTCGACGCGCACGATGCCGACCTGTTCACCGTTGGGGCCCACGAGCCGCACCTCGGGAACACGGATGCGGTCGTTGATGCGGGGCTCGCTGATGTGCTGCTCCTTCGTCGTCGTGGGGCCGCCGGACACGAGGAAGGCCCCCGTGCTCGGACGTGAGACGGAGGCCTTGCCGGTTCCGACGACACCCGGACGTCCACGGCGTGCCCACGAGGACACGACGACGACGGGCGTCGCTGCGCTCCTCCGGAGAGGAGCACGGCGCCCCTCCGAGGAGGAGCGCGGACCGGGACCCTCGGCGCGGTGAGCACCGGGGGTGGGAGGAGGCCTCCGCTTCACGTGCCGGCCCTGCGAGACCGGTCCGCAGCCTGGGAGCGTCGAAGCCCCGCAGGTCGTGGACCGGTGACGTGTGCCGGTCGGTCGCCTGTCAGGGTATCAGCATGCAAGCTGACACGACTCCAGGTGACGATCGCGACGAAACCGGCGCGGTGGCCGCCCGCGACATCGCCGACGTCCCCGCCGCCGAGATCATCACGACCGCTGCCGTGCACCTCATGAGCGCCGCCGCCGTGAAGTGCGGACTGGCCGAAGGGCAGGACGCGGAGGACCACCTCGACCTCGCCGAGGCCCGCATCCTCATCACCGCCCTCGCCGGGCTCGTCATCACGTCCGCCCCGGACGTCGGCGGCCAGCACGCGCGGTCCCTGCGCGACGGGCTGCGCTCGCTGCAGCTCGCCTTCCGGGAGGCCTCCGCGGTTCCCGACGAGCCCGGCAAGGGCCCCGGCGAGCGGCTCACGGGAAGCGTGGTCTGAGCTGCACGCGGGCGGCGACCACGGCGGTCGCCGCTCCCGCGCAGACCCCCAGGGCACCGACGACGAGGAACGGGGTGCCCGGACCGGCGGCGTCGCTGACGGCGCCCGCGAACGGGGCCCCGACCGCCGCCCCGACCGTGGTGGCCGCGGCGTGCCATCCCATCGCCCGGCCGCGGACCGACTCGTGGACCCCGTGCACGACGAGGTCGACCGTCGCGCTGATCACCGGGGCGCAGAACAACCCGGCGACGAAGGTCCCGACCGCCAGACCGACCGGCCCGTGCACGAGGACGAGCGGGGCCGTCGCCGCACCGAGGCAGGCCACCAGCAGCCACGGGGGCACCGAGCGCGGCAGCGCCCCGTGGACCAGTCCACCCACCACCGAGCCCGCGGCCCAGACCGCCAGCACCAGTCCGGTCCAGCGGACCGCGCCCTCCTCGCGCAGCTGGGCGACGACGGCGAGGTCGGTGGCCGAGAGCACCAGGTCGGCGGCGAAGGCGCAGGCCATCGCGAGCAGCAGGGCGGAGGTCCAGACCCGTCCCGACGCGACCGTGGCTGCGCCCTCCGCCTCCACGTCGCCCCCGGGGCTGCGCAGCGGCGGGTTCAGCGCGAACATCGCCGACGCCGAGACCACCTGCGCCGCACCGATGCAGAGCATCGCCGCCGTCGTGGAGGAGGTCAGCGCGATGGCCGTGCCGGCGGCGGGGCCGACCATGAAGGAGAACTCCACCAGCACCGCGTCGAGGGAGAAGGCCGTGCGGCGGCGCTCCGGCGCCACGAGCACGGCAAGGGACTGGCGGACCACGGTGAACACCGGCGGTCCCAGCGCGCCCGAGACGAAGGCGGCCACCAGCAGCCCCTGGTAGGGCAGGAACGGCGCCACCGACCAGCAGGCGGCCTGGGCCACGACCGTCGGCAGCAGGGCCCGCCGCAGGCCGTAGCGGTCCACCACCCAGCCCCGCCACGGCGAGCTGACGGCCGTGCCGATGGTCGCCGTCGCCCCCACCAGCCCGGCCGGGCCGTAGCCGAGGCCCAGGGTCTGCACGACGTGCAGGACGCAGACGATCCCCGCCGCGAGCGCCGGGACCCGGCCGAGGGACCCGACGAGTTCGAGCGGGAGGACACCACGGGTCCGCAGGACCTCGCCGTAGGGCGAGAACGCGCGGAGCAGCGCCGGGACGCGGGATGAGCCGGTGGGTGGAGCGGAAGACACGTCCTGCACTGTGCCAGCCGGTCACGACCCGGTCCCGACGGTTCCACCGCACCCGCCGTCGCCCGTCCGACCGGGCGGTGGTCGAATGGCCACGACCTTGAACCGGCAAGAACCTGGAGGACCCCTCGTGGCATCGAACGACCTCGGCCTGCTGGCCCTGCGACTCGGAATCGGCGGCACGCTGGTCGCCCACGGCGCCCAGAAGCTGTTCGGCGCGTTCGGCGGCGGCGGCATCGAAGGTACCGCGGGCGCCATGCACGCCATGGGCTTCCGCCCCGGCAAGCGCAACGCCGTCCTGGCCGGCGCGTCCGAGGCCGGTGGCGGAGCGCTGCTCGCGCTCGGCCTGGCCACCCCCGTCGGCGGCGCCGCCGCGGCGGCCGCGATGGCCGCAGCGGTCTTCGTGCACAAGCCCAACGGGTTCTTCGCCACCTCCGGCGGCTTCGAGTACCCGGCGGTGCTCGGGCTGGCCTCCGTCGCGCTGGCCGTGGGCGGGCCCGGCCGGTTCAGCGTCGACGGGGCCTCGGGTCACGCCTTCAACAAGGGGTGGACGACCGTCCTGGCCCTGGGGGCGGCCGGTGTCGGCGCCTACAGCACCATCAAGGCGCGCCAGGCCACCGTCGCCGCGGACGCCCAGGCGCAGGAGGCGGCCGACGCCCCCGCCGACGGCCCCGGGACGCCCGTCGCCTCTTGAGCCCCCGCGGTGGTCCCGTCGCGTGCGACGGGACCACCGCTTCGGGCGGTCTCAGGCGGGGAGGACCTGGAACTCCACGGACTCCGCGCGGTCGGCGACGACGCCGGTCGCGAGCCGCTCCCCCACGACGTGCAGGAGCTCGTCGAGGGCGTCCCGGCCGAGCCCGGGCCGGACCCCGAGGACGACCCGCAGCTCCGCGCCGGCACCGGGTTCGCAGCGGGTCGCGCGGACCGCGTCCAGACCCCGCACCGCCTCGGCGACCGCCGCCCCGACCTCGGGGTCCAACGGCGCCGGAACCCACGCCGAACCCCGGGCCAGCGCCCAGAACGCGCTGCGGCGCACCACGAAGCGGACCGGACCCGCCGGGTCGAGGACGAGCACGTCGCACTCCTCCTGGACCCCCGACAACGCGGCCTGCTCGGCGGGCACCGGCACCGGACGCGCGTCGGCACGCCAGGTCGTCAGGGCCGTGAGGTCGGTGAACAGCGGCAGCCCGCGGCGGCCGTCGGGCTGGGTCAGCAACGCCAGCGCCATGTCCGCGCTCTTGTCCCCACCGTGGGCGTCGAGTTCCCCGAGCTGGGCGACGACGGGGGCGAAGACCCGGCTCCCGGACAGCGCGGCGACCACGTCGCGTTCGGCGCGCACCCGGGCCGACGGGTCCTCGCCCCGTGCGGACCAGGCCGCCAGCGCGGCGGCCAGGGCCGGGGCGCGACGGCCGTCGTCGGTGGCGAAGGCGTTGGGCTGCAGGGTCCGTCCCGCCCACGGGACTCCCGCGGAGTCCGTGGCGCCGGGGTCCGGCGGTGCGCTCAGGGCCGACCCGCCACGTCGAGCGCCTGAGGCAGGGTGAAGTTTCCGGCGTAGAGCGCCTTGCCGACGATGGCCCCCTCGACGCCGAGGCCGACGAGGTCGCGCAGCACCCGCAGGTCTTCGAGGCTCGAGACGCCCCCGGAGGCGACGACGGGGGCCTGCGTCCGGCCGCAGAACTCGCGCAGGAGCTCGACGTTCGGACCGCGCAACGTCCCGTCCTTGGTGACGTCGGTCAGCACGTAGCGGGCGCAGCCGTCGGCGTCGAGGCGCTCGAGGACCTCCCACAGGTCACCGCCTTCGCGGGTCCACCCGCGGGCGGCCAGCGTCGTGCCCCGGACGTCGAGACCGACGGCGATCCGGTCCCCGTGGCGGGCGATGGCGGCGCGGGTCCAGTCGGGGTTCTCCAGCGCCGCGGTGCCCAGGTTGACCCGTCGGCAGCCGGTGGCCAGCGCGGCCTCGAGGGAGGCGTCGTCGCGGATGCCTCCGGAGAGTTCGACGGCGACGTCGAGACGGCCGACGACCTCGGCGAGGAGTTCCCGGTTCGAGCCGCGCCCGAAGGCGGCGTCCAGGTCGACCAGGTGGACCCACTCGGCGCCGGCCTGCTGCCACGCGAACGCGGCGTCGAGCGGCGCGCCGTAGAAGGTCTCGCTGCCCGCCTCCCCCTGCACGAGGCGGACGGCCTGACCGTCGGCGACGTCGACGGCGGGCAGGAGTTCCAGCCGGGCACTGGAGGGGAGGGTGTTCTCGCTGGTCACGGAGGGCGAGTCTACGAGGCGCTCGGCGTGCGGGGAACGCGGACGGCGGTGGCCGCGTCCACCGGGGCCCCCTTGGCCAGCCGGCCCGCCACGACGTCGCGCCGGCGCAGCGCGGCCCGCCACCCGAGCACGGTGGTGACGACGGCCCGCTCGCCGCCGGGGTGCCCCGCCACGATCTCCCAGGGTCGACGCAGGACGACCCGGGCCAGCACACCCGCGACGAGGAGCGCCACGACCACGACGACGTCCACCACGAGCAGCAGCAGGGGGATCACCAGCAGCCAGCACAGCAGGACGGCCAGTACGAGCCCCACGACGACCAGCACGATGGCCACGCCCTCGTCGAACCCGTCGAGGTCCAGGCCACCGGAGTTCCCCGAACCTCCCTGTGCAGCGCCGTCCGGCACGAGGTCGCCCAGGCCGCTGACGTCCAGGTCGGGAGACCTGCGGCGCCACCGCCGGCGGGCGATGCGTCGGGACAGGAACCGCCAGCGCGGCAGGAAGCGCACGTGCACCGTCCAGACCACCCCGTCGGGGGTGGTGACGGTGCGGGTGCGCATGCCGCCAGCGCAGGTCGGGGGACGACCTCAGGTCAGGGAGTCCACCCAGTTGCGCAGCAGTTGCGCGCCGGCGTCCCCGGACTTCTCCGGGTGGAACTGCGTGGCGGTCAGGGCACCGTTCTCGACCGCGGCGACGAACCGCGCGCCGTGCTCGGCCCAGGTGATCTGCGGCAGCGGAACCCGCCCCGCCGTGGTGTCGAGCATCTCGAAGCGCTGCACGGCGTAGGAGTGCACGAAGTAGAACCGCTCGTCCTCGACGCCCGCGAAGAGCCGGGAACCCGCCGGGGGTTCCACGGTGCTCCAGCCCATGTGCGGCACCACGTCGGCGGGGAGCCGTTCGACGGTGCCGGGCCACTGGCCCAGACCGTCGGGGACTCCTTCGCCGGGTTCGGTGGAGGTCTCGAACATGACCTGCAGACCGACGCAGATCCCCAGCACCGGGCGGCCACCGGCGAGGCGGCGGTCGACGATGGAGTCACCACCGATGGCCTGCAACCCCTGGTTCACGGCCGCGAACGCGCCGACGCCGGGGACGAGGAGGCCGTCGGCCTCCAACGCCGCCTTCCGGTCGGAGGTCAGTTCGACGTCGGCACCGACCCGTTCCAGCGCCCGGACGGCGGAGCGGACGTTGCCGAACCCGTAGTCGAGGACGACGACCTTCTGCGTCACAGGGCGCCCTTCGTCGACGGGACGCCCTGGACCCGGGGATCGGGTTCGACGGCGTAGCGCAGCGCGCGGGCCAGGGCCTTGAACTGGGCCTCGACGACGTGGTGCGGGTCGCGACCGGCGAGGACGCGGACGTGCAGGCAGATCTGGGCGTGGAACGCGAAGCTCTCCAGCACGTGCCGGGTCAGGGACCCCGTGAAGTGCCCGCCGATGAGGTGGTACTCCTGCCCCTCGGGTTCCCCGGTGTGCACGCAGTACGGGCGGCCGGAGACGTCGACGACGACGTGGGCGAGCGCCTCGTCGAGGGGCACCGTGGCGTCGGCGAAGCGGCGGATGCCGGCCTTGTCCCCCAGCGCCTGCCGGAACGCCTGCCCCAGCACGATGGCGGTGTCCTCGACGGTGTGGTGGACGTCGATGTGGGTGTCGCCCTTGGCCACCACGGTGAGGTCCATCAGCGAGTGCTTGCCCAGGGCGGTGAGCATGTGGTCGAAGAACGGCACCGTGGTGGCGATCTCCGTCCTGCCGCTGCCGTCGAGGTCGAGTTCGACCAGCACGCTGGACTCGCTGGTGCTGCGTTCGATGCGGGCCGTGCGGCTCACTGGGACACCACTTCCTGGAGGGCGGTTCGGAACTGCTGCATCTCGTCGGCCGTGCCGATGCTGACCCGCAGCCAGCCGGCGGGGCCGGTCTCGCGGATGAGGACCCCGCGCTCCAGCAGACCCTGCCAGACCGCGTGCCGGTCCTCGAAGCGACCGAACAGGACGAAGTTCGCGTCCGAGTCGGCGACGTCGAAACCGCTGTCGCGCAACCACTGGACGGTTTCGTCCCGGCGCTCCCGGAGCTCGTCCACCGTCGACAGCAACCGCTGCGAGTGCTTGAGCGCCGCGCGCGCCGTGGCCTGGGTGATCGCCGAGAGGTGGTAGGGCAACCGGACGATCCGAAGCGCGTCGACGAACGCGACCGAGGACGCGAGGTACCCGACGCGAGCCCCCGCCAGGGAGAACGCCTTGCTCATCGTCCGGCTCACGGCGAGGTTCCCGTGGCGGGGCAACAGGTCCAGCGCGCTCGGGGTACCGGCGCGGCGGAACTCGCCGTAGGCCTCGTCCACGACGACGACGGCACCCTGGGACAAGCGGGAGCACTCCTCGAGCACGGCCTCGATCGTCGACAGCGGCAACGCCGTACCCGTCGGGTTGTTCGGACTGGCGAGCAGCACGACGGAGGGGCGGTGTTCCCGGACCATCGCCCGCGCGTGCTCGACGTCGACGGTGAAGGCGTCCGTGCGCTGCCCCACGACCCAGGTGGTCTGGGTGTCGCGCGCGTACTCGGGGTACATCGAGTACGTCGGCGCGAAGCTCAGCGCGCGCCGGCCCGGACCGCCGAAGGCCTGCAGGACGTGCAGCATCACCTCGTTGGAACCGTTCGCGGCCCAGACCTGCTCGGGTTCCAGCTCCGCGCCCGACTCCGTCCGCAGGAACGCGGCGAGGTCGGCGCGCAGGTCGAGGAACTCGCGGTCCGGGTAGCGGTTCAGCCCCGAGGCGGCCTGCGCGACGGCCGCCGCGATGTCGGCGACGATCTCCGGCGCGACCGGGTAGGGGTTCTCGTTGACGTTGAGCACGACCGGCACGTCCAGCTGCGGCGCACCGTAGGGGTGCTCGCCGCGGAGGTCCTCGCGCAGCGGGAGGTCGGCCAGGGTGGTCGCCCGGCTGGTGCGGTCGGTCGTGTCGGTCACGCGCGCCAGTCTCCCAGACCGGGAGGGCAGGTCGTCGCCCCCGTCGGCGGCGCACACCCACCGACGACCCGCGATCCTGCCGGGAGTCCCAGCGAGATCGCGGATCGGAGGGGTCAGATCGTCATGACCTTGGCGATGGTGCCGGTGCGGGCGCCCTCGTAGGCCGCGAGCAGGACGCCGAGCACGGCGATGCCCTCGACCTCGGTGTGGATGGGGCGCCGGCCCTCGCGCAGGCAGTCGGCGAAGTCACCGATCTCGGTGACGAACGCGTCGACCTCGGCGAACTCGAAGGTCTCCTCCTCGCCCGAGCGCAGCCGGTAGGTGACGGAGTTCGAAGTACCCGTGAGGGAGCCGAGCTCGCCGACGACGGAGAACTTCTCGGTGCCGGGGGCCGGGTCGTAGGCCCAGCTGGTGACCATCTGGCCGACGACGCCGTTCTCGAAGCGGACCAGCACCTGGGCGGAGTCCTCGCCCTCCATGAACTTCAGCCGGTGCGTCGAGAGGAACGCGGTGGCCTCGACCGGCTGGGCGTTGGCCAGGTGCAGCAGCAGGTACGTCGGGTGGTAGCCGGTGTCGATGAGCTCGCCGCCACCGCTGGTCTTGGCCGAGGCGCGCCACCCCATGTTGGAGGGGTCGAAGTCGTTGTGGAAGCTGTCGGTCGTGCGCACCTCGTAGACCGTGCCGAGGGTCCCTGCGTCCAGGAGTTCCTTCGCCTTCGCGACGGAGGGGAAGAACAGCTGGTTGTGCGCGCACATCAACGTGATCTGGTTGGCGCGGATCGCCTCGGCCACCCGCTTCGCCTCCTCCACGGTGAGGCACAGCGGCTTCTCGCACAGGACGTGCTTGCCGGCCTCGGCCGCGGCGACGATCGCGTCGGCGTGCAGGTGGTGCGGGAGGCAGATGTCGACGGCGTCGATGTCGGCGCTCGCGAGCATCTCGCGGTAGTCGGTGTAGGGCTGGGCGGACAGTTCCGCGGCGCGGGTGGTGGCGGCCTCCTCGACGACGTCGGCGACCGCGGTCACGACGATCTTCTCGGCGTGCGCGCGGTAGCCCTTCACGTGGGCGCGGGTGATCCCGCCGCCACCGATCAGGCCGACCTTGACGACGTCGCTCACAGTGCTTCTCCCTGGGGTGCGGATGCTGCTTCGTTGGACCGCACGACGAGCCGGGTGAGTTCCACGGCACGGTGCAGGTTCTCCTGCGCCACCGTCGCGTCGCTCGCGTGGGAGACCCACTGCGAGAACGGTTCCGGGGCGTCGGCGGGAACGGTCAGTTCCTCGGTGGCACCGTCGGGACGGCGGCGCCACAGCCGGCCGCCGCCGTCGTCGGTGTAGTGGACGCTGCCCTCGGTGCCGTGCACGTCGATGGTGAAGGCGTCGTCGCTCACGAAGCCGGCCTCGATGACGCCGAGGGCTCCGGTGTCGTAGCCGAGGGTCACCACGGCGTGGTCCTCGACCTGGCGGCCGGTGACGTTGCCGTACACGGCGCGGACGATCTCCGGGTCATCGCCGAGGAGGAGCTGGGTGAGGTAGACCGGGTGGCACCCGAGGTCGGTGAGCGCACCGCCGACGCTGGGGGCCGGGTCGAAGAACCGGTCCGGCAACCAGCCGGGGTTCCCGCCGTGCACCGCGCCGTCGTGCGAGAGCCGCACCCGGGCGTAGGTCACCTCACCGAGCTC
Source organism: Kineococcus sp. NBC_00420 (assembly GCF_036021035.1). Lineage (NCBI taxonomy): Bacteria > Bacillati > Actinomycetota > Actinomycetes > Kineosporiales > Kineosporiaceae > Kineococcus > Kineococcus sp. NBC_00420. The sequence goes on along the minus strand of NZ_CP107930.1, from coordinate 4,892,594 downwards.
GCCGGAGGCGACGACGTCGCGCACGGCGAGGGTGTAGCCCTGCGAGAGCCGGGGCAGCGAGACGACGAGGGCGAGACCGGCTTCGGCGGCCTGCGCGACCAGCTGTTCGCACTCCTGCACCGTGGGGGCGAGCAGCTTCTCGGTGAACACGTGCTTGCCGGCGGCGAGCGCCTTGCCGATCACCTCGGTGTGCCGGGTGGTCTCGGTGGTGACCGTCACCGCGTGGACGTCGTCACGGGCGAGCAGCGCGTCGAGGTCGTCGGTGTACTCGATCCCGAAGTCGGCGGCGAGGGCCTGGCCGAGTTCGGGGTCGTGGTCCCACGCGGCGATCAGCGTGGTGTCGGGGTGGGCCGCTGCGGAGCGGGCGTAGTCCTTGGCGTGGACGTGCCAGCAACCGAGCACGGCCACGTTCATGTGGGGCACGGGAGTGTTTCCTCCGGGGACGCTTCATCGGGTCGTGACGGGGAAACGCTAGGTCACCCGCGCCCTCACACGGAAGGGCCCGCGCCGAGCAATCTGGGAACGTTCGCATCCGCGCGCGGACGGGACGTCAGCAGAACCCGCCGAAGAGGTCGAGGACGTGGTCGACCAGCGCGTCGTCGACGCGACCGTGCCCGAAGAGGAGCCGGTGGTAGAGCGGCGCGAAGAGGACGTCGACGGCGGCCTCGACGTCGATCCCGGGACGCACCTCACCCGCGGCCTGGCCCCGACGCAACAGCGCGGCGGCGACCGCCCGGCGCGGACCCAGCCAGTGCTCGACGAGGTCGAGACGCAGTCCGGGCTCCGCCGCGACCTGGGCCGTGACGGCGCGCAGCGCGGCGCCCGTCCGGCCGTCGTCGGTCAGCAGCGCGACCAGCCCGTGCATCTGGTGGGCCAGCGCGTCGCGCGCGCTCGCCGCCGCGGGGTGCTGCACCGAGTCGGCGGTCCCTTCGAGGAGCGCGTCGAGGACGATCGCGGCCGGGGAGTCCCACCACTTGTAGACCGTCACGCGGCTGACGCCGGCCCGGGCGGCGATGGCCGAGAACGTCGCGGCCGCGAGCCCCCCTTCGGCGACCAGGTCGACAGCCGCTTCGAGAGCGGCTCGTCGGGTCTCCTCGCTGCGCGGTCTGGCCACGTGGTCCTCCCTCAGCACCATTGGTGAACAAGTCGTACAGTAACGGACATGGCCACCGTCGCACAGCACCTCGTCGCCACCCTCAAGGCCCACGGCGTCCGCCGCGTCTACGGACTGCCGGGCGACTCCCTCAACGGCCTCACCGACGCGCTGCGCCGTGACGGGACGCTGGACTGGGTCCACGTCCGCCACGAGGAGGCCGCCGCCTTCGCCGCCGCGGCCGACGCGCACACCACGGGCGAGCTCGCCGTCTGCGCGGGCAGTTGCGGTCCCGGGAACCTGCACCTCATCAACGGCCTGTTCGACGCCCAGCGCAGCCGGGTCCCCGTGCTGGCCATCGCCGCCCACATCCCGGGCTCGGAGATCGGCAGCGGGTACTTCCAGGAGACCCACCCGCAGGAACTGTTCCGCGAGTGCAGCGTCTACTCCGAACTCGTCTCCTCCGCCGAGCAGCTCCCCCGCGTCCTCGAGATCGCGATGCGGCAGGCCGTCGAGAAGCGCGGCGTGGCCGTCGTGGTCGTCCCCGGCGAGATCCTGCTGGTCCGTTCCACCCAGGACCGCATCGCGACGATCCGCCGCACCGACCCCGTGGTGCGCCCCAGCGACGCCGAGCTCACCGAGGCCGCGACCCTGCTGAACGCCGCCGTGAAGGTGACCATCCTCGCCGGCGCGGGAGCCGAAGGAGCGCACGCGGAACTGCTGGCCCTGGCCGACGCCCTCGGTGCCCCGATCGTGCACTCCTTCCGCGGCAAGGAGTTCGTCGAGCACGACAACCCCTACGACGTCGGCATGACCGGGTTGCTGGGCTACGCCTCGGGGTACCGGGCGATGGAGGACTGCGACACCCTGCTGATGCTGGGGACCGACTTCCCCTACCAGCAGTTCTTCCCCAGCACGCCACGGTGATCCAGGTCGACGTCCGAGGTGAGCAGCTCGGCAAGCGGGTTCCCCTCGACCTCGCCCTGGTCGGGACCGTCCGCGACACCGCGGCCGCCCTGCTGCCCCGCATCGTCCGCAAGAGCGACCGCGGCCACCTCAACGAGGCCCGCAAGCACTACGCGGCCACCCGGGACAAGCTCGACGAGCTCGCCACGCCCGGACGCGGACCGATCCACCCGCAGTACCTCGCGCGCCTCGTCGACGAGCTCGCCACCGACGACGCCGTCTTCATCCCCGACGTCGGCTCCCCCGTCGTGTGGGCCGCGCGCTACCTCACGATGAACGGCCGGCGCCGGCTCATCGGGTCCTTCAACCACGGCACGATGGCCAACGCCCTGCCGCACGCCATCGGCGTGCAGTCCGCGTTCCCGGACCGCCAGGTCGTCGCGCTGGCCGGTGACGGCGGGCTGACCATGCTGCTCGGCGAGCTCATCACCCTGGTCCAGAACCGGCTGCCGGTGAAGGTCGTCGTCCTGAACAACTCCTCGCTGAACTTCGTCGAGCTCGAGATGAAGGCGGCCGGGTTCGTCACCTACGGCACGGGCCTGGAGAACCCGAACCTCGCCGACGTGGCCCGCGCGATCGGCCTGCACGCCCAGCGGGTCGAGAAGGCCGACGACCTCGCCGGGGCGCTGGAGGCCGCCTTCGCCCACGACGGGCCCGCGCTCGTCGACGTCGTGACCGAGCGGCAGGAACTGTCGATGCCGCCGAGCGTCACCGCGGAGCAGGCGAAGGGCTTCACGCTCTACGCCATCCGGACGGTCCTCTCCGGCCGCGGCGACGAGCTGTTCGACCTGGCGAAGGCGAACCTGCGTCAGCTGCTCTGACCGGGGCGCCGGGTCAGCCGGGGGTGTCGGGGGTGCCGGCGTCGGGGGTCTGGTCGTCGTTCTTGCCGCGGAACAGCTTCCAGAACGCGCCGATCCGGCTGCCCTCACCCCCGGCGGCGGCACCCGCCGCCTCGGCGGGGTCGAGGCGGCCGAGCACGAGCTGCTGCACGACGTCGGGCCAGACCGACAGCAGCAGACCGGGTTTCGGGTCGTCGCCGCGCTGACCGCCGACCCAGGTCTGTCCCTCGATCGAGTCCTCGCCGACGGTGAGCAGCACGATCTCGGCCCCCTGGAGCACGCCGGACAGCGTCTGCGCGTCGGCCTCCCCCGTGCCCGGGTCCTCGGTCACGAGGACGCACCCGAGGCCCTTCACGGGGACGACGAACGCGTTGACCTTCGCGATCGTGCAGACCTCGGCCAGCTTCCTCGCGTTGGCCACGGGGGCCACCAGGACCGAACGGACCGGCTTCTTCGGGCCGAAGGCCTTCTCGAACTCCGCGTCGAAGTCGAAACCCGGTTCCTCGCTCATGCGCCGAACCGGGCCGTCACCGCTTCGCCGTGGGCCGGCAGGTCCTCGGACTCCGCGAGCGCCACGACGTGCGGGGCGACCTCGCGCAACGCCGCCTCGTCGTAGTCGATGACGTGGACAGGGCGGAGGAAGGTCTGCACGCTCAGGCCCCCGGCGTGCATCGCCGTCCCCCCGGTCGGCAGGACGTGGTTGGAGCCGGCGCAGTAGTCGCCCAGCGACACCGGCGAGTGCGCCCCCACGAAGACGGCCCCGGCGTTGCGGACCCGGGCCGCGACCGCGCGGGAGTCGGCGGTCTGGACCTCGAGGTGCTCGGCGGCGTAGCCGTCGACGACGGCGAGGCCGTCGTCGAGGGAGTCGACCAGGACGATCCCGGACTGCCTGCCCCGCAGCGCCTCCTCGATGCGGCCGGAGTGCTTCGTCGCGGCGACCCGCTTCTCCAGCTCGACGTCGACGGCGTCCGCGAGCGCCACCGACGGGGTGATCAGGACGGCGGCGGCCATCGGGTCGTGCTCGGCCTGGCTGACCAGGTCGGCGGCGACGTGCACGGGGTCGGCGGTGTCGTCGGCGAGGACGGCGATCTCGGTGGGGCCGGCCTCGGAGTCGATGCCGACGACGCCCTGGACGTAGCGCTTGGCGGAGGCGACGTAGATGTTGCCCGGACCGGTGACGACGTCCACGGGCGCGACGACGACGGTCCCCTCGGCGTCACGGGCGCCGTAGGCGAACATCGCGATGGCCTGGGCCCCACCCACGGTGTAGACCTCCTCGACGCCCAGCAGCGCGCAGGCGGCCAGGATCGTCGGGTGCGCGGAGCCGCCGAACTCCTTCTGCGCCGGGGTGGTGACGGCGATGGAGGCGACCCCGGCGGCCTGGGCCGGGACGACGTTCATGACCACGCTGGAGGGGTAGACCGCGCGCCCGCCCGGGACGTAGAGCCCGACCCGCCCGACGGGGATCCAGCGTTCGGTGACGGTGCCGCCGGGCGCGACCTGCGTCGTGGTGTCGGTGCGGCGCTGGTCGTCGTGCACCAGCCGCGCCCGCCGGATCGACTCCTCCAGCCCGGCCCGCACCTGCGGGTCGAGGGCCGCCAGCGCGTCGGTCAGGGCCCGGGCCGGGACCCGGACGTCGGTGATGGCGACGCCGTCGAAGCGTTCGGTGAGCTCGAGGAGGGCAGGGACGCCGCGGGTGCGCACGTCCTCGCAGATCGGGGCGACGGTCGCGATGGCGGCGGCCACGTCGACGTCGGCGCGCGGGACGATCGACCGCAGCGCCATGGCGTCGAGGGTCGTTCCGCGCAGGTCGGTGCGGGCCAGCAGGGGGGGCGTCACGGTGGGTCAGTCTAGAGCGCGTGGGCCGTAGGGTGGCCGCGTGCCGCAACGTCTTCCGCTGTTCCCGCTGGGAAGCGTCCTCTTCCCCGGACTCGTGCTGCCCCTGAACGTCTTCGAACCCCGCTACCGGCTGCTCGTGCAGGACCTGGTGGCGGGCGCCGAGGACGAGGACGCCGTCCGCGGTTTCGGGGTCGTGGCGATCAAGGCGGGGCACGAGGTCGGCGAGGGCAACGCGCAGGCCCTGCACGAGGTGGGCTGCGTCGCCCTGCTGCGCGAGGTGACCGAGACCGAGGACGGCCGCTACGAGCTGGTCACCGTCGGCGCCAGCCGGTTCAAGGTCGTCGGGATCGACGAGTCCGCGGGGACGCCGTACCTGACGGGGCTCGTCGAGCCGTTCGGGGACGACGACACCGAGGACGACGAGGACGAGGGCGGTCTGCAGCTTCTCTCGGCGGCCGTCGCCCGCCGCTTCGAGGAGTACCGCGAGGTGCTGGACATCGGCGGCGCCGAGGCGCCGGAGGACCCGCGCGTCATGTCCTACCTGGTCGCGGCCGCGATGGTCCTGTCCCTGGACCAGCGCCAGGCCCTCCTCGAGGCACCCGACACCGCGACCCGGCTGCGCACCGAACTCGCCGTGCTGAAGCAGGAGATCGCGTTGGTCGAGACCTTCGGCGCGGTTCCCGCGACGGAGCTGCCGGACCTCCCCGCGAACCCCAACTGACTCCGGCGCCGTGGCCAGGAAGAACGCCGACTCCGGCACGCCCGCGCTCAGGCTGCTGAACGAGCGCGGAGTCGTACACACCCTGCACCCCTACGACCACGAGGCGCACGACGGTTTCGGGGACGAGGCCGTCCGTGCCCTGCAGGCCGCCGGGGTGGACGTCGACGAGCACCGGGTCTTCAAGACGCTGCTCGCCGACGTCGACGGCCGGCTGGTCTGCGCCGTGGTGCCCGTCGCCGGGATGCTGGACCTCAAGGCGCTCGCGAGCGCGGCCGGCGGCAAGAAGGCCGTCATGGCCGATCCGGGCCGGGCGCAGCGCAGCAGCGGCTACGTCGTCGGCGGGATCAGCCCGCTGGGGCAGAAGACCGCTCTGGCCACGTTCGTGGACGAGAGCGCGGAGTCGTACGAGACGGTCCTCATGAGCGCCGGACGGCGCGGGCTGCAGGTGGAGCTGGCTCCCGCGGACCTGGTGGCCGCGACGGCGGCGACGGTGGCCGCGATCAGCCGGTGAACGACGTCGACCCCGCACGGGGTGTCGACGAGCCCGTGGACGAGCGGGACACCGGTGAGGCTCGTCGTCAGGGTGTCCTGGTCCAGTCGAGCAGGGACTGGACCAACGTGGTCAGCGCCACGACGGCGGCGACGACGAAGGGCTGCACGAGCAGCGCGACCCACGCCTGCAGGGTGACGTGCGCGGCGTTCTCGGTGTTCGTGGGGGGCAGCGAGGTGGCGAGGCCGGCGGCCAGCAGGGCACCGGCGACGGCCCCGGCCAGCGCCGTCGCGAAGAGGACGAGGGGCCTCTCCCCGGCGCGGCGGACGACGACGATCCCGGCGGCCAGGCCGACGAGGCCGGTGAGGACGGAGAACACCCCGTCCCGGGCGATCGGGTACACCGACGTCGAGGTGACGACGGGCTCCCCCACCATCCACGTCGCCGGGTGGCGGGTGACGGCCCACCACACCACGCCGACCACGAGCCCCAGCACCGCCTGCCCGAAGAGCAGCACCAGCGGGAGGCGGCCCGACCGCTGCGCAGCACCGGGGAGGGTCGTGCTCACACCAGGCACGCCGGGCCGAGGAGTTGCTTGAGGTCACCGAACAACGCCGGGCTGGGCGTCACCCGCAGCGAGTCGTCGAGACGCATGAGCGTGCCGGCCCCGCCGCCGCTGCGGGTGAGGCGCAACCGGACCTCCGTGGACCCCTTGTGGGTCTCGAGGACCGTCTTGAGCTGCTCCACGACGGGCGCGGTGCACTTCGCGGTGGGCAGGGTGACCGTCACCGGAACCCCGTCCGTGCTGGAGATGTCGGGCACGGTGAGGCCGGAGGCGTAGATCGTGGGGACCTCGTCCCGACGGTTCAACCGGCCCTTCACGACGACGACGAGGTCCTCGGCGAGCAACTGCGCGACGTCCATGTAGGACTGGGGGAAGAACAGGCACTCGATGGCCCCGGCGAGGTCCTCGACGGTGACGATGGCCCAGTAGTTGCCCTGCTTGGTCGTCTTGCGCTGCAGGCCGGTGATCATCCCCGCGATGGTGATCTGCGACCCGTCGGGACGGGACTCGTCCTCCAGCAGGGACGAGATGGACATGTCGGAGGCATTGGCCAGCAACCGCTCCAGCCCGAAGAGGGGGTGGTCGGAGACGTAGAGGCCGAGCATCTGCCGTTCGTGGGCGAGGAGTTCGGCCTTCTCCCACTCGGGGATGTCGGGGATCTCGACCTGGAACCCGCTGGCCCCGTCGTCGTCACCGCCGAGCCCGGCGAAGAGGTCGAACTGGCCGATGGCCTCGTTGCGCTTGACTCCGACGACGGCGTCCACGGCGTCCTCGTGCGTGGCGACCAGCGCGCGACGGACGTGGCCGAGGGAGTCGAAGGACCCGGCCTTGATGAGGGACTCGATGGTCCGCTTGTTGCAGACGACCGCGGGGACCTTGGTGAGGAAGTCGGTGAACGACTCGAAGCGGCCCTTCGCCTGGCGGGCCTCGACGATCCCGTCGACGACGTTGGCGCCGACGTTGCGGATCGCGGTGAGCCCGAAGCGGATGTCGGTACCGACCGCGGTGAAGTTCGCGCTCGACTCGTTGACGTCCGGCGGGAGCACCTGGATGCCCATGCGACGGCACTCGTTGAGGTACAGCGCCGACTTGTCCTTGTCGTCGCGCACCGAGGTGAGGACGGCGGCCATGTACTCCGCCGGGTAGTTGGCCTTGAGGTAGCCCGTCCAGTAGGAGACCAGGCCGTAGGCCGCCGAGTGCGCCTTGTTGAAGGCGTAGTCGGAGAACGGGACCAGGATGTCCCAGAGCGCCTTGACGCACTCCGTGGAGAACCCGTTGTCCAGCATCCCCTTCTCGAAGCCGACGTACTCGGCGTCGAGGACCTCGCGCTTCTTCTTGCCCATCGCGCGGCGCAGCAGGTCGGCGCTGCCGAGGGAGTACCCGGCGACCTTCTGCGCGATCGACATGACCTGCTCCTGGTACACGATCAGGCCGTAGGTCGTGCCGAGGATCTCCTTGAGGGGTTCCTCGAGCTCGGGGTGGATCGGGGTGATCGGCTCCTGGCCGTTCTTGCGCCGGGCGTAGGCGGTGTGCGAGCCCGCCCCCATCGGTCCCGGGCGGTACAGCGCACCGACGGCGGAGATGTCCTCGAAGTTGTCGGGGCGCATGAGGCGCAGCAGCGAGCGCATCGGGCCGCCGTCGAACTGGAACACCCCGAGCGTGTCGCCACGGCCGAGCAGTTCGAACGTCGCCGGGTCGTCGAGCTCGAGGGCGTCGAGGTCGACGGGGTCCTTGCCGTTGGCGATGACGTTCTTCAACGCGTCGTCGAGGATCGTGAGGTTGCGCAGGCCGAGGAAGTCCATCTTGACCAGCCCGAGCGTCTCGCACGTCGGGTAGTCGAACTGGGTGATGATCGCGCCGTCGGCTTCGCGCTTCATGATCGGGATCAGGTCGATCAAGGGGTCCGAGGACATGATGACGCCGGCCGCGTGCACGCCCCACTGGCGCTTCAGACCCTCGAGACCACGCGCGGTGTCGACGACCTTCACGACCTCGGGGTCGGACTTGTAGAGCTCGCGGAACTCCCCCGCCTCGGAGTACCGCTTGTGGTTGGGGTCGAAGATCCCGGCCAGCGGGATGTCCTTGCCCATCACGGCCGGCGGCATCGTCTTGGTGATCCGGTCGCCCATGGAGAAGGGGAACCCGAGGACGCGCGAGGAGTCCTTGACGGCCTGCTTGGCCTTGATCGTGCCGTAGGTGACGATCTGCGCGACGCGGTCGGTGCCGTACTTCTCGACGACGTACTGGATGACCTCACCGCGGCGACGTTCGTCGAAGTCGACGTCGAAGTCGGGCATGGACATGCGCTCGGGGTTGAGGAAGCGCTCGAAGAACAGACCGTGGCGCAACGGGTCCAGGTCGGTGATCCCCATGGCGTACGCGGCCATCGACCCCGCGCCCGAGCCACGGCCCGGCCCGACCCGGATGCCGTTCTCCTTGGACCAGTTGATGAAGTCGGCGACGACGAGGAAGTACCCGGGGTACCCCTTGGAGACGATGACCTCGATCTCGTACTCCGCCTGCGCGCGGACGTCGTCGGGGATGCCGCCCGGGTAGCGGTGCGCCAGCCCGGTCCAGACCTCCTTGATGAACCAGCTCTCCTCGTTCTCCCCCTCGGGGCAGGGGAAGCGCGGCATGTAGGCACCGGTCGACTCGGTGAAGGAGACGTCGCAGCGCTCGGCGATGAGGAGGGTGTTGTCGCAGGCCTCGGGGTGGTCGCGCCACACGTGGCGCATCTCCGCGGGGCTCTTGAGGTAGAACTCGTCGGCGTCGAACTTGAAGCGCTTCGGGTCGGCCAGCGTCGAGCCGGACTGCACGCAGAGCAGCGCCTCGTGCGCCTTGAAGTCCTCGGCCTTGGTGTAGTGCAGGTCGTTGGTGGCCAGCAGCGGCAGGTCGAGGTCCTTCGCGAGCTTCAGCAGGTCGTCCTGGACGCGGCGCTCGATGTCGAGGCCGTGGTCCATCAGCTCGCAGAAGAAGTTGTCCTTGCCGAAGATGTCGCGGTACTCCGCGGCGGCCTTGCGGGCCTCGTCGTACTGACCGAGCCGCAACCGGGTCTGGACCTCACCCGAGGGGCATCCCGTCGTCGCGATGAGCCCGGAGGAGTACTTCGAGAGCAGCTCGCGGTCCATGCGGGGCTTGTAGAGGAAGCCCTCGAGGCTGGCCAGGCTGCTCATCTTGAAGAGGTTGTGCATGCCGGCGGTGTTCTCGGCCAGCATCGTCATGTGGGTGTAGGACCCGGCACCGGAGACGTCGTCGCCGGAGCGGCCGTTGGGGTCGCCCCACTTCACGCGGGTCTTGTCCTGGCGGGCGGTGCCCGGCGTGAGGTAGGCCTCGACCCCGATGATCGCCTTGACCCCGTGCTTCTTGGCGGTCTTCCAGAAGTCGTAGGCGCCGAAGACGAAGCCGTGGTCGGTCGTCGCGACCGCCGGCATCCCCATCTCCGCGGCGGTGCGGAACAGGTCGTCCACCTTGGCCGCACCGTCCAGCATCGAGTACTCGGTGTGGACGTGCAGGTGGGCGAAGGAGTCGCCGCTGGACGAACCGGATGCCATGGGGGTGCGCCTCCAGGTGGGTCGGCCGGCCGGGTGGGCGCCTGGCCGTGCCTGTCGATGGTAAGTGCCGGCCCGGACACGGACCCGACCCGACACACGTCCGCGCCTCAGTCGGCGAGGCGCTCCAGGGCGGTGGCCAGGTCGAGCGGGTAGCTGCTCGTGAACTCGACGGGCCGGCCCGTCCCCGGGTGCTCGAAACCGAGCCGGACGGCGTGCAGCCACTGGCGCTGCAGGCCGAGACGGGCCGCGAGCGTCGGGTCGGCGCCGTAGCTCATGTCCCCGACGCAGGGGTGGCGCAGCGCGGAGAAGTGAACACGGATCTGGTGGGTGCGCCCCGTCTCCAGGTGCACCTCGCAGAGCGCGGCGGAACGGAAGGCCTCCATCACCTCGTAGTGGGTGACGGACGGTTTGCCCTCGGCCATGACCGCGAACTTGTAGGTCCCCCCGGGGTGGCGACCGATGGGGGCGTCGATGGTGCCGCGCAACGGGTCGGGGTGGCCCTGGACGAGCGCGTGGTAGACCTTCTCGACCGTCCGCTCCTTGAAGGCGCGCTTCAGGGCGGAGTAGGCGTGCTCGCTCTTGGCGACCACCATCAGACCCGACGTGCCGACGTCGAGGCGGTGCACGACCCCTTGGCGTTCCGCCGATCCCGACGTGGCGATGGTGTACCCCGCGCCCATCAGCCCGCCGACGACGGTCGGGCCGGTCCAGCCGGGGCTGGGGTGGGCCGCCACCCCGACGGGCTTGTCGACGACGACGAGGTCGTCGTCGTCGTGCACGATGGTCAGCCCGTCGATCACCTCGGCCACGGCGGTCGGTGCGCCGACCGGGTCGGGCACCTCGACCTCGAGCCAGGACCCGGCGGTGAGGCGGTCGGACTTGCCGACGGCGCGGCCGTCGAGCAGGACCCCACCGGTGGCCGCGATCTCGGCGGCGCGGGTGCGGGAGAACCCGAGGAGTCGGGACAGGCCCGCGTCGACGCGCTCCCCCTCGAGACCGTCGGGGACCGGGAGACTGCGCTGTTCAGGCATCGTTCGCCGCTTTCTCGGGGCGCGTCTCGCGGGTGCCGTCGAGGCCCACCCCGCGGATCGCGAGGATGGCGATGAGGACGGCCGCGACGCAGATGCTCGAGTCCGCGACGTTGAAGATCGGCCAGTGCGGCAGCTGCAGGAAGTCCACGACGTGCCCGCGGGCGAACCCGGGTTCGCGCAGCAGCCGGTCGGCGAGGTTGCCGGTGGCGCCGGCGAGCAGGAAGCCGAAGGCCAGGGCCCAGGCGGTGCTGCGCAGCTTGCGGGACAACCGCACGACCACGACGACGACCGCCGCGGCGAGGACGGTGAAGATCCAGGTGCTGCCGGTGGCGAAGCTGAACGCCGCTCCGGGGTTGCGGATCAGGTGGAACTGCAACACCTTGCCGACGAAGGGCTGCACCACACCGGGTTCGAGGTTCGCGACGGCGAGGACCTTGGTGACCTGGTCGAGGGCGAAGACGACCACCCAGACGAGGAAGGTCCACAGCGTGCGGCGGGGGCGCCGGGCGTCGGTCCCCGGGGGGGACGGCTCCGGGGATCGAGAGGCATCGGTCATGGCGACCTCAGTCTCCCACGCCCCGCTCCCCCTCCCGGTCCGCGATCCCGCCGGTCGCCCGGCCGGCTCACGGACCGGGGAGGCTCAGCGGCGTTCGGCGCGGGACTTGCAGGTCATGCACTGGGTGACGCGCGGGAAGGCCTGCAGGCGCGCCTTGCCCACGGGGCCGCTGCAGGACTCGCACACGCCGAAGACCCCCGAACCCATGCGGACCAGTGCGCGCTGGGTCTGCTCGAGCAGGTCACGGGCGTTGTTGGCGATCGTCATCTCGTGCTCGCGACCGGCCGTGGTGGCACCGTGGTCGACCTGGTCGTCGCCGGCCCCCTCGCCGCCGGAACGGACCAGCGCGGAGAAGGACGAGTTGGCGTCGTCGAGCTGGTGGGTGAGGCGGTCGATCTCGCTCTGGAGTTCCGCGCGGACCTCGTCGAGCTCGGCCGGGGTCCAGGCCTCCTCGGAGTCCTTGACCGGCAACTCACGCACCGCAGCGGCGCGGACGGCCCGTCCGGTGATCCCCGTGGACGCTCCCGCGGTCGCGGTTCCTGCAGACACCCCGTGCATGGTGGTCCCCCCTCGTCGAGCGCGGCGGCCGTTGCCGCGTGCGGGAGACACTAGGGACTATCACCCTCCGTAAGCAACCGGAAACGGAAAGTCGCCGAAATTCGACTGTTCGGCCGGTCCGGACGGTGATCACGGAGTGTCACGACATCGGAACGACGCGGGAACGACGACAGCCGCCGACCCCCGGGTCACGGGGAGCGGCGGCTGTCGGGCCGGTGCGACTGGGTCAGCGGATGACCGCGTCGTCGGGAACGACGCGCGCGACACGACGCAGGTCCTCGAGCTGGGTCGCGATGAACTGCTCGAGCTGCTCGCGGTAGGTCGTCTCCCGGCCGTGCAGCTCGTGGATGACGCCTTCGAGGGCGTGCTTGCGGCCCTCGAGCTCACCCAGCGTGCGGTCGCGGCGGGCTTCCGCCTCGGACACGACCTGCTGGGCCTGCTCCTGGGCGGAGGCGACGAGCGCGTCGCGCTGCGACTCGCCCTCACGGACGTACTCGTCGTGCAGACGCTGCGCGAGGGCGATGACCCCGGCGGCACGCGCAGTGGCGTCCTCACCCGGGGCACCAGGCTGGACGGTGGCCGCAGCGGTCTCCTGGACGGCCTGGACGGGCTCGGGCTCCGGGAGCGGTTCCGGCTCCGGGGCCGCGACGGGCTCCGGCTCCTTCTCGAACACGACCTCGGACGCCGGCGCGGGGACCTCCGCGGCCTGGGCACCCGCCCGCGTCAGCTCGGAGACCCGGGCCTGGCACTGGTTGAGCTGACCGCGCAGCTCGGCGTTCTCGCCGTTGAGCCGGCGCAGCTCGGCGACGACCTCGTCGAGGAAGTCGTCGACCTCGTCCTGGGCGTAGCCCTCGCGTACCCGCGTGGGGTTGAAACGCTTCTCGACGACTTCTTCGGGAGTGAGCGGCATCTCCACACCTCTGCTGATGGACCGCCCCGGACGGACGGCTGACCTCGGTCAACGGTAGCCCACGTGATCGTCGGGACCCCGCCGGTGGTGCGGCCGGGCCCACGTGCGGCCCCGCCGGTCACCCGCGCGGGAGGTCAGGACAACGCGGCGGTCCTCGCCAGGCCCTCGAAGGTGGGCATCAGGATCGAGCACAGGATGGCCAGCACCAGGAAGGCCAGGTCCAGCTGCACGGCGCCGAGACGCAGCGGCGGCAGGATCCGCCGCAGCAGCTTCAGCGGCGGGTCGGTCACCGTGTACACGGCCTCCGCCCCCACCAGCACCGGCCCCCGCGGACGCCACTCCCGCGAGAGCGCCTGGACCCAGTCGAGGACCAACCTGCCGATGAGGCAGATGAAGAAGATCAGGACGATGAACTCGGCGAGCTTGAAGACCACGGCCACGGATTCATCCTGCCTGATGGCGCTGTGTGGTCACGACCAGTTCAGGACTGGTTGAAGAAGGTTCGCTCGGTCGGGCGTTCCTCCTCCTGGGAGGCGACCTCGACGTTGGCCGGCGAGAGCAGGAAGACCTTGTTGGTCACACGCTCTATCGCGCCGTGGAGGCCGAAGACCAGACCGGCCGAGAAGTCGACCAGCCGCTTGGCGTCGGAGTCGTCCATGTCGGTGAGGTTCATGATCACGGGGACGCCCTCGCGGAACGACTCGCCGATGGTCTTGGCCTCGTTGTAGGTCCGCGGGTGGATCGTGGTGATCCGGTGCAGCTCGGCGACGGACGAGGACGACGTCTGGGGAACCACGTGGGCCACCTGCTTCCTGATCGGGGTCACCTGGGCCGTGGTCGTCGAAGGGCTGGGCCGACGTTCGACGGACAGGTCCGGTCGCGGCTCGTGCCGGACCTCGGGTCGGGCTTCCTGCCGCGACTCGTGCCGGGACTCGGTGCGCACCTCACGGGCGGGCTCGGTCCGGGGACGTGACTGTTCCACCTCGCCGTCCTCGGCGTAGCGGTCGTCCTCCGCGAGGCCGAGGTAGACCATCGCATTGCGCAGCGCGCCGGCCATCGCAGGCTCCTCGGGATGTGCTCGATCTCGTCCTGTGTCGTGCGTCCGGCCAAGGGACCGGACACGAGGGACGCTACCGCCCAGGAGGGCGCGATCCCAGGATGGCACTGCCGACACGCAGGTGTGTCGCGCCGGCGGCCACGGCCTGCTCGAGGTCACCGCTCATCCCCGCCGAGAGCTCGACCGCCCCGGGGTGGTGCCCGCGCAGGCGCTGCGCGGTCCGGGCCAGCACCTCGAAGGCGGCACCCGGGTCCACCCCCAGCGGCGCCACGGCCATCAACCCGCGCAGGCGCAGGGCGTCGTGCCCGGCCACCGCGTCGGCGACGCGGAACACGTCCTCACCCGCGGCGCCCCCGCGACCGGTGTCCCCGGTGAGCCCGAGAGCGGTGGCGAGGTCCACCTGCACGAAGCAACCGAGCTCACGGTCCTCCTGCGCCGCAGCGTGTCCGAGCGCGTCAGCGAGCTTGGTCCGGTCCACCGAGTGGACGGAGTCGACGTAGCGGGCGACCGAACGCGCCTTGTTGCTCTGCAGCTGGCCGACGAAGTGCCAGTGCAGGTCGGGGAACTCCGGCGCCAGTTCAGCGGCCTTCGCCGACGCCTCCTGGTCGCGGTTCTCCCCCACGTCGCGCACCCCGAGGTGGGCCAGCGCGCGGACGTCGGCGGCCGGGAAGAACTTCGTGATGACGACGAGGGTGAGTCCGGCGGGACCGCGTCCGGCGGCGCGCGCCGCGGCCGCGATCCGGTCCCGAACCGCATCGAGGTTCGAGGAGAGTTCCTGGTCGCGGTTCACCGGAGCACCACGACGCCCCCGCTGCGGCCGGTCCGGCCGTCGCGCCGGTAGGAGAACAGGTCGTCGTGCTCGTAGGTGCAGCGCCCGACCGACGTCGCCACGACCCCGAGGTCGTGCAGTTGCGCGAGCACGCCGGCGGCCACGTCGACGGCGGGGGTCCCCCACCGGGTGCGCGCGCGGGCGGCCGGGACCCGCTCCGCGACGTCGTCGGCCATCTGCTGCGGGACCTCGTAGCAGCCGCCGCAGATGGAGGGGCCGAGGACCGCGGTGATGGCGGTGGCTCCGCGTGCGCGCAGAGCGGCGACGACGGCGGGGACGACCCCGGCGAGCAGGCCCGGGCGGCCGGCGTGCGCGACGCCCACGAGTCCCGCCGCGGGGTCGGCCAGCAGGACGGGGACGCAGTCGGCGACGACGACGGTCAGGGCGAGACCGCGGACGGAGGTCACGAGGGCGTCGGCACGGGGGGTCCCCGTCGCCGGGGCGCTCGTCACCTCGACGACGTCGGCCCCGTGGACCTGCTCACCCACGACGAGACGGGTGGCGCCCACGACGCGGCGCACCGCGTCCCGGTGCGCGGCGACCACGTCGGGATCGTCACCGACGTGGTCCCCGAGGTTCAGACCGTCGTAGGGCGCACGGCCGGAGCCGCCCGCACGGGTGGTGAACCCACCGTGGACGCCGACCGGGAGGCCGGCGTCCACGAGGGGGACGTGCTGTTCAACCACGGGGACGCCCGGACCTCACTTGAGGAAGTCGGGCACGTCCAGGTCGTCCTCCTCGGGACGCGGACGTCCCGGACGACGCACGGACGCGGTGTCCTGCGGCAGTTCGATGATCCGCGGGACCTGGACCGGGTCCTCGCCGGGCACGACCTGCGGCGCCTGCTGGGCCGCGGGCTGCTGCTGGGGCGCGTGCTGCGCCGGCTGCTGGCCGTACTGCGAGGGGGCGTACTGCGGCTGGGAGTACTGCGAGGGTGCGTACTCCTGCTGGCCGTAGGGACGCGACGGAGCCTGCGCGTAGGCGGGCTGCGCCGGGGCCTGCGGCTGCTGGGCGGGCGGCTGCTGGGCTGGCTGCTGCTGGACGGGCTGCTGCGCCGGGGGCTGCTGCTCGGAGTACTGCGGCTGGGCAGGGGCCACCGGTGCACCCCAGGTGTCCGGACGCGTGGTGCGCGGCGGGACGGCGCTGCCCTGCTGCGGACGACCCGAGACCTGGCCGAGCGCACGCTCGTCGCGGCGACGGACGGGGGTGCCGGAGTCGAAGCCCGCGGCGATGACCGTGACGCGCACCTCGTCACCGAGGGCGTCGTCGATGACCGCACCGAAGATGATGTTGGCCTCGGGGTGCGCGGCCTCCTGGACGAGGCGGGCGGCCTCGTTGATCTCGTAGAGACCGAGGTCGGAACCACCCTGGATGGACAGCAGCACGCCGTGCGCGCCGTCGATGCTCGCCTCGAGCAGCGGGGAGGAGATCGCCGACTCCGCCGCCTGGATGGCGCGGTCGTCGCCCCGGGCCGAACCGATCCCCATGAGGGCCGAACCAGCCCCCTGCATGACCGACTTCACGTCGGCGAAGTCGAGGTTGATGAGACCCGGCGTGGTGATGAGGTCGGTGATGCCCTGGACACCGGAGAGCAGCACCTGGTCGGCCGAGCGGAAGGCGTCGAGGATGCTGACCTGCTTGTCGGAGATCGACAGCAGCCGGTCGTTCGGGATGACGATCAGGGTGTCGACCTCGTCGCGGAGTTCCGCGATGCCGCTCTCGGCCGAGTTCGCGCGGCGGCGACCCTCGAACGTGAACGGGCGGGTGACGACACCGATGGTCAGGGCGCCGAGCGAGCGCGCGATGCGGGCCACGACGGGCGCGCCACCGGTACCGGTGCCACCGCCCTCGCCCGCGGTGACGAAGACCATGTCGGCGCCCTTGAGCACCTCTTCGATCTCCTCCGCGTGGTCCTCGGCGGCCTTGCGGCCGACCTCGGGGTCGGCACCGGCGCCGAGCCCGCGCGTGAGTTCACGGCCGACGTCGAGCTTGACGTCGGCGTCGGACATGAGGAGCGCCTGCGCATCGGTGTTGACGGCGATGAACTCGACGCCCTTGAGGCCGACCTCGATCATCCGGTTGACCGCGTTCACACCGCCGCCGCCGACGCCGACGACCTTGATGACCGCTAGGTAGTTCTGCGGAGCTGCCACGGTGAGTGCCTCTCGCCTCTTTCGCCTGGGTTCTTGCTTCTCGGGGCTGTGGTGCCAACCCTGACCCTCAAGTAGAGGGTCAACGTTATGTCACTTCTGCTGGGTGGTGACCGTAGGGAGCGAAGCGGGTGAACTGCAACAGCTGGCACGGCGTGTCGCGACAACACCCTGGACGGATCTGGGATCAGGGGCACATATGACTCAGTGTGATCAGCGAACTACACCTGGTGGAGGGGTGGCGGAGCCCGCATCAGGGGGTGACGGCCGGCGCGTCGGGCGCCGAGACGTCGAGGACCTTCGCCCCCGCCGCCGTCGGGTCCTGCAGCAGCCGGAGCAGGACCTCGGCCTTGCGCTCGGGCCGGCTGTCGTCACCCCAGACGACCTCCGGGCCGTCGATCAGCCGGAACCGGACCGCGTCCGGCGTCGTCGCCGAGATCGACGCCACCTTGGAACGGACCGCGGTGGACAACGTCGAGTTCACCGCGATGGCAGCCTGGAGGGAGTCGTTGCCGGCGCTCGCCACGTCGACGTCCACCGTCGGGACACCGGTCGGTGCCGCGTCCTCGTGGACGAGGACGGTGCCCCCACCGTCGACGAGGTCGACTCCCCCACCGGTCGAGGGGACGGCCGCGACGGCCTGCCGCTCGTGCACCGTGACGAGCAGCGTGGAGGGCCACGAACGGGTCACGTCGGTGCTCTCCACCAGCGGCAGCGAGGACACGTCGGACGCGAGCGCCCGGGTGTTCACCCGGGCCAGGGCCCGCCCCTGCTGGCCGTCCACGACGGCCTGCACCGCGGCCAGGTCGGTCCGCTCGGTCCCGGTGATCCGGACCTGGTCGACGCGCAACCACGGAGACCCGAAGACCGCCCACAGACCGGCGACGAGGACCACCACGAGACCGACCAGGACACCGATCGCGCGTCGACCGGGACGGCGGCGGCGGGCGCGACGGGCTCCCGCGAGGTCGGCCACCCGTGGTCGTTGCTGACCGGCCGGGCGTCCGGGGGCCGCAGCGGCCCCCTCCACCGGACGCGGACGGGCCACCGCGGGCTTCCGCGGGGCGTGCGCCGGGGCCTGGGCGGCCGCACGCACCGCGCGACGTCGCTGCGGGGCGCCGCTCGTCCGGGGCGCCTCGACGTCGCGCGGTGCCGGGGCGGGCGGGGACGACGGGGGCCGGCGGGGACGGGTCGGACGCGCGGGCATCAGCGGGCCGCCAGCAGGGCGAGGACCTCGGGTCCGAGCGTGGTGACGTCGCCGGCGCCGACGGTCAGGAGCAGGTCGCCGGCGCGGACGGTGCCGGCCAGGACCTCGGCCGCGGCGGAGCGGTCCGGCAGGAACCGCACGTGCCCGGGCGGCAGCGGGACGGCGTCGGCCACCGACGCTCCCGTGACGTCGGGATCGGGGTCCTCCCGCGCGACGTAGACGTCGAGGACGACGACCTCGTCGGCCAGGCCGAGGGCGCGGCCGAACTCCGTCGCGAAGGTGCGCGTGCGGCTCACCAGGTGCGGCTGGAAGACCACGACGACCCGGCCGTCCCCGGCCACCGGGCGCGCGGCGCGCAGCAGCGCCTCGACCTCGGTGGGGTGGTGGGAGTAGTCGTCGACCACGCGCACGCCCGCGGCCTCGCCCTTGAGCTCGAAGCGGCGCCGGGCCCCGCCGAAGCGGGCCAGCCCCTCGAGGACGGGCACCGGGTCGGCGCCGAGCTCGAGCGCGGCGCAGTAGGCGGCGGTCGCGTTGAGCAGGTTGTGGTGGCCGGGCACGACGAGGCGCAGCTCGCGCCGCTCGGCCCCGTCGAGCAGGACCGCCGAGGGCGCGACCCCCGGGCGGACGTCCTCGAGCCGCACGTCGGCGGTGCCGGCCGTCCCGTAGGTCCGGACCCGGACCCCCCGGGCCCGCGCGTGCTCGACGAGCGCGGCGGACCCGGCGTCGTCGGCGCAGGCGACGAGCAGGCCACCGGGCAGCAGCCGGGCCACGAACTCCTCGAAGGCCGTGGCGTAGGCCTCGGCGGTGCCGTAGTGGTCCAGGTGGTCGGGTTCGACGTTCGTCACGACGTCGACGACGGGGGCGTAGGCGCGGAACGACCCGTCGGACTCGTCGGCCTCGGCGACGAAGGGACCCGAACCGTCCCGGGCGCCGCCGTCGCTGCCCCCGGTGAGTTCGCCCCCGATGGCGTAGGACGGGTCCAACCCGGCGGCGGAGAGGGCGACACCGAGCATCGAGGAGGTCGTCGTCTTGCCGTGGGTCCCCGCGACGGCGACCCCGGCGCGGCCGACCATCAGGGCCGCCAGCGCCTCGGAGCGGTGCAGCACCCGCAGACCCCGTTCCCGGGCCGCCACGAGTTCGGGGTTGCCCGTCCGGACCGCGGAGCTGACCACGAGGGTGTCCCCGGTGCCGAGGTCGCCCAGGTTCGCCGGGTCGTGCCCGACGAAGGTCGCGATCCCCAGCTCCCGCAACCGCTCCAGCGTCTCCGAGGCGGCCGAGTCGGTCCCGGAGACCTCGACCCCGCGACCGCGCAGCAACCGGGCGATCCCGGACATGCCGACCCCGCCGATCCCCAGCAGGTGCACCCGGCCCAGGTCCTCGAGCCCGCTCACCGGGCCACCGCCTCGATGAGGTCGGCGAGCTTCTCGTCACCGTCGTGGATCCCGAACCCCGCCGCCGCCGCGGCCGCCGCGGCCAGCGCCTGCGGGTCGGTGACCAGCGGGAGGACGCGCTCGCGCACGAACGTCGCGTCGAGGTCGGCGTCGGCCACGAGGACGCCGCCGCCGGCCGCGACGACGGACTCGGCGTTGCGGCGCTGTTCGCCGTTGCCGATGGGCAGGGGGACGTACACACCCGGCAACCCGACCGCGGTGAGCTCGCTGACGGTGCCGGCGCCGCTGCGGCAGGCGACGAGGTCCGCCGCCGCGTAGGCCGTGTCCATGCCGTCGAGGTAGTCGCGGACGACGTAGCGGTCCTCGTCGGCGCCGACGGCCAGCGGGACCTGCTTGCCCCGCCCGGAGGCGTGCAGCACCTGGACGCCGGCCGCGGTGAGCTCCGCGGCGCAGGCCCCGAAGACCTCGTTGAGCCGCTGCGCGCCCAGCGAACCGCCCGTGACCAGCAACGTCGGCGCGTCGGGGTCGAGGCCGAGCTCGACGCGGGCCGCCCGCTTCAGCGCCGACCGGTCGCTCGACCGGGCCAGGGCGGTGATCTCCGAACGCAGCGGCATCCCGGTGTGCACGGCGTGCGGCAACGGCGTGCCGGGGAACGTCACGGCCACGCTCTTCGCCCAGCGGGCGCCGAGGCGGTTCGCGATGCCCGGCAACGCGTTCTGCTCGTGGACCACGACGGGGATCCCCGCCCGGCGGGCCGCGAGGTAGGCCGGCGTCGCGACGTAGCCGCCGAACCCCACGACGACGTCGGCCTCGACGTCCTCGAGGGCCGTCCGCGCCGCGGCGACGGCGGCGCGCAACCTGCCGGGCAACCGCAGCAGGTCGGCGGAGGGCTTGCGGGGCAACGGCACCCGGGGGACGACGGCGAGCGCGTACCCGCGTTGCGGGACGAGGCGGGCCTCGATCCCCTCGGCGGTGCCGAGCACCAGCAGACGCGAGGACGCGTCCCGGGCGCGCAGGCGGTCGGCGGTGGCGAGCAACGGGGCCACGTGGCCCGTCGTGCCCCCGCCGGCGAGCAGGACGTTCACTCAGGAACCCTTCGTCGTGCGCGTGCGCTGGGTCGGGGTCCGGCGCGGCAGCACGGCCAGCGAACGGGCGACCACCGACTCCCGGGTCCGGATGGCTTCGGGCGCACCGGGTTCGGCCCGCGCGAAGGAGAGCAGGATGCCCATCCCGAGGAGCGTCAGCACCAGGGCCGAACCACCCGCCGAGATGAAGGGCAGCGGAACGCCGATGACCGGCAGCAGGCTGAGCACCACGGCCACGTTCAACGTCGCCTGGCCCAGGATCCAGGCGGCGAAACCGGCGACGGCGAGCTTGGCGTAGAAGTTCCCCGAACGTCGGACCAGGCGGAGGGTGACCAGGGCGAGCACCCCGAAGAGCGCGAGGATCGTGAGCGTCCCGGGCAGGCCGAGTTCCTCACCGATGATCGCGAAGATGAAGTCGTTGTGGGCCTCGGGCAGCCAGGACCACTTCTCGCGGCTGGCCCCCAGACCGAGACCCCACCACCCGCCGGAGGCGAGGGCGTACTTGCCCTGCACGGGCTGCCAGGACAGTCCCTGGGTGTCGGCCGTGCCGACGAGCCAGTCCTTGACGCGACCGACCCGGTTCTCGCTGGTCACGACCAGCAACGTCGCCAGCAGGGCCCCACCCGCACCGGCGAGGGCGAACCACTTCGCCGGGACGCCGGCCACCCAGAGCATGACGGCCACGATGACCATCATGATCAGCGCGGTCCCGAGGTCCTTGGTGAGCAGCACGATCCCGACCGTGAGCCCGACGGGGAGCAGCATGGCGCCAACCAGCTTCCCCGGCTCACCCAGCTGTTCCCGCCGTCGGGAGAGGGCGAGGGCGAGGGCGAGCACCAGCGCGACCTTGGCGGCCTCCGAGGGCTGGGCGGTGAAGGACCCGACGTGGATCCAGTTCCGGTTGCCGCCCACGGACTTGCCCAGACCGGGGACGAAGACCAGCAGCTGGAGGAACGCGGACGCGAACAGGGCGGGCAGCGCGAGCCGCTGCCAGAGCCGGGCCGGGACCCGGCTCGCGATCATCAGGACCACGGCCCCGAGGACGGCGAACGTCGCCTGGTTGCGGAAGTAGTAGTAGGGGGTGCCCTTCTCGGTCAGCGACTCGACGCTGGAACTCGAGAGCACCATGACGAGTCCGATGACGACGAGCATCGCCGTGGTCCCGAGCAGCACGTGGTGGGTCGCCAACGGCGACTCCAGCAACCGGACCCGGTCCCGGACCCACTCCCCCGTCGCGTCCAGCCAGACGGGACGACGCCAGTTCGGCGCGCGCTTCCCGGCCGACGGCGGTTTCGGGCGGGTGCGTTCCTGTCCCGTGACCGCCACGTCAGGAACCCTGGGGGAACCGTCGGGTCACGGCGGCGGCGAACTCGTCGCCGCGGTGGCCGTAGGAGCGGAACTGGTCCCAGGAGGCGCAGGCCGGGGCGAGCAGCACGGTGTCGCCGGGCTGCGCGAGTTCGGCGGCGCGGGCCACCACGGCATCCATCAGGTCGCTCACCTCGCCAGTCTGCGGGAGGTCCACCTCGACCACCGGGACCTCGGGCGCGTGTCGTCGCAGCGCGTCGGCCATCAGCGCACGGTCCGCTCCCAGCAGGACCGCGCCCCGCATCCGGGACCCGTGGGTGGTCACCAGGTCGTCGAAGGACCCGCCCTTGGCGTCCCCGCCGGCGATCCAGACGACGCTCTCGAACGTCCCCAGCGAGGCGTTCGCGGCGTGGGGGTTGGTGGCCTTGGAATCGTCGACCCAGCGGACCTCACCCGTCGCGGCGTTCGGCGCCGCGACGGTCGCGACCCGGTGCGGCGCAGGGCGGAACGCCCGGACACCGTCGCGCACGGCGATCTGCGGGACGCCCGCCGCCCGGACCAGCGCAGCGGCGGCGAGGACGTTCTCGACCGTGTGCGGGGGGACGGGTTCGCTCGAGCCCTCCGGCCGCAGGTCGGCGAGGGAGCAGAGTTCCGCGGCGTTGTCCCGGCGCTGCTCGACGAACGCGCGGTCGCAGAGGACGTCTTCGACCAGCCCGAGCATCGACAGTCCCGGGACCGCGCGGGTGAAACCGATGGCCCGGGCGCCCTCGACGACGTCGGCCTCGCGGACGAGGTCCTCGGTCACCGGGTCGGCGACGTTGTAGACGCAGGCCACCTCGGTATTCTGGTAGATCCGGCCCTTGGCGAGCGTGTAGGCCCCCATCGACCCGTGCCAGTCGAGGTGGTCCGGGGCGACGTTGAGGACGGCGGCCGCCAGCGGGCGGACGGAGTTCTCCACGTCGGTGGACAGCCAGTGCAGCTGGTAGCTGGAGAGCTCCACGGCGAGGAACTCGAAACCGTGCGGGTGGCGCAGGGCCTCGACCAGCGGGGTCCCGACGTTGCCCGCGCTGGTGGCCCGCAGGCCGGCGGCGCGGAGCATCTCCGCGGCCATCTCGACCACGGTCGTCTTGCCGTTCGTGCCCGTCAGCGTCAGCCACGGCGCGGCGCCCGTCTCGGGACGCATCCGCCAGGCGAGTTCGACGTCGCCCCAGACGGGGACCCCGGCCCGGGCGGCGCCCACGAGGAGTTCGGCGTCGGGGTGCCAGCCGGGCGAGGTCACGACGAGGTCGTAGGCGTCCCACGGCTGCGGCGGGGTGACGACGTGCTCGGGTCCCAGCAGCACGGTCGCGCCGAGGACCTCGAGCAGGCGGGCCTTCTCCTGCTGGGTCTCCCCGGTCGCGGAGTCCACCACGGCGACCTCGGCCCCCACCTCGAGGAGCGCGTCGGCCGCGGCGAAACCGGAGATCCCGATGCCGGTGACCAGGGTGCGCAGGCCGGACCAGCGGGAGGTCAGGTGGCGCAGTTCGCGCACGCGGTCGGTGTCGTCGGCGCGCGGGTTGGGGTTGCCCAGCCAGCTCTCGAACACGGTCATCCGCCCGTCACCCACTGCGCGTAGAAGACCCCGAGGCCGAGGGAGACGAACAACCCGGCGATGATCCAGAACCGGATGACGATGGTGACCTCACCCCAGCCCGCCAACTCGAAGTGGTGCTGCAACGGGGCCATCCGGAAGATGCGTTTCCTGGTCAGCTTGAACCCCCCGACCTGCAGGATCACCGACAGCGTGATGATGACGAACAACCCGCCCAGCAGGACCAGCAGGATCTGGGTGCGGGACAGGATCGCCAGCCCGGCCAGGGCACCGCCGAGGGCCAGGGACCCGGTGTCGCCCATGAAGATCTTCGCGGGGCTGGCGTTCCACCACAGGAACCCGAAGCAGGCACCCATCACCGCGGCCGCGACGACGGCGAGGTCGCGCGGGTCGCGCACCTCGTAGCAGCGGGCCTCGACCTCGCGCAGCGTGTAGCAGCTCTGGTTGGACTGGAAGGTGCAGATGAGGACGTAGGCGGCGAGCACCATCGTCGTCGCCCCGGTCGCGAGGCCGTCGAGACCGTCGGTGAGGTTCACGCCGTTGCTCACCGCCGAGGTGATGACCAGCGCCCAGAGGACGAAGAGGATCGTCCCGCCGACGGCCCCGAACACGGCGAGGTCCAGGGAGGTGTCGCGCAGGATCGAGATGTGCGTCGACGCCGGGGTGGCGCCGCCGCGCGAGGCCGCCGGGAACTGCAGGGCCAGGACGGCGAAGACGATCCCGACGATCCCCTGGCCGGCGAGCTTCGCCCGGGCCGTCAGCCCGAGGCTGCGCTGCTTGGAGATCTTGAGGAAGTCGTCGAGGAAACCGACGATCCCCAGCCCGGTCATGAGCAGGAGGACGAGCAACCCCGACGCCGTCGGGGTCCACCCCGTGAACAGGTGCGCCGCCCCGTAGGCCAGCAGCGCGGCCAGGATGATGACGGCACCGCCCATGGTGGGGGTACCGCGTTTGGTGTGGTGACTCGTCGGGCCGTCGTCACGGACGAACTGTCCGTAGCCGCGCTTGACGAGCCAGCGGATGTAGAGCGGCGTCCCGAAGAGGGAGACGACGAGCGAGAACGCTCCCGCGATGAGGACGGTCCTCACGAGTTCGACGCCTCCGTAGCTTGCGTGCTGTCCGTAGTGCTGGTGGGGGTGCTGATGAGGGTGGTCGCGAGCCGGGCGAGGCCGGCTCCGTTCGAGGACTTCACGAGGACGACGTCGCCGGGACGCAGCCGTGGCCGCAGGAACTCCAGCGCGTCGTCGACGTCGGTGGCGAACGCCGCCTCCTCCCCCCAGGAACCCTCCATGACGGCTCCCGTGTAGATCGGGCGGGCACCGGCCCCCACGACCAGCAGCTGGTCGACGTCGAGGCGGACGACGAGGCGCCCGATCACGTCGTGCTCGTCGCGCGAGGCCGGGCCGAGTTCGAGCATCTCGCCCAGGACGGCCCAGGTGCGCCGCGTTCCCGAGGGGGTCGTGGCCATGCCGACCAGCGCCTTCAGCGCGGCCCGCACCGAGTCGGGGTTGGCGTTGTAGGCGTCGTGGACGACGGTGACCCCGTCGGCCCGTTCGACGACCTGCATGCGGCCCGGGCTGAGGTCCTCCGCGGTGGACAGCGAGGCCGCCACCTCGGTCAGGGCCCGGCCCGTCCCGAGGGCCACGGCCGCCGCGGCCAGGGCGTTGGTGACCTGGTGCTCGCCGTGCAACCGCAGCGTGACGGGGGCATCGGCGCCGGCGTGCTGCAGGGTGAACCGCGCCCGTGCTCGGTCGTCGAGCTCGACGTCCACCGCGCGGACGTCGGCGCCCGGGCTGCGACCGAAGGTGAGGACGCGGGCCCGGGTCCGCGACGCCATCGCGGCGACGCGGTCGTCGTCGGCGTTCAGCACCGCGAGATCGTCGGCGGTCAGCGCCTCGACGAGTTCGCCCTTGGCCAGCGCCGTCGCCTCGAGGGAGCCGAACTCCCCCGCGTGCGCGGACCCGACGACCAGTTCGACGCCGACGTCGGGCGGGGCGATGGCGCAGAGGGTGGCGATGTGACCGATGCCGCGGGCGCCCATCTCCACCACCAGCGACGCCGTCGCCTCGTCGGCGCGGAGCACGGTCAGGGGCGCACCGATCTCGTTGTTGAAGCTGCCGACGGGGGCCACGACGGGACCGCCGGGCGCGAGGACGTGCGCGAGCAGGTCCTTGGTCGTGGTCTTGCCCTGGCTGCCGGTGACGCCGACGACGAGGGGGCCGGTCACTCCGGCGTGTGGTGGTCTGGCGCGCAGCCGGTCGAGCACGCCCCGGGCGAGCCTCCCCAGCGCCGCGACCGCGTCGTCGACGACGACCAGTGCGGCGGCCGGGTCGAGGTCGACCGCGCGTTCGCCCAGCACCACGCCCGCCCCGGCGGCCACGGCCGCGGCGGCGAAGTCGTGACCGTCGACCCGCTCCCCGGGCAGCGCGACGAACAGGGACCCGGGGACGGCGGCCCGGGAGTCGATGACGACCGGTCCGGTCACCTCGGTGGACCCGGTGCCGGCGAGGAGGCGGCCTCCGGTGAGTTCCGCCACCTCCGCCGCGGTCAGCGCGATCACGACACACCCCCTGGTAGGGCCGCGGACCTGCTCCGCCGCCACTGCTGCAACGCCGCCCCGGCGACCGCCCGGTCGTCGAAGGGCGTCACGCCTCCCGCGCTCTCCTGACCCGTCTCGTGGCCCTTGCCCGCGAGCAGCACGGTGTCCCCCGGTCCGGTGCAGCGCTCGAGGGCGGCCGCGATGGCGTCGGCGCGGTCGGCGACCTCGACGACCTCGGCGGGCCCGGAACCCGCCCCGGCGAGCACGGCGGCGCGGATCGCCGCGGCGTCCTCGGAGCGGGGGTTGTCGTCGGTGACCACGGCGACGTCGGCGAGGGCGGCGACGGCGGCCCCCATCAACGGCCGCTTGCCGCGGTCGCGGTCCCCGCCGGCACCGAAGACGGCGACGAGGCGGCCCGGGGTGATCTCCCGCAACGCCCGGAGCACCCGCTCGAGCGCGTCGGGGGTGTGGGCGTAGTCGACGACGACGAGCGGGGCGTCCTCGTCGGCCGGGACGGGCTGCATCCGACCGGGGACGCCGTCCGCCGCGGCCAGCCCCGCCACGACCTCGGCGGGGGCCAGCCCGAGCTGCAGCGCGGCCACGACGGCCAGGGCCGCGTTCGCGACGTTGAAGTCCCCCGGCAGCGGGCAGACCAGGTCCAGGACGACGTCGCCCCGGCTGAGTCGGAACGAGCTGGAGGCCCGGCCGACGTCGACCCGGGAGACCAGCCAGTCGGTCCCGGCCGTCCCGACCGTCGTGACGGGGACGCTCGCGCGTGCGGCCAGCTGCAGACCCCACCGGTCCTCGTCCGCGGCGTCGACCCAGACGACCCCGGTCCGGGCGTGGGCGGGGGTGAAGAGCAGGGCCTTGGCGGCGAAGTAGTCGGCCATCGACCCGTGGAAGTCCAGGTGGTCCTGGGACAGGTTGGTGAACAGCGCGACGTCCACGACGAGTCCGTCGACGCGGTGCTGGGCCAGGGCGTGGCTGGAGACCTCCAGCGCGCAGCCCTGCACCCCCGCCGCGACCATCCGGGCGAGCAGCGCGTGCAGGTCCGGCGCCTCGGGGGTGGTGCGCACGCTCTCGACGCGTTCACCGGCGATGCGGGTCTCCACCGTCCCCAGCAGGCCCGTGGTCCAGCCCACCGAGCGCAGCAGCGACTCGACCAGGTAGGCGGTGGTGGTCTTGCCGTTCGTGCCGGTGACGCCGACGGTGCGCAGGCGGTCGCCGGGGCGGCCGAAGATGCGGGCCGCGAGGTCACCGAGGACCGCGCGGGGCTCGTCCACGACGAGGACCGGCAGACCGGCGGTGGTGACGAGACCGGCCCCGTCGGGATCGGTGAGGGCGGCGACGGCCCCCGCGGCGGCGGCCTGCGCGGCGAAGGCGGCACCGTGGACGTTGGCGCCGGGCAAGGCCGCGTAGAGGTCACCCGCGCCGACCCGACGGGAGTCGAGGGTCACCCCGGTCACCGGGGGTCCGGGAGGGGTCGTGCGACCGCCGACGAGCGAGGTACCGAGGACCTGCGCGACGTCCGAGAGGTTCAGCGGGCCGCGGGCGCCGAGGGCGTCCGGGCCGTCGTTCAACGGCACGGTGGGAGGCTACCCGTCCTCGTGGGGGCGCCCGTACCGCTCGGCCTGCGTGTCCCGTTCCCGGTGCGTTCCGGTCGGCGGTTCACTGCGCCCCCGTGCTGTCCGCGACGGCACCCTGACTGATCTCGGCCTCGGCGCCCTGGTCACCGCCCCAGGTCAGCGGGAGGTCCGCGGCGGGTTCCGCGGAAGGCGTCACCCCGCGCTGCAACAGGGCGTAGGACATGACGTCCTTGAACACGGGGCCAGCGGCCGAACCACCGTAGTAGTTCGTCTTGGGGTCCTGCAGGATCACCGCGACGACCAGTTCCGGGTCGTCGGCCGGGGCCAGTCCGATGAACGACGCGGTGTAGCCGGAGTAGCGGCCGAGGTCCTGGTCGTAGCGCGAGGCGGTACCGGTCTTGCCCGCGACGAGGTAACCCGGGATCGCCGCGGCGGCGGCGGTCCCCTCCTCGCTGACCACGGCTTGCATCATGTCTCGCAACGTCTTCGCCGTCGCGGGGCTCACCACCTCGGAGGAATCGCCGGCCGCTCCAGCCACGTAGTTCCCGTTCGGGTCCGACGTCCCGGCGATCAGCGTCGGTTCGATGCGGACCCCGTCGTTGGCGATGGTCGCGAACACCGAGGCCGCCTGGACCGCGTTGACAGACATCCCCTGGCCGAACATGACGGTGAAGCGCTGGGTCCCCGAGTAGTCCTCGGGTTTGGCCACGATGCCGGCGGTCTCCCCGGGGAAGTTCAACGTGGTCTTGCTGCCGAAGCCGAAGGCCCGCTGGTACTCGTAGATCTTCTCGGCCTTCATCTTCTCGCCGGCCATGATCGTGCCGATGTTGCTGGACTGGGCGAGGATCCCGGCGAGGGTGAGCTTCTCGTCCCCGTGGGGGTGGGAGTCGTGGAACACCTTGTCCGAGCGCTTCAGCTCGCCGGGGACGGTGAAGGGGCTGTCCTCGGAGAACACCCTCTCCTCCAGGACCGCGGCCAGGGTGACGACCTTCGCCGTCGAGCCCGGTTCGAACGCCTCGGTCAGCGCCGTGTTCAGCAGCTGGTCGTTGGTGAAGCGGGTCATGTTGGTGGGGTCGATGCTCGGGGCGCTGGCCAGGGCGAGCAGCCGCTGCTGCTTGTCCATGATGACGACGGTTCCGGAGATCGCACCGGTCTCCGCGACCTTGGCCACGATCGCCGACTGCGCCTTCCACTGCAGGTCGGAGTCGATGGTCAGGTGCAGCGAGGTGCCGTCGACGGGTTCGACGGTCTCCCTGTCCCCCAACGGGATCTCCTGACCGCCGAGGCTGCGCTCGTACTTCATCGAGCCGTCCGTGCCGGTGAGCAGGGTGTTCTTCGCCAGCTCGAGACCGCCGAGGGGGTAGTCGCTGACGACCCCCGTCTCCTCGTCCGTGACGGGCGTGCCGAGCACCCCGACCAGCGTGGAGGAGGCCGATCCCGTCGGGTAGATCCGCTGGGTCTGACGCTTGGAGGTGATGCCGCTGACCCCCGCGTCCGCGACCTGCTGCCACAACTCTGGCGTGATGCCGACGGCGACGACGGCGTACTGGTCCTTGGGCCGCTTCTTGGTGAGCTTCGTGGTGAGGGTCTGCTCGTCGATCCCCAGGATCGGCGCCAGCAGCGCGGCCGCGCCGGAGGGTCCCTGGCCGAGGGACTCCTTGTACTTCGACCCGTCGGTCTGGTTGGTGTTGAACGTCTCGATCGTCGACGGGTCGGCGATCACGTCCCGCCGTTCGACCGAGGTCGCGAGGACCACGCCCTTGTCGTCGAGGATGTCCCCGCGCTTGGCGTAGAGCTTCGTCTTCGACGTCCGCTGCTTGAGGGCGTCCTCGGCCAGGGACGACGCGTCGGCCCCCTGCAGCTGGACGAGGCGACCACCGAGGACCGTCAGCCCGAACAGGACGCCGACGCTGTAGACGCGCATCCGCATGTCGGGACGTGGCGCGCCGTCGCCGGAGCCGTGGGAGCGGTTGCGACGGAGTCGGGACACGCGGTGACCTCTCGGGACTTCGGGGCGGGCTTGTGACGTGTCGGGTGGGTCGACCGTCAGTTGCTCGGGGTCTCACCCTGGGCCGGAGGGTTCGACGCCTTCGGCGCCGGTGTCGGGTCGCCGACGGCGGAACTCCCGGTGAGGTGCACCGCGTCGGGCGCCGGGACCATGCCGAGCGTCTGCGCCTTCGCCGCGAGCTGACCGGGAGAGGACGCGGCGGCCAGCGACTCCGCGGCCGCCTGCTGCTGGTCGGCGAGACGCTGGGACGTGACCTGCAGGTCGGTGATCTGGTAGGCGTCACCGGCGATGGCGATGTTCGTCATGAGCAGCCCGAACAGGCCGAGCGTCAGCATGAGCACGCACGCGACGGGGAGCGGGATGCGCAGCCGACGGATGGCGGGCGGGGTGATGACCTGCAGTTCGGGACGGGCGGCAGCCGCGTCCTGACGCGCCTTGAGCTGGCGGACCGGAGCGTTCCGGGCCGCGATCAGGGGCTGGCTCATCACGGCGTCCTTCCGTCGGTCGTGCCGGGCTCGTCCGGCTCGAGGTGGTCTGCGGTCTCGAACTGCTGGTCTTCGCGTGGGGAACCGGAGTTCCCGGGGGTTCGGCCACCGGTACGTTTCCGGCGCCTCGACGCCGGGTCCGTTCCGGTTGAACCATCACGATCTTCGCGGGGCAGGCGACGCACGGCACGGAGGCGCGCCGACGCGGCGCGCGGATTCTCCGCGAGTTCCTGCTCGTCGGCGGTTTCTCCCCCGCGGGTCAGGAGTTCCGCTCGCGGCCCGGAACCCGCTGGCACGAAAGGCAGGTCGGGCGGGGCGGAACTCGTCGAGAGTTCCCGCAGCACGTTCTTGGCGATGCGGTCCTCGAGGGAGTGGAACGTCAGCACCGCGAGCCGACCGTTCGGCGCGAGCCGTTCGAACGCCGCCGGCAGCGACCGCTCCACGACGCCGAGTTCGTCGTTGACCTCGATGCGCAACGCCTGGAAAGTGCGTTTGGCCGGGTTGCCGCCGGTGCGCCGGGTGGCGGCAGGAACGTTGGCGCGCACCAGGTCCACCAGTCGCGCAGAAGTGGTGAAGGGTTCCAGCTCACGTTCGCGGACGATCGCCGAGGCGATGCGCGGGGCGAAGCGCTCCTCGCCGTAGATCCGGAGGATCCGCGTCAACTGGCTGTGCGAGTAGGAGTTCAGGGCGTCGGCCGCCGTGGTGGGCGAGCCGCGGTCCATGCGCATGTCCAGAGCCGCGTCCCGGGAGTAGGAGAAACCCCGTTCGACCTCGTCGAGCTGCAGCGAGGAGACACCGAGGTCGAAGAACACCGCGTCGACGGTTTCGATCCCCAGGTCGTCCAGCGCGTCGTCGAGACCGTCGGAGACGCTGTGCACCAGGGTGACCCGGTCGACGAACTCGTGCAGGCGGGCGGCGGCGAGTTCCAGGGCCTGCGGGTCACGGTCCATCCCGACGAGGCGGAGGTCCGGGTGGCGGCGCAGGAGTTCGTGGGCGTGCCCGCCCATGCCGAGGGTGACGTCGACGCTCACCGCACCGGGGTGGCCCAGGGCCGGGGACAGCACCTGCGTGCAGCGCTCGAGCATCACGGAGGCGTGACGACGGGCGGCGTCGTCCGCCCTGCCCTGCGCGTCGCCCCGCGGGTCGTCCTCGTCCATCGTCGTCACCCCCCGGGTTCCTGCGTGCCACTGCTTCCTGCTGCCCCTGCGGAGCGGCGGCCGTAGGCCGCGGTCCCCATCCGCTCGTGCTCCGACGGCCCTGGCGCCGGGGAAGTGGCGTCAGGACCGGCGGGACAGAGCGGCTGGAGGCCGCGGCCGACGGTCGGTGTCTCGACCTCGATCCGGAGGTCGGGGATCACAGGATCCCCGGGAGGACCTCCTCGCGCTGGCCCGCGAAGGCGGGTTCCACCTCGTCGAGGTAGGTCTCCCAGGTCGGCAGGTCCCAGAGCTCGACGCGGGCGCCGGCACCGATGACGGCGACGTCGCGTTCGAGTCCGGCGTAGGTGCGCAGCAGCGGCGGGACCGTGACCCTCCCCTGCTTGTCCGGCAGCTCGCTCGAGGCACCCGACAGGAAGACGCGCTGGTAGTCGCGCGCCTCCTTGTTGGTGAGCGGCGCCTGCCGCATCTCCTCGTGCATCTGCTGGAACTCCTGCATGGGGAAGATGTAGAGGCAGCGTTCCTGCCCCCTGGTGATGACCAGCCCGTCGAGCAACTGGTCCCGAAAACGAGCCGGGAGGATCAGTCGACCCTTGTCGTCCAGACGCGGTGTGTGGGTTCCGAGGAACACCGCGCACCCCCACCCGGACGGGTCGTCGTCCGGTCCTGGCGGACCGGACTCCTCCACCGTACTCCACTTTCCTCCACGGTCAACGTGCATCGACCCGGAGTGACGGTCCGATCGCATCGTCGATGCAGGTCAGAGGCGGGGAGCGCCGGGGAGGGCCGGTGGAGGGCCGTGGGCTCGCCACGCTGCGCGCACGGCCCGCCAGGCCGTCCGGAAGCCCTTCGGGGAGCGGTCCGCGCGGGTCGTGGAGCGGTGTGGAGGAGCGGGGGGTGGCGGGGTGGAGGGAGGTGGGGGGAACGGGTGTGGGAGTGAACGGGCGGAGCGCCTGTGTCGTGGGGCAGAGTGGAGCCGTCGCGTGCTGGGGTGCTCGGACCTGAGGGGTTCGGGCACCCTTCGGCGGCTTAGGACGTTCGTACCCGCGGACGCCCATCGACGAGACGAGGCCACGTGACCACGACGAGCGCACTCCCGGGCAGCCACTCCGGCGAGCCCCTCGCCCTCGACCCCCGAGAGCTCCCCGCGGCCCTGGAACGCCTGCGCGGCACCGCCGACGCGCTGGCGACGACCGTGGACCGGGTCATCCAGGGCAAGGACGAGACGGTCCGCCTCGCGCTGACCGTCCTGTTCGCCGAGGGGCACCTGCTCGTCGAGGACGTGCCCGGGGTCGGCAAGACGATGCTCGCCAAGACCCTCGCCCGGGCCGTGGACGGCACGGTCCGCCGCATCCAGTTCACCCCCGACCTGCTTCCCAGCGACGTCACCGGGTCGAGCATCTGGAACCAGGAGCGCGCTGCCTTCGAGTTCCGCCCGGGCGCGGTGTTCGCCAACGTCGTCATCGGCGACGAGATCAACCGCGCCTCGCCCAAGACCCAGTCGGCGTTGCTGGAGTGCATGGAGGAGGGCCAGGTGACCGTGGACGGCACCACCTGGAAGCTGGACCGGCCCTTCATCGTCTTCGCCACCCAGAACCCGGTGGAGATGGACGGCACCTACCCGCTGCCCGAGGCGCAGCGCGACCGGTTCATGGCCCGGATCTCGATGGGCTACCCCTCGGCCGACGCGGAACTGACCATGCTCAACGAGCACGGCGGAGCGGCCCCGCTGGACGCCGTGAGCCCCGTCGTGGACGTCGCCGAGGTCCGGCTCCTCGCCCGGGCCGTCCGCAGCGTGCACGCCGCCGAGGCGCTCAAGCAGTACGTCGTGGACCTGGTGCGGCGCACGCGGGTGCACCCGGACCTGCGTCTGGGTGCCTCGCCCCGCGCCGCCCTGCACCTGCTGCGGGCGGCCCGCTCCCGGGCTGCGCTCGAAGGGCGTGACCACGTCCTGCCCGACGACGTCCAGGCCCTCGCGGTCCCCGTCGTCTCCCACCGCCTGCTGCTGACCGCGGACGCTCTGCTCGCCGGCCGGGACGGGTCCGACGTGGTCACCGACGTCCTGCGCACGACGGCCCTCCCCTCGCCGCGGTGAGCGCACGGTGAACCAGGGTCCGGTTCGTCTGCGCCCGACCGCGCGGGGGTGGTCCTTCGCCGGCGTCGCGGTGGTGCTGCTGATCGGCGCCCCCGTGCTGGGGCAGCGCGACATCCTGCGGGTGGGGGTCCTGCTGGCGGTGCTCCTCGTCGTCGCCGGCTGGTCGTCGGTGCGCAGCGCGAGAACCCTCGACCTCGTGGCGAGGTCGAAGTCCGAACTGGTCGAGGCCGGGGTCTCCAGCACCGTGCGGTTGACCGTCCTCGGCCGGTCGCGGTCCGGCGTGCGCCTCGTGGTCGAGGACCAGGCTCCACTGACGCTCGGTGGGACGGCGCGCCTCGCCGTGCCGCGCCTCAGGGAGGGCCAGACCCTCGACCTCGAGTACACGGTGAGGGCTGAGGTCCGGGGGTCCTACCCCCTCGGACCGGCGACGTTGATCGCCCGTGACGTGTTCGGGCTCGTGACGGCCAGCCGGACCGTCGGTGAGAGCGTCACCCTCGACGTCCTGCCCCGCGTCCACCCGCTGGCCGACCTCACCCTCGGCGAGCTGGGTGGAGCCCGCGGTTCGTCCGCGAGCGCCTCGGCGGCCGCCTCCCCCGACGACTTGTCGATCCGGGAGTACCGCGTCGGCGACGACCTGCGTCGGGTGCACTGGCGCTCCACCGCTCGTCGCGGGTCGGTCATGGTGCGTTCCGACGAGCACCCGGGCCGCCCCGACGTGGTGCTGCTGCTGGACAGCCGGGCCGGGGCGCACGCGGGCCGGGGCGCGGGTTCCTCGCTGGAGTGGGCGGTCAGCCTGACCGCCTCGGCCGCCGTGCACCTGCACCGGCGCGGGCACCGCGTCCGGCTGCTGCACGACGGCGCCTTCGACCCCCCGCGCGAGCTCGACGACACCTCCGCCGTCCGTGGGTTGATGCGCTCGCTGGCCCGGTTGCAGCCCGGCTCGCCGGACGGGCTGGCGCGTTCCACCGCCGCCCTCGGTCGCGCCGAGTCCACCCTGCTGGTCGCGGTCCTCGGTGCCGTCGACGAGGACGACGTCGCTCCGCTGCTGGCTGCGCGCCCGCTCGGGGTGCCCGCGCTGGCGATCCTGGAACGGACCGCGGCCTGGGCGAGTCCCGGGCCGTCGGAGGACGGCGCCGGTCTGCAGCGTGCGCACCTGGTCCTGGCCCGGGCCGGCTGGCGCACCGCGCTCGCCGGTCCCGGTGACCCCGTCTCCGACGTCTGGGCCAGGCTGACCCGCACCGGTGCGCGGGGAGTACCGACGGGGGTCTCCTCCGGCACGGCCGCCGGCGTCAGCGACACCACCCCGCTCACCGACCAGGAGGTCACCCCGTGACCCGAAGTGCCCGTACGGCCCTGTGGGCGGGAGTCGCGAGCGCCGCCGCCGTCCTCACCCTGCGTCCGCTCGTCGTCTCCTCCGGGTGGGTCGTCGGGGCCCTGGGGATGGTCTGCGCCGTGACCGCCTCGGGGTTGCTGGTCCGGGGGCTGTTCCGTCGTCGGGGGCTCGCCGTCGGGGTGCAGGTCCTCGTCCTGCTGGCGGTGCTCCTCGTGCTGTTCGGCGGGAGCACCACCCTGCTCGGGGTCGTCCCCACGCCCAGCACCCCGGGCCGGTTCGTGCAGCTGGCCACCGACGGGGTGCAGGTCATCCGTCGCTACAGCGTGCCGGCCGTCGACCTGCGGGGGCTGCGGTTGCTGCTGGTGACGGGTGCGGGGCTCACGGCCCTCGCCGTGGACCTCTTCGCCGTCACCCTGCGACGGCCCGCGCTGGCGGGTTTGCCGCTGCTCGTCGTGATGGCGGTGCCGTTGGCCCTGGCCCCCGGCGGTTCGGGGGCGATCACCTTCGTCATCGCGAGCATCCCGTTCCTGGTGCTGCTGGCGAGCGACCGTCGCGGGGCCTTCCTGCGCCCGGCCGGGTCCGCCCGCCGTTCGGTCGCAGGGGTGACCGCGAGCGCCACGGCGGCCGTCGCGCTCGTGGCCGCGATCGCCGTGCCCGCAGCGGTCCCGGGTCTGGACGAACGGCCGCTGACCATCGACACGGGCCCGGGCGACACCATCGCGGTGATCAACCCGATCCTGAACCTCAAGGCCAGCCTGGGCGCGCGGTCGGACGCCACGATCCTGACGTACCGGACCGACCAGCCCGATCCCGCGCCGTTGCGGATCGTGACCGCCGACGTGTTCGACGGCGAGACCTGGGCGCCGAGCACGGGGGCGGACATCCCCCGCAGCCAGCGGGTGCAGGACGGGTTGTCCCCCGCGCCGGGCCTCTCCGAGGTGGTGCGCGACGCCTCGACGGTGCGCACCACCTCGATCTCGGTGCGCGGGCTGGACCAGACGTACCTCCCGCTGCCGTACCCGAGCCTCAAGGTCGCCATCAACGGCGACTGGCTCTACGAGACCGACAGCCTCAACGTCGTCGGCGACGGTGAGACGACCCGGGGCCGCTCCTACACGGTGAACCACCTCGAGGTGACGCCGACGGAGGACCAGCTGCGGGCCGCCCCCGCGGCACCGGGCGACATCGAGTCGCGCTACACCGAGCTGCCGAAGGACCTGCCCCCGGTCGTGCAGCAGACGGCCCAGCAGGTCACGGGCGGTGCGAGCAACCCCTACGAGCAGGCCGCCGCGTTGCAGCAGTGGCTCCGCTCCACCGGGGGGTTCACCTACTCGACGGACGCCCCCAACGACGGCGGCACGAGTGCGGTCGTGGACTTCCTGACCCAGAAGTCGGGCTTCTGCGTGCAGTTCGCCTCGGCGATGGCCGTGATGGCCCGCTCGCTGGGGATCCCCGCCCGGGTGGCCATCGGGTTCCTACCGGGTCAGGAGAACTCCACCGGCGGCGACGACGGCACCAGCAGCTGGCGGATCAGTGCGCAGGACGCGCACGCCTGGCCGGAGCTGTACTTCGAGGGGGTGGGCTGGACCCGCTTCGAACCCACGCCCGCCACCCGGACCGGTCGGTCGCCGTCCTGGACGGTGCCGCTGACCCCGGTGCCGACCGCGGCTCCGTCCTCCTCGACCTCGGCGCCCGTCGCCGGGCCGTCCGCCTCGTCCCCGACGGCGACCTCCTCGACCTCGACCGCGACCGCGAGCGGCGCGGCTGACGCTGCGCCGCTGACCGGCTGGGGCCGGGTGGCCGCGCTGCCGTGGGGGTGGATCCTCGGGGCCCTGCTGCTGGTGCTGCTGGTCCTCACGCCGTGGGTGTCGGCGGTGGTGACCGGGCGGCGGCGGTGGGCCGGGGTGCACGACACCGGTTCCTCGGCGGAGGCGGCCTGGTCGGAGCTGGAGGAACGGGTCCACGACCTGGGGGTGCACTGGTCCCCGTCGACGACGCCCCGTCAGCGGGCGGCGGAGTTGCTGGCGTTCACCGTTCCCGGCTCGCCCGCGGCGGAGGAGGTCCAGCGGATGCGCGCGGCGGTGGAGGGCAACCGCTTCGGCTCCCGGCCCACCGCGGCGGGTTCGGTGCTGGTGGAGTCGCGCACGGCGGCCCAGACCGGGCGCCTGGTCCGCGCCCAGGTCGACGTCGTGGTCGACACCGTGGCGGCGAGCCGGTCGCGGTGGCAGCGGTGGCGGGCGCGGCTGTTCCCGATGGCCGGGGTGCGTCGGCTGCTGGCGTGGTGGGACCGGGACTGACCGGTCCCCGACTCACCGGGGTACGACGAGGACGGGCGCCGCGAGGATCTCGCGGCGCCCGTCCTGGTGTTCTGCGTGTGGTCCGCACCGGACCGGGTCCGGTGCGGCGTGGATCACCACTGACCGCGTCGGCGGTCCCACCGTTGCTCGAGGCGTTCCATGAAGGACCCGCTCTTCCGCGACTTGGCCGGTCGCGTCGGGCGTGGGCCACTCGCGGGAGGCTGTCCGGCGGCGGTCCCCGACGTTCCCCGAGCCGGCGAGAAGGCCCAGATCGTGCCGGCGAGCATGACGATGAAACCGCCTGCTCCCAGCCAGATCAGACTCATGCTGGCCCCGATGATGAGGAGCACGAGACCCACCACGACGGCAGCGATGCCGATGAAGAGGCGCCGCTTGGCGGCGCGTCCGTGACGAGAACCTTTCATGGCGTTGGCGAACTTGGGATCGTCCGCGGACAGCGCACGTTCCATCTGCTCGAGCAGACGCTGCTCATGTTCCGAGAGCGGCACCTGTACCTCCTGGCGTGCGCACGTTGAGCTTCAAGGATATGTCCCCGCGGCTGCGGACGAAACTCGGCTTACCACATCGTCGCGTACCGACCGTCGTGCCGTGGTGCTGTTGGCGTGTCTCGTACCTCTGCCGGATGAACGACGCAGCTCTGCAGTCGGTTCCACCGCAGGTCAGACGAGTGTGCCGGATGGCCACCGGAAACGCTCCCCCGGGTCGGGCGATCACCGGGGGGTGAGGAGAGTGGCGGGTCTCACACTCCCGGCTCCGAAGCGGGCACCCGCCTGGTCGACCGCCCCGTCGGCGTCGCGCCACCCGTGGGCCCGTTCCCCGAGGACCAGCTGGCGCGGCTGGGTCGCGGCGTCGGCCAGCCCTTCCAGCCGGACCCCGACCAGGCGCAACCGGGCGCGGTCCAGGGCGAGGGCGTCGAAGAGGTCACGGGCGGTCGTGTGGATCTCCCGGGTGACGTCGGTGCGTTCGCGCAGGGTGCGGGACCGGGTGATCGTCGTGAAGTCGGCGAAGCGGACCTTGAGGACGACCGTGCGTCCGGCCATCCCCGCGGCCCGGGCGCGCGAGGCGGTCCGCTCGGCCAGCCGCAGCAGTTCGCGGTGCACCACCCGGGGGTCGTCGACGTCGCGGGAGAACGTCTCCTCGGAACCGATGCTGCGTTCGGGAGCGGCCGCCACGACCCGACGTCCGTCGCGGCCCCAGGCCAGGGCGTGCAGGTGCTTGCCGGTGGCCTCCCCCAACCCCCGCACCAGGGTCGACTCCGGGGTGTGGGCGATGTCGGCGACGGTCCGCAGGCCGAGCCGGGCCAGCGCCTCCTCGGTGCGCTCCCCCACCCCCCACAACGCCGAGACGGGCAGCGCGTGCAGGAAGGCGACCGTCTGGGCGTGCGGGACGACCAGCAGGCCGTCGGGTTTGGCCCCACCGGAGGCGAGCTTGGCCACGAACTTCGTCGAGGCGACCCCGACGGAGCAGGTGATGCCCTGCTCGTCGGCGATCCGGTCACGCAGGGCCGCGCCGATCTGGGCCGGGCGGCCGAGGCGGCGGAGCGCACCGGAGACGTCGAGGAAGGCCTCGTCGAGGCTGAGCGGTTCGACGAGCGGGGTGACCGACCGGAACACCTCCATGACCCCCGCGGAGATCCGGGAGTAGTCCTCGTGGTGCGGGAGCAGGAC
Organism: Kineococcus sp. NBC_00420; assembly: GCF_036021035.1. Classification (NCBI taxonomy): domain Bacteria; kingdom Bacillati; phylum Actinomycetota; class Actinomycetes; order Kineosporiales; family Kineosporiaceae; genus Kineococcus; species Kineococcus sp. NBC_00420. Next base: position 4,853,675 of record NZ_CP107930.1, on the reverse strand, counting down.
GGTGGCGCTCGGGCACAACCGCCGGGCGCGGGCCATGGGCATGGCGGCGTGCACTCCGTAGCGGCGGGCCTCGTAGGTCGCGGACAGCACCACCCCGCGGCTGCCGCCGCCGACGATGACCGGGGTGCCGACCAGGTCGGGACGGCGCAGCAGTTCGACGGAGGCGTAGAAGGCGTCCATGTCGACGTGCAGCACCGTGCAGCCGGAGTCGTCGTCCTCCAGTCCCCAGCCACCGGGCGCGCTGGGACGCCGCAGCTGCCGGCGGCTCACCGCCCCCTCCCCGTGGGAGGGAGCAGTTCAGCGGGTCGCGTGCAGGTGCAGGTGGCCGGCGAGACCGAGCAGCTCCGGTGAGGCCGAGGCCCGCGACTCCAGCTCGCGCAGGAGGGCGAGGGCGTCGTCGGACCCGGTGCCGGCCGAGGGCACGACGTCGCTGAAGGTCCGGGTTCCCTCCACCGCGGTGACGTCGAACCCGACCGCCTCGGCCAGGGCCGTCGCCGAGGCGCGGTCGAAGCGTCGGCGCAGCGGGTCGTGCCCGCTCCAGCGGTGGTCGGGGTCGGAGAGAACGTGCAGCGCCTGGTCGAGGTGACCCGCGAGGACGCGGGACAGGACGGTCGCCGGCCACTGCGCGACGAGCAGGCTGAGCCGGCCCCCGGGGCGCAGGACCGTGTGCGCGGCCCGGAGCGCGGCGGCCGGGTCGTCCACGACCTCGAGGACTCCGTGGCAGAGCAGGACGTCGACGCTGCCGGGTTCGAGGACGGCGGCGAGGTCGGACGCGTCGCCCTGCAGGGAACGGACCCGGTCCGACAACCCCGCCTCGACGGTGCGGCGCTCCAGCGCGGCGAGGGCGTCGGGCGAGGGGTCGACGACGACGACCCGGTGACCCAGCGCGGCGACCCGCACGGCGAGCCCGCCGGTGCCGCCACCGAGGTCGACGACGGTGAGTTCAGCGCTGCCCGAGCCTCCGGACCCCGCGGCCGCCTCGAGCAGGCGTGCGACCCCTTCCCAGAGGACCGTCGACGTGCGGGGACGGCCCCGTTCCTTCGCCACTCGTTCCTCCAGGGTCGTGCGGTTCGTCCGGTCGGTGCTGCGCCTCCCCACCCTAGACACCCCGTACCGCCGTGCCCGTCCGCCATCCCGGTCACCACCCCGAACTGCCCTGGCTGGAGTGCCACAGCTTGCGCGGGGGCTCCTCCCGGTCCTCCTCGGGAGCCGCGGCCCGGCCGATGGACCGGGAGTTGCGGGTGTCCTCGCCCGCCGGTCTCAGGTCGGCGTAGGGCGACTGGCGGAACCCGCTGGCGTGCACCAGCACGCGTCGGGTGCCCATCCCCCCGGCGGAACCGTGCTCCTCGGCGTGCGGGGCCGGGGTCATCACCGGGCGGGAGGAACGACTGGCGGCGGCGCCGACGGTCGCTGCGCGGGAGTACTCGGGGTTCGGGGCGCTGGTGATGAGGTCGCGCACGACCTCGATCCCGCCCTCGGTCCAGGCGTCCCACAACGCGGGCAGTTCCCAGGCGCCGGTGGCGCGCAACGAGACCCCGCGCGGGCCGGTGCGGCGCAGCACCCCCCGCACCACGAGCAACCAGGAGTGGAAGACCGTCGCGGCGTAGGGACCCTGCGCGTCCTCGAAGAAGGTCGCGTCGAGGGGGCCGGTGGTGTCGTCGAGGGTGAGGAAGACGACACGCCGCCCGGAGCGGACCGGCGGGGTCTGGGTGGCGACCTTCACCCCGGCGACGAGCAGTTCGGCGGCGTTGCGCCGCGACCGCAGATCACGGGCCGGGGTGACCTGCAGCGCCCGCAGCAGCGGTGCGTAGAAGTCGACGACGTGCGCACTGACGTCGAGGCCGAGGACGTCGAGTTCCGCCCGGACCCGTTCGGCCCCGGTCATCTCGGGCAACCCGCTGAGCGCGACCTCCTCGGGGGCGTCCCCGAGGTCGAGGGCGAGCTGGACGGTGCGGGCGGAGTCGTCGACGGGCCGGGCGGCCCGGGACTGCGCGGCCGCAGCCGCCCGGACGTCGAGGGGGCCGCTGCGCGGGGCGGTCCTGCGGGCGCGCGTGGTGGTGGTCCCGGTGAGCGAGCGGCTCCAGCGGTCGAGTTCGGCGACCTGCAGCAGCAGGTCGCGGCGGGTGGTGCGGCCCCGTCGGGGGGCGGCGTCGCCGGCCCGCCCCACCGGGCGCATGCCGTGCAGGGAGTCCAGCGCGCCGGCGAGGACGAGACGTTCGGCGATCAGCCGGGTGGGCCGGGCCCGCTGCCAGAGGTCGGCCAACGACCGGTAGGGCCGGCCGGCGACGATGCGGGTCACCTCGGCCCCGGAGATCCCCTTGACGTCGGTCAGCGAGAGCCGGATGCCGAACCCCGTCCCGTCCGCGATGCCCTCCCCCAGGCCGTCGGCGTTGCGCACCCCACGGCCACCGAGCCAGGGGTCGAGGAGTTCCTGACCGCTCTGCCCGGTCCGAGGTTCGGGGACGGCCACGCGCTCGATGCGGTAGGTGTCACCCGAGGCGTTGACGTCGAGGCCGAGGACCTCGATGCCGAGGTTGCGGGCGTCGTCGAGGATCAGTCGTTTCGGGTACATGCCCGGGTCGTGGGTGAGGACCCCCGCCAGGAACGCCGCCGGGTGGTGCGCCTTCAACCACGCCGACTGGTAGGTCGGCAGGGCGAACGCGGCGGCGTGGGCCTTGCAGAACCCGAACGAGGCGAACGCCGTGAGCACCTCCCAGATCCGGTCCACCGTCGCCTCGGGGTAGCCGTGCTCCATCGCGAGGCGCTTGAACTGCGGTTCCATCTCCTCCTGACCGGCGCGGGTGCCGAGGTGGCGGCGGTACTCGTCGGAGACGGCGAGGTCGTGGCCGGTGGTGGCCTGGATGAGTTCGATGACCTGCTCGTGGAACACGACCACCCCGTACGTCTGCTCGAGCACGTGGCGCAGCCGGTCGTCGAGGTACTCCGGTTGCGTCCACCCCTGCCGGGCGCGCAGGAACGGGTTGACCATGTCCGACTTCACCGGTCCGGGCCGGAACAGCGAGATGTCGACGATGACGTCGTGAAAGGTGGCGGGGGCGAACTTGCCGACGAGTTCGCGTTGGCCGGGCGACTCGATCTGGAAGCAGCCGAGGGTGCGGGTGGACTGGATCAGCTTGTAGGTGGCCGGGTCGTCCAGCGGCACCTGCTCGCGGTCGTCGAGGTTCAGGGTGACGTCCTCGACGCGTGCGACCTCCTGCACCGCGTAGGCCATCGCCGACTGCATCCGGATCCCGAGGACGTCGAGCTTGAGCAACCCCATGTCCTCGACGTCGTCCTTGTCGAACTGGCTCATCGGGAAACCCTTCCAGCTGGCCTCCACCGGGGTCCGGTCCAACAGCGTGGGGTTGGACAGCACGACCCCACAGGGGTGCAGTGCGATGTGGCGGGGCAGACCGTCGAGGCGTTCGACGAGGTCGAAGAAGACGTCGAGGCGTTCCTCCCCCAACCCGCTGCGCCGCAGCTCGGGCAGCTCGGCGATGGCGTTGCGGGCGTCGCGGGCACGCAGGTGCGGGAACGCCGTGGCGATGGCGTCCACCTCCCCCGGCGGCAGACCCAGCGCCGCACCGACGTCGCGGACGGCGTGGCGCACCCGGTAGCTGTCCATCATCGAGACGCAGGTGACGCGCTCGCCGCCGAAGCGGTCGAGGATCGCCTCGTAGACGTCCTCGCGGCGGGCGGACTCGACGTCGAGGTCGATGTCGGGCAGCTGCCCACGGCGGGGGTTCAGGAACCGTTCCATGAGCAGGCCGTGCTCGAGGGGTTCGACGTCGGAGATCCCCAGCAGGTGGTTGACCAGGCTGCCCGCACCGGACCCGCGGGCCGCGACCCGGACGTGCAGGGACCGGGTGAGGTCGCAGACGTCGGCGACGGTGAGGAAGTAGCTGGCGAAACCGACCTTCCCGATGATGTCGAGCTCCTCGTCGAGGCGGCGACGGACCGTGGCCTCGAGCTTGAGGTCGGCGCCGGGGTAGCGCCGGGAGATGCCCGCCTCGGAGCGTCGACGCAGGACGGCGATCGCCTCGACGTCCGGCGCCAGCCCCAGGGCCTCCCGGTCGGGCAGGTGGTGGGCGCCGATGCCGAGGTCGGTGGCCGGGTCGAGGCAGAGACGCTCGGCCAGGGTCGTCGTGGCGTTCAGGAGTTCCGCGGCCCAGCCGAGGTCGCCGGCGGCACGGGCGACGTCGGCCGCCGTCCGGACCATGTCGGCCGTGGGCAGCAGGTGCCCCTGTCCCGTCGTCCGGTCCAGGTGCCGGGTGCCCAGCGGGACGAGCCGGCGGATCGCGTCGAGCAGGTCGGCGGTGGGTGCCCCGTCGGTTCCGGCGGAGCGGACGGCGGCGGTGAGGACGACGGGAACCCCGACCTCGTGGGCCAGGCCCAGCATCCGGGCGGCGTGCTCGACGCTGCCCGCCGTTCCCGGTGGGGCGTGGTGGCAGACCACCTCGACGTGCAGCGAACCGACGGGCAGCCGGTCCCGCCACCGCTGCAGGACGGACCGGGCGAGGTCGTCGCGACGGGCGAGCACCGCCCGCCCGAGTTCGGACCCCGGGCCCAGCAGCACGACCAGCGCCGGACGACCCGAGGTGTCGACGGCGTTCGCCGCGACGAGTTCGAGGCTGCTGATCGGGGCTCCGCGCACCCCGCCGAGGTGGGTCTCGCTCACCAGCCGGCACAACCCCGCCCAGCCGCGAGCGGCGCCGGCGCCGTCGGCGCCGAGGGCGAGCACGGTGACCCGGGGCAGCCGGGGGTCGACGACCGCCCCACCGCGGGTGGGGTTGCCGGAGGTGGTGCGGCGCACTGCGACCGAGGGGTCGGCCCAGGCCGGCAGACCGTCGACCAGCCCGCTGGGGGCCGTGGCGAGGTCGACGCCGAGAGCGGGGGTGATCCCCGCCTCGCTGCAGGCGCGCACGAACTTCACGGCGCCGTAGAGACCGTCGCGGTCGGTGAGGGCGAGGGTCGCCATGTCGAGTTCGGCGGCCCGGGTGACCAGAGCGGTCGGGGTGGAGGTGCCGTAGCGCAGCGAGTAGCCGGAGGCCACGTGCAGGTGCGTGAACGGGGAGTTCGAGGTTGCGGTGGTGCGCATGGGGACGTCCTTCGAGAACGCGCCCGTGGGGAAGGCCGAGCGGAGTGGTGCGAGGTGCTGGGTCGCGGGCGCGTCCGCCGGTGGTCGCCCGCGGCGTTCAGCCGGCCAGCGGGAGGGCGCTGAGCCCGAGCAACGATTCCACGACGCGATGGAACTGCTCGGCGTCGGCGAGGAGTTCCTCGGCGGCAGCCTCGTCGACGACGCCGGTCCGGCCGGCCTCGACCGCGGAACGCAGCGGGGCGGTCGCGGCGAACCGCTCAGCCCACTCCTGCAGGGCGGAGTCGAAGGCGGGGAGCATCTCCCAGACGCTGCGGGGGCCGCTGCGCCGGGGACTGGTGGGACGTCCGTGGACGGCGACGAGGGCGGCGCCCGCGCGCAGGGCGGCGAGGTGGGCGTGGACGTAGCGCTCGGCGGTGTCGTCGGAGCGCAGGGCGACGAGCAGTTCGTCCTCGCAGCGCTCGAGCAGGTCGAGGGCGGCAGTGGTCAGCGGGCGCGGGAGACCCTGGGGGACGTCGAGAGTGGCGGGCATCGCGTTCTCCTCCGTGATCGGTCGGTCTGGTGCGGTGCAGTGAGGTCGGGCGGCGGTTCAGTCGCTGACGCGCAGCAACTGCCAGCCGTCCGATCCGTCAGGAGAAGGAGTAGCAGCGCCCTCCGACACAGCCGCCGTTCCGGGCGGGACGCGGCGGGCGAGGTCGTAGACACCGACCGCACCGGAGCGCCCGACGCTGGCCTCGACGCGGAAGACCTCGCGTTCGAGGTCGCCGATCTCGAGGACGGGACGGACCGCGGTCGCCGTGCCACCGCCCGTCGGGCCGTCCCCGTGGACGGCGGCGACGGCCGGGTGCTCCCACCAGGCGCTGCGTTCACGCCACCGGGACAGGACCGTGCGCACGACGTAGAGCCGTCCGTGCCAGACGAACTGGACGGGTTCGTCGGGCGCCTCCCCCACCGCACCGGACCGGACGTGGACCTCGTCGAAGAACCGTCGCACCGCTGTCACCTTCCCCACTCGAGCCGGCGCTGCGGTGGATCACCCGCAGCGCGGCGAGCCGGGGGAAGCGGCCCGCGACGACACACCCGGAGCGCGGCCCGCGGAGCTTCCCCTCCCCCCGGACCGCGCCACCGGGCGGTCACCACGTTCGAACACCGGTTCGAACGCAACTCGAAGCTACACCACCCCACTCAGGGGTCGTCAACGGTGAACCGGGTCATCCACAGAGCGGAGAGTCTCTCCCCAGGGACGGAGGGTGAGCGCTCGCGAGAGGTCACCCGAACGGCCGACAGGTTGTCCACAGACGCCGTCCGGCGGTGCCTGCGAGAGCCCCGGCCGTGCGACCGTGCCGCAGTGATCCAGCTCCACCGCGCCGCCGTACCCCTCGTCACGCTCGCCGCCACCGGCCTGCTCGTCGGGTGTTCGAACGAGACCGTCGCCGCACCCGTCGCGAGGTCCACGACCACCGCGACGAGCGGACCCGTCGCGACGCCGACGCCGTCGGAGACGCAAGAGACCTCGCCGCGGAGCGACCCGACCACGACACGATCGCTACCCGTCCCAGAGCTGTCCGAACTGGGCACCACGTTCACCCAGGACGGTGCGAGCGCCTTCGCCGGCTACTACATCCAGGTCCTCAACTACTCGAGGAACACCGGGGACGTAGCGCTATTACATTCGATCTCAGACTCGGGCTGCTCTGGCTGCGACTACGACATTCGAGAAATTACCGGCTACCTCACCCACGGATACGAACACGTCGGCTTGGAGACTCGGTTTCGCGAGACGTGGTTCAGATCCTGGGATCCTGCGATTGGCGAGATCCAGATGGATGTCACCGTCGACAGACCTCCCCACGTCATCGTCGATGCTTCGGGTCACGAGATCGAACAAGTGCCTGGTTTGACAGGGGAAACGTTCTTCCTGTGGCTGAAATGGATCGACGGCCATTGGATCGTTTGGGAGGCAGAGTGACAAGCAAGATGCAGGCCGCCTGCATCGTCGCCTTTGGGTTCATCTCCGTCCTCGGGCCGCTCCCAGCTGCAGAAGCAGCCAGAAACTCCTGGGGTCGCGCTTCCGGAGGCTCCGTTGAGGTTGGCGCTGGTACCGCGAAAGCCAGCAGAGAGCCGACACGAAGACAAGAACCGTCCAAGACTTCCGGGCCTCCGGTCCAGGTCTCCAAGACCCCCGCCTGCGGCCGCAACGGCCCGGAAGGCTCCTTCGGGTCCGACACCTGCCGGGCCTCCATCGCGAACTGCCCGCCCGGGCAGTTCCTCGTCACCACCTGGACCCGGACCGGCGACGACGTCCGCTGGGTCAACCAGGGGAACTCCTGCACGACCGACGCAACCACCGCAGAACCCGTCGTCCTGCCGACCGTCACCGAGGCCGACCTGCGCCGCGTCCCGCTGCCCGCGAGCCCGGTGAACCTCCAACCCGACGGCGGCGAGGCCCTGCTCAACGTCCCGCTGATCCTGCACACCACCGCGGGGACGGTCACCCGGGACACCACCATCCTGGGCTACCCGGTCACCATCCGCGCCACGCCGACGAGCTGGACGTGGACGTTCGGCGACGGTTCCACCCTGGGGCCCACCGAGGATCCCGGAAACCCCTACCCGCACCAGAGCCTCACCCACACGTACACCGCAGCGGGCGACCGGGAGATCACCCTCACCACCACCTACACCGGCGAGTACACGATCGCGGGGCTCCCCTACCGACCCATCGACGGCACCGCCTCGGTGACGTCCGCACCGACCCCGGTCCACGTCCTCACGGGATCCACCGTCCTCACGCGCTGACCTGCACGAACGTCTCCCGGACGCTCGGCGCGACGGGGCGCGCGAACCGGCCTACCGTGGTGGTGCATGAGGTGGACGGTGCTGCAGGAGACTCCTGGGAACGGGGGGCCGACCACCGCCACGCCCCCCGCCGTGGAGGCCACCGCGACCGCTCTCGTCGACCTGGGCGGCGCGGGTGAGGTCCTCGAAGTACCGGCGACCCTGCGCAACCCGGCCGAGCTCGCGGAACACCTCGGGGTCCCGCTCGCCGCCGTGGCGACCACCGCCGTACTGAAGACCCGGGACAGCAGGCACCTGCTGGTCGTGGCCTCCGCGACGCACCCGATCTTCCTGCCCACCCTCGCCGGCGTGCTCAGCGAACCGGAACTCCGGTGGGACGACGACTCGGAAGTGCTGCGCCGCACCGGATCCGTCCTGGGATCGGCGTCGCCCATCGGACTCACCGCGGAACTACCGACCTTCGTGGACGTGGCCCTGGCCCCGTACCCGGCGATCTGGGTCCCGGCCGGACACCCGCACGCCGTGTTCCGCACCCGCTACGACGAGCTCCTCCGCCTCACCAGCGGGCACCCCGTCGAGATCGGATGATCGAACTCCTCGAGGGGTTCGCCGTCCACCACGCCGGGTCCACCGTCTCCGAGGCACCGGTCGTCGTCCTCGTCCACGGACTCGGCGGCGCCGCGAGCACGTGGGCCCCCCTCGTCCCGCACCTCGCCACCGACCACCGCCTCATCGTCGTCGAGCTCCCGGGGCACGGGGTCGGTCCGTCGATCGACAGCGCGCAGATGAGCCCCCGGGCGCTGGGTGCCCGGCTGCACCGGCTCACCGCCACCCTCGCGAACCGGCAGGGACGCACCGTCCACCTGGTCGGGCACTCCCTCGGCGGCTGGATCTGCCTGGAGGCCGCGGCGGAACCCGGGGCCCGCGACACCATCGCCAGCGTCACCGCCTTCACCCCCGCGGGGCTCTGGACGACTCCCCGCCGACGGCCGCCGCTGCTGCCGACCGGTCAGCAGTTCGCCCGCCTCGCCGGCCGGTTCCCGAGTGGACTCGTCACGACCAGGATCGGGCGGACGCTGGCCCTCGGAGCGACCAGCACCGCACCCCGCCGCCTGCCGGCCGAGGTCGTGCGCGCGGCGGTGCGCTCCATCGCCGCCGCACCCGGGTACGCCGGCGCGGACGCCGGCATCGCAGGCGGGGCGTTCACCCGGGGCGGTGCGGTGCTCGTCCCGGTGACGGTCGTGACCGGTCTGCGGGACCGGGTGCTGCCACCGTCGTTCGTGGTGCGGGCCTGCGCGCCACCGCAGACGCACTGGCTGGAGTGGGAGGACTGCGGTCACGTCCCGGTGTGGGACCGGCCCGCGGACTGCGCCACCGTCGTCCGCGACCGACTGCGCACCGCGTAGCCTCAGCGCGTGCCCACCCCTGAGATCGTCACGCTCGACGTCTGGAAGGTTGCGGCGCAGACCGTTCCGCGGGCGCTGTGGCGGATGGCCGTGGACCGCCGGACGGTGACGCGACTGCCGGGAGCGCAGTTCGCGAAGCTCCTGGGCACCGGTGACGGCACGACCTTCACGGTCCGCGACGCGGACCCGCTGCACTGGGCCGTCCTGGTCGCCTGGAACTCCCGGGCCGACGCCGACCGCTACGAGGACTCCCGGCCGGTCCGCGCCTGGCGGGGTTTCGCCGCCGAGCGGTTGCAGGTCCGCCTGGCCCCGCTGAGCAGCCGCGGCAGCTGGTCCGGGCGCGAACCCTTCGGCGGGTCCCGGTCGGCGCCGGACGACGGCGGGCCGGTGGCCTCGATCACGCGCGCCCGGTTGCGACCGACGAAGGCGCCCTCGTTCTGGCGGGCGGTCCCGCCCGTCGCCGCCGACCTGCACACCGTGCCCGGGTTGCGGTGCGCGATCGGGGTGGGTGAGGCGCCACTGGGGTACCAGGGGACGTTCTCGTTGTGGGAGTCGACGAACGCGATGCGGGAGTTCGCCCACCGCCGCAGCGCCCACCGCGAGGTCATGGCCGCCACCCCGCGGGAAGGCTGGTACGCGGAGGAACTGTTCGCGCGGTTCCGGGTGCTGGAGGTCCGCGGGACGTTGGACGGAGCCGTGCCCTGAGGCCGGCCGGGGCTCGTGTCGGAGCCGACTCCTAGAGTGCTGGGGTGCCTCCCAAACTCGCGCCGCTCCTGACCGGGGTCCTCACCGGGGCGGCCGTGCTCACGCAGATCGCCCACCCGCTGCTGCGGGGCGAGACCCTGCGCCGCACGACGATCGGATCGGTCGCGGCCTTCTCCGCGGCGGCCCTCGGTGACGCGGCCCGCCGGGGCGGTGCGCGCGGGACGGTGACGACCCTGGCCGTCGCGGGCGGTCTCGGTCTGCTGGCCGAGGCGGTGGGTACCCGCACGGGGAAACCCTTCGGGCACTACCGCTACGCCGGGACCCTCGGTCCGCAGGTGCTGGACGTGCCGGTGGTCGTCCCGCTGGCGTGGACGATGCTGGCCCAGCCGGCGGTCCGGCTCGGACGGCGCCTGGCCCGGGAGCTGCCCCGGGAGTGGTCCCGCGGACGGCGTGACGTCGTGGTCGTCGCCACGGCCGCGTGGACGCTGGCCAGCTGGGACCTCTTCCTCGACCCGCAGATGACCGCCGCGGGCCACTGGGTCTTCGCCGACCCCCACCCGCACCTGCCGGGGGTGCCGGGCATCCCCCTGGGCAACTACGCGGGCTGGTTGCTGACGGCCCTCGTGATCTGCGCGGCGCTGCACCGGGCCCTGCCGGCGGAGGACGAGGACCCGCAGACCGTCCCCGCGACCCTGCTCAGCTGGACCTGGCTGGGCTCGACGCTGGGCAACGCGGTGTTCTTCCGGCGTCCCGTCGTGGCCGCCTACGGCGGGGTCGCGATGGGGCTCACCGTCCTCCCCTACCTCCGCGTCGTGCTCGGGGGTCGGCGGTGAACTGGTGGCGCACCCTCACCTGGGCCGGGACGGCGAGCGCCGTGGCGCTGACCGCCCACTCGCTGGTGAACGCCCGCGCGTTGCGACTCCCTCCGCTCGATCCACCGCCGGTCCCGGGACGGATCAGCGTGCTGGTGCCGGTGCGCGACGAGGAGGACCGCGTCGAGGCCTGCCTGACCTCGCTGCTGGACCAGCTCAGCGTCCCCGACTACGAGGTGCTCGTCCTGGACGACGCCTCGACCGACCGCACGGCCGACATCGTCGCGGCGATCGCCGCCGCCGACCCACGGGTCCGGTTGCTGCGCAGCGACGGCCCGGAACCGGGCTGGCTGGGGAAGACCCACGCCTGCCACCTGCTGGCCCAGGCCGCCGGGGGTGAGGTGCTGGTCTTCGTGGACGCGGACGTGGTGCTCGCCCCGCACGCCGTGGCGGCGGGGGTCGACCTGCTGCGCAGCACCGGCCTGGACCTGGTCAGTCCCTACCCCCGCCAGCTCGCCGACACCTGGAGCGAGCGGCTCGTGCAGCCGTTGTTGCAGTGGTCCTGGCTGACGACGTTGCCGCTGCGGCGGGCGGAGGTCTCGCCGCGGGCGAGCCTCGCCGCCGCGAACGGGCAGTTCCTCCTCGTCGACACCGCCGCCTACCGCGACGCGGACGGGCACGCGGCGGTGCGGGCCGAGGTCCTCGACGACCTGGCCCTGCTGCGGTCGGTGAAGGCGCACGGTGGGCGCGGTGGGGTCGCCGACGGCACGGCGCTCGCGACGTGCCGGATGTACGGCGGCTGGGACGAGCTGCGCGAGGGGTACGCGAAGTCGTTGTGGTCGGCGTTCGGATCGGCCCCCGCGGCGGGCGCCGTGGGTGCGGCCCTGGCCCTGGCCTACCTCGTGCCGCCGGTCGCGGCCCTGACGGGGTCGAAGGCGGGGGCGCTCGGCTACCTCGCCGGCGTCGTCGGCCGCTACGCGGCGGCGGAGCGCACCGGTGGCCGTTCCGTTCCGGACGCGTTCGCGCACCCGGCCTCCATCGCCGTCTTCCTCGGGCTGCTGGCCGACTCCTGGCGCCGCCACGGCCGGGGCGAACTGACCTGGAAGGGGCGGACGCTCTGAGCACCGTCGTCGTCATCGGGGCGGGCCTCGGGGGGTTGTCGGTCGCGGCGCGACTGGCCGCCCTCGGGCACCGCGTGGAGCTCTTCGAGCAGGCCGAGGAGGTCGGCGGGAAGCTCGGCTGGTTCAGCCGGGACGGGTTCTCCTTCGACACCGGTCCGTCGCTGCTGACGCTGCCCGCGGTGCAGCGCGACCTGTTCCTCAAGACGGGTGACCCGATCGAGTCGGTGCTGGACGTCGTCCCGCTCGACCCGATCGCGCACTACCGCTTCGCCGACGGCACGGAACTCGACCTGCCGGGGGGCGGGATGCCGGTCGTCGCCAAGGCCCTGGACGAGGCCCTCGGGGCGGGGACGGGAGCGCAGTGGACGGCGTTCCACCGCCGCGCCGCGGCGATCTGGGACGTGGCCCGCGAACCGTTCCTCGAGTCCCCCCTGGAGGGTTCGCGAACGCTGGTGCGGTTGGCCCGCAGACGCTCCGACGTCACCACGGTGGCCCCGTGGGCGAGTCTGCGGGGATTGGGACGGCGCTACCTGAGTGACCCGCGCCTGCGGGTCCTGCTGGACCGCTACGCCACCTACTCCGGGTCCCACCCCGCGAAGGCGCCCGCCGCGCTGGCGACGGTGCCCTTCGTCGAGCAGGCCTTCGGCGCCTGGTACGTCCGCGGCGGGTTGCACGGGCTGGCGCGCGCCGTCGCGGACCGGGCGGGTGAGCTGGGGGTGCGGATCCACACCGGGACCCCGGTCGCCGCCGTGCTGAACGAGGGGGTCCGTGCGAGCGGGGTCCGCCTCGCCGACGGCACCGAGGTGCACGCCGACGTCGTCGTCTCGGCGGTGGACGCTGCGCAGCTGTACCGCACGCTGCTGCCCCGACCGCGGCTGGCGCCCCGCCGTTCGCGCCGCTCGACGTCGGGGTTCGTGCTGCTGCTGGCCCTGGACGGGCGGACCCCGGGGCTGCGTCACCACACGGTCCTCTTCCCCGACGACTACGACGCGGAGTTCGCCGACCTCGCCGCCGGCCGGCCGGTGGCGGACCCGACGGTCTACGTCAGCGCCCCCGACGACCCGGCGCTGCGTCCGGACGAGAACTCCGAGGCCTGGTTCGTCCTGGTCAACGCCCCCGTGCACGACCCGGAGCGCGGCACCGACTGGAGCGCACCCGACCTCGTGCGCCGGCACACCCGCACGGTGCTGGAGACCATGGCGTCGCGCGGTCTGGACGTCCGGGACAGGCTGCGTTGGAGCGAGGTCCGCACCCCCGCCGACCTCGAACGCCGCACCGGCAGCGACGGCGGGGCGATCTACGGGACGGCCAGCAACGGGGCGCGCTCGGCCTTCCTGCGCCCGGCGAACCGCTCACCCGTCCCGGGGTTGTTCCTCGTCGGGGGCAGTTCGCACCCGGGTGGGGGGCTGCCCCTGGTGGGTCTCTCGGCGCGGATCGTCACCGACCTCATCGGGCCGGCCTAGAGCCGGCGGCCGACCGCGGTCGCGACCTGCACCAGCCCGATGAAGCCGAGGACGGCCCACACCCCGGCGCCGAGCGTCGCCCAGTCCAGCCAGACGACGACGGCGGTGGCGGCGGCGCAGGACGCGGCGATCGCGAGCCGGACGGGGCGTTCGGCGACGGAGACGATCCGCACGTCGTCGACGCCGAGGCCCTGACCCCGCGCGCGCAGGTACTCCTGCAGCTGGGCGAACCCGCCCGCGGTGAGGACCAACCAGGCCGGGGCGCCGCACCCCCAGAGCACGACGGCGCACGCGGCGTCGCCGACCCGGTCGCAGGCCGCGTCGAGCAGCGCGCCGCGGCGGCTGGTCCGGCCCGTCATGACCGCGACGGCACCGTCGAGGTTGTCGAAGATCCCGGCGATCGCGAGCAGCGCGCCGGCCGCCACCGCCGCCACCCCGCCGCGGCCACCGAGCACGGCGACGGCCGCCGCGACGACCGCGAGGGCACCGCCGGACAGCGTGATCGCCGCCGGGGGGACGCCGGCCCCGGCGAGCGGGCGGGCGAGGGCGTGCGCCGCGCTGAGCCAGCCGCGGACGAGGGCGTTGGCGTGCGTTCCACCGTGCAGTGCACGCCAGGCGCGCAGGTACGCCTCTCGATCCATCGCCACGGACCCAACGGTAGAGCCCGACCCGCCCGTGACCCGCCGGTGACCAGCCCGGACGCGCGTTCGCCTGCCGACAGGGGGGTGCTTAGAGTGCACCTGTGCCGCCCGCCTCCTCCGCCCACCCGACGGTGACCAGCGATCTGCGACGTGCCGTCTCGGAGGTCCTCGACGACTTCCTGCGGGACCAGGCCGCGGTCCTGAGCGAGGTCAGTGACGACTGCACACCGATCCTCGACGCGATCTCGTCGTTGCTCTCCGGTGGGAAGCGGTTGCGTCCGGCGTTCTGCTACTGGGGTTTCCGCGGCGTCGGTGGCGACCTCCCCGACGAGGGCATCGTGACCGCCGCCGCGTCGCTGGAACTCTTCCAGGCGGCGGCGCTCATCCACGACGACGTGATGGACGACTCCGACACCCGCCGGGGCCAGCCCGCCGTGCACCGCCGTTTCGCGTCGCTGCACGCGGCGCAGGGCTGGGACGGCAGCGGCGAGCGGTTCGGGCTGGCCGGGGCGGTCCTCGCGGGCGACCTGTGCCTGGGGTGGAGCGACGAACTCTTCTCCCGGGCCCGCCTGGACCCCGACGCCCTGGACCGCGGCCGGCGGATCTTCAACGTGATGCGCACGCAGCTCATGGGTGGGCAGTACCTCGACATGCTCGAGCAGGCGTCCTCGGACCAGCGCGGTGCCGCCGGCGCCGTGGACCGGGCCCGGCGGGTCGTGACGTTCAAGAGCGCGAAGTACTCCATCGAGCACCCGCTGCTGCTGGGGGGCTCGCTGGCCGGGGCCTCGACCGACCTGCTGGCCGACTACTCGCGCTTCGGGCTGGCGCTGGGTGAGGCGTTCCAGCTGCGCGACGACGTCCTGGGCGTGTTCGGTGATCCCACCGAGACGGGCAAACCCGCTGGGGACGACCTCCGGGAGGGCAAGCGCACCGTGCTGGTCGGTCTGGCCGTGCAGGCCGCCGACCCCGCCCAGGCCGCGCAGATCAAGCGCTACCTGGGCGCCCCCGACCTGGACGCCTCGGGCGTCCAGACCTTGCGACAGGTTCTGGTGGACACCGGTGCCCTGACTGGAGTGGAGAAGATCATTTCCGAACAGGTAGACGTGGCCTGCGCGACGCTGGACGCCGCCGACGTGAGCGAACCGGCCCGCGCCGCGCTGCACGAACTCGTCGTCGCCGCCACGAGCCGTCGCTCGTGAGCGCCCTCGACCGCACCCTCGACTGGTTGCCGGGCCGCACCCGGCACGTGAGCGGCCCCAGCGAGAACGTCGTCGTGGTCGGGGCCGGCCTCGCCGGGCTGTCCACCGCGATGCGCCTGGCCGGTGCCGGACGCAAGGTCACCGTCCTCGAACGGGAGGACGTGCCGGGTGGTCGTGCCGGACTGGTGGTGACGGACACGGCGGACGGGCAGTACCGCTTCGACACCGGTCCGACGGTCCTCACCATGCCGGACCTCATCGCCGACTGCTTCGACGCCCTCGGCGAGGACATGAACGACTGGCTGGACCTGCAGCCCGTCGACCCGCTCTACCGCGGGAACTTCGCCGACGGTTCGAGCCTCTACGTCTCCTCGGACGTGGAGCGGACCGCGGTGGAGATCGAGAAGCTCTGCGGCGCAGCGGAGGCCGACGGCTACCGGCGTTTCGTCCAGCACGTCGCGAACCTCTACCGCTACGAGATCCGCGACTTCATCGACTCCAACATCGACACCCCGCTGGACCTGCTCAAGCCGAACCTCGTGCGCCTGCTGGCGGCCGGGGGCTTCAAGAAGATGGCCCCCGAGGTCGGGAAGTTCCTCAAGGACCCGCGGACCCAGCGGATGTTCTCCTTCCAGGCCCTCTACGCGGGGCTGTCCCCCTACGACGCCCTCGCGCTCTACGCCGTCATCGCCTACATGGACTCCGTCGCGGGGGTCTTCTTCCCCAAGGGCGGCATGCACGCGCTGCCGACGGCGATGGCGGCCGCGGCGGAGAAGCACGGGGTGCAG
Organism: Kineococcus sp. NBC_00420; assembly: GCF_036021035.1. Taxonomy (NCBI): domain Bacteria; kingdom Bacillati; phylum Actinomycetota; class Actinomycetes; order Kineosporiales; family Kineosporiaceae; genus Kineococcus; species Kineococcus sp. NBC_00420. The sequence continues at coordinate 4,837,646 of NZ_CP107930.1, read as the reverse complement.
TTCCACTACGGCACGACCGTCACGAAGGTGGAGCACCACGGCGGACGGGCCACGGCGGTCCTCACCGCGGACGGGCGGCGGTTCCCCGCCGACGTCGTCGTGCTCAACCCCGACCTCCCGGTCGCCCGGGAGCAGCTCCTCGGGGACCCGGTGCGGCGCAAGCTGACCTTCTCCCCCTCCTGCTACCTCCTGCTGGCCGGGTCCTCGAAGGACTACCCGGATCCGGTCCACCACTCGATCCACTTCGGGGACGCGTGGGAGCAGGTGTTCGCCGAACTCCTCGACGGGCGGCTGATGAGCGACCCCTCGGTCCTCGTCTCGCGCCCCACGGTCTCCGACCCGTCGCTGGCCCCGGCCGGCAAGCACGTCTACTACGTGCTCTTCCCGACGCCGTCGCTCTCGGCGGGCTCGAGCCGGATCGACTGGGACACCCACGCCCCGCGCTACCGCGAGCACGTGCTGGAGGTCATGGAGCAGCGCGGCTACGAGGGCTTCGGCGACTCCCTCGAGGTCGAGGACGTCGCCACCCCGGCCGACTGGGAACGCCGGGGCATGGCCGACGGCGCCCCGTTCGCGTCCTCGCACCTGTTCCGCCAGACCGGGCCGTTCCGGCCGGGGAACATGTGGGGCGAGAACGTCGTCTTCACCGGCTCCGGCACCCAGCCCGGGGTCGGGGTGCCGATGGTGCTCGTCTCGGGTCGGCTGGCGGCCGAGCGCGTGACGGGCCGGGACCGCTCGTACCGTTCGCGCGCCTGGCGCAGCGTGTGAAGCTGCCCCGCAGCAGCGCCGCGGCCCTGGACGCGGCCGCGGCGACCGACCCCGCGCTGCACGACCCGGAGCTGCGCGCCGCGTTCGAGACCTGCCGGCGCCTGCACGCCGACCACGGGAAGACGTACTACCTGGCGACGTTGCTGCTGCCCGCGGCGAAGCGTCCCTACGTGTGGGCGCTGTACGGGTTCGCCCGCTACGCCGACGAGTTCGTCGACTCCTTCACCGACCCCGACCCGGACGCTCTCGTCGCGTGGTCCGACGACTTCCTGAAGTCGTTGGACGAGGACGGCCCGCACGACCCGGTCGGGCGGGCGATGGCGGTGACGATGCGCCGTTGGGACATCCCGCGGGAGCAGGTCGAGGCGTTCCTGGACTCGATGCGGATGGACATCACCGAGACCGGCTACCCCACCTACGCGGACCTGGACCGCTACGTCTACGGGTCCGCGGCGGTCATCGGTCTGCAGATGCTGCCGATCCTGGAGCCGCTCACCCCGGACGCCGTCGCGCCGGCCCGCGCCCTGGGCGTGGCGTTCCAGCTGACGAACTTCATCCGCGACGTCGGTGAGGACCTCGACCGCGGTCGGGTCTACCTGCCCGGTGAGGACCTCACGCGGTTCGGGCTGACCCGCGAGGACCTCTTCGCCGCGCGCAGGGCGGGGACGACACCGCAGGCCGTCCGCGACCTGCTCGCCTTCGAGACCGAGCGGACCCGGGAGCTGTACGCCGAGGCGGAGCTCGGGCTGGACATGGTCCACCCGACCAGCCGGGACTGCCTGCGCACGGCGTACCTGCTCTACGGCGGGATCCTCGACGAGGTCGAGCGCGCCGGGTACGACGTCCTCGCACGCCGGGTGCGGGTCAGCGGACGCCGTCGCCTGGCCGTCGCCCTGCCCGGCCTGGTCCGGGCCCGGCGGGCGCGCCGCGAGGAGTCGCGCTGGCGGACCGCTGCCCGCTGAGGTCCCCACCGACGACCTCACTGGGCCAGCGAGGTCGTCGGTCGTGGTCCTCAGAAGCTGAGGGCCTGCGCGCGACGGCGGATCTCGGTCTTGCGGTTCGCCTTCAGCGCGTCGACGGGCGTGCCCGGCAGCGTGTCGTCCGGCGTGTAGAGCCACCCGATGGACTCGGTGTCGGTGAAGCCGGAGTCGGCGAGCACCGACAACGTGCCCTTCAGGTGGTTCAGCGGACCCTCAGGGGTGACGAATCCGGCGGGGACGTGCGCGACGGCACGTTCCCCGCGACGGACGGCCACCAGTTCACGTTCCTGCAGCCAGCGCCGGACCTCGCGCTGGTCGACGCCGGCCACCTCGGCCACGTCGGGGACGGTCAGCCACTCGGGGACGAGGGCGTCCAGTTCGTCGGTACCCGTCTCACGGGCGATCTCTGCTCTCAGCGGTGCAACCACCCCACCAGTCTGCCGTCTCGCGACGCGCCCGCCCACCTCCCCCGACGAAGTCACGCTCTCCACCATCGTTGGGGTGGTGGTGTCGGGAGCGTCCGATAGGTTCACCCCCGCCCCACCAGCCCCACCTGAAGCTCGTGCACCACTAGCCCCTGACGACCTGCGAGGAACCCCCGCCATGGCCGACGACCACGACCCCAGCGACGCACCCGAGAAGAACTCCCGGCGCGGCCGGTGGCTGGCCGCCGCCCTCGTCGGGGCCGCCGCTCCCACCGCGCTCGTCCCCGCCACGGCCACCGCGGCCCACGCCGCGACGCCGGAGGAGACCGTCACCGTCCAGCTCGGCGACACCGTGGGGGCGATCGCGAACCGCTCCGGCACCACCGTCGACGCGATCGTGGAGGCCAACGGCCTCGACCGCGGCGCCACCATCGTCGAGGGCCAGCGCCTGCGGATCCCCCGGCCCGAGGCGACCGGCAGCGACGCCGGTGACGCGCCCGCCGGTGGCAGCTACACCGTCCGCCCCGGTGACACCCTCGGGGCGATCGCCGTGGCGCAGGGCACCACCGTCGGTGCCCTGCGTGAGGCCAACGGGCTCAGCGCCGACGGGTTCATCCGCGCCGGTCAGGTCCTCACACTGTCCGGCGGCACGGGTGCCGGCGCCGGACCCACCACCCGCACGGGCAGCACGACGTACACCGTCCGCGCCGGGGACACCCTGTCCCACATCGCGCAGACGACCGGGGTGAGCGTCGACGACCTCGTCGCGCTCAACGGCCTCGACGACACCGGCTTCATCCTCGAGGGCCAGGCGCTGCAGCTCGGCGGCCGCCCCACGACGGCGACGCAGGCCCCGGCCCCGCAGCCGACCCAGGCGGCCACCGTCAGCGAAGCCGTCGAGACCAACCGCGCGAAGCTGCAGGCCTCCGCCCAGCCGAGCCGCGACGAGATGCGCGAGATCATCCGCTCCACCGCGGTGAAGCTCGGGGTGGACCCGTCGCTGGCGCTGGCCATCGGCTACCAGGAGTCCGGCTTCACCATGAAGGTCGTCTCCGGCGCCAACGCCATCGGCGCGATGCAGGTCATCCCGAGCTCCGGTGAGTGGGCCTCGGACCTGCTGGGACGACCCATCGACCTGTTCGACGCGCGCGACAACGCGCGGGCCGGGGTGGCGATCCTGCGCACGCTCGTCGCCAACAACCCGCCGGACGTCGCGATCGCGTCCTACTACCAGGGTCAGGCGTCGGTGCGCTCGCGCGGGATGTACGACGACACGCGTCGTTACGTGGCCAACGTGCAGACACTGCAGGCGCGCTTCAGCTGACCTGACGCTCGGTCCACCTAGACTCGCTGATCGTGGACGCAACCCTCTCCGACCCCCTCGTCGGGCGACGCCTCGACGGGCGCTACCGCGTCCTGGGACGGATCGGGCGAGGTGGGATGGGTGTCGTCTACCGCGCCGAGGACGAGCGGCTCGACCGCGCCGTCGCCGTGAAGGTCCTCCGGGCCGACCTCGCCCACGACCCGGCCGCCCGCGCCCGGTTCGTCACCGAGGCGAAGTCGGCGGCGCGGATCGGGCACCCCGGGGTCGTCGCGGTGCTCGACCAGGGCGTCGACCACGAGGGTGGCGTCGAGACGGCGTACCTGGTGATGGAGCTCGTCGACGGCCGGACCCTGCGCGACGTGGTCCTCGACGCGGGGGCCCTCACCCCCGGTGAGGCGCTGAAGGTCACCGCCAGCGTGCTCGAGGCGCTGGCCGAAGCCCACCGCAAGGGCGTCCTGCACCGCGACGTGAAGACCGCCAACGTCCTCGTCGCCGACGACGGCCGGGTCAAGGTCGCGGACTTCGGTCTCGCCCGCGCCGCCAGTCCCGGGGGGCAGAGCACCACCGTCGGCATGGGCGACCTGATGGGCACCGCGGAGTACCTGGCCCCCGAGCAGCTGGAGTCGCGGACCACCGACGCCCGCAGCGACGTCTACGGCGTCGGCGTCATGCTCTACGAGATGCTCACGGGCGCTCCTCCGTTCACGGGTGAGAGCCCGTTCACGATCGCCTACAAGCACGTGCACGAGCAGGTCCCGCTGCCCTCGACCCGTGCGCCCGGGCTGTCCCCCTCGCTGGACGCCCTCGTCCTCGACGCCCTGGCCAAGGACCCCGACGAACGTCCCGACGACGCCGGGGAGATGCTCGAGCAGCTGCGCGCGGTGCAGGCCTCGCTGACCCCGGAACAGCTCGCCGCCCGTCCGCCCCGCCCCGCCGGTGCGGCCGCGCCGGGCAGCACGACCCGCATCGGCAAGACCGCCGCGGCTGTCCCGGAGAAGCGACCCGCGCCGACCGAGGGCCACCGTTCCCGCCGCGGCCTGCTGGTCGGACTGGTCCTGCTCGTGCTCGCCGTCGCCGCCGGACTGGCCTGGTACTTCACCGCCGGCCCCGGCGCGTACACCACGACCCCGCCGGTCGCGGGGAAGTCACCGCAGGAGGCCACCAGCACCCTGCAGGCCGCGGGTCTCGCCGTTGACGAGCAGCAGGGGTTCAGCGACACCGTCGCCCAGGGCCTGGTGGTGTCCAGCGACCCCGGGGAAGGCGGTCGCGTCCGCAAGGACGGCACCGTCACGATCGTCGTCTCCCAGGGCGTCCAGCAGTTCGCCGTCCCCGAGGTCGTCGGCAAGACCCGGGACGAGGCGGAACAGCTCCTCACCGGTACCGGCCTCACGATCGGGAACGTCAGCGAGCAGTTCGACGAGAAGGTCCCGGACGGCTCGATCGTGGCCGCCACCCCGGACGTGGGGCAGGTCGTGCCCCACGACTCCAGGGTCGACCTCGTCGTCTCGAAGGGCCGGGAGCCGATCGGCGTGCCCGGAGTCGTGAACCAGACGCAGGACGCCGCCCAGAAGGCCATCACCGCCGCAGGTCTGTCGGTGGGCAAGATCACCCAGCAGGTCAGCGAGAGCGTCGCGGCCGGTGAGGTCATCTCGCAGACACCCCCCGACGGGACGCTGTTCCGCGGTGACGCCGTCGACCTCGTCGTCTCCTCGGGTCCGCCGCTGGTGGCCGTCCCGGCCGTGCAGGGCACGCAGGTCGACGCGGCCCGCGCCAAGCTCCAGGGACTCGGGTTCCAGGTCCAGGTGAACAACGTCCTCGGCGGGGTGTTCGGCACCGTCCGCTCCAGCGACCCCGAGGCCGGCACGTCGATCCCCAAGGGCTCGACGATCACCCTCACCGTCGTCTGAGGACGCACGAAGGGCCCGCCACCCGGAGGTGGCGGACCCTTCGTCGTGCACGGTCAGCGCTTGGAGAGCATCTCCGCCGCGAGGAAGGCGAGCTCCAGCGACTGCTGGTGGTTCAGCCGCGGGTCGCACAGCGACTCGTAGCGGGTCGCCAGCGCCGCGTCGTCGATCTCCATGGCCCCACCGAGGCACTCGGTGACGTCGTCCCCGGTGAGTTCGACGTGCAGGCCGCCGGGCACGGTGCCCAGGGCCTGGTGGACCTCGAAGAACCCGCGGACCTCGTCCACGACGTCGTCGAAGCGACGGGTCTTGTACCCACTGGTCGAGGTGATCGTGTTGCCGTGCATCGGGTCGCAGACCCAGGTGACCTGGGCGCCGGACTTCGTGACCCCCTCGACGAGGGCGGGCAGGGCCTCGCGGATCGTCGAGGCGCCCATGCGCGTGATGAACGTCAACCGGCCCGGTTCGCGGTAGGGGTCGACCTTGTCGATGAGCGCGAGCGCGTCGTCGACGGAGGTCTTCGGCCCCAGCTTGATCCCGATGGGGTTGCGGATCTTCGCGGCGAAGTCCACGTGCGCACCGTCGAGCTGACGGGTGCGCTCCCCGATCCAGACCATGTGCGCGGCGACGTCGTAGGGACCGCCCTGGCGCACGTCCTCGGCGGCGGGACCGCTGAGCGGCGGTTCCTCGTCGAGGGTCCGGGTCAGCGGACGCTCGTAGTCGAGCAGCAGCGCCTCGTGGCTGGACCAGAACTGGACGGTCTGCAGGGCGTCGAAGTCAGCGCCGCAGGCCGCCATGAACTTCATGGCCTTGTCGATGTCGTGCGCGAGGGAGTCGTACTTGGCGTTGGCCGCGGTGGCCGCGAAGCCGCGGTTCCACTCGTGGACCTTGCGCAGGTCCGCGTACCCACCGGTCGTGAACGCCCGGATGAGGTTCAGCGTCGCGGAGGACGTGTGGTAGGCGCGGAGCAGTCGCTGCGGGTCGGGGATCCGCGACTCGGGGGTGAACGCGTAGTCGTTGACGGCGTCGCCGCGGTAGGCGGGAAGCGTGACGCCGTCGCGGGTCTCGTCGTTGCTGGAGCGCGGCTTGGAGAACTGCCCCGCCATGCGACCGACCTTGATGATCGGCAGGCTGGCCCCGTAGGTGAGGACGGCGGACATCTGCAGCATCGTCTTCAGCCGGCGGCGGATGCCGTCGGCCGTGGCGCCGGCGAACGTCTCGGCGCAGTCCCCGCCCTGCAGCAGGAACGCCTCGCCCCGGGCGGCCTCGGCCAGCTGACCGCGCAGCTGGTCGGACTCCCCCGCGAAGACGAGGGGCGGATACGACGCGAGCTCCGCGTGCACCTCGGCCAGCGCGGCGGCGTCCGGCCACTGCGGCTGCTGGGCGGCGGGCAGGTCGGGCCACGTGATGCTGGACAGACCCGCGGAGTTCGTCGTCGTGGGAGTGCTCACGCGGGCAAGTGTCGCACCCCCCGCGGGGTGGGGTTGCCACACTCGTGACCGAGCGTCACCACCGGACGCCGGCCGTCTCGGCCCGTCGCGCGTCGGGCACCGTGCGCAACACCCCGGTGGCCTCGGCCAGCGGCACCTGGTGGACCTCGACCCCGTGCAGGGACGCCATCGTGCCCAGGTTCCCGCTCGCGAGCGCCTCGATCGCCGACAGCCCGAACCGCGTCGCGAGGATCCGGTCGGCCGCCGACGGGGTCCCGCCCCGCAGCAGGTGGCCCAGGACGGTGACCCGCGTCGACAACCCCGGGACGCGGGCGAGGAGCTCGTGCTCCAAGGCGTCGCCGGCCCCGCCGAGCTGGGCGTGTCCGAAGGCGTCCCGCGGGGCGTTCTTCGCGGCTTCCTCGCCGTGGACCTTCGCGCCCTCGCTGACGACGATGAGGGGTGCCTGACCGCGGGCCAGGACGGAACGCGTCACGTCGGCGACGGCGTCGAGGTCGGGATCCTCCTCGGGCAGGATCGTGACGTGCGCGCCGGCCGCCATCCCGGTGTGCAGCGCGATCCAGCCGGCGTGACGGCCCATCACCTCCACGATCATCGCCCGGTGGTGGCTCGCGCCGGTGGTGGCGAGGCGGTCGCAGGCGTCGACGGCGGTCTGCACCGCGGTGTCGAACCCGAACGTCGCGTCGGTGGCCGACAGGTCGTCGTCGATGGTCTTGGGGGCGCCCACGACCGGGATGCCCGCGGCGTGCAGGGCCGTGGCGACGCCGAGGGTGTCCTCGCCGCCGATGGCCAGCAGCGCGTCCACCTCGAGCGCCGTCAGCTGCTTGCGGACCCGGGCGACGCCGTCGTCGACGCCGTCGGCCAGCGGGTTCGTCCGCGAGGAGCCGAGGATCGTGCCGCCGATGGTCAGCAGCGGTCTGACGGTCTCCTCGTCGAGGGGAACGGTGTCCCCGTCGAGGACCCCGCGCCAGCCGTCGAGGAACCCGACGAACTCCATCCCGTGCCGTTGCGTCCCGGCCAGCACCGCCGCCCGGATGACCGCGTTCAGTCCGGGGCAGTCGCCGCCCCCGGTGAGGATCCCGACCCGCATCGTGCGTTCTCCAGTCCTCGGCGCCTTCGCCGACGTGCCTGTCGTCCGTCCGGAGGGAACTCTGCCACCGCGGGTCTAGTGCTGCGCGTCGTCCGGCCCCGGCGCGTCGCCGGTCGGGGCGGCGCGCCCGCCCGGACCGCCGGTGGCGGTGCTCGGCGGTTCGGGGACGCCGGTGCTGCGGGACAGCTCGCTGCGCAGCCGGCTGCGCTCGGCGTAGGCGTCGACGTACTCCTGGCGCGAGAGCTTCTGGATCGCGTACATGATCTCGTCGGTGACGGAGCGGACGACGAGCTGGTCGTCCCCCCGACCGGCGAAGCGGGAGAAGTCCAGCGGCTCCCCGAACACGGCGCCGACGCGCCGGATCCGGGGCAGCCTCCGGCCGGTCGGCAGCAGGTCCTCCGTGCCGATCATCGCGACCGGGATCACCGGGGCACCCGAGGCGAGGGCGATGCGGGCGACACCGGTGCGGCCGCGGTAGAGGCGACCGTCCGGTGACCGCGTCCCCTCGGGGTAGATGCCGAAGAGGTCGCCCTCCTGCAGGACGCGCACCGCCCCCGCGATGGCGGCCGAGGACGCCCGGCCCCCGGAACGGTCGACGGGCAGTTGACCGATCCCGTGCATGAGGCCCTTGGTGAGCCGGCCGCGCACGCCGCGGCCGGTGAACAGGTCCGCCTTGGCGATGAAGGTGACCCGCCGCTGGACCACCGTCGGCAGCAGCACGGTGTCCGCGGCGGAGAGGTGGTTGCTGGCCAGGATCGCCGGACCGTCGGTGGGGACGTTCTCGAGCCCGCGGACCCAGGGCCGGAACACGGCCGTGACCAGCGGTTCCGCGACCAGCAGCTTGATCGGCCAGTACAGGACGGGAAAGCGCGGCACCGGCCCCCCTCGTCCTTCGTCGCCCGATCGGTGATCGCCGACCCTAGCGAACGGACCGGCGCGCGCCACGCCGAAACCTCGACCACCCCGGGTCACCCGTGACACCATTGGGGTGTGCCTCGAACCCCGGACGACGGATCCGGTCCCCTCGACGTCGATGCGGCGTTCGCGCTGATCGTCGCGCACTGGGGTGAGGAAGCCACGTCGAGGACCGACACGTCGGCCGGGGACACCAGCGACACCAGCCCCGCGGCCGACGAGGACGACGCCCAGGCCGGCGAGGCGCCTCGCCCCGAGCCCCGGTTGGTCCGCCCGGTCACTCCGCTCCCTCCGCCCCCCCACGAGGACGTCCCGACGCCCGAGTGGTTCGCAACCCCCCGCCGGCGCGACGACGAGCCGGTCGAACTGCGGTCCTCCTCCGAGGAACGCTTCGTCCCCGCCGAACCACAGCCTCTCCCCCGCGACCTCCTGGGCTGGGCCGCGTGGATCGCCGTCGTCGGCGCACCGCTCTTCCTGCTCGTCGTGGCGCTGGGCTGGAACGACGTCCCGCAGCTCGTGACCGCGATCACCGCGGGGGTGTTCGTGGCCGGGTTCGCGACCCTGGTCATCCGTCTTCCCGGCTCGCGGGACGATGACGACGACGACGGTGCCGTGGTCTGAGACCCGTCCTCAACCGGCCGGGACGAGCAGGTCGGCGACGACCGCCAGGTGGTCGGTGGCTGCGGCCGCGTTCCCCGGCGGGGTGCTGACCCCGGTGACGCTCAGCCGGCGATCGACGAGGACCAGGTCCAGCCGCCTGCGCGGTGCCCGCGCCGGGAAGGTCGGGAAGGGGCGGCCCGCGACCTCGGCCGCGTCCGCGAGCACCGTCGAGAACCGCTGGTGGACCGCTCCGCCGGGTTCTTCGTTGAGGTCCCCCGCCATCACCAGGGGCGCGTCGGACCACGGCCCGCAGGACCCCGGGACGGGGGTCGCGGGCAGCAGCCGGGCTACGTGGTCGGAACGCTCCCCGGCCTCCAGGCCGAGGTGGACGCTGCGCACCAGCACCTCCCGCGACCACCCCCCACCCAGCGGGACGCGGACGACGGCCTCGGCGGTTCCCCGGCGCCGCACCGGCCTGCGCCCCCGCCAGCGGGCGGTCGGCAGTTCCCGCACCGCGCCGGCCCGCACGTCGACGCGGGCGGCGGTGAGTACCGCCGTCCCCGCACCGGCCCGACCCCACGCCGCGAGCCACAGGCCGGTGTCGGCGGCGAGGTCGCCGAGGCGGTGGGCGACCGGACCGAACGTGGGGACCTCCTGCAGGCACACGACGTCGGCCGCCGCGGTGCGCAGCAGGTCGCGCAGCGCGACGGTGTCGTCGAGCAGTTCACGCACGTTGAACGTCGCCACCCGCATCCGGGCGACAGGGCGCCCGACGGAACCCGGGCAGGCCATCAGCCCCAGCCGCGGGACAGGTCCGCCGCACCCACCAGACCCGCCGCCGGGCCGAGCTTGGCGCGGGCGATCGTGAGCTCGGGACGGAAACCCCGCCCCGTGAGGGTGCGGCGGAACGCCTCGCGACAGGGGCCGAGCAGGAGCTCACCCGCGTCGGAGACCCCACCCCCGATGACGACGGTCCCCGGGTCCAGCGCGGCGGCGAGGTTCGCGACACCGATGCCGAGCCAGCGGCCGACGTCCTCGAAGAGTTCCACCGCGGCCGGGTCGCCGGCCCGGGCGGCCTCGGTGACGAGCGGGCCGGTGATCGCCTCGGGATCGCCCCCGGCGAGTTCCAGCAATGTGTGCGCGACGGGCGAGTTCGACCGGGCGAGCTCCCGGGCCTCGCGCACCAGTGCGTTGCCCGAGGCGTACTGCTCCCAGCAGCCGCGGTTGCCGCACTCGCAGCGGTGGCCACCGGGAACGACGATCATGTGCCCGAACTCACCGGCGATGCCGTAGCGGCCGCGGACCACGCGGCCCTGGTTGACGATCCCACCGCCGATGCCCGTGCCCATCGTCACGCAGACGAGCCGCGACTCCTCCTGGCCGGCCCCGAAGCGGTACTCGGCCCAGGCGGCGGCGTTGGCGTCGTTCTCGACGATCGTGCGCCGGCCGATGCGCCGACCCAGCCGGGCGCGGATGCGTCGTTCGACGGCCTCGCGCAACGGTTCGTGGCGCCAGGCCAGGTGCGGCGCGAAGAGCACCGTCGCGCGTTCGGCGTCGACGAAACCCGCGGCCCCGATGCCGACGGAGACGATGTCGTGGTGGGCGGCGAGCTCCTCCACGACCTCGGCGATCGTGTCCTCGACCCCCTGCGGGCTGGTCGTGGGCGTGTCGCGCCGCAACTGCATGACGACGTTGCCCTCGCCGTCGACGACTCCCGCCGCGACCTTCGTCCCGCCGATGTCGACGCCGACGGCCGGCCCGTCCCCGATGAAGACCCGGCGGGTCTGCTGGCGCAGCCGTTGCTGCAGCGCGACCCGTCGCGGGTCGGGTGCGCGCCGACGGCGGGGCGGGCGCGGGGTGCGGGGTGCGGCCATGTCTCTGCTCCCGATCGCAGGGGTGTCGTCCGTCAGACCCGGGCGAGGTCGGCGGCGCCGATGATCCCGGCGTCGTTGCCCTTCGTCGCCGTGCGCAGCGGCGGCGGCTTGCGGTGGGTCCGGCCGGAGAGGTTCTCCGCCAGGCTCACCCGGGCCGGGGCCAGCAGCAGGTCACCGGCGCTGGACACGCCGCCACCGATGACGACAACCTCGGGGTCGAGCATCGCGACGAAGCTCGCGACGGCCTCGCCCAACCAGCGGCCCACGTCGGCGAGCAGGCGCGCGCAGCCGGGGTCACCGGCCTGGGCGAGGCGGGTGATGACGGGACCGGTCACCGCGTCCGGGTCGCCACCGACCTCGCGCAGCAACACCGCACCGTCGGCGTCGCCGGAGCGGAGCAGGTCGCGGGCGTCGCGGACGAGGGCGTTCCCGGCGACGTACTGCTCCCAGCAGCCGGAGTTCCCGCACCCGCAGGCCCGGCCGCCGGGGACGGCGCGGACGTGACCCAGTTCGGCGGCGGCACCGTTGGCCCCGCGCTGCAGCAGACCGCCGGAGACGATCCCGCCCCCGAGGCCGGTGCCGAGCGTGAGCATGACGAGGTCGGCGACCGCGTTGCCCTCCTCGTCGAGACCGCCACCGAAGCGGTACTCCGCCCACGCGGCGGCGTTCGCGTCGTTCTCGACCACGACGCGGCGCGCCACGCGGGACTCCAGGCGGTCGGCGAGGGGTTCGTCGCGCCAGGCGAGGTTCGGGGCGAAGACGACGCTGCGCCGGGCGGCGTCGACGAAACCGGCCGCGGCGACGCCGACGGGACCGAACTCGTGGGTCGTCTCCAGCTCCGCGATCGCGTCCGCGACGGCGTCGGCGATGGCCTCGGGGTGCAGGGCCGGGGTCTCCCGGCGGGTCTGGGCGATGATCTCGCCGCGGTGGTCGACGACCCCGGCGGCGATCTTCGTCCCCCCGATGTCGACACCGACGGCGTTGCCGGTGCTCGTGGCGTCGTGGTGGTGCGTCTCGGCGCGCTGCTCGACCATGCCGGTGCGGTTCTCCCTGCGACGTCGGCCCCGCGACCGGGGCGGCTGCCCGAACGTGCAGCCCCGGCGAGGTTACCCGGTGCGTGCGGGTGACCCGTGCCGGTCCCGCGCCTCAGCCGAGGACGACTCCCAGGGCGGTCATGCCACCGAGCAGCAAGGCCGTCAGGCCGAGGCCGCCCCCGACGGCGACGGCGATCTTCGCCTGCCGGCTCTGCAGGCCGCGCGGTCCCTTGACGTCGGTGCGGGCGAGGGCACCGAGCATCCGCTCGACCTCGGCCTCGTCGACGGCCGGCGCGGCGGGCCGGGGCTGCTCGAAGTCCAGCGCGAGCTGACCGTCCTCGTCCTCGACGACCCGTGCGGGCGGGAGCTCACGGCGCACGGGCGCGGCCGTCACCACCGGCGCGATCACCACCGGCGCGGGGGCGGGCAGCAACGAGGCGTGGCAGAGGGAGCACCAGTCCTGCTCGGGGCGGACCCGGGCGGCGCAGGAGGGGCAGCGCTCGGCGCGCGCCACGACGGGACCCGCCGGTGCGGGCGCCGCGACGGGTTCGTGCGCGAGCCGGCTGACCGGCGGGCCGACCTCGACCGCGCCGAACGCGGCGCTGGTGCGGGTCGTGTCGCGACCGGCGTGCCGGGGGGCCGGCAGCAGGCCCTGGTCGTCGAGCGGCGCGAAGCCGTGGAGGTCCCCGACGGGGAGCGGTCGCACCTGCTCGTCGTTCACACCTGCACGCATCGACACCCCCGGCCCCGACCTTGAACCCCTCCCGCTGCTCCGTGCGGGTGTCGCGGTGACGTCGCGCCGGGGCGGGGACCCCTCGCGGGTAGGGTCGTCGCACCGCCGACGGAGACGGCGGCGCCCGGACGTCCGCGCACCGCGCGAGCACGGCGGCCCGGGAGCGATGCGAGGAGGAACCAGCGTGCGGAGCAGCTGCGAGCCACCGCTCGTCCAGCCCGCCACGACCGGCAACCTGACCGACTGCGTGGTGGACACCGCGCGGCAGGACCCCCGGCACGTCAGCGTGAGCCGCAAGGGTGCGGACGGCACGTGGCAGCACATCACGGCGCAGGAGTTCCTCGCCGACGTCACCGCGATCGCGAAGGGCCTGCTGGCCGCGGGCATCCACCCCGGCGACCGGATCGGGATCATGGGCCGGACCAGCTACGAGTGGACGCTGTTCGACGTCGCCGGCTGGTTCGCGGGGGCCGTGACCGTCCCCGTCTACGAGACGAGCTCCCCGGAGCAGATCGAGTGGATCCTCTCCGACTCCGGCTGCGTGGCCGCCGTCGTGGAGACGACCGAGAACGCGGGCCGGATCGCCTCCGTCCGCGAGCGCCTCCCCGCCCTGCGCGACGTCTGGACGCTGGAGTCGGGGGCCGTCGCCGACCTGCGCACCGCGGGCGAGGACGTCAGCGACGCCGACGTCGAGCACTCCCGCTCGCTGGCCCGTCCGGGCGACCCGCTGACGATGATCTACACGTCCGGGACGACGGGCCGGCCCAAGGGCTGCCTGCTCACCCACGGCAACTTCCTCGACCTGGCCCGCAACGCCGACGAGGCCATCCCCGAGGTGCTGCGCCGCCAGGACGCGGCGACGTTGCTGTTCATCCCGCTGGCCCACGTCTTCGCCCGCTTCATCCAGGCGCTGTGCCTGGTCAGCCGGATCCGGATGGGCCACACGGCCGACGCCAAGGACCTGCTGCCGGACCTCGCCGGGTTCCGGCCCACGTTCATCCTGGCCGTGCCGCGGGTGTTCCAGAAGGTCTTCAACGGGGCCGAGCAGCGCGCCGCCTCCGGCGGGAGGTTCCGGGCGCGGATCTTCGAGCAGGCCGCGCTCACCGCGGACGCGTGGTCGCGGGCCATCGACACCGGCGGCCCGTCGGTGGCGCTGCGGGTGCGCCACCGCGTCTTCGACCGCCTGGTCTACTCCAAGCTGCGCACGCTCATGGGGGGCCGCGTCGAGTACGCCGTCTCCGGCGGTGCGCCCATGGGTGAGCACCTCGCGCACTTCTTCCGCGGCGTCGGCCTCGTCGTGCTCGAGGGCTACGGCCTCACCGAGACGACGGCCCCGCTGACGGTCAACCGCCCCTCGAAGATCAAGGTCGGAACGGTCGGGCTCCCCCTGCCGGGCACCGACATCACGATCGCCGAGGACGGCGAGATCCTGGCCCGCGGGGTCGGGGTCTTCCACGAGTACCGCGGACGGACCGAGGAGACCCGGGAGGCCTTCGCCGACGGCTGGTTCCGCACCGGCGACCTCGGCACCCTCGACGATGACGGCTACCTGCGGATCACCGGGCGCAAGAAGGAGATCATCGTCACCGCGAACGGCAAGAACGTCGTGCCGTCCGCACTGGAGGACCGGCTGCGGGCGCACGCGCTGATCTCGCAGGCCGTCGTCGTGGGCGACGGGCGCCACTTCGTGGCCTGCCTGCTGACGTTGGACGAGGAGGCGCTGCCGGGCTGGGGCGCCAACCACGGCCGACCCGGTCTCGACCTCGCGACCGCCCGCACCGACGCGGAGGTGCTGGCGGAGTTGCAGAAGGCCGTCGACCGGACCAACGAGTCGGTCAGCCGGGCGGAGTCGATCCGCAAGTTCCGGGTGCTGGCCGACGACTTCACCGTGGAGAACGGCTACCTGACCCCCTCCCTCAAGGTGAAGCGGTCGGAGGTCCTGAAGGACCTCGCCGACCAGGTCGAGGCCCTCTACTCCTCGTGATCCACTCGATGAGCCGTCGCGACGCGTCCACGCTCGTGGCGTGGACGGGGCTGATGGCCCTGGCCACCCACAGCGTGGTGCGCTACCGGTGGTGGATCGTCGCCGGCTACGTCGTCATCGCCGCCCTGGTCGTGGGGCTGGCGTGGACGGCACGCGACGACCGCGAGGCTCGGGAGGCACGGGACGGCGCAGCGGGCGGGTGGGTGCCCTCCGCCCTGCTGGCGCTCGTCGGCCTGGTGAACCTGGGCGTCCCCGCCTTCAGCTACCTCGACGACGCGGGGCAGCTGCTGGTCCGCATCGTGCTCGGGGTGTGCTGCTTCGTCGTCGCCGGGCTGCTGCTGCCCGGCAGCGGGGCGAGCCGGCGACTGGCGGTGCTCGCGGGGGTCGTCGGGGCCGTGGGCACGGGCACGCTGGTGATCGTCGGCGACCCGGCGCCCCGCATCGACGTCTGGGTCATCCTGCAGCAGTCCGCGGACGCGATGGCGGCGGGGAAGTCGATGTACGCCCAGACCTGGGTCGGCTCCCCCGGCATCACCGACGCCTTCGCGTACCTGCCGTGGACGGCGGTGCTCACGGCCCCGGGTCGCTGGCTCGCCGGGGACGTGCGCTGGGCGCTGCTGGTCCTCGTGCTGGTCAGCGCCCTCTGCGTCGGTGCGCTGGGCCGCTGGCGCCGGCCGGCGGTCGCGGCGGCCGCGCTGCTGCTGCTCGCTCCCGGCTCCGGGACGTTGATCGAGCAGGCCTGGACGGAACCCACGGTGCTCGTCGGTCTCGCCGGCTGGGCGCTGCTGGTGCGGACCGGGCGTGCCTGGTGGGCCGTGGTCCCGCTCGCGGTGGCGCTGGCCAGCAAGCAGCACGTGGTGGCCCTGCTGCCGCTCCTCGCGGTCTGGCCCCGTTTCGGCTGGCGGCGCACGGCGGTCGCCACCGGCGGGGCGGGGTTGCTCATGGCGCCCTGGATCGTCGCCGGGTTCGGCGACTTCCGGCACGACACGGTCACGACGATGCTCGACCTCGCCCCCCTGCGCTTCGCCGACACGCTCTACACCTTCGTGCTCAACGAGGCCGGCGTGCAGTTGCCGATCGCCGTCGTCGGGGTGGTCGTCCTCGCGGTCCTGGGTGCGGCCGTGGTGACGCTGCGCCGCCGCGCGGTCGGCCTGGCCGGCCTGCTGAGCTGGTGCGCGGCCGTCCTGTTCGTGGCGAACCTGGTGAACAAGCAGGCCTTCTACAACCAGTTCTGGCTCGTCGGGGCCCTGCTGCTGCTCGCCGTGGCCGCGTCCTCGGGCGCGCTCAGTCCCGCCGTTCCGCCGGGTCGGGCGGAACGTCGGTCCCGGCCAGCAGGTCGGCCAGTCGACGTGCCTGCTCCTCCCAGCCCCAGCGACGGCTGACCCACTCGCGTCCCGCGGCACCGAACGCCTCGGCGGTCCTCCTGTCCTGCAACAGGCCAGCGACCGCGGCGGCCACCTCAGCGCTGGAGCGGCCGTCGACGACGTGACCGTTCACCCCGTCGAGGAGGGCGTCCGGGGCTCCCCCGGAGTCCCCCGCCACGACGGGCAACCCGCAGGCGGCGGCCTCGAGGTAGCAGATGCCGAGGGCCTCGGGTTCCAGCCCGCCGAGGCGGGTGCGGGTCGGCATGCAGAAGACGTCACCGGCGGCGTAGTACTCCGGCGTCCGGTCCCACGGGACCGACCCGGTGAAGACGACGTCCCCGGACACCCCCGAGCGCCGGGCGAGCGCCTCCACCGCCCCGCGGTGCGGACCGTCGCCGACGATCAGCAGCGCCGCGCCCGGCACCCGCCGCCGGATCTCGGGGAGCGCCCGGACCAGGACGTCCTGGCCCTTGCGGGCGACGATCCGCGAGACGCAGACGACGACGGGGCGCTGCCCCAGGCCGAACTCGGCGCGCACCCGCTCCCGGGCCGCGGGGTCGGGACGGAACACCTCCGCGTCGACGCCCGGGGTGAGCCGGCGCATCCGGGACCTCGCGGCGACGGTGAGCGGTCGCTCGATGCGCGAGCGGCACCAGTCGCCGAGGTAGGTGACGGTGTCGTTGCCCTCCCCGATCCGGCGCAGGGCCGAGCGGGATCCGGGCAGGCTGGACCACCACACCTCGTGGCCGTGCGTCGTCGCGACCGTGCGCCGCACCCCGGCCGTGCGCAGCGCGGGCGCCATCAGCCCCAGCGGGGCCGCCGCCCCGAACCAGACCCGGTCGGCGTCGTGCTCGCGGGCCGTGCGCTGCACCCGCCGCACGATGCCCGGGGTGGGCACCATCAGCGGGGACGGGTCGCGGACCACGACGATCCCCCGCGCGGCCAGCTCCGCGTCCACGGCGGTGTCACCCCGCTGGCGGGCGGTGTGCACGACGACCCGGGCCGCGTCGCCGTCGCCGAAGGCGGGCAGGCGGCGGACGACGGCGTGGACGAACGACTCGATCCCCCCGGTCCGCGGCGGGAAGTCGTTGGTGACGACGAGCGTGCTCACGGCCCCCACCCCACCAGGTCGCTCGCGACGTCGGCGCGCCAGGTCTCGACGACGTCCGCGAACGAGCGGCCCAGCGCCTGCCGGCAGGCGGCCTCCAGGTCCGTCCCGGCCAGCACCGTGCGGAGCAGCGCCGTCACCGCCGACGTCCCCGCCACCCGGGCCGCCGACGTCACCAGCGTCCACGCCGCGGCGTAGGCGAGCTGCAGCACCGCCGGCTCCGAGCTGCGGAACGCCGCGTCGTCGGGGACCTGCGGGACGCCGTCCGCGCTCAGCAGCGGGGCGGCGAGCGCCGTCGCGGCGACGTCACGGCGCAGGCGGGCGACGTGGTCGGCGTAGCCCTCGGTCAGCCAGGTGGGCACCACGGCACCGGCGGCGCGGGGGGTCGCCCGGGTCGCGACGTGGACGAGTTCGTGGGTGAGGGTGACGCTGCGCCCCAGCGGGCTCAGCGCGGTGAAGCGCTCCACCGAGAGCACGACGCGGACCCCGGCCGGGGCACCGTCGGGCAGGTCGGCGTCGAGGCCCACGGCGACGGCATCGAGCCGCCCGGAGGGGTCGCGTCCGGCGAACCGGGTGACCTCGGCGGCCGTGGGGAGGACGACGACCGCCGTCCCCCGGGGCCAGTCCCCGCCCCAGGCGGCGTCGACGCGCGCCGTGGCGTCGGGGAGGTCGGCCGCGACCTGGTCGGCGACCTCACCGGCGGCGAGGTCGAGCACGAGGACGACCCCGCCCCCGACGACCCGGGCCTCGACGTCACCGAGGTCCCACGGCTGCGGTGTCCCCGCGGTGGAGGTGCGGAGCCGACCGTCCCAGCCGGCCCGGAAGGCGCCGGCGACGGCCCGCCCCTCGCCCTCGACGCGGACCCGGAGGGTCCCCGCGACGCCCGCGGCAGCGTCGTCGAGCCCGCTGACGGCCCACTCGCGCAGTCCGGCGCGCACGGCCCGGGCGTCGAGGACGCGCACGGCGCTGCGCTCGGCGGGGTCGTAGCCCGCACCGGCCGCCGTGAGGTCACCGGCCACCAGCGCGGCCCCGCGGGCGGCGAGGACCTGCTGGACGCCGTCGGCTACGGGGGCCGTGGGCCGCGCGGAGCACCCGGCGAGGACGGGGGGCGCCAGGAGGAAGAGCCGTCGTGGCAACGACGGGACGGGACGCACCTCGGCATCATCCCGCCTCGCGCCGGGTCGCCAGCCGCAGCGGGGGGACCAGCCCGGAGGCCGCGAGCACCTCCACCGCCCCGAGCTCGTCGACGTCGAGCACCGCGTCCCCCGGTGGTCCGAGCAGGACCGAGACGACGCACTCGGAGCACGCCTGCGGACGGACCGTGCAGCTGTCGCAGTCGATGAGCACCGGGTGACCTCCGGATCGTCGGGACCGGCCCCAGCGGCCGGTGCTCCGCATCCCAGCACTGCCCTCCGACACGACCCCTCGAACGGGCGTTCGACCAGGTCAGCGGGCCGGGGGAGGTCCGTGGGCACCGCAGCGCCCGACGGAGCGGCGTGCCGGCCGACCACCGCGGAGGGCGGTCTGCGCGTGTCGCGCCGCGGTCGTGTCGGGCCCGGCGCCTACGGTCCCCCCATGTCCAGCGGCACCACCAGCTTCCAGAGCAGCTTCGAGGACCTGGGCCGGCCGCTGGCGGACGTGACCTTCGTGGTCGTCGACCTCGAGACGACCGGTGGCCCCCCGGCCGAGGCCGGCATCACCGAGATCGGCGCGGTGAAGGTCCGCGGGGGCCAGGTCCTCGGCGAGTTCCAGACCCTGGTGCGCCCGACCTCCCCCATCCCCGCCTTCGTCCAGGTCCTCACGGGGATCACGAACCGGATGGTCGCCTCGGCGCCGACGCTGCGGCAGGCGCTCCCCGCGTTCCTGGAGTTCGCCGGCTTCGACCGCGGCGCGGTCCTCGTCGCGCACAACGCCCGCTACGACGTCTCGTTCCTCGTCGCCGCCTGCGGGCTCACCGACCGCGACTGGCCGAAGCCGCGGGTGGTGGACACCGTCGTCCTGGCCCGTCAGCTCGTCGACCGCGACGAGGCCCCGAACAACAAGCTCGGCTCGCTGGCCCGGTTGTTCGGCACCGTGACCACCCCGGACCACCGCGCCCTCAACGACGCCCGCGCGACGGTCGACGTCCTGCACGCGCTGCTCGGGCGGGTCGGCAACCGCGGCGTCCACACGATCGAGGACCTGACCGCGTTCGCCGCGACGGTCGTCAGCAAGGCACGCCGGGAGAAGAAGCACCTCGCCGTCGGGCTGCCCTCGGCCCCGGGGGTCTACCAGTTCCGCGACGCCGCCGGGCGGGTCCTCTACGTCGGCACGTCCGTCGACGTGCACCGGCGGGTGTCGTCCTACTTCACGGCCTCGGAGACGCGTCCGCGGATGACCGAGATGGTCCGGGCGGCGACCAGCGTCGTCCCGGTGGTCTGCGAGACACCGCTGGAGGCGAGGGTGCGCGAACTCCGGCTCATCGCCGAGCACGCCCCGCCCTACAACCGGCGGTCGAAGACCCCGGAGAAGGTGACCTGGGTCAAGCTCACCACCGACGCCTGGCCCCGCCTGTCGCTGGTGCGGCAACGGCGCGAGGACGGTGGCGACTACCTGGGCCCCTTCCGCTCGGCCCGCACCGCCGAGCTCGCCGTGGAGGCCCTGCACGACGCCCACCCGTTGCGCCAGTGCACCCGTCGCATCCCGAAGAACCCTACGCAGGACGGCCCGGGCGCCTGCGTCCTGCTCGAGATCGGTCGTTGCGGCGCGCCCTGCCTGGGCACCGGACGCGGCGGGCAGGACGCGCAGTCCTACGCCGGTGTCGTCGCGGCCGTCCGCGACGCGATGCACCACGACGCGACGACGACCTTCA
Organism: Kineococcus sp. NBC_00420; assembly: GCF_036021035.1. Lineage (NCBI taxonomy): Bacteria > Bacillati > Actinomycetota > Actinomycetes > Kineosporiales > Kineosporiaceae > Kineococcus > Kineococcus sp. NBC_00420. The sequence goes on along the minus strand of NZ_CP107930.1, from coordinate 4,817,244 downwards.
CCCGCGGCCGGGACCGGTTGCAGCTCCTCACCGAGCAGCAGCGCTACGAGGAGGCCGCCGGGGCCCGGGACCGCCTCGAGGCGTTCCTGCACGCCGCCGACCGTTCCCAGCGTCGCGCGCCGATCGCCTCGGCCCCCGAGATCGTCGCGGCTCGGCGCAGCGTCGCGACGCCGGGCTGGCGCAACGGCGGCTGGGAGGTCGTCCTCATCCGTCACGGCCGGCTCGCCGGGACGTGCGTGACCCCGCGGGGGGCCGACCCGATGCCGCACATCGCCGCCCTGCGGGCCACCGGCGAGGCCGTCCCCGCGCCCGACGCCGCCCGCAGCGGCCTGCTGGTGGAGGAGACCGACCTGCTGCTGGGCTGGCTCGAGCAACCGGGGGTGCGCCTGGTCAGCGTCGAGGAGGACGACCGGCGCCCCTGGGCCTCACCCGTGCGCGGCGCGGGCTGGGCGCGGTACCACCTGCGCCCGGGGCAGCCCGAGTAGTCTCGGCGCGTGATCACCGCCATCGTCAACGTCCAGTGCGACGGCCGGCGCATCCCCGAGGTCGCGCAGGCGCTCGCCGACCTCGACGGGGTCAGCGAGGTCTACTCGGTGACCGGGGACGTCGACCTCGTCGTCATGGTCCGCGTGCAGGAGCACGACCGGCTGGCCGACGTCATCGCCGGCGGGATCGCGCGGGTCGACGGCGTCGTCAGCACGACGACGAACATCGCCTTCCGCGCCTACTCCAAGCACGACCTCGAGACGGCCTTCGCCCTCGGTTTCGACTGAGGGACGGTTTCGACCGAGGGACCCCCACCGCGGGGCGCCCGGGAGTCAGGCCGCGCTGGCGCGGACCCACCGGTCGAGCACGTCGGCCGCCGCGCCGGAGTCCAGCGCGGCCTCGGCCCGCCGCATCCCCTCGGCGAGGTGGTCGACGAGCGCGGGCGCGGGGTCGACGGCGGTGGAGCCCGCGGCCCGCACCCCGGCCGCGACCATCGCCGCGGCCGCGTTGAGGACGACGGCGTCGCGCACCGGACCCCGGGCTCCCGCGAGCAGGCTGCGGGCCACGCCCGCGTTGTAGGCCGCGTCCGCGCCGCGCAGGTCGGCCAGCGTCGACGGCGCCAGCCCGAGCTCTGCGACGGCGTCGAGCACCGTCTCGGTGACCTGGCCGCCGCTCACGACCCAGATCCGGGCCGGCCCCGTGCTCGTGAGCTCGTCGAGCCCGTCCTCGCCGCGGAAGACCAGCGCCGAGGTCCGCCGGCCGGCCAGGACGCCGGCCACGAGCGGGGCGATCCGGCGGTCGGCGACCCCGATGGCGCAGGCACCCGCCCGCGCCGGGTTGGTCAGCGGGCCGAGGACGTTGAAGGCCGTCGGGACCCCGAGGCCGCTGCGGGCACCGGCGGCGAAGCGCATGGCGGGGTGGAAGACCTGGGCGAAGCAGAACGTGATCCCGACCTCGACGGCGAGCTGGCCGACCCGCTGCGGCGGCAGGTCGAGCCGGACCCCGAGCGCCTCGAGCACGTCGGCGGAGCCGGAGGAGGACGAGGCGGCCCGGTTGCCGTGCTTGACGACGCGGTGGCCGGCTCCGGCGAGCACCAGCGAGGCCATGGTCGAGATGTTCACCGTGTGCGCGCGGTCCCCACCGGTGCCGACGAGGTCGACGATCGGGCCGGGGACCTCCAACGGCACGGCGTGGCTCAGCATGGCCTCGGCCAGCCCGGTCAGCTCGGCGCTGGTCTCACCCTTGGCGCGCAGGGCCACGAGGAAGCCCGCCAGCTGGACGTCGTTGGCCTCGCCGCGCATCACCTGGTCCATGGCCCACGACGCCTGCTCCAGGGCGAGGTCGCGACCGGCCATCAGCTCGGTCAGCAGCCCGGACCACGTGGGTGCGGCGGGGGTGGTCATGGCTGGTCCTGGCTCCCTGGGTCGACACGATCGAGCGCCGCGCTCGAGCACGCGGCGACCCGAACCCTACTGATCGCGGGAACGGGCGGGCCCACCTGCCGACGCGCCGGACACGCGGTCCCCAGATCGAGACCGTTCCGTGACCTCAGGGGGCGGTGGACGCCGTCGCGCGGCCCGGACGCCCTGCTCCACGCAGGATCCGCACCCTCCGCACGACCTGCGCACACCCCGTGGCGAACCTCCCCCGACCGGCCCAACGGAGATCTACGACACGTTGTCGGTGGGCCGGGCAGCGAAGCGGAAACGGGTGGGGCATGATTGTGCGCGTGGCGAGTGCACAGGCTGTCCAGAGCAGTACCCCGAGTCCGGCCCACGGGTCCGTGAACCGACCGAACATGGTGTCGGTCGGCGTGATCGTGTGGCTGTCGAGCGAGCTCATGTTCTTCGCGGGCCTGTTCGCCATGTACTTCACGATCAGGTCGGTGGCCCCGGCGCTCTGGGAGTCCGGACCCGAGCTGCTGAACGTGCCGTTCTCCAGCGTCAACACGACGATCCTCGTGATCTCGTCGTTCTGGTGCCAGTTCGGGGTGTTCGCCGCGGAGCGCTTCCAGCCGCGCCGCCTCGGCAAGCTCCACCAGCTCTCCAAGTGGGGCATGCAGGAGTGGTTCGTCCTCACCTACATCTTCGGAGCGCTCTTCGTCGCCGGTCAGGTCTTCGAGTACGCAGAACTCGCGCACGAGGGTCTGACCATCGCCACCAACGCCTACGGCTCGGTCTTCATCCTCGCCACCGGCTTCCACGGCATCCACGTCTTCGGCGGTCTGATCGCCTTCCTCATGGTCATCGGCCGGTCCTTCGCGGTGAAGCGCTTCGGGCACCAGGAGGCGACCAGCGCCATCGTCGTCTCGTACTACTGGCACTTCGTCGACGTCGTGTGGATCGGTCTGTTCACGATCATCTACATCCTGAAGTAACGGCCCGACCGCCAGCGCAGTTCCCGCAGTCCGAACGCCCCGTAGGAAGCGAGCACCAGCACCGTGACCAGGACCCTCACCGCACTCAGCGCCCGGCGGCGCCACCCGATGGCCGTCGTCGTGCTGATCGCGTTGGCGCTCCTCCTCGTCGGCGGCCTGTACGCCGCGGTGGCCCCGCGCGACGCGCAGGCGACCACCGCGACCGCGTCGGCCGACGACGTCGAGGCGGGCAAGAAGCTGTTCCTCGCCAACTGCAGCACCTGCCACGGGCTCAACGCGCAGGGTGGCGGCGTGGTCGAGGGCAAGAACCCCGGCCCCTCCCTCATCGGCGTGGGCGCCGCGGCCGTCGACTTCCAGGTCGGCTCCGGGCGCATGCCGTTGGCCCAGTCGGGCGCCCAGGCCCCCGAGGTGAGCAAGGTCCGCTTCTCGCAGGACCAGATCAACCAGATGGCGGCGTACATCGCCTCCCTCGCCCCGGGCCCGGCCATGCCGACGGACGAGCAGCTCGACACCAGCTCGGTCAGCAAGGAGCAGCTCGCGCAGGGCGCCGCGATCTTCCGCACCAACTGCGCGATGTGCCACAACTTCGCCGGCAAGGGTGGAGCTCTCACGGCCGGCAAGTACGCGCCGAGCCTCGACGGGGTCTCCGCCAAGCACATCTACGAGGCCATGGTCTCGGGCCCGCAGTCGATGCCGGTCTTCAACAACAACACCATCAGCACCGAGGACAAGACGGCGATCATCGCCTGGCTGACCAACGAGGACGTGCGGCCGGACCCGGGCGGCCTCACGCTGGGTTCCATCGGCCCGGTCTCCGAGGGTCTGCTGGCCTGGATCGGCGGCATCGGCCTCCTGATCGGCGTCTCCGTCTGGTTGGGGATGAAGTCGTCCTGATGAGCGACATCTGCAACACCGCGAAGCGACAGGCGAAGGAACCGGACGGACAGGGAGCATGAGCGACATCGAACGCGCCGAAGAGGCGCACGGGCAGGCGAACACCACCCTCGCCAAGCCCTCAGGCGGCGTTCCCGACCGCTTCGACAACCCGGGGCTGCCGGAGCACCGGCACCGCATGGGTGACACCGACCCGGCCGCCGCCCGGCGCGCCGAACGTCAGGTCGCCTTCTTCCTGATCCTCTCGATGATCGGCACGATCGGGATCATCGTCTCGATCATCGCGATCAAGTACGACGACAGCTTCGAGCGGGTCAGCCTGTCGACGAAGGCGATCGGCCTGTCGATGTTCGTCTCCCTCTTCGCCCTCGGGGTCGGGGCGGTGCACTGGGCCAAGACCCTCATGCCCGACGACGAGCGCATCGACCTCCGTCACCGCCAGCGCGGGACCACCGCCGAGCGTGACGAAGCCGTGGGGATCCTCAAGGAGGGCACCGCGGAGGCCGGTCTGGGGCGTCGTCCGCTCATCCGCAACACCCTCGTCGGTGCGCTGGCACTCTTCCCGATCCCCGCGGTGTTCTTCTTCCGCGACACGGGTCCGCTGCCCGGCAACAAGCTCTCCATCACGATGTGGGAAGCGGGCACCCACCTGGTCAAGGACCCCGAGGGTGGTCGCATCCGTGCGGCGGACGTCAGCATCGGGTCTGTCGTCCACGTGCTGCCCGAAGGCATCGAGAACGCCGAGTCGGTCCTCAACGAGAAGGCCAAGTCGGCCGTGCTGCTCATGCGTCTGGACGAGGGTCTGCTGACGCAGAAGTCCGCAGAGTGGGGGGTCGACGGAACCGTCGCCTACTCCAAGATCTGCACTCACATGGGCTGCCCGGTGGCCCTCTACGAACAGCAGACCCACCACCTGCTGTGCCCGTGTCACCAGTCGACGTTCGACCTGACGCAAGACTGCAAGGTGATCTTCGGCCCCGCCAAGAGGGCCCTCCCCCAACTGCCCATCGCGGTGGATGACGAGGGGTACCTCGTGGCGACGGACGGCTTCGACGAAGCCGTGGGCCCGAGCTTCTGGGAGCGCGGATGAGCACCATCGACAAGGCGGCCGGTGGCGTCGCGAACTTCGCCGACGACACCGTCGGCGCGAGCAAGGTCGTCAACGGGTTCGCCCGCAAGATCTTCCCCGACCACTGGTCGTTCATGCTCGGCGAGATCACGCTGTACAGCTTCGTGATCCTGCTGCTCACGGGCACCTTCCTCACGTTCTTCTACGAGCCGTCCGCGGCCGAGACGACGTACAACGGCATCTACCTGCCGCTGACGGGACAGCACGTCTCGGAGGCCTACGAGTCCACCCTGCGGTTGTCCTTCGACGTCCGTGGTGGACTGCTGATGCGCCAAGTCCACCACTGGGCCGCGCTGGTCTTCGTGGCCGCGACGGTCGTGCACATGTGCCGGGTGTTCTTCACCGGCGCGTTCCGCAAGCCGCGTGAGGTCAACTGGGTCATCGGCGTCCTGCTCGCCGTCCTCGCCGTCGGCGAGGGGTTCACCGGGTACTCGCTGCCGGACGACCTCCTCTCCGGTACCGGTATCCGCATCGCGTCGGCGATCATCCTCGCGATCCCGGTGGTCGGGAGCTACATCAGCTTCTTCCTCTTCGGTGGCGAGTTCCCCGGGACGGACTTCATCCCGCGGTTCTTCACCATCCACATCCTGCTGCTGCCGGCGATCATGCTCGCGCTCATCGCGGTGCACCTCATGTTCGTCGTCGTGCACAAGCACACCCAGTACCCCGGCCCGGGCCGCACCGAGGACAACGTCGTCGGCTTCCCCCTCTTCCCGGTGTACATGGCCAAGGCCGGCGGGTTCTTCTTCCTGGTCTTCGGGGTCATCGCCCTCATCGCGTCGCTGGTCTCGATCAACCCGATCTGGGCCTACGGCTCCTACGACCCCTCGCCCGTCACCGCCGGTTCGCAGCCGGACTGGTACATGGGTTGGACCGACGGTGCAGTCCGGCTGATGCCGGGGTGGCTGGAGTTCCAGCTGTGGGGTCACACCTTCTCGTTCAACATCCTGATGGCTCTCGTCATCTGCGGCTTGATGGTCCTCGCGGCGGTCGTCTACCCCTGGATCGAGCAGGCGGCGACGGGCGACCGTCGTGAGCACCACCTGCTGGACCGGCCGCGCAACCAGCCGACCCGTACGGGTCTCGGTGTGATGGCGCTGACGTTCTACGTCCTGCTGTGGATCTCGGGCGGCAACGACATCATCGCCCACATGTTCTCGTTGTCGATCAACGACATCACGCGCTTCCTGCGGCTCGCCGTATTCGTCCTCCCGGCCCTCGCGTTCGTCATCACCAAGCGCATCTGCCTCGGCCTGCAGCGGGCCGACCGCGAAAAGGCGTTGCACGGTCGCGAGACCGGGCGCATCGTCCGCCTCCCCCACGGTGAGTTCATCGAGGTCCACGCCCCGTTGACCGATTTGGAGCGGTGGACCCTGGTCCAGCACGACAACCCGCGCCCCATGGAGATCGACGACCGCGTCGACGCTGGGAACCCGGACACGATCTACGGGAAGATCCAGCGCCAGCTGTCGAAGTTCTACTTCGAAGACCGCGTCGAGCCGGTGACCCCGACGGAACTGGCCGCCTCGCACCACGACGAGCACAGTGAGCTCGAGAACGCCCACGCCGACGAGCTCGAGCGGGGTGACAACCCGGCCATCGGGACGTCGCAGACGACCCACGGCTGATCAGCTCCACCGAAGGGCCCCGAGCCGGGAACGGTTCGGGGCCCTTCTGCTGTCCCTCGACACGTCGAACCGTTGAACCGAACAGTTAGGCTCTCCCCCCGTGACTTCCCCCCTCGCCCCTGACACCCTGACCGGCAAGCGCGTCCTCGTCACCGGTTCCTCCCGCGGCATCGGCGCCCAGACCGTCACGTACTTCGCTCAGGCGGGTGCGTCCGTGGTGATCAACTACCGCAACAAGGCCGTCCGCGCCGAGAAGCTCGTCGCCCAGCTCACCGAGTCGGGCGCCACGGCCTTCGCCGTCGCCGCGGACCTGACGGACGACGCCTCCGTCACCGCGATGTTCGACACGGTCCGCGCCGAACTCGGTGGTCTCGACGTGCTGGTGCTCAACGCCTCGGGCGGCATGGAACAGGGCATGGCCGAGGACTACGCGATGCAGCTCAACCGCGACGCCCAGGTGCGCGTCCTGCAGACCGCGCTCCCCCTGCTCGCCGCCGGCTCCCGCATCGTCTTCGTCACCAGCCACCAGGCGCACTTCATCAACACGACCGAGACCATGCCGGAGTACGAAGCGGTCGCGCGCAGCAAGCGGGCCGGAGAGGACGCACTGCGGGCTCTCCTCCCCGATCTCGAGGCGCGCGGGATCGAGTTCGTCGTCGTGTCCGGGGACATGATCGAGGGCACCATCACCGCCACCCTGCTCGAACGCTCCAACCCCGGTGCGCTGGCCACCCGCAAGGAGGCCGCCGGCAAGCTCTACGACGTCGCCGAGTTCGCCGCCGAGGTGGCGAGTGCCGCGGTCGACCCGGTCCCCGCGGACCACACCCGCTACGTCGGCGACACGGGCAGCTTCACCGGCTGATCCCGCCCGCCCGGGTGGGAACCGTCGACGCACCGGGCGGACCGTCTCGCCCGGTGCGTCGACGGTCCGAACCCCTAGACCGCGCGGCGCCGCCGCAGCCAGAGGAGAGCGACCCAGGCGAAGGGTACGCGGAGCCAGAACGTCAGGGCCCGGTAGAGGAGCGCGGCGGAGAGAGCGGGCACCGGGTCGAGCCCCGACGCCACCAGTCCCGCGGCCAGTGAGGCCTCGGAGGCGCCGATGCCCCCCGGAACGGGGATCGCGGCGGCGACGGCGGAGCTCCCGACGACGACGAGCACCAGCAGGGGCAGCGAGGGGTCTCCCCCGACCGCACGGGCGCAGCAGAGCAGGGTGGAGGCGAACCCCAGGGGCACCGCCAGGTGTCCGAGCAGGGCCACCAGGACGCGGGTCGGGTGGGTCAGGACGCGGCGCAGCGCCGGCCATTCCGCCCGGACCGGCTCGACCACCTTCTCGGCGACGAGACGCCGGGCGCGGGGCCACCAGCGGACGACGAGGAACAGCACGCCCGCGAGCACGACCGCCCCGCCGAGGACCGGCCAGGGCAGCGACACCCCGGCCTCGGGCTCGCGACCCGCGAGGAGGACGCAGCCGAGCAGGAGCACCGCGGTGACGACGAACGAGGTGGACTGGACGATGCCGATGGTGGTGGCCGCGACCGCGAGCGGCAGGCCCCGCTGCTGCAGGTAGCGGACGGTCAGCGCGACCCCCCCGGTGCTCGACGGGGTGACGAGGTTGACGAAGGACGTCGCGAGCCAGAGCAGGCAGGTCCGCACGACCGGGATCCGCACGGGCGAGAGGGCCGTCATGGAGGCGACGTTGCCGAGCAGGGGGACGACGGCGACGATCGCGGCGATCGTCACCCAGCCGGGGTCGGCGGAGCGCAGCCGCTCCCCCAGGTCGGCCCCCTGCAGACGGTGCACGAGGACGACCACGGCCACGACGGTGGCGACCGCGAGGAGGGCCCGCCAGGAGCGACGGGCCCACAGTCGGCGGCGTCTCAGGCGGTCAGCGCGGAGCCCTGGCGCCACTGGTCGTAGGTCTCGTTCCACACGTTGAAGCCGTTGCCGGGTTCGATGCCGCGGTCGCTGCCGGTGTAGGTCACGACGTCACCGACCTTGGAGTTCTGGAACATCCACTGCGCGTTCTCGGTGCTCATGCCCGTGCAGCCGTGACTGACGTTCGCCCTGCCCTGCGAGGCGACGGACCACGGGGCGGCGTGCAGGAACTCCCCCGAGTTGGTGAGACGCATCGCGTACTTCACGTCGAGGTTGTAGTAGCGCGGGTCGTCCTGCCCGATGCCGGTGGTCTCGGAGTTCATCTCCCGGGACTTCTCGAGACTCATGATCACCTTGGTGCCGCTGCGGGTGACGAACTGCCCGCCGCTGCCGGACTGCCCCAGGGTGACGGGGATGGTCTTGAGGACCTCACCGTCGCGGGTGACGGTGAGGGTGTGCGCGCCGATGTCGACGGTGCTGAGCATCGCGGAGCCGATCGTGAAGTCGATGTCGCGGCTCTTGCCCCACACGCCCGGGGCGACCTCGATCGCGCCGAGCGCGAGGCCGACGTGCACCGTGCTGTGCGCGGGCCAGTACTGCTCGGGCCGGAACTCGACCTTGGTGTCGGAACGCCAGTTCCACGACCCGGCGACGGGGTTCGGGGACCCCGTGACGGTCATGTTCTGCTCGACGACGCTGCGCTTGTCCTTGGCGACGGGGGCGTCGAAGGTGACGATGACCGGCATCCCGACCCCGACCTCGGAACCGGCCAGCGGCGCCACGGCCGGGAAGGCTGTCTCGGTCGGGGTCAACGTCGTGAGGGTGCTGTCCCGCGTCGCGGCCGAACCCGCGGTGTTCGTGGCGACGGCGTGCACGGCGTAGGCCGTGGCCGGCGCGAGTGCCGCGCTGCTGGTCCACGTGGTCCCGGCGGCGTCCACGGCACCGGCCAGCGGGGTGCCGTCGGCCGCGGTCACGGTGACGTCGGTGAGCTTGCCCCCGGCCGCGGTGACGGTGACGGGTGCGTCCGGACGGACGTCACCGGTCAGGTCGGCCGGGGTCACGGTGATCGTGGCCGGCGGTGCGGACGGCGTCCCGCTCGCGGACGGCTTCCCGGCCGCGCCGGAGTCGGCGTCCGACTGGCAGGCGGTCAGCCCGAACGGCAGGGCGACCCCTGCCAGGACCGCCGCGACGATCGTGCGTCGCCGCACCTGGACGTACGTGCTGTTCTCCACCGAGCGCTTCTCCCCCGGGTCACCAGGACCCTCTCGTACTTCCCCCGCCGTCGATCCTCGCACCTGGACGGCTCACCCTGGTGACGCCGCGCGGACACGTCGCGTTGCACGCGTGCACATCACGATCCGGTCACGGTCGCGACAGGCACCGACCGGGGTGCCAGCAACGGGAGACCGCGATCCCCGGACGACCAGCCGCAGGGTTTCCCCGCCCGGGCAGGGCCCCGGATGTTCCCGGCCCCGGCGAAACGAGCTGTTCACAGGAACGAGACGAGCAAGCAACGCGGACGACCTACGTTCGACTCGAGTGACATTCGAAGTCATCGAAGCAGGTCACGCACCCACCCACGACCAACCGAGGAGTCTCGTGGACGTCGGCGTCTTCATCCCGATCGGCAACAACGGCTGGCTCATCTCCACGTCGTCGCCGCAGTACATGCCCAGCTTCGAACTGAACAAGACCATCGTCCAGAAGGCGGAGCAGCACGGGTTCGACTTCGCCCTCTCGATGATCAAACTCCGCGGTTTCGGCGGGGAGACGGAGTTCTGGGACCACAACCTGGAGTCCTTCACGTTGATGGCCGGGCTCGCGGCGGTCACCGACCGCATCAAGCTCTACGCCTCGACCGCGATCCTCACCCTGCCCCCGGCGTTGGTCGCCCGCATGGTGTCGACCATCGACTCGATCGCCCCCGGGCGGATCGGCGTGAACATCGTCACCGGGTGGGCCCCGAAGGAGTACTCGCAGATGGGTCTCTGGCCCGGCGACGACCACTTCCGCGACCGCTACCGCCGCGCCGAGGAGTACGTGCGGGTCCTGCGCGACCTCACCGAGAACGGTCGCAGCGACCTCGAGGGCGAGTTCTACACGATGGACGACTGCGTGCTCTCCCCCCGCCCCGGACACATCGACGTCGTCGCCGCCGGTCAGTCCGAGACCGGGATCCGCTTCGCGGCCGAGAACACCGAGTACGACTTCCTCAACGGCGTCGGGATCAACACCCCGACCGCGATGGCCCCGCACGGCGAACGCCTGCTGGCCGCGACGAAGGAGTCCGGGCGCGACGTCGGCGCGCTCGCCCTGTTCATGGTGATCGCCGACGAGACCGACGAGCTGGCCATGGCGAAGTGGCACGACTACCACGCCAACGCCGACCTCTCCGCCCTCGACTACCGCGCCGACGAGGCCGCCGCCGACGTGCACGCCGACGCTGACTCGACCGCCCGCACCATCTCCCTCCCCGAGGGCGCGGTGAACTTCAACATGGGAACCCTCATCGGTTCCTACGCCTCCGTCGCGCGGATGCTCGACGAGTTGTCCACGGTCCCCGGGATCGCCGGCGTCATGCTGACCTTCGACGACTTCGTCGCCGGCGTGGACGCGTTCGGGGAACGCATCCAGCCGCTCATGACCAGTCGCCGGCACGTGGCGGTCCCCGCGTGAGCCGGGTCCTGCGCGCGGCGGTCGTCCAGGCCGGGGAGTCCACCGAAGACCTCGACGCGAACCTCGATCCACTGGAAGCGCTGGTGCGCAGGGCATCCCGACGCGACGACGGGACGTCCCCGGACCTCGTGCTGCTCCCGGAACTCATCACCACCCCCTACTTCTGCACCTCCCGGGCGACGGACCGCTCCGGGTGGGCGCAGACCCTGCCCGGGCCCACCACCGGACGCTTCGCCGCCCTCGCCCGCGAACTCGGGGTCGCGATCGTCTGGGGGATGTACGAGCGGACGGGTTCCGACGTCCTGCACAACTCCGCCGTCGCGGTCGACGCGAACGGCGACCTGCTCCCCTGGCGGGACGCCGACGGGAACAGCCGCCCGGCCTACCGGAAGTTGTCGTTGCCGGCCAACCACGTCGGTGGTGTCGACGTGGACGAGAAGTTCTTCTTCTCCCCCGGCGCCTCCCCCGTCGTCCTCGACGTGCTCGGGGTCCGCTTCGCCTGCGTCATCTGCTACGACCGGTCCTTCCCCGAGCACTGGGCGCTGGCCCGGGCGATGGGCGCCGAGGTCGTGCTGGCCGTCGTGAGTTCCCTGGGGAGCCGGGAGGAGCTGTTCCTGCAGGAACTGTCGATCCGGGCGATGGAGTCGCAGGTGTTCGTCCTCGCCGCCAACCGGGCCGGCGCCGAGGAGCTCAACGGCCACCGGGTCAGCTACTTCGGCCGTTCCTGCGCGGTCGACCCCACCGGCGCCGTCCTCTCCGAGGCACCCGCGCACTCCGCCGGAGCAGTCCTGCAGGTCGACCTGGACCTCGACCTGGTCACCCGCACCCGCGCGGCGTTCCCGTTGTCGCGCGACCGCCGTTCCGACGTCGTCGAACTGCTCGCCCGCCTCGTCGCGACCCGCTGAACCACCAGCACGAAACCCCCCACGAACTCCCGCCGACCCTCCAGGAGCTCCTGTGCCCGTCGCCTCGCCGCGCCGCCCCTCGTTCCGGGCCGCTGCCCTCCTCCTCGCCGTCGGCCTGTCCGCGACCCTCACCGCCTGCAGCAGTTCCGACGCCTCGACCGGTGGTGGTTCCGGCGACGTCGACCAGGCCGGGGTGACCGCGGCCGCGGCCGCGGTCGAGGCCGCCAGCGTCGACCCGACGTTCACCCTCGACGCCCCGGCGTTCGCGATGTCCGGTATCAAGGGCAAGAAGATCTTCAACATCCCGAACTCCAGCGCGATCCCCTACATCCAGGCCGTCGACGACGAGAGCGCGACGATCGCCGAGAAGTACGGAGCCACCTGGGTGGAGTACACCAACCAGGGCACCCCCACCGAGCACAGCGCCGGGATCGACCAGGCCATCAGCCAGGGCGCGGACCTCATCGTGCTCGCGCAGGGCATCAACGCCGACCTGCTGACCCCGGCCCTGCAACGGGCCAAGACCGCGGGCATCCCGGTCATCGTGACCCACACCCAGCAGACGGGGACGACGTTCAGCGCCACCTCGGCGCCCCTGATCGCGGCTCAGGTCACGGCCCCGTTCAACGAGGCCGCCGCCCTCATCGCGAACTGGTCCATCGCCGACTCCGGGGGTTCGGTCGACGCCGTCATCATCACCTCCCAGGAGGTGCCGCCCTCCAACGGCATGGTCGAGGCGATGCAGGCCACGCTGAAGGAGAACTGCCCCTCCTGCACGAGCAAGGTCGTCAACGTCCCGACCACCGACTGGGCGACGAAGATCTCCGGCGAGGTCCAGACCGCCCTGCAGTCCGACCCGGAGGTGAACTACGTCCTGCCGATCTACGACTCCATGTCGATCTACGCGCAGCAGGGCATCACCGCGACCGGGAAGACCGGCCAGGTCCAGATGGCCTCGTTCAACGGGACCCCCGACCTGCTGAAGCTCATCCAGGACGGCGACGTCATGGCGATGGACGTCGGCGAGAACATCTCCTGGCTGGCCTACTCGACGTTGGACCAGGCCGGGCGCGTCCTGACCGGGGCCCCGATCGTCGAGGACGGCGACGAGGGCACCCCGCTGAAGGTCTTCACCGACGACAACGTCGCCGAGACGGGCACCCCGCCGGCCGCCGGCACCGGCTACGGCGACGCCTACGTCGCGGGGTACGAGGCGCTCTGGGGCCGACCGTGACAGCCGCCCCCGCCATCCGGCTGACCGGGCTGACCAAGACCTTCGGCGGCCACCGCGCCCTGGACGACGTCAGCCTGGAGATCCCCGCCGGGACCGTCCACGGGCTCCTGGGGGAGAACGGGTCGGGCAAGTCGACCCTCATCAAGGTCCTCACCGGGGTCTACGAGCCGGACGCCGGAGCGGTCCTGGAGGTGGGGGGCCGCCCTGCCCCCCTGCCGCTGGCCCCGGGGGCCTTCCGGGCCCTCGGGATCAGCGTCGTGCACCAGGACCTCGGGTTGCTGCCCGAGCTGTCCGTGGCCGAGAACATGCGCATCGCCCAGGGGATCGCCACCCGTCGCGCGGTGGTCTCCTGGCGGACCGAACGCCGACTGGCGGGCGAGACCCTGCGCCGGCACGGCCTCGACATCGACCCGGCCGCCGCGGTCTCCACCCTCAGCGACACCGAACGGGCGCTGGTGGCGATCCTGCGCGCGGTCGACGAGCTCGGGGACTCCCGCACGCTGCTGATCCTCGACGAGCCCACCGTCTTCCTCCCCCGCGAGGGCACCGACCTGCTGTTCCGGGTCGTGCGCGACCTCGTCGCGGACGGCCGCACCTCGGTCCTGCTGGTCTCCCACGACCTCACCGAGGTGCTGGAGCACACCGCCCAGGTCACCGTCCTGCGCGACGGTCGCCGGGCGGGGACGGTGGACTCCGCCACGACGGACCCGGTCGGTCTCACCGAGCTGATCGTGGGCGCCGACCTGGCCGCGGCCCTGCGCAAGCGCGCCGACGCGGACGCACCGGGTCCGCAGCCGGGACCGGTCCCGGGGCAGGGCCTGGTCCAGGTCGCCCGCCTGGTCGCGCCACGCCTGCACGGGGTGTCCTTCGACGTCGGACGCGGCGAGGTCCTCGGGCTCACCGGGTTGGCCGGTTCCGGCTACGACGAGGTCCTCCCCGCGCTCTACGGAGCCGCGGACGACGTCTCCGGGGACCTCCTCGTCGACCGCGACGCCCTCCAGCTCTCGTCCCTGACCCCCGCCCGGGCCCTCGGCGTGGGGATCGTCCTGGTTCCCGCCGACCGTCGCCGCGACGGTGGCATCGCCGAGGAGTCGGTGGAGCGGAACGTGACGATGCCGGTCATGACGACGCTGGGGTCGCGGTTCCGCCTCGACCGCCGTGCCCTGCAGCGCCGGGCCCAGGAGCTGTCCCGGCGCTACGACGTGCGGCCCTTCGACCCGGGCAAGGCGTTCGGGACCCTCTCCGGCGGCAACCAGCAGAAGGCCGTCCTGGCCAAGTGGTTGCAGACCGACCCGCGGGTCGTCCTGCTCGCCGAACCGACCCAGGGGATCGACGTGGGCGCCAAGGCCTTCGTCTTCGACCTGCTGCGCCAGGCGGCCGAGCGGGGCGCCTCGATCCTGCTCGCCAGCTCCGACTACGAGCAGCTCGCCACGGTCTGCGACCGCGTCCTGGTCCTGGCCCGCGGCCACGTGGTCGCCGAACTGAGCGGCGCCGAGCTCACCCAGGCCACGCTGTCCGACCGCGTCCTGTCCAGCACCCGGCTGCTGGACACCCACTTCCCCGTCCCCACCCAGACCAGGGAGGCCTCGTGAGCACGAGCACCCGCACCGCCACGTCCACCGACCCCAGCACGGAGGCCGGTGGCCGGAGCCGGTGGCGACTGGCTCCGCACGCCGAGCGGTTCGCCCTCATCGGCGTCTGGGTCGTCGTCCTGGTGGTGTTCTCCCTCGCCCGGCCGCAGACCTACCCGACCGCCGGGAACCTGCAGGGCGTCCTGGGTTCCCAGGCGGTCCTGCTGGTCGCCTCCCTCGGTGTCCTGCTCCCCCTCATCACCGGGGAGTTCGACCTCTCGGTCGCCTCCGCGCTGGGTCTGTCCTCCATGGTCACGGCCGTCATGAACGTCCAGCACGGCTGGAGCATCGGTGCGGCGGTGCTGGCCGGGGTCGCCTCCGCGCTCTGCGTGGGCATCGTCAACGCCCTCGGCGTCGTCGTGTTCGGGATCCCGTCGTTCATCGTGACGCTCGGGTCCGGCACCTTCGCGCTCGGCGTCGTGCAGTGGATCTCGGGGCAGTCCACGGTGACCGGGATCGACCCCCACCTCGTCCAGGCGACCGTCGGGACGCGACTGCTGGGGGTGCCGCTGCAGTTCTTCTACGGTCTCGCCGCCGCGGTCCTGCTCGCCGCGCTCCTGGAGTTCACCCCCCTGGGACGACGGCTGCTCTTCGTCGGTCGTTCCCCGCAGGTGGCGAAGCTGTCCGGGTTCGACGTCCCGCGCCTGCGGGCGGGGGCGTTCCTCGGGTGCTCGACCATCGCCGGTCTCGCCGGTGTCGTCTACGCCGGGGCCCTCGGCGGCGCCGACCCGTCCTCGGCGCAGTCGTTCCTGCTGCCGGCCTTCGCCGCGGCCTACCTCGGCGCGACCGCGATCGTCCCGGGCCAGTTCAACCCCCTCGGCACCGTCGTCGCCGTGTACTTCCTCTCCTCCGGGGTCGTCGGTCTGCAGATGCTGGGCGCGCAGAGCTTCGTCCAGCAGCTCTTCTACGGCGGGGCGCTGGTCGTGGCCGTCGGCCTCTCCCGCTACGTCCGCCACCGCGCGACCCGCTGAGCCCCCACCGCACGACGAAGGGCCCCGCACCGGATTCCGGTGCGGGGCCCTTCCTCGTGCGGGTGGAACTCAGTGGGCGTGCTCGCCCTTGTAGTACTCGAAGACCCAGCCGACGATCATCGGCACGGAGATGACGACCCCGATGAACCAGAGCCACCAGCCGACCGCGACCCCGAAGAAGGTCACCGCCCCGCCGGCGGAGAGGAACAACGGCCACCAGGAGTGCGGGGAGAACATGCCCTGCTCGCCCGCGCCTTCGCTGATGTCGGCCCGGGGGTTGTCCTCGGGACGCTCGTCGATACGCCGTGCGGTGATGGTCAGGTAGGTACCGACCAGCAGGGCGAGACCACCGGTGAGCAGCAGGGCGATGAAGCCGACCCACTCCGTCCACTGGGTCAGCATCCCGTAGACGAACGCGACGGGGACGAAGAACAGGATCCCGCCGGAGAACAGCCAGGTTTCGGGTTTCATCGTCAGCGGCCTTCCGTCACGTCTTCACGGCCACGGCGGTCGGAACCGCCGTACACCGCGTCCAGCAGGTTGCCGCCGCCGTCGTGGATGTCGTGCGCGGCGATCTCGGGGTGGTGCAGGTCGAACGCCGGACGCTCCGAGCGGATCCGGGGCAGCGAGGTGAAGTTGTGCCGCGGCGGCGGGCAGGACGTCGCCCACTCCAGCGAGGCGCCGTAGCCCCAGGGGTCGTCCACGGTGACCTGCTCGCCGTGGCGGGCGGTGCGGTAGACGTTCCAGAGGAAGGGCAGGAACGACAGGCCCAGGATGAAGGACCCGATGGTGGAGATCTGGTTCATGGTGGTGAACCCCTCACCGGGCAGGTAGTCCGCGTAACGACGCGGCATCCCGGCCGCACCCAGCCAGTGCTGGATGAGGAAGGTCGTGTGGAACCCGACGAAGAGCAGCCAGAAGTGCAGCTTGCCCCAGCCCTCGTGCAGCATCTTCCCGGTCAGCTTCGGCCACCAGAAGTAGAAGCCGGCGAACATCGCGAAGACGACGGTCCCGAAGACGACGTAGTGGAAGTGCGCCACGACGAAGTAGGAGTCGGAGAGCTGGAAGTCCAGCGGAGGCGCGGAGAGGATGACGCCGGTCAGACCACCGAAGAGGAAGGTGATGAGGAAGCCGACGGCCCAGAGCATCGGGGTGTCGAAGGTCAGCGACCCGCGCCACATCGTGCCGATCCAGTTGAAGAACTTCACGCCCGTCGGGACCGCGATGAGCATCGTCATGAACGAGAAGAACGGCAGCAGGACCTTGCCGGTCACGTACATGTGGTGGGCCCAGACCGTCACCGAGAGGCCGGCGATGGAGATCGTCGCGAAGACGAGGCCCTTGTAGCCGAAGACGGGCTTGCGGCTGAACACCGGGAAGATCTCGGTCACGATGCCGAAGAACGGCAACGCGATGATGTAGACCTCCGGGTGCCCGAAGAACCAGAACAGGTGCTGCCAGAGGATCGGCCCACCGTTCGCGGCCTCGAAGACGTGGGCCCCGAGGATGCGGTCCGCGGCCAGCGCGAGCAGCGCGGCGGCCAGCACCGGGAAGGCCATCAGGACCAGCACGCTGGTGATGAGGGTGTTCCAGGTGAAGATCGGCATCCGGAACATCGTCATGCCGGGGGCGCGCATGCAGATGATCGTGGTGATGAAGTTGACGGCACCGAGGATCGTCCCGAACCCGGAGAACGCCAGGCCCATGACCCAGAGGTTCCCGCCCAGACCGGGCGAGTGGACGACGTCGCTCAGCGGCGCGTAGGCGAACCACCCGAAGGAGGCGGCGCCGCCGGGGGTGACGAAACCGGCCGCGGCGGTGAGACCGCCGAAGAGGAAGAGCCAGTACGCGAACATGTTCAGCCGCGGGAAGGCGACGTCCGGTGCACCGATCTGCAGCGGCATGATCGCGTTCGCGAAGGCGGAGAACAACGGCGTCGCGAACAGCAGCAGCATGATCGTGCCGTGCATCGTGAACGCCTGGTTGTACTCGTTCTTGGTGTTGAACACCTGCATGCCGGGCTCGAAGAGCTCGGCACGGATGAGCAGCGCCATGATCCCGGCGAGCAGGAACCAGATGAACGCGGTGATGAAGTAGAGGTTGCCGATGACCTTGTGGTCGGTGCTGGAGAGCCAGCCGGCGATGACCGCGCCACGACGGCGCGGGATGACCTGCCCCAGGGGCTGGCGCGTGGTGACGCGCGCTGCCGTCCCGGGCAGGTTGAAGCTCTCAGCAGCCATCAGCCGTTGTTCCCGTCACTGGTCGTGTCCTTCGCGGTCTCAGGGGCCTCGCCGACGGAGTCGGCCTGGACACCCGCGAGTTCCTCGGCACCGGCGAGGGTCGTCGGCAACGA
Organism: Kineococcus sp. NBC_00420; assembly: GCF_036021035.1. Taxonomy (NCBI): domain Bacteria; kingdom Bacillati; phylum Actinomycetota; class Actinomycetes; order Kineosporiales; family Kineosporiaceae; genus Kineococcus; species Kineococcus sp. NBC_00420. Next base: position 4,799,085 of record NZ_CP107930.1, on the reverse strand, counting down.
GCCGGTCTGACCCGCGGCGTCGAGGTCGTCGAGGTGCTGCTGGTACTCCTCCGCCGAGACGACCTTCACGTTGAAGAGCATCTCGGAGTGGTACTCACCGCAGAGCTCGGCGCACTTGCCCTTGAAGGTCCCCTCCTTGGTGGGGGTGACCTGGAAGGCGTTCGGGCTGCCCGGGATGAGGTCCATCTTCATGAGGAACGCCGGGACCCAGAACGAGTGGATGACGTCGCGGGAGTACAGGTCGAAGCGGACCGTCTCGTTGACGGGCAGGTACAGCGTCGGGAGCTCGTCCTCGACGTCGGCCCGACCCGAGAGGTCGGCCTGACGACCGGTGTCGTAGACGCCCGGCTTGGAGTTGTCCTCGAGGTAGTTGAAGTCCCAGGACCACTTCTTGCCCACGACCTGGATCGTGACGTCCGGGGCCTTCTTCGTGTCGAGGATCGTCTGCTGGTCGCGCGCCACGTAGTAGAAGAGGACACCGACCATCATCACGGGGACGATCGTGTAGAGGATCTCGATCGGCATGTTGTAGCGGACCTGCGGCGGCATCTCCGGGTCGTTCTTGCGACGCCGGTAGGCCACGACGCACCAGATCGTCAGGGCCCAGACCAGGACGCCGACCGCCAGGGCGGCGATCCACGACCCGTCCCAGAGCTTGGAGATCCGGTCGGTCATGTCCGTCGCGCCGATGCTGGCGTTCGGCAGGAAGAAGTTGCTCGCCGAAGCGTCCGGCCAGTCGCCGGCGCAGCCGGACAGCAGCAGGGCCGCACCACCGGTGAGGGCGCCTGCCAGCAGTGCCTTGGGGGGACGGCGACGACGTGTCGCGCCCGAGTCTCGCGTGCCCAACGTCGGCCTTCCCACGGTTCGTGCGGTGAACGGGGACGTTTCGTGCTCCCGACGCGTTGGTCTTGAGCAGAGCCGTCCTTTGGTGAGGAGACTACCCCTTGTCGTAGTCGATGGGCCGATCGGGGCGTGCCGCGTCGTGCACCTCGTCGCGGGGCACCCCCGCAGCGGTGAACGCGCGGGGCACGGGCAGCGGCAGGGCGGCCCCGAGGAGGCGCAGGTAGGCCGTGCGGTCGACCTCCTCCACCCCCAGGGTGGCCAGGTGGTCGGTGCGCCACTGCACGTCGACGAGGCGACCCGGGACGCCATCGGCGGTCATCAGCTGCGCCAGCGCCACGACCGCCGCCTTGGAGGCGTCGGTGACGCGGTGGAACTTCGACTCCGCCGCGAAGAGCCCGCCGATGCTGAGGCCGTAGAGACCGCCGGCGAGCTCCCCGTCGAGGAAGACCTCGACGGAGTGCGCCCAGCCCAGCCGGTGCAGCCGGGCGTAGGCCCGGGCCACCTCCCGGGTGATCCAGGCGCCGCTGCGTCCGGGGTCGGCGCAGCCGGCGACGACCTCCTCGAAGGCGGTGTCGACGCGCACCTCGAAGCGGCGCGACGAGCGGCGCAACGACCGCGACACGTGGATCCGCTCGGGGACGAGGAGGCCACGGGGGTCCGGCGACCACCAGCCGACCGGCCCGGCACCGCCGCCCCCCAGGCCCATCGGGAAGAACCCGTGCCGGTAGGCCTCGAGGAGGGTCGCCGGGGAGAGGTCCCCACCCGCGGCGGCGAGGTCCTCCCCCGCCTCGACGGCGAGGTCGGCGAACCCGAAGAGGGCCGGACCCGGATCCCGGCGTCGGCGACCCTGCGGCCCCTCGGGCAGGGGTACCCGCCAGACGCAGTCGGCCCCCGCACCGGTGGGTGCGGGGGCCGACGGGTGCAGTGCGGGGTGCTGCGGATCAGCTGAAGGAGTCACCGCAGGCGCAGCTGCTCCCAGCGTTGGGGTTGTCGATCGTGAAGCCCTGCTTCTCGATCGTGTCCGCGAAGTCGATGGTGGCGCCCTCGAGGTAGGGGGTGCTCATCTTGTCCACGACGACCTCGACGCCGTCGAAGTCGCGCAGGGCGTCCCCGTCCAGCGTGCGCTCGTCGAAGTAGAGCTGGTAGATGAGGCCTGAGCAGCCACCGGGCTGGACGGCGATGCGCAGACGCAGGTCGTCGCGGCCCTCCTGCTCGAGCAGCGTGCGGACCTTCGTCGCGGCCACGTCGGTCAGCAGGACCCCGTGGCTCGCACCCGTCGACCCGGTGGTGGTCGTGTCGGTGGTCGTGGTCATGAGCATCGTCTCCAGATTCGCTCGCGGGGCCTTGCCGTGCAGTCCTCGTCAGGAACGGCGCGGTGACCGCGGATGTTCCCTGCCCCGAGGTTACGTCGCCGCGGAGAGACCGTCGAGCAGGAGCACCTCGCCGAGGCACGCGTGGGTGAAGTCCACCAGGTGCAGCGACTCGTCGGCCCCGTGGGCCCGGGAGTCGGGGTCCTCGACCCCGGTGACCAGGATCGCGGCGCCGGGGTAGACCGCGGCGAGGTCGGCGACGAACGGGATGGACCCGCCCATGCCCATCTCGACCGTCGGTGCGCCGTAGGCCTCGGCGAAGGCGGCCCGGGCCACGTCGTGCGCCGTGGAGGTGGTGTCGGCGGAGAACGCCTGCCCCTCCTCGCCGTCGGCGACGGTGACCCGCGCCCCGAACGGGGCGTTGGCCAGGAGGTGGCGCCGCAGGGCCGTCATCGCCGCCGACGGGTCCTGCCCCGGGGCGATGCGCATGCTGATCTTGGCCCGGGCGGAGGGGACCAGGGTGTTGCTGGCCCGGTCCACCGGGGTGGCGTCCAGGCCGATGACGGCGATGGCGGGCTTGGTCCAGAGCCGTTGCGCGATCGTCCCCGTCCCCGCGAGGTGGACCTGCGCCAGCACGCCGGCGTCGGAGCGGAACATCTCCTCCGTGAGGTCGACGTCGGGGGCGGAGGTGGTGAGCAGCCCCTTCACCGCCACGTCGCCGTTCTCGTCGTGCAGCGTCGCGAGCAGACGGGCCAGGCTGGTGAGGGCGTCGAGCACCGGCCCACCGTTGACCCCGGAGTGCACGGCGTGGGTGAGCACGTCGACGGTGACGTCGCAGTCGACGAGACCGCGCAGGGTGGTGGTGATCGCCGGGATCCCGATCCGCCAGTTGCCGGAGTCCGCGACGACGATGACGTCCGCGGCCAGCGCCTCGCGGTGCTGGGCGAGGAAGGCGCCGAAGGTCGGCGAGCCGATCTCCTCCTCCCCCTCCAGGAAGACGGTCACGCCGACCCCGTCCCCGGGGCCCCACAGCGGCAGCAGCGTGCGCAGGGCGTGGACGTGGGCCATCACCCCGGCCTTGTCGTCGGCGGCGCCGCGGCCGTAGAGGCGTCCGTCCCGTTCCGTCGGCTCGAAGGCGGGCGAGGACCAGGCGGCCTCCTCCCCCGGCGGCTGCACGTCGTGGTGGGCGTAGAGCAGGACGGTCGGGGCACCGGCCGGGGCCGGGCGGTGCGCGATCACGGCGGGGTTGGACTCCAGGTCCCCCTCGGGCGTCGCGGCGTGCGCCGTCACGATCTCCACGCTCGGCATCCCGGCCGTGCGCAGCAGTTCCACGGTGGCCTGCGCGCTGGCGCTGACGTGCGCGGCGTCGAAGGCGCGCGCCGAGACGCTGGGGATGCGCACGAGCGCCTCGAGGTCGGCGCGGGTGGCGGCGTCCTGGGCGCTCGAGGCGGCCCGCAGGGCGGCGGTGCGGTCGGGTCCGGGGGATGGCAGCGTGAGGTCCGTCACGACCGCGACGCTACACAGGCCCCACCGCCGCAGGAGGAGGTGGAGGTGGTGCGCGGTGACGTACCCTCGGTCTCGTGTTCGGACGCTCGAAGGAGAAGCCAGCCGCCTCGACCCAGGTCGTCGAGGGGTCGCTCGTCGAGCTGACCAAGGAGGGCGGCAAGGGCCGCCCCACGCCGAAGCGCAGCGAGGCCCGCGCCCGCAACGCCCGCCCCCTGGTCCCCACCGACCGCAAGGCCGCGCAGAAGCTGAGCCGCGAGGCCCAGCGCGAACAGCGCGCCAAGATGCAGACCGCGTTGCTCACGGGCGACGAGCGCTACCTGCCGGTGCGCGACCGCGGAGCCCAGAAGCGCTTCGTCCGCGACGTCGTCGACGCCCGTCGCAACGTCGGTGAGTACTTCCTCATCATCGCCGGTGCCTCGCTGATCCTCTCGATGATCGCCCAGCCGCTGGGTTCCGCGCAGCTCCTGCTCGGCACCACGCTGCTCATCTACCTGATGCTGGCCGTCGTGATCATCGACAGCATCCTGCTGGGCCGCAAGGTGTCCCGTGCGGTGAAGGCCCGGTTCCCCGAGCCCGAGCGCGGTCTCGTCTCCTACGGCGTCACCCGTGCGCTGCAGATCCGCCGGATGCGCCGACCGGTGCCGATGGTGGACCGCGGCGCCCTCCCCCGCTGACCGGAGCCGCACCGTGACCCACTCCCGCGCCGTCCGCTGGACGACCGCGGCGGCCCTGGCCGTCGCCATCCTCATCATCGTGACCGGCGGGATCGTCCGGGTCTCCGGCTCCGGGCTCGGCTGCCCGACCTGGCCGCGCTGCACCGCCGACTCCTTCACCTCCGCCGCCGCCTCGACGGGCATCCACGGCGCGATCGAGTTCGGCAACCGGCTCCTCACGACGGTCATCTGCATCGCCGTCGGGGCCGTGATCATCGCCTGCCTGCTGCAGCGGCCGCGTCACCGCGCGCTGCTCTGGTCCGGCTGGGGGCAGTTCCTCGGGGTCGTCCTCAACGCCGTCGTCGGGGGGATCACCGTCCTCACCGGGCTGAACCCCTACATCGTGGCCGCCCACTTCGTCGCCGCCATCGCCCTGCTGGTCTCCGCGACGGTCAGCTACGACATCGCCCACCGCGCGGTGGTCCCCGCACCGGCCGAGACGACCCGCCGGCTGGCCCGTGGGCTGGTCGTGGTGACCGGTGTCGTCGTGGTGCTGGGCACGATCGTCACCGGGTCCGGGCCGCACCCCGGTGACAGCGCCGAGATCCACCGCATCCCGGCGAGCTGGACGGCCGTCACGGTCGTGCACGGGATCTCGGCCGTCCTCGCGCTGGTGCTCGCGGCCGTCGTGGTCGTCGTGGCGAAGCGTGCCGGGGACGACCTGGTCCACCGTCGCGCGACGATCCTGCTGGTCCTCTTCGTCCTCCAGGCCGGCCTCGGGATCTACCAGAGCCTCGACGGCCTCCCGGGGGTCGCGGTGGTCCTGCACCTCCTCGGTGCCGCGCTCACCGCGTCCGGTGCGACGCGCGTGCTGCTGGCCGCCCGCAGCTCCACGGTGGACCGACTCGCCCCCGAGGCCCTCGCCGTCTGAGCGCCCACAGGTTAGGTTCGCGACCATGGAGTTCCGACACCTCGGTCGCAGCGGACTGAAGATCTCAGAGATCACCTTTGGCAACTGGCTCACCCACGGCTCCCAGGTCGAGAACGACGCGGCGATCGCGTGCGTCCACGCCGCGCTCGACGCGGGCATCTCGACGTTCGACACGGCTGACGTCTACGCGAACACGGCCGCCGAGACGGTCCTGGGCATCGCGCTCAAGGGCCAGCGCCGGGAGAGCCTGGAGATCCTGACGAAGGTCTTCTTCCCGACCGGCCCCAAGGGCCACAACGATTCGGGCTTGTCCCGCAAGCACATCCACGAGTCCATCGACGGGTCGCTCAAGCGGCTCGGCACCGACCACGTCGACGTCTACCAGGCTCACCGCTGGGACGTCTCGACCCCGGTCGAGGAGACGATGCAGGCCTTCGCCGACGTCGTCCGCGCCGGCAAGGCGCTCTACATCGGCGTGAGCGAGTGGACCGCCGACCAGCTCCGCCAGGGCCACGCGCTGGCGAAGGACCTGGGTTTCCAGCTCATCTCCAACCAGCCGCAGTACTCCGCGCTCTACCGCGTGATCGAGGAGGAGGTCGTCCCGACCTCGCGCGAGCTGGGCATCTCCCAGGTCGTCTTCTCCCCCATCGCCCAGGGCGTGCTGACCGGCAAGTACACCCCTGGTGGCGCGCCGCCCGAGGGCAGCCGGGCCACCGACGAGAAGGGTGGCAAGCAGATGATCAGCCGCTGGATGCGCGACGACGTGCTGTCGCGGGTCCAGGAGCTGAAGTCGGTGGCGAGCGAGCTGCAGCTCTCGATGGCGCAGCTGGCCGTCGCGTGGGTGCTGCAGAACGACAACGTCGCGGCCGCGATCATCGGCGCCTCGCGTCCCGAGCAGGTGCACGAGAACGTCAAGGCCTCCGGCGTGACGATCCCGGCGGAGCTGCTCCAGAAGATCGACGCCGCCCTCGGCGAGGTCGTCGAGCGCGACCCCGCCCGCACCGCCGCGACCGCCCCCACGTCCCGCCCGTCCTGATCCCCGACCGTGATCTTGCTGGGTCTTCCAGCAAGATCACGGTTCGTCAGTCGACGGGGCGCAGCGAGAGCGGGCCGTAGACCTCGGCGCCGTCCGCCCACAGGTGGGCGTTCTCGACGCCGCGGGCGCGCAGCTCACGCCACGACTCACCGATCCACACCTCGGCGTCGGACTGCGTCGGGAACACCGTCTCGTCACCGTCGAGGGCACGACCCTCGACGTCCTCGTACTTCCAGGTCCACTGCGTCGGTCTCACCCTCGCGAACCTACTCGACCCGGTGCCGGGCCGCGCTGGCGTCGTGCGCGCCGTGCTGGTGCGCGGCGCGGCGGCGCAGGTCGACGATCGCCAGCACCAGCGCGAGCACGACGAGTCCCAGCGAGACGCGCAGCCCGTCGGAGAGCGCCTCGCCGAAGACCTCCTGCGAGCGCGGACCCGCGGCGACGGTGGAGAAGAAGATCGCGGTGGTGGCTGCGACACCGACGGCCGAGCCCACGCGCTGTCCCGTCTGCAGGACCCCGCCCGCGACCCCGGCGACGCTGCGCGGCACCTCGGCCAACGTCAGCGTCTGGTTTGGGGAGATCACGAGCCCGCTGCCGGCCCCCGCGACCGCGAGGCACGCCGACAGGGCGAGCGCGCCGGCGGTGCCCTGGAGGGCGGCGGACACCACGTCGGCCCCGGCCAGCCCCACGGCCACGACGACCAGCCCGACGACGACGACCGGCCGACCGCGCCGGTTCACCTGGCGCCCCCCGACCTGGGCGAAGATCGCGGACATCACCGCGAAGGGCGTCTGCACCAGCCCGGCCTGCAGGGGCGAGAACCCCAGCCCGGTCTGCAGGTAGAGCGTGACGACGAGGAAGATCCCGGTGAACCCGGCGAAGTAGGCGATCCCGACGAGGGCGCCGCCGGTGAAGGACGCCGTGCGCACCAGCTCACCGGCCACGACCGGGTCGCGACCGCGCTTGCCCTCCCAGCGTTCCCAGCCGACGAACGCGGCGAGCAGCACCGCACCCGGCAGCAGGAACCACCAGCGGGCGGGTGAGTCCCCCTGGCCGGTGGTGAGGACGAAGGGCAGCATGCCGAACACCGTGGCCGCGGCCAGCAGCAGCAACCCCGGGACGTCGAGGTGGAGCTTGGAGCGGGCCCTCGACCGGTCGCGGCCGGGCAGCCACTTCCACGCCAGCGGCAGCAGCACGATCCCGATGGGGACGTTCACCAGGAAGACCCCCCGCCAGCCCTGATCCTCGCCGAACACCGCGAGGATCCCGCCGCCGAGCAGCGGCCCGATGGCGGTGGAGAGCCCGATGGTGGTTCCGAACAGCCCGAAGGCCTTGCCCCGTTCGGCGCCGGAGAACAGCTCCTGGATGAGGGCGAGGACCTGGGGGTTGACCAGCCCGGCCGTCACCCCCTGGGCGAGGCGGACGATCGAGAGCGCCGTCGCGGACTGGACGAGCCCGGCCCCCGCGCTGGTGAGGACGAAACCGGCGAGGCCCACGACGAAGAGCAGCCGCCGGGAGTAGAGGTCGCCGACGCGCCCGGCGGGGACGAGGACCAGGCCGAAGGCGAGGGCGTAGCCGGCGACGATCCACTGGATCTGGCTGGACCCCGCCCCCAGGGACGTCTCGATCGAGGGCAGCGCGACGTTCACGATGGAGACGTCGAGGAGGGTCATGAACCCGACGGCGAGGCAGACCCCGAGGGCACGCCAGCGGTTCGGATCGGGTGCCGGGTCGGAGGAGGAGGGCCCGTCGGAGGAAGCGGAGGGGCGTCGGGCCAGGTCGGTCACGGGTCCGACCATCACCCGCGTCCGCGGGTGGCACAACTCAGAACCGCTTGTCGCCCTCACGACGGGTGCGGCTGGCAGCCAGTTCGCCCAGGACGCGTCGGGCCCAGCCCGGGCCCTCGTAGACGAACGCGGTGTAGGCCTGCACGAGCGAGGCGCCGGCGTCGAGGCGTTCCTGGACGTCCGCGGCCGTCTCGATCCCCCCCACGCTGATCAGCACGAGGCGTCCGTGGGTGCGCGCAGCGAGCCGGCGCAGCACCTCGACCGAACGCTCCTTCAGCGGGGCACCGGAGAGACCGCCCCCACCGGCGGCGACGACGAGCGTTGCGCCGGAACGCAGTCCCTCGCGCGAGATCGTGGTGTTCGTGGCGACGATCCCGTCGAGCTCCTCCTCCAGGGCGAGGTCGGCGACGGCGTCGACGTCGGTGTCGGAGAGGTCGGGGGCGATCTTCACCAGGAGCGGGACGTGGCGGTGGGCGGCGGCGTCGGCGGCCTCGCGCACGGAGCGCAGCACCGGCCGGAGCTTCTCGACGGCCTGGAGGTCACGCAGTCCCGGCGTGTTCGGGGAGGAGACGTTGACGACGAGGTAGTCGGCGTAGGGGGCGAGGAGCCGCGCCGAGACCGCGTAGTCGGAGGCGGCGTCGGCCTCGGCCACGACCTTGCTCTTGCCGATGTTCACCCCGATCACGACGGGGTGCACGGGCGGGACGGCCCGCACCTGGCGCAACCGCCGCGCCACGACCTCGGCGCCGGCGTTGTTGAAACCCATCCGGTTCACGACGGCCCGGTCGGCGACGAGCCGGTGCAGACGGGGTCTGGGGTTCCCCGGCTGCGGCAGGGCCGTCACGGTCCCGATCTCGACGCAGGAGAACCCGAAGTTGCCGAGCGCCGCGATCCCCGTGGCGTTCTTGTCGAACCCGGCGGCCAACCCCAGCGGGGTCGGGAAGTCGAGGCCGAAGACCGTCGTGCGCAACCGGGGATCCGGTTCGACGAAGACACGGCGCAGCACCTGCGAGGCAACGGGAACGCGGCTCGCGACCCGCATCCCGGCGAAGGCCCAGCGGTGGGCGTCCTCGGCGTCGATGCGCGTCAGCAGGTGTCGGTACACCGTCTTGTAGGCGCGTCCCGATCCAGCCACCACGTCCTGCACTCCCCCGGTCGTCACGCTGCGTTCGAGCACCACGGCCGCCGTCCCCGCGGCCGTGGTGCCTCACGATAGACGGTGGATCAGCTGATCGAGGACGTCCGGGTCTCGCGCAACAGCGACAGCGCGACGAGGCTGACGACGGCCGTGCCGGCCAGGTAGAACCCGACCCAACCGACGCCGTGGGCCGCGGCCAGCTTCACCGCGGTGTACGGCGCGAGGGAGGCGCCGAGGATGCTGCCGCAGTTGAAGGCCAGCGAGGCCCCGGTGTAGCGGACGTTGGTCGGGAAGAGCTCGGGCAGGTACGCCCCGATCGGACCGAACACCAGGCCCATGAAGAACAACCCGGCGCACAGCCACACCATGACCAGTGCGGTGCTGCCGGAACCCAGCAGCGGACCGGTCAGCAGCCCCACGACCGCGCCGCCGACCATCGCGGTGGCCAGGACCGGACGACGACCGATCCGGTCGGAGAGGATCCCGGAGAGCGGGGTGGCGGCGGCCATGAAGAGCACGGCGACGCACAGCATCAGCAGGAAGTCGTGACGGGAGTAGGCCAGCGCCTTGGTCCCGTAGCTGAGCGACCAGGTCGTGGTGAGGTAGAAGAGGGTGTACGTCAGCATCACCGAGAAGGCGCCGAGGACGACGATGCGCCAGCTGCTGCGGAAGGTCTCCGCGACCGGGACGCGCACCCGGCGGTTCTCCGACAGCGCCTTGGCGAAGATCGGCGTCTCGGCCAGGCTGAGCCGGATCCAGAGCCCCAGGACCACCAGCACGGCGCTGAGCAGGAACGGCACCCGCCAGCCCCACGCGGTGAACGTCGCGTCGCTCATGGTCGAGGAGAGGACGATGAACAGCGTGTTCGCGATGATGAAGCCGAGCGGCGCACCGAGCTGGGGGAACATGCCGTAGAGGGCCCGGCGGTTCGCCGGGGCGTTCTCCGTCGCGAGCAGCGCCGCGCCGCCCCACTCACCCCCCAGCCCGAAACCCTGCCCGAAACGCAGGATGCAGAGCAGGACGGGAGCGAGGGTCCCGGCGCTCGCGTGCGTCGGCAGGACGCCGATGAGCACCGTCGAGACGCCCATGACGAGCAACGCGGCGACGAGCGTCGTCTTGCGGCCGATCCGGTCGCCGAAGTGCCCGAACACGACCGAGCCGATGGGGCGCGCGACGAAGGCGATCGCGAAGGACGCCAGCGACGCCAGCGCGGCGGCGGTGTCGTTGTCGGAGGGGAAGAAGAGCTGCGGGAAGACGAGGACGGCGGCCGTCGCGTAGACGTAGAAGTCGTAGAACTCGATCGTGGTGCCGATGAGGCTGGCGGCTGCGACCTTCCCCGTGGGGTTGGTCGGCGGCGCGGCCCGGGTGGTGCTGAGGTCGGCGGGACCCATGAGTGGAAACCTTCGGACGACGGGTGGGTGCGGGAGCCGTTCCCAGGGTTCGTCCTGGCGGGCGGGTGACACCCGGAGTCGCCCAACCGGGGTCGCCGTCGCCGCTCCGGGTGTGACGCAGATCCTACGCCCCAGCTGTGAGGCATCCAACGAGCGAGACGACCGTCTCACTCCGTGAGATAGACGACCTCCTGGTGTTCGATGCTGCCGTGCACCGCGTCCACGGTGGTGCAGGTCTCGACCGCGTCCCACGGGTCGACGGGGACGGGACCCCGCCCGCGCACCGCGGCCGCGAACCCGGCGTAGAAGTCGGGCCAGCGGCCGGCCTCGCTGGGCACCCGGCGCACCGCGCCGCCACCGAGGGCGAGCCACCCCCAGCGACTCGCGGGCTCCGCGCCCCACGCCGCGCCTTCGGAGGAGGGTGTCCGGCCCGAGAGGAGGACCTCCTCCTGGACGTCCATCGGGGACTCGACGACGAAGCTGCCCCGGGTGCCCGTCACGCGGTAGCGCGGTCCCGGCAGGGCCTGCTTCCACGACCCGGACAGTTCGCTGCGCACCCCACCGACGTGCTCGATCTGGATCCGGAAGTCGTCCTCGCTCCCCTTCCCGCCCCGGGCCTGCGCGTTCACGCTGCGCGCCGGCCCGAAGAGGTGCAGCGCCTGGTCGACCAGGTGCGCTCCGAAGTCGCGGACCAGGCCGCCCCCGGCCGCCGGCGGGTCGCCCGCGGACCACCGCTCGAAGGAGGACTCCAAGCGCACCACGTCCCCGAGTTCCCCCTCGGTCAGCACCCGCTGCAGGGTCAGGAAGTCGGAGTCCCAACGGCGGTTCTGGAACGGCGCCAGCAGCACCCCGGCGGCCTCCGCGCGCTGCACCGTCTCGATCGCGCTCCGGGCGTCGAGGGCGAAGGGCTTGTCGCAGACCACGGGCAGACCCAGGTCGATCGCCTGGTTCGTCAGGTCCGTGTGCGTCGCCGCCGGGGTGGAGATCGCGACCGCGTCCACACCCAGGGCCTTCGCCTCGGCGAGCGAGCCGACGACCTCGACCCCGTGCTCGGCCCTCGCCCGCGCCGCCCGTTCGGCGTCGGAGGTCACGACGACCCCCAGCCGGGCCCCGGGGGCGCCCGCGATGATCGGGGCGTGGAAGAAGCGCCCACCCCCGCCGTACCCGAGCAGGGCGAAGGTCACGGGTTCAGGGCGGGTGTCGGCGTCGCTCACGCGGGCCACCGTAGCCACCCGTCCTCCGCGAGGACCGGGGAGACCGGGAACCTCCCGCTCAGACCCGGCACAACCGGGACCGGACGAGGAAGCGCACCCCGTCCGGCGCCTCGAGCGAGAACCCGGCCCCGCGCCCGGGGACGAGGTCGATGGTCAGTTCGGTGTGGGCCCAGCGCAGGTACTGCTCCTTCGACATCCACACCCCGACGGTGAACGCCTCGGAAGCCTCCTCGGCCGGGATCTCGAGGTTCCCGAGGAACTCGTCCGCGTCGGAGAGGATGAAGTCGCCGTCGGGGAAGCACATCGGGGAACTGCCGTCGCAGCAGCCCCCCGACTGGTGGAACATCAGCTCCCCGTGCCGGGCGCGGAGGCGGCGCAACTGCGCCGCCGCCTCCGCGGTCAGTCCTACCGGCACGTCGTCTCCCGGTCACCCGCGGGACGGGAGACGCCGGGCGGTGCGATCGTCGGGGTCATCGTCGAACTCCTTCTCGTCGGGAGGGGCGAACGCGCGCGGTGGCTCAGAAGAAGCCGAGCTTGCTCGTGGAGTAGCTGACGAGGAGGTTCTTCGTCTGCTGGTAGTGGTCCAGCATCATCTTGTGGTTCTCCCGCCCGATGCCCGAGCTCTTGTACCCGCCGAACGCGGCGTGCGCGGGGTAGGCGTGGTAGTTGTTCGTCCACACCCGCCCGGCCTGGATCCCCCGGCCCATGCGGTAGGCGAGGTGGATGTCGCGGGACCACACCCCGGCCCCGAGACCGTAGAGGGTGTCGTTGGCGATCTTCAGCGCGTCGTCCGGGCCCTCGAAGCGGGTCACCGAGACCACGGGCCCGAAGATCTCCTCCTGGAAGATGCGCATCGAGTTGTCGCCCTCGAAGATCGTCGGGTTCACGTAGTACCCGCCGGCGAGGTCGCCCCCGAGGTCGGCCCGGTCGCCGCCGATGAGGAGCTTGGCGCCCTCCTGCTTGCCGATGTCGATGTAGGAGAGGATCTTCTCGAGCTGGTCGTTGCTGGCCTGGGCGCCGATCATCGTCTCGGTGTCCAGCGGGTTCCCCTGCTTGATGGCGCGGGTGCGTTCCACGGCGTCGGCCAGGAACGACTCGTAGATCCCGTTCTGGATCAGGGCGCGCGACGGGCAGGTGCAGACCTCGCCCTGGTTGAGGGCGAACATCGTGAAACCCTCGAGGGACTTGTCGTAGAAGTCGTCGTGCGCGCTCGCCACGTCGTCGAAGAAGATGTTCGGGCTCTTGCCGCCCAGTTCCAGCGTGACCGGGATGAGGTTCTGGCTCGCGTACTGCATGATCAGGCGGCCGGTCGTCGTCTCACCGGTGAAGGCGATCTTGCGGATGCGCGGGTTGCTGGCCAGGGGTTTCCCGGCCTCGGCCCCGAACCCGTTGACGACGTTCACCACGCCCGGTGGCAGCAGGTCGCCGATGAGGTCCATCAGGAACATGATCGAGGCCGGGGTCTGTTCCGCCGGCTTCAGGACGACGCAGTTGCCCGCCGCGAGCGCCGGGGCCAGCTTCCAGATCGCCATCAGCAGCGGGAAGTTCCAGGGGATGATCTGCCCGACCACGCCCAGGGGTTCGTGGAAGTGGTAGGCGACGGTGTCCTCGTCGATCTGCGAGATCCCGCCCTCCTGGGCGCGGACGACGCCCGCGAAGTAGCGCAGGTGGTCCACGACGAGCGGGATGTCGGCGGCGAGGCACTCGCGGACGGGTTTGCCGTTGTCCCAGGTCTCGGCGACGGCGATCTTCTCGAGGTTGGCCTCGATGCGGTCGGCGATCCGGTTCAGGACGAGGGCACGTTCGGCGACCGAGGTGCGGCCCCAGGCGGGAGCCGCGGCGTGGGCGGCGTCGAGGGCCCGTTCGATGTCGGCCGCGGTGCCGCGGGCCACCTCGGTGAAGGTCTGCCCGTTCACGGGGCTGGGGTTCTCGAAGTAGCCGCCCTCGGCGGGCGCCACGCGTTCGCCGCCGATCCAGTGGTCGTAGCGGTCGGCGTACTCGACCACGCTGCCGGTGCGTCCGGGGGCTTCGTAGACCGTCATGGAGACCTCCGTGGTGAAGGAGAACAGCGACTGCTCCGTCGCTGCCCACCACAGTGCGCCGTGCTGCGTTGCAACCCCGTTGCAGGCGGCGCTCACCCGCGGAGGCGGACCTCCCGGGCCAGCGCCTCGGCCCGCCCGGGATCCCCGGGGGCGAGGCGTCGGACGAGGTCGTGGGCCACGACGGGGTCGTCACGACCGATGCCGGTCCGGGAGAACTCCAGCAGGGCCTGGTCGTCCTCCCCCTCGAGGACGGCGGCGCGCAGCCCGGCGCGCAGTTCCTCGCGCAGTTCCCGGATCCCGGGGGCGTCGGAGGCGGGCAGCAGGTCACCGGTCCAGCCCCGGACCGCGTCCCGCACCCGGCCGGCCCGCAGCGCGTCCCGGACCTCGAGGGCGTCGCAGCCGAGCGCTCCGACCAGCCGGTAGGGCGCGGGCGACAGCGCGACGAGACCCCGGGTGCGTTCCCCGAGCACCGACCGCAGCCGGTGCACCTCGGCGCGCACCGACACGGGGGCGAGGTGGCGTTCGTCGAGCTCGGCGGCCAGCCGGGCCGCGGACTGCCCACCCTCCGGGCCGGTGAGCAGCGTGAGCAGGACCTCGCTGTGGCGCAACGACAACGGGCGGACGTCGGCGGCGACCCCGAGGTGCGCGGCGGACCCCAGCACCGACAACCGGGGAGCGGGTGGCGGCAGCGCGACGGGCGTCCCCCCGAGGCCACGGCGCAGCGCGGCGACCCGCAGCTCCCCCTCGAGCGCCCCGACGGCGGCGCGCACGAACTGCAGGGCCCGTTCCCGGCCGAGGTCGTCCCCGCCGGTGAGGTCGAGGACGCCGAGCACCTCCCCGGAGGAGGGGTCGCGCACCGGGGCGGCGGAGCAGCTCCAGCGGGAGACGGCCGTCGCGTAGTGCTCCTCCGCCCGGACCCGGACGGGACGGCCGAGGGCGAGGGCCGTCCCCGGGGCGTTGAGGCCGGCGACGTCCTCGCTCCAGCGCGCCCCGGCGGTGAAGGCCATCCGTTCGGCCGCCCGGCGCAGTCCCGGGTCGCCCTCGACCCACAGCAACGTCCCGTCGACGTCGCTGACGGCCATCAGGACGGGCACCCCGAGGGGTTCCTCGAGCAGCAACCGACGGGCGGTGGGCAGGACACCGGCGAGGGGGTGGGCGTCGCGACGCTCGAGCAGGTCGGTCCCCTCGAGCAGGACCGGGGGCAGGACGCGGTCGGGGTCGAGGCCGGTGCTGCGCGCCCGCCACCAGGAGGAGGACACGAGGTCGCGGGCACCGGGCAACGGCGTCCCCGCGGGCCCGCTCTCGCAGGACGCCAGCCAGTCCTCGCGCGATCGGGACAACCGTGCCGACACCCGCTCGTCCCTCCCCCTCGGGCCCTCCGTCGGACCCGGGTGCGAGAACGGTAGGCCGGTCGGCGACGAGCGACAAGGGACGGCTCGCCCGCCGGGGCGCCCGGAGGTGCGACCATGCGGGGCACGCCGCCGTGCGCGGTCGCGTGGCACGCTGCGAGACCCGTCCCACCCGTCCCACCGAGGAGCACCGATGACCGACGGCCCGCGGCCGTTGAACCTGCGTGAGATCGCCGAGGGTCTGCGCTCGCCGCACACCCCGCTCGCGCGCCCCCGGCTGGTGGCGCCGCTGCGTCCGGCCTCGCGCGCCGATGGGCTGGCGTCCTGGCTCGCCGGGACGCAGGACCGTGACGTGCCGGCTCCGCTGGAGCGGGTGCGCCTGGTCGTCTTCGCGGGTGACCACGGTGTCGCCGCCCGGGGGATCTCCCGGCTGGAGCCGGGGTGGACGGCGCAGGCCGTGCGCGAACTCGTCGCCGGTCGGGGGGCCTTCGCCGCCCTCGCCGCGGCGGTCGGGGTCCCCGTGGCCGTGCACGCCCTGGGCGTGGACTGGGGCGAGCAGGGCCCCGACGGCGTGCCCGCTGCCGTGCTCGAGCACGCGCTCCGGCCCGCCGGGGACATCGCCGTCGGGGACGCGCTGAGCGCCGAGGAGGTCGAGGCCGCGGTCCGCGCGGGGGCGGCGATCGCCGACGCCGAGGTCGACGCCGGGGTGGACCTGCTGCTGCTCGGTGACCTGGGCGCCGGGGCGACGACCGTCGCCGCGACGCTGGTGGCCGCCTGCCTGCGCAAGGGCGCGGTCGACGTCGTCGGACGCGGCAGCGGCGTCGACGACGACGCCTGGATGCGCAAGACGGCCGCCGTGCGCGACGCCGTCCGCCGCTCGCGCAAGCTCGCGACCCGGCCCACCGCCGTCCTGCAGGCCGTCGCGAGCGCCGACCTGGCCGCTGCGGTCGGGTTCCTGCTGCGGGCCGCGGCCCGCCGGACCCCGGTGCTGCTGGACGGGGTGGTCGGGGTCGCCGCCGCACTGCTCGCCTCGCGCGGGGTGCCGGGGGCGGAGAAGTGGTGGCAGGTCGGCGCGGCGAGCGCGGAACCGGCGCAGGCCCTCGCCGCGGACCGGCTGAAGATGGTGCCGGTGCTGGACCTCGGCGCCGGTCGCGGGGGCGGGTCGGGCGCGCTCAGCGCCCTCGGCGTGCTGCGGGCTGCGCAGGCCCTGGCTGCGGCGGACGAGGCGGCGCTCCCCCCGCTGCCCGACCCGGAACCGGAGCCCGAGCCCGAGCCGGAGCCCGAGCCCGAGCCGGAACCCGGGGCCCCGGTTCAGGAGGCCGGAGCCGTCGCGGTGGAACCCGTTGCGGTGGAACCCGCCGCGGAAGGACCCACCGACCCGAACGACCGCCCGAACGTGTAGCCCCGCGCCGTCGCGGCGAGTTCCACCAACCCCGCGCGCCGGTAGAACGCGACGGCGCCGGGGTTGGCGCCCGACACGCCGAGGTGGACCCCCGGCGACCCGTCGGCCGCCAGCTGGGCGCAGACCCGCTGCACCAGCGCCCGCCCGATCCCCTTGCCCTGCAGCCGGGGCAGCAGGTCGACGTGCAGGTGCGAAGGGTGGGTGGCCCAGACGGGTTCCGGGGTGACACCGCCGTGGACGGTCCGCAGCGGCCCGGCGTCGAAGCCCTGCACGTCCTCCGGGCGGGGGTAGCGCGCCCGCAGCGGCGGCCACCACTCCGCCTCGCGCCAGCGTTCGAACGCGGCGGTGTCCCGGCAGCCGAGGAGGTACCCGGCGACGCCGTCGGCGTCCTCGACGACGGTTCCGAACCGGGCCTCGTGGTGGGCGTACGGCGTCGCGTAGACGTCGGCGAGCAGTTCGGGGAAGGCCGTGCGCGCGGTCGCGTCGCGACCCGCGTCACCGGTGCGCAGGCAGATCTCCTGCAGCGCGGGGACGTCGGCCACGCCGACCTGACGCCACCACAGACCGGGGCGGAGCTCGTGCGGGCCGGCGCTGACGTCGGGGTCCGGGTGCGGCGCAGGTGGCTGGATCACGCCCCCACGTTAGGGTGCCGTGGTGTCACGTCTCCTGCTCAGCAGCAAGTCCGTCAAGAGCGTCTCGGTCGACGCGCTGGTCCTGGGACTGGCTCCCGCGACCGGCAAGCGTCCCGGCGCCCCCGAGGTCCTGGGGGGTGACGACCTCCCCCGCGCGACGCGTTCCGCGCTGGCCGAGGCCGCGCTGGCCCTGGGTGCGAACGGCAAACCGGGCACCGTGCACCTCGTCCCCGGGACGACCGGGCTCGCCACGCCCCTGGTCGCACTCGTGGGCGTCGGCACCGCCCCCGACCACGAGACCCTGCGCCGCGCCGCGGGTCAGGCCGTGCGCGCCCTCACCGGCAAGGGCCGGGTCGCGTTCGCGTTGCCCACCCCCGACGCCGCCACGCTGGCCGCTGTCGCCGAGGGCGCCGGGCTCGGTGCCTACGCCTTCACCCGCTACAAGGCCGCCGAGCGTGAACCGGTCGCCGAGGTCACGCTGCTGGTCGACAAGCCCCGGGACAAGACCTTCCGCGCCGCGGTCGAGCGGGCCGAGGTCCTCGCCCGGGCCGTCGCGACGGCTCGCGACCTCATCAACACGGCACCGGGCGACCTCGCACCGGCCGACCTCGCCGCGGCGGCGCTGCAGGCCGCGGCGGGGACCTCGCTCACCGTCCGCGTGCTGGACGAGCAGGCCCTGGCCGACGGCGGCTTCGGCGGCATCCTCGGTGTGGGCCAGGGGTCTTCGCGTCCCCCGCGCCTGGTCGTCGTGGAGCACGCACCGGCCAAGGCCAAGGGCCACCTCGCGTTCGTCGGCAAGGGCATCACCTTCGACTCCGGCGGTCTCTCGCTGAAGCCCGCGGGCGGCATGGAGACGATGAAGAGCGACATGTCGGGTGCCGCGGCCGTGCTGGCCGCGGTCCGGGCGGTCGCCGACCTGAAGCTCCCCGTCAAGGTCACCGGTTGGCTGGCCATCGCGGAGAACATGCCCTCCGGCACCGCGATCCGCCCCTCCGACGTGCTGACGATGCACGGCGGGACGACGGTCGAGGTCCTGAACACCGACGCCGAGGGGCGGCTCGTCCTCGGTGACGCGCTCGACGCCGCCTCGGCCGAACGTCCTGACGCCATCGTCGACGTGGCCACCCTGACCGGCGCCCAGGTCGTCGCCCTGGGGAACCGGGTCTCGGGGATCATGGGCAACGACGAGGAGTTCCGCAGCGCGGTCCTCGCCGCGGCCGAACGGGCCGGGGAGTCGTTCTGGCCCATGCCGTTGCCCGAGGAGCTGCGGGCGACGCTGGACTCCCCCGTGGCCGACCTGGCCAACATCGGCGACCGGGCGGGCGGGATGCTCGTGGCGGCGGTCTTCCTGCGCGAGTTCGTCGGCGACTCCGCCGCGGGGACCGCGATCCCCTGGGCGCACCTGGACATCGCCGGTCCGGCCTTCGCCACGGGTGAGCCGTGGGGGTACACCCACCGCGGCGGGACGGGTGTCGCGGTGCGGACCCTGGTCGCGCTGGCCGAGGACCACGCCGGGCGCTGAGCCCGGCCGGGGCCCGGGACGCACTGCGGGGCCGTTCCCCGGAAAGGGCTGCGGCCCCGATGAGGCATTCCGGTGCTTCTCGGTCCGATTCCCGTGGTGAAACGTTCTGGGAACGGGAACCTCTGCATCAGAGGCTGTTCACCGACGGTTTCCATGATCGAAGAAGCCCCGGCCTGCTGATCGAGTGATCATTTCCGAGACAACTCGTGCACTCTCTGCAACTAGCTATATGCTCTCGGTGACGACCTAGTTCGGGGGCGTCACCACGCCGACCGGTTCGGTACATCGCACAGCTCCCCGGTGTGCACCGGGGCTCTCGTCACGGAGGCACCATGTCCAGCACCGCCATCCCGTCCCGCTCCTCCCGCCGCCTCGCGCGTCTCGCCGCCGGTCTCGCGGCCACCGCCGTCCTGGCCGGTGGCGGTCTGGCCTCGGCGGCCGTCGCGTCGGCTGCCCCGTCCGCGACCCTCACGACCGCCAAGGTGGCCCCCGGGTTGAAGGCGACCTCGACGGTCGAGCGCAAGGAATCGGCGACGCAGCGCAAGGAGTCCACGGTCGACCGCAAGGAGTCCGCGACCCAGCGCAAGGAATCCACGGTCGCCCGCAAGGAATCCAGCACGCAGCGCAAGGAGTCCACGGTCGCCCGCAAGGAATCCGCGACCCTGCGCAAGGAGTCCGCGGTGGACCGCAAGGAATCGGTCACCTCCGAGAAGGAGCGCTGAACCGCTCCTCCAGACCTGCCGGTCCAGACGAACCGAACCCCCCGCACACAGCGCCTGCTCCCCCGGGACCGGGCGCTGTCGTGCGTCCAGCCCTGCCCCCCAGCGTCACCGCTCGCTCACACACCCCCTCGCGCTGCGTGCGGGACGTGGTGAGAGGATCGCGACGGAGCAGTCGCCAGCACAGCCGACCTCAGGAGCATTTCGTGGCAGGTGCCGCCGAGCAGCAGTACGACGTCGTCATCCTCGGGGGAGGTAGTGGGGGCTATGCCGCCGCACTGCGTTCCGCCGAGCTGGGCCTGAAGGTGGCCCTGGTGGAGAAGGACCTCCTCGGAGGGACCTGCCTGCACCGCGGGTGCATCCCGACCAAGGCCCTCCTGCACGCCGCCGAGGTCGCCGACACGACCAGGGAGTCGGAGACCTTCGGGGTCCGCGCCTCCTTCGAGTCCATCGACATGGCGGGCGTCAACAAGTACAAGGACGGCGTCATCGCGCGCCTCTACAAGGGTCTGCAGGGGCTCGTGAAGTCCCGCAAGATCGACCTGATCTCCGGGACCGGCAAGCTCGTCGCGAAGAACACCGTCGAGGTCGACGGTCAGCGCTACACGGGCCGGTCCGTCGTCCTGGCCTCGGGTTCCTACTCCCGCAGCCTGCCCGGCCTCGAGATCGGTGGCCGGATCATGACCAGCGAGACGGCCCTCGGCCTGGACTCGGTGCCCGAGAAGGTCATCGTCCTCGGCGGCGGGGTCATCGGCGTCGAGTTCGCGAGCGTGTGGCGTTCCTTCGGTGCCGACGTGACGATCGTCGAGGCCCTCCCGCACCTGGTCCCCCTCGAGGACGAGGCGGCCAGCAAGGCCCTCGAGCGCGCGTTCCGCAAGCGCGGCATCACGTTCTCCCTCGGCGTCCGCTTCAAGGGGGTCGAGCAGACCGACTCCGGTGTCGTCGTCACCCTCGAGGACGGCAAGACCTTCGACGCCGACCTCATGCTCGTCGCCGTCGGTCGTGGTCCGAACACCGCCGGCCTCGGCTACGAGGAACAGGGCATCACGATGGACCGCGGGTTCGTCCTCACCGACGAGCGCCTCGCGACCAACGTCGCCGGCGTCTACGCCGTCGGCGACATCGTCCCCGGCCTGCAGCTGGCCCACCGCGGGTTCGCCCAGGGCATCTTCGTCGCCGAGGAGATCGCCGGTCTCGACCCGAAACCTGTCGACGAGCTCGGCATCCCGAAGGTGACCTACTGCGAGCCCGAGGTCGCCTCCGTCGGCCTCACCGAGGCCAAGGCCCGGGAGAAGTTCGGTGACGTCGACGTCCTCGAGTACAACCTCGGGGGCAACGGCAAGAGCCAGATCCTCGGCACAACCGGTTTCGTCAAGCTGGTCCGGCAGAAGGACGGCCCCGTCGTGGGCGTCCACATGGTCGGCTCCCGCATGAGCGAGCAGGTCGGCGAGGCGCAGCTCATCGTGAACTGGGAGGCCTACCCCGAGGACGTCGCCGCCCTCGTGCACACCCACCCCACCCAGAACGAGGCCGTCGGAGAGGCGTTCCTGGCGCTGGCCGGGAAACCGCTGCACTCCCACTCCTGACCCGAAACTGAAACCCGCGGCGTCCTCCGGGCGCCGGAGAACGTCCGTGAGGAGAACCGAAGACATGTCGAACTCGGTGCAGATGCCCGCTCTCGGTGAGAGCGTGACCGAGGGCACCGTCACGCGGTGGCTGAAGTCGGTCGGTGACACCGTCGAGGTGGACGAACCGCTGCTGGAGGTGTCCACCGACAAGGTCGACACCGAGATCCCCTCGCCGATCGCCGGTGTCCTGCTGGAGATCCTCGTGCCCGAGGACGAGACGGCCGACGTCGGCGCCGACCTGGCCCGCATCGGTGAGGCGAGCGAGCAGGGCGGTGGGGAGTCCGCGCCGGCGCCGCAGGAGGAGTCGAGCACGGAACCCGCGCCGGAGCCCGAACCCGCACCGGAGCCCGAACCCGCACCGGAGCCCGAACCCGCGGCCCCGTCCGCCCCGGCCCCGGCTGCTGCGCCCTCCGCCGGCTCCGGTGGTGGCGAGCCCGTCAAGATGCCCGCGCTCGGTGAGTCCGTCACCGAGGGCACCGTCACCCGCTGGCTCAAGGCCGTCGGGGACAGCGTCGAGGTCGACGAACCGCTCCTCGAGGTCTCGACCGACAAGGTCGACACCGAGATCCCCTCCCCGATCGCCGGCACCCTGCTGGAGATCCTCGTCGGCGAGGACGAGACGGCCGACGTCGGCGCCGACCTCGCCCGCATCGGCGACGCCTCCGCGCAGTCCCCGGCCCCGCAGGAGGAGACCCCCGCGCCGCAGGAGTCGCCGCGGGAGGAGTCCCTGGCCGACGAGGTCGCGGAGCGCGAGACCGCGCAGTCGCAGGCCGAGCAGGCCACCCAGCCCTCGACGCCGGCCGCGAAGGAACCCGAGGCCGCTCCGGCCCGGGAATCCGCTCCGGCACCCACCCCCGCTCCCGCCCCGGAGAAGCCGGCGGCTCCGGCCGCGGCCGAGGCCACCGGTGGCAGCACCTACGTGACCCCGTTGGTGCGCAAGATGGCCAAGGACCTCGGGGTGGACCTCTCCTCCCTCACCGGCACCGGTGTCGGTGGCCGCGTGCGCAAGCAGGACGTGCAGGAGGCCGCGGACAAGGCGGCGGCCGCCGCGAAGGCCGCTGCGGCCCCGGCCCCGGCCCCTGCGGCCGAGAAGCCCGCAGCCAAGCCCGCCGCGACGGTGGAGGTGTCCGCCAAGCGCGGCACCACCGAGAAGATGTCGCGCCTGCGCAAGGTCATCGCCCAGCGCATGAAGGACTCGCTGCAGAACTCCGCGCAGCTGACGACGGTCATCGAGGTCGACGTCACCCGGGTCGCCCGGCTGCGGGCGCGGGCGAAGGACAACTTCGCCGCGACCGAGGGCGCGAAGCTGACGTTCCTGCCGTTCTTCGTGAAGGCCGCGGTCGAGGGGCTCAAGCAGCACCCCTCGCTCAACGCCAGCATCGACGGCGAGAACATCGTCTACCACGGCACCGAGAACGTCTCGATGGCCGTGGACACCCCCAAGGGCCTGATCACCCCGGTGATCAAGAACGCCGGGGACCTCAACCTCGGTGGCCTGGCCCGCAAGATCGCCGACCTCGCGGCCCGCACCCGGTCGAACAAGATCACCCCGGACGACCTGTCCGGCGGCACGTTCACCATCACCAACACGGGCAGCATCGGGGCGCTCTTCGACACCCCGATCCTCAACGCCCCGCAGGTCGCGATCCTCGGAACGGGCGCGATCGTCAAGCGTCCGGTCGTCCTCACCGACGCCGAGGGGCAGGAGACCATCGCGATCCGCTCGATGATGTACCTGGCGCTGTCCTACGACCACCAGGTCGTGGACGGTGCGGACGCGGCCCGCTACCTGCAGACCGTGAAGAAGCGCATCGAGGCCGGCGAGTTCGAGGGCGACCTCGGTCTCTGACCCGACCTGTTCCGACAACCCCGTTCCCGCCCGGCGGGAACGGGGTTGTTCCTTTCCCGAGAACCTGGAGTTCCACCGTGCGCATCCTCGTCAGCGGAGCCAGCGGGCTCATCGGCCGTCACCTCGTCGCGAAGTTGCGCAACGGCGGTCACGAGGTCGTGGTGCTGGTCCGTCGCCCCGAACGCGAACCGTCCGAGCTGCGCTGGGACCCGGCCACCGGGGACCTCGACCCGGCCCGCCTCGGCCGGATCGACGCCGCGGTGAACCTGTCCGGGGCCGGGGTCGGCGACAAGCGGTGGACCCCGAAGTACAAGGAACTCATCCTCCGTTCCCGCACCGAGACGACGTCCACCCTGGTGCGCGCGCTCGTGGCCCTGGACGAACGCCCCGAGGTCCTGGTGAACGCGTCGGCGATCGGGGCCTACGGCGACGGCGGCGACACCGTGCTCACCGAGGCCGCCCCCCGCGGTGGGGACTTCCTCGCCGAGGTCGTGCGGGAGTGGGAAGAGGCGACCGAACCCGCTGCCGCAGCGGGGATCCGGGTCAGCCTGGCCCGCACCAGCCTGCTCGCCAACCCCGTCGGCGGCGCCTTCGGACAGTTGCTGACGCTGTTCCGCCTCGGTCTGGGCGGACCGCTGGGCGACGGCCGCCAGTGGTGGAGCCTCATCTCCATGCCGGACGAACTCGCGGCGCTGGAGTTCCTGCTCACCCACCCCGTTCCCGGGCCGGTGAACCTCGCGACCCCGGAACCCGCGACGAACACCGCCGTCGTGAGCGCCCTGGGGGCGGCCCTGCACCGTCCCGCCCTGCTGCCCGTCCCGTCGTTCGCGCTGCGGATGGTGCTGGGCGAGTTCGCCGAGCAGATCACCGCGAGCCAGCGGGTGGTCCCGACCGCTCTGCTGGAGGCGGGGTTCACCTTCCGCCATCCCGACGTCGCCTCGGTCACCGGCTGGCTGGCGAACGCCTGAGCGTCACCCGACCGCGCTGATCCGCCACTCCCCCTCGACCCGGTCCAGGATCAACCGGGACGTGCGCGGTGCGCTCTGCGGGACGCTGGTCCGGGCCCCGTCCGCGGCGACGGTCTCGTGCGCCGACGTGACGACGTCGGCGCTCAGGGTCCACTGCTCCTCCGTCCTGCTCTCGACCCGCACGTCGCTCACCGCGAACCCGAGCCCCGTGAGGGTGGTCCCCGCACGGGCGAGGTCGTCGAGCACCGCCCGGTCCGTCGCGGCAGCCGACGACCCGGGGACGTCCACCCGGTCGAGCGCACCGGCCTCCCCCGAGGAGAGCGCGCTCGCCCGGCGGTCGGCGAGTTCGGTCACGACGGCGACGGGATCGACCCCCCGGAGGACGTCGGCGCCGGCGATCACCGCGGGGGTCTCCCCCACCGGCGCTGCCGGGGTCTTCCCCGCGACCGGCGCCGCGACGTCGGGCGCCGCGGCGGACGCGACCGGGGAGGCGGGCGCCGACGACCCAGAACCGTCGCCGCGCAGCGAGAGGGCGAACGCCCCAGCGCCCACGACGAGCACGACGCCTCCGGCCACGAGGGGGAGCCGCACGCCGCGGGTCCCGCCGCCCGCCCGGCGCCGGGGCGGCCTCGCAGGAACCGCCCGGCGCCGAACGGTGGGCGTCGCGGGGCTCGGGCGCGCGCTGACCGGCGGCGGGGCCGTCTCGGACAGCTGCCGGGTGGCTCCCGGCGGTGGCGGGACCACGGGTGCCGGGGTGCCCGGAACCCGCCGGGGCGCGGCGGGTGCAGCGCTCGGCGTCAGACCCCGGACCGCCCGCGGACGAGACGCCGCGGACACCGCCGCGGCCAGCTCACCGGGTGTCGGACGACGGGACTGGCTGCGGTGCAGTCCTTCCTGCAACGCGGCGAGCACGACGGCGGAGGATCCGGGCGGCAGGTCCGCGGCCGCCCGCCGGACGGCCGACCGCGCGCCGAGCGCCCCGGCGCGGGCCGGCACCTCACCCGTCAGCGCCCACCAGCCCAGCGCGGCGAGCCCGTAGACGTCCGAGGCCGCACCGACACCACCGCCGCCCAGAGCGGTGGGGTCGGCGAAACCGGGTGTTCCCAGGACGCTGCCGTGCTGGCGCCCCAGGGCCCGCGAGACCCCGAGGTCGGCCAGCAGCGGTTCGCCGCGGGCGTCGAGCAGGACGTTGCCGGGGGCGATGTCCCCGTGCACCACACCGGCCGCGTGCAGGTCCTCCAGGGCCGGGCCGAGCACCGCGAGCAGCCCGGAGACCTCGCCGGCGCTGAGGCGCCGGCGCTGCGCCACCAGGGCCGCGAGCGACCCGCCGACCGCGAGGTCGAGGACCAGGACCGGTCGCCCCTCGGCGTCGGTGGAGATGTCGTGCACCGCCACGACCCGGGGGTGGCGGACCCGGCGCAGCATGGAGAGCTCGGCGAGGAGGTCCCCGGAACCCCCGGGGTGCAGGACCTTCAGCGCACGTTCGACGTCGTCGACGCCGGTGCCCGCCCAGACGACGCTGGAACCGCCGGCGCCCAGCAGGCGGTCGATGCGGTAGCCGTCCACCTCGGGGGCGCGGCGGCGGGGATCGTCCCCGAGCGCGGCCAGCGCCTCCCGCCGCCACTGCCGGGCGGGGGCCGTCTGCGTTCCGGGTCCTGTGCGCTCCACGTCTCAAGGGTGCGCTACGACGGGGACTGCCGTGCCGGTTGTCCACAGGCTCGATAGGCTCTGCGGGTGACCGTCAGCACCACTTCCGATGCCTCCTCCCTCAGCCCGTACGGGACGGAGTCCCCGCACGGCTCGGCGCTGCGCTCCTCGGCCGAGGTCGTCGTCATCGGCGCCGGGCTCGCCGGCCTCGCGTGCGCCAAGCACCTCAGCGCCGCCGGGCTCGACGTGATGGTGGTGGACTCCGCCGACGCCGTCGGTGGCCGGGTGCGCACGGAGACGGTGGGCAGCTTCCGCGTCGACCGCGGGTTCCAGCTGCTGAACCCCGCCTACCCCGAGGTCCCGAAGGTCCTCGACGTGGACGCCCTCGACCTGCAGTCCTTCGACGCCGGAGTCGCCGTGCACCGCGGTGGCCGGGTCAGCACGCTGCGCGACCCCCGGCGCCACCCGACGGCCGTGCTGGACGCCCTGCGCTTCCCTCTCGGTTCGGTGAAGGAGAAGGCCGCCCTCGCACGCTGGGTCCTGAAGGTCACCTCCGCGGGCGACCTCAAGGACGCCGACACGGGCTGGTCGGACGCGCTGGACGCGGCCGACGTCCACGGCGAACTGCGCTGGTCGATCCTCGAGCCGTTCCTGGCGGGGGTGCTCGGCGAGGTCGACGGGACCACGTCGCGCCGCTTCGTCGACCTGCTCGTCCGGAGCTTCCTGCGCCGGACCCCGGGCCTGCCCGCCCGGGGCATGCAGGCCGTCCCCGACCAGCTGGCGGCGGGGCTCCCCGCCGGGTCCGTCGTCCTCGGGACGGAGGTGCGCCACATCGGTCTCGCACCGCGTTCGCTGGTCGTCCAGACCGTGGCGGGCGGGGTGAACTGCGAGCGGATCGTCGTCGCGACCGACGCGCACACCGCTGCCCACCTCGTCCCCGAACTCTCGGTTCCCGACAGCAACGGGCTGTCGACGTTCTGGTTCGCCGCCGCGACCTCCCCCGCGCCGCAGTCGCGGGAGAAGCTGCTGCACCTCGACGGCGACCGGTCGGGTCCCGTCGTGAACTCCGCCGTCGTGTCGTCGGTGGCCCCCGGCTACGTGCTGGCCGGCAGCGACCACCGCGCGCTCGTCAGCGCCCAGACCCTCGGTACCGACACCAGCGCCGAGACGGAACAGCGCGTGCGCGAGCAGCTCGGCCGGGTCTACGGCGTGAACACCGGCGCCTGGGCGCTGGTCACCGCGCACTCCATCCCGCACGCGCTGCCCGTGGTCGCGCCGCCCTTCGAGGGGCCGCAGCCGGTCGAGGTGGGCGACGGCGTGTTCGTCGCCGGGGACCACCGCGAGAACTCCTCCCTGCAGGGCGCGCTCGTGTCCGGTCGGCGCGCCGCGGACGCCGTGGTGTCGAGCGTGTTCGGCCGCAACGGGATCCGCCGTGCCGGCTGACCGCCCGACCATCGTCGCGACGTCGGGCGGTTTCACCCGTCGCGAGCGCGGCGGGCTGGACTGGGCGGGAACGGCGCACCTCGCCGTGGAGCTCGCGAAGGTCCCCGCGAGCCGGCGTCCCCGGCTCACCTACCTGGGCACCGCCGGTGGCGACCAGCGGACCTGGGCCGCCGAGGTGCACGCCGCCGGTGAACGGGCCGGGTTCTCCACCACCGTGCTCGACCTGTTCCCGATGCCCAGCGTGGAGGACCCGGCCGCGCAGTTGCTGGGTTCCGACGTCGTCTGGGTCGGTGGGGGTTCGGTCGCGAACCTCCTCGCCGTCTGGCGCGTCCACGAGCTCGACGAGGCGTTCCGCGCCGCCTGGCAGGCGGGGGTCGTCCTCGGCGGGGTGAGCGCAGGGTCGATCTGCTGGTTCCAGGGGGGCACGACCGACTCCTTCGGGACGGAACTGCGCGCCGTGACGAACGGACTGGGCCTGCTCCCCTACGGCAACGGCGTCCACTACGACTCCGAGGCCCGTCGCCGTCCCCTGGTCCACGGACTCGTGGGTTCCGGGGTCCTGGGCGAGACGCACTGCAGCGACGACGGAGTGGGTCTGGTCTACCAGGACACCGAACTCGTCGAGGCCGTCACCGAGGTCCCCGGCAAGGGTGCCTACATCGTTCGGCGGGGCGAGGACGGCGTCGTCGAGACCCGCGTCGACCCCCGCCCCCTCTGACCCCCACTCGCGATCTCACCGGGTTTCCCCGAGGAATCGCGGGTCAGGAACGGGCGCGGAACAGGTCCGCGGCGCGTTCGGCGACGGCGACGACGGGGGCCTGGGTGTTGCAGGACGGGAGCGACGGGAACACCGACGCGTCGCAGACGAACAAACCCTCCACCCCGTGCACCGCGAGGTCCGGCCCGACCACCGACCGGTCGTCGGTCCCCATCGCGGCGGTACCGCTGGAGTGGAAGAACGTGTCGACGCTGCGCCGGACGAAGGCCACGGCCTCCGCCCGGTCGCGCGGGCGACGGTCCGGCGCCGCCGCCCCGGAACTCAGCGCCCGGTACCCCGAGGTCGCCATCAGGTCGAAGACGGTGTCGATCGACTCGACCAGCGCCTGCAGGTCGTCGGGTTCGGCGAGGTAGTTCGGCTGGACGTGCAGCGGAGCGCCGGGCTTCGCCGACGTCAACCGCACCGCACCGGTGCTGCGCGAACCCATCAGCCCGGGCGACACCGCGAAGACGTCGCCGGACACGTCGTGGGCGGCGCGCACCTCGGGACCGGCGTGCGGCCCCTGCACGACGAACGCGTGCAGGTCCGGGCCCACCCCGGCCACGGAACTGCGCCAGTTCAGCATCGCGCCACCCCCGTTGTCCCGCACCGGGCCCAGTGGTTCACGGGCCCGGAAGACCATGCCCATGAGCAGCGGGTGGTCGGCGTAGCGGTCCCCCACCCCCGGCAGCGCGACTCGCGTCGCGAGTCCGAGCCGGGACAGTTCCGCGGGGTCCCCGATCCCGGACAGCGAGAGCAGTCGCGGGGTCTCCAGGGCACCGGCGGACAGCACCACCCGCTCCGCCCGGCTCGTCCGCAGTCCACCGTCCACGATGTGCTCCACCCCGACGGCGCGCAGGCCCTCGAACACGACGCGGTGCACCGGGGAGCCGGTGAGCACGTGCAGGTTCGGCCGCTCCAGCGCCGGTTCGAGGTAACCCCGCGCCGTGCTCCAGCGTTCCAGGACACCGTCCGCGCGGCGGCGGGCGTTGAAGTTCGCCAGCGTCGCCCCGAGGTTGTCGGCGGCGTTGGCGTCCTCGACCACGGGTAGCCCGAGTTCGGCCGCACCGCTCAGCAGCGCCGACGCGACGGGGTGCGGGTCCCTCGAGGTCTCGATCCGCATCGGGCCACCGGCTCCGCGGAACTCGCTCGCCCCGCCCTCCCAGTCCTCGCTGCGGCGGAAGTACGGCAGCAGCGACGCCCAGTTCCAGCCGCTCGCCCCGCGACGTTCCCAGTCGTCGTAGTCGCTCGGGTGCCCGCGGTACCAGAGCATCGCGTTGATGCTGGAGGACCCGCCGAGCACCCGGCCGCGCGGGATCGGGATCGTCCGCCCGTCGACGAGGGCGGTGGGCGCGTGGACGTGCCGGTGGTCCAGGTCCCCGCCGAGCAACGACACCCAGCGACCGGCGTCGAGGACGTCGGCCAGCCCGCGGTGGTCGGGGCCGGTCTCCAGCAGCAGCACCCGGGCAGCCGGGTCGGCCGACAACCGGTTCGCCAGGACGCACCCGGCCGCGCCGCCACCGACGACCACGTAGTCGTAGGTCATGTCACCCGCCCGTGTCAGTTGTGCTCGCTCGGGCCCATGATGGTGATGCCCTCGGTCGCCTCGACGTGGCGGACGAAGACGTACTTGTCCTCCCGGCCGTCGGAGTGCTTGCGCTTGATCCCCGGTTGCAGGATCCCGTCGGTCTTGGCGACGAGCACGTAGGGTTCGTCGGCCGCGAGTCCCGCGGCGCAGTGGGCGTCGAACTCGTCGAGGTCGCTGGTGACGAACGCCTTCTCCACACCGCAACCACGGGCGATCGCGGCGAGGTCGACGCGACCGCTGGCGGTGTGCGTCCTCGGGCCGCCGATGGACTGGTACTGCTCGTTGTCCCACACCACGACGAAGAGGTTCTTCGGCTGTTCGTTGCCCAGGGTGGCCAGGATGCCGAGGTTGAACAACAATCCCCCGTCGGTGTCCAGGGACACGACCCGCCGGTGCGGCAGCCCGACGGAAAGGCCGAACGCCTCGGGGGTGACGCACCCGAGCTGCTGCTGGAAGAGGCTGGCGCTGCGCATGTGCGGGGCCGCGTCGTACCACTCGTCGACCGCCCCACCGAGGGACAGGACGACGAGTTCGTCCTGCAGGCGGGCCCCCAGCTTCTCCATGCACTGGTAGCGGGACATCCTGGCCGTCGTCGTGGTGCTCATCGGACGATCCCTCCGCCCAGCACGACGGCCGAGTGGTAGTAGGCGTTGTAGGACCAGTCGTAGGAGTCGGTGATCGCGCGTTCGATCTCGGCGACCTCCCGCACGATCCGGTAGGGGGTGCGCAGGGCGTCGAGCAGCGGTTCCATGGTGATCCCGTGCGGGATGGCCCACCAGTTGTTCTCGCCGAGTTCCCCGCGGTAGCTCATGAGCATGATGACGGGGATCCCGGCGCCGAGACCCATCCGCGCGAGGTGCTCCGTCGCGGCCCGCAGCCCGGAGTTCTCCATGACCAGGGCGGCGCGCTTGCCGGAGAGGAACACCCCGCCGCAGATCGCGGCCCCCTCCCCCTCGTTGGTCACCTGGATGGTCCGGATCTCCGGGTCGGCGTCCAGGGCGGGGTAGAGCTCCTTGAGCAGGGAGTCGGGCAGGTACGCGACGACGCTGACGCCGGCCTTCTTCAGCCCGGCGATCACCGCCTCGACGGCTTCGGGGGTCATACGCTCGTCTCCTCGATCTTCGCGGGGCCGGGGACCGAGAACCGGCTCCCCGGGTGGGTCGGTGCGAGCCGGCCACCGGGACGACCGGACAGCCTCTCGCGGAGCGTGGGGCCGGAGGCTCCTGTCGTCGTGGGGCCGGAGGCTCCTGTCGTCGTGGGGCCGGAGGCTCCTGTCGTCGTGGGGCCGGAAGACTCGCCGAGCAGACCGCGGTCGCGCAGCAACGGCTGGACGAGCTCGATGAACTCCTCGTAGCACTCCTGGCCGCCGAACGTCGGTTCGAGCATCAACCCGTCGACGTCGCTGCCGGTGACGATGGCGGTCAGCTCGTCGGCGACCTCCGGGGGGGAACCGGTGACCTGGAACCCCCGGATCGCCTTGCGCCGGAAGTCGTCGAGGACGTGCCCGACGGTCGGGACGGGTTCGCCGGGCCGGACGAAGCGGTTGACCAGGGTCTGCCCGGAGTCGCTGGGCGGCAACGCCGTCAGCGGGGTCGTGGGGTCGACCTCGCGGAGGTCGAGGCCGGTGAAACCGGCGAACACCACGGCCGCGTCCCGCACGGCGAAGCAGGCGTCGAGCTCGGCGCGCTTCTCCCGCGCGGCGGCGGGGTTCTCCGCCACGGTCACGGTCACCCCGGTGATGACCTTCACGTCGTCGGGCCGCCGCCCGTGCCGGACGGCCTGGGCGCGGATGTCGGCGACGTGCGCCCCGGCCTGCGCGATCGTCTGGCCCTGGATGAGGACGGCCTCGGCGTTGCGCGCGGCGAACGCCCGGCCGCGGGCCGAGGTCCCGGCCTGGAACAGGACGGGGGTGCGCTGCGCGGAGGGGGCGACGGCGAACTGCCCCGACACCCGGAACGCGTTCCCGGAGTGCTCGGTGCGGTGCAGCCGGGCCGGGTCGGCGTACACGTTGGCGCCACGGTCCCGCAGTTCCGCACCGTCCTCCCAGCCGCCCTGCCACAACTGCAGGCACACGTCGACGAACTCGTCGGCGACGTCGTAGCGCGAGTCGTGCGTCCCCGACGCGGCCACGCCGAACAACCCGTCCGTCGTGGACTGCGACGAGCCGGTCACGACGTTCCAGCCGATCCGTCCGCGGGTGTAGTGGTCCAGCGACGCGAACCGTCGGGCCGTCGCGTAGGGGTGCTCGACCGTCGTCGGGGAGGTCACCACGAAACCCAGCCGCTCCGTCGCCGTCGCCAGCGCCGGGATCGCGAGCATGGCGTCGAGCGCGGGGAACTGCAGGCCGTGCGCCGCGACCTCCACGGGCAGCGATCCCCCGATCGTGGGGTAGCCGTAGGTGTCGGCGAAGAAGAGGAAGTCGAACCCCGCGCGGTCCAGCGTCCGGGCGAGCCGGATCCAGTAGCCCAGGTCGTCCCAGTCGTCACCGCGACCGCCCGGGTGGGTCCAGGTCGGCATGCCGTTGCTGGGGTTGATCATCTCGAACACCCCGAGGGCGATGCGCTTGCGTCCCGGGGTCACAGCAGCCCCACCACGGTCTTGGTCTCCAGGTAGTTCTCCAGGCCCTGCGGCCCGTTCTCGTACCCCCAGCCGGACTCCTTGTGCCCACCCTTGGGCAGTTCGGGGCCGAGGTAGGAGTGGCAGTTGATCCACACCGTCCCGGACCGGATCCGGTGCGCCACCCGGTGCGCGGAGCTGAAACCCTGCGTCCACACGCTGGCGGCGAGGCCGTAGCGGCTGTCGTTGGCCCAGGCGAGGACCTCGTCGAGGTCGTCGTAGGGCGTGACGGTGACGACGGGCCCGAAGACCTCCTCGCGCACGATCCGGTGGTCCTGCGCGACCCCGGTCACGACGGTGGGTTCCACGAACGTCCCGAGCTCGCCGCTGCGCCGTCCGCCGCTGACGACCTCGAGACCGTCCTCGCGCAGGTAGCCCTCGACGCGTTCGGCCTGGGCGGTGCTGACCAGCGGCCCGAGGTCGGCCTCGGGGTCGAGGCCGTGCCCCAGCCGCAACCCCCGGCCGAACGCGGCCATCCCCTCGACGAGCCGGTCGTGCACGTCGCGGTGGGCGTAGACCCGGGAACTCGCGACGCAGACCTGGCCGCCGTTGTCGAAGATGCCGCGGGAGATCCCCTCGACCGCCTCGGTGAGGTCGGCGTCGGGCAGCACGATGGCGGGTGATTTGCCGCCGAGTTCCAGGGTGAGGCGTTTGAGGTTCCCCTCGGCCGCACGGAGCAACCGCTTGCCGACGGCGGTGGACCCGGTGAAGGCCACCTTGTCGACGCCGGGGTGCCCGGCCAGCGCCTGGCCCGTCTCGTGGCCGTAGCCGGTGAGGACGTTGACGACGCCGGCCGGGAACCCGGCCTCGACGACGAGCTCCGCGAGGCGCACCGCGGTGAGCGGGGTGTTCTCGGCGGGTTTGAGGACCACGGTGCAGCCGGCAGCCAGCGCGGGGGCCAGTTTCATGCTCGCCATGAGCAGCGGTGAGTTCCACGGCACGATGGCCGCGACGACGCCCACCGGTTCGCGGCGGGTGTAGGCGAGGACCTCGCGCCCGACCGGGGTGCGCGAGAGCGAGGTGGGGATCGTCTGGCCGAGGATCTTCGTGGCCCAGCCGGAGTAGTAGCGGAACTGGTTGATCGCGGCGGGCACCTCCCCGAACCGCGCGGTGCGCAGGTTCTTCCCCTGGTCGAGGACCTCCAGCTCGGCGAGCTGCTCGAGGTCGGCCTCCAGGAGGTCGGCGAGTCGCCACAGCAGCTTGGCGCGCTCGGCCGGGGTCGTCCCGGTCCAGGCCGGTCCCTCCAGCGCGGTGCGGGCCGCGGCCACGGCGGCGTCGACGTCGCCGGCACCGGCCCGAGCGAGCTCGCCCAGGACCGCACCGGTGGCGGGGTCCGTCGTGCTGAACGTCCGGCCGTCGGCCGCGGGCCAGAAGGCGCCGTCGATGAGCAGGCCGTGCGGAGAGCGGTCGAGGAACTCCCGGGTGCGGGTACCGGGGGCGGGAACGGTCACGGACGGTCCTTCCGGAGGGGGACGGCGAAGCACAGAGCGCGCACAGTCGCGCCAGGGTGTTCTCGCGGGGAGGCCGCCCACCGTGGGGTTCTCACCCGATCCGAGGAGGACGCGCGATGAACCACACCCCTGGTGGCCCGCAGGACGACCACCGCCGCGACCAGCCCGTCGAGGGCACCGTGGTCCCCAGCGGTACGAGCCCGATCGGTTTCACCGGCGCCCCCGCCCTGGCCACGACCGGTCCCACGACCGGTCCCTCGACCGCGCCGGTCTGGCCGCACAGCTACTGGGCCGCGACGCCGCTCGCCCCCGGTGGCGCTGCCCCCACCCGTCGCAGGCGCTGGATGCCGTTCGCGCTCACCGGTGCCGGACTGGTCCTCCTCGTCGGCGGCGGGGCCGGCGGTTACGCCATCGGGCACGCGAACGCGGGAGGTGTGGCGACGTCGCCGACGGGGCAGACGGGCCAGCTCGTCCCCGGCACGACCGGGCAGTTCCCCGGACAGCTCGACGGTTCCACCGGTCGGTTCGGCGCACCGCCGGACCTGAGCGACGGCTCGGGCGGGCAGCTCGACCAGCAGGACGGGACCACCGACGGGACGACTGGCGGAACCACCGACGGGACCACGGACGGGACGAGTGGCGGGACCGACGACGGCACCACGACCTGAGGGCGACGTCGGGCTGTTCGACACGGTGCTCCTGTCCACGGGTGGGGGTGCCCCCAGTGAACTCCCCGGCACGCGGGTTCGGCCACGTGCGATCGGACGAAACCACCGGGCCGCGAGCCCACCCTCCCGGTGCCTGCGACCACCAGGTTTCCGCGGTGTTTCGTCGACGTTGCGACGAGCTGCGTGCGGGGTTCAGCCGTCCCCGGGGGCGGGACGGCACTGCAGCGCCAGGAACACGTCGACGCGGTCCCGGATGGTGGAGAGGTCGCGGCCGGTGACCTCCTCGATCCGGGCGATGCGGTAGCGCAGGGTGTTGGGGTGCACGTGCAGCGCCCGGGCGGCGTCCTGCCAGGACCCGCCGTGGTCGAGGAAGACCCGCACGGTGCTCACCAGGTCGGCGCCGTGACGGCGGTCGTAGTCCTCGAGCTCGCCCAGGACGCCCGCGGCGAAGGCCGTCCGGGCGGAGGCGGGGAGCATCCGCAGCAGCGACCGGTGGTCGCCGCCGGCCGAGGAGTCCAGCAGCACCACGGTTCCGTCCACCGGCCCGGGGCGGGCGTCGAACTCCCCGAGGCGCTCGGTGGCGACGGCCAGCGCGCTCGCCAACCCCCCGACCCCGGTCACGGGGTCACTGGTGGCCACGACGAGGGTCCGCCCGTCGAGCAGGTCGAGGGGTTCGGGCAGCGCCTGCGTCAGGCGCGTGCCCAGGTCCGGTGCGGCGGGAGGTTCCGAGAGCACGGCGGTGGCGGTGACCGCGTGCAGCCCGACGGCGATCCGCACACCGTCGCCCGCGCCGACCCGGCCCAGCAGTTCGACGAGGGCCTCGACCGGGAACTCCGCTCCGGTGGTCCGGGCGAGCAGGACCCGCAGGGGTTCCTGCGGGTCGAGCGCGGCCAGCCGGGACAGCGCGGCGACCTCCCCCCGGGGCAGGGACTCGTCGGTGGCGGCGGCGAGGAGCCCGGAGGTCCGCTCCCAGCGCGCCGTGCGGGACCGGTGGGCGAAGCGCAGTTCCGGGCGGAGCACCGCGGCGAGCGTGTCGAAGGCCCGGGCCGCCTCCGGGACGAGGTCCGCACCGGGGTGGTGGGCCACCAGCCGGGCCCGCGAGGGCGGCGGCCCGAGCGGCCACCACGTCACTCCGACGGAGGGGGCCTTCCCGGCCCAGACGGCGACGACGAGCTCGGCGTCGAGGTCACCCGCGACCACCGGCACGGTGCCGTCGTCGTCGACCACCCAGCAGTCCACCCCGAACCGGTCCCGCACGAGGGTCAGTCCCCGCTCCAGCGTCCCGTCCGCGACGGTCTGCTGGATCCGCGCCGCGAGTTCCGCCGCGGGCGACGTCGCCGCCGGTGGCCCGCCGACCCCCTCGACGACGGCCTGCACGACGGAGCCGAAGGAAGCACCCTCGGGCAGCGTCGCGACGACGAGCCCCTCGCGCCGGGCGACCTCGACGAGTTCGGGCGGGACCTCCCCGAGTTCCACCAGCCCCAGGACCAGGGCGGTCGCGCGGGCGCCCAACAGGGCCCGGACGAACCGCTCCACGCCGTCGGGGCGTTCCACCCAGAGACCGTTGGAGAGGACGACGGTCCCCGGACCGAGGAACCGCGACGGATCGGGCAGATCGGTGATGAACGCGCCGGTGACCGGGAGTTCTCCTGCGGTACCGCCGCCGACGACGACGCGCAGCCCGAGGGCGCGCACCCCGACCAGCTCCGACAGCTTCACGGGAGGCTCAGACCCAGAAACCCTCGTGCACCGCGGCGGCCTCGTCGGCGAGCGCCGGGCCCGCCACGCGCACGACCCGCTGCCCGGCGTTGAGCACGGCGGCGCTGGAGAGGGCCATGGTCGGGTTCTCCTCGTGGTCCCCGGTGAGTTCGGCCAGCCGGGCCTCGCTCAGGGCGTGCACGACCCGGCCGATGCCCGACCAGTAGATCGCCCCGGAGCACATCGCGCAGGCCTCGGCGCTGGTGTAGAGCGTGAACTCCGCCAGCGCGGCGGACCCGAAGGCCTGGAACGCGGCGCGGGCGAGTTTCAGCTCGGCGTGCGCGGTGCAGTCGCCGTCAGCGGGGACGCTGTTCTCCGACTCCAGGACGACGGCTCCGGACGGGTCGACGAGCACGGCCCCGAAGGGGTGCTGGCCGTTCTCGCGGGCCCGGCGCGACACCACGATGGCGTCGCGCAGACGCGCGAGGTCGGTCTCGGTGACCGGGGTCACGGGGGTTCCGGTGCTCACGGCACGACTCCTTCCGGCTCGCCGTTCTCCGCGAGCCAGGCGCTTCGACGGGCGAAGAGGCCGGGGACGGCGGCGTTCGCCCGGGCGATGACCTCGTGCAGGTCCGCCGTGAGGAGTTCCCCACCGCGGACGACGACCTTCCCGGCGACCATCGTCAGGTCGACGTCGGACCCCCGGACGGCGTGGACGAGGTTGTGGTGGACGTTGGTGTAGGGGCCCGCGGTGAACAGCGGCGTCATCCGCGGGGTGTCGAGGCGCACGGCGATGACGTCGGCCTGCTTGCCCGGTTCCAGCGATCCCGTGGTCTCGTCGAGCCCCATGGCGCGGGCACCGCCGCGGGTCGCCATCTCGAGGACCTGCCAGGAGTCCATGGCCGCCGCGTCGAGCGTGCGCAGCTTCCCGAGCAGGGAGGCCACCTTCATCTCCTCGAACAGGTCGAGGTTGTTGTTCTCCTTCTCGCCGTCGCTGCCGATCCCGACGGCCACCCCGGCCTCGAGGAGTTCGGCGACGGGGGCGAAACCGCTCGCGAGCTTCATGTTGCTGACCGGGTTGTGCGAGACGCCGCCACCGCGGGCGGCGAGGAGTTCGATCTCGGACGGGTCCAGCCAGACGGCGTGGGCCAGGACCGTGCGCGGGGTGTCGAAGAAACCCAACCGGTCGAGGGCGTGCACCGGACGGGCGCCGTAGCGCTGCTGGAACTGCTCGATCTCGACCTCCGCCTCGGAGCAGTGCGTGTACAGCCCCGTGCCGTACTCGTTGGCCAGGGCGATGGCGCGGCGCTGACCGGCCTCGTCGGCGTAGAAGGGGTGTTCGAGACCGACCCAGGGCACGATGCGGCCGTCGGCGGCGCCGGCCCACTCGCGCAGCATGCGCTCGTTGTCGTCGAGGGTGTCGAAGTAGTCGTGCTCGGGGTGGGCCCCGACGTAGTTCACGGTCACGAGCCGGTTCCCCAGCTGCGTGGCGGCCCGAGCGGCGCCGTCGAGGTAGCGCCACATGTCGACGACGGTCGTCGTGCCGGAGAGCAGACCCTCGGCGTAGCAGAGCCACGCGGCGGCCTCGGCCTCCTCGGGGCGCAGCACCCGGTGCATCGGGTCGATGTGCAGCCGGAGCCACTCCCAGACCGGCAGGTGTTCGGCTGTGCCGCGCAGCAGACCGGAGTGGTGGTGGGCGTTGACCAGACCGGGCATGAGGACCCGACCGGGCAGGTGCTCCACCGTGGCGTCGGGGTGAGCGGCCTGCACGTCCTCGGGCGTCCCGACCGCCACGATCGTCTGGCCGCTGACGGCCACGGCCCCGGGGGCGAGGATGCGGTGCCGCTCGGGACCGGCACCCGCGAGCGGCACCACGACGTCGGCGGTGAGGATGGTGGTGAGGGGCACGGGCACAGGGTCCCAGAACGGCCGGCGGGCGGGGACCTCGGGACCGCGCGTCGTAGGCTGACCCGGTGCGGGGACTGGAGCTCGGGGTGGCGGCGCTGCAGGTCGAGCGGGTTGCCCTGGGGTCGCGCCCGGTCGACTACCGCGAAGCCTGGGCGCTGCAGCGGGCCCGGCACACCGAGGTCGTCGCGGGTGATCGACCGGACACCGTCCTCCTGCTGGAGCACGCCCCCGTCTACACCGCCGGCAGGCGGACGAACTCCTGGGAACGTCCCGACGACGGAACCCCCGTCGTCGACGTCGACCGCGGTGGGCGGATCACCTGGCACGGACCGGGACAACTCGTGGGGTACCCGATCGTGCGGCTGCACGGGGCGCTGGACGTCGTGGGGTACGTGCGCCGCCTCGAGGAACTCCTCATCGCGGTCTGCGCCCGGTTCGGTGTCGAGGGCTACCGCGTGGCGGACCGCACCGGCGTCTGGACGGGAGCCGAACCGCTGGCCCCCGGGTGGCGTTCGGAGGGCAAGCTCGCCGCGATCGGGGTGCGGGTCGCGAAGGGGGTGACGATGCACGGTTTCGCCCTGAACTGCGACACCGACCTGCGGGGTTTCAGCCACATCGTCCCCTGCGGTCTGCCCGACGCCGGAGCGGCGTCGCTGAGCGCCCGGTCGGGGCGCCGCGTCGGCGTCCTCGACGCCGCGGACGTCGTCGAGGAACTCCTCCCCGCCGCGCACCTCCCCGGCTGAGGTATCCCGGCGACGGGCTCGGACCGGGAGCTCAGATCGGGAGCAGCTGGATGGCCGACCCCTTGGCGTAGCGGGCCTGCAGCGCGAGCCGCTGCGAGGACGAGCTCGCGGCGTCGCGCAGGACGTCCCACATCTTGCGGTAGCGGGTCGCCCTCCAGCGCAACAGGTTCGCCGGCGGGTTGTCGGGGAAGAACGTGCGGTGGACGGCAGCGTAGTCACCGGTGCCGATCCCGTGACCGGCCGAGGCCTCGTGCAACCGGACGTGCAGGGACGGGGTCGCCACCTCCACGAACCGGCCACGCAGCAGCAGTTGCCCGAGGAGGACCTGGTCCGAGCACGGGTAGCTGCCGAGCTGGTCGGTCCCCCACACGGCCTCGCTGCGGATCAGCCCGGACAGGTAGGCCAGCACCGCGATCGAGGAGCGGCCGTTGATCATGTCGAGGAACTGCGCCATCCGGCGACCCGGGTCCTCGTCCCAGCTGAACGAGGCCAGTTCCCGGTCGCCGCGGGCGGGGCGCCCCTCGGCGTCGATGAGGTCCCAGGTCGGCACGGCGAGCACCACCCCGGGATCCGCCTCGAGGGCGGCGACGCAGTCCGCGAGGTTGGTGCGGTCGACGAGGTCGTCGGCCATCGCCCAGCGGAAGTACTTCCCGCGGGAGAGCTGGAACACCCGGTTGAAGTTCTTCGCGAGACCGATGTTCCTCGGGTTGCGCAGGTAGCGGACGCGGTCGTCGCTGGCGGCGAACCCCTCCGCGATCTCGCGCGTGCGGTCGGTCGAGGCGTTGTCGCAGACGATGAGCTCGAAGTCGGTGTACGACTGGTCCAGCAGCGCCTCGAGGGTCTGCTCGAGGTACGCCTCGCCGTTGTAGACGGGGACGCCGACGCTGACCGTGGGCGCATCCGCACGTTCGTGCTCCCGCACTGTGCCCTCCCACCCTGACCCGACCCCGGAACTCGGTGTCGACTGCTGCGAGGGTGCACCGGCCGGGACCGCCACCACAACTCTCACCTGGGGTGACACCGTCACCCCAGGCGGACCGTGCGTCATCCCTCCCGCCGTGTGGGGGAGGGACGACACCGGGGGGTCAGAGCTGGGGTGCGACCTCGGCGGCGATCAGCTCGAGGTGGTCGAGGTCGTCCAGGTCCCAGATCTGCAGGTAGATCCGTTCGACCCCGGCCTCGGCGTAGCGACCGATCGCGTCGACGACCTCCGCGGGCGTTCCGGCGAGCCCGTTCTGCCGCAGTTCGTCGGGGTCGCGGCCCTCCGAGCCGATGTGCCGCGCCCGGCGGGCCACCTCCTCCTCGTCCCGACCGCAGCACACGACGAGGGCGGAGGAGTAGGCCAGCGAGGCGGGGTCGCGCCCCACGAGCGAGCACGCCTCACGCACCCGGCCGAAGGCGGCGGCCGTGTCGGCCGGTGAGGAGAACCCGGAGTTGAACTCGGCCGCGTACTGCGCCGCCAGCGCCGCCCCGCGCTTCTTCCCGGCCCCGCCGACGATGATCGGCGGCGGCGACTGGACGGGTTTGGGCAGCGCCGGCGAGCCCGTCAGCCGGTAGTGCTCACCGGCGAAGTCGAACGTCTCCCCCACGGGCGTCGCCCAGGACCCGGTGATGAGGGCGAGCTGCTCGGCGAAGCGGTCGAAGCGTTCCTTCAGCGGGGGGAACGGGATGCCGTAGGCGGTGTGCTCCTCCTCGTACCACCCGGTCCCGAGGCCGAGTTCGACGCGGCCGCCGGACATCTCGTCAACCTGGGCCACCTGGATGCCCAGCACCCCGGGGTGGCGGAAGGTCGCGGAGCTGACGAGCGTGCCCAGGCGGATCGAGGTGGTGTCGCGGGCCAGCGCGGCCAGCGTCGTCCACGCGTCGGTCGGACCGGGCAGGCCGGAGCCGCCCATGGTCAGGTAGTGGTCGGAACGGAAGAACGCCGAGAACCCGGTCTGCTCGGCGGCCACGGCCACCCGTCGCAGGTCCTCGTAGCTGGCGCCTTGCTGGGGTTCGGTGAAGATGCGCAGGTCCACGCCCCGATCCTGCCGGGTGGCCCGGAGGCGAGCTCTGGCAGGGTCGGAGCATGGACGTCACGTTGCTGCCGGGCACCACCCGCACCCTCGAGCACCTGCTCGCCCGTGAGCAGAGCAGTTCCCGGTTGCCCTCGGTGGTGGCCGGTCTCGTGCGCGGTGGGAGCCTGGTCTGGAGCGCCGCCGCCGGGAGCACCGGGGTCGAGGCCCCCCTGGACGCACGCGACACCCAGTACCGGGTCGGGTCGATCTCGAAGACGTTCGTCGCGGCCGCGGTGATGCGCGCCGTCGAGGACGGTCTCGTCGGTCTCGAGGACCCGGTGCGCGCGCACCTGCCCGAGCTCACCGACGGCGTGGGGCGGGTGAGCGTCGGCCAGCTGCTCGGCCAGGCCGGCGGCGTGCAGGCCGAGACCGACGGGCCCTGGTGGGAGCGCACGGAGGGCGGCGACTGGGGCTCCCTCCTCCCGATCCTAGGCGCCTCCGCCGTGCGGCACCGCCCGGGCACCCGCTTCCACTACTCCAACGTCGGTTTCGGCGTCCTCGGCGAGCTCGTGGGACGGGTCCGCGACAGCACGTGGCGCGACGTCGTCGCGACCCAGTTCCTCCTCCCCCTCGGCATGTCGCGCACCACGATGCGCCCGCAGGCCCCCGCCGCCCGCGGTCTGGCCGTGCACCCGTGGGCCGACGTCGTCCTGCCCGAACCCGAGCACGACGCCGGCGCGATGGCCCCCGCCGGCCAGATCTGGTCGACGGTCGCCGACCTCGCGCGCTGGGTGGGCGTCGTCGCCGGTACCTCGCCGGTGCTGCGGCGCGACACCGTCGAGGCGATGTGGGAACCGCAGAGCGTCGACGACGCCCGCGGGGGACCCTGGTCGGTCGGCTACGGCCTGGGGTTGCAGCTCTGGAACGTCGAGGGCCGCCGCCACGCCGGCCACTCCGGGTCGATGCCGGGGTTCGTGGCCATGCTGCGCGTCGACGTCGAGACCGGCGACGCGGTCATCGCCCTGACGAACTCGACCTCGGGGTTCGGGGACCTGCCGAGCCGGTTGCTGTCGACCCTCGCGACGCAGGAACCGCTCTCCCCCGCGCCGTGGGTCCCGCGGGAGGTCCCCGCCGACGTCCTCGAGCTCGTCGGGCCCTGGTACTGGGGGCCCACGCCGCTGCTGGTCCGCGCCACGAGCGACGGCTTCGAGCTGGGGGGCATGACCGGGCGCGGGCGGGCGTCCCGCTTCGTCCCCGCCGGCGAACCCGGGACCTGGCGCGGGCTGGACAACTACTACGCGGGCGAACTGCTGCGCCCGGTCCGCGGCGCCGACGGCATCGTCGGCCACCTGGACCTGGCCAGCTTCCGCCTCACCCGCACCCCCTACGACCCCGGGGCCGACGTCCCCGGCGGGGTCGACCCCCGGGGGTGGGCACCTCGCGGGTGAGCCCGACGTAGGCTGGTGGGCGTGACTCTCGCACCGGAAGGGCGGCGGATGCTGCGCATCGAAGCGCGCAACGCCGAGACGCCGATCGAGCGGAAGCCGTCGTGGATCCGCACGAAGGCCCGCACCGGTCCGGAGTACACCGAGCTCAAGGGCCTGGTGAAGTCCGGCGGACTGCACACGGTGTGCGAGGAGGCGGGCTGCCCCAACATCTACGAGTGCTGGGAGGACCGCGAGGCCACCTTCCTCATCGGGGGCTCGGAGTGCACCCGCCGCTGCGACTTCTGCCAGATCGACACCGGCAAGCCCTCGCCGCTGGACCGCGACGAACCGCGCCGCGTCGCGGAGTCGATCGCGACGATGGGGCTGCGCTACGCCACGATCACCGGGGTCGCCCGTGACGACCTGGCCGACGGCGGCGCGTGGCTCTACGCCGAGACGATCCGCCAGACCCACGCGCACAACGAGGGCACGGGCGTGGAGATCCTCGTCCCGGACTTCAACGGCCGCCCGGACCTGCTGCAGCAGGTGTTCGACGCCCGGCCCGAGGTGTTCGCGCACAACGTCGAGACCGTCCCGCGCATCTTCAAGAGCATCCGCCCGGCGTTCCGCTACGACCGTTCCCTCGACGTGATCACCCAGGGCCGCGACGCCGGGCTGGTGACGAAGTCGAACCTCATCCTCGGCATGGGTGAGACCGACGAGGAGGTCCTCGAGGCGCTGGCCGACCTGCACGGTGCGGGCTGCGACATCATCACCATCACCCAGTACCTGCGGCCGACCCCGCGCCACCACCCCGTGGCGCGGTGGGTGAAGCCGGAGAAGTTCGTGGAGTTCTCCGAGGCGGCCGAGCGCCTCGGCTTCTCCGGGGTCATGGCCGGTCCGCTGGTCCGCTCGTCCTACCGGGCAGGCCGCCTGTGGGCGCAGGCGATGAAGAAGCGCGGCGTCGCCCTCCCCGAGCAGCTGGCCCACCTGGACAAGGAGAGCCCCGCCGCACAGGAGGCGTCCAGCCTGCTCGCGCGCTGATCCAGGGCTCCCCGGCCGGGGCCGTATCCTTGCCCGCATGGCACGACGTGAGAAGCCTGCGGGCGCGACCCCGGCAGAGAAGCCGAAGAAGCAGCGGTTCGCCCGGACCCGCCAGCTGAAGCAGGTCTACGACATGACCGTCCGGGTCGACCCGGGCGCGAAGTGGGTGCTGCTGGCGGCCCTGCTGGGGCCGATCGTGGTGGGCCTCGTCCTGGGCCTGCTCGTGGACCACCCGATCTACTTCACGATCCTCGGCGTCATGGTCGGCGTCCTGCTCGCGATGTTCCTGCTCGGCCGGCGCGCCGAGCGCGCCGCCTACATGAACCTCGACGGGCAGAAGGGTGCCGCCGGCGCGGCCCTGAGCTCCATCCGCCGCGGCTGGACGATCGAGCAGGAACCCGTCGCCGCCGAGGCCCGCAGCCAGGACATGGTCTTCCGCGCGACCGGTCGCGCCGGGATCGTCCTCGTCGGGGACGGTCCGCCGACCCGGGTCAAGAAGCTGCTCGAGGCCGAACGCCGCAAGGTCAACCGGATCGCGCCCAACGTCCCGGTGCACCTGTTCACCGTCGGCGACGGTGGCGGCGAGAACGAGGTGCCGCTGCGCAAGCTGGCGTCGCGCGTCCAGCGCCTCAAGCCGCAGCTGACCAAGGACGAGGTGGCCACCGTGCAGAAGCGCCTCAAGGCCCTCGGCGGCATCCGTCCCCCGGTGCCCAAGGGCATCGACCCGATGCGCGCCCGCCCGGACCGTCGGGCCATGCGCGGTCGCTGACCGCCCGCTCGCACCGCAACGGGGAAGCCCGCCGTTCGCACGACCGTCGAGGTCGCGCAGAGCGGCGGGCTTCGTCGTGCGCGGGGGCGGTCAGCGCCGCACGACGACCACCTGGGCGGCCTTGTCGTGCAGCCCGCGGCGGTCGGGGTCGGTGATGACCGCGGGGATGACGATGCTCAGCAGCAGCGCGCGGGCGAAGCCGGCGACGAAGCCGACGGGACGCCCGTCCAGGCGCCGCACCGCGATCCCGACGACGGCGTGGCCGATGGTCATCCCGATCGTGGACACCAGCA
The DNA here is from genome assembly GCF_036021035.1 of Kineococcus sp. NBC_00420. NCBI lineage: Bacteria > Bacillati > Actinomycetota > Actinomycetes > Kineosporiales > Kineosporiaceae > Kineococcus > Kineococcus sp. NBC_00420. Next base: position 4,755,116 of record NZ_CP107930.1, on the reverse strand, counting down.
GCAGGTGCATGACGAAGAAGACCAGCAGCGGACCGAACTGGGCCCCCAGGGACGTGAGGAAGGCGCGGGCGATGAGGCTCGCGATCACCCAGTCGACGAGCACCCCGAGGAAGCGACGCCCCCAGCCGGCCACGGAGCCGCGGCCCTCGACGGGCAGTCCGAGCCGGACCCCGGCGGGTTGCGGGGGCGTGTTCTCGATCGATCGCTCGGCCACCCGGTCAGCGTACGTGGGCTCGGCGGGTCTCCCTGTCCCCACCTCCACGATCTCGGTAAGCTGCCGGAAACGCGGTCGTAACGAGCACGAAACATCGTGCCCCTACGGTCAGCGCGTCCGCGGCGGCTCGACATCCGGGCCGGATCCGTTTCTGGAGGTTGGATGTTCAGCAACGCCCAAGAGGTCCTCGACTACATCGCGAGTGAGGACGTGAAGTTCGTCGACATCCGGTTCTGCGACCTGCCGGGCGTGATGCAGCACTTCACCATCCCCGCGAAGACGCTCGACCTCGACGCGCTCTCCGAGGGCCAGATGTTCGACGGATCCTCGATCCGCGGCTTCCAGGCCATCCACGAGTCGGACATGAAGCTCATCGCGGACCCGACGTCGGCCTTCCTGGACCCGTTCCGCAAGGAGAAGACCCTCGTCATCAACCACTCGATCGTGGACCCGTTCACGAACGAGGCGTACAGCCGGGACCCGCGCAACATCGCGGCCAAGGCCGAGGCGTACCTGAAGACGACCGGCATCGCCGACACCGTCTTCTTCGGCCCCGAGGCCGAGTTCTACATCTTCGACGACGTGCGCTTCGAGACGAACCAGCGCGAGTCGTACTACCACATCGACTCCATCGAGGCCGCGTGGAACACCGGTCGCAAGGAGGAGGGTGGCAACCTCGGGTACAAGACCCGGTACAAGGGTGGCTACTTCCCCGTCGCGCCGATCGACCACTTCTCGGACCTGCGTGACGAGATGGTCGTGGAGCTGGAGAAGGCCGGTCTCAGCGTCGAGCGCGCGCACCACGAGGTGGGCACCGCCGGTCAGGCCGAGATCAACTACCGGTTCGACACCCTGAAGAACGCCGGCGACCAGCTGCTGCTCTTCAAGTACATCATCAAGAACGTGGCGCTGCGCAACGGTCACACCGTGACCTTCATGCCCAAGCCGCTGTTCGGTGACAACGGTTCCGGCATGCACTGCCACCAGTCGCTCTGGAAGGACGGCGAGCCCCTCTTCTACGACGAGAAGGGCTACGGCGGTCTCTCCGACCTCGCGCGCTGGTACATCGGCGGTCTGCTGCACCACGCACCGTCGCTGCTGGCCTTCACGAACCCGACGGTGAACTCCTACCACCGTCTGGTCCCGGGCTACGAGGCACCGGTGAACCTGGTCTACTCGGCCCGCAACCGCTCGGCCTGCATCCGCATCCCGATCACGGGCAACTCACCCAAGGCCAAGCGCATCGAGTTCCGCGTGCCGGACCCGTCGGCGAACCCGTACCTCGCGTTCGCGGCGCAGCTGATGGCCGGCCTCGACGGCATCAAGAACCGCATCGAACCGGCCGACCCGGTCGACAAGGACCTCTACGAGCTCCCGCCCGAGGAGCACGCGAACATCAAGACGGTCCCCTACGACCTGGGGTCCGTGCTCGACGCGCTCGAAGCCGACCACGAGTACCTCCTCGAGGGCGGCGTGTTCACGCCCGACCTCATCGAGACGTGGATCGACTACAAGCGCACCAACGAGATCGACCCGATCCGGTTGCGTCCGCACCCGCACGAGTTCGAGCTCTACTACGACATCTGATCCTCGGACCACGATCTCGCAGTGAGTTCCCGGAGCCCCCGTCCCGACGCCGACCGCGTCGGGACGGGGGCTCCGTCCGTTCCGCTCCACCCCGGCCGGGGGGCTGACCCTGGACCCCGGCCGGGGGTACCTTGTGATCTCCCGGGGACAGGACGTCGCCGTGGCAGTTGCCCAGAACACCCAAGGACGGGGATCCTCCGACGTGCCGACGACGACGATCTGCCCGGCCTGCCGCGCAGGCATGCGTGAGGCCGACACCTTCTGCTGGACGTGCGGATCCCCGCGCGACGGGGCCGTCGGGGTGGTCGCGCCGGACCGGCTCGAGGTCGTCCACCGACCGGACCCGACGCGCCGGGCGGCCCGGTCCCACGGTCGGGGTCCTTCCCGACGCCAGTCCCGGCAGATCATCGCGGTGTTCTCCGTCGCCCTCGTCGCGGCCGTGGGGATCGCCGCGTGGTGGCTGCTGAAACCCGACGAGGACACCACGAGGACGGTGCAGGCGGCTACGACGCGTTCCGCGGCCCCCTCCACCCCCGCGGCCACCCCCTCCGCCGACCCGGTGCCGGTGAGCGCTCCCCCCGCGACGGCCGAGGCCACCCCCACCGTCCAGTACCCCACCGGGGTGCTCGCGCCGTCGAAGGTCACCGCGCCCAGCACGTCACCGGACTCCGCGGACTCCGCCGGACGCACGACCACCTACCGGGCCGCGAACGTCCTGGACGGCGACCCGAGCACGGCGTGGCGCACCGAGGGCAACGCCTCGGGTTCGACGCTGCAGTTCGCCTTCGACTCCCCCGTGCGCATCACCGAGGTCGGGCTGGTGAACGGCTTCGCGAAGGTCGACCCCCACGACGGTACCGACCGCTACACGCAGGGTCGGCGCATCCTCGCGGTGACCTGGACGTTCACCACCCCGACCGGACCCGTGACGGTGCAGCAACAGTTGCGCGACGGCGACCGTGCCCTGCAACGCGTGCCCGTCCCCGCGGTGGAGGCGAGTTCCGTGGCCCTCACCGTCGACTCCGTGACCCGACCGGGCGCGGGTGGGCGCTTCGACCGCACGGCCATCAGCGACGTGCAGTTCGTCAACGCCTGATCGCGGAGAAACTCCACGACGTGTGGTGTTGTGGGTACTGTCAGTACTCACAACGCTGCGACGTGGAGGTGGGACACCGTGCGACGAAGCACCGGCCAAGGTTCTCGGACCCGGAGCCTGCGGACCGCGGGTTTCGTCCTCGCCCTCGGGGCGCTGTCCCTCTCGGCGGCTCCGGCCCACGCAGCCGCTCGCCTGCCCTGCGGTGCCGGACTCACCGTCGACACGACGCTGACCGAGGACCTGGTCTGTCCCGACGCAGGGAACGGACTCGTCGTCAGGGGGGACGGCGTCGTCCTCGACCTGGCGGGGCACCGCATCGTCGGCGGCGGCTCGTCCGGGGTGCTCGTCCAGGGACGTGACGTCGTCGTGCGGGGCGGGACCGTCACCGCCTTCGGCGAGGGGATCTCCGTCTGGGGCGGCGCCTCGGCGACCGTCGAGCGGGTCACGTTGCTGCGCAACATCACCGGGATCGACAGCGACGGCGAGGCGGTGCTGCGCGATTCGGAGGTGCGCGCCAACTCCCGGGGCGTCCTCGCCGAAGGTGACGGCGTCGTCTCGGTCGAGGGGTCCGACCTGGCCCGCAACCCGACCGCGGTCTCCGCCTACGACGGTGGCGACGTGCGCATCACGGACTCCACGGTCCGCAGCAACCAGCGGGCGCTGGACTGCGACGCCGGGACGCTCCACGTACGACGCTCGGTCGTCCTCGACAGCGGGACCGCGGTGCGCGTGAACGGGTGCGCCGGCTCGTCGGTCGCAGGCAGCCTCTTCGTCCACAACGACGTGCAGGTCGTGGATCCCGCTCTGGCGACCCGCCAGATCGCCTTCTCCTGCACGCGCTTCCTCGACGGGCGCTCGGCTCCCGCCGCCGTGCCCTGCCCCTGAGTTCGCGATCTCTTCCCACCACTGTGACCACTCGTGAGGATCCGAGAGAGGACCACCCCGTGCGATTGCTCGCCACCACCCTGCTCGTCCCCGCCATGCTGTTCGCCGGAGCCGGAACCGCCGCCGCGGCGAACGACCCGGTGGCCTGCGGGGACGCCCTCACCGCGAACACCCGGCTCACCGAGTCCCTGTACTGCGAGGACGGCCCGGGACTGCGCATCGACACCCCGGGAGTCACCCTCGACCTCGGTGGGCACTCCATCGTCGGCAGCGCCGGGATCGGCGTCTCCGTGACCGCCGACGGGGTCACCGTCTCCGACGGCGAGGTCGTCGGGTTCCCGGTCGGCGTCTACACCGGCACGCCGGAGAACGAGTACGAGTACGCCGGCGGTTTCGACCTGCCGGACCTGCCCCCCACCGACGACCAGGGTCCCCCGGCGACGGTGGTGCTGGACCGCCTGCAGATCAACCGGAACGGCGACCTCGGTCTCGAGGTCGCCGGTGCCGCCACGACGCTGACCGGTTCCGCGCTCGTGGGCAACGACACCGGCGCCCGGGCCGAGTACGGCGGAGAACTCCGGGTGGCCGCCAGCGAGGTCACCGGCAACGGCCTCGGCCTGCAGGCCCTCGAAGGTGGCCCCGTCCGGGTGGAGAAGTCGTTGTTGCGCCTCAACGGCACCGCGGCGGGTTGCTCGGAGAGCGCGGTCTTCGTCGCCGACTCCGTGGTCGCCGACAACGGCACCGGGGTCGACTACTTCGTCTGCGGTGGTTCCTCGGTCGTCCGGTCGTTCTTCAGCCACAACGACCAGCACATCGCCAGTGAGGGGTTCCCCGACCAGCTCCCCACCGTCGGCTGCACGGTGTTCGTGCTGGGTGGCCCCGCCCCGGACTTCCCGAAGGCCCCTTGCTTCTGAGCGCTACAACTGCACGCCGCGGGTGAGGGCACCGTCCACCACGAGGTTGGTCCCGGTGACGAAGCTGGCCGCGGGGCTGGACAGGAACACCACCGGCCGGGCGATCTCCTCGGGGGTCGCCATCCGGCCGGTGGGGTTCAGGGCCAGGGCCTCGGCGAAGAACTGCGGGTCGTTGCGTTCGGTCAGCTGCCACACCCCACCCTCGAAGTAGGTGTTGCCCGGTGAGACGGTGTTCGCCCGCACCCCCTCCGCGGCGAACTGGTGGGCGAGACCCTGGGTGTAGGCGACGAGGGCGGCCTTGACCGTCCCGTAGGGGCCGGCGAAGGCGTCGACCTCGCGGCCGGAGACGCTGCCGATCGTCACGATGGACCCTCCGCCCCCGCGGCGCAGGTGCGGCAGGGAGGCGTCCACCAGGGCGACGGTGCCCATGAGGTCGACGTCGAGCGACAACCGCCAGGACTCCTGGTCGTTGGCCGCGGCGATGGCGCTGACGTTCGCGACGACGGCGTCGATCCCGCCGAGTTCGGCGACGACGTCGTCCACCCAGGCGAACACCTCGTCCCGGTGGGCGACGTCCACGACGGCACCGCGCAGGGTCCCCGGTCCGCCCGCGGCCGCGACGGCCGCCTCGACGTCGTCGGCCGTCCGCGCGCACATCGCGACGTCGGCCCCCTCGGCCAGGAACTCCGCGACGATGGCCGCGCCGATCCCCTTCGTCCCGCCGGTCACCAGGACGCGGGCACCGTCCAGCTGCAGGTCCACCAGTTCTCCTCTCAGCCGCGCGCGAGGGCGCGCAACCGGTCGTGGGCGCCGTCGTAGGCGGGCTTCGGCGTGGGCAGCAGGCGTTTCGGGAGCTTCGTCGGCACGCTGTAGTTCACGTCGACGGCGTTGGCCAGCGGGACCTCGCTGATCTGGGAGAGCAACTGGTAGGCGTCGAGGGTCTCCAGTCCGTAGAGCTCCTCGAGCCAGCCGACCGCCTCGACCTGGCCGATGCGCCAGGCGTCCTCGAGCGGGCGGGAGGAACCCACGACCGTCCAGTGGGTGTCGGACTCCATCCGCGGCCAGGCCGGGGCGGGAAAACCGGCGGAACCCTTGACGAGGTCGACCAGGACGAGCGAGTTCATCGCGCCCTCCACGGCCGTTCCGCAGGACTCGCCCTCGCCCTGGCGGTAGTGCCCGTCGCCCAGGGAGAACAGCGCCCCGGGGACGTTGACCCGCAGGTAGACCGTCGTGCCGGCCTTGGCCTCGGGGGTGTCCATGTTGCCGCCGAAGGAGTCCGGGACCAGCGACGAACGGACCTCCCCGGCCGCCGGGGCCACCCCGATGGTGCCGAGCATGGGTTCGAGCGGCAGCGCGACGCGGAAGTCCCCCGCGGAGGCCTCGAACGCGACGGTGCCGGCCGCGGAGTCGAGCTGGTAGATCCAGGTCCGCTCGGGCAGCGCGGGCTGCAGGGTGGCCGTGCGGTCGGTGCCGGTGAGACCCCCGAAGAACGGGATGAGCGCCGAGGCGCCCCAGGTCCGGGCCGGCGTCAGTTCGGCCAGGTGCAGGACCAGGGTGTCTCCCGGTTCGGCGCCCTCGACGAAGAACGGCCCGGTCTGCGGGTTGACGAACGGCATCTGCAGCGAGGCGCCGGGCAGGTCCGCGACGGAACGCAGCCTCCCGCAGAAGGCGTCGTCGCTCCACAACCGCAGGGCCGTCCCGGGACGCACGGTCATCACCGGCGCGACCCCGCCGAACGTCCAGGCGTACTGCTCGGGGGTCGGGGTGAACTCCACGATCTCGACGTCGGGGTGCACGGTCCTCCACTCGGAAACGGTTGCGCTCGATGATCTTCTACCGCACTTGCCGTCGCGACGGAAGACCTGGGCCCCGTCCCCGCTCACTGCGCGGGGGGCGGTGTGCCCTCCGACCGTGCCGTGGAGCTGCGCACGGCCTCGACGAACTCGGCGTCGACCCGGGCGAGTTCCCCGGCGAGTTCCGAGGCGAGGCTCGCGTCGTGGTCGGCGGTGGAGGCCCGTCGGGGGCGTTCGTCCTCAGGGAAACCGGTCGGGTGGGAGGACCGGGATCACAGGGCTCGGTACGGATCACGGAACGTCCCGGGGTGTCGGCTGCGGGGGCCCGGAGACGGGCGGTGGGACCTGTCGCCGCCGGAGCGCCCGCGGCGGGCGTTCACGCGGATCACCACCCGGACGGGCGTCGCCCCGGGGGCGGATTAGGTTGGGTCCGCACGGACGCGCGGAGGTGTCGTCCGGGACGACGAGAGGTGGGAACACGGTGAGCCAGACGGTGGACACGCACGGTCAACCCTTGAAGCTGGGGTACAAGGCGTCCGCGGAGCAGTTCGCGCCCGGCGAGCTCGCCGACTTCGCCGTCCAGGCCGAGGAGCAGGGGCTGGACTCGGTGTGGATCTCCGACCACTTCCAGCCGTGGCGCCACGTCGACGGCCACGCCCCCGCCGCCCTCGTCTGGCTGCCGTGGGTCGCGGCGAAGACGTCGCGCGTCCAGCTCGGCACCAGCGTCCTGACCCCGACGCTGCGCTACAACCCGGCCGTCATCGCCCAGGCCTTCGCGACGCTGGGCTGCCTCGCCCCGGGCCGCGCGATCCTCGGCATCGGCACGGGTGAGGCCCTCAACGAGACCGCCGTGGGCGCGGACTTCCCCGAGATCAAGGAACGCTTCGCCCGGATGCGCGAGGCCGTCCGTCTCATCAAGAAGCTCTGGAGCGAGGAACGCGTCACCTTCGAGGGCGACTACTACACCTTGCGCGACGCGACGGTCTACGACCGTCCCGAGCAGCCCGTCCCGATCTACATCGCCGGCGGCGGCCCCGGCGTCACGAAGTACGCCGGCCGCGCGGGTGACGGCTACATCTGCACCTCCGGCAAGGGCATGGACCTCTACTCCGAGACCCTCCTGCCCGCGCTGAAGGAGGGTCTGGAGGCCTCGGGTCGCACCGAGGAGCAGATCGACCGGACCATCGAGATCAAGCTGTCCTTCGACGAGGACCCCGCCCGGGCGCTGGAGAACACCCGGTTCTGGGCTCCGTTGTCCTTGACGCAGGAGCAGAAGGCCTCCGTCCACGACCCGATCGAGATGGCCCGCCTCGCCGACGAACTGCCCATCGAGCAGGTCGCCAAGCGCTGGATCGTCTCCTCCGATCCCGCCGAGGTCGCCGCCGCCGTGCAGGGCTACGTCGACGCCGGGTTCACCCACCTCGTCTTCCACGCCCCCGGCCAGGACCAGTCGCGGTTCCTGACCCAGTTCAGTGCCGACGTCGTGCCCCTCCTGCGTCCCTGAGTCAGGACTCCTCGCGGCCGTAGAAGACGCGTTCGACGACGGCGCGGCAGCGACGGGTCGTCCGCAGGTACAGCTCTTCGAACTCCCGTGAACTGCCGGGCTCGAACCCGAACATGCGGGCGACGCCGTCGAGGTCGCGGGCCTGGGTGGGCAGGGAGTCCCCGGACTTCCCCCGCCACAGGGCGACGGCGTTGCGCGCGCGGGACGCGAGGTCCCAGGCGGTGAGCAGCACGTCGGCGTCCCCGGCGGCGAGGAGACCGGCCTGGACGGCGGCCCGCAACGCCCGGGGCGTCGACGTCGTCCGCAGCCCCTCGTGCTCCCCGGCGTGCTGCAGCTGCAGCAGTTGCGCGGTCCACTCGACGTCGGAGATCCCCCCGCGGCCCAGTTTCAGGTGCCGCGACGGGTCCGCCCCGCGGGGCAGGCGTTCCGCCTCGACGCGGGCCTTGATCCGCCGGACCTCACGCACGTCGGCCTCGGCCAGACCCCCTGCGGGCCAGCGCAGCGGGTCGATGAGCTCGAGGAACGCCTCGCCGAGGTCGGCGTCGCCGGCGACGGGACGCGCACGCAGCAACGCTTGCGCCTCCCAGGACAGGGACCAGCGTTCGTAGTAGGCGCGGTAGCTCGACAACGACCGCACGAGGGGGCCGTTGCGGCCTTCCGGGCGCAGGTCGGCGTCGACCTCGAGGGCGGGTTCCGGGCCAGGCGCCCCGAGCGCCCGGCGCAGTTCCCCCACGACCTCGGTGGCGGCCTGCTGGGCCTTCGTCTCGTCCGCACCGGGCAGGGGGTCGTGCACGAACAGCACGTCCGCGTCGCTGCCGTAGCCGGTCTCCCCCGCGCCGAGACGGCCCATCCCGACGACGACGACCTTCGTCGGCAGCGGCTCACCGCGCCGGCGTTCCACCGCCCGCACGCTCAACCCGAGCGCCACCTCGAGGACGGCCTGGTCGGCGTCGCTCAGCGCCTGCCCGACGCCCGCGAGGTCGCGGACCCCGACGAGGTCGGCCACGACGGTGCGGAACTGCTCCCGGCGGCGGACCCCGCGGGCGGCGAGGACGGCGGCGCCGACGTCCTCGCGGCGACGGGCGGCGGCCTCCGCGTCGGCGATGACCTCGGAGACGTCCTCGGCCGCGAGCCGGTCCTCCCCCGCGAACACCGCGACCGCCTCCGGGGAACGCAGCAGCAGTTCCACCGGCAAGCGGGCCGCGGAGAGCACGTACGCCAGACGTTCCGCGGCGGCGCCCGCGTCGCGCAGCATGGTCAGGTACCACTGGGTCCCGGCGAGCGCCTCGGACACCTGCCGGAAGGCGAGCAACCCGGCGTCGGGGTCCGCGCCGTCGGCGAACCAGCCGAGCATGACGGGCAGCAGGGTGCGCTGGATGCTCGCGCGCCGGCTCACCCCGGAGGTCAGCGCCTCGAGGTGGCGCAGCGCCACGGCCGGGTCGCGGTAGCCGAGGGCGGCGAGGCGTTCGCGGGCGGCCTGCGGGCTGAGCTGCGCGTCGATGCGGGCGTCGGCGGCGGGCAGTTTCGCGACGGCCGTCAGCAACGGCCGGTAGAACAGCTTCTCGTGCAGGCGGCGGACGTCGCGCCGGGTTCCGCGCCACACCTCGTCGAGCGCCTTCACCGGGTCGGGGCGCAGGCCCAGGGAGCGTCCCAGCCGTCGGAGGTCCGCCTCCCCCGTGGGCATGACGTGGGTGCGCCGCAACCGGTGCACCTGGATGCGGTGCTCCAGCGACCGCAGCAGCCGGTAGTCGCGGTCGAGCTCACCGGCGTCGTGGCGTCCGACGTAGCCGTAGGCGGCGAGGGAGTCGAGGGCCTCGAGGGTGTTCGCGCTGCGGCGCAGGCGTTCGTCGCTGCGACCGTGGACCATCTGCAGCAGCTGGATGCTGAACTCGACGTCGCGCAGACCACCGGCACCGAGCTTCAGCTGCCGGTCGGCCTCCTTGGAGGGGATGAGCGCCTCGACGCGGCGCCGCATCGACTGCACGTCGGCGACGAAACCCTCGCGTTCGCTGGCGCTCCAGACCATCGGCGCGATCGCGGAGATGTAGGCCCAGCCCAGGTCGAGGTCCCCGGCGACGGGCCGGGCCTTGAGCAGGGCCTGGAACTCCCACGTCTTGGCCCACCGGCGGTAGTACTCGACGTGGCTGTCCAGGGTGCGGACCAGCGACCCGGACTTCCCCTCCGGGCGCAACGCCGCGTCGACCTCCCACAGCGATCCCTCGCCGGTGGGTTCGGAGCAGATGCGTTGCAGCGCGACGGCGAGTTTCGCGCCGACGGCGAGCGCGTCGTCCTCGGCGGCCCCCGGAGCGGGCTCGGCCACGTAGACGACGTCGACGTCGGAGAGGTAGTTCAGTTCCCGCCCGCCGGTCTTGCCCATCCCCAGGACGGCCAGGCGGCAGGCGCGCCAGGACCCGGGTTCCTCGCCCGGGTCGTGGTCGGGCAGTTCCGCACGGGCGATCGCGAGCGCCGCCTCGAGGGCCGCCGCCGCGAGGTCGGCGAGTTCGGCGGAGGTGACGGGCAGGACGGTGAGCGGGTCGGCGGAGGCGAGGTCGCGTCCGGCGAGGCCGAGGAGACGGCGGCGGTAGGCGACCCGCAGCGCGTCCGTGGGGGTCCGTCCGGAACGGCCCGCCGTGGCGACCGGGTCCGGGTCGTCGGCGTTCGCACCGACGGCGGCGAGCAGTTCGGCGCGCAGTTCCCCGGCGTCGGGCGGGGTCGCGGCGGCGAGGACCGTCCAGTGCCGGGGGTGGCGCACCAGGTGGTCGCCCAGCGCCATCGAGCCGCCGAGGACGGCGAGGAGGCGGGCGCGGGTCCCGACGACCTCGGGCACGTGGTCGCCCCGCAGGAGGTTCAGCGCGGCGGCGATCCCCTCGACCTCGTGGGAGGCGGAGCTGCGGTCGAACCCGGCGGTGAGGGACTCGGCCCACCGGACCAGGCCGAGCAGGGCCTGGTCCGGGTCGGCCGTGCGGGCCAGCGAACGGACGAGCTCGCCGGTGGAGTCGGTGAACTCGCCGTCGGCGGCCACGTCGTCCACGTCGCGGACGACGCCCCGCAGCGCCGGGTCGCGCAGCAGCCGTGCGGCCCGGTCCGGGTCGGCGAACCCGGCCCGGACCAGTTGCGCGGTGGCGGAGGAGCGGCGTCCGCGCGTGCCGCCCGGTGTGGTGCTCACAGCAGGGGCAGGTACCGCTTGAGCTCGAAGGGGGTCACCTGCGAGCGGTAGTCGGCCCACTCCTGGCGCTTGTTGCGCAGGAAGTAGTCGAACACCCCTTCACCGAGGGCCTCGGCGACGAGTTCGGACTTCTCCATGACGGCGATGGCGTGCTCGAGGCTCTGCGGGAGCGGTTCGATGCCCATCGAGCGGCGTTCGGCGTCGGTGAGGGACCAGACGTCGTCCTCGGCGCCGTCGGGCAGGTCGTAGCCCTCCTCGATGCCCTTGAGCCCGGCGGTGAGCAGCAGCGCGAAGGCGAGGTAGGGGTTGGCCGCGGAGTCCAGCGCGCGGTACTCGATGCGCACCGACTGGCCCTTGGAGGGTTTGTACATCGGTACCCGGACGAGCGCGGAGCGGTTGTTGTGGCCCCAGCAGACGTAGCTGGGGGCCTCACCCCCGGACCAGAGCCGCTTGTAGGAGTTGACGAACTGGTTCGTCACGGCGGTGATCTCGGCCGCGTGGCGGAGGATGCCGGCGATGAACTGCCGTCCGGTGCGGGAGAGCTGGTACTCCGCACCGGCCTCGTAGAAGGCGTTGGCGTCGCCGTCGAAGAGGGACAGGTGGGTGTGCATGCCCGAACCCGGTTCCCCGGCGAGGGGTTTGGGCATGAAGCTGGCGTACACGCCCTGGTCTCCCGCGACCTCCTTGAGGACGGTGCGGAAGGTCATGATGTTGTCGGCCGTGGTGAGGGCGTCGGCGTAGCGCAGGTCGATCTCGTTCTGCCCCGGGCCGCCCTCGTGGTGGCTGAACTCGACGGAGATGCCCATGCTCTCCAACGTCGAGATCGCCGTGCGGCGGAAGTCGGTGGTGGTGCTGCCCGGGTGGTTGTCGAAGTAGCCGACGTAGTCGACGGGTTCGGGCACCGCCCCGCGTTCCAGGGGGGTCTTGAAGAGGTAGAACTCGATCTCGGGGTGGGTGTAGAAGGTGTAGCCCTGCTGCGCCGCGCGGTCGAGGGCGCGCTTGAGCACGAACCGCGGGTCCGAGCGCGCCGGCTGCCCGTCCGGGGTGAGGATGTCGCAGAAGATGCGGGCCGTGCCCTGGTGCTCGTCGCTGGCGCGCCAGGGCAGCACCTGGAACGTCGACGGCTCGGGCTTGAGCAGCATGTCGGACTCCGACACCCGCGAGAGTCCCTCGATCGCGGAACCGTCGAACCCGATCCCCTCGCCGAAGGCTCCTTCGAGCTCGGCGGGTGCGATCGCCACCGACTTCAACGTCCCGATGACGTCGGTGAACCAGAGCCGGACGAAGCGGATGTCCCGCTCCTCCAGCGTCCGCAGCACGAACTCCTGCTGGCGGTCCATGGCACCCTTTCCGTCGCTTCCCTCGCCGGGCCGTCGGCGGTCGTCGCCGGCCCCGGCCTCATCATCGCGCACCCCCGCCCCCGGGGGGACGCACACCCCGCCGCGCCCGCCTGTCGCACCCACGAGGGTCACCACGGGCCGCACCCACCGGTGTCACCACGCGCGGACGCGTGGAGTGAGGTGTGGGTGTGCCGAAGTGGTCGCCAGAAGGCCTGGTTCGGGACACCCACGCCTCACTCCACGACCCGGCCTCCTCAGACGGCCAGCCGCGGACGCGCCACCACGGCGGGGCGCGTCGCCCGGCGCAGGGCGAGGTAGGCGCGCTCGACCGCCCGCAGCACCCGGCGGCCGTCGCTCCGCAGGGTGCGCGGCGAGAACGCCATCACCGGCACGCCCGCCGTCCCGAGGGCGGTGTCGCTGCGCAGCGTCCACTCCCAGTCCTCCTCGGCGAAGTGGTGGCTGCGGGAGTGCACCTGCAGCGCCAGGCCCACCTCGTCCACGAACCCGTCCGGGCTAGGGAGCGTCTCCCCCGTCACCGTGGTGAGGACCGGGTTGAGCAGGACCGTGGGGAGGACCGAGCTCGAGGCGAGCAGGTCCGCGAGTTCGCTCTCGGGGATGGACCAGGCGCCGCCGGAGACCTCCTGGACGGCGGCCCGGACGGCGGCGCTCCCCCGGACGGCCCCCGCCTCCACCTCCGACGCGAGGTGGTCCACCGTCACGAACCGCCGCTGCACCGCCTCGAACACCACGGCCCGGACGGCGTCACCGCGCAGCTGACGGGCCGCGTCGACGACGGTGCGCGGTGGTGAGGTGAAGGCCAGCGGGCCCCTGGACCACTCGTGGGGATCGGGTCGTCGCGTCCGACGGACCGACACCCCGGGACGTTCGCGACTCTTCGCCCCCCAGGGCACGAACAGGCGTCGCACCCCGTCCTCCGGCACCGAGGTGAGTCCGAAGTAGCGGGCCGCGGTGGTGGAGCCGATCTGCGCGCCCGGTCCGGCGAAGAGCTGCGCCGCGACGAGCCGCTGCGCCGGATCGAGCCGGCCCGTGGTCGTCGCGACGACGCTGCCGTGCACGAGCCGCCACTCACGTCCGAGGGCCCAGCGGATCTGGTGCGTGCTCACCCCCGCGTCGTAGAGCTGTCGTCGGGTGAGCAGGCCGTGCTGCTCGTGCAGGACGGGGCGCAGGGAGTCGGGGATCCAGGACACGTGCGGAGGGTGCACGTGGTTGCGCCCGTCGTCCCGCCGCTGCGGCGCACGCTGTGGACGACTCGGCGGCGGGGCGCCCTGTGGACACCGTGGTGACGCCCGGGCCGACCTCGTGGAGTGAGGTGTCGGTGCGACGAAGTGGGCGCCAGGGCAGCCGATCCGTCGCACCGACACCTCACTCCACGCCTCACGAGGGTGGTGACACCGATGGGTGCGACGGGGCGGGTGGTGAGCCACCCGTGCACCTGGGCAACCGCCCCTCGCCACGCTCACTACGCTGACCCCATGCCTCAGCTGCGGGTGGCCATGGCCCAGATCGACACGACGGTCGGTGACCTCGACGGCAACGTCGCGGCCATCCGCGCGTGGACGCGGCGGGCGGCGCAGGAAGGGGCGCACCTGGTGCTGTTCCCCGAGACCGCCGTCACGGGGTACCCGGTGGAGGACCTCGCGCTGCGCACGTCCTTCGTGGACGCCTCGAAGCAGGCCGTGAAGCGGTTGGCGCGCGAGCTCGCCGACGACGGTCACGGCGACGTGACGGTCGTGGTCGGCTACGTCGACCGGGCCGGGGAGGACACCCGGCCGGCGACGGCGGGACGGCCGAAGGGGCTGCCGCAGAACTGCGCGGCCGTGCTGCACGGCGGGCGCGTCGTGGCGCGCTACGCGAAGCACCACCTGCCCAACTACGGCGTCTTCGACGAGTACCGCATCTTCGTCCCGGGTGACGACCTCCTCGTGGTCCGGGTCAAGGGCGTCGACGTGGCCATCGCGATCTGCGAGGACCTCTGGCAGGACGGCGGACCGGTGCAGATGGCCGGTGACGCCGGGGCGGGGCTGCTCGCGGTCATCAACGCCTCGCCCTACGAACGCAACAAGGACGACGTCCGCCTGGAACTCGTCGCGCGGCGCGCGGCCGAGGCCGGCTGCCCCATCGCCTACGTCAACGCCGTCGGCGGTCAGGACGAACTCGTCTTCGACGGCGACTCCCTCGTCGTGGCGCCCGAGGGCACCGTCCTGGCCCGCGGCCCGCAGTTCCGCGAGGAACTCGTCGTCGTGGACCTCGAGGTCCCCGAGGGGGTGAAGACGCCGGGCTGGGAGGAGAACATCCAGCGCGCGACGATCAGCGCGGACCTCGTCCCGGCCTACCAGCCCACCGTCTCCCCGGTCCTGGAGCCACTGCCCGACGTGGCCGACGTGCACGCGGCGCTGGTGCTGGGTCTGCGCGACTACGTGCGCAAGAACGGTTTCCGTTCCGTCGTGATCGCGGTCTCCGGGGGCATCGACTCCGCGCTCGTCGCCAGCCTGGCCTGCGACGCGATCGGTCCGGAGAACGTCGTCGGGATCTCGTTGCCGTCGGGGTACTCCAGCCAGCACTCCAAGGACGACGCCGAGGACCTCGCGAACCGCTGCGGCTTCGAGTACCGGCAGTACCCGATCGCCCCGATGGTCGACGCCTTCCTCCAAACCGTTCCGCTGCAGGGGGTCGCGGAGGAGAACCTGCAGGCCCGGGTGCGCGGGACGACGATCATGGGACTCGCGAACCAGGAGGGTCACCTGACCCTGGCGACGAGCAACAAGAGCGAGCTCGCCGTGGGGTACTCGACGCTGTACGGCGACTCCGTGGGTGGCTACGCGCCGTTGAAGGACGTCCCCAAGACGCTGGTGTGGGACCTGTCGAACTGGCGCAACGCCGACGCGGCCTCGCGGGGCGAGCAGCCGCCGATCCCCGAGAACACCATCACCAAACCCCCGTCGGCGGAATTGCGCCCGGACCAGACCGACCAGGACTCGTTGCCGCCCTACGAGGTCCTCGACGCGATCCTCGAGGACTACGTCGAGGGTGACATGGGCCGCGCGGACATGCTCGAGGCGGGTTTCGACCCCACGGTCGTGGACTCCGTCGTCACCCTCGTCGACCGCGCGGAGTGGAAGCGGCGCCAGTTCGCGCCCGGACCGAAGATCTCCTACAAGGCGTTCGGGCGTGACCGGCGCCTGCCCATCACCAACCGCTGGCGCGAACCGGCGGCGTCGGCGACGCTGACGCCGCCGGTCGAGGTCAAGACGGACTCGCCGTTGGGACGGAACTGACATGGCCTACGCCACCGAGGCGCCCGCGAAAAGGCGCCGGACCCGCATCCACCACTTCCAGCAGTGGAAGGACGCGGGCGAGAAGTGGTCGATGCTGACCAGCTACGACGCGATGACCGCCGCGGTCTTCGACGAGGCGGGGATCCCGGCGCTGCTCGTGGGCGACTCCGCTGCCAACACCGTGTACGGGATGGCGACGACGATCCCGGTGACCATCGAGCAGTTGCTGCCGCTGGTGCGGGCCGTCGTCGCGGGCGCCCCGCACGCCTTCGTCGTGGCCGATCTCCCGTTCGGCTCCTACGAGGCCTCGGACGAGCTCGCGGTGACCTCCGCGGTGCGGATGATGAAGGAGGGCGGCGCGCACGCGGTGAAGTTCGAGGGCGGCGCGCAGCGCGCCGGCCGCGTCCGGGCCGTCGTCGACGCCGGCATCCCGGTGATGGCGCACATCGGGTTCACCCCCCAGTCCGAGCACGCCCTCGGCGGGTACCGGGTCCAGGGTCGCGGCGAGGCGGGCGACCGGGTCCTCACCGACGCCCGCGCGCTGGCCGAGGCGGGCGCCTTCGCGGTGCTCATGGAGATGGTCCCGGCCGACGTCGCGGAGCAGGTCACGAAGACCCTGGCCGTCCCGACGGTGGGCATCGGGGCCGGCAGCGGCACCGACGGTCAGGTCCTGGTCTGGCAGGACTTCGCGGGCCTGACGGAGCGCACCGCGTCGTTCGTGAAGAAGTTCGCCGACGTCCGCACCGCGCTGCTCGACGGGGCACGCGCCTACGCCGCCGAGGTCCGGGGCGGTTCGTTCCCCGGCCCCGAGCACTCCTTCCAGCAGGACCGCAGCCGGTGACGCCCGGCAGGTGCTCGCCACCGGCTGCTGCGGTGGTGAGCCTCGTCCGTGACGGCTCACGCGACCGACCGTGCGTGCGCCGCGTTCCCCGCTGAAACGCCGTCAGCCGCGCAGGGCCACCGCTTGGGCGGAACGGATGGCGTCGGCTGCGGTGAGGACCTCGTCCTTCCAGGAGCGGTAGTCGCTCTCACTGATCCCGTGCTCCGCGCACAGCTCCTCCAGCGGGCACTCCTCACGGATCCCGGCCAGGACGATGGCCAGTTTCTCGCGGGCAGGCAGCGGCCGGCTCGTCCGCCTCTGACCGAGGAAGGCTGCGGCGATGACCAGGGCAGCGCCGAGGAGGATGACGTCCTTGAGGACGTACTGCCCCTCCAACGTCGGGGCGTGGTGGGGACCGGCGAAGAGGCGGTGCGGCAGCAGGACGATCGGGGAGAGGATCCCCGCCAGCTGGGGAACCAGGAGGAGGAGGGCCGCGGGCAGGAACCTCCCGCCGAGCAGCAGGCACGCACCGATGACCGTCTCCAGCGAGGCGACGCCGATCAGTGCGAGGTGGTCGGGGACCAGTCCGAAGGTCAGCATGCGGGTGGTCGTCACCGCGAGGTCTTGCGCCGGGCTGGTTCCGGGAAAGAACTTCAGGACGCCGAAACCGAGGAACACGACTCCCATGCTCAGCCGCAGCACCAGGAGACTGTGAGCCATCAACACCCTGGACGCCGTGGCACTCGCTCGGTCCAGGTGTCCTCGGGGTGTCATCACGGTGGTTCTTCGGAGCGGACACCCCGTGCGATGGGTCCAGACCACCCCGGCCCGGACTGGACCGGAGTTCTCACCCGGTCGATCCGACGGCGCAGGCCCTGGTGACGATCCTGCCGATGCGGTGGGGCGGCAGGTCCGGAGCACGAGCGACTCGCCGCCAGCCCCCGCGGAGGGGCCGTATCGGCCGCGATCGTCCGGCGCTGGTTCCACCGACCCAGCAGACACGCCCTAGTCGAGGCGCAGCGAGAGGGCCTCGCCGCGCACGTGGTCCAGGGCGCGCCGCAACGCACCCAGGACGACGACGTCGCGACCCAGCGTCGAGGCGACCACGAGGGGGCGCGGCAGGTCGAGGAACGAGGGCAGTTCCCGGTTCACGACCTCCACGAGCGCCGGTGAGGCGGCACCGCCGGCCAGGATCACCCGTTCGGGGTCGAACAGGCTCACGAGCGTGACGACGATCCGCGTCAGGCGCAGTCCGGCGATCTCGACCTGCGCGGTCGCGACGAGCCCACCGGCCCGTGCGGCCGCCAGGACGTCGGCGGCCTCCTCCGTCCCGCCGAGGTCGCGCAGCACCTTGCCGAGACCCGCCGAGGACCCGACCCCCTCGACGATGTCGAGGTAGCGCATCTCCCCCACCCCACCGCGCACCCCGCGCAGCAGCCGCCCGTCGTCGACGACGCCGGCCCCGATGCGTTCCCCGGCGAGCACCGTGACCTGGTGCGCCAGACCGGCTCCGGCCCCGCACCAGCCCTCGGCCAGCGCCGCGAGGTTCGCGTCGTTCTCGACGAGGACGGGCCAGCCGAACCGGTCGCCGAGGACGCCGGCGAGGTCGGGGTTGGTGAACGCCCAGAAGGGGTTGTCCGTGCCGAGCGTCCGTCCGTCGACCCCCACCGGAGCCGGGACCCCGACCGAGACGGCCAGCACCCGGGGGGAGCCCGCCGCCGCGCACGCCTCCCGGAGGACCGCCTCGAGGGCGGCGATCCGGTGCGCGACCGGGGTCCGGCCGGCGGCCTGGTCGACGACCCGTTCGACCGTCGCCAGCGGGACATCCCGCAGGTCGGTGACCCGCACCGAGATCCGGTGCTCCCCCGCGTCGATGCCGACGACCGCCCCGGCGCGGGCGTCGAACCCGTAGCGACGGGCCGGGCGCCCCTTGACGTAGGTCCCGGTGGAGCGCTCGTTCTCCAGTTCCCGCAGCCAGCCGCGGTCGATGAGCTCGTCGCACACGTCGTGGACCGTCGCCCGGGAGAGTCCCGTCACGGCGATGAGGTCGCTGCCCGTGACGGCGGCGCCGGGGGGCAGGTCCCAGACGTGCAGGAGCACGGCGCGCGCGTTGTCGTCGCGCAGGCGGCGGGTCACCGACCCGGCGGTGGAACCCGTCGTCATCACCCCTTGACCCCTCCCCTCGACGCTGGGCACACTTTAGCCACGGCTTAGATTTAGGCCCCACATCAAATACTCACCGTCACTGGAGACCGTGTGTCCCACCTGCTGGAAGAACGACCCACCGCCCCCGCGACCGACGCCACCTGGTGGCGGCAGGCCGTCGTCTACCAGGTCTACCCGCGCAGCTTCGCCGACAGCGACGGCGACGGCATCGGCGACCTCCCCGGCATCACCGCCCACGTCCCGCACCTGCGCCGGCTCGGGGTCGACGCCGTCTGGCTCTCCCCCTTCTACCCCTCCGCACTCGCCGACGGCGGCTACGACGTCGACGACCACCGCGCCGTCGACCCGCGCATCGGCACCCTGGCGCAGTTCGACGACCTCGTCACCGCGCTCCACGCGGCCGGGATCCGGCTCGTCGTCGACATCGTGCCCAACCACTCCTCCGACCGGCACCGGTGGTTCCAGGCTGCGCTCGCGGCCGGTCCGGGTTCCCCCGAACGGGAGCGCTACGTGTTCCGGCGTGGCCTCGGCGCCGACGGGGAACGACCCCCGAGCGACTGGACCTCGGTGTTCGGCGGTCCGGCCTGGGAACCCGTCGGCGACGGCGACTGGTACCTGCACCTCTTCGCCCCCGAACAACCGGACTGGAACTGGGACCACCCCGACGTGCGTGCGGACCACCTCGAGACCCTGCGGTTCTGGGCCGACCGCGGGGTCGACGGGTTCCGGATCGACGTCGCCAACGCCCTCACCAAGCACCTCCCGGCCACGTTGCCGAGCGCCGAGGAACTGCGTGCCGCCGACCTGCCCGACGGAGCGCACCCCTACTTCGACCGCGACGAGGTGCACGAGGTCTACGCCGCCTGGCGCGAGGTGTTCGACTCCTACGACCCGCCGCGCACCGCGGTCGCCGAGGCCTGGGTCCCCGCCCACCGCCGCGCCCGCTACGCCTCCCCGCTCGGCCTCGGTCAGGCGTTCAACTTCGACCTGCTCCTGGCCCGCTTCGACGCGGCGACCTACCGCACCGTGGTCGAGGAGAACCTCCGCTTCGCCCGGGACGCCGAGAGCTCCTCGACCTGGGTGCTCTCCAACCACGACGTCGTCCGCCACGCCAGCCGGTTCGCCCTGCCGCCCGGCACCGACGAGAAGGCGTGGCTGCTCAGCGACGGCCACGACCCCGAACCCGACGTCGCCGGCGGTCTGCGCCGCGCCCGGGCGGCCACGGCCTTCGTCCTCGCCCTCCCCGGCAGCGCCTACCTCTACCAGGGGGAGGAACTCGGACTGCCGGAGGTCTCGGACCTGCCGCGGGCCGACCTGCAGGACCCGACGTGGCTGCGCTCGGGCGGCACCGAGAAGGGACGCGACGGGTGCCGGGTCCCGCTGCCCTGGAGCGCCGACGGTCCCTCGCACGGGTTCGGGCCGGGTGGTTCGCACCTCCCCCAGCCGTCGTGGTTCGCCGACGTCGCCGCCGACCGCCAGGACGGCACCCCGGGATCGACGTTGGAGTTCTACCGGACGGCGCTCGCGGTGCGGCGTCGACTCCAGACCGTCGAGGAACTGTCGTGGGTGGAGGGGACCCCCGAGGGAGTCGTGCAGTTCACCCGACCCGGCGGCTGGACGTGCCTGACGAACTTCGGCCCCGACCCGGTGCCGTTGCCCGCCGGGCGGGTCGTGCTGTGCAGCGGTGAACTCGGGAGCGACCTGGTTCCCGCGGACACCACGGTCTGGCTCGAGGACGAGCCGGGACGACCCTCCGCCTGACGGCGACGGCGATGGATGCGGCGGTAGCGCTCGGTCGTGTCCGGCGTCACCCGGGGCGCCGTCACGCGAACGCCCGGTCCCGCTGCGGCACCGGTCGCAGCAGGACCGTGGCAGCCAGGACCGCGAGCACCGCGGGCACCAGCACCGCGGCCACGTCGGGCCAGGGACCGCCCTGCAGGCTCGAGACGAAGATCACCGCGCCCTCGGTGGGTTGCGCGCTCTGCTCGCGCTGGAACGCGGTGGGCGGGGCGTACCAGGCCCACGCCGCGAGCCCGGCCAGCGCGACGCCGACGAGGGCGGCCACCAGGGCCACCACGCCCGCGCACCGTCGCCACCCCGAGGACCGCCCCCCGGGAGACGCCGCCGCAGCGCACGAGCCGAGGGCGGTGCAGAGCAACGGCAGCGCAGGGTCCAGCCACGCGACCGAGCGGAGGTGGTCGCCGAGACCGGGGGCCTCCGTGAGCCCCGGGTAGGCCGCGACGGCCTCCGCGTCGAGACCCCCGGCGAGGACCGCCGCCGCGGTCGCGAGGACGAGGAGCGTCGGAAGCGCCGACGCCAGCACGAGCACCCAGCCGCGAGCGCCGTTCACGACCGCGCCGGACGGGCCAGCACCGTCGCCGCGGTCGCGGCGACGAGGGTCGTGAAGACGAGCGGGCCGAGCACGGGGGCCTGCTGGACGGCGGCGGACAGGCTGAACCCGCCGTCGGAGTGCCCCGGGAAGGGGTCGGTCCAGAGGTCCGTCACGGTCACCACCGCGGTGAGGGCACCGACCACGGCGAGGACCACCGCGACGACGCCGCCGGCCACCCGCACCGGTGTCGGCACCGCCCGGCGCCGCAGGGCGGGAGCGGCCAGGACGAGCGCGGTGAGCACGAGCAGGGCGACGGTCGCGGCCACCAGGGCGGGGGCGGCGGCGATCCCGGACACGGCCGCACCCCAGCGTTGCCCGAAGGAGGTCGCCGAGGACGTGAGGTCCATCTGGTGTCGCAACGCCTCCGCGGCGGCGTCGACCTGCAGCGACCGGCCGGCGTCGAGGAGCAGCAGGGTCGTCGGGACGCCGGCGGCGAGCAGCAGGACGACGGCCGGCGCGGTCAGGGACGCCGGTGGTCGGTGGGGCGGGTCGTGCGGAGGTGCCATGATCCGACGGTAGGACAGCCCGCCCACCCCGTCGGAGGAAACCACCGTGGACCGCCCGCTCAGCCCACCGCAGGGGGCCGGCCCGGAGCCGGCGCCCGAGGAACCGCGCGACTGGGTGCACCGCGCCGTGCGCACGGTCGAGGCGGACGCCAACCGCAGCGCCGACACGCACCTGCGGGTGTTCCCGCTGCCGGCGAGCTGGGGGGTCCAGCTCTACCTCAAGGACGAGTCCGTCCACCCGACCGGTTCGCTGAAGCACCGCCTGGCCCGCTCGCTGTTCCTCTTCGGCCTGGCCAACGGCGCCATCGGTCCCGACACCACCCTCGTCGAGGCCTCGAGCGGGTCCACGGCCGTGTCCGAGGCCTACTTCGCCCGGATGCTCGGACTGGAGTTCGTCGCGGTGGTCCCCCGCCAGACCGCGGCGGTGAAGCTCGACCTCATCACCCGCTACGGCGGACGGTTGCACCTGGTCGACCACCCGGGCGAGGTCTACGCGGCCGCGGAGGACCTGGGCTCGCGGGAGGGCTGGTACTACTTCGACCAGTTCTCCACGGCCTCGACGGTCACGGACTGGCGCGGGAACAACAACATCGCCTGCTCGATCTTCGAGCAGATGGCGATGGAACCCCACCCGGAACCGGAGTGGATCGTGGTCGGCGCCGGGACCGGTGGGACGAGCGCGACGATCGGGCGCTACTGCCGCTACCAGCAGCACGCGACCCGCCTGGCCGTGGCCGACCCGGAGGGTTCCGTGTTCGCCGAGGCCTGGCGCACCGGATCGCGCACCGTGACCGGTCCGGGTTCGCGGATCGAGGGGATCGGGCGCCCCCGGGTCGAACCCTCGTTCGTGCCCTCGGTGATCGACGAGGTCTTCACCGTCCCCGACGCCGAGTCCGTCGCCGCGATGCGGATGTTGTTCGAGCGCACCGGGATCCGTGCCGGTGCCTCCACGGGGACGAACCTCTCCACGGCGCTGCGCCTCGTCGACCGGATGCGCCGGGACGGGCGGCCCGGGTCGGTCGTCACGCTCATCTGCGACGACGGGAACCGCTACCTGGACACGTACTACTCCGACGCGTGGGCCGAGGGGCGGGGCCTCGACCTCGACGGCGCCCGGGCGACGCTGGCCCCGCTCTTCGGCGACGTCGGTCGCTGAGCCGACCCCGGCGGCGGAATTCCCGCGAGGGGGCGGGTCCGCTTCGCTAGGTTCGGCTCGTGACGACGACGGAGTTCGATCTCGACCTTCCCGACGGGCGCGTCCTGCACGCCCACGACACGGGCGCGGCCCACGACCCGGCCACCCGCGGACCGGTCGTGCTGTGGCACGGCGGGACCCCGAACACCGGTGAACCACCGGCACCGCTGCTGACCCCCGGCGTCCGCTGGATCGGCGTCGACCGCCCCGGCTACGGCGGTTCGACGCGCCGGGAGGGGCGCGACGTCGCGAGCGTCGCCGCGGACGTGGTGGCCGTGCTCGACCACCTGGGGATCGAGCGCTGCGTGACGCTCGGGCACTCCGGGGGCGGGGCGCACGCCCTCGCCTGCGCGGCCCTGGCGCCCGACCGGGTCGTCGCGGCCCTGTCGATCTCGGGTCTGGCGCCCTACGACGGGAGCCCCGACTGGTTCGAGGGGATCGGTCCCGCGGGGCGGGCGAGCCTGGGTGCCGCCGTGGCGGGACGCACGGCACGGGAGGCGTTCGTACCGGGGCCCGACGCGATCGACTTCACCGCCGCGGACTGGCAGACGCTGGAGGGGCCGTGGGGCTGGTTCGGCCCGGTCGTGCAGCGGGCCACCGCGAACGGGCCGGGCGGGATGGTCGACGACGACCTCGCGGGGACGGGTCCGTGGGGTTTCGACCTGTCCTCGATCCCGGTCCCGGTGTTCCTGCTGCACGGCGACGCGGACCGGGTCGTCCCGGTCGGGCACGCCGTCCGGGTGGCCGCCGCCGTCCCGGGGTCCTCGCTGCGGGTCGTCCCGGGGGCGAGCCACCTCTCCGTGCTCGCCGAGGCGCCCGCGGCTCTCGCGGAGCTGGTGGAGATCTGGCGGTGACGCTCGGCTGATCGTGCGCCGGGCCCGACCGGTGGTCGTCCGCGTCCCTAGCGTCGAGGGGTGCCCACCCGCAGGTTGCCGATCGCCCTCGCCGTCGCCGTGGGTTTCGGCTGCCTCACCGCGGGGCTCGTGAACCTGGCCGAGCACCCGGCGGCGAGGTTCGGCGGGTACCTGCTGAACGCGGGGTGGGCCTGGGCGGGGTTGTCGGTGCTGGTGGGTGCCCTCGTCGCGCGGCCGGTCCTGGGCGCCGTGACCGGGTGGCTGGCCGCGGGGTGCGCGTTGTTCGCCTTCGACGCCACGGACGCGGTCGTCCGCGGTGCACCGCTGGTGTCGGCGCTGCGGGCGGACCTGTCCTGGTGGGCGGTCAGCCTGGTGCTCTGCCCCCTCCTGGGCCTCGTCGGCTCCCAGCTCCGGCGCCCGGACCGGCTCGGTCTGTCGGCCCGGCTGGTCGTCCCGGCCGGGGCCGCGCTGGAGATGGTTCTCCGCCCACCGGGCGGCGGCCTGCACCCCGAGGCGCTCGGGGTGCAGGTGAGCGTCTGGGCCGTCGCGGTCCTGACCGCGGTCCTCCTGCTGACCCGGTACCGGCGGAGCGGGCGGTCCTGATCAGCCCCGGCCCCAGAGCGCCGTCGGATCCTCGGCCGGGCGGAACCCGCACGTCGCGACGGCGGAGGCGACCTCGGGGAAGCGCCGGGCGAGTTCTGTCGGGTCGTGCGCGTCGCTGCCGAACGCGACTGCCGCACCCCCCACGTCGTGCCACCAGCGGACGACGCGGAGGTCGAGCGGCATCCGGGTGTTCACCTCCAGCGCCCGTCCAGACGCGGCGAGGACGGAGAGGGTGTGACGGACCTGTTCCTCGAGGACGTCCCAGGGCAGCGGACCGGCGGACCGGGGCCAGGCGCGGGCCGCGTAGTCGATGTGCCCGAGCACCTCGAAGGGCGCGTCGCCGGAGGCCATCACCTCCACCTCGTGCAGGTACCCGCGCACGACATCCAGGGGAACCCGCTGGTCGTAGGCCCCGCGGACCTCCGTCCGGTTCCCGGGAGCGGTCAGGTCCGGCAGCGAGTGCACGGACCCCACCACCCGCTCGAACCCCCGCTGCAGCAGGTCGCGCACCGCGGCGGGGTGACGGTGCCCCTCGGACAACTCGATGCCCGACCGGATCCGCAACTGCGGGAAGAGCGTGCGGCAGCGCTCGATCGCGGCGAGGTAGGCGTCGACCTCGAGGGGCGCACCGAGGAACCGACCGTGCTCGTCGATGGTGCCGCGCACCCCGGCGGGCCACGTCCACCCACCCTCCGGCGCCGACCACGCGTCGAGGTCGACGTGCTCGGTGAACGAGATCGCCGGCAGACCCAGCTCGAGAGCCCGGGCGCAGGTCCCCTCCAGGTCACCCGCGACGGCGTCCCAGGAGAACCGCGAGTGGACGTGGTCGTCGGCGGGGAGGTTCACCGGCGCCATGCTGCCGGGTTCCGGTGCCTGGACGCCAGACCGCCGACGGCATCAACCACTGCGCCACTGCTCAGCTGCCCAGTCGGGCGAGCAACCACGCCGCGATCTCCTCGCCCGCCGCGGCGCCGGTGGCGCCGGTGAGTTCGACGCCCGCGTGCTCCCAACCGGCCCGGAAGAGTTCCCCGTGGCGGGGACGGCGCGCCTCCTGCGCCGCGACCAGCAGGTCCACGTCGAGGAGGGAGTCCCCCGCCGAGACGAAACCCGAGGCACCGCAACGGGAGACGACCTCGGCCACCGCGGCGGACTTCGTCAGCGGCCGCGGTACGACGTACAGCTTCCGCCCCTGCAACGAGACGGTGTACCCCCACCCGTCCATCGACGCGACGAGTTCCCCGAGCCGGGGCCCTTCGAGTTCCGCCCGCTGACCGTCGCGCAGGACCACGTAGCAGAACAGGTCCGGGACGCTGCGCACGGCGGGCTCCTCCGACCCCGGGACGGCCCGGACCAGGTCCCCGGCCAACCGGAGGAGTTCCGCGTGCACCTCGGCCAGGGGGGCGCACCCGGACAACCGTTCCTGCACCGCCGCGGCCCACGCCGCGTCGGGGCGCCCGGAGGTCAGCAGCACCCCGCCGTTCGCGCACACGGCGTGGCGCGGGGCGGCACCGGGCCAGCGGATCCGTGCGTACTGCTCGGGGGTCCGCGTCGTCACGGGGACGAACCGGTCGGAGGCCACGAGGGAACCGAGCAGGGCCCACGCCGCGGGGGTGACGTAGGAGATGGTGCGCCCCTGGTACTCCTCGACCTCCACCAGACCCGCGACCGGGACCCCGGCGGAGCGGGCGGAGAACACCAGCGTCTGGTCGAGGTCGCTGGCCGCGAGGACCGTCACACCGCCAGCCCGTCCGCACCGGTCGCCCCGCGGGTGAACCGCGGGTGGATCAGGCCGATCGCGGAGTAGGACAACCCGGGGACCTCCTCGACGACGACACCGCGCTGGTCGGCGAGCAACCGCACGTGGGCCAGGTCGTCGGGGTGCGACAGTTCCGACGCCGGACGCACGAGGACCCGCCACGGCACCCGCCGCAGCAGCACGCGCGTCGTCTCCCCCACCCCGGGTTTCACCAGGTTCACGTCCCCGATGCCGTAGTGCTCGCTCACCCGCTCGACCTCCGCCCACCCGGTGAAGCTCGCCGTGCGATCCCCCGAGCGCAACCCCTCGACGACGGCGGGGACCTCGGCCGCGACGTCGTCGAACCAGGAACTCACGACGTCCAGGAACCGGTTCGACTCGTCCGCCGGGGCGAGGTCGGCGTAGAACTTCGCCCCGTGGAACTGCCCGGGCGCGAGCAGCCGCTCGTTCAGCACGGTGCGGCTCACCAGGCCCGACACC
The DNA here is from genome assembly GCF_036021035.1 of Kineococcus sp. NBC_00420. Classification (NCBI taxonomy): domain Bacteria; kingdom Bacillati; phylum Actinomycetota; class Actinomycetes; order Kineosporiales; family Kineosporiaceae; genus Kineococcus; species Kineococcus sp. NBC_00420. The sequence continues at coordinate 4,728,549 of NZ_CP107930.1, read as the reverse complement.
GTCGAGTTCAGGCAGGCCGAGGGGATCAGGTAGTCCTCGCGGGTCCCGAACGTCCGCACGCAGTGGCCGGGGTCGGCGAGGACGGCCAGGTCGTCGCTGAAACCCCCGAACCGCTCCAGGGCGGCGGACAGTTCCCGCACGATGGCGCCCTTGCCCGTCCAGCCGTCGACGAACACGACGGAGGCGGGGTCGTGGTGCGCCGCGATCCAGCGCAGGGCGACCTCGTCGATCCCCCGGCCGCGCACGATCGAGACCGCGACGTGCGGCCAGTGCAACCCCTGCCGGATCGCCCAGCGCCGCAGCAGGATCCCCACGGGGGTGCCGGCACGGGCCAGCGAGGCGAGCAGCAGGTCGTCACCGCGTTCGGCGCGCAGCAGTTCCGCGACGACGCCCACCCCCAGCGCGACCCGGCGCGCCGTGCGCTCCAGCGCGTCGGCGAACAGCTTCCGGTACTCCGCGCTCGGCTGGTACTCCACGGGCAGGGACTCCGCGTAGTGCGCGCCGCCGCTCTGGATCGCCTCCTCGCGCTCCTCCGCCGGGGCCTCCAGTTCCACCCCGGACAGGTCGGTGAGCAGCCAGCTCACCTCGTCGGGGAGGTAGGAACCGAACTGCGGCCCCGACAGCGGGGCGGGCGTGGACGTCACGGGGAGCTTCTCCAGGAATCAGCGGGCAGGGTCACGAGCAGCAGCCGCGACGTCAGCGGGGCCAGGGCGGCGAGCACCCCGTCGGGGGCGTGCAGGTCGGCGGGTGCGGAGGCGGAGTCGAGCACGAGCACGATCGCGTCCCACCCACCGGCGCGGGTCGCGTTGTGGGCGTAGCGGATTCCCGGCCCGTCGAGCACCGGGTCGTGGGAGACGAACGCCACCGAACTGCGCACCGCGTAGCCGGGGTCGTCGACGGCGAGCACGGGTGAGCGGGTCGTGGAGGAAAACCGCACCTCCCCCGGGTGACGTTCGGCGAGCTGCACCGCCACCGCCAGCGGGGCGTGCAGCAGTTCCTCCGACCCCAGCACGAGGACGGAACCGGCCGCGTGGACCTCCGGCAGCAGGTGGCGCACCAGGTCCGCCCCGGCCAGGAGTTCCACGTGCTCCGGCGCGCTGCCGAACCGGCCCGTCGTCGGGACACCGGCCGGCCAGTCGACCGCGACCGGGACCACGTCGCCGGGACGACCCACCCCGGGGAGGACGGGCGCGGCGTCCGCGACCAGGGCCGTGCCCCGGGCCAGCACGTCCGCGGGCAGCTCCACCCGTCCCTGCGCCAGGCTCACGACGTCGATGCGGGTCCCCAGCTCCACGGCCAGGGCGGCCAACCGGTCGTGGTCGGCCGCGGAGCGCACGTCCACCAGGCCCGCGACGACGTAGTGGCGGTGCGGGGCCCTGGCGTGCAGGACGCGCAGGGTGTTCGCCACGGTGCGGCCGGTGGACAGCTCGTCGTCGACGAGCACGACCGGCGCGTCCGGATCGGCCAGCGCCGCCAGCACGGCCGGTTCGCACGGCAGCAACTGGTGGCCGCTCGCGTGGGAGTGCTCCTCCTCGAAACCCGCGTAGTCGATCGCCTCGGGCACCGCGCGACGGGTGGAGTGCAGACCCGCGCAGCCCAGCGCGTCCGCCACCGTGTGCCCGAGGCCCGTGGCGGTCTCGGCGTAGCCGATGACCAGGGCGTCGGGGCGGGCCGGGGGCCGCCGGACCACGGCGTCGACCGCCGCCGTGGCCCGCGCCTCGCCCGCGAGCGCCGCCCGCCACGTCGGCGCGTCCAGCACGGGGGCGTCGGGGACGCCGAGGAGCTCCGCGACGCGGGCCCCGAGCCGCAGCCCGGCCGCCCGGACGAGGCGGGGGTCGGTGGGGACGTGCTTGCCGAGGACGTGGCTGACCAGCAGGTGCGCCCGTTTCGGGTTGCGGCGCAGCGCGAGCCCGAGGAGGTCGTGCACCGTCAGGCCGTCGGTGCCGGGCGGGCCCTCGACGTGGACGCCGAGCCGTTCCCCGACCCAGCGCGCGCTCGGGTGCGCGGCGGCGAGGTTCACGCGCGGACCCCGTCGAGGGCGGCGCGCACGGCCCGCCAGGAGTCGTCCTGCGCCTGCAGCAGGTGGGCGTAGGAGATGTCCTCGCGGGCGACCCCGAAGGCGTCGGCGCGGGCGAGGACGCGTTCGGCCCAGGGGCGGTGCGGGCCGGCCTCGTTCATCTTGTTCCGGTAGGTGGAGGCCATCGCGCCGCCCCCGTGCTGAGCGAGCACGTCGGAGGCGTCGCAGAAGTCCTCGTGGGTGACGACGGACATCGCGTGCACGACGGCGACGTGGCTGGGGTGGATGACCGTCTTGCCCTGCAACCCGTTGACCCGGTCGAGGACGAGTTCGCGGACGAGACCGTCGAGGTCGTCCGCGATGAGCTGCTCGCGCAGCTCCTCGTTGCCGGACTCCGCGAACGGGCTGGCCGCGAGCGAGGTGCGGAAGACGCGTTCACCGGAGGAGAAGTGCTCCCACACGGGGGCCGTGATCGGGTACCCGCTGCCGTCGGCCCGGCCGAGGACGTTGATGACGTCACCGAGGACGTCGGCGACGACGCGGACGTCCCAGACGGTGGAGCCGCGGGGGCGGCGCAGGCCGTAGGCGGCGGAGAGGTCCGTCGCCCCGGTGCGGACGGCGAGGACGACGTCGCGGTGGGCGTCGAGGACGTCGCGGATGGCGAACAGCGCGGCGTGGCGGGTGTCGAGGTGCGCGACGTCGCGGCTCTCCAGGACCGGCATGGCCCACAGCCGGCGCCCGGCCCGTTCGGAGGCCGTCCCGACGGCTTCGAGCCACTCGTCGGGCGAGGGCTGGCCGGCGCCGCCGAACTTGGGGAGGACGAAGCCCGTGAGGCAGTCCAGGCCCACCCCGCTGCGCTCGACGACGCTGAGCAGCTGCTGCGGGGTGCGGGTGCGGATGAAGAGCATCAGGGGGGCACCGTCGCGCCACTCCGGCGCGGTGGCGAGGCCGCGCAGTTCCCGGACGAGGATCTCCTCGGCCTCGGCGACGCGGTGGTCGGGGACGGAGTCCTCCAGGCAGGCGACGGCCGACATGACGCCCCGGCGGGCGAGGCGGACGAGATCGCCGGCGAGACGCTCGCGCGTCGCGGGGCAGTACAACGTGGCGCCGAGCGCGACGGCGAGTTCGTCGCGCCCGGCGGTGACGTCGACCGGCTGCGGAGGGTGCAGGAAGAGCTGGTTCTTCTGCTCCGCGTCGAGGGTGGCGAAGTGCCGCACGGTGTCGAGGAGGTTCAGACGTGGGCGGCGACGGCGTCGCGCAGGTCGCGGATGTGGCGGCCGTTGGCGGGGGCGCCGATGGCGGTCACGGCCCAGCCCGACCCCTCGCGGGTCAGCTTGGCCATGATCTGCGCCGTGTGCGGGCCGGCGTCGGAGAGCTCGTAGCGGGCCAGTTCGACCTCCTGCGGCTGCGCGGCGTCGACGACCCGGCAGACGGCGTTCTGGACCTGGGAGAAGTCCTGGCCGGTGAAGCTGGAGACGGTGAAGACCAGGGTCGTGACCTGCGCGGGCACGGCGGGCAGGTCGACGTAGATGGTCTCGTCGTCGCCGTCGCCCTCACCGGTGAGGTTGTCCCCGGTGTGGGTGATCGAGCCGTCCTTGCTGCGCAGCTGCTGGAACCACACCTCGTCGACGAGCTTGCCCGCGCTGTCGAAGAGCAGGCAGCTGGCGTCGAGGTCGACGTCGATCGACTTCTTGCGGAAGAGGCCCTTGGCGACGGCGTCCCAGCCGAGACCCATGAAGACCCGGGTGAGGGTGCCACCGCCGGACTTCTCCAGCGACAGCTTCTGGCCCTTGTTCAGACTGACGGCCACGGGTGGCCCCTCTCTCGTGGTGGTGCGGGTGGTCCTCAGGAAGGACGCGGGACGGTGCCCTCGTGGTTCCAGTCGAGGTCGTCGAAGCCGTAGGCGAGCGCGACGTCTCGGACCGGACCGAGGAAGAACTCGTTCTCGCGGCGGAGCACGAGGTCGCCGGCGACGTCGTGCACGGAGGCGATGACGCAGGTGCGCGCGTCGGGGGGTGGTTCGCCGGTCCACATCTGCAGCGTTCCCCCACCGCGACGGGCCAGCGTCAGGTGCGGCGCCAGTCGCGCGTAGTCCGGGGGCTGGGTTCCCTGCGCGTAGACGTAGAAGACCATCCGGCGCAGCAGGTCGAGGTGGGCGGCGTCGGCGAGGACCTCCTCGCCCTCCTGTTCGCTGCGGGGGCCCAGGCGCAGGACCTGACGTGCCCCGAACCCGGGCGCGGCGAGGAGTTCACCCAGGGACTGCAACGCACCCGAGTGACGGTCGCGCGTCTCCCAGAGGCACCCCAGGTGGACGTCGGACGAACGGTGCAGTCCGGCGGAGGTGACGAGCTGGTCCCAGCGCAGGGTGATGCGCAGCGATCCGGTCGAACGCTCCGCGGCGGTGATGGTGTGGGACGGGTGTTCGTCGTCGAGGACGATGCGGCGCTCGCTGGCCCGGGCCTGCCCGACGACCGCAGCCGGCGCCGGCACGGGTTCCCGCACCCGTGGGAGCACGGGAGCGGGAGCCGGTCGTGGCGCCGGCGGCCCCGGCGGCGCAGTTGGATTCGCGCGCACCGGGACGGGACGGGGCGGGTTCAGGTGGTCGGCGAAGGTCCGCGGACTGCGTGCCCGCCCCGGCCGGCCGAGGAAGTTGTGGACCTCCTCCGCCGGCCGGTCGTTCCTCGTGCCGCTCACCGTTCGTCCTCCCGTCCCGCGATGCCCTCCCCCCTCGTCCCCGGCGCTGCGTCAGCTCGCGTGCGAGGGCGACTTGTCCAGGTGCGCGTCCTCGGGGTGGGAACGGTTGTGCACGATCGAGGTGATGAGGGCCGCCACGATGAACGCGACACCGATGAGACCGGTGACGACCTCGGGCACCTCGTGCTCGATGCTGTAGAGCAGGATCGCGGCCAGGGCCCCGATCGCCCAGAGCGCACCGTTCTCGAGGTAGGGGTACATCGAGAGGGTGCCCTCGCGGACGAGGTGGACGGTCATCGACCGGATGTACATGGCGCCGACGCCCAGGCCGATCGCGATGATGATCGCGTCGTTGGTGATGGCGAAGGCGCCGATGACCCCGTCGAAGGAGAACGACGCGTCGAGGACCTCGAGGTAGAGGAAGAGGAAGAACGCGGCCTTGCCGCCGACCTTCGCGATCTCGGAGGGACCCTTGCGGGCCGGGGTGGACTGGCCGAACTCCTCCTCGTCGTCGGAGTCGTCGTCCTCCTCGATGTTGAAGAGCTCACCGAGACCGTTGACCAGCAGGTACACGACCATGCCGAGGACGCCGGAGGCCAGCACCGTCTGGGCGTGGTCGGTGGCGAAGGTCTCGGCCACGAGGAAGAGGACCGTGCCGCCGACGATGACCGACATGGCCTCGACCTGGCCGATCTTCTCCAGGAAGCGCTCGATCGGGCCGAGCCAGTGGTGCTCCTTCTCCCCGAAGATCCAGTTGAGGAAGAGCATCAGCAGGAACATGCCGCCGAAGGCCGCGATCGTGGGGTGCGCGGCGTTCAGCAGGTAGCCGTAGGTCCCCGGCTCGTCGACCGGCCCCTTCTCGAGCGCGAGCTTGACGGCGTCGACGGGGTTCAGCGAGGCCGTGATGCCCACGAGCAGCAGCGGGAAGACGAGTCGCATCCCGAAGACGGCGATGATGATGCCGACGGAGAGGAAGATCTTCTGCCAGAAGTCGTTCATCCGTCGCAGGACGGTGGCGTTGACGACGGCGTTGTCGAAGGAGAGGCTGATCTCGAGGACGGCCAGGATGGCGACGAGGCCGATGCCCGCCGCACCGTCGTAGAGGACGGCCAGGACGAGGCCCAGCGCGGTGACGCCGAAGGCCCACCCGTAGGTCTTGAGGATCAACGGTCAGCTTCCTGTTCGTGCGGAGCCCACTCGGGCCGGACGGGAAACCCTCTCACGAGCCGCACACCACACGCACGGACGGCGCACGGCTGACTGCCGGGCGCCGTCCTGCGTGCGGTGGGTGCGGTCAGCGGGTCAGACGCTGACGCCGAAGTCCGACGCGATGCCGCGCAGACCGTTGGCGTAGCCCTGACCGACGGCGCGGAACTTCCAGTCCGAGCCGTTGCGGTACAGCTCGCCGAAGACCATGGCGGTCTCGGTCGAGGCGTCCTCGGTCAGGTCGTAGCGTGCGACCTCGGTGCTCCCCTCGGCGTTCACGACGCGGATGAAGGCGTTGCGGACCTGGCCGAAGGACTGCTTGCGGGTGTCGGCGTCGTAGATGGCGACGGTGAAGACGACCTTCTCGATCTCGGCCGGGATGAGGGAGAGGTCGACGTTGATGGCTTCGTCGTCGCCGTCGCCCTCGCCGGTCCGGTTGTCACCGGTGTGCTCGACGGAGCCCTCGGGGGACTTCAGCTGGTTGAAGAAGACGAAGAACCCGTCGTTGGGGACCTTGCCGTCGGCGCCGACCATGATGGCCTGCGCGTCGAGGTCGAACTCCGAGCCGGTGAAGCTGTTGGAGTCCCAGCCCAGGCCGATGACGGCCTTGGTCATCCCCGGCGCTTCCTTGGTGAGGGAGACGTTGCCGCCCTTGCTGAGGCTGACGCCCATGGTGTTCGCTCCGTTCGTCTGGTGGTGCTTGCGAAGGGCCCAACGATCACGGGGCCCGATGAGTGCCCGCGCTCAGTCGCGCGAGCCTGAGAACAACCCTCCCAGGGCCCCGAGGCCCTGCTGGTCCGGCTTGGCCGTGTTCTTGACCAGGGCCTTGGCGAAGGCCTCGATGGTGACGGACTGCAGGATGACCCGCCCGTTGCCGCGCAGCGTGGCGAGGGTCATGCCCTCTCCGCCGAAGACGGCGCTCATGATCCCCTGCCGGTTGAGCCGGCCGACGGTCTCGACGCCGTAGGTGATGCGGTCGTCCCACGCGACGATGCACCCGGTGTCGACGCGGATCGTGCCGCCGTAGTCGGCGGGGTTGATGTCGATGAAGTCGCCGGCCCCGGCGATGAGCAGCGAGCCGCGGCCGGTGAACTTCTCGAGGATGAACCCCTCCCCGCCCATCAGCCCCTGCCCCATGCCGGAGAAGGCGATGTCGAAGTTCACCCCGGCCTCGGCCGCGACGAAGGCGTCCTTCTCGGCGAACCACGTCGTGCCCCCGTCGAGCTCGAGGTGGCGCATCTCGCCGGGCAGCACCCCCGCGAGACCGAGCAGCCCGTCCCCGCCGGGGGTGTGGAAGTGCTGGAAGGCGAAGGACTCCCCCGCGAGCATCCGCTTGCCGGCGTTGGCCGCTCCGCGCAGCAGGCCGCCGAGCCCGCCGCTCTCGCCCTTGCCGCCGGGGGCGCTGAGCTTGGTCTCCATGACGACGTCGCCGGAGGAGAAGAGGAACTTCCCCGCCTCGCAGTACAGCGTCTGGCCGGGGCGCAGGGTCACGACGGCCATCTGGGTCGTGGAACCGACGAGCTGCACGTCGAGGGTCATGGTCTCTTTCCTACCGCACTCGTCGGGTCCGGGGATCTGGTCGTCGTGGTCAGAGGTCCAGGTCGCCGCGGCGGAACTTCGCCTCCAGGAACCGGCTCTGCTGCTGCTGACGGTCGACGTCGGCGGAGAGGACGGAGTCCCGCAGCTGCCGGCACCCCTCGACCATGAGGTGCAGCTGGGTGCGCAGCTCCTCCGCCGGGGTGGTGCCGGAGGCGTTGCGGCTGGTGCGCGCCACGTCGGCCGGCAGGGCGAGGAAGTCCTCGACGGTGCGGGGCAGGTGCTCCCCCGCCAGGGTCTCGAGGTCGTGGCGGACCTGAGGGTCGCCGCCGCGTTCGGCGATGCGCAGCAGCAACGGGCCGAGCAGTTCGGCGACCTCGTGCACCAGGACGACGTCGGTCCGCTCGAAGCGGTCCACCGCGGTGTCCACCCGGCGCACCGTGACGACGAGCGCGCGTTCGGCGGCGCTGACCGCCGGGCTCTGGGCCACGGGAGCCACCGGCGCAGGGTGGGCGGGTTCCTCGGGGCGGAGCAGGACGGGGTTCGGGGAGATCAGCGCGTACTTCAGGGCCCGCCGGTAGTGCCGTCGCAGCCGGCGCCGCCGACGGGACTCGTTCTCGTAGGCGACGTTCGCCGCGATCCAGGCCCACATGGCCAGGAACCCGACCCACCACAGACCGTGCGGCCCGAGCGTGGCGTAGAGGACGATCCACCCGCCGAGGCCGACGAAGCGGAAGAGCTGGAACGCCGGGTCGGAGATCCAGCCGAGGACCGGCAGGGTCGCGCCGAGCCGGGGTTCGAGGTCGTTCGGCCCGATGACCTCGACCTCCCGCTCGGGCAGCACCGCGCGACGCGGTGCGTCGTCTCGGGATCCGTCGCGGGAGCCCTCGCCCCTGCTCAGCTCGATGCCCACCGCGACCCCCGTCACAGGTCCAGGTCGGAGCGGCGGAACTTCGCCTCGAGGAAGCGGCTCTGCTGCTGCTGACGGTCCACGTCACGGCTGAGGACCGAATCACGGAGCTGACGACAGCCCTCGACGAGCAGGTGCAGCTGAGCGCGCAGCTCGTCGGCGGGGGTCGTTCCCGCCGCCGTCCGGTGCTCGTGGGCGTAGTCGTCGGGCAGGACGAGGTAGTCGTCGATCGCCCGCGGGAGGTGCTCCCCCGCGAGGGTCTCCAGGTCGTGGCGAACCTGCGGGTCGGCGTCGCGGGTGCGCAGGTTCGCCAGCAGCGGGCGCAGGAGACGATCCACCTCGCGGACGAGGTCCACGGAGTCCGCGTCCATCCGGCCACCGGCGGTCTCAGCCGTGACGACGGCGGCGGCCAGCTTCCGCTCGACGGCGGAGACCGGATCTAGAAGTTGTTGCGGCGTAGCCGGTTCGACCGGTGAATGGCGACGTCGACGGGACTGGTGACGTTCGAGGCGACGTGCCCGACGTTCCTCACGGCCGCCGCCGAACTGGAAGCCCGAATTCTTGAGGTACCCGAAGAGCGCCCCCTGGATGATCAGCATGAAGAGCCCGATCGATCGGTGGTGGGTCGAGAAGGCGACGATCCAACCAGCCATCCACACCGTGTTGAGGAGCCCCAGTGCGTGCGGGTTCAGCCCACGGGACTTGTCCGGTTCGGGGACCGACGGTTCGCGCTTCTCGTAGGGAACCGGCGGCGGCGTCGTCCGCGCGACCGGCGCGTCCCGACGGACCTCCGGGAGCGGCTCTTGCACGCGCGGTGCCCTCGCCCCGTCACCCTTGCCGAGCTCAACACCCACGACGTGCTCCCTAGAGGTCCAGGTCGGAACGGCGGAACTTCGCGTCCAGGAACCGGCCCTGGACCGACAGCTTCTGCGCGTCGTGGTCGTAGACCGCGCGCTGCAGGTCCTTCGCGCCGTCCACCAGGAGGCGGAGCTGGGTCACGAGTTCCTCGGCCGGCGTGGAGCCCGAGGGACCGCGGTTGGTGAGGGCGTAGTCCTCGGGCAGGTCGAGGTAGTGGTCGAGGGCCCCGGGGAGGTACTCGGTGAGGATCGCCTCGAGGTTGTGCAGTTCCTCGACGTCCGCCCCGCGCTTGGCGACGTGGGCCAGCAGCGGCTTGAGCACGTCCTCGATCTCCCGGACCGCCGGGACGGCGCCGTCCGGCAGCCGACCACCGTTGCGGTTGGCGATCCGCACGACCTCGCGCAGCGAGTTCTGCAGACCCACGACGGGATCCACCGGGGCCGCCGGTTCCACCGGAGCCGGGGAGCTCTGCTCCAGCACGGGTTCGCCCGTGAAGGCCGCCTTGAGCCGCAGCCACGTCGAGTTCGCCATGACGGAGTGCACCAGACCCAATCCCCAGGTGCCCGCGCCGAGCAAGATGCCCAGCCACAACCACCAACCCTGCGCCGCCACGGCCGTGGCGGCACCGCTCATCGCGGCGGCGTAGGCCACCGCGGCGAAGACCCACCGGGCCCGACGTCCGCGCAACCCCATGTAGAGGAACGACAACCAGGGCAACCCGACCGCGGGGATCGCCAGCCACCAGGAGTTCGCCGCCCGCCACGTCCGGCTCCGCAGCCGACGCGACACGAGTTCCGGCAGCGCCTGCGCCGGGCCGCGTCGCACGACCTTCCCCTCGACCGCCGCTGCCCGCCGCAACGCCCGCGAGGGGCGCTGGTCGGGCCGGGACGGGGCCACGGAACTCACCGTGGACCTTCGAGCGCCGGACCGGAGCCCTGCTCACCGTTGCGCGCCCGCTCGAGGTAGGAGCGCGAGCGGTGCACCTGACCCTCGAGGGCGTCGACGGTGTTCGCCATGCTGACGACGGCCTGCTGCTTGAACGTGTCGATGGCGTCCATCGTCGCGAAGACGTTGTCGAACGCCTTCTGCAGCGTCGCGACGTCCACCATCGCCGTCGAGGCCTGTTCGTGGATCTGCCCGGTCTGCTGCTTGAGCATCTCCGACGTCGACAGGATCATCTGGTTCGTCGTCGAGTTCAGGGCGTTGATCTGGTCGAGCACGAGCTTCTGGTTGGCCAGCGCCTGCGCGACGATCACGGCGGTCCGCAGCGCCGCGACGGTCGTCGTCTGCGCCCGGTCGACCCCCTTGATGAGCTCGATGTTGTTCTTGCGCACCAGGTCCAGCGCGAGGTACCCCTGCACGCTGACGGCGAGCTGGGTCAGCAGGTCCTGGTGGCGCTGGCGGATCGGGAAGAGCGCGTCGGAGGTGAGCGCGTCGGCGGCCTGCGGGTTGGTGGCCCGGACCTCGTCGATCTTCGCCACCGTCGCGGCGTCCAGCGCCTTGGCCAGCGTGGAGTACTCGGTGAGCTTGCCCATCGTGGTCCACAGGTTCTGCTTCTCGGACTCGATCGAGGCGTTGTCCTTGCGCAGCTCGTCCTGACCGCTCGCGAGCGCCTTGATGATCGCGTCGAGCTGGCTCTGGGCGTCCTGGTAGCGCTCGAAGTAGCGCTGGATCTTGTTGCCCATCGGGATGATCCCGAGGATCTTCTTCGCCCCGTGCAGGTCGGCGCGGCCCGGGTCGAGGCTGGTGACCGTCTGGCGCAGTTCCAGCAGCGTGTTCGCGACCTTCACCTGCGCATCGGCGCCCGGCCCCTTGGCCTTCTGCCCCTTGGCGCCGGCGAGGCTGGACTGCGGGCGTTCCAGCATCCGGTTCGAGACCTGCGCGGAGGAGCGGACCTCCTGCTCCCCCATGCGCGTGATGTCGTCGACCTTCTTCTGGAAGGCGGGACTGCGCGGGTCCTGCGCCGCGAGGTCGGCGACGAAGGCCTGCGCCTTGCGCTGCAGCTCGACCCGGGTGGCCTCGTCGAGCGGGATCATGCCCTCGGCCTGCTCGTCGGCCACCACCGGCACCGGTGCGGGCGGCGTCAACTGCAGGTCCGAGACCGGCGGCGTCGCCGGTGCGGCCGGCGGGTTCAGCGGTTTGCTCAGGTCCAGCGACTCCGACATCAGGCGGTTCCCCTCGTGTGCTCCGTGCGTGCCACCCGCGCCTCCCCCGGGCTCGTTTGCCGATCCTAGGTCCGCCACGTGCGGTCGTCCGATCCTGGCTCAGGGTGAGGGCCCGGGGCATCCACCCCTCGGTGGAGAGATCCGCGGCGCCCGTCGTCCTCCCGTCGGGGATGACCCCGGACGACGCGCGGCGCAGGTCAGGGGTCCCCCCTACCGCGGTAGCGCCACGATCAGGGGGATCCCGGGGTCACCAGTCGTTCTCCTCGCGATCCTTGCGGTCGTTCTCCTCGGTGCGCGCCCGCGCCGACTCCAGCGCGTGCTGGGCCTCCGCGCGGGAGGCGTAGGGCCCGAGCAGGTCCTTGTTCTGCCCCCGCTTCTCCAGCTCCTGGACCTCGCCGGTGTTCACGTCGTAGAACCACTGCGTCGCCATGGAGGCATCCTGGCGCGTGGGGGCCGAGTGCGCACCCGACCTAGACTCCACCCCATGAGCACGGGCACCTCCACCACCGCACCCCTCGGCACGCTGGTGCCCGGCACGATCTCCCCGCGCCGGCCGGTCCCACCGCAGATCGAGCGCCCGGAGTACGTCGACCAGCAGGCGCCGCTGCCCTACAAGGGCCCGAACGTCATCGACGCCGAGGGCATCGAGCGCATCCGACGCTCCAGCAAGCTCGCGGCGCAGGCGATGGCCCTGGTGGCCGAGAGCATCGTCCCGGGCACGACGACCGACGAGCTGGACCGGATCGGGCACGAGTTCCTCTGCGACCACGGCGCCTACCCGTCGACGCTGGGCTACCGGGCGTTCCCGAAGGCGTTGTGCAGCAGCGTCAACGAGGTCATCTGCCACGGGATCCCGGACTCCACGGTGCTCCAGGACGGCGACATCGTGAACCTGGACATCACCGCCTACCTGGACGGGATGCACGGCGACACCAACGCGACCTACCTCTGCGGCGACGTCGACGAGGAGTCCCGGCTGCTCGTCGAGCGCACCCACGAGGCGACGATGCGGGGCATCAAGGCCGTCGCACCGGGACGGGCCATCAACGTCATCGGCCGGGTCATCGAGAAGTACGCCAAGCGCTTCGGGTACGGGGTCGTGCGCGACTTCACCGGCCACGGCGTCGGGCCGGCCTTCCACACCGGGCTGATCGTCCCCCACTACGACGCCGCACCTTCGCACGCGCTGGTGATGGAGCCGGGCATGGTCTTCACCATCGAGCCGATGCTGACGCTGGGCACCCACGACTGGGACATGTGGGAGGACGGCTGGACGGTCGTCACGAAGGACCGCAAGCGCACCGCGCAGTTCGAGCACACCCTCGTGGTGACCGACACGGGCGCGGAGATCCTCACCCTTCCGTGACCCCGGGCGTAGCCCCCAGGTCGTGGTCGGTGGCGTGAAGATCAGCCCTGGGTAGCGCGACGGGGGCGGGGGCCGGGGCGTTGGATGGTCGTAGCCGGCACACCCCGGCGGACGACCCGAAGGAGCCCCACCCGTGAGCAGCACCGACCTCTCCCGCCCGACCTCCGGCAAGCTGATCGCCGGCGTCTGCGCCGGCCTCGGACGCCGGTTCGGACTGTCCAGCAACGTCGTGCGGGCGCTGTTCGTCGCCTCCTGCATCCTGCCCGGACCGCAGTTCCTCGTGTACATCGCGCTGTGGATCGTCATGCCGAAGGACACCGGTCGCTGACGGGCCTAGGCTCGCGCTCGTGACCAGCAGCGAGACGCACGCAACGACCACCCCCCCGACCGGCAGGGTCGGTCTCGGGGTGGACATCGGAGGTTCCGGCATCAAGGCGGCCCCGGTCGACCTGGAGGCCGGTGAGTTCGCCGCCGAGCGCGTGCGGATCGAGACCCCGCAGCCGGCGACGCCCGCGGCGGTGGCACCGGTCGTGGCCGAGGTGCTGGCCGGGTTCGACGTCCCCGGGGACACCCCGATCGGCATCACCTTCCCCGCCGTCATCCAGCACGGGATCGCGCGCAGCGCCGCGAACGTCGACGAGTCCTGGATCGGGACCGACGCGGAGACCCTGTTCTCGGAGGTCCTCGGCCGTCCGGTCCTCGTCGTCAACGACGCGGACGCCGCCGGGTACGCGGAGACGCAGTTCGGCGCGGCGAAGGGCGTCCACGGGGTCGTCCTGGTGACGACGCTGGGCACCGGCATCGGCACGGCCCTCATCGTCGACGGGCGCCTCGTCCCGAACACCGAACTCGGGCACCTGGAGATCGACGGTCACGACGCGGAGAAGAAGGCCGCCGACGCGGCCCGCGAACGCCACGACCTCTCCTGGTCGCAGTGGGCGAAGCGCCTGCAGCGCTACTACTCCCACCTCGAGGACCTGCTGTGGCCGGACCTCATCGTCGTCGGCGGTGGGGTGAGCAAGAAGCACGAGAAGTTCCTGCCGCTGCTGGACCTGCGCACCCCGATCGTGCCCGCGACCCTGCGCAACGACGCGGGGATCATCGGCGCGGCGGCCCTCGCCGCCGCCCGGGCGGCCGACCGCGGCTGACCTTCCGGTCATGGCCCGGGCGCACTAGTGTCCGGGCCATGACTGACGCGACGCCGCGGCTGAAGTTCGGGCTCTTCGTTCCCCAGGGCTGGAAGCACGACCTGGTGGGCGTGGACCCCGTCGACCACTGGAAGGTCATGAGCGGTCTGGCGCAGCGCGCCGACCGCGGTGACGTCTGGGACTCGATCTGGGTCTTCGACCACTTCCACACCGTTCCCGAACCCACCGACCAGGCGACCCACGAGGCGTGGAGCCTGATGGCCGCCTTCGGGGCGGTGACCTCCCGCATCCGCCTCGGGCAGATGTGCACCTGCATGAGCTACCGCAACCCCGCGTACCTGGCGAAGGTCGCGACCACGGTCGACGTCGTCTCCGGCGGCCGCCTCAACATGGGGATCGGCGCGGGCTGGTACGAGCACGAGTGGCGCGCCTACGACTACGGGTTCCCCGGGGCCGGTGAGCGCCTGGCCCGCCTCGACGAGGGCGTGCAGATCATGCGCCAGATGTGGACCGAGGGGATCTCCACCTTCGCGGGCAAGCACTACACCACCGACGGGGCCATCAACCGTCCGCTGCCCGTGCAGGAGGGCGGGATCCCGCTCTGGGTCGCCGGCGGCGGGGAACGCAAGACGCTGCTGACCGCGGCGAAGTACGCCGACTACACGAACTTCGACGGGACCCTCGAAGGGTTCACGCACAAGTCCGCCGTCCTGGAGCAGCACTGCAAGGACGTCGGACGCGACTACGCCACGATCACCCGCTCGGCCGACTACAACGTCGCCATCGGCCGCGACGAGGCCGAGGTCGCCGACCGGATCGCGGCGCGCCGTGCGCAACTCGAACCCCACGTCAGCGCCGAGGCCGTCGACCGTGACCTCGCGAGCCTCGCCCCGGGGTCGGCGGGAGTCGGCACCCCGGAGCAGATCGTGGAGAAGTTGCGGCCCCTGCTCGACGCGGGCCTGGGGTACGCGAACTTCTACTTCCCCGAGGCCGCGACCGACACCAGCGGCATCGAGTTGTTCGAGCGCGAGGTCGTGCCGGCGCTGCTCGGCTGAGCGTCACGGGTACTGCTGCAGAGCAGGGGTTCCGGGACCTGCGGCAGTACCCGTTCTCCTCCGGTCGGGGTCAGCGGGAGCCCGCGTCGGGTCGCTGGGCGGAGTTCACCGCGTGGACCACGGACCGGAACAGCGGGACACCGGCGACGTAGCACAACGCCTCGAGGACGCCGAGACCGGTGAGGATCCAGGCCGTCCACCAGAGCCGCAGCGGTGCCTCGACACCCCGGGGAGCCCGACGGCGGGACGCGGTCCAGACGTCCTCGACCAACTGGCGGGGGACGAAGAACAACGCGATCGGCGTGAACCAGCCGAACCACGCCCACACCGCCGCCCGGCGGTGCGGCACGGCCGGGGTGATGCGCTGGGCGTTGCGACGGGCCCGGCCCAGCCAGAGCGCGGTGACGACCAGGGCGGCGAGCAGGCCGCCGGAGAAGCCCGCGCCCCCCACCAGCAGCGCCACCCACCCGGCGAGGGAATCGCCCAGGCGCAGACCCGCCGCGCAGACGACGTCCGCGGCCGCCACCGGGACGTGCGTCCTCCTGCTCGCCGGGCTGGGTGCGAGACCCGGTGGGTCTCCTGCGTCTCCTCGGTCGCGAGGGACCACCGCTGCAGCGACCGCGATCCCCGGTCGGACGAAGGAATCAGCCGTGTGCGCCAACGACTTCTGGAGCAGGCATGCTTGCCCCGTGGACCTGCACACCCTCCCGGAGGAGAACCCGGTCAGCTGCGCGTTCTGCGGTTCCCGGGAACCGGACGCCGACGTCCGCACCCAGGAACGACTGGGGGTGCAGGTGGCGGTCTGCGCGGCCTGCCGGGAGCGTTTCGCGGGGGCGAACGCGCCGGCGACGAAGGCTCCGGTGATCGAGGAACCCCGTGGCCTGCCGCCGACGCTGGGTCAGCAGTCGGGTGCCGTCTTCGCCCTCGTCCAGCGGATGGCGAGGATCGCCGCGGACCGTCCGTACACCGAGGAGGAGTGCGAGCACTGCGGGCACCTCGTGCACCACTACCGCGACCGCGCGGGTGCCGACGTCGGACTGGCCAAGGAATCGGTGCTCGCGGTCAGCGTCCCCGCCGACGAACGCTGGCGGGTGGTCGCGGACCGGGCCGTCACGGTCGCCGAACTCGACCGGGACAGGGCGGACGACGGGTACGACGAGGACGACGAGGACGACGAGGACCAGGTCGGCGCACGGGTGCGGCACGCGGTGGTCTGCCCCGCGAACCCCGCACCCGCGAACCCCCGGCTGGCGCGGATGTGGAACGCCCACCGCACCCCGCCTCCCCCCGACCACTGACCGTGATCCCGCGGGGAGACCCAGCGGGATCACGGCGCGGGGTGGAGGGTCAGTCCTCGTCGGTGACGAGGACGAGTTCCTGCACGACGTTGCCGCGGGTCGCACGGCTGTAGGGGCAGGTCTGGTGCGCGGCGTCGAGGAGGTCGCGCGCGACGGACTCCTCGAGACCGGGCAGCTGCGCCTCGATCTTGACGGCGAGGTCGATGCCCTCGGCCATGCCACCGGTCACCCCGACGGTGACCGAGACGGCCGACTCCGAGACGTCCACCTTGCGCATGCGGGCGATGCCCTTGAGCGCGCTGTGGAAGCACGCCGCGTACCCGGCGGCGAACATCTGCTCGGGGTTCGTGCCGGGGCCGTCGTCGCCGCCCATGCCCTTGGGGATGGAGAGGCTGACGTCGAGGCGGTCGTCGGAGGAACTGACCCGGCCGTCGCGGCCGCCCCACGCGGTCGCGGTCGCTTCGTACATGGTCGCCATCGCGGAACTCCTTCGCTTTGATGCACCAGGCTGGTACGTGAATAGGATGACACGGTGCAGACCGCAAGGCGAGGCCGCCCCCGCGACCCGGAGATCGACGCCCGGGTGCTGACCGCCGCCGTCGAGGAACTCGCCGAGAAGGGCATCGCCGGGTTCAGCACCCGCGGGGTCGCGACCCGGGCCGGGGTCGACCGCCGCGGGGTGGGGGCGCGCTGGCCCAGCACCGACGACCTCGTCGTCGACGCCCTGGCGAGCCTCACCGCCCGGCTGGAACCTCCGCTCACCGGGTCGCTGCGCAGCGACCTGGAGCTCCTCGTACCGCCCATCGCGGCCGCGCTGTCGGGTCGCCGCCGCCAGGTCCTGCAACGCTGCGTCGACGAGGTGGCGACGTCGCCGGCCATCACCGGACGGTTCCGCCGCGACCACGTCGACCGGTGCGCCGCCGTCCTCGAGGACGCCTTCCACCGCGCCGCGGCCCGGGGTGAGCTCGTCGAGGGCACCACCCCCGCGCAGGCGACGGAGCTGCTGATGGGCTCGCTCCTGCTGCGCTCCCTGACCGTCGGCGACGCGGGCGTCGACGACCGCTCGCAGCGCGACGTCCTCGAGCACGTGCTGGGGTTGGTCACCCACTGGGCGCAGTCCGGGCGGAAGAGACCGTGACGGTCCGGCTGACCGGGTGACGCTGCAGGTCCGGGCGGGTGACGCCCGCTGCAGCCGGCGCCGGATCGGCCGACAACCTTGCAGTGCAGCAACAGAGTGACGCGCTCGCGTCGTGGTGGCGACAGTTGGAACCGGCCGTGCAGGGCGACCTGCTGACCCTGTCCCCGCACGCCCACCTGCCCGCGGACCTGGCCGCCGAACTGCGGTCCTTCGGTGTCGACGTCTCCGACGTGGGCCTCGCGCTGCACCTCGGCGAGCGGACCTTCGTCGTCCACGCCCAGCCGCCGGCGTTCCAGGACTTCCTGGCCGCGGCCCGCATCTGGGCGGCGATCTGGACCAGGGTGTGAGCGGACGAGCCGGCCTGTAAGCCGGATCCTGTACCCGCTCCGGGGAGCGGGCGGCGACCATCCCTCTAGGACGTGCGTTGCCGCACGCCTCAAGCGACCTACCCGACGACTCGGGCGGGCAGCCCTCGAACGCCGTCTGTCTGGTCTTGCTCCGGGTGGGGTTTACCTAGCCGCACTGGTCACCCAGCACGCTGGTGGTCTCTTGCACCACCGTTTCACCCTTACCCCTCCGCCGGAGCGGAGAGGCGGTCTGCTCTCTGTGGCACTGTCCCGCGGGTCACCCCGGGTGGCTGTTGGCCACCACCCTGCCCTGTGGAGTCCGGACTTTCCTCGGCGATCGGGTCACCCCGACCGACGCGGTCGCCCGGCCGACTCGTCCTTCAGGAAGCTTAGAGCATCACCCCGTAGGCTCCCGCCTCGTGCTCGTGCTGCTCCCCCCGTCGGAGACCAAGTGGGCGGGCCCGCGACGCGGCACGCCCGTCCGTCTCGACGCACTGTCGTCCCCCGAACTCACCGCGGCCCGGGAGCAGGTGCTCGACGCGCTCGTCGAGGTCTCCGCCCGACCCGACGCCCCCGAGGTCCTGGGCGCCGGGGCGAGCCTCGCCGACGTCGTCGCCGCCAACACGACGCTGTGGACCCGACCGGCCGCGAAGGTGTCGCAGGTCTACACCGGTGTCCTCCACGACGCCCTCGGCCTCTCGACCCTGCCCGCGACCGCAGCCCGGAAGGTACTGGTCTTCTCGGCCCTCTGGGGGGTCCTGCGACCCCGGGACCGGGTCCCCGGCTACCGGCTCTCGATGGGCACGAGCCTGCCGGGGATCGGTCCGCTGGCCTCCTTCTGGCGCCCTCGGCTCACCGCGGTGCTCGCCCCCGAGGGCGTCGTCGTCGACTGCCGTTCCGCCGCCTACGCGGCGGCGTGGGTCCCCGGGGGCGAGACCGCCGCCCGCACCGTCGGGGTCCGCGTCCTCGCCGGCGGGAAGGTCGTCTCGCACTCCGCCAAGCACACCCGCGGCCTGCTCGCCCGGCACCTGCTCACCCGCGGGGGTCGCGCCCCGAAGAACCCCGGCGCC
This sequence comes from Kineococcus sp. NBC_00420, assembly GCF_036021035.1. Classification (NCBI taxonomy): domain Bacteria; kingdom Bacillati; phylum Actinomycetota; class Actinomycetes; order Kineosporiales; family Kineosporiaceae; genus Kineococcus; species Kineococcus sp. NBC_00420. Next base: position 4,709,741 of record NZ_CP107930.1, on the reverse strand, counting down.
CTGCACGACGCGGTGTCCGAGGCCTTCGACGCGAAGCTGCTCGAACCGGCACGACGCGGGGGTTCCTGGACCCTCGAGGTGGAGGCACGCTGACGTGTGGTGGATCTGTGGACTCGCCGGGGTCGCCGTCGTCGCGACCGGCCTGCTGGGGGGTGACGGCCTCCACGAGGTCGCCGGACGCGCCGCCCCCGTCCTCGCCTTCCTGCTGGCCGTCACGGTCGTGGCCGAACTCGCCGACGCCGCGGGGGTCTTCGACGCGGCCGCCCGGCTCGCGGCCCGCGCGGGCCGTGGCCGGACCTGGCTGCTGTGGCTGCTCGTCGTCGTCCTGGGCACCCTCGCGACGGTCGTCCTGTCGCTGGACACCACCGCGGTCCTGCTCACCCCGGTCGTCCTCGCCCTGGCTGCCCAGCTGAAGCTGAACCCGTTGCCGTTCGCGGTGACGACGGTGTGGCTGGCGAACACGACGTCGCTGCTGCTGCCGGTCAGCAACCTCACGAACCTCATCGGCCTCGACACCATGAAGGGTTTCGGGGTCTCCGGGACGGCGGGTTTCACCGCCCTCACCTGGGCACCGTTCCTGGCCGGTCTGGTGGGGGCCGTGCTCGTCCTCGGGCTCGCGCACCGACGGTCCCTGCGCGGGACCTACGGCGCACCACCGCCTGCGCCGGAACGGGATCCGGTGACGTTCTGGACGGCGGCCGTCGTCTGCTGCCTGCTCGCACCGGCCTTCGTCAGCGGCATCACCCCGGCGATCCCCGCCGCCGTCGCCGCCGTCGTGCTGGCCGTGGTGTTCGCGGTCCGCAAGCGCGACGCCCTGAGGTTCTCCCTGCTCCCCTGGCGGACGGTCGTCCTGGTGAGCGGGTTGTTCCTCGTCGTCGAGACGGCCCAGGTCCACGGCCTCGAGGACCTGCTGCGACCGCTCGCCGGGACGGGTGAGGGGTTCCTGGACCACCTGCAGCTCGCCGGGACGGCGGCCCTGACCGCGAACGTCGCCGACAACCTCCCCGCCTACCTCGCGGTGGAACCCCTCGCGGGTAGCGCGCACCGGCTCGTCGCCGTGCTGATCGGGGTGAACCTCGGACCGCTCGTGACCCCCTGGGCCTCGCTCGCGACGCTGCTCTGGCTGGACCGCTGCAAGGCCCGCGGGGTGACGATCTCGTTGCCGCGCTTCGCCCTGCTGGGTCTGGTCGGCGTCCTCGTCTGCGTCCCGCTCGCCGTCGCCGCCCTGCAGCTCACCCGCTGAACGGCGGCGCCGTCGTCCCCCGCACGACGAGACGGGTGGGGAAGCACCCCGTGTCACGCACCGGGCGCCCCTGCAACAGGTCCAGGACCTTCTGCCCCGCGGCGGACCCGAGCGCCTCCGGGTCCTGGGCCACCGTCGTCAGGTCCGTGAGCTCGGCCAACGGGTGGTCGTCGATCCCGATCACCGACATGTGCCGGGCCACCTCGATGCCGGCGCGTCGCAGGCTGCGGATGGCCCCCAGGGCCACCTCGTCGGAGAAGGCGAACACCCCGGTCGGGGACCGGCGACCGGACAGCAACCGGTCCATGCCCTGCGCCCCGCCGCGCGAACCCCCCGACCACGAGACGACGAGTTCCTCGTCCACGGGGATCCCCGCCATCGCCATCGCCGTCCGGTACCCCTCCTCGCGGTCCTGCTGCGCCTGCCAGGCCCGGTCGGAGTCGGCGACGGTGTTCAGCATCGCGATGCGCCGGTGGCCGAGCTGGAGCAGGTGGTTGACGGCCTGCTGCGCGGCGAGGACGTCGTCGACGGAGACGGACGGCACGGTCTCGGAGTGGCTGCCCGCGGCGACGGCCACCACCCCGGCGTCGTCCAGCTTGGCGAACTCCCCCGGGGTCAGCGCCATCGCGACGACGACGAGGGCGTCCACCTTGCGGCGCACCGGCATCCGGGCGAAGAACTCGACCCGGTCCTCGGGCTCGTCGACGCAGCGCACGAGGAGGTCGAGGCCGGCGGGGCGGAGTCTGCGTTCGAGCCCCAGGACGACGGAACTGCCGTACCAGGTGGTCAGGTCGTGCAGGACGACGGCCACCCTGCCGGTGGAACGCCCGGCCAGCGCGGCGGCCTCCGGGTTCACGACGTAGTCGAGTTCCGCCGCCACCTCCCGGATCCGCTCGCGCGTCGCCGCGCTCACGCCTTCGAGACCACGCAGCGCCCGCGACACCGTGCCCAGCGAGACCCCCGCGCGCTCGGCGACGTCCGCCATGCGGACCTCGGACACCGGGGGCTGGGAACGGTTCCCGGGTCGGGACGGAGAACGCGACGTCGCGGGCATGGCAGGAATGCAACACCCGGAAACCCGCCCCGGTCCAGTTCCCGCCCCGCGGACCGGGTGCCACAATCGCCTGTGTTACCAAAGTGCAACGCAAGCGCTTGCGGAGAGCTGACCTGCGGATTCGTGCACGCAACCGCTTGCGCGGCGGCCGGTTGCGCGTTGACGCTCGGGAACCGTCGGGTGTGTAGTTCTCCAGCCGGTCCGGGTTCGCCGTGGAACCCCGGTCGAAGGCACCCGGAGGCGCCGGAGTGCCCTGCTGCACTCCCGGCGGGAGTTCCCGCCTGCTCTCGACGAAGAGGAGAACGCTGTGTTCGGCACGTCCCGCCTTTCGCGCAAGGCCACCCACTCCCTCGCCCTCGCGGCGAGCAGCATCCTCGTCCTCGCCGCCTGCGGTGGCGGCAACGACTCCGGCGGGTCCGGCGACGCCGCCGCCGCCGGGAACTCCACCGGTCCCATCACCTACGTGCAGGGCAAGGACAACAGCAACATCGTCCAGCCGGCCGTCGACAAGTGGAACGCCGCGCACCCCGACGAGAAGGTCACGCTCAAGGAGCAGACCGACCAGGCCGACCAGCAGCACGACGACCTCGTGCAGAACTTCCAGGCCAAGAACGCCGACTACGACGTCGTCAGCGTCGACAACATCTGGACGTCGGAGTTCGCGGCCAAGGGGTGGCTGCAGCCCCTCACCGGCGAGTTCGCCCTGGACACCTCGGGCCTGCTGCCGGCGACCGTCACCGCCGAGACCTACAACAAGACCCTCTACGCCGGCCCCACCAGTTCCGACGGCGGGCTGCTCTACTACCGCAAGGACCTCGTCCCCACCCCGCCGAAGTCGTGGGACGAGATGATGTCCATGTGCAGCATCGCGAAGCAGAACGGCATCGACTGCTACGCCGGGCAGTACTCCCAGTACGAGGGCCTTACCGTGAACGTCGCCGAGGCCATCAACACCTTCGGCGGCTCGGTCCTGTCCGAGGACGGCAAGAAGGCCACCGTCGACACCCCCGAGGCCAAGAAGGGCCTGGACGCCCTGGTCCAGGGCTTCAAGGACGGCAACATCCCCAAGCAGGCCACCACCTACCAGGAGGAACAGGGCCGGCAGTCCTTCGAGGACGGCAAGCTGCTGTTCCTGCGCAACTGGCCCTACGTCTACAGCCTGGCCAAGACCGACGGATCCTCGACGGTGAAGGACACCTTCGGCGTCGCGGTGCTCCCCGGCGGCGGTGACGGCAAGCCGGGCGCGTCGAGCCTCGGCGGTCACGCCGCCGCCGTCAGCGTGTACTCCGACCACAAGAAGACCGCCTTCGAGTTCGTCAAGTTCCTGCAGTCCGAGGAGATCCAGAAGGACTGGCTGACCAAGGGTTCCGCGGCTCCGGTCATCGCCTCCCTCTACGACGACCCGGCGCTCGTCCAGCAGTTCCCGTACCTGCCCGAGCTGAAGACCTCCATCGAGAACGCCGTGCCGCGGCCGGTGACGCCGTTCTACCCGGCCGTCACCAAGGCCATCCAGGACAACGCCTTCGCCGCGGTGTCCGGCAGCAAGACCACCGACGCCGCGCTGAAGGACATGCAGGCCTCGCTCCAGAACGCCATCTCCGGCGGCAAGTGACCCGGAAGCCGTGAACCGGGGGCGGGACGCCGACGTCCCGCCCCCGGGGACGAGTCCTGAGGAGGACCCATGAGCTCCACGTCCGGTGTGGCCACCGGCGAGTTCGCGCAGGGCAAACCCCCGCTGAACCCCTCGGGGAAACGCGCCAGCCTGCACGACGGTTCCGGACGGCGTGCCGCCGTCCTCATCGCCCCCACCCTGATCCTGCTCGCCATCGTCATCCTGTACCCGGTCGTCTCGGCCGTCTCCCAGTCGTTCACGAAGGACGCCGGGCTCGACCCGACCACCGGGATGTTCGTCGAGGGCGGGTTCGCCGGCGTCTCGAACTACAAGCTGTGGCTCCTGCAGGACTGCGGCAGCGGCGCCTTCTCGTGCCCGCCCGGGACCCTCGGGTCGCAGTTCTGGACCGCGACGGGTGTGACGTTCCTCTTCACCGTCGTGGCCGTCTCCCTGGAGACGGTGCTCGGGTTCGTCTTCGCCCTCGTCATGCACCGCGACTTCAAGGGCCGGGCCATCCTGCGCGCCAGCGTCCTGGTGCCGTGGGCCATCCCGACGGCGGTCACCGCCAAGCTCTGGTACTTCATCTTCGCCTACGACGGGATCGCCAACAAGGTCCTCGGGACGAACATCCTGTGGACCGGCGAGGGATGGCCGCCCAAGGCGGCGATCATCATCGCCGACACCTGGAAGACGGCCCCGTTCATGGCCCTGCTGATCCTCGCCGGTCTGCAGGTCATCGACGGCAGCGTCTACGAGGCCTCCAAGATGGACGGCGCGAGCGCGTGGCAGCGGTTCCGCTACATCACCCTGCCGCTGGTCCGTCCCGCCCTCATCGTCGCGGTGCTCTTCCGCACCCTGGACACCCTGCGCATGTACGACCTCCCGAAGATCCTCACCGGCGGGGCCGGAGACACCTCGACGTTGTCGATGCTCGTCGTCGACCAGGTCCGGACGGGTTTCAACGCCGCCTCGGCGTTGTCGACGCTGACGTTCCTCATCGTGTTCGCGGTGGCGTTCGTCTTCATCAAGTTCCTGGGCGCCAACGTCACCGAGCAGCGGGCACCGAAGACGAAGAAGGCGGTCTGAGATGGCGATCACGTCCCGCAGCACCGCGACCGGGCGCAGCGGCAAGGTCACCGCGTCCGGCGTGGAGGTCGTCCAGCGCCGCAACGTCCCGGGCGCCGTCCTCACCTACGCCGGGGTGGTGCTCATCTGCCTGTGGGGCCTGCTGCCCTTCTACTGGATGATCGTCACGAGCTTCCGCGACGTCGGCTTCACCTTCGACACCACCCCGTGGCCGACGCACGTCACCTGGGAGAACTACAGCACGGCCTTCTCCACCGCCCGCGGCAACCACTTCGGCCGGGCCCTGCTGAACAGCGTGGTCATCGGGGTCATCACGACCGTGGTGGGTCTGGTCGTCGGCGTGTTCACCGCCTACGCCCTGGCGCGGCTGGAGTTCCGCGGGAAGTTCTACGTCCTGGGCCTGATCCTGGGGGCCTCGATGTTCCCCGGCGTCGCCCTCGTCACCCCGCTGTTCCAGCTGTTCACCAACATCGGCTGGATCAACACCTACCAGGCCCTCATCATCCCGGACATCTCGTTCATCCTGCCGCTGACGGTCTACACGCTGACGGCGTTCTTCACCGAGATGCCCTGGGAGCTGGAGGAGTCCGCCCGCATGGACGGGTGCACCCCCGGCCAGGCCTTCCGCAAGGTCATCCTGCCGCTGGCCGCCCCCGGGATCTTCACCACCGCGATCCTGGCCTTCACCGCGGCCTGGAACGAGTTCCTGCTCGCCAGTCAGCTGGGTGGGGACAAGGTGCAACCGGTCACCGTCGCGATCGCCAGCTTCGCCGGAGCCCAACCCCACCAGGAGCCGTACACCGCGGTCATGGCGGCCGGGACGATCGTCACCGTCCCGCTGATCATCATGGTGCTGGTGTTCCAGCGCCGCATCGTCTCCGGCCTGACCGCCGGCGGCGTCAAGAGCTGACACACCCCCACTCGACCAGGAGACCGCCGTGCCCCGCTCCCCCCGCCCCGGCGCCCCGACCGACGTCGTCCGCGCACGCCGGAACGCGCAGCACCTGGAGACGTTCGGCGGTCTCCTCGTCGCGATGACGGTCCTCGTCCTCGGCGTGACCATCCACGCCGAGGTCACCGGGGCCCCGGCGCTGAAGCTCGTCGGGATCCTCGTCCTGCTGCTCCTGGCCGACGTCGTGGTCGTCCGCGCCGCCCGCTCGCAGCGAGGACGCGCCGAACGGTGAACGCCACCGGGTGACGGTGGGCCGTCGTCCACCAGGTCGACGCCCGCTCCTGCGCGGCCCTCCCGCGCCGCCTGCGCCGACGCCGGCGAGCCGCCGCGCTCACCCGTTCGGCCCACCGTCCCCTCCAGTCCCCCTCCTGTCCCGCCCCGCGGGGCACGTTCCGTCCGAGCTCTCCCCTACGGTTCTCCGAGCACCACCGCAGACCGCAGGACATGGATCGGGGACCGATGAGCAACATCCGCGACGACCTGGCGCGCGCCACCCAGGCGTTCGCGCGGCCGACGCTCAACCTCCTGCGCCGCCCCAGCGGTCCGCTGGTCGTCGCCGTCCTGACGTGCGCCTTCGGCGGGCAGCGCACCCGCATCCCCGCCGACCGCTTCCACGCCCAGGTCCAGGGGCTGCTGGAGGAGGTGGCGCTGCACGGCCACGAGATCCCCGACACCCCCTCGCGCGAGCTGGTCCGGACCTGGGTCCGCGAGCAGTGGCTCTCCCTGGCCCCCACGGGCGAGGACGGCGAGGAGGAGTACGCGCTGACCTCGCACACCCAGGACGCGATGGAGCAGGTCTCCCGCCTGTCCGGGCAGCGTGTCCTGCTGGGCGAGTCGCGCATCCGGACCATCCTCGAGGTGGCGCGCCGGTGCGCCCTGGAGGCCACCCAGGACCGCGACGTCCGCGTGCAGCGCCTCGACGAGCAGATCCGCCACCTCACCCTGGAACGGGACCGGCTGCTGGCGGGGGGCGAGGTGGAGCACGCGTCCCGGGAGCAGATGCTCGGGGAGTACCTCAACCTCGAGGACCTGCTCTCGGCCCTGCCCGGCGACTTCCTGCGGGTCTCCGAGGAGGTCCGCCGCATCCACCGCGAGATCGTGGGCGACTTCCGCGCCGAGACGCGCCCCTCGGGTGACGTCCTCGACGACTACCTGCGCCGGGCCGAGGAGATGCTGACGGAGTCGATGTCCGGGCGGGCGTTCGCCGGTGCCGTCGAACTCGTCCGGGACGAGGCGACGGCCCGCGCGCTGGGCTCGGACCTCACCTCGATCCTCGACCACGACTTCGCCGCGGACCTGAGCTCCGAGCAGCGCTCGGCGTTGCGGACGACGCTGGAGACCATCGCGGAGGGCATCGAACTCGTGCTGGAGCAGCGTCGGCGGTTGTCCGCCTCGTTGCGTTCGCACATCCTGCGCCACGACCCGCTGCGCGACCGGGAACTCGACGACGCGCTGCGCGCGGCAGCGGACGCCCTGACGGGGTGGGTCGCCACCGCCGGGCCCCGGGCCACCCTCGACCTCGACCTGCCGGTGCCCGCGGCCCGGATCGCGATCACCACCCTGCGGACCCGCCTGCACGACCCCGCCGACGACGCCAGCCCCCCGCCGTTGCGCGAGCACGTGGACACCCCCGCCGCGTCGTCCTCGCTGGAACAGCTGAAGCGCTGGGGCGGACCGGACTTCGAGCGGTTGCGCGCCGCCCTGACCGGAGGGCGCGAGGACGGGGTGACCGGCACCGGCGAGCTGTTCGACGAGCTCCCGGGCGACCTGCGCCGTCCCGCCGACCTGATGGGGTTGCTGCACCTGGCCGTCTCCGCCGCCGGCGGTGACCCGGACACCTCCCCCGGCGCCACGGTCTACACCACGACCCGCCCCGACGGCGTCGTGCACCGCTTCCGCGGCCCCGACCTGACGTTCGCCACCCCTGAGCAGGAGATCGAGACCCCCGCATGAGCACGCCCGAGGACGAGTGGACCGACGCCGAACCGGAGGCCCTCGAAGCGCTCGACCAGGGGTCGGAGACCACCCTCGACGAGGACGGTCTCTTCCCGGGCGACACCGGCACCCTGCCGCAGGCGGTGCGGGCGGTCCTGGTGCAGCTGCTGAAACGCCGCTACCTCTCCGCCGAGGCGCACCCCCGACCCTGGCGGATCCTGCTGGAGCACCAGCGGGCGGTCCGGGCCCGGCTGAACGACCTGTTCCTCGACCTCGTGATCGACACCGACCACCAGGTCGCCTACAAGCAGCAGGCGGCCGCCCGTGACGGCCAGCGGTTCCCGACCCTGCTCTTCGACCAGCCGTGGTCGCGGGAGGAGACGATCCTGCTGATCTGCCTGCGCCGCCTCGCCCGCTCCCGCGCGGCCTCCGGGGAGGCCCAGGTGTTCGTCGAACGCGCCGAACTCGTCGACGAGGTCGGCCACTTCCGGCCGTTGAGCAGCACCAACCGGGCCCGTGACGAGCAGCAGGCCGCGACGGCCGTCGACAGCCTGCTGCGCCAGGAGGTCCTGCTGCGCACCGGGACGGAGAACCGCTACCGGGTGTCCCCGATCCTGGAACTCCTGCTGCCCGTGGACGTCGTCCAGCGCATCGTCGCCCGACTCACGGGCCCCGAGACCCCCACCCACGATTCGCCCGAGGCCCTGCAGGAGACGCTGTGAACGACGGACCGATGATCCCGGGGCTGGCCCTGGCCGGTGCCGGTCACCAGCAGTGGCACGTCGCCCACGTCCAACTGGTGAACTGGGGTGGTTTCGACGGCTACCACCGGGTCGAGTTCGACCCCCGGGCGAACCTCATCACCGGCGCCTCCGGCACGGGGAAGTCGACCACGCTGGACGCCTACATCGCGGTCATGATGAACACCACGACCGCGTTCAACGGCGCCAGCAACGACGCCACCACGGGCCGCGCCCGTTCCTCGACCCAGCGCAACCCGCTGTCCTACGTGCGCGGGAAGCTCGACGAGGTCCTCGACGAGGACACGGGCAGGAACCGCGACGAGACGTTGCGCGGTCGCGACGCCGGTGGGAACGCGACGAACGCCTGGTCCGGTCTCGCGTTCACGTTCCGGCACACCGGAGGTCAGAGCGTCACGACGATGCGGCTGTACTTCGCGCCCGCGTCGGCGAAGGACCCGCGCGACGTCAAGGACCACCTCGCGGTGTTCCGCGGCGACTTCGACCTGCGCCTCGTCGAACCCTTCGCGGAGCGCCGCTTCGACCACAAGCTCCTGCGCCGCCAGTTCAGCGGCCTGGAGTTCTACGACTCCTACTCGAAGTTCGCCGCCTTCCTGCACCCCCTGCTGGGCATCGGCGCCGACGGCGACGGCACCGCCGCGATGAAGCTCCTGGGCCGCATCCAGGCCGGCCGCGAGGTCGTCTCCGTCGACCAGCTGTACCGGACGATGGTCCTGGAACGCCCCCGCACGTTCGAGGCCGCCGACGCCGCGATCACCCACTTCACCGACCTCGAGGCGACGTACGAGACGATGAAGACCGCCGAGGAGCAGATCACCATCCTCGGCGAGGTCCCCCGGCTGCACGCCGAACTCCGGGGCGCCCGCGAGGCCATCGCACTCGTCGACGCGCTCGACGTGGTCGGGTCGTCGCGCCACAGCGTGTTCGGGGCGTGGGTCGCCCGCACCGAGCGCGACCTGCTGGACGTCGAGGTGCGCCAGGCCAAGGCCGTCGCCGACGAGGCCACCGAGTCGCTGCGAGCGGCCCGCGCGGCGCGTCTCGCGGTGGACCTGCAGCTCGACGACACGAAACGGCTGCTCGAGGCCCAGGGCGGTGGCGCGCTGGAGACCCTCGGGCTGCAGGTGAAGGCCGCCGAGCAGGAGCACGCCGACACCGAGGCCGCCTGGAGGCGGTTCGCCGAGCACACCCGCGTCCTCGGGGAGCTCCCCCGGGACCAGGCCGGGTTCACCGCGCAGCAGCGCGCCTCCGCCGACTTCCTGCGCGAACTGCCCGCGACCCTGCAGCGCCTCGACGAGCAGAGCCGGGCCCTCGACGAGTCCGCCGCACCGGACCTCGTCGACCGGCAGCGGCTCTTCGCCGAGCAGCGCTGGTTCTCGCAGCGCTCCGACCTCGTCCCCCACGACCTGGACGCGGCCCGCAACGCCATCGCCGACCAGCTCGGGATCGCCCCGCAGGACCTCCCCTTCGCCGCCGAACTCCTCGACGTCGCCCCCGAGCACGAGCAGTGGCGCAGCGCCGCGGAACTCCTGCTCGGGGGTTTCGCCCGGACCCTCGTCGTCGAGACCTCGTTGCGTTCCACCTTCCGCGAACGCGTCGACCAGCTCCGGCTGCGCAAACGGGTGCAGTTCCGCTTCGCCGAGGCCCACCGCCCGGTGCCGGACCTCGACCCGGCGACCCTCGTGGGCAGGCTGCGGGTCGCGGAGGACTCTCCCTACCGGGGGTGGCTCACCGCGCTGCTGGCCCAGGACTTCCCCCACCTCGCGGTCGAGGGGCCGGACGCCTTCCGCGACGACCGCGTGCGGCGCATCACCCACGCCGGTCAGGTGCAGAACGGCGACCGGGGCGCGCACGGCGGGCAGGACGGCCTGCGGGCGATCCTGGGGTTCTCACCCCAGGCCCTGCTGCAGCGCATCGGGGACGAGCTCACGGACGTCGACGCCCGCCTCGCGGGACACCTGCAGCGCCAGCGGGACCTCGCCGGGCAGCGGGAGTCCCTGCTGCGCCAGGAGAAGGCCCACCAGCGGCGCGGGGAGGTCCGCTGGGCCGAGATCGACACGGCGGCGACCGCGGGTGCCATCGCGCGACGCCAGGCCGAGATCGACGCCCTGCTCGCCACGAACGACCAGATCGGGGTGCTGGGCGCCGAACGCGACCGGCTGGAGTCCGAGGCCGACCTCGCCCGGCAGGTCGAGGCCTCGGCGAAGGTCGCGCGCAGGTCCGGCGAGAAGGTCTGGGGCGACCTCGTCGCCGTGCAGGACGAGGTGAACGACCTGCTCCTCGAACTCGAGGAACGCGGCGTCGGCGTGACCGAGGAACAGGTGGCCCACCTGGACGGCCTGCACCAGCGGTACCGGACCGAGGACACCCTGGAGAACTTCCGCCGGGTGCAACCCAAGATCCAGCAGGCCACCTCCGAGGGACGGGTCGCCGCCGTCGGGCGCGAGGCGGACGCCGCCGCCCGCTTGGAGCGCGCCTTCCGGGCGTTCCAGAGCCGCTGGCCGCAGCCGAACCTGGGCCAGGGCGTCGGCTCCTACGAGGGGTACCGCGAGATCCTGGACGAGCTGACGAAGCAGGGACTCGCGGCGCGGGCCGAGGAGTTCCGGTCCCAGGTGCTCAGCTGGTCCAGCGACGACCTGCTCACCCTGCAGACGAGGTTGCGCCAGGCCGGCGCCGAGATCGTGAACCGGCTGGCCCCGGTGAACGAGATCCTCGCCGGCCTCCCGTTCGGGCCGCACCAGGACCGCCTGCACATCGAGGTCCAGCCGCAGGTGATCCCCGAGGTCGCGGTGTTCCAGCGGGAACTGCGCGAGCTGGCGTCGGGCACGACGCGGATCGACGACCCCGCGGCCGTCGAGGCCCGCTTCCTCGCCCTGCGCGGGTTCATCGACCGCATCCGCAGCGGCGCCGGGGCGGCCTCGGAACGCGAACTGCTGCTCGACGTCCGCAAGCACACCTCGGTCCGGGCGCTGCGGGTCGACGCCGAGACCAGGGCGACGCTGAGCATCTACGACCACCTCGGTGGCAAGTCCGGCGGCGAGGTCCAGGAACTCATCGCGTTCATCGTCGGTGCCGCGTTGCGCTACCAGCTCGGGACGAGCCGCAACGCCCTGCCCGTCTTCGCCCCGGTGTTCCTCGACGAGGGTTTCGTGAAGTCCGACGGCGAGTTCACCGCCCGCGGGGTGAACGCCTGGCGCGGGCTGGGGTTCCAGCTCGTCATCGCGGCGCCGCTGGACAAGGTGCCGGCCATCGAACCGCTGATGCAGCGGGTCATCGAGGTGACCAAGACCCCCGGCGGCTACGCGAAGGCGATCACGCTGGTCGATGCCGACGCCGACGCCGACGCCGCAGGGGTGAGCTGATCAGAGCTCGTCGTGGTGCTCCGTGAACGCCCGGCCCATGCCGGTCAGGAAGCGGTGCACCACGTCGAGCTCGGCGTCGTCGAACTGGTCCATCACCGCGGTGGAGCGCCGGCCGAGGGGTCCGAAGAACTCCTGGGCCAGAACCTGGCCGGGTTCGCCGTAGCGCAGGAACACCTTGCGGCGGTCGGTGTCGCCGCGGTCGCGGCGCAGGTGGCCGTGCCGTTCGAGGCGGTCCACCACGCCGGTCGCGGCCCCGGTCGTCACGTTCAGCAGACCGGCGAGCTCGCCCGCGGTCAACGGGTCCCCCGCGCCTTCGCGCCGCATCACGTGGATGAGGGCCTGCAGGTCGGTGGGGTGCAGGCCGTGCCGGGCGGCGAAGGCGTGCGCGATGCGTTCGGAGACGCCCACCAGGTCGCGGAGGTCGTCGACGACCTCCTGCTCGCGGCGGGCGCGGGGAGTGTCTCGGGGCCGGTACATGCTCATCGGTTTGCCATCCTACTCCTCGACCGGTAGACATCTCAGTCACTGAGAGATTCACTGAATGAGGTGACCATGCGTTTCCTGACCGGCCGTCTGACGGCGTGGCTCGTGCTGCTCGCCGCGGTCCTCCTCGCCGGTGGGGTGAACGCCTTCGGTGGCGAGGCCCCCGCGGGCACCTCCGCGACCAGCGGGCCCCCCGCCTCGGCGGAGTCCGTCCGCGCGGCGGAACTCGCCGCCACCCTCCCCGACGACGGGGCCGGGAGCCTGCTCGTCGTCTACTCCCGCGACTCCACCCTCACCCCCGCCGACCTCGCCACCGCGAGCGCCCTGGGGACCCCGATCCCCAGCGAGGACGGGCAGGCGGTGCTCGTGACCGTGCCCGTCCAGGTCGACGTCCCCCGCGAGGAACTGGCCGCCACCGTGACGGACCTCCGCGCCCGGGTCGCCCGCGACCTGCCGGCCGGGCTCACGGTCGAGGTCACCGGTGGGCCGGCGTTCAGCGTCGACATCGCCGACTCCTTCAGCGGCGCGAACACACGGCTGCTGCTGGTCACGGCCGCGGTGGTGGCGCTGCTGCTGCTCATCACCTACCGCTCCCCCGTGCTGTGGCTGATCCCGCTGGTCGTCGTCGGGATCGCGGACCAGGTCACCACCCGGTTGCTGGAGATCGTCGGGCGCCTCACGGACTCCCCGGTCGACCCCTCCGCGACCGGCATCACGAGCGTCCTCGTCTTCGGCGCCGGGACGGACTACGCCCTGCTGCTCATCGCCCGCTACCGCGAGGAGCTGCGTCGCGAACCCGACCGGCGCGCGGCGATGCGCAAGGCCCTGCGGGGGGCCGGGCCGGCGATCGCCGCGAGCGCGACCACCGTCGTGCTCGCGCTGCTGACCCTGCAGGCGGCCGTCCTGCCGGCGGACAAGACCATCGGCCGCGACGCCGCGATCGGGATCGTCGTCGCCCTCGTGTTCGGGCTGCTGGTGCTGCCGAGCGCCCTCGTGGTCTGCGGACGACGGTTGTTCTGGCCGTTCGTCCCGACGGTGGGCTCGGTCGAGACGACCCGCACCGGGGTCTGGGCGCGGATCGCCGGGGCCGTCCTGGCCCGCCCCACCCGCATCGTCATCGGCTCCGTGGTGCTGCTCGGGGCGCTGGCCACGGGGCTGACCGGCGCGTCGCTGGGCCTGCAGCAGACCGACCAGTTCCGGGTCTCCGCGGAGTCCGTGGACGGCTCGCGCACGCTGTCGGAGCACTTCCCCGGCGCCGCGGCCGAACCCGCGCAGGTCCTCGTCCGCGGGGACGCGGGGAAGCTGGGCGCGGTGCTCGCCGCTGCCGAGGGTGTGACCGGCGTCGACGGGGTCAGGCCGGGACGCACCGCGGACGGGGTGAGCGAACTGCTCGCCACCCTCGACGCCGAACCGGGGTCGGCGCAGAGCCGGGAGACCGTGGAGCGGCTGCGGAGCGCCGTGCAGGCCGTGGCCCCGGACACCCTCGTCGGCGGTACGGAGGCCGAGGCCCTCGACACCCGGACCGCGACGGTCCGCGACCTGCTGGTCGTGACGCCGCTGGTGGTCCTCGTGGTGCTCGTCGTCCTGATCGCGCTGCTGCGCTCCCTGGTGGCCCCGTTGCTGCTCGTGGTGACGGTGCTCGCGACCTACGCCGCCGCGCTGGGGGCCGCGAACCTGCTCTTCACCCACGTCGCGGGGATGCCGGGCCTGGACAACCAGGTCCCGCTGCTCTCGCTGCTGTTCCTCGTCGCGCTCGGGGTGGACTACAACATCTTCCTCGTCACGCGGATCCGGGAGGAGACCCCGGAGCTGGGGACGCGGGAGGCGGTCCGGGTCGGCGTCGCGGTCACCGGTGGGGTGATCACGAGCGCCGGGATCCTGCTGGCCGCGGTGTTCGCCGTCCTCGGCGTCCTGCCACTCATCGTCCTGACCCAGATCGGGGTCGTCGTCGGCATCGGCGTCCTGCTCGACACGCTGCTGGTGCGAACGGTCCTCGTGCCGGCGCTGTTCGCCCTGCTGGGCCACCGGGTGTGGTGGCCCAGCGCGCTCGACTCCTCGGACGAGCGTCAGACGCGGTTGACGGCCAGCACCTCGGACGTGCCGTCGGCGCGGTAGCGCAGCAGGGTGCGCGAGCCCGGGTCCACGTGGATCCGGCGCTGCATCCGCCCGTCCACCCCGAGGACGGAGCGGAGCAGCACCCGCAGCGGGTCGCCGTGGCTGACCAGGACGACCCGCTTCCCGGCCCAGCGCCGCAGGAGCGCGTCGCGGGCGGCGAGGACCCGTCGTTCCACGGTCAGCAGGGACTCCCCGCCGGGCGGGGCCGCGTCCGGGGAGTCGTTCCAGGCGGCGAACTCCCGGGGCCAGCGCTTGACGACCTCACCGGCCGTCAGGCCGTCCCACTCACCGAAGTCGGTCTCGTCCCACTGCGGGTCGGTCACGACGTCGACACCGAGGGCGTCGGCGATGGCCCGCGCGGTCTGCTGGGAACGGCGCATCGTCGAGGAGACGACGACGTCGGCGCCCGCGACGTCCCTGCAGGCCGCGGCGGACCGCACTTCGGCGAGGCCGCTCTCGGAGAGTTCCGGGTCCTCGCCGTAGCGGCCGGAGACCCGGCGCTGCTCGGTCAGCAGGGTCGAACCGTGGCGCACGAGGACGAGGACGGTCGGCGCTGCGTCGGGGTCCGCCGCAGCGGCGGAACCGCCGGAGGCGGCCGCCGGGGCGACGGTCGCGCGCTGCCACTGCCGGCCCGCCGCGGCCGCGTCCATGGCCTCGTTGGCGAGACGGTCGGCGTGGGAGTTCTGCGCCCGCGGGATCCAGCCGAAGTCCACCAGACCCGGCCGGACCAGCGCGCGGGCCTCCTGGGCCAGGGTGCGCATGTCGGCGTGCTTGATCTGCCAGCGTCCCGACATCTGCTCCACGACGAGCTTGGAGTCCATCCGGACCTCGATCCGCGCGTCCGGGTCGATGGCGTGCGCCGCCCGCAACCCCGCGACCAGTCCGCGGTACTCGGCGACGTTGTTGGTGGCCCGCCCGATCGACTCCGCGACCTCGGCGAGGACCTCACCGCTCGTCGCGTCCTTCACGACGGCGCCGAAGCCGGCCGGTCCCGGGTTGCCCCGGGAGCCGCCGTCGGCCTCGATCCGCAGCACGCGGGCCATCCTCAGAGACCCGACTGGTCCGTGCGCACGAGGATCCGCCCGCACTCCTCGCAGAACACGATCTCGTCGGAGGGCGAGGACCGGATCGTGGAGATGTCGGAGGCGTTGAGGTCGAGGTGGCACCCCTCGCACCGACGGGCCCGCAGCATCGCCGCACCGACCCCGCTGCGGGGTGCGCGGACCTTCTCGTAGAGGGCCACGAGGGCGTCGTCGATCCCCATGACGATGGCCTGGCGGCGCGCCAGGGTGGCGGTCTCCTCACCGGCGATGGCCGCGAGCGCCGCGTCGCGACGTTCGGTGACGTCGGCGATCTGCTCGGCGAGCTCGCTGTCGGTGGTGGTGAGCTCGGCCGCGGCGAACTGGACCTGCTCGAGGCGCTCCATGACCACGAGCTCCTCGTCCTCCAGCACCCCCTGCCGGCGTCCGAGGGACTCGAGCTCGTGCTCCAGGGCGGCGGCGTCCTTGGCCGAGACCCCGCCGGACTGCAGCCGCTTGGTGTTGCGGTCGGCGCGGTCGCGGACCTGCGCGACGTCACCCTCGGCCTTCGCGACCAGTCGTTCGACGTCGCTGACGAGGGTGCGGGCGGCGACGAGCATGTCCGCCGAACGACGGCGTTCCTTCTCGAGGCCGTCCAGCTCGACCTGCTCGGGCAGCGTCCTGCGACGGTGCGCGAGCTGTGCGAGACGGGTGTCGATGGCTTGCAGGTCCAGCAGTCGCTGCTGGTCGATCGCCGGAGCCTTCGGCATGCGCCGGCTCACTCTCCTCGGCTGGGGACGCGCAACGTCCAGGGGTCGGTGCGCGTGGTGGACACGTGGGCGACCACCGTACGGCCGAGAGCGGCCAACGCCACCACCAGGCGGTCCGCGCACCCCGCCAGCCACGGCCACTCGCTGGCCCAGTGGGCGACGTCGACGAGGTACGGGCGCCCGTCCTCGAAGCCCGCCCGCTCGCGGGCCTCGGAGGCGGGGTGGTGGCGCAGGTCGGCCGTGACGTAGACGTCGGCGCCGCTGGCCCGGACCTGGTCGAAGAGGCTGTCGCCCGATCCCCCGCAGACGGCGACCCGCTGGACCATCGCGTCGGCGTCCCCCGCGACGCGGACGCCCTGCTCGGTCTCGAGCAACGCCTGGGCCACGCGGTCGGCGAAGTCCCCGAGCCGTTCGGGGACGGCGAGGTTGCCGACGCGACCGATCCCGAGCTCCGGGTGCCCCGGCAGCGGGTCCAGCGGGACGAGGTCGTCGAGGTCGAGGACGCGCGCGAGGGCGTCGGAGACGCCGGGGGCGCCGGCGTCGGCGTTGGTGTGGGCGACGTAGATCGCCAGTCCGGAGCGGATCGCGCGGTGCAGGACACCGCCCTTGAACGTCGTGGCCGCGATCGAGTTCACCGGCCGCAGCAGCAGCGGGTGGTGGGTGACGAGCAGGTCCGCCCCGGCGGCGATGGCCTCCTCCACGACGGCCTCGACGGGGTCGACCGCGAAGTGGACCCGGCGCACCGGCACGCTCGGGTCACCGCAGACGAGACCGACGGCGTCCCAGGACTGCGCCCATTCCAGCGGGTGCATCGCCTCGAGGGCGTCGGTCACCTGGCGCAGGGTGGGGGGCTCGCCGTCCGGGGAGATCACGGGGGCTGACCCTAGCGGTCGGGCGGGCGCTACGGTGGTCCGGTTGGGGCCTGTAGCTCAGTTGGTAGAGCACCGCGCTTACACCGCGGCTGTCGTCGGTTCGAGCCCGGCCGGGCCCACCTCAGAGCTGGTCGAGCGCGCTCAGGTGCGTCGCCAGGGACCGGGGCGCGCCGAGTTCCCCGCGCAGGCTCCAGCGCACGGTGTCGTCGACGACCAGCAGCGACACGCGCTGCGACACGCCGAGGTCCTCGTCGAAGGCGCCCAGGTCGCGGGACACCGTCCCGTGCGGCCAAAAGTCGCTGAGCAGCGGGAAGGGGTAGAACCGGTCCTCGGCCCAGGCCTTCAGGGACGTCACGGGATCGCAGGACAGCGCGGCGACCTGCACGCCCGCGTCGTCGAAGCGCTCGATCTCGAAGGCGAGGGAGCCGAGCTCGGCCGTGCAGTGCGTCGAGAACGCGGCCGGCACGAGGACCAGAAGCGCGGGCCCCTGGGCCCACAGCTCACGCAGGGCCAGCCGCTCGCCGTGCTGGTCTGGCACCACCGCGTCCGGGACGGGGAAGAGGTCTCCCCGTCCCGGCGTGGTGCGCAGCTCGTTCAGCGACGGCCGTTCTTCGGCGTCGTCATGCGTGTCCCCGCCCAGTTGGCGGAGGCGCTCACGCTCGTCGTCGCGTGCAGGCCCGCCGTGGGGGCCGCTTCGTCGATCTCGGCCGCGGGGACGTGGCCCGCGCGGTTCTTCTTCGGCGTCAGGAGCCAGACGATGCCGCCGTCGGCGAGGTTGGTGATGGCGTCGACGAGTGCGTCCACCAGATCACCGTCACCCTCGCGGTACCAGCAGATCACGACGTCCGCGACGTCGTCGGCGTCCTCGTCGAGCAGCTCGCTGCCGACCAGGTCCTCGACGGCCTGCCGGAAGTCCTCGTCGACCTGCTCGTCCCAGCCGAACTCCTGGACCAGTTGCCCGGACTTGAAGCCCAGCTTGGCCACTGCAGCCTCATCGGCCGCAGGGTCCGCGGTCGCACCCACTCGTGTTCCTGCCTCTCTCAAGGCCCCACTCCCGGTCGGTGGGGACGCTGAACGTGCTCGTGACCTCCTAGTGCACCGGAGAGTGCACCCCCAGCGCAAGGCGAACCGCCCGCACGGTGGGATCACGACCCCATCACGACTCGTCCACCGATGCCGCGGCGGGGGCTGCCGGGAGGCCCCGGGGGTGGCACTCTGAGCACGTGGGAAGGGTCACCGTCCGTACGCGCACCGTCCGTCTCGACCTCGCCGAGGGGTCCGCCAGCGCCCGCCCGGACACCCTCGCGGTCGAGGAACCGCTGCAGCTCGAGGTCGACGGCGAGCAGCTGACGGTCACGATGCGCACCCCCGGCGACGACGTCGACCTCGCGCTGGGCTTCCTGCACGCCGAGGGCCTGCTGACCGGCGCCGACGACGTGGTCCAGGCGATCCACTGCACCGACGTGGGCCCCGACGGCGAACCGACGTACAACCTGCTCCGGATCACCGCCCGTCCCGGCAGCCGGCTCGCCGGTCCGCGGGTGGCCCGGCCCTTCACGACGACGTCGGCCTGCGGGGTCTGCGGCTCGGCCAGCGTCGAGGACGTCCTCGCCCGCGTCCCCGCCCCGCTGCACGAGGACGCGGTCGCGCTGCGCACCGACGTCCTCGCCGTGATGCCCGACACGTTGCGCGCGGCGCAGGCGACCTTCGAGCGCACCGGCGGGCTGCACGCGGCGGGACTGTTCGACGCCGACGGCACCCTGCTCTGCCTGCGTGAGGACGTCGGCCGGCACAACGCCGTCGACAAGGTCGTCGGCTGGGGCCTGCGGGAGGGGCGCCTCCCGTTGCGCGGCAAGGTGTTGGTCGTCTCCGGACGCGCGTCCTTCGAACTCGTCCAGAAGGCCGCGATGGCCGGGGTGCCCGTCCTGGCGGCGGTGTCCGCCCCCTCCTCGCTCGCCGTCTCACTGGCCCGGGAGGTGGGGATGACGCTCCTGGGTTTCGTCCGTCCCCCGCGCGCCAACGCCTACTCCCGGGAGGACCGGCTGGTCCCTCCCGGGGCGCCGGAGGAGACCGGGGTGGGTCGGTGTCCGACGTCGGTCCTAACCTGAGTCCAGGAAGAGCTGGGCCCCCGCGGCTTCCAACCGGACCGCGGGACCCTCGACGACAGCGGGAGGACCACCACCGTGGCCAGACGCGATGAGGCGGGCAACGGCCCCGCCGGCAAGGGACCCATCCTCAACGGGATGCCCTCGCAGTTGCCGGACATCGACCCCGAGGAGACGGCCGAGTGGCTCGCCTCCCTCGACGGCGTGGTCGACGACCGCGGGAGCACCCGAGCGCGCTACCTGATGCTGCAGCTGCTGCAGCGCGCCCGTGAGCGCCAGGTCGGCGTCCCGAGCCTGACGGCGACCGACTACATCAACACCATCGGCCCCGAGAGCGAACCCTGGTTCCCGGGCGACGAGGACGTCGAGCGCCGCTACCGCGCCTGGATCCGCTGGAACGCGGCGGTCATGGTGCACCGCGCGCAGCAGCCGGGCATCGGCGTCGGCGGCCACATCTCCACCTACGCCTCCTCCGCGACGCTGTACGAGGTGGGGTTCAACCACTTCTTCCGCGGCAAGGACCACGCGGGCGGTGGCGACCAGGTCTTCATCCAGGGCCACGCCTCCCCCGGGGTCTACGCCCGCGCCTTCCTCGAGGGCCGCCTCAGCGCGGAGCAGCTCGACGGCTTCCGCCAGGAGGTCTCCAAGGCCCCGAACGGGCTGCCGTCCTACCCCCACCCCCGGCTCATGCCGGACTTCTGGGAGTTCCCGACGGTCTCGATGGGTCTCGGCCCGGCGAACGCGATCTACCAGGCCCAGTTCAACCGGTACCTGCACAACCGCGGCATCAAGGACACCTCCCAGCAGCACGTCTGGGCCTACCTCGGCGACGGCGAGATGGACGAGCCGGAGTCGCGCGGCTTCGCCCAGCTCGCGGCCTACGAGGAGCTCGACAACCTCACGTTCGTCGTGAACTGCAACCTGCAGCGCCTCGACGGCCCGGTGCGCGGCAACGGGAAGATCGTCCAGGAGCTCGAGGCGTTCTTCCGCGGTGCCGGCTGGAACGTCATCAAGGTCCTCTGGGGCCGTGAGTGGGACACCCTGCTGGCCCAGGACAACCAGGGCGCCCTGGTGAACCTCATGAACGCCACCCCCGACGGGGACTACCAGACGTTCAAGGCCGAGAACGGCGCCTTCGTCAAGGAGAACTTCTTCGGGCGCGACCCGCGCACGGCGAAGCTCGTCGAGGGCATGTCCGACGACGAGGTCTGGAACCTCAAGCGCGGCGGCCACGACT
Organism: Kineococcus sp. NBC_00420; assembly: GCF_036021035.1. Lineage (NCBI taxonomy): Bacteria > Bacillati > Actinomycetota > Actinomycetes > Kineosporiales > Kineosporiaceae > Kineococcus > Kineococcus sp. NBC_00420. Next base: position 4,689,138 of record NZ_CP107930.1, on the reverse strand, counting down.
ACCGCAAGGTCTACGCGGCCTACCAGGCGGCGGTGAACCACACCGGTCAGCCGACGGTCATCCTGGCCAAGACCATCAAGGGGTACGGCCTCGGGCCGCACTTCGCGGGCCGCAACGCGACCCACCAGATGAAGAAGCTGACGCTGGAGGACCTCAAGCTCCTGCGCGACTCGCTGCGCATCCCGATCAGCGACGAGCAGCTCGAGAAGGACCCCTACCGCCCGCCGTACTACCACCCGGGTGAGGGCGACGAGTCGATCCAGTACCTGCGCAAGCGCCGAGCCGACCTCGGCGGGCCCGTCCCGCAGCGACGCGTCCAGCACGCTCCGCTGCACCTGCCGGGCGAGGACTCCTACAAGATCGCCGCCAAGGGGTCCGGCAAGCAGGAGATCGCCACCACCATGGCCTTCGTCCGCCTGCTCAAGGACCTCATGCGGGACAAGGAGTTCGGCAAGCGCGTCGTGCCCGTCATCCCCGACGAGGCCCGCACCTTCGGGATGGACTCGCTGTTCCCGACGATCAAGATCTACAACCCGCACGGGCAGCAGTACACCTCCGTGGACCGCGAGCTGATGCTCGCCTACAAGGAGGCCACCGACGGGCAGATCCTGCACGTGGGCATCAACGAGGGCGGTTCGATGGCCGCCTTCACCGCGGCCGGGTCGTCCTACGCCACGCACGGGCAGCCGATGGTCCCGATCTACGTCTTCTACTCGATGTTCGGGTTCCAGCGCACGGGCGACAACATCTGGGCCGCGGCCGACACCATGGCCCGCGGGTTCATGATCGGCGCGACGGCGGGACGCACGACGCTGACGGGTGAGGGCCTGCAGCACGCCGACGGCCACTCGCTGCTGCTCGCGGCGACGAACCCGGCGGTCGTGTCCTACGACCCCGCCTACGCCTACGAGATCGGCCACATCGTCAAGGACGGTCTGCGCCGGATGTACGGCGAGGACCCCGAGAACGTCATCTACTACCTGACGGTCTACAACGAGCCGATGATCCACCCGGCCGAACCGGCGGACGTGGACGTCGAGGGCATCCTGCGCGGCATGCACCGCATCTCCGTGGGCGAGGGCGACGGTCCCCGGACCCAGCTGCTCGCCTCCGGTGTCGGCGTGCCGTGGGCGCTGGAGGCCCAGCAGCTGCTGAAGGACGACTTCGGCGTCGTCGCCGACGTGTGGTCGGTGACGAGCTGGAACGAGCTGCGCCGCGACGGCCTGGAGAGCGACGAGCACGCGTTCCTCAACCCCGGTGAGGAACGTCGGGTGCCCTTCGTCGAGCAGAAGCTCGGGGAGACCACCGGCCCCGTCGTCGCGGTCAGCGACTGGATGCGTCAGGTGCCCGACCAGATCGCGCAGTGGGTCCCGGGCGACTTCGCCTCCCTGGGAGCCGACGGGTTCGGCCTGTCCGACACCCGCGCGGCGGCCCGTCGCCACTTCCACATCGACGGCCCCTCCGTCGCGGTCCGGGCCCTGGAGATGCTCGCCAAGCGCGGCGAGGTCGACTGGCGCGCACCGGGTCAGGCCATCGAGAAGTACGAGCTGCACAACGTCCGTGCCGGGCGCAGCGGCAACGCGGGCGGCGAGAGCTGATCCGGCGGTGACCACGCGATGAGCAGCCGGCAGCTGCTGCCCGAGGAGGTGGGGATCACCGTCCTCGGGCGGTTGCTGCTGGTCGGTCTCGGCGCCGGCGCGCTCATCGGGGGCGCGACCGGCGCCGTCCTCGGTGCGGGGACGGCGAGCGGCCCCTGGACCGAGGTGTACGTCTACCTCGGAGTGGTGGTCGGGCTCTTCGCCGGCGTGCTGACCCAGTCCGTGACCGCTCTCGTGGTGCACCTGGTGCACCACCGCGTGGCGTGGGGGACGGTGCAGCGCAGCGCCCTCGTGCCCCCCGTGCTGGCCTCGGGTGTCCTCGCGGTGCTGGCGGGCGATCCGCTGCCGGCCGACCTGGGCCTCGCGGGCGCCGTCGCCGCGGTGTCCCTGGCCGCGGTGGCGGCCGTCGCCACCGTGCGGTGGTGCCTGGCCCCCTACCCGCGGCCCCGGTGGTGACTCAGCGGCGCGCGCGATCCGCCCGGGCCAGGGCGTCCTCGAGCTCCGTGCGCAGCTGCACGACACGGCCGGTGTCCGGGTGGTCGGCGAGCGCCTTGAGGTGACGCCGCGCCTCGGCGAGGCGACCGGCGTCGATCGCGGCCGCCACCAGGTGACGGCCGGCGTCGAGGTCGTGGTCGCGCGGGCGCCAGTGCCCGACGCCGAGACTCAGGGCCTCGTCGTTCATCCCGGCCTCGCGCAAGCCCGCGAGCGCCGCGGCCAGGGCCTGTCCGCTGGTGTCGCGGTCGGCCGCGATGCCGAGCCGACGCAGGGCCGCGTCCCGGTCGTCGGTCAGCGAGAGCCGCCCGAGCACCAGCAACGGTCGCCACGCCCTGGGGCTCTGGGCGAGTTCCTCCGCGAGGGCCCACACCGCGTTGTCCGCGGCGCGCTGCACCTCGGCGGGGTCGGGGGTCGCGTCCTGCGACTCCCGTCCGCTCAGTTCCTCGTGGGCCAGGGCGGCGCGGGTGCGGACGAGCTCGGCCAGGGCGGCGAAGGCCCGTTCGTCGTTGGGGTCCTCGCGCAGCACCTCGCGCAGCTGGGCCTCGCCCAGCACCGCCTCGGCCTGCTTCGCCCGTCGACGCGGACGGCGGCTGGTCGGGCGGGCATCGGGAACGGTTGCGGGGCGCGGCGTGCGCCACCTGTCGAGCAGTCCCATGCGTCCCCTTCCGTGGACCCCCCGGGGAACGTCCCCGGAGGTCGTCGGGCGGGTCACCCGGGCTGACCCTAGCCCAGCCGGGGGAACCCGGCCCCTCGCGTGCACCCGGCACCCGCGGGCGACACCGGGGGTGGGCCCCCACGCCCTACGCTCGCGTGCGTGTCCACCGCCCGGTCCGAACTGTCCCCGCCGACGGTCCGACGCCTGGAAGCGGCCCAGGGATCCTTCGCCTCCGCGATCGCGGCCCGGATGGACTCCGCCCACCCCTGGTACGCGGCGCTGCCCGCGGACGAGCGTTCCTGGGTCGGTCTGGTCGCCCAGGCCGGGTTCGGCGACTTCCTGCGGTGGCTCTCCGAACCCGAGCCCGACGTCCTGGCCGGGATCGCGGTCTTCGGGACGGCGCCGCGGGAGCTGATGCGCTCGGTGACCCTGCAGCAGACGGTGGAGCTCGTCCGGACCGCGATCACGGTCGTGGAGGAGGGACTGGACGCGGTCGTCGGCGACGGTCACCCGGCGGAGCAGGTCATCGCCCGCCAGGCCCTGCTGCGCTACTCCCGCGAGGTCGCCTTCGCCGCGGCCGCCGTCTACGCCCGGGCCGCGGAGGCCCGCGGCGCGTGGGACGCGCGGCTGGAGGCGCTGGTCGTCGACGCGGTGCTGCGTGGCGACGGCGAGGACACCATCGCCTCCCGCGCGGCGGCGCTGGGCTGGAGCCTCGACGAGTCGACGACCGTGGTCATCGGTCCCTCCGGCGAGACCTCCGCCGGCGCGGTGGCCCGGATCCGGACGCTGGCCCGCGCGGCGGGCGGCGAGGCGCTCGTCGGCGTGCAGGGTGACCGCCTCGTCGTCGTCCTCACCGGCGGACTGGACGTGCAGGCGACGGCGGAGCAGCTGGCGCGCAGCGAGTTCGGGCCCGGGCCGGTGGTCGTCGGGCCCACCGTCGCGACGTTGCCCGTCGCCGCGCGCTCGGCCCGGGCGGCGCTCGCGGGGGTCGTCGCGGCCCGCGCGTGGCCGGAGGCCCCCCGGCCGGTGCTGGCCGACGACCTGCTCCCCGAACGCGCCCTCAGCGGGGACGCGACGGCGAGACGCGCCCTGGTGGACCGCGCCTACGTCCCCCTCGAGGAGGCCGGCGGGGCACTGCTGGAGACGTTGACGGCCTACCTCGCCCACGGCGGGTCGTTGGAGGCCTGCGCACGCTCGCTGTTCGTCCACGCCAACACGGTTCGCTACCGACTGCGACGGGTCGCCGAGGTCTGCGGCTGGACGCCGTCGGCCCCGCGGGAGCGCTTCGTCCTGCAGACGGCTCTGGCGTTGGGCCGGTTGTCGCAGGCCGGGCCGGGTGGGCGGGCAGAGGGCCCACCGCTCGGTCGCTGAACCGTTCCCCACGCAGCGTCCCGAATCGGTGACGCACCGTTCACCCCCGCGAGTGACCCCTGGCCCCCTCCTTGGAGGATCCCTACAAGGAGGGCCCGCAAAGTCGGTTCGCGTCGTGACCGTGCCCGGGGCCCCGCACCGGGCAGGCTGTCACGGTGCTCGTCTTCGTCTTCCCCGGCCAGGGTTCGCAGTCACCCGGCTTCCTCGCCCCCTGGCTCGAACTGCCGGGGGTCGCGGACCGGCTGAACTGGGCCTCCGCCGTCGTCGGCGACGACCTGCTCGCCCACGGCACGGTCTCCGACGCCGAGACGCTGCGCGACACCGCCGTCGCCCAGCCGCTCATCGTCGCCGCCGGCCTGCTGGGGCTGCGCGAACTCATCACCTCCCCCACCGACCTCGCCGCCACGGCCGGGGCCGTCGCGGGCCACTCCGTCGGCGAGCTCACCGCCGCCGCCGCGACCGGTGCGCTCACCCCCGAGCAGGCCCTCGTCCTCGTCCGCGAGCGCGGTCGCGGGATGGCCGCCGCCGCCGCCGTCCGCCCCACCGGGATGAGCGCCGTCCTGGGCGGGGACCCCGCCGAGGTCGCCGCGGCGCTGCAGGAGCACGGACTCACCCCCGCCAACGCCAACGGCGGTGGGCAGACCGTCGCCGCCGGCACCCTCGAGGCGCTGGCCGCGTTCGCGGCGGACCCCCCGGCCAAGGCGCGGGTCGTCCCGCTGCAGGTCGCGGGCGCCTTCCACACCGAGCACATGGCCCCCGCCGTCGGCGCGCTGGCCGCGCTGGCCGCGGGGATCGACCCCGGCACGGCGAGCGTGCCGATCGCCGCCAACGCCGACGGGGAGCTCGTGACCGACGGTCAGGCCTTCCTCCAGCGGCTCGTGGCGCAGGTCAGCCGCCCCGTCCGCTGGGACCTCGTGACCGAGGCGTTCGCCCGGCTCGGGGTGACCGGTTTGATCGAGGTGCCCCCGGCGGGCACACTCACGAACCTGGCCAAGCGCACACTGAAGGGCGTGGACGTCCTGGCGCTCAAGACGCCGGACGACCTGGACAAGGCCCGCACCATGATCACCGACCACGGTGGCCTGGCCGCGACCGTGACGACCTCGGAGGCCACCCTGTGACCGCACTGACCGCTGCACCCACCCGCGAGGCACGCATCCTCGGGGTCGGCGCCCACCGCCCGCCCCGGGTCATCGACAACGCGGAGGTGTGCACCTGGATCGACTCCTCCGACGAGTGGATCCAGCAGCGCACCGGCATCAAGACCCGTCGCTGGGCGGCCCCCGACGTCTCCGTCGTCGACATGAGCGAGGACGCGGGCGCGAAGGCCCTGGCCGCCGCCGGTCTGAGCGGTTCCGACGTCGACGCGGTCATCCTCGCGACGGTCTCCTACCCCTTCCAGACCCCCGCGGCCGCGGCCGTCGTGGCCCACCGCCTGGGGGCGACCCCGGCGGCCGCGTTCGACATCTCCGCCGGCTGCGCGGGGTTCTGCCACGGCGTCGCCCTCGCGAGCGACCTCGTCCGCGGCGGCACCGCCCGCAACGTCCTCGTGATCGGGGCCGAGAAGCTCTCCGACTTCACCGACCAGCACGACCGCTCGACGGCGTTCCTCTTCGCCGACGGCGCGGGTGCCGTCGTCGTCGGCGCCTCCACCGAACCCGGCATCGGGCCCACGATCTGGGGCTCCGACGGCGGTCAGGCCGACCTGATCAAGTCCAAGTTCTCCTGGCTGGAGCTGCGCGCGGGCCAGACCGCGGACGCCGCGCTGGCCGCGGAGGAGCCCGGGACGGTCGGCGAGGTCGAGCACTGGCCGTTCCTGGAGCAGCAGGGCCAGTCGGTCTTCCGCTGGGCCGTGTGGCAGATGGCCCCCGTGGCGCAGGCCGCGATGGACGCCGCCGGCGTGAGCGCCGAGGACATCGACGTGTTCGTGCCGCACCAGGCCAACGCGCGGATCATCGACGCGATGGTCAAGCAGTTGAAGCTGCCGGAGAGCGTCCACGTGGCCCGCGACATCGTCGACATGGGCAACACCTCGGCCGCCTCGGTGCCGCTCGCGATGGAGCGCGCGGTCGCCGACGGTGACGCGCCCTCCGGCGGGCTGGCCCTGCTCATCGGCTACGGCGCGGGCCTGTCCTACGCCGCCCAGGTCGTCCGGCTCCCGTAGTCGGATGTCGTCTCCTGGCCACGAACCCCGTGGTCAGGTCGTTACCGGTGACCGCCAGGTCGCCGACCAGATGGAGGAGCAACGCATGGCCAGTGAGCAGGAGATCCTCAGCGGTCTCGCCGAGATCGTGAACGAGGAGACGGGCCTGCCCACCGACAGCGTCCTCGCGGACAAGTCCTTCACGGACGACCTCGACATCGACTCGCTGTCGATGATGACGATCGTCGTGAACGCCGAGGAGAAGTTCTCCGTCCGCATCCCCGACGAGGACGTCAAGAACCTGCGCACCGTGGGCGACGCCGTCGCCTACATCTCGCAGGCCCAGGGCTGAGCACCACCCACCGGCCGGCCCGCTCCCGCGGGCCGGCCACCCCGCCTCACACCACAGTTCGCCGCAGGGCTTCAGGAGGAGCTGACCGATCATGACCTCGACGACCACGAACAGGACGAGTTCGTCGCGCCGCGTCGTCGTCACCGGGCTGGGCGCCACGACTCCGCTCGGCGGCGACGTCCGCACCAGCTGGGAGGCCGCGCTCGCCGGCCGTTCCGGCGCCCGCTCGATCACCGACCCGTGGATCGAGGAGTTCGAGCTCCCCGTGACCTTCGCCGCCCAGGCGGCGGTGCGCGCCGACTCGATCCTCGAACGCCGCGAGATCAAGCGGCTCGACCCGTCCCAGCAGTTCGCCGTGATCGCCGCCCGGGAGGCGTGGGCCGACGCCGGCTCCCCCGAGGTGGACCCGCTGCGCCTGGGCTCGGTCGTGGCCACCGGCATCGGTGGCATCTGGACCCTGCTGACGGCCTACGACACCCTCAAGGAGAAGGGCGCCCGCCGCGTCCTCCCCCTCACCGTCCCGATGCTCATGGCCAACGGCCCGACGGCGGCGATCAGCATCGAGTTCACCGCCCGGGCCGGGGCGCACACCCCGGTCAGCGCCTGCGCGTCCGGGGCCGAGGCCATCGCCTACGGCGCCGACATGATCCGCACCGGTCGCGCCGACATGGTGATCTGCGGTGGCACCGAGGCCGCCATCCACCCGCTGCCGATCGCGTCGTTCACCTCGATGCACGCGATGTCCAAGCGCAACGAGGACCCGGAACGCGCCTCCCGCCCCTTCGACTCCGCCCGTGACGGGTTCGTGCTCGGGGAGGGGGCCGGGATCCTGATCCTGGAGTCCGAGGAGCACGCGAAGGCCCGGGGGGCCCGCATCCACGCCGAGGTGCTCGGCGCGGGGCTCTCCGCCGACGCGTACCACGTGGCCGCCCCCGAACCCGAGGGTGCGGGGATCAGCCGGGCCATGCTCGACGCGCTGCGCCAGGCGGACCTGACCCCGGCCGACATCGTGCACGTGAACGCGCACGCGACGTCGACCCCGGTCGGCGACGTGGCCGAGGACAAGGGCCTGCGCCTGGCCTTCGGTGACGCCGTGGACGGCATCGCGGTCTCGGCGACGAAGTCGATGACCGGTCACCTCCTGGGTGCGGCCGGCGCGGTGGAGAGCATCTTCACGATCCTCGCGCTCCGCGACCGGATGGCGCCCCCGACGATCAACGTCGACGACCTCGATCCCGCGATCACCCTCGACGTCGTCCGCAAGGAGTCCCGTCCGTTGCCGGCGGAGGGGCGCCTCGTCGGCCTCAACAACGCCTTCGGCTTCGGCGGTCACAACGTGAGCGCCGTCTTCGCCACCCCCTGAGGCCCCGCCCCACCAACTCCTGGGGGCTTCTCCACCCTTCCCGAGCGCGGGGAGAGGTGGAGAAGTCCCCAGAAGTCGTTGGAGGGAGGTCAGCCGACCTGGTGCAGCCAGCGCACGGGGGTGTCGTCACCCGCGTGGCGGAACGCCTCGAGCTCGCAGTCCCAGGCCTCGCCGACGGCCAGCGCGAGCGCACGACGGGCGGCGTCGGCGTTCCCCTCGGCCATGAGGTCCATCGCGGCCCGGACGCGGTCCTCGGGCACCTGGACGTTGCCGTGCACGTCGGTGACGGCGTGGAAGATCCCCAGCGCGGGGGTGTGGCTCCAGCGACCGCCGTCGCAGCCCTGGGACGGTTCCTCGGTGACCTCGAAACGCAGGTGCGACCAACCGCGCAGAGCGGAGGCGAGCAGTGCCCCGCTACCCTGCGGCGCCTGCCACGAGTACTCCGCACGCAGGCAGCCGGAAGCGACCGGCTGGCCCGTCCAGTCGAAGGACGCGCGCACACCGAGAACACCGCCGGCTGCCCACTCGATGTGCGGGGTCAGCGCTCGCGGTGCGGAGTGCACGAAGAGCACGCCGCGGGTCGTCGCACCGGACATGCCGTTCTCCTTCTGCGTCGGTGTGAGGGACGTCTTCCCCAACGACCTCACGACACGCAGCGAACGACTATCGGTGATGCTCTGACTACACGGTGTGCTGCTCCGTTACCGCCATCATGCCTCACCGGACACCGGCGGCACCACCGCCTCGCCGGACTCTCAGGAACCACCCCCGGGCTGCCGATGAACCCTTCGGACCATCGACGCAGCACCAGACCAGGGGGACCCCGCGTGGACGACCAGCTCACCCAGCCCACGACCAGGGCCGCCACCGGGGAGATCTCCGAGGTCATCCGCCCGGCCGCGATCGTGCCCGAGGAGGCGGCCCGGTCCGTCCTCGTCGAGCTCGCGCTGCGCGACGTGCAGAACGGTGGCGTCTGGCAGGCCGGCCCCTCGCTCTGGAGCCGCTACGACCGCCCCTGGCACGGCGCGGAGAACGCCGCGGGTGCCGAGTTGATCGGGCGCATCCACGTCGCCTACGGCACCCCCACCAAGTACGAGATCACGATCTACCGCGTGACCGTCACCCTCTTCGGCAGCCAGCTCGGCTGGAGCGTGGAGTCGCTGTGCGACGAGGCGCTCGGACACGGCGGCCTGCGCCTGCAGGACTGCCCCCGCGCCACCCTCGCCGCTCCCCCGCCCCCCTTCCGCGGCTGACCGTCCCCTCGCCACTCCTGGGAGACTTTCCACCCTTCCCGGGCACGGGAGAGGTGGGAAGTTCCCCAGAAGTCGTTGCGCGCGAGAACGGTGGCACCATCGTCGCGTGCCCGATCCCGCACAGCCCCCGCGCCGTCACCACCACCGTCCCGCCCTGCCCGGCGACGACGCCATCGTCTCCATGGCCGGCGGGGTCGACCCCTCCGCCGTCCAGGAGGCCGCCCACGCCGCGGCCAGCGCCCTCGTCCACGGGGCCCGCTCCGCCCAGGACTCCGAGGTCACCCGTCGCGTCGTCCGACTCGCGCAGGACGAGGGCCTCGAGGTCATCGCCGACCTGTGGGCCGACGCGCCCGCGGACACCCTCGCGGGCGCCCTGTGGCGCCTCTACGTCCTGCGGACGTGGGTGCAGCGCCAGCCCGTCGCCGTCTCCCGTCAGTACGCCGAGGGCCGACGGCACGCCCCCGTCCTGGAGGTCGTCGCCGGGGTCGCGGACCCGCCGGGACCGGCCGAGGTGTCGGCCATGGTCGACGCCGTCCTCACCGGGGTGGCGGAGGGGGACTTCGCCGTCACCCTGGAACGGGCCGCGGCCTTCTGCCGGATCCTCGCCGTCGGCCGGGCCCACGACGCCGACGCCCCCGCGGCGGAGGACGCCGCGAGCGCGCTGACCCACTCCGCGGCCCGCCTCGTCCGCACCGCGGAGCAGCTCGAGCACGCCGCCGGCCGGTGGCGACACGGAGATCTGGGCTGACCCGCAGCGCGCCTGGGCTGGGCGCATCGCCGAGGGCTCGTTACAATGGGAGTGCGTCGGGCCGCGGTAGCCCCGGGTCCCAATTCAAGCCGCTACGAGCGGCCGTGCGCCGTGAGGCGCTTCCCGGTCCGGCGCACCTTCGTGAACACCAGGGTCAGGTGAAGAGCCCCTCGCCCCACGAGCCCCCCGCGGAGATCCCGGGCGGGCACGCGAAGATCGCCGAGCCGGTGTGCTTGAGGTACTCCGTGAGCGCGTCCTTCGCGCCGAGCTTGCGCTGGACCGCGACGAACTGCGACGCGGGGTCGTTGCCGAAGACGATGAAGAACAGGCCCGCGTCGAGCTGTCCCGTGGCCAGGTCGAGACCGTCGGTGTAGGAGTAGCCGCGGCGCAGCATCCGCATCCCCCCGTTGGTCTCCGGCGCCGCCAGGCGCACGTGCGCGGCGACGTCGATGGCGGCCTTCCCGGTGGCCGAGGTCTTCGCCAGGTCGAGCGCGTCGAACTCCTTCGTCCCCGACAGCGGCGCCCCGGAGACCTTGGCCCGGCCGATGACCCGTTCCTGCTCGTGCAGCGAGGCCCGGTCCCAGCTCTCGATGAGCATCCGGATGCGGCGGGCGACCAGGTAGGTCCCGCCCCGCATCCACTCCTGGTCGACGGCGGGCGAACCCTCGCCCCCGACCCAGACGAAGCGGTCGAGGTCGGCGGTGTCCTCGGCGCGCAGGTTGGCGGTGCCGTCCTTGAAGCCCATGAGGTTGCGCGGCGTCGCCTGCGTGCTCGACGTCGTCGAGGTGCGCCCGAAGCCCAGCTGCATCCAGCGCACGGTGACGACGCCGCGCCCGATGCGCACGAGGTTGCGGATCGCGTGGAAGGCGACCTGCGGGTCGTCCGCGCAGGCCTGCAGGCAGAGGTCGCCGCCGCACTTGGTCGGGTCGAGCTGCTCCCCGGGTAGCGCAGGGAGCTCCTCGAGGTTCGCGGGGCGACGCTCGGCCAGGCCGAAGCGCTCGTCGAACAACGAGGGCCCGTAGCCGAGGGTCACGGTGAGGTTCGCGGCCGGCAGTTCGTGCGCCTCACCGGTGTCCTGGGGCGGTTCCCCCGGAGCGCCACCGAGGCCACCCGGGCCGCCGACGGGAACCCCGGTCGCCATGGTCGCGGTGGCCTCGCTCCAGCGCTGCAGGACGTCGGCGAGGTCGGCGGGGTTGCGGCTCGTGACGTCGAGCGCCGCGAACACCAGGGAGTCCTGGGCGGGGGTGACGATGCCGGCCTGCCGGGCACCGTGGAAGGCGACCGTCGAGGCCGCCCCGGCCGCCGCGGTCGCCGTGGTCGCGGTGTCCCGCCCGGCGAGGGCGCTGACGCCGACACCGACCCCGGCGGCACCGACGACCGCGGCGCCCGTGAGGACGCCGCGACGGCTGGGACGAGAAGCGCTCACGGGTTCGTCCTCACTGGTCCGCAGCGCCGACGACCTTGCCGGACACCGTGGACAGCGGCTCGGCCAGCGCGTCGACGGCGGTCGCGAGCTCGCGGACCTGGTCCGGGGTCAACGTCGTGTAGAGGGCGTAGGTGTCGCCCTGCTGGTATGGCGCCAATGCGCCGGTGACGGTGTCGAACTGGGTGGTGAGGGTCGTCACCAGGTCGGGGTCGGTGACCTGCAGCGCCGGGGTCAGCAGGTCGAAGGCCTTGCGGGCGCCGTCGACGTTGGCCGCGAAGTCGAGCAGGTCGAGGTGGGAGTAGGCCTCCTCCTCGCCCGTCACCTTGGACTTGGCGACCTCGTCGAGCAGCCCGCTGGCCCCGTTGGCGAGGTCGGCCGGCTGGTAGGTCGTCGTCTGCACGAGCTCGGCGAGCTTCGCCACGTTCGCGTCGAGCTCCTGGGCCACGGGGGTCATGCCCGCCGTCGTGCCGTCGACCCAGAGGGCCTGCTCGATGCGGTGGAACCCGCCCCAGGTGCTCGGGTCCTCGACGTCGGCGATGCGCGCGTCGATGAGCGGATCGAGGTCGCCGAAGCTCTCCGCGACGGGTTCGATGCGCTCGTAGGGCACGCGCGCCGGGCCGTAGAGGGACTTGGCCTTCTCGACGTCGCCGGCCTGCACCGCCGCGGTGAAGGCCGAGGTCGCGGTGACGAGGTCGGCGACCTGGGCCTCGACGTAGTCCTGGTAGCCCTGGGTGGCGGCCGCGAAGAGCGGGTCCGCGGTGCCCGACGCCGACGCGGCGGCCCCCGTCACGGTGAACTTCGAGGACTCGGTGGCGGCGTTGGGGCACTGGACGGTGTAGTCGCCGGCGTCGAGCGTCAGCGAGAACGTCCCCTTCAGCCCGGGGGTCAGGTTCTCCCGCTCACCGACGATCCGGCCGCCCGAGTTCACCAGTTCCCCCTCGGTCACCGAGCTCGCGCCCTCGTTGACGACCTCGAAGGTCCTGGCCCCCGCGGTCACCGAGGTCGGCTCCGCGGTGCAGCCGTCGTCGGTCAGGGTGATCTTCACGGTGCCCGGGGCGCCGGAGGCCCCGCCGGAGGCCGCCTCGGAACCCCCGCCGCAGGCGGTCAGCAGCAGGAGGGGACTCGCGGCGAGGGCGAGGAACAGGCGGGGCTTCGTGGTCACGACAGACCTTTCGCAGGGACGCGGGAGAGCGGGAGTCAGACGGAGACGGGTTGCGGCGCGGCAGGCTGGCGCGAGCGCCGCGGCCACAGGACGACGACGAGCATGGGCACCAGGTAGACCAGCCAGCCGATGACCTCGGCGACGGTCGGCCGGGGCTGCCAGCCGAGGACGCCCATCAGCAGGGCCGCACGGACGGTGCCGGGCTCCACGACGGTGGAGAGGTCCAGCGCCTGAGCCTGTCCGGCCAGCAGCCAGCCCGCCTCGTAGGCGGTGTGCGCGGCGGACATGACCAGCCCGGCGGCGACGAGGACGAGCAGGACACCCGTGACGCGGAACAGGCGAGCGAGGTTCAGCGTGATGCCGCCGCGGTAGACCAGGTAGCCGAGACCGACGGCCAGCAGGATCCCGAGCGAGGCACCGACCGCGCCCTCGGCGTTGCTGCCGGACGCCTGGTAGGTGGCGAGCAGGAAGACCGAGGTCTCGAGCCCCTCGCGCAGGACGGCGAGGAAGGCCATCGCGACCAGCGCCCACGCGGAGCCCTTGGCCAGGGCGCTCGAGGCGGAGGCCTCGAGGTCGGACCTCATGGAGCGGGCGTGGCGGGTCATCCAGACGATCATGTAGGTGACCATCGCGACGGCGACCAGGGCCAGGACGGTCTCGAGCTGTTCCTGCTGGCGCTGCGGGAGTTGCTGCGTCGCGACCTGCAGGGCGGCGGCGGCCCCGACGCAGAGGAGCACGGCCAGCACGACCCCCGCCCACACGGAGCGCAGCGCACGACGCTGCCCGCGCTGGACGAGGAAGGCGGCGACGATCCCGACGATGAGGGAGGCTTCGAGGCCTTCACGCAGTCCGATGACGAACGTGGCGAGCACGGGGAACTCCTCCGGCCGGGACGATGGGGACCCACCGAAGTGAGGTGAGCCTCGCCGATGCTAGGCCTGCCTCACCTGCTGCGGACTCCCTCGAGGCCCGGATGTGCGACACATCACACGGGCGCGCAGGAACGTTGCCGGGGCGGCGGCGTTGAGGGACCCGGTCCCACCACCCTGCTGGCTCTCGACGGGGAGGCACGGGCAGGATCGACCCCATGTCGCTCGACGCTGCCCGCCCCCCGGCGCCCACCACCAGCCCGTCCGGCGGCCTGCCGAGAGCCGCGGACGTCGAGGAGGCGGCGCAGCGACTGGCCCAGGTCGTCACCCGCACGCCGTTGGAGACGAACCCGCGGTGGTCGGCCGCCCTCGGCGCGCACGTCCGGGTCAAGCGCGAGGACCTGCAGGCCGTCCGTTCCTACAAGCTGCGCGGGGCCTACAACCTCGTCGCCCAGCTGAGCGAGGACGAGCGGGCCCGTGGCGTCGTCACCGCCAGCGCCGGCAACCACGCCCAGGGCCTGGCCTACGCGTGCGCGGCCCTGCGCGTGCACGGCCGCATCTACGTGCCCCGCACCACGCCCCGCCAGAAGCGCGACCGCATCGCGGCGCTGGGCCAGGAGTTCGTCGAGACGATCGTCCTCGGCGACACCTACGACGATTCCGCGGCCGCCGCGACGCAGGACGCCGCACGCAGCGGCGCGACCCTCGTCCCCGCCTTCGACGACCCCCGCACCCTGACCGGGCAGGGGACGGTCGCGGTCGAGGTGTTCGAGCAGCTCGCCGAGTTCGACGAGGAACCCCCGGACGTCCTGGTCGTCCCCGTCGGCGGTGGCGGCCTGCTGGCCGGGGTCCTGACCTGGGTCCGCGAACGCCACCCGCAGGTGCGGATCGTCGGCGTGGAACCCGAAGGGGCGCCGTCGATGGCGGCGGCGCTCGCCGCGGGCCACCCGGTGCGCCTGGACACCCTCGACACCTTCGTCGACGGTGCGTCGGTGCGTCGCGTCGGTGACGTCACGCACGCCGTCGTCGCCGGTCACGAGGTGGAACTCGTCACCGTGCCCGAGGGGGCGATCTGCGTCGAGATGCTCGCGATGTACCAGACCGACGGGATCATCGCCGAACCCGCGGGCGCGCTCGCGACGGCGGCCCTGGCCGAGGCCGTGCGCGTCGAACCCGGCCAGAGCGTGGTCTGCGTCGTGTCCGGCGGCAACAACGACATCAGCCGCTACGCCGAGATCATCGAACGCGCCCTGGTGCACGAGGGCCGCAAGCACTACTTCCTCGTCGAGTTCCCGCAGGAACCCGGCGCGCTGCGCCGCTTCCTCGACGAGGTCCTCGGGCCGGACGACGACATCGCGCTGTTCGAGTACGTGAAGCGCAGCAACCGCGAGTTCGGACCCGCCCTGGTGGGGATCGAGATCCCCGGCAAGGACGACCTGCCCGGGCTGCTCGCCCGGATGGAGGCCGCTCCCCCGACGTTCGAACGGATCTCCGCCGCCGAGCCGCTCTACCGCTACCTGCTCTGAGGCGTCTCGCCGCGCAACGTCGTCCGCATCCAGGCCTCCACGTTGGCGACGTGCAGCAGCGCGGCGGCGTGGGCGCGGTCGCGGTCGTGCTCGCGCACGGCCTGGTAGATCGCGGAGTGCTCGTCGATCGTGCGCTGGCGGGAGTCGGCGACGGTGAGCGCGCGCCAGACCCGGGCCCGCACGGTGGCACCGGAGACCCCCCGCAGGATCGCGGCGAGCGCGGCGTTGCCGCTCGCCGTCGCGAGCGCCGCGTGGAACTGCTCGTCGTGAGCGACGAGGGTCTCCTCGTCCTCGGCGTGCTCCATGCACCGCAGGTGGTGGGCCACGAGCGCGAGTTCAGGCTCGCCCGCCCGGACGGCGGCGAGCGCCGTGGCCTGTGGTTCGACGAGTCGCCGGCACTCCATGACGTCCATGAGGTCCTCGTCGCGCATGAGGTCCACGGCGTCGGCGATGCCGGTGAAGAGGAGGTCGGGCGTGAGGCTGGTGACGTAGGTCCCGTCGCCCCGGCGCACCTCGAGCACGCCCGCGGTCGCGAGGGCACGGACCGCCTCGCGCAGGCCGGACCGCGAGACGCCCAGCTGGTTCGAGAGCGCGGCTTCCGCAGGTAGTCGTTGTCCCGGCCGCAGCTCGCCGCTGATGATGAGTTCCCGGACCCGCCCGATGGCGGCCTCCGTCAGGGGTGCGGCCACACCGATCTCCTCCTCCACCGGGTGACCGGACCCCCGTGGAGTCCTGGACGTCGCCCGGCGTCACGTCGTCGGGACATTGTGCCTGGGTGGCCCCGTCGACATAGACATCTGATGTCTCCCCCGATACCTTCGACCTGACAGCTCCACCGACCGGCAGGAAGACGCGGTGGAGCGGGCGTCTGCCCCGGCAGTGCCCCAGGTACGACGTCACTGGAGACGCCGCGCCGACGAATCATCAGATGCCTGGAGGAATCGTGACCACCCGTCCCGCCGTCTTCACCGCCCTGGACGTGCACGACGTCCGGTTCCCCACCTCCGAGCACCTCGACGGCTCCGACGCCATGAACCCGGAACCGGACTACTCCGCCGCCTACGCCGTCCTGCGCACCGACGCCGGCGACGGGCACGAGGGTCACGCACTCGCCTTCACCACCGGGCGCGGCAACGACCTCCAGGTCGCCGCGATCCGGGGTCTGGCCCCCTACGTCGTGGGGCGGACGGTGCAGGAGGTGCTCGGTGACCTCGGCGCGTTCTCCCGCGACATGGTCCACGAACCGCAGCTGCGGTGGCTCGGACCGGAGAAGGGCGTCGTGCACATGGCCATCGGCGCCGTGCTCAACGCGGCCTGGGACCTGCGGGCCAAACGAGCCGGACAGCCGCTCTGGCGGTTGCTGGCCCACCTGGACCCCGAGGAACTGGTCTCGCTCGTCGACTTCCGCTGGCTCTCCGACGCCATGACGCGCCGGGAGGCCCTCGACCTCCTGCAGCGCGCCGTCCCCGGCCGGGCCGAACGGGAGGAGGAGCTGCTGCGCCTCGGCTACCCGGCCTACACGACGACACCGGGATGGCTGGGCTACTCCGACGAGAAGCTGGAGCGCCTCTCCCGCGAGGCCGTCGCCGACGGCTTCACCCAGATCAAGCTGAAGGTCGGCGCCGACCTCGTCGACGACGTGCGCCGGATGAAGGTGGCGCGGGCGGCGGTGGGCGACGACGTCCGCATCGCCGTCGACGCCAACCAGCGCTGGGACGTCAGCGAGGCCATCTCCTGGATGCGTGCGCTGGCCCCCTTCGACCCCTACTGGATCGAGGAGCCGACCAGCCCCGACGACGTCCTCGGCCACGCCGTGGTCCGGCGTGCGCTGCACCCCATCAAGGTCGCGACGGGTGAGCACGTCGCCAACCGGGTGATGTTCAAGCAGTTGCTGCAGGCCGGCGCCGTGGACGTCGTGCAGATCGACGCGGCCCGGGTGGCGGGGGTCAACGAGAACATCGCCATCCTGCTCCTCGCCGCGCACCACGGGGTCCCGGTCTGCCCGCACGCGGGCGGGGTCGGACTGTGCGAGATGGTCCAGCACCTCTCGATGTTCGACGTCGTCAGCGTCTCCGGGACCTGGCAGGACCGGGTCGTCGAGCACGTGGACCACCTCCACGAGCACTTCGTGACCCCCGTCCAGCTCGAACGCGGCCGCTACCGCGCACCCACCGCCCCGGGCGGGGGCGGGGAGATGCTGGTCGGCTCCGTCCTCGAGCACACCTACCCCGGCGGCCCGGTCTGGGTCGCCCGCGGCGCCCGCTGAAGCGCTCCACGCCCCCTCGCTCCACGCCCCCTCGCTCCACGCCCCCTCGCTCCAGCCCACCGGAAGGACCCAGCCCGTGCTCTCCCCGCACGCCCACCACGACGGCCACCTGAGGAGGCCCGCGTGAGCACCCACCTCGCGGCCCGCTACCACCGTGCGGGCACCGTGACCGCCGACGAGGTCCTCCGGCGGGAACCGGGGCCCGAGGAGGTCGAGATCGCCCCCCTGTTCACCGGCATCTGCGGCACGGACCTGCACATCGCGGCCGGGCACATGGACGGGCGCGTCAGCGTCCCGGCCGTCATCGGTCACGAGACCGTCGGGCGCGTGAGCGCGCTCGGTCGCGACGCCACGGGCTGGGAGGTCGGCGACCTCGTGACCGTCGTCCCGTTGCGCCCCGACGGGACCTGTCCCACCTGCCGCAACGGCCACTCCCACGTCTGCGACCACCTCGACTTCCTGGGAATCGACTCCGACGGGGCGCTCGCCGAGCACTGGGTGGTCCCGGCCCACACCCTCGTCCGCGTCCCCGAGGGCACCGAACCGCGCGACGCCGCGCTGCTGGAACCCACCTCGGTCGCCGTGCACGACGTCCGGCGCGCCCGGCTGGCCCCCGGTGAGCTCGCCGCCGTCGTGGGAGGTGGCCCGGTCGGCCTGCTCATCGCCCTGGTGGCCCGCCACGTCGGGGCCGAGGTCGTCCTCTCCGAACCCGACCCGACCCGCCGGGAGCTGGCCGCCCGGCTCGGCATCGACGCCGTCGACCCGACCCACGAGGACCTCGCCGACGTGACCCGCGCCCGTTCGGGAGGCGCCGGCGCGGCGGTCGCGTTCGAGGTGTCCGGCTCCGAGCCCGGGTTGGCCGCGGCGGCGGCCTCGCTCGCGGTGCGTGGCCGGCTCTGCCTCGTCGGCATCCACGCCGCACCCCGCACCGTCGACCTGCACCCGTTCTTCTGGCGCGAACTGGAGCTGCTGGGAGCCCGCCTCTACGAGCGCCGGGACGTCGAGGAGGCGGTCCGGTTGGTCGGGGGCGGGGAACTGCCGGTGGCGCAGCTCGTCTCGCACGTCCTGCCGCTGGCCCGCGTCGAGGAGGCGTTCGCCGCGCTGGCCGCGGGCGGCGCGGTCAAGGTCCTCGTCGACTGCCGGCCCGCCGGCGGGTCGACGTCGTGAGCGGCCCCTTCGACCTGACCGGCTCGGTGGCCGTCGTCACGGGGGCCAGTCGCGGCATCGGTCGTGCCTGCGCGCTCGCCCTGGCCGCCGCGGGAGCCGACGTCGTCGGGGTCGCCTCGACGCCGCCCGAGGGCGCCGTCGCCGAGGAGGTCCGGGGGCTCGGCCGCAGCTACGAGGCGCTGGGCTGCGACTTCGCCGACCCCGCGGCCGTCGCCGACCTCGGCGACCTGCTTGCCGCCCGGCGGGTGGACGTCCTGGTGAACAACGCGGGCACCATCCGCCGCTCGCCCGCCGCCGATCACCCGCAGTCCGACTTCGACCACGTCCTCACGGTCAACCTCACCAGCCAGTTCGCCCTCACCCAGCGGATCGGGCGCTCGATGCTCGCCCGCGGCCGGGGCAAGGTCGTGTTCACCGCGTCCCTGCTGAGCTTCCAGGGCGGGGTCAACGTCCCGGGCTACGCCGCCGCCAAGCACGCGGTCGCCGGCCTGACGCGGGCGCTCGCCAACGAGTGGGCCCCGCACGGGGTGAACGTCAACGCGGTCGCCCCCGGCTACGTGGTGACCGACAACACCGAGGCCCTGCGGGCCGACCCGGAGCGCTCCCGTGCGCTGCTGGAACGCATCCCGGTGGGTCGGTGGGCCTCCCCCCAGGAGATCGCCGGCCCCGTGGTCTTCCTGGCCTCCCCGGCGGCGGACTACGTCCACGGTGTCGTCCTGCCCGTCGACGGCGGCTGGCTCGCGCGGTAGGTGGCACGCGGAACGGGACCGTCCCCCCGGGGCGGTCCCGTTCCGACGTCGCTCAGGCGGTGACCACGTCCAGGACGTACTCCGTCCCGCCGCGGGCCGGGAAACCGACGCTGGCCCCACCCGGGAGCACCTCCCCGTGGAGCGAGACCGTCACCGCGTCCGTACCCGTGCCCCGGACGCTGACGCGCAGGTCCCCGTCACGACCGGCGACGATGCGCGCCCTGCGCAACGCCGAACCCGACCACTCCAGGTCGACGACGTGCCCGCCCCGCGCCCGCAGACCGCTGACCCGCCCGGCGACCCAGCTCGGCGGCAGCGCCGGCAAGAGGTCGAGGACCCCGTCGTGACCCTGCAGCAGGGTCTCGGCGATCCCGGCCACCGCGCCGAAGTTCCCGTCGATCTGGAAGATCGCGTTCCCGGGCCACCCCTCGTGCGGGTGCAGGTCCATCAGCGACTCCGAGGTGAGGTCGGCGGCGAGGACGCGCAGGTGCTCCTCGGCCCGGGCACCGTCGCCGAACCGGGCCGCGAGGCAGAGCACCCAGGAACGGCTCCAGCCGGTGTGCCCGCCGCCGTGCCCGAGCCGTTCGTCCAGGGCCGCAGCGGCGGCGTCGAGGACGTCGGGGCTCCGGCGGGCCGTGACCCGGGTCCCCGGGAACACGCCGTAGAGGTGCGACACGTGCCGGTGCCCGGGTTCCGCCGACCCCTTGCCGGGGTCCCACTCCTGCAGGACCCCGTCGAGCACGGCGGGCAGCGCCAGTCGGTCCAGCGCGGCCCGCACCTGCGCCGCCAGGTCCTCGTCGTCCGGTCCGCCCCCGTGGCCGGCCAGCAGCTCCAGGTAGTGCGTGAACACCTCGCGGAGGAGTTCCCGGTCCATGGTGGAGCCCGCCGTCACCGCGGCCTGCGACCCGTCGGGCAGCAGGAAGGTGTTCTCCGGCGACGTCGACGGACTCGGGACGAGCGCGCCGTCCGCGTCGGGTACGAGCAGGTCGAGGGCGAACGCGGCGGCGGCCCGGTGCACGGGGATCGCGACCCGCGTGGCGAAGTCGGTCCCCGCGGAGCTGAAGTCGAGGTGGTCGTAGGTGTGCGCGGCGAGCCAGGGCAACGCGGACGGCCAGTTCGACCACAACGGCCGTCCCGCCACGGCGCGGGTGAACCGCCACACGTCGGTGTTGTGGTGCACGACGGCACCACGGGCGCCGTAGTCCAGGCGAGCCGTCTCCGCACCCGCCTGCGCGAGGTCGAGCGCCAGGTCGAACAGCGGCGCGTGCAGGTCGGCCAGCGCGGTCGTCTCCGCGGCCCAGTAGTTCATGGGCAGGTTGATGTTGGTCGTGTAGTTGCTGCTCCAGCCCGGGCGGACGTCGACGTTCCAGATGCCCTGCAGGTTCGCGGGCTGGGTGCCCGGGCGTGAAGAGGCGATGAGCAGGTAACGGCCGAGGTCGAAGAGCTGCTCCGCCACCGCGACATCCCGTTCGTGGCCGGGGACGGCCTCCACCGCGAGTTCCACCCGGTCGAACCGCGACCGGTGTTCCTGCTCGGTGCGTTCCCGCAGCAGGGCCGTCGCCTCCCCCGCGGCGGCCAGCACCCGTTCACGAGCCTGCGCCAGCAACGGTTCCACCGCGCCGAGCGGACGTTCGCGCCAGCCGCGGAACCCGGTCACCACGGTGGCCGTCAACCGGACCTCGCCACCGGTGGAGTGCACCAGGGCGGCGACCGCGAACCCCGAGCCGCGCGCGACCGTTCCGTCGGCGTCGGGGTCGTCGTCGGCGTAGCGCACGGGGTCGTCGTCGGCGACGTAGTTCGGGACGACCGTCGCGGGAACCCGGCCGGCGGCCAGCAGCAGGGTTCCCTCGGGGACCTCGTGCACCTCCTGGACGAGCAACGGGTGCGGGCTGGAGAACCCCACCGAGGGGGCAGCGGTACCGGCCGCGGCCACCCCCACCAGGACCCCCGCGCCCGGGGCTACGAAGCTCTCCAGCCGGTGGTCCTGTCCGCCCCGGCGGTAGCGGGTGGAGGCGACGGCGCGGGCCAGGTCGAGTTCCCGGACGTAGTCGCTGACCCCCGCCTCCGGGCCCTCTGCCGCGTAGCGCCAGGTGAGTCGGCCCACCGGCTGGTACGACTCCGTCCACCCCGACGCGTGCAAGCGTCGCGCGAGGTCGTCGGCCCGGTGGTGGTCACCGGCCGCCACCGCCGCGCGCAGCGCGGGCAGGACGTCCGCCGCCCCTGCGTCGGTCCGGGGACCGACCGGGCCCCCGGACCACAGGGTGTCCGCGTTCAGGTCGAAGGTCTCCTCCCCCACCGCTCCCGCGACGGTCACCCCCAGCGATCCGTCACCGAGCAGGAACGCGTCGGCGAAGCGGGAGGCGGGTTCGGTGCAGCTGAGCACGTGACGAGGCGGGGCGGTGGGGTTCACTGTCTCTCCGAGCTGGGTGGGACGGGCGGTTCGTGGTGACGGCGCGGGTCAGACGCTGGCGTCGTAGGCGGTCTGCTCGATCTCGAGGTAGCGGGGCAGTCCCGTTCCGTCGAGTTCGTCGAGGTAGGCCTGCCAGGCGTCGTCGGCGTTCACGTCGCGGATGCCGGTGACGAACTCCGCGCTGGACTGGCTCACGAGGTTCTCGATGTTCGTCGTCAGCTCGGCGACCTCCGCGGTCTGGTCCTCGGGCACCCACACCGACCAGTAGGGGAAGACCTGGTCCTTCGGGGCGTAGGGCTCGTAGAGCTTGCTGGCCGCGAACAGCATGCGCTCGTAACCGTCGGGCGGCTGCACCTGACCGTTGCGGAACTCGGCGTTGGAGTTGTACTGCGCCAGCGGGCCCCAGGCGTTGTTCGCCGGCTTGACGTTGGGGTCGGCCGGGGGAACGCGGACGAACGGGGTCAGGCTCTCGTCCAGCGCGGTCTCACCGGGTGCGGGAGGGAACCACTCGACCCCTTCGAGCCCGAACTCGGCACGGACGTGCTGGTCCTGCGGGAACATGTGGTCGATCATCTCGATCGCGGCGACCTGCTCCTCCTCGCTGGCCTTGTTGGTCAACGCGAACGTCGCCCCCGGCATGCTGGGCAGGTTGTAGGAGGCGAACTGCACACCGGCCGGACCCTTCAGCGGCGGGAGCGCCTGGTAGGCCTCGTCCCGACCGTCGTCCTGGTAGGTCGTGACGAAGATGCCGGAGTGCAGGGCAGTCGCGGCCCCCACCAGCGGCGCGGCGGCGTTGTCGCCCTTGGCGATGAGCGCGTCGCGGTTCTGGGTGAAGGCCGCCGGGTCGATGAGCCCCGCGTCGTAGAGCTTCGCCATGTACGCGAGCGCGTCGCGGTAGGCCGCCTGGCCCGCCTGCAACGTGACCTTGCCGTCCTCCAGCGCCAACGTCGAGGGGTAGGTCGCGCTGCCCTGCGGGTCGTAGAGGAAGGCGTTGACGAAGTAGGGCAGCAACAGGTCGTCGACGCTGGAGGTCAACGGGATCTCGTCGGCCTGACCGTTGCCGTTGGGGTCCTGCGTCTTGAACGCCATCATCACGTCGAAGAACTCGTCGGTGGTCGTGGGCATCTTCAGCCCGAGCTTGTCGAGCCACTCGGTGTTGATCCACAACTTCGCCTGGTAGGAGCAGTGGAAGCAGTCGTTCCACTGCGGCAGGCCCCAGATCTTGCCGTCCGGCGCCGTGGCGAGCTTCTCGTACTCGGGGTTCTGCGCGAACGCCTCCTTGATGTTCGGCGCGTGCTGGTCGATGAGGTCGTTGAGCGGCAGCAGAACTCCCTGCTGACCGTAGCGCTGCAGGTCCTGCTGGGAGAACTGGTCCACCCACGGGACCATGAGGAAGGCCTCCGGGTAGTCCCCGCCCGCGAGCAGGATGCGCCGGGCCTCGGCCGCGGTCGTCCCGTCGTAGGTCGTCGTCTGCCAGTCGAAGGTGTACCCCGTCATCTTCTCCATCTCCTTCGAGAAGGTGTTGGTGGCGAGGTCGGTGTCCGGTCCCTGGGCCGCGAAGACGGTGAGCTTCTTCGCGTCGTCGGGGTCGTCACCGGCCGAGCAGGCGGCGGCGGCCAGCAGGGTCGAGGCCGCGAGGGCCACCACGGCCGTGCGAGCACGGGAACGTCGACGGATGAACATGGGAGGTCCCTTCGGTGGTGCGGCGACGGCGGTGTCGCCGGAGGTGGTGGGCGGTGGGGTTTTCTCAGCCCTTGACCGCGCCGACGAGGATGCCCTTGGTGAAGTACCGGGCCACGAACGGGTAGACGAGCAGCAACGGAACGGTGGCGATGACGATGAGCGAGTACTTCAGCAGGTTGGCCAGTTGCTGGCGTTCCATCATCGCGGCGGCGTCGGTGCTCCCGCCGGAGGTGTTCAGGATGAGGATGTTGCGCAGCACGATCTGCAGCGGCGCGAGATCGGCGTCGCGCAGGTACAGCAGGGCGTCGAAGTAGGAGTTCCACTGCGCGATGCCGTACATCAGGGCGATGACCGCGATGAGGGGTTTCGCCAGCGGCAGCACGACGGTGAACAGGATCCGGAGGTCGCTGGCTCCGTCGAGCTGGGCGGCCTCCAGCAGTTCGTCGGGGATGGAGGCCCGCAGGAACGCCACGGCGATGATGACCTGCCACACGCCGATGGCCTGCGGCAGCAGCAGCGCCCCCCGGGTGTCGAGCAGGCCCAGGGCCTGGACGACGAGGTAGGTCGGGATGATCCCGCCGGCGAAGAGCATCGTGAACACGACGAGCTTGGTGATCACCTTGCGGCCCCACAGGTCCGGGGTCGAGAGGGGGTAGGCGATCATGACCGTGAGCGTGACGCTGATCGCGGCCCCGGCGACGGTGTAGAAGACGGAGTTGGCGAAACCCCGGAGGATCGCGGAGTTGCTGAGCGCCACCTCGTAGCCGCGCAGGGTCGGGTCCACCGGCCAGAGGAAGACCCTCCCGGACGACACGGCCTGCGGCGAGCTGAAGGAGCTCGCCAGGATGTAGATCAACGGCACGAGCACCAGGACCAGCGCCGTCGTCAGCAGGACGTACACGCCGACCATGAACACCCGGTCGACGCCAGGGTCCTTCACCTGCCGGGAACGGTGCACCGGACGGTCGAGACGGGCTCGGTCCCGCCGGGAGAGCTTCTGCTCGGTACCGGTTCCGCTCACCACAGCCCGCTCCCCGTCACTCGTTTCGCGACCCGGTTGACGCTCACGAGGAGCACCAGGTTGATGGCGGAGTTGAAGAGGCCGACGGCGCTCGCCAGGCTGAAGTCGGCGTTGATGAGACCCACCTTGTACGTGTAGGTGGCGATGACCTCCGACTGCGAGAGGTTCAGGGGGTTCTGCAGCAGGAACGCCTTCTCGAACCCCAGCGACATGACGTTGCCGACCCCCAGGATGAGGATGACGACCGCCGTCGGGGCGATGCCCGGCAGGTCCACGGCCATGATCTTCTGCAACCGGTTCGCCCCGTCGACCCTGGCCGCCTCGTAGAGCGTCGGGTCGATCCCGGCGAGGGCGGCGAGGTAGATCACCGCGGAGTAGCCGGCCGTCTGCCACACGTCGGTCCAGACGTACACGTGCCGGAACGCGTCCGGGTCGCCCAGGACGTTGGGCTGGTCCATGCCGAAGAACCCGAACACGTCGGAGAGGAGACCGATGCGCGGGGACAGGATCAGGATCGTCATTGACACGATGATCACCGTGGAGATGAAGAACGGGGCGTAGGTGACGAGCTGCACCGTGCGCGCGAAGAACTTCAGCCGGACCTCGTTGATCGCCAGGGCCAGGATGATCGGGATGGGGAAGCCCGCGAGCACCGCGTACACCGACAGGACGAACGTGTTGGTGACGATCCGACCGAAGACGGGGTTGTCGAAGAAGCGCTGGAAGTTCGCCAACCCCACCCAGTCGCTGCCCCAGATGCCGTCGACGACGCTGTACTGCTTGAAGGCGATGACGGCGTTGACCATGGGGACGTACTTGAAGACGACGAACCAGAGCAGCGGGACGGCGAGCATGAGGTAGAGCTGCCAGTGCCGACGGAAGCTGCGTCGCGCCGCCGAGCGCCCGCGCACCTCCGTCCCGGCAGCCCGGGTCACCGCTCCCGGACGCAGCGGGGTCATCGCCACCAGACGGCCCGTTCCCTGCGCCCGACGCCACGGCCGATCGCACCGGTACGACGGTCAATCATCAGATGATTCTCCGGAACGACGCGGTAGGTCGTGCAGCCTGGAGCCGGCACGAGACGCTGATGCAACGAAAATTCGGCGAACACTGTGTCTCCTCTTTGAGCGCACCATGTCTTGCGTGAGTACGATCTGGACCGTAATCGTCTGATGTTTGGGGTGTCAACCCTCACACTCCTCAGCCGCACCCCCATCCGCGCCATCGCCAGCGAGGTCGACGGAAGGCTCGCGGCCTCCCCGACGTTGCCCCTGTCGTGATCGTCGAACTCTTCTCGTCCGCCTTCTGCGGTCCGTGCCGGACGGCGCGCACCGTGGTCGGCCAGGCCGCCCGCCTGGTCCCGCAGGTGCGGTTCGAGGAGGTCGACGTCGCCGACGACACCGTCCGGGCCGAGGCCGCGGACGTGTCGAGCACCCCGACGATCGTGGTGCGCGAGGACGACGGGACCGAGGTCTTCCGCGCCGCGGGCGCTCCGACGCTGCCGCAACTGCTGGCGGCGATGGGGCGCGCCGTCTGAGCGTCGTCCCGGCGACCACGTCGCGGTGACTGCGGACGGGTCACGGGGCGGGTTTCACCCGATCAGCCGCTGTCGTCACCGCCGTCGCGCCCCGATCTTCTAGTCATCACCGACTGCCTCTCGCACCGCACCCCACGATTCGAAACCTCCCTGGTCAGCACCCCCTCCCCCCTCGACGAGAGGTACCGCACCACGATGGCTGCACGTTTCGACCCGGCCCCGGGCCGGCCGTTCACCCCCGAGGGCCGGCTCCCACCCGCGGGCCGGGAACCGGACCCCTCTCGGCCGCCCGTCCCGCGGGGTCGACCGATCGTCGCGAACGGTACGGATTTCCCGCGCACGCCGTTCGGTCGTCCCCGCGCGTCGACGCGGACACCCCGTGGTCGCATGCTGCACCTGTTGCGCGGCAGGGTCTCGCACTGAGGACCCGAGGACGGCGGCACCGTCGCCGCTCCGGACTGCACCGCAGGGAGACCCCCGCGCACGGGCCTCGACCGGAACCTTCCGCGGTAGGGCGGGTGGGGCTCGAACCCACGACCGAGGAATTATGAGTTCCCTGCTCTGACCGACTGAGCTACCGCCCCTCACGACCCCCGCGCGACGGTGCCGGCGAGCGAACGCTCCGCCGGACTCTACCCGACCGGCCCCGACGCCCCCGGGGCCCAGGTCGGTTCAGGAGGGCGAGACGTCCTCGAACCCCTCGGCCGCGACGACGGTCGCCAGACGGTCGTGGTGGATCCGTCCAGCACTGTCCCGCAACGGTTTCCCCGTCCCACCCCACCGCGCGGCGGTGATCTCGGCGGCGATCGAGATCGCCGTCTCCTCGGGGGTCCGGGCGCCGAGGTCGAGCCCGATCGGCGAGTGCAGCCGGGCCAGCTGCGCCTGCGACACCCCCGCGTCGAGCAGTCGCGCGACGCGGTCCTCGTGGGTCCGACGGGACCCCATCGCCCCGACGTAGGCGGCGGGGCCGCGCAGGGCGAGTTCGAGCAGCGGCACGTCGAACTTCGGGTCGTGGGTCAGCAGGCAGAGCACCGTCCGGTCGTCGACGGCGGTCCGGGACAGGTAGCGGTGCGGCCAGTCGACGACGACCTCGTCGGCCATCGGGAACCGCCGCGCGGTGGCGAAGACGGGCCGCGCGTCGCACACCGTGACGTGGAACCCGAGGAAGCTCCCGACGCGGGCGAGCGCCGCGGCGAAGTCGATGGCCCCGAAGACGATCATGCGGGCCGGCGGCGCGAACGCCTCGACGAACACCTCGAGGTCGTCGGGGCGGCGTTCCCCGTCCGGACCGACGTGCAGCACGCCGCTGACGCCGGCGTCGAGCAGTCCGCGGGCGTCGTCGGTGACGGCGGCGTCGAGGCGTTGCGAGCCGAGCGACCCGGTACGGCCCAGCGGGTCCACGAGCATCCGCCGGCCCTGCGCCGCGCCCGGTCCGACCACGGTCGCCAGCGCCACCGCCGAACGCGCCGCGACGGCGGTGGACAGCGCACGGACGAGGTCGACGTCGTCGACGAGGGTGACGAAGACCTCCAGCTCGCCCCCGCAGGTCAGCCCGACGGCGAAGGCGTCGTCGTCGCTGACCCCGTAGCGCGCGAGGACGGGCCGCCCGTCCGCGACGACCTCGCGGGCGAGTTCGTAGACGGCCCCCTCGACGCACCCCCCGGACACGCTCCCGACGACCTCACCGTGGTCGTCGACGGCGAGCGACGCGCCGGGCTGGCGGGGAGCCGAGCGCCAGGTGCGCACGACGGTCGCGACGGCCACCCGGCGACCCGCCGAGAGCCACCGGTCCACCTGGTCCAGGACGTCGCGCACACCCCATGGTCGCTCACGCACCCCCGTGACCGGCCCGGACGTCGTGCACGACCTCGGGCACGGTGTGGCCGGGGCGCGAAGGTCCAGATGGTGGGAGCACGCAGCGCCGACCGCTAGTCGCACCCGGCACGACGGAGGGGCGGGCCTCTCGGCCCGCCCCTCCGTGGAAGCTCCCGCAGTTGGACTCGAACCAACAACCTGCCGGTTAACAGCCGGCTGCTCTGCCAATTGAGCTATGCGGGACCACTTCTCACGACCGGGATGTAACCCCCGGTCACGACTGTCCAACCGTACCAGCCTCACGGACCGCTCCGTGCACGGCACGGGATCACGCGCCCTGGGCGCGCTCCTGCCAGGTCCGCCGGGCGGCTTCGAGGCGGAACAGCTCGGCCGAGGCCTCCCCGTACTCCGCGCTCGCGGGGTCGAGGCGCTGCAGCGTACGGCGGGCCTCGGCCACGGCACGGGTCGCGGACTGCCCGGCGAGGGCGGCGACGAGCTGACGTCCCCAGCTCTCCAGCTGCTCCTCGCTGGAGACGGGCAGGTCGGTGGCCGCGAGCTCGTCGACGAGGGCCGCGACGGGGCCGTCGGCGTAGTCGAGGACGCCGGCCAGCCAGGCCGGTCCCTGCGGAGCCTCCCCGGGGCCACCGGCGGCGGTGACGGCGTCGTGGACGGCCCGGTGGCCGGGCGCGGCGAACGCGTCGGACTCCAGGGAGTCGAAGACCTCGGCGACGGCCCACGGCGCCTGCAGGACGCAGGCCAGCACCTGCCGCTCG
Source organism: Kineococcus sp. NBC_00420 (assembly GCF_036021035.1). Taxonomy (NCBI): domain Bacteria; kingdom Bacillati; phylum Actinomycetota; class Actinomycetes; order Kineosporiales; family Kineosporiaceae; genus Kineococcus; species Kineococcus sp. NBC_00420. The sequence continues at coordinate 4,660,756 of NZ_CP107930.1, read as the reverse complement.
AGCTGGGCCACGGGGTCGTTGGCAGCCATCGAGCGGACCGGCTGCCGGGCGGGCGGCTGCTGCGGCCTCCCCTGCTGCTGCGGTGCCCCGCTCCCGGAGTGGCGGCGGACCCGGTCGAGCACGAAGCGCTCGTCGAGGAACCCCGTCCAGCGGTCCAGGTTGATGGCGTAGCGCTGCTGCAGCCCGCGGTCGCGGATGGCGGCGACGATGGGCGCGGCGGCGTCGAGCGCGGCGAGGCGGCCGGCGTCGGAGTTCAGGTCGAACCGTTCGATGGTGGAGCGGATCGCGAACTCGAACAGCGGGACCCGGCCGTCGACCAGTTGCGCCACAGCGGCTTCCCCGGCGGACAACCGCAGGTCGCACGGGTCCTGACCCTGCGGGGCGACGGCGACGTAGGTCTGGGCGCTGAAGCGCTGGTCGAGCTCGTAGGCCTTCAGCGCCGCCTTCTGCCCGGCCGCGTCGCCGTCGAAGGTGAAGACGACCTCGGCGGAACCGTCGCTCTCCCCCAGCATCCGCTGGACGATCCGGGCGTGGTCCTCGCCGAACGCCGTGCCGCAGGTCGCGACGGCCTGCCCGACCCCGGAGAGGTGGCAGGCCATGACGTCGGTGTAACCCTCGACCACGACGACGCGCTTGGTGCGCGAGATCTCCCGCTTGGCGAGGTCGAGGCCGTAGAGCGCCTGCGACTTCTTGTAGATGGGGGTCTCCGGGGAGTTCAGGTACTTCGACTCGATGCGGTCGTCGTCGAAGAGCCGGCGGGCCCCGAACGCGACGGTGTGCCCGCTGACGTCGCGGATCGGCCACACCAACCGCCCGCGGAAGCGGTCGTAGAGGCCCCGCTGGCTCTGCCCGGCCAACCCGGAGGTGACGAGCTCCTCCTCGCCGAACCCCTTGGCGCGCAACTGACGCAGCAGGGCGTCACCGGTGTTGGGGGCGAAACCGACCCCGAACCGGGCGGCGTCCTCCCGGCTGAACCCGCGTTCGGCGAGGAAACCCCGCGCCGTCTCCGCCGGACCGACCCCCTCGAGCTGCTGGGCGTAGAACTCCTCGGCGAGGGTGTGCATCTCGAGCAGGCGCTGGCGCTGGCCCGCGTTGGAGGCGGGGCGCTGGGCGCTGCGACCACCGTCGTCGACGTAGCGCAGCTGGATCCCCGCGCGCTGGGCGAGGCGCTCCACGGCGTCGGCGAAGCCGAGACCGTCGATGCGCATGACGAACTCGATCGCGTCGCCGGACTCCCCGCAGCCGAAGCAGCGCCAGCGCCCGGTCGCGGGACGCACGGTGAAGCTGGGGGTCCGCTCGTCGTGGAAGGGGCAGAGGCCCTTGAAGGAGCCGACACCCCCCGTCCGCAGGGAGACCTGCTCGCCCACGACCTCGTCGAGGCGCACGCGTTCCTTGACCGTCTGCAGATCGTCTGGATGGATGCGCCCGGCCACGGGTGGAGTGTAGGCGCCGGGGCGCCACCGACCGGGTGGCAGGATCGCCCTGTGAGCAGCGAACGGACGAGCAGCAGCGCCGCGGGCAGCGACGACCGGGCCTGGGGCTTCCGCACCCGGGCCGTACACGCCGGGGCGGTCCCCGAGCCGACGACGGGCGCACGCGCCGTGCCGATCTTCCAGACGACGAGCTTCGTCTTCGAGGACGCCGCCGACGCCGCGAACCTCTTCGCGCTGCAGAAGTACGGGAACATCTACTCCCGCATCTCCAACCCGACCGTCGCCGCCTTCGAGGAGCGCATGGCCTCCCTGGAGGGCGGGCTCGGAGCACTGGCCTGCGCGAGCGGGCAGGCCGCGGAGTTCCTCACCTTCGCCGCCCTCGCCGGCGCGGGCGACCACGTCGTCGCCTCCAACAACCTCTACGGCGGCACCGTCACCCAGCTCGACGTCACGCTGCGCCGCTTCGGCGTCGACACCGTCTTCGTCGCCCCGGAGCCCGAGACCGTCCGCGCCGCGATCACCGAGAAGACCCGCTTCGTCTTCACCGAGCTCGTCGCCAACCCCTCCACGGTGATCGCCGACGTCCGGGCCCTGGCCGACGTCGCCCACGAGGCCGGCATCCCGCTGATCGTCGACGCGACCACCGCGACCCCCTACCTCTGCCGGCCCATCGAGCACGGCGCGGACATCGTCATCCACTCCGCGACGAAGTTCCTCGGCGGCCACGGCACCACGCTGGGCGGCGTCGTCATCGACGCCGGCACCTTCCCCTGGGACAACGGGAAGTTCCCGGCCATGACCGAACCGGTCGCCTCCTACGGCGGCCTGAGCTGGTGGGGCAACTTCGCCGAGTACGGCTTCCTCACCAAGCTGCGCAGCGAGCAGCTGCGCGACATCGGCGCGACCCTCTCGCCGCACTCCGCGTTCCTGCTGCTCATGGGCGTGGAGACGCTGCCGCAGCGGATGCGCGAGCACGTCGCCAACGCCCGCACGGTCGCCGCCTGGCTCGAGGCCGACGACCGCGTCTCCTGGGTCCGCTACTCCGGTCTGCCCAGCCACCCGCACCACAGCCGGGCCGAGCAGTACCTGCCCGAGGGTCCCGGCGCCGTGTTCTCCTTCGGGGTCGTCGGCGGACGCGCAGCCGGCGAGCGGTTCATCAACAACGTCCAGCTCTGCTCGCACCTGGCCAACATCGGCGACGCCCGCACCCTCGTGCTGCACCCGGCCTCGACGACCCACCAGCAGCTCTCCGCCGAACAGCTCACCGCCGCCGGGGTCCCCGAGGACCTCATCCGGATCAGCGTGGGACTGGAAGACGTCGAGGACGTGTTGTGGGACCTGGACCAGGCGCTCGCCGTCGCTGTGGAGGGGAACCGATGAACGACTCGACCAGTGGGGCGACCGGCACCGTCCCGGACGCGGGCGCGGACCTCGGCTCGGTCGCCGCCCCGGAGAACCTGGAGCAGGCCCCCGCCGCGACCGGTTCCAAGGACGCCGCCCCGACGTCGTGGACGGCCCCCGGCGCCGGGGAACGTCTGCGCATCCTGCGCCGCACGAAGACCGTCGCGATCCTCGGCGCCTCGAACAAGCCCTCGCGCGCCTCGTACTTCGTCGAGACCTACCTGCTCGCGGACTCCGACTTCGAGCTGTGGTTCGTCAACCCGAACGAGACCGAGATCCTCGGTCGGCCCGCCTACCCGTCGTTGCGTGAACTCCCCGGGGTCCCCGACCTCGTCGACGTGTTCCGCCGTCCGAGCGAACTCGGGGGTGTGCTCGACGACGTCATCGCGGTCGGCTCCCCCGTGATGTGGATGCAGCTGGGCCTCGCGGACGACGCCGTCGCCCAGCGCGGTGCCGAGCACGGCGTGACGGTCGTGATGAACCGCTGCCTGAAGATCGAGCACGCGAGGTTCCACGGCGGTCTGCACCTCGCCGGTTTCGACACGGGCGTCATCTCGGCCCGGCGCCGCGCCCGCTGAAGGTTGTCCACAGCTCGACCGCGGAGAACTCCGGGGTGGCCGCGACGCGCCTAGCGTCGCGGCCATGACCGGACGACCCCCGAAGAAGCTCCGCTGGATCCTGGTCGGGGTCGGCGCCGCCGTCGGCCTCCACCTCCTGATCGGTGTGGCGGTGGTCGCCGCCGGGTTCGCCCGCAGCGCCTCCGACGTGCGCAGCATGGCTGCGCCGCAGTCGGTCCGCCTCTCCTCGACCGTCACGTGGACGGTGGGGACCTGTCTCGCGGAACGCTCCGAGGTCTCCTGTGCGAGCGGACACGACGCCGAGGTCGTCGCCGTCGTCCCGGTCACCGACGACCTCCGCGACGGACGACGGCGCTGGGGCGCGAACTCCTCCTGCGCCCGCGAGGTGGCGGCCGTCATCGCGGCCGGGGAGTTCAGGCCGGACACCGTCACCTACGCCTCCGCCTACCCGCCCCACGAACTGCACGACGAGCGGGTGTTCTGCCTGCTCGTCGCACCCGACGACTCCCCGATGCGGGGGTCCTGGACCGGCGGGGACCTGCTCGGGCCGACCGCCCCGGCGCCCTTCGAGTGAGTCCCCGGACACGACGGGGCGCGGTACGCCGACCGCCGCGCCGAGACTCGCCGTAACCTGGGCGGGTGATCGAGCACCGGCCGCCACGACCCACCGACGGGTTCTCCCTCGCCGCGCTCGTGACGGGAATCCTGGGCACCGGCCCGGTCGCCTTCGCCCTCGGCGCGATCGGGCTGCACCGCACCGGCCGAGCGCAGACAGCGGGCCGCGGGTTCGCGATCGCCGGGATCGTGCTGGGCGGGCTGCAGATGCTCGCGACGTCGATCGCCGTCGCCTGGATCGTCGGTACCGCGGTGGCCGGGGTCTCGTTGCTCGGCCGCCTCCCCGCGGACCCCTTCGGGACGAGCACGGGCCCGACGACGATCGACGACCTGACGGCCGGCGACTGCTTCGACAGCGGGGACGACGACGGTCTGCACGGCACCGTCGAGCGCACCGCCTGCGCCGACACCCACGACGGCGAGGTCCTCGAGATCGTCACCCTGCCCGACGGGACCTACCCCGGCGAGGCCGAGCTGGAGACCTACGCCGAGGACCACTGCCGGTCCGACGCCTCCACCGCGGTCGACGACGCGGGCCTCGACCCGGGCGACTTCGAGTACGGCTACTACTACCCGTTGGAGCAGGACTGGGCCGACGGCAGTCGGCTGCTGCAGTGCACCATCCACGGCTGGGAGGGCGACCTGCAGGGTTCCGTCCTGGACGGGGACGCCGCCGTCACGTCGTGAGGTCGCGGGGCGTGAGCCGGCGGTGCCAGGCCAGGGCGGAGACGTCGGTGAGGGAGGCGACCTGGTCGATCACCACCCGCAGGCGGGCCGCGTCGTCGGTCGCGAGGGCGTGGTCCTCCCGGAACGGCGGTTCGAGGACGTCGGGCCCCTGCCGGACGAGGGCGTCGAGGAGTTCGCGCAGCAGTTCCCGCTGGCGGGCGTAGAACGGCTGACGTTCCTGCGCGCTCATGACGAACGTGGCCGCGACGCCCTTGAGGACGGCGACCTCGAGGGTCGTGTCCACGGGGACGACGACGTCGGCGGCGTAGCGGGTGAGGCGGCCGTCGCCGTGGCGTTCCCGGGTCGCGTGCTCGGCCGCGTTGGCGAACCGGCCGATGAGCTGGGAGGTCATGTCCTTCAACGCCGCCAGGTGACGACGACCGCCGAACACCTCACCGGGTTGTTCCCGGGCCCAGAATCCCGACGTCGAGAGCCGTTGCAGCGCAGCGGCGACGGCCTCGTCGGAGGCGTCGGGCAGGTACCAGTCCCGCACCTGGGCGGCGACCCGGGCACGGATCTCGTCCTGGTCCAGCCAGTCGAGGCGGACGTGGCCCGCGACGATTGCGTCCTCGACGTCGTGCACCGAGTAGGCGACGTCGTCGGAGAAGTCCATGACCTGGGCCTCGACGCACGGCCGGTTCTCCGGCGCGCCGTCGCGCAGCCACGCGAACACCTCGGCGTCGTCGACGTAGGCCCCGAACTTCGACGTCACGCGCGGCGCCTTCCCGTGCAACCACGGGTACTTCGTCGAGGCGTCCAGGCTGGCGCGGGTCAGGTTCAAGCCGACGGGCGAACCGTCGGCGGCGACCGTCTTGGACTCCAGCCGGGTCAGCAGCCGCAACGTCTGGGCGTTGCCCTCGAAACCCCCGATGTCCTGAGCCGCGTCGGCCAGCGCCCGTTCGCCGTTGTGGCCGAACGGCGGGTGGCCGAGGTCGTGGGCCAGGCAGGCGGTGTCGACGACGTCGGGGTCGCAACCGAGCGCCGCCCCGAGTTCGCGGCCGACCTGCGCGACCTCGAGGGAGTGCGTGAGGCGGTTGCGGACGAAGTCGTCGGTGGCGGGGCCGACGACCTGGGTCTTGGCGGCGAGCCGACGCAGCGAGGAGGAGTGCAGGACGCGGGCGCGGTCCCGCATGAAGGCGCTGCGACCGTGCGTCTTCGGCGGTTCCGTGGCCCAGCGTTCGAGGTCGCCCTCCTGGTAGCCCGCGCTCATCCGCCGGACACCGAGAGCTCGGCCTGGGCGATCATCTCGGCCGCGGCGCCGGTGAGCTCCTGGGTCTCCAGCCAGCCCTCCGGCAGCGCGACCCTCGCCTGCGGCGACCCGGCCCGGCCGCGGGAACCCTCCGCGGCGGCACCCGGGTAGTCCTGGTCGAGGTCGAGGTCGGCGATGAGCTCGTCGAGGGCCTCGAGGGTGTCGACGAGGCCGAGGCGGGCCCGCATGTCGCCGCCCACGGCGTAGCCCTTGAAGTACCAGGAGATGTGCTTGCGGATGTCGCGGCAGCCGCGCAGTTCGTCGCCGTAGAACTCGACGAGCAGGTCGGCGTGGCGGCGCAGGACCTTCGCCACGTGGCGCATCCCGGGCCTCACCCGGTCCTCGCGACCGGCGAACCCCGCCTCGAGGTCGGCGAACAGCCACGGTCGCCCGAGGCAACCGCGGCCGACGACGACCCCGTCGCACCCGGTGCGCCGCATCATCTCCACCGCGTCCTCGGCGCTCCAGATGTCGCCGTTGCCGAGCACGGGGATGGTGGTGACCGTCTCCTTGAGGCGCGCGATGGCCTCCCAGTCGGCGTGGCCGGAGTAGTGCTGCGACGCCGTCCGCCCGTGCAGCGCGACGGCGGCGGCACCCTCCTCCTCGGCGGCCCTGCCGGCCTGGAGGTAGGTGAGGTGGTCGTCGTCGATGCCCTTGCGCATCTTCACCGTCAGCGGGATGCCGCCCTTGGACGCCTCGCGCACCGCCCCGCGGACGATGTCGCGGAACAGGGTCGCCTTCCAGGGCAGCGCGGACCCGCCGCCCTTGCGGGTGACCTTGGGGACGGGGCAGCCGAAGTTGAGGTCGACGTGGTCGGCGATGTCCTCCTCGACGACCATCCGGACCGCCGCGGCGACCGTCGTCGGGTCGACCCCGTAGAGCTGCAGGCTGCGCGGGGTCTCGGTCTCGGTGAACGTCACCAGGCGCATCGTCTCGGCGTTGCGTTCGACGAGGGCGCGCGAGGTGACCATCTCGCTGACGTAGAAGCCCTCACCCTGCTCGCGGCAGAGCTGCCGGTAGGCGGAGTTGGTGATGCCGGCCATCGGTGCGAGGACGACCGGCGTCGCGGAGACGTGCGGTCCGATCCGCAGCGGCTGGACGGCCGTCAGGGTAGGTGCGCTCACACACCCATTGTGACGGCCCACGCGGGTGCCGGGGAGCCGGTGCTCGTGTCCGGCTCGGGGACGGACAGCACCGGGCACGGCGCGTCGAGCACGACGAGCCGTGCGCGACCGCCCAGGAGGTCGTCGACCCCGCGCCGGGCCAGGCCGACGACCAGCAGGGCGGCCTGTTCGCGTTCGGCCAGGTCGAGGACGGCCTCGACGACGTCGGCCCCCTCCGGAGGCAGGCGCAGGTCGAGTCCGACGGGGGCGCTGCGCAGGCGCAGCAGCAGCCCGTCCGGCAGCGGCGCCGCGGCCACCACCACGATCGTCCCGCCGCGCAGGCGAGCCTGGGCGAGGGCCTCGAGGACGGCGTGCTCGTCCCCCGGTTCGTAGCCGACGACGATCAACGGGTGCTGCCGGGACCTCGGACCGCACATCGAACGCTCCTTCGCGTCAGGGGTGGATCGACGACCTGGGCACCGTAGGATCCGGGCAAGCGCTTGCGCAAGCGCTTGCCTGTTCCTATGGCCAGACCGTGACAGGCCTACCGGGCCGGGTTCGACGAGCGAGGGGGCTCCTGCGGTGGTGACCATGGCCGACGTCGCGCGGCTGGCCGGGGTGAACGCCTCGACCGTCTCGCACGTCCTCAACGGGACCCGCACGGTCAGCGGACCCACGCGGGAAGCGGTCCTGTCCGCGATCGCCCGCACCGGGTACCGCCAGAACACCCTCGCCCGCTCACTGGCCCGGTCCTCGACGACCACGCTCGGCCTGGCGAGCCGCTTCGTCTCCAACCCGCACTTCGCCGACCTCGTCACCTCCATCGAGGGCGCCGCCCGCGCCGCCGGGTACACCCTCGTCCTCGCCGACACCCACGACGACCCCGTCGAGGAGGTGCGAGCCGTCCACGAGCTCGCGGACCGTCGCGTCGACGGGATGCTGCTGGCCCCCTCCGTCCACGCCGAGGTCGAGGCCCTCCCCTTCCTCGCCGCGCACGGCATCCCCACCGTCCTGCTCGACCGCTTCGCCGACGCCGACGTGGACCAGGTGGCGCCGGAGAACACCGAGGCGACCGCGCTGCTGACCTCCCACCTCGCCGGCCTCGGCCACCGCCGCATCGCGTTCGTCGCGGGGCTGGCCGGGCTGAGTTCCACCTCCGAACGCCACGCGGGGTTCTCCCGGGTCCTCGCCGAACGCGGACTGACCGGAGTCGTGCTGGACGGGGGCAGCGAGACCTCCCTCGCCGAGACCGCGGTGCTCTCGGCGTTCGCCGGTGCCGACCGTCCCAGCGCAGTCGTCGTCGGCAACAACTCGATGACCGTCGGCACCCTGCGCGCGCTGCGGTCGCTGGGGTTGTCCGTCCCCGACGACGTCGCCCTCGTCTGCTACGACGACCCCGAGTGGGCCGACCTCGTCGAACCCCGCCTCACCGCCATCCACCAGGACGTCCCCGCGATGGCGACCCGCGCCGTCACCATGATCCTCGAGCGCCTCGCCGGCACCGCCCCCGGAACCCCCCGCCGCGAACGCATCCCCCCCACCTTCCGGCACCGGAACTCCTGCGGCTGCTCCTGACCCTCCTCGTGGCCGGCGGGTTCGGGTCGTGGACGCCACGCACCACTAGGTTCGGCGCGTGGCGTCCACGACCCGGAGTCATCCCGGTGTCCACAGGAGCGCAGGAGTCCCCAGCCCTGCACAGACGGCGAGGCCGGCGAGCGGCGACCACGCGTTCCTCCCGCACGATCCCCGCATGCCCCGGAAGAAGAACTACGACCGTGCCGCGGTCGATGCGTTGATCGCGCGGTCCGACGGCGTGGTCAAGCGCGCAGACCTGGTCCTCCTCGGAGTTCCGGACTCCACGCTGACCAGCCTGACGGGACCTCGCGGTCGCTGGCAGCGCATCCTCCCCGGCGTCGTGCTCACGCACCGCGGAAACCCCACGCTTCTCGAACGGCGCCGGGCCGCGTTGACGTACGCAGGGCCCGACAGCCGCCTCAGCGGCCACCACGCCCTGGACGTCTGGGGTGCGCTGGGTCGGCGCGTCGACGTCGGCCGGGAGATCCTGGTCGTGGTCCCCCATCCGCGGCACCGCGTGTCGAGCGGGTTCTGCGTCGTCGAGCGGTCGGAACGTGGAACGGGACGCGCCGAACGGGGTGGGCTGCGCGTCACGGGAGTCGCCCGAGCCCTCGGTGACGCCTGCCGACGACAGGACCTCTCGCTCGACGACGTGCGCGAGGTCATGAGCGCCGTGCTCGCCGCGGACCGGTGCACCCTGCGACAACTGGACGCCGTGATCAGGCACGGCCCCACCCAGCGCAGCGGGCACGCACGGGTGGCGCTGGAAGAACTCGGCGCGGCGACTCGCAGCGCGGCCGAGGGGCGCGCCTTCCGCGTCGTCTCCCGATCCGGACTCCCCCAGCCGGTGTGGAACGAGCCCGTCGTCGTGGCCGGACGGTGGATCGGGAACGCGGACGCCTACTGGCCCGACCTCGGCGTCGTCCTCGAGATCGACTCGATGACGTGGCACCTCGGAGCTCAGGCGCTCCGCCGCACCCAGGCGAAGGCTCGACGCTACGCGGAGGCCGGTGTCATCCTGCTCTCCATCGCCCCCGCCGATCTCCTGGGCGACCCGACGGCGTTCCTGGACCAACTGCGGCGGACGCTCGAGACGGCGGCCGCGGCCAAGCGTTCGGGGCGTTGACGCCACGCGACGAACCTAGTGGCGCGAGGCGTCCACGACCCGAACCCCCGGACCCCGCGACGACGACGACGACGACGACTACAGCCACCCCCGCGACTCCGCCAGGCGTACCGCCTCGGCGCGGGTCCGCGCGCCGGTCTTCCCGATCGCAGCGGAGAGGTGGTTGCGCACCGTGCCCTCGGACAGCGACAGCCCGGCGGCGAGGTCGGCGACGGTCCGGCCGTCGCGGGCCAGGCGCAGGACGTCGGTCTCGCGTTCGGTCAGGGGGTTCACGCCCGCGGCCAGCGACTCCGCGGCCAGCGCGGGGTCGACGACGCGCAGCCCGGAGGCGATGCGGCGCACCACGTCCGCCAGTTCCCGGGACGGGGTGTCCTTGACGACGAACCCGTGGGCGCCGGCCTCCATCCCGCGGCGCAGGTAGCCGGGACGGCCGAAGGTGGTGACGATGAGCACCCGCACCGAGGGCACCGCGCGGCGCAGCGCCGCGGTCGCGGCGATCCCGTCGAGGCCGGGCATCTCGATGTCGAGCAGCGCGACGTCCGGGCGGTGCTCGCGGGCGGCGGCCACGACGAGGTCCCCGCGCGAGACCTCGCACACGACCGACAGGTCCTCCTCCAGCGACAGCAGCGCCGCCAGCGCACCCCGCACCAACGCCTGGTCGTCGGCCAGCATCAACCGGATGCTCACACCCGGACCCCCAGTTCGAAACCGCCCTGGGTGGACCGGCCGACGGTCAACGCGCCCCCGGCGACGCGGGCGCGTTCGGCGAGGCCTGCGAGTCCCGCTCCGCCCCCGGACCCCGGCCGGGGCCCGGAGCCGTCGTCGCAGACGACCACGGCGCAGGACGAGACCGTGATCCAGCAGGTGCGCGCCCCGGAATGGCGCACCACGTTCGTGACCCCTTCGCGCACGACCCAGCCGAACAACTCCTGCAGCTCCCCCGGGACCTCGTCCACGGAACCGGGCAGCCGACCCGTGACCCCCGCGGCGGCGAGCGCCTGGCGGGCGCCGGCGAGTTCCGCGCCGAGGGACACCTCGCGGTAGCCCTCCAGCGCGGCCCGGACGTCGGTCAGCGCGGTGCGCGCCAGGCGTTCCACGTCCTCGACCTCCACACGGGCCCGTTCCACGTCGACGTCGAGGAGCCGTCCGGCGAGTTCCGCCTTCAACGTGATGACCGTCAGCGAGTGACCGAGGAGGTCGTGCAGGTCCCGGGAGAAGCGGGTGCGCTCCTCGGCGACGGCGAGGCGGGCCAGGTCCTGCTGCGCGGCCGCGAGCTGTCGGCTGCGCCGGATGAGCCGGGTCATCCCGAGGGTCGCGACGGCCGCGAAGAACGTCCCGATCGCGGTGCCCTGCAGGTCCGACCAGCCGTCCACCCACCGCCCGGCGAGCACCAGCGCGACGACGCAGACGAGGAACAGTCCCAGCGCCGGTCGCAGCGGCAGCGTGAACGCGGCGTAGGCGGAGATGAAGTACACGGTGTTGAAGCCGCTGGAACCGGCGCCGGGGACGATCACCGCGGTCAGCGCGAACAGCGCCGCCAGCCCCAGCACGGCCCGCCGGCGGGTGGCCCCCAGGTCGCCGGTGGCCCGCATCGTCGACCAACCCCGCGACAGCAGGACGAAGTAGAGGACGGCGAAACCGAGGGTCGCCACGATCGCGAGCGCCCCCAGCGCGCGGTCGGGGTTCTTCCAGGCGTCCTCGACGGTCTGGACGAGGATGAGCAACCAGACACCCGCGAACACGAACCCCGAGCCCCGCATGCGCGGGATCGCCAGGGCGGGCAGCGGTTCGCGCGGCGGCACGGGAGCACCCTCCCACGCCACCGCGCTCTCGCCGGAGGTCACACGCGGCCGGTGTCGCGGCGGAACAGCCACGCCGCGGCGGCTCCGAACACCCCCGTCCACACCACGAGGTTCACGACGGCTCCGACGAAGGAACCGGTGTGCTGCACCTGCCAGTGCGCCAGCACCCCGACCCCGTAGGCCGGGGTGAAGGACGCGACGGTCTGCAGCGTCGAGCCGAACAGCGTCAGGGGGACGAACAACCCACCCATGAGGGCCAGCAGGGCGAGCACCGGACCCATGACCTGCATGGCGTTCTCGGAGGGCACCAGGTAGCCGATGGCGAGGCCGAGGGAGGCGAAGACGAGGGATCCGATCCAGGCGACGAGACCGCCCACGACCCATGCGGAGGCCCGCATCGTCGCCCCGGTCACCGCCCCGAGGAGCAGTTCCACGACGACGGGGATGAGGGCGATGCTCGCCGCGGACAGCACCTTCGAGGTGACGTAGGTCGCCGGGCGCATCGGGGTCAGGCGCAACTGCCGGCTCCAGCCGCTGGCTCGTTCGACGGCCACGGAGGCGCCGACGCTGGTGGCCGCGACCATCGCCCCGTAGACGGCGAAGCTGATCATCACGTAGCCCTTCGCGTCGCCGTCGGACTGCGACGCGCCGAACGCGAAGTAGAAGACGACCGGCATGACGATGGTGAAGACCAGGGTGCGCCGGTTGCGCAGCACCCGCCGGATGTCCAGCTTCAGGTAGGTCGGGTTCACCAGTCCGCGCGGAACCTCGGGGGCGATCGCGGTCATCGGGAGACCTCCTGGGTGGAGTCGCTGGTCAGGGAGACGAAGGCGTCCTCGAGACCGCGGGCGGTCACCTCGAGGTCGGTGGCGGGGGTGCGCGTCAGCAGGAACCGGGCGACGGCGTCGGAATCGGTGGCCTGCACCAGGACCTGGTCGCCGTTCACCTGCAGGTCCTCCACGCCCGGCATCTCCGCGAGGTCGTGCAGGCGCACCCCGGGCCAGGTGGCGCGGACGGTGCGCCCGGCGGAGAGCGCCTTGATCTGCGACGGGGTGCCGTCGGCCACGATCCGTCCGTGGGCGACGAGGACGATGCGGTCGGCGTAGGTGTCGGCTTCTTCGAGGTAGTGGGTGGCGAACAGGACGGTCCGCCCGCGCCGGGCGTCGTCGCGGATGGCGCCCCAGAAGGCCCGGCGGCCCTCGACGTCCATCCCGGTGGTGGGCTCGTCGAGGACGAGCAGGCGCGGGTCGGGCAGCAGGGCCATCGCGAACCGCAGCCGCTGCTGCTCACCCCCGGAGCACCTGCCGACGCGCCGGTCGGCGATGTCGGAGATCCCGGCCCGCTGCAGGACGACGTCGACGGGTTGGGTGCGGGCGAACAACGACGCGGTGACCTCGACGGTCTCGCGCACCGATAGGTCCTTGAGCAGCCCACCGCTCTGCATGACGGCGGACACCCAGCCGCGGGCGACGGCTTCCCGCGGGGGGACGCCGTAGACGCTGGCGGTCCCGGTGCTGGGCTGGGACAGGCCGAGCAGGACGTCGATCGTCGAGGTCTTGCCAGCCCCGTTCGGGCCGAGGAAAGCCACGACCTCACCGGGGCGCACGACGAGGTCGAGACCGTCGACGGCGGTGACCGCGCCGAAGCGCTTGGTGAGGCCGGTGACGGCGATGGCGGCCGGGCTCGTGCTCAGCGTGAGCGTCGCGTCAGGTGCTGTGCTCTCCATGAGGAGGAGCCTCACGGGTCGGGGACCTCGGCGCCTCGGCCTCGCGTCACCCCGGACCCATGACGGATGTCACCTCGTGACGACGCGCTCCCGCGACCACCAGAAGACGAGGAGTCCGGCCGCGAGTCCCCAGAACGCCGACCCCACTCCGGCGAAGGTGACTCCCGAGGCGACGACGGCGAACGTGAGGCCCGCCGTCACCCGGTGCCTCGGGTCGCTCAACGCGGAGGTCAGTCCCCCGGCGAAGGAGGAGAGCAGGGCGAGCCCGGCGACGGCCTCGACGAGGACCGGGTCACCGTTGCCGACGAACTCGGCGATCGGGGTCGCGAGCAGCCCGAGCACCAGGTACCCGCCTCCCCCGGCCACGGCGGCGACCCAGCGCCGGCGCGGATCCGCGGACGCGCCCGGCCCCGCGATGATCCCGGCGGCGAGCGCCGAGAGGTTCACCGCGTGCCCGCCGAAGAACGCCGCGACGGCACTGCCCACCCCGGACCCGACGAGCACGCGGGCGACGGGGACGTCGCGGTAGCCCAAGGTGTCGAGGATCGCGAAACCCGGGACGTTCTGCCCGGCCATCGTCACGACGTAGAGCGGGACCCCGAGCGAGACGATGACGAAGGGGTCGAAGGCGGGGACCACCGCCAGCAGCCGCGGCGCCCACTCGAGCGCGATCCCACCCTCCAGCAGCCACGCCGTGCCGAGGAGTCCGACGACCATCGCGGCGGGCACCGCCCACGCCGTGGCGTAGCGACGCAGCACCAGCCACACGACCACGACGGCCAGCGCGGCCACGGGTTCGCGGCGCACCGCGGTGACCGGGGCCAGGCACAACGGCAGCAGCACCCCGGCCAGCAGCGCCCCCGAGACCGGGGTGGGAACCCGCCGGACGAGGTTCGCCAGCCACGGCCAGGCGCCGGTGACCACGAGCAGCAGCGCGCAGAGGAGGAACGCCCCGACGGCCGCGGCGAAGGAACCGGTGCGTCCCTGCGCGGCGACGATCAACGCGGCCCCGGGCGTCGACCAGACGAACGACAGCGGCTGCCCGGTGCGCCAGGACAGGAGGCAGGCGAGGAGCCCCTGGGCGAGGCAGAGGGCGAGCAGACCGGACGCCGCCTGCGCGGGCGAGGCTCCGGCGGCGGTCAGCCCCGCGAGCACCAGGACGAAGGAGCTCGCGAACCCGGTCAGCGCGGCGACGACGCCCGCGACGACCGGACGGGCGAGTTCGGGACGGGGCAGCTCGTGACGGGGTTCGCCGGACGGAGAGCGGATCAGGCCACCTCGTCGACCCGCGCGGGGACCGCGGCGACGCACGGGGAGGGGCCGGCGACCCACGACTCCCCCGCGGTCCCGGCGGCGAGGCGCGCCGCGTAGAGGTCGACCTTCGCGGCGATGACGTCGCGGGCGGAGGCGAGTTCCGCCAGCTGCTCCTCGACGCGGTGCTGGTGGGCGGCGAGCAGGCCGAGACGTTCGGCCTCGTTGCCCTCGCCGGCCCGGACGAGTTCCGCGTAGCGGCGGACGTCGGGCACGGGCATCCCCGTGCCCCGCAGCCGCGCGCACATCCGCAGCCACTCGACCTCGAGCGCCGAGTAGCGGCGTCGACCACCGGGGTCGCGCCGGACGGGTCCGACGAGGAGCCCTTCGCGTTCGTAGAAGCGCAGCGCGTCGACGCCGATCCCCGTCAGCTCACTGACCTCACCGATCCCGAAGCTGGAGTCCACGCGGCAAGCCTAGACGGACGGCCGGAACCCCCAGGGGTTCCGGCCGTCCGCCCGTGGTTCAGGCGCCGATGAGGCGCGCCCCCAGCCACTGGGTGACCTGGGTCAGCCCGACGCGTTCCTGCGCCATCGTGTCGCGTTCGCGGATGGTCACCGCCTCGTCCTCGAGGGTGTCGAAGTCGACGGTGATGCAGTACGGCGTGCCGACCTCGTCGTGACGGCGGTAACGACGGCCGATGGCGCCGGCGTCGTCGAACTCGACGTTCCAGTTCCGGCGCAGCTCGGCCGCGAGGTCACGCGCCTTCGGCGAGAGGGACTCGTTGCGCGACAACGGGAACACCGCGGCCTTGACCGGGGCGAGGCGGTGGTCCAGGCGCAGCACGGTGCGCTTGTCGACGCCGCCCTTGGTGTTCGGGGCCTCGTCCTCGGTGTAGGCGTCGACGAGGAACGCCATGAGCGAACGGGTCAGGCCCGCTGCGGGCTCGATGACGTAGGGGACCCAGCGTTCGCCCTTGGTCTGGTCGAAGTAGGACAGGTCGACGCCGGACTCCCGGGCGTGCGTCGTCAGGTCGTAGTCGGTGCGGTTGGCGACGCCCTCGAGCTCGCCCCACTCCGACCCCTGGAACCCGAACCGGTACTCGATGTCGACCGTCCGCTTGGAGTAGTGCGACAGCTTCTCCTGCGGGTGCTCGAAGAACCGGAGGTTGCCGGCGTCGATGCCCAGGCCCGTGTACCAGGACATGCGCTCGTCGAGCCAGTACTGGTGCCACTGCTCGTCGGTGCCGGGTTCGACGAAGAACTCCATCTCCATCTGCTCGAACTCACGCGTCCGGAAGATGAAGTTGCCGGGGGTGATCTCGTTGCGGAAACTCTTGCCGATCTGGCCGATGCCGAACGGCGGCTTCTTGCGCGCGGAGCCCATGACGTTGGCGAAGTTCACGAAGATGCCCTGGGCGGTCTCGGGGCGCAGGTAGTGCATCCCCTCCTCGTTGTCGACCGCACCGAGGTAGGTCTTCATGAGGCCGGAGAAGTCGCGGGGTTCGGTCCACTGCCCGCGCACGCCCGTCTCCGGGTCCGGCACGTCGGCGAGGCCGTTGACCGGGGGGTGACCGTGCTTGGCCTCGTAGGCCTCGAGCAGGTGGTCGGCCCGGTAGCGCTTGTGGGTCTGCAGCGACTCCACCAGCGGGTCGCTGAAGACCTCGACGTGACCGGAGGCCTCCCACACGCGCCGCGGCAGGATCACGGAGGAGTCCAGGCCGACGACGTCGTCGCGGGAGGAGACCATCTGACGCCACCACTGGCGCTTGATGTTCTCCTTCAGCTCGACCCCGAGGGGGCCGTAGTCCCAGGCCGAGCGGGTACCGCCGTAGATCTCACCCGAGGGGAAGACGAAACCTCGGCGCTTGGCGAGGTTGATGACGGCGTCGAGGCGAGGGGTGGGCGAGGCCACGCGGGATCTCCTGTCCGGCTGGGTGTCGGCGGTCGAGCGCCACCCCGCGGGCGGGGCAGGCGTCCTCGCAGAGGTTACGCGCTGAGCGATCCCGCCTGCTCGCTGCCCGACGCCGCTCGGCCCAGTGCACGCGAGCACGTAGGGTGACCTGACCCGCCTGTCGAGAACGGCTCGCAGGACGAACGGAAGGAGACGAGCCAGTCGTGTCGATCCCGGCCCGCCGGTCCACGAAGCAGCGTTCGGCCGTCTCCGCGGTCCTCGACGAGGCCGACGCCTTCCTCTCCGCCCAGGACCTGCACGCCAAGCTGCGGGCCCGGGGCGAGAACGTCGGCCTGGCCACGGTCTACCGCGCGCTGCAGGTCCTCGCCGAGGACGGTGACGTGGACGTGCTGCGCACCGACGACGGCGCCGAGGCCGTCTACCGCCGCTGCTCCACCGGGCACCACCACCACCTGGTCTGCCGTCGCTGCGGGGCCACCGTCGAGGTCGAGGGGCCGGCCGTCGAGGCCTGGGCCAAGCGGGTCGGCGCCGACCACGGCTTCACCGCCGTCCAGCACGTCGTCGAGGTCTTCGGCGTGTGCGCGGGGTGCAGCGAGCTCGTCCGAGCACCGCAGGACGCTCTTCGCGGAACCTCCACGGACCCCTCCGACGCGGCCCACGGGGAGCCGCGTGCTGAGCACGAGCAGTGACGACCGGTAACGTCACAGGCCGACCACCGTCTTCGAGACAAACGGGAGAGACCGTGAACCGCTCCGAACTCGTCACCGCCGTCGCCCAGCGCGCAGGCCTGACGCAGTCCGACACCGACACCATGCTCAACGCCCTGGGCGACGTCCTCGTCGAGGCCGTCGGCAAGGGCGAGGTCGTCAAGCTCCCGGGCCTGATGACCGTCGAGCGCGTGGAACGCGCCGCCCGCACGGGCCGCAACCCGCGCACCGGCGAGACCATGGAGATCGCCGCCTCCTTCGGCGCCAAGCTCACCGCCGGCTCCAAGCTCAAGGCCGCCGCCAACGGCAGCTGAGGTCGCGTCCGCACCGAGGACGCACCTGCGCCTCGCCTCCCCCGGTTTCGTCCCTGGCGACGGACACGCAAGACTGCCCCCGCCGCCCCCTCCGGGCGGTGGACGGCAAGTCAGGACGTGCACCCGGAGTCAGCGTCGACCCGAGCACCGGCAGGGAGGCGAGGCGAGGCGATGAGCACCACGCACGACGAGACCAGTGGAGTGGACGACCAGGTACGGAGCACGTCCCAGGACGGGCTGACCGTCGACGGCGTCTCCTCCCACGAAGGTCACGCGGCCCTGCGGGCCTCCGTCCGACGGCTCGGGGAACTCCTGGGCGCCTCGCTCACCCGGCACGAGGGTCAGGACCTCCTCGACCTGGTCGAGCAGGTGCGCGCCCTGGCCCGCGAGGCCGACGACGGCGCGGAGCTGGCCCGGCTGCTCTCCGGGGTGGACGACGCGACCGCCATCGTGCTGGCCCGTGCCTTCACCGCCTACTTCCAGCTCGCGAACGCCTCCGAGCAGCTGCACCGCGGCCTGGAGCTGTCCAAGCAGTCCGGTGGCGGCCTCGACGCCACCCTCGCCCGGCTCGGCGAGGCCCTGGCCGCCGGTGACCTCGACCCGGCCACCGCCCAGCAGATCCTCGGTCGCCTCCAGCTGCGCCCGGTCTTCACCGCGCACCCCACCGAGTCCAGCCGTCGCTCGGTGCTCGACCTGCTGCTGCGGATCACCACCATCGTCGAGGCCTCCGAGGACCCGACGCAGCGCCCCGTCGACGCCCAGCGCGGCCAGCGCCGCCTCGCCGAACTCGTCGACGAGCTGTGGCAGACGGACGAGCTGCGCGTCCTGCGCCCCCGACCGGCCGACGAGGCCCGCTCGGCGCTGCACTACCTGCGCAACCTGACCTCCACGGTCCTGCCGGACCTGCTCGAGGACCTCTCGGTCGGGCTCGCCGAGCTCGGCCTGGACCTGCCGCTGGACGCCCAGCCGCTGCGCTTCGGCAACTGGGTCGGCGGGGACCGCGACGGCAACCCGAACGTGACCCCCGAGGTCACCGCCGAGGTCCTGGGGATGCAGCACGACGCGGCCCTGGACGTCCTCAGCGCCGCCACCCGCGACCTCATGACCCAGCTCGCGGCCTCGACCCAGATCGTCGGGTTCTCCGAGGAACTGCTCGCCTCCCTCGAGGCCGACGCCGCCGCGCTGCCCGACGTGCACGCCTCCCGCATCCACCTCAACGGCGAGGAGCCCTACCGCTTCAAGCTGTCCTACGTCCTGGCCCGCCTCGAGGGGACCCGGGCGCGGCTGCACACCGGCAACGACCACGTCCCCGGCCGCGACTACGCGTCGGTGGCCGAGTTCACCGCCGACATCGTGATGATCTCGGAGTCGTTGCGCGCCAACGAAGGTCACCTCGTCGCCGACGGCGCCGTGGCCCGGCTGCTGCGCGTCACCCGCGCGGTGGGCTTCGGCCTGGCGACCCTGGACGTGCGCGAGGACGCGGGCAAGCACCACGAGGCGCTCGGCGCGATCTACGACCGCCTCGGTGAACTCATCACGCCCTACGCCGACCTCGACCGCACCGCCCGCACCAAGCTCCTCTCCAAGGAGATGACGGGCCACCGCCCGCTCATCGGCGCCGCGGTCCGCACCCTCACGGGGACCCCCGAGAAGGTCGTACGGCTGTTCTCGACCATCCGCGACTCCCTCGACCGCTACGGCGACGAGACGATCGAGACCTACATCGTCTCGATGACCAAGGGCATCGACGACCTCTTCGCCGTCGTCGTCCTGGCCCGTGAGGTCGGCCTCGTCGACCTGGCCGAGACGCCGGGTGCCAACGACGTGGCGCGCATCGGGTTCGCCCCGCTCTTCGAGACCGTCACCGAGCTCGAGAACGCCGAGGAACTCCTCGAGGGTCTGCTCTCCGACGCCTCCTACCGTCGTGTCGTGGCGGCCCGGGGGAACGTGCAGGAGATCATGCTCGGCTACTCCGACTCCTCCAAGGACGCCGGGATCGCGGCCTCGCGCTGGCAGATCCACCGCGCCCAGCGCGCGCTGCGCGACGTCGCCGCCCGCTACGGGGTGACCCTGCGCCTCTTCCACGGCCGCGGCGGGTCGGTCGGGCGCGGCGGCGGTCCCACCGGCGAGGCGATCCTGGCCCAGCCCTACGGCACCCTCGACGGTCCGATCAAGGTCACCGAGCAGGGCGAGGTGATCTCCGACAAGTACGTCCAGCCGCGCCTGGCCCGCCACAACCTCGAGGTCGCGCTGTCCGCCGCGCTCGAGGCGTCCACGTTGCACCGCACGCCGTTGCAGCCGGACACCGTCCTGGACGACTGGGACGTGACGATGGGCATCGTCGCCGCAAAGGGCCAGGAGGCCTACCGCCGCCTCATCGGCGACCCCGGTCTCGTGCCGTTCTTCCTCACCGCCACCCCGGTCGAGGAGCTCGGGAACCTCAACATGGGTTCGCGTCCCTCCCGTCGCCCCGGTGGGACGGGGGGGCTCGAGGACCTGCGCGCGATCCCGTGGGTGTTCGGCTGGACCCAGACCCGCATCAACGTGCCCGGCTGGTTCGGGGTGGGTTCGGGTCTCAAGGCGGCCCGCGAGGCCGGGCGCAGCGACGACCTCAAGGCCATGGCGGCCGACTGGAGCTTCTTCCGCAGCTTCATCTCCAACGTGCAGATGACCCTGGCGAAGACCGACCTGGGCATCGCCCGGCACTACGTCGACGAGCTCGTCTCGCCCGACCAGCGCGCGACGTTCGACGTGATCCGCGCCGAGCACGCGACGACGCTGGAGGAGATCCTGCT
The DNA here is from genome assembly GCF_036021035.1 of Kineococcus sp. NBC_00420. NCBI lineage: Bacteria > Bacillati > Actinomycetota > Actinomycetes > Kineosporiales > Kineosporiaceae > Kineococcus > Kineococcus sp. NBC_00420. The sequence continues at coordinate 4,640,441 of NZ_CP107930.1, read as the reverse complement.
GCTGACCGAGCAGGACGAACTCCTGCAGTCCGCGCCCGTGCTCAAGCGGACCCTGGAACTGCGCGACGCCTACCTCGCGCCGCTGCACGCCCTGCAGGTGTCCCTGCTCGCCCGCTCGCGGGCCAGCGGTGACGACGTCGACCCCGCCCTGCGCCGCGCCCTGCTGCTGACCATCAACGGCATCGCCGCGGGGATGCGCAACACCGGCTGACCCGTTGGGGATCGTTGCCTCCCCGGTGTCGTCCAGTGACACCGGGGAGGCAACGATCCCTCAGGCGGTGGGCGTGTCCCGGGCCGCGCCGTAGCGCCGGTCCCGTTCGGCGTAGGTCTCGATGGCCGCCCACAACGACCGCCGGTCCACGTCGGGCCAGAGCACGTCGGAGAACACCATCTCGGCGTAGGTGGACTGCCACGGCAGGAACCCCGAGGTCCGCTGCTCCCCCGAGGAACGCCAGAACAGGTCCACGTCGGGCATGTCCGGTTCGTCGAGGTAGCGGGCGATCGTCTTCTCGTCGATCCGGTCCGGGTTCAGCCTCCCGGCCGCGACCTCCTGGGCGATGGCCCGGGTCGCGTCGACGATCTCCGCGCGGCCGCCGTAGTTCACGCACATCGTCAACGTGCAGACGGTGTTGTCCCGGGTCATCTCCTGGGCCGTCTCGAGCTCGGTGATCACGCTGCGCCACAGGCGGGGACGACGCCCCGCCCAGCGCACCCGCACCCCCCAGGAGTTCATGACGTCGCGCCGGCGACGGATGACGTCGCGGTTGAACCCCATGAGGAACTTCACCTCGTCGGGACTGCGCTTCCAGTTCTCGGTCGAGAACGCGTAGGCCGACACGTGGGTCACCCCCACCTCGATGGCCCCGGCGACGACGTCGAGCAGGGACGCCTCGCCCATCTTGTGGCCCTCGACGCGGGACAGACCCCGGGCGTTCGCCCAGCGGCCGTTGCCGTCCATGACGATCGCGACGTGCTTCGGGACGAGGTCGGCGGGCAACGTCGGCGGCCGCGCGCCGGAGGGGTGGGGCGGGGGCGCGACCACCACGCGGTTCACGGGAGGCGGGGCTGAGCGTCGACGTCCTGGCACGGTCCCCAGGGTGCCAGGTGAGACCATGGGACGTGCCCTCCCCCACAGTTCCTCCCCGCACCGCGCTCGTCCGGCACGGGGAGACCGACTGGAACCGGGACGGCCGGCTGCAGGGACGCACCGACATCCCGCTGAACGACACCGGCCGCGCCCAGGCGCTGGCGCTCGCCGACCAGCTGGCCGGTCAGGGATGGACGGCCATCACGTCCTCGCCGCTCTCCCGGGCCCGCGAGACCGCCCAGATCATCGCCGACCACCTCGGCCTGGAGCTGCTGCCCGCCCACGACGACCTCGTGGAGCGCAACTTCGGCGAGGCCGAGGGCGGCGACCTCGAGGAGCTCACCGCCCGCTTCCCGAACGGTGAGCGCCCCGGTCAGGAGACCTGGGACGACGTCTGCGCCCGGGGCGCGGCGGCCCTGCGCCGCCTGCGCGCCGAGCACGGCGACGCGCCGCTCGTCGTGGTCGCGCACGGGACGTTCCTGCGCGCCACCGTGAACGGCCTGATGGGCCTCGCACTGCCGCGGATGGCCAACGCGACGTCGGTGGTCGTCGAGGGTTTCGACGACGACTGGCGCCTGACCCGGGAACCTCAGAAGGCGTAGTCCCAGAACTCCCGCAGGAACGTCGGGGGGACGGGCGAGTCCATCGCGGTCTGGGTCAGCAGGATCCCGGTCGTCCCGCGAGCGGGGACGACGTGGGCGCTCGTCCCCGACCCGCCGACCCACCCGTAGCGGCCGGTGACCGGGTGCACGGACCCGCCGAAACCCCACCCCTCACCCTCGAGGAACACCTCCCCCTCGAGGCGTTGGGCGTCGATCAGGTGGTCGGTGGTCATGGCCCGCACCGCGTCCGGCGACAGCAGCCGGGGGGCCAGCAGTTCGTGGGCGAACCGCGACCAGTCGTCCAGCGTCCCGACCAACCCGCCGGCGCCGGAGAGGAAGCGCGGCGGGCTGCTCCACCTCCCGTCGGAGGCGTCGAAGAGGTCCAGGCCGTCCGCGCCCAGCCGGTAGGCCGCGGGAAGTCGGTCGGGTGCGGCCGAGAACGCGGTGTCGCGCATCCCCAGGGGTCCGAACAGGCGCGTCCGCAGCACCTCGCCGAGATCGGCTCCCCCGACCCGCGCGAGCAGGATCCCGAGCAGGTCGAAGCTGGTGTTGTAGAGCCAGCCCTCGCCGGGTTGGTGGCGCAACGGCAGCGCGGCGAGCGCGGTGAGCCACTCCTGCGGAGCCGGCGGGAGGGAGATCTCCAGCCCCGGCTGCAGCGGGAACAGCGACTGCACCCACTCCCCCTCGAACGAGGAGGGAAAACCCCAACCGCAGCGCGACGTCAGCAGGTCCTCCACGCTCTGGGGGCGTTGCAGTGCAACGGTGTCGTCGAGGTCCGCATCAGGGGTCCGGAGCACCCGGACGCCGCGCAGTTCCGGTAGCCACCGCTCGATCGGGTCGTCGAGGCGCAGGGCGCCGTCGTCGACGAAGGTCATCGTGGCCGCCGCGACGAGGGGTTTGGTGATCGAGGCGTAGCGGAACGGGGTGTCGCGGGTGAGGAGGCGCCCGGTCGCGAGATCGGCGACCCCGGCCACGGCGACCTCGCGACGACCGTCACGTTCGACGAGGGCGACCGCGCCGGCGACGGTTCCCGAGCGGACGAAGGACTCCAGCAGTTCCTGCAGCACGACGGGGTGACCTGCGCCGAGCCCGGAACTCATCGCGGGACCAGCGGTTCCCGTTCCACGTGCCGCAACGAGCGGATCCCGCGCTCCAGGTGCCACTGCAGGAAGGCCGCGACGAGACCGCTGCCCTCGCGGCGGCAGCGCTCCTCCACGGCGTCGGCGATCTCCCACTCCCCGCTGAGCAGCGCCGCGAGGAGCGTGAGGGTCCGCGGGTCGGGCGCGGCGGAACCCGGCGGGCGGCAGGAGGAGCAGACGGCCCCGCCGGCGGAGATGTTGAACGCCGCGTGCGGGCCGGGTGCTCCGCACCTCGCGCAGTCGGTGAAGCTCGCGGCGTAGCCGGCGATGGCCAGCGAGCGCAGCAGGAACGCGTCGAGGACGAGCGAGGAGTCGTGCTCGCGGCGGGAGAGCGAACGCAGCGCCCCGACGAGCAGCAGGTACTGCTGGGTCGCGACCTCCCGTTCCACCTCGGTGAACCGCTCGGCGGTCTCCAGCATCGCCGAGCCGACGGTGTAGAGGCCGTAGTCGGTGGCGAGGTTCTGCCCGTAGGGGGCCAGGACGTCGACCTGGGTGACGGTGTCGAGGGTGCGGCCGTGGTGGAGCTGGACGTCGATGCAGGTGAAGGGTTCCAGGCGCGCGCCGAACTTCGACGACGTGCGCCGCACCCCCTTGGCGACGGCCCGCACCCGGCCGTGGTGGCGGGTCAGCAGCGAGAGGATCCTGTCGGCCTCACCGAGCTTGGTGGCGCGCAGGACGACGGCCTCGTCGCGGTAGGTCTTCGCCCCGCCGATGCTCGATCCCCGCGCCCCCGCCACACCCCCACTCTAGGCGCCCCCACCCGGAGGGGTCAGGCGGTGACGAGGCGGTCGCGCCCGGCGCGCTTGGCGACGTCGCAGGCGGCGTCCGCGCCGGCGAGGGCCTCGGCGGCCGAGGCCGGCCCGGCCAACCCCACCGACGCGGTGACCCGCAGCCCGAGGGAGATCTCCAGCCAGGGTTCCTTGCGCACGACCTCGAGGAGGCGCTCGGCGGTCGGTTCGGCGTTCCGGTTCCCCGGGACCAGGACGACGAACTCGTCACCCCCGAACCGGACGACGATGTCGTCGTCGGAGACGTTGCGCTGCAGGAGGTCGGCGATGCGCTGCAGGACGGCGTCGCCGGCGTCGTGGCCGTGCTCGTCGTTGACGGCGCGGAAACGGTCGACGTCGAGCAGGACGGCGCTGAAGCGCTGGTCGGGGCGCTCCAGGACCTGCTGCAGCCGGCGGCGGTTGCCGAGACCCGTCATCGGGTCGACGAGGGCGGCACGACCGATGCGCTCGTGCTGCTCGGCCATCTCGCGCTGCTGGATGCGGTCCTGCAGGGCCTCGAACCGGCTCTCCCGGTCCTCCCACAGCCGCGACAGCGAGATCTGCGCGAGGAGCTCGAGGGCGTCCGCGGCCTCGCTGCGTCCGTCGCGCAGGACGGCGTTGCGCGCCCGGACGGCGAGCGCCGTGAGGCCCCAGACGTCGAGCTGGGTGGAGGAGGAGACGCGCTGGACGGCGGCGAGGAGTTCGGCGGCCTCGGTCTGGTCGCCGGCGTCGGCGCGCGCCTGGGCCATGGCGATGCGGGCGATCTGGGTCTCGGCGAGTTCCTCGCGCAGCCGGAACGCGGCCATCGCGGGCCGCAGCCGACCCTGGGCCAGGTCGGTCTGCCCGGTGCGCTGCAGGACGAAGGCCTCGATGGCCTCGGCGCGGGCGAGCATCTCGGGGTAGCCGACGTCGTGGGCGAGCGCGCGCATGCGGGCGGCGCGGGCGAGGGCGACGGTGTAGTGCGGCCAGGCTTCCGGGGCGCGGCCGGCGACCTCGAGCATGGCGCCCCACGCGACCTGGAGGACGGCGGCTTCCTGGGCGACGTTGAGCTGGACCCGGGCGGGCGGGAAGGTGAGGGCGAGCATCTGGACCATGAGCTCGTCGGCGGGTTCGAAGAGCGCGAGGGCGTTGAGCGCGAGCGCGACCGACATCGTGGCCGAGAGGTGGTCGTAGGTGCGGATCGGCTGGGCGGAGACGATCAGCTGGCCCTCGGCGAGGTGGTCCATCGCGAGGGCGGTCATGCCGAGGTCGACGCGGGACTCGGCGAGCAGGGCGAGGGCCTTGGCGCGCCAGACGGGTTCGGCGTCGGTGCCGAGGCGGCGCAGCAGGTGGCCGGCCTCTTCGCTGGCCTCGGCGGCGCGGCCGAGCTGGTGCAGCGCGACCCCGCAGATGAACTGCAGGTAGCGGGCGGTGCGCTCGTCGCCGGCGAGTTCGGTGAAGAGGAGGCCTTCGCGGCTGGCGGCGATGGCGGCTTCGCCGTAGCCGTCGAGGTAGAGGCGGTGCGCGGACTCCGCGAGGGCGTCGAAGGGTCCGAACGGACTGACGACCTCGAGCTCGTTGCCCACCGCGCCCCCTTCGATCACACCGCCACGATCACACGTGGTGACAGATCTTACCGGGTGCGATCGCGGAGCGTGGCCGAATCTTCTAGATGCACGTTCAACCACCTCGCCCCGTGATCTTGCGCGGGACACCGCACGAGATCACGGGGCGAGAGGGGCTGGGCGTCAGCGCAGAGCGCGGTTCACCGCGGAGACGACGGCCTTCAGCGACGCGGTCGTGATGTTGTGGTCCACGCCCACACCCCACAGGACGCGCCCGTCGACGGCGCACTCGACGTAGGCCGCGGCCTGTGCGTCGCCACCGGCCGAGAGCGCGTGCTCCGCGTAGTCGAGGACGCGGACGTCGACGCCCTGCTCCCCCAGCGCCGCGCAGAACGCCGCGATGGGGCCGTTGCCGGTGCCCTGGACGGTGGTGACCACCCCGCCGTCGTAGAGGTCGACCTCCAGGGTGTCCGCCCCGTCGACCACGCTCACGGAGCGGGTGCCGCGCAACGCGAACCGACCCCAGTCGGGGGTGCCGGTCTTCGAGGGCAGGTACTCGTCGGAGAACACGTCGAAGATCTGCTTCGAGGAGACCTCGCCGCCCTGGGCGTCGGTGTGCTCCTGGATGACGCGGCTGAACTCGATCTGCAGCCGGCGCGGCAGGTCGAGCTGGTGCTCGGCCTTCAGCAGGTAGGCCACGCCCCCCTTGCCCGACTGGGAGTTGACCCGGATGACGGCCTCGTAGGAACGCCCGACGTCCTTGGGGTCGATCGGCAGGTAGGGAACGGCCCAGGGGATCTCGTCGACGGTCTTCCCGACGGCCGCCGCGTCGCGCTCCATCGCCTCCAGCCCCTTCTTGATGGCGTCCTGGTGGGAGCCGGAGAAGGCCGTGAAGACGAGGTCGCCGCCGTAGGGCACGCGCTCGCCGACGGGGAGCTGGTTGCAGTGCTCGACGGTGCGGCGGACGTGGTCGATGTCGGAGAAGTCGATCTGCGGGTCGATCCCCTGGCTGAAGAGGTTCAGGCCCAGGGTCACCAGGTCGACGTTGCCGGTGCGTTCGCCGTTGCCGAACAGGCAGCCCTCGATGCGGTCCGCACCGGCCAGGTAGCCCAGTTCGGCTGCGGCGACACCGGTTCCGCGGTCGTTGTGCGGGTGCAGCGACAGCAGGACGTTCTCGCGGTGGGCGAGGTGGCGCGACATCCACTCGATGGAGTCGGCGTAGACGTTCGGCGTCGTCATCTCGACGGTGGCGGGCAGGTTGACGATCACCTGGCGCTCGGGGGTCGGTTCGAAGACCTCGATGACGGCGTTGCAGATGCGGGCGGCGAACTCGAGTTCGGTGCCCGTGTAGGACTCCGGGGAGTACTCGTAGTAGACCGTCGTGTCCGGGATCGTCTCCTCGAACTTCCGGCACAGTCGCGCACCCTGCAGGGCCAGGTCGACGATGCCGTCCTCGTCGCTGCCGAAGACGACGCGGCGCTGCAGCACCGAGGTGGAGTTGTACAGGTGGACGATCGCCTGCTTCGCCCCGCGCAGGGACTCGTAGGTGCGTTCGATGAGGTGCTCGCGGGCCTGGGTCAGGACCTGGATGCGCACGTCGTCAGGGATGAGGTCGTTCTCGATCAGCGTGCGGACGAAGTCGAAGTCCGTCTGGCTCGCCGACGGGAAGCCCACCTCGATGTCCTTGTAGCCCATCTCGACGAGCAGCGTGAACATCCGCAGCTTGCGCTCGGCGTTCATGGGGTCGATCAGGGCCTGGTTGCCGTCGCGCAGGTCCACCGCGCACCAGCGCGGAGCCTTCTCGATGCGCCTGGTCGGCCAGGTGCGGTCCGGCAGTTCCACGGTGATCTGCTCGTGGAAGGGAACGTACTTGCCGAACGGCATCGGGCTGGGGTTCTGGGTGTTCTGCACTTCTGCTCCTCATGGGCGGCTCTGGTGGGGCGGCCGGCACGCACGACGAGGTCCCGCGACGGGGAGACCGGCCTAGCTGGCCCCGGCGCGGCGACGAAGGAGGAGGTTCTCCAGACGAGCCACACCGACACCGTACCCCCACGGACCCCGTAGCGCTCAAGGCCCTGACCCACCTGACGACGGGAGTCCGTGAGGACGCGCTCCACCCGCTGGCTCACCGCACCTCCCACGCGTCGATCGAGTTCGCGTTCCAGGACCTGCGTCGTGAGCGCGAAGACGGCCGAGCCGGTCGAACCTCCGAAGGAGCGGACTGCTCGAGGTCGTCGAGGAGTCGGACCGCCTCGTCGCGGCCCCAGCGGTAGGGACGTCGGTGGACAGGGACGCTGAACGCGCAACCGCTGAAGAAGATCTTCTGCAGCGACCGCTCGTGGGCGGCCGGTTCCTGCGCCACCTCTCGTCCTCACGCTCCCTCTGCGAGTTGTTCCTGAGCGACCTCCGCTGGTGGTTCGGCCCTCGACGGGTCCCCAGCGACGGGTGGCGAACAGCTGGGCTCTCAGTCCCAGCCGAGCGCCGCCCGGATCTGGGCGAGCGTGACACCCAGGACGTCGCTCAGCCCGACGTCGTGGCCCTCTGATGTCAGCACCCGCACGCCTCGGTCGTGGGGCGCGATGACCCACACCTCGCGCACCCCCCGCGCGAAGTAGAACGGCACCTTCTGCCACGTCTCGTCGCCCGGGGACTCCAACTCCACGACGATCTCCACGGAGGGCACGTAGAGGTCCGCGTCGTCGACGGGCGATGCGGTCCAGCCCATGTCGGGAATGCGGTAGTCGTTGGCGTCGCCGAGGTTGAACTCGCCCGTCGGGTTGACTCCCCTCGCTCGCGCCACCTCGTGCAGCTCGGCACTGAGCTTGTGCGCGAGCTTGCCGTGATTGCTCCGTGCGTGCGGAACCACGTGGTAGACCCCGTCCCAGACCTCGTCGCGCCCGTCCTGGCCGAGTCGTCGACGCTCGTCCAGCCACTCGTCGAGACCACCGTCGTTCACGACGTGGCGCACCCGCGTCTCAGTGGTCATCCCGCCCCCCGGGTCGTGCTCGCCCTGCCCATTGACTCGTACTCGACAGGATGCCACGACCACAGATCCCTGCATCGAACACGTGCTAGGTCATTGTCCGCAGATGTGGACGTGTGGCACGATGGCGTCACCTCCTGCCGATGACGAAGGACGGACATGCCCAGCCGCAGCACCACGAGCCGGATCACCCGGGTCGAGATCACCCCGGTCGCCTTCCGCGACCTCCCCCTGCTCAACAACGTCGGCGTGCACGAACCCTTCGCCCTGCGCAGCGTCATCGAGGTCGAGACCGAGGACGGGTTCCACGGTCTCGGCGAGAGCTACGGCGACGCGGCCCACCTCGACCGCCTCCGCGCGGCCGCGGTCCGGCTCCGGGGTCTCGACGTCTTCGACCTGAACGCGCTGCAACGCGCGGTCGTGGACTCCCTCAGCGAGGACACCACCACCGGTGGGCACGGCACGGGTCTGCAGATCACCACCTCCAACACCGCCGACCGCGTCGTCGCCGCGTTCGAGGTCGCCGCCCTCGACGTGCAGGGCAAGCTCACCGGCCGCCCCGTCAGCGACCTCCTCGGCGGGAGGGTCCGCGACGAGGTCGCCTACAGCGCCTACGCGTTCTACAAGTGGGCCGCCCACCCCGGCCAGGAGGACGACGACTGGGGCGCGGCGCTGGACCCCGCCGGTGTCGTCGCCCAGGTCCGCCGCATGGTCGACGAGTTCGGGTTCACCGCGATCAAGCTGAAGGGCGGGGTCTTCCCGCCGGACGAGGAGGTCGAGGCGATCCGGGCGCTGCGCGCGGAGTTCCCCGACCTGCCGCTGCGCCTGGACCCCAACGGCGCCTGGACCCCCGAGACCTCGGTCCGGGTCGCCGAGCAGCTCGACGGGGTTCTCGAGTACCTCGAGGATCCGACCCCCGGACTCGAGGGCATGGCGAGCGTCGCGGCGAAGCTGCAGGGGCGGATGCCGTTGGCCACCAACATGTGCGTCGTCGCCTTCGGACACCTGCCCCCGGCGGTCGCGCAGGACGCCGTCCAGGTCGTCCTCTCCGACCACCACTTCTGGGGCGGACTGCGCCGCTCGCAGGACCTGGCCCGGATCTGCGAGGTGTTCGGGATGGGGTTGTCGATGCACTCCAACTCCCACCTCGGGATCAGCCTCGCCGCGATGACCCACCTCGCCGCCGCGACCCCGAACCTCGACTACGCGTGCGACACGCACTGGCCGTGGAAACGGCCCGAGGACGACGTCGTCCTCCCCGGGGTGCTCACCTTCGCGGGCGGCGCGGTGAAGGTGCCGACCACCCCGGGCCTCGGGGTGGAACTCGACCGGGACGCGCTCGCCCGGCTGCACGAGCAGTACCTGGCGTGCGGCATCCGCAACCGCGACGACACGACGTACATGCGCACCGTCGACCCGGGTTTCAGCCCGAACACCGCCCGTTGGTGAACCCCACCCCCCGAACCGGAGATCCCGTGACCCAGCCCAGCGACCTCGCCCCCACCGACCTCCGCACCGCCCTCGGCTCCGGTCTCCTCTCGTTCCCGGTCACCCACACCCACGCCGACCTCAGCTTCGACGAAGCCGGCTACCGCGACCACGTCGCCCACCTCAGCGGGTTCGGCGCGTCCGGGCTGTTCGCGGCGGGCGGCACGGGCGAGTTCCCGGCGCTGACGATCGCCGAGGTCCTGCAGGTCGTCTCCGCCACGGTCGAGGCCAACGAGCACCGCAGCCCCGTCGTCGGCCCGGTCGGGTACGGCACGTCCACCGCGGTCGAGATGACCCGGGCCGTCGAGGCGGCCGGTGCGGACGGCGTGTTCGTCCTGCCGCCCTACCTCAACGAACTCACCCAGCAGGGGCTGTACCAGCACGTCGCCGCGATCTGCCGCGCGACGTCCCTGGGCGTCGTCGTGTACCACCGGGCCAACGCGAGGTTCACGGCGGCGACGGTGAACCGGCTGGTCGAGGAGTTCCCGAACTTCATCGGGTTCAAGGACGGCATCTGCGACATCGACCTGATGGCGACGTTGTACGCCACCCACGGCGACCGCCTCGTCTACGTCGGCGGGCTGCCCACGGCCGAGACCTACGCCCTGCCCTACCTGGAACTCGGGGCCACCACGTACTCGTCGGCCATCTTCAACTTCGCCCCGCAGTGGGCGCTGGACTTCCACGGTCGGGTCACCGCCCGGGACCGCGACGGTGTCTACGACCGCCTGCGGGAGTTCGTCATCCCCTACCTCGACATCCGCAACCGGACCAACGGGTACGCGGTCTCGATCGTGAAGGCCGGGATGACCGCCGTCGGCCGGCCGGCCGGTCCCGTGCGCCCGCCGCTGGTCGACCTCACCGCGGGCGAACTGGCCGAGCTGAGCGACCTGGTCAAGAGGGTGGTCTGACGTGGTGGAGCTGACCGGCGACCTCGTCCTGCCGGCGACGGAACCGGACTCGTGAGCGACGTCCCCGTCGTCGTCGACGTCCGGGTCGTCCCGGTCGCCGGCCACGACGACATGCTGCTCAACCTCTCCGGTGCCCACGCCCCGTTCTTCACCCGCAACGTCGTCGTCCTCACCGACTCCGACGGCCGGACCGGCGTCGGTGAGGTTCCCGGCGGGGAGGCGATCCGCACCACGCTCGTCGAGGCCGGCCGTCTCGTCGTGGGGCGACCGATCGCACGGCACCGCCAGACGCTGGCCGAGGTGCAGCGCACCTTCGCCGGCCGCGACGCCGCCGGACGCGGCCTGCAGACGTTCGACCTGCGCACCACCGTGCACGTCGTCACGGCGTTCGAGGCGGCGCTGCTGGACCTGCTCGGGAGGTTCCTGGAGGTCCCCGTCGCCGACCTCCTCGGCGAGGGTCGCCAGCGCGACCGGGTCCAGGCCCTGGGGTACCTGTTCTTCGTCGGCGACCGCACCACGACCGACCTCGCCTACCGGGAGGAACCGGACGCACCCGACGACTGGTCGCGACTGCGGCACGAACCCGCGCTGGACGCCGCGGCCGTCGTGCGCCTCGCCGAGGCGGCGCAGGCGAGGTACGGGTTCGCGGACTTCAAGCTCAAGGGCGGCGTCCTGCCCGGCGAGCAGGAGGTCGAGGTCGTCACCGCGCTCGCGAAGCGCTTCCCCGACGCCCGGATCACCCTGGACCCCAACGGCGGGTGGTCGCTGGCCGACGCGATCCGCCACGGCCGCGACCTGCGCGACGTCCTCGCCTACGCCGAGGACCCGTGCGGGGCCGAGGGCGGGTACTCCGGCCGGGAGGTGCTGGCCGAGTTCAAGCGGGCGACAGGGATGCGGACGGCGACGAACATGGTCGCCACCGACTGGCGTCAGCTCGGGCACGCGGTCCGCGCCGGCGCCGTCGACATCCCGCTCGCCGACCCGCACTTCTGGACGATGGCGGGTTCCGTCCGGGTCGCCCAGCTGTGCGAGGCCTGGGGTCTGACCTGGGGTTCGCACTCCAACAACCACTTCGACGTCTCGCTGGCGATGTTCACCCACGTCGCGGCCGCCGCGCCGGGTGACGTCACGGCCATCGACACGCACTGGATCTGGCAGGACGGCCAGCGCCTCACGAAGGAACCGTTCCCGATCCGCGACGGTTTCCTGAACGTCCCCACCACCCCCGGGCTCGGAGTCGAACTCGACGAGGAACGACTGGCGGCGGCGCACGAGCTGTACCAGCGCGAGGGTCTCGGAGCCCGCGACGACGCGATCGCCATGCAGTTCCTGCACCCCGGCTGGACGTTCGACCCGAAGCGTCCCGCGCTCGAGCGCTGACCACCCGAGGGGTGCAGGCGTAGGGTCGGGACCGTGAAGTGGGATCCCAGTCAGTACGCCCGGTTCGCCACCCCGCGCTCCCGGGCGTTCGTCGACCTGGTCGCGCAGATCCAGGCGAAGGCGCCGCGTGAGGTCGTCGACGTCGGCTGCGGGGCGGGGAACCTCACGGCCACCCTGGCCAAGCGGTGGCCGGGGGCCCGGGTGCGGGGTTTCGACTCCTCCCCGGACATGATCGCGAAGGCCCCGACCCACGCGGGCGTGGAGTTCGGCGTCGCGAGCGCCCAGGACTTCGACGCCACCGGCGTCGACGTCGTGGTCTCCAACGCGGTCCTGCAGTGGGTTCCCGAGCACCGAGAGCTGCTGCGGTCGTGGGCGTCCCAGCTGGCCCCCGGCGGGTGGCTCGCCTTCCAGGTCCCGTCGAACTTCGACGCTCCCTCGCACCGCCTCATGCGTGAACTCGCCGAGTCCCCGCCGTGGCGCCACCGGCTGGCGGGGGTGCTGCGCGGCACCGAGTCCGTGGCGACGCCCCAGGAGTACCTCGACCTGCTCGCGGGGGCCGGGCTCCTCGCCGAGGTGTGGCAGACGGAGTACCAGCACGTCCTCCCCGGCCCGGACCCGGTGCTGGAGTGGGTGCGCGGCACGGGGTTGCGCCCGGTCCTGCAGGCCCTCGACGCCGAGAGCGCCGTGGAGTTCGAGCGCGAGTACGCGGCGCTGCTGCGCGAGGCGTACCCGGCCCGCGACTACGGGACGCCGTTCCCGTTCCTGCGCACGTTCGCGGTCTCCACCGTCCCGGCCTGATCCACCTCCAGCAGTTCCAGCAGTTGCGGGGCCGGCGACGACCCCGGGGACGTGACGACGGAGACGATCCACTCCGGGGTGTCTGCGGGCATCGCCGCCACCGAGAGCCGGGTCGCCTCGGGTTTCGCGGCCACGTGGCGCGGCACGATCGCGACGCCGAGGCCCCGGCCCACGAGGTCGAGCAGCGCGTGCACGTCGCCGACGCTGAACCCCACCCGCCGGTGCACCCCGTGGGTGGCGCAGGCGGCGTCGGTGATCGGCCGCACCCCCCAGGAGGGGACGAAGTCGATGAACGGCGACGCCTCCAGCTCGTTCCAGTCCACGCTCGTCCTCCCGGCCAGCGGGTGCTCCGGCGGGGTGAGGAGCACCAGGGGTTCGCGGCCGAGCTCGGTGGCCGGCAGGGCACCGAGGTGCTCGGTGGTCGCGACGAAGACCAGGTCCAGCTCACCCTCGCGCAGCCGGGCGAGGAGGTCGTGGGACCCGGCCTGCTCGAAGTGGATCTCCACCTGGGGGAAGCGGCGGTGGAAGCGCTCGAGCAGGGTGGAGACGTCGACGACGCCGAGGCACTGCTCGGCCCCGACCCGCAGCGTGCCCGACAGCGCCCGGGTCGCCTGCACGACCGCGTCACGGGCCGCCACGGCCTGGGCCAGCATCGTGCGGGCGAAGGGCAGGAGGGCGAGGCCCGCGTCGGTGGGTTCCACGACGCGGGGCGTGCGGTCGAACAGCGTGGTGCCGAGCTCGTCCTCCAACGTGCGGATCGCGGCGGAGAGCCCCGACTGCGAGACGCCGCTGAGCGCCGCGGCGCGGGTGAACTGCCGCTCGTCGGCGAGGGCGACGACGTACTGCATCTGCCGGAGGTCCATGCCATGAATCCTACTTCTGCGAACGAGAAGGAGCAGATGTTGGACTTCTGACCGATCGGTTCCTAGGGTCGCAGACGTGAAGCAGCGCAGCCTCGGACGCCCCGGATCCCCCACCACCCGTCACGTCTCCGCCATCGGACTCGGCGGGATGCCCCTCTCCATCGAAGGTCGTCCCGACGACGACCGTGCGATCGCCACCGTCCACGCCGCCCTCGAGGCGGGCGTGACGCTCATCGACACCGCCGACGCGTACCACCGCGACGCCGACGAGGTCGGTCACAACGAGTCGCTCATCGCCCGCGCCCTGCGTGCCTACGGCTCCCCCACCGACGACGTCGTCGTGGCCACCAAGGGCGGGCACCTGCGCCCCGGCGACGGGTCCTGGACCAAGAACGGTGACCCCGCCTACCTCAAGGAGGCCGCCAAGGCCTCCGCGAAGCGCCTCGGCGTGGAGGCCATCGGCCTCTACCAGTTCCACCGTCCCGACCCCGACGTCCCCTTCGCCGACTCCATCGGCGCGCTCGTGGAACTCCTCGACGAGGGCGTCATCGTCCGCGCGGGCATCTCCAACGCCGACGTCGCCCAGATCGACGAGGCCGACCGACTCCTCGGTGGGCGCCTCACCTCGGTGCAGAACCAGTTCTCCCCCGCGTTCCGCTCCAGCCAGGGCGAGCTCGAGCACTGCGCCTCGCTCGGCGTCTCGTTCCTGCCGTGGTCGCCGCTGGGCGGCATCTCCAGCGCCGCCGACCTCGGGTCCAACCACGCGGTGTTCGCCGAGGTCGCGCAGGCCCACGGGGTCAGCCCCCAGCAGGTCACGCTGGCCTGGGAACTGGCGCTGGCCGACGTGGTCCTGCCGATCCCGGGCTCCTCCCGCCCGGCCAGCATCCAGGACTCCCTGGCCGCGGCCGACCTCGAGCTGAGCGCCGACGAGATCACCCGCCTCTCCGAAGGAGCCCGTTCGTGAAGACCCTCCCCCTGGGTGGAACCGACCTGCAGGTGCCCAACGTCGTCCTCGGCCTGATGCGCATCGCCGAGATGGACGACGAGGCGATCCGCACCCTCATCGCGACCGGTCGTGAGGTCGGCATCACGATGCTCGACCACGCCGACGTCTACGGCGGCTCGATGCACAAGTGCGAGGAGCGGTTCGCCGAGGCGGTGACCCTCAGCTCCTCCGAGCGCGAGAACACCATCATCCAGACCAAGGCCGGGATCGTCCCCGACGGCCCGTACTTCGACTTCTCCTACGAGCACATCATCGCGTCGGTGACGGGTTCGCTGAAGGCGCTGAACACGGACTACATCGACGTCCTGCTGCTGCACCGGCCCGACGCCCTCGTCGAACCCGAGCAGGTCGCCAAGGCGTTCGACGAACTGCACGCCGCAGGCAAGGTCCGCGCGTTCGGGGTCTCCAACCAGAACCCCGGCCAGATGGACCTGCTGCGCAAGCATGTCACGCAGCCCCTGGTCGCGAACCAGTTGCAGCTCTCGATCACGCACGCCCCGCTCATCGCCCAGGGCGTCGCCTCGAACATGCAGGGCCTCGACCAGTCGATCTCGCGCGACAGCGGAACGCTCGACTACTGCCGCCTGCACGACATCACCGTGCAGGCCTGGTCGCCGTTCCAGGCCGGGTTCTTCGACGGGGTCTTCCTCGACAACCCGAAGTACCCGGAACTGAACGCCGTCCTGGACCGCCTGGCCAAGCAGTACGACGTTCCCACCATCGCGATCGCCACCGCCTGGATCACCCGGCACCCGGCGAACATGCAGGTCGTCCTCGGCACGACCAACCCCGAACGGGTGCGGGCCGCGGCCCAGGGTTCGGACCTCGCGCTGACCCGGGCGGAGTGGTACGAACTGTTCCGCGCCGCGGGCTACCGGGTCCCCTGAGGTCCCTGAGCACCCTCCCCCCAACTCGGCACCGCCGCCCCCGCCCCCCGGGCGGCGGTGCCGTCGCACGCCCCGCGAACGACCCGAGGAGACACCGTGGAACACACCCACCTGGGCCCGACCGGCCTCACCGTGAGCCGGATCGTCCTCGGCTGCATGAGCTTCGGCGACGGCAACGAGCAGCAGACCTGGACCCTGGACGCCGAGGGCGCCGAGCCGATCTTCCGCGAGGCCGTCGAACTCGGCATCACGTTCTGGGACACCGCCAACGTCTACGGCCGCGGCAGTTCCGAACGCGTCACCGGTGAGGCGATCCGGAGGTACACCCGCCGCGAGGACGTCGTCCTGGCGACCAAGCTGTTCGGGGAGATGGGTCCCGGCCCCGGGCAGTCCGGCCTCTCGCGCCGGGCCGTCCTGGAACAGGTCGACGCGTCCCTGCAGCGCCTCGGAACCGACTGGATCGACCTCTACCAGATCCACCGCTTCGACCCCGCCACCCCGGTGGAGGAGACGATGGAGGCCCTGCACGACGTCGTGAAGGCCGGCAAGGTCCGCTACCTCGGCGCCTCGAGCATGTGGGCCTGGCAGTTCGCGAAGCTGCAGAGCGCCGCCGACCTCGGCGGGTGGACGCGCTTCGTCTCCATGCAGAACCAGTACAGCCTCGCCCAGCGCGAGGAGGAGCGGGAGATGTTCCCCCTCCTGGCCGACCAGGGGGTCGGTTCCATCCCCTGGGGACCGCTGCAGGCGGGGAAGATGGCCCGGCCGTGGAGCGAGCAGAGCACCGCACGCGCCGGGGACGAACCGCAGACCGACCCCAAGGGCAACCCCGTCCGCCTCGAGACCGACAAGGGCATCGTCGACGCGATCGAGCGGATCGCCGGCGAGCGGGGCGTGTCGATGGCGCAGGTCGCGCTGGCCTGGGTGCTGCGCAACCCGGTCGTGGACGCGCCGATCGTCGGGGCGACCAAGGTGCACCACCTCCGCGATGCGGTCGCCGCCCTCGACGTCGACCTCACCGACGACGAGGTAACCGCGCTCGAGGAGCACTACGTCCCGCGCCAGCCCACGTTCTTCTGAGCGGTCCCCGGACGACGAACGGCCCGCCACCCCCTCGGGGTGGCGGGCCGTTCGTGTCTCAGCGCTGGACCTGGCGGGCCTCGCGGACCAGGCGCTCGGCGTCGGAGGCGGTCAGGAAACCCGCACGCTGGAGGTCGCGGACGTCGTCCCGCACCTGCCGCACGTCGCGGAACCCCGCTGCTCAGAGGGTCAGCGAACCCCCGACGGGCAACTGCACCGCGCCGGTGACGCCCCGGCGTGCGGCCTCGGCGACGAAGCGGCGACCGGGTTCCACGAACCGGTCGCCCATGGTCGCGCCCAGCGCGACGGGGTGCAGCGTCCCCCAGTGCACGGGGATCGAGGTTCCCGGCCGGACCCGCGCGACGAGGTCCGCGGCCTGCTGCGGGTCGAGGTGGTGCGGGCCGAGGGTGTGACCCCAGCCCCCCACCGGGACGAAGGCGACGTCGGGGGAACGTCCTCCCGCGGCGAGCACCGCGTCGGACTCCTCGAACTCGCCGGTGTCGCCGACGGCCCACAGCAGCAGGTCGTCCGGGTCGCGCTCCGGGAAGGTCCCCGGGATCCGCACGAGGTGCTCCACGGCCACGGCCTCCGGGGCCCGGCTGAACCGGGCTCCCGTCCGGTGGCCGGTGTGGTGGGCGGGCAACGCGCTCACCTCCACGGCACCGGAGGCGAACGGGAGTGCCACCGTGGCCCCGACGGCGACCTCGAGCACCCGGGTCGCGGGGACCCGGAGCTTCCAGCGCACCCAGTCCGAGGAACCCGGCGGGGTCACGAGCACCGCCGGCCGCAGCCGTCGCAGCGAGGGCAGGTCCAGGTGGTCGTGGTGGAGGTGGGAGACCAGGGCCAGGTCGCACCCGGCCGACGCCCACGGCGCGGGCGTCGGGGGACGCCGCCGCAGGTGCCCCAACCCCGGACGCAGCACGGGGTCGGTGACGATGCGCAGGTTCCCGGCGGAACGGGTGACGTCCACCGTCACCGTCGAGTGCCCCAGCCACCGCAACGACGCGCTCACAGGTCGACCTCCTTCATCCAGCGGACCAGTTGTTCGTGGATCGTCGCCGCCCCGACGATCGGTGCCTCCCCCGGCACGGACCGGTCGCGCAGGTCCTCGGCGACCTTCCACTCCGCGGGGTGCACCAGCACCGCCTCCGTCTGCCACCCACCGAGTCCGCCGTGCGAGCCGACCTGTTCCTCGAAGGCGTGGACCTCACCGGAGACGGGGTCCACCGTGGAGTGCACGAAGAGCGCGGGAGCGGTGGCGAAGCGCATCATCCGCAGCAGTTCCCCGGCGGCGCGCGGGCCGAACGGGAGCAGCGGGTCGACCCCCTCCACCCGCCCGGAGCCGAGGTGGTGCTCACCCTCGGGCCCGACGACGACGACCTCCTCGTAGCGACGGCCGACGACGAAACCCACCCCGCGGGTCTCCACCAGACCCGGCACGAGCGCGGGCCAGCGACGGCCCACCTCGTCCAGGTCCAGGCGCCCCTGCGGTGCGTCGGGCATCGAGAGCAGGGCGGTGCAACCGGCGGTCGCGACGACGACGGAGTCGCGTCCCGAGGCGACGACCTCCTCGTGCCGGTTGCTGACCAGTTCGGCCCGGGTCGACGTCGCGAAGTCGCGGACCAGGACGTCGACACGGCCCCGCATCTCCTCCCCGGCGGCCGTGGTGACGACGGGGTGGGTGGGGCCCTCGCGGTCCATCAGGTCGTAGACGAGGTCGCGCAGGTGCCGCCCGGAGACCTGCTCGAACGTCGGCCCCTGCGCCTGACCGTGGTCGGAGACGATGACGACGCGGTAGTCGCGGGGCGCGGCCGCGGCCACGTCCGCCAGCGTCTGCAGCACCCGGTCGATCCCGGCGAGGGCGTCCAGCGATTCCGCCCGGGCCACGCCGGCGTGGTGGGCGACCTCGTCGTAGTCGAGGAAGTCGACGAACACCACCGAGCGCCCGGCGGAGAGTTCCTGCGCCACCAGGACGACGTTGAGGTCACGCAGCAGGGTGTTCGTCACCGCGCGCAGCAGGACGTACCAGCCGCGCCGCGGGATGCGCGGTTCGACGCGGCGGACCCGCTGCTGCCAGCCCTGGTAGAGCTCCTTGACGATCTCCCCGACCGTCAGCAGCAGGCTGCGCAGCACCACGAACGGACGGGCGACGTAGCGCAGGTAGGGGCGCCCCGATCCCCCCGCCCGCGAGGTGGAGACGACGAGGTGCGCGTGGCCGGCCTCGCCGGAGAACACGTTGCCGATGCTGGCCCCGTCGCGGGCCAGCAGCCCGGTGCGCCCGGCGGCGTGCGCCGCGGCCCGGACCCGTCCCTCGATGATCGCGGCGTCCGCCGGGCGGTTCGAGACCAGCACCCGGCGCAGTTCCGGGTCCCACCAGCGGAAGGCCGGGACGTCCTCGGTGCTGCCGTGCAGGAACCCCGCCTGGCTGGCCGGGGTCGTGGACGGCAGCGCCGCGCGCCAGCCCTCCGCCAGGTGACTGCCCTCGCGCAGCCAGCGCGCGATCGTGGTCAGCGTTCCCGAGTGCAACCCGAACTGCAGCAACGGCATCGAGAGACCGTCGACCTGCACGACGAGCAACCCCGGCGGGCACGCCTCCCCCGGCGGACGCGGCCGGTGGCGCAGCAGTTCCCGCACCACCCACCGGCTGTCGTTGGCCCCGATGACCCAGCGGGCGACGACGGCCACCAGTCCGGTCCAGAAGTAGACCAGCCACAGCGCGTTCAGGTCGCGCAGGTCGAGACCCGGTACCGCCGTCAGCGCCGTGTGCAGCAGCAGCAGCTGCACGGAGACCCCGATGAGGACGGTCGGCATCGGCCCGAGGAAGGCGACCAGCGGGCCGAGCAACGGGCGGACGACCAGGTCACCGACCGCGAGGACCGCGGCGGAGGCGAGCAGCCAGAACGGCGAGGACACCTCCACCCCGGCGACCAGGTGCGCACTGATCCACAGCGCGAACGCCGTGGGCAGCAACGACAGCAGCAGGTCCCGGGTGTCGCGGGCGGTGAAGGCGAACCAGGTGCGCACCGAAGGCGCTCAGAACCCGAGGCGCTGCAACTGCTTGGGGTCGCGCTGCCAGTCCTTCGCGATCTTCACGCGCAGGTCGAGGTGGACGCGGGTCCCGAGCAGGGCCTCGATCGAGCGACGAGCCCTCGTCCCGACGTCCTTCAACCGCGCGCCGCCCTTGCCGATGATGATCCCCTTCTGGGAATCGCGTTCGACGTAGAGCCACACGAAGATCTGCAGCACGCCGTTCTCGCCCTCGGTCATCTCCTCGACGACGACCGCGAGGGAGTGCGGGAGTTCGTCGCGGACCCCCTCCAGGGCGGCCTCGCGGACGAGTTCGGCGACCATGACTGACTCGGGTTCGTCGGTGAGTTCCCCGTCCGGGTACAACCGCGGCCCGACGGGCAGGTGCCCGAGCAGGACGTCGGCGACGGTGTCGACCTGCTCGCCGGTCTTGGCCGACCCGGGAACGACGTCGGCGAAACCCCCGAGCACCTGCTCGCCCAGCGAGACCAGCGCCAGCAGCTGTTCGGCCACCTGCTGCTTGGAGGCCTTGTCCGTCTTGGTGACCAGGCCGATCTTCGTGGAGCGCGGGATCCTGCCCAGGGCCTCGGCGATGAACTTGTCCCCGGGGCCGATCTTCTCGTCGGCGGGGATGCAGATCGCGACGATGTCGACCTCGGCGAGGGTCTCGTGGACCCGGTCGTTCAGCCGCTGCCCGAGCAGGGTGCGGGGCCGGTGCAGACCCGGGGTGTCGACGAGGACGAGCTGGGCGTTCGGGCGGTGCACGATGCCCCGCACGGTGTGGCGGGTGGTCTGCGGTCGCGACGACGTGATCGCGACCTTCTGCCCGACGAGGGCGTTGGTCAGGGTCGACTTGCCGGCGTTGGGTCGCCCGACGAGGCAGGCGAACCCGGACCGGTGGGGGGTGGTCTCTTCAGTCATTCTGGTGCCCTCCGGCGTGGTCGTCGACGAGTTCGGACTCTGCGTCCTCGGGGTGTTCGGGCAGGCGGTGCACGAGCACCGTCCGCACCTGGTTGCGGCGGCCGACGCGCCCGTCGGCCTCCAGCCGCAACCCGTGGACCTCGCCCACGGCGCCGGGGACGAGGACCTCCCCGAGGGTCTTGGCGAGGAGCCCGCCGACGGTGTCGACGTCCTCGTCCTCGATCTCCTTCTCGAACAGGTCGCCCAGTTCCTCCACGTGCAACCGGCTGGAGACCCGGAAACCCCCGTCGGGCAACGGTTCGACCTCGGGGGCCTCGCGGTCGTACTCGTCGGCGATGTCGCCGACGATCTCCTCGATCACGTCCTCGATCGTCACGAGACCGGCCGTCCCGCCGTACTCGTCGACGACGATCGCGACGTGCGTGGTGTCGCGCTGCATCTGCTTGAGCAGGTCGTCGACCGGCAGGCTGTCGGGGACGAACACCGTCTGGCGGACGACGCTCTCGACCCGCTCGGCGCGGGCGGCGTCGGGGTCGGCGTGGAAGCGGCGGGCGACGTCCTTGAGGTAGACGACGCCCAGGACGTCGTCGGAGTCGTCGCCCACGACGGGCATCCGGGAGAAGCCCGAGCGCAGGAACAGGGCCTCGACCTCGTAGAGCCCGGTGCCGCGACGGGCCGACACGATGTCGGTGCGCGGCACCATGACCTCGCGGACGAGGGTGTCGCCGAACTCGAAGACGGAGTGGATCATCCGGTGCTCACCGGCCTCGATGACCGAGGTCTCCCCGGCCAGCTCGACGATCTCGCGCAGCTCGGCCTCGGAACCGAACGGCCCGTGCCGCAGTCCGCGCCCGGGCGTGACGGCGTTGCCGACGGCGACCAGCGCCCGGGCCACCGGCCCCAGGACGGTGTTCAGGCGGACCAGCACGGGCGCGGCGCGCAGGGCCACGGACTCGGAGTGGAGCCGCCCGAGGGTTCGCGGGCCGACGCCGACGAGAACGAAGTCCAGCGCCGACATCCCGAGACCGGCCAGCAGCAGGACGAGCCACCAGGAACCGGTCCAGCTCGCCACCGCGACGGTCACGCAGACCGCGGCAAGGGTCTCGCAGACGACGCGCAGCAGCGTGGCGACGGTGAGCACCGAGGCCGCGGACTCCAGGACCCGGCCCAGTTCCGGGGCGCCCCGGCGCCCGTCGGCCTCGAGGTCGCGGGCCCGGCGTCGCGACGTGCCGGCGATCGCCGACTCGGCCGCGGCGACGAGTCCGCCGGCGAAGAGGAGCGCGAGCGCCAGGAGCAGGAGCGGGACGGCCGGCGCACCCACCGCTCAGCCCCCCGACGGCAGCGCGCGGTGGCCGACGGTGGGGGTCGGGTCGCCGGGGCGACCGATGCGGGCCAGGAACCCCAGCACCAGGCGCCGCTGGAGCGTGAACATCTCGCGCTCCTCGTCGGCTTCGGCGTGGTCGTAGCCGAGCAGGTGCAGGATGCCGTGGGTCACGAGCAGCAGGACCTCGTCGGCCGTGGCGTGACCGGAGGCCTTCGCCTGCGCGGCAGCCACTTCCGGGCACACGACGACGTCGCCGAGCAGACCCGGCTCGGAGGTGCGGCCCTCGCGGCCGGGACGGAGCTGGTCCATGGGGAACGACATCACGTCGGTGGGGCCGGGTTCGTCCATCCACTGCACGTGCAGCCGGGACATGGCCTCGGTGTCGATCATCAGGACCGACAGTTCCGCCAGCGGGTGGACCCGCATCTCTTCCAGCACGTAGCGCGCCAGGTGGGAGACCTCGACGGTGTCGACGCCGCGGCCCTCCGCGAACGAGCTCTCGTCGACGACCTCGATGCTCATCGGCTGCGGCCCCCGTGGCCGCGGGCAGGACGGGTGTCGTCGTAGCGCTCGTAGGCGTCGACGATCTCCGAGACCAGGCGGTGGCGGACGACGTCGGTGGAGGTCAGCCGCGAGAAGTGCACGTCGTCGATGTCCTCGAGGATGTCCTGGACGACGCGCAGCCCCGAGTCCGTCCCGCTGGGCAGGTCGACCTGGGTCACGTCGCCGGTGACGACGATCTTCGAGCCGAACCCGAGACGGGTCAGGAACATCTTCATCTGCTCGGCGGAGGTGTTCTGCGCCTCGTCGAGGATGATGAACGCGTCGTTGAGGGTGCGCCCGCGCATGTACGCCAGCGGCGCGACCTCGATCGTCCCCGCCGCCATCAGCCGCGGGATCGAGTCGGGGTCGAGCATGTCGTGCAGCGCGTCGTAGAGCGGACGCAGGTAGGGGTCGATCTTGTCGGTCAGGGTGCCGGGCAGGAACCCGAGCCGCTCCCCCGCCTCGACGGCCGGGCGGGTCAGCACGATCCGGTTGACCTGCTTCGCTTGCAGCGCCTGCACGGCCTTCGCCATCGCGAGGTACGTCTTGCCGGTACCGGCCGGGCCGATGCCGAAGACGATGGTGTTCTCGTCGATGGCGTCGACGTAGCGCTTCTGGCCGACCGTCTTCGGCCGGATCGTGCGACCCCGGCTGGAGAGGATGTTGAGGGTCAGGACGTCGGCGGGACGGTCGTTGCCGGTGCCGTTGGCCTGGGCCCGCAGCATGGAAACGGAGCGTTCGACGGCGTCCGGGGACAGCGGCTGACCCGCGCGCAGGACGGCGGTCATCTGGTCCACGAGGCGCTCGACGAGGGCGACCTCACCGGCGGCGCCGGAGACGGTGATCTCGTTGCCGCGGACCAGGACGTCGGCCTTCGGGAAGGCCCGTTCGAGGACCCGCAACAGCTCGTCGCGGGCGCCGAGCAGGGAGACCATCGCGACCTCGGGCGGCACGACGATGACGTGACGGGTCACGGCCGAGGTCTGGGCCGAGGGTTCGGGGGTGCGGTCGGTGCTGGCCATGATCGCCCTGTGGGGCAGTTCGCCTCCGTGCTGAGGGGTGCGCTGTCGTCCCCGATCCTAACGAGCCCTCGCCCGGAGGGCCTCCGCGTTCCCCGTGTCCGCCTCCGGCGGGGTGGACACGCGTCCCGGCGCCACTACCGTCGGCGGGGTGAGCCTCCCCACCCGACCCGCGCGCATCGCCCTCACGGGGGGAGGTTTCCGCGCCGGTCTGCACCTGGACCTGGTGGCGCGGCTGCCGGAGCACTTCGAGGTGGTGGGAGTCCTCGTCCGCAGCGACGCCGCCGCGGCGAGGGCCACCGCACGGGGGCTCCCCGTCCACCGCGACCTCGACGGGCTGCTGGGCGCCGCCCCGGACCTCGTCGTCGTCTCGGTGGCCGCCGCGGCCGCCCCGGGGCTGGTGGTGGAGCTGCTGGAGCGGGGCGCCGCGGTGCTGACGGAGACCCCGCCGGCCGCCGACCTCGGCGGGTTGCGGTCGTTCTGGGACGCGACCGGGCCGGACGCCCGGGTGCAGGTGGCGGAGCAGTACCTGCTGTCCCCGCACAACGCGGCCCGCCTCGAGCTGGTCCGGCAGGGCTCGCTGGGGATCCCGACCTCGGTCCAGGTGTCCTCCACCCAGCTGCACCACGCCACCTCGGTGGTCCGCGGGTTCCTGGGTCTCGGCGCGGAGCCCGTCCGGGTCGTGGCGAGCGCCACGACGGCCCCCCTGGCCGACCCGATCACCCGCGCCGGCTGGACCGGGGACGCCGCACCGCGCCCCCAGGTCACCACGATCGCCACGTTCGACTTCGGGGACGGCCGCAGCGCGCTCTACGACTTCACCGAGACCCAGACCCGCAACCCGCTGCGCCACCGGCGGCTCGTGGTGCGGGGCAGCCTCGGGGAGCTGGTCGACGACCGCCTCGTCCGCCTCGCGGACGCGACCACGGTGCTGACGTCCTCGATCGAACGCCGCCAGACCGGGCACCACCAGGACGTCCAGGGCTTCGACCTCGACGTCCTCTCCGCGGACGGAGAGGTCCTGTTCCGCAACCCCTACGTCGGGGCGCGCCTCTCCGACGAGGAGATCGCGGTCGCCACGCTGCTGGAGCGCGCGGGCACCTGGGCCCGCGGCGAGGGGCCCGGACCCTACCCGCTGGCCGAGGCCGCCCAGGACCAGCTGCTGTCGCTGGCCATCGCCGAGGCGCTGGCCACGGGTGGGCCCGTGCGGACGGCGGGCGAGGCGTGGGCCGGCGCGCTCGGTCGCTGATGCCCGACGGTGATCAGGCGGGCGAGCGGCGGGTGCTCCCCCGGACCATGTCGTCGGCGATCCGGGCGGCTCCGGCGAGGACCGTCAGGACCGGGTTCACCCCGCCGTTGGTGACGTGCAGGGACGCGTCGACGACGCGGAGGTTCCGGTAGCCCCAGACCCGCCCGAACGGGTCGGTCACCGAACGCGCGGGGTCCGTTCCCGTCCGGGCGGTCCCCGCCTGGTGCTGACCGCCGCTCGGCCCGGGACCCGGCGGCGGACGGCGCGCCACCCGCGACGCGCCGGAGGCCGACAGCCAGTCCGCGGCCCGGGCCGAGAGGAACTCCTGGGCCCGCCGGTCCTCGTCGTGGATCCCGCCCGAGAAGCGCGACCCCCGCGACGCGACCGGCGGTCCCGGGCAGGACGCGGTCCACCCGCGCGCCGAGCACGACGTCGCAGTTCCCGCTCGCCACCGCCCACGGCACGGCCGTGTTGTGCGTCCCCGTCTTGGCGTCGACGGGGCAGGCGAAACCCACGCACTGCGCGCACCGGGCACAGGCCGCCCGGCCGCCGAACTCCTGGGTGTTCACCAGCAGCGGGACGGCCGTCGTGCTCAGGCCGAGGGTCGCGGCCCCCGCCGCGAGCAGCCGTTCCTGGACCCCGCCCGGCAGCGGCGGCATGGGGTACGGCCGGCGTCGGGGCCCCGCCGCGGTGTCCCCCTCGGCCCGCCCGCTGACGCCGAGGGTCCACTCGATCTCGTCGTAGTAGGGCTCGAGGTCGGCGTAGCCGATGGGCCAGTCCGCCAGTGCGCTGCCGTCGGGAACCCCGTACCGGGTGGCCATCCGGAAGTCGTCGGGGGCGAACCGCCAGGCCTGCGCCCCGTAGACCCGGGTGCCGCCGCCCACGAGCATCGCGTTGGCGTTCCACCCGCCGTCCCCCGGCCGCAGCACCCGACCGGCCAGCGTGCGCGGGTCCTCAGCACCGCGCGGTCCGGTCAACGGGTCCAGACCGGTCGCCGCCCGCGGGTTGCGCAGGTGGTCCCGCGAGAGTTCCACGGTGCCCGGCCAGTCGCCTCGTTCGACGAGCAGCACCCGACGCCCGGACTCCGCGAGCTTCCACGCCGCGACCCCACCGCCGGCGCCCGAACCGACGACCACCACGTCGTAGCGGTCCCCGACCTCGCCCGGGGTGCGGAAACCCGCGGCGACGTCGTCGACCCCGGCGGTCGGCGTGGTCCGGCCGGGGTGCCACCGCAGGTCCGGCCAGGTCGAGGGGTTCGCGAGGTGGACGTCGGCGACGAGGTCGACGAACCGGCGGAACTCCGCGTCCTCGACCTCGGGGAACCCCGCACCGACCCGGGCGAGCACGTCCCCGACCCGGCCCGCCCAGTCCGGGCGGTCGACGGTCAGGACGGTCGAGAGGTCGTCGGCGACCCGCGCCGCCACCTCCTCCTCGACCGCGAGGACGTCGCGCAGGACGGCCCGCAGGACCGCCCCGTCCGCGGGGGACCCGGGTCCGGCCACGTCGCTGCCCACCACACCGGGAACCCTAGGGTGCGACGATGCCCCGGTGAACCCCGTCCGCCCCCGCACCGCGGTCCTGGGCTCCGGGGAGGTCGCGTGGGACGCCGCGGTCGTCCCGGCCGACGACGCGGGACTGCGGGGTGAGGGGTGCTTCGAGACGATCCTGGTCCACGGTGGCCGGCCCGCGCACGTGGTGCGGCTCGAGGAGCACCTGGACCGCTTCGAACGGTCGGCCGCCGCCCTCGACACCCCCTTCGACCGGGCCGGGTGGGCCGCCCTGAGCGCGGCCCTCGTGGAGGAGGTACCGGACGGCGCCGAGGCGGTGCTGCGTCTCTCCCTGTCCCGCAGCGGGTCGGGGTTGGCGACGGTCCGGCCCCTGCCCGCGTCCGTGCTGGCGGGACGCGACGGGGTGCACGTCGTCACCCTGGCCCGGGCGACGGTGACGGTGGCCGACGCGCCGTGGTTGCTCGGCGCGGCGAAGACCTCCTCCTACGCGGTGAACGGGGCCGCGCTGCGCGAGGCGGCCCGCCGCGGCGCCGACGACGCGCTGTTCGTGGACGCGCAGGGATTCCTGCTGGAGGGGCCGACGGCGAACCTCCTCTGGCACGTCGACGGGGCGTGGCACACCCCGGTGCCGGCCGGGCGCGGGGTTCTCCCGGGAACCACCCTGGCCGCGGTCGGACCCGCCCGCGAGGTGCTGCGCCGCCCGGAGGAACTCCTCCGCGCCGACGGGGTGTGGCTGCTCTCGAGCCTGCGGGGCGCGGCGGCGGTCCTCAGCGTCGACGGGACCCCGTTGCCGGGCGACGCCGACCTCACCCGGCGCCTGCAGCAGGTCGCGCTGGAACGCCCACCCCTTCACTGAGAGTTCTCCCGCCCTGCACAGCGATGTCACCTGGACCCGACAGCCTTCGCCGGGTGTCGATCCCTTCCTCCCCCTTCTCACGCCGTTCGCTCCTCGCCGCCGGTGGTACCGGCCTGCTCGTCCCCGGGCTGATGCGTTCCGGGATGCCGAGCATCACCCACGGCGTCCAGTCCGGTGACGTCACCTCGAACACCGCGACGATCTGGACCCGCGCCGACCGCACCGCCCGGATGTTCGTCCAGGTCTCCCCCACGGGTTCCTTCGGCGCGGACTGCCGCACCTACCGCGGACCGCTGCTCACCGCGACGAGCGACTTCACCGGGCGCCTCGACGTCACCGGGCTGCCGTCCGCCGCCGACGTCCCCTACCGGGTGGTCCTCGGCGAACCCGACGCCCACCGCCCGGACGGGGACTCGCTCGAGGGTTTCCTGCGCACCGCCCCCACGACGGGTGACCACCGGCGCATCCGCTTCCTCTGGAGCGGTGACCAGGCCGGTCAGGGCTGGGGCCGCAACCCCGACCTCGGGGGATTCCCCATCTACCGGTCGATGGCCGAACGCGACGCCGACTTCTTCCTGCACTCCGGGGACACCATCTACGCCGACGGCGTCATCTCCGGCGACGTGACCCTCCCGGACGGCCGGGTCTACCGCAACGTCGTCACCGAGGCGAAGTCGCACGTGGCGCAGACCCTCGACGACTTCCGCGGGGCGTTCCGGTACAACCTGGAGGACCAGGCGTACCGGGACTTCTTCGCCAAGGTCCCGCAGGTGAACCAGTGGGACGACCACGAGGTGCACAACAACTGGTTCCCGCACGAGATCCTCGACGACCCCGCATACACCGAGAAGCGCGTGGACGTGCTGTGGGCGCGCGGCGAGCAGGCCTGGCGCGAGTACGTCCCGATCTCGCAGCGCCGGGACGGGAAGGTCTACTCCCAGTTCTCCTTCGGCCCGCTGCTGGACGTGTTCGTCCTCGACATGCGGACCTACCGCGATGCGAACCCGTGGGGTTGGGCCGGGGGCGGGGTCCGTCCCGACGGCGGGATCCTGGGGACGGAGCAGGCGCAGTGGCTGGTGGAGGCGATGGCCGCCTCGACCGCGCGGTGGAAGGTCGTCCAGGCCGACATGCCGATCGGGCTCGTCGTCCCCGACGCCGCGTCGAACGGGATCGAGGCGATCGCGCAGGGCGACCCGGGGGTCCCGCGCGGGCGGGAACAGCAGATCGCCTGGATCCTGCGCGAGCTGAAGAACCGCGGGGTCCGCAACCACGTCTGGCTCACCGCGGACGTGCACTACACCGCCGCCCACCACTACGACCCCTCGCGCGCGGCGTTCACGGAGTTCGACGACTTCTGGGAGTTCGTGTCCGGGCCGCTGCACGCGGGTTCCTTCGGCCCCAGCGAGCTGGACGCGACGTTCGGGCCGGAGGTCGTGTTCCAGTCGGTGCCGCCGCACGCGAACACCTCACCGATGGAGGGTTCGCAGTTCTTCGGTGAGGTCGAGATCGACCCGGACACCGAGGGGCTCACGGTGACCCTGCGGGACATCGCGGGGGCGGCGCTCTGGAGCCGGACGTTGCCGCCCCGGGGTTGAGCGAGTGGAGCGTTCCGCGGCTCGCGCAGGCCTCAGAGCCGCGGAACGCTCCAGTCCGTGTCGGTCGTGAGCGCGCTCAGCGGGGCCCGCAGCTTCAGCAGCACCTCGGCGACCTCGGCGTCCGGGTCGGAGTCGAGCACGATCGCGCCGCCCGCCCCGACCCGCCACTCCCCGCCGACGAGGACGGCGGTGCGGATGACCACGGCGAGGTCGGCCGCCCCGGTGGTGGAGAACCAACCGATCGTCCCGGAGTAGATCCCGCGGGCCCGTTGTTCCAGGGCGTCGATGATCTCCGTCGTCCGGAGCTTCGGGGCACCCGTCATCGAGCCGGGCGGGAAGCAGCTGCGCAGGCAGTCCACCGCCGAGACCTCCGGGCGCAACCGCCCCCGCACGGTGGTGACGAGCTGGTGCACGGTGGGCAGCGTCTCGACGCTCATGAGGTCGGGCACCGTGACGCTGCCAGGGGTGCAGACCCGGCCGAGGTCGTTGCGGAGCAGGTCGACGACCATGAGGTTCTCCGCCCGGGTCTTCGGGTCGGCCTGCAGTGCAGCGGGATCGGTGTCGAGGGCCGCGGTGCCCTTGATGGGCCGGGTCTCGACCGCTCCGGAACTGCCGATGCGCAGGAACCGTTCCGGCGAACTCCCCGCCACCACGACGTCACCGCGGCGCAGGTACGCGGCGTAGGGCGCCGGGTTGGCGCGCCGCAACCGGCGGTAGGCCTCGAACGGGCGACCCTGCGCGGGGACGCGGGCCTGCGTGGTCAGGCAGATCTCGTAGCTCTCCCCCGCCCGCAACTGCCGCTGAGCGGCGAGCACGTTCTGCCGGTACTCCGCGGGCGCGGTGTCCAGGGTCACCGGGAGGTTCTGCGCCGCAACCGGTTCCGGTAGCAGTGGGAGGTCGGCGAGCGTCGCGGCGGTCTCCTCGATCCACCGTGGTTGCGCACCGTCCAGCGACAACGCGACCACCCAGGTCGCGTCCTCGTCGTGGTCGACGGCGACGAAGCGGTCGCAGAAGGTCCAGGAGCAGGCCGGGGTCGCGTCCCGTCGCGCGGTCGGGAACCCGCACTCGTCACGCGCCTCGTACCCCGCCCACCCGACGAAACCCCCGGCGAACTCGAACGGCACCGCCTCCGCGCCGGCCACGGTGCGTTCGCGCAGCGTCGCCGCCAGGGCGTCGAGGGAGTCCACGACGGTCCCGTCCCCGGTCCCCAGGAAGGAGAACCGCCCGGACCCCGCGCCGCGCGCCGCGGAGTCCAGCCAGAACGCGGCGTCGGACCCGGCGAAGAGGTGGGCGAAGGCCCGTTCCGCGTCGACGGCGGGCCCGGTCCGCCGGGCGTGCAGCCGGTAGCGCGGACGCGGCGTCCAGCGTTCGCACCACCGCACGAAGTTCTCGACGATCCGCGCCCCCGTGGTGCTCGCGACCGACTCGGGGTGGAACTGCACCCCGACCAGCGGGCGGGTCCGGTGCCGCAACGCCATGAGGACCCCGTCGGACCCCCAGGCCAGGGCCTCCAGGGTCTCCGGCAGCGGTTCCGCGACCCGGAAGGAGTGGTACCGGGTCGCGGCGAAGCCGTCGGGCAGCCCGGCGAGCACCCCCGTCCCGTCGTGCCGGACCCGGTCGACGAAACCGTGCCGCGGCTGCGGAGCGAGGTCGACCACGGCCCCCTCGGCGAGGGCGATCCCCTGCATCCCCAGGCACACCCCCAGGACGGGGACCTGCGCGCGGGCGAGCACGTCGGCCGCGAGCCCGAAGTCCCGCGCGTTGCCCGGGTGCCCCGGACCGGGCGAGACGACGATCCCCGCGAACCCCTCGAGGTCCAGCTCGCCGGGCGCGACGTCGTCGTCGCTCACCACGACCGGGTCGGTCCCGGTGGCGACCGCCAGCAGCTGGACCAGGTTGTGGGTGTAGGAGTCGTGGTTGTCCACGACGAGCCAGCGCACCGGCGAAGGGTGTCACACCACCCCCGCCCGCGGGGACCCGCGGCGACGCGCCCGGGAACCCGGTCGTCCGGTCCGGGGCGACCGTGCGGCCGACCCCGGCGCACCAGGAACTGCGCGGTCCCCGCGAGCGGGAGCCGGTCAGGTCCGTCGCGCCGCTGGGCGTCTCGTCCGCTCGCGCACTCGTCCCGGCGATGCCCTCAGGTGACCGGTCGCAGGTGCGCGGCGAGGAAGCCGACCGCACTGCGTGTCAGCGTCCGCCGCGACTCCGCGCGGCGGTAGTCGTGCCCCTCGCCGGCGAGCTCGAGGTAGTCCACCTGCCGGTCCAGTCCGCGCAGGGCGGCCACGATCTGGCGCGCCTCGCCGATCGGGACGTTGGTGTCCAGTTCCCCGTGCACGACGAGCAGGGGCACGTCGATGGCGTCGGCGCGACGCAGCGGGGAGAGCTCCTCCAGCAGGACCCGGTCGTGTTCGGGGTGGCCGTACTTGCTGACCGCCGCCGCCCCGATCCAGGGTTCGGTGTCGCGGTAGAACGTCGTCAGGTCGCTCATCCCGCAGATGTCGATGCCGGCGGCGAACACCCCCGGCGAGAAGGCCAACGAGGCGAGGGTGAGGTACCCGCCGTAGGAACGACCCGTGACGGCGATCCGGTCCGCGTCGGCGAACCCCCTGGCCACCAGGTGCTCGGCCGTCGCGAGGACGTCGGCGAAGGCGTCGTGGCGCTTCTCGACGTCGTCGGCGTGCACGAACTCTCGACCGAAACCCGAGGAACCCCGCACGTTGGGAGCGAACACCGTGATGCCGGCGGCGACGAGGGTCTGGACCATCGCGTTGAAGGTGGGACGTTCCTGCGCCTCCGGACCACCGTGCAGGCTCAGGGCCGCCGCCCCGGACGGGTTCGGGGCCTCGTACAGCCAGCCGGTCAGCGTCAGCCCGTCGTGCGCCGCGTAGGTCTCCAACGTGGGCACGACGAGGTCGCGGACGGGGAGTTCCGGTGAGTGCGTGATCCTCGTCCACTCCCCCGTCGCGGTGTCCAGGTGCCAGAGTTCGCGCGGGCGCGAGGGCCCTTCGACGCCGAGGACGACGCTGCGCCCGTCCCGGGAGAGGACCGGGTCGGTCGCGACCAGACCCGGCAGGCCGTGCAGCCGGGTCCGTTCCCGCGTCGTGGTGTCGAAGAGTTCCAGCTCGCTGGCCCCGGCGACGTTCCACACCAGCAGCAGCAGCGTCCCCGCGTCGTCGCCGTCGACGAACTCGAGTTCCGCGTCGTCGCGGGCGGCGAGCGTCTGCGCCTCCCCGCGGTAGCCGTTGGGCCCGAAGGGCATCCCGATCAGCTGGCGCCGCGGCAACCCCACGTCGGAGGCGAGGTAGACGTAGACCGGACCGGTGTCACCGGCGGGGGCCGGACGCAGCAGGGCCACGTCGGTGGAGCCGGTGGCCCCGTGCGGGAGCAACGGCTGGTGATCGTCGATGAGCCGGTCGACGACCACGCAGAACTGCTGGCCGCGTTCACCGTCGACGACGACGAGGAAGCGTTCCTCCTGCGAGACGTCGAGGACGTGGACGAGGTCACCCTCGGCCAGCGGGTCCAGCCGGCCGGTCGCCGGGTCGCCGAGGTAGCAGCGCGAGGGTCTGCCCCCGACGGGCGGGAACGTCACCACGACCCGGTGGCCGCTGCGGGTCCAGGGGCCGAGCTCGGCGTGCTCGTGGGCGTCCCCCGCGATCCGGCGGGCGTCGCTGCCGTCGGGGCGCACCACCCACACCTCGGTCCGCACGCCCCCACCGACGGCCACCGAGCACGCGAGCCAGCGACTGTCGGCGGCCCACGACACCGACACGACGGGGTCGGGTGAGAGGCGGACGTGACGCGCCGCGGGCATCTCCCCGTCCAGGACGACGTCCTGGATCCACAGCTGCGGGATCCCGGAACGGTCGGAGACGAACGCCACCTGGCGGGCGTCGGGGGTCATCGTGGGTCGCCAGCTGCCCCAGGCGGCGACGAGTTCGTCGCCCAGCGCGAGGGCGTCCTCCAGCGGGGAGGCGGACGGCGGATCCTGCTCGAGGGTTCGGTGCTCCACACCCCCATGCTGCACCCACGGCCCCCGGCGCGGGGGAACGGGAGGCGCACCGGGACCCCGAGCCGATCCGCTCACCCCACGTCGTGGTGCTGCAACCACATCTCCAGCAACGCCAGCTGCCACAGCACGTTGGACCCCAGCGGGGTGCGGTCGACGTTGGGGTCGGCGAGCAACCGGTCGACGACCTCGGGCCGGAACAACCCGCGCCGCTTCGCCGCGGGGTCGGTGAGGGCGTCGCGGACCCGCTGGAGGTAGGGGCCCTCGAGCTGACGGATCGCCGGGACCGGGAAGTACCCCTTCGTGCGGTCGATGACGGCGTCGGGGACCAACCCGCGCGCGGCCCGCTTGAGGACCCCCTTCCCGCCGTCGGCGAGTTTCAGTTCCGGGGGGATCCGGCCGGCGAACTCGACGAGTTCGTGGTCCAGGAACGGGACGCGCGCCTCGAGGCCGTGCGCCATCGTCATGTTGTCGACGCGCTTCACCGGGTCGTCGACGAGCATGACGGTCGTGTCGTTGCGCAGCGCCGCGTCGAGCGAGGTCTCCGCGCCCGGACGGCCGAACGCCTCGGTGATGAAGTTCCCCGGGGTGTCCGAGCCCGGCAGCCACTCCGGGGCCAGCACGTCGGCGAGGCCGGCGTAGCGACGGTCGAAGAACACCTGTGCGTAGGCCTCGACGGCGTCGGCCCGGGGAACCCCCGCCAGGGGTGGGTACCAGCTGTACCCGCCGAGCACCTCGTCGGCGCCCTGGCCGGACTGGACGACCTTGACCGACTTCGAGACCTCCTGCGACAGCAGCAGGAAGGCCACGCAGTCGTGGCTGACCATGGGTTCGCTCATGGCGTCCACGGCCGCGTCGATCCCCGGCAGCAGCCGGGAGGAGTCGACGTGGATGCGGTGGTGGTCGGTCCCGAACTCCTTCGCGACCAGCGAGGAGTACTCGTACTCGTCGCCCGACTCCCCGCCGGCGGAGTCGAACCCGATGCTGAACGTCGCCAGGTCGCGCTGACCCGCCGCGTCGAGCAGGGCCACGACGAGGCTGGAGTCGAGACCACCCGAGAGGAGGACCCCGACGGGGACGTCGGCGACCATCCGGCGTTCCACCGCGACGCGCAGCTTCTCCAGCAGGCCCTGTTCCCAGTCCCGTGCGCTCCAGCCGGCGAACTCCTGCGAGCGGGTGAACTCCGGCTCCCAGTAGGTCGTGTCGGTGGACCTGCCGTCGCGCTCGACCACGCGGACGGTCGCGGGCGGGAGCTTGCGCACCCCCGCCAGGATCGTGCGGGGGGCGGGGACGACGGAGTGGAAGGTCAGGTACTGGGCGAGCGCCTCGCGGTCGATGCTGGTGTCGACACCGCCACCGGCGAGCAGGGCCTGGACGGTGGAGGCGAACCGGACCCGGTCGGCCCGGGTGTCGACGTAGAGGGGTTTGATCCCGAGCCGGTCGCGGGCCAGCACCAACCGGCCGCTCTCGTGTTCCACCAGGGCGATCGCGAACATCCCGAGCAGGTGCTCGACGAAACGGGTTCCCCACTGCGCGTAGGCCTTCTCGACGACCTCGGTGTCGGAGGTGGAGAAGAACCGGTGCCCGGCGGCCTGCAGCTCGGCCCGCAGTTCCCGGTAGTTGTAGATGCAGCCGTTGAAGACCACGGTGATGGCCGTGGCGTTGTCGACCATCGGCTGCGCACCCGCGGGCGAGAGGTCGATGATGGAGAGCCGTCGGTGGCCCAGCGCGACGGGACCCCGGGCCCAGATCCCGTCCCCGTCCGGTCCCCGGTGCACCAGGCAACCGGTCATCCGGGCCAGCGCCGCGACGTCGGCGCTCGCCCCGTCGAACCTGACCTCACCGGCGAGTCCGCACACGGGTCTCCCCCTCCTGGTCGTCGTCGCCGCGCAGGATCCAGGTGTCCTTGGCGCCGCCGCCGCGCGAGGAGTTCACGACGAGGCTGCCCTCGGGCGCGACCCGGGTGAGCGCCACGTCCGCGAGGTGGCACTCCTCCTCGCCCGTCCCCGTGACGTAGACGAACGCCCGCAGGTCCACGCGTCGCGGTTGCAGCGTCGCGCTCTCCGCGTTCCAGCTCGGCACCGAGGACAACTGCACGACCTCCTGCGCGACCCAGTTCGGCGGTTCCGCAGCGATCTCCTGGCGTCGGGCCGCGACCTCCGCCGCGCTCGCGTAGGGCCCGATCAGCACGCCCTCCCCGCCGTAGCCGTCGACGGGTTTCGTCACGAGTTCCCCCACGCGTTCCAGCACGGCCCGACGTTCGACCTCGTCGCTGAGGCGGTAGGTGGGCACCGACTCCAGCAGCGGGCGTTCCTCGAGGTAGTAGTTGATGAACTCCGGCACCGAGCGGTACATCGCCTTGTCGTCGGCGATGCCGTTGCCCGGCGCGTTGGCCAGCACGACCCCGCCCGCGACGGCGACGTCGAAGACCTCCTGGCCGATCCGGCGCCCGGCGTGGTCGCAGAGGTCCAGCAGTTCCCCGTCGAGGCGGAGGTAGACGGCCCCGACGAGGTCCCCCGTCCCCCGGTGCACGACGCGGCCGCGCTGCACGTCGAGGTCGTCGGCGCCGACCAGCAGCAACCCGGCCCCGTCGGCGAGCTTGCGGTGCTCGAACCAGGCGGCGCTGGCCGGGCCGCTCGAGAGCAGCACCGGGCGCATCCCGGGACGCGAGCGCGACAGCAACGTCGAGCGCAGGCGTTCGAAGGCGGTGGCCGGGTCCAGCATCGCCGGTGGCCGCGGCATGTCGGGCACGACCGCGTCCACCAGCGCCCGGGCCGCGATCCCGTAGGCGACGCCGCTGGGGTTGCGGACGTTGTCCTCCAGGACCCGCCAGCCGCCGTACTCGTTGCGGATGAGGTCGAAACCCATGACGGGCGCGCGCACCACGTCGTCGGGCAACCGCGTCGCCTGCGACTCCCACCCCGGGGCACCGACGACGGCGTCGCGGGTCAGGACCCCGTCGTGCAGGATCCGCTGGGCGCCGTAGACGTCGCGCAGGAAGCACTCGATCGCCCGGGCCCGCTGCACGAGACCGCGCCGCACCTGCTGCCACTCGTGGGGCAGGATCACGCGCGGCACGAGGTCGACGTGGAAGGGCTTCTCCACGAGGCCCTCCGGACCGCTCACCACGTAGGCGAGGTGGCGCTCACGCGCCCAGGCGTCCCGTTCGGCCTCGGCCGCGGCGACACCGGCCGGGCCCAGGGTGCGGACGTGCTCGATGACCTCGCGGTAGGCGGGGCGCGGCTGGGCGCTGACGCCCACGGCCTCGTCCCCGGCGCGGGTGCGGTAGCGCCGCAGGGCGGCCGTCGCCGGGGCCTCCCCCGCGGCCGATCCGTGCGTCTCCTCCACGACGAGACGCACGACGTCGTCCAGTTCGCCCCGTTCGACGAACGCCGCGCGCTGGCGGTCGGCGGAGTTCCCGCGGGCGAGCGTCGCCTCGGTGAGCTCCGCCACCTCGTCCCAGTCGCCCAGTTCCTCCAGCTGCGGACGCAGCCGCCCCAGCAGCGTGCGGACGGCTTCCGGGGCCGGCAGCGGACGCGGGTGGTCGTTGCCGTCGAGGAGGTCGCCGGAGAGACCACCGCGGGCGGCCTGCCAGATCCCGGCCCGGTAGAGCGGCGACGGGGCCTGCGGCCGCGGGCGCCCGGCCTCGATGTCCAGCTCGGCGGCGCGCACGCTGGCGCGGAACAACCCGGCGATGAGCACGGCGTCGTCGACGAGCGGGCAGGCGTCGCAGACGCGGAGTTCCAGGGTGGGCGCGTGCGAGCTGGGCCGGACGTCGAAGTAGGCCATCTTGCGGTCGGCGATGACTCCCGAGGCGATGAGGTCGTCGAGGAGTTCGTCGTACTCCGCGGCCGACTCCAGGGCACCGGTGGTCCCGGCGCTGGGCCAGCGTTGCCAGATCGTGGTGCGGATGCTCGCGTAGCCGGTGTTCTGGCCGTTCCAGAACGGCGAGCTGGCCGAGAGGGCCAGCAGGACGGGGAGGGTCGGGGCGATCCGCTGCATGATCTCGACGGCCAGGTCCCGGTCGGCGATCCCGACGTGGATCTGGGTGCCGCAGATGAGCTGCTCGTCCACCAGGAGTCGGTACTGCTCCTGCATGCGCCCGTAGCGTCCGGTCGCGGTGAGCTCGAAGTCGGTGAACGTCGAACGAGGTGCCGTGCCGACGGCGGCGACCCCGAGCCCGTCGCGACTGGCGGCCTCGACCAGCCCCTTGCGCAACCGCAGGAGTTCCTCGCGCAGTTCCGTCAGGGTCGACACCACGTCGGTGTTGGTCTCCACCGTGGTGCGTTGCAGTTCGGCGGAGTAGGAGGCGCTGTCCAGCCGGGACAGCACCTGGGGAGCGCGCGCCGACAGTTGCCAGCTCTCCAGGTCGATCAGGTGGAGTTCCTCTTCCGCCCCGAGAGTCATCTCCGCGCCCATTCCCACAAGCTAGACCCCATCGCGGTTCGTGCCGCCGGAGACGGGCCGCGAAACAAGACCTTTACGTGGAGACCGTCATTTGTGACACTCAGTAGTCAGTCGATCGCTGAGGGCAGTCATGCCACGATGTCACCGTGGACTTCCCCACCCTGCTCGACGAGCTCTACGCGGTGCCGCCCGGCGAGTTCACCGCGACCCGGGACCGCTGGGCCCGTGAGGCCCGCGACGACGGGGACCGCGAACTGGCCGGTCGGATCGCCGGCCTGAAGAAGCCCCCCGTCCCCGCGTGGGCCGTGAACCTGCTCGTCCGCGAACGCCGCGACGAGGTCGAGCAGCTGCTGGAGCTCGGGGCCGCGATGCGGGAGGCGACGGCCTCGCTCGCCGGGCCGGAACTGCGTGAGCTCGGGGTGCAGCAGCACCAGGTCCTGGACGCGATGCGCGTCCAGGCCGGGCGACTCACCCTCGCCGCCGGCGTGCGTCTCAGCCTCGACGTGGGCGAGAAGGTCGTCGCCACCCTCCGCGCCGGCATGAGCGACCCCGCGGCCGCGGACGCCGTCCGCTCCGGGACGCTGGTCCGCCCGCTGGAGGCGACGGGTTTCGGCGAGGTCGACCTCGACGGGGCGAGCGCCGCGGACTCCCCCGTCCGCCCGGCCCCCGCGGCGAAGAAGACCCACGCCCGCCGCTCGGTGCCGAAGGACGAGCTGAAGGCGCGGCGGGAGGAGAGGGCGGCCCAGGAGGCGGAACGCGAGCGGGCCGAGGCCGAACGTCGCGAACGCGAGCGGCGCGAGCTCGAGGAGGCCGTCGACGCGGCCCGCGAGGAGCTGGCGGAGGCCCGCGACGACGCCGGCACCGCCGCGGCGGAACTCGGCTCGGCCCGGCGTCGCAGCGAGGACCTCGCCCGTCGGCAGGAGGACCTGCAGGCCAAGCTCGCCGCGGTCACCGAGCAGCTCGAGGCCGCCACCGGCACCCTGCGCTCGGCCGAACGCGGTGCCCACGGCGCCGACGAGCGCGTCACCCGCGCCCAGCGCGAACTCACTCACCTCGAGGCCCGCCTCCCCGCCGATCCCTGATCCTGCGGGGACTCCCGGCCAGATCACGGGTAGGGGATGGGTCAGGACTGGTCGGTGGGACAGACCCAGGCGGTGCGGCCCGCCAGGGTCCGGCTCCGGACGGGCGTCCCGCACCGGCGACAGGTCTCGCGCTCGCCGGTCGGGTCGGGCAGGTCGAGCGCCCGAGCGCTGGAGGCCGACCCGACCGCTCTGCGCACCGCGGCCGGACCCTAGTACCGCTGAGCGGATCCGGTGAACCCTCGGGTTTCCGGGAACAGCAGGTCCAGGAACCTCTGCGCCGTCGGGCGCGGGGCGTGGTTGGCGAGCCCCGGACGTTCGTTGGCCTCGATGACGACGTGGTCGGGCCCGGAGACGTCGGGAACGAGGAGGTCGATACCCGTCACCGGGATCCCGATCGCCCGGCTCGCCGACATCGCGGCCTCGACCAGGTCGGGGTGCAGGTCGTCGGTGACGTCGTCGATGGTCCCCCCGGTGTGCAGGTTCGCGGTGCGCCGCACCTCCAACCGCTCACCTCGGGGCAGGACGTCGTCCATCGCGTACCCGGCGTCGGCCACGACGTTCTCGGTGGTCTCGTCCAGGGGGATGCTCGACTCGCCGTGGGTGGCGGCCTCACGACGGCGACCCTGCCTCGCCACGAGCGTGCGGATGTCGTCGGTCCCGTTGCCCCTGACGGCAGCGGGCCGACGGATCGCCGCAGCGACGACCGCGTGGTCGATGACGACGATGCGCAGGTCCTGCCCGCGGACGAGTTCCTCCACGAGGACGTCCGGGCAGTGCGACGCGGCCTCGGCGACGGCACGGCGCAGTTCCTCGCCACCCGCGACACCGACGGTGATGCCCTTGCCCTGCTCACCCCGGGCGGGTTTCACCACGACCGGGCCGGTGGCGACGACGAGTTCCTCGCAGGCGGCCAGCCCCTCATCGTCCTGCAACGGGTCCGCGCCGAGTTCGACGGCCCGGGGGACCCGGACCCCACGGGCGGCGAGGAGTCGACGGGTGACCCGCTTGTCGTCGCAGCGCGACATCGCGACGGCGCTGGTGAGTTCGGAGAGGGATTCCCGGGTCAGCAGCGACCGGCCCGCGCAGGTCAGCCGCATCTCCCCGCTCGGGCCGTCGGTCACCTCGACCCGTACCCCGCGACGCAACGCCTCGTCGGCGATGATCCGCGCGTAGGGGTTCAGGCCCGACAATCCCTCGGGCTGCGGCGAGAACAGCGGCCGGTTGATCGGGTTCTTGCGCTTCACCACCACCGGCGGGGCGGGCCGGAAACCCAGTCTGCGGTAGAGGGCGATGGCCCCCTCGTTGTCGTGGATGACCGAGAGGTCCAGCACCGCCCGGCCCCGCGCCACGTAACGCTCGGCCAGCACCCGGACCAGCGCCTCCCCCACCCCGCGCGGCGCGGCCTGCGGATCGGCGGCCAGGCACCAGAGGCTGGTACCCCCGTCGGGATCACCGAACGCCAGGACGTGGTCGACCCCGGTGACGGTCCCGACGATCTCGTGGGTCCGGGTGTCCTCGGCCACGAGGTAGGTGAACGTGCGGGTCCGGTGATTGGCCCACATGACGTCCGCGTCGGAGGTCACCATCCCGCAGGTCGCGTAGATCCGGTTGACCTCTTCGAGTTCCGCGCGGTCGCGGACCATCCGGACGAACACGTCCGGGTTCCGGTCCCGCGGGGCGCGGTAGCGGTTCAGCGGTAGCCGGAACGTGATCGAGGGGTCCAGGAACAGTTCGTGGGGCGCGAGACCGACCAGCACCTGGGGGTCCCGCACGTACATCGCGATGTCGCGTTCACCGTTCTCCTCGGCGCGCAGGGCGTCGACCACGTCGCGCTGGTCGACGAACGTCTGCCCGAACACCAACCGACCCCAGCCCATGTCCAGGACGACGTCGGCGGCCATCGCGGCGGTGAACCACCTGGGCGGCCGCTGCCAGTTCCGGCTGGAGATGGCCGGCACGTCCAGCGAGCGGTGCCGCAACCCGGCCACCGCGGAACGTCGTCTCGTCGTGGTCATCACTCGTCCCCCGATCAGGCGATACCGTGCTGCTGCAACCACATCTCGAGCAGACCGAGCTGCCAGAGCTTGTTCCCCCGCAGCGGGGTGAGTTCGGAGTTCGGGTCGCCGAGCAGCCCGTCGACGTAGCCGGAGCGGAACAGCGCCCGGTCCCGGGCGGCCCGGCTGGTGAGCGCGTCCTTCACCAGCCCGAGCACCTCGCCCTCGAGGTGGGTGATCGCCGGGACGGGGAAGTACCCCTTCGGCCGGTCGATGACCTCGCGCGGGATCACCCGGTACCCGACCTTCTTGAGGATCCCCTTGCCGCCGCCGGCGAGTTGCAGTTCCGGCGGGATCGCGGCGGCGAGTTCGACGAGTTCGTGGTCGAGGAAAGGGACGCGCGCCTCCAGGCCCCACGCCATCGTGGTGTTGTCGACGCGCTTCACCGGGTCGTCGACCAGCATGACCTCGGTGTCCAGGCGCAGCGCGGCGTCGACGGCCGTGTCCGCCCCGGGCCGGGCGAAGTGCTGTTCCAGGAACTCGCGCGACACGTCGGTGGAGGTGAGCCACTGCGGGTTCAGGACCCGCGCCACCCCGGCGTGGTCGCGGTCGAAGAACGCCGTCGCGTAGGCGTCGACCCCCTGGGCCGGGGTGAGTCCGGACAGCGGTGGGTACCAGTGGTAGCCGCCGAACACCTCGTCGGCCCCCTGACCGGACTGCACGACCTTGGTGGTCTGCGAGACCTGCTGCGAGAGCAGGTCGAAGGCGACGACGTCGTGGCTCACCATGGGTTCGCTCATGGCGTCGACCGCGTGCCCGAGCGCCCCGACGAGTTCGGCGCCGGACACCCGGATGCGGTGGTGGTTCGTCGCGAACCGCTGCGCGATCGCGTCGGAGTACTCGAACTCGTCCCCGTCGCGACCGCCCACGGACTCGAAGCCGATGGAGTAGGTGGCGAGGTCGGTCTGGCCCTGTTCGGCGAGCAGCGCGGTGATGAGGCTGGAGTCGAGACCGCCGGAGAGCAGGACGCCGACGGGGACGTCGGCGACGGTCCGCCGCGCCACCGCGGTGCGCAACGACGCGAGGACCGCGTCCTCCCAGTCCTGCTCGGAGAAGGAGGCGTACTCCTCGCGTCGCACGTGGTCGGGGGCCCAGTACCGGTGCTCCCGACTCCGACCGTCGGCCTCGATCACCCGGACGGTGGCCGGCGGGAGCTTCCGCACACCCTGCAGGACGGTGTGCGGCGCGGGGACGACGGCGTGCCAGGAGAGGTAGTGGTGCAGGGCGACGGGGTCGATCGTGGTGTCCACGTCACCGGCCGCGAGCAGCGCCGGCAACGAGGAGGCGAACCGCAGCCGCCCCGGGGTCTCGGCCAGGTAGAGCGGTTTGACGCCGAGCCGGTCGCGCAGGAGGACGACCCGGCCGGAGTCGCGTTCGTGGACGACGACGGCGAACATCCCGACGAGGTGGTCGACGACGTCGACGCCCCAGCGGTGGTACCCCTTGACGATGACCTCGGTGTCCGAGGTCGAGGTGAAGCGGTACCCGTACCCGATGAGTTCCTCGCGCAGCTGCGGGTAGTTGTAGATGCAGCCGTTGAAGACGGCGGCGAGACCGAGGTCGGGATCCTGCATCGGCTGGGCGCCGCAGGCAGAGAGGTCGATGATCGAGAGCCGGCGGTGCCCGAAGGCGACCCGCCCCTGGGCCCAGACGCCTTCACCGTCCGGGCCACGGGCCGCCATGGCCTGCGACATCCGCTGGACGGCCGCGACGTCCGCCGCCCGCCCGTCGAACCTGACTTCACCGCAGAGACCGCACATGACCGTCCATCCAACCCTCGGATCAGCCGGGGGGCCAGGTGAAGTCGCGGCCGCCGAGGACGTGGCCGTGCACGTGGAAGACCGACTGCCCCACCGCCGTCCCCGTGTTGAAGACCAGCCGGTACTCCCCGCCGCAGCGCTCGTCGGCGATCTGCTGGGCCACCGCCACGAGGCGGGCGAGGGTCTGCGGGGCCGCCGCGGCGAGCTCCGCGACGTTCTCGAAGCGCTCCCGCGGGATCACCAGGACGTGGACGGGAGCCTG
This sequence comes from Kineococcus sp. NBC_00420, assembly GCF_036021035.1. NCBI lineage: Bacteria > Bacillati > Actinomycetota > Actinomycetes > Kineosporiales > Kineosporiaceae > Kineococcus > Kineococcus sp. NBC_00420. Next base: position 4,598,293 of record NZ_CP107930.1, on the reverse strand, counting down.
CGGGGCAACGTCCTCGAAGGCGACGACGAGGTCGTCGGAGTGGACGATCGTCGCCGGGACCTCCCCCGCCACGATCTTGAGGAACAGGTCGTCGGGGGCGCGCTGCACGCGGGAGACCTCGGCCATGCCCCGCACGTTACCGGGCCGTCTCCGTGGGGGATCGTTGCCTCCCCGGTCCCACCAGACGTCACCGGGGAGGCAACGATCCCACCCGGCGGACGCGGCGTGCCCCCGACGAGTCCGCAAAAGATCTCCGGTTGGATGTCAACCGTGACCCTGCGTGACTCGTCTGTGCACTGTGATGGTGACGAAGGAGCGGGTGGTCGTGGTTGACGACCCGCGCTCGTGGACGGCCGACGAGGCGGTCAGTGCGCTCTACGCGGCGCACTGGCGGCGCTTCGTCGGGCTCGCGGCGTCCCTGATGGGCGAGACCGCGAGCGCCGAGGAGGTCGTCGCGGAGGCGTTCGTGACGTTGCACGGGCGCTGGAACCGGCTCGCGGACAAGGGGTCGGCGGTCGCCTACCTGCGCACGAGCGTCGTGAACGGGGCCCGTGACGTCGTGCGGCACCGGGTCGTCACCGACCGCAAGCGTCCCCTGCCGGACCCGGAGCCGGCGGGTCCGGAGGAGCAGGCCGTGCGGGCCGCGGAGCACCGGATGGTGCTCGGCGCGCTGGACGGGTTGCCGACCCGGCAACGGGAGGTCCTGGTGCTGCGGTACCAGGGCGAGATGTCCGAGGAGGACATCGCGGCCGCGCTCGGCATCAGCCGGGGCGCGGTCAAGACCCACGCGCACCGCGGGTTGTCCGCGTTGCGCACGGCCATGTCGAGCGAGGAGCAGCAGTGAACGAGGAGACCCCGCTGGGTCCGCTGCCGGATCCCGCCGGCCACGACGAACTCAGCCCCACCGCCAGGCAGCTGCAGGACGCCCTCGCCGCCCGTGCGGCCGGGGTGCAGCCGACCGACCGTCTCGAGGAGATCCACATGACCAGCCGAGCCAACCGTCGTCGTTCCCGCACCCGTGGCGGGCTGGTGGCGGCGGGGGTCGCGGCCGTCGTCGTCGTCGGTGGCGGCGCCTTCGCGCTGACCCAGCGCGGGGACGACAACGTGACGACGGTGGCCAGCACGGCGTCCTCGTCGACCTCGCCGTCCTCGTCGACCCCCTCCACCTCGTCGAGCACGCCGGCGGCGGACTCGACCCCGATGTCCTCGCAGCCCACCGGCTCGGGGGGCACCTCGGCGGCCACGTCGCTCACCTCGGCCCCGGCGACCTCCACGGCGGGCGGGACGGGGGGCACGCTGCCCACCGGTGCGACGTCGGTGCCGGTGTACTGGCTGGGCGGGCAGCCGGCGAAGCTGTACCGCGAGTACGTGAAGGCCGGGTCGGGCGCGAACGACGCGACGAACGCGTTGCGCGCCATGCTGTCCGGCTCCCCCACCGACCCGGACTACTCGAGCCCCTGGTCGAAGGACGCGACCGCGACGGTGAGCGAGTCGGGCGGCAAGCTCGTGGTGGACGTGGCGGCCTCCGCGGCGTCGGGCTCCACCGGTGACGCGACCCTGGCGTTGCAGCAGCTCGTCTACACGGTCACGGCGGCGGCGGGTGACGACCAGCCGGTCGAGCTGCGGGTCGGCGGCAAGGCGGGGCAGTCGGTGTTCGGGACGAGCGTCCCGGCGTCGCTGTCGCGGGCGCCGCAGGCCGACGTGCAGGCCCCGGCGTGGATCACCTCGGTGTCCCCGAGCGCCGGTTCGGTCACGGTGAAGGGGGTCGGGACAGGTTTCGAGGGGACGCTGCTCTACACGCTGACGAACGCCGCGGGCGCGGAGGTCGCTCGGGACTCCGTGCAGGCCGGCGCGAACGGCACCTTCGCGGAGTTCTCGTTCACGGCGGCGGTGCCGGCGGGGACCTACACCCTGTCGGTGTTCGCCCCCGACGAGTCCGACGGCGAGGGCTCGGGCCCCGTCGGCGACACGAAGACCGTCACCATCCCCTGACCCTCCTCCCGTTCCGTGATCTTGCTGGGTCTCCCAGCAAGATCACGGTGCGGGTCAGCGACCGGAGAAGCGGCCGCGCAGCTTGGAGAAGACGCCCTGGTGGGCGGGGCCGAGCTTGCCGGCCGGCCGGACCTCGCCACGCAGTTCGGCCAGGCGGCGGATCAGCTCCTCCTGCTCGTCGTCGAGGTCGCGGGGCGTCGTGACCTCCAGGGTGACGAGCAGGTCGCCGCGGCCCTGGGACCGCAGGTGCTCGGCGCCCTTCTGCCTGAGGGTGACGACCTCGCCGCCCTGGGTGCCGGGGCGGACCTCGACCTCCTCGTCACCGTCGAGGGTCTCCAGCGGGATGCTCGCGCCGAGCGCGGCCGCGGTCATCGGCACGTGCAGGGTGCAGAGGAGGTCGTCGCCGTTGCGGGTGAAGACCGGGTGCGGGCGTTCGTGGATCTCGACGTAGAGGTCACCGGGGGGACCGCCGGCGGTGCCGACCTCGCCCTGCGAGGCGAGCTGGATGCGGGTGCCCGTGTCGACGCCACCGGGGATGCGGATGGTCAGCGGGCGGCGGGCGCGGATGCGGCCCTCACCGGAGCACTCCAGGCACGGCGAGGGCAGCACGGTGCCGAAGCCGCGACAGGTGGGGCAGGGCGCGCTGGTCATGACCTGGCCGAGCAGCGAGCGGACGACGCGCTGCACCGAGCCCTGGCCGTGGCAGATGTCGCAGGTCTGGGGGCTGGTCCCCGGCTGGCAGCAGGAGCCCTGGCACGTGGTGCACAGCACGGCGGTGTCGACCTGGATGGAGCGTTCGCCGCCGAACGCCGCCTCGGCGAGGTCGACGTCGACGCGGATGAGCGCGTCCTGGCCGCGTTGGGTGCGGCTGGCGGGAGCTCCCGCCCGACCGCCCCCGCCGCCCTGGCCGAAGAACGCGTCCATGATGTCGGAGAAGCCGAACCCCTGGCCGAAGCCGGCTCCGCCGCCGCCGGGCATGGACCCGCCGCGGTCGTAGGAGGCGCGCTTGTCGGGGTTGGAGAGCGTCTCGTAGGCCTGCGAGACCTCCTTGAACTGCTCCCCCGCGTCGGGGTTCACGTCCGGGTGGAGCTTGCGCGCGAGCTTGCGGTAGGCGCGCTTGATCTCCTCCGCCGAGGCGTCGCGGGAGACGCCGAGGACGTCGTAGTAGTCGCTCACGAGGTCGTGGTTCTCCTGTCGGTCTTCATCACGGGGCCGAGCTTCACTGGGACAGGATGCGTGAGACGTAGCGTGACACCGCACGCACCGCTGCCATCGTCGTCGGGTAGTCCATGCGGGTCGGCCCGAGCACGCCGAGGCGGGCGACGACGGTGTCCGGGCCCGTGCCGTAACCACTGCCGTAGCCGCTGGTCACGACGGAGGTGCCGTCGAGACCGAGGTGCAGGTTCTCGGCGCCGATCCGCACGGTGAGACCGCCGCGGTCGGCGTCCTCGGTCAGCTCCTGGACGAGGCGCAGGAGGACGACGTGCTCCTCGAGGGCCTCCAGGACGCTGCCGAGGGAGGTGCTGAGGTCGGCGCCGGACTTCACGAGGTTCGCGGTCCCGGCGATGACGACGCGTTCCTCCAGCCCCGCGGTGAGGCAGTCGCCCAGGGCGACGGCGACCTCCGCGGCGACGGCGAGGTCGCCGGGCGGGGTCTGCTGGACGAGGTCGGTGAGGTCGTCGCGGGCGTCGCGCAGCCGTTTGCCGACGACCCCGGCGTTGACGCGAGTGCGCAGGGCGGCGAGCTGGAGGCCGAGGGACTCCGGGTCGGCGGCGGAGCGGACGTCGAGGACGCGCTGCTCGACGCGACCGGAGTCGGTGATGAGCACCAGCAGCGCGCTGCGCCCGCCGACGGGGACGAGCTCGACGTGGCGGACGGCGGCGCGCGAGAGCGAGGGGTACTGCACGACGGCGGCCTGGCGGGTGATCTGCGCCAGCAGCCGGACGGTGCGGTCGACGATGTCGTCGACGTCGTCGGCCCCTTCGAGGAAGGTCTGGATCGCCCGCTTCTCGGCCGGCGTCATGGGTTTCACGTTGGCGAGGCGGTCGACGAAGAGGCGGTAGCCCTTGTCCGTGGGGATGCGTCCGGCGCTGGTGTGGGGCTGGGTGATGTACCCCTCCTCCTCCAGCACGGCCATGTCGTTGCGGATGGTGGCCGGGGAGACGCCGAGCTGGTGACGCTCGACGAGCATCTTGGAGCCGACGGGTTCGTGGCTGGACACGTAGTCCTCGACGATGGCGCGGAGCACCGCGAGCCTGCGGTCGTCGCTCATCCCGTCCCCTCTCCCCACTGGCACTCGTGTCGTTCGAGTGCCAAGTCTAGGCCGTCACCGCACGGCCGCGCCTCCCCCGTCAGCCACACGCGTCTGGTTAGCGTTCCGCGCGTGACCCGTTACGAAGACCGGTACGGCGGCGACGTGCTGTCCTCCGACCCGCACGCCCGCACGAACCCGAAGCCCACGCACCGCGACGAACCCGCCGTGCACGGCCTGGTCGTGGAGGACGTGGAGACCGGCTGGGTCGGGGCCGTCGTCCGGGTGGAGAAGAGCGGTGGTGTCCACGTCGTCGTCCTCGAGGACGGTCGCGGGCGCACCCGGACCTTCCCGCTGGGCCCGGGGTTCTGGGTCGAGGGGCAGCCCGTGCGCCTCGTCGCCCCGAAGGCCGCGGCCCCCGTGCGGGACACCCGCACGGCCAGCGGTTCGGTGGCCGTGGCCGGGGTGGGCGCGCGGACGGCGCGCGCCTCGCGGATCCTCGTCGAGGGCCGGCACGACGCCGAGCTGGTCGAGAAGGTGTGGGGCGACGACCTGCGGATCGAGGGGGTCGTCGTCGAGATGCTCGACGGGGTCGACGACCTCGACGCCGCGATCCGCTCCTTCGCCCCGCAGCGCGGTCGGCGGATCGGGGTCCTGGTCGACCACCTGGTGCCGGGGTCGAAGGAGTCCCGGATCGTGGCGCAGGTGTCGAAGAGCCCGCACGTGCTGGTGCTGGGTCACCCCTTCATCGACGTCTGGCAGTCGGTGCGCCCGGAACGCCTGGGGTGGCAGCGGTGGCCGACGATCCCGCGCGGGCAGGACTGGAAGCACGGGATCCTCGCCGAGCTCGGCTGGCCGCACGCCACCCAGGCCGACGTCGCGCACGGCTGGAAGCGGATCCTCGGCACCGTCCGCAGCTTCGCCGACCTGGAGCCCGCGCTGCTCGGGCGGGTGGAGGAACTGGTGGACTTCGTGACGGCCGACCTGGACGACCGCTGAACGACGCGCCAGGATCGGAGGGTGAGCAACCCCCAGCACCCGCCGCCCCAGCAACCGCCGATGTACTCCCCCGCGCCGATGACGCCCGCGGACGAACGGATGTGGGGGATGTTCGGCCACCTCTCCGCGATCGCGGCGTCCCTGATCGGACTGCCCTTCCTCGGGCCGCTGATCGTCTTCCTGGTCTACAAGGACCGCAACGGGTTCGTCCGCGGGCACAGCGCCGAGGCGCTGAACATGACGATCTCGGTGATCGTCTACGAGATCGTCCTGTCGATCGTCTGCGGGCTCATCACCGCGGTGACCCTGGGGTTCGGCTCGCCGATCTTCGTCCTGCTCGGGGTACCGGGGATCGTGTTCCTGGTGTTCGCGATCCTCGCGGCCGTCGCGGCGAACAGCGGCCGGGTCTACCGCTACCCGCTGATCTTCCGCCTGGTGCGCTGACCCCTCCCGGTGCGCCGGGCGGGGTTCAGGCGATGGCGCGCAGGTCCGCGGTCCGGGCCTCGAGGTCGCCGGCGAGGGGGATGACCGACACGGTGGTCACCCCGGCGGCGGCGTAGTCCGCCAGCCGGTTCCGCACGTGCTGCGCGGAACCCACCAGGCAGGTCGCGTCCAGGAACCCCGCGGGGACGGCGGCGGCGGCCTCCCGGTGCCGTCCGGCCAGGAAGTGCTCCTGGACCTCGTCGACGGCGTCGGAGAAGCCGAGGCGGCGACCGAGGTCGGCGTAGAAGTTCTTCTCGCGCGACCCCATGCCCCCCAGGTACAGGGCGACGTAGCGACGGACGGGGAGTTCGGCCCGGGTCCGCTCCTCCCCCGTCGCGTCGGTGAGCAGCAGCGCGACGCTGGCCGTGACCTCGAAACCCTCGGCGGGCCGGGGGCGCAGGGCGAACCCGGAGCGCAACTGGTCGAACTGCGTGGAGGAACCCTCCGGCACGAGGAACAGCGGCAACCACCCGTCGGCGATCTCGCCGGCGAGGGCGACGTTGCGCGGGCCGACGGCGGCGAGGTGGATCGGGAGGTCGGGGCGGGGCGGGGGTTGCATGAGCTTCAGCGGGATCCCCGGGCCGCCGGGCAGCGGCAGCGTGAGGTGTTCCCCGGCGTACTCGGAGGTCTGACGCGCGAGCAACCGCCGCACGACGTCGACGTACTCGCGGGTGCGCCCCAAGGGTTTCGCGAACGGCTGGCCGTACCACCCCTCGGCCACCTGCGGACCCGAGACGCCGAGCCCCAGGCGGAACCGGCCCCCGGAGATCCCGTCGAGGGTCGAGGCGCTCATCGCGGTCATCGCGGGGGTGCGGGCCGGGATCTGCAGGACGGCCGAGCCGAGCCCGATCCGCGACGTCCCCGCGGCCAGCCAGCCCAGGACGCTGACCGCGTCGGTGCCGTAGGCCTCGGCGACCCAGGCCGAGGCGTAGCCGGCCTCCTCCGCCGCTCGCGCCAGCGACAGCGCCTGCGCCGCGGCGGGGCCGATCTCACCGGTGAGGTAGCCGAGGCTCAGTCCGAGGTCCACCCGCCCGACCCTAGACCTCGGTGCAGGACCGGCAGGGCCCGGTCAGGGCGCGGTCGGGTCACGCAGGTACCGCGCCGAGCACGAGTCCGGCGAGCAGGGCGAAGTCCTGCGGGTCCAGGGGCACGAGGCCACGACGCAACCGGTACCCCCAGTTCGCGGACGCGGTCAGCACCAGCCGGTCCCGGACCTCCTCGAGCGCGACCGGCTGCACGGGTTCGTAGTCGACGAGACGACGGAACGGCCGGAAGGAGCTCCCGGGCGCCATGACCTGCTCCGCCTGGAAGGTCTCGTCGTCCGCGACGACACCGAGCGCGGTGAACGCCCGGAGCGGGACCCTGCCGCCCATCTCCTCGGTCGGGGAGTAGTAGACGAAACCGTCACCGCGCCGGAACCGGTCCAGCCCGGAACGCTTGCCGTGCTGGACCTGCGCGAAACCCTGGCGGACACCGATCCGCACGTGGGCGGCACTGGCGACGCCGAGCCAGGCGCGTTCTGGGAGCTTCTCCATGCCGGGCAGTCTCACCGGAGAAGGTGACATCTCCTGTCAGGTTCAGGCCAGGAGCCGACGCACGACCGCGTCGGCCAGCAACCGGCCGCGGCGGGTCAGCGCGACCCGGCCGCCGGGGGCCGGCTCGAGGAGGCCGTCGAGGAGCAGCTGGGCGGTCTCCGTCCGCACCCCCCACCAGGCGGGGTCGAAACCCTCGGACAGCCGGGACCGCAGCAGCACGTCCTCGACGCGGCGGTCCTCGGCGGCCAGGACCTCGCGGGCGTGGGCCGGGGACTCCCCGGCGCCGATGCGGCCGGCGTAGGCCGTGGGGTGCTTGACGTTCCACCACCGCACGCCCCCGACGTGGCTGTGCGCTCCGGGGCCGATCCCCCACCAGTCGCCGCCGCGCCAGTAGGCGAGGTTGTGCCGGCAGGCGAAGCGGGGCTCACGCGCCCAGTTGCTGACCTCGTACCAGGAGAAGCCTGCGGCCGCGAGGGTGTCGTCGACGATCTCGTACTTGTCGGCCTCGTCGTCGTCGGAGGGTTCCGGGACCTCGCCGCGGCGCATCTGCCCGGCGAGCTTCGTCCCCTGCTCGACGATGAGGGCGTAGGCCGAGACGTGGTCGGGTTCGCAGGACAGCGCCGCGTCGAGGCTGACGCGCAGGTCGTCCAGCGACTCCCCCGGCGTGCCGTAGATGAGGTCGAGGCTGACCTCCAGCCCCGCCTCCCGGGCCCAGCGCACGGCGAGCGGCACGCGGGCCGGGTCGTGGGTCCGTTCCAGCACGGCGAGGACGTGCGGGACGGCGGACTGCATCCCGAAGGACACCCGGGTGAAACCCGCCGCGGCGAGGCGCTGCAGGCCCTCGGGGGTGACGGAGTCCGGGTTCGCCTCGGTGGTCACCTCGGCGCCGGGCGCGATGCCGAGTTCGTCGCGGACGGCGCCCAGCATCAGCTCGAGGTCGGCGGCCGGGAGCAGCGTCGGGGTCCCGCCGCCGAAGAAGACGGTCTCGGCGGGCCGGACGGCGTCCCCGAGCACGCGGGCGGCGAGGTGGACCTCCTGCGCGGCGGTCGCGGCGTACGCGGCCTGCGAGCCACCACCGCCGAGCTCGGTGGCGGTGTAGGTGTTGAAGTCGCAGTAGCCGCAGCGCACCGAGCAGAACGGGACGTGCAGGTAGACGCCGAAGGTGCGGTCCGCCGCGCCGCGCAGGGCGTCGGGGGGCAGCGACCCGTCGGTCGGGACGGACTCGCCGTCGGGGAGGGTGCTCGGCACGCCCCCAGTGTCACCCCGCCGCCGCCGCTTCGTCTTACCCCTAGGGGGTAGGGGTTGCAGGAGGAACCCCAGGGGGGTATCAAGGAGTCATGGAGAACGCAGTCGGGTACGCCGGCGAGAAGGACGAGGTCCTGAAGCGCCTGCGCCGGATCGAGGGCCAGGTCCGTGGCCTGCAACGCATGGTCGAGGAGGACGTCTACTGCATCGACGTCCTGACGCAGGTCTCGGCGGCGACGAAGGCCCTGCAGGCCGTCGCGCTGTCGCTGCTCGACGACCACCTCGGGCACTGCGTCGCGCAGGCGGTCGCCGAGGGTGGTCCGGTCGCGGACGCCAAGATCAAGGAAGCCAGCGCAGCCATCGCGCGGTTGGTGAAGTCATGAGTGACGTCGGGAGTGAGGCGACGATGAACGAGTTCGACGTGTCCGGCATGACGTGCGAGCACTGCGTGCGGGCGGTGACCGAGGAGGTCTCGGCCCTGCCCGGTGTCACCGACGTCCGCATCACCCTCGTGCCCGGCGGGAACTCCACCGTGCACGTGACGAGCACCTCCCCCCTCGACCGGGCCGCGGTCACCGCCGCCGTGGACGAGGCGGGGTACGAGCTGGCGGAGTGACCCGGTGAGCGATCGGGTCGAACTGCTCATCGGCGGCATGACGTGCGCGTCCTGCGCGAACCGCGTCGAGAAGAAGCTCAACCGGATGCCGGGCGTCGAGGCGAGCGTCAACTACGCGACGGAGAAGGCGCACGTCCTGCTGCCCGTCGGCACCGCCGTCGAGGCGGCGATCGAGGTCGTCGAGGCGACGGGTTACACCGCCACCGTGCCCACCCCCCTCCCTGAGCGCGAACCCGTGGTCTCCCAAGGGGATCCGGCGACGGAGGTCCTGCGGCGCCGGGTCCTGGTCTCCGCCGCGCTGGGGCTGCCCGTCCTGCTGCTCTCGATGGTCCCCGCCCTGCAGTTCACCAACTGGCAGTGGCTGGCCCTCACCCTGACCGCCCCGGTCGCGGTCTGGGGTGCGTGGCCGTTCCACCGCGCCGCGTTCGTGAACGCCCGCCACGGTGCGGCGACCATGGACACCCTCGTCAGCCTGGGCGTGATCGCCGCGTTCGCCACGTCGCTGGTGTCGCTGTTCCTCGGTGACGCGGGGATGCCCGGGATGCACATGGAGTTCTCGCTCTTCGGCTCCACCGGCGACGAGCTCTACCTCGAGGTCGCCGCGGTCGTCACCGTGTTCGTGCTCGTCGGGCGCTACCTGGAGGCCCGGGCCCGGCGCAGTTCCGGCGCCGCACTGCGGGCCCTGCTGGCGTTGGGGGCCAAGGACGTCGGGCTCCTCGACGACACCGGGGAACGTCGCGTCCCGATCGCGGAACTGCGGGTCGGGAACCGGTTCGTCGTCCGCCCGGGTGAGACGGTCGCGACCGACGGCACGGTGCTCGAGGGATCCTCCGCCATCGACCTCAGCATCGTCACGGGTGAGACCGTCCCCGTCGAGGTCAGCGCGGGTGACGCCGTCGTCGGCGGCACCGTCAACGCCGGCGGCCGCCTCGTCGTGCGGGCCACGCGCGTCGGGGCCGACACCCAGCTCGCCCGGATCGGTCGCCTCGTCGAGGCGGCCCAGTCGGGAAAGGCTGCGGCGCAACGACTCGCGGACCAGGTGTCGGGGATCTTCGTGCCCGTCGTCCTCATCGGGGCGGTGGCGACCCTCATCGGCTGGCTGCTGGCCGGGGCCTCCCCCGGTGCGGCCCTGACGACGGCCGTGGCGGTCCTCGTCATCGCCTGTCCGTGCGCGCTCGGGCTCGCGACCCCGACCGCGCTGCTGGTCGGCACCGGGCGCGGCGCCCAGCTGGGGATCCTCGTGAAGGGCCCGGAGGTCCTGGAGTCCACCCGCCGCATCGACACCGTCGTGCTCGACAAGACCGGCACCGTGACGAGCGGCCGGATGGCCCTCGTCGACGTCGTGCCCGCGGCCGGGGTGTCCCCCGAGGACCTGCTGCGAGCGGCCGGTTCGCTCGAGGACGCCTCGGAGCACCCCGTGGGCCGGGCGCTGGCCGCCGGGGCCCGGGCGCGGGTCGCGCTCTCCCCCGTGCGGGACGTGGTCGCCGCGGCGGGGGCCGGGATCGCCGGCGTCGTCGACGGTTCGCCCGTCCGCGCTGGTCGTCCCGACTGGGTGGGGGTTCCCGTGCCCGCGGAACTCGCCGGCGCCCTGGAGCAGGCCGAGTCCGCCGGACGCACGGCCGTCCTGGTCGCCTCCGCCGGCCGGGCCCTCGGCGTGCTGTCGGTCGCGGACACCGTGCGCGACACCAGCGCCGACGCCGTCGCCGGTCTGCGGTCGCTGGGCCTGCACCCGGTGCTGCTCACGGGCGACAACGAGCGGACGGCGCGGGCCGTCGCCACGGCCGTCGGCATCGACGACGTCACCGCCGGTGTCGCTCCCGAGGACAAGGTCGCCCACGTCGCCCGGTTGCAGGCCGCGGGGCACGTCGTCGCGGTCGTCGGGGACGGCGTCAACGACGCCGCGGCCCTCGCGACCGCCGACCTCGGCATCGCGATGGGCAGCGGCACGGACGTGGCGATCGAGGCGAGCGACCTCACCCTGGTGCGGGCCGACCTGCAGGCCGCCGTCGACGCGGTCCGGCTGGCCCGACGCACGCTGTCCACGATCCGCGGGAACCTGTTCTGGGCCTTCGCCTACAACGTCGCGGCCCTGCCGGTCGCGGCGGCCGGACTGCTGAACCCCGTCGTCGCGTCCGCGGCGATGGCGTTCTCGTCGGTGTTCGTCGTCACCAACTCCCTGCGGCTGCGCCGTTTCCGCTGACCAACTTCTGGGGAGCTTTCCACCCTTCCGGGGGCCGAGAAGGGTGGAAAGCTCCCCAGAAGTTGGTCAGTGGAGGGCGTTGGCCTTCGAAACCTCACCCAGCCAGTGGGCAGAGGGTTTGGGGTGGCGTTCGAAGGTCTCGCGGTCCCAGGCGACCAGGCCGAAGGTGGGACGGAACCCCGAGGCCCACTCGTAGTTGTCGAGCAGGCTCCAGTGCAGGTACCCGCGGACGTCGATCCCGTCCTCGAGGCACGCGTGGACCCCCTCGAGCGCACCCTGGGTGTAGGCGATCCGACGGGAGTCGTCGGCGGTCGCGATGCCGTTCTCGGTGACCATCAGCGGGACACCACCGGTGAGTTCCCAGGCCGAGCGCAACCCGTCGGCCGCGGCCTGCGGGTAGAACTCCCAGCCGGTGAGCGTCGTCTCGACGTCGTCGGCCACGGGGACCGGGCCGTCCGGGCCGACGAAGGTGCGGGTGTAGGCCTGCACGCCGACGAAGTCGTTGCCCTGGGAGTTCTCCAGGTACCAGTCGTCGCGCGGGTGGCCGTAGGTGTGGACCATCTCCTCCGCGCCCGGTTCGCCCGTGCTCCTGAACGCCTGGGTGGCGATCGTCCAGCCGGACTTCACCTCCGGCAGCTGCGAGAGCACGTCGCGGGCGCGTTCGTGCGACGCCAGCAGCTGGTCGGCGACGTGCAGGTCCGGGTTCGGCAGACCGTGCGCGACGAGGTTCGAGGCATCCTCTCCCCCGGCCAGCATCGCCGCGATGTTGGGTTCGTTGATGGTGCAGACCCACTCCACGTCGCGGACGACGGGCAGGGCCGCCTCCACGTAGCGGCCGAACAGGTCGACGGCGTCGTCGGCGCGCCAGAACCCGTCGCGCTCGAACCAGCGCGGCACCGTGAAGTGCATGAGGGTCACGACCGGCTCGATGCCGAACTCGCGGCAGGTGTCGACCATCCGCCGGTAGTGGTCGAGAGCCGCGCGGGAGACGAAACCCCGTTCGGGTTCGATGCGGGCCCACTCGATGCTGAACCGGTAGGAGTTCATCCCGAGGTCGGCGAGGATCCGGATGTCCTCGCGGTAGCGGTGGTAGCTGTCGGCGGCGTCGCCAGAGGGCTCGACGATCGAGGTACCGGTTTCGTGCTCGTGCACCCACCAGTTGCTGCCGACGTTGCCGCCCTCGATCTGGTGGGCGGCGGTGGCGGCACCCCAGAGGAAGCCGTCGGGGAAGCGGAGCATGGGTCGTCCTTCCGGTGTGTCGATCAGCGCGAGTGCGCGCGGGCGGGGTTCGGGACGGCGTCCAGCAGTTGCACCGTGTAGGGGTCGGTGGGGTGCTGCAGGACCTGCGCTGTCGACCCGCGTTCAACGACGCGACCCTCGTGCAGGACGAGGATGTCGTCGGTGATGAGCCGGGCGCTCAGCAGGTCGTGGGTGATGTAGAGCAGCGACAGTCCGAGCCGTTCACGCAGTTCCTCGAGGAGGGCCAGGACGCCGGCGCGCAACGACACGTCGAGCATCGACACCGGTTCGTCGGCGATGAGCACCTGCGGTTCGCAGGCCAGCGCGCGGGCGATGACGACCCGCTGACGCTGCCCGCCCGAGAGCTGGTGCGGGAGCTTCTGCGCGAACTGGCCGGTCGGCGCGAGTCCGACGGTCTCCAGGATCTCGTGGACCCGACGGCGAGCGTCGGCGCCCTTGAGGTCGGTGTGGTTCAGCACCGGACGGGTCAGCTGGTACTCGACGGTGTGCAGCGGGTTCAGCGCCGCGTAGGGGTCCTGGAAGACCATCTGCACGTTGCGGTGCAGGGCCTTCAGACCCCGGCCGTTGAGCTTGCCGATGTTCAGGTCGCCGTGGGAGACGGAACCCTCGGTGGGGGCCTCGACGCCAGTGATCATCTTCGCCAGCGTGGACTTGCCGGAACCGCTCGCCCCGACCAGGGCCAGCGCACCGCCGGGTTCCAGGGTGAAGGAGACGTCCCGCACGGCCTGCACGGGGGCTTCGCCCCGACGCGGCGCCGGGTAGGTCTTCGAGACCCCGTCGACGACGATCGCGGAACCACCGGGGCGACCGTGGTCGCGGCGGGGACGCAGGCTGCGGTCCTCGAACCCGGGCAGCGAGACGACCTCACCGCGCGGGTCGGCGTAGTGGCTCAGCAGCATCCGGGTGTAGTCGTCGTGGGGGTCCTCGTGGACCTGCTGCGAGGTCCCGTCCTCGACGATCCGTCCCTCGTGCATGACCAGCACGCGGTCGGCCGTCTCCAGGACGATGCCGAGGTCGTGGCTGATGAGGACGGCGGTGAAACCCTCGGTGCGCTGGAGCGCGGTGATGGTGTCCATCACCGCGTGCTGCACCAGGACGTCGAGCGCCGTCGTCGGCTCGTCGAAGACGACCAGCTGCGGGTCCAGCGACAGCGCCAGTGCGATCGAGACCCGCTGCCGCATGCCCCCGGAGAGTTCACCGGGGAAGCGGTCGAGGACCTTGGTCTCCAGTTCGACCTTGCCGAGCAGCTCCGCCGCCCGGTCCCGCCAGTGCGCCCGCGGTACGTGGCCGTGGGCCCGGAAGACGTCGACGAAGTGGTCGCGGATGCGACGCACCGGGTTCAGTGCGTTCATCCCGGACTGCAGGACCATCGCGAACCCGCCCTGCCGTTGCCGGCGGAGCTGTTCGTCGTCGAGTTCGCGGACGTCGTGACCGCCGAAGAGGATCTGCCCGCCGTTGGTGCGGGCCGGGGGCTTCTGCAGCCGGGTGATGGCGTAGCCGAGGGTCGACTTGCCGGACCCCGACTCCCCCACCAGACCGACGAACTCGCCGCGGCGCAGCGTGAACGAGACGTGGTCGACGGCCTGGACGGGGTCCTGGCCGGCCGACTCGTAGACGACGGACAGGTCGCGCACGTCCAGCAGCGGCTCGCCGAGCTCGCCCCCGGAACGCGATCCGGTGCCCAGGGTGTCGGGGCTGGTCATCACTTCCCCTTCCGAGCGGTCTTCGGCGCGGTCTTCCGGGCGATCTTCGTCGAGCCCTCGCGCAACCTGGGGTTGCTGACGGCGTCGACGCCGAAGTTGATGAGGGTCAGGCTCATGGCCAGCAGAGCGATGCAGAGACCGGGGGCGAACAGCAGGGCCCACTGCCCGGTGAGCAGCGCACTGGAGTTCTGCGCCCAGTAGATCATCGTGCCCCAGCTGACGACGGAGGTGTCGCCGAGGCCCAGGAACTCCAGCCCCGCCTCGGCGAGGATCGCCGCGGTCGCCGCGCCGAAGAAGCTCCCGACGATGAGCGAGGTCATGTTCGGCAGGATCTCGCGGAAGACGATGCGGGCCGAGGAGTCGCCGGAGAACCGGGCCGCCTCGACGAAGTCGCGGGAGCGCAGGGACTGCGTCTGGGACCGCAGGACGCGGGCACCCCAGGCCCAGCCGGTGATGACGATCACGGCGATGATGACGGTGATGCCACCGTTCTGCAGGTAGGCCGCGATGACGATCATGAAGGGCAGACCCGGGATGACGAGGAACAGGTTCACCACGAACCCGATGACCTCGGCCACCCACCCGCGGGTGTAACCCCAGGACAGACCGACGAGCACGGCGACGACCGTCGCGAGCAACCCGGCGGTGAACCCGACGAGGACGCTGATCCGGGCCCCGTGGACCAGTTGGCTCAGGACGTCCTCACCGGCGGCCGTGGTGCCCAGCCAGTGCGCCGCGGAGACGTCCTGGCCGCCTTCGAAGCTGTTGTCCTTGCCGTCGTAGGGCGCGATCAGCGGCGCGAACACCGCGACCAGGAGGAAGAACACCAGGACGACGACGCCGACCCGGGCCTTGCGGTTGGACCAGACGGTCGCGGCGGAGCGGCCGACGGTGCGCCAGGCGCTCGGTCCGCGGTCGACGCTGAGATCGCTCGGGGTGGTCGAGGTGGCCACGGGGATCACTTCCGGGTGCGGGGGTCGAGGAGGCCGTAGAGCACGTCGACGAGGAAGTTCGCGACGAGGACGCTCACGGTGATCATGAGGAACAACGCCTGCATCAGCGGGTAGTCCTGCCCGATGACGGCGTTGAAGAGAAGGTAGCCGATGCCCGGGTACCCGAAGACCTGCTCGACCAGCACCGACCCGCCGACGACCCCGCCCAGCGACAGCCCGAAACCGGTGAGGTTCGGCAGGATCGCGTTGCGGGCGGCGTAGCGGATCGCGACGGTGCGCCCGCGCAGCCCGTTCGCCTCGGCGAAGGTGACGTAGTCGTCGCCGAGGGTGTTGATCATCGCGTTGCGCATCCCGAGGATCCAGCCGCCCAGCGAGGTCAGCAGGATCGTGATCGCGGGCAGCGCGGCGTGGGCCAGGGCGTCGCCGAGGAAGTCGAGCCCGAACGCCGGCGTCGTCGTCGCCGAGTAGGCCCCCGTCGTTGGGAACCAGTGCAGGACGTAGCCGAGGAAGAACAGCAGCAGCAGCGCGGTCCAGAAGTACGGGAACGTCGAGAGGAAACTGCCCGACAGGGTCGGCAGCGCGTCCAGCCAGGTACCCCGCTTCCACGCCGAGGCGACGCCGATGAGGGTCCCGAGGACGAACGCCAGCACCGTGACCGCACCGACCAGCACCAGGGTGTAGGGCAGGGCCTGGGACACCATCGAGGAGACGGTCTGCGGGTAGAACGTGTAGGAGACCCCGAAGTCCAGGGTGAGCACCTGGTGCAGGTAGGAGACGTACTGCGAGAGCAGGTTGCCGTCCGGAACCCCGAGCTGGGCCTCGATGGCGGCGCGGGTGGCGGGGCTGACGGGTCCGTTCTGGGAGAGCTTCGCGACGGCGGCGTCGGCCGGGGTGCCCGGCATGAGCCGCGGCAACGCGAAGTTGACGGTGACGGCGGCCCAGAGGGTGAGCACGAACAGGCCGAGCTTCCCGAGCAGGTAGCGACCGGGGAACCCGGCCCCGGGCACCCGGGAGACCCGGGGTGGCGCAGCGGTGTCGAGGGCGGTCATGCCGCACCCCCCTTCCCGGTGAGCCGGAGGCGGGTGAAGATGCCCAGCGGCGCGGAGTCGTAGTTCTGCGGGGCCATGTACGGGTCGGCCTCGGTGGGCCAGCCGGTGAACTTGGCGTCGTTGTAGAGACCCCAGAGCCCGCCGTAGTAGAGCCCGATGACGGGCAGCTCGTCGTAGACCTTCTGCTGCAGCGCCTGCGCGGCGCGCAACTGGGCGGCGGGGTCGGTGGAGGACTTGAACGCCGTCAGCAGGTCGTCGACCGCGTCGTCGGAGAACCGTTCGTAGTTCGCCTGCGTCGTCTTCCCCACCTCGGTGACGAAGTCGCTGGACATCAGGTCGTTGAAGGCGCGGAACACGTCGCCGCCGCCCATGCCGCCGATCGCGACCTCGAACTCGCCGTTGCCCAGCGCGGACTGGTACCCCGCCGGCTGCGGGAGCTGGAGGGAGACGTCGAGGCCGATCTCGCCGAGCTGGCGCTGGACCTCCTGGGCCGCGCGGGTCCAGTCGGTGTAGCCGTTGGCGGAGGTGAGGGCGAAACCCAGCTGCTTCCCGCCCGCGTCGACCAGCTTGTCCCCCTGCAGGGTCCAGCCGGACTGCGCGAAGGCGGCGAGCGCCCCGTCGCGGTCCTGGGCGACCATCCCCTGGTCCGGGATGTCGGGGTTCAGCCACTCCTGCTGGTTGGGCAGCATCAACCCGGTCTGGCCGGCGGGTTGCATGTACCCCTCGCTGGCCACCTGGGCGATGCGGGCCCGGTCCAGGGCGAGCGACATCCCGCGGCGCACGTCGACGTCGTCGAAGGGGGCGACGGTGTGGTTGGGGACGAGGGCGATGATGCCGCCGGGCGGGAACCAGAACTTGTTGTGCTCGCTGGCCGCACCCCACGTCCCCTCGACGTCGGAGATGAACGAGTAGCTCCAGTCGTAGCCGCGGGTGACGGTGTCGAGCTGGTTGCTGGTGCCCGGCAGGATCAGGTGGGCGATCTCGATCTTCTCGGCCTGCCAGTAGTCCTCGTTGCGGTCCATCGAGTACTGCTGCGGGTTGTAGTTGCCCAGCACGAAGGGTCCGGTACCGACGGGGTTCTCGTTGCGGAACGTCGAGGGATCCGCGACGTCGCGCCACAGGTGCCGCGGCACGATGCAGGTGACGCCGAGGACCGCCAGCGCCGGGACGTCGTCGGTCTGCAGGTGGAAGACGACGTGGTCGCCCTGCACCTCGAGGGAGTCCAGGTGCTGCCAGGCGCCCTTGGTGTCGAGGGAGGGGTTCGCCTGGAACAGGTCGAAGGTGAACTTCACGTCGTCGGCGGTGAACTCCTCGCCGTCGCTCCACCGCGCCTGCCGGATCGTCATGTCGATCGTGCGGGCACCGGGGAGTTCCCAGGACTCGGCGAGCCAGGGGATCTGCTCGCCGTCGAGGGGGTTCACCAGGACGAGGGGTTCGTAGATCCACGTGGACGCGGTCCGCTTGTTCGTCAGGTACGGGTTGAAGTTCCTGTCGAAGAGCGGGTTGCCCTTGTCCGCGTTGATCAGCATGGTGTCGGCGCCGATCGTCGGATCGGCCTGGCTGCGCACCTGCACGCTGCATCCGCTGAGTCCTGCGGCACTCGCGAGCGCGGCACCTGCACCGAACCCTGCGAGCACTCCCCGGCGCCTCATGGCCGGGCCCTGCCGAAGCGTCATCGCTCTCGACCTCCACGTCGTCGTCCAGGCCAACGTATGCGCTTACATCGCGTGGTGCAAGCCCGTGCTGCCCGGACGGCTCAGAGCGTGGGCGGGCAGCTCTCCCGCAGCAGCACCTCGACGGGCAGCCGGGTGTCCAGCCGCGGCGCCTGCGGCAGCGCGAGGCGGTCGACGATCGCGCGCACCGCGGCCCGCCCCAGTTCCGCCATGGGCTGGGCGACGGTGGTCAGGGGCGGCTCGGTGAACCGGGAGACGTCGATGCCGTCGAACCCGGTCACCAGGACGTCCCCGGGGACCGAGAGCCCGCCGGCCCGGACCGCGTCGAGCGCCCCCAGCGCGGACTGGTCGTTGGCGCACACCAGCGCCCGCGGGGTCCGCTCCCGCAGCAGCCGGGTCACCGCCTCGAAGGCCCGGTCCCCCCGGAAGTCCCCGCGCAGCACCGGGACGGTCTCCGGCGCCACCCCGGCCGCGGTCAGCGCGGCGAGGAACCCCCGACGTCGCTCGGCCTCGTCCGGGGAGTCCTGCGGACCGGCGACGTAGACGACGTCGCGGACCCCGAGGGTGGTGACGACGTGGGTGGTGAGGGCCTGCATGCCCGCGGCGTTGTCGACGCTCACGTGGTCGAACCCGTCGGCGCGGGTCGCGTCGGCCAGGACCACCACGGGGATGCGCCGCGCCACGTGGGCCAGCAGGTCGTCGGAGACCGTGCGGGCCAGCACGGCGAGCCCGTCGACCCGGCCGGCGATGTCGTTGACGATGACCTCCCGGCTCGGTCCCCGTCCGGCCGCGACCATCAGGGCGAACCCGCGCCGCCAGGCCTCCACCTCGGCCCCGCGCAGCACCTCGTCGAAGTAGAGGTTGCGCATGGCCGGCGCCGGTCCCGGTCGGCGGTCGTCGACGATGCGGACCCCGCCCCGCAGCGTCATCGCGGGTCGCGGGTCGCGGACCGCCTCGTCGCGGGGGTCCTCGCCCTCCAGTCCGTCGTGACCGGGGAAGCACAACCCGATCACCCCGGTGCGCCGCCCGGCGAGCGCACGGGCGTTGCCGGAGGGGACGTAGCCGAGGTCGCGCACGGCCGTCATCACCCGTTCGCGCGTCGCCTCCCGGACGGCGTCGGGGGTGCGCAGGACGCGGGAGACGGTGGCGATGGAGACGCTCGCGCGGTCGGCGACGTCGTAGACCGTGGGTGCCTTGCCGCCGGAGGTTCCCGGGGACGACGTGGCCGCCATGGCTGCGCGCCTCCTGCTCGCTCGTGCTCGTCCCGCGCTCGAGCGCGGTCACCACCGCAGAGCGCGGTGGGCTCGGACGATGCTACGGCGCTCCCCGGATCCCACCACCGGTTGCGGCGCGGGCCCCGGGGTCCAACCCTGTTCCGATGAACAGCAGGAACGTCCAGTCCCGGGCCGAAGAGGGCGCCCGTCGGGGTGAGGCCTTCGCCCGGGCCCACGAGGCCGGGGTGAAGCGCGTCGGACGCGTGGGCGTCGCGGCCGAAGGGGTGGTCTACCTGCTCATCGCGTGGCTCGCGGCGCAGGTGGCGCTGGGTTCCGGCAGCGGTTCCGCCGACTCCAGCGGTGCGCTCGGCCAGATCGCCTCGAAGCCCTTCGGGGAGGTCCTGCTGGTGGTCCTGGCCCTCGGCTTCGTCGCCCTGCTCGTCTGGCAGGTCGTCGCGGCGATCACCGCGGACAAGACCTCGCGCCGGGTGAGCGCCGTGGCCAAGGCCGTGGCCGCCGCCGCGCTCGCGGTGTCGTCGCTGAAGTTCGTCGCCGGGGGCGGCTCCTCCAGCGGTCAGCAGCAGCAGACCGTCACCCAGCGCGTCCTCGAGGCCCCCGGCGGGGCCGTCGTGGTCGTGGTCGTGGGTCTCGTGATCGTCGGGATCGGGGTCGCGACGGTCGTGCGCGGGCTCCAGGAGAAGTTCGAGGACAAGGTCGAGGGTTCGCTCTCGCCGGCCCTGACCGGACTGGGGGTCGCCGGCTGGGTCGCCCGCGGAGTCGCCTTCGCCGTCCTGGGCGTGCTGGTCGTCGTCTCGGCGACCGGCGACACGGGCAAGTCCCGCGGCCTGGACGCCGCCTTCCACGAGATCGCCGCCCAGCCCTTCGGCACCGTCGCGCTCCTGCTGGTCGCCCTCGGGCTCGCGGCCTACGCCGTCTTCCAGCTGATCACGGCCCGGCGCCGGAGTCGGGCCTGATCCGCTCGGCCCACCGTGAGAACGTGATCCGACCGGGACGGCGGCCCGGGAACCAATCCGGCCGAGGATCGGTTGCGAACTGAGGGTGGCCTTATGGACGCGGGCGCCGAACCGGCACACTGGTCCGCGGCAGTCCACCCCCAGACTGGGATCTCACGGAAGCAGGAGTCACGTGTCTCGCAAGATCATCACCCCGGGGGACATCCGCGACCACGTCCTGCGCCTCGGGGAGAAGTACCCGCCGATCAGCCTGGACTCCGTCGACCGCACGGTGCACGACCCCCGCCGGGTGCGCGACACCTTCGGCCACGTCATCGACTACCTGGCGCGCGTGGAGCTCGAGGTGGACCGCAACGTCCTCGAGCTGCTCACGCTGCTGCCGGACGTCTCCGAGACGGACCGCCTCTTCTACGCCGACGTCTGGCAGCCCCAGGAGATCCAGCACGGGCTGATCCTGGACCGGTTGCAGCAGGACATCGACATCGCCCCCGCCGACCCCAACACCGACGACGTGAGCGCCAAGATCCGGCTGCTGGGGTCCCTGGCGCACTTCAAACCGATCCAGGAGGTCGCGCGGCTGCTCTACTACCTGACCGGCGCGGCGACGGAGAAGTCCGCGGTCGTGGCCTACAACCTGCTCGTAGACGGCCTCGACGGGATCGGCGAGGACGCGATCTCGAAGACGGTCGTGCAGCCCATCCGCCGTCAGGAACCGGGCCACTTCGCCTTCTACCGGCTCTCGGCGACGGAGATGATCCAGCAGAACGTCCTCGCCCCCTGGCAGTTGCGGCTGGCTAAGGTTCTGCGTCGCAAGTCCTTCGGCCTGGTCGGCGCGCACAACCCGCAGTACTCGGCGCAGCTCGGGGGGATCCTCAGCACCCTCGGTCTGGCCGAGAAGCTCGAGGACTTCGGCGCCCAGATCGGCCTGGTCGAGCGTGAGCTGCTGTGGGCGCGCGACCAGGGGATGCGCGTGCCCGACTACATCATGGCCGCGCTCAAGGACACGATCGAGCAGTTCCGCACCCAAGGACTGCCCCGCGTCGTGTGAGCAGTAGCGTTCCACCGTGCCGCTGACCGATCTCCCGCTGGCCGAACTCCGCACCTACCGCGGTGACGTGGCCGAGCCCGCTGACTTCGACACCTTCTGGGCCGACAGCCTGGCCCTGGCCCGTGCCCACGACCTCGCGGTGACGCTGTCGCCGTACGAGGGGCCGGCGCTGCCCGCGCTGCAGGTCCACGACGTGCGCTTCGCGGGCTGGGCCGGCGATCCGATCGCGGCGTGGCTGATCCGCCCCGCGCACCTCCCCGGCCCGCTGCCGGTCGTCGTGGAGTTCATCGGCTACTCCGGGGGGCGGGGTCTGCCGGTGGACCGGACGACCTGGGCCGCAGCGGGCTTCGCCCACCTCGTCGTCGACACCCGCGGGATGGGGCAGGACACCCCCGACCCGGACCCGAACGCCCCCGCGGGACAGTGGTTCGGCGGGTTCATGACCAAGGGGATCACCGACCCGGCGACGTACTTCTACCGCCGGGCCTACGTCGACTGCGCCCGCGCCGTGGACGTCGCGCACGCCCTGCCCGCCCTCGGGATCGACGTCGACACCCGCCGGGTGGTCGTGCGCGGCGGCAGCCAGGGCGGCGCGTTCACGCTCGCCGCGGCGGGCCTGTCCGGGGACCGGGTCGCCGCGGCGCTCGTCGACGTCCCGTTCCTCTGCCACGTCCGTCGGGCCGTGGACACCGCCCCCGACGGCCCGTTCCCCGAGGTCGTCCAGTACCTCCGGCGGCACTCCCCCGAGGCCGTCGAGCAGACGTTCACCACGCTGTCCTACGTCGACGGGGCGAACTTCGCGGCCCGGGCGAGCGTCCCCGCCCTCTTCAGCGTCGCCCTCATGGACCCCGTCTGCCCGCCCTCGACGGTGTTCGCGACCTACAACCGCTACGGCGAGCGCAGCGGCCGGGACGTGGCCAAGGACATCGACGTGTGGGAGTTCGCCGACCACGGCGGGGGTCTCGGGTTCCAGGTGCAGCGCCAGTTGCGCTTCCTCGAGCGCCTCGGGCTCCGGTGAGCGGGTTCGAGCCGGAGGTCGACCCGTGGGCCCTGTCCCTGGTGGCCCGCGTCGAACGTGAACCGCTCCCCACCCACACCGACGTCCTGGTCGCCGCGGCCCGGGCCGTCGTCCTGCTGCTGGACGACCCCCGGGCCACCGACCCCGAGGGTGAGCTCCACGACGCGGTCCAGGCCTGGCGCGACCGGCGGATCCGCAAGATCTGCCGCCGTGCCCGCGGCGCGAAGTGGGAGCGCACCGAAGGGCTGGCGCACGTCGAGGCCTCCCACGGGGACGCCGTGGTCCGGGTCTTCGCCCCGCACCCGCGCGACGAGGTTCCGCCTGCGCTGAAACCCCTGCAGGTCGGCGGCCTCGACCTCACCGACCCGGAGGACCTCCGGGCGCCCGGTCCCGACGGGCTGCTCACGATCAGGCTCAGCCCCGGGGTGACGATGACCACGGGCAAGGCCGCCGCGCAGGTCGGGCACGCCGCCCAACTCGCGTTCGAGCGGCTGCCCGCGGCCCGGGTGGACCCGTGGCGGGCGGCGGGTTTCCCGGTGCGCGTCGTGACCGGGGCCCCGGTCCTGGGGGCCGCCGGACGGATCGACGTGCGCGACGGCGGTTTCACCGAGGTCGCGCCGGGAACGGTCACCGCCAGTGCAGGTTTCGAAGGGACGGTCTGACGTGCCGGAACAGGGTGTGGCGCTGCGGCGCATGGGGTTCCTGACGATCGGGTCGTTCGACCCGGCCGATCCCGGACCCGGTCACGAGACGACGCTGGAGGTCGTGGAACTCGGTGAGCAGCTGGGTTTCGACTCGGCGTGGTTACGTCACCGGCACCTGCAACCGGGGATCTCCTCCCCCGTCGCGGTGCTCGCGGCCCTGTCCCAGCGGACCAGCAGGATCCACCTGGGGACCGCGGTCACCCCGCTGGGCTGGGAGAACCCGCTGCGCCTCGCCGAGGAC
Source organism: Kineococcus sp. NBC_00420 (assembly GCF_036021035.1). Lineage (NCBI taxonomy): Bacteria > Bacillati > Actinomycetota > Actinomycetes > Kineosporiales > Kineosporiaceae > Kineococcus > Kineococcus sp. NBC_00420. Next base: position 4,575,135 of record NZ_CP107930.1, on the reverse strand, counting down.
CTCGCGACGGTCGACGTCCTCACCGGCGGTCGTCTCGAACCCGGCGTGAGCGTCAGCACGCCCATGCAGTACGAACGCGTCAAGGCGGCGCTGTACCCCGACACCGCCGACGTCGAGGACTTCGGCTACGAACGCGTCCTGCGGTTGCAGCGGTTCCTGCGCGGCGACCCCGTGACCGACTTCGCCGGGACCGAGGGCATCGAGGTGTTCTCCGACCGGGTGGAACCGCACTCCCCCGGCCTGGCGGACCGGCTCTGGTACGGCGGCGCGAGCCTCACGTCCGCCCGGTGGACGGGTGAGCAGGGCATCAACCTGCTGGCCTCCAGCGTCGTGCGCTCCGAGGACGGGTCCAGCGACTTCGCCGCGATCCAGGCCGGGCACCTCGAGGCGTTCCGCGCGGCGCACCCCACGGGGCGCACCTCGCAGGGACTGGTGGTCATCCCCACCGACACCGCCACCGCCGCACAGCGCGCCAGGTACCAGGCCTACGTCGACGCCCGGACCCCGCGCACCCGGGAACCGCAGGGCCCCGGCCGCTTGCTGTTCGCCCCCGACGTCATCGGGTCCAGCGAGGAGATCGCCGCGCAGTTGTGGGCGCACGCGGGGTTCCGCCTCGTCGAGGAGGTCGCCTTCGCCCTGCCGTTCGGTTTCGAGCACGAGGACTACGTGCAGATCCTCACCGACATGGCGACCCGGCTGGGCCCCCTCCTCGGCTGGGCACCCGCCCCCTGAACCGACCGTGGTCCCGCTGGAGACCCAGCGGGACCACGGTTCGGGGAGGTTACTTCTTGGCGTTCTTGGGGTCCGCCGCGTCGGAGGAGAGCGCGGCGATGAAGGCCTCCTGGGGCACCTCGACCCGCCCGACCATCTTCATGCGCTTCTTCCCCTCCTTCTGCTTCTCCAGCAGCTTGCGCTTGCGGGTGATGTCCCCGCCGTAGCACTTCGCGAGGACGTCCTTGCGGATGGCGCGGACGTTCTCCCGGGCGATGACCCGGGCCCCGATGGCGGCCTGGATCGGCACCTCGAACTGCTGGCGGGGGATGAGGTCCTTGAGCTTGCCGGCCATCATCACGCCGTAGCCGTAGGCCTTGTCGCGGTGGACGATCTGGCTGAACGCGTCGACCGTCTCACCCTGCAGGAGGACGTCGACCTTCACCAGGTCGGCGGCCTGCTCGCCGTCCACGTCGTAGTCGAGGGAGGCGTACCCGCGGGTGCGCGACTTCAGCTGGTCGAAGAAGTCGAAGACGATCTCGGCCAACGGCAGCCGGTACCGCATCTCGACGCGGTCCTCGGAGAGGTAGTCCATGCCCTGCAGGTCCCCGCGTCGCTGCTGGCACAGTTCCATGACCGCGCCGATGAACTCGGCGGGACACAGGACGGTGGCCCGCACGACCGGTTCCCGGACCTCGGCGATCTTGCCCTCCGGGAACTCCGAGGGGTTGGTCACCTCGACGACCCCCTTGTCCTCCAACGTGACCTGGTAGGGAACGCTGGGGGCGGTGGAGATCAGATCGAGGTTGAACTCGCGTTCGAGGCGCTCGCGGACGATCTCGAGGTGCAGCAGTCCGAGGAACCCGATGCGGAACCCGAAACCCAGGGCGACCGAGGTCTCCGGTTCGTAGCTCAGCGCCGCGTCGTTCAGCTTCAGCTTGTCGAGGGCGTCGCGCAGCAGCGGGTAGTCGGACCCGTCGATGGGGTACAGACCGGAGAACACCATCGGCTTCGGGTCGCGGTAGCCGCCCAGCGCCTTCGTCGAGGGTTTCGCCGCGTTGGTGACGGTGTCACCGACCTTGGACTGGCGGACGTCCTTCACCCCGGTGATGAGGTAGCCGACCTCACCGACCCCGAGGCCCTTCGACGGCGTGGGCTCGGGCGAGCTGACCCCGATCTCGAGGAGCTCGTGCGTCGCCCTCGTCGACATCATGACGATCTTCTCCCGCGGGGAGAGGCTGCCGTCGATGACGCGGACGTAGGTGACGACCCCGCGGTAGGTGTCGTAGACGGAGTCGAAGATCATCGCGCGGGCCGGACCGTCCGGGTCGCCGACCGGGGACGGGATCTGCTGCACGATCTGGTCCAGCAGCGGTTCGACCCCGACGCCGGTCTTGCCCGACACCCGCAGGCAGTCCTCGGGTTCGCAGCCGATGAGCTTGGCCAGTTCCTCGGCGAACTTCTCCGGCTGCGCGGCCGGGAGGTCGATCTTGTTGAGCACCGGGATGATCGTGAGCTCGTTCTCCATGGCGAGGTAGAGGTTCGCCAGCGTCTGCGCCTCGATCCCCTGCGCCGCGTCGACGAGCAGCACGGCGCCCTCGCAGGCGGCCAGCGAGCGGGAGACCTCGTAGGTGAAGTCGACGTGCCCCGGGGTGTCGATCATGTTCAGCGCGTAGTCGGTGCCCTCGTGGCCCCACGGCATGCGCACCGCCTGCGACTTGATCGTGATGCCGCGCTCGCGCTCGATGTCCATGCGGTCGAGGTACTGCGCGCGCATGGCCCGCGAGTCGACGATGCCGGTCAGCTGCAGCATGCGGTCCGCCAGCGTCGACTTGCCGTGGTCGATGTGGGCGATGATGCAGAAGTTGCGCAGCAGCTCCGGCGGCGTCGAGGCGGGTGCCGGTGAGGCGGCGGCCATCGGGGACACGGGCGGGGAGCACCTCTCGATCGGGCGGGCAGACGAACCCCCATGGTCGCACGTCCGCCCCCTCTCCCGTCCGTCTGCACGTCCCCGTGCGCGGGAACCGACGGGTGCACAGCGGCGTCCCAGCTCCACGGTCACGGCGACCGAACCCGCTGGAGGTGCCCGATGCCCGAGCCGACTCCCCCGTCCACCCGTCCCACCCCGTCCCGGGGCCGGCTCCTGGCCGCGCCCGCCGTGGCCCTGGTCCTGGTGCTGGGGGCCGCCGCCTGCAGCGGGTCCGGCGCCGGCTCGGACGGCTCCGGTTCCTCCCAGGGCATGGCCGACAGCGGCGGGGACAGCGGCGGGGGCAGCGCCGGCACGGCGGAGGGGGGCAGCGTCGCCGCCCCGGCGGAGGGTGCGGAACCTGCGGCCGTCGCGGCCGTCGGGGACGCCCAGCGTGCGGTCGTCTCGACCGGGACGCTCGCGGTCCGGGTGGAGGACCTCCCGAGCGCGACCACCGCGGTCGAGGCGTTGACGACCGGGGCGGGCGGATCGGTCGCGGCCAGCCAGGTGGGCGCCGCGGGCGAGGACCAGCAGGCCCACCTCACCCTGCGGGTCCCGTCGGCGTCCTTCGAGGACGTGCAGGCGGGCGTCGCGGAGCTCGGTCAGCAGACCGACCGCTCGACGACGTCCACGGACGTGACGGCGGAGGTCGCCGACGTGGACAGCCGGGTCGCGTCGGCGCAGGCCGTCCTCGTGACCTTCCGCGACCGGCTGCCGCAGGCGAGGACGATCCCGGACGTCCTGGCCATCGAGGGCGAGATCGCCACCCGGCAGGCGGACCTGGAGGCGCTGCAGGCCCGGCAACGGGTGCTGGCGGACCAGGTGTCGCTAGCGACGCTGGACGTGACGCTGACCCAGGGCGCTCCGACGTCGATCGTCGCGGCGAGCGACCCCGGGTTCCGAGGCGGGCTGGGTGCCGGGTGGCACGCGCTCGGCGAGTTCCTGCGGGTGGCGTCCCTCGTGCTCGGGGCGGTGCTGCCGTTCGTGGTGCCGGTGGCGGTCGTGGCCGTTCCGGTCCTGCTGCTGCGCCGGCGCCGGACGCGCACCACCGCACCGGTGGAATGAGCCGGGGAACTCCCGAACCCCTTGACCCCGGACCTGATCATCACTGAGTGTGTCTAGATGATTGCGGTGCAACTGCCCTTCCTGGTGGGGACGGTGGTGCTGGCCGTGGCGGGAGCGGGGAAGCTCCGGCACCCGGACGGTACGGCGCAGGCCCTGCGGACCCAGGGTCTGCCGTCGCACCGCGGGCTGGTGCAGGCCCTCGGCGTCCTGGAACTGCTCACCGCCGGGGCCGCCGTCGCCGGTTCGACCGTTGCGGCGTGGGGAGTTTCCGCGTTCTACACGGGTTTCACGGGTTTCGTGCTGCTCGCCCTGCTGCGGGGACGTCCGATGAGTTCCTGCGGGTGCTTCGGGGAACCCGACCTGCCCCCCACCCGCACCCACGTCGGGGTGACCGCCCTCCTCGCGGTGGCGGCGGGCACCGCGGCCTCCTCGGGTGCCGTCGGGGTGCCGCCCGTGCTGGCCCTCGGGCCCGCAGGAGCGCTCAGCACGTTCGCCGTCACCGCCCTGCTGTGCGCGCTGTGCCTGCTCACCCTCACCGGACTGCCGAGACTGACCGCCGCCCGCACCACGATCCGGGGAGCCGCCGCGTGAGCACCGTCGTGACGATCCTGCTGGTCGGTCTGCTGCTGGCCGTGGCGCTGCTCTCGGTGCTCGTCGCCGGCCTGCTGCGCTCGCACGCCGAGATCCTCCGCTCGCTGCACGAGCTGGGCGCCGGACGGGAGGACACCGCCCCCGGATCCGGACGGGTCCCCTTCGAGGTGGGACGCGGGGTGGTCGAGGGCAGCGGCCCGACCGGCCAACCGGCCCCCGACGTCAGCGGATCCACCCCGGCCGGCGACGCCGTGCAGGTCGCCGTCGGCGCCGCCGGGACCCACACCCTGGTGGCGTTCCTGTCCAGCGGATGCCTGACCTGCCAACGCATCTGGGACCGTCTCGCCGACCCGGCACCGTTGTCCCTGCCCCCCGCGACCCGGCTGGTCGTGGTGACCCGCGACGCCTCGGCCGAATCCCCCAGCACCATCGCGGCGCTGGCCGCCGGCCCGGTGCGGCGCGGGATCGAGGTGGTGATGTCGACGGCCACGTGGGAGGGCTACCAGGTCCCGGGTTCGCCCTACTTCGCCTACGTCGACGGGGACAGCCGCCGGGTCCGGGGCGAGGGGAGCGCGACCGACTGGGAACAGGTGGAACGCCTCGTGGGAGAAGCGGTGGGAGACAGCGTGATCCAGCTGCCCCGTCACGACCACCCGTACGACCACGAGCACCCGCACGACCACTCGCGAGACCACGGTGACGGGGCGCACCGCGAGGCCCGGGCGAACCGGGAACTCCTCGCCGCCGGGATCACCCCCGACCACCCGAGCCTGGGGCTGACCGCCACCGACCAGAGCGACGGACGCTGAATCCCGTGGAACCCCCGGCCCTCGCCGCGCTGGTCGTGGGGGTGCCGACGGCCGCCGTCGCCGCGCTCCGCAGCCTCTGGTCCCCTTGAGGCGAGTCGATGCTGTCCAGCATCACCCCCCTCGGTGAGCGGGGACGCGCCAGCCGGTGGCCGGTCACGGTCACCGCCCACCTCGTCGGTTCCGCCGTCGGGGGAACGGTCCTCGGAACCCTGCTCGGCGCCCTGGGGCTGGTGCTGCCGGGTTCGTCCCGGGTGGCCTTCGTCCTGGCGGTCCTCCTCGCCGGCGCGACGATCGCGGCCGAGACCGGCCGGCTGCGGAGGTTCCCCAGCTGGCACCGCCAGGTCGACGAGGACTGGCTGCACCGCTACCGCGGCTGGGTCTACGGGTTCGGCTACGGCGCGCAGCTCGGGACGGGGGTCGTCACCATCGTCACCTCCCCCGTCGTCCACCTCGCCCTGGCCCTCATGTTCGGGACCGGGAACCCGCTCGCGGGGGCTCTGACGGGTTTCACGTTCGGCGTCGTCCGGGCGCTGCCGGTGCTCGCGACCCGCTCGGTCACCACGCCGCAGCGGCTCGCGGGGATGCACCGCACGCTGGAACGGCGCGCACCGCAGGGCCGGGCGCTGACCGGAGCCTGGTCGGCGGTCGTGGCTCTCGTCTCGATCGGACTGCTCGTGGGAGGTTCCTGGTGAGGCTCGACGCGCACGGCATCTCGGTGGAGGCACCGCAGGGTTGGGAGGTCCGGATCACCCGGCGGAGCACGGAGGGGCACGACCCGCAGTCGCACCGGCGACCCGTCCTGCACGCCGCCACCGTTCCGTTGCCGGCGGTCCGCGGCGACTTCGGGGGTGGGGTCACCGGAACCCTCGGCGAGCAGGACCTCTTCGTCAGCCTCTTCGAGCACGACCCGGCCGCGTCCACGACGGCGCTGTTCGCCGACACCGGGTTCCCGCTCCCCGAGCTGGCCGACTTCGCCCCCAACCGCCTGCAGCGCAGCATCCCCGGTCAGGCCGGCGGCCAGTGGTTCTTCCACGTCGGCGGCCGGGCGTTCTGCCTCTACGTCGTCCTCGGTTCGTTCGCCCGCCGCGCCGAACTGTTCAACCGGCTCACCCCGCTGCTGCGCAGCGTCCAGCTCCAGACCGTCGAAGGGGTCTCCTCGTGAAGGTCACCGAACGGGTCCTCGGAGCCGTCAGCACGGCCCTGGCCGCCCGCACCAGCCGGCGGGGTTTCCTGGCCCGGACCGCCGTCGTCGGGTCGGCGTTGAGCGTCGGGCCGTGGGGGTTCCTCACCCGCCCGGTCTCCGCCTACGCCGCGGTCTGCGGCATCGACTCGACCTGCTCCTCGGGGTACACCGTCTTCTGCGCGACGATCGGCAACGGCGTGAACCGCTGCCCACCGGGGAGCCTCGTGGGCGGCTGGTGGAAGTCCGACGGGTCGGGGTTCTGCTGCGGCGGCGCCCGCTACTACATCGACTGCCACAGCTTCTGCTCCTGCGGGTGCGACGGCCGCCGGAAGTTCTGCGGCGAGGGCTGCCGCAACTGTTCCTGCGGGTGCGGTCCGGCCGGTCAGTGCGACCAGCGCAAGGTGTGCTGCAACGAGTTCCGCTACGGGCAGTGCAACCAGGACGTCGCCTGCACGGGTCCGGTGTGGTGCCGGGTCGTGACCTGCACCCCGCCCTGGAAGATCCCCGACTGGGAGTGCACCACGACCTCGGCCACCGACCAGCGGACCGGTTCCCACAGCGCCCCCGCCCTGCGCGACTGCACCCCGATCGGGCGGGAGTACACGGCGATCGGGGGGCAGGGCGGCGTCTTGGGCGAACAGCGGACCCCCGAACTGGGCACCCCCGGTCCCGGCGGGACGTACCAGTTGTTCGACTTCGGCTCGATCTACCACTCCCCCGCGACGGGGGCCCACGCGGTGCACGGCGCGATCCTGGCGACGTTCGCGGCGCTGGGCTGGGAGGCCGGACCGCTGGGGTACCCGACCACGGACGAACTCACGACGCCCGACGGCCGGGGCCGGTTCAACCACTTCGCCGGGGCCGACGGGTCCGGCAACGCCTCGGTCTACTGGACCGAGGCGACCGGGGCGCACGCCGTGCTCGGCCCGATCCGTTCCTGCTGGCAGCGGCTGGGCTGGGAGGCCGGTCCGCTCGGGTACCCCGTCACGGGCGAGACCACCACCCCCGACGGCAGCGGGTCCTACCTCCACTTCGAGCGGGGCTCGGTCTACGCCACCGACCGGACCGGGGCGTGCGCCGTCCTCGGCGCGATCCGGGAGGAGTGGGCCGGACGGGGCTGGGAGGCGGGGCCGCTGGGCTACCCCACGACCGACGAACTCCGTACCCCCGACGGCCGGGGCCGCTTCAACCACTTCACCGGGTCGCGCGGTTCGACCGGGGCGTCGGTCTACTGGACCCCGCAGACCGGGGCCCGTACCGTCCTCGGCGCGATCCGGGACGCCTGGGCCTTCCTGGGGTGGGAGGCCGGTCCCCTGGGCTACCCCGTGACGGGTGAGACGGCCACCCCCGACGGGCGGGCCGTCTACAACCACTTCGAGCACGGGTCGATCTACTCCGCCCCGGACAGCGGGACGCACGCCGTGCGCGGCGCGGTGCTCGACCTGTGGCGCCGGACCGGCTGGGAGGCGGGTCGGCTGGGGCTGCCGAGCACCGACGAGACCCCGGTGGCCGGCGGCACGTCGCAGAACTTCGAACTCGGTTCCGTCTACGTCTCGCCCGCGACCGGGGCCCGGACCGTCTCGGGTCCCCTCCGCACGGCCTGGCTGGACACCGGCGGCCCCGGCGGCCGGATCGGGTTCCCGGTGGCCGAACCGGACCCGGTCTCCGGCGGCCAGGTGCGGCAGCGCTTCGAGCACGCCACCGCGGTCCTCACCGTGGCCACCGGCGCCGTGACGTTCACCTGACCCACCCGACCCGTGGTCCCGCGGGGAACCCCGGCGGGAGCACGGGTGGTCAGGCGACGCGGGCGACGAGGACCTGCGCGGTGACCGTGGACTTGGGGCCGGAGTAGACGCCCTGCAGGGGTGAGACGTCGGAGTAGTCGCGGGCCCGGGCGACGACGACGTGGCGGTCGCCGATGGCGATGTCGTTCGTGGGGTCCCAGCCGGTCCAGGCGCCGTCGAAGAACTCGATCCACGCGTGGCTCTCGCCCGCGACCTCCTCCCCGAGTTCGGGGTCGCGGCGCGGGTGCAGGTAGCCCGAGACGTAGCGGGCCGGGATGCCGAGTTCGCGCAGGCCCGCGAGCGCCAGGTGGGCGAGGTCCTGGCAGACCCCGCTGCGCTGGTCCCAGGACTCCTGCGCCGTGGCGTGGACGCCGGTCGCCCCCGGGACGTAGGAGACCTCGTGGTGGATCCAGCCGCAGATGCGGTGCGCGGCCTCGCGCGGGTCCGAACCGCCCGCCAGGTCCCGCACCGCCTCGCGGAAGCCCTCGGGCGGCGGCAGGGTGCGCGGGGTGGGGGTGAGGAACTCCGCGAAGTCGTCGAGGAGGGCGTCGGAGCCGAGTTCCTCCCACGTCAGCGGGTCGGGGACGACGAGTTCCGCGCGGCGGTCCGTCTCGACGAGGCTGATGCCGCGGGTGACGAGGACGTCGTGGCGGGTGTGCAGGTCGAACGCCGTGACGTGGGTCCCCCAGTAGTCCCAGTAGCGGGTCAGCGTCGCCGTGGGGCTGACCTCGACCCGGGTGTCCAGGGCGGTCTGGTCGGGCAGCGTCAACGGGGTCAGTCGCGCCTCGTTGAAGGAGACCCGGACCGGGCCGCCGTAGGTGTGGGTGCTGGTGTGCTCGATGCGCAGTCTCATCAGGACCTCCCGGCCGTCCAGGACACGGCCCCGGCCATCGGGAAGAACCGTTCCGCCACCGCGGAGGACGCCGCGGAACACGCTTGCTGCACCTGTCGCATCTGGTCGTGCAGGTCGGCCAGGAGTTCCTCCGGGCTCTGGAACTCCAGTTGCGTGCGGGCCTGGCCGATCACCCGCCGGGCGTCCTGGGCGTAGCCGACCCGGCGCAGTTGCGGGTCGATGGCCTGCAGGCACCCCTCGGCGACCTCGAGCGCCGCGACGACCGAGCGCGGGAACAGCCGGTCGAGGAGGAGGAACTCGGCCGCGTCGGCCTCGCCCGCGGCTCCCGTGCTGGAGCCGTGGTAGGTGCGCAGGAACGCCTCGTAGGCCCCGGTGGAACGCAGCAGCAGGGGCCACTGGGTCCCCCCGGACACGACCCGCGTCGCGACGAGCCGGGCCGTCATGTCGGCCCGTTCCAGGGAGCGGCCGAGGACGAAGAACTGCCAGGAGTCGTCGCGGCTCATCGTCGCGTCGACGAGACCGGAGACGACGGCGGTCCGTTCCCGGATCCAGGAGAAGAACCGGTGGGGGCTCGCGGCGCGCCAGCGTCCGGACGCGAGCGCGTTCCACGTCGTGTTCAGCGACTCCCACATGTCGCTGGACACCGTCTCCCGCGCGCGCCGGGCGTTCTCCCGCGCGGCCCCGAGCGCCCCCGTGATCGAGCTGGGGCTGACGGTGTCGTAGGCCAGGGTCTCCAGCAGTTCCCGGCGACCGGTGCGGACGTCGTGGTCGACGGGCGCACCCATGACGCTCAGCAGCGAGCGCGAGACCGCGGCCTCGTCGATCCACGGGTCGGCCAGGGTGCGTTCGACGTGGACGTCGAGGATGCGGGCGGTGGAGTCGGCGCGTTCGACGTAGCGGCCGATCCAGAACAACGACTCCGCGATGCGGCTCAGCACGATCGACCCTCTTCCCCGAGTTTCTGCTGTTGCTGCTGCTGGGCCTGGTCGCTGCCCGACCCGGGCCCCGGGTCGGCCAGGTGGTGCTGCCCGGTCGGCGGCGCGGGTTCCTCGACGGGGGCCGCGACCTCGACCGCGACCGGCGGGAGGAGCTCCTCGACGGCCTCGTCGTCCCCGGCCAGGACCCAGGTGTCCTTGGACCCCCCGCCCTGGCTGGAGTTCACGACGAGGGACCCCTCGCGCAGGGCGACGCGGGTCAGGCCGCCCTTGAGGACCCGCACCTGCCGGCCGTCGTTGACGGCGAAGGGGCGCAGGTCGACGTGGCGGGGACGCAGGTGCGCCTGGGCGAGGGTGGGGACCGTCGAGAGCGCGATGACGGGCTGCGCGATCCAGCCCCGCGGGTCGGCCAGCACCCGGGCGCGCAGGTCCTCGATCTCCTGCGGGCTGGCGTCGGGGCAGACCACGAGGCCCTTGCCGCCGGACCCGTCGACCGGTTTCACCACGAGCTCCTCGAGACGGTCCAGCGCCTCCTCCCGCTCGGCGGGGATCTCGAGGCGGTAGGTCGGGACGTTGCCGAGGACGAGCTCCTCGCTCAGGTAGTACCGGGTCAGCTCGGGGACGTAGGTGTAGACGAGCTTGTCGTCGGCCACCCCGTTGCCGACGGCGTTGGCGATGCTCACCCCGCCGGCGCGGGCCGCGTTGAGGATGCCGGCGGCGCCGAGCACGGAGCTGCGGCGGAAGTGCAACGGGTCGAGGTACTCGTCGTCGACGCGGCGGTAGACGACGTCGACGCGGCGGTCGCCGGCGGTGGTCCGCATGAAGAGCCGGTTCCCGCGGCAGACGAGGTCGCGGCCCTCGACGAGCTCGACGCCCATCGCCCGGGCCAGCAGCGAGTGCTCGAAGTAGGCGGAGTTGTAGACCCCGGGGGTCAGCACGACGACGGTCGGGTCGTCCACCCCGGCCGGTGCCGAGGCGCGCAGCGCGGCGAGCAGGTGCTGCGGGTAGTCCGCGACGGGCTGCACGCGGTGGGCCTGCAGCGCTTCGGGCAGGACCTGGGTGATGGCCTGCCGGTTCTCCAGCACGTAGCTGACGCCGGAGGGGACGCGGACGTTGTCCTCCAGGACGCGGAAGTCGCCGGCCTCGTCGCGGACCAGGTCGATGCCGGCCACGTGGATGCGGACGCCGCCCGGCGGCTCGATCCCGACCGCGGCGCGGTGGAAGTGGCTGGAGGAGGTGATCACCTTCCGCGGGATGACCCCGTCCTTGACGGCCCGCATGGGGCCGTAGACGTCGGCCAGGAAGGCCTCCAGGACCCGTACACGCTGCGCCACGCCGCGCTCGACCCGGGCCCACTGGCGGGCCTCGATGATGCGCGGGACGACGTCGAGGGGGAAGGGTCGTTCCTCGCCCGCGTAGTCGAACGTCACCCCCCGGTCGAGGAAGGTGCTGGCGAGCTGGTCGGCCCGGGCCCGCAGCTCGGTGACCGGGAGCTCCTGCAGCGTGTCGTACAGCGCCGCCCACTCCGGTCGTGGTCTCCCGTCGACGTCGAGCATCTCGTCGACGGCTCGACCGGCCGCCGCTCCCGCCGGTGCATCGCGGTAGCCCTCGAACACGTCACCCATGGGGCGCACCCTAGGGAAGATGACGTTTCCGGCGCGTTACGCGGACGTTGCGGCGCGTGTCGTGGACGTGTCGCCGACCCGTTCCGTCCGCTGCTAGTCTTGAAGGCGCCTTCGCCTGAGTGCGGAGGTCACGGTCTCCCGCCGTCCCTCCCGGTGTCCCCACGCCGGAAGTCCCCGGTGGAGCGACCGCCCTCTGACACGATCAGCGATCGACAGGAAGACGGAACACGTGGCGAACATCAAGTCGCAGAAGAAGCGCATCCTCACCAACGAGAAGGCGCGCCTGCGCAACAAGGCCGTCAAGTCGGAGCTGCGCACCGTCGTGCGTGGCTTCAAGGAGGCGCTCGCCTCCGGTGACGCCGAGAAGGCTCAGGCCGCTCTGGCCCTGGCGAGCAAGAAGCTCGACAAGGCCGTGAGCAAGGGCGTCATCCACAAGAACCAGGCCGCCAACCGCAAGTCGGCCATCGCCAAGGCTGCGGCCAAGGTCTGATCTCCGGATCCCTGCGAAGGGCCGGCTCCCCACGGGGAGCCGGCCCTTCGTGCGTCCGGGCCGTCCGGGGGCTCAGGTGCGCGCCTCGCCGACGGTGCGGACGGCCTTCTCCAGCGCGTGCTGGGCGTCGCCTCCCCCGCCCTTGACCGCGTGGTCCGCGGCGGCGACGGCGAGGATCGCGTCGGAGAGGCCCTCGGGTGAGAGGTGCTGGAGGTCTCGACGGGCGCGGTCGATGAGCCACGGCGCCATCCCGAGGTCGTGGGCGACGTCGGCCGACCGGCCGCGCCCGGCCGCCGCGACCTTGGCGAGCTGGCGCAGCCGCGCGGCCAGCGCGGCGACCACCACGACCCCGGGGACGCCGGTGGCGGCGGCGTGGCGGACCAGCACCAGCGCCTGCCCCGTGCGGCCCTCGATGGCCGCGTCGGCGACCTCGAAGCCGCTCGCCTCGCGTCGACCCCCGTGGTAGCGGTGCACGGCCTCCTCGGTGACCGTCCCGTCGGTGTCGGTCAGGAGCTGGTCGACGGCCGCGGCGAGCTCGCCCAGGTCGCTGCCGAGGGCCGCGACGAGGGCGCGGGCCGCCTCGACGTCGATGCGCCGCCGGGCGCGTCGGACGTCGGCGAGGACGAAGTCGACCTTCTCCTGGTCGCGCTTCAGCGGCTGGCAGGAGACCTCGACGACCCCGGCGACGGCCCGGGCCGCGTCCAGGACCTTCTTCGCCCGGTTGCCCCCGCGGTGGCGCAGCACGAGGACGACCGTCTCGACCGGGGCGGTCAGGTACTCCAGGACGTCCTCGACGAACGCCTCGCTGGCCGCGTCGACCCCGTCGACGAGGACGAGGGAGCGCTCGTCGAAGAGGGACGGTGACGTCCAGGTCGAGAGCTGCCCCTTCTGGTAGCCCGCCGCGGAGACGTCGGTGCGCTCGAAGGTCGGGTCGAGCTCGCGCATCCGCGCGTTCAGGGTGCTGAACGCCCGGTCGGCGAGGTGCTCCTCGGACCCGACGAGCAGGACGACGGGAGCCGGGCCGAGGTCCTGCGGGGCGGTCGTGGCCGCCGCGGACGCCTTCTTCGCGGGGCTCTTGCTAGCGGTCTTGGCGGGCACGGGCCCACTGTCGCACGCGACCCCGACAGTGACTCCCCGCCTGCGAACGGGCACGCTCCGCTGTTGCTCGTGCGGCTCCTGAGACGAGGGAATTCCCGTGAGGGTGCGTTCGAAGGTCCTCAGCGGTGCGGCCGCTCAGATCCCGGCCCGGTGGGTGAACTCGCCCCCCAGCACCGTGGCGAGAACCTCGGTGGCGCGCAGCGCGGCGGCTCCCCCGGTGGCGAACGCCTCGGCGGGGTCGACCGCGACGAGGACCAGGTCGGCGACGTCGCCGACGTGGACGCCGTCGCGGCCACCACTGCTCGCCACCAGCGCGACCTCGAACGGCAGGTGCTGCTCGGGGTGCCACGGCGCCCGGTCGTCGACGCTGCGGTGGACGGCGCTGGCCAGGGCGTCCCACGGGTCCAGCGGCGCCACGGGCGCGTCGGAGCCGAGCAGCAGCCGCGCCCCGGCGGCGTGCAACGACGCGTAGGGGTAGGCGCGCTCGGCCCCGGTGGGCCAGTGCCGTTCCACGGTGTCGCGGTCGTCGACGACGTGGCGCGGCTGGATGCTCGCGGTGACCCCGAGACGGGCGAACCTGGGCACGTCGTCCGGGTGGACCTGCTGGGCGTGCTCCAGGGTTCCGACGCACGCGGCGGCCTCGAAGCCGTCGAGGGCGACGCGGACCGCGTCGTCACCGATGGCGTGCACGGCCACGGCGAGACCGTGCGACGTGGCCCGGCGCAGTGCGGGTTCCAGTTCGGCGAGCGGGATCCGCAGCATCCCGTGGCCCCCGGAGGGGTACTCCTCGTGGCAGAACGCCGTGCGGGTTCCCAGCGACCCGTCGACCACGTGCTTCACCGGTCCCACGCGGACCCGCTCGGGAGCGCCGGGAACGCGGTCCCCGGTGCGCAGGCCGGCGGCGACGGCCGCGTCCAGCCAGTCCGGCCAGATCCCCGCCGCGACCCGGACCGCGGGGTTCTCCCGGCGGGTCCAGACGTCGATCGGGGCGTACTCGAGGTCGACGATCCCCGTCACCCCGCGGGCGGCGGCGACGCTCGTCGCCTCCGCCACCCAGCGGTCCAGCCCGCTCGCCTCGGCGGCGTCCACGGCGGCGAAGAGTTCCATCGCGGGCGCCTCCCGCAGCACCCCGCTGGGTTCCCCGACGCCGAAGCGGGTGGCCGCCGCGGAGTTCAGCCAGGCCGCGTGCAGGTCCCCGCTCACGACGACCACCGGGCGGTCGAGGAACCGGGCGTCCAGCGCGTCCCGGTGGGCGGGTTCGCTCCACAGCCCGTCCCGGTAGCCGTGACCCAGCACGAGGTCGGAACCCGGCACCGCCCGGGCGAGGAGGACGTCGGCGACCTCCGCGGGCGAGGTCGCCGCCGCCACGTCGATGCGCCGGCGGGCGGCGGCCCACTGGGTGAGGTGGACGTGGGAGTCGACCAGACCCGGCAGCAGGACGGCCCCGCCGGCCTCGACGACCTGCACGCCGTCCCGCGGGTCGAGGCCCGTGCCCGCCGCGCGGAGGTCGTCGCCGATCGCGACGACGCGGCCGCCGGCGAGCAGGACGTCGCAGATCCGGCCGTCCCGCCGGACCTCGTGCAGCAGCAGCGGGGCGGGCGACGCACTCATCGACTGACCTCGAGACGGGCGGCCCGGCGGCGGGCCTGTTCGGCCGGGTCGGGCACCGGCGCCGCCGCCGGCAGCCGTGCACGGCGATCGTCTCGCACAGCGGGGCGGACCCGCCACAGCACTCAGCGCGGTGTGGGCGCTGCTGCGACCGGGCCGGTGAGCGAGGCGAGCATCCGGAGCTTCTCGTCGCTGGGGCTGCCCCGGTCCGCGTAGTAGAGGACCAGGAGCACCCCGTCGACGGGCAGCTTGTCGCGGTGCAGCTGCAGTTCGCCGACGACGGGGTGGTTCACGATCGCCGACCCACCCTCCAGGACGCGGACGTCGTGACGTCCCCAGAGGTCCCGGAACCGGTCGCTGGTCAGGGCGAGTTCCCCGACGAGTTCGACGATCCGGGGGTCCTCGACCTCGTTCCCGACGGACCCGCGCAACGCCGCGACGAGCCCCTCGGTGGCAGCCTCCCAGTTCTGGTGGAACTCCCGCTCCTCCGGGTCCAGCATCAGCGAGCGGAGGCGGTTGTTCCCAGAGCGCAACCGCGGGGAGAACGCGACCGCGAGGTCGTTGGCGGCGAGGACGTCGAAGGCCCGTCCCTCCACGAACGCCGGCACCCCGACGCTCGCCAGCAACTGGTGCAGCCGCGCGGGAACGCGTTCCGGTCGGGGCTGTCGGCGGGGTCGCGCCCGGGTGGTGGCGAGACCGAGGAGGTACTCGTGGTCGAGCTCGCCGAGCTGCAGGACCCGGGCGATCGCGCCGAGGACCTGGGCGGAGGGGTTCTTGTCCCGACCGCGTTCGAGACGCAGGTAGTAGTCGCCGCTGATCCCCGCGAGGAGGGCGACCTCCTCGCGCCGCAGCCCGGGAACCCGGCGGTTCCCGCCGCCCGGCAGTCCCGCCTGTTCCGGGGTGACCAGACCCCGCCGGGCCCGGAGGTACTCCCCCAGCCGGTTCGCCCGCTCCTCGCTCACCCTCCGATCGTAGGTCCGACGCGCTGCCGCAGAGGGGGTCCTGCCAGGACCCCGGACGAGCGGGGTCCTGGCCGGGTCTCGCGCCCCGGCGCACCGTGGAGGCATGGACACCAGCAACCGCACCGTCTTCCTCCCCGGCGCCACCTCGGGCATCGGCCTCGCCCTGGCCCGGCACCTCCGCGCCGCGGGCAGCACCGTCGTGGTGGGCGGCCGCCGCGCCGACCTGCTCGAGACGCTCGCCGCGGAGGGTTTCACCACCGTCGCGATCGACGTGACCGACCCGGCGAGCGTCGACCAGGCCCGCGACACCGTGCTCCGCGAGCACCCCGACCTCGACACCGTCGTCACCCTGTCGGGGGTGATGCTCGTCGAGGACCTCCGCGACCCCGCGCACTTCGCCGCCGCGCAGCTGAGCGTCGAGACGAACCTGCTCGGCACGATCCGCCTGCTCGACGCGTTCACCCCGCACCTGCTGGCCCGCGGGTCGGGGACGATCGTCACCGTCACCTCCGGCATCGGTTTCCTGCCCTTCCCGCTGATGCCGACCTACGCCGCCACGAAGGCCGGCGTGCACGCCTACTCCGAGGCGCTGCGCGCCCAGCTGGCCGGCACCGGGGTCGAGGTCACCGAACTCGTCCCGCCCGCGGTGGCGACCAGCCCCGAGGTGGCGCGGAGCAACCCCGCCGCCCTCGACCTCGAGGAGTTCGTCACCGAGGTGATGGACCTCCTCGGTGCGGACCCGACCCCCCACGAGATCCTCGTCGAAGGGGTCCGGATGCACCGCTGGGCGGAACGCGACGGGACCTACGACGAACTCGTCGCGCGGCGTTCGCAGGCGTTGGTGACGTTGCCGGGCCGTTGACCGCGGGTGGACGCCGGCGGTTCGGGGTCCACCCCTCAGCCGTTGGAGTACTTCGCCCGCCGCTTCGCCTGCGTCGGGTCCGAACCCCGCACCACCGTCCGCAACGCCCCCGCGGACCCCGCCACCGCCACGTCTCCGTCGGTGTCCGTCCGCAGCACCCGCGCGCCCGTCCGCGCCAGCAGCTCCAGCGTCGGCGCGGCCGGGTGGCCGTAGTCGTTGACCTCCCCCACCTCCACGATCGCCACCCGCGGCCTGAGTTCCGTGTAGAGCTCGGGGAACTGGTTCGCCGATCCGTGGTGGGCGACCTTCACGACGTCCACCACCGTCCCCTCGGGAACCTCCGACAACGCCCGCCGCTGACCGTCGCGTTCCAGGTCGCCGGTCAGCAGCACCGACACCCCGGCCACGTCCGCCAGCAACGCGATGCTCGCGTCGTTCACGTCGGAGGAGTCCGGCGCGGACTCCTCCGACACGGCGGGCAGCGGCGCCAGCACCGTCCACGACACCGAACCCGCCGAACCGGTCAGGCCGGAACTCAGCACCGTGACGTCCGCCCCGGCACCTGCCGCGATCTCCGCCACCCTGCGCGCGGCGGGTTCGACGGCCAACGGCGAGACGAACACCTCCCCCACCTCCCGCCCGTCCACCGCACCGGCGAAACCCCCGACGTGGTCGGCGTGGAAGTGGGTCAGCACCACCGCGTCCAGCCGCTGCACCCCCAACCGGTCCAGGCACCCGTCGACCAGCACGTCGTCCGGACCCGCGTCGACCAGCACCGCCGACGACGGCCCCGACCGCAGGACGACCGAGTCGCCCTGCCCCACGTCGCACCCGACGACCAGCCAGTCCGGCGGCGGCCACGGCCCCGACGGCGCACCCCAGCGCGGCGCGCACCGCACCAGTGCCGCACCGCCCACCACCAGCACGAGGGCCAGCCCCAACCACCTCCGCGGCCGGGAACCACTACCCCGGGAACCACTGCGCCGGAAACGCACCACGGCCGCCACCGCCCCGAGCAACAGCACCGTCAGGACGACCACGACCAGCACCCCGGTCACCCCGCCGGGAACGGTCACCGCCACCGGCAGCCTCGCGGCGACGCGGGCGAGACCGGCGATCCACCACGCGCACAACCCCGCCGGCCAGGCCAGCCACGTCGCCCCGGTCGACCACACCGGCGAGACGAGCGTCGCCGCCAACCCCAGCACCGTCGCCGGCGCCACCGCGGGGGCGACGAGGACGTTCGCCGGGATCGACAGCGGGTTCACCGCCGGCTGCAGCAGCACCAGCACCGGGCCGCAGACCACCTGCGCCGACACCGGGACCGCCACCGCGAAGGCCACCGGGCGCGGGAACCCCAACTCCAGCAACCGTTCCGCGAAGGGGCGCCCCAGCAGCACCAACGCCCCCGTCGCCAGCACCGAGAGCACGAACCCGAACTCGCGCGCGAGCCACGGATTCGCGACCAGCAGCACCAGCACCGCCGCGGCCAGCACGGGGACTCCCCGCACGGGTCGGCCCACCGCCAACCCGACCAGGCCCACACCCCCCATCACCGCGGCGCGCAGCACGCTCGGATCCGGCCGGGCGAGCACGACGAAACCCACCAGGCCGGTCGCCGCGACGACGAGGCGGGCCCGCCGGCCGAACCCCAGCCACGACGCGACCAGCACGAGGAACCCCACGACGAGGGTCGTGTTCGACCCGCTCACCGCGGTCAGGTGGGTCAGCCCGACGGCCTTCATGTCGTCCTCGAGGTCGCTCGGGAGGCGGGACGTGTCGCCGACGACGAGGCCGGGCAGCAGCCCGCGGGCGTCCGCGGGTTGCGGTTCCACCGCCTCCCGCAGACCCCCGCGCAGCCGCTCCGCGCCCCGGAACACGCGGCCGGCCGATCCCACCACCTCGGGTCGCCCGCTCGAGGAGACCACGGCGGCGGACCGTTCACCGGGGTCCGCGGGTCCCAGCCGACCGCCGAACTCCACGCGCTCCCCGAGGTGCACCCGAGCCCACCCCTCGGCGTCGGCGAACACCGTCACGCGCGCCGCGACCGGGATGTCACGACCGCGAGCCTGCAGTCGCGACACCGTCACCTCGACGACGACCCGCGGCGGTCCGCCGGGCCGCAGCGCCGTGATGGCCCGGGGATCGCTGCTCACGACGCCGGTCGCGGTGACGCTCACCTGCCGTTCCGCGAGATCGGCGATGCCCCCGTGGCCGGACCGGGCCTGGTGCAGCACGACCGAGGTCAGGACGAGTGCGGTCGCGACGAGCACCAGGAGGAGCCGGGCTCCCCGGCGGAGCACGACGAGCGCGCCGCCGGTCAGCGCCACCCCGACGAGCAGACCGCCGAGGGACGTCCTGGCGGCGAGCGGGTGGGCGATCACGACGAACGCCGACAGCCAGGCCAGGACGGCGGCCGCCACGAGCCGCAGGTCGAGTCCGACGGTCACACCGTCACCAGGTCCCGGACCCCGTCCAGCAGTTTCGGCCCGATGCCGGTCACCTCGCCGAGGTCGTCGACGGAGGTGAACCGGCCGTTCTCCTCCCGCCAGGCGACGATCCGGCCGGCGAGCACCTCCCCCACCCCCGGCAGGGCGTCGAGCTGCTCGGCCGTGGCCGCGTTCAGGTTCAGCGGTCCACTGCCGCCGGAGCCACTCGCCACCACCGGCCCCGCGACGGCCTGCCCCGGAGCGGGCACCAGGACCTGCTCGCCGTCGACCAGGACACGCGCGAGGTTCACCGCGTCGAGGTCGGCGTCCGGCAACGGACCGCCCACCGCGGCGAGGGCGTCCCCGACCCGGCTCCCGCCGGGCAACGTCACCAGCCCCGGGGTCGCGACCCGTCCCGCGACGTGCACGACGACCGGGGTGCCCGAGACGTCCGGCGCGGGAGAGCTCGAGACCGCCACCGTCGCCGTCCGTCCGGGCAGGACGTCCCCCGCGGGCGTCGCGTCCTCGGGCCAGGAACGCCACGCGGCGACGGCCAGCCCCGCGGCCACCAGCAACGCGACGATCAGCACCCCGACCGCAGCGCGCGGACTCACCCGCACCCGCGCCGCCCGGACGGAGGGCGGTGTCCGGTCGGCGATCCGCCGGCGCAGTTCGCCGGTACCGGAAGCGAACGGCTCCTCGGTCTCGTCGTCCCAGTCCTCCTCGAGGTCGTCCTCCACCGCGTCGGGCACGACGGGTTCCACCCGCCGGAACTGTCGGGACGCCAGCGCACGCGCTCGGTGCGCCGACTCACGCGGCCGGTAGGAGGAGGACACCTCGGCACGCTAGGTGGGCGCCCGGCACCGGGCGGGTCGCCGCCACCGCGCCTGTGGACGAGACTGCCCCGCAGGAACCTGTGGAGACCGCGGTGTCCGGGTGGTCCGCCGCACCCGGCCCGACGCTCAGCCGCTCGGGAGTTCCCGCTCGATCTGGGCCCCGACCTCGGCGACCATGTCGACGTCGTCGGGGTGCAGCAACCACTGCACCTGCAGACCGTCCATGACCGCGACCAACCGTCGGGCCGCGGACGCCGGCGCGGGGTGGGCGCAGTCGGCGAAGGCGTCGGTGAGGGTGGCGACGACGGAGCGGTAGCGCTGGTCGAAGAACTCGTGCGCGGGGTGCTCCGGCGAGGCGGACTCCGCGGCCAGGACGGTGAACAGCTCCACGACTCCGCGACGGGACTCGTTGCGGCGCACCACCTCGAGCAGCGCCGCGAGGCGCTCGCGGCCCGCACCGACCTGCAGGCCCGACGCTGCGGCGTCGTCCACGTCACGGCGTTCGAGCACGGCGAGCAGCAACGACTCCTTGCTCCCGACGTGGTGCTGCAGACCGGCCGGGGAGAGCCCGCAGCGGGCCGCGAGGTCGCGCATCGACGCCGCCCGGTACCCCGCTTCGGCGAACAGCGACACCGCCTCGTCGAGGATCTGCTCCCGGCGCGCTCGCCCCTTCGCGTACTCCCCACGGATGGCCATCCCCAATACCTATCACCTGCATGGTTTTCGGGGGTAGCCTCTGCGCCATGACCGACACCGACGTCCCCACCACCCCGCAGGGTGTCCTCGCGCAGCTCACGCTCGAGGAGAAGGCGGCCCTGCTGGACGGTTCCGACTTCTGGCACACCGAACCCGTCGAACGCCTCGGCGTCCCCGCGCTGATGGTCACCGACGGCCCGCACGGTCTGCGCAAGCAGCCCGAAGGGGGCGACCACCTCGGCCTGAGCGGCAGCGTCCCCGCGACCTGCTTCCCGCCCGCCGCCGGGCTCGCGTCGTCCTGGAACGTCGACCTGCTGCGCCGCGTCGGTGCGGCCCTGGGCCGCGAGACCCGCGCCGAGAAGGTGTCGGTCCTGCTCGGGCCGGGCGTGAACATGAAGCGGTCCCCGCTGTGCGGGCGCAACTTCGAGTACTTCTCCGAGGACCCCGTGCTGGCCGGCGACCTCGCCGCCGCCATGGTCGACGGCGTCCAGAGCCAGGGCGTCGGGACGTCGCTGAAGCACTACGCCGCGAACAACCAGGAGACCCGGCGGATGACGATCTCCGCCGACGTCGACGAGCGGACGCTGCGCGAGGTCTACCTGACCGCCTTCGAGCGCGTCGTGAAGCAGGCGCAGCCGTGGACGGTCATGTGCTCCTACAACCGGATCAACGGCGTCTACGCCTCCGAGGACCCCTGGTTGCTGACCACCGTCCTGCGCGAGGAGTGGGGTTTCGCCGGCCTCGTCGTCTCCGACTGGGGTGCGGTCAACGTCCGCGAGGACGGCGTCGCCGCCGGTCTCGACCTGGAGATGCCCTCGTCCTCGGGAGCGGGCACCCAGCGCATCCTCGCCGCCGTGGCGGCCGGGACCCTCTCCACCGAGGACGTCGACCGCGCCGCCCTGCGCGTCCTGGAACTCGTCGAGAAGTCGAAGGCCGCCCTCGCCGACCCCGGTTCGTTCGACGTGGCCGAGCACCACGCCCTGGCCCGCGAGGCCGCCACCGAGAGCGCCGTGCTGCTGAAGAACTCCGGCGACGTGCTGCCGCTGGCCGCGACCGGCGGCACCATCGCCGTCGTCGGCGAGTTCGCCCGCACCCCGCGCTACCAGGGCGCCGGCAGTTCCCAGGTGAACCCGACCCGGCTCGACGACGCGCTGACCGCCCTGCAGGCGCAGTTCGCCGGCCACCGTGAGGTCACCTTCGCCGCCGGGTTCGTCCCCCAGGACGAGGAGGTCCAGCCCGGGCTCGTCGCGGAGGCCGTCGCGAACGCGGCCGCCGCCGAGGTCGTCGTGCTGTTCCTCGGCCTGCCCGCCTCCTACGAGTCCGAGGGCTACGACCGCGACCACACGAACCTGCCGCCCGCGCAGCTCCACCTGCTCGAGGAGGTCGTCGCCGCGAACGCGAACGTCGTCGTCGTCCTGGCCAACGGGTCCGTCGTCAACCTCGCACCCTGGCAGGGTTCCGTGCCGGCCGTCCTCGAGGGCTGGCTCGGGGGCCAGGCCGGTGGCGGTGCCGTCGCCGACCTGCTCTCCGGGGTCGCGAACCCGTCCGGCAAGCTCGCCGAGACCGTCCCGCTGAACTACCTCGACAACCCCACCGTCGGGAACTTCCCCGGCGAGAACGGCCACGTCCGCTACGGCGAGGGTCTGCTCATCGGCTACCGCTGGTACGACGCGCACCAGCTGCCCGTCGCCCACCCGTTCGGCCACGGCCTCTCGTACACGACCTTCGCGTACTCCGACCTCAGCGTCGTCGACCGGGGCGAGCACGTCGAGGTCTCGCTCACCGTGGAGAACACCGGCGCGCACGCCGGGACGGAGACCGTGCAGGTCTACGTCAGCGACCACGAGGCGAGCGTCTACCGGCCCGAGCAGGAACTGAAGGGGTTCGCCCGGGTGACCCTGGCCGCCGGAGCACGCGACCGCGTGGTCGTCTCCCTCGACGCCCGCGCGTTCTCGTTCTGGCACAGCGCCGCCGGTCGGTGGGTCCTCGAAGGGGGCGACTTCGGGATCCGCGTCGGGTCGTCCTCCCGCGACATCCGGCTCGCCCGGACCCTGACCCTGCAGGGTCAGGGCGTGAAGCTCGAACTCGCCGTGGACGCCGAGGCCGAGGAGTGGCTGGCCCACCCCGTCGCCGGGGACGCCGTCCGCAGCGCGCTCGAGGGCACGATGTGGTCGGAGATGCTCTTCGACGAGCACAACGGGCAGATGATGCGGGCCATCCCGCTGCAGCGCCTCACCCGCTTCCCGGGGTTCCCCCTCGCCGAGGGCGATCTGCCGGAACTGGTCGCGAAGGCCAACGCCTCCTGAGGACCCGCGACGCACGAGGAGCCCGCCCGGATCCCGGGCGGGCTCCTCGCGCGCCGTGCTCAGAGCGGGAGGGTCATCACGACGTGGGGCCGTTCCTCGCTGTCCCCGCGCCACCCCTCGGTCATGCCGAGCTTGCGGGCCACGGCGAAGCTGGC
The DNA here is from genome assembly GCF_036021035.1 of Kineococcus sp. NBC_00420. Classification (NCBI taxonomy): domain Bacteria; kingdom Bacillati; phylum Actinomycetota; class Actinomycetes; order Kineosporiales; family Kineosporiaceae; genus Kineococcus; species Kineococcus sp. NBC_00420. Next base: position 4,552,171 of record NZ_CP107930.1, on the reverse strand, counting down.
GACGTTGTCGGGGTGGATGATCGAGATCAACCGCCGCAACCGCAGCACGTCACGGGCGTAGCCCACCCACATCGACGCCGCCTCGGTCGCGAACCCCTGGCCCCACGCCGACCGGGAGAGCCGCCAGCCGATCTCGACGTCGTCGGGGTACCAGCGCATGTGGTGCAGACCGGTGAACCCCAGGAACCGCCCGTCCTCGCGACGTTCCACCGCGGACAGCCCGAACGGGTTCTGCTCGAAGACCCCGTCGCAGCGCTCGGCCAGCGCGTCGGAACCCGCGCGGTCCAGCGGCGCGGGGAAGTGCCGCATCACCTCGGGATCGGCGTTGAGCTCGGCGAAGGGTTCCCGGTCGGCCGCGGTCCAGCGCCGCAGCAGCAACCGGGGTGTGACCAACCGGAAACCCTCGTTCACCGCCGGACTCCTCAGGCCGGGACGATGTTGACGAGCTTCGGCGCCCGGACGATGACGGTCCGCAGGCCCCGCCCCTCGAGCGCGGCCTGGACCTTCTCCGAGCTCAGCGCCAGCTCCTGCAACGCCTCCTGGGTGATGTCCGGGGACACCTCCAGCCGGTCACGCACCTTGCCCTGGATCTGGACCACGCACGTCACGGTGTCCTCGACGAGCAGCGCCTCGTCGACGACGGGCCAGCCGGCGCGGGCGACGCACGGGTCGTGGCCCAGCAGCGACCACATGTCCTCGGCCGTGTACGGCGCGACGAGCGACAGCATGATCGCCGTCGCCTCGGTGGCCTCGCGGACGGCGGGGTCCCCGCCCCCGACGCCGGAGTCGATCGCCTTGCGGGTCGCGTTCACGAGTTCCATGACGCGGGCCACGGCGACGTTGAAGCGGAACGCCTCGACGTGCTGCGACACCTCGTGCACGGTCTTGTGCGTGATCGAGCGCAGGGCGTTGTCACCCGTGGAGGGGTCCACCCCTGCAGCGGAGGTGACGTCGCGCGCCAGGCGCCACGCCCGGCCCAGGAACTTCGAGGAACCCGACGGGGACACGTCGGCCCAGTCGATGTCGTCCTCGGGCGGGCCCGCGAACGCCATCGTCAGCCGGATGGCGTCGACGCCGTGCTCCTCGAGCTGGTCGGAGAGCCGCACGATGTTGCCCTTGGACTTGCTCATCGCCGAACCCTCCATCTGCACCATGCCCTGGTTCAGCAGGCGGGTGAAGGGTTCGTCGAAGGGCAGGTAGCCCAGGTCGTGCAGCACCTTGGTGATGAACCGGGCGTAGAGCAGGTGCAGGATCGCGTGCGTGACGCCGCCGACGTACTGATCGATGGGGCCCCACTGCGCGATGAGGTCCCGGTCGAACGCCTGGGTGTCGTCCTTCGGGGACACGAAGCGCAGGTAGTACCAGGACGAGTCGACAAAGGTGTCCATCGTGTCCGGGTCCCGGCGCGCCGGAGTTCCGTCGACGGGGCTGGGCACGTTCACCCAGTCCTCCGCCGCCCCCAGCGGCGAGGTGCCCTTGGGGGTGAGGTTCAGACCCTCCGAGGGCGGCAGCACGACGGGCAGCTGGTCCTCGGGGACCGGGACCTCACCGGTCTCGGTGTGCACGATGGGGATCGGGGTGCCCCAGTAGCGCTGACGCGAGATCAGCCAGTCGCGCAGGCGGTAGTTCTTCGCCGCCCGGCCCTTGCCGGCCGCGACCAGGTCCTCGACCGCCCGGGCGATGCCGGCCTTCTTGTCCAGGCCGTCCAGCGCGCCGGAGTTCACCAGCCTGCCGTCACCGGCCGTCGCCTCGCCGGACTCCACCGGGTCGGGCAGGGGGTTGCCGTCCGCGTCGCGGACGTCGACGACGACCCGGACGGGCAGGCCGAACGCCTTGGCGAAGTCGAGGTCACGCTGGTCGTGCGCGGGCACGGCCATGATCGCGCCGGTGCCGTAGTCGGCCAGGACGTAGTCGGCGGCCCAGATCGGCAGCCGCTCCCCGTTGACCGGGTTCACCGCGAAACGACCCAGGTCGACCCCGGTCTTCTCGCGCTCCGAGGCGAGGCGGTCCATGTCGGAGGTCTCCTGCACCTGGGTGCGGTAGACCTCGAACTGCTCACGGACCTCCGGCGACGCGCCCGCGGCCAGTTCCTCGGCCAGGTCGGAGTCGGCCGCGACGACCATGAAGGTCGCGCCGTGCAGGGTGTCCGGTCGGGTCGTGTAGACGCTGATCGGCTCCGCGCGGCCCTCGATGACGAACTCGACCTCGGCGCCGGTGGAGCGCCCGATCCAGTTGCGCTGCATCGAGATGACCTTGGCGGGCCACTGGCCCTCCAGGGCGTCCAGGTCGTCCAGCAGCCGGTCGGCGTAGTCGGTGATCCGGAAGTACCACTGGGTCAGCTTCTTCTTGACGACCTTGGCGCCGGAACGTTCCGAGGTGCCGTCGGGCAGCACCTGCTCGTTGGCCAGCACGGTCTGGTCCACCGGGTCCCAGTTGACCAGGGAGTCCTTGCGGTAGGCCAGTCCCTTCTCGTACAGCTTGAGGAACAGCCACTGGTTCCACTTGTAGTACTCGGGGTCGGACGTGTGCAGGACCCGGTCCCAGTCGAAGGAGCACGCGTAGCGGCGCATCGACGCACGCTGCTGGGCGATGTTGTCGTACGTCCACTGCCGCGGGTCGAGGCCGCGCTTGATGGCGGCGTTCTCGGCGGGCAGACCGAAGGCGTCCCAGCCGATCGGGTGCATCACGTCGAAACCGCGCTGCAGCCAGTACCGCGCGATGACGTCCCCGAGCGCGTACGCCTCGGCGTGACCCATGTGCAGGTCGCCGGAGGGGTACGGGAACATGTCCAGCACGTACTTCTTCGGGCGTTCGTCGCCCGCCTCACCGCTCGTGAACGGCTTGCGCTCGTCCCAGACCGGCAACCACTTCTCCTGCAGCGCGAACGCGTCGTAGCGGTTCTCGTCCGCCTCGTCCCGTGCCTGCGTGTCGGCCTGCGTCATCTCGTCCTCCCGGTGCGTCCGTGCGTCCCGCACCTGAACCTCCTGCGGACAGCGGAAGACCCCTCACTCAGGAGGGGTCACGGCGCCGGCACCTGCGAGGTCGCAGCAGCTCAGCGCCGGCTGGCAAGTCGGCGGGAAGACACGACCGACAGCCTACTCCGTCGGACTCACGAGCGTTCCGGACGGGCCGAGCGGTCGGCGCGACGTCGACCCCAGCCGTGCTGCGGGGTGCTGCGACGCAACGCGCGACGCTGGGCCAGGGCCTGCTCGGCGCGCACCAGCAGGTCGGTGACGCCACCCTCGTCCCAGGGCGCCAGCACGGCCGCGCCGGCCTCGACGGACAGCCGCGCACTGGGCGCCCCGCCGGCGGTCGCGGCCGGGTCGAGGGCTGCGGCGACCTGCAGCCGCTCCTGCGCCAACCCGACGCGCATCCGCCGTTCCAGCTCCTGGGCGTGCAGCCCGGCCCCGGGTCCCAGGACGATGAAGCGGCCCTCGTCCACGCGGGCGACGACGTCGGAGGTGCGGGTCGCGGCCCGCAGCGAACCGGCCGCGGCGGCCCACTCGGCCTCCTGCTGCCGGCGCTGCTCGTCGGCGCTGCGCACGAGGCCACCGACCTGCACACCGGGGGTGACCTCGATGATGCAGGCGTGCACGGCGCCCCCGGAGCGGCGGGCCGACTCCAGCACCTGGTTGCCGATGAGCATCAGCCCCCGACGGTTGAGCAGCCCCGTGACCACGTCGTTGACGTTCTCGTCCCGGGCGTGCTCGAGGGCGGACACCAGCGAGTCGGCGGCTCGCTCGGCCTCCCGGTGCGCCCGGTGCGCGACCGCGAGAGCCGCGGCGAGGATCCCCGCGAGCGCCAGGGCGCAGCCGAGGGCGACGAGGAGGGTGGTGGTCACCGGGGCCACGGTGGCCGTGACGGCGGTCGCGAGGACCCCCGCCACGGGCACGGCGACGAGAGCGGTGGTCCACGTGCGGCCGGCGGGGCTGCTGCTGGCGCGCGCCGGACGGACCGAGGGCTCGGAGGATCCGGGGGTGCTGTTCACCCTGGTGACGTCGGCACGCGGAGGTGTCGGCTGGATGGGGCGAGAGGGTGACGAGCGCATCCGTGCATCGTGACGCGGCGATCCGGGTGGACCGCCCGTCTCAGGCCGTGGCGCGCGAGAACTCACCCGCCCGGCGCACCTGGTCCTCGTCCGGGCGAACGCCGGTGTAGAGGACGAACTGCTCCGCGGCCTGCAGGGCGGCCACCTCGGTCCCGGTGACGACCTGCTTGCCCAGCTCACGACCGAGGCGGACGAAGGGGGTGTCCTCGGGGACGGCGACGACCTCGAAGACGGCGTCGGCGGCCTCGACGGCGGCCCGCGGCACGGGGAGGTCCGCGGCGGCGGAGCCACCGGCCATCCCGACGGGGGTGGCGTTCAGCAGCAGGGTCGGGCGGTGCTCCCCGAGGTCGGGCACCCAGCGCGCGCCGTGGGCCGCGGCGAGCGCCGGGCCGGCCTGGGGGTTGCGGGCGACGACGACGAGGTCGTCGAAGCCGTTGTCGCGCAGGGCGGCGAGCGAGGCCTTGGCCATCCCGCCGCTGCCGAGGACGGCGGCGGGGCCGCTGGGGACGATGCCGTGGGTGGCGAGGAGGCCGGCGACGGCGAGGTAGTCGGTGTTGTGGGCGACGAGGTGGGCCACCCCGTCGATCGGGGTGTTGACGATGGTGTTGACCGAGTCGATGGCGGCCGCGGAGGGGTCGAGGGCGTCGACGAGCGGGATGACGGCCTCCTTGAAGGGCATCGAGATCCCGGCACCGCGGATGCCGAGGGCGCGGAGGCCGCCGATCGCGGCGGGCAGGTCGGTCGTCGTGAACGCCTTGTAGACGAAGTCGAGCCCGAGCTCGGCGTAGAGGAAGTTGTGGAACCGGGTCCCGAGGTTGCTGGGCCGGCCGGACAGGGAGAGGCACACCTGGGTGTCTTTGGAGAGCACGACCCCATCCTGGAACACACCGAGGATGTTGATGGTTCAATGACAGTGTGAACAGGTCCGCGAAACGCATCGGGTTCCTCTCCTTCGGGCACTACCAACCCGTCGCCGGGTCGGCGGCCCGCACCGCCCGCGACGCCCTCGTGCAGACGGTGGAACTGGCGGTGGCGGCCGAGGAACTCGGCTTCGACGGCGCCTACGTCCGCGTCCACCACTTCGCGCGTCAGCAGGCGGCCCCCTTCCCGGTCCTCGCCGCGATGGCCGCGCGCACGAGCCGCATCGAGCTCGGCACCGGCGTCATCGACATGCGCTACGAGAACCCGCTCTACATGGCGGAGGAGGCGGCGATGACCGACCTCATCTCCGACGGCCGGCTGCAGCTCGGCGTGAGCCGTGGTTCACCCGAGCCCGCCCTGCACGGTCCCGCGACGTTCGGCCACGTCCCGGCCGAGGGTGAGACCGAGGGCGACATGGCCCGGCGTCACCTCGACGTCTTCCGCCACGCCATCGCCGGCGGCAAGGTCGCCGAGGCGAACCCGCGGATGACGGGCAGTTCGCGAGCGCTGCCGGTCCTCCCCCAGGCCCCGGGCCTCTCCGACCGGATCTGGTGGGGCTCCGGCTCGCGCGAGACCGCGCGCTGGACGGCCGAGCAGGGCCTGAACCTCATGAGCTCGACCCTGCTCACCGAGGACACGGGCATCCCCTTCGACGAGCTGCAGGCCGAGCAGATCGCCCTGTACCGCCAGGTCTGGAAGGACTCCGGTCACTCGCGCGAGCCGCGGGTCTCGGTGTCGCGCAGCGTGATGCCGATCGTCAACGACCTCGACGAGGCCTACTTCGGCCGCGACCGGCACTCCACCGACCAGGTCGGTTCGCTCGGCGAACCCGGCCTCGCCCGCTTCGGGCGGACCTACGCCGGGGACCCGGACCAGGTCGCGGAGGACCTGGCCAAGGACGTGGCCGTCCAGGAGGCCGACACCCTGCTGGTGACGATCCCGAACGCCCTCGGGGTCGACTACAACGCCCACCTCATGAGCTCGATCGTCGAGCACGTGGCCCCTGCCCTGGGGTGGACGCGCGCGTCCTGACCTCCTCCCGCACGACCGCGGCCCGGGCCTCGACCTCGTCGAGGACCCGGGCCGTCGTCGTCCTCGGACCCACCGCGCACCGCCCCGCACGTCCGGCCTCTGGCGCGGGCGGGCGGATCGGCGCACGCTGGTGACGAGCCCGGCGACGAGGAGGCGCATCGTGGACGTGTCCCGACGAGGTGCCGTCACGGCCGGCGTCCTGGGCCTCCTCGCCGCCCCCGCCGGACCGCGACCCGATGACGTCTCCCTCAGCGCCACCGACCTGCTGACCGGGCGTCGCCTCGAGCACCGCGCCGAACGCCCCTGCCCCGTGCTGACCCTCTCCGCCGGTCTCGCCCTCGGCCTCCTCCTGCGCGAGCGCGGTGTGGACGAGCTCACCCGCGTCGTCCGCTTCACCCGCGGTGACGTCGTGCGCTCCTCCCCCGTCTGCGCCTGGCACCTGCAGCAGGGGTTGTCCCTGGCCCGTCTCGGCGACGCGGCCCTGCGTCGCGGCGACGCGACGGCCACGAACCTGCTCGTGCGCCACGTCGGCGGGCCCGCGGCCCTCACCGGGTTCTGCCGGGAGCTCGGCGACGAGTGGACGAGGCTGGACCGGGTCGCCCCGGCCTCCTGCGGCGGTGACCCCTGGGACCCGCGCGACACGACCACGGTCACGGCCCTGGCTCTCGACCACGCGGTGCTGCTCCTCGGCGGCGTCCTCCCGCCCGGCAGCCGGGGTGTGCTCAGCGGGCTGTTCCCCACGGCCCGCCTCGCCGGCGGGTGGGAGTTCAGCGGGAGCACCGCCACCGCGCGCTACGGCTCCGTCGTCGCCGTCGGCACCGCGCGCCGGGACCGGCGTCGCGTCGTGCTGGCCGCTGCCGTGCGCAGCGGGCAACCGGGGACGTGGGGCTCGGAGCGTGCTCTCGTCCCGGTGCTGGACGACGTGCTGGCCGGCCTGGATCGCAGGTGGTGAAGTCCCGGGAACGACGGAAGGCCCGGACTCTCGTCCGGGCCTTCCGTCTGCGGTGGAGCTGAGGGGATTCGAACCCCTGACCCCCTCCATGCCATGGAGGTGCGCTACCAGCTGCGCCACAGCCCCGCTTTCGTCACTCAGGGTTTCCCCCGGCAACGAGGACAACACTACCGCACCGGCCGGGGTGGTCCGAACCACCCCGGGGCGCGGCGTCAGCCCTCGGCGCCCACCGCAGCGCCGGGCGGGCCGGCGTTGTACTCCTCCAGGACCCACTCCCGGGAACGGCGGCGCAGCACCGCCCAGTGGGCGTTGCGGAAGCCCGCGAAGGCGCTGCCCGCGGTCACCGGCAGGTCGAGGAGGCGCAGCACACCCGCCTTCAACGCCGCGCCGTGCGAGGCGACGAGCAGGGTCCCCCCGTCGGGGACCGCGGCGGCGTGCGCCTCGACGGCGGCGGCGATGCGCTCACCGAGCCGGGTGCGGGTCTCGCCCCCACCCATCGCGACGTCGTCGCCACGACGCCAGGCCGCGTGCTCCTGCGGCCACTTCCGCGCGATCTCGGCGCCGACCAGGCCCTGCCACTCCCCCGCGTCGACCTCGCGCAGGGCGGGGTCACGGGTGAGGGTGTGCCCGGTGCGGGACGTGAGGGCCGAGGCGGTGTCGAGCGCGCGGACGAGGTCGCTGGAGACGACCACGTCGATCGGCAGGGTGCAGAGGTGAGCCGCCGCTGCGGCGGCCTGGGCCCGCCCGACGTCGTCGAGGGGGACGTCGAGCTGGCCCTGGAAGCGGTTCTCGGCGTTGAACGGGGTGCGCCCGTGACGCCAGAGGACGACGGTGGAAGCCGTCACGCCTGACTGTCGGACGGCGCGGACGCCGCCGTGGACGCGGTAGCCGCCAGTTCGATGACCGGGCAGTCCTTCCACAGCCGCTCGAGCGCGTAGTACTCGCGCTCCTCGGTGTGCTGGACGTGCACGACGAGGTCGACGAAGTCCAGGAGGACCCAGCGGCCTTCGCGTTCGCCCTCGCGGCGCACCGGCTTGGAGCCCATCGGGAGGAGCTTCTCCTCGATGGCCTCGGCGATGGCGCGCACCTGGCGTTCGTTGGGAGCCGAGGCCACCAGGAAGGCGTCGGTGATGAAGAGCTGGTCGGACACGTCGAGCGCGATGACGTCGGTCGCGAGCTTGTCCGTCGCCGCGGCCGCGGCGCTGGTCACCAGCTCGAGGGCTCGATCGGTTGCGGGCACGGAACTCCTCGCCTGCATGAGCAGGTGTCGGCCGGGCACGAGGCCCGGGAAGCGGTCAGTCCGCTGATTCTCCCACGGCGAGAGCCTCCTGCCGGGCGCCGACCGCCGCACCCTCCGCCGGGGCCGCGTACAGGCCGTGCTTGGAGATGTGCTGGACGACACCGTCGGGCACGAGGTACCAGACCGGGAGGCCGCCGGCGACGCGATCGCGGCAGTCCGTGGAGGAGATCGACAGCGCCGGGACCTCCATCAGGCTGACCCCGTCCAGCGGCAGGCCGTCGTCGCTGAGGGGGTGGCCCGGCCGGCTGACGCCGACGAAGTGGGCCAGCGACCAGAGCTCCGCGACGTCCTTCCACTGCAGGATCTGCGCGAGGGCGTCGGCGCCCGTGATGAAGAAGAGGTCGGCCTCAGGACGGATCTCACGCAGCTCACGCAGCGTGTCGATCGTGTACGTGAACCCGCCGCGGTCGATGTCGATGCGCGACACCGTGAACCGCGGGTTCGACGCCGTCGCGATCACCGTCATGAGGTAGCGGTGCTCGGCCGGGGCGATGTCGACGCGCGACTTCTGCCAGGGCTTGCCCGTGGGGACGAACACGACCTCGTCCAGGTCGAAGCGGGCGGCCACCTCGCTGGCGGCCACCAGGTGCCCGTGGTGGATCGGGTCGAAGGTGCCACCCATGACCCCGACCCGGGGCCGGCGACCCGCCGACGAGCTCAGTGGCGGGTCCCGACGCTCTTGAACGCCAGCGTCACGATGAGCATCATCGCGAGGAGGCACAGCGCCACGATCATGAAGGCGATGGGCGGCATGGGCAGCTTCCCGTGGACCTCTTCGGTCGCCTGGTTGGCCTGCGCGACGAGCGCGTGCAGCATGGTCGTCCTCCTGGCTTGCGGGCTGGTGCGTGCTGATCGGTGCGTGCTGGGTCGTGCGGTGGAGCCGGTGGTCAGTCTGTCACGGCGCGCGGAGCACCGCGGGGCGGGTGTGCGGGAGGATCCCCACGTGTCGACCGCCGAGAGCCCCCCCGACGTCGCCCTGTCCGTGGTGGTGCCGGCCTTCGACGAGGCCGAGGTGCTGCCCGCGTTCGCGCAGCGGCTGCGTCCCGTGCTCGACGGCCTGCTCGAACAGGGTCTCGGCGGCTACGAGGTGCTCGTCGTCGACGACGGCAGCTCGGACCCGACGCCCGTCGTCCTCGCCCGGTTGCGCCGGGACTGGCCGCAGCTGCGGGTGGTCCGTCTGCGCGCCAACGCCGGACACCAGGCGGCCCTCTCGGCGGGGCTGGCCCGGGCCCGCGGGCGCGGCGGGGTGCTCACCATGGACGCCGACCTGCAGGACCCGCCGGAGGTCCTCCCCCGGATGCTCGCCGCCGCCGCCGGGAACGACGTCGTCTACGCCGTGCGCGAGGACCGCTCCGTCGACTCCGTCCTCAAGAGGCTGACGGCGGCCGCCTTCTACCGCCTGGTCTCCGCGCTCGGCGGTCGGGCCCCCGCGCAGGCGGGGGACTTCCGCTTCACGAGCCGGGTCGTCGTGGACACCGTCCTGGGCCTGCCCGAGGCGCACCGGGTGCTGCGCCTCGTCGTCCCCGACCTCGGCTTCGCCTCCACCACCGTCGGCTACGTCCGCGAGGCCCGCGGCGCCGGGCGCACCAAGTACCCGCTGGGGCGGATGCTGCGACTCTCCCTGGACGCCATCACCGGGTCCTCGACGGCACCGCTGCGCCTGGCGTCGTTCTTCGGCCTGGGCGGGGCGCTGCTGACGTTCCTGCTGCTGCTCTACGCGCTGGTGTCGTTCGCGCTCGGGTCGACCGTGCCGGGGTGGACGTCGACGCTGGCCGTCGTCGCCGGGGTCGGCACGCTGCAGCTGCTCTGCCTCGGGGTGCTCGGCGAGTACGTCGGGCGGCTCTACGTGCAACTGCAGAACCGGCCGACGTACCTGGTGGCGAGCGACTCCCTCGAGGACCCTGCGGACCGGGGTCAGACGCGGACGTGACCGTCGCCGAGCACCTGCCACGTCGTGGTGGTCAGCTCGGCCAGCCCCATCGGGCCGCGGGCGTGCAGCTTCTGGGTGGAGATCCCGACCTCGGCTCCCAGCCCGAACTCCCCGCCGTCGGTGAACCTCGTCGAGGCGTTCACCGCGACGACCGCGGAGTCGACTGCGGCGCAGAAGTAGTCGGTGACCCGGACGTCGGTCGCGAGCACGGCTTCGGTGTGCGCGGAGGTCCACCGGGAGATGTGCTCGACGGCGTCCTGGACCGAGTCGACGACGCCGACGGCGATCTCCATCCCGTGGAACTCCGCCGCCCAGTCCGCGTCGGTGACGGGCTCGGCCGGGATCCCCTGCGCCTGCGCGGCCCGCAGCGAGGTCGCGTCGGCGTGCAGGAGCACACCCGCCCCGTGCAGCGCGGCGAGCAGCGTCGGCAGGAAGTCGGCGGCGAGCGCCGAGTGGACGAGGACGGTCTCCGCCGCGTTGCAGACGCTGGGTCGCGAGGTCTTGGCGTTGAGGACGATCTGGACGGCCTGGGCGAGGTCGGCGGAGGCGTCGACGTAGACGTGGCAGTTGCCGACGCCGGTCTCGATGACGGGGACGGTCGCCTCCCGCACGACGCGCTGGATGAGGTCGGCGCCGCCGCGCGGGACGAGGAGGTCGACCAGCCCGCGGGCGGTCAACAGGACCCCGACCCCGTCCCGGCCGAAGTCGTCGATGCTCGTGACCGCGTCGGCGGGCAGCCCGGCGCTCTCCAGGGCTGCGCGGATGACCTCGACGAGGACGGTGTTGCTGGACTGCGCGGCCGAGCCACCGCGCAGGACGACGGCGTTGCCGCTCTTGAGCGCCAGCACCGCGACGTCGACCGTCACGTTGGGCCGGGCCTCGTAGACCACGCCGAGCACCCCCATGGGGACGCGCAGCTGCCGCAGCCGGATGCCGTTGGGGAGGGTGGAGCCGCGGACGACCTCGCCGACGGGGTCGGGCAGCGCCGCGACCTCGCGGACCGCGGCGGCGACCCGGACCGGGTCCAGGCGGAGGCGGTCGAGCAGGTGCTGGGAGGTGCCGTCGGCCTCGCCGCGGGCGAGGTCCTCGGCGTTGGCCGCCACGATGCGCTCGGTGGCGGCGTCGATGGCGTCCGCGATCGCGTGCAGCGCGGCGTCCTTGGTCGCCCGGGTGGCCACGCGCAACGGTCGTGACGCCACCTTGGCGCGTCGGCAGACCGCCAGCACGGCGTCCTCGACGGTGGTTCCGGCAGCCTTCTCGGGCGCGAGCGTCATGGCCGCAGCCTACGCGTGCCCCGCAGATCGTTCAACGATCCTTCGCCGGCGAGGCCAGGGACCTCACCAGGGAGCGATGTCGCCGATCAGGTCGAGGGTCCGCACGCGGCGGGTGGGCACTCCCCCGCCGCCGACCCCGTGGCGCCGGCGTTCCGCCTGCTGGTCGACCCGGTGCTCCACGGTCGCGCGGTCGACGACCTCGACACCGACCACCGACCAGCACGGCAACCCGGCGCTCGCGCGGTGCTCGGGCCACAACCGCAGGGCCATCGCGGCGGCGTCGTCGACGTCGCGGGCCTCGTCCCAGTAGCGCAGTTCCACCCTCGTGCTGCTGTAGCGCACGCTGGAGAGGAACGGGTGCTCGCTCAGCAGGCGGTCGAGCGCGCTGCGCAGGGTCTCCAGGTCGGTCTCGACCCCGGCGACCGTCAAGGTCACCGACCACAACGGCAACGGCGTCTGCGCCACTCCTGGCTCCCCGGTTCGAAGCTGTCTGGGTCGAGGGCGCGGTCAGCGCCCCAGGAGCACCAGGTGGTCACGGTGGACCACCTCGCGCTCGTAGGCCGGGCCCCACTGCCGGGCGAGCTCGCGCGTCGACCGGCCGAGCATGTCCGGCAGTTCTTCCGAGGAGTAGTTCACCAGTCCCCGGGCCAGCGCGTGGCCGTTTCCGTCGACCAGGTCCACCGGGTCCCCCGCGCGGAAGCGTCCCGACACCCCGACGACCCCCGCGGGCAGCAGCGAGGAGCGGTTGGCGCGCACCGCGCGCACGGCCCCGTCGTCGAGCACGAGCCGGCCGGCGGGTGCGGCGGCGTGCGCGAGCCAGAGCTGTCGCGTGCTGCGGCGGGCCCGGCGAGCGGTGGGCAGCGCGAACCAGGTGCCGACGTCCACCCCGCTCAGCGCGTCGTGCGCGAGCGTCGCGGAGGTCACCAGCGTCGGTACCCCCGCGGCGACGGCGATCGCGGCGGCCTCGACCTTCGTGCTCATCCCGCCCGTCCCGACGCCCGCGGCCCCGGCGGAGCCGACGGTCACCCCCGAGAGGTCCTCGGGGCCGCGGACCGTGGCGATCCGGCGCGCGCCCGGCGTCGAGGGCGGGGCGTCGTAGAGGGCGTCGACGTCGGAGAGCAGCACGAGCGCGTCGGCGCGCACGAGGTGGGCGACGAGCGCCGCGAGCCGGTCGTTGTCGCCGAAGCGGATCTCGTGGGTCGCGACGGTGTCGTTCTCGTTGACCACGGGCACGACCCCGAGGCCGAGCAACCGTTCCAGCGTGCGCTGGGCGTTGCCGTAGTGGGTGCGTCGCACGACGTCCTCGGCCGTCAGCAGCACCTGCCCGACGGTGAGGCCGGCTCGGGCGAAGGCCCGGGTGTACTCGGCCAGCAGCAGGCCCTGCCCGACGCTGGCCGCGGCCTGCTGGCTCGCCAGGTCACGCGGACGCTTGCGCAGGCCCAGCGGCGCCAACCCCGCCGCGATGGCGCCGGAGGAGACGAGGACGACGTCCCCGCCCCCCAGCCGACGTCGCGCGAGCACGTCCACGAGCGCGTCCAACCGCGACGCGTCCAGTCCCCCGGCCGCCGTCGTCAGCGACGACGAGCCGACCTTGACGACGACGCGCCGGGCCTGCGCGAGGTCCTCGCGCCGGGCGACCGGGGACGGGGTGGTCACTGCTGTGAGAACTCCTCGCTGGTGGTGTCCTCGTTGGTCCAGTGACCGGCCTGGCGTTCGGTCTCGAGCTCCCCGCGGGCCTCGGCCTTGGCGGCACGACGCTCGCGTTCCTGGACGCGCTTCTCGTCACGGGTGGGACGGGAGTGGTCCTCCAGGCGCAGGTCGCTGCCGCGCTGGCCCAGGACCTCGGCCCCGGCGATCATCGTGGGTTCCCAGTCGAAGACGACGGCGTTCGCGTCGTCGCCGATGACCACCTCGGCGCCCGGGGTCGCCCCGGCCTTGAACAGCTCGTCCTCGACGCCCAGGCGGGCGAGGCGGTCGGCCAGGTAGCCGACGGCCTCGTCGTTGGTGAAGTCGGTCTGGCGGACCCAGCGACGGGGCTTCTCGCCCCGGACGCGGAAGCGGACCTGACGGTCCTCGACGTCGCCGTACTCCTCGCGCGTGACCTTGAAGCCCTGGTCGTTGATCGCGGGCGGGTTGAGCACGATCCGGGTCGGGACCGCTTCCGGCGCAGCGGCTCGCGACGCGGCGACGAGTTCGGCCATCGCGAAGGAGAGCTCGCGGAGCCCGGTGTGCGCGACCGCGGAGACGACGAACACGGGCGCGCCGCGCTGCTCGAGGTCGGCGCGGACGATCTCGGCCATGTCCCGCGCGTCGGGCACGTCGGCCTTGTTGATCACGATGATCCGCGGACGGTCCTGCAACGGGACCGTGCCGTCGTCGACGGGGTAGGCGGCCAACTCCTTCTCGATCGCCTCGAGGTCGCTGACCGGGTCGCGGTCGCTCTCGAGGTTCGCGCCGTCGAGGACGTGGACCAGGGCGACGCAACGCTCGACGTGGCGCAGGAAGTCCAGGCCCAGCCCGCGGCCCTCGCTGGCGCCGGGGATCAACCCGGGGACGTCGGCGATGGTGTAGCGGGTGGAACCGGCCTCGACGACACCGAGGTTGGGGACGAGCGTGGTGAAGGGGTAGTCGGCGATCTTGGGCCGGGCCGCGGACAACGCCGCCACCAGGCTGGACTTGCCGGCGCTGGGGAACCCGACGAGCGCGACGTCGGCGAGGGTCTTGACCTCCAGGTGCAGGTCGAGGACCTCACCGGGCTCACCGAGGAGGGCGAAACCGGGCGCCTTGCGCTTGGCGGAGGCCAGCGCCGCGTTGCCCAGACCACCGCGTCCACCGGGAGCGGCCACGAAACGGGTCCCGTAGCCGACCATGTCGGCGAGGATCTCGCCCTTGGCCGAACGCACGATGGTGCCCTCGGGGACGCCGATGACGAGGTCGTCGCCCTCGGCGCCGTTGCGGTGGCTGCCCATCCCGAAGCGGCCGTCGGGCGCGCTGCGGTGCGGCCGGCGCTGGAGCTCGAGGAGGGTCGTCACCTGCGGGTCGACCTCGAGGATCACGTCCCCGCCCTTGCCGCCGTTGCCGCCGTCGGGGCCGCCGAGCGGCTTGAACTTCTCGCGGTGGACCGAGGCGCACCCGTTGCCGCCGTCACCGCCGGACGCGTGGACGACGACGCGGTCGACGAAGTGGGTGGACATGGTTGAAAGCCTCTCGTAGCCCAGCGATGGTGATCTTGCAGGTAGTCCCAGCTCGATCTCCGGCGCTGGGCGCCGGCTCCACGATTGCGGGGGCTGACGCACGGAGGGGCGGACCGGATCGCTCCGGTCCGCCCCTCCGCGTTCACGACTGGTGGTACGTCACACGCCGGCTGCGACGATGTTGATGACCTTGCGGCCACGACGCGTGCCGAACTCGACGGCGCCGGGGATCAGAGCGAACAGCGTGTCGTCGCCGCCACGGCCCACACCCGCACCGGGGTGGAAGTGGGTGCCGCGCTGGCGGACGATGATCTCGCCCGCGAGGACGACCTGACCGCCGAAGCGCTTGACGCCGAGGCGCTGGGCGTTGGAGTCACGACCGTTGCGCGAGGAGCTCGCGCCCTTCTTGTGTGCCATGAGTCAGCTCACTCCCCGATGCTGGTGATCTTGACGCGGGTCAGCGGCTGGCGGTGGCCCTGACGCTTGCGGTACCCGGTCTTGTTCTTGTACTTCAGGATGGTGATCTTGGGGCCCTTGGCCTCCTCGACCACCTCGGCGACGACCTTGACACCCGCGAGAGCCGAAGCCTCGTGAGTCACGGTCTCACCGTCGACGAGGAGAAGGGGCTGCAGTTGCAGCGTCTCCCCGTTGGCCACGGGGACACGGTCGATGGTCAGCACGTCGCCGACCGAGACCTTCTCCTGCCGGCCGCCGGCGCGGACGATGGCGTACACCACAACGAACCCGTTTCTCTCGTCACAACTGGAAGGCCAGCAGACCGATGGACGGTCTGTGGCTCGCGCACGATGGCGCACCAAGGGTCAAGCGTACGGAACGCCGTCCCATGGGTCAAAACGGCTGGCCGCGAACGGCCGGCCGAGTCGTTCAGTCGCCCGCGGACGAGGCGCCCGGGGCGGACCCCTCGCGCTCCTCGCGCTCCTTGTGGCGGGCGGCCGCGGCCACGGCCGCGATCGCGGCGAGGACCGCGGAGTCCTTGGCGGGCTCCCGGGGGGCGTCCTGCTCGGACTCCCCGCGCGGGGCGGAGCCGTTCGAGGAGGATCCCTCGACCGAGGGGGCGTCGCCGGCGGGACGGCCGTTCTCCGTCTCCCCCTCGGCCCCCTTGTCCCGGCCCCGACCACGGCGCGAGCGGGACTTCGTGCTGCCCCCGTTGCCACCGGAACCGCCGTTGCCCCCACCGTTCGAGGAGGGGCCGGAGGAACCGCTGGAGGAGCTCGAGGAACCCGTGGGCGTCGGCTGCGGGGCGGGGTTCGCGTCGGCGGCGGCGTCGAGCTCCTCGAGGACCGCCGCGAGGCCCTGTCCGGTCCGCTTGCGCGTCATCTGGACCAGCCCGAGCGAGGTCACCTCGGCCACCTGGTGCTTGGTCCGGTCCCGGCCCAGGCACTCGATGAGGCGGCGCAGCACGAGGTCGCGGTTGGACTCGAGGACCATGTCGATGAAGTCGATGACGATGATCCCGCCGATGTCGCGCAGCCGGAGCTGACGGACGATCTCCTCCGCGGCCTCGAGGTTGTTGCGGGTGACGGTCTCCTCGAGGGTCCCGCCGACACCGGTGAACTTCCCGGTGTTGACGTCGACCACGTGCATGGCCTCCGTCGGGTCGATGACCAGGGAACCGCCCGAGGGCAGCCAGACCTTGCGGCCCAGCGCCTTCTGCAGCTGCTCGTCGATGCGGTGGTGGGCGAAGACGTCCTCGCTCCCCTCCCAGCGCACGAGCCGGTCAGCGAGGTCGGGGGCCACGTCGTCGACGTAGTCGCGCACCGTTTCCCACGCCTCGTCCCCGGACACGACGAGCTGGGTGAAGTCCTCGTTGAAGACGTCGCGCACGACACGGACGGTGAGGTCCGGCTCGCCGTGCAGCAGGATCGGCGAGTTCTTGCTGGACGCCTTGGCCTCGATGGCCTCCCAGGTGGCCTGCAACCGCTGCACGTCCGCGGCCAGCTCCTCCTCGGCCACACCCTCGGCGGCCGTGCGCACGATGACGCCGGCCCCCTCCGGGACGACCTGCTTGAGGACCTTCTTCAACCGCGCGCGCTCGGTGTCGGGCAGCTTGCGGGAGATGCCCGTCATCGACCCGCGGGGGACGTAGACGAGGTAGCGACCGGGCAGCGAGACCTGGCTGGTGAGTCGCGCACCCTTGTGCCCGACCGGGTCCTTGGTGACCTGGACCAGGACGGAGTCGCCGGACTTCAGCGCCGCCTCGATCCGGCGCGGCTGCCCCTCGAGCCCGGCGGCGTCCCAGTTGACCTCACCGGCGTACAGCACGGCGTTGCGGCCCTTGCCGACGTCGATGAACGCGGCCTCCATGCTGGGCAGCACGTTCTGCACGCGGCCCAGGTACACGTTGCCGACCATCGTGGTCTGCGCGGACTTCGCGCCGTAGTGCTCGACGAGGATCCCGTCCTCGAGGACGCCGATCTGGGTCTTGTCGTCCTGCTGACGCACGACCATCACGCGTTCGACGGACTCGCGGCGGGCCAGGAACTCGGCCTCGGTGAGGATCGTGCGCTTGCGGCCCTGCTCGCGGCCCTCGCGGCGGCGCACCTTCTTCGCCTCGAGACGCGTCGAGCCCTTGAGCGCGGTGATCTCGTCCTCGCCGGTGCCACCGATCGTGACCGCGGCACGGGGACGACGCGGTTCCCGGACCCGGGTGACGGTGTTCGGCGGGTCGTCGGGCGAGACGTCCTCGGACTCCGCGGAACCGCTGCGACGGCGACGGCGACGACGGCGGCGGGAGGACCCGTTCGACTCCTCGCCGTCGTCGTCCTGCTCGGTCTCGTCCTCGGGGTCCTCGGTCTGGTCCCCGGAGTCGGTCTCGGCGACGTCCTCGTCGTCCGCGCCGGTCTCGCCCGACTCGTCCTCGACGTCACCGTCGACGGGGGTGCGGCTGCGGCGACCGCGGCCACCGCGGCGGCGACGCCGACGCGGCGCACCACCGTCGTCGTCGTCGTCGTGGTCGTCGTCGCCCGCGTCACCCTGGTCATCGATCTGGTCGTCCTCGTCACCGGTCCGGTCGAGGGCGTCGTCCACCTCGACGTCGGACTCGCCGTCCTCCTCGCCGTCGAAGGCGAAGGTGTCCTGGTCGCTGACGGGGGGCGGGCCGGCGGGTGCGGAGGCGCGACGGCTGCGACGCACGGGCTCCTCGTCGACGGGGGCCTGGAAGAAGAGGGCGGTGGCGCGGGCGGCCGCGTCGGCGGCACGCTCACCCTCGCTGGGGGCCCGTCGTCCCTGGGCGAACCCGGCGGCTCGCAGCAGGACCGGGTCGTCCATGAGGTCGGGGTCCTCCGCCACCGGGGTGACGGGGGTCTCGACGGGGGCTTCCTCCACCGGGACGTCCTGCGCGAGCGCAGCGGCCTCGACGGGCTCCTCCTCGACGGGGACGGCCGGCACCACGGGCGCGACGGCCGTCTTGCGGCTGCGACGACGACGGGCGGGGGCCGCGGCCGGGGCCTCGGCGGGGGCCTCCGCAGTGGTCTCCACGGCGGCCGGTTCGACGGCGGGCTCGGGGGTGGGTTCCGGGGTGACCTCGACCTGGGGGGTCACCTCCGCCACGGGTTCCACGACGGGTTCGGCGACAACGGGTTCGGCGGCCACCTCGGCCGGGGTCGCGACCTTGCGGGTCGCCCGACGCGCACGACGACGCGGCGGCGCCTCGGTCTCCACGACAGGCTCGGGTGCCGGGGCCACGACGGGCTCCGGCTCCGCCGCCACGACGGGATCGGGCGTCGGTTCCGCCACAGCGGGGGTGGCGGGGGTGGCGGGCTCGGCCGCGGCGCTGGTCTCGCCTGACACGTCGACGTGGGCCGGCGGACCGGCGGGTCGACTCGCCGCACGGCGCCGGCGGGGCCGCGTCGTCGCCGCGCCCTCGGCTGCTGCTGCGTCGTTCTCTTCGGGTGTGGTGCTCACGGGTGCTCCGCTCGCCCGCGGCGCCCGCTCCACCGGTGAACCCACGGCCGCGCGAGCGTCCTGGTCGGAATCGCCGGGTGGGTCGTCCCGCACCCGACGGAAGTCCTCTGTGTGCACCGACGGGTTCGCGCTCTTCGCGTGCTCCGTCCGTGCCGCCGGCGGTCGACGTCCGGCGTGTGGCCCGGGGCGCCTGCGAGGTCCTTCCACTGGACCGCGGCGCTCCCCGGAGCCCGCGCGCAGGGCGACGGTCTCGACAGCGGGCCGGGCGCCCGGTGTAGGGAACGCTCGACCACTGTCAGTGTCGCACAGCTCGCCAGGACGGGTCCGGGCCGTCCGCGGCAACCGTCGCCAAGGGGGCCGGCGGTCCGCTACTCTCCGATCAACACCATCCAGAGTGGCCGAGAGACCTGGCTCGACGACGCCACAGCAACCACCGCGCAGCGGCAGGTGCTCCCGCCAGGGCGATGGAGGAAACAGCGTGATCAGCCGTACCCGCTCGACCCTGACCCGGCGCTTCCACGTCGACTTCTCGCGCGCCGCCTCCACGGCGTGTCGCCAGGGCGCTCCGATGCGCCGGGGGACGCCGCGCGCGGTCTGAGCACCGCCGCCGCATCCCCGCAGCACCTCGCTCGACCTCCTCCCCCGCGCCCTCGCGCACCCCGACGGACGGTCACCGTCCGCCTACCCCCCGGAGCACACCCATGTCCGCGCCCCGTCGCACCCTCCTGCCCGCCAGCACCTCCCGACTCCTCGCGTCCCGTCGGCGGGTCCTCTCCGGGGCTCTCGGCCTCGGCGCGCTCGCCGGCACCGGCACGCTGGCCGCCTGCGGTGACGAGAGCACCTCCTCGGGCCTGAGCGCCGGGAAGGCCGTCGACCTCAAGGGGGCGACGATCAAGCTGATGGTGAACCAGCCGCACGTGCTGGCCTTCACGGACCTGCTCGGCAAGAAGTTCGCGGCGGAGTTCGGCGGGAAGCTCGAGGTCACGGCGATCCCCTACGACCAGCTCACGAGCAAGCAGATCCTGGACGTGCAGGGCGGCGACGGGGAGTTCGACGTCTTCGACTACTTCTACTTCGGCCTCGGCCAGCTCGTCGACGCCGGCGCCCTGGTCGACCTCACGGACTGGATCGGCGCGAACACCGACATCGCGACCGACGACTTCCTGCCCTCGATCTACGACCCGTACACCCTGATCGACGGCAAGCGCTACGGCCTGCCCTTCGACGGCGACACCCACGTCCTCTACTACAACACCGAGGTCTTCGAGAAGTACGGCGTCGAACCGCCCAACACCTGGGACGACTACGACGCGGTCGCCGCGAAGATCACCCAGGACTCCGGCGGCAGCGTCTACGGCGCGATCGTCGAGGGTCAGCAGGTCCCGATGATCCTGGGCTGCTCCTTCATCAACCGCCTCGCCGGCTACGGCGGCACGCTCGTCGGCTCCGACGGCAAGGCCGCGTTCCACGGGGCGGAGGGGCTGGCCGCGCTGCAGCACCTCATCGACGTCTCCCCCGCGGCCCTGCCGACACCGCTGCAGACCGGCTTCGACCAGGCCAACTCCGCCTTCCTCTCCGGTCAGGGCGCGATGCTCGACACCTGGACCGACCTCGGGCTGAAGGCGCAGGACCCGGCCGGCTCGAAGATCGTCGACAAGTGGGGCGTGGTCACGCTCCCCGTGGGCGGGAAGAACACGACCGCGCGCACCGCGCTGGACGCCGGGTTCGGCCTGGGCGTCTCGAGCGCCTCCCAGCAGATCGACAAGTCCGCCGCCTTCGTGAAGTGGGCGACGAACCAGGAGAACAACCTGCTGCTCGCCTCCACCGCGGGTTCTGGGATCGACCCGGCGCGCAAGACCGTCCTGGACTCCACCGACTACGCCACGGCCGCGGGCATCGCGACCGACGTCATCCGCGAGGGTCTCGACGGTGACCCGCTGGCCTGGCCGAGCCGGGCCGGTGCGCCGAAGGCGCTGCAGGACCTCGTCGACCAGCTGGCGCTCGCCATCCAGGGGTCCACGGAACCGCAGGCCGCGCTCGACAAGGCCGCTGAGAGCTGGGAGAAGGAACTCGGATGAGCCAGCTCCTGGACGGGCAGCGCACCGTGCCCGGGCCGCGGCGGGGTCGCCGCGATCCTGCGGCCCGGCGCGCGGTCCCCGGCCGCCACCGGCCGGGGCACGTCTCGACGTGGCTGGCCGCGCCCAGCCTCGCGGGGCTGGCGCTCATGCTGGTCTACCCGACGGTGTTCGTCGTGGCCCTGGCCTTCACGAAGTCGTCGCTGGGCAAACCCCTCCAGCACTTCACGGGGGTCGACAACTTCGTCGACGCCTGGGAGTCGCTGGCCTTCGCGGGTTCGCTGGTCCGTTCCGTGGTCTTCGCCGTCGTGGCCGCCCTGGTCGCGACGGGACTCGGCATCGCCCTCGCCCTGTTGCTGCACGCGCGGGGGACCCGGTTCGGCGCGGTGGGAACGATCCTCCTGCTGCCCCTGGTCACGCCGCCCGTCATGGTCGGGGTGGCCTGGAAGCTCATGCTCGCCCCGGTCGGGGGCGCGTTCGGCGGGTTGTTCTCGGCGATCGGCTTCCCCGGCGCGAACCCGTTGGGCGACAGCGTGGGAGCCTTCGCCGCGTTGATCGTCATGCACGTCTGGCAGTGGACGCCCCTGGTGACCCTGCTGGTCTTCGCGGCCCTGCTGGGGGTCCCCGAGGAACTCCGCGAGGCGGCCTCCCTCGACGGCGCCGGTGCGTTCCGCACGTTCACCTCGGTGGTCTGGCCGGTCGTCGCCCCCAACGTCCTCTCGGTCCTGCTGCTGGAACTCGTCATCGGGTTGAAGGTCTTCGACCTGGTGACCGTGGTGACCCAGGGCGGGCCGGGGGTCTCCACCATCGTCAGCAGCTTCGAGATCTTCCGGACGGGCATGCGCGGCAGCTACGAGATCGGGACGGCCGCCGCCGAGACGCTGGTCTTCGGCCTGGTCGTCGGGGTCCTCACCACCGTGGTGACGCTGGTGCGTTCGCGTGCCGTGAAGGCCGACCGGTGACCGGCGCCGTGCTGCGCCGCAGCGGTCTGCGCGTGATCCTGGCGGCCGTCGCGTTCGTGGCGCTGCTGCCGATGCTGTTCATGGTCTCGCTGTCGCTGCGCAGCGTGGACGACATCGCCAACGGCGGCTGGCTGCCGACGAACTTCGTGTGGTCGAACTTCAGCAAGGCCTTCGCGACGGTCCCGCTCTCGACGATGCTCGCGAACTCGTGGGTCGTCGCGATCGGGGCGACGCTGCTCACCTCGATCGTCGCGGTACCCGCCGCCTACGTGACCGCCCGGGCCGGGGCGCGCGGTGAGCGTCTGCAGACGGTGCTGCTGGCCAGCTACTGCGCCCCGCCGATCGTGGCGGTCCTGCCGCTGTACTACTTGCTCAAGCAGGCGGACCTGACGAACTCCGCGATCGGGCTGGTCCTGGTCAACGGCCTGGCCAACGTCCCCGTCGCCGTGTGGTTGCTCGACGGTTTCGTGCGGCGCATCCCGCTGGAGGTCGAGGAGGCCGGCTGGGTCGACGGCCTGTCCACGACGAGGGGGCTGTGGCACCTGGTGCTGCCGCTGCTGGCGCCCGGACTCGTCGCCGCCCTACTGATCTGCCTGTTCCTGTCCTACAACGAGTTCCTCTTCGCCGTGTCGTTCTCGCAGAGCACCTCCAGCCAGACCCTGCCGGTCGGGTTGTCGCTGTTCCAGGGTGACCGCACGGTGCAGTTCGGCCAGCAGGCCGCGGCGTCGCTCGTCGGGATCATCCCGATGTACGTGCTCGCGGTGGTGGCCCAGAAGTGGCTCGTCGGTGGGTTGTCCGCCGGGGCCGTCAAGTGACCGAGTTCGAGGAGACGTCCGTGACCGACCGCAGGATCCACCTGAACGCCTTCGACATGACCTGCGTCGGTCACCAGTCCCCCGGGTTGTGGAGGCACCCGGCCGACGAGTCGCACCGCTTCGACGACATCCGCTACTGGACCGACCTCGCGAAGCTGCTGGAGCGCGGGAGGTTCGACTCGCTCTTCATCGCCGACGTCCTCGGGATCTACGACGTCTACCAGCAGGGTCCCGAGACGGCGCTGCGCGAGTCGACGCAGGTCCCCGTGGGCGACCCGCTGCTCGCGGTGTCGGCGATGGGTGCGGTCACCGAGCACCTCGGGTTCGGCGTCACCGTCTCGCTGACCTACGAACAGCCGTACTCCTTCGCCCGGAAGATGGCGACGCTGGACCACTACACCAACGGTCGCGTCGGCTGGAACGTCGTGACCAGCTACCTCGAGTCCGCCGCGAGGAACCTCGGCCTCTCCACCCAGATCACCCACGACGACCGCTACGAGCTCGGCGAGGAGTTCATGGAGGTCGTCTACAAGTTGTGGGAGGGCTCCTGGGAGGACGACGCCGTCGTCCGCGACGCGGAGGCGGGGGTGTTCACCGACCCGGCGAAGGTCCACCCGATCGAGCACCACGGCCGGTTCTTCGACGTCCCCGGCATCGGGCTCACCGCGCCGTCCCCGCAGCGCACGCCGGTCATCTTCCAGGCCGGTGCCTCCCCGCGGGGGATCGCGTTCGCGGCCCGGCACGGGGAGGCGATCTTCAACACCGCCACGCGTCCCGAGGTCATGCGCCCCTGGGTCGACCGGCTCCGGGCCTCGGCCGCGCAGGCCGGTCGCGACCCGCGCAGCGTCAAGGTGTTCACGCTCGTCACGATCATCACCGCGGCCACCGACGAGGAGGCGCGGGCGAAGTACGAGGACTACGCGCAGTACGTCAGCTACGACGGCGCCCTGAACCTCTACGGCGGCTGGAGCGGGCTGGACCTGGCGAGCTACCCGCCGGACGAGCCGCTGGAGTACGCCGAGACGGAAGCCGTCCGCAGCGCCGTCGAGGCGTTCTCCACCGCCGACCCGGACCGGAAGTGGACGCCCCGCGACATCGCGAACTGGGTGGGGATCGGGGGGATGGGTGCCGTGATCGTCGGCTCCCCCACCACCGTCGCGGACGAACTGCAGCGCTGGATCGAGGTCGGTGACGTCGACGGGTTCAACTGCGCCTACGCCGTCACCCCGGGCACGTTCGAGGACATCGTCGAGTTCATCGTCCCCGAGCTGCAACGCCGTGGCGTCTACCCCAGCGACTACGAGGGGGAGACGCTGCGCGAGACGATCTACGGCAAGGGTCAGGTCCACGTGCGCGACGACCACCCGGCGGCGGCGTACAAGGTCTCCCGGGTGCCGCGGTGACGGCCCCCGTCGCCGCCGACTCCGCCGCGGCGTCGGTGTCCTCGAACCTCTCCGCCCTGCTCGACGTCTTCCCACCCGCGAACGGGTGGGTGTGAGGAGAACCATGACCACCAGGAACCAGGTCCTCGACGCCGCCCGCGACGTCGCGAACCACCTCGCCCTCGACGCGCTCGAGCGTGACCGGGCGAACGCCGAACCGTTCGCCGAGGCCGAACTGCTGCGCAAGGCGGGCCTGCCGAACGTGCTGCTGCCCGCGACGATCGGCGGGGCCGGCCTGCCGTGGTCGGTCGCGCTCGAGGTGGTCCGCGAGATCGCCCGGGCCGACGGCTCGATCGCGCAACTGCTCGCCTACCACTACGTCAACGCGCACAACCTCGTCTGGGTCGCCGACGACGCGGGCCGGCGCCGCTGGGGTGTGCCCACGGCCGAGAACCAGTGGTTGTGGGGCGACTCGGTGAACCCCGTCGACCCGGACCTGCAGCTCGTCCGCGACGGGGACGGGTACCGGTTGCGGGGCACGAAGAACTTCTCCACCGGCGCGAGCGTCGGTGACGTCACGGTGGTGGGTGGCCTGACCGACACCGGGGAGGACCTGCTGGTCGTCGTCCCCCGCGAGGCCGAGGGTTTCGTCAAGGGGGGCGACTGGGACAACCTCGGTCAGCGGCTGTCCGCGTCGGGTTCGGTGCGCTTCGACGACGTTCGCGTCGAACCCGACGCGGTCCTCGGCTCGGCGTCGACGAGCGGGGCGTTCGGGTCGCTGGTCACGCCCGCGATCCAGGCCGCGTTCGGGCACTTCTACCTCGGGGTCACCCGGGGGGCCTTGGAGGCCGCCGCGGAGTACACCCGCACGTCGTCACGGCCGTGGCTGCTCTCCGACGTGCAGAAGGCCGTCGAGGACCCCTACGTGCTCGCCACGTACGGGCGGCTCGTGGCCCGGCTGCGGGCGGCGGAGGCCCTGGGCCGCAGCGTCGGTGAGTCGCTGTCGCAGGCGCACGAGCGCGGCGGGGACCTGACCTGGGCCGAACGCGGCGAGGTCGCGGAGGAGATCGCGGCCCTCAAGGTCGTGTCCTCCGACCTGGCCCTGGAGGCGACGTCGGCGATCTTCGAGGTGACCGGGGCCCGGGCGTCGGCGAACCGGTTCGGGTTCGACCGGTTCTGGCGCAACGTCCGCACCCACACCCTGCACGACCCCGTGCAGTACAAGGCGCGCGAGGTCGGCGACCACTTCCTCACCGGCGCCCACCCGGCCTTCTCGCTCTACACCTGACGCTTCTCCCCCGCGGAAACAACACTTTCCGCCCTCGAACGCCTCCCCGGAGGGCGGAAGGTGTTGTTTCCGCCCTCCGGGATGGGGGGTCAGGGGGTGTGGCGCAAGAGCACGGCACCGTGCGGTGCGAGCACGACGGGGATCGCGGTGCTGCCGGGCGCGACGCCGCGGGTCGAGTCCTCCTGCGCCGTCACCGGGACCGTCGAGACGGGTGTCCCCGTCCACAACTCCTCGACGGTGCCGAGTCGCGCGGGCAGGTCGACGTTCTGGCTGTCGAGGGCGACCTCGAGGGGCTCCGGGCCCAGGTTGAAGGCGGCGACGTAGCCGACGCCCTCCCCCTGCGACGTCCAGAGCACCAGCGGTCCCTCCCGGAACACCTCGCGGTTCCCCGTGGAGGACAGGACGGCGAGCACGTCGGGGTTGGTGAACAACGCGATCGTCGCCGGGTCCGAGGTCGGCAGGTCACCGCCGATCATCAACGGCGACCGGGCCACCACCCACAACGTCATGAGGGTCCTGCGTTCGGCCGGCGTCAACCGGTCGTGCCGGGGTTCCCCCCGTTCGGCGCGGATCCCCACCCGACCGAGCGGGAGCATGTCGCCGTCCGGCCACCCCTGCGGCCCCGCGTGCGGGGCCCAGCGCGCGAACCGGGCGAAGTTCGCCTCGACGTCCTCCCACCGGTCCCACAGGTCGTCGCAGATCCGCCACATCGTGGCGTGCTCGCGCAGGTGGTCCAACCGCGACAGGGAGAGGTCACGTCCGGGCGACAGGCTGAGTTCCATCGGCCGCCCGCAGCGCCGGATGGCGGCGGCGAAGGCCTCGATGTCGACGGCCTGGTAGGGCCAGAGCATGTCGTCGACCTTGAGGAAGTCGACGCCCCACTGCGCGTAGAGGCTCAGGACCGAGTCGTAGTAGGCCTGAGCGCCCGGGTTCGTGTGGTCGAGGCCGAACATGTCGGGGTTCCACTCGCACACGTTGGTCCGGTCGGCCACCTCGTCCACCCCGGGCACCGAGCGCGGGATCCCGCGCATGACGTGGATCCCGAACTTCAGGCCGAGGGCGTGCACCTGCTCGGCCAGCGGAGCGAACCCCTCCCCACCCGCGGCGGACGGGAAGCGGCCCGGGTCCGGCACCAGCCGGCCGAGCTCGTCGAGGCAGAGCGGCGCCCCGTCGTTGTACCCGTGTGCGCGGGCCGTCGGGTCGGACCAGTCGATGTCGACGACGACGGTGTCCCAGCCGAACTCCAGGAGGTGCTCGGCCATGAAGCGGGCGTTGGCGAGCACCTCCTCCTCGGTCACGGTCGTGCCGTAGCAGTCCCAGCTGTTCCAGCCCATCGGTGGACGGCTCACGGGCGCAGCGCCTCCGGCAGCCGGTCCGCGTGCGCGGCGAGCAGTTCGTCGGTCATGGCCCGGATCTGCTCCAGCGTCAGCAGCGCCGCGGTCAACGGGTCCATCGCGACCGCGTGGTGGACGTTCTCGACGTCGCCGGTGAGCGCGGCGCGGACGGCGAGGGTCTGCACGTTGACGTTGGTCCGGTTCAGCGCCGCCAGCTGCAGCGGCAGTTCCCCGATGGCCGTCGGCTGCACGCCGTTCTCGTCGACGAGGCAGGGCACCTCGACGCACGCGTCGGCGGGCAGGTTCGAGATCACGCCGGTGGCGTTGGGGACGTTGCCGTAGACGACGCTGGGGACACCGGTGACGACGGAGTTCACGATCGACGCGCCGTACTCGACGCTCGGGGCGAGGTCGGCCTTGAGCTTCTCGAGCTGGGTGTCGATGTCGCCCTGGTCGTCGTGGTTGACGCAGATCTCGTAGTAGTCCCAGCGCTCGGGGATGTACTCGCGGATCATCTCCGCGTTCTTTCGGAAGTACGGCAGGTACTCCGAGGCGTGGTGGCTGGACTCGGTCTCGAAGTAGCCGAACGACTTCATGATGGTCGTGCGCACCTGCTCGTTGCCACCCTCGTAGGTGCTGGCGGAGGCGGCGGCCTCGCTGTGGTCGCCGTCGTCGCCGGCGAGTTCGGCGGCCGCCCGGCCGACGACGTGCTTCTGGTTCATCACCTCGCGCAGTCGCGGGTAGAGGTCCTCGGTGCCGTGGCGGAACCTCAGGATCCAGGCCTGGTGGTTGATGCCGGCCGAGAGGAAGTTCACCTCGTCGTAGGGGACGCCGAGGGTGCGGGCCAGCATGCGGGTCGTGCCCTGGACGCTGTGGCAGAGGCCGACGGTCTTCAGGCCCTGGGCGTTGAGGTAGGCGGTGGCCATCGCCATCGGGTTCGCGTAGTTGATGAACACCGCGTCCGGGCAGACCTCGCGCGCGTCGGCGGCGATCGCCGCGTAGGCGGGGACCGAGCGCAGGAAGCGGAACACCCCGCCGGGCCCGATGGTGTCACCGACGGTTTGGTCGATGCCGTACTTGCGCGGGATGAGCACGTCGTGCTCGTAGGACTCCACGCCCCCGACCTGGAAGGTGATGATGACGAAGTCGGCACCGTCGAGGGCGGTCCGGCGGTCGGTGGTCTCGACGACCTCGGTGTCGAACCCGTGGTGGGCGACGAGCTTGCGCGCCGCGTCGGCGACGGGGGCCAGCTTGTCGGGGTTCACGTCCATCAGGCACAACTGCGCCGAACGCAGGGCCGGGAAGCTCACGAGGTCGCCGATGAGGCGGAAGGGGAAGACGAAACCACCAGCGCCGATGATGGTGATCTTGGGGCTCTGCGTCGAGGACATGGCTCGATCCTAGGCCGCGGACCGGTCGACGGCCTTCAAGAAGTCACCGCAGTGGTTCCAGTATCCTCAGCTACGCTCGGGTCTGTGAACACCCCGGACGTCCAGGAACCCGCCCTCTGGGTGCACCGCGGTTCCGCACCACCGATGCGGGAGTTCCACCGTCACGACGACCTGGAGATCAACGTCGCGCTGCGTGGATCGCTGGAGTACCTCCTGGGGGGTGAGCGGGTGCTCGTCCCCGAAGGGCACACCGCCCTGTTCTGGGCCGCGGCGCCCCACCGGTTGATCGGGGCGGATCGGTCGCAGGAGAGCGACATCTGCTGGATCCACCTACCGCTCGCGGCGGCCCTGCGCTGGGCACTGCCCGAGGCCTTCTCGACCGTCGTCATGTCCCACGGCACCGTCGTCGTGCCGACGGCGGCCGTCGGGACGCACGTCGAGGCGCAGTTCGAGACCTGGCGGCGGGACCTCGACGCCGGGGCGGACACGGCCATGCTCCTGCTCGAGGCGAACGCTCTGGTGCTGAGAATCCTGGGACACCGGGAACCGATCCCCACCCCCGCCGACCGGCCACGGTCCGCGCTGCGCCCCGTCGCACTGATGGCCCGCTACACCGCCGAGAACTTCCGGGAGGCGATCTCCCCCGCCGACATCGCCCGGGCGGCGAACCTCAACCCGAACTACGCGACGACGTTGTTCCGGCGCTCCACCGGCGTCACCCTGGGCGACCAGCTGCTGCGCCACCGCATCGCCGAAGCGCAGCGACTGCTGCTGACGACCTCCCTGACGACGGCCGCCGTCGCGCACGCCGCGGGTTTCGGCTCGGGGAGCAGCCTGTACGCGCACTTCGCGCGCGCCTGCGGCTGCTCCCCCGGCGCCTACCGCGCCACCCGGTCGGTCACCCCCACGAACCCCTCGTCCGTCACGGCGGCGCCTTCGCCGTGAGGAGCGCGTCCAGCGTGCGTCGGCCCCTGTACCTGCTGGTCGGGCGAGCCACCCTCGGTGAAGGCCGGCGGGGGCATGCACTCCTGGTCGATGAGGCCCTCCACCGGTCGTCATGGCCCGGCCCGTGGGTGTCGATCTCGGCGGTCGCCTTGACGCCGACGGCACCGTCGACAGCGCGCTACCCGGGGTGGGAGGACGTCCCGTTCGGGACGGCCCTCGCAGCCGAACGCAGGTTGCCCGTCATCGTCGACGACCTGGTGGCGGCGGTGGGGAACTTCACCATGCCCGAGAGGATCGTCATCTCGGGCGAGAACGCGCGCCTCGCCGAGGTCGGCCAGGCGGCCCTGCACGACGGGATCGCGCAGGGCCGCAGCCGGATGGCCTCGGAACTCGTGGTCGACGTGCAGCTCACGGGTTTCGCGGAGTGGGCCCGGGGTGCGGCCGTGACCGCGATCCGGACGTTCGTCCTCGGCTCACGCCGCTGACGGACGTCCGGACCGCAGCCTTCAGACCACCGGTTCGAAGGTGAGCACGAACCGCGTCGGCTGCGCCTGGAGCCGGTAGGCCGGCAGCGCACCCGGTCCGCAGGAACCCGTCCCGATCCCCTGCTGGGCCTGGTCGAGGTGCAACCAGATCCGGCCTTCGTCGTCCAGCGCCGAGGTGTGCGTCGCGGCGTCGAGGGTCTCGGTGCTCCACGGCCGCACCGTCACCCCGATCGTGGGTTCCGCGCGGACCCGCAGGCCCGAACCGTCGGCGGCGGTCAGGACCGCCCACCGCACGTCGGCCCGCTGGCCGTTCTCCTGCGGACGGACGTAGGGGGTCTGCAACTCCTCCACCGACCGCGAGAACCTCCCGGTCCACGTCGCCGACCCGGTGTCCGGGTAGGCCTCGCCGGGACCACGGCCGAACCAGTCCAACCGCCGCAGCGTGCGCGGCAGCGCCAACCGGATTCCCAGCCGCGGCAACGGGACCGACAGCCCACCCGGGGTCTCGGGGGTCACGTCGACCTCGAGCCGGACGGCTCCCCCGACGTCGCTCCACCGCCAGGTCGTCGCGAACCCCGTGTCCGTGCCCGCCGGGGCGGAACGCCCGGTCACGACGACGTCGCGCTCGGACACGGCGACGGAGACCGTGCGGTGCCGCAGCCGGTGCAGACCGAGGGTGCGCCAGGTGGGTTCCAGGGGTTCCCCGTGCTCCCCGCGGTCGTTGTCGGTGGGGGCGCGCCACACCGACAGTTCGAGGGTCTCCACCGGGAGCCCGCCCAGGGCCCGCAACGTCCCGGTCCGGGCGTCGAGGACGGCCGGCCCGACCAGCAGGTCCGGTCCCCGGCGGACCGGGGCGATCGCGGCCGGGGTCTTCGGCAGCGCGGCCTCCACCAGCTGCACCTGTCCCCGTCCCAGCACGTGACCCGCCGGCGCCCAGCCGGTCTCGTCCACGAGCTCGGCGACGACGGTGAACCAGCGTTCACCCACGGCCGGGGAGAGCTGCCGGACCTCCGCGGGGAGGTCGAGCAACACCGAGGCGCGCGGGGCCAGGTCGGGGGTGGGCAGGTCACCGTGGGCGACCTCGATCCCCTCGTCGGCGACGCTCCACCGCAGGCGGACGTGGGCGAGGTCGACCACGTCGTAGTGGTTGGTCAACCGCAGCCGCGTCCCCTCGGGTCGCAACCGCACCTGGGCGATGACGGCGGCGTAGTCGAGCAGGCCCGGGGACGGGGTGCGGTCAGGGAAGACCAGACCGTCGGCGACGAAGGCGCCGTCGTGCAGGGGTTCCCCGAAGTCGCCGCCGTAGGCGAAGCGTTCCCGGCCGTCCGGACCCTGCTGGCGCAGACCGTGGTCGATCCACTCCCAGACGAAACCGCCCATGCACCGCTCGGAGCTCTCGAAGAGGTCCTGGTACTCGACGAGCCCGCCCGGGCCGTTGCCCATGGCGTGGGCGTACTCGCACTGCACGAACGGCATGGCCCGTCGCCGGGCGTCCGCCTCCGCGTCCGGCAGGGCCTCCTCGCTCCGGGTGGCGATGTCGGCGACCTCGGCGTGGCTCGCGTACATGCGGGAGTAGACGTCGGCGTAGGGGACGGCCCAGTCGTGTTCGTAGTGGACCAGCCGGGACGGGTCGCGGTCCTTCGTCCAGGCCGACATGGCGGCCAGGTTCTGCCCGGTCCCGCTCTCGTTGCCCAGCGACCAGAGCACGACGCTCGCGTGGTTCTTGTCCCGCTCGACGGTGCGCCGCATCCGGTCCAGCAGGGCCTCGCGCCAGCGCGGGTCGTCGGAGGGGTTGTCGCGCCAGTCCAGCAGCCAGAAGCCGTGGGTCTCCAGGTCGCACTCGTCGACGACCCAGAGGCCGTGCTCGTCGCACAGGTCCAGGAACGCGGGGTGGGGCGGGTAGTGGCTGGTGCGGACGGCGTTCACGTTGTGCTGCTTCATGAGCAGGACGTCGGCCAGCATCTCGGCCGGGGTGACGGCGCGACCGCGGTCGGCGGAGACCTCGTGGCGGTTCACCCCGCGCAGCTTGACCGGGGCGCCGTTGACCGTGAACACGCCGTCGAGCACGGCGACGGTGCGGAAGCCGATGCGCAGCCGGACCCGCTCCCCCGCCGAGACGACCTCGGCGGCGTAGAGCCGGGGCACCTCCGCGGACCAGGGCTCGACGCGCTCGAGGACGACGTCCTCGTTCGTGGCGACGTCGACGCCCAGTTCGGGCACGAGCAGCCGCGCCGCCGAAGGGGTGTCGACCCGCAGCGTCCCCGCGCCCGTGGTGTGGTCGTAACCGGCGTGGACGAAGACGTCCTCGACGCCGTCGAGGGGACGGGCCAGGAGGGTGACGTCGCGGAAGATCCCCGACAGCCACCACATGTCCTGGTCCTCGACGTAGCTCGCCGCGGACCACTGGTGCACCCGCACCGCGAGGACGTGCTCGTCGGAGCCGACCAGGGCGTCGGTGACGTCGAACTCCACCGGGAGGCGGGACCCGACGGAGCGGCCGACCTCGGTCCCGTCGACCCACGCGGTGAACGCGGAGTCGACCCCCTCGAAGCGCAGGACCACGCGGGGGGCGCCGGCGGTGAACCCGTCGGGCAGCACGAAGGTGCGGCGGTGGTCCCCGGTCGGGTTCTCGTCGGGCACGAAGGGCGGCTCGACGGGGAACGGGTAGACGATGTTCGTGTAGGCGGGTTCACCCCAGCCCTGCAGCTGCCAGTGCCCGGGAACGGTGATCTCGCCCCAGGCCGCGTCGTCCAGCGCCGGGTCGGCGAGGTCGGCCGGGGTGTCCGCGCGCTCGGCGTAGCGGAACCGCCAGCCGCCGTTCAGCGACAGCGTGGGTGCATCGGAACGCACCCACGCCCGCGCGGGGAGGTTCCCCCGCGCGGGCGTGAAGTCCTCGAACCAGTGGCTCATCCCTTGGTGGCTCCCAGCGTCAGACCGGAGACGAACTGCTTCTGCAGTGCGAAGAACACGACGAGCACCGGCAGCGCGACCAGCACCGAGCCGGCCGACAGCAGGTTGTAGTCGGTGAAGAACTGGCCCTTGAGGTTGTTCAGCGAGCTGGTGATCGGGAACTTGTCCCCCGACTGCAGCAGCACCGTCGCCCAGAAGAACTCGTTGTAGATCCAGGTGATCTCGAGCACCGCGAGGGCCGCCAGCGCCGGGCGGCACAGCGGCAGGGTGATCTGCCAGTACTGCTTGAAGACGCTCAGGCCGTCGACCTGAGCAGCTTCGTAGAGCTCGTAGGGCAGCGTCTTCATGTAGTTGCTGAGCACGAAGGCGCAGAACCCCGTCTGGAACGCGGTGTTGACGATGATCAGCGCCCAGTAGCTGTCCAGCAGCGTCCCGGAGTAGCTGAACCAGTACGGGACCTGGATCGCCTTGAACAGGCGGAACAGCGGGATCAGCAGCGCCTGCGGCGGGAGCAGGTTCGCGGCGGTGAACAGCCCCAGCAGGGCCAGGTTGAACTTGAAGTTGAACCGGGCCACCACGAACGCGACCATCGAGGCCAGGAACAGGGCCAGCACCACGGAGGGCACCGTGATGATGACCGAGTTCAGGAAGTGCTGCCCGAAGTCGCCCTGCTGCCAGGCGTTCACGTAGTTCTGGATCGTGAACCCGCCGAAGGAGGCGTAGCCGTGCGCCTGGGTGTACCCGTAGTCGCGGAAGGAGTTGAAGACCGCCCACAGCAGCGGGAAGAGCCAGAGCACCGACGCGGCGATGAGGAAGACGTACAGCACGATCCGGGCCGGCGGCACCTTGTGCGGCACCTTCGGGACGTCCGCGGCCTGGCCGCGGACCCGAGGCACGGTGGTGGAGCTCATCGTTCTTCCTCTCGCATGACGACCGCCAGGTAGATGCTGATGAAGACCAGCGAGATCAACAGCATGATCGTCGCCAGCGCCGATCCGAAGCCGATGCGGCTCGCCTCACCGACGATGTTCGCGGTGACCAGCGTGGCGATCAGTTCCAGTCCGTTGCGGCCCTGGTTGATGACCCACACCAGGTCGAAGGCGCGCAGGGACTCGATGACGGTGATGACGAGCACGATGATGTTGATGGGACGCATGACCGGGAAGACGATCCGGAAGAACGTCTGGACCTGGTTGGCGCCGTCCATCTGCGCCGCCTCCTTGAGCGAGGCGTCGACCCCCTTGAGGCCGGCCAAGTACAGCAGCATCACGTAGCCGACCTGCTTCCAGCAGGTCGCGAAGAGCGCTGCCCACAGGTTCCACTTCGGGTCGCCGTAGAAGTCGACCTGCGTCCCGAGGACCGCGTTGATGAGGCCCTGGTCCCGGGAGTACATGAGCTGCCAGATGAACCCGACGAGCGCCAGCGACAGCACGACCGGCAGGTACAGCGCGGTCTGGTAGAACCGGCTGCCCTTGAGGTCCTTGTCGATGAGGACCGCGAAGAGGATGCCCAGCGGGGTCGCCACCACGAACATCACGACGAGCCAGATCAGGTTGTGCTCGATCGCCGGCTTGAAGGGCGGGTAGTTCGTGAAGACGTTGGTGTAGTTCTCCACGCCGATGATCTTGACGTCGGCGAGCGACCCGATCCCGTTCCAGTTGGTGAAGGACAGGAAGACCGAGGAGATCGCGGGGAGCCAGATCAGGCCGACGACGATCAGGGTCGGGATCGCCACCATGAGGATGACGGCGATGCGGTCGAAGCCGCTGAGCCGCTTGACGCGCTGGTTCTTGCCGGTGCCGTGGTGCGACCCCGCAGTCGGCGCGGGGTGCGCCGTCTGCGGGGCGACGAGCGGCAGGTCGGGAGACGACACGGAACGCTCCTCAGGAGGTGAAGATGCTCTTCTTCTGGTTTTCGATCTCGGTGCACAGACCGTCGATGTCGCTCGGGTCCGAGATGAACTTCTGCAGCTCCGGGATCATGACCGTGGAGGCGAAGTCCGGACGGGTGTCGCGGTCCATGAACTGCGAGATGGACTTGGCGCTGGCCACGAACTGCGCGCACTTCTTCTGCAGCTCGGTGTAGTGGCCCTGGTCGGACTTCGTGTTCGCCGCGATGCCCGAAGGGTCGTTCGTCGTCTGGACGACACCGTCGTCGGGCGAGCCGAAGTACTCGAGCAGCTTCTTGGCGCCGGCCTCGTTGCGGGGCCGCTTCGACATCATGAAGCCGTCGATGGGGGCCTCGACCGCGTCCGCGCCGATGTTGGAGTCGACCTCGGGGAAGTTGAAGAAGTCGATGTCGTCCTGGTCGGCGTCCTCGAACTGCTGGCCGATGAAGGAACCGATGACCATCATGCCCGAGGTCTTGTTGACGACACCGGTGGCCGCCTCCTGCCAGGTGCGACCCAGGGAGTCGGTCTGGTGGTAGGGCAGCAGCCCCTTCCAGGTGTCGAAGACCGTCTTGACCTTCTGGTCGGTCCAGGCCTCCTTGCCGGCCATCAGGTCGACGTGGAACTGGTAGCCGTTGATGCGCATGTTGAGCTGGTCGAAGGTGCCCATGGCCGGCCAGCCCTCCTTGTCCGCGAAAGCCAGCGGCACGAGGCCGTCGGTCTGCATCTTCTTGGACAGGGTGACCATCTCGTCGAGGGTCTCGGGGGCCGTGTAGCCCTTCTCCGCCCAGAGCGACTTGCGGTAGAAGACGGCCCACGGGCCGTAGGTGGTCGGGACGAAGTACTGCTTGCCGTCCTCGCCCGTGGAGGCCTTCTTGAAGGCGTCGGTGTAGTTCGCCCCGATGGTGCTCCAGACGTCGGTCAGGTCCGAGGCGAGGCCCTGGGCGGCGAAGAACTGCATGCGGTACCCGGCGAACCAGGCGAACACGTCGTCCGGGCTGCCCTGGAGGTAGTTGTTGATGTTGTTCTGGAAGGTCGTGTGGTCGACGGTGTTCAGCTTGACCTTGATGCCCTGCTTGGTCTGAGCGTCGGCGACCATGGCGTTCATGGCCTTGACCGGGACCGCGTCGGAGAAGTTCGAGCCGAGGGTGACGTCGCCGCCACCGCCCCCGCCACCGCCACCGGCGGTGTCGTTGCCGCCGCACGCGGCGAGCAGGGCGGGAACGCCGGCGGCGAGCAGCGAGCCACGCAGCATCGAGCGACGGCTGAAACCGTGGCGGCCGGCGGAGGCGGGCACGAGGCCTGCGAGGTACTCGGCTTCGGTGGTGGGGCGGTTCATCGCGACTCCTTCGTCGGCGTCCGGCGAGGGCCGGCTCTGCGCGTCTTCGAGTCGACCGGGAACGCGGTCGACCACGACAACAACTCTGGGCCCGGGGCCGTCCGCTGTCAAGCTGTTCGCGCAGAACCGAACGAACCTGTGACCCGTTGATGTTCGGGTCTGGTCGAAACCGGTGTCCGAAACCGCCCGTCGGCGTTGACTCCGGGACCCCCGAGCCGCATGCTCGACGGGTCAAGGTCGACGGAACCACGCTCGCCGTGGGGTGGGGGTGTCCCGGTGGTACTGGCTCGAAATCGACAGAAACTCATCCTCGAAGCGTTGCGCAGCAGCGGAAGCGTCCGCGTCTCCGACCTGGTGGACCGCCTCGGCGTCTCGGACGTGACGATCCGCCGGGACATCACGGAACTGTCTCGATTGGGTCTCGCCGACCGTGTCCACGGCGGCGCGGCCCTCCCCGAGGGTTTCGGCGCGGAGTTCGGTTTCCCGACACGAGACACCGGGAACCGACACCTGGAACGTTCGATCGGAGAACTCGCCGCGTCCCTCGTCCAACCGGGTTCCTCGGTCGCCCTCTCGGCGGGCCCGACGACGCTCGACGTCGCCTCCGCCCTGCACAGCGTCCCCGGTCTGACGGTCGTGACGAACTCCCCGGCCGTGGCCCAGGTCCTCCACGAACCGTACCGGCACGACCGTGCCGTCATCCTCACCGGCGGGATGCGGAACGCGGCGGGCGCGCTGGTGGGACCGGTGGCGAACCGCAGTCTCGAACCCCTCCACGTCGACCTGCTGTTCCTGGACGTGCACGGGTTCAGCGCCGCGGAAGGACTGACGAGTTCCGAACTCGCCGAGGGCGAGACGAACCGTGCCCTCATCTCCGCGGCGGCCTGCACCGTGCTCGTCGCCGGCTCCGACCGCTGGGGTCTGGTCGGTCTCGCGACGATCGCGGGCCTGGACGAGGTGGACGTCCTGGTGAGCGACGACGGTCTGCCGCAGGCGGCCTGCAGAGCCGTCAACGACCGCGGCGGGCAGGTTCTCCTCACCCCGGGTGACGGTGGTGGGGCCGGCTGACCGGCCCCACCTGCCTCAGACCCGCCGTGCGCGCACCAGCACCAACTGCTGGGGTTGCAACGCCGGAGCCGCGACCCCGACGGCGGCGAGCGTCCGGCCGTTCATGCGCACCCCGTTCGCCAACCAGGGCAGGTCGGCCTCACTCCGCACCGCGGGGATGTCCCCCGGTGCCTGCGCGCTGACCTCGTACTGCGCGTCGGGCAGCAGTCCCGGCAACCGGACCCGGCCCGGGACCGAGGCGTCGGGGGTGCTCAGCTGCACGACCGCGAAGAGGGCGTCGGAACCGTCACCGGCCACCGTCCCGTGCACCTGGAAGGACGGGTCGTGGTCGTCGCAGCGCACCACGGTGCCGGTGTGCAGCAGACCCCGGAGTTCCTTGTACAGGGCGACCCAGCTCGCGAGTTCCGCCCGTTCCGCGGGTTCCAGCCTGGTGATGTCGGTCTCGATGCCGAACGAGGCGAACAGCGCCGTCCCCGCCCGGAACGACAGGTCCGAACTGCGGTGGGTGGTGTGCGACGGCGAGGCGCCGACGTGGGAACCGATGAGTTCCGGCGGGACGAGCTGGGTCGTCCAGCGCTGGATCTGCTGCCGTTCCAGCGGATCGATGCAGTCGCTGCCCCAGACCCGGTCGGTGTGCTCGAGGATCTCGAGGTCGACCCGCAACCCGCCCGAGGAGCAGGACTCGATCTCGACCCCGGGGTGCCGGGCCCGCAGTTCGTCGAGCAGTCGGTACACGGCGAGGGTCTGGGCGTGCACGCCGGCCGCGCCGGAGGGTCCGGAACCGGCCTCGAGCAGGTCCCGGTTGTGGTCCCACTTGAAGTAGGCGATGTCGTACTCGGTGAGCAGCGCGTCGAGACGTTCGAGGACGTGGGCGAACGCCGCCGGGTTCCCGAGGTCGAGGACCTGCTGCTGACGCGACGGCAGCGGGGTGCGCCCGCCCGTCTGCAGGACCCAGTCGGGGTGGGCCCGCACGAGGTCGGAGTCGGGGTTCACCATCTCGGGTTCGACCCAGAGGCCGAACTCCAGCCCCAGCGCCCGGACGCCGTCGACGAGCGGGTGCAGGCCCTGCGGCCAGACGCCCTCGTCCACGTACCAGTCGCCGAGGCCGGCGTCGTCCCGGCGGCGGTGGCGGAACCAGCCGTCGTCGAGGACGTAGCGTTCCGCGCCGACCTCCGCGGCGGCCCGAGCCAGGGCCAGCAGCTTCTCGAGGTCGAGGTCGAAGTAGACGGCCTCCCACGTGTTCACGACGACCGGTCGCGGGGTCGAGGGGTGGTGCGGACGCGACCGCAGGTACTGGTGGAACCGCGCCGCCATCCCGTCCAGCCCGTCGGCGGACCAGGCCCCGAACACCCACGGGGTGCGGTACTGCGCCCCCGGCGCCAGTCGGACCTCGCCGGGCAGCAGGAGTTCACCGGCCGCCAGCGTGGTCGTCCCGCTGGACAGCTTCTCCACGCTGCTGCGGTGGTTCCCGCTGAACGCGGTGTGGGTCGCCCAGACCTCCCCGTCGCGGAAGCCGAACCCCCGGGTCCCGACGGCGAGCACGAGGGGCGCGTCGGGACCGGTGCGACCGCGGCGGTTCTCCCGCACGTGGGCGCCGAAGACCAGCGGACGCCGCTGCGGGACGCGTTCCTTCGCCCAGCGACCCGCCAGGTCGAAGATCTCGGTCGCGACCGGCGGGACGGGGAGCGCCAGGGCGAGGTCGGCGACCTCGTAGTCCCCCTCGCCCGTGTTCGTCAGCGTCGCCCGGTGGCGCAGCAACCCCGAAGGAAGCAGTTCGAGCTCGAGGGTCAACGCCAGACCGGCCTCCGGGTCGGCGGTGTCGAGCACGAGGCGGCCACCGTCGCTCCGTTCCTCGACGAGGGCCCCGGTCGGGACGAACCGCGTGGACCACGCCGTGCCGGCGCGGTGACCGGACAGGCCGGGACGGCCGTTCCATCCCCAGGCCTGCTCGGGGAGCAGCCGGGTGGGCTGCGGCACGTCCAGGTCGTTGTTGGCCCGGGCGGTCCGCCCGGACGTGACGAGGTCGGCGAGGGCGGCCTCGGAGAGGTCGCCCAGGTCGGCTCCCCAGTGCACCAGCGTCGGGGTGGAGGTGGCGTGCAGGTCCACGACGAGGCTCACCCCCGCCGTCCTCAGGTGCAGGACGCGGCCGAGCGCAGCGGTAGTGGCCCCCGGGGTCGCGGGAGGGGTGCTGCGCTGGGGGTCGTGCGGTGAGGTCACAGGAACTCCGTCGGGGCACGTCGGTGTGGCGGACGGTGACACTTCTACGCTGAAAGCTCCACGGCGTCAATCACCCGTCCAGCGGGTCGTCTCCTCGACCGAACCGCCTCGGGTAGGTTTCACTCCAACACTCACGACGACGAGAGGACTGGACGTGGACGCACCGCCTCGCACCACCCCGTCCACGGTGTCCTGGACGCCCCTGACCGGGACGGCCCACAGCATCGCCCTCGAGGTCCTGCTGGACGGACCCCTGCCGCGCAGCGAGCTCGCCCGCCGCCTCGACCTCTCGGCCGGGACCCTGACCCGCTTGTCGAAACCCCTGCTCGACTCCGGGTTGCTGCAGGAGACCGGCAGCGCCTACGACCCCGTCACCGGGCGGCCCACCCGCCCGATGGACGTCGACGAGCACTCCCACCTCTTCGTCGGGGTGAAGCTCACCGCCCGCACCGCGCACGCCGTCCTCACCTCGTTGCGGGCCACGGTGCTGGCCAGTGACGAGGCCGTCCTCGGCGACACCTCGCCCGGGGCGGTGGTCGCCACCGTCGTCGGGCTCGTGCGGTCGCTGCTGGCCGAGCACGGGGCGCGGGCGTCGCTGCGGGCCGTGGGGGTGAGCCTCGGCGGTCTCGTCGGCGAGGGCGGGCACGTGCTGAACGCCAGCTTCCTCGGCTGGCAGGACGTCCCGCTGGGGCCGGTGCTGGAGGAGCAGCTCGGACTGCCCGTCGTCGTCGACAACGACCTGCTGTCCTTCACCCGCGCGGAGCAGTGGTTCGGGACGGCGCGACGGTGCCGGCACTTCGCGGTGCTGACGATCGGTGAGGGCCTCGGGTACGGCCTGGTCGTCCACGACGAGGTCGTGGACCGACCCGACGCGGGCGTGGGGTTGCTCGGGCACTTCCCCCTGCTGCCCGGCGGGCCGCTGTGCCCGCTGGGGCACCAGGGCTGCGCCGACGCCCTGCTCACCGTCGCCGCCGTGGAGGCCCGGGCCGCGGCCGCGCTGCGCCGACCGGTCCGCTACGAGGAGGTCCTCGACCTCGCCGACGGCGGGGACCCGCTGGCCCGGCGCGTCGTCGACGACTCCGCGCACGCCCTGGGGACGCTGGTCGCGGCGATCGGGAACCTCACCATGCCGGAGAAGCTGATCCTGTCCGGTGAGGGGATCCGCCTCGCCGTCGTCGGGCAGGACGCGCTGTGGGCGGGGATCCGCGAGCACCGCAGTCCCTTCGCCTCCCGGCTCGACATCGACGTCCAGCCCACGGGCTTCACCGAGTGGGCCCGCGGTGCGGCCGTCACCGCGATCCGCACGTTCGTCCTCGGCCACCGTCGCTGAACCCCCGTCCGCAGGACCGCGGCCCCGCCGAGCGAGGTCGACTGGGCGGACGGGGTCGCGACGCCTACCCTGGAGCCGTGCGGACCGCGGGAGCGACGAACGGGCGACTGGTGCGCCGTCGCCACGTCGACCTGTGCCGCACCCACGGCGCCACCTGTTCCTGAGGACGAGTCCCCCACCGGATCTCTCCTCTGGAGCCCACGTGAGCCTGTCCCTGCGCACCCCGTCCGACGACGACCTCTCCCTGTGCCTGGTCGGAGGCGGCCCCCGAACCCTCGGCGTCCTCGACCGGTTGTCCGCCCGCGCCGTCGCCGACCCGACCCGGGTCGTCGACGTGCACGTCGTCGACCCCCACCCGCCGGGGGCGGGACGGATCTGGCGGGCCGACCAGCACCCGTTGCTGTGGATGAACTCCCGCGCAGCCGACGTCACGGTCCTGCCCGACGACTCCTCGGTGCTGCCCGGCCCGGTGCGCACCGGGCCGACGCTGTTCGCCTGGCTGGAGGAGCACCGGGGCGACCTGGCCGCGGAGTTCGAGGCCGCCGGCGAGGCGGAACTCCACCGCGAGGTGCTGGGGGTGCAGGAGGGCACGTTCGTCTCCCGGGCGCTGGGCAGCCGCTACCTCTCCTGGGCGTGGGACCGGACGCTCGCGGGGACGCCGGCGAACCTGCGGGTGCACGTGCACCGCACCCGGGCGGTCGACCTGCGCGGCCGCCAGGTGGTGCTCGAGGACGGCGGGACGCTCGACGTCGACGCGGTGGTCCTCGCGCAGGGCCACCCGGACGTCGTCCCCGGCGCGCGGGAGGTCACCGCGCAGGAGTTCGCGGACCGGCACGGGCTGGGCTACGTCGCCCCCGGGTACACCAGCGACCTCGGTCTCACGCAGGACGAGGTGACGTTGCCCCCGGGCGCCGACGTGATCGTGGCGGGGATGGGGTTGGCCTTCGTCGACCTCGCGGTGCTCGTCGGACAGGGTCGGGGCGGGCGGTTCTCGGAGGGATCCGACGGACTCGTCTACCACCCCAGCGGCCGTGAACCCGTGCTGCACGTGGGCAGCCGGCGCGGGGTCCCGTACCGCTCGAAGATCACCTACGTCCTCGACGAACGTCCGCCGCTCCCCCGGTTCTTCACGGCGGAGCCGTTCCTGGGCTCGACGCGACCGCTGAACCTGCGGGCCGACCTGTGGCCCGTCGCGGCGAAGGAACTGGCGGGGGCGCACTACCACGAACTGTTCCGCTCCCACCCGGAGCGCACGGCACTGGCCCCCACGGAGTTCGGGACCCGGTTCGCGGCCGCCCCCTGGGGCAGCGCGGAACTGGACGACCTGGTGGCGACCGCGGTGCCCGACCCCGCGGACCGCCTCGACCTGGGCCGCCTCGACCGGCCGCTGGACGGGTGGCGGGCGACGTCGGCGCAGGAGGTCCACGACCGGGTCCGCGCGCACGTCGCCGCGGACGTGCAACGCCGGGGCGACCCGGCCCACAGCATGGACGCCGCCGTGTTCTTCGCGTTGCTGTCCTGCTACGTCACCGTCGCCGGGCTCGCCCACCGCGGTCTGCTCGACGAGGAGTCGACCCTCGAGGTCGACGGGTGGTGGCACGGGTTCTTCAGCTACGTCGCCTCCGGCCCGCCCCCGCAGCGGCTACGCGAACTCCTCGCCCTGGCCGACGCCGGGGTCGTCCGGTTCCTCGGTGGTGACGTGCAGGTGCGGGCGGACGAGGTCGCTCGGTGCTGGAGCGCCCGGTCGGGGAACTCACCGGCCGGGATCTCGGCGCGGGTCCTGGTCGACGCGCGGTTGCCCACGCCCAGCATCGCCGACAGCGCGGACCCGCTGCTGGCCGGGTTGGCCGCTCGCGGGGAGGTGACCGAGATCGGCAACGGCCGGCTCGTCGTCGACCCGGACCAGCGCCTGGTCGCCACGGACGGTTCCGTGCACCCGCACCGCTACGCCGTCGGCCCCTGGGTCGCGGGTGGTGGCTGGGCGGCGGCGTTCGCCCGTCCCGGCGTGGACGCCGGGTTCTTCCGGCTCAACGACCGGATCGCGGCGTCCCTGCTGACCGCGACCCGGCCGCACGCACCGGTCAGCGTCGTCGGCCCCCGAGCAGCCAGTAGCGCGCCGCACCGCGGAACTGTTCGCGTCGACT
Organism: Kineococcus sp. NBC_00420; assembly: GCF_036021035.1. NCBI lineage: Bacteria > Bacillati > Actinomycetota > Actinomycetes > Kineosporiales > Kineosporiaceae > Kineococcus > Kineococcus sp. NBC_00420. The sequence continues at coordinate 4,510,023 of NZ_CP107930.1, read as the reverse complement.
GAGTTCGACCTCGAGTTCCTCCAGGTCGGCGGCCACCCGGTCGTCGACCCGGTCGGACTCCTCGAGCAACGTCGTCACCGCGAGGATCCCGGCCCGGCGCGTCACGTCGCAGCCGACCGCCGCCAGCGCGTCCTCGACGAACTCCGGGGACAGCCGCAGCGCGGTGTGACCCGTGCCCGGGTCCAGCGCGCGTTCCCCGTCGAGCGCGACCCAGGCCGCGGCGGGCCCCTCGCGCAGGACGCTCGCGACGACGTCGGCGGCGGGGTTCGGCGCCAGCAACGACACCAGACCGCCGGGGCGCGCCGAGGAGACCAGCGTCGCGACGTCGGCCCGCACCTGCCCCGGGGACTCCCGGTGCTGCAGCACGTCGTGGCAGAGGACCACGTCGAAGGACCCCGAACCCCCCTCGCGGTGGCGGGTCAGCGCGGCCAGGGCCGTGAGGTCCTCCAGGTCGGCCGCGACGGTGTGCAGGCGGTCCCCCACGCCGGCGGCGGCGGCCGCCGCGCGGGCCAGCGCGAGCATCTCCGGGGAACGGTCGAGCACCGTGACGGAGTGCCCGGCGAGGGCGAACTGGACGGCGTCGCGACCGTCGCCCCCGCCCGCGTCGAGCACCCGCAGCGGTCCCTCACCGAGGTCCGCGCACCACTCCTGCAGGACCCGGGCGACGACGCGGTAGCGCAGCCGGCCCCACGGGGAGTCCTGCCACAACGCCCACGCGGCGGCCTCCCCCGAGGCCCGGTCCCGGGTCACCGGGGACTCACCCGAAGAGTCGTTCGCCTGCGAGTCGCGCACCCTCGCCGAGGGTCGCGAGCTTGGCGACCGCGATCTGCGGGTGGATGCGCCCGCCGAGACCGCAGTCGGTGGAGGCCACGACGTTCTCCGGGCCGACGACCGAGGCGAACCGCTCGATGCGGTCGGCCACGAGTTCCGGGTGCTCCACGACGTTCGTCGCGTGGCTCACGATGCCGGGGACGATCTTCTTGCCCGCGGGCAGCGCCACGTCCTTCCAGACCTTCCACTCGTGCTCGTGGCGCACGTTGGCGGCCTCGAAGGAGTAGGACCCCGCGTCGATCTCGAGCATGAGGTCGACGATGTGCTTGAACTCGACGTCGGTGGTGTGCGGGCCGTGCCAGGAACCCCAGCAGAGGTGGAAGCGGATCTGCTCGGTCGGCAGACCGCGCAGGGCGTGGTTCAGCGCCTCGACCCGGATGCGGGTGAACGCGCGGTAGTCCTCGATGGAGGGTTCGGGGTTGATCTGGTCGAAGTTCTCCGCGATGGAGGGGTCGTCGATCTGCAGGGTGAGCCCGGCCTCGACGACCGCCCGGTACTCCTCGCGCAGCACGTCCGCCCACGCCCAGATGTGTTCCTCCTCGGTCGCGTAGTGGCGGTTCGCGATGCGCGCCCCGCTGCCCGGGGAGAGCGAGGTGATGAACCCCTCGGTGACCCCGGCCGCGGCGAGGCCGGCCTTGAGGTTGGCGATGTCGGAGGCGATGGCCGCCTGACCGGTGTAGGCCAACGGCCCGACCGTCGCGGGGAACGCGGTGGCGTTCTTGCCCGTCGAGATCCCCGACGCCGGGTCCTGGTAGGCCTCGCGGAACGTCACCCAGTCGCGTCGGTCGGGGAAGCTGGTCAACCGCACGTGGCCGGGTTCGGAGCGCACGACGGGCTGGGTGAACAGGTCCTCGCCGGTGACCTCGAGCCCCGACACCCGCTGGAAGGAGTAGGACCACCAGGCGCCGTAGTCGACGGCGCTGGACATGGCCTTGCCGTACTCGCCGTCACCGACGATGGTGACGCCGAGGGCCTCCTGGCGCTTCACCAGGTCCACGACCGCGTCGGTCAGCAGGGCGTCGAACTCGGGGGTGCGTTCGAGGGTGAAACCGTCGTCGCCGATGCGGCGGGCCTCGTTCGCGGCGATGAGTTCCGGGGTGCGGGGCAGGCTCCCGGCGTGGGAGACGGGGATCTGGTGCTCGGTCACAGGGGTTCTCCGATCAGGGTTTCGCGCGCAACGCGCGGTCGAGGTCTTCCAGCAGGTCGTCGGGGTCCTCCAGGCCCACCGACAACCGCAGCACCCCGTCGGTCAGGCCGATGGCGGCACGGCCTTCGGCGCCCAGACGACGGTGCGTCGTCGTGGCGGGGTGGGTGGCGAGCGACTTGGCGTCGCCGAGGTTGTTGGAGATGTCCACGATCCGCAGGGCGTCGAGGACCTCGAAGGCGCGGTCCTTGCCGCGCCCGCGCGGGGCGTCGAGCTCGAACGTGAGGACCGTCCCGCCGAGTTCCATCTGCCGCTTCGCCAGGTCGAACTGCGGGTGGCTGGCCAGCAGGGGGTGGCGGACCCAGCGGACACCCGGCGACTGCTCCAGGTGCTCCGCGAGGCGCAGGGTGGTGGCTGCGGCGTGCCGCACCCGCAGGCTCATGGTCTCCAGGCCCTTGGCCAGGGTCCACGCGTTGAACGGGCTGAGCGTCGGTCCGGTGTGCCGGGTGAGTTCGCGGAACCTGCCGTCGATGAACTCCGAGGTCCCGAGGACCGCGCCGCCCATCACCCGGCCCTGGCCGTCGATGTGCTTGGTCGCGGAGTACACGACGACGTCGGCCCCGAACTCCAGCGGGTGCTGGCCGACGGGACTGGCGAAGGCGTTGTCGACCACGACGGTCGCCCCCGCGGCGTGCGCGAGTTCGCTCACGGCGGCGATGTCGACGAGGGTCTGCATGGGGTTCGCCGGGGTCTCGAAGAACACCGCCTGCGCCGGGGTCGAGAGCGCGCGTTCCCACTGCGCCAGGTCCTCGCCGTCGACGAACTCCGTCGTGACGCCCCACCGGGGGAGGATCTCGTCGAGGATCACGAAGCAGGAACCGAAGAGGCTCCGCGCCGCCACCACCCGGTCACCCGCGCCGAGGAGCGCGGCGAGCGCGTAGAACACCGCGGACATCCCGCTGGCGAGGCCGTAGCAGGCCTGCGCCCCTTCCAGCTGCCGCAACCGTTCCGTGAACACCGACACCGTCGGGTTCCCGTAGCGGGAGTAGACGTAGCGGTCGACGTCGCCCGCGAACGCGGCCTCGGCGTCCGCCGCGGTCGCGTAGGTGTACCCCGACGTGAGGTACATGGCCTCGGCGGTCTCCTCGAACTGCGACCGGACGAGGCCGCCGCGGACGGCGGTGGTGTCCGGGCGCCAGCCCTCGCTCACGACTGTCGCCAGGGCAGACCGGCCGCGCGCCAACCCACCGCACCGCGGTGACCGGCGTCGTCCAGCGGACCCTCGAACCCTTCGAGGACGTTGTAGCTGGGGGCGATCCCGGCGGCGGTGGCGGCCTCGGCCGCACCGACGGAACGCTGCCCGGAGCGGCAGAGGAACACGACCGGGGCGCCCGCTCCCGGGGTGATCCCCGCGGCGGCGAGTTCGGCCAGGAACCGCGGCGGGTCGACCGGGAGCCAGGACACGAGGACCGGCTCCCGGCCGGTCCCGCTGGTGTCGGGGACCCCGACGAAACGCCATTCGGCGTCGGTGCGGACGTCCACGAGGACCGCGTCCGGGGTGTCCCGGACCAGGTCGAAGGCCTCACGCGGTGTGAGGTCGCCGGCGTAACCCACTCTTTCCTCCCATCGGTCCTGGCATGAGCACCCTCCCCGCCGGTGAGGGCGAGGGGGTTGCTGCGGCGTCGACGAGCCAGGTCTCTCGGCCGCTCTGGATGGTCCCGTCAGCGTAGGGCATCGCGACGAGGGGCAGGACGGGTGGAGCAGCGTGGGTGGCTACTCCTCGGTCACTCGTCGGTGTGGCCGAGGTCCAGGTCGGGCAGCGTCCGGACCCACGGGTCCGCGGCGGCGTCGAGTTCCAGGACCGTCACGTCGTTGGTCCCCGCCCGCAGGACCGGCCCCGGGACGTAGAGCGTCCGCTGCGGTCCGCGCCGCCAGTAGCGCCCCAGGCAGAACCCGTTGACCCAGACGACCCCGCGCCCCCAGCCGGCCGTGTCCAGGAAGAGGTCGACGGGCTCCGCCACCTCGAGCTCCGCGCGGGCCAGGACCGGGCCGGCGAGGAACGTCACCGCACCCGAGCGTCCCGCCGGGGCAGTCGCCAGCCGGTCCGGGTCCAGCGCCTGCACCCGGAGGTCGCGCACCGCCGCGTCCCCGACGCGGACGGGACCGACGACGCCCTTGGGCTCGCCGAGGCGCGGACCGTAGTTCACCCGGCCCGCGTCCTCGAGGAGCAGGTCGAGCCGGGTGCCGGCGGGGTGCGGCGGGAGGGCGAGCGTGGTGTCGTGGTCCTCCCGGAACAGGGTGCCCAGCCGCACTCCGTCGAGCAGCACGGTGAGGCGGTCGCGCACCTCGGCCACGTGCAGGACGGTCGGACCCGGGGACCCGGGCGAGGTGGCGCTGACCCACGCGAAGGGGGCGGGTACCCCGCTCTCCGTCGCCAGGTCGTCGAGGAACGGGACCTCCTCCCCCGCCACCGGCTCGAGACCGTCCACGGCCTCGATCAGCGGGAGCGCACCGACGAGCGGAGCCCGCAGGACCGGCGCCGGCCGCGCCGGCGGCGGGACGTCGGCACCGAGTTCGGCGTACCCGCCGAGGACCTCGCGGAAGGCCCAGTACTTCGGCGTGGGCCGGCCGGCCTCGTCGAGGAGCGCGTCGTAGTCGTAGGACGTCGTGGTCGCCTGGTAAGTACCCTTGTCGTTGGCGCCGCTGGTGAACCCGAAGTTCGTGCCCCCGTGCACGACGTAGACGTTCACTCCCGCGCCGCGTTCCAGCATCGTCGTCAGTTCGGCGACGGCCGCCTCCGGGGGCGTCGTCCGGTGGTGGGAACCCCAGTGGTCGAACCAGCCGACCCAGAACTCCGAGCAGACGAGCGGTCCCTCGGGCTGGTGGCGGCGCAGGGTGTCCAGCCGCTCGGCCGCCCGGCCGCCGAAGGACCCGGTCGTCAGCAGTCCGGGCAGGGTCCCCGCGGCCAGCATCTCGTCGGTGGGCTGGTCGACGGTCGTCAGCGGCACGGTGATCCCGCAGCGGCGCGTGGTGGCCACCAGGTGTTCCAGGTAGGCGGTCCGGGCGGCGGTGTCCGTCGCGGCGCTGTCTGCTGCGCCGGAACCGGTCTCGTAGGCGCCGTACTCGTTCTCGACCTGCACCAGGACGACGCGTCCGCCCCGGTCGGCCTGCCGGGGAGCGACGACCTCGTAGACCCGGGTCAGGAACTCGTCGACGGCCTCGAGGTAGTCCGGGTCGTCGATGCGCAGCCGGACCCCGGAACGGGTGAGCCAGACCGGCAACCCGCCGTTGGACCACTCGGCGCAGATGTAGGGGCCCGGCCGGACGACCACGTCGAGGTCCTCCGCGGCCGCCGCGTCGAGGAACCCCGCGAGGTCGCAGGAGCCGTCGGTGCGGAACTCGCCGCGTCGTGGGGCGTGCAGGTCCCACGGCACGTAGGTCTCCACCGTGTTCAGCCCCAGTTGACGCACCGACCGCAACCGGTCGCGCCACTGGGCGGGGTGGACGCGGAAGTAGTGCAGCGCACCGGACAGCAACCGGTGGGGACGCCCGTCGGCGAGGAACCCCTCCGGCCCGAGGGTCAGAGCGGAGGTGCGGGCGGTGGGGTTCACGTCGACTCCTGTGCTGGGCCGGCGCCCTCGCCGGTGCGGGAGGCCACCGTAACGCCCGGGGATCCGCGCCGGAGCGGGGTCAGTCCTCGACGAGGAAGCGGTGCATGACGTGCAGGCCGACGAGACCGTGCTCGGGGTGGTCGAAGGCCTCGGGAACGGTGCCGACGATGCTCATCCCCAGCGAGCGCCACAACGCGACCGCCGCGGTGTTGGTCTCGACGACGGCGTTGAACTGCATGGCGCGGTACCCGCGGAACGCAGCGAGGGCGAGGACGTGCTCGCCGAGGGCGCGTCCGACGCCGCGACCGCGCGCGGCGGGCGAGACCATGAAGCTCGCGGTGGCGACGTGGGCCCCGGGGCCCGGCCGGTTCGGCCCCGTCTTGGCGGTGCCGAGCACCTGCCCGTCCTCCAGCGCCACCACCGTCACCCCCGGCGGGGACTCGACCCAGAGGTCGCGCGCGCGCTCCGAGGTCAGCCCGCGCGGGTAGGCGTAGGTCTCCTCCTCGGCGACGATCTCGTCGAAGAACGGCCAGATCTGCGCCCAGTCGGCGTCGGTGAACTCGCGGATCTCCACGTCCGCAGGCTACCCACCGACCACCGGGTGCCGAGGGGTCCCGGGGCTCAGGGGGTGGCGGGCGCGCGGAGCAGGGCGTCGGCGAGCGCGGACCAGCTGAGGAGGGCGCACTTCACCCGCGCGGGGTACTTCGCGACACCGGCGAGGGCGACGGCGTCGCCCAGCACGTCCTCGTCACCCTCGTCCTCACCACGACTGGTCAGCATGTGCTGCACCGCGTCCCGCACCGTGACGACCTCCTCGAGCGAGCGCCCGACGACGAGGTCGTGCAGCACCGAGGCCGAGGCGCGGCTGATCGAACACCCGAGGGCGTCGTAGGAGACGTCCTCGACCGTGTCGCCGGCGAGCGCCACCCGCAGGGTGATCTCGTCGCCGCACGTCGGGTTCACGTGGTGGGCCTGCGCCGCGAACGGGTCGCGCAGACCCTCGCCGTGCGGACGTTTGGAGTGCTCGATGATCAGCTGCTGGTACAGGTCCACGGCGGTCAGGCTCTCACGCGAAGAGCGCCCGGACGCGGTGCAGCCCGCGCAGGACGGCGTCGATGTCGGAGCTCTGGTTGTAGGGCCCGAAGCTGACCCGGGTGGTGGCCGCGACCCCGAACCGGCGGTGCAGCGGCCAGGCGCAGTGGTGCCCGACCCGCACGGCGACGCCCTCGTCGTCGAGCAGCTGCCCGACGTCGTGGGCGTGGACGTCCTCCACCACGAAGGAGACCAGGGCGACCCGCTCGGCGGCGTCGAGCGGGCCGAGGACGCGGACCCAGGGCAGTTCCGCCAGTTCGGCGAGCAGACGTCGGGTGAGGTCGCGTTCGTGGGCCTCGAGGCGGGCCATCCCCGACCCGTCGGGGCCGAGCCCGCGCAGGTAGTCGACGGCGGCGTGCAACCCGACGGCCTGCGCCGTCATCGGGACACCCGCCTCGAACTTCTGCGGGACGGGGGCGAAGGTGGAGCGTTCCATCCGGACCAGTTCGATCATCGACCCGCCGGTGAGGAACGGCGGCATCGCGCCGAGGACCTCGGCCCGGCCCCAGAGGATCCCGATCCCCGACGGCCCGAGCATCTTGTGCCCGGAGAACGCCGCGAGGTCGACCCCGAGCGACGGCAGGTCGACGGGCAGGTGCGGGACGGACTGACAGGCGTCGAGGACGACGAGCGCCCCCACCCGGCGGGCCGCGGCGACGAACGCCTCGATCGGGGCGAGTCCGCCGAGGACGTTGGAGGCGTGCGCGAAGGCGACGACCTTGGTCCGCTCCCCGACCAGCGCGTCGAGGGCGTCGAGGTCGAAGGACCCCCCGTCGGTGACGGGGACCCAGCGCAGCACGGCTCCGGTCCGGGCGCAGAGTTCCTGCCAGGGCACGAGGTTGGCGTGGTGCTCGGCCTCGGTGACGAGGATCTCGTCGCCCTCGGCGAGGACGAACCGCGGATCGACGGCCTGACCGTCGGGGGCGCTGCCGCGGGCGGCGTAGGCCGTCGTGGTGCTGAACGCGTGCGCGATCAGGTTGAGCGACTCGGTGGCGTTCTTGGTGAACACGACCTCGTGGGCGGGGGCACCGACGAAACCCGCGATGGCGGCCCGGGCGGCCTCGAAGTCGTCGGTGGCCTCCTCGGCCAGCTGGTGCGCCCCGCGGTGGACGGCCGCGTTGTGGGTCTCGTAGAAGCGGCGTTCGGCGTCGAGGACGGCCCGCGGTTTCTGCGACGTGGCGCCGGAGTCCAGGTACACCAACGGGTTCCCCGACCGGGTCGAGCGGCCCAGGATCGGGAAGTCCGCCCGCAGCGCGGCCAGTTCGGCGTCGCCGAACGGAGCGGCGAGCAGTTCGGTGGTGCTCACCGGGGATCCTTCTCCCCCGCCGCGACGGGCACGGTGAGGCGGTTCTCGGCGGGCGGCAGCGGGCAGGTGGCGTGGTCGGTGAACGCGCACGGCAGGTTCGTCGCCCGGTTGAAGTCCAGCACGACGTGTCCGTCGGCGCCGGGTTCGGGGACGGAGATCGAACGGGTCGTCCCCGTCGTGCTCACACCGCTGGTCGCATCGGTGAACAGGATGGTCGAACCCTTCGCACTGCGGAAGACCGTGAGTTCCTGGGGGCCGTCGAGCTCGAACCGCACGGTTCCGACGGCCTCGTGGTGGTGCTGCAGCCCTTCGACGACCGCGCCGACGACGACGGCCCGGGACTCCTCGTAGGGCACGAACTGCGCGTCGAGCACGTAGCGGTCCTCGAACTCGAACACGGGGACCCCGGTGAACGCCGCGAGCGTCGGGGACTTCGGGTCGCGGACGCGCAGGGCGTGCATCCCGGTGCGCTGCATGACCTCCACCCGGCGGTCCCCGATCTCGAAGAGGGTCCCCGGAGTCCCCTCGACGGTGTCGATCCGCACGGTCCCCTCGACCGGGGCGCCGTTCACGACGACCCCGTCGGCCGCGGTCGCTGTGAGTCGGACGCCACCCTCGACCGACTCCCAGGTGCCGGGCAGGTCCGCGACGGGACCGGCCTCGCCGACGAGCCAGTGCAGTCCGGTCAGGCTCAGCCAGCCGTGCGGCGCGCTGAGGTCGGCCGTCCGGGTGGCACGCCAGTCGTCCCAGGTCCGGCGGGCGGTGTCGAGGGTGCTGGTCGTCGTGGTCATGGCGGACTCCTCAGGCGGTGGCGCGGACGGCGGGGGCGAGACGGTGCGGGTGCGGCACACCGAGGTGCTCGCGCAGGGTCGAGCCGGTGTAGCCGGTGCGGTAGCTGCCGCGTTCCTGCAGCAGCGGGACGACCTTCTCGACGAACTCGTCGAGACCGGCCGGGGTGAGGCTGGGCACGAGGATGAACCCGTCGCAGGCGTCGGCCTGGACGTAGGTGTCCATCTCCTCCGCGACCTGCGCGGGGGTGCCGACGAACTGCTGGCGGCCGGTGACCTCGACGACGAGTTCCCGGCTGCTCCACCCGTGGGCCGCGGCGAGGTCGCGCCACGTGCGCGCGGTCTCCACCGGGTCCTTCGTCATCCGGGTCCGGCCCTGGGCGATGGTCGAGGTCGTCTCCGGGTCCTGCGCCGGCAACGGTCCCTCGGGGTCGTGGTCGCTCAGGTCGCGGCCCCAGACCTGTTCGAGGAACGCGATCGCCTGCGCCGGCCCGACCTGCTGGAACCGGATCTCCCGGGCGTGCTCGCGGGCCTGCCCGGGGGTGTCGCCGAGGACGAACGTGACCCCGGGGAGGATCTTCAGGTCGTCTCCGGAGCGGCCGTTGCGGACGGCGCGGGAGCGCATGTCGGCGGTGAACCGCTGCCCCGCCTCCAGCGAGCCGTGCATGGTGAAGATGGCGTCGGCGTACGTGGCGCCGAACTCGCGGCCGTCGTCGGAGTCGCCGGCCTGCAGCAGCACCGGGTGACCCTGCGGGCTGCGCGGCAGCGAACCGGTCCCCCGGACCTGGAACTGCGGGCCGCGGTGGTCGACCTCGGAGATCCCCCGGGCGAAGACCCCCGTCTCGGGGTCGGCGACCAGGGAGTCCTCGGCCCAGGAGTCCCAGAACTCCCGCGCGACGTCGAGGACCTCACGGGCCCGGACGTAGCGGTCGGCGTGCGCGAGGTACCCGCCGCGGCGGAAGTTCTCCCCGGTGAACGCGTCGGAACTGGTGACGACGTTCCAGGCCGCGCGCCCACCGGAGAGGTGGTCGAGGGAGGCGAACTGCTTGGCGAGTTCCGCGGCCTCGTTGAAGGTGGCGTTGATCGTCCCGGCCAGCCCAAGGTGGGTCGTGACCGACGCGATCGAGTTCAGGACGGTGAGGGTGTCGGGACGGCCGACGACGTCGAGGTCGTGGATCTTCCCGCGCTGTTCGCGCAGCCGCAGCCCCTCGGCGAGGAAGAAGAAGTCCATCAACCCCCGTTCCGCGGTCCGGGCGAGGTGTTCGAAGGAGGAGAAGTCCACCTGGCTGCCGGAGCGCGGGTCGCGCCACACCGTGGTGTTGTTGACGCCCGGGAAGTGCGCCCCGAGGTGAATCTGGCGAGGGGTCTCACGGGAGGTCTCACGGCGGGTCATCGGACGCCTCCGATCCTGGCGTAGCGGCTGGTGGGGCGGGGCAGGCCGAAGCGTTCGCGCAGCGTGCTGCCCGCGACCGGCGGCCGGGTCAGCGCGGGGACGACCCCGCTGACGACGAGTTCGAGCGTCGCGGGCAGGTCCAGCGGCGCGAGGACGGCGCCGTCGAGGCCGTCGGGCAGCTCGGCCAGGGCCGCGGCGAGGGTGGCGGGAGTGCCGAGGTGGCGCACCGAGCGCGGCGCGGCGCCGGGGTTCAGCTCGTCGAGCCGGCCGGCGACGTCGAGGGCCTCCGTGGCGGTCTGCCGGAGCAGGACCTCCACGTCGAGCAGGACGGTCAGCTCGCGACCGGCCAGGGTCCGCAACCGGTCCGCGGTCTGCGCCGCGGTGCGTTCGTCGCCGGCCTCGATCCGGGCGACGTCGGCGTGCGCGGCGGCCACCGCGAGGGAGTGCTCGTCCCGGACGGGCACCACGACGAGCGGCTGGCCCTGCGGGGAGCGCGGGGTGATCGACGGGCCGCGGACGGAGAACCGCTCCCCCTCGAAGTCGACGTAGTGCAGCTTGTCGCGGTCCACGAACCGGCCGCTGGCGACGTCGCGGACCACCGCGTCGTCCTCCCAGCTGTCCCAGAGCCGACGGACGACCTCGACGGTGTCCGCGGCCTCGCGCCACAGCTCCCCTGGCGGGGCGGTCCCCGTCCGCCCGAAGGTGTCCGCCTCCTCGGCGGTGGTGGAGACCTCGACCTGCCAGCCGGCGCGGCCGAGGCTGGTGAAGTCGAGGGTCGCGACGGCCTTGTTCGTGTGGAACGGCTCGGTGTGGGTCGTCGTGACGACCGGCACGAGACCGACCCGGCGGGTCAGCGGCGCGAGGTGCGCGGCGATCGCGACGGCGTCGAGGCGACCGCGCTGGTCGCGCTCGTCACTGGAGCCGAGGCGGAAGGAGTCGGGGACCACGAGCAGGTCGAGGTCGGCGCGCTCGACGAGCGCGCCGAGGCGGCGCCAGTGGGCGGCGGTGAAGAGCTCGGCCGGGCGCGCGCCGGGCAGGCGCCACGCGGCGGGGTGGCGACCGGCGGCGTCGAGTTCGACGCCCAGGCGCAGTGGCTCTCGGGACATGGCGTACCCCTCCGGGGCTGCTGACGTGACCGGCCGGGTCGCTCGGCTGAGCACCCGGGGGCCGCCGGGTGTTCCCGGCGACGTGCCCTGCGGGTCAGCGACAGGCGGAGGAGCGGGTGCGGCAGAGGTCGACGTGACGACGCTGCACCGCGAAGAAGGGGCGGGCGACCGCGGACGCCGGGGGCGTGCTCACGCTCACCCGGGTGCTCTCCACGGTCCGAGCCTACGGCGCGGCTACCCTGGCGGCCAAGCCGGCCGACGGCCGGTCCGCCGACCGCCCCGCCCGTGAGGACGCACCGCATGACGAGCACGCCCCTGGACGACCCCGCGCAGGACCTCGTCTTCCCGCCGTCGGCGCAGTTCAGCGCCCAGGCCAACGTCGGCGCGGGCGAGTACGAGCGCGCGGCCGCGGACCCCGAGGCGTTCTGGGCCGAACAGGCCCGGCGGCTGCAGTGGGACGAGCCGTTCCACACCGTCTTCGACGGCTCGACGTTGCCGACCGCGCAGTGGTTCACGGGCGGCAGGCTCAACGTCGCGGTGAACTGCGTCGACCGCCACGTCACCGCGGGCCGGGGCGAGAAGGTCGCGTTGCACTGGGAGGGCGAACCCGGGGACTCCCGCACCATCACCTACGCGCAACTGCAGGACGAGGTCTGCCGACTCGCGAACGCGCTGGAGGAAATCGGGATCGGGCACGGCGACCGCGTCGTCCTCTACCTGCCGGTGCTGCCCGAGACGATCGTCACGACCATGGCGTGCGCGCGCATCGGCGCCGTCGTCAGCCTGGTGTTCGGGGGTTTCTCCGCCGAGGCGCTGCGGTTCCGGGTGGAGGACACCGGCGCGAAGCTCCTGGTCTGCACCGACGGGCAGTTCCGGCGGGGTAGCGCCGTCGCGGTGAAGGGAGCCGCGGACGCGGCCGTCGAGGGGCTCGACCACGTCGAGCACGTCCTCGTGCTGCGCCGCACCGGGGAGGCGACGCCGGACGTCCCCTGGACGGAGGGCCGCGACGTCTGGTGGCACGAGCTCGTCGACCGTCAGCCCGTCGAGCACGTCGCGCCGAGCTTCGACAGCGAGAACCCGCTGTTCATCATCTACACCTCGGGGACCACGGGGCGGCCCAAGGGGTTGGTGCACACCAGCGGCGGGTACCTCACCCACACCTCCTGGTCGCACTGGGCGGTGTTCGACGTCAAGGACGACGACGTCTACTGGTGCCAGGCGGACCTCGCCTGGGTCACCGCGCACAGCTACGAGATGTACGGCCCGCTGTCCAACGGGACCACCCAGGTCATCTACGAGGGCTCACCGCTGACCCCGCACCCCGGTCGCCACTTCGAGGTCATCGAGAAGTACGGCGTGACGATCTACTACACCGCCCCCACCCTGGTGCGGACGTTCATGAAGCACGGTCCGGAACTGCCCGCGGGCTTCGACCTGTCGTCGTTGCGGCTGCTGGGTTCCGTGGGTGAGGCCATCAACCCCGAGGCGTGGACGTGGTTGCACCGCAACGTGGGTGGTGGACGCTGCCCCATCGTCGACACGTGGTGGCAGTCCGAGACCGGGGCGGCCGTCGTCGCCCCGCTGCCCGGCGTCACCCCGCTGAAACCGGGTTCCGGGACGATCCCGCTGCCCGGGTTCTCCGCGACCGTCGTCGACGAGGCGGGTGACGAGGTCGCCCCGGGCGAGCAGGGCGTCCTGGTCATCACGAAACCCTGGCCCGGGATGGCCCGGACGGTGTGGCGCGACCACGCGCGGTTCGTCACGAGCTACTGGGAGCCCTACGCCGCGCAGGGCTGGTACCTGGCCGGGGACGCCGCGACCAAGGACGCCGACGGCTACATCTGGATCGGCGGCCGCATCGACGACGTCCTGAACGTCTCGGGTCACCGGCTCTCCAGCATCGAACTCGAGTCGGCCCTCGTGTCGCACCCGCGGGTGGCCGAGGCCGCCGTCGTCGGGGCACCGGACGAGACGACGGGTCAGCGGATCGTGGCGTTCGTCATCCTCCGCGGCACGGGCCCCTCCGACGGGGTCGGCGCGGAACTGCGGGAACACGTCGCGCGCGCCGTCGGGGCGATCGCGAAACCCCGCGACGTCGTCGTCGTGCCGGACCTGCCGAAGACCCGGTCGGGGAAGATCATGCGCCGGCTGATGGCCGACATGACCGCCGGTCGCTCCGGCGGGGACGTGACGTCGCTGCAGGACGAGACCGCCCTCGCCGCGGTCGAGACGGCGTGGGCGCAGTACGTGCGCTCCCGTCCCTGACCTTCCCGGTCCGCGATCGTGCAGGTCTTCCCCGCGAGATCGCGGACCGGGCGGGTGGTCAGGCGGGTTCGCCGATGCTGCCGGCCTCGGCGGCCGCCGCGAGGTCCATCCAGCTGACCTCCCAGACGTGACCGTCGGGGTCGCGGAAGCTGGTGCCGTACATGAAGCCGAGGTCCGTGGCCGGGCCGTAGACGGACCCGCCGTTCGCCAGCGCCTTGGCCACGAGGTCGTCGCACTCCTGGCGGGAGTCGGCCGAGAGCGCGAGCATGTACTCGGTCGTCCCTGCGGGGGCGGACTCCGAGTGCAGGAAGTCCTTCCAGCGCGAGGGCTCGTGGACGAGGACGAAGATGTTCTCCTCGATCACGATGCAGGCCGTGTCGTCGCTCTCGAACTGCGGGTTCGGCGCGAACCCGAGCGCGGAGAAGAAGGCCTTGGAGGCCTCCTTGCTCGCGACCGGCACGTTGAGGAAGGCCATGCGCATGAGTGCTCCCGGGGTCTGAGGCCGTCTGTCCGGCCTTCTCGATCCTTCGACCTCAGACTGCCCGAGAACTCATCGCCGTGTCAGAGGTTCGGGAACCAGAGGCCGATCTCGCGGGCCGCGGACTCCGGGGCGTCGGACCCGTGGACGAGGTTCTGCTGGACCTTCAGGCCCCAGTCCCGGCCCAGGTCGCCACGGATGGTGCCCGGCGCGGCGGTCGTCGGGTCGGTGGTGCCGGCCAGCGAGCGGAAGCCCTCGATGACGCGGTGGCCCTCGACGACCGCGGCGAGCACCGGGCCGGAGAGCATGAACTCCACGAGCGGTTCGTAGAACGGCTTGCCCTGGTGCTCCTCGTAGTGACCGGCGAGGAGTTCCGGGGTCGCGGTCCGCAGTTCGACGGCGACCAGGGTGTAGCCCTTGGCCTCGATGCGCCGCAGCACCTCCCCGGAGAGGTTGCGCCGCACGCCGTCGGGCTTCACGAGGACGAGGGTCCGCTGCAGGTTCGTTTCAGTCGCCACGGCAACGACCCTAGTGGACCGACCCATCCGGGCGGCCGACGGCTCCGAACCAGGACCGTGGACTGTCCGGCCACCCTGGTCGTGGTCCCGGCTCACGGGCGGAGCGCCGTGATCGGGTCGCTCCGGCGCGTCCTGGCCGCGGCCCCCGTCGAGGTGCTCGTGGTGCTCGAGGAGGACGACCACGCGGTCACCGACCTGGTCGAGGAGTTCGCCCGCAGCCACCTCGAGGTGCACCTGCTGCACCGGCGCCGCGGGAAGGGGGTGGGCACGCCCCAGCGGGAGGGACTCCTCTGGGGTCTCGAACGCGGCTACCAGGTCCTCGTGACGATGGACCTGGCCCACCCCGCCGAGCGGCTCCCGGCGGTGCTCGCCGCGCTGGAGGACGCCGACCTCGTGCTCGGCTCCCGCCACCTCGCCGCCCCCACCACCCTCGCCGTGGCCGACGACCACCGGCTGGGTCCGCTGGTGTCACGCGCGGGGAACGCGTGCCTCGCCGCAGTCCTGCGACTCCCGGTGCGCGACGTCACCACGGGGTTCCGCGGGTTCCGCCGCGAGGTCCTGCTCGGCATCGGGATCAGCGCCCTCACCTCGCGGGGCTCCTCCTTCCGCATCGACACCACCCACCGGGCCCACCAGGGCGGGTACCGGCTGGTCGAGGTCCCCGTGGTCGTCCCCGGCGAGCGCGGCGCCACCGCGGCCGGTGTCCGGGAGGTGCTGACGACGGCGATGACGACGGCGATGACACGACTGCGCGCCAAGCCGTGCCGACGTGGCCCGGTCCGGCTCCCGGAGCGCTCGACGCGGGTCGGTGGTCTGCGCTGAACTGAGGACGTGTACCGCGAACGTGCGTCGCTGGTCCCCGGCGCCCGGGTCTGGTCGAGCAGCGCCGCCGACCGTTCGAGCGGACTCGTGCTGCCCGACGGCTGCATCGACCTGCTCTGGCGGGCGGAGGGAGGCGACGGCGAACTGCTGGTCGCCGGCCCGGACACCCGGGCCCAGACGGTGGAAGGGGACCCGGCGGTGCGCTGGACGGGACTGCGCTTCGCCCCCGGCCACGCACCGTCGTTCCTCGGCGTGCCGGGCGACGCGCTGCGCGACGCGCGGGTCCCCCTCGCCGACCTCTGGGGTCCCGTGCGAGCACGGGACCTCGTCGAGCGGGTCGCGCGCGCCGTCCACGCGGGGGCGGCGCTGGAGGAGATCGCGGCGCAGGCTCCCCCGCGCGACCCCGCCACGGTCGCGACGGTCCAGCTGCTGGCGGGCGGGGGCAGCGTCGCCGAGGTCGCCGACGCGCTGGGCCTCGGGGTGCGCACGCTGCACCGGCGCAGCCTCGCCGCCTTCGGCTACCCGCCCCAGGTGCTCGCGCGGGTCCTGCGCCTGCAGCACGCGGTGGCGGGGTTGCGCTCGGGGCTCAGCGCGTCCCGGGTCGCGCAGGAGGCCGGGTTCGCCGACCAGGCGCACCTCGCGCGCGAGGTCCGGGCCTTCACGGGGACCTCGCCGCGGTCGTTTCAGCCCAGGGCGGCGAACAGGTCGACCGAGCCGCCGTCGGGGTCGAGGACCACGGCGTAGCGCTGGCCCCACACCGCGTCGAAGGGGGCCAGGTGCGCCGGCGCCCCCGCGGCCGTGAGGTCCGCGAACACCTGGTCGACGCCCGCGGGGCTGGCGCAGTCGAAGGCGAGGGCACCGCGGTTCCCACCCCGGGCGGGCTCGAAGCCGGGGTCGAAGGACCGCAGGACCTCCTCGGTGTCCCAGGCCAACCGCAGACCACCCGGCAGGGTGACCTCGACGTGCGGTTCGGCGTCCGCCGTCGCGGGCAGGTCGAGACCGAGCCGGCGGTAGAAGGCCAGCGCGCGGGCCATGTCGGCGACGACGAGGCCGACGAGGTCGAGCCGGGGGACGACGATCGGTGTGCTCATGGCGACGAACCTGCTGCACGCCGAGCGGGGTGTCTTGAACGGATCGGACACGGTGCCAGGATGTGGGCCCCGTTGCGAGGAAGGGATCCGCTGTGCCGCTGCGTCACGACCGTGAGGACACCACCGCCCAGGAGGAGGCGCTGCGCGCCGCCCGCGACGAGGCCGCGACGGTGATGGCCGAGCTCGCCGCCGAGGCGAGGTCGCTCGGCAAGGCCTACGCCGGCCGCTCCGCCCGGATCCCCGACGGGTCCGCGCTGGCCGGGCTGATCGACGCCGCCCGCCGTGCGGAGGAGGACGTGGACATCGCCGCGCACGACCTCGCGACCGCCCGCGGCGAGGACGCCTGACCGCTCTCGGGGTGCGGTGAGGCAGGTGCGGCAGGAAGATCGACGACGGGCTCCGGCCGGGGCGCCACGCGCACCCTGAGAGGACCCCCATGTCGCAGCAGGACGCGAGCGGTTCCGCCCGCGACAGCGAGGAGCAGCAGCACGCGACCACCAAGGTCGTGCTGATCTCGATCGTGGCCGCCATCGGCGGTTTCCTCTTCGGTTTCGACACCTCCGTCGTCAACGGGGCCGTCGACGCGGTCACCGAGAAGTTCGCCCTGTCCGGGTGGCTCTCCGGTTTCGCCGTCTCCTGCGCCCTGCTCGGTGCGGCCGTCGGGGCCTGGTTCGCGGGCCGCATCGCCGACCGGTTCGGCCGCAAGTCCGTGATGGTCATCGGCGGGGTCCTCTTCGCCGTCGGGGCCGTCGGCTCGGCCTTCGCCTTCGCGGTGTGGGACCTCATCCTCTGGCGCGTCGTCGGTGGTCTCGGCGTCGGCGTGGCCTCCGTCATCGCCCCGACCTACATCGCCGAGGTCGCCCCCGCCTACCTCCGAGGTCGCCTCGGGTCCCTGCAGCAGCTGGCCATCACCGTCGGCATCTTCGCCGCCCTGCTCTCCGACGCCTTCATCGCCAACACCGCCGGTGACGCGTCGCAGACGACGTGGCTGGGCTGGGAGGCCTGGCGCTGGATGTTCGTCGTCGGCGTGATCCCGTCCGCGGTCTGGGCGTTCCTGGCCCTGCAGGTGCCGGAGTCGCCGCGCTACCTCATCGCCCAGGGCGAGACGCAGAAGGCGACCGAGGTGCTGCGCGAGGTCCTCGGCAACCGCAGCCTGGAGGCCCTGCAGCGCAAGGTCGCCGAGATCAAGAACTCGATGAAGCGCGAGGACGACCCCAGCCTGCGGGACCTGCGCGGGCCGCGGTTCGGTCTGCTGCCCATCGTCTGGGTCGGCATCCTGCTCTCGGTGTTCCAGCAGGCCGTCGGGATCAACGTGATCTTCTACTACTCCACGACGCTGTGGAAGGCCGTGGGCTTCGAGGAGTCGCAGGCCCTCACCACCTCGGTCATCACCTCCGTGACCAACGTCGTCGTGACGTTCATCGCCATCGCGACCGTCGACAAGATCGGGCGCAAACCGCTGCTCACCATCGGGTCGGCGGGGATGTTCGTCTCCCTGGCCGTCATGGCCGTCACGTTCTCGCAGTCGGTCGGCAGCGGGGACGACGTGAGCCTGCCGGGCCACTGGGGCATCGTCGGCATCGTCGCCGCGAACGTCTACGTCATCTCCTTCGGCGCGACGTGGGGTCCGGTCGTGTGGGTCCTGCTCGGGGAGATGTTCCCCAACAAGATCCGGGCCGCGGGCCTCGCCGTCGCCGCGGCCGCGCAGTGGCTGGCGAACTTCGCCGTCTCCACCAGTTTCCCGTCGCTGGCGAAGCTCGGCCTGCAGTACGCCTACGGCCTCTACGCCGTCATCGCCCTGCTGTCCTTCGTGTTCGTCCGCCGCGCCGTGCAGGAGACGAAGGGTCGCGAACTCGAGGACATGGACGAGGCCGCCACCGCGCGCTGACGCCGACCTCCCCCTCCCGATCTGTGATCTCGCCGGGGTCCCGCGGGACCACGGGTCGGGAGGGGTGGTGGTCAGGGGTTGTCCGCCAGGCGGCGGGCGACCTCGTCCTTCTCACGGTCGACGCGAGCACCGATGCGCAGCGCGAAGAACCAGATGACGGCGAAGGCGACCCCGATGCCGAACATCATCGGCACCACGAACCCGCCCGCGATCATCACGGCCTGCAGGACCCAGCCGAGCGCGTACCCGGCGCGGGAACGGAGCATCCCCGCGCACAGCACGCAGAGCAGCATGAGGACGCCGCCCACGACGAGGTAGCTGGTGTGGCGCTGGCCGATCGGTTCGAGGGCGAACGCGACGAGGGTCGCGAAGAACACCAGCATCGCCTCGCAGATCAACGTCGTGGCGGCGAACATCCGCTTCGTGGACCGTCTCACTGCGTCCTCCTCCCCAGCAGCGCGCGGGCGTCCCCGACGAGGACGACCGAACCCGCGACGACGATCCCGGCACCGGAACCGCCCATGCCACCGCCGGCGCCCGACTCCGACTCGGCCAGGTCGACGGCGGTCGCGATCGCCTCGTCCAGGCGTTCCACGACGTGGACCCGGTCCTCGCCGAACACGTCCTCGGCGATCTCACCGAGTTCGGCGGGTTCCAGCCCGCGGGGGGAGCTCGACCGGGTCACGACGACCTCGGCCAGGACGGGTTCGAGCGCGCTGAGCACTCCCTCGACGTCCTTGTCCCCCATGATCGCGATGACCCCGACGAGGCGGCTCAGCGTGAAGGCCTCGGCGATGCCGACGGCCAGGGCCTGCGCACCCGCCGGGTTGTGCGCGGCGTCGGCGAGGATCAACGGCGAGTTCCGCAGCACCTCCATCCGCCCCGGTGAGGTGACGTCGGCGAACGCGGCCTCGACCAGACCCGGTATGAGGGTCCCGCCCGGCATGGCCAGCAGGGCCTCGACCGCGCTCAGCGCCGTCACGGCGTTCTCGGCCTGGTGCACCCCGTGCAGCGGGAGGAAGACGTCGGTGTAGGTACCGCCGCGGGTGCGCAACGACACGAGCTGCCCGCCGTGGGCCAGGGTCCGTTCCTCGATCCCGAAGTCCATCCCCTCCCGCACGACGTTCACGCGTTCCGCGGCGACCCTGGCCATGAGCACGGCCGCGGCCTCCTCCTCCTGCTTGCCGAGGACGACGATCGAGCCGTGCTTGACGATCCCGGCCTTCTGGCCCGCGATCTCCTCCAGCGTCGACCCGAGCCACGTCTCGTGGTCCATCGACACCGGGGTGATGACGGCGACGTCGGGTTGCACGACGTTCGTGGTGTCCCACGTCCCGCCCAGCCCGGTCTCGATGACGGCGACGTCCACGGGGGCGTCCGCGAAGGCCGCGAACGCCATGAGGGTCAGGACCTCGAAGAAGCTCAGCCGCGGTTCGTCGCGTTCGGCCGCCTTCGCGTCCACGATCGAGACGACCGCTTCGACGTCGTCCCAGGCCCGCACGAACGCCGCGTGGGTGATGGGGTCGCCGTCGACGGAGATCCGCTCGGTGATGTCGACGAGGTGCGGGCTGGTGAACCGGCCCGTGCGCAGGTCGTGCTCGCGGACCAGGCGTTCCACCATCCGCGCCGTCGACGTCTTGCCGTTGGTGCCGGCGAGGTGGACGACGCGGTAGGCGTTCTGCGGATCGCCCAGCAGCGCGCACGCCTCGCGCACGCGCTCCAGGGTCGGGTGGATCCGGTGCTCGGGGTTGCGGGACAGGATCTGCGCCACGACCTCGTCGAAGCGCGGGTCGTCCTCCACCGGCGGTCCGGGGTTCGCGGCCGCGACCGCCGCCCCGGGTTCCCGGGACGGCGGGCGACGGTCCTGCGGGACCCGGCCGCGGCGGAGACCGTCGGTGCCGAACCCCTCCTCACCCTCGTCGTCGTCCGAGAGCGGGCCCATGAGGTCGTCGAGATCCTCGTCCTCGTTCTCGAACGGGTCGAGCGGTCCTTCGCTCATCAGATCGTCTCTGCCTTCTGCACCACGATGCGCACCTCGTGCCCCTCGACCTGCCCCACCAGCGTCGCCGTGCCGGCCGGGACGGCCGCCACGGAACCGCTGGACCCGAACTGCTGCGCCAACGTCTCCTCGACGACGAGGTTCTGGTGGGTCACCAGCGCCTCCCAGACCGGGCCGGCCGCCGCGACCGTCAGCCGGATCCGGTCCGACACGTGCAGACCGGCGTCGCGCCGGGCCTGCTGGACGAGCCGGATCACGTCGCGGGCGATGCCCTCGGCCGCGAGCTCCGGGGTGACGGTCGTGTCCAGCACGACGAAACCCCCACCGGCGAGCGCGGCCGTGGCGAGACCGGAGTCGACGCCCTCCACGACGGTGCTCAGCTCGTACTCGCCCTCGACGAGCTCGATCCCGCCGGCGACGACGGTCCCGTCGGGACGTTCCTCCCACTCCCCGGACTTCGACCCCTTGATCGCCTGCTGCACCTGCTTGCCCAGGCGGGGTCCGGCGGCGCGGGCGTTGACGGTCAGCTTCGCGACGACGCCGTACTCGACGGCCTTCTCGATCGGCCCGAGGGCGACCTCGCGGACGTTGACCTCGTCGGCCACCAGCTGGGCGAACGGCTGCAGGGCAGCCGGATCGGCGACGAGGACCTCGAGGCGGTTCAGCGGCAACCGCACCCGCAACCCGTTGGCCTTGCGCAGCGCCAGCGCGTTGGAGCAGGTCACGCGGGCCTCGTCCATGGCGGCGACGAGAGCCGGGTCGCTGGGCAGGTCCATCGCGTCCGGCCAGTCGGTGAGGTGGACGGAGCGTCCGCCGGTCAGCGAGCGCCAGATCTCCTCGGAGAACAGCGGGAGCAGCGGCGCGAGCATCCGCGTCGTCGTCTCCAGCACCGTGTAGAGGGTGTCGAAGGCGTCCTTGGCCCGGTCGGACTCACCGTCCCAGAACGCCGACCGCGAGCGCCGGACGTACCAGTTGGTGAGGGAGTCCAGGAACTGCCGGGACGTCTCGCAGGCCCCCGCGATGTCGTAGACGTCGAGTTGCGCGGTGACGGCCACGACGGTGTCGTGCAGCTTCGCGAGGACGTAGCGGTCGAGGACGTCGGAGGAGGAGGTCCGCCAGCGGGGGGTGTGGCTGGAGGTCCCGGAGTACAGCTGGAAGAACGAGCAGGTGTTCCACAGCGGCAGCAGGACCTGGCGGACGGAGTCGCGGATGCCCTGCTCGGTGACGATGAGGTTCCCCCCGCGCAGGACGGGGGAACTCATGAGGAACCAGCGCATGGCGTCGGCGCCGTCGCGGTCGAGGACCTCGGAGACGTCGGGGTAGTTGCGCAGCGACTTGCTCATCTTCCGGCCGTCGTCGCCCAGCAGGATGCCGTGGGAGACGGCGGTGCGGAACGCGGGCCGGTCGAAGAGCGCGGTCGCGAGCACGTGCAGCGTGTAGAACCAGCCGCGGGTCTGGCCGATGTACTCGACGATGAAGTCGCCCGGGTAGTGGCTCTCGAACCACTCGGTGTTCTCGAAGGGGTAGTGCACCTGGGCGAAGGGCATCGACCCGGACTCGAACCAGCAGTCGAGCACCTCCGGGACCCGGCGCATGGTCGACTTCCCGGTCGGGTCGTCCGGGTTCGGGCGGGTGAGGTCGTCGATGGTGGGGCGGTGCAGGTCGGCCGGGCGCACGCCGAAGTCGCGCTCGAGGTCGTCCAGCGAGCCGTACACGTCGACGCGCGGGTAGGTCGGGTCGTCCGACATCCACACCGGGATGGGGCTGCCCCAGTAGCGGCTGCGGCTGATCGACCAGTCGCGCGCCCCCTCGAGCCACTTGCCGAAGGAGCCGTGCTTGACGTGCTCGGGGACCCAGGTGATGTCCTCGTTCAGCTCGACCATGCGGTCGCGGATGGCCGTGACCTTGACGAACCAGCTGGAGACGGCGCGGTAGATCAGTGCGTTCCCGCAGCGCCAGCAGTGCGGGTAGGAGTGGTCGTAGGTCTCCAGCCGCAGCAGGAGGGCACCGCTGGGGACCCCGTCGCGCAGGGCGCGGTTGATCTCCTTGTTGGCGTCGAAGACGTGCATCCCGGCGAAGTCGGTGACCTCGGCCGTGAACGTGCCGTTGGAGGCGACGGGCACGACGGGGACGATGCCGGCGGCGTCGGTGACGAGCTTGTCGTCCTCGCCGAAGGCGGGCGCGATGTGCACGATCCCCGTCCCGGAGTCGGTCGTGACGTAGTCCGCGGCCAGGACCTGGTGGGCGTTCTCGCGGCCGGCGAAGTAGTCGAAGGGCGGGACGTAGCGCCGGCCCAGCAGTTCCTCACCGCGGTAGCGGCCGACGACGCGCTCGGCGGCGTCCTCGCCGAGTTCGCGGGCGTAGTGGGAGAGGCGGTCCTCGGCGAGCAGGAACCTGCGGCCCTCGTGCTCACCGGTGCCCGTGACCACGACGTAGCGCAGGTCGGGGTGCACGGCCATGGCGAGGTTGCTCGGGAGGGTCCAGGGGGTGGTGGTCCAGATGAGGGCGAGGACGCCGTCGAGGGCGTCGTGGGACCCGTCGCCCAGCAGGCGGAAGCCGACGGTGACGGCCGGGTCCTGCCGGTTGCGGTAGGTGTCGTCGAGGCGGGTCTCGGAGTTGCTGAGCGGGGTCTCGCAGCGCCAGCAGTAGGCCAGGACGCGGAAGCCCTCGTAGACGAGGCCCTTGTCCCACAACGTCTTGAAGGCCCACATGACCGACTCCATGTAGTCGGTGTCGAGGGTCTTGTAGTCGTTGTCGAAGTCGACCCAGCGCGCCTGGCGGGTGACGTACTCCTCCCACTCCTTCGTGTACTTCAGCACGGAGGTGCGGCAGGCGGCGTTGAACGCGGCGACGCCGAGTTCGTCGATCTCGGACTTGTGGGTGATCCCGAGCTGCTTCTCGGCCTCGACCTCGGCGGGCAGGCCGTGGGTGTCCCAGCCGAAGCGCCGCTCGACCTGGTGCCCGCGCATGGTCTTGTACCGGGGGACGAGGTCCTTCACGTAGCCCGTGAGCAGGTGGCCGTAGTGCGGCAGGCCGTTGGCGAAGGGTGGGCCGTCGTAGAAGACGAACTCGCCCGCAGCGGAGCCCTTGCGGGCGTCGACGCTGGCCTGGAAGGTGCCGTCGGCGGCCCAGGAGTCGAGGATGCGCTGCTCGATCTCGGGGAAGCGGGGGCTGCTGCCGGCCTCGCTGGTGTCCCCGGGGGCCACGGTGGTGGTCTCGTCCGGCGGCGTGACGTCCTGCGACACGTGCGTCTCCTCGACTGATGCTTCCAGCCACGAGGACGACTCCCGCCGGGGCCGGCGGTGCCGCGGTACCACCCCGCTTGCCGTCCCCGACCGCCCCGAAGGACCGACGACGACGACCTCTCGTCCGGCTGTCACGGGCCGCACCCGTCCGGTTCTAGTGAGCCGTCCCACCCGCTGGGTGGTGCGGCCGTTCTTCCGGAGGCTCACCGGTGATGGCCGGATCGATGCCTGTGCGGTCATGGTAACCGTCGCCGAGGTCCAGGTCTTCCCCGTTCGGCACCGGCAGTCACGGATGTCGCGACTCCGGTCACCACCCGTCAAGGGTTGCGTGAGGTGACGTCACTCCGGGTGACGACCAGGGGTCCAAGCGGTCTGTTCATCACCGCAGCGTTACCTCTAGCGGCGGAACGGAGCTGTTGGTGCAGCAATCGGCTACCTAACGTCACTGATGAGCCCCTCGCACTGCACCCCCGAACTCCCCCCGCCCCCGGAGGAACCCCCATGGCCGTCCAAGACCTCGCCCCCCTGCTGGTCCAGCCCGAACCCCGGGTCGTCGAAGGCACCGTCGTGCCGCGCCTGAGCGTGCCGGCTCCCCGGACGAGCATCGCCGACCGGATCGCCGACACCGCGGTGACCGCCCGCCGTGCCCTCGAGGTCACCATCCACCGGCTGCGCTACCGCCCGGCCACCCGCCGCACCGCCAAGATGGCCGTGCTGCTCCCCGCGCACAACGAGGAGCAGGACATCGAGGCGTGCCTGGAGTCGCTCATGGCGCAGTCGCGGACCCCCGACCTCATCGTCGTCGTCGCCGACAACTGCACCGACGCCACCGTGAAGATCGCCAAGCGCTACCGCGGGGTCAAGGTCATCGAGACCGTCGGCAACACCGACGCCAAGGTCGGCGCCCTCGCCACCGGGTACGCGGAGTTCCTGGCCGGCGGCGCCTTCGACGTCATGGTCAGCATGGACGCCGACGTCGTGCTGGACCCCGACTGCCTCGCCGACCTCGAGGCCGAGCTGCTGAAGACCCCCAGCGCCGCCGCCGTGTCGGCGAAGTACCACTTCGCCGAGGGCACCGGCGGCTGGTTCAACCGCCAGCTGGTCCGCGCCCAGAAGATGGACTTCACCCAGTTCCAGGTCCGCGCCAACGAACGTGCCCGCAAGACCACGATCGTCGGCGGTCAGTGCTCGGCCTTCCGCTTCAGCGCCATCGACGAGGTCACCCGCCGCCACCACCGTCCCGCGCCGTGGACGAACGAGACCGCCACCGAGGACGCGCAGCTCGGCCTCGAACTGCAGGAGATCGGCTGGACGACGGTCATGTCGGCCACCGCCCGCGCCCAGGTCGGCGCCATGCCGACCGTCCGCGCCCTCTCGGGTCAGCGCGCCAAGTGGAACGCCGGGCTCATCTCGCTCATGACGAGCATGCCGCTGTCCAAGCGCACCCTGCCGTTCTGGCTGCAGCACATCGGTCTGGGCCTCAACGTCGTCATGCGTCTCGCCTTCGTCGCCCTGCTCGCCGCGTCGCTGTCGGTCTCGCAGTTCGTCTGGTCCTGGTGGTGGATCACCCCGACCGCCCTCGCGGCGCTCTACCAGCTGAAGATGGCCCACCTCTCCCCCCACCGGACCCGCGCCGACTACCTCTTCGCCGTGCTCTGGCTGCCCGGTGAGATGTGGCTGTGGTTCTCCGGCTGGAACACCGCGAAGTCCTGGGTGACCCACCTGCTCGGCAAGCGACGCGACCTCTGGGCCGACCAGGCCGCCGCCGAGGCCGGCAAGCGCAGCGGCAGCGGCGCGGGCGCCCTGCTCGCCACCATCGTCGGCTCCGTCGTCGCGTCCTCCGTCGGCGCCTGGTACTGGCTGACCCAGGCCAGCGTCGAGTTCCAGCGCGTGGTGCTCACCGTCGGCTGGCGCACCCTCGCCGCCGTGACGATCATCGCCAGCGTCCTGCTCGTCATCAAGCTGCTGCGCCCGACCCGCGGGCTCACCGCCTGACCCACCACCCAGAGCGCGGACAGGTCCCCGGACCGGTCCGCGCTCTCGTGCGTCCGGGCTCGGCTCAGGCGACGACGTCGAAGACCAGCACCCCGTCGGTGGGGTGCAGCAGGGGCCCGACGAACTCCTTGAACCGCGCGTGCGCGGGGTCGAGGTGCGCGGGATCGTCCAGGACGGGGGTGCCCACGTAGTAGTTGCGGTCGCCCTCCGAGGCGAACGTCACGACGATGCCGTGGTGGAACGGTGCCGCTCCCTCACCGCTGGCCTGCTCCCCCGCCTCGATCGAGACGACGTAGCGCTCACCGTCGCGCTCGGAGTCCGCGAGCGCCCGGAACCGGCGCAGGACCTCCTGCTGCTGCTCCTCGGTCACGTCGTCGCGGTAGCGGAACAGGACCACGTGACGCACGGTGGCGGGACGGTAGTCGCGGGCGGTGAAGGTGGCCGGGCCGACCTCGGCCAGCTGACGTCTGAGTTCTTCGAGCACGACGGCATGCTGGCACGTCCTCCGCGCGCCGCGAGTGGAACGTCCGGCGGCTCACAGGTGCCTCTGAACACGTCGAACGTTCCACTCCACGGACTGGAGCGCACCGCGTCGCGAAGGGCCCTCAAGGACGCGAAACACTCCCGTCGAGCGGGAAGCGCGTGTCCGCTGGACGCAGACGGGGCCACGGTGTCCGTCGGAGACGTCATCGGGCAGACCCGTCAGGTCGTCGCGAACCTGATCACCGCACTGGCGGCCGCGGGAGCGGAGCTCTCCGACGTGGTGAAGACCACCGTCTACGTCGCGTCCGCGGACCGTGATGACCTCGGCGCGGTCTGGGACGTGGTGCGGACGGCGTTCGGCGACCACGACGCTCCGAGCACGCTGCTCGGCGTCAGCGTGCTCGGCTACCCGGATCAGCTGGTGGAGGTGGAGGCGGTCGCCGTCCTGACGTGAGCGCGGCTACCGGTCCTTGACGTCGGCGAAGGCCGAGGGGGTGCCCAGCCACGACCAGTGCGAGACCGGCCAGACGACGCTGTAGGCGCGACCCACGACGAGGTCGATCGGGACGAAACCGCCGTCGGTGGACCCGGCGTTGTAGCGGGAGTCGCGGGAGTTCTGCCGGTTGTCGCCCATGACCCAGAGCTCCCCGGCGGGGACGGTCACGTCGAAGTCGACCTCGGTGGGTTCGGCGCCGGTGGCGAGGTAGGACGACTCGTCGACGGGCGTGCCGTTCACGGTGATCTCGCTGCCGTCGTCGGTGCCGACGACGTGGTCGCCGGGGAGGCCGATGACGCGCTTGATGAGGTGGTCGTCGGAGTCCTCGGGGAGCAGACCGACGAAGGTCAGGACGTCGGAGACGGCCGTCGCCACCGCACCGCGCTGGACCGTGCTGCCCGGGGGCAGCCAGCCCCCCGGGTCCTGGAAGACGACGACGTCGCCGCGGGCGAGGTCGAAGGGGCCCGGCGTCAGCTTGCTGACGATGACCCGGTCGCCGACGTCGAGGGTCTGCTCCATCGACTCCGAGGGGATGAAGAAGGCCTGGAGGAGGAACGTCTTCACGACGAGGGAGACGACGAGGGCCACCGCCACGACGAGGACGACCTCGCGCACGGCCGCGAAGAGCCGGCCGCCCGCGGACGGCTGCGGTGGCGGCGTCGAGCCCGGAGCGTCGACGTCCTGTTCGGTGCTCATGCGTTCTCCCTCACCCGTGCTCCCCATCCGTGCAGGCCCAGTCAACTGCACGCCCGCCCCAGCGTCACACGCGTGGTCAGTGGGCGATGACCGGACCCGCGTCGGGGTCGAACTGCGGCGCCCCGCGACGCAGCAGCAGACCGGTGGCGAGGGCACCGACCACGAAGATCCCCGAGCAGACCCAGAACGCGACGTGGTAGCTCGACAACGTCGCCTGGGCGAGGTCGGCCGGGGACGGCTCGCCGTCGACGTGGTCGGCGAGGTAGCCCGTCACGGTGCTGCCGGCGAGCGCGGAGAGCAGCGCGGTGCCGATGGACCCGCCGATCTGCTGGACGGTGTTGGCCATCGCGCCCGCGACGCCGGCGTCGGCGGGCTGGACGCCCAGGGTGGCCGTGGCCATCGCCGCGGAGAAGATGAAGCCCAGGCCGACGCCCTCGACGATCAACCCGGGCAGGACGACCGAGGCGTAGTGGGAGTCGACGTCGATGCGGGTCAGCAGGGCCATGCCGAGCGCGGCGAGGACGAGGCCGGTGGGGACGAGGGGCTTGGGACCCACGCGCGGCAGCAGCCGGGCCCCCACGAACGGTGCGGTCACCGAGACGGCACCGATCATCGGCAGGAACGCCAGCCCGGTCTGCACCGGGGTGTACCCGAGCTGCTTGGCCAGGTAGTAGGTGAGGAACAGGAAGACCCCGAACATGCCCGCCCCCACGACGGCCATCGCCAGCAACGACCCACCGCGGTTGCGGTCGAGGACCACGCGCAGCGGCAGCAACGGGTGCGCCGCGCGGGTCTGCCACCAGCAGAACACCACGAGCAGGACGATCCCGGCGACGAGGAACCCCCACGTGCTCGGGGAGGTCCAGCCGTGGGTCTCGGCGTTGCCGAGGCCGTAGACGATCCCGACGAGACCGAGGACGGCGGTCACGGTGCCGAACCAGTCCAGCGGGGCGGGGTTCGCCGACCGCCGGTGCTTGAGCAGCAGGGACGCGGCGACGACGGCCACCACGGCGAGGACGTCGTTGATGTAGAGGCACCAGCGCCAGGACAGGTGCTCGGTGAGCAGCCCGCCCAGGAGCAGCCCGATGCCGCCGCCGGCGCCCGCGACCGCCCCGAAGATGCCGAACGCCTTGGTCCGCTCACCCGGTGCGGTGAAGGTCGTCATGAGCAGCGACAACGCGGCCGGGGCCAGCATCGCGCCGAAGGCACCCTGCAGGGCGCGGGCCACGATGAGCATCCCGAAGCCCTGCGCGAGACCGCCGAGGGCGGAGGCGAGGGCGAAACCCACCAGACCGGTGAGGAACATCGGCTTGCGTCCGACGACGTCGGAGAGGCGGCCCCCGAGCAGCAGCAGACCGCCGAAGGCGAGGGCGTAGGAGGTCACGACCCACTGGCGGTCGTCGTCGGAGAAGCCGAGGGAGGCCTGCGCGGTGGGCAGGGCGATGTTCACGATCGTGGAGTCGAGGACCACCATGAGCTGGGCCAGCGAGAGGACCGCGAGGACGAGCCAGCGCGAACGGTCGGCCGGGGGTGCCGGGACGTCGTTCTCGGGCGAGGTGCGCGGACGCGGCGGCACCGCGCTCGCGGTCTCACGCACCGGGTCGCGGGGCGGGTCTGCCGGGGTGGCCTCGGTGCTCACGAGCTCTCTTCCGTGACGGGGGTCTGCTGGTCTCCGGTTCTGCTTCGGCCGCGCCGCGCGCGAAGTTGAGGCCCGTCCTCCACTTCGTCCGCGGACGTGCCGATGGGCAGGTCGTGAGCACCACCACCCCCGCCCCGGCAGACCGCCCGCTGCGGCGCGACGCCGAGCTGAACCGCCGACGGGTGCTCGACGCCGCCCGGACGGTGTTCGCCACCCGCGGCCTGGTCGCCAGCCTCGACGACGTCGCGCGCCACGCCGGCCTCGGGGTGGGGACGGTCTACCGCCGCTTCCCGGACAAGGACGCCCTGGTCGAGGCGCTCTTCGAGGAACGCATCCGCGAGCTCGTCGACCTCGCGGACAGCGCGGCCGCGGAGGTCGACCCCTGGGACGCCGTCGTGCGCTTCCTCACCGGCGCGTGCGAGCGGATGGCCGCCGACCGCGGGCTGCGCGACGCCGTCCTCTGCGCGGAGCACGGTCGCAGCGGACTCGCCCTGACCCGCGCCGAGCTCGGGCCCCGGTTGCAGGAGCTGGTCCGGCGCGCCCGCTGCGCCGGTCGGTTGCGGCCCGACGTGGAGACGAGCGACCTGGTGGTGCTCCTGAAGTCCGTGCACGTGCTGGACGCCGGCGAGGCCTGGCGCCGCCAGCTCGCCATCGCGCTCGACGGTCTCTGCACCGCCCGTCGCCACCCCACGCCGTTGCCCGGGACCGCGCTGAGCGAGGACGCGTTGCAGGCCGCGCTGTCCGCCGCCCGGGCGATAAGCGGGACTCCCGGTACCGGATAAACCGGACGCCGCGTACGGTGGTGCCCGCCAGCACCAGTGACGAGGAGGTCCTGTGGTCCACACGCCCGCCCCGGGTCGGAGCGTCGTCTTCGCCGACGGCGTCCGCACCCCGTTCGGCAAGGCCCGTCCCGACGGCCTGCACGCCCAGACCCGCGCCGACGACCTGGTCGTCGCCTGCCTGCGCGAACTCCTGCGGCGCAACCCGTCCCTACCCCCAGAACGGGTCGAGGAGGTCGCGATCGCGGCCGCCACCCAGTCCGGCGACCAGGGCCTCGTCCTGGGCCGCAGCGCGGCCCTGCTGGCGGGACTGCCCGTCACCACCCCCGGCTACGCCATCGACCGCTGGTGCGCCGGCGCGATGACGGCCGTGACGACGACCGCCGCCTCCATCGCGATCGGCGCCCTCGACGTGGCGCTCGCGGGCGGCGTCGAGCACATGGGCCACCACCCGCTCGGGCAGGGTATGGACCCCAACCCGCGGTTCCTGGTGGAACGCATCGTCTCCCCCGATGCCCTGGACATGGGCAAGACCGCGGAGGCCCTGCACGACCGGTTCCCGCAGCTCACCAAGCAGCGGGCGGACGAGTTCGCGGTGAACTCCCAGGCGAAGTTCGCCAAGGCCGTCGCCAACGGCCAGGTCGGCGCCGACCTCGTCCCGGTCGCCTCCGCCAGCTCCGAACGCGGCTGGGGGCTCGCGACCGAGGACGAACTGGCCCGCCCCGGGACGACCGTGGAGGCGCTCGCGAACCTGCGCACCCCGTTCCGGCCGCACGGGCGGGTCACCGCCGGCAACGCCTCCCCCCTCACCGACGGGGCGACGGCGTCCCTCATCGCGGCGGAGGACGTGGCCGGGGAGCTGGGCCTGACGCCGAAGATGCGGCTCGTCGGTTTCGGGTTCGCCGGCGTGGAACCCGAGGTCATGGGCCTCGGCCCGATCCCCTCCACCGAGAAGGTCCTGGCGCGCACCGGGTTGACCATCGACGACATCGGCCTGTTCGAGCTCAACGAGGCGTTCGCCGTGCAGGTCCTCAGCTTCCTCGACCACTTCGGCATCGCCGACGACGACGAACGGGTGAACCCCTACGGCGGGGCCATCGCCATCGGGCACCCCCTCGCGGCGTCCGGGGTGCGGCTCATGACCCAGCTCGCCCGGCAGTTCTCCGAGCACCCCGAGGTCCGCTACGGCCTCACCGCCATGTGCGTGGGCCTGGGTCAGGGCGGTTCGGTCGTCTGGGAGAACCCGTCCTGGCAGGGCTTCGACGGAGGAGCGAACTGATGCCCGTCTTCGTCCGCACCCTCGACCTGCCCGCCTCCTCCGGTGTCGCCGGTCCCGGGAGGATGGCCCTGCTGACCCTGGACTCCGGCGACCCGCGGCGGCCCTTCGTCCTCGGTTCCGACACCCTGCCCGCCCTCGAGCAGGCGATCGACGAGGCCGAACGGCTGGTCCGCGACGAGGGTGTCGTCGCCATCGGCGTCACCGGGGTCAACGGGGTGTTCTGCGCCGGCGCCGACCTGAAGTCCGTCGCGCACACCACCTCCCGCGAGGACGCCGTCGCGACGGCGGAAGCCGGCCACCGGGTGCTGGGCCGATTCGCCGACGCGCCGGTCCCCACGTTCGCCTACGTCAACGGACTCGCTCTCGGCGGCGGCCTCGAGACGGCCCTGCACTGCACCTACCGCACGGTGTCGAGCTCGGTCCGCGGCCTGGGGTTGCCGGAGGCCCACCTCGGCCTGGTCCCCGGTTGGGGCGGGACGTACCTGCTCCCCCGGATCGCCGGCCCGGACGTCGCGGTGAAGGTCGCGATCGAGAACGCGCTGGCGAACAACCGCACGCTCTCGGGTCCGCAGGCCTTCGAGGCGGGGATCGTCGACGCCCGCTTCGAACCCGCCGACTTCCTCCTGGAGTCGTTGCGCTGGACGGCGTCCGTGCTCGCGGGCACGACCACCGTGGTGCGTCGCGAACTCGCCGACGCGCCGACCTGGGACGCCGCGATCGCCCGCGGCCGGGCCGTCGCCGACACCCGCGTCCACGGCGCCGCACCCGCGCCCTACCGCACCCTGGAACTGCTCGAGGCCTCCCGCACGAACGACCGGGCGACGCACTTCAGCGCCGAGGAGGCCGCCCTGGGCGACCTCATCGTCTCCGGTGAACTGCGGGCCGGGTTGTACGCGTTCGACCTCGTCCAGCGCTACGCGAAGAAACCCGCCGGTGCACCACCCGCCGAAGCGGCGCGGAAGGTCACGAGCGTCGGCGTGGTCGGGGCGGGTCTCATGGCCTCCCAGCTCGCGCTGCTGTTCCTGCACCGGTTGCAGGTCCCGGTCGTGCTCACCGACGTCTCGGCCGAACGGGTCGAGAAGGGCGTCGAGTTCGTCCGCACCGGTGTGCGGGAACTCCTCGGCAAGGGCCGCATCACCCAGGACACCGCGAACCGCCTGACGGCGTCGGTGTCCGGTTCGGTCGACAAGGGCGCGCTCTCCGACGCGGACTTCGTCATCGAGGCGGTGTTCGAGGAACTCTCCGTCAAGCAGGACGTCCTGCGCGAGATCGAACCCCTGCTGCGTGAGTACGCCGTGCTGGCGACCAACACCAGTTCGCTGTCGGTGACGGAGATGGCCTCGGTCCTGAAGAACCCCGAGAGGTTCGTCGGGTTCCACTTCTTCAACCCCGTCGCGGTGCTCCCGCTCGTCGAGGTCGTGCGCACCGGGACGACCGACGAGGCCGCCCTGGCCACGGCGTTCGCCGTCGGGAAGCGGCTGAAGAAGACGTGCGTCCTGGTCCAGGACGCGCCCGCGTTCGTGGTGAACCGCATCTCGACGCGCATGTTCGACGAGGTCGTCCGGGCCCTCGACGCGGGAACCCCGCTGCTCGAGGTGGAACGCAGCCTCGACCCCCTCGGGCTGCCGATGTCGCCGTTCCGGTTGGCGTCGTTCGTCGGGCCGGCGGTCATGCTGCACGTGCACGAGACGCTCGCCGCGGCCTTCCCCGACCGCTACCGCGTCTCGGACAACCTGCGGCGCTGGGTCGAGGCCGGTTCACCCGAACTCGTCACGCCGAAGGGCCCGGTCGCCGAGACCGGGGCCGCGGAGGGGTTGTTCTCGGTGGCCACCGAACCGCTCACCGGTGAGCAGGTCCTGCGCAACGTGCAGGACGCGCTCGCCGACGAGATCCGCCGGGTGCTGGACGAGGGGGTGGTCGCGGGACCGCAGGACGTCGACGTCTGCCTCGTCCTGGGCACCGGGCACCCGTTGTTCACCGGCGGGATCACCCCGTACCTCGACCGCGTCGGGGCCTCCGAGCGCGTCACCGGACGGCGGTTCCACCCGGCGGGATAGCCTGTCGGCCGAGAGTTCTCGGTCCGGGAGGGTGGTGGCAGTGGTACGCGACGCCCCCACCCTCCCCACCGCCCCGTCCCGGGCCTCGCTCGCCGACGCCGTCCACACCTCGTTGCTCACGTGGTTGATGGACGGCCACGCCGCCCCGGGTTCCTCGTTGAGCATCGACGGGCTCGCGCGCGACCTCGGCGTCTCCCCCACGCCGGTGCGGGAGGCGTTGGTCCGCATCGAGTCCACCGGTCTCGTCCACCGCGCGGCCCTGCGCGGGTACTTCGTCGCGGACATGCTGAGCGCGACCGAGGTGAACGACCTCATGGACGCGCGGTTGCTGCTGGAGTGCCGCAACGCCGCCCTGGCCGCGGCGCACGTGGACGACGCCCTGCTCACCGTGCTGGCGGCCACCGTGGAACGCATGGCGGCGGCACCCACCGGACCGGGTTTCGCGGAGTACCGCGAGTACCACGCGGCGGACAACGAGTTCCACCACGTCCTGAACCGGGCTGGCGGGAACCGGTTCCTCGCCGAGGCGTTCGAGGGGCTGAACGGACAGATCCAGCGCTTCCGATTGCGCCTGGTCCCCGGCGTGGGGGTCACGGACGCCGGGTTGGCGATCGCCGAGCACGCGGCCATCGTCGAGGCCCTGGGCCGCCGGGAACCGGACGGGGTGGAACTCGCGGTGCGCGAGCACCTCGAGAAGGTGCGCGAACGCGCCCTCGACGATCGCGAGTCCGTCCCCGCGGGTTAGTGGATGAGCTTCCCGCCGTCGACCTGGAACTCCGCGCCGTTCACGTACCCCGCGTCCTCACCGAGCAGGAATGAGACCATCGCGGCGATGTCGTCGGGCTGGCCGACGCGGCCGACGGGGATGCCGGCCGACATGTCGGCCTTGCGCTCGTCGGTGAGCTTCCCGCCCATGATGTCGGTGTCGATGGGACCGGGCAGGATCGCGTTCGCCGTGATGCCGAACGGGCCGAGTTCACGCGCGGCGCCCTTGGTCAGCCCGAGGACGGCGGCCTTCGAGGCCGCGTAGGCGGTCTTGGAGAACGTCCCGCCCCCGTCGAGCGCGGTGATCGAGGAGGTGTTGACGATCCGCCCGACCCCGACCTCCATCATCCGCTTCGCCGCGGACTGGATCATCAGCAGGGACCCCGTCGCGTTCACCGCGTAGCTGAGGTTCCACTCCGCCACGGTCAGCTCCATCAACGGCGTGGGACAGGCGATCCCGGCGAGGTTCACGAGACCCACGACGGGCGGCAGCGCGTCGTCGATGCGGGCGAAGGCGGCCACGACGTCGTCCTGGGCGGTGATGTCCACGGCGACACCGAGCGCCGCGGTGGACCCCGACAGTTCCTCGGCGATCTCGGCGACTCCGTCCGCGCGGACGTCGACGAGGGCGAGGCTCCAGCCCTCGCGGGCGAGGCGGCGGGCCACCACGCGACCGATGCCGCGCGGGGCACCGACCCCCGTGACGACGGCGGTGCGCTGGGCGGGGAACGCGTTCACGGCGGATTCGTCTCCTTCGATGGACCAGTCACCACGATCCAACATCCAATAGGATTTTCCGTCAACCCCTTGACGATGGCCTCAGGCACCCACAAGCTCGACGTGACTCTGTGACCACGGAAGGTCCCCCCACGTCGAAGGAGACCGCTGCGATGACGCAGACGACCCGTTCCGACCTGTCGGTGCGCCGACGCCCGATCAGGAATCTGCGCTGGTGGATCCTCGGTTTCGCCCTGCTCGCGGGGATCGTCAACTACATGGACCGCAGTGCGGTGTCGATCGCCGCCCCCGAGATGATCTCGGAACTCGGCATCACGCGCACCGACATCGGCCTGCTGGGGGCGGTGTTCTCCTGGACCTACGCCTTCGCGCAGTTGCCGGTCGGCTGGATCGTCGACCGGCTCGGCGCCCGGCGGGCGTACTTCCTGGCCATCGGCCTGTGGTCGATCTCGACCGCGTTGATGGCCCTCGGTCAGCGCGCCGGCCACTTCGTCGTCTTCCGCGTGCTCCTGGGCATCACCGAGGCCCCCAACTCCCCCGCCGCCGCCCGGATGACCGCCGACTGGTTCCCCCGGGCCGAGCGCGGCCAGGCCACCGCCATCTGGGACAGCGGGTCCAAGTGGGGTCCGGCGATCGCGCCGCCCGTCCTCACCGCGATCATGCTCGCCTTCGGCTGGCGCACCGTCTTCGGGTTCCTCGGCGTGCTGGGCCTCGTCCTGGCGGTCGCGTTCTACGTCTGGTACCGCTCCCCCGAAGACCACCGCCGCCTCGGCGAGGACGAGATGCGCCACATCACCGAGGGTCGGGGAACCGGCTCCGACGCCGTCGCCGAACCCGTCTCGTGGCTGGGCCTGTTCAGGCACCGCCAGGTGTGGGGCATGATGGCGGGCTTCTTCTGCATCATCTGGATCTGGAACATCTTCATCACGTTCCTCCCCCTGTACCTGCAGGACGCCCGCGGCATCAGCATCACGCAGTCCGGCTGGATCTCGGCGCTGCCCTACCTCGGTGGCGCGATCCTCGGCATCACCGGGGGCCGGATCATGAACACCCTCGCGAACCGCCCCGGGGTCGACCCGCTGGCCGCCAAGCGGAAGGTCATGATGGTCGCCGCGGTCTCCGCCGGTGTCCTGGTGTGCCTGAGCGCGTTCGTCACGAACCTCGTCCTGGCCGTCGCCGTCCTCGTCCTCGCCGTCGGCTTCATCGCCACCACCCAGGCCGCGGCCTGGGCCATGCCGGGCGACATCGCCAACAACGCCCAGGTCGCGACCGTCGGCTCGATCCAGAACTTCGGAGGCTACTTCGGCGGCGCGTTCGCGCCGCTGCTCACCGGGTGGATCTACGACACCTACGGCAGCTACACGCCGTCCCTCGTCATCGGCGGGATCATCGCCGCCCTCGCGGCCGTGGTGTACGGCATCTTCGTCCGGACCCCCTTCCGGACCGCCTGACGACCAGGAGCCGGCGATCAGGTGAAGGAGGAGATGCCCGTGAGGTGGCGGCCGACGATGAGGGTCTGGATCGACTCCGTCCCCTCGTAGGTGTGCAGCGCCTCGACGTCGGCCATGTGCCGGGCGACGCGGTGCTCCAGCAGGATCCCGTTGCCGCCCAGCAGGTCACGGGCCATCGCCGTGACGAAGCGGGCCTTGCGGGTGGCGTTGACCTTGGCCAGCGAGGCCTGGGTGTCGGTGAGGCGGCCGGAGTCGGCGAGCTTGCCGACGCGCAGGCAGAACAGCTGCATCGCGGTGACCTCGGCGAGCATCTGCACCAGCTTGTCCTGGACGAGCTGGAAGCTCGCCAGCGGCTGGCCGAACTGCTTGCGCTCCAGGGAGTAGGCCAGCGCCGTCTCGTAGGCGGCCGTCGCGTGGCCCAGCGCCCCCCAGGCGATCCCGGCCCGGGTGGCGGACAGGACGCGGCCGGTGTCGCGGAAGGAGTTCCCGCCGGGCAGTCGGTTCGCGGCCGGCACCCGCACGCCGGTCAGCGTGATGTCGGCGTTGTGGATGGCGCGCAACGACGCCTTGCCCTGGATGGCGGTGGCGCTGAACCCCGGCGTCCCGCGTTCGACGAGGAAACCCTGGACGGCGCCGTCCTCACCGCGGGCCCACACGACGCAGACGTCGCAGATCGTGCCGAACCCGATCCAGCGCTTGGCGCCGTCCAGGACGTACTCGTCACCCTCGCGCCGGGCGGTCGTGGCCAGCGCCACGGCGTCGGACCCGTGGTCGGGTTCGGTGAGCCCGAACGCCCCGAGGACCTCCAGGCGCGCCATCGGCGGCAGCCAGCGCTCCTTCTGCTCCTCCGAGCCCAGGAAGGCGATGGAACGCATCGCGAGACCGGCCTGGACGCCGAGCATCGTCGCGAAGCTCCCGTCGCCCCGGGACAGTTCCATCGTGATCAGACCGGCGGCGGTGTGGCTCAGCGCCGGGATCCCCGGTCCCTGCAGACCGTCGCCCACGAGGTTCAGCTGGGCGTACTCCTTGAGGAGGTCCAGCGGCATCTCGGCGCGTTCCCAGTACCCGCCCGCGACCGGGATCACCTTCTCGTCGACGAACGCGCGGACGTTCGCCCAGACCTCGCGCTCGGCGTCGGTGAGGTCGCCGGCGATCTCGTAGTAGTCCACTCCGGTCGGGCTGGTCATGCGGGGCGCTCCTCGTGCTCGGTGCTGCGGACGGGCGGGTGGATCTCGCGTTTGAGGATCTTGCCGGTGGGGCCCTTCGGCAGCTCCTCCACGATCCAGACCCGGCGCGGGTACTTGTACGCCGCGAGCGCGTCCTTCACGTGCTGCTGCAACTCCTCGGGCGTCGCGTGCGCCCCCTCCTTGAGGACGACGGCCGCGCCGATCTCCTCCCCCACCAACGGGTCCGGGAAACCGACGACGGCGACCTGCTCGACCGCGGGGTGCTCGTAGAGGACCTCCTCGACCTCGCGCGGGTACACGTTGTAGCCACCTCGGTCGATCATGTCCTTGGCCCGGTCGACGATCGTGTAGTACCCGTCCTCGTCGCGGGTCGCGAGGTCCCCGGTGCGGAACCAGCCGTCGACGAACGTCTGCGCCGTCGCGGTCTCGTTGCGCCAGTAGCCCTTCATGACGTTCTCCCCGCGGACGACGATCTCCCCGACCCCCTCGGTGACGACGGAGCCGTCGGCGCCGCGCAGGTCCATCTCGCAGCCGCGCACCGGGACCCCGATCGTGCCGGGTTTGCGGACGGCGCCGGGGTGGTTGAAGGAGGCGACCGGGGAGGTCTCGCTCAGCCCGTAGCCCTCCAGGATCTCCACGCCGAAGCGCGCCTCGAAACCGCGCAGGACCTCCACCGGCAACGACGCGCCACCGGAGACGCAGGAACGCCAGGAGGACAGGTCGTAGGACTCGGCGTCGGGTTCGTTGAGCATCGCGACGTACATCGTCGGCACCCCGGCGAAGTGGGTCACCCGGTCGCGCTGCACGACGGCGAGCGCCGCGGCGGCGCTGAAGCGCGGCAGCAGCGTCATGGTGCGCCCGGCGATGAGGGCGGTGTTCATGGCGCAGGTCTGGCCGAAGGCGTGGAACAGCGGCAGCGCACCGAGGATGACGTCGTCCCCGCCGAGGCGGATGAGGCTCTCCTGGGAGGTGACGGCGTTGCTGAAGAGGTTGCGGTGGCTCAGCTCCGCACCCTTGGGCGAGCCGGTGGTGCCGGAGGTGTAGAGGATCACGGCGGTGTCGTCGGGGTCCGGTGCGTGCGCCGCGGGGTCGGGGTCGACGCCGGCGAGCAGGGCGGCGGTGGCCTCCGGTTCGACGACGACCACCCGGGTCGGGGTGCCGACGGCGCCGGCGTGGGAGGCGTCCGCGACGGCGTGCCAGACGAAGGCGAGGACGGCACCGGAGTCGGCGAAGTGGTGGTTGACCTCGCGGCCGCGCAGCAGCGGGTTCATCGGGACGACGACCGCGCCGGCGCGGAGGATGCCATGGTAGAGCACGGGGAACTGGGGCACGTTGGGCAGGATCAGGGCGACGCGGTCGCCGGGCCGGACGCCCTCGGTGCGCAGCAGGGTCGCGACCCGGGCGGTGGCGTCGTCGAACCCGCGCCACGTGAGGGTGTGCTCGTCGAGCCGGACGGCGACGCCGTCGGGCCGGTTGCGGGCGTGCTCGGCCAGGGTGGTGCTGAACGTGGTGCTCATCGGAACTCCTGCAGACGTCGTCGGCCGCGTGTTCCTGCGAGTTTCACACACCTCAGGCGCTGGGGCGCGAGTACTCCCCCGGTTGCGGCTCGGGGCGGTGTGCGACGGCGGTGCGGCTGCAGGCGCGCCCGGCGTGCTTGGCAGCGTAGAGGGCCTCGTCAGCCCGGCCGACGAGGACGCCGGTCTCCTCGCGCCCGTCCCAGCCGGCCAGGCCCGCCGAGAACGCCTGCCCCGCGGGCACCACCGCGCGCAGCTCGTCCAGCAGCAGCTCGACGCGCGCGGGCTCCCACCCGGTGATGACGAGGAGGAACTCCTCCCCGCCCCACCGCGCGAGCTGCGCCCCCGTCCCGGCCAGCGCGGTGGTCCAGGCGGTCGCCGCCCCCACGAGGAGGGCGTCACCGGCGGGGTGGCCGTAGGTGTCGTTGAAGGCCTTGAAGTGGTCGAGGTCGAGCAGGGCGACGACGAGGGGGACCC
This sequence comes from Kineococcus sp. NBC_00420, assembly GCF_036021035.1. Taxonomy (NCBI): domain Bacteria; kingdom Bacillati; phylum Actinomycetota; class Actinomycetes; order Kineosporiales; family Kineosporiaceae; genus Kineococcus; species Kineococcus sp. NBC_00420. The sequence continues at coordinate 4,470,890 of NZ_CP107930.1, read as the reverse complement.
CCTCGCCCCGGGCCCGCTCCTGCGCCCGCTGCAGCTCGGCGTCGGCGCTGCGACGGTTGAGCAGGCCGGTGAGGGGGTCGGTGCGCGCGAGGTCGCCCAGCAGGTCGGTCTGCTCGCGCAGCCGGCGCAGCAGGGTCGACATCCGGGCCACCACGAGCAGGAACAGGGTGGTGGCGCCGACGACGACCGCCCAGCCCTCGGTCGGCAGGCCGAGGACCAGCTGCAGGGCCAGGGTGCCGGGGGCGAGGAGGCTGGCGCCGGTGAGGACGGCCAGGCGCAGCGGGCTGAACTCGTGCCGGCTGCTGGGTGAGGGGTCGGAGAGGCGACGCATGGAGGGGTGCAGGGCGGCCGCCCCCCACAGCACGTAGGAGCTGGTGAAGGCCAGGTCGACCCAGGTGTCGTTCAGGGTGGCGTAGGCGTCGGAGTACTGCCAGAGCGTGTCGGCCGTCAGCATGAGGGTCGCGGCCCCGCACAGCAGGCCGGCCGCGGCCGAGCGGGGCCCGGCCGCGCTCAGGACGCGCACCAGCATCGCCAGCAGGAGGACGTCGCCCACGGGGTAGGCCAGCGAGACGAGTCCGGCGGGCAGGTCCTGCGGCAGGGCGGCCAGGGCGGGGCGCACGAGGAAGGTCCAGGACAGCAGCCCGAAGCCGACGGCGAGGATCGCGGCGTCGATGACGCCCTCGCGGTCCGCCCCGGGCCGGGCCTGGCGCGCCATCCGCAGCATCGCGACGGCGATCAGGGGGTAGGCCAGCAGGTAGAAGGCGTCGGGCACGCTGGGGAAGGCGTCCCAGCCCAGCCAGGTGTAGCAGACGGCGTAGGAGGTGTCACCCAGCGCCCAGGCCAGCAGACCGCCGGCCAGGAGCCACCAGGCCGAGGCCCGCTGCGGTCGGTGCAGGCGCGTCCCGAGCGCCGTCGCCACGGCGGCGGAGATGCTGACCACCGAGAACAGGACGTCGTTCGGCAGTCCCGCCGGCAGCGCGACACCCACGCCGGCGGCGAGCGCACCACCGGCGGCGTAGGCCTGCCACGGCAGCAGGCGGCGGGCGGGAGACATACCGCAGCATCGGCGCGTCCCGGGCGCAGCTTCAGTCCCCGTCACCGGATCGGGTGCCGGAGCGGGGGGCCGGTCGCGGCTGGAATGATGGGGTCATGTCCGACGCCACGCCCGCAGCGCCCGCACCCCAGTTCCAGACGAACGTCGCGCCCGGTGTCGAGGTACCCGACCGTCCCACGGTGGACGGGCTGGAGGAGCGCTGGGCCCCGACGTGGCAGGAGGAGGGCACCTACGCCTTCGACCGCACCTCCCAGCGCGCCGACGTCTACTCCATCGACACCCCGCCGCCGACGGTGTCCGGTTCGCTGCACGTCGGGCACGTCTTCAGCTACACCCACACCGACGTCGTCGCGCGCTTCCAGCGCATGCGCGGCAAGTCCGTCTTTTACCCGATGGGCTGGGACGACAACGGCCTGCCGACCGAACGCCGGGTGCAGAACTACTACGGCGTGCGCTGCGACCCGACGCTGCCCTACGACGCCTCGTTCGTGCCGCCGGAGAAGGCCCCGAAGAACGACCGCGACTTCGTCCAGATCTCGCGGCGCAACTTCGTCGAGCTCTGCGACCGGCTGACGGCCGAGGACGAGCAGGTCTTCGAGTCGCTCTGGCGCCGTCTGGGCCTCTCGGTGGACTGGTCGCACACCTACTCCACGATCTCGGCGACCTCGCGGGCCACGGCCCAGCGCGCCTTCCTGCGCAACCTCGCGCGCGGCGAGGCCTACTCCCAGCAGGCACCGACGCTGTGGGACACGACGTTCCGCACGGCCGTCGCGCAGGCCGAGCTGGAGGACAAGGACACCGAGGGCGCCTACCACCGGATCGGGTTCACCCCCACCGACGGCGGCGAGACGGTCTACATCGAGACGACCCGCCCGGTGCTGCTGCCGGCCTGCGTGGCCCTCGTCGCCCACCCCGACGACGAGCGCTACCAGCCGCTGTTCGGGAAGACGGTGACGACGCCGCTGTTCGGCGTGGAGGTCCCCGTCGTGGCGCACCGGCTGGCCGACCCCGAGAAGGGGTCCGGGATCGCGATGATCTGCACCTTCGGCGACACGACCGACATCACCTGGTGGCGCGAGCTGCAGCTGCCCAACCGCGCCGTGATCGGGCGCGACGGGCGCCTGCTGCGCGAGACCCCCGCGTGGTTGTCGGAGGGCGGGTTCTACGAGAGCATCGCCGGCGCGACGGTGTTCAGCGCGCAGAAGGCCGTCGTCGAGGCCCTGCAGGCCTCCGGCGACATGGTCGGGGAGCCGAAGAAGATCACGCACCCGGTGAAGTACTACGAGAAGGGCGACCGCCCGCTCGAGATCGTCTCGACCCGTCAGTGGTACCTGCGCAACGGGGGCCGCGACACCGACCTGCGCTCGGCGCTGCTCGCCCGCGGTGGGGAGCTGGCCTGGCACCCCGAGCACATGAAGCACCGCTACGACCACTGGGTCACGGGGCTCAACGGGGACTGGCTGATCTCGCGTCAGCGCTTCTTCGGGGTGCCGTTCCCGGTCTGGTACCGCCTCGACGCCGACGGTGAACCCGTCTACGACTCCCCGATCGTCCCCGAGGAGTCAGCGCTGCCGGTGGACCCGGCGGCGGAGGCCGCTCCCGGTTTCACCGAGGACCAGCGCGGGGTGCCGGGTGGTTTCGCCGCCGACCCCGACGTGATGGACACCTGGGCGACGTCGTCGCTGACCCCGCTGCTGGCCGGCGGCTGGGAACGGGACGAGGACCTCTTCTCCCGGGTCTACCCGATGGACCTGCGCCCGCAGGGCCAGGACATCATCCGCACCTGGCTGTTCTCCACCGTGGTGCGTTCGCACCTGGAGTTCGGCGGTCTGCCCTGGGCGCGGACGGCGCTCTCGGGCTGGATCCTCGACCCCGACCGCAAGAAGATGTCGAAGTCCAAGGGCAACGTCGTCACCCCGTTGGCGCTGCTGGAGGAGTTCGGCTCCGACGCCGTGCGCTACTGGGCCGCGTCCTCCCGGCTGGGCACCGACGCGACGTTCGACACCGGCCAGATGAAGATCGGGCGCCGGTTGGCGATGAAGCTGCTGAACGCCTCGAAGTTCGTCCTCGGGCTCGGGGTCGAGCGCGGCACGGCGGCGGAGCCCGCCGCGGTGAGCGAACCGATCGACGCGAGCGTGCTCGCGGGGTTGTCCGTCGTGGTGCGCCAGGCCACCGAGGCGTTCGAGCGCTACGACCACGCGAGTGCGCTGGACGTGACCGAGAAGTTCTTCTGGAACTTCTGCGACGACTGGGTGGAGCTGGTCAAGGACCGCGCCTACGGTTCCCGCGGTCCGGTGGCCGCGGCCAGCGCCCGGGCGACGGCGGCGATCGCGTTGCGGACGCTGCTGCGCCTGTTCGCGCCGTTCCTGCCCTACGCGGCCGAGGAGGTCTGGTCGTGGTGGCAGGACGGCTCGGTGCACACCAGCGCCTGGCCCGTCCTGGACGACCTGGGGGCGACCGACGACGGTGCGCTCGGCGTGCTCTCCGCTGCGGGGCAGGCGCTCTCGGCGCTGCGCAAGGTGAAGAGCGAGGCCAAGGTCTCGCAGAAGACCCCGCTCACCGCGGCCACCCTGTCCGGTCCGGCCGCGCTCGTGGAGGCCGCTCGTCGCGCCGAGGGTGACCTGCTGGCCGCCTCGCGCGCGGCCTCGATCAGCTGGGAGGTCGTCGAGGGTGCGGAGACCCTGACGGCGAAGGCGGAGATCGCCCCCACCGTCTGACCCGATCCGTGATCTTGCTGGGAACCCCGGCAAGATCACGGATCGGTGGGGGTCAGCGGTCGACGGTGCCCGCGATGAACGCCTCGACGCCGTGGCGGCCGGCCTCGTCGTCGCGCTGCTGCGGCGGGGACTTCATGAAGTACGCCGACGGGGACAGCAGCGGACCGCCGATCCCCCGGTCCAGACCGATCTTCGCGGCCCGGACGGCGTCGATGATGACGCCGGCGGAGTTCGGGGAGTCCCAGACCTCGAGCTTGTACTCCAGGTTCAGCGGGACGTCGCCGAAGGCCTTGCCCTCGAGGCGGACGTAGGCCCACTTGCGGTCGTCGAGCCACTGGACGTAGTCGCTGGGACCGATGTGGACGTTGCGGGTGCCGAAGTCGGCGTGCACGTTCGACGTGACGGCCTGGGTCTTGGAGATCTTCTTCGACTCCAGCCGGTCGCGTTCCAGCATGTTCTTGAAGTCCATGTTGCCGCCGACGTTCAGCTGGTAGGTGCGTTCCAGCTTGATGCCGCGGTCCTCGAGCAGCTTCGCGAGGACCCGGTGGGTGATGGTCGCACCGACCTGGGACTTGATGTCGTCGCCGACGATCGGGACACCGGCGTCGGTGAACTTCTGCGCCCACTCCGGGGTGCCGGCGATGAAGACGGGCAGCGCGTTGACGAAGGCGACGTGCGCGTCGATCGCGGCCTGGGCGTAGAACATCGCCGCGTCCTCGGAACCGACGGGCAGGTAGCAGACGAGGACGTCGGCCTTCGCCTCGCGCAGCGCGGCGACGACGTCGACGGGTTCGGCGTCGGACTCGGTGATGGTCTCGCGGTAGTACTTCCCGAGGCCGTCGAGGGTGGGGCCGCGCTGGACGGTCACCCCGGTGGTCGGGACGTCGCAGATCTTGATGGTGTTGTTCTCGCTGGCGCCGATGGCGTCGGCGAGGTCGGTGCCGACCTTCTTGTCGTCGACGTCGAACGCGGCGACGAACTCGATGTCGCGCACGTGGTAGTCGCCGAACTGGACGTGCATGAGACCGGGGACGCTCTGCGTCGGGTCGGCGTCGCGGTAGTAGTGCACGCCCTGGACGAGCGAGGCGGCGCAGTTGCCGACGCCGACGATCGCGACGCGGATGGGTCCTGCCATCAGGGGTTCTCCTCTGGTTTCTCGGGGTGGTGCTCTGCGGAGATGAGGCGTTCGAGCCAGTCGACCTCGCTGCGGACGGTCTCCAGGCCGTGCCGCTGCGCCTCGAGGGCGTAGGAGTCGAGCTGGGCCTGGGTGCGGTCGATGGAGCGGTTCATCTGCTCGAGGCGTTCCAGCAGACGGGCCCGGCGGCCTTCGAGGATGCGCAACCGCGTGCGCGGGGCGACCCGGGTGAAGAGGGCGAAGTGGACGCCGAACGCGTCGTCCTCCCACGCGTCGGGACCGGACTCCTCGAGCATCTGCCCGAGCCGGTCCTTGCCGTGGCGGGTGATCTCGTAGACGACGCGCGCCCGCTTCGGGCTGACGGTGCCCGGGATGCGTTCCTCGGTCGTCTCGGTGATGCAGCCACCGGCCTGCAGGGCGCGCAACGCGGGGTAGAGCGTTCCGTAGGACAGCGCCCGGAACACACCGAGGCGCAGGTCGAGACGTTTGCGGACCTCGTAGCCGTGTAGCGGGCCGTCGGCCAACAGCGCCAGGACCGCGAGGAGCAGGACGTCGCCGCGTTTGCGGACCACAGGTTCTCCGTTCCGATGCATCGGTTCGATGCATCGGTGGGGACAGTACGGGGACCGAGAGCCCTGGACAAGCCACCCGGCCCGGCGCGTCGGGTGCGTGGCACGTGCCGCCCCGCGCGGACCGGTAGGTTCCTCGGATGGTCACGGGCCCTGCCGAAGCACTGGAACGCGAACTCGCCGTGCTGTTGCGCCGTTCACGCGCGATCAACCGGGAGACCGCGCGCAGCGTGCACCCCGACCTCGAACCCGAGGCGTACAGCCTGCTCGTCCGCCTCGACGACGTCGGCGAGACCCGCCCCTCCGACCTCGCGACCTTCTTCGGGATCGGCAAGCCCACCCTGTCGCGCCAGGTCCAGCTCCTCGAACGCCTCGGGCTGGTGACCCGCGAAGCCGACCCCACGGACGGGCGCGCCGTGCGGCTGACCCTCTCCCCCGAGGGCCTGGAGAAGGTGCACGCGGCGCGCTCGGCCCGCCGGCAGCGCCTGCACTCCCGCCTCGAGGGCTGGCCCGAGGACGACATGGCCGAGCTCGCCACCCTCCTCGGCCGCCTCAACGCCCTGATCTGACCTTCCCTCCCCCTCGACGACGACTCCTGGGGGACCTCGGGGTTGCATGCTGCAACCATCCGGGCATATCGTTGCTTGCACACACCAACCGAGCTTGAAGGTCGACATGGCCACACCTCACGCGTGTGCCGCGCTCGTCGACGTGTTCCCGGACCTGCTCCGCGCACGCCGCACGCTCGTCGGCACGCTGAACACCCCCGCGATCGCGACGCTGGCCGTCGTGCACCAGCGGGGTTCCCTGCGCATCAGCGAGGTCGCCGAGCACCTCTCGCTCGACCTCTCCACCGTCAGCCGACAGGTGACCCACCTGCGGCAGAAAGGGTTCCTCGACTCCGCCCCCGACCCCGACGACGGCCGCTCGCAGCGGCTGACCGTCAGCGCCGAGGGTGTCGAGGAACTCCGCCACCACCGCCGGGCCATCGTCGGCAAGCTCGTCGAGCGCCTCGACGACTGGCCCGACCACGAGGTCGGCGACCTCACCCGGCTCCTCGGGAAACTCGCCACGACCGCCACCGCAGGTTGCGCGGTCACCACGTCAGCGGCAGCGTCGCCGGAGAACACCGAGCTCCTTCCAGAGCGGGAGAAAGAGTTGCAGGCGAACGCATGAGCACCACGACACCCACCCACCTGACGCACTCCGACAGTGACGCGCCGAAGATGTCCCACAAGGAGGTCCTCGAGGCGCTGTCCGGCCTGCTCCTCGGGATGTTCGTGGCGATCCTGTCCTCGACGGTCGTCTCGAACGCCCTCCCGACCATCGTCAACGACCTCCACGGCACGGAGTCCGGCTACACCTGGGTCGTCACCGCCGCGCTGCTCGCGACGACGATCTCCACCCCCATCTGGGGCAAGCTCTCGGACCTGTTCTCCAAGAAGCTGCTCGTGCAGACGGCGCTGATCATCTACGTGATCGCCTCGGTCGTCGCGGGTCTGTCCACCAACATGGGCATGCTCATCACGCTGCGCGTCTTCCAGGGCATCGGCGGTGGCGGTCTGCTCGCCCTCACCCAGGTCGTGCTGGCGTCGATGGTCAGCCCCCGGGAACGCGGTCGGTACTCCGGCTACCTCGGCGCGACCTTCGCCCTCGCCACCGTCGGGGGCCCGCTGATCGGCGGGGTCCTCACCCAGCACCTGACCTGGCACTGGTGCTTCTACGTCGGTGTCCCCTTCGCCGTCATCGCCTTCTTCGTGCTCCAGTTCAAGCTGAAGCTGCCCCCGCAGGCCAAGCGCGCCGTCTCCATCGACTACCTCGGCGCCTTCCTCCTCGCCGCCGGCATCTCCGCGCTGCTCGTCTGGGTCTCCCTCGCCGGCACCGAGTTCGCCTGGGGCTCCTGGTGGACCGTCGCCCTGGTCGCCGGGGGTGTCGTCTTCCTGGGCCTCGCCGTCCTGGCGGAGCACCGCGCCAAGGAACCGATCGTCCCGTTGAAGTTCTTCCGCAACCCGACGATCGCCCTCTCCGCCGCCGCGAGCCTCTTCGTCGGTGTCGCCCTGTTCGCCGCCACGATCTTCCTCGGCCAGTACTTCCAGCTCGCCCGGGGCGACAGCCCGACCAAGGCCGGGATCATGACCATCCCGATGATCATCGGGCTCTTCCTGTCCTCGACCATCGCCGGCCGGTTCATCACCAAGACCGGACGCTGGAAGAGCTGGCTCGTCGTGGGCGGCCTGCTCCTCACCGTCGGTCTCGGCCTCATGGGCACCATCGAGTACGACACCAACTACTGGGTCGTCGCGCCGTACATGGCCCTCGTCGGCCTCGGCGTCGGCATGATGATGCAGAACCTCGTGCTGGCGGTCCAGAACGTCGTCGAACCCCGTGACCTCGGCTCCGCGTCGTCCTTCGTGGCCTTCGCCCGCAGCCTCGGCGGCGCCATCGGCGTCTCGGCCCTCGGTGCCGTCCTCGGCCACCGCGTGACCAGCCACCTGACCTCGGGCCTGCGCTCCGCCGGCATCGACCCCGCCGCAGCGGCTCGCTCGCTCGGTTCCAGCACCGGGGTGCCGGACCTGGCCACGATCCCCGAGCCCGTCCGCGGCATCGTCCAGGCCGCCTACGGCTCCTCGATCGCCGAGGTCTTCCTCATCGCGGCCCCGTTCGCCCTCTTCGCCTTCGTCATCACGTTCTTCTTCAAGGAGCGGGCGTTGCGCGGCGGCGAGGAGACCGGACAGGATGCCCAGGTGGCGACCACCGCTCCCGCGGCGGTCCAGGACTCCCCGGCCGGGCACGCTGCGGTCGAGGGTTCGCACGACAGCTCGGTGAACGGTGCCGCGCACGGCGCTCCGTTGAACGGCTCGGTGAACGGGTCCGTGAACGGTGCCGCCGCAACGCTCAACGGTGTCGCGCACCACGACCGGGAGGAGACGACGGGCGTGTCCGCTCAGTCCACCCGCACCGACACCGGACTCTCGCTGTCCGGTTCCGTCCGCCACCACGACCGGCGTCCGCTGCCGGGTGCCGTCGTGACCCTCGCCGACCAGTCCGGCCAGCAGGTCGCCCGCACCTCGACCCGCGAGGACGGCACCTACCGCCTCGCGCTGCCGACCGGCGGGACCTACCTGCTGATCGTCGCGGCGGCCCACGTGGCCCCCTCGGCGACCCTCGTCGGGATCGGTGACACCTCCGTCACCCGCGACGTGGTGCTCTCCGGTCGCTCGGCCATCACCGGCCGGGTCCTGGCTCACGAGATCCACGACGGCGTCGACTCCGGCAACCACCACGGGGTCCAGGGCGCGCTCGTCACCCTGACCGACGTGACCGGCGAGGTCGTCGGCTCCACCCGCACCGACGGTGGCGGCGGCTACGCCTTCGACCAGCTCATGGGCGGCAGTTACGTGCTGACTGCGCAGAACGAGTCGCACCGTCCGCTGGCCCGCAGCGTCGAGGTCCCCGACTCCGGCGCCCTGGCCTGCGACCTCGTCCTCACCGGCGGCGGCCGCCTCACCGGCACCGTCGTCGCCGCGAGCGACGGCCGTGTCGTCCGCGAGGCGTCCGTGACCCTCGTCGACTCCTCCGGTGAGGTCGTCGGCTCCGTCGTCACCGGCACCGACGGCAGCTACTCCTTCGAGGACCTGGCGGGCGGGCACTACACGCTCACCGCCGCCGGGTTCGCTCCGGTGGCCACGGCCGTCGACATCGAGGAGGACACCGTCTCCGCCGCCCAGCTGACCCTGGGCTCCGGCCAGGCCGGCACCACGCTGGACCTGACCCGCTTCGAGACGAACTCCCAGATCGGCGACCAGCGGTGAGTCCCGACCGCGAGACCGACCTGCGCGCCGACCGGAACGTCGGCGCGCAGGCCGGCGCGGGCGTCACCGGCGAGGGGAAGGTGCTGACCCGTGAGGGGTGGCCCGTCACCGGCGCCTCGGTCACGCTGCTCGGCGCCGACGGGGCCCAGGTGGCCCGGGCCGTGACCGCCGGCGACGGGGTCTTCTCCCTCGACGGCGTCCCGGCGGGGGCCGCGACGATGCTCGTCGCGGCCCCGGCCCACGAGCCGCGGGCCACGACCGTCGTCGTCCCGGCCGACGGGGCCTGGCACGTCGGGGAGGTTCGTCTGCGCCGTCAGGGCGGCAGCGACGTCCCCCCGCCCGGGATCTGGGCGATCGACGTCACGCACTCGACGATCTCCGCGCGCGCCCACCACCTGGGACTCTCGGCGGTCACGGGACGCTTCACCAGCTTCTCCGGGGTGATCACCGTCCCCGAGGACGTCACCCGTTCCCGCGTCGAGGTCGAGATCGACGCGACCTCGATCGACACCGGCAACACCCAGCGCGACGAGCACCTGCGCTCGGCGGACTTCCTCAACACCACGGAGTTCCCGACGTTGTCGTTCCGGGCGACGGGTCTGCAGCGCGGAGCCGACGGGTGGGTCCTCGCCGGGGACCTGACCCTGCTGGCCACCACCCGGCCCGTGCAGCTGCAGCTGTCCTACTCCGGCAGCGGTCCCGACCCGTGGGGTGGCACCCGGGCTGCGTTCTCGGCCACGGCCGAGCTGCACCGCGACGACTTCAAGATGAACTGGAACCAGGCCGTCGGCATCGGTGTCGCCGTCTTCGGGACCACGCTCAAGGTCGCGATCGACGTCGAGGCCGTCCTCCAGCAGTGACCCTCACCCACCCGTGATCCCGCTGGGACTCCAGGCGAGATCACGGGTGGGAACGAGAACGGCCCCGCACCTCGAAGGAGGTGCGGGGCCTTAGTCGTCCTGGGGTCAGGCGGACTTCTCGCGACGCTCCCGGGTGGGTTTGCGGGCCGGGGCCTCACGGGGCACGAGCGTCGGGTTCACGTTCTTCAGCACGACCTCACGGGTCACGACGACCCGGGCGATGTCGTCGCGACTGGGAACGTCGAACATCACCGGGAGGAGGACCTCTTCGATGATCGCGCGCAGCCCGCGCGCACCGGTCCCGCGGAGGATCGCCTGGTCGGCGACGGCCTCCAGGGCGTCGTCGGTGAACTCCAGCTCCACCCCGTCCAGCTCGAACATCCGCTGGTACTGCTTGGCGAGGGCGTTGCGCGGTTTGGTGAGGATCTGCACCAGGGCTTCCTGGTCCAGGTTCTCCACCGAGGTGATGACGGGCAGACGACCGATGAACTCGGGGATCAGCCCGAACTTCATGAGGTCCTCGGGCATGACCTCGGCGAAGGACGGCTCGGCCGCCTTCTTCTCCGTCGAGCGCAGCTGCGCGCCGAAGCCGAGCCCCTGCTTGCCGGAACGCGCCTCGATGATCCGGTCGAGGCCGGCGAAGGCCCCACCCACGATGAACAGCACGTTCGTCGTGTCGATCTGGATGAACTCCTGGTGGGGGTGCTTGCGTCCACCCTGGGGCGGGACGCTGGCCGTGGTCCCCTCGAGGATCTTCAGCAGCGCCTGCTGGACCCCCTCCCCCGACACGTCACGCGTGATCGAGGGGTTCTCGGACTTGCGGGCGATCTTGTCGACCTCGTCGATGTAGATGATGCCCGTCTCGGCCTTCTTGACGTCGTAGTCAGCGGCCTGGATGAGCTTCAGCAGGATGTTCTCGACGTCCTCGCCGACGTAGCCGGCCTCGGTCAGCGCCGTGGCGTCGGCGATCGCGAAGGGGACGTTGAGCATCTTGGCGAGCGTCTGCGCGAGGTACGTCTTGCCGCAGCCCGTGGGGCCGATCAGCAGGATGTTCGACTTGGAGATCTCGACGGCGTCGTCGCGGTTCTTCGCCGAGGGCTCACCGATCTGGATGCGCTTGTAGTGGTTGTAGACGGCCACGGCGAGGGACTTCTTCGCCGAGCTCTGGCCGATGACGTACTGGTCGAGGAAGTCGAAGATCTCCTTCGGCTTGGGCAGCTCCACCAGGCCCAGGTCGTTGGCCTCGGCGAGCTCCTCCTCGATGATCTCGTTGCAGAGGTCGATGCACTCGTCGCAGATGTAGACGCCAGGGCCTGCGATCAGCTTCTTGACCTGCTTCTGGCTCTTGCCGCAGAACGAGCACTTCAGCAGATCGCCCCCGTCACCGATGCGTGCCACCGACGGCTTCCTCTCCTCGTGCTGCTGGACCCACGACCCGGAGGCCGCCGAGCGGACCGGACGCGTCGCGTGCTGACCACGCTACCTGCCGGGTACCCCTCGCCCGACTCATTAGACGCCTCCGGGGGACACGGTGCCAGACCGGCCCCCCGGGTGCGCGCCTACGACTCGCGCATTGCTGCGCGCGAGTGACGTTCCGTGCTCAGAGCGAGGGGGCCGACGCCTTGCGGCTCTGGAGCACCTCGTCGATGAGGCCGTACTCGACGGCCTCCTTGGCGGTGAGGAACTTGTCGCGCTCGATGTCCTCGCGCACCTGGTCGGCGGTGCGGTTGGAGTGGAAGGCGAGCGTGCTCTCCAGCCAGGACCGCATGCGCAGGATCTCGTTGGCCTGGATCTCCAGGTCGGAGGCCTGGCCGTAGTCGCCACCGGCCATCGCCGGCTGGTGGATGAGGATGCGCGAGTTCGGCAGCGCGAACCGCTTCCCCGGCGCACCGGCGCCGAGCAGGACGGCCGCGGCCGAGGCGGCCTGACCCATGCAGTACGTCTGGATGTCCGGACGGATGTACTGCATGGTGTCGTAGATCGCCGTGAGGGCCGTGAAGGACCCACCCGGGGAGTTGATGTACATGATGATGTCGCGCTCGGTGTCCTGGGACTCCAGGACGATGAGCTGGGCGATGATGTCGTCCGCCGAGGCGTCGTCCACCTGCACGCCGAGGAAGATGATGCGGTCCTCGAAGAGCTTGGTGTACGGGTCCGAGCGCTTCATCCCGTAGGACGTGCGCTCCTCGAACTGCGGCAGCACGTAGCGCGCTTGGGGGTTCATCATCGGGCGGTCTCCCATCTGGGCGTCGAACGGAGGACGAAGAGGCTCACGCATCGGTGCCGCCACCGCCCGTGACCTCGCTCGTGTGACCGACGACGTGGTCGATGAGCCCGTAGTCCTTGGCCTCCTGCGCGGAGAACCAGCGGTCCCGGTCGGAGTCGCGGGTGATCGTCTCGAAGGTCTGGCCCGAGTGGTGCGCGATGAGCTCGGCCATCTGCTTCTTCGTGGCGATGATCTGCTCGGCCAGGATCTTGATGTCGCTGGCGGAACCACCGAGGCCACCCAGCGGCTGGTGCATCATGATCTTCGCGTGCGGCAGGGCGGAACGCTTGCCGGCCGCACCCGCGGCGAGCAGGAACTGCCCCATCGAGGCCGCCATGCCGGTCGCGATCGTCGCCACGTCCGGCTTGATGTACTGCATGGTGTCGTAGATCGACATGCCCGCGGAGACCGATCCGCCGGGCGAGTTGATGTACATGAAGATGTCCGCGTCGGGGTCCTCGGCGGCCAGCAGCAGCAGCTGCGCGCAGATGGCGTTGGCCATGTCGTCCCGGACCTCGGTCCCGAGCCAGATGATCCGCTGCTGCAGGAGTCGCTGGTAGACGTTGTCGTCCAGGCCCGCTCCCGGCGTACCCGTTCGAGCCTGCTGCGGCGTCACCAGTCCCGGTGCGCTCAAGATCTCGCTCACGCTGTTCCCTGGCCCTCTCCTGGCATCGACCACCCACCCCGGACCTGGTCCGGGAGGGTTCGGCGGATGCTCCGCCGATCTCGATCGACCCTAACGCGCAGCCCCCGACGACCATGTCGGGGCGGGGCCCTTTTCGCTGTCGGCGCACTGATCCCGGGTCCGGGAACAGCGCGCCGACAGCGGCGGGGATCAGCTCTTCGAGGGCTCTTCCGCGGTCTCCCCGGCGGCGGCCTGCTCGTCCTCACCGGTCGGGTCGACGGTCTGGCCGGCCTCGTCGGTGGACTCGCTGCCGGACTCGAGGGCTTCCGCACCGTCCTCGTCGTCGTCGCCGCCCACGAGCTCCTCGAGGTCCACGGCGTTGCCGGAGGCGTCGGTCACGGTGGCCTTCTCCATGGCGACGGCCAGCGCCTTGCGGCGACGGACCTCGGAAACCATGGCGGGCACCTGGCCGGCACCGTCGACCATCTGGACGAACTGCTGGGGCTCCATGCCGTACTGCTGCGCCTGGCCGACGAGGTACTCGATCAGCTCGCCCTGGTCGACACCGATCTCCTCGGCGTCGGCGAGGGCGTCCAGCAGCAGCTGGCTGCGGATCGCCTGACGGGTGGAGTCCTCGATCTCGGCGCGGTGCTCGGCGTCCTCGAGACGGCTCTCGCGTTCGAGGTGGGCGTGGATCTCGGCCTCGACGAGGGACTCGGGGACCGGGACCTCGACGGTCTCGAGGAGCTTCTCGAGGACCTTGTCGCGGGCCTGGAGACCCTGCTCGAACTTCTTGGCCTGCTCGACCTGGTTGAGCAGGTCGGCGTTGAGCTCCTCGAGCGTGTCGAACTCGCTCGCCAGCTGGGCGAAGTCGTCGTCCGCCTCGGGCAGCACGCGCTCCTTGACCGACTGCACGGTCACGGTGATGGAGGCGTCCTCGCCCTTGCGCTCGCCTCCGGCGAGGGGGGCGGAGAAGGTCACGGTGCCCTCGGCCGCGACGCCGGTCAGCGCCTCGTCCAGGCCCTCGATCATGTTGCCCTGACCGATGCGGTAGCTGATGCCCTTGGCGGTCTCGATCTCCTCGCCGTCGATCTCGGCGTGCAGGTCGATGGAGACGAAGTCGCCGTCGGCGGCCGCGCGGTCGACGCCGGTGAGGGTGCCGAAGCGCTCGCGCAGCGAGGTGAGACGGGTCTCGACCTCCTCGGCCGGGACCTCGAGGTCGTCGACCGTGACGGTGATCGTGGAGAGGTCGGGCAGCTCGATCGTCGGGCGCACGTCGACCTCGACGGAGAACTTGAGGTCACCGCCGTCCTTGACGTCGGGGGCCTGGGTGACGTCCACGGTGGGCTGGCCCAGCGGCAGGAAGTCCGAGGCCTCGACGGCCTGCTGGTAGAACTTCGGCAGGGCGTCGTTGACGGCTTCCTCGAGCACGACACCGCGGCCGACGCGCTGGTCGATGACGCGCGCGGGGACCTTGCCCTTGCGGAAGCCCGGCACCTGGACCTGACCGCCGATGGTCTTGTAGGCCTTGTCGAGACTGGGCTTCAGCTCGTCGTAGCCGACCTCGACGGTGAACTTCACCCGGGTCGCGTTGAGGGTCTCGACGTCGCTCTTCACAGCGGGGTTCTCCTGGGATCTCTCCGCGTCCTGCGGAGGTCGTGGTCAGGCGTGCGGCACGCCGGGCAGCCCCGGCGCACCGCGGAATGCTAGCTGCCGCGTCGGGGCTCTTTCGTGCGCGAGCGCCGCCACGTACGGCGACACCCGCGTGTCCGTCGGGGTACCCGGATTCGAACCGGGGGCCTTCCGCTCCCAAAGCGGACGCGCTACCAAGCTGCGCCACACCCCGCGACCACCACGCAGGCGGTACTGGAGCAGGCTACCGCTCCGGACCCGTTACGCTGTCCCCGCACGGTGCGCTGCTCCTGCCCGCAGGGTTGTGGCAGGCTTGTCCGTGCACGCGGGTGTAGCTCAATGGTAGAGCCCTAGTCTTCCAAACTAGCTACGCGAGTTCGATTCTCGTCACCCGCTCCACAGCGGCCGGTCCCCTCGGGGCCGGCCGCTCCGTCGTTCCCCGGGATCACCCGCGGTGATCTGTAGGGTCCCGACATGTCGTCTGCCTTCCACGTCGTCGTGGCCCCGGACAAGTTCAAGGGTTCGCTGACCGCGGCCGAGGTCGCCCGCACGATCGCGGACGGCTTCCGCGAGGGCTTCGAGGGCGCCTTCGGGGAGCTCACCCGCGACGTCGCCACCGTGGGTCGCACGTTCGCCTGGACCGAGATCCCCGTCGCCGACGGGGGCGAGGGGACGGTGGAGGCGGCGCTGCGCTCGGCGGGCTTCCGGGCCGTGGCGACCCGCGTCGCCGGCCCGACCGGGGAGACCCTGGAGGCGACCTTCGCCCGCGACGGCGACACCGCGGTCGTGGAGATGGCGCAGGCCTCCGGGCTGGACCGGTTGCAGGGCGGGGTCCCCGCCCCGCTGACCGCCACGACCCGCGGCACCGGGCAGTTGATCCGCTCCGCCCTCGACTTCGCCGCCGAGCACGTCGTCCTGGCCGTCGGTGGCAGTGCGAGCACCGACGGCGGCGCCGGGATCCTCGTCGGCCTGGGCGCCCGGCTCCTCGACGCGGACGGCCACGACCTGCCCGACGGCGGAGCGGCCCTGCTCGACCTCGACCGCATCGACCTCACCGGGCTCGATCCGAGGGCACGCGCCGCGCGCTGGACGCTGGCCGCCGACGTCGACCACCCGCTGCTGGGGCCGCGGGGGGCGGCCGCCGTGTTCGGACCGCAGAAGGGTGCCTCCCCCGCCGACGTCGACCTGCTCGAGCGTGCGCTGACCCGCTTCGCCGACGTCCTGGCGGCCACGACCGGCGTGGACGCGCGCGACACCCCGGGCGCGGGGGCCGCGGGCGGGACGGGTCTGGTGGCCCTCGGCCTGTTCGGGGCGGTCCGCCGCCCGGGCATCGACGTCGTGCTGGAGTTCGCGAACTGGGACCACCGCACCGCGGGCGCCGACCTCGTCATCACCGGCGAGGGCAGCTTCGACGAGCAGTCCCTGGGCGGGAAGACCCCGGTGGGGATCGCGACGGCGGCCGCGAGGACGGGGGTCCCGGTGGTCGTGCTCAGCGGCCGGCGCGACCTCCCCGAGCAGCGGTGGCGGGCCGCGGGCTTCGCGGACGCACGGGCGTTGACGGACCTCGAACCCGACCCGCGGGTCTGCGTGCGCGACGCGGCCCCGTTGCTGCGACGACTGGCCGCCGACCTCGGCGCCGAGCACGGCGAACGTGCCGCGGCCGGGATCCGGGGAGAGCTCCCGGCGCGGGGTTAGTCGCGCCAGAGCAGCAGCGCGGTGCGGTCGTCGGAGTCGCCGTCGGCCCCGTCCGCGACGAGCCGGGGCAGCGACCCGGAGCGCTGGTCGGGGGTGAGGGCCAGCAGCCTGCGGACCAGGGAACCGATGCCCTCGCCGAGGTCGACGTCGCGCTGCTCGACGACCCCGTCGGAGTAGACGAGCAGGGCGTCCCCGGGTTCGAGGGTCGCCGTGACGGGCGGGAAGTCCGCGTCGGGGACGACACCGAGCAGGGGCCCGTGCGCCGCGTCCAGCAGCTCCGCGCTCTCGACGGAGTGCGCGTGCACGACCGGTGGGTGTCCGGCCGAGGAGACGCTCACCTTCCCCGAGGTGAGGTCGACCGCCAGGTGCACGGCCGTCGCGAAGCCCTCGAACCAGTCCTGCCGCAGCACGTAGCGGTTGGCGGCGGGGAGGAACTCGTGCGGCGACACCGATCCGAGCAGCCCACCGAAGGCCCCCGAGAGCAGCAGTCCGCGACTGCCCGCGTCCTGCCCCTTCCCGGAGACGTCGACCAGGACCACCTCGAACCGGGTGCCATCGGGCGAGACGGAGGAGAGCAGGACGTCACCCGAGAACGCGTCCCCGTGCGCGGGCTGCAGCAGACCCTCGACGTGCCACCCCGGGGGCAGCTCCGGCAGGTCCCCCTGGGACATCAGCCGGTCGCGCAGGTCGACGAGCATGGCCTCGCCGAGGTACCCGGTCAGTCCGAGCTGGTCGCGCCCCCGGGCGAAGACGATCGCCATCCCGGCCGTGATCGCGATGACGACGAGAACGCTCGGTGACACGGGCCGGGGGTCGTCGGCGCGGACGACGATCGCGATGAACATCGCCGGGACCGCCACGAGGCAGAGCGCCAGCATCCGCGACATCCGCAGCACGAAGGCACCGACCAGGATCGCGGGCACGAACGCCGTCAACGGCACCCAGCGGGTGAAGGCCGAGCCCAGACCCACGCCGAGCACGACCGCGGAGAGGACGAGGAGCGCCGGCGTCTGGGGTGGGCGGGCGAGCAACCGGCGCCAGGACGCACGCTGAGCGGCACTGAGCAGCCCTGACCGTCGCGACGCCACGCTGCGTGGTGGCCGCGGGGTTGACCGCTGCATGGGAGCACTCTAGTCGTCACTCTCCGTCTACGGAATGCGACTGGCGGTATTCAACTCACGAGGCTGGCAGGTCGGACACCACGTCAGGTGCCGGTTGACCATCTGCGCGTACTCGACCGGCGTGGAGCACAACCGGCACGGCTCTCCCGCCCGGCGGTAGACGTAGAACGCATCGCCCCGGGTCGGCGTCCCCTTCCGCTTCGCGCGGTGCTCGGGGCGGGTCGTCACGATCCGGCCGGCCTTCAGACCGGCCCGCATGAGCAGCACCAGGTCGCCCCAGACGGACTCCCACTCCTCCCGGGTCACCTCACGGCCCGGGCGGTAGGGGTTGACGCCCGCGCGGAAGAGCACCTCCGCCCGGTAGACCGCTCCCACCCCGGCGACGACCTCCTGCTGCATGAGCAGCGCCCCGAGGGTCGTCCGGCTGCGGCTGATCCGCTCGAAGGCGACGGCCTGGTCGGCGTCGGAGCGCAGCGGGTCCTGCCCCAGCCGGGCGTGCAGCGCCTCGACGCCCCCGGGGTCCAGGACCTCGCAGGCGGTCGGGCCGCGCAGGTCCGCCCAGCCGCCCTCCGCCTCCAGACGCACC
This sequence comes from Kineococcus sp. NBC_00420, assembly GCF_036021035.1. Taxonomy (NCBI): domain Bacteria; kingdom Bacillati; phylum Actinomycetota; class Actinomycetes; order Kineosporiales; family Kineosporiaceae; genus Kineococcus; species Kineococcus sp. NBC_00420. The sequence continues at coordinate 4,452,818 of NZ_CP107930.1, read as the reverse complement.
CGGACCTGGCCACGCGGCGGCTCCGGTTGCCCGTCGCCGGCCGTCCACTTGCCGTACAGACCGAGGTGGACGTGCAGGACGCGCCCGTTGTCGAAGCGCGCGAGCAGGTGCTTGCCGTGCGCCTCGACGGCGACCAGCGTCGCGTCGTGCAGCAACGCGGCCCCCTCGGTGAAGCGCCCCTGCGGGCTGCTCACCCAGACCGGCGACCGGCCGAAGCGCGCGAAGAGGTCACGGGCGTTGCCGTGGACGGTGTGGCCCTCCGGCATCAGGACCCGTCGGTGGCGCTCGCCGGCAGGGTCGGCAGCTCCCCCGTGCGGGCGAAGTCGTCGAGCATCTCGATGCGCCGGACGTGGCGCGGGTCGTTCGAGAACGGCGTCGCGAGGAAGGTGTCGGCCAGCAGCGTGGCCTCCTCGAGGCTGTGCATGCGGGCGCCGATGCCGACGCACTGGGCGTCGTTGTGCTCGCGGGCCAGCCGGGCGGTGTCGACGGACCACGCCAGCGCGCACCGGATGCCGGGGACGACGTTCGCGGCGATCTGCTCCCCGTTGCCGGAGCCGCCGATGACGATGCCGAGGCTGCCCGGCTCCTGCGACACGGCGAGCGCGGCGCGCAGGATGAAGGGCGGGTAGTCGTCGACGGAGTCGTAGACCGGCGCCCCGTGGTCGACGACGTCGTGCCCCTGCTCGCGCAGGTGGGCGACGAGGTACTCCTTGAGCTCGAACCCGGCGTGGTCGGTACCGACGTGGACGCGCATGGAGCCAGCTTGGCAGTCCCCTGCCAGGATCGCGTCATGGGGTCGGTGGTGCTCGGGGTGGACGGCGCTCGCGGGGGCTGGGCCGTGGCCGTCGTCGAGGGCACGTCTCACTCCGCGCGGCTGCTGGCGTGGCGGTCGGCGCCCGGACCCGGGGTCGAAGCGGTCCTCGCGACGGCGCCCGGTGCCCTCGCCGTCGGGTTCGACGTCCCGATCGGTCTGCCCCGCGACGACTGGCGCCCCGCCGACCGGCTCGCGAAGCGGGCCCTCGGTCGCGCCCACGCCCGGGTCTTCCTCGTCCCGCCGCGCGCGGTGCTGCGGGCACCCGACTACACCGCGGCGCGGCAGGTGTCCCGGGAGCTCCTGCGGGGGAAGGGTCTCTCGGCCCAGACGTGGGGGTTGCGCGGGCCCGTCCTCGCCCTCGACGAGGCCCTGACGCAGGACCGGGTGCGGCGGCTCGCGGTGGAGACCCACCCCGAGCTCTCGTTCGCCGCGATGACCGGGGCGGTCCTGCCGCCGAAGAAGACCCCCGCCGGGCGCGAGGCGCGCGTCGCGGCCCTCGCCGGCTGGCTGGACGGGCCGCCCGCGCCCGCGGGCGACGACCACCTCGACGCGGCCGCGTGCGCGTGGTCGGCGTTGCGGTTCGTCGAGGGTGTCGCCGCCGTCCTCGGCGGGGAGCCGGACGAGCGCGGACTCCCCCAGCGGATCGTGACCTGACGATCAGTCGAAGACGGGACCCTGGGTGCGGGTGCGCTTGAGCTCGAAGAACCCCGGGGTCCCGGCGACGAGGACGCAGCCGTCCCACAGCCGACCCGCGTCCTCGCCCCTGGGGGTGGGGGTCACGACGGGTCCGAAGAAGGCGACGTCGCCGAAGGCCACGACGGGCGTCCCGACGTCCTCGCCGACCCGGGTGATCCCCTCCTGGTGGGAGGCGCGCAGCTCGGCGTCGTAGGTGTCGGTGTGCGCGGCGGCCGCGAGGTCGGCGGGCAGCCCCACCTCGGCCAGCGCCTCGCGGATCACGACGTCGAAGTCCTTGTTGCCACCGGGGTGGATCCGGGTGCCCATGGCCGTGTACAGCGGCAGGACCACCTCGTCGCCGTGCAGGCTGCGCGCGGCGGTGACGACCCGGACCGGGCCCCAGCCCTTCGCCATCAGCTCCTGGTACTCCTGCGGGAGGTCCCGGCCCTCGTTGAGGACGGAGAGGCTCATGACGTGCCAGCGGACGGTGATGTCGCGCACCTGCTCGACCTCGAGGATCCAGCGGGAGGTCATCCAGGCCCAGGGGCACAGCGGGTCGAACCAGAAGTCGGCGGTCGCGGTCGTGGTGTCGGTGGTGTTCTCGAGCGTCGTGGCGGTCATGACGGTCATCCTGCTCCCGACCTGCGACACGGAACAGCCGGGTGCGACAGGCCACGGGTCGGGGGCTCGTGGCAGAGTGCTTCGCGTCGTCCAGGGGGACATCCCGTGGTGACGCTCCAACGACGAGAGGACGTGCGGTGCCCGGCGAGAACCTGACGCGCGAGGAGGCGCGGACCCGTGCGGGGCTCGTGCAGGTCGAGCACTACGACGTCGACCTGGACCTGACGACCGGCCCCAGCACGTTCCGCTCCACGACGACGGTGCGCTTCACCGCGACCGCCGGCGCCTCCACCTTCATCGACCTCATCAGCGCCGGCGTGCACGAGGTGGTCCTCAACGGGACCTCCCTCGACCCCGCCGTCGTGGCCGACGAGGCCCGCATCGCCCTCGACGGTCTCGCCGCCGAGAACGAGCTGCGCGTGGTCGCGGACTGCCGCTACATGAACACCGGTGAGGGGCTGCACCGCTTCGTCGACCCCGTCGACGACGAGGTGTACCTCTACTCCCAGTTCGAGGTCGCCGACTCGCGACGCGTCTACGCGGTGTTCGAGCAGCCCGACCTCAAGGCCGGGTTCACCTTCGTGGTGACGGCGCCGGCGCACTGGCGCGTCGTCTCCAACTCCCCCGTCGCCTCCACCGAGGACGTCGCCGCGGGCCGGCGGACGACCTTCGCACCGACCCCGCGGCTCTCGTCCTACGTGACGGCGATCATCGCCGGGCCCTACGAGGGTTCCGAGGACTCCCTGGTCTCCTCCGACGGCCGGACGATCCCGTTGGGCGTCTACTGCCGCAAGTCGCTGGCCCAGCACCTCGACGCGCACAACGTCGTCGCCGCGACGAAGGCGGGGTTCGAGTTCTTCGAGCGCGAGTTCGACCGCGCCTACCCCTTCGCGAAGTACGACCAGGTGTTCGTCCCGGAGTTCAACGCCGGGGCGATGGAGAACGCCGGGGCGGTGACCTTCGTGGAGAGCTACGTCTTCCGCTCGAAGGTCCCCCAGGCCACCGTCGAACGCCGCGTCGTCACGATCCTGCACGAGCTGGCGCACATGTGGTTCGGCGACCTGGTGACGATGCGCTGGTGGAACGACCTGTGGCTCAACGAGTCCTTCGCGGAGTTCGCGTCGACGCTCTGCGCGGCCGAGGCGACGGAGTGGCGGGGTTCCTGGACGACGTTCAACTCCCTGGAGAAGTCCTGGGCCTACCGCCAGGACCAGCTCCCCACGACGCACCCGATCGTCGCCGAGATCAACGACCTCGAGGACGTCGAGGTGAACTTCGACGGCATCACCTACGCCAAGGGCGCCAGCGTCCTCAAGCAGCTCGTGGCCTACGTCGGCCGTGAGGAATTTCTGGCCGGGGTCCGGGCCTACTTCGCCCGCCACGCCTTCGGCAACACCGAGCTCGTGGACCTGCTGCGGGAGCTGGAGAAGACCTCCGGCCGTGACCTCGGCGCCTGGTCGCGGGAGTGGCTGGAGACCGCGGGCGTCGCGACGCTGCGCCCGGTGCTGAGCACCGACGCGGACGGCACCGTCACGGCGGCCGCCCTGGTCCAGGAGGCCCCGTCCGCGCACCCGCACCTGCGGGCGCACCGGATCGCCCTCGGGTGCTACGACCTCGTCGACGGCACCTTCGAACGCACCGACCGCATCGAGCTGGACGCGGCGGGGGCGAGCACCGACCTGCCGCAGCTGGTGGGCCGCAAGCGTCCCGACCTGCTGCTGGTCAACGACGACGACCTCGCCTACGCCAAGATCCGCCTCGACGAGGCCTCGCTCACCACGGCGCTGCAGCACCTCGACGCCTTCCGCGACTCGCTGCCGCGTTCGCTGGTGTCGGCGGCGCTGTGGGACATGACGCGCGACGGGGAGTCCCCCGCCCGCGACTACGTCGACCTGCTGCTCACGACGCTGCTGCCCGGGGACGCGGCCCGGGCCGACTCCACGGTCGCGCTGGTGCTGCTGCGCCAGCTGAGCACGACGGTGGAGCTGTACACCGCCCCCGCCCACCGCGACGAGGTCCGCTCCCGCACCGCGGACACGCTGCTGGAACTGCTCCGGGCCGCACCGGCCGGCAGTGACACCCAGCTGCAGTTCGTGCGGTCGTTCGCCTCCTTCGCCCGCAGCGAGGCCCACCTCGCGATCGTCGCCGGTCTCTACGACGGGTCGCAGGTCATCGAGGGTCTCGAGGTCGACGCCGACATGCGCTGGGTCCTGCTGACAGCGCTCGTCGCCGGCGGCACCCTCGGCGCCGACGCGATCGACGCCGAACTGGCGCGCGACGCGACGGCCACGGGGCAGCGCTCCGCCGCCGCCGCCCGCGCGGCCCTGCCGACGCCGGCGGCCAAGCAGCGGGCCTGGGACGACGTCGTGACGAAGGGGGACCTGCCGAACGCCGTGCAGGCCTCGGTGATCGGCGGCTTCGGGCGGGCTCACGACGAGGCGCTGCTGCGTCCGTTCGTGGAGCCGTACTTCGCCGCTCTGCGCGGGGTGTGGGCGGAGCGCACCAACGAGATGGCCCAGCAGATCGTGACGGGCCTCTACCCGCTCGAGCTGGCGGACAGCGCCCTCGTGGAACGCACCGACCGGTGGCTCGAGGACGAACCCGACGCACCGCCGGCCCTGCGCCGTCTGGTCCTGGAGAACCGCGACGGCGTCGCCCGCGCGCTGCGGGCCCAGGAGCGCGACACGCACTGACGTGAGAACGGGACCGGGTGCCTCGCGGCACCCGGTCCCGTCGCGTTGAGCGCCGAGCTCCACCCCCGGGGAGGAGCGGGTCGGGCCTCAGGTCAGGTTCACCGCTGCGCGGGGTCGCCCGGTTCCGCGAGCGCCTGCTCGACGGCCCGGGCCAGCGACTGCACCCGGGGGTCGGTGGCCAGGTCCTCGAGCAGGACGACCTCGCCGTCGGGCCCGGTCAGGGGCATCCGCCAGTTCGGGTACTCCAACGAGGTCCCCGGCTGGTTCTGGGTCCGGCGGTCCCCCACGGCGTCGACCAGCGAGACCCCGACCATCAGCGAGGGCGACAGCGCGAGGTAGCGGTGCAACGCCTCGACGGTCGCCTGCTCGTCGGCGCCCGCGGCGAGCAGCCCGCGGTCGCGGACCAGACCGAGGATGCGTTCCTGCTCGGCGGCGTCGCGGGCGCGTTCCTCGGCGACCGGCCGGGTCAGCAGCCCGAGCCGGTCGCGCAGGGCGACGTGCTCCTGGGCGAGGTATCCGGCGGTCGGCGGGAGGTCGTGCACGGTGACGCTGGCCAGCGCGAGTTCGCGGAAGTCCTCGGGCGCCTTCGGCTCGGCCTCGTCGTACTCGAACCAGAGGACGGCGCTGCCGAGGATCCCGCGGTCGGCGAGGTAGTCGCGCACCCACGGCTCGACGGTCCCGAGGTCCTCGCCGACGAGGACGGCACCGGCGCGCTGGGCCTCCAGCGCGAGGATGCCGATGAGGGCCTCGTGGTCGAAGCGGACGTAGGTCCCCTCCGCGGGCGGGGCGTCCTGCGGGATCCACCACAGCCGGAACAGCCCCAGCACGTGGTCGACCCGCAGGCCACCGGCATGCCGCAGGATCGTGCGGACCATGTCGCGGAAGGGGCGGTAGGCCAGGTCGGCGAGGCGGTCGGGCCGCCACGGCGGCTGGCTCCAGTCCTGGCCCTGCTGGTTGAACGCGTCCGGCGGGGCGCCGACGGTGACCCCGTGCGCGAGGGCGTCGCCCAGTGACCAGACGTCGGCCCCGTCGGGGTGCACGCCGACGGCGAGGTCGTGGACGATCCCCGGGCCGGTGCCCGGCGCGGTGGCGGCGTCCTGGGCGGTGCGCAGCTGCTCGTCGCACTGCCACTGCAGCCAGCGGTGGAACTCGATGCGGTCGGCGAGCTCGTCGACCAGCCCGGACGCCTGCGCCGCCGCGGGGTCGGCCGCCTCGGCCGGCCACTCCGAGGCGGGCAGCCCGAAGTGCTCGGCCAGCGCGCACCACGTGGCGAAACCGGAGAGCCCCGGCTCCTCGGTGGCGACGTAGCGGCGGAAGGCGGCCTCCCGCGCGGTGGTCCGGCCGTGCGCGTAGACGACGTCCAGCGCCTGCCGCTTCGCGGCCCAGGAGGCGTCGCGGTCGATCTCCCCCGCGTCGTGGTCGGCGGGCCGGACGCGTTCGGCGAGGCGTTCGACCAGCGCCCGGTCGCCGGGCGAGAGGTAGGCGACCTCGTGGACGTCCTCGACGCGCAGGTAGACGGGGTTCACGAAGCGCCGGGTGGTCGGCAGGTACGGCGAGGCCTCCATCGGCGGGACGGGCGAGGCCGCGGCGAGGGGGTTCACCAGGATCCAGCCCGCCCCCTGGGAGGCCCCCACGGCCGAGAGGTCGGCGAGGTCGGCGAGGTCGCCGATGCCCCAGGAGCGCGAGGAGCGCACCGAGTACAGCTGGGTCTGGTACCCCCAGCTGCGGCCGCTGCGCAGCGTCGGCGGCAGTTCGAGCACGTCCGGGGTGACCACGACGGGGCACTCGGTCTCACCCGCCGGGGTGCGCGCGCGCAGGACGTGCCAGCCCAGCGGCAGGTCGTCGGGGAGTTCGAAGGTGGCGCGGCCGGTGAGGTGGCCGTCGACGTCCACGGGGTCGATCCAGCGGTCGACCTGGCGCAGCGGGGCCCAGCCGCCGTCGTCCTCGAGGTCCACGACGACGTCGACGGGGTCGCCGTGGGCGACGTGGACGGGGACGTGGTGGAGCCGTCCCTCGCGGGCGACCACGACCGGTGGCAGCACCCGGCGCCACGGGGCGAGCTTGACGTCGTGCAGGGCGCGACGAGCCGCGGCGGTGGTGCTCACGTCGAACCCCATGGCGGTGAGCACGGCGGTGACGGTGCTGGCGGGGACGGTGGTCGACTTCCCCTGCCAGTCGGTGAAGGTCGTGGCGACCCCGCAGGCGGTGGCGAGGTCGGCGAGGACGGCCGGGTCGGCGACGTCAGAAGACACCCCGCGACTCTGCCAGAGGACACCGGCGGAGGCTCGTCCGCGGGGTGCGCGTCGCCGGGTGACCGCGTTCGAATCCGGGACCCGTGCCCGTCGGGGCGCCACGTCGGGCCCCGCGCCTAGGGTGGACGCCCATGAGCACCCCGACCTCCGCCGGCGAGGCTCCCGCCCCGCGCCTCGACCTCGTCGACGAGCTGCACGGGGTCGCGGTCCCCGACCCCTACCGCTGGCTCGAGGACGTCGAGGACGAGCGGACGCTCGCCTGGTCGCGGTGGCAGGACGAGGCGTGGGCGGCCCACGCCGCGACGCTGCCGGGCCGTGACCGCGTGGAACGACGGGTGCGGGAGCTGATGGCCACGGGTTCCGTCGGCAGCCCGGTCCACCGCGGGGAACGGGTGTTCCGGACCCGTCGCGAGCCGACCGCGGAGCACGGGGTCCTGCAGGTGGAGGACCCCGGTGCGGCGCCCCGGACCCTGATCGACCCGATCGCGCTGGACCCGTCGGGGACGACGACCCTGGACGGGTGGCGACCCAGCGTCGAGGGGGACCTGCTGGCCTACCAGCTCTCCGAGGGCGGCAGCGAGGAGAGCGTCCTGCGGGTGCTCGACGTCGCGACGGGGGAGGTCGTGGACGGTCCGGTCGACCGGGCCCGCTACTCCCCCATCGCCTGGTTGCCCGCCGGTGCGGACGGCGAGCGCTCGTTCTACTACGTCCGCCGGTTGCCGGCCGAGGCCGTGCCCGCCGAGGAGCGCCAGTACCACCGCCGGGTCTACCTGCACGTCGTGGGGACCGATCCCGCCCGCGACGTCGAGGTGTTCGGCGACGGGCTGTCGATGACGAACTACTACGGCGTCTGGACCTCGCGCGACGGCCGCTGGCTGGTCGTGAGCGCCTCGGACGGGACGGCGCCGCGCAACGACGTCTGGCTGGCCGACCTCTCCGCCTCCGCTCCGGGCTCGCCGCAGCTGCGGACCGTGGTGGCGGGTCGCGACGCGCAGACCAGCGCCTGGGTCGGCCGTGACGGCCGGCTGTACGTGTTCACCGACCTCGACGCCCCCCGCGGCCGCCTCGCCGTCACCGACCCGGCCACCCCGGAGGTGGAGCACTGGCGCGACCTGGTCCCCCAGGGCCGGGCCCTGCTCGACGACGTCGCGGTCCTCGACGGACCCGAACTCGCCCGTCCCCTGCTGGTCGTGGGCTGGACCGAGCACGCCGTGAGCTCGGTGACCGTGCACGACCTCGAGACCGGTGACCGGTTGCCGGGTGACCTGGGCCGCGTCGACCTGCCCGGGACGGGCTCCATCGGCGGTCTCGTGGCGCGGCCGGAACCGGGTCACGACCTGTGGTTCGGCTACAGCGACGCGACGACCCCGACGCACGTCTGGCACTTCGACGCCCGGACCCGGGAACTCTCCGTGGAGTCCGCGCCCCCCGGTGCGGTCGAGGTCCCCGCGGTGGTCAGCACGCTGCTGGAGTACCCGAGCCTCGACGGCACGATCGTCCGGTTGCAGGTCACGGTCCGCGCCGACCTGCTCGACGCCGACGGCGTCCCCACCGCCCCGGTGCCCGCGATCCTCTACGGCTACGGGGGGTTCGGCATCAGCCTGTCCCCCCACTACGCACCCGACGCGCTGGCCTGGGTGGAGGCGGGCGGCGTGTACGCGGTGGCGAACCTGCGCGGCGGCGGCGAGGAGGGCGAGGACTGGCACCGCGCGGGGATGCGCGAGCACAAGCAGAACGTGTTCGACGACTTCCACGCGGCGGCCCGCTTCCTCGTCGCGCGGGGGTTCACGACCCACGAGCAGTTGTGCGTGCACGGCGGGTCCAACGGTGGGCTGCTGGTCGGAGCGGCCGCCACCCAGGAACCGTCGCTGTTCGCGGGCGTCGTCTGCAGCGCCCCCCTGCTGGACATGGTCCGCTACGAACTGCACGGTCTGGGCGCCACCTGGAGCGACGAGTACGGGAGCGCCGCCGACGCGACGGAGTTCGGGTGGTTGCACGCGTACTCGCCGTACCACCGCGTGGCGGCGGGGACCGCCTACCCGGCCGTGCTGTTCACCGTGTTCGACGGGGACTCCCGGGTGGACCCGTTGCACGCCCGGAAGCTGTGCGCCGCGCTGCAGCACGCTTCCGCGAGCGACCCGGGCAGCCGCCCGGTGCTGTTGCGCCGGGAGAAGGACGTGGGGCACGGTGCCCGTTCGCTCTCGCGCAGCGCCGGTCTCGTGCGCGACACCCTCGCGTTCGCGGCGCGGGCCACCGGCCTCGACCTCGGCTGACCCCCGGAACACCACGCAGGAACACCCGCAGGAACACCACGCAGAAGGAGTCGTCCCACCCCGTGCTGGACTCGATCACCCACGCCTTCACCGGCGTCACCTCGGAGGACGCCGCCGACGGCGCCCAGAGCGTCGTCACGTTCCTGCTCGACAAGCCCCTGAAGATCGTCATCGTCCTGCTGATCTGCTGGGTCGCGCGGTTCCTGCTGATGCGGGTCATCGGCCGGGTCGCGACGGGGATCGCGACGGGGGCCGGGAAGCTCGGCGGCGGCGGCCGCCGGAACGGGCTGCTCGAGTCCTCGCCGTTGCTCAACGAACGTCGTCAGCAACGGGCCGAGACCCTCGCCTCGGTGCTCAAGTCGACCGTCACCTTCGTGCTGGGGATCCTGGCGGTCCTCGTGGTGCTCGACACCATCGGCATCGCCATCGCACCGTTCCTGGCCTCGGCCGGGATCGCGGGGGTCGCGCTCGGCTTCGGGGCGCAGGCGCTGGTGAAGGACTTCCTGTCGGGGGTGTTCATGCTCGCCGAGGACCAGTACGGCGTGGGTGACTCCGTCGACCTCGGGGACGCCTCGGGCACCGTGGAGGCCGTCGGCCTGCGGGTGACGCGGTTGCGCGACGTCAAGGGCACCGTCTGGTACGTCCGCAACGGCGAGATCGTGCGGGTCGGGAACCAGAGCCAGGGCTGGGCCCGGGCCGTCCTCGACGTCTCCGTCGCCTACGGGGAGAACCTCGCCCGCGTGCAGGAGGTCCTGCAGCGCATCGCGGACGACCTGGTCGCCGAGGACGACTGGCGGCCCCTGGTCATGGACGCCCCCGAGGTGTGGGGGGTCGAGAAGATGACGACCGACGGGATCGTCCTGCGCCTCGTCGTGAAGACCCGTCCGATGCAGCAGTGGGCCGTCCAGCGCGAGCTGCTGCGCCGCATCAAGGCCGTCTTCGACGCCGAGGGGATCGAGTTCCCCCTGGCCCAGCGCACGGTGTTCCTGCGCCACGACGACCACGCTCCGCAGGCCCGTCGCCTGAACGACCCCGCTGCGGCCGTCACCCCGCAGCCGCCCGCCCCGAGCGAGGCGGACGTCGCGGCCCAGGACGCCGCGGCCGCGGACCCGGGGTCGACCAACCGCGGTCTCTGAGGTCGCGGACCCGCCGAGTCGCGGGGGCGGTGTTCCGCTCGGACACTGGGGCCATGAGCGACATCGCAGCAGGTGAGGGCCGGCTCGCGCTGGTGACCGGGGTGACCGGGTACATCGGTGGTCGGCTGGTCCCCGAGCTGCTCGAAGCCGGTTTCCGGGTGCGGGCGATGGCGCGCCGCCCCGAGGCGTTGCGGGACCGGCCCTGGATCGAGGACGTCGAGGTCGTGCAGGCCGACGCCTCCGACACCGAGCAGGTCACCGCCGCGCTGGAGGGCGTCGACGTCGCCTACTACCTCATCCACGCGATGAGCGGCGGCGGGCACTTCTCCTCCAAGGACCGCCGCACCGCCCGGACCTTCGCGCGGGCGGCGGCGGAGCAGGGGGTCTCCCGGGTCGTCTACCTCGGCGGCATGCACCCCGAGGGCGAGGAGCTCTCCACCCACCTCGAGTCGCGCCGGGAGGTGGGCGAGATCCTGCTCGACTCCCCCGTCCCGACGACGGTGCTGCAGGCGGCGGTGATCCTCGGCTCCGGCTCGGCGAGCTTCGAGATGATGCGCTACCTCACTGAGCGGCTGCCCGTCATGGTGTGCCCGCGCTGGGTGCACAACCGGATCCAGCCGATCGCGGTGCGCGACGTGCTGCGCTACCTCGTCGCCTCGGCCTCGATGCCCGCGGACGTCAACCGCACCTTCGACATCGGTGGCCCCGACGTCATGACCTACCTCGACATGATGCGCGGGTACGCGGAGGTGGCCGGCCTCCCCAAGCGCTACGTCCTCCCCGTGAAGGTGATGTCCCCCAAGCTGTCCAGCCACTGGGTCGGGACGGTGACCCCCGTCCCCAAGTCCATCGCCCGTCCGCTGGTGGAGAGCCTGGTGCACGAGGTGTTCTGCCAGGAGCACGACATCGCCGGGTACGTCCCGGACCCGGCGGAGGGCCTCATCCCCTTCAAGCGCGCGGTGGAGCTGGCCCTGCAGCGCATCCAGGACGCCAACGTCGAGACGCGGTGGAGTTCGGCGTCCGTGCCGGGCGCCCCCAGCGACCCGCTGCCCTCCGACCCGGACTGGGCCGGTGGCAGCCTCTACGTCGACGAGCGCACGACCGTCGTCGACGCCCCGCCGCACGTGCTGTGGGAGGTGCTGGAGGGGATCGGCGGTGAGCAGGGTTGGTACTCGTGGCCGATGGCGTGGGCGGTCCGCGGCGTGATGGACCGCTTCTCCGGGGGTCCGGGGCTGCGCCGAGGTCGGCGTGATCCCAAGCACCTGATGATCGGCGACGCCGTGGACTGGTGGCGCGTGGAGGACCGTCAGGCCGACCGGCTGCTGCGGCTGCGCGCCGAGATGAAGCTGCCGGGGCTGGCCTGGCTGGACCTGCGGGTCGAGACGGACGCCGTGGGGCGCACGCTCTTCCACCAGCGGGCCCTCTTCCACCCCCGCGGTCTGGCGGGCCAGGCCTACTGGGCGGCGATCAGCCCGTTCCACGGGGTCGTGTTCGGTGGCATGCAGAAGAACGTGAAGGACGCGGCCGAGGCCGCGGCCCGTCACGAGGGTCCGACGAGCCTGGCGTCCACGGGTCCCGGTGCGGTCGAGGTCCGCGAGGGCGCGACACTGGTGGGGTGAGCCCCGACCTGCCGTTCGTCCGTCCGCAGAACCTCATCGGCCGCACGCCGGCGGGGCCGGACGGTGGGACCCGCAGCTTCTACGACGAGGTCGGCGGGCACGCGACGTTCGTGACGCTCGTCGACGCCTTCTACGCGGGCGTCGCCGAGGACGAGGTGCTCCGCCCGATGTACCCGGAGGCCGACCTCGGTCCGGCCAAGGAGCGTCTGCGGATGTTCCTGGAGCAGTACTGGGGTGGCCCGGGGACGTACTCCGAGCTGCGTGGCCACCCGCGGCTGCGGATGCGGCACGCGCCGTTCAGGGTCAACCCGGACGCCCGGGACCGCTGGCTGCTGCACATGCGTGCGGCCGTCGAGTCCTTGCACCTGGTGCCCGCGCAGGAGGGCGTCCTGTGGGACTACCTGGAGCGCGCCGCGCACAGCATGCTGAACACCTTCGAGGACTAGCCGGGCGCTAGTCCCGGCCCCGGCAGCGGTCCTCGGTGAGGTTCTCGCGGGCCCACGTCGTGAGCTCCTGCAGGGCCGGGGTCAGCGCGCGCCCGGAGGCGGTCAGCTCGTAGACGACCGCGACGGGCGGCCCCTCGTGGACCGTGCGGGTGACGAGCCCGGCCTTGGCGAGCTCGCTGAGGCGGTCCGCGAGCACCGAGTCGCTGATGCCGCCCACGTTGCGGCGCAGCTCGGAGAACCCGGTGGGACCATAGCTGAGGGTCGCGAGCAGGATCCCGTTCCAGCGCTTGCCGAGGAACCCGAACGCGCGTGCCAGGGCGCCGTCGCACGACCGCGCCGTGTGCTCGGTCTGCACGTCCTCCACCTGCTCGCTCACCCCCCGACTGTACCCGTTGACACTCCTCTCGCCAGTGCTACTCTTTTTTTCGAAGTAGCAACTGCATACCAAGCGACTCTGAGGAGAACAGCTGTGACCACGTTGGACGAACGTCCGCTCGGGCTCCACGACTCCGCGCGCGCCGCCCTCTTCGGCGACGCCCACACCGCGAACACCTTCGCCGACACCCCCGTCACCGACGAGCAGCTGGCCCAGGTCTGGGAACTGGCCCGCTGGGCCCCCACCGGCGCGAACCTGCAGCCGATGCGCGTCCTCTTCGTCCGGACCCCGGAGGCGAAGGCCCGCCTGGTGCCACTGCTCAACGACACCAACCGCGACCGCGCCGCGAGCGCCCCCGTGACCGCCGTCCTGGCCGTCGACGACCGCTTCCACGACGCCATCCCGACCGTCGCCCCGTTCATGGCGGGCATGCAGCCGGTGCTGGAGGAGAACGCCGCGATGCGCGAGAGCATGGGCTCCTACAGCGCGGCGATGCAGGCCGGCTACTTCATCCTCGCCGTGCGCGCGCTCGGCCTGGCCGCCGGCCCGATGGGTGGGTTCGACAAGGCCGCCGTCGACGCGGAGTTCTTCGCCGGCACCGACTGGCGCTCGCACCTCGTCGTGAACATCGGCTACCCGGGCCCGGACGCGTTCCGCCCCCGGCTGCCGCGCCTCGACGTCGAGGACGTCGTCCGCTTCGTCTGACCTCAGCCGACGACCCGCGGGGCGGCGAGGCTGAGGGCCACGTCCCCCGCGGGATCGGTCCACCAGCGGACGAGGTCGAGACCGGCGGCGGCGAGTTCGCTCACCACCGATTCCCGGCGGAACTTCGAGGACACCTCGGTCCGCACCTCCTCCCCCGCGTCGAAGCGCACCGCGAGGTCGAGGCCGGGCAGCCGCACCTCGTGGGCGTGGCGGGCCCGCAGCCGCATCTCGACGCGTTCGAGCCCGGCGTCCCAGACGGCGACGTGGTCGAAGGCGTCGAGGTCGAAGTCGGCACCGAGTTCCCGGTTGAGCACCGAGAGGACGTTCTTGTCGAAGGCCGCCGTCACCCCCGCGCTGTCGTCGTAGGCGGCAAGGAGCCGCCCGGTGTCCTTCACCAGGTCCGTCCCGAGCAGCAGGTGGTCCCCGGGTCCCATCCCGGAGGCCAGCTCGCGCAGGAACCGCGACCGCGGGGCGGGTTCCAGGTTCCCGATGGTCGAGCCCAGGAACGCCACCAGGCGTCGGCCCTCCCGCGGGAGTTCCCCGAGGTGGCGTTCAAAGTCCCCGACGACGGCCTGCACGTCGAGCCCGGGGAACTCCGCCAGGATCTCCGTCCCGGCCTGTGCGAGGACGGTCTCGTCGACGTCGAAGGGTACGAAGCGCCGCAGTGTCCCCGCGTCGCGCAGGGCGTGCAGCAGCACCCGCGTCTTCTCGCTCGTGCCGCTGCCGAGTTCGACGAGGACGTCGGCCGCCGTGATCTGCGCGACCTCACCGGCCACCAGCTCCAGCAGCGAACGTTCCGCCCGGGTCGGGTAGTACTCGGGCAACCGGGTGATCTCGTCGAACAACCGACTGCCGTGCTCGTCGTAGAAGTACTTGGGCGGCAACGTCTTCGCGTCCGCCGTCAGGCCCGCCCGGACGTCGGCGCGCAGCGTCAGGGACAGGTCGTCGGGGGTGAGGTGGCGTTCCAGGGACAGCCGGGGCGGGGTCACACGGTCTCCAGAGGGGTTTCGGTGACGACGACGCGTCCGCCGTGCAGGCGCGCCTCGACGAGGGTGCGGTCGGGGACGTCGCGCCAGCGGGGGTCGTCGTCGTGCGGTTCGCTGGCCAGGACGACCCCGTCGGGGGTCTCCAGGACGCTGAGGGTGTCGCCCCAGGCGGTGGCGAGCAGCCGCTCCCCGTCGCCGAGCAGGACGTTGAGCCGGGCGGCGGGGTCGTCGGCACCGACGACGGCGATCCGCTTGCCGAGTTCCTCGGGTGCGGCGAGCAGGTACGACGCGAGGACCGCGGAGTCGCACACCGACTCCGCCCGCGGCCAGGCGTCCGCGGGCAGCACCGACCGATCGACGACGCCGTTGTGCGACAACGACCACCCGTGGCGGACGAAGGGGGCGCAGGCGCTCTCGTCGGTGGGCATCCCGACCGTCGCGTCCCGCACCGCCGCCACCACGCACCCGGCCGCGACGTGGGCGGCGACGGAGGCCAGCGACGCGTCGGACCACATCGGCCCGGAACTGCGCCAGCGCGCCGGCCCCGGGGCGGAGGAGGCCTCGGGCGGGCTCCACCAGCTGACGCCCCACCCGTCGGCGTTGACCGTGCCGTGCCGTTGCCGGCGCGGCGCCCAGCTCTGCTGCAGCAACCCGTGCGGTCGTTCCAGCAGGAACTCCGACAGGTTCCGGGGCCGGCCCAGCCAGGCCGTGTGGCGGCACACTCAGGCGCTCCAGGCGAGTCGGAGACCGGTGAAGATCTGCCGCCGGACGGGGAAGTCCCAGTTCCGGAAGGAGGGGCGCACCGACACCGGGTCGCTGGCCCAGGAGCCGCCGCGCAGCACGCGGTAGGTGCCGTCGAAGTACGGCGCGGAGTAGGTGTCGTAGAGCATCGGCGAGAACCCCGGCCACGGCGCGAACGCCGAGGACGTCCACTCCCACACGTCACCCATCGTCTGCTCGACGCCGTAGGCGCTGGCCCCGTCCGGGTAGGCGCCGACCTGCGCGGGTCCCAGGGCACCGCCGCCGAGGTTGGCCCGCTCCGGCGTCGCCGGACCGTCACCCCACGGCCAGCGCCGCCGGCGCCCGAGGGCGGGGTCCCAGGCGCAGGCCTTCTCCCACTCGACCTCGGTGGGCAGCCGCGCCCCCGCCCAACGGGCGTAGGCGGAGGCCTCGTGGAAGTCGACGTGCTGCACCGGTCGGGCGGGGTCGAGCGCCTGCTCGGTCGCGAACCGGCGCTGGGTCCAGCCGCCGGCGCCGTCGGCGGCCCAGCCCATCGGGGCCGAGACGTCGTCGGCCTGCCGGTGGGCCCAGCCCGCCGACGTCCACAGCCGGGGGTCGTCGTAGCCGCCGGCCTCGACGAACTGCGCCCACTCGCCGTTGGTCACGGGCACCCGCCCGATGCGGAAGGCGGGCACGTGCACGCGGTGCTGCGGGGACTCGTTGTCCAGGGCCCAGGGTTCCTCCGCCGGGTCCACGCCGAGCAGGAACTCCCCCGCCGGCACGAGCACGGCGTCGGCGGGGACGAGACGCCCCGGCGGGGTGGGGGCGGCGGCGAGGAGGGGGTCGCCGGAGCGCAGGTTGTGCGTGGCGAACATCGTCTCGTCGTGCTGGTGCTCGTGCTGGGCGACCATCCCGGCCGCGAACGCGGACTCCTCCGGTCCCAGCCGGGCGAGGGAGTCGAGGACCCGGTGGCGGACGTCGGCGATGGCCCGCCGGGACTGCGCCGGATCGAGCAGCGGGAGCCGGGTCCGGGTGGCCCGCGGGTGCTCGGCGGCGTCGTAGAGACAGGCGATCGTGGCGTGGAACACCGGGGTGCGGTCAGGGCTGTCGTGCTGGAGCAGCCAGAGCTCCTCCTGCTGGCCGATGTGGGCGAGGTCCCAGACCAGGGGGCTCATGAGGGTCGAGTGCTGGACGGTGAGTTCAGCGTCGGCGGCGTCGGTGAGCTTCGTCGTGGTGGCGCGGGCGCGGTCGAGGGCCTCGACGGCGAGGTCGGCGGTCAGGGTCGTGCCGGTCCGGGTCGCGCCGGTCCGGGTCGGGTGGGTCATCGCAGTTCCTCCGCGGTCAGGCAGGCGGTCGGTCCGGAGCGTTCGAAGCGGTCGAGGACGAGGTCGGCCGGGCCGCGACCGCGGTCGAGGGCCTCCAGCCAACGCTCGACGTCGGCGGCGAGTCCGTCCGGGACACGGGCGGCGGCGGCCTCGAGCACCCCGAGCGCGGCGGTCCGGATCCGCGGGTCGGTGAGTCCGTCGCGGGCGGCTTCGAGGTGGGCGTGCGCGACGGGGTGCGCGGCCTCGGCGGCGCGGTCGGCCGCGGTCGGGTCGTCCACGACGGTCGCGACGACGGCGGCCAGCCCCGGCCACCACGCGCGGGGGACGGCGTCGAGCACGCGCAGTTCGAGGAACCCGCGCAGCCGCACCGGGGGCCAGAGCGTCGTGAGGTGCGCGTCGACGTCGGCGGCCGTGGGTGACCGGTCGCCGAGCCGCACCGAGCCGTCGGCCCAGGCCGCGAACGACACGGTCCCCTCGACGGCGGTGAACTGCCCGTCCCCGCCGCGGAGGAACATCACCGGCGCGGCGAGGGCGAACTCCGTCCAGGCTGCGACCGGGTCCGAGGTGGCGGTCCCGGCGCGGCTCCGGCCGGGTTCCAGGTCCTGCCAGATCCGTTGCCGCGCACAGGCCCACCCGGTCCGGGTGCCGCCCTGGACGGGCGAGCTCGCGGCGAGCGCGACGAACACCGGCAGCAGCCGGTGGACGTGCGCGAGGCGGTCGGCCCAGCCGTGCGCCGGGCCCGCGTCGAGGTTCACCTGCAGCGACGCCGTCGAACTCATCATGGCCGGACCGGCGGTGTCCCCGATGGAGGCGAAGTGCCGTTCCATCGAGACGTAGCGCGACGCCGGGTTCACCCGCTGCGGTGCGCGCAGCGGGTCCGTCCCCGTCGACTGCAGGACCAGCCGCTCCCCCGCCAGCCGCGCGTCGAGGGCGTTCGCGTCCACGCGCAGCGCCTCGACCGCCGCCACCACCCCGTCACCGGGCAGCGTCGAGAGTTCGACCTGCCCGCCCGGCTCGAGCGTGACCTTCGACCCCCGCGGCGTCGCGAACCCCTCCAGCAGCGCGGTCAGCCGGTCCCAGCCGACCCGGCTCCCCGGATCCCGCAGGTCCACGACGTGCCGTTCCAGTTCGAGCCCCACCGACCCGACCTCGGAGGGCCGCAGCGCCGCGGCCGCCACCCGCTCCCGCACCGCCTCGACGTCCAACGGTGAGGAGTCCACCTCGGGTGCTGCGCCAGTCAGTGTCGTCATGTCGTACAGGCCCCTTCCAGGTCCGGACCGGCTCGATGGACCTGAGCCGCGGGTCGGCGTGGGGCCACTCCCGTGGCCTCACCGACACCCTGACACGCCCCTCCGACACCAGCCCCCCGAGCCCCCCCGGACCTCCCAACCCTCCGCGGTCAGGTGCCCGGGGCCCCGGCCCCCAAGACCCCCACCGGCCACGTCCCACCCGGCACGGTGAGGCCGCCACGGGAAACGCCGAAGGGCGGTGCGGTGGTGGGGCCGGCGGATGTCCGGAGTGAGCGCCGGTGAACGAACCTGACGTCACCCGCGGACCAGCGCGAACGGAGTATCCGCCGGCGCCACCGCCGCACCGCCCGGAACGAGACCCGACAAGACCTCACCCCGCCGCAGGGGGCGCGTGCGAGGCGAGGAACGAATACACCTCGCGGTCGTCCACTCCGGGGAAACGTCCCGACGGCAGCGGGGCCAGGGTCTGGGCGTGCAGGCGCGCCGAGGGCCACGCCGCGTCGGCCCAGCGTTCGACGAGGTCGGTCGGTGGGCGGCGGCAGCAGTCCCCGTCGGGGCAGGTGCTGCGGGTCCGCACGCGGGTGTCGCGCCCGCGGAACCACTTGGCGTGGGCGTAGGGCACGCCGACGGTGATCGAGAACCCTCCGTCCCCGCTGCTCCCGGTCTGGCTGGAGCACCAGAACGTCCCGGCGGGGGTGTCGGTGTACTGGTAGTTCTCGGTGGTGCGGTTGCGGACGTCGAACACCGTCCGTGCGGTCCAGCGGCGGCAGACCGGTTGTCCTTCGATGCTGCCGGAGGCGTCCTGGGGGAAGGGCACGCCGTCGTTCTCGTACCCCCGGTACAGGGCCCCGTCCTCGCCGACGCGCAGGAAGTGCAGGGGGATCCCGAGGTGGGAGGTCAGCAGGTTCGTGAGCCGGTGCGCGGCGGCCTCGTGGGTCACGCCGAAGGCGTCGCGGAAGTCCTCGACGGCGAGGTCCTTGTCGGCTTTGGCGGCCGACAGGAACTGCACGGCGGCGGCGCGCGGGAGGAGGCAGGACGCCGCGAAGTAGTTGATCTCGAGCCGTTGCCGCAGGAACTGGGTGTAGCTGGCGGGGCGTTCGTGCCCGAGCACGCGGTGTCCGATGGCCTGCAGCGCGAGGGATCGCAGCCCGTGGCCGCCGGGGATGGAGGCCGGGGGGAGGTAGATCCGGCCGTGGGCGAGGTCGGTGACGGTGCGGGTGGAGTGGGGCAGGTCCTCGACGTGGATGATGCTGAACCCGAGGTCGGAGGCCATCCGCGCGACCTGGCGGTGGGTGAGCGCGCCGACGGTGTACCCGGCGCTGCGGACGAGGTCCTCGGCGAGCTCCTCGATCTCGGGGAGGTGGTTGTCGCTGCGGCGCATGAGCAGTCGGATCTCGGTGTTGGCGCGTCGGGCCTCCTCCGGGGTCGCGTGGGACGCGTCGTGGCGCCGGGCCAGTTCGCGGTGGAGCCGGACGAGGGACTCCAGGGCGTCGGTGGGGAGCTTCCGGCCGGCGCTGACCTCGGGGAGGCCGAGCGTGCGGGCCAGCGGTGAGCGTTGCGCGTGGTCGAGCTCGATCTCCAGCGCGGCGCGTCGCGTCGGCGGGGGCGAGGGGTCGAGCAGTTCGGCGGGGGTGACCTCGAGGGCGCGGGCGAGCGCCGTGATGAGCGAGAGCCGGGGTTCGCGCTTGCCGTTCTCCACCTGCGAGAGCTGGCTCTGCGCGGTGCCGACGGCTTCGCCGAGCTGGGCGAGCGTCCAGCCCTTGACCCCGCGGTGGTGCCGGATCCGGCGGCCCACGGTGAGGGCGTCGAGCCCGGTCCCGGGTTCCGTCGGGGCGAGCGCCGGGTCGGTCAGCGGTTCGAGGGCGGCGACGCGCAATCGAGGCATGCGTTTCACTGTACGTGAAGAATCGGCGTTCTTCACGGGCCCGGACCGTTGTTCGACCGTGCGGTTGCCGCCAGAGTCGAAACACGGACCAGCACCCATCTCGAGGAGGCACGCCGACGTGACGACCGAAGTGACGCGTGAGAACAGCAGCGGGACGACCCCGGGGAGCGTGGGTCTCTCGGGGACCCCCACCACGAACGAGGCCGTGCTCGGCTGGGTGCGGGCCACCGCCCGGCTCACCCAGCCCGACGAGGTCGTCTGGTGCGACGGGTCGCAGGCCGAGTTCGACCGCCTCACCGCGCAGATGGTCACCGCCGGCACCCTGGTCCCGCTGAACCCGGACCTGCGTCCGGGCAGCTTCCTGGCCCGCTCCGCCCCCTCGGACGTCGCCCGGGTCGAGAGCCGCACGTTCATCGCCTCGCACCGTCGCGAGGACGCGGGGCCGACGAACAACTGGCGCGAACCGGAGGCGCTGCGCGAGGAACTCGCCGGGGTGTTCAGCGGGTCGATGCGCGGCCGCACGATGTACGTCGTCCCGTTCTCGATGGGCCCCGTCGGCGGCCCGATCTCGCAGCTCGGGATCCAGGTGACGGACTCCCCCTACGTCGTCGTCAGCATGCGCACCATGACGCGGATGGGGTCGCCCGCCCTGGCCGCCATCACCCCGGGAACCCCGTTCGTCCCCGCGGTCCACAGCGTCGGGATGCCGTTGGTCGACGCCGCCGGCCGGCACCGCGACGACGTCGCCTGGCCGTGCAACGACCTCAAGTACGTCGCGCACTTCCCCGAGACCCGGGAGATCTTCTCCTTCGGTTCCGGCTACGGCGGCAACGCCCTGCTGGGGAAGAAGTGCTTCGCGTTGCGGATCGCCTCGGTGATGGCCCGCGACGAGGGCTGGCTCGCCGAGCACATGCTCGTCCTCAAGGTGACCTCGCCGCAGCAGCGGGTGTTCCACCTCGCGGCGGCGTTCCCCTCGGCCTGCGGCAAGACGAACCTCGCGATGCTGCGCCCGACGATCCCCGGGTGGCGGGTCGAGACCATCGGCGACGACATCGCCTGGATGCGTCCCGGTCCGGACGGTGAACTGCGCGCGATCAACCCCGAGGCGGGGTTCTTCGGGGTCGCGCCGGGCACGGGCTGGTCGAGCAACCCGACGGCGATGGAGATGCTGCGCGAGAACGTCATCTTCACCAACGTCGCCCTCACCGACGACGGCGACGTCTGGTGGGAGGGGATGACGGAGGAGGCCCCGGACCACCTGACCGACTGGCGGGGCCGGTCCTGGACCCCGGGGTCGGGGACCCCCGCGGCGCACCCGAACGCGCGGTTCACGGTGTCCGCGGCGCAGTGCCCCTCGATCGCCGAGGAGTTCGACGCGCCCGAGGGCGTCGCGATCGACGCGATCCTCTTCGGTGGCCGCCGCCGCTCGAACGTCCCGCTGGTCGCCCAGGCCGGCGACTGGAGCCAGGGCGTGTTCATGGGGGCCACGATCTCGAGCGAGCGGACCGCGGCCGCGGAGGGAACCGTGGGTGAGCTGCGGCACGACCCGTTCGCGATGCTGCCCTTCGCGGGCTACAACATGGCCGACTACTTCGCGCACTGGCTCTCGATGCGGGACCGGCTCACGCGGTTGCCCGAGGTGTTCTCCGTCAACTGGTTCCGCCGCGGTGACGACGGCCGGTTCCTCTGGCCCGGGTTCGGCGAGAACTCCCGCGTGGTGGAGTGGATCTGCCGACGGCTGGAGGGCAGCGCGGACGCCCGGCACACCCCTGTGGGCCTGGTACCGACCCCGTCGGGTGTGAACGTGGCCGGACTCGACGTCCCGGCGGCCGACCTCGCGGAACTCCTCACCGTCGACCCGACCGCGTGGCTGGACGAGGTCGAGCAGCTCGAGCGCTGGTTCGCGCAGTTCGGCCACCGGTTCCCCGCCGAGCTGCGGGGCCACCTGGACCTGCTGCGCTACCGCCTGGACCCGCCGACGGGCGGCGACCTGGCGGCCTGACGCCGAGCCGCGCCGTCCGGCAGGATGGGACGGGTGAGCGAACCGAGCAGCACCCCGTGGTGGCGTGACGCCGTCATCTACCAGGTCTACCCGCGCAGCTTCGCCGACGGCGACGGTGACGGCATGGGCGACCTGCCCGGCATCACCGCGCGCCTGCCGCACCTGGCCGACCTCGGCGTCGACGCCGTCTGGCTCTCCCCCGTCTACCCCTCCCCGCAGAAGGACGCGGGGTACGACGTCGCCGACTACCGCGGCATCGAGGCGATGTTCGGGACCCTCGACGACTTCGGGCGGCTGTCGGAGCGCGCCCACGAACTCGGCCTGCGCGTGGTGATGGACCTCGTCCCGAACCACACCTCCGCCGACCACGTCTGGTTCCGGGCCGCCCTGGCCGCCGGCCCGGGTTCGCCCGAGCGGGCCCGCTACCTGTTCCGCGAGGGGGACGGTGACGCCCCGCCGAACTCGTGGCGTTCGGTGTTCGGGGGTCCGGCCTGGACGCGCGTCGAGGACGGTTCCTGGTACCTGCACCTCTTCGACTCCAGCCAGCCCGACCTGGACTGGACCAACCCCGAGGTCGTCGCCGAGTTCGAGGACGTCCTGCGGTTCTGGCTGGACCGCGGGGTCGACGGGTTCCGCATCGACGTCGCCCACGGGCTGGTCAAGGCCGACGGCCTGCCCGAGTGGGACCACGACCAGGCCCTGCTGGACGGCTCCGCCGCCACCGGCGAGCGTCCCCCGATGTGGGACCAGGAGGGCGTGCACGAGATCTACCGCGGCTGGCGTCGTGTCCTGGACGCCTACCCGGGTGACCGGATGCTCGTCGCGGAGGCGTGGGTCACCCCGCCGGAGCGTCTCGCCCGCTACCTGCGCGGCGACGAGATGCACCAGGCCTTCAACTTCGACTACCTGCGGGCCCCGTGGCGCGCGGCGGAACTCCGTGCCGTCATCACCTCGACGCTGGTCGCCCACGAGACCGTCGGCGCCCCGGCGACCTGGGTCCTCTCCAACCACGACGTCGTCCGGCACGCCAGCCGCCTCGGCTACCCCGCCGGGCAGGAACCCACCAGCGGTGTCGGTCCCGACGACCCGCAACCGGACGCCGAGCTCGGTCTGCGCCGGGCCCGCGCGGCGACGACGTTCATGCTCGCCCTGCCGGGCGGCGCCTACGTCTACCAGGGTGAGGAACTCGGTCTGCCGGAGGTGACGACGTTGCCGGCGGGGGTCCGTCAGGACCCCTCGTTCGCCCGGACGAACGGCGAGGACACCGGCCGCGACGGGTGCCGGGTCCCGATCCCCTGGGAGGGCGGGGAACCGTCCTACGGTTTCGGCCCCGGCCCGGCCGGCTGGCTGCCGCAGCCGGAGCTCTGGGGCCGGTTGTCCGTCGCGGCCCAGACGGGTGTCGCCGGGTCGACGCTGGAGCTCTACCGCACGCTGATCGCCCGGCGCCGGGAACTCCACCTCGGACGCGGCACCCTGCGGTGGCACGAGATCGACGGCGGCGACGTGCTCGCCTTCACCAGCGCCGACGTCCTCGTCGTCGCGAACCTCGGCCCGGACCCCGTCGCCGTGCCCGCCGGGGCCACCCTGCTGGTGGCCAGCGGCGACCTCGACGCCGGCCGCGTCCCCACCGACACCGCCGCCTGGTTCCGTCTCCCCTGACGCCCCCCGGCGCTGGTCAGGGGCGGATCAGGACCTTCCCCACGGCCTCGCCGGAGTCCAGGCGCGCGAACGCGTCCCGGGCGTCGGCGAGGGCGTGGACGGAGTCGATCTCGGGTTCCAGACCGGCGCTGTCGCAGAACTGCAGCAGGCGTTCGAACTCGTCGCGGGTCCCCATCGTGGACCCCAGGACCCGCAGCTGCTTGAAGAACACGTTCTCCAGCATGGCCGGGGCGTCGCCGCCGGTGGTGGCGCCGGACACGACGATGCAGCCGCCGGGCTTCAGCGCCTGGACGGAGTGCTTCCAGGTCGCCCTGCCGACCGTCTCGAACACCGCGTCGACCCGGCCGGGCAACCGCTCCCCGCTCGCGAACGTCGCCGCGGCCCCCCAGGAACGGGCCTTCTCGAGCCGTTCCGGGGTGCGCCCGGTCACCCAGACCCGCAGCCCCGCAGCGGATCCCAGGGTGATGAGCGCGTTGGAGACCCCGCCGGCGGCCCCCTGGACCAGCACCGTCTGGCCGGGGACGGCCCGCGCCTGGGTGAACAGCATCCGGTAGGCGGTGAGCCACGCCACCCCCAGCGACGCGGCCCGTTCGACGCTCCACCCGGCGGGTTGCGGCAGCACGTTGCGGCGCGGGACCCAGACGTGCTCGGCGAGGGTACCGGGGTGGAGTTCGGAGAGCAGCGTCCGCCGCGGGTCGAGGGTCTCGTCACCCCTGTACGTCGTGTGGTCCTCGTCGGAGACGACCGCGTGCACGATGACCTCGGAACCGTCGTCGAGCGTCCCTGCGGCGTCGCAGCCCAGGACCATCGGCAGCCGCTCGGGCGGCAACCCGACCCCGCGCAGGCTCCACAGGTCGTGCCGGTTCAGGGCGGCCGCCGCCACGGTGACGCGGACCCAACCCGGTGGGGCCTCGGCGGCGGGGGCGTCGGCCACCTCCAGCGCGGACAACGGGTCGTCTGACCCCGGTTCGAGGGCGCGGACGGCGCGGGCGGCGAGCACGCGCCGACGCTACCCCCGCTCCCGGTAGCGTGCGCGGGTGACCACCAGTCCCCTGCTGCCCGTGCTCGACGTCCAGCCGGCCGACGACGCACTGGACGTGTTCACCGGCCCGAACCTCCCGCACTGGCGCGCCCGGTTGTTCGGCGGGCAGGTGCTGGGGCAGGTGGCCGTCGCGGCCGGCCGTACCGTCGGCGCGGATCGGCGGCTGCACTCGCTGCACGCCTACTTCCTGCGTCCCGGCGACCCGGACGTCGCGGTCGCGTTCGCGGTGGAGCGCCTGCGCGACGGGCGGTCCTTCTCCGCCCGCCGGGTCCAGGCCACCCAGAACGGGGTGCCGATCCTCTCCGGGATCACCTCCTTCCAGACCGCCTCGGAGGGGCTGGAGCACTTCGAACCCGCGCCCGACGTCCCCGAACCCGAGGACCTGCGCAGCGACTACGAGATCCTGGACGCGGTCGACGACCCGCGCGCCCGCCAGATCGGCCGCGGCCGCCACGTCGAGATCCGGCACGTCGAACCGGCGCTGTACGGGAGCGCCGACCCACAGCGCCGGGCGCACCAGTCGGTGTGGTTCCGCCTCGATGCGCCCCTGCCGGGCGACGACCTGCTGCACCGGGGCGCGCTGGCCTACGCCAGCGACCTCAGCGTGCTGGAACCGGTGCTGCGCCGCCACGGGCTGGCCTGGTCGAGCCCGGGGACGAGCGTGGCGAGCCTCGACCACGCCATGTGGTGGCACCGCCCCGCCCGCGCCGACGAGTGGCTGCTGTACGTGGTCGAGAGCCCGAACGCCTCCGGCGCGCGGGGTCTCTCGACGGGTCGGATGTACGACCGCGAGCGCCGGCTGGTCGCGACGGTCGCCCAGGAGGGCATGGTGCGGGTCCCGTCCGCGGGCTGACGTCGGGCGCTCGGACCGGGGCCGGTGACGGTGTGGCACCGTGGCGCCGTGCTGAGCGAGGAGACCTTCGAGGACCTGCTGACCCGCGTCCGCACCGGGGCGGCCCAGCGCGAACGTGACCGCGAGCTGCCCCGCGAACTCGTCCGCGAGCTCGCGGCGGCGGGGTTCCCGAACGCGCACGTCCCCGCGTCGGTCGGCGGCGAGGGGGCCTCGCTGGAGGTCCTCTTCGACCGGTTGATCCGGTTGGCCCGGGCCGACTGCAACGTCGCCCACGTCTTCCGCGGCCACCTCGCGTTCGTCGAGAAGCAGTACTTCGAGGCCGATCCGGGGGCGCGCGAGGGCTGGTGGAAGCGGGTGCTGGACGGTGACCTCGTCGGCAACGCCGTCTCGGAGGCCTCGACGACCTCGGACCTGTCCACCGTCCTGGAACGCACCCCGGAGGGTCTGCGGCTGCGGGGCCGGAAGTTCTACACGACGGGGTCGATCTACGCGGACTGGATCGACACCTCCGCCGCCTTCGAGGGCGACAGCGTCCAGGTCTTCGTCCCGACCGGTGCGAGCGGCGTCGAGGTCGTCGACGACTGGAAGGGTTTCGGGCAGCGCCTCACCGGCAGCGGCACGACGACGTTCACCGACGTCGCGATCGACCCCGGGCACGTGCGGCGGATCGACCCCGACGACGACGCGCAGACGTACGTGCTCGGGTTCTTCCAGCTGGTGCTGCTGGCGGTCGTCGCGGGGATCGGCTTCGCCGCCCTGGACGACACCGTCGACTACGTCCGGGGCCGTCGGCGGATCTTCGGCTACGCCGGGGAAGCCCTGCCCCGTGAGCACCACCTGGTGCAGGCCGAGGTCGGCGGGCTCTCCAGCGCGGCGTCGGCGGCCCGGGCGATCGTCCTCGGCGCGGCCCGCACCCTGGACACCGCGTTGAGCAGGCACCTCGCCGACGGGGACCACGACGTCCTGCTGCAGGCCCAGCTGGAGGTCTACCGCGCCCAGCAGGTCGTCCTGCCGCTGGTCGTCGACGCGACGGCGAACCTGTTCGAGGTGGGTGGGGCCTCCGCCGTCGACGTGGACCTCGGGCTGGACCGGCACTGGCGCAACGCCCGTACGATCGCGACCCACAACCCCGCGATCCACCGCCGCCGCGCCATCGGCGACCACGACCTCAACGGGACGGCGACGCGGCGGTACCTGCCGGCGGGCTGACGCGGCGAGGGGGGTGCGGCGACCGCGTCACGGT
Source organism: Kineococcus sp. NBC_00420 (assembly GCF_036021035.1). Taxonomy (NCBI): domain Bacteria; kingdom Bacillati; phylum Actinomycetota; class Actinomycetes; order Kineosporiales; family Kineosporiaceae; genus Kineococcus; species Kineococcus sp. NBC_00420. The sequence continues at coordinate 4,426,243 of NZ_CP107930.1, read as the reverse complement.
CGCCGCACCCCCCTCACCGGTGGAGGTCCCCGTCAGTCGCGGGTGAGCTTGCGGTACGTCACGCGGTGCGGGCGCGCGGCGTCCGGCCCGAGGCGGGAGACCTTGTTCTCCTCGTAGCCGGCGAAGTTCCCCTCGAACCAGTACCAGTTCCCCGGGTTCTCCTCCGTGCCCTCGTAGGCCAGGATGTGCGTCGTCACCCGGTCGAGGAACCAGCGGTCGTGGCTCACGACGACGGCGCACCCGGGGAACTCCAGCAGGGCGTTCTCGAGCGACCCCAGGGTCTCGACGTCGAGGTCGTTGGTGGGTTCGTCGAGGAGCAGGACGTTGCCGCCCTCCTTGAGCGTCAGCGCCAGGTTGAGGCGGTTGCGCTCCCCGCCGGAGAGGACGCCGGCCGGCTTCTGCTGGTCCGGGCCCTTGAAGCCGAACGCCGAGACGTAGGCCCGCGAGGGCATCTCCTGGTTGCCGACCTGGATGTAGTCCAGGCCGTCGGAGACCGTCTCCCACAGCGACTTCGACGCGTCCAGGCCACCGCGGGACTGGTCGACGTAGGACAGCTTGACCGTCTCGCCGATCTTGAGGTCGCCGGAGTCGAGGTCCTCGAGGCCGACGATGGTCTTGAACAGCGTCGTCTTCCCGACGCCGTTGGGCCCGATGACGCCGACGATGCCGTTGCGCGGCAAGGAGAAGGACAGACCCTCGATGAGGGTGCGGTCACCGAAGGACTTCTTGAGGTCCTTCGCCTCGATGACGACCTGACCCAGCCGGGGACCGGCCGGGATCTGGATCTCCTCGAAGTCGAGCTTGCGCGTGCGCTCGGCCTCGGCGGCCATCTCCTCGTAGCGGTTCAGGCGCGCCTTGGACTTGGTCTGGCGGCCCTTGGCGTTGGAGCGGACCCACTCGAGCTCGTCCTTGAGGCGCTTGGCCAGCTTGAGGTCCTTCTTGCCCTGGACCTCCATGCGGGACTGCTTCTTCTCCAGGTAGGTGGAGTAGTTGCCCTCGTAGGGGTAGGCGCGACCGCGGTCGAGCTCGAGGATCCACTGCGCGACGTTGTCGAGGAAGTAGCGGTCGTGGGTCACGGCCAGCACGGCACCGGGGTACTTCGCGAGGTGCTGCTCCAGCCACGTCACCGACTCGGCGTCGAGGTGGTTGGTGGGTTCGTCGAGCAGCAGCAGGTCGGGCTGCTCGAGCAGCAGCTTGCACAGGGCGACGCGACGCTTCTCCCCCCCGGAGAGGACCGAGACGTCGGAGTCGCCGGGCGGGCAGCGCAGCGCGTCCATGGCCTGCTCGAGCTGGGAGTCCATGTCCCACGCGTTGGCGTGGTCGAGCTCCTCCTGCAGCTGGCCCATCTCCGACATGAGGGCGTCGAAGTCGGCGTCGGGGTCCTCGAAGAGACCGGTGATCTCGTTGTAGCGGTCCATCTTGACCTTGAGCTCGCCGAGACCGTCCTGGACGTTCTGCAGCACCGTCTTGGTCTCGTCGAGGGCCGGCTCCTGCATGAGGATGCCGACGCTGTAGCCCGGCGAGAGGCGGGCCTCGCCGTTGGAGGGCTGGTCGAGCCCCGCCATGATCTTCAGCACGCTCGACTTGCCCGCACCGTTGGGGCCGACGACCCCGATCTTCGCGCCGGGGAAGAACGACATCGAGACGTCGTCGAGGATGACCTTGTCCCCGTGCGCCTTGCGAGCCTTGGACATCACGTAGATGAATTCCGCCACGGGCCCCAGGCTAGTCGCTCGCCGCGTCCCCGCCGCCACCCACGGCCCGGATCGTCCAGCCCGCCGTGGTCGAGGCCCCCGGGGCCAGGCCGATGAGGTCACGACCGGAACGGAACGCGTCCGGCGGGCAGGTCAGGGGTTCGACGGCGAGCGCGGCGCGGTGGGCTGCTCCCGTGGAGAGGTCGGCGGAGTAGACGTGGACCCACGGGCAGCGGTGATCGAGGACGAGCTCGGCTCCCCGGCCCCCGGCGTCGGTGACCCGGACCCGCACGAAGCCGTCGGGCCCCGCCCGCAGCCCCGTGAAGGACCGGTCCAGGACGACGTCACCCACGGGCCGCCGCGCCCGGAAGTCGAGCGCACCGGCGACGGCGACCTCCCCCACCGGCAGCCGGCGCTCGTCGGTCGTGAGCACGCGCTCGGCGGGGACCTCGAGGAACCAGGCGTCCACTGCCCGCTCCTCCGGCAGCCCCGCCAGCAGGTACGGGTGTCCGCCCACCCCGAAGGGCGCGGGAGAGCCGCTGCGGTTGACGGCCGTGACCTCCTGGCGCAGCCCGGACTCCCCGAGGGTGAGGTCGACCGACAGGTCGACGCACCAGGGGTAGCCCGGCCGGGGCTCGATCGTCGTGGTGAGCCGAACGTGGTCCGGTCCGTCCTGGTGGCCGTCGAAGTCCGACCACGCGACGAGGCCGTGCGTGGCGTTGCCCAGGTCGACCTCGTTCACGTCGAGCTGGTGCGTCGCACCCCCGAAGACGTAGCGACCGTCGCCGACCCGGTTGGGCCAGGGCGCCAGCAGCGTGCCCGACATCGCCGGCCGCACCTGGGCCGCCTCGAAGGGCAGGACGAGGTCGCGACCCCGGGACGTCAGCCGGCGCAGCGTCGCCCCGACGCTCATCACGTGGGCCTCGTACCCGGCGTCCACCAGGTGGAACGCCCGTCCCGGGACGCTCACCACCCGTCCCCGTCCTCCCGCGCGAAGAGCAGGAGGTCCGGGAGGCTGGTGGCGAAGTAGTCGGTGGCGCCGTCGGCGCCCACGGCCGCCGGGGCCGGGTGGAGGGGGCGGGCCTCGCCGAGCGAGGTCGGGGGGTCCCCGGGGTCCACGCCGAGTGCGGCGGCGGTCGCGTCCCAGGCGGCGACGACCCGGCCCTCGCCGCCCTCCCAGGGGTGGAACGGCCGGGTCGAGAGGATCTCGCGGGCCCGCGCCGCGAACCCCTGGTCGAGCAGCAGCGCGACGTAGTCCACCGTCAGGTCGTCGCGGGTCAGGACGAGGTCCTCGACCGGTCGCAGGCGCGCGAAGCGCTGCGCGGGGTCGTGGCCGAGCCGGACGGCCAGCTGGTCCTGCTCGTAGCGCAGCCGCGCGTCCGCACCGGAGACCTCGACCGCCGCTGCGTAGCGCGCCCAGGCGCGTTCGTCGTCGTGGGAGACGTTGTGGGCGGCGAGGCCCGCGTTGCGCAGCAGGACGGGGTGGCGCATCCCCCGGGCGACGCACGCCTCCCAGAGTTCGCTCGCCTCGACCCGACGGCCGTGGGCGTAGAGCAGGTTGCCCAGCAGGAACCCCGCGGTGGTGTCCGCGGGATCGGCGTCGAGGGCGGCGAGCAGGACGTCGTGCGCGTCGAGGCCGGACGGGAAGGCCCGGGTCGGGTCGCTGCGACGGGCCCGGTCGCGGGCCGCCGCCGCCTCCGCCGGGGAGCCGAGTTCCTCGTGCACGACCGCGGCCGCGTACTCCGCGACGGGCCGGAAGTTCCCGGCGGCACCGACGGGGACCGCGGCGACGCGCTCGAGCAACCGCAGGGCCTGCCCGTGCTCCCCGGCCGCGCGCAGGTCGAGCGCGACGTCCAGCAGCAGACCCGCGTCGTCGGCGAGCTCGCGCTGGTCCAGGAAGCGCAGCGTCGCGTCCAGCGGGTCCACCGCGAGCGCGGCCCGCAGCACCTCGCCCGCACCTCGGTGGTTCCCGCTCCGACGCCAGAGCAGCACCCGCACCGCGATCCGCCGGGTGTCGTGGGCGACCACCCCGTCCAGGGTGTCGAGGACGCGCAGGGCGGCGCGGTTGCGACCGCGGCGCGCCAGCGAACGGGCGAGTTCCAGACCGGCGGCGGCGGCCCAGGTGCCGTCCCAGCCGGCCTTCCCGAACGCCCGTTCGGCGTCCTCGACCCGGCCGAGCCGGGCCAGCACCAGACCGTGCAGGTAGTACGCCTCGGCGTCGAGGGGGTTCGCGTTGCGCCGGGTGAGGCGGCGCAACGCCGTCTCGACCCCCCGCCGCGCCGTCTCGTAGGACCCGGCGCGGTAGGCGCGGTCGGCCAGGGCGAGGTTCGTCCGGACGTCGCCGGGGTCGCGGCGCAACGCCTCGCGCCAGTAAGGCACCGGGGACCTCGTGGGGTGGCGGTACTGACTGAGGTGCAGGCCGGTGAGGAACAACTCCTCCACCGAACCCGTCGCCTCGGGCGTGGGAGGTTCCGTCGCCACCTCGGGCTCTCCGGCGTTCTCGTCGACCTCGACCGGTGCCCACCGCACGAGGACCCGTCCGGCCGCGTCGAGGAGTTCCACCCGCAGTGCTCCGGTGGAACCCTCCCAGGTCACCTCCGCGGGAACCCCCGGGGTCAGGTCCGCGGTCCGGGAGGCGACGAGTTCCCCGTCCCGGAGGATGCGCAGCTGCGCGCGGCGCCGGGTCGCGGTGACGGCGAAACGGGCGACGACGGTGGAACCCCGTTCCACGTGCACCGCGGCGTCCGGGGTCGCCTGGTGCACGACGCCGATCGCCGGCACCGGGTACCAGTGCTGCACGAACGTCTTCGTCTCCCCCGGCAGCAACCAGCTGAAGTCGGGTTGGTTGTCGGTGTAGACGCCGGCCATGAGTTCCACGTAGGGGCCGTCGTCGTCGCTCAGCTGGGCATCCCAGGCGTGGCCGAAGGGGGCGTTCCCCCACGTCCACTGCTTCTTGCCGGGGGAGATCCGTCGTTCGGCCCAGTGCACGAACCCCGCTCCCGCGGCGTGGTCGTAACCGCCGAAGAAGTCCCCCTGGGAGTCGACCACCATGTACGAGGTGGGCACCGGGATGTTGCGGTAGAAGTCGATGCGGTCCGCACCGGGGTTCTCGCGGGCCCGCTGCGGGTAGTCCACGCCGTAGTAGTCGCGATCGGACCGGGGGAACCCGGTGATCGCCCGCCGGGCGTGGTCGGCGACGTGGCGGACGTCCTCGGGGAAGAACGACTGGAACTCCTCGTGGACGCGGGCCGCGACGTTGGCCCACCACAGGAACGACTGCCGGTCGCTGGTCCGGTTGTGCAACCGGACCACGAGTTCGACGACGGAGCTGTCGCGACGCAACCGCACCCCGTGCTGGGCGGCCATGCGCTGGAACGGGTCGTGGTCCCCGCACCAGACGGTGACGGTCCCGTCCTCGTCGTGCTGGATCGTGGTCTCGACGGGGAGGTAGGTCCCGGGACGGTGGTGCTGCGGCCAGTTGAACTCGACGCCACCGCTGATCCAGGGGCCCCCGAGACCGACGAGCGCGGGTTTGACCACGTCGTTGCGGTAGAAGAAGTCGTACCCGGTGATCTTGTCGTAGCCGACGTGGATCCGGCCACCGAGTTCGGGCAGCACCACCAGCCGCACGTAGCGGTTCTCCAGGTGGACCGCCTGCCACTCCCGGTCGATCCCGTGGTCGGCGACGTGCTCGACGAACGGCAGCGGGTACACCGTGCCGCTGGAGCCCTGGTAGACGCGGCGGTCGAGGTACATCGGGAACGGGCTGGGTTCACCCGCCTCGTAGGTCCGGATGGTCAGGGGCGCGTTCCACGCCACCGCGGCGCCCGCCGCCAGGTCCGGCCGCAGCCGCTCGGGGGCGTCGGGGAGGGTGATGCCGGGGACTGTCGTCTGCTCCACGATCGAGACGCTAGGCGCGGCCCGGCCGCCGCCGCCATGGCTCGAACGACGGCGGACATGGACGAACCACCGGGCGGCGAGCCGCTTGACCCCGCCCCGGTCGGCGCGTTCCATGGCCGGATGGACGAAGCGGCCACGGTGCGGGACGGTTTCGCCGGGCAGCGGATGTTCGTCCTCCCCCGGCCCGTGGTGCGCGAGGCGAGGACCCGCCCCGTGACGGACCGGCTGCTGGTCACCGACGCCGGGTTCTTCCCCCGGGCTGCCGATCACGGCCGGGGTCGGCCCGAGGGTGCCCGCCAGCACGTGGTGCTCTTCTGCACGGACGGTTCGGGCTGGTGCCGGACCCCGCAGGGTTCCCACCCCGTGCACCGCGGCGACGCCGTCCTGCTGCGCGCCGGGGTCGCCCACGAGTACGGGGCCGACCGCGAGGACCCGTGGACGTTGTGGTGGATGCACGTCACGGGCCCCGACGCCGACGACCTGCTGACCGCGGCGGCCACCGCCGCGGGCGGTCCGGTCTCGCACCTGCGCGACCCCGGTGCGCTGACGAGCCTGGTGTCGGGGGTGCTGGACGCCCTCGACACCGGGACGGCCGGGGGGCTCGTCCAGGCCTCGGGGGCCGCGTTCCACGCGCTCACGCAGGTGATCGCCACCGGGCGCCGGCCCCGCGGCCCCGCGTTGAGCCCGGTGGAACGGGCCGTCGAGCACCTGCGGGCGACCACGCCGCGACGGACCCCCGTCGACGCCCTCGCGGCGATGGTCGGACTCAGCCCCTCGCAGCTGGGGACCCTGTTCCGCCAGCACGTCGGGACCTCCCCGCTGCGCTACCAGAGCGACCTGCGGATGGCCCGCGCCCGGGAACTGCTCGACGGCACGTCGCTGAGCGTGGCGGAGGTCGCGACCGCCTGCGGCTACGACGACGGGTTGTACTTCTCCCGCCAGTTCAGCCGGACCCACGGCCAGTCGCCGACGGCGTTCCGCGCCCGGACCGCGTGAGCGTTTCGTCCATCCCCGGCGCGGGATCACCCATGGTTCCCCACCGGGGCGCGCACCTAGCCTGAGCCGTCATGGACGCCGACGTCGCGCACCCCACCCGCACCCTGCGCGCCGGGAGGCCCGCGGACGTCCGCCGGGGGCACCTCCCGCTGGGGGAACCCGCCGGCACCCCGGACCGCATCGAGGTCACCAGCGGCCGGCTCGAACGGGGCGGCAGGCCGTGGTTCCCCGTGACGGGCGAGGTCCACTTCTCCCGCGTCCCGCGGGAACGCTGGTCCGAGGTCCTGGGCCACGCCCGGGTCGGCGGGCTGACCTCGGTGGCCACCTACGTGTTCTGGAACGCCCACGAACCCGCCCCCGGGGACTTCCGCTGGGACGGCGACCTCGACCTGCGCGCCTTCGTGGTGACCGCGGCCGGGAACGGCCTGGACGTCGTGCTCCGGCTGGGGCCGTGGGCCCACGGCGAGTCCCGCCACGGGGGTTTCCCGGACTGGCTGGTGTCCCGTGACCTCGCGACCCGGACGAACGACCCGGCCTACCTCGACCTCGTGCGCCGCTTCTACGCCGAGACCATCGCGCAGGTGGCCGACCTGACCCACGCGTCCGGCGGCCCGGTCGTGGCCGCCCAGATCGACAACGAGCTCTACGACCAGCCGGAGCACCTGGCCCGGTTGCGCGAGACCGCCGAGGAGCTCGGGCTCCGGGTGCCGGTCTGGACCGCGACCGGCTGGGGCGGGGCGCAGGTCCCGGACACGCTGCTCCCGGTCTACGGCGCGTACTCCGACGGGTTCTGGGACGAGGCCGGCACCGACTGGCCGGCTTACGGCCGTCTGCACTTCCGCTACACCCGGGAGCGCGACGACCTCAGCGTCGGGGCCGACGTGCGGGCCGCCCTGGACGGGGTCACGTCCGCGGCGGTGGCGCGCACGGACGACACCGCGTCCCCCTTCGCCACCTGCGAACTCGGCGGCGGCATGCACGTCGCGTACCACCGGCGACCGCTCGTCACCCCCGAGGACGTCGCCGCGCTGGCCCTGGCGAAGATCGGCAGCGGCTCGGTCTGGCAGGGGTACTACGTCTACGCCGGGGGCACCCAGCGGACCGGGGCGGAGGGGACCCAGCAGGAGTCCCACGCCACCGGGTACCCCAACGACGTCCCCACCCGCAGCTACGACTTCGCCGCCCCGATCGGCGAGCACGGGCAGGTCCGCCGGCACCACCACCTGCTGCGCCGCCAGCACCTCTGGCTGGCCGAGGACGGTTCCGCGCTCGCCGCGATGCCCAGCGTCGTCGGCGGGGGCGGCGAGGATCCGGGCGAACTGCGCTGGGCCGTGCGTTCCGACGGCTTGCGGGGGTACGTGTTCGTCACCACCTACCAACCGGCGCGCCACCCCCTCGCGGCGCAACCGGGCGTCCGGTTCACCGTGGAGTTCGACGACGGCGCGGTGACCCTGCCCAGCCGTCCGCTCGACCTGCCCCCCGGGGTGTCGGTGGCGTGGCCGGTCCGCTACCCCCTCGCCGACGGTCTCGTCCTGCGCAGCGCCACCGCGCAGGTCCTCACCCGGACCACCGTGGCCGGGCACGGGTTCGTGGTCCTCGTCGCCACCGACGGGGTTCCCGTCGAACTCGTCCTCGAGGGGCGGACGGCGGTGTCCGGGACCGCCCGTGGGGAGTTCCGGGACGGCGCCACCGTCGTCGAGCTCACCCGGGAGCCCGGCCCCGCGAGCGTCGTCGAACTCCCCGGGGTGCGCCTGCTGGTGCTCGACGAGGCCACCGCGAACCGCCTCTACGCCCTCGACGTGGACGGCGCACGACGCCTCGTCCTCAGCGACGCCCCGCTCTACGCGGGCGAGGGTGGGCTCGTCCTGCACACCGACCGGGACGCGGTCACGCTCTCGGTCCTGACGGGCCGGGCGGAGGACCCGTGGTCCACGCAGACGGTGGCGGTGGCCGGCAGCGGCACGGTGACCCTGCTGCGCGACCTGCACCCGATCGCCCCCGCCCCGCCCGCGCCCCGCCGCGGTGGACCGGCGGACCGGCTCAGCGCCCCCACCGACTTCTCCGGCGCGGCCCGGGTCCACGTGGACGTCCCGCCGGAACTCCTCACCGGGACCGACCGGGTGCTGCTGCGGATCGACTGGACCGGTGACGTCGGCCGGGCCGTGGTCGACGGGGTCGTGGTCAGCGACCACTTCTGGCACGGCCGCGTCTGGGAACTCGACCTGACCCCGTGGCGGGACCCGGTGAGCCGCGACGGCCTCGACCTGGAACTCCTCCCGTGGCACAGGGCGACGGGGGTGTTCGTGGACCCGTCCGTGCGCGACGTGCCGGACGGTGTCCACGTCCGTTCCGTCGAGGTCGTGCGGATCGCGCGGGTGGTCGTGGCCACCGGGGTTTCGTCCATGGGCTGAGTCGGATCACCCATGGTTGCGGGAACTCCGCGCGACGTAGCGTCACGGCGTGGGCGGACGACGACGTCGGACCCGCGGCGTGGTCCCCCGTGACACCCACCCCCGAGTCGACGAGGACGCGATGCAGACCCGATGGCCCCAGCCCACCCCCTCCCGCCGGACCTTCCTGGCCGGTGCCGGACTTGCCGCGGCGGGTTCCCTCACCGGCTGCGCGGACGCGGCCTACGGCCCCGCGGCGTCGTCCGGCGCCGTGGACCTGCAGATGTGGACCCACGACCCCGGCTACGTGAAGACGTTCACCGAGTCCGCCGCGGAACTCTCGACGACGTCGCCGTTCCGCTACGACGTCCAGGTCACCCAGAGCGCCGCCGGGGACGTCATGACCCGGTTCATCAACCAGGCGATCGTCGGCAAGGGCACCCCGGACCTCACCGGCATCGAGGTCGGGCAGTTCAACCGCGTCATGCGCAGCGGCGTCGCGGGCGACATCCTCGTGGACTGGACCGACGACCTCGCGCAGTACGGCGACGACCTGCTGCGCCGACAGCCCTACTCCGTCGACGGTGGCGTCTACGCCATCGAGTCCGACACCTGCCTGAGCATCTACTGGTACCGCGAGGACGAGTTCGCGAAGAACGGACTCCCGACCGACGTCGACACCTGGGAGGACCTCCTCGAGGTCGGCGCGGCGCTCCACCGCAGGACCGGGCAGTCGCTGGCCATGGTCGGGACCGGGACCCCGGGCGACACCGCGAACTCCCTGCTGCAGTGGTTGTTGCAGCGTGGTGGCGGGTTCTTCGACGAGGACGGGGGTCTGATCCTGGATTCCCCCGAGGCCGTCGAGACGGTCGACTGGATGGCCCGCGGCGTCGCCAACGGGACGTTGATCAACCTCCCCGACGCGTACGGCGCCCCGCTGGCGGCGGCGTTGAAGCAGGGCCAGTTGATCGGGACGTTCATGCCGAACTGGTACAACGCCTACGGTCTGCAGGCCAACGTGCCGGACCAGAAGGGGTTGTGGCGCATGCGTGTCGCCCCCCGCTTCGCCGGCGGCGGGCACATCGCCTCCAGTTCCGGTGGCACCGGGTTCGCCGTCACCAAGGACAAGGTCAACACCGAGGCCGCGAAGGAACTGCTCACCGCGACCTACCTCACCCGCGAGGGACAACTGCTGCGCTACAAGGCGGCCGGCTACCTCCCGACGTTCCGCTCGCTCTACACCGACCCCGAACTGCTCGCCATCGAGGACGACTACCTCGGGGGTCAGCGCGTCTTCGAGGTCCTCGGCGAGGCCGCCACCGACCTCCCCGCGTTCTACCAGAGCCCGAACTTCGCGATCCTCCAGTCGGCGCTCGCCGGGCCCGTCCAGGCCGCGATCCGTGGACGTTCCACCGCCGCGCAGGCCATCGCGGACTCCGTCGAGAGCTACCGGAAGCAGGCCCGGGAATGACCACCACGACCGCCCCGCGCACCACGCCCGTCACCCCCACCACCACGGGCGTGACCCCCAGCCGGGCCCCCTACGTCTTCATCTCCCCGTTCTTCGTCCTCTACGGCCTCTTCATGATCGTCCCGATCGGGGTCGGGGCCTACCTCAGCCTCACCGACTGGGCCGGCATCGGCAGCCCGACCTTCGTCGGTCTGCAGAACTACCGCTGGCTGTTCACCGACACCAGCTTCTGGACCGCCGTCGGCAACACCGCGATCTACGTCGCCGTCAGCATGCTCGTCGTCCTCCCGCTGGCCCTGCTCATCGCCCAGGCGCTCAACGCCCGCGGGCTGCGCGGACGGGACCTGTTCCGGCTGTCCTACTTCACCCCGGTCGTGCTCTCACCCATCGTCATCGCCCTGGTCTTCACCCTGTTCTACGACCGGGAGTTCGGGCTGTTCAACGCCTTCTTCCGCGGCGTCTTCGGGTGGGGTGGCATCGACTGGCTCGGCGACCCGTCGTGGGCGAAGCTCAGCGTCGTCCTCCTCGTCGTCTGGAAGTGGACGGGCTACATGACCATCTTCTTCCTCGCCGGTCTGCAGAACGTCCCCCGGGAACTCTACGAAGCGGCCGCCCTCGACGGTTCCGGACCGGTCCGGACGTTCTTCGCCGTCACCCTGCCGGTGCTGCGACCGGTCACCGCGTTCGTCGCGGTCACGACCCTGGTGAGCAGTGCCCAGATCTTCGAGGAACCGTACCTGCTGACCCAGGGCGGTCCGGGCGAGTCGACGCTGTCCGTCGCCCAGTTCATCTTCCGCGCCGCCTTCGAACGCCAGCAGATGGGCTACGCCGCCGCCGCGGGTGTCGTCATGTTCGTCCTGGTGTTCGCGCTGGGCCGCACGGCCAACCGAGTCTTCGGAGTGGGAGGTACCCGGTGAGCACCACCGTCCAGCAGGACCCGTCGGTCCGCGCGCAGGCGCCCCGCCCGCAGCGGACCCGCCGACCGCTCACCCCCGGCCGGGCCGCGCTCTACGTCGTCCTCGTCGTCCTCGTGGCCGTCTTCGTGTTCCCGCTGCTGTGGGCGCTGTCGGCCTCGTTCAAGGCCCGGGGTGACATCTTCAGCTACCCGCCGTCGTTGCTGCCCTCCCCCGCCACCCTGGAGAACTACCGCAACCTGCTCTCGACCCAGCCGTTCTGGTCCTGGTTCGCGACCTCGACGCTGGTCGCGGTGCTGTCCACGGTCGTGGCCGTCTTCGTCTGCGCCCTGGCCGGGTTCGGCTTCGCCAAGTACGAGTTCCGCGGCAAGCGGATCCTCTTCGACGTCATGTTCAGCTCGCTGGCGGTGCCGTTCGCGGTGATCGTCGTCCCGCTGTTCATCGTGCTGGTCAAGAGCGGTGTCACCGAACCCCTCGTCACCCTGATCGTCCCGTGGGTCGCCCCGGCCTTCGGCATCTTCATGATGCGCCAGTTCATCGAGCAGAGCGTCCCGGACGAGATCCTCGAGTCCGCGCGCCTCGACGGCTGCTCGGAGTTCCGCACCTTCCTGCAGATGGTCCTGCCCCTGATGCGCCCGGCGCTGGGTGCGCTGGCGGTCTGGAACTTCCTGAACAGCTACAACAGCTTCATCTGGCCCCTGGTCATCGTCTCCGACCCCGACCGGTTCACCCTCCCGCTGGGCATCCAGGCCCTCTACGGCGCGCAGAGCCGGCAGATCGACATGGTCATCGCGGCCTCGGTGCTGGCCGCGATCCCCAGCCTCGTCGTGTTCGTGCTGCTGCGCAGGCAACTGCTCGAAGGGCTGACCGCGGGTGCGGTCAAGAGCTGACGACCCACCACCGATAGGAGGACCCGCGATGCCCGACGACCTACCCGATCACCACGTCCTCGACCTGAGCGGCCCCTGGCGCACGGCCCTCGACCCCGACGGGGTCGGTGAGCACGAACGCTGGTACCGCCCCTCGGTGCTGGACGCCGTCGCGACGCGGGAACTCACGTTGCCGGGGTCCGTCCAGGAGCAGGGGTTCGGCGATCCCGTCACCCTCGAGACCCCCTGGACGGGTCTCGTCGTCGACCGGTCCTTCTACGAGGACGAGAGGTACGCGCCCTACCGCGAGGACGGGAACGTCTCGGTCCCCTTCTGGTTGCAACCGCACACGTACTACCGCGGGGCGGTGTGGTTCCAGCGCACCGTCGACGTCCCCCCGGACTGGGCCGGGCGGCGGGTCGTCCTGCACCTGGAGCGGGTGCACTGGGAGTCCGTCGTCTGGCTCGACGACCGCCGGACGGGTCCGCAGCGCAGCCTCTCGACCCCGCACCGCCACGACCTCGGCGAGTTGGAACCCGGTCGGCACGTGCTGACCCTGCGGATCGACAACCGCACCGTCGTCGACGTCGGCCCGAACGCCCACAGCGTCAGCGACCACACCCAGGGGAACTGGAACGGGGTCGTCGGAGAACTCCGCCTCGAGGCGGTCCCACCGGTGACGATCCGGCGCGTCACCGTCGTCCCCGACGTCGCGCGCCGCAGCGCCCGCGTCCGGGTCGACCTCGCCGGCGGACCGCTCGGCATCGGCCACGGGAGCGTGACCGTCTCCGCACGGCGGTTCAACGTCCCCGGGGAGCACGTCCCGCCGCCCGTGACCGCGAGCTACGACTCCGACGGGGCCCAGGAACTCACCGACCACCCCCGCGACCTCGGCGAACGCGGGATGACCGGCAGCGGTGGCCACCTCGACGTCGACCTGCCCCTCGGCGCGGACGCGCAGACCTGGGACGAGTTCCACCCGGCCCTCTACGAGGTGACCGTGGAACTCCTCGCGACGGTGCGCGACCGCCGGGACCACGACACGCGGCGCACCACCTTCGGCCTGCGCGAGGTGGGGGTGCGGGGGACGCAGGTCACCGTCAACGACCGGCCGACGTTCCTGCGCGGCACCCTGGAGTCCGCGGTGTGGCCGCTGACGGGGTACCCGCCCACCGAGGTGGAACCCTGGCGCCGGGTCCTGCGCACCGTCCGCGCGCACGGCCTGAACCTGGTCCGCTTCCACTCCTGGTGCCCACCGGAGGCGGCCTTCACCGCCGCCGACCTCGAGGGCGTCCTCCTGCAGGTCGAGGGCCCGGTCTGGGCGAACCAGGGCGCCGCGCTCGGCGAGGGACGCCCCGTCGACCGCTTCCTCCACGAGGAGACCGAACGCATCCTCGAGGCCTACGGGAACCACCCCTCGTTCGTGGCCATGGCGCACGGCAACGAACCCGCCGGCCGCGACGTGGAGTTCCTCGGCGCCTGGGTCGCGCACTTCCGGCGTCTCGATCCCCGCCGGCTCTGGACGAGTGCCGCCGGGTGGCCGGCGATCCCGGAGAACGACTTCGACAACGTGCCCGACCCCCGTCTGCACCGGTGGGAGGAGGGACTCGCTTCCCGGCTCAACGCCACCCCGCCGCAGACGGAGTCGGACCACTCCGCCTTCGTGACCGCGGGAGCGCGACCGGTCGTCAGCCACGAGGTCGGGCAGTGGTGCGCGTACCCGGACTTCCAGGAGGCCTCGAAGTACACCGGGCTGATGCAGCCGAGGAACTCCGGGATCTTCGCCGACTTCCTGCGCCGCAGCGGGATGGCCGACCAGGCCGAGGAGTTCCTGCACGCGTCGGGTCGCCTGCAGCTGCTCTGCTACAAGGAGGAGGTCGAGACCGCGCTGCGGACCCCGGGGTTCGCAGGTTTCCACCTGCTGGGGCTCAACGACTTCCCGGGTCAGGGCACGGCCCTGGTCGGGGTCCTGGACGCGTTCTGGGACGAGAAGCCCTACGCCACCGCCACGGAGTTCGCCCGGTTCTGCGGCCCCGTCGTGCCGCTGGCCCGCCTGCCCCGGCGGACCCTGCGCACCGACGAGGCGTTCTCCTTCGACGTCCAGGTGGCCCACTTCGGGCCGGGCGTCCTGGACGCGGAGGTCTCCTGGCGGGTGGAGGACACCGCGGGGTCGCAGCTGGCCGGTGGGGTGCTGAGCCGGGGCGAGGTCCCCGACGGCAACGACGCACGACTGGGCACGGTGACGCTCGAACCGGGGTGGAGCGAACGCACCCGCCAGGTGCGGCTGGTGGTCCGCGTCCGGACGAGCGGTGGGACCGTCCACGAGAACGACTGGTCGCTGTGGGTCTACGCCCCCGTGCCCGACCCGGAGCCGGAGGTGACCCGGACCGCCGACGTCGAGGAGGCGCTGCGCCTCACCGCCGCGGGCGCGACGGTGCTGCTGACCCCGGACCCGGCCCGGGTCCGCACGGAGGTCGAACTGGGTTTCACCCCCGTGTTCTGGAACACCGCGTGGACGCGGAACCAGGCTCCGCACACGCTGGGGATCACCCACGACCCGGGGCACCCGCTCTTCGCGGGCTTCCCCTCGCAGGGACACACCGACTGGCAGTGGTGGGACCTGCTGCACGGCGCGAAGGCCCTCGTGCTGGACGGGCTGCCCACGGGTCTGCGCCCGCTGGTGCAGCCCATCGACACCTGGTTCTCCGCCCGGCGCCTCGGGGTCCTGCTGGAGGCCCGGGTGGGGGCGGGCCGGCTCGTCGTCTGCACGCTGACCCTCGACGACTCCCCCGCGGCCACGGCCTTCCGGCGTTCGCTGCTGGCCTACGTCGCCGGGGACGCCTTCGCCCCGGCGACGGAGCTCACCCCCGACGAGGTCCGCGCCGTGCTGGCACCCGTCTGACGGACGGGTGCCGCCGGACGTACCCTGTGGCCCGCGCCCACTCGCTAGGGTGGGCGCGCCGGCCACGACGGCGGCACCAGCGCTCGTAGCTCAATGGATAGAGCGACCGGTTTCTACCCGGTTGGTTGGGGGTTCGAGTCCCTCCGAGCGCACCCGCAGCGAGAGCCGCACCGTCCCCGGGGTCCGGCCGGTGACGTAGAGGCGCACCCCCTCCGCGTCGTGACCGCCCCGCAGGTACTCGTACTGCTCTCCGCCGGAGTAGTGGGCCGGCTGGGCGGGACCGTCCCCGCCGCCCGGGCCGATCTCCAGGACGTCGCTCCCCACGGTCCAGCGGCAGCGCTCACCGGTGAGCCGGTAGGTGTCCGCGGACAGCTGCTCGGCGCCTTCCAGGGTGCCATCCGGGCGCAGGGACAGTTCCAGGGCGAAGGACGTCGCGGCCCCGGCGGTACGCACGACCACCTCGACCCCGTCCGGGCCGGGCAGGACCTCGACCTCGGTGTCCAGCTCGACGGCGTCGACGGCACGCCGCTCGAAGGCCATCGCGGCGTGGAAGCGGCCCTCGTCCCCCAGGGGGTAGGCGCCCAGGGGATCGCGGTCGGCCGCCGCCAGCGGCTGGTAGTAGCCGGCCCGCAACCGCTGGCGCAGCACGTACCCGCCGCCGTCGCGGGGTTCCAGCGTCTCGCTGCGGAACGGCCCGAGCCCGAAGAAGTCGCTGGAGAGGCGCAGCGACTGCACGACGGCCGACCCGTGCCGGAAGCGCAGGAAGGTGGCGGTGTTGGCCGTTCCCGACCGGACGGCCTGCACCGCGGGCTGGTCGCTGCCGCCGAAGACGACGGTGCGGGTGCGGCCGCTCGCCTCGACCGCCAGGCCGGAGTCCGCCAACTGCGCAGCACCGCTCCAGCGCCACTCCTCGGGTCCCGCGGGCAGCGCGAGCCCCAGCCGCGGGTGGGCCATCACCTCGGGCAGGCCGTGGCGGCCGTCCAGGCCGTGGCGTTGCAGCGAGCGGGCCGCGGCGGCGAAGTCGGGGCGGTCCTCCTCGAGGGCGAAGCGCCGGTAGGGCAGCACGAACGCGGTACCGGGGTGGCCGACCTCGTGCTGGTCCTGACGCCGGGAGTGGACGCTCTCCAGCAGGCCGTCCTCGTCGAGCAGGGGCAGGAACGCCTCGAGGTTGCGCCGCACCGGGTCGAGCAGGTCGGGGCGGTCCAGCAGGTCGGCGAGGACCAGGAGCGAGGGGTTGGTGACGGCACCGGCGTAGAGCGGGCTCCGTTCGGAGTACATCCCGTCGGACTGCTGGTCCACGCCCTCGGCCAGCCACTCCTCCACCCGTGCGCGGACGGCGGGCTCGTGCCCGAGCAGCGCGTCGAGGCGGGCCAGGGCGCTCGTGAGCTCCCACCGGTGGTTGGGGGTGTGGACGCCGCCTGTGAGCAGGGGCGGCAGCGTGCGGCGCCCGATCTCGCGCAGCCCGTCCGCGATCCCGGTGAGCGCCTCCTCCCGGCCGGCGAGCTCGGCGGTGAGGCAGAGGTCGTTGACCGTGAACGCGGTGTCCGGCGGGGAGGCGAGGTTGGAGCTGTCGAAGAGGCCGCTGGGGGTCTGCGCCGCGGCCAGCTGCCGCAGCAGCCCGTCGGCCGGCGGGAGCAGCCGGTCGTCGTGGTGGTGCGCGGAACCCGGGTGGGACCAGGCCGCCACGAGGGACTTCAGCCGGGCGGTCGTCTCGCGGTGGGCCAGCGGGCTGAGCGTTCCCGCCCGACCGGCGAGCAGTTGTGCGACCCTGCGGTCGAGGTCGGCGACCAGCAGGTCGGTGAACCCGCGGTCGAGGAGTTCGGGAGCGGGGTCGGGGTGCACGCGATCAGTCCTCCGGGCGCTGGGGTGGGGGTCGTCCCGACGCACGCGGGGGCAGCGGTCCGACGGACGTCAGTGTGCACATGTTCTGACGTGAAGTCATCCCGACTCCACCGGGTGTCGGCACTTGACGAGGTAAGGGCTTTCCGCCTAACTTGCCGGAACTGCCGCTGCTGCTCAGGGCAGTGCCGTCCACCTCCCCCGGTCAGCCCTGACCGGCCTCCACCGCCGGCGGAGGAGACGGTTCGTGACCGGAGACGAGGACGTCCAACCATGCGCGAGTTCACCACCAGTCGTCGATCCATCCTCCTCGGCTCCCTGGCCGCGGCGGCCACGGGAACCGCCCTGACCGCCTGCGGTTCGGACGATTCCGGTACCGGTGGCGGTGACGCCAAGAAGATCACCTTCTGGCTCTCGGCCAGCGAGGCCCAGGCCAAGGGGTACTACGACCTGGCCGACGCCTTCAAGGCGGCCAAGGGCATCACGGTCGAGATCGTCAACGTCCCCTACGACGGGTACCAGACGAAGCTGCGCCAGGCCGCGCAGGCGAACTCCCTGCCCGACGTCGCGAGCGCACCGTCCCTGGACCCGATCTGGACGAACAAGCTGCAGGACCTCACCGCCGTCGCGACGAGCGCCACGAACAAGATCGACGAGAAGCTCTACCAGAAGACCAGCGACGGCAAGATCGTCACGATCCCCTCCGACATCACCGCGGCCGGGCTCTTCATCAACACCACGCTCTTCCAGAAGGCCGGGGTGGCCTACCCGACCGACCCCGCGAGCACCTGGACCTGGGACGAGTTCCTCGCCGCCGCGACGCAGGTCCGCACCGCGGCCGGCGCCCAGTACGACCTCGTCTACGACGCCTCGCCCGCGCGCATCAAAGCGTTCTTCTACGAGCACGGGGCCAAGGGCTTCCAGCTCAACGAGAAGGGCACCGAGTACAGCGTCGACGACGACACCACCGCGGCGCTGCAGAAGTTCGTCGACCTCAACGACGACGTCGTCATGCCGAAGTCCGTGTGGACCTCCGGGGGCGACCCGAACGCCCTGTTCAAGAGCGGCCAGGTCGTCGCCTACTTCTCCGGCGTCTGGCAGATCGCCGACTTCGCCGAGAGCATCACCCAGTTCGAGTGGGCGGCCGTCCCCACCCCGGCGCAGCCGACGCAGGCCACCGACATCAACACCGGCGGCAAGGTCGTGGCCTTCGACAACGGCGACACCAAGGCCGCCGCGATGCAGTTCGTCGAGTTCCTCTACGACCCGGCCAACTACACCAAGGTCGCCGCGACCAACGGGTGGCTGCCGGTGGAGAACGACCTCGAGGTGGCCTACCCGGGGACGAACCAGGCCGCCCTCGACGGCTACGCGCTCTACCAGAAGGAGATCGAGCTCGCCGACCCGATCTCCACGTCCGGCAGCGACTCGGGTGAGAAGCTGACCCTCGCGGGCAAGGCCATCACGACCGACCCCACCAAGGACGAGGTGGGCAAAGCCATCAACGGTCAGCAGACCGTGGCGGAGACCGTGGCCAACATCGTGAAGCTGCTGAACGAGCAGATCGCCTGACGTCCGCTCGCGCTCCCCAGGAGGTTCGATGACCCCCACCTCACCGGGCCCGGTCCCCGCCGCCGTCGGGACCGACCCCGCTGCCCTCGTGCAGGCTCCGCGAGCCTCCGCCAACCGCCGACGGGCGGCGCGCTACCGCGTGGCGCCCCTGCTGTTCGTCGGCGTCAACGTGGTCCTGTTCTTCCTGTTCTTCGTCTGGCCGGCGCTGACGGGGCTGTACTACTCGTTCACCAGCTACACCGGGGTCGGCTCGGCCCCGTGGGTGGGCCTGGCCAACTACCAGAAGCTGCTCGGCGACGCCGGGTTCTACTCGGCGTTCGGCCGGACGGTCCTGTTCGCCGTCATGTCGGTGCCGCTGAACTACGTGCTGTCGCTGACCATGGCGACGCTGCTGACCAGCCCGCACGCCAAGGGCAAGACCGTCGCGCGCGTCCTGTTCTTCATCCCGTGGCTCATCTCCCCCATCGTCGCCGGCGTCATCTGGCGGTGGATCTTCGGGGAGAACTTCGGGCTGGTGAACTTCCTCATCACGTCCTTCGGCGGCTCCGCCGTCCCGTGGCAGTCCAACGCGAACCTGTCGCTGGTCATCGTCGCCATCGCCGGCGCCTGGGGCGGGACGGCCTTCAACATGCTGCTGTTCGTCGCCGCGCTGCGCAACGTCCCGACCTCCTACTACGAGGCCGCCTCCATCGACGGGGCCACGTCCTGGCAGCGGTTCCGCTACATCACGCTGCCCAGCATCGCCCCGACGTCGTTCATCGTCATCCTGCTCGGCAGCCTCGGGGCCATGAAGGAGTACGCGCTGCTGCAGTCCCTGAACGGCGGTGGGCCGGGCACGGAGAACAACCTGGTCGTCCAGTACATCTTCCGGACGGGCTTCCAGCAGGGCCAGATCGGCTACGCCAGCGCCGCCTCGTTCGTCCTCATGGCCGTCCTCATGGGCATCGCCCTGCTCCAGGTCCTCGTCAACCGACGCCGGGAGGCGTGAGATGGCTCTCTCCTCGCTGCCCCGCCCCAAGGCACCGGCTCTGCGCCGCAGCACCCGCGTGCGCGAGGGCGGCTCGCCCGCCCGCACCGTCGGGGCCACCGTCCTGCTGTGGCTGCTCGCCGTGCTCTACGGCTTCCCGGTGCTGTGGTTCGTCCTGTCCTCGTTCAAACCGGCGGGGAACCTCTTCTCCTACCCGCTGACGCTGCTGCCGAAGAACCCCACGTTCGCCGGCTACGAGCAGGCCTGGACGAGCTTCAACTTCGCCGGCTACTTCACCAACACCCTCATCGTGGCGGTCAGCACCACCGTCCTCACGGTGCTGGCGAGCGCCATGACGGGCTACGCCCTGGCCAAGTACCAGAACTGGTGGCTCAAGGCGTTCTTCATGTGCATCCTCGCCACGACGATGCTGCCGACCGAGGTCATCCTGTCGCCCTCGTTCCTCGTGATCCGCGACCTGGGGCTCTACAACCACCTGGCCGGGATCGTCGTCCCCTCGATCATCACCGCCACCGGCTGCTTCATGTTCCGGCAGTTCTTCTCCACGGTGCCGAACGAGCTGCTCGAAGCGGCCCGCATCGACGGCTCGAACGAGCTGACGACCTTCGTCCGCGTCATGCTGCCGATCGCCCGTCCGATCATGATCACCCTGGCGATCTTCTCCTTCCAGTGGCGGTGGAACGACTACATCTGGCCGCTCATCGTCCTCAACGACCCGAGCAAGTTCACGCTCCAGATCGGCATCCAGAGCATCGTCGGGGCGCAGAACGTCAACTGGTCGGTCCTGCTCGGCGCCTCGGTCATCTCGATCGTGCCGCTCGTCGTCATCTACCTGGTGTTCCAGCGCTACGTCATGAACGCCGACATGAACGCGGGCCTGAAGGACTGAGCGGGGTGCGGGAGGCTCCCGGGGGTCGTAGCGTCCCCGCGTGAGCACTCCCCGCACTCCCGTCCGGACCCTCGACGGCACGCTCGACCTGCCCCTCGTGGGGCTCGGCACCTACGGCCTGCGCGGTGCCGCGGGTGAGCGGTCGCTGCGCAGCGCCCTCGACCTCGGGTACCGCCTGCTGGACACCGCGACGATGTACGAGAACGAGGCCGAGGTCGGCCGGGCGATCGCGGGCCACGACGACGGTGACGACGTGGTCGTCACCACCAAGCTGCGCCAGGACCACGCCGGCCGGGAGGACGAGTTCCTCGCCCGCAGCCTCGAACTGCTGGGCCGCGACGTCCTGGACCTGTGGCTCATCCACTGGCCGCCGGAGGGCCGGGCCCGTCCTGACGTCTGGGAACGGTTCGTCGCGGCGCAGCAGCGCGGGCAGGTCCGCGCCATCGGCGTCAGCAACCACTCCCTCGCCCAGATCGACGAGCTCACGGCGGCCACCGGGGTGACCCCCGCCGTGAACCAGGTGAAGTGGGGTCCGCGGCTCTTCGACGCGGACCTGCTGCAGGGTCACCGCGACCGCGGGATCGTCCTGGAGGGGTACTCCCCGTTCAAGGCGACGAGCCTGCAGGACCCGGTCCTCGCCGGCGTCGCGCAGGCGCACGGCGTGAGCGCCGAGCAGGTCGTCGTGCGCTGGCACGTGCAGCACGGGGTGGTCGTGATCCCCAAGTCGGGTGATCCCGGCCGGCAGGCCACCAACCTCGACGTCGACGGCTTCGTCCTCACCGACGACGAGGTCACCGCGATCGACGGGCTGGGGCGCGGGTGAGCCGGCGCGTGGTGGTCCTCGACGACTACCAGCGGGTGGCCGCGGGGTTCGCCGACTTCTCGGGTCTGGGCGAGGTGGACTTCGTCCACGAGCACCTCGCCGGAGACGCCCTGCGCGCACGCCTGGCCGGCGCGGAGGTCGTCGTCGCCATGCGCGAGCGGACACCGTTCGGGGCGGGCGAGTTCGCCGGTCTGCCCGACCTCCGCCTGCTGGTGACGACGGGCATGGTCAACGCCGCGATCGACCTGCCCGCCGCCGCGGGCCACGGGGTCCTGGTCTGCGGGACGGGGATGGCCGGCACACCGACGACCGCGACGCCGACGGCCGAACTCACGTGGGCCCTCGTGCTGGCCCTGGCCCGGCGGGTCCCGGCCGAGGACGCGGGCCTCCGGGCGGGGCACTGGCAGCTGGGTGTGGGGCTGGACCTGGCCGGGCTGACCTTCGGCACGATCGGGCTGGGCAAACTCGGCCGCCGGGTCGCGCGGATCGCGCAGGCCTTCGACATGGAGGTCCTCGCGTGGTCGGAGAACCTCGACCCGTCGCAGGCCCGGGAGCTCGGCGTGGAACCCGTCTCGAAGGCGGACCTGCTGCGCCGCAGCGACGTCGTCTCGGTCCACACCCGGCTCTCCGAGCGCACCCGCGGTCTGCTGGGTGCGGCGGAACTGTCCACGATGAAGCCCACGGCGTTCCTGGTGAACACCTCGCGAGGCCCGGTCGTGGACACCGACGCGCTCGTGGCGGCCCTGCACGCGGGGACGATCGCCGGGGCGGGGCTCGACGTGTACGACGTCGAACCCCTGCCCCTCGGCCACCCGCTGCGTGAGGCCCCGAACACCGTCCTGACCCCGCACACGGGGTACGTGACGCAGGACTCCTACCGCCGGATGTACCTCGACGCCGTCGAGGACGTCACGGCCTGGCGGGCAGGCCGCCCGGTGCGGGTGCTCGGCTGACCCTCAGTTGACGAGGACGCGCCAGGACCCGTCGCCGAGGGCGACGACGTCACCGTCGGAGAGCTGACGACCCCGGCGGTCCTCGGGCTCCTCGTTCACCGTCACCTCCCCGGCCTGGAGGACCTCACGGGCCTCCCCACCGGAGTCGACGGCGCCGGCGAGCTTGAGGAACTGCCCGAGGCGCACGATCCCCGTCACCTCCACGTCGATCGTCTCCACCGCCACCTCACTCATCGACGGCCAGCGCGGTGAGGACACCGGCGACCCGGTCGGCCTCGGCACGGGTGAGGCGCTCCGGCACCAGGACCTCGACCCGGGTGCCGTCGGGCAGCGGGATCGTGTGCATGAGCATCTCCCGCCCGCCGGGGACGACCACCTCGGCGTCCTCGGGGACCTCGGTCCCGGTCGTGGTCCGCGCCCCCGGGGTCGAGCCGAGGAACGCCTTCAGCCGGTCGATGCCCTGTTCTGCGAGGCGTTCGGCTCCCGGGTCCAGCCGGCCCTGCTTCAGCAGACCCCGCAGCACCGCGTCGATCGACTCGCCCTGCCTCTTGTTCTCGTCCATGCCCCCAGCGTCGCACCCACCCGCGCCGTCCTCGTCATCCGCACGGCGGAACCCCGGACGCCGTCCGTCGTCCCGCCGGCGGGACCGGGGTCAGGCGGCGGTGGCGAGGAACTCGTCCCAGCGGGGGTCGGGGGTCTCGGCCCCCCGCACGGCCCAGGACGCGCCCCGGGGGGCGGCGGGTCGGAACGGCATGCTCCAGCCCATCTCCTCGGGGGTGCGGTCGCCCTTGGCGTTGTTGCAGCGCACGCAGCAGGCGACGAGGTTCTCCCAGGTGTCCGGGCCGCGGCGGCTGCGCGGCAGGACGTGGTCGACGGTGCTCGCGTGGCCGCGGCAGTAGGCGCAGCGCTGGTGGTCGCGGCGCAGGACGCCACGCCGGCTGACCGGGACGACCTGGCCGCGCGGGACGCGGACGTAGCGCGTGAGCAGGATGACGGAGGGCCGTTCGAGGCTCATCGTCGCGCCGACGACGGGGTCGGCGTCGGCGAGGACCACCGACGCCTTCCCGGCGAGCACGAGGACGAGTGCCCTGCGGAAGGACACCACCGCGAGCGGTTCGAAGCCGGCGTTCAGCACGAGCGTGCGCACATCCACCTCCTGAGACGACGAGAGGCGCCGTCCCCGGTGGGGAGGGCGCCTCTGAGAGCGACGACGTGCACATGGTGGTGGTGCACGTGGTGGTGGTGCTCCGCGTGCTGCTGGAGGGCGTGGGGCACCACGGTGGCTGTGCCGCCGTGACGCCTGGTCATCGGACCTCCGTGGGTGCCGTCGTCGTTGACGGCACCCTACGTCGCGAGGGGTGGTGGAGTCAGCAACTTTCCCGTGAATCCCACTGGGCGCGCCGGAACCGGGGAGGTGACCCGGATCGGCCGGGTCGCGAACGCGAGAACGGCGCCCGCCGCACCACCGTCGGAGGCGGGAGCCTCCTCCGGTGGGCGCGACGAGCGCCGTTCTTGCGGACCCGAGCGACGATCACTCGCCGATCGGTGACGTGCCTCGATCAGACGGTGGCGGCGAGGCGACCGAAGGTGACGGCGTCGCTCCAGATCGCGCGGAGCTGGACGGGCTTGCCGGTCCGCGGCGCGTCCCACATCATCCCGCCGCCCGCGTAGATGCCCACGTGGAAGGCACGGCCGGAGCCGTTGCTGAAGAAGACGAGGTCGCCGGGGACGGCGTCGCCGCGGGAGATCGTGGCCGCGGCCGACTTCTGGGCGGCGGCGGTCCGGGGGATCTCGACGCCGACCTGGCGGTAGACGTAGCTGGTGTAGCCCGAGCAGTCGAAGCCGGCGGGGGTGGTGCCGCCGTAGACGTAGGGGACACCGGCGTAGTCGTCGGCCACGTCGAGGATGCGCGCACCCATCGAGGCCTGGACCGGGGCGGGCGCGGGAGCCGGTGCGGCCACCGGAGCCGCCACGACCGGCGCGGGCTCGGCGACGATCGCGTTCTCCGCGACGCTGGAGGCCACGACCGGGACGGCGTCCGCGGTACGGGTGGCCCGGGTGAGGACCGGGGCGGCGACGACGACGGGCGCAGCGGCCGGGGCAGCGGAGAACGTCGCGGTGCTCGACAGGGTGCTCACCGTGGCGGGTGCCGACACGACGCCGGCGGCAGTGGTGCCGAAGGCGGCGGGAACGGCGGTCGCCACCGAGGCGACGCTCGAGCCGACGGCGGCCGGGGCTGCACTGGTCACGGCGCTCGCGGGGAGAGCGACGGAGACGAGCAGACCACCGGCGGCGGCGGCGACCGCACCGGTGCGGACGGCGCCGCCGGCGGTGCGGGCGACGCTGTCGGACAGGTCGGTCAGGGGGGTACGGGCACGAACGGCGGCGCGATGGCGCGCCTGGACGCGAGTCGTCAAGGTGGTGGCCTCTCCGACGCCTGCGAGGTGAGCTGTCGGGTTCGGGAGGGAGTATCCCCCGGCCGGTTCGCACCGGCTTCACCCCAAGGACTCGGCGCGACCAGGTGGTCGTGCTCCGCCCGGGAAACGTGGTTCCCCCACCCCTGCCATGAAATGTCTCGGGGGACCTCGGCGTGGTGGCAGGGCTCGGCGTCCACGTGAGGGCATCCGCGTGCGCTGTCGAGGATGCGGGTGGACCATAACCCGATCCTGGGTCGAATGTCACGACCCGGTGACGAACTGGTGCCGGGGACGTGACGACGAGTCGGGCTTGATGTACAGAGAGTGACGACTGAGAACGGGAAGCGGACGACGCCGAGGGCCGAACGGGTGACCTCGGCCTTCACCCTCCGTCGCAGATCACCCGTGGGAGGGCCGGCAGGCGGCTGTCCGGGCTGTTCCCGGGCCCGGAACCCCGCGTCGTCGAGGGGTTCCCGGGTCGGGCGGGGTCAGCTGAGTGCGACGAAGATGTGCGACGCCTCGGCCGACGTGAGGTCCACCACACCCTCGCCCACCGCGACCTCCACGCCGGAGGCCGACGACTTCGCGACGACCTCGACCCCGGGGACCAGGCCGGCGGCGTGGAAGCGGGCCAGCAGCGGGACGTCGGTCTGCAGCGGTTCGCCGAGGCGCCGCACGACGACGGAGCGCCCTTCGAGCTCGGGGCTGCTCAGCGACTGCACACCGGAGCGGAAGTCCTCGGTCGAGCACTCCTCCCCCAGCTCGTCCAGACCGGGGATCGGGTTGCCGTAGGGCGAGGAGTGCGGGTGGTCCAGGATCGCCACGAGGCGCTTCTCGACCTCCTCGGAGACGACGTGCTCCCAGCGGCAGGCCTCCTCGTGGACGAGGCTCCACTCCAGTCCGATGACGTCGGTCAGCAGGCGCTCGGTGAGGCGGTGCTTGCGCATGACCCGCATCGCCTTCTGCTTGCCGGCGTCGGTCAGCTCCAGCCGCCGGTCGGTGCCCACGTGCAGCAACCCGTCGCGCTCCATCCGCGCCACGGTCTGGGAGACCGTCGGGCCGGAGTGGTGCAACCGCTCGGCGATGCGAGCGCGCATCGGCACGATGCCTTCCTCTTCCAGTTCGAAGACCGTCTTGAGGTACATCTCGGTGGTGTCGATGAGATCGCTCACGGTGCCCATCATCGTTCATCGCGACCGGTGGTCGCACCCTTGACCCCGGGGCGTTCGGGGCGTGTCCGCGCAGAGCGTCCGACGGGTCGGAGCCCCACCTCCGCCGGGCCTCCACCGGGCGGGGCGGCGGACGCGCGGATAGCGTCCCGGCGTGGCCGCCCGCGAACAGGACCGTGACCCGAGGACCAGCGTGCTCTGGTTCCGTCGGGACCTCCGACTCAGCGACCACCCGGCGTTGCTCGCCGCGGCGGCGGAAGGGTCGGTGCTCCCGCTCTTCGTCATCGACCCCACGCTCTGGAAGCCCTCCGGGGACGTCCGTCGCGCCTACCTGCTCCGCTCGCTGCGGGCGCTCGACGCGTCCCTGGACGGCAACCTCGTGGTCGAAGCGGGCGACCCGGCGCAGGTCGTGGACGACGTCGCCGCGCGGGTCGGGGCCCGCCGGGTGCACGTCAGCGCCGACGCCGGCCCCTACGGCCGTCGGCGCGACGACGCGGTCGCGACGGCGCTGGCGGGTCACGACCGTGAACTGGTCCGCACCGGGACGCCCTACGCCATCGGGCCCGGGACCATCCTCAACGGCTCCGGCAAGCCGTTCCAGGTCTTCACCCCGTTCTCACGCGCCTGGAACGAGCACGGCTGGCCCGCGCCCGCCGCCGATCCCGGTGACGTCGACTGGGTGCACGACGGTGCGGGGGTCGACGGCTCGCACTGGCCGGGCGAACCGGACCTGGGCGACCTCGAACTCCCCGAGGCCGGCGAGGACGCCGCCTTCGCGCGCTGGCACGACTTCCTCGACGGCGCCCTGGCCGACTACGACGGCGAGCGGAACCGCCCCGACCACGACGGCACCTCCCAGCTCTCGCACGCCCTGAAGTGGGGCGAGCTGCATCCCCGGACCCTGCTGGCCGCGTTGCGTGCGAAGCGGTCGGTGGGGGCGGAGACCTACCGGACCGAACTGTGCTGGCGGGAGTTCTACGCCGACGTGCTCTGGAACCGCCCGGAGTCCGCCCGGGAGTACTACCGCCCACAACTGGCGGCCATGAACTACGAACCCGTGGGCGAGTCGTTCACGGCCTGGGCCGAGGGGCGCACGGGGTTCCCCATCGTCGACGCCGGGATGCGCCAGCTGCGCTCCGTCGGGTGGGTCCACAACCGGGTCCGGATGATCGTCGCGAGCTTCCTCGTCAAGGACCTGCACGTCGACTGGCGCTCCGGGGCACGGGAGTTCATGCACTGGTTGCGCGACGGGGACCTCGCCAGCAACAACCACGGCTGGCAGTGGGTGGCGGGGTCGGGGACCGACGCCTCGCCGTTCTTCCGGATCTTCAACCCGATCACCCAGGGCCAGAAGTTCGACCCCGACGGCAGCTACGTCCGCCGCTGGGTCCCGGAGCTGGGCCACCTCGCGGGGAAGTCCGCGCACACCCCCTGGGACGCGGCCGACGGGTACGAGCAGGGCTACCCCGAACGCA
Organism: Kineococcus sp. NBC_00420; assembly: GCF_036021035.1. NCBI lineage: Bacteria > Bacillati > Actinomycetota > Actinomycetes > Kineosporiales > Kineosporiaceae > Kineococcus > Kineococcus sp. NBC_00420. The sequence continues at coordinate 4,398,982 of NZ_CP107930.1, read as the reverse complement.
TCGTCGACCACGCCCACGAACGCCAGGTGGCGTTGGAGGACTACGCCCGCGTCAAGGGCTGACGGGTGACTTCCTGCTGCGCAGGGTGAGCAGGCCGCAGGACCACGAGGACGAGAACTCCGACGACCAGTGCGGCGATCCCGCCGACGAGGGAGATCCGGTCCAGCCCTTCGGCAAACGCGCTGTGCGCCAGCGATTCCACCGCACCGCGGGCCTGGTCGGGAACCGCGGCGAAGATCGCCTGCGCTCCGCCGCTGGCCAGCCCGTCCGCCAGCGTGGCGGGGTCGGTGACCGCGGAGTCCGCGCTGACCACGTCGGCGATGCGGTGCGTGAACAGGGTTCCGAGCGCGGCGATCCCCAGGGCCATCCCCAACTGACGGAACGTGTTCACGGCACCGCCGGCCATTCCGGCCCGCGGACCGGGGACGTGGGCGAGAGCAGCCGACACCAGCACGGGGGTCCCGGCACCGACCCCGAGCCCCAGCACCGTCAACCCGGGAAGCAGTGCGGCCCAGCCGGAGTCGGGGCCCACGTTCAGGACGAGCAGGTCCCCGAGACCGATCAGCAGCATGCCGATCCCGACGGGCAGCCGGGGCGAGCGCGCGTGCAGCACCCGACCGAGGACGGCGGAGACGACGAACGCGGCGATGCTCAGCGGTAGCACCACGAGACCGGCACGGACCGGCCCGAGACCCAGCAGGGACTGCAGCCAGATGGACACGTAGGCCAGCGACCCGAACGCCGACGCCTGCATGACGACGGCGGTCAGCATGAGGACGGCGAAGGCGGGTTTCCGGAAGAGCCCCAGGTCCAGCAGGGGGTGCGCACGGCGCACCTCGACCGCGAGGAACACCGCGAGGGCGACCAGCGCCACGCCGGAACCGGCCAGCGTCTGACCCGCGGTCCAGCCGTCCTCCCCACCGGCGATCAGCGCGTACACCGCGCCGGCCGCGAACGCGGTGAAACTGACGGCCCCGGGGACGTCGACACGAGCCGCCGGGTTCTTCGACTCCGGCACGACCCGCAACGTGAGGGCGACGGCGACCACCGCGATCGGCAGGTTCACCAGGAAGATCCAGCGCCAGGAGAGCCCCTGGGTGAGCAGTCCACCGAGGATCGGGCCGCACGCGGCAGCCGCCCCGTTGACGGCCCCCCAGATCCCGAAGGCGGTCCCCCGGTCCCGTCCGGAGTAGGACCCCGCGAGCAGGGCCGTCGTGGCGGCGAACATCGCCGCGGCGCCGACGCCCTGCACCAGTCTCGCCACGACGAGGAGTTCGGGGTTCGGCGCGAGGCCGCACGCCAGCGAGGCGAGGGCGAAGAGCACGAGACCGACGACGTAGGCGCCCCGACGCCCGTACCGGTCCGCGCAGGCCCCTGCCACGAGCAGCAGCGCCGCGAGCGAGAGCGCGTACCCGTCGATGACCCACTGCAGGGAGGTGAACGAAGCGTCGAGGGCGATCGTCATCGCCGGCAGGGCGACGTTCACGATCGTCACGTCGACGAGGAGCATGAACGTTCCGAGGCACACCGCGACCAGCGGCAACCACTTGCGCATCGAGAGTTCCTTGAGTTCGGAGGGGAGAGACACCCCGACGATCGACCCCAGCCGCCCGCGGACCCAGCCACGCACGTTGAAGCGGCGGGATCCGACACGTAGTAGCTTTGACGCGGTGATCCTCGACAGGTTTGAACCCCTCGACCAGCAGCTGCTGCAGGCGCTGCAGTTGGACGGCCGCGCCTCGTTCCGGCTGCTCGGCCAGGTGCTCGGCGTCTCGGACCAGACCGTGGCGCGACGCTACGCGAAGCTCCGGTCGGCCGGTCGCGCACGGGTTCTGGGGCTCACCGACCCGTTGCGCCTGGGTGAGGTCTCCTGGGTGCTGCGCATCCGCACGACTCCGGACGCGGCCCTGCCGGTGGCGCAGGCGCTGGCCCGCCGCGAGGACACCTCGTGGATCCACCTCACCTCCGGCGGAACGGAGATCGTCTGCTCCGCCCGTTCCCCGCTGGTCCAGGACGACGACTCGCTGCTGCTCGCGAAGCTTCCGCGGACCCAGCGCATCGTCGACCTCAGCGCCCAGCAGGTCCTGCACGTCTTCCACGGCCTGGCCGAGTCACCGCTGCTCAAGAGCGGGATCCTCGGCCCCGACCAGGTCGCCGCCCTCACCGCCGGTGTCCCCCTGGTCGAACCCCGCGAGAGCCCGGTCGTGACCGACGAGGTGGACGCGGCGGTTCTCGACGTGCTCGCGATCGACGGGCGGGTCCCGGTCGAGGAGCTCGGCGCCCGCACGGGGGTTCCGACGTCGACGGTGCGCCGTCGGATGGACGCCCTGCACCGCGCCGGCGTCCTGTACTACGACGTCGACTTCGACCCCCGTCGGCGTGACACCGGCTACCCCACGATGGTGTGGCTCTCCATCGCGCCCGCCGACCTCCCGGCGGCCGGGGAACAGCTCGCCGCGCTGCCGGAGAGCGCCTTCGTCGCCGCCACCACCGGCCGCACGAACCTCTACGCGTCCCTACTGAGTTCCGGCAGCACCGAGGTGTACCAGCTGATCAGCGGCCCGCTCGCGGCCCTGCCCGGGGTCCGCGACATCGAGTCCGCCCCCGTCCTGCGCGCGGTCAAGGCCGCCGGCTCCCTCACCGGCCGCCCCTGACCCACCCGCCTCCTCGACGATCGAGGACACCGCGAACGGCGCTCGAACGGCGATCCCTAGGGTTGCGGGTCGCGGGCGTCGTAGTGCACGAAACGCCGCTGCCACCGGGCCAGCGAGAGCACGGCGACGACGCAGGCCGTCCCACCCGCGAGGGCAGCGAACCCCTCGCCGATCCCGGACGCGGTGGAACCGAGGACGAGGTCCCCCAGGCGCGGACCGCCCGCGACGACGACGATGAACACCCCCTGCAACCGGCCGCGCAGCGCGTCCGGGGTGGCGACCTGCAGGATCGTGCCGCGGAAGATCGAGCTGACGGCGTCAGCGGCGCCGGAGACGGCGAGCAGCAGGACGCAGAGGACGAGTTTCGCGGAGACCCCCTGCGGGACCAGGACGAGCACCGCCCCGAACGCGGCGACCGAGACGCCGTAGACGGCGACGCAGCCGATGACGACCGCACCCTGGCGACGCACCGACCCCAACGGCCCGGAGAACAACCCGGCCAGCACCGAACCCAGCGCGAACCCCGCACCGAGGATCCCGACCGTCCGCGCACCGCCGCCGAGCTCCGCCGCCCCCAGCGCGGGGTAGAGGACCCGGGGCATGGCGAAGACCATGGCGCAGAGGTCGGCGAGGAAGGTCATCCGGATGTTCGGACGGGTCCCCAGGAACCGGATCCCCTCCAGCACCGATCGCAGTCCCGGCCGTTGCGACCCCCCGAGGACCTCGGGAGGCATGGCGGGCAACCCGTACACCCCGGCCAGCGCGGCGACGAACGTGACCGCGTCCACGGTGTAGGCGGCCTGGAAACCCCACGCCCCCACGAGGAGTCCCGCCAGCAGCGGCCCGATCGTCAGGGCGATGGCGTTCGTCATCCCGGACAGCGCGTTGGCCGCGGGCAGCACCGCCCGCGGGACGATGCCGGGGACGATCGCCGACCGGGCCGGGTTGTTGATCGCGAACGCCGCGCTCTGCAGCGCCACGAGGCCGTAGAGCAGACCGACGGAGTCCAGGTGCGCCCAGGCCTGGGCCGCGATGGCGATGGAGAGGACCCAGAGCCCGACGGAGGCGAACAGCGCCACCCGCCGGCGGTCGTGGGCGTCGACGAGGGAACCGCCATAGAGCCCCAGCCCGACGAGGGGGACGAGGGCGAAGATCCCGACGAGTCCCACGGCGAAGGTCGAGGAGGTCAGGGAGTAGACCTGCAACCCGACGGTCACGACGGTGAGCTGGGTGCCGATGGCGGCGAGCGACTGGCCGACCCACAGCCGACGGAACGCGGGGACCTCGCGCAGCGGCGTCGTGTCGACGAGGAACCGGCGGCGGGTCGGTGCGGGACCGGGACTCGGGGGGCCGGATCGCGCCGGCGGTGGACTCACCTGGTCAGGATAGGTCGTGTCCCGGGGCTACTTCAGCGCGGAGGACGGGGCGTGGGAAGTCCCCGGGCGCTTCCGCCCCCACGACGGCGCTCGCCGTCACGGTGCGGGCCGGTTGGACAGACCGGCGCCCGGGGACCCGGTGACTGCCGTGATCTCGCCGCGCTGCGCGGGGCGACCAGAGCGGTCCGCGTCCGTTCACGCAGCTGCTAGCGGGCAGCCACCTCACGCGTCCCAAGAGAAACCATTCTTCGGACCACCTCCTCTCCCGTGTAGGTCAACGGTAAGACCGCTCCCGCGCCGTTGTCACGCCGAATTCCGAAGAAGTTCCCCGACCGCCGGAGCGGACCCGGCGACGGGGCGGCTTGTGGCGTGCCGCACCCGTGTCCTACAGTTCGACCCGGCACAGTTACTGTCAGAACCACCCTTACTGAGACCGGGGCCGCGTTCCATGAGCACCACCGAGCAGCAGGCGATCCTCGTCGCGGTATCGACGGTGATCTTCGCGTTGCTGCCCGACCGGGAGGGGAACGTCCGGGTGCACCTGCCGCTGGTGCGCCGCACCCGCGCCCCCTTCGCCGACCGGTGGGCGCTGCCGGGCGGCTGGGTGCGCACGACGGAGAGCCTCAGCGACGCCGGACGGCGCACCCTGGCCGAGACGACGGGGCTGCGCCCGAGCTACCTGGAGCAGCTCTACACGTTCGGGCAGCCGGACCGCTCCCCCGGTCAGCGCGTCGTCTCCGTCGTCTACTCCGCCCTGGTCAGGAACCACGAGGCCGCGGCCGCGGTCGAGGGCGAGAACGTCCGCTGGACCTCCGCCGACGACTGCACGGGCCTCGCCTTCGACCACGACGAGGTCGTGCAGTACGCGCTGTGGCGGTTGCGCACCAAGGTCCAGCACGCGCACGTCGCCCTGCACTTCCTGGGCGAGCAGTTCTCCCTGGCGCAGTTGCGCGAGGTCCACGAGGCGATCCTGCAGCGCCCCCTCGACCCGGCGAACTTCCGTCGCCAGGTCGAGAGCTCGGGAACCGTCGTGTCCACCGGGGAACGCCAGACGGGCGGCCGGCACCGGCCGCCGACGTTGTACCGGGCGGTGGTCCCGGACGGGGTCGCCGGCCCGCTGATGACCGCCGGTCCGCTCGCGTAGCGCCCCGGCAACGTTCACAGGAACTCCTCGAGAAACAGGCCCGTCACGATGGCGTCCGTCCCCACGCAGATCGCCCTGCTCACCCGCGCCCCCGATGGCGCGGACAGCACCTGCGACCCCGACCTGCCCACCGCCCCGTGGCAGTTCGACGCGGTCCCCGGCCGGCCCCTGCCGTTGCCGACCTACGGCGCGGGAGCCTCCCGCCAGGACCCGGCCCCGGCCGACTCCCCGGTGCAGCAGCAGATCCCGGCCGAGTACCGGCTGCTGCCCGCCGAGGAGCTGGACCGCCGGATCCTGGCGGCGAAGGCGACCCTGGGACCGCGCGTGTCGATCCTCGGCCACGCCTACCAGCGCGACGAGATCGTCCGCTACGCCGACTTCGTCGGGGACTCCTTCCAGCTCGCGCAGCAGTCGCAGCAGCACCCGGAGGCGGAGTTCGTCGTCTTCTGCGGGGTGCACTTCATGGCCGAGACGGCCGACCTGCTGACCACCCCGGACCAGCCGGTCATCCTGCCGAACCTCGCCGCGGGGTGCTCGATGGCCGACATGGCCGACATCGACTCCGTGCAGGCCTGCTGGGAGCAGCTCGAGGCGCTCTACGGCACCGAGGCCGACGCCGACGGCCGGGTGCCGGTCATCCCCGTGACCTACATGAACTCCGCGGCCGCGCTCAAGGGTTTCTGCGGCGCCCACGGCGGGATCGTCTGCACCAGTTCCAACGCCCGCGAGGTCCTGGAGTGGGCCTTCGAGCGGGGACAGCGCGTGCTGTTCTTCCCCGACCAGCACCTGGGCCGCAACACCGCCAAGGCCATGGGCGTCGACGTCGCGCGGATGCCGGTGTGGGACCCGCGCAAACCGCACGGCGGGAACTCCGCGGAAACCCTTCAGGGCGCCCGGGTCGTGCTGTGGCGCGGGTGGTGCTCGGTGCACCAGCGGTTCACCGTCGACCAGATCGCGCAGGCCCGGGCGAGGAACCCCGACGTCCGTATCGTCGTCCACCCCGAGTGCCCGATGGAGGTCGTCGACGCCGCCGACGAGGCGGGTTCCACGCAGTACATCCAGAAGGCGGTCGACGCCGCCCCGGCCGGGACGGCGTTCGCGATCGGGACCGAGGTCAACATGGTCCGTCGCCTCGCCGACACCCGGCCCGACCTGACGATCGAGTGCCTCGACCCGGTCGTCTGCCCCTGCTCGACGATGTACCGCATCCACCCGGCCTACCTCGCCTGGGTGCTCGAGTCCCTCGTCGAGGGCCGGGTCGTCAACCAGGTCAGCGTCGCCGCCGACGTCGCGGGCCACGCGCGCACGGCGGTGGAACGCATGCTGGCCGTCCACCCGTGAACCGCCGCCGCGAACTCGTGGAGGAGCTCCACGTCGACGTCCTGGTCGTCGGCGCCGGGATCGCCGGGCTCACCGCCGCCCTCGAGGCCGCCCACCACGGCAGCGTCGTGCTGGCCACGAAGACGGAGCTCGGCGACGGCAGCACGCACTACGCCCAGGGCGGGATCGCCTCGGCCGTCGGGCCGCAGGACGTTCCCGCGCACGTCGCCGACACCCTGGCCGCCGGCGCCGGGTTGTCGTCCCCCGCTGCGGTGCAGGCGTTGTGCGAGGCCGGTCCGACCGCCGTGCGGGTCCTCGCCGAGCGCGGGGTGGAGTTCGACCGCGGCGCCTCCGGGGGCTGGGCGCTCGGTCTGGAGGCCGCGCACTCGACCTCGCGCATCCTGCACGCGGGCGGTGACCGGACCGGTGCGGCGATCTCCGCCGCGCTCGCCGCGGCCGTGCGGCGCAGCGACGTGACGATCCGCGAGCAGACCTTCCTCGCCGGGCTGCGGACCGACGGCGGTCGCGTCGTGGGTGCCGACCTCGTCTCCGGTGCGGAGGAGGACGGGGCCACCCACGTCCTGCGCGTCCACGCCGGTGCCGTCGTGCTGGCCACCGGCGGGGCGGGACAGTTGTTCAGCCACACCACGAACCCGCCGGTCGCGACGGCCGACGGCCTGGCCGCCGCGTTCCGTGCCGGTGCGGCGGTCGCGGACCTGGAGTTCTTCCAGTTCCACCCCACGGTCGCCGCCGTCGCGCACCCGTTCCTGGTGTCGGAGGCCGTGCGCGGTGAGGGCGCCGTGCTGCTCGACGCCGCCGGTGAACGGTTCACCCTCCGGGTGGACCCGCGGGCCGAACTCGCCCCGCGCGACGTCGTCGCCCGGGCCATCGCCGCCGCGATGGCCGAGCACGGTGGGAAACCCGTCGTCCTCGACGCCACCGGTGTCGCCGCGACCCTGGGGAAGCCCTTCGCGCAGCGGTTCCCCGGGATCGCGCAGTTGTGCCGGGAGTCCGGCATCGACCCCGAGACGACACCGATCCCCGTCACCCCCGCCGCGCACTACTGGATGGGCGGGATCCGCACCGACGCCGTCGGGCGCACCACGCTGCCCGGGTTGTGGGCCGCGGGCGAGGTCGCCTGTTCCGGGGTCCACGGCGCGAACCGGCTCGCGTCGAACTCCCTGCTCGAGGCGCTCGTCACCGGTGGTCAGGTCGTGCGCGACATCCGCGAGAACGGCGTCGCCGCGGCGGAGTTCCCCGAGGACGAGGTCGTCGAGGTGCCCGGGGCCGCGCTGCCCGTCGCGTCCCACGTCGGCCGCCGTGACCTGCAGTCGGCCATGTGGGAGCACGCGGGTGTCGTGCGCGACGCCGCCGGGCTCGCTGTGGCGATGAAACTGCTCACCCCGCAGGAGGACCCCGTCGAGATCCTGTCCGAGGACCTCGACGTGCCCCGCCACACCCGCGAGGACGCCAACCTCGTGCTCGCCGCCCACCTGCTGGTCGCCGCGGCGACCGCGCGGGAGGAGAGCCTCGGCGCGCACTTCCGCAGCGACCACCCCACCGCACCGGGGCACGCCCGCCGCCGGTCCTTCCGGAGGATCCCGTGAACACCCCTGACTCCGTCGTCGCCCTCGCGCTGGCCGAGGACGCCCCCTGGGGCGACGTCACCAGCGAGTCCCTGCTGCCGCCCGACGCGCTCGCCGACGCGCAGCTGGTGGCCCGCGAACCCGGCGTCCTGGCCGGTGCGGCCTGCGCCCGCGCGGCCTTCACCCGGACCGCGGACCTCACCGGCGGTTCGCTGGAACTCCTGGAACTCGCTGAGGACGGCACCCGGTTCGGGGCCGGGGACGCGCTGGGCCGGGTCCGGGGAACCGCCCGGGGCGTCCTGCGCGCCGAACGCGTCGCCCTGAACCTGCTGCAGCACCTGTCCGGGATCGCGACCCACACCGCGACGTTCGTCGACCTCGTCGCCGGGACGAACGCCCGCGTCGTCGACACCCGCAAGACGACCCCGGGGATGCGCGCGCTCGAACGTGCGGCCGTGCGGGCCGGGGGCGGGCACAACCACCGCTGGTCGCTCTCCGACGCCGTGCTGGTCAAGGACAACCACCTCGCGGTGCTGCTCGCGCAGGGCATCGACGTCACCACGGCGCTCGAGGGCGTCCGGGCGCAGGTCCCGCACACGACGACCATCGAGGTGGAGGTCGACCGCCTCGACCAGCTCGAGGCGGTCCTCGCCGCCGACGTCGACGTCGTCCTGCTGGACAACTTCTCCCTGGCCGACCTGGCCGAGGGGGTCCGCCTGGTCCGGCAGCGCTCGCGGGCCCTCGTGGAGGCCAGCGGCGGCGTGCGGGTCGACACCGTCCGCGCCATCGCCGAGACGGGGGTCGACCTGATCTCCGTGGGCGCGCTCACCCAGAACTCCCGCACCCTGGACCTGGGGCTCGACACCACGGTCAGCGCGTGATCTACCTCGACCACGCCGCGACCTCACCGCCGCGCCGGGAGGTGCTCGAGGCCGTCTGGCCGTACCTGACCCAGGTCACCGGGAACCCCTCCAGCAGCCACGAGGTGGGCCGGGCCGCGAAGGCGGGGCTGGACGCGGCGCGCCACGCCGTCGCCGAGGTCCTCGGGGCCCGTCCGGGGGAGGTCGTGTTCACCTCCGGCGGCACCGAGGCCGACAACCTGGCCATCACGGGGATCGCCACGGCGAACCCCCGTGGCCGCCACGTCGTGGTCTCCGCGATCGAGCACCCCGCCGTCCTGGAGACCGCGTCCGCCCTGCGGGAGAGCGGGTTCGAGGTCGACGTGGTCGGGGTCGACGGGGACGGCCTGCTCGACCTGGCCGCGCTCGACGCGGTGCTGCGCCCGGACACGACGCTCGTGTCGGTGATGTACGCCAACAACGAGATCGGGACCGTGCAGCCGCTGGCCGAGATCGCGGCCCGCTGCCGCGCGTTCGGGATCCCGTTCCACACCGACGCGGTGCAGGCCGCCGGGCACCTGCCCCTGGACGTCGCGGAACTCGGCGTCGACGCGTTGTCCGCGTCGGCGCACAAGTTCGGCGGGTTGCGCGGTGCGGGGTTCCTCTGGGTCCGCGGCGTCGTCCCGCTGGCGCCCGTCCTGCACGGGGGCGGGCAGGAACGCGGGCGACGCTCGGGGACCTCCGACGTCGCCTCCGCGGTGGGGACCGCCGTCGCCCTGCACGCCGCCGCGACCACCCGGGAGGCCGAGGTCGCCCGGCTGACGGCGTTGCGGGACAGACTGATCGACGGGGTCCTCGCCACGGTCCCGGGGTCCCGCCTCACCGGCCACCGCACCCGACGCCTGCCCGGCCACGCCTCCTTCTGCTTCGCGGGCGTCGGCGGCGAGACCGTCCTCGCGGAGCTCGAGCAGGTCGGGATCGTCTGCTCCAGCGGGTCGGCCTGCGCCGCCGACTCCGACGACGCCTCGCACGTGCTGCTGGCCACCGGGATCGACGCCGACCTGGCCCGCACCGCCGTGCGCTTCACCCTGGGCCCGACGAGCACCGCCGACGAGATCGACGCGGTGCTGGCCGCCCTGCCCTCCGCCGTCCAGCTCGCCGGCCAGCTCGCCGTCCGGTGATCCGCACCTTCGCGCCCGCGGACCTGCCCGCGGTCCAGGCGGTCTGGGCCGCCTGCGGTCGGGAGCCCCTCCCCGCCGACGAACTCGCGGCGATCCGTGGGCACGCGCCGGAACTGCTGCTCGTCGCCGAGGTGGCGGACGGGATCGCCGGAGTCGTGGTGGGCACCACGGACGCCCGCCGCGGCTGGATCCACCGTCTCGCCGTGCTCCCCGCCCACCGCCGGCGGGGACTCGCCGCCGCCCTGGTCGCGGAGCTCGAGGGACGTTTCGCCGGGCGCGGCCTGCCCCGGGTGAACCTGCTGGTGATGCCCGAGAACGAGGCGGGACGGCGGTTCTGGGCCCGGCTCGGCTACCTCAGCTGCCCCGACGTCCTGTGCACGAAACCCCTGCCGTCCTCGCGGGAGGTCTGATCACACCGCGGTGAAGCGGGACTCCCGGAGGAGTTCCCACGGGCCGCCGAGGTAGCGGTGCACCGCGAGGCCGCTCACCTGCACCGTCCAGGGCACGAGGTCCCGGCCGAGCTCCTCGACCGTCGAACGGGCCACCTCGGGGGTCACGAAGTTCTGCACCGTGACGTGCGGGCGGAACCCCTGGCCGTCCTGCCGGGTCAGCCGGCTCGCGAACTCCGCGGCCAGCCCGGCCCGGACCCGGACCAGCCCGGGTGAGTCCAGGACGAGGGCCGCGCCGCGCCCCAGCGACCGCACCCCGCTCACCTCGGCCCGGGGCGCCGCACCCGCGCACGCGCGGTCCAGGGCGGCGCACACGTCGTCGAGAGCCTCCCCCGGCAGGGCGTGGAAGAGGGTCAGGTGGGCCGCGAGCTGGTTGCGCTCCGGCGGGAACCACCGCTCACGCAGCCGGTCGAGGCCCGCCTGGGTCGCGACGTCGAACGTCGCCGTGACGACGAGCGGCCTCATCCGCGGACGTGGGCCAGCCCGACGACCGTCCCGAAGACGCCCGACGCCGTGCAGAGGACGGCGAGCGCCAGCGCGAGGGTCCACCAGCCGCGGTCCGGGTGTCCGGAACGCAGCGCGCGCACCCCCAGCACCACCACCACGACCCCCATGACCAGTCCCAGCGGGGCGAACGCGAGCGAGACGACGAGCCCCGCGACGGAGGCGACGACGCCGGCGATCGCCCCGGTGTTGGTCGGCTGGGTCTTCTGCTGCTGCACGGTCCCACTCTGCCACCCGCGCCCGACCCGACGGCAGCGGTCCTGCTCCACCACGGCGGCGGCACGCGCGGGCGGACACCCTCGGGGTGAACGCACGAGACCGCCGCCCCCGGGTGGGGACGGCGGTCTCGTCACCGCGGGAGGGTCAGCCGACGGTCAGGACCGTCGAGCGCGTGGTGTCGCCGTAGCCCACGGTGCCCAGGTAGGGCGTCGAGGGGTCCAGCCCCGACCAGGCCAGCGTGTACGTGACCTGGCGACCGGTGGTCACCGGCAACGGGTCCGGCGTGGCGGCCAGGGTCCCTGCCTTCGCGTCCGGCCCGAGGACGAAGGAGGTGAACGTGAACCCGATCGACGACGTCCCCGGAGCCGGGGCGTAGCCGTCGACGACGAGGACGTAGTTCCCCGGGTCGACGAAGTCGTCGATCCGTTCGTCGGTGGACGCGGAGGCCGACAGGTCGAGCAGTTCCCCGGCGGCGGAGTAGAGGTAGAGGTCGACGTCGGACCCGGCCTCCCCGCGCAGGTCGAAGCGGCTGAACGTGGTGCCCTTCGGGATCGTCACGGGGAACTCGACGCTGTCCCCGACGGCGACGGAGCCCGCGCTCCGCTTCCCGGCCACGAGGCCGGTCGTGGTCAGGTCGAGGTCACCCGTGAAACCGGGGGTGACACCGACCTGGACGGAACCCTTCGCACCGGTCCCCGCGACCTCGGCCGGAGCCGCCAGCGGGATCGGTCGCACCGCGATCGGCGAGCGGACGGTGAGGCCGTCGCCGCCCTTCCACGTCAGCGAACCCGAGGCCCAGGTGTTCAGCGCCGCGGTCGTGCGGGTCAGGGTCACCCGGAACTGCGCGCTCTGCCCGGCGTCCAGCTTCAGGACGCTGGGCTGGACCTGGACGTCGAACCCGGCGAGTTGGGCCGTGGCGTAGTAGTACCCGCCCGTGGTGGCCGTCACCGTGCGCGTCACGGTGCGGGCACCCGCGAGGTCGCCGTCCGCGATCGAGGCCTGGTTCAGCTCGCTCGGGTCGATCGCGCCCACGCCGGTCCCGGTCGCCACGCCGGAACCCTCGAGGTAGCGCAACCAGTCGACCGGGGTCGAGTCGTAGACCAGACCCGGGGTCAGCATCTTCGTCGGGTCGACGAAACCCGCTCCCCCGGCGAACGGGTCGAGGGCCGGGGTGCCGTCGGGACCGAGCAGGTTCCGCGCGGTCGTCATGAGGGCCGACTTCACCGTCATGGGCGTGAACTCCGGGTGCGCGGCGTAGTACAGCGCCGCCAGGCCCGTGACGTGCGGGGCCGACATCGAGGTCCCCGACTCGGGGGCGAACAGGTTGCCGCGCGCGCCGTCCGCGACGGGCGAGTAGCCCGCCACCACGCCGGAACCCGGGGCGGTGAGGTCGGGCTTGAGGAGGTCGCCGCCGTCGACCAGCGCGGGCCCGCGCGAGGAGAACGCGGAGATCTGCGGAGCCGGCGTCGGGGTGCGGGTGGTGTTCCCGGGCTGGAAGGACACCGTCGCGTTGGTGCGGTGCGTCCGCAGGTACCCGAGGAGGGTCTTGCCGGCCCCGGCGTCCAGGTGGACCGTCGGCACCGCGTGCGCGTCGGGTTCCAGCGAGTTCGGCGTCGGGTTGTAGAGGACCATCCCCACCCCACCGGCGCGGGCGACCTCGGCGGACTTGTCGACGCGGGCCGTCACCGCCCGCTGGCAGAAGACGACCTTGCCCTTCGTCTTCACCGGGTCCAGCGACCCGGCGAGGCAGATCGCGGCGTCGTTGGCGGTCTTCCCCGCGGCGGCCACGTCGGAACCCAGCACGAGGCGGGTCGTGGGCAGCGGTTCCTGGGTCAACCGGGCCCCGACGAACTTCCGGCCGTCGCCGAGCACGACGGTGCCCTCGCGCAGCACCGAGGTGGCGGCCGCGACGGTCGTCACCCACGGGCTGGCGTGCTCGGTGGTGGAGACGGCCGGGCCGGAGTTCCCGGCCGAGGCGGAGACGAAGATCCCGGCGGAGGCGGCGACCATGAACGCGATCTCGACGGGGTCGGCCGCCGTGCTCGACGCGCCGGAACCGATCGAGTAGTTGATGACGTCGACGTTGTCGGCGACGGCCTGGTCGATCGCGGCGATCAGGTCGGAGGTCTGGCAGCCGTTCGTCCCGTCGTCGCCGGTCCAGCAGACCTTGTAGACGGCCAACGCGGCGGCGGGGGCGATCCCGGTGACGTCGCCGTAGGAGTCGCCGTCGATGGTGGCGGGGACGCCGTTGCGGCCCACGGCCGTCGTGGCCGTGTGGGTGCCGTGGCCGTCGCTGTCGCGGGCGGAGGTGAACTCGCCCTCACCGAGGGTGTGCACCGCGGTGTACCCGTCGGAGAACGCCCGGGCGCCCACGACCTTCGTCGTGCAGGAGGCGGCGGTCCACCGCTGGCCGGTCTCGCAGGTCCCGGTGTAGGTGCCGCCGTCGGCCTTCGCCATCCGGATCGTGCTGCCGCTGCGGTAGGCGCCGTAGGGTTCGCCCGCGGGAGCCTCCGTGGGCAGGGCCGCGCCGGCGACGGAGGGGTGCTCGGGCCAGAGCCCGGTGTCCAGGTCGGCGACGACGACACCCCGGCCCGCCTGCTGCACACCGCCGAGGCGGCTCCAGACCCCGTCGGCCCCGGTGAGTCCGAGGTAGTCCGCGGTCGTGCGGGCGGGGGCGGTGGCCGTGCTCGCAGCACTGGTCGTGCTGGTCGCGCTGGTCGCCGCGGCCGAGGCCTCGGCGCTGCTCGTGACCAGGTGCCGCTCGACGTCGGGCGCGACCGAGACGACCCCCGCGGTGGTCGCGAGCTTGGTCGCCTGCGCGCCGGTGAGCTTGGCGGAGAACCCGTTGAGGGCGACCGTGTAGCGCTGCAGCGGGGCGACCCCGACGCTGTCGGCGACCTTGGTCTGGGCGGACAGCAGCAGGTCGCGGTAGCGCTGGGTCGTCGACCGGGTCATGTCCAGGTCGCCACCAGCCGACTTCAGCTGCGGCAGACCGGGGAGGGAACCGTCGTACGTCGCGATGGGGTCCCGGGCGAGGGTGACGACGTAGTCGCCGTCCCGGAAGGCCGAGGCGGCCGGGGTGGGCGTGGGGGCGGCGTTCGCGGTCAGCGTCGGGACGAGGGCCAGGACGAGGCCGGCGCCCAGGGCGAGGGTGAGCCGGACGGGGCCGCGCCGGCCGCCCTCCGGTCCTGCGGGTGGGTGCGGACGGGGGACGACCATGACGGCCTCCAGGGTGGAACAGGAGCGACGGTTGACGTGTCGTGTGCACTAAGTGACGTTCGGTAATTCAGTGACGACGGAGTGCAGCCAACCGGTTACAGCGCGTGGCGTCAAGGTGACCCGGGGCACTCGTTCGCTCCACCGGACCGTCCGAGCTCTCCAACGACGCTCCGTAGTCTGTCCCCGTGCAGACGTTCAGCGACCGACGGACCACCCGCACCACGACGGGCCACGCCACCCAGCGCCCGGGACGGCGCCGCGCCGGGGTGCTGCTCCTCGCCGGGCTGCTGACCCCCGTCCTGCCCGTGCTGACCGCCGGTCCCGCCGCCGCCCACGACCGCCTCGAGTCGACCGACCCCGCCGACGGCTCGACGCTCGACGTGGCACCGGACGCGGTCGTGCTGACGATGTCGTCGGCGCCGCTGGCCCTCGGGACCCAGGTCCAGGTCACCGGCCCGGCCGGCGTGGTCTCCTCCGGCGAACCCCGGATCGTGGACGAGACGATCACCGAGCCCCTGACCGGCGACCTCCCCGCGGGTAGCTACGAGGTGCAGTGGCGGGTCACGTCCTCGGACGGGCACCCGATCTCGGGCAGCTTCACCTTCACCGCGACGGGGGCGGCGACCCCGACGGGCACCACGACCCTGGACCCCGTGCCCACGGCCGCCCCGAGCTCGAGCAGCCCGGGAACCTCGACGGCCGGGACCGTCGACCCCTCCAGGCCCGACTCCGGCAGTGGCGACGGCGCGGGCAACGGCGCCCTCATCGCCATCGCGGCGGCGATCGTCGTCGTGGGGGCCGGCACGGGCGGGATCATCGGCTACCGGCGCCGGCAGCGCTGACCGCAACCCGCCGTCCGGCCCGCTCGAGGCGCAGGTCGACCAGCCAGACGAGGATCGTCAGGACACCGAACCCCGCCCCCACGGCCGAGACGAGGGCCCAGCCGCCCGCCCCCCAGGCCGCCGAGCCCACCGCGGACCCGAGCGCGCCGCCGACGAAGTACGTCGTCATGTAGACGGAGTTCAGCCGGGAACGGGCCGCCGGGCGCAGGGGGTAGACGACGTTCTGGTTCGAGACGTGGACGGCCTGCAGGAACATGTCGGCCAGCCCGAACCCCAGGACGAAGAGCAGCAGCGACGTCAGCCACGTCGAGGCGGAGAGCCCCAGCAGCCCCCAGGTGAGCACGAGCCCGACGGCCCCGACCCCCGTGGTGAGCTGGCCGCGGCCCGCGTCGGCCATCCGTCCGGCGACCGAGGCCATCGACGCCCCCGCCACCCCGGCGAGGCCGACGAGGCCGATCTCGAGCTCCGACATCCCGAACCGCGGACCGGCCAGCAGGAACGTCGTCGTCGCGAACAGCACCGAGATCCCGGCGAAGCCCAGTCCGCCGAGCAGGGCGCGGGTCCGCAACCGCGGCAGTTCTGCGACGAGACGGGCCCCGGACCGCAGCGTGGCGAGGTAGCCGCCCGTGGCCTGCGGGACGCTGCTGGGCAGCTTGCGCCGCAGGACCACCGCGATGACCACCAACCCGACCGCGACCACGGCGTAGGGCGCGTGCCAGCCCGCGACCTGCGCCAGCGCACCCGAGACGCTGCGCGCCAGCAGGGCCCCGATGAGCAGCCCGCTCATGACCGTCCCGACGGCGCGACCCTCCCGGCCGGGTTCGGCCAGTTCCGCCGCGAAGGGGACGAGGACCTGCGCCGCGACGGAGAACACCCCCGCGATCGCGGTCCCGAGCACGAGCACGGCGTAGTTCGGGGCGAGCGCGCAGACGGCGTGCCCGGCCGCCGCGAGCAGGGCCAGGACGGTGAGCAGCCGGCGACGCTCCAGCAGGTCCCCCAGCGGGACGACGAGCAGCAGCCCGAGGCCGTAGGAGACCTGGGCCACGGTCACCAGAGCAGCCGCCCGGCCGTCGCTGACGGCGAGGTCGCCCGCGATGGTGTCCAGCAGCGGCTGGTTGACGTAGTTCCCCCCGACGGTGAGTCCGGTGGCGACGGCCATGACGAGCAGGAGCGGTCGGGTCAGCACGCCACCATCGTCGTCTGCCCCGGGTCCGACTGTCCAAGCGGTCGAACCGGCTCGATCGATCGCTGATCGCGATCGACGAGTGCCGCCGGGGATATCGTCGGCCGGTGACCCCCCTGCAGCTGCGCTGCGTCCTCGCCGTCGCCGACGGCCTGCACTTCACCCGGGCCGCCACCGACCTCGGCATCGCGCAGTCCGCCGTGAGCCACCAGGTCGCGACCCTCGAGGAGGAGCTCGGGACCCCGCTCTTCGAGCGCACCAGCCGACGGGTCCGGCTCACCGCGGCCGGTGAGGCGGTGCTCCCCCGCGCCCGCGCGGTGCTCGCGGAACTCGACCGGTTGCGCACCGACGTGGTCGCGGCCTCCGGCGCGATCGAGGGCCGGCTGCGGATCGGCACGATCCCCACGCTGCCCGACCTGCGGATCCACGAGGTGCTCGCCGCGCTGCACCGCAGTCACCCCGGGATCCGCGCCACCGTCACCGTGCACAGCAGCGAGGTGTCCCTGGCCCAGGTGGCCGCGGGGACCCTGGACGTCGGCGTCGCCGGGTTCCCGCTGGACTCCCCACCCACGGGCGTGGAGGTCGAGGTGCTCGCCACCGAACGGCACGTCGCCGTCGTCGCCGCCGGGCACCCGCTGCGGACGCGCCGCCGGGTCCGGCTGCGCGACCTCGCCGGCCTGCCCTTCGTCGACTTCCCGGCGGGTACGGGGGGACGGCGCCAGAGCGACGAGGCCTTCACCGCGGCCCGCCTCGCCCGGGACGTCGTGGTGGAGACCGACGACCTCCCGCTGCTGCTGGACCTCGTCCGCTCCGGCCTCGGGGTGGCCCTGCTCCCGGCCTCCGCGGTGGGCCCGGCCCAGGGGGTGCACACCCTGACCGTCACGGACGGGCCCGCCCGGCGCAGTTGCGTCCTGCACGCGGGACCGGGGTCGTCGGCCGCGACCCGGGCGTTCCTCGCCGAACTCCGCGGGCACCTGAACCGCGAGGGTGGTTGACCACTCGTAACTCACGGTGAGAACGTTCTCAGTCCTCGACACCGACGTCTGGAGCGCTCCGTGCAGAACCCCACCCGGAAGAACCTCACCCGACGCACGATCCTCGCCGGCATCGCCACCACCACCGCCGGGCTCGCGGCCCCGGCGGCGCAGGCGGCCGACCGGGGTTTCCCCTGGGCCGACCGGGCCGGGAGCGCCTGGCGGGCCTCGACCTGACGGGGATCCCCGTCGGCGCGGGCCGTCCCTACCGCCACGGGCTGCGCGATCTGACTGCGGCGCAGCAGCTCTACCGGACGAGCGCCGGAACGACCGGTCTCCCCGGGTTCGCCTCCGCCCCGCTCCCCCCGTACGCCGGCGGCGGCGACCTGTTCCACGACGACAACGAGTGGGTGGGACTGCTCGACGTCCGGGCCCACGGGATGGCGCCGAACCCCACCGCCCTGCGCGAGGCGCGCAGGATCTCCGACCTCGTCGAGTCCGGCTGGGACGTCGACCCCACGCACGCCGATCCCGGCGGGGTGTTCTGGACGCAGGCGCCGTGGAGCACCGACCGCAACACCGTGTCGAACATGCCCGGGGCGGAACTCGCGCTGCGGTTGTTCCAGCTCACCGGCGAACGCCGCTACCTGGACCGCGCGCAGAAGTACCACACCTGGACCAACCGGTACCTGCAACGTCCCGACGGCCTGTACTCCGACCACCTCGGCCTCGACGGGACGATCGAACCGACGGTCTGGTCCTACGACCAGGGGGTTCCCGTCGGGGTGAACACCCTGCTCCACCGGGCGACCGGTGAGCGCAGGTACCTGCGCGAGGCGCGCCGCGTCGCCGACGCCTCGATCGCCTACTTCGTCGACGGCGGTCGCGTCGACGACCACCCGCCGTTCTCCAACTCGGTCTGGTTCAAGAACCTGCTGCTGCTCGAGTCCGTCGTCGGCGGCTGCACCTACCGGAACGCGATGACGGCCTACGCGGAGCGGGTCTGGCGCCACCGCCGCGACCCCGCCACCGGGTTGTTCCACTTCCCGCACGACGGCGTGCTGGACGGTTCCACCCAGCTGCTCGAGCAGGCGGCGGTGGTGCAGGTGTTCGCGGTGCTGGCCTGGGACCCCGCCGACCACGCGACGCTGTCCTGAGGCGAGCACCTCGGGGCGATCGGCCCGGGAACGAGAAGACCCCCCACCGCACGGTGGGGGGTCACTCGGCGCTGCGGGGTCCTCAGGGGACGATGAGCCCCACGGTCTGGGTGCGCGCACGCTCGAAGCGCGAGGCGGCGTCCGCCCAGTTCGCGACGTTCCACCAGGCCTTGACGTAGTCCGGCTTCACGTTCTTGTAGTCCAGGTAGAAGGCGTGCTCCCACATGTCCAGCACCAGCACCGGCACCAGACCCAGGGCGATGTTGGACTGCTGGTCGTAGAGCTGGACGTTGACGAGCTTCTGCCCGATGGAGTCCCAGGCCAGGATCGACCAGCCGGAGCCCTGGATGCCCAGCGCGGTGGCGGTGAAGTGCTTCTGGAAGCCCTCGAAGGAGCCGAAGCTGTCGTCGATGGCCGCGGCGAGCTCACCGACCGGCTTGTCGCCGCCGTCGGGGCTGAGGTTGGGCCAGAAGACGGAGTGGTTGACGTGTCCGCCGAGGTTGAACGCGAGGTTCTTCTCGTGCAGGTTCACGGTGGCGAAGTCGTCGCTGGAGCGGGCTTCGGCCAGCTTCTGCAGGGCGGTGTTCGCGCCGGCCACGTAGGTGGCGTGGTGCTTGTCGTGGTGCAGCTCCATGATCGCCCCGGAGATGTGGGGTTCGAGCGCGGAGTAGTCGTAGGGAAGGTCCGGAAGCGTGTAGTCAGCCATGCGTTTCCTCTTCACTCCTCGTCAACGTGACGTGCGTGGGGCGAGAGCCGGCGGCACCGACCCCGCCTCGCACCGTGACCATCGCGCAGCCACGAGGGGTGCGCAACCGGCGGTGGAAAGCGTCTCACCGCGTGATCACCCCCGGCGCGCCGGGGTCGGCCCGGGACGAGCACCTACGCTGGGGCCATGAGCACCGTGCCCGAGGCCGTCGGGGACCCGAGCCGGAACGCCCCCGCGGCCGGCGTCCCGGTCGTCGGCTTCGACCTGGACATGACGCTGGTCGACTCCAGCGACGGGATCGCCGCGACCCTGCGGGCCGTGCTCGCCGAGGTCGGCATCACCGTCACCGCCGCGGACACCTGGCCCTACGCCGGGATGCCGCTCGAGCTCATCCTCGCGGGCCTCGCCCCGGGGACGCCCGCGGCGACGATCGAGACCCTCACCGCGCGCTACCGCCAGCTCTACCCCTCCCTGGGGATCGTCTCGGTGCGCGCCTACCCCGCCGCCGCCGCGGCCCTCGCCGCACCGGCCGCGCACGGTGGGCGCAGCGTCGTCGTCAGCGCCAAGCACACCCCGAACGTGCACCGCGTCCTCTCGGTCACCGGCCTCGCCGGGGCGGTGCAGGACACCGACGTGACCGGCGACCTCTTCGCCGAGGCCAAGGGGCAGCGGCTCGCCGAGCTCGGAGCGACGGCCTACGTGGGCGACCACCCGGGTGACGTCCGGGCCGCGCAGGTGGCCGGAGCCGTCTCCGTGGCGGTCACCACCGGCTCCCACGACGTGGCCGCGCTGCTCGACGCGGGAGCCGACGTGGTGCTCGCCGGCCTGGAGGACTTCCCCGACTGGCTCGCCACCCACGCCGCCGACCTGCAGAACGGGAAGCGCGCGGTCCCTCTCCCCCGTTAACCTGGGGGAGACCGCCGGTACGGCGCGTCCCGGGCTCCTCGCCCGCGGGTGCACCGCAGCCGGCTCTCACGACACCGAACGCACACCCGCCGGAGCGCGCGGAGACCCCGCAGCGCCCGCACCGCAAACTGGAGAAGGTTCCTGTGCCGACTGGCAAGGTCAAGTGGTTCGACGCCGACAAGGGATTCGGCTTCCTCGCCGCCGAGGACGGCGCCGAGGTCTTCGTGCACGCCTCCGCGCTGCCCACGGGCACGGCGACCCTGTCCAAGGGCAGCCGCGTCGAGTTCGGCGTCGTGCAGGGCAAGAACGGGACGCAGGCGCTCTCGGTGCGCCTGCTCGACCCGGTGCACTCGGTCGCCCGCGCCACGCGGAAGAAGCCCGAGGACATGGTCCCGATCGTGGAGGACCTCATCAAGCTGCTCGACGGCGTCTCCGGCACGCTGCGCCGGGGTCGCTACCCCGACAAGAACGCCGCCGGGAAGTTCGCGACCGTCCTGCGCGCCGTCGCCGACGACCTCGAGGCCGGCGCGTGAGCGAGGACACCGCGGACACCGCGGACACCGCTCCCGGCGCGAAGAGGGCGAAGCGCGCCCGCAAGCCCTCCCTCGACGCCGCCGCGGGCGGTGCCGTCGAACTCGCTCGCGCCGCGGCCGAGGACGTCGCCGAGGCGGGCAGCGTGGGTGAGCACCTCGACGCCTCCGCCGAGGGCGACCGGATCGTCAGCCACGCCTTCGCGTGCCTGCTGCCGGGCTACCGCGGCTGGCGCTGGACGGTCACCGTGACCCGCGCCTCCCGCGCGAAGAACGTGACGGTCAACGAGGTCTGCCTGCTGCCCGGCGAGGACGCCCTGCAGGCGCCGACGTGGCTGCCCTGGGACCAGCGCATCGCCCCCGGCGACGTCGGCCCGCAGGACACGCTGCCGCGCCGGGAGGACGACCCCCTCCTCGACCCGGGCTACGAGTGGACCAGCAACGCCGACGCCGACGAGCTCGCCCTCTGGGAACTCGGTCTGGGTCGCGAGCGCGTCCTGAACCTGGCGGGCCGCGACGAGGCCGCGACCCGCTGGTACGAGGGTGACCGCGGCCCGAAGAACGAGATCACCGAGCACGCCAAGGCGCCCTGCTCGACCTGCGGGTACTTCCTCCCGCTCGCCGGCTCGCTGCGTCAGGTCTTCGGCGTCTGCGCGAACGAGTGGTCCCCCGAGGACGCACGGGTCGTGAGCCTGGACCACGGCTGCGGCGCGCACAGCGAGACCGACGTCGAGGTGACCGCGGACGCCCCCGCCGTCCCGCTGATCGACGACCTCGACCCGGAGGGGTTGGAGCTGGTCCCCTCGGGGACGGGCGCCGACGAGCCGCTCGAGGACGAGCTCACCGCCGGAGCCGGCAGCTGACCGACGCCCACGGGGTCGATCCGTTCGGCACCGCCGCCCTGCGTGCCCGCGTCCTGGCCGCCTGGAACGACTCGCCCGCGCGGCTGCGCGAGGACGCCAACGCCGAGGAGGACGCCTCCCTCGGCGCCTACCGCGACCGGCTCGTCGTCGAGCTCGCCCAGAACGCGGCGGACGCCGCGTCGGCCGCGGGCGTCGAGGGCCGGCTGCTGCTGCGCCTGCTCGACGACCCGGCCGGGGGTCCGGGCCGGTTGCTGGCCGCGAACACCGGCACCCCGCTGGACGCCGCCGGCGTGCAGGGTCTCGCGACGCTGCGGGCGAGCGCCAAGCGGGACCCCGCCAGGGCGGTCGTCGGCCGGTTCGGCGTGGGTTTCGCCGCCGTGCTCGCGGTCTGCGACGATCCCGCGGTCCGGTCGGTCCCGGGTGCCGTGCGCTTCTCCCGCAGCGCGTCCGCCGACCTGCTGAGGTCACGGGGCTCCGCTGCGCTGGTCGCCGAGGTGGACGGTCGGGACGGTCACGTCCCGGCCCTGCGGCTACCGTTCCCGGCTCCCGACGCAGCGGCCGTCCCCGCGGGCTACGACACCGTGGTGGAGCTGCCGTTGCGCGACGCCGACGCGCGGGACGCGGTCGAGGCGCTGCTCACGGGGTCCCTCGGGGGTGTCGACGACGTGCTGCTGCTGGCCCTGCCGACGCTGGCCGAGATCGTCGTGGAGGTCCCGGGTTCGCCCCCTCGTCGCCTCGCCGACGTCCACGAGCGGTGGCGGGTCCTGCGCCGCAGCGGTCGCCACGACCCCGCCGACCTCGCCGACCGCGGGGTCGAGGACCGGCGGCGCCTCGGCTGGCAGCTGACCTGGGCGCTGCCCACCGTGGCGGAGGCCCGGACGCCCGGGGTGGTGTGCGCCCCGACCCCGACCGACGAGGACCTCCCGTGGCCCGCGGTGCTGGTGGCGACGTTCCCGCTGGGTCCCGACCGGCGCCGGATCGCGCCGGGACGGGCCGCGGACGTCCTCCTCGACGCCGCCGCCGACGCGTTCTGCGCGCTGCTCAGCGAACTCGCCGGCGACGGCGGGGACGCCCTCGCCCTGCTGCCCTACGGCGCCGCGGCGGGTCGCGTCGACGCCGAGCTGCGGCTGCGCGTCCTCGACCGCGCCCGGGACGCCCCCGTGCTGAGTGCGGTGGAACGCGTCGACGGCGCACCGATGCTGCTGCGGCCGAGTTCCGCGGTGGCGCTCACCGGTGCGGGGGCGGACGACCCCGCCCTGCTCGGGGCCCTCGCCCCGGCGTTGGCCGGTCTCGTGGCGGCACCGCGCGCGGTGGACCGCCTGCTCACCGAGCTCGGGGTGACGCGCCTCGGTCTGGCCGACGTGCTGGACCTGCTGCCCGGTCTGGACGCCGAGGGCAGCCGCGAGCTGTTCGCCGCGCTGGCCCCGCTCGCCGCGGACCCCTCCGCGCGGGAGGCGATGTCCGGGCTGCCCGTCCCGCTGCTCGACGGGCGACGCGTCCACGGGGCCCGCGGGACGGTCCTGCTCGACGACCCCGACCTCCTCGGGACGCAGGCCGCGCAGGTCTTCGCCGCGCACGGTCTGCGGGTCGTGGACCCGGCCGCCTCGCAGGGGCCGGCGCGGGACCTGCTGGTGCGGCTCGGGGCCCGTGAGGGCGGGGCGTGGGCCGTGCTCACCGACCCGGCGGTCCGCGCCGCGGTGGCGGCCTCCCCCGACGCCGAGGATCCCGACGAGGTCGCCGCGGCGGTCCTCGACCTCGTCGCCGCCGTCATCGGCTCGCAGCCGGGCTCCGCGGCCGAGGAGGAGACGGTCCTGCGGACGGCGCGGGAACTGCCCTGGCTGGCCGACCTGGCCCTGCCCGACGTCGAGGACGACCTCGCGCCGGCCGGCGCGCTGCTGCTGCCCGGGACGCTGGCGCAGCGGGCCTTCGACCCCGACGACGTCACCCCGGTGTCTCCGGAGACGCTGCAGGAGTGGGGGTCCGACGTCCTGCGGGCCGTCGGGGTGCTGTCCGGTCCGGCCCTCACCCACGTCGCCGAACTCGACCTGAACGACCTCGAGGGCGCCGACGACGCGGGGCTGGCGGGTTTCGCCGACTACGTCGAGGACGTCTGGGCGGACCTGGTGGAGGAGGGCGAGGCCCTCGTGGCCGACGTCGTCGTCGTCCGCGACCTGGACCTGGTCCTGGACGCCTGGCCCGAGGTGCTGGCCGACCTCGCGGGGTCACCGACGGGGCTGCAGGCTCTGACCGGTCCGTGGACGCTCGGCGCGCACCGGCGTCAGGGTCTGGTGGCGTGGTGGCTGCGCCGTCACGGCCCGCTGCCCGACGTGTCCCGCGCCCCCGACGGCACCGCCCCGTCGTGGCTGCCGCTCGCCCCGGAGTGGGTCGCGCCGCTGCCCCCGCTCGCCCGGCGTGCCCTCGGCGTGCTCCCCGACCTGGCGAGCGCGAGCGCCGAGGACCTCCCCGGGCTGCTGCGGGCCAGCGCCGGCTCCCCCCCGGCCGCCGTCGACCTGATGCTGCTGTGGGCCCTGCTGGGTCGCTCCGCGCAGGCGGCGGTCTTCGCTGCGCCGCAGCGGTTCGCCGCCCTCGACGCGGCCGGTGCGGTGGTCGTGGCCGAGGCGGACGACGTCGTCGTGGTCGACTCCCCCGCGTGGGCCCAGCGCACCGACCTGGGGCCCCGGCTGCTGGTCCCCGCCGCCGTGGCGACCGCGGTCGCGGACCTGCTGGAGCTCGACCTGAGCTCCGAGCGCGGCGCGGGTCGGCTGGAGCACCCCGTCGGGGAGTCGCGCCCGGTTCCCGCGACGGTCGGCGTCCTCGCCGCGGGCGTCCCGGCGACCTGGTCGCGGGTCGCCTCGTTGCGGTGCGACGGGCAGCCGGTGCGCTTCTGGGTGACCGCGGAGGACGAGGTGATCGCGGTCGACCCGGCCGCCGCGGCCTGCGGGCTGGCGCAGGTCGCGGGTGCGTGGCCGTTGCGCGGGGCGCTCACCGAACTCCTGACCACCGACTCACCGGCCGCCGTGCTGGGCGCGGAGCTCCCCGGCCTCCCCTGAGCGACGTCAGGCCGACGGGGGCGGGGTCCGCTTGTCGCGGCGGTGCAGGAAGGCCAGGCCGACGACGCCGAGCAGCAGACCCGCCACGCACGAGCCGAGCCAGCGTCCCTCGCCCGTGCCGCGGACCTCGGGGACCGCGAGGGCGACGACGAGCAGGACCGCCCACACCCCGAGTCCGACGAGCACGGCCCGACGGTCGTCGGTGCGCAGCGGCGGGGGCGGCGGTTTCGCCTTGGACGGCGGGAGGAACAAGGGCACGGGGCCAGTGTCCTCCCCCCGCGCGCGATCTGCTGGGATGACCCGCATGGCGCTTGCACCGCAGACCTCGGGACCCACCACCCAGCGAACCGCCCTCGTGACGGGAGCCAGCAGCGGCATCGGCGCCGCCACCGTGCGCGCGCTGGCGGCCGCCGGGTTCTCGACCATCGCCGCCGCCCGTCGCGTGGACCGCCTCGAGGAACTGGCCGCCGAGGTCGGCGGCCGCGCCGTCGCCCTCGACGTGACCGACGCGGCGTCGGTGGCCGCGATGGCCGCGCAGGTCGGCGACGTGGACGTCGTCGTGCACTCCGCCGGGGGCGCCTTCGGTTCCGACACGGTCGAGAACGGTGACCCCGAGGGCTGGAAGGCCATGTACGACATCAACGTCGTCGGGGTCCTGCGCGTCCACCAGGCCCTGCTGGACGGGATGCGCCGCGGCGGCAACGGCCACGTCGTCGTCCTGGGTTCCATCGCCGGGTTCGAGGTCTACCCCGGCGGCGGCGGCTACACGGCGGTGAAGCACGGGGTGAACGCCTTGTGCCGCACCATGCGCCAGGAACTGCTGGGCGACCCCGTCCGCGTCACCGAGATCGCCCCGGGCATGGTCGAGACGGAGTTCTCGCTGGTCCGCCTCGGCAGCCAGGAGGCGGCCGACAAGGTCTACGACGGGCTCACCCCGCTGAGCGCGGACGACGTCGCCGACGTCATCGCCTTCGCCGTCACCCGCCCGCCGCACGTCGACCTGGACAAGATCGTCATGCGCCCGGTCCAGCAGGCCGACGCCGCCCACGTGCTCCGCCGGTAGGCTCGGTCGCGAACGCTCCTCACCCCGGCCGCGTCACCGTGCGCGCCGCGCCGCGACGCCACCACCCGTCGCGCCACGGCACGAGTCCCGTCACCCGCGCCGAGGAGCCCCCCGTGACCACACGCTCGATCCCGCCCGTCCCGGTCAGTTCCCGACTGGCCGGGGTGCGTTCCTCCCCCGTCCGCGACCTGCTGGCCCTGGTCGGCGACGAGGACGTCATCTCCTTCGCCGGCGGTCTGCCCGCGGCGGAACTCTTCGACGTCGACGGCCTGCGGGAGTCCTTCGTCCGTGCGCTGTCCGGTCCGGCGGCACGGCGGAACCTGCAGTACGCGGCCACCGAGGGTGACCCGGAGCTGCGGGACCTCGTCGCCGCCCGGCTGACCCGCCGGGGGGTGCCCACCGGTCCCGACGACCTGCTGGTCACGACGGGTTCGCAGCAGGCCCTCACGTTGCTCACGACCGCCCTGCTGGAACCCGGTAGCGTCGTCGCCGTCGAGGAACCGAGCTACCTCGCTGCGCTGCAGACGTTCTCGCTGGGCGGAGCCCGCGTCGTGGGCGTCGCCTCCGACGAGGACGGTGCGATCCCGGAGTCGGTGGAGGAGGTCTTCCGGGAGCACCGCCCGAGCGTCCTGTACCTCGTCCCCAACTTCGCGAACCCGACCGGCCGGACCCTGTCGGGGCCGCGCCGGGCCCGGATCGCGGAACTGGCCGCGGAGCACGGGACGTGGGTCGTCGAGGACGACCCCTACGGCGAACTCCGCTACTCCGGTGAGCACGTGGCCGCGTTGGCCGCCGACCCCCTGCTGGCGGACCGGTGCGTGCACCTGGGCAGCTTCTCCAAGATCGGGGCGCCGGGGTTGCGCCTGGGCTGGGCCCGGATCCCCCGGGCGTTGCGCCCGGCGGTCGTCGTCGCGAAGCAGGCGGCCGACCTGCAGACCTCCACCATCGACCAGGCCGCCGCCGCGGACTACCTGGCCCGCACCGACCTCGACGCCCACGTCGCCCGGGTCGTCACCGCCTACCGCGAGCGCCGCGACGCCCTGCTGGCCGTGCTCACGACGGAACTCCCGGCCGGGAGTTCCTGGTCGCGCCCGGACGGCGGGATGTTCACCTGGGTCCGCCTCCCGGACCCCGACGGGAGCCTGGACACGGCGGCGCTGCTGCCCGCGGCGCTGGCGGCAGGGGTGGCGTTCGTGCCGGGGGCCTCGTTCTTCGCGGGGGCGCCCGACCGGGCGACGCTGCGGATGTCGTTCACGACCCACGCGCCGGACCGGATCGCCGCGGGGGTCGCCCGGCTGGGGGCGGTGCTACGCGCCGAGGATCCCCACCGGTAGCAGCGAGGCGTCCACGGGCCGCCCGAAGAGGTAGCCCTGACCTCGATCGCACCCCATCTCCTGCAGCATGGTCGCCTGGAGCTCGGTCTCCACGCCTTCGGCCGTGACGACCATGCCGTGGGCGTGGGCGAGGCTGATGAGCGCCCGGACGACGGCCTCGGCGCGGTCGGAGGTCCCCAGCGGTCGGACGAAGCTCATGTCGATCTTGAGGAAGCTGAGCGGGAACCGGTCCAGGTAGGACAGCGAGGAGTACCCCGTGCCGAAGTCGTCGAGGCCGACGCGCGCGCCCATGCTGCGCAGTTCCCCGAGGCTGGCCCGGGTCGTGCTGGAGAGGTCGATGAGGGTCCGCTCGGTGACCTCGCAGAGCAGGGACGTACCGGCGGCACCGGTGGACTCGACGCTGTGGGCGAGGCGGTGCGCGAACGCGGGGTGCTCGAGGGTCTTGCCGGAGACGTTGAAGGAGACCTGGAGGTCGACGTCGGCGCGACGCCACTCCCGCAGCTGCCGCAGCGCCTCGCCGAGGACCCAGGTGTCGACGTCGACGATGAGGCCGGTGTCCTCGGCGGTGTCGACGAAGTGCTTGGGTTCCAGCAGTCCCTCGACCGGGTCCTCGAGGCGGACGAGGGCCTCGGCGGCGACGAGCTTGCGGTTGTCGCGCAGGTCGACGATGGGTTGCCAGACGACCCGCAGCCCGTCGGTGCGCAGGGCCCGGCGGACGCGGTGCTCGGCGTCGCGGCGGGCCTGCGCCTGCTCCCGCATGGCGGAGTCGTAGACGGCGACGCGGTCCCGGCCGCCGTCCTTGGCGCGGTAGAGCGCCATGTCCGCGCTGCGGAACAGGTCGTCGGCGGTGCCCTGGTGCCCGACGGCGATCCCGGCGCTGGAGGTGCACACGAAGGGTTCCGGCAACCCGGGCAGCAGCATGGGCGAGCGGAGTCGGCGGAGCAGGTCGCGGGCCATGATCGAGGCGGCCTCGGGACGGGTGATCCCCGGGACCATCACGACGAACTCGTCACCCCCGAGGCGGGCCAGGGTCGCCCCGGGCGGGGCGGCGTCCTCGAGGCGCACGGCGACCTGGCGCAGCAGGGCGTCGCCGATCTGGTGGCCGAGGGTGTCGTTGACGAGCTTGAAGCGGTCGAGGTCGAGCAGGACGAGGGCGACGGCGTCGACGGCGGTCGCCTTCTCGAGGGCCTCGGCGAGGCGGATGTCCATGACGGAGCGGTTCGCCAGGCCCGTGAGGGAGTCGCACTGGGCGAGCCGGACGAGTTCCCCGGTCGACTTCTCCCCGGCCGAGACGTCCAGGACGAGACCCTGCACGACGCTGGAACTCGTCGTGGCCAGGGGGACGCTCATCCCGAGGAACGTGCGTTCGGTGCCGTCGGTGGAGCGGACGCGGAAGGGATAGGGCGCGGAGGTCCCGGCGTGGGCGGCGGGGTCCTCGACCCCGGTGAAGGGGCCGCGGTCGTCGGGGTGGACGCCGGCCCGCCAGGTCTCGAGGTCGGGGTCCGGGTCGGAGGCGCTGCGTCCCAGCATCTCCCGCAACCGGTCGTCGAGGCGGAGGACACCCGTCACGGGGTCCCACGACCAGGAGCCGAGCCCGGCGAGGCGCAGCGCTCCGGACAGCAGCAACTGCGCGCTGGTGGACTCGCGGTCGGCGCGCTGGGCGTCGGCGGTGGCGACGAGGGCCCGCCAAGAGGCCCCGCCGGCGGCGGCGAGCACCTCGAGCGTGGGCGTGGTGGTGTCGGCGACCCCCCAGACCGCGAGGCGCGGGGCCAGCGGGTGACCGGGGACGAGTTCGACGACCGCGGACGGTGACATCCGGGTGAGGTCACTGCCGGTGATCCGGCGGCCCTGGACGAGCAGGATGTCCCCCCGCGCGGCCAGCACCTCGAGTTCGCGGTGGCGGGAGCGGGCGACGGTCTCCAGCAGCAGGACGCGCTGGTGGCCGCAGCGGTGGACCTCGGAGACGAGCTCCTCGGCCAGGGAGGCAAGGTCGCGCGACTCCGCGAAGCGGCGCTGGGCGCGCAGCAGGGCGGCACCGGCGCTGAGGTGGGTCGTGACCGTCGTCCGCACGACCAGGTCGGACTCCTCGTCGAGGTCGACGTGGACGGAGCCGTCGTCGTGCGCCTGCTGCTCGGCGACGGCTGCTGCGGCACGTTCCAGGGCCCGTCGTGCTCTGCGGGTGGCCGAGGCCGCCGGGGATCCACTCACTCGTCCGCTCCACCCTCCGCGCCACGGGACAGGAACGCCCGCCGAACCACTACGCAACGTCACCGACTCTAACGCGCCGTAGGCCCCCGTGGAAGCTCGGTGCGATTCTCACAGGTCCGTCACCCAACTGGTTGCCGTTGGTAATTAGCCGCCCTAACGACTAAGCTCGACGACGTGCCTGCCGCCCGTACCGATCCGAATCCCACCGCCCTCGACCAGCTCGCCGTGGACCTCCGCGTCTCGCTGCTGCGGACGGCCCGGCGGTTGCGGGCGCAGAAGAGCGTCGACGAACTCTCCGACGCGCAGTTCTCGGTGCTGGCGCACCTGTTCACCCAGGGACCGCGCACGCCCGGGGAACTCGCCGAGGCCGAGCACGTGCGGCCCCCGTCGATGACCCGCACGATCGCCGGTCTCGTCGAGCAGGGTCTGGTCACCCGCACCGACCACCCCGACGACGGTCGCCAGGTCCTGATCTCGGTCACGGACCGCGGCCGCGAGGTGGTCGAGGAGACGCGGGCCCGGCGCGCGGCCTGGCTGAGCCGGCGGCTCGAGAGCCTGACCGAGGCGGAACGCGCCACCCTCGCCGAGGCCGCCCGCATCCTGCGCACGGTGATCAGCGAGTGAACCAGACCTTCCGCTCCCTGCGGCACCGCGACTACCGGCTGTGGGCCGGTGGCGCCGTCATCTCCAACACCGGCACCTGGATGCAGCGCGTCGCCCAGGACTGGCTCGTCATCCAGGTCCTCACCCATGGGTCGGGCACCGCGGGCGGGATCACCACGGGCCTGCAGTTCG
Source organism: Kineococcus sp. NBC_00420 (assembly GCF_036021035.1). Lineage (NCBI taxonomy): Bacteria > Bacillati > Actinomycetota > Actinomycetes > Kineosporiales > Kineosporiaceae > Kineococcus > Kineococcus sp. NBC_00420. The sequence continues at coordinate 4,368,880 of NZ_CP107930.1, read as the reverse complement.
GTCCGATCCTGGTGCTCGCGCCCATCGCGGGGACCATCGCCGACCGCTTCCCGCAGCGCCGCACGCTGATGCTGACGCAGGCCGCGATGGGCTTCCTCGGACTCGTCATGGCCGCCCTCGTGCTGTCCGGACGGGCCGAGCTCTGGCACGTCTACGTCCTGGCCGTGCTCCTCGGCTGCGTCTCCGCGATCGACGGGCCGGTGCGCCAGACCTTCGTCAGCCAGCTCGTCCCGCGCGAGGACCTGCCGAACGCGATCGGCCTGAACTCCGCCTCGTTCAACTCCGCCCGGCTGATCGGCCCCGCCCTCGCGGGCGTCCTGATCGCCTGGATCGGGACGGGTCCGGTGTTCCTCCTCAACGCGCTGTCCTTCATCGCCCCGATGTTCATGCTGCACCTGATGCGCCCCGCCCACCCCGTCCCGCGGGAGCGGCCCGCCAAGGGGACGGGAGGCATGAAGGAGGGGCTGGCCTACGTCCGCGCCCGTCCCGACCTGCTGGCGATCTTCGCCCTCGTCGGGGTCATCGGGACGTTCGGGCTGAACTTCCAGCTGACCAGCGCGCTGATGACGAGCGTGAAGTTCCACACCGACTCCGCCGGGTTCGGCCTCGCGGGGACGGTGCTGGCGGTCGGCTCGCTGGCCGGCGCCCTCGTCGCCGCACGCCGAGAACGTCCCCGCTACCGGCTGGTGATCGGGGCCGCGTTCCTGTTCGGGGTGCTCGCCTCGGTGGCCGCCCTGATGCCGACCTACGCGCTCTACCTGCTCGTGCTGCCGTTCATGGGCCTGGCCTCGCTCACCCTCATGACCTCCGCCAACGCGACCGTGCAGATGAGCACCGAACCCCGCATGCGGGGTCGCGTGATGGCGATGTACATGTCGCTCATGCAGGGCGGCACCGTGATCGGCGGCCCCGTCGTCGGCTGGATGGGCACGCGCTACGGACCGTCGTGGTCGATCCTCGTCGGCTCGATCCCCTCGATGCTCATCGCGATCGCCGTCGGGATCTACCTGCTGCGCCGTGCCAGGGTCCGGGTCAGCTACTCCCTGAAGAACACCCCGCACCTGCGGGTCGTCCCGATCGACGCCGGCACCCGCGACGCCGCCGCGGCCTGACCGCTCGCCCGGACCGCACCCGACCTCACATCCCCGCTCACGGTGACGGGACCAGACCGCGGCGGGGCGAGAATGGGGCCGTGCCCACCGAGCTCACCTCCGCCCTCGCCGACGTCCGCGCTCTGCTGCTCGACACCGAGCAGCTCGCCCGGGCCGTCGCGGCAGGGCGTCGCAAGGGGCTGGAACCACCGGCGGCGGAGCGGGTCGAGGTCCGGCCGGTGCAGCTGAAGAACGGGCCGCACCTGCAGTTCACGGCCCGCACCGGTCCCGTGGTGAGCACCCGCAACGTCGCGGTGGCCGACGCGGGGGCGGCCGTCGACGAACTCCTCTCCCAGCCCTACGGCAACCTGCACGTGGAGACGGCGGACGAGGTCGTCCAGGTCCGGGTCACCAAGAAGGGCGACGCCCAGGTGCACCGCGCCCCGGCCCGGCAGGCCGCGGGACCGCAGCAGCACGACCGGAGCAAGCAGCGCCTCGTCGACCCCGACGACCCGCTGTTCCGCGTCCTCGGCGCCGGCGGCGACAAGCGCCGGCAGGTGGAGGCCTTCGTCCGCCAGCTCGCGCCGCTCACCCCCGCGGTGGTCGAGCGGTCCGGCCCGGTGCTGCGCGCGGTGGACCTCGGCTGCGGCAACGCCTACCTGACCTTCGCCGCGCACCGCTGGCTCAGCGGACAGGCGCAGGCGGGCGGGCGGGCGCTCGTCACGGTCGGGGTCGACGTCCGCGAGGACGTCGTGGCGACGGGCCGCAAGGCGGCCGCCGACGCGGGGCTGCCGGGACTGGAGTTCGCGATCGGGTCGATCGAGGGCGCCACCCCGTTCGACGACGCGACCCCCGACGTCGTGATGGCCCTGCACGCCTGCGACACCGCGACCGACGAGGCCCTGGCCCGCGCCGTGCGCTGGGAGGCTCCCCTGGTGCTGGCCGCGCCGTGCTGCCACCGCGACGTGCAGCGTCAGATCGCCGGCCACGCGTCACCGCTGGTGCGGCACGCGATCCTGCGCGAACGCTTCGCCGACGTGCTCACCGACACCCTGCGCAGCATCGTGCTGCAGCTGCTCGGCTACCGCGTCGAGGTCGTCGAGTTCATCGACTCCGCGCACACCCCGCGCAACGCGATGATCCGCGCGGTGCGCGCCGGCCGTCCGCAGGGTTCACGACTGGCCGAGCTGCTGGACGAGTTCGACGCGCTGACCGGCGCCTGGGGCGTGGAACCCGCCCTGGCCCGGATGCTGGCCCCGGAACTCGCGGGAGTCCGTCAGACGCTCGCGTAGGTGAGGCACTTCGTCGCGCCGGAGGCCTCGGTACCCACCTCGATGGTCGCGGCGGTGCAGCTGAGGTCGGAGTTGTGCGAGCAGTCGCTCAGCTGGCACGCCCCGACGTGGCCCTCGGCCGTCGAACCGTGCTTGGCCGGGATGCCGAGGAAGGTCCCGCAGTGGTTCGCGCCGTGGTCGCCCACGGTGATCGTCGGGGCGTGGCAGGAGACGTCAGCGTTGAACGTGCAGCCGCTGGCGGAGCACTGGTGGATCGGGGTCAGGTCCAGGTTCACGGTCGCCATGCGTCGAACGTAGCCACGCACCCGGCGTCTGACTAGGCAGGACTGCCTGTCCTCAGCACCGGCACGACGTGGTCCACGCACCGCGTCAGGGCGCGCACGTCCTCGGGGTCGACCGCCGGGAACATCCCGATCCGCAGCTGGTTGCGCCCCAGGCTCCGGTAGGGGAAGACGTCGACGATCCCGTTGCTGCGCAGCACTTCCTGCACGGCGTTCGCGTCGATCGAGGCGTCCAGGTCGATCGTCGCGACGACGTTGCTGCGCGCCGCCGGCTCGGTCACGAAGGGCTGCGCCCACTCCCGGGAACCCGCCCAGTCGTAGACGATCCCCGCCGATTCCGCGGACCGTCCCGCTGCCCACGCCAGTCCGCCCTGCGCGAGCATCCACTCGACCTGGTCGGCGAGCATCACCAGCGTCGCGACCGCGGGGGTGTTGTAGGTCTGGTCCTTGCGCGAGTTCTCGACCGCGATCTGCAGGTCCAGCGACGCGGGGGTCCAGCGCCCCGACGCACCGGTCTCGTGGACGCGGTCCAGCGCGGCGGGCGAGAGCAGCGCGATCCAGAGCCCACCGTCGGAGGCGAAGGACTTCTGCGGCGCGAAGTAGTACGCGTCGGTCTGCGAGACGTCGACGGCGAGGCCACCGGCCCCGGAGGTCGCGTCGACGACGACGAGCGGACCACCCTGCGCGGGGGTCGGGCCCTCGGGGCGCAGCACGGGGGCCATCACCCCGGTGGAGGTCTCGTTGTGCGGCCAGGCGAGCACGTCGACGCCGTCGGCGACCTCCCCCAGCCGGGGCAGGGTCCCCGGTTCACCGCGCACGACGACGGGCTCGGCGAGGAAGGGCGCGGCCGCGACCGCCGCGGCGAACTTCGAGGAGAACTCCCCCAGCACCAGGTGCTGGGAACGCTCCCGGACCAGGCACAGGGCCGCGACGTCCCAGAACGCGGTGCTGCCGCCGTTGCCGAGGACGACCTCGTAGCCGTCGGGCAGCGCGAACAGCTCCGCCAGACCGCTGCGCACCCGGCGCACCAGCGACTTCACCGGCTCCTGGCGGTGGGAGGTCCCGAGGACCCCCGGGCCGGCGGCGACGAGGGCGGCCACCTGCCCGGCCCGCACCTTGGAGGGCCCGGAGCCGAAGCGGCCGTCGCCGGGGAGCAGCTCGGAGGGGATGCGCAGCGCGGGGTCGTCCAGGTTCACGACGCGATCCTCCCGCACGCGCGCGCCCGGTCGCGCAGGGACACCATGGCGGAGTGGACCTCGAACGCTTCGTCGCCGCCTCCGACACCACCCACGACCGGGCCCTCGCGGAACTGCGGGCCGGGCGCAAGACCTCGCACTGGATGTGGTGGGAGTTCCCGCAGCTGCGGCTGGGGAGTTCCCCGACCTCGGTGGAGTTCGCGCTCTCGGGCCGGGAGGAGGCCCGCGCCTACCTCACCCACCCGGTGCTCGGGGCGAGGCTGCGGGAGAACTGCCAGGCCCTGCTCGACGGTGCGGCCGACGACGCCCGCGCGGTCTTCGGGCCGGTCGACGAGGTGAAGCTGCGCAGTTCCCTGACCCTCTTCGCCGCCTGCTCCGACGAGGACCTGTTCGGCCGGGTCCTGACGAAGTTCTACGGGGGCGAGACCGACCCCGCGACCGAGCGGTTGCTGGGCTCCGCCGGCTGAGCGCCGCCGCTCAGACGAACTCCTCGAACCGCTTGCGGGCCGTGCGGACGACGTCGTCGGGGTCCTCGGCCCACCAGCGGGAGGAGAGGATCTCCACCTCCACGGGTCCGTCGTAGCCGGCCGCGGCGACCAGTCCCGACAGCCGCGGCAGGTCGATCACACCGTCCCCCATCATCCCGCGGTCCAGCAGCAGGTCGGTGGTCCGCGGCAGCCAGTCCGAGACGTGGTAGCCCCGGACGCGACCGTGGGCCCGCGCGAGCTGCGCGTCGAGGTCCGGGTCCCACCAGACGTGGTACGCGTCGACCACGACCCCCACCCCGTCACCGAGGTCGTCGCAGAGGTCGAGGGCCTGGCGCAGCGTCACGACGACCGAGCGTTCGGCGATCATCATGGGGTGCAACGGTTCGATGGCCAGGGGGACGCCCCGGTCGCGGGCGTACGGCAGCAGGTCGGCGATGCCGTCGCGCACCCGGCCCCGCGCGGCGGCGAGGTCGCGGTCGGTCAGCGGACCGCAGACCAGGACGAGGGCGTCCGCGCCCAGCGCCGCCGCCTCGTCCACGGCGGCGCGGTTGTCGGCCCGGACGTCGGCGGGGTCACCGGTGGTGAACATCCCCCCGCGGCAGACGGAACTGACGTGGACCCCGGAGTCGGCGACGAGTCCCACGGCCCGGTCGAGGCCGACGGCGGCGATCTTGTCGCGCCAGAGCGCCACGGCGCCGACGTCGTGGTGGACGCAGGCGTCGAGGGTCTCGGGCAGGCCGAGGGAGTTCACGGTGATCTGGTTCAGGCTGAGCCGCGCGGGGTCCATCGTCACTCCGTCGTCGTTGCTGGAATGCGCTTTCCCGATCAGCCTGGCACAGGGTCTCGCGCAGGGTCAACGTCACAGCCCTCCCCTGTGACGACACGCGACCCGGGGCCTTCCGGCCGCCCCCCACCGGGGAGGAGGCTGAGGTGGTGCTCCGTGTCCCGTCCCGTTCCGTCGTGCGCCCCCTGGTGCCCGGCCTGCTCGTCATCGCCGCCGCCACCGCGATCGCCTTCGGGGTCGAGGGGGTCCTGCACGCGCTGACGGCCTCGACGGTGGCCGTGGCGCTGGGGGCCCTGTTGCGCAGCACGGGGACGTTCCGCCCGCAGTGGCGGCCCGCGACGGGGTTCGCCTCCCGGCGCCTGCTGCGCATCGCGGTGGTGCTGCTGGGCCTGCAACTGCCGCTGGCGGGGATCGCGGCGCTGGGCTTCGGCGGGGTCGCCCTCATCCTCGGCGTCGTCGTCGTGACCTTCTTCGGGACCCAGCTCATCGGCCGCGCCCTGGGGCTCCCGCCGGCCCGGTCCCTGCTGGTGGCGACGGGGTTCTCCATCTGCGGCGCGTCCGCCATCGCCGCCGTCCGCCCCGCGACCGATGCCGACGACGAGGACACCAGCACCGCGATCGCCCTGGTGACCCTCTGCGGGACGCTCGCGATCGTCTTCCTGCCGTTGCTGCGGGGCCCGTTCGGCCTCGACGTCCAGGAGTTCGGGGCCTGGGCGGGCGCCAGCGTCCACGACGTCGGCCAGGCCGTCGCGACCGGCGACCGCGTCCCCGGTGCCCTCGCCACGGTCGTCGTCGTGAAGCTCTCCCGCGTGCTGCTGCTGGCCCCGCTCGTCGCCCTCGTCGCCCTGCGGCGTCGGCGGACCGTCGGGGCCGACACCGCGCAGCGCCCGCCCGTGCTGCCGTTCTTCGTCGCCGCCTTCGTGGTGGCCGTCGCCGTGCGCGCGACCGGCGTCGTCCCCGACGCCGTGCTGGGCGACGCCCAGCGGATCCAGTCGATCCTGCTGGTCGCCGCCCTCTTCGCCCTCGGCACCGGCATCGACGTCCCGCACCTGGTGCGCACCGGTGGGCGGTCCCTCGTCCTCGGGCTCAGCTCCTGGGTGCTGGTCGCCGGGATCGCGCTGGCCGGCGTGAAGCTCCTGCACGTCGGCTGAGCACGCTCAGAACAGGTCGGCGAAACCCATCGCGACGAGGTTGTCGTGGGAGGTCTGCAGCGCCTCCCAGACCGTGCGGCCGTAGAGCAGGTCCTGCTCGACGAGCAGGAACTCCGCGCCGCTGGCGACGGCGACCGGGACGATCGAGGGGAAGTCGAGGTTCCCCTCCCCCACCTCCGCGAACTGCACGACCTCGCTGAACTCGCGCATGAAGGCCGCACGGTCGCCCGCGGCGAGGGCCTCGAAGGCCGCGGGCCGGATCTCGCCGATCCGGTAGTCCTTGAGGTGCACCATCCGGACCCGGCCGGCGTACTGCTGGATGACCGCGACCGGGTTCATCCCGCCCCGCTGCAGCCAGTGCACGTCGAGTTCGAGCCCCACGTTCGGCGCCCGGTCGGCGATGACGTCGAGCATGTAGCGGCCGTCGAACTTCAGGAACTCGATGTGGTGGTTGTGGTAGTAGAGCCGGATGCCGTTCTCCTGCAGGAGTCCCGCGGCGGCCTCGGCGCGGTCGCAGAAGTCCAGGACCTTGTCCAGCTCCGTCATGCAGTCGAAGGGCAGCATCCCGATCCGGACCATGTCGCTGCCCAGCCGGCGGCAGTCGGCGACGATCTTCTCGAGGTCGCCCTCGAGCGCGTCGTTGGCCCCACCCGGTTGCGAGGTCAACCCGGCCGACAGGGCCGCGATCTCGATCCCCAGTTCGTCCCGGGCCTTCTCGAGCTGGGCCACGTTGTCCTCGGTCATCGGGATCTGCGAGACCTCGATCGCCCCGTACCCGATCTCACGGACCCGGCGCAGCGTCTCGAACGCACCGATCTCGGCCACGCTCTCGCGCAGCATCATCGCCTGCACACCGATCCTCGCCATGTCGTGCTCCCTCTCAGCCGTTCTCGTCGGTCGACTGCGTTAAGTCGTCGGCCCGGGTCACCGGCCGGTGTCCCGGGCCGGGAAGAGGCCCTCCTCGGTGATGCGCTCGTTGAGCAGCTTCAGGAACAGGTCGTCGTCGAAGTCGAGGCCGACCTCCTGCCCGGTCCAGCTCGAGAGGTGCACGGCGTTGGCCAGTCGCACCCCGAGCAGTCCGTCCGCACCGGGCGCGAGCAGCGGTTCGCCGTGCAGGACGGCCGCCGCGAAGTTCGCGAGGACGCCGACGTGCTGCTCGCCCCACTGCGAGGCGAACTCGATGGTCTCCTGGGTGTGGAACTGCGTGGAGTCCAGCTGCCCCCGGAACAGCTGCCGGACCTGGTCCATCCCCAGGCCGGCGGACAGGTCGCGTTCGGGTTCGCGCAGCCGGGTGACGGTGGCGACCTTGCTGCCCTCGACGACGATCTTCCCGGCGTCGCCCTGGATCTCCAGCCGGTCGGTGCCCACGAGGTCGTGCGTCGCGGTGACGAACACCCCGGTGGAACCACCGCCGAAGTCGGCGAGCACGGTCACCTCGTCCTCGACGGCGATGTCGCGCTGCAGTCCGTAGGACACCTTCGCGAAGACCGACTGCGGCACCCCGCAGATCCACTGCCACAGGTCGAGCTGGTGCGGTGCCTGGTTCACCAGGACACCGCCGCCCTCCCCGCCCCAGGTGGCGCGCCAGGCGCTCTGGTCGTAGTAGCCCTGGGGCCGCCACCAGGTGGTGATGATCCAGTTCGAGCGGATGATGCGGCCGATCTCGCCGGCCTCGACGATCTCCTTCAGCCGACGGTAGAGCGGGTTGTTGCGCTGGTTGAACATCACGCCGAAACGCAGTTCCGGGTGGGCCGCGGCGACGGCGTTCATCTGCTCGACCTGACGGCCGTAGACGCCGGCGGGCTTCTCGACGAGCACGTGGACGCCGCGCTCCATCGCCGCGATCGCGAGCTCCGGGTGCAGGTAGTGCGGCACCGTCGTCACGATCGCGTCGACGTCACCGCTGTCGAGCATGTCGATCACGTCCTCGTGCAACGGCACGTCCGAGAAGTCGGTGCCGGCGACGGCGCGCCTGGCCGGGTCGACGTCGGCGATCGCGCCCAGGGTCATCCCCTCGACGCGGCCCTCGGCCACGAACTTCGCGTACATCGACCCCTGGGTGCCGAACCCGGCGATCCCGATCCTGACGGTGCTGCTCATGCGAACGTCCTCCTGTGCTGGCTGGTCGTGGGTGTCGGGAGTCTCACGCCGTCGGCGGGAGGGGAGCGTCGCGCAGGCGGTACAGGACCTCGCCGGCGTGCGGTTCCACGAACGTGTCCGGATCGGCGAGGAACTCCGCGACGTCCACGCCCGCCGGGTCGAGGTAGCCGAGGTTCACCGCCCGGGCCACCTCCTCGGGGATGCCCGTCGCCAGCGTCACGGTGACGCGGTTGCGTTCGCCGTGCTCGGCGTCCCAGGTCCCCTGCCCGCGCAGGTGGGTGGAGTGCGCGAGGTCACCCCACGGCTGGTCGGAGAACCTCTCCCACTGCCCGGTGAAGTAGTCGCGGTTGTGGTAGCCGATCTCGGTGATGTGCGGGTGCATGACCGACACCTGCGTGATGTGCGGTGCGTAGAGGATGAGTTCGCCCCCGTCGGCCACGACGGGTTCGAGCTTGTAGAAACCCTTCGCGGCGGTCCAGAGGTCCTCGTACTTCTCGGGGACGATGGAGAGGACGCGCCGGAACGGCCGGTCCAGGTAGGTCACGTGGGTCTGCGTGGAGACCTCGGCGCAGGCGGCCCAGGCGTCCTCGGGCGTGCCGAAGGCCGCGGCGTGCAGCACGTCGGTGCCGGACGCGACGACGAGGCACAGGGCCAGGCGCTGGGCGGGGACCATCGCCGCGGCCTCGTTGATCAGGGCGCGCACGGGGGTGACCCCGCGGCTGCCGATCATCGCGGCGCTGGTGATGAGCGCCCCCACCCAGTGCGAGACGTCGATGACCTGCTGCCCCGACACCCCGGGGAAGAAGTACTTGTTGCCGCCGGAGAACCCCACGACCTCGTGCGGGAACACCGGCCCCACGACGAGCGCGACGTCGGCCTCGGCGACGAGGCGGTTGATCGCCACCTCGACGTCCGGGCCCGTCAGCAACCCCCCGGTGAGTTCGGCCAGCCGCTCCGCCGGGATCGTGCCGAGGGTGGTGAACGTCGCCGGGTCCCACGAGGCGTGGTTGACGACGTTCCACCCCGGGTAGACCGCCCCCGGGTCACCGACCGGGTGGCCGAGGTGGCGGGCGAGCTGCTCCTCGCTCATGCCCTGGTGGGTGCCGAGGGCGATCACGACGTCGACACTGCTCGCCCGACCGGCCAGGCCCGCGTGCACGGCCCGCAGCAGCTGCGGCAGCGGACAGCTCCGGGTGGCGTCGGGGACGACGAGGCAGACCCGCTTCCCGTCCACGGCGGTGCGGGTGACGACGTCGCGGACGAAGGCGTCGACGGCGGCGGGGTCGAGGCGTTCGCCCGGGCCGCCGACGACGTCGGCGCGGGTGGGATCACCCGGATCGGTGCCGTAGCTGTCCGCCCACTCTGGTCTCGCGGTGACGTTCACCCGCCGAGCCTGGATCTCGGCACCCGGGGCTGTCGAGGGGGGACCCCCTGCGGTGGCAACTCCCGGCAACTAGTGGCCCGCGGCGCGGCGACCGGGCTCAGGTTGACCCATGTCGTCGCCCACGCCCGCTGCGCCGCTGCAGCTCGACCCCGACCGCCTGCTGCCCGCGGACCCCGTCCGCCGGGAGATCGCGCGGCGGCTGCACGCCCAGGTCTCGGGGTTGCCGATCCTCTCCCCCCACGGCCACGTGCCGGCGGCGTGGCTCGCCCACGACACCCCCTTCGGGGACCCGACGTCGCTGCTCATCACCCCCGACCACTACGTGACGCGGATGCTGCACGCCCAGGGCGTCCACCTCGGCGACCTGGGGGTGGGCACCACCCTGGACGCCGACGGGTCCCGCCGGGCGTTCCGGTCGCTCTGCGAGAACTGGTCCGCCTACCGCGGGACCCCGGTGCGCTACTGGATGCAGGTCCAGCTGGTGGAACTCTTCGGCGTCGACGTCCGCCCCTCGGCCGACACCGCCGACGAGATCCACGACCGCATCGCCGCGACGCTGGCGACCCCGCAGTTCCGGCCCCGGGCCCTGTTCGAGCGGTTCGGCGTCGAGGTCCTGGCCACGACGGACGACCCGTGCGACGACCTCGCCGACCACCGGCTGCTGGCGCAGGACCCGACGTTCACCGGCCGGGTGCTCCCGACGTTCCGGCCCGACCGCTACCTCGAGGTCGGTGCGCCCGACTGGAACGACCACGCCGACCGCCTGCACGAGGTGTCCGGGATCGACACCGGGGACTTCCGGGGGTTCCTCGCGGCGCTGCAGGACCGGCGCGACCACTTCCGCGCCCACGGTGCCGTGTCGGCCGACCACAGCCACGTCGACGTCCGCACCGACAAGCTCGACGCGGGCACGGCCGCCGACCTCTACGCGCTGGCGCGCAAGGGCGAACTGGCCGAGGCCGAGGCCACGACGCTGCGCCGGCACCTGCTCTGGGAGATGGCCCGGATGTCGTCGGAGGACGGCCTCGTCATGACCCTGCACCCCGGGGTCTGCCGCGACCACCACGGCCCGACCGCGCGGGAGTTCGGCAAGGACGTCGGCGCCGACATCCCCGTCCAGGTCGAGTTCACCCGCGCGCTGCGGCCGGTGCTGGAGGACTTCGGGACGAACCCCGGGTTCCAGCTGGTCCTGTTCACCCTGGACGAGACGACGTTCTCCCGCGAGATCGCCCCGCTGGCCGGTTTCTACCCCGCGGTGCACGTCGGGGCGCCGTGGTGGTTCCTCGACGCCCCCGACGCGATCGGCCGGGCCCGTGCCGCGGTGACCGAGACGGCGGGGTTCTCCAAGTCGTCGGGGTTCATCGACGACACCCGCGCGTTCTGCTCGATCCCCGCCCGCCACGACATGGCGCGCCGTCTCGACGCCGTCCACCTCTCCACCCTCGTCGCCGACGGCCGGCTCGAGGAGGACGAGGCGGCCGAGACGATCGTCGACCTCGTGACCCGCAACCCCCGGAAGGCGTTCCGACTGTGACCCGCACCCAGACCGGCCCTCAGACCGTGCGCCTGTCCCGCGACCTGCCCGGAACCCCGCCCGCGCCGCCGGTGCGCATCGTGCACCTGGGGCTGGGGAACTTCCACCGCGCCCACCAGGCCTGGTACACCGCGCACGCCAGCGACGCCGCGGACTGGGGCATCGCCGCGTTCACCGGCCGTCGTCCCGACGCCGCCGTCCGCCTCGCCCGCCAGGACGGGCTCTACACGCTGCTCGTGCGCGGGGCCGACGGCGACCACGCCGAGGTGATCGGGTCGCTCGCGCAGGTGCACCCCAGCACCGACCACGACACCTACCTGGACCTGCTGCGCCGCCGCGAGACGGCGATCGTCACGATCACGGCGACCGAGGCCGCCTACCTGCGCACGGGCGACGGGCACCTCGACGTCGACCGCTCCGACGTCGTCGCCGACCTGCAGGCCCTGCGCACCGACGTCACCGCCCCGGTGACCACCCTGCCGGGGCGCCTCGTCGCGGGTCTCGCCGCCCGCCGGGCGGCCGGAGCAGGCCCGGTCACGGTGCTCTCCTGCGACAACCTCGCGCACAACGGGGCGGTGACCGCGACGGTCGTGCTGGAACTGGCGGAACTCCTCGACAGCGCGCTGCACGCGTGGATCGGGGCGGAGGTCGACTTCGCCGACTCCATGGTCGACCGGATCACACCCGCGACGACCGAGGAGGTGCTCGCCACGGTGACCGCGCTGACCGGGACCACCGACGAGGCACCCGTCCCGACGGAGCCGTTCTCGGAGTGGGTCGTCAGCGGACGCTTCCCCGCCGGCCGACCGGCCTGGGAGAGCGCCGGGGTGACCTTCGTCGACGACGTGACCCCCTACGAACGGCGCAAGCTCTGGCTGCTCAACGGGTCGCACTCGCTGCTGGCCTACGCCGCGAGCGTGCGGGGTCACCGCACCATCGCCGACGCCGTCGCCGACCCGGAGTGCCGGGGCTGGGTCGAGGAGTTCTGGGACGAGGCCTGCCGCCACCTCGACCTCCCGGCCGAGGAGCTCACCGCGTACCGGGCGGCGTTGCTGGAGCGCTACGCGAACCCCGGGGTGCGGCACCTGCTCGCGCAGATCGCCGCCGGCGGTTCGCTCAAGCTGCCGTTGCGGATCGTCCCCGCCCTGCTGGCCGAACGCGCTGCCGGCCGGTCACCGGTGGGCTGCGCGACGGCGATCGCGGCGTGGGTCCTGCACCTGCGGGGCGTCGGGGCCCCCGTCGACGACCCGGCGGCGGACCGGGCGGAGCACGCTGCGGCGCAGGGGGTCCCGGACGTCCTGGACCTGCTGCACCCCGGGCTCGGGGAGGACCGCGAGCTCGTGGAGCTCGTCGCGTCACGCCTCGCGGCGCTGACCCCGACGGACTGAGGTCGCCGGGCGCCGGGCGGGGCGTGAGCCGGCGTGGGGGCCGGTGGACCCGCGCACGACGAGCCAGGCCGGCAGCAGGACGGGTTCGCCGGTGAGGCCGTCGCGGACCCCACCGGTGTGGCGGACGGTGCCGGAGGCCACGTGCGCGACCCCGGTGGACCCGATGTCCACCAGCGGCGCCGCGATCGACGTCAGCCCGACGAGTTCCGCGTCGACGATGTTGTCGAACCCGATGACGCTGACGTCCTGCGGGACACGGCGCCCGCCCGCGGTCACCGCCTTGAGGAACCCGATGGCCATGAGGTCGTTGTAGGCGATGACCGCGGTGGTCGGGCGCCTCCCCCAGACCTGCGCGGCCTCGGCCCCCCCGCGCAGGGTGGGCAGGTTCGCGCCGATGCGGACGACCCGCAGGTCCAGCTCCAGACCCGCCTCCTGCAGACCGCGCCAGCGGGTCCCGTCCGCGTAGGAGTTCTCGGGCCCGGCGAGGTAGGCGATGGAGGAGTGTCCCCGCTCCACGAGGTGCTCGGCGGCCTTCTTGACGGCCCGGACGTTGTCGCTGAGCACCGAGGTGACCGACCCGACGGAACGGTTCAGCACGACGACCGGCCGGCGCTTCGCCACCGCCCGGATCGCCTGGTCGCTCAGCCGGGAGGAGGCCAGGACGAAACCGTCCACCGTCGCCTCCAGACGGGCCAGGGCCTGCGCCTCGGCGTGCTCGGACTCCTGCGTCTCGACGATCGCCAAGGTGAGGTCGTACCGGGCCGCGGCCCGCTCGGCCCCGCGGATCATCCCGACGAACACCGGGTTGGCGATGTCGGCGACCACGAAGGCGAGCACGCCCGTCCCGCGGGCGGACATCGGCAGCAGCGTCCGCGAGGACCGGTACCCCAGCTCGGTGGCCACCCGGCGGACGTGTTCGGCGGTGCGGAAGCTCACCCGCCCGGGTTTCGACAAGGCCCGCGAGACGGTCGAGGCGGACACCCCGGCGGCCGCCGCGACGTCGTAGATGGTGACGGTGGCGTCGCGGGCCGGCCCGGGAGGTTCGGGGGACGCCCCGGGTGGGAGCTCGCCCACCTCGTCCACGTCCCACCTCCGGTCCCCCGTCGCCCCGTCGCCCCGCGGTTGCGGGCGACCGTAGCAACTCCTGGCAACCGTGGTGGTCCCCGCTGTCCCGGGTGGCTTGAATGGGGTGCAGGACCGTCCGCGTGCGGTCGCCCGAGCGAACCGGAAGGAACCGCGATGCCCAGCTCGTCACCCGTCCCCCCCGACCGGGACGGGGTGCCCGGCCCGCTGGCGCGCTGCTTCGAGGGCATCGAGCGGCTCGGCGTCGCGTTCTCCGGCGGGGTGGACTCCTCCGTCGTGCTGGCGGCCGCGGCGCGCACGCTGGGGGCGTCCCGGGTGACCGCCGTCCTCGGGGTGTCCCCGAGCCTGCCCGCGAGCGAACGGGTCGCGGCCCACGACGTCGCCGCCCACGTCGGGGTCCGGGTACTGGAGGTCGCGACCCGCGAGGGCGACAACCCCGCCTACCGCGCCAACGGGCCGGACCGCTGCTTCCACTGCAAGGACGAGCTGTTCCAGCGGATCGACGACGACGTCGTGCAGGCCCACGGCCTGGACGCCGTCGCCTACGGCGAGAACGCCGACGACGCCCGGCGTCCCGACCGTCCGGGGTCGAGAGCCGCTGCGGCGCACCGAGTCCTGCGTCCACTGGCCGACGCCGGCATGGACAAGGCGCAGGTCCGCGCGCTCGCCCGGGCCTGGGCCCTGCCCTGCGCCGACAAACCCGCCGCGCCGTGCCTCGCGTCCCGCATCCCGCACCACCAGGAGGTCACCCCGGCGAAGCTCGCCCAGGTGGAGGCCGCCGAGGCGGCGCTGCACGCGCTGGGGTTGGCGGACGTCCGGGTCCGCCACCACGGCGAGATCGCCCGGCTCGAACTGCACCCCGAGGACCTGCTGCGCGCGGCCGGCGAGCTGCGCCCGGGCGTGCTGAGCGCCGTGCGCGGCGCGGGGTTCCGCTGGGCGACCCTCGACCTCGCCGGGATGCAGTCCGGGGCGTTCACCCTGGAGGTGCTGCAACGTGGCTGAACCGCTCCCCGACCCGCTGGCCGGGATCGCCGAGCTCGACCTGGACCGGGGGGCGCGGCGCGGCTACCCCGAGGCGGTCTACTGCGCCGGCAAGACCCCCGAGCAGGTGCGGCGCATCGCGACCGCCCTCGCCGGGCGTCCCGACGTCACGACGTTGTTCACCCGGGCCGGCGCCGAGCACGCCGCCGCCGTCCTGGACGTCCTGCCCGACGCGTTCCACGACGAGAGCGCCGGGTTGCTGGCCTGGCCGCCGACGCGGCCGGAACCGCGGGGCGGCCTCGTCGTCGTGCTCGCCGCGGGGACCTCCGACCTGCCCGCCGCACGGGAGGCGCACCTCACCGCGGGCTACCTGGGCCGGCGCAGCGAACTCGTCGTCGACGTCGGCGTCGCCGGGCTGCACCGCGTGCTCGCGCGCCTCGACCTGCTCCGCCGGGCCCGGGTGATCGTCGTGGCCGCCGGGATGGACGGCGCGCTGCCCAGCGTCGTCGCCGGGCTGGTGAGCGCCCCGGTCGTCGGGTTGCCGACCTCCGTCGGCTACGGCGCGGCGTTCGGCGGGCTCGCCCCGCTGCTGACCATGCTGAACTCCTGCGCGCCGGGCGTGAGCGTCGTGAACATCGACAACGGGTACGGCGCAGGTCACCTGGCCGCGCAGATCGCCGCACCGCAGGAGGACGGGGCATGACGCACGCGTGGATCGACGCCTCCGCCGGCATCGCCGGGGACATGCTGCTCGGCGCCCTGCTGGACGCGGGCGCGTCCCTGGACGCCGTCCGGGGCGCCGTGGCCGCGGTCGTGGGGGACGCCGTGGCGATCTCGACGGCGACCGTCACCCGGGCCGGGCTGCGGGCCACGAAGGCCGAGGTGGACCTGCGCGACGAGGACCCGCCGCACCGCAGCTGGTCGAGCATCGAGGCGATGCTGGCCGGCGCGGGCCTCGCGGCGCGGGTGCGCGACGACGCCACCGCGGTGTTCGCGCTGCTGGCCCGGGCCGAGGGCCACGTCCACGGGGTGCCCGCGGCCGACGTGCACTTCCACGAGGTCGGCGCGCTCGACTCGATCGCCGACGTCGTCGGGGTCTGCGCCGCGCTGCACGACCTCGGGATCACCACCGTGAGCTCGGGAGCCGTCGCGCTCGGCTCGGGACGGGTCCGGGCCGCGCACGGCTCGATCCCCGTCCCCGTCCCGGCCGTCGTGGAACTCTCCCGGGGCCGGCGGGTGCTGGCCGGCGGCGAGGGCGAACTCACCACCCCCACCGGCATGGCCCTCCTCGCGGCGCTCGGCGAGGACGAGGACCTGCCCGGGCTGCGGGTCACGGGGTCGGGCACCGGGGCGGGGACGCGCGACGTCGCCGGGCGTCCGAACGTGACCCGGGTGGTCGTCGGAACGCGCACGGCCGCAGCGGTTCCGCGTCGCCGCGGGGTCCAGCTCGAGGCGAACGTCGACGACCTCGACCCCCGGTTGTGGCCGGGGGTCCTCGCAGGGTTGCTCGCCACCGGCGCCGACGACGCGTGGCTCGTCCCCGTCCTCATGAAGAAGGGCCGCCCGGCGCACGTCCTCACCGTGCTCGCCGCGCCCGAACGCGCCGACGCGCTCGAGGCGGAGGTGGTCGCGAGCACGTCGACGCTGGGCGTGCGCCGCAGCGACTGCACCCGGTTCGCGCTGCCGCGGGGCTGGGTCGACGTGGCGGTCGAGGGCGGGAGCGTCGCGGTGAAGGTCGGCCACGCCGGCGGGATCGTCCGGCAGGTGATGCCGGAGTTCGACACCGTCGCCGCGCTGGCCCGGGCGAGCGGCCGGCCGGAACGCACCGCCCTGACCGCCGCGCTCGCCGCCGCGGCCGACGCCGGGTGGGTGGTCGGCGCTCCCCCACCCCCCGGCGCCGTCCTGCGCGACGCGCCCTGATCAGGCCCGGGCGAGGCGGAGGGTGAGGATCTGGAAGGGCCGCAGCGAGACGCTCGCCCCGCCGTCCTGCACGCTCGTCACGCCTTCCTCCCGCGGGCGTTCGAGCAGGTCGACCTCGGACACCGACGCGACCGGGAAACCCCAGGTGAGCCGAGCCCGCTCGCGGGCCCCCAGGGACTCGTAGAGCCGGACGACGACGTCGCCCGACCCGTCCTCGGCGAGCTTCACGGCCTCCACCACCACGCCCGGGACGTCGACGGCGACGAGCGGCGCGACCGGACCGGCGCCGGTGACGACCCGTTCCGGCAGGTTCTGCCGGTACCCCTCGCGCACGGCGTCGGCGATGTCCGCCCCCACCACGAGGGAGTACTCCAGGACGTGACGACCCTGGTCTGTCTCCGGGTCCGGCGAGAGCGGCGCCCGCAACAGCGACAACCGCACCGTGGTGCCGGGGCGGCCGTCCGCCACGACCGAGCGGGTCACGTCGTGACCGTAGGTGGCGGAGTTCGTCACCGCGACGCCGTACCCGGCCTCCGCGACGTGCAGCCAGCGGTGCGCGCAGATCTCGAACCGGGCGGCGTCCCAGCTGGTGTTCTCGTGGGTCGCCCGGAACACGTGGCCGAACTGGATCTCGGAGGCCGAGCGGTCGGCGTGGACGTCGAGGCCGAAGGCCGCCTTGAGCATCGCCTCGCGCTCGTGCCAGTCGACGTCGAGGGTGTAGGCGATGCGGGACTCCCCGCGCGGCAACCGGACCGTCTGGACGAGCGTGCTCGCACCGGTGGACCGGGTGACGACGACGCTCGCCCCTTCCCCCTCGTCGGCGTGCAGCTCGACGGAGTCGGCCTCGACGAGGTCGCGCACGACGTGGCGGTAGTGCGCGTCGACGTCCCAGGCGTCCCACTTGTTGGGGGTGTCGCGGTGCAGCTGCAGCAGACCGGCGTGCGTCCCCGGCAGCAGCACCTCCCGGTCGGCGGCGAGGTCGAGGACGGAGGTGACGTTGCCGGCCGCGTCGACGCGCACCCGCAGCACCCCGTTGTCCAGGACGGTGTCCGGACCGTCGGAGGTGAAGTTCACGACGGCGGCGGAGGGTTCCGCGACGCCGAGACCGAGCGCGGGCACCCCGGTGCGCGGGTGCGGGGTGGGGTTGGCGACGAGCGCGGTCGTGCCCTCCCCCGCCACCGTCGCCAACGAGGTCGCGACGATCCCTTCGAGTTCCGCGCTGACCCGGGCGTGGGTGGCCGCGGCCTCGCGGTGCACCCACGCGATCGAGGAACCGGGCAGGATGTCGTGGAACTGGTGCAGCAGCACCGTCCGCCACAGCTCCTGCAACCTCGCCGCGGGGTACTCCGCTCCATGCCGGACGCTCGCCGTGGTGGCCCAGAGCTCGGCCTCGCGCAGCAGGTGCTCGTTGCGCCGGTTGCCCTGCTTGGTCTTCGCCTGCGAGGTGTAGGTGCCGCGGTGCAGTTCCAGGTACAGCTCACCCGACCACACCGGCCGGTCGGGGTAGTCCTGCTCCGCGGTGGTGAAGAACTCGCGGGGTGAGTGCAGCGAGACCCTCGTCGAGCCCTCCAGGTCCCCGAGGCGGTCCGCGCGGGAGAGCATCTCGCGGGTGGGGCCACCGCCGCCGTCACCCCAGCCGAACGGGACGAGGGACCACTCGGCGCGGCCCTTCTCCTGGTAGTTCCGGGCGGCGTGCGCGAGTTCCTTCGCCGAGAGCTCGGAGTTGTAGGTGTCGACGGGCGGGAAGTGGGTGAAGATCCGGGTGCCGTCGATGCCCTCCCAGTCGAAGGTGTGGTGCGGGAACTTGTTGTCGGTGTTCCAGGAGATCTTCTGGGTGAGGAACCAGCGGACCCCGGCGAGCTTCATGATCTGCGGCAGCGCGGCCGAGTACCCGAAGGAGTCGGGGAGCCACGCCTCCTCGGTGTCGATCCCGTACTCGCGGGCGAAGTACCCCTTGCCCTCGAGGAACTGACGGACCATGGCCTCGGACCCGACCATGTTGGTGTCGGACTCGACCCACATGCTGCCGACGGGGACGAAACGTCCCTCGGCGATGCGCCGCTTCACCTTCTCGTGCACCTCGGGGCGGTGCTCGGCGATCCAGGCGAACTGCTGGGCGGAACTCATGGCGTAGACGAAGGAGGGGTGCACGTCCATCAACTGGGTGACGTTCGCCGCCGTCCGCGCGACCTTGCGGACCGTCTCGCGCAGGGGCCAGAGCCAGGCGGAGTCGATGTGCGCGTGGCCGACGGCGCTGACGCGGTGCGCCGAGGCGCGGGCCTTCGCGGCGAACAGCGGAGCGAGCACCGCCCGCGTCCGGGCGGCGGAGCCCGCCACGTCGTGCGGGTCGAGGGCGTCGAGCGCCAGGTCGATGCCCCGCAGGAGTTCGTAGCGCCGGGCGTCCTCGAGCGGGAGTTCCAGCATCAGCCCACCGAGGACCTCCAGGTCGCTCAGCAGCTCGGCGACCTCGACGTCGCGCACGCAGAGGTCGGCGCGGGCCAGGACGTAGAGCGGGTCCCTCGGGGCGGTCAGCACGTCACCCATCGGGGAGGGGTCGAACGCCCGCCCGCCGCCACCGAGCACGTCGGGGTTGGCCGCGGCCTCGACGAAGAACTCGAACGTCGTCGTCCCGGCCGGCACCGGGATCCAGGTCGAGAGCGGGTTGATGGACTTCACCGGTTCGCCCGCCGGCGTGTAGACGAGCCCTTCCGCCTGGAACCCCACGTTGCGGGCGTCGGTGCCCAGGTCGAACACGACCTCGACCTCACGTCCGGCCCAGTCCGCCGGGACCTCCCCGCGCAACCGGAACCAGGTGGTGCTCCAGGGCGGTCCCCAGGCCTGCCCCACGGCGAACTCACCGTACGTCGCGCCGAGGCCCTCCTCGATCGGGACGGGTTCACCCGGTGCGGGCCAGGCGGCCACCTCCACGGGCAGGGACCGGGTGTGCACGGCGGGCGCGATGCGCTGCACGACCGCTCGTTCCAGACGGGCTTCGGTGACCTGACGCTGGTCGTGCACGACGTCCTCCTCGACGGTCCTTCTTCAGCTGCCGAACTCCGCGAGTTCGACCGGAACGGTGATGCGGCGTGGGGCGGACGTCTCGCCGGACAGCCGCTCGGTGAGCAGCCTCGCCGCCCGGCGACCGACGTCGACGGGATCGTAGGTCACGAGGGCGACCCGGTCCACGAGGACCTCGGCGAGTTCCACGGTGTCGAAACCCGCGAGGACGACGTCGGCCCGCGCCCGGTGGACGGCGAGCAGTGCCCCGACCGTCATCCGGTTGTTGTCGCAGAACAGCGCGGTGGGCGGTCGCGACAGCGCGAGGAGCCCGTTCGTCGCGGTCCTGGCCTCGTCGCTGCTGTGGTGACCGAACCGGAGCAGTTCGGGCTCCTCACCGATCCCCGCCGCCTTGAGCGCCGCACGGAACCCCGCGTACCGGCGGGATCCCGGACCGGAGCGCTGGTCGCCGCCGACGTAGCCGATCCGGCGGTGCCCCCGGTCCAGCAACCACGTCGTGAGACGCCGGCTGCCGCCGGAGTTGTCCAGCAGGACGACGTCACCCCGGACCCCGCGCGGGAGGCGGTCGACGAAGACGACGGGGGCGCGCTCGGCGAGCGCGGCGTAGTGGCCGTCCGCGTCGTCGGCCCCCGGGACGATCAGGACGCCGTCCACCCGGCGGCTCAGCAGTTCGGCGACGATCTCGCGTTCCCGGGCCCGGTCCCGGTCGCCGTTCGCGTCGCGACCGGTCGAGAGCAGCAGCATCACGTACCCCGCGCCGGCCGCGACGAGTTCGACCCCGTGGGCCAGGTCGGCGGAGAAGGGGTTCGTGAGGTCCTCGACGACGAGGGCGATCGTCGCGGTGCGCTGCCCTGGCCGGAGCGTGCGGGCGCTCTCGTTGCGCAGGAACCCCAGGCTCGCGACGGACGCCTCGACCTTCTCGCGCGTGCCCGGGTCGACGTACCTCTCGGCGTTGACGACCCGCGAGACGGTGCTGATGCTGACCCCGGCGTGCGCTGCGACGTCACGCATCGTGGGCGGACGACCTGGACCCACCACGACCCCCCCTGCTGCCCTGCGAACGTTTCCAGAGCCTTCGGCGACAAGGTAGCCGATGGTCGTCCGCGCGTCAGCGGGCTCGCGGTGCCCCACCCCCCGTCCGCACCCGGGGCCCGACCTCGCGCGAGTCGTCCGTGCTGCATCCTGGACGGGTGGAGGTCGACGACGCACCCCTGCCCGCCGAACGGGCGTCCCGTCCCGGTCCGGTGACCGACGCCGAGGACGAGCGACCGAGCGCTGCCACGACGCACGGCGGGGTGACGGGGTGACGGTCCACCTCGGCGGCGGCGGGGACGAGCACGACGAGGCGCTGCTGTGGGACGAGGTGTTCCTGCCGGGTCGCCGCGTCGCCCTCTGGCCGTTCGCGATGGCTCCTGGGGCGCAGCGCGACGGCAGCGTCCGCTGGTTCCGCGCCGCGCTGGCCGCCCGGGGCGAGTTCACGGTGCAGGCCTGGGGCGTGGGCCAAGACGGTGAGGACGGCGGGGACGGCGACCTGACCGGGGTGGACGTGGTGGCCCTCCCGGGCGGCAACACCTTCGACCTGGTTCAGGAGATCCGCCAGCGCGGCCTCTGGCAACCGTTGCGGACGTTCCTCGACGGCGGCGGGCTGGTCTACGGCGGGAGCGCGGGAGCCGTCCTGCTCGGCGCGGACATCGCGATCGCGGAGGGACTGGACCCGAACCACGCCGGCGTCACCGACACCCACGGGTTCGACCGCGTCGCCGGGGCCGTCCTGCGGCCGCACCACGAACCCTCGCTCACGGCGGAACTCCGGCACTGGTCCCGCCGCCACGGTCGCGTCGTGATCGGTCTCCCCGAACGCAGCGGTCTGGTCAGCGACGGGACGCGGGCCCGCGCGGTCGGTCCGGAGCCGCTGCACCTCGTCACGCCCGACGGCGCGGAGCGTGAGCTCCCCGCGGGAACCACCTGGCGGCTGACGGGCGGCTGAGCCACGGGGATAGCGTGGTCCCGTGGAAGACCCCGCTGCCCGTCGTGTCGACTACGGCACCACGCCCTTCGACGAGTCGACCCTCGCCGCGACACCGCTCGCGCAGTTCCAGGACTGGTACTCCGCCGCCGTGGCCGCCGACGTGGTCGAACCCAACGCGATGACCGTCGCGACGGTGGACACCGACGGTGTCTCGGCCCGCACCGTGCTGCTCAAGGCCGTCGACGGCCGGGGGTTCGTGTTCTTCACCAACCAGCGTTCCCGCAAGGCCCACGGGATCGCCCACGACCCGCGGGTCGCGCTGCTCTTCGGCTGGCACGGCCTGCACCGTCAGGTCTCCGTCCGGGGTGTGGCCGAGGAGGTCCCCCGGGCCGAGACCGGGGCCTACTTCGTCAGCCGTCCCCACGGTTCCCGCATCGGGGCCTGGACGAGCGAGCAGTCGCAGACCGTCCCCTCCGCCGCGGCGCTGCACGCGCGCGAGGCGGAACTGCGGGAACGCTGGCCGGACACCGGTTCCGCGGACGACGTGCCGGTGCCCCCGCACTGGGGTGGGTACCTCGTGCGGGCCCGGGAGGTGGAGTTCTGGCAGGGCCGGACCTCCCGGTTGCACGACCGGTTGGTCTTCGTGGCCGACGCCGGTCCGGCCGCCCTCGACGACGCCGGGCCCTGGCGGGTCGAACGTCGCCAACCCTGAGCTCCCGGGGGGACTGCGGGTAGCGTTGCGGCATGGAGAGGACGTTGCACACCCGCCTGCACGAGGACGCGGTCGAGGACTACGACCGGTTGCACGCCAGGGTTCCCGACGACCTCCTGCAGGCCCTGGCCGAGGCCGGGGTGCGTGACTGGCGGATCTGGCGCGACGGCTGCGACGTCTTCCACTGGCTCGACGTCGAGGACTACCAGGTGATGCGCGAACACCTCCGGGACCACCCCGCGAACCTGGCCTGGCAGGCGCGGGTGACCCCCCTGCAGTCGGCGGCCGACGACTACTCCGGCGGGGACGACGGCCTGCCGTTCGTGTGGAGCTTCCGGGACCAGCAGGGCGGGAACGGCTGACGTGGCGCTCACCGACGAGGCCATCGAGCAGATCAAGCAGATGATCCTCGGCGGGGAACTCCGGCCGGGTGACCGGCTGCCCCGCGAGGCGGAACTCAGCGCCGCCCTCGGGCTGTCCCGCAACTCGCTGCGCGAAGCCGTCCGGGCGCTGGCCCTCATCAACGTCCTCGACGTCCGGCAGGGGGACGGCACCTACGTCTCCAGCCTCGAACCCGGGGTGATGCTGGACGCCGTGACGTTCGTCGTGGACGTCCAGCGCGACGACTCGCTGCTGGAGTTCCTCGAGGTCCGCCGACTGCTCGAACCCGCCGCGACGTCGATGGCGACGACCCGCATGGACGACGCCGAGATCACCGCACTCGCCGACCTGCTCGACGAACTGGGTCCCGACCCCACCGTGGAGGACCTGGTCGCCAACGACCAGGAGTTCCACCGGCGGATCGCCCTGGGGTCCGGGAACTCCGTCCTCGCCTCTCTCATCGAGAGCTTCTCCGGCCCGCTGCACCGGGCCCGCGTGTGGCGCGGGCTGACCCAGGAGTCCGCGACGACCCGGACCCTCGACGAGCACCGCGCCATCCAGCAGGCGATGGCCACGCGCCGGCACGACGTGGCCCGGGCCTGGGCCGAGGTCCACGTCGCGGGCGTCGAGCAGTGGTTGCGGTCGGTCAGTGCCGACCACGGTGGCGAGGGACCTCTCCCGCCCGACTGACCGTCACGCCAGGTCGAGGTCCACCACGACCGGACCGGGCACCGTCGCGGCGGGGACCTCGAGCACGACCCGGCCGTCCTCCTCCCGCGCCGGCACCGGAGTGCCGTCGGGCAGCCGGGCCGAAGCGGGCGAGAGCGACCCGGCGGGGACGTCGAGGGTCACCGGGCCGGTCGCGTCGACGACGGCGTGCACGACGTCACCGCTGCGGGTGAAGCGGACCCACGGCTCCTCCGAGGCGGAACCCTCCACCCACGTCGTCGTCCCGTGCACCGCGGTGGAGTTCAGCTCCATCCAGTCCCCGACCTGTTCGAGGCAGCGCCGCTGCAGTTCCGGGATGCGACCGGCCTCGTCCGGACCGACGTTGAGCAGGAAGTTCCCGCCGCGGGAGACGACGTCCAGCAGGTGGCGCACCGCGCCCGGCCCGTCCAGGTAGTGCGAGGCGTCCTCGACCTGGTTGTAGCCGAACGAGTACCCGATCCCGCGGCAGTTCTCCCACACGCCCTGCGACTCGGCGTCGCGACCGGCCTGGTACTCACTCGTCCGGAAGTCCCAGTGCGTCAGTCCCCAGCGGTCGTTGACCACACCCTCGGGCACGGCGGCGTAGTACCGCTCGAGGATGCGGGCGAAGCTCTCCGGGCCGTCGGGCTTGCCTGCGTCGGGCCACTCGATGTCACCCCAGAGGACGTCCGGGGCGTACTTCGCGATGAGGTCGGCGACGTGGGCGAAGGCGTAGGAGTTGTACGCCGCGTCCACGGGGCGGTTCTCCAGCAGCGGGTCGCCGTCGTGCGGGGCCAGGTCGGTGAAGTGCCAGTCGAGGCCGCCGGAGTAGTAGGTGCCGAACTTCATCCCGGCGGCGCGGGCGGCCGCCGCGAACTCGGCGACGATGTCCCGCCGCGGGCCGCGGGCCACGGTGTTGCGGGTTCCCGTGCCCGGGGCGTCCCACAACGTGATGCCGTCGTGGTGCTTGGTGGTCGGGACGAGGTACCCCGCACCCGCGCGCCGGAAGAGCGCCACCAGGTCGACCGGGTCGAACTCCGACGCGGACCACTCGTCGAGGAACTCGTCGTAGGGCTTCCCGCCGTGCACCTCCGCGTGGTGCTGCTGGGCGGGAGAGCCGTCGAGGCGGATGGTGTTCGCGTACCACTCGGCGTAGGGGTTGTGCTTCATCCACTCGTGGGGGTCGATCGTGCCGAGCTCGCCGATGGGTTCGGCCCAGGCCGGCACCGAGTAGGCACCCCAGTGGACGAAGATCCCGAACTTGACGTCCCGGTACCACTGCGGGACCTCGCGTTCGAACTTCCGGTACAGCTCGGGACGCTGCGGGGCGTCGGTGAACATGGCCACGGTGCGGTTCCTCTCAGAGGGGTTGCAGCTGGTAGGTGGAGACGGCGTTCCCGGCCAGGACGGCGTCGCGTTCGGAGGTCGAGAACCCGCTCAGGAGTTCCCGGGTGCGGGCCACGACGTCGGCGTACTCCTGGGCGAGGGTGCTGACCGGCCAGTCGGTCCCGAAGACCAGCCGGTCCGGACCGAAGACGTCGATCAGGTGGGCGACGGCGACGGGGAGGAGTTCCTGGTGGTCCAGGGTGAAGAGCCCGGAGAGCTTGCCGACGACCTGCGGGCGGCGGGCGACCTCCCGGACCCCGGTCTCCCACACGCCGTAGTCCTCGGTACCCATCGGGGGTTTGGCCCCGTGGTCGAGGACGAAACGACCGTCGGGCACCGCGTCCACGAGCCTCGTCGCCGACGGGAGCTGGTCGAAGCGCACGAGCAGGTCGGTCACCAACCCCGCGCCGGCGGCCGACCGCGCACCGTCCACCACCCCGGGACGGGCGAACCAGTCCGGGTCGGCCTCGTCCTCGACCTGGTGGCGGACCCCGACGAGGAGGTCGCCCCCCGGCCCGTCCCGGAGTTCCGCGATCTGCCCCGCGACGTCGCCGGTGGGTTCCACCCAGCCGACGACGCCGGCGATGAGCCCCTGCGACGCAGCCGCGGTCGCGAGGAACTCCCGCGTCTCGGCGAGGTCGGAGACGGTCTGGACGAGCAGGGTGCGGTCCACCCCGGCCGACGCCGTCACCTGCCGCAGGTCCTCGAGGGTGAAGGGTTTCGCCAGTTCGTCCACCATCCACGGGTACGCGCGGACCGCGGGGTTCCAGAGGTGGTGGTGGGCGTCGATCACCGAGGTCATGCGCCGGCCTCCGTCGGCACCGGCATCCCCGCGGGCAGCAGGTGTTCGCGCTGCAACGCCTCCCAGGCCTCCGGGGGCACCGGGGTGTCGAAGAGCGCCGCGTTGCGGGCGACCTCCGCCGGGGAACGCATCCCCAGCACGAGCGAGGCGACGCCCGGGTGCGCGGAAGCGGCCTGCACCGCCACCGCCGGCAACGTCGTCCCGTGCTCGCGGGCGACCACCGCGATCCGCCGCGCCCGCTCCAGCAGTTCCGCCGGCGCCGGTGCGTAGGCGTAGGTGGCCTCGGCCGGCGGATCGTCGTGGGCCAGGATCCCGGAGGCGAACACCCCGCCGAGGACGACGGCCGTCCCCCGGCGCACCGCGGTCGGCAACAGCTCCGTCAGCGCGCTCGCGTCGAGCAGGTGGTAGCGCCCGGCGACGAGGACGACGTCGAGGTCGAACTCCTCGACGAAGCGGGTCGGGAGTTCCGTCTGGTTCATCCCGACGCCGACGGCGGCGATCAGTCCCTCCTCGCGCATCCGCAGGAGTTCCGGGAACGCCCCGGCCCGGGCCTCCTCGACGTGATCGTCGGGGTCGTGCACGAGGGCGACGTCGATGCGGTCCAGCCCGAGACGTGCCAGGCTCTCCTCCACCGACCTCCGCACCCCCGCCGCGGAGAAGTCCCAGACCCGCTCGAAGGCCGCGGGGACGTCGAACCCGCCCTCGTTGTCGCGTCCCTGGGCGGGCACCGGTCTCAGCAGCCGGCCCACCTTGGTCTCCAGCACGAACTCACCGCGGGGCCGCTCGCGCAACGCGGCACCCACCCGCTGCTCCGACAGCCCGAGCCCGTAGTGCGGTGCGGTGTCGACGTAGCGGATCCCGGCGTCCCAGCAGGCGTCGACGGTCGCGCGGGCGGTGGCGTCGTCCACGGCCGTGTAGAGGTTCCCGAGGGCGGCCGCGCCCAATCCCCAGCGCCCGAGGTCCAGCACGTCACACGCTCCGGGCGGGGAGACGGAGCGTGTGCAGGCCACCGTCCACCGCCAGCGCGACGCCGGTGGTGGCCGAGGACCGCGGGTCGGCGAGGTGGACGATCGCGTGCGCGACCTCCTCCGCGCTCACCAGGCGTCCGGTGGGCTGCCGGGCCTGCAGCGCAGCCCGTTCGGCGGCCGGGTCGGCGCTGGCGTCGAGCAGGCGCTGCACCCATGGCGTGTCCGCCGTCCCCGGGTTCACGCAGTTGACCCGGATCCCGTCGGCCAGGTGGTCGGCGGCCATCGCGAGGGTGAGCGCCTGCACGGCGCCCTTGGTGGCAGAGTAGACGGCGCGCTGCGGCAGTCCCGTCCACGCCGCGATGGAGCACGTGTTCACCACGGCCGCGTGCTCGGAGGCGCGCAGGGCCGGCAGCGCGGCCCGGGTGGTGCGCACGATGCCCAGCACGTTGACGTCGAACACGCGGTGCCACTCCTCGTCGTCGTTGTCGGCGACGCTCCCGGTCGCTCCGATCCCCGCGTTGTTGACCAGGACGTCGAGCCCGCCGAGGGTCTCGACGGCCTCCGCGACCGCCGCTCGGACGGAGGCGTCGTCGGAGAGGTCGGCCACCACCGAGGTGAACCCCTCCGCGCGTTCCCGGTCGAGCACGACGACCCGCGCCCCCTCCTCCTCGAAGCGTGCCGCCGTGGCCGCGCCGATCCCCGAGGCGCCCCCGGTCACCAGCACCCGCAGCCCGTCCATCCCGCTCACGCCGGCACCTCCGTCGCGACGGGGCGCCACTCGGCGCCGTCCGGGAAGGCGAAGTGCTGCAGGGTCCCCGGGT
Source organism: Kineococcus sp. NBC_00420 (assembly GCF_036021035.1). NCBI lineage: Bacteria > Bacillati > Actinomycetota > Actinomycetes > Kineosporiales > Kineosporiaceae > Kineococcus > Kineococcus sp. NBC_00420. The sequence continues at coordinate 4,341,463 of NZ_CP107930.1, read as the reverse complement.
GGATCTCTGCGCTGAAACCCGGGTTCCGCGGCGCGTGGTAGCACCCGCCGGAGACGTCGACGGGGTCGACGAAGTGCTCGTGCAGGTGGTCGACGTACTCGATCACCCGGTCCTGCGTGGTGCCCGCGACGGCGACGAAGTCGAACATCGACAGGTGCTGCACGAGTTCGCACAACCCCACGCCGCCCGCGTGCGGGCAGACCGGGACGCCGAACTTCGCGGCGAGCAGCAGGATCGCCACGTTCTCGTTGACCCCCGCGACCCGGGCCGCGTCGATCTGCAGCACGTCGAGGGAACCGGCCTGGAGGAGCTGCTTGAACACGATCCGGTTCTGCACGTGCTCACCCGTGGCGATCTTCACGGGGCTCACGGCCCGGCGGATCGCGGCGTGGCCGAGGACGTCGTCGGGGCTCGTCGGTTCCTCCACCCACCACGGGTCGAACGGCGCGAGCGCTCCGATCCACTCGATCGCGGGGCCGACGTCCCAGCGCTGGTTGGCGTCGACGGCGATCCGCACGTCCGGTCCGACGGCCTCCCGCGCGATGCGCATCCTCCGCACGTCGTCCTCGACGTTCGCGCCGACCTTCAGCTTGATCTGGGTGAAACCCTCCGCGACGGCCTCGTGGGCGAGCCGCACGAGCTTCTCGTCGGAGTAGCCGAGCCAGCCGGGCGTCGTCGTGTAGGCGGGGAAACCACGGCTCAGCAGCTCCTCCCGGCGGGCGGCCCGCCCCGGTTCCGCGGCGCGCAGGATCTGCAGCGCGTCGTCGCGGGTCAGCGCGTCGGTCAGGTAGCGGAAGTCGACGAGCGCGACGAGCTCCTCCGGGGACATGCGCCCCAGCAGGTCCCACAACGGCAGACCGGCCCGTTTGGCCCGCAGGTCCCAGAGCGCGTTGACGACCGCCGAGATCGCCATGTGCATGACGCCCTTCTCGGGTCCCAGCCAGCGCAGCTGCGAGTCGTCGACGAAGGACTTCCAGGTGGCGCCCATGTCGTCGAGCACCGCGTCGACGTCACGGCCGAGGAGGTGGCCGGCGAGGGCGTCGATGGCCGCGACCTGCACGTCGTTGCCGCGGCCGATGGTGAACGCGAAACCGTGCCCCTGCAGCCCGTCGGCATCGTCGGTGCCGATGACGAGGTAGGCGGCGGAGTAGTCCGGGTCGGGGTTCATCGCGTCGGAGCCGTCGAGGTCGCGCGAGGTCGGGAACCGCACGTCGTGGGTCGTGAACGTCGTGAACCGGGCCATCAGGCCGCCCCCACCGTCTGCCGCATGCGGCCGAGGCCGTCGATCTCGCACTCCACGACCTGCCCGGCCCGCAGGTACGGCTTGGGGTCGGGCCGGCCCAGGGCCACCCCCGCCGGGGTCCCGGTGTTGATGACGTCCCCCGCCTCGAGCACCATGAACCGGCTGAGGTAGCGGACGAGCTCACCGATCCCGAACACCAGGTCCTTCGTCGTGCCGTCCTGGCGGAGTTCACCGTCGACCCAGCACCGCAGGCCCAGCGACGTCGGGTCGGGCACCTCGTCGGCCGTGACGAACCACGGACCGAGCGGGTTGAACGTCTCGCAGTTCTTCCCCTTGTCCCAGGTACCGCCCCGTTCGAGCTGGAACTCCCGTTCCGAGACGTCGTGCGACACGACGTAGCCCGCGACGGCGGCCAGCCCCTCCTCGGCGGAGTCCAGGTAGCGGACCCGGCGGCCGAGGACGACCCCGAGTTCCACCTCGTAGTCGGTCTTCACGCTGCCCCGCGGGACGAGGACCTCGTCGAAGGGGCCGATCACGGTCGAGGGGACCTTGAGGAAGACGACGGGTTCTCCGGGCACCTGCGCACCGGTCTCGGCCGCGTGGTCGCGGTAGTTCAGCCCGATGCAGACGACGGCGCCCGGTCGGGGGATCGGGCTGCCCACCCGCTCCCCCGCGACGTCGGTCGGGGCGGCGTCCGCGAGGGCCGCGCGGGCCCGGTCGAGGTCCTGCTCGGTCCACGCCGTGCGCGGGTCGAGCACCTCGGAGAGGTCCACGTGGCGGCCGTCCCCGAGCAGGGCCACGGGCCGTTCCGAACCCGGTGCTCCGATGCGCATGATCTTCATGGTTCTCCTAGTGCGTTGGTGGTTCAGCGGCCGCCGGGGCCGGACAACGCGGTACCGCGCAGGGTGGGTGACGTCGGTGTCACCGCGGCGTGGACCGCACCGAGTCGCGCGGCAGACCTCGGATGTCTGAAGCCTCCCCTCGGCGTCTTGCCGTGTCAAGGCACTCTTCTTCCCGGCATTTGTCAGTGGACATCGGATGTCTCACCCGCTCGGTCGACGCGCAACCGGAACGACACCGAGCGCAGAACGTCGTAGAGGAGGGTCAGCGCCTTCCATCGCCACCGTTCACCGAAGCGGTAGTCCGCCGCGGGCACCAGCCGCAGCGCCAGGTCCGGCCGCTGCTGCAGGAGGTAGCGGCGGGCCCGCAACGCGTGCAGCGGGGAGGAGGCGATGGCCACCCGTCCACCCCGCTGCAGCTCCCCCAGGGTGAGCTCGACGTTCTCCCAGGTGGTGCGGGCGGCGGTCTCGAGCACGATCCGGTCGGGCGGGACGGCGAGGTCGTCCCGGGCGTGCTCGGCCATCACCGCGGCCTCGCTGCGACCGTGGTCCCCCGCGAAACCGGAGAACACCAGACGCGCAGCGGGTGCGGTCCGGACGGCGATCTCGGTGCGCCAGCGCTGCAGGGGGTGCAGCGAGCCGTCACGACGGGACGGGCAGCCGAGGACGAGGACGACGTCGGGCGCGCCTCCTCCCCCGCCCGCCGGGAACCCCCGCCGCGAGGCGATCCGGTGGGCGGCCTCGACGACGAGGAACACCCCGGCACCGAGGCCGGCCGCGGTCAGCGCTGCCTGGCGTAGGACAGGACCACCGCCCCGCTGTCGAACGTGCGCGAGCCGGTCGCGTCGAAGGCCCGGACGGAGAACCCGCCGGAGAAGACCCGGATCCCGTCACCGGCGACCACGGGGTACACCTTGAGCACCAGGTCGTCGACCTCCTCGGCCAGGGCACCGGCGAGTCGTCCACCACCGGCCAGCCAGATCCCGAGACCGTCCTCGGCCTTCAGGCTCCGGACGGTCGCGAGCGCGTCCGCGGTGCCCTCCACCGCCGGGTCCTGCGGGCTGCGCGTCCTGGACGCGACGACCTGGCGCAGGTGGGCGTAGGGACTGCCGATGCCCGCCTCCAGTGCGGGACGGTAGGTGTCCCAGCCCATCACGACGGTGTCGAAGCGGAGGTTGGGCAGCTCGTCGACCCCCATCGCCCGCCGCGCCGCGCTCGGCAGGACCTCGGGGTGCTCGGCGACCATCTGCGCGAGGTGGTCCGCGCTGACGGGGAAGAAGTCGAACTCACCCGCGGGCCCGGCGATGAACCCGTCGAGGGTCGTCCCGACGTGGTAGGTGAGGCGTCGCACCCGGCCACCCTCTCCTGATCACGCGGGGAGGGCAAGGACGATCCTCACCCCTCCTGCCGGGCCAGCACCCGCCCGAGGATCGCGAGACCCTCGCCGAACCGCTCCGGTTCCGGTCCGGAGTAGTTCACCCGCACGAACGGGCCCGACGGTTCGGCGGGGAACCACTCGTCGCCCGCCGCGACCACCACGCCCTCCGCTTCGCACTCGCGCACCAGGCGCTGGACGTCGGTGCCCTCGGGCAGGCGGGCCCACAGGTTGAGGCCACCGGCGGGGACCAGCGCCAGGTGCGCCGAGGGGACCCGGCGCTGCAGTTCCTCGACCATCAGGTCCCGACGAGCCCGCAGGTTCCCCCGCATCGTCCGCAGGTGGGTGCGCCAGCCGGGAGCCGTCACGACCTCCAGGGCCACGGCCTGCAGGACGGCGCTGACGTAGACCGACTCGGCGAGGCGGTCGGTGAGGATGCGTTCGCGGGCCGGTCCGCGGGCCACCAGCGCTCCCACCCGCACGGCCGGCGACACGCTCTTGGTCAGCGACCGCAGGTAGACGACGTGACCCGCGTCGTCCCGGGCGGCGACCGGCGACACCTCACCCTCGACGGCGAAGTCGTGCGCCCAGTCGTCCTCGACGAGGAAGGCGTCGTGGGCGCGCACCACGTCGAGGACCTGGTCGGCCCGTTCCGCGCTCCACCGCGCTCCGGTGGGGTTCGCGAACGTGGGCTGGGCGTAGAACGCGCGGGCACCGGTCTCGGTGAAGGCGCGGGCCAGGTCGGCCGGGTCCGGCCCGTCGGGGCCACCCCGGACCGGGACGACGTCCACCCCCGCCTGGGCCGCGGCCAGCAGGGCACCCCAGTAGGTCGGGGACTCCACCAGCACCGGGTGCCCGGAACCCACGAGCGCCCGGAACACCGAGCTGAGCCCGCTCTGGGTTCCCGGCAGGACGACGACGTCGCGCGCCGCGGGCGGGGTGGTCCCGGCCGGGGTGACCGCCGCGAGCTCACCGGCGAACCAGGACCGCAGGTCGGGGTCACCCGCCACCGACGACCGCGTCCACCCCGACTCGCTCCGGCCCACCCGGGCGAAGGCGTTGCGCAACAGCCGTTCCGGCAGCAGGTCGCGGGCCGGGTACCCGGAGTGCAGGGCGATGGCGTCCGGGTCGGCCGAGCGCATCGGCGCCGACACGGCCGGCGGTCGGGTGTGCGGAGCCCGCAGGGCCGCCGTCTGCCAGCCGTAGTCCGCCGGCCGCACGGCGGGTCGGGCCCGGACGAAGGTGCCGACCCCCGGCCGGGTCTCGATGAGGCCGGCGGTGGTCAACCGCCGGAACGCCTTCTGGACGGTCACGGGGCTCACCCCGAACCGTGCGACGAGCTCACGGTTCGACGGCAGCCGCGATCCGGGTGAGGCCGTCACCACCCACGCGCGCAGGCTGTCGGCCACCGTGACGGTGCTATCGTCGACCATGAGCAGGCAGAGTAACGCTATCGAGGTTTCGCGCCAGGTGTTACCGCCTGCGCCGGCCGCCGGTGGACTGCTCTGGGGCAGCCTCGGCGTGCTCGCCTTCTCCTTCACCGTCCCCCTCACCCGCATCGCGGTGGGCGGGCTGGCCCCGTTGTTCATCGGTTCCGGGCGCGCCGTCGTGGCGGCGGTGCTCGCCGCCCTGGCCCTGCGGGTGACCCGGGCCGCGCGCCCGACCTCCCGGCAGTGGCTGCGCCTCGCGGTCGTCGCGGGCGGGGTGGTGGCCGGGTTCCCGTTGCTCACCTCCTTCGCCCTGACGAGCACCCCCGCCGTCCACGGTGCCGTGGTCATCGCCGTGCTGCCGGCCGCGACCGCGGTGACGGCCGTCCTGCGCACCGGCGAGCGACCGCCGACGACCTTCTGGGTCACCGCGGCGATCGGAGCGGGCGCCGCCGTCGCCTTCGCGGCCGTGCAGGGGGGTGGGGCAGGCGGGTTGCACCACGCCGCCGACCTGCTCCTCCTGGGGGCCGTCGCGGCCGCGGCGATCGGCTACGCCGAGGGCGGGCTGCTGGCGCGGGAACTCGGGTCGTGGCAGACGATCTCCTGGGCCCTCGTGCTGGCCTCACCGGCGATGCTCGCGCTGACCCTCGTCTCCGCGGTGAGCACTCCCCCGGCCGCCACGGCCGGGCAGTGGGCCGCCTTCGGCTACCTCGCCGTGGTGAGCACGTTCCTCGGGTTCTTCGCCTGGTACCGCGGTCTGGGCATCGGCCCGATGACCCGGGTCAGCCAGGTGCAACTGGTGCAACCCGTCCTGACCATCACCTGGGCGGCTCTGCTGCTCGGGGAACCCCTGACCGCGACGACGGCCGTGGGCGGACTCCTCGTCATCGGGTCCGCCGCCCTCGCCGTCCGCTCGCGGACCCGATCGTGACAAGCTGTCACGAGCCGATGACCGACCCGTCCACGGAACCCAGAACAGGCGCGACGATGAACTTCGAGCAGTCCGACAAACTCGCGAACGTCCTCTACGACGTGCGCGGGCCGGCCCTCAGCCGCGCGCAGCAGCTCGAGGACGCCGGACACCGGATCCTCAAGCTGAACATCGGCAACCCGGCCCCGTTCGGGTTCGAGGCTCCCGACGAACTGCTCCAGGACATGATCGCCAACCTGCCCGTCGCGCAGGGCTACAGCGACAGCAAGGGCATCCCCTCGGCCCGCCGCGCGGTCGTCCAGTCCAGCCAGCTCAAGGGCGTCCCGAACGTCGGCGTCGGTGACGTCTACATGGGCAACGGGGTCAGCGAACTCATCGTCATGGTGATGCAGGCGCTGCTCAACGACGGCGACGAGGTCCTCGTCCCCGCCCCCGACTACCCGCTGTGGACGGCGGCGGTCAGCCTCGCCGGCGGTCGCGCCGTGCACTACCTCTGCGACGAGTCGGCCGGCTGGGAACCCGACCTCGACCACCTGCGCGCGCAGGTCACCCCCCACACCAAGGCCCTCGTCGTCATCAACCCGAACAACCCCACCGGCGCGGTGTACGGGCGACCCGTCCTCGAGGGGATGCTGCAGGTGGCCCGCGAGTTCGGCCTGCTCGTCCTCTCCGACGAGATCTACGACAAGATCCTCTACGACGACGCCGTGCACGTCTCGACGGCCTCGCTCGCCCCCGACCTGCTGTGCATCACGTTCAACGGGTTGTCCAAGGCGTACCGGGTCGCGGGTTTCCGGTCCGGCTGGATGTACCTGTCGGGACCCAAGCGGCACGCACGGGGTTTCATCGAGGGACTCGACCTGCTGGCCAACATGCGCCTGTGCGCCAACGTCCCCGCGCAGTACGTCGTGCAGGCCGCGCTGTCCGGGCACCAGTCGATCAACGACCTCGTCCTGCCCGGTGGTCGCCTCGCCGAGCAGGCGCACCGCACGTGGGAACTCCTCAACGAGATCCCCGGGGTGAGCTGCGTGAAACCCCGCGGCGCGCTCTACTGCTTCCCCCGCCTCGACCCGGAGGTCCACGAGGTGAAGGACGACTACCAGCTCATCGTGGACCTGCTGGAGTCCCAGCACGTCCTCGTCGTGCAGGGTACCGGGTTCAACTGGCCGAAACCCGACCACTTCCGGATCGTCACCCTCCCCCGGGTCGAGGACCTGGAGAGCGCCATCGGGCGGATCGGTACGTTCCTCACCGACCGGTTGTTCTCGATGGCGTGACCCTCCCCCGACGAACCGCCCGGCCCGGCGCGCGGGTCAGCCACCCGTGCGCTGCCGCCAGGCGGTGAGGGCGAGCAGCAGGACGACCGCCTGGTCGGGCACGGTCACGTCGAGTCCCGTGCACTCGGTGATGCGCCGGAGCCGGTTCAGCACGGTGTTGCGGTGGCAGAACGTCCGCTCCGCCGTCACCGCGACGGAACCCGTCGCGGTGAAGGTGTCGAGGGTCTCCAGCAGCCGGTCGCGCTCGGGTGGGGTGAGGGCGAGCAGGTCGTGCAGCACGTCGTCGGCCAGGTCGTCGCGGATCGCCCCCAGCGCGCGGGCCGCGACGGCCAGCGCGTTGTCCGCAGGGCGCACCGGTCCGGTCGCCCCCGCCGGCAGCGCCCCCGCGACCTGCTGGGCCACCCGGACCGCCCGCGGCAGGCGAGCCAGTCCACGCGCCAGCGGACCGACCCCGCAGGGCACCGAACGCAGCACCGCGGGGACGGCGGCCCGTCCCGCCGCGACCTCGTCGGCGGGCCAGGTCCCCCGGGGCCGCGTCGCCAGGACGACGGTCCCGCCGCGCCACTCGTGCAGTCGCACACCGGCGGAGTTCCCGACGAGCCCGGCCACGGCCGTGCGGGAGGGCACGAACGCGCAGAAGACGTCGTCACCGACCCCGGCGCCCAGCACCGCGGCTGCCCGGGCCAGCAGGTCCCCGTCCTCACCGTCGGAGTCCAGGAAGGCCTCGACGATGCGTCGGCGGTCCCGGTCGCGTTCGTAGGCCAGGGCGGTCGCCGCCTCGTGGTAGCCGATCTGGACGTCGTTGGAGTGCTCCTCGACGGCCTGCCACAACTGCACCGGCAACGTGACCGCGGCGACCAGCGCCTCGGACGTCAACCGGTCGGCGAGTTCCTCCCACACGACCCGGAAGTGCAACCGCGTCCCGGTGGTGACGGCCGAGAGCGGGACGTCGATCTGCGCCCGGTGCCGGCCCACCGCGCGGGAGAGCTCCACCAGGCGGTCCGGGACGGGCAGGTCCACGAGCCGGCGCAGCACCCGTTCGTAGGTGTTGACCCCGTCGTCGAGGAGCCGGGCACGCTCGACGGCGCCGTCGGCGTAGGGCACGACCTCCATCAGCTGGGTGACGAAGCGTTCGGCCAGCGCGTCGACGTCGCCGAGCAGTTCCAGCAGGACCGAGCGCACGGCCGCCGTTTCGGCCGCGTTTCCGGTGCTGTGCATGTGCACACCCTAGCGAGGTGAACCCGTGTCCCGGCGTTCTTGTGCACGTCGGCCCGGAGGGGAATCCTCAGAACCCGGACGTTCCCCCTCGAGCAGAAGGAGCGGTGCCATGACGACGCTGCGCGTCGCACTGGTCCAGGCCGCCTGGACCGGCGACAAGGAGAGCATGATCGAGGCGCACGAGGAGTACGCGCGCCAGGCCGCCGACGCCGGTGCGCAGATCGTGTGCTTCCAGGAACTCTTCTACGGTCCGTACTTCGGGATCACCCAGGACAGCAAGTACTACGCCTACGCCGAGTCCGTCCCGGGCCCCACGGTCAAGCGGTTCCAGGCGCTGGCCGCGGAACTCGGCCTCGTGATGGTCCTGCCCGTCTACGAGGAGGAACAACCCGGCGTCCTCTACAACACCGCGGCAGTCGTCGACTCCGACGGAAAGTACCTCGGCAAGTACCGCAAGCACCACATCCCGCACCTGGACCGGTTCTGGGAGAAGTTCTACTTCCGCCCCGGCAACCTGGGCTACCCCGTCTTCGAGACCTCCGTCGGCAAGGTCGGGGTCTACATCTGCTACGACCGGCACTTCCCCGAGGGCTGGCGAGCCCTGGGTCTGGCCGGCGCCGAGATCGTCTTCAACCCCAACGCCTCCAAACCCTCGCTGTCCAACCGGCTCTGGGAACTCGAGCAGCCCACCGCGGCCGCCGCCAACGGGTACTTCGTCGCCGTCCCGAACCGGGTCGGGACCGAGACCGGCGAGTTCGGGGACGACGCGGTGCCGTTCTACGGGACCAGCTACATCGCCGACCCGATGGGGAACTTCGTGGGCGAGAAGGCCGGCAGCGAGAACCCGGAACTGCTGATCCGCGACCTCGACATGGACCTCATCCGCACGGCCCGCACCGACTGGCAGTTCTACCGCGACCGTCGCCCCGACTCCTACGGCGACCTGGTCCGGCCGTGACCACGGGACGGAGGACTCTCGTCGAGAACGGAACCCTGGTCTCCTCGACGGGCGCCGTCCGCACCGACGTGCTGATCGAGGGCGAGACCGTCGTGGCCCTGCTGGCCCCCGGGTCCTTCGCGTTCGAAGTGGACACCCGGATCGACGCGACCGGCTGCTACGTCCTGCCCGGCGGGGTCGACGTGCACACCCACATGGAGATGCCCTTCGGCGGGACCGAGGCGAGCGACACGTTCGCGACGGGAACCCGCGCCGCGGCCTGGGGCGGCACCACGACGATCGTCGACTTCGTCGTCCAGCGCACCGGCGAGGTCGTCGAGCGGGCGCTGGAGACCTGGCACGCCAAGGCCGCCGGGAACTCCGCGATCGACTACGGGTTCCACATGATCCTCGGTGGCGTGGACGAGGACTCGCTCACGGCAATGGACTCCCTCGTCGCCCACGAGGGCATCACCAGCTTCAAGCTCTTCATGGCCTACCCGGGGGTGTTCTACTCCGACGACGGCCAGATCCTGCGGGCCATGCAGCGCGCCACCGACAACGGCGCCACGATCATGATGCACGCCGAGAACGGCACCGCCATCGACGTCCTCGTCCAGCAGGCCCTGGCCCGCGGCGACACCGACCCCGTGTTCCACGGCACCACCCGCCCCGCCGCGCTCGAGGCGGAGGCCGTCAACCGGGCCATCGCCCTCGCCGACGTCGCCGGCGGGACCCCCCTCTACGTCGTGCACGTCTCGGCCTCCCAGGCGCTGGAACGCATCGCGACCGAACGCGCGAAGGGTGCGAACGTCTTCGCCGAGACGTGCCCGCAGTACCTCTACCTGACGCTCGAGGACCACCTGGGAGCCGGTGGACCGGGGAGTTTCGAGGGCGCCAAGTACGCCTGCTCCACTCCCCTGCGCTCCAGGCACGAGCCGCACGCCGCGGACCTGTGGAGGGGTCTGCGCACCGACGATCTCGCGGTGGTCTCCACCGACCACTGCCCGTTCTGCTTCAAGGACCAGAAGCAACTGGGCCGGGGGGACTTCTCGAAGATCCCCAACGGCATGGGCGGGGTGGAGCACCGGATGGACCTCGTCCACCAGGGGGTCGTCGACGGGCACCTGTCGTTGCAGCGCTGGGTCGAGACCTGTTCCACCACGCCGGCCCGGATGTTCGGGATGTACCCGCGCAAGGGCAGCGTGTCCCCCGGTTCGGACGCCGACGTCGTGATCTACGACCCGGCCGCGACCACCCGGATCTCGGCCGAGACCCACCACATGAACATCGACTACTCGGCCTTCGAGGGTTTCGAGCTGACCGGGTCCGTCCGCACCGTCCTGTCCCGCGGTGCGGTGATCGTCGACCGCGGGACGTACTCGGGCAGCCCGGGCCACGGGAGGTTCGTCCCCCGCGGCCTGTCCCAGTACCTGCGCTGAAAGGAGAACGCGATGGACTTCGGCGTCGTGCTGCAGACCACCCCACCCGCCTCCCGGGTGGTCGACCTGTCCCGGATCGCGGAGACCTACGGGTTCTCCCACGTCTGGACGTTCGACTCCCACGTCCTGTGGGAGGAGCCCTACGTCATCCACTCCGCGATCCTGCAGGCCACCCGCAAGGTGGTCGTGGGACCGATGGTCACCAACCCGGCCACCCGCGAGTGGTCGGTGACGGCCTCGACCTACGCGACGTTGAACGAGATGTACGGGCCGCGGACGATCTGCGGCATCGGCCGGGGAGACTCCGCCGTGCGGACGTTGTCGGGGAAACCCACGACGCTGGCGACACTGCGCGAGTCGGTCCACGTGATCCGGGAACTGGCCAACGGCCGGCCCGTCGAGCACCGCGGCCAGACCGTGCGGTTCCCGTGGGCGACCGACCACGGAGCCGGCCGGCAGACCGAGGTGTGGGTGGCCGCCTACGGCCCCAAGGCGTTGCAGCTCACCGGGGAGGTCGCCGACGGGTTCATCCTGCAGCTCGCCGACCCCGACATCACCGCCTGGACCATCAGGACGGTGAAGGACGCGGCGGCGGCCGCGGGCCGTGACCCCGAGACCGTGAAGATCTGCGTCGCCGCCCCCGCCTACGTCACCGACGGCAGCCGGGCCGGCCTGTACCACGCCCGGGAGCAGTGCCGGTGGTTCGGCGGGATGGTCGGCAACCACGTCGCCGACATCGTCGAACGCTACGGCAGCGACAGCAACGTGCCCGCGGCGTTGACGGACTACATCGAGGGCCGCGAGGGCTACGACTACAACCAGCACGGCCAGGTCGGCAACACCCACGCCGACTTCGTGCCCGACGAGATCGTCGACCGGTTCTGCCTGCTCGGCTCCCCCGCCGAGCAGATCGCCCGGCTGCGGGACCTGGAGGACCTGGGGGTGGACCAGTTCGCCCTGTACCTGCAGCACGACGCCAAGGAACAGACGCTGCGCGCCTACGGCGACCTCGTCCTGCCGGCCCTGGCCGAGACCGTGACGGCCCTCTCATGACGTGACCGCCCGCACCCTCCCGATCGACGCGGACCGGGAGGCGATGACCACGTGTTCCAGGCCCGGCCGGTCCGGCGCCTCCCGCACCTCCACCACGGTGAACCCGTGGTGGAGGAGGGAGGAACTCAGCTCGGCCGGGCCGCGGAAGCGCAGCGTCGACCCGGAGGTCAACCGCTCGCCGTCCGCGAAGGTGAACACGGTGCGGAAGGTCACCAGCGGCGGCGAGACCGCCAGCAGCTCGAACTCCGCGCGGACGGTCCCCTCCCCGGGGACCGTTCGCACCTGCGGCGGTCCCGACCAGGTCCGCCAGTCCTCGGCCTCCGGGCGCCTGGTCTCGAAGAGCAGGTGGCCGCCGGGCCGCACCGCCCGGGCGAGGCCCCGCAGCGCCGCGTCCCAGTCCCCGTCGGTGACGAACACCTGGGCCACGTTGCCGGTCATCACGGCCAGGTCGCACCCGAGCGCGGGAAGCTGCGCCGCCTCCACGGGCAGCCACGTCACGGCCGAGGTCCCCGGTCGGGCCCGGGCGACGTCCAGGCTCGCGAGCGCCGGGTCGGCGCCCGTCACCTCGTACCCCTCAGCGACCAGGAGCGCGGCCAGGACACCCGTCCCGCACCCCACGTCCAGGACGTGGTGCGCGCCGAGCTCGCCCGCGAGGGCGACGTAGGGCACCAGGTCGGGGCGGGGGTGGTCGAAGACGTCGTACAGGGCGGCCAGGCGGGGGTGGGCGAAGATCGGGTCCGGCACGCTCCGAGCCTGGCGCGGGCCACTCGGCGCCCGCACCGGGTTTTCGGTGGAAGCCAGGCCCGCCCCGTGGCAGGGTCCGGGTACCGATCGGGAGGAGCCGGCCGTGGCCGTCGCGCGTTTCAAGGACCTCTGCCTCGACACCCGGGACCACCAGGCGCAGGCCGACTGGTGGTGCGCCGTCCTGGGCTACGTCCGGCACGAGCCCGGTGACGGCCCGCGGGATCCGACGTGGCCGGTCCCGTTGCGCGACCCCTCCGGTGCGGGCCCGTTCCTCTGGGTGAACCCCGTCGCGGAGCCCAAGACGGTGAAGAACCGGATGCACCTCGACGTCGTCGGGGACCTCGCCGACCTCCTCGCGGCCGGGGCCACGATGGTGCGGCCTCGCGCCGAGGACCGCCCGTGGGACGTGCTGGCCGACCCCGAGGGCAACGAGTTCTGCGCCTTCCGCCCGGAGGCGTAGTCGCGTCCGGACGTGCGGTGGTGGCGGGGCGGGGATAGGCAGGGGGCATGGACGCCAAGGACATCCTGCTGGACGGCTACGGCCGCATCTCCCCGCTCGTGCACGCAGCGGTCGACGGCCTGGACGAGGACGCGCTGAGCGCCCGCCTCGATCCGGGGGCGAACTCGATCGCGTGGCTGGTGTGGCACCTCGCTCGGGTGCAGGACGACCACGTCAGTGACGTCGCCGGGCACGAGCAGACCTGGACGGCGGACGGCTGGGCGGAGCGCTTCGCCCTGCCGTTCGGACCGGGTGAGACGGGGTACGGCTTCGACGCGGACCAGGTGGGTCGGGTGCGGGTGGGCGCCGAACTGCTCACGGGGTACCTCGATGCGGTGCAGGTACGGACGGTCGACTTCCTGGACGGACTCTCCGGCGCTGACCTGGACCGGGTCGTCGACGACGCGTGGGACCCGCCGGTGACGTTGGGGGTCCGCCTGGTCAGCGTGCTGGACGACGACCTCGAGCACGCGGCGCAGGCGGCCTTCGTGCGGGGGGCGCTGGAGCGGCGCTGAAGCTCCCGGAACGCAACGATCCCCGCCCCAGCCGAAGCTGGGACGGGGATCGTGGACGGTCAGACCGTCAGCGTCTGAAGATCAGAGACGCGTGACGTTCGAGGCCTGGGGGCCCTTGGCGCCCTGGGTCACCTCGTACTCGACCTGGTCGTTCTCTTCCAGGTTGCGGAAGCCGTTACCGGCGATCGCGGAGTAGTGGACGAAGACGTCCGGGCCACCGTCGGTCGGGGCGATGAAGCCAAAGCCCTTTTCGCCGTTGAACCACTTGACAGTTCCCTGAGCCATGATGGCCTCCTCAAGGTGTACGCCCCACCGTAGTGGAGCTCGTCGCCGAGGGGCTGACCTGGTCTGGAAAGCGTGCTGGACCCTCGAGTGAATCCCGGGGCGCAAAAGCACGTCGAGAAACTGCGACTAGGAAGAACTTAGCACGATCGGGCCTGATGTCCAGTCCCCGTGCTGTGCTCTCCTCAGCCGGCGCGCAGCTGCGACACGAGCGGGCACCGGAACGGGTCGCGAGCGGCCAGGCCCACGTCGTTGAGGTACGCGACGATGTCCTTGAGGGCCTGCGGCAACGAGGTCTCGGTGTAGTCGATGCCGTGCTCGGCGCAGAAGCGGCGCACGAACGGCTGGACGGCGCGCAGGTTGGGCCGGGGCATCGAGGGGAACAGGTGGTGCTCCACCTGGAAGTTGAGGCCGCCCATGAAGAGGTCGACGAACCAGCCGCCGGAGATGTTGCGGGACATCAGCACCTGGCGACGGATGAAGTCGACCTTGGTCTCGCGGGCCACGATCGGCATGCCGACGTGGTTGGGCGCGAAGGCGCCGCCCATCGAGACGCCGAAGGCGGCCATGTGGACACCGAAGAACGCGGCGCCGCGAGCCGGCCCGAGCAGCAGCACGAGCGCGGCCAGGTAGACCCCCCAGTGGACGACGATGAGGGAGGCGTCGATCCAGCGCTTCTTGGCCCGGCGGCCGCTGATCAGCGACTTCGTGGAGTCGACGTGCAGGTTGAGCCCGGCCAGCAGCAGCAGCGGGTAGAACCAGTAGCCCTGCTTGGCCGTGGCCCAGCGCAGGACGCCCCGACGACCGGCGGCGGCCTCCTCGTGGAAGGAGACGACCTCGGACTCGATGTCGGTGTCGATCCCCCGGGCGTTGGGGGCCTGGTGGTGCTTGGTGTGCTTGCCCATCCACCAGCCGTAGCTGAGACCCGTCAGCAGCGCGGCGAAGATCCGGGCCGCCCACTCGTTGCCACGGTGCGAGGCGAAGATCTGCTTGTGCGCCCCGTCGTGGCCGAGGAAGGCGAACTGGGTGAGGACCAGCGCGAGCGGTGCCGCGACCAGCAGCACCAGCCAGGAGTCCCGGAGCAGGAACGCCCCCGCGACCACGGCGAGGAAGGCGACCGTGGTGAACGCGATGCGCCACCAGTAGTGCCCCGTCCGCCGGCGCATGAGGCCTGCGTCCTGCACGGCCGCGGTGAGCGTCGCGTACGGGGTGCTGCGGCGCGCCCGTGCGGGCGGCGGCTGCACCGGGTCGGACACGGACTCGGTCGTGGGCATGGTCGTCACTGGTCTCCTCGCGGGCGTTCAGAGGAGCACCGGGCGGTGCGTCCTCGCGTCGTGCCCGGGCGGGGGACCCCTGGACGGACACGACGGTGTGGCTCGTTCTCCGCTGCAGCCTCCCGCAGCGAGCCCCACGGTAGGCCAACGAGTGGAACCCCCCATCGGTGCCCACGCCGACGCCTTTAGGCTTCTGCGGTGCCGTTTGCGAGCCCTCGCGACTGTGACGGCACGCAGGGCACCGCGCACAGGAGAGAGCCGCACCAGTGAGCCAGTCCACCGAGCCCGACGCGTCGACCCCGGCCGAGGAGGCGACGAGGGAACAGGTCGCCCTCGAGGACGCTCACGTCGGGACGCTCTACGACCGGCTCGACGTCCTGCGCGCCCAGACCGCCGAGCAGCTCGCCGACGTCCGGCGCACCCTCGCGACCGGCACCCACCAGAGCCGCTTCGAGCGCGACGCCTTCGCGACCCTCTACGAGGACCGCCTCTCCCAGCTCTGGTCGGTGGAGAACCGGCTCTGCTTCGGGCGCCTGGACCTGCAGCCCGGCACCGAGGACCCGCGCCGCTACGTCGGCCGGCTCGGCCTGGCCGACGACCGGGGCAACCAGGTGCTCGTCGACTGGCGGGCGCCCGCGGCGCAGGACTTCTACCAGGCCACCGCGGCCGCTCCCCGTGACGTCGTCCGGCGCCGGCACCTGCTCACGGCGGGCCGCCACGTCACGGGCGTCGACGACGAGGTGCTCATCGCGGCCGAGGGTGAGCGCACCACGGGTGACGCGGCCCTGCTGGCCGCCGTCACCGCCCCCCGCACCGGCCGCATGGGCGACATCGTCGCCACCATCCAGGCCGAGCAGGACCGGGTCATCCGCGCCTCCGAGCGCGGGGTCCTCGTCGTCCAGGGCGGTCCGGGGACCGGCAAGACCGCCGTGGCCCTGCACCGGACGGCCTTCCTGCTCTACACCCACCGCGACCGCCTCGCCCGCAGCGGCGTCCTGCTGCTCGGCCCCAGCCCGGTGTTCCTGCGCTACGTGGAGCAGGTCCTGCCCGCGCTGGGCGAGACGGGCGTGGTGACCGCGACGCTGGCCGAGCTGTTCCCCGGGGTGCTCGCCCGGGGCGGGGACTCCGCCGCCGCGGCCTGGGTCAAGGGCTCGCTGCGGATGGCCGAGGTCCTCGACGCGGCCGTCGCCGACCGGCAGCGGATCCCCGCCCGACCGCTGCGCTTCGACCTCGACGGCACCCGGATCATGCTGCGTCCCGACGCGATCGCCTCGGCCCGCGCCCGTGCCCGGCGCGGTCGCAAACCGCACAACCTGGCCCGGGTGACCTTCGTCCGCGAGGTCCTGAACACGCTGGTCAACTCCCTCGCCCGCGCCCGCGGCGCCGACCTGGGCGAGGAGCGCGACGACCTCGTCACCGAACTGCGCGAGCACGTCGACGTCCGGCGCGAGGTCAACCTCTGCTGGATGCCGCTGACCCCGCAGAAGGTGCTCGCCGGTCTCTACCGCAACCCGGACCTGCTGGAACGCATCGCACCGCAGTTGTCGGCCACCGACCGCGCGGCCCTGCACCGCGAGGACGCGAGCGCCTGGAGCGAGGCCGACGTGCCCCTGCTCGACGAGCTCGCCGAACTCCTCGGCCCGCTGGAGGAGTCCGCGAACCAGGCCCGCCGCGACGCCGACCGCGAGGAGCAGGTCGCCTACGCGCGCAAGGTGCTCGAGGACTTCGAGGCCTCCGGGGTCGGCAACCCCCTGGTCAGCCCGGAACTGCTCGCCGACCGCTTCTCCACCGACGGACCGGTGGGCACGGTGGCCGAACGGGCCGCGCTGGACCGGACCTGGGCCTACGGCCACGTCGTGGTCGACGAGGCGCAGGAACTCTCCCCGATGGCCTGGCGCCTCGTCGAGCGCCGCTGCCCGTCGCGCTCGATGACCCTGGTCGGCGACGTCGCCCAGACGTCGAACCCCGCCGGCGCGCGCAGCTGGGCGCAGGCCCTGAAACCCGTCGTCGACGACCGCTGGCGGCTGGAGGAGCTCACCGTCAACTACCGCACGCCCGCGAAGATCTCCCGGGTCGCCGCCGACGTGCTGCGCTCCGCGGGCATCTCGGCGAACCCGCCGACCCCCGTCCGCGAGGGCGACCACGACCCCGTCGCGATCCCGCTGACCTCCGGGGCGGACGTCGTCGAGGTCGTGCGGGCCCGTTTCGCCGACCTGGACGAGGGGCGGGTCGCCGTCATCACCGCCGAGGTCGACGGAGCTCTGGGCTCGGACGCGCTGCGCGCCGCGATCTCCGCCGTGCTGCCCCGGGGGGCGGTCGCCGCCTCCCCCGACGACCTCGACGCCGCGGTGTCGGTGCTCGACGTGCACCGGGCCAAGGGCCTGGAGTTCGACGTCGTCGTGCTCGTCGAACCCGCGGCCGTCCTGCGCCGTCCCCGCGGCGCCAACGACCTCTACGTCGCCCTGACCCGCGCGACCCAGGAACTCCACGTCCTGCACGCCGAACCCCTCCCCGCCGGCATGGAGTCCCTCGCCTGACCGGCGGGGTGGGCCATGATCGCGGCATGAGCGACAAGCCCAGGGTGGCCGTCCTGCTGACCGGTGGAACCATCGGCAGCGGTGGTCACGACGACCTCGACCGCCTCGACTACGTCGACCTCGGGCACGTCCTCACCGACGAGGAGGCCCTGCCGCTCTACCGGTTCCCCGACGACGTGGACGTCTCCCCGCGCCGGGTCCGGCGGATCCCCAGCACGGCCGCCGACGAGGGGTTCTGGGCGGAGCTGCGCACCGCGGTGCTGACCATCGCGCGGGAGGAACCCGACGTCGCCGGGGTCGTCATCACCCACGGCACCGCGACCCTGGAGGAGACGGCCTACGTCCTGCAGCTCACGCTGGCGAGCGAGCTCCCCGTGGTGCTCGTCGGGGCGCAGCGCCCACCGACGGCGGTGGGTTCCGACGCGCAGGTGGGGCTCGCGAACGCGATCCGCGTCGCGGCCTCGCCGTCCTCGCGCGGGCACGGGGTGCTGGTCGTCATGGACGACCGGATCCTGTCGGCGCGCGACGTCCTCAAGACGTCGAACTCGGGTCTGGACACCTTCCGCGCCCGCGACCACGGCGCTCTCGGCGACGTCGACCCCTACGGCGGGGTCTGGTTCTACCGCAAGCTGCTGCGCCGTCACACCACGTCGTCGCGCTTCGCCGCGCAGGCCCACCCCGTGTGGCCGCGGGTGGAGATCGTGCCCGTCTGGGCCGGCGCCGACGCCCGGGTGGTGGAGCGTCCCGTCGCCGACGGCGCTCGCGGGCTGGTCGTCGCGTCGCTGCCGCCGAGCATGAACCCACCCGCCGTCGAGGTCGCGATCCAGCAGGCCGTCACCGCCGGGGTCGTCGTGGTCGCGAGCAGCCGCGCGATCACCGGCCGCGTCACGCAGCGGCACGCCTTCGACGAGCGCGGACTCGTCGGCAGCGACACGCTCTCCCCCCAGCAGGCCCGCATCCTGCTCTCGCTGTGCCTGGCGGCGGGTCTGGGACACGAGGAGATCGTCGAGGCGTTCGCCACGCACTGAACCCACCCCGAGGGTCGTAACCTCTCCGAGTGCCGAAAACCCCTGCCCCGGCGACGGCCTCCGCGGACGGGTCGGTCGGCTGGTCCCGTCCCCTCGCGCTCGTCGTGGCCCTGGCGTTCTTCATGGAGAACCTCGACGCGACGATCCTCACCACGGCGACGCCCTCGATCGCGACGGCTTTCGACGTCGTCCCGGCCGACCTCGGGCTCGCGGTCACGGCGTACCTGGTCGCGGTGGCGGCGTTCATCCCGCTCGGCTCGTGGGCCGCGGACCGGCTCGGGGCACGGCCCGTGTTCCTGGTCTCGATCGTGGTGTTCACCCTGGCGTCGGTGCTGTGCGCGGCCTCCGACTCCGTCGCGACCCTCACCACCGCCAGGGTCCTGCAGGGCATCGCCGGCAGCATGCTCGTCCCGATCGGACGGCTGGTGGTCCTCAGCGGAACGGCCAAGTCGGACCTCGTGCGCGCGATCGCGTACCTCACGTGGCCCGCTCTCGTCGCCCCGGTCATCGCCCCGCTGCTCGGCGGGATCCTCACCGAGTACGCGGGCTGGCCGTGGATCTTCTGGGTGAACGTCCCCGTCGGGATCGTGCTGGTCCTGGCCGCGTGGCGGATCGTGCCGCAGGTCCCCCGCCGCCGGCGCCCGCTGGACGGTGTCGGGCTCGTGCTGCTGGTGGTGGCCGTGAGCGCGCTGGTCCTCGGGATGGAGTTCGTGGCCGACGCGTCGACGACGGTCGCGGGGGCCGGTCTGCTCGTCGGGTCGGTGCTCGTGGGAACCCTCGCGGTGTTCTGGTTCCGGCGCGCCGCGCACCCGGTGCTCGACCTGCGCCCCCTGCGCATCGCGACGTTCCGCGCCTCGAACTCGGCCGGTTCGGTCTACCGCGGGGTCGTCAGCGCGGCCCCGTTCCTGCTGCCCCTGCTGCTGCAGGAGGGGTTCGGGTGGAGTCCCGTGCGCGCCGGGGCGATGGTGATGGCGGTGTTCGCGGGGAACCTCGGGATCAAACCCGCGACGACCCCGTTGATGCACCGGTTCCGCCTGGTGCCCCTCATCGTGGTCGCGACCTCCGTGCTGGCCGCGTCGTTCGTCGCGGCGGCGCTGCTGCGCCCGGACACCCCGGAGATCGTCGTGGCGCTGGTGTTCCTCGTGTCGGGCGCGGCCCGATCGGTGGGTTTCACCGCCTACAACACCCTGCAGTTCGCCGACGTCCCCGGTGCCCAGATGAACCCTGCCAACACCGTGGCCTCGATCAGCATGCAGCTCGCGACGGGGGTCGGGATCGCCGTGGCGGCCCTGCTCGTCCGGGCGGCGGCCGGCCTGGCCCCCGCCGGGGACGCCGCCTTCGCCTACCGCGCCGCGCTGGTCGGGATGGCCGTCCTGGGCCTGCTCAGCATCGTCGAGTCGGCGTCGCTGCCCCGCGGTGCGGGTGACGCCGTCCGCGCGGGACGGCGCTGATCAGCGGCCCGGCGGCAGCGGGCCGCGGAGGACGTCGTCGAGGAGACCGGGGAGACCGGCGGGGACGAGCGTCTCGGAGGTGTAGCGCAGGTCCGCGACGCTCCACCAGCGGTGCCCGCGGTGGTGCTCGACCTCCCAGTCGGTGAGTCCCGCCTCGATCGCACCGCGTGGGCTCCGGCCGGCGAAGACCTGCTCGTGCGCATCGCCGGAGAGCGGGACGAGTTCGACGTCCACGACGGCGACCTGTTCGCGCAGCTGCCGGACGGCCGCCGCCGCGGGGCCCTCGTCGGCGCCGACGTCGCCGCCGGGCGTCGTCCAGGCGTGACCTCCCTCGGGCAGCACCGTCCGCAGCAGGAGGACCCGCCCATCGTCGTCGACGAGCAGCACCCGGGTGGTTCGTGCGTGGTCCACCCGGGCAGCCTACGAACCCGGACCGTCAGCGCGTGAGGAACAACCGCACGGCCAACGCCAGCCCGGCCACGGCGATGACGGTCCGCAGCACCCGAGGGTCGAGGCGGCGCACGATGACCGGCCCGACCCGGCCCCCCACGACGCACCCGACACCGAGGAGCAGCGCCGCCCACCAGTCCACCGGCCCGAACACCGCGAAACCGACGGCGGCGACGGTGTTCGCGGCCCCGGTCAGCATGTTCTTCAGCGCGTTGTTGCGGGCGAGGGACTGGGCGTGCAGCACCTCGGAGAGCGCGAGCATCAGCACCCCGGCGGCGGCGCCGAAGTAGCCGCCGTAGATCCCGACGAGGAAGATCGCGACGAGGGCGGCGGGGTTGTTCGGGGAGAGCCGACCGGGCTGCAACTGCTTGATCCGCGGTTGCAGCAGGATCGTCACCGAGGCTCCGCCCACGAGGAACGGGACGACCACCTCGAACGCGTCCGGCGGGAGGGCGAGCAGCAGCACGCAGCCCACGGCGCCGCCCGCCGCGGCGATCGGCAGCAGCCGCTTCAGCCGGGCGCCCTGACCGGAGAGCTCGGGTCGGGAACCGGCTGCAGTGCCGGCCGTGACCCCGAGTAGGGCCATCGAGTTGGTGACGTTGGCGGCCAGCGGGGGCACCCCGGTCAGCAGCAGCGCCGGGTAGGAGACCAGCGAGGCGAGTCCCGCCGTGCTGCCGACGAGCCCCGCCAGCACCCCGGCCAGCAGGAGCAGCGGGATCTCGACGGGCGACACGTTGCCCGATCCAACCAGGGCGTCCGGGTTCCCCGGACCTCGGTGCCTGCGGGGCCTCCCCCGGTGTCGGTGGTCTGTGCTGTGCTGAGCGCGTGACGACCTCCGACAGCGCCGTTGACGTCTCCGCCACCCATCCGACGCTCACCGCCGGGGAACTCGAACCCCGCCTCGCCGCGCACCGCTCCGAGCTCAGGGGCTACTGCTACCGGATGCTCGGTTCCGCCTTCGACGCCGAGGACGCCGTCCAGGACACGATGGTCCGGGCGTGGAAGAGCATCGACGGCTACGCGGGCCGGTCGGGCCTGCGGTCCTGGCTGTACCGGATCGCCACGAACGTCTGCCTCACGATGCTCGAGAACCGGAAGCGGCGCGCCCGGCCGATGGACCTCTCGGCGTCCGCGTGGGAGCCGGTCGAGGCGTCGCTGCAGCGCAGTCAGCCGGAGGACACCTGGCTGGAGCCGATGGTCGACGACCGGGTGCTGCCGGAAACCGGCGACCCGGCCGACATCGCCGTGGCCCGGGAGTCGATCCGCCTCGCCTTCGTCGCCGCGCTGCAGCACCTGCCCCCGCGTCAGCGTTCGGTCCTCATCCTGCGCGACGTCCTGCGCTGGAAGGCGGAGGAGGTCGCGCACCTGCTCGACACGACGACGGCGTCGGTGAACAGCGCGTTGCAGCGGGCCCGGGCGACGCTGGCCGAACGCCCCGACGTGGAACGCACCGAACCCCTCGACGACACTCACCGCACGTTGCTGGAGGACTACGTCCGGGCCTTCGAGGCCTACGACATGGACGCCTTCGTGAAGCTCCTCGCGGCCGACGTCACGCAGAACATGCCGCCGTTCGACCTGTGGCTGGAGGGCGCGCAGGACATCACCGCCTGGATGCTCGGACCCGGCCACCAGTGCCGCGGGTCGAAGCTGGTCCCGGTGACGATGAACGGGTCCCCCGCCTACGTCCACTACAAGCCGATCGGGGCGAACGGCGAGCTCGTGCCGTTCGCCGTGCAGGCCCTGGAGCTGGCCGAGGGGAAGATCGTCCGGATCACGTCGTTCCTGGACACCCGGCTCTTCGACCTCTTCGGCTTCCCGCAGGAGCCCCCGGCCTGATCAGCCCATCGACTTCCGGCCGTCGACGGCCTCGCGCAGGAGGTCCGCGTGGCCGGCGTGCTGGGCGACCTCGGCGAGCACGTGGACGAACACGCGTCGGGCGCTCCACCGCCCCGGCTCGAACCAGGGTGCCTCCGGCAGGTCGTGCGCGAGGTCGAGGTCGAGGGTCCGCACGAGCTCGTCGGTGCGGGCGGCGACGGCCGCGTAGTCGGCCAGCACGCCGGCGACGGTCTCCCCGGGGAGCATCCGGAAGGAGTCGGCCCGCGCCTGGAAGTCGGTGTCCGCGAAGGACGGCAGCCCACCGGCCCCGTGCACGGCGAAGTCCGCCCACTGGGCCTCGGTCTGCGCGACGTGCTTGACCAGGCCCCCGAGGCACAACTCGCTCACGGTGGTCCGGGCCGCCGCCTGCTCCTCGGTCAGGTCGGTGAGGGTCTGGGTGAAGAGCCACCGGTGCTTGGTCAGGGCGGACAGGAGGTCGCCCCGTTCGCCACCGGGAGCCGGGGTCCGTGCGGAGTCGCTGGTCATGGCGGCACGGTAGGGCCGGGGTCCGACACCACGCCTAGACTTCGCCCGATGCCTACGGCCCCTGCTCCGCGCACCCTCGCCGAGGACCTGCGCTCGCGCGCGGACGAGGACCTGGTGGTCCTGTTCACGCAGCGACCCGACCTCGCCGCGCCCCTGCCCACGTCCTCGACGGCCCTGGCGACGCGGGCGACGACGCGGGCGAGCACCCAGCGTGCGCTGGAACGCCTGGACACCCCGGCCCTGCAGGTCGCCGAGGTGCTCGCGGTGCTGCCGGACCCGACGAGCGTCACCGCGGTCTCGAAGGCGTGGGGGGCGCGCGCCAACGACGTCGTCGCGCACCTGCGCCGCAGCGCGCTGCTCTGGGGACCCGACCGCCGCCTGCACCTCGTCTCGGCCGTGCGCGAACTCCTCGGCCCGCACCCGGCGGAGCTCGGCCCGACGCTGGCCGACGCCCTGGGCCGTCGCTCCCCGCAGCGGCTGGCGGAACTGCTCGAGGACCTCGGTCTCGAGGTCAGCCACGACCCCGAGGTCGCCCTCACCCGCCTCGGGGAGCACCTCGGCGCCCCCGGCACGGTCGAGCAGTTGCTCACCGACGCTCCCGAGGGGGTCAGGACGGTCCTGGACAAGCTGACCTGGGGACCGCCGACGGGCGCCGTCGAACGCGCCGACCGCCAGGTCCGGACGGCGACGTCGACGGGGCCGGTGGACTGGTTGCTCTCGCGCGGGCTGCTGGCCGTGTCCGGCCCGGGAACCGTCGTGCTCCCCCGCGAGGTCGGCCTCGCGCTGCGCGGAGGTCGCGTGCACCGCACCCCCGACCGACGCCCGCCCGAGCTGAGCACGACGACGCGACGCCACGAGGTCGTGCTCGCCGGTGGGGCCGAGGCCGCCGCGGAGGCGTGCCGCCTCGTCGACGAACTGGGCCGGTTGTGGGGTGCCGCGGGTCCGTCGGTGCTGCGCGCCGGTGGTCTCGGCGTGCGCGAGCTGCGACGGACGGCGAGCGCCCTCGAGGTCGACGAGTCCACGGCCGCGCTGGTCGTCGAGACGGCCTGGGTCGCCGGGCTCGTCGCCGACGACGGCGAGGTCGAGCCGCGGTGGCTGCCGACGCCGGCCTACGACACCTGGGTCGAGGAGGACCTGCCCTACCGCTGGGTGCACCTGGCCAGCTGCTGGCTGGCGAGCACCCGGGTGCCCGCGATGGTCGGCAGCCGCGACGCCAAGGACGCCGCCCGCAACGCGCTGGGCCCGGACCTCGACCGCGCCTCCGCCCTCCTGGTGCGGCGCGCGGTGCTGAGCGAGCTCGCCGCGCTGGCGCAGGACGAGGTGGCGGCGCCGGAGACGTTGGCGGCGCGGTTGCGCTGGCAGTCCCCGCGGCGGGCGACGAAGCTGCGCGACGACCTCGTGGGCTGGACCGCCCGGGACGCGTCCTGGCTGGGGGTCCTGGGGGCCGGTGCTCTCTCCCCCGCGGGCCGGGCCCTCCTGGTGGACGACGAGGAAGGGGCCGCCACGGCGCTGGCGGCGGCCCTGCCGACGCCGGTGCGCGAGGTGCTGCTGCAGGCGGACCTGACCGCGGTGGCCCCCGGGCCCCTGGAGACCCACCTGTCCCGGCGGCTGGAGTCGCTGGCCCGGGTGGAGAGCCGGGGCGGCGCGACGGTCTACCGCTTCGACCCGACGTCGGTGCGCCACGGCCTCGACGACGGTCAGACGGCCGACGAGGCCCTGGCCTTCCTCGCCGCGTTGTCCTCCACGGGTGTCCCGCAGCCGCTGGAGTACCTGGTCCGCGACGTCGCCCGCCGCCACGGCCGGGTCCGGGTCGGGCGTGCGGGGTCCTACGTGCGCGCCGAGGACCCGGCCCTGCTCGCGGAGCTCGTCGCCGACAAGCGCTGCGCGGCGATCGGGTTGCGGATGCTGGCCCCGACCGTCCTGGCCAGCCCGGCCGACCCGGACGAGGTCCTGTCCGTGCTGCGTCAGGTCGGGGTGGCCCCGGCGGCCGAGGGCCCCGACGGCGAACTCCTGGTGCGGCGGGTGACGGCGATGCGCTCGGGCCCGCGCCCCTCGCCCCGCCCCGTGACGGGTGAACCGCCCGCCCCGGGCGCCGCGCTGCTCGCCGCGGCCGTCCAGACCGTCCGCGCCGGCGACGAGGACGTGGCGGAGCTGGAGCGTCGCCGCGAGCGCACCCGGGACGCCCCGCCGCTGCCGCCGATGGACCCGACGACGTCGCTGGCCGTGCTGCGCGACGCGGTCGGACGGCGACGGCCGGTGTGGATCGGCTACGTCGACGCGTCCGGCTCCACGAGCCGGCACCTCGTCGAGCCCCTGGGGGTGGAGGGCGGCCGGATCACCGCGTTCGACCACGAGCAGCGCTCGGTCCGCTCCTACTCGGTGCACCGGGTCACCGGTGTGGCCGAGGCGCAGGCCTGAGCGGAGGCTCGTGTCGGAGAGGTGAGCTAGCGTCGTAGCGCACGACGACCAGATCGAGGACACCTCACGGGAGCGCGAACCAGCATGAGCGACAGCGGTCAGGGCGACGGACAGCGTTCCTGGTGGGAGAAGCCCGACCAGGAGCCCCCGGCGCAGGACCCCTACCGGGCGGGCGCCGCCCCGTCCTCCGCCGAGGACGCGCACGATCCGTACCGGTCGACGCCGCCGGCCCCGGACGCCCCGACGCAGGCCCACCCCACCGCGCCGCCGACGGAGAGCCTCCCGCGCTACGGGCAGCCGAGCAGCCCCTACGGGGAGTCGGGTCAGTCGGGTCAGCAGTCCTCACCCTGGTCCCAGCAGTCCTCCTCCTACGGGCAGCAGAACGACCAGCCCACGGGCTACGGGCAGAACCAGCCGTACCCCTCGAGCTACCCGGGCCAGCAGCAGCACCCGAACCAGCCCTACCCGAACCAGCAGTACCCGAACCAGTACGGCAGCTACGGCACCCCGCAGCAGGTGCCCGTCGCGGGCATGGCGCACGCCGTCCTGTGGACGTCGGTCGGCGGGCTCGTGCTGATGTTCACCGGCCTCGGCTGGATCGCGGCCATCGTGGCGCTGGCCCTCACCCCCGGCGCACGCCGCGAGATCATGGAGGCCAACGGCGCCAAGCGCGGCCTGGGCTTCCTCTTCGCGGGCAAGATCTGCGCCTGGGTCAACATCGGTCTGACGGTCCTGCTGATCATCGGTCTCATCGTGCTGTTCGGGATCATCGGTGCGAACGGCGGCTTCGACGACAGTTCCACGTTCGACCCGAACTCCGTGAGCGTCCTGTCCACCCACTGACCGGAAGTTCCCGACCGATTGCGGAGTTGAGCACCAGGTGACCGACGGACCCCTCATCGTCCAGAGCGACAAGACCCTGCTGCTCGAGGTCGACCACCCGCGCGCGAGTGCGTGCCGGGCGGCGATCGCCCCCTTCGCCGAGCTTGAACGTGCCCCCGAGCACGTCCACACCTACCGGTTGACGCCGTTGGGGCTGTGGAACGCCCGCGCCGCGGGCCACGACGCCGAACAGGTCGTCGACACCCTGCTGGAGTTCTCCCGCTACTCCGTCCCGCACGCGTTGCTGGTCGACGTGGCCGAGACGATGGCCCGCTACGGCCGGCTGCAGCTGGTGAAGGACGAGGAGCACGGCCTCGTCCTGCGCTCCCTCGACGCCCCGGTGCTCGAGGAGATCCTGCGCAGCAAGAAGGCCTCGCCGCTGCTGGGGACCCGCATCGCCCCGGACACCGTCCTGGTGCACCCGAGCGAACGCGGGAACCTCAAGCAGGTGCTGCTGAAGCTGGGCTGGCCGGCCGAGGACCTCGCCGGCTACGTCGACGGTGAGGCGCACGCGATCGACCTGGCCGAGGACGGCTGGACCCTGCGGCCCTACCAGGCCGACGCGGTGGACAACTTCTGGCACGGCGGGTCCGGGGTGGTCGTGCTGCCCTGCGGCGCCGGCAAGACCCTCGTGGGCGCGGCGGCGATGGCCAAGGCCCGCGCGACGACGCTGATCCTCGTGACCAACACCGTCTCGGCCCGGCAGTGGCGCGACGAGCTGCTCAAGCGCACCTCGCTGACCGAGGACGAGATCGGCGAGTACTCCGGGGCCCGCAAGGAGATCCGTCCGGTGACGATCGCGACGTACCAGGTCGTCACGACGAAGCGGAAGGGTGTCTACCCGCACCTGGAGCTCTTCGACGCCCGCGACTGGGGACTCATCCTCTACGACGAGGTCCACCTGCTGCCGGCGCCGATCTTCCGGATGACCGCCGACCTGCAGGCCCGTCGCCGCCTCGGGCTGACGGCGACGCTGGTGCGCGAGGACGGCCGCGAGGGCGACGTGTTCTCCCTCATCGGTCCCAAGCGCTACGACGCCCCGTGGAAGGACATCGAGGCGCAGGGCTACATCGCGCCCGCCGACTGCGTCGAGGTGCGCGTCACCCTCCCCGACTCCGAACGCCTGGCCTACGCCACCGCCGAGGACGACGAGAAGTACCGGTTGTGCTCGACCTCCGCGTCGAAGTCCCGGGTGGTGGAGAAGCTCGTCGCGCAGCACAAGGGCGAGCCGACGCTGGTCATCGGTCAGTACATCGACCAGCTCGACGACCTCGGGATGCGCCTCGACGCACCGGTGATCAAGGGCGAGACGACGGTCAAGGAACGTCAGCGCCTCTTCGAGGCGTTCCGCCACGGCGAGATCACGACGCTCGTCGTCAGCAAGGTCGCGAACTTCTCGATCGACCTGCCGGAGGCCAAGGTCGCGATCCAGGTGTCGGGCTCGTTCGGGTCGCGCCAGGAGGAGGCCCAGCGCCTCGGCCGGGTGCTGCGGCCCAAGGGTGACCACGGCTCGGCGCGGTTCTACACCGTCGTCTCTCGCGACACCAAGGACCAGGACTACGCCGCCCACCGGCAGCGCTTCCTGGCCGAGCAGGGGTACGCGTACCGGATCGTGGACGCCGACGACATCGACGGTGGCGTCCCCGACGCCGACGGGGTCCTGCCCGGGAACTGAGGCGGCGCGGCTAGAGCGGAGCCAGGCGCGGGGCGGGTGCGACCGGGGCCACCGGGTCCGCCGCCGGGCGCGGGACGAGGGCCGGGACCGCTCGCCCGCGCTGGGCCAGAGCGGCGAGCAGCAGGTCCGCGGGCTCGGGGCGGGCGTCCTGCCGCGCCTCGAGCCAGCCCAGGAGCCCGTCCGGGCGGTTGGTGATGACGCCGTCGACCCCGGCCTCGACCAGCACCCGCCAGAGCGCCGCCTCGTTCACGGTCCACGGCCACACCGCGAGGCCGGCGGCGTGCAGTTCGGCTACCGCGGCGGGCCGGGCGGCCAGGCAGGTCACGGACGGGTTGCAGGCGATCACACCGAGGTCGCGGCGCAGGGCGCGCCCCTGGGCGAGGGCGTCGGCGTCGAGGTCGTCGAGCAGGATCGCCCGGCGCACCTGCGGCGCCACCTGCTGCACGGTCGTCAGCGTGCCCACCTCGAAGCTCTGCAGCACGACCTGCTCGAGGGCGCCGCTGCGGCGCACGTCCCGCAGCACTCCCTCGACCTCCGCACGGCCCCAGACGCCCTTCAGCTCCAGCAGCAGCTGGGCGCCGGGGTGCTCGGCGAGCAGGTTCAGCAGGTCCGCCAGCAGGGGGACGCGCTGGCCGCGGTAGGCGGTGGAGAACCAGGAACCGGCGTCGAGTCGGGCCAGCTCGGCGGGGCCGAGGTCGGACACCCGGCCGCTGCCCCCGGTGGTGGCGTCGACGTCGTCGTCGTGGATGAGGACGGCCGTGCCGTCGGCCGCGGGGTGCAGGTCGGTCTCGACCATGTGGGCACCGCACCGCAGAGCGGCCTCGAACGCGGCGAGGGTGTTCTCCGGCGCCACGGCGGAGTACCCGCGGTGGGCGATCACGAGGGGCAGGGCCGGCGAGGGGGCGTCGACCGGGAAGCGGCTGTCGAGGGTCACCAGGGGTCTCCGCCCTGCTGGGAGCGAGCACCGAGGGGTTGCCCGGCGCGTGTTCGAGGAGCCTTCGGCACGCCCGTGGGGGACCTGAAGCCGCGCTGGGGCCACCTCACCCGTCCGCAGGAACGGGTGAGGCACCTCCCTCGGGACCTCAGTCTCAGACGTCGGAACTCTGGCTGGCGACGTCGATGAGGACCTTCCCGACGGCGTCGCCCTCGACCGCCTCGTGGGCGGCGGCCGTCTGCGCCAGCGGGAAGCGCAGCAGGGGCAGACCGTGCTCCTCCCCCACCGGCAGCGCGCCGTCGCGCAGGGCGGCGGTGACGTCCTCCGCCGCGGCGGCCAGCGCCTGCGCGCCCATCGTGTACATGAGGATGAACTGCAGCCGGGTGTTGAGGACCATGTTCGCGCGGATGTCGACACGGACGTCGTCGCCGCCGTTGTTCGCGTAGCCGGCGATCGAGGCTCGCGGACGGACGACGGCCTGGTCCAGCTCGAGGTTCGGCGCGAGGGCGACCTCGACGACGAGGTCGACCCCGTCGGGGGCGATCGCCCGGATCTCCACGGCGGGATCCCCCTCGCGGTAGTTGACGACGTGGTGGGCGCCGGCGGCGGTGGCCAGTCGCGCCTTCTCGGGTCCGCTGACGGTGGTGATCACCGTGGCCCCGGCCCAGCGGGCGAGCTGGATCGCCGCGTGCCCGACGGCCCCGGCGCCGCCGGAGACGAGCACGACCCGCCCGTCGAGCGCTCCGGGAGCCAGCCGTCGTGGGCCGTCCTCGGCCACGGTCAGGGCCCGGTGCGCGGTGACGGCCGGCACCCCCAGCGACGCGCCCACGTCGAAGGAGACCCCCTCGGGCAGCGGGGCCACCCGCTCGGCGGGCAGCACTGTGAACTCCTGCGCGGTGCCCGTGGGGCGGCCGTGCGCGGCCATGCACGTCCACACCCGGTCGCCCACGGCGAAGCCGGTCACGCCCGGGCCGACGGCGTCGACGACCCCGGCACCGTCCTGGTTCGGGGTGGTCTCGGCGAAGGCGAGGGGCTGGCCGTCGCCGCCGCCGCGCCGGGACTTCCAGTCGGTGGGGTTGACCCCGGACACCACGACACGCACCCGGACCTCGCCGGCGCCGGGCTCGGGGACGGGGCGCTCCTCCAGGCGCAGGACGGAGGCGGGACCGGTCTCGGAGTACACGATGGACTTCACCTCGAGGCGAACCCCGCCCGGCCGCTCACTGTTCCGCTCAGGGTTCCGCTCAGGCCTGTTCCAGGCCCCGCCGTCGCAGCAGCGGGGCGAGGTCGGCGTCGCGGCCGCGGAACTCCCGGTAGGCCTGCAGCGGGTCGACGCTGCCGCCGCGGGACAGGACGGTCGCCCGGAAGTGCTCGCCGTTCTCCCGGCGCAGCCCGCCGTTCTCCGCGAACCACTCCACCGTGTCTGCGTCGAGGACCTCGCTCCACACGTAGGAGTAGTAGGCCGCGGCGTACCCGCCGCCGAAGACGTGGTGGAAGTAGGTGCTGCGGTAGCGCGGCGGGACGGTGTCGAGGGCGACGCCGGCGTCCTGCAGCGCTCGGGCCTCGAACGCGCCGACGTCGTCGGGGGTCGCGTCGTCCAGGGTGCCGGGGGCGACGCGGTGCCAGGCCTGGTCCAGCAACGAGGCGGCGAGGTACTCGGTGGTCCCGAACCCCTGGCCGTAGCCGCGAGCGGCCCGCAGACCGTCCACCGCTCCCTCCGGGAGGGGTTCGCCGGTCTCGACGTGGCGGGCGTAGCGGGCGATGACGTCGGGTTCGAAACCCCAGAACTCGTTGACCTGGGACGGGAACTCCACGAAGTCGCGGGGGACGCTGGTCCCGGAGAACCGCGGGAAGTGCACGTCGGAGAGCAACCCGTGCAGGGTGTGCCCGAACTCGTGGAAGAGGGTCTCGACCTCGTCGACGCTCAGCAGCGCCGGGTCGCCCGGGGCGGGTTTCGCCACGTTGAGGCAGTTCACGACGACGGGGCGCTGCCCCAGCAACCGGGACTGCTCGACGAAGGAACTCATCCACGCCCCACCGCGCTTCGACGGCCGCGCGTAGGGGTCGAACAGGTACAGGCCCAGCGGGCCGGTCTCGTCGGAGACCTCGAAGGCCCGCACGTCGGGGGAGAACACCGGGACGTCGGCGCGTTCGGTGAAGGTCAGCCCGTAGAGCGCCGTGGCCGTGGCGAACACCCCGTCGACGAGGACCCGTTCGAGGTCGAACCACGGCCGCAACGCCTCGGCGTCGACGGCGAAGCGCTCGCGCCGCAACCGTTCCGCGTAGTAGGCCCAGTCCCAGGGCTGCAACGGCCCCGCCTCGCCGTCGGCGAGCAGCAGGTCGGTGAGTTCCGCCTCCTCCCGGCGGGCGTTCACGACGGCGGCGGGGGCGAGGCGGCGCAGCATCCCGACGGCGGCCTCGACATCGCCCGCGGTCTCGTCCGCGACGACCCAGGAGGCGTGGTCGGGGTAGCCGAGCAGGGCGGCCCGTTCGGCGCGCACCGCCGCGATGCGCAGCAGGACCGCCCGGGTGTCGTGCGCACCGCCGCGGCCACCGCGCTGCACCGAGGCCTCGTGGACGAGTCGGCGGGTCTCCCTGCGGCGCAGGGACTCCAGCACGGGCTGACCGGTCGGGAGGACGAGCGGCACGAGGTAACCGCCCCGCTCCCCCGCCGCGCTCGCGGCGCGGGCCAGTTCGCTCGGGGCCAGCCCGTCGAGCGCGTCGGCGTCGGTGAGGTGGACGGCGAGGGCGTTGGTGTCGGCGAGCAGTTCGACGTCGAACCGCGTGGTGAGCCGGGACAGTTCCTCGTTGAGCTCCCGCAACCGGGCGGCGTCGGCCTCCTCGAGCAGCGCCCCGGAGCGGGCGGCGTCGCGGTGCAGCTTCTCCAGCAACCGGCGCGGCTCCCCGTCGAGGTCGAGGGAGGTGTCCTCGTGCATCGCACGCACGCGGGCGACGAGACGCGGGTCGAGGCGGACGGCGTCGTGGTGGGCGGAGAGCCGCGGCGAGAACTCCTCCTGCACCGCCCGCAGCGCGTCGTCGGCGTCGGTCCCGACGAGGTTGAAGAACACCGCCTCGACGCGGCCCAGCAACTGCCCGGCCGACTCCAGCGCGTCGAGGAACTGCGTCGGGCCCAGGTCGGCGGCGAGCAGCGCGTCGACCTCGCCGAGGTGCTCGGCCATCCCGGCCTCGAAGGCCGGGGCGTAGTGCTCGACGCGGATCCGGTCGAAGGGTGGCACCGCGAACGGCAGGTCGCTGGGGGCGGCGAACGGGTTCTGCGGATCGAGGGCCATGCCCCGATCCTCCCCGATCACCCCCGCGGCGCCACCAGGGACGTCACGAGGCGGTCGAGCTCGGCGGCGGGGTCGCGGGTCAGGCCGCAGTGCACGGGCGAGGTCTGCAGCACGGTCGAGCGGGGCGCGACGAGCCAGCGGAACCGGGCGCCCTTCGCCTCGGTCGTGGGGGCCCCGCCGCGGGGGTCCCCGGCGCAGACGGCCTCGAGCGCACCGAGGTGGCGGGTGACGGCCTCGACGTCGAGGTCCGGGGCCAGCGCCCGGGCCCGGTCCACGTCGAAGGCGGTGCGGGCCTGCAGGTGTTCCAGGGCGCGGCACCACAGCACGACGCCGGCGTTGACGAACTCGGCCCGCTCGACGCGGGGCACGACGCGGACGACGGCGTACTCGTAGACCTCCAGTGCGGGGACCTCCAGCTCAGCCACGGGGCACCTCCGCCTGGACCCGGGCCAGTTCCGAGACCCAGGTGGGGCCGGCGAGGCGGGCGGTGAACCAGTCGAGGTAGGCGCCGCGCAGGTCCTCGACGGAGTCGAAACCGGGTTCGTCCTCGAGCCAGCCGTCGGGGACCTCGTCGACGGCGGCGCGCAGGACGTCCGGGGACAACGCGGCGGCGCAGCGCCCGGCGACGTCGGTCACCGCCGCCGCGGCGCGCAGCAGCAGGTGGTCCTCGGCGTGGCGCAGCGGCCGGTCGGTGCTCGCGGCGGCGCGCGGCCAGTCGTGGTGGAAGTAGAGGGACGCACCGTGGTCGATGAGCCAGGGCCTGGCCCCCCACCACAACGAGTTCGGGTTGCGCCAGGAACGGTCCACGTTGAGGACGAAGGCGTCGAACCACAGGACGCGCGCGGCCCAGCCGGGGTCGACGGGGTCCACCGCGGGGTCGAAGGAGAGCGCACCGGGCAGGAAGTCCATCCCCAGGTTCTCGCCCGGGGAACGCAGCAGCAGGTCCTGGACCTCCTCGTCGGGCTCACCCCGCCCGATGACCGGGTCGACGGCGGCGACGACGAGTTCGGGGACGGCCAGGCCGAGCGCACCGGCGAGGTGCGCGGCGAGGACCTCCGCCACCAGCACC
This sequence comes from Kineococcus sp. NBC_00420, assembly GCF_036021035.1. NCBI lineage: Bacteria > Bacillati > Actinomycetota > Actinomycetes > Kineosporiales > Kineosporiaceae > Kineococcus > Kineococcus sp. NBC_00420. Next base: position 4,308,309 of record NZ_CP107930.1, on the reverse strand, counting down.
CGCCGGCCCTGCCCCGCGCCGTGGAACTTCACGACGTAGGTCCCCAGGTCGTCGGCCTCGCAGAGCCCGGGGAGGCTCCCGCCCTCCCGCAACGGCGCGACGTAGCGCGTCGCGGTCACCTTCCTCAGCACCCACAGATCTTCGCACCCCGACGCGCACGAGGCTCCGGGCGAGTCCCCAGGTCCCTCCCAGGGTTCGGGCGCAGAATCGTGACCGTGAGATCTACGAGTTCCGCCCCGGAGGCCCGCCTGCTGGTGGTCGACGACGAGCCGAGCATCCGCGAGCTGCTGGCCACCAGCCTCCGCTTCGCCGGCTTCGAGGTCGCCTCGGCAGGTGACGGTGCCGAGGCGCTGAAGCTGGCCGAGGACTTCCGCCCGGACCTCGTCGTGCTCGACGTCATGCTGCCCGACGTCGACGGCTTCACCGTGACGCGCAAGCTGCGCGAACGGGGACGCCTCGTCCCGGTGCTGTTCCTCACCGCCCGGGACGACACCGCCGACAAGGTGGCGGGGCTCACCGTCGGCGGCGACGACTACGTGACGAAGCCCTTCAGCCTGGAGGAGGTCGTGGCCCGGATCCGGGCCGTGCTGCGCCGCACCGGCGGGGTCGAGGGCGCCGACACGGGGCGCCTGGTCTTCCACGACCTGGAACTCGAGGAGGACTCCCACGAGGTCCGTCGCGGCGGACGCGAGGTGGAGCTCTCCCCCACCGAGTTCAAGCTGCTGCGCTACCTCATGCTCAACCCGAACCGGGTGCTCTCCAAGGCGCAGATCCTCGACCACGTGTGGGACTACGACTTCAACGGCGAGGCGGGGATCGTGGAGAGCTACATCTCCTACCTGCGCCGCAAGCTGGACACCGAGGGTCTGGAACCGCTGATCCACACCAAGCGGGGCGTCGGGTACGTCCTGCGCGTCGCGCAGACGGTGGGATGAGGTCGCCCGCGGACCGGGTGCGGTCCGCGAGGGGCAGGGTCCTGGCGGCCGAGGCGCACCTGCCGTTGCGGGTGCGCCTGCTCGTCATCGTGGTGCTGCTGTTGTTGATGGCGATGACCGTGACGAGCCTGGTGTCCTTGCAGCTCCTGCAGAACAACCTGCGCAACCAGGTGGACGAGCAACTCCGCGTCAAGGGTGTGGCGGCCATCAGGAGCGCGTTCCCGGTGTTCAACCAGTCCGCCGCGCAGCAGTTGCTGCTCTCCGACTACTACGTTCAGGTGGCGGAGGCGGACGGCTCCCACCCGGTCGAGACCTGTCCCCCGAACCAGGACTGCCCTCGACCGGACCTACCGGTCCTGACCACGGCCTACCTGGGATCGATGGACGGCAAAGCGTTCACCATCGCCGACGACGGTGACGGTGACCCGTGGCGGGTGCTGCTCTTCCCGGGGACCTCGGCTTCGGGGGACCGGGTGAACATCGCCGTCGCGCTGCCGTTGTCCGGGGCCAACCGCACCCTGGCCGACTTCCGCGTCGCCGCCCTCGCCGTTGGCGTCGCAGTCCTGGTGCTCGGGGGTTTCGCAGCCGCCCTGGCGATCCGGCGCAGTTTCCGCCCCCTCGACGACATCGAGCGCACGGCGTCCGCCATCGCCGGCGGCGATCTGTCGCAGCGTGTCCCGGAAGCTCCACCCGGCACCGAGATCGGCCGGTTGTCGACGGCCTTGAACACCATGCTGACCCAGATCGAGGCGCTCTTCCGCTCCCAGCAACGCTCCGAGGACCAGATGCGGCGCTTCGTCGCCGACGCCAGCCACGAACTCCGCACGCCCCTGGCCGCCATCCGTGGTTTCGCCGAGCTGTACCGGCAGGGCGCGGTGCGCGAACCCGACGACGTCGCCCACGTGATGGAACGCATCGAGGGCGAGTCGACGCGACTCGGTCACCTCGTGGAGGACCTGCTGCGCCTGGCCCGGCTCGACGAGGCGCAGCGGCGCCGGAGCGCGACCCGGGAACCCGTCGACCTCGCAGTGGTCGCCTCCGACGCCGTGCACGACGCCCGGGGGCTGACGTCGGACCGTTCGGTGCGTCTGGTGGGGCTCGAGGACGGCGTGGGCCCGAACTCTGCGATCGTGCTGGCCGACGAGTCCGGGATGCGCCAGGTCCTGACGAACCTGCTGGGTAACGCCCTGCACCACACCCCCGCCGGGACGCCGGTCGAGGTCGCCGTGGGCCGGCTGATGGGCCCGTCGGGTCCGGAGTCGGTGGTGGAGGTGCGCGACCACGGGCAGGGGCTGACCCCGGAGCAGGCGGACCGGGTCTTCGAGCGCTTCTACCGGGTCGACTCCTCGCGGCGTCGCGGGACGGGTGGCGGGTCCGGGTTGGGCCTGGCGATCGTCTCGACGATCGTGGAGGTCCACGGCGGGACGGTGGCCGTCGCGCCCACGGAGGGTGGTGGAGCGACTTTCCGGGTACGGTTCCGCGCCGACCGCCCCACCAGCACCGTCCCGTCCGAGGAACCGGTCGAGGACGACCCTCCGTCCCCGATCATTCACAGCTAGGTTCCAGCTGACTCCGGGTTCACCTGCAGCCCGGTGTCCGTTACTAGAGGTGCGAGCGCGGACCCCGCGCCCGGAACGACCAGCAGACGCCCGACTCGCAGAGGTGAATCAGGATGAACGGCTCCGACGAACGCCAGACCCCCGACGGCAACGGTCACGCCCCGTCCGGCGTGGCGACCGGCGGAGCCTTCCCCGGCACTGTCGTCACCACCCAGGCCCGCGGCAGCGACGAGAACCGCGGCTGGGGGGAGAACTCCCCCACCCAGCCCCAGCAGTGGGACTGGAACCAGGCCGGCTACGGCCAGCCCTCCCAGGGTGAGCAGTCCGGCCACCAGTACGGGCAGCGCGACCCGTGGACGACCCCCGGCGGCCCGACCCCGCCCAACGGCAACGGCGGTGACGACCACGGCCGGGGCGGGGGCGGTGGCGGGCGCGGCCCGCGTCGTTCCCCGGGCTGGTTCGGGGTGGCCGGGGCCGCGCTGGCCGGTGCCGTCGCCGCGAGCCTGCTGACCGCGGCCGCGGTCGGCGCCTTCGGCCAGGACACCTCCGCCTCCGGGTCGGGCGCGTCCAGCTCCTCGTCCAGCTCCGCCCAGATCCAGGGCGTCAGCGAGACGACCGTGAACTGGCAGGCCGTCGTGAGCGCGGTCGCGCCGAGCGTCGTGGCCGTCACCGTCGAGGGTTCGGCGGGCACGGCCGAGGGGTCCGGCATCGTCTACGACGCCTCCGGCTACATCGTCACCAACAACCACGTCGTGTCGGGTCTGGGCACGGGGGCGACGATCACCGTCACCCTCTCCGACGGCCGCGAGTACAAGGCGACCATCAAGGGCACCGACACGGCGACCGACCTCGCCGTCATCCAGCTGAGCGACCCGCCGAGCGACCTCAAGGCCGCGACGTTCGCCGACTCCGACGACGTCGTCGCCGGCCAGGCCGTGATGGCGCTGGGCAACCCGCTGGGCCTGTCGGGCAGCGCGACGACGGGCATCGTCTCGGCCCTGGACCGCCCGGTGCTCACCCAGGCCGAGGACGAGAGCCAGTCGCAGAACCCCTTCGGTCAGCAGCAGCAGCAGCAGACGACCGGTGAGACCGCGGCCACCAACGCCATCCAGACCGACGCCGCGATCAACCCGGGCAACTCCGGCGGGGCGCTGCTGGACTCCTCCGGCAAGGTCATCGGGATCAACTCCTCGATCGCCTCGTTGAGCTCGAGCTCGAGCGCGACGCAGTCCGGCAGCATCGGCCTGGGCTTCGCCATCCCCTCCAACGAGGTCAAGATGATCGCCGACCAGCTCGTGAAGTCCGGGACGGCGCAGCACGCCTGGCTGGGGGTCAGCCTCTCCGAGAACCCCGCCACGGTCACCGTCGGCGACGTGACCCGCGAGGGTGCGGAGGTGGCCGACGTGACCAGCGGCGCCCCCGCCGCATCCGCGGGCGTGCAGAAGGGTGACGTCATCACCGCGGTCGACGGACAGACGGTCGACGGCTTCGAGTCCCTCACCGCGACGATCCGCGGCAAGGCCGTGGGCAGCTCCGTCGAGCTGACCGTGGTGCGCAACGGCGCCGAGCAGAAGCTCACCGCGACGCTGACGGCGCGCGCCGAGAACTGATCCCGAACGCCTGACGGCCCCGCTCCCGGACACCCGGGGGCGGGGCCTGCTCGCGTCAGGCGTCGGGTGCGACCAACGGCGACCACCAGCGCTCCGCCGGGACGGCGAGGACGCCCTCCCCGACGCAGACCCCGTCGTGGACGACGACGGTTCCGGCCTGCGTCCGGCTCCAGCGGCGGCGGAAGCCCCGCACGCGGCCGGTGAGCTGCGCGACCTCCACCAGGTCCGGGCCCGTGACGAGGTAGTGGGTGCCGTGCGGGAGCGGGACGACGTCGGCGCGGACGACGTCCACGCGCACCCCGTCCTCCACCCCGCTGGCGAGGACCTTCTCGCCCCGCCGCTTCGGGGTGCGCAGGCCGGCGGACTGCAGGCGGCGCAGCAGCTCCCGGGTGCTGACCCGGGTGGCGCCGGCGGCGACGGCCTCCTCGACGCGCTCCTCGGGGACGTCGTAGTGGTCGCCCTCGAAGGCTCGGCGGGGGATCCCGAGGCGGGCGGCGAACGCGTGCAGCTCCTCGGTGGAGGTGTCGCTGGCGAGGTGGGCCCACCACCGGCCGTGGCCGGGGAAGCGCGCGGTGTCGACGAGGACGGTCACGCGCGGGCCGTCCGTGCGTGCACAGGGTGCGACCACTGCTGGACCAGGCGCGGATCTGTGGACAACGCGGCGGTGCTCCCCCGGTGGCGACCTACGTTCCTCGTGCGCCGGGTCGTCCGGTCGTTCACGAGTCCGCGGGCGTGTCCCGCGGGGAGGAGGATCCCATGAGCCGGTTCGAGGTCGACAGTGCACGCGTCCAGCAGGCGAGCGCCGCCGTCGCCGTCTCCTCGGGCAACGTCGCCACCGAGGTCGAGGGCATGATGCGGCACCTGCTGGATCTGGAGTCGTGCTGGAAGGGCAGTGCGGCGTCGAGCTTCCAGGCCCTGACGCAGCGGTGGCGTCTCACCCAGGACCAGGTGCGGACCACGCTGGAGGAGATCCAGCAGGCGCTGGCGCGGGCCGCGCAGCAGTACGCCGACGTGGAGTCGGCCAACGCCCGGATGTTCACGGCCTGACGCAGCGGAGGCCCCGCGCTCGGTGCGCGGGGCCTACCGGTGGTGCGCCTCGATCAGGCGGCGTGCGAGAGCGGCGTCATCTGCGCTCCGGGGACGCTCCAGCGCATCTCCAGGTGCCGACGGCCCGACGCGTCGCGGACCTCGATCCAGTGCGCGGTGGGCGTAGCACCCGTGGTCAACGTGGCCTTGGTCTGAGTGTTGTTCATGTGCCACCTCCTGTTCATCTTCCGTTCACTTTACCGGTCAGTAGAGGATCGGCAAGCCACACCGGAACTTCACACGTAGTGACCTGTCCCACACGATCGATCACCTCCCCCCGGGAACGGGTCCGCCCGCGCGCCCCGCCTTACCCTTGGTGGGTGACCCCTGTCGATCTCGGTGTGCCCCGTCTGCGGCGCAGCCCGAGCACGGACGCCGACGCCCCGCGCTTCGCGACGGGGGCCCTGGTCGACCAGCACGGCCGGACGGCGCGCGACCTCCGGGTCTCCCTCACCGACCGCTGCAACCTGCGCTGCCACTACTGCATGCCTCCCGAGGGCCTGCCGTGGCTCGAACGCAGCCGGGTACTGGACGACGAGGAGACCATCCGGTTGATCCAGGTCGCGGTGCGCGACCTGGGCGTCCACGAGGTGCGCTTCACCGGCGGGGAACCGTTGCTGCGCAAGGGTCTGGAGCGGATCGTGGCCGCGACCACCGCGCTGCGCACCGACACCGGGGAGCCCGTCCGCACGTCGCTGACCACCAACGGCATCGGTCTGCACCGGCGGGCCACGGCCCTGGCCGAGGCGGGACTGACCCGGGTGAACGTCTCCCTGGACACCCTGCGTCCCGACCGCTTCGCCGAGATCACCCGGCGCGACCGCCTCGCCGACGTCCTGGCCGGCATCAGCGCGGCCGCCGCCGCCGGCCTGGCCCCCGTCAAGGTGAACGCCGTGCTGCTGCGCGGGACCAACGACGACGAGGCCGCCGACCTGCTCCGCTGGGCCCTGGAGGGCGGCTACCGACTGCGGTTCATCGAGCAGATGCCGCTCGACCCGCACGGCACCTGGCGCCGCGAGGACATGATCACAGCTGAGGAGATCCTGGCCGCCCTGCAGGCGGAGTTCACCCTGCTGCCCCGTCCGGACAGCGCGCGGGGTGCGGCACCGGCCGAGACCTGGGACGTCGTCGGGGCCGACGGCCTGCTGGGCGACGTCGGGATCATCGCCTCGGTCACCCGGCCGTTCTGCGGGGACTGCGACCGGACACGGCTGACCGCCGACGGCCAGGTGCGGACCTGCCTGTTCTCCAGCACGGAGACGGACCTGCGCGACGCGATGCGCTCCGGTGCGGACGACGCGAGCCTGGCCGCGACGTGGCGGGCGGCGATGTGGGGCAAGCTCCCCGGCCACGACATCGACGACCCGGCCTTCCTGCACCCCACCCGGCCGATGAGTGCGATCGGTGGCTGAGTCGGTGGCTGAGGAGGTGGACGAGGTCTCGGTGCTGGTGCGCTTCTTCGCCGGTGCGGCCGCGGCCGCGGGGGTGGAGGAGGAGAAGGTGCTCGTCCCGGTCGGGGCCACGGTCGGCTCCCTCGTCGAGACCCTCGCGCTCCGCGGCCCCGAACTGGCCCGGGTGCTGGCCGCCTCCAGCTTCCTGGTCGAGGCCGTCTCGGCCCGCCCGGAGGACGCCCTCGCCGACGACGTCACCCTCGACGTCCTGCCCCCCTTCGCCGGGGGCTGAGCTCAGCGGCCGAGCCGGGCGATCGAGCCGGCCAGGTGCACCCGCATCGCCGCCCGAGCGGTCTCGGCGTCGCCGCGTTCAAGCCCGCTCAGCACCGCCTCGTGCTCGGACACCACCTGCTCCAGCGATCCCGGTTCACCGGCCAGGCGGGCGCTGGGCATCGCGATCATCGGCTCGCCCAACGTGCCCACCAGGTCGGCCAGGTACCGGTTCCCGGACGCGACGGCGATCGCGCTGTGGAAGTGGAAGTCCGCGCCGACGGCGTCCGCCGCCCGGTCCTGGGCGGCGGCGAACGACCTCGCCGCGCGGCGCACGACGGCGAGCTGCTCCTCGCTGCGCCGGGTGGCAGCCAGGGCGGCCGCCTCGGTCTCCACCCCGAGGCGGAACTCCAGCAGCTGGACGCGGTCGGCCCGGGAGCCACCGATCTCGGGCGCGAACGTCCGCCCGCTCGGCCGGGCCAGCACGAACGACCCGCGTCCCTGCTGGGTCTCGACCAGGCCGGCGGCCTGCAACCGCGACATCGCCTCGCGCACCACCGTGCGCGACACCGAGAACTCCCCGACGAGCTCGCTCTCGGAGGGGACGGGCCGTCCCGGGGCGAGGTCGCCGTCGATGATCCGGGCGCGCAGGACGTCGACGAGGGCCTGGGTGCGGGTGGTGGTGCGGGTGGTCACGAGACGCCGAACTCCACGGAGTCGGTCGTCCACGCCCGGGCCTGGTCGGTGAGGGTGAATCCCAGCCCCGGACGGTCCGGGACGATCATGCGCCCGTCGACGGTCTCGAGCCGTTCCTCGAAGAGCGGGTTCAGCCACTCGAAGTGCTCCACCCACGGCTCCCGCGGGTAGGTCGCCGCGAGGTGCAGGTGGATCTCCATCGCGAAGTGCGGCGCGAGCTGCAGCCCCGCCTGGTCGGCGAGCGCGGCGAGGCGCAGGAACGGGGTGATGCCGCCGATGCGGGGGGCGTCGGGCTGGATGACGTCGGCGGCGCCGTGCTCGATGAGGGCGATGTGCTCACCCACGCTGGAGAGCATCTCCCCCGTCGCGATCGGGGTGTCCAGCGCGCGGGCGAGGTCGGCGTGACCGACGGCGTCGTAGGCGTCGAGGGGTTCCTCGATCCAGACCAGGTCGAACTCCTCCAGCGCGCGCCCCATCCGCAGCGCGGCGGGCCGGTCCCACTGCTGGTTGGCGTCGACCATGAGCGGGACGTCGGCCCCGAGGTGCTCGCGCACGGCGGCGACCCGGCGCAGGTCCTCGCGCTGGTCGGGCTGGCCGACCTTGATCTTGATGCCGCCGATCCCGGCCGCGAGCGACTCGTCGGCGCGGGCCTGCACCTGCGCCAGCGGGGCGTGCAGGAACCCACCGGAGGTGTTGTAGGCGCGGACGGAGTCGCGGTGGGCGCCGAGCAGCTTCGCCAGCGGCAGTCCGGCGCGTTTCGCCTTGAGGTCGTAGAGGGCGATGTCCAGCGCCGCGATGGCCTGCGTCGCGACGCCGCTGCGCCCGACGGAGGCTCCGGACCAGAGGAGCTTCGTGTAGACCCTGGCGATGTCGTTGGGGTCCTCGCCGAGCAGGTCGGCGGCGACCTCGCGAGCGTGGGCGTACTGCGCCGGCCCGCCGGCGCGCTTGGAGTAGCTGAACCCCGTCCCCGAGAAGCCCTGGTCGGTGCTGATCTCGGCGAAGAGGAACACGATCTCGGTCATCGGCTTCTGCCGGCCGGTGAGGACCTTGGCGTCGCTGATGGGCGTCGGGAGCGGCAGGGTCGCCGTCGAGAGCTTCACGTGGCGGACGCGGTCGGGGACGTAGTGCGCCTGGACCCGGGGTGCGGGTTCGTCGACGAGGGTCACGGAACTCAGCTCCTTCGCTGTCGGTCCACTCATCCTACGAGTCGATCAACTCGTCCGACAAGTGCTCAGCCCAGGAAGGGTTCGGGGTCGAAGGTGCCGTTGCGGCGCCGGAACTCCCCCGCCGTGTCCGGCCACAGCAGCGTCAGCCGGCCGCTGCGCTGATCGACGTACCAGCTCGAACACCCGCCCTGCAGCCACACCGAACGCGCCGCCATCGCGTCGACGTCGGCGGTGTAGGCCTGCTGCGCGGCCCGGGAGACCTCCAGCGAGCGGTCGTGGGTCCCGAGGTGGTCGAGGGCACCCAGCAGGTAGCCGAGCTGGCTCTCGATGACGTGCAGGGCCGAGTTGTGCCCCAGGCTCGCGTTCGGGCCGTCGAGGACGAACAGGTTCGGGAACCCGTGCACGACGGTCGAGGCGTGCGACACCATCCCCTCCGCCCACGCCTCGTCCAGCGTCAGCCCGTCCCGCCCGACCACGCGGCGCGCGTAGGGCTGACGGGTCGCGTGGAACCCCGTCGCCAGCACGACGACGTCGAGGTCGTGGCGGGACCCGTCCTCGGCGAGCGCGCTGCGCCCCTCGTAGCCGACCAGGGCGGGCGCCAGGGTCACGTCGTCACGACCCAGCGCGGGGTAGAAGTCGTCGGAGAGCAGGACGCGCTTGCAGCCCACCTCGTAGTCGGGGGTCAGCGCCGCGCGCAACGCCGCGTCCGGCACCTGCGCCGCGAGGTGGTCGAGCGCCCTGCGCCGCAACGGCTCCAGCGCGGACGGGACCAGCCGTCGGGCGGCCAGACCACGCTCCATGTCGGTGAACGTCTCCTCCCGGACCGCCGCCGGGACCCGCGGGTCGGCCGTGAACTCCGCGAGTTCCGCGGCGCTGTAGGCCCGGTCCCCGCGCGGCACGACGTAGGGGGCGCTGCGCTGGAACACCGTCAGGTGCGCCGCGGCGGCGGCGAGCCGCGGCACCACCTGCACCGCCGAGGCTCCCGTCCCGACGACCCCTACCCGGGCGCCCGCGAGGTCGAGGGAGTGGTCCCAGCGCGCGGTGTGGAAGACCGGCCCGTCGAAGGCGTCGAGGCCGGCGGGCACCCGGGGTTCGGTGAGCCGGCCCGCCGCCAGCACGAGGACCCGGGCGCGCACGGTCCCGGTGCTCGTCGCGAGCACCCAGTGGTCCTCCTCCCACCGGGCCCGGAGGACCTCGGTCCGCAGCCGGACGTGGTCGGCAACCTCCCGGGCGCAGGCCCGCAGGTACTCCTGGATCTCGGCGCCGGGGGCGAACACGCGCGACCAGTCGGGTTTCGGGGCGAAGGAGTAGGAGTACAGGTGCGACGGGACGTCGCAGGCGACCCCCGGGTAGGTGTTGTCGCGCCAGGTCCCGCCGACCTCCTCGCCCCGTTCCAGGACGACGAAGCTCTCCCGGCCGCGGCGGGACAGCTGCAGGGCGGCACCGAGACCGGCGAACCCCGCCCCGACGATCGCCACGTCGATCCGGACGTCGGTCATCGACGGACGGGATCCCCGTAGCGCGTGGTCCGTTGCCGCAGCGGACGTCCCAGCCGCTCCGCGAGCGCCGCGGCGTCCGCCCGGGTGAGCGTCGTGCCCTGCTCCTGCCCGGCCGAGGGGTCCAGCGAACCGTCCAGCAGCAACCCGCCGAGGTCGTCGGCACCGCCCCGCAGCAACTGCTCGGTGAGGTCCAGGCCGTGCTTGGGCCACGCGGCCTGGACGTGGTCGATGCGGCCGTCGAGCAGCAACCGCGCGACCGCGTGCAACGCCCGGACCGCCCGCGGTGAGGGGCCGGCCGGCGAGGGCATGGCGATGAACTCGGTGAACCCCTGGGTGCGCGCGGCGGTGTCGGCCAGCAGCCGGAGGTGGGCGACCTGCTGGGCCGGGGTCTCCGGGCCGCCGTGGACCAGCGTGCTCGTCGAGGTCAGTCCGACCTCGTGCGCGGTGGTGACGACCTCCAGCCAGCGGGCGACCGGCAGGTCCGCGACCCCGTCGTTCAGCACGGTCCGCACGTCGTCGTCGAGGACCTTCGCGGCCGTCCCGGGCACCGAGCCGAGCCCGGCGTCGCGGGCGGCGAGTAGGAACTCGCGGACGCTGGAACCCCGGCGCCCCGCGGCGTCGAGGACCTCCGGGACCCGGAAGGCGTGCAGGTGGATCCCGGGCGCAGTGGACGCGACCACCTCGACGAGGCGCAGGTAGCCCTCGGCCCCGGCGGCGGCGGGCACCGCGCCCTGGACGCAGACCTCGGTCGCCCCCAGCGCGGCGGCCTCCCGCACCAGGTCGCGCACGTGGCCGGGGTCCGCGCCGACGAGGGTGCCGTCGAGGTTGCGGTTCACCACGAACGTCAGCGCGTCACCCAGCCGATCGCGCCGGACCGCGTCGGCGAGCGCGGCGAGTTCCTCGAGGTCCTCGCCGTCGGCGGCCAGCAGGACCACGGCCTCGGTGTCGGTCAGCGCGTGGTGGTCGCGCGCGGCTCCCGTGAGCGCCGCACGGACCGAGACATCGGGAACGGGCACCGCAGGAGGCTAACCGCCGCCGGTGGCCTCAGGGACAGGCGACCCACTCGGAGGTCCCGTCGGTGAAGTGCTGGTGCTTCCAGACCGGCAACCGGTCCTTGACCTCGTCGACGAGACGCGCGCACACCGCGAACGCCTCCCCGCGGTGCGCGGCGGAGACCGCGACGGCGAGGGCGACGTCACCGATGGCGAGGTGACCGAGGCGGTGGCTCACGGCGACGGCGTCGACGGGACTGTCGGCGACGACCTCGGCGACCACCGCGGCGAGCACGTCGGCGGCGCCGGGGTGCCCGACGTACTCGAGCTCGCGCACCGGGGCACCGTGGTCGTGGTCGCGGACCACGCCGGCGAAGGTGACGACCGCCCCGGCGGCGCGGTCCCCCACGAGGCGGGCGTGCTCGTCGACGTCGAGGGGCTCGGTGCTGACGGCGGTCCGCACGACCCGACGGGCCGGGACGGACAGCCGCGACGCGTCGGGCCGCGCGCCAGGAGTCGATGCGGTGCTCACGAGAACGAGGGTAGGTGTTTCGCGACCCGGCACCGTGGGAGAGACTCCCTCGGTGACGCACGTGAGCGGTTGGCGGGTCGTCGTCCCCGTCAAGGGCGGAGGTGAGGCGAAGTCCCGCCTCGCCCTGCCCGGTCCCGCACGCCGGTCCCTGGCGCTGGCGATGGCGCTGGACTGCCTCGCCGCCTGCCTCGGGACACCCGGGGTCGGCCTGGTCGTCTGCGTCAGCGACGACCCCGACGTCACCGCCGCCGCCCGCGCGACGGGGGCGGTCACCGTCTCCGCGGGTCGTCCCGGGTTGGGGGCCGCGATCGAGGCCGGTGTCGCCTGCCTGGACCGCGGCCCCACCGCCGTCCTGCTCGGCGACCTGCCCGCCCTGCGACCGGAGGACCTCGCCGCCGCCCTGGCGGAGGCGCTCGCCCTCCCCGGCCCGGCCCTGGTCACCGACGCCGACGGGCGGGGCAGCGTCCTGCTGGCCGACCGGGACGGCGCGCCCCCGCACCGCTTCGGCCCGGACTCGGCCCGGGCCCACCGGGCGGCCGGAGCCCGCGCGCTGACCGCGCCCTACCCGTCGCTGCGGCGCGACGTCGACACCGTCGACGACCTGGCCGAGGCCCTCGCCCTGGGGGTCGGCCCCCGCACCGCCGCCGTCCTCGCCTCCGCAGCGATCCCCCTGCCCTGAACCCACTTCCCTGAACCACCGCCCTGAACCGCAGCACCGGAAAGGCACCATGAGCAACCCCCTGCCGTCCCCGCGACGCCGCCACGCGGCGCCGGTCAGCGCCGCCCCCACGGCCGCCGAGATCACGGACGCCCTCGAGCTCGCCGCCCGCGGCGAACTCGACGCCAGACACGCCGAGGTCCTGCTGCACGCCCGCGGTGACGACCTGCAGGCGCTGTGCGCCCTCGCCGGGCCCGTCCGCGACGCGGCCATGGCCCGGGCCGGACGCCCCGGGGTGGTCACCTACTCCCGCAAGGTGTTCGTCCCCATCACCCGGTTGTGCCGGGACCGCTGCCACTACTGCACCTTCGCCACCGTCCCCGGTCGGCTGCCCGTGCTGTTCCTCTCCGAGGACGACGTGCTGGAGATCGCCCGCGACGGTGCGGCGATGGGCTGCAAGGAGGCGCTGTTCACCCTCGGGGACGCCCCCGAGGACCGCTGGCCCGCGGCCCGCGCGTGGCTGACCCAGCGGGGTTTCTCCTCCACGCTCGACTACGTCCAGCACCTGGCCCGTCGCGTCCTCGACGAGACGGGGCTGCTTCCGCACCTCAACCCCGGCGTCATGTCCTACGAGACCCTGCTCGCCGCCAAGCCGCTCGCCCCCTCGATGGGGATGATGCTCGAGACGACGTCGAGCCGGTTGTGGACCGAACCGGGGCAGGTGCACTACGGCTCCCCCGACAAGGACCCGGCCCTGCGGATGCGGGTCCTGCGCGACGCCGGCCGGGCCGGGGTGCCGTTCACGACGGGGATCCTCGTCGGCATCGGCGAGACCCTCGCGGAACGCGTCGACTCGATCCTGGCGATCAGGGACGTCATCGCGGAGTTCGACGGGATCCAGGAGGTCATCGTCCAGAACTTCCGCGCCAAGGACGACACCGCCATGCGCGGGGAGGAGGACCTCGGCCACAGCGAGTACCTCGCCACCATCGCCGTCTCCCGGTTGCTGCTCGGGCCGGGCGTCTCGCTGCAGTCCCCGCCGAACCTGTCGGACCCGGGCCAGCGCGAACGACTCCTCGCCGCCGGCGTCGACGACTGGGGCGGGGTGTCCCCGCTGACCCCCGACCACGTGAACCCCGAACGCCCCTGGCCGCAGCTCGACGACCTCGCCGAGACCACCCGGGCTGCGGGTTTCCGCCTCGCCGAGCGGCTCACCGCCCACCCGCGGTTCGTCCTCGACGCCCTCGCCGGCGGGACGCGCTGGATCTCCCCGGAACTCCTGCCGAGCCTCGCGGCGCTCGCGGACCCGGAGACCGGACTCGCCGTGGAGTCGGCGAGACCCGTGGGAAGGTTGGCCGCGTGACGTTGGAGATCCCGCCCCCCACCGACGCCGAGGTCGCGATGGCCCGGTTCGTCGGGGCCCAGCTCGTCCCCGACGGCCGACCCCAGGTCGAGGAGTTCCTGAACCGCGAGGAGACGCAGTCCCTCGACGTGCTGACCGCGCACGACTGCCCGTCGCCGGGGTTCACCTCGGTGTCGACGATCTCGCTGCACCGTTCACCGAACCTGGTGAACGGCAACGACATCCGGGTCGAGCTCGTGACCGTCCTCGAAGGTGTGGAGCCGCGCCTGGCGACGGGGCTGCTCGTCGCGTCGTCGTTCACGGCGATGGGCGAACCCTGGCCGCTCTCGCCCGGGGTCGTGTTCCCCGGCATCGTCGCCGACCTCCTCGGCGGCCGGACCGAGCACCTGGTGTTCACCGCCCCGGGGAACTTCCCCCGGTTGCAGCGCTGGACGCTGGAGGCCGACGAGCTCCAGCCGGGGACCGACGTCTACTGGTTGCAGGCCGTCCCGATCCACGAGGTGGAGCGGAAGTACCTGCTGGCCCACGGCCTGGACGCGCTGGAGAACCGGTTCGCCGACGCGGAGATCGCGTTCTACGACGTCGGACGCGACCCCGTCGCGCTCTGAGGCCCGCGGTCACCCCGGCGACGCTACCGATCCGCCTCCGGCAGCAACCGCGACGGTGCCTTCGCGGCCCAGGCGTCCTGCAGGGCTTCCTCCAGGTCCGCGTCGTCCACCGCGTCGAGGGCGACGAGGTAGGCGGCGTACCCGGCGAAGTGGGGGATGTCGAAGAACCCCACCCGCCCCTGCGCCAGTACGGACTCCTTCTCCCCCAGGTCCTCGCAGGCGATCGCCAGGATCGGGCCGGTGGGGACGGGATCCGCGCGGAACCGCTTGACGTCGGCCTTGGTGAACGGCCGCTCCCAGGTGAAGCCCTGCCCGGCCACCGACCAGGCCCGGTGCCGGAAGCGCTGCCCCACCTCCACCTCGGGCAGGGCGGAGGCCAGGCGGTGCACGTCGTCGTAGGTCGCCACCGGTACCTCCGGGTCAGGGATGCGTCAGGGGTGGGTCAGGCCGATGCGGTCGGTGTAGGCGTTGGCGAACTTCCGGCCGGGGTCGTGGCTCGCGACGAGGGCCCGCATGTCGTCGAAGCGCGGGTAGAGGCTCGCGAGGCGGTCTGCGGAGGCCGCGAACAGCTTGCCCCAGTGCGGGCGCACGTCGAACGGCGCCAGGGCCGCCTCGACCTCGGCGACGGCCGCGATGACCTCGGCCTGGCGCTGCTTGTAGGTGAAGTGGAACGCGACGGTGTCGCGCTGGTAGGCGCTGGAGAGCCACAGGTCGTCGGCGGCGACGGTGCGGATCTCGCACATGTGCAGCAGGGGGGCGATCGAGGGGCCGAGGTCGCGCAGGGCCGCGATCACCCCTAGCGCGTTCTCCCGGGCCACGAGGTACTCGACCTGCAGTTCCTCCCCGTTGCTCGGGGCGAAGCTGAACCGGAAGTGCGGCAGCCGTTCGTGCCACGGGCCGGGGATCCCGAGCTGCTCGGTGGCGTTGCGGATGTCGACCTCGGGCAGCGGGTGCAGGGGTTCGCTCGCCCGGCGGGCGCCGAAGAGTTCGGTCGGGGCGTCGGCGCTGTCGCTGACGCGGGTCTTGAGCCACACCTGGGTGGTGTCGCTGCCGATCCAGTTCGTGTAGACGCTGACGCTGTAGGCGGCGGAGGTGACCGCGTCGAAGTTCGCGGTGAACGCCTCGAAGGACAGTCCCGAGTAGACGTCCTGGCGGACCGCGTAGGTCGGGAGCACGTCGAGCTCGAGGTGGGTCACGATCCCCAGCGAGCCGAGCGCCACGACGCTGCCGGGGAACTCCGCGTCGCCGCGTTCGACCCGTCGCACGTCGCCGTCCGCGGTCACCAGCTCCACGGCGCGGACCGCGCCGGCGAGGTTCTGCGTGCCGTCACCCGAGCCGTGAGTCGCCGTGGAGACACCCCCGGCGACGCTGATGTGCGGCAACGAGGCCATCGTCGCCAGCGCGACCCCGGAGTCCTGCAACCGTTGGGCGAGCACGCCGTAGCTGGTGGCGGCGCTGACCCGGGCGCTGCCCGCGGCGGAGTCGACCTCGACCTCGGTCGGGAGGTCCTCCAGGGTGACCATGTCGCCCGGGGAGTCCGCGATGTCGTTGAAGCAGTGCCGCGTCCCCACGGCCCGCACGCGCCCGGTCGACGCGACCACGGCGCGCAGCTCGTCGAGGGAGGTCGGGCGGTGCAGGGTGCCCGCGCTGTAGGCGTAGTTGCGGGCCCAGTTGACCCCGGGGGCGGTGGTGGACGACGTCGTCGTCGAGGTGCTCACGGGAAGACGGTAATCGATGGAACCCCGGCTGCTCACGTCACCGGGCGTCACCGGACGACGTCGTAGACCAGCTTCGTGATGCCGTTGGGGTAGGTCTGCGACTCGCGGACGGTGAGCAGCTGCCTGTCCTTGTCGGTGGTGCTGAACAACCGCTTCCCGGCGCCGAGCAGGACGGGGAAGACGAGCAGGTGGTAGCGGTCGACGAGGCCCGCGTCGGCCAGGGAGGCCCCCAGGGTGGCGCTGCCGTGCACGGCGATCGGCCCGCCCTCGGTCTCCTTCAGCGCCGCGACGTCGTCGACCGAGCGCAGGATCGTGGCGGGCCACCGCGCGTCGTCGTGCTCCAGCGTCGTGGAGACGACGTAGCGCGGCATGGCGTTGTAGGCGGCGAAGTCGTCCATCGTCGGCCAGACCGGGGCGAAGGCCTCGTAGCTGGTGCGGCCCAGCAGCAGCGCGGTGGTCTCCCCCGTCTCGCGACCCTTGATCTCGTAGGCCGCCGGGTCGAAGGCGATGTCCTGGAACGTCCAGCCGGCGTTGCGGTAGCCGGGCTCGCCGCCCGGGGCCTCCACGACGCTGTCGAGGGAGGTGAAGGCGGTGATGATGAGGGTGCGCATGGTTCTCCTGGGTCGCGTCCTGCGGTTCTGCCCATCTGACCGCACGCCGCTCCGGAAGTCATCGACCCCCACGGCTCCTCTGCTCCCCTACAGCGGCGACCGCCGACGACCGATGTTCACCCGGTCGGCTCTTCCTGGCGTCGGCTCCGACGGGAACGAGGACCACTCATGGGAAAGCTGCGCGATCTGAACATCGCGTCGAAGCTGTTCGTCGGCTTCGGCATCGTCTGCCTGCTGCTGGCCGCCGTGGCGGCCCTGGGCATCTCCCGCCTGCACTCCTCGCAGGACACGGTGACGGCGATGTCCGACGTGGTCGTCCCCGGAGTCCAGAACATCGGGACGGTCAAGTACGCCTTCGCCCAGTCCCGCGCCGACCTGGCCTCCTCCGCCCTGGCCAGCGACGCGTCGGCGACCTCCGCCGCGCTGCAGGCGGTCAGCGCCGACGACGCCCAGCTCGACGCGGCGTGGAAGGTCTACCTGGCCACCGACCCGGTCTCGACCGTCGCCGACCGGGAGTCCTTCGCCGCCGACCTCGCCACCTACCGCACCGGACGGGAGAAGCTCATCGCTCTGGCGAAGGCGAACGACCAGGCGGGCTTCATCGCCGAACGTGACGCGGCGAGCGTCCCCCTCGCGCGGGGGATCTACACCATCCTGGACCGCATCCAGAAGGCGGAGACGGACAACGCCACGGCCACCGCGCAGCGCGGAGCCCAGAGCTACCGCACCGCCGTGGTCCTCCTCGTGGCCGTGGGCGTCCTCGCCCTCGTCCTCGCCGCGGTCGTCGCCGTCGTCGTGGCCCGCTCCATCGCCGGCCCCCTGGGCCGCGCCCTCACCGTCGTGCGGGGCCTGGCGCAGGGCCGCCTGGACCAGCGGGTGGGCTACAGCGCCAAGGACGAGGTCGGCCAACTGTCCGGGGCCCTCGACGTGACCATGGACCGGCTCACCGAGACGATGCGCCGCATCGCCGGCAACGCCGCGACCCTCGCCGCCTCCAGCGAGGAACTCACCACCGTCGCCACCCAGCTCTCCTCCGGCGCCGAGGAATCCGCCACCCAGACCCAGGTCGTCTCCGCCGCCACCGAAGAGATCTCCGCCAACATCGGCACCGTCGCCGCCGCCGGGGAGGAGATGACCGCCGCGATCCGCGAGATCGCCACCTCCACCGCCGAGGCCTCCTCGGTCTCCGCCGACGCCGTGTCCAGCGCGTCGCAGGCCTCGGAGATCCTGGACCGCCTCTCCGCCTCCTCCCGCGAGATCGGCGACGTCGTCAAGCTCATCACCTCCATCGCCGAGCAGACGAACCTCCTGGCGCTGAACGCCACCATCGAAGCCGCCCGCGCGGGGGAGATGGGCAAGGGCTTCGCCGTCGTCGCCGGGGAGGTGAAGGAACTGGCCCAGCAGACCGCTCGGGCCACCGAGTCCATCACCACCCGGGTGGCGGCCACCCAGGCTGACGCGACCGAGGCCGCGTTCGCCATCGGCGGCATCAGTGAGGTCATCGCCCGCATCGACGGGTTGCAGGCCACCATCGCCGCGGCGGTGGAGGAGCAGTCGGCGACGACGTCGGAGATGGTGCGCAACGTCACCGAGGTCTCCTCGGGGAGTCAGGAGATCGCGTTGAACATCTCCGGCATCGCCGCTGCGGCGGATCAGACCACGGCGGGGGCGACCCACACGGCCACCACCGCGGGGGAGGTCTCGCGCGCCGCCGTCGAGCTCAACGAGCTCGTCGGCTCCTTCACCCTTCCCCGCGTCTGATCCCGCCCGACCCGGGTGACGGACGGGTCCGACAACGCCACGAGGGCGGCCTCCCTGATCGGGAGACCGCCCTCGCGGGTGGTGCAGGTGCTACGGAGTGGCTGGACTCAGAAGTCCATGCCGCCCATGCCGCCGTCGCCACCGGCCGGGGCCGCAGAGGCCTTCTCCGGCTTGTCGGCGATGACGGCTTCGGTGGTGAGGAAGAGCGCCGCGATGGAGGCGGCGTTCTGCAGCGCGGAGCGCGTGACCTTCACCGGGTCGTTGATGCCCGCGTCGAGCAGGTCCACGTACTCGCCGGTCGCGGCGTTGAGGCCGTGTCCGGTGGGCAGGTTGCGGACCTTCTCCGCCACGACGCCGCCCTCGAGGCCGGCGTTGATGGCGATCTGCTTCAGCGGAGCCTCGATCGCGACCTTGACGATGTTCGCCCCGGTCGCCTCGTCGCCGACGAGCTCGAGCTTCTCGAAGGCCAGCACACCGGCCTGGATGAGGGCGACGCCACCACCGGCGACGATGCCCTCTTCGACGGCAGCCTTCGCGTTGCGGACGGCGTCCTCGATGCGGTGCTTGCGTTCCTTGAGCTCGACCTCGGTCGCCGCGCCGGCCTTGATGACGGCCACGCCGCCGGCCAGCTTGGCGAGACGCTCCTGGAGCTTCTCGCGGTCGTAGTCGGAGTCGCTGCGGTCGATCTCGGCGCGGATCTGGCCCACGCGACCGGCGATGGCGTCGGCGTCGCCGGCACCTTCGACGATGGTGGTCTCGTCCTTGGTGACGACGACCTTGCGGGCGCGGCCCAGCAGGTCGAGGTCAGCGGTGTCGAGCTTGAGGCCGACCTCCTCGGAGATGACCTGGCCACCGGTGAGGATGGCGATGTCGCCGAGCATGGCCTTGCGGCGGTCGCCGAAGCCCGGGGCCTTGACGGCGACGGACTTGAAGGTGCCGCGGATCTTGTTCACGACCAGGGTCGCGAGGGCTTCGCCCTCGACGTCCTCGGCCACGATCACGAGCGGCTTGCCCGACTGCATGACCTTCTCCAGCAGCGGGAGCAGGTCCTTCACGGTGGAGATCTTGGAGTTGAGGATGAGGATGTAGGGGTCCTCGAGCTCGGTCTCCTGACGCTCCGCGTCGGTGACGAAGTAGGGCGAGATGTAGCCCTTGTCGAAGCGCATGCCCTCGGTGAGCTCGAGCTCGAGCCCGAAGGTGTTGCTCTCCTCGACGGTGATGACGCCTTCCTTGCCGACCTTGTCGAGCGCCTCGGCGATGAGCTCGCCGATCGAGGCGTCACCGGCGGAGATCCCGGCCGTGGCCGCGATCTGCTCCTTGGTGGTGACTTCCTTGGCGGCGGCGACGAGCTGCTCGGTGACAGCCTCGACAGCCTTCTCGATGCCGCGCTTGAGGCCCATCGGGTTCGCACCCGCAGCCACGTTGCGCAGACCCTCGCGGACGAGCGCCTGGGCGAGGACGGTCGCCGTCGTGGTGCCGTCGCCGGCCACGTCGTCCGTCTTCTTGGCGACTTCCTTGACGAGCTCGGCGCCGATCTTCTCGTACGGGTCCTCGAGCTCGATCTCCTTGGCGATGCTGACACCGTCGTTGGTGATCGTGGGGGCGCCCCACTTCTTCTCAAGGACGACGTTGCGGCCCTTGGGGCCGAGCGTCACCTTGACCGCGTCGGCGAGCTGGTTCATCCCGCGCTCGAGACCACGACGGGCCTCTTCGTCGAAGGCGATGATCTTGCTCATGCCTGGTGTTCCTCCCAGAAGACGGGCGGTGGGCGGTCGGTCGGGTGCCCGCGACGGACGGCCGACCTGAACCGGGGTCACGTCCCCCAGCGCCTGTCGACCTCACCGGACCGGCCAGGGAGCTTCGCTCCCGGGTCGAGTGCAGTTGTCACTCTCGACTCGAGAGTGCCAACGCCAATGTTGGCACTCTCACCCCCCGAGTGCAAACCCCCGGAGGCCTCGGACGGTGCGCGAGTGCGGGCGGGCTGGTGCCCGGCCTCCGGGAGGACCGGGGGCCGGGCACGGTCACGCCGGGGGGCGCCGCGCCGGGTCAGACGGCGCGGACGCTCTCGGCCTGGGGGCCCTTCTGGCCCTGCCCGACCTCGAACTCGACGCGCTGACCCTCCTCGAGGGAGCGGTAGCCGTCGGCCACGATCGCGGAGTAGTGGACGAACACGTCCGCCCCACCGTCGTCGACGGTGATGAAGCCGAAGCCCTTCTCGGAGTTGAACCACTTCACGGTGCCCTGAGCCATTGCCTTCTCCTGGTGGTGCAGCGAGCGGAAGAACGGCGCCGGCGGGCACCGGAGCCGGGTCTCACGCTGCCCGCGGCGACGAGAGCCGAGGGCGACGCCCGACGTGCGCCCCCCGAGAGGACGTGTCCGTCGAACTGATCGACCGGGGCTCAGATTAGTGCGGGGAGGGGCTGGTGGGACAGGGTTCGAGGAACCTCGTCTTCACGAAACGGTCACGTCGTCCTCACCGCGGCAGACACCCGAGAGGCGTCGCTCAGAGCACCCGGCCGGCGACGTCCAGCAGCGGACCGGCCACGGACCGGACCGCGACCGCGAGACCGCCGACGACGAGGGCCGCGACCAGCAACCAGACCAGGACGAGCACGGCGACACCGACCGGTCCCCGACGGGTCCGGTGGGCCCCGCGTCGGGCGAGCAGGTGGGGCGAGCGCCCGCGACGAGCGCTCAGGGCTGCACGCCGAGACGGCGGGCCGAACGGGCGCGCTGACGGCTGGTGCGCATCCGGCGCAGCCGCTTGACCAGCATCGGGTCGTGGGCGAGGGCGGCCGGGGAGTCGATGAGGGCGTTGAGCAGCTGGTAGTAGCGCGTGGGCGAGAGGTCGAAGAGCTCGCGGACGGCCTGTTCCTTGGCGCCGGCGTACTTCCACCACTGCCGCTCGAAGGCCAGGATCTCGGCGTCGCGGCGACTCAGCCCGTCGGGCAGCCCCCCGGGCTGCTCCTCGAGGGACGGGACGTCTCGCTCGATGCGCGCCGATGCGTCGTTCCGCTCCACGTCATGACCCCTCTCACCGCGGCCTCCGGAACCGGGGGCCGGGCAGGAGTCTAAGAGGGCATCACACCCGTGTCGTTCACCTCGGCGGGCGCGTCCGGGCTCGGTACCGTCCCGTGCGTGACTCCCGCCGCAGCGCCCCCACCCGCCCCTTGCTTCCCGCGCACGGACGACGATCCGGCCGGACTCGGCCTCGACGACCTCGACCCGGGCTGGGCCCGCGCCCTGGCGGGGGTGCGCGACGACCTGGTGCGGCTCTCCACCGCGCTGGCCGCCGAACCCGCGCCGTGGCTGCCCGCCCCCGAGAACGTGCTGCGGGCGTTCCGGCAGCCCTTCGACGGCGTCCGGGTGCTCCTGGTCGGGCAGGACCCCTACCCCACCCCCGGACACCCGATCGGGCTGAGCTTCGCCGTCGAGCCGGACGTCCGGCCCCTGCCGCGCAGCCTGGTCAACATCCACAAGGAACTCCTCACCGACACCGGCGTGCAGGCGCCCGGGCACGGCGACCTCTCCTCCTGGTCGCGGGCCGGGGTCCTGTTGCTGAACCGGGTGCTGACGGTGCGCGCGGGCGAGTCCGGGTCGCACCGCAAGCTCGGCTGGCAGGCCGTCACCGACGCGGCCGTCCGGGCCCTGGCCGCGCGGGGCGGACCGCTCGTGGCCCTGCTCTGGGGTCGCGACGCGCAGACGGTCGCTCCCCTGCTGGGCGGGGTGCCGGTCGTCACCGGGGTGCACCCCAGCCCGTTGTCGGCCTCGCGGGGGTTCTTCGGTTCCGCTCCGTTCAGCCGCGTCGACGAACTCCTGCGGGCCGAGGGGGGCGACGGGATCGACTGGCGGCTGACCTGAACCCCGGGGCGTGCGGCAGGATCGCGGCATGACCGCGACGTTGCACAGCACCCCCTTCGGCCGGACGCGACGCGGGGAACCCGTCGAGCGGTGGGAACTGCGCCTGCCCTCCGGGGCGAGCGCCGCCGTCCTGACCCGCGGCGCGACCCTGCAGCAGGTCCGCGTCCCCGACGCCTCCGGCCGGATCGGCGACGTCGTCGTCGCCCTGCCCGACGTCGCGGCCTACGAGGCCGCCGACGGCTACCCCGGTGCCGTCGTCGGACGCGTCGCGAACCGCATCGCCGGCGGACGCTTCCGGGTGGACGGGGTGTCCTTCGCGGTCCCCGTCAACGACGGCACGAACGCTCTGCACGGGGGTTCCGAGGGTTTCGACCAGCGCGTCTGGACCGCCACCGAGGTCTCCGTGGACGGGGTTCCCGGGGTGCGGATGTCGTTGCGCAGCAACGACGGCGACATGGGTTTCCCGGGGGCGCTGGACGCCTGCGTCACCTACTCCCTGCGGGAGGAGGGCGGTTCGGTGTCGTTGCGCCTGGACTACGTCGCGACCGCGGACGCCGCCACCCCGGTGAACCTCACGAACCACGCCTACTTCGCCCTCGACGGCGCGGGCCCGGTCGAGGACCACGTCGTGCGGCTGTCCGCGTCGCGCTACCTGCCGATCGACGCGAACCTCGTCCCGACCGGTGAACTCGCCCCCGTCGAGGGCACCCCGTTCGACTTCTCCACCCCGACCCGCATCGGCGAGCACCTCCGCGATGCGGACGAGCAGCTCCTCACCGCCGGCGGCTACGACCACTGCATGGTGCTGGACGGCCCCGGTTCCCTGCGGCCGGTGGCCACCGTCTCCGGCCCGCGCAGCGGACGTTCGCTCGAGGTCCGCACCGACCTGCCGGGCCTGCAGTTCTACACGGGGAACTTCCTGACCGGCGCGTGGCGGACGATCGAGGGCCGGCCCGTGCGGCAGGGCGACGCCCTCTGCCTGGAGACGCAGTTGCTGCCCGACGCGGTGAACCAGCCGCTGCTCGGGGATTCCGTGCTGCGCCCGGGTGCGGAGTTCACGACGACCACGGAGTACTCCTTCTCCGTGTGAGCACCGCCGTCGCGGACCGGTGGCCCCCTAGAACGAGGCCAGCAGGTCCGCCACCGCCGGTCGTTCGTCGTCGACGAGCGCCAGCAGCACGAGGCGCAGCGGGTCCAGCCCCCGCAACGGCACGAAGGCGATGTCGTCGGAGCGGTGGCCGGCGGCGACGACCTCCGCGGTGATGGCCATCGCCCGTCCGGAGGCGACGAGGGCGAGCATCTCCTCGACGTTCTGGGCGGGCGGACCCACGACCCGGGGGACCGCGCCGGAGGGGCGGGGCTCGACGAGCCACACCTCCCGGTCGTAGCCCGCGTCGACGATGGGCTCGTCGTCGAGGTCGGCGATGTCGATCGAGGTCTCGCCGGCCAGCCGGTGCCCGGCCGCGAACACCGCCACCCGCTGGGTGTCGGCGACGTGCACCGCGCGCACCCGCGCGTCCAGCACCTCGTCCGGGCCGGCGTTGAGGAAGACCACGTCGACCCGGCCGTCGGCGAGGCTCGCGACCTCCTGCCCCCAGGGGACGTGGCGCAGCACGACGTCGAGGTCCGGGCTCTCCTGGGAGGCCTGCACCAGCCGGGTCGAGACCCAGCGCGGGGTCGAGGTGCCGATGCCGACGGCCAGCCGTTCGCGTTCGCCCTCCTCCGCGATGCGCCGCGCGCGCACCAGCGCCCGGTCCAGGAGTTCGGTGATCCGCGTCGCGTCGGCGACCAGCGCCTGCCCGGCGGGAGTCAGCGCGGACCCCTCGCGGGCCACGCCCCGCGCGTCGCGGAGCACCAGCCGGCCCCCGACGAGCTGCTCCGTGCGCGCGATCGCCTGACTCAGCGCGGGCTGGGAGACCTGCAGCGAGACAGCCGCTTCGGTGAAGCTGCGCTCCCGGGACACGGCGAGCAGGTAGCGCAACGAGCGCACGTCGAGCTCGCCGCCGCTGCGTCCTGCACCACGCTGATCCACGGGATGGATGCTCTCAGAAGGAACGCTTGTGCGACACGTGGCACGTTCGCGCCTACGTTGAGCAGGGTGCGTTCCCTGACCGCCCTGCCCAAGGTGCACGTGCACGCCCACCTCGACGGGTCCTACCCGCGCGAGGCCGTGCTGGCCCTCGCCCGCCGCCGTGGCGTCCCGCTCGAGCTGCCCGTGCGGGGCGGTCCCGCCGCCACCGGGGAGGGCTGGTCCGACGTCTGGGCGTTCTTCGAGGCCTACGGCCGGGTGCCCGCCCTGGTGGCGGACCTCGACGACCTGGCCGGCCTGTGCCGCGCGCTCGTCGCCCAGGAGGCGGCCGAGGGCGTGGTCTACCTCGAACCCGCGATCGAACCCCAGCTCTACGCCCCCCGGCTCGGGAGCCTGCGCGAGGTGACCCGGGTCGTCGTCGACGCCCTCGGCGAGGCCGGACGGGAGCACAGCGTCGAGGTCGGCTCGATCCTGACGCTGAACACCGACCAGGACGAGCCGATCGCCGCCGAGCTCGCCGCGGTCGCCGCCGAGTTCGCCGGCCGCGGGGTGACCGCGTTCGGGACGGCCGGGTTCGAGGAACCCTCGGGCCTGCAGCGCTTCACCGGGGCGGCCGCGACGGCCCGGGCAGCGGGCCTGCCGGTCGTCGCGCACGCCGGGCAGACGGGCGGCTGGGAGTGCGTCGCGGAGGCGATCGACGTCCTGGGCGCCACCCGCATCTCCCACGGCGTCCGCTCGGTCGAGAACCCGGCCTTCGTGCGCCGCCTCGCCGACGAGGGCATCGTGCTCGACGTCGCCCCCGTCTCCAACGTGGCGCTCGGCATCGTCCCCACGCTCGCCGCGCACCCCGCCCCGCTCCTGCACGCCGCGGGCGTGGGGATCACCCTCAACGCCGACGACCAGCTCTGGTTCGGTCGTGGCGTCAGCCACCAGTACGCCGTGGCGCGCGAGGTGTGGAAGCTGAGCGACACCGACCTCGCGGCCCTGGCCGGGCACGGTCTGCGGATCGAGGGCATGAGCCCGGCGACCCGGCACCGCCTCGGCGCGGGTCTCCTCGACTGGCTGGAGCGCAGCCCGGCGGGCGTCCCCGCGTGAGGGAACCGCACCACCTGTTGCTGAGCGCCTTCGAGATCAACGGCCCCAACCTCACCAGCCAGGGGTTGTGGGCCCACCCCGAGCAGCACACCGACCGCTACCTCGACCTCGCGCACTGGACGTCGCTGGCCCGGCTCCTCGAGGACGGGGGTTTCGACCTGCTGTTCCTGGCCGACTCCCCCGGCTACCCCGTGCTCGAGGGCCGCACCCCGGCCGTGACCTTCGAGCAGGGGGTCGAGATGCCGACCAACGACCCCCTGCTGCTGGTCCCGGCGATGGCCGCGGTGACGAGCCGGCTCGGGTTCGCGGTGACGTCCTCGACGAGTCTGGAGGGCCCCTACCCGAACGCCCGGCGGTTCGCGACGCTGGACCACCTCACCCGCGGGCGCATCGGCTGGAACGTCGTGACGACGTCGGCGGGGGTGGTCAGCGCGCTGCACGGACGCGAACCGCTGCCCCGCCACGACGAGCGCTACGACATCGCCGACGAGCACCTCGACCTCAGCTACCGGTTGTTCGAGGGCAGCTGGGAGGACGCCGCCGTCCTGCACGACAAGGCGACGCGGCGCTACGCCGACGCGCGTCGCGTCCACGAGGTCCACCACCACGGCCGCTACTTCCACTGCGACGGCTACTTCAAGGTCGAGCCCTCCCCGCAGCGCACCCCCGTCCTCTTCCAGGCCGGCGCCAGCGAACGCGGTCGGGAGTTCGCGGCCACCCACGCCGAGGTGGTGTTCCTGCAGGGCCGCGACGCCGGGACGCTGCGCCGCCAGGTCCTCGACCTGCACGCCCGGGCCGCCCGGCACGGACGCGGCCCGGGGTCGCTGCGCACCCTCGTCGGACTCACGGTCGTGCTGGGGCGCGACCGGGACCACGCCCGCTCCCGCCTCGAGGAGTACCTGTCCTGGGTCGACCCGGAGGCCGCCCGCGCCTACTACGCCTCGATGACCGGCGTCGACCTCGCTGCCCTGGACCCCCGCGGGAACTTCTCCGACGTCCGCACCGAGGGCGGGCGGACCCAGGTGGAGCGCTACCGGGACGAGACGGTGGCCCACGCGCGCGCCGACTTCCTGCGTTTCGGGATGCGGGAGTTCGTGTTCACTGGCACGGCGGGCGACGTGGCCGACGCCATGGAGGCGCTGGTGCGGGAGACGGGGATCGACGGGTTCAACCTCACCCCGTTCGTCGTACCGGGCTCCTACGCGGAGTTCTGCGAGCAGGTCGTCCCCGAACTGCGCCGGCGGGGCACGCTGGCGCCACCACCCGGTCGCGACGCCCCAGGCCGTACGCTGCGGGAGGTGGTCTTCGGTCCGGGCCGCACGAGGCTGCCCGCCGACCACCCCGCGGCCCGGTACCGCCATCCTCCCGAGGAGTCGACGTGAGCGAGATCCCCGCCACCCCCGAGACGAGGGTGGGCGGTGTCGACGTCGAACTGAACGGCATCAACACCGTCGCCGAGTCCGAACGCCACGGCAGGCCACGCGACCTGTTCTGGCCGTGGTTCGCCGCCAACGTGTCCGTCCTGGGAGTCAGCTACGGCTCGTTCGTCCTGGGTTTCGGGATCTCGTTCTGGCAGGCCACGGCCGTCTCGATCGCCGGGGTGTTCCTGTCCTACGTGATCGTCGGCCTCGTCGCGATCGCCGGGAAGCGCGGTTCGGCGCCCACGATGACGTTGTCCCGCGCGGCCTTCGGGGTCGACGGGAACCGCCTGCCCTCGTTGGTGTCCTGGTTGCTGACGCTGGGCTGGGAGACGTCGCTGGCGGCCGTCGCCGTGCTCGCGACGGCGACCGTGCTGGACCGTCTCGGAGCCGGTGGGGGCACGGGCACGAAACTCGTCGCCCTCGTGATCGTCGTCGGGCTGATCGTGCTCGGCGGAACCCTCGGGTTCAGGGTCATCATGCGGATGCAGCGCTGGATCACGGTCGTCACCGCGGTGCTGACGGTCCTCTACATCGTCTTCGCGGCCGACTCCATCGACCTGGACGCGGTGAACGCCCTCCCGGCCGGGAACGCCGCGGCGGTCGTCGGGGCGTTCATCCTCGTGATGACGGGTTTCGGTCTCGGGTGGGCCAACGCGGCGGCGGACTACTCCCGCTACCTCCCGCGCGAGGCCTCCAGCGGCGGGGTCGTGTTCTGGACGACGCTGGGTTCCTCGCTCGGCCCGGGCGTGCTCCTCGTCTTCGGCGCGCTCGTCGCCGGGTCGTCGAAGGACCTCAGCGGCCGGATCGCGGCGGACCCCGTGGGGGCGCTCACGGACATCCTGCCGACGTGGTTCCTCGTCCCGTTCGTCGTCGTCGCCGTGCTGGGCCTCATCGGGGGTGCGGTGATGGACATCTACTCCTCGGGGCTGGCCCTGCTGAACGTCGGCCTGCGGGTTCCGCGCCCGGTGGCGGTGCTGATCGACGGCTGCCTGATGCTCGCCGGATCGATCTACATCGCGTTCTTCTCCAAGGACTTCCTCACCCCGTTCCAGGGGTTCCTCATCACCCTGGGTGTCCCGATCGCGGCGTGGGCGGGGATCTTCCTGGCCGACCTTTCGCTGCGCAAGGGCGACTACGCGGAAGCAGAACTCCTCGACTCGCGCGGACGCTACGGCTCGGTGCGCCCGCTCGCGGTGGTCACCATGGTGGTCGCCACCGTCCTCGGCTGGGGACTCGTCACCAACACCGGGGCCAGCTGGCTGACCTGGCAGGGCTACCTGCTCGGGCCGATCGGCGGCAAGGAGGGGGGCTGGGCCTACGCGAACCTGGGCGTCCTGTTCGCCTTCGTGCTCGGCTTCGTCGCCGTCTTCGTCGGCGGGCGCCGGGCCGTCGCCCTCCAGGAGGAACGTGCCTGACCCTCGCCGGGAGGATCGTTGACTCCACGGTCCCGCGGAGTGGGACCGTGGAGGCAACGATCCCCCTCCCGGCGGGGCTCAGCCGCGCTGGACGGAGACCTTGGGCGGGGTCTGCAGGGTCTGGGCGATGACGCAGTAGCGCTCGGCCAGCGAGATCATCTTGGCCTCGGTCGCCTCGTCGGCGTCGGAGGTGAACGTGAAGGTCAGGGTGACGTCGGTGATGCCGACGGGCACCTCGCGCGAGACGCCGAGCGTGCCGCGGGCGTCCCAGTGCGCCTCGGCGGTCACCGACGCGTTGCGCAGCTCCACGCCCATGGCGGTGGCCACGCTGCGCAGGGTCACGCCGGCGCAGGCCGCGACGGCCTCGCAGAGCATGTCGGCGGAGCACGCCTCGGTCCCGTCGCCCCCGGCGGCGGGGTGCAGCCCGGCGCGGGTGGTGCCCGCGAACCCGTCGACCGACACGCCGATGGACTGCCCGTCCAGCACCGCCACGGCCTTCGCGGGGACCAGCGCCTGGGCCGGGTCCTCGCGGTAGGCGTCCTTCAACGGCTTCTGCAGGGCCCTCAGTTCGGTCGAATCCACCGGGCGAGCTTAGGCCCCCGTGGGGCCGGCCCCGCAACACCCGCGAAGATGCTGCCGTGAAGTGGACCACTGCCGTCAGCAAGCTCGCCGACGTCGCCCAGGGGTGCGAGCACGCGAACTCGTTGCCCACCGAGCTGAACCTCTTCCGCGCCGAGGAGGCGTGGGTCTTCGGCGCCCTGCTCGGCCCGCAGCAGGACAGCGAGGACCCGACGTTCGTCCGGGTCGCCGTCGTCGTCGACCTCCCCGAGGACGAGTGCGCGCTCTTCAGCCGACCGCAGGCCGGTGAGTTCTGGCTCAACGCGTCCGGACTGGGGAAGAGCCCCGTCCAGGTCCTCTTCCGGTCCGCGCAGGCCCCGGTGTGGAACCACCTGGTCGAACGGCCGGTGCGGTTCTGGGCCCGGGAGGAGGGCCTGGACCACGAGGCGCTCCTGCAGCTGCGCAACGGCGACGGCGAGGCGCTGCGCCCCGAGGCGCCCACGGACGGGGAACTGCGCGAACGCCTCGACCGCGACCTGCGCGCGAGCCTCGAGGCACTGCGCCGCACGGCCACCGACTACGACGGGAAGCGTTGGGCCCGGGCCAACCACAAGAAGCTCGGCGACGCGCTGGCGGACGCCGCCCTGGGCCTGCTGAGCCTGCAGGACGCCCGCGACGCTCTGGGCGCGAACGGTCTGGACGCGTGAGCGACGAGAAGCTGACGTACCGGCTGCTGACCGGCCCCGACGACCGTTCCTTCTGCGAGAAGGTCACGGCGGCCCTGGCCGAGGGCTACGTCCTGTACGGCAGCCCGTCGGTGACGACGACGGACGGGCGCACCGTCGCCGCGCAGGCCGTCGTCCTCCCCCACGTCCTGACCCGACCCGGTGACGGCGGGGCGGCGTGACCGAACGCCTGCGCTGAGACGCGGGCAGTCCTACGGTCGGCTGAACACCGGCGCGGGGGCGATTTGACGGGTTCGACGACGGGAACCTACGGTTCCCCCACGGTCATGAGTGACAGCGACAAGCCCTGGCTCGCTGTCCGGCAACCCTCCCCCGCGGCGGGGTGCCCCAGGTGAAGACCAGGCCGGACGACCCCGTCCGGCAAGCGCGGAACAACGGACGCCGTCGATCACGGCGTGCTGCGAGCCGCGCGCCCGCCGTTCGACCACCGGAGTGCCACCGTGTCCAGCCCCGCCCCCGCCCTGCCCGACAAGCCGAAGCGCCGCGGCCTCCTCATCGGGATCGTCGCGGCCGTCGTCGTCGTGGTCGTGGTGATCGTCGCCGTCGTCCTCGGGACCCGCAAGGACGACACCGCGACGACCACCGCCGCCGGTTCCGCCCCGGCCCAGACCGTGAAGATCGGCGTGGCCGACAAGTCGCTGGACTACTGGACGACGTACGTGGACCTGGCGAAGTCGAAGCTGAACGTGACCGTCGACCTGGTCAACTTCTCCGACTACAGCCTGCCGAACCCGGCGCTGTCGCAGGGCGAGATCGACCTGAACCAGTTCCAGCACATCCAGTACCTGGCGAACTACGACGTCACCGCCGACGACGACATCCAGCCCATCGGTGGCACCGCCATCTACCCGCTGCCGCTGTACTCGACCACGGCGAAGAGCCCGTCCGAGCTCCCCGAGGGCGCGAAGGTCGCCATCCCGAACGACGACATCAACCAGGCACGCGGCCTGCTGGTGCTGCAATCGGCGGGTCTGCTGACCCTCAAGGACGGGGGCAACGCCTTCTCCTCGATCGAGGACATCGAGACCAAGAAGGTCGACGTGACCGCCATCGACGCCTCGCAGACCGCGAACGCGCTGCAGAGCGGTTCCGTCGCCGCCGCGATCGTCAACGTGAACTACGCGACCAGCGCCAAGCTGCCGGAGACCGACGTCATCGCCAAGGACGACCCGTCCGACCCCTCGGCCGCGCCCTACGTCAACATCTTCGCCGCGCGGGCCAAGGACAAGGACAACGAGACCTACCTGAAGCTGGCGGCCCTCTTCCAGGACCCGGCCGTGCAGACGGTGTTCTCCAAGGACTACCCGAACGCGGTCGTCTCCGACCGCAGCGCCGCGGACCTGCAGGCCGACCTCGCCACCGTCGAGGCCGACGCGAAGGCCGCGAAGGGCAAGTGAGCGCCCTCGTCACGCTGGAGAACGTCTCCAAGCGCTTCGACCGCCGCGACGGCCAGTCCGTCGCGGCGGTCGACGACGTCTCCCTCGACGTCGAGGAGGGAGAGGTCCTCGCCGTCATCGGCTACTCCGGCGCCGGCAAGTCCACGCTCGTCCGCCTCGTCAACGCCCTCGAGCTGCCGACCTCCGGCAGCGTCAGGGTCGGGGGGCAGGACCTGACGAAGCTGTCGGAGGGCGAGCTGCGCACGGCCCGGTCGAAGATCGGGATGATCTTCCAGCAGTTCAACCTGTTCCGCTCGCGGACGGTCGCCGGGAACGTCGCCTACCCGCTGCGGGTCGCGAAGGTCCCCGCGAAGCAGCGCGACGCCCGCACCGCGGAACTCCTGGACTTCGTCGGTCTCCTCGACCGGGCGCACGCCTACCCTGAACAACTCTCGGGTGGGCAGAAGCAACGCGTCGGCATCGCCCGCGCGCTGGCCACGAACCCCCCGCTGCTGCTGGCCGACGAGGCCACCAGCGCGCTGGATCCCGAGACCACGACCGAGGTCCTGTCGCTGCTGCGGCGGGTGAACACCGAACTCGGGGTGACGATCATCGTCATCACCCACGAGATGGACGCCGTGCGCCAGATCGCCGACCGCGTCGCGGTCATGGAAGAGGGGCGGATCGTCGAGGTCGGCGAGGTCTACGACGTGTTCTCGAACCCGCAGACCGCCGCGGCCCAGCGCTTCGTGCGCAGCGCCACCCACGACCGGCCCCCGGCCGAGACCCTGGCCCGGCTGCGCACCCACCACCCCGGCCGGCTCGTGAGCGTCCGCATCACCGACGAACCCGGTCTGCAGCAGCGCATCGACTCGGTGTTCCGGAGCACCGGCGCGACCGCGGAACTGGTCTTCGGCGGTGTCTCGGAGATCCGCGAACGCCGGACCGGCTCACTGACCTACGAACTCAGCGGCCCCGACGTGGACGGCACGCTCCGTGCGCTCGCCGCCGACGGCGTGCACGCCGAAGAGGAGGTCTGATGGCCGGGAAGGGCTTCTTCGACGGTTTCCTCGACAGCGTCGACGTCTTCCGCGAGTCGATCTGGCAGACGTTGTTCATGACCGGCATCTCGCTGGTCGTCGCCGGCGTCCTCGGGCTCGCGTTGGGCATCGCTCTCTACGCGACCAGGCCGGGCAACCTGTTCGGCAGCCGGTGGGTGTTCGGGATCATCGGGTTCGTCGTGAACCTGGTGCGCCCGATCCCGTTCGTCATCTTCCTGGCCGCCATCAGTCCGCTGCAGCGGGTCGTGGTCGGGACGACGATCGGGACCACGGCGGTCACGTTCGCGATCTCCCTCGCGGCCGCCTTCGCCGTGGCACGCATCGTGGAGCAGAGCCTCGTCAACGTCGACCCGGGGGTCGTCGAGGCGGCACGCGCCGTCGGGGCGGGACGGGTCTCGATCCTGCTGAAGGTCGTCGTCCCGGAGGGCCTCGGGCCGTTGGTGCTCGGGTACACGTTCATCTTCATCGGCATCGTCGACATGTCAGCACAGGCCAGCCTCGTCGGCGGCGGCGGTCTCGGCGAGTACGCCATCACCTACGGCTCGCAGCGCTACGACAACGGCATCATCGTGGTCAGCGTCGTCGCCATCGTGGTCATCGTCCAGGTGGGTCAGCTCGTCGGGAACCGGATCGCCCGCGGCGTCATGCGCCGCTAGTCCCCGGTTCCCCCGGACCCCCCGTCGTGATCGCGACGGGGGTTCCGCCGTTCAGGGGCAGATGACGTCGTAGACGTCGGTGTGCATCTTGAACCGTTCGTAGCTCTGGTGGTCGGTGACCTCGCCGTCGGAGTTCAACCGGAACGTCCCGGACCCGGCGTCGATCTCGACGACCTTCCCGGTCGCGGTGACGACGTCCTGCCGCTCGACGTGGACCCCGCTGCGCAGCCCGGCAGCGAAGCCCAGGCGGGCGAGGGGGCCGGTGGACTCGGAGACGACGACGTCGGCCAGCCCGTCGTGCGGGTCGGCGCCGGGAACCAGGGGGGCGCCGCCGCCGATGGTGCCGCCGATGCCGATGCCGACCATCAGGACGGGACGCTCCCCCGGCGACACGGTGGTGCCGTCGACGTCGACGCGCAGCCGGAACCCCTTGCCCGCGCTGACCCCCGCCCAGGCCGCACCGACCGGGTAGGCGCCGGCCCGGAGGAAGCGCTTGAGCCGCTGCGCCTTGGCCGTCGCCGACGCCCCGATGCCCGCGTGGACGGTGTTGACGGTGATCCGGTCGTGGGAGTCGACGAGGAGCTCCAGCCCCTTCGGGCTCCCCTGGGCGACGACGCGGGCCGCGGCGACCGGGTCCAGCGGCAACCGCAGCGAGCGGGCCAGGTCGTTGCCGGTGCCGAGCGGGACGATGCCCAGCGGCCCCACCGAGCGGGTCGCTCCCGCGTTCCAGAGCAGTTGCAGCGCAGCGTGCAGGGAGCCGTCCCCGCCCAGCAGCACGACCCGGCGGCCGCCCGCCCCGAGCAGGGCGGCGCGCAGGTCGTCCAGGGAGCTCGTGCGGCGCAGCTCCACGTCACCGTGGCGGCGCAGCTCCTGCACGGCGGCGTCGACCGCGCCGGTCCGCGCCGATCCCGCCCCCGCGTTGACGACGGCCAGGTACTGGTTCCCACTCACGCCTGCCCAACGCACCAGGACGCCGACTCGTGCCGGACGCCCCGGACCTCACAGCGGACGCCAGGTCCCGTCCGCCTCGAGCACCTCGCCGACCCCGTCCCACCGGTAGACGGGGCGACCGCCGCTGACCACGTGCACGGCGCGCGACATCACATCGAGCGGGTCCCCGGACCAGACGGCGACGTCGCCGTCGAGACCGGGGGCCAGCGACCCGACGCGGTCGTCGATCCCCAGGATCACGGCCGGGTTGAGGGTCAGGGCTCGCAGCGCCTCGTCGGGGTCGAGGCCCTCCTTGACGGCCAGGGTCGCGGAGAGGGCGAGGAACTGGATGGGGACGACGGGGTGGTCGGTGGTCAGCGCGATCCGCAGCCCCGCGCCGGCGAGGATCCCCGGCACGCTCAGCGAGCGGTGGCGCAGTTCGGGCTTCGAGCGCGAGGTGAGCAGCGGACCGACGACGGCCGGCAGCCCCTTCTCGACGAGCAGGTCGAGGACGCGGTGGCCTTCGGTGACGTGGTTCAGGACGAGCCGGTAGCCGAACTCCTCGGCGAGGCGGACCGCGGTCGCGATGTCGTCGGCGCGGTGGGCGTGCTGCTGCCAGACGAGTTCGCCGGCGAGGACCCGGGCGAGGACCTCGGCGTCGCGGTCCCGGTCGGTGGGCGGGTCGAGGGGTTCACCCTTCTCGGCAGCGCGCGTCCGCTGGGCGCTGAACCGTTGCGCCGCCGCGAAGGCGTCGCGCAGGGCGGCCGCGATCCCCATGCGGGTCGAGGGGCCTCCGGAGTTCTTCCGGGGGTTCTCGCCGAGCGCGCTCTTCACCCCGATCGGCGCGCGCAGCAGCATCTGCTCGACCGTGGCCCCCCAGGTCTTCAGGGCTCCGGTCTGTCCCCCGACCACGTTGGCGGAACCCGGCAGGACGGCCACGGTGGTGACCCCTGCGCTCAGGGCGTCGGCGAAACCCTGGTCACGGGGGTCGACCCCGTCCCAGGACCGCAGCCGGGCGCCGCGGGGTTCACCCTTCTCGTTGACGTCGGCCCCGTGCCAGCCCTCCCCCTCGGCGTGGACGCCGAGGTGGGTGTGCGGGTCGACGAAGCCGGGCAGGACGAACCGGCCGGTCGCGTCGAGCACGGGGACGTCCGCGGGGACGGGCACGTGGGCGCCGACGGCGACGATCCGGCCGTCGCGGACGAGCACCGTGCCGGGTTCGCGCTCGCCGTGCCAGTCCGGGGTCAGCCGCAGCAGCGTCCCTCCCACGACGGCGACGTCTCGGGAGACCTGTTCACGGTGCGGTGCGGGCATCCGGCCACTCTCGCAGCCGTCAGGACGGGAGGGAACTCCTGGTCTCCGGGACGTCCACCGCGGCCGCCGGGGCGCCCTGACGGAGGCGGGCCTGGTGAGCGGTCGTGAAGCGACGTTCCACGAGGCGGTGGAACCCGTAGCTGACGGCCAGGGCGAGCGGCAGGACGACCAGCAGCATCACGGCGAACCGGGCGCCCACCCCCCAGGGGCGGTCGAGGGTCAGCAGGTTCCCGAGGCCGAGCAGCGGACTGTGCAGGAGGTAGAGGCTGTAGGACCAGAAGCCGATCCAGACCAGCGGGCGCCACTGCAGGACGGCGTGCACGGGGGTCCGGGTCCCGGCCACGGACTGCTGCGCCAGGGCCAGCAGGACCAGGGCCACCGCCGCACCGACGACGACCTCGGTGAACCACAGGTCGCGCAGACCGTGCCCGGGGACGAGCAGGAAGAGGACCGCGACCACGACGACCGCCACCACCGCGAGCAGCCCTGCGCGGGGAAGCGCACGGGCCCGGGCGACGTAGCGGGCGGCGACGAGGCCGAAGGCGAAGTCCGCGACGAACCAGAAGTGCGCGCCGTCGAAGCGCGGGAACAGGACGTGGATCCCCCAGCCCGCCGCGACCGCCAGCAGGACCATCGCGACCGCCCCGAACCTGCGCCACACGGGCAAGAGCACGAGGGGCATCACCAGGTACAGCTGCCACTCGGTCGCGACCGACCACATCGGGCCGTCGATCTGCCACTTCCAGTCGCCGCCGAGGTTGTGCAGCATGAGCAGGTGCGAGACGACACCCGTCGCGGTCACGGGAACCTTGCTGTCCCAGGCGGTTCCGGAGACCTGGCGCAGTGGCGGGACGAGGGCGATCAGCAGCAGGAAGAACGCGAGGGCCGCGTAGTAGGGCGGCAGGATCCGCCGCGCGCGGCGCTTCAGGAACGTCGCCCACCCCCGGGTCAACGCGGGGCGGTCCGGGGCGAGCGGGAGTCCGAGGACGAAACCCGACAGGACGATGAACACGGTCACGGCGTACTGGCCGTAGCGCAGGGGCTCGAAGACCGCGGGCAACGCCTCGTGGTCCTGCGACGTCCCGGTGAAGAGGTAGGTGTGGTGGACGGCGACGAACAACGCCGCGAGGCCGCGCAACCCGTCGAGGAAGGCGAACTCCAGCCGGGGACGTCGGGACGGGACGTGCGTTCCGGTCATGACGACCTTCCCTGGTCGGGGTGTGGAGCGGGGCCGGGAGGCGTCAGGGTCGTGGTGCCGCGCTGGGAACTCCGGAGGCGGAGCGGGACAGGTCGAGGGCGCGGGCGCTCGAGCGGGCGTGGTGACGTCGGCGCGCCCGGACGACGGGCCGCTCGAGCAGGAACCAGCTGGCGGTCGCGACGCCGAGGCTCACCGCGGTGGCGCCTACCGTCACGAGGAGCGTGGGGCGGTCCGCGAACACCGCCTCGGCCCAGACGACGATCGCGTAGTTCCAGAGGTAGACCGCGTAGGAGATCGTACCGAGGCCGAGGAGCAGTCGTCCGGGGACGCCGCGGACGGTGTCGACGCGGACGGTGTCGACGCGGAGTGCCGCGAGGACGAGGACGACGGCGGCCACGGCGATGACCGGGCCACCGAGGAGGTAGGTCAGGGGGTTCCCCTTGAGTTCGGGCCCGACGCAGAGCAGGGCGAGCACGACGACGGCGCCCGCGAGCGCGGGGCGGCCTCCGAGCAGTGCGGTCAGCCGGTCCCGGCCGAGCGCGCGGGCGAACCCGCCGATCGCGAGCGCGACGAACCAGGAGGTGGGCAGCGAGTAGGCGGCGACGGTGTCGTGACCGA
Organism: Kineococcus sp. NBC_00420; assembly: GCF_036021035.1. Taxonomy (NCBI): domain Bacteria; kingdom Bacillati; phylum Actinomycetota; class Actinomycetes; order Kineosporiales; family Kineosporiaceae; genus Kineococcus; species Kineococcus sp. NBC_00420. The sequence goes on along the minus strand of NZ_CP107930.1, from coordinate 4,271,576 downwards.
CGACGACGACGGTGAGCACCGCGGCGAGCCAGCACAGGAGGACCGCGATCCCCAGGGTGCGGCGGAGGTGACGACCCCGGAGGGCCAGCACGATCAGGAGGGGCCAGACCAGGTAGAACTGCTCCTCCACCGAGAGCGTCCAGAGGTGGGTGGAGGCACTGCCCACCCACACCCCCAGGGGGAGGTCCGCGACGTAGGTCAGGGCCACCGGGACCGCGTAGCGCCAGGTCGGCCCCTGCTCGAGCGGGTCCGCGAGGACGCCGACCAGCGCGAGCACCACCACGAAGGCGATGAGGGCGGGGTAGAGGCGGAACACGCGGTTGAGGTAGAAGCGGCGGAAGTCGACGCGCCCGGTGCGTTCCACCTCACCCAGCAGGATCCCGGAGATCAGCCAGCCGGAGAGGGCGAAGAAGATCGTCACGCCGACGATGCCGGCGCCGCCGAAGACGTCCGGGGCGGCGTGGCGGAGGACGACGAGGCCGATGGCCACACCTCGCAGCACCGTCAGCCCGTCGATGCGGGCCGGGTGGGCGGTCGGGGAAGGCGGTCGGGCATCGCTCAAGGGTCGACCTCCGGCGGTGGTGGCCACGAACCGGCGCACGACGGGGTTCCCGCGGCGCGTCCGGACGGGTCGTGGCGGAGAAGGGCGTGGGCGTCCGCGTCCACCTCGGGGACGCGCACGGGCATCCTTCTAGGATTCACTCTGCGCAGTCAAGGGTTACCCCACGTCGTCATCAGGGGAGGACTGCGGGCGGCGGGGAGGAGACAGTGACGCGGAGTGAACGAGGGCCGGCAGCACGGCTGCACCCCGCAGCAGGTCCGTCCAGGCCGGCCGCGACGGGCCCGGGGCGGGCACCACCACAGGCGGAGGCCGCTCGTCACCGGCAGACCGGGTACAGGCGCTCCTGCGTCGGAGGGGGACCGCCGAACGCCGCCCCGCGGGTCAGGGGCTGGAGATCCCGTGCGTGGACCCGCGCAGGACGCGGTCGACCACCGCTGACAGTTCGGGAACGTCCACGACGAGGTCGGCATCGACGTCCGGGAAGCGCAACGGCCACGGCAGGCGAGGTTCGGTGCCGACCACCATGTGGTGGCCCACCTCCGCTGCCGCCGCGAGTTTGACGAACGTCGGGTAGAGAAGACCGCGCGGGGTCAACTCCACGACCGTCGCCCCGGGACGGCAGAACACCAGGTTCGTCAGCCCGGCGCCGTGAACGCCGACCACGAGGTCCGCCCCCGAGAACAGCGAAGCCTCCTCGGCCACGGTCATCCCCCCGGGGTCGACGACCTCGAAGCCCCGCCGGGTGAGCGCGTCCACGACCTCGGGTGCGTTGAGCAGGACCCGGCGGCGTTCTCCCTCCCGTTGGAGCAGCAGCCGCCGACCGCCGGCGCCGGGGGGGACGTGGGCGACGGCGGCACGGACCTGCTCGACCGTCGAGGGCGGGACCCACCGGTTGCGTCCGGGCACGCTCGCCACGAGGAGACGCTCGACGTCGAAGACCTGCCCGCGGGTCTCGACGCCCATCCGGCGTTCCTCCGGGATGCCGAGGAGGTCGAGCCACTGCCTGATGTACCCCGGAGCGCCACTGGGGATCAGCCACCGGTCGGCCTCCTCCCCCCGCTCGGCGAGGAGGTCGAGGATGCGCACGATCCGGGGGACGACCTGCACCGTCCAGTGGTAGTAGTTCGGCAACCACGGCTGCAGGAGGGAGACAGTGGTTCCCGGCAGCCGAACGGTGGACTCCTGGCGCCACAGCGGTCTCAGGGAACGGGCGGAGAAACCCTCTTCCTGCCAGATGTCCTCGACCAGGTGCCCACGGTGGAAGACCCAACCCTCACGTCCCTGGAGAGTTGCCTGGGGCAATTCCAGCGTGAACTGTTCGGGAACGGAGGAGACGTCGCGCTGGCGGAGGGCCGACCGGTCCTGGGGGTCCAGGTGGCCCGGCACCGACAACCTCACGTGACGGGAGGTTTCCGTGACGCGGTAGCGGGCTCCGAACGTCGTCAGGGCGGAGGCCGGGACGGTCCGGGCGGTCATCCCGCGGACCTCCCGCGCGAACTGCTCCACGGTCCAGAGGCGGTACCGCGCAGCGCTCGCCGCGAGGTACCGCCGGCCGATGTGTCCACCCACCGAGGAAGGTTGACACCTCAACCGCCGTTTGACCAGCGGATCGGGAAAAGGCCCCGGATCAGCAGGCGGGGGCGACCTTGATCAGGTTGCCGGTGTCGACCCACCGGTCCTGCGTGAACGTCACACCCGGGACCGCGATGGCCGCGCCGTAGCGGTTGCCGTGCCCGTAGGCGTTGCCCTGGAACACCACGTTCCGGACGTTGGCCGAGCAGGACACGTTGACCGAGTAGGAGCCGCCGTTGAAGAAGTTGCCCTCGAAGAGGGCGTTCTCCAAGCGCTGGAGACCGGTCTCGGTGCCGAGCTGGACCGCGGAGTTCAGGAAGTCGTCCGACCCGGCCTGGCGCGGGTCGAGCGTGTTGTGCCTGACCACGATGCCGGAACCCGAGGTCGACTGCACGGCGTCGGTGTGGACGCCGTCGTGACGCACGAGGCCGTGGACGTAGCTGTCGCTGATCGAGACGTTGTCCCCGAGCCGCGGACCGTCCTGGGTGCCGCGGATCTCGACCCGGCGCAGGGTGTACCCGCCCCAGCCGATCGCGACCTGCGCGCTGCCGTCGGAGACGATCTCGGAGTCCTCCATGACGAACCCGGGGGCGTCGGTGAGGCTGACGGCGCGCAGCGTCTCGTCGGTGCAGGTGATGCGGGAGTTCCGGACGGTGACGTCGGGGACGTGGACGGAGAGGCATCCCTGGACGTCGAGACCGTCGAGCACCGCGCCCGGGGTCCACACGTCGAGTGCGGTCGAGGGGGTCAGCGTGACGCCGTCCGGCACCCCGGTGGTGGCCGCCGTCGGGAAACCCGCGGGGATGGTGTTCGTGACGATGGGGACGGCGCGCAGGTACTTGGTGACCGACTGCACCATGTACTTGCCGCTGTACAACTTCGCGACGACCTTGACCGAACCGTAGAGACCCGTGAGGTCGACCTCGCCGTCACCGGTGTAGTAGTTCCCGGCGAGCCCGACGCCGCCGATCGAACCGTCCTGGACGACGTCGTTGACGTAGTAGGTCCCGCGGTCGAACTTCACGCCGGTCAGCGTCGAGATGTCGACGGTGGTGGCGGGGACGTTCGCGCTGTTGACCGAGGTTCCCTCGTAGGTCATGTAGGGGTTCACGACGGCCTGCGCGGGGACGGCGGCGGAAACCCCGCCGACCACGAGGGCGGCCGCCGCGGCGACCCCGGAGAGCACACGGGCGACACGGGCGACACGGGAGTGGTTGCGGACGGAGTCGTGGGGCTGGGGAGTTGCGAGGGCGCGTGGGGGGGTCACGGGAGCCTCCAGGTATCGAGAACGGGTGTGTCCTCAATGCTTCGGTCGGCCCCGGTGTCAACTAAGTCGTCCACTCCGGTGCGGCGATCGGGTGAACGGCGGTGACACTACTCTCCGTGGTCAGTTCGGGGTCGTCGGAGTCCCTGCCCGGCGCTGCAGGGTGACCGCGTCGTACAACTCACGCCCGGAAACTCCGTGGCGACCGGCGGTGACCTTCACGGCGTCCTTCATCCGGTACCCGGACCGCACGAGTTCCGACACCTCCTCCACCAGTTCGCCCACCTCGGGAACCCGTTGCGGGCCGGTGGAACCCGCGACCACCAGGCACACCTCACCGCGGACCTCGCCCTGGGCCCAGACCGCGAGTTCGGCCAGCGTCCCGCGCACGACCTCCTCGTAGGTCTTGGTCAGTTCCCGGCACACCGCGGCCGGACGGTCCGCCCCGAACGCCTCGGCCATCGCGGCGAGCGTGGCCCCGGTGCGGTGCGGGGACTCGAAGAAGAGCAGGGTCCGCGGGTCCTGGGCGAGCTCGGCGAAGACCCGCGCCCGCTCCCCCGGCTTGCGCGGGGCGAAGCCCTCGAAGGCGAACCGGTCGCTGGGCAGACCCGACACCGCGAGGGCCGTCAGCACGGCCGACGGTCCCGGGACGACCGTCACCGGGAGTCCCGCGTCCACGCACCCGCGCACCAGCCGGTAGCCCGGGTCGGACACCGAGGGCATGCCGGCGTCGGTCACCAGCGCGACGACCGAGCCCTGGCGCACGGCGTCGACGAGCTCCGGGGTCCGCTCGGTCTCGTTGTGCTCGTGGTAGCTCAGGATGCGACCGCGCGGGGTGATCTCCAGCGCCCCGGCCAGGCGGTGCAGCCGGCGGGTGTCCTCCGCGGCGATCACGTCGGCGGTCTCCAGCAGGTCGACCAGCCGCCGGGTCGCGTCCCCGGCGTTGCCGATCGGGGTCCCCGCGAGCACCAGTCGTCCCGTACCGCTGTCCCCGCTCACGGCACCATCGTGCCGCACTGTCGGCCTGCCATCGTGCCGCACGGTCGGGCCGCCATCGTGCCGTCCCCGCAGGCGCTGACCTGCGTGCCTACGATGGATCGGTGATCGCGAAGCAGCAGGCAGGTCCCGCGTGAGCGCGGTGGACACCGTCGCCACGCCCCGCACACCGGGTCCGGGTGATGCCCGCGAACGGCTGCTGGGAACCTCCTCGGAGATCACCGGGGAGTCCTGGCGTCGGGCCTGGCTGCCGCTGCTGCTGGTCACCGCGATCGGCGGCTTCCTCCGCTTCTTCCAGCTCGGCCGCCCCCACCAGCTCGTCTTCGACGAGACGTACTACGTGAAGCAGGCGTACTCGCTGCTGCTGCACGGGGTGGAGCTGCGCAACGACTCGAGCATCGCGAAGCCGGACGAGCTCTTCACCCACGGCGCCCCGAACGTCTTCGGCACCGAGGGCGACTTCGTCGTCCACCCGCCGGTCGGGAAGTGGATGATCGCGTTCGGGGAGTGGCTGTTCGGCATCGACTCCTCCTTCGGCTGGCGCTTCTCCGCGGCGCTCATCGGGACGCTGTCGATCCTGCTGATCGGCCGGATCGCACGGCGCATGTTCCGCTCCACGCTGCTCGGGGTCACGGCCTCCGTCCTGCTGGCCGTGGACGGTGAGCACTTCGTCGAGAGCCGCACCAGCCTCCTCGACGTCTTCCTCATGTGGTGGGTGCTCGTCGCCTTCGCCCTGCTGCTGATCGACCGGGACCACGCGCGCGAGCGCCTCGCCCGGGCCGTCGCCGTGCACGGGGTGGACGGGCTCGGCCCGCGGATCGGCTTCCGCGGCTGGCGGCTGGCCGCCGGGATGAGCCTGGGGCTCTCCTGCGGGGTGAAGTGGTCGGGCGTCTACGTGCTCGCGGTCTTCGGGGTCATGACCGTCTTCTGGGACGCCGGCGCCCGGCGGGCCGTGGGGGTGCGGCCCTGGTTGCCCGCCGCGCTCTGGCGGGACGGGATCGGCGCGTTCGTCCTGATGGTCCCGATCGCGGTCGCCACCTACCTGGCCTCGTGGGTGGGCTGGTTCCGCAGCGACGCCGGCTGGGACCGGCAGTGGGGCGAGGTGCACCCCTCCCGGGGGGCCGGCGGGATCGTCCCGGACGCCCTGCGGAGCCTGTGGCACTACCACCAGCAGGCCTACGCCTTCCACGTCGGCCTCGACTCCCCCCACCCCTACTCCGCCAACCCGTGGTCGTGGCTCGTGCAGGGACGCCCGACGTCCTTCTTCTACGAGGCCAAGACGTCGGGCGTGGAGGGCTGCTCGGTCGACAACTGCTCGAAGGCCATCACCTCGCTGGGCAACCCCGTGATCTGGTGGGCGGGGCTCCTCGCACTGCTCGTCCTCCTCTTCTGCTGGTTCTTCCGCCGCGACTGGCGGGCGGGGGCGATCCTCGCGGGGTACGCCGGCGCCTACCTGCCGTGGTTCCAGTACCAGCACCGGACGATCTTCACGTTCTACGCCGTCGTCTTCGTCCCGTTCGTGGTGCTGGCGGTGGTCCACGTGCTGGGCCTGGTCCTCGGCCCCGACCCCAGCACCGCCGTGCTGCGCCGCGGCGTCGCCATCGAGGCGGCGTTGTGGCGGCGGCGCGGGGGCGCCGCGGTGGCGGGTGCGGTCGTGGTGCTCGCCGTCGCCTGCTTCGCCTTCTTCTGGCCGGTCTACACGGCGCAGGTCATCCCCTACGAGTCCTGGAGCCGGCGGATGTGGCTGCCGAGCTGGATCTGACCGGCCGCTTCGCCGAACGGTTGCGGCAGGGCACCTGACCTGCGCTTCTCGAGGATCCGATCACGATCAGGCAACGACGATCGGCTCTTCGAGTGCGCGTGGTACGGCGGAAGTGTGACGATCGCCTCCTAGCGGTCACGCTCAGCACTCGCTAGGGTGCGGTTCGTCACAGGTTCGCCCGTCCGGGCGACCGCGATCCCGAGGACGCCCATGACTGCACTTCTCGTAGCCAATGACGGCGGACACCTGGCTCAGCTCAAGTCGCTCGCCAAGCGGCTGCCCATCGCTGACGCCTTCCGCTGGGTCACGGTCCCCACCCCGCAGTCCCTGTCCCTCCTGGAGGGCGAGGACGTGCTGTGGGTGAAACCCGGGCCGACCCGCGACCTGCGGGCCGCGCTGCACAACGCGGTCCTCGCCTCGTCGCTGTTCCGCCGCGGACGCATCTCCGCCGTCGTCAGCACCGGCTCCAGCCTCGCCGTCTCCGTCCTGCCGCAGGCCCGCCTGCACGGGACGAAGACCTACTACATCGAGAGCGCGACCCGCACCCACGGACCGAGCCTCAGCGGCCGGCTCCTGGCCAGGATCCCGGGCGTCGAGCTCTACACCCAGAACGCCTCCTGGGCCTCCAAGAAGTGGAAGTACGCCGGCTCGGTCTTCGACGGCTGGGAGCCGGAGCAGCTGCCGGAACGCCGCAAGGTGTCCAAGGTCGTGGTCTCCCTCGGGACCTCCCGGACCTACGGCTTCCGCCGTCTCGTCGAGAGCATCGCCCCGCTCCTGCAGGACCTGGGAGCCGAGGTCCTCTGGCAGACCGGGACCACCGACACCACCGGCCTGCCGGTGCTCGACCCCCGTCCCGCGGTTCCCGCCCAGGAACTGTCGGCGGCGATGCGCGAGGCCGACCTGGTCATCGCCCACGCCGGTACGGGTGTCGCCCTGGAGGCCCTCGGGGCCGGGAAGCTGCCGGTCCTCATCCCGCGGCGGGCCGAGTTCTCCGAGCACATCGACGACCACCAGGAACAGATCGCCGACATGCTCAAGCACCGCGGCCTCGCCGTCGTGCGCGAGGCCGACGCGGTCACCCCGGAAGACCTGGTGCTGGCCGCCAGCAGTGTCGTGAACCTCCGCGAGGACGCCCGGCCGCTGGCTCTCTGAGTTCCACGCGTGACGTCCGCGTCACCCGGAACCGACCCGGAGGTCGATGACCCGCGGGGGGAATCGACCTCCGGGTCTCCCCTCACTTCGCGGTGGAGACCTTCTCGAGCAGCGGGGCCCACCAGGCCTCGTGGTCGCGGTACCACTGGACCGTCTCGGCCAGACCCTCGTCGAAGGAGTGCTGAGGGGTGTAGCCGAGTTCGGCCGAGATCTTCGAGATGTCGACCGAGTAGCGGCGGTCGTGCCCCTTGCGGTCCTCGACCTCACGGACGCGTTCCCAGCCGGCCCCGAACGCCTCGAGGATCCGTTCGGTGAGTTCACGGTTGGTGAGTTCCGTCCCCCCGCCGATGTTGTAGACCTCTCCGGGACGACCTCCGTCGACGACGAGCTGGATCCCGCGGCAGTGGTCGTCGACGTGCAACCAGTCGCGGACGTTGAGGCCGTCGCCGTAGAGCGGAACCGTCCCGCCGCGCATCAGGTTCGTGATGAACAACGGCATGACCTTCTCGGGGAACTGGTACGGGCCGTAGTTGTTCGAGCAACGGGTGATGCAGGCCGGCAACCCGTGCGTGCGGTGGAACGACCGCACCAGCAGGTCGCTGGAGGCCTTCGAGGCCGAGTAGGGGCTGTTCGGTTCCAGCGGGTGGTCCTCGGGCCAGGAACCCTCGGGGATCGTGCCGTAGACCTCGTCGGTGGAGACGTGCACGAACTTGTCGACGTCGTGACGCACCGCGGCGTCCAGCAGGACCTGGGTCCCCACGACGTTCGTGTGGACGAAACCCGCTGCGCCGTCGATGGATCGGTCCACGTGGCTCTCGGCGGCGAAGTGCACGACGACGTCCGCGCGGGCCATCAGCGCGTCGACCGCGGCCGCGTCGGTGATGTCGGCCTCGACCAGTTCCAACCGGGGGTCACCGGCCACCGGGTCCAGGTTGCGCGGGTTGCCGGCGTAGGTCAGTTTGTCCAGGACGACGAGCGAGTCGATCCCCGTGGCCCCGTGCACCCCCGTCAGGGCGGACCGCACGTAGTGGCTGCCGATGAAACCTGCACCGCCGGTGACCAGAAGTCTCATGGACCGACATACTACGGTGTCATGCGCGGAATAATCCTCGCCGGTGGATCCGGCACGCGACTGCACCCCATCACCCGGGGGGTCAGCAAGCAGCTCGTCCCGGTCTACGACAAACCGATGATCTACTACCCGCTCTCGACGTTGATGCTGGCCGGGGTGCGGGACGTCCTGGTCATCACCACCCCGCACGACGCCGACGGGTTCCGGCGGTTGCTGGGCGACGGTTCGCAGTTCGGCGTGAACCTCCAGTACGCCGTCCAGCCCTCTCCCGACGGTCTCGCCCAGGCGTTCGTCATCGGGGACCAGTTCGTGGGTTCCGACACCGTCGGCCTGGTCCTGGGGGACAACATCTTCTACGGCCCCGGACTGGGCAACCAGCTCCGCCGCTTCGACGGCCTCACGGGCGGCGCGATCTTCGCGTACTGGGTGGGCGACCCCACCGCCTACGGCGTCGTGGAGTTCGACGACGCCGGGCAGGCGCTGTCGCTGGAGGAGAAGCCCACCGCCCCCAGGAGCAACTTCGCCGTCCCCGGGCTCTACTTCTACGACTCCGACGTCGTCGAGATCGCCAAGGCCCTGCGACCGTCCCCGCGCGGGGAACTCGAGATCACCGACGTGAACCGGACCTACCTCGAACGCGGTCAGCTCCAGGTCGAGGTGCTGCCACGCGGGACGGCCTGGCTGGACACCGGGACGTTCGACCAGATGCTGGCCGCCGGGAACTACGTCAGCACGCTGGAGGCCCGTCAGGGGCTCAAGATCGGCTGTCCCGAGGAGGTCGCCTGGCGCCACGGCTGGCTGGACGACGCCGAGCTCGAGGAACGCGCCCGCCCCATGGTCAAGAGCGGGTACGGCAGCTACCTGCTGGAACTGCTGGCCCGCGGCCGGCACGCCTGAGTCAGCGGCCGGTGCGGCGCCGCCGGGCGAGGTCGGTGAGCGCCCGGGTGGCGGCGTGGAAACCGCACATGCCGTGGACCCCGCCGCCGGGCGGGGTCGCGGAGGAGCACAGGTAGACCCCCTCCAGCGGGGTCGAGTACGGGTCCAGACCGAGGACGGGCCGGAAGACCTGCTGACGCAGGGTCAGCGCACCGCCCCCGACGTCGCCCCCGACCAGGTTGGCGTTCTGCTCCTCCAACGCCGCCGGCGTCGTCTCGACCCGGGCGAGGACCCGGTCACGGAACCCCGGCGCGAACCGCTCGAACTGGCGGTCGATCCGCTCCCCCGTGCCGCGGTCGGTCGACCCCTGCGGCGTGTGCCCGTAGGCCCACACCACGTGCTGCCCAGCCGGTGCCCGACCGGGATCGGCGACGTCCTGCTGGGCGACGAGCACGAAGGGCCGGTCCGGGTGGCGGCCGCGGGCGACGTCGTCCTCGGCCGCCGCGACCTGCGCCGCGCTCCCGCCGAGGTGCACCGTGACGGCCCCGGCGAGCCGGGGATCGCGCCACGGGACGGGCCCGTCGAGCAGGTAGTCGACCTTGTGCGCGCCCGCGCCGTAGGTCCAGCGCCGCATCTGCGCCGCGTAGCGGGGCGGCAGCGCGGTGCCGGCGATGCGCAACAGCTGGCGCGGGGTCAGGTCGAGCAGCGTCACGTCCGCGGTCCCGGCGACCTCCAGGTCCCCCAGGGTCCGCACGGGGTGGTTCAGCAGGACGGTGCCCCCGTGCTCGGCGAGCTCGGCCGCGAGCGCGGTCGCGATGGCCTGGGCGCCCCCCTGGGGCACCGGCCACCCGGTGGCGTGGGCCGCGGCCCCGAAGAGCATCCCGAACGCCGCCGTGAGCGGACGACTCTGCGGCTGCAGGGCGTGCGCGGCCATCCCGGCGAACAGGGCCCGGGCCCGGTCCTCGCGGAAGAGCGTGCGGTTCACGAGGTTCGCCGGCCAGACGGACTTCACCCCGAACCCGCCGAGCACGAACGGGTCGGCCGGCACCCGCAGCAGCGGACCCATGACCTGGGGGACGAGGGACTCCCAGTGCTTCACGGGCCCGGCGAAGAGCGCCTTCCAGGCGGCGCCGTCCCGGCCGAGTTCCCGCGCCGTCGCGTCGAGGTCGCCCTCGAGCAGCCCGGCGGGGCCGTCGTCGAGGGGGTGGCCGAGTGGGTAGCGGCCGTGCAGCCACCGCAGACCGTGCCGCTCCAGCGGCAGGCTCTGGAAGAACGGGCTCGCCACGCCGAAGGGGTGCACGGCGGACCCGAGGTCGCTGACGACCCCCGGGCCGAGGAGTTCCGCGCTGCGGACCCCACCGCCGATGCTGTCGGCGGCCTCGAGGACGGTGACCTCCAACCCGGCGCGGGCCAGCAGCACGGCCGCGGACAACCCGTTGGGTCCCGCCCCGACGACGGTCGCGCGTCCGATCACGGTCTGACTCCGGCGGATTCGTCCACGACGCTCACCGTACGGCCACCGCCGAGGCGACCGAGCAGGTCCCTGGCCACGTGCACCAGGTACCAGAGCGCGAGCGCCGCGCCCACCACGACGACGACCTGGTTGAGCCGCGGGACCGCCCACGCCTCCGGGCGCAGCACCGCGCCGACCCCCAGCGCCAGGGCGAGCACCCCCGCCGCGACGGGGGTGATCCGGGCGGATCCGGGGCGGGCCGCCAGGCGCTGCGCCGCAGTGGCCCGGGGGACTTCCCGCCGCAGCAGCGGCGACCGGGCCCAGAGCACGAACGCGGCGTAGGTCACGACGTTGCCGGAGAACCCGATGTTCATCATCAGCAGCACGCCGAGGTGGAAGAGCGAGGCGATCGCGATCCCGACCCGCCAGCAGCGCCAGTTCAGGACGGTGAGCACGAGCAGGCCCTCGAGCAGCACGGTGGCGACGTCGACGGATTCCCAGAAGACCCCGTCGTGCAGACCGATGAAGTGTCCGGCGAGCAGGTCCGTCCGGTCGTTGACGTAGTACTGGGTGAACATGACTCCCTGCACCGCATGGGTTCGCGGGTCCAGCCAGCCGCTGAGCACCTTCGGGACGGCGGCCGTCAGGAACCCCAGGCCGACGAGCAGGGCGAGCAGGCGCAGCGGCCACTGCGGGGTCTCGGCGACCGGAGCGCCCGCCCCCCGTCGCAGGGCGTCGACCGACAGCGCGTCGCCCCAGCGCGCGAACGCGAGCAGCACCGGGACGATGACGAGGAAGATGGTGTGGTCGATCTTGCCCAGGCTGTAGACGGTCCCGTACCCGCCCACCAGGGCGAGGGCCAGCACGATCGAGGCGGTGCGGGTGAACAACCCCACCAGCAGGAACCCCGCGCAGGTCCCGACCAGGAGTTCCAGGCCCAGCAGCACACCGTCCGGGGGGACGCTGTGCAGCAACGCGAACGGTCCGGCCGGGCCGTTCACGAAGGAGTCCGGGAACTGGGAGACCCAGCGGAAGCTCGGGGGGGACAGCAGGATCAGCAGCGCGAAGACGATGCGGTAGATCCCCAGGTCGCGCGGGGTGGCGTCGCCGCGGGAGACCCACCGGTCGAAGACCGCTCCGAGCTGGTTCACCGCGCTCCCCCGAGGTCGACGTGGACGTGCCGGCCCTCGGAGAGGACGCGGCGGGAGCCGTCGGTGACGGAGTAGCCGACCTGCTGCCACTGGACGTCGAAACCCGTGACGGGACCGCCGGGGTCGTCGGCGAAGCGTTCCCGCAACCACGCGACCGTCCGCGGGTCGTCGGCGGTGGCCTGGTCGCGGAAACCCCGGCTGAAGACGTACCGCGGCAGGATCCCGGTGGGCGGCAACGCATCCGCCATGGACATCGCCCGGGTGCGTCCGTCGGCGTAGTCGAGCGTGACCACCGCGTCGGTGGTCGTCGCCTCGCCCCCCGTCAGGGGTACACCCCCGAACGAGGGCTGGTAGAGACCGGGGTAGGGCTCCCCCACGACCTCCCGGACCACCACCTGGACCGGGAGCGCGCACAGGGCGAGCACGAAGACGGTACGGACCGCGCGACGCCGGGTGGGCGACGCGGAGGGCGAGTTCGTCACGCGCCGACCATAGGACGCGACTGTGCGTCACACCCCGCTTTTCGGGAAGAAGTTCTAGAGAACTTCCCCGTCGGCCAGGACGGTCGCTGCGGCGACGTCCCACCGCTCGCGCCAGTCCCCGATCGGCTCGACCCCCACCCCGGACAGGTTCGCGGTGGACAGGACCGAGAACGCCGGACGAGGGGCCGGACGCACGAACTCCGCGCTCGTGGTGGGTTTCAGCTCCACGGCGTCGAGGCCGGCGGAGGCCAGCACCGCACCGGCGAAGTCGAACCACGAGCACCGACCCGCGGCCACCGCGTGGTACGTCCCCGCCGGGGCCTGCGCCGCCACGAGCCGCAGCAGCAGCTGCGCCACGTCCCGGGTCCAGGTCGGCTGCCCGACCTGGTCGTCGACCACCGACAGCGCCCCGCGGGCCCGCCCGACGGTGACCATGGTCTTGGGGAAGCACCCTCCGTGCTCGCCGTAGAGCCAGGCCGTCCGCACGACCAGGGCGTCGGCCCCGCTGGCCCGCACCGCCCACTCCCCCGCGGCCTTGGTGCGTCCGTAGGCTCCGCGCGGGGTCGGCAGCGCGTCGGGGGCGTAGGGCTCGTCGGCCTCGCCGTCGAAGACGTAGTCGGTGGAGACGTGCAGGAACCGGGCACCGGCGTCCCGTGCGGCCAGGGCCAGGTTCCGGGCTCCGACGGCGTTCACCGCGAACGCGGCACCCTCCTCGGACTCGGCCGCGTCGACGGCCGTGTGCGCGGTGCAGTTCACCAGGACGTCGGCAGCCCCCACGGCCCCGACGGCCCGACGGCAGGCCTCGACGTCGGTCACGTCGACCTCGGCCCGGGTGAGCCCGACGACCTCGTGCCCCGCCGCGCGCAGCACCTCCACGACGTCGGTGCCGAGCATCCCGCCCGCTCCCGCCACGATCCAGCGCACGCGGTCCCCCGTTCCTGAGTTCGGAACTCCCGGCCCCGGGCGTTCTCGGGCGACACCCTACGGTGACCGTGATGTCACGCACAGCCCTCCGTCTGCTCCGGACGAGCAGATAGGGTCCGCCACGTGCAGACACGCGAACTGAGCATCCCCGGCGCCTGGGAGATCACCCCCCGCCAGTTCGGCGACGACCGGGGAACGTTCATGGAGTGGTTCAAGGAACCCGCCTTCACCGCCGCGCTCGGCCACGGCCTGCACCTCGCCCAGGCGAACTGCTCCGTCTCGGCGGCCGGGGTCCTGCGCGGTGTGCACTACGCCGATGTCCCTCCGGGACAGGCGAAGTACGTGTTCTGCGCGGCCGGCGCGGTCCTCGACGTGATCGTCGACCTGCGGGTCGGCTCGCCGACGTTCGGGCGGTGGGACTCCGTCCTGCTCGACGACGTGGACCGCCGCGCGGTCTACCTCTCCGAGGGGCTCGGGCACGCGTTCCTCTCCCTCGCGGACGGCTCGACGGTCGTCTACCTGTGCTCGGAGGGCTACGCCCCCGACCGCGAGCACGGCATCCACCCGCTGGACCCGGACCTCGCCATCGCGTGGCCGACGCAGGGGCGCGACGGCCGCCCGCTGGAGCTGACGCTGTCCGGCAAGGACGAGCAGGCCCCCTCGCTCGCGGAAGCACTGGCCGCGGGCGCCCTGCCCCAGGCCGACGTCGTCGCCGCCCACGTCGCCGGACTGCGCGGCGAGGCGGTGAACCGGTGACCGCCGAGCACCCCGAACACCAGCCGCTGCGGGGGCTGCGGCTGGCCGTCCTCTTCCCCGGCGACGCCACCGACCCGACCGTGCGCTCGGGCACGCCCTACGGCGTGCTGCAGGGCCTGCGTGGCTGGGGGGTCGACGTCGTGCCGCTCGACGTCCGGCCCGGGGCGAGGGTCGAACGCTACGCGGCGGCCGCGCTGGCCCCGCTGCACCGCGGTGGCGGCGCCGGACGCCCTGCGCGCGAGCGGTTCCAGCGCGGCTACAGCGCCGCCCTCGTCGGGGCGCACCTGGCCGCCGGGCGCACGGTCACCGGTCAGCGACGCCTCGACCGGCTCGAGGGCCTGCACGGCGTCGTCCAGCTCGGTGGCGGCTACGAGGTCCGGACGGCGCTGCCCCGGGTCGTCTACGACGACATGACCGTCGCGCAGGCGCTGCGCTACCCCTACGTGAACTGGGAGACGATGCGCCGCCGCGACGTCGACTCCCGCCTCACGCTGCAGACCCGCGTCTACCGCTCCGCGACGACGTGCTGCATGACCAGCAGCTGGGCGGCGGACTCCGCCGAGCAGGACTACGGCGTCCCCGCCGAGCACGTCCGTGTCGTCGGGGCGGGGACCCACGAACGACCCCGGACGCCGGCGCGCGAGCAGACGCCCCCGCGCTACCTCTTCGTCGGGCTGGACTTCACCCGCAAGAACGGACCGCGCGTGCTCGAGGCGTTCGCGCGGGTCCGGGCGGTGCACCCCGACGCGACCCTCGACGTCGTCGGCGGGCACCCGCCGATCTCGGCCCCCGGGGTGCGCACGCACGGGAGGATCCCGCGCCGGGAACCCGCCGGGCGGGCCCGCCTGCAGCAGTTGTTCGACGACGCCACCTGCTTCGTGATGCCGTCGCTGTACGAACCCGCCGGAGTCGTGTTCACCGAGGCCGCCGCCGCCGGGCTGCCCAGCATCGGCGGTTCCAACGGGGGGTCCGCGGACTTCATCGGCGACGGTGGGGTCGTCGTGGAACCCACCGACACCGACGCCGTCCACGCGGCCATGCTGCGCTTCGCCGACCCCGTGGTGGCGGCCGGGACGGGCGCCCGGGCCGCGGCCCGTTCGCCCCTGTTCACCTGGTCGGCGCTGGCCGCCCGGTTGGTGCGCGGTCTGGAACTCGGCGGCCCGTTCGCGGCCGACGTGACCGACCTGCCGGACTTCCTGCCCCGTCACCCGCGGGCCGGCCACCCGGCCTGACCCGCGGGTCACGACGACGGGTCAGCGGACGGTTTCCGCCACGATCTCGCGCAACTGCGCCGCCCGGTCGTCCCAGGTGTTCGCCGCGGCGTAGGTCCGGCGTTCCGCGCGGGTCCGGGCGGGTTCCGCGAGCGCGGCCTCGACGAGCTTCGGCAGGTCGCGCGAGGGCAGCGAGAAGTGCACCAGTCCCTCCGGGAACTCCCCCAGCGCCGGGCAGCCCGTCGCCGCGATGGGGGTCCCCGCGCGCAGGTAGTCCCAGATCTTCAGCGGCGACGCGTACTGCTGCCACGGGTCGTCGACGTAGGGGACGGTGCTGCAGTCCAGCGCCTCGACCCAGGCGGGAACCTCGGTGTTCGGCACCGGCGGGAGCAGGTGCACGTTCGGGCGCCGCAGCAGGGCGTCGAGCTCCGCGCGGTCGATCCGCTGGCTGACCGGGCCGATGAGCAGGACGGAACCCCCGGGGTTCCGGTCGGCGACCTCGCCCAGCGCGGCGTGGTCCCAGCGCGAGTCGACCCGGCCGACGGCCCCGATCAGCGGCCGCGGGAAACGTTCCAGGGGTTCGGGAACCGCCTGCACCGCAGTCGATCCGAAACGTCCCGCGAGGGACCCGTGGCGCAGCAGGCGGGCTGTGACCCCCTCCTCGGCCAGTCGGGCGACCAGGCGCGTCGAGATCGCGCAGACCACGTCGGCGATCTCCCAGGTGCGTCGCTGGCGTTCGCGGATCACCTGCGCCGACAACCCCGTGAGGTGCGCACCGGCCTCCAGCCAGTCCTTGACGATGGCGACCTTCACCGCGCCGCGCGGGATCCAGGTGCTGTCGTCGAAGGCCGCCGCGGTCACCACGACGCCGACGTCGAGCCCGGCCGCCTTCACCGCACGCGCCACCTGCGCGCGTCGCCACGGCGCCGAGGCGCGGCGGACCAGGGCGTTCTCCTTCTTCGGCAGCGACGAGGTGCGCACGACCGTGACCTCACCCTCGGTCCGCGTCGGAGCGGCCAGGAGTTCCACGACGCCGCGCACGGCCCGCACCCCGCGCCGGCGCTTCAGCACCGTCAGGACGCTGAACGCCGGGTCGACGAAGAGGACGCGGCCGTCGCGGCTCAACGCCTCGGCGAGGTAGTGCTCGGTGAGCCACGTCTCGTCCCAGGGACTGCTGCCGTAGAACACCACGTCCTGGCCGCTCACCGGCCCACCTCCTGGGAGTTCACGACGGGTTCGGGGAGCTCGACGCTGCGCGGTCCCGACCGGGGGCGCAGACCGGTCGCGAGGTTCACCCCGACGAACAGGACACGCGCGGTGGAGTACGCCGCGACGTAGCGGAGCGTCGCGGCAGGGGTCGGGCGGAACTCCTTCGCCGCGGCCGGCCGGGCCAGGCCCACCACCCCGAGCCGGACGTGGGCCGCGGCGACACCGAGGAAGTGGCGACGGCCGCGGGAACGGGAGACGTCGACGTCGCGACGGCCCCGGGCCACCCGCAACGTCTTGCCGCACATCTCCTTCCACGTCGCGCGGGCCGGGTGGTCGACGACCGCGTCCTCGGCGTAGACCTGCTTGCCTCCGCTGCGCGCGACCCGCTGGCCCCACTCCGCGTCACCGCGGGAGGCGAGGCGGGCGTCGAAACCCCCGACGTCGTCGAGGGTCGTGCGCCAGGTGAGGACGTTGGCGGTGACGGCGAAGTGCTGCTTGGCCAGGTAGTCGCGCTGCGGGAACGCGTGCGCCGCCTCGTAGACCTCCCAGGCCGTCACCGGGTGCCCCTCCCGGAACACCAGGTCGACGCGGCCGCCGACCATCGCGACGTCGGGCTGCGAACGCAGCGCGGCCACCCCCCGGGTGATCCAGTCCGGGTGCGGCCGGCAGTCGGCGTCGGTGAAGGCCACGACCTCCCCGCGGACGTGGGGCAGGGCGGCGTTGCGGGCGCGGTAGGAACCCGGGACCGGTTCGTGCAGCAGCCGGACCCGGGGGTCGGGCGGCAACACGGCGGCGACGTCCTCGGTGGAGGCGTTGTCGACGACGAGGACCTCGATCAGGTCGCCCGGGTAGTCCTGCGCGAGGAGGGCCTGCACGCAGGTGCGCAGGAGGGCGGTGCCGTCGTGCACGGGGACGACGACGGAGACCCTCGGGAGGCCCCCGGGGAGACGGCCGGGTTCGGAGGGGTCACGGGTCGTCTGATCGGGCGGGGTCACGGCGCGAGGATGCTACGCCAGGTCATCTGAGCGCAACGAAGCGTGTGCAACCATGCGGCGACGAGCGAGAGGAGCGACGACCCCCGTGAACAGCTCGAACCCCAGGTCCACGAACATCCCGAGCCTCCGGTCCGTGGACGTCATCGTCCCCACCAAGGACGATCCCCGGTTGATCGACTGCGTCCGCGCCGTCCTCGCCCAGGACCACCCGGCCGATGCCCTGCGCGTCATCGTCGTCGACAACGGTTCCGCCCGCCCGCAGCGCCAGGTCGCCGACCTCGACCCCCGGGTGGAGTTCCTCGTCGAGACCCGCCCCGGCTCCTACGCCGCCCGCAACGCGGCACTCGCGGTGGCGAAGGGCGACGTCCTCGCCTTCACCGACTCCGACACCCTGCCCGACCCCGGGTGGGTCTCGGGTGCGCTGCGGGCGATCGAGGCCGGCGCGAAGGTCGTCGCCGGGCGTGTCCGCGTCTACGCCCGCGACGACACCCGCCCGCACCCCGTCGAGGCCTTCGAGGTCGTCAACGCCTTCCGCCAGGACCGCACCGTCCCGCGGGGTTTCGCGGTGACCGCGAACATCGTCGTCCCGCGCGAGGTCCTCGACGTCGTCGGCCCGTTCAACGCCGACCTCCCCTCCGGCGGGGACGCCGAGTGGTGCGGCCGGGCCGTGGCCGCGGGTTTCCCCCTCACCTACGTCGACGACGCCGTCGTCGCCCACCCCGCGCGGGAGTCCTACGCGCAGGCGTGGAAGAAGCTGTGCCGGGTCCAGCACGGCCGGCAGTTGCGCGTCCGCGCGGGCGAGAACCCGCCGGGTGAGTTGTCGCTCAAGGCCTTCGCCCCCCCGGTGGGCTCCGTCCTGCGGGCGCTCCGGGCCCGGGAACTCTCGGGGCCCCGCAGTCGCGCGGCCTACGTCGTCGGGGCGTTCTACATGCGCTACGGACGGGCTGCGGCGGCGGTGAAGTACCGCTGAGCACCGCCGGCCGCGTGGACGCGGTGAGCATCGCCCGCGAGCGCCGTTCCCGTCGGCGCCGGCTCGGGTCGTTGCCGACGCTGGTGGTCGAGGCGCTGCGGTTGTGCTGGAGCGCCCGTCGCCGCGACCTGGTCCTGATCTTCGGCGTGCAGCTGCTGGGGTCGGCCCTGGTCGCGGTGCAGGTGCTGGTGGGGCGCGAGGCCCTGACCCGCGTCCTGGGCGGTGGGGGCGGCGCGACGAGCGGCGCGACGAGCGGCGCTGAAGGCGATCTGCTGCGGGCCGCCGCGGGCCCGCTGGTGACGCTGGCCGGGGTGAGCCTGCTCGCCGGGCTGGCGGGGGCGGTGCGCGGGCAGCGGATGCGGCTGCTCTCGGAGGCCGTGCAGCGCGCGGTCTGGGACCGGGTGCTGAACACGACGACCCGGGTGGGCCTCGACCGCTTCGACGACCCCGCGTTCTACGACCGGCTGCAACGGGTGACGACGAACGCCGTGTCGCGCCCGGTCGGTGTCGCCCAGGGCCTCGTGGGGATCCTCGGTGGTCTCGTGGGGTCGGTCGGGCTGGTGATCGCCCTCTGGACGATCCAGCCCGTGCTGCTGCCGGTCCTGGTCCTCGCGGGGGTCCCGCTGCTCCTGCTCACCCGTCGCGGGGGACGCCTCGAGTTCGACTTCGCCGTCGGGCAGGCGACGGCCTACCGGGTCCGGACCTACGTGCGCTCCGCGCTGACGGGTCGCCGCGAGGCCAAGGAGGTCCGGGCCTACGACCTGGCCGGTGACCTCCGGGAGCGCTACGACGACCTGCTCGACCGCTACCAGCAGGACCTCACGGCGCACGTCGGTCGGCGGATGCGGTTGACGCTGCTCGCCCAGGTGCTCACCGCGGCGAGCGTCGTCGCGACGGTGGCGATCCTGTTGTGGCTGGTGGACTCGGGCCGGATGACGCTGGCCGACGCGGGGGCGGCCGGTGCGGCGGCCCCGTTGCTGGCGTCGCGGTTGCAGACGCTGGCGAGCGGCGTGGGGAACGTGCTGGAGTCGGGGTTGTTCCTGGACGACCTGCACGGGTTCCTGGAGCTGGGCGCCGAGGCCGCGCGCCCACCGGGACCGGCGGCCGGTGCCTTCGAGGAACTGCGCGTCGACGACGTCGTGTTCGGCTACCCGCAGGGTGGCGGGCCGGCGCTGCAGGGGGTCTCGCTGTCGGTCCGGCGCGGTGAGGTCGTCGCCCTGGTGGGGGAGAACGGGTCGGGGAAGACGACGCTGTCGAAGCTGATCGCCGGGTTGCTGCGACCGGACTCCGGTGCGGTGCGCTGGAACGGGGAGGACGTCGCGGGTCTGGACGAGACCTCGGTGCGCGACCAGATCGCGGTGGTGTTCCAGGACTTCGTGCAGTGGCAGTTCAGCGGGCAGGAGAACATCGCCGTGGGCCGGACCGGGCGCGGCGACGAGGCCTCCGCGGTGCCGGCGGCCGCCCGCCAGGCCGGTGCCGACGACCTGCTGCGGCGGCTGCCGGCGGGCTACGCGACACCGCTGAGCGCGGAACTGCCCGGCGGGGTCGACCTCTCGCTCGGGCAGTGGCAGCGGGTGGCGCTGGCCCGGGCGTTCTACCGCGGGGCGGACCTGGTGATCCTCGACGAACCCACCGCCGCCCTCGACGCCCGCGCCGAGGCGGAACTCTTCGCCGGGATCCGCGAGCTGATGGCGGGGCGGACGGTCGTGCTCGTCTCGCACCGGTTCTCCAGCGTGCGCGAGGCCGACCGGATCGTGGTGCTGCGCGAGGGACGGGTCGACGACACCGGGACCCACGACGAGCTGCTGGCCCGGGGCGGGCTGTACGCGGAGCTCTACACGTTGCAGGCGCAGGCGTACCAGACGGAGGTCCTGCCCCCGGGGAGCGCGGGGCGTCACGCAGCGCAGTGAGGATCGCGCTGCCACAGAGTCGTCCTGCACTTACTCTGTGCTCGTGAATGAACGGGGTCAGTCGCTGGTCGCGGTCCGGGCGGACGAGCTGGCGTGGAACGAGGTCGACGACCAGATCGTCGTCCTCGACACCGCCACCTCCACCTACCACGCGGTGTCCGGAGCCGGGGTCACGCTGTGGCCGCTCCTGGTCGAGGGCACCACGCGGGCGGACCTGCTGGTCCGGCTGACCGACACCTTCGACGTCCCCGCCGAGCGCGCAGAGGCCGACCTCGAGGCCTTCCTGGACTCCTGCGCCCCGCTGCTGCGGACGACCTGACGTGCACCCCACCCGTCGGGCGCTGCGTCGCACCGGGCGCCGGGTCGGCCGGCGGCTGCGCCTGGCCCGCGGCGGGGGGCTGAGCGCGGCGTGGTGGGCCGACCGCTCGCTGCGCACGGTGCGCAGGGTGCTGCCCGAGGACGGGTTGCGGACCCGGGTCGTCCCCCCGAGGGATCTGCCTCCCCAGGCCCTGGCCGCCGTCGAGGCCGTGCTGAGCCGGCGCGGGGCGACCTGCCTGCAGCGCTGCCTCGTCGTGCAGGCCTGGTTGACGGCCCACGGTGAGCACCACGAGATCGTCGTCGCCGCCTCGGTGGCGGACGGCTTCGCGGCGCACGCCTGGCTGGACGGGCACGACGAGGACGAGAGCGCGACCTACCGCGAGCTGACGAGGGTCCCGGCCCTGCGGTGACCTCGGCCCTCCCGCACGACCCGCTGCTGCGGCTGACCCCGCTGGAGAGCACCTGGGGCATGCCCCTCGGGCCGCAGCCCGGGGTCGAGCCCCTGACCCTGCTCCCCCGGACGCCGTCGCGGGGTCCGTCACCGCTGCGCACCGCGGTGGAGACCGTCGTGCTGCCCGCGCTGCAGCGCGCTCCGTGCGTCGTGAGCTTCTCCGGCGGCCGCGACTCCTCCACCGTGCTCGCGGTGGCGACCTCGGTCGCCCGGCGGGAGGGGCTGGCCGACCCGGTCCCCTACTCCCACCGCTTCCCGGCCGTCGCGGACTCCCACGAGGACGACTGGCAGGAACTCGTCGTGCGCCACCTCGGCCTGGAGGAGTGGCAGCGCCCGACGTGGACCGACGAGCTCGACGTCCTGGGCCCGCACGCGCGCACCGTCCTGCGGCGCGACGGGGTGCTGTCCCCGTTCAACGGTCACCTGCACGAACCGGTCTTCGCTGCGGCCCGCGGGGGGTCGGTGCTCACCGGGATCGGCGGCGACGAGCTCTTCTCGCAGGTCTCGCGCTACCCCGTCGTGCGGGTCGCGGCCCGTCGTGCGCCGATGCGGTGGCGTTCGCTGCCGAACCTCGGGTTCTCGGCCGCGGCGCCGAGGTCGTGGCGGGCCCGGCGCGGTGGCCGCCACCTCGACCTCGACTACGACTGGCTGCGCCCGGGCACCGCGCGGGAACTGCGGCGGGCCAACGCCCTCGACGCCGCGGCGCAGCCGCTGCGCTGGGACGTCGCCGCCGCGACGTGGACGTGGCCCGGGCGGGTCCTGCAACTCCCCCGCCGGGCCAAGCAGCGGATGGCGCAGGCCCACGACGTCGTCGTCGAGCACCCCTTCGCGGCGGCTCCGGTGCTGGTCGCGGCCGCGGCGACCTGGGGCTGGTCCGGCCCCCGCGGTCGCAGCGGGGAACTGCTCGAGCACTTCGGCGACCTGCTGCCGCGGGAACTCCTCACCCGTGAGACGAAGGCCGGGTTCAACGGGGCGTTCTGGGCCGGACCGGCGGCGGAGTTCGCCCGCGGCTGGACCGGGAGCGGGGTCGACACCGACCTCGTCGACCCGCAGGCGCTGCACGCGCAGTGGAGCTCACCGGCCCCGGACCTGCACACCCTCACCCTGCTGCAGCAGGCGTGGCTCGCCGTGCACCCCACCGGCTGAGCTCGCGCCCGAGGGTGTGCGCCGCCCGGTCGACCTCGGCGAAGCGCTGCGGACGCTGGAACCGCACCGTCGGCAGGGCCAGCAGCCGCAGCATCCCGCGCTGGTCGGCGGGCGGGAGCTTCAGCGCCAGACCTTCCAGCAGGGCCGGCCACCGCTGGTCGAGGGGGACCTCGGTGACGGCGAGGTGGTCGCCCCAGGCCAGGTGGACGAGGCCCGCCAGCTCCAGGTCGTGGTCGAGGCGGTCGTCCCGGCCGCTGCCGGGCAGTTCCACCCGCCAGCGCCGGCGACGGCCCACGACGCCGATGTCCTCGCCGACCCCGTAGTGCTCGGCGGTGGGACGGCGCAGGTCGATGCAGCGCGGCCCGGGCAGCACCCGGGCGCCGTCGAGGACCAGGACGTCGTCGGTCACCAGCGGGTAGCCCGCACCCACCAGGGAGTACATCGCGGTGCTCTTGCCGGCCCCGCGCTCCCCCAGCACCGCCCAGACCCGTCCGTCGACGACGACCGCACCGGCGTGCAGGGCGATCCGGCCCGTCCAGTGGGCGACGGTGACGGCCGTGGAGGCCAGGTGGGGGTGCACGACCTCGAGGTCGGTGGGCAGGGTGCTCGCCCGGAACGTCGTCGTCGCGGACGCGCGGTCGATCTCGACGTCACCGCCGTCCATCGCCAGCACGGCCCGCCGGGAGTCCACCGCGGTCTCCACGGGGGTCCGCCCCTCGACCCGGGTGCGCTCGATGCGCCAGAGGGTCTCGTCGCCACGGGCGGGGTGCAGCAGGTGCGTGGCCCCGCGCAGGTCGGGCAGGGCGAGTCCGTAGGCGACGGGTGCCCCGGAGGTGGTGGTCATGGGAGAAGACAAGCAGCCCGTTCCCCCACGTGCCGCACCACCCGGGAAGATCCCTACTCTCCGTTGAGATGATCTTGACGAAGAGTGCCCAAGGATGCCCCAGGTGCAGTAACGTCCGATGGACCGAGTGTCACGTTTCGGACGCACCGCCACCACGTACCGCTGGACCGCGATGCCTCAGGAGGCAACCATGGCCGAGCACTACACCGCTCCGCGCCTCACGACGCTGGGATCGCTCGCCGAGCTGACCCTGCGGAACAAGAAGTTCGGCACGCGCAGCGACGGCGACTTCCTCTGCGAGGACGACGGCAGCACCGCCACGCTGTACACCGTTTCCTGACGCCCCGCTCCTGAGGAGGACCCCGTGACCCAGCCCTACCAGGCCCCCACCCTGACCACCCTCGGCTCGCTCGCCGACCTGACGCTCTCGGGCAAGCAGTTCGGGCAGAAGAGCGACGGCGACTTCCTGGCCGGGAAGCCCCTCTACTCCGTCTCCTCCTGCGACTGCTCGATCCCGAGCTGAGCACCGACGCTCCGCGCAGCACCAGGGGTCCCCACCGCGTCCGCGCGGCGGGGACCTTCGTGCGTGACCGCCTGCGCGCCATCGCCGCCAACCCGACCGGGGTCGAGACCGAGGTGCTCGCCGAGGTGGTGCACCACCACCGGATCGGGCCCTCCCTCGACCACCTGCTCAAGCACGCCGACGACGCCGCCGCCGTCGCGCACCTGCGCGCCGCGACCCGGCCGAGCGTGTTCGCCCAGGCCGGACGCCAGCTCCCGGTCCAGCTCGACCTGAAGCTCGTCGCCGAGGCCCTCGCCGGCTTCCCCTGGGCCGTGCTGAAGGGCCCCGCGGTCGCGGCGACCGTCCACGGTGGCGCACCGCGGGAGTTCCACGACCTCGACGTCCTCGTCTCCCCCGCCGCCTTCGGCGACGCCCTGCGCGCGCTGGAGTCGATCGGCGCCCGCGCGATGGACCCCGACTGGGCCGGCATCCGCGCCGCCCGGGCCGGGGAGATCGCCGTCGCCCTGCCGCACGGCACCTTCCTCGACCTGCACTGGCACCTGGTGAACCGCCCCTCCCGTCGCCGGCGCTTCGCCGTCGACGTCGACGCGATGCTCGAGCGCACCCGCGACATCACCCTGCTCGGCACCCGGGCCCGCGTGCTCGACGCGACGGACCAGCTGCACCACCTCGCGCTGCACGCCTGCCTGTCCGGGGCGTGGCGGCTGCTGTGGTCCTACGACCTGCGCCTGGCGAGCTCCGGGGCCGACTGGGAGCGACTCCGCGAGACCGCCGGAGCGGCAGGTACCGGGCTCGCGGTCGCCCTCGCGCTGGACAGAGCGCGGCAGGTGCTGGACGCGCCCGTCCCCCGACGGACGTTGCGCGCCCTCTCGGGGTCCTCGCCGTGGCTCGCGCTCGGCGCGGCGGTGACGACGGTGCGCCCCCCGCACGTGGTCGGCGACGCGGCGCGCAACGGGGCGGTCCTCTACCAGAGCACGGCGGGGACGGGCCGGGCCAGCGCGACCGTCCTGGTCTCGGAGGCTCGGCGCCGCCTCGCCCGATCGTCCGCTCCCCGGCCCGCCGTTCCGGCGGGACCAGCAGCGCTGAGCGACGTGGTCGTCGCGGAACGCGAGGGCTACCTCCTCGATGTGGTGAACGACACCACTCGTTGAGGTCTTGCAGCAACGCACGGTAAGTTCCGTCGCGCCACACGCTGATGTCTGGTGGTCCGGCAACCGCAGGACCGAACCCGACTCGGCAGGAGGAGACCACGACGTGAGGAAGACGCGTCCGCACACGTTCCGGAGGCTCACCCGGTGAGCGCCACCCCGTCGCTGCGCACCAAGGCCGCCCACGGCGTTCTCTGGTCGGCGATCCAGATCTGGACGGTACGGGCCACCACGGCCGGGGCCTTCATCGTCATCGGACGACAGCTGCAGCCGGCGGAGTTCGGTCTCGTGGCGCTGGCGATGTCCGTGATCGGCGTCCTGACCCTGCTCAGCGACTCCGGCCTCGCCACGTTCATCGTCCGGCAGAAGGACCTGGACGAACGCACGCGGAGCACCGCCTTCTGGACGAGCATGGGCATCGCCGTCGTGCTCGCCGCCCTCCTGGCCCTGCTGGCGACCCCCGTGTCGGCGCTCTTCGGCACACCCGCCCTCGCGCCCGTGCTCAGGGTCCTGTCCCTGGGCGTCGTGCTGACCGGGTTGAACAGCGTCCCCACCGCGTTGCTGCGCCGGGAGATGCGGTTCAAGTCCCTCGCCGTGCGCGGAACGATCGCCACCGTGAGCGGCTCCGTCGTCGCGATCGTCCTCGCGCTGATGGGCGCGGGCGTCTGGGCCCTCGTCGCGCAGTCCCTGCTGCGCGGTCTCATCAGCGTCGTCATCATCTGGACCTCGGCCCACTGGTTCCCGAAGCAGCTGCCCCACCCCGCGACGTCGCGCGCGATGCTCTCGTTCGGGACGAAGCTGCTGAGCATCGACCTGCTGATCCAGGCCCGCGACCGGGGTGAGGAGTTCGTCCTCGCGGGCATCTCCGGCGCCACGACGCTGGGCTACTGGTCGGTGGCGACGCGCCTGATGCGCATCATCCAGGAGACCGGTTCCTCGGTGATCAGCTCGGTCACGACGCCGACCTTCGCGAAGCTGCAGGACGACCGCCCGCGGCTCTACCGCGCCTACGAGACGAGCATGACGGCGGCGGGGATGGTCATGTTCCCCGCGATGCTGTTCCTGACCGTCACCAGCACCGAGCTCATCCCCTTCCTCCTCGGGAAGCAGTGGGCCACGACGGCGACGGTCGCGCAGATCACGACGCTGACCGCCGTCCTCGGGGTGTTCAGCTACTTCGACCGTCAGGTCGTCGTGGCGATCAACCGGCTCCGTCCCGAGATCGTCCTGGTCGCCGTCATCGTCGCGACCCACCTCGGACTCACCGCCCTGACCGCCTCGCACGGCCTCGTCGCGGTCGCGCTGGCCCTCTTCGCCCGGACCGCCGTGTTCCTGCCGATCCGTCAGATCGTGCTGCACCGCGTCGCCGGGGTCCCCTACCGCTGCCTGGTCCAGCCGATGCGTGTCCTGCTCGCCGCCCTGATCATGGCCGGGGTCGTGGTGCTGGAGCTGCAGTTCACCGGCGGGCTGCCGACGTGGGCCAGCCTGCTCGTCGCGGCGGTGACGGCCGGCGTCGTCTACCTGGCGGCGCTGCTGCTGGTCGCCCGCCCGGTCGTCCGCGAGTTCGGCGGCGACCTGCGCCGCCTCCGTGGCGGCGGTCGCAAGAACGCCGCGTCCCCGCCCGAACCCGGCGCCGTCGCCAACCCCGCGGGCGACGCCCCGGACGGCGAGACGCTGGAGACCAGCCTCGAGGAGAACTCCCCCGCCGGGGTCGCGGACGTTCGTGACGGGAAGCAGGTGTCGCGTGGCTGATCCCGTGGTGAGCCCGGTGGTGAGCGTGGTCGTGCCCTGCCTGAACGTCGTCGACGTCGTCGACGCGCAGTTGAAGGCGCTGGCCCAGCAGGACCTCGGGGCGCCCTTCGAGGTCCTCCTCGCCGACAACGGCAGCAGCGACGGTCTGCGGGAGCGCGTCCCGGACTGGGCCCGGACCTTCGGGCTGGACCTGCACTGGGTGGACGCCTCCGCCGTCCGCGGGGTGTCCGCGGCCCGCAACGCCGGCCTGCGGGCCGCCCGCGCCGACCTCGTCGCCGTGTGCGACGCCGACGACGAGGTGGTCCCCGGGTGGTTGCGGGCCCTGGTCGCGGCCGCCGTCGACGCGACGGTGGTGGGCGGGGTGAACGAGACCACGCAGGTCAACGACGCGATCCGCACGACCTGGCGACCCGGTCCACCCGCGGGACGGCTCCCGACGAAGCTGGACTTCCTGCCCTACGCCGTCGGCTGCAACCTCGCGGTCCACCGCGACGCGGCCCTCGCCGTCGGCGGCTGGGACGAGACGTACGTGGCCGGCGGCGACGACGTCGACTTCAGCTGGCGGTTGCAGCTCGCGGGGCACGAGCTCGCGCTCGCCCCCGGGGCAGTCGTGCACTACCGCTACCGCACCGACCTGCGGGGCACCGCGCGTCAGTTCCGGCACTACGCCCGCAGCGAAGCCCGGCTGCTGCGCGACTTCCGCGAGCAGGGAGCCCGGCCCAGCCGCCCCTCCCGCTCGGCGCGCGAGGCGAAGTGGCTGGTGCGCCACGCCCACCACCTCGCCCGCGACGAGGCTCAGCGCGGCCGGTGGATCTGCCGCGCCGCGACGCTGCTGGGGCGTCTCGAAGGGGCCCGGACCTACCGCTGCTGGGTCGGCTGAGGCGTTGCGAGCGAGGCCAGGGCGCCCTCGACCCCGTCCCAGTCGGCGGCGAAGGCGCTGGTGGGGTCCTGAGCGGTCCAGGTGTCGTAGAGGGCCCGGATCTTCCCGAACTTGTCGTTGACGACGACGTGCGGGATCTGCAGGAGGGTGCAGAGCACGTGACCGTGCAGCCGGTCGGTGACGACCTGCTCCCCGCGCGAGAGCAGCGCGACCGCCCGGTCGAGGTTGGCCTGCGCGAGGCCGTGCAGCACGCGGCGGTTGACGGTGGCGAGCGCACCCGAGGCGGTGCGCCGCTGCTGGGCGTTGACCCGCTTGCCGAGACGGAGCATCAGGGCCGACCGACTGGTGGCGGGGGCCTGCAACCAGTCGAAGGTCTCGCCCGCCACCGTGTCGAGAGAGGCTTCCTTGTCGGTGCGCGCCTGCACGACCCGCGGCACCACGGCCGCGCGCCGCGGCAACGGCCCCAGCGCGAAGGCGAGGTCGGGCACGAGGTGCACGGGGCAGTCGAAGTCGCGCACGGCGATCTCGTGGCTGCGCCGGTCGCGGACCAGCAGGGTGAAGGCACCGTGCTCGCCGACGGCGCGGCGCAGTTCCTCGCGGTGGGCCTCGTCCACGTACTCGATCGACTGCGGCAGCTGGACGAGGTCGCGGCCCTTGGTCTGCTCCAGGACGCGGATCCGGAGCTTGTGGTGGGTCGGGTAGAGCCCGCCGAAGTTGCCCCCCGCCTGGATCACCATGAGGGAACCGGGGTCCACCAGGTGCGGCCGGAACGAGACCCGGTCCAGGACGCGCACGACCGGCCGCTGCAGGTGCGCCGCGGCGGCCTCGAGACCGAGGTGCAACGCGGCGTCCCCGCAGTTGAAGTGCATGGGGTAGTCCAACGCCGTCCAGCGCGGCGCGTCGGGCAGCACCTCGCGCAGGGTGGAGAGCAACTGCTCCCGCAGGCCGTTGACGTGGGTGGCCGCGTCGGCGGTCATCGCGTTCCTCCGGAGAACTGGTCGGTGGTCTGCTCGGCCCGGTGGCGCAGCCGTTCGTAGAACTCCACGTGCGCCGCCGCGACGGCCGGCCACTCGTGGGCGGAGAGGTCCGGCGCCCCCGCACGGGACAGCCGCCGCAGGGCGTCCTCGAGCACGGCCGTGGTCAGCTCGCCGTCGAACGTCGTCAGCCATCCCGGTCCCACCTGCTCGGCGAGCTCGGTGAAGACGGGCGTGCGGGGGGCGAGGACGGGACGACCGGCGCTGAGGCAGAGCAGCACGGACCCGGAGTTGAACACGGCCCGGAAGGGCAGCACGGCGAGGTCGCAGGCGGCGAGGACGGCGTCGACCCGCTCCTGCGGCAACCGCTCGAGCAGCAACGTGATCCGCGGGTCGAGCGCGGCGACCGCCTCCAGCCGCGACCGCAGCGCCGCGTTGTCGCACCCCCCGCCGACGACGAGGCGCAGGTCCTCGTCCGTGCTCGCGGTGACGGCGTCGACGAGGTCCTCGACCCCCTTGTACGGCTTGATGCGGCCGACCAGTCCCAGGATCCTGGCTTCCTGCGGCAGCCCCAGCCCGGAGCGGGACGCCGAGCGGTCCGGGTGTCCGATGACGCCGGCGTAGGTGCCGTGCGCCACGACGGCCCGGGGTTTGCCGCGCAGCGCCGGGAACGCGACCTCGGTGGGCTCGATCCCGCTGCGCGACAGCGAGATCCACCCGTCGACGAGTCGGGGGAAGACCTGCCACAGGAGTCGCTGCAGAGCCGGCCGCCGACCGTCGTGGGCCCGCAGGTTGTGGACCGTCCAGACGACCGGGACACCGTGGCGACGGGCGCTCACCAGGGCCGCGAAGAGGTTCTTGAGCCGCCGCAGCGTCCACTGCAGCTTCGCCGCGTTCAGGGGCATCTCGGGCCAGTGCACGTGCACGACGGAGGTGTCGTCGAACTCCCGGGTGCCCAGTTCCACCACCTCGACACCCTCGGAGCGCAAGCCCGCGACGAGCATCGACAGGTAGGGGTTCACCATGTCGCGGTCGGGGGCGGGGTGGAGGTGGACCAGCAGCCGCGGGGTCACGGAGTTCCCTTCCCGGCCCGGGACGCGAGCACCCCGAGGACGACCATGAACACCAGCGTGGGCTGCTGGAACGAGGTGAGGTCGCTGGTCAGCGAGCCCATGAGCACCACCGCGAGGACGGCGAGCAGCGCACGGTTCAGGCTGCGGTGCGCGGGGTCGGAGCCGATGAGGCTGCGGTCCCAGGCGACGCCCGCAGCCAGCAGGAACAGCGCGGCGAACACCAGGGTCCCGACCGCACCCCCACCGATGATCGTGTTCAGCCAGGTGTTGTCGAGGTAGTTCCCGCCGGTGTCCGGGCGGTAGACGCCCATGCCCAGACCGAGCGCCGGGTTCGCCCGGAACAGCTGCTCGACGACGACGTAGTCGTCGAGGCGGCCCGTGACGGAGTTGTCCTCCTGGGCGGTCGTGAAGATCTCCACCAGCGACTGCACGAGGGCCGGCGCGAGCACGAAGAAACCGACCACGGCGGCGGCCCCGACCAGCGCGGCGACGAACTTCTGGACCGCGGGCCAGATCGAGACCGCCACGACGAGGGCGATGACGACCCCGAGGACGGCGGTGCGCGAGACGGCCAGCGGCACCCCGACGACGAGCAGGACCGAGGCCACCGCGGACCAGCCGCGGGCGGTGCGGGTCAGCGCGTAGCGGGCGTAGTGCAGGGCCAGCGGCAGGGCCGCGGTGGTGGCCAGCGAGAACTCGATGGGATGCTCGCTGGTCCCCCGGGCCCGGGTGAAGTCCAGTCGGCTCAGCTCCCGCAGGGTCGCGGTGTTCTCGACGAGTCCGCTCATCCGCGCGATCGAGGCCCAGCTGGGGATCAGCCCGGCCATCCCGGCGAGCGCGACGAGGACGGAGAACGTGGCCCCGACGACGATCCAGCCGAGGATGCGGTCCATGTCGGCGCGGTCGCGCACGAGCATCCAGACGTAGAGCGCGACCCCGGCGGCCCCGAGCACCGCGATGAGCGAGCGCAGCGCACCGGCGGACTGCCCCGCGTCCAGCGGGTGCATCACGGCGACGCCGTAGCTCCACGTCGCCGCGCCGAGGTAGAGCGCGATCGCGCCCCCGACCACGGACCAGCGCGGGGCGTCGTCGTCGCTGCGCCGACGCGAGGCGGCCACGAAGGTCAGCACCGCCAGCGCCAGGCAGACCAGCGAGAAGATGCGTGCGGGGCTGCCGTTGGAGCGCAGCGGCCCGGGGACGACGAAGTTGCCCGGGACGAGGAACGCGAAGGCGATGACGGCGACCGGCAGCCACGACACCCGCACCGGCCGGGGCCGGTGGGGGACGTGCCGCGTGGGGTCTGCGACGGTGCGGGCGACCGAGCGCCCGATCGTGGCCAGGCTCACGCGGGGATCAGGGACGGGGGCCGGCGGAGCTCGCGCGTTCGCGCGACTCACGGCTGGACCCGTTCGACTCACGCACGTCGATGCGAGGTTCCTCGCCCGTGCTCCCGACCGCCGCGGGGTCCTCCGTGCTCAGCGGCGCGCCGTCGACGACCGCGGTCCCGGGGGTGGAACTGCGCCCCGCCGCCCGGTCACGGCGGCGACGGATCGCCCCGACGATCCCGGAGAGGATCAGGTCGACCAGCACGATGGCGACGATCCCGGCGACGAGACCGCCCAGGCCGACGGCGCCGACGGCGCGGGCCCGGTCGGGGTAGCTCTCGACCGGCCCGTTGACCGGGGTCGACTGGATGACGATGAAGAGCGCGTTGTCCGGCGCCTGGACGGCGTGCTGGACGTCGAGCAGGTTCTGCGCCGCGGCGCCGAGGGCCGCCTGCAGGACCGCTCCGCCCTGGTCGGGGGTCGCGGTGACCGCGGTGACGGTGAAGAAGGTCTTGCTGCCCGAGGTGCTCGAGGCCTCCGCCGCGCTGAACTGCGCGTCGGGGAAGGGGGCCATGAACCCGGCCTGCAGGCTGTCGGTGTTCAGCGACGTCGAGATGGTCTGGGCCAGCGTGGTGGCGCCACCGGAGAGCGAGAACGGGTTGCTGGGGCCGGGCTGCGTCCCCTGCGGGAGCTCGGGCTTCGGCGTGGAGAGCGCGACGCTCGGCGTCACCAAGAACGTCGTGGACGTCTGGTACTCCGGCTCGGCCTGGTTCCAGGCGCCACGGGCGAAGTACACGACGACCGCGAGCACCACGATGGTCAGGTACCAGCGGTGCAGCAGCACCCTGGACAACGATCCGATGGTCACAGGCGGTCTCCTCGGCCTCTCGAGCACACAGGTCCGGTCGGAGGATCGTTCGGCCGGGAAGAGAGCGTCGTTCCGCCGAACGGCTCCTCTGCTGGACGACGCAGAGCATTGCACAATCACCTGTCCGTAGCGAACATCCCCAGTGACTGGGCCGATCGGGCGGCCTCGGCGCCGTGGTTTGATGACGAGGTCCGCGCTCGAGAGGTGACCGTGTTCCCGCTCCCCCCGTCCCGTCCCCTGCGACTCCTCGGACCGGTGCTGGCCACGCTGGCCCTGGCCCTGACCGCCTGCTCCGGCGGCGCCTCCACGGACCGGTCGTCGACCTCGGAGGACCGCAACGCTGCCCAGCGCGAGCGCCTCACCCAGCAGGCCCGTGGGCTCGGCATCCCCGACGGCTACCCCGGGCCGCAGAACACCGGTGTCCCGCTGGGCACGGCGCTCACGGACTCGGGACCGGTCACGGCGGACCGGGACGGGCAGGTCGTGGAGAACCTGAACATCACCGGCTGCCTCTCCATCAAGGCCAGCAACGTGGTGGTGCGCAACGTGAAGCTGACCTGCGGGGGCAAGCAGCGCGCGATCGTCATCGAGGGGTCGCGCAAGGGGATCGTGATCGAGGACTCCGAGATCGACGGGGCCGGCACGACGGAGGTCGCGATCGGCTGGGGCGGGTACACGCTGCGCCGGGTGAACGTCCACGACGTCCAGGACGGCCCACGGCTCGGTGGCGGCGTCACGATCGAGGACAGCTGGATCCACGACATGGTCCGCAAGGACGACTTCCACAGCGACGCCCTGCAGGCCAACGGCGGCACCGGGATCGTCGTCCGGCACAACACGTTGATGCCGACCGAGACCTCGACCGGCGACGTGCTGAACTCGGCGATCCAGCTGGGGGCGGAGGCGGACAGCGGCACGCTCTCCGACATCACGATCGAGGACAACTACCTCGACGGCGGCAACTACACGATCAACGTCCGCAGCGACGCCGGGATCTCGGGGATCGTGCTGCGCGACAACGTCTTCGGCACGTCGGCGCGCTACGGACCGCTCATCGCCCCCGAGGAGAAGGTGGACGTCGACGACTCCAACAACCTCCGCGGGACGACGACGAAGATCAAGGAAGTCCAGCCCTGATTTCACCCGTTCGTCGTAGCCAGGCGACCCTGAGTGGCCTGACTGCTACGGTGCGCGCGTGAGCGATCGGGTGGGTTCCGCCGGCAGCGTCGTCATCCCGGCGCACGACGAGTCCGCGGTCATCGACCGCTGCCTGCAGCGCCTCGACCTCGCCCGCGGCGACCTCGAGGTGGTCGTCGTCGCCAACGCCTGCACGGACGACACCGCCGAACGGGCCCGCGCCCACGGGGTGACCGTCGTCGAGACCGACGTGGCCGGCAAGGCCAACGCCCTCGACCTCGGGGACGCGGCGGCCACGACGTTCCCCCGCGCCTACCTCGACGCCGACATCACCCTCGACGCAGACGACCTGCGCCGCGTGCTCGACGTGGTCCGCGACGGTCCGGCCCTGGCGGCCGCCCCGCGCCTGCACGTCGACGTCACCCACTCCTCCCCGGTGGTGCGCGCGTACTACAAGGTGTGGACCGCGCTCCCCTACGTCACCGACGACCTCATCGGCTCCGGGGTCTACGTGCTGTCCGCGGCGGGACGCGCGCGCTTCGGCCGCTTCCCGGCCGCGACGGGCGACGACACCTTCGTCCGGTCCCTCTTCACCCCCGGCGAGCGGGTCGGGGTCGCGGGGACGCGGTTCACCGTCCACCCGCCGCGCACGCTCGAGGCCCTGCTGGCGATCAAGACCCGGGCCCGCTTCAGCGTCGCCGAGCACGCCCAGACCTCCTCGACGGGATCGCAGGCCGCCCCGGCCTCGGCCGGTCGGCGCCTGCTCACCTCCCCCGCGGTGTGGCCGGCGGTCCCGGTCTACGCGGCGGTGGGGCTGCTGACCCGGCTCCGCGCCCGCCGACGGCTCACCGCCGGCACGGACGTCGCCTGGGACCGCGACACGACCTCCCGCCCCACGCCCACCGCCTGACCTGGAGGCCCCTCGTGCCCACCCCACCCGGACGCTCCCTCAACAAGCTGCGCTGGCTGCGCCAAGGCCTCGTGGGGACGAAGCGCTTCGTCTTCACCCGCGTGTGGGGCATGGACATCCACCCCACCGCGACGTTCAGCCTCTCGGCGAAGTTCGACAAGACCTTCCCCCGGGGCATCCACGTCGGGGAACGCAGCTACGTGGCCCTCGAGGCCATCGTCCTGGCCCACGACATGACGCGGGCGAAGAAGACGCACACCCGGATCGGGCGGAACTGCTTCGTCGGGGCCGGCGCGATCGTGCTGCCGGGGGTCACGATCGGCGACGGGTCGATCGTCGCGGCCGGTGCCGTGGTGACCAAGGACGTCCCGCCTCGCTCGATCGTGGCGGGGTCCCCGGCGAAGGTGATCCGCAGCGACATCACCGTCGGTCCGTACGGACGGCTCCAGAAGGAGCAACCCGCACCGGCTTCGTGAGCGGTGGGTGACGCCTGCGCCCGGCTGGACGCAACGGCTCACGGAGGGTGACGCGAACCGGCCTTCGGCGACCCGTTCGCGTCACCCGCTGAGGGGATGGCGGTGAGGTGCCCCGCGACCCGATGCCTTGGAGGACGACAACGTTCTCGAGACATCACCCCAGCGGAGGCACCCCGTGTTCACCACCCGACGTACCTGGCGCTGCGCCCTGGCCGTGCTCGGCACCGCCGCGGTCATCGCCTCGACCCCGGCGCCGGCCCTGGCCGCGAGCTCCTCGCCGTGGATCGCCTACAACGGCACCTCCGTGAACAACGCCCGCGTCCCCGCGAGCACGATCGACATGACCACCCGCTCCCCCAAGGCCTTCGACACCGTGACCTACGTGGTCTCCGGCAAGGTCGTCAGCGCCACCGCGAAGGCCGCGCAGCTGGCCGACGGCGACTGGGCCGCCACCACCTCCGTCGACCTGTCCGGTTTCGCCGGCCGGATCAGCCTCACCGCGAAGATGGTGAGCGGGAAGAGCAGCAGCAGCGTCGCGAAGTCGCTCCGCGTGGTCGACCCCTCCACCAACCTCGGTTCCGGCAACGGCGCCACCGTCGACCGCCCGACCCGCACCGCCCGCGCCCAGTACAGCGACGGCCGTCCCAACGCCTTCACCACCGGCCTGCGCGGCGGCGCTCCCGCCCGCAGCCAGACCGGCGACCTGACCATCACGGCCGACGGCACCGTGATCGACGGCGTCCTGATCAACGGCTGCCTCGTCGTGAAGGCCAGCAACGTCACCATCCGCAACAGCAAGGTCGTCTGCAACCGCAAGGGCCGCCAGCTGGCGATCAACGTCGCCGACGGCGCGAAGAACCTCGTCATCGAGGACTCCGAGATCGACGCGACCGGCACCGACGTCGGCATCGGCTGGGGCAACTACACCCTGCGCCGGGTGAACCTCCACGGCTCGGCCGACGGCGCCCGCTGGGGCACCAACGTCACCATCGAGGACTCCTGGATCCACGACATGTCCCGCGAGGACAGCCTGCACTCCGACGCGATGCAGACCACCTCCGGCGCCAACGTCGTCATCCGGCACAACACCCTCGACCCGTCCAACAACGGTGACCCGCTGAACTCCGCCATCATGATCGGCACCGAGACGGGCCAGCAGTCGCTGAAGAACGTCCTCATCGAGAAGAACTTCCTCGGCGGCGGCTCCTACACCGTCAACATCCGCAGCGACGCGAACATCTCCGGCCTCGTCGTCAAGGGCAACACCTTCGACGACAACAGCCGCTACGGGGCGATCGTCGCGCCCACGGGCAAGGACATCGTCTTCACGGGCAACGTCCTGGGCTGGACCGGCGCGGCGGTCACGATCGACCCGCGCTGACCCTGCCCGGCGGGGTCAGTACGCCCCGCGCCCGCCGAACACGGCCTTCGCCGTCTTGGCGAGGATCATCAGGTCGAAGGCCGGCGACCAGTTCTCGACGTACTGCAGGTCGAGGCGGGTCGATTCGTCGAGGTCGAGGTCGGAACGCCCCGAGACCTGCCACAAGCCGGTCAGTCCGGGTTTCACCAGCAGCCGACGCCGCAGGTCGTGGCCGTACTCGGCGACCTCGGCGGGCAGGGGCGGCCGCGGCCCGACCAACGACATGCTCCCGCCGAGGACGTTGAACAGCTGGGGCAGCTCGTCGACGGAGTACCGCCGCAGGAACGCCCCGACGCGGGTGACGCGCGGGTCGCGGCGCATCTTGAAGAGCAGCCCGTTGCCCTCGGACTCGGTGCGCAGGTCGATGAGGAGCTTCTCCGCGTCGGTGACCATCGAGCGGAACTTGACCATGGAGAACTCGCGGCCGTCGCGGCCGACGCGGGTCTGGCGGAAGAACACCGGTCCGGGCGAGTCGAGCTTGATCAGCGCAGCCAGCACGAGGAACAGCGGCGTCAGGACGAACAGCCCGGCCGCGGCGCTGCCGCGGTCCAGGACGGTCTTGCCGAGGTGACGGATCCCCCGCAGCTCCGGGCGGTCGACGTGCAGCAGCGGGAGCCCGGAGACGGGGCGGATGACGACCCGGGGCCCCACGACGTCGGTCAGCGCCGGCGCGACGACGAGGTCGGCCCGGGTGTCCTCGAGCTCCCACCCGAGGCGGCGCAACACCGGGCCGTCGAGCTCGGGACAGGTGAGGGTGGCGACGACGTCGGCGTCCATGGCCCGGGTCACAGGGGCGATGTCGTCGAGCGAGCCGAGAACGGGGACGCCGAGGTCCTGCAGCTCCGGTGACGTCACCCCGCCCGGGGTGCACGCGGCGTCGACGCGCAGGCCGTGGTCGGTCTGGCGACGGACCTGGCGGACGAGGGCGGCGACGGCGGCCGGGTGGCCGGCGACGAGCGTCGACTGCATGCACTCCCCCGCCGCGCGCCGCACGTGCAGGAAGTGGCGGACGCCGAGGCGGGCGAGGACGGTGAGGAGGCCGGCGCTGGGCAGGGCCACGACGACGAACCCGCGGGCGACATCGAGGTCGAAGGCCCAGGACGCCGTCCCGACGAGGGCGACGACGGTCGTCCCCGCCAGCAGGACCCGCTGGAACTCCTCCGACCCGACCGCGAGGAAGCGCGGCTCGTAGGCGCGGAAGAAGAGCATGGCCAGCACCCAGACGGGCGGGAGCAGCGCCATGGTCCAGGCGACGGACATCCCGCTGGCGGTCCCGACGTGCAGGTCGACGTCACCGAAGCGGACGGCCCAGCCGAGCAGGGCACCGAGGGCGGCCGCGAGGAGGTCGGCGACGACGATCGTGCGGACGTACTCGCGCTGCCAGACGGGACGACGTCCGTCCCGGGGGCGTGAGGGAACCGGTCGACGCCGGGAGCGCGGCAGGAACGGTTGGCTGACGTCGCCGGACCTGCTCTTCGCGTCAGCTTCGATGAGCCGACGCTGTTGCGTCGGCAGGAGCCGCACTTCCTCAGTCGCCATGACCTCCCCCGTCGTGAGTCCTCTCAGGAACCCCACGACGGTGTGGGACGCCAGTCACCCGAACGGACGCTCCGAACGGCGGAACACCACTACGGACGGATGAGCTGACACCACCCATGGTAGCCGGGGGTCACCCGTTCGCCGCAAGCCCCTCACAGCGGGTGCACGTCTGGGCCGCACGCGCCGCGACCACCCTGGAACGACGAAGGCCCCCACCGGAACCCGGTGGGGGCCTTCGTGGCGAAGGGTGGAGCTGAGGGGATTCGAACCCCTGACCCCCTCGTTGCGAACGAGGTGCGCTACCAGCTGCGCCACAGCCCCTTGTCGTTCCCTCGTCGCACCCGGAGTTGCGGGCGACGCGGCAACGGAGAAGAGGTTACCAGTCCCGCACCCCGCCTCGGACCACGGGGAGCTACTGGTTGACGACCCTCGCGTGGTCGCGGAGGTCGATGACGCGGGTGGCCAGCTCGTCCTCCCACTCCTCCGTCGCGACGGCGACCGCGGGCAGCGGCGGTGCGACGAAGGGGGCCTTGTCCTTGAGCAGGTACGTCGGCAGCGGCACGGGCACGGGCTGCCAGCTGCGGTCGCCGGCGAGGGGAGACGGCTTCTGCTCCCGCTGCACGGGGACGGTCGGTGCGCTCGGACGCAGGACGGGCAGCACCTGCGTGACCTCGCTGACGCGCGAGGGCGCGACCACGGGGCGGGCCGACCTCGCCGCACCGTGGCGGGACAACGCAGCGACGACCAGCAGCAGCCCGAGCGTCGGGAGGGCACCGGAGTACCAGGGCGCCAGGCCGACGAGCACGGTCAGCCAGCCGAGGACGGTGAGACCGACGACGGTGCCGAGCAGCCGACGACGCCGGGTGACCACGGCGGAGACCGTGCGCGACGACGGGGCCGACGGAGCCGCACGGACGAGCGAGGGAGCGGGGCTCGACACCGACGGCGCCGCGGGGAGGGCCGGGCTCCCGGCCCCCCCGAGGACGGGGCGGCTGGAGGCGCCGAGGACGGCGGCGTTCACCGCGGCGGCCGCGAGGGCCTGGCCCACCGGGGCGGAGTTCCTGCGCACGACGACCCGCATCGCCTGCGAGTCGCGGTCGGCCTGTCTCGCCGACGCGACCCGTCGGTGCTTCCTGATCGCACCGGGGACGAGGTAGGCAGCCCACAGGACGATGATGACGAGGAAGATGAGACTGCTGGCGGGCACGAAACGCAACGCTAGGGCTCACGACCGGGAAGATCGTGCACGTCCGGGCGTGTCGCGCGGTGGAGTTGCGGCGGGCCGTCGCACAGCCCCACGCACGGCCCTGCGCACGGCTCAGTGGCGGGCCCCGCGCGAGGACCGGTAGCGGTTCAGCAGACCCTCCGGCACCTCCTCCGCGGTCATCGCGAACGTCCGGTGGTCGCGCCAGGAACCGTCGATGTGCAGGAACGCCTTGCGTAGTCCCTCGTCGCGCATCCCGAGCTTCTCCGCTACCCGCAGCGACGCCGCGTTCTCGGGCCGGATGTTCACCTCGATCCGGTGCAGCCGAAGGGCTCTGAAGCAGTGGTCCCCGACCAGGGCGAGGGCGATCGGGATGGTTCCGCGCCCCGCGACGCGCTGGTCGATCCAGTACCCGACGTGGGCGGAACGCAGCGACCCCCAGGTGATCCCGGAGACGGTGATCTGACCGACGAGGTTCCCGTCGAGTTCCACGACGAAGGGCAGCATCCGTCCGGCGCGGGCCTCGCGGGAGAAACCCCGGACCATCTGCGGGAACGTCGGCGCCGGTCCGCTGCCCTCAGGGCTCGTGGCCTCCCAGGGCCGCAACCAGGAGGCGTTCGCGGCGCGGACCCGGCGCCACGTCGAGGCGTCACCGCGGCGCAGCGGCCGCAGGCGGACGGACCCCTCGCGCAGTTCGACGGGCCAGGTCGGGGTCACCGGGTCCCGCCGGGAGGGGTGTGGTCCCCACCGTGCAACTGGTCGACGGCGTGGACGAGGAAACCCTGCAGCACCGCGACACCGTCCTTGCAGCCGCCGGGCGAACCGGGCAGGTTCACCACGAACGTCCGGCCGGCGACGCCCGCGATCCCCCGCGACAGCACCGAGGTCGCGATCCCGTGGGCCACCCCGTAAGCCCGGATCGCTTCCGGCAC
Organism: Kineococcus sp. NBC_00420; assembly: GCF_036021035.1. NCBI lineage: Bacteria > Bacillati > Actinomycetota > Actinomycetes > Kineosporiales > Kineosporiaceae > Kineococcus > Kineococcus sp. NBC_00420. The sequence continues at coordinate 4,232,339 of NZ_CP107930.1, read as the reverse complement.
ACCGGGAACCTCGTAGTCCAGGACACGTCGCGTCCGTTCGGGCGTGAGGTCGAGCGGGCTCAGCCCCGTCCCGCCGTTGGTGACGACGACGTCGTACCCGGCGGCCACCGCGTCCCGCAGCGCCTCCTCGACGGGGTCGCCGTCGGGGACGACGAGCGGCCCGTCGACGAGGAACCCGCTCTCCCGCAACCCCTCGACGACGATCGGGCCGGACCGGTCGGAGTAGACCCCGGCCGAGGCGCGGTTGGAGACGGTGACGACGAGTGCCCTGGCCTCAGTCATCGACGCTCCAGTCCCCCGACCGTCCACCGCTCTTGGCGGTGACCCGGACGCCGTCGAGGACGGTCCGCCGGTCGACGGCCTTGACCATGTCCACGAACGTCAGCCCCGCGACGACCACGCAGGTCAGCGCTTCCATCTCGATCCCCGTCCGGTCCGCGGTCCGCACGGCGGCGGTGATCCGCACCCCGTCCGACCGAGGGGTGATGTCGACCTCGACCGCGTGCACGGCAACAGGATGCGCCAACGGGATGAGTTCGGGGGTGCGTTTGGCCGCTTGGAGTCCCGCGATCCGGGCGACGGCCAGGGCGTCGCCCTTGGGCAGACCGCCCTCGGCGATGAGGTCGAGCACGGCCTGCGAGCAGCGGACGAACCCTTCGGCGCGGGCCTCGCGGGCCGTGACGGGTTTGGCGGAGACGTCGACCATGCGCGCGTGCCCCGCGTCGTCGAGGTGGGTGAGACGGTCCATCAGGACATCCTTCCCGGCGCCTCGGGCGCTCCGGGCAACGGGCCGAGGAGGACGCACTCGACCTCGTCACCGACCTCGACGACGGAGGTGCCGACCGGGACGACGACGAGGCACGTCGCCCGGGCCAGCCCGGTCACCAGGTGCGAGCCGTGGCCGGAGACGGGCTCGACCACGAAGCGCCCCTCGGCGTCGCGGGTCCAGGCCGCGCGCACGTACTGCTCCTTGCCCGGGGGCGAGGTCCAGCGCGCCCCGGCCACGGCCCGCACGTGGGGCCGCTCGTGGTCGGGCCCCTCGGCTCCCAGCATGCGCCGCAACGCAGGACGGACGAACACCTCGAAGGAGACGAAGGAGCTGACCGGGTTGCCGGGCAGGGTGAAGACGGGGACGGCGTTCTCGCCGAGCGTCCCGCAGCCCTGCGGCATCCCGGGCTGCATGCCGACCCGGTCGAAGCGGACGGAGTGCTCCCCCGGACCGGAGAGCACCTCCTTGACCGTGTCGTAGGCGCCTTCGCTGACCCCGCCGGAGGTGACGATCACGTCGGCGCGCACGAGCTGGTCGTCGAGGACGGAGGCCAGTTCGCGGGCGTCGTCGGAGACGACCCCGACCCGGAAGGCCAGCGCGCCCACCTCCTCGGCCGCCGCGGTCAGCAGGTAGCCGTTGGCGTCGTGCAACTGCCCGCGGGCCAGCGCCGTACCGGGTTCCACGACCTCGGTCCCGGTCGAGACGACCACCACCCGCGGCCGCGGGCGCACGCGCACCCGGGCCCGCCCGAGCGCGGCGAGGACGCCGATGTGGCGGGGTTCCAGTCGCGTCCCGGCCTCCAGGACGAGCGTCCCGGCGACGACGTCCTCGCCGGCGCGACGGATGTGCTGGCCCATCACGGGCACCTGGCGGATCAGCACCTGGCTGACGCCGCGGTCGGTCCACTCCACCGGCACGATCGCCTCGGTGCCCGCGGGGACGGGTGCCCCGGTCATGATCCGGGCGGTCGTCCCGCTCGTCAGGCGCACGGCGTCGGCCCGGCCGGCCGCGATGTCGGAGACCACTGGAAGACCCACCGGGGTCTCCTCGGTCGCGCCCGCGACGTCGCGCAGGCGCACGGCGTAGCCGTCCATGCCGGAGTTGTCGAAGGCGGGCAGCGGCCGCGGGCTGACGACGTCCTCGGCCAGCACGCAGCCGAGGGCGTCGCGCAGCGCCAGGTCCAGCGGCGGCAACGGCCGCACCAGGTCCAGGCACGCCGCCCGGTGCGCCGCGACGGTGGTCAGGGTCTCGACACTCACCTGCGACAGGTTGTCACGCTGAGGTGCTGGCCCCCGCACCCGACGCGACGTACTCGCCGAGCCACTCACGCAGGTCCGCCCCGATGTCCTTGCGCTCGCTCGCCAGCCGGACGACGGCCTTGATGTAGTCGAGCTTGTCGCCGGTGTCGTAGCGACGGCCGCGGAAGACGACCCCGTGCACGCCGTAACCGGGCCCCTCGCCCTGGGCCAGGACCTGCAGGGCGTCGGTCAGCTGGATCTCGCCGCCCTTGCCGGGCGCGGTCTCGCGCAGGACCGCGAAGACGGCCGGGTCCAGCAGGTAGCGGCCGATGATGGCGAGGTCGCTGGGGGCCTCCTCCGTCTTCGGCTTCTCGACGAGCCCGGACACCTTCACGACGTCCTCGGTGTCGGTCGGTTCGGCGACCGCGCAGCCGTAGAGGTGGATCTGGTCGTGGGGCACCTCCATGAAGGCGACGACGCTGCCGCCACGCTCCTCGCGGACCTTGATCATGATGTCCAGCAACGGGTCCCGGGCGTCGACGATGTCGTCGCCGAGCAGGACCACGAACGGTTCGTCACCCACGTGCTGCTCGGCGACGAGCACGGCGTGCCCCAGGCCCTTCGGGTCGCCCTGGCGCACGTAGTGCACCTGGGCGAGGTCGGTGGACTCCTGCACCCGGGCCAGCTTGGCCTGGTCGCCCTTGGCCTGGAGGCCGACCTCGAGCTCGACGTTGCGGTCGAAGTGGTCCTCCAGGGACCGCTTGTTGCGGCCCGTGATCATCAGCACGTCCGTGAGGCCCGCGCGCACGGCCTCCTCGACGATGTACTGGATGGCCGGGGTGTCGACCACCGGCAGCATCTCCTTGGGCATCGCCTTGGTGGCCGGCAGGAAGCGCGTTCCCTGCCCGGCGGCGGGGATCACGGCCTTGCGTACCGTGCGGCCGGGACGCTCGTCGCGTTCAGTCATGGCCCGGAGGCTACCGCCCGTCCCGGGTCGTGCACTGCGTGCTGTGGTGATGGGCCGTCGGGGGACGACGCGCGCCGCATTCCCTTCTGGCCCGCGGCGGGGCAAACTCGGGGGGAGGACGACCCGACGAAACAATCGTCGTGCCGTCCGTGCGAACCAGGAGCCGCCGTGCCCACCACACCCGACACCAGCGACGAGGTGACCGTCGACTCGTTGTCCGTCACCGTGGACGTCCTCGAGGTCGAGGCCCGCAAACGCCGACTGCGCCACGGGATCCGGTCCCGCCGTCGCGAACGGGACGCCGACACCACCCGCAGCCTCGACACGGCGGTCGCCCGCGTCCTCGCCGGCTGCCCGCTGCTGGCCGGCGCCCGCCGCATCGCCTGCTACTCCTCGACGACCGGTGAACCCGGAACGAGGACCCTGCTCGCCGAACTGCGGCGCCACGACGTCGAGGTCCTGCTGCCCGTCCTGCTCGAGGACGGCGACCTCGACTGGGAACTGCGCGCGCCGCGTCGCGGAGCCCCCGCTCCGCTGGGTCCTCTCGGCCCGCACGCCGTCGCCTCCGTGGACCTCGTCGTCGTCCCGGCGCTCGCCGTCGACACCGCCGGCCGCCGGCTCGGGCAGGGCGGGGGCAGCTACGACCGGGCGCTGGCGCGGGTGCCGGCGCGAGTGCCGGTGCTGGCCGTCGTGCACGACGACGAACTGCTCGACGCCGCGGTCAGCCCGCTGCCCGTGCTCCCCCACGACCGGCTCGTCCAGGCCGTCGTCACCCCGTCCCGCTGGTTGTGGTTGGCGGCCTGAGACTCCCGACCCCGGAGCGGTTCGTGGTTCACTGTGCGCGCGTCGACGGTGACCAGACCGATACGGAACGTCAAGAGGAGCGCCTGGCCATGAGTGTGGACGTGTCGATCCTGGTGATCACCTACAACGCCCCCGAGTGGATCGCCCAGTGCCTGGACTCCCTCACGGGCGAGTCCAGGCCGCGGGCCTCCTTCGAGGTCATCGCCTTCGACAACGCCTCGGGCGAGGAGACGAAGCAGCTGCTGCGCGAGCGCGCGGAGACCACCCCCGAGCTGCGCACGCACTTCTCCCCCGACAACCTCGGCTTCGCCGTGGGGGTGAACCGCGCCGCCGAGATGGCCACCGGCCGGACGGTGCTGCTGATGAACCCGGACGCGATGATCAAGCCGGGGGCCGTGGACGCCCTGCTCGCGTTCCTCGACGAGGACCCCACCCGCGGGATCGTCGGCGGCCGCGTCCTCTACCCCGACGGTTCCGTCTCGCTCACGAGCTGCTTCGCGCAACCCTCGCTCTGGAGCTGGTTCTGCTACGCCACCGGGCTCTCGACGGCGTTCAAGCGCAGCTCGCTCTTCGACCCCGAGTCGATGGGCCACTGGGACCGCGACAGCGTCCGCGACGTCGACATCATCAGCGGCGCCTTCCTCATGGCGACGACGGAGACCTGGCGCGCCCTGGGCGGTTTCGACGAGAAGTTCTTCATGTACGGCGAGGACGCCGACCTCAACCGGCGCGCGGCCGACGCCGGTTTCCACCCGGCCATCACCCCCGCGGCCGTCGTCGTCCACGCCGGCGGGAAGTCGTCCTCGACCAAGACCGCCAAGCAGCGACTCCTGCTGCGCGGCAAGGCCGAGTACGCGATCAAGCACTGGACGCCGGGGCGCGCCAGGGCCGGCGTCGGACTGCTGACCGCGGGGGTCGCGCTGCGCTCCGTCGGCGAGGTCGTCCTGCGCCGTGGCGAGACCTGGCGGCCGCTGTGGAACGAACGTGGCGACTGGGGCAAGGGCTGGCCGACCTGGGTCGACCTGACCGGCGACCGGGAACCGAGCACCACCAGCTGATCACCACCCGCCGACACCGCCCCGTGCCGCGACCGACGCGCTACGGTGCCGCATGACCCTGGATGAGTTCAGTCGCATCCTGCTGCTGTCCTCCGGGGTCCTCCTCCTCGCCGTCCTCGCCGTCCGGCTCGCCGCCCGGACCGGGCTCCCCTCCCTCCTCCTCTACCTCGCCCTCGGGCTGGTGCTCGGCGAGGACGGGTTGGGGATCCCCTTCGCGGACGCGAAGATCGCCCAGGTCCTCGGCTACGGGGCCCTCGTCCTGATCCTGGCCGAAGGCGGGCTGACGACGCGGTGGTCGACGATCCGCGGCGTCATCGCCCCCGCCGGGGTGCTGGCGACGGGAGGGACGCTCGTCTCGATCGGGGTCGTCGGCTGCGGGGCGCACCTGCTGCTGCACACGACCTGGCCGGTGTCGTTCCTCATCGGCGCCGTCGTGTCCTCCACCGACGCGGCCGCCGTGTTCTCGGTGCTGCGATCGGTGCCGTTGCCGCGCAGGCTGTCCGGGCTGCTCGAGGCCGAGTCGGGACTCAACGACGCCCCCGTCGTCATCGCCGTGCTGGCCCTCACCGAGGTCGCGGGCGGACACAACGAGCACGCCTGGTGGTTCTTCGCCGGCGAGGCGGTCCTCGAACTCGCCCTCGGCACCCTGCTCGGGGTCGGCATCGGGGCCGCGGGGGCGCTGTTGCTGCGGCGCACCGCGTTGCCGAGTTCCGGGTTGTACCCCGTCGCGGTCCTGGCCCTCACCGTCCTGGCCTTCGCGGTGGCCGACGTGCTGCACGCCTCGGGGTTCCTCGCCACCTACCTGTGCGGTCTGGTGCTGGGCAACGCGCGCCTGCCGCACCGGCACGCGACCCGGGGTTTCGCCGAGGCCTTCGGGTGGCTGGCCCAGATCGGGTTGTTCGTCATGCTCGGCCTGCTGGCCAGCCCCTCCCGGCTCCCCGGAGCCCTCGTCGACGCCCTGCTCGTCGGGCTCGTCCTGACGTTGTTCGCGCGCCCGCTGTCGGTCCTGGTCAGCCTCGTCGGGTTCCGGATGCCCCGGCCGGACCTGGTGTTCCTGTCCTGGGCGGGTCTGCGCGGGGCCGTCCCGGTCGTGCTGGCGACGGTGCCCGTGGTCGCCGGCATCCCCGGCTCCGAGCGGCTGTTCGACCTCGTGCTCGTCCTGGTGGTCGTCTTCACCCTGGTCCAGGCCCCGACGCTGGCTCCCCTGGCCCGGCGGCTCGGGCTGATCTCCGCCACCCCCACGCAGGACCTCGACGTCGAGGTGTCGCCGCTGGGCACCCTGTCCGCGGACGTGGTGCAGGTCCGGGTCGGGCCGGCGTCGCGGCTGCACGGCGTGGAGGTGTTCGAGCTGCGGCTGCCGCGCGGGGCCAACGTCAGCCTGGTCGCGCGGGACGGCGCGACCTTCGTGCCCCAGCCGCGCACCGTCCTGCGTCACGGTGACGACCTGCTGGTGGTCACCGCGACCGCCGAACGCTCCGCGGTGGAGGAACGGCTGCAGGCGATCAGCCGGCACGGGAAGCTCGCCGACTGGCACCACAGAGAGTGACCTCCCAACTACGGTGAGGCGATGCGCGCCCTCCGCACCGTCGCCCTCGGGATGTGCACCACCCTCCTCGGCGCTCTGCTCACCACCGCGGCCGCCGCACCGGCGCTCGCCGACCCCCTCGACCCCGTCGACTCCGTCGAGGTCTCGGCGGAGCAGCAGAGCATCGCCCCCGGGGTGAGCCTCGAACGCCGCACGACCCTCGACGCCACCGGCCCCGTCCGCAGCTCCCTGCTGCGCCTGAGCACGGGCTCCACCACCACGCCGCGGTTGCTCCAGCAGGACCTCTCCTCCCCCCGGACCCCCGGCGACCTCGCCACCGCCGCCGGCGCGGTCGCCGCCGTCAACGGCGACTTCTTCGACATCGACCGCACCGGCACGCCGGACGGACCCGTGGTCCTCGACGGCACCCCGCTCAAGGCCGACGCCCAGCCGCAGACCGCGGTCGGCGTCGACGCCGGCGCGAGCGGCTGGGTCGGCCGCCTCGGACAGGTCCTGCTGCAGGGCAGCGCATCGCTCGGCGGCCGGAGCCTCCCGCTGGCCGCGCTCGGGACCCGGACCGTCCCGGCCGACTCCCTCGCCCTCTTCACCCCGGCCTGGGGCAGCGGCGACCGCGCCCTCACCGCGCCCACCGGGATCGAGCTGGAGGTCCGCTCGGGTCGGATCAGCGCGGTCCGTTCCCCCGGCCCGACGCCCGTCCCGGGGGACGGGTTCGTCCTCGTCGCCACCGGCACGGTCGCCACCGCCCTGGCCGCGACCACGCTCGGCACCCCCGCCACGACCGACCTGCAGGTCCGCGACGACGCGCTCACCCCCGGCTCCCGCGGGTTCGCCCTCGGCGCCCGCCTCGAACTCGTGCGCGACGGGGCGGTCGCGGCGATCGACACGACGGACCCGACCTGGGCGGCCCTGCGCGCCCGGACCGCGATCGGGTGGAGCGCGGGCGGGGACCTGCTGCTCCTGACCATCGACGGCGGCACCTCCCGCTCGCGCGGGGTGACCGCCGTCGAGACCGCGCAGCGGATGGTCCAGGCCGGCGCCCGCGGTGCCGTCATGCTCGACGGCGGCGGTTCCGCCCAGCTCGTCGCCCGCCGACCGGGCGAGGCGGGAGTCAGCGAGGTGGCCGTCCCCTCCGACGGCGCCGCACGTCCCGTCGCGAACGCCATCGGCCTGGTCCCGGCCGCGGCGTCCTCCGTCGCCGCCTCGGTCGTGCTGCGCGGCAACGGGTCCCCGACCCGCCTGTTCCCCGGTCTGACCGGTCTCGTGGCGGCGGTCCCGGTGAACTCCACGGGCGCCCCCGTGCCCGGGACCCCGGTGCTGACCAGCACGGACGGCGCGGTCGCCACGGTCGAGGGGGCCCGGGTCCGCGGCACCGCACCGGGCCTGTCCTCCCTGCACGCCTCCCTCGGCGGCGCGATCGGGTCCCTCGACGTCGAGGTCCTGAACCCCCTGCGCCGGGTGGACCTCGAGACGCCGACGGTCCTCGACGGCCCCGGGGTCGTCGCCGACGTGACCCTCGTGGGCCGCGACGCGGAAGGTCGCTCGGCGCCGCTCAGCGCCGCCGACGTCACCGTCGCCACCGACCCCGCCGCGCTGCGGGCCGAGCCCCTCCCCGACGGGCGGCTGCGGCTGACGGCCCTGGCCGCCGGCCCCGCGAGCGTCGACCTGCGGCTGAGCGCCGCGGGGCTCACCTCGACCGCGACGGTCGCGGTCGGCACCCGTCCCGTCCTGCTGGACGCGCTCGACGACCCCGCGGGCTGGACGCCGAGCGCGACCCGGGCGACCGCCTCGCTGCGCCGGGTCGACGTCCCCGACCTCCCGGGCGTCGCGGCGGCGCTGCGCCTGGACTACGACTTCACCGGACAGCCGGCGGGCACGAGCACGGCGGCCCTGGTGGGGCGGGCCCCGCTGCCGCTGCCGAGCGGCGGTCGCGAGGTCGTCCTGCAGGTCAGGGGGGACGGGCAGGGCGGCTGGCTGCGCGGGCAGCTCGTCGTCGACGGTGCCCTCCGCCCGGTCACCTTCGCCTCCCGCGTGGACTTCACCGGCTGGCGGACCGTGCGCGTCGCGGTCCCGGCAGGAGCCCGCTCGGTCGCCCTGGAACGGATCTACCTCGCCCAGACCTCGGTGGCCGCGCGCCGGGCGGGATCGCTCGACGTCGCGGCCCTGCAGGCCACGGTGCCGCCGGTCGCCACCACCGGATCGGGTGCACCGGACCCGTCGCTCGGACCGCCGGCGGCCACGGGCCCCCGGACCACTCGCGTCGCGGTGGTCTCGGGCACGTCGGTGAGCGCGGCCCGCCCCTCCTCCGCGGAGCACCTCGCGGGCGAACTCCGCCGCGTGGTCGCCGCCGGCGCGCAACGGGTCCTGCTCGCCGGTGACGTCGTCGGCTCGGTGGCCGCCCCCGGGACGGCCCAGGACGTCGACCTCGTGCGGGCGGTGCTGGCCCGGAGCCTGCCGCCGACGGTGTCCTGGACCTGGATCGCCGGCGACGGTGAGGTCGGGACGCCGGCGGCGGGCGGGCTCTCCTCGACGGGACCGCCCGCCACCGCCGTCGACGTGGCGGGGACGCGCTTCGTGAGCGTGGCCACGCGGGCGGGCACGATCCGCGGCGCCGACGCCCACGCCCTGACCCGGGTGCGCGACGACCTCGCCGCTGCGGGCGCGGCCTCGCGCAGCGTCGTGCTCGTGAGCGCCGGTCCCCTCACCGACCCCGACGAGTCGGTGCTGCTGGGGCGGTGGACTGAGGCGTTGCGGGCTCGCGGTGTGCGGGTCGCCGTCGTCGAGGGTGGCGCCCCCGCAGCGGTCCGGCGCGACGAGGAGGTCCTGCGGGTGGGGACGGCGAACGCCGCGGTGCTCTCGGTCGCCGCGGACCGGGCCGGCCTCCCCGCGACGGCGCGGGCGGCGGCTCCGGGCACCGACGACGGCTGGTTGCGGCTCCAGCCGTCGGGTCCGCTGGTCGACCGGTACGAGCGAGACGTGCGCTGAGCTCCACGGGAGCCCCGCGCGCCGAGTACCATTGGCACTCGAACTCCCCGAGTGCCAGCCGGGGTCCAGGAGCTACGGAGACAGCGTGCCCACCTACGCCTACGCCTGCCAGTCGTGCGGACACTCCTTCGAGGTCCGCCAGTCCTTCAGCGACGACACCCTGACGGTCTGCCCCGAGTGCTCCGGTCAACTGCGGAAGCTGTTCAACAACGTCGGGATCGTGTTCAAGGGGTCCGGCTTCTACCGCAACGACTCCCGGAGCTCGTCCACGTCCTCGGAGAGCTCGTCCAGCAGCAGCACGCCCAAGGAGTCGACCGGCTCGAGCACGCCGTCGAGCTCCACCAGCACCGGTACCGGCAGCTCCAGCACCAGCAGCTCGTCGGGCAGCTCCAGCAGCTCCGGCTCCAGCAGCTCGTCGGGCAGCTCGAGCAGCGGGTCGAGCTCCGCCGCCTGAGCCACCGCGGTCTCCACAGGCCCGCCGCAGCGGTCGTCGTCCACAGCCGACCGCCGGCGGGCCCTGTCGCGTCCGGGTGTGGACCTAGCGTCCGCCCATGCCCTCGACCACGTTCCGCCCGGCCGTCACCACGCCGGACCCGCCCGCCGAGCGCGCCGAGGGGCCCCGCGCCCGCCGCCGGCGTCGCCTGACCCGGCGGTGGCTGGCCGCGGGTCTCGTCGCGGCGGCGGGCGGGATCGCCGTCAGCACCCTCGCTCCTCCCGCCCCCACGACGGTCACCGCCCTCGTGGCCGCCCGGGACCTGCCGGTGGGTGCGCTGCTCGGACCCTCCGACGTCCGCAGCGTGCAGCGACCGGCGGACACCCTGCCCGGCGGGCTCCTCACCCCGTCGGCGGTGACCGGGGCCGTGCTCGCGAGCGCCGTCCGCACCGGTGAGGTGCTCACCGACACCCGGACCGCGCAGGCCTCGCTGCTGGTCGCCCAGCCGGCCGGGACCCTGGCCGTGACCGTGGACGTCGGCGACCCGGCGCTGCTGGCCGGGTTGGGGCCCGGGGTGCACGTGGACGTCCTGGCTCGCACCGAGGACCCGGTCACGGGTGCGGCGACGGGGGCCGAGCGCATCGCGAGCGACGTGGTGGTACTGCGGGTACCGACCGCCTCGACGGGTGACGGGCTGCTGGGCGGGTCCTCGACGGGGACGCCGGGAACGGGGAGCAGCGTGCTGGTCGCGGTCGAGGCGGCGACGGCGACGCGGTTGACGGCGGCGGCGGGTCGGACCGTCGTCGCGGTGCGTGGCGCGTGAGGGCCCGCTCAGGACTCCAGGGCCAGCGGCGAGCGGGCAGTGACGACGGCGCCGATGGGTCGCGGTACCCGGCGGCGCAGCATCCGGAGGACGTCGTCGGCCGACATGGGGTCGCCGACGTGCTCGCCCTGGGCGACGTGGCAGCCGAGATCGGCGAGGACCTGCTGGGTGGGGGCGTCGGCGACGCCTTCGGCGACGACGCGCAGGCCGAGCTCACGGGCCATGAGGATCGTCGAGCGCACGATGACGCCGCGGGCGCGGTCGACGGTCATCCCGGTGACGAAGCTGCGGTCGATCTTCAGCTCGTCGACGTCGAGGTCGGTCAGGTAGGTGAGCGAGCACTGGCCGGTGCCGTAGTCGTCGACGGCGACACCGCAGCCCAGCGCTCGCAGTCGGCGCACCACGGCCCCGGCCCGTTCGGGGTCGGAGACGATCCCGGTCTCGGTGACCTCGAGGACGAGCGCGGAGGCGTCGACGCCGTGGCGGTGCAGCGCCCCCGCGACGAGGGCGAGGAGGTCGTGGTCGGTGAGGAGGCGGGCGGAGAGGTTGACCGACACGGTGGGGCCGAACCCTGCGGCGCGCCAGCGCGCCACGTCGGCCAGCGCCTGGTCGAGGACGACGGCGGTCACGTCGGCGACGAGGCCGGACTGCTCGGCGAGCGGGATGAACCGGTCGGGGGCGACGGCGCCGAGCTCGGGGTGCTGCCAGCGGACGAGGGCCTCGGCCCCGACGACGACCCCGGTGCGCGGGTCGATCTGCGGTTGGTAGCGGACGTAGAGCTCACCGCGGTCGACGGCGCGGCCGAGGTCCCCGAGGAGTCGCAGCCGCTCGACGCTGTTGACGTCGTGCCGGCCCGCGTAGGTGCGGTACCGGCCGCGGACCTCCTTGGCCTGGTAGAGCGCGACGTCGGCGCTCTTGAGCAGGGAAGGCGCGTTCGTCCCGTGCTCGGGGGCCAGGGCGACGCCGACGCTCGCAGGGAGCAGGACCTGCAGGTCGCCCACCCGCAGCGGCCGGGACATCTCCTCGACGACGGCCGCGGCGAGCGCCTCCGCGTCGGCCGCGGCGACGACCAGCAGACCGAACTCGTCGCCACCGAGGCGGGCGACGACGGCGTCGGAGGGGGCCAGGGCGACGAGGCGTTCCGCGACCTCGCGCAGCAGCGCGTCACCGACGGGGTGGCCGAGGGTGTCGTTGACGTCCTTGAAGTGGTCGAGGTCGACGACGAGCAGGCCCGGGCCGCCGCGGGCACCGCCTCCGACCCCACGCAGCGCGCGGGCCGTGGCGGTGAGCAGGGCCTCGCGGTTGGGCAGGCCGGTGAGGTCGTCGACCGCGGCGCGTCGTTCGTGACGCCGGGCGAGCACCGCGCTGACGAGCAGGACGCCGAGGGGGACGCAGACGAGCAGCAGCAGCCAGGGCCCGCCCTCGGCGCTGACGGCGAGCACGGGAGCCGAGGCGATCACGGCCAGCGACAGCAGCGCGCCCGAGGCCGAACCGGTGCGCAGCGGTCGGCGGGGAGGGCGGGTGAGGACCCGGCGGGAGAGCAGCCCGACGAGGCCCTGCGCGGCGAGTCCGGCGGCCCCACCGGCGAGGACGGCAGGCCACTGCTCGGGCGATCGGAGCGTGGTCCCCGAGGCGGTGTCGGCTCCCACCAGCGCGCCGATGACGATGTGGCAGACCAGGACGCCGACCACGGAGGTGGCGATCCCGGCGACGAGGGCCCGAGGCCCCCGGCCTCGGCGCACGTCACGCACCAGCGCGGGGACGGCACGGACGGCCAGGGCGAGGGACAACGGCCCGAGGGCGACGAGGGCGACGAGGAAGCCCCAGGAGACGGGCAGCACGTCGGCGCCGCAGGTGCGGCGGGTGACCGACCGGGACTCCGCGACCAGGACGACGAGGGCGAGCACGAAGGAGAAGGCGGACGCGTGCCAGGGGGCCGGGGAGCGCGCCCCGAGGAGGACGGCCGCGAGGACCACGGCGAGGGCCAGCACGACGACGACGGCGTTCCGAACGCCGGCAGGAACCCCGACGGCGGGACGGCCGGCGGGGACGGGGACCGGGCGTGGGGCCACGAGGGTGGCCGACGAGCGCTGCATCCTCCACCTTCCGCCGTCCTCGAGGGACCGTCCACGTGTCGTGGTCGTCCCCCGTCCGGGGGGCACCGGTCGAGGTTCCGCGCCCATGATGGGTGCAGGCGGGCGCTGTGCAGAAGTCCCGGAGGCCGTCGAATCCCAACTTTCGACCCAGAGTCATTCTGGTTGAGCGCGCAGTCATCCACAGCTGCCGGACAGCGAGTGGATGATCACCCGCTGTGCGTTCGCGCAACGACGAGCGTGCGGTCAGTCCCAGTGCGGAGGGCGCTGCGAGAGGTACCAGTCGTCGTCGAAGCCGCCGCCGGACCGCTCGCCCCAGCCCTCGTCGCGGTCGTCGCCGGACCGTTCGTCCTCCAGCGGCGCCTCCCGCGGCTCCGCGGGCACCTCGGGTGCGGTGGGCTCGACGGACTCGGTGGGCTCGGTGGGCTCGCCGTCGCGCGGGATCACGACGCGTCCCGCGCGACGTCCTCGACACCCGCGGCGAGGTCGAACTCCACGCCCGGGTCCGTGACGTCGACGACCCAGGGCAGGTCGTGTCCCGTGTCGGCGAGCGCCTCGCGCCAGAGCCGGGCGATCCGGTCGGCCTCGGCGTCGACGTCGGCGAAGACGTCGGACTCCAGGACCCGGACGTAGCGCCACCCGCGACGCTCGAACTCCGTCGGCCCGTCGACCTCGCGGTCCAGCAGACCGGCCGCCGCCCACGCCGGGTCGTCGACCTCGACCACGAGACCCGGACCCACCCCGGCCCGGGCGCGCTGGTCGCGCACGGCCATCGCCAGCCGGCGGGAGGCCCCGACCCCGCACTCCACGGGCAACCCGAGGGCCCGGCACGCCGCGGCGAGCGAGCGCACGAGGGCCGAGGCGCCGGGACGCTCGAGCGGTTCGGGGTACTCCTCCCAGGACAGCGCGAGGCGGGCGAGCATCCGACGGGCCTGGGTGGCGACGTCGTCGGCACCCTGTTCGGCCGACCAGCCGGAGTCGTCGAGGACGAGGGTGGTGCGCAGCCGGGGACGGGTCAGCGCCATCCAGACCTGCGCGCGGCCGGCGACGGGGTCGCCCGCCACCCCCAGACCCGCGCCGTTGAGGACGGCGTCGGCGACGACGAGCACGTGGTCGCGCCGCTCCCCCGCCCAGCGGGCCGGGGTCGCGACGAGCAGCGCCTCCCGTCCGACGGCCAGCGGGAGTCCCTCGGCGAGAGCGCGGCGACGGACGGCGTCGGCGAGGAGTTCCGCACCGGCCGCGTCCGGGACGACGATCCCGAGGGACTCCTCGGGGTGGGCGCGCAGCGCGGCGAGAGCCCGGTCGGCGACGAGGTCCACGAGCGCGTCGGGACCGCGGCGCGCACCGGGCGGACGGTGCGAGGTGCGGGCCACGGCCCGGGCGTCGAGCCCGGGTCCGGGCAACGAGACCTCCTGCACCGCAGCCAGTCCCGCGGGGACGTCGTGGAGGAGACCGTCGTCGAGGAGGGCGTGCTGGCGGTCCAGCTGCAGAGTGGGGAGCAACCCCTCGGTGTCGGCGAAGAAGCTGACCCTGCTGGCCTGCGGCTCGTCCTGACGTTCCGACGCCGTGAGGACGTCGGCCGGACCGGGCAGCGCGGGGTCGCCGACGACGAGCAGCCGGCGACCGCGGGAGAGCGCGGGCAGGACGGCGGCCGTGGTGGTGGCCTGGGCGCCGAGGACGACCAGCAGGTCGGCCTCCTCGACGCGGTCGGCCAGCGCGGCGACCCCGGCCGCGGACATCGCCGTGACCGGCAGGACCTCGTGGTCGGAGGTGCTGCGGGCGTCGAGCGCGGAGCGCACCGCGGCGGCACGCAGGCCCCGTCCGGCGACGGCGGCGAGCTGCAGCTCGTAGCGGGCCCGGCGCAGCGATCCCGCCTCCCCCGTCCCGACGAGCGGGTCGGTCATGGAGATCGTGTCGAGGATCCCGGCCCACCAGGCCGCCTCCACCTCGGAGGGCAGGTGCAGGCTGCCGGGTCCCGCCCAGCGCGCCTCGAGGTCCTCGAGCAGACCACCCCAGCCCGCGGCGGTGAGCTCCTCGAGGAGCACGGTGCGCCGGGGCAGCGTGTCCAGGGCCGCGGCGTCGGCGACGAGGCGGCGCAGCAGCGCCGTCAGTTCGGGGAGCTGGACCTCGAGGAGGGAGTCCGCGCCGAGCTCGGCCCAGGAACGGGGCGGCAGAACCTCGCCGAGGGCCTCCAGCTCGTGACGGAGGTCGTCGACGGCCGCCACCAGGGCGTCCAGGTCGGCCGGCACCGCGGGCGGGTTGTCCCGCACGCAGGCGCGTTGCCAGCGCATCCGCTGGCTGCGGGCCTGCTGCAGCCAGTCGTGCAGCGTCGCCCAGTCCCCGGCGGTCACGTCGGGGCGGAGCATCGCCCGGGCCGCCCGGCGCAACCGCCACCGGGTCAGCAACCC
This sequence comes from Kineococcus sp. NBC_00420, assembly GCF_036021035.1. NCBI lineage: Bacteria > Bacillati > Actinomycetota > Actinomycetes > Kineosporiales > Kineosporiaceae > Kineococcus > Kineococcus sp. NBC_00420. The sequence goes on along the minus strand of NZ_CP107930.1, from coordinate 4,217,218 downwards.
CAGGCGGACCTCGTGCTCGCGTCGCCACTGCGGCGTCGCCGTCGCCGCGGCGACGTCCCCCAGGGACTGCGCGAAGATCTCGGGCCCGAACCGGCCGATGGTCGTGCGGACGCCGTCGAGCAGGTCGGTGCGTTCCGCCGCCTCGGACACCGAGGACGCCCCCCGCAGACCGGCGGCGTCGCAGACCGTGGCGAGCAGGGCGCGCACCGAGGGCAGCCGGACCCCGACGAGCCCGTCGACGCGGGCCAGCGCCTGCGCGGCCGTCTCGTCGCTGCGCAGCCGGGCTCCGGCCCAGGGCGTGCTGCCCGGCCCGACGGTGAACGCGCCGAGGTCGACGGCCTCCTCGAGGACGCCCGACCAGCGCGTCACGTCCTCGCGGGAGCACGCGGCGAGGTCCTCACCCCGCAGCCGACGGGAGGTCGTCGGCGGGACGTCGCGCTCGCCGAGGGCGACGAGCGACTCCATGGCCTCGTGGACGCTGACCCCCCACGGCGCGCGGGGACGGTGCATGGCCTGGGCGTGGTCCTCCAGCGCGCGGGCGGGCCCGGCGACGTCGGGCAGCGCACCGGAGGGACGCTCGGCGGCGTCGCGGGCCGCGACCTCGCGGCGGGCGGCAGCGACCTGGTCGCGGGCGTCGGTCTCGCCGGCCCGGGGGTCGAGGTCGGCCACGAGGTGCAGCACCAGCCGTCCGAAGCCGTTGTCGCGCAGGCGTTCGTCGATCGCGCGACGGTCGGCGGCGGAGTCGGCCACGAGCAGCACGCGCGCTCCCGCGGCGACGGTCGCGGCGATGACGGCCGCCGCGACCTGGGTGGCCCCCGTCCCCGTCGGGGCGTGCAGGCGCAGGTCGCCGCCGGCGAGCACCGCGTCGACGGCGCGCCGCTGGGCGGGGTCGAGGGCGATGCCGATCTCGTCGGCGGGGACGACGACGGCCCGGGGGTCGTCCTCCGGGGGCTCGACGGGCTGCCCGGCGGCGAGCGCCGAGACGATCCGGTGGTCGCGCACCACGGCGCCACGGCGACGCAGGTCGGCGAGCAGGTCGGCGCCGGGGTCCGCGAAGGTGGCGAGCACCAACCGGCGCTCCACCCGCAGCCCGGTGGTGCCCGCGAGCTGACGGCGCAGTTCGTCCATGGCGGGGTTGGGGTCGAAGCCCCAGTGCGCGCCGACGGCGGAGGCGATGCGGCGGGTGTCGAGCGCGATGCCGAGCTCGTCGCGGGCGACGCGGACGAGGACGGGGTTGACGATCACCTCGGGGACCAGCTGGACGACGAAGTCGTCGAGGGCCTCCGTCGAGGGGGTCACCGTGCAGCGGCGCAGCAGGACGGGCGTGCGACGGGGGGTGCGCAGGACCGGGACGGACCCTTCGGCCAGTTCATCGGCGCTGCTCTCCCCCGCCAGCGACCACCCCACCGTGCCGACGGCGACGGCGAGCGATCGGGTGCCGCGCTGGGCGAGGAGCGCCCCGGCGACGCGGTGGGTGGTCCGGGCCCGGCGGCGGGCCTCGGCGAAGGCACCGGCCTCGCGCACGAGGCTGGACAGCGGGGCGGGACCACCGGCGAGCAGCTGGGCGAGTCCGGAGGGGTGGGCGGTGGTGAGGTCGAGCACGGCGTCGGTGCCGACGGGGCAGTCCAGCAGACCGGACGTGCCGCCGAGGACCTCGGCCTCCGCCCACCAGCGCCGACGTGTCGAGTCGGGGCCGATCGCGGGGGAAGGTGTCACACACCAACGATAGGCGTCCGCGCGCCGTGATCCGCTCAGGCGTGGGGCTCGTGCGTGCCGTCGCGCATGGCCGGGACGCCCGCGGACGTGAGCACGGACCCGCGGGAGAGCGCCACCAGGGTGACGTCGTCGCGCGCCCGGCCACCGCTGTAGCGACGGGCGACGTCGAGGGCCTCGTCGACGAGGGCCTGCGGGGTCAGCTCCGGCAGCTCGCCCAGCGCCGCGAGGACTCCTTCGATGCCGAGCTCCTCCGTGCTGCCGGTGGGCCGGGCCTCGGTGAGGCCGTCGGTGAAGACGACGAGCAACGAGCCCGGGGCCATGGACGCCGTCTCGGTGTGCCAGCTGCCGGGGACGTCCAGGTGCAGCCAGGACAGCAGCGGGCCGGTGGGTTCGAGTTCGGTGACCACCCGCACCCCGCCGGCGACGGAGTCGTCGCGGCGCAGCACCAGGGGCGCGGGGTGCCCGGCGTTGGCGTAGCGGACGGTGCCGGAGTCGGGGTCGACGACCACGACGACACAGCTGGCGAACCGCTCGGCCTCGTCGGAGAAGACGCGTGCGGCCATGGCCAGCGCGAGGTCGGGTTCGGGTGAGAGGTGCAGGGCCGCCTCGAGCAGCCGCTTCAGCTGGATGGCGACGATCCCGGCGCGCGCCCCGTGGCCGGAGACGTCGGCGACGACGACGGCGAAGCGGCCGTCGGGCAGGGGGAGCACGTCGTACCAGTCGCCGGCGAGCAGCCCCTCGGCCGGGCGCAGCGCGGCGGCGGAGGACCAGCCGACGACGACGGGCAGTTCGTGGGCGCTCAGCTGGTCGCGGACCTCGGCGACCAGCGGCTGCCCCTGCTTGAGGGCCTCCCGGGCGGAGACCGCGTCGGCGAGTTCGTCGAGGATCCGCTTGCGCATCATCTCCGCGGACGCGGCGACGGCGGCGAGTTCGGGCGGGCCGGGCAGCGCGATGGGCGTCTGCAGGTCCCCCTCGCCCACCTTCACCAGCTGCTCGGACAGCGAGCCGAGGGGGTGGATCACCCAACGCCGCACCAGGTACAGAGCCAGCGGCACGAGGAGCAGGGCGATGGCGGCGACGAGGAACTGGACGTACCGGAACTGGTTGCGCTCACCCCGGAACTCCCGGACCGCGGTGGATCGCCGGTCGTCGAGCGTCGTGCGCAGCGCCTCGAGATCGCCGTAAAGCGAAGAGAACGCCGCAGCAGCGGGCGCGTTGACGATCGAGCCACTGAGCCCCGCCTGGTCCGCGCGCTGCTTGAAACCGGCCTGGGTGTCGATGACCTGACGCCACTGGGCCGCCTGGTCGAGCACGACCGCGAGCTGGCGGGGGACCTTCGTCCCGAGGGTCGTCAGGACAGCGTCCGGCGGGTCTTTGCGCGACAGGTCGGAGACGAGGGCCGCCCGGTCGCGGTCGTACTTCTCGAGCGCGGCCTCGCGGTCCGCAGTGCGGCCCGGGAAGCTCGCGGTGTCAGAGGTGATGTAGAGCTGGTGCGCCGTCTGGGCGGCGACGAGGTCGTCCTGGAAGGCGCTGACCCGGGTGCGGAAGCCGCCCTCGAACTCGCTCTCCACGGGGCGTGGCTGCGACTGCACGGCGGAGGCGATGAGGCTCCACGCGAGGACGAGCGTGAGCACGAGCACGACGACGAGGAACGACAGCCCCATGACGGACACCCGTCGCTGCAGCGACGTCCGCGTCATGAGGCGGTGCCACGTCCTCGTCACGGCTACCCCCTCGCCCGGCCCGTGACGGTGACGATCACCGCCGTGGGTGGGTCACACCTTGTCATCCCCACCCCCGTTCCCGTCATCCCCGTCCACCGAAGGGGTCAGAGCCGTCCTCGGGAGGCACCGGGGCGCGGGGCGGGTGAGGGTGGAGCCGTGATCGCTCCCGACCGCCCCTGGCCCACCGAACTCGTCCTCGTCCGTCACGGGCAGTCCACGGGGAACCTCGCCGACGCGCACGCCTACGCGACGCGCTCCGAGGTGGTGGACATCGCCGAGCGGGACGCCGACGTCCCGCTCTCCCCCCTCGGTCGCGCCCAGGCCCAGGCCGTCGGCCACTGGCTGGCGACGGCGTCGGAGGCTCCCTCGCCGCCGGAGGTCGTGGTCTGCTCGCCCTACGAGCGGGCTCACCGCACGGCGCTCGCGATCGTCGACGCGGCGCGGGAGGCGGGCCACGACGTGGCGACCCCGCGGACCGACGAGCGGCTGCGGGAACGCGACCTCGGCTGGTGGGACGGGCTGACCGGCGCCGGGGTCCGGGCCCGCTTCCCCGAGGAGGCCGCCCGCAGGCAGCGGATCGGGAAGTTCTACTACCGGCCGCCGGGTGGTGAGAGCTGGTGCGACGTCGCGCTGCGGGTCCGCAGCGTGCTGTCCTCGCTGCGCGAGGAGCACCCGGGCCGGCGGGTACTCCTGGTGTCCCACCAGGCGGTGATCATGAACTTCCGGCTGGTGCTGGAGGGTCTCGACGAGCGCAGCCTGCTGGCGATCGACGCCGAGCACCCGCTGGCCAACTGCTCGGTGACCTCCTACGCGGCCGGTCTCGGCGGTCTGGAGCTGCGGGCGGCGGGTGACACGCGGGCCGTCGCGGACGTGAAGGTGACCGATGACGACGTCGACGACGAACCGAGGTCCTGATGAGCAACGCGTCCGACCGGGCGGTGACGGTGACCTCCGCGGTCCTGCGCGAGTGGCCGCTGCCACCACCCGGTACCGGGAAGGAGTCCCGCGGCCGGACGGTCGTGGTCGGCGGCAGCACGCGGACCCCGGGTGCGGTCCTGCTGGCCGCGGAGTCGGCCCTGCGGTGCGGAGCGGGGAAGCTGCAGGTCGCGACGACGACGACGACGGCCGCCCCGATGGGGATCGCCCTGCCGGAGGCGCTGGTGCTGCCCCTGCCCGAGACGGGCGAGGGCGGGATCGACCCGGCGTGCGGGGCCGAGGGTGGTGAGCTGTCCGAGCTCGTCGAGGGGGCCCACGCGGCGTTGCTGGGGGTCGGGGCGATCGGCGAGGAGGACGTGCGGTCGCTGTTGTCGCAGCTCGTCCCCCGGCTGCGCACCGTCGTCGTCCTCGACGCCCTGGGGTTGGCGCCGGTGACCGCGGACGTCACGTTCCTGCACCACCTGGAGGGTGGCGCGGTGCTGACCCCGAACCTGTCGGAGCTGGCGATCGTGCTGGACGCCGAGCCCGAGGAGGTGGAGCGGGACGTGGCCGGGGCGACGGTCGAGCTCGCCCGTCGCAGCCGGTGCGCCGTGGCGGCCGGGGGCGGGGAGTCGTGGATCGCGGCTCCCGACGGTCGGTGCTGGCGCGACCCCTCCGGCGGTGCCGGTCTCGGGGTGTCCGGGTCCGGTGACGTCCTCGCGGGGATCGTCACCGGGTTGTGCGCACGGGGCGCGGACCCCGTCCAGGCGGCCGTGTGGGCCGCTCACCTGCACGGACGTGCGGGTGACCGGTTGGCCAGCTCGGTGGGCCGTCTCGGGTTCCTCGCCCGCGAGCTGCCGGCGCAGGTGCCGCCGGTCCTCGCGGAGATCGAGGTCTAGGCGAGCAGCGCGGCGGCGCTGGGGACCAGGTCGCTCAGCGGGATGTCGAGGCGCCAGCTGGTGGAGGACCGGATGTCGCAGGCGCGGGGGTCGCCTTCGGCGGCGTCCCACGTCTGCGGCTGCGCGGTGACCTTCCACGCGTCCGCGCCCTGCTGGCGGGCGCGGGCGGCAAGGGCGGTGTCGCCGGACGCGGTGGCCGCGGAGGCGATCACGTCGACGGCCCGACCGAGCGAACGGGCGTCGTAGAAGGCGATGGTGCAGCCGGTCTCGACGACCGTGGTCGAGACCAGGATGCAGCCCGACTCCTGGAGGGCGGCGTCGAGGGCGGCGACGGCGGCCTGCTGGCGGGGGGCGCGGCGCTGAGCGGGGACGTCACCGCGAAGGGTGGCGCGCGAGTCGTTGCGGAGCTGGGTGGCGGGCATTTCCGGTTACTCCTCGGTTGACGACATCGACCTGGTGCCGGAGTCCCCGTCGACTCGTTACCGACAACCAGTGAGGCCATCGGTCGCTGTTCTGTACGACTTGAGTCTAGGCACCTGTTCGGGGCAGCGGTGACCACGGGGGCACCGGGAGCCCTCTGCGTTCGCTTGCAGCGCAGGAGGTTTCCAACGACGCTCTGTCGTAGTTCGACGAGGTCGGACGCAGTGGGGCGCGATCCCGGAACCACGCCGCGGCGCGCGGTCCCTCCCCCGGTAGGCTGGCTCCGCGCCCCCATAGCTCAGGGGATAGAGCATCGGTTTCCTAAACCGTGTGTCGCAGGTTCGAATCCTGCTGGGGGCACCAGGTCCGTGATCGCCGTGCGGTCACCCGTCGCGCCCCGGGTTCCGGCGGCTCAGAGGGACCCGCCACGGGCATCGCGCCGCTCCCCCGGGAGCCGGGGGCTCCGCTTGCCCGTCGTGATGAGTTCGATGAGCTTCGGGGTGTAGGTGACGCCGTGCGCCCCGGCGGCCCGCCGCAGCAGCGCCACGCTCTCCCCGGCACCGCGCCCGAAGACGGGCAGGCTCGCGATCTGCGCCGGGGCGTTCGGCCCGGGGGTGTCGTAGGCCCCGCCGCGCAGGCGCAGGACCGGACCGCTGCCGGCGTAGGGCCAGGTCGTCGTCGACCAGGACACCTCGAGCACCTCGGCCCACGGGTAGGAGGTCTCCCCGCTCCGGCGGACAACGACGACGGCCTCCGCCTCCAACCGGACCCGGTCGGCGCGGTGGACCAGCACCGACCAGACGACGCAGAGGGCGGCCAGGACGACGTAGCCGCCGACGTAGCCGAAGACCCCCGCGGCCCCCCAGGGGTTCCACCAGGCCAGCACCCCGACCACGACGAGGGCCCCGACCGCGGTCACCACCGCACGTCGGATCCCGACGGCCCCCAGGACGACCGGTTCCTCCTCCACCCCGACATCCTCCGCGAGGTCACCGCAGCCCGCCGCCGAGGGGCGCGGGAGGATGCGGCGTGCCCCACCGCCTCACCCCCGCCGACATGCCCGACGGCCTGACCGTGCGCATCGACCGGTTCCGGCACGACGACGTCTGGTTGCGCACCTGGACCATGTGGATCGCCGAGACCGAGGATCTCGGCCCCGACGAGCGCCACGACGTCGTGCTGATCCACGGGCTCGGGGTGTCCTCGGCCTACTTCCAGCGGCTCGCGCTGGTCCTGGCCCGCCTCGGCACCGTCCGACTGCTCGAACTCCCCGGCTTCGCCGGCGTTCCGCACCCGGACCACCCGCTCTCCACCGAGGACCTGGGCGCCCTCGTGGCGTCCTGGGTCCGACGCGAGGGGATGTCCCGCGTCCTGCTGATCGGGCAGTCGATGGGTGCGCAGGTCGTCACGGAGGCCGCCGTGCAGGATCCGGGGATCGCCGCGCACGTCGCGCTCATCGGTCCGCCGGTGAACTCCGACGAACGCTCGGTCGCGCGCCAGGGGTGGCGACTGCTGCAGTCGGCCGTCTTCGAACCCGCGGCGGTGCGGTCGATGTCGATCCGGGGCTACGTGCGCTGCGGGTGGCGCTGGTTCGCGCACACGCTGCCCGCGATGATGCGCTACCCCATCGAGGACCGGATCGGCCTGATCGAGGTCCCCGTCCTCGTCCTGCGCGGCGGTCACGACGCCGTCGCCCCGGAGGTCTGGACGCAGATGCTCGCCGGGAGGGCACGCCGGGGCAGCTGGGCCGAGGTTCCCGGCGCGGCGCACTCCGTCGTCTTCGACCACGCCCGCGACGTCCACGCCCACCTCGCAGACCTCGTGCAGCAGTGAGCCTCCGGGTCCGCGTCGCCGACTACGCGTGGATCGTCGCCGCCCAGGCCCGGGCGTTCCTCGCACCTCCCGACCCCGGGCGGTGGGGGTCCGGTGCGGGCGCGACGGTCCTGCTGCTGCCGGGGATCTGGGAGGGCTGGGCCGTCCTGCGCGAACTCGGCGACGCCCTGCACCGGGCCGGTCACCCCGTCCGCGTCGTCCCGGGCCTCGGGACGAACTCCGCCGACGTGGACGTGGCCGCGCGCCTCGTCGCCGACCGGCTCGACGCGCTCGACCTGCACGACGTGGTCGTCGTCGCCCACTCCAAGGGCGGTCTCATCGCCAAGGCCGCCCTCCCCCTCGCCGGGGACCGCATCGCCGGGATCGTCACGTTCGCCACGCCGTTCGCGGGGTCCCGCTACGCCACCTGGTTCCCGGCCCGTCCGGTCCGCAGGCTGTCCCCCCGCGACCCCGCCCTGCGCGAACTCGCCGCGGACGTGAGCTCGCACTCCCGCATCGTCGCCCTGCGTCCCAGGTTCGACCCGCACGTCCCCCGCGACGCGGCGACCCCGGCCCTGACCGGCGCCGTCGAGGTGGAGCTCCCCCTCGACGGGCACTTCCGCCCGCTCGGCGACGCGGACCTGCACGCGGCGGTGGTGCGGGCCGTCGACGGTTTCAGCGGCCCCGGTCGACGCCCGCACGAGCCGTGACCCCGCTCCGCCCGGTACTTTCCGAACGTGAGCTTCGACCCGTACGCCCCCCACGTCCCGAACGCCGCCCTGCACACCCAGCTGCTGGACGCGCTGCGCAGCGACGCGGCGGTCCCCGTGCTGCGCGTGCCGGACGAGGGACCGGACGCTGCGTCCTGGCTCGACCTGCTCCCCGAGAGCGCGACGTCCCGGCACAGCCGCGTGGTGGGGGCCGTCCTGGGCGGCGGGCCGGTGGCCGTCGACGCGGGCGAGGAGGCGGCCACGTTCGTCGCCGGGCTGCTGGCGGTGCTGCTCACCCACGGCGCCGATGTCGGCGTGCTCGCCGGCTCCTCCGCCGCGCGGGTCGCCACGGAGGTGTCGGCGCTCGGTGTCCCCCTGCTGGACGGGGTGACCCCGGCCCCCCTGCCCGTCGCGGTCGCGGACGACCCGCAGCGCTGGGCCGCGCTGGTCTCGGAGCTGGAACAGCGCGCGGCCCGACCCGCCGAGCCGGTGGCGGACGGCGCCCCGAGCCTCTTCGAGGCGGTGGCCGAGCTCGTCGCCCTCCGGGCCCAGCACGTGCACCCACCGCTGCAGCCGGGAGCGGCGACGTGGTCCGCGAGCGCCCGGGAGGGCATCGCGGAGGCCCTGCAGGGCGGGACGGGCGCAGCGGCGGACCCGCTCGCCGGGCGCTCGGAGGACGAGGTCGCCGCCGTCACCGCGCTCCCCACCCAGCTGCGGGACCTGACCTCGCTGACCGAGCGTCTGGTGCTCGACCTGGCCTGGCACCATCCCCGGACCCTCGCCGACGTCGACCGTGCTCTGGAACTGCTCGGCCGCGTCGAGGCGGCCCGGAGCACATACCTGCCGGCGGCGTTCCGCACCGACCTGGCCCGGGCCCGTGAGGTCCTGACCCGCCCGCAGCGCTCCTTCCTGAGCAGCGAGGAACGCGACCGCCGCCGCGAGGTGAAGCGCCTCGCCGGCCTGCGCCACGACGGTGCGTTCGGGGTGGCCGACGTCGACGCGCTGCAGGTGCTGCAGGACGCGTGGGCCGAGCAGTCCTCGGGCACACCGACCACCTGGCCGGTCCGCGCCGACCTCGCCGGCCAGGTCGAGCTCGTCCGCCGGTCGCTGCGCACGGCGGCGGGCACGCTCTCCGGGGTCCCGGCCGACCTGGACGAGTTCGAGGTCGCGGAGTTCGTCCCCCTGGCCGAGCAGGCCGAGTCCCTGACGGACACCCCGGTGCGCGAGCCGCTGCCGATCGGTGCCCCCGAGCTCGACGAACTCCGTTCGGGGCTGCCCACGGGTGCCTCCGCGGCCGACGTCGGGCAGTTCGTCCGTGCGGTGTGGCTGCGGGCGCTCACCGAGGAACGGACCACCGGACCCTCCGTCGACCCGGGGCGGGAGCTGCGCGAGCTGGCGACGGGACGACGGATCCGTGCCGCCGAGGGTCTGAGGGCGGTCGTCACCGACGGCACCGTCCGCCCGGCCCGCACCGCGACACCCGACGGCGGGTACGACGTCCTGGTCGTGGTGGACGCGCAGGAGTTCGAGACCGCCCGCGTGCTGGACCTGGCCGGTCGGGCCCGTCAACTGGTCGTGGTCCGCTCGACCGGCGCAGCGGACCCGGGTTCCGTCTGGACTCGGACGGTCCGGTCGGTGGAACCCCACGAGCTCGGGTGGCCGGCGGTCGTCGCCACCCCCGCGATCGAGACCTTCCGCGAGTCCCTGGCCGCGGCGTTGCGTGGCACGGTGGCGGTCACCACGGGTGAGGTGGTGGCCGGTCGTGCCGTCGACCTGGTCGTGGCCGCACGCACCGGCGAACTCCCCGTCCTCGCGGTCGACCTGGACGGTCCCGCGTACGCTGCGCTGGGGACGGTGCGCGACCGCGAGATCGCCCGTCCCGCCCGGCTGGCGGATGCACGCGTGGGCCACCTCACCGTCCCCGCCCTCGATTGGTTTCGGGATCCGCGCGGGACGACCCGCCGGATCACCGACGCCCTCGCCCGGTTCACCGACCTGGACCGCGCCCGAGAAGAACCCGTCGCCGAAGAACCCGTCGCCGAAGAACCCGTCGCCGAAGAACCCGTCGCCGAAGAACCCGTCGCCGAAGAACCCGTCGCCGAAGAACCCGTCGCCGAAGAACCCGTCGCCGAAGAACCCGTCGCCGAAGAACCCGTCGCCGAAGAACCCGTCGCCGAAGAACCCGTCGCCGAAGAACCCGTCGCCGAAGAACCCGTCGCCGAAGAACCCGTCGCCGAAGAACCCGTCGAACTTGAGCTGCCCCGGGGTCTCGGTTCCGCCGCGGACGCCGAGACGAGGGTCGCGGAGTTCCTCGCCGGTCTGAACGGCGGGCACCCCAACGTGGACCAGACCCCGCCCGCGGTCGTCGACGCCGCGGTCGCCCTGACGTTCGCCCGCCTGGGGCTGGAGGTGCAGGAGCAGGCGCTGCTCGACGGCGCGATGGACGTCATCGGTTTCCGTCGCCGCGGGATCAAGGTCATCCGGGCGTTCAAGGAGTCGGTGCAGCGGAGCAAGAAGCGCATGCGTGGTGCGGGGCTCAAGATCAACTGACCGCCACCCGTCCCACCCGGGACGTGGGGGTCCTCGTCGTCGGTGCGGTCGCGGCCGGGCGATCACCACCGCGTACCTGCTGGACCGGGACGGCGGTCGGCGGCCTGTCTCGGTGGGAGGTACCGCACCCGCCCGGGCAGGCAGGAAGGGTGATCCTCCGGGGGTCGGACGGTCGATCCCGGCCCCCTGAACGCCGATGCACGATCCGGGTCGACGGCCGTCGATCGCACGGCAGGTCCACCCGACGGGAACCGACGCATGCCCCAGCAGAGCCCGACCGTGGCCGGAGCCCCGGTCCCGTTGCGGCCGTTCGTCGCCGTCCTCGCCGGTCGCGGCGCCGGGGTCGTGCGCTGCTCGGGCTGGCTCCCGCTCTCGTCCTGAGCGGCGCGCACGCACTGCTGGACGGGCCGCTCGCCCTCACCGCGGCCCTCCTCGCCGTGGTGGCCGCTGCGTGCGGCACGGCCGCGCTGGCCTGGCTGTCGGTGACCGCCGAGCGGGGCGCAGCCGCCGCCCGGGCCGACCTCGACACCGCGACGGCGAGGTCGGAGGCCGACCGGGTCGCCGACCAGACCAAGCTGCTGGCCCTGAACGCCACGATCGAGGCCGCCCGGGCCGGGGCGGCCGGCGACGGCTTCCGCGTGGTGGCCGGGGAGGTCAAGGACCTCGCGGCGACGACGGCCGGCTCGACCCACGAGATCTCCACGACGGTGACGACGGTCCAGGCCGACGCCCACGCCGTGCTCCGCAGCCTGCGCGCCGTGCAGGCACGCGTCGCCGGGATCGACGACGTCGCCGCCGGTCTGCGCTCCGTCGCCGACCAGCAGCGCGACGCACTCGTGCGGCTGCAGGGGTCGGTGGCCGCCGCCGTGGACGGCGCCCGCCAGATGGGTGATCTCGCGGCCACCACGGAGCGGCGCCGGGTCTCGCGGTTCCCCTGCCAGCAGGACGTCGTGCTGCGCGTCGAGGGCCGGGAGAACCCCGCGACGGCGCTGGACCTGGGGCTCGGAAACGCGCGGGTCACCACCGCGTCGACCCAGCGGCGCGTTGGGGTCGGCACCCGCGTCGTCGTGCACTGGCCCCACCGCACCGGCACCCTCGACCTCGCGGGCGCCGTCGCGCAGGTCAGGACCGTTGCGGGTGGTCACGACCTCGGCATCGTGTTCGACGTCTCCGCCACGGCGCCCGCGGGTCTCGGCGCGGTCGCGGTCGGTCTGCGGTCCCGCGTGGAAGCGGTTCCGGGCCACTGACCTGCACCGTCAGTCCAGGAGCCCGGCCTTCCGGGCGAGCCCGATCGCGGCCTGCGTGGAGGTGACGGACGCCTTCTCCCGGGCCGAGGCGAGCGTGGCACCGACCTGGGCGAGGGTGCTGCACCGGTGCTCCGCGACGACGCTCGCGGGGAGTCCCCGAGCCACGGCGCGCAGAACGTCCACCTCGTCGGCCGTCCACGACGCGACGCGCGACGCGGCCGCTTCGCGACTCATCTGATCGTCCCCCACTGCTCCGCCTCCTCCACGAGCCCCTGCGGCTCGACGTCTCCTCCGGTCTTCGAAGTGGTCGAGTGCCTGGATCCCGGAAGCTCACGGTCGACTCAATGTGACGCCCGTCACACAAGACCCCGGTTGGGTGGCAACGGTTGCCTCATGCAAAGGTATCCGCCGATCCTTCAACGTTGCACTGGAGCTGACTCGTGTCTGCACGACGCACGGGGGGCGACGGCAAAGCCGACCTCCTCTTCGACATCCGCACCGTGATCGGCGGCCTGTTCGCCGTCTACGGCGTGGTCTGCCTCATCTACGGACTGGTGTCGTTCACCGACGCCGACCGCGCCAAGACGGGCGGCATCAACCTCAACCTGTGGACCGGGATCGGCATGCTGGTCCTGTCCGCGCTCTTCATCGGCTGGACCGTGGCGAAACCGCTCCACGCCGAGACGCCGGCCACCGACGCCACCGACCTCCCTGACGGGGAGGACGCGAAGTGAGCGCCACCCTCGCGACGAGCGTGGCCACCGCGTCGAACCTGCGCATCGACGCCCACCTCATCGACTACCTGCTCGTCGGGTTCTACTTCCTCATCGTCCTCGGCATCGGCCTCATCGCCCGCCGCAGCGTCTCCTCGAGCCTGGACTTCCTGCTCTCGGGTCGCAGCCTGCCCGCCTGGGTCACCGGACTCGCCTTCGTCTCCGCCAACCTCGGCGCCACCGAACTCCTCGGTCAGGCCGCCAACGGCGCCCAGTTCGGTGAGCAGGCGTTCCACTACTACTGGATCGGCGCGATCCCGGCGATGGTGTTCCTCGCGCTGGTGATGATGCCGTTCTACTACGGCTCGAAGGTCCGCTCCGTCCCGGAGTTCCTCGGCCGCCGCTTCGACGCGAAGACCCAGCGCCTGCAGGGCCTGCTGTTCGCCATCGCCTCCGTCCTGCTGGCCGGCGTGAACCTCTACGCGATGGCCATCGTCGTGAACGCCCTGCTGGGCTGGCCGACGTGGCTGGCGATCGTCGTCGCCGGCGTCATCGTCCTGGCCTACACGTTCCTCGGTGGCCTCTCCGCCGCGATCTACAACGAGGTCCTGCAGTTCTTCGTCATCGTCGTGACGATGGTCCCCATCACCCTCGTCGGCCTGCACCGCGTCGGCGGCTGGGACGGGCTCGTCTCGCGCCTGACCGACCAGGGCAGCCAGAACATGCTGCAGGCGTTCCCCGCCCAGGACCTCACCGGGATCGGCAGCGCCGTGGGCTCCACGTTCGGCGTCGTCCTCGGCCTGGGTTTCGTCACCAGCTTCGGCTACTGGACGACCAACTTCACCGAGGTGCAGCGGGCGTTCTCCGCCCGCAACGCCGCCGCGGCGCAGCGCACCCCGCTCATCGCAGCCATCCCCAAGGTGCTCATCGCGCTGGTCATCATCATCCCCGGCATGATCGCCGCGGTCCTGATCCCTGGCATCGAGAGCCTCAAGAAGGGCCTGCCGAGCGACGTCACCTACAACGACGCCGTCCCGCTGCTGCTGCGCGAACTGCTGCCCAACGGCTTCCTCGGGGTGGCGCTCGCCGGTCTGCTCGCGGCGTTCATGGCCGGCATGGCCGCGAACGTCAGCTCCTTCAACACGGTCTTCACCTACGACCTGTGGCAGGACTGGCTGCGACCGGGCAAGGACGACGCGCACTACCTCAAGGTCGGCCGCGTCGTGACCGTCGTCGGGACCGCGCTGGCCATCGGCACCGCGTTCATCGCCGCCGGGTTCAGCAACATCATGGACTACATCCAGACGTTGTTCTCGTTCTTCAACGTCCCGCTGTTCGCGGTGTTCGCGTTCGGCCTGTTCTGGAAGAAGCTCACCGGGACGGCCGGTTTCTGGGGCCTGCTCTCGGGGACGCTCAGCGCGGTGTCCGTGTTCGTGCTGAACCAGGTCGGGGTGATCTCGTTGTCCGGGCAGGGTTCCAGCTTCCTCGGCGGCGGCGTCGCCACGGTCGTGGCGGTGCTCGTCGGCTGGCTCGTCTCCCGCGGTGGGACGCCGAAACCGGAGGCGGACCTGAAGGGCCTCGTCTGGACCCTCACCCCCGCCTCGGTGCGTGCCGTCCCGCGCGAGGCCGGCTGGTACCGCAACCCGACGGTCCTCGCCACGATCGTGCTGGTGCTGGCCGTCGGCGGGTACGTGCTCTTCGCGATCATCTGACCCGCGCGCAGACGGCCCCGGAACCCGCGCAGGGTTCCGGGGCCGTCCTGCGTCCGGGCTCAGGCGCCCGAACCACCGCCGGGCTGCAGGATCCCGTTGGCGAACATCTGGTACGGCGCGTAGGACGGCGCCGTCTCGGTCGGGTCGTCCGCGGTCACGAGCACCGCGGCGACGTCGGGGGTGAACCCGAGGACGAGCGAGACCGGAGCAACCGTCGTCCAGCCCCAGGGGGCCTTCACGACGGGCAGCTTCACCACGGACACCTGGTCGCCGGAGTACCCGACGAGCTGAACCGTCCAGCCCGCCACCGGGATCGGGTGCGCCTGGGTCAGCGACTGCCAGGTCGAGAGGTCCATCGCGTCGGGGAGTTCGTTCCCCCCGACACGGACCGACTTCACCGTCACGCCGGGGTTGGAGACCCCGCCGTCGGTGACGTAGCGCAGGGCCACGTCGACGGTCCGGCCGGCCACCGAGGAGGCGTCGAAGACGGTCTCACCGTTGACGACGCCGCTGAGCCCGCCCGTGGTGGGGTCGGCGTCGGCGGTGGGCAGGTTGACCCACGTCCCCGTCGCCTCGTCGTAGACCTGGACGTAGAAGTAGTCGTAGCCCTCCTCGGTGTCCAGGGCGAGGTCCAGCGTGATCGTCGGGTCGTCCGCGGGGACGTCGAGGGAACGCACGATCGCACGGTCGAGGTTGTCGCCCTTGCCCGAGGTGAGGTTCCCGTCCTCGGAGGTCCACTCGACCGGGCTGACCGGGTAGTTGCTCGCCCCGACGAAGCTCACGAAACCGTCGGAGAGGTAGCCGTCGAGGTTGCGCAGCCGGACGTAGTCCGCGCCGTTGACCGGGGCCCCGGGCGAGTCGTAGGCCTGCGGGGTGTCCCAGTTGACCATCCCGGACAGCGCGCCCGAGGTGAGGTCCGCGGCGTTCCCGTGCTTCACGCTCGCCCCGCCGTCGATCGCCGCGTCCACGGCGTTGGAGGCCAGGTAGGCGTGCAGGACGTCGAGGGCGTCGTCGTCGTAGCCGAACTGGTCGAGGACCTTCTGCAGACCGGCGAGCCCGTTCGCGGGTTCGTTGTGCAGGGCGCTCATGAACTCGTCACCACCGAAGTGGTCGGCGAGGTAGAGCATGAACGCGTAGGTGGCGCCGTAGTCCGCGAGGGTCTCCGGAGCGCCTTGGTCACCCCACTGGGTGACGGACTGCTCCGGGCCGCCGAAGCTCTGCGTGGGGTTCCAGCCGAAGAACGAGGAGAGGTGGCTGTCGGCCGTCGGGTCGTCCAGCGGGACCGACGGGTCGACGTAACCGACGAGGGTCTGCGCCCAGTCCGAGAGCCCCTCGTTGACCCAGTTGAACTCGTCGGAGTCGGTGTAGTACTGCAGCAGGTGCTGGTACTCGTGGGCGAAGGTGCCCTCGTAGTTGCGCACCCGGGGTTCACCGAGGCCGGGACGCTGCAGGAAGTCCGCGCAGGCCTGGTAGGCGGGGTCGTCGGAGTCGTCCGGCGGGTTGGTGCCGGTGCGGTGCAGCCAGTCGAACCCGTCGATGGTCATGACGTTGCGGTCGAGGAGCTCGTTGAACGTCGAGTAGAAGAACCCGCCGATGTAGGTGCGGCCGTTGACGTTGGTCGGGTCGTAGTAGTTCTGGTCGCGCACGTTGTCGATGAGCGCGACGGTCCGGTCCCCCTCGCCGTTCCAGTAGTCGGCCGGGTAGGTGCCGTCGGGGAAGAGCGAGCTGAACACCTGGTTCGACCCGTCGCGGTCGGGGGCGACCGAGAACGCCTCGGACTCCTTCGGCAGCATGTTGTCGTCGAACTCGTCGGCGAAGCTCTGGGCCTGGGCGTCGGTGACCGACGTCAGCGCCCCGTCGGAGAGGGTGTTGCGGCAGTCGCCCTCGGGGAAGCCGAGGTCGTCGGCGACCCAGACCTCGATGTGGTCGCCGAGACCCTTGAGGGTGTAACCGCGGACGTCGATGGCGGTGTCGAACACCTCGCCGTCGGGGGTGACGCCGCCGTCGATGAGGGACGGCCAGTCCTTCTCGTCACCGACCCGAACCCCACCGCCGCTGCGCGTCTGCGGGGCGGACAGCGTCGTCCGCGCGGCACCCGCCTCCGCCTGGGAGGTCAGCGGCAGCGGTCGCCCGTCCTGGTAGTTCCCGTCGACGAGCGTCATGTCGGAGGCCAGCGGCACCGACAGCAGGGACGGTTCGGCCGAGGCAGCGGTCGCCGACGCCGGGATCGCGAGCGCCGTCACCGACAGGGCGGCCAGGGCCAGTCGGCCGCCGCGCGAGGGGTGGACCATGAATCTCCTCCTGGGTCGTGGCACGGGTGACCCTTCCCCCGGAAGGGTCACGACCTGTGCGCGCTGTGAGCTTTCACCACTCACAGCCAGCCCACAAGGGGACGCGGCGGTCGAGTTCGACAGACTGTGCGGGTGAGCACCGATCCTCTGCGCATCATGACCGTCTGCACGGGCAACATCTGTCGTTCCCCGATCGCCGAGGTGGTCCTGCGTGACCGGCTCGCTGCGGCCGGGCTCGCCGAGCGGGTGGTGGTCGACTCCTCGGGCATCTCCGACGAGGAGGACGGCAACCCGATCGACCGGCGCGCCGCGGCGGTGCTGCGCGAACACGGCTACGAGGTGCCCACCCACCGGGCCCACCAGGTCACGGTCGACGAGATCGCGCACCGGGACCTGCTGCTGGCCATGACGTCCCGGCACGCGCAGTGGCTACGCAGCCGGGACCCCGACGCGGAGGTCCGGCTGTACCGGTCGTTCGAACCGGGCGCCGAGGGGTCCGGTCCGGACATGGCCGACCCCTGGTACGGCGGCCGCGAGGACTTCGAGCGGACCCTGGAACAGGTCGAGGCGGCGGCCGACGCCGTCGTGGAGCACGTGCGCCGGATGCTCTGACCCGCCTCAGCCCGCGGGCAGGGTGAGGACGAGCACGGCGCCGGCCGGGAGGTCCGGCGGCAGCGTCGGGTCGTCGGGGTCCGCGCAGCGCAGGTCCCCGCCCGCGGCGCGGGCCAGCCCGCGCGAGATCGACAACCCGAGCCCCGCTCCCCCGTCGCCGGTGCGGGAGGGGTCGAGGCGGACGAGGCGTTCGAAGACGAGTTCCCGGTCGGCGGGGGCGATGCCGGGCCCGTCGTCGGCCACGACGACCCGTCCCCAGCGGCCGTCGTCGGCGCGGTCGACCACGACGACGACGCGTCCCCCGGGCGCGGCGACGCGGGCGTTGGCGAGGAGGTTCACCACGACCCGGCGCACGTGTTCGGCGTCGGCGCGCAAGGGCACCGCGGCGGCCCGGACCTCCACGGGCGCCCCGGGTGCCGCGTCGTGGACGGCCGTGCGGACGACGTCGGCGAGGTCCAGCGGTGACGGCTGCGGGCGGACCTCCTCCAGCCGCGACACCGCGAGCAGGTCGCTCACCAACCGGCCCGCGCGGCGGGCCTCCCGCACGATCCGCACCGCGGCCTCCTCGCGCTGCTCGCGGGAGCCGCTGTCGAGCAGCAGCCGTTCCGCGGCGGCGACCACCGCGGCCAGCGGTGTCCGCAGGTCGTGGGCGGCGTCGGAGAGGAAGCGCTGCAACCGGTCCCGGGCCTGCGAGGCGCGGGACTCCGCGCCCTCGAGGGAGTCCAGCATCTCGTCGAAGGCGACCGCGACCCGTCCGAGTTCCGTTCCCGCCCGGTCCGGTGCCAGTCGTCGGCCGCGGTCGCCGGCGGCGATGGACCGGGCGGTGCGGGTCATCGTGTCCAGCGGGACGAGGGCCCGGCCCAGGAGCAACCAGAGAGCGAGGACGGCCACGACGACGCCGATGGCCCCACCCCACAGCATCGAGCGCCGGAACTGCGACCGGGCGTCCTCGACGGGGCGCAGCGAGGTCGTCACCTCCAGCACCCGCCCGTCGCCCAGCTCCCGCTCGACCCGCAGCAGGTCCCCGTCCTCGACGACGTCGGCCGCGGGACCGGGCGCGGCGGCAGCCGGGCCGGGGGGACCCGCCGCCGGGCCGGCACCGGGACCCGGTCGCCCCACGACGGTGCCCCCGTCGGTCTGCAGCTCCGCCGAGGCCCCGGCGGTGGCGAGGCGGTTCACCAGGGTCTGGTCGTCGACGACCCCGTCGAGCTGGACCCCGAGGTCGGCCAGCCCGACGAGTCGGGCGCGGGCGTCATCGCGCAGCCGCGAGCCCAGGTCGGCGTCGACGAAGACCCCGACGGCGAGCAGCAGCAGGACGACGACGGCGGCGGACACGGCGACGACCCGCCGTCGCAGTGAGACGGTGCGCACGCCTCACCCGTCCCGGCGGGGGGTGAGGTCGGCCCGCAGGACGTAGCCGATGCCGCGTTCGGTGTGCACGATGCGCGGTCCGTGCTCCTCCAGCTTGCGGCGCAGCGCACTGACGTGAACCTCGACGAGGTTCTGGTCGTAGTGCTCGTACCCCCAGACCTGGGTCAGCAGCTGCAACTTCGACAGGGTGCGTCCGCGGTGGCGGACGAGCTGGGCCAGCAGCCTGAACTCCGTGGCCGTCAGGTCGAGGCGCTCCCCCGCCCGCACCGCGACCGCGGCGGACTCGTCGAGGACGAGGTCGTCGACCTGCACGACCTGCGGTGCCCGCCCGGCGCGGCGCAGCACGGCCCGCAGCCGGACGAGGAGTTCCTCGACGGCGAAGGGTTTGACGAGGTAGTCGTCGGCGCCGGCGTCGAACCCCGACAACCGGTCGTCGACGGCGTCGCGGGCGGTGACGAAGACGACGGGGACGTCGCGGGGGACGCAGACCCGGCGGGCCAGCGAGAGACCGTCCTCGCCGGGGAGCATCACGTCGAGCACGGCGATGTCGGGACGGAAGGCGTCGAGGACGGCGGGCAGGTCGCTCCCGTCGGCCTGGCTGTGCACCACCATCCCGGCTGCGGTCAGCGCGGCGGCCACCGACTCCGCGATGAGGGGGTCGTCCTCGACGAAGAGGACGCGGACGGCGGTGGGGGGCACCCGCCGAACATCGCAGAGGCCGGAGCCGGCGGCCACACCGGAGCCTGAAGCCCGGCTGAAGAACGCGGCAGCGACGCCGCGCTTCAGGTCGACTTCAGGTCCACCGGGTCCAGTGGTCTCGACCGGGGAGAGACCCCGGACGACTGGAGGAACACCGTGTCGAACACCCCCCGTACCCGTGCTCGACTGCGCCGCACCGCGCTGGGCGCCCTCGTCGCCGCCACAGCGGTGGCCGGCGCCAGCGCGACCGCCTTCGCCGACGGCACCGCCACCCCGGCCCCCAGCACCACCAGTGGGACCAGCGGGACCGACACGACCCTGACGCCGCCCCCCGCTCCCGCGGGACCCGTGGGCCCGGCCGTCGACGACGCCCGGCACGCCCACGGCACCATCACGAGCCTCGACGGCGACACCCTCGTCGTCACCGGCCCCCAGGGTGAGACGGCGACCGTGACCCTGGACGACGACACGACCGTCGTCCTCGACCGGGGACCCGGCCTGGGCGAGGGCAGCGCCGACCGCTCCGCCCTCACCGTGGGCCAGCACGTGCACGCCGACCTCGTCAGCGAAGGCGGTGCCGCGCAGCGGGTCGTCGTCGAACCGTTGCGCGCCGACGGTGAGGTGACCGCCGTCGACGGCGAAACCGTCACCCTGAGCGGGCCCGACGGACGCACCGCCGTCGTCGACGTGGCCGGTGCCGAGGTGCTGGCCGACGGCGTCGCCGCCGACGCGTCCGCCATCGTCGTGGGGCAGCACGTGCACGCCGAGGCTGCCGCCGGTTCCGCGGTGTCCTCCGACGGATCCTTCACCGCGACCCGCGTCGAGGTCGGCCGGCCGACCCCGCCGACCCCGCCGGCCGGAGCTCCCACCCCGCCTGCTCCCGGCGCCGACGCGCCCGCCCCGCCCGCTCCGGGCACCGACGCACCCACCCCGCCGGCGGGATCGCCCGGCGCCCCCTCGACGGACGGCTCGACGCCGGCGGCGCCGACGACCTCGGCCGCGCCCACGACGGGGTCGTGACGCCCGCTCAGACGGCCTTGGCGTGCAGCGTCGCGCCGTGGGCCCGGACGTACCCGGCGCGTTCGTAGAGACCCACTGCGCCGGAGGGGTTCTCGGTGTCGACGTCGAGGGCCACCGCGGCCAGTCCGACCTCGGCGGCGCGGCGGGCGACGGCGGCCAGCAGGACCCCGGCCAGCCGGTGCCCGCGGTGGGTGCGTCGCACCCCGAGGGTGTCGAGGTGGGCCTCGCCGAAACCGAGCGCCGGCCAGTCGTCCTCGTGGGCGTGCACCGCGGCGTACCCGGCGATCTCCTCGCCGTGCAGGACGAGGTAGCTCCACGCGGGCCGGAACGTGGGGTTGTCGACGACGAGCAGCGACCAGTCCGCCGGGGTCAGCGGCTGCGAACCCCAGTGGTCGGCGAACACCTCGTTGTGCGCCTCCCGCAACCCCTCGGTGCCGTGCTCGTCCACCCGGACGAGGCGGTACCCCGCGGGCGGCTCGGGGGCGTCGGGCACGCCGGGACGCAGGTCCAGGCGCATCGTGCTGAAGTGGCGCCGAACGCCGAGTCCGCCGGCGGCGCAGAGGCGGGCGAGGTCCTTGCGGTCGTCGGCGGCCCACACCTGCAGGGCGGCGGGGACGTCCCGCCCGAGGTCGGCGCGGCGCCACGCCGTCCGCTCCCGGGCGGTCGCCTCGGCCCAGGCCAGCAGTTCGCGACCCACGCCCCGCCCGCGCCAGGCGGGGTCGACGACCCCGGTGAAGTGCAGCCGCAGGTGCTCGGTGTCCCCGAGGCGCAGTCCGAGCCAGCCGAGCGCCCGCAGTTCCCCGGCCTCGTCGAAACCCCCGGTGCTCTGCCGCGCGGGGTCGAAACCCTCACCGACCAGGCGGGAGCGCAACGACGCCTCGCCCTCCCGGGAGTGGGGGTGGTCGAGGGCGGCGGCACGTTCCTCCAGCCGCCACCACGCGGGCACGTCGTCGAGGGTCAGCGGACGCGAGGAGAGACCGGGCAGCACGGTCCCAGGACTACCACGTCCTGGAACAGGCGCCCCGCGTCGTCCGCGGCGGGTTCCTCCAGGACGAGCAGGAAGCGCTTGCACCACAACCCGTCCGCGTACTCGACGAGCGCCCCGTCGTGACCGACGACGCGGTGGCAGGGCACGACGATCGAGATCGGGTTGCGACCGTTCGCGACCCCCACGGCCTGGGCGTGCCCGACCCCGCCGAGGCGTCAGGCGACGGCCCCGTACGTCGACGTCTCGCCGTAGGGGATCTCGCGCAGCGCCGCTCCCCCGCGAAGTACCCCGCGAGCTGGCCGGCGACGTCGTCGTCGTCGAAGGCGGTGTCGTCGCGTTCGGCGGGTCCGGCGGGGCGAGCACGGTCCAGCGCACCAGGTTCCTCCCCGCGGACGGTGTCGTACGGTGCTCAGCGTCCCACCCGCGCACCCCTGGAGGAACCGTGCCCAAGCCCCCGCTGCCCGACGACGTCGCGGCGCTGTTCGCGAAGCCGAACCCGGCCGTCATGGCGACGATCCACCCCGACGGCCACCCGGTGACCGTCGCGACCTGGTACCTGTTCGAGGACGGCAGGCTGCTGCTGAACCTCGACGCGAGCCGCGCCCGGCTGCGGCACCTGAAGGCGAACCCGAAGGTCTCGCTGACCGCGCTGGCCGAGGGCGACTGGTACACCCACGTCAGCGTGCAGGGGGACGTCGTGGAGGTCCGCGACGACACCGACCTCGCCGACATCGACCGGGTCTCCACCCACTACACCGGTCGCCCCTACCCCAACCGCGACAGCCCGCGGGTGACGGTCATCGTCGAGATCGGCAACTGGCACGGCTGGGGTGCGGTGAAGAACGACTAGCGGGAGAGGTCGCTGACGACCTTCTCGACGCGGCGCATGCGCGTCGCCTCCGCCTTGGCCCCCTCGACGGAGGTGACGTGCGCCTTGCGGGCCGAGGGCGACAGCGCCTCGAACGCGGCGCTCAGACCGGCCCCTTCGAGGGCCCGGGCGAGGTCGGGTGGTACCTCGACCGTGCGCGGTGCGGTGTCGAGGTCGAGGGTGACCTCGAGCTCGTCACCGGCCGCCACCCCCGACGCCGCCCGCACCTCGGCGCTGATCGGGACGAGGCTGCGGCCGCCCATGACCCCGACCGTCGTGCGGTAGCTGTACCCCGCGAAGGTGACGACGACCGCCGGCCGCTTCCCGCCGTCCAGCGCCTGGACGACGTCCGCCGGGACCTCGATCCCGGTCGCGGTCGTGCGGTGCAGTTCCACGGTCGCGGTGAACGAGACCGCCACGGCTCAGGCCGCCAGCTTGAGGACGTCGCTGGTGCGGGACAGCGTCTTCGTGAGGAGGTCGGTGTCGTCGGAGAGCTTCGTGCCGTAGGAGGGCACCATCGCCTCCAACCGGGAACGCCAGAGGTCCTGGTGGGCCGGGAAGCACTGCCGCAGCAGCCGCAGCATCACCTCGACGGCCGTCGAGGCCCCCGGGGAGGCACCGAGCAGCGCCGCGACGGAACCGTCGGCGGCGTGGACAAGTTCGGTGCCGAACTGCAGCACCCCGCCGCGCTTGCCCTTCTTGATGACCTGGACCCGCTGACCCGCGGTCAGCAGCTCCCAGTCCTCGGCGCGGGCGTCGGGGTAGAAGATCTTCAGCGCGTCGAGGCGCTGGTCCATCGACTGCACGATCTGCTTGCCCAGGTAGGTCATGAGCGAGACGTTGTCGCGGGCCACGGCGAGCATCGGCAGCAGGTTGTGCGGGCGCACGGACAGCGGCAGGTCCAGCAGCGAACCCTGCTTCAGGAACTTCGGCGAGAACCCGGCGTAGGGCCCGAACATCAGGGCCTTCCGGCCGTGGTCGTAGCGGGTGTCCAGGTGCGGCACCGACATCGGCGGCGCCCCCACCTCGGCCTGCCCGTAGACCTTGGCCCCGTGCTCGGCGATCACGTCGGGGTTCGTGCACCGCAACCACTGGCCGCTGACGGGGAACCCGCCGAAACCCTCGCCCTCGGGGATGCCGCTGCGCTGCAGCAGGTGCAGCGCTCCACCGCCGGAACCGACGAACACGAACGGGGTGGCGATCTCGAAGCTTCCGGTCGAACTCGCCCCCAGGACGGTCCAGCCCGAACCACGACGACGCAGGTCCTTGACCGTGTACCCGGTGAGGAGCTCCACGCCCGCCTTCGCGGCGCCCGTGAACAACTGCTTGGTGAGGGAGCCGAAGTCGACGTCCGTCCCTGCGTCGGCCCGGGTCGCGGCGACCTTCTCCCCGACACCGCGGCCCTGGGTGAGCAGCGGGGCCCACTCCCCGATCGTGGCCTGGTCCTCGGCCCACTCCATCCCCGCGAACAACGGGTGCCGGCTCAGCGCTTCGTGGCGGGCGCGGAGGAACTCGACGTCCCCGCCGCGGACGAAGCTCATGTGCGGGACGGAGTTGATGAAGTCGCGGGGGTCGGGGAGGACCCCCTCCTCGACGAGGTGGGACCAGAACTGGCGCGACAACTGGAACTGCTCGTTGATGGCGACGGCCTTGCTGATCTCGACCCCGCCGTCGGCCGTGGCCGGGGTGTAGTTCAGCTCGCACAGCGCGGAGTGGCCGGTGCCGGCGTTGTTCCACATGTCCGAGCTCTCGGCCCCGACGGTGTCGAGCTTCTCCAGGACCAGGACCTTCCAGTCCGGCTCCACCTCGGCCAGCATCGTCGCGAGCGTGGCGCTCATGACCCCGCCCCCGATGAGCACGGCGTCGTAGCGGTTCGATGCGGGCACGAGACTCACCCTCGTTGGTAGGAGATCGTCGGACCACCGAAGGTTACGACCTGGACGCACCGGGGCGCCGCCCGGGAGTCCGGGCGGCGCCCCAGTGTGAGGTAGCTCTCGCTCAGCTGGTGGTGGCCGAGCTGAGCGGCTGTGTGAGGTCGTAGACGGTCTGCCCGCCCACGGTCAGCGCGGTGTAGTTCGCCGCGACCCACTCCTGGATCTTCGTGACGTCGGAGTCCCTGCCGCCGCCCTGCCTGCCGCCACCCATCCCGCCACCACCGACCAGGTAGTGGACGTCGCCGTCGGCGACGTACTGCTGGAACTGCGCGAGCGTCGGGGTCGGGTCGTCGCTCCAGCCGCCCATCGCCATGACGGCGGTGTCGCTGGCCAGTTCGAGCGAGGCCGCCGACTGCGATCCGGACACCGCCGCCGCCCAGGTCGTGCCCGCGTCCTGCAGGAGGGTCACGAGGTCACTGCTGGTGGTCGCCGCACCCGGCGCCTGGCCCGTGCTGCCGTCCTGGGGCCGCCCCGCGAACCCGCCGGCCCCGCCGAATCCCCCGCCCGTGCCGCTGCCGGCCGCAGCGCCCGACGGTCCGACGGTGGGGATGGACCCGGTGTGCGCGGTGGCCGCGGTGGCCACCGCGTAGGACGCCGACCCGCCCAGGCCGACGATCGTGCCCGAGAGCACCAGGACGATCGCGAGCCTGCGCATCCGCACCGGGGTCACGACGAACCCGGTCGCCAGCGCGACGGTCACCAGCATCAGCAGCCAGCCCGCCCACACCCAGGTCCCGTTGCGGTGCAGCAGGACGAAGGCCCAGACGCCGGCCGAGGCGAGGACCAGCGCGAGGCCGACCCGGGCCAGGATCCGCGTCCGAGCGGCCCAGAGGACCTGCCCGCCACCGGCGGCGAGCGCCGCGACGGCCGGGGCCAGCGCCACCGTGTAGTACGGGTGGACGGTCCCTTCCATGTAGGCGAAGGTCAGCCCGGAGACGACCAGCCAGCCGCCCCACATGATCAGCGAGGCGCGCCGCAGGTCGGTGCGCGGTGCGCGACCCCGGGCGATCAGCCCGAGGACCAGGGCGAGCAGCGCCGCGGGCAGCAGCCAGGAGATCTCGTTGCCCATCTCGGAGGAGAACAGGCGCTGCCAGGTCGCGGTACCGCCGAAGCTGGACCCCGGCGTCCCGCCGGACATCCCGCCGCCGCCCCCGCCGTTGCCGTCGGAGCCGAGGATGCGCCCGAGGCCGTTGTAGCCGAGGACGAGGTCCATGACGGTGCCGTCGGTGGAACCGCCGATGTAGGGCTTCTCCCCCGGCCAGACGGTGACCGCGAGGACCCACCAGCCGGCGGCGACGACGACCGCGGCGGCCGCACCGAGCAGGTGCAGGACGCGCCTGCCGAGTCCCGTCGGCGCCGCCCACAGGTAGACCAGCGCCAGACCGGGCAGGACGAGGAAGCCCTGCAGCATCTTGGTGAGGAAGGCGAACCCGATCGCGACCCCGGCCCAGGCCAGCCACTTCCACGACGCCCTCTCCGTCGCCCGCACGGTGCAGTAGGCCGCGAGGGTCATGAGCAGCACGAGCAGCGCGTCGGGGTTGTCGAAGCGGAAGATCAGCGCGGCCGCGGGGGTCAGGGCGAGGGCCGCCCCGGCGATCAGGCCGGCGACCGGCCCGTGCCAGCGGCGGACCGCGGCGTTGACCAGCCACACCGCGCCGACCCCCTCGAGGGCCTGCGGGACGAGCAGCGACCAGCTGCTGAACCCGAAGACGCGCGCGGCGATCCCGCTGACCCACAGCGAGGCCGGCGGTTTGTCGACGGTGATGAAGTTCTGGGTGTCGATCGAGCCGAAGAACCAGGCCTTCCAGCTCTGCGACCCGGCCTGCACGGCCGCCGCGTAGAAGCTGTTCGCGTAGCCGGAGGCCGAGAGGTCGACGAGGTAGAGGACGCCCGTCGCCGCCAGCAGCGCGATCGTCGCCCAGCGGACCCAGTGCGGGTGGTGGGCTCGCCCCGTGGGCGGCGCGGCCGGTCCCGTGCCCGCGTCGCCGCGCGCCGTCGTGGTGGTGGTCATGCCGAGACGTTCGGCCACGACCTTGCCGTCGCGCCCAGGACCGGCTGTGAACGGCCCGTGAGCCTGGGCGCTACGGCAGCAGCCCCAGCACCGCCGTCCGCTGCACCGCGAGCCGCTCGAGCAGTTCCAGCTCCTCCTCCGGGCTCGACGCGCTCGTCCCCCGCCGCATCCGGTCGCGCCGGAAGGCCAGTTCCGTCGCCGTCTCCTGGAAGTCGCGCACGGCCCGCACCGCGTCACGCCCCCCGGCGCCGGAGGCCACGGAGCGCGCCCGCCGCCGCCCGGTACCGGAGGCGAGCATCGCGACCTCCGCCTCCCCCAGCCACCCCGTCCGGACGTAGACCTGCAGGTGGCGACCGATGAGCCGCGCCTCGCGCACCCGGGCCGCGAGCGCCACCGCCACGGCCGCGGCGAACACGGGGACCTGCAGCAGCAGGAAGACCTCGATGAAGTTCGCCGTGCCCGACCCCGCGCTGGCGTTCCACAGCGCGTGCAGCACGGCGGCCACCAGCAGCCCCAGCAGCGGCGCCCCGACGCGGTACGAGGCCCGGCGGTGGCGGGCCGCGACCCCCAACCCGACCCCCACGGCCATCGTGAACAGCGGGTGCGCGAAGGGCGACACCAGGCAGCGCAGCACGAACACCACCACCAGCGACGCCGGCTGGTCGTCCCCCAGGGCGCGGCCGAGGTAGAGGACGTTCTCCAGGTAGGCGAACCCGACCCCGACGAACGCCGCGTAGACGATCCCGTCCACGACCCCGTCGAACTGCCGGCGCTGCTTGAGCAGGAGCAGCAGGACCCCGAGCCCCTTGAGCGTCTCCTCGACGACCGGTGCGACGAAGACGGAGGTGTTCGTCACGTCCCCCACCGAGCGGTCCAGCAACCGCGAGACCCCGGTGTTCAGGACGAGCGCGCCCAGGCTCGCGACGCAGGCGCCCCAGCCGAACGCGAAGGCGAGCAGGTGCGGGGGTTCGGCCTCGTGCCGGTCCAGCCAGAGGACGGTCGCGAGCACCGGGCCGACCGGGACGGCGGCCAGCGCCAGCCCCGGCAGCACCCCCCGGAGGCCGACCTCCATGGTCACCGCGGTGAGGCTGAGCAGCCCGCAGACCACGAGCACGAGGACGCTCAACGGGAGCAGCGCGGACGCGCGGACGCGCGGCGCCGACATGCGTCGAGGGTAAGGGCTGGCCCGTCACCCACTCCTCCTGCTCCGGCGGACCTCTAGTCTGAGCCCGTGAGCAACGACAAGGTCACCGAGCGCATCGTCTGGATCGACTGCGAGATGACCGGGCTGAGCCTGACCGAGGACGCACTCGTCGAGGTGGCCGTGCTGGTCACCGACGCCGACCTCAACGTCCTCGGCGACGGCGTCGACGTGGTCATCAAGCCCCCCGCGGAGACGCTGGTCGACATGGACAAGGTCGTCGTCGACATGCACACCTCCTCCGGGCTGCTCGACGAGATCCCCCACGGCAAGACGCTGGCGGAGGCCGAGCAGATCGTCCTGGAGTACGTGCGGAAGTGGGTCCCCGAGCCCCGCAAGGCGCCGCTGGCCGGCAGTTCGGTCCACACCGACCGCGCGTTCCTGGCCCGCGACATGCTGCAGCTGACGGACCACCTGCACTACCGGCTGATCGACGTGTCCTCGCTCAAGGAACTCGCCAAGCGCTGGTTCCCGCGGGTGTACTTCAACACCCCGAGCAAGCACGGCGGTCACCGGGCGCTCGCGGACATCCGCGAGAGCATCCAGGAGCTGAAGTACTACCGCGAGGTGCTGTTCGTGGCGGACCCCGGCCCGGACTCCGAGACGGCGAAGGCCGCGGGCGCGAAGTTCGAGCTCAAACCCCAGGCCTGACCCGTTCGGCAGGGTGCGCCGGGAATCCTGTCCCGGAGCAGCCCGGCGCCCGTGTATCCTCGACCCGTCACGTGAGCCGCGCAGCGGTCGAGCGTGCCGTGGTGGGTGTAGCTCAGCTGGTAGAGCACCTGGTTGTGGTCCAGGAAGTCGCGGGTTCAAGTCCCGTCACTCACCCCACGTGCGAAGGGCCCCGACGTCGTCGGGGCCCTTCGTCGTTCCCGGTCGCGTCAGCGGGGGGTCAGGGTCGTTCGGTGCGGTCGGTGACCCCGAACCGCGCGTGCCCGATCCCGATCAGCTGTTCCCGCAGCCAGACGAGGTAGGCGTCCCGGTCGGCTCGCAGGCCGAGGGAGATGACCGGCTGGCCGACGACGTCCCAGTGGTGCGAGCCGGCCACGGGCAGGACGATCACCTGCAGGAAGAACGGCCGGATGCGGCGTCCGAGCTCGTGCTCGACGTCGGTGAGCAGGTTGGTCTCGAACAGCGCCGTCGCGGTGCGGGTGATGATGCGCTTCTCCACCTCGCGGGCGCGGGCGCACCAGGTGACGGCGTCGTCCATCCCCAGTTCGGCCAGGCCGCGCAGTTCGGGCATCCCGTTCAGTCCCGGGTAGCGGGGCGGCAGGATCGAGGTGAGGGCGTCGGCCCCGCCGGGGAAGGACCGGGCCCACCAGGTGGCCCACTGCCGTCCCGCGGTCTCGAGGCCGGCGACGTCGGCGCCCGCGGTGTGCAGCGGGATGGACACCGGGTCCAGCGGCGGGAGGTCGGGCAGCAGGGGCGAGGTCGGGGGCCGCAGGCCCGCCGCGTCGCGGAGGTGCAGGGCCAGCAGCAGCGACTGGGGCATGGTGAGGTCGATCCCCCACCGCCCCTCGCTGCGCACCTGCCCACTGTGCTCCGGTGGTGGGCGGTCGGCCACCTGATTGCCCCCTGGACGTCGCCCGGGGTCATCCCAGCGGGTGATGCCCGGCTACGGCGCGAGGGTGATGTGCCGCCCCCGGCCGCTCCCTACGGTGTGATCATGACCGCTCCGGTGCTGACCCGTTACCCGCTCGACGCCGCCGCCACCCGGCGCCGGCGACGACGGATCGCCGCGGTCGTGGCCGTGCGCCGTGAGCAGTCGCACGGTCGACGCGTTCAGCCCAGCGCCTTCGGCACCCACCGGGGTGAACCGTTGCACGCGCGGTGACCCTGCCCCGGAACTCTGCGCCGGACGGGTCCTCCGCCCGGGCGGACTCTCAAGGAAGGGCTCACGGACGACGAACACATGTGCGTCCCCTGTTCGCGGGGGGTGTCGATCCTCGGGAGGACGCATGACGCACGACAAGACCCAGGCGGACGCGATGAGCGAGCCGGTGATGGAGATGCTCTCCGAGCACATCCCGCTGTCGCTCATCATGGACATGGCTTCGCCCGACGGCCCGCACTCCGCGGAGCTGCTGGAGTCCGAGGGCCTGCCCGACGAGGAGTGGTGGAAGCAGGACTGATCCTGCGCACCGCACGAGGTCCGGGTTCCCGGGGGCACGCCCCCTCTCGCTCCCCCGGGGACCGGATTTCGTGGCACGGCCAGGTGACTGGTAGAGTTCCTCTCGTTGCGCCATTAGCTCAATTGGCAGAGCAGCTGACTCTTAATCAGCGGGTTCCTGGTTCGAGTCCAGGATGGCGCACTCGGCTCTATCTGCAGGGATCGTCCTCTGCAGCACAGGATCTCGGCTCCCCACGGAGCCGGGATCCTTTGTCGTTCTCCCCCCACCCAGCGGCGCGAGCCGCGGTTCGCGGTTCGTGTGACGCAGATCATGCGATCAGGACGGGAGCACCTCGCCTGTCGACCCCCCCGGCGAAGACCGCGGCCAGCAGGCCCGGGAACCGGGCCTCGAGGTCCCCGCCGGCCTCCTGCCCGACATCGCCAGATCCCTGGACGTGACCGAGGCGGTCGCGGGCCGGACGGTCACGGTCTACGCCCTCGCGACCGCGGTCAGCGCCATCCCCCGAGCGCCGCCCTCCGGCGGTGGAACCGCGCAACCGTCCCCCTGACCGGGTTGGTGGCCTTCGTGGTCGCCGACCTCGTCATCGCCGTGACCGACGACTTCGCCGTCGAAGCAGGGGCGAGCGATGTCGATCGCGAACGCGGGAACCCCCGTGGCCCTGTCGCTCGAACTCCCCCTCGGAACCTTGCTGGGCACCATGACCAGCAGGCACTCCACCTCCGCCGCCACCGATCTCGCCGGTGTGGCGACCATCGTCTGGGTCCTGATCGCGCTCCCCGGACTGCCGGGCGTCGTCGCCACCCGGCCGCCGCGCGAGGAACGCGCACGCCGTGAAGTCCTCCGGGGAACTCCCGGGGTGTTCACGATCCTCGCCGTGATGGGCGGTTCCTTCCTGGCCCACCACGTCCTCTGCACCTGCATCGCCCCCGTGGTCGACGAAGCCGGCATCGCGAGCCAGGTCGAGTGGGTCCTGCTGACGTTCGGCGTCGCCGCCTTCGCGAGCATCCTCGTCACCGGGGTGTGGATCGACCGCCGTCACCGTCACCTCACCGTCGCCGGCGTGCTGCTGCTCGCCACCGCGTTCCTCGCCCTCGGTTTCGCGACGGTCGGTCCGGTGCTGGTGTACCTCGCGGCGGCGCTGTGGGGCCTGGGTTTCGGCGGCGGGGCGACGTGGTTCCTCACCGCGGGTTTCCGGGCCGCCGGATCCGGTTCCATCGCAGCGGTGATGGTCACCCTCGTGAACCTCATGATCGGTGCCGGCGCGGTCGTCGGGGGTGCCCTCATCGGGAACTTCGGCGTCGGCTCGCTGTCGTGGGTCTCCCTCGCCGTCGTGGTTCCCGCCGCGGTCGCCACCATCGTCGCCCGTCGCCACGCCTTTCCCCGGTGAACAGGGGTGTGCACGGGTTCGGGAGAGCCGCCCTCGAACCGGGTTTCAGAGGTTGGCCACGACGTCGGCGGCGACGTCACGCAGTTTCCGGTCGCTGCGCTGGGACCGCAGCGACAGGTGCTGGAACACTGTGGCGTGGGGCCGAACCCGTCCTCGTACCGCCGTTCGTCCAGGCGGGCCGCCAGCTCTCCGGTGAAGGCGACGCCGCGCGCCTCGCTCTCGTCCTGGGCCAGGGTGACCGACACCTGCTCCGCCCCGGGCACGCCCAGCTCACGAGGCAACCCGCTCACGACTTCCGACGAGTTGGACGGGCAGGCAACCGGGTCGACAGGAGTCGCTACCAGTTGGGGTTCATCGTCAACGCCGTCAGGGGATCCGCCATCCACTCCTCGAACTCGTCCGACGTCACGAAAAGCGGTTGGCCGTTGAAGCAGCGCGCGACCTCGGCGAGCCGTTCCTGTGCCTCGTCCGGGTCGCCGCTGGTCACGGCGATCAAGGCCTCCTCGAGCAGCGGGCTGACGGTGGCGATGACGTTGGCACCGTGCTCCTCCCCCAGTGCCCGCTCAGACTCCGCGAGCAGCATCGCCGTGGCGAGCGCAGAGGCGGTCTCGTCCTCCAGGGCGGCGAGGTCCTCCTCGTCGATGTCCTCCCCGGCGGCGAGTTCGGCGCGGGCCACGGCCACCGCGGCCCGCAGACCCTGGCTGATGAGGGTTGCTGCGGCCTGACCCACCACCGCCCCCACGAGACCCCCGACGACCGGCACGGGGATCACCGTCTGCCCCAGCCCGCTGCACACCCCGACCAGCGTCGCGCGCAGCGCAGAGTCGCAGCAGCGTGCGGCAAGCTCGCCGGCGTCGATGTCGCGGCGGGCGAAGGCGACACCGGCGGCGGTGATGTCGCCGACGGCGCCGGCCATCGCCGCGGGTGCGGAGGCCTGGCCGAAGGCAGCGGGCAGGACCCCAGTTCGGGCGGCGATGCCGATGGCCTTGCCCAGCCCCGCTCCGGCGGCGGAGCGCACCGCCCCCATCGCCGCGGCCCCAGCGGCGGTCGCGGCGGCGGCAGCAGCGGTGGTTTCTCCCGCGCGGACTCGCGCGACCTGACTCGCAGCCTCCATCAGACCCGCGACAGCGGCCCCGGTGGCTGCCCCGACCGCCATCGCCGCGCCGACTTCACGGGAGGCGACGGAAGCGGCGTGCTTGCCGCCCCAGCCGGAGGGGTTGCGGGCGGCGCGGTGGGCCTGCTCGGTGGACACCGGGCGGCTGTGCACGGTGGTGACGTGCCCGGCGGCGTCGGTGGTGTCGATGTGCAGGGTGTCGGTGACGTGGGCACGGGCATCGACGTAGTCGTCGAACTTCAAGCCCTCCGGGTTCATGCGCAGACGCCGGTCGAGCAGGTTCTCCACGGCGGTGAGCTTGTCGCTGCCAATGAGGCGCTGCTGGCCGGTGTAGCGCTCGTGAGAGATGCCGCTCGCGGCGGTCGTCGCCTTCCCCATCAGCTTCGCCTGGGCCGCAGCCAGCAGCCGTCCACCTTCGTCTCTGAGGTGCAGGTCTGCCGGGGCGCTCTGCGACCCGCCAGCGACCCACTCGGTCGTGGAGGCGCGGATCTTCGAGCCTTCGGCGATGGCGTCGTGGTTGAACGTCGCTTCGTGCATGACCTCGAAGAGGTGCCCGGCACGCTGGGGCAGGCCGACGTTGCGGTACCGCTGTGCGACTTGCTCGGCGAGTTCACGGATGCGCAGGGCTTCCGCGGTCTGGGCGGCATGGCGGCGGGTTGCAGCGTTCACCAGTGCCCAGGCCGCCGCCTGAACCCCCACCTTCGTCGCGGCCCCGGGTGCCCGAGACGCATCGGGCTCACGGGACTCCGAGGAGTCGAATCCCGCCCCATCGACGCGCGGAGGAAGCTCAGAGCTCTTCTGGGGTTCGTCGGCCGCCTGCTCGCTCACGCCGACACCACCGAGCTCGTGGACTCGTCCGCCTCAGCACCCCTACTGGCGCTCGCGCCGGTGTCGACGGGGTCGTCCGCGGTCGCGGCATCCTCCTCGACCAGGTCCTGCAGTCGCTCTCGGGCGTCCTCGACCACCCTGCCCGACAGGACGGTCACCACTCCGTTCTCGTCCGCGAGCGGGGTGGCCATCACGGAGATCGTCGTCGTCATCAACGACACCGTCGTCGCCACCTGCGCCCGTCGGGCCGGGGGGTAGGCGGCGTAGTCGGTCTCGGTGTCGACGAGGACCCGCAAGTCCTCGAGACGCTGGGCAGCCTCGGCCTGGAGGTCGGTGAGCAGATTGCGGACCGCCCGACTGCGACGGATGACCGCGTCGGTGTCCTCCTCCGCTCGGCTCAGCTCGATGTCGGCCTGGTCGAGGTCCTCCGCCCCTCGACGCTGCAGGCGGCGCTGGCGGCGCCCCTGCCAGGCCACCACGCCGACCGTGGCCAGCACCACCGGCGCCGCGACCAAGCTGCCCAGCACGAGGGTGCCGGCCGCGACCCCACCACCACCGGCCGCCAGAGAGCCTCCCCCCAGGGCCGCCAGGGTGGCGCTGGTGGCAGCCGCACCCGACAGTCCGGAGATGGCCGTCCCGGTGGAGGCCGCCGCGAACGCACCGACGGTGGCGAAGGCGGTGACCCCCGCTCCCGCTCCCACGCCCAGCCCCCCGGCGAGCGCCCCGACGGTGTGCAGGGCGTTCAAACGGACCTGGGTGACCTCCACCTGGGGGGTGCGTCCGGCGGTGGGCAGGTCGATGCCGGCCAGCTCGACGAGGTCGACGTTCTTCAGCCGCGCGAAGACGTCGCGGAAAGGCACCAGGACCTCCTCGTAGACCTCCCGACGACGCCGTTCCTGTGCCTGGCGCTCGCGCTCCGCACGGGTGATCAGGGCGGCGTGTCGATCTTCGAGCTCTTCGTGCTGGCTGCGGTTGGCACGCGCCAGCCGGACCGCCTCGACCCAGGCGATGCCCACGACGTCCTCCAGATCAGTGCGTTCGCTCCCGTGCCCTGGTGCCCCACTCCGGACCAGGCCAAGTCCCAGCATGCCTCGACTGATGACACAGGGCTACCAATTCACAAAGAATCGTCACCCTGCGTGCTTCGCCTCGGGCCGACGGCGCAGCAGACCGGAGGTACCGTCACGCTCCCGCCTGAGGGCGTGGCTCCGGAAGCACGACCGCCACCGATCCACGAGAACACCTGTACCGGACGCCGAAAGTGGGCA
The DNA here is from genome assembly GCF_036021035.1 of Kineococcus sp. NBC_00420. NCBI lineage: Bacteria > Bacillati > Actinomycetota > Actinomycetes > Kineosporiales > Kineosporiaceae > Kineococcus > Kineococcus sp. NBC_00420. The sequence continues at coordinate 4,183,079 of NZ_CP107930.1, read as the reverse complement.
GACTCGTGGTGTGGAAGACCTGTCACTGCCCCGCGGAGCCAACCGCACCCTGCCCACCGAGGCACGTCGCCTGCGGGTAGTGGTCAGCTGGCGCGAAACCGATCACGAAGCCGACGTCGACGCATCGGCCCTCCTGCTCACCGGCGCGCGGCGCGTGCGTTCGGATGCCGACTTCGTCTTCTACAACCAACCTGCGTCCGGCGACGGGGCAGTCCGTCACACCGGCCGGGCGCAGTCCGAGGACACCGTCGAGGAACGACTCTCCATCGACCTGGACGAGCTCAGCGGCGAGGTGGAAGTCATCGCGATCGCCGCCAGTCGCTCCACCGGCACCTTCGGAGAACTCTCCGGGCTGCGCCTGCTCCTCCTCGATGCGGCGAACACCATCCTCACCGTGTGCGACATCGACGACGCCGGCAACGAAACCGCGTTCGTGTTCGCCGAGGTCTACCGCCGCTCGGGCACCTGGAAGATCCGCACGGTGGCCCAGGGCTGGGACAGCGGGCTGGCAGGACTGGCGCAGGACTTCGGCGTCTCCGTCAGCGATGAGCCCGACGAGGACGAGCCCGACGAGGAGACAGGGCATCGACCGGCCCCGCCTTCCTCGCCTGCTGTCGAAGGCGAAGGGGCCGACGGTACGACCGACAGGACCGAGAGTGCCGCGATCCCACCCCAGGCCCCGGGTGACGACCTGGTCGAGGTCGTCGACGAGGTCGACCGTGTCGTCTCAGGTCTCGAAGCAGAGCCTTCCCAGGTGCCCCCGGCCGCCCCGGGCGAGGAAGAGGTGGCAGGGCTCCGACTCCCTGAGGTGTCAGCCCCCGTCGTCGCGACCGTGACGGTGCGCGTCGGTGAGGACCGGCAACCGTCGATCGCCGTCGAGACGCCTGCACCAGTCGTCGGCACGGTTCCCCGCCGGCCGCAGCCCTCCCGCAAGGGAGTGCAGACCCGCAAGGTCGCGACGGTAGCCGCCAGGCCGCCCGCGTTGCGCCTGGCTGGAGCCGACACCTGGCAACCGGCTCGCGTGTTCTCCATCTACGGCGTCGGCAGCGCCGGGGAGCAGGAGAAGCGCGCCACCTCCGCGGTGCTGGCCACGATGATGGGTGTGCGGTCCTTCGCCCGTGCGGTCGTCTCCCACTTCGGAGCTCCCGGCGGCGCAGTCGAGGCGTACCTGGAGGTTCCCTTCGACCTCGGCGAAACGCGCGTCTACCCAGACGGGGTCTTGCGCGTGGCCCGTGCCGGTAAGACCTGGACGGGCCTCGTCGAAGTCAAGACCGGTGATGGACAACTGCGCCGGGACCAGGTCGAGAACTACCTCGACGTGGCCCGCGCGCAAGGATTCGATGCCGTCATCACCCTCTCCAACGACATCCCCCCAGCCGCGGGCGAACACCCGGTCGAGGTCGACAAGCGCAAACTGCGCAAGGTCGCCCTGCACCACATCTCCTGGGCCGAAGTGCTGCACGAGGCGCAGATGGCACTGATCCACCGGGGCGTGGCGGATCCCTTGCAGGCCTGGCTGCTGCACGAACTGATCCGCTACCTTCAGCACCCGCGATCCGGTGCGTCCGGCTTCGAGGACATGGGCTCGGCATGGGTCGGGGTCCGAGAAGCGGTTTCGGCGGGAACCCTGCGCACCGGTGATCGCAAGGTGCCTGCAGTGGCAGAGGCCTGGATCAGGCTGGTGCGTCAACTGCGGTTGCGACTGACCGCGGAACTGGGAGTGACAGTCACCCACGTGCTGCCGCGCAAGGTCGCCACCGATCCCGTCGCTCGGATCGCTGCGACGACTGCTCGGCTGGTCAGCTCCGGCGAGCTGGAGGCCACGGTCCGGGTGCCGGGTGCTGCGGGACCTCTGACCGTGGTGGCCGACCTGCGGACGAGTCAGGTGCGCACCAGTGTGCGCGTGCAGGCACCTCAGGAGGGTGGAGCGCAGCGTCGTGTCGCCTGGCTGCTGCGGCAGCTCAAAGACGCTCCCGATGACGTCCTGGTGGATGTCAGTTTCGCTGCGCGCAGCGGTTCCACCTGCGAACGCCTGGGTGACGTGCGGGACAAACCCGCTGCCCTCCTCCCTGAACGTGACGTCGAGGTGGCCGCATTCACCCTGTCGCGCACGAGTGCCATGGGCACGAAACGATCGGGAGTCAAGAACGCGTTCATCCCCTCGGTCACCGACGGGTTGGAGAACTTCTACACCACGGTGGTGCAGCCGCTGCGCGCGTGGGTCCCTCCAGCGCCGAAGTTGCCCGACGACGGACCCGTCGTTTCGTCCGGCCCTGAGATCGGGGAAGCCGTCGACGGATCGGACAGTGGTGTCGAACTCGAAGCGAACGGTGATGACTGAGGTTAGGCATTGAGTGTCGGCCATCTTCCCCTCGGCAGCATCATCGTCCGTGTGCGCGAGCTGGCCCACGGACGGGATCCTCGGTCTGCACGACGGAAACAAGGCGCTGTCGCACCCGGCCGCCACCGCCCTGGTCGAACACGTCGCCGACCGCACCCCCCGTTCCCGGCGACCCGGAGGTCTCCGTCCGCTTCGAACGACTCACCGCCCGCGAACTCGAGGTGGTCAAGGCCATCGTCACCGGGCTGGACAACACCGAGATCGTGGTCCGTTTCTTCGTCCTCCGTTCGCGGTGAAGACGTACGCGAACCGCGCCATGACCAAGGTCGGTGCCCGCGAGCGTGCACAACTCGTCTCCCTCGCCGTCCGCACCGGTATGCGTTCCTGAACCCCGTCTACGCGAAGGTAGTGGACCTGAACCGTTCGGGCGCACGACGAACCCTCGGGCGAACTCTTCGCGAGTGAGCGCACCACGAAACCTCCGAAGAGAACGTCAAGAGATCGATCCACATCACCGGCCCGGCCTCGAACTCCTGGGTCGAGGTCAGTGCGGAGGTCGTGAACATCATCAGCGGGGACCACGTCGTCGTCGGCACGATGGTCATCGGGTTCTACGCGGTCCTGGCCCAGCGGCGCAAGGGCGTCTGGCACGGCGTCGTCACCGCGCACGAGAAATCCGTCGAGAACTGGGAGAAGTACGCGGTCATCGTCAGCGACGTCCTCCCCTTCGACTGACGTCCCCGGTCAGAGGTTCGGACCGGTCAGCGGCGCGGTGCTCTCGCGGTCGACGAACACCGAGGGGACCAGCCCGAGCGGACCGACCTCGGTCCCCGGGGACAGTTCTTGGATGAGGGTCCTGACCGCCCGGCGGCCGACCTCCTGGATGTCGTGACGGACGGTGCTCAGCCGGGGTACCGAGAACCGTGCGGCTTCGACGTCGTCGAAGCCGACCACGCTGACGTCGTCGGGTACCCGCACCCCCAGGTCGGTCAGGGCCCGGATCAGCCCCAGGGCGGTCTGGTCGTTGGCGCACACCACCGCGGTCGGTCGGGGAGTCGCCGCGCCCACGAGGAGTCCTGCGGCGTGACCGGACTCGCTGGACCAGTTCGTCAGGAGGCAGGTCTGCGCCGGGAGTCCGTGCTCGCGCAGCACCTGTTCCCAGATCTGGCGGCGGTGGATCGCACTGTGGGAGTCCGGTGGTCCGCCGGCGTGCCAGATGCGGGTGTGCCCGCCGGAGATCAGGTGGGTCAGGGCTGCTCGGAGTCCGGGCTCGGGATCGCTGTCGACCGTGGTGAAGCGGGGATGTCGGGCGCCGCCGTCCGTCACGACGATCGGGACGTCGACGTGGAGCCCGCCGAAGAGGGACTCCACCACCCCGGACTCGACGCAGACCACGATGGCGTCGACGTTGTGGCGGCCCGACATGACGTCGGCCGCTCCGCTGATCTCCTCGGGCGACGGTGCCTTCAGCGGCATCAGCATCACGTCGTACCCCAACCGGCGGGCCTCGTCGGCCACCCCGTCCAGGGCCTGCTGCGCCCCGAACGTGGTCAACGTCGAAGCGATGACTCCGATGCTGCGGAAGGATCCGGTCGCGAGGGACCGGGCGGCGGAGTTGGCGCGGTAGCCGAGGGCGGCCATGGCCTCGCGCACCCTCTCCCGCGTCTGGGGGTCGACGTTCTCGCGGCCGTTGGAGACCCGCGACACCGTCTGGGCCGACACCCCGGCCACAGTGGCGACGTCGGCCATGCTCGGTCGGCGGCGGCGGCTCGCGGGCGCTGCGCCCGGCACGGGGGCACTCTCCTCGGATCCGGGCGGGGGCACGACGGCCATGCTGCCACCCGGAGGCTGAAGAGGTGGGGAGGAGTCCGTGTTCATGTTCGCGCAAACACGCTACGGTGGCGGGACGGTAGTCACCGGCCTACCGCTCGGCGCACGGTGAGCACGAGCACGGATGCCCCGAGACTGTGCACCACCACGGAGGTGGACGTATGGACCCCGAGGACGCCCCTCGTCACCTCGAGCGCGTCACCGAGATCGACCCCGCCGCCCGGCCCTACGTGAGCCGACTGATCCGGCGGGTGCACCGGGACGGAGGGATCCAGGTCGTCGACGACCACCTGGCCATCGAGTGCCTGACGTCGCCGACCGTCGCACCGGAGTGGGGCCTGCGCGAGCAGAGCGGCGCCCACGCCACACCTCCGCCGGTCCTCCAGTCGACGATCCTGCAGTTGATCTGCCAGGGCGCTTCGGCCTCCGAGGCAGCGGCTGCCCTGCGACTGGACCTCGCCGCCGTGTCGGCGCACCTCCGTCAGGCCCGCCGTTGGTACGGGACGTCGAGCACCGCCCAGTCGATCACCCGAGCTCTGCGCGTCGGGGACATCGCCTGACACGAGCGCTCCACGGGGACTCGCACGACGAGGCAGGGGACCGGTGACGATGAGCACGACGCGCTGGGCCGTGGTCGTCAGCGAGGTCCTCGCGCCCTGGGTCCTGGCCGCGGTCATGCCCGTCCTCATCGCCGCCGCCACGACCACCCCGCTCTGGCGCGGGGTCCTCACGGGACTCCTCGTCACCCTGGTCTGCGCGGTCGTGCCCTACGCCGTCGTCGCGGTCGGGGTCCGTCGCGGACGCTACGAGGACCACCACGTCCGCAACCGCGAGGACCGACCGAAGCTCATGGCGATGGTGGCCGGCCTGACCGTCCTCACCGCCGGGCTGCTCGTCCTGATCGACGCCTCCCCGGCCTCGCTCGTCCTCCTGGGCCTGATGACGTCCTGCGCCCTCGTGGGTTTCGCCGTGTCCAGGTTCTGGAAGATCTCGCTGCACGCGATGGTCGCGACGGCCTCCGCCGTCGTGGTCGTCGGCTTCTTCCCCGTGTGGTTCCCCGTCCTCCTCGCCGTCCCGCTCGTCGCCCTGGCCCGGGTGCGCGTCCAGGCCCACTCCCCCGCCCAGGTCGTCGCCGGTACCGGCGTCGGCGCGGTCCTCGCTACCGTGGCCGTCGTCCTCGCGACGCGCTGACGTCCTGTTCCGGTGCGAGGTCGGAGGCTCAGGCCAGGACGGCGCGGGTGGTCGTTTCCTGCTCGGTGAGGACGCCACCGATGAGGGACTGGGTCTGGTTGATCTCCTCCACCGCGGCGTGGATGCCGGCCAACGAGGTGACCACGGCCGCGACCCGGTCCTGGATGGTGGCGACCTTCGTCGCCACGTCGTCGGTGGCGCGCTCGGTCTGGCCGGAGAGTTCCTTCACCTCGCTCGCCACGACGGCGAAACCCTTGCCGGCCTCCCCAGCTCGGGCCGCCTCGATCGAGGCGTTCAGGGCCAGCAGCTTCGTCTGGGCGGCGATCGACTGGATCGCCCGCACCACCTCGTCGATCTCCGCGCTGGCCCGCCCCAACGCCGCGACCTGGTCGTTGGCCTCCGTGGCCAGCGCCTCCCCCCGGGCGGCGACCCCCGCGGCGGAGGTGACGTTGCGCTCCACCTCCGCGATCGAGGACAGCAGCTCCCCACCCGCGTCGTGCAACCGGGTGCCGGCGGCGAAGCGCTCCATCGCCTGACCGACCAGGAACGCGGTGTTGCGCAGGGCGCTCTCCCGGCTCGAGGACATGACGAGGGTGCGGGTGGCGAAGAAGTCCATGGTCCCGACCACGCGACCCCCGACGAGGACGGGCAGGCACACCCCCGACCTCACCCCGGCACGTTGCGCGGCCGGGGCGCGGACGCAGTCGGTCATCTCACCCAGGTCCTCGACGAAGACCAGGTCCTGCGCGGCCCAGGTCCGGCCCGACAAGCCGACGCCCCGGGCGAAGGACGCGGACAGGGTCACCGCGCGGAACTCCTCCCCGGCGTCGCCGGACTCCAGCTCGAACCGCAGGACCGGTTTCCGCTGATCGGACTCGTCCAGGCGCCAGAAGGACCCGTACTGCCAGTCGAACTCGCGCCGGATCGTCGCCAGGGCGGTGCGCAGCGCCGTCTGCTCGTCGCGAGCCGTCGTCAGCTCGCGGACGACGGCGGAGACCGCGTCGACGTCCTGGGTCGCCTTTTCCTGCCGCACCGTCTCGTGGGCACGTTCGAGAGCACCGGAGACCAGGACACCGACCGCCCGCAACGAGGCCAGCCGGCCCGGTGACGGGACCAGCTCCTCGGTGGTGAAGAAGTCCATGGTGGCCACCACGCGGCCCTGCTCGACGATCGGGAAGCACACCCCGGACCTCACCCCGCCTCGTTGCGCGGCCGGGGCGCGGACGCAGTCGGGAACCTGCGCCAGGTCCGCCACGAAGACCAGGTCGCGGGCACGCCACGCCCTCCCCGGCAACCCCTCGCCCTCGGCGAAGGACGCCACCGAGGAGATCTCCCGGAACTCCGCGCCGACGTCGCCGGACTCCTGGGCGAAGCGCAGCACACCTTCCCCACGGTCACCGTCGGCCTCCAGCGTCCAACAGGAGCCGTAGGCCCAGCCGAACCGGTCGCGCACCGTGTCCAACGCGATGCGGACCGCCTCCTGCGGGGAAGTGACCGTCGAGAGGGCGCGCAGCACCTCGGTGATCGCCTCGACGTCGGCAGCGCTGTCGGTCGCGGAACGGGTCAGCGCCGCGATCGTGGCGGCCTTCCCCCTCCGGGTCGGCTGCGGTCGCGGGTTCGTGAACACGGTGTCGAGGCTCCTCTGCAGGTGACGCCCACCACGTAGTGGATCGTCCGAGCATCGGAACCGCGACGACGCCCCTTGAACGATTCACGCACGTTCACCCGGCCGGGGGAACTCCACCCTCCGACGGACGGTGGGTCTCAGGTGGGCCCCCCGGTGAGCCGAAGTGACAACGTGCCGTCCTCGCGCCCGGGTGCCCTCGCCTCCCTCCGGAGGACGGTCCTGCCCCGAGGGGCCCTGGGGGTGCTCGCCGTCTCCGCGATCGGGTTGTTCCTCACCGTCTCCGGGCCCGACCCGGCCGGCGTGCGGTCCGCACTGGCGCTCCCGCTGTCCTTCACGGCGTTGGCCGCCACCTGGTGGATCGTGCGGTGGCGGGCCCGCCGGGCCACCGCCGAACGGTCGGTCTGGCGGATGTTCAGCCTCGGCTGCCTCCTCTACGGCATGGGCGCGGTCGTCACCGTCGTCGTCGCGATCGTCCCCCGGACCGCTCCGCTGGCCGAGGTGCCGGCCGGGGTCTGCGGGGTCCTGACCTTCCCGCTGGCCTACCGGGCCCTGGTCCGGTGGAGCCGGCACGGGTCCGGCGTCGACCCCGACGACCTCCTCAACGGGTGCGCGTCGCTCCTCGTCGCGACCGCCGTCCTGGGCAGCGTGCTGGTCTGGACCACACCCCAGGGACACGCCGCGGGAGGGGGGCTGCTCACGTCGCTCCCCGGGCTCCGGCAGGTGCTCCTCGTGCAGGACTCCGCGGTGATCGTCCTGGTGGTGGCCGCGCTGACCGCCGCCTTCACCGGACGGCTCTACCGCGACGTCCGGTTGTGGCTGGTGACCGCCGCGTACCTGCTGGCCGGCGCCGGGGGCCTCGCCGCCCTCGTCGGAGCTGGCGTCACCCGCCCGGCCTGGTCCCTCCCGGTGTGGGCCCTGGGTCTGCTGGCCCTGTCCACGGCGGCGATCCTCCCGGTGCGGTTCGTGCCGACCCAGTCCTCGGACCCGGTGAAGTCCACCGTCGGGTCCTTCGTCGTCGTCCTCGCAGGTCTCGGCACCGCCGTCACGGTCGTCGCCACCGGCGCTCCCGGCATCCTGGCCGTCGTCGGCCTGGCGGGTGTCCTGGGTTCCAGCGTCCGCCTGCTGGTCAACACGGGAGAACTCGCCCAACTGGCCGCGAGCCGGGAGGAGGCCCTGACCGACGACCTGACCGGCATCGCCAACCGCCGCGCGATCGTGCGGCAGCTGGACCACACCCTGGCCCACCCCGGGACCCGTGAGCCGGGCCTCCAGGTGGTGGTCTTCGACCTCGACCACTTCAAGGAGGTCAACGACGGACTGGGCCACAGCGCCGGTGACGACCTGCTGCGCATGGTCGCCCAACGCGTGCAACCCGCCCTCCCGGCGGCGACGGTGCTCGGTCGACTCGGCGGTGACGAGTTCGCCATCGTCAGCAACGCGGGGGCGCAGGGCGAGGCGGTGCTGGGCGCGCTCGACGAGGCCTTCGCAGAACCCTTCCACCTCGCCGGGATGAGCGTGCACGTGGACCTCAGCGTCGGACGGGCGCACTGGCCGACGTCGGACTCCCCCGGTGGCGAGGGATCCGTCGACGCCGCGATGCTGCTGCGCCGGGCCGACACCGCGATGTACGACGCGAAACGGAACGACCTGCGCTGCACCACCTACGACTCCGCCCGCCACGGCGAGACCCGGGGCCTGCTGTCCATGGTGGCCGACCTGCGCCAGGGGATCACCGGAGGACAACTGCGCCTGCACTACCAGCCGCAACTCGTCGCGACGACAGGAGAACTGGCCGGCGTGGAAGCGCTGGTGCGCTGGCAGCACCCGGTCCTGGGCCTGCTGATGCCGGGACGGTTCCTCCCCCTGGCGGAGTCGCACGCGCTGATGGACGCCCTGACCCGCGAGGTGCTCGAGCAGGCCGTGGCCCAGCAGGCCCGCTGGCACCGTGAGGGCCTGCACGTCCGGGTCTCCGTGAACCTCGCCGCGGGAACCCTGCTGGACACCTCCCTCCCCGCGACCGTGAACGCGCTGCTGACCCACCACCGCGTCCCCGCCACCTCACTGGTCCTGGAGGTCACCGAGACGGCGTTGCTGCGCGAGCCGGAACGGAGCCTCTCCGTCGTCGAAGGTCTGCGGGCGCTGGGAGCGCAGGTCAGCATCGACGACTTCGGAACCGGTTACTCCTCCCTGACCCAGCTGCGACAACTGCCCGTCAGCGAACTCAAACTGGACCGGTCCTTCACCATGGACCTGCTCAGCGACCCGCGCGCCGCGGCCATCGTGGCCAACACCATCAACCTGGCGCACGCCCTGCAGCTCCGGGTCGTCGCCGAGGGGGTGGAGGACGAAGCCACCCTCGCAGCGCTCGCGGCGCTCGCCTGCGACGAGACACAGGGCTACCTGCACGCCCGTCCGCTGCCCGCCGACGAGTTCGACACGTGGCTCACGCAGCGGGTCGTCGGCGCCGAACGCTAGTTCGGCCACGGCACGCTCGGGTCCGTCCCGCCCCTCACGGAACGGGACGGACCCGGGCGTTCAGCAGCACGGAGGAGAGCGCACCCGCCGCCCGGGTAGAGCACGCTCTCCCGCGTCGACGGCGTGGGGGTGACGGTGATCCTCGCCCGCGCCGCGGTCGGTCCCACCCGGTTCCGGGGCGGCGCCCGTCACGCAGCGGCAACCGTGCCCGCCGATGTCGTCGCCGTCGTCCTCGTCCCAGGTGGCGACCACCGCCGCGAACTCCGCGTCGACCCACTCCTGCAGGAGGGAGACCACGGCGGCGAAGGCGTCGTCGCTCCCCCGCATCGCAGTGTCCACGGGAACCCCCCTCAGGAGGTGAGGGCGTGCTGGTCGTCCTCGGTCGCGATCTCGATGCGTCGCGGTTTCGCCCGCTCCGCGACCGGGATGCGCAGACGCAGGACGCCGCCGCGGTAGGCGGCCTCGATCCGCTCGGTGTCGAGGTTGTCGCCGAGGATCAGCTGCCGGCTGAAGACGCCCCGTGGGCGCTCCGCGGCGAGCATCTCGCCCGTGCCCTCCGACACCGGTCGCTGCGCCCGCACCGTCAGCACGTTGCGCTCCACGTCGAGGTCGACGGACGCCGGATCCACCCCCGGCAGGTCGAACTCGATCACGAACTCGTCGCCGTCGCGCCAGGCGTCCATCGGCATCGCCGCGGGCCGGGCCGTCGTCCCCAGCACCTGCTGGGCCAGGCGGTCGAACTCTCGGAAGGGATCAGTGCGCATCAGCATGTCCACCACCTCCGGGTCTCTCGAGAACCAGATGCGCTGCCAACCGTCGACGGATCGGTTCGACCGATCCGGACACGGTTTTTCTAGCACTCCACACCGGGGGCGCGCAACCCCTGGAATGGAGGTGTTCGGCTGCGGTGCAGCAGGTGTCAGGCCTCAGCGCGCGCCGCGGTGCGTGTCCTTGACGCGGTACATGTCGTGGTCCGCCGCGCGCAGCAGTCCCGCGAAGGTCTCCCCCTGCCGGGGGTAGGTCGCGACGCCGATGCTGGCCCCCACCGAGACCTCTCCCGATCCCAGCCGAACCGGGTTGGACAACCGCTCCGCCAGGGTCGCCGCGACCTGAGCGGCCGTCTCGGTCGCGGTCGCGACCTCGAGCCCGGTGAGAGCGACGATGAACTCGTCACCACCCAGGCGCGCCAGCAGGTCGCCGCGACGCAACGAACGGCGCAGTTCACCCGCCACGTGCACCAGCAGGTCGTCACCGGCCGCGTGGCCCAGGTCGTCGTTGACGGCCTTGAAACCGTCGAGGTCGCAGAACAGCAACGCCACGGTGGTGTCTCCGAGGCGCGCGGTCCACAGGGCGGCCTCGACGAGTTCCTCGATGCGCCGTCGGTTCGCCAACCCCGTGAGGGGATCGGTGTAGGCGAGTTGCTCGATCCGGGCGACGTGCTCGCGGACCTTGGCGCGCTCGGTCTCGACCTGACGCTGGGCCACCACCCGGTCGGTGACGTCGTTCTGCACGCCGATGTACTGCACGACGCGCCCCGTCTCGTCGAGGACGGGGGCCAGGTGGATCTCGTTCCACCACGGCGTCCGTCCGGGGCCGCGGTGGTTCAGGACGACACCCCGCCACTCCTCCCCGGCGGCGATCGCCGACCGGATGGAGTCGACGACGGAACTGTCGGTGTCGGCTCCCTGCAGGAAGCGGCAGTTGCGCCCCAGGACCTCTTCGGAACGCAGCCCGGACAACTCCTCGAAGGCGGAGTTGACGTAGATCAGCGGGTGGTCGGGCCGGCTCATGTCGGCGATGGTGACGCCGTTGCTCGTGGCGCTCAGGGCTCGCTCCAACAGGTCCTCCGCACCGCGGAGACCGCCTCGGTGGACCGGGGCGGGCGTCACCGTCCGCCGGGGGGGCGCGGGGACGACGTCACCCCGGAGCACCGGTTCGGCGGTGCGCGGGACGACCCGGGAGAGCAGGGAGTGCGCGGCGGCGATCACGGTGTCGCGGTCGTAGGTCAGGGCGTACTCGAACATCCGCTCCGTGTCGGGGCCCTGGTCGCCCAGGTCCCTCGCGAGCAGGGCGACGGCGAAGTGCGGGGCGAGGACGACGACGTCCCACTCCCCCCGCACCGGGTCCTCCGGGGCCAGCGTCGCCCCGCGGACCCCCGGCACCGGGACGGTGGGGAGGTCCTCGCCGAAGGCGGCGACGAACCCGACGCGGTCGGCCAGGTCCAGGTAGCGACTGCGGGTGGCCGGGGTGAAGTGACGGGCCTCCTGGAACGTCGAGGCCACGACGCACGTGTCGCCCAGGCGCATCGCCTCGCGTTCCAGCTGCTTGCTGACCTCGATGAGCAGCGGCTTGGGCGAGCGGCGCAGTTCCGTCCCCGTCGGCAGCACGGCGAAGGGAGAGGTGTCCTGGGGGGCGACCGTCACGACGGGATCGAGGAGCGGCAACCGGCCCACGGCCAGCACCGGTGGTGGCGGTGACGCCGGGCGGCCGAACATCCACCCCTGCCCCAACCGGGCCCCGAGGGCCCGGGCGGTCATGAGGTGCTGCTCGTCCTCCAGCCCCTCGGCCAGGATCCACGCACCGGTCGACTGGGCGTAGGCGTTGACGGCGTTCATGATCTGGGCCACGGCCGGACCGGGACGTTCCTGCACCAGCCGCAGGTCCAGCTTGACCACGTCGGGGCGCAGCAGGGGCATGAAGGCCAGCGACATGGCGTCGGCGCCCACGTCGTCGAGCGCGACGCCCCAGCCGATCTCGCGGATCCGCGCGACGGTGCGCAACAGCTCCGCCGGACGGGCCGCGAGGGCGCGCTCCGTGATCTCCACGACGACGCGCAGGTCCCCGGGGGCACCGTCGGCGAGGGCGAGCAGGTCGCTCAGCGGCGCGGTGTCGAGGACCTCCGGCTCGACGTTGACGAACAACGTGAGCGGGGCGACGAGGGAGTGCTCGATCGCGCCGCGGAAGGCCGCCGCCCGGCAGGCCTGGTCCAGTTCGGCCAGGACCCCGGCCGACCTCGCCGCGGCGAAGAGGTCGTCGGGTCGGTGCAGCGGTCCGACCGGCCCGCGGGCCAACGCCTCGTAGGCCACGACCACACCGGTCGTCAGGTCGACGATCGGCTGGAACACGCTGTGCACGGAGTTGGCGGCGATCACGTCGTGGATGGTGGCAGCTGAGAGCACGGTCGACACCCCGTCTCCATCGGCAGCGGGCGCCGGTTTCCCCAGGGGTCGTCCCCCGAACGCCGCAACGTCGTCACCGCGGACCGGGTGCCCCGCCGGTCCGGGCGGCGACGTCGTGCAGGGCTCGGCGCTTGACCGCCTCGCCGAAGAGGCTCAGGCCCCCGTTCAGCAGCACGAGGCCCACGGTGCCCTCGGCGAACCACTGCAGCGCGGGGGCCCGTCGCCCGCGACGACCCGCCGCGTCGCTCACCACCGAGACCCCCGCCCCGACGGCCAGCAACCCGGCGGGGGCCAGCACCTTCCACGCACGAAGATCGTCCACAGCGTTCATGCGGACATCCTCGACCGCACCTCGGTGGACCGCAGTGTGGATCATCGGAGGAGCGCTCCTTCGAGCGGTTGCACGAGGACCGAGCGGTCCTGCACCCAGGCCCGCACCACGTGCGCACCGAGGCGATCGTCGAGCAGGCTCGCGGCCATCCCGGAGTCCGCCGGGACGCCGGGCGGGTTCGTCAGGACCACGTCGAACTCATGGCCGGCCACGGGGACGTCGAAGCACCACCGGACCATCGCGCTGGGCGGTTCGGGAACCCCGGCCCCGCTGGCGCGAACGCAGTCGACTGGTGCGGGGGTGGCGGCTGCTGCGGGACCACCGTCCTCTGCTCGTCACGTTCGCGGACAAGGCCGCGGTGCGCGAACACGTCGCGGCGGTCGCCGGCGAGCAGTACCTCCCCCGCGCGTTCGCGGTCCTGACCGACCCCACCGAACTGCGTTCGCTCGCGCTCCCCCCCGAGTACGTCGTCGAACCCACCCACGGCAGCGGGGCCGTCGTCGTCGTCTCACCGGAGGCTCCTGCGCAGGCCCGGCTCCCGCAGGCCCGGTGGAGCTGGGTCTACGCCCAAGGGGGGCAGCCTCGTGGCGATCGAGGAGCACTGGACGAGCCGACTCCACGGCCAGGGGCCGAACCGGGAGTGGGTCTACGGACAGGTGCCGCCCCGGACGACGAGTTCTTCGCGTTCCACGGACGGTGCCACTTCGTCCAGGTCGACTCCGGCCGGTTCGGAGCTCGCGCGCAGGACTTCCACCTCGCGACTGGGCGAGATGATCGACCTCGCGGAACGGCTCGCGGCCGGTACCGACTTCGTCCGGGTCGACCTCTACCACCTCCCTGACCGCATCGTCTTCGGCGAGCTGACGAACTACCCCGCCGGTGGCGACAGCCCCTTCCACCCCGCGGAGTTCGACGCGGTCTTCGGCGCCCCGTGGACGGTGCCCCGGCGCTACCGCTGAGCGCAGGAGGTGCGCAGCGATCCGGGCTCGGCCAGAGTGGGTGCACCTCAGGTGGGCCGTCGAGCAGCGGGCGTTCCAAACCTCCGACGAACGAGGACGGACGGTCGATGGACACGACGAGAGCACAGGACCTGGCCCGGCGGGCCGCTTCCGCGGCGACGCGGACCCTCCTGCACCGCGACGGCGGCAGCACCACCGAGCAGCAGACCCTGACCATCGCGCGCACCGTGGAGGACGTCCTCCGGGCCTGCCTCGATCCCGACGTGCTCGACACGATGGTTTCTCCCGCCGGGAGCGTGCACCGGAGTCCTGCGGGCGTCTACGCCTGGACCGTCGCGGACACGACGATCGAGACGCAGGCCCAGGTCGAACCGAACCGCGTCGTGTTCAGCGGGGGTTCGGCGCAGAACCCGGACGAACCCGTCGTGACCGTCGAGGCGTGGCCGGCACCGCAGGGTCTGGGCGCGGAGGTCGTCCTGCGTCTGACGGTTCCGGCCGGGACGGGCGAGGTCGGCGGCGGACTGGCCTTCACGATGCTCTACCGCCTCCGGGCCCTGCTGCAGACCGGCGAGGCACCCACCCTGGGGAAAGTTCCCAGCGGACGGGACGGGAAGCGCTGATGCGGGCCCTGGTCTGGAACGGGGTCAACGACCTCGCCGTCGAGACGGTGCCGGACGCGGCGATCGTGAACCCGCGTGACGTGGTCGTGCAGGTGTCGCTGAGCAGCACCTGCGGATCGGACCTGCACTTCATCGACGGGTACCTGCCCGGGATGCTCCCCGGTGACGTCTTCGGTCACGAGTTCATGGGCCGGGTCGTGGAGGTCGGGCCCGGGGTCACCCGGGTGCGGGTCGATGACCGCGTCGTCGTCCCGTCGTTCATCGCGTGCGGGAACTGCTGGTACTGCGACCGGGAGCTCTACTCCCTCTGCGACACCACCAACCCGCACGCCGCCGCGCAACAACCCGTCCTGGGTTACCCGTCGGGCGGGATCTACGGCTACACGCAGCCGTTCGGCGGGTACGGGGGGTCGCACGCGGAGTTCATCCGGGTCCCGTTCGGCGACGTGAACTGCTTCACGGTCCCGCCCGAGGTGGACGACCTGTCGGCCCTCTTCGTCTCCGACGCGGTTCCCACCGGGTACATGGGCGCCGACTTCTGCGACATCTCACCCGGTGACACCGTCGCCGTCTTCGGCGCGGGTGCGGTCGGGCTCATGGCCGCCGCCTCGGCCCGGCTGCTGGGGGCGGAACGCGTCATCGTCGTCGACCGGCTGCCCGAGCGTCTCGAACTGGCCCGCACCCGCGTGGGCGCCGAGACGCTCGACTACAGCGAGGTCGACAGCGTGCAGGAGTTCCTGCGCGAGACCACCGGTGGGCGGGGCCCGGACGCCGTCATCGAAGCCGTCGGCATGGAGGGGCACGGAACCGGGGTGCAGAACCTGGTGGACCGCGCGAAGCAGGCCGTGCGGCTGGAGACGGACCGGGCCACACCGTTGCGCGAAGCCGTCCTCGCCGTCCGCAAGGCCGGCACGGTCGCCGTCCTCGGGGTCTACGGGCTCACGGACAGCTTCCCGACCGGAGTCGTGCTCAACAAGGGACTCACGATCAGGTCCGCGCAGCAGCACGGTCAGCGCTACGTCCCGAGGTTGCTGAACCACCTCGCCTCGGGGGAACTGGAGACGAGCTTCCTGGCGACGCACCCGATGTCCCTGGAGGACTCGGTGCGCGGGTACGACGTGTTCAAGCACAAGACCGACGGCTGCCTGCGGGCGGTGTTCACCCCCGCTCCCGTGGTCGCCACCGGTCGCTGAGCGATACCTGGGACACGAGCGAGGACCGACCCGCGGGGCCGGTCCTCGCTCCGTTCACCCGTTCCTCAGTGGTCGCCCGTGAGGGCGTCCTTGACCTTCGTCACGACGTTCTGGGCACCCTGCAGGTGCGCGCCGACACCCGTTCCCGGCTTCCCGGGACCCTGGTTGCCGTCGTAGGTGACGAACTGCTTCGGGTCGGGCGCCGGCAGGATCCCGTCGTCGAGGTTCCCCTGGTCGTCGGGCAGCGGGCGGAGTTCCTCGGCCCGCAGCGGCTCACCGTCGACGAGGCTGTTCCCGGTGGCCCAGATCCCCTCACCCGCCCGGCTCCCCTCGGTGCCGGTGTAGAGGACGTGGGCCGCGTCCTTGTCCTCCCACTCGCCGTTCGACTGCTCGATCTGGCTGTCGACGTAGCCGTCGTCGATGAGCATCTGGATCCCCAGCAGCCACTGCTGCTGGTGGTAGGTGTCACGGGCCAGGTTGAAGGCCAGCATCTCCTTGACGCCCGCGTCGTCGGTCATGCCGGCGATCCGGCTCGTCATCAGCCGGCTCTGGGCCTCGGCGGAGACGTTGGAGCGGAAGTCGGTCAGCAGGTTCCCGCTGGCGACGATGTACCCGGCGTTCCACGGGTTCCCGAGGGAATCAGTGGGCCGGGCGCCACCGCCGGAGACGATGGCGTGCTGAGGGTTCATGCCTCCGAGCACGGCCGCCAGGGCCGGGTTCGCGGCGGCGGCCTTGTCGGTGGCCTCCCCCGGAGCGCCCTCGAGGAGACGGGCCAGCATCACGGTGAGCATCTCGACGTGGCCGATCTCCTCCGTCCCGATGTCCATGATCATGTCCTTGTACTTGCCGGGGAAACGACAGTTCCACCCCTGGAACAGGTACTGCATCATCACGGTCATCTCGCCGAACTGCCCACCGAGCAGTTCCTGGAACTTCATGGCGAAGAGTGTGTCGGTACACGATCGTCTCCTCCGGTGCAGTGCGGTTCTTGCGTCGGGTGCGTGCGTGTCCCCGCTCGGACGGGGCTCAGGTGCGAACGTTCGCCAGGATCCCCTTGGCGATCTGCGAGGGCTTCTGCTGCTCGCCCTGCTGCGCAGTCATCACCAGCAGCACACCGGTCAGCGCGGGGATGGACCACTGCAGGACCTTCAACCGCCGCTGGGCCGCGGCGACGTCCTCGGGGGTGGCCGCGGAGGGTTCCGTCGCCCCGTGGGCGGGGGCCGGGGAGTTCTTGCCGAGTTTGGCGCCCTGCAGGCCCGAGTAGGCCGTGACCCCCATGGCGGCGAGCGTGAGGACGGACTTGAGCGTGGTGTTGGAACGGGCACCCTTCTGGGCGGTGACCCGGCCGGCGTTGCCGGCGATGAGTCCGATGCCACCCACGGTGTGGGCCGCGAGCGCGACCGCGTTCACGGGCGCCCACTTGGCCCACCCCGCCGCGGCGATCTTCGTGCGTTCGGACGGGTCCGTGGCCGCCGCTGCGGCTCCGTTCAGGCCGACCGCTCCGAACAGCGAGCCGCCGAACCACGCGGCGAGCCCCGCATCGTGCAGTGTCCTGATGAACGTCTGGCGTCCTGCCATCGTCGTACCTCTCCTGAGACCTGGTGTCGAACCGGGATCCAGGCGGGCACGTGAGAGCGCCCGCCCGTCGGGCGTTCGGCGCGCTGCTCCACCGGCGATCGCGAAGCGCGATCACGATGAACCTTCCCCCCTGCTCCGGCCGAGCGCATCTGGAACCGCGACGTGGCGTGGAACCAGGTCGAACGCACGGCGGACGCCTCCCTCGGAGTTCCGGCTCCGCGTCCGGAGAACCCCACGAGCGCGACCCGAACCACGACCTCCGTCTTTCCGTCCACCGTTCCCCCGTGTCGATGGCGCCCCTGGTCGTCGGGGTGCTCGGCTTCGTCTCCGGGGCCACCACCGACCACGGGGGGCAGCGCCGACCTCGTGCCCCTGAACACCGCGGACGACCCGCGCCACGGCGGTCGGTGAGCACGGACCGGGGGCGGGTGGAGGAGAGGCCTGCAGGGTGAACCCTCGACGCAGACCCGGGAACTCATCACCCGGCTCCGGTTCGCCCTCGACGGCGCGGTCCCGTCCACGAGTACTGCACGGCGGCCTGGAGGTTCTCGCTGAGTGCCACCGCGACGAAGTCGGGGTACGGGGTGTCCGCCGAGGTGTCGGGGCTTTGCCGGCCCGCGGCGCGGATCGGGAAACGGTCGACTGCTCGACCACGGGGACGACGCACGTCCCGCGGTCCCGACCTGTGCGCCACGTCTCGTGCCCGCACCACCTGCCGGGGTTGCGTAGGATGGTTCGCTGTCCTGGGTCACCGGGGCCTGAACGGAGGAACGTGGCGGACGAGCCGAGGACCGAGGAGTCCCACCTCCCGGGTCGCACCCCGGGCGACGAGACGACGCCAGGGCCGATCTCGGGTCGTGCCGCGGAGATCACCCGGGTGGTGGGTCACGCCCCCGCCGCCGTGCTCCTCGTGGAGCTGACGTCGCGTCGGGTCGTGCACACCAACACCGTCGCCGACCAGCTCGCCCCCGGTGTGCGCCTGCCCCTCGAGATCGACGCCTGGGCCACCGCCGCGCAGCTGCGCGACGTCGACGGTGCGCCGCTCTCCGACGGCACCCACCCCCTGTCGCGCATCGCCCGGTCCGAGCCGGTGCTGGGTCAGGCGGTCTCGGCCGCCCGGGTCAGTGAGCTGGGCGAACGCCAGGAACCGCTCTGGGTCGTCGCCCTGCCCATGGTCGACGCGCCGATGCTCGCGGACCACGCCCTCGTCGTGCTCCTCCCCCTCCGGGAGCAGGCCGCCGTGCAGGCCGCCACCAGCGCCGCCCAGCAGCAGACGGCGTTGCGGGAGCAGGCGGTCCTCTCGACGGGTCTCTCGTTCACGGTCGCCGACGCCGTCGCACCGGACCGCCCGCTGGTCTGGGTCAACCCCGCGTTCACCGCGGCCACCGGCTACTCCTTCGCGGACAGCGTCGGACGCAACTGCCGCTTCCTCCAGGGTGAGGGCACCGACCCGGCCGCCCGCGCGCTCATGCGCGAGGTGGTCGACGCCGGACGCGACGAGACGGTCATCGTGCTGAACTACCGCAAGGACGGCACCGCGTTCTGGAACCAGCTCTCGCTGAGCCCCATCCACGGTCCGACCGGCGACCTGACGCACTACGTCGGCATCCAGGTCGACGTCACCGCCAGCGTCGTGGCCGGTGAGGACCGCGACCGGGCGCTGGCCGCCGAGCGACGTGCCCGACTCGAGGCCGAGGAGGCCCGCGCGGCCGCCGAAGCCGCTCAGGGCCGGCTCGCCCTCCTCGCCGAAGCCACCAGTCAGCTGGCGGTGACCCTCGACGTGACCGCCTGCCGCCAACGACTGCTCGACCTCGTCGTCCCCGGCCTGGCCGACTGGGCCCTGCTCCTCACCGCCGACGAGCGGGACAGGATCGAGACGGCCATGGGCCGCCACGTCGATCCCGCGCGCACCGGGGAGGTGGACCGCTACGTCACCGCACTGCGTCGATCGCTGGTCGCGGGCCCACCCCAGCAGACGCTGCTGCAGGGTGCCTCCGCCCGTCGGGTCAGCGACTACGACAGCCCACGACACCGCGCCGAACGGGAACGGTGGGTCACCGACCCGGCCGTCCTGGACCTCAGCGACACCCTGGGGGCCGCGTCCGCATTGTTCGTCACGCTGCCCGGTCGCCGGGGCAGCAGCGACGTCATGGTCCTCGTCCGCAGCGCGTCGTCCCCACGCCACACCGAGGACGACCTCGAGATCGCCGTCGACCTGGGACGCCGCGCCGGCCTGATCCTGGACAACGCCCGGCTCTACGAGCAGCAGCACACCATCGCGGAGACGTTGCAGGGCAGTCTGTTGCCCTCCCTCCCCACCATCCCCGGGATCCGCGCGGCTGCCCGCTACCGCGCGGCGGTGTCCGGGGCGCAGGTCGGCGGCGACTTCTACGAGCTCATCGCCCTCCCCGGTGGGGCCATCGGCCTGGCCATCGGTGACGTCGTCGGCCACGACGTCATGGCCGCGGCCGCCATGGGCCACCTGCGGGGACTGCTGCGGGCCTGCGCGTGGGACGCCGCGGCGGGCCCCGACACCGGACGCGTCCTGGAACGCGTCGACGAACTCCTCGCCGGGCTCGGCATCGGCACCCTGGCGACCCTCACCTACGCCCGTCTGGAACCCGGCTCCGGTGGCGGCTGGTCGATGACGTACTCCAGCGCCGGGCACCCCCCGCTGCTGGTGCGCGACCCGGCGGGGCGGGTCACGTTCCTCGACGAGCACCACGACCTCCTCCTCGGGGTCAGCGCCCAGCACCGCACCACCACGCAGCACCACCTGGTTCCCGGTTCCACGGTGCTGGCCTACACCGACGGTCTGGTCGAACGTCGAGGGGAGCACCTCACCGAAGGGCTGACCCGCCTGGCCGCAGCTCTGGGGGAAGGTCCCGAGGACCTCGACGAACTGTGCAGTTGGCTGCTCGAGAGGCTGGGCTCCGAAGGCGACGACATCGCCGTCCTCGCGCTGACGGTCTGAGCCGCCGGCTCACCTGCCCGAGACGGCCCGGTGGACGAGGATGTCGCCGTGCCCGCTGCGCAGGTGGAGTTCGACGCTGCGATCGTGGTCCCCGGGCGCGTCGCGGGAGGTCAGTTCGCTCCGCACGGTGCCGTGCCGGGACTCGGCGTCCAGCCACGCCGCCGTCCCGGCGGGAACCCCGACCTCGATCCCCTCGTAGCTCGTCGTCATGCGCGCGCCCGCGCCCAGGAGTTCCGCGACGCGGACCACGCCGTAGGCGCTGCCGGCCTCGACCGACGCCAGCGCACGACCGACGAACAACCCACCGGATAGCTTCGCCGTGAGCGGACCCTCGACGGTCCCGAACTCCACGTCGCCGTGCGTCCCGCGCAGGGTCGTCGTGCCGGTGACCCGCCCGATGCGGGTCCGGCCGTGACCGGTCCGTGCGTCGAGGTCGCCGTCCACGGTCCCCACCTCGACGACCCCGTGGGGGGTCTGGAGGTGCAGGTCCCCGGTCCGCTCGATCGTGGTGTCCCCGTAGGAGACCTCGAACCGGCTGCGGCCCAACGATCCGCGCACCACGACGTCGCCGTAGCGGGACCGCAGGTCGACCGCGGAACCCGTCGGGAGTTCGACGTGCACGTCGACGGACTCGGTGCGGCCGAAGACCCGGTTGCGCCGCGGGACGACCACCCGCAGGCGGCCGTCGCCGAACTCGGTGCGGCTGTCCGACGCCAGGGCGACGTCGGCAGGACGCTGCGGATCGCTGGGGGCGACCTCGATGCGGGTCCGCGGGAGGTCTCCGGCGACGATCACGACGCGGGCGACCCCGACGTCGATGAACGCTGCGATGGCGTCGGGAGTTTCGTACGTGGACACACTGCACCTCCGGGAGTGGGGGCGGGGGCGGCTATCCGACCCAGCCGTGGAAGGAACCACCGCTCGACGCCGGCGCGTCGACGGCCGAACCGATGGCCCGGACGAGCCAGGCGTTGACGCTGAGCTGTGCGGCGGCCGCGGCCGACTCCACCCGGACCTTCAGGTTCTCGGGCAGGCGCAGCGTGGTGCGGGAGGTCGCCCCCTCGTCGCCGGTCTCCTCGGCGACGGAAGCGGCGACGGGAGCGGTGGTGGGGGTCGCGACGGGCGACGTCACGACGAACTCGGGCGATCGCCCGCGCAACCGGAGTTCGACCCCGCCGGGGACGAGGTCTCGGGAGACCTCGCCGACGGCGTCGCTGAGCGCCTCGAGCAGCGCCAGCCGGACCGCGGCGTCCAACGCCGCGGCGAGCCGTTCGACCGGCACCCGGAGCTCCTCGCCCCCGATCCCGGCCGAGGCGAGGAGGTTCTCACGCACGCTGTCGACGTAGGGATCGAGCTCCATGACGTCATGGTGACACCACGATGACACCACCGCAAGACCCCACCTGCCGTCGCCGTAGCATGTCCGCGTGGCAGACAGCGCGGACGACGCCGAGGTCGAACTCCGCACCCCGGTCCGTCCGTACCGCAAGGGCGTCGAACGCCGCCGGCAGATCCTCGACCGGGCCATCGAACTCTTCGCCGAACACGGGGTCGACGGCGCGTCGATGCGTTCGGTCGGGGAGGCGATCGGGGTTTCCCACACGGCGCTGCGGCACTACTTCGCGTCGCGGGACGAACTCCTCATCGAGGTCTACCGCGCCCACGAACAGCGGGTCGAGGGTGAACCCGCGGAGGACGGCGTCGGTGCCGTCGAGGACATCGCCCGCAGTGCGGACCGCAACCGCGAGGTTCCCGGGTTGGTGCAGCTCTACTCGACCTTGACCGCGGACGCGCTGCAGCGGCAGCACACCGCGACCCGGGAGTTCATCGACGAACGGTTCCGGAGGGTCCGGGAGGACCTGGTCCACCGCATCCGGGAGTCCCAGGCCGCCGGACGCACGCCGGCGGACATCGACGCGGCCGACGCCGCATCGCTCGTCATCGCCGCCTCCGACGGTCTCCAGGTCCAGTGGTTGCTGGACCCGGAGACCGTCGACGTGCGCCGTTCCCTGGAGCTGCTGGAACGGTTCCTGCCGGGTTAGGACAAGGTCAGGGGCTCGACGTCAGAGGGTCGACGCCGAGGGGTCCCAGTCCTCGGCCAGCGGCGCGACGGGCGCGACCGTCGAGGTGATCTCGACGGCGTTGTGGGTGGCGGCCGCGTCGCGGACGGCGAGCAGCACGTCCAGGACGTGGGCGGCCACCGCACCCGAGGCGCGCTCGGTGCCACCGGTGCGGATGGCCCGCGCGAGGTCGAGGACACCGGAACCCCGCCCGAAGGTCGAACCCACGGCGGTGACCGTCTCGGGTTCCTGGGAACCGTTGCGCCACAACGTGGAATCACCCTCGAAGGTGTTCGGGTCGGGCAGCACGATCGTGCCCTCGGTCCCGTTGACCTCGACGAACCCCATCCGCGGCAGCGCGTGCTGGAACGAGAACGTGGACTGGGCCGACTGCCCGCCGTCGAACTCGATGAGCGCGGCGTGGTGGGTCGGGACCTCGACGGGGAACGTCTCCCCCGCCCGCGGACCGGTCGCGATGGTGCGCGTGGCCACCGACCGCGACGACACGGCCTGGACCCGGCTCGCGGACCCGAACGCGTGCACCAGGGTCGTCACGTAGTACGGCCCCATGTCGAAGAGCGGACCCGCGCCGTGGGCGAAGAGGAAGTCCGGGTTCGGGTGCCAGGCTTCCGGCCCCGGGACGTGGAACATCGTCGTCGCCGACAGCGGCTGCCCGATGTCACCGCGGGCGATGGCGCGCAGCGCGGTCTGGATGCCCGCCCCCAGCACGGTGTCCGGCGCGCAGGCGACCCGCAGGCCGGCCTTCTCGGCGTCGGCGAGCAGCGCCAGCCCGGACTCGGCGTCGAGGGCGAGGGGCTTCTCGCTCCAGACGTGCTTGCCGGCGGCGATGACCTGACGGCCGACCTCGGCGTGCGCCGCCGGGATCGTCAGGTTGACGACGATCTCGACGTCGTCGCGGGCGAGGAGTTCCTCGACCGTCCCGGACGCCGCCACCCCGAACGCCTCGGCCTGCGCGGCCGCGCGGTCCAGGGCGATGTCGGCGACGAAGCGGACCTCGACGTCGGGGAACTTCGTGAGGTTCTCCAGGTACTGGGTCGAGATGTTCCCCGCCCCGATGATGCCCACACCGACGCGGCTCACTGGTCGTTCTCCTTCAGCCAGGCCAGCGACTGCGCGATGCCGTCGAAGACGTCGCCGGCGTAGGCGTCGAACTCCACGACCCGCAGCGCCTGGGGAGCCGCGGCGAGGATGCCGGCGACGTCGACGTCACCCTGACCCGCGGGCTGCTGCAGCGAGGTGTCGGTGCTCTTGGCGCCGTCCTTGACGTGGATGAACCGCACGCGGTCCCCCAGGGCCTTCAGCAGGGCCGGGGTGTCGGCGCCGCCGACGGTGGCCCAGAAGGTGTCGACCTCGAGCACGACGGCGGGTTCGAGCTGGTCGGCGAAGAGTTCCAGCACCGGTCGGCCGTCGACGGTGTTCTCCAGTTCCCACTGGTGGTTGTGGTAGCCGAAGTCCAGGACGTACTCGTGGGCCAGGGCGCTGAGGGTGTTGACCCGCTCCGCGAGGCGCGCCACGTCGTCGGCGCTCTGCCAGCGCTGCGTCGGGACGAACGGGTCGATGACGGTGGTGATCCCGAGCGCGTTGGCGGCCTCGAAGATCGCCTCCGGGGTCTCGGAGTCGATCACGGCCGCGTGGCCGGACGGGGCACTGACGCCGGCGGCCTTGAACGCTGCCGCGTAGTCGGCGGTGCGCTGGTGGAAGCCGTACGGCTCGACCTGCTCGAAGCCGATCTCGGCCAGACGGGCGACGGCGGCGGCCAGGTCGGACTGGACCGCTTCGCGGACCGAGTACAGCTGGACGGAGGGTTTCCGGGACACCTCAGGACTCCTTCGTTCTGTGGACGGTGATGGCTCGCGCCTGATGGTACACGTCGAACTTTCCAGTGGAAGGTATTGGTGGGCCGCCCGATGCCGGATGATGGAGCCGTGCCCTCGACCCCCACCGACGCCTCTGCGACGCCCGGTCCCCCGGACGACACGAAGCGCTCCTACAAGATCCGCCGCGGCCGGATGGGCATCACCCGCCAGGTCGCCCTGGACAACCTCGCCGAGCGCTACGCGGTCCCCGCGGGAGAAGACCTGCTGGACCTGGCCGCCCTCTTCGGGGCGGAGGTTCCCGTGGTCCTCGAGATCGGGTTCGGGATGGGGGCCAGCACGCTGGCGATGGCCGAGGCGGACCCGGGGACCGGCGTCATCGCCTCCGACGTGCACACCCCGGGGGTGGCCGGTCTGCTGCTGGGGCTCGACGAGCGCGGCCTGGACAACGTGCGGGTGCTGGAGGCCGATGGCCGCCAGTTCCTGCACCAGCGCATCCCCTCGGGAAGCCTCGCCGGCGTCCGGGTCTACTTCCCCGACCCCTGGCCCAAGCCCAGGCACCACAAGCGCCGCCTGGTCGGTCCGGACTTCGCGGCCCTGGTCGCGGACCGCCTGGCCCCCGGCGGCCTCCTGCACTGCGCGACCGACTGGGAGCCCTACGCCGAGCAGATGCTCGCCGTGCTCGCCGCGGAACCGGGTCTGGTCGTGGAGACCGCGGGCATCGACACGCGTCCGGACTGGCGTCCGATCACCGGGTTCGAGGCCCGCGGCCTGCGCCTCGGCCACCGGGTGACGGACCTGCTGGCCCGCCGCCCGGTCTGAGTCAGCTCACACGCCGGAGGGGTGCAGGACGACCTTCGTCCAGCCCTGCTCGCGCTGGTCGAACTTCTGGTACCCCTCCGCCGCGGCGGTGAGGTCGAGCTCGTGGCTCACGATGAACCCCGGGGTCGCGACACCGGCCGTGATGAGGTTGCGCAGCTTCACGTTGTAGGCCTTGACGTTGCACTGGCCGGTGCCCATCGTCTGACCCTTGAACCAGAACGTCCCGTAGTCGAAGGCGATCTTCCCCTGCCGGGACAGTTCGTCCTTGGCCCCCGGGTCCTGCGGCAGGTAGATGCCCACCACGCCGATGCCGCCGGTCGCCTTCACGACCTGGACGAGCTGGTTGAGGACCATCGACGCGTCCTCCTCCCCGCTCGTGTCGTGGGCCTGGTAGCCGATGGCGTCGACCCCTCGGTCGGTCCCCCGGCCCCCGGTGGCGTCCATGATCTGCTGGACGGGGTCCCCGGCGGAGTAGTCGATCGGGGTGGCACCCGCCTTCTCCACGAGCTTCAACCGGTCGGGCTTGGCGTCGACGACGAACACCTCCGCCGCACCGGCGATCCGCGCGCTGTGCGCCGCCATCAGCCCGACGGGGCCGGCACCCCAGACCACGACGGAGTCGCCGGGCTGGAAGCCCGACAGCTGCACCCCGTGCCAGCCGGTCGGGAAGATGTCCGACAGCATCGTGTAGTCGAGTTCCTTCTCCGTCCCGGCGGGCAGGACGAGGGCGTTGAAGTCGGCCCACGGGACCCGCAGGAGTTCCGACTGCCCCCCGGCGTACTCCCCCATCGCCGCGAACCCGAACGCGGCACCGGCGGTCCCGGCCTGGTTGGCGCGCAGGCAGAACCCGGTCTTCCCCTCGACGCAGGTCTCGCACGTGCCGCAACCGATGTTGAACGGCAGGCTGACCCGGTCCCCGACCTTGATGCGGTCGACGCCGGCGCCGACGGCCTCGACGATCCCCATGTTCTCGTGACCGAGCACCCGCCCGGTCTCCATGTCCGTGCGTCCCTCGTACATGTGCAGGTCCGAACCGCAGATGTTCGTCGAGGTGATGCGGACGACGGCGTCGGTGGGTGCTTCGATCCGGGCGTCGGGGACGTCCTGGACCGAGACGTCGAACGCGCCGTTGTAGACGAGTGCCTTCACTGGAACCTCCTGGGTGGTGGTGCGGTGCTGCGCGTTGGGGCACCAGGGAGTCCACCGGGTCTCGAGGACTCCGCGGTCGTCCTGGTGCTCCTCGACCGTAGGAGCGGACTCCGGGGAACGCTCGTTGAACGCGCAGCCACCCCGTTCAGAGGACGCCGAGGTGGTCCAGCAGGACCCGCACCCCGATGGCGATGAGGACGAGGCCGCCGGCGATCTCGGCGGGCCGGCGGAACTTCACCCCGGCCCGGTGGCCGATGTGCACGCCCAGCAGCGAGATCACCGCGGTGACGACCCCGATGAGGATCGAGGCCGGGACGATCGAGACGTCCAGGAACGCGAAGCTGATGCCGACGGCCAGGGCGTCGATGCTCGTCGCGAACGACAGGACGAGGAGCTCGCGCAGCTCGATCCCCTCCGCGTCCGCCTCGTCGTCGGCACCGGAGGTGATGGCCTCCCACAGCATCTTGCCGCCGATCAGGCTCAGCAGACCGAAGGCGATCCAGTGGTCCCACGCGGTGATGTAGCCGCGGAAGCTGCGCGCCAGCAGGTACCCGACGACCGGCATCAGCGCCTGGAAGATCCCGAAGGCCAGGGCGATCGAGATCGCGTCGCGCCGGGTGAGCCTGCGCAGGTGCAGCCCCTTGCCCAGGGCGACGGCGAAGGCGTCGGCCGAGACACCGAGGGCGATGAGCAGCAACGTCAGCAGGGACACGTCGCCAGCATGGCACAACAGGCCGGATTCCCTTGCAGCCGAACGGGTTCCACGGGCTGATGAACTCTCCCGACCGGTGTCCCGGCCACCGGACGACGGAACCACCGCCCTCGGGAGTTCGCCGCACCGAACCTCGATCACCGCGTGACCCTGCAGCTGCTGGTGGCCGACGCCCCTCCGGGCCGTGTTGGATGAGCCGGTGACACTCGAGTCCGTCCTGGCGTTCTGCGCCCTGTGCCTGCTCCTCGAACTGACCCCCGGGCCGAACACGTTCCTGGTGCTGCGGCACAGCCTGCACGGTGCCCGCACCGGCGTGGCGACCGCACTCGGGTCCGCGGTGGGGGCGATGGTCTGGGCCACCGCCGTCGCGGTCGGTCTCGCGGCGCTGCTGGAACGGTCGGCGCAGGCCTACCAGGTGGTCAAGGTGCTGGGCGGGCTCTACCTCGTCCACCTGGGGATCCGCACGTTCGTCCAGAGCCGCCGGACCGCCCGCGGCGACGGTCCGGCGGTGGACGGTGAGCACGGGGCGGGACTGGCCCGGGCCTGGCGTTCCGGCCTCGTCTCCTGCGTGCTCAACCCCAAGGTGGGCCTGTTCTTCCTCGCCGTCGTCCCCCAGTTCGTCCCGGCGGGGAACACCGTCCGGGCCACCCTGCTGCTCGGCGCGCTCGAGGCGGTCGTCGCCCTGACCTACCTCACGGTGCTCGCGCACGTCGCCGCCCGTGCGGTCGGCTGGATCCGCCGCCCACGGGTCACGAGAGCGCTGGACCGGATCAGCGCCGCGGTCCTCACCGCGTTCGGCGTCGGCACCGTCGTCAGTGCCCGCTGACGTGGCGACGCAGCAGGGCCTCGGCACCACGCGCTGGCGAGCGTCGCTCGTGGCCGCCTTCGCGTGCAGCGGACTCACGATGGCGAGCTGGGCGTCACGGACCCCCGCGATCCGCGACCTCGTGCACGCCAGCACGGCGCAGATGGGTGTCGTCATCGCCGGCATGTCCGTCGGCTCGATGGTCGGGATCGCGATCGGCGGCGGCTACGTCGCACGGTCGGGCGCCCGCGCGGTCGTCCGCACCGGACTGCTCACGCTCTCCTGCGGGACGGCCGTCGTCGCCGTCGGGGCCACGGTGGGCTTCGGCTGGCTGGTGGCGTTGGGACTCGCGGCCATCGGCTTCGGGATGGGGTCCGGGGAGATCGCGCTGAACGTGGAGGGGATCACCCTGGAGGCCGTCGTCGGGCGCACCGTGGTCCCGAGCCTGCACGGCGCCTACAGCCTCGCGTTGTGCGTGGGCGCGCTGCTGGGACTGCTGGCCACGGCCAGCCACCTCCCGGTGCTCGTGCACCTGCTGGGGATGGCGGTGCTGACCACCGCGACGACGGTGTGGCTGGTGCGTGGGCTCCCCGCCGCCACCGGCGTCGAACCACGCGGCGCGCACCCCTTCGCCCTCGCGGACGCGGCGCGGAGCTTCCTCGGGGTGTGGCGGGAGACCCGCACGATCGCGATCGGGGTGATCGTGCTCGGGATGGCGCTGGCCGAGGGATCGGCGGGCGACTGGCTGCCGCTCATCGTCGTCGACGGTTTCGGGCTGAGCGCGACGACGGGAGCGCTGGTGTTCGCCTCCTTCGGCGGCGCGATGGCGGTCGGCCGGTTCGGCGGCGGCTGGTTCCTCGACCGGTTCGGCCGGACGCCGGTGGTGCTGGCCTCCGCGTGCTCGGCCGTCGTCGGGATCGGGCTGGTCTCCTTCGCCCCGGGCATCGCGGTGGCCGTGCCCGGGGTGCTCCTGTGGGGTCTCGGAGCGGCCCTCGGTTTTCCCGTCGCCCTCTCCGCCGCCGGTGACGACCCGGTCGGGGCGGCCCGCCGGGTGAGCGCCGTCGCGACGGCGGGCTACACCGCGTTCCTGGTCGGACCGCCGGTGCTGGGGTTCGTCGGCCAGCACGCCGGCTTGCGGTCCGCGATCCTCGTGGTGCTCGTCATGGTCGCGATCTCGGCGTTCTTCGCCCGGTCCGTGGCCCGACCCGCCGACCGGTAGGTTCGGGGCGTGCACACCGGTGTGACCCTCCCCCGCGACCTCCCCGTCGCCGACGTCCTGCCCTTCGCCCGCCGCGCCGAGGAGCTCGGGTTCGACACCCTCTGGGTGATCGAGGACCTCGGGTTCCGCGGCGGGTTCGCCCAGGCCGCGGCCGCGTTGGCGATCACCAGCCGGATCCACGTCGGGCTGGGCATCGCCCCCGCCGCGGCGCGGAACCCGGTGTTCACGGCGATGGAGGCGGCCACCCTCGCCGACCTCTTCCCCGGCCGCTTCACCCTCGGCCTGGGCCACGGGGTCCCCGGCTGGATGCGCCAGGCCGGGGCGTGGGGGGCCAGCCCCCTCACGTCGTTCTCCGAGCACGCCACCGCCATCCGACGGTTGCTGCACGGGGAGACGGTCACCCTCGACGGCCGCTACGTGCACCTGGACGGGGTCCGCCTCGAATCACCGCCGGCCGTGCCCCCCGCCGTCGCCGCCGGCGTGCGGGGACCGAAGTCGCTCGCGATCTCCGGTGAGCACCTCGACGCGACCCTGCTCGCCGAACCCGTCACGCCCGAGTACGCCCGCGCCGCCCGTTCCCAGCTCGGCGACGCGCCGGGCCACCGGTTGATCGGCTACGAACTCACCGCGGTCGACGCCGACCCCGCCCGGGCGCGCGACCTCGTCCGGCCGGGGCTGGTGTGGGTCGGCGCCCCCGACGCCGCCGCCCACGTCGCCCCCTCCGCCTACGCCGAGGAACTCCACGCGCTGCGCGCCGAGTGCGCCGACGCCGAGGAGTTCACCCGCCGCCTGCCGGACGAGTGGGTCGACGACCTGGCCCTCGTCGGGGCGCCCGAACGCATCCGTTCCCGGATCGCGGAACTCGAGGCCGCCGGACTGGACGAGGTGTCGTTCTTCCCCGTCGGTGAGGACCGTCTGGGCGCCCTGGACTCGCTCGCCACGATCCTGCCGCTCCAGCAGTAGGCGGGGAACCGTCGGGACGCCCCGGCACCGGCCCGTGCTGTTCGCCTCTGCACAGCGGTTCGCCGTCCAGAGGCATGTCCTGCGGATCTCGTAGCTGCGTCATCATGACCCCGTGGGTGGAGTAGGCCGGGGCGAGGTCACCAACAAGGCATGGGCACAGATGGCCGATCGAACCGCTGTTGCCTCCATATGGTGCAACGTGGTGGGCGCTGGCCCGATCACCGCCAGGTCCTCAACGCCATCCTGTGGAAGCTGCGGACCGGCACACCCTGGCGGGACCTCCCAGAACGTTGCGGACCGTGGAAGGCAGCGCATGAGCGGCTACGGAAGTGGACCGCCGATGGGACCTGGGATCGGATCCTGGCCGAGGTCGTCGTCAAGGACGACTCCATCGGTTCCTTCGATGAAGCCGTCGCTGCGGTGGTCAGCATTGACTCCACCCACGTCCGGGCCCACCAGCAAGCAGCCGGTGCCCGGAAGAAGGGGGCTGTGCATCCTGGATCGAAACCCTCGCGGTCGAGGGGGAGTGCCTCGGGCGCTCCCCGGAGGATGACGTCCAAGCTGCACCTGGCCGTCGACGCGTCCGGGTCACCGCTCGCAGTGATCCTCACCCCGGGTCAGGCCGGCGACAACCCGCAACTGCTGCCACTGCTGGACGCCTTGGCCGCGCTGCGCGGCAGTGGGCATGAGGACAACCGACGCCTGAACGTCGAGCGGGTCATCGCCGACAAGGCCTACACCCACGCCCCACACGCAAAGCGCTGCGGCGCAGACGCATCAAAGCGACCATTCCGGAGAAGAGCGACCAGATCGCCCGGCGCTAAACCAAGGGCTCCGCCGGTGGACGGCCACCCGCCTTCGACTCCGAGATCTATCGTCAGCGCAACGTCGTCGAGCGCTGCATCAACCGGCTCAAACAGTTCCGCGCCTTCGCCACCCGCTACACCAAACGCGCTGCCTACTTCCGCACGAGGTGATCCTCGCTTGCATCATGCTGCACCTTCGATGAACCGCGCCACGACGTGAGTCGAACCACCACGGAATCGCGACGGAACTACGGCGGACTCGAGAAGGGTTACGTCCACCCGGTGCGCGTGTCAGGGATCTGCAGTCCCGGCCACCGGAAGTCGATGCTCACCAGCTTCCCCGCCGGCAGGGGCTGCAGCCGGAAAGTCCGTTCTGCGGTTCGCGTCGGGTCGTCGTCGGTCATGTACGAGCCGCCTTCACCGCCGGCCAGCAGGGGCAAGTCGCTGGCCGATGGTGAGGAGTGTTCGCTACCACCGCTGGTGGGGGCTTGCCGCTGTAGTGAGGACACGTTGTCCACCGACTGCCCGTCAGAGAAGTTCAACGTCAGTCGTAGCCTCGCTGGGCCGCCTGGATCTTCGCCGAAAGCGACGGCTTCATCGAACAGGTCAGAGGTGACGTCATGCGTCGCGGGGCTGGCGTGACGAACGCTCATCGTGAACGTGGCCTGCGTCGCTTCAACAGAGATCAGGTTCAGGTCGACGGTCGCTACCGGCGACGATCCGATGGTCAAGGACTTGAACACACAACCTCCACCCGTAGACGCACATCGAGGAGTGCTGACGAAGCTGCTACTGCGCCAGTACTTCCCGAACGACGCACTCATGCTCGCACAAGCGTTCGAAGGTGTCACTGGTTTGTTCTCCCGCCGCATGCAAGCACGATCACGCCGACTCGATGTCAGCCGTCTTCTTGATCCGCAGGACACGCCATAGAGGTCGAGCGTCGGATCCGTCAAGGGCTGGCATCTGCATGACTCAGTGAAAGCGTTGCAGCACAGACTGTTTGCTTGTTCGAAAGGCTCGAACACGATAGACTCAGGACATGACGGCGGCACTCGCAGAGCGGACGGAAGAGGCCCCCACCGGGGTCGCCTTCGGCCTGCCAGGCAAGTACCGCCGCTTCGCCGACGCCGCCCACGCCCTCTTCTTCCTCGGCGTCGCCGACACCGTCCGGATGGTCCACGACTCCCCCCACCCCGACCTCGACCAGCTCGAGGACCGCGGCGTCACCATCACGGGATCCGGGTTCGACCGCCGGGAGGCTGCCGTCGACCTCGTCGCCGAGGAGTACTCCCGCGACGAAGGTATGGACTTCGACCGCGCCCGCGCCACCATCCACAACGCCTGGCGCAGAGGCCACGACCACCGCACCCTCTGGCAAGCCGTCGCCAACGGCAGCGTCACCCGCTACCAGGCCCGCACCATCGAAGACCACGCCGAACGCCTCGGCGCCCGCATCGCCACCCTCACCGAAGAGGTCGATCCCGACGGACGCGTCACCTCCGTCCACGCCGAGGAGGGCGAGAAACTCCTCCAAGGAGAGGACTACACCGCGGCCCTGCAGGACTACCTCACCGAGGTAGTCCTGCACGCACAGGCAGGTCTGACCGGACGGAAACTGGGCATCAAGTGCTCCCGGAAAGTCCGAGCTCTCAGCCCTGGCTACGAATCCGTCGTTCTGGAGAAGAACGACGACCCCCGCGGACTGGGACACACCCCCTGCGAGGACGGCCTCCACAGCCACCTCGGGTTCATCGCCCCCACCGCCTTCGCCCTCCGCTTGGTGGCGCACACCAATGCTGCCGCCGACCACGCCGCGGACGCTGCGAAGAGGGCCGGCATCACTGACACCCGCTCCCACGGGCAGCGAGTTCGCGACGTGATCGTCGACATGCTCACCGACGCCATGGACCGCGCCGTCCCCGCCCTCTCGGATCCCACCACACCTGCCACCGCTGATTCACCCGCGGTGATCGGGCGGACCCACCGCCCTGCGACGTCGGTGCAGGTCCACGTCCGCATCGACGCGACCACCCTCCTCGGCCTCGACGACGAGGAAGCCACCGTCGACGGCGTCGGCCCCGTCCCGGCCCACGTCGCTCGCGAGCTCGCCACCACCACCGGCGCGATGTGGCGCAAGGTCATCTACTCACCCGGAACCCGAGACGTCATTGACGTCGGCGCCAAGGCCTACGCCATCACCGACGCCATGCGCCGCTTCATCACCGCACGCGATGAGTACTGCACCGCGCCCGGCTGCCACGTCCCCGCCGTCAACTGCGACCTCGACCACGAGATCCCCTGGCCGGAAGGTCAGACCACCGCGAACAACCTCCGCGCGTACTGCCGGGGCCACCACCGCTTCAAGACCCAGTACGTCTTCGAAGCCACGAAGGCCCACGACGCCAGAATCGCCCAGCGGCTCGGGACACCGAAGGAACTCTGGCCGAGCCTGCCCGACCATCCTCCGTTCTGAGACACGACAGCCCCGCAGCGGTCACGCTGCGGGGCCGGACGTGCTTCCCATCCACCCGCTCGCGAGCAGGGCGTACCCGACGCTGTCGACCCACCCGAGGTCACGGTGCAGGGATTCGCCGACGCAGTAGGACTCCCGACGCATCCCGACCCGCTCGGCGAGCCGGCACGAGGCCTCGTTGTCCGCGAAGGCGTTGGCCGTGAGGCGGCGCAGGCCGAGGTCCGAGAAGCACGTTCGGATCACCTCCCGCACCGCCTCGGTGGCGAACCCCCGGCCGGTCGCAGCCGGCGCCAGGGCCCACCCGAGCTCCGCCTGCACACCCCGGCCACGGTCGCGCACCTCGCGCTGGGCCCACGCGTCCTCGACCTTGACCATGAGATCGCCCACGACACGACCCTCGTGCTCGACGACGAGCTGGTCACGCAGCCGCGGGAGTGGGATCGCGTGGAAGTCCGCGCGGTCCTGCGCGTGCCACGACCTCGAGGGGTTCGCTCACCGCCCCAGCCTGTCAGCTGAAGCCGAACTCGCCGAAGAGCACGAGGGCGGCGGCGCCCTGCAGCACGCCGTTGGCGCCGAGCTCCGCCATCCGCACCTGCGGCGCTCCGGCGTCGGAGGGGAGGCACGTGGCGTCGACGGTCTCGCGGGCCGCCTCGAGGAGGGGGCCGTCGAGCAGCTCCCCCGGTCCGGTGAGGATGACCTCCTCGAGGTCGAGGGCGGCGACGATCGGGGCCAGGACCGCACCCAGGCGACGACCGGCGTCACGCAACGCCGTCCGCCGCCGGGCCGGGCTCCGCCCCTCGAGGGTCCGCGCCAGGTAGGTCGGGGCCACGATCGTCTCGAGGCAGCCCCGCCGGCCGCACTCGCAGGGCTCGCCCTTCGGGTCCACCGTGAGGTGGCCGATCTCCCCCGCGGCGAGGCGGTGCCCGCGGACGAGACGGCCGTCGAGGACGAGTCCAGCCCCGACGCCCTGACCGACGACGACCGTCATGAATCCCGATGAGGACGCCTCGCCGTAGGTGAACTCGGCGAGGGCCGCGGTGTCCGCGTCGTTGGCGACGTGGACGCCCACCCCGAGGGACGCGGACAGGCGCTGACCCAGGGGCAGGCCCGTCCAGCCCAACCGGGAGGACTCCACGACACCCCCCGTCTCGTCGACGATGCCGGGGGTCCCGATCCCCACCCCGACGACCCGTTGCCCCGCGGCGGCCATCACCTCGCGACACAGTCCGTCGAGCGCGGTGACGGCGTCCTCGCCGCGGAGGCCGGTGAAGTCGGTGGTGCTCTCGGTGACGATCGCCCCCGACAGGTCCAGGACGGCGATGCGGGCGGCGGGCAGCCGCTGCAGGTCGACGGCGACGACGTGGTGCTCCGCCGAGCGCAGCCCCACCATCATGGCGGGCTTGCCGACGCGTCCCTCCGGCCGCAGGCCCAGCTCGGCGACGAGCCCGTCGGTCAGCAGGTCCGCCACGATCTCCGAGACCGTCACCCGGGTGAGGCCGGTGGCCCGGGCCAGGTCGGCGCGCGACACCGGCCCCTCGTGGAAGAGGAGCCCCAGCACGACGGAGCGGTTGTGCGCGCGGGCGTGCGAGGGCAGGACCTTCGCGCTGGGCCGCAGGCCGCGCGCGGAGGCGCGCCACGGCGTCGGGTGCGGCGTCGGGACGGGCACCGCGGGGATGGTCACAGGATTAGTTTCCCCTACCTACGAATCTCCCGGCAAGTCCCCCTTCACGAGATGGGCAGGGAGGGTTACATTCTTGTTAAGCAGGTGTCCTAACACTTGTCATGCGAACGCCGGGGTGTCGAGACTCAACGCAGAGTCGAACGCTCACCGCCCGTCCAGCACACCTGCTCCACCGCCAGCACCGTCGCTCCGGACCTCGAAAGGTTGCCGCCCCCATGAACCTCACCCGGCGATCCCTGCTCGCCAGCGCCTCCGGCGCCGCCCTCCTCGGCGGCCTCGCCGCCTGCGGCGGCGACAGCTCCTCCGGCACCTCCGGCGGTGGTGGGGACGCGAAGTCCCTCACCGTCTGGTTCATGCAGGACTCCGTCCCCGACGAGACGCAGGCCGCGCTGAAGAAGGCGTTCGAGGCCGAGAACGCCGGCGCCACCCTGAACATCCAGGTCCAGCAGTGGGACGGCATCGTCTCCAAGCTGCAGACCAGCCTCGCCAGCAAGGACGAGAGCCCCGACGTCGTCGAGTTCGGCAACACCCAGGTCGCGCTGTTCTCCTCGGTCGGCGCCCTGCTCGACATCTCCGACATGGAGGACGAACTCGGCGGCAGCGACCTCATCCAGAGCTTCATCGACGCCGGTTCGTGGGAGGGCAAGCTCTACGCCACCCCGATGTACGCCGGGGCCCGCGTGTACTACTACCGCAAGGACCTGTTCGCGGCGGCCGGCATCGCCGTCCCGACCAGCCTCGACGAACTCGTCGCCGCCGCGAAGGCCCTGAACACCGCGAACCCCGAGAAGAACCCGGACTTCTCCGGCATCTACTTCCCCGGCGCCGACCCGCACACCAACGAGGGCTGGTTGTTCACCCACGACGGCCAGTACGCCGAGAAGGACGGCGACACCTGGAAGGGCATGCTGTCCGACCCCGGCTCGCAGGCCGCCCTGGCCCAGGTCCAGGACCTCATGCTCAACGCCACCAAGTACGCCCTCGACTCCAACGAGAACGTGCAGGCTGCGTACCAGTTGTTCAACGACGGCAAGATCGGCATGTACAGCGCCCTCAACGTCGCCTCGGCCAAGATCGACCAGGCCATGTGGGACGCGGACAAGGTCGGCGTCCTGGCCCTCCCGGGTCTGACCCCGGGCAGCATCGGCAAGACGTTCTCCGGCGGTTCGAGCCTGGGCATCTCGGCGAACAACCACAACGTCGACCTGTCGAAGTCGCTCATGAAGTTGATGTACGGCGACGACTTCATGACCGACATGGCCAAGATCGGCGGCTGGATCCCCGGCCGCACCTCCTTCGCCTCCGCGCTGACCGGCCCGACCGGTTCCATCGCCCAGGAGATCATCGAGAACTCCGTCCTCACGCCGAACTCCCCGCAGTGGGGCGTCCTCGACGGCAACAACGTCCCCCGCGACTTCTGGGTGCGCATCGCCAAGGGCGAGGACGTCAAGACCGTCGCCGCCGACGTGGACAAGACCATCGCGGACGCGCTCAACAAGAGCTGACCCGAAGAGATCTCGAGGACCAGCAGGAGGAGAACCGTGGTGTCCGATCAGCTCAGCGCCGGCGTCAGCAGCGCACCGACCCTCGCTCCGGGGGTTCCCGCCCCGGGCCGGGGTCGGTCCCGACCGCGGCGTCGTCGCAGCTCGCTGGTGGTCCCGTACCTCCTGCTGGTCCTGCCCGTCGTGCTCGTGGTCGTCTCCCTCGGCTACCCGATGGTCAAGCAGTTCATCATGTCCTTCCAGGAGTTCGGGCTGGCCCAGCAGTTCGGCCGTCCGCCCACGTGGGTGGGTCTCGACAACTACACCCAGATCCTCACGGACTCCTACTTCTGGACCGTGGTCGCGCGCTCCGTGGCGTTCTGCGCGGTCTGCGCGGTGCTCACGATGGGGGTCGGCATCGCGCTCGCGGTGCTGATGCAGCAACTCTCGGTCGTCCCGCGCATCCTGCTGCAGATCGCCCTGGTCCTCGCCTGGGCCATGCCGCCGCTCGCGGCCCTGACCGTCTACAAGTGGCTGGTCGAACCGCGCTACGGGTTGCTGAACTGGATCCTCACCTCGATGGGCCTGGAGAGCTTCCGCGGCTACTCCTGGCTCGCGGGCAGCCCGTGGAGCTTCTTCGCGATCGCCGCGATCGCGGTGATCTGGACGTCGGCGCCGCTGGTGACGCTGTCCACCTACGCGGCCCTGAACCAGGTCGACGAGGAGGTCCTGGAGGCCGCTCAGCTCGACGGCGCCAACGGCTGGACCCGGCTGCGTTCCGTGGTGCTCCCGATCATCCAGCCGGTCGTCCTGCTGCTCTTCATGCTGCAGATCATCTGGGACCTCAAGGTCTTCACCCAGATCAACGTGCTGCAGTCCAGCGCGGGCAACAACAAGGCCACGAACCTGCTCGGGACCTACGTCTACGAGACCGGCATCAGCGGCGGCAACTACGGCGTCGCCTCGGCCCTGGCCACCGTCATGCTGCTCCTCGTCCTCGTCCTGACCTTCCGGTACATGCGGACCCTCATGAAGCAGGGAGACCTCTGATGGCAACGGCCACGGAAACCCCCCGACTGTTCGACACGACCCGGTCGGCCAAGAACAAGCACCGCGCGGTGTGGAACGTCGTGGCGATCGTGCTCGCCCTCATCTGGGCCTTCCCGATCTACTGGATGATCAACTCGGCGCTCATGCCGGCCGACCGGCTGCGCGACACGCCACCGCTGCTGGCCCCGATCCACCCGAGCGTGCACGCGTTCCAGCAGATCTTCCACGACTCCCTGTTCTGGCGATCGCTCGGCTTCAGCGCGGCCGTGACGTTCCTGGCCGTGGCCGTCTCCCTGCTGGCCGCCGTCCTCGGCTCGGTGGCGCTGAGCCGGTTCTCCTTCGTCGGTCGCCGGGCGGTTCTCGTCGGGGTCCTCGTCGTGCAGATGATCCCGGCCGAGGCGCTCTTCATCTCCCAGTACCGGATGCTCGACGGCTGGGGCATGCTCGGTTCCGTGCCGGGCCTGTCGCTGCTCTACGTCGGCCTCATCGTCCCGTTCACAGTGTGGATGCTGAAGGGTTTCGTCGACGGGGTCCCCGTCGAGCTCGAGGAGGCGGCCATGATGGACGGCTGCTCGCGGTTCGGCGCCTTCTTCCGGGTGACCGTGCCGCTGCTCGGGCCCGGTCTCGTCGCGACGGGCGTCTTCGGTTTCCTCGTCGCGTGGAACGAGTTCACGCTCGCCTTCGTGATCCTCGCCTCGGGCGACCGGCTGACCCTGCCGGTCTGGCTGAAGACGTTCTCCTCCAACCTGCAGGAGACCGACTGGGCCGGGGTGATGGCCGGTTCGACCCTCGTCGCCGTGCCCGTCCTCATCGTCTTCATCCTCGTCCAGAACGCCATGACCAAGGGCATGGTCGCCGGCGCCGTCAAGGGCTGACGCCCGCCCTCCCCGAACCACCCACGACCTGGAGCTCCTCCCGTGCCTGTCACCCCCTTCCCCCGCCCGAAGACGCTGTCGGTGCAGACCGGCGTCGGCCCGGCCGTCGACGCCCCCGTGCGCGTCGTCCTCGACGCCTCGGTCCCGGCCCAGGGTTTCTCCCTGGAGACCTCCGCGGCCGGGGTCACGCTCACCCACTCCGACACCGCGGGTCTGCGCTACGGCCTCGCCGCGCTCGACCAGCTGCGCGCCGACCGCGACTTCGCGACGACGAGCTACTCGATCACCGACCACCCGGACTTCCCCGTCCGCGGTTTCATGCTCGACATCAGCCGCGACCGGGTGCCGACCCGCCGCACCCTGGCCCGCTGGGTCGAGGTCCTCGACCTGGCCCGCATCAACTCCCTCGAGCTCTACACCGAGCACACCTACGCGTTCACGGGCCAGCAGGCCGTCTGGCAGGACGCCTCCCCGCTGACCGCGGAGGACCTGCAGTGGCTCGACGCGCTGTGCGCGTCCAAGGGCATCGAACTGGTCTGCAACCAGAACACCCTCGGACACATGGAACGGTTCCTCAAGGTCCCCGAGCACCTCAAGCGCGCCGAGAACGAGGACGGGTTCACGATGCGCGGCCAGCACCGCCCGCCGAGCACCGTCGAACCGACCTCCGAGAACGCCGCGTTCGTCCAGGAGCTCCTCGAGGACGTCACCCCGAACTTCCGGACGAAGCGCATCAACATCGGTGCCGACGAACCGTGGGAACTCGGCCAGGGCAAGAGCCGCCAGCGGGCCGAGGAGGTCGGCCTGGGCACGGTGTACTTCGACTACGTCACCGAGGTCATGCAGCCCTGGCTGGACCGCGGCTACACCGTGGAGTTCTGGGCCGACGTCTTCGGCGACCACCCCGAACTGATGGACAAGGTCCCCGCCGGCGCGATCCCCGTCGTCTGGCAGTACGACTCCCCCGGTCTGCTGGCCGAGGTCGTCGACGCCGCGCAGCCGGACCAGGTCCAGGAGTGGCGCAGCCTCGGGGTCGACATCACCAAGCTCCGCGACGGGTTCCGCGACCGCGCCAAGCTGCTGCTCGACGCGGGCATCCCGTTCTGGGTCGCCCCGGGCGCCAGCAACTGGAACTCGCTGCTCGGCCGGTGGGAGAACGCGCTGGGGAACATGGTCGACGCGGCCGAGGTCGGCCTGGCGAACTCCGCGCAGGGGTACCTGAACACCTCCTGGGGTGACCACGGGCACTGGGACCCGCCGTCGGTCGCCTTCGGCCCGGTGCTGTTCGGCGGCGCGGTGTCGTGGTCGCTGGAGAGCAACCGCGACCTGGACGTCGCCGAGGTCCTCGACACGAGGCTGCTGCTGGACCCGCAGGGGGTGACCGGCGACGTCCTCGTGCGGGCGGGGAAGGTCTGCCACGTCCTCGGCACCCCGGTGCTCAACGCCTCGCCGCTGGTCCTCGCCCTGCGCGAGACCGACGACCTGGCGCCGTGGGCCGTGCCGAGCGCGGACGCCCTGACCACCGCGCAGCGGATCCTCACCGACTGCCTGCTCGACCTGCGCACCGCGGAACCCGCCGCCTCCGACGGGGACGTCGTGCTGCGCGAACTCACCCAGGCGCTGCGGCTCAGCGAGTTCGCCGTCCGCGTCCTGCAGGCCCGCGAGAGCGACGGTTCGTTCGAGGCGACCGCGGCGGCGCGGATGCTCCCCGAGCTCGACGACCTGCTCGAGGAGCAGCGGGCGTGCTGGCTGCTGCGGTCGCGGCCGGGTGGGCTGGCCGACAGCCTCGCCGAGTTCTCCACCCTGCGCCACGCCCTGCTGCGTGCGGTGAGCTGACCGGTGGCCGTGCTCACGCCCCGGCGAGCCGAGCTCCGGGGCCCGCGGGCGAGCGTGCGCGTCGGCCTGGACATCGGCGGGACGAAGATCGACGGGGTGGCGCTCGGTCCCGGGGACGAGGTCCTCGCGACGGCGCGCCGTCCCTCCCCCGGCGGCGTCGTCGACGTGGTGTCGACGGTGGTCGCCCTCGTGTCGGACCTGGTGGGCGACTCGACCCTGCCCGTGGCCGGCGTGGGGATCGGGATCCCGGGACTCGTGGACCCGGTGGCCGGAACGGTCCGCAGTGCGGTGAACCTGGGGTTCGGTCCGGAACCGGTGGCGCTGGCCGACCTGGTCAGCCGCGCGGTCGGCGGTGTTCCCGTCGTCGTCGAGAACGACGTCAAGGCGACCGCCCTCGGCGCGCACGCCGTGCTCGGCGGCGACCTGACCCTGGTCTCGCTCGGCACCGGCCTCGCGGCAGCGATCGTCGTCGACGGTCGGGTGCTGCGCGGATCGAGCGGCGCGGCCGGCGAGATCGGCCACCTGGCGCTGGACCGGGACGGCCACCTCTGCGGCTGCGGGCAGCGGGGCTGCCTGGAGACGATCGCCTCCGGTGCCGCGCTGCGGCGCGCGTGGCCGCACGGGGACGAAGGACGCTCCGCCGTCCACCTGTTCGCCGCGGCCGAGGCCGGGGACCCGGCCGCCGTCGGCGTCCGCGACCGGTGGGCCGCGGCGGTGGCCCTGACCGTGCGCACCCTGGCCCTGACCGCCGACTCGAGCACCGTCGTGCTGGCCGGAGGGGTCGCGGCCCTCGGGGACCCGTTGCTGCGCAGCGTGTCCGACGCGCTGCAGCAGCAGGCGGTGGGTTCGCCGTTCCTGCGCGGGCTCGCCCTGC
This sequence comes from Kineococcus sp. NBC_00420, assembly GCF_036021035.1. Taxonomy (NCBI): domain Bacteria; kingdom Bacillati; phylum Actinomycetota; class Actinomycetes; order Kineosporiales; family Kineosporiaceae; genus Kineococcus; species Kineococcus sp. NBC_00420. The sequence goes on along the minus strand of NZ_CP107930.1, from coordinate 4,142,137 downwards.
ACGACCGGCTCGTCCTGCTGCCCGGGGACCGTCCCGTCGCGGCCATCGGGGCGGCGAACCTGTGGCGGGTGGAGGCCGCGCGCTAGGTTGCGGGCGTGAGCGAACTGCTGCCGCAAGGCCTCGTGGACGACCTCAGCGCAGAGGTCTCGCGCCGCGCGGGGGAACGGGTGGGCGCGATGTTCGCCCGGGCCCTGCGCGAGACCGTCGACCGCACCCCGACCCTGCGGCCCGACGGGTCCGTCTTCGTCGTGACGGGCGACATCCCGGCCATGTGGCTGCGGGACTCGACCGCGCAGTGGCAGGCGTACCTGCTGCTGCTGGACCGGGCGCCGGCGCTGGCCGACGTCATCGCGGGGGTGCTGCGCACCCAGTTCACCTCGATCGTCCACGACCCCTACGCCAACGCCTTCAACGACGGCCCGACGGGCGCCTGCCACGAACCGGGCGACCTCGGCGACGACCCCTGGTTGTGGGAACGCAAGTACGAGGTCGACTCCCTGGCCTTCCCGGTGCTGCTCGCCCACCGGTTGCGCCGGGCGACCGGCCGCGACGACGTCCTCGGGCACGACGCGGCGGCGGCCTGCCGGTCGATCGTCGACCAGTGGCGCCTCGAGCAGGACCACGAGGAGAAGTCCCCCTACCGCTTCGTGCGCCCCACCGACGAGCGCAGCGAGACCCTCGACCGGGACGGTCTCGGGACCCCGCTCGGCCGCACGGGCATGACCTGGTCGGGTTTCCGGCCCAGCGACGACGCCTGCGAGTACGGCTACAACGTCCCGGCGAACCTCTTCGCCGCCCGGGCCCTCGACCACGTCGGGACGTTCGCCCGCGAGGTGTTCGACGACCCCGCGCTCGCCGCGGACGCGGAGACGCTGGCCGCGGAACTGCGGGCGGGGGTCGAGGAGTTCGGGGTGGTGGAGCACCCGGTGCACGGACGGGTCTGGGCCTACGAGGTCGACGGTCTCGGCGGCGTCCTGCTGGCCGACGACGCGAACACCCCCAGCCTGCTGTCGCTGCCCCTGCTGGGCGCGTGCGCGCCCGACGACCCGCTCTACGTCGCGACGCGGGCCCTCGTCCTGAGCGAGGCGAACCCGTGGTTCCACCGCGGGACCGCGGCGACCGGGATCGGCAGCCCGCACACCCCCGACCGCTACGTCTGGCCGATCTCGCTGGCCGTGCAGGCCCTGACGAGCGGCGACCCCGACGAGCGCGTCGCGACGTTGCAGCTCATCGCCGACACCGACGACGGGACCCTGCACGTGCACGAGGGCTTCCACGTCGACGACCCCTCGCAGTGGACGCGGGAGTGGTTCTCCTGGGCCGACTCGATGTTCTGCGAGCTCGCGCTGTCGTTGCTGGGCGAGCACGTCGCCGCGTTCGACTGACGCCGGGTTCCTGACGTGTCCCACCCCGTCCGCGTCGCGGCGGTGGCCGCGAACTTCGGCCCCGACCTCGAGCGCGGTCTCGCGAAGGCGCTGGGGATCGTCGCCGAGGCGCGGGCGTCCCGGACCGACCTGCTGGTGCTGCCGCACGGCACCCTGGGCGGCTACCTGCCGGACCTCGTGGACATCGACTCCGCGCAGGTCCCCCCGGCCCTGGCCGCGGACGACCCCGTGTTCGAGCTCCTGCGGCAGGCGTGCGGACCGTTGACGGTGTGCCTCGGCTACACCGAGGTCGAGGAGGTCCACGGCACCCCCGTGCAGCACCCGGCGGCGGTCTGCCTCAGCGGGGACGGGGTGCTGGGCCGCCACCGCAAGGTCCACCTGCCGCCCGGTGAGGCGGAGCTGTACGCGGCGGGTGACCGGCTGGCCGCGTTCGACACCCCCGTCGGCCGGCTGGGGATGCTCATCGACTTCGACAAGACCTTCCCCGAGGCCGCGCGCACCCTGGCCCTGCAGGGCGCGCAGGCCATCGCCTGCCTGTCCGCCTGGCCGGCGAGCGTGACCGACCGTGCCTCACGGCTCCCCCAGGACCGCCAGTCGCGCCTCTTCGACCTCTACGACTGCGCCCGGGCGGCGGAGAACCAGGTCGTCTGGATCTCCTCGAACCAGACCGGCATGCACGGCTCGCTCCGCTTCCTCGGTCAGGCCAAGGTCGTCGGCCCCGGGGGCGACGTCCTGGCCCGGACGGGGTCCAAGGGCGGGCTGGCCGCGGTCGAGGTCGACGTCGAGGCCGAGGTCGCCCGGGCGCGGCGCACGCTGCACCACCTGGACGAGCGGCGCAGCGACGTGTACGAAACCTGAACGTGTTCCAGGTGTAACCAGCACGAAACAGTTAGGGCGTGAACTATGTCCCGTGCCGAACACCCCGAGCACCACGACGTACGACGCGCACCGTCACCTCGGACGGTTGCCGGCGTACCCCTTCTACGGGGGTCCGCCGGTCAACCCCGACACCACGGCCCGCGACCAGATCGCGGACCTGCTCGCCGACCTCGACCGTGAGGGCACGGCCCGGGCCCTCCTCCTGCCGAACTACGGCGTCCCGGTCGCGGCGGCGTCCTTCGCCCTGAACGACCTGGTCCTGGAGACCGCGGCGAAGGACGACCGGTTCCTCTGCGGGCTGTGGACCTCGCCCCGCGCCCAGGACGCCGAGCTCACCGACGCCACCCTGGCCCTGGCCGGGGAACGTGGGGTGGTCGCGCTCAAGACGAGCTTCCTGCTCGGTGGCGGTGTGGACGACCCGACCTCGCAACCGCAGATCGAGAAGATCTTCGGCACGGCCCGCGAGCGGAACCTCGTCGTGCACGTGCACACCTCCCCCGGTGCGGCCTCGGACATCGACGAGGTGGGGAAGCTCGTGGAGCGCTACGGCGACCACGTCCGCATCCACCTCGTCCACCTCGGCGGCGGGATGAGCGCCCACGTCAAACTCATCGGTGGCCGGTTCTTCGACTGGATCGAGGCCGGCAAGAAGGTCTACACCGACACCAGCTGGGCCATCGGCTTCGCACCCCGGTGGCTCGCGCAGGAGATCGAACGGCGAGGGGTCGGCGCGGACCGCGTCCTCTTCGCCAGCGACGAACCGTGGGGCGACCACGCGGGCGAGCTCGCTCGCCTGCAGGCGGCCTCGGGGAACTCCGAACTCGTCCGGATGTTCCTGCAGGACAACTACTCCACCCTCTACGGCTGAGGAGCCAGACATGACCACGACCACCACGACGTCGACCACCGGCACCGCGATCGACGAGCAGATCGAGGCGAACATCGCCAGGTCGCTGGCCGAGGTCCCGCACCCGAGCAAGGCCAAGGGCGAGAACCTCTACGGTTCCACCAAGGTGTTCCCCGACTACCAGGCCGAGGGTGGCGAGACCTACTTCACCCTCGTGCACGGCATCGCCCACGAGTCGTCGGTCAGCTTCGTCGCGGTCCTGCAGGCCACCCGGGCGCTGCGGAAGGGTTTCGACTCCGCCATCTACTTCTACGGTCCCGGCGCGATGAACTGCATCGACACCCGCGGTTTCCCGACCGTCGGGGACTCGGGGTTCCCGGGTGAGCAGAACATCAACGGTTCGCTGGCGACGTTCATCGCCGAGGGCGGCACGGTCTACTGCTGCCGCTTCGGCCTCGCCCTGCACGGCAACCGCGAGGAGGACCTCATCGAGGGTGTCATCCCCTGCCACCCGCTCGACGTGCAGGACGCCCTCATCCACTACGCCCGCAAGGGCGCGATCATCAACTCGACCTACAACCTCTGATGTCCTGCCCGGACAGGGTCGCCACGCGTGCCGACGTCGCGATCCGGGGTGTCCGGCTGGCCACGCCCGTGCGCCGCACGGGTGGGGCCGGCCCCAGCGACGACGGCCACGTGGTCCTGGACGGGTTCGCCTCCGCGATCCCCCGGCGCGCCGACAGCCCCTACCTCGTCCACGACGGGCGGTTGCTCATCGAGCGGATGGGGTCGGTCACCGACCTCGGCATCGAGGTCGAGCCCGTGCGGCGACCGCGGTTCTACGACCTGGAGACCACCGACGGGACGAACTACGAGAAGATCGCGAAGCTGCACGGGAAGGACGTCCTCGCGACGACCGTCGTGCAGACGTGCTCCCGCTACGCACCGGAGAACCGCTGCCGGTTCTGCGCCATCGAGGAGTCCCTGAACTCCGGCGCGACGATCGCGGTCAAGACCCCCGCGATGCTCGCCGAGGTCGCGGAGGCCGCGGTCCGCCTCGACGGGGTCAGGCACGTCGTCATGACGACCGGGACCTCGACCGCACCGGACCGGGGGGCGCGGCACCTGGCCCGGTGCGTCCGGGCGATCGTGGAGGCCGTTCCGGGACTGCCGGTCCAGGTGCAGTGCGAACCCCCCGCCGACCTCGCCACGATCGCCGAGCTCAGGGAGGCCGGGGCGTCGTCGATCGGCCTCCACGTCGAGTCCCTCGACGACGGGGTCCGCCGTCGGTGGATGCCCGGCAAGTCGAGCGTCCCGCTGGCCGAGTACTGGGCGGCGTGGACCGAGGCGGTCCGGGTGTTCGGGCGCAACCAGGTCTCCACCTACCTGCTGGTCGGGCTGGGTGAGGACCCGGACGAACTCGTCGCCGGGGCGCAGCGCCTCGTCGAGCTCGGGGTCTACCCGTTCGTCGTCCCGTTCCGGCCGCTGGCCGGCACCCTCGCGGTGGACGAGGACGGGGCTGCCGCACCCGATCCAGCCGTCCTGGCGGACGTCTCCCGCCGGGTCGCGGAGGCGCTGCAGACCGCGGGGATGCGCGGGTCGGACCAGATGGCCGGCTGCGCCGCCTGCGGCGCCTGCTCGGTCCTGCAGAACCTCGGCGCGTAGGGGTTCCGGTGGACCTCGAGCACCTCGTCCCGCACCAGTTCCTCGCCGCGCCGGACGTGCCCGTCCTCGCCGGGGTCCCACGGCCCCGCGCGAGGTTCCACGTCGAGGTCGCGGACGCCGCGGCCGAGACCGCGTACCGCAGGGTGCGGCGCGAGGTCTTCGTCGCGGAGCAGCAGTTGTTCGACCTCGACGACCACGACGAGGCCGACGACGACCCGCGTCGCCGCGTCCTGGTGGCCCGGACCCCGGACGGGACCGTCGTGGGTGGCGTGCGGTTGGCCCCGTGCGCGGAACCCGATGTCGGCTGGTGGCGCGGGAGCCGACTCGTCGTGGCCGCCGGTGCGCGCACCCTCGGCGGGGTCGGGACCGCGCTGGTCCGGGCAGCCTGCGCCCACGCCGAGGACCTCGGCGCGCTGCGGTTCGAGGCGACGGTCCAGGCCGCGAACGCGGTGCTGTTCCGGCGGCTGGGGTGGGAACGGGTCCGCGACGTCGAGGTGCAGGGCACTCCGCACGTGCTGGTCCGCTACCCGGTGGACCGCCCGCAACGGCTGGCCGACGCGACGAAGTCGGCCCTGGCGGGGTTGCTGGCCGAGTTCGTCGAAACTCCGATGGGGTTCCGCGGGGACGACGGTTCCCCGGTACCGGGAACCGACGTCGTCGCGGCCTGCGACGCGATCCTGCCCTCGCTCGTGGACCGCGACCCGCGGTGGGCCGGGTGGTGCGCCGTCCTCGTGAACGTCAACGACCTCGCCGCGATGGGGGCCGAACCCGTCGGGTTGCTGGACGCGCTGGCGGCTCCGACCCGGGAGCACGCCGCCGAGATCGTCGCCGGGTTGCGGGCGGCGTCGCAGGCCTGGGGGGTCCCGGTCCTGGGAGGACACACCCAGCTCGGGGTTCCCGCGGCCCTGTCGGTGACGGCGCTGGGGCGCAGCGACCACCCGGTCCCGGCCGGTGGGGGGCGGGCGGGGCACGACCTGTCGCTGACCGCGGACCTCGAGGGCCACTGGCGACCGGGGTACGCGGGGTCGCAGTGGGACTCCACGTCCTGGCGGCGCGCGGGCGACCTGCGGGCGATGGGGTCGTTCGTGGCCCGCACCGCACCGGCCGCCGCGAAGGACGTCAGCATGGCCGGTCTCGTCGGGACCGCGGGGATGCTCGCGGAGGCGAGCGGGGTCGCGGCCGAGATCGACGTCGCCGCCGTGCCGCGTCCGGCCGGGACCACCGTCGGCGACTGGTTCACCTGCTTCCCGGGGTTCGGGATGCTGACCGCCGACACCCCCGGCCGGGCACCGGCACCCGCCGGACCGGCCACCACACGAACGATCGGCCGCCTCCGGCCGGGACCCTCCGGGGTCTCGCTGCGCTGGCCCGACGGAGAGGTGACCCCGGTGATCCGGGGCACCGTGACGGGAATGGGAACCGCATGAGAACCAGACTGGCTGCCGTGGCCGAGAACTTCGGCCGTGACCTCGACGCCGCCTACGCCACCATCGACCGGTTGCTGCGGCGGGCCCGGGCGGAGGGCACGGGACTGATCGCCCTGCCGGAGGCCTGCCTCGGCGGGTACCTGTCCTCCCTGGGTTCCGCGGAGGACCGCGGGACCGCGGAGACCCGGCGGCAGCGTTCCGGTCCACCGGCCCTGGCTCTGGACGGGCCGGAACTGCGCCGGGTGCAGGAGATGGCTCGCGACGTCGTGGTCGTCCTCGGGATCTGCGAGGACGGCGGGACCGACCGGTACAACACCGCGGTCGCCCTGACCGGGGACGGCGTCCTCGGGGTGCACCGCAAGGTGCACCAGCCCCTCGGCGAGAACCTCTCCTACGCGGCGGGTTCGACGTTCGAGGCGTTCGAGACGCCGGTCGGGCGGATCGGGTTGCAGATCTGCTACGACAAGGCGTTCCCGGAGGCCGCCCGCACCGCGGCGCTCGACGGGGCACGGATCATCGTCAGCATCTCCGCCTGGCCCGGGGCCCGGACCGCGGCCGCGGCCGACCTCGCGCAGGACCGCTGGAAGAAGCGGTTCGACCTCTACGACCAGGCGCGGGCCCTGGAGAACCAGGTGGTCTGGGTCGCCTCCAACCAGGCCGGCACGTTCGGTTCACTGCGGTTCGTGGGCAGCGCGAAGGTCGTCGGGCCCGGCGGTGACGTCCTGGCCGACACCGGGGTGGGCGCCGGGGTCGCCGCCGCGGACGTCGACGTCGAGGCGGAACTCGACGCGGCCCGGCGGGCGATGTTCAACCTGCGCGACCGCCGTCCGGACGTGTACGGCGCCCTCGTGCGGGAGCCGGCGCATGCCTGAGATGACGTTCAGCGTCCGGTGGCCGGACGGCGGCGTCCAGCACTGCTACTCCCCCTCGCTCGTGGTGCACAACCACCTCGAGGTCGGCGCCGAGTACACCGTCGAGGAGTTCACCGCCCGCGCCCGCACGGCGCTGACCGAGGCCGGCGAACGGGTCCGGGCGAAGTTCGGGATGACCTGCACCTCGGCCGTGGCCCAGCTCGCCGCCATCGAGGACCGTGCCGCCGGCACGGTGGGGACGGTCCGGGTCCTCGCCCTCGAACCCCCGCTCTCCCAGGAGGAGTCATGACCGAACACCACGACGTGCTCATCGTGGGCGCGGGGCAGGCGGGGTTGTCGCTCAGCTGGCACCTCGTTCAGCGCGGGATCGACCACGTCCTGCTGGAACGCGACGAGATCGGCCACGAGTGGCGCGACGGTCGCTGGGACGCGTTCACCCTGGTCACCCCGAACTTCCAGTGCCGGCTCCCCGGGTTCTCCTACACCGGTGAGTTCGGTGGTCAGGACCCCGACGGGTTCATGCCCCGCGACGACGTGCACCGGTTCGTCACCTCCTACGCCGCCGGTTTCGGACCGCCGGTGCGCGAGCACGTGGAGGTGACGCGGTTGACCCGCGAGGACGACGGGCTCTTCCACGTCGCCTCCAGCGCCGGGGAGTTCACGGCGCGGCAGGTCGTCGTGGCGACGGGCGGGTACCACCTCCCCGTCGTCCCGGCGGCGGCCGAGCGGGTTCCCGAGGGGATCGCGCAGCTGCACTCCTCGCTCTACCGTGGTTCCCCGGAACTCCACGACGGGGCGGTTCTCGTCGTCGGGTCGGGGCAGTCGGGGGCCCAGATCGCCGAGGACCTGCACCTGGCCGGGCGCACCGTCCACCTCGCCGTCGGCAACGCCCCGCGCTGCGCCCGGACCTACCGCGGCCGGGACTGCATCGCCTGGCTCGAGGACATGGGCGTCTACGACGTCTCCGCCACCGAGGTCCCCGGTGGTGCTGCCGCGCAGGAGAAGACGAACCACTACATGACGGGCCGCGACGGTGGCCGGGACATCGACCTGCGGACCTTCGCCCTGGAGGGCATGCGGTTGCACGGCCGGCTGGAGGACGTCCGCGACGGGGTCGTCACGTTCGCGCCCACGCTGGGCGGGGCGCTGGACCACGCCGACGCGGTGGCGGAGAGCATCAAGGACTCCATCGACCGCTGGATCGCCGCCCGCGGGATCGAGGCGCCCGAACAGGCCCGCTACGTTCCGGTGTGGCACCCGGAGCAGGAGGTCACCGTCCTGGACCTGGCGGCGAGCGGCGTCACCTCGATCGTGTGGAGCGTCGGGTACCGGGCGGACTACCGCTGGATCGAGCTCGGCGTGTTCGACGGCCGGGGGCGACCGCGCCAGACCCGCGGCGTCACCGGTACCGAGGGGTTGTTCTTCCTCGGGTTGCCGTGGATGCACACCTGGGGTTCCGGGCGGTTCGCCGGGGTGGCCCGGGACGCGGAGTTCCTCGCCGACCGGGTCCAGGAACTGTCCCCGGCGCGTCACCTGGTCGCCGTCCGCTGATGAGGATCGCGCTCACCACGTACTCGACGAAACCCCGCGGCGGGGTCGTCCACACCCTCGCGCTGGCGGAGGCGCTCGTCGCCGCCGGGGCCGAGGTGTCGGTGTGGACGCTGGGCCGGGGTGGCGACCGGGCGTTCTTCCGGCCGGTGGACCCCCGGGTCGACGTCCGGGTGGTCGAGTTCACCGCGCGGGACGGCGAGGACGTCGGGGAGAGGATCGTCCGGTCGATCGAAGTGCTGCGCGCGGGGTTCGACCCGGCCGGCTACGACGTGGTGCACGCCCAGGACTGCATCAGCGCGAACGCCGTGGGGCGCTGCGTGCGGACCGTCCACCACCTGGACACCTTCACCACCCCGCAGCTCGTGACCTGCCACGAGAAGGCGATCGTCGAACCGTTCGCGCACGTCTGCGTGTCCGGTGCGGTGGCGCGGGAACTCGCCGACGGATGGGGCATCTCGGCGACGGTGATCCCCAACGGGGTCGACTCCGCCCGGTTCGCCCGCGCGGACCCCGGACGGTGGCGGGACCGGTTCGGTCGCTACGTCGTCGCCGTCGGCGGGATCGAACCCCGCAAGGGCAGCCTCGACCTGCTGCGGGCGCTCGCCCTGCTGCGGGAGGAGCTCCCCGACGTCCGGCTGGTGATCGCCGGGGGCGAGACGTTGTTCGACCACCGGGACTACCGCGTGCGGTTCGACCGGCTCGCCGGGGAACTCGGGGTGGACCCCGTCGTGCTGGGTGTCGTGGACGAGGAGGAACTCCCGGGGCTGGTAACGGGTGCAGCGGCCATGGGTTTCCTGTCGACGAAGGAGGGTTTCGGGCTCGCCGCGATGGAGGCGCTGGCCGCCGGGGTCCCGCTGGTGACCCGGGAACTGCCCGTGCTGCGGGAGGTCTTCGACGGGGCGGCCCTGTTCGCGGCGAAACCGTCGGGGATGGCGCAGGCGTTGCGGTCCGCGATCGAGACCCCGGATCCCGACCGGGTCGCTCGCGGTCGGGAGCTGGCCGCCCGGCACACCTGGACCGCCGCCGCACGGACCCACCTCGAGCTCTACCGCCGCTTGACCGACACCCACCCCGGAGGTTCCCGATGATCCCGACCAACCTGGTCGACGTGCTCGCCACCGACACCAGTTCCCTGCCCTGGGACCTGTTCACGGTGCCGCAGACCGGAGCCCGCATCCCGACGAAGGTGCTGCACGACGATCCCGAGACCGGGATGCAGGTCTTCCTCATGCGCTACGCCGCGGGTTTCACCAACGTCTGGCACACCCATCCCTGCGCGCACGGCATGTTCGTGCTCGACGGGGTGCTGCGCACCCACTCCGGGGACCACGGACCGGGGAGCTTCGTGTGGTTCCCCGAGGGCGGCTGGATGGAGCACGGAGCCACCGACAACGACTGCACGTTCCTGTTCATCACGAACAAGCCCTTCGGCATCTGCTACGCCGACGACGCCGATCACCCGTACCCGACGGGTTCCTGAGCTCGCGGGACGACGTCCCGGGCGGTCAGGCGCCCTTGTCGGCGCGGACGGCGGCGTCGATGACGTGGGTGAGGCCGTCGCGGAGGCGCTCGAGCTCCCCGACGTCCATGCCCAGCCTGGCCACGATCTGCGCCGGGACCTTCAACGCCTCGACGCGCAGCGTCCGGCCCTGCTCGGTGAGGGTCACGGCCAGCGACCGCTGGTCCTCGGGGAGGCGCCGGCGTTCCAGCAGACCCGCGGCCTCCAGCCGCTTCAGCAGCGGTGACAGCGTCGGCGGGTCGAGCTGCAGGGCCTCGCTGAGGTCCTTCACCGACATCGGTTCGCTGCCCCAGAGAGCCAGCATGACCAGGTACTGCGGGTGGGTCAGCCCCATCGGCTCCAGCACGGGCCGGTAGACCGACAGGACGGTCCGGGCGGCCACCACGAGCGCGAAGCAGACCTGTCGCTCCAGGGCGAGGGGGTCGGTCTCGAGCTCAGCGGTCATCGCGCCAGGCTACCCGTTCGCGCGTGAAACGTTCGCGCACGAGGGATCAGGCGGCGGCGGGGAGGGGGACGAGGTCGAACCACACCGTCTTACCCTCGGCGCCCTGGAGGTCGGTTCCCCAGGACTGCGCGAGCTGGTCGACGAGGGCGATGCCCCGGCCCCCGGTCGCGTGGTCGTCGACGTCCCTCAGGACGGGGGCGCTCGGCTCGCCGTCGTGGACGGCGACGTGCACGCCGCCGGTGGCGAGGTCCCGGCTCAGTTCGAGGCTGACCGGTCCGCGGCCGTGCCGGAGGGCGTTGGAGACCGTCTCGGTCACCAGCAGTTCGAGGACCGCGAGCTCGTGGTCGTCGCCCCGGCCGTCACCGCGGAGGAACTCGTCGGCGGCCCAGTGCCGGGCAGCGCCGACGGAGGACAACCCCGCGTCGAGTTCGAGCCGTGCCACGACTGCCTCCCTGGTCCGTCCGGACCTCAACCGTCCCGCGGGAGCGTCGCCGCGGCAACCCGAGCGTCACCCGATCGGCACGGGCGCTCCGAGGAGACCGAAGAGGTCCTTGGGGTCCTCGGGTCCGGCGATGAGGTCGATCGTCTCGGCGAAGGCGCTGTCGCGCACCGCGTCCCGGACGTAGGTCAACGCCGAGAAGTCCTCGATCGCGAAGCCCACGGAGTCGAAGACCGTGGTGCGGCTGCCCCGGCCGGCGCGTTCACCGCGGATGACCTGCCACAGCTCGGTGACCGCGAAGTCGGCCGGCTGGTGCTGGATCTCACCCTCGACGCGGGTCTGCTCGGTATGCTCGACGAAGACGTCGGCCGCCTGCAGGATGCGCGGGTCGAGCTCGGTCTTGCCGGGGCAGTCACCGCCGATGGCGTTGACGTGGACGCCGGGGGCGATGTCGTCGAGGTGCAGGACGGTGGCGTTCTGCTTGTCGGCCGTGCAGGTCGTCACGACCTGGGCCCCCCGGGCGGCCTCGGCGGCGCTGGCGCAGACCGTGATCTCGAAGCCGAGCGGGACGAGGTTGCGGACGAGCTTGCTCGTGGCGGCGGGGTCGACGTCGACGACCCGCAACCGGTGGATGCCGAGCTGGGAGCGGATGCCGAGGGCCTGGAACTCCGCCTGCGACCCGGTCCCGATCATCGCCATCACGCCGTCGCGAGCCTCGGGCGGGGCGAGCCAGCGGGCAGCCAGCCCCGAGGTCGCGGCCGTGCGCAGCGCGGTCAGCAGCGTCATCTCGGCGAGGAAGGTCGGGTAGCCGGTGTAGACGTCGGCGAGCACGCCGAACGCGGTCACCGTCTGCAGACCGTGCGCGGGGTTGCCGGGGTGGCCGTTGACGTACTTGAACCCGTACTGCTCGCCGTCCGTGGTCGGCATGAGCTCGATGACCCCGACGGCGGAGTGCGCCGCGAGCCGGGGTGTCCGCTCGAAGTCCGGCCACCGCCGGAAGTCCCGCTCCAGGACGTCGACCATCCCGGCGATGACCGCCTCGGGTCCCGTCGAGCTGACCCACCGGGCCATGTTGCGCACGCTCACGAACTGCATGTCCCCCAGGCTAGGAACGGGGTCTGCTGCGGATCAACCGGCTGATCGCGCGATCTGCAGGTGGCAACTGCACGGATCGGACCGAGCCCTGACGCACAACGCCTAGGTTGTTCCCGTGCCCGAACTCGACGACCTCGACCGGCGACTGCTGGCCGCTCTGCGCACCGACGCCCGGGAACCCGCGGCGTCGCTGGCCCGGCGGCTCGGGGTGACCCGGGCGACGATCACCCACCGGATCGAGCGGCTGCAGACCAACGGGTCCATCCTCGGGTTCACCACCCGGGTCCGGGAGGGGGCCGAGGGCGACGTCCGGGCGATCTCGTTCATCGAGCTCGAGGGTCGCGCCACGGACCGGGTGATCCAGCGGCTGCGCGGCCTGCCCGAGATCGTCTCGCTGCACACGACGAACGGTGGTTGGGACCTCGTCGCCGAGATCCGCACGACGTCGCTGACCGAGTTCGACCGCGTGCTCGGCCGCATCCGCGGGGTCGACGGGGTGGTGAACTCAGAGACGAGCCTGCTGCTGTCGTCGGTGCTGATGTGAGCCTCAGCCCCCCGCGACCCGGCGCAGCAGCGCCCCGTGCCGCGGCGGCAGCTCCGTGGCCAGCGAGATCGAGGTGCTGGTGCGGACGACCCCCGGCACGCTGAACAGCGACGTCGTGATGCGGTGCAGGTCGGAGGTGTCCCTGGCGACGATCTTCAGGAGCAGGTCCGCGTCGCCCGTCGTGGCGTGCATCTCGACCACCTCGGGGACCTCGCGGAGCGCGGCGACGGCCTCCGGTCCCGACGCCTGGCTCAGCGCCACGGACAGGAACGCGACCATCGGGTAGCCGAGCGCGACGGGATCGAGGCGGCGACTGAACTCCCCCAGCGCGCCGGCCGCGTTCATCCGGTGCACCCGGGCGTGCACGGTGTTGCGGGCGACCCCGAGCTCACGGGCCAGGGACAGGACCGTCGCGTCCGGGTCGGCGTCCAGGGCGAGCAGGATCCGGGCGTCGAGCGGATCCAGGGCGGTGAAGGTCGTCACTTTGAGCACGATGCCACGATTCGCGGCCAGACGGTGCCATCGTGCTCAGCCACGAATGCGTCTGTTGCGCAGCCTCCACCGGGCCCCGAACCTGGGCGGGTGAGCACGATCATGAGCCCCCGGTCCACCGTGGCCGGACTTCCCGGCTACGTCGCCGGTCGCCGCGCGACCAGCGACCTGACCGCGGCGCTGGCCGCCAACGAGAGCCACTACCCGCCGCTGCCGTCGGTGCTGGACGTCGTGCTGTCCTCCGCCGCCACCCTGAACCGCTACCCCGACCCGACGTGCGAGGACCTGCGCGCACGCCTGGCCACACACCTCGGCGCCCGGGCCGAGGAGATCGCCGTCGGTCCCGGCAGCGTCGGTGTCCTCGCCCAGGTCCTCGCCACCGTCTGCGACCCGGGCGACGAGGTCGTCTTCGCCTGGCGCTCCTTCGAGGCCTACCCGATCCTCACGACCCTGGCCGGGGCCCGGCCCGTCCCGGTCCCGCTGCGCGCCGACGAGAGGCACGACCTGGACGCCATGGCCGCCGCGATCACCCCCCGGACCCGGGCGGTCCTCGTCTGCTCGCCCAACAACCCGACCGGCGTGGGCATCTCCGCGGTCGAGTTCGAGGAGTTCCTGGGGAAGGTGCCCGCGGGGGTCCTGGTCGTCGTGGACGAGGCCTACGTCGAGTACGCCGACGGCACCGGCCCGGACAGCCTGCAGCTGCGACGCCGCTTCCCCGGCCTCTGCGTCCTGCGGACGTTCTCCAAGGCCTACGGGCTCGCCGGCCTGCGCGTCGGCTACGCCGTCACGTCCCCGGAACTCGCCGAGGGACTGCGTCGGGTGGCCCTGCCCTTCGCGGTGAGCGCGCTCGCGCAGCGGGCCGCGATCGCCTCCCTCGACGCGGCCGACGAGGTCCGCGACCGGGTGCGCGTGGTCACCCGTGAGCGGGCCCGGGTCACGGGCGAGCTGCGGGCCGCGGGTTTCACGGTTCCCGATCCGCAGGCGAACTTCGTCTGGCTGCGCGCCGACGACGCCCGGCGCGAGGAACTCGTCGAGGCGTTCGCCGCCGCCGACGTCCTGGTGCGGGGCTACGCCGGCGACGGGGTCCGGATCACCCTCGCCGATCCGGCGACGAACGACCGCGTGCTGGCGGTGCTGCGGTGAGCGCGCCGACGCTGACCGCGGCGCCACCCCACACGCTCGTCGAGGACGTCGCCGGGATCACCGTCGGGACGTTCCTCGCCTCCTTCGGGTTGTTCCTGCTGCACAGCACGTCCGCCGTGACCGGCGGGACCGCGGGGCTCAGCCTGCTGCTGAGCTACACCGCGCCGATCCCCTTCGCCGTGCTCTTCCCGCTGGTGAACCTGCCGTTCTTCGTGGTGGCCCTGCGCACGCGCGGCTGGGCGTTCACGGTCCGCTCCCTCGTCGCGGTGGTCGCGGTGTCGGTGTTCTCCTCGATCCACGCGGCGGCCCTGCCGGACCTGGACGTCGCGCCGGTCTACGCGGTGCTGTTCGGGAACCTGGCCGCGGGCCTCGGGATCCTGGTGCTGTTCCGCCACCGGGCCAGTCTCGGGGGTTTCGGGATCCTGGCCCTGCTGCTGCAGGACCGGTTCGGCTGGCGCGCGGGGTACGTCCAGATGGCCCTCGACGTCGTCGTGGTGCTGGCCTCCCTCACGGTCGTCCCGCCCTCGGTGGTCGGGCTCTCCGCCCTCGGTGCGGTGGTGCTCAACCTCGTGCTGTCGATGAACCACCGCCCGGGGCGCTACCAGGGCTGAGTCCGGGCCCGGGTGGGTGCGAGACTCACGCGGTGAGGCGGAAGTTCAGCGTGCGGGACATCGCCGTGCAGGCGGGGCTGTCCGAGGCGACCGTGGACCGGGTCCTGCACGAGCGTCCGGGGGTGCGGGCCGGGACGGTGGAGCAGGTGCGCCGGGCCGTCGCCGACCTGGAGCTCCAGCAGTCGCAGGTGCGCCTCAGCGGTCGCACCGTGATGTTCGACGTCGTGATGTCCGCACCGCGTCGGTTCGCCGACGCCGTGCGCACCGCCCTCGAGGTCGAGCTGCCCACCCTGCGCCCCGCGACCGTGCGGGCCCGTTTCCACACCTCGCACGGCGCGGACGGGGACTGGGTCGCGGCCGAGCTGGACCGGGTGCTGCGCACCGGGTCCCACGGCGTCGTCCTGCAGTCGCCGGACTCCCCCGCCGTCCGCGCCGCCGTGCAACGGCTCGCCGACGGGCAGGTCCCGGTGGTGACGCTGGCCAGCGACCTCCCGGGCAGCGCCCGTCGCGGGTACGTCGGTGCGGACAACCTCGGTGCCGGGGCGACGGCCGCCTACCTGCTGACGCAGTGGGCTCCGGACCCCGAGGACCCCGTCCTCGTCGTCCGCAGCCGGTTGGAGCAGGACAGCGAACGTCAACGCTCGCGGGGTTTCGAGGCGACCCTGGCGCAGTTGGAGGGTTCGGTGCGCACCGTCGTCGACGTCTACGACGACGACCTCGACCCGAGCGCCCTCGAGGACGCGGTCGCGACGGTCCTCGAGGAACGGCCCGGGCTGCGCGCGGTGTACTCCATGTGCGCGGGGGCCGGGGGGAACGCCGGCGTGCTCCGGGGTTTCGAGCGCCGGGGCTCCCGCCCGCTGCCGTTCGTGGTGCACGACCTCGACGGCGAGAACGCCGACCTGCTGAGCCGCGGCGAGATCTCCGCCGTGCTGCACCACGACCTGCGCACCGATTGCGCCCAGGCCTGCAGGATGCTCCTGCAGGCCCCGTACACGCGTTCGGATCAGCGCAGTTCGGCCTCGACGATCCAGATCCTGACCCCCTTCAACGTCCCCGCGCAGGGACGGTGAGGATCAGCCGACGGTGCGGACGTCCTCGTCCTCGACGGTCACCGGCTTGAGCAGCAGCGACAACCCGCCGTAGGGCGCGAGCCAGACCCCGAAGCTCTTCAGGTCGTCGACCCAGCCGATCTCCGCACCCGACGTCATGTCGCACACCGGGACCCGCGGGGTGAAGTGCTCGGAGCGCACCGAACCCTCGATGGTCTCCTGCCCGAAGTTCAGCACCGTGACCTGCAGGACCTCCTGGCCGTCGTGGTCGGCGGGGTCGAGGGCGTGGACCATGACGAGCATGCTCGGGTGCGCGACGGCCGGGATGTCGATCTGGCGGGCCGTGGCGATCTTGTGGTCGCGACGGACGGTGAGGACCGCACTGAGCCGGTTCGCGAACGAGGCCTCGTCGGCCAGCTGTTCCGGCATCGTCCCGTAGAGCGAACGACCGACCGGGATCCCCGACGCCGACATCGTCGCCTCGGGAGCGACCCCCATGAGGTCGTGGGCGGCCCGTTCGATCCAGCGGGTGTCACCGGAGGACAGCAGGGGTTTCACGCTCTCGACGGGCAGCGGCAGCATGCCCATCAGGTCCCAGCCGGACAGCGCGAACACACCGGGCTGCCAGGCGTTGAACATCGCCATCAGCAGGTGGGCACGCTTGATCTGCTCCACGTCGTCGTCGGTGAGCTCGTCGAGGTCCTGGTGACCCCGGCTCGCCGCGATGACACTCGCACTCGTGCAGGCGATCCCGTTGGTGGTGAAGACCAGGTTGTACGGACCGGCGTCCCCGGTCAGCTTCTCGACGAGGTCGGCCCGCACCGTCTCCGCGAGGGTCGCACCGGTGATCTTGCCGCCGCGGTAGTCGTACTCGTCCTCGGCGTGCCGCGTGGCCCAGTGGACGAGTTCGTAGGTCAGCTCGTCGTGGTTCTGCAGGGCGTGCACGAGCGAGGCGGGGTCGACGCCGAGTTCGAGGGCCTGGCGCAGGCAGAGCCGGAGGAACTCGGTGTCCCCCGTCGCGACGGCGTGCTGGCAGCCGGGACGGGTGATGAAGTCGTAGGAGAGGTCCGCCCCCACCTCGGAGGTGTCGCGGATGTCCTCGATGGTGAGGTTCAGTTCCTGGAAGGTGAACCCGCCGACCTTGCGGACCATCCCGGCGATGAGGTGGTTCGCGGCCTCGGAGAGCGGGTGCCCCTCGGACCAGGCGGGCCCCTCGACGCTCTTCTCGACCCCGAGGAAACCGTTGGCGTCGAGGCGGAGCGCGCTCGTCCCGAGGTCGCCCAGGGAGTGCAGCGCGTCGCCGATGACGAGCTTCATCCCGGCGAAGCTCGGGTCGAGCCAGTTCACGGAGGGCTGACCCTGCTTGAAGTAGTGCAGGTACACCCAGCGGCGCACGATCCCATCGACACCCTCGACCTCACGGGTCGCGGACCAGTTCGTCTCCTTGATGCCCGGGGCGTAGAAGATGACGCGCTGGAGCTGGCCGATGATGAACCCCAGCTCGGACAGCGCCGCCTCGGCGGCGGCGTCGAGGTTCGCGGCGTCGTGCCCGGGAGCGACGTCGGGCAGCAGTTCCCAGTGCTCCCGCGGGATCTCCACCATGTGGTAGATCCCGGGGTAGTCCTGGAACGCCATCTCGGCGAGGCGGAAGTCGGCCCCCTTGCCGGTGTGGCCGGGGACGATGTCGTCGATGACGCTGCCGGAGTGCTCGGCCGCGACCTCGCACAGGTGGCGGAACTCCCCCTCGGTGCCGAACATCGGATCGATCTCGGTGGAGATGCGGTCGAAGTGGCCGTCGACGCTGGGCGTCTGACGCCAGCCGTCGAGCCCGCCCGCGGACTTCACGGGCCCGGTGTGGACGGCCTCGATGCCGATGTGCTGGAACGCCCGCCAGAGCTCCGGGTCGCCGAGCGAGCCGAGGAAGGACCGGCCCTGGCGGGTGATGAGCGAGATCGGGTACGCGGTGAACCAGACCGCGGCGGTGTCGACCGCGCGCCGGGGGTCGGGCTTGGCGTACGGGTTCTGCCACATGCTGGCCTGGCCGGAGAACTGGCGGCTGATCTTCTGCGCGTCGGCGAGCATCGACTGCACGAGCAGCCACCGGACGTACTCCGGGTTGCTGCCGTCGGCGGGACCCTCCCCGGCCGCCGGCTTCGGCGGCGCATCGGTCCCGCGCAGGCGGGCCTGCGGACGAGGCCGGCGCAGCGCCCGGGGACGCGCCTCGTAGCGCTGCTCGTCGTAGGTGATCTCGCTCGGCTCGTGCTCGGCCGCCTCCACCGTCACCGCGGGTGCCTGGACACCGTCATCGACCGTGCTGCCGACCTCGTTCACGAACCCTCCTCCGTACTGCCTGCCGATCTGTGGGCTCACCCCACCACAGACGGCGCGCCTTCTCGACCGGAGGGCCCCATCTGTCCGGCTAGATAGTAACGATTCTCAGTTGTGTTAGCTTCGTGCTCGTTCACAGCCCCCGACCAGGTTGGACAAGTCACCGTGCGCCGCAGCCCCTTCCTCGCCCTCCCGCTGTCCCTGACCCTGCTCGCCGGGTGCGGAGGGGGTGCCGCCGAGGAACCCGCCGCCCCCGCCGAGCCCTCGTACGCGAAGACCGAGGTGGCCGCCGCGGCCCCACGGGTCGCGATCAGCTACGACGGCGGGGTCCAGGTCCTCGACGGCTCGACGCTGGAGGTCCTCGCCGACGTGCCCTACGACGGCTTCACCCGCCTCAACCCCGCCGGCGACGGTCGGCACCTGGTGGTGTCCGGGACCCGGGACGGGGTCAGCGGCTTCCACGTCCTCGACACGGGCGCCTGGAGCGAACCGCACGGGGACCACTCGCACTTCTGGACGACGCAGCCGCACGACACCGGCGTCGTCTTCCCCGCCGAGGAGCCGGGCCACGTCGTCGCCCACGCCGGACGCACGGTCCTCTTCGACGACGGCACCGGCCACGTCGTGTCCTTCGACAGCGAGGACATCGCCGACGCCCCCGAGACCCGGGAGTTCGACACCCCGCACCCCCACCACGGTGTCGCGGTCGAACTCTCCGACGGGCACGTCGTCGTCTCCGAGGGCGACGAGGAGGGACGGACCGGGATCCGCGTGCTCGACGCCGCGAACGCCGAGGTCGCCGCCTCGGACGAGTGCCCCGCCGTCCACGGCGAGACGGTCGCCGCTGACGAGACCGTCGTCATCGGGTGCAGCGACGGGGTGCTCGTCCACCGCGACGGCGTCACCACCAAGGTCGCCAGCCCCGACGCGTTCGGACGCATCGGCAACCAGTTCGGCACCGAGGACTCCCCGATCGTCCTCGGTGACTACAAGACCGACCCCGACGCCGAGGTCGAACTCACGACCCGCGTCTCCCTGGTCGACACGACGACGGGGCGACTGCGCCTCGTCGACCTCCCCAGTTCGTACTGGTACCGCTCGCTGGGTCGCGGCGAGAACGGCGAAGGGGTCGTCCTCGGCACCGACGGGGCGCTGCACCTCGTCGACACCGCGGCGGGCGCCGTCGTCCGCTCCACCCCCGTCGTCGGTGCGTGGGAGGTCGAGGAGGACTGGCAGAGCCCGCAGCCGCAGGTGTTCACCCTGGACGGGACCGCCTACGTGAGCGACCCCGCGACGCGGTCGGTGCACGCCGTCGACATCGCGACCGGCGAGGTCTTCCGCAGCGCCGCGTTGAGCGTGACGCCCAACGAGCTCAAGGGCGTGCCCGGCGAGGCCGCCGCGTGAGGTTCCTCCTCGTCCTGGTCCTCCTCCTCCTCGCCGGCTGCTCCCCCGCCGCCGGCGAGGAGGAGGGCCTGACGGTGGTGACGAGTTCGCACCCGCTGGAGTTCGTGGCCACCGCGGTAGCCGGGGACCGCGCGGCCGTGACGAACCTGGTGGCCCCCGGCGCCGACAGCCACGACGCGGACGTGTCGACCCGGCAGCTGGCCACGCTCGTCGACGCCGACGTCGTCGTGCACCTCTCGACCCTGCAGCCCGCCGTGGACGACGTCCTGGCGTCGCGACCGCCGGAGCACCTGGTGGACGCGGCCCGCTACGCCGACCTCGAGGACGACCCGCACTTCTGGCTCGACCCGACGCGACTGGCCCGGGTCGGGCACGACGTCGCGGCCGAACTGTCGGCCGTCGATCCCGCGGGGGCCGACGACTACCGCGCGGGGGCCGCCCGCCTCGACTCCCGGCTGGGTGACCTCGACGCCCGGTACCGCGACGCGCTCGCCGGGTGCGCGGGCGCGGCCCTGGTCACCTCGCACGAGGCGTTCGGCTACCTCGCCCAGCGCTACGACCTGCGCCAGATCGGGATCGCCGGTGTCGACCCGTCCGTGGAACCCTCCCCGGCCCGGCTGCGCGACGTCGTGCGGGTGGTGCGCGAGAACCCCGTCGAGACGATCTTCTTCGAGGCGAGCGCGAACCCCGCCGTCGCCGAACTGCTGGCCACTGAACTCGGGGTGGCGACCGCCGTGCTGCACCCCGTGGAACGCGTCGAGGCGGACCAGGACTACCTGTCGTTGATGGAGGAGAACCTCAGGGCGCTGTCGTCGGGCCTGGACTGCTGAGGGTTCACGTCCAGTCGAAGTACCCGATGCGCCAGAACATCCACTCCAGCCAGAGCCGGAGCCAGGAGGGTTCGACGTAGCACCCGAGCGCCCGGACGGCGGCGTGCAGGTCGTCGTCGCCGAGGGCGAGGAGTTCCGCGCCCTCGACGGCGAGGCGTTCGAGGTGCTCTCCGGACTCCTCCCGGAGCATCCGGTACTGCATCGCGGACGGATCCTGGTCGCCCACCGCGGCGAGACTGAACCACCCCCCCAGGAGCGAGGTGAGCACCGGCCACCGGGCGCGCCACTCCGCCCCACGGAACTCGTCCTCCGGATCGGCCGCGTGCACGCCGATCACCCGGGTTCGACCGCTCCGCTCGAGCACCACGCCGACCCGGGTGGTCACGGTCTCGTCGAACCTCCGGTTGCTGTCGTGTTCTCCCGCGCTCACCGTTCCGACGGGCCGGCCCACGTCGAGGACGAGGTAGTCCCGCCGCGACACGCCTCCGGGCACGGACAGCTTCGCCATCGCCCGACGCAGGCCGTCTCGGGCCGCGGCATCCAGCTCCCCGTACCGGATCTGCCAGTTCTCGGCGTACCTCGGCACGTCGGCCACCGTGGTCGGGTCGTCGACGAGTTCCGTGAGCCGCTCGTCCACCCAGTTCGCCCACCGGACCCAGGAGTTTCCCTCGGGGGGGTCGACGAACAGCACCCCCGCGACGTCCTGCATGACGGTGACGAAGTCCTCCCGGTGGCCGAGGGCGACGATGGAGCGCCACCAGTCGAGCTGGTCGGCGAAGTCGACTCCGCGCCCTCCGAGCGCCCGCTCCAGGGGGTGACGGAGGCAGAGGCTCGAACCCGTCAGTCCGATGAAGGCACTCTTGAGGGGGTAGGGCTCGACGCGACGTCGGGGTAAGCCGTCAGGATGAACCACGATCCGTCTCCTGCCTGTTCGAGAACGATGACGACTTCGGAAACCGGAACCTCCACGGGGATCCCGTGGGGATCGAGGGTCCAGACGACCCCGACGTCCGCCGCGGCCGGAGCCCGGACGGTGTACCTCTCCTCACCCTGACCGACAGCCCGGTCGACGTCGGCCGAGCGCTCACGCAGCGCCTCACCGATGACCTTCTCCGCCGTGGCCTCGTCGGTCCAGCGGGACGCACAGGGCGGGGGCCTCCTGAGTCTGCCACCTTCCACCACCCCCGTCCGCAACCGGTTCCGCAGGAACTCGTCGTCCACGTCCACGTGCCGCGCCACCGTGTGCGCGTCCCGGAAGACCTCGTTGCGGCCGAGGTCGACACCGGCGAACAGTTCGTCGACCGTCTGCGGCAGGGGGTTCCCGTCCGCGTCGAGGTACTTCGCCCACCGGTGACCGTCCGGCAGCACCTTGCCCAGCCGACCCGTGCTGCGGGTGGCGCCCCGGCCGACGACCGCCATCCCCAGGCTCGCCGCGCCCGCGCCGTAGCGGCCCTGCGACCAGTCGTCCCAGTCGACGGCGTCGGCGAGGGTCTCGACGGGGTGCTGCGCGGCGTCGAGGGCGGCCCCGGGAACCTGCTTCCAGGTCGAGACCCAGCCCGGTCGGTCCCAGGCCCAGCCCAGCGCCGTGAACGCGGCGTCCCGCCCCGCCGAGACGACCGTCGACACGGCGTCGTCGACGTGCTCGCCGAGGCGGCGGGGGCGGTCGGAGACCTGGTCCAGGACCGAGAACATCCGGGTCGCGAACTCCGCGGAGACGTCGTCGAACTCCGCGAGCACCCGTTCCCGACTCGCCTGCCAGCGTTCGAGTTCCGCCCAGTCGACCTGCGTGGCCGCCGGATCCACCAGGGTGGAGTCCAGCCGGTGCCGGACCGCTCCGATGTCGTCGTCGATCCCCGCGAGTTTCGCCTTCAGCATCCGCAACTGCAGGGCGTGACCCTCGATCAGGGTCGCGCCGGCGGTGGCCGTCCAGGACAAAGTGTCCAACTGGGCCTGCAACTCCAGGACCCGCTCGCCGTAACCGTCGCGCGCGACGCCGTACCAGCCCCCCAGGGCGGACACACCCGACCCGACATGCCCCGCGATGGCCGCGGTGGCCGCGGTGGCCACGGCGGCGTGCCGCGCGGAGGTGGCCGCGGCGTCGGCGGCTCCCGGCGACAACGTCGACAACTCGTCCACCCGAACCCCTCCTCCCGGTCACTGCTGACGTGGGAGGAAACTAACCCGGACTCGCGGAACGCCCCGGAGTTCGTCCACAGGGCACGCAGCGTCGTCAGCGGTTCGCGGCCGCGACGCCGAGGAGGTCGCGGGCGGGGCCCGGTGGCATCCGGGCGGCGCCGGTCCAGACGGCCCGCAACGTCCGTCCGAGGTCGAGACCCGCCACGGGGACGGCCTGCAACCGACCGGCCTCGAGGTCGTCGGCGACGGCCAGGCGACTGAGGACGGCGACACCGGCGCCCGCGCGCACGGCTTCGCGCACGCCGGTGGCGGTCGTGAGCACCACCGCGGGCGGCACCAGGCCGTGCCCGACCGCGGCCAGCGCGTTCTCGAGGACCTCACGGGTCCCCGACCCGGTCTCCCGGGACACCAGGGCGGTGGCGGCGAGTTCCCCGGGGGTGACCACCCGGCGGCGACGGGTCCAGGGGTGGCCCGGGGAGACCACCACGACGAGGTGGTCCTGCGCGAGGGGACGGCTGCGGAAACCCTTCGGGACGGCGGCCCCCTCGACGAAACCCAGGTCGACGTCGCCGCGTTCGAGGGCGGCGAGGACCCGCACGCTGTTGGTCGCGGTGAGTTCCACCGCGGGCGGCACCGACCCGGCGGTGGTGGCGCGGTGGCGCAGCACGAGCAACCAGCGCGGGACGAGGTGCTCGGCGATCGTCATGCTCGAGGCGACCCGCAGCCGGGCGGCGCTGTCGGCGCGCAGGGTCGCGATGCCCTCGGCGACCTCGGTGGCGGTGTCGAGCAGTCGCGTGGCCCAGCCGGCCAGCACCGTCCCGGCCTCGGTGGGGACCGATCCCTGCCGGCTGCGGTGCAGGAGGGCGACGCCCACCTGGGACTCCACCCCGCGCAGGCGGTCGGAGGCCGCCTGCTGGGTGATCCCGACGCTGCGGGCGCCCGCGCCGATCGACCCGGTCTCGACGACGGCCACGAACAACCGCAGCGACGTGAGGTCGGGAACGCGGTCCAGGGGCACCCCGGCAGCGTAGGCGGGAGGAGCAGCGAGGATGGCGGGGTGAGTCCCACCCCGGCCGACCCCGCGCACCTGCTCCGTCTCGTCACGAACGCGGTGGACGCGGTCGCCCGCGCCGACGCGGACGACTTCGCCGCCGCCGGGACCGCGCTGGCCGGCTTCGACGCCGACCAGGCGCGGATCGTCCTGGGGTGGGTGCTGCGCCAGACGTTGGAGGAGCAGCACCCGGACGGGCTCGACGCCGACGACGTGCGCGACGCGGTCACCACCACCGCGGGGACGGCGACCTGGTTCGAGGGCCTGGACCCCCGGATCCTCGTCGTCGTCCTGACCGCCGCCCTGGGCGAGCACCCGGACCCGGAGGAGATCCCCCGTCTCGGTCACGCGCTGGTCCTGCAGCACTCGGTGCTGCTGGTCCACGAGCTCGTGACGGCCGGTGCGATCCCGTTGCGGCGCCGGATCGACGCGGCGCTGGCGGAGGTCCGCCGCGCCGAGACGATGGAGATGCCCTGAGCCTCAGTGCCCCGGCGTGATCGGGTAGAACCCGGTCCGGCTGCGCTTGCGCAGACACGCGGGACGACCGTCGTCGACGGCGTCGCGGACGCTGCGCAGGACGTCGGCGCAGTGCGCGTCGAGTTCCCGCTCGACCGCGACGGGGTCGACGCTGGAGTGCCACTCCTTCTGCTCCGCGAGGTGGTCGTTGCGGCCGTCCTCGCCGGCGACGGTCAGGCCGCGGCGCGCGGCCAGGCCGTAGAGGGCGAGGACCTGCTCGCCGTGGCGCAGGGCGTAGTCGTCCAGGAACGTGGGCGTCAGCGTGCCCTGGCCGGCGGCGAACTCGAGGTCTCGCAGAACCTGGTGGAGCGGCTTCACGGCGGTCCTCCTCGACCTCGTGGGCACGGCCGGTGGGCCGTGCACCGGTCATCGGTCGCGGACGTCACGGGCTTGAGCAGCACCGCTCCCGGTTCACCCGTCCGGCGCAGGCGCCCTCAGCGGCCGGCGATCAGGTCGACCTCGACGAGGGCGCCGACGGCCAGGCCCGTGACGCCGACGGTGGTCCGCGCGGGCAGCGGGCCCTCGAACCACGTCGCGTACCGCTCGTTGAACGCGGCGAAGTCCTGGTCGAACTCCCGCAGGTACACCCGGACCTGCAGGGCGTCGTCGAAGGTCATGCCGAACTGCGCGAGCACGGCGGCGAGGTTCGCCCGGACCTGCTCGGCCTGCTCGACGACGCCGCCGGCGACGACCGCCCCGGTCGCGGGATCGGTGGGCATCTGACCGGTGACGAAGACCAGGTCGCCCAGGCGGGTCGCGTGCGCGAACGGCCCGACCTGCGGGGGGACGCCGTCGGCGGGGGTGAAGACGAAGGTCTCCTTGCGGCTGACGGGAGTGCTCTCGCTCATGGGAGGGAGGGTGCCAGTCGCTCGACGTGCAACGGCAGCCCGCCCCGCGGGCGCAACGTCACGAGGGCGTCCACGGGTCGCGGCGGGCCCGCCGGAGCGACGGTGTGACCCCGCAGCAACGTCGCGAGGACCAGGACCTCCTCGACGAGGGCGAGGTCGCGACCGATGCACAACCGCGGCCCGGCCCCGAAGGGGACGTAGGAACCCGCCGGGGGCCGGGTCCCGGTCAGGAACCGGTCCGGGCGGAACTCCTCCGGGGCCTCCCAGACGGCGGGGTCGCGGTGCAGCGCCCAGGTGCAGACGATGACGAGCGTCCCGGCGGGGACCTCGACGCCGGCGACGACGTCGTCCGCGAGCGCCTTGCGGGTCACGACCCAGGCGGGCGGGTAGAGGCGCAGCGATTCGTCGACGACGGCGCGCAGCAGCGGGAGGTTCCCCAGGTCCGACCAGCCGGGCTCGCGCCCGCCGAGGGCGTCGGCGAGTTCGGCGTGGACGCGGGCGAGCACGGAGGGGTTGCGCGCCAACAGGTCCAGCGTCCAGGTCAGCGACGACGCGACGGTCTCGTGGCCGGCGACGACGAACGTGACGAGTTCGTCGCGGATCTGCCGGTCGTCCATGCCCGCGGCCAGCATCAGACCGACGACGTCGCGGGGTTCCGCGACGGACCGGGTGCGCCGGCGTTCGACGATGCGGGCGCAGACCTCGTCGATGACGGCGACCTCGCGGGCCAGGCGGGCCCGGGCGGGGGTCGGCCAGGCCGTGGGGACGGGGCTCGCGGCCCGGCGCACCACGAGTTCCAGCGCCCGGCCCACGGCGTCGACCAGCAGGGGGGCGTCGCCGGAGAGGTCCGCGGCGGCGAGGGTGTGGCCCACGACCTCGAGCCCGGCGCGCGAGGTCGCGTCGAGGACCTCCAGGGGCGTCCCGGGGGCCAGCGCATCGGCCTCGGCGACGAGTCCGCGGGCGGCGTGCACGGCGTGGGCGGCGACGTCCTCGAGGCTGCCGTGGTGGAAGGCCGGCTGGACGGTGCGCCGGTGCTGCTTCCAGACCTCGCCGTCACCGGCGAGCAGACCCGCGCCGGTGACGGTGGCGAGCGCCGAGTACTGGATCGTGGACTTGCCGTAGCCGCGGGCGTTCTCGACGAGGACGCGACGGACGCCGTCGGGATCGGCGAGGACGAGCACCGGGGTCCTGGGCATCGGGATGGCGGCCACCGGTCCGTGCCGGCGGGTGACGTCGGTGAGGAAGAGGTGCGGGGCCCGCATGATCGCGGGGACGGCCCGGACCATGTCCCAGGGCAGCGGCCCCGCGACGTCCAGCGGCGAGTAGCGGTTCAGAGGTACAACCCGGTCCGGCCGTCCTGCTCGCCGGGGGCGGCGACGGCGTGCAGGTCGCGTTCGCGCAGCAGGGTGTAGCCCTTGCCGTGCAGTTCGACCTCGGCCTTGTCCTCCGGGTCGAAGAGCACCCGGTCCCCCTGGGAGACCTGACGGACGTGCGGGCCGACGGCCACGACGGCGGCCCAGGACAACCGCTTCCCCACCGCGGCCGTGGCCGGGATGAGGATGCCGGCGGAGGACTTCCGTTCGGCGGCGTCGTCGGGCAGGACGAGCACGCGGTCGTGCAGCATCCGGACGGGCAGCCCGTCCCGGTCGGTCGTGGAGGGTGTCACGGCGGGAACCGTAGCGCCCCCGGGTCCGTGGGGAGCCGGGGGCGCTGTCGCGGGGTCCGCTCAGCGGCGCTTGCGCACCGCGCGGACGACCAGGAACGTGGTGACGCCGAGGACGGCGACGCCGACGGCGGCGACGCGCTCGACGCGCAGCCCGCCGCGGTGGTCGAAGGCGAAGTCGTTGACCTTGGCCTTCACGCTCGCCAGCGAACGGTCCTTGATGGCCGCCGGAGCGAGTCGCGACGTGAGTTCGTCGATGGTGCCCGCGAGCTGGGCACGACGGGCTTCGACCTCGCGCTCGAGGGCGCGGGGGTCGGTCGTCGTGATCTCGGCCTTGCCGTCGCTGGCCGCCACGGCCACCTCCTGTGTTCGTCCGACGTCGTTCTCGTGCAGCCCGGGCACGACCCGGGGAGGACGTCGTCCTGCTGCGTGTCCCCGGAACCGTACCGGAGCCGGGACCCGCTCTCCTGACGGGGCACGCGGGCGGCGCAGTCGTTATCGTCCGGACATGACCGCCAGACTCTCGCCCGGTGACCTCGCCCCCGACTTCACGCTCCCCGCTCACGACGGCTCGACCGTCTCGTTGCGGTCGCTGCGGGAGGAGAGCGGGGAGCACGTCGTCGTGTACTTCTACCCGGCGGCCATGACCCCGGGCTGCACCACGCAGGCCTGCGACTTCCGCGACTCCCTCGACGCCCTGAACGCCTCCGGCTACCGGGTGCTGGGGATCTCGAAGGACTCCGTCGCGAAGCTGGCGCAGTTCGCGGAACGCGACGGCATCACCTTCCCGTTGCTCTCCGACCCCGACCACCGGGTCCTGGAGGCGTACGGGGCCTGGGGGGAGAAGACGAACTACGGGCGGACCTCGGTCGGCGTGGTGCGCTCGACGGTCGTGGTGGACCCGAAGGGTGTCGTGGAGGTGGCCCAGTACAACGTGCGCGCCACGGGGCACGTCGCGAAGTTGCGCAAGGACCTCGGGCTCGACCAGTAACCTGGCGGGCGAGCGGGAGTGGTGTAACTGGCAGCCACGCAGGATTTAGGTTCCTGTGCCGAGAGGCGTGAGGGTTCGAGTCCCTTCTCCCGCACCGGTGGTGCCGGAGAGGGACCCGAACCGGTCAGACCTGCAGGGCGGTGAAGACGACGGGGGTCGTCGTCGGCTGCTGCGACCCGTGGGCGGGTTCCACCGAGATCCCGACCCCGTTGGAACTGCCGGCGTCGACGACGGTCGCGGAACTCCCGCCGGTTCCGACGGTGATCATCCCCGCGGAGGAGATCGTGTCGCCGGTGGCGAGCCACAGCTGGTAGCCGCGGCCGTCACCGGCGGCGGGCAGACCGGTCGTCAGCACCCCGAGGCGGCCGTCGGCGCGCACGAGCGTCGCGGTTCCCCCGTCGTTGGCGGCGACGGTCGAGACCACCGCCCCGGGGGTGCTCAGCAGGGACGCGACCTCCTGCCGGGCGGACTGCTCGGCGCTCACGGTCGGCGGTCGGTCGGTGCGGGAGGAGACTCCCACCCCGACCCCGGCCGCCGCGACGACGATCCCCGCGGCGGCGACGAGCATGCTCCAGCGCGACGGTCTGCGGGCACCGTCGCGACGGTGTGCGCGCCGGGAGCGGGCGACGTCGAGGTCGAGCACCGGGGGCGGCGCGGCGTGTCCGTGGGTCTCCTGTGGCGTCGCGGCGATCGCGTCGAGGACGGATGAACGCAACCGGGCGGGCGGTGCGACGGCCGCACCGAGACGGGAGGCCGTCTCGCGCAGGGCGTCGGCGTCGGCGCGCTCCTCCGGGTGGGAGCGCAGGCGGTCTTCGTAGGCCTCGCGCTCCGCGTCGTCGAGCGCGTCGAGCGCCCAGGCTGCGGCGAGCAAGGGGTCCTCCGAAGGGTCGGTCGGGTTGATCGGGTCGGGGTGGTTGCGGGGGCTCATCGGGCCACCCCCATGACGTCGCGCAGTCTGATGAGACCGTCGCGCAACCTCGTCTTCACGGTGCCGAGCGGCACCGAGAGGTCCTCGGAGATCTCCCGGTGGGTGCGGCCGCCGAAGTAGGCGAGGTCGATGGCCTCGCGCTGCAACGGGCTGAGCGCGTCGAGGGCCTGGCGGACCTCGTCCTGCTCGAGCATCACCACCACCTCCTCGCTCACGCTGTCGTAGGGCGGGATCTCGCGGACCCCGACCTTCTCGTCGCGGTCCGAGCTGGCCTGCGAGGCACGCACCCGGTCCACCGCACGGCGGTGGGCCATCGTGACGACCCAGGCGCGGGCGCTGCCCCGGGTCGGGTCGAACCGGGCCGCGGTCCGCCAGGCCTCCAGGAACACCTCCTGGACGACCTCCTCGGACTGGGCCGGGTCGCGCAGGACCCGCAGGACCGTGCCGTGGACTGCCGCGGCGGTCGCGTCGTAGAACGTCGCGAAGGCGGCCTGGTCACCGTCGGCGGAGGAGGCCAGGGCCGATTCGGCGCTGGTCTCCGCGGCGTCGCGGGGTCTCGAGGTCGTCATCACCGTCACTGTGTCACCCCGGCGGGGGCTCGGCACGCGGTTCCTGCCCGGTGCCCCGGGTGTCGTCCCAGGTGTCTCAACGGGAACCCACCCCGCAGGACCGGGCCCCGAATTCGCTCTCCAGCTCCACGATTCCCCCCAGCGGTCCGGCCGGGGAGGTTCCCTAGCGTTCGAACACCTGGGGTTCGGACCGGAGCACCGGAGGGATTGGTCTGCGGCGCAGGAAGTTCAGACGTTCACTGGACGCTGAGCGTGATCGAGTCGTACCCGCTGGCCCCGTCGGGGGCGGGAGCGGCGACGACGTCGGTCTGGGGCGCACCCGTGCCGTCGGTGGCCCGCACCTGCACCGTGTGGCTGCCCTTCTCGGTCGCGTCCCAGTCGTAGACCCACTGGCACCAGGTGTCGGCGGAGGCGGAGGGCAGGACCCGGGCCGGTTCCCACTCCCCCTCGTCGACCCGCACCTCGACGGCGCTGATCCCGCGGTGCTGCGCCCAGGCGACGCCGGCGATCGGGACCCGCCCCGCGCGCACCTTGTCGAAGGAGCGCGGGACGTCGATGCGGGAGGCCGTCTTGATCGGGCCCTTCTCCGCCCAGCCCCGGTCCGTCCAGTACGCGGTCTTCTCGGCGAACCGGGTGACCTCGATGTCGGTGACCCACTTGCAGGCCGAGACGTAGCCGTAGAGACCCGGGACGACCATGCGGACGGGGAACCCGTGCTCGCGGGGCAGCGGCTGCCCGTTCATCCCGACGACGAGCATCGCGTCCCGGCCGTCGGTCACCTCGGCCAGCGGAGCGGAGAGGGTGAACCCGTCGGTGCTGGTGGCGTAGAGCATGTCCGCCCCGGACTGCACCCCCAGCGTTCCGAGCAGGTCGGCGAGCGGGTAGCCGAGCCAGCGGGCGGTGCCGACGTAGTCGCCGCCGACCTCGTTGCTCACGCAGGTCAGGGTGATCCAGCGCTCCCGGAGCGGCATCGCGAGGAGCTGGTCGAAGGTCAGGGTGAGTTCGCGGTCCACGAGACCGTGGACCTTCAGCGACCAGTCCTCGGCCCGCAGGTCGGGCACCACGAGGGCGGTGTCGATGCGGTAGAAGTCGGCGCTCTTCGTCGCGTAGGTGGTGAGCCCGCTGGCGATCGCGTCGCTCGGGTCGATCCCCGCGGGGAGGACCGGCGCCGGATCGGCCGGCGCGGGCAGCACAACGGCGTCACGGGAGATCTCCGCGCTGCGGGTGGCGACGAGCAACTGCCCCGCGCCACCGCTGGCGGCCGCGACGACGGCGGTACCGCCCAGCAGGACCGCCCGGCGGGGTGGACCGCCCGCGCGGCCCGTCACCCCGGGTCCGGCGAGCCGACGGGTGAGCACGGTGAGCGCGTACGCCCCCGCCGCCGCCCCGAGGACGGAGGGCAGGGGGGACAGCGTCGTCGCGTCCGGCCGGGTGGCCGCCGCGAGCACGCTCACGACACCCAGCAGACCCACGATCCCGACGCCGACCGCCAGCCGTCGCCGGGCCAGGACCCCCGCCAGGGCGGCGAGCAGCACGACCACGACCGTGATCGTCGCGAGCAGGACCACCTTGTCGTGGGTCCCGAAGGCCCGGATGGCGGTGTCCTTCAGCCAGGCCGGGACCCGGTCCACGACCGCGTCGCCGACGACGACGAGAGGAGCCGCCGACGGGGAGACGATCCCCGCCACGAGCTGCCCCACGCCGAACGTCAGCCCCGCGCTGAGAACACCCGAGAGCGCACCGGTCCACCGGCGCTTCCCCTCCGCAACGCCGGGTGGTGCGCTCTCCCCCGTGTTCGTGGCTGTCCTCACATCACTGTCCTTCGGAGCCGTGCTCGGGTCGGATTGGTCGCCCGGCGAGAACGTCGACGACGAGGGGGGCCAGGGCCCGGAAGGCCGCCCCGCGGTGGCTGACCACGTTCTTCTCCGCCGCGGTGTGCTCGGCCAGCGTCCGCTGCGCCCCCTCGGGGACGAAGATCGGGTCGTAGCCGAAGCCACCACCCCCGGCGGTGGTCGGGGTGATCGTCCCGCGGAGCTCCCCGAGCCGGACGGCGGCCGAGCCGTCGGGCAGGGCGAGGGCCGCCGCGCAGACGAACGCCCCGCCGCGGTGCCGCGCGGGGACGTCGGCGATCTGGGCGAGGAGGAGTTCCAGGTTGGCGACGTCGTCGCCGTGCCGGCCCGACCAGCGCGCCGAGAAGATCCCCGGGGCCCCGCCGAGGACGTCGACGCTGATGCCGGAGTCGTCGGCGATCGCCGGGACGCCGGTGGCGGCGGCGACCGCGCGGGCCTTCAGCAACGCGTTCCCGGCGAAGGTCACCTCGGTCTCGGCGACCTCGGGGACGTGCTCGAAGGCGTCGACGGTGAGGACCTCGACGTCGGGCAGCAGCGGCGCGAGGACGGCCCGCAGCTCCCCCACCTTGTGGGCGTTGCGGGTGGCCAGCACGACCCTGCTCATCGGGCGAGCGCCTCCGCCTGCAGCGCGGCGAGGGTGCTCGTGCCGCCCAGCGCGAGGTCGAGCAGGGCGTTCAGCTCGGCCCGGTCGAAGGGCGCGCCCTCGGCGGTGCCCTGCACCTCGACGAACTTCCCGTCGCCGGTCACGACGACGTTCATGTCGGTCTCGGCGCGGACGTCCTCGACGTAGGGCAGGTCGAGGACCGGCACCCCGTCGACGACGCCGACGCTGATCGCCGAGACCGTCCCGGTCAGCGGCTGCCGGGAGGCCTTGACGATGCCCTTGCCGCGGGCCCAGTCGATCGCGTCCGCGAGCGCCACGTAGGCGCCGGTGATGGCCGCGGTGCGGGTGCCGCCGTCGGCCTGCAGGACGTCGCAGTCCAGGACGATGGTGTTCTCCCCCAGCTGGGCGGTGTCGACGACGGCCCGCAGGCTGCGGCCGATGAGCCGGGAGATCTCGTGGGTGCGGCCGCCGATCTTGCCCTTGACGGACTCGCGGTCGCTGCGGGTGTTCGTGGACCGGGGCAGCATGGCGTACTCCGCGGTGACCCAGCCCTGGCCGGATCCCTTGCGCCAGCGCGGAACACCCTCGGTGAACGACGCCGCGCAGAGCACCCGGGTGCGGCCGAACTCGACGAGGACGCTGCCCTCGGCGTGGTCCAGCCAGTTGCGGGTGATGGTCACGGGACGGAGTTCGTCGGCGGCGCGGCCGTCGGCGCGTCCGGAGGTACGGGTCGGGTCAGTCACGAGGCCCACCTTCTCACCGGCGGCTGTGCGCGGCCTGCGCCGGCACCACCCGCCGGGCGCTCAGCGCAGGGCGCCGAGGTAGAGCGGGCCGGTCTCCTCGACGTCCACGAGCTGCGGCCCGAGCTGGGGACCGAGGAAGCGCTGGGCGAGGCGGCGGAAGGCGACGCTGTCGCCGGTGGAGGTGAACCGGTGCCGGGGTTGCGGACGGTCGTCGGGGCGCAGCAGTTCGCGGGTGGCCAGTTCGCGGTAGACGTCGAAGGCGGTCTCCTCGGCGCTGGAGACGAGGGTGACGTCGTCGCCCACGACGCTGCGCAGGACGGCCATCAGCAGGGGGT
Organism: Kineococcus sp. NBC_00420; assembly: GCF_036021035.1. NCBI lineage: Bacteria > Bacillati > Actinomycetota > Actinomycetes > Kineosporiales > Kineosporiaceae > Kineococcus > Kineococcus sp. NBC_00420. The sequence continues at coordinate 4,109,378 of NZ_CP107930.1, read as the reverse complement.
AGTGGGTGCAGCCCAGGACGAGGGTGTCGACGTCGGCGGCGATCGCCGGTTCCAGGTAGCCCCGGGCGGCGGTGAGCAGCTCGGGGCCGCTGGTGATGCCGCGCTCGACGAACTCGACGAACGCCGGGCAGGCCGTCGTGGTGAGGGCCAGGTGCGGGGCGGCGGCGAAGGCGTCCTCGTAGGCGCGCGAGGAGATCGTCGCGCGGGTCCCGATGACCCCGACCCGGCCGTTGCGGGTGGCGCGCACGGCCCGGCGGACGGCGGGCTGGATGACCTCCACGACGGGCACGTCGTAGCGCTCGCGGGCGTCGCGCAGCATCGCCGCGGAGGCGGAGTTGCAGGCGATGACCAGCATCTTCACCCCCGACTCGACGATCCGGTCGAGGACGTCGAGGGCGAGGCGGCGCACCTCGGCGATGGGTTTCGGCCCGTACGGGGCGTGCGCGGTGTCGCCGACGTAGTGGACCGCCTCGTGCGGCAACTGGTCCAGCACCGCGCGGGCGACGGTGAGACCCCCCACGCCGGAGTCGAAGATCCCGATCGGCAGGTCCTGCTCGAGGCTCACGACAGCGACCGCACGAGGGTCTCCTGCAGGTGGGTGGTGAAGTCGTAGACCGCCCACGCCCAGCGCGCCGGGTCGTCCTCGGCGAGGTCGGTGAAGGGGTCGCTGTCGTCGCTCACGCCGAGGCGGGTGCCGAGCGCGAGCCGGATGTCGTTGAGCGCGGAGAGCCAGGAGCGCGCGCCGTCGGGGTCGAGCTGGATCCGGCCGCCCTGTCCCTCGACGGGGGCCAGCGAGGCCAGCAGGCTGCTCGCCGCGGCCGCCTTCCGTTCCCGCAGACCGCCTTCGGTGAAGCGGCGGAACTCCGCGGAGGCCGCGGGGTCCTCGTCGCCGTAGGCGTTGGGCAGCAACCGGCGCAGCACCTCGTCCTCGGGCGGGGCGAGCGGTCCGTCGCCGGCGAGGCCGTCGAGGGGCGTGTCGAAGCTCGGCAGGTCGTGCAGACCGAGCTCGGCCTGCAGCGGATCGACGGGTCGCTGCGGCGCGGGCGCGGGCACCTCGAGGAGTTCGAGGACCTCACGGGCCAGCGAGGCCAGCAGGTCGGCCTCGGAGGGGTGCAGGGTCAGTGAGAAGTGCCCGTGCCGGGTCCGGCGGAAGGTGGCCACGTTCACTCGTCCTTCTGCAGGGTGGCCCACAGCCCGTAGCCGTGCATGGCCTCGACGTCACGTTCCATCGCCTCGCGGCGGCCGGCGCTCACGGCGGCGCGGCCCTTCTGGTGCACGTCGAGCATCAACGCGTCGGCCTTGGCCTCGGAGTAGCCGAAGTGGGTGCGGAACACGTAGGCGACGTAGGACATCAGGTTGACGGGGTCGTTCCAGACGATGGTGACCCACGGGGTGTCCGGAGCGGTGCCGAGGTCGGTCTCCGGACGCTCGAGCTCGGTGGGAGCGGTGAGGACGACGGGGACAGCGGCGGGCACCCCCGCAGTCTAGGCAACCCCGCGCTCGCTAGATTCCCAGCATGGGGAGCCCCCGCGCGAGCACAGCGCTGCTGACCGACATGTACGAGCTGACCATGCTGCAGGCGGCCCTGGCCGACGGCACCGGCGACCGGCCGTGCACGTTCGAGGTCTTCGGCCGCCGGTTGCCCGACGGCCGCCGCTACGGCGTCGTCGCCGGCACCGAGCGGGTCCTCGACGCCGTGCGCGACTTCACCTTCGACCCGGAGCTGCTGAGCGGGCTGCACGGCGTGCTGGACGAGAGGACGCTGGGCTGGCTGGCCGGGTACCGGTTCACGGGGTCGATCGAGGGCTACGCCGAGGGTGAGCTGTGGTTCCCCGGCTCCCCGATGCTCACCGTCACCGGCACCTTCGCCGAGGCCGTCGTGCTCGAGACCGTCGTGCTCTCGATCCTCAACCACGACTGCGCGATCGCCGCGGCCGCGGCCCGGATGGCGCACGCCGCCGGGGACCGCCCGATCATCGAGATGGGCTCGCGCCGCACCCACGAGCAGGCCGCCGTCGCCGCCGCACGCGCCGCCTACCTCGCGGGGTTCACCTCGACGTCGAACCTGCAGGCCGGCGCGACGTACGGCATCCCCACCTCGGGGACCTCCGCGCACGCGTTCACCCTGCTGCACGACACCGAGGCGGAGGCCTTCGCCGCCCAGGTCGCCGCGCTCGGGGTCTCCACCACGCTGCTGGTGGACACCTACGACATCACCGCCGGCATCGCGACGGCCGTCGAGGTCGCGGGACCGCAGCTCGGTGCCGTCCGGATCGACTCCGGCGACCTGTCCGTGATCGCCGTGCAGGCCCGTGAGCAGCTGGACTCCCTCGGCGCCACCTCCACGCGGATCGTCGTCTCCGGCGACCTCGACGAGTACGCCCTCGCCGCGCTCGCCGCCGCGCCCGTCGACGGCTACGGCGTGGGCACCTCGCTGGTCACCGGCTCCGGCGCCCCCACGGCCGGGCTGGTCTACAAGCTCGTCGAGGTCGAGGGCCGTCCCGTCGCGAAGCGCTCGACGTCCAAGGTCACCCAGGGCGGGCGCAAGGTCGCGATCCGGCGGCACCGGGCGACGGGCACCGCCACCGACGAGGTCCTCGGCGTCGGGTCCGCCCCCCCGCGCGAGACCAACGACCGGCCGCTGCAGATCCCGATGGTCGTGGACGGCGAACGAATCCCCGCGGACTCCGGCGGCCTACCCGACCTGCACGCGGCCCGCGAGCACCTGCACCGGGCGCTGGTGACGCTGCCGTGGGACGGACTGGCCCTGTCCAAGGGCGAACCGGCGATCCCGACCACCGTGCTGGACGCGAACCGGACGGTGCTGCGGTGACCCGCGCGTTGATCGTCGTCGACGTGCAGAACGACTTCTGCCCCGGGGGTTCGCTGGGCGTGGCCGGCGGTGACGAGGTGGCCGCGGCGATCTCGCAGCTGCTGAAGCAGGACACCTCCGCCGGGCGGGGCATCGGCTACGACCACGTCGTCGCGACCCAGGACTTCCACATCGACCCGGGCGCGCACTTCTCGCCGACCCCGGACTTCGTCGACAGCTGGCCGCCGCACTGCCGAGCGGGCAGCTACGGCGCGCTGCTGCACGACAACCTCGAGACCCGACGGATCGAGGCGGTCTTCCGCAAGGGGCAGTACAGCGCGGCCTACTCGGGGTTCCAGGGCACCACGAGCCGGGTCACCGAGGAAGGTGGCGAACTGGACACCGGGCTCGCGGACTGGCTGCGCGCCCACGAGGTCACCGAGGTCCACGTCGTCGGGATCGCCACCGACCACTGCGTCCGGGCGACCGCGCTGGATGCGGCGGCCGCAGGGTTCAGGACGACGGTGCTGCTCGGGCTGACGGCCGGGATCTCGGCCGCGACGGTCGAGCCCGCGCTGGCGCAGTTGCGCAGCGCGGGCGTCGCCCTCGTCGGGGAACCGATCCTCGGGTAGTCGTCCCCGGTGGTGCTCCTAGCGCTTCCGCACGACGACGGTGCGGCCCATCTTGTCGTGCAGGGCCTGCTTGCGCTGGTCCCAGCACGGCCAGAGGAAGTCGATCAGGGAGTAGAACGGCACGACCTGTCCCAGCAGGTCGCACCCCAGCCAGCGGATGATCGCCTGACCCCACGACGGCAGCCCGGGGCGCTGCCAGTCCCGGACCCGCAGCCGGAAGAGCAGCTTGCCGGGGGTCGCCCCGGCCAGCCGCACGGTGAGGATCGTGTAGACGGCACTGACGGCCAGCAGGATGAACGTGGCCGTGGAGGCGGCGCCGCTGCGGGTGGCCTCGACGATCAGCGTCGACCCGCGCTCCGGGTCTCCCGCCATCCACACGTCGAAGGCCGACCGGACCTGCGCGTCGATGGTCTGCAGGGGTGACCACGCCGCGATGGTCCCGATGACGCCGAGCAGGATCCAGTCGACGATCCGGGCCAGCAGCCGGAACCCCAACCCGCCCAGCGCCTGCCCGTCGGGGGTGGCGATGGCCTTCACCCCGGGCACGGGGTACTGCGAGGGCGGGTACTGCTGGTGCGGTGCGCCGTAGGGGCTGCGGGCCTGCTGCGGCGCGGTCGGGGCCTTGCTGAGCCAGGGCTGCGGGGGGCTGGTGGTGGCGGCCCGGTGGACGTGCTCGGTCCAGCGCCCACCGTCCCACCACCGCAGCGCGTCAGGGGCGGAAGGATCCGGGTACCACCCGGCCGGCGTGCTCATGGTCGTCAGCGTGTCAGGTTCAGGCGACGCCGAACTCGGAGGGGTCGATGCCCACGGCCTGGCAGAGCTCACGCACCGCACGCTGTTCGTTCGGGTCGAAGTCGCCGTCCGCACCGCCGATGACCACGCCGACCTGGACGACCGCGCGGGCCTGTTCGGGCTTGCTGCGCAGCTTCCCGACGGCCTGCAGCGCCTCGATCTTGCCGAAGTCGTAGTCGGCGGTCAGCTTCCCGCACCACTTGTCGAAGGACTCACGCAGTTCTCCGGCGTTGAAGATCGACAGGACGTCGTTGCTGGCGATGAAGGCCGCGGTCTTCTGGCGCTCCTCCGGCTCGATGCTGCCGTCGGCGGCCGCGATGAGGGCGCAGGTCGCCATGCTCGCCTCGGCGAAGTCCTTGCTCTTGAACTGACCGACCTTCGTCTTCAGCTGGTCGCCCGCCAGCAGGCCCTTGCTCTTCAGGTTGTCCAGGAATCCCATACCGGGGCAACGGCCACCGACCCGCGGGGGTTCCGTCAGCTGAAGCGGCGGACGATCTCGGAGTTGCGGTCGGCCAGCAGCTGGCGCAGCGTGCGACGGACGAAGAGCAGGTCGGCGACGCGGCCGAGGAGACCGTAGGGCGAGGTCCACGCCATCCGGTCGGTCATGATCGTCATTCGCGGGCCCTCGGGCTCGTAGGTGTGCTCGTGGCGGAAGGCCCGGAACGCCCCGGACTCCATCTCGTCGACGAAGCGCCGCGGGCGGTCCAGGGCGGTGATGTGGGAGGTGTGGGTGACCCGCAGACCGAGGAGGCGCAACCGCCACTGGACCTTCTCGTCCAGCTCGATCCGCCCGCTGGTGCGCCCGGCCCCCTCGACGGCCTTCACCTTGTAGCGCTTGCCCGCGACCCGCTCCACGTCGAGGTCGAGGGACATGTCGAACACCTCGGCGACGGGGGCGCGGACCATGGTCCGCTGGACGATCTCGGGCACCTCAGCAACCTAGACCATGGACAGCAGGTGATCGCGGCGAGCGCGCAGGACGTCCACCGAGGCCGAGGCCGACGGCGGTCCGGGCACCGCCGCGCGCAGCTTGGAGTAGACGCTGGCGTGCGGCATCTGCCGGCCCGCGGCGACCCGGCCGACGAGGCCGTGGATCTCCTTGCGCAGCACGGCGGCCGTGTGCCAGGTGGCGTCCTCCTGCTCGGGTTCGGCGTCCTCCGTGGGGGGCGCGTCCTCGACGTGGCGCGGGGTCGCGGTGCGCTTGCGGATCTCCGCGTCGCGCTGGTGGAGCAGCGCCGCGGTCTGCTCGGGCGAGAGCAGGCCGGGCAGGCCGAGGTAGTCCTGCTCGTCGACGCTGACCTGCGGGAGGTCGCCGGTGAGGGCCTTGCCCCCGTGCAGGACGTGGGCGAACTCGGCCTGGGCCTCGAGCGCCTCGTACTCCTGGGGGCCGCCGGGTTCGCGTTCGGGCGGCGGGAGCAGGTCCAGGCCGCCTTCGTCGACCTCGTCGGAGGAGACCGACGCGGGCGGCGGGATGACGTGGTTGCGATCGCTCTCCATCGCCGCGGCCAGCGCCAGCAGGGGGCGCACCGCGGGCAGGAAGACCGTCGCGGACTCCCCCGGTACCCGCGAGCGCACGACGCGGCCGACGGCCTGGGCGAAGAACAGCGGGGTCCGGTAGGACGTCATCCACGCCAGGCAGGCGGCGCGCGGCACGTCGACGCCCTCGGAGATCATCCGGACGCAGACCGCGAACCGCTGGTCGCTCTGCGCGAACTCGGAGATCTTCTGCGAGGCCTTCGGGTCGTCGGAGAGGATCAGCGCCGGCTTCTCCCCCGTGACCCTCTGCACGATCTTGGCGTAGGCGCGGGCGTCCTCCTGGTCGGAGGCCAACACCAGACCGGCGGCGTCGTGCATGCCGTGCTCACGCAGGTGGTCGAGGCGCTCGCCCATGGCGGCGATCACGTGCGGGACCCAGTCGCCGCGCGGGTCGAGGGCGGTCTTCCAGGCCAGCGACTCCACCGACTTGGTGGTGGCGTCGGTCAGCGAGGCGGCCACGACCTCGCCGGCGGAGTTCCGCCAGCGCGAGACCCCCGTGTAGGCGGCGAACACGACGGGGCGGACGACGCCGTCGGCGAGCGCCTCCTTGTAGCCGTAGCCGTAGTCGGCGCTGCTCCGCAGGCCGCCCTCGGACTCCGGGGAGTCGTCGTCGACGTAGTTGACGAACGGGATGCGCTCGTCGGTCTTGGTGCGGAACGGGGTCCCCGTCAGCGAGAGCCGGCGGCGGGCGTCGCCGAAGGCCTCGAACACGGCGTCACCCCAGGACAGCCCGTCCCCGGCGTGGTGGATCTCATCCATGATCACCAGCGAGCGCTTCGCGGTGGCCCGGGCCCGGTGCAGCATCGGGTGTCCCGCGACCTGGGCGTAGGTGGTGACGTAGCCCTTCATGTCGGGACGCACCGGCCCGACGGCGTTGGTCATCGTGGGGTCGAGCTCGACGCCGGCGCGGTGGGCGGCCTCGGCCCACTGGGTGCGCAGGTGGTCGGTCGGGGCGACGACGACGATCCGGTCGACCCGGCGGGAGTCCAGCAGCCGACGGGCCAGCGCGAGGGCGAAGGTCGTCTTGCCGGCGCCGGGCGTCGCGGTGACGAGGAAGTCGGCCGGTTCGTCGCGCGCGGGGTCGAAGTAGCGTTCGAGGGCGGCGTTCTGCCAGGCCCGCAGGGGACGCGCCGCGGGAGTTCCGGGGGCGTCGACCACGGGACCGTGACCGCGTGCGGTGACGGTGTCGGCCAGGGCCAGCTGGGGTTCGTGTTCGGTGGTGCTCATCGGTCCCTCCACCGTAGACGAGGCTCGGGGGTGCTCCGGCGCGGCGACGCGCGCACCATGGGGCAGTGGGTGTCGGTGAGCTGGACGGGGTGGGATGGACGAGCCTCGTGACCTTGCACCTGCGCGCCCTCGACGCCCGCTCGGCGCACCCGCTCCTGGCTGACGCGTGGGCGGTGCCCGCGCTGGAACGGTTGCGCGCGAGCGGCGCGGACGTCGACTCGCCGTGGCTGGCGGCCACCAGCGGTGACCGGGATCTCGTGGCGCTGCGGGCGGCGCAGCTGGACGCGTGGGCGGCCGAGGTGCTGCGGGCCGACCCCGACGTCACCGTGCTGCACCTGGGCTGCGGGCTGGACTCGCGCGGACTCCGGCTGGGGGCCGGGCCGAGGTGGATCGAGGTGGACACCCCGGACGTCGCCGGCGTGCGACGCGCGCTCTACCCCGGTGCACCCGGGCGGGTCGTCGCGAGTTCGGTGACCGATCCGGCCTGGCTGGCGGACCTGGGTGGCCGCGGGTGCTGGTCGTCGCGGAGGGCCTGCTGATGTACCTCTCGGCGGCCGAGGTGCAGGCGCTGCTGGAGCGGATCACGGCGCGGTTCGAGCACGGGGACGTGCTCTTCGACGTCGTCGCCCCGTGGGTGGTGCGGGTCTCGGGGTCGCTGCCCGCGGTGTACGGCGCGTTCGCGATGCACTGGGCCCCCCGGGGTCCCGACGAGGTGCGCGCCCTGGCCCCCGCGCTGCGGTTCGGCGAGGCGGTCGACGTGCTGTCGCTGGCCGACCGGATCACCTCCCCGGGCCGGCGCTGGGCCTACCGAGGTGTGCGGCGGATCCTGCCGGGCAGCATGAGGCTCACTCGGTGGACCTTCTGAGCGTTCGGCTCACGAGCCGTCGTCGCCGCCCTTGTCCCCACCCTTGTCGCCGCCCTTGCCGGAGAGCGTCTCGTAGATCTCCTTGCAGGTCGGGCAGACGGGGAAGCGCTTCGGGTCGCGTCCGGGCACCCAGACCTTCCCGCAGAGTGCGATCACGGGGTCGCCCGAGAGGGCGGACTCCATGATCTTCTCCTTCTTCACGTAGTGCGCGAAGCGTTCGTGGTCGCCGGGTTCGACCTTCTCCTCGACCTGCTCCTCGCGGTCCAGGACCGCGGTGCGGGAGGGGGTGGACGCGGGCGACTGTTCGGGCTGGGTGCGGAACGGGTCGTCGGTCGGCGAGCTCAGGCGGCCACTCATGGGCAGGATCGTACGCGCCCGGCGGGGGGCCGTTCAGTTCATGGAGACGTCGTCGGGGAAGCTGGCCACGAGGGCCAGGTCACCCCCCTGACGGCGCAGCACCTGCGCCCACAGGTCGTGCGGGGTGTCGCTGAAGGCGTCCCGGGCCTCGGCGGGCAGGACGAACCAGGCCCCCTCGGCGATCTCCGTCTCCAGCTGCGAGGCGCTCCACCCGGAGTACCCGGCGAAGATCCGCAGCCCGGACAGCTCCGCGACGACGGCCTCGGGTGGCGTGTCGAGGTCGACGAGGCCCACCGAGCCGAGCCCGACGGAACCGAAGACGCGACGGACACCGAGCGGGTCGGGTCGGTCCCCGGGCACGGCGACGAGCCCCAGGGCGGAGTCCAGCGCCACCGGGCCACCCTGGAAGAGCTTGCCCGGGGCCGTCGCGAAGGGCTGCCAGCCGGGCAGGACGCTGTCCACGTCGACGTCCAGCGGCCGGTTCACGACGACGCCCAGCGCGCCGTCCTCGTCGTGGTTGAGCACGAGGACGACGGCACGGGCGAAGTTCTCGTCGGTCAGCGCGGGGGTCGCGAGCAGCAGCCGTCCGGCCAGGGTCGACGACGGGATCGCGCTGCTCACCTCCCCATCATGTCCTCACACCCGCGGCTGCACGAAGGGAACCGGCGCCCGCGTGGCGCGGACGTACTGCGGCGGCCACGCGACCGCCTCCGGCGAGTGCAGCGCCTGAGCGGCGCGCTGCGGCCAGCGCGGGTCGGCGAGCAGGGGGCGGGCGAGGAAGACGGCGTCGGCGTCACCGCTGACGAGGAGCTGCTCGGCCTGGGCCGGTTCGAGGATGAGACCGACGGCGGCGACGGGGACACCCGTCTCGCGGCGGATCCGGGCCGCGTTGGGCACCTGGTAGCCGGGGCCGACGGGGATCTGCTGCTCCGGGGCGTTCCCGCCGGAGCTGGCGTCGATCAGGTCGGCCCCGTGGGCGGCGAGTTCCCGGGTCAGCTCCACGGACTCCGCGACGTCCCAGCCACCCGGCACCCAGTCGGAGGTGGAGAGGCGGACCAGGACCGGCTTCTCCTGCGGCCACACCGCCCGGACGGCGTCGAGGACCTCGAGCAGCAGCCGCGACCGGCCGGCGAGGTCACCGCCGTAGGCGTCGGTGCGGTGGTTGGAGACCGGTGAGAGGAACTGGTGCAGCAGGTAGCCGTGGGCCGCGTGCAGCTCGACGACGTCGAAGCCCGCGGCGTCGGCGCGGCGGGCGGCCTCGGCGAAGCCCGCCACGACCCGGGCGATGCCGTCGAGGTCGAGTTCGGTGGGGGTCGCGTAGCCGCCGAAGGCGAGCGCGCTCGGGGCGACGGTCTCCCAGCCGCCGTCGGCGGGCGGGACGCTGCCCTGCTGCTCGGCCCAGGGCCGGTAGGTGCTGGCCTTGCGGCCGGCGTGGGCGAGCTGGACACCGATCGCGACGCCCTGGGAGTGGACGAAGTCGACGATGCGGGTCCAGCCCCGCGCCTGCTCCTCGTTCCACAACCCGGCGTCCTGCGGGCTGATCCGGCCCTCGGGGACGACGGCCGCGGCCTCGGTGAGGACGAGCGCGGCCCCGCCGACGGCCAGTCCCCCGAGGTGGACGAGGTGCCAGTCGGTGGGGACGCCCGGCGCCCGTTCGGCGTCGCAGGAGTACTGGCACATCGGGGAGACCCAGATGCGGTTCGCGAACGTCGTGCCGCGCAGGGTGAGGGGTTCCAGCAGTTTGGCCACGAGGGGAAGCTACCCCTCAGCGGGAACGGCGCTTGTCCTCGTACATGTGCCGGTCCGCGCGGGCCAGCACCTCGGCCGTGGACTCGCCGAGGTCGTCGACGACGAGGCCGACGCTGCAGGACACCGTGATCACCGTGCCGTCGGGCAGCGACACCGGGACGCCGGCGACGGCTTCGCGCAGCCGGTGGGTCAGGGCCTGCGGTTCGACGTCCAGCGAGCTCTCGACGAGGACGATGAACTCGTCGCCGCCGAAGCGGGCGACGGTGTCCTCCCCGCGCGAGGCCCCGGTGAGCCGTTCCGCGATGCGCACCAGGGCGTGGTCGCCGACGAGGTGGCCGTGGACGTCGTTGAGCTGCTTGAGGTCGTCGACGTCGCAGAACGCGACGACCGGGGCGTGGCCCGTGCGGCGGGCACGGGAACGGGCCAGGGCCCAGCGGTCCTCCAGCAGGCCACGGTTGGGCAGACCGGTGAGGCGGTCGTGGGTCGCGCGGTGGGTGAGGTCGCGGGTGCGCGCGACGTGCTGGCTGACGTCCCAGCAGGACAGGCTCAGCCCACCGGAACCGTCGGCGGGGCCCAGCAGCACCTCGACCGTCACCGTCTCGCCGTCGGGGCGCACGAACCGCCACTCGAAAGCCGTCTGCTCGCCCGGCACCCCGTGCTCGAGCGCCTCGAGCACCTCGGTGACGTCGTCGCGGTGGACGAGGTCGGCCAGCGCCAGCCCCGTCGCCTCCTCGGCCCCCGAGCGGCCCAGGAGGTCGGCGGCGGCAGGGTTCGCCCACGTCGTGAGCCACCCGTCCCCGCCCGGAGCGACGAGGAGCGTGGCCAGCGGAGAGTCCTCCACGAGGCGCCGGTAGTCGGCGTCCTGCACAGCTCCCCCTCGGTCCGGCCGACTCCGGAGGAGTCGGTGTCAGCCGACCGTACGAGTTCGAACGGCGTGTCTCGCAGCCCGATCCGAAAGACCCCCGACCTGGCGCACACCGCGCGACGCTGCGTTCTGACGAATCACTCAGCGAGACGGGATTCCCGTCGGATCGCCCTGCGCGGCGGCGACGACGAGCGACCGGCTGGCCCTCGCCGCACCCAGGACGAGACCGGCACCGGCCACCGCGCAGCCCACGAACCACAGGACACCCGTCGGCGCCGCCGACAGCAGACCGATCACCGGGGAGACGATCAGCAGCGCCAGCGCGCCCGCCCCGCCCATCGTGACCACGAGCGGGATCCACGTCTCCCGGGACCGCGCGGCGTGCAGGACGGCGACATCGGTCCCCGCCAGGTGCAGCGTCCGGTAGCGACCGCGGGAGTCCAGCACCCGCGACGCCTGGGTCACGCCCGTCGAGACGGCCGCGAGGACCGCGGCGATGACGAGCGTCACGGCCGCCCCGGTGCCGATGTCACCCAGCAGCTGCGCGTCCCCCTCACCGGGCGAACCGGCGGTCAACCCCGGGGTCACGCTCAGGCACCCCGCGACGAACGTGACCAGCGAGATGCCCCCCACGCTGCGCCAGGTGCTCTTCGGGTCCTCGCTCATCCGCCGCGCGGCCAGCAGCGTCGGGACCGTCCGGGCCCGGGCCCCCAGGACCCGGCCGAGGACGGAGACGAGCAGCGGCCCGACGAGGTTGAAGACCGCGAACGCACCGGCCAGGAAGCCGACCAGGACCAGCGCCCCGACCACCACACCGGCCCCGAACACCACGCTGCCCGCGTTGAAGGCGGCGACGAAACCCACCCCCAGCACCAGCACCGGAACGACCCGCGTCCAGCTCAGGCCCTTCTGCGGCAGGCGCTGCGCCACCCCGAGCGGCGTGATCGCGACCCGTCGCAGACTGACGGCGGAGGACACCAGCGCGACGAGCAGGACCGCCGCGACGGTCGCCAGCACCGGCCACGGGCCCAGCCGCAGCTCGGCGACGTCGAAGGCGCGGCCCTGGAACCGCAACCGGGCGAGCGCCGGCAGCGCCACCACGTCGAGCACCACACCCAGCGCCGCGCCCACGACGGCCTGCACGGCCGCGTCGAGGAGGGTCATCGCACCGATCTGCGTGCTCGTCGCCCCCGCGAGGCGCAACCGGGCCAGCCGCTCGTCGCGCCGGGCGACCGTGAGGCGGGCCGCGGCCGCACCGAGGGTCGCCGTCGGCACCAGCAGCAGCGCGACGGAGACCCAGGAGAGCAGGGGGTAGACCTGCGCGTCGGAGTCCGCCCCGGCGCTCGCGGCCCGGGCCGCGAAGGCCTGCACCCCGCCGGCGACGGTGAGCACCGACCACGTCGTGACGGCGAAGGCGGTGACGGCCAGCGTCGTCGGCAACCGGTCGCGCGAGGTGCCGTGGGTGTGACGGGCCAGCGACCACCAGATCGCCAGGGTGGCGTTCACGCGCAGATCCCGGCCGGGGCGCGGAACTCGCTGACGACGTGACCGTCGCGCATGGCCAGCGTCCGGTCGCACCAGCGGGCGACCCCGGCGTCGTGGGTGACCACGACCAGGGCCGCGCCGGTGGCGCGGGTGGCGGAGGTCAGCAGCTCGAGGACCTCCCGACCCGTGGCCTGGTCGAGCGCGCCGGTGGGTTCGTCGGCGAAGACGACGCTGGGCGAGCCGACCAGGGCCCGCGCGATCGCGACGCGCTGCGCCTGTCCCCCGGAGAGCTCGCCCGGTCGCCGGTGCTCCATGCCCGCCAGCCCCAGCTTCGCCAGGAGCTCCCGCGCCCGGGCCGTGGCGGCAGCGCGGGACTGCCCGGCGAGCATGAGCGGCAGGGCGGTGTTCTCGTCGGCCGGCAGTTCGGAGAGCAGCTGACCGGACTGAAAGACGAAGCCGAAGTCGTTGCGTCGCAACACGGTGCGGGTGGCGTCCGACATGGATCCGAGATCACGTCCGGCCAGTTCGACGGCCCCGGAGGTGGGGCGGAGGATCCCGGCGAGGACGTGCAGCAACGTGGTCTTGCCCGACCCCGAGGGCCCCATCACGGCGAGCGACTCCCCGGCGGGGAGCGTGACGTCGACGTCGTCGAGGGCGCGGGTGGTCCCGTAGGTCATGACGAGACCGCGGGCGGTGAGGATGTCCATGCCTCGAGCCTGTCGATCCGCTGTGGCTCGCGCGTCGGAGCGGGGACGGAGTTCCCGGACGCCGGGTCAGCCCTGGGACCTACGCCCGGCCCGGGAACGCGAGAGCGCCCCGACCGGACCAGCCGGTGGGGCGCTCTCGTGGTGCTGGTGGAGATGGCGGGAATCGAACCCGCGTCCGATAGCGTGAAACCAGGGCTTCTCCGGGTGCATCCTGTTCAGCGGTCTGCTCGGCCCCGATGCTCATACAGGCATGTCACCGCCGGGCCCAGCCGCGTTGATTGTCCCTCTCACCTACGCGACCTCGGTGAGAGGTGAGCCCCCTAGCTGATGCCAGGACCCGGGGCGGGAGCACACCCGGGCTGACAGAGTCACACTCGCTCAGGCGGCGAGGGCGAACTCGGTGCGCTTGGAATCGGCACCTATTGGTTTGCATGGATCGTTGACGAGATGACCATGCATCCTCGACCCGCTTCCCCTGGCTCGACGTCCACCGTCGAAACCTGTCATCCCCATGTTCAGTTGTGTCCCTAGCGTACCCCTCAACGGCCGAGCCGTCGCCCACATTCCTGCTCGCTCACCAGGACCCACCGCCACCGCCACCGGCCCCTCCCCCGGTGAACCCGCCGCCACCGCCGAACGAGCCGGAGCTCGCCGTGGCGGGGGGTGCGGCGCTGAGGGCGTCGGTGGTGCTGGCGGAGAAGCCGCCCATCGTCCCGGCGAAGAGGGCGACGTTGAAGGTCGACCCTTCGTGTGCCCGCCCGGAGTACCAGCCGGGGACGGGCAGGGGTGCGTCGGCCGCCTGCAGGGCGCGGGCGCCGGCGACCCAGGCGTCGGTGGCGTCGAGGGCGACGGCGTAGGGCACGAGCCGGGCGAAGCGGTGCGGGGCACCGCCGTCGGCGAGCGCGTCGGCGTCGCCGTAGCGGGCGAGGGTGGCGGCGAACTCGCCGGCCTGCCGGCGGATCTCGCGTCCCCGGGCGGTCAGCGGGCTGGGTGCGGCTCCGGCGAACCCGGCGACGAGGGCGAGGAGTCCGACGGCGGTGACGGCGACGCCGACGAGGGCGTGGGTCGTCCAGAGCGCCAGGACCAGGGTCAGCGCACCACCGGCGAGGGCCACCAGGGCGCTGCGCAGCGCCCACCGGCGCAGCACGTTCCGCGGGCGGTCGGTGAACAGGCCGCGGGCGACGGCGTCGTCCTCGAGCAGGTCCTTCGTCAGCCCGGTCCCGGCCCGGGCGGTGGTGCGGACCGCGGACAGCGAGGTGTCGTCGCCCTCGGCGAAGACGGTGTCCAGCAGCCGTCGTTCGGCCGGGGCGAGCGGATCGGGACTGTCGGTGCGGGTGAGGTCCCATTCGGCGACGGAGCCGTCGGGGGCGGTGACCTCCTCCAGACGCAGGTGCCCGCGCTGGGCGAGGTCGAGCAGGGTGGCGACGACGTCGACGGTGCGCGCGCCACCGTGCACGACGGTCCCGAGCACCCCGGGCGGGACGTCGGTGACCCCGACGGCCCCCTGGGTGGCGCGGGCCTCCGGACGACGGCGGGCCAGCGCGATCCCCCCGGCTCCGAGAGCGAGGACACCTGCGGCGGCGCCCAGGGTCGGGCCGTCGGCGGTGAAGGCGCGGGCCGGGCTGAAGGTGTCGACCAGCAGCGGGGCGACCGGGCTCAACGATCCGACAGGCAGGCCGGCGGCGATCGTCACACCCTGTTCGGGGCCCAAACCGGTGGCGCCGAAGGTCGCACCGGTGGCGGTGGCCTGGGCCGAGCAGCGGTCGGTGCTGCCCTCCGCGCCCTGGAAGCACCGGGGATCGGTGACGGCGGCCGGGGTCTCGAGGGTGACGTCGACGCGGTCGATCGGGACCTCCCACCCGGTGCCGACGACGTCGTAGGCGAGCTGCAGTCCCCCGTCGACGCGGTCGACGACGGCGGGGACGGTGTAGGTGAGGACGTAGGTCTCCCGGCCGGTGACGTCGTTCGCGGCGGGATCGCCGATGCGGACGTCGAGGAAGCCGTCGTCGGTCTCGGTGCTCACCTGGGTCGCGGCCCCGGTCGGGCTGGTGACCTGCAGGTCGCGCACGGGGTAGCGGCGGTCGTGGGTCTGGTCGTGCGGCGCCTGGACGGGGAGGAAGCGTTCCAGGCCGTGGTGGCCCTCGCGGCCGAAGTCGTAGCTGATCTCCTCGCGCACGGCGACGGACCCGTCGGCACCGACCGTGAGCCGGGCCGCGTAGGAGTCGACGCGCTCGTCGTCGGAGGGACCGTCGGCCGAGGCCGAGGCCGAGGCCGAGGCCGCGGTGGCCAGCGGCCCCAGGATCAGGGCCGCCGCCCCGAGGCCGGCGAACAGGGTCGTCACGGTGCGCATGGACCGATGACAGCGCTCACGGACCGGGCGCGCATCCGCAGTTCGTCGGACGTCAGCGGTTCTTGCGCTCCGACATCGCGCGGTCGGCCTCGCGCCGGTCCTGACGTTCGCGCAGGGTCTGGCGCTTGTCGTAGTTCTTCTTGCCCCGGGCCAGCCCGATCTCGACCTTGACCTTGCCGTCGTTGAAGTAGAGCGCCAACGGCACGATCGTCAGCCCGAACTCGCGGACCTTCCCGGCCCAGCGCTCGATCTCCTCGCGGTGCAGGAGGAGCTTCCGCTTGCGTCGCGGGGTGTGGTTGGTCCACGTGCCCTGGACGTACTCGGGGATGTGGACCCCTTCGAGCCACATCTCACCGCGGTCGATGTGGGCGAAGCCGTCCACCAGGGACGCCCGCCCCATCCGCAGCGCCTTGACCTCGGTGCCCATCAGGCTGACGCCCGCCTCGTAGACGTCGTCGATGAAGTAGTCGTGGCGCGCCTTGCGGTTGCTGGCGATCACCTTGCGACCGGTCTCGCGCGGCACGTGGACCTCCAGGTCTCGATCTCGGACCCTCGAGTCTAGGCGCCGCGCGCCGGGTCCCGCACCGCGGTTCTCCCGCGGCCCCGACTCAGACCTTCAGCCAGCGGCGCAGGCTGAACAGCGAGGCGATGACGGCGAAGACCACGCCGACGGCGACGATGATCGGTCCGGTCTCGGTGAGCACGTCGTGGGTCGAGATGAGCCGCGTCGTGAACCCCGGCCGCGACTGCAGCCTCGAGACCCCGAAGTTGACCATCGCCCACAGCGCTCCGGAGGCGAGGACGCCGCCGACGAGGCTCGCGACGACCCCCTCGAGGACGAACGGCAACTGGATGAGAGCCCGCGAGGCCCCCACCAGGCGCATGATCGTCGTCTCCCGACGGCGGCTGAACGCGGTGAGCCGGATGGTCGTGGAGACGAGCATCATCGAGCAGATCAGCATGAGCGCGGCCAGCCCGAGCGAGACGCGCGTCGCGGTGTCGAGCACCGTGAACAGCGGCTGCAGGATGGCGCGCTGGTCGGGGATCTCCTCGACCCCCGCGGAGTCCTGGTACGCGGCGGTGAGCTCGAGGTAGCGCGAGGGTTCCTTGAGCTTCACGCGGAAGGACTCGGGGAGCTGGTCGGCGGTGACGTTGTCGGACAGGCCCGGCGCCGTCGTCTCCTTGAAGTTCTGGTACGCCTCCTGCTTCGACTCGTAGTAGACCCGCTCGACCAGCGGGTCCGCGGTCAGCGCGTCCCGCAGGGCGGTGCGCTGGGTGTCGGTGACGGCACCGCCGGGGCAGCTCGTGGCCAGGGACTCGTCCCCGCACAGGAAGATCGACACCTGGACGCGGTCGTACCACTCGCCCTTGAGGGTCCCCGCCTGCTTCTGCACGAGCAGACCGGTCCCGAAGAAGAACAACGACACCATCGTGACGAGCACGACGGAGAGCGTCATCGTGAAGTTGCGGCGCAACCCGGTGAACATCTCACCGAGGACGAAACCGATCCGCATCAGCGACCCGATCCGTAGACGCCGCGGTCCTCGTCGCGCACGACGCGACCGTCGCGGAGCTCGACGACGCGCTTGCGCATCTGGTCGACGATGTCGTCGTCGTGCGTGGCCATGACGATCGTGGTCCCCGTGCGGTTGATCCGGTCGAGCAGCTTCATGATCCCGACGCTGGTCTCGGGGTCGAGGTTCCCGGTGGGCTCGTCGGCCAGCAGCAGCGAGGGCCGGTTGACGAACGCGCGCGCGATGGCGACGCGCTGCTGCTCACCCCCGGAGAGCTCGTGCGGACGGCGCTTCTCCTTGCCGGCCAGCCCGACGAGACCGAGGGTCTCGGGGACGGTCTGGGCGATGACGTGACGCGGTTTGCCGAGCACCTGCAGGGCGAAGGCGACGTTCTCGTAGACGGACTTGTCGGCGAGGAGGCGGAAGTCCTGGAAGACGACCCCGATCTGGCGACGCAGGGCCGGCACCTTCCAGGAGCGCAACCGGCCGACGTCACGCCCGGCGACCTGGACGGACCCGCTGCTGGCGCGCTCCTCCTTGAGGACCAGGCGCAGGAAGGTCGACTTCCCCGACCCGGACGGACCGACGAGGAAGACGAAGTCGCCCTTGTCGATCTGGAGGGTCACCTCCGCGAGCGCGGGGCGGTGCCCCTCGCCGTAGACCTTGCTGACGTGCTCGAAGGTGATCACTCGTGGGGGTGGTCAGTCTCGGGGACAGGGAGAACTGGTGCTGCTCTGACCACCACCACCATACGGTCCGCCCACTGTGGGTGAGCGCAAGACTCCCCGCGGGTGATCTTCGGTCAGGCCTGCTCGACCTGCTTGCGCCAGCGGATGCCCGCGTCGAGGAAGCTGTCGATCTCGCCGTCGAAGACGTTGGAGGTGTTGCCGACCTCGTAGTTCGTCCGCAGGTCCTTGACCATCTGGTACGGGTGCAGGACGTAGGAACGCATCTGGTTGCCCCACGAGCCGGAGTCGTCGCCCTTGAGCGCGTCGAGCTCGGCCTGGCGGTCCTTGCGGGCCTTCTCCAGCAGCTTGGCCTGCAGGACGCGCATGGCCGCGGCCTTGTTCTGCAGCTGCGACTTCTCGTTCTGGCAGGTCACGACGATGCCGGTCGGGAGGTGGGTCAGGCGCACCGCGGAGTCGGTGGTGTTGACGGACTGACCACCGGGACCCGAGGAGCGGTAGACGTCGACGCGGACCTCGTTCTCGTTGACGTCGACGTGGTCGGTCTCGGCCACGACGGGCAGGACCTCGACGCCGGCGAAGGACGTCTGGCGACGCCCCTGGTTGTCGAAGGGCGAGATCCGCACGAGGCGGTGGGTGCCCTGCTCCACGGACAACGTGCCGTAGGCGTAGGGCGCGGCGACCTTGAAGGTGGCCGACTTGATGCCCGCCTCCTCGGCGTAGGAGGTGTCGTAGACCTCGCTCTTGTAGCCGCGACGTTCCGCCCAGCGCAGGTACATCCGCATCAGCATCTCGGCGAAGTCGGCGGCGTCGACACCACCGGCCTCGGAACGGATCGTGACGATGGCCTCGCGGTTGTCGTACTCCCCGGACAGCAGGGTGCGGACCTCGAGCTGCGCCAGCTGCGCCTTCACCGTCTCCAGCTCGGCCTCGGCCTCGACGAGGGAGTCGGCGTCGTTCTCGTCCTCGGAGAGCTCGACGAGCACCTCGAGGTCGTCGATGCGACCGCCCATCTTCTCGATGCGGTCGAGCTCGGCCTGCACGGCAGAGAGGCGGCTGGTGACGGTCTGGGCGTGCTCGGGGTCGTCCCACAGGCTCGGCGCGGCGGCCTCGTCGTTGAGGTCGGCCAGTTCCTTGCGCAGCGCTTCGAGGTCCGACACCTCGCGGATGGACGCGTACGTCGTGCGCAGGGCGGAGATCTCAGCGGGGAAGTCGATGGCCACGACCGACGAGTCTACGTCGGGGCACCCGGCCCGCCCTTCACGCGAACGCCGCGGAGGACAGGTCGCGCTCGTCCTCGACGATCGCGCGCACGATCCGTTCCGCCACCGCCTCCGGGTCCAGGCCGGTCGGCAGCCGGGGTGCGGTCCCGGCGACGGGACGCTGCGCCAGGCCCGTCTCGGTGTGCGGGGGGCGCACGTCGACCACCCGCACCTCGCGCCGGACCTCCCGGGCCAGCGCCTGGGTGAAGGAGCTGAGCGCCGCCTTCGCCGCGGAGTACGCGGCCATCCCCGGCTGTGGCCGTTCGGCGACGACCGCGGAGACGACGACGGCGAACCCGCCCGTCGTGATCTGCGGGACGGCCGCGCGCAGCAGCCGGATCGGCCCGAGGGTGTCGGCGAGGAACAGCTCGTCGAGGAGCTCGTCGTCGGCCTCCACCCCCGGACCGAAGGCGACGACGCCGGCCGCGTGGACCAGGCCGTCGAGGCCACCGAGGTGGTCGACGGCCTCCGCCACGAGACGTTCCGGCTCCCCCGGCAGGCGCAGGTCGGCGGCCACGGCGTGGGCTCCCTCGAGCGTCGAGACGTCCCTCCCGCTGAGGACCACCCGCGCCCCGGCCCGGGTCAGGAGGCGCACGATCGGCCGTCCCAGCCCCCCGCCGGCACCCGTGACGAGGATCCGTGCGTCCTTGAGTTCGCTCACGCTGTGACGCTGACACGTTCAGCGCAGGTCGGCGACCGCACGCGACGTGGCCCGCAGCCGGATCCCGGCCGCGAACGCCTCGGGGACGAAGGCGACGAACAGCGGCCGGACGTCGACGTCCAGGACCACGACCGCCGTGCGCCCGTCCGGGGTTCCCGTGCCCGCGGCCACGACGACACCGGCCAGGTCCGCGTGGGCGGCGACGTAGTCGGCCGCGCTGGCCCGGACGGAGGCGTCGGAGAGCAGCAGGTCGCCGTCGCCCGTGTAGTAGGCCGCGTCGTCGAGGGCGTCGGCCGCGTCGGCCGCCGCGGCGTCGGCCACCGCGTAGAGACGCTTGCGCTGCAGGTGCACCGCCGAGGCGGACACCACGACCAGCACCAGGACCATCGCGAGCAGGCCGAAGGCCAGCGACAGCAGCGCGATCCGCCCCTCGTCCCGGCACCCCTCGGACGCGTCGCTCACGAGGCGAACCGGTCGACGACGGCGACCCGGCGCACCTGCACCGGGACGTGCGCCGGGACGGCCCCGCCCAGGAGACCCGGGACGAAGGGCAGCTCGACGTCGATCCGCACCGTCGCGGCGATCTCCGCCTCCGGTGAACGGCACGGGTCCGCCGCGCACTCCAGCACCAGCGTCCCCGGCGGGGTCGCGAACCCCTGGTCGGCCAGCGCGAGGGCCACCGACGTCTCGGCGAGGGTCTCCCCGTCGGCCGTGGTCGCGAGCACCCGCGACGCCTCCCGCGCCCCGGACTCGGCGGCGAACGTCGCCGCCTGGACCCGGCCCAGGGTGAGGACCAGGTAGGCGATGGGCACGAGCAGGAGCACGCCCACGACGAGGAACTCCACCGCCGCACTGCCCTCGTCGCGGGTCACCGCGCGCCCTCCAGGACCGCGTGGCCCTCGAGGTGCATCCCCCGGCCGACGCCGAACAGGCCGATCACGGGCAGCGGCGCGTCCACGTCGACCTGCACGACGCGCAGCCCGCCGAGGTCGACGACGTCCGCCGCGACGTGGTCGGCGAAGCGGGGCGAGAGCGACGCGGCCAGGAGTTCCCGGCTGCGCCGTGCGCCGAGTTCCGGGGTGTTGCCCCGCAGGGCGCCGAACCGGGCCCCCTCCCCCGCGCAGTCCGCGGCCGTGGCCCGGACGTGCTGCACGACGGCGAGCTGCACGACGGCCGCGAACAGCAGCGCCAGCAACCCCGCGACGGCCGCGAACTCCGCCACGGCGGAACCCTCGTCCTTCCTCACAGCTGCCCGACGACGGCGTCCATCGCCTGGGTGAACACCGCCTCCAGGCGGGGGCCGGCGACGGCCCACAACCCGACGACCAGCCCGGCCGTCATGATCGTGACCAGCACCCAGCCGGGGACGTCGCCCCGGTCGTCGGAGTTCTCCCGGACGTTCGCCAGGGCACGGGCGATCCAGGTGCGCACGCGGTGCAGGTCGAGCGTCGACACGGACGGTCTCCAGTTCCTCGGTGTTCAGGGGTTCGGACAAGGGGTTCGGACGAGGGGTTTCGAGAGGGGTGTCAGCCGAGCTGCAGCTGGGCCAGGCCGGGGTAGACCGCGAAGAGCACGGTGACGGGCAGGACACCGAAGACGACGGGGACCATCATCTGGACCTCCTTGCGACCGCCGCTCTCGATGAGTCGGCGTCGCTCGGCCTCGCGGGCGTCGCCCGCCTGGGCGCGCAGCACCTCGGCCAACGGGCTGCCCGCCTCGACGGCCACGGCGATCCCGTCGACGAACCGGGTGAAGGGCGCGACGCCCCACCGCCCGGCGAGGTCCAGCAGCGCGTCCAGCAGCGGCGTCCCGGTGCGGACCCGGCCCAGGCTGTGCCGCAGCTGCGCGCACAACGGGCCGTTCCCGGCGGCGACGCGCTCCAGCGCACCGGCGACGTTCTCCCCCGCCCCCACGGACAGGGCGAGCAGTTCCGCGACGTCGGGCAGGTCCGCCGCGATCTCCGCCCGGCGGACCCGGACCCGGCGGGCCAGGAGTTCCCCCCGGACCAGGGCGCCGGCGAACCCACCCGCCACCACGAACGCCACGACCGTGACCGGGGTCGACCCGCCGGCCAGGAACCCCGCGGGCACCGCCGACACGACCCCGGCGACCGAGAAGAGAACCTGTTCCGCGCGGTGCTGGGCGAGGGCGGCCTCCAGTCCGGACGCCCCGTCGGAAGCAGGGTCGAGGGACGGGTCCAGGACCGCCAGTCGTTCGGCGACCACCCGCCCCGACCCCAACCGCGCGCCCACCGCGGACCCGAGACCGCGCAACGGATCGGCCCACCACGACGCCCGGTACGACGGGGCGGCGCCGAGGTAGGGGCCGACACGGGCCTCGATCCCCGGCGAACGGTTCCACGGCGCGGCGTGCAGGAGCACGAGGAAACCCGTCCCGGCCAGCAGCCCGAGCAGGATCCCGACGTTCACGACAGCACCCGTCGCGTCGTGGGCAGGCGGCCCAGGCGGGACATCGCCGCGTAGGAACCCGCGGAGACGACCGTTCCCACCAGCAGCACCAGGGCCCCGGCCGAGGAGTCGAAGGCCTCCAGGGTTCCCGGGCGGGTGGCCAGCAGCGCCAGGACGATCCACGGAGCGGCGACGGCGAGCCGCGCCGCCGAGACCGTCCAGCTCTGACGGGCCAGGAGTTCACCGCGGGTGCGCTGGTCCTCGCGCAGGTAGCCGGACAACGTCCGCAACGTGGTCCCGAGGTCGCTGCCACCGACCTGCCGGGTCATCCGCAGGGTGGCGGCGAGCCGGTCGAACACCGGGTCGGCGAGTTCCTCCTGCAACCGGCGGAGTTCGGTGTCGAAGGCACCGCTGGCGCGGTGGCCGGCGGCGAAGCGCGCGAAGGCCGGTCGCAGCGACTGCGGCCCCCGGCTCGCGAGACCGCAGACGGCCTCAGGCAGGGACGACCCGGCCCGCACCGCCGAGGCGAGGGTGTCGACGACGTCCGGCCACTGCGCGGCGGTGTCCTGGCGGCGTCGCCGGACGCGCTGCCGCAGACCGAGCACGGGCAGGACGGTGGCGGCGCACCCCGCGGCAGCGCCGAGGACGAGGACCCCGCTCGTCCCGGTCACCACCACCGCGCCCAGCACCCCCGCGAGCAGGCACGCCGCGGGCAGCACGGGGACGGGAACCTCCCGCCACCCCGCGGCGTCCAGGAGTTCGCGGACGCGGGAGGCGCGGCGGGCAGCGGCGCGGGGCGGCCGTTCCCAGCAGGCCCACCACGCGCAGAACAACCCGACGCCGAACACCACGCCGATGCCGACGCCGTCCATCAGGACCCACCCGCCAGCAACGCCGTCAGGTCGAAACCCGCGCGCGCGAACCGGTCGCGGTGCGGCGGCCACCCGCTCCCCCGGACGAGGGCACCGTCACGGGTGACGAAGACCTCCGCGGTCTCGACGACGCCACCCTCGGTGCGACCCGTGACGGCCAGGACCTCCCGCACCCGCCGCCGCCCGTCGACGTCGAGTTCCGCGTGCACGACGAGGTCGAGGCTCGCCGCCACCGCGGGGACGACGAAACCGCTCGTCACGTTCTCCCCGGCCAGCAGCGGCAACGTGCACATCTTGGCGACGGCGTCGGCGGCGGAGTTCGCGTGGATCGTCGCGGCCCCCGGCAGGCCGCTGTTCAGCGCGATGAGCAGGTCGAGGCTCTCGGCCTGGCGCACCTCCCCCACGACGAGTCGGTCCGGGCGCATCCGCAACGCCTCCTTCACCAGGCGCCGCAACGGGATCTCCCCCCGCCCCTCGAGGTTCGGCTGGCGGCACTGCATCGCGACGACGTCGCGCGCGGCGAGCTGCAGTTCGAAGACCTCCTCGCAGGTGATGACCCGCTGGTTCGCCGGCACCGCGCTGAGCAGGCAGTTCAGGAGCGTCGTCTTGCCGGCCTGGGTCGCACCGGAGACCAGGAGGTTCAACCCGGAGGTGACGGCCGCGGCGAGGAACGCGGCGGCCGGGGCCGTCAGCGAACCGAGGGTCACCAGGTCGTCGAGGCGGCGGGCCCGGGCGACGAAACGCCGCACGTTCACCGCCCAGTGCCGACGGGTGACGTCGGGGATGACGACGTGGACCCGGGAACCGTCGGGCAGCGCGGCGTCGACGAACGGGCTCGAGAGGTCCACCCGACGGCCGGTGCTGGCCAGCATCCGCTCGACGAGTTCGGCGACGGTGTCCTCGTCGAGGATGGTGGTCGTGAGTTCGGAGACCCCGCCGCGGGCCACGAACACCTTCCCGGGTTCGTTGATCCAGATCTCCTCGACCTCGGGGTCGTCGAAGTAGCGCTGCAGCGGGCCGAAACCCGACACCGCGGCCATCACCGCACGCACGGCCTGGTTGCGGTCGTCGAGGCCCGGCAGGGAACCGTCGAGGGAACGCAGGTCGTAGTCGAGCACGACGCCGTCGACGAGGGCCCGGAGTTCCGCGGGGTCGCCGCGGAAACGACCCGCCGCGATCCGGCGGCGCACCAGCGTGCGCACCTCGTCCTCGACCATCCGCACCGCGTCCACGTCCACCCCCTGCTTCTCGGTCCCCGGTTCTCGTCCGGAGACGGTAGGGCAGCAGGGCCGTGTGGCGTTCGGGTGATGTGGACAACTCCGGGTACGACCCTCGGCCCTGTGGACGACGACCGGGTCCCGCGGGCAGCGTGCCACGATCCCGGCGTGCCGTTCCGGATGACCGTCCTGGGCGCCGACGTGGAGATCGACCCACCGGTCGAGGATCCCGCCGGTGTCACGCTGGCGGCTGCCCGCGAACTCCTCGAACCCCTGACCGGCCCCTGGCCCTCGGGGTGGGAGGAGGAGTGGCGGGTGGACGGGGAACTCGTCGCCGGCGCGGTCCTCGGCCGACCGCCGCTGGTGGCCGGGGTCCGGGTTCCCGCCGTCAGCGAGGCCGGTGAGATCGGCGAGGCGGAACTCGCGCTGCACGTCGTCGCCGGACCCGAGGCCGGTCGGACGTCGGGCCTGGGAACCGGAACCCACCGCGTTGGTCGCCGCGGGGAACCGGGGACCGACCTCGACCTCGACCTCGGTCTCGACGACCCCTCGGTGTCGCGCGTCCATGCGGAACTCACCGTGCACGACGACGGAACCGTGACGGTGCGCGACACCGGCTCGCTCAACGGAACCGCGTTGCTCCACACGAACGGCCGGGAGACCCTGCGCGGCTCCCGTCGGGTGCCGTTGCCCGTCCGCCTGGTGCTCGGTGGTTCCGTGCTCGAACTCGCCCCGACCCCGGTGCGTCCCGCGGGGATCCGTGCCGACGGTCAGGGCCGTCTCCGGTTGAACCGGCCGCCGCGACTGCTCCCGCCGGCGCCCAGCCACGTGCTGCGCTGGCCCGCGGAAGCGCCGAGCGCAGCGGCCCCGGAACTCCCCGTCCTCGCCCTGCTGGTGCCCTTGGCCCTCGCGGGTGTCCTGGCGCTGCTCTGGAGCCCGCTGTCCCTGCTGCTGGGCCTGGCCTCCCCCGTGCTCGTCGGGGGGCAGTGGTGGACCCAGCGCCGTCGGCACACGGCCACCACCCGCCGTCGGGCCGTGGAACTGCGGGCCGCCCGGGAACTGGTCACCGCCACCCGCCGCTCGGCGCTCACCGCCGAGCGCGACCGGGCCCACGAGTTCGCTCCGGACGCGGCGAGGCTGCTGGCCGAGGTCCTCGGCCGCGGCGAGGGCCTGTTCGCGCGTTCGCCGGAGCACCCCGACCACCTGCACGTCCGGTTCGGACTCGGCGACCGCCCGTCCGCAGCGGTCGAGGTGCGCGGGGAACGCCCCGACGCCGAGGTGCCGGGGGCGCTGCTGCGCGACGTCCCGGTGGGGGTCGCGCTCACCGCGGGGCCGCTCGGGCTGGCCGGACCCCGTCCCGCCCTGCTGCGCACGGCCCGGTTCGTGGTCGGCCAGCTCGCGGGGTGGCACTCGCCGGCGACCCTGCGCCTCGGCGTGGCCGGGTCCCCGGAGGACTGGTCGTGGAGCGCCTGGCTGCCGCACCTGCTCACCCCCGACCTCGACCTCGACGCCGCTCACGTCCTCGCCACCGCCGCGCGCGAGCTGGCCCAACGCCGGGCCGGTACGCGGGGCGGTCGGGAGCAGTGGCGCGGCGGGAGCCACCTGGTGCTCGTGCTCGACGACGCGCCCCGGTGGCGGCCGGACCCGCGACTGGCCGACCTGCTCGACGACGGGCCCCGGCACGGTGTGCACGTGGTCTGCCTGGCCGACGACGTCTCCGAGCTGCCCGCGGAGTGCCGTTCCGTCGTCGACCTCGCCGCGACCCCGGCCCGGCTCGTCACCGGCACCGGGTCGAGCCGCTTCCGTCCCGACGGGGTGGGTGTGGACTGGTCGGAGCGGCTGGCCCGCGGACTGGCCCCCCTGCGCGACGCCGGGACGACGGCGGGTACCGCGACGCCCGGTGACGTGCGGCTCACCGACCTCCTGGGTCCCGCGAGCGCCGGGGATCTCGCCCGTTCCTGGCGGGAGGTGGTCCCGGGGCTCCCGGCGGTCCTGGGCGTGGGCGGGCAGGGTGTCTGCCGGGTCGACCTCGCCGCGGACGGTCCGCACACGCTCGTCGCCGGCACGACGGGTGCGGGCAAGTCCGTGCTGCTGCGGACCCTCGTCGCCGGGTTGTGCGCGGGCTCACCGCCCGAGGCCGTCCAGCTGGTCCTCGTCGACTACAAGGGCGGAGCGGCGTTCGGTGACTGCGTGCGGTTGCCGCACGTCGCCGGGGTCGTCACCGACCTCGACGACCAGCTCGCCGCGCGGGTGCTGCGCAGCCTGCGGGCCGAGGTCCGCCGCCGCGAGGAGGTCCTGGCCGCCGCGGGCGCCGCGGACGTGCGTGATCTGGCGCCGGGGCGACTCCCGCGCCTGGTCGTCGTCGTCGACGAGTTCCGGGTGCTGAGCCAGGAGCTGCCCGACTTCGTCGACGGTCTCGTGCGGTTGGCCGCCGTCGGTCGGTCGCTGGGCATCCACCTGGTCCTGGCGACCCAGCGGCCCGCGGGGGTGGTCAGCCCGGAGATCCGGGCGAACACCAACCTGCGGATCGCCCTGCGCGTGCAGGACCGGGCCGATGCCGAGGACGTCGTGGGCGATCCGTCCCCGGCCTCCTTCAGCGACCGGGTCCCCGGACGCGCCGTCCTGCGCCGGGGCAGCGAAGGGCTGGAGACGTTCCAGACCGCGCGGCTGTCGGGTCCGCGCCCCCGCGTGGGCCTGCAGGTCCGGACCCCGGGGACGGTGCAGGCGGGCGAGGAGGTCGACGACCTCCCCGGCCTGGTGGACGCGGTCCGCACGGCCGCCGCCGACCGGACGGTGCCCGCCTCCCCCTGGCTGGCGCCGCTGCCCGACGTCCTGGGCTCCGACGACGTCCCGCCCTCCGGTGGGAGCGTCCTGACCTGGGGGCGGCTCGACCTGCCGGACAGCCAGCGTCAGGAGAGCGCCGGCTGGGACCTCGCGGCCGGGGACCACCTGCTCGTCGTCGGCGGGATCCGTTCGGGCCGCACGACGCTGCTGCGGCGCCTGGTGACGACGGCCGGTCGCGGCAGGGCCGCGGATCCTCTGGAGGTGCACGTGCTGGACGCCGGCGGCGGGTTCGCCGACCTCGCCGGCCGGGGTCGGGTCGGGTCGGTGGTGGGCCCGAGCGAGGTGTGGCGGGCCGGTCGGTTGCTGCTGCGGCTGCAGGGGGAGGTCGAGCGGCGGCGGGCCTCGGGCTGGGCCGGTGAACCGTTCCTGCTGCTCGCCGTCGACGGCTGGGAGGCCTGGGTGAACGCCCTCGGCGTGGCGGACCCGGCCGCCGGTCCGGAGGCGCTGCTGCGGCTGCTGCGGGAGGCCTCCGGCGTCGGCGTCCGGATCGTCGTGGGCGCGGACCGGCAGGCGCTGACGGGTCCCGTGGCGGGCACCTGCGGTCAGGTCGTGCTGCTGCGCCTGCCGGACCGCAGCGACGCCGCACTGCTCGGTCTGCGCGCTGCCGAGGTGCCGCGACAGGCCCCACCGGGGCGGGGTCTGCTGGTCGTCGACGGTCGCGCGCAGGAGGTGCAGGTCGCCCTGCCCTTCGCGCCGGGTGCGGTCGGCGGGCGCGACGCGGTGGCCCCCCTCCCCGCGGTGGTGCGCCTCGACGACGTCGACGTGGGCGGCCGGGACGGGCTCCCGTTGGGGCGTGGCGGTGACGACGCCGACGTGGTGCGGGTCGACCCGCGGGGGGCCGTCCTGGTCTGCGGTCCCCCGGGCAGCGGACGCACGTCCGCACTGCGGACGCTGGCCGGGGCCGAGACCGCCGCAGGCGGCACGGCGTGCTGGGCTCGTGAGGTCGACGCGGAGGCTCTCGCCGCCGCTCTCGCGGGTGACGCCCTCGTCCTCGTCGACGACGTCTCCCGCCCCCTGCCGCCGGCGTCGGAGGACGCGTTGGCGGCTGCCCTGACCCGCGACGGCAGGGCACGGGTGGTGCTCGCGGGGGACGGCGCGGAGGTGGCCGGGGCCTTCCGCGGCCTGGCCGCCGCGGCACGGACGGCCACCCGGACCACGGTGCTGCTGGGCCGCGGCGGGACGGTGCCCGCGGAGGTCGTCTCGCGGCGCCCGGTCGTGGCCCCCGGGCCGGGCGTGGGAGCGGGCTTCGTGGTGCGTGACGGGCAGTGGACGAGCGTGCGCGTCGCCACCCCCGTCGAGCACCTGGACGAGGGCCCCGAGGTGGGCCCGGAACGCCGTGACGGTTGCCTTACGGTGAGTGGGTGAGTGACGCCTCCCCCACCGCTTTCACCCTCCGCACCGCCGTCCCCGCCGACGGCGCGAGCATCGCCGAGATGGTCCGTGAGCTCGCCGAGTACGAGAAGGAGCCGGAGGCCGCGACAGCGCGGGCCGAGGACTTCGCCCGCGCGCTGGAGCCGGGTACGGGGATCGGCTGCGTGCTGGCCGAGGTGGAGGTCGACGGGGTCGTCCAGGTCGCCGGGATGGCCCTCTGGTACACGACGTTCTCGACCTGGCTGGGCCGGCAGGGGATGTGGCTGGAGGACCTGTTCGTCCGGCCCGAGCACCGACGGTCCGGGATCGGCCGGGCGTTCTTCGGCGAGCTGGGGCGCATCTGCGCCGACCGCGGCCTCGGGCGCCTGGAGTTCTGGGTGCTGGACTGGAACACCCCGGCCCACGGCTTCTACCGGACGCTCGGGGCGAGCCCCGAGGAGGACTGGACCGTGTGGCGCCTCGACGGGGACCGGCTGGACGCGCTGGCGACCGCCTCCGACCGGAAGTGACCCACAGTGCGCGGCGGTCTACGGTGAGCATCTACCAAGCTGCTGCGTGCGACACCCGCACCCGGCCCCGAGAGGACGTCAACCCGTGTCCACCCCCACGACCGGAGACCCGGTGAGCACCCCGGACCCGGACGCAGCGACCGATCTGGTGGAGCTGCGGGTACCGGCGGACCCGGCCTACCTGACCGTGGTCCGCACGGCGAGCGCCGGCCTGGCCGCGCGGCTCGACCTGACCCTCGACGAGATCGAGGACCTGCGCATCGCCGTGGACGAGGCCTGCACCCTGCTCCTGGGCTCCGCCCCCGACGACGAGGAACTGGTCGCGACCTTCCGGCTCGGCGAGGGCAGCCTCGAGGTCGAGGTCCGCGGCCCGGCCCGGGAACTGCCCGAGCGTTCCAGCTTCGCCTGGGCCGTGCTGGAGGCCCTGGTCGGCGAGGTCTTCACCGGAACGTCCTCCACCGGGGCCTGGATCGTGTTGCGGCACAGCAAGACCAGTGGCGCCCAGGCGAGCCTGGCGGCGGGGGTCGGGTGAACCGGACGCCGCCGCGCCCCCGTGCGCGTGACGTCCCGGTGGCGCGCACGCACGCGCACGGTGACCCTGAGGTCATCGATCCGCGCAGCAGAGCCGACGAAGACCCCGACGGCCGCCCTGCGGACGTCCCGCAGCCGCCCGTCGCGGCGCCGCTCGACCTGCCGTCCTCCCGCGACGTGGAGGACGCCCCGCTGCTGTCCCGGATGGCCTCCCTCCCGATCGGGGACCCCGAGCGGGTCCGCCTGCGCGACGACCTCACCCGCCGCCACCTCCCCCTGGCCGAGCACCTCGCCGCGCGCTTCCTCGGCCGCGGCGAACCGCAGGACGACCTCGTCCAGGTCGCCACCATCGGGCTCCTGAAGGCCCTCGACCGCTTCGACCCGACCCGCGGCGTCCCCTTCGGCGCCTACGCCGTGCCGACCATGCTCGGCGAGATCAAGCGTCACTTCCGCGACCGCGGGTGGGCGATGCGCGTCCCCCGCCGCATCCAGGAGGCCGGACGGGCGCTCGGCGACGCGCGCGAGGCGCTCACCCACGAACTCGGTCGGGCACCGACCATCGCCGAACTGGCCGAACGCACCGGCTACGACGCCGAGGACGTCGTCGACGTCCTGGAGTCCGCGAACGCCTACTCGACGTTGCCCCTGGACACCGGCTCCCCGACGTCCCCGGTCGCCTCACTCGGTGCCGACGACGACGCCTTGCAGAACGTCGAGAACCGCGAGGCGCTGCGCCCGCTGCTGGCCGGTCTGGCGGCACGGGAACGCCGGATCCTGGCGCTGCGCTTCGTGCGCGGGATGTCGCAGTCGCAGATCGCGGCCGAGATCGGCATCTCCCAGATGCACGTGTCGCGGTTGCTGACCCGGACCCTCGCCGAGCTGCGCGAGGGCCTCGGTGACGAGACGGACTGACCCGGCTGCGTGCGGGTCAGCGCGAGACCTGCGCGGAGACCGACGGCACGAACAGCCCGACGAGCACGACGACGGCCGGCACGACCAGGACGATCCCCACCCACGGTGATCCCCCGCTGAACGCGGGGATGCCCGCGGCCAGTTCGAGCAGCTGCCACACCACGACCGGGGAACGTGCCCAGGTCGCGCGGTGCAGGAGGCCCCACCCGCAGAAGCCGACGCCCACCGCGAAGATCAGCGCCATCACGACCATCGCGATCGCCGCGATCGGCGCGGCGGCGTCCTCGACGAGCAGTCCGTGCAGCAGGTAGACCGCGGCCCCCACGAGGATCAGCGCCTCGACGATCACGAGGGCCGCGACGAGCGTCAGCAGGGGTGAACGGCGCGGGGTGGGCGCAGGGTGGGAGGGCGAACCGGGGGGCACGAGGAGAACGCTACGGCGTGCCCCTGAGTACCGTCCCCCCTCGGGGGGCCACCACTACGGCGTGTCGCGCTGCCTCGTGCGGGGATCGGGGATTACCGGGAGGGGTCGTCCGTGTTACGTCCATGTGACGAAGCCGACACGCTTCCTCCACGAACGGCCCGGCTGTACCTCTTGTGGGAAGCGCCGCGGGATGTGACATTAGATCCCAACGCGATCCCCGACACACGTCGCACCTGGTCCACACCGACCAGTGCGGCTGCGTCCCGGCACCGCCGGCGCTGCCGGTGCTCAGGGATCACGCGTGTCCAACTCGTCACCACGACACGGGCCCGCGCGTACTGAGACCGCAACCGCTGAGAAGGAGTGGAATCCCCATGGACTGGCGCCACCGCGCTGCCTGCCTCGACGAAGACCCCGAACTGTTCTTCCCCATCGGGAACACGGGTCCGGCGATCCTCCAGATCGAAGAGGCCAAAGCTGTCTGCCGTCGTTGCGACGTCGTCGACTCCTGCCTGAAGTGGGCGCTGGAGACCGGCCAGGACGCCGGCGTCTGGGGCGGCATGAGCGAGGACGAACGCCGCGCGCTCAAGCGCCGCGCCGCCCGCGCCCGCCGCGCGAGCTGACCTCAGCTCCACCACCCACCTCGAGCAGCCCCGGGATCCACGAGGTCCCGGGGCTGTTCGACGTCCGGTCAGCGATGTCCGGTCAGCGATGTCCGGTCAGTTGCGGACGGAGCCGATCTGGCTGGCGTCGCGACGCACCCGCAGATCCAGGCGGACCTCGGTCCCGCCGGTGTCGCTCGACCCGAACTCCATGCGCCCCCTCAGTTCGCCGGCCACCAGCGACCGCACGATCTGGGTCCCCAGACCCGAACTGCCGGCCTGGAAGTCCTCGGGCAGCCCGATCCCGTCGTCGCTGACGACGACCGCGAGGCGGTCGTCGTCGGTGTGCTCGACCCGCACCACGACCGTCCCGGCCCGGTCTGAGCCGAACCCGTGCTCGACGGCGTTGGTGACGAGTTCGGTGAGGACGAGGGCCAGCGCCGTGGCGTCCTCCTGCCGCAACTCCCCGAACTTCCCCTCCCGGACGGTGCGGACGCGCTCGGCGTTCTCCATCGCGACCTCGGCGGCCATCATCAGGCAGCGGTCGAGGACCTGGTCGAAGTCGACGTTCTCGTCGATCCCCTGCGACAACGTCTCGTGCACGGTCGCGATCGTCGAGACGCGACGCATCGCCTCCTGCAGCGCCGAACGCCCCTCCTCGGAGACGATCCGGCGGGCCTGCAGACGCAGCAGGGCGGCCACCGTCTGCAGGTTGTTCTTCACCCGGTGGTGGACCTCTCGAATGGTGGCGTCCTTCGTCATGAGTTCACGCTCACGACGACGGAGTTCGGACACGTCGCGCACGAGCAGCAGCGCCGCCATCCGGGTCGCCGTACCGTTCTCCTTGCGGGTCAACGGGATGGCCCGCATCGACAAGGTCGCGGCATCGGTCTCGAGATCGGTGCGCCAGGGCGCACGACCGGTCACGACCAGCGGCAGCGACTCGTCGACGGGCAGGTGGCTCGCCGCCAGCGAACTCGAGATCTCGGCGAGGTTGGCCCCGACGAGTTCCCCGATGAGGCCCGCCCGGTGGAAGGCGGAGAGCGCGTTCGGGCTGGCGTAGGTCACGACGCCCTCGGAGTCGAGGCGCAACATCCCGTCCCCCACCCGGGGAGCGCCGCGCCGGGGCCCGGTCGGCGCCGCCGTCTGCGGGAAGTCACCCGCGGCGATCATCCGCGTGAGGTCGTCGGCGCACTTGACGTAGTTGAGTTCCAGCCGGCTCGGGGTCCGCGAGGTCGCCAGGTTGGTGTGGCGGGCCAGCACCCCGAGGACGACCCCCTCGCGGACGACGGGGATCGTCTCCTCGCGCACGGGGACGTCGTCGTCCCACTCCGGGTCCCGGCCGCGCAGGCTGCGCGCCTCGTCGAACGTCGTGTCGACCTGCGGGCGGCGACCCCGCTCCAGGACCGCGCCCACGACGTCGTCGTAGTGCACGGTCGGTCCCGTCGTGGGCCGGCAGTGCGCCACCGCCACGAAGTGCTGCCGGTCCGCCGAGGGGACCCACAGCACCAGGTCGGCGAAGGACAGGTCCGAGATGAGCTGCCAGTCGCCGACCAGCAGGCGCAACCACTCCGCCTCGGCGCCTTCGACGGCGGTCTCCGAGTGCAGCAGGTCAGACATGGTCGGCACCCTGTGAGCCTACGGCTCGCCCGGCGCGGCGGGCCGGTCAGCCCGCACGGAGCACGGTCCGCAGCGTCCGCAGCCCCACGGAGAGCGCCGCGAGGTCCCCGGCACCCGGCTCCCCCTCGAGGTCCCCCATCGTCTGCCGGGCCCGTCGCACCGCCGGCGCGTGCGCGGTCTCCCACGCCTCGACGGCCGCGGCCGGGTCGAGTTCGTCCTCCGCACCGGCGTGGGCGACGACGGCGGCCGTGAGGTCGCGCAGGGCGGAGTAGAGGTCGTCGCGCAGCGCGGCCCGCGCGAGCGACTGCCAGCGGTCCGCCCGCGGCAGGGCCGCGATCCCGTCGAGCATCGCTTCGATGCCGTAGCGGTGCGAGAGCTCGTACCAGGTGGCGGCGATCTCCTCGACGGCCCGCCCGGACGCCTCGGCGACCTCCACGACGTCCAGCAACGGGTACGTCGCCAGCAGCGACGCCGTGCGGCGGGCCTCGCCCTCCTCGATCCCGCGCTCGGTGAACCAGGCGGTCTCGGCGTCGGTCGCCTCGGCGTCCACGCCGCGCATGAACGTGGCGATCTGCGGCGTGAGCCGCGCCACCGCCGGACCGAACCGCGCGATCTCGGCCGGCACGTCGATCCCCTCCGGCCGGGCGTGCAGCAGCCACCGCACCGAACGGTCCAGCAACCGCTGGTGCTCCTGGCGCATCCGCGACTGCACGTGGGCCTCGACGGTGCCGTCCAGGGCCTCGACCGCGGCGGCGCGCTCGAGCAGCCCGAACACCAGGGTCGCGACGACGAACGCCCGCACGACGTCGGCCGGGTCGCAGCCCGTCTCCTCCGCCGCCCGGAAGGCGAACGTCAACCCGCCGGTGCCGACGACGTGGTTCACCAGCACCGTCGTCGCGATCTCCCGCCGCAGCGGGTGGTCGGCCAGGTGGTCGCCGAAACGTTCCCGCAGCTCGGCCGGGAAGTACCCCTTGAGGGTCTCCGCCACCCAGGGCTCGTCGGGCAGAGCACTGGCCAGCACGTCGCGACCGAGACTGATCTTGGCGTGCGCGACGAGGACGGAGAGTTCGGGCATGGTGAGCCCGGCACCGTCGCGGGCGCGCCGGTCCAGTTCCGTCGGCGACGGCAGCGCCTCCAGCCGCCGGTCGATGTCCCCGTTGCGCTGCAGCGTGTCGAGGAACCGTCGGTGCGCCGGGAGCAGCCCGGCCGCGAAGGTCCCCTCGACGCTCAGGACGACGTTCTGGTCGTAGTTGTCGCGCAGCACGAGACGGCCGACCTCGTCGGTCATCCGCAGCAGGGTGTCGTTGCGGTCACCCGGTTCGAGTTCCCCCTGCGTGACGAGGTGGTCGAGGAGGATCTTGATGTTGACCTCGTGGTCGCTGCAGTCGACACCGGCGGAGTTGTCGATGGCGTCGGTGTTGAGCTTGACGCCCGCTCCCCCGCGGCCCTGCAGGGCGGCCTCGATGCGACCGCGCTGGGTCAGCCCGAGGTTCCCGCCCTCGCCGACGACCCTGGCCCGCAGGTCGCGGCCGTCGATGCGGATGGCGTCGTTCGCCTTGTCGCCCACGTCCGGGTGCGACTCCGTCGACGCCTTGACGTAGGTGCCGATCCCGCCGTTCCAGAACAGGTCCACCGGGGCCGCGAGCACCGCCTTGAGTAGTTCGACCGGGGACATCGAGTGCGTTCCGGGTTCCAGGCCGAGGGCCTGCGCGACCTGCGGGCTGACCGGGACCGACTTGGCCGTCCGCGGGTACACCCCACCACCGGCCGAGATCAGCGAGGTGTCGTAGTCGGCCCACGACGAGCGCGGCAACGCGAACAACCGGGCCCGCTCGGCGTGCGCGGCAACGGGTTCGGGATCGGGGTCGAGGAACACGTGGCGGTGGTCGAACGCGGCGACCAGCCGGATCCGGTCCGAGAGCAGCATCCCGTTGCCGAAGACGTCGCCGCTCATGTCGCCGACGCCGACGACGCTGAACTCCTGGGTCTGGGTGTCGTGCCCGAGTTCGCGGAAGTGGCGGCGGACGCTCTCCCACGCGCCGCGGGCCGTGATGCCCATGGCCTTGTGGTCGTAGCCCACCGACCCGCCCGAGGCGAACGCGTCCCCGAGCCAGAACCCCCGGGAGACCGCGATCTCGTTGGCGATGTCGGAGAACGTGGCCGTCCCCTTGTCGGCCGCCACCACCAGGTAGGAGTCGTCGCCGTCGTAGCGCACGACGTCCACGGGGGGAACCGTCGTGCGTCGGCCCTCGACGATCCGCAGGTCGTCGGTGATGTCCAGCAACCCCGAGATGAACGTCCTGTACGACGCGATCCCCTCGGCCCACCAGGCGTCGCGGTCCACCGACGGGTCGGGGAGCTGCTTGGCGACGAAACCGCCCTTGGCCCCGGTGGGGACGATGACGGCGTTCTTCACGATCTGCGCCTTGACCAGCCCGAGCACCTCGGTGCGGAAGTCCTCGCGGCGGTCCGACCAGCGCAACCCGCCCCGGGCGACCTCGCCGAAACGCAGGTGGACGCCCTCGACGCGCGGGGAGTAGACCCAGACCTCGGCGTGCGGGGCGGGTTCCGGCATCCCGGCGACGAGGCGCGGGGACAACTTGAACGACAGGTGGTCGTGGGCCTGCCCGTCCGGTGCGTGCTGGTAGGCGTTGGTCCGCACGATCGCCTGCACGACGGAGAGCAGGGCGCGCAGGATGCGGTCGGCGTCCAGGCCGTCGACCTCGTCGAGAGCGCCGTGGGTCTCCTCCACCAGAGCGTCGACGAGCTCGGCGCGTTCGTCCTCGTGACCGTGCCGGGTCGGCGCGAACCGCGCCTCGAACAACCGCACGATGAGCCGGGTCAGTCCGACGTTGGCCAGCAGGCAGTTGGCCACGTAGTCGAGCGAGTACGCCAGACCGACCTGGCGCAGGTAGCGCACCAGCGCCCGCAGGATCGAGACCTGGCGCCAGTCCAGCTGCCCCGCCAGGACGAGGCGGGCCAGGGCGTCGCTCTCGGCCTTCCCCGTCCAGGCCGCGGCGAAGGCGTCGCAGAAGCGCTTCCTGGCGGCGGCCGGGTCGGCGTCGAGCTGCCAGACGTCGACGGGCAGGCGCAGCCCGACGTCGTCGATGTGGACGGTGCGCTCGTCGTCGCGGTGCACGACGTGCGGCCGCTCGTCGGTCACCTCGACCCCGAGGTCGGTCAGGACGGGCAGGACCGCGCTCAACGTGACGGGAACGGTCCGGTAGCTGGTGAAGCGCCAGGTGCGGGGCTGTTCGGGATCGTCGCGCAGGTCGAGGACGGGCACCTCACCGCCGGCGTCGAGGAGTTCACCGGCCCGGGCGAGGTCGCGCACCGCACGTTCGGCGTCGACCGCGGCCCGGTAACCGTTGGGGATGCCCGCCACCCAGCGACGCACCAGCGCCGCCGAGGCGCGGTCCCCGAGCTGGACGCGGGCGGCGTCGGCGAGGTCGTCGTCCCAGGACCGGGCGGCGCGGGCGACATCGGTCTCCAGGCGGGACACGTCGACGTCGCTGAGTTCCTCGCCCGGCCGGGCCCGCACGACGATGTGCAGCCGAGCCAGCACCGACTCCGAGACGCGCAACGTCGACTCGACGGAACCGCCGTCGAACGCCTCCTTGAGGGAGGCCTCGATGCGGGCCCCGACCCGGGTCGTGTAGCGGTCGCGGGGCAGGTAGACCAGGCAGGACATGAACCGGCGGTAGTCGTCGCGGCGCAGGAACAGGCGCGTGCGGCGACGTTCCTGCAACCGCAGCACGGCGAGGGCCGTGCGCAGGATGGAGTCGACGTCGGACTGCAGGAGCTCGTCGCGGGGGAACGTCTCGAGGATGCTCAGCAGGTCCTTGGCGGAGTGCCCGCTGGACCCGAAACCGGCGCGCTGCAGCACGTCGGTGACCTTCTCGGCCACGACGGGGACGCGCTTCACCGAGTCGGTGTAGGCGACGGACGTGAAGAGCCCGAGGAAGCGTCGCTCCCCCGTCACCCGTCCCTGGTCGTCGAAGGTCTTGATCCCGACGTAGTCCAGGAACGCGGGTCGGTGCACCGTCGCCTTGGCGTTGGCCTTGGTGACGACGAGCACCTGGGCCTCGGTCGCCTTGTCGCGCACCGGACCCGACAGCGTCCGCTCACGCCCGCCGGAACGCCCGGGCCGATCGGCGAGGACCCCGAGTCCGGTCCCGGGACGGGCGGCGAGGACGACGTCGTCTCCGGACGTCCGCAGGTCGTACTCGCGGTAGCCGAGGAACGTGAAGCGGTCGTCGGCCATCCAGCGGAGGAACCGTTCGGTGACGCGCAGTTCGGCGTCGCTCACCCCACGGGGCGGGTCGATCTGCAACTCGTCGGCGATCTGCAACGCCCTGGCGCGCATGGGCTGCCAGCCGTTGACCGCCGCCCGGACGTCGTCCAGCACGTGGGTCAGCTCGCTCAGCAGCTCCGCGTCGGCCTCGTGGCCGCCGTGCCCGTCGACCTCGATCCGGATCCAGGACTCCGCCGGCTCCGAGGGCGGCGCGGTGTCGAGGTCGTGCAGGTCCATGAGGGTGCCGTCGTCGGAACGCTTCGCGGCGAGGCGCGGGTGCACCATCAGGTGGATCCCCCGTCCCAGCCGCGTCAACGCCGCCGTGAGGCTGTCCACCAGGAACGGCATGTCGTCGGTGACCACCTCGACGGTGGAGCGGCCGGACCCCGCCCCGGACTCGGCACCGTCGACGACGCGCACCAGCGTCGTGCCCGCTGGGCGCCGTTCCCCGCTGCGCACGTGCGAGGCCACCGCGGCCAGCAGTTCGGCCGGCTCGTGGTCGGCGAGGTCGTCCACGGACGTGTGGGCGTAGTAGTCCAGCAGCAACCGTTCGGGCGCGCTGCCGTCGCGCAACGACGTCGGCAGGCCGTCACCCCACGACGTGTCGCGGACGGCGACAGCGGCTCGCACGAGCTCGCGGACGGTGCTGGCGGGGGCCGAGGTGGAGGCGGGCATCACTGCTCCGATTCGCGGGTGGATACGCACCAGCAGCCTAGTGGTGATCTCCGCGATCGTGCGGCGGGCCCGGGTCGCGGACTGCTCGCGGGCCGCGCAATAGAGTGTTCGCGTGCCGATCACCAGCGAGCCGATCACCGGCCCGAGCGCCCCGCCGGCCGAGCGCGCGGCGCTGGCCCGCGAGCTGGCCGCCACCGACGTCGACCTGCACGACCCGACCGCCGCGTCGGCGGTGGAGGAGCTGGTGGCAGCCGTTCACGACCTCCTCTCGCGCCCGTGACCGTCGTCGACCTCGTCGGTCCCAGCCGCGGCGACGTCACCGGGCTCGCCGCCCTCGCCGCCCGGTTGCGGCGGGCGTCCACGGCTCTGACCGCCGCGGACGACGTCGCCGCCGTCCTGGCCGCAGCCCGGGCGGTGGACCTCGCCGCGGACCGGCTGCGGGCCCTTCCGTCACCGCCCGGCGCAGATGCCGTCCTCGAGGTCGAGCGGGCCCTGGTCGGCGACCTGGGTGCCCCGCTCGCCGTCCTGACCCGTGAAGGGAACCGCTGAAGGTGTCCACGAACTTCTCCGAACGCTCAGAGTTCACCGCCGCACCCGGCGCCGTGTGGGCCGTCCTCACCGACCCGGCCTTCCTCGTCGCCCGGGCCGAACGCACCGGCGCGCTGACCCACGAGGAATCCGTCACGGACGACGCGGGAACGACCGTCGTCACAACGTCGCGCACCGTGGGCACCGACCGGCTCCCCCAGGCCGCGTCGCGCTTCCTCGGGACCACGGCCGTGGTCGACCAGGTCGAGCGCTGGGCACCGGCCGGCTCTGACGGCTCCCGCCGGGGACAGCTGATCCTGACCGTCCGCTCCGCCCCCGTCGAGCTGACGGCGACCGCCGTCCTCGCTCCCGTCGAGGCCGGCAGCGTCCACGAGCTGACCGGGTCGTTGAGCGTCCGGGTCCCGTTGCTGGGCGGGACGGTGGAGAAAGCAGCACTCCCGGGCCTGCTCGACCTCGTGCGTTCCGAGGTCGAACTGGCCCGGGAGTGGCTGTCCCGCTGAGCCCGTCGGTCGGTCAGGGACCGACCGCGAGCAGCACCGGCAGTTCACCGGCGTCGTACCAGAGCAGGTCGTGACCCTCGCACGCCTCGACGGCGAACTGGGCCTCCTCGTCACCGGCGTCGGCGGCGGGCAGGGCGGCCACCGCCGCTCGGACGTCGGCCTCCGCCTCCGCGTCGTCGACGTGCAGGCTGGCCAGCGCGTCGAGCGTCAGCGCGACCTTGACCGTGACCTGGGAACGCTCCGGCGCTGACCACCCGGCGTCGGAGCTCGTCTCGACGTCACCATCGGTGACGTCGAGGGCGAGCACGACCCGTCGCGGTGGCGCGGTGTCCCGGGCCAACAGACGGACCGACTGCTCCGCCGCGTCCGACATCGCCACGTACTCCAGCTCCTCCTCGAGGTCACGAGGATCGGCGTCGGCGTAGAAGTCGCGCAGGGTGCGGGTGACCGCGTGCACCACGGCGGGGGCCGGGGCGAGGAGCCCTGACTCAGCCACCCGCGCCAGCTCCGACAGGGTCGTCGGCCAGTACACCCGCATGCTGCTCAGTGCTCGCTCTTCACGTCGTCGGACTCGTCGTCGTCCTCGTCGTCGTCGTCGTCTTCGTCTTCGTCTTCGTCTTCGTCTTCGTCTTCGTCTTCGTCTTCGTCTTCGTCGTCCTCGTCAGAGGTCGCGGAGGCCGTGGAGGCTGCCGCCACGTCGTCGTCCTCGAACTCCTCGTCGAAGACGATGCCGTCGAGTTCGTCGAGACGCTCAGAGGCGTCGGTCTCGCCGTCGGTGTCGGCCTCGGCGGCGCGCACGAGCCATTCCCGGGCGTCGGCCTGGCGGCCGACGGAGATGAGCGCATCGGCGTAGGCGTACCAGAGCCGGGCACGCCAGGTGGCGCGGCTGTTGGTGCGCAGCTGCGGCACCTGCAACGAGACGACGGCCGCATCGTGCTGGCCGAGGTCGTGACGAGCGCCGGCGGCGACGATCAACATCTCGACCTTCGCCTCGGTCTCGAGGGCGGCGGCCTCAGGCGAGGTCGCGAGGTCGAGGGCACGCTCGGGGCGGCCGAGGCCGCGTTCGCAGTCGGCCATGAGAGGCAGGTAGCTGTCGTCCCCGGTCATGCGACGCACGGTCCGGAGCTCGGACAGGGCTTCGCGGAAGTGACCGGCCTTGTAGGCGGCGATGGCGGCGGCCTCGCGCACGGCGGCGATGCGCCCACCGCGACGCTGCGCGGCCTGGGCGTGCTGCCACGCCAGCTCGGGATCGACGTCGACGAAGCGACCGCTGGCCACGAGGTGCTTCGCGACGATGTCGGCGTTCTCGGAGGTCAACCCCGAGAGCGAGTGCCGGACGTCGGGCGCGAGTTCCTTGCCGGTGACGTCGTCCGGGAGCCGCGGGCCGGTCGGGCGCTCGGGACGGTCCTCACGCGGACGGTCCGCACCAGCACGCACGGGTCCACGCTCGCTGCGACGGGGACGCTCGTCGCCACGCGTGGGTCGACCACCGCCGGACGATCGGTTCTCCTCGCGGCGGGGACGGTCGTCACGCTGGGGACGGCTGGTACCGGCGCCGGCGGAACGTTGACCGTCGCGCGGGGGTCGCTGGTCACGGTCGCCACGGAACGCAGGCCGGTCGCCGTCACGGCGGGGACGCTCATCGCGCTGGGGACGGCTGGTACCGGCGCCGGCGGAACGTTGACCGTCGCGCGGCGGTCGCTGGTCACGATCACCGCGAGGGGGACGTCCGCTGCGTTCGTCGCTACGGGAGTCGTTGCGCTGCGGGCGGTCCGACCGGAAAGCCGGTCGGCCGCCGTCACGAGGAGGGCGGTCGTCGCGCTGCGGTCGACTGCTGCCGCCGCCGTAGGAACGTTCGCCGTCGCGGGCGGGTCGCTGCTCGCGGTCCCCGCGGAAGGGAGGACGGTCCCCGTCACGACGAGGACGGTCGTCGCGCTGCGGACGACTGGTGCCGCCGCCGTAGGAACGTTCACCGTCGCGGGCGGGTCGCTGCTCGCGGTCCCCGCGGAAGGGAGGACGGTCCCCGTCACGACGAGGACGGTCATCACGCTGCGGGCGGCTACCCGCGCCGTAAGAGCGCGCACCGTCGCGCTGGGGACGGTCGTCGCGCTGCGGTCGACTGGTACCGCCGCCGTAGGAACGTTCACCGTCGCGAGCGGGTCGCTGCTCGCGGTCACCGCGGAAGGGAGGACGGTCCCCGTCACGACGAGGACGGTCATCACGCTGCGGGCGCGTGCTGCCACCGCCGTAGGAACGTTCACCGTCGCGGGTGGGGCGCTGGTCGCGTTCCCCGCGGAAGGGGGGACGGTCGCCGTCACGCTGGGGGCGGCTGGTGCCACCACCGTAGGAACGTTCACCGTTGCGGAAGTCGTTGCGCTGCGGACGATCCGAGCGCGAGGCCCCGTCGCGGACAGGACGTCCGGGCCGCTGGTCATCGCTGGGCGTCGAGCGACGCGGACGGTCACCCCACTCGCGGCGTTCACCTCGTTCTTGGCCCGCCTCACCGGAGGGCGGACCGCTTCGACGAGGACCACCAGCGGCGGGTCGGAACCCACCTCCGCTGCGGGGAGCGCCAGCGCGTGCGCCGCGCTGACCGCCGCCGGCTGGTCGCCGGTCGCCACCGTCGCGACCTCGTGCACCAGATTCAGCCATGCCGATCTCCCACCCACCCGCGTCGAACGCGGAGTCCTCGTCACTGTTCACATTGAGCTCGAACTTCAGAGCGGTCCAGCGTCTCACGTTTCACGTTGAGGCTGGACATGCGTGTGGGGAGCAGCCCCCGAAAAGGACTACTCCCCACACGCTTACCCACTACAAGAGTGAGTGGCCGGCGGTGACCTACTCTCCCACCCAGTCTCCCGAGCAGTACCATCGGCGCTGGTGGGCTTAGCTTCCGGGTTCGGAATGAGACCGGGCGTTTCCCCACCGCTATGACCACCGGACCACAAAGGCCAGGATCAAACCACACCCCCCACCCCCAGCGAACTAGGACGTGAAGCGTGTGTTCGAGTTCTCTCCCGAGAACCACACAATGGACGCGAACACCACAACAGCAGTGAAATCGTTAGTTGGATTGTTATCACACTCGCCCCGACCCACCAACCCACCACAAAGTGGCGGCAGCTGGTGCGTGGTAGACAAGTGATCGGCTTATTAGTACCGGTCAGCTCCACAGCTCTCTCGTCGCTGCTTCCACACCCGGCCTATCAACCCCGTGATCTACAGGGAGCCTCCCACCCCTTCAACAGGGCACGGAAACCTCATCTCGAAGCAGGCTTCCCGCTTAGATGCCTTCAGCGGTTATCCCTTCCGAACGTAGCCAACCAGCCATGCTCCTGGCGGAACAACTGGCACACCAGAGGTTCGTCCGTCCCGGTCCTCTCGTACTAGGGACAGCCCTTCTCAAGTTTCCAACGCGCGCAGCGGATAGGGACCGAACTGTCTCACGACGTTCTAAACCCAGCTCGCGTACCGCTTTAATGGGCGAACAGCCCAACCCTTGGGACCTACTCCAGCCCCAGGATGCGACGAGCCGACATCGAGGTGCCAAACCATGCCGTCGATATGGACTCTTGGGCAAGATCAGCCTGTTATCCCCGGGGTACCTTTTATCCGTTGAGCGACCGCGATTCCACACTCCACGGCCGGATCACTAGTCCCGACTTTCGTCCCTGCTCGACCTGTCGGTCTCACAGTCAAGCTCCCTTGTGCACTTACACTCGACACCTGATTGCCAACCAGGCTGAGGGAACCTTTGGGCGCCTCCGTTACTCTTTAGGAGGCAACCGCCCCAGTTAAACTACCCATCAGGCACTGTCCCTGATCCGGATCACGGACCGAAGTTAGACATCCAGAACGACCAGAGTGGTATTTCAACGATGACTCCACCATCACTAGCGTGACCGCTTCACAGTCTCCCACCTATCCTACACAAGCCGTCCCGAACACCAATACCAAACTATAGTGAAGGTCCCGGGGTCTTTCCGTCCTGCTGCGCGTAACGAGCATCTTTACTCGTAGTGCAATTTCGCCGAGTTCGCGGTTGAGACAGCGGGGAAGTCGTTACGCCATTCGTGCAGGTCGGAACTTACCCGACAAGGAATTTCGCTACCTTAG
Source organism: Kineococcus sp. NBC_00420 (assembly GCF_036021035.1). Taxonomy (NCBI): domain Bacteria; kingdom Bacillati; phylum Actinomycetota; class Actinomycetes; order Kineosporiales; family Kineosporiaceae; genus Kineococcus; species Kineococcus sp. NBC_00420. The sequence continues at coordinate 4,066,434 of NZ_CP107930.1, read as the reverse complement.
GATGGTTATAGTTACCACCGCCGTTTACTGGCGCTTAAGTTCTCAGCGTCCCCACTTGCGTGGGTAACCGGTCCCCTTAACGTTCCAGCACCGGGCAGGCGTCAGTCCGTATACATCGTCTTGCGACTTCGCACGGACCTGTGTTTTTAGTAAACAGTCGCTTCCCCCTGGTCTCTGCGGCCCTCAAACGCTAGCCCGCAAGGAGCTTCACGTCTCAGGCCCCCCTTCTCCCGAAGTTACGGGGGCATTTTGCCGAGTTCCTTAACCACGATTCACTCGAACGCCTCGGTATTCTCTACCTGACCACCTGAGTCGGTTTAGGGTACGGGCGGCTCGAACCTCGCGCCGAGGCTTTTCTAGGCAGCATGGGATCACCCTACTTCCCCCCGAAAGGGTCACCATCAGGTCTCAGACACGACATTGAAGTCAGAAGTGCGGATTTACCAACACCTCGCCCTACACCCTTGGACGTGGACAACCATCGCCACGCGGAAGCTACCCTCCTGCGTCACCCCTGTTAATACGCTTGACTACTACCGGATCGGATCACACGCTCCACCAACCACCACCCGAAGGCGCCGGCGGCTTAGGGTGCTTAGCATCCCCGGCCTCACCATGGACGGTTCTACGCCGGTACGGGAATATCAACCCGTTGTCCATCGACTACGCCTGTCGGCCTCGCCTTAGGTCCCGACTTACCCAGGGCGGATGAACCTAGCCCTGGAACCCTTGGTCAATCGGCGGACGGGTTTCTCACCCGTCATTCGCTACTCATGCCTGCATTCTCACTCGCGTGCAGTCCACAACCCATCACCAGGCTGCTTCACCCCACACACGACGCTCCCCTACCCATCCACACACCTGCCCACCAACACCCAACCCCCACCCACAACCCGAAGGCCACAGACAAAGATCACTGCTGAAGAGAGATTAATATGTGAATGCCACAGCTTCGGCGGTGTACTTGAGCCCCGCTACATTGTCGGCGCGGAATCACTTGACCAGTGAGCTATTACGCACTCTTTCAAGGGTGGCTGCTTCTAAGCCAACCTCCTGGTTGTCTGCGCAACTCCACATCCTTTCCCACTTAGCACACGCTTAGGGGCCTTAGCTGATGATCTGGGCTGTTTCCCTCTCGACTACGAAGCTTATCCCCCGCAGTCTCACTGCCACGCTCTCACTTACCGGCATTCGGAGTTTGGCTGACGTCAGTAACCCGGTGGGGCCCATTAGCCATCCAGTAGCTCTACCTCCGGCAAGAAACACGTGACGCTGCACCTAAATGCATTTCGGGGAGAACCAGCTATCACGGAGTTTGATTGGCCTTTCACCCCTACCCACAGCTCATCCCCCAGGTTTTCAACCCTGGTGGGTTCGGTCCTCCACGCGGTCTTACCCGCGCTTCAACCTGGCCATGGGTAGATCACTCCGCTTCGGGTCTAGAGCACGCGACTATAGGACGCCCTATTCGGACTCGCTTTCGCTACGGCTACCCCACACGGGTTAACCTCGCCACGCACCACTAACTCGCAGGCTCATTCTTCAAAAGGCACGCCGTCACAGGTACAAGCCTGCTCCGACGGATTGTAGGCACACGGTTTCAGGTACTATTTCACTCCCCTCCCGGGGTGCTTTTCACCATTCCCTCACGGTACTTGTCCGCTATCGGTCATCAGGAAGTATTTAGGCTTACCAGGTGGTCCTGGCAGATTCACACGAGATTCCACGAGCCCCGTGCTACTCGGGACATGCTCCCAAGGAGGCCGCAATGTTTCGCCTACGGGGGTCTCACCCACTACGCCGGACCATCCCAGGCCCTTCGGCTACACCACGACTTTCTCACTCCCCGACCAGGTGGTAGCCCAGTCCAGAACACTCCCACAACCCCAACCCCGCAACCCCTACCAGGTATCACACGGAACTGGTTTAGCCTCATCCGCTTTCGCTCGCCACTACTCACGGAATCACTATTTGTTTTCTCTTCCTGTGGGTACTGAGATGTTTCACTTCCCCACGTTCCCTCCACACACCCTATACATTCAGGTGCGGGTGACCGCCCATGACGACGGCCGGGTTTCCCCATTCGGACACCCTCGGATCAACATTCGGTTGCCAACTCCCCGAGGCTTATCGCAGGCTCCCACGTCCTTCATCGGCTCCTGATGCCAAGGCATCCACCATGCGCCCTTACACACTTGACCACCACACACCACCCACCCACCCGAAAGCAGGACAACAGCAGCAGAGCAGACATGCAGGTCAAGGCGAAACTGCAATAAAAACCCAAACCACAAAGACAGTACGGACCACCACCCACCGAAGTGAGATGACAGCCCGCTCATCAGAGGATTATCACTCGACGAACATCACTACTTTCACGCCCCTCAAAGGAGCGCTACTTGATGCTCGCGTCCACTGTGCAGTTCTCAACAGACAACCCGCACCCACCCCGTAGAGACCGACACCAGACACCCGCAACCCCACCCGAGAGCAGAGACACGAACCGATGTGAACGATCAGGGCAGGCCCAGACCAAGACACCAACCACACCCACCCACCACCCTCCCCAGACACGACGTCCGAAGAAGAGCAGTACGTAGCTGCCGGCCGGTCCCTCAGGACCCAACAGTGCGCCAGGCACTCCCCGACCCCACCACCGCGTTCCACCCGAGCAAAACTCGAGGTACTGACAGATGATGAGCATCCAGAAGTGCCGTGTTGATGTTCCACCCTTGAGCACCAGCCGCCGAACATACGCCGACGAAACTGGCCCATCCCCACCACACCTCATACCCCACGAAGGAGGCCTGAGACCTGAGATTCAACTCAGTGACGGGGTTGATGCTCCTTAGAAAGGAGGTGATCCAGCCGCACCTTCCGGTACGGCTACCTTGTTACGACTTCGTCCCAATCGCCAGTCCCACCTTCGACAGCTCCCCCCCTTACGGGTTGGGCCACCGGCTTCGGGTGTTACCGACTTTCATGACGTGACGGGCGGTGTGTACAAGGCCCGGGAACGTATTCACCGCAGCGTTGCTGATCTGCGATTACTAGCGACTCCGACTTCACGGGGTCGAGTTGCAGACCCCGATCCGAACTGAGACCAGCTTTTGGGATTCGCTCCACCTCACGGTATCGCAGCCCTCTGTACTGGCCATTGTAGCATGCGTGAAGCCCAAGACATAAGGGGCATGATGATTTGACGTCATCCCCACCTTCCTCCGAGTTGACCCCGGCAGTCTCCCATGAGTCCCCACCATAACGTGCTGGCAACATGGAACGAGGGTTGCGCTCGTTGCGGGACTTAACCCAACATCTCACGACACGAGCTGACGACAACCATGCACCACCTGTACGCGACCAACTAAATGACACCCCATCTCTGGGATTCCACCGCGCATGTCAAGCCTTGGTAAGGTTCTTCGCGTTGCATCGAATTAATCCGCATGCTCCGCCGCTTGTGCGGGCCCCCGTCAATTCCTTTGAGTTTTAGCCTTGCGGCCGTACTCCCCAGGCGGGGCGCTTAATGCGTTAGCTGCGGCACGGAATCCGTGGAATGGACCCCACACCTAGCGCCCAACGTTTACGGCATGGACTACCAGGGTATCTAATCCTGTTCGCTCCCCATGCTTTCGCTCCTCAGCGTCAGTAACTGCCCAGAGACCCGCCTTCGCCACCGGTGTTCCTCCTGATATCTGCGCATTTCACCGCTACACCAGGAATTCCAGTCTCCCCTACAGCACTCTAGTGTGCCCGTACCCACTGCAAGCTCAGAGTTGAGCCCTGAGTTTTCACAGCAGACGCGACACACCGCCTACGAGCTCTTTACGCCCAATAATTCCGGACAACGCTTGCACCCTACGTATTACCGCGGCTGCTGGCACGTAGTTAGCCGGTGCTTCTTCTGCTCCTACCGTCACTTTCGCTTCTTCGGAGCTGAAAGAGGTTTACAACCCGAAGGCCGTCATCCCTCACGCGGCGTCGCTGCATCAGGCTTTCGCCCATTGTGCAATATTCCCCACTGCTGCCTCCCGTAGGAGTCTGGGCCGTGTCTCAGTCCCAGTGTGGCCGGTCGCCCTCTCAGGCCGGCTACCCGTCGTCGCCTTGGTAGGCCATTACCCCACCAACAAGCTGATAGGCCGCGAGCCCATCCCCAGCCGAAAAACTTTCCACCCACACTCGATGCCGAGGCAGGTCGTATCCGGTATTAGCCACCGTTTCCAGTGGTTGTCCCAGAGCCAGGGGCAGGTTGCTCACGTGTTACTCACCCGTTCGCCACTGATCCACCCCGAAGGGCTTCACCGTTCGACTTGCATGTGTTAAGCACGCCGCCAGCGTTCGTCCTGAGCCAGGATCAAACTCTCCGTCGAAAAACCTACGACCACACCACCACCCCGAAGAGCAGTAGCACAGCCAAGATCTTTAGCACTTCATAGTTGACCCTTGGACTCGAAAACCCCACCCCCCACTGGCGTGAAAGAGGCGGAGATCAATCCCAAAGGAACCCCAAACCATCACCCACCCACGCAGAAAACGCAGCGCAGTGACAGCCGATTGGGGGTTGATACATATATGGCATCAACATTTTTGGCACACTGTTGAGTTCTCAAGAACCGGACGCACGACTGTCAACCGCTTTTCGGCGGCTTCTCGTCTGCGGTAGTTCGTCCAGCTTACCGGACTTTCAGGCCCGGTCGGGACGCTCCAGTTTCATCGGCAGTCGACGGGCACAGTTGAGCGCCTGCAACTGGTGAAACTCTTCGGAGCTGTCCCCCCGCCTCCGGAGACCGGCCGGTTTCCCGTCCGTTCCTCCCCGTCCTGCGGTGTGACAACTACGTTAACTGCGGGCCAGCAGCGGGTCAAATCCTGCCCCCACGAGCGCCTCCGCCGGGTCCGGCGGCAGGTCGACCACCGCCTCCACCTGCATCGCCAGATCGCTGAGCGAGCGGCGCAGGCCACTGCGCGGTGCCACCTCCGCCAGGGCGCGGCCGGCCAGCGACGCAGCGTCCGCTGCGGCGTCCTCGTCCAGCAGCACCGGGTTCTCCACCCCACCGAAGCGACGGAGCGTGGACGTCGTCCGTCGGGCAGCGGGGCTCCCCACGGCCGAAACCCGTACCCGGTTGAGGACGGGCACCACGAGCGCGTCCGGCGCCACCTCCCGCAGGCGGTCCCAGGTGCGGACGAAGCGCTGCAACCCCACGGGGTCAGCCGCCCCCACGACCAGGACCACGTCGGCGGCCTCGAGCGCCGTGGTCGTGATCGCGTCCCGGCTGCGCCCCTCCCCCGCTCCCTGCACGGGGTCCTCGAGGCCACCGGGGAGGTCCAGCACGCTCCAGTCGTGCGCGGTGGCGCCGACCTCGAGCACCCGGCGGAACGCCGCCGGACGTACCTCGCTCCAACGCAGCGGGTCGGTCGCGCCGGTCAAGACCCCCAGCCCGGTGGCGACGACGGCGGTGTGCCGCTGCAACGCGGCGACGTCCAACCGGCCGTCCGCCGCGGAGCGCACGGCCGCGAGCAGACCGGGCGCCTCGTCGAGGAGACCGAGGGTCTGGCCCACCGCTGCTCCCCGGGTGTCCGCGTCGACCAGGAGCACCTCCTGCCCGGCCAGCGCGAGCTCGAACGCGAGGTTCACGGCGACCGTGGTGCGTCCCGTGGAACCGTGCGGTCCCCAGACCGCGACGGTGCGCCCCGGGACGGCCTGGGCGACCGGTTCGAGCGCAGGCACCGGGCCCGGTTCGTCCACCCGGTCGAGCGACTCGACGGCCATCGCCACGTCCCGCGCGAGGTCGCCGGGAGACCGCCCCTCGAGGGCGAACCGCGTCGCCCCCACCGCGCGCCAGCGTCGTTCGGCCGCCTCCCCCTCGGGTCCTTCCGGCACCAGGACGAGGAGTGCGACCCCCCACCGCCGCAACGCCTCGACGGTCTCGCTGTCGCACCCCGGGAGGTCCGCCCCCACCACCACGGCGCGGGTGAGACCGGCCCCGGCGGCCGCCAGCAGGTCGGCCACATCCGGGCAACGGCGCACGACGACGAGCTCGCGTCGCAACGGTTCCCAGCCCGCGAGGAGCCTCGCCTCGGCCGGCCCGGGCACCGAGACGACCACCGGCAGCGTCACGAGCGAGCACCTCCGGCACCGGGGACCGGCACCAGGACCAGGTCGTCGTCGTTCGAGACCGCCTGCAGGACAACGGGCATGGCGGACTCCGGGACGACCACCTGCACGTCGGCCCCCGACCGGGCACCGAGCGCACCCCCGCCGGTGACGACCGCCGACACCTCGGCGGTCTCGACGAGGCGCTCCGGCTCGACCGCGTCCTCGACAGCCCCGGCCCCGGCCGCCCGGACGACCCAGAGGTCGACGAGGGCACCGACCTGGACGCCCTGCGGGACGTTCCCCGCGACGGGCACCGTCACGGGTCGCGACGTGAGGTCTCCGGTGCGTCCCAGGGCGGACAGCGGGAGGAGTTCACCGGCGCGCAGGCCCCGCAGAGCGACCAGCTCGGCGTCGAGCGCGCCGGCGGAGGCCTCGAGGTAGGCCGTCCCCGTCCCCTCGTCGAGGTGCACCTCGACCACGCGCAGGTCGGCGGCGGTCAGCGACTGCCCCGCGCCGACGTCGCGCGCCAGCGCCCACACGCCCACCGTCGCCTGGGCGGCACCGACCACCCGCGCGCCCAGCACGACACTGGCCAGGACGAGGGCCAGGCCGATCAGCAACCGCGGATCGCGCCACGAGGGGGCGCTCACCCGCCGGGCGACCGACACCGGCGGCACGTCACGTCCTCGTACCGCTCGTACCGCTGTCCGCACTGGGGGCCCTCCGTCGTCCGACGCGTGGAGGTCCGGGCACTTCCCGGGCTCCAGGCGCTGTGATCGAGGACCATGGTGAGGCTCCTGAGCGGCGGGGGTCCGCGGTTGTCCACAGGCCACCCGAACGGCCGATGCGCCAGGGTGACGTCGTGCGAGGATGCGGACACCCGCCAGGACCAGCTCCGACGACGCCCTCCAGGAGACCCCGTGCCCGCCCGTTTCGTCCCGCTCGCGGATGTCGCCGAGACGCTCGCGATCAGCTCGGCCCAGGCCTACGCCCTGGTCCGCACGGGAGAACTGCGGGCCATCAAGGTCGGCGGGCGTGGGCAGTGGCGCGTCGAGGACTCCGAGCTCGAGGACTACATCCAGCGGATGTACACCCAGACCCGCGAGAGCGTCCTCGCGGGCGAGGACCACACCGACTGACCCGCTCACCGACCCCACCGACCGACCTCCCGGTCAGACCACCTCGGTGATGCTGAGCAACGCCGCGAACGGCACCGTCGTGGTGCGCGCACCGCTGTCCGCACGCTGACCCTCGGCGACGTCGACGAGGTCGTCGAGGTCGACGACGTCGACGTGGTCGGCGCCCACCCGGCCCACCGTGCCCCGGACGTCGACACCACCCGTGCGCACGACGACGTGCACACCGGCTCCGGCCAGCGCGCGGACCGCCAGGAGCAGGGTCCGCCGCGCTGCGACCGCACCCCAGGGCGCCGCACTGCGCCCGGGAACCCCCCGCAGTGCGAGCACGGCCGCGGCCGGCAGCAGGACCTGCCGCGACGCCGCGGCCTCCCGGACCAGGAACCAGTCCGGTCCCACCCCCTCGACCCGCCCGTTCAGCGTGGTGCCGTCGCGCAGCACGAAGGTGACGGCCCCGGTCGCCGCGCGCACGCGGGAGGCGAGCGTGACGGTCGCCTCGTCCCGGCGGATCCGGTCGGCGACCTCCTCGTCCCGCTCGAGCCGGTGGGCGTGCTCCGCGCGGGCGGCGAGGTCGTCGAAGAGGTCGTCCCAGCGCACGACACAACGCTACGTCGCGGTGACCACCCGTCGGGTCGCCCGTCACCCGTCTTCACCCACCGTCAGACGTTGCCCTCCGATCGGGCGCATGTCACGGGAGTTCCTGGCCCCACGCACAGGTGGTCGCTAGACATGGCGCAGCAAACGACACCAAACGACACCCAAAAGGACCCAAGTGGTCCAACAAGGGTCGTGCGATCACGAAGGTGGTTACCGTGCACAAGCTCCGGCACCTGCTGACGTTCACCGTCGGCGCCGTGCTGGCCGCCGTGCCCGCCCTGGCCGGTGCCGGGCTCCTCGCGACGGCGGCACCGGCGCTGCGCACCGCGCAGTCGGGCACCGCGACGGTCGCCGACCTGCTCGTCGGTGGGTGCTCCGTCGTGGGCGCCCTCGTCCTGGGGTGGTTGGCGCTCACCGTCCTGGTGGCCGTCGTGGACGAGGTCCGGGCCCGCAGTCACCCGCGACTCGCCGTGCGGTCCTCACCCGGCGTCCCGCGGACCGTCCGCCGGGTCGTCGCGCTCGTCGTGGGCGTGATGCTGGGGTCGGCCGCCCTCTCCGCCGGCGCGGCGGAACGGGGCGCGGCGACCGCGGTCCCCGAGCTCGGCTGGGCCGTTTCCGCGCCCCTGCAGGTCACCTCGGCACCGGCCCTCGACCTCGGCTGGGCCGCCGTCCCGGAGACCGCCCCCGAAACCAGCGCGGCGAGCACTCCCCCGGCGCCCCGGGAGGTCAGCGGCGAGATCGTCGTCCACCGCGGGGACAGCCTGTGGTCGCTGGCCGCGCAACGGTGCGGTCCCGACGCCACCGCCGGCGAGGTGATGGCCGAGCAGCACCGCCTCCACACCGCCAACGTCGACGTCATCGGCGACGACCCCGACCTGCTGCTGCCCGGCCAGGTCCTGCGCCTGCCCTGATCCCGTCCGAGCACCCGTTCGGCCACCCGTTCGACACCGCACCGAGGAGAACCCCGCGTGACCAGCTCCACCGCCGCCCTGCTCGACGACCTCACGCCGGGCACCGGACGAGTGCCCGTGCCCTACGGGCTGCCGCCGTACATCGACGAACGTGAGGACGCCTTCGGTCCCGAGGGGCCCGTCCTCAGCCACCTCAGCCCCGACCAGGGCGTCCTCGAACTCGCGATCGTCGACCCGCGGCTGCTGCCGCCCTCGGAGCTGCCGGAGGTGACGGCGTGGACGCGGCGCTACCTCGTCGTCCTGCTCGAGGTCCTCACCGGTCAGCGACCCACCCAGCAGCTGCTGCGGTGGTCCGCCGCCGACATCTACGCGGGGGTGCAGCGGCGGGCGGCGCTGCAGGCCCGGCTGCGCGCCCGGACCGGACGGACGGTGCGTCCGCAGGTCGGGACGCTGCGGGTGTCGTTCCCCCGCACGGACGTGGCCGAGGTCGGGGCCGTGCTGAGGGAGTCGGACCGGGTGCGCGCCGCGGCGCTGCGCATCGAGCGCTGCACCGACCGCTCCGGGGAGCGGTGGCGGGTCACCGCGCTGGAACTCGGGTGACCCGCCCCACCTGACCTGCGCTCAGTCGTCCTGGCGGCGCTGGGCCGCGCGACGCTGGGCCCGGTTGCCGGTCTCGGCGTCCGTCGCCGCGGCGTCGCCGGCGTGGACCTCGACGTCACCCTCGGCCGTCGGGGCCGAGTACTGCAACTGCTGACGCGGCGGGGGCGCGCCGAACCCCGGGGCGGTCGCCGCGGTCCCCGGCTGGGTCGCCGGCTGGACCTGCAGCGAGAAGAGGTAGCCGATCGACTCCTCCTTGATGGCCTCGGTCATCGCCCCGAAGAGCTGGTACCCCTCGCGCTGGTACTCCACGAGCGGGTCGCGCTGGGCCATCGCGCGCAGCCCGATGCCCTCCTGGAGGTAGTCCATCTCGTAGAGGTGCTCACGCCACTTGCGGTCGAGCACCGACAGCACCACACGGCGTTCGAGGTCGCGCACGACGCCCTCTCCCAGCTCCACCTCGCGGACGTCGTAGCAGGCCTGCGCGTCGCCACGCATCTCCTCGACGAGCCGCTCGACGGTGAGGTTCCCGCGACCCCCGGCGGCCTCGACGACCTCCGCCGGCGTCACGGAGACCGGGTAGAGGCTGCGCAACGCCTCGAAGAGCTCCTCGAGGTCCCAGTCCTCGCCGAAGCCGCGGGCCGTGGCCTCGGTGACGTAGGCGGTCACGACGTCGTCGAGGAAATGGCGGATCTGCAGGTGCAGGTCCTCCCCCTCGAGCACCTTGCGGCGCTCGGCGTAGATGACCTCGCGCTGGCGGTTCAGGACGTCGTCGTACTTGAGGACGTTCTTGCGGATCTCGAAGTTGCGACCCTCGACCTGACCCTGCGCGCTCTGGATCGCGCGGGAGACCATCTTCGACTCGATGGGGACGTCCTCGGGGATGCCCGTGCGGGTCAGGAAGGACTCCACCAGCGCGGCGTTGAACAGGCGCATGAGGTCGTCGGTCAGCGACAGGTAGAACCGGGACTCCCCCGGGTCGCCCTGACGACCGGAACGACCGCGCAGCTGGTTGTCGATGCGACGCGACTCGTGACGCTCGGTCCCCAGCACGTAGAGCCCACCGAGGTCGCGGACCTCGTCGTGCTCGGCCTGCACGGACGCCTTGGCCTGCTCGACCACCTCGGGCCACGCGGCCTCGTAGGCCTCGGGGGCCTCGTCGGGGTCGAGCCCCTTGTCCTTCATCGCGGCGACGGCGAGGAACTCCGCGTTGCCGCCGAGCATGATGTCCGTCCCGCGGCCCGCCATGTTCGTCGCGACCGTCACGGCACCCTTGCGCCCGGCCTGCGCGACGATCGAGGCCTCGCGCTCGTGCTGCTTGGCGTTGAGGACGGTGTGCTCGACGCCGGCCTTGGTGAGCAGGGTCGAGAGGTACTCGCTCTTCTCGACGCTCGTCGTGCCGACGAGGACGGGCTGACCGCTCGCGTGGTGCTCGGCGATGTCCTCGACGACGGCGTTGAACTTGGCCTGCTCGTTCTTGTAGACGAGGTCGGGCTGGTCCATCCGCACCGCGGGGCGGTTCGTCGGGATCGAGACGACGCCGAGCTTGTAGATCTGGTGGAACTCCGCGGCCTCGGTCATGGCCGTACCGGTCATCCCGGAGAGCTTGTCGTACATGCGGAAGAAGTTCTGGAGGGTGATCGTCGCCAGCGTCTGGTTCTCGTTCTGGATCGGCACGCCCTCCTTCGCCTCGATGGCCTGGTGCATGCCCTCGTTGTAGCGGCGACCGGCCAGGATGCGGCCGGTGTGCTCGTCGACGATCAGGACCTCGTTGTTCGGGGAGACGACGTAGTCCTTGTCCCGCTTGAACAGCTCCTTGGCCTTGACCGCGTTGTTCAGGAACCCGATGAGCGGGGTGTTCACGCTCTCGTAGAGGTTCTCGATCCCGAGCAGGTCCTCGACCTTCTCGATGCCGGCCTCGAGGATCCCGATCGTGCGCTTCTTCTCGTCCACCTCGTAGTCGACGTCGACGGTGAGCCGGCGGACGATCTTGGCGAACTCGCCGTACCACTTGGTCGGGGAGTCGGAGGGGCCGGAGATGATCAGCGGCGTGCGGGCCTCGTCGATGAGGATCGAGTCGACCTCGTCGACGACCGCGAAGTTGTGGCCGCGCTGGACCATCTCCTCGGTGTTCCACGCCATGTTGTCGCGCAGGTAGTCGAAGCCGAACTCGTTGTTCGTGCCGTAGGTGACGTCGGCCGCGTAGGCCTCGCGCCGCTCGTCCGGGCGCATCGAGGAGAGGATGCAAGAGCTCGTCATGCCCAGGAAGCGGAAGACGCGTCCCATGAGCTCGCTCTGGTACTCGGCCAGGAAGTCGTTGACCGTGACGACGTGGACGCCCTTGCCGGACAGCGCGTTGAGGTAGGCCGGCAGCGTCGCGACGAGGGTCTTGCCCTCACCGGTGCGCATCTCCGCGATGTTGCCCTGGTGCAGCGCCGCGCCACCCATCAGCTGCACGTCGAAGTGACGCTGGCCCAGCGTCCGGCGCGCGGCCTCGCGCACCACGGCGAAGGCCTCGGGCAGCAGGCTGTCGAGCGTCTCGCCGTCGGCGATGCGCTCCCGGAAGCGGTCGGTCTCGCCCCGCAGCTCCTCGTCGCTCATCGCCTCGAAGTCACCTTCGAGGGCGTTCACCTGCTCCGCGATGCGGTGCAGGCGCTTGACCACGCGGCCCTCACCGGCGCGGAGGACCTTTTCGACGATCGCTGGCACCCCGTCACTCTAGCGGCGCAACGTCGCGTGACGGTGCCTCTACGGAATGCAGTGGTCTCGCGACGGGGCGTCAGCGCGAGCGGTCGAGCATCCTGCGCAGGTCCGTGGGGCGCACACCGCTGATGGGGACGGGCACGGGGGCCTCCCCCGGGCCACCCTGCACCGGGACGGCCACGGCCCCCTCGCGCGCCACTCCGACCGGCCCGACCGGCCCGAACTCCCGGGCGAAGAGCGACTGCGCGTCCAGCGCGGCCTCGGCGTCGTCCCCGTCCTCCCCCGGTCCCTCCAGGGGGTCCCCGGTGAACTCGACGAGACCGGCGAGGTCGGCGAGGTCGGCGAGCGCCGGGACGGTCGCCAGCTTCTCGACCGGGCCCAGCTCGCCGGCGGTCAGCTCGGCCCCGAGCTCGGCCACCGAGCGCGGCGCGCCGAGCAGGATGCCCTGGGCGACGGAGCAGCCGGCCTCCTGCAGCAGCAGGACCTGCTCGGTGCGCTCCACGCCCTCGGCGACGACACCCAGGTCGAGGGCGGCGCCGAGTTCGCAGAGGGTGCGGACCGCGGCGAGCGCGTCGGCCCCGTCGGGACCGTCGATCTCGGCGATCAGGGTGCGGTCCAGCTTGACGCCGTCCACCGGCAACTGACGCAGCGGCGCGAGGGAGTGGTTGACGAGCACGTCGCTGTCGCCGTCGGGGCGCAGCGTGGCGAAGTCGTCGAGGAGGATCCGCGCCCCGGTGGCGCGCAGCTTCTTGAGCCGCGCGGCGAGCATGTCCGGGTCCTCGCCGAGCAGGTCGGCGGGGATGTCCAGCACGAGGGCCGTGGGGTCCAGCGACGCTGCGGTGAGGGCGTTGCGGACGTCGTCGGACACCCCGCGGGTCATGACGTGGGCGGCGGAGAGGTTGACGGTGATGGAGAGGTCGGGGACCTGCTCGCGCCAGACGGCGGCCTGGGCGCACGCGGTCCGCAGGACCCAGCGCCAGAGCTCCTCCACGGCCGGGGAGCGTTCGGCGCCGGCCAGGAACGCGCCAGGTTCGAGCAGCCCGCGGGTGCGGTGGCGCCAGCGCAGCAGCGCCTCGGCCCCGACGACCGCCCCGTCGCCGAGACGGACGATGGGCTGGTAGGCGAGTTCGAACTCGTCGTCGCCGACCGCGCGCAGCAGGTCGTGCTCGAGCTGGCTGCGCAGGCGGTCGGCGTCGTGCATGTCGGCCTCGAAGAGGACGACGCGGCCGGCCACGACCCCTTCCCGGGCGCTCTGGCTCGTGTCGGAGGAGCCCGTGCCCAGAGCGTGGGACTCCGCCTTGGCCCGGTACATGGCGCTGTCGGCGCGGCGCAGCATCTCGGCGGCACCGACGCCGGGTTCGGCCACCGCGATGCCGATGCTGGCGCCGACGCGGACCGACTGCCCGTGGGTCTCCAGGGGCTGGGACACGTCGGCCTGCACGCGGGCGGCGATGCGGGCCGCGGCGCGGGCCGGTTCGACGTCGCGGACGACGAGGGCGAACTCGTCGCCGCCGAGGCGGGCGGCGAGGTCGTCGCCGCGCAGGCAGCGGCGCAGGCGGCGCGCGATGCGGGAGAGGACCTCGTCGCCGGCGGCGTGGCCGAGGGTGTCGTTGATCTTCTTGAACCCGTTGAGGTCCACGAAGAGCACCGCGGTGCCGATGCCGTCGGACTCGGTGACGCGCAGCGAGACCTCGAGGTGGCGCAGCAGCGTGGCCCGGTTGGGCAGGTTGGTGAGGGAGTCCGAGGACGCGGCCTCGACGGCGCGGACGGTGTCCGCGTGGCTCAGCGCCATGCTGGCGTGCTCGGCGAAGGCGCGCAGGACGGTCGCGCCGACGGGGTCGAGCGGGCCGCTGGCGAGGGTGTCGAGGACGAGGGCGCCGACGCTGCGGCCGTTGATGTGCACGGCCGCCGCGGCGGGGACGTGCGCGTCGCCGGTGGCGACGCCGAAACCGCCGAGCGCGCTCGTCGCGGCGAGGGCGAGCTCGGGGGCGAGCTGCGGGTCGCCGACGGCCGCGACGACTCGCATCTGCATCTGCGAGCGCGGGTCGGCGAGCACCAGCGTGACGGCGCGGCCGTCCATGAGTTCCGAGGAGCTCGTGGCGATCTGGACCAGCAGCTCCGGCAGGGGCCGACGGCTGGAGACGGCGCGCTGGAAGCGGACCGAGGTGGTCAGGACCTGCTCGCGCTGGCGCAGGGCCTGCTGCAGCCGGTTGCGCTCGGCCACGCCCTGCGCGCCCTGCTGGCGGTGCCAGCGTTCCCGTTCGCGTCCGTGGCGGCCCAGGACGACGAGCCCGAGGACGCGGGCCACGAGGGTGGCGGTGGCGAGGACGCCCTCGGGGGTCTCGGTGTCCTCCGCCCACCCGACGACGATGTGGACGCCCGCGAGGGCCGGCACCTCGACGACGGTGGTGCGGACCCGGCCGAGGCCGGGGACGGCGAAGGACCCGCCCCCGTCGCGGACCACGCGGGCGAGACCGCGTTCGGGCAGGAAGCGCTGACCGAGGCCGACCCCGCCGTGCACGTGGGCGCCCTCGCAGACGGCGACGACGTCGGCGTCGACGAGGTCGGCGACGAGGGCGGCGCAACGGTTGAGGACGTCGCGTTCGCTGGCCCCGGCGCTGAGCTCCGTCAGGACGTGCTCGAGCAACGTGCTGGCGTGCCCGAGCTGTTCGGGCGAGAGAGCGGCGACGTCCACGTCAGGTGCTTCGGCCTGCGGGGACGTGATGTTGAGGCGGTGAGGGGGTCAGTGACCCGAACGCCTCAACGCACCGGCCAGCGCGGGCGCCAGGTCGCCGGGGCCGAGCACGACGACGTCGTCGAGGCCCAGCCAGCGGGCGAGGTCGCCCAGTTCGGCGGCGAGCTCCTCGGCCGTCTCGGGCGGCGCGTCGGGTTCGGCCCACGCGGCCTCGACGCGCAGCACCCCGCTGCCGCCGCGGTCGGCCTTGAGGTCCACCCGGCCGACGATGTCCTCGCCCAGCAGGAAGGGCAGCACGTAGTAGCCGTGGACCCGCTTCTCGCGCGGGACGTAGAACTCCAGCCGCACGGTGACGCCGAAGACCTCCTCGGTGCGGGCGCGGTGCCAGACCAGGGGGTCGAACGGCGTGAGCAGGGCCCGGGCGCGGACCCGCGGCGTCGGGGTGGTGGGGAGGCGGTAGGCGGGTCGGTGGGCGGCCCAGCCGCGGACCCGGACGGGTTCCAGCTCACCGGCCTCCACGAGGTCGGCGACGGCTGCCTTCGACTGCTCCGGCCGCAGCCGGAAGTAGTCGCGCAGACTGGCCTCGGTGGCCACCCCGGTGGCGCGCGCCGCGATCCGGACCAGCTCGCGGACGGCGTCGGCGGGATCGGGGACCGGCAGGGCCAGCACGGCGGGCGGCAGGACGCGCTCGGTGAGGTCGTAGCGGCGCTCGAACTGCTGGTTGCGGCCGGCGGCGGAGATCCGGCCCGCGAAGAAGAGGTGCTCGCAGGCGCGTTTGACGTCCGACCAGTTCCAGCCCCAGTTGTCCCTGGGGCGGACGGCGCCGGGGGCCAGCTGCGCCTCGAGCACGCGCGCGGTGCTCGGGCCGTGCACGGCGAGGTGCTCGAGCACCGCCTCGAGCAGGTCGGGGCGTTCGTGGGCGATGCTGCGCACGCTGCCCCAGGCGTCGTCCGCGGCCCGGTCCATCCGCCAGCGGAGCAGCCGGTGGGTGGCGGGCGCGACGTAGCTGGCCTCGTGGGCCCAGTACTCCACCAGGCGACGGGGACCGCGGTTCGCCGCCCGGTCGAGGAGGTCGGTGGCGTAGGGCCCGAGCCGGGAGAAGAAGGGGAGGTAGTGGCTGCGGCACAGCACGTTGACGCTGTCGATCTGGACGATCCCGAGCCGGTCCACGACGCGGGCGATCCCGGCCGCGGTGACGGTGGCGGGTCGGCGGCGGCTGAAGCCCTGGGCCGCGAGCGCCGCGCGCCGGGCCTGGCGCGCCGTGATCTCCTCCACCGGGGCGGGGAGGGCGGCGGTCACGACAGTTCCACGATCTTCTCCCGCACGGCGTAGACGACGGCCTCCATCCGCGAGTGCAGCTGCAGCTTCTCGAGGATGTTGCGGACGTGGTTCTTGACGGTGTTCTCGCTGATGCCCAGGGCACCGGCGATCTCGCGGTTGGCCATCCCGCGCGCCAGCAGCCGCAGGACGTCGAGCTCGCGGGGCGAGAGCCGCGGTGCGCCGGGCAGCCCCAGGGCGCGTTCCTCGTCGCGGCGTCGCATGGCGTTGAACTCACCGAGGAGCAGCCCCGCCATCTTCGGGGTGATGAGCGACTGCCCGGTCATGACCGCGCGGATGGCGTCGGCGACCTCCTCGGCCGGGACGTCCTTGAGGAGGTAGCCGTTGGCCCCGGCGCGCACGGCCCCGAAGAGGTCGTCCTCCTCCTCCGAGGAGGTCAGCATGAGGATCTTCGTCGAGGGGGCGGCGGCCTTGATCTCGGCGCAGGCGTCGATCCCCGAGCGGCGCGGCATCCAGACGTCCATGAGGACGACGTCGGGCAGCAGCTCCTCGACCCGGGCCAGCGCGTCGGCGCCGTCACCGGCCTCGCCGACGACGTCGATGTCGTCCTCGACGGAGAGGACCATCTGCAACCCGCGCCGGAACAGCGAGTGGTCGTCCACGACGACGACGCGGATCGCCTCGCCGCTCGTGCGTTCGCCCGGCTGGTCGGTCATCCTCGTCCGTTCCCCCTCCGCGTGCCGTTCTGCTCTCCGGCGATCTTGGCACGGGCAGCAGCGGGCGCCACTCCCCGCGGCGGGGAGTGGCGCCCTCTGCTGCGATCGGGACTCAGCGCATGGCGGCTGCCACGACGGCGGTCAGGGCGGCGTCACCGGTGCTGCGCCGGTCCGCGGATCCCGTCTCGAGCGGCGTGGTGCCGCCCTGCAGGTCGAGGTGGATCACGCCGTAGTCCCAACCGCGCCGGCGGTAGACCACGCTCGGGGAACTCGTGGCGGCGTCGACGAAGAGGTAGAAGTCGTGCCCGACGAGTTCCATCTCGTACAACGCCTGGTCCAGCGTCATCGGCTCGGCGTCGTGGGTCTTCTCGCGGATGACGACCGGCGAGGCGTCCTCGAGCGCCGCGTCGGAGCCGGACCCGACGGGTTCCGCGGTCGGGGGTTTCGTCCCGGCCATGACGGCGGGCGTCGGCACCGGCGAACCGTCCGCCACGGTGTGCTCCACCTGTTCCGCGAGCGGGCGGGCGGGGTCGAAGGAACCCGTCAGGACCTCGTCGGACAACCCGGCCGTCGCCTGGGCCACCGACGTCGGCCGGTGCCGGCCGTGGTGGACCTTGCGGCGGTCGCGCGCCCTGCGCAACCGTTCGAAGAGCTTCGTGGTCGCCAGGTCCAGTGCGGCGTAGGGATCGTCCGCGCAGGCTTCGGCCCGCACCACGGGTCCCTTGTCCCGCACCGTGATCTCGACGCGTTCGCAGTTGCTGGCCTGTCGACGGTTGTTCTCGTGGGAAACCTCGACGTCGATGCGCTGGGCGCGCGGGGCGAACTGGGTGACCTTCTCCAGCTTGTCCTCGACGTGGCGCCGGAACCTCTCCTTGACGTCGGTGTGCCGTCCGGTGACCACAACTTCCACGGGATGCCTCCCTCGTTCGAACTGGCGGCGCCGGCACGTGGGGCCGGCCCGCCTCGGACCGTCACCTCGTGCCGTGCACCACCCCCGGGGGGAGCGCACGGTGAGCGGGCAGCATCCGGCAGGACCGTGTCCCCCGGTGAGCGGGTCCGTCCTTGGACTCCGCCGGGGCGAGGGCCGACGCGAAGTCGGCCACGGTGCCGGTGAGGGCTGCCATGCAGACACGCTAGACCCCCTCCCCCTCCGGTGCCCAGGTGTGACGCGCGTTTCCCGGCGAACGCCCAGCGGATCCGCCCCCGCGGCTCAGGCCAGCGTCACGCAGAGCACGCCGATCACCCGGACACCCCCCGCCCGCAACGCCCGCACGGCCTCGGCCGCGGTGGCCGTGGTCGTCACGACGTCGTCGAGGACGACGCAGGGGCGGCCCGGGACGGGGCCGGCCAGCGCGAACGCCCCGGCGAGGTTGGCCCGGCGACCGGCCGCGTCGAGCTCGGTCTGGTCCGCCACCCGTCGCACCACCCGCAGCGACCGGGCCACCCCCACGTCGCGCCCCCGGCGGCGCGCGACCTCGGCGGTGCGGGCCGCGAGATCGGCGACGAGGTCGCCGCCCCGAGCGCGTCGGCTCGCACGACGCGTCGGGACGGGCACCAGGTCCAGCGGACCGCGCGGGACGAGGTCGTCGAGAGCAGGGGCCAGGGCTCCGGCGAGGCGACCGCGCAGTTCGGCCCGGCCCCGTTCCTTCACCGCCAGCAGGAGCTGGCGGGCGGGACCGTCGTGGGTGGCGCAGGCCCGGACCGGGGTCCCGTCGGGCAGTTCCGAGCCGGCGCCGGCGCGCAACGCCCGTCCGCAGGGGACGCAGCAGACGGTGCCCGCCCGCCCGCACCCCGCGCAGTCGGCGGGCCAGACGAGGTCGGCGGCGGCGGTCAGGAACGAGGTCGCGGGGGGCACCGGCAGAGCATCACCTCCCCCGGCGGCACCCACCCGTGCCCGTCCACAGCTCCGCCCCGGCGGTGGGCCGGTCCGGGGCCTGTGGACAGCCGGACAGCCGCTCAGCCGGGGTAGGAGGGGTCCCGTCCGTCGGCGAGGACGATCCAGCTCGCACCGCTGCGGGTGAGGAGGCGGCCGTCGACGGTGCCGACGACGAGGTCGCGCTCGCTCCAGCCACCGGCGATCGTCACCGCCCCCGGCACGGCGGGCAGCCGGGTGCTGGGACCGGAGACCCGGACGAGCACCGGCACCGGGTCGCCGCCGGGCGGACGGGTCAGCACCACCAGCTCGTCGTCGACGAGCCAGGCGGCGTCGGCGACGTCGGCGACGCCGGGGACGAGGTCGGGCGTCCCGACGCCGAGGCGCAGCGGTTTCCCGCCGGCGTCGCGGACGATGCCGTGGACGCGCACGTGCACGGCTCCGGCGTCGTCGCGGCCCACCACCAGCAGCCGCGCGCCGTCCCGGGAGACCCGCACGGACACCAGGGCCCCCAGCCCGTCGGCGGGCGGTTCCACCGGCGCGGCAGGGGTCTGCGGGGTCCCCGTGGGGACGACGAGGGGAGGCTGCCCGGCCGTCGTCGGTGCGGTCCAGAGCCAGCCGAAGCGGTCGATCGAGGGCGGCACGAGACTGCCCTGACCGGTCACCGCGGGTTCCAGCTGACCGCCGGTGCGCTGGGTGCGGGCGACCTTCCCGGCGTCGGTGAGCACCGCGAAGACGCTGCCGTCGGCCGCGACCGCGGGGTGCGAGGCGGCACCGGCGGCCTCCAGCCCCGGCCCGGTGCCGGCGACGGCGCGCAGTTGGCTGCGGTCCCAGCGCGAGATCCCCTGCGGCCCCAGCGCCACCAGCCGGCTGTCGCTCGGTGCGCCGGCCCGCGGCACGTCGGTGCCGGCGGTCTCCGACCCGCGGGTCAGTTCCGCGCCGTCCACGCTGACCTGCACGTCGCCGACGGCGGGCAGGCCGGTGAGGCTGGCCCGCAGCTGGGCGAGCAGGACACCGCGCTGGGTGGGGTCGGCGTCCAGGGCGGTGTCGGTGAGGTCGACGGTCGCCGTCCCGGCCGCCACCGGGACCGTCCCCACCCGCAGTTCCGTGCCCACCGGCGCCCCGGAGTCGACCCCCGGGGCCAGCCACGCCGACGGTCCCGCCAGCAGCGCGCGGACGATCCGGGTGGCCGTGGAGGAGTCGTAGCCGAACCAGCGGACGTCGCCGACGAGCTGGGTGGCGGGCCCCGACGTCGCGAAGTACACCGGGAAGGGCCGCAGGGTGCGGGAGGCGTCGAGGGCGGTGATGACGACGCCGTCGCCGGGGTCGGTGACGCGCCACTGCCCCTCCTCCCGCACCAGGTTCAGCGAGCGGGTGTACGTCGAGGCCGGGGGTTGCTCGGCGTAGTGCCCGTCAGCGTCGACGAGGGCGTCGACGGGCGCGGTGACGGCGACGACGGCCGTGTCCGCGTCCTGGCGCAGCAGCGCGAGGTCGGGGCTGGTCGTGACGATGGTGGTCCCCGCGTCGGGGCGCCACGTCTGCGCCGCGCCGGCGTCGAGGAACTGTCGGGCGACCGCGTGGTCCTGTTCCGAGGAGGACGCGGCGAGCAGGAACCCCCGGACGACGTCGACGGCGGCGGCGTCCCTGACGGGACCGTCGGGGATGACCTGCAGCAGACCGATCCGGGGGTCGTCCTCGATGCGCTGGCCGCTGACGACGTCGCTGGAACGCGGCACCCCACCGCACCCGGCGAGGACGCCCGCGAGCGCCAGCGCCAGCGCGGCGCGGCGTCTCACGGGAGGTCCGGGGACGGGCGGGACCGTCCGGCGGTGAGCGCCGCGACGGGTTCGCGCCAGCCCAGCGGGACGACGGGCAGCGGGGAGGAGCGCAACGCCCGGCCGGCGGTGCGCGGAACGGTCAGGACGAAGTGGCACCCCTGCCCCGGGCGACCCCACACCTCCAGCCAGCCGCCGTGGAGGCGGGTGTCCTCCAGCGCGATCGCCAGCCCGAGCCCGCTGCCGCCGGTGGTGCGGGCGCGGGCGGGGTCGGCGCGCCAGAAGCGGTCGAAGACCCGCGGCAGCTGGGCCGGTTCGAGGCCGACCCCGTGGTCGCGGACGCCGATGGCGACGGCGTGCTCGTCGCAGACGACCGTGATCTCGATGGGCCGGGACTCCCCGTGCTCGAGGGCGTTGCCCAGCAGGTTGCGCAGGACCCGTTCGATGCGCCGGGAGTCGACCTCGGCGGTGCACGGGGAGGCCGGTTCGGAGAGCAGCACCTGCGAGCCGCGACGTTCGGCGAGGGTGGAGGCGAACTCCACGACGCGGTGCACCAGCGCCCGCACGTCCTGCGGGTCGGGTTCCAGCGCAGCGGCTCCGGCGTCGAAGCGGCTGATCTCGAGCAGGTCGGCGAGGAGGGAGTCGAACCGTTCGAGCTGGGTCAGCATGAGCTCGGAGGAACGCGCCACGGCGGGGTCGAAACCCGCGCGGGCGTCGTGCAGGACCTCCCCGGCCATCCGGATCGTCGTCAGCGGGGTGCGCAGCTCGTGGCTGACGTCGGAGACGAAGCGGCGCTGCACCCGGGAGAGTTCTTCGAGCTGCTCGATGTGCTGCTGCATCCCGGCGGCCATCTCGTTGAACGCCCGGGCCAGGCGGGCCAGGTCGTCGGTGCCGCGGACCCGCATGCGTTCGTCGAGGTGGCCGCCGGTGAGCCGTTCGGCGGTGCCGGCGGCCTCGCGGACGGGTTCGACGACCATCCGGGCGACGACCCAGGCGACGGCTCCGACGAGCAGCACGAGGGCGATGCCGCCGCCGACGAACGTCGTGCGCACCAGCGAGACGGTCGACTCCTCGCTGGCCAGGGAGTAGACGAAGTAGATCTCGTACTGCCCCGCCCGCGGCAGGGTGACGGTGGAGCCGACGACGAGGGACGGCGCGGTGCCCGCGTCGGGCAGGTCGACGATCTGCATCTGCTGGACGTCGGAGCCGACGACGGCCTCGCGCAGCGCCATCGGGACGTCACCGGCCTCCAGCCCCTCGGAGGCGATGTCGCGGACGATGACCTGCCCGCTGCCGCTGGTGTCCGGGGAGCCGATGGCGCGCAGCAGGACCACCCCGCGGACCCGGTCGGGACCGGCGCCCTCCAGCGAGGACACGACGTCGCCGGCGAGCTGCTCGACCTCGGCGGAGTTCGTGGTCGTGGAGGCGTCGAACTGCTGCTGCGCGGTCTGGGCGCTGCGGGCGGCGTCGGCGAGGGCGACCTCCTGGCGTTCCGCCACCAGCCCGTCGGCGATCCCGTCGAGCAGGAACGAGCCGACCCCGACGACGACGGCGAGCCCGAGCAGGGTGGTGAGGACGACGACGCGCAGCTGCAGGGAGGCCCGCCAGCGGGCCAGCACCCGACCCATCAGAACCGACCCATCAGAACGGGCCCATCAGAGCGGACCGGCGCGGTACCCCACCCCGCGGACGGTCACCACGATCTCGGGGTGCTCGGGGTCGACCTCGATCTTGGACCGCAACCGCTGGACGTGGACGTTCACGAGCCGGGTGTCGGCGGCGTGGCGGTAGCCCCAGACCTGCTCCAGCAGCAGCTCGCGGGTGAACGCCTGCCAGGGCTTGCGGGCCAGGGTGACCAGCAGTTCGAACTCCAGCGGGGTCAGCGGCAGCGACCGACCGTCGCGACGCACGGAGTGCCCGGCGACGTCGATGGTCAGGTCGCCGATGCGCAGCGTCTCGGGCGGGCGGTCGCCGGCGGAACGCAACCGCGCCCGGACCCGGGCCACGAGTTCCTTGGGCTTGAACGGCTTGACGACGTAGTCGTCGGCGCCGGCCTCGAGCCCGAGCACGACGTCGACGGTGTCGCTCTTCGCCGTGAGCATGACGATGGGCACGCCCGACTCGGCGCGGATCTGGCGGCAGACCTCCATGCCGTCCGTCCCGGGCAGCATCAGGTCCAGCAGCACCACGTCCGGGCGCGTGGCCCGGAAGGCGCCCAGCGCCTCGTCCCCGTTCGCGCAGAAGCGGGTCTCCAACCCTTCGCCCTGCAGCACGATCCCCAGCATCTCGGCCAGCGCGGTGTCGTCGTCCACCACGAGGACACGTCCCCTCATGGGGTCATCTTGCCCGTACAGCACGTGATCGGGGCTGATCACCACGCCGTGACCGCGCCCGGCGCCCGTCCTCTGGCAGCATGGGCCACCGGCAACGGGTGGATCTTGGCGGTACGGGGGCGTACGGGCGATGGGGACGGACCAGTGGCAACGGCCGGACGAGGGCACTCCGGACCCGGCCGGGCCCACGGGCTGGGGACAGCCGCAGCCGGGCCCGACCGGTGCACCGCCGCCCGCCTGGGACCGCCCGAGCGCCCCCCGGCCGGGGATCGTGCCGCTGCGACCGCTGGGCCTGGGTGAGATCTGGGACGGCGCGTTCCGGGCCTTCCGGCAGAACCCGCGAGTGATGGTGGGGCTCTCCGCGATCGTCGTGGTCATCACCTCGGTCGTGACGCTGGTCGCCAGCTACGTCACCACCCGCGACCTCGTCGGGGCGATGAACCGGTTCGAGGCCGCCGACGGCTCCTTCGACGACCTCTTCTCCTCCGTCCAGCGCGGGGTGCCGCTGCTGCTCTTCAGCACCGTGCTGCAGTCGGTGGCGGTCCTCGTCCTCAACGGGATGCTCATCGTCAGCGTGAGCCGCGCGGTGCTCGGGCGCACGATCGGGTTCGGGGAGCTGTGGCGCACCTGCGCCCGCCGGATCCTGCCCCTCGTCGGGCTGTCGCTGGTCATCACCCTCGGCACGCTCGTGGTCGGCGCGCTCACCCTGGCGCCGGGGACGCTGGTCGTCTGGCAGGCCGACTCCACGACCGTCACCGGGATCGGCGTGGCCGCCCTGCTGCTCGGTCTGCTCGCCTGGCTGGTCGTCGGTGCGTTCCTGTGGGTGAAGTGGTCGATGGCCACCCCGGCGATGCTGCTGGAGGACCTCGGGATCCGGGCGGCCCTGGGCCGTTCGTACCGCCTCACCGCCCGCACGTTCTGGCGGACGTTCGGGATCCTGCTGCTCACCGCGGTCGTGGTCTACGCGGTGGTGGCGGCCGTGTCGGTGCCGTTCAGCGCCGTCGGGCAGGTCGTGGCGGTCGCCGTCGGCGACACCGGGACGTGGGGGCTCGCGCTGAGCCAGACCGTCTCCACCCTCGGCTCGGTGATCGGCAGCGTCGTCGCCTACCCCTTCCTCGCCTCGGTGACCGCCCTGGTCTACGTGGACCTGCGGATGCGCCGCGAGGGCCTCGACGTCGAACTGCACCGGGCCAGCGGCCGGTGACCCTCCTCGCCGGGGTCCCGCTGGACCCCGACCGCGCCCAGGGCCGGGAGTGGTTGGCGCGGGAGCTCGCCGGTCCGGAGTACCGCGAGGCGCAGGGGTCCTGGCTGGCGCGGGCGTGGGCCTGGTTGCAGGACTGGCTCTCGCAGGTGCGGGTGCCGGGTCTGGGCACGAACTGGACCGCCGTCGTCGTGGTCGTGCTGCTGCTGGCGGCCGTCGTCGCGGTGGTCTTCCTCGTCGGGGGTCCGCTGCGGCGCAGCGCCCGCCAGCGCGAACCCGACGCGGTCTTCGACGCCGGTCCCGAACCGTCGGCCACCCACTTCGCCCGCGCCGACGCCGCGGCCACCGCGGGCGACTGGGACCTCGCCGTCGCCGAACGCTTCCGCGGTCTGGTCCGCTCGCTGGAGGAACGGACGATCATCGACTCCCGCGCCGGGCGGACCGCCGGCGAGATCGCCGGGCAGGCCGGGGCCACGCTGCCCGACTGCGCCGGGGCCCTGACCCGGGCCGCGCGGACCTTCGACGACATCCGCTACGGCGGCCGCAGCGCCGGGGCCGCGACGAACGAGGACCTGCGGGCCGTGGTCGCCGCCGTCGCGGCCGCACGGCCGGTGGTCGCGGCGTGAGCGCGCTCGGGTTCGAGACCCGCAGCGCGCAACCCGAGGTGGGCGGGGCGTGGCGCCGCTGGCGCGGGATCGTCGCCCTCGGGGTGGTCGTCGTCGCGGTCGTGCTGCTGCTGAGCCTGCTCACGCCGCGCACCAGCGAGGAGGCCCTCGCCCCGGACTCCGTCTCCCCCAGCGGTGCCCGTGCGCTCGCGCGGGTCCTGCAGGACCAGGGCGTGACCCTCACGCAGGCCCGGTCCTTCGACGCCGCGACCCGGGCCCTCGACGAGAACCGGACCGGCGGGGTGACGCTGCTGGTCACCGACCCCGACCTGCTCTCCGCGCAGCGCCTGCAGGTGCTGCTCGCCTCGGGCGCGGACCTCGTGCTGCTGCGGCCCAGCGACGACACGCTGGAGGCGCTGACCCCCGACGTGCGCGGGACGGGCTCGGAGGCGGCACTGGACCGCGACCCGGGGTGCACCGTGGCCGCGGCCGTGGCGGCCGGACGGGCCCGCGCGGGCGGGCTGACCTACGCGACGGAGGGCGACGCGCGCTCCTGCTACGGCGGGTCCTACGTGCGCGTCGAGTCCGGGGTCGGCGGGTCGGAGGCCTCGCTGACCGTCCTGGGCCAGCCGGCGCTGCTCACCAACCGCTGGGCCGACCGCGAGGGCAACGGGACGCTGGCGCTGCGCACGCTCGGCGCCGACCCGTCCCTCGTCTGGTACCTGCCGGACCCGCTGGACACCGACTCCCCGACCGTGCCGCTGCTGAACCTGGTCCCGCGCTGGCTCGCCCCGGCGATCGCGCTGCTGCTCGTCGCGACCCTCGTGGGGCTGTTCTGGCGCGGACGACGGCTGGGTCGCCTGGTGGGCGAACCGTTGCCCGTCGTCGTCCGCGCGGCCGAGACCGTCGAAGGCCACGGCCGGCTCTACGCGAGCGCCGGGGCCTCGGGCCGGGCCGCGGACGTCCTGCGCGGCGCGACCACCCGCCGGCTGCGCGCCGCGGTGGGCCTGGACCCGCAGGCCCCCGTGCACGACGTGGCCGACCAGGTCGCGTGGCTGACCGGACGACCCGCGGCCGGCGTGCAGGAACTGCTGGCCGGGACCTCCCCGCGCGACGACCCCGCGCTGGTCCGGCTGGCCCTCGAACTGGACACCCTGGAGGACGACGTGCGCGGATCCACCCCGAGGAAGGCCGAGAAGTGAGCGAACCGGAAACCCCCGAGACGGCAACACCCGTGGCCCGTGCGAGCGAGGGCCCCGAGGTCGAGGACGCCCGGCAGGCGCTGCGGGCGGTCCGCCAGGAGGTCGCCAAGGCCGTCGTCGGCCAGGACGCCGCCGTCACCGGGCTGGTGATCGCCGTCCTCTGCCGCGGCCACGTGCTGCTCGAAGGCGTTCCGGGCGTGGCGAAGACGCTGCTGGTGCGGACGTTGTCGGCCGCTCTCGCCCTCGACACCAAGCGCGTGCAGTTCACCCCGGACCTGATGCCCGGCGACGTCACCGGGTCGCTGGTCTACGACGCGCAGAGCTCGCGGTTCTCCTTCCGCGAGGGCCCGGTGTTCACCAACATCCTGCTCGCCGACGAGATCAACCGGACCCCGCCGAAGACGCAGGCCTCCCTGCTGGAGGCGATGGAGGAGAAGCAGGTCTCCGTCGAGGGCGAGGCCCGTCCGCTGCCCGACCCGTTCATCGTCGCCGCCACCCAGAACCCGGTGGAGTACGAGGGCACCTACCCGCTGCCCGAGGCGCAGCTGGACCGGTTCCTGCTGAAGCTGACCCTGCCGCTGCCCCCGCGGGAGGACGAGATCGAGGTCCTGGTGCGCCACGCCACGGGGTTCGACCCGCGCGACCTGGCCGCCGCCGGGGTCCGGGCCGTCGCGACCCGGGAGCAGCTCGCGATCGCGGCCGCCGCCGTGCGCCGGGTGCAGTGCTCGCGCGAGGTCCTCGGCTACGTCGTCGACGTCTGCCGGGCCACCCGCAGCTCGCCGTCGCTGGCGCTGGGCGTCTCCCCCCGCGGGGCGACGGCGCTGCTGGCGACGGCACGGGCCTGGGCGTGGCTGTCGGGCCGTGACTACGTCTCCCCCGACGACGTGAAGGCGCTGGCCCGCCCGACGCTGCGCCACCGCGTGCAGCTGCGCCCCGAGGCCGAGCTGGACGGGGTGAGCGTCGACGCCGTCCTGGACTCGGTGCTCGGCTCCGTCCCCGTCCCCCGCTGATCGGGCCGTGACATGGGGTTGACATGGCGCTGACCGGACGGGCCGTGCTGCTCGTCCTCGCGGGGCTGGTCCTCGTCGTGGCCTGGCCGGGGTGGGCCGCGGTCTGGCTCTGGTGCGCCCTCAGCGTGGTCCTGGTCGTCCTCGACGTCGTCCTCGCGCCGTCGCCGCGCTCGCTGCAGGTGCAGCGGCCGCCGCTGAGCGCGGTGCGTCTCGGCGAACCGCGCGAGACGGAGCTGCTCGTGCACAACACCGGCGGCAAGCGGGTGCGGGGGCTCCTGCGCGACGCCTGGGTCCCCTCCGCCGGGGCCCGGTCCTCCCGGCACCGCCTGGACCTCCCCGCCGGGGAACGCCGCCGCGTCACGACGGTCCTCGTCCCCACCCGCCGCGGGGACCGCCTCAGCGACCGGGTCACCCTGCGCTGCGCCGGTCCGCTCGGCCTCGCCGCCCGGCAGCGCTCCACCCCCGTCCCCGGGCGGTTGCGGGTGCTGCCGCCGTTCACGTCCCGCAAGCACCTGCCGTCCCGCCTGGCCCGGCTGCGCGAGCTCGACGGCCGCAGCGCCGTCCAGCACCGCGGTCAGGGCACGGAGTTCGACTCGTTGCGGGAGTACGTCGACGGCGACGACGTCCGCTCCATCGACTGGCGCGCCAGCGCGCGCCGGCAGGCCGTCGTCGTGCGCACCTGGCGTCCCGAACGCGACCGCCGGGTGCTGCTCGTGCTCGACACCTCCCGCACCTCCGCGGCCCGCCTGGACGCGGGGGGCTCGCTGAGCGGCGAGGTCAGCGTCCGCCTGGACGCGCAGATCGAGGCGGCCCTGCTGACCGCGGCGCTCGCCGCCCGGGCCGGCGACCGCGTCGACCTCGTCGCGCACGACCGCCGCGTCCGCGCCCGGGTGCGGGGCGGCACCCGCGGGGACCTGCTGCCCTCGCTCGTGGAGGCGCTCGCCCCGCTCGAACCCTCCCTCGTGGAGGCCGACTGGGACGCCGTGGCGACGGAGGTCCGGACCACGGCCCGCCAACGCTCGCTCGTGGTGCTGCTGACCGCCCTGGACTCCTCGGTCCTGGACTCGGGGCTGCTCGGGGTGCTGGAGCAGCTCGCGACGCGGCACACTGTCGTCCTCGCCGCGGTCGACGACCCCGCGCTGGCGCAGCTGGCCCGCGGCCGCTCCGACGCCGAGGCCGTCTACACCGCCGCCGCGGCGGAGGCCGCCACGGCCGAACGCGACCGCACGGCCCGGTTGCTGACCCGGCTCGGCGTCGAGGTCGTGCACGCCGACCCGGACGGGCTGGCCCCCGCCCTGGCCGACCGCTACCTCGCGCTCAAGGCCGCGGGGCGCCTCTGACCACAGGTTCGACGGGGACACGAAAGTCTGATGTCACGGGGCGCGGCGGCTGCTAGACCTGAACCTCGTGTTGTTCCCCCTGCTCCGAGAGCACCTGCGCCCGCACCGCGGGCTGTTGATCGGGGTCCTGGTCCTGCAGGTCCTGCAGACCGTGGCCTCGCTGTACTTGCCCCGTCTCAACGCCGACATCATCGACCGGGGTGTGGCGACCGGGGACACCGGCTACATCGTCCACACCGGTCTGCTGATGCTCGGGGTGACGCTGATCCAGGTGGTGGCGACGATCGCGGCCGTGTGGTGCGGGGCGCGAGCGGCCATGGCCATGGGTCGCGACCTGCGCGGCGCCGTCTTCGAGCACGTGCTGTCCTTCTCCAAGGCCGAGGTCGGCCGCTTCGGTGCCCCCTCGCTCATCACCCGCGGCACCAACGACGTGCAGCAGGTGCAGATGCTCGTGCTGATGACCTGCACGATGATCGTCTCGGCACCGATCCTCTGCGTGGGCGGCATCGTCATGGCGCTGCGCGAGGACGTCGGGCTGAGCTGGCTGGTGGTCGTGGCGGTCCCGCTGCTGGTGGCGGTGATGGCGGTGATCATGGTGCGCCTCGGGCCGCTGTTCGGGGTGCTGCAGAAGCGGCTGGACACCGTGAACCGGGTGCTGCGCGAACAGCTGACGGGGTTGCGGGTCATCCGGGGCTTCGTCCGCGAGGACGCCGAACGGGCCCGCTTCGGGCGGGCCAACGAGGAACTCACCGACGTCGCGATGCGGACCGGGCGGATCTTCGCCGTCGTCTTCCCCTTCGTCACGCTGGTGGTGAACCTGGCCAGCGCCGCGGTCGTCTGGTTCGGCGCCGCGCGGGTGGAGTCGGGGGAACTGCAGGTCGGGGCCCTCATCGCGTTCCTGTCCTACCTCGTGCAGATCCTCACCGGCGTGATGATGACGACGTTCCTGGCCGTGATGGGTCCCCGCGCGGCGGTGTCGGCCGGGCGCATCGGCGAGGTCCTGCAGACCGCGCCCTCCGTGCACGACAGCGGGAAACCCGTCGAGGTCACCTCGGGCGGGCGGATGGAGTTCCGCGACGTCGGGTTCAGCTACCCGGGCGCGGACCGACCCGTCCTGGACGGCGTCACCTTCGACGTCCTGCCCGGTCGCACGACGGCCGTGATCGGGTCCACCGGGTCCGGCAAGACGACGGTCGTGAACCTCGCGACCCGGCTCGCGGACGTGTCCGCGGGCACGGTCCTGCTCGACGGGGTGGACCTGCGCGAGCTCTCCGACGTCGACCTGCGGCGACGCGTCGGCCTGGTGCCGCAACGGCCCTACCTCTTCGCGGGGACCGTCGCCTCGAACCTCCGCTTCGGTCGCCCCGACGCCACCGACGAGGAGTTGTGGGCCGCGTTGACGACGGCGCAGGCCGCGGACTTCGTGCGGGAGATGACCGGCGCCCTGCAGGCCCCGATCTCCCAGGGCGGGACGAACGTCTCCGGCGGGCAGCGCCAGCGGTTGTCCATCGCCCGGATGCTGGTGCAGTCCCCCGCCGTGCACGTCTTCGACGACGCGTTCTCGGCGCTGGACACCGCCACCGACGCCCGGTTGCGGACGGCGTTGGCGCGGACCCTGCCCGACGCGGCCATCCTCGTGGTGGCGCAACGGGTCTCGACGATCGTCGACGCCGACGAGATCGTCGTCCTGGAGGCGGGGAAGGTCGTCGGCCGGGGCCGGCACCGGGAACTGCTGGAGACCTGCCCCACGTACCTGGAGATCGTCAGCTCCCAGCTGGAGGTGGCTGCGTGAGCGGGCGCGGAGGACCCATGCGGATGGCGGGGCCACCGCAGAAGTCGGTGGACTTCCTGCCCTCGGCGAAGCGGTTGCTGCGCCGCATGGGCCCGGACCTGCCCCGCCTCGTCCTCGTCCTGGTCCTGGCCGTGGCGAGCGTCGGCCTGAACGTCACGGGCCCCAAGCTCCTGGGGCGGGCCACCGACTTCGTCGTCGCCACCGCGTTCCGCGGGCAGCCGCTGGACCGCGACGGGTTGCGCGACGTCGTCCTGCAGGCCGTGGCCGTCTACGTGGGGTCCGCGGTGCTGGCCTACGTCCAGGGCGTCCTGCTGAACCGCGTCGTGCAGCGCACGGTGTTCCGGCTGCGGGCCGACGTCGAGGCCACGATCCACCGGTTGCCGCTCTCCCACGTCGACTCCACCCCCCGCGGGGAGCTGCTGAGCCGGGTCACCAACGACATCGACAACATCTCCCAGAGCCTGCAGCAGACGGTGTCGCAGGCGCTGGTCTCGGTCCTCACCGTCATCGGCGTCGTCGCGATGATGTTCACGATCTCCTGGGAGCTCGCGCTGCTCGCCCTGGTCGCGATCCCGCTGACGCTGGGGATCGTGGTGGTCATCGCGAAGCGGTCGCAGCCGCTGTTCGTGAACCAGTGGCGCGAGACGGGCCAGCTGAACGCGCAGATCGAGGAGGCCTTCACCGGCCACGACGTCGTCACCGCGTTCGGGCGCCGCGAGGAGGTCCGAGACCGCTTCGCCGCGAAGAACGCCGAGCTGTACACGGCGAGCTCGGGCGCGCAGTTCCTCTCCGGGACGATCATGCCCTCGACGATGCTCGTCGGGAACCTCGTCTACGTCGCCGTCGCCGTCGTCGGCGCCACGATGGTGACCGGGGGGACCCTCACCATCGGCGGCGTGCAGGCGTTCGTGCAGTACTCCCGCCAGTTCACCCAGCCGCTGGCCCAGCTGGGCTCGATGGCGAACCTGCTGCAGTCCGGGGTCGCCTCCGCCGAACGCGTCTTCGAACTGCTCGACGCCCCGACGATGTCGCCGGACCCGGTGGACGGGCCGAAACCCTCCGGCCCGGGCCGCATCGAGTTCCAGCACGTGTCGTTCCGCTACTCCCCCGAGAAGCCCCTCATCGAGGACCTCTCCTTCGTCGCCGAACCCGGGCACACCGTCGCGATCGTCGGCCCGACGGGCGCGGGCAAGACGACGTTGGTGAACCTGCTGCTGCGCTACTACGAGCTGGACGCGGGCAGGATCCTGCTCGACGGGGTGGACGTCGCGACGATGTCTCGGGCCGACCTGCGCTCGCGGGCCGCGATCGTGCTGCAGGACACCTGGTTGTTCCAGGGGACGATCGCCGAGAACATCGCCTACGCGCGTCCCTCGGCGAGCGAGGAGGACGTCCTCGAGGCCGCCCGCGCCGCCTCCGTGGACACCGTCGTGCAGACCCTGCCCGACGGTTTCCAGACGCTGGTGGACGACGACGCGGGACGCATCAGCGCCGGCGAGAAGCAGCTCATCACGATCGCCCGGGCCTACCTGGCGAAACCCCACGTGCTGGTCCTGGACGAGGCGACCTCCTCGGTGGACACCCGGACGGAGCGGGTGGTCCAGCACGCGATGGCGGTGCTGCGGGCCGACCGCACGAGCCTGGTCATCGCCCACCGGCTCTCCACGATCCGTGACGCCGACCTCATCCTCGTCATGGAGTCGGGTCGGGTCGTGGAGCAGGGTCGCCACGTCGACCTGGTGGGCGCGGGCGGGCCGTACGCGCGGCTGCACGACGCGCAGTTCTCCGGCGCGGCGGCCGAGGTGGAGTGACCCCGGGTGCGGGTGGATTAGCGTCACCCCTCGTGTCCTCCCGCCCCGTCGTCGACGTCCTCCGACGGCACCCCCGCGCCGCCGCGATCGGCTGCGGGTCCTCGATGCTGCACCAGACCTGCGAGGCCCTCGTCCCGGTCGCCATCGGCGCCGTCGTCGACGGCGCCGTGCGCACCGGGGACACCCGCTCGATCGTCGTGTCCATCGCGGCGGTGCTGGTGCTGTTCGCGGTCCTCACCAGCGCGGGGACCTTCGCGTTCTGGACGATCGACCGGGCGGAGTTCGCCGAGGCGCACTTCCTGCGCACCGCGGTGGCCCGCGCGGTGCTGCGCGAGCCCGCCGTCCTGCGGGAACGCCAGGTCGGGGAGGCCCTCTCGATCGCGACGTCGGACACCCGGCACGCGGCGGAGTCCCTCGCCCTGGTCAGCTGGGGCACGGCGGGCTGCTTCGGGATGCTCGTCTCGGCCGTGGTCCTGCTGCGCATCGACCTCGCCCTGGGCCTGGGGCTCCTGGTCTGCGTCCCCGTCCTGGTCCTCGGCCTGCAGGCCCTCGCCCCGCGGCTGGAGAAGCAGATGCACACCCGCCAGCGCAGCGCCGGTCTGGCCGCCGCCGTCGCCGCGGACCTGCTGAACGGGCTGCGGCCGCTACGCGGTTTCGGCGGGGTCCCCGAGGCCGTCCGCCGCTACCACCTCGCCAGCCGCACCTCGCGGGACGCGGCGGTCCAGGCCGCGACGGGGACCTCGGTCGTCGTCGGCGTCAGCACCCTGGCCACCGGGGCCGTCCTGGTCGCGACCGCCGCCGTCGCCGGGACGTTCGTCCAGCAGGGTCGCCTCGACGTGGGCGAGTTCGTCACCGTCGTGGGCATGGCCAGCTTCCTGGCCGACCCCGTCCGCAACGTCAGCTCGTGCGTCCAGCAGCTCGCGGTGTCCCGGGCGAGCGCGCGTCGGGTCGCCTCGATCCTCGAGGTGCCCGCGAGCGCCCCCGCACTCCCGACCGCGACGGCAACGGCGACGGCGACGGTGCGGGGCGTGCGGACCGTGCCCGGGGAGGTCCTCGGGGTGGTGACCACGGACACCGCGACCGCCGACGCCGTGACGGCCGCGCTCGCCGCGGGGGCGGGCACCCTGGTGGAGCCCGCCCAGACGCACCTGCTGGGCGACACCCTCGCCGACGCCCTCGACTCCGGACCCGCCCCGGCCGGCCGCGGGGTCGCCCTGGCGCTCGCGCTGGACGCCGCGGCGGCCCCCGACGACCTCGACACCCCGCTCACCGACGGTGGGGGCAACTACTCCGGGGGTCAGCGCCAGCGCATCGGCCTGGCCCGGGCACTGGCCGCCGACCGCGAGGTCCTCGTCCTGCGCGACCCCACGACGGCCCTCGACGCCGTCACCGAGGACCGTGTCGCGGCCGGGATCCGCCGGTTGCGGGCCGGCACCGGGACGACGGTCTTCGTCACGACGTCCCCGCTGCTGCTGGCCCGCTGCGACCGGGTGGTGCTGCTGACCGGCGACGGCCGGCACCGCACCGGCAGCCACGCCGAGCTGCTCACCGACCCCGACTACGCGAGCGCGGTGACGCGGTGAGCACCTCGCACGCCCTGCCCGTCGCCACCGGTCGGCGCAGCGCCACCGTGCTGGCCCGCGCGGCCACCCGCAACCCCGGCGAGCTCGCGGCGGCCCTGGTCACCACGACGCTGGCCAGTGCCGGGACGGTCGCGCTGCCGCTGCTGCTGGGTCGCGCCGTCGACGTCGTGCGGACGGGCACGTCGCTCACGCCCGTCCTGGTGTGGCTGTCCGTGACCGCGGTCGCCACCGCGGTCGTGACCGCCCTGGCCCGTCGCGACGCCGAGCGCCTCGGCGCGAGCATCGCCGCCGACCTGCGCGAGCAGGTCGTGGAGCGCTCGCTGCGGATGTCGCCGCGCGTCCTGGAACGCGCCGGTTCCGGCGACGTCGCCTCCCGGGTCACCGAGGACGTCGAGCTGTTCACCTCCTCCGTCCAGCTCGGGGCGACGGTGCTGGCCTCGGCGTTGACGGTCCTGCTCTCCGCCGTCGGTTTCGTCTCCCTCGACTGGCGCCTCGCCCTCGCGTTCTGCGTGGTCTTCCCGGTCTACGCGCTGAGCCTGCGCGACTACCTCCCGAAGGCCGGACCGCTCTACGCGCGGGAACGGGCCGTGGCCGCGCAGCGCTCCACGGTCGTCCTGCAGTCCTTCCACGGCGCCTCGACGGTGCACGCCTACGAGATGGCGCAGCTGCAGGGCGCCCGCGTGGAGGTCGCCTCCGAACGCACGATCGGCGCGTCGCTGGCCGCGCTCGCCACCTTCGCCCGGTTGTCGGTCTCGATGAACGGCGCGGAGGCGGTCGGGCTCTGCAGCCTGCTGCTCACGGGGTTCCTCCTCGTCCGCGGCGGGGACGTCAGCGTCGGTGACGTGACGGGCGCGGCCCTGCTCTTCCACCGGCTCTTCGGGCCGCTGGGGTCGTTGCTGCTGAGCTTCGACGAGGTGCAGCGCGCGGCCGCCGCGCTGGGGCGTCTCGTGGGGGTCACCGACCTGCCCGTCGCACCCGACGCCGATCCCGCGGCCCTGGCCCGGGCCCCCCGCGAAGCGGTCTCCCTGCGCATCCGCGGTGTCCGGCACAGCTACTCCGACTCCGGGGCCGACGAGGACCTCGTCCTGCGCGGCATCGACCTCGACGTCCCCGCGGGGACCTCGCTGGCCGTCGTCGGCGAGAGCGGGGCCGGCAAGACGACGCTCGCCGCGGTCGTCGGCGGGGTGTTCCCCGCGAGCGGCGGGACCATCACCCTGGTGGGCCGGTCCGGCGCCGCCGACCTCGACGAACTGGACGCCGTCGCGGTCCGGGAGCGGATCGGGGTCATCGCCCAGGAGTCCCACGTCTTCACCGGTACGCTG
This sequence comes from Kineococcus sp. NBC_00420, assembly GCF_036021035.1. Classification (NCBI taxonomy): domain Bacteria; kingdom Bacillati; phylum Actinomycetota; class Actinomycetes; order Kineosporiales; family Kineosporiaceae; genus Kineococcus; species Kineococcus sp. NBC_00420. Next base: position 4,031,860 of record NZ_CP107930.1, on the reverse strand, counting down.
CGCGAGGACCTCACGCTGGCCCGTCCCGACGCCACGGACGCCGACCTGCACCGGGCGCTGGCCGTGGTCGGCGCGCAGGACTGGGTCGAGGCGCTGCCCGACGGGCTGGGCACGCGGGTCGGGCCGGGCGAGCTCCCCCTGTCCCCCGCCCGGCAGCAGCAGCTGGCCCTGGCCCGGATCGTGCTGCGCGACCCGCCCGTCGTGGTGCTGGACGAGGCCACCGCCGAGGCGGGCAGTGCGGGTGCGCGGGACCTGGAGCAGTCCGCGGTGGCGGTCGTGGCGGGACGGACGGCGCTGGTCGTCGCGCACCGGCTGTCCCAGGCGGCGGTGTGCGACGCCATCGCCGTCGTGGAACGCGGGCAGGTGACCGAGCTGGGCAGCCACGCCGAGCTGCTCAAACTCGGTGGCCGCTACGCGCGGTTGTGGGACACCTGGTCCCGCCCCACCACCCCCGGCCCGTGATCCCGGGGGATCACGGGCCGGGGTGGGAGGATCGCGACGTGGAGCTCAGCGCCGCCCTCGCCGCCGGTCTCCGCGACCGGTTGTTCTCCGGTGCGAGCGCGGTGTCCTCGACCCCCGGCGCTCCCGTGCAGCGGGCGGTGGCGGGAACCCTGGCGCACGACGACCCGACCCCGGTCACCGCGGCCACCCGCTTCGACCTGGCCTCGCTGACCAAGGTCTTCACCGCCACCGTCGTGCACTCCCTGGCCGAGGTCGGTGCCCTGGACCTCGACCGCCCCACCGAGCGGGGTTTCACGATCGGGCAACTGCTGGCCCACACCTCCGGTCTGCCCGCGGTGTCCGACGTCTGGCGCCGCACCGACCTGCGACCGGCGCAGCGGTTGCAGCGGGCCCTCGACGCGCCGCTGGAGTCGGCGCCGGGGGCGGAGTTCCGCTACTCCTGCGTCGGCTACGTCACCGCCGGGCACCTGGCCGAGGAGGCGACCGGGCAGGGACTGGACTCCCTGCTCGAGGAGTTCGTCACGCACCCCCTGGGACTGGGCGGGCCGCTCTTCTGGCCGGTGGCGGAGCCCGTCCCGGCCACCGAGACGGGTACCCCGCGGGGTGTGGTGCACGACGAGTTCGCGGCCTCGTTGCGGCGCCCGGCCGGCAACGCCGGGCTGTTCGGCACCGCCGAGGAGGTGCACGCCCTGGGTCGGGGCCTGCTCGAGCGGACCCTGCTCTCGGAGGGGTCGTGGCGGCGGATGAGCTCCGGGGAGGGTCTGCGGGTGGGTGACCCGAGCTGGATGCCGACCCCGGACCACCTGGGCCACACGGGGTTCACCGGGACGTCGCTGCTCCTGGACCCGGTGCGGGGAACGTGTCGGGTGCTGCTCACGAACCGCGTCCACCCGGACCGTTCGCGGGTGGACCTGACCGGTTTCCGGAAGTCGGTGGCGCAGTGTCCGAGCCCCCCGACACGATCAGGGCATGGACGCAGAGACCCGTGACCTGGCCCGGTCGATCCGGACGTTCCTGGACGACGTCGTGCACTCCCAGCAGGTCGACGCGGACGAGTCCCGGCCCGCCGTCGGGGACGTGGTGGGCGCCTTCCTGGGCGTCCCTGCCCAGCAGGTGCCGGTGGTGCGCGAGGAGGTCCCCGAGCACCAGTACGTCGACCTCGACATCGCCCTGACGCTGCTGGCGGAACGCGGCGGCGAGGAGGAGGTCGTCGGCATCGGCGGTGGCGACCAGCGCAACCACCAGGGGTTCTCCGACTTCCTGTCCGGGGTCTTCGGCCGGTTCGGCACCGGCGCCGTGGACCGGGTGAACCTGCCCACCGGCCCGGACACCACCCGGCGCGTCGTCGCGTTCGGGGTGCGGATGCTGCACTTCGACGGGCAGCCCGTCGCGGTGCTGCAGCGCTCGGCGCAACGGCACAGCGGGCACCCGGCGGGGTTCGAGGTCGCCTGCCCGGAGGAGGGCCTCGTCCCGGAGTTCATCGCCGAGGTCCGCCGGCTGATGATCGAGCACAGCGTCCTGCGGGGTCAGGTGCTGTCGTTCTCCGGGTCGCCCTACGAGCACAACAACTCCGGGATCACCTTCGTCCACCGTCCCACCGTGGGGGCCGGTGACGTCGTGCTCCCCGACGGTGCGCTGGAACGCATCGCGCGCCACGTCGTCGGGGTGGGCGCCCACGCCGAGCAGCTGGCACGGGCGGGCCAGCACCTCAAGCGCGGGATCCTGCTCTACGGCCCGCCCGGGACCGGCAAGACGCTCACCGTGCGCCACCTCGTGGCCCGTGCGCAGGGGACGACGGTCGTCCTGCTCGCCGGTCAGACCCTGGGTTTCGTGACGCTGGCCGCGCACCTGGCCCGCGCGATGCAGCCCGCGATCGTCGTGCTCGAGGACTGCGACCTCGTAGCCGAGGACCGCGGCCACTCCCCCGGCGAGCGGCCGCTGCTCTTCGAGCTGCTGGACGCGATGGACGGCCTCGACGGCGACGCCGACGTCGCGTTCCTGCTCACGACGAACCGGGCGGACCTGCTGGAACGGGCGCTGGCGCAACGCCCGGGCCGGGTCGACCTGGCCGTGGAGGTCCCGCTGCCGGATGAGGCCGCCCGCCTGGAGCTGTTCCGCCTCTACGCCCGCGGGCTCGGGGTGTCGGAGGAGGTCCTGCGCGACGCCGCCGCCCGGAGCGCCGGGGTCACGGCGAGCTTCGCGAAGGAACTGCTGCGCCGCGCGGTCCTGTTCGGGGCCGAGGCCGGTCACGACGTCCGCGACGAGGACGTGCGGGCGGCGCTGGACGAACTGCTCTCCGACGCGGAGTCGCTCACCCGCAGCCTGCTGGGCAGCGGCTGAGCTACGCGCTGACGGGCGCGGTGTCGCCGGCGAAGCGTTCCTCGAGGTCGCCGGTCTCCCCCGCCCGGGCCGCGGGTCGGCCCAGGACGAGGACGTAGGTGAGGAACGCGACCTCGGCCAGCGCCCCGACGCCGATCCGCGCCCACGTCGGCAGGCCCGAGGGGGTGACGAAACCCTCGATGAGTCCCGACACGAACAGGACGAACACCAGGCCGAGGGCGATGCCCATCATCGCCCGGCCCTCGGTGGCCAACGACTGCGAGCGGGTGCGGGCGCCGGGAGAGACCCACGCCCAGAACAACTTCATCCCCGCGCCGGCGGCCACGAACACCGCGGTCAGCTCGAGCAGACCGTGCGGCAGGATCAACCCGAAGAACAGCTCACCGCGGCCGTTCTCGATGAGCAGGCCGCCCTGCAGCCCCACGTTCACGGCGTTCTGGGTCAACGCGACCACGACGAAGACCCCGGTGATGCCCAGCGCGATGCAGGTCGCGGCGACGACGGCGTTGTTCGTCCAGACCCTCCCGGCGAAGGACGCGTGCCCGTACTCGGAGTAGTAGCCCGAGAAGTCGGAGTTCACCAGCTGGCGGACGTTCTCGTCGGAGCCGAACAGGCTCGCCTGGGCGGCGGGGTTCCCGGCCATCCAGACCCCCGAGACGACGGCGAGCAGGATCGTGAACGCGGCCGCCCCGGACGTCCACCAGCGCACCCGCCACAACGCCGCGGGCAGTCCCCGCGTCGTGAAGTGCACGACCTGGCGCCAGGCCGTGTAGCGCGATCCCGTGAGCCGCGCCCGCGCCCGGACCAGCACGGTGGAAAGCTCGTCGAGGAGCACCGGCTCCGACTGCGCGGAGCGCAACGAGGAGAGGTGGGTCGCCGTCCGCTGGTAGAGCACGACGAGTTCGTCGGCCTCCTGGCCGTTGAGATGGCGCTGCCCGACGAGGCGGCGCAACCGCGTCCACTCGTGCTCGTGCACCGCTCGGAAGGCGTCGACGTCCACCCCCCCCAAGCTACCGTCGACCCGTGGCGGGGACGGGCGGAGCGCACCGGGTGGCCGTCCTGGTGCTGGACGGCGCGAAACCCCTCGACGTCGGGATCCCCGCCCAGGTCTTCTCGCGGCGGCCGAGCATGCCCTACGAGGTCCGGGTCTGCGGCGCGCGGCCGGGCGCCGTCCGCGGTGGGGACGGGCTGGCCTACCAGGTCGCGGAGGGTCTGGAGGCGCTGCAGGAGGCCGACACCGTGTTCGTCCCCGGCTACCGCGACCCCGCGACGACCCGTCCCGCCCCCGAGGTGGTCGAGGCGTTGCGGGCCGCGCACGCCCGCGGTGCCCGCCTCGCCGCGATCTCCACCGGCGCCTTCGCCCTGGCCGCCACCGGGTTGCTGGACGGCCTGCGCGCGACGACGCACTGGCACTACGCGCGGGCCCTCGCGCAGCGCCACCCCGCGGTCCGGGTCGACGAGAACGTCCTCTTCGTCGACGAGGGCAGCGTCCTCACCTCCGCCGGCGCGGCGTCCGGGCTCGACCTGTGCCTGCACCTGGTCCGGCGCGACCACGGCGTCGGGTTGTCGAACCACACCGCCCGTCGCCTCGTCACCGCGCCCTACCGCAGCGGCGGCCAGGCCCAGTACGTCCCGCGCAGCGTCCCGGAACCGGTCGACGACCTCTACGCCGGCACCCGGGAGTGGGTGCTGCGCCACCTCGGGCAACCGCTGACGCTGGAGGCGCTCGCCCGTCACGCGCGGGTGTCGGCCCGGACGTTCTCGCGCCGGTTCCTGGAGGGCACCGGGTACACCCCGATGCAGTGGGTGCTGCGGACGCGGATCGACGCGGCGCGGGAACTCCTGGAACGCAGCGACCTCGGCGTCGAGCAGATCGCCGACCGTGTCGGGCTGGGCAGCGGCGCGAACCTGCGGCTGCACTTCCGGCGGGTCCTCGGGACCTCCCCGACGGCCTACCGGCACACCTTCGCCCCCTGACCCTGGCGGGATCCTTGCGGCCGGTGTCGCTGCGGCCACTGGTCGCGCGCCGGCGGAACACCGAACCTCGAGGCATGACCCGCATCGCCATCAACGGTTTCGGCCGCATCGGCCGCAACACCCTGCGCGCCCTCCTCACCCGCGGGAGCGACCTGGAACTCGTCGCCGTCAACGACCTGAGCGCCCCCGGGACGCTGGCGCACCTGCTGCGCTACGACTCCTCCCTCGGCCGGTTCGACCGCACCGTCGAGGTCGAGGGTTCCGACCTCGTCGTCGACGGGCGGCGCGTGCGCGTGCTCGCCGAACGCGAGCCGGCGGACCTGCCCTGGGCGGAACTCGGGGTCGACCTCGTCCTGGAGTCGACGGGACGCTTCACCGCGGCCGGCGCCGCGCGGGCCCACCTGCGGGCCGGGGCCCGCAAGGTCCTGGTCAGCGCCCCCGCCGACGGTGCGGACGTGACCCTGGCCTACGGCGTGAACACCGGCGCCTACGACGCGCAGGCCCACACGATCGTCTCCAACGCCTCGTGCACGACGAACGCGCTGGCCCCGCTGGCCTCGGTCCTCGACGACCTCGCCGGGATCGAGCACGGGTTCATGACGACCGTCCACGCCTACACCCAGGAGCAGAACCTGCAGGACGGCCCGCACCGCGACCTGCGGCGCGCCCGCGCGGCCGGGGTGAACATCGTCCCGACGACGACGGGCGCCGCGAAGGCCATCGGGCTGGTCCTGCCGAACCTGGCGGGGAAGCTGTCCGGCGACTCGATCCGGGTCCCCGTGCCGGTCGGCTCGATCGTCGAGCTCAACACCACGGTGGCCCGCGACGTCACCCGCGAGCAGGTCCTCGCCGCCTACCGCGCCGCCGCCGACGGGCCCCTGAACGGGATCCTCGAGTTCTCCGAGGAACCCCTGGTGTCCAGCGACATCACCGGCCGACCCGCCTCCGCGGTGTTCGACTCCGCCCTGACCCGGGTCGACGGCCGCCACGTCAAGGTCGTCGCCTGGTACGACAACGAGTGGGGCTTCTCGAACCGGGTCGTCGACACCCTGGAACTCCTGGCGCGCTGATCAGCGCAGCTGCAGCCGCGGGACGCCGGGCGGGACGAAACCCCAGACCTGCCCGTAGAACGACAGTTCCGCCTCGAGCGAGGCGACGACGTTCTCGGCCCGGCGGAACCCGTGCTGCTCACCGGGGAACACCAGCAGCGCGTGCGGCAACCCCTTGCGGGCCAACGCGTCGGCGAACGCCTCGGCCTGGGCCCGCGGGACCACCGGGTCGTCGGCTCCCTGCAGCAGCAGGACCGGGCAGGACAGGTCGTCGACGTGGGACAGCGGCGCCCGCTCGACGTACACCGCCTCGGCCTGGGGCAGCGGACCGACCAGGGAGTCGAGGTAGCGGGACTCGAAGTCGTGGGTCTCGGCGGCCAGCGCCCGCAGGTCCGCCACCCCGTAGTAGGAGGTCCCGGCGGAGAACGCGTCGGTCCCGGTCAATGCCGCGAGGACGGTGAATCCGCCGGCGCTGCCACCCCGGATGCCCACCTGCCCGGCCGGGGCGAGACCGTCGGCGACGAGCCGGCGGGCCACGGCGGCGCAGTCCTCGACGTCGACGATCCCCCAGTTGCCGTCGAGGGCCTCGCGGTACGCGCGGCCGTACCCGGTGGACCCGCCGTACTGGACGTCGACGACCCCGATGCCGCGGGAGGTGAAGAACGCGACCTCCGGCGAGTACGCGGCCTGCGACTGCGCCGTGGGTCCGCCGTGCACGAACAGGACGTGCGGGGCGGGCCCGCCGTCCACGTGGTCGGGGTGCGTCGGCGGGTAGTGGTGGGCGTGGACGGTCCGCCCGGAACTGGACACCTCGAGCGGGCGCGGGACGGGGAGGTAGGCGGGGTCGGGTGCCGCGGCGGCCGACCGCACGACGTCCACGGCCGAGGTCGCCGGGTCCAGCAGGACGACCGCGGCGGGGGTGGTCGGCGAGGCCGCGATCGCGGCGATCCGGCCGTCCACGGCGGCGAGCACCGGGGTCCAGGCCGTGAACGGCAGGTCGAGGCGGTGCAGTTCCCCGGAACCCCGGTGGACCACGTCGAGGCGGTACCCGACGTCGGCCGCGTGGATCAGCGCGATCCGCTCGGCGTCCAGCGCCGCCCAGGACGTCGTCGCGAACACCCACGGCGGGAAACCCTGTTCGGCGGCCTCGGGCAGCACCGGACGCAGCCCGCCGTCGACCACTTCGTGCAGGTTCCACCAGCCGTCGCGGTCGCTGACCACGAGGACGGTGCCGTCGGGGGCGAAACCCGGGTGGACCAGGGACTGCCGCTGGTCCTGCCCGGCCAGCACCCGCACGTCGCGCAGTCCCCCGTCGACGACGGAGGCCTCCCACAACAGGGTCGCCTGCCACGGCATGTCGGGGTGTTCCCAGCTGATCCAGACCAGTCGCGTCCCGTCCGGGGAGAGCCGCGGCGCGGCCAGGAACCGCGGCCCGCTGAAGAGTTCCCGCGGGCCGGAACCGTCGAGCGGGACGTGCACGAGGGCGCGCCGGGGGACCTCACCGGAGACGTCCTCGGCGACGAGCACCACCCCGTCCCCCACCTGCACGGGATCGGCGTAGCGGACCCCGTCGGCCGGGGTCAGCGGGCGCGGCGCGCGGTGCGGGGCGCTGACGTGGAACCAGCGCTGGTCGCCCGCCGAGGCCGCGACGACCCCGACCTCGCCCTGCGCGGACCGGACCAGCCCCCAGGAGCCGCCGCCGTACTCGTGGACCCGGGTCCGCGCGTCCAGGGACGGGGTCGCCTCGACGACCCCGCCGTCGGGGTCGCGGCGCATCACGGCCACCCGGCCCCCCTCGGCGGGACGGCCCTCGGACCACCACGTACGCCCCTCCCCGTCGAGGGCGACGGCGGTCAACCGCAGTGCCGCCGCGGCGACGGCGTCGGCGGTGAGAGGTGAGGTCCAGGAGCCGTGCGAGTCCACTCCAGCATCGTGCACCCGGGTCGGGCCGCCCGGATACGGTGGGGTGGTGAGTGCTGCTGGCCCGGTCGGGGAACCCGTCGGCGAGATCGTCACCGGTGAGGCCGTCGTCCTCGGCCTGCGCGCGGCGTCGTTCGCGTCCCGGATGCTCTCCGCGCTGCTGGACGCCGTGATCGTCGGCCTCGTCTTCGGCGCGCTGCTGTGGGGGACGTCGGCGCTGCTCTCCGACACCGACGAGGCCGCCTCCGCGGCGATCACGCTGGCCGAGACGGTGCTCTGCTTCGTCGGCATCCCCGTCGCGGTCGAGACCGCGACCCGCGGGCGCACGGTGGGCAAGCTCGTCATGGGCGTCCGCGTCGTGCGCGACGACGGCGGCCCGGTGCGCTTCCGGCACTCCCTCGTGCGCGCCGTCCTGGGGCTCTTCGAACTCTGGAGCCTGGCGGGCAGCCCGGCGATCATCTGCTCGCTGATCACCCAGCGGGGCAAGCGGGTCGGCGACCTGCTGGCCGGGACCTACGTCGTGCGCGAACGCAGTTCCGCCCGCCACGTCCCGCTGCCGCCGATGCCGCCGGAACTGGCGGGCTGGGCCCGCACCGCCGACATCGGCCGGCTCCCGCTCGACACCACGACGGCGGCCCGGCAGTTCCTCGCCCGCACGGCCACCCTCAACCCCGCTTCGCGGACCGCGCTGGGCCTCCAGCTCGCCGGGGCGCTGATCCCGTTCGTGAACCCCGCCCCGCCCGCGCAGGCCGACCCGGAACGCTTCCTCGTGGCCGTCCTCGTCGAACGTCGCGACCGCGACTTCGAGCGGATGCAACGTCGCGAGGCGCGGACCCGAGAACTCGAACGGACGATCGGGCGGGCCTAGAGCAACCGCAGGACGTCGTCCCCGGTCCACGGCCGGAGCCGGAGCTCGGTCCGGGACTCCCCGAGCCCGGCCTGCACCCAGCTCACGGTGACGACGATCCGGCCGTCGGTGGGGAGCGCGTCGATCCAGAAGTTGGCGTCGAGGTCGTAGGCGTCATCGCCTCCCGACGAGGTGGCCTGGGAGGCGTCCGCCAGTCCCTCGGCCTCCCCGACCCGGACGACGACCCGGGGTTCGGAGAACGTCCCCGGACCGATGTCCTCCAGAGCGAGCCGGTGACTCGTGCTCTGCCGGTTCGCCGCCTCCGCCTGCACCCCTTCGGCGCGCAGCACGAAGGGCAACGACAACCCGCCCGTGTGCGCGAAGACGCACCGCAGGGCCGCCACGACCCCCGGCGAGCGGGCCAGGACCACCGGGCCGTGGACGATCGCCCCGAGCTCGTCGGGTTCGACGGCGGGTGGCCAGCGGTGAACTCTCACCCGGCGATCATCGCGCCGGGTGAGAGGTCACGCCAGGAGTTTCAGGCCGAACGCAGGACCGTCGTCGACCACTCCCCCACGAGCAGGGTCTCGACCTCACGGCCGACGTCCTGCTGCGGGTCGGAGGACACGGCGAGCTTCCAGGGACCGGCGGGCGGCTTCGGGACGGTGAACTCGACGGGGTTGGTGGCCCCGTTGACGAGCAGCAGGACCGTGGGCGACCCCTCGGCCTTGAACTGCACGGCGTAGGCCCGGGCGTTGCCGTCGTCCCACTCCGCCTGCGTCATGGGTTCACCGTCGGCGCGCAGCGAGAGCACCGCGTCGGGCGAACCATCGAGACCGTCGCCGCGGTACCAGGCCCCGCGCAGCGCGGAGGTCTCCCGACGCAGCGTCAGCAGGTCGCGGGTGAACGCCAGCAGCTCGCGGTCGGCGTTCTCCCAGTCGAACCAGGAGATCTCGTCGTCCTGGCAGTAGGCGTTGTTGTTGCCGTTCTGGGTGCGGGCCATCTCGTCCCCGCCCAGGATCATGGGCACCCCGGCCGAGAGCAGCAGGGTGGTCAGCAGGTTGCGGCGCTGGCGGTCGCGCAACGCGTTGACGGTCTCGTCGTCGGTCGGGCCCTCGGCGCCGCAGTTCCAGGAGCGGTTGTCGCTCTCGCCGTCCTTGCTGTCCTCGCCGTTGGCCTCGTTGCGCTTCTCGTCGTAGGCGGTGAGGTCGGCGAGGGTGAACCCGTCGTGGGCGGTGAGGAAGTTGACGCTGCACAGCGGGGAGCGGCGGTCGGCCTCGTAGACGTCGGGGCTGCCCGTGAGACGCTTCGTGAAGTCCCCGAGCGTGCTCTGCCCGCGCCAGAAGTCGCGGACGTCGTCGCGGTACTTCCCGTTCCACTCCGACCAGCGCGCCGGGAACCCTCCGACCTGGTACCCGGCGGTGTCCCACGGTTCGGCGATGAGCTTCACCCCGGCCAGCACCGGGTCCTGGTGCACGATGTCGAGGAACGCGGAGTGGACGTGCGCGTCGCCCCACTGCCGGGTGAGCGTCGTCGCGAGGTCGAACCGGAACCCGTCGACGTGCATCTCGGTCACCCAGTAGCGCAGCGAGTCGAGGATCAGCTGCAGCGCCGCGGGGTGGGAGACGTTGAGGCTGTTGCCGGTGCCGGTGGTGTCGAAGTAGTTCTCCGGCTCCTCCTCGACCACGCGGTAGTAGGAGCCGTTGTCGATGCCCTTGAGGGAGAGCGTCGGGCCCATGTGGTTGCCCTCGGCCGTGTGGTTGTAGACGACGTCGAGGATGACCTCGAGACCCGCGGCGTGCAGGGCCTTCAGCATCTCCTGGAACTCGCGCACCTGGCCACCGCCGTCGCCGGCCGCGCTGTACTCGTTGTGCGGGGCGAAGAACCCGATCGAGTTGTAGCCCCAGTAGTTGCGCAGGCCCTTCTCGGCCAGGTGGGAGTCCTGGACGAACTGGTGCACGGGCAGCAGTTCGACGGCCGTCACACCGAGGTCGGTGAGGTGCTCGATCGCGGCCGGGTGCGCGAGGCCGGCGTAGGTGCCGCGGATCTCCTCGGGCACGTCGGGGTGCTGCTGGGTGAAACCCTTGACGTGGACCTCGTAGACGACGGTGTCGGCCAGCGGGGTGCGCGGAGCGGTGTCCCCGGACCAGTCGAAGGACGGGTCGACGACGACGGAACGCGGCACCGACGGGGCGGAGTCGGCGTCGTTGCGCTGCTCGGGGTCGGCGAAGGTGTGCCCGAAGGTCTCCTCGCCGGCGCCCCACTGGCCCTCGACCGCCCGGGTGTAGGGGTCCAGCAGGAGTTTCGCGGCGTTGTGCCGCAGGCCCTCCGCGGGTTCCCACTCGCCGTGCACGCGGAACCCGTAGCGGGTGCCGGCGCCGCCGGGGACGACGCCGTGGAAGACGTGACCGGTGCGCTGCGCCAGCCGGTGACGGGTCTCGGCGCCGTCCTCGCCGAAGACGGCGACGTCGACCGCCTCGGCGGTCTCGGAGTACAGGGCGACGTTCAACCCGTCCTGGCGGATCGTCACGCCGAGGGGGTAGGGGGTGCTGTTGTCCACCTCGAGATCGTCGGGCAGAAACCGGGGTCCCGCGAGTCGATCTAGTCCTGCTCCTCCCGGCGGGTGCGCAACCGGCCCTTCGCCCAGAGCAGTCGCCACCGGGCCCGGACCCCGTTCCACCAGCGCAACCTCCCCGAGTCCAGCCCCGCCTCGGTCCGTTCCCACCGGCGGACCTCCCGGGCGTGGTACTTCATCGCCACGAGGACGCACCCGCGCAGGAACGCCGCGAGCACCGCGACTCCCCCGGCGATGGTGGCCCACGACGCGGCGTCCTCCAGGTTCACCCCGCCAGGATCTCAGGGGGCCTGCCGGAGGGCACGCGCGGCCGTGCGCAGCACCGGGGCGAGCGCGGCGGCGATCGCGCGGTAGCCGGCCGCGGAGGGGTGGAAGCGGTCCGCGGAGAACATCGACGGGTCGGCGGCGAGGTGCGCGACGACCTCCGGGACCGGCACGAAGTGCGTCAGGTCGTGGGCGCCCACCACGACGACGGCGGGGAGTCGCCGAAGAGCGCCGACCGGACCGGTGCGACGACGTGGCTCACCCCACCAGTCCACCAGCGCTCGCGCGCTCGCGCGCACCGGGATGTTTCACCGGGGCGCTCGCGGGGCACGTCCGCGAGGTGAAGGACCACGAGGTGGAAGAGGCGGTCGGGAGCGCCGACGGCGGCGACGAGACCTGGCGGGAGGGCTACCCCTACGAGGAGAAGATGTCCCGCAAGGAGTACGAGAAGCTCAAGCAGGGCCTGCAGATCGAGCTGCTGAAGCTGCAGAGCTGGGTCAAGGCGCGCGAGGAGAAGGTCGTCCTGCTCTTCGAGGGGCGCGACGCGGCCGGCAAGGGGGGGACGATCAAGCGGTTCACCGAGAACCTCAACCCGCGCGGTGCGCGGGTCGTCGCCCTCGAGAAGCCGACGGACCGCGAGCGCACGCAGTGGTACTTCCAGCGCTACGTCCAGCACCTGCCGGTGGGCGGGGAGATCGTCCTGTTCGACCGGTCCTGGTACAACCGGGCCGGGGTGGAGCGGGTGATGGGTTTCGCCTCCCCCACCGAGTACCTGGAGTTCATGCGCCAGGTGCCGGAGCTGGAGCGGATGTGGGTCCGCAGCGGCATCCGGCTGGTGAAGATGTGGTTCTCCGTCTCCCGGGCCGAACAGCGGACCCGGTTCGCGTCGCGCGCCGAGGACCCGGTGCGGCGCTGGAAGCTCTCCGACATGGACCTGCAGTCGCTCGACCGCTGGGACGACTACACCGAGGCCAAGGAGGCGATGTTCTTCTACACCGACACCGCCGATGCGCCCTGGACGACGATCCGCAGCAACGACAAGAAGCGGGCCCGGATCGAGGCGATGCGCCACGTCCTGGCGATGCTCCCCTACGACGACAAGGACCTCGACGTCGTGGGGACCCCCGACCCGCTCATCGTCGGTCTCGGCCCCGCCGGCCGGGTGCTGGAACAGGGCGAGGACCCGGGACACGTGTTCCCCACCTTGACCGAGCGGGCCCCCGGGGACTGAGAACGCCCGGCACCCCACGAGGGGTGCCGGGCGTCACACCGGCGGTGAGGACTCAGTACCGGTAGTGGTCGGACTTGTACGGACCCTCGACGTCGACGCCGAGGTACTCGGCCTGCGACTTCGTGAGTTCCGTCAGGTGCACGCCGAGCGCGTCGAGGTGCAGGCGCGCGACCTTCTCGTCGAGGTGCTTCGGCAGGCGGTGGACGCCGACGGGGTACTCCGCGGGCTTGGTGAAGACCTCGATCTGGCCGAGGACCTGGTTGGTGAACGAGTTCGACATCACGAAGCTGGGGTGCCCCGTCGCGTTGCCGAGGTTCAGCAGGCGCCCCTCGGACAGCATGATGATGCTGTGCGCGGCAACGTCTCCGCTCGCGGGGATGCGCCACTCGTGGACCTGCGGCTTGATCTCGATCTTCTCGACCCCGGGGATCTTCGCCAGACCGGCGATGTCGATCTCGTTGTCGAAGTGACCGATGTTGCCGACGAGGGCCTGGTGCTTCATCTTCGCGATGTCGGCCGCCATGATGACGTCCTTGTTGCCCGTCGCGGTGATGAAGATGTCGGCGGTCTCGACGACGTCCTCGAGGCGGACGACCTGGAACCCGTCCATCGCGGCCTGCAGGGCGTTGATGGGGTCGACCTCGGTGACGACGACGCGCGCACCCTGGCCGCGCAGGGATTCCGCGGAACCCTTGCCGACGTCGCCGTAGCCGAACACGACGGCCGTCTTGCCGCCGATGAGGATGTCGGTCCCGCGGTTGATGCCGTCGATCAGCGAGTGGCGGGTGCCGTACTTGTTGTCGAACTTCGACTTCGTCACCGAGTCGTTGACGTTGATCGCCGGGAAGGGCAGCACGCCGTTGCGGAAGTACTCCGCGAGGCGGTGCACCCCGGTGGTCGTCTCCTCGGTGACGCCCTGGATCTGGGCCGCGATGCGGGTCCAGCGCTCGGGGTCCTCGGCGATGCTCTTGCGGAGCAGTTCGAGGACGACCGCGTACTCCTCGGAGTCCTCCTCGGTCGTCGCGGGGACGGCCCCGGCGGCCTCGAAGCGCTTGCCCTCGAGGACGAGCATGGTGGCGTCGCCACCGTCGTCGAGGATCATGTTCGGGCCGATGCGGTGGCCCTCGGCGTCGGTGCCCCAGTCGAAGATCCGGTCGGCGAGCGCCCAGTACTCCTCGAGGGTCTCCCCCTTCCAGGCGAAGACGGGGACGCCGGCGGGCTCCTCGACGGTGCCCGCGCCCACGACGATCGCCGAGGCGGCCTGGTCCTGGGTGGAGAAGATGTTGCAGCTGGCCCAGCGGACCTCGGCGCCGAGGGCGACGAGGGTCTCGATGAGGACGGCGGTCTGCACCGTCATGTGCAGGGACCCTGCGATGCGGGCGCCGGCCAGTGGCTGGGCCTCGCCGAACTCGGCGCGCAGCGCCATGAGCCCGGGCATCTCGTGCTCGGCCAGACGCAGCTCGTGGCGTCCGGCTTCGGCCAGGGAAAGGTCCCGGACCTGGTACTCGAAAGACATGGTTGTCCTCTCGTGCGGTCTGTGACGGTCTCCCGGCGCGGCCCCTCTGGGCCACTCGGCATCACCGGACGCCGGAGCTCCCCCCAGAGTACGCGCCCGGCCCGCGGACGCTCAGCCGAGCGCGGGGACCGCCGTCGAGGGAGCCGCGACCGGGGCCGTGAGGACCCCGGCCGTGCTGCGCACCGGCAGCGTGAACCAGAAGACGCTGCCCCCGCGCGGGTCGTCCTCCACGCCGATGTCCCCGCCCAGGCGCAGCGCGATGCGGCGGCAGATGGCGAGGCTGAGGTGGTTGCCGCCGAGCTCGACGTCGGCGTCCTCCCCCGCGAAGGGCTCGAAGACGCCGGCGCGCTGCTCGAGGGGCACGCCCAGGCCCCGGTCCCGGACCTCGATGCGCCACACCTCCCCGCGGAACCGCGAACCGGTCAGCTCGGCGCCGAGGGTGACCACGGCGGCCTGCCCGGCGGGGGCGTGGACGACCGCGTTGTCCACCAGGCGGGCGAGCAGCTGGTGCAGCAGCCAGGGTTCCCCGACCACCTCCGGCAGCGGCCCGACCTCGATCCGCGGTCGCAGGTCCTCGGGCAGGTGGGCGGTGAGGGCCTCCTGCTCGTCGGCGACCAGCGTCGCGGTGGCGAAGAGGTCGACGGCGCGTTCGGTGAGCGCCGTCTCGCTGACCTGGGCGTACAGGAGCAGGTCGTCCACGAGCCGGCGGGCCCGGTCGAGGCGGTGGTCGACGGCGTCGAGGCGGTCCTGCCAGTCGGCGGCCGTCCACGTCTCCGTCTCGCGCGAGGCGGCGGCCAGAGCGGTCAGCCGCGCCAGGGGCAGGCGCAACCGGTCCGCGACGACGGTCGTGTAGGCGCCCAGCTCCGACTCGCGGGTGCGCAGGGACTCCTCGCTGTGGCGGCGGGAGACGACCTCGTCGGCGAGCTGCGCGGTGGCCTGCTCGACCCGGCGCCGGGCGCGTTCGCGACCGGAGGTCACCGAGAACAGCAAGGCCGCCAGCAGCAACGACGCGGTGCTGCCCGCGGTGAAGGCGACGGACGGGGCGTGGCCGAGTTCCTCGGCGTAGGCGCGCCCGGTGGGGGTCACCTGCAACCGCCAGCGGCGGGAGGCGGCGATGACGTCGGCACCGGAGGAGACGTCCGCCAGTGCGGTCCCGGGATCGACGGTGGCGAGCCGCTGCGGGCCGGCCGCGTCGGTGGTGTCCCACAGCGTCAGATTCGCCCCCAGGGAACCCGACTGGTCGGCGGTGTGCCGGTCGGCGGTGGACCGCAGGACGGTGCCGGTGCGGAAGGAGGCGGAGACCCAGCCGCGGAAGACGCCCCGGTCGGCCTGGCCGGGACCGCCGACGACGGGGGCCACGAAGAGGACGGACTGCTGCTGCTGCTCGACCGGGAGGACGCGGTCGGCGAGGAGGACGTAGGGGGCCGTCACGGTGACCCGACCGCTGTCGCGGGCCTCGGTCGCCGCGACCGCGATCTGCGGGACCGCGGCCGCGTCGGCGCCGAGGGCCGAACCGACGACGTCGACCGCGCGGTAGCTGACGACGAAGAGGTGCTCACCGATCGTGGTGGGCTGGGGTTTGAGGCTGAGCTGCGTCCCGAGCTGGGCCCGCAGCTCCTGCTGCGCCCGGACCACGGCCTGCGGGTCGTCGGCGACGGGAACGGTGTAGGTCAGGTTGGCCACCCCGGGCAGCGAGGTCATCGTGGCGGTGAGGTCCTGGAAGTCGTCGTCGGTGAGCGCCGGCTGGTCGCCCACGACGGTCGCCAGCGACTCCAGCGTGCTGGTGTAGGTGCGGACCGCGTCGCCCAGGGCGGCGGCCTCCTCGGCGGCGGCCGCGTCCGTGGCGAGACGAGCGTGCTCCGCCCCCGACCGCTGCAGCACCCCGCTCACGACGGCACTCGCCCCGATCCCGCCGCCGAGCAGCGCGAGGGGGAGGCCGAGCACGGCGGCGCGGTGGACCAGGAGGCGACGGCGGGACCCGCTGGTCCCTGCGGAGGTGTCGGTCACCCCATCCCATCGGCATTCCCACGGTGGCCCTGCACTCCTTCTTCTAACACCTGCCCGGGGAACTTCTACTACACGTTCGGAGCATCAGGATCCCCTCCCCGTGGGCCGATGCCTCCTCCGTGAGCATGGTCGAACTGGCAAGCCGCGCCGCGGTCCCGGCACCGGGGACGTCGGTGCTCCGCACCCGACCCCGCCCCCGTGCGACCGGCACCGCGACCGGGACGTCGCTGCGCCGCAGCGCACGACAGGTGGTGGAGGCCCTCGCGGGGAGCACCGGCCTCGACACGTGGTACCTCGGGCGCCTGGACGGGCCGGCGGTGCTGCCGCTGGCGGTGTCCGGCGAGGCGACCGGCGTGCACGTCGGACACCGCGTCCCCTGGTCGGACACGGTGTGCCGGCGCATGGTCAACGGCCTCGGGCCGGCGGTCGCCCCCGACATCACCCTCGTGCCCAACTACGTGCGGGCCCCCGCGGCGATCGCGCTGCGGATGACCGCCTACGCCGGCACCGCGCTGCGCGACGACCACGGTCGCCTGCTCGGGACGATGGCCGGGTGGAGCTCCCGCCCCGACGTGGCCGTGGGGCCGGCGGTGGAGAGCCTCATGGGGGCCTTCGCCGAGCTGCTCGCGCAGGCCCTGGCCGCCGAGGTCGCCGCGGACGACACCCAGCGCGAGACGGAGCGGCGCTCGGTGCGCGTCGACGCCGCCGACCGGGTGACGGAGCTGTCCAGCCGAGTCGGCTGGGGCGCGCTGCTGCAGCAGGAGGACCGGCGCAGCGTGGAACGCGCCGTCCCGGTCGCCCTCCTCGTGGTCGACCTGGGCCGGGTCCGCTCCTCCCGGCGCCTCCAGAAGGCCACCGAGACCGTCGTGCGGGCGCTGCCCGACGCGACCGTCTCCCGGCTCACCGCCCGTCAGTTCGGCGCGATCCTGCCCGACGCGGAGTCCGAGGAGGTCGACGCGGTCGGGCGCGTGGTGGCCGCGCACCTGCGGGCCGCCGGGTTCGACGCCACCACCGCCTGGGCGGCCTCCGGGGAGGCCCGCGACCTCAGCGCGGTGTGGACCCTGGCCGAGCAGCGCCTCTACCGCGCCCGCCGCGACGGGGGCCCCGCGTGAGCGCCGCCGCGCCCGTGCCCCGCACCGTGCGGCTCGCCGGCGTCCTGCACGAGATCGGCCCGGTGCGCTGCGTCCTCACCCTCGGGCTGCTGGTGGCCACCGTGGTGCTGCTGGCCCACGACCGCGCCGTCCGGCACACCGAGGCGTGCGTCTCGGCGTTGCTGGTCCGCAGCACGTGGGGTCCCGACGCCCGCTGCGTGGACGACAACGCCCTCTACCGGATCGACGGGCTGCTCGTCGGGCACACCGTGACCATCGGGTGCAGCGCCGTGGTGCTGCTCGTGCCGTTCGTGCTCGTCTCGGCCATGCTCCTGCCGGTGCGGCGGATGCCGGCCGTCGTCACCCTGGGCGCCCTGGGCGTCGCCGCCCTGGTGGTGGCCGCGGTCAACCAGCTGCGGCTGCTGACCATCGCCACCGGGATGCACCTCTGGGGCGTGGAGCAGGGCTACGGGGTCACCCACGTCCTGGCCGGATCGATCGTCAGCACCGTGGGCGTCGTCGCCGGCGGCCTGACCTTCCTGGTCCTGCTGACCCGGGGCTCGCGGGTGGTGCGCCGTGGATAGCGTCCACCTCGGCCTGGCCCTGCTGAACACCGCCGCCTTCGTGCTGTGCGTGCTGTTCCTCAGCTACGTCATCACCGTCCTGCGCCCCTTCCTGCGCAACCGCGAGGTGGAACTCGGTGACCGCGCGGACTTCGACTGGCACATCCTCATCCCCTGCCTGGACGAGGAGACGGTCATCGTGGGCACCGTCCAGCACCTGCTGGACAACTTCCCCGAGGCGACCGTGTGGTGCATCGACGACGACTCCCGCGACCACACCCACGAGCTGATCACCTGGCTGGCGACCCGGCACGAGAAGGTCCGCGTCGTCAGCCGCCGCCCCCCGGAGGCCCGCAAGGGCAAGGGCGAAGCCCTCAACGACGCCTACCGGCGGATCTGCGCGGAAGTTCCCGCAGACGGCGACCGTTCCCGCGTGGTCGTCGGTGTCGTGGACGCGGACGGGCGCCTGGAGCAGTTCTGCCCCGACGTCGTCGCCGGCCCGACGCTGTTCGGGGACCCGACGGTGGGGGCGGTGCAGGTCCAGGTCCGCATCACCGAGGACGTCGACGCCCTCGTCGGGACCGACCTGGACCGCCTCGTCGGTTCCCGGGCCCGCACCCGGGGTGACCACGTCCTCGTGCGCCTGCAGGACCTGGAGTTCGCCGGCCCCATCGCGGCGATGCAGTTCCTGCGCCGGCGCACCGGCAGCGTCGCGATGGGCGGCAACGGGCAGTTCACCCGCCTCACCGCCCTCGACGACGTCGCCCGCGACAACGGCACGCCGTGGCACGGAGCCCTGCTGGAGGACTTCGAACTCGGTCTGCACGTCCTGCTGGCCGGGCACCGCACCGAGTACTGCCACGACACGTTCGTCGCCCAGGACGGCCTGAGCGAGGTGGGACCCCTGCTGCGCCAGCGCACCCGCTGGTCGCAGGGCAACATCCAGTGCCTGCGCTACCTGTGGCGCGTCCTGAACTCCGAGCGCATCTCCATCTCCGGCGCCCTGGAGATCGCGCACTACATGTGGGTCCCGTTCTCCCAGGTCTTCGGCAGCGTCGTGTTCCCGCTGACCTCGATCGTCACCCTCTACTACGCCTTCAGCGACCCCCAGGGCGCCGACCGGTGGTTGCTGGCCGGGGCCTGGGGCCTCATCCCGCTGGGCCTGCTCTTCGGGGTGCTGCCCCACGCCCTGTGGGGGTTCTTCTACCGCAGCCACTGCGGGACGTTCGTCACCCGGCGCGGGGCGCTGTGGATGGCCGTGGCCAACATCGGCTACGGCTACCTGCTGCAGATCTGCGCCTGGCGCGCGCTGTTCCGCGTCCTCAAGGGCCACACCGAGTGGCACAAGACCGCCCGGACCCACGACCGGCCCGTCGCGAACACCCCGATCCCCTCACCCCTCCCGAGCAGCTGAGGAGCAGGACCATGGACGAGAACACGAAACCCCGTCACTGGGGACGCCTGCTCACCGCGGGCGTCGCCGGAGCCGCCGCACTGGGGTTGGTGAGCGCGGGGTCCGCCGCGGCCGACACCTCGGTGGCCACCGCCAACGCGGTGACCGTCGGCGTCCTCGGCGTCTCGGCCGTCACCTCGAACACGGTGTCCGCCTCGAACCCCGGGTCCGGCGCGACGCAGACGACCGCGCAGACCCCGGCGCTGTCCCTGCTGGGCGGTCAGGGCGGCATCACCGCCGGCACCCTGGTGCAGACGGCCGTGGCCCGCGCCGACGGCTCCTCCGCCGCCTGCGCCGGACTCGTCGGTGCGGGTGGCGTCATCACCGTGGGTGCCGACGGGACCTGCGCCGTCACCGGCGGGGGCTCCAGCGGGGTGCAGATCACCCTGGTCGCCGGGACGGTCATCAAGGCCGACGCGATCCTCGCGTCCTGCACCGCCGCGTCCGCCGGCACCACGACGAACACCGTCAAGCTGACCAACGCCAAGGTGTTCGTCGCCGGGATCCCGACGATCGTCCTGAACAGCTCCCCCGCCGAGAACTCCGGTGTCGTCGTGCCGGGCGCCGCCCAGCTGGGACTGCGGGCCACGAGCACCCCCGCCGGCCCCGGCAGCGTCCAGGCCACCGCCCTCACCATCAACCTCCTGAGCGGGACCGTCGCCGCCGTCAACGTCGGCACCGTCACCTGCGGCGCCAACGCGAAGACCGTCCCCACCAACGCCCTCCCCGGACCCGCCGCACCGTTGAGCGCCGCGGCGCTCGCCGTGCTCGGCTGGCGCTTCCGCCGTCCCGTCCTGCACGCCCTGAGCGCGAGGAGCGGGAGCCGTGGCTGAGAACCTCACCGGGAAGGTCGCCGTCGTCTTCGGCACCCGTCCCGAGATCATCAAGCTGGCCCCCGTCCTGCTCGCGCTCGGGGCGGACGGGCACCCGGTCTTCACCGGACAGCACTACGACGCCGAGCTCACCGACGCGGTGTTCCGCTCCTGCGGCCTGCCCGTCACGGCCCCGACGCTCGCCGGCGTCGGCGGCGGCACCCGCGCCCAGCAGGTCGCCACGATGGTGGATCAGCTCTCGCAGCTCTTCACCCGCAGCCGTCCGCGAGCCGTCGTCGTCCAGGGCGACACGAACACGACCAACGCCGGTGCGCAGGCCGGGCACTACCTCGGGATCCCGGTCGTGCACGTCGAGGCGGGGTTGCGCAGCCACGACCGGGCGATGCCGGAGGAGACGAACCGCCTGCTGGTGTCGGCGCTCGCCGACGTGCACTGCGCCGCCACCCCGGAGAACGCACGCAACCTCCTCGACGGCGCCGTGCCCGCCGAGGCCGTCTTCGTGACCGGCAACCCCATCGTGGAGGCGGTCGCGAACCTGCTCCCGGACGAGGCGGAAGGTGCCCGCCTGCTCGCCGCGCACGGGCTCCCGGAACGGTTCGTGCTGGCCACGGTGCACCGTCCGGAGAACACCGACGACCCGGCGCGGCTGGGCGCACTGCTCGACGGGCTGGGTCGTCTCGGCTCCCCCGTGGCCCTGCCGCTGCACCCCAGGACCCGCAAGGCGCTGGCCACCTGGGGCACGGCGGTCCCGGCCGCGGTGCAGGTGCTGCCCCCGGTGGACTACCGGACCTTCCTGGCCTTCACCCGCAGCGCGTCGCTGCTGGTGTCCGACTCCGGCGGGCTGCAGGAGGAGGTCACGGTCCTGAAGAAGCCGCTCGTGGTCGTCCGGACCAGCACCGAACGTCCCGAGTCGGTGGCCGCGGGGTTCTCCGTGCTGAGCGAGCCCGAGCACCTCGTCGAGCACGCCGAGCGGATGTCCTCCCCGCAGGTGCTGGCCCGCCTGGCGGCGACCCCCAGCCCCTACGGCGACGGCCTGGCCTCCCAGCGGATCGCCACCCTGGCCCGGGGCGGGGCGCTCACGCCCCAGACGGCCTGACCCGGCCGTCCACCGTTCGCAGTTCACCCGGACGGAGCATGGAGGACGGCGCTCCACCACCCGACTTCTAGATAGTGACTAGTCAGCAGCGCGAGCCGATCGTCGACCTCGGCGACGGAGGACCCGGGCGCCGCCTCGTGGCGGTCGAGTACCTGGTCGCCAGCCTCATCACCGCCTCCGTCGCGCTGCTGCCCGGCTGGACCGGCGTGCACGACGGGGCGATCCTCACGATCGCCGTCTCGGGTCTCCTCAGTGGTGCGGGACTGCTGCTCGTCCCCGCGTGGCCGCTGCTCAGCCACCGGGCCGCCCTCGTCGGCGCGGCGGTGACCACCTCGGTCTGCGTCTACGCCGCCGACGGCTCGCCCGCGGTCGGTGTGTTCGTCGCGCTCTACTGCGCGACCGCGGCGCACATCCCGTTCCTGCGCTCGGTGCGCGGCATGCTCGCCGCCACCGCGCTGCCGTTCCTGCTGCTGCCCACCGCCCTCCTCGCCTCCGGGCACCCCGGCCAGGTCGCGGGGTGGCTGGCCGTCCTGCCCGCCACCACCGTGCTGCCGGTCCTCGGCGTCCGCTCGCTGCTGTCCCTGGCCGCACGCCGCGCCCGTCGCGACGGCGGGTCGGAACTGCTGAACCGCAGAGGGCTGTTCGAGAGCTGCGCCGAACAGTTGCAGGCGAGCGAGGGTCTGGCCGGGCAGGCGACGGTGAGCGTCGCCCACTTCGACGACCTGCGCGACCTGCGCCTGGCCCTGGGTCCCGCCGCCGCCGAGGAGGTCATCGCCGAGTGCGCCCGCCGCGCCGCCGACCTGCCGGGCGCCGTCGTCGCCCGCATCGACCAGGACTCCCTGGCCGTCGTGCGTCCCGCCGAGCTCGACGGCTCGGGCGAGGCCACCAGCACGTGCCGCGCCGAGGGACGGGTGCTGCTCGACGTGCTGCGCGAGCACGTCGTCCTGAGCGGCGACGGTCCCGGCCAGGGTCTGACGGTGCGCCCCGACGTCTCGATCGGTGTGGCGTGCGCTCCGCAGCACGGCCGGGAGGTCGAGGAGCTGCTCGCGCTGGCCGACGTCGCGGCGGTGCGCGCCGCCGGCGACCAGGAGCACGTCGCCGTGGCCGAGGGCGAGGCGGCCTTCGACGCCGACGCGCTGCGCCTGCACGCCGAGCTGCCCGCCGCCGTCGAGGCGGGCCAGCTGCGGGTGCACTACCAGCGCCTCGTCGCCGCCGGCACCGGCCGCACCGTCGGCGTGGAGGCCCTCGTGCGCTGGCAGCACCCCGAACGCGGGCTGCTCGGCCCGGGCGCGTTCATCCCCCTCGCCGAGCGCAGCCAGGCCATCGTCGGTCTCACCTACTGGGTGCTGCGCACCGCCGCCGCCCAGTGCGCCGCCTGGCGCGCGGAGGGTCACGACGTGGGGGTGTCGGTCAACGTCTCCCCGGTCGTGCTCGCCGACCCCGCGCTGCTCAACGCGGTGCGCCGGGCCGTCGCCGAGAACCACCTGGGCGACGGCGTCCTCACCCTGGAGGTCACCGAGAGCGCCCTGCTGGGCGACCCCGAGGGCGCCGGCGCCGTCCTGGCCGACCTGCGCGCCGCCGGGGCGCGCATCTCCCTGGACGACTTCGGCACCGGCTACACCTCGCTGACGATGCTGCGCCAGCTCGAGGTCGACGAACTGAAGATCGACCGCTGCTTCGTGGCCGCCGCCGCGCAGGTCCCCGCCGACACCGCCATCGTGCGGGCCCTGGTCGACCTCGCCCACCGGTTGTCGATGGAGGTCGTGGCCGAAGGGGTGGAGGACGCCTCCACCGCCGACCTCATCCACGCCCTGGGCGCCGACGTCCTGCAGGGGTTCCACTTCGCCCGGCCGGTCCCGGCCGCCGACGTCTTCCCGAGCGCCCCCGTGGGTTCCGGAGCCCCTTCCGCGGCGGAACCCGCGCCGGCCCCTCGCGGCGCCGACGAGGAGGAGCGGGTGCAGTTGGCCCACACCGTCCTGCGCTCCGCCCGCAGCTCTGCGGACGTGCTGAGCAGCATCACGGCCCTGGCCGCCGCCGTCAGCGGGACGCAGTTCGCCAGCTTCAACGCCGTCACCGAGGAGCACGTGCACCTGCTGGCTCCTCACGGCCACGAGACCGCCCTCGCTCCCCGTGACGGCACCCCCTGCGCCTGGACGGTGCAGCAGCACGACGTCCTGCACCTCGACCCCTCGACCGACGGGCGCGGCGCGGGGGGTTCGGCCTCGCAGGCGGGGATCCAGCACTACGTCGGCGCCCCGGTGATCGACGCGGCGGGGCGGGTCCTGGGCGTCCTGTGCGCCTACGACCGCGGGCTGCTGCCCTCGAGCGACCTCCAGCGCAGCCAGCTGCAGCTGCTCGCCGACGTGGTGGCCGACCACCTCGCCGGGATCGACGTCGCCGACCGGCTCGACGGTGCGCGGAACATGCTGCGAGCGGTGGCCGAGCTCGACGACGGACACCACCGGGTCCCCGGCCCGGACCGGGTGGTCGCGACGTTCGCCACCGCGGTCCACGAGCTGCTCCGGCCCGACCACAGCCTCGTGGTGCACCCCGCGCCGTCGGGCGCCGGGCCGTGGCAACTGCTCGAGCACCGGGGCGACGTCGACCCCCACCTGCTGACCCGGGTCGGTTTCGACCTCACCGGACGCAGCGCCGTCGCCCGCTCGATCGCCACCGGGCGCCCGGTGTGGGTGCCGGACGCCGCGACCAGCAGCCTGGAGGAGAGTGACCTCACCCGCCACCTCGGGGCCGCGGCGATCCTCACCGTCCCCGTCACCACCGGCCACGGTGGCGTCAGCCACGTGCTGGTCGCCGTCTGGCGCGATCCGCAGCACGAACTCGACCCCGTGCTGCGCACCACCGCCGTCGCGATCGCGGGTCGGGCGGCCCGTGAGCTGGCGGCTCCGGTGGCGGACTGCGCGACACCGGTCCACGCCGCGGGCTGACGGTGTGCGCGGGGGCGCGGCGCTGACGTCTCGGCGTCCCGTCGAGTCCACGACCTCTCGCGCGCCGGTCCCGGAGGGGGTCGGCAGCACCTCAAGAATGCGCAACCACTTCCCGAAACATCTAGCAGAAGGTCTGGAACTGCTAGACATCGGAGAACCGCGTTGTCCCTGCTGGAACGTTGGAAGCCGTCGCGAGGCGACGCACGGGTCGTCGGCGGAACCGGCCGGGCCGGATCCTCCGACCCGGTCCCCGAGGCGCCGCCCCTGCTCTCGGGCGACGTCGAGCGGGCCCGGGTGCTCCACCTCGCTCTGCGCCGCTGGCAGGCGGAGGGCGCGGTGGTGGAGTCGGCGGGCGCGCACCAGGCGGTCCTCCGCTGGGGACGCACCACTTCCCACCGCCGCCACCTCATCGGCTCGATCTGCAGCCTCGGCTGCTGGCTGCCGGTCTGGCTGGTCGTCGCCCGTGTCCGCGCCGCCCGGCGCCGCACCACGCAGGTGATCGTGGACGAGTTCGGCCGGGTCACCTCCCGCACCCTCGACCCGACCCGGCCCGCCCGCTGACCCGACGGTCGGCCGAACGCTGCGGCGACGTCTCGGCACCGGCTCGGTGAACACTCCTGGACCGGCACGCGGACGGCGCCCGGCCCTCGGCGGTGGGTCTGGACGGGCCGGTCGGTTCCCCGACATGCTGCGCCGCATGCCCACCTTCATCACTCCCGACGGTGTCGAGATCTACTACACCGAGGCCGGTACCGGCCGGCCCATCGTGCTGAGCCACGGCTGGCCCCTGAGCTCGGACGCCTGGCAGGTCGAGCTCAAGGTCTACTCCGACGCCGGCTACCGCGTCATCGCCCACGACCGGCGGGGCCACGGCCGGTCCGAGAAGACCGCGAACGGCCACGACATGGACACCTACGCCCGCGACCTCGCGGCGCTGATCGAGTCCCTGGACCTGCACGACGTCGTCGTGATGGGCCACTCCACCGGTGGTGGCGAGGTCGTGAAGTACGCGGCGAGGTACGCGGACGGACGGGTGTCGAAGGTCGTCACCTTCGGCGCGGTCCCCCCGCTGATGGCGAAGACCGACACCAACCCGGAGGGGCTGCCGATCGAGGTGTTCGACGGGATCCGCGCCGGGGTCCTCGCCGACCGCTCGCAGTTCTACCAGGACCTGTCGGAGAGCTTCTTCGGCGCCAACCACGGCCGAGCGGTGTCCCAGGGCGACAAGGACGACTTCTGGCGCCAGGGGATGCTGGTGAACCTGGTCGCGGCCTACGACTGCGTGAAGGCGTTCTCCGAGACCGACTTCACCGAGGACCTCCAGGCCCTGGGGGTCCCGATCCTGCTCTGCCACGGCGACGACGACCAGATCGTGCCCATCGACGGCGCGGCGAAGAAGTCCATCACCCTGGTGAAGGACGGGACCCTCAAGGTCTACGAGGGTGCCCCGCACGGCATCCAGGGCGACTACCAGCTCGCCCTGCACCGCGACGTCCTGGCCTGGCTCGCCGGCTGACGTCTGCGGAGTGGAGCGTTTCGCGGCTCACGAGGCGTACAGGGCCGCGGAACGCTCCACTCCACGTCCCGCGCCGTGCGGAGCTCCTCAGCCCAGGCGGTCCTTGAGGTCGGCGACCTGCGGGGAGCGTTCGGGGTCGATCCCGGAGGCCAGCGCCAGGTACACCGCGGCGTAGTCGGTGCGGGCGATCAGCTGCGCGAGCCGCTGCGCGGGGGTTCCCTCGTCGGCGACGAGTTCGGAGACCCGCACCCCGGCGTCGCTCGCGGTCGTGACCACGGCGTTCGCGAGTCGGCGGTCCTCGTCGGAGACCGCGAGCGGGGAGTCGCGGACCATCAGCAACTGCAGGCGGGGCCCGGCGGGGCCGTCGACGAAGGGGTCGGCGAACACGTCGTCGACGCCGGCCGCGAACGGCCCGCCGAACGTGGCGACGACCTCGCTCGCGTCGTCCGGCAGGGCGCCGCTGACCGCGGGGACCCGCGCCGTGCGGGCCAGCATCCCGGCCGCGCGACGGGCCGCCGCGGCCATCAGGTCACCGTCACCGAGCACGACCGGGACCGCGCCGGAGACCTCGAGGGCGAGGACCTTCGCCGGGTTCACGAACGTCTCCGACCACGGGCGGCACGCCTCGGCCTCGGCGTCGAGGCGGTCCGCGACCCCGGCGAGTTCGCTCGCCGACGCGGACAGCAGACCCATCGCGTCGCAGGCCAGCAGCACGGGCGTCACCAGCGACCACAGCGCGACCCGGGACGAGCGCGGGTCGCCGCCGTCGGCGCGGACCCCGCGGGCGGGCCGGACGTGCACGTTGCCGTTGCGGGAACCGATCTCGGACAGCGGGGAACCGTCCCCGGCGACCGCGACGACCCGCGCCCCGCGCCGGGACGCCTCGACGGCCAACGCGACCGGGCCCGGCGCGCGACCGGACAACGAGACGGCGATGACGAGGTCGAGCGGGCCGACCCAGCTCGGCAGCGGCCCCCCGTGGCGGACGACGACGGGAACCGGGCAACCGCGCCCGGCCAGCGACTGCACGATGTCGGCGACGACGGAACTCCCCGCCAGCGCGGCGATGACCACGGCGCGCGGACGGTCGTCCTCGGCGAGGCGCACGACCCGCGCCTCGGCGGAGAGGTCGAGGGCCTCGCGGACCTGCGCGCCGGCGCTGGCGAGCGCCCGCAGGACACCGGTGGAGTCGGCGCCGGTGAGCTGGTCGCCGTCGGCGAGCAGGGCCTCGTCGAGGGCGCTCACGCGCTCGCGCCCGGCTGGATCGCCTGGTCGGCGAGCAGGACGGGAACCCCGTCGAGCACCGGGTAGCGCAGGCCCGAGGGCGTCACGAGGAACTCCGCGCCGTCGACCGTGGTCGGGGAGAGGGGTTCACCGGAGACCGGGCAGCGCAGCAGGTCGAGGACCCAGCTCTCGAGCGCCATCAGTTGCTCCCCCGGACGAGTTCGAGCACGCGGTCGCGGATCACGGTCATGGTGGCCTCGTCGGCGCCCTCGGCGTTCAGCCGCAGCAGGGGTTCGGTGTTGGAGGCCCGCAGGTTGAACCACCACATCGGTTGCTCCGGCGAGGCCGGGTGGAACACGGTGACGCCGTCGAGGTGGTCGATCTCGAGTTCCTCCCCCTCCGCCGCAGCCTGTTCGGTGATCGCGTCGACGACCTTCACGGTCGTGGCCGCGGCGTCGTCGACGGTGGAGTTGATCTCGCCGCTGGCGACGTACTTCTCGTACTCGGCGGCGAGTTCGGAGAGGGGGCGGTCCTGTTCGGCGAGCGCGGCGAGGACGTGCATCGCGGCGAGCATGCCGGTGTCGGCGGACCAGAACTCGCGGAAGTAGTAGTGGGCGGAGTGCTCGCCGCCGAACACGGCGCCGACCTCGGCCATCTGCTCCTTGATGAAGGAGTGCCCGACGCGGGTCCGGACGGGTTTCCCCCCGTCGGCGGTGATGATCTCGGGCACGGCCCGGGAGGTGATGAGGTTGTGGATGACGACGGGTTCGCGGCCGGCGAGGATCTCCTTGGCGATCTCGCGGCGGGCGACCATCGCGGTGACGGCGCTGGGGCTCACCGGGTCGCCGTTCTCGTCGATGACGAAGCAGCGGTCGGCGTCGCCGTCGAAGGCGAGGCCGATGTCGGCGCCGTGCTCGGGGACGGCCTTCTGCAGGTCGAGGAGGTTCTTCGGGTCGAGGGGGTTCGCCTCGTGGTTGGGGAACGTCCCGTCGAGCTCGAAGTATATCGGGACGACGTCCAGCGGCAGCGGCGCCAGACCGGCGTCGATGCCGAGGACCGCGGGGGCGGTGAAGCCGCCCATGCCGTTCCCGGCGTCGATGACGACCTTGAGGCGGCGCGCCCCGGTGAGGTCGACGAGGGTGCGCAGGTGCTGGGCGTAGGCCTTCAGCAGGTCCTGCTCGTCCACCTCGCCGATCGACCCGGACCCCTCGGGGACGCTGGCGGTGTCCAGCCAGCCCTGGGCGAGGTCGCGGATCGCGGAGAGCCCCGAGTCCTGGCCGACCGGCTTCGCGCCGGCCCGGCACATCTTGATGCCGTTGTACTGGGCGGGGTTGTGGCTCGCGGTGAACATGGCGCCGGGGATGTCGAGGAACCCGCTGGCGAAGTAGAGGCCGTCGGTGGAGCAGAGCCCGATGAGGGTGACGTCGACCCCGCGGGAGGCCAGTCCCTCGGCGAAGGCCCGGGACAGTTCCGGGGAGGAGGGACGCATGTCGTGGCCGATGACGGCGCGCGGTGTCGCGCCGGTCGCGGCCTCCGGCAGGACGACGACCTCGGCGAACGCCGCCCCGATGGCCCGGACCACGCCCGCGTCGAGCTGGTCGGGGACCGTCCCCCGCACGTCGTAGGCCTTGATGAAGGACGACAGGTCAACGGAGGAAGAGGCGGTCACGCTCCGGAGCCTACAAGCGCGCCCCCGCGGACGCGGTGCCGACGAGGGGTGCGACTACTGCTTGCGGGTGCGGTCCAGGACGGCGTCGACGGAGATCGGCCCGCTCGCGGACATCCAGCTGCGTTCCTCGCAGACGTGGCAGGACACGAAGCGGACGGGGGTGCCGTCGGTCAGCGACATCGACAGCTGCGTGACGCGCTCGCTCCCGCAGTGCGTGCAGGCCGCGGTCTCGCGGTGGGCGGCCTGGGTCAGCGACCCCAGCGGCGGGGCGCTGCGGGTGGCGCGGGGGCGACGGGTCGCTCGGGGCGGGTTGGCGGCGGGCACGACCGTTCATCGGCAGGTCGCCCCGGCGGTTGAGGAGTCCGTCCGGGTGATGCCGGGGGCCGGTCAGCTCTCCCGCAGGACCCGCAGGTGGCCCCGCCGCACCGCCGGCGCGTCCGGGTCGATGCCCCGGGGGGGCGCCGGCTTGTCGCGCAGCGAGTCCGCGAGGGCGTCGATGTCGTCGTGGTGGCGGGCGGCCTCGACGAGGTCGGGGGCCAACCGCACGACCTCCCACCCGCGGGGCGCGGTGAGCCGCTCGGCGTGCTCGCCGCAGAGGTCGTAGCAGTGCGGCTCGGCGAACGTCGCGAGCGGGCCGAGGACGGCCGTGGAGTCGGAGTAGACGTAGGTGAGCGTCGCGACCGCGGGCTTGCCGCAGGCCGTGCGCGAACAGCGCCGGGCGGTGGGCGCGGCGGAGCGGCCGGCTCCCGGGCGGGAGGCGTTCGTTCCAGGGGTGCG
The DNA here is from genome assembly GCF_036021035.1 of Kineococcus sp. NBC_00420. NCBI lineage: Bacteria > Bacillati > Actinomycetota > Actinomycetes > Kineosporiales > Kineosporiaceae > Kineococcus > Kineococcus sp. NBC_00420. The sequence goes on along the minus strand of NZ_CP107930.1, from coordinate 4,002,505 downwards.
GGTGCTCACGCGCGCACGCTACCTCCACGTCCCCCGTGAGGTCGGACACCCGCGGAGTGTCTGCGCAGCGTGTCTCCGGAGGGCCCCGCGTGGGTAGTCTCGCCCGGTGGTCCTCCGACGCCGGGCGCAGACCCGTCCACGCCGCCGCCGCGACCGGCACGGTCGTGGCCTGCGCGGTCCCCTGTTGCCCGCTGCGCTGCCCGCGGCGCGCACCCGGGCCGAACGTTTCGACGACCTGGTGCTCGACGCGGTGGAGCTGCTGGAGCGGCGCTGGGCCGAGCAGCTGGCCGGGGTGGAGTTCGCCGTCGAGGACGTCCCGCCCTCCGACCCGGCGCCCTGGGAGGACGACGTCGTCCCGCTGGGCCGCCTCTTCCCGGCTCACGGCAACCGTCCCGCACGGGTCGTGCTGTACCGCCGGCCGCTGGAGACGCGCGCCGACGGCGACGAGCTCGACGACCTCGTCGCCGACGTCGTGGTGGAGCAGGTCGCGCACCTGCTCGAGATGCCGCCCGAGGACGTCGACCCGCGCTACTCCGACTGAGCGCCCCGCTGGGGGTCGCCGCGTCCGGGTCGTGGACGCCTCACGCCGAACCTAGCGGCGCGAGGCGTCCACGACCCGAACCCGCACGCCGGGATCAGGCGGCGTTGCGGGCGCGGGACAGGATCAGCTGCAGCAGCGTCAGCACGACCCGCTTGACGCCCTCGCGTTCCCGGGCGTCGACGGACACCACGGGGACGGCGGGATCGACGTTGGCGGCGGCGCGGACCTGGTCCAGGGTGAGCTGGCTGCGGTTCGCGAAGGAGTTGACGGCCAGCACGAACGGCAGGCCGATCTTCTCGAAGTAGTCCAGGGCCACGAAGCAGTCGTCGATCCGGCTGGGGTCCACCAGGATGATCCCGCCGAGCGCACCGTCGGCGAGGTCGTTCCACATGAACCCGAAGCGGTCCTGCCCCGGGGTCCCGAACATGTACAGGATGATGCTCTCGTCGATCGTGACGCGACCGAAGTCCATGGCCACGGTCGTCGTGGTCTTCTCGCTGGCCTCGCCGGCGTAGTCGACCCCGATGGACGCCGAGGTCATGGCGGCCTCGGTGCTCAGCGGTTCGATCTCGGACAGGGCCCCGACGGTCGTCGTCTTCCCGACGCCGAAACCGCCGGAGACGAGGATCTTGACCGGGATCGGGGGACGTTTCACGGCCGCCTGCGGGGGCGCGACCTCAGAGTGCAGCGACACCGTTGATCAACCTCTCGATGAACGAGACGTCGAACGCGAGGGACTTCGCGGTGGACGTCGTGATGAGCAGTTCGCGGGCGACGAGGTCGCCGACGAGGACCTGGGCGACGCCCAGGGGGATGCCGACGAGGGCGGCGACCTCGGCGACGGAGCGGACCTCGGCGCACACGTCGAGGACCTGTCCGAGTTCGAAGGCGAGCGAGCGCTTCGCCGCCGCCTCCACCCCCTGCGGGGTGAGCACGGCCGTGGTCTCCATCGCGATCCCGGCGGCCCCTCCCCCGGTCCGTCCGCCGGTCAGCAGGTAGGCCCGGACCTCGGAGCCGGCCTCCTCGGCGAACTCGTCGGGGAGGTCCTGCGCGAGGTGGGCCGGTACCGGGGCGGCGGTGGCCGCCGCCCCGGACGTCGTTGCGGCACTTCCGAGGAAGGGACGGTCGAACTCGTCGAACTCGTCCTCCTCCTCGGAGCCGTACTGCTCGAGGGGAGTCACAGCTCCAGCGACGTCTTCAGCTCGGTGATGAGTTCCGGGGTCAGCAGCGCCCCGACGCGCTCCACGAGCATCGTCGTCTCGTAGCCGACGAGACCGAGGTCGCAGTCGGCGGCGGTGACGACACCGAGGCAGGCCCGGCCGGCGATCGAGGAGACCAGCAGGTACCCCTGGCCGAACTCGGTGATGACCTGGCTCAGCGGACCCTTGTGCAGCAACCGCGAGGCCGAGACGGCCAGCGTCGTGAGGCCGGAGACGGTCGCGGCGAGCTTGTCCGCGTCCGCGCGGTCGAGGTCGGCGCGCATGGTCATGAGCAACCCGTCGGAGGAGACCCCGATGGCCTGCTCCACACCGGGAGTCTGGGAGACGAAGCGTTCGAGCAGGAAGTTGACGTCCTGCGCGGTCTGGCTGACGAGGTTCTGGGAGTCGACGCTCATCGGGGTCACTCGCTCTCGGTGGTGGTGTCGGCGGAGGTGTCGGCGGAGCTTTCCTTGCGGGCGCGGGCGACCCCGCTCTGCAGGCCGGAGAGGCCACGACGGACCTCGTCGGCGGAACGGGACGTGGTCGCGGTCGCCGCCGCGGCGTCACCGGTGTCGGGCAGCTGCGCACCGCGGACACGGGTGCGGACGACGGTCTCCGGCAGGTCGGCGGGCAGCGCCGCGACCTGCGGCCCGACCCCCTCCTCGGCCGTGCGACCGAGGTCGCGGCCGAGGTCGGCGAGCTGGGCGCCGCGGACGCGGGTGGAGGGAACGCCGGAGGTGGCGCGGGACTGCGGGACCGACGCCTTCAGCGGGGCGACCGCCTGGACCGGGACGACCTCGGCGACCGGAGCCGCGACGGGAACCTCGACCGGGGCCGCGACCGGAGCGGCCTCGACGACGGGTTCCACGACGGCTGCCGCCGTGACCTCGGCGACGGGCGCGCCGACGAGGGCGAGCTCGGGCTCCGGCACGGACTCCACGACGGGGGCCGCGACGGGGGCCGCGGGAACGGCCGCACGGGAACCGAGCACGATGAGCGTGTTCGGCAGCACGACGGTCGCGACGACCCCGGAGCCGGGGGCGCGGGAGAGGCGGATGGACATGGTCCAGCGGGCCGCGAGCAGACCGACGACGTGGTGACCGAGCAGACGCGAGTCCGGACGGGTGTTCGCCGCGTTCTGGATGCGGTTGTTGGCGACGGCGATCTCGTCGTCGCTCATGCCGACACCGGAGTCGGTGACCGAGAGGGCGTAGCCACCGTCGACGGTCGGGGAACCGCTGACGACGACGCGGGTCGTGCTGGGCGAGAACGCGGTCGCGTTCTCCAGCAGTTCCGCCAGCAGGTGGGTGACGTCGGCCGCGGCGCTGCCGTGCAGGGTCGCGTCGTCGAGCTCGGTGATGTCGACGCGGGGGTAGTCCTCGATCTCGGCGAGGGCCGCGCGGACGACGCCGGCGACGGGCACCGGGCGGGACTTGGTGCGGGTCTGCTCCGCGCCGGCGAGGACGAGCATCGACTCAGCGTTGCGGCGGACACGGGTGGAGAGGTGGTCCAGGCGGAACAGCTTGTCGAGGACCTGCGGGTCGCGCTCGGAACGTTCGAGCTCGGCGAGGAACGCGAGGGTACGGGTGAGCAGGTTCTGGTTGCGGCGGCCGAGGTTGACGAGCATCTCGGCGGCGGCGACCTCGTTGCGGTGCTGCTCGAGCGCGAGGTCGAGGGCGCTGTCCTGGACGTGGTTGAACGCGACGGCGAGGGCGGCGAGTTCGTCCTTCGTGGCGACCTCGAAGGCCGGCAGCGTCGGCGGCACGCCGTCGGCGGCCAGGACGCGGATCTCGCCGATGGCCTCGGGCAGGCGCTCGGAGGCGACCTCCTCGGCGCGGGCGGTGAGGGCGCGCAGCGGGACGACGACGGTGCGGATGAGGGCGATCAGCATGAGCGCGACCAGCACGACGGCGAGGGCGGCGACGGCGATGATGAACAGCTGCGCGATGTGCGCCACGCGGGTCGCGTGGGCCTCGGCCGCGGCGCTGCGCTTCGCGACGGAGGCCTCGAGGCGGTCCATCGCGGTGAGGATCTGCTGGTAGACCGGGTACCCGCCGTTGAGGATGTGCGCCTCGGCGTCCGCCGTGCGCCCGTCGCGGTAGGCGATGACGGCGCGGTTGTCGTAGTCGATGAACTGGTCCCAGAGACCGATGAGCTCGACGTTGATGGCCTGCTCGTCCTTGGTCATCAGACCCGTGGGGGCGGTCTTGAGGGCCGTGACGAGGGTGGTGCGGTCGTCGAGGTAGGCGGCACGGTTGCGGTTGTCGTCCGCGAGCGCGGCGTCCACGCCGATGCGGTAGGTGTCCCACGCGTAGGCGTTCTGCCAGGCGCTGATGTCGGCGTCGTAGTAGCGCTGCTGGTTGACGTACTGGACGAGCTTGGTGGCGTCCTGGGCGTCGGCCAGGGTCTTGGACTGCTCACGGCTCCCGACGAACGAGACGGCGCCGGTGATCAGGGTGAGCACCAGGATCACCCCGAAGGCGATGGCGAAGCGTGCGCCCACTCGGACGCGACGCAGCAGGAAGGTCATGCGCTCTCCTCTTCCAACGTGGGTGCCGGGCGGGCCGGTGGGTCCACGAGCAGTCATCGGTGACGTGCGACCGGAACGGTCCGGTCCTGGAAGAGGTGTCGTCCTGCGGGGAAGCGGCCGTGAGCGACCGAAAGTGTGGTCCTCGGTACCGAATAACGGGACCGAGACCCTGAACTTCTAGAAGATTCAGCGCTTCCAGAGCAGCGACGCGAGCTCCGAGGCGACCGCCGGCGGCGCGGGGTCCCCCACGGTCAGGGCGACGGCGCTCAGCAGGACGTGTCCCTGCTCGTCGCTCTCGACGCGGATCCCGTACCCGACGGCACCGAGCACCAGGTTGAACCCGGGCCGGCCCGAGGCGACCTGGGCGACGGCGGCCACGGAGGCCCGCAGGCAGCCCCTCGGGTCCACGTCCTCAAGGCGCAGCGACGCGGCCGCGAAGGTGGTCACCACCTCGGCGAGCACGTCCTGGTCGTGCTGGGCGTGCTCCCCGAGCCGCGAGGCGACGGCCTGGCGACGTTCCCAGATGGACTGGCTCATCGGTACCTCCCCGAGTTCGGCGGGAGGCAGACGACCCCCTCACCTGTGGGTCTCGGCAGGTCGGGGCCGAACCTTCAGCTGATGCGGCGCTTGAGGCGGCGACGTTCGCGTTCGGAGAGACCGCCCCAGATGCCGAACCGCTCGTCGTTGCCCAGCGCGTACTCCAGGCACTCCTGGCGGACCTCGCAGGACTGGCAGACGCGCTTGGCCTCGCGGGTCGAGCCGCCCTTCTCGGGGAAGAACGCCTCGGGGTCGGTCTGGGCGCAGAGCGCGAGTTCCTGCCAGCCCGGGTCCTCCGGGGTCAGACCCGAGAGGCCGGTGAGGCCACCGGTCAGGTCCACCAGCGAGAGCTCCGGGCGGCCGTCCGCGTCGAGGGGACCGTCCACGTCGGCCTCGTCGTCGGCCTCTTCATCGGCGTCCTCGGACGCGATCGGGGCCAGCACGACCAGGGCCTGCGGCGGAGCCGCGGCGCGGTCGAGGGGGACGACCGTGTCCACCGTGCCGACCGGATCGCCAGTGCTGGCGACCGGCGAACGGAAGGAGTCGTCGATGAACCGGAAGTCGTCGTCAGTCATTCGGTGGCCCCCACAGCCTCGGTCTGTCACTCCGTGCGCCCTGATCACGCGGTGTGCTGTGCCAGTCACACTACGACCACCACTGGTGGAATTACACGCGTGTCGTCCCTCAGAGTCAAGCCCAGCGTGGTATCCCACCGGCCTCCCTGCAACGGTTCTGCCACATCCATCACACGAACACCACGATTCCCCGTGATCCGTCCGGGTGACGGGTGCGGTGACGGGGGATGATGGCGACCGTGAGCGACGCGAACCGACCGAGCAGGGCCCTGCAGATCACCGCTCTCGCCGGCGGCGTCGGCGGTGCCCGGTTCCTGCGCGGACTGCTGGCGCACCTGCGCTCCTCGGAGGATCCCGCCCGGCGCGAGGCGCAGGTCACGGTCATCAGCAACACCGCCGACGACATCACCCTGCACGGGCTGCGGATCTCCCCCGACCTGGACTCCGTGATGTACACCCTCGGCGGGGGCATCGACGAGGACCGCGGCTGGGGTCGCTCGAGCGAGACGTCCGGGGTCGCCGACGAGCTCGCCGCCTACGAGGCGCCACCGTCCTGGTTCACCCTCGGCGACAAGGACATCGCCACCCACCTCGTCCGCACGCGCCTGCTGGGCGAGGGCGCGACGCTCTCGGAGGCGACCGCCCGCCTCTGCGAACGCTGGCGGCCCGGGGTCCGGCTGCTGCCCATGACCGACGACCGCGTCGAGACCCACGTCGACCTCGCCGAGGCCGACGGGTCGACGCGACGCGTGCACTTCCAGGAGTGGTGGGTCCGCCTGCACGCCGCCGTCCCGGCCCTGCGCATCGAACCCGTGGGGGCCGCCACCGCCCGGCCGGCCCCCGGCGTGCTCGAGGCGCTGCGCGAGGCCGACGTCGTCGTCCTGCCGCCCAGCAACCCGGTCGTCTCGATCGGCACCATCCTCCAGGTCCCCGGGATCCGCGAGGCCCTGGTGCGGACGTCGGCGCCCGTCGTCGGGGTCTCCCCCGTCATCGCCGGCGCCCCCGTGCGCGGGATGGCCGACGCCTGCCTGGCCGCCATCGGCGTTCCCACCACCGCCGCCGCCGTCGCCGGCCTCTACGACGACTTCCTCGACGGCTGGCTCGTCGCCGAGGAGGACGAGCCCCCGGTCCGCTCCGGGCTGGAGGTCCGCCGCCGCCCGCTGCTCATGAGCTCGCCCGCGGCGACCGCCGACCTCGCCGGGGCCGCCCTCGACCTCGCGCTCGAACTCGACCGGAAGGACCCCGCCGCGTGAGCGGAACACCTCCCACCAGCCTGCAGCTCGTCGGGGTCCCCGGGATCGCGGAGGTCGTGGCCGGCGACGACGTCGCGGGTCTCCTCGTGGACGCCCTGTACGCCCAGCGCACCTCCCTCAGCGACGGCGACGTCCTCGCCGTGTCCAGCAAGGTCGTGTCCAAGGCCGCCGGGCTGACCGCTCCCGCGAGCGAGCGCGACGAGGTCGTCCTGCGCGAGTCCCGGCGCCTGGTCGCGGCCCGACGCACCCCGCACGGCGTGGCCCGCATCGTGGAGTCCGCCGCCGGCCCGGTGATGGCCGCCGCCGGGGTCGACGCCTCCAACGTGGTCGGCGACGTGGTGCTGCTGCTGCCCGCCGACGCCGACGCCTGCGCCCGGGAGCTGCGCGTCCGCTTCCGGGAGATCACCGGCGCGAACGTCGGCGTGGTCGTCACCGACACCGCCGGCCGGCCGTGGCGGGCGGGTCAGACCGACTTCGCGCTGGGCAGCGCCGGGCTCGCCGCCCTCGACGACCTCCGCGGGCAGACCGACACCTCGGGCCGGGAGCTGAGCGTGACCGCCCGGGCGGTCGTCGACGAGGTCGCCGCCGCGGCGGACCTGGTGAAGGGCAAGACCTCCGGCGTTCCCGCCGCCCTGATCCGGGGCCTGGCCGACCTGGTCCTGCCCGCCGACGTCGAGGTCCCCGGGGCCCGCTCGCTGGTGCGCGCGGCGGCCGGCGACTGGTTCCGCCTCGGGCACGTCGAGGCCGTCCGGGCGGCCCTCGGCGCGGGCTCGGTGGAGCCGCCGCCGGTGGAGGCGGGAACCCTCCTCGAACGGCTCGAACGCGCCGCCGAGGTGGCCTGCGCGGCGGGCCCCGTGGCCGGCGCGGTGATCGCCGTGGAGGACGACGGTTCGGGTCCGGCGCTGCGTCTGGAGGCCGAGGACGACTTCGCCCTCGGCGCCCTCACCCAGCGGACGCTCGCCGCGTTGTGGACGGAGTTCCTGGTTGGTCTCCTCGACCGCGAGGAGGGCTCCGTGCTGGTGCGGGTCGTGGAACTCCCCCGTTGATGTGGGTGGACCTCAGCCGTCCCGTCGCGGTCGGGACCCCGGTGTTCCCGGGCGATCCGGAGTTCAGCGCGGAACCCGCCACGACCATCGCGGCCGACGGTTTCGCGGTCACCCGGCTGGGTCTGGGGACCCACACGGGAACCCACGTCGACGCCCCCGTCCACGTCCACCCGGACGGTGCGTCCCTCGACGAACTCCCGCTGGGGCTGTTCGCCGGGCCCGCCCTGGTCCTCGACGTCTCGGGCCGCTCCGTCGTCGACGTCGATCAGGTGCGGGACGCCGAGGGTGAGCGGATCGTGCTGCTGCACACCGGGTGGGACGCGTTCGCCGGGACCGGGCGGGAGTTCGACCACCCGTTCCTCACCCCCGCCGCGGCGGGGTTCCTGCGCGCCGGCGGGACGCGGACCGTCGGGATCGACACCGCGAGCGTCGACGCCCCGGACTCCCTGGCGGCGCACCGGGTCCTGCTGGGGACCCGGGCCGATCCGGGGGTCCTCGTCGAGAACCTCCGCGGCCTCGGCGGACTGCCCCCGCGGGTGGAGTTCTTCGCGTTCGGGTGGGCGCTGAGCGGCGGCGACGGGTCACCCGTGCGCGCGGTAGCGCGCTGAGACCGCCCGGTTCGGGGTGTGCGTCGGCAACGTCATCCGCGGCGCACGACGCGGGCGCCGGTGCCCGGCGAGTTCCAGCAGCCGCTGGACCCGGAACCGGTGCCCCCGGTAGCACTCGATGACCTCGGCGCAGCCGGCGTCGTCGAGGACCTCCCCCGTCAGGGCCCAGGAGACGTTCTTGGCCACGTGGTAGTCGCCGAAGCTGAACGCGTCGGCGTGGCCGTGGGCCCGTTGCCGGATCTCCGCGGACGTCCACACCCCGATGCCCGGCAGCGACCGCAGGGCGGAGTCGGCGGCCTCGGGCGACATCCCCAGGGTGCGTTCCAGGCCGGCCGCGCGCGGTGCGGCGAGGATCGTGACCTTCCGGCGCCGCAGTTCCACCCCCGCCTGCAACCACTCCCAGGACGGGATCCGCGACCACTGCTCCGGGGTCGGGGGCAGCGTCAGCCCGGCCGGACCGGGGGCGGGTTCGCCGAAGCGGTGGACGAGGCGGCGCCAGGCCGCGAAGGCCTCGACGCCGGTGACGACCTGTTCCAGCGCGGAGGCGGAGAGCGCTTCGAAGACGGCGCGGGTGCGGATGACCCGGAAGTGCGGGTTCTCCTTCCACGCCTGGACGAGGGTGGGGTGCTCGGGGCGCGGGACGAAGTCGGTGTGGTCGTCGTCGGCGTCGCCCAGCAGGTGCGGGACCCCCTCGAGCGCCCACCCGGTCCCCGGGCCCCACGCCTGCGCGTGGACCTCGGCGTCGGCGGGACGGGCGCGGACCCGGAGCAGGACGGGACCCTGCGGGGTCCGGGTGGCGCGCCAGACGGTGCCGTCGGGATCGCGCCGGAAGGTCGGGTCGCCGGCTCCGCGTCGCAGCGTCCCCAGGCTCTGCGCGACGGCGACGGGGCGGCCGGGCCGCCAGCGCAGTTCCCCGTCCGGTGTCACGCCTTCCGTCACGTCCTCACGGTAAGGGCCGGGGCGGGGTGATCGGCCCGTTTCCCCGGCCCGCGGGTGGCCAGGAAGGACCCGGCCAGGACGAGGACGAACCCGAGCACCGTGGTCACCGTGATCCGCTCCCCCAGCACCACCGCACCGGCGATCACGGCGACGACGGGGTTCACGTAGACGATGGCCGTGGCCCGGACCGGGCCGAGCTCCCCGATGAGCGCGAACAGCAGCACGAAGGCTCCGGCGGTGCAGACCACGGCCAGCGTGAGGAGCGCCGCGACGACCTGTCCCGAGGGGAGCTCCGCCGGCAGACCGGGGCCCAGGAGGACGACCGGCACGTAGGTCAGCGCCGCGAGCACCAGGCTGGCGAGCACGACCGAGGTCCCCGGCAGGTCGGAGAGGTGGCGGGCCAGCACGGCCGGCCCGACGGCGTAGCCCACCACGACGACGAGCATCTCCGCGACGGCCCCGAACTGCCCCGGCACCAGGTCGAACCCCACGAGCGTCGCGACCCCGAGGGTTCCCAGGCCGAGGCCCGCCCAGCCGGTGAGCCCGAGCCGCTCGGCCCGCCCGCCGGCGAAGGCGACGAGGACGCCCACCACCGGGACGACCGAGACGAGCACCGCGGTCGTCGAGCTGGGGAGATCGTGCTCGGCCCGGGCCAGGAACAGCCACGGGCCGACGATCTCGAACCCCGTGTAGGCCGCGAGCGCCGGCCAGCGTCGCAGCAGGGTCGGCAGGCCGGCGCGGAACTCCCTGCGGGACATCGCGATCGGGGCGAGGACGAGGGCGGCGAGGGCGGTGCGCGCCAGCACCATCGTCGAGGGCGGGAGCTCCTCGCCGACCACCTTGATCAGCAGGTACGGGATCCCCCAGGCGAACCCGAGGGCGGCGAAGATCAGGGCGGCACGGCGGGTCACCCGTCGATCGTGCTCCCGCACGACCATTCAGTCCAGCTAGAGTTTCCTCATGAGTCTCGATAGTGAGAACTTCACGATCGATCTCCGCCGGCTGCGCCTGCTCCGCGAGGTCGAGCGCCGCGGGACGGTGGCCGCGACGGCCGCCGCCCTGCACCTCACGCCGTCGGCGGTCTCCCAGCAGCTCGCGGGTCTGGCCCGGGAACTCGACGTCCCGCTGCTGGAACGGGTGGGGCGCGGGGTGCGGCTCACGGGTCAGGCCCGGGTGCTCCTCACCCATGCCGACGCCGTGTCCGCGCAGTTGGAGAAGGCCCGCGCCGACCTGGTGGCCTTCGACGCCGGGACGGTCGGCGAGGTCCGGATCGGTTCGCTCGCCAGCACCATCGCGGCGCTGGTCGGCCCGGCCATGCGGCGGCTGCGCCACGACCGTCCGGGGTTGCGGCTGCTGGTGCGCGAACGGGACGCCGTCGCCGCCGTCGCGGGTCTGGACGCCGGGGACCTCGACGTCGTCGTCGCGGTCGACCACCCGGGCGGGCCGCGCCGCGACGACGCCCGCTACGACCGGGTCGACCTGCTCACCGACGTCCTCGACGTCCTGCTGCCGGCCGAGCACCCGCTGGCCGGGCGCGACGCGCTCGCCCTGCGGGAACTGGCCGACGAGGAGTGGATCGCCGCGGCGAGCGACGACGCCTGCACGCAGATCACCGTCGCCGCCTGCGCCGCCGCGGGGTTCGCCCCCGACGTGCGCCACCACACCCTGGAGTACGACGCCCTCGCGGCCCTCGTCGCCGCCGGGGCCGGGGTCGCCCTCGTCCCGCGGATGGCGCACCCGTTGCGTCCCAGCGGGTTGTGCGTGATCCCCCTGGCCGGTCCCAGCCCCGCCCGATCGATCTACGCCGCCACCCGGGCCGGGCGCGGCACCGACGCCCCCACCGCTGCCGTCCTGGAGGAACTCCGGCGCGTCGCCGCCGAACGCCCCGACGCCACCCCCTGATCACGGGGTGACGACCTAGGGTCCCCCCAGCCAGTGGTCGATGCGGCGGTGGTCGGGCGCGAAGCCGTGCGCGACGCCCCAGAGCACCGCCTGCGTGCGGCTCTGCACGTCGATCTTCCGGTAGATCGAGCGGATGTAGGACTTGACGGTGTTCGGGCTCAGGTAGGTGAGCGTGGCGATGTCGGCGTTGTTCTTGCCCTGGGTGATGAGGGCGAGGATCTCGGACTCCCGGTCGGTGATCCCCTCGGTGCGGCCCGGCCAGTCGAGTCCGAGGGCACTGGCGGCGCGCCGCGGTGGGGTGCTGAACACCCGCTCACCGGCGTGCACGGCCTCGATGGCCGCGACGAGGTCGCGGGCGGGCAGCGTCTTCGAGAGGTAGCCGTGCACGCCGAGGGAACGGGCCGTCTCCACCAGTTCGGACTGGAAGTTCCAGGTGTAGACCACGACGCGGCGCACGCGCGGGTTGCGCACCAGGGCCGCCACCTCGGTCGCGTCCGACTCCGGCTGGGCGAAGGAGTCGTAGAGCACGACGTCGACGTCGTCGTGCAGGGCCGCGTTCGCGTCGATCTCCGCCACCACCACGCGGTCGCGGTAGGCGTCGAAGAGGTGTGCCAGTCCCACGAGGACGACGTCGTAGTCGTCCACGAGGGCGACGGTGATCGGGCGGGTCCGCGTCAGGGTGTCGATGCGGCGAAGCTACCACCCCTAGGGGTGTACCAGCCCCTCCCGCCAGGTGGTCGAGTGGGCACACGGCCCGACCCCGGGCCCGACCACCGCGCGGTCCGGCCGCGCTCACCACCAGGAGATTCACATGGGCCTCATCGGCACCGTCGTCACCGTCATCGTCGTCGGCCTCATCGCCGGCGCCCTCGCCCGCCTGATCGTGCCCGGCCGCCAGTCGATGTCGGTCGGCATGACGATCCTGCTGGGCATCGTCGGCTCGTTCGTCGGCGGTTTCCTCGGCTTCCTCATCTTCCACAAGGACGCCTCCGACGGCTTCCTGCAGCCCGCCGGCATCATCGGTGCGGTCATCGGTTCGATCATCGTGCTGCTGATCGTGGGAGCGCGGGGTCGCCGCGCCGTCCACTGACCTCGCCGTCCACTGACCTCGCCGGCGCTGACCTCGCTGTCCGCCGACTTCGCCGTCTACTCACCCCGGCGGGCCACGAGGTGACACGCTGTGACCTGGACCAGCAGGATGGGTTCACGGACGACGCCGCGATTCGGAGGAACGCCGCATGGAGATCGCAGCCGACACGCTTCAGAAGGCTCTACGGGTCAACCTGGACCCGCGGTGGTACGGGACCATCGCCGAGATCGGGGCCGGGCAGGAGGTCGCGCGCTGGTTCTTCCGCGCCGGCGGTGCGGCCGGCACGGTGGCGAAGTCGATGTCGGCCTACGACATGGCCGTCAGCGACGCCGTCTACGGCAAGTCGGACCGCTACGTCTCGCTGGGCCGGTTGCAGGCGATGCTGCAGCACGAGCTGTCGCTCAACGTCGAACGCCTCACCGAGGCGCGCGGTGACGACACCTGCTTCTTCGCCTTCGCCGACACCGTGGTGGCCCGCAGCTACCGGGGCGGCAACGAGTGCCACGGGTGGATGGGGGTCCGCTTCCAGGCCCACCCCAACGACGAGCCCAGCCAGATCGTGCTGCACGTGCGGATGCTCGACGACGACGCGGGGCTGCAGCAGGAGGCGCTGGGCATCGTCGGCGTCAACCTGCTGCACGCGGCGTTCTTCGAGCGCCACGAGCCCGAGCAGGTGGTGGCGAGCCTGCTGGACAAGCTGTCGACCGGGCGCATCGAGATCGACGTGATCCAGTTCCGCGGCATCGAGTTCCGCCACGTGGACAACCGGGTGATGGCGCTGCAGCTGGTGCAGCTCGGTCTGTCCGGCGTGGCGATGTTCGGTCCCGACGGGGAGGTGCTGCAGCCCTCGGAGGTGCTGCGCAAGCACGCGGTCCTCGTCGAGCGCGGCAGCTTCCGCCCCCCGACGGTCGTCAACATCGACATGCTCGCCTCGGCCGAGCAGAAGTTCGCGGAGCAGGACGCCGAGGGTGCCCCGGTCCTCGCCCTCGCCGAACTGACGATGCGCAACCTGCGGGCCGCCGGCGACAAGGTCGACCGGCGGGACTTCCTGGCCCGGGCCGACCTCCTCGGGGCGTGCGGCATGACGACGGTCATCTCGGACTACTACGAGTACAACCGCCTCGCCGAGTACCTCCAGCGCCGCACCAGCGAGCGCATCGGCATCGTCATGGGCGTCCCGAGCCTGGTGAACCTCTTCGACGAGAGCAACCACGCCCACATGCAGGGCGGGATCCTGGAGAGCTTCGGGCGCCTGTTCAAGAACGACCTCAAGCTCTTCGTCTACCCGATGCAGGACCAGGAGACCGGCGAGACGCGGACCGTGGAGGACCTCCAGGTCGCGGACGACCTCCAACCGCTCTTCGACTTCCTCGCCCGCCGCGGCAGCTTCGTGCACCTGGACAACTACAAGCCGGAGTACCTGCCGATCCTGAGCCGCGACGTGCTGCGGCGCATCGGGGTCGGGGACGACAGCTGGGAGTCCATGGTCCCCGAGGAGGTCGCGTCGATGATCATCAAGCGGAACTTCTTCGGCTACAAGCGGAAGAGCGACTGACCCGGCCCGGAGGGCTTGACTCTGCAACGGCGTAATCGTGTAATCGCTGCATGAGCGATGACGCTGACGTGACGGCCTGGTTCTCCGGCCGCCTGCCCGACGACTGGTTCGAGACCGCCCCCACGGTCTCCCTCGACCGCGAGGAGATCGTGGTCACCGGTGTGCTGCCCCGCCCCGACACCCCCGAGGGCGGGGCGGCCGCCGAGCGCCGCGCGGAGGCCGGCCGGATCACCCGGTTCCGCGAGGACACCCGGGGTGCCCGCATGAAGATCGCCGACGAGGCCGAGGTGCTGTTCGGGCGCAAGGTCGCCTGGGGCGCGGACTGCGGCGAGACGCAGGAACTCTTCACCACCCTCGCCACCCCGGTCATGACCAGGCTGCGTCAACCCCAGCGCCAGGTCCTCGACACCCTCGTCGACGCCGGGGTCGCCCGCACCCGCTCGGAGGCGCTGGCCTGGTGCGTCCGGCTCGTGGGGCAGCACCAGCAGGACTGGATCGAGCAGCTGCGCGACGCGCTCGTGAACGTCGAACGCGCCCGCGCGGCCGGCCCGGCGTGAGCGTCGTCGAGTACCTCCGCTACGTGGTCGACGCGGAGCGCGCCGCCGAGTTCGAGACCGCCTACGCCCGGGCCGGCGCCGTCCTCACCCGGGCCCCGGAGTGCCTGGACTGGGAACTCGCCCGCCGCACCGACGCCGGCACCGGCGCGGGCGAGGACCCCGACCCGGCGGGCACGGTCCGCTACGTCCTGCGGATCCGGTGGACCTCCGCGAGCGAGCACCTGCAGGGTTTCCGGCAGGGACCGCTGTTCCGGGAGTTCTTCGCGGCGATCCGTCCCTACCTGCCGGACGTCGCGGAGATGCGCCACTACGAGGTGGCGCTCGGCGGCTGACCCGTCGGGTGGTCAGTCGGTGCGTCGTCCGGAGTCCGGGGCCGCCCGGCGGCGCTGAACCGGTGCCCGGCCAGGGCGCCGAAGGCGAGCAGCAGGTCGGCCAGCGTCAGCAGCACGCGGGACCCCAGCACGACGACCGTCGCGGCCCCCGACCCCGTGACCAGCGCGACGACCGCACCGAGGACGAGTTCCCGCGCCCCGGCACCCGCCGGGGCCAGGACGACCAGGAAACCCACGATCCAGGCCAGCGCGTAGCCACCGATCGCGAGCGCCAGCGCCGACCCCGTCGGCCAGGCCACCCCGACGGCCTGGGACAGCACGAACACCTGCAACCCGACGGCGACCCAGGACGCCATCGCCCACGCGGCGGCGGACAGCAGTCCGCGCCAGGTGACGGGGTGCTCGAGGGGGTCCTGGCGGGCGATCCGCAGCAGGAACGTCAGGAGCGGGTTGATGACCCGGGGCACGAGCAGGACCAGGAGCAGCGGGGTGAGCCAGCGCAACCAGCCGGTCCACTCCCAGCCGCGGATGTCCCTGCCCTGCAAAGCGATCGGAAGCACCCCGGCGACGAGCAGCGACGCCGTGGTCATGGACACCAGCAGGGCCACCGCGAGGGCGGACCCGGTGCGGCGCCGCGGGACCCCGTGGTCGCGGGCGAGCTCGGCCTGGGCGACGAACTGGAACACGGTCCCGGGGATGTAGCGGCCGAGCTGGCCGACGAAGAACACCCGGGCCGCGGCGCGCCAGGGCAGGCGGGAGCCGAGGTCACCGAGGACGGCGCGCCACGACGCCCCGGACAGCGCGACGTTCGCGAGGGAGAGGACACCGGCCAGCACGACGGAGCCCGCGTCGAGGCGCGACCACGCGTCGGCGATCGCGGACCGGTCGCGCCAGACGTAGCCGACCGCGAGGACCAGCGCGAGGGCGAGGAAACCCACCCGCAGGACGGGCGAGCGCAGCACCCCGAGCAGGCGGTTCAGCACCTCAGTGCCGGACGAAGGTCAGCAGCACGAACGTGTAGTCCAGGCCGGTCCGCGTCCAGTGCACCGGTCGCGCCGGGTGGGCCAGGACGTCGTCGGTGAGCTCCCCGACGAGTTCCAGCCCGAGCTGCTTCGCCGTCGTGACCAGGGCGCGGAGGTCGGCGGGGCCGAAGATCTTCACCTGCGCGCCGTAGGCCTCGATGCCGGTGGTGTCCGGCGGGTCCTGGTCGTAGTCGGTGGAGAGCGCCAGCACACCCCCGGGCCGCAGGATGCGCGCGGTCTCGGCGAGGAAGGGGGTGATGGGCACCCCGTGCTCGATGACCGACATGCAGGTCACGGCGTCCAGCGAGGCGTCGGCCAGGCCGGTGTCGGTGACGTCGCCGCGGCGGAACTCGACGCCGTCGCGGTGCACGGTCGCGCCGAACTCGAGGTTGATGCCGGCCAGCGCGCCACGCTCGGCCCCGAGGCCGTAGAGGCGCAGCCAGGGCAGGACGGGTGAGTAGCGGGCGGAACCGGCGTCGAGGACGCGGGCGGTGCGGGACCCGTCGTCGGCCAGGGTGAGGACGGCGGCCACCGCCCCGAGGGCGTCCCAGTTCTTGGGGGCGTCGGGGTGGGCGGGCAGACGCAGCCGCTTCGTCTGCGCGACGGCGTCGGCGACCTCGTCGGCGTCGTGCAGGACACCGGTGCGCGGCACCCCGCTCGGCACCGGGCGGGCCGCGGGCGCGGCCCCGAGTCGACGGGCGGCGAGGCGCTCGCCGACGCGACGCTGGACCCCGACCCGGGTCCAGAGGGCGTGCTCCGCACCGCGCTTGGCGACGGCCAGCAGCCGACCGCCCGGCGGGGCGGCGGCCGTCCCGCCCTGCGCGGCCTGCTCGAGGGCGCCGAGGTAGCGGTCCCAGGGTTCGTCGAGGTCCGGGGCTTCGACCCCGTCGCGCAGGCGCTCCAGGCCGCCGCCCGCGAGGCTCAGCACCCCGGCGACGAGGGCGTCGACGCTGCCGGGTTCGACGAGGATCCCGTCGACGCCGTCGCGGACCTGCGCGGGGAAGGACCCGACGCGGGTCGCGAGCACGGGCAGGCCGTGGGCGAAGGCGAGGACGGCGTTCTGCGAGGCCGTCGCCGAGCGGTAGGGCAGGACGACGGCGTCGTGGGCGGCCATCAGGTCCGGGAGCTCCCCCGCGGGGACGTAGCCCTCGCGCAGTTCCACGTGACCGCGCAGCCCGGGCGCGGCCGCCAGTTCACGGACGCGGCGACCGGCGTCACCCCAGAGTTCCCCGGCGATGGTGAGGCGGGCGTCGACCCCGCGCTGGTGGACCTCGCGCAACGCCTCGAGCAGCAGGTCGACGCCCTTGTAGTCGCGGACGACCCCGAGGCTCAGCAGACGGACGCCCCCGTCGCGCGGGACCCGCGAGCCGGCGGGCGCGTCGATCCTGGGGCCACCGGGCAGGTGCGGGGGCAGGTCGGCGACGACGACCCGGCGGGCGCCGTGGGCGTGGGCGAGGGCGGCCTGCTCCTCGGAGTGCACGACGACCCCGTCGACGGCGGCGAAGAGGCGTCCGACGAGCAGGGCGTCCCCCGGGCGGGCTTCGTGCGGCAGGACGTTGTGCGCGACGACGACGGTCCGTGCCTGCGAACGGGCGGTGCGCATCCCCGCGAGGACACCGAGCAGCGCCGGGACCTGCAGCGGGACGACGTGGGTCAGGACGACGACGTCGGCGTCGGCGATGCGCCGGCCGGTGCGGACCCAGGACGCCGGCGAGTTCCAGGCCAGCGGCCGGATCGTCGGGTGGAACTCGGGGACCTCGGGCAGGCCGCCCGGCACGCGCAGCTCACCCGGGTAGAGCGCCGCCGGGTACTGCCGCGCCCAGGAGACGAGCTTGACCTCGGACCCGGGGTCGGCGGCGAGGTGGCGCGCGAGCTCGGTGGTGTGGACGGCCGTGCCGCCCTTGGCGGGGTGGGCGGGCCCCACGACGACGACCTTGCGGGACTCGGTGGCGCTCACGCGCTGTCCCTCGAACGCACGACGAGGTCGGCGAGCAGCGCGACCGCCCCGATGAGCAACCCGGACACCAGCAGCAGCACGGTGTTCGCGGGGAAGTAGAAGAGGTGCCGGAACATGTCGGTGACCCCCTTGACGAACCCGAGGCCGAAGAGGAACAGCGCCAGCGGCATGAGCACCCGCAGGGGCTCGAAGTACATGATCATCCGCAGCACCTGGAGGATGTAGCGGTAGGCGTCCTTGGTGAAGTGGAACTTCGAGGTCCCGGCGCGCTTGGCGTAGGTCGTCGGCACGAACTTGATGTCGTGCTGGTTGCACAGGAACGACAGCGTGATCGTCGTGACGCAGGAGAACCCGGCCGGCAGCAGTCGCAGGTAGGGCAGCGACACCTCGCGGCGGAACGCGCGCAGACCCGAGTTCAGGTCCGGGATCCGTTCGCGGGCGAGCACCTCGGCGACCTTGCGGATGACGAACTTGGCGGGCACGCGCAACGCCTTGTGCGACCCCTCCTCCGTCGTGCGCGCCCCGACGACCTGGTCGTAGGAGTCGTCCTCGAGCAGGATCCGCACGAGTTCGGGGATGCGCTCGTTCTCGTAGGACATGTCCGCGTCGGTCCAGACGACGATCTCGCCCCGGGCCATCTGCGTCCCGATCCGGCGCACGGTGCCGGACCCGCCGTTGCGGCGGAAGGCGACGACGCGCAGGTTCGGGTAGTCGGCCTCGACCGAGCGCAGGACCTTCAGGGTGTCGTCGGTGGAGCAGTCGTCGACCGCCAGCAGCTCGTACGGCATGCCGTCGTCGTCCATCACCTTCGTGATCCGCTGGATCTCCAGCAGGACGTGCGCCTCCTCGTTGTAGCAGGGCAGCACGATGGTGGCGGTGGGCGCGGGGGCGGTCACCGCGGCGGGAGGGGTGTCGTCGACAGGCATGGCGGGCAGAGCTTACCTACGGGTGGACCCGATGCCGGGGATCCACGGGCCGCGCGGCACGATGGCGCCATGACCGGGCGCAGGACGCAGCACGGACCCGCGACCGACCGGGCGACATCGTTCGGTGCGGTCGCCGAGGCCTACGAACGGTCCCGGCCGAGCTACCCGGACGAAGCCCTCGACTGGCTGTTGCCACCCGGTGCACGCAGGGTGCTCGACCTGGGGGCCGGGACGGGCAAGCTGACCCGCTCGCTGGTCGCCCGCGGCCTCGAGGTCGTCGCGGTCGAGCCGACCCCGGGGATGCGTGGGCAGTTCGCCCGGGTGCTGCCCGACGTCGAGCTGCTCGACGGCACCGGTGAGGCGATCCCGCTGCCCGACGCCAGCGTCGACGCCGTCCTGATGGCCCAGGCCTGGCACTGGGTCGACCCCGACACCGCCTCCCCCGAGGTCGCCCGGGTGCTGCGCCCGGGCGGGCGGCTCGGGCTGCTCTGGAACGTCCGCGACGCCGGCGTCGAGTGGATCGCGCAGCTGGACCGGCTGCTGCCCGGCCCGGGCGAGGAGCAGCTCGGCAGCCTCGCGCCCCGCGTCGCCGTTCCCTTCGGCCCGGTCGAGCGCTACGACGTGCGCTGGTCGGACCCGGTGACCGTGGAGTCGCTGCTGGACCTCACCCGGTCCCGCAGCTGGGTCATCGCCCTCGACGAGACGCACCGCGAGCGCGTGCTGGAGGACGTGCGCGCCCAGGCGCAGGCCCACCTCGAGGAGACCGGCACCCTCGCTCTGGAGTACGTCACCCGCTGCTCCCGCGCCCGCCGCCCCTGAGGACCCGGCGCCGGGTCACCAGGTCACGGGTCAGGGGGCGTCGCCCGTGACCAGCCGGACGTCGATGCTCTGGGCGCCGTCGGGACGTTCCTCCAGCACCCGTTCGTCCTCGATGGTGCGGCGGTGGGTCACGAGGCGCGGCGAGGTCACCCCGAGCTTCTGCAGGACCTCGACGGGATCGGTGTCGCCCCCGGCCGCGACGAGGACGGGGTTCCCGCCGGCGGCCCGGACGCGTTGCGCCGCACGGTCGACGGCCGCGCGCAGCGTCGTCCAGTACTCCGCCGTCCCGGCCCGCCCGGACGCGGTGGGCACGACGAGCGAGGCGCTGGGCACGTCGCAGGTCCCGCGCAGGACCTGCGGCCACTCGTTGCGCGAGCGCGGGTCCACGGCGAGCGCCACGTCGTTCGGCCCGAAGGAGGCGCAGGCCCGCGCGACGGCCTGCGGTTCACCCGCCTCGGTGCGCTGGCCGGCGACCGGCGCGGTCGCGAGCGCCGCGGGGACGACGAGCAGGACCACGGCGATCGCGACCCGCAGCCCGGTGAGGCGCTGGTGGGCGTAGCGCTCGACCACCCAGCGGGCCGCGAGCACGGCGAGCACCACGACCGCCGGCAGCACGACGACGACGAAGCGCCGGTCGGCCCACGGGTGGTCGGGGGTGATCCCCGGGCGGTAGAGGGTGAGCAGCGTCGACCCCATGGCCACGACGTAGGGCGCGGTCCACGACGGCAGCGGGCTGACGCCCTGGATCCCGCGCACCAGCCGGGGCAGCGCCACGACGGCCGCCGCACCGGCGAGCACGACGGCGGGCCAGCCGAGGTACCAGGCGATCCAGTCGACCGAGTGCTCGGCGTAGGTGCGCCCGCCGTCGACCGTGAGTCCCTGCGCGAGTTGGAGGGCCGCGACGAGCTTGCTGCCGGAGTCCTCCGGGTCCTGGCGCACGACGAGCCAGAACGGGCGGCTGGCCAGCACCAGCAGGACGAGCGCGAGGAGCCCGGCGAGGGCGTCCGGGAGTCGGGGGCTGGTCAGCCAGCGCTGCTGCGCGAGCCGGCCGGTGCGGGCGAGGTGGGCGAGCACCGCGCAGGCGAGCGCGAGCAGGACCAGACCCGCGACGAGCGGCAGCAGCGACCCCGCGATGGTGGCGAGGTAGGGCCGCGACGTCAGCAGCGCGGCGGCCACGGCGAGCACCGAGGTCAGCGTCGTCCCCGCGAGCAGCGCCCGCGCCCCGGGGTGGCGCACCACGAGCAGGACCGCGACCACCGGGGCGAGCACCGCGATCTCGCGCAGGAAGTCGATGCGGACGAAACCGCACGCCCCGAACAGCAACCCGGCCCCGCCGCCGAGGCGGGCCGCCGTGCGTCCGGTCGCGGGGACCAGCGCGACGAGCAGCGACGCGGCGCCGACCAGGACGAGCAGCGCGGGCGGTTCGGAGTAGGTGGAGCGGTTCGCGTGCAGGACGGGCTGCGCCAGCGCGAAGGTTCCCGCGGCCAGGGGGGCCCAGCGGGCCCCGGCGAGACGGGCGGTGAACCCGGCGACGGCCAGGACGCCGAAGGCCCCGAGGACGGCGGGGACGACGAGCAGACCCGTCCAGCCGGCCGCCCACTCCCCCAGCGAGTACAGCGCCGGCGCCCCCAGCAGGAACTGCGGGACGACGTGGTCGCCGACCTCGTAGAAGGCCGGGGAGGCGAGCGAGAAGTTCGGGTCGGCGAGCGCGGCCGCACCCCCGAGCGCCGCCAGCGAGGGGTCGACGGGCAGGCCGTGGTGGGTGGCGAGCTGGTGTGCGTAGAGCGCCACGGACCCCGCGTCGCGGCGCAGCACGACGTGCGAGGCGTGCGTCAGCGCGGCCCAGACGCCGGCGCCGAGGGCGATCGCCAGCGAACCGCCGGCCGACCACCACCCCGCGGCGACGACGGGGACCCCCCACGCGAGCCGGCCCGCGAGGACGGCGACGACGACGCTGACGGGCACGGCGACGGGCGGGGTCCACAGGTCCAGCAGCACCAGCGGGACGGCGAACGCGGTGACGGCCGCGACGGCGGCGGCGAGGACGACCGGTACCCGGGTCAGCACGATCCCCGCGGTGGTGTCGGCGGTCGTCGGCGCAGGGGTGCTCACGCCGCGAGAACCTACCGTCGCGGTGGCCCCCGTCCCGGCACGCCTAAGGTGACCGCGTGCCCCCTGGTTCCTCCCGGTCGATCCCCGCGCTGCTGCGCCGGCTCATGGACGACGACCCGACGGCCCCGCGCCTGACGTTCTACGGCGAGCACTACGTGCAGACCGGTGAACGCGTCGAACTCTCCGCGCGGGTCCTCTCGACGTGGGTCGCCAAGACGGCGAACCTGCTCGAGGAGGAGTTCGAGGTCGGCCCCGGTTCCGTCGTGGCGATCGACCTGCCGACGCACTGGCGCACCCTGGTCTTCCAGCTGGCCACGTGGTCCACGGGGGCCGTCGTCCGCCTCGGCGCCGGCCGGCCCGCCGACGTGCTCGTCTCCGCCGACGCGGACACCCTGGTCCAGGCGGTGGCGCGCAACGCCTCCGTCGAGCGCATCGCCGTCTCGCTGGCCCCGTTGGCGACGAACTTCGGCGCCCCCGTCCCGGACGGCGTCCTGGACTACTCCCGGGTGATCACCGGCTACGGCGACACCTACTCCCCCCTGCTGGAACCCGGCCCGGAGGACCCGGCCCTGGAGACCGCCGACGGTGGCACCCTGACCCACCCCGGCCTGCTGGCCCGCGCCGCGGAGGCCGGTGACGGCTGGCCGCTCGGGGTGCGCCTGCTCACCGACGTCGGCCCCGCCGACGTCGTCGCCGGGCCGCTGGCCGCGTGGGCCCGCACCGGCTCGCTCGTGGTGACCCCCGACCTGGGGACCCTGCCCGAGACCGTGACCGCGGCGGAACTGAGCACCGTCACCCTCGCCCGGTCGTAGCGTCCCGCCGGGCCGGTAGGGTGTCGATCAGGGGTGATCACCGGTGACCGTGTTCGTGGTGCTCGCCGTCGTGGGCTTCGGACTGTGCGTGCTCTCGTTCGTGTTCGACGGTCTCTTCGAAGCCCTCGACCTGGACATCGCGGGCGGGTTCCTGTCCCTCACGTCCCTCACCGGCGGCGTCGCCCTGTTCGGGCTCGGCGCGACCCTGGCCACCACGTCGTTCGGCTGGAACACGCTGCAGGCGACGGGTTTCGGCGCGGCCGCCGGGATCGTCACCATGGTCGGGGTGGGGGTTCTCGTGCGCACGCTGCGCCGCGAGGAGCCCGAGACCCACCGCAGCATCGTCGGGACCCAGGGGTACGTGACGACCCCCGCGAACACCCCCGGTTCCTACGGCGAGGTGAACCTCAAGCTGCACGGCACGACGGTGAAGCGCACCGCGGTCAGCGACGTCGCCCTCGTCCGCGGCACGGCCGTCGAGGTCGTCGCCGAGGTCTCCGCGACCGCCGTCCGGGTGAAACCCCTCGAGTGAACCCACCACCCACCCAGCCACGAGAGGACCTCCCGTGACGTTCCTGACCCCATCCGTGATCCTGGTCGCAGCCGCCGTCGTCGTCGTGCTGCTGCTCGCGGTCGCCATCGTCCGCCGCTACCGCATCGCCGGGCCGAGCGAGGCGTTCGTCGTCGTCGGCCAGAAGGGCAAACCCGTCACCAACCCCGAGACGGGGAAGGTCTCGACGGACCTCTCCGGCCAGAAGGTCGTCATGGGCGGCGGCATCTTCGTGCTGCCGTTCGTGCAGCAGGCCTACTCGCTCTCGCTGGCCTCGCGCCGCATCTCGGTGCAGATCCGCGGCGCGGTCTCCGCCAAGGGCATCCGGCTGAACCTCGACGGCGTCGCCATCATCAAGGTCGGTGGCACCGAGGACTCCGTCCGCGCTGCGGCGCAACGCTTCCTGCACCAGCAGGACGAGATCGAGTCCTTCACCCAGGAGGTGCTGGCCGGTTCGCTGCGCTCCATCGTCGGCACCCTGACCGTCGACGAGATCATCCGTGACCGCGCCGCCTTCGCCTCCCGCGTCGCGGAGGAGGCCGAGACCTCGCTCACCAACCAGGGCCTCGTGCTGGACACGTTCCAGATCCAGGACGTCACCGACGACGTGAACTACCTGCGCGACCTCGGCCGGCCCGAGGCGGCCATCGCGACGCAGAACGCGGCGATCGCCGAGGCGAACTCCCAGCAGGAGTCCCAGCAGGCCGAAGCCCGGGCGCAGGAGAAGATCTCCGGTTCCCAGCGCGACCTCTCGCTGCGCCAGGCGGAGTTCAAGGCCGAGACCGACACCGCCCAGGCCCGGGCCGCCGCGGCCGGGGTCCTGGCCAAGGCCGCCCGCGACCAGGAGGTCCTGCTCGAGCAGGAACGCGTCGCCGAACGCCAGGCCGCGCTGACCGAACGCCAGCTCGACACCGAGGTCCGCAAACCCGCCGACGCACGTCGCTACGACGCCGAGCAGCAGGCGCAGGCCCGCAGGAACTCCGAGATCTTCGAGGCCGAGGCGAAGAAGGCCTCCGACATCGCCAACGCCGAGGCCGACGCGCGCCGCGTGGAACTCTCCGCCACGGCGGAGAGCAACCGGATCAAACTCGCCGCCGAGGCCGACGCCCAGCGGGTCCGCCTCGCGGGGCAGGCCGAACTCGACCGGCGCACCGCGCTGGCCACGGCGACGAAGCTCGAGGGTGAGGCCGAGGCCGCCGCCATCCGCGCCCGCGGTGAGGCGGAGGCCGAGACCATGCAGCTGCGCGCCGAGGCCTTCGAACGCTACGGCGAAGCCGCTGTCGCGCAGATGGTCGTCGACGTCCTGCCGCGCGTCGCGCACGAGCTCGCCGCGCCGATGGCGGCCATCAAGGACCTCACGGTCATCTCCACCGACGGCGCCTCGCAGCTCTCCCGCCAGGTCGGCACGAACCTCACCGAGACCCTCGAGATCGTGAAGCGCACGACTGGTCTGGACGTGCAGGCCCTGCTGAGCAACCTCACCCCCGCCCAGCAGGCCACGGCCACGACCGTCGCCCCCGAGTGACCCGCCCGCCGCCGGTCAGGGGAGGTCCGCACCTCCCGGACCGGCGGCGGCGACCCGGCCGGAACCGGAGATCGTCAACGGGTGCTCGGCGGCGGTCACGAACACCGCCCGGCCCCGCGTGAGTTCCACCGACCCCGCCGAGGAACTCAGCACGACCGTCCCCTCCAGGCACAGCACCTCGCGCGGGACCGGGCGCTCCCACCGGGTCTGCGAACGCACCGTCAGCACCGTCAGGGCGAAGTCGTCGACGTCGTCGGGCGCGAACACCACCTCGTCCGGCGACAGCACCCGCGGGGCCAGCAGCGGCGGCGGGAGCTCCCGGAAGTCCAGGACGGCGAGGAGTTCGGGCACGTCGACGTGCTTGGGGGTCAGGCCACCGCGCAGGACGTTGTCGGAACTCGCCATGAGTTCCACCCCGGTCCCCTCCAGGTAGGCGTGGACGTTGCCGGCCGGGAGGTACAGCGCCTCGCCGGCGACCAGGCGCACCTGGTTGAGCAGCACCGACACCAGGACCCCGGCGTCGCCCGGGTAGTGCCCGGCCAGTTCCACCACGCAGCGGGCGGAGGGGTCCTCGGAGTCAGTGCAGGCCCCGGCCACGGCCTCGACGAGCGGCCCCACGACCGCGGCGTCCGCGGTCAGCAGCAACCGCGTCGCCTCCCGCAGCGCGTCCGCACCCCGCAACGCCGCGAGCAGCGCCTCGAACAGGTCCTGCGCGTCACCGGGCAGCGCGGGCAGTTCCAGCCCGGCCAGCAGCTCGCGGGCGGCCGCGGGCGAGCGGAACCCCGCCATCGCCGCGAAGGGTTCCAGCGCGTACAGCAGTTCGGGTTTGTGCTCGGTGTCCTTGTAGAGGCGGTGCGGGGCGTCGCGCGGGACCCCCGCCGCCTCCTCCTCCGCGTAGCGGCGGGCCGCCGTCGCGCGGTCGGGGTGCGCCTGCAACGACAACGGCGCCCCCGCGGCGAGGACCTTCAGCAGGTACCCCAGCGTCGCCCCGTCACCCGCGGAATCGCCGAGGAACTCCTCGGGGGACGCCGCGATCCGCTCGTCGAGGGCCACCCCCTCCGCGTCGGAGGGTGCGGAGGGGTGCGCGCCGATCCACACCTCCGCCTGCGGTGAGCCGTCCGGCTCCACCCCCAGGAACCGGGGGATCGCCGTCGTCGAACCCCACGCGTAGGGCTGAACGGTGTTGGTCAGTCTCAGCACACCACCGAGGCTACGGGGTGACAGCGCTGCCGGGGCCCGCGCGCACCTGGCTACAGTCGCTGGCATGAGCGTTCTCGTGACGGGCGGTGCCGGCTACATCGGATCCCACGTGGTGCGGCTGTTGCAACAGCGCGGTGAGCAGGTCGTCGTGGTCGACGACCTCTCCAACGGCCGGGCGGCCCGCGTCGGCGACGCGACCGTCGTCGAGGTCGACCTCGCCACCGACGCCGCCGCCCCGGCGCTCGCGGACGCGTTCGCCACGCACGGCGTCGACGCCGTCGTCCACTTCGCCGCCCGCAAGCAGGTCGGGGAGTCCGTGGCCCGGCCCGCGCACTACTGGTCGCAGAACGTCGGCGGCATGGCGAACCTGCTGCAGGCCATGGAGACCGCGGGGGTGGGAAAACTCGTCTTCTCCTCCTCCGCGGCCACCTACGGCGCCCCGCAGAGCGCCGTCGTGCGCGAGGACGGACCGGCCGAGCCGATCAACCCCTACGGCCAGACGAAACTCGTCGGCGAGTGGATGTCGCGCGCCGCCGGGGTCGCCTGGGGGCTGCGCGCGGCGAACCTGCGCTACTTCAACGTCGCCGGCGCCGGCTGGGACGACCTCGGCGACTCCGCCGTCATGAACCTCATCCCGATCGTCTTCACCGCCCTCGACGCGGGCGAGGTGCCGACGGTGTTCGGCGGCGACTACCCGACACCGGACGGTTCCTGCATCCGCGACTACGTCCACGTCCTCGACCTGGCCCGGGCGCACCTCGCCGCGCTGGACCACCTCGGCACCGAGGAACGCCCGTTCGACACCTTCAACGTGGGCTCCGGGGCGGGGTCCTCGGTGTTCGAGGTCCTCGAGGTCATCCGCCGGGTCACCGGCGTCGACGTCGCGCCCGACGTCCGCGAGCGCCGCGCGGGAGACCCGCCGCAGCTGGTGGCCGACGTCTCCCGCATCACCTCCACCCTCGGCTGGTCCACGACGAAGGACCTCGACGACATCGTCGGCAGCGCGTGGGCGGCGTGGAAGACCAACCGCTGACCGAACCGCTGATCAGTGCGGCAGCAGCACGCTGATCAGCAGCAGCACGGGCGCGACCAGGATCGTCGTCACCAGCACGGTGTCGCGGGCCAGGTCGCGCCCGACGCCGTAGCGCACGGCGTAGGTGAACACGTTCTGCGCGGTGGGCAGGGCCGCGACCACGGTGGCCGCGAAGACCGCGGCGTCGTCGAGGCCGAGCGACCGGGCCGCGAGGTAGGTGACCGCGGGCTGCAGGAACGCCTTCAGCGCGCTCGCGATCAGCACCTGCGGAGTGCGCCAGCCCGCGAGGCTGCGCCCGTGCAGCGAGATCCCGAACGCCACCAGCGCCCCGGGGATCGCGAACCCGGCCAGCAGGTCCAGCGGCTGGGCCAGTGCCGTCGGCAGCGTCCAGCCGGTGACCGAGAGCAGGATCCCGACCGCGCTGGCGATGAGGACCGGGTTGGCCAGCGGGGTCAGCAGCTTCTTCGCCAGGGCCGCGCGGGAGCCGTCGCCCTGGTGCCGGCTCACGTCGAGGATCCCCAGCGCGACCGGTGACAGCACGACCATCTGCAGCAGCATCGCGGGCAGCACCGCCGTCAGGTCCTGCAGGACGTAGGCCGCGACGGGCAGCCCGATGTTGGCCGCGTTGACGAAGGAGCTGGCGAGGCTGCCGATGACGAGGTCCTCGCGCGACAGCTTCAGCCGGTAGCGGGCGAGCAGCACCCAGACGACGACGCTGACGACCACCCCGCTGGAGGTGACCAGCAGCTGGCCCGAGAACAGGACGTGCACGTCGGCGTCGGCGAGGGTCTGCACGAGCAGGGCCGGAGAACCCACGAAGAACACCAACCGGGACACCACCCCCTGTCCCGCGGGGCCGAGGACGCCCGTGCGCCCCAGGACGTAGCCGACGGCGACGAGCGTGGCGACCACGACGAACCCGGTGAGGACTCCGCTCACGCGACGTCGAGCGGTCGGTGGTGCGACGGGATCACCCGGGTGAGGGTATCCGCGGGGCCGAGGTCACCGTCGCGCAACGATCGGGAGCCGTCCCGTCGCCTCGACAGGGAGCACCCAGGTGGCGTTGCTAAGGTCGAGCCCTGTGATCGACGCCCTCGGGAACCCCCGCTCCGTCCTCCTCCTCGGGGGCACCTCCGACATCGGCCTCGCCATCGTCGAGCGCCTCAGCCCGGAACGACCGCTGCGGGTGACGCTGGCCGCCCGACCGGGTGCGCGCCGCGAGGCCGCCGTGGACCGGCTGCACCGGCGTGGGCACGAGGTCCGCACGGTCGACTTCGAGGCGACCGACCTCGACGGGCACGCCGAGGTCGTCGACGAGAGCTTCGACGGGTCCTTCGGCGACGTCGACGTGACCGTGCTCGCCTTCGGGGTCCTGGGCGACAACGAGGTGTCCTGGCAGGACGCCCCGGCGGCCGTGCAGGTCGCGACGGTCAACTACACGGCCCCGGTGAACCTGGGGGTGCACCTGGCCGCCAAGCTGCAGCTGCAGGGTCACGGCGTCCTGGTCGCGCTCTCCAGCGTCGCCGGTGAGCGGGCCCGCCGCTCGAACTTCGTCTACGGCTCCTCCAAGGCCGGCTTCGACGCCTTCTTCACCGGCCTGCGCGAGGCCCTGCGCCCGAGCGGCGTGCGCGTCGTCGTCGTGCGCCCCGGCTTCGTCACCACGAAGATGACCGAGGGGCTCAAGGCGGCCCCGTTGTCCGTGTCGGCCGAGCAGGTGGCGGAGGTGACCGTGGACGCGGTGCGCAGCGGCAAGGAGACCGTGTGGGCCCCCGAGCCGATGCGCTGGGTCATGTCGGCGTTGCGCCACGTGCCCGCGCCGGTCTTCCGCAAGCTGCCCTTCTGAGCGAGGTCGATCTGTCGAGCACGCACGCCCGCCCCGGCACCGGCGCGATCCCCGCGGCACGCGGTCGCGCCGCCGTGCCCGGCCTGCGCGAGACCGTCCCCCGCGGCCGGGTCGACGTCCTGATCGGCCTGCTCGCGGCCATCGCGGGAGCCGTCGTCTTCTCCTGGCGGCTGGGGACGCCGAGCCCGTGGCGCGACGAGGCCGTGACGATCGCCGTCGCCTCCCGCACCCCGGAGCAGATCTGGAGGCTCGTCCAGCACGTCGACCTCGTGCACGCGCCCTTCTACTTCCTGGCCCACGCGTTGTTCGGCTCCGGCGTCGACGTCGTCCAGGCCCGGTGGATCTCCGTCGTGGCGGCCTCGCTGACCGTGGCGGCGCTCTACGGGGTGGCGCGTCGCGCGGCGGCCGGGGCGGTCGGGCCGGTCACGGCCCGGATCACGGGGGTCGCCGCGGCCGCCCTGTTCGTCTCGATGCCCTTCGTCAGCCGCTACGCGCAGGAGGCGCGGCCCTACGCGCTCGCCACCCTCGTCGCGACGCTGGGCACGTACTTGCTGCTGCGGGCGTGCGCGGCCCGGCGTGCGGGCTGGTGGGTCGCGTACACGCTGACGATCCCGCTCCTCGTCGCGTTCAACACCGTCGCCGCGCTGGTGCTCGTCGCGCACGCGGGATGGGCCCTGACCGGGCCGCGCCGGGTCCGCTGGCGGGCCGCCGTGGCCGCCGGGACGGGGGTGGTCCTCGCGGTCCCGCTGCTGCTGGCCCAGAGCCGGCAGTCCGGTCAGGTCGCGTTCCTGCAGAGGCCGACGACGGCGGAGCTCGGCGCGCACGTCGACTTCGCCCTCGGCTCCTCCACCGTCGCGCTGGTCGTGGCGGGCCTCACCACGCTGGTGGGGTTGCGCTGGGCGCGGGCCCGGCGGCTGCAGCTGCTCGGGTTCCTCTGGGGCGTCCTGCCGTGGCCGCTGCTGTGGGCGCTCTCGCAGGTCCACCCGTTGTGGACGACGCGCTACCTCGTCTTCGTCGCGCCGGGGACCTGCCTGTTCCTGGCCGTCGTGGTGACGGCCGCGGTCCGCGTCCGCCGCACCGCGGTCGTGGCCGGCGCCCTCGTCGCGGCCATGGCGCTGACGGGGCTGCACATGCAGTTCGTCTTCCGCTCCCCCACCATCGGGCACGCCGAGGACCTGCGGGGCACCGCCGAGTACGTCCGGGCCCACGCCCAGCCCGGTGACGGCCTGCTGTTCGTGCCCGACGGGGAGTACCGCTACCGCGTGCTGACCCAGCTCTACCCCGAGGCCTTCGCGGGCCTGGACGACATCGCCCTGGCCGAGCCCGCCGCCGAGTCCGCGACCCTTGTCGGCACGACCGTCGAGGCACCGCACCTGTGGTCGGCGATGGCCGGCGTTGGGCGGATCTGGGTCATCGGCGGGGTCGGACCGGTGGTCACCAAGACCGCGGAGGACCGCGAGACGGTCCGTCTGCTGAACCGCGGCTACCGGCTGGTGTCGACGGAGGACAAGCGGGCGTTCAGCGTGAAGCTGTACGTCCTGGAGGACACCGGCGCGGCGTCGCGCTGACGCGAACCCGAGGTGTCGACCCGATGACGATCCTCGCTCGTCACACCGGTCACTCCTGACCCTCCATGTACAACCCCTCCACCGATCACCTACGTTCCGTCACGAACCCTCGACGGACGGAGCACCCTCCCCCATGCCCTCGCCCCTGCCCGTGTCGCGCCGCACCACGCTGCTCGGGGTCGGTGGCGCCCTCGCGGTGCTCGCCGTCCCCGCGGTCCCCACCCCCGCCCGGGCCGCCTCCCCCGCCGGAGGTGTCACGTCGCTGGCCCTCTCCGACGTCGCGGGTCCGGCCCGCGCGCTCCTCACCTCGGGCGGGCTGCGCACCGTGCGCGTCCCCCTCGACGGCATCCACGGCGCCAGCATGCTCGGCGTCAGCTTCCCCGCCGGGACCCGCGCCACCTCGGTGTCGCTGCGGGTGACGCGCGCCGGCGTGGTCGGCCCGTGGATCGACCTGGCCCTCGGCGACAGCGCCCCCGACCCGGGGTCGGCGGAGCCGGAGGTCGTGGCCTGCGACCCGGTGTGGACGGGTGAGCTCGGTCCGGGTGCGGTCGTGGAGGTCCGCCTGCCGGCCGAGGACGCGGGGCACGCCCGCCTGGAGGTCGTCGCCCCCGGACCCGCCGCCACGTCACGGACCGCCGTGACGCTCGCGTCCTCCACCGGACCGGGCGTCCGCTCCCGCGCCGAGTGGGGTGCCGACGAGTCGCTGCGCCGCGGCGAGGTCGAGTACAGCGCGACGATCAGGGCCGCCGTGGTGCACCACACCGCCGACGGGGGCGACTACTCGGCGTCGCAGGTGCCGAGCGTCATCCGCGGGATGTACCGCTACCACACGCAGACGTTGGGCTGGAACGACCTCGGCTACAACGTCGTCGTCGACCGCTTCGGCGGGATCTGGGAGGGTCGCGCCGGCGGCACCGCCCGACCCGTCGTCGGCGCGCACGCCGGCGGGTTCAACGCCGACACCTTCGGCGTGTCGATGATGGGCGACTTCACCTCGAAGGCCCCCAGCGACGCGTGCCTGCAGTCGGTCGCCGCGATCATCGCCTGGAAGTTCGCGCTGCACGACCTGGACGCCGACGCCCCCGCCCGGCTCACCTCCGCCGGCGGCGGGACCGCGCGCTACCCCGCGGGCGAGACGGTGTCGCTGCGCACGATCAACGGCCACCGCGACGTCGGGTACACGGCGTGCCCCGGCGACGTCGGCTACACCCGGATGGACGACGTGCGCGGCCGGGTCGCGGCGCTGCTGGCGGGCGGCTCGAAGGCCGCGGGTTCGCCGATCGCCCGCAAGTACGGCGACGTCGGCGGCCGGAGCCTGCTCGGCGCCCCCACGAGTGACGAGGGCGACGCCCTGCGCGGCGGCCGGTTCCGGCACTACGAGGAGGGGTCGATCCTCTTCCGGCCGGGCCTCGGCGCGTTCGTCGTGCGCGGGACCCACCGGGCGAAGTTCGCCTCGATCGGCTGGGAGTGGTCCCCGCTGGGTTTCCCGACGATGGACACCACCGACTTCGCCGGCGGCAGCGGCAGCGTGACGCACTTCGAGAACGGCTCGATCTACCGGCGGGCCGGCGCCGGACCGCACGTGGTGCTGGGCGCGATCCGGCAGACCTGGGCGGCGATGGGCTGGGAGACGTCCCCCCTGGGCTTCCCCACCAGCGACGAGTACGGCGTCCCCGGCGGACGGGCCTCGGACTTCGAGGGAGGACGGCTGCGGTGGAACGCCTCGACCGGGAGGGTGCGGGTCGGGTGAGGCGGGCCCCCGGGATCGTGGCGTCGGGCGCCTGACCGAGGTCGTCGAGACCCGGGAGCTCACTCGTTCGCCGGATCGAGGCAGCTGTCCCGAGCACCGATGGATCGATGACGCGACGATCTGCGGAGAGGTGCGACTCGAACTCGGGGGCGGTGTGGCGGACGGTGGGCGAGGCACGGGGTTGCGCCTGACCGCCGCCGCGGCGGTCGGCGCCGCCCTGGCCGGGCTGGCCTGGTGGGCGCTGCCCGACGAGGCGGTGTACTCGCCGTGGTGGACGCAGGTGGTCGGCTGGCCGGCCATCCTGCTCGTGCGCACCGATCCGGTGCAACGCCGGCTCGGCGGAGGCCGCCTGGACAACCGCCTCTGGCTCCGCCTCACGATCGCCGGTGCCCTCTTCGCCGCGACCATCGCCACGACCGGGGTCTCCTTCCTCTTCCCCGTCCTGGCCGCCCTGGTGGCCGGCGTGCACCTGCAGTGGAGCGGGGCACGGGCCTGGCGACCCTGCGCGGTGATGACGCTGGTGCTGAGCGTGGCGCTGCAGGTGTCGGTGCAGGTCGGCTGGTCGCCCTCGTACCTGCCCCGGTCCCTGGACCTGGTGGCTGCGGTGATCACCCTGGTGGTGTCCCTGGCCCTGATCGGCAACACCGCCCTGATCACCGCCCAGCGCGAGGCTCAGGGCGCTGCCCTGGACGTCGAGCGGCGCAGCCGCCACGACGCGCTGCTGCACGCCGCGACCCACGACGCACTGACCGGACGGCTGAACCGCACCGGGCTGCAGGAGCACTTCACCCGGCACCTGGGCGACGCGGCCGTTCCCGAGGTGGACGCCGTGAGCACCGTCGCGGTCATCTACGTCGACCTGGACCACTTCAAACCCGTCAACGACCGGTACGGGCACGCCGCCGGAGACCTGCTGCTGCGTCTGGCCGCGGACCGCATGGCCGGGCTCCTGCGTCCCGGCGACGGACTGGCCCGTCTGGGCGGTGACGAGTTCGTCGTGGTGCTGGCCACCGGGGACGCTGCGGTCGTGGCGGAGGTGGCCGCTCGCACGGGCGCCGCGCTGCGGGCTCCGTACGACCTCGACGGGACCGTGGTCCGCGTCTCGGCCAGCATCGGCACCGCCGTCAGCACCGAGCCGGCCACCCTCGACGAGCTGCTGCGCCGAGCGGACGCGGCGATGTACGCGGCCAAGGCCCGTCACCACCGTGACCGCACCGACGGTGGTGCAGCCGCCCAGACCGCTCAGGTCACCTGAACCCCTCCCCCCGGGGAGGCGGGGTTCAGGACTCGTCCTCGCAGTCGAGTCCGTTCGCGATGAGGTAGCGGTAGTTCTCGACCTTGCGGCGCAGGACCTCCTCGTCGCGACGCAGTTCGGCCATCCGGTGCGCGACGAGTTCCTGCTGCCGGAGCAGCACCTCCAGCCGCACGGCGCTGTTCCCGGGCGTCCCCGGCCCGAGCTGCACGAACGTCCGCACCTGCGCGACGGGCATCCCGGTGCGGCGCAACGCCTGGACGAGCTGCACGAAGCGGACGGCGCCGGGGCCGTAGACCCGGCGACCGTCGGCGCGGCGCCCGACCTGCGGGAGCAGCCCCTCCTTCTCGTACCAGCGCAGCGCGTCGACGCTGAGTCCGGTGGACTCGGAGACCTCACGGATCCCGAGCCCGGCGGCGTCCGGGGTGGTCACGGCCACGACGCTACGCCTGAGCCAGGGACGCGGTGTCCAGGACGAACCGCCAGCGGACGTCCCCGCGTCCCAGCCGTTCGAAGGCCGTCGTGATCTCCGCCGGGGTCACGACCTCGACGTCCGCGCTGATCCCGTGCGCGGCGGCGAAGTCCAGCATCTCCCGGGTCCGGGGGCGCCCGCCGCTGCCCGAGGCGGTCAGCCGCTTGAACCCCTGCATGAGGGCCATCGGATCGGCCTCGTAGCGGTCGGGGATGCCGAGGACGCACAACGTGCCGTCCGCACGCAGGCTGCGCAGGTACGGCGAGAGGTCGTGCTTGGCCGACGCGGTGTCCAGCACGACGTCGAACCGGCCGGCCACGGCGGCCATCGCGTCGGCGTCGCGGGAGACCACGACGTCCTCGACCCCGAGCGAACGGGCGTCCTCCACCTTCGCCTGCGAGGTCGTGAACACCGAGACCTCCGCCCCCATCGCCCGGGCGAACTTCACCGCGAGGTGACCCAGCCCACCGAGCCCGACGACCCCCACCCGGTCCCCCGCCCCCACCCCGAAGCGGCGCAACGGTTCGAAGACCGTCACCCCGGCGCACATCAGCGGGGCCGCGCCGGCGGGGTCCATCCCGGCGGGCAGGGCGTAGGCGAACCCCTCGCGCACGACGTACTCCCCCGCGTACGCGCCCGACGTGGTGGAGCCGTCGACGCGGTCCCTCCCGCCGTAGGTCAGGGTCGGGAACTCGGCGCAGAACTGCTCGTCACCGGCGCGACAGGAGGCGCACGTCCCGCAGGAGTCGACGATGTTGCCGACCGCGACCGTGTCACCGACGGCGAAGCGGGTGACCTGCGTCCCCACCTCGCTCACCACGCCCACGAACTCGTGCCCCGGGACGAGCGGGCCGCTGCCCGCGTCCTGCACCGCGTGCAGGTCGGTGTGGCAGACGCCGCACCACGTGACCCGCACCGCGAGGTCGTCCGGGCGCAGGTCCCGCCGTTCGATGGTCGAGGGCTGCAAGGTTCCGCCCGGCGCGAGCAGCGCCAGGCCTGTCGTCGTCCGCATGCCGGGGACGCTAGGCGCTGGAGGGCACTCCAGCGCAAGGCCCGGTCCGCAGCCCGCCCACCCGGTCGGCTCAAGCTTCGGAGATCCCCTGCCGAACAGGTCGCGTGCCTTCCTCCGCCGCCACCGTCACCCGAGGCCGCCGACGCCCCGCGGCGTCGCCGTTCGCGCACGAGAGCGCCGCCGACCGGCTGCACCTGCTGCGCCGCGCCAGCTGGGGCCCCACCCCGGCGTCCCTGGCCGAGGTCGCGAGGCTCGGCACCGCGGCCTGGCTGGACCGCCAGCTCGCTCCCGGCGCGGTCGACGACGCCGCGATGGACTCCTTCGCCGGCCGGATGAGCTTCTACTGGCGCAGCGCCCAGCAGCTCTACGCCGGCGGGTACGCGGCGACGGAGTGGAACGCGATGCTCGAGACGGGCCGCCTCACGCTGGCCCGCCAGAT
Organism: Kineococcus sp. NBC_00420; assembly: GCF_036021035.1. NCBI lineage: Bacteria > Bacillati > Actinomycetota > Actinomycetes > Kineosporiales > Kineosporiaceae > Kineococcus > Kineococcus sp. NBC_00420. The sequence goes on along the minus strand of NZ_CP107930.1, from coordinate 3,967,549 downwards.
CTGGAGCAACCGGCAGCTGTTCGAGGTCGTCGTCGACGTCTTCAACAACGTCCTGCACGTCACCTGCCCGAGTTCCGACGCCTGGTACAGCCGGCAGGACTACGACCGCAACGTGATCCGCCGGTTCGCGTTCGGGAGCTTCCCCGACATGCTGGTCGCCTCGGCCCGCCACCAGGCGATGCTGAACTACCTGGACAACGCGAGCTCGACCGCGGCGAAGCCGAACGAGAACTACGGTCGGGAACTGCTGGAACTGCACACCGTCGGCGTCGACGCCGGGTACACCGAGGCCGACGTCAAGAACTCCGCCCGGTTGCTGACCGGCCTGACGATCGCCGCGGACGGTTCCGCGGTCTACGACGCCGGTCGCCACGACGGCGGCGGCCGCACCGTCTTCGGCTTCGTCGTCCCCCCGCACGCCCCGGCGGACGGGAACGGCTGGATCGACGCCTACCTGCGCTGGCTGGCGGTCCACCCGGCCACCGCGCGCCGCCTCAGCACGAGGATCGCCACCCGGTTCGTCTCCGACAACCCCCCGGCGGCGCTGATCGACCGGATGGCCCAGACCTGGACCAGCACCGGTGGTCAGGTCGTCGCGGTGCTGCGCACGCTGTTCGACTCCGCCGAGTTCTGGTCCGCGGCGGGCCAGAAGGTCCGCACCCCGCAGGAGGACTACGTCGCGACCCTGCGGACGCTGGGCACCGGCATGGAGTCCAGCGGCACCGGCGGCATCACCAAGCTGTTCTGGCACGTGCTGGACCAGGGGCACGCGCCGATGGCCTGGGGCGCCCCCAACGGGTACCCCGACGTGGCCGCGGCCTGGATCTCCCCCAGCGGCACGCTCTCGCGCTGGAACCGGCACATGGACTTCGCCGCCGGCTGGTACCCGCCCGAGCTGCCCTTCGCCAAGGCGCCGGACCTGCTGGGCGACTTCCCCGGCACCTGGGGCGCGCTGGTCGACGCGCTGGGCGTCCGCCTCACGGGGAGCCCGTTGACCGCGGACGAGAAGGCGGCGCTGCTGATGTACGCGAACCGCCAGCCCGGAGCGCCGGTCTCGAGGAACGACCGGTGGGTCCAGGACAACCTGCGCTACGTCGTCGCGCTCACGCTCGACGGCCCGACGTTCACGATCCGCTGAGGAAGGACCCTGACGTGTCGAAGTTCGAGGACGCCGACCGCTGCGGCTGCGACGAGGGTTCGAAGCTCGTCTCCCGCCGGACCGTGCTGCGCGCGGCGCTGGCCGCGGCGGCCGCGGGTGCGACCACCTACACCGTGGGCGACGTCTCCACCCAGGTCTCCTTCGCCGGGTCCGGCTGGAACGGCGAGACCCTGGTCGTGCTGAGCCTGCACGGGGGTTTCGACGGGTTGTCGGCCGTCGTGCCCGGCGGCGACGCGGGGTACTACGCGGCCCGCCCGAACATCGCCGTCCCGCGGTCCACGCTGCTCGGCCTGGACCAGACGTTCGGCCTGCACCCGGCGATGGCCCCGCTGATGCCGCTGTGGCGCAACGGGACCTTCGGGGTCGTGCACGCCGTCGGCCAGTCCGACCCGACGCGTTCGCACTTCGCCGCGATGGAGCAGATGGAACTCGCCGCCCCGGGTTCCTCGGTCCGCACCGGCTGGATCGACCGCACCCTCGGCTCGCTGGGCACGGGTTCGGTGCTGAACGTGGTCGGCATCTCCAACACCACCCCGCGCTCGTTCGCCGGGCCCGGCCAGGAGACGACGATGACGTCCCTCGCGGGTTTCAACCTCATCGGCCCGGGCGACGACCGGCCGACCTGGCACGCGGCGCTGCGTCGCATGCACACGGGCGCCCGCCCCGAGGTCGCGGCCCCCGCGGGCACCCTCATCACCGCGATGGAGGGGGTCGCCGCACTCAAGAGCACCGCGAGCGGTCCGGCGAACGGGGCGAGCTACCCCGACACCGACCTCGGCAAGGCGCTCGCCCAGGCCGCCGTGCTCAAGAAGTCCGGCGCCCCGGTCCAGGTGATCGCCCTGGACTACGGCGACTGGGACATGCACGCCGGCCTCGGCCGGGTCGACGGCGGGTGGATGAAGGAGAAGCTCACGGAGCTGTCCTCGTCGTTGGCGGCCTTCGCGACCGACCTCGGCGGCTCCTTCGCCTCCACCACCCTCGTGACGTTGTCGGAGTTCGGCCGTCGGGTCGGGGAGAACGCCTCGGGCGGTCTGGACCACGGTCACGGCAACGCCGTCCTGCTGCTCGGCGGCGGCGTCGTCGGCGGCAGGGTCCACGGCGTCTGGCCGGGCCTGGGGGCCGACCGGCTCGTCGACGGGGACCTCGCCGGGACGAGCGACTACCGCTCGATCATCGGCGAGGTGCTGCAGAAGCGGTGCGGGGCGGGTTCGCTCGCGACGATCTTCCCGGGGTTCTCGGGCACCCCTCTGGGGGTCGTCCGTTCGACGTAGCCATCACTCTGCGTGACGTGCCCCTGAGTCTGAGAAGGGGCTGGACGAGCCCTCCGAGCCCCCTGCGGGCCGGGGGGCTTCGTCGTTCCCGAACAACTCGAACCCTTGGTGAAGACCACATCTCGGCCCTCAGAACTGGGGCTGGACGGACGATTGTGACGTAGAGTGAGTGAGTGACCACAGAGGTGTTACGCAGTTGTGCACTCACGCACCTTGTACACCACTGGCATCGTCACCTACTTTGCGTGACGGATGGCGCACAGGACAGCAGCGACACGCTCAAGGTCCGCCGTGGGTCAGCCGATGCCGGAGCCGAGCGTTCACCCGTGTGGGTGTGACCCACGGGGTGATCGTCGCCCCACGCCAGAAGGAGGAACGAGCCCAGATGCGGTCCGTCACCACCCCCCTGTCCCGTCGCGCCCTCCTCGCCGGAGGGGCGGCCGGCGCCGCCCTGCTGTGCGGGCAGACCTCCGCGAGCGCCCTGGCCCCCGCGGCCCTCCAGGTCGGTGGCTCGACCCGCGCCTACCCGCTCGGTGGCCGGCGCAGCGCCGGTCTGCTCTCCACCGGTGGGCTGACCGTCGTCTCCGTCGACGTCGACGGCGGCCACATGCTCGGCGTGACCTTCCCCTCCGGCGCCTCCACGGACACCGTCTCGCTGCGGGTGCGCAAGGCCGGCGGCGACTGGACCGCCTGGAGCGACCTCCCCCTCAACGACTCCGAACCCGACCCGGACACCGCCGAGGGGCGACGCTCCGTGACGGCCTCGGACCCCACCTGGGTCGGCGCCCTCGGCGCCGGCGCGACCGTCCAGGTGCGCCTGCCCGCGACCGACGTCGCCGACGCCCACCTGCAGCTCGTCGACGCCGGTGAGAGCTCCGCGCTCTCCCGCAGCACCCTCGCCTCGGAGGTCAAGGCCAGCCCGAAGGCCGTCCCGCAACCGAGGATCCGCTCCCGGGCGGACTGGGGCGCCGACGAGTCCCTGCGCAAGGGCGGCGCGAGCTACAGCGACACCATCAAGGCCTGCGTGGTGCACCACACCGCCGACGGCGGGACCTACAGCCAGTCCGAGGTCCCCTCGGTGATCCGCGGAATGTACCGCTACCACACGGTCTCCCTGGGCTGGGCGGACCTCGGGTACAACTTCGTCGTCGACCGCTTCGGTGGCATCTGGGAGGGTCGCGCCGGCGGGATCACCCAACCGGTCGTGGGCGCCCACGCCGGTGGTTTCAACGCCGACACCTTCGGCGTCTCGATGATGGGCGACTTCACCTCCGTCGCGCCGAGCGCCGAGTGCCTCGACTCCGTGGCGCAGGTCATCGCCTGGAAGCTGTCGATGTACGGCCTGCCCGCCGACGGGGTCACCTACCTCACCTCCGCCGGCGGCGGCACCGCGCGCTACTCCCCCGGCACGACCGTGAAGCTCCGGACGATCAACGCCCACCGCGACGTGGGTTTCACGGCCTGCCCCGGCAACGTCGGCTTCACCCGGATGGACAGCATCCGCGCCCGCGTCGCCCAGCTCATGGGTGCCGCCACCAGCACCGCGATCGACTCGAAGTACGCCGCCGTCGGCGGGGCCGCCGTGCTCGGCGCACCGACCACCCCCGAGAACGACACCCCCGGTGGGAGCGGTTCCTACCGCTTCTACACCGGCGGCGCGATCTACTGGAACAGGACCACCGGTGCGCACACGGTGCGCGGCGCGATCCTGGCGGCCTGGGGGAACCTCGGCTGGGAGAACGGGCTCGGGTTCCCGACGACCGACGACTCCAAGGCCAAGGGCGGTTCCTACAACCACTTCCAGAACGGCTCGATCTACTGGTCCGCGGCCACCGGGGCGCACGACGTGCGCGGCGCGATCCGCAGCAAGTGGGCCGCGCTGGGCTGGGAGGGCGGCCCCGCCGGGTTCCCCGTGACGGGCGACTCGAAGGCCGCGGGCGGCTGGTTCACGCACTTCCAGGGCGGTTCCATCTACTACTCCGGGGCCACCGGAGCCCACTGGACCGCCGGGGACATCCGGGCCCGCTGGGCCGCCCTCGGCTGGGAACGCGGCATGGGTTTCCCCACGATCGACGACACCGCGACCCCGAACGGCAAGGGTTTCTACAACCACTTCCAGGGCGGCTCGATCTACTGGAGCCCCGCGACCGGCGCCCACGCCGTGCGCGGCGCGTTCCGCGAGACCTGGGCCGGTCTCGGCTGGGAGAACTCCTGGCTGGGTTTCCCGACCAAGGACGAGTACTCCGTCGACGGCGGGCTGCGGATGGACTTCGAGGGCGGAACCCTGACCTGGAACCGCTCCACCGGCAAGATCACCGCGAAGCAGAAGTGACGTGGGACGTCGGCGGAACGTCGTGGCGGGAGTCCTCGCCGCGACGTTGACGTGCCTGCTGGCGCCGTCGGCGGCGTCGGCGGCACCCCGCACCCCCGCGGGGGTTCCCGCCGACGTCGACGCGCTGCCCGCGCGCTACCAGGCGCCGATCTCCTGCGCCGCACCCCGTCCGGGCACCCTGGCGCTCGCGCAGCTGATCAGGGACACGTACGGGAAGCAGACCGTGGGCACCTCCCGGGACTGCCCGGCGAACGGCGTCCCGGTCTCCGAGCACTCCGACGGCCGCGCGCTGGACTGGGCGCTGGACGCCGCGGACCCGGCGCAGGCGGCCCTCGCCCAGGAGTTCACCACCTGGTTGCTGGCGCCGGACGAGCAGGGGAACACCGCCGTCAACGCCCGCCGGCTCGGGGTCATGTACGTCATCTGGAACCGTTCGGTGTGGAAGGCGTACGACCCCGCCGCCGGGTGGCAGCCGTACACCGGTCCCGACCCGCACACGAGCCACGTCCACCTGTCGTTGACGTTCTCCGGCGCGGCCCGCGAGACCTCGTGGTGGAGCGGGACGGCCGACCCGCTGACGGGCCACTGGATCGCCCTCGGCGGGGACCGCTCCGTCCTCGGCGCCGACGTCGGCGGCCGGCGCACGACGTCCGCGACGGGCGTCCAGCGCCGCGACTACCGCTACGGCAGCGTCTACTCCTCCCCCACGACGCCGGTGCGCGAGGTGCACGGCGCCATCGCGGGCCGGTTCACCTCCCTCGGCGCCACGTCCGCGCTCGGTGCGCCGCTCACCGACGAACAGCGCACCCCGCAGCGCGCCGGCGCCTACAACCACTTCCAGGGCGGCTCGATCTACTGGTCCCCCGCGACGGGGGCCCACGAGGTCCGCGGGGCGGTCCGGGACCGCTGGGCGGCACTGGGGTGGGAGACCGGTCTCGGTTTCCCGACGACGGGCGACCAGCGCACGCCCACGAGACCGGGGACCTACACCCACTTCGAGGGCGGTTCCGTGTACTGGTCGCCGTCGACCGGTGCGCACGCCGTCCGCGGCGCGTTCCGCGACGCGTGGGCCGCCTCGGGCTGGGAGAACGGCCCGCTGGGTTTCCCGGTGGGCGAGGAGCACCCCCTTCCGGGGGGCTTGCGCCTCGACTTCCAGGGCGGTTACCTCGTGTGGGACGCCGTCCGCCGCAGCACCTCGATCTCGCTGAACCACTGAACCGCGCGAGTCCCCGGAGGACGACATGACACGCACCCCCCTCTCCCGCCTGGTCACCGGCCTCACCGGTGTCATCGCCGGAACCGCCCTGGCCCTCACGGCCGGAACCCTCACCGCGGGCCCGGCGGCCGCCGACGAGGTGCGCCCCGCCAGCGGGGGTTCGTTCACGTTCGTGGGCCACGGGTTCGGCCACGGGATCGGCATGTCGCAGTGGGGGGCCCAGTCGCGCGCCGTCGCCGGCCAGGGCTACCGCACGATCCTCGACTTCTACTACCCGGGCACCGACGTCGCCTCGCGCGAGAACCGGACGCTGCGGGTCGGACTGACGTCGTTCGCCAACGCCGCCGTCGCCGTCTACGCGCCCACGGGCCAGCCGTTGTCCATCTCCGGCACCGACCAGAAGGTCGGCGCCGGGCAGCGGCTGGTCGTCGCGCCGAGCGGCTCCGGGCTCTCCGGCACCGTCGACGGCGGCGGGAACCAGACGTGGGGTGGTTCCGTCACCATCAGCGGTCCCGACGGGGTGATGCTGCAGAAGGGCGACGGTTCCTTCGTCCGCTACGACGGGGTCATCCGCATCGTCACCGGTCCGACCCTGACCGTCGTCAACGACGTCCCGCTCGAGACCTACCTGCGCGGGGTCGTGCCCGCCGAGTCCCCCTCATCCTGGAACGCGGAGGCGCTCAAGGCCCAGGCCGTGGCGGCCCGCAGCTACGCGCTGTCCGTGCTGAACGCGCAGGCGCAGACCGACATCTGCGACACGACCGCGTGCCAGGTGTACCGGGGTGCGGAGAGCCGGGACAGGAACGGGGCGCAGACCTGGACGACGCCGTCGTCGACGAACTCGGCGATCGCCGCGACCGCCGGTGAGATCCGCGCCTCCTCCGGCCAGGTCGCCTTCACCCAGTTCTCCTCCTCCAACGGAGGGTGGACGGTCGCGGGTTCCAAGCCGTACCTCGTCGCCAAGGAGGACCCGTTCTCCGCGCCGGGCCGCACCGCCCCCGGGGACACCGTGGCCGCCTGGACGAACACCGTGTCCGCCGCGGCCTTCAACGCGGGCTGCGCCCCCGGTGGCGCCGCGACGGGCATCGTCGTCAAGGCCCGCGACGGTCGCGGCGACTACGGCGGCCGCGTCACCGGCGCGACCCTCGTCTGCACCAACGGCAGCGTCGCGGTGACGGGGACGAAACTGCGTCAGCTGGGTGCCCTGCGGTCGGACTACTTCGCCATCGTCAGTGCGGTGCAGCTGCAGTACGACGCCCTCGGCGGTGCGGGCGGCACGATGGGCGGGGCCACCACCGGTGAACTCACCACCCCGAACGGCCAGGGCGCCTACCAGCACTACGCGGGCGGTTCGATCTACGCCTCCGCGGCGACCGGTGCGCACGAGGTCCGCGGCGCCATCCGCAGCAAGTGGGCCGCGATGGGCTGGGAGACCGGCCTCGGTTTCCCCACGACCGGTGACAGCCGGGTTCCCGGCGGGAACGCCTACTACACCCACTTCCAGGGCGGGTCGATCTACTGGTCCGCGGCCACCGGCGCGCAGGCCGTCCGCGGGGACATCCTCCGCCGGTGGGCCTCCCTCGGGTGGGAGACGGGCCTGGGCCTGCCGGTGAGCAGCGACGCGCCCACGCCGAACGGGGCGGGCTGGTTCACCCGGTTCCAGGGCGGGTCGATCTACTGGTCCCCCACGACCGGCGCCCACGAGGTCCGTGGCGCGATCCTGCAGAAGTACGGTCAGCTCGGCTGGGAGAACGGTCTGGGTTTCCCCACCTCCGGGGACGCCGCCCTGCCGAACGGACGGGGCTGGTTCACCCCCTTCCAGGGCGGGTCGATCTACTACTCCGCCGCGACCGGTGCGCACGCGGTGCGCGGGGCGCTCCTCACCACCTGGGCCGCCCAGGGGTGGGAGAACGGTTCCCTGGGCATGCCCACGGCCGACGAGCAGTGGAACGGCTCCCGCGTCTCGCAGACCTTCCAGGGCGGAACGCTCACCTACGACTCGACCACCCGCACGGTCGCCCGCAGCTGACGCTCACACGCTGTGGTGCTCCCCGTCGTCGCCCCCGCTGGTGGTGGAGCACCACACGGTCGGCGAACAGAACTGCTAGCTCCATTCGACGACACGCCGTTGAACCGCCCGAGTCTCCCGGTGTGTCGTTGAATGGAGCTAGCAATCGTGTACGCCCCCTCGTTGTCCACAGGCCTCTGAGCAGCCGAGCCACCGTTCGGGCAACCTTTCCGGCCATGGACCCCCTCGAAGCCCTCCGCGAGTGCGGTGGCGCCGCACGGTTCGAACGGCTGCACCTCAGGACGTCCCGACGTGCCCTGCGAGCAGCCGTCGCCGTCGGCGAGGTCGTCCAGCCCAGCCGGGGCGTGTACGCGCTGCTGGACACCCACCCCGAACTCGTCGCGGCCGCCGTCCTCGGGGGTGTCCGCAGTTGCCACACCGCGGCGGCCGCCCTCGGGCTCGACCTCGTCGACCCACCCTCACGGCCGCACATCACCAGTCCTCCCGGCTCACGCGGCACCTGGCCGGGGACGGTGGTGCACCGCAGGGAGGTCCGTGACCTCGACGGGTGCACCGATCCCCTGACCACCGTCCTGGACTGCCTGCGCTGCCTCCCACGGCGTTTCGCACTCGTCCCCCTCGACCACGCCCTGCGGCGCGGCCTCGTCACGGTCGAGGAACTGGAGGACGCAGCCCGTCGGATGAACCGCAACGATCCCCGTCGTGGGCTGATCACCCTGGCCGACCCGGTGTGCGATTCGGCGCTGGAGAGCATCGCGCGTGTCGACCTCCTCGACGAGGGGTATCCGCTGCGAACCCAGCGTGTGCTGGAACCAGCCGGCCGGACCGACTTCGTCATCGACGACTGGCTGGTCGTCGAGGTGGACGGTTTCACCTTCCACTCCGCACGCGAACGACGCAACGAGGACCTCCGTCGGGACGCCGAACTGCGGCGACGGGGATTCGTCGTGCTGCGGTTCAGCTGGGACCAGGTCGTCCGGCAGCGGGGGTGGTGGCTCGCAGTGGTCCGCGACGTTCACACCGCCGGACGACCCGCCGCCTGAACGACCCACTCCGCCCGGTGGCCGAGGATCCACCCGACGTCCTCGCGGTAGCCGTCCCCGTGCCGCTCGTCGCGGTGCCGCTCGTAGGCGGGATCACCCCGGGAGACCTGGAGTTCGATGTTCGCAGCGAGCGCGGAGAGCCGCACGACGAGCAGGTCGAGCAGGTACCCGACGTCGACCGGGCGTCCGTAGGCGTGCAAGAACGTCCGCAACCGGACGCCCTGGTCGGGCACCGGATCCCAACCGAAGGCCACCGTCGACCGCGGCGCAGACAGGGGCGCGAAGCGGTGGGCGGCGTAGCAGAGGTCCCAGACGCGGTTCGAGGGTCCCGCGAGGTCCCAGTCAATGAAGGCCACCACCTCGGAGCCGTCGAAGACGACGTTGTACGGTCCGAGGTCGTTGTGGCCGAAGCAGTCGACCTCGACGGGCAGGACCGTCCGGGCCTGCCACTCCCCCGCCAGGTCGAGACCCGACGTGGTGTCGTGCAGCGAGCGCAGGGTTCGGGCGACCGAGACGAGGGCGGCGTCCGACCGCTGGACCGCGCTCACCGGGTACGTCCCGGCCTGACCGGGCACGAACGTCAGGGTTTCGGTGGTGGCGTCGACCGAGAGGAGCCGCGGGGCGGAGGGGAAACCCCGCTCGACCAACGCGCCCAGCAAGCGGTGAACTCCCGGACTCCACGGTCCGGTCGGCCGCACGACGGTGTCACCTCGCCGGACCGGCGCGGACAGGTACCCCCCTCGCAGCGCCTCCTCCACGGCCCGACGCTACCCGCTACCGTCGGCGCGTGACCGAGACGAGCGCCCGTGCCCGCCTGATCCCGATGCGGGCCCGCGACCCGCAGGAACCGGGACGGGTCGCGTCCTCGCTGGAACTGTTCTTCGACCTGGTGTTCGTGGTGGCCGTGAGCATCACGGCGGCCGAGTTCCACCACTCCCTCTCCGACGGCGACGTCGGGTACGCCCTCACGCACTACCTGTTGCTGTTCTTCGCCATCTGGTGGGCGTGGATGAACTTCACCTGGTTCGCCACGAGCTTCGCCACCGACGACTGGCTCTACCGCGTCCTCACGATCCTCCAGATGGCCGGGGTCCTGATCCTCGCGGCCGGGGTGCAACCGGCGTTCGAGCACTCCGACTTCACGATCACCGTCGTCGGCTACGTCGTCATGCGCGTCGCGATGATCGCGCAGTGGCTCCGCGCGGCGCGGAGCGCGGGGCCCCGTCGGCGGACGACGGTCGTGTACGCGCTGGGCATCGCCATCGTGCAGGTGTTCTGGATCGCGTTCCTCGCCCTGCCCGAGGACCTCGCGGTCCCCGCGTTCGTCGTCCTGGCCCTGGCCGAGATCGCCGTCCCCGTCGTGGCGGAACGCCAGGGCCGGACGCCGTGGCACACGCACCACATCACCGAGCGGTACGGCCTCTTCACCCTCATCCTGCTGGGCGAGAGCCTGCTCGGATCGGCCAACGCGGTCATCGAGGCCCTGCACGACGCCGAGGCGCTGCGACCGCTGATCTCCATCGCCGTCCTCACCCTCGTCGTGACGGCGGCGATGTGGTGGACCTACTTCTGGCCGCCGCACCACCGGGTGATCCGCGACCTCAGCAGTTCCCTCCGCTACGGCTACCTGCACTACTTCGTGTTCGCCGCCGCGGGCGCGTTCTCCGCCGGGATCGAGGTGGAGATCGAGCACCTCGCGGGGAAGGGCGAACTCGGCGACGTCGCCGCCTCGTTCACGGTGACCGTCCCCGTCGCGGTGTTCGTCCTCGGGATCTGGTTCCTCGCGATCCGGCAGAGCGCCGACCGCCTCGTCAACACCGTCGTCCCGGTCGGTGCGCTGCTCGTGCTGCTCGACCCCGTGCTGCCCGTCCCCGTGACCCTGACGGCCGTGGTCATGGCGGTCGTCGTCGCGGTGCTGGTGGTCCGTCCCCCGGTGCCTACGCGGTCGCCGGCTCCGGTGGGGTGACCGAGGCTCGCGGTCGTCGCCGCACCAGCAGGACGACGAGCACCAGCAACGACACCGGCCGGGTCTCGCTGAGCACGGGCCCCCACTGCAGCACCGGCAGCAACCACGGGACGCCGGCCAGCACCACCAGCGGCCGGTACCGCCCGAGGGCGAACAGCACCACGACGGCGATCGGCGCGGCCAGCGCGTGGTGCGACCACGTCACCGGCGACACGAGGCACGTCACCAGGGAGACGAGCAGCCCGAACCGGATGCGAGCCGTCCGGTCCAGCCAGTCGCAGCGCCGCGCCACCACGGCGACGGTCACCAGCAACGGGACGCTGAGCACCAGCGCGGGCCACGTCGGCACCCCGGCGTGGGCGAACGCCCCGGCCAGGGAGTTGTTCGTCGTCGTCCCCGGGGCGGCGACCCGGGCGGAGTCCCAGAGCAGGCCCCCGAAGTAGGACACCGCCGACCGGGGTGAGACGAGCACCCCGAGCAGGGTCAGGACGGCCCCGACCACGACGACGGGCAGCGCGAACCACCGTCGCGCCTGCCGGTTCAGCAGCGCCGCCACGACGAGTGCCGGGGTCACCTTCACCGCCGCCGACAACGCGGCGGGGATCGATCCGCCCCGCCCGCCGTAGAGGCACCCGAGCACCAGCCCGAGCACGACGAGCGGGCTGATCTGCCCGAGCACCAGCGCCTCCCGGAACGGGTCGCTCAGCAGGACGAACGCGACACCGAGACCCGCGGACAGCGCGGCGCCGAAGGACCGGAAGACCCGCCAGGTCCCCCACACCGTGACCCCGAGCAGCACCGCGTCCCACACGAGGAGGTCCGCGGAGGCCGGGAGGAGCAGCAACGGCAGGAAGAGGACCGCCGCGAAGGGCGGGTAGACGAACCAGTGCCCGCGGTAGGTCTCGCGCAGGTACAGGTCGCGACCGGCCAGCAGGTCCCGTGCGCCGTCGCGGTAGACCGCGAGGTCGTAGCCGCGTTCCCACGACTCCTGGCCGACCCCGGAGAGGACGATCGCGACGGCCACCACGGCCCCCAGCAGCGCGGGGCCCAGGAAGCGACGGTCACGCACGGGTGACGGAGCGGTCCGGGAAGACGAACGTCCGGAAGGTCAGGAACCGGAACACCATCGCGATGGCCATCCCCACGACGTTGCCGGAGATGTTGTCGGCCAGCGCCGACGTCCAGCCGAGGCCGTTGTGGGTGATCGCCAGGCACAGCAGCTGCAGGCCCGCCGCGATCGCGGAGAACAGGAAGAACATCGCGTACTCGCGGCCGGGGTGCTCGCTGCGCCGGTCGCGCCACGTGTAGTAGCGGCTGCCCAGGAACGCGATGAAGATCGCGATGACGCTGGAGACGACCTTCGCCAGGATCGAGTCGACCCCGGCGAGCAGCAGCAGGTTGAAGACCAGGAGGTCGGCGAGGTAGGCGATCCCGCCCGAGATGAGGAACCGGACGACCTCGCCCATGCGCTCGGAGCGCAGGAACTCGCGCATCAGAGCCACACCGCCAGCAGCAGCGAGCCGCACCACACCACGGCGAGGGCCAGCAGCACCCGGTCGTGCAGGGCGATCTCCTCGGGTTCCTCGGCGTTGCCCGCGTCCACGTCGACGGCGTAGCGCAGGACGGCGAGGATGAACGGGACGATGGTCAGGGTCGCGAGGTTCGTGCCGGTCTGGGCGACCAGGACCTCGATCGCCCACAGCGCGTAGGTCGTGACGACGACCGTCGCCGCGAGCGTCCAGACGAACCGCAGGTAGGTGGTGGAGTACTTCTGCACGACCCGGCGCACCGGTTCACCGGTGAGCTCCCCGCGACGGGCCTCGCCGTAGCGCTTGCCGGCCGCCATGAACAGCGAACCGAACGCCGTGGTGAGCAGGAACCACCCCGACAGCGGGATGTCACCCGCGGTGCCGCCGGCGAGCATCCGCAGCAGGAAGCCCGACGCGACGCAGGCGAGCTCGAGGACGGGTTCGTGCTTGACCCCGAAGCAGTACGCGAGCTGGATCGCGAAGTACACCCCGAGGACGACCCCGAGCATCGGCTGCCAGAAGGTGCCGAACCCCAGGGCGAGCACGGCGAGCACGATCGCGAGGACGACGGCGGTCCGGGAGGACAGCTCCCCCGACGCGATCGGGCGGAACCGCTTGCGCGGGTGGGCGCGGTCGGCCTCGACGTCCTTCGCGTCGTTGATGAGGTAGATCGAGCTCGACACGAGGCAGAACAGCACGAACGCGACGCCCACCCCGGTGAGGGTGTCCAGCCCGACCTGCGATCCGGCCGGGAACACCGGCGCGAGGACGAGGACGTTCTTGACCCACTGCCGCGGGCGCATCGCCCGCAACCAGGCGGGCAGCCGGGACGTGGACGGGGTGATCGAGCGCTCCTGGGTGGTCACGAGGCGATCCGGCGGACCACGACCGTCGTCGCGGCGCCGAGGAGGGCACCGGCGGTGACGTCGCTCGGGTAGTGCACGCCGAGCACGAGCCGGGACAGGGCCATCGCGGGGACCAGCGGCCACGTCGGGACCGGCAGCAGCGGCGCGAACGCGACCGCGGCGGCCGTCGTCGACGTCGCGTGCGAGGAGGGCATGCTCCAGCGGCTGGGTGTGCCGACCCGGACCTGGACGTGGTGGTCCAGCGGGCGGTGCCGGCGCGCGACGCGCTTGAGCACGACGGAGGCGCCGTGCGCGGCGACCACCGACGCCGTGGCGATCGCCCACTCCCGGCGGCGGGACCGGTCGAGCAGGAACCCGACGGTGCCGAGGCCGATCCACGCGGCGGCGTGCTCCCCCGCGTGCGAGAGGGCCGTCGCCGTGGGGACGGCGCCGGGGAAGGTCACCGCGGACTGGACGCCGCGCAGGACGCGCAGGTCGGCCGCGGCGATCGAGGACAACGGGCTCACGCGCCACCCACCGGTTGCAGGACGATGTCGGAGGGGACCATGTCCCAGGTCGTGGTGATCGGCCAGGTCGGCAGCCCTTGCGCCGCGGGCGGTTCGGTCCCCCGGTCGTAGCGGAACAACTCCCCCGCCACCGGAACGGGCGGTGCGGACGCGTCGCGGTGCGTGAAGTTCCACTCCAGCAGCCGCTTCTCCAGGGGCGAGGCCCCGGCCTCGACCTGGTCGATCATCGGCTGCACCCGGGCCGGGTCGCCGAAGTAGTCGACGACGCAGTCGCAGACGTAGGCCAGGTGCCCGACCTCACCGGGCGAGGTCACGTACTGCGGACCCCCCTGCTGCTGCAGGATCGTCTTCACGTCGAGGGCGATCTCGGTGTAGCGGGCCGGGTGGGCCCAGTTCGTCTGGATCGGGGCCAGCGCCCACGGCGTCCCGGCCCGCAGGTCGGAGCCGACGCTCGCCACGAGCAGGACGACGGCCGCCGCGCTCGCCCCGAGCGCGACGGGGCGCAGTTCCAGGCCGCGGAAGCAGGCACCGAGGGCCGCGGCCCCGACCATCGTCGACGCCGACACCAGCACCGCGTAGTACCAGTGGTACGGCGGCACGCCGAGGACGCTCAGCGCCACGTAGTGCGCGACGCCCGCGATCCCCAGCGCCAGCCACGGCCACACCCGCAGCTCGCTCGGGGCGCTCGTCGCCGACCGGCGACGGGTCCAGCCGAACCCCACGAGCACGAACCAACCGAGCCCGCCCAGCAGCACCGGCAGGAACGCGAGGACGGCCGTCAGCCCGTAGACCTCGACGTAGAGCTGCATGCCGTTGTGGACGTCGTACTGCTCCCACGCCTTCTGCAGCGTCTTGATGACGACGGTGTCCGGGACGGCGGAGCCCAGGGCGAACCAGCTCCACGCCATCCACGGGAGCACCACGACCAGGGCGGCGGGGACGGCGATCCAGACCCGCTTCAGCACGGCCGGGGTCAGCAGGGTGAGGACGACGACCACGACGGAGGCGTCCATCCGGGTCAGCACGACGGCGCCCGCGACCAGCCCGTAGGGCAGCGCGGCCCCGCGGACCGCGGTGAGCAGCAGCAACGACAGCAGCAGCACGAGGAACGCCGACTCGAGGCCGACGGAACTCAGCAGCAGCGGGTTGACCCCGATCGCGACCGCCGCGACCGGACCCACCCACGCCGGCAGTCCCGTGCGACGGGCCGCGGAGGTCAGCGAGAGGGTGAGGGCCACGGCCATCACGACGTGCAGGATGCCCAGCGCGACGACGGGCCGGCGCACGACGGCGGTGACCCCGGCGAGCAGCAGCACCCACAACGGTGACGTCGCGGTGTTGGACTCGACGTTCGACAGCAGCCCCCACGTCCCGTGCAGCGCGAGGTTCCGCGCGTAGGCGAGGGTGATGTAGGCGTCGTCGACCAGGGCCCGGTGGACGAGGACGAAGGTGGCGGCCGCGAGGACGCCGACCACGAGGGCGGGGACGAAGGTCCCGAAGCGGGAGGCGGCGGGTCCGGCCGTGCGCGGCCGCCCCGTCCCCGGTGTCGTCGTGGCGGTCACGCCTCACCGCGCATGCGGGCGACGACGCGGGTCGCGGTGTCGTCGGCCACGATGCGACCCTGCTCGAGCAGGATCCCGCGGGTGCAGAGGTTCGCGACCATGTCGAGGTCGTGGCTGACGATGACGAGCGTGCGGCCCTCGGCGCGCAGTTCCTCGATCCGGGCCAGGCACTTCTTCTGGAACGGCTCGTCGCCGACGGAGAGGATCTCGTCGATGAGGAAGACCTCGGGGTCGGTGTGCACCGCGACGGCGAAGGCGAGGCGCAGGAACATCCCGGAGGAGTAGAACTTCACCTCGGTGTCGATGAAGCGCTCGATCTCGCTGAACGCGACGATGTCGTCGAAGCGTTCGTTGATCGTCGCCTCGTCCATCCCGAGGATGGCGCCGTTGAGGTAGACGTTCTCCCGCCCCGTCAGGTCGGGGTGGAACCCGGCACCGACCTCGATGAGCCCGGCGATGCGGCCGCGGACCCCGATGGTGCCCTGGTCCGGGCGCATGACCCCGGAGATCAGCTTCAGCAGCGTCGACTTGCCCGACCCGTTGAACCCGAGCAGGGCCAGGGACTCGCCCTGGCGGACCTCGAGGTCGATGCTGTGCAGCGCGCGGAAGTTGTCCGAGATCGGACGCTTGCGGATCTTCGCCATCGCCAGCTCCTTGAGGGAGCGGTTGTGGCGGAGGGTGAAGTCCTTGACCAGGCCGTGGACCTCGATCGCGGTGGGTGCGTCGGCCGCGGCGGCGCCCGGCACCGGGGAGTCGGAGGAAGTCGTCACGCTCATCACAGCTCCTGCGCGAAACGGCCCTCGATGCGGCGGAACACGAACTGTCCCAGCGCGAGCATCACGAGAGCGATGAGGAGACCCCACAGACCCGACCACAGCAGGTGCGGCGGCAGCACGACCGGGGCCACGGCGTCACGGACGTCGCCGGTCGGGTACCAGAACGCCCAGTGGAACAGCTCGACGGCCGCCGTCACCGGGTTCAGCTGGTAGAGGGTCATGAACAGGGAGTTCGGACCGCCGGTCGCGGCGGCGACCTTCTGCCAGTCGTAGAGGACGGGCGAGGTCCAGGTCACGATCATCAGCAGCAGGTCCACGATGTTCTCGAAGTCCCGGTACAGCACGTTGACCGCACCGAAGAGCAGCCCCAGCCCCACCGAGAGCACGGCCACGATCACGAAACCCAGCAGACCCGCCAGGATCTGCACGACCCCGGGACGCCAGCCCGTGACGAAGCAGGCCACCAGCAGGACGATCAGCTGGGGCAGGAAGTGGATCGCCGCGACCCACGCCGAGGACACCGAGAACAGTTCCCGGGGCAGGAAGATCTTCTTGATCAGCGGAGCGTTGCCGACCACCGAGCGCGTCGCGTTGCCGAACGCCTCGGTGTAGAAGTTGATCACCACGATGCCGGAGAACAGGTACACCGCGAAGTTGGGGACGCTCTCGTTGAGCTTGAGGAACTCCCCCATCGCGAAGTAGAAGACGGCGAACTGCACGCCCGGCTTCACGTAGGACCACAGCAGACCCATGACGGAGCCGCGGTAGCGGACCCGCATCTCCTTGCGGACCAGCAGCTTCAGCAGGTACCGGTACCGGACGACGTCCAGCAGCCCCGAGCCGTGGCCCGGGGCTACCAGCGGCGACGTCGCCGTGACGGTCGTGGCCGTCGGCACGCTCAGCTCTCCTCGCGGGGGGCGTCGAGGTCGACGCCGAAGGTGTCCGCCCAGGCCTGCATCGAGGTGATCTCCGGCAGCGAAGCCTTGTACGCGGCCCGCAGCTGCGGCCAGGACGTCAGCATCCGACGGTGCAGGTCGGCCGACTCGGCGAGCAGCGACCGGAACTTCTTCGCGTCGCGGCGGTACCAGACCGCCCCCTTGCCGTCGGCCATCGAGACCACGGCGCTGTCGTAGAGGGACAGTTCCCACCACTTGCCCTCGCTGGCGGCGAGGGTCGCGTCGGGACGCTGCGCGGACTCCGGCTTCGGGGGACGCAACTGACGCAGCGCGGCCTGCGCGGCCCACGGCAGCAGCGTCGCCTTCTTCGGCGCCTGCGGTTCCTTGCCCTTGTGCGCGGGCTTGCCGCGCTTGGGGGTCGGGTAGGCGTCGGGTTCGGCGGCGACCTGCGCGTCGGGGTACTCCGAGCGCAGCGCCCGGACGGCCGGCAGCGTCGCGCCGAGCAGTTCGTGCAGGTGCTTCGGGCCCTTCAGCAGGTCGCTCAGCGCCCGGTTGCGCAGGGCCTGCGCGTAGTACTGCATCGAGATGAGGTGCTTGACGTCGGTGTAGCTGCTCTCGCGGAACAACCGCCCACCGCGCTCGTACGGTGAGTACAGCAGGGCCACCAGGAAGCGGTTCCGCTCGTGGTAGTAGGCCTGCCAGTCGATCGTGTCGTCCTTGTCGTTCCAGGACACGTGCCAGACGCAGGCACCGGGCAGCGACACCGTCGAGTAGCCGTGCTCCGTGGCGCGCAGGCCGTACTCGGCGTCGTCCCACTTGATGAACGCGGGCAGCGAGAGCCCGATGTCCTTGACGACCTCGACGGGGATGAGGCACATCCACCAGCCGTTGTAGTCGGTGTCGACGCGGCGGTGCATCCACGGGGTCTGGCGCAGGTTCGAGGCCGCCAGGTTGTGGCCGTGGTACAGCCCGCGCGCGGGGCCCCAGAAGAAGCGGTAGAGGTTCACCGACTCACCGAGGGTGTGCAGCACCGAACGGTCGTACATGTCGAACATGTGCCCACCGACGAGGGTGGGCTTGCGGCACGCGTCGCCGAACTGCACGGCGCGTACGATGCCCTCGGGTTCGATGTTCACGTCGTCGTCGAGGAGGAGGACGTACTTGGCCTTCTCCGAGCGGACGGCCTCGAACATCCCGCGGGCGAACCCACCGGACCCGCCGAGGTTCGCCTGTTCGATGATGCGCAGCTTCGAGCCCAGCAGGGCCGCGACCTCGTCGAAACCGTCCTCGTCGCGCACCTTCTGGGTGCCCTGGTCGACGATGACGATCTCTTCGAGGACCTCGAGCACGGAGGCGTCGGAGGCCAGCGCGTTGAGCGTCTTCACGCAGTAGTCGGGCCGGTTGAACGTCGTGACCCCGATGGAGGCCTTGCCGGCGACGTGGTCGGCGACGGGGGCGCTCCACGCGGCCTCGACCAGCGTCAGGTCGTCGGAACCGCCGGCGACGTCGATCCAGTACCAGCCGCCGTCGGCGAAGGGGGCGAGGCTGAGTTCCTCGCGCAGCTGCGCCTCGCCGTCCACGCGCCAGGACGTGACGCGCTGACGCGAACCTCGGGCGTTGGACTTGAACAGCGTCACCGTGCCGAAACCGACGAACGTGCCCGCGAACCGGATCTTCTCGGCCCGGGTCCACTTGCGCCAGTAGGAGGCCGGGAACGCGTTGAAGTAGGAACCCAGCGAGTAGCGCTTGCCGGCCGGGACGGTGAGGCTGCGGCGGTCGCCGGCGGCCTCGGTGTCGGAGTCACCGGAACCGGTGCTCACGAACTCGACGCCGTCGGACTCCGCGGAGGCGAAACCCTCCGACTGGGAGAAGTCGACGTAGAGCGGCAGCACGTCGATGTCCGCGCGGGACGGGAAGACGATGCGGTGGACCTCGCGCCACGCGCCGTCGTCGGGCGCGAGGCCCACGCCGGTGGCTGCGAGGTGCAGTTCCGAACCAGAAGTGACAGTGCTCATGCGTCCACCCCACCGGCCACGAGGGCCACGCCGTCCTTGAAGTGCGGGGTCAGCTTGTTGTCCACCATCGACAGGGCCGCCCCGATGGCCATGTGCATGTCGAGGTACTTGTAGGTGCCGAGCCGGCCCCCGAAGAGCACGCCCTTCTCCCGCGACGCGAGGTCGCGGTAGGCCAGCAGCTTCTGCCGGTCCTCGGGGGTGTTCACCGGGTAGTAGGGCTCGTCACCCTCGACCGCGAAGCGGGAGAACTCCCGCATGATGACGGTCTTGTCCTTGGGGTAGTCCCGCTCGGGGTGGAAGTGCCGGAACTCGTGGATCCGGGTGTAGGGCACGTCCTCGTCGGCGTAGTTCATGACCGGCGCCCCCTGGAAGTCCCCGACGTCGAGGACCTCCTGCTCGAAGTCGAGCGTGCGCCAGGACAGTTCACCCTCGGCGTTGTCGAAGTAGGTGTCGACGGGACCGGTGTAGATGATCGGCACGTTCCCGGCGACGTTGCCCTTGCGGACCTCCTGGTCCGCGTCGAAGAAGTCGGTGTTCAGCCGCACCTCGATGTTGGGGTGGTCGGCGAGGCGTTCCAGCCACTTCGTGTACCCGTCGACGGGCAGACCCTCGTGGGTGTCGTTGAAGTAGCGGTTGTCGTAGCCGTAACGCACCGGCAGGCGGGTGACCGTGGCCCCGGGCAGGTTGCGCGGGTCGGTCTGCCACTGCTTGGCGGTGTAGCCCTTGAAGAACGCCTCGTACAGCGGACGGCCGATCAGCGAGATCGCCTTGTCCTCGAAGTTGTCGGCGGCGGCGGTGTCGATCTCGCCCGCCTGCTCGGCGACGAGCGCCTTCGCCTCGGCCGGCGAGAGCGCCTTGCCGAAGTACTGGTTGATCGTGTGCAGGTTGACCGGCATCGAGTAGACGCCGCCCTGGTACGTCGAGAAGACACGGTGCACGTAGGGCGTGAACTTCGTGAACCGGTTGACGTGCTCCCACACCCGCTCGTTGGAGGTGTGGAACAGGTGCGCGCCGTAGCGGTGCACCTCGATGCCCGTCTCCGGCTCGGCCTCGGAGTAGGCGTTGCCACCGATGTGGTGCCGGCGGTCGATGACGAGGACCTTCAGGCCCAGGTCCTCCGCGCACTGACGGGCGACCGTCAGCCCGAAGAAGCCCGATCCGACGACGACGAGGTCGATGTTCACGGCTGGCTCACCCTCGGTCGCTCCGTCTCTGGCGTCTTCTGCGTGGCATCTACAGGGGCGTCACTGTGCTCGGGCATGGTGGCGTCAGCGTAGCCGTCCCGGACCCCCACCCACTTCAACGGCGCGCACGGCCCACCGCGCGCAGGCGGCGGCGGGCGGGTTCCTCGACGAACCTCCACAGGACCCACCCGAGCCCGATGGCGACGATCGGCAGGTTCGGCACCACGAAGCTCGTCCACGGCCCCCCCGGCGCGATCTGCGGGACCTCCTTCTGGAAGGTCCAGAAGATCTCGTACACCGGCACGTGCACCAGGTAGACGCTGTAGGAGATCCGCCCGCCGAGCACGATCGCCGGGCGGGACAGGAAGGCCGAGGGGCCCGCGTCGGTGAGGGCCAGCGCGCCGACGAGCAGTGGGAAGAGGACCGCGACGACGGCGAAGCGGTCGTAGGGCCGGCCCGCGGCCCAGCCGACGACGAGCACGCACTCGATCACCAGGATCCAGGCGACCCGCGGGGCCCAGCGGGCCGCGAGCTCGCCGGAGCGGGGACCCGCCTGCAGCTTGCGCACCGCGAGGCATACCAGCGCACCTGCGCCGAAGCAGGTGAAGATGCGCTCCAGCCAGCTGTAGTCCCAGTAGATGACCCCGGTCTGGTAGCTGCGCAGGGCGGCCGGGGCCATCAGCGCGACGGCGCCGGCGACGAGCACCCACCAGGGCAGCCGCTTCAGCCGGTACAGCACGAGCGCGAGGACGGGGAAGGCGACGTAGGCGGCCATCTCGGCCGAGACCGACCACGTCGCGCCGACGAAGCTGGCCCCGTCGAAGTCGGGACGGTGCCAGAGCTGGACGAGCAGCAGCTGCTGGATCCAGCTCCACGGCCCGAGGTCGGGCTGGACGCCCTGGTAGGCGTAGAACGTCGGGTCGATGCTGCGCCGCCACAGCAGCCAGATCCCGAACAGCACGACGACGACGGCGTAGGCGGGCCAGACGCGGCAGATCCGGGCCCACCAGAACCGCCACCAGCCGCGCAGGTCCGGTCGCCGGCCCATCTTCTCGACGTAGGTCAGCGTGATGACGAACCCCGAGATCACGTAGAAGAGGTCGACGCCCAGGTGCCCGGAGTCGGTGACCGGCACGAGGAAGGCCCGCACCCGCTCCCAGTCCGGCAGCGGGGTGAACTTCCAGTGGAAGAGCAGCACCCAGACGGCCGCGACGATCCGCAGCCCGGTGATCGAGCGGACCTCGGGGAGGCGCCTGGCCGCCGTGGTGTCGGCGGGGGGCTGCGTGTCGGTGACGGCGGTCACCGGTCACCTCCTTGCTGGTGGGACGTCGCGATGAGCGCCCGGTAGGCGAGCGTGCGGATCCGGGTCGGGACGAAGCGGTAGCCGCCGCGCACGACGACGTTGCGGGCGGCCTGGACGGGACTCGTGAACCCCTCCCGCAGCAGGTGCCCCTGCAGGGTGAGCTCGGAGCGGAAGAGGCGCAGACCACCGCGGCGGGCGTAGGAGCCGGCGTCCGGGGACGCACCCACGCGGTACTTCACGAGCGGTTCGGCGAGGTTCTCCACGCGGGCACCCGCGCCGATCATCCGCGCGAACAGCCAGTAGTCCTCCATGAGGTCCAGGTCCCGGTAACCCCCCGCCGCGGCGACCGCGGAACGGCGGTAGACCACCGTCGGGTGGTTGAAGGGGTCGTGGAAGCGGGCGTAGCGGGCGATCGCGGCCGCGCCGGTCGGCGGGACGCGGCGGCCGACGACGTCGTCCTCGTCGGCGCCGATCTCCAGCAGACCCGCCCCCACGAGGTCCGCACCCGCGGCGATCAGCGGCAGCTGACGGGCGAAGCGGTGCGGCAGGCTCACGTCGTCGGCGTCCATCCGGGCGACGACGTCGAAGGTGCAGTGCCGCAGACCCTCCTCGAGGGCCCGGGCGAGACCCACGTTGACCGGCAGTTCCAGGACGCGGACGCCCTGCAGGGCGTCGAGGGCCTCCTGCAGGTCGTCGGGGACGGGGCCGTCGCGGACGATCAGGACCTCGTCGGGCCGCAGTTCCTGGTCGCTCGTCACGCTGGCGACCGCGCGCTGCAGCTGCGCGACCTCGTCGCGCGCCCACACCGGCAGCAGCACCGAGAACCTCAGGTCCTGGAGCCGGCGTCCAGCCGGCTCCAGGAGGGGGGCGCGGCCGGCGGCGGACTCCACGGCGCGGACGTCGTCGGAGACCTCTCCGAGGCCGGCGAGGACGGTGGCCGTGGCGGCGGGGCGGCGGACCCCCTGGCGCAGCCCGCTGGTCAGGCCCCTGAGCAGGACGTCGCGGCGCTGCGAGCGGGCGATGGTCCGGCCCCAGCGGCGCAGCGTCGCCCCGCCGTAGAGGACGGTGTCGCGGGCGTCGAGGGGTCGGGAGCGGGTGAAGGTCCACAGCTTGTTGCGGACCTCGAGCACGAACCGCTCCCCCGGGTCGGCGTCGGTGGAGCCGAACACCTTGGTGCGGTGCTCCACGACGCTGGCCGCGCACGCGACCCCGCGCCGGCGGCGCAGCAGCCGGGTCGTGTACTCGAAGTCGTCGTTCCAGAGGAAGAAGGCGGCCTCGGGCAGTCCGTCCTCGCGCACCGCCCGCGCGTCGAGCAGCAGCGCGACGAAGCTGGCCGAACGGATCGGCAGGCAGCCCGCGGCCCGGGCCGCCGCCCGCTCCTGCGCGCTGACCCCGGGACGCTCGCGGGGGGTGTTCATCGGGTGGTCCCGGCCGTCGGTCCACACGACCCGGCTCGCCACGACCGCGGACCCGGTGCGCCGCAGGGCGGCCAGCGCTTCCGCGAGCGCCGTCGGGGTCGGGACGGTGTCGTCGTCCATCAGCCAGACGGCGTCGGCGTCGTGGCGGTGCACCGCGCGGGCCAGACCGGCGGCGAACCCGCCGGCGCCGCCGGTGTTGCGGGGCAGGACGACCAGGTCGAGCGGCAGGTCGGTGCCGGTGCTCCACTCCCGGACGGCCTGTGGGGAGCCGTCGGAGGAGGCGTTGTCGACCACCACGACGAGGTCGGGGCGGCGGGTCTGGGCGGCGAGCGCGTCGAGCCCGGCGAGCAGCAGGTCGCGGCGGTCCCAGGCGACGACGACGGCGATGACACGTTCCCGGGGCACCGGGACAGGGTGCCAGGTCGCTCGCGGTGTCACGGCAGGGTCACCTGCCACACGCTCACCGTCCCGCTGGTGAAGACCTTGCGCAGCCCCTCGACCCCGTCGAGGCCGGTGAGCCCGGGCGGGACGTCGTAGCCGGGCTGGCCGAAGAACACGGCGTCGGCCGGTTTCAGCGGCAGGCCGGGGGCCACGGAGTCCACGACGACCCAGCCGATGTCGTACTTCGCGACCAGCGCCTGGACCTCGGGGTCGGTGGGCAGGTCGTGGAAGCGGGCCGTCAGCGTCCGCAGGTCGGGCAGCGGGGTCGTGGGCACGGCCGTCGTGGCGAGGATCGGGACACCGTCGAGGACGTAGTCGTAGGTCGACCCGTCGTTGCCGGAGTTCATGACGCGCTGGCCGGGCTGCACGTGCGCGGCCAGGTAGCGGCCGGCGGCCTGGTCGTCGGCGTCGATGCGCTGGTAGGTGGGCTCGGCGTAGCGCTCGCGCAGGGCCTGCACCTCGATCGAGAACACGTCGAGCACGTTGGCGGTGAGCAGCGCGGCGCCCAGGACGGTGGCCAGCACCGGGGCCAGCACGGGGGTCCACCGGCGGGCGAGCAGCGTCGAGAGCCGCAGCACACCGACCCCGACGAGCAGCCACGCCCAGGGACTGCCGTGCGCCACGACCCGGAAGTAGGAGTTCCACGCGGTGTCCCAGACCAGGTCGAGACCCGGGGCGTGCAGGTCGAGCAGGTAGGCGAGCGCGAGCGCGGACCAGACCAGCCAGGTCAGCGCGACGGCCCCGGCCCGGCGCCCGGCGAGCGCGACGCCGAGCAGGACGGGGACCGCCAGCCACCACTGCTCGCGGGTGGAGGCGAGGTCGAGGCCGCCCTGGAAGGGCAGCGTGAACACGCGGTGCAGCGCGTCGGGCAGCGACTCCGCCGGGATGTCGCGGGCGAAGCGTGAGCTGGACCCGCCGCCGGCGGCCGCCGCCTGGGTGAGGGCGGTCCCGACGAGCGCGGCGACCAGGACCCCCGCCCCGGCGAGCCCCGCGAGCCACGTCCCCGCGGAAACAACACTTTCCGCCCTCGAACGTGCCCGGTCAGGGGCGGAAAGTGTTGTTTCCGCGCGGAGGACGAGGCCGAAGACGTAGGCCCCGAGGAAGCCGCCGCCGATGGTGAGGGCGGCGCTGGGGTGGACGGTGACGGCTCCGGCGCAGGCGAGGGCGATCGCGGGGAGGATCCCGACGACACCCCGGCCGGGGGTCCGCGGTGGGGGCAGCAGCAGTGCGACCACCCCGGGGGCGAAGGCGATCGCGGCGGCGTTGGGTAGGGCGCCCGAGTCGTGGTGCATGGCCTGCAGCGGTTGGTAGGCCAGCACCGACGCGATCGCGGCGACCCCGCCGGCGGGCAGCCACTCCTTCGGCAGGGTCCGCGCCGCCAGGGCGAGGAGGCCGAGGGGCTGGACGACGGCGAGGACGACGACGCTGGTCGCGTTGAAGCCGGCGACGGCGCTGACGTCCCCGCTCTGGGCGACGAGCGCGGCCCACTGGTGCAGACCGTTCGGGTAGTACTGCGCGGGTGTCCCGGTGACGACGTCGAGGACCTGCCCGCGCCAGGGGGCCGCGTCACCGGTGCGCAGGATCCGGGCGGTGACGAGGGCGTGGGTGAGGGTGTCGTGTTCCTGCGACGGCGTCGCCAGCGCCCCCATCCCGCGGCGGAACAGCTCGAGGGCGGTGGCGGTCGCGGCGAGCAGCAGCGCGGCGGCGGCGAGCGCGGGCCCGCGCGGGACCCGTTCGGTCTCGAAGGCACCGGCCCGGCCGCGGACGAGGGCGAGCACGGCGAGCAGACCGGCGGTGGCCGCGAGCACGAGCCACCAGGAGAACCGCGTGCCGCTCAGCCCGCTGACCGTCGCGGCGAGGGTGGAGATCCCGACGGAGGTGGCCGGCGCGGCCCCGAGCAGCACGGGGACCTTCCGGACCCCGCCGGCCACCAGCACCAGACCGCCCGGGAGGAGGACCCAGAGGACGCCGAGCGCGAGGGTCAGGGCGTCGGAGGCCGGGGAGCCGCCGGTGATGACGGGGATCGGGGGGTTCACAGGACCTCGAGGACCGCGGCGGCGGCCCGTCGCGCGGCGGAGGCCAGCGACCCGTGCTCCAGGGCCCACTCCCGCAGGCGTTCCCGGGTCGGCGGGGTCGGGGTCGTGACCTCGCGCAGGGCGTCGGCGACGGCGGTCGCGGAGTGCCCGACCACCCACCCCAGGTCGTGCTCGCGCACGAGGTCGGCGCCGCCCCCGACCCCGGCGAAGAGGACGGGGGTCCCGCAGGCGGTGGCGGCGAAGATCTTGGTGGGCGACATGAGGTCGTAGCCGGTGTCCGGGACCAGCGAGGCGAGCGCGACGTCGGCGTGGGCCAGCAGCTCGGCCGCGCGTTCCGGGGCGACGGTGCCGGGCAGGTCCACGGCGTGCGGGGCGAGGTCGGCGGCCAGCGCCCGCAACCTCGGGACGTCGACTCCCCCGCCGACCATGGTCAGCCGGGCGTCGGGGTTCGACCCGAGGAACCGCACGAACCCGCGGAGCAGGACCTCGGCCCCCTGCCACTCCGACATCGTGCCGCTGTAGACGACCCGCAACCCCGGCCCCGCGACGCTCTCCTGCGGGCGGAACACGTCGACGTCGACGCCGTTGCCGACGACGCGGACCGTGTCGGGGTCGACCCCGCCGCGGACCACCTGCTGCGCCATCCCCTCGGTGACGGCGAGGACGCGCGCGGCCCCGCGCAGGGCGGCCTGCTCGGCGAACTCGACGGCCCGGAGCACGGGCCGGGGCGCGCCGGCGGCGACGGCACCCTGCGACCAGACGTCGGGCAGGTAGGAGACGTAGGGGGTCCGGCGCAGCGCCGAGGTGATCCGGGTGACGACGCCGGTGGTGGGCGGCGGTTCGTGGACGACGACGTCGGGACGGCGACCGGTGAGCAGCCGTGCGGTCAGCGGGACGTCGAAGGAGAGGTACTGCAGGTACCCGCGCACGGCACCGTCGCCGTCGCGCAGCACGGGGAAGCGCGAGGTGGCGACCCCGGGGTCACGGGTCTCCGGCGCGGTCGCGGTGGTCGTGACGACCTCGACGTCGCACCCGGCCTCGACCAGGGCGCGGGCGAGGGCGCGCAGCCGGAACGGCGCGGCACCCACGTCCGGCGGGTAGGTCCGCGTCGCGATGCGGACCAGGGACGACACGATCGGTGACCCTACCCAGCGATCTCGTGATCACTCGCCAGGCCCGAGAGCTGGGCCTGGCGGGCGAAGTCCGGAACCCGCGCGACGACCTCGTCGAACGTCCCCACGTCGACGACGCGCCCCTCCTCCAGCAGCACCACCGCGTCGCAGTCGCGCACCGTCGCGAGCCGGTGCGCGACCACCAGAACCGTCACCTCCGAACGCAGCGCGGCGACCGTCGCGGTCACCGCGGCCTCCGTCGAGGCGTCCAGCGCCGACGTCGCCTCGTCGAGGACGAGGACCTTCGGGTCGGCGTAGAGGGCCCGCGCGATCCCCAGCCGCTGCCGCTGCCCGCCGGAGAGCCGCAACCCGCGCTCCCCCACCGGCGTGTGCACGCCCTGGGGCAGACCGGCGACGACGTCGCTGAGCTGCGCGGCCGCGAGGACCTGCTCGACCCGGGCGACGTCGACGTCCTCGTCGCGCCAGGACAGAGCGACGTTGCGGGCCACGTCGGCGTCGAGCAGCGCGACCTCCTGCGGCACGTAGCCGACCCGCGCGCGCCACGCCGCGGCGACCTCGTCGAACGGCTTGCCGCCGACGAGCAGCTGCCCCGAGGACGGCGTGAGCAGCCCCAGCACCAGGTCGACGAGGGTGGACTTCCCCGAGCCGGAGCGGCCGACGACGGCGACGCGGGACCCCGCGGGCACCGTGATCGACACCCCGTCCAGGGCCGGACGGTCGCTGCCGGGGTAGGTGAAGGTGACGTCGAGGAGGTCGATGGCCACGGCGCCGTCCGGCAGTCCGCGCGGGTCGACCGGGGCGAAGCGGGCGGCACCGTGGGAGGCGCCGGTCTCGCGCAGCGCCTCCAGGACCTCCTGGGCGTTCGGCTCGTGGGCGTGCATCGTCGCGAAGACCGACTGCAGCCGGGTCAGGCACGGCACGACGCGGAACCCGGCGACGGCGAAGAGGCCGATCGCCGACACCGCCTCGGTCACGCCCTGGGTGAGCACCGCGATCCCACCGACGACGAGGAACCCGCCCAGCAGGGCCGCCTCCAGGACGAAGCGCGGCCCGACGGAGTAGAAGAACGCCATCCCGCGCGCCCGGGCGCTGCCCGTGCGGACCTCGCGCGCGACCCCGGCGAGCTGGTCGCCGCGACCGCGCAGGGTGATCTCCTTCGTCGTCGCGAACGACTCCTGCACGAGGCGGATCGTGTCGACGCTGGCGGCCGTGGCGGTGCGTCCCGCCGCGGCGGCCCGCTTCGCGATGACGGAGTAGAGCAGGACGGCGACGAGCCCGAAGTAGACGGCGGCCACGATCGCCGTCTGCCAGGCCGCGACGAGGACGACGATCCCCACCGCGAACAACGAGGCGACCTCGGCGACGAGGCTCGAGAACGGCATGAGGAACCCGTTGAAGGACTGGTTCAGCGACTCGTCGACCGTGCGGACCGCGCGCGCCGAACTGGCCCGCAGCCGGTAGGCCCACGACGCCGACAGGTAGGAGCGCACGAGCCGGTCGGCGACGTCGACCTCGTGCTCGGCGAAGCGGATCACCCCCCAGCGCACCAGGGCGAGCTGGGTCAGCGACTTCAGCACCAGCAGCAGGCTCGCGACGCAGATCAGCACGATGAGCTGGGTCGTGGTGATGGCCGAGCCGAGGAAGGGGATCGCGATCGCCAGCTGCCCGTTCCCGCTGACCGCGGCGGGCAGCAGGACGGCCAGCAGACCGAGCGCGACGACGTCGAAGACGGAGAGCAGGGCCTGGGCGGTGCAGTAGGCCGTCACGAACCGCGAACTCCCCGCCGGGAGGAGGGCGAGCAGGGCGCGGACGGTCGACAGCAGGGACTTCACGCGCGCCATCCTCGCCGATGCGCCGATCGACGGCGGCGAGCAGCCATGATGGACGGGCCGTGAACACCTCATCGAACGTCCCCACGACCGACTCCCCGGTCGATCCGTGCACGCCCGGCTTCCCCGGCACGTGGGTGGTCATCCCGTTGTTCTGCGAGGCCAGCGTCGTCGGCGACGTCGTGCGCGGGCTGCGCGAACGGTTCGACCACGTGGTCTGCGTCGACGACGGCAGCACCGACGCCTCCGCCGCCGCGGCGCAGGACGCGGGCGCCGTGGTGGTGCGGCACGCGGTGAACCTCGGCCAGGGCGCGGCCCTGCAGACGGGCATCGCCTACGCGCTGCGCGATCCGTCGACGCGTTCGGTCGTCACCTTCGACGCCGACGGCCAGCACCGCGTCGAGGACGCCGCGGCGATGGTCGCCCGCCTGGAGCGCGAGCACCTCGACGTCGTCTTCGGGTCGCGCTTCCTGGACCGGCGCACCGAGCTGGACCCGTTGCGGCGCCTGGTGCTGCGCGCCGCGGTCGTCTACACGAACCGGACGACGGGGATGCGCCTGACCGACGCGCACAACGGGTTGCGGGTGCTCTCGCGCACGGGCGCCGCGACGTTGCGCATCCGGCACAACCGGATGGCCCACGCCAGCGAGATCGTCCACCAGGTGGGGCGCAGCGACCTGCGCTGGGCCGAGCACCCCGTCCACGTGCTCTACACCGACTACTCCCGTTCCAAGGGTCAGTCGCTGCTGAACAGCATCAACATCCTCGTCGAAACGCTGCTGGGGTAGACCGCGTGCTCGCCATCCAGGTCCTGCTCATCGTCGTCGTGCTCGTCGTCGGCGTGGTCCTCGTCCGCTCCACCGCCGGAGCCCGTCACCAGGCGATCCGCCGGTTGCTGCTCGGGGCGCTGGTCGCGCTGGCCGTCGCCAGCATCCTCGTCCCGGGGGCCGTCACGGACGTCGCGAACGCTGTCGGCGTGGGCCGGGGGGCGGACCTGCTGCTCTACGGGCTGGTGATCGCGTTCCTCGGGTTCGTCGTCTCCTCCTACCGGCGCTCGCGCCACCTGGAGGAGACCATCACCCAGCTCGCCCGTCGCCTCGCCCTCGACGAGGCCGTGACCCCGGAACAGGCCCGGCGCCAGGAACCGGCACGCGAACAGGCCCGCCGCGACGAGCGCGACGGGCCTGCCTGACGGGTACCGCCTCAGCCGACGGCGGAGACGATCGCGTCGTAGGCGCCGGCCGACACCGAGTTCTCGTCACCGAAGACGAGCACCTTCTGGATGGACGTGCCCTCGGTGGCCGCGTCGGCCTTGAGCGCGTCGATCGCGGAGCGGGTACTGGCGGGCAGCGAGCCCTTCGCGGTCAGCAGCATGGGGCCACCGCCGTAGGCGAGCAGCGCCGAGCCCGCCAGGGCGTCGGGCCAGTTCTCACCGGTGGCGACACCGATGATCTCGGTGGCGTCCTGGAAGTACGCGGTGGAGGTGAACTGCTTGGCGACCAGCGACGCCGTCTCGTAGCGGTCGTTGCCGGCGAGCTGCGACCAGCCGGTCTGGTACTTGGTGACGGCGGTGACGGCGGTCCCGCCGACGGCGATCTTGGTGCTGAACCGACGGGAGTCCAGGTAGCCCTGGGTGCTCGCGCCGAGGTTGTTGCCGTCGGAGAGCAGGACCGCGCCGATGCTGTGACCGGAGTCGGTGTCGACGACCCCCATGAGGGCACCGGCGGCGAGGCCGTCGGGGAAGTTCCAGCCGGTGACGACCGAGACGCTCGTGGCCGACGGCAGCTGCTTGGCGATCGCGACGGCGGTGCCGAAGCGGTCGGAACCGAAGAGGCGGACCGTCGGGAAGCCGAGGGCCTTCACGGAGTTCTCGACGTCGGCGGAGAGGGCGTTGGCGTCACCGAGGAGGTAGACGGTGCCGCCGGGCTTCAGCTCGTCCTTGATCGCCGCGGCGACGCCGGGGTCGAGGCTGGTGCGGGGCGTCATGAGCAGCGGGCCGCCCTTGTCCGAGGCCAGCGGCGCACCCGCGAGGGCGTCGGCGAAGGTGTCGGAGCGGGTCAGGACGACGGCGTCGGCCCCCTGTCCGGTGAAGGACTTCGAGGCGGCGACGGCGGTGCCGATGCGGTCGGCCCCGTAGACGCGGCTGGTCGCCGCCGCCTTCAGGTCGACTCCCGGGGAAGCCGTCGCGGGAGCGGCACCCGCCACGAGGGCCGAGCTGACCGCGAGGGCGGCCGCGAGGCCGAGGGTGCGAGGACGCAAGCGCATGGTGACCTTCCGGTGGGACGTGCCGTGGCTCCAGTCTTCGACCTCTGACGGCCGAATCTTGAGGCACAGAGTGTCACGCGCCGCCGTGACCTCCCTCACCACTCCTGCACGAACCCACCTCCTGAGCCCCCCGAAGCGGGCACGCACACCGCCACGGATGGAGTCAAGAGTTCTCTCACCGCTCACGTATCGCTACTGTGCGCTCCATGCGGATGACTGTCATCGGGTGCGGATACCTCGGAGCCGTCCATGCGGCATGCATGGCGGAGCTGGGACACGACGTCATCGGGATCGACGTGGACCCTGAGAAGATCGCGGCCCTCCAGGCCGCTCGTGCGCCGTTCTTCGAGCCGGGGCTGCCCGAACTGCTCGAGCGCACCATGGCCACCGGCCGACTGAAGTTCACCACCGACATGGCCGAGGCGGCCGGGTCGGCCGTGCACTTCGTGTGCGTGGGCACACCCCAGAAGAAGGGCGAGTTCGCCGCGGACATGAAGTACGTCGACGCCGCGGTCGACGGACTCCTCCCCTACGTCGCCGCCGGCGAACTCGTCATCGGCAAGTCCACCGTCCCCGTCGGCACGGCGACCCGCCTGGCCGCCAAGGTCCTCGACAAGGCCCCGGGCGCCGGCCTGGCCTGGAACCCCGAGTTCCTGCGCGAGGGTCACGCCGTCGAGGACACCCTGACCCCCGACCGCCTCGTCTACGGCGTCTCCGGCGGCCAGACCACGACCGAGGGCAAGGCCGCCAAGGCCCTCCTCGACGAGGTCTACGCCACGCCGCTGAAGCGGGGCACCCCGTTGATCGTCACCGACTACCAGACCGCCGAGCTGGTCAAGGTCGCCGCCAACTCCTTCCTCGCCACCAAGATCTCCTTCATCAACGCGATGGCCGAGCTCTGCGAGAAGGTCAACGCCGACGTCGCCCAGCTCGCCGACGCCATCGGGCACGACGACCGGATCGGGCGCAAGTTCCTCAACGCCGGCCTCGGCTTCGGCGGGGGCTGCCTGCCCAAGGACATCCGCGCCTTCATGGCCCGCGCCGGGGAGCTCGGCGCCGACCAGACGCTGACGTTCCTGCGCGAGGTCGACTCCATCAACATGCGCCGCCGGATCCGCATGGTGGACCTGGCCCGCGAGGTCTGCGAGGGCTCGCTCATCGGCAAGCGCGTCGCCGTCCTCGGTGCGGCGTTCAAGCCGCTCTCCGACGACATCCGCGACAGCCCCGCCCTCAACGTGGCCGCGCAGATCCGCCTCCAGGGCGGCGACGTCGTCCTGACCGACCCCGCGGCCCTGGACAACGCCCGCAAGGCCGTCCCGGACATCTCCTACGCCGACACCGTCGAGGAGGCCGTCCGCGGCGCCGACGTCGTCCTGCTCTTGACGGAGTGGAAGGAGTACCGCGACCTGGAACCGGCCACCATCGCCGGGCTGGTCAAGGAGAAGCGCATCCTCGACGGCCGCAACGCCCTCGACCCCTCGCGCTGGCGCAACGCCGGCTGGACGTACCGCGCGCTGGGCCGCCCGCGCGCCTGACGCACCACCCGTGGGAAGGACCCTTCCCGCCCGGCGCAGCCCCCGTTCCGGGCGCTCGCTGGGTGGGGAGGGTTCTTGGCGTCGGGGGCCCGGATGTGAGCGAAGCGTGAGGCCCGCGTGCGGGCGTGTCGCGGGTACCGGATCCGGCGCACCGAGCGCCGTACGGTGGAGCAATGCCCGCCGAGCCGCCGAACGACGACACCGCCGACCGCGGCGAGCAGTGGCACTCCACGACCTACGGCCGCCCGTCGCGACGTCCCGCCCCCCCGAGGCCGGCGGCGCAGACCCCCGGGCGCGAACAGCGCCTCCTCGACCTCCACGAACCCGCCGCGCCGGCCCCGCAGACCGCGCGTGAACTCCGGGAACCGCGAGAACCCCGCGAGCCCCGGTCCCGGCCGCGCCGCAACGTCCGCCGTCGCCGCCGGGTCCTCGGGATCGTGGCCGTCCTCGTCGTCCTCGCGGTCGCCTACCCGTTGGCGCTGACCTGGCGCGGCTGGTCCGCGGTGAACCAGGTGGCCGCGGCCTCCACGGGGGCACGGCCGGCGGCGACCCCGGGGACGACCTACCTCATCGTCGGCAGCGACTCCCGCGACGGCCTGTCCCCGGAGGAGATCGCGGAGTACTCCGCGGGAGGTACGGACATCTCCGGTCAGCGCACCGACACGATCATGCTGCTGCACGTCCCCGACGGCGGCGGGCCCGCAGCGCTCATCAGCATCCCGCGCGACTCCTACGTGCCGATCCCGGGCCACGACAGCAACAAGATCAACGCGGCGTTCTCGATCGGGGGCGCTCCCCTGCTGATGCAGACGATCGAGAACGTCTCCGGGCTGCGCATCGACCACTACGTCGAGACGGGTTTCGGCGGGTTCGCCCAGATCGTCAACGCCGTCGGCGGCGTGCAGATGTGCCCGACGCAGGCCGTCGACGACGTGCGGGCGGGGCTGGACATCCAGGCCGGCTGCCAGCAGATGGACGGCAGGACCGCGCTGGGCTACGCCCGGTACCGCTACTCCGACGTCCAGGGCGACCTCGGTCGCGCCGTGCGTCAGCGCGAACTCCTCGCGGCGATCATCTCGAAGGCGGCCAGCCCGGCGACGCTGCTGAACCCGTTCAAGGCCTTCCCGCTGGCCTCCTCCGGCGGTTCCGCGGTGACGCTGGACGAGGACGCCGGGATCGGGGACCTGGTGAAGTTCCTGCAGGGCATGCGCGGCGCGTCGAGCGCCTCGGGGATCTCGATGACGGTCCCCGTCTCCGACCCGAACCTGCGGACCGCCCACGGCCTGGCCGTGAAGTGGAACACCGACAAGGCGCTGGAGATGTTCGAGGACCTCAAGAAGGACGACACCGCGGCCCTGAAGTCGCTGGCGGCCTGAGACCCGAAGACCCCGCCGACCGCAGGTGCGGTCGGCGGGGTCGTGGTGCGTGCGGGAGGACTGACCTCAGAACGCGGAGACCGCGGTCCGGGCGTTCACGATCCCCTCGCCGTAGAAGCCGTTGTCGTCGGCCGGTCCGGCGCAGGTCGCGGTGGTGGTGCTCTCCCCCGCGGTCGCCGACACGCGGCGGTAGGTGAACTCCGCCGGCACCGGGCACGGGGTGTCCGTGGCCGTCCCGAGCAGGATCGCCTGGGTGAGGTCCGGGTCCAGCGTCAGGGTGCCGGGGTGGGCCTTGTCGGGCTTGCCGTACTGGCTGACGATGAGGGCCGCGACACCGGCTGCGTGCGGGGACGCCATCGAGGTGCCCTGCAGGTACTGGTAGTACGCGTTGCGGCCGTCCTTGGTGACCTCGCGGATCACGAACGGGCTGGTGGGGTCGCCGTTCTCGTCGACGTCACCGCTGGCGATGGCGAGCGCCTCCGGGTAGGCCGCGAGGATCTCCCCGTCGGGGCTGACCCGCTGGTCGGGGGTGTCGTAGGCGTCGCCACCGGGGGCGGAGACGTCGGACTGCTCGGTGCCGAAGTTGGAGTAGTACGCCTTCCGGCCGGACGGGCCGGTCGAGTTCACGGTGACGACGCCGTCGTTCTCGGCGGGCACGTTGAGGCAGGTGGCGTTGTCGATGGTGCGGTCGCGGGCCTGGGTCGGGTTGCCGTCGGCGTCGACCGGGTAGTCGGGGCTGGTCGAGTCGACGCCCGGGGCGCCGAGGTCGGTCGACTCGTTGCCGGACGCGGACACCGGCAGGACGCCCTTGCTGCGGGCGTAGTCGATCGCGCGCTGGACGGCGGCGACGACGACGCGCTGCTGCTGCTGCTCGGCGGGCGAGTCGGCCGGGTTCGCCTGGCAGTTGTAGAGCCACGGGTCGACGTAGAAGCTCATGTTGACGACGTCGACGCCGGCGTCACCGGCGTAGGTGAGCGCGTCGAGGGTGGGCTGGAGGAAGAAGTACCCGGAGTCCTGGCCCGCGCGGATGTTCACGAGGTTGACCTTGGGGGCGACACCGGCCATCCCGAGGCCGTTGATGGGGGCGCCGATGGTGCTGGCGACGTGGGTGCCGTGGCCGTCGTCGTCGACGTCGACGGGGTCGACGCAGGTCGCGACCTCGCAGGGACCGTCGAGGTCGGGCATGTCGGTGACGAAGTTGCGGCTGTCCGCGGCGTCGAAGTTCGGCGCGATGTCGGGGTGGGTGCCGTCGACGCCGGTGTCGATGATCCCGACGGTGACCTTCTTCGTGCCGGGCTGGGTCGCGTACGAGCCGTCGCTGGTGGCGCCGATGGCGGCCATGTCCCACTGCAGCGGGGCCAGCGGTTCGTCCTTGGGCTTGCGGGTGGCGAGGGACTTGAGGTCCACGTTCGCCTGCACCTGCGCACGCTCGGACGCGGTGAGCTTCTCCACGACGGAGGCGGCGTCGGCGACGGTGTCGGCGGGCGCCTCACCGATGCTGCGGTTCTTCGCGGCTCCGACCAGGCCGAGGGCGGAACCGGCCTTCTCGACGAAGTCGGCGGCGTCGCTGGAGACCATCGCGTAGCCGACCTCGGCGTTGCTGGAGAGCACGGTGCCCCCGGCCGCGGCGATCGAGGTGCGGGCCAGGGCGTCGCTGACGCCGGCGTCGTAGAGGACGACGTACTGGGCCGCGGTGGTGGTGGTCTTCGCCGTGCGGGTGGTGGCGGGGGTGGCGGACTGAGCCGACGATGACGACTGCGTCACCGCGAGCGTCGTCGCGAGGAGCGCGGTGCTCATCGCGGCCGACAGGACGATCTTGCGCACGGGGCCTCCAGGTTCGGTGGACGATCGAGGCCGAGTTTGGTGCTCAGAGTGCTCACAGACAAGGGTTACGTGTGAGCAACCTGAGACACGAGGGGCCAGAGTGACGGTCCCGCCCCCCCAGAGCCCACCGGGCGGTCAAGGACCACCGGCGGGACGTCGATGACCTCCGGGTGACCCGACCTGTGCTGCGCCGGTCGTTGCGGCGGCCCGAGGGACTGATCGCCCGGACCCGCTGGCTCTTCTGCGGCTCGGCCCTGGTCTCGCTGGCCCTCACGCTGCCGGGCGCCGTCGTGGGCGAACGCGGGAGCACCCTGGTGGGTCTCGCGCTGGCGAGCACCGTTCTCTGCGCGGTCTGGCTCCGCCGGTACCGGGTGGCCGCGGCCCACTGGTCCACCGACCTGCTCGAGGCCGCGGCGTCGGCCGCGTTCGCGGCCTGCGCGAGCTCCCCGCAGCTCGCCTTCGGCTTCGCCTTCACCGCCATGTGGCAACGCGCCGTCTACGGTTCGTGGCGGTGCGGGGTGGTCCACGCGGTCCTCGTCGCCGGTGCCCTGCTGACCTCCCTGGTCACCTGGCCGCTGCTGCCCGGCCATCCCGGGTCCGTCGTGGTCGGCGGTCTGCTCGGCCCGCTGCCGCTGACGCTGCTCATCAGCGCGGTGGCCCGCCACCTGGCCGGGAGCCTCTTCGCCCGGGAGCAGGCGACCGGACGCCAGGCCGCACTGGCCGGTCTCAGCGCCGCCCTGCTGACCGCGGGCACCCGGGAGGAGATCGTGCGTCTGGCCTGGGTCGCGACGGAAGCCGTCTGCTCCGCCACGCCGGGCAGCCACGCCCTCGGCGTCGAGGAGCGCGCGGGGCGGACCGCGGTCCACACCTCCACGGGTCTGCAACTACCCGCTTCCACACCGTGGGACCGCGACGCCCTCGCCGGCACCGACGAACCCGCTCCCGTGAGCGGTCCGCTGCTGCAGCGGTTGCAGCAGGTCGGCCACGCGGACCGCTGGATCAGCCTCGCCCTGCCCGCCCCGGGCGGACGACCGACGCGGTGGATCGTCGTCGGCGAGTCCTCGCGCACCTCCTCCGGCGAGGTGTCCACCGCCGTCCGGGCGGTCTCGCAGCAGGCGGTCCTGGCGCTGCGCGGTCGGGAGCAGCACGACGACCTCGTCCGGGCCGCCCGCACCGACGGGCTCACGGGTCTCGCGAACCGCTCGACGTTCACCCTGGCCCTGGAACGGGAGCTGCGGGCCGGCGCGGACGGCACGGCCGTGCTGTTCTGCGACCTCGACGGGTTCAAACCCGTCAACGACGAACTCGGCCACGCGGCGGGCGACGAACTCCTGTGCCGGGTCGCGGACCGCCTGCGCCGCACGCTGCGTCCGGGTGACCTCTGCGCCCGCCTGGGCGGCGACGAGTTCGTCGTCCTGCTGCGGATCCCCGAGGGACGCGTCCTCGAGGTGGCGACCGCCGTGGCGCGCCGGGTGGTCGACCGGGTCCGCGAACCGCTCGTCCTCGACGGCCGCACCGTGCAGGTGGGGATCAGCGTCGGGCTGGCCCTGGCCGGGCCGGACGTCGACGCGCACCGGCTGCTGCGCAACGCCGACCACGCGATGTACACGGCGAAGGTGGGCGGCAAGAACCGCTTCCACACCTTCGCGACGCCCTAACGACGCGCCAGCCCGAACAGCACGTCCAGCAGCCGCCGCCCGTCCATCCGCAGACCGTCGTGCTGGTACTCGTTCGTCACGAAGGTGCGCGCACCCCGGATCGCCGCGGCGGTCGCCCGGGAGGACGCGTAGGGCACGAACATGTCGTCGACGTAGACCGCGGCCGCGACGGGGACGGTGTTCCCGGCCAGCACGTCCGCGTCGTAGAGCGGCGGGAGGTCGGCGTCCGCGGCCAGCAGGTCGGCGGCCCCGCGCAACGGGACCAGCGCGGGGTCCTCCTCGAACTGCCAGGGGTAGACGTGCTCACCGGTGAAGGCGAAACCACTGGAGAGGTCGAAGCGCGGGAACTCCGCCCGCACCCGCTGCGCGGCCCAGTTCGTCGCCGCCCCCTGGGCGTAGATGCTCTCGTGGACCACCGCGTAGAGCGGGTGCGCCGCGAAGGACAGCCGTCGCCCCATCTCGAGCAGGAACCGTTCGCGCAACCGGCCGCTGCGCGTGAACGGGTCCTCCAGCGCGAAGTGCAGGGCGTCGAAACCGGACACCTGCCCCAGGGCGATGCCGATGGTCGCGAACCGCCGGGCGCTGAGCCGCTCCCCGCTCGGCAGGAGTTCCTCCTGCTGCTCGAGGTGGTCGGCGACCGCCTGCGCCACACCCAGATCGCGGGGGTAGCGGGCGAAGAACTCGGCGTTGCGCACGGCCGTCTGCGCGTACGTCGCGCGGTACACGTCGTCGGCGGTCGTGGCGATCCCCGGGAGGCCGGCCGTGATGAACACCTCGCGCAGACCCTGCGGGGCCTGCGAGAGGTAGGTCGTGAGGCAGAACCCGCCGTAGCTCTGGCCCAGCGCGGCCCAGGTGTCGTCGCCGAGCGCGAGGCGCAGCAGTTCGGCGTCGGCCACGATGGAGTCGGCGCGGAAGTGCCTCAGGTAGCGGGCCTGGTCGGCGGAGGAACCCACCTCGGCGAGGCTCTGGCGGTCCAGCGGCGTGGACCGGCCCGTGCCGCGCTGGTCCAGCAGCACCACGCGGAACTCCTCGAGC
The DNA here is from genome assembly GCF_036021035.1 of Kineococcus sp. NBC_00420. Taxonomy (NCBI): domain Bacteria; kingdom Bacillati; phylum Actinomycetota; class Actinomycetes; order Kineosporiales; family Kineosporiaceae; genus Kineococcus; species Kineococcus sp. NBC_00420. Next base: position 3,929,346 of record NZ_CP107930.1, on the reverse strand, counting down.
GCCCGCTCCAGCCAGCCACCGACCACCTCCGGCCGGTTCGCGGGGTTTCCCGGCCCGCCCTGGAAGAACACCAGCCGCGGGGCGTCACGCTGCCCGTCGCGGACGTACTCGCGGGCGAACACCTCGATGCTCCCGGGGTCGGAACCCCGGTGGTCCAGGGGGACGGTGAGGACGTGCTCGTGGACGTCGTGACCGTCGACGCGGTGGGACTCGGTGTGCAGACTCACCGCCCGACCGTACCCACAGGGCGGTGCGACCCCGTCGACGAGACCCGCGCCGGCGCCTAGGGTCGCAGCCGTGAAGATCGCCGAGGGACTGACCGAGCGCGCGGACGCCCAGCGCCGGGTGGAGCAGTTGCGGGCCCGCATCACCGCCAACGCCAGGTACCAGGAGGGTGAGGAACCCGCCGAGGACGCCGCCGCCCTGCTCGTGGAGGCCGGGCACGTGCTCACCCGGTTGCAGAACCTCATCACCCGGATCAACCGCACCAACTCCCAGGTCGACCTCGGCCCGGACGGGTCGATGACGGACGCGCTCGCGGCCCGCGACGTCCTGCGGATGCGCCACGCCCTGCTCGTGTCGGCCGCGGACGCCGCGGCGGGCAGCAGCCTGCGTCACCTGCGCAGCGAACTGCGGCAGCTCAAGGCCTTGCCGGTGGGCGAACTGCGGTCGCAGGCCGACGAGGTGGCCCGCACGCTGCGCACCCTGGAAGGCCGCATCCAGGAGGCGAACTGGACGCACGAACTGCTTGACTGATCGAGGCGGGAAGTCGGTAACCGGACGGGAGCGGACACGACCCGATGGCCGGCGGGCACCCCGGCCAACCGATGGGGGTGGAGGGCAGCCTGGAGTTCGACTCTCCGTGCACCGCGCAGCCCAGCACCGCGCACAGTCCACCGTGCACCCAGTACGCAGCACCACCGTGTGTCGGTCCGTCCGGTGAGGGTGGGTCAGGGGACCCCGCCGAAGCGTCGAGTGGAGCGTTCGGCGGCTTCAGGAACACGGGGAGCCGCCGAACGCTCCACTCCAGCCGAGCAGCGGCGGTCAGCCGCCGAAACCCACGCCACCCCGGCGGGTCCGCGCGCGCAGCGCCGAGCCCTTGTCGTAGGCGCTCTGGCGCAACGCGTCCTGGAACTGCACCATCCGGGCGCGCAGGTCGGTGTCGGTCGCCGCGAGGATCCGCACGGCCAGCAGACCCGCGTTGCGGGCGCCGCCGATGGACACCGTCGCGACGGGAACCCCGGCCGGCATCTGGACGATGGAGAGCAGCGAGTCCATGCCGTCGAGGTGACGTAACGGGACGGGGACGCCGATGACGGGCAGCGGCGTGACGCTGGCGAGCATGCCGGGCAGGTGGGCGGCCCCGCCGGCCCCGGCGATGACGACCTGCAGGCCGCGCTCGGCGGCGGCGGAACCCCAGGCGATCATGTCCTGCGGCATCCGGTGCGCCGAGACGACGTCGGCCTCGTAGCCGACGGCGAACTCGTCGAGGGCCTTGGCGGCCTCCTCCATCACGGGCCAGTCGGAGTCGGAACCCATGACGAGTCCCACACGCACTGCGCTCATTCGTCGATCTCCCCAGCGATGAAGGCCGCCGCGTGCCGGGCACGCGCGCGGACGGTGTCGAGGTCGTCACCGTGGACGGTGACGTGGCCGAGCTTGCGGCCGGCCCGTTGTTCCTTGCCGTACAGGTGCACCTTGACGCCCGGGTCGTGGGCCATGACGTGCAGGTAGGAGCGGTACAGGTCCTCGTGGCGGGACTCGATCTCTCGCGGCCCCAGCACGTTCACCATGACCGTCCACGGGTCACGGGCCGCCGTGGACCCCAGCGGGAGGTCGAGCACGGCCCGCAGGTGGTTCTCGAACTGGCTGGTCTGCGACCCGTCGATGGTCCAGTGGCCCGAGTTGTGCGGGCGCATCGCGAGTTCGTTGACGAGGACGGTCGGGCGCCCGTCGCGCACGACCTCGAACACCTCGACGGCCAGCACGCCGGTGACGCCGAGGCCGCCCGCGATGCTCAGCGCGATCCCCGTGAGCCGGGCGGCGAGCTCGTCGTCGAGGTCGGGGGCCGGGGCGGTGACCTCGTGGCAGACGCCGTCGCGCTGGACGGTCTCGACGACGGGCCAGGCCGCGGCCTGCCCGGACGGGCTGCGCACGACGAGGGCCGCGAGCTCGCGGGTGAAGGGGACGTGTTCCTCGGCCAGCAGCGGACCCCGCTCGGCCCAGTCCGCGAACCACCCGTCGGCCGTGGTCCAGGCGGGGTCCTCCGGGGAGTCCAGGACGAGGACGCCCTTGCCGTCGTAGCCACCGCGCGGGGTCTTCAGCACGACCGGCCAACCGACCTGCGCGGCGAACTCCTCGATCTGCGCGCGGTCGCCGACGCGGGCCCAGCGGGGGCACGGGACCCCGAGCTCGGTGAGCTTCTCACGCATGACGATCTTGTCCTGGGCGTGCACGAGGGCGTCGGCCCCGGGCTGCACGGACGTCACCTCGGCCATCGCGCGCAGTCCCGCGGTGGGGACGTGCTCGTGGTCGAAGGTGACGGCGTCGCACTCGGAGGCGAACGCGACGAGCGCCTCGAGGTCGTCGGCGGCACCGATCGGGGCGGGCGTGATGACCTGCGCCGCACTGACGTCGGGGCCCTCGGCCAGCACCCGCAACCGCAGCCCGAGGGCGATGGCGGGGGGCTGCATCATCCGGGCCAGCTGGCCCCCGCCGACGACCCCGACGACGGGGAACCCACCGGGTCGGGCGTAGGGGGCGGGGTCGGGTCGCGAACCGAGGGTCGACACGTTCGCCGAGGGTAGGCCACCGGACCCGCTCAGCCGTACCCGACGGGTGCCGATGGACCTCTGGGATGCCACCTCTCGTGGGGTGAGTCACCCTGGTCGCACCGTTCCGCTGCCTGCGGGGCGTGCCCACGGAGGGGGAAGTCCAGTTGTTCACCGTGATCGCCTGCGTGACGTTCGTCGTCATCGGGATCGTCGGAGCGATGAAGATGGAGGACCACCTCGAGCCGAGGTCGGCCCCATCCGACACGCGGGCCCGCTCCGAACGCTGACCTGGAGCCGGTTCCCAGCCTGACCCGTCAGACTGCGTGGCCGCACCGGTGCACGGGCAACGGCCCGGGACGGGTGGCACGGACGAGCGAGAGGGCGGGAACAGCAGCGTGAGCAGGAACGACCAGGGGCTGGTGCGCCGTCTGCGCGACACCTACGAGGTGCTGGCGCGCGAGGCCGCGAAGTTCGGCATCGTCGGCGGGGTCGCCTTCGTCACCGACTTCGGGGTGTTCAACCTCCTCCGCTACGCGGGTGCCGACGGCGTCGGCGTCCTGCACGCGAAACCGCTGACGGCCAACGTCATCTCGACCGTCCTGAGCATCCTGGTCGCCTGGCTGGGCAACCGGTACTGGACGTTCCGGCACCGCCGCCGGGCCTCGGCCCCGCGGGAGCTGGTGCTGTTCTTCGTGATGAATGGCGTCGGTCTGCTCATCTCCCTGGTCTGCCTGGCCTTCACGTACTACGTCCTCGACCTGCGCGGTCCGGTCGCCTCCAACGTGTCCGCCAAGATCGTCGGGGTCGCGCTGGGGACGTTGTTCCGCTGGTGGGCCTACCGCCGCTTCGTCTTCGTCGAGGAGCTCGGCGAGGAGGGCTGGGAGGCCCACCCGCAGCAGCACGCGGGGTCAGCGTCGGCGCAGGTGGACGACGTCAGCCGCCGAGAGGCTCGTCCGGGCGCCGTCTGACCCCTCCACGACCAGCCGTCCGTCGTCGTCGACGTCGACGGCGAGGGCCTCCAGCGCCGATCCGTCGGGCAGGTGGGCCCGCACGTCCTGGCCGATGGTCGCGCTCAGCGCGCGGTAGTCGCCCAGCGGTGACTCCCCCGCGGCCCACGCGTCGACGCGGGTGCGCAGCGCCCGCAGGTAGCGCCGCAGGACGGTGTCGCGGTCGTGGCTGCGCGCCCCGGCCAGCACCAGCGACGTCGCGGTGTCGACGGGCAGTTCGTCGGTGCGCAGCGAGACGTTGATCCCGGCCCCGAGCACGACGCGCTCCCCCCGGACCTCGGCGAGGATCCCGCAGACCTTCCCCGGCCGGTCGGGACCCTCGACGAGGACGTCGTTGGGCCACTTCAGCCGGGCGCTCACCCCGAGGGCCTGCATCGCGTCGACGACGGCGAGGCCCGTGACGAGCGGCAGCAGCGACCAGTCCGCGACGGGACGTCGCGGGCGCAGCAGCACCGAGACGGCCAGGCCGGAACGCGGCGGTGCCGACCACACCCGGCCCAGGCGCCCGCGCCCGGCGGCCTGGTGGTCGGCGACCAGGACGGCCCCGTCGGGCGCGTCGGTGTCGGCGAGCAGGTCGGCGTTGGTGGAGCCGGTGGTGGCGACGAGGTCGAGACGGCTCCAGAGCCCGTCCCCCACCAGGGCTCGCCGCAGCGGCAGCGCCCGCAGCGGAGGTCGGTCCAGGTCGGTCCACGGCGTGTCCACGGCCCCACGCTACGCACCGGACTTCCCGGAACGGGGGGTTGTGTGGTGAGGTGAGCCTGACCTGACCACCGCTGTCCTCCTGGAGTCCCCGTGCGCCCCAGTCGCCGAGCCCTGCTCGCCACCGCTCCCCTCGCCGCCCTCGTGACCGCCTGCGGCAGTGCGGAATCGACCCAGGACCCGGGCAGCACCCCGGCGGGCACCGGCAGTGCCGACAACGCGGCCTTCCCGGTGACGATCGAGCACGCCCTCGGCTCGACGACGATCGAGGCCACCCCGACCCGGATCGTCTGCCTCGGCTGGGGCTCGCAGGACGCGCTGTGGGCGCTGGGGCTGCAACCGGTGGGCGTCCCCGAGGTCACCTACGGCGGACTCGAGGACGGCACCTACCCCTGGTGGGAGGGCCACTTCGACGCCGCGCAGACCGAGTTCCTGCCCAACCCCACCTCGGGCGAGGTCCCCTTCGAGCAGATCACCGCCCTGGCCCCCGACCTGGTCCTCGCGGTGTACTCCGGGATCACGGCCGAGGACTGGACCACCCTCAGCAGGATCGCTCCCACGGTCGCCTACCCCGACCAGCCGTGGCTGACGACCTGGCAGGACCAGGCCACCCTCATCGGCCGGGCCGTCGGCAGGACGGAGGAGGCGGCGACCCTGGTCGCGGACACCGAGGACGACCTCGCGAACAGCGCTGCCGCACACCCTGCGCTGCGGGGCAGGACGATCACCTACGTCTCGGCCGACCCGGGCACCCTCTACGTCTACCTCCCGGGTGACCCGCGCGTCGACATGCTGCACGAGCTCGGCCTGGTCGACTCCCCGGGCGTGCTGGCGCTGGCCGAGCAGGAGCAGACGTTCTACGCCGAGGTCGCCAAGGAACGCGTGCGCGACGTCGACTCCGACCTCGTCATCGGCTACGGCATGCCCCGCGAGGAGCTCCGGGCGGACCCGGTCTACGCGACGATGCCGGCCGTCGCCGCCGACGCCGTCGCCTGGCTCGAGGACCAGTCGCTGGTCAGCGCGACGTCGGCGACGGTGCTGAACATCCCGTGGCAGCTGGAACGCCTGCTGCCGTTGCTGGACGCGGCCGCCGCGAACGCGCGGGGGTGATCACGCGGCTAGTCTCGCGGCGTGCAGAGAGCCGGACGCCCCGCCACCGCCGTCGACGCGGTCGCCGAGGGGCACCTCGAGACGGTGCTGCGCCTGCAGCCGACGTTCGCCCTCACGCTGGGGGTGCCCGATCCCGCCCCCGGTCTCGGTGACCGTTCCCCGGCCGGTCTGGAGCAGGTCGCGGCGCTGAACCGCTCGACGCTCGCCGAGCTGGCCGCCACCCCGGTCGTGGACGAGGTCGACCGCGTCACGGTGGCCGCGATGAACGACCGGCTCGGGCTCGAGGTGGCCCTGCACGACGCGGGCGAGACCCTCGGCGACCTCAACGTCATCGCCTCCCCCGTCCAGGACCTGCGGATGGTCTTCGACCTGCTGCCGACGGAGTCCGCCGCCGACTGGCAGGTCGTCGGTGAGCGCCTGGCGGCCGTCCCCGACGCGATCACCGGCTACGTGGAGAGCCTGCGCGCGGCCGCGGCGACCGGACGGGTCGCCGCGGTCCGCCAGGTGCGGGCCTGCATCGCCGAGGCCGGGTCCTACGCCGCCCCGGACGGGTTCTTCGCCACGTTCCCCGCGGGCCACGGCGCCGCCGTCGAGCGCGCCGGGGAGCTGGCCGCGCGGGCCTACGCGGGGCTGGCCGACGTCCTGCGCGAAGAACTCCTGCCCCAGGCGCCGAGCGTCGACGCGATCGGCCGCGAGCGGTACGGGTTGTGGTCGCGCTACCACGTCGGCGCCACCATCGACCTCGACGAGACCTACGCGTGGGGCCTGGAGGAGGTCGCCCGGTTGCGCTCGGAGATGGCCGACGTGGCCCGGCGCATCACCGGTTCCCGCGACGTCGCGGCCGCCGCGGCCGCGCTCGACGCCGACCCCGCCCTGGTGGTGGAGGGGGCCGCGAACTTCCGCGCGTGGATGCAGGACCGCTCCGACGAGACCATCGACGCCGTGCAGGGCAGGCACTTCGACATCCCGGCCGAGATCCTCCGCCTCGAGTGCCGGATCGCGCCCACGACGAGCGGCGGGATCTACTACACCGGCCCCAGCGAGGACTTCACCCGCCCGGGCCGGATGTGGTGGGCCGTCCCGACGGGCCAGACGACGTTCTCGACGTGGCGCGAGGCGACGACCGTGCACCACGAGGGCGTTCCCGGCCACCACCTGCAGGTCGGCCAGACGGCCGTGAACTCCGCGGTCCTGAACCGCTGGCGCCGGCAGGCCTGCTGGATCTCCGGGCACGGCGAGGGCTGGGCCCTCTACGCCGAACGGCTGATGCAGGACCTGGGGTTCCTGCGCTCCCCGGGCGAGGTCCTCGGGATGCTCGACGGGCAGTTGCTGCGCGCGGGCCGCGTGGTGCTCGACATCGGGATCCACTGCGGCCTGCCCGCGCCCGCCGAGGTCGGTGGCGGCGAGTGGACCTACGAGAAGGCGTGGGCGTTCCTGCAGTCGGTGTCCGGCAACCACGCCGACGTCCTGCGCTTCGAGCTCGACCGCTACCTCGGCTGGCCCGGTCAGGCCCCGAGCTACAAGGTCGGCGAGCGCCTCTGGACGGCCCTGCGCGACGACGTCGCCGCCCACGACGGTGACTCGTTCGACCTGCGCACCTTCCACCACCGGGCCCTCGACGTCGGCTCGGTCGGCCTCGACGTCCTGCGCTCCGCCCTGCTCCCCGCCTGAGCGGGGGCCGGTCCGGGGTGTCGGGCGTGGAACCATGACGGCGTGACGTCGCTGCTCCTCGCCTCCGCCTCGCCCGCCCGGCTGGCCACCCTCCGCTCCGCCGGGATCGACCCGCAGGTCATCGTGTCGGGGGTCGACGAACCCGCGGTGGTCGCGCACTACGGCGTCACCGACGCCGAGGACGTCTGCCTGGTCCTGGCCAAGGCGAAGGCCGAGGACGTCGCCGGGCACGACGACGTCGCCGAGGACGCCCTGGTCCTGGGCTGCGACTCCGTCCTCGCCTTCGACGGTCAGGTCCTCGGCAAGCCGAGCGACGCCGCCGACGCGAGCGCCCGCTGGCAGGCCATGCGGGGTCGCAGCGGGGTGCTGCACACGGGTCACTGGCTGATCGACACCCGGGACCCCGACGCGGGTGGCTCCGGCGCGACCATCGGCGGCGTCGCCAGCGTGACGGTGCACTTCGCCGACGTCTCCGACGCCGAGATCGAGGCCTACGTCGCGACGGGTGAACCGCTGCTCGTCGCGGGTGCCTTCACCCTCGACGGCCTCGGTGGGGCGTTCGTCCGTGGGGTCGAGGGCGACCCGCACGCCGTCGTGGGGGTGTCGCTGCCGCTGCTGCGCGACCTCGCGCGGGAGGCGGGCGTCCGGTGGACCGACTTGTGGGCGCCGCGCGGGTAGTCTCAGCCCTCGTCCCGCCACCCCCGCACCTCCCCACCCCTCGATCTCCGGAGACGCCGCATGACCTCCCCCGAACCGTCCACCGAGTCGTCGACGACTGCGGTACGGGTGACGGGTCCGGTCACCAAGGTCCTCGTCGCCAACCGGGGCGAGATCGCGGTGCGCGTGGTGCGCGCCGCCCGCGACGCGGGTCTGCAGTCGGTCGCCGTGTACTCCGAGGGGGACCGCGACGCGCTGCACGTCCGGATGGCCGACGAGGCGTACTCCCTGGGCGGGACCAGCGCCAAGGAGACCTACCTCGACGGGGCCAAGCTCGTCGAGGTCGCGGTGCGCTCCGGCGCCGACGCCGTCCACCCGGGCTACGGGTTCCTCTCCGAGAACGCTGGGTTCGCCCAGCAGGTCATGGACGCCGGGCTCACCTGGATCGGCCCGCCGCCCAGCGCGATCGAGGCCCTCGGCGACAAGGTCTCGGCCCGTCACCTGGCCGCCCGCGCCGGGGCCCCGCTGGTCGCCGGCACCCCGGACCCGGTGAACGGACCCGAGGAGGTCATCGCCTTCGCCGACGAGCACGGTCTGCCGATCGCAATCAAGGCCGCCTTCGGCGGCGGCGGCCGCGGGCTGAAGGTCGCCCGCGACCGCGACAAGATCGCCGAGCTGTTCGCTTCCGCCGTCCGCGAGGCCGAGGCCGCCTTCGGCCGGGGCGAGTGCTTCGTCGAGCGCTACCTCGACCGTCCCCGCCACGTCGAGACCCAGGTCCTGGCCGACGCCCACGGCGGTGCGGTCGTGGTGTCCACGCGCGACTGCTCGCTGCAGCGCCGCCACCAGAAGCTCGTCGAGGAGGCGCCCGCGCCGTTCCTCAGCGCCGAGCAGGACGCCGAGCTCCGCCGCGCGTCGCTGGCGATCGTGCGCGAGGCCGGCTACGTCGGGGCGGGGACCGTCGAGTTCCTCGTCGCGGCCGACGGGACGCTGGCCTTCCTCGAGGTCAACACCCGCCTGCAGGTGGAACACCCCGTCACCGAGGAGATCAGCGGTCTCGACCTCGTGGTCGAGCAGTTCCGCATCGCCCGCGGCGAGCACCTGGGCTACTCCGAGGTCGCCACCCGGGGCCACTCCCTGGAGTTCCGCATCAACGGCGAGGACCCGACGGCGAACTTCCTGCCCCGTCCGGGGAAGCTCACGCGGTTCTCCATCCCCTCCGGTCCCGGGGTCCGCGTCGACACCGGGATCGACCCCCGGGCCGTGGCCGTCAACGGCGGCGTCGAGATCTCCCAGGACTTCGACTCCCTGCTGGCGAAGCTCATCGTGACCGGCGCGACCCGCGAGCAGGCCCTGGCCCGGGCGGCCCGCGCCCTGGGCGAGTTCGCCGTCGAGGGGGTTCCGACGGTCATCCCCTTCCACCGCGCGGTCGTGGCCGACCCCGCCTTCGCGGCCACGAAGAGCGAGGACTTCACGATCCACACCCGCTGGATCGAGACCGACTTCGACGCCTCGACCCTGCCGGGTGCCGGTGCGCTGGAGGCCGGTGGGGACGGTGCGCAGCACCGCGAGACGATCGTCGTCGAGGTCGCCGGGAAGCGCCTCGAGGTGTCCTTCCCCGTCGAGCAGTTCAACGCGCAGCTCTCCCGCGCCGGTCAGGAGATCTCCCGGGCCGGGGTGGCGACGGGGGCCGCCGTGGCCCGCGCCTACCGTTCCGCGACGCACCGCGGGGGCAAGGGCAAGACCAAGGCCGTCGGTGGTTCGGCGCAGACCCCGAACGCGTTGGTCGCCCCCATGCAGGGGACCATCGTCAAGATCGAGGTCGCCGAGGGTGACGTCGTCGTCGAGGGCCAGCTCGTCGCGGTCCTCGAGGCCATGAAGATGGAACAGCCGCTGCTGGCCCACAGGGCCGGGACGATCACCGGCCTGACCGCCGCCCAGGGCGACACGACGACCACCGGTACCGTGCTCTGCGAGATCCTCGACGCGTGAGCTGACCCCCCCGCGGAACTCCGCCCGCAGCGCCGGGGAGTTCCGCGGTGAGGTGCGTCCGCTACTCCCCCATCACGTGCAGCTGCCGCGCAGCCTCGGCGAGCGAACCCGTGAGCGAGGGGTAGATCGTGAAGGCGTGCGCGACGTCGTCGACGTTGAGCCGCTTCTCGACGGCGAGGGTCACCGGGAAGATGAGTTCGCTGGCCCGCGGCGCGACGACGACCCCGCCGATGACGGTGCCGGACCCGGTGCGGCAGAACAGCTTCACGAACCCGTCGTGGATGCCGAGCATCTTGGCGCGGGCGTTGGTGGCGAGCGGGAGCTTCACGATCTCGCCCTGCGCCTCCCCGGAGTCGATCTGCGCCTGGGTCCAGCCGACCGTCGCGATCTCCGGCGAGGTGAACACCGTGGAGGCGACCGAACGGAGCTTCAGCGGGGCGACGGTGTCGCCGAGCGCGTGCCACATCGCGATGCGGCCCTGCATGGCCGCGACCGAGGCGAGCGGGAACACCCCGGTGCAGTCGCCGGCGGCGTAGACGCCGCGGGCCGAGGTGCGCGACACCTTGTCGACGTCGATGTGACCCGATTCGCTCGTCCAGACCCCGGCCTCCTCCAGCCCGAGCCCGGCGGTGTTCGGGATCGCCCCGACCGCGACGATGCAGTGCGACCCCTCGACGGTGCGGCCGTCGGCGAGGGTCACGATCACGGAGTCGCCGTGGCGTTCCACCTTCGCGGCCCGCGAGCGCGACATGACGTCCATGCCGCGGCGGCGGAACACGCTCTCGAGGACCTCGGCGGCGTCGGCGTCCTCCCCCGGCAGCACCCGGTCGCGGGAGGAGATGAGGGTGACGTGCGCCCCGAGGGCGTCGTAGGCGTTCGCGAACTCGGCACCGGTGACCCCGGAGCCGACGACGATCAGGTGCTCGGGGAGTTCGGTGAGGTCGTAGACCTGCTTCCAGGTGAGGATCCGTTCCCCGTCCGGTTCGGCGTCGGGCAGCGTCCGCGGCCGGGCGCCGACGGAGACGAGCACGACGTCGGCCTCCACCCGCGCGCCCGCGTCCTCGCCGTCGCTCACGACCACCGCGTTCGGCCCGTCGAGGGCACCGGCGCCGGAGAGCAGCGTGACGCCCTCCTTCTCCAGCCGGGCCCGCACGTCCGCTGACTGCGCGGAGGCCAGCGCCTTGACGCGGGCGTGCACGCGGGCGAGGTCGACGGTCACCGCGCCGGCGGGTTCGGAGTCGGGGGTGCTGCCGCCGGGGAAGCGGACCCCGAGCTCGGCGGCGCCCGCCACGCTGGCCATCAGCTCGGCCGTGGCGATGAGCGTCTTGGAGGGCACGACGTCGGTGAGGACGGTGGAACCACCGAGGCCGTCGCGCTCGACGACGGTGACGTCGGCTCCCAGCTGGGCCGCGACGAGGGCCGCCTCGTAGCCGCCGGGACCACCGCCGAGGATCGCGACGCGGGTCGCCTGGTTGATCGGGGACGCGCTGGTGGGACTCACGGACGCCATGGTCCCCTACCCTTTCACTCCGTGCCCGCCTACGCCGCGTACGCGACCAACCTCGATCCCGAAGCCATGATGCAGAAGGCTCCGCACTCCCCCCTGCGTTCCACGGGGTGGCTGCTGGACTGGCGTCTGACCTTCGGCGGCGACGACCGCAGCTGGGAGGGACCGCTCGCGACGGTCGTCGAAGCCCCCGGGGACCAGGTCTACGTCGCCCTCTACGACGTGACCGACGCCGACGAGGCCCGTCTCGACGCCAAGGAGGGGATGGACCTGGGGCTCTTCCGCAAGATCCGCGTCCGGGTCAAGACCCTCGACGGGGACGTCGTCGCCTGGACCTACGCGATCGACGACTACGAGGGCGGGCTGCCGACGGCGCGTTACCTCGGGCGCCTCGCCGACGCCGCGGAGGCCGGTGGTGCCCCGCACGACTACGTCCTCAGCCTGCGTGCGCGCCCCTGCCGGTCCAACGACGCCTGACCCTAGGGTGGGGCGTGTGACCTCGATCGCCGCCCCCGACGCCGCTGAGCACGACCCCTTCGCCCTCGCAGAGGAGACGGCCGCGACCCTCGCCGAGCTCAGCGGGGTCGGACGCCACGACGTGGCCCTGATCCTCGGATCGGGCTGGTCGGCCGCGGCGGACCAGCTGGGTGAGGTCGTGGCGACGTTGCCCGCCACCGACCTCCCCGGGTTCCTGCCGCCGGCCGTGGTCGGGCACGCGGGGACGGTCCGCTCGGTGTCGGTCGCCCGCCCCGGGGGGACCCCGCTGCGGGCCCTGGTCCTGCCCCGGTCGCACTTCTACGAGGGTCACGGGGTGCGCGCCGTCGCCCACGGCGTCCGGGTCGCCGCGGCCGCGGGCTGCCGCACGATCGTGCTCACCAACGGCTGCGGTGGGCTCGACCCGGCGATCCCGGCCGGTTCGCCGGTCCTGATCTCGGACCACCTGAACTTCACCGGCGCCTCGCCGCTGGAGGGTCCGACGTTCGTCGACCTGACGGACCTCTACTCCACCCGGCTGCGCGGGGTCGCGCGCACGGTCGACCCGGACCTCGCCGAGGGCGTCTACGCCCAGTTCCGCGGGCCGCAGTACGAGACGCCCGCCGAGGTGCGGATGGCCGGGGTCCTCGGGGCGCAACTGGTCGGCATGTCCACGGCGCTGGAGGCCATCGCGGCCCGGCACGCGGGGATGGAGGTCCTGGGCCTCTCCCTGGTCACCAACCTCGCCGCGGGGGTCTCCGACCAGCCGCTCTCGCACGAGGAGGTGCTGCAGGCCGGACGGGACGCCGCCGGTCGTTGCGCCGCCCTGCTGGCCGGGGTCGTGCCGCTGCTCTGACCCCCTCCCCGGCGCGGGGACCGTAGGGGTTCCGTGGACCTCGGGTGCAGACCCGCGCGGGCACCCCTCCCGTCGGCGGGAGCCGGGAGGATCAGGGGGTGCTCCCGTCCTCCCCCGTCCTCCCCCGCCGCCTCGGCTCGGCCTCGGCGCTCGCGGCCCTCCTGCTGGTGACGGGGTGCGGCGGCGGTGGGACCGGTCGCGCGGACCCGGCAGGCTCGCCGTCAGCCTCCACCACCGGTGCGTCGACGTCCTCCACCACCAGTGCCTCGGCGACGTCCCCGGCGAACCCGCACGTGGCCGACGCGCAGCAGTTCACCGGCAAGGACTTCGGCGACGGCCAGGTCCGCCAGACCGTCCTGGTCGGCGCGCGGTCCGGGGTGACGATGACGGTGTGGGTGTGGACCCCACCGCAGTACGACGACCCCCGCTACGCCCACTCCGACTTCCCGGTGCTCTTCCTCTACCCGGGGGGCGACGGCGCCTCCTACAACAACTGGACCGACCGCTCGTACTCGGCGCTGGACGTCGTCCGGACGGGGTCGGCGAACGGTTCCGTCCTGCCGTTCGTCCTCGTCATGCCGGAGATGCAGGTCTCGAAGGACCTCGACACCGAGTGCACCGACCTGCCGGGTGAGCCCGCCGTCGGGACGTTCCTCGACACCGACGTCCCGACCATGGTGCGCGACGACTTCCGCGTCACGGCCCCGGGTCGCGGGTGGGGCACGGCGGGCGCGTCGTCGGGGGCCTACTGCGCGGCGGCCATCGCGTTGCGCCACCCGGAGGACTACGGGGCCGTCGTCAGCATCGCCGGGTACTTCGACATGGAGACGAACCTGCCCCAGCGCAAGGACCCCGCGGTCCAGGCGCTCTACCCCACCGCCCTCGCCGCGCAGGGCAGGGCGGGTTTCCCGGTGCTGCTGCTGGCCGGGACCGCCAGCCCGGACGACGTCACCCGGGCCCAGCGGTTCGCGCAGCTCCTCCGCCCGCCCGCCACCGCCGAGGTCTCCCTGCAGCAGGGCGGGCAGCACCTGACCACGTCGTTCAAGGCCGTGATGCCCCAGGTCTTCGCGTTCTTCAGCCGGCACCTGAGCGGGCCCACGCCGTCCTGAGCGTCAGCGCGCGGCGGCCCGCTTGTACTGGCGCGTCGCCAGCGGGACGAACACGACGAGGATGACGACGATCCAGGCCAGGGTGTAGAGCTCCGCGTGCTGCAGCGCCCACGACGAGGGTTCCGCGCCGGGCCCCACGTTGCCGAACAGCTCCCGCGCCGACTGCACCAACGTCGACACCGGGTTCCACTCGGCGATGTGGCGCAGGACCGGGGGGTAGCTCTCGATGGGCACGAAGCCGTTGGTGAGGAACGTGACCGGGAAGATCGTGATGAACGTCAGGTTGTTGAACGCCTCGGGGGTGCGGATCAGCAACCCGAGCATCGCCATGCACCACGAGATCGCGTAGGCGAACAGCAGGAGCAGCGCGTAGCCGACCACGGCGTCCAGGAACGACGTCCGGATCCGCCAGCCGATGATCAATCCCGTCAGGGACATGATGACGGTGACGATCACGTTGGTCACCACGTCGGAGGACGTCCGCCCCACCAGCACGGCCGACTGGGCCATGGGCAGCGAGCGGAACCGTTCGATGATCCCCTTCTGCATGTCGTCGGCCAACCCCGCGCCCGTGATGGTGGCCCCGAAGATGACCGTCTGGGCGAAGATCCCGGGGACGAGGAACTCCCGGTAGTTGATGCCCGGGACCTCGATCGCCCCGCCGAAGACGTACCCGAACAGCAGGATGAACATGATCGGGGAGATGAGGGTCCCGACCAGCAGGTCGGGGATCCGCTTGATCTTGATGAGGTTGCGCTTGGCGACGACGGATCCGTCGGCCAGAGCCATGCCCAGCGAGCTCATGCGTTCTGCTCCTCGTGCTCGTCGGCGAGTTCCTCGGCGGGTTTGCCGGTGAGGGTGAGGAAGACGTCGTCCAGGGTCGGCCGCCGCAGCCCGGCGTCGAGCGGGACGACCCCCACCGCCTCGAGCCGTCGCAGCGCGTCCACGAGGGCGGGGGTGCCCCCGCTGACCGGGACGGTCACCCGGCGGGCGCGTCGTTCGACCTGGATCTCCCCCACCGCGACCGGCCGCAGGACCTCCACCGTGGTCTCGACCTCGGCGTCGACCGCGACGACGACCTCGACCCGCTGACCGCCGACCTGCGTCTTGAGCTCGTCCGCCGTGCCGCGGGCGATGACGCGGCCGTGGTCGATGACCACGATGTCGTCGGCGAGGCGTTCGGCCTCCTCCAGGTACTGCGTCGTCAGCAGCAGGGTCGTCCCGCCCTGGACCATCTGGGTCAGCAGCTCCCACATGTCGTTGCGCGAGCGCGGGTCCAGACCCGTCGTCGGCTCGTCGAGGAACAGCACCGGGGGCTGGGCGACGAGCGCCCCGGCCAGGTCGAGGCGACGACGCATCCCCCCGGAGTAGGTCTTGGCCACCCGGTTCGCCGCGTCGCTCAACCGGAACTGCTCGAGGAGCTCGTTCGCCCGTTCGCGGGACCGCTTCCGGCCCAGGTGGTAGAGCCGGCCCACCATGTCCAGGTTCTCGAACCCGGTCAGGTTCTCGTCGACCGCCGCGTACTGCCCGGACAGCCCGATGCGGCGGCGGACCTCGCGCGGGTCGCGCAGGACGTCCACCCCGGCCACGGTCGCGCTCCCCTCGTCGGGGACGAGCAGCGTCGTGAGGACGCGCACCGTCGTCGTCTTGCCGGCGCCGTTCGGCCCCAGCAGCGCGAGGACCGTGCCCTCGGGCACGTCGAGGTCCACCCCCGCCAGTGCCGTGACGTCCCCGTACCGCTTGACCAGGCCGCGCGCGCTGACCGCTGACCCCGTGACTGCTGCTGGACCGCTCACCGACATGTCCTCGACCCTAGGAGAGACCACCGACACCACGCCCGTCCTTTCCCTCACCATTCCGATCCCGTTCGACGTCCCGACCCGGGCCGCGGTGAGAACTCATCGCCCGACCACCCCCGTTCCAGCAGCGTCTCCCCGGCCCGCCACGTCGCGATCGCCGCCGCGACGTGGTCCACGGTGTCGTCGGGCAGGTCGTCGACGTCGGCCCAGCGCAGCTCGTCGCACTTCTCCGGTTCGCCGATCCTCGGTTCCCCCGACCAGCGGCGGACCGCGAAGAACGCGTGCAGGTACTCCCGGTCCCCCCGGCGTTCCGGGGCCAGGTGCGCGGTGAGGACCAGCAGGGCGTCCGCGGGGTCGACCCGCAGGCAGACCTCCTCGGCCACCTCGCGGACCAGCGCGGCCCGCAGCGGTTCACCACCGTCGACGTGGCCGGCGGGCAGCCCGAGCTCGCCGTCGTGGTACCCCGAACCGCGCCGCCGCGCGAGCAGCACCCGGGACCCGTGGAGCACCAGGGCCTGCACCGCGAGCGGCACGCTGAACCTGCCACGGGGATCGTCGACCACGGCGGCGACCCTCTCACCGACCTCCGACGCGATGATCGCCGGTCAGGGTGCGGAGTCCGGCGACGCGCCGCCCGAGAGCGCGCGCGCCACGAACTCCGACTTCCGCTGCGTGTACGCGAACCTGTCGCCGACGTGGTCGAGGGCGAGGCGGTGCTTGAGCGCCGCGTACTCGTCCCGGAGAACGGCATCGGACCGTAGGGCGTCCCGGAACCCGAGGTAGGCCCGCCAGGCGGGGCCTCCCTCCACGACGACGTGGACGAGGTGGGTCCGCCACCCGGGCTCCCGCCCGAAGACGCGGTCGTCCGGGATCCCCACGTCGCCGGGGTAGTCGTAGCCCAGCGAGGCCATGACCTCCACCATCTCGTCCGCGGCCCGGAGTTCCGCGACACCGACGCAGAGGTCGATGACGGGTTTTGCGGGAAGACCGGGGACGGACGTGCTGCCCACGTGCTCGACCCGCCGGGTCCAGCGTCGCAGCGCCACCCGCAGCCGGTCGCCCTCGATCCGACCCGCCGTCGCCCACGCCGCGGAGTGGGGAACCAGTTCGACCTCTCCGTCGCCCAGTCCCAGCGTCATGCGCTACACCCCCTCGGTGTCCCGCAGGACCCCCATCATCGCCATCTCGTCGTCGAGCGGCGGCCCGTCGTGCACGCACGCCTGCAGATCGGCCAGCAGGGTGTCGGCGTCCAACCCCGCACCGATGAGCACGAGTTCGCTCGCCCGGTCCGAGCCCCGCGGCCAGCCGCCCCGTTCGAACCGCACCGCCGCCCCGACGGTGTGCAGCAGGTAGCGCTGCGGGAAACCCTCGACGGCGAAGCGCAGGAAACCCTTCATCCGGAAGACCCCGGACGGGCGAGCGGCGAGGAACTCCACGAACCGGCGCGGGTCCAGCGGGGCGGCGCTGCGGAACTCCAGGGCGTCGTACATCGTGTGCAGGTGGTCGGTGTGCTCGTGCTCCCCGACGAGTTCCCCGAGGGTCAGCTGCCGCTGTTCCCGGGGGCGCTGCTCGAAGAGCAACCGCGCGTCCATCCGGCCGAGCGCGGCGGGGACGACGGGCGCCCACGCGTTGAGCCCCCGGCACACCTCGGCGACGCGCGCCGCCGCCTCCGGGGACACCAGGTCGGTCTTGGTGAGCAGCACGACGTCCGCCATGGCGACGTGGTCGTCGAGTTCGGCGTGCCGCAGCCGGGTGGCCTCGAACTCCACGGCGTCGACCACGACGACGAGCCCGCCGTAGCTCACCCCGGGCACGGAACTGCTCAGCACCTGGCGGACCATCGCGGCGGGTTCCGCGACCCCGCTCGCCTCGATGACGACGGCGTCCAGGCCCGCCCCCGGACGCGGGGCCGTCAGCCGGATCAGCAGCTCGTCGATGGTCCCGTCGTCGGTGGAGCAGCACAGGCACCCGTTCTCCAGCGACACCGTGCTGTCGGCCCAGCCGGCCACGAGGAGGGCGTCGATGCCCACGGCGCCGAAGTCGTTGACGACGACCCCGAGCCGGACGTCGGTGGCCGAGCGCAGCAACTGGTTGAGGACCGTGGTCTTGCCCGCTCCGAGGAACCCGGCGAGGACGACCACGGGAGTGCTCACCCGGCCATCGTCGCACGGGGTCCTCGTAGGGTGAGGGGGTGAACGCCGACCCGTCGCAGACCCTGCACGACCGCGTCCGGACCTGGATCGAGGACGATCCCGAACCCCGTGACCGCGCCGCCCTGGAGGCGTTGCTGAGCGCGGCGACGACCGGCGACGCCGAGGCCGGGCAGGAACTCGCGGACCGGTTCAGCGGGCCCCTGGAGTTCGGGACCGCCGGACTGCGCGGGGTCGTCGCCGCCGGGGAGCACCGGATGAACCGGGCCGTGGTGCAGCGGGCGGCCGCGGGCCTCGGGGCCTGGTCGACCCAGCGCTTCGAACGCCCCCGCGTCGTGATCGGGCTCGACGCCCGCCACGGCTCGCGCGAGTTCGCCGACGACTCCGCCGCCGTCCTCACCGCGGCCGGCTGCGAGGTCCTGCTGCTGCCCCGGCCGCTGCCGACGCCGCTGCTGGCCTTCGCCGTGCGCCGCTACGCCGCCGACGCCGGCGTCATGGTCACGGCGAGCCACAACCCCGCCCGGGACAACGGCTACAAGGTCTACCTCGGCGGCCGGGCCGCCCCCGAGGAAGGCCGGGGGGTGCAGATCGTGCCGCCGGCCGACGCCGAGATCGCCGCCTGCATCGCCGCCGTCGGACCGCTGCGCGACCTCCCCCTGGCCACGCAGGGGTGGACGGTGCTCGGTGAGGAGGTCGTCGAGGACTACCTCGCCGCGATCACCGACGCGGTGCGGCCGGCGCCGGGGCGGGACCCGCGGATCGTCGTCACCCCGATGCACGGCGTCGGCGGTCCGGTGCTGCTGGAGGCTCTGCGACGCAACGGCTTCCACGACGTCCACGTGGTCCCGGAGCAGGCCGACCCCGATCCGGAGTTCCCGACCGTGCCCTTCCCCAACCCCGAGGAGGCCGGCGCGCTCGACCGCGCGGTCGCCCTGGCGCAGCGGCTGGGCGCGGACGTCGTGCTGGCCGTGGACCCCGACGCCGACCGCTGCTGCGTGGCCGTCCCCGGGCCCGAGGGGTTCACGACGCTGAGCGGCGACGACCTCGGCCGGGTGCTGGGGGACGAACTCGCCGCCCCCGGCGCGGTCCTGGCCTGCTCGGTGGTGAGTTCCCAGGCCCTGACCGCCGTCGCCGAACGCCGCGGCGCGCGCTTCGCGTCCGCCCTGACGGGGTTCAAGTGGATCGCCCGCGTCCCGGACCTCACCTTCGGCTACGAGGAGGCGATCGGCTACTGCGTCGCCCCGGAGGTCGTCCGGGACAAGGACGGGATCTCCGCCTCGCTGCTCGTCGCCGGGATCGTCCGTCGGGAACTCGCGGCGGGCCGGACCCTGCACGACGTCCTGGCCGACCTCGACCGCGCCGACGGGGTCCACCTGACCGCTCCGGTGACGATCCGCGTCGAGGACCTCTCCCTCATCCCGGCCACCATGGCGAGGCTGCGCGCCGCGCCGCCCACGAGCCTCGGCGGTTCGCCGGTGACCAGCGTCGAGGACCTCGCGGACGGTCTCGACGGACTGCCGCCCACGGACGGGCTCCGCTTCCGCACCGCCGACGGCACCCGGGTCGTGGTGCGCCCGAGCGGGACCGAGCCGAAGCTCAAGGGCTACTGCGAGGTCGTGGCCGCCGTGACGGACGGGGACGCCGGGGAACTCGGCGCGGTCCGGGCCGCCGCCCGCGAGCGGTTGTCCGCGGTGACGGCGGACGTGCGGGCGGTCGTCGCGATCGACTGACACATCGATTCTCGATGTGCCATGCTCACGGCGTGACGTATCGACTGTCGATGGCCCCGCAGGTGGCGCAGCGCTTCGGGGTGCACCTGCGCCCCCACGTGATCCGGCTCTGCGCGTTCTTCGCTCAGCGGATCGGGTTGCTGTGCGTGGTGTTCGGCCTGCTGGGGGTGCTCAGCGCGTTCAGCAGCGGGCCGGGGCAGGAGTCCTTCCCGATCCGGGTGGAGCGATCGGACTCGGCAACGGCCGCCGACGGTGCCCTGATCAACCCCACCACGGTCCGCACCGGGATGACGGTCGACGCCACCTCCACCGGGACGGGGTGGACCGCCACCGTCCAGCTCACCCGCGTCGAGCGCGGCCTGGTCACCGCTCGGGAGGACCTGCTCACGGTCTGCGTGGGCTTCGGCGCGCTGTGGGGTGCGTTCCTGCTGCGCGCGTTCGCCGACGGGAACCCCTTCCACAGCAAGAACCCCCGGTGGTTGCGCCGGATGGCTCTCGCCCTCCTGGTCTCGACCCACGTCGTCCCACTGCTGCCGCCGTTGGCCCTCGACCTCGCCCTGCACCGCCTCAGGGCCAACGCCGACTTCGGCCCGTCGTGGGGCTGGCCACTCCACTCCTCCCTCCTGTTCGTGGCGCTCCTGCTGCTGCTGGCCGGCGCCCTGCGCCAGGGCCGTTCCCTGCAGGACGACGTGGTCGGCCTGGTGTGACGGACGAAGACCAGCACCACCGCGTCGTCTGCCACCTCGACCGCCTCCTCGCCGAGCGCGGGATGACGCTGGCCGAACTCGCCGCGCGGGTCGGGGTGACCGTGGTGAACCTCTCGGTCCTCAAGAACGACCGGGCCCGCGCGGTCCGGTTCTCCACCCTCACCGCGATCTGCGACGTCCTGCGCTGTCAACCCGGCGACGTCTTCAGCGTCCGGAACCCGTGAGACGTCAGCGCCCGAGCGCGGACCGCACCAGAGCCGCCACCGCGAGGGAGGAACTGTGCGCGGGCCACGCGATGTGGGTCCCGACCACCGGCGCGTCCACGACGGGAACCGCCCGGTGCTCGGCCCACAACCACGACCGCGCCGACTCCGGGAACACCGCGACGGTCCGGCCCAGGGCGATCAGCTGGGCGAGCTGGGACACGTCGCTGATCGCCGGCCCCGGACCGGGGAGGAACGAACCGTCGCGCTGCGGCCAGCGGGCCATCGGCAGGCCGGGGAGGTCGGAGACCTCGGCCACCGTGACCGAACTCCGCGACGCGAGGGGGTGCGTGGCGGGGAGGATCGCGACCTGCCCCTCGCTCGAGAGCTGCTCGCTGTCGAAACCCGCGAGGGAGTTGAACGGGGTGTGCAGCAACGCCACGTCGGCGCGGCCGTCGCGCAGCATCTGCGCCTGGTCGCACAACCCGCTCGGCAGGACCTCGACGGCGACGGCGCCCGGTTCGGCCGCGTAGGCGTCGAGGACCTTCCGCAGCAGTTCGTGCGAACCGGCGGCCTTGACCGTGAGGACGAGCGTCCCCCGCTGCGCGACCGCCCGCCGCGTCCGACGGGCCGCGGCGCTCGCGGCCTCCAGCGTCGCGCGGCCCTCGACCAGCAGCACCGACCCGGCGTCGGTCAGGCTGACCCCCTGCCGGTCGCGTTCCAGCAGGCGGACCCCGAGGCGGCGTTCGAGCTGCTGGATGGCCCGTGAGAGCGGCGGTTGCGCGATGCCGAGGCGTTGCGCGGCCCGACCGAAGTGCAGGTCCTCCGCCACGGCGACGAAGTACCGCAACTCCCGGGTCTCCAACGTGTCCACCCCGACAGCCTACGACCGTGATACCCGGAAGGTATGACGGACCACCCGATCGGTGTTGGACCGGCACGGGAACCCCGACCGACCATCGAGCACATGAGTGAGAAGAGGACCGCGCTGGTCACCGGCGCGAACAAGGGCATCGGCTACGAGATCGCGGCAGGGCTGGGCACCCTCGGCTTCCGGGTGGGCGTCGGGGCCCGGGACCCGGAACGCCTCGGGCCGGCCGTGGCGAAGCTCCGGGCCGACGGCGTGGACGCGTTCGGCGTTCCCCTGGACGTCACCGACGACGCGAGCGTCGCCGCGGCGGCGGACCTCCTGCAACGGCAGGAGGGCCGCCTCGACGTCCTCGTGAACAACTCCGGGATCTCCGGTCCGTACGCCCCCGACTGGACCCAGGACCCGACGACGCTCGACCTCGACGCCGTCCGGGCCGTGGTCGACGTGAACGTCTACGGCACCGTCCGGGTGACGAACGCCCTGCTGCCCCTGCTGCGCCGGGCCCCGTCCCCCCGGATCGTGAACACCTCCAGCAGCATGGGTTCGCTGACGCGTCGGACCGGACCGGTGATGGCCGCCTACGCGCCGTCGAAGAGCTTCCTGAACGCGATCACCGTGCAGTACGCCCGGCAACTGGAGGGCACCGGGATCCTGGTCAACGTCGCCTGCCCGGGGCTGGTCGCGACCGACTTCACGGGTTTCCACGGCCGCAGCCCGGCCGAGGGGGCCGCCACCCCGGTCCGGCTCGCGACCCTGCCCGACGGCGGCCCGAGCGGTGGTTTCTTCGACGACGAGGGCGAGGTCCCCTGGTGAGTCAGCGCACGTCGACGAACACCGGGTTCGTGTAGCACCACAGGTCGTCCCACGGGTCGGAGTCCCCGATGCGGTCCACCCGCGGGTGACCGTCGTCCTGCGCGTGGTTCCCGTCGCTGCCGCGGAACCGGACGTAGAGCGGGTCGGCGACACCGCGCAGGACGGTGCGGAACACCTGGCGCCCGGTCGCCGAGGCGGGGACCTCGAAACTCTCGACCACCCGGGTTCCCGGGGCCGCGAACAGGTCGCGGTCGACGTCGGCCACCCGTCCGGTGACGGTTCCCACGATGACGTCCCAACGGGCCGAGCGCGGTACCGCGCCGCTGCCGTTCGCCTCGGTCGCGGGGTCGACGACCAGTTCCACCTCGACGTCCCCGCCGCGTTCGACCGTCGTCCGCGCCCCGAACGTGACCCCCGGCCCGGGGCCGGTGCGCACCCGTCCCTCGACGGCCTTCACCAACCCGCCGTGCACGACGAAGACCCGCCCGGACCGCAGTGCGGCCATCACCGACCGGTAGTCCCGGGAGGCGGAACCCACGCAGGTCCGGGAGTAGAAACCCGGCGCGAAGTCGACGTAACCGTGCTGCACGACCCCGGTCTCGACGGGTTCCCCGCGAGAACCGTGTTCGCGGTAGTGCTCGTGCGAGAGGTTCCCGACCCGGACGGTGTCGCCGATGTCGAAGTGGTTGTCGGAGTTCGCGGTGATCCACCACGGCAACCCCTCGGCCAGCAGCGAGTCCCACAACCCGCCCATCCGGGCGGTCGCGGCGTCGAACCCGCCCCACGTCCGGTACTGGTCGAGGTCGTAGCCGGGGAAGGACCACTTCCCGGGACGTTCGTCGTACTGACCGCGTCCCCGCCCGCGTCCGAGCGGGGCGGGCAGCGCCGCGGCCTGGTGACCGGGTGCGCCCTCCCAGCCGATGAACACCCCGGGCGCCGCGTCGCGCCAGCCGCGCACCTTCGACGGGGTGACCCGACCGGTCCGCATGGGATGGTTCGAGAGCACGAGGGCCTCGCCGACGGTCCCGGTCCGCAGTTCCTCGACCAGCCAGGCGAGGGCGTCGAGACCGACCTGTTCCGCCTCCGGGCCGGGGTGGACGGAGTCCTCGATCAGCCGCGGCCCGCCGGGGTTCTGCCGCGCCCCGAGGACGTCGCCGTCGAAGGCGCGTTCGAAGCGCTGCAGCAGGTCGGGGGTGTCCACGTGCTCAGGGGCGATGAACGTCGCGTGCTCGGCGCCCGGGATGTTCCACTCCATGCCCTGGAAGACCAGGACGGGGTGGCGCCGGCGGGCCTGCGCGATCAGCGGGGTCTGCAGCGCGACGGACTGCTTGGCGTGGTCGGGGCCGCCGTGGTCGGTGATGACCATCCAGTCCAGCCCGCACTCGTGCGCCCGGCGGACCTGGTCGTCCACGGAGTACATGGCGTCGCGGGAGAAGGTGGTGTGGATGTGGTGGTCTCCGGCGTACCAGGCGAAGTCCCGGTCGTCGCCGTCGGAACTGACCGGATCGGGCGGCAGCGGGGACGGCGCGTGGGAGTGCGGTTCGTCGGAGAGCACGGGCCCCAGCCTGCCAGTCGGGGGACGGAGTGCTCGAACGACCCTCTCCCGGCACAGGAACCTCAGTAGACTCACTGATCGTGAGCACTTCGCTACCGGAAGCTGTCGTGGGACTGGGTGCCCCGCGGGAGTCCCCGTTGCGGGTGTCCACCACCGGCCCCTCCACCCCGCGGTCCGGCGAGCCGTCGACCGACCTGCCCGACGTCGTCCCCGACCTCGTCGTCGCCGACGGCCCCGCCGGGGGTTCCGGCACCGGTCCCCTGCTCGAGGTGCTCGCCCCGACCACCGGGGAACGCCTGCTCTCGGTCGAGGACACCCCACCGGACCTGGTGCAGCGCATCGTCTCCGACACGGCCGCGACCAGCCGCAGCGACTGGGCCTGGTTGTCGGCGGAGGACCGGGCGCGCTTCCTCTTCGCCATCGCCGACGTCCTCGCCGACCACGTCCGCGCGCTCGCCGTGACCGCGGCCCTCACCACGGGGCGGCCCGTCGCGGCCGGGTACACCCTCGACGCCCCGGCCGCGCACGCCGCCGCCTTCTCCGCCGCCGGCTGGGCGGACAAGCTGGAGGCCGTCGGCGCCGCCCACCGTCCCGGCGGGGGTGTCGTCGGGGTGCTGACGACCTGGCGGACCAGCACCGCCGACGCCCTGACCGCGATCGTGGCGGGGCTGGCGACCGGCTGCGGTGTCGTCCTGCGGGCCCGGCCGGCCGCGGCGGCGAGCGCCCGGCAGCTCGTCCGCCTCGTGGAGGAGGCGGGTGTCCCGCACGGTCTGGTCCGGGTCGCGCCCGGGGCGGACCAGGCCACCGACGCCCGGTTGTGGGCGCACGAGGACCTCGTGGCGGTCCGCGCCGACGGCTCCCTCGACGACCTGCGCAGCGTGGGCATCGCCCTCGCCCACGCCGGAACGCCTCTGCTGCAACGCCTCGACGCGCCGCACGTCGACGTCGTCCTGCCGGAGGCGGACCTGGAGGAGGTGATGGCCGCGCTCGTCGCCGCGGCCGTCGGCGGCGCCCACGAACGGCCCGGCGGGTCGCGGGTGGTCGTGGCCCGCACCGTGGCCGACGCGCTGGTGGCCCGGGTGGCGCCCGTCGTCGCGCGGCTGCGCACCGGGCACCCGCTGGACCGGGCGACGGCGATCGGCCCCGTCCCGAGCCCGCACCTGGCCCGTGCCGGTCACGAGGCCCTGGACAGCGCCCTGCCGTCCGGGCTGCCCGAGGCCGGCTGGTGGACGCCGCCGGGGGTCGTCACGCTCGGACGGCACAGCGCGTGGCCACCGCCGGGACCCGTCCTGGGGGTACGGACCATCCGCTCGCCGGCCGACGTGCTGCCCCACCTCGGAGGGGCCGGATCCGTCACCGTGTGGGGCGGCTCCCTGGGCACGGACGTCCCGGCACCGCCGGACCCGCGCCGGGACGCGCTGGACCTCCTCCGGGCCTGCCGTGGGTGAAGCGCCGTTCAGTCCTGATCCCTCCCACAGCGCCGCTCGCCGCGGACGCGCCCTGCTGGGCGCCGCGGCCGAGGTCGAGACCGGGCGGAACAGGTTCGTCGGGCAGGTCCGGCGGGCCCACCGGTGCGGGATCTCCGAGGCGGTCACCCAGGTCGACGGCTGCGTGGACACGATCGTGCGCTGGGCCGGGTGGGCCGACAAGCTCGACCTGGTGCTGCCCGTGGCCATCGACCGCCGGCCACCTCCGGTGGCGATCCTGGCGCCGGCGGAGTTCCTCGGCGCCGCCCGCGCGATCTGCTCGGCCCTGGCGGCGGGCGCCCGCTGCGTCGTCGCGCACGAGTCGGCGGCCGTCCGGGCGCTGGTCGACGTGGTCGCGGCCGAGTTCCCGCCGAGCGCGGTGACCCTCGTCGCCCGGGACCCCGACACGGTGCGCAGGCTGGCGACGACGGTGACGCTGCTGGACGCCCGGGCGGCGGCGGCCGACTACGACGCTGACCTGCGCCTGGCCTGCGCCGAGGCCGGGACCCGGGTCCTGCCGCCGCTGTCCCCGGCGGCGCTGGCCGACCTGGCCGACCTGGACCTCGTCGCGGCCCTCTTCTCGGGGGCCACCGTTCCGGTGTGACCCTGAGCGGACCCTGAAGTTCCCGGCGGAAGGGCGACGACGGCGACCTCCCGTGCCTACCGTCGGCACGTGGACCTCACCCCCGAACGCCTCGTGCCCCTCCTCCCCGTCCTCCTCGCGGTGCTCCTCGTCGTGCTCGCCGCCCGGTCGGGGTGGCGCCGGGGTGCCTCCCGCCCGGTCCTCGCCCTGCTCGGCGTGGCGGTCGGCGCCGTCACCGGCGTCGAGGTGGCCGCCCGGATCCAGGCGCGCTGGCCGCAGACCGGCGGGGACGCCGTGATCCTCTCGATCGGCACGGTGCTCGTGCTGGCCGTCGTCGGGGCGTCGCTGGGCGCCGCCGTGGGTACCGGACTGGCGCGGGCCCTGGGCGCGGTGCACCTGAGGGTCCTGGACCGGGTGGCCGGGGCCGTGGTGCGTGGCGGGCTGGCTGTCTTGCTCTGCGCCGTGCTCCTCCCGCTCCTCCCGCTGGCGCCCGGTTCCGGGACGCCCGGTGACGGTCTGCGTCAGTCGCTCGAGCAGGTGGGCCGGCACGTGCTCGACCCCGTCGTCACTGCGGTCGGCACCACGCTGGGCGGACCGATGGGCGGACCGGGTCCCCGCTGACCCCGGCGGTCACCCCCGCGCGCGACGGGACCGGGCCGAGCGCGGCGGAGCCTGCCGCAGCCGGTCCCGGACGGGGCCGAGGACGCGCTGGAGGGCGTCGAGGTCGCGCTGCGGGACGTCCTCGAAGAGGAGGCCGCGCACGACGTCGACGTGGCCGGGCATGACCGTCGCGAGCACGTCGCGCCCGGCGGCGGTGAGGGTGACGACGGTGCTGCGCTCGTCGTGCGGCGAGGGTTTCCGCTCGATGAGACCGCGCTTCTCGAGCTGCCCGGCCTGGTAGGTGAACCCGCTGCGGCTGTAGACGATCCGGTCGGCGAGGTCGGTCATGCGGTGATCCGTCGACGGACTGGTGCCGAGGGTCGCGAGGATCTGGAACTGGACGGGGCTGAGGTCCCCGTCGGCGCGGAGCTGAGCCGTGACGGCCTGCTCGAGCAGGTTCCCGACCTCGGTCAGGGCGAAGTAGGTCGCCAGTTGCTGCTCACTCAGTCCGCGGTCCACCCCCTCAGGGTACTTGCGTCGAATTCGAAGCAGTCGTACTCTCGACAGGTGCTTCGAATTCGGAGCACCTGCCGATGGAGGAGAGCTCATGCGCGCCGTTCGCATCACCCGGTACGGAACCGCCGACACCCTGCGGGTCGAGGAGGTCGACCTCCCCGTCCCCGCCGACGGTGAGGTCCTCGTCCGGATCGCCGCCACCACGTTCAACGCCGTCGACGGCGCCATCCGCGCCGGGTACATGACCGAGCTGATCCCCGTGGACCTGCCGTACACCCCGGGGCTCGACCTCGCCGGCACCGTCGAGGACACCGGCCAGGACGTCATCGCCTTCCTCGGCGTCCCCGTCGGCGGCGGCGCGGCGGAGTTCGCGGCCGTCCCCGAGGACCTGCTGGTCGCGGCACCGCGCTCGATCCCGCTGACCGACGCCGCCGCCCTGCCCGTCGCCGGGCTCACCGCGTTCCAGGGCCTGTTCGACCACGGCGGGCTCCAGGCCGGGCAGCGGGTGCTGGTCAACGGGGCCGGCGGTGGGGTCGGCGGGTTCGCGGTCCAGCTCGCGAAGCGGGCCGAGGCGTACGTGATCGCCACCGCGAGCCCCCGCAGCCGGGCCGCCGTGCTCGCCGCCGGTGCGGACGAGGTCATCGACTACACGACCACCTCCCTCGCCGACGGCCTCACCGGACCCGTCGACCTGGTGTTCAACAACGTCTCCGGCGACCCCGCGGAACTCAGCCGACTGACCGACCTCGTCCGTGACGGCGGGCGGGCCGTCAGCGCTCCCCCGCTCCCCCTCACCGACGACGAGGCCCGCGACGTGCACTGGCGGATCCTCTACGTCCGCAACGACACCGCCCAGCTGGCCGAACTCGTCCGGGCCGTCGACGCCGGGGAACTCTCCGTCGACGTCTCCACCCGCCGCCCGCTGGCCGAACTGGCCGCCGTGCACGCCGACGGCGAGGCCGGGAGGTTGCGCGGACGCGCCGTCGTCACCCTCTGAGGAACCCCTCCGAAAACCCGTCGCCGCCCCCGGGCCGCGGAACCTAGCCTGCTCGCGTGCCCGAACCCGACGAAAACCCCGGCGACCCCCTCGCCCGCCTCGGCTGGGACGAGGACTGGGACGACCGGTGGAACTCCTTCCGCGCGGTGACCACCCACGACGGGCAGCACCTGCTGCCCGCCCGTGTCGTCCGCGTGCACCGCGGCGCCTGCGACGTGGAGACCCCGCTCGGCCCGCAACGGGTGGAGACTCCCCCGGGGCACCTGGTCCCGGCCCCCACGACCGGCGACTGGGTGGGGTTGGTGCTGGACGCCCCGGAGGGTCCCCGGGTGCTGGGCGTCCTCCCGCGGCGCACCGTGCTCGCCCGCGCCTCGGTCACCGGACGGTCGGTCGACCACCAGCTCGCCGCGAACGTCGACACCGTCGTGGTCGCCATCGGCGCCGACTCCCGCCTCTCCCTCGGTCGGGTGGAGCGTTTCCTCGCCCTCGCGTGGAACTCCGGGGCACGCCCCGTCGTCGCCCTCACCAAGTCCGACCTCCTGGAACAGGGGGAGCTCGCGGAGACCCTCACCACCGTCCGCGGCGACGCCGTGGGTGCCGACGTCGTCGCGGTGAGTTCCATCGACCCGGCCAGCGTCGAGGCCCTGCGCGACCACCTCCGGGGAACCGTCGTCCTCCTCGGGTCCTCCGGCGCGGGGAAGTCGACCCTGGCCAACGCCCTGCTCGGTGAGGAACGTTTCGCGGTGGGGGCCGTCCGGTCCGTGGACGGCAAGGGACGGCACACGACGGTGACCCGGGAACTCGTCCCGCTGCCGGGGGGCCTTGTCCTCGTCGACACCCCCGGGTTGCGCACCCTCGGCGTCGCGGAACTCGGCGACGGGCTGGAACGGACGTTCGCCGACCTCGACGAGGTCGCCGTGGACTGCCGGTTCTCCGACTGCTCGCACACGAACGAACCCGGGTGCGCGGTGCTGTCGGCGATCGACGCGGGGGTGTTCGAGCAGCGGCGACTCGACAGCTACCGCAGGCTGGAACGGGAGCAGGCGTGGTTCGCCTCCCGGACCGACCACCGCCTCGCCGCGGAACGCCGCAAGGAGTGGAAGAAGCTCGTCAAGGCCACCCGCGACCGCCACCACTCCTGACCTCAGCCCCGACCGAGCCAGGCGGCGAGACGGACGTGGGCCGGGGCGTCGGCGGGAACCTCGACGGGGTCCCCGAACGGGAAACCCGTCCGGTCGCGGGGCACGAAGCGCATCGAGTCCGCCAGGGCCGTCTCCGCCAGTTCCTCGTCGAGCAGGTCGGTGCGCCCGATCGCGACGGCCAGGTCGCCGGCGTGGGTCGCGAACTCCTGGACGTACACCGTCGCGGCGGCACCGCCCGGCATCGGCCCGGCGGGGTGGGTCACCGTCCTCGCCAGGAGCGCGTCGTCGGCCCAGACCGTCCGCATCTCCGCGACCCCCGCCCGGTAGGCGGGACCCCACCCCTGCGCGGGTTCGCCGGAGGCCATCGTCGGCAGGTCGCCCGGCAGTCCACCGCGGCCGATGTGGGCGACCCGGCGGGTCACGGCCACCAGGTGGCCCACGAGGTCGAGCACCGACCACTCGGCGCAGGGCGTCCTCAGGTGGTGGTCCTCGCCACGCACGGTCTCGAGGAGGTCGCCGGCGAGGTCGGCGGCGCGGAACAGGTCGTCTCTGGGGTCTGTGGTCACGCCTCGAGGTTCCCCCCTGAACATGACACCTCCTGTCGTGTTCTGGTGACATCCTCACCGGGTGCGCGCCGACCGACTGCTCTCGCTGCTCTTCCTGCTGCAGACGCACGGGCGGATGTCCGCCCCCGACCTCTCCACCCGCCTCGAGGTCTCGGTGCGCACGATCCTGCGCGACGTCGAGGCCCTCTCGAGCGCGGGCGTCCCCGTCTGGACCGAACGCGGCCGCGGCGGCGGGATCGCGTTGATGCCGAACTGGCGCACGGACGTCTCGGGTTTCACCACCGCGGAGGCGCGGGCGTTGTTCTCCGGTGCCTCGGGAACGGGTGATCCCCAGCGCGGGGCCTGGGAGTCGGCCGTCCGGAAACTCCTGGCCGCCACCCCGGAGGGCCGTCGGGAACCCTTCCGCCGCGCGGCGACACGGATCCTCGTGGAACCCGGCGGGTGGCGTTCACGCCAGCGCGACCACCCGCACCTGGCGGAACTGCAGGAGGCGGTGTTCTCGGCGCGCCGGATCCGGATGCGCTACCGCTCGGCGGGGGCGACCCGGACTAGCACCCGCACCCTCGATCCCCTCGGCCTGGTCGCCAAGGGTGGGGTCTGGTACCTGGTGGGGAAGGTGGCGGACGGGGAACGGTTGTTCCGGGTGGACCGCGTCCTCGACGTCGAGCTCCTCGACGACACCGTCGCCGACGACCTGCCGGAACTCGCGGCGGTCTGGGCACGGCTGCGCGCCGAGGTCGAGCGGCACGACACCTCGGGAACTCCGGTCCGGATGCGGGTCGCCGTCGGGGACGCCGGCCTGCTGCTGCGCATCGCCGACGCCCAGCTGCTCGACGAACCCCGGGTCGTCGCCCACGGCGAGGAGGTCGAGATCACCGCGACCTTCCGGGCCCTGCCGGCCGCCCGGGCGGTGCTGCTGGGACTCGGGACGACGGTCCACGTGCTGGAACCCGCCGAACTCGTCGCGGACCTCGTGCGGACGGCCCGCGACGTGCTCGAACGCTACGGCGACCCGGGAGCTCAGGCCGAGTAGGCGGGGCGGATCACGTCGCTCGCGATCGCGAGACGTTCCGGGAAGGGCAGGAAGGACGCGGACAGCGCGGTGATCGTGGCGCGTTCCACGTCGGCGAGGTCCCAGCCGGCCTCGTCGACGAGCAGGGAGAACTCCTTCGACAGGGACGTCCCGGACATCAGCCGGTTGTCGGTGTTCACGCTGATCGAGAACCCGAGGTCCTTGAGCACGGTGACGGGGTGGTCCGCGACGCTGGTCGCGGCCCCCGTCTGCACGTTGGAGGACGGGCAGAGTTCCAGGACGATCCCGCGGTCGCGGACCCAGGTCGCGAGGCGGCCGAGCTTCGCCACGGGCAGGCCGAACCGGTCGCGTCCCTCCCCGAGTTCGACGTCCTCGATGATCCGGACCCCGTGCCCGATGCGTTCGGCACCGCAGGGGTGGACCGCGTCGGCGATGCTCGGCAGGCCGAACGCCTCACCGGCGTGGATGGTGACCGGGAAGTTCTCGGCGTGCAGCCGGTCGAAGGCCGCGAGGTGGTTCGAGGGCGGGAACCCGATCTCGGCCCCGGCGATGTCGAAACCGACGACACCGGCGTCGCGGTGGCGCAGGGCGAGTTCGGCGATCTCGAGGCCGCGGTCGGCGTGCCGCATGGCGGTGACGAGGGTGCCGACCCGGATCGGCGTGCCCGCCTCGGCGGCGAGCTGCTCACCGCGGCGCATGCCCTCCTCGACGGCGACGACGACCTCGTCGAGGCTGAGGCCGCCCTGCAGGTGCTGCTCGGGGGCGTAGCGCAGCTCGCCGTAGACGACGCCGTCGGCGGCGAGGTCGAGGACGGCCTCGGTCGCGACCCGGGCCAGCGACTCGGCGTCCTGCATGACGGCGACGGTGTGGTCGAAGGTCTCGAGGTAGCGGACCAGCGTCCCGGAGTCCGCGGCGTCGCGGAACCAGGCACCGAGCTCCTCGGGGTCGGTGGTCGGCAGCCGGTGCCCGTTCGCGGCGGCGATCTCGACGATGGTCGCGGGCCGCAGCCCGCCGTCGAGGTGGTCGTGCAGCGACACCTTCGGCAGGGCGCGGAGGCGCTCGATGGTCGGGGGGGTGGTGCTCTCGGGAGTGCTCACCCCCCGATCGTGCCAGTCACGCACGGACCAGGCAGACCAGGTAGCGGCACGCGTCGTCGGAGTCGTTGACGTAGGCGCAGTCCTGCGCCGGCCCGAGTCGCAGGCAGTCCCCGGGGCCGAGGTCGTGGACCTGAGGGCCCTCCTCGAACCGCAACCGGCCGGCGAGGACCCAGACCTGGTGGTGGGTGCCGGCGTAGGTGGCGGCCGGGAACCCGATCCGCGCCCCCGGCGGCAGGTCCACCTCGATGAGTTCCAGCGGTCCGCCCGTGCCGGAGGTGACCGCGCGCCGGACGTAGCCGGTGGCCGGGTCCGTCCAGACCGGTTGCTCGTCACGGCGCGCGACCTGGCGCTCCTCCCCCTCCGCGCGCGCGACCAGTTGCGACAGCGTCAGCCCCAGCGCCCCCGCCAGTCGCCCCAGCAGGACCGCGGTCGGTTGGGCCGCACCGCGTTCCACCTTGGCGATCATCGCGCGGGAGACCCCGGACGCGTCCGCGAGCGCCGCGACCGAGAGCCCGCGGGCGCTGCGGACCGAACTCACCGTCCGGGCCAGGGAGTCCGCGAGGGACGTCGAGGGGTCAGCCATGCTGGATACCATAGTCACTGATGTGCGTACGATCGTCACATGCCTGAGCGTGTGATCCGCCCTGCGAGCGTCGCCGACGCGGCGGCCTGCGCCGCCGTCTACGCGCCCTACGTCCGCGACACCGCGATCACCTTCGAGCGGGAACCCCCCGACGCGGCCGAGGTGGCGCACCGGATCGAGAGCTACCGGGAGCGTCACGCCTGGCTGGTCCTCGAGGACGCGGGGGTGGTGACCGGCTACGCCTACGCCTCCCCCTACGCCGCCCGGGCCGCCTACGACTGGTCGTGCGAGGTGAGCGTCTACCTCGCGCCCGGCCTGCGCCGCAGCGGCGCCGGCCGGGCGCTCTACGGCGAGCTGTTCGCGACGCTGCGGGCGCGGGGTTTCCGGATGCTCGTGGCCGGCGTGACGCTGCCCAACGAGGCGAGCCTCGGCCTGCACCGGGCGCTGGGCTTCGAGGAGGTGGGCACGTTCCGGGGCATCGGGTTCAAGCTCGACCGGTGGTGGGACGTGGTCCGTCTGCAGCGACCACTGGGTGCGGGCCCGGCGGGGGTTCCGGAACCGCTGTCCTGACCCGGGCGAGGCGTTCCACGCGCTGACCCCAGGCCGTCCCGGCGAGGATGAGCACCGCCCCGAGCGCCCCGAGCGGGCCGAGCAGCTCACCGCCGAGCACGACCCCCACGAGCACGGCGAACAGGGGCTCGGTGCCGAGCAGCAGGCTCGCCCGCGCCGCCGACGTCCGGCGCACGGCCCAGCTCTGGGCCAGGAAGGCGAACACGCTGCAGCCCAGGGCGAGGTAGGCGATCCCCGCCCACTGCCCGGGCGAGGCGTGCGCCACCGCGCGGGACACCCCGCCCGGGTCCAGCACCGTGAACAGCACCGCCCCCAGCGCGGTCTGGACGAAGGTCAGCCCTCGCAGGTCCAGGTCGCGGGTGCGGGTGACCCGGCCGATGGCCGTCACGTGGGCGGCGCGGACGACGGCCGCCGCGAGGACCAGCAGGTCGCCGTGGTTCGGTACCCGGAACCCGCCGCCCCCGACGAGCAGGGCGACCCCGACGACGGCGACCAGGGCCGCCGCGAAGAACGCCGGCGGCAGCCAGGAGCGGCGCACGATCCCCTCGAACCCCGGGGTGAGCAGGATCGTCAGCGAGATCAGCAGACCGGCGTTGGTCGCGCTCGTCCCGGCGACGCCGTAGGTCTCGAGCGCGAGGATCGCCGCCTGCGAGAGCCCGAGGAGGACGCCGCAGCGCAGCTCCTCGCGCCCCAGCCGCGCGCGGGTCACGGCGACGACGACGGCGAGCGCCACCGCGGCCCCCGCGTAGCGCAGCGCGAGCAGGGGCAGGACCCCGGCGACGTCGAGGAGGACCTTGGCGGCGAGGTAGCTGGAGCCCCAGACGACGGCCACCCCCAGCAGGAGCAGGTCGACCCGGCGATCACGTGTCACGTGTCGATGGTCGGTGGTCGCAACAGTTCAGTCCAGACCCCAGTTGCTCACGGCAGGATTTAGCATCGCTTCATGGACGTGCGTCAGCTGACGATCCTGCGCGAGCTCTCCGAGCGGGGCAGCCTGGTGGCGGTGGCTCGTGCGCTGCACGTCACCCCGTCGGCGGTGTCGCAGCACCTGACGGCGCTGCAACGCACCTGCCCGACCCCCCTGACCGAGAAGCGCGGCCGGCGGCTGGCCCTGACCCCCGCGGGCGAGGCGCTCGCGGCGGCCGCGGTGGACGTCGCCGCGGCCCTGGACCGGGCGAACCGCGCCGTCGAGGACCACCTGGAGTCCCTCGACACCCCGGTCGCCGTCTGCGCGTTCAACTCCGTGGGGCTGGCCTGGTTCGGCCCGTTGCTGCGGGAGCTGAACGGTGCCCCACCCCTGCGCTGCACCGACGAGGACGTCGCCCAGCAGGACTTCCCGGGCCTCGTCGCCGACTACGACGTCGTCATCGCCCACCGTCCCGAGGCCGGTCCGCCGTGGCCGACCCGGCGGCTGCGCGTGGTGCCGCTGCTCACCGAACCGCTGCACGTCGCGCTCGCGGCGGACCACCCCCTCGCCGCGCGCGAGCGGCTCACCGTCGCCGACGTCGCGGACGAACGGTGGATCTCGGTCCACGAGGGTTTCCCGCTGGCCGGTGCGCTCGACGTCGTCGCCGCGGCGGCCCGCCGACCCCTCGACGTCGTCCACCGCATCAACGAGTTCTTCGTGTCGGCCGCGGTCGTGGCCTCGGGCGACGCACTGGCCCTGCTGCCGGCCCTGACCTCGCGGGCCGAACCCGGGGTGGTCCTGCGTCCCCTGGCCGACCTCACGCTCAACCGGCGCATCGACGCCCTGCTGCGCCCGGAGGCCCTGGCCCGTCGCGGGGTCGGGACCGTGCTCGACGCCCTGCGCGGACTGGCCACCCGGAGCGCTTGAGCTCCAGTGCGCTGGAGCACCTAACGTGACGACGTGACCACGAGCACCACCGCCACCCCGACCGCAGGGATCTTCTCCCGCACCTACCTGATCACCACCCTCGGGACGACGGCACTGGTGTTCCTGTCCGCCTTCGAGAGCCTCGCGGTGACCACCGTGATGCCCGTCGTGAGCGCCGACCTGGGCGGTCGCGGCGAGTACGCGACGGCGTTCGCCGCGACGCTCGCGGCGAGCGTCCTGGGGATGGTCGCCGCCGGGGGCTGGGCCGACCGGCGTGGCCCGGGGAAGCCGCTGCTGGCGGCGATCACGGTGTTCGCCGCCGGGCTGCTGGCGGCTTCCCTGGCCCCGACCATGGAGTTCTTCGTCGCGGCCCGGTTCCTGCAGGGGCTGGGGTCGGGCGGGATCAGCGTGACCCTGTACGTGACGGTCGCCCTGGTGTTCCCCCCGGCGTTGCGGCCGGCGGTGTTCGGGGCGTTCGCCTCGGCGTGGGTGCTGCCCTCCCTCGTCGGCCCGTTCCTGGCCGCGCTGGTGGCGCAGACGTTCGGCTGGCCGTGGGTGTTCTCCGGCGTCCTCGTCCTCGTGCTGGTCGCCGCGTCCGCGGTGCTGCCCGCCCTGCTGCGGGTCCCGGCCGCGGAAGGGTCCCGGGAGCCGTTGCCGCGCAGTCGCTTCGTCGCCGCCACCGGGGTGGCGGTGGCCGTCGTGGCGGTGAGTTCCGCGGGGGCCACCGGTCCCTGGCGGTGGCTGGTCGCCGCGGTCGCCCTCGGCGTGCTGGTCGTCGCGGTCCGCCCGCTGTTGCCGTCGGGAACCCTCACGGCCCACCGGGGACTCCCCGCGACGGTGCTGCTGCGCGGTCTGCTGGCCGCGACGTTCTTCAGCACCGAGGTCTACCTGCCGCTGATGCTGCACGAGAGGTTCGGGCTCCCGCTCTGGCTCGCGGGGGCGACGCTGACCGTCGCCGCGATCGCCTGGGCCTCGGCCTCGGCCGTCCAGGGCCGCCTCGGGCCGCGGCTCCCGCACGCGCGCGCCGTCCGGATCGGCACCGTCCTGCTGCTGGTCGGCGTCGTCGTCCAGGCCGTCGTCGCCGCGGTCACCCCAGGGGACGTCGTCGCCGGCGTGGCGTCCGCCCTGGGCTGGGCCTGCGCCGGGGCCGGGATGGGACTGGGTTTCCCCCGCACCACCGTCCTCGTGCTGGAGCAGTCGCCCACCGGCCAGGAGGGCGCGGGGTCGGCGGCGCTGACGATCTCCGACGCCGCCGGCGGCGGCACGGCGATGGCCTTGACCGGTCTGGTCTTCGCCGCCCTGGGCGCCGTCTCGGCGTGGGCGGGGTTCGCCGGGACCCTGACCGTGTGCGTCGTCTTCGCCGTCGTGGCCCTGCTCGTCGCCCGCCGGGTGCACGGTTCACAGGAAGCGCACTGACGCAGCACCGGATCCTCCTCGGTGGGCCCCCGACGGTGGAGGCATGAAGAACAACCTCCCCAGCTACGAGGGTCGTCCGCTCCCCCGCCCCGACGAGGACGTCGACGACCAGGGCCTCGCCTTCGACCTCACGACGATGATCGGCCGTCGTCGCGCGCTGGGGCTGCTGGGCCTCGGGGCCACCGGGCTCACCCTCGCCGCCTGCGGGAGCGACGACACCGCCGCGGCCGACACCACCACGAGCTCCTCGAGCGCCACCTCCGGCACGCTCACCGAGATCCCCGACGAGACGGCCGGCCCCTACCCGGGCGACGGCTCGAACGGCCCGGACGTCCTCGAGCAGAGCGGGGTCGTGCGCAGCGACATCCGGTCCAGCTTCGGGTCGAGCACGACCACCGCCGAGGGGGTGGCGATGACCCTGACCCTCAGCGTCGTCGACCTGGCCGGCGGGAACGTCCCGTTCGAGGGGGTGGCGGTCTACGTCTGGCACTGCGACCGCGACGGCGAGTACTCCCTCTACGCCGACTCCCTCACGAACGAGAACTACCTGCGTGGGGTCCAGGTCGCCGACGCCGACGGGAACGTGACCTTCACCAGCATCTACCCGGCCTGCTACTCCGGACGCTGGCCGCACGTCCACTTCGAGGTCTACCCGAGCGTCGACGACATCACGGACGTGGCGAACTGCATCGCCACCTCCCAGGTCGCGATGCCGGCCGGGGCGAACGAGGCGGTCTACGCCACCACCGGCTACGAGCAGTCGGTGAGCAACCTCGCCCAGGTGAGCCTGGACAGCGACAACGTCTTCGGCGACGACAGCGGCGCCACCCAGACGCCGACGTTCAGCGGGAACGTCACCAGCGGCTACGCCGTCGCGCTGACCGTCGGCGTCGACACGACGACGGAACCGACGGCGGGAACCATGGCCGGCAACGGGTCGGACACCTCCGGTCACCCCGACGGCGCCGGGGGTGGCGGAACCCCACCGACGATGGCTAGCGCCGCCTGACGAGCTGCCGGGCGATGAGTTGCTGGCCCGCCGTCCACGCCCCGGAGGTGGCCCAGTAGATCAGGACACCGATCGGGAAGTGCGCCGCCGAGAACACCACGACGACGGGGATCGCCACCAGCAGCGAGGTGGGGGTGGCGACCCCGGTGCTGCTGGCCCGCATCGTGACCACCTGCAGCGCAGCGGTCAACAGCAGCAGGACGACGGCGACGACCGTGGTCGCGGGGTCGGGGTCCTGGGTCAGGACCCCCGCCAACGGTGCCCCCGCCAGGGTCGCCGACCCGAACGAGGCGAGGGTGTCGCCGGATTCCAACGTCAGGGTGAGCGCGAGGAACACCGGCGACTGCAGCAACCCCGGCAGGCAGCCACCGAGGGGGTTCACCCCGGCGTCGCGGTGCAGGGTCGTGACCTCGCGCTGCATCGCCTGTCGCGAGGCCACGTCGGTGCGGCCGCGGTAGCGCTCCTGGACGGCGAGGACCTGCGGTCGCAGTGCGGCGGAACGGAGGGCGGACCGTTGCTGTGCCACGAACAACGGCAGCAGCAGGGTCCGGGCCAGGACGACGAGTCCGACGATCGCCAGCGGCCAGGGGGCGCCGAGGTCGTGCAGGTGGAGCAGGACGAAGGTGACGGCGTCCTCGACGGGACGCAGGATCGAGTGCAGGGTGTCGAGCACGGGGAACTCCGGAGGTCGCGGGAACGGGAGGCGTCGACTCCCGTGCGCGCGTCAGCTCAGCACGGGAGCGCGAGGACTCCGGGTGCCCGGGGCTGCGGGTTCCCCACCGCGGCCGGTGCGTTCTGCGGCAACGTGTCCGCGGGTTCGAGACGGGTCACCGGCGGCGACGGGATCACCGCGGCCAGCAGTTCGGCCACGACCCCCCGCAGGACGAGGAGGCCGACCACGACGCTCGAGGCGACCGCGACCGCGGTCCCCAGCAGCAACTGCTCGGACCCGCCCGCGAGGAGCAGGGCCGAGAGCAGCAGGGGCAGCACGATCAGCGCGGTCGAGAACCGCGCCGTCAGCTCCTGCTGCCCACCCACGCTCGCCACCCTACCCACGGCAGAGGTCAGGCGGTGATGCGTTCGTGGACCAGCGGAACCGTCGCGGGTTCGGCGGCCGAGACCGTGAAACCCCCGTCGAGGGCCTGCGTGGCCCAGTCGAAGCGGTCCGGGGTGTCGGTGTGCAGGGTCATGAGGCGCTGACCGGCGCGCACCCGGTCCCCGCGCACGGCGTGCAGCTCGACCCCCGCCCCGGCCTGCACGGCCTCCTCCCGGCGCGAGCGTCCCGCGCCGAGGCGCCAGGCGGCGACCCCGACGGCCAGCGCGTCGACGTCGAGGAAACCGTCGGCCGGCGCCAGCACGTCCTGGGTGTGCGCGGCGACCGGGAGGGGCGCGTCCGGGTCGCCGCCCTGGGCCGCGATCATCCGCCGCCAGGAGTCCATGGCGCGGCCGTCGGCGAGGGCGTCCGCGGGGTCCACCGCGTCGAGCCCGACGGCGGCGAGCATCTCGCGCGCCAGCACCAGGGTGAGCTCGACGAGGTCGGCCGGTCCTCCCCCGGCGAGCACCTCGAGGGACTCCCGGACCTCCAGCGCGTTGCCCGCCGTCCGGCCCAGGACCGTCGACATGTCGGTGACTACGGCGACCGTCCGCACCCCGGCGTCGGTGCCGAGCTCGACCATCGTGCGGGCCAGTTCGAGCGACTGCCCGAGTTCCTTCATGAAGGCGCCGGAGCCGGTCTTCACGTCCAGGACGAGGGCGCTGGTCCCCTCGGCGATCTTCTTGCTCATGATGGAGCTGGCGATGAGCGGGATGGCCTCGACGGTGCTGGTGACGTCGCGCAGGGCGTAGAGCTTCTTGTCCGCCGGGGCCAGGTCGCCCGTCGCCGCGCAGATCACGGCGCCGACGTCGACGAGCTGGTCGCGGATCTCGGCCAGGGTGAGCGAGGCCCGCCAGCCGGGGATCGCCTCGAGCTTGTCCA
Source organism: Kineococcus sp. NBC_00420 (assembly GCF_036021035.1). Classification (NCBI taxonomy): domain Bacteria; kingdom Bacillati; phylum Actinomycetota; class Actinomycetes; order Kineosporiales; family Kineosporiaceae; genus Kineococcus; species Kineococcus sp. NBC_00420. The sequence continues at coordinate 3,890,278 of NZ_CP107930.1, read as the reverse complement.
GGGTCCCGCCGGTGTGGCCGAGCCCACGACCGGACAACTGCGGGACGGCCGCGCCGCAGGCCGCGACGAGCGGCGCCAACGGCAACGTGACCTTGTCGCCGACCCCGCCCGTGGAGTGCTTGTCGACGCTGGGCCGGGGCAGGTCGGTGAAGTCGAGCCGGCTGCCCGAGTCGATCATCGCGTTCGTCCAGCGCGAGACCTCGGCGCGGTTCATCCCGTTGAGCAGGATCGCCATCGCCAGCGCGGACATCTGCTCCTCCGCGACCACCCCGTGGGTGTAGGCGTCGACGACCCAGTCGATCTGCGCGTCGGAGAGGACGCCCTTGTCGCGCTTGGTGCGGATGACGTCGACGGCGGCGAACTGCTGCTGGCTCACGGCTGGGCCTTCCGGGCGGGGTCGGTCAGGTCGTGCGGGCCGAACGCGTCGGGCAGCACCTGGGTCATCGGGACCACCCCGCGCGGGGAGTCGACGAGGAGGTCCGGTCCGCCGAACTCGTAGAGCAGCTGCCGGCACCGTCCGCACGGCATGAGGACGTTGCCCGCGCCGTCGACGCAGGCGAAGGCGACGAGCGTGCCGCCGCCGGTCATCTGCAACTGCCCGACCAGCGTGCACTCGGCGCACAACGTGACGCCGTAGGAGGCGTTCTCCACGTTGGCCCCGGACACGATCCGCCCGTCGTCGACGAGGGCGGCCGCGCCGACGGGGAAGTTCGAGTACGGCGAGTAGGAGTGCGCGAGCGCTTCGCGCGCGGCGGCCCGCAGGAGGTCGAAGTCAGGGTTCACGACGGGTACGGCTCCCCGGAGGCGGCGGGCGGACGGACGCGGCCGACGAAACCGGCGACGGCCAGGATCGTGGCGAGGTAGGGCAGCATCGAGAGGAAGCTCGAGGGCACGGTCCCCGGCGCGGTGATGATCCCGACGAGGGTCTGCAGCGCGGCGAAGAACCCGAACAGCAACGACGCCCCGACGGCACCCTTGGGGCTCCACCGGCCGAAGATGACGGCGGCCAGGGCGATGAACCCCTTGCCGGCCGACATGTTCTCGGTGAACGGCCCGATCGTCCCGATGGAGAGGTAGGCCCCGGCGAGACCGGCGATGCCCCCCGCCACCACGACGTTGACGTAGCGGACCCGCAGCACCGGGATGCCGACCGTGGCGGCCGCCTTGGGGTGCTCACCCACGGCCCGGGTGCGCAGTCCCCAGCGGGTGCGGAACAGGACGACCTGCAGCGCGACGATGACGACGTACATGGCGTAGACGAGGACGTTGGCCTGGAACAGCAGCGGCCCGAGCACGGGGATCTCGGCCAGGCCGGGGATCCGGACCGGGGAGAGCACCCCCGGGGAGTTGAAGCGCTGCGCGTCGGTCTGCATGAGCGCCTTGTACGCCCACCCCGTGAAACCGAGGGCGGCCGCGTTCAGAACGACCCCGAGGATCACCTGGTTCACCCGGTAGCGGATGGCGAAGACCGCCAGCAACCATCCGACGACGGCCCCGGCCAGCACCGCACCGACGACCCCGGCACCGAGGTTGCCGGCCATCGAACCGACGAGGGCACCGGCGAAGGCACCGGTCAGCATCTGCCCCTCGATGGCCACGTTCACGACACCGCTGCGTTCGCCGAGCACCCCGGCGAGGGCGCCGAGGATGAGCGGGGTGGCGAGGAAGACCGTCTGCTGGAGCAGCTTGACGACGTCCATCGACTGCGAGGACGCCCCGGACATGACCCAGCAGAGGAACGCGAGCACGAAGCACAGCAACGTGACGGCGATGACGACGGGACTGCGCCGCGCCCGGAAACCCCGCGCGAGCTGGTACAGCCCGAGCAGGACGACGACGACGCCCAGGACGACCGGCGTCAGCGTCCCGGGGACGGTGAGGTCGGGGAGTTCGACGGCCGAGCCGCCACCGAAGCGGAAGGTGGCGTCGGCCGCACCGGAACCGACCCCCCAGCCGAGGACCGTCACCAGACCGACGAGCACGAGCAGGGCTCCGGTGAGGACCCGTCGGCGCAGGCTGACGGGGGGTTCGACGCGCGCCAGTTCGACGACGGGCGCAGGGATCTCGACGCTCATCGGGTCCACCCTCCGGCCAGTTCCGAACCGACCCCGGCGCCACCGCCGGACTTCAGGCGGAACACCGCCCGGACCAGCGCCGGCGCGGCGATGAAGAGCACGACGAGGGCCTGCAGCACCCCGACGAGGTCGACGGGGACGCCGGTGGAGGACTGCATCTGCACCGACCCGGCCCGCAGACCGCCGAACAGGACGCCGGCCGCGATGACGCCGTAGGGGTTGTTGCGTCCCAGCAGCGCGACGGTGATGGCGTCGAAGCCGATGTTCCCGGCGACGCTGCTGGTCACGCTGCCCGTGACGCCGAGGACCTGCGTCGCGCCGGCGAGGCCCGCGAGGCCACCGGCCAGCGCCATGGACACGATCTGCAACCGACCGACGGGCATCCCGGCCGTGCGGGCCGCGTTGGGGTTCGCCCCCACCGCGCGCAGGCGGAACCCGAGGCGGGAGCGCTCGAAGAGCCACCACACGAAGACGGACGCGAGGACCGCGAGCACCAGGCCCAGGTTCACCCGCAGCGAGGAACCCAGCAGCGGCGGGAGTTCCGCGTTCGCGGCGACCTGCTCGGAGATGGCCTGCCCGTAGGGCGGGCGCTGGAAGCCGTGGACGCTGAGCAGGTAGTTCAGCAGGTTGATGGCGACGTAGTTCAGCATGATCGTCGTGATGACCTCGTGGGCGCCGGTCCGGGCCTTGAGCAGACCGACGACCCCACCCCAGACCAGTCCCCCGACGATCCCGCCCACCAGCGCGACCACCAGGTGCAGCACCACCGGCAGGTCCAGGGTGAAGCCCAACCAGGCGGCGAGGACCGCACCGAGGATGATCTGGCCCTGGGCGCCGATGTTGAACAACCCGACCCGGAAGGACAGCGCGACGGCGAGTCCGGCCAGGATCAGCGGGGTGGCGTTGACGAGCGTCTCGGAGAGCGGCCGCAACGCCGCGATCCCGGAGAAGCTCGGGTTGTAGACGGCCCCCTGCAGCAGCGCGACGTAGGCGTCGCGGACGGAGTACCAGACGTTGGAGAACAGGTCCCAGGGGTAGCTGAAGAAGTACCCCGCGCTGGCCCGGGTCGCTTCGTCACCGATGGCGATGAGCACCGCACCGACGAGAAGGGCACCGACGACGGCGAACACCGTCACCAGCCAGCTGCCACCCCAGTACAGGCGCCGTCGCCGCACCGGACCGTCGTCCCGGACGGTTTCCTTCTCCAACGTCACGACTGCCCTCCGGCGGGTTCGATGTGGGCGCCGGCCATCAGCAGACCCAGTTCCTCCTGCGTGGCCTCGGGGCCGACCTCGCCCGCGATCCGGCCGCGGTAGAGCACGACGATGCGGTCGGCCAGCGCCCGCACCTCGTCGAGTTCGGTCGAGACCAGCACCACGGCCGCACCGCGGTCGCGTTCGGCCACGATCCGCTGGTGCACGAACTCCTGGCTCCCGACGTCGACCCCGCGGGTCGGCTGCGCGACGACGAGCAGCTTCAGCTCGCGCGACATCTCCCGGGCCAGGACGACCTTCTGCTGGTTCCCGCCCGACAGCGTCGAGGCCGCGGCCTGCGGCGAGGGGGTCCGGATGTCGAACTCGCTGATCCGGTCGTCCGCGTTGCGCCGCACCGCGTCCCGGTCGACGGAGGGCCCGCTGGCGAAGGCGGGTGAGTCGACGAGGTCGAGGACGAGGTTCTCGGCGATGCTGAACGACCCGACGAGACCGTCGTGCAGGCGGTCCTCGGGGACGTAGCCGACGCCGAGGGCCAGGACGTCGGCGATGTCGCGCCCGGTGGTGTCGACGCCGGTGATGCGCAGCGATCCGGACTCGATGCGTTGCAGGCCGACGATGCTGCGGGTCAGTTCGGTCTGCCCGTTCCCGTCGACACCGGCGATCGCGAGGACCTCCCCGGCGCGCACGTCGAGGTCGATGCCGTCCAGCAGGACCGTCCCGGACGGGTCGACGACCCGCACCGAGGACATCGTCAGGACGCTCTCCCCGGGTTCGGCCGCAGCCTTCTCGACCCGCAGGCGCACCTCGCGGCCCACCATCAGCGCGGCGAGCTCCTCCGGCGACGCGCTGGGCGACGCCTCCCCGACGACCTTGCCGCGGCGGATGACGGTGATGCGGTCGGCGACGGCCTTGACCTCGCGCAGCTTGTGGGTGATGAAGACGATCGACGTCCCGGCGTCGGCGAGCTCGCGCATGACGCGCATGAGGTCGTCGGTCTCGGCCGGGGTGAGCACGGCGGTGGGTTCGTCGAGGACGAGGACCTTCGCGTCGCGCAGCAGGGCCTTGACGATCTCGACGCGTTGCTGGACGCCGACGGCGAGGTCGGCGACGAGGGTGTCGGCGGGGATCGCCAACCCGAACCGCTGCGAGGTCTCCTCGACGCGCTTGCGGGCCCGGCGCCGGTCCAGGAAACCCCCGCCGGTGGTGAGCTCCGCGCCGAGCACGATGTTCTCGGTGGCCGTGAACGTCGGGACGAGCATGAAGTGCTGGTGCACCATGCCGATCCCGGCGGCCATGGCGTCGCCCGGGGAGGTGAACTCCACGGGTTTCCCGTCGACGAGGATCTGGCCCTCGTCCGGGGTGTACAGGCCGTAGAGCACGTTCATCAACGTGCTCTTGCCGGCCCCGTTCTCGCCCAGCAGGGCGTGGATCTCACCCTCGCGGACGACGAGGTCGATGGAGTCGTTGGCGACGAGGGGCCCGAAGCGCTTCGTGATGCCCTTGAGTTCCAGTTGCACCTGCGGGTCGTTCCCCTCGTCGCCGTCGAACTCGCTGTCAGCTGGCCTTGATGGCGTTCGGCGAGGTGATCTCGATGCTGCCGTCGATGATGCCCTTCTTGACCGTGTCCAGCTCGGACTTGAGGTCCGCCGGGACCTGCGCGTCCCACTGGTTGAACGGCGCCAGGCCCGTGCCGTCGTTCTTGAGGTTCCCGACGTAGGCACCGGTCGGGACGGACCCGGAGGCCGACTTCGTGATGTAGTCGTTCACCGCGTCGGTGAGGTTCTTCGTCACCGAGGAGATGAAGTACTTGCAGTACTGCTCGGCGCTGACGCAGCCGTCGGTGTCGACCCAGATGAGGTTCAGCGAGCCGCCCGCGGCCTCGGCGGCCGCCCCCGCCCCCAGACCGGACTGGCCGGCGACGGGCATGACGATGTCGGCGCCCTGGGCGGCCATCGTCTCGGTGATCGAGCGGCCCGCGGCCTGGTCGACGAAGGAGTTCGAGAAGGTACCGGCGGAGGGGTTCTTCTCGTCCCAGCCGATGACCTTGACGGACTTCCCCTTCTGCTGGTTGTAGTACTGCACGCCTTCCCAGAAGCCGTCCATGTAGATGGTGACCGGCGGGATGTTCAGGCCGCCCCAGGTACCGACGGTGCCCGTCTTGGTCATCCCGGCAGCGAGGTAACCACCGAGGAACCCGCCCTCGGCGGTGTTGTACTCGAACCCGTAGACGTTGTCGGCGACGGGCGAGGAGTCGATCTCGGCGAACTTCTGGTCCTTGTTCTGCTCCGCGACCTCCTTGACGGCGTCCGACATGAGACCGCCGACGGCGACGATCGAGTCGCACTTGTTGCCGACCTCGGTGGTCAGGTTCGGGACGTAGTCGGCGTCGCTGTTGGAGGCGACGTAGCCGATCTCGATGTCCGGGTTCGCCTTGTTGGCGGCCTTGAAGCCGTCGTAGGAGGACTGGTTGAACGAGCGGTCGTCCACGCCACCGGTGTCGAGCACCATGCAGGCCTTGAACTTGGCGCCGCCGGCGCTGCTCGCGTCACCCGATCCCGTCGCGGCGTCCGGCCGACTACCGCAGGAGGCCAGCATCAGGGCGGCTGCGCCCAGGGCGGCCACCGGCGCGAGGCGGTGCAACGTCTTCATGGGGGTAGTCCTCCAGGTCGGGGGGTGACTCACGGGGGTGAGGCGGACGCCCGGAGCAGGACCGGCGAACGCGCGGCCATCGTAGTGGCCGAAATCCCCCTCCCCGTGCGCGCGAGCACGCAGGTTGTCCAGATCGAGACCTTTCAACCCGACAGACCGGCGGGCAGCGCCCGCTCCGAGGCCGCGGTGGTCGCCAGCACGCCGATCCCGACGGCGAGCGCCGCCTCGTCGGGCGCGTAGTCCCCGCGGTGCAGGTCGAACGTCGTGCCGCCGGGGGTGCGGGTCCCGAGGCGCACCATCGCGCCGGGGACGTGGTGCAGGTACCAGGCGAAGTCCTCGCCGCCCAGCGACTGCCGGGTGGGCAGGACGGCGTCGGTTCCGAGCAGGATCCGGGCGGCCTCGTCGAGGGCGGCGGTGGAGTGCACCTCGTTGTCGACGGGCGGGACGCCGCGGACGAGGTCGACCTCGGCGCGCACCGAGTAGGGCCGGACGAGGTCGGCGACGACGGACTCGACGAGTTCCCCGGCGTGCTGCCAGGCCTCGGTCTCCATGCAGCGCAACGTGCCTGCGGCGTAGCCCGCGGAGGGGACGGCGTTGGCGACGTCGCCGGCGTGCACGGCTCCCCAGGTGAGGTTCACGCCGGCGCGGGGGTCGACGCGGCGGGCGATGACGGCGGGGAGCTGCGTGACGACCTGACCGAGGGCGAAGACGAGGTCACCCGCGAGGTGCGGGCGGGAGGTGTGCCCGCCCGTGCCGTGCAGGCGGACGGTGACGTGGTCGCTGGCGGAGGTGATGGGGCCGGACTTGAGGCCGACGGTGCCGGCGTCCAGCGTGGGGTCGCAGTGCAGGCTGTAGATGGCCGAGACGCCCTCCAGCACACCGGTTCCGATGACCCCGAGGGCGCCGCCGGGCATGACCTCCTCGGCGGGCTGGAAGACGAGGCGCACCCCGTGCCGCAGATCACCCGTCCGGGCGAGGTCGGCGAGGACCAGTCCGGCGCCGAGCACCGACGCGGTGTGCACGTCGTGCCCGCAGGCGTGGGCCACGCCGGGAACGGTGGAGGCGTAGGGCAGACCGGTGGCCTCGGGGACGGGCAGGGCGTCCAGGTCGGCCCGCACGGCGAGCATCGGGCCGCTCGGGCCGATGTCGGCGATCAGCCCCGTCCCGGGCAGCAGCCGGACGGCGGCGCCGGCGGCCGTGAGGACCTCGGCGAGCCGGGCGGTCGTGCGGTGTTCCTGGTGGGCCAGCTCGGGGTGGGCGTGGATCTCGCGCCGCACCGCCCGCGCCGTGGGTTCGTGGGCGAGGACGAGGTCGGCGACGCGCACCGCGAGCCCCTCGGTCCGCCGGGTCGCGGAACCCGCGTCACTCGTGGCTTCGGTGTCGCTGGTCACGTCGGTCGACGCTACCCGCCGCCTTCCGCCCCCGCGTACCCCAGCCCCGCTCAGACGATGTGGTCGAGGCCGAGGTGCTTGGCCCGGGCGACGAGCTTCTTGACCTCCTGCGCCCGGGCGCGGGTGGTCACGAGCAGCGCGTCCGGGGTGTCGACGACGACGAGGTCGTCGACGCCGAGCAGCGCCACGACGCGGCCGTTGGCGGGCACGACGAGACCGCCCGCGACGCCCTCGGTGATGACGAGGTCGGGGTCGCCCAGGATCTTCGGCATGTCGACGTCGGCCGGCAGCAGTTCGGCGAGGGAGGAGAAGTCGCCGACGTCGTCCCAGCCGAAGGTGGCGGGCACGACGGCGACGCGGCCCGCCTCGGCGGCCGGCTCGGCCACGGCGTTGTCGATGGCGATGGAGGGCAGGGCCGCCCACTGCTCCTCGAGGACGGCGTCGCGCTGCGGGGTGTCCCAGGCGTCGGCGATGCGCATCAGACCGGAGTGCAGGGCGGGGGTGTGCGTGGCGAGGAGCTCCAGCAGGACGTCGGCGCGGGCCACGAACATCCCGCCGTTCCAGCGGTAGTCCCCGGTGGAGAGGTAGGCCGCAGCGGTGCGCGCGTCCGGCTTCTCCTTGAACTGCACGACGCGGCGCGCGTTCGGGGCGCCCTGCAGGCGCAGTCGCTTGCCGAGGCGGATGTAGCCGAAGCCGGTGGCCGGGTGCGAGGGCGCGATCCCGATGGTGACGACGAACCCGCGGCGGGCGGTGACCACGGCCTCCTCGACGGAGCTCTCGAAGTCGTCGCGGCCGGAGATGTTGTGGTCGGCGGCGAAGGAGCCGAGGACGGCGTCGGGGTTCCGGCGGACGAGGACGGCCGCGGCGAGACCGATGGCGGCGGCGGAGTCGCGCTGCATCGGTTCGCGCAGGATGTTCTCGGCCGGCAGGTCGGGCAGCTGCTCGGCGACGGCGTCGGCGTGGGAGCGGCCGGTGACGACGAGGGTGCGCGAGGCGTCGGTGAGCGGCAGCAACCGGTCCCAGGTCGACTGCAGCAGCGTGCGCCCGCGACCGGTCAGGTCGAGGAGGAACTTCGGCCGGTCACTGCGCGAGAGGGGCCACAACCGCGTGCCCGCCCCACCCGCCGGGACGACGGCGTGGAAGTCGGAGAGGTCGATCTGGCCGTCCTCGAGGTCGTCCTCCGACCACGACGCCGACCAGTTGGTGCCCGCTGTGCCCTGTCCCCCGTCAGTCATGGTCGGGAACCTACCGGTGCGCTCCGTCCGTCCACGCCGGAGAGCGGCGAACGGGTGAGGTCGTCCCCCGACAGGGCGCAGGAGGTCGACGGGACGCCCACGGGACCGCTAAGGTCAGGCTCTCCTCCGTGACCTGCGCCTCACGACGCTGTGAGTCCTTCGTCACAAAAGCTCCGCGAGTGCTCCCGCCGAGCAGTCGCTGCGCGGCAGCGCGCCTACAGTGGGTGGCAGGACGCCGCCGCCCGAGCGCCGAAGCCCGGGTGATCCGGCGTCGAGGAGCACTCGAGGAGGACGCTGGTGGCCACGAGCCTCACCCCACCCGGACAGGGCACGCCCACGGGGAGCAGGAAACCCGCAGGGACGCTCTACCGCGGCCGCGAAGGCATGTGGTCGTGGGTGATGCACCGGATCTCCGGTGTGCTCATCTTCTTCTTCCTCTTCGTGCACGTGCTCGACACCGCGACCGTGCGGGTCTCCCCCGAGGTCTACAACGGTGTGATCGGGCAGTACAAGAACCCCGTGATGGGCCTCGGCGAGGCCGGCCTCGTCGGCGCGGTCGTCTTCCACGCGCTCAACGGGATCCGCATCATCCTCGTGGACTTCTGGTCCGGCGGCACCAAGCACCAGCGGAAGCTGTTCTGGGGCGTCGTCGTGGTCTGGGTCCTGCTGATGGCCGGGTTCCTGCCCCGCCACCTGATCAACGTCTTCTCGCACTGAGGGATCGAACCGTGAGCGCAGAGCAGACCCCGGGTGGCAGCTACGCCCCCGCCCTGGAAACCCCCCGTTCCCCCTACAAGCGCAACAAGGCGACCCGGACCAACTGGGAGCTGTACGGCTGGCTGTTCATGCGGATGTCGGGCGTCGTCCTCCTCGTCCTGATCTTCGGCCACCTGTTCGTGAACCTGGTCATGGGCGAAGGCATCCACCAGGTCGACTGGGGTTTCGTGGCCGGCAAGTGGGCCAGCCCGTTCTGGCAGGTCTGGGACCTGCTGATGCTGTGGCTGGCGCAGCTGCACGGCACCAACGGCGTCCGCACCGTCATCAACGACTACGCCGAACGCGACTCCACGCGATTCTGGCTGAAGATGGCCCTCTACCTCGCGACGGTCATCGTCATCGTCGTCGGGACGCTGGTCATCTTCACCTTCGACCCCTGCGCCGACCCGACGCAGGCGCAGAGGTTCTCCTTCTGCGCGGCAAGCTGACCCGGAGGAACTCATGCAGACGCACCAGTTCGACGTCGTCATCGTCGGCGCCGGGGGCGCCGGAATGCGCGCCGCCCTCGAATCCGGCCAGCGCGCGCGCACGGCCGTGCTCACCAAGCTCTACCCGACGCGCTCGCACACCGGTGCGGCCCAGGGCGGCATGTGCGCCGCCCTGGCCAACGTCGAGGAGGACAACTGGGAGTGGCACACCTTCGACACCGTCAAGGGCGGTGACTACCTCGTCGACCAGGACGCGGCCGAGGTGATGTGCAAGGAGGCCATCGACGCGGTCCTCGACCTCGAGAAGATGGGCCTGCCCTTCAACCGCACGCCCGAGGGCAAGATCGACCAGCGCCGCTTCGGCGGGCACACCCGCGACCACGGCAAGTCCCCGGTGCGTCGCAGCTGCTTCGCCGCCGACCGCACCGGTCACATGATCCTGCAGACGCTGTACCAGCAGTGCGTGAAGCACGAGGTCGAGTTCTTCAACGAGTTCTACGTCCTCGACCTGCTGCTCGTGCCCGCCGACGAGGCGAAGACCGGCAGCGAGATCGAGGGCGCGGCCGACCAGCGCGGGTTGCAGACCCCGCCGACCATCGGCGTCCCGGGCGACAAGCGCATCGCCGGCGTCGTGGCCTACGAGCTCTCCACCGGGGAGATCCACGTGTTCCAGGCGAAGTCGGTCGTCCTCGCGACCGGTGGTGCGGGCAAGGTCTACAAGACGACCTCGAACGCGCACACCCTGACCGGGGACGGCATGGGCATCGCCTACCGCAGCGGTCTGCCGCTGGAGGACATGGAGTTCTTCCAGTTCCACCCGACCGGCCTCGCCGGTCTCGGGATCCTGCTCTCCGAGGCGGCCCGCGGTGAGGGCGGGATCCTCCGCAACGCCGACGGCGAGCGGTTCATGGAGCGCTACGCCCCCACCATCAAGGACCTCGCGCCCCGCGACATCGTCGCTCGGGCGATGGCCAACGAGGTGCGCGAGGGCCGCGGGGCCGGTCCGAACAAGGACTACGTCTACCTCGACCTGACCCACCTCGAACCCGCGCACATCGACGCGAAGCTGCCTGACATCACCGAGTTCGCCCGCACCTACCTCGGGGTCGAGCCCTACACCGAACCCGTTCCGGTCTACCCGACGGCGCACTACGCCATGGGCGGGGTGCCGACCAACGTCGACACCGAGGTGCTGCAGGACAACACCCGCGTCGTGCCGGGCCTCTACGCGGCCGGCGAGGTCGCGTGCGTCTCGGTGCACGGCTCGAACCGTCTCGGCACGAACTCGCTGCTGGACATCAACGTGTTCGGCAAGCGCGCGGGTATCGCCGCGGCGGAGTACGCGACGAAGGCCGAGTGGATCGCCGTCCCCGACGGCTCCGAGCTCCCGGTCATCAACTGGATGTCGGAGATGCGCGACCGCGCGCAGGGTGAACGCGTCTCGGACATCCGTCGTGAGCTGCAGGACACGATGGACGCCAACGCCCAGGTGTTCCGCACCGAGGCGACGCTGAAGCAGGCCCTCACCGACATCGACCGCCTGAAGGAGCGCTACTCGCGCGCCTCGGTGCAGGACAAGGGCAAGCGGTTCAACCTCGACCTGCTCGAGGGCCTCGAACTCGGGTTCCTGCTCGACCTCGCCGAGGCCATGTGCCTCGGGGCGCTGGAGCGCAAGGAGTCCCGCGGCGGTCACTTCCGCGAGGACTACCCCAACCGCGACGACGTGAACTACATGCGGCACACCATGGTCTACCGCGAGTACGCCGCCGACGGTTCCTACTCGACGCGACTGGACTTCAAGCCCGTGGTCCAGACCCGCTACCAGCCGATGGAGCGCAAGTACTGATGTCGACCTTCGAGACCAGCCCCGCCGAGACCAACGGCGAAGCGGGTCCGGCGAAGTCCGCCGAGACCGCACGCAGCGGTGGCGGCCGTCGGTCGCCCGTCGAGGGGCAGGGCGGGGCGGGCGAGGTCCCCTCGTTCTCCGTGACGGTCAAGATCCGCCGCTACGACCCGGACCTCGACGCGGAACCGCACTGGGAGTCCTACGACCTGACGATGCACGGCACCGACCGCGTGCTCGACGCCCTGCACAAGGTCAAGTGGGAGCAGGACGGTCGGCTGTCCTTCCGCCGCTCCTGCGCCCACGGGGTCTGCGGCTCCGACGCCATGCGCATCAACGGCCGCAACCGGCTGGCGTGCAAGACGTTGCTGAAGGACCTGAACATCGACAAGCCCATCCTGATCGAGCCGATCAAGGGTCTGCCGGTGGAGAAGGACCTCATCGTCGACATGGAACCGTTCTTCGCGGCCTACCGCGAGGTCATGCCGTTCCTCGTCACCAACGGGGCCGAGCCGACCCGGGAACGCATCCAGTCCCAGGCCGACCGCGAACGCTTCGACGACACCACCAAGTGCATCCTCTGCGCCGCGTGCACGTCGAGCTGCCCGGTCTTCTGGAACGACGGCCAGTACTTCGGGCCCGCCGCGATCGTCAACGCGCACCGCTTCATCTTCGACAGCCGCGACTCCGCCTCGGACCTGCGCCTGGAGATCCTCAACGACAAGGAAGGGGTGTGGCGCTGCCGCACCACCTTCAACTGCTCCGAGGCCTGCCCCCGGGGCATCCAGGTCACCAAGGCCATCGCCGAGGTCAAGCAGGCGCTCATCTCGCGCAAGCTCTGACCGACGCGACGAAGGGCCCGTCCCCCGCTGGGGACGGGCCCTTCGTCGTCGCCGTCAGCTGGGTTCTCTCGTGAGGTCGCCGAGCGTGACACCCGCCAGCAGACCCTCCCCCGGCGTCGAGGCCGTCATCCGCCACTGCAGCCGGTACTCGCCCCGCTCGAGCTCCCAGCAGGTCACTGCCTCGGCGCTCAGGTCGACGAGGAGGTAGCACGCGACACCGTGCGCCTCGTACAACTCCTTCTTCGAACCCCTGTCCCGAAGTTCGGTGGAGGGTGACGTCACCTCGACGGCCAGTCGGACGGACTCGGGCTCGTAGTGCAGGGCGGGTCGGGCGCCGGAGGCCACGAGCAGGTCCGGGATCACGTAGCGCTCCGGTCCCATCCTCGGGACCCGCACGCCGACACCGGTCTTGACCCGCACGTCCGGGGCGACCCGCCGGCCGAGCTCCGCGCGGAGGTTGTCGATCACGTCCTGGTGCACGACCGGAGGCGGTGGAGTCACGATGAGTTGCCCGTCCATGATCTCGTACCGGTAGCCGTCGTCGGGCAGGGTGAGCAGATCCTCGAACGCCCACTCGCGGTGGAGCACGCTGACGGCCACGTCGTCCATCTCAGCTGCCACGTCTGGATCCTCCCGTGCCAGTCCCTCATCACCAGCATCCCCTCACCCGCTGTCCCGGGACATCCGGCACGTGAGCCGGACGCCCCGGAGCTGCACGAGCCCGGGCCTCTGGTGCGGGAGAGCGTGCAGTGGGCGGTCGGCCCCCGATCGACGCCACGTAGAGTGCCGCGCAGGGCCACCCCGGGGGAGAGACCGAATGCGGCACCAGGACCGATACCTGCAGATCAGCCGGATCCTGTCCCGGCACGGTCTGGGGTACTTCATCGACGCGCTCGGCCTCGAGCGGTGGGTGCGCACCGACTGGGACCTCTTCGGGGGCCGCGCCCAGGAACGCGAGCGGCACACCCGGGCCGCGCACGTCCGCCTCGTCATGGAGGAACTGGGGCCGACCGCGGTGAAGATCGGCCAGATCCTCTCCACCCGTCCCGACCTGCTCTCCCCCGGCTTCCAGCACGAGCTGGAGAAGCTGCAGGACAGCGCCACCCCCGTTCCCTACGAGACGGTCCGCGACGCCGTGGAGGAGGAACTCGGGGCGCCGCCCGAGGAGCTGTTCGTGAACTTCAGCCGCGAACCGCTCGCCAGCGCCTCGATCGGGCAGGCCCACACCGCGGTCCTGGAGGACGGGACGCAGGTCGTGGTGAAGGTCCGCCGGCCCGGGGTGGTCGAGGAGGTCGAGGGCGACCTCGAGATCCTCCGCACCCTCGCCGTGCAGGCCTCGCGGCGGTGGACGGTGGCGGCCGACTACGACGTCGTCGGACTGGCGACGGACTTCGCCGACACCCTGCGCGCCGAACTCGACTACCTCGCCGAGGGCCACAACGCGGAACGGTTCGCCCGCAACTTCGAGGGCGACCCCGACATCCGGGTCCCGGCGGTCTACTGGGACACGACGACGTCGCGGGTCCTCACCCTCGAACGCCTGCACGGGGTCAAGATCAACGACGACGCCGCGCTCGCCGAGCACGGCATCGACCGGACGGAACTCGCCGCCCGCGCGACGCGCCTGCTCGCCGACATGGTCTTCGAGCACGGGTTCTTCCACGCCGACCCGCACCCGGGGAACTTCCTCATCGAACCCTCCGGGCGCATCGGGCTGCTCGACTACGGGATGGTCGGCGAGGTCGACGAACGCTCCCGGGAACAGCTGGCGATGCTGCTGGCGGCGTTCTCCCGGCGGGACCCCTCGCGCATCGCGGCGGCCTTCGCGACGATCGGCGTCACCGAGCACCGCGTCGACCGGGTCCGGCTCACCGCCGACTGCGCGCACCTGCTGCGGACCTACGAGGGTCTGCCGCTGGGGCGCATCTCCGTCAGCGACATCGTGCGCGACGTGCTGGAGATCCTCCGCCGCCACCACCTGGCGTTGCCGCGCAACCTCGCCCTCGTCGTGAAGATGATCGTCATGACCGAGGGGCTGGGGTCGAGCCTGGACCCCGACTTCCAGCTCGGGCGGGTCCTCAACCCCTACGCGCGCAGGCTCGTGGCCCGCCACTTCGACCCGCTGGCGATGGCGAAGCGGGTGCGCCAGGCCGGTCTCGACGTCGCCCAGCTCGGGGTGGAACTGCCCGGGCAGCTCGGCCGGCTGCTCGACGTCCTGGACCGGGACGGGATCTCGGTCTCGTTGCGCACCGACGAGCTGGACCCCCTGGTGGCGAGGCTCGAACGCATCGGCAACCGCGTCGTCGCCGGCCTCGTCGTCTCCGCCGGGATCGGGGCGCTGGCCACCGTCGGCTCCACCGACCCCGAACGCTTCAAACCCCACGAGACGAAGGTCGTCGCCGTGGGGGTGGCGGCCCTGGGCGCGCTGACGGGGTACCTCGGCTGGACCGCGAGGGGTCACCGCTCCCGACGACGCTGAGCCGTCCCGTCCCCGGTCCCGGACCGGGGACCCCGTCGCACCCTCGCGAAGCTCCGCTCCACATCCTCGCGGAGCTCCGCTCCACATCCTCGCGGAGCTCCGCTCCACACCGACCACGAAGGAGTTGACCGTGCGCGCAGTGCGCTTCCACCGCTACGGCGGACCCGAGGTCCTGCAGGTCGAGGAACTGCCGACCCCGCACCCCGGCCCCGGCGAGGTGGTCGTGGAGGTCCGGGCCGCCGGGATCAACCCGGGCGAGACCGCGATCCGCAGCGGGGCGATGAAGGACCTCTTCCCGGCGACGTTCCCGTCCGGCCAGGGCAGCGACCTCGCCGGCGTCGTCAGCGCCGTGGGCCCGGACGCCACCTGGTCGCCCGGCGATGAGGTCATGGGCTGGTCCTGGGCCCGTTCCAGCCAGGCGAGCCACGTCCTCGTGCCCGGCGACCAGCTGATCCCCAGACCCGCCGGGCTGAGCTGGGAGGTCGCGGGTTCCCTCTACGTGGCCGGGGTGACGGCCTTCGCCGCGGTGCGCGCCGTGGACCCGCAGCCGGGTGAGACGGTGGCGGTCTCCGCGGCGGCCGGCGGGGTCGGATCGCTCGTCGTGCAGCTCCTCACCCGCCGCGGCGCGAAGGTCCTGGGGATCGCGGGCCCGGCCAACGCCGACTGGTTGCGCACCCACGGCGCCGAACCCGTGGAGTACGGGGAGGGTCTGGCCGAGCGTCTGGAGGAGGACGTCCCCGACGCCTTCATCGACCTCTTCGGTCCCGACTACGTCCAGCTCGCCGTCGACCTGGGGATCCCGAAGCACCGCATCGAGACGATCATCTCCTTCGCCCTGGCCGCGGAACTCGGCGTCAAGGCCGAGGGCAGCGAGGGGGCCACGACGACGGGAATCCTCGGCGAGATCGCCGAACTCGTCGCCACCGGGAAGCTCGAGGTGGAGATCGCCGCGAGCTACCCGCTGGAGGAGGTGGGCGCCGCGTTCACCGAGCTGGAACGTCGGCACACCCGCGGCAAGATCGTCCTCCTCCCCTGACCTCCCCCTGCCAACTCCTGGGAGACTCTCCACCCTTCACAGCCTCCGGAAGAGTGGGGAATCTCCCAGAAGTCGTCAGGAGAAGCTGGCCTGCACGACGCGATTGCCGCCGGGGCGGGCGAAGCGCGAGCGACGCAGGTCGCGGACGACGAAGCCCCGGCTGATGAAGCGGTCGGTCCCGTCGAAGCGGGGGGTGAACGGCGAGCGACCGTGCATCGCGCGCAGGTTGTCGAGCATCAGCACGTCACCGGGCTGCAGGACGACGGCGTGGCGGTGCGCGACGTAGATCTCCAGGACCCGTTCGAGCAGCGCCTGCGCGCGCTTGGTGATGCCGTGCATGAGGTCCTGGTCCACGAGCATCGTCGGGTCGTCGACGTCACCGGTGAGGATCGAGAACGGGCCGCGGACCTCGCGGGTGTCGAGGAAGTCGGCGAAGGACTCGTCGACCAGCGTCGTCCAGAGCGGACGGAAGAGTTCCATGACGTCGGTCGGGTCGACGTGCTCGAGCAGGTCGAGCGCGCGGAAGGCGTAGGTCGAGGCGTCGGCGTCCCCGCGCAGGCAGCCGAGGACGACGTAGTCGGGACGCAGGCCGGAGAAGCACTGCTCGGTGTGCGCCTCGAGCTCCACCCGGGAGCCCTGCGACTGCTGCGTCGCGGCGAGCCTGGCGTTGGGGACCATGTCCTGCAGCAGGTGGCCGTGACCTTCGGCGGCGTAGCCGACCATGTGCCCGAGGGCGTGGCTGACGATGGCCTGCTGCTTGGCCAGCAGCGTCCGACCGCCGACACCGCCGGTGTTGTCGGCGGGGGTGGCCGGCAGGTCGCCGACCTCGAGGCCGCGCAGGACGAGCACCCCGGAGTCGGAACCGCGCTCCTCGAAGGCCCACAGCGTCTCGGCGACCTCCTGCGGGAGTTCCCGGGCCAGCAGGCGGGCCTGGCGACCGAAGGCCTCGGGCTCGGTCACGGGGTCGGCGCTCAGTCGCGACCCCAGCGCGGCCATCGCCGCCCGCTGCGTCGCCGGCAGCTCGAGGAAGGTCGGCACGGTGGCCGAGGAGTCGAGGAACAACGAGGACACGGTGGAGCTCCCATCATCGGCGCACTACGTGGTCACACCGTAGCGCGCCGATGGCGGGCAGTCTGCCTAGTTCACCTGCGCAGCACTGGACAGATTGTCAGCGCTTGATCATGCCGTGCGGGTCGATGACGAACTTCTGCGGCGCACCCGCGTCGAACTTCGCGTAGGCGTCGGGCGCCTCGTCCAGCGAGATCGCCGTCGCCCCGACGGCCTTCGCGATCTGCACCTTGTCGTGCAGGATCGCCATCATCAACCCCCGGTGGTACTTCATCACCGGGCACTGCCCCGTGGTGAAGGCCAGCGACTTCGCCCAGCCGGTGCCGAGGTCCAGCGACAGCGACCCCTTCTTGGCCGCCTCGTCGACCCCACCCGGGTCACCCGTGACGTAGAGCCCCGGGATGCCGAGCGACCCGCCCGCCGCGGTGACCTCCATGAGCGAGTTGAGCACCGTCGCGGGCGCCTCGGTGCCCGAACCGGCACCGTGGCCGCGCGCTTCGAAACCGACGGCGTCGATGCCGGAGTCGACCTCGGGGACGCCGAGGATCTGTTCGATCTGGTCCCGCGGGTCCCCCTTCGAGACGTCGACGGTCTCGCAGCCGAAGCTGCGGGCCCGTTCCAGCCGTTCGGGGTTGAGGTCGGCGACGATGACGACGGCCGCGCCCAGCAGCTGCGCGCCGACGGCGGCCGCGAGGCCCACCGGACCGGCGCCCGCGACGTAGACCGTCGACCCGACGCCCACCCCGGCGCTGACCGCGCCGTGGAAACCGGTCGGGAAGATGTCGGAGAGCATGGTCAGGTCGAGGATCTTCTCCATCGCCTGGTCCTTGTCGGGGAACTTCAGGCAGTTGAAGTCCGCGTAGGGCACCAGGACGTAGTCGGCCTGCCCGCCGACCCAGCCGCCCATGTCGACGTAGCCGTAGGCCGATCCGGGGCGGTCCGGGTTCACGTTGAGGCAGATGCCCGTCTTGCGTTCCTTGCAGTTGCGGCAGCGACCGCAGGCGATGTTGAACGGGACGGACACCAGGTCGCCGACCTCGAGGAACTCGACGTCGCGGCCCTTCTCGACGATCTCACCGGTGATCTCGTGGCCGAGGACGAGGTTCGGCGGGGCGGTGGTGCGCCCGCGGACCATGTGCTGGTCGGAACCGCAGATGTTGGTCGCCACCAGCTTGAGGATGACGCCGTGGTCGACCTTGCGCCCGACGTTGGCGGGGTTGACCCCGGGGCCGTCCTTCAGCTCGAAGGTCGGGTAGTCGATGGTCTGCACCTCGACCCGGCCGGGGCCGAGGTAGGCCACGGCGCGGTTGCCGGTCGGAGCAGACGTGCTGGTACCAGCAGAACTGTCGGTCGTGGTCACGGACTGAGCCCTTCTCACCGGCGCCGACATCGGTGTCGACGCGCTGCCCTCACCCAACCCCGGCAGGGGTGCGCCGCGCAAGGGTCCGGTCCCCCACGGCCAGCGCCAGTGCCCCGAGGCAGGACAGCGCGACGACCCAGCCCATGAGGTGCAGGCCGGCGTCGGTGGGCCGCTGCCCGAACACGAGACCGACGAGGGCGGAGGAGCCGATGGCCGCCAGGTAGACGAACGTGCGGGACAGCCCGGACGCGGCACCCGTCGTCTCCGGCGGCGCCTGCCGGTACATCGCCGCCTGGTTGGACACCGAGGCCAGTCCCTGCGCGATCCCGAAGCAGCCCGCGACGACGAGGAGGAACCCCACGGGCGAGCCCGCGTCGGTCAGCACGAGGAGCACTCCCCCCAGCGTCGGCAGCACCCCGGCCGCGACGAGCGGCGCCCGCAACCGGGTGGTCCGGGCGACCAGCACCGAGGCCAACCCCGCCAGCACCGCGGAGGGCAGCTGGAGCAGCCCCGCCCGTTCGCTGGAGAAACCCGCCACGTCCTGCAGCCACTGGCTGTACCCGTAGGTCATCGAGTAGAAGCCGAAGTACAGCAGCATCATCCGCAGGTAGGTGCGGGTGAGGGCCCCGTTGCGGCGCAGCATCCGCAGGTCGATGAACGGCGCCGTGCGACGGAGTTCCCAGCGGACCGTCAGCGCGCCCACCAGGACGGAACCCGCCAGCAGCCACCAGTACCCCGAGGCCAGGTCGAGCAGGAACACCAGCATCGTCGTGGTGGTGACGGCGAAACCCGCCATGCCCACGACGTCGAGGCGACCGGGATCGGCGAGGAGCCGGGAGGCCGGGCGGGTGTCGTCGCCCGGCAACCAGAGCCAGGACAGCACCAGGGCGATCCCCGCGAGCGGCACGTTGACGACGAAGACGGCCGGCCAGCCGAAGTAGCCGACGAGGAGACCCCCGAGGACGGGACCGACGGCCGTGGTCGCGAGCGCTGCGATCGACACCGCCGACAGCAGGGCCGGCGGGGTCGCGACCCCGGCGCGGGCGGACTGGTCGCGGATCATCGTCATGGCGCTCGGGTAGGCGGCCGAGGTCCCGATCCCGAGGAGGACGCGGGAGACGAGGACCCCCGCGAACGTCGCCGACACCAGCGGCACGATCCCCGCGACCACGACGACCACGAGGCCGAACAGGTAGGTCCGGCGTGGTCCGAACCGGTCGGCCAGCGTGCCCATGGTGGGCTGGGCGATGGAGCTCGCGAGGTAGAGACCGGCGACGAGCCAGACGACGGTGCTGGAGCCGACCCCGAGCGCGGTGGAGATGGGAACCAGCGCCACCGAGACCATGGTGGTGTTGACGGGGTTGAGGACGGGACCGATGAGCAGGGGGACGACGAACCGGGCGCTGAAAGGACTCGCGGAGGGCTGACTCACGCGTTGACCAGCGGCTCGTCGATCGCGCCACCCAGGTCGTCGACCAGTCGCGCGAGGACCGGGACGGCGCGGGCGAGGGTCTGCAGGTCCGCGTCCGACAGCCCGGCTCCCAGTCCGTCGGCGATGCGGCGAACCCGCCCCTCCCGATCGGCCAGCACCGCCGTACGTCCACGGGCGGTGAGGTCGAGCAGGATCTTGCGCCCGTCGACGGGGTGCGGGGCCGTGGCGAGGTAGCCGGCCTCCAGGAGTTCCTTGACGGTGACGGCCATCGTCTGCGGCCGGACCCGCCGCAGGGCGGCAAGGTCGGAGGACGTCATCGCACCCCGTCGGGCGAGCAGCCCGAGGACGGCGCCGGTGATGGGCGGCAACGTGTTCCCACCCTCGACGGAGCGGATGAGGGCCCCGGTGACGAGCCGGAGGTCGTGGGCGAGGTCCTCCACGTCGGGCTTCATGGCCTCGAGGTTACCCGAAGTCTTCAGTGCAACCTGAACAGGTTGTGCTGTAGGTTTCGACCATGGAGCTCACCAAGCACACCCACGCCACGGTCGTCCTCAGCAAGGACGGCTCTGCGCTGCTCATCGACCCGGGTGCCTACACCCCGAACACCCCGGAACTCCTCGCGGCCGCCGACGCCGTGCTCTACACCCACGACCACCCGGACCACGTGGACGCCGACGCGCTGAAGACCGCGCTCGCCGCCCGTCCGGAACTCCCCGTGTTCGGCCCGGCCGGCGTGCGCGAGTTCGTCGGCGACGACCGCGTGCAGGTCGTCGCCGCCGGCGACACCTTCACGGCGGCGGGTTTCGAGGTCGCCGTGTTCGGCGGGCAGCACGCCGTCATCCACGCGGACGTGCCGGTCATGGAGAACGTCGCCTTCCTCGTCGACGGCGACGTCTTCCACCCCGGCGACGCCTACGAGGTGCCGAACGTCCCGGTGAAGACGCTGCTGCTCCCCACCAGCGGCCCGTGGTCGAAGGTCGGCGAGGGCGTCGACTACCTGCGGGCCGTGAAGCCGCAGCGCGCCATCCAGATCCACGACCTCATGCTGTCCGAGACCGGTCAGCACAGCACCGCCCAGTTCATCGGCGACCTGGGCGGACTGCCCCTGGAGACCGTCCCGCTGGGGAGCACCGTCACCCTCTGACCGCCCGTTCGTGATCTTGCTGGGTCCACCAGCAAGATCACGCGTCAGGGGCGGCGGAGGCTGCGGAGGCTGCGGATGCCCAGGACCGCGATGGCCGTCCCCAGCACCAGGCTCACCACGACGAGCACCAGGTGGACGAGGAAGAAGGGCTGGGCGCCGTCGTCGAAGGACCGCGGGTCCGCCCAGATGTTCTTGAGGAACGTGGGCCAGATGATCCAGCTCCAGACGCCGAAGAGGACGAGGAACCAGCTGGAACGCTTCGACAGGACCACGTCCCGATCATCCCACCCCGGTCAGCGCCCCCGGCGCACGACCTTGAGGGCGGTGGCCCCGATCGCCCCGACGACGAGGCCGGAGACGAAGGGCATCCGGCCCTTGTGGTCGGCCGGTGCCTCCGGGCCGAGCGGGACCTGCAGGCGCGCCTGCGCCATCAGGTCCGGGTGCAGGGAACCCCTGTCCTCGGCCACGGTCGCGGCCCAGGCCGCGGCGAGCAGCACGACCCGCGCGATCAGCTGCATGAGGACGAGCAGCACGACGAACGTCGCGGCCGCCCCGAGGAACGCGTTGCCGGAGGCGCTGCGCCCCGCGATGGCCGTCCCGAACTGCTTGAGCAGGCCGATCCCGACCCCGCCGATCACCGCGCCCTGCAGCAGGTCACGCACGGGGAGGTTCGCGCCGGGCAGGATCCGGAACACCGCGAGGAAGGTCAGGGTGTCGATCGCCAGCGCGACGACGAAACCCACGATCGCGAGCAGCCAGCGCGACCACGTCGAGGGTTCGAAGCCGAACGCGTCGAGCAGCACCCCGCCCGCGCCGTTCGTGCCGACGACGGCGATGACGGAGAGCAGGACGCCGAACCCGATGACGACCATGCCGCCGAGGTCGCGCAGCTTCACGACCAGGAAGTTGCCGCCGCCGGCGTCCTCGCCGTAGATGGCCCGGACGCCCTGGCGCATGCCGTCGATCCAGCCGAGCCCGGTGAAGAGGGCGGTCACGGTGGAGATGACGAGACCCCAGGTCAGGGCGCTGCCGGAGAGGAAGTCGTCGATGTAGATGCCCTTGGCCCCGCCCGACGAGGCCGCGGCGGCCTCAGAGGTCCCGGTGTGGATGAGCCCCGGGAGGTAGCTGTCGAGCCCGCTGACCAGGTTCGAGGTGATGAAGTCCCGGAACTCCGGCACCCCGGTCATCACGAGCCCGATGATCGTCAGCGCCACCGCGAGCGCCGGGAAGATGGAGAAGAACGCGAAGTACGCGATCCCGCCCGCCAGCACGTTCCCCCGGGCGTCGCCGTACTTCTTGTAGACCCGCGCCGGCAGCGACCGCTGGACGGTGCTGACCGCGCTCTTGGCCTGATCGACGGCACCGCTCACCGGGAGGGACCCCTCACTGCTGGGACGTGACGCCCTCTCGGGGCGACCGGACGCCGTCGGCGCCGTCGTCGTGGAGGTTGAACCCTCTCACGGTGGTGGTCGCCACCTCGTCCCGCAACACGAGCCGCACCACGAGTCGCAGCACGAGTCGCAGCGGAGGGCACCTACTGCGGGAAGGTGAAGTCCTCGCGCGGGCGCCAGACCCCGTCGCCGCCGTGCTCGTAGAGGCTGAACCCCTTCACGGTGAAGGTCGCCTCCCAGTCCCGCAGCACGAGTTCGGCGCGGTCGAGGGAGGACTCCTCGACGTCGTGGGCGACGGTGACGTGGGGGTGGAAGGGGAAGGCGATCTCGTGCCGCAGCGGGCCGGTGCGGATCGCGGCCTGGAGCAGTTCGCACTCGGAGATGCCGCGGGCGAGCTGGACGAAGACGACGGGCGAGACGGGGCGGAAGGTCGCGGTGCCCCGCAGGTGCACCTCGAAGGGGGTCCCGGTGGCGGCGGTCGACGCGAGGTGGTCGCGGGCGGCGTCGAGGTCGGCGCAGGAGAGCTCGAAGGGCGGCAGCAGCGTGATGTGCGGCGGGATGGCGTGCGCGAGCGGGTCCCCGAACTTCTCCCGCCAGGCCGTCAGCTCGGCCGCGTGCGGTGCGGGGACGGGGATCGAGACCCCGATGGTCGCCACGTCACCACGCTGCGCTGCGTCGTCCCGTGCTGATCCGCTCACCGGCGCCGACCCACCAGGCCGACCCGGTCGTAGACCGTGGCCAGCGTGTCCTCGGCGATCTCGTTCGCGCGCGCAGCGCCGGAGGCGAGCAGTTCGTCGAGGGCGCCGGCGTCGGCCATGAGCTCCTGCGCACGGGTCCGGACCGGGCCCAGCACGTCGGTGACGACCTCGGCCAGCTCCTTCTTGAGGTCGCCGTAGCCGCGGC
Organism: Kineococcus sp. NBC_00420; assembly: GCF_036021035.1. NCBI lineage: Bacteria > Bacillati > Actinomycetota > Actinomycetes > Kineosporiales > Kineosporiaceae > Kineococcus > Kineococcus sp. NBC_00420. The sequence goes on along the minus strand of NZ_CP107930.1, from coordinate 3,867,011 downwards.
CGGCGAAGTCGGCCTCGAGCTCGGGGATCGACTTCCCGGACAGGGCGGAGTGGATCGAGAGCAGGTTGGAGACGCCGGCCTTCTCGACGGGGTCGAAGAGGACCTCGCGGCCGGTGTCGGTGACGGCGGAGCGGATCTTCTTCGCGGTGACCTTGGGGTCGTCCATGACGTCGACGATCCCGTTGGGCGAGGACGAGGACTTGCTCATCTTCGCGCCGGGTTCCTGCAGGTCGAAGATCTTCGCGGTCTCCTTGGGGATGAAGGGTTCCGGCACGGTGAACGTCTCGCCGAAGCGGGAGTTGAAGCGCTGGGCCAGGTTGCGGGTCAGCTCCAGGTGCTGGCGCTGGTCCTCACCGACGGGGACCTCCGCAGCCTGGTAGAGCAGGATGTCCGCGGCCATGAGGACCGGGTAGGTGAACAGCCCGACGGTGGTGCTGTCGGAGCCCTGCTTGGCCGACTTGTCCTTGAACTGCGTCATCCGCCCGGCCTCGCCGAAACCGGTGATGCACGACAGCACCCAGGCGAGCTGGGCGTGGGCGGGGACGTGGCTCTGGACGAAGAGGGCCGAGCGTTCGGGGTCGACGCCCGCAGCGATGTACTGGGCGGCCGTCCAGCGGGTCCGCTCGCGCAGCGCGGCCGGGTCCGGCCCGACGGTGAGGGCGTGCAGGTCGACGACGCAGTAGAGCGCGTCGTGGGTCTCCTGCAGGGCCACCCACTGCTTGAGGGCACCGAGGTAGTTGCCGAGGTGGAGCGACCCTGAGGTCGGCTGCATCCCCGACAGCAGTCGCGGGCGCGTACCTGCCATGACGGACATGACTCCATCCTGCCAGCCGCCGGGTGCCGGCCCGTCGCCCCACCCCCGTCCCCCACACGGAGGCTCGTGTGCGGTTGTGTGCGGTTCTGGTTGACCCGGGGTCGAGCGGGCGGGCATCCTCGGCGGGTGCAGCGATGGAGCGAGGGACCGTCCGGGCTGGTGTTCGGGTCCGACTACAACCCCGAGCAGTGGCCCGCCGAGGTCCGCGCGGACGACGTGCGGCTCATGCGGGAGGCCGGGGTGAACCTCGTCTCGGTCGGCATCTTCTCCTGGGGCCTGCTCGAGCCCGAACCGGACCGCTTCGACTTCGACTGGTTCGACGACGTCCTCGACGACCTGCACGCCGGCGGGATCGGCGTCTCCCTGGCGACCGCCACGGCCTCTCCCCCGGCCTGGCTGACCCAGCAGCACCCCGAGGTCCTCCCGGTGGACGCCGACGGCCGTCGCGTCACGTTCGGCAGCCGGCAGAGCTGGTGCCCGAGCTCGCCGGTCTACCGCGAACGGTCGCTGAAGCTGGTGCGGGCGCTGGCCGAACGCTACGGCGAGCACCCGGCGCTGCGGCTGTGGCACGTCAGCAACGAACTCGGCTGCCACAACGCCCGCTGCTACTGCGCCGTCAGCGCGACGGCGTTCCGGGGCTGGCTGGCCACGCGCTACGCCGACGTCGCCGCGCTGAACGCGGCCTGGGCGACGGCGTTCTGGAGCCAGCACTACACCTCCCTCGAGCAGGTCCAGGTCCCCGCGCACACCTCCTCCTTCCACAACCCGGCCCAGGCCCTGGACTTCGCCCGGTTCTGCTCCGACGAACTCCTCGGCCAGCACCTCGCCGAGAAGGAGGTCCTGCGCGCGATCACGCCGGACGTCCCCGTCACGACCAACTTCATGGTCGGTTCCCAGCTCAACCCGCTGGACTACGGGCGCTGGGCGCGCGAGCAGGACGTCGTCTCCAACGACCACTACCTGATCCACGGCGCCTACGACGACCCGCGCGGGGAACTCGCCTACGCCGCCGACCTGACCCGCGGCGCGGCGTCGGGGAACCCGTGGCTGCTCATGGAGCACTCGACCTCGGCCGTGAACTGGCAGCCGGTGAACGTCGCCAAGGCCGCCGGGGAGATGCTGCAGGACAGCCTGTCCCACGTCGCCCGCGGTGCGGACGGGATCTGTTTCTTCCAGTGGCGCCAGTCCGCCGGCGGGGCCGAGCAGTGGCACTCGGCCCTCGTCCCGCACGCGGGCGAGGACAGCGAACGCTTCCGCGAGGTCGTCGAGCTCGGTGCCGTCCTGGGCCGGCTCGGGGAACTGCGCGACTCCACCGTGACCAACGACGTGGCGATCCTCGTCGACTGGCAGAACGCCTGGGCCATGGAGTCGCCGACCCTGCCCTCGCAGCGGGTCGGGCACGCGGACCTCGCCCTGCGGGTCCACGGGTTGCTCCGGGCGGCCCACACGGGGGCCGACGTCGTCCCCGTGACCGCGCACCCCGACGACCTCGCCGCGGTGCTCTCGGGCTACCGGGTCCTCGTCGTCCCCACGCTCTACCTGTGCGACGACACCACGGCGGCCGCCGTGACCGCGGCCGCGGAGTCCGGGACCCACGTCCTGGTCACCTACTTCTCCGGGATCGTCGACGCCTCCGTCCGGGTCCGCCTCGGTGGCTACCCCGGGGCGTTCCGGGACCTGCTCGGCGTCCGGGTCGAGGAGTTCCACCCGCTCTCCGACGGGGTCGCCGGTGAACTCGACGACGGCACCGTCGGTGATGTCTGGGCCGAGATCGCGAGCGCGCACGACGACACCGAGGTCCTGGTCCGCTACGCCGACGGCGCCGCCGCCGGGTGCCCCGCCCTGACCCGTCGCGACCTGCCCTCGGGCGCGCACGCCTGGTACCTGGGCACCTCCCTCGACGACGAAGCCCTCGCCGGACTGCTGCGGACCGTCTGCACCGCAGCCGGGGTCACGCCCGTCGCCGAGGCCAGCGGGCCCGTCGACGTCGTCCGCCGGTCCTCCGCGGACGGCAGCTGGTTGTTCGCGCTGAACCACGGCGAGGAGGACGCCACGGTCGTCGTCCGGGGTTTCGACCTCGTCGGCGAGGTCGAGGTCGACGGCCTGGAACTCGAACCCGGTCAGAGCGCGGTCGTGCGGGAGGTCTGATGCTCGCCCACCAGCGCCAGGAACTCATCCTCGACGCCGTCCGCACCCACGGCGGCGTCCGGGTGGCCGACCTCGTCGAGCGTCTCGGCGTCTCGGAGATGACGGTGCGCCGCGACATCGGGGAACTGTCCCGGCGCGGGCTCGTCGCGCGCGTGCACGGCGGCGCCGCCGCGATCGGCCGGACCAGCGAGGAACCGGGTTTCGCGGCCAAGTCGAACCTGCGGCCGGACGCGAAGCGGGCCATCGCCCGGGCCGCCGCCGACCTCGTGCCCGACGGCGCCTCCGTGGGGTTGTCGGCGGGGACGACGACGGCCGAGGTCGCCCGCGAACTGCGCGACGTCTCCGACCTCACCGTCGTGACGAACTCCCCGCGGGTGGCCGACCTGCTGCACGACCCGGCCGACCACTCCCGCACGGTCATCCTGTCCGGCGGCACCCGCACCCCCTCCGACGCGCTCGTCGGCCCCGTCGCCCGCGCGGGTCTGCGCGGGTTGCACGTCGACGTGCTGTTCCTGGGGGTGCACGGCCTCGACGCCGCGGCCGGCCTGAGCACCCCGAACCTGACCGAGGCCGACACCAACCGGGCGCTGATGGACTGCGCCGCACAGGTCGTGGTCGTCGCCGACGCCTCGAAGTGGGGGGTCGTCGGTCTGACGTCGTTCGCCGCGCTCTCCGCGGTCGACGTCCTCGTCACCGACGACGCCCTGGACCCCTCGGCCCGTCCCGTCATCTCAGAACTCGTCGGCGAACTCGTGATCGCCGGCATCCCCCAGGAGGAGGACCAGTGAGCCACCCGTTCCGCAAGACGTCGACCACGATGGCCGACGGACGCGAACTCATCTACTTCGACGACACCGAACCGTGGTTGTCGGGGGAACGGGTGCGCGACGCCGTCGACCACCGTCCGCTGCCCCCCGCCGAGGAGACGGTGCGCGGCGGTTCCCAGGTGCGTTTCGACCCCCTGACGGGTGACTGGATCGCGATGGCCTCCCACCGCAACGACCGCACCCTCATGCCCCCGCCGGACCAGGACCCGTTGGCCCCCACCGTGCCCGGTGGTTTCCCCACCGAGATCGCCGACTCCAGCTACGACGTCGTCGCCTTCGAGAACCGGTTCCCGTCGTTCTCCAACCGGATCGGCGGCGAGAGCGGGTTCCTCGACGGGGAGGCCCTGTGGCCGACCCGTCCGGCGGCCGGACGCTGCGAGGTCGTCTGCTTCAGCTCCGACACCCACGGCTCGTTCGGCACCCTCGACCCGCGCCGGGCGCGCACGGTCCTCGAGGCGTGGATCGACCGCACCGAGGCCCTCAACGCGACCGAGGGCGTCGAGCAGGTGTTCGTCTTCGAGAACCGCGGCGAGGAGATCGGCGTCACGCTGCCGCACCCGCACGGTCAGATCTACGGCTACCCCTACCTGGCGCCGAAGATGGAGACCATGCTGCGCCGGGCCCGCGAGCACCGCGCGGCCACCGGCGGCAACCTGTTCCGCGACGTCCTCGACGCCGAACGTCGCGCCGGGTCGCGGGTCGTGTTCGAGACCGAGCACTTCACCGCCTACGTCCCCGCCGCGGCCCGCTGGCCCGTCGAGGTCCACCTCGCACCGCACCGCGACGTCCCCGACCTCCCGGCCCTGACCGAGGAGGAGCGTGACGACCTGGTCGCCGCGTACCTCGACCTGCTGGGCCGGCTCGACCGCTACTACCCCGACGACCACCCGCTGCCCTACATCGCGGGCTGGTACCAGGCTCCCGCGACCGAGGGGCGCGACGAGATGCGCCTGCACCTGCAGGTCTTCAGCGTGCTGCGCGGCCCCTCGAAGGTGAAGTTCCTCGCCGGGTCCGAATCGGCGATGGCGGCCTGGATCAACGACACGACGCCCGAGAAGGTGGCGGCCCGACTCCGTGAGGTTTCCCGATGAGCACCCCTGAGTTCTTCGACGCCGCCGACCGTCCGAGCACGGCGACCGCCCTGGCCAAGGAGTTCCGCGACGTCTTCGGCGACGAGCCCGAGGGCGTCTGGTCCGCCCCGGGCCGGGTGAACCTCATCGGCGAGCACGTCGACTACACCGGCGGTCTGTGCCTGCCGCTGGCCCTGCCGCACCGGACCTTCGTCGCGTTGCGCCCGCGCACCGACGGCGTCGTCCGGCTGCGTTCCCGGCAGGAGGACACCGTCGTCGAGCTCCCGCTCGCCGAGGTCGGCGCCGGGTCCCCGCAGGGCTGGGCGGCCTACGTCGCCGGGGTCCCGTGGGCGCTGGCGCAGAAGGAGTTCGCCGGGGGCCTGCTGACCGGAGGTTTCGACGCCCTGGTCGACGGCCACGTCCCCTACGGTTCGGGGTTGTCGTCCTCGGCCGCGCTGGAGTGCGCCGTCGCGGTGGCGCTCGGGGACCTCATCGGGGCCCCGCTGGACGACGCGGGACGAGCCGCACTGGCCGGGGCCTGCATGCTGGCCGAGAACGTCGTCGCCGGGGCGAACACCGGCGGGATGGACCAGGCCGCGTCGCTGCGCTGCCACGAGGGCGGCGCGATCCTGCTCGACACCCGCGACGACACCGTCTCCCAGGTCGCCCTCGACCTCGCCGGGGCCGGGCTCGCACTGCTCGTCGTCGACACCCGCGCCGAGCACTCCCACGCGGGCGGTGAGTACGGCAGGCGCCGCGCCAACGTCGAGCACGCAGCGGAACTCCTCGGCGTCCCCACGCTGCGCGAGGTCGACCCGGCCGCGCTGGGCGCCGCGCTGGAGCGCGTCGGCTCCGAACCCGACGGTGACGTGCTGCGCCGCCGGGTGAGGCACGCCGTCACCGAGATCGACCGGGTGCGCCGCACGGCGGAACTCCTGCACGAGGGGCGGGCCGGCGAGATCGGTGACCTGCTGAACGCGTCGCACGACTCGCTGCGCGACGACTACGAGGTCTCCTGCCGCGAACTCGACCTCACCGTCGACGTCGCCCGCGCCCACGGCGCCCTCGGCGCCCGCATGACCGGCGGCGGTTTCGGCGGGTCCGCGATCGCGCTCGTCGCGGCCGGGCGCGTGCAGGTCGTCGCGGAGGCCGTGGCCGCCGCGTTCGCCGAGCAGGGTCTGCGCGCCCCCCGGTTCCTCACCGCGCTCCCCTCCGAAGGCGCCGGCCGCGACCTCTGACCCCCCGGCCCGCGGAACAACACTTTCCGCCCTCACAGCCCCACCCCGCCGGGCGGAAACAACACTTTCCGCCCGGCGCGGGCCCGGGAGAGGGCGGGAAGTGTTGTTTCCGCGGGCGGGGCGGTGTTCACACCGCGTTCACCCACGGCGACGGTGCGACGGCCAAGCTGTGCGGGTGCTGTTCTGGTTGCTGCTGAGCGGGCTCGCCGCGGGCGGGGTGCTGTGGGTGTCGTGGTGGCTCAACCGCCGTGCGTGGCGCGGCGAGCAGGCCCGGTTCCGGCACTGGCTGCTGACCAACGGCATCGACCCCGGTTCGGCGCCGGTCGACCCGGCGGCCTGGCGCCTCGTCCTGACCCCCGACCTGTCGGCCACCGGCCGGTTCGTCCACGAGGTCGCCGCCGGCCCCACCCGGAGCTGACCGCCGGAGGCCTGACCTCAGACCAGCCCGGTGCGGTGGGCGTAGGCGACGGCCTGCGCGCGGTCCCGGGACCCGGTCTTGGCGAAGAGGTGGTTCACGTGGGTCTTGACCGTCGCCACCGAGACGACGAGTTCCCGGGCGATGTCGTGGTTGGACAACCCCTTGGCGATGAGGCGCAGCACGTCGGCCTCGCGCTCGGTCAGCCCGTCCGGTAGTTCCGCCGGCGCGCTCGGCGCCGGGTTTCCGGCCGCGGAGAGCAGCCGCGCCTGGACGTCGGCGTCCAGCACGACCTGGTTCGCGGCCGCCGCGTGCAGGGCCCGGGCGATGTCCGCACGGCCGGCGCTCTTGGTGAGGTAACCGCGCGCCCCCGCCTGCAGCGCACGGAGGATCGTCGCGTCGTCGACGTAGGTCGTGAGCACGACGACGGCCACGCCGGGCTGGGCGGCGACGATCCGCCGGGTCGCCTCGACCCCGTCGACGTTCGGCATCCCGAGGTCCATCAGGACCACGTCGGGGGTGTGCTCCCGCGCCCGCTCGACGGCCTGCGCCCCGTCGGAGGCGGTCGCCACGACCTCGAGGTCCGGCATCAGGTCCAGCAGGGCGACGAGGCCGTCGCGGACGATGGTCTGGTCGTCGGCGACGACCACACGCAGGGGGGAGCTCACCCGGACATCCTCCTCCTCACTGCGGCACCCGGGCCGTGACCCGCCACCCGCGCTCGTACGGACCGGCGGCCAGCGACCCGCCGGTGAGTTCGAGGCGCTCGCGCAGACCGGCCAGGCCGAAACCCCCGTCGACGCTGCCCGGTCGGCGCGCGTCGGGGTCCAGCGCACCGCGATCGGTGACGAGCAACGTGGTGCTCTCCTCGCCGTAGTCCAGGTCCAGCAGCACCGGTGACCCCGGCGCGTGCTTCGCGGCGTTGACCAGGGCCTCCTGCGCGGTCCGCAGCAGCGCCACCTCACCGGCCCCCAGCGGACGGGGCCGACCCTGCACGTCCAGCGTCACCTCGGTGCCGTTCTCCCGCGACCCGGCGGCCAGCGTCGCCAGCGAGTCCGGCAGCGGCGGGGAGTCGACGCGCAACGCGTGGACGGCCTTGCGGGTCTCCTCCAGTCCCGTCGTCGCCAGCTGGTGGGCGGTCCGGACCCGGTGCAGCGCAGCGTCCCGGGACTTCTCGTCGAGGTCCCCGGAGAGCAGCGCGTCGGCCACCTCGAGCTGGATGGCCAGCCCGCCGAGGGAGTGCGCGAGGACGTCGTGGACCTCACGGGCGATCCGCGCACGTTCCGCGAGCGCCGCACCACGGGCCTGTTCCGTCCGCGCCTGGTCGGAGGCGCGCAGGAGTTGCCGGGTCGCCTCCTCCTGGTCGCGGCGGCCGGCGCGGATCACCCCGCCGAACACCGCGGAGAGCAGACCCGCCGGGTAGCCCAGCACGGCCGACAACGGGAAACCCCCGGCGGCGAGCAGCCCCAGCTGGATGCCGGCCGTCCCGGCCGTGAACGACGCCACGGCACCGGCCACCCCGGTGTCGCGGCCGGCGGCGAGGCCCGCGATGACGGCCAGGACGAAGATCCAGCCCGCCTCGGTCCGCGCCGCGGCGTAGCCCGCGGACGCGGTCACCACCGAGAGCACCACGGTCACGACCACGGCCCGCCGGCCGACGACGGCCACGGTCCCGCGCATCGACAGCGGCTCGACGACCATCCACGCGATCCAGGCCAGCGAGGCGACGACCAGGGAGACGACGACGTCGGGCGAGGACGTCCAGGCGGTGCTCGGGAACGCCACGAGCAGCACGAGCACGACCAGCAGTTCCAGGGCCCGCAGCGGAACGGTGGTGCGCCGCCACATGGCGCGCAGAGCAGGCATGGCGACGACCCTAGGCCCCGCGTCGGGCCCCGTCCTCAACCCGCTCCTCCACCCGGACCTCCACCCCGGATCGACCCGGGATCGACCCCCGGGCCGATCCCGTGGGGGCCGCGCCCGAGCAGTGTGGAGGGCATGCCGACGACCCTGATCTCCGTCCTCGCCGCCCTCGCCGCCCTCGCCCTCGTCGTGGTCCGCCGCTCCCGTCCGCGGCCGGTCGCCGAGGAGGCCCTGCGCAAGCCGCTGATCCTCAGCGCGGTCGGGCTGTTCCTGCTGCGCGACACCCTCCTCGACGCCCCCGACGTCGCGTTCCTGGTCCTCACGGCGGTGCTCGCCCTCGGACTCGGCGCCGTCCGCGGCTCCGTCGTCCGGATCACCCAGCGCGGTCAGGCCCTGTTCACCAGCTGGGGACCGGCGTGCTTCGCGACCCTCGGCGCCCTGGTCGTGCTGCGCCTCGGCGTCGACGCCGGCGCCGTCGCCCTCGGAGTGGCCTCCACCACCGTCGGGCAGTCGGTGCTCTTCGCCCTCGGCCTCAGCCTGCTCGCCGAGTCGGCCGTCGTGGCCCACCGCACCGGCCGTCCCGCCCTCGCGCTGCGCTGACGTCAGCCGACGTCCATCTTCTGCAACCGCCAGCCCGCGAGGGCCACCGCGACGACGGCGATCCCCGCCAGCACCAGCGCCGAGGCCGTCACCCCGCCGGAGGCGACGGTGCCCAGGGGCACGTCGCCGGGGATGGCCAGCGAGGCCACCCGGCGCCCGTAGGACCCGATGGACAACCCCCGCAGGGCGGGGGCCAGACCGGCCAGGAACGTCTCCCAGAGCACGACGTAGGCCAGCCCCGCGAGCAGGCCGCGCCGGGTCAGCAGCGACAGCAGCACGAACACCCCGCAGTACGCGGCGGACGTCAGCACCGTCGCCAGCACGACCCCGCCGAGGACGCGCCCGACGGGCTGGTTCACCGAGATCCCCAGCACGACGCAGGCGATCACCGCCGGCAGGCAGACCACGACGGTCGAGGTCCACGCGGCCGCGAACCGGGCCAGGACGATCTGCCACCGCGGACGGGCGATCGCCCGCAGCAGCGGGAGCGTGCGCCCGTCCCGTTCGTCGCCGAAGGCGCCGATCGCCAGCACCAGCGCCACGATCGGCACCACCAGACCGGTGAGCAGGTTCCCGGTGAAGGTGTTCTGCACGCCGTAGCGGGACGGGACGCTGGTGATGCCGATGACGACGAACGCCACGACCGCCACCACCAGCGGCAGCGAGGCGAATCCCGCGGTCCGGCCGCGGAAGAGGATCCCCCGCAGGGAGAACCCGTAGAGACTGGTCGAGAAGTTCATCGTCCCGCTCCTCTCGCGGCCCGCACCAGGTGCGCGAACACGCTCTCCAGGTCCTCTCCGACCCCTTCGACCCGACGCAACGTCGTGCCCGACTCCCGGGCGAGACGCGGTACCGCCTCGGCCAGTGCCACCGCCCGCGGCGCCTCGACGAGGACCCCGGTGCGACCGGCGCCCTCCCGGCGCACCGACTCCACCAGACCCGCCGCGAGCAGCATCCCCGCGAGCTCCAGCACGCGGTCCCCCTCGAGGCGGACCGTGCGCGGCCGGTCGACGAGCAGTTCCCGGATCCCCGCGGGTTCACCCTCGGCGACGAGCCGGCCGTTGACGACGACCAGCACGCGGTGCGCCATCCGCTCGACCTCGGACAGGACGTGCGAACTCACCAGCACCGTCCGCCCCTCGGCACCGAGCGCCGCGAGGAGGTCGACGTCGGCCCGGCGCTGCGCCGGGTCCAGGCCGTTCAGCGGTTCGTCGAGCAGCAGCACCTGCGGGTCGTGCACGAGCGCCTGGGCGAGCTTCACCCGCTGGCGCATCCCCTTGGAGAACCCCCCGACCCGCCGGTCCGCGGCCTCGCTCAACCCGACGCGGTGCAGGACGTCCTGCGTGGCGGAGCGGGGGTCCCGCACCCCGCGTTGCCGGGCGAGGAACTCGATCTGGGTGCGGGCGCTGGCGTGGGCCCAGGTGGCCTCGCCGTCGGCGACGATCCCCAGCCCGCGGTGGACCTCGGGATCGCGGTGCGGGTCGCGGCCGAGGACCCGCACGGTCCCCTGACTCGGCCGGGTCCCCCCGGCCAGCACCTGCAGCGCGGTCGACTTGCCGGCCCCGTTGTGCCCGAGCAGCCCCGTGACGCCCGCGTCGATGTGCACGGTGACGTCGGAGAGGGCCACGGTGTCGCCGAACCACTTGCTGACCCCGTCGAACTCGATGGCGCTCACGCGTCGCTCCCCCGTGCGTAGCGACCGGCGAGGACCCCGAGTCCGCCGACGACCACGACCGTCCAGACCACCCAGGCCAGCGCGCCGGGGTTCGCCACGCTCAGCCCCACGATGGAGGCCGCCAACCGCACCGGCCCGCTCGAGGGGTCCAGCGACAACGGCCACTCGTCACCGGTCACCAGGGCGAGGACCCCGGTGAGCGCCGGGCCGACGAGGACCACCGCGAGGTACCCACCGACGGCGAACACCCGGCGCGAGGTCAGCGACCCGACCGCCAGACCCAGGCTGGTGTGGAACAGCACGACGATCGCCGCCGCGGCCACGATCTTCGGCAGGTCGCCGACGTGGTCGGAGAACCACGCGCCGGGGGCGTCGGCCGTCGCGATGGAACCGACGAACAGCACGAGCATCGGCCCCAGCACGATGATCGCGAGCAGCGAGACCGCGGCGAGGACGACCCCGGCGACGTACTCGAACCAGGACAACGCGGTGGCGAAGTACAGCGACAGCACCCGGTCGCGCCGGTCGCGGGTCAGCATCGAGGGGATCGACGTCGCCACGAAGGCCAGCAGTACGACCGAGTTCGTCGTCAGCAGTTGCGGGTAGCCGATGAGGTCGGTGGGCTGCACGTCGACCGCCGGGACGAGCAACGGGACGGCGACGACGGCCAGCGCCGGCAGGTAGGCCACGGCCAGCAGCAGGAAGGGCCAGATCTTCGCACTCGCACTGCGCCGCAACCCGAGCGGACGGCGGATACCGCTCGCCACGAAACTCCCCACCGCGGAACTGCGGGGTTTCAGCGCTCCGGAGTAGCGCGAGTAGCGGATGTCGTGCAGGACGGCACGGGGTGTCTCCTGCAGGACGTCACGCGGTTCAGCCACGGGGTCCCCCGCCCATCGCGTCGACGACGAGGTCCTCGAGACCCCGCGAGGCGGGCACCAGCCGTTCCACGCCCACCCCGAGTTCTGCGGCGAGGTCCCGCACCTGGTCCAGGGCCGCATCCGGGCTGGAACTCATGCCGATGTCTCCTGTCGTGGTGGGGGCGAGCTGCACCCCGTGCTGCGCGACCCGGGGTTCCAGGGCCGCGGCGAACGCGCCGACGTCACCGGTCACCCGCAGTTCCACCGCGCCCGACGGGTCGTGCCCGACGACGACGAGCCGTTGCGCGGCCAGGGTTCCCGAGCGCAGCACCACGACCTCGTCGCAGGTCCGTTCGATGTCGTCGAGGACGTGCGAACTGGCGATGACCCGGATGCCGAGTTCGAGCGACAACCGGCGCACGATGGCGAGCATCTCCTCGCGACCGGCCGGGTCGAGGCCGGAGGTGGGTTCGTCGAGCAGGACGAGGTCGGGTCCGTGGACGAGGGCCTGGGCGAGTTTCGTGCGTTGCTGCATGCCGAGGGAGTACGAACCGACCGGACGACGGCGTTCCTCCTCCAACCCCACCGCGAAGAGGACCTCGCTGGTGCGCCGGACTGCGTCACGACGACCCAGACCCCGCATCCGGGCGAGCTGGACGCAGACGTCCTGGGCGGACATGTCGGCCGGCAGGCACGGGTGCTCGGGCATGAACCCCACCCGGCGGCGGACCTCGTCGCGCTGGCGGACCGCGTCGAGGCCCAGCACCCGCACCGTCCCCGTGTCCGGGCGCGTCAACCCGAGGGCGGTGCGCAGCAACGTCGACTTCCCGGCCCCGTTGGCGCCCAGCAACCCGGTGGCCCCCGCGGTCAGCGACATCGTCAGACCGTCGAGGGCCTGGACGGTGCCGAACCGCTTGCCGACGTCGAGGCACTCCAGTCCCGGTGAACCCTGATCACTCACGCGCCCATCAGAGCACTCACAGCCACGCGGTGCGTCCTTCCTTCGACGCGCGGCGCGTCCATCCTTCGGGAACCATCACCGGGTGTTCACCAGCCAAGCGGACGTCTGCGTCATCGGTTCCGGGTCGGGCGGGAAGATGGTCGCCCAACGACTGGCCCGGGCCGGGCGGCGCGTGGTCCTCGTCGAACGCGGCTACGTCGGCGGGTTCTGCCCCTACGTGGCGTGCGTCCCGGCGAAGTCGCTGCTGCTCTCGGCTGCGGCCGGTCTCTCGTGGCCGGCGGCCCGGGCCCTGCGCGACGAGGCCGTCGGCGGCCGCGACGACTCCGGTGCGGCGAGGGGCCTCACGGACGACGGCGTCGAGATCGTCCGCGGCACCGCCCGGCTGGACGGACCGGGACGGGTGCTGGTGGAGGACGGGCCCACCACCCCGGCGAGGATCACGGCGAGGATCACGGCCAGGACCGTGGTCATCGGCACGGGCAGTTCCCCGGTCCGGCCCGAGCTGCCCGTCGACGTGGCGACGTGGACCTCGGAGGAGGCCCTGGCCGCGGACGAGCTCCCCGCGAGGTTGGCCGTCGTCGGCGGCGGACCGGTGGCCTGTGAACTCGCCCAGGCCTACGCCGGGCTCGGCTCCCGCGTGACGATGCTGGTGCGCGGTGAGCACCTGCTCTCCGGGGAACCGTCCTGGGTGGGTGAGGCCCTCGCCGACGTCCTGCGCGGCGACGGGGTCGACGTCCGGACCTCGACCTCCCTCGACGCACTCGCCGACCTCGACGTGGACCGCGTCCTGCTGGGCACCGGCCGGACCCCGACCACCTCCGGGCTGGGCCTGGACGAGGACTGGCTGACGTCCGCGGGGGCCGTGCGCACCGACGGGCGCTGCCGGGTGGTGGACGCCTCGGGTTCGCCGGTCGAGGGGTTGTTCGCCGTGGGCGACGTGACGGGCATCTCGCCGTACACCCACACCGCCAACCACCAGGCCCGGACGGTCGTCGACGAACTCCTCGGCCGGGGCCGTGACGCGGACTACTCCGCGATCCCCCGCGCGGTGTACACCCACCCGCCGGTGTTCAGCACCGGGGACACCAGCGGGGACGGTGCCCGCAGCGCGAGGTTCTCCGTCACCGAGGTGGAGCGGGCGAACCTGCTGGAGCTGTCGGCGCCGCGGGACCAGCGCCGGGCGCTGACCGGTGCGGTGGAACTCTTCGCCCGCGACGGGATCCTCGTCGGCGCGGCCTGCCTGGGCCCGGAGGCCGACTCCTGGGGTGCGGAACTCTCCCTCGCCGTCCGGGCCCGGCTCACCGTCGACCTCCTCGCCCACCACGTCAGGGCGTTCCCGACGTGGTCGGAGGCGGTCTTCCCGGCCCTGGAGGAACTGCAGGGCTGAACCCGGCGCGGGGACGCTCAGTCGGGCAGGTCGAGGCTGGACCCGGCGAAGCGGTCGGTGAGGAACAACCCGTTGACCACCAGGCCGGAGGCGTCCTCGAGCACCGCCGCGTCGTGCAGGCGGGTGACGGCCTCGAGCAGGACCCCGAGCTGGTCCAGCAGGAGCTGCTCGGCCGTTCCCGCACCGGGCAGGACGTGGTTGCGGGCCCACTCCGGCGGCAGGACGGCGAAGGCCCGCAACGTGTCCGGCAGGTAGTCCACCGCCGCGCTCCGCACCGCCAGCCGGGCCGGATCGACCGCCCCGCCGGCGACGCGCGGGAGCGTGTCCAGCAGGAGGTCCACGAGAGCCTGGACCAGCGGGAGCGCCGCGTCGGGCACCAGCCCCCGGGCCCGGGCGGGTAGGGACCGCAGACTGGCGATGACGTCCGCGGGGTCGACGAGCAACGCGTCGGCCGCCGGCGCCAGACCGAGGGCGGCGAGCGCACGGGCTGCGGCGGCGGAACTTCCCGCCGTGGTCGCCGTGAGGTCGGCCACCCCGGCGGCCAGCAGTTCGAGGAACTCCCCCACCGGGACGTCGCGGCGCGCGATCGTCACCCCCCGCACCACCCGCTGCGCCGTCGCCGTCAGCCCCTGACCCGCGACCTCCAGGCTCAGCAGGGCGGAGGGCAGGCTGAGCCGCAGCGACCGCGGGGGGCCGGGTCGCCCGGCCACCCGGTCCGCGAGCGAGCGGTGGCGTTCCACGACGAGGGTGCCCGCCGTCCCGGGCGGCAGCACCCGCGCCAGCGATCCGGCCAGACGTTCCAGGAACTCCGCCGCAGCGCCGGGTGTGCCGGGCAGCGCGAGAGGAGAACTCACCGCGGCCCGTCCGTCAGGGGCAGCACCAGGGACGGTTTGGCGATGGTGTGGTCCGCCCGCAACGGGCGGACGGCGGTGCCGATCGCGAAGAACTCCGTGGTGTGCCCGCCCCAGCGGTGCGGGAGGGACATCAGTTGGACGCCGACGATGCCCTCGGCCTGCAGCGCCTCGGCCTCGGCCTGCATGCGGCTCATCGCGAGCTCACGGGCGTCGTAGAGGGCTTCGGTGTACTGCTCGATCTCGACGTTGCTGCCGACGGTGCTCATCGAGGCGAGGACCCCGCGGTGGGCGATGTGGTAGACGCAGGTACCCATCACCAGGCCGAGCGGGGCGTAGCCGGCCTGCACGAGCGTCCAGAAGTCCTGTCCGGACAGGTCGGAGGTGAAGGGCAGCCCGTGCACGGTGCGCCAGGTCCCGCTGGGCGGCGGTTCGTCGGCGACGACGGCGGTGCCGATGGCCAGGAACTCCGCGAGGTCGTTGCCGTACTCCTTGAACTCGATCTCCAGGCGCACCCCCACGATGCCGTCGGCGCCGAGTTCCGCGGCCTCGGCCTCCATCCGCGTCATCGCGAGTTCCCGCGCGTGGTACATCGCCTGGGTGAGCTTGTCGAGTTCCATGTTCTTGCTCCAACGTCCGACCTGCAGCCCGACGTGGTAGACGCTGGAACCCAGCACGAGCCCGACGGGACGGAACCCGGCCTCGCGGACGAGCAGGAACTCGTTGACGCTGAGGTCGGAGGTGAACAGGGCCCGGCCGTGGTCACCGCGCATCCCCTTGAGGCGTTCACGCGCGTCGGGGGGCAGGTGGACGTCGGCGAGAGGGGGGACGTCGGATCCGGTGCTCACGGGGTGCTCCTCAACGGTTCAGGGGTAGGACGGTCAGGACGGCGGGGGCCCGCCCGGCGCCGGGGGGTCCCACCTCGGTGAGCAGGGTCCCGGTGAAGGAGGCCTCGGCGTGCAGGTCCTTCCCGTCGCCGCACTGGGTCTCGAAGGTCCCGAGGCGAACGTCGTCGACCACCACGTGGCCGCTCCCGTGGCGTCGGGCGTCGAGCGTCAGACCGCGGCGGGCGTCGGCGCGGGCGCGGGTGAGCAGTTCCGTCAGCCCGTCGACCTCGTTGCCGCTCCAGCTGCTCCGCTGCTGCATCATCAACGGGTCCTCGTGCTTCGTGGCGACCGAGAGGCCCCGCACCAGCGCCCGGGGGGCGAAACCCGACCCCAGCGCGGCCGCGACGTCCTCGGCGCTGAGTCCGGCGCACCAGAGCGTTCCCGGGGCCGTGCGGGCGAGCTCGCGGACCGCCGTCCCCCGTGCGGTGAACTCCACGGCGCTGCCGTCGAGGTGGGCGCGGGTGGTGCGGACCCCCACGACACCGTCGGCCCCGAGGGCGCGCGCCTCCGTCAGCATCCTCTCCAGCGCCCCGTGCCAGGCGGCGTCGACGGCGCGCACGTAGGGGCCCGAGCCGTTCCGGAGTCCGCCGGGGTCGCCGGTGGTCACGACCGGGCTCGTCCACCCCCAGACCCCGGGACCGGAGGTGGTCGCCCACGCACCGCAGAAACCCCCGCTCCAGCCGAGGTTCATGACCAGGCACCCGAACACCTCCCCCACCGGGGCCAGGCCCGCAGCCGCGACGGCGGCGGCGCCGGGTGCGGAGAGGAACGAGCCGGTGGCCCCGCCGGCCCGTTGCCGCTCGACGCGGGCCAGGGCTGCCGGGGGCAGGCCACCCGCCCAGGGACTCACGTGTTCGCCGTACCGGGCCGGAAGACCATCCACCCAGCCTAGGCAGGCGCCCGGCGAGGGCAAGCCTTTCCGCGGAACTCCCAGCCGATGCGCAGGAAACCCCCGGTCAGAGCGGCAGGTGCCGCTCGGCGGGACCGTCGTAGGCGGAGAGCGGGCGGATGAGGGAGTTCGCCGCGCGCTGCTCCACGACGTGCGCGGTCCAGCCGACGACCCGGGCCGCGACGAAGATCGGCGTGAACAGCGCGGTGTCGAAACCCATGAGGTGGTAGGCCGGTCCCGAGGGGTAGTCCAGGTTCGGCAGGATGTTCTTGGCCGAGGTCATCGCCTCTTCGAGCGCGTCGTAGAGGTCGAGGACGTCCTGGCGTCCCATCTCCCCCGCCAACACCTCCAGCGCGGCGTGCATGCTGGGCACCCGGGAGTCCCCGGACCGGTAGACCCGGTGACCGAAACCCATGATCTTGCGGCGCTGCGCCAATGCGGCGTCCAGCCACGCCCGCGCCCGGTCGCCGGACCCCTCGCCCAGGCCGATCTCCTCGAACACCTGCCAGACGGCCTCGTTCGCGCCACCGTGCAGCGGACCCTTGAGCGCGCCGATCGCGGCGACCACCGCGGAGTGCAGGTCGGACAACGTCGAGGTCACGACCCGGGCCGTGAACGTCGAGGCGTTGAAGGAGTGCTCGGCGTAGAGGACGAGGGACACCTCGAACGCGCGGACCACGCCCGCGTCGGGTTCCTCCCCGAACGTCATCCAGAGGAAGTTCGCCGCGTAGCCCAGGTCCTCGCGCGGCGGGACGGGTTCCAGACCGCGGGTGCGGCGCTGGGCGTGGGCGACGACGGCCGGCAGCGCCGCGAACAACCGCTGCGCCTTGGTGAACTCGACGTCGGGGTCCGAGTCCCCGGCCTGCGGGTCGAGGGCGCCGAGGACGCTGACCGCGGTCCGCAGGACGTCCATGGGGTGCGCGGTGCGCGGGAGTTCGTCGACGACGCGACGGACCCGTGCGTCCAGCGCCCGCCCCGCGCGCTCGGTGGCCGTGAAGGCCGCGAGTTCCTCACGGTCGGGCAGGTCACCGCGCCACAGCAACCAGGCGACCTCCTCGAACGAGCAGTGCTCGGCGAGTTCCTGGACGGGGTAACCCCGGTAGAGCAGCGAGTTCGTCGCGGGGTTGACCTTGGAGATCGCGGTGGTGTCGGCGACCACCCCGGCGAGTCCCTTGTGGATCTCGGGGGTGGTGGGGTCGGTGGTGGTCGTCATGGTCGGTTCCTCCGCGTCATCGCGATCGGTTGCCTTCGAGGCTGAAGTCGTAGATGCCCGAGTCGAACTCGCCGTACCCGGCGTAGTCGACGAGGTCGTACAGCTGCGCCCGGGTCTGCATCCCGGGCACCTGTCCTTCGAGGGAACCGGTCGCGACGAGGTCGTCGAGGGCCCGGTCGGCCGTGCCCATCGCCAGGCGCAGCAACGAGACCGGGTGGATGACGATCCGCACGCCGACGTCGCGCAACTGCTCGTGGGTGAAGAGGTCGCTGCGGCCGAACTCCGTCATGTTCGCGAGGATCGGGACGTCGACGGCCGCGCAGATCGCCTCGAACTCGGCGAGGTCCGCCATGGCCTCGGCGAAGATCGCGTCGGCCCCCGCGTCCGCGAGCTGCTTCGCCCGCTGCACGGCCGCGTCCATCCCCTCGACCCCGCGCACGTCGGTGCGGGCGACGACGAGGAAGTCCGGGTCGCGCCGGGCGTCGACGGCGGCCCGGATCCGGCGCACCGCCGTCGCCTCGTCGACGACGGCCTTGCCCTCGAGGTGCCCGCAGCGCTTCGGGTTCACCTGGTCCTCGACGTGCATCCCGGCGACCCCGGCGTCCTCCATGGTCTGGACGGTGCGGGCGACGTTGAGGGGTTCGCCGAAACCGGTGTCGGCGTCGACGAGGACGGGCAGGTCGGTGACCCGGGCGATCTGCGCGGACCGCCCCGCGACCTCGGTGAGCGTCGTGAGGCCGATGTCGGGCAACCCCAGGTCCGCGGCGAGCACGGCCCCGGACACGTACACCCCTTCGAACCCCTTGCGCTGGATCAGCCGGGCGGACAACGGGTTGAAGGCGCCCGGCAGTCTCAGCAGGTCACCGGAGGACAACGCCGCGCGGAAGGCCGCGCGTTTCGCCGTGGGGGTGGTGGTGGAGAACAGCACAGGGCCTCCTCAGAACAGACCGGTGGGGAGCGGGACCCCGGCGAGGTGACTCGCCGGGGCGGTGATGTTCAGCGCCCGGACCCCGGCGGCGTCGAGGTCCGAGAGTTCGGTCGCGAGCCGGGTGAACCGCTCGACCTCGGAGGGGTCGAGGACCCCCTCGGCCAGCGTGGAGAACTTCGCCGTGTACTGCTCCCGGGTGAAGGGGTGCGCCCCCAGCGGGTGCGCGTCGGCGACGGCGATCTCGGCGACGACGGTCGAACCGTCGGTGAGCGTCGCGACGAGGCGACCGCCGAACGCCTTCTCCGCCGGGTCGGTGGAGTGGTAGCGGGCGGTCCAGACGGGATCCTCCGTCGTCGACACCGTGCGCCACAGGGCGACCGTGTCGCGGCGCTGGGCCCGCTCGGGGGCGTAGGAGTCGGCGTGGTGCCAGGTCCCGTCCTGCAGGGCGACGGTGAAGATGTAGGGCACCGAGTGGTCCAGCGTCTCCCGGCTCGCCGTCGGGTCGTACTTCTGCGGGTCGTTCGCGCCGGACCCGATGACGACGTGGGTGTGGTGGCTGGTGTGCAGCACCATCGAGACCACGTTCGCCGGGTCGGCCAGTTCGGGGTGCTCGCGGTGCAACCGGCGGGCGAGGTCGATGATCGCCTGCGCCTGGTACTCCGCGGAGTGCTCCTTCGTGTAGGTGTCGAGGATCGCGCGCTTCGCCTCACCGGGTTCCGGCAGCGGCACCTCGTAGACCGCGTCCGGCCCGTCCAGCAGCCAGGCGATCACCCCGTCCTCGCCCTCGTAGATCGGTGACGGGCTCGTCTGCCCGCGCATCGCGCGGTCCACCGCCTCGACGGCGACCTTGCCCGCGAACGCCGGGGCGTGGGCCTTCCACGTCGAGATCGCACCCTTGCGGGACTGCCGCGTGGCCGTCGTCGTGTGCAGCGCCTGACCGATCGCCTGGTGGACGACCTCCTGGGACAACCCCAGCATCGTGCCGAGACCCGCCGCGACGGACGGCCCGAGGTGCGCGACGTGGTCGATCTTGTGCCGGTGCAACGAGATCGCCCGCACCAGGTCCACCTGCACCTCGTAGCCCGTGACGATCCCCCGCAGCAGGGCCGCCCCGTCGAGGCCGAGGTGCTGGGCCACTGCGACGAGGGCGGGGACGTTGTCGCCGGGGTGGGAGTACTCCGCGGCGAGGAACGTGTCGTGGAAGTCGAGTTCGCGGACCGCGACCCCGTTGGCCCAGGCCGCCCACTCCGGGGACACGGACTCACCGGTCCCCACGACGAGCGCCCCACGCCCCCCGCGCGAGGGCGGGTGGGCCAGCGCCTGGGACCGGGCCGCGACGACCGGCGCCCGCAGCAGCGAGGCCGCGGACACGGCCGCGTTGTCGAGGACCCGGTTCACGACCATCTCGGCCACGTCGTCCTCGACCGCGACCGGGTCGGTGGCGACCCGGGCCAACTGCCAGGCGAGTTCGTCCTCGCGGGCGAAGTCCTCGTCGCTGCGGTGGACCCTGACCTCGTGCTGCTTCACGCACTGACCTCTTCCTCGATGGATCCGTGCCGGAGCGCGGAGCTGAAGTGGGACCTGCTGCGGTGCAGGTGGACGTGCACGGCGTGGGCGGCCAGGTCGGCGTCCCCGAGAGCGATCGCCTCGGCGATGAGCTGGTGCTCGGCCGCTGCGGCCGACAACCGCGTCGGGTCGTGGCGGGCGAGGCGGCGGATGCGCACCAGGTGGGTGCGGACCGAGGCGAGCGCCTGCTGCAACCAGGGGTTGGCGACGGCGGCGTCGATGGCCTCGTCGAAGCGGGCCGTCAGCTCGTAGTAGCGGTCGAGACCCGCTTCGCCCGCCCCGAGCAGTTCGGGGGCCCGGGCGAACCCGCGGGCGAACTCCGCGAACTGGGCGGCGTCCCGGCGCTGGGCCGCGAGCCGCGCGGCCTTGACCTCCAGGGCCTCGCGCACGTCGTAGAGCTGCTCGACCGCGCCCGGGTCGAGGGGGGCCACGACGAGACCGCGACCCGGCAGTGGTTGCGCGAGACCGTCGGCGACGAGGCGGGCGAAGGCCTCGCGGACCGGGGTGCGCGACACCTCGAGGCGGACGCTCTGGTCCACCTCGGCGAGCGGCGCCCCCGGGGCCAGGACCCCGTCGAGGACGTCCTGACGGAGCCGGCCGTAGACCCGCTCCGTCGTCCCTCCCCGCCGCTGTGCATGCACACGAGCACCATGGACCCCCGATCTGCGGTCGTCAAGCACTCAGTGCATGCAGAAGCAGGCGTCAGGGCCCGTAGGTGGCGACGACCGGGGCGTGGTCGGAGAACCGCTCGGCGTAGGTCGCCGCGCGGTCGGTCTCGACGGAGGTCAGCCGCGCTGCGAGACCGGGGGTGACGAGCTGGTAGTCGATGCGCCAGCCGGTGTCGTTGTCGAAGGCCTGCCCGCGCCAGGACCACCAGGCGTACGGGCCGTCGACGTCACCGGCGACGCTGCGCTGGGTGTCGACCCAGCCGAGGGTGTCGAACCAGTGGTCGAAGTGGGCGCGCTCGTCCTCGAGGAACCCGGCCTTGTTCCGGTTGCCCTTCCAGTTCTTGATGTCGCGTGCGGTGTGCCCGACGTTCAGGTCACCCGCGACGAGAGCCTCCCGGCCAGTCTCCTGCGCGATCCGGCCGAGTTCGGCGAAGCGGACGTCCATGGCGTCGAGGAAGCGGTACTTGTCGTCCTGCTGGGGGGTTCCGACCTCGCCGGAGTGCACGTAGGCGCTGACGAAGGTCATCGGCCCGACGGCGGTGTCGACGTCGACCTCGATCCAGCGGCCGGAGGTCTCGAAGTGCGGGTCGTGGGCGAACCCGATGCGGACAGCGGTGAACTTCGCCCTCGACGCGATCGCCACCCCGGCGCGGCCCTTCGCGGCGGCCTCGGTGTGGGCGACGTGCGCGTAGCCCGGCAGGGCCTTGCGCAGTTCGTCGTCGGGGGCGCGGACCTCCTGCAGCAGCACGACGTCCGGGTCGCGACCCTCCAGCCAGGGGTGCATCCCGCGCCGGACGGCGGCGCGGACACCGTTGACGTTGATCGTCGCGACGGTGATCGACTTCTTCTTCCGAGGCACGCCGCGGACCCTACCCGCCCCCTCCGACACCAACTCCTGGGGAGCTTTCCACCCTTCCGAAGGCCAGGAAGGGTGGAAAGGCTCCCAGGAGTGGCGGTCAGCGGAGGCCGGCGGCGCGTTCGGCGGACTCGACCACGTTCGTCAGCAGCAGCGCGCGGGTCATCGGACCGACCCCACCGGGGTTGGGGGCCATGAACCCCGCGACCTCGGCGACGTCCAGGGCGATGTCGCCGGTCAGCCGGTTCTTGCCCGTCTCGGGGTCGAGCACGCGGGAGACGCCGACGTCGAGCACCGCGGCCCCCGGCTTGACGTCCTCCTTCGTGACCAGGCCCGGGACCCCGGCCGCGGCGACGATGACGTCGGCCCGCTTCAGGTGGCTCGCCAGGTCCCTGGTCCCGGTGTGGCACAACGTGACCGTCGCGTTGGGGTGGCGACGGGTCAGCAGCAGCCCGATGGGGCGACCGACCGTGACCCCGCGACCGACGACGACGACCTCGGCCCCGTCGAGCGGGACGTCGTGGCGCAGCAGCAGGTCGATGACCCCGCGCGGGGTGCAGGGCAGCGGGGAGGTGATCTCCTCGCGCACCCGCAGCACCAGACGACCGAGGTTCGTGGGGTGCAGCCCGTCGGCGTCCTTGTCGGGGTCGACCATCTCGAGCACGCGGTTGGCGTCGATGCCGTCGGGGAGCGGCAGTTGGACGATGAACCCCGTGCACTCCGGGTTCGCGTTCAGCTGGGCGATCTCGGACTCGATCTCGGCCTGCGTCGCCGTGGCCGGCAGCTGGACCTGGATCGAGGCGATGCCGACCTCGGCGCAGTCGCGGTGCTTGCCGCGGACGTAGCTGGCCGACCCCGGGTCGTCGCCGACCAGGACCGTGCCCAGGCCGGGGACGATGCCGTGCTCGCGCAGCACGGCGACGCGTTCGGCGAGGTCCGCCTTCACCGCCGCCGCGGCGGCCTTGCCGTCGAGGACCGTCGCCGTCACAGGAAGCCCTTGTTCGACGGGTAGAGCGGGAACTCGGCGGTCAGCTTCGCGACCCGGGCGCGCAGGGCGTCCGCGTCGAACTCCGGCTTGAGCGCGAGCGCGATGACGTCGGCCACCTCGGTGAACTCCGCCGCCCCGAAACCACGGGTCGCGAGCGCCGGGGTGCCGATCCGCAGGCCGGAGGTGACCATCGGCGGACGCGGGTCGAAGGGCACCGCGTTGCGGTTGACGGTGATGCCGACCTCGTGGAGACGGTCCTCGGCCTGCTGGCCGTCGAGCTGGGAGTCGCGCAGGTCGACGAGCACGAGGTGGACGTCGGTGCCGCCGGTGAGGACGGACACGCCGGCCTCCTTCGCGTCGGCCGCGGTGAGGCGCTCGGCGACGATCTTGGCGCCCTCGAGGGTGCGGCGCTGACGCTCGGCGAACTCCTCGGAGCCCGCGACCTTGAAGGCGACGGCCTTCGCGGCGATGACGTGCATCAGCGGGCCACCCTGCTGGCCCGGGAAGACCGCGGAGTCGATCTTCTTCGCGAACTCCTGCTTGGTCAGGATGAGACCCGAGCGGGGGCCGGCGAGGGTCTTGTGGACCGTGGTGGTCACGACGTCGGCGTACGGGACGGGCGAGGGGTGCAGACCGGCCGCGACGAGGCCGGCGAAGTGCGCCATGTCGACCATGAGGTGGGCGCCGACCTCGTCGGCGATGGAGCGGAAGGCTGCGAAGTCGAGCTGGCGGGGGTAGGCCGACCAGCCCGCGATGATCAGCTTGGGCCGGGCCTGCAGCGCCGTGGCGCGCACGACGTCCATGTCGACGCGGAACGTCGTCGGGTCCACCCCGTAGGAGGAGACGTCGTACATGCGGCCCGAGAAGTTGATCTTCATGCCGTGCGTGAGGTGGCCGCCGTGGGCCAGCTCGAGGCCGAGGATGCCGTCGCCGCCGCGGATGAAGGCGTGCATGGCGGCCGCGTTGGCGGTGGCGCCGGAGTGCGGCTGGACGTTGGCGTGCTCGGCGCCGAAGAGGGCCTTGGCGCGGTCGCGCGCGAGGTCCTCGGCGACGTCGACGTGCTCGCAGCCGCCGTAGTAGCGCTTGCCGGGGTAGCCCTCGGCGTACTTGTTGGTGAGGACGGACCCCTGTGCCTCGAGGACGGAGCGCGGGGCGAAGTTCTCGCTGGCGATCATCTCGAGGGTGTCGCGCTGACGGCCGAGTTCGGCGTCGAGCACGGCGGCGATCTCCGGGTCGACCTCGGAGAGGGGGCGGTCGGTCACACCCTGGCTGGTGATGGGCTGGACGTCGGTCACGTTCGCTCCTCGTACGGCGGCGGTGGTCGCGACGCGAGGCCCAGGCGGACGACCCCGTGAACGGCGGGACCCGCCCGTTCGGACGGTGCCCGTGGCCGCTCCCCGGTGGTGACCCACCCAGCGCCAGTCGCGGCCGTGCTCAGGTTAGCCCAGGACGGGCGGTGCATGGGCCGCGGAAACAACACTCTCCGCCCCTCACGGGCCTGTCTCGAGGGCGGAAAGTGTTGTTTCCGCAGGGAGGTCGGTCAGCGCGGGATGGCGGAGTCGAGGACGGTGCGCATCTTGGCGGCGGTCTCCGCGACCTCGAGGTCGGGGTCGGAGCCCTGCACGATCCCGGCGCCGCCGAAGACCCGCAGCCGACGGCCGCTGACCTCGGCGCAGCGCACGGCGACGACCCACTCGCCGTCCCCGTGCACGTCCTGCCAGCCGACGGCCCCGGCGTAGCACCCGCGGTCCAGACCCTCGACCTCGTCGATCACCCGCATGGCCGCCGCCCGCGGGGAACCACCCACCGCGGGGGTGGGGTGCAGGGCCGAGACGAGGTCCACGGAGGTGGTGGCGGTGTCGTTGAGCAGCGCGCTGATCCGGGTCGCGAGGTGCCACACGGCCGGGGTGGCCATGAGCTCCGGCTCGGGGGTGGTGATGGTGCGGCAGAACGGCGTCAGCGCCTCGACGATGGCGTCGACGACGAAGGCGTGCTCGCGGCGGTCCTTGTCGGAGACCATCAGGGCGTCGGCCCGGCGCACGTCCTCGTCGGGTTCCGGGGAGCGCGGGATCGACCCCGCCAGCGGGCGCAGCAGCACGCTCGGGCCCCGGCGCCGCAGCAGCAGCTCCGGACTGGCGCCGACGAGCCACCGGGCCTGGCTGTCGGCGGGGTCGTCGAGGGGGACGGCGAGCGTCGTGGCGGCGGGGTTGCGGGCGACGAGCTCGGCGACGAGCTCGGGCACCGACCAGTCGTCGAGGGCTTCGAGTTCGAGGGTCCGGGCCAGCACGACCTTGTCGACCTCGCCCTCGGCGATGCGCCCCAGGGCGGTCCGCACGGCGTCGGCGTAGCCGGAGGGTGAGGGGCGGGGACGGCTGCGCGCGACGGTGACCTTCCGGCGGCCACCGGCGAGCGGCAGTTGCAGCGGGCCCGGGGTCGTCTCCCCGACGCCGAGGCGCAGGGCCCCGGGCGTGCGCAGGTCGAAGGGGACGGCGCCGGCGACGATGACCCCGGCGGGAGCGCCCTCGAGGGCCGCGACGGTGCGCCGGAGCTGTTCCAGTCCGCTGACGCCGGGGACGAGCGGCCGGGGTCCGCTCTGGACCAGGGTGGACTTCTCGCCGGAGAAGACGGTGGCCCCTGCGCGCACCGCGAGAGCTGCCGCCTCGGGTTCTGACACGTCTGCAGCCTAGGCTCACGTGTCGTGAGCACGCGCCCGAGGGTCCTGACCCTGTCCTGTCCCGACCGCCCCGGCATCGTCCACGCCGTGACGGGAGCCCTCGTCGCCCTCGACGCCAACATCACCGAGAGCCAGCAGTACGGGGACCCCGACACGGGCCTGTTCAACATGCGGGTCGCCTTCGACGCCGCCGCCGGCGAGGAGGCGCTGCGCGCCAACCTCGAGGTGGTCGCGGCGCGGTTCGGGCTGACCTGGAAGCTCTCGGCCGCCGACGAGCCCATGCGCACGCTGGTGATGTGCTCCAAGCAGGGCCACTGCCTCAACGACCTGCTCTTCCGCCACCGTTCGGGCGGTCTGCCCATCGAGATCGCGGCGGTCGTCTCCAACCACACCGACCTGGCCCCGCTGGCGGAGTTCTACGGGATCCCGTTCGTGCACGTCCCGGTCACCACGGGCGACCCGGCCTCGAAGGAGGCGGGCGAGGCGCGGCTGCTGGAGCTCGTCGAGGAACTCGACGTGGAACTCGTCGTGCTGGCCCGGTACATGCAGATCCTGTCGGACAACCTGTGCCGCAACCTCTCCGGCAAGGCCATCAACATCCACCACTCGTTCCTGCCGAGCTTCAAGGGCGCCAGGCCGTACCACCAGGCGCACGCCCGCGGCGTGAAGATCATCGGGGCGACGGCGCACTACGTGACGGCCGACCTCGACGAGGGCCCGATCATCGAGCAGGAGATCGAGCGCGTCGACCACCGCCACTCCGCGAACGAGCTGGTGCGCCAGGGGCAGGACGTCGAGGCGCGGACGCTGGCCCGCGCGGTGCGCTGGCACGCCGAGCACCGCGTGCTGATGGACGGCAACCGGACCGTGGTCTTCCGCTAGGACTGCGGGGACCGCCGGGTCAGCGCCCCCGGCCGCCGAAGCGGAAGGGGATGGGGATCGGGCCGATGCAGCAGACGCCGCTGGTCTCCATCGGGGCGAGCAGCGCCACGGCGCGGTAGCAGGCGAGGAAGCGGACCGCGCTCGGCAGGACCGACCGCAGCACCCCGTCGCGGTGCACGTGCTCGCGCACGGCCACCGAGCAGGAGGCCCCGCCGTGGACGAGGCGGTGCGCGCAGGAGTAGCCCTTGCGCGGCGACAGGCTGCGCTGGTACCCCACGATGGCGGTCTCGACGAGTCGTCGGGGGACGCTCAGCAGCTCCACGGCGCCACGCTAGGACGGTTCGCCGCGGGCGGCGCGTCCACCGGGAGGCGGTTCCGGGCGACCTGCGCCACCGTGGGTCCGTGAGCGGAACCACCACCTCCCCGCCGTCCTCCCGAGTGCGCCGCGCGGCCTGGCTCGGGGTCCTCGTGGGCGGGGTCGTGGCCTACGTCGTCCTGCTCGACGTCATGGTCCGCACGCAGAACCTGAACTACTTCCCGTCGCTGCTGCTCGTCGGCGCGATCACCGTCCCCATGACGGTGCTCGTCTTCGCCGAGAGCGGGGGCCGGCGGATCCCCGTCCGCGGCGGGGTCGTCGCGGCGACCGCGATCGCCGGCGGCATCGTGGGCACGGTGGCAGCCGGGGTCCTGGAGTACCGGGCGGAGCGCGAGCTCGGCGCGGGGGCGATGCTCCTGGTGGGCTTCATCGAGGAGGCCGCGAAGCTCGTCGTCCCCCTCCTCGTGCTGCTGGTGACCCGCCCGCGCGACCCCCGCGGCGGGATCGTGGTGGGCGTGGCCTCCGGGATGGGCTTCGCCGCGCTGGAGACCATGGGGTACGGGTTCCAGGAACTGCTGCGGGCCGGGAACCTCGCCGCCGTCGAGGACACCCTGCTGCTGCGGGCCCTGCTCTCCCCCGCCGGGCACGTGGCCTGGACCGGGCTCACGGTCGCGATGCTGTGGCGCGTGCCGACGGCGGCGCACCGGGGCCGGGCCCTCGTGAAGTTCGTCGGGGCCTACCTCGCGGCCGTCGTCCTGCACACCGTCTGGGACGACTCCAGCGCCCTGTCCGTCCACGTCGTCGTCGTGGTGGTGAGCGTCACCGTGCTGCTGGTCCTCACCCACCGGGCCCACGTCGACCGGGCCCCGCGGGACCGCCTCACAGCCAGCCGCGCCGCTTGAAGATCGTGTAGAGGGTAACGCTGAGCGCCAGCATCAGCAGCAGCGCCAAGGGGTAGCCGAGGACCCAGTTCAGCTCCGGCATGTGCGTGAAGTTCATGCCGTAGACGCCGCCGACGAGACTGGGCGCGAACAGGATCGCCGCCCAGGACGAGATCTTCTTGACCTCCTCGCTCTGGGCGTAGCTGGCCTCCGTCAGCGAGCGCATCTCCTCGTTCTGGCGCTGTCCGACGAGGGTCGCGTTCACGGTGAGGATGTCGCGCAACTGGCTGCGGTAGTTCTCCAGCCGTTCCACGGCGACGGTCACGTGGTCGGCCACGTCGCGCAGGTAGCGCTGCAGCTCCTCGTCGACGCGGTACTTCTGGAACCCGCCGCTGAGCCCGGCCAGGATCGCCGGCAACGGGGTGACCGCGCGCTGGAAGTCCGAGACCTCCTGGGAGAGCTCGTAGATGCGCCGGGACACCGTCGGGTCGCCCGTGAAGACCTGGGTCTCGATCTCGTCGATGTCGTTCTCCAGGCCGTGCAGCACCGGCCCGTACCCGTCGACGACGGCGTCGAGGATCGCGTAGAGGATCGCCTCGGTCCCCCGGCCCAGCAGTTCCGGGTCGGCC
Organism: Kineococcus sp. NBC_00420; assembly: GCF_036021035.1. Classification (NCBI taxonomy): domain Bacteria; kingdom Bacillati; phylum Actinomycetota; class Actinomycetes; order Kineosporiales; family Kineosporiaceae; genus Kineococcus; species Kineococcus sp. NBC_00420. Next base: position 3,838,925 of record NZ_CP107930.1, on the reverse strand, counting down.
TCCATGCGGCGGCGCACGTCGGAGAGGCTCGGGGACTCGCTGTGGCGCACGGTGATGAGGAAGTCGCGGCCGATGAAGAGGTGCAGCTCGCCGAACTCCACCTCCTCGCGCTCGTCGAGGTAGCGGGCGGCCCGCAGCACGACGAACAACGTCGCGCCGTAGCGCTCCAGCTTGGGCCGCTGGTGGGCCAGGACGGCGTCCTCGACGGCGAGTTCGTGCAGGTCGAACTCCGCGGCGAGGGTGTTCAGCTCCTCCTCGGCGGGGCGGTAGAGCCCCATCCACGCGATGCGACCCTCCTCCTCGCGCAACGAGGTCAGGGTGCCGGCGAGGTCGCGCGGCGAGGCCACCCGCTCGCCGTGGAGGTAGACGCCGCTGTCGACGAGGCTGCTGCCCCGGGTCTCGGCCTTCGCGGGGATCGCCCCGTCGAGGGAGAGGTTGCGTGAGGGAGGGGCCATCCCACGACGTCCCATCGACGGCAACGACAGTCGGCGCTTGGCCATGGCGGACCTCCGGCGTTCCCCCGGCCTCGCGACCGGGACGTGTGGTGCAGCAGCAGCCAGTGTGCCGCCCCCGGGCTCCCCACGGTCCCGGGCCCTGACCGGGGTCAGACTGTGGTGAGGCTAACCTCCAGGACATGACGCTCCCCTCCTCCCTCAGCCGTCGAACCCTGCTGGGTGCCGGCGGCGGGGTCGCCGGACTGTGGGCGCTCGCGGGCTGCAGCACCGACGAGTCGACCGCCGGCGCCCCCGCCCCCGCGTCCACCGCCTCCGGGGTGACGGGGACCTGGGTGACGCCCCGCGCCCTGCCCGACGGCTGGGGCAGCGGCGAGGACGACGGGGTGTTCCCGCGCACCGTCGTCCACGCCCTGGGTTCGACCGTCATCGCGACCGCCCCCACCCGGGTCGCCGTCCTCTCGACCGGGCAGGTGGACGCGGCGCTGACCCTCGGGGTCGTCCCCGCCGGCTCCACCGCGGGCGACGGTGCGGACCGGGTCCCGGACTACCTCTTCGACGCGTTCCCGGAGGACCGGGCCGTGCTCGAGCAGGTCGCGGACCTGGGCGTCCGCACCGAACCGAGCCTGGAGGCGCTGGCGGTCCTCGCCCCGGACCTGATCCTCGTGAACTCCGCGGCCAAGGACGCCGAGCAGCTCCTGGGCACGCTGTCGGCGATCGCCCCGACGGTCGTCACCCGGGGCACGGGGCTGTACTGGAAGCAGGACTTCCAGCTGCTCGCCGACGCCCTCGGCCGGCGGCAGCAGGCGCAGCGCTGGCTCACCGACCACCAGGACCGGGCCGCCGGTCTCGGGGCCCGCCTCTCCCCCGTCCCCACCGTCTCCTTCCTGCGCAGGAACGGTGACCGGACCCGGGTGTTCGGCGTCGCCTCGTTCAGCGGTTCGGTGGCCGAGGACGCGGGCCTGGGCCGGCCGCCGACGCAGAGCTTCACCGACGACACGTCCCGCGACCTCAGTCCCGAGCAGTTGCCCCTCGCCGACGCGGACTGGTTGTTCTTCGGCGTGCAGGGCGGCGACGCGACGGAACTGACCTCGCTGCCGTTGTGGGACCCGCTGCCCGTCGTGACCGCCGGGAGGGCCGTCGAGGTCGACGACGACGCGTTCTACCTCAACACCGGCCCCACGGCCGCGCGGCTGGTGCTGGACGAGCTCGAGGCCACGCTCCCGGCGTGACCCTCAGGCCAGCAGCCGTTCTCGCAGCCGGTCGAGCAGGTCGCCGGCCGCGCCGTGGGCCAGGGCCCAGCCCGCGGTGCCGCCCGCGTGCGCGTCCCACACGTCGAGGACCGCCGCCAGCGCCTCCACGGGGGCCGTGAAGTACTCCGCCGGCAGCGTCGAGAGGTCGGCCCCCGCGGGCAGCGGCGAGCTCGCCAGCAGCCGGCGCATCACCTCGGGCATCGCCTGGGTGGTCAGGGCGAAGTCGGCCAGCACGGCCTCGCGGGGCACGTCGAGCAACCGCAGCACCAGCGCGACCACCAGTCCGGTGCGGTCCTTGCCCGCGGCGCAGTGCACGAGCACCGGAGCGGGCTCGGCGGCGACGAGCGCCACGGCCCGCAGCAGCCCGGTCCCGGGTTCCAGCATCGAGTGGTAGACCTCGACCAGGGGACGACGGCGCTGCGCGTTGGCGCCCGGGTCCCCCGCGTGGTCGAGCAGCGCGACGTGGTGCACCCCCGCCCCGGGCAGCGGGTGCGGGCCGGCGGGGATCTCCGCGGCCGAGCGCAGGTCGAGCACGGTCGCCGGCGGCCAGCTCGTCACCTCGCGCGGCGGACCGTCCCCCGCCAGGGGCTGGGCGCTGCGCCACAGCACGTCCGGGCGCAGCCGCGCGTCGGCGTGGGCGACGTCGCGCAGGTTCGCAACCTGCTCGCTCACCGGGCGACCCCGTGCGCCAGCCCGGTGACGAACTCGGCCAGGAAGGCGTCGCGGTCCACGTCGGTGACCGCCGTGGCCGGCGCGAGGGCGATCTCGCGGGGCAGGGCCGGCGGCGTGCCGTCCGGGAGTTCGAGCAGTCGGGCCCGGGTCGCGAAGCCGTTGCTGGTGACGGCCGCGGGGGCGCTCACCCGACGGGTGACGAGCTCGGGGTGGATCAGGACCGCGGCGGCGAGCGGGTCGTGGACGGGGGCGACGCGACGGCCCCACTCGTGGACGTAGAAGCGGTAGTAGGCGTCGAGGACGTCGGCCGCGAAGGTGCCCCACGCGGTACCGGCGTGCCGCAGCGACGAGGTCATCGCCTCGTCGAGGACGACCGTGCCGGTGACGTCGACGCCGACCATCGTGACGGTGTCGTCGGCGGGACGGGCGGCGCTGAACAGGACGTGCGCGGCGTCGCCGTCGTTCTGGATGTTCGCGTCGATCATCAGCGAGCGGCCGAGCGGCTGGTACGGACCGGAACCGCCCATGATCGTGACGCTGCGGACCTTGAACAGCAGGTCGGGGTCCTCGCGCAGGGCGAGGGCGAGGTTGGTCAGCGGCCCGAGGGCGAGGACGTCGTAGCGGCCGGGCGCCTCGTCGGCGAGCGCCACGATCTGCTGCGCCGCAGTGCGTTGCGTGGTCCGCGGGTCGGGACGCTCGAACCCCAGGTCGCCGAGGCCGTCGTCGCCGTGGACGTAGCCGGCGATGTGCGCCTCGCCCCGCAACGGTCCCGCGGCGCCCCGGGAGAGCGGGACGTCCGCCAGGCCCGCCAGCCGCAGGACGTGGGCGGCGTTGCGCAGCGAGTCCTCGACGTGGCAGTTGCCGTAGACGGTCGTGACCGCGGCGATGTCGGCCCGCGGTGACCCCGCGAGGTGCAGCAGGGCCAGGGCGTCGTCGAGGCCTGTGTCGGTGTCGACGATCACCTGGCGACGTTCGGGGGTCTCGGTCACCGGCCGAGTCTCCCAGAACGACTTCTGGGGAGATTCCCACCCTTCCCGCGGTGCGGAAAGGTGGAAAGCTCCCCAGAAGTTGAGAGGCGGGACTCAGGCGAGGCGGGACGCGAGGTTCTCGTCGAGCGAACCGAGGAACTCCTCGGTCGTCTGCCAGGCCTGCTCGGGGCCGACGAGGGCCGCGAGGTCCTTGGTCATCTTGCCGCTCTCGACGGTCTTGATGACGACGTCCTCGAGGGTCTCGGAGAACCCGATGAGCTCGGGGGTCGAGTCCAGCAGACCGCGGTGGGCGAGGCCCCGGGTCCAGGCGTAGATCGACGCGATCGGGTTCGTCGACGTCGGCTTGCCCTGCTGGTGCTGGCGGTAGTGACGGGTCACGGTGCCGTGCGCCGCTTCGGCCTCGACGACGGAGCCGTCCGGGGTCGAGAGGACCGACGTCATGAGCCCGAGCGAACCGAAACCCTGTGCGACGGTGTCGGACTGGACGTCGCCGTCGTAGTTCTTGCAGGCCCAGACGTAGCCGCCCTCCCACTTCAGGGACGCGGCGACCATGTCGTCGATGAGGCGGTGCTCGTAGGTGATGCCGGCCTCGGCGAACTTGTCCTTGAACTCGTTCTGGAAGACCTCTTCGAAGATGTCCTTGAACCGGCCGTCGTAGGCCTTGAGGATCGTGTTCTTCGTCGACAGGTACACCGGGTAGTTGCGCGAGAGCCCGTAGTTCAGGGACGCGCGGGCGAAGTCGACGATCGAGGCGTCGAGGTTGTACATCGAGAGCGAGACGCCGGCCCCGGGGGCCTGGAAGACCTCGTGCTCGATGGGCTCCGAGCCGTCCGTGGGCGTGAAGGTCACCGTGAGGGTGCCCGCGCTCGGGAACGTGAAGTCGGTGGCGCGGTACTGGTCGCCGTAGGCGTGACGGCCGATGATGATCGGCTTCGTCCAGCCCGGCACCAGGCGCGGGATGTTGGAGATGATGATCGGCTCGCGGAAGATGACCCCGCCGAGGATGTTGCGGATCGTCCCGTTCGGGGACCGCCACATCTTCTTGAGGCCAAACTCCTCCACGCGCGCCTCGTCCGGCGTGATCGTCGCGCACTTCACGCCGACGCCCGCCTTCTGGATGGCGTGGGCCGCGTCGATCGTCACCTGGTCGTCGGTCGCGTCGCGGTGCTCGACGCCGAGGTCGTAGTACTCCAGGTCGACGTCGAGGTACGGGTGGATCAGGCGGTCCTTGATGAACTGCCAGATGATCCGGGTCATCTCGTCGCCGTCGAGCTCGACGACCGGTCCCTGAACCTTGATCTTGGCCACTGTGCTGTCCCCTCCGACTTCACCCGGCTGCATGGAGCTCTTTCTCGACGTCAAGCTACCGGTCCCCGCCCGCGTCCCTGCCACGGCACCCCCGCGGTCCCGTACGCTGCCGCCCCGTGAGCAGTCTCGAGACCCCCCACGACCTGCGGACGACGGCGGGTCAGGTCGCGGCGCTGCACGACCGGACCGACGCGGCCGTGCACGCCGCCGACGAACGTGCCGCCGCGAAGCAGCACCCGCGGGGCAAGAAGACCGCCCGCGAGCGCATCGCGGCGCTGGTGGACGAGGACTCCTTCGTCGAGCGCGGCGGCTTCGTCCGCAGCCGCTCGACGGCCTTCGGGATGGCGGCCAAGCACGTCGACGGCGACGGGGTCGTGACCGGCTACGCGACGGTCGACGGTCGTCCCGTCTGCGTCTACGCCCAGGACTTCACGGCCTTCGGCGGGTCGCTGGGCGAGGAGCACGGCGCCAAGATCGCGGAGCTGCAGGACTTCGCCGCGACGACGGGCTGCCCCGTCATCGGCATCAACGACGGCGGCGGCGCGCGCATCCAGGAGGGGGTCGCCTCCCTCGTGCAGTACGCCCGGATCTTCCGCCGCAACGTGCACGCCTCGGGCGTCGTCCCGCAGATCTCGCTCATCCTCGGCCCCTCGGCCGGCGGCGCCGTCTACTCCCCCGCCCTCACCGACATCACCGTGATGGTCGAGGAGACCTCGCACATGTTCGTGACCGGCCCGGACGTGATCCGCACGGTCACCGGCGAGGACGTCGGCTTCGAGGAGCTCGGCGGCGGGCGCACCCACGCGACCCGTTCCGGCGTCGCGCACCACCTGGCGGAGTCCGAGGACGACGCGATCGCCTACGTGCGCGAGCTCCTGTCCTTCCTGCCCTCGAACAACCTCTCAGAGGCGCCGCTGCTGCCGGCCGAGCACGTCCGCGGCCTGCAGGTCGACGAGGAGGACCTGTTCCTGGACGAGATCGTCCCGAACTCCCCCAACCAGCCCTACGACATGACGGCGGTGCTGGCCGCCGTCCTCGACGACGGCGAGTTCCTCCAGGTCCACGAACTCTTCGCCCCCAACGTCCTCACCGGTTTCGGCCGGGTCGAGGGCCGTCCCGTCGGCATCGTCGCGAACCAGCCCTCCCAGCTCGCGGGGACCCTGGACATCGACGCCTCCGAGAAGGCCGCCCGGTTCGTCCGGTTGTGCGACGCGTTCAACGTCCCCGTCCTCACCTTCGTCGACGTCCCTGGCTTCCTGCCCGGCACCGACCAGGAGTGGAACGGCATCATCCGCCGCGGTGCGAAACTCCTCTACGCCTACGCCGAGGCGACGGTCCCGCTGGTCACGGTCATCACCCGCAAGGCCTACGGCGGCGCGTACATCGTCATGGGCAGCAAGGAGATGGGCGCCGACGTGTGCCTGGCCTGGCCGAGCGCGCAGATCGCCGTCATGGGCGCCCAGGGGGCGGTGAACATCCTGCACCGCAGCACGTTGAAGGAGACCGCGGAGGCCGGTGGGGACGTCGAGGCGAAGCGCCGCGAACTCGTCGACGACTACGAGCTGCAGCTGGCCAACCCCTACGTCGCCGCCGAACGCGGCTACGTCGACGGGGTGATCGCACCGAGCGAGACGCGGGTCCAGGTCGTCCGGGCCCTGCGGGCGCTGGCCACGAAGCGCGCGACGCTGCCGGCCAAGAAGCACGGGAACATCCCGCTGTGACCGACAACGACCCGCAGGCCGTCCGGGAACTGCTGACCGCGCTGCGCATCGAGCGCGGCCACCCAGAGCCGGAGGAACTCGCGGCGCTGACCGTCGTCCTGACGTCGCGGTTGTCGCAGCCGTCCGCACCGGAGGGGTTTCCCCCGGTCCCGGCGCCGCGCTCGCGCTGGGCCGACCCGCGTCACGTGCTCGGCCTGCCGCCGGTGCCCGGCCGGGGCAGCTGGCGGGCCAGCGCCCTCCCCCGCTGAGGGGTGGCGGCGCGTCTGCGGGGTCGTGTCGGAGCCCTGACCTACCGTCGTGCCCATGGCGTCGAACGGGAACTCCGACAGCGCGGTCAGGGTGGGCGCGGTGCGTGAGGTGCGCTTCGTGCACACCGCGGACTGGCAGCTGGGCATGACCCGGCACTTCCTCGACGCCGACGCCCAGCCCCGCTACACCGCCGCCCGCATCGACGCCCTGCACCGCATCGCCGAGGTGGCCCGTGAGCACGGGGCCGAGTTCGTCGTCGTCTGCGGTGACGTCCTGGAGTCCAACGCCGTCGGGCCGCGGGTCCTGTCCCGCACGCTGGAGGCCCTGCGCGCGTTCAGCGACGTCGGGGTCCCCGTCTACCTCCTCCCCGGCAACCACGACCCGCTCGACGCGAGCTCGCTGCTCGCCTCCCCCGCCGTCCGCGACACCCCCGGCGTGCACGTCCTCGACACCGCCGGCCCGCTCGAGGTCCGCCCGGGCGTCGAGCTCGTCGCGGCCCCCTGGACCTCCAAGCACCCGACCGGGGACCTGCTCGCGCAGGCCACCGAGGGCCTCGTCGCCGACGGCACCCTGCGCATCGTCGTCGGGCACGGCGCGGTCGACGAGCTCTCCCCCGACCGCGACGACCCGGCGCGCATCGCGCTGGCCCCCCTCGAGGAGGCGATCGCCGACGGGCGCATCCACTACGTCGCCCTGGGCGACCGGCACTCCACGACGCAGGTCGGACGGTCCGGGGCGGTCTGGTACGCGGGCACCCAGGAGGTCACCGACCGGCTGGAGACCGACCCGGGCAACGTCCTCGTCGTCGAGGTCGGCGACGCCTCCCCGCCGAAGGTCGAACCCGTCCGGGTGGGGCGCTGGGCGTTCCCCCACGTCCGCGCCGAACTGGACTCCTCGAACGACGTCGAGGCCCTGCGCCGGCAGCTGGAGGCTTTGCCCGCCAAGGACCGCACCGTCGTCACCCTCAGCCTCACGGGCACCCTCACCGTGGGGGCGAAGGCGACGCTGGACGACCTGCTGGCCGTGCAGGGTGACCTGCTGGCCGGGGTGCAGCACTGGGAGCGCCACAGCGACCTCGTCGTGCGCGCCGACGCCGACGAGCTCGCCGACCTCGGCATCGGCGGGTTCGCCGACGCGGCGGTCGCGGAGCTCTCCGCGCTCGCCCAGGGCGACGGCCCGGACGCCGAGGCCGCGCGCGACGCGCTGTCGCTGGTGTTCCGCCTGGCCGGCGGAGGGACCCGCGCGTGAGGCTCCACCGCCTGGTGCTCGACGACTTCCGCGGGGTCGGGCACCGCGAGCTGACCCTGCCCGACACCGGGATCGTCGTCCTCGAGGGCGCGAACGAGGTCGGGAAGTCCTCGATGCTCGAGGCGCTCGACATGCTGCTCACCGAGAAGCACTCCTCGAAGAAGGCGTCCGTCCTCGCGGTGAAACCCGTGCACCGCGACGCCCCGAGCGCCGTCGAGGCCGAGATCAGCACCGGCCCCTACCGCTTCACGCTGCGCAAGCAGTGGCACAGCCGGCCCGCGACCACGCTCACCGTCCACCGCCCGCGGCTGGAGCAGCTGACGGGGGACGACGCGCACCGCCGCGTCCGCGACATCCTCACCGAGACCCTGGACACGCGGCTCTGGGACGCGCTGCGGATGCTGCAGGGCGCCTCCCTCGACGCGAGCCTCAGCGGCAGTTCCGCGCTCGCCGCCGCCCTCGACGCGGCCGCCGGTTCCGGCGAGGACCACGACGGGGACGGGGCGCAGACCCTGCTCGACGCCGTCGGCGAGCGCTACGCGGAGTTCTGGACGAGCACGGGGCGTCCGACCTCCCGGCACCGCACGTGCGCGAACGAACTCGCCGAGGCGCGCGTCGCGGCCACGCACGCCCGGGAAGCCCTCGACCTCGTCGCCGAGGACTCGCGCGAGCACGCCGAACTCAGCGCCGCCCGCCGGACGCTCCAGACCGAGGTGGAGGCCACGACCGCGGAGGCGGAGTCGCTGGTGCAGCTCGTCGCCGACCTCGGCGAGCGGCGCTCGAAGCTCCTCGGGGCCCGCACCCGCGCCGAGCACACCGCTCGCGCCCGGGCCGAGGTCGCCGGCGCGCAGGAGCGTCGCTCGCGTGCGGTCGCGGACGTGCACGCCCGGGCGCTCGCGGTCGAGCAGGAGACCACCCGTCTCGCCACCCTGACCCAGGAGGCCGAGCGCGCCCGGGCGGTCGCGACCACCGCCGTGAGCACCGCCACCGAGGCCGCGCAGGCCGCCGACGACGCCCAGGACGCCGCCGACACGGCCCAGGACACGCTGCGCCGCAGTCAGGACGGCGCGACGCTGCGGCAGGTGCGCCGGCGGCTCGCCGCCGTCACCACCGCCGCGGAGGAGGTCCGGGCGGCCACGGAGGCGCTCGCCCGGCACCGGGTGGACGCCGCCGCGGTGCGCGCTCTCGAGGTCGCCGCCGACACGGCCGGCGGGTTGCGCGCCCGCGCCGAGGCCGTCGCCGCCCGGGTCGTCGTCGAGGCCACCGCCGTCGAGGTCCTCGTGGACGGCGTCCCCGTCCCGGCCGGCACCGTGGCCGAGCTCTCCGCGACACGGCCGCTGGAGATCGACGTCGCGGGTTTCGCCGCCGTCCGGGTGCTGCCCGGTGCGGACACCGGTCCCCTGGCCGAGGACCTGGAACGCGCCGAGCGGGACCTCGCGGCGCGGCTGGACGACGTCGGCGTCGAGGACGTCGCCGCCGCCCGGGCCGCCCACGAGGAGCGCCGCAGCGCGCAGAGCGCCCTCGACCTGGCCCGCGCGCACCTGACCCAGCTGAGCGCGGAGGCCGGTGCGGACGAGCTGCGCGCCGAGGTCGACCGGCTCGCGGCCGTCCTGGTGACCGGCGACGGTGAGGTCCCCGACCTGGCTGCGGCCCGGACGCTGGAGGCCGAGACCCGGGAGACGTCGCTGCGCAGCCGCCGCGCGGCCCGAGAGGCCGCCACGACGGCGGCCGCGGCCGCCCGGCACGCCGACGCCCTGGCCGGTGAGCTCGCCACCCGCACGGCCGCTCTCGAGGTCGCCCGCACCGAGGTCGAGGGGGCCGCGCTCCGGCTCGAGCAGTCCCGCGCCGAGCAGGACGACGACGCGCTGGCCCGGGCCCTGACCGCCGCGGACACCGCCGCGGACACCACGGCGGCGGAGGTCGCGGACCTCGAGGCCGACCTCGCGGCCCGCGACGCCGACGCGACCCTGCGGCGGGCGCAGCAGGTCCAGTCCAGGCTCACCGACCTGGTGGGACGGCGCGACGTGCTCACCAGCGACCTGCTGCGGCTGGAGGCCCGGCTCTCCGTCATGGGCGGTGAGGCCCGCCAGGAGGTCTGGGACGAGGCGGAGTCCCGCGTCGCCCGCCTCGAGGGGGAACTCGAGAGCCTCACCCGGCGGGCGGCCGCGGCCCGGTTGCTGCGCGACACCCTGGAACGTCACCGCGGGGTGTTGCGGCGCCGCTACGTGTCACCGTTCGCCGACCGGCTCGAGGAACTCGGCCGCACCGTCTACGGCGAGAGCTTCCGCATCGGCCTCGACGACGAACTGCGCATCCTCGACCGCACGCTGGAGGGTTGCACCGTCCCCTACGAGCAGTTGTCGACGGGTGCGCGCGAACAGCTCGCCGTGCTGACCCGGTTGGCGTGCGCGACGCTCGTCGACCCCGCCGACGGGGTTCCCGTCGTCCTCGACGACGCCCTCGGCCACTCCGATCCGCTGCGGCTGCAACGGCTCGGGGTGGTCTTCGAACGGGTCGCACCCTCGACCCAGGTCCTGCTGCTCACCCCCGGCCCGGGGGTGCACACGTCCATCGCGGGGGCGACCGTCATCCGCCTGGACCCGGAGGTCAGCGGGGGAACTGCTCCCACTGCCACAGCATCCACGGGCTGAACGGCGAGGGGTCCGCGGCGATCTGCTCGCGGAGCTCGTCGAGGTGGACCCAGCGGAACTCGTCGACCTCGTCCGGGTCAGGGACCAGGTCCCCCGACCCGGTGGCGATGCGCGCGGTGAAGACGGGGCAGACCTCGTTCTCGACGGTGCCGTCCGCCATGACCGCGCGGTAGCGGAAGCTCGGCAGCAGCGACGTCACGCCCTCCACCTCGATCCCGAGCTCCTGGACGGAGCGGCGGACCACGGCGTCCGCGGGCTCCTCCCCCGGACCGGGGTGACCGCAGAAGGAGTTGGTCCAGACCCCCGGCCAGGTGCGCTTCGTCGCTGCCCGCCGGGTCAGCAGGGTGCGCCCGGCGTCGTCGAGCAGCCAGCACGAGAAGGCCAGGTGCAGCGGCGTCGAGGTGTGGTGGACCTGGGACTTCAGCGCGGTCCCGCACGGTGTGCCGTCCTCGGTCAGCAGGACCACGAGTTCGGTCAGATCGGCGGTCGGTGCGAGGGTCACCCCCGAACGGTAAACGGTCTCAGGACCCGTTGCGAGCAAGGAAGGCCGTGACACCGTCGGCGATTCCCCGGGCTGCGGTGGCCCGGAAGTCCGGGTCCGAGACGAGGGTGGCCTCCTCGGCGTTGCGCATGTTGGCCGACTCCAGCAGCGCCGACGGCGTCCGCGCGAGGTTGAGCCCGGCGAGGTCGGAACGCCGGGTCAGCCCCGGTTCGACGAGGTCGCCGAGGTAGTCGGCCCGGGGCAGGCCGGTGGCCGTCCCGAAGGACGCGAGCAGGTCCCGCGCCGCGACGTCGGAGGCGGCCAGCACGGCCGCGTTGCCGCCGTCGGGGGCGAGCGCGGGCTCGACGACGTGGAACCCGCGGGCGCTCGCCGCGGCCCCGTCGGCGTGGATGGAGACCGTGAGCGCCGCACCGGCGGCGGTGGCGATGGCGGCACGGGCGTCGACGCAGGGCCCGACGCCGGTGTCGTCGTCGCGGGTCAGCACGACGGTGACGCCCCGGGCCCGCAGCAGGTGGGCGGTGCGCAGGGCGACGTCGAAGGCGTAGGCGTGCTCGGGGTAGCCGGCGTCGGTGCTGGTCCCGGTCGTGTTGCAGGGCTTCTCGAAGCCGCCCGCGGGCACCAGCGCGTCGATCGCTGCGGGGTTCGCGGCGTTCCCGCCGTTGTGGCCGGGGTCGAGCACGACGACGGGTGCAGGGGTGCTCGGCGAGGGGGCCGCCACTCGGACCTCCGCGCTCGCGGTGGGTGCGGGTGCGGGCGCAGGCGGCGCGGAACACGCGCTCACCAGCACCGCGACGGTGGTCGCGAGGAGTCCCGGTCGGCACCGCACGGCCCCAGCGTGTCACGGACGGCCTGGGTGGTCTTCAGCCACGGCGGTGCACGAGGTGAGCTTCCACTCCCGCGAGTGGTCGCAGCGACGGCATCACCGCCTTCCTGGTGGCGCAGCTCTGAGGCGCCCGGCTCCGGGGCGCAGCGTCAGGCGGGGACCGGGGTGGTCGCCGCGACGACGGCCTCGTCGAGTTCCGCGCCGAGGTCCAGGTCCTCACCCGCGACGAGGCGGGCCTCGAGTTCGCGCACCTTCGGGATGACGAGCTCGCCGAACGCCTCGACCTCCTCCTTGACGTGCAGGAAGCCGAGCAGCAGCAGGTCCACCCCGACGAGGCGGTAGGCCAGGATGCGGCGGGCGACCTCGTCGGGCGTCCCGACCAGACCGGTGCGGAAACCGTCGTTGTACTGGACGAGGTCGCGGAACTCGCTGTCGGCCCACATGCCCTTGCCGTCCCTGGTGGAGTTCCCGGCCTCCTGGACGGCGGCGCCGAAACCTTCGACCTTGGTGCGGTCGGCCTTGGCGATGATCTCCTCGAGGACGGCCTCGGCCTCGTCGCGGGTGTCGCGGACGACGGCGAAACCGTTGAGCCCGAACCGCACCGAGCGGCCGTTGCCGGCGGCGAGGGCGCTGACCTCGCGCACCCCGGCGGCGGCGGCGGCGATCGACTTGCCGTTCATGAAGTACCAGTCGCTGACCCGGCCGGCCATCGCCTGCGCGGCAGTCGAGTTGCCTCCCTGGAACAGTTCCGGCTGCACCTTGGGCTGCGGGCGGAAGGTGATGTCCTCGGCGTTGAAGAACTCACCCTGCTGGCTGTAACCGTCCTCGGTCCACACCCCGCGCAGCAGGGCGATGAACTCCTCGGACTGGCGGTAGCGGTCGTCGTGCTCGTGCCAGGTGACCCCGAGCTGGGTCGCCTCGTTCTTGAACCAGCCGGAGACGACGTTCAGCGCGAGGCGGTTGTCGGTGAGTTCCTGGGTGGTCGCTGCGAACTTCGCGAGGACCCCGGGGTGCCAGAAGAAGGGGTGCACCGCGGCGATGACCTTGAGCTTCTGCGTCGCCAGCAGCAGGGCGAGGGAGAACGACGTCGACTCGTGCTGCGCGTCCGCCCCGTAGGAGGCGAGGTAGCGGACCTGGGTCAGGGCGTACTCGAAACCGACGCGTTCGGCGGCCTGGGCGACGGCGACGTTGTAGGCCGGGTCGTGGCTGGTGCGCTGCTCGATCGTGGAGACGACCAGGCCGCCCGACACGTTCGGGACCCAGTAGGCGAACTTCAGCGGCTCGTTGACGGACATGGTGGTGCTCCTCCATCGGTCCTGGCGGTAGCACCCGGGTTCGGGTTGCTGCGGCGTCGTCGAGCCAGATCTCTCGGCCGCTCTGGATGGTCCTGCGAACTGTAACGCCTCGTCGGCGGCCCCGCAGCGACTCGGGCCGGCCCGGCACCGGAGGGGTCCGGCGCAAGCCGTTGCGCACGAACGATTTCGAAGCCGGGTGCGGATATCCGGTACCTTCCCGAACCGCTTGACGGACCCCGGTTCGGCTGTCACTGTCGAATCAGGTCATGAGTACCAGCGCGAAGCCCCGGCTCGCTGGTCGGCAACCCTCCTTCCGTCGTGGGGTGCTCCGGGTGATGACCCGACCCGCGGGTGTCGCGGGTAAGGACGTTGAAGGAGACGCACGTGTCCCACCAGACCTGTCGACGCTGAGCGTCCGCACTCCCCGCTGAACACCCCGGGCCACCCCGTCCGGCGGTCCCCCCTGCGCCGGTCCGCCCGACGCTCCCCCGCCGCGCCCTCGCGCGCCCCACGCCGCCCTGGAGACGACGTGATCGAGCCATGATCGAGCTGAGACAGCTCACCAAGACCTACGGGAGCACCACCGTCCTCGACCGCCTCGACCTGCTCGTCCCCGCCGGCAGCATCACCGCCGTCGTCGGGCCGAGCGGGGCCGGCAAGAGCACCCTCGCCCAGTGCGTGACGCTGCTGACCCGGCCCACGTCGGGTTCCGTGCTCGTCGGCGGCCAGGACCTGACCCACCTCGGGGAGGGACGGCTGCGCGAAGCCCGTCGCCGCATCGGCACGATCTTCCAGTCCGACGGGCTGCAGACCCGGCGCACCGCCGCCCAGAACGTGGAACTCCCGTTGCGCTACCTCGGGGTCGTCCCCCGCGAGCGGCGTGCCCGGGTCGCCGAGCTGCTGGAGCGGGTGGGTCTGGCCGACCTGGCCGGCCGCTACCCGCACGAGCTCTCCGGCGGTCAGCGCCAGCGCGTCGGGATCGCCCGCGCCCTGGCCCTGCGCCCGAGCGTGCTGCTCTCCGACGAGGCGACCTCCGGGCTGGACCCGCGCTCGACGGCCTCGATCGTGGCGCTGCTGCGCGAACTGCGCGACGACCTCGGGCTGTCCATCCTGTTCATCACCCACGAGATGGACACGGTCGTCGAGGTCGCGGACTCCGTGGCCCGACTCGAGCACGGCCGCATCGTCGAGTCGGCGCCCCTGCTGGACGTCCTGCGCGACCCGGGGTCGCCCGTCGGGGCCGCGCTGCTGCCCCGACGGGCGGTCGCCACCGATCCCCGGCTCGTCACCTGGACGGTGCACTACCGCGGCGACGACGTGCCGGCGGACTGGCTGACCAGCACGGCCCGCGAACTCGGTCACGACCTCGCCCTGCTCGGCGCCTCCGTGAGTGCCGTCACCGGGCGGACCGTCGGGCACGCCACCCTCGGGGTGCCGGACTCGGTGGACCCCGCGCGGCTGATCGCCGCCCTCGAGCGACGGGGACTGCACACCCGCGCCACCGAGGCGCCCTCGACCCTGGAGCTGGTCCCGTGAGCCCCGCCGCCCTCCCGCTGGCCTCGAACCTGGACACGCCCCTGCCGCAGATCCCGGCGCTCGTCCTGCCCGCCCTCGGCGACACCCTGCTGATGGTCGGCATCGTCATGGCCCTGGTCGTGCTGCTCGGGGTCCCGCTGGGGGTCCTGCTGCACAACCTCGCCCCGGACGGGTTGCTGGAGAACCGCCCGGCCCACCGCGTCCTCGGCTGGGTGGTCAGCACCGGGCGGTCCCTGCCGTTCCTGGTGCTGATGGCGGCGCTCGTGCCGTTCACCCGGTTCGTCACGGGTACGAACATCGGCATCCGGGCGGCCGTCGTGCCGATGGTCCTGGCCGGCACCGCGTTCTTCGCCCGCATCGTGGAGAACTCGCTGCGCTCGGTGCCCCCGTCGGTGGTCGCCGTCGCGAAGGCCTCGGGAGCCTCTCCGCTGCAGGTCATCACGAGTGTGCAACTGTCCGAGGCGCTGCCCTCGATCATCGGCGGCCTCACCATCAACACCATCGCGATGATCGAGTACTCGGCCATCGCCGGGACGATCGGCGCCCCCGGGGTCGGCTACCTCGCCATCACCTACGGGTACCAGCGCTTCGACCACGCCGTGATGATCGCGACCATCGTCGTCCTCGTCGCCCTGGTCGCCTCCGTGCAACTCCTCGGCGACGCCCTGGCCCGCCTCGCGGACCCGCGCGCCCGTCGCCGCAGCGCCGCCCCCACGAACTCCCCCACCGCAGACCTGGAGAACTCCCTTGTCCACTGAGACCCGCCCCGACGCCAAGCCCGCCGACGACCACGGTTTCGAGGTCCGCCGCCGACGACTGTGGCCGTTCGTGGCCGGCGGTGCCGTCGTCCTGCTCGGGATCGCCGCCGCGGTCGTCGTGCCCCGTCTCGGCGGCGAGGACAGCGCCAACACCCAGGCGGGCGCCACCCTCTACGTCGCGACCGCCGAGGGCAACGCCCGCGAGGAGGCCCTCATCGACTACATCGCGAAGGACGTCGCCCCCGCGCACGGCATCCACGTCGAGTTCAAGGCCCTGGCCGACAGCAACACCATCAACCGCGCGGTGAACGACGGCGAGGTCGCGGGCACGATCTACCAGCACAAGCTGTGGCTGGGTCAGGTCCTGCAGGCCAACCCGGGGTTCCAGGAGACCGCGGCGACGCCGGTCTTCCGGTGGGGTTTCGGCCTGTGGTCCTCGAAGTGGAAGACGCCGGCGGAGATCCCGCAGGGCGGCACGATCTCGCTGTACTCCGACCCGGCGAACGAGTCGCAGGGGTTGTTCGTCCTGGAGAAGGCGGGGCTCATCACCCTCGAACCGGGGACGGACATCGGGACGGCGACCGTCGACGACATCGCCGAGAACCCCAAGGGCCTGCAGTTCACGCTGCTGGACTTCGGCGCGCAGTCCCGCGCCCTGCCCGACCTCGACGCCGCCGTCGGCTACACCGAGTACTACCTCGCGGCCAAGATCCCGATCGAGCAGCAGATCTTCGCGCCCGCCGCCCCGGACGAGTTCGCGGGCCAGCTCACGGTGGGCACGAAGTGGATCGACACCGAGAACGTCAAGGCGCTCATCGCGACGTTCCAGGACCCGAAGGTCCAGGAGTACCTCTCGAACGACGCCGACGTGAAGGGTGTCCTGCTGCCCCTCGACGCCACCTGAGCCAGGCGCCCACAGCAGTGATGCACCCTTGCGTCGACACGCCGGCGGCCACCGCCTGGACGTCGGCGTGTCGACGCGAGGCTGCAGAACTACTGCGGGGTCGGCACCAGCCCGGCCAGCACGAGGCAGGCCACCGCCAGCACCAGCAGGATGGCGACGTCCACCGGGCGGGAGCGGACCGCGAGCGATCCGGCCACCCGCACCGGCAGGACGAGGCGCAGCACGGCGGCGACCGCGAGGTCGGCGCCGAGCAGCACCCCGCCCGACGTCGGCCCCGCGAGCAGGGTCAGCCCCAGGGCCAGCACGACCCCGCCGACGAGGGTCAGCAGGACCGCGTTGCCCGGGGTGGGAACCCGCTCGGGAGCCTGGGTCATGGATCGACGCTACCGGGGTCGCTCAGTGCGCGAAGTGGCGCGCGCCGGTGAAGTACATGGTGATCCCGGCCTTCGTGGCGGCCTCGACGACCTCGGCGTCCCGGATCGACCCGCCGGGCTGCACGATGGCGCGCACCCCGGCGTCGATGAGGATCTGCGCCCCGTCAGCGAAGGGGAAGAACGCGTCGGAGGCGGCGACGGAACCGGTGGCCCGCTCCACGCCGGCGCGTTCCACGGCCAGCTTGCAGGAGTCGACGCGGTTGACCTGACCCATGCCGACACCGACGGAGGCGCCGTCCTTGGCCAGCAGGATCGCGTTCGAGCGCACCGAACGCACTGCGCGCCAGGCGAACTCGAGGTCGGCCAGGACCTCGGGCGAGGCGGCCTCGCCGGCGGCGAGGGTCCAGTTCGCGGGGGCGTCGCCCTCGGCGTCGATGAGGTCGAGGCTCTGCACGAGCACCCCGCCGGACACCATGCGCCACTCCTGCGGGCGGCGGCCGTAGCCCTCCGGCAGCTGCAGCAGCCGGACGTTCTTCTTGGCCTGCAGCACCTCCAGCGCCTCGGGCTCGAAGCCCGGGGCGATGACGACCTCGGTGAACACCGGCGCGACCTGGGCGGCCATGGCCGCGGTCACGACGCGGTTGGCGGCGATGACCCCGCCGTAGGCGGAGACCGGGTCGCAGGCGTGCGCCTTGGCGTGGGCGTCGGCGACGTCGGAACCGGTCGCGATGCCGCACGGGTTGGCGTGCTTGATCACCGCGACGGCGGGGCCGGCGAGGTCGAACGCGGCGCGCAGGGCGGCGTCGGCGTCGACGTAGTTGTTGTAGGACATGGCCTTGCCGTGCAGCTGGACGGCCTGCGCGATGCCCGGTCCGGCGGTCGGGTCGGCGTAGACGGCGGCCTGCTGGTGCGGGTTCTCGCCGTAGCGCAGGACGGCGCTGCGTTCCAGCGCCATCCCCGTCACCGCGGGCCAGCCCTCGTCGTCGGCGGCCAGCGTCTGCTGCGCGAACCAGCCGGCCACGGCCGTGTCGTAGGCGGCGGTGTGCGCGAACGCGGCCGCGGCCAGGCGCTTGCGGTCGCTCAGGTCGAACCCCCCGTCGGCGACGGCCTTCAGCACGTCGGCGTAGCGGGCGGGGTCGACGACGACGGCGACACTCGGGTGGTTCTTCGCGGCCGCACGGACCATCGACGGCCCGCCGATGTCGATCTGCTCGACGACCTCGTCGTAGCCGGCGCCCGAGGCGACGGTCGCGGCGAAGGGGTAGAGGTTCACGACGACGAGGTCGAAGGGTTCGACGTCGAGCTCGGCCAGCTGGCGCACGTGGTCGGGCAGCCGGCGGTCGGCGAGGATCCCCGCGTGCACCCGCGGGTGCAGGGTCTTGACCCGGCCGTCGAGGCACTCGGGGAACCCGGTGAGCTCCTCGACGGGGGTGACGGGCACGCCGGCGGCGGCGATGCGCGAGGCCGTCGAACCGGTGGAGACGATCGCGACACCCGCGGCGTGCAGCCCCTGGGCGAGTTCCTCCAGGCCGCTCTTGTCGTAGACGCTGACCAGCGCGCGCTTGACGGGGACCTGGCGTGCCTCGCGGGTTTCCGGTGCCATCGGCGGGATGCCGTCCTCTCAGGGGTGGGTGGTGAGCGTGCGGGCCAGTCGGCCCACGACGTCGACGAGCAGCTCGCGCTCGTGGCTCTTGATGCGTTCGTGCAGGGAGTGCTCGTTGTCGCCGTCCAGGACGCGGACCGCGACCTGGTCGAGGATGGGGCCGGTGTCCACGCCGGAGTCGACGAGGTGCACGGTGCACCCGGTGACCTTCACCCCGTGCGCGAGCGCGTCGCGGACGCCGTGGGCACCGGGGAAGGACGGCAGCAGCGCGGGGTGGGTGTTGACCATGCGCCCGCCGAACGCCTCGACCATGGGCGCTCCGAGGATGCGCATGAACCCGGCGAGCACGACGAGGTCGGGGGCGCGACGGGCGACCTCGGCGGTCAGCGCCGCGTCCCAGGCGGGGCGGTCGGCGAAGTCGGCGGGGGCGACGGTGAACGTGTCGGCCCCGGCGGCGGCGGCCCGCTCCAGCGCGGGCACCCCGAGCTTGTCCGAGCCCACGGCGACGATCTCGTAGGCGGGGTCGCCGGCGTCGAGGAGCGCCTGCAGGGTCGAGCCCGATCCGGAGGCGAGGACGACCACTCGTACGGGCACGTGGCGAGACTCTAGCCGTCGCGGTCGCCGGGGAAGAAACTCGTGGCATGACCCTGCGCACGCACCCCTGGCCCGCCGGCGTCCCGGCCCGGGCGGACCTCGCGACCGACGACCCCGGGGCGGCGGCGACCTTCTACGGGGCGGTCCTCGGGTGGACCGTCGTCGGGCACCGTCCCGACGGCTCCCCGCTGCTCGGGGTGGACGGCGCCGTCGCCGCGGAAGCCGGCCCGGCCACCACCTCCGGCTGGACGCTGTCCATCGCGACCACGGACCTCGACGCGACCGTGGCCGCCGTCACGGCCGCGGGCGGGTCGGTCCTGAGCGGGCCGGGCGACGTCGACGACGCGGGACGCTCGGCGGTGGTCGCCGATCCCACCGGGGCCGTCGTCGGGTTGTGGGAGGCCGGGACCCGCATCGGCGCGAGCTGGGTCAACGCCCCGGGCGGTCTGAACTGGGAGGACCTGCGCTCGTCCGACCCGGCGCTCTCCCGGGAGTTCTACGCCGCCGTGTTCGGCTGGACCTTCCGGGAGCTCTTCGACGGCTACGCCATCGCGGCCAACGTCGACGCGCCGCACCCGATCGGTGGCGTCGGCCCGCTCTGGGGTTCGGCGCCCGGGTGGCTGGTGTACTTCGGCGTCCCCGACGTCGACGCCGCCGTGCGGGCCGCGCTCGCGGGGGGCGGTGAGGTCGTGCACGCGGCCCACGACAGCGACTTCGGCCGGATGGCGCAGGTGCGCGACCCGTGGGGTGCGGGGTTCGCCGTCTTCACCCCGCTCCCCGGTGCGCCGCAGCCGGACCGCTGATCAGAGCAGCTTGCGGGGTGCTCCACCGCCGGCGTCGGGCATCGTCACGACGACCTTCGTCCCGCGCCAGGCCGTCCAGGCGCGGCCGAGCAGGACGGCGATCAGGGCTCCGGCGGCGACCTCTCCGCCGGCCGCGGCTCCGGTGAGCAGGGCGTCGGGTCCGAGGTCGGCCATGCGGCCGTGACCGAGCGCTCCCCCGGCGAAGAAGCCCAGGCCGGCGACCAGGACCCCGGTCCCCGCACCGGTCAGCAGCGCGGCGCCGCAGCGCGTCAGGAGCCCGTGGACGGGACGCCCGCGACGGCTCTGCAGCACCCAGGCGACAGCACCGACGAGGACCGGCACCGCGACGACGGCCCACGCCCACGCCGGGGTGACGCCGGGGGTCGGCAGGGCGCCGAGGACGGGCACGGTCGGCAGGGTGTCGAGCGTCGTCCCCCCGGGCGCGACCGACGTCCCGGTCCCGACGGCGAAGCCGACGCCGGTGGCCCAGGACAGGCCCCAGACCGCGAACGTGGGCAACAGCAGGGCCTGTGCGAGGGTCAGGAGCAGCCCGCCGAACACCCCCGGGTCCAGCGCCTCGTGCAGGGCGAGGACCTCGCTGCGACCGTGCACGAGGGCCACGGCGACGAGCAGCGCACCGGTCCCGACGAGTCCCGCGCAGGCGGCCACGGCCGGACGCAGGGCGGCCACCACGACGGCGGGGACGGCCGCGGGCAGGGCGGGACGGTGCGCCCAGAGGGCCACGAGCGCGCCGAGCGCGGCGACGAGGAACCCACCGAGCAGCGACATCGACAGCGACGCCGCCCCGACCCCGCTGCGCGAGACCAGGGCCAGCAGGACGGCGAACACGGCGTAGCCGCCGGCGAAGACCCCGAGACCCCGCCAGAACGGGACGTCACGTTCGGCCTCGAGCTGGTCGCGCAGCCACATCCGGACCGCACGCCGGGAGGAGAGGACCGCGAGCACGGTGAGCCCCAGCGGGGCGATCCCGACGCTGCCCCCGACGATCGCGACGGAACTGCCGTGCGCGAGCAGCCAGAGGTCGGCCCCGACCCGGGCCACGGCGGCCAGGGAGGAGGTGGAGCGCACCGAGGCGATCCACCCCAGGACGCACAGCACCACCATCGGCACGAGCAGGGTCAGCACCGCGCGCACGGACGCGGTGAGCAGGGGCAGCAGGTCCGCCGGGGTGGTCCTGGGGACCTTGGCGGAGCGGCGAGCGGCGGAGGTGTCGGTGGGCGTGGACATCACCACCGATGCTCCCCCGGCGGGGGGTCGAACCGCGGGACCGACACCCGCGGGGTCGAGACCGTCGGCTCCACGCCCCCGATCGGGCGGAGGGTGGAGCCGACGTCCGTGCGGGAGGCCTCAGAGGGCCTTGAAGATCTCCCGGGCCAGGTTGGCGGTCTCGGACGGGGTCTTCCCGACCTTCACCCCGGCCGCCTCGAGGGCGTCCTGCTTGGCCTGGGCGGTGCCCGCGGAGCCGGAGACGATGGCGCCGGCGTGGCCCATCGTCTTGCCCTCGGGGGCGGTGAAGCCGGCGACGTAGCCGACGACCGGCTTCGTCACGTTGGCCTCGATGAACTTCGCGGCGCGTTCCTCGGCGTCGCCACCGATCTCACCGATCATCACGATGACGTCGGTGTCCGGGTCGTCCTGGAACGCCTGGAGGGCGTCGATGTGCGTGGTCCCGATGACCGGGTCGCCCCCGATGCCGACGGCGGAGGAGAAGCCGATGTCGCGCAGCTCGTACATCATCTGGTAGGTCAGCGTCCCCGACTTCGAGACCAGCCCGATGCGTCCGGGCGGGGTGATGTCGGCCGGGATGATGCCGACGTTCGACTTGCCGGGGCTGATGAGGCCGGGGCAGTTCGGCCCGATCAGCCGCGTCGTGCCCGAGGCGGCCGCGAGCGCGTAGAACTCCGCCGAGTCGTGCACCGGGACACCCTCGGTGATGACGACGACGAGGGGGGTCTCGGCCTCGATGGCCTCGACCACGGCGCCCTTGGTGAACTTCGCCGGGACGAAGATGACGGTGACGTCGGCGCCGGTGGCCTCACGGGCCTCACCGACGGAGGAGAACACCGGGACCTGGACGGGCGAGCCGTCCGCCCCGGTGAACTCGACGGACTGACCGCCCTTGCCGGGGGTCACCCCGCCGACGATCTGCGTGCCGGAGGTCAGCATCCGCTGGGTGTGCTTGCGTCCCTCGGACCCGGTCATCCCCTGCACGAGGACCTTGGAGTCGGAGTTGATGAAGATCGACATCGTTCAGGCCCCCACGTTCGCCAGCTCGGCGGCCTTGTCGGCCGCACCGTCCATCGTGTCCACGACCGTCACGAGGGGGTGGGCCGCCTCCGCGAGGATGCGGCGCCCCTCCTCGACGTTGTTGCCGTCGAGGCGGACGACGAGGGGTTTGGTGGCCTCGTCGCCGAGGATCCCCAGCGCCGAGACGATGCCCTTGGCGACCTCGTCGCAGGCCGTGATGCCGCCGAAGACGTTGACGAACACGCTCTTGACCTGCGTGTCGTTGAGGATGACGTCGAGGCCGTTGGCCATGACCTGGGCGGAGGCACCGCCGCCGATGTCGAGGAAGTTCGCCGGCTTCACCCCGCCGTGCTTCTCCCCCGCGTAGGCGACGACGTCGAGGGTCGACATGACCAGCCCGGCGCCGTTGCCGATGATGCCGACCGCACCGTCGAGCTTGACGTAGTTGAGGTTGAGCGCCTTCGCCTTGGCCTCCAACGGGTCCGCCGCGGCGGCGTCGACCAGTTCGAGGTGGGCGGGGTGGCGGAAGTCGGCGTTCTCGTCCAGCGTCACCTTGCCGTCGAGGGCGACGATGTCGCCGGACTCGGTGCGCACCAGCGGGTTCACCTCGACGAGCGTGGCGTCCTCGGCGGTGAAGACCGCCCAGAGCTTCACGAACACGTCGGCGACCTTCTCCCGCAGCTCCTCCGGGAACCCGGCGGCCTCCGCGATCTCGGCGGCCTTCGCGGCGTCGATGCCGGTCAGCGCGTCGACGGCGACCCGGGCCAGCGCCTCGGGGCGCTCCACCGCGAGCTGCTCGATCTCCACGCCGCCCTCGACGCTGGCCATCGCCAGGTAGGTGCGGTTGGAGCGGTCGAGCAGCACCGAGAAGTAGAACTCCTCGGCGATCTTCGCGCCCTCGGCGATCATCACCTGGTGGACGGTGTGTCCCTTGATGTCCATCCCGAGGATCTCGCCGGCCTTCTCGGCCGTCTCCTCGGGGCTGTGGGCGAGCTTGACGCCGCCGGCCTTGCCGCGGCCGCCGACCTTCACCTGCGCCTTCACCACGACCGTGCCGCCACCCATCGCCTCGGCGGCCGCCCGGGCCTCCTCGGGGGTGGTGGCGACCTTGCCGTCCAGCACGGGTACGCCGTGCGCCGCGAAGAGGTCGCGCGCCTGGTACTCGAAGAGGTCCACCAGTGTTCTCCGTCTTCCTCGTCTTCGGTCGGAAGTTGAACTGACGTGCCGGACGGGCACCTCTCCAGGGTCACTGGTCGGGCGTCCTTCGTCGGCCGGCACCGGGCGTTCAGCACCCTAGCCCCGGGGCCGGCAGCGCTCGCGACCAGGGCGGGAGACCCCCGTCACAGCGGTGATCAACCTCCGCCGGGCAGGACGCGGACGCCCCCGACGCCGTCGCGCGGGCGGCGGGGCAGCCACAGGAGCGAGAAGCCGACGAGGGCCACGGCCCGAGCCGCAGGGTCACTCCCGGTGCTCGCCCGGCGGGACGACCCGCACCCGGACCGTGCCCGCGAACTCGTCGACGAGCGTGGCGAGCTGGTTCCCGTGGGCGAGGGCGATCCAGGTGGAGCTCAGCACCACCCGGCCGGGGACCCCGTCGGGCGCACCAGCACGTCGACCCCCTCGGTGACCGGGGACTCCCCCTCCTGCGGGACGACGACGGAGCGGACCCGCAGCGCCGGCCCCGCGGGCAGCACGACCTCGCGGACGTCGGCGCGCGGGTCGACGCCGGGGATCCCGACGCCGAACCGTTCCTCGGCCCAGGCCGTGAAGTCGTCCTCGGGCCGGGCCAGGACGTCGAGCCACACCGGGGTCGGGTCCTCGGGGTGGCCCACGTGGGCGAAGGCCACCCCGCCCCGGTCGCGGATGAGGTCGCGGGCCCAGCGGGTGACGGCGGCGAGCGGCGCTGCGGCGGCGTCGACCGCGGCGCGGTCCACGGTCTCCCCGGCGAGTTCGAGGTCCTCCGCGAGGAAGCGGTGGACGGCCAGGGCGTACTCCCGGGCGTCGAAGTCCTCGTCGAGGTTGATCGCGACCCAGCCCGCAGGCGCCTCGACGACCAGTTCCAGTTCGACGACGTCGTCCACGTCGGTACCCCTTCCCGTCGGCGGGCAGTGCACCACGTCGTCCAGCGCGGTGTCGCCGCGACCGTGTCGGCTACGGACCCCGTTCGCGGCGCTCCGACGACCGCGCCAGGATGGCGACACCATGGACACCACAGCTGCCGACCTCGAAACCGTGCTCGCCACCGCCGCCGCCGCACGACGTCCGCTGGCCCGCACCACCCCCGCCTGGCGCGCCGACGCGCTCGACGCCGTCGCCCGGGCCCTGGAGGACGCCCGGACCGAACTGGTGGCGCTCGCCGCCGCCGAGTCGCACCTGCCGCAACCCCGGCTGAACGGGGAACTGACCCGCACCGCCTTCCAGGCCCGGCTCTTCGCCTCCGGCCTGCGCGACGGCTCGCTCGTCCCCGCCACCGTCGACCACGCCGACCCGGACTGGGGCATGGGCCCGCGTCCCGACATCCGGCGGACGGTCGTGCCGATCGGTCCCGTCCTCGTCTTCGCCGCCAGCAACTTCCCGTTCGCGTTCAGCGTCTTCGGCGGCGACTCCGCCTCGGCGTTCGCGGCGGGTTGTCCCGTCGTCGTGAAGGTGCACCCCGGTCACCCCGAGCTGTCCCGCCGCACGGCGGACCTCGTCGTCGGGGCCCTGCGGGCGGCCGGTGCCCCGGACGGTTCCTTCGCCCTCGTCGAGGGGGTCGACGCCTCCGTCGCGGCGTTGCGCGACCCGCGCGTCAAGGCTGCGGGTTTTACCGGGTCGCTGCGCGGCGGGCGGGCGTTGTTCGACATCGCGACCTCCCGGCCCGACCCCATCCCCTTCTACGGCGAACTCGGCAGCGTCAACCCCGTCGTCGTCACCCCGTCGGCCTGGGCGCAACGGCCCGCCGACATCGCGCAGGGGTGGGCGGGTTCGCTCACCCTGGGTGCCGGGCAGTTCTGCACCAACCCCGGCGTCGTCCTGGTCCCCGACGTCGACGCCTTCACCGCCGCGGTCGAACTCCCGGTCCCCGGCCCGATGCTCAACCCCGCCATCGTCGAGGGTTTCGCCCGCAGCACGGACGAACTGCGCTCCCAGCCCGGGGTCGGCACGGCCCTGCAGGGCGAGCCCAGCGCCGAAGGCGTCCGGGCCGAGGTCCTCACCACCTCGGCGGCGGAGGTCCTCGAGAACCCCCACGTCCTCGACATCGAGGCGTTCGGCCCCGCCGGCCTCGTCGTCGGGTACTCCTCGCCGGAGGAACTCCTGCAGGTCCTCGACGTCTTCCCCGGCCAGCTCACGGGGTCCGTGCACGCCGCGGACGACGACCAGCTCGCCGCCGAGGTGGCCCTGGTCCTCGCCGACCACGTCGGCCGGGTGGTCTGGAACGACTGGCCGACCGGCGTCACCGTCGCCGCCGCCCAGCAGCACGGCGGTCCCTACCCCGCCACGACCGCGCCGTTGTCGACGTCGGTGGGTACGGCCGCGATCGAGCGGTGGCAGCGTCCCGTGGCCTTCCAGGGGGTTCCCACCGCCGCCCTCCCCGCGCAGCTGCGCGACGGGGAACAGACCGAGGACCGGAGGAACCCGTGAGCACCCGCCCCGACCAGTTCAGCACCGGCGACGACCCGATCGCCTCGGCGCTCGCCGGTTTCGCCCGCGCCCACGGCGCCACCGTCCGGGTCAGCCTCGACCCGGCCTACGTGGTCGCCGCCGACCCCGCACCGACCCGTCGGGTGGCGCTCGTCTCGGGCGGGGGTTCGGGCCACGAACCGCTGCACACGGGTTTCGTGGGCCGGGGCGGGTTGGACGCCGCGATCCCCGGTCAGGTGTTCGCCTCCCCGCACAACCAGCAGATCTTCGCCGGTGCCCGCGCGGCCGCCCTGCCCGGCGGTGTCCTGCTGGTCGTGAAGAACTACACCGGGGACGTCATCAACTTCCGCATCGCCGCGGAACGACTGCGCGCCGAGGGGATCGACGTCGAGACGGTCCTCGTCGACGACGACCTCGCGACCGAGAACGAGGCGGCGGAGACCGGCCGGCGGGGAACCGGGGCGACGGTCCTCGTCGAGAAGGTCCTCGCCGCCGCGGCCGATTCCGGGGCGTCGCTCGCCGACCTCGCCGACCTCGGCCGCCGCGTCGTCGCGGCCTCCCGCAGCCTCGCCGTCGCCTCCCGGGCGCACACCGCTCCCGGCGGGACCGGACCCGCGTTCGACCTGCCCGCCGGGCAGTTGGAGTACGGGGTCGGGATCCACGGCGAACGGGCGGTCTCCACCATCGACCGGCCCGGCAGCGAGGAGGTCGTGGACCGCATGCTGCAGGAACTCCTCGCCGCGGTCCCCGCCACCCCCACCGGGTACGCGGTCCTGGTGAACGGTCTCGGCGCCGCGACCGGGCTGGAGGTCTACTCGGTGCTGGACCGGGTGGCGCGGGGACTGGACGAGCGGGGTCTCACGCTGGCGGCGGCACTGGCCGGGACCTACGTGGCGGCCCTGGACATGCGGGGTTTCTCGATCACCCTGACGGCCCTGGAACCCGGGTGGGTCGAGCACCTGGCCGCCCCCACGGCCACCCCCGCGCTGCCCAGCACCGAACCCGTGGGCACCGTGGTCGCGGCGGCGGCGCAGGCCGACACCGGTGGACGCGAGGTCCGCGACGACCCGTTCCTCACCGCGCTCGGCCGTCTCGTGAGCGCGGCGAAACCCGAACTGACCCGCCTGGACCAGGTCACCGGCGACGGCGACTTCGGCGACAACCTCGACGGCGGGACCCGCACGGCCCTCGCCTCGCGCGTGGCCGAGGACGAACCGCAACCGGGGCTGCGCGCGGTGGAGCAGGCGTTCCTCGACCACGTCGGGGGTTCCAGCGGCCCGCTCTACGGGTTGCTCTTCCAGAACCTGCGCACCGCGCTGACCGACGGTTCGGGCGTGGACGCCGTGCGCGCCGGGCTGCGTTCCGCGCTCGAGGCCGTGCAGCGCGTCGGTGGTGCCCGCCCGGGCGACCGGACGATGGCGGACACCCTGCACGCGGCCGCGAACTCGAGCGGTGACGCCGCGGACCTGCTGCGGGCCGCGGTGGAGGGGGCGGCCGCGACGGCCGACCTGCTGCCCCGCCGGGGCCGCGCGAGCTACCTGGGCGAACGTGCCCTCGGAACCCCCGACCCCGGCGCCGTCGGGGTCGCGATCGTGCTCGCCGCGCTCGTCGAGGTCATCGACCCGACGGTCGACGCGGCCGCACTCGTCAACCCCTGGACCTGAGGAGCAACCGTGCACGTCGTCGTCACCGGGGCCACCGGCCACATCGGCAGCTACCTCGTCCCGCGCCTGGTGCGGGCCGGGCACCGGGTGAGCGCGGTGACCCGCGGAACCCGCGAGCCCTACCACCCCGACCCGGCCTGGGAACAGGTCGACCGGGTCGTCCTCGACCGCGACGCCGACACCTTCGGCGCGGACCTCGTGGACCTGCGACCCGACGCCGTCGTCGACCTGGTCTGCTTCACCCCGGACTCCGCGCGCCGGCTGGTCGAGGCGTTGCGCCCGACCGGCGCGTTCCTGGCCCACTGCGGCACGATCTGGGTCCACGGCCGGGCGGCGTTCTCGCCGTTGCGCGAGGACGACCCCCGCGAGCCGTTCGGGGAGTACGGGACGCAGAAGAACGCGATCGAGGAACTGCTGCTCGCCGAGACCCGTTCCGGCGGGCTGCGGAGCACCGTCCTGCACCCCGGCCACATCAGCGGCCCGGGCTGGCCCGTCATCACCCCGCTGGGCAACCTCGACCCCGCCGTGTGGGAGCAGCTGTCGAGCGGCGGGGAACTCCTCGTCCCCGGACTCGGGCTGGAGACCATGCACCACGTCCACGCCGACGACGTGGCCCAGGGGTTCGAGCTCGCCGTGGCGAACCCGGAGGCCGCCGTCGGTGAGAGCTTCCACGTCGTCTCCGACCGGGCGCTGACGGCGCGCGGTTTCGCCGAGGCCGCCGCGGGGTGGTGGGGCCGGAGCGCGAACCTGCGGTTCGTGAGCTGGGAGGAGTTCCGCGGGGCCTACGGCGAGCACGCCGACGCGAGCTGGGAGCACCTGTCCCGCAGCCACTCCGCCAGCACCGGGAAGGCCCGGCGCCTCCTCGGCTACTCCCCCGGGTTCAGCTCGCTGGAGACGGCCCGCTCGGCGGTGGAGGCGATGGGTCTGCTGCCCGGCTGAGCCCCGGTCTCAACCCAGCAGCGGTCCGAGCGCCTTCGCGACCCCGTGCAGGCGCGAGGCGTAGCCGGCGACCCCGATCGTCGCGGTCGTCGGGCAGGTCGCGAGCAGGACGGCGACGAGTTCGTCGTCGGGGTTGCGCACCGCGACGGCGAGCGCCGTGAGCCCGCGGACGGGGTCGTCGTCGTACCGGCACTCGGCGCAGCCGGCGAGGACCTCGGCCACGGCCGACCCGAGCGGGGCGGGACCGCCGTGGCCGACGGGCAGGCCCACGTCGGGGTCGGCGTCGGCCACCCGGACGAGGCCGCCGCGGACGACGAGCAGGTGCACGGCCGCCCGGACCCCGCTGCGCAGGTGACGGAGTTCCTCGCGGACGGCGCTCACCAGAGCGACCGGGGCGGCCGCGTCGACGAGCGCGCCGACCCGCGCTCCCAGGGCGAAGCCCGAGAGGTCGGGCATCCGGACGAGCAGTTCCTCGGCCACCAGGAGGTTCAGCAGCCGGTAGGCCGTCGCCCGGGGGATCCCGGTCGCCGCGGCCAGTTCCGCGGCGCTGACCCCCGGTCCGGCGTGGGCGACGGCCTCGAGCAGGTGCACGGCCGAGGTGATCGCCTTCGGCTGGCGTCCGGTGAGGTCGCTCACGACAGCACGTCCCGCCGGACGGTCTCGTCGTAGAGGCCGATCCCGGCGACCAGCGACGGCCGCCGCACCCGCAGCACGACGGCCCGCACGACGCCGAGGCCCAGCAGCGCGGACGCGGTGAGCACCCACCCGCCCCCGGCGGACACGGCCCACGCCGTGCAGGCCCCGAGGACCGCGACCAGCGCGAGCGAGGCGACGACGGCGACCACCACCGGCGGCGCGGTCAGTTCCCCGATGCGGTGCAGGAAGAACGGTGCCGCGAGGCAGACCAGGACGTAGCCGCCGACGTAGCCGCAGGTGCCGACGACGAGCAGACCCCGCAGCGTGTCGGCCGGGGAGACCCCGAGCAGCAGGACCCCTGCGGGGACCGCCACGGCGAGGGCCGTCGCGACGACCACGGCGAGGGCAGGGGTCCCGCGCGGTCCCGTGCGCCCGAGCGCACGGGGGACGACCCCTTCGCGGCTCATCGTGAACACGAGTCGCACCAGGGCGGTGAGCGACCCGGAGGCGCACCCGACGAAGGAGGCGAGGATCCCGAGTTCGAGGACGGCGGCGAGCGTCGGGTCGGCGAGCACCGACACTGCGGCGGCCAGCGGGAGCGGTACCCCGCCGAGCCCCGGGGTGCCCGCGAAGACGACGGCCTGCGCGGCGGCGGCGAGGACGTAGAGCAGGCCGGAGGTCAGCGCGGTCCAGCGGACCACCCGGGGCACGACGGAGAGCGGTCGACGGCTCTCGCTGGCCAGCGACCCGGCGCTCTCGAAACCGACGAAGGCCGTGACCGCCAGCAGCAGACCCTGTCCGCCGGGACCGAACGGGTGTCCCCCGCCGTCGAGGACGACGGAGGGGTGCGGGACGCCGTACCGGGAGAACGCCGCGGCGAGTGCGATCCCCAGGACCACGACGACGATCGAGATCGAGACGACCTCCAGGGCCAGTCCCAGCCGGGCCGAGACCCCCGCCCCCCGGACCGAGAAACCCGCGACGAGAACTCCGAGCAGCGTGATCGTGAGAACGACGGGAACCGGTCCGGAAACCCCGGGCGCCACCTTCTCCATGAGCGCGACGCCGGAGGTCGCCGCCCCCGTCAACGCCCCCGCGACGAGGAACCCGTACCCCACGACGAGGGCACCTCCCGCGATGGTGGCCGCCGTCCCGCCGAGCCCCTTGGCGGTGAAGGAGTACAGCGAACCCGGGGCGACCATCCGCCGGCTGAACTGCCCGACGGAGGAACTCACGAGGAGCACGACGACGGTGGCCGCGAGGTAGGCCAGGGCCGAGGGCGGGGCACCGGCGAGGGCGAACGCCTGCCCCGGCGAGGTGGCCATCGCGGCGGCGGGTGCGGTGGCTGCGACGGACTGCGCGAGCACCTCGAGCGGGCCGAGGCGTCGACGGCGCAACCCGGTGACCGGGGAGGTGGGACGCAGCACCGGTACCGTCACGAGGACCTCACGAGGGCACCGTGCCCGGCCCGTGTTTCGTCGGTGTTGCGCGGGTGTTTCGCCTCGTGCGCGGCGAACGGGACGGCGGGCGAGATCCCGTCCCGATCGGTGGAACCCCTCGTCACACGCGGGCAACGTCGTGGAAACCGGAGCCCGCGAGGATCGGTGCGGGCGGTCGGCCGACCGCCCGCAGGCCCTCCTGAGGAGCGTCATGGCGTCCACGACGAACAGCACCGTTGCGCCCCCGGTCGAGGAACGTCGGCTGAGCGGGAAGCTCGGCGTCGGCTCGATCGTCTTCATGGTCGTCGCGGCGGCGGCCCCGCTGACCGTCGTCGGCGGCAGCGTCCCGATCGGCATCAGCATCGGCAACGGCGCCGGGTACCCCGCGATGTACGCGATCGGCGCGGTCATCCTGTTCTTCTTCGCCGTGGGTTTCGTGGCGATGACCCGCTACGTCCCGAACGCCGGTGCGTTCTACACCTACATCGGCGCCGGCCTCGGCCGGCTGCACGGCCTCGGCGGTTCGTTCCTCGCCCTGCTGACCTACCAGACCATCCAGGCCGCGGTGTACGGCTACCTCGGTGCGGCGCTGGGTGGGGTCGTGCACGACGACCTCGGCGGGCCCGACCTCCCCTGGTGGGTGTGGGCGGGTCTCTCGATCGCCGTCGTCGGGTTGCTCGGGTTCCGCCACATCGACCTCTCCAGCAAGGTCCTCGGCGTCCTGCTCGTCGCGGAGATCGGGATCGTCCTCGTGGTCGACGCGGGCGTCGTCCTCTCCGGCGGCGGGGACGAGGGTTTCTCGACCGCGTCGATCACCCCGTCCGGGATCGCGTCCGGCGCCCCCGGCATCGGCCTGATGTTCGCCCTCGCCGGGTTCATCGGGTTCGAGTGCACCGCGGTCTTCCGCGACGAGGCGCGCGACCCCGACAAGACCATCCCCCGCGCGACCTACGCCTCGCTGGCCCTCATCGGGGTCTTCTACACGCTGTCCGCGTGGTCGATCGTCTCGGCCTGGGGCGACCAGGGGGCGGTCGCGGAGGCGGGCAGCGACCCCGAGGGCATGGTCGTGCGGACCGCGACCGACTACGTGGGTAGGGTCGCCGGCGACGTGGTCCAGGCGCTGCTGCTGACCAGCCTCTTCGCCTGCGTGCTGTCCTTCCACAACGTCATCAACCGCTACGTGTTCTCCATGGCCAACACGGGCGTCCTGCCGCGCTCGTGGGGGCGCAGCCACCACCGCCACCACTCCCCGCACGTCGCCTCGCTGCTGCAGACGGGGGCCTCGGTCGTCCTCGTCGCGGTCTTCGTCGCGGCCGGCCTGGACCCGATCCTGCAGGTCTACACGTGGATGTCGGGCGTCGCGACGCTCGGGTTCATCCTGCTGATGCTGCTGACCTGCGTCGCCGTCCTGGTGTTCTTCGCGCGCAACCGCGTCGACAACCGCGTCTGGAACACCAGGGTCGCCCCGGCCGTCGGGGTCGTGGGGCTCGGTTTCACCGCCTACCTCACGGCGACGAACTTCGGGTTGCTCGTCGGCGGGTGGACCGTCGGCGCCGTCTTCCTCGTCCTGACGATCGCCTCCTACCTCGTGGGCCCGCTCGTCGGAGCGCTCAAACCCAGCGCCGACCCGATGGCCGTCTCCGAGTTCGAAGCCGCCCTCGACGCGGGTGCCGAGGTGCCCGCGCAGATCCGTTCCACGTCCGCCACGGAGGACCACGCATGAGCCTGCTCGACACCCCCACCGACCTCTCGCTGACCTCGGGTCCGGACCACCCCCTCGACCGCCTGAGCGCGGGCGAGATCGACGCGACCCGCGAACTGCTGGCCGACACCCTGACCCCGACGACGCGGTTCGCCTACCTCGGGCTGCTGGAACCCCCCAAGGCCGAGGTCCTCGCGTTCTCCCCCGGCGACCCGATCTCGCGGACCGTCCGAGCGCTGCTGCTGGACACCGCGACCGGCGTCGGGCGCGACGTGCGGATCTCGCTGTCGGAGCACCGGGTCCTCTCCGACCACACCGTCGACGGCCCGACGCAGGGACACGTCCCGATCCTCGAGGAGGAGTTCGCGGCGATCGACCCGATCGTCGCGGTCGACGAACGCTGGGTCGCCGCCCTCGCCGCCCGTGGCCTCACCGTCTCCGACGTCGTGACCGTCCCGCTCTCGGCCGGTCACTACGACGACATCCCCGCGACCGACCCGGGCGCCTCCCGCATCATGCGGGTGTTCGCGTTCCAGCAGCCGGACGCGCAGGCGCTGCCCTGGGCGCACCCCGTCGACGGGGTCGTCGCCTACGTCGACCTCTCCGCCCAGAAGGTCCTGCACGTCCTGGACCACCAGCGGTTCACCGTCCCGCAGCAGACGGGGAACTGGAACGAGGCCCCGCACGCCCAGCCGGAACGCACCGACCTCAAACCCATCTCGATCACCCAACCCGAGGGTCCGAGCTTCTCCGTCGACGGCGACGTCGTCACCTGGCAGGGCTGGAAGGTCCGGGTCGGTTTCGACCCGCGGGAGGGGCTGACCCTGCACCAGCTCTCCGTCGCCGACGTCACCGGACCGGACCCGGAGGCCCGTCGCGACGTGGTGTACCGGGCCTCGATCGCGGAGATGGTCGTGCCCTACGCCGACCCGTCGCCGGTGCGGTTCTGGCAGAACTACTTCGACACCGGCGAGTACCTCTTCGGCCGGTTCGTGAACTCCCTCGCGCTGGGCTGCGACTGCCTCGGCGAGATCCACTACTTCGACGCCGTGATGGCCGACGAGACCGGTCACCCGAAGGACGTGCAGAACGCGATCTGCCTGCACGAGGAGGACTACGGGGTGCTCTGGAAGCACTCCGACATGTTCAACGGCATGAACGAGACCCGCCGTCAGCGCCGGTTGGTGATCTCCTTCTTCACCACCATCGGGAACTACGACTACGGGTTCTACTGGTACCTCTACCTCGACGGCACCATCGAGCTCGAGGCCAAGGCCACCGGGGTCGTGTTCACCGCCGCCTACCCCGAGGAGGGGTTGGAGTTCTCCACCGAGATCGCCCCCGGTCTGGCCGCACCGTTCCACCAGCACCTCTTCTCGGCCCGGCTCGACATGATGGTCGACGGCCTCGCGAACGCCGTCGAGGAGGTCGACGCGGTGCGGGTCCCCCGCGGCGAGGGGAACCCCTACGGCAACGCGTTCGCCCGCAAGGCGACCCGGCTGACGAGCGAGGCCCACGCCCAGCGCGAGGCCAACGGCGCCGCGGGCCGGGTGTGGCACGTGCTGAACACCGAGCGGAAGAACGCGCTGGGACAGCCCACCGGCTACGCCCTGCACCCCGAGCACCAGCCGCTGCTGCTGGCCGACGAGACGAGTTCGGTCCACGACCGGGCGACGTTCGGCACGAAGCACCTGTGGGTGACGCAGTACGACCCGGAGGAGCGCTACCCGGCGGGGGACCTGGTGAACCAGAACCCGGGCGGGGCCGGGTTGCCCGCGTTCGTCGCGGGTGACCGCGACCTCGACGGCCAGGACCTGGTCCTGTGGCACACGTTCGGGTTGACGCACTTCCCCCGCCCGGAGGACTGGCCGATCATGCCGGTCGACTACGCGGGGTTCACCCTGAAGCCGGTCGGGTTCTTCGACCGCAACCCCGCGCTCGGCGTGCCGGTGGCGAAGCCCTCCCACGGGTCGGGCGGAGGGGGATGCTGCACCTCGTGAACCGTCCACGCTCCGCGACCCACCGGGAGGCCCACGCCTCCCGGTGGGTCGCGGTGACCGGGGTGGTCGCAGCGGTCCTGCACGTGCCGCTGGCGATCGCCCACGCGGGAGCCTCCCTCCCCCTGGCGGGGGTGCTGCTGGTGATGTCGCTGGTCTGCCTGCCGTGCGCGGGCCACCTGTGGCGCAGCCCGTCCCCCCGGACGTGGGCCCTGGTCGCCGCTGTCGGCACGGTGGTGCTGCTGACCCACGCGGCCCTGCTGGTGACCCCCGCCGGCGGCTCCGCGTCGGTCCTCTCCCTCCGCGGGCACGCCGGCCACACCACGACCCTCGCCGATCCCTGGCACTCGCCCGTCCTGCTCGCGCTGGTGTCGGTCCTCACGCTGGCCCAGGTCGCGACGTGCCTCCACCTCCTGACCGGCCGGCCCCACCTCCTGCGGGGGCGTGGAACGATGCTTGGGTGACGCAGCACCACCCCCTCGACAACCCCGTCTGGTCGTCGTTGGCGACGACCCACGCCCACCTCGCCGAGGGGACGGGCGACGGCCGGCGGTTCCCGGTGGACGTGTCCCCCTTCTCCGGGGTCGCCGACCAGGGCGACCCCCGGGGCTGGCACGACCTCGCCGACGTCGCCGGTCCGGGCGTCCTGCTCCTCGTCCCCGCCCTGGCCGTGACGCCGCCGGAGGGTTTCACGGTGACGGCCCGCCTCCCGGGCGTGCAGCTGGTGGCGACCGACGCGCTGCGGACCGAACCCTCGCCGCACGCCGTGGAACTGGGCGACCAGGACGTCGACGACATGCTCGACCTGGTCTCGCGCACGCAACCCGGCCCGTTCGGGCGGCGGACCCGACTGCTGGGCCGCTACCTCGGGATCCGGGAGGACGGCCGGCTGCTGGCCCTGGCCGGCGAACGCCTGCACCCCACCGGGGCGACCGAGATCAGCGCCGTCTGCACCGATCCGAGCGCCCGCGGCCGCGGGCTGGCGACGTCGCTGGTCCGGGCCGTCGCCCAGGGCGTCCGCGACCGCGGCGAGCTCCCCTTCCTGCACGCCGCCGCGCACAACACCGGCGCGATCCGGCTCTACGAGAGCCTGGGTTTCGCCCTGCGACGGACGCTCGACTTCGCCACCGTCCGCACCCCCGGGACGCCCGCTCCCTGAACGAGCGGGAGGCGGCGGTGGGTGCAGGCCCGTGTCCACCACGGCACGGCGGTGACCCGGACCGCACTCCTCTAGAGTCGGGTCATGGCGCGTTTCGTGGAGGTCCACCCCGAGAACCCGCAACCCCGGTCGATCGCGCAACTCGCGGCGGTGCTGCGGGAGGACGGCCTCATCGCCTACCCGACGGACTCCTGCTACGCGCTGGGTTGCCGCCTCGACAGCCACACCGGCGCCGACCGCATCCGTCGCATCCGGCAGCTGGACGACAAGCACCACTTCACGCTGATCTGCTCGGACTTCGCCCAGCTCGGGCAGTTCGTGCACCTCGACAACGCGCAGTTCCGCGCCATCAAGGCCGCGACGCCGAACCCGTACACGTTCATCCTGCCGGCGACCAAGGAGGTCCCCCGGCGGTTCGCGCACCCCAAGAAGAAGACCGTGGGCGTCCGGATCCCGGACCACCGGTTCGTGCGGGCGCTGCTCACGGAACTCGGCGAACCCCTGCTCTCCAGCACCCTGCTGCTGCCCGGCCACGAGGAACCCCTGACCGACGGCTGGACGATCAAGGAGGAACTCGACCACGTCGTCGACGCGGTGGTCGACGCCGGTGAGTGCGGGACGTCGCCGACGACCGTCGTGGACTGGTCGGAGGGATATCCCGAGGTCGTCCGGGTCGGAGCCGGCGACCCCGACCGCTTCTCCTGAGGGCGCTTCCCACTGCTCCCTTCAGCTGTGTTCGGCTCGTGACCGAGTGTGTCCCAGGTGGAACGAACGCCGGTCCGGCGGGCGATCACGGCCAATTCGTGACACGGTTCGGCCGCGCCGCGGAAGCGAAGACCGTTTCCGCGTCGGGTCCACAGCATCCCGTGGGCTGAACTGATCTTGGAGGAACACATGACCATCACCGGCATCATCACGGCCATCGTCGTCGGGCTCATCATCGGAGCGCTCGCGCGCCTGGTCCTGCCCGGCCGCCAGAACATCTCGATCCTGCTGACGATCGTCGTCGGTATCGTCGCCGCCCTGATCGGCACCGCCATCGCCCGCGGCACCGGCGTGGCCGACACCAAGGGCTTCGACTGGATCGAACTGATCTTCCAGGTGGTCATCGCGGCCATCGGCGTCTCGATCGTCGGGTCGCTCCGCGGCCGTCGTCGCTGACCCAGGTGCTGTCGCCGGTCCTCTTCACCCTCGCGGGGGCCAGTGCCCTCGTTGCGGCCCTGCTGCCGCGGGTGGTGGACCGGCTCCCGGTCAACCTGCCGATGGCCTTCCTCGGGGCCGGGGTCCTGCTGGGCCTCGTCCCGGGGTTGCCGTCGGTCGACCCGCTGAAGCACCGCGAGGCCACCCAGCACGTCACCGAGCTGGTCGTGATCATCTCGTTGATGGGGGCGGGTCTCGCTCTCGACCGAGCCGTCGGGTGGCGCCGTTGGGCGTCCACCTGGCGGCTCCTCGCCGTGGCGATGCCGCTGACGATCGCGGCCGTCGCGTGGGCGGGGTGGCTGGCCGGTCTGCCGATGGCCGCGGCCCTGCTGCTGGGCGCGGCCCTCGCCCCCACCGACCCCGTCCTCGCCAGTGACGTCCAGGTCGGGGAACCCGCCGACGAGGACAACACCGAGGACGAGGTCCGCTTCGCCCTGACCAGCGAGGCCGGCCTGAACGACGGTGCGGCCTTCCCGATCGTGCACCTCGCCGTCGTCCTCGCGGGCACGGGACTGTCCGTCGTGGCGCTGCGCGACTGGTTCCTCGAGGACGTCGCCCTCCGCGGCGTCGTCGGCGTGGCCTCCGGCCTGCTCATCGGCTGGGTCCTGGGGCGGCTGTTCTTTCACTCCCCGCTCCCGTCGCTGCGCCTGGCCGACAACGCCGAGGGGTTCACCGCGCTCGCCGTGACCTTCCTGGCCTACGGGGTCACCGAACTCGTCCACGGCTACGGCTTCGTCGCGGTCTTCGTGGCCGCCTGCACCATCCGCTCCGCCGAACGGGCCCACGGGGCGCACAAGGTGGCGCACGAGTTCGTCGAGCAGATCGAGCGGATGCTCACGTCGTGGCTGCTGCTGCTGCTCGGGGCGGCCCTCACCGACGGGTTGCTGGCTGCCCTCACGTGGCGCCTGGCCCTGGTCGGCGTGCTGCTCATCGTCGTGATCCGCCCCGTCGTGGGGTATCTCAGCCTGGCCCGCACCGCCGGCGGACCCCGCGAGCGCTGGGTCATCGGGAGCTTCGGGGTCCGCGGCATCGGCTCGTTGTTCTACCTCGCCTACGCCCTCGGGGAGGGCGAGTTCCCCGGCGAGGAGCTCTGGGCCGCAGTCGGTTTCACCATCGCCCTGTCGGTCTTCGTCCACGGCCTCACGGCCGGCCCGATCGTGCGCAGGCTCGACGCGGCGAGGTTCCGCCACGCCCCCACCGACCACCGCGGGGACGTCGCGGGCACCCACCTCTGACGGGTCACCCGATCACTCGATCACCAGCCCATGGTGCCCGGTGCGCCCTTGAAGGGGCCCGTCACCTCGGAGCTGATCCACCCGCCGTAGAAGTCGCCCTCCTGCGCCAGCACCTCCTCGTCGTCGAGCAGGCAGCGCACCCCGGAGGGGTAGAACGCCAGCGCGCCGGTCAGGGCCTCGAAACCCGGGGTCGGCCGCGGGTAGGTCCAGGCGGCGCGGGGTCGCAGCACCTGCCCGTCCGCGCCGAGCAGGTCCACGTAGGACGCCTGCCCCTTCCACTCGCACCACGACCTGCCGTCCCCGGGGGCGATCGCGTCGGCGGGCACCGCGTCCCGTGCGACGTAGTACGTCGGCGGGTGCGAGGTCTCCAGGACCCGCCACGCTCGCCCCTCCTCGGGAGCCACGTCGACGAGGAGCCGACCCTCGGGGTCGTGGATCCGCACCCGTCGCGTCGCGACTTCCAGGCGCGGCGGACGGGGGTAGGCCCAGCAGGATTCGCTCACCCGCACAGCGTGCGGCCGGGACGGGATCAGCGCCAGGCAGCGAGGACGGCGTCGCCGAGCCGGTCCAGCGACGGGGAGCGGATTTTCCACCGCTGCCAGTGCAGGACGACGTCGACCCCGCCGCCGGGCGCGAGGTCGACGAGCTCCCCCGCCCCGGCGGCCCCGATCTGCGCCGGGAGCAGCATCCCCCAGCCGAAGCCCCGCCGGACGGCCTCGCCGAAGTCCGCCGTCGCCGGGACGTGGTGACGGGGCGGGAGGGGGTACCCGAACCCGCGCAACCAGTCGTCCTGCAGGTCGTCGTCGCGGTCGAAGACCACCACGGGCGCCCGCGCCAGCGCGTCCCGGTCGACCCCGCCGGGGAACCACCGGCGGGCGAAGTCCACCGACGCGCAGGGTTGGTAGTGCACGGACCCGAGGCGGGTGACCGAGCACCCCGCGACCGCTTCGGCCTGCGCGGTGACGGCCGCGACGACGCTGCCGTCGCGCAGCAGTTCGCTGGTGCGTTCCTGGTCCTCGCGGCGCAGGTCGAAGCAGAAGTCCCCCGCCAGCGGGGCGATGGCCGCGAGGAACCAGGTCGCGAGCGAGTCCGCGTTGACCGCGACGGGCAGCACGGGCATCCCGGACGCCTCGCCGAGTTCGCGTCCCGCGTCCGCGGCGAGCAGTTCGACCTCGCGCGCCAGCCGCAGCACCGTCCGGCCGGCCACGGTCGGGACGACGGGTTTCGAGCGCACGAGCAGCACCCGGCCGGCCGAGGACTCCAGCGCCCGGATCCGCTGGCTCACGGCCGAGGGGGTCACGTGCAGCGCACGGGCGGCGGCTTCGAACGTGCCCTCGGCGACGGCCGCCGCCAGCGCCCGCAGCTGTCCGAGGTCGAGGTCCACGAACAGCGATGCTAATGCCGGTGAAGGATCCTGAGCTGGAGTCGTCGGGCTCGGCTCTCTAGCGTCGGAGGGTGCTCACGTTCCTGGCCGGAACCCTCTTCGGCCTCTCCCTCATCGTCGCCATCGGCGCCCAGAACACCCTCGTGATCAAACAGGGGATCCGCGGGGAGCACGTCGGGGCGGTCGTCGCGGTCTGCGTAGCCAGCGACGTCGTCCTCATCGCCGCGGGCGTCGGCGGCGCCGGGGCCCTCCTCACCCGCTCCCCCGACGTCCTCCAGGTCGTGCGGTGGGTCGGCGCGGCGTTCCTCTTCGCCTACGCCGCCTTCGCGCTGCGCCGGGCCTGGCGCCCCGGCGCCCTGCGCGCCGACACCACGGGGGAACCTGCGCGCCTCAGCACCGTGCTCGCCACGACCGCCGCCCTCACCTGGCTGAACCCGCACGTCTACCTCGACACGGTGGTCCTGCTCGGGTCGGTCGCCGCCACCCACGGCGGGGCGCGCTGGTGGTTCGCCGCCGGCGCGATGCTCGCGAGCCTGGTGTGGTTCACCGTCCTGGGTCACGGGGCGAGACTGCTGCGACCGCTCTTCGCCCGTCCCGCCGCCTGGCGGGTACTGGACCTCGGGGTGGCGCTGATCATGACGGTCCTCGCGGTCAGCCTGCTGCGAGCGCCGTGAGCTGCTCACGCAAACGCGTCGGGGGGTGCCCGAGTTCGCGCAGCGCGAGGACGGCGGCGCCCAGCAGCCCGTCGTCGGCGCCGGCGACCTGCCGCCCGGCCAGCGCACGCTGCAACGCCTCCGACCGGCCGGTGCGCTCGATGCCCAACCGCCAGACGCTGCCGCCGACGACGAGGGGTCCCGGCCCGGCGACGGCGTCGAGCAGCGTGGCCAGTTCGCCCTGCGCGCCCGACACGATCCCCGCCGCCACCCGGTCCCCCGCCCCGGCGGCCGCGAAGCAGACCGGGGCGAGGCGGGCCAGGCCGACGGGGTCCTGGGCGTAGACGAGGTCCACGAGTTCGCCGAGCACGTACGGGCGCCCCTCGCGCGGGCGGCGGTCGTCGTCGAGCCCGAACGTCTCCAACGTCGCGCCGAGTAGTTCCGTCGCGGGTCCGGTGCCGTCGAGGGCGGCGGCGACGGCCCGGGCCACCCGCCGCCCGATCCAGAACCCCGACCCGGCGTCCCCCAGCAGCCAGCCGTTGCCGCCGACGACGCGGCCGAGGTCCCCGTCGACGACCCGCGCCGCGACGGAACCCGTCCCGGCGATCAGGCCCGCCCCGGAGTCCTCGACGGCCGCGGAGTAGTACATCGCGAGCAGGTCGGAGGCCCGGCGGAACCGCGCGTGCGGCGCCAGGTCGAGGACCCGCCGCAGGTCCTCGAACGCCACCACGCGCTCGGAACCCGCCGCGGCCAGCACCGCCGACACGACCTCCCCGGGCCCCGCCTGCGCGAGAGCCGACGAAGCGGCGCTGCGCACCGCCGCCAGCGCGGCGGCAGCGCCGACGGCGGTCGGGTTCCCCGGCCCTGCCACCGCCCGCCCGCAGGGACGTCCGTCGAGGGTGGCGACGAGGGCGCGGGTCGAACTGCCACCGGCATCGAGCGCGAGCAGGAACCGCGTCACTTGAGCCCGCCCGCGGACGCGGCCCCCTGCAACCGTCGCTGGAAGATCAGGTAGACGACCAGCACCGGCACGATGGTCGTGACCGCCCCGGCGAACAAGGCGCCGAAGTCCACGTCGTAGCCCGCCGCGGAGGCGAAGGACGCCATCCCCTGGGTGAGGACGTAGTTCTGCCGGTCCGAGTTCAGCACCACCGGCAGCAGGTACTGGTTCCAGAGCCCGACGAAGTTGAGGATCGCGACCGACGCCATGCCGGGCCCGGCCATCGGGAGCATGACCTGGAAGAACGTGCGCCACTCGCTCGCCCCGTCGATGGAGGCCGCCTCGGCGATCTCGCCGGGGAGCTCCTCGAAGAAGCTGGTGAGGAAGAACACCGTGAACGGGTAGGCGTAGGTGGCATAGCTGATGATCAAACCAGGCAGGGTGTTGAGGACACCCAGCTGGCGCAGGATGAAGAACAACGGGACGACCGCGAGGAACACCGGGAAGGTGAGACCCGCGACGACCAGGTAGCGGATCAGCGTGCGGCCGCGGAACTGGAACCGGGCCAGCACGTAGGCCGACATGGACCCCATGACCATGGTCAGCACCAGCGCGCACGACACCACGATCACGGAGTTCAGGAAGTAGGTCCCGATACCCGCGGTCCGCCAGGCGTTGACGTAGTTCTGGAACTGCCACTCCTGCGGCAGCGAGAACGGTGACGCGAAGATCTCGTTCGTCGTCTTGAAGCTGGAGACGATGGTCCAGAGCAGCGGTACCAGGACGAGCAGGGACCAGATCCCCAGCACGGTGTGCGAGCTGACGGCGACGGCGCGCTCCCCGCGCCCCGTCCCGCGGACCGGTCGGGCCGTGGGCGCCGGCTGGACCCGCGGGCGCTGCGTCACCCCGCTCACGCGCGCTTCTCCCGCCACCGGGCGACGCCGAACACCAGACCGGTGAAGGCGAACGTCACCAGCGCCAGGACGACGCCCATGGCGCAGGCCAGCCCGAAGCGGCCGTCCTTGAACGCGGTGCTGAAGATCTGCTGGGTGATGACCAGGGTCGAGTTCGCCGGACCGCCGTCGGGGTTCAGCGCGGCCAGGAACACGAACGCGTCGAGGGCGAAGATCCCGAGGTAGACGTAGGCCGTGCGCAGCGCGCCCGAGATCCCCGGTGCGGCGATGAACACCGCCGTGCGGAAGCGGCCCGCGCCGTCGAGGCGGGCGGCCTCGAACGTCTCGGCCGGGATCCCGCGGATCGCCGCGACGAAGAGGACCATGTAGAAGCCGACGAACGTCCACACGATGACGGCGACGGTGGCGGGCATCGCCGTCGAGGAACGGCCCAGCCAGGCGAACTTGTCGAAGCGCTCGAGGCCGAGTCCGGTGAGGACGCCGTTCAGCAACCCGGCACTCGGGTCGTAGACGCGGCCCCAGATGATGCCGATGACGATCGCGGGCACGACGTAGGG
The DNA here is from genome assembly GCF_036021035.1 of Kineococcus sp. NBC_00420. Classification (NCBI taxonomy): domain Bacteria; kingdom Bacillati; phylum Actinomycetota; class Actinomycetes; order Kineosporiales; family Kineosporiaceae; genus Kineococcus; species Kineococcus sp. NBC_00420. Next base: position 3,796,882 of record NZ_CP107930.1, on the reverse strand, counting down.
GAAGAAGGACACGATCCGGTAGAACGACGACCCCGACAGTCCCCGCACGGCCCCGGTAGAGGACCCGCCGAACGTCAGCAGGCAGGCGAGGGCGAAGCTCAGCACCAGGGTGACGATCGGCACCACCACGAGGAGCACGAGGCTGTTGCCGACGGCCTTGAGGAACAGGTCGTCCTGCGCCAGGTGCACGTAGTTGTCGAGGCCGATGAACTGCTGGGTCGAGGTGAACCCCGACCACGAGGTCAGCGAGTACCAGGCGGCCTGGGTGAACGGGTAGAGCACGAAGGCCAGGTAGAGCGCGACGGGGATCCCGAGGAACACCACCATCAGGCTGACGCGGTCGAACGTCAGCCTGCGGCGGGTCCTCACGAGACCTTGACCTTGACCACGGAGTCGTCCGCGCGGGTGTCGTCGAACTGCTTCTGCAGGCCGCTGGTGAGACCGGCGGCGTCGAGCTCACCCGAGAGGAAGCTGTTCCAGAGGACGTTGTTCTGGCTGGTGAAGCCGTAGATGTCGTTGAAGTTGAACGTGAAGGTGTTCTCGCCGGCCGCGTCGAGCATGGCGATCTGGGACGCCAGGGCCGTGGAACCGAAGGCGTCCGCGGGGACGGTGCCCTTGACGATGGTCGAGGAGAGCTTGGCCTTGGCGAAGTTGGTGGCGCCCTCCTTCGACAGCATCAGCCGCAGCGTCTCCATGCCGCCGGCCTTGTTCTTCGCCTGGCTCGGGACGACGAACGGCTCCCCGGCGCTGGCGTGGAAGGACTCCGCCGGCATCGCCGCCCCGCTCGACACCGCGGGCGCGGGACACCCGGTCATCTGGAAGTCCGCAGCGGTCTGGCTCTTCATCTCGTTCTCGATCCAGGACCCGGAGGGGTAGAGCACCGCCTGCTGTCCCTGGGTCCACTGCGCCTGCGCGGCGGTGAACTGTGTCCCGGCGCCGCCCGGGAGGAAGTACCCGGCCTGCACGGCCTGCTCCATCTTCGCGAACACCGCCTGCACGACGGGGTGGCTCCAGGCGTCGGCGTCGAGGTTGCCCAGCTTGACGCGGACCTCGTCGCCGCCCTCCTTGATCGCCGACTCGACGGCGAGGGTGAGGTAGTAGGACGCGGCCTCCTTGCCCCAGCAGAAGAGGTACTTGCCCGCCGTCTTGGCCTGGGCGCCCAGCGCGAGGACGTCGTCCCACGTCGTCGGGGCCTTCCAGCCGTTGGCGTCGAACAGCGACTTGGAGTACCAGAGGCCGTAGACCGTGAGGACGTAGTTCAGCTGGACGAGGCGACCGTCGTAGTAGCCGTCGTCGAGCATCCCCGGGTAGAGGGTGTCGGCGATGACGTCGCCCTCGGTGTTCTTGGCCTTGGTGAGCGGGGCGAGGTCCTCGAGCTGCTTCGCGATGGTCGCGAGGCCGATGGCGTTCGCCCCGGAGTTGTCGAGGAGGTCCGGCGGGTTGCCGCCGACGAAGCGCGGCTGCATCTGCTGGGAGATCTGGGTGGAGGGGGCGACGGTGAGCTTGCCCCCCTTGTGCAGGTCGGCGTACGCGGCGGCGACGGCGCTGACGTAGTCCGTGCCGTACCCGCCGTCGAAGATGACGGCCTCGACGGCGGCGCCCTCGCCGACGCCGAAGGGGTTCGTGTCGCTGACCTCACCGGTGGGGGCGGAGTCGGCGGGGGTGTCGCTGCCGCCGCCGGCGGCGCAGGCGCTCAGGCCGACGGGCACGAGGGTGCCGGCCAGGACCAGACCCAGGAACCGGCGACGCTGGAACAACGGGGACTCGCTCACGGTGCTTCCTCTCGGACTGCGGACGATGGGTTCAAGCGCTGCGGCGCAGACGGTCTCCGTACCTCGCCTCGAAGGTGAGGTTGCGGTCGTGCCCACCGGGGACGTTGGCCGAGACGTAGAGGGGGGCCTCCTCGCCGCGGGCGGTGAGGGTCGCGACGGTGCCGATGGTCAGCAGTTGGGCGATGTAGCCGGAGGTGAGCGAGGACACCGCACCGACGGTGACGTCCCCGACGGAGTCGAGCGTCGCGTCGCCGAAGGGGGCGAGGTTGTCGATGACGACGTCGGCGATCTCGGCGAGGCGCTTCCCGCTGGGGTGCTGGGGTTGCACGGCGTGGGTGTGGGCCAGGCTGGTGACCGCGATCACCGGGTGGCCGTGCTCCTGGGCCAGCAGGGCGAGCCCGACGACGGAACCGTTGACCCCGGAGTTGGAGGCGATGACGAAGACGTCGCGGGGGTCGCGGACCACGGTCGCGAACACGTCCCGGGCGATGTTCGGGTCGCGTTCCAGCGGGGGTTCCCCCGTGAGTTCGGCGATCGCGTGGTTCCCGACGAGCGCCGCGTCGCGCAGGGCGACCTTGTTCGTCGGGATCAACCCGCCCGCCCGGCCGGCGATCTCCATGGCGAACCCCTCGGAGTGCCCGGTGCCGAAGGCCTGGACCACCCCGCCGGTGGAGATGCAGGTGCTGAGCAGGTCGACCGCTGCGTCGAGACCACCGGAACCGGCGAGCGCGGAGAGCGTCTCGAGACGGGACACCACTTCCCGCTGGAACTCGTCGACGTGTTGCGGGAAGGCTGCCACAGCGGAACTCCTGGGTCGGTGATTCAGCGAGTCGACATCGGGTGGATGAATGTTTCATCCACGGAGGTGGTGAAGTCAAGGGCTTCCCGTCACATCCTGGTTACGTTCGTGTTGCGTGGCAGGCTGTGTGATCGGACACCGGAGATCCCGAGCCGCACCGGGATCCGCTGCTACTCTCCGTCGCACGACCGTGCTGGTGCATCGGTCAACCAGTGGAGAACCGGAGGTGACGGTGTCGACCCACGGTCCCGACCCGGCCCAGCGCATCCTCGCCGTCCACGCGGAACTGCCGCCGTCGTTGCGCAAGGTCGCCGACTTCGTGCTCGCCGAACCCGAGGCGGTCGAGCGCTGCTCCGCGGCGGAACTCGCGCGTCGCGCGGGGACCTCGCAGGCCGCGGTCACCCGCTTCTGCCAGACCATCGGGCTCGAGGGGTACCAGGGACTCGTCCTGCTGCTGGCCCGCGAACAGGGACGCCGCGCCGGCGACCCCGTCTGGGGCGGCGCCGAGGTGGGGCCGGACATCCTCCCCCACGACGACCTCGAACGGGTCGTCGCGGTCGTCGCGGCCGCGGACGTCCGCAGCCTGCAGGACACCGCCCGCCGCCTCGACCTGGTCGCGCTGGAACGGGCGGCGCAGGCCGTGGCCCGGGCACGTCGCGTCGACGTGTACGGCGTGGGCGGTAGCGCGGCGATGGCCGCGGAGACGGACTCGCGGTTGTTCGGCATCGGCGTTCCGGTGCGGAACTGGACCGAGGTCCACGCGGCGACCACGTCGGCGGCGCTGCTCACCCCGGCCGACGTCGTCATCGCCGTCTCGGTGTCCGGCGCCACCCGGGAGGTCGTGGAACCCGCCGCCCTGGCCGCCCGGCGCGGGGCCACCACGATCGCCGTCACCGGTGAACCCGGGTCCCCCCTGGCCCGCTCCGCCGACGTGGTGCTCACCGTCGCACCGGGCGGGACGACCTTCCGCGAGGGTCCCTTCGCGGCCCGGCACGCCCAGTTGTTCGTCATCGACTGCCTCTACGTGCGGGTCGCGCAACTCACCTACGACCGGGCGAGCGCCGCCCGGGCGCTGACCCACCACATCCCCGAGGACCACGCCGTCCGCCCCGCCCGACCCCGGCGGCGGACAGGATGAGCCTCGACCTGCGCTACCTCGCCGGCGTCCGTCCCTCCGCCCGGCAGCGGCGCTGGCAGGAACTGGAGTTCTACGGCTTCGTCCACTTCGGCATGAACACCGTGACCGACCGCGAGTGGGGGCTCGGCCACGAGGATCCGGCGCTGTTCGACCCCGCCCACGTCGACGCGGACGGCTGGGTCACGGCGATGGCGGCCGCCGGGATGCGCGGGGTGGTCCTGACGGCCAAGCACCACGACGGGTTCTGCCTGTGGCCCAGCGCCCACACCGCCCACTCCGTCGCCGCCAGCCCGTGGCGCAGGGGTGGTGGTGATCTGGTCGCCGAGGTCGCCTCCGCGTGCGCCGCGCACGGTCTGGCGTTCGGCGTCTACCTCTCCCCGTGGGACCGCACCGACGCCCGGTACGGCACGGGCACCGACTACGACGACTACTTCGTCGCCCAGCTCACGGAACTGCTCACCGGCTACGGCGAGGTGTTCTGCGTCTGGCTCGACGGCGCCGACGGCGAGGGTCCGGACGGACGGAGGCAGTCCTACGACTGGGACCGCTACCACCGGGTGATCCGTGCCCTGCAACCGGACGCGGTCATCAGCGTCTGCGGTCCCGACGTCCGCTGGTGCGGGAACGAGGCCGGGCAGACCCGTCCGGACGAGTGGAGCGTCGTCCCCCACGAACTCCGCGACGCCGAACGGGTCGCGTCCCGCTCGCAGCGGGCCGACGACGGCGGGTTCTCCCGGGCGGTCCGCTCCGACGAGGTCGACCTCGGCAGCCGCGCCGCGTTGGAGGGTTACGCCGGTGAGTGCGTCTGGTACCCCGCCGAGGTGAACACCTCCATCCGGCCCGGCTGGTTCCACCACCCGAGCGAGGACGGGCAGGTGCGCGGCGCGGCGGAACTGTTCGACCTGTGGCGGGCCGCGGTCGGCGGGAACGCGGGTTTCCTGCTCAACGTCCCCCCGCGCGCCGACGGCGTGCTGGCGGTCCCCGACGTGGCGTCCCTGCACGGGCTGGGTGAGCTCATCCGCGCCCACCGGGCCGCCGACCGTTCCGGTGAGGCCGTGGTCTCGACCTCCGACGCCGACGGGAGGCCCCGGACCACGCTGACCTTCGCCGCCCCGCTGCGGCTGCGTTCGGTGGACCTCGCCGAGGACCTCGACCACGGTCAGCGCATCGAGGGGTTCACGGTGGAACTGTCGCTGTCCGGGCAGGTCGTGTGGCGGGGCGGCGCCGGTGTCGTCGGTCACCTGCGGATCCTCGACGTCCCGGACGTGCTCGCCGACCGGGTCGAGGTGGTGCTCGAACGGTTCCGCGCGCGACCGGTCCTGGCGGGGATCCGGACGACCACCGCCTGAGCCGGGCCGCCCGTCCCGACGAGGACGACGCGTCAGCCGACGGCGTGGATCCGGTCGGCGGCGATCGTCAGGACGACGCGCACCTGGTCGCGGCCCCCGAACCACGGGTAGGGGGCGCCCAGGTACTTCTGCGACAGCGCCTCGATGCTCTCCACTCCTCCCTCCGTGGTCGACGCCACGACGTGGCCGCGCACGAAGAAGTAGCGACTCGGGTTCGCCGGATCGGCCACGGTGACCGCGACCCGGCCGTCCCGCTCGACGTTGCGCAGCTTCTGGAAGCCCTGCACGGTGTTGATGACGATGTTCGTCCCGTCCGTGTCGACCCAGGTCTGGGTGAGCTGGGGCGAGCCGTCGGGCATCGTCGTCGCGAGGTAGCAGGTGGCGCGTTCACGGAGCAGGACGAGCAGTTCGGGGGGAAGATCCATGCGTGGACGCTACCCCGACCGACGTCTTCGACCCCGCCCTCGAACCGGCGCTCGTCGTCGACGACGGCGAACGCTTCACCGTCGAGGCGCTCGACGCCTGCGGCTACCTCCGGCGACCGGAACACCCCGGGGCCCCCACGCCCCGTCGCCTCGAGGGCGCCCGCGGGCACTGCCTCGTCGGGCCGGTCTCCGTGCGGGGTGCGCGCCCGGGGGACGTCCTGGCCGTCACCCTGCACTCGATCACCACGTCGGGGTGGGGGTGGACGTCCGCCGGCGCGGTGGACAGCCCGCTGAACGTGCGCCTGGGCATCACGGAGCGCGCGGACCTGTTGTGGGACATCGACGACGACGCGCGCACGGCGACGAACCAGCTGGGGTTCACGGTGGACACCGCCCCCTTCCTCGGCGTCATCGGCACGACCCCGGCCGAACCGGGCCAGCACTCGACGACCCCGCCGCGCCCCGGGCACGGCGGCAACATCGACTGCCGCTCCCTCGTCGCCGGCTCGACGTTGTTCCTGCCCGTCCACGTCCCCGGCGCGTTGCTCTGCCTCGGCGACGGGCACGCGGCCCAGGGCGACGGCGAGGTCTGCGGGACGGCCGTGGAGTGCGGCACGACCACCGACCTCACGGTCTCCGTCGTCGCGGTGCCCGCCCTACCCTCCGTGCACGCCACGACCCCGACCGAGCGGCTGACCTTCGGCTTCGACGCGGACCTCAACGCCGCGACGGACGCGGCGCTCGACGACATGGTGACGTGGGTCGCCGCGGAACTCGACCTCGACCGGTCGACGACGTTCGCCCTGCTCAGCGCCTGCGTGGACCTGCGCATCACCCAGGTCGCGAACGAGACGTGGGGCGTGCACGCGGCGCTGCGACACGATGCCCTCCGGCGCACCCACCCCAGCTAGGAGGGTGCTCGAGGCCGGATCCCGCCGCAGGAACCAGCCCGCGCCCCCGCACGTCGTCTGCGAGGCGCTGCTCGCTCCGGACCGCGACCCGCACCGCCCCTGGCTGGAGCTGCTCCACGACGAGCAGCGACCCGAGGTCCTGACCGTCGACGCGCCCCACCTCCTCGTGTGGTCGTCGCTGTGGCCCGTCCGACCCGACGCGCGGCTCCGCTTCGAGCTGCCGTGGGACGCGGCTCACCAGGGGACGGACCTGCGGTGGACCCTGCTGGTCGAGGACCAGCTCCCCGAGCCGTCGTCGCTGGGGCACCTGCGTCGCCGGGTGAACCAGCTGATCAACGCGAACCTGCGGTACACGTTCGGGCAGTAGCCCGCAGCGCCGCTCCGACGCGCCGGTCACCCGTTCCGCCCCGAGGATGGGCGCTGTGAGCACCACTGTCGTCTGTCTGCACGCCCTCGGGTCGAGCCGCCTCGCCTTCGACGCGCTGGCCGCGGAACTCGGTCCGGAGTTCGAGCTCCGCGCGCTCGACCTGCCGGGTTTCGGCGACGCACCGGTGGAACTCGGGACCTCGGTACGGGCGATGGCCGACCACGTCGTGCAGCGGCTCTCGGCGGTGGACGACGACTGGATCCTGCTGGGGCACAGCATGGGCGGGAAGATCGCATCCGTCGTCGCGGCGCGGGCGCTCGCCGGGGAACTCCCACCCCCTTCGGGGGTGCTCCTGCTCGCCGGCTCCCCGCCGGTCCCCGAGCCGATGGCGGAGGAACGCCGGGCGCTCATGCTGTCCTGGGTGCAGGACGGCCCGCTGGACGCCGCCGCCGCCAGTGAGTTCGTCGCGACGAACGTGGGCGGACCCCTGGAACTCGCGGCCGCGGAACGCGCCGTCACCGACCTGCTCCGCTCCTCCCCGCTGGCCTGGCGGAACTGGCTGGAGTTCGGGTCGCGGGAGGACTGGTCCGAGCGGGTCGGGGTCCTCGACCTGCCCGCGGTCCTCGTGGCGGGCGGTGCGGACGGTGACCTGGGCGAGAACGCCCAGCGGGAGCTGAACGGGGTGGCCTACCCCCGGGCGACGTTCGTGACGTTGCCCGGGGCGGGTCACCTGCTGCCGCTGGAACGTCCCCGCGAGGTGGCGTCCGTGGTCAGAGCTTCTCGACCGGCGCGTACCTGAGCAGCAGCCGTTTCGTCCCCTCGGACCGGAAGTCGATGTGCGCGATGGTCTTGTCGCCCTCGCCCTCCATGCGCACGACGGTGCCGAGGCCGAAGGAGTCGTGCGTCACCCGGTCGCCGGGGTTCAGGGTGATGACCGGCCGGTTGCCGGCGGAACGCACCCCCGGGCGTTGGGAGATCCGCGACGCGGCGCTCGGGGAGGCGACGTTCTGGAACGCCGACTGCGCACGCTTCCACTCGACCAGCGTCGCGGGGACCTCGTCGAGGAACCGTGACGGCGGGTACTGCTGCGGTGCGCCCCAGGCGCTCCGGACGGCCGAGCGGGACAGGTAGAGCCGTTCGCGCGCCCGGGTCAGGCCGACGTAGGCGAGGCGACGTTCCTCGGCCAGCTGGTCGGGGTCCCCGAGGGAGCGCATGTGCGGGAAGGTCCCGTCCTCCATGCCGGTGAGGAACACGACGGGGAACTCCAGCCCCTTCGCCGTGTGCAGCGTCATGAGCGTCACGACACCGTCGTCCTCGGCACCGGCAGGGATCTGGTCGGCGTCGGCCACGAGGGAGACGCGTTCCAGGAAGTCCGAGAGGGTCCCCTCGGGGTTGTCCTCGGAGAACTCCTCGGCCACCGCGACGAGTTCGGAGAGGTTCTCCACCCGGGACTCGTCCTGCGGGTCCGAGCTCGCCCGGAGTTCGGCGAGGTAACCGCTCTGCTCCAGGATCGCCTCGAGCACCACGGAGGGGGCGGCCCCCGACTCCGCCAGCGTGCGCAGGTCGTGGATCAGCTGGGCGAAACCCTGGATCGCGTTCAGGGAGCGCGACACCAGACCGATCGCCTCGTCGGCGCGGTCCAGCGCGGCGTTGAAGCCGATCCGCTCGCGTTCGGCCAGCACCACGATCGCGGCCTCGGCCCGTTCGCCGATCCCGCGCTTGGGGGTGTTGAGGACGCGGCGCATGTTCACCGTGTCGTCGGGGTTGTCGAGGACGCGCAGGTAGGCGACGGCGTCCTTGACCTCCCTGCGCTCGTAGAAGCGCGTCCCGCCGACCACCTTGTAGGGCAGCCCGGTGCGGATGAAGACCTCCTCCAGCGAACGCGACTGCGCGTTCGTCCGGTAGAAGACGGCGACGTCCTTGTACTTCAGCGATCCCGCGTCGTGGAGGCGGTCGACCTCCTCGGCGACGAAGGCGGCTTCGTCGTGCTCGTCGTCGGCGACGTACCCGACGATCTGCTCCCCCGCGCCCGAGGCCGTCCAGAGGTTCTTCGGCCGGCGGTCGTCGTTGAGCTTGATGACCTCGTTGGCCGCGGTCAGGATGTTCTGCGTCGAGCGGTAGTTCTGCTCCAGCAGCACCGTCGTCGCGTCCGGGTAGTCCTGCTCGAACTCGACGATGTTGCGGATCGTCGCGCCGCGGAAGGCGTAGATCGACTGGTCCGCGTCACCGACGACGGTCAGCTCCCCGCGCGGGACGGGGCCCTCACCGGTGCCGACGAGTTCCTTCACCAGCATGTACTGCGCGTGGTTGGTGTCCTGGTACTCGTCGACCAGCACGTGGCGGAAGCGTCGGCGGTAGTGCTCCGCGACGTCCGGGAAGGCCTGCAGGAGGTGCACCGTGGACATGATCAGGTCGTCGAAGTCCATGGCGTTGGCCTGGCGCAGCCGCTGCTGGTACATCCGGTAGGCCTTCGCGAGGACGCGTTCGGTCTCGTTGCCGCTCTCGGAGTTCGCCCGGTCGAAGAAGGTCTCCTCGTCGACGAGCTCGTTCTTGAGGTTCGACACCATCGTCGACATCGCCCGCGGCGCGTGCTTCTTCGGGTCCAGCTGCAGCTCGCGGCCGACCATCGCCATGAGCCGCTGGGAGTCGGCGGAGTCGTAGATCGAGAACGACGTCCGCATCCCCAGGTGCTGGGCCTCGCGGCGCAGGATGCGCACGCAGGCGGAGTGGAAGGTCGAGACCCACATGCTGCGGGACCCCATCCCCACGTTCACACCGACCTGGTCGCCCACCAGGGCGGCCACGCGTTCGCGCATCTCGGCGGCGGCCTTGTTGGTGAAGGTGATCGCGAGGACCTGCCCGGCGGTGGCACGGCCCTCGGCGAGCAGGTAGGCGATGCGGTGGGTCAGGACCCGCGTCTTGCCCGAGCCGGCGCCCGCGACGATCAGCAGCGGAGACCCCGCGTGCACGACGGCCTGGTGCTGCTGCGGGTTCAGCCCCTCGAGCAGGGCAGCCGGGTCCGCCCCCCGGCGCGGGGTCGGCGCGGTCCTGCCGCCGTTCGGGTCGCCGCTCGAGGAGGGGCCCAGCGGGAGGTCGTCGAAGAGAGTGCTCATCGTGGGTCAAGGGTAGGCCTCACCTCCGACACGACCCACCGCCCGCGATGGACCGAACCGGTCCTTGTGCGACCGACTCGGTCCACACCGGTCTACAGTGGTCGGGTGCCCCGGTTGACGAAGGAACAGATCGACGAGGAGATCCTCGAGGCGGCGGCGGCGCTGTTCGCCCGCCACGGGATCGAGCAGACCTCGGTGCAGCGGGTGGCCGACGCGGTCGGCTACTCCAAGACCGGTCTGCTGCACCGCTTCCCGAGCAAGGAGGCGCTGGAGGAGGCGACCGTGGCGCACACGGTCGGGCACTTCGAGCGCATCGCCACCCAGGTGACGGACCTCCCGACCGGTCCCGGGCGCGACCGGACCGTGGTCGAAGCCCTCGTCGCCCTCGCCGAGCGACGTCCCGGGCTCGTCTCCTTCATGCTGACGACGATCAGCCAGGGGGCGCTGTCCTCCGACCGGTTGGACCACCTCGGCGAGGTGCTGTTCCGCTCCTTCGGCACGGAGATCGTCAAGAGCGAGCAACCGCCCAGCGCCGCCGTCCTGGACCGCGGCGTGCGGATCACCACCGCCGTCAGCGGGCTCGCCGTCACCTCGCTCGCCTTCCGCGACCTCGACGCCGCGACCGTCCGCCCCCACCTGATCACCGCTGCGCTCGCCGCGCTCGGGCACACCGCCGAGGAGAACTGAGATGGCGACCTTCCTGCACCGCCTCGGAGCCGGCGCGTTCCGCCGCCGCGGCCTCGTCGTGGCCGTCTGGGTCCTGCTCCTCGCCCTGACCGGGGTCGGCGCCGCCACCCTGTCGGGGAAGACGGTGAACTCCTTCGAGATCCCCGGCCAGGAGTCGACGACCGCGCTGCGCCTCATCGGGGAGGAGTTCGGCGACACCGCGAACGGCGGATCGGCCCAGGTCGTCTTCGAGGTGCCCGAGGGTCAGCAGATCACCTCGGCGGAGAACTCGGCGAAGGTCCTCGCCGCCATCCAGGAGCTCAACGGCCTCGACGGGGTCGCGGGCGCGAGCAACCCGCTCGACGCCGCGAACCCCGTCGTCTCCCCCGACCTGCGCGCCGCCTACAGCACGGTCAGCTACCCGGTGCAGGCGTCGGAGGTCACCGCGTCCGAACGCGAGGAACTGCTCGCCGCCGTCGCGCACGCCCGGGCCGCGGGCCTGGACGCGGAGGTGACGGGCGAGGTCACGCAGGGGGTCTCCGAACTCGGCGGACCCGCCGAGGTCATCGGTGTCGTCGTCGCGCTCGTCGTCCTCGCCATCACCTACGGCTCGCTCGTCGCCGCGGGGATGAACCTGCTGACGGCCGTCGTCGGCGTCGGGATCGGCGCGCTCGGGATCACCACCCTCACGGGTTTCGTCGACCTGCAGTCCACGACGCCGATCCTCGCGATCATGCTGGGCCTCGCCGTCGGCATCGACTACGCGCTGTTCATCGTCACCCGCTTCCGGCAGGAACTCCTCGACGGGCGCAGCGTGGCCGAGGCCGTCCCGCTGGCCGTGGGGACCGCGGGGTCGGCGGTCCTGACCGCCGGGGTGACCGTGGTCATCGCGCTCGCCGGTCTCGCCGTGGCCGGCATCCCGTTCCTCACCGAGATGGGGATCGCCGCCGCCGCGACGGTCGTCGTCGCGGTGCTCATCGCCCTCACCCTCGTCCCCGCGGCGCTCGGGTTCGTCGGGCTGCGGGCGCTGCCGCGCTCGGCCCGCAAGGCCCTCGAGCACAGCGGCGGCCGCCACGTGGCGCCACCGCACGTCCCGGACGGCACCGAACGCACGGGGCTGTTCGCGACGTGGGGTCGGACCGTGACGACCCGGCGCTGGGTCAGCCTGGTGCTGGCCGTCGTGGCCCTCGGGGTCGTCGCGATCCCGGTCACCTCGATGCAGACCACGTTGAGCACCGCGTGGCCCGACGGCAGCACCCAGGCGAAGGCGCAGCAGATCCTCTCCGACCGCTTCGGCGCGGGGGTCAGCGGACCGATCGTCGTCCTCGTCCACGGCGACGGGGAGGGAGCCGGCGTGGTCGACCGCGCGACCGCGCTGAGCACGGAACTCCGCGCGCTGCCGGGAGTCGCCTTCGCCGCACCGCCCACCCCGAACCGGGACGGGAGCGCCGCCCTCGTCACCGTCGTCCCCACCACCGCCCCGGACGACACGGCCACCACCGACCTCGTGCACCGGATGCGCGACCTCATCGCCGGGGACCCCTCGGGAACCACCGCCTACGTCACCGGCCAGACCGCGGTGAGCGTCGACGTCTCCAGCACGCTGTCCGACGCACTGCCGGTGTACCTCGTGCTGGTCGTCGGGCTCGCGTTCGTCCTGCTGGTGCTGGTCTTCCGCTCGATCCTGGTGCCCGTCGTCGGGGTCCTGGGGTTCCTCCTGACCATCGGCGCCGCGCTCGGCGCGACGACCGCGGTGTTCCAGTGGGGCTGGCTGAAGCAGATCGTGCGGGCCGAGAGCACCGGCCCCCTGCTGAGCCTCGCGCCGATCATCGTCGTCGGGATCCTCTTCGGCCTCGCGATGGACTACCAGGTGTTCCTGGTCTCCCGGATGCACGAGGCGCACGCCCACGGCGCCGATCCCGTGCAGGCCGTCCGCACCGGGTTCCGGCAGGCGGCACCCGTCGTGGTGGCCGCCGCGGCGATCATGTTCGCGGTGTTCGCGGGGTTCGTCCCGCAGGGCGACTCGACGATCAAACCCATCGCCTTCGCGCTGGCCGTCGGGATCCTCGCCGACGCCGTGGTCGTCCGGATGGTCGCGGTGCCGGCGGCGTTGTCGTTGCTCGGCCGGGCGGCGTGGTGGATGCCGCGGTGGTTGCGGTGGTTGCCGACCCTCGACGTCGAGGGCACGGCCCTGACGGCGAGGTCGGCTGCGTGAGCGGTCGCTGGCGGCCCCTCTGTGCCTGGGACCTGCCCGGCGGATCGCGAACAGCCGTGATCCTGCCCAGATCGCGGGATGACCGTGAGGTCGTCAGCCCATGCGCGCCTGCAAGGGCTCAGCTGGTGACCCCGTACTCGGTGAGGATCGCGTCGAGGACGCGCTGAGCCCCGGCGGCTGCTCCTGCATCCTCGTCGAGGACTCCGACGTAGGTGGCCAGGGTCTTCCACAGCGCCCAGCCGCGCCCTCGAGCCCACGTACCTTCGTCGACGTCCATCCGGTCGCGGAAGGCCACCCGGGCTGCGGTGCCCAGCAACGTCCACGCCCCGGCGAGGTCGCAGGCGGGGTCACCGACCCCGCAGGTGCCGAAGTCGATGACCGCACCCAGCCGGCCCTCACGCAGCAGCAGGTTGCCGGCAGCGATGTCGCCGTGGAACCAGACCGGCACGCGGTTCCACCGTGCGTCGAGCGCACTGGCCCACACGGCGCGGGCCAACTCGACGTCGATGTCCACGTCGGGGCGACCCTCGAGGGTCTGCAGCGCGTTCTGGGTCGTCGCGTCGTAGGTGCGCAGCGTGCCGCCGCGGAACCAGTTGTGCGTGCCGGGAGCCGGCCCGTCGGTGGGGTCGATCTGCTGCAAGGCGGTGAGGAAGTCGGCGAGGTCGAGGGCGAAGCGGACCGGGTCGCCCTCAGCGCCGATGCCGCCGTCAGCGATGCGGTCGGCGGTCACCGGGTCCCCGGGCAGCCACCGGTACACCGACCAGGCGAAGGGGTAGCCGTGGCCGGGTCGGCCTCGTGCCAGCGGAGTGGAGATGGGCAACGGGAGCTGCGTTGCGAGGCGGGGCAACCAGCGGTGCTCCTTGTCCACGGCGAGGGCGTACTCGGTGGCACTGGGCAGGCGCACCGACATGTCCGAACCGAGGTGGAAGGTGAAGTTGTCCCAGCCGCCGTCGGCCACCGGGCGCACCGGCAGGTCGGCCCAGTGGGGAAACTGCTCGGCGATGAGCTGGTGGACCAGGTCGGTCTCGACGCTGAGGCGGGTCGGTACTGGACCGAGGTCGTGGGCGGTGCTCATCCACGCGGCCCCGGGCCGACCGTTGCGGTCGCGGGTCGGACTGCTCCGTCGTCGTGGACCACGGTGACCAGGCTGGCAGACGGAACTGCTTCCCTCACCCGCATTCCGTGCTCCTCGGCGTGAGCGCGAGGTTCCCGGCCTCCGACGCCCGCCCGTACCGCGGAACGACCCTGAAGTCCGCTGCCTCGGTGGAACCGCGGCCCGTCCCGCCGGCGCACCTCGACGGTCGAGGAAGAGCTTCGAGTCCCGCGGCGACCTCGTTGTCGGACCCCTGGGACAGACTCACTGGCATGATCTTCAACGGGCTCGCAGACGGTGAACGCTGGTGATCGACCTGCGCCAGGTCGCCGCGGCGCCGTGGGAAGAGGACCTCCTGGTCACCGCCCGCCACAAGGGGCTCGTGGACGTCTGGTCGCTGGAACGTGCCGCGCACTGCGCCACGTTCGAGACCATCTGGGACTACGGCGGTTGGCGGGGTGCACTGGTACCCGGTGAGCACCCCGTGGTGGTCGCCGGCGCCTGGGAACGCCACGGTGTGTGCGGCTACGACCTGACGGGTCAGCGGCTGTGGCAGGACCGCAGCCGCACGAACGTGGAGGCCGTGACTGCTCTGGCTGGAGGTCGTGTGGTCGTCACTCACCTCCGCAGGGCCACCCGCGTGCTGGAGGCAGCCACCGGGGAGGAGGTGCGTTCCCTGCGAGGGGTGTTGAGGGTGATCGCGCTGACTTCGGACCTCTCGCTGGGAGTGGGTGGTGGTTGGTGCCGCCTGCTGGACGGTTCGCTGGATCCGCTGGGGCCCCGGATCGCGACCGGACCGGGTCCGGTCTGGTTCGCGGCTGGCGACGGGGAGCACCTGGCGTTCACCGACAACGGGTTTCTACGGATCCTCGACTCCGACGGGCGAGAACGAGCGAGGGTGCCTGAGCACTTCCGTCTCGTCCTCCACGACCCGGTGACGGGGACCTGGGTCGCGGTCGGTGAGACCTTCGAGGGGAAGAACTCCCTGATCCGGCTCAGCGACGACGGGGAGGTTCTGGAGCAACGTCCCTAAGACCTTCGCGTCGGCGGTACGGCGACGATGCGCGGAGGCAGAACGTTGATCGTGATCACGGCTGAAGGTGTGCAGGTCGTGAACTGCGCGGACTGGAGCGTGCGATGGCTCGAAGCGCCGTGAGCCTGGGCGTCGAGTAGCCCCGTGGCAGCGCCGCGGGCTGACGGCTATGCCACCCATCACCATCGGCCAGCTCGCCACCAGCACATCGCTCGCTCTTCGCCAGACACGCACTTCGCGGGATGACCGTGAGGTTCTCGGGCGTCGTCAGCGTTCGAGGAGCCGGGTGGTCCAGGTGGCCAGTGCCGCAACCGCGGTCCGGGACAACGCGGCACGCGGCTGCATGCTGGTGAAGCCGTGGAAGGCGCCGGGCCAGACGTGCAGCTCGGCCTGGACCCCCGCGGCCCACAACGTGCTCGCGTAGGCGACCGTCTCGTCGCGGAACACCTCTGCGCTGCCGCAGTCGAGGTAGGCCGGGGGCAGGCCGGACAGGTCGTCGGCTCGGGCGGGGGCGGCGTAGACGGACACGTCGTTCCCGCCGCGGCGCTCTCCGAGGTAGGCGTTCCACCCGAAGCGGGTCATCGCGCGGTCGGCGACGCCGACGCCGTCGATCTGGTGGGTGGAGACGGTGGAGTCGCTGTCGTCGAGCATCGGGGAGATCAGGACCTGGGCCAGGACCGCGGGGCCGCCGCGGTCGCGGGCCAGCAGGGCGGTTCCCGCAGCGAGGCCGCCGCCGGCGCTCTGCCCGACGAGCACGATGCGGTCGGGGTCGATCCCCAGCTCCTCGGCGTGGGCTGCGGTCCAGGCGAGTCCGGCGTAGCAGTCCTCGACGGGGTAGGGGTCGGGGTGTTCGGGGGCGAGGCGGTAGTCGACGCTGATCAGGACGACGTCGTGGGTGAGCAGCCAGTCGTCGTAGGAGTCGAGGTTGCCGAGGTGGTGACCGAACATCATGCCGCCGCCGTGGATGGCGTAGAAGCACGGGGCGGTTCCGGTGCGCCCGGCGCGCTGGACGATCGCGAGGTCGATGGGTTCGCCGAGGTGGCCGGGGACGGTGACGCTGCGCCGCTCCAGGCCCTTGGCTCGCAGGTCCGCGTCGAGCTGGTCCTGGCTGATCTCCAGAGCCCGCATCCGGGGAAGCATCTCGGTGGTGAGGGTGAACGGGCCGCGAGCCTGCACCGCGGTGAGGAAGACCGCCAGCTCCGGGTCGAACGGCGGGTGGGCGCTGGGTGCGGTCACGACTGGACGCTCTTCTCTTCGGAGGGGGTGGTGGAGGTCTTGTCGGCGCCGCGTCGGGAGCGGTGGACGCCGAGGGCGACCAGGGCGGCAGCGGCGAGAGTGAGGGTGAGCCCGGCGATCTCGAGGGCCTGCTGGAACTGCCCGACCTGGGTCGTGCTCCAGGTCGGTGCGGTGAGGGAACCGGTGAACAGCGCGGCGAGGATCGTGCCCGTGGCGGCGATGCCGATGCCGGTGGCGAGTTCGCTGGAGGTGTCGACCAGGGCCGCGCCGACGGAGGTCCGATCGGCGGGTAGACCGCGCAGGACGTTGTTGCCGGCCACGACCCCGACCACGCGCATCCCGGCGGCCACGAGCACGAGGGCGGCGACGACGACGGGGTAGCCGTAGCTGCCGGCGAGGGCGAAGACGGCCAGGCCGGCGACGACGGCGGTGGCGCTGAGCCAGGCGGCTCGCTCGAGTCCGACGCGGGCGACGAAGGGTCCGACGAAGCGGCCACCGGCCAGCAGCACCGCGACCTGGGGCAGCATCCCCAGCGCCGCGGCCGTGGGAGGCCAGCCCCAGGCGAACTGCAACTGCAGCGTCACCAGGTAGTTCGAGCCGGCGACGGCGAGGCCGGCGGCGGCCTTGTAGGCCAGTCCGCTGGCGACGAGCGGGCGGGCGATCAGGGCCAGGTCCAGCAGCGGGTGAGCGGCGGTCCGTTCACGCAGGACGAAGGCGGTCGCGGCCAGGACCGTCAGGGCGGTGGCCACCCACGGCACCCACGAGCGAGTGCCGTCGGCGACGAAGAGGGTGGGGGTGAGCAGGGCCGCGACGATCGTCGCGGTGCCCAGCACAGCGCCGGCGACGTCGATCGGGTCCGTGTGCAGGTCCCCGCCGACACCCGCGCCGACACCCGCGCCGACACCCGCGCCGGTGTCGGCGGCGACACCGAGGCGGATGCCGACGAGGGCGAGCACGGCGATGGGGACGTTGGCCAGCAGCAACACCTGCCAGGGTGCGACGGTCAGGACGAGACCACCTGCCGTGGGGCCCACGGCGAGTCCGACCAGGCCGGCGGTGGAGATGACGGTGAGGGCCCGCACGCGCAGGTCGTCGGTGGAGAAGAGCCGGAAGGCCAGGGCCATCGAGCCGGGCGTGGTCATGGCCGCGGCCACGCCCATCACCGCCCGCACGGCGATCAGCTCACCGGTGGTCGAGACGAACGCGGTGGCCAGGCTCGCCGCGGCGAGCAGGACCAGTCCGGTGAGCATCACCCGGCGTCGCCCGAACCGGTCGGCGATGGCTCCGAAGAGCAGCATGGCGCCGCCGAAGAGGACGGAGTAGGCCCCGCCGATCCACTGCAGCGAGCTCGTCGTGGCGTGCAGGTCGCGCCCGATCGTGGGGAGGGCGACGTTGAGGATGGAGTTGTCGAGCATCTCGAAGAGGAAGACGGCGGAGAGACCGGCGAGGGCGATCCACGCCTCGCGCAGCGAGCGGGGCGCGGGGCGGGGCTCACTGCGGATGGCAGTCTGGGGGATGGTCACATCAACTAAGTTAACTGACTAAGCAGAGTCACACAAGAGAGTGAGGCCGTGATGCCCCGAACAGGTGAGCGCGGCGGGCCGCAGACCCGCGCCAGGATCGCCGAGGTCGCTGCCCGGCTCTTCGCCGAACGCGGTTTCGACGCGGTGACCGTCGCTGAGGTCGCCCGAGAGGCGGGGGTCTCCAGCGTCACGGTGTTCAAGCACTTCCCGCGCAAGGAGGACCTCTACCTCGACCGTGCCGACGACGCGGTCGAGCTCCTGCGCACCGCGGTGCGCGAACGGGCCTCGGGGACCGACGTGCTGACCTCCCTGCACGAGGTGAGCCTCGGACTGCTCGCGGCCCGCCACGTCCTCGCCGGCTTGGACGAGCGGTCCGCGCCCTTCTTCCGGACGGTGGCGTCCTCGCCCGCGTTGATCGCCCGGGCCCGTGAGATCGCCGCGGACCTGCAGGACACCCTCGTCGAGGAGTTGGAGCGTGATGAGGGGTTCGCGGGGAACGCGACGCTGTTCGCCGCCCTCGTCGTCGCCGGCTACTCCACCGTGCTGGTGGGCAACGCCCGTCGCCGGCTGGCGGGTGAGTCGGTGGAGGCGGTGGGTGCGGACCACCGTGCGCGTCTGGATGAGGTGTTCGGCGCGTTGCGGAGCGGGCTGGGAGGTGGCGGTGGGGACCACAGGGTCAGCTGAACCGAGTCAGGGGATCACAGCGCAGCTCACCTCGACAGTGCGCTGAAGTTCACGCAGATCGGCAGGAGAGGTCGTCGGCCACCAGCGACAGCGCACACATTGCGGTATGAGCGGATGGTTGGTCGGACTGGCAGCCTGACGGCTCCCACGACCCAGACGTTCTGATCAGCGCGCCGTCCGGGCAGCCAAGGCATCAGCCAAACGCTGAGCGTCGTCGACGGGCATGCCGATCAGACGCTCGCTGCGACCGTCGCTGAGCAGCAGCTGGCTGACGTCCTGCCGGCGGCCCTGCACCTGCACGTCGCGCACCTGCGCCCACGAGACGACCCGGGTCTTGGGGAAGCCGTTCCGCAGGCGGACGCCGTCGACGGTGAGGGTGGTCGAGGGGGTCCAGACAAAGTAGGCGCCGAGGAAGACGATGAAGAACAGCAGCTGAATGATCGCCAAGACGACGTCGAAGGTGTCTGGATCGCCGATGAGCCGGGTCACGGCTAGGAGCGCTTGGACGCTGATGCTGCCGAAGAGCAGTGCCCGGACACCGCGACCGGTGGTCCAGGTGTAGCGAGGCTGTAGACCTGTGAGGTCGGGAGCCTCGTCGTGCGGGCTGTTCACCCGCGCACGGTGGCACAGGCTGTCGGCCGGCTGGGGCAAGGAACCGCCGCGTCACCTGGATGCCGCAGCCGTTCGGAGAGCCGGACTGACCTGATGGGCACGAGCACGTCAGCGTGCTGGACGCCAGTGCGGACATCGACAGATCCGGTCGCCAACGCCGGGGTGACCGCGCACAACACGGGATGACCGTGCGCTTCGCGCGCACCGCGGGATGAGCGTGCGCCGAGCGCACCGCGGGACGGCCGTGCGGCGCTGACTGTCCGGGTCGATGAGCCTCGGCTCCGGTGCGGGCTGTCGACGGGGGCAGCAGCCGCACCGGCACGCCGAGCTCGCGCAGTGGGCCCTGACCTGTGGCGGCAGGACGACGGCGTTCGACGCCGCGCGCAGCGCAGGCCTGTACCGCGCTGCTTCGGCTACCTCCTGCACCACGTGTCGGCCGTCGCCTTCGGTGTGTGAGAGCAGGTCTGCAAGCGGCCACAGTCTCCAGATGTCGGACTCTGCAGAACGCGGGACGCACCAGCCGCGCTCGGACGGCGGTGACGGCAGCGCGGAAGGCCATGGATCGTCAGGACCTCATCGCCTGGGACTGCTTCAGCGGTCACTTCGCAACGACCGTGGTGAAGTGGCCTTCTGGGAGATCTTTCACCAGAGTGCAGAGCTGGTCGATGGGGAGGGCTGGGCTCCACAGGTAACCCTGCGCTGCGTCGCATCCCAGGCGCGTCAGCAGGGTGCACTGCTCCTGGGTCTCGACCCCTTCGGCGATGGTCTTCAGGCCGATGGCGTGGGCCAGCTGCACCACCGACCTCACGATGGCCAGGTCCTGGGGGTTCTCGGCGATGCCCTGGATGAAGCTGCGGTCGATCTTCACGTGCTGGGCGGGGAAGAGACGCAGGTAGGTCAGGGACGAGTGCCCGGTCCCGAAGTCGTCGATGGCGATGTCGCAGCCCAGCGCGCGGATGGCGTTCAGGACGCGCCTCGAGTGCGCGAGGTCGCGGATCACGACCGTCTCGGTGACCTCCACCATGAGGTTGCGGTGCGTCATCGCAGGGCCGGCGGCGCGGATGGCCGAGTCGATCGTCAGCTCGACCGCGGAGTCGGCGATGTCGTGCGCCGAGAGGTTGACGGCGATGTGGGCGCCGGCAGGGAGAACGCCCGTCGACAGCAGACGTGCACCGTCTCGGCAGCCGCGCACGAGCGCCCACTGGTCTATGGCGGTGATGAGGCCGGTGTCCTCGGCCAAGGGGATGAAGACGTTGGGCGGGACCGTGCCGCGCTCGCGGTGAGTCCAGCGGATGAGGGCTTCGACGCCTCGCACCGTCCCGGTGCGCAGGTCGACGACGGGCTGGTAGTGCAAGGCGAGGTCACCGGCGGTGAGGGCGTCCCGGAGGTCGCCCGCCAGCGCGAGCCGCCCCTGCGTGTGGGCGTCCAGGCTGTCGTCGAAGAGCTGCACGCGCCCGCGGCCACGCACCTTGGCCTCGTACATCGCGACGTCGGCCTGCCGGATGAGGTCGCTGCTGCGGCTCGGCGCCGCCACCGCCACCCCCACCGAAGCGGACACGTACGAGCGACGACCCACGACCTCGAACGGCTCGGACAGCACGGCGAGCACGGCGCGGGCGAGGGTGAGCGCCTGGTCGATGCCGGTGTCGGTGCACAGGACCACGAACTCGTCACCACCGAAGCGGGCGACGGTGTCGCCGGAGGACACCACCTGCGACAGCCGCCGGGCCACCTGGACGAGCAGCACGTCGCCGGCGTGGTGGCCCGAGGCGTCGTTCACCATCTTGAACTGGTCGAGGTCGACGAACAGCACAGCGACGGCGGGTTCGAGCGCTGCCCCCTCCCGCGAGGTGTGTTCCAGGCGCTGGAGGCGATCGAGCAGCAGCGCTCGGTTGGGCAGCCCCGTCAGGGAGTCGTGCAGCGCCTGGTGTTCGAGCCTCTGCTGGAACCGGCGGCGCTCACTGACGTCGCGACCGATCGTCGACACGGCGACCACCTGCCCCTGGGGGTCGAGGACGGGCGAGATGGTCAGGGCGACGTCGACGGTGGACCCGTCCGGTCGCTGCGCGGTCCACTCCGACGACAGCACGACTCCGTCGCGGGCGACGGCGGCGAGGATGCCCAGGACCTCCTCGGCGCGGTCCGCGGGCACGAGATCGGTGACCGGGCGGCCCGTGGCGCCCTCGGTGGGGTGGCCGTAGAGCTCTGCCGCGGCCCGGTTCCAACCGGTGATCACGCCGTCGACGGTCATGGACGTCACCGCGTCGGCGGTCGACTCGACGAGCTGGCGGTAGCGCTCGGCGCTCTGGGCGATGACCTCGCTCTGCCGCTCCAGCTCCTCCACGAGGTCGGTCCGCGGCGCGAGGAACAGCTCTTGCAGCCGGAGCGGTACCTCGCGGTAGGCGGCCATGTCGCGCCGGAAGACGAGCAGGTACAGCAGGAGCGGCCCGCTGAACGCGACGGCGATCACGAGCTTCGACTTCAGGCCGGCGCTGATCGCCGGCGAGAGGTCAGGTGAGGTCGGCGCTGCGAGGATCGGGAACAGGACACCGTCGAGGCAGAGCACCGCGATGTAGAAGACGACACACGCGAGGGCCAACGTGAGGCCGCTGCGCACGCGCGTCTTCAAGGCCTCGAACGTCATGAGCAGCAGGACCAGCTCGGTGATGATGAGGATGCCGCCGAGAGCCACGACGAGCAGGGACACGTCGAAGACGTCGGGTGAGGTGTCGAAGCGGTTGACCACGGCGGTGTTGCGCAGTGCGGCCGCGGTGACCGCCAGGACCCCGACCTTGATGACGTTGACCGCGATCACGATCTTGATGATGTTGCGCACCACGTGGCTGTCGCGGGCGGTGACGACGGCGAGCAGGCTGGCGAGCACCAGCGCCCCGTACAGGATGCTGCCGGCCGACACGACCAGACCGTCGGCGAGCGGAAGCGCGTAGATGGAGCCCATGAAGCCCCCGAAGACGAGCACCACGGCGATGTAGGTGTACGACAGCAGCAGGCGCAGGGGCTTGCGGAAGAGCGCGAAGGCGAAGGGGAACGCGGAGTACAGCAGGATCTGCGCGATGAACAGCGGCCAGGGCCCCACTGCCCGCCTCCCTCACCGCCTGTGATGAACCTTCACGACAGCGTAGGGGTCTGTCTCCGCGGTGGTCGCTGGAAGCTGAGCCCAGGTCGTGCCGGTCGCACGAGTCGTCGTGGAGCACTGTCCTGCGTGCAGCACCCCACTTCGGACCTGCGGGACGGTGCGGTGCGATCGCGTGGCCATCGCCACGACCGGACGTCGCCGGCTCGGGTGACCGCGCGCACCGGGATGACCGTGAAGTCACCGAAACCCGTGGACCTCCCTGAGACGCTGCCCGGATGGAGAGCTCCGGGTGGGTCGCGGTCCGCTGCATCTTCCGCAGCCAGGCCGAGCACCACGGTGCTGAGGTCGTCTACGAGGAGCGTGTGACGTTGTGGCGGTAAGCCGACATGGACCGCGCCATCGAGAGGGCTGAGGCGGAGGCGCAGACATACGCGAGCGAGACGACCTGGCCGCCGGATCGGGTGACGGAGTACCTGGGGCTCGTCCAGGCCTACGCGCTGTTCGACGAGCCGGTGGACGGGGCGGAGGTGTTCAGCTTGATGCGGACGAGCGATCTTCCTCCGACGGCCTACCTGGACCGGTTCTTCGACACCGGACAGGAGCGTCGACGAGATGTCGATGAGCCCGCCGAGCCGGACTGAGACCGTCCTACGCCGTGGGGCAACGTCACGCGCACCGCGGGATGACCGTGCCGTCGCAGACCCGCCGTGGCTGTCCTCAGATGGCCGGATGACCGCATCCAAGCCTGGTCGCCGACGTGGCTCCCGGCATTCGTTGCGGGCGCTGCCATGCAGCGTTGCCCCTCCGAGTCAGCATCTCCAGCTGACCACCACCACTGGCTGACCCCCACCGGTGGACGGCGTGAGACACCAGATGGTCCCCTCGGCCCCGTTGGCGGGATCGGCAACGTCCGCGGTGCGGGAGAAGACGCCGGCCTGGATCAACACGTCGAGGCGGTCTGAGGGGTGCACGTCGCGTTCGGCGTGCTCTTCCTCCAGGCTGACAGAGAGGGGGACGACGATGAGCTTCTTCTCCGGTCAGCGTCACGGGCCCAGCGCCGCGCAGATCATCAGTGGCTGACCTGGCCGAGGGGGCAGTCGCTGCGCAGGTGATGAGCTGCCCGCCATGGCTCGACCCTGCCCCTGCTCCAGTCCCCGGTGCGGTCGTGGCGGTGCTGCGCCGGCGTCAGGACGCACTCATCGGCCATGACTCGGCCGGGGAGGGTCAGTCCTGAGTCCGCTCCCACACCAACGCGGCGACGACCCACCACCCCACCTGCACCATCGCCGTCCACAGGAACGCCACCACCGCCAGGACCAGCAGGGGTGTGCTGCCCGTCGTCATCCCCGAGACCAGCAGCAGGAGGGCGGCCACCAGACCGGCCACCGCCGCGAACCGCATGATCTGCAGGTACGGGTTGCCGGCGTCGACGACCAGGTCGCGCAGGCGCAGCGGCAGGATGGTTCTGCTTGGTGAGCTCACCGCACCATCATGGCCGCGCGCCCCCTCCTGGGACGTCCTTCGCCGCGATCACCGACGTCACGGTCGTCCCGCCGTGCGCGGGCACCTGCACCGCGAGGCCCCGGACCCAACACGCCTTCGCGGGCTTCGGCCGTCAGGCACCCTGAACCCGTGGAAGGACACCGCCGCTACCGCCCCCGTGCTCACCCGTCCGCGCGGACCCAGGTGAACACCACTGCGCTCCCCGGTGAGCGGGCACCGCGACCAGGGCCGGTCACCGACGCCGACGACGAGCGACTGGCCCGGCTGCGCCGGCGGGTCGTCGAACCGGTGGTGACCAGCGTCCTGACGACCGAGGAGCTCGAGCACCTGAGCGTGCACTGGGGTGTGGACGGTCGTGAGGGGGACGTGTGGGTGCGCCTCGACGTCCCCGACCAGCGGCACGAGGAGCTGCTGCTGTCGCCGTGGTGGGTAGCGGACCCCTGCGACGTCGAGGTCCCCACCAGTGCTGCGCAGATCGCCGCTCACCTGGGCGACCGCTTGGAGGACTGGATCTGCGAGACGGCCTTCGCGTGGGGCCAGCAGCGCCGAGCCCGGTACCAGCTGCCCGAGACGTAGCCCGGGGCGGGCCTGGCACTGTCGACCGCTCCGTCATCCAGCGTCGCGCGGACCGGAACCTCTGGTGGCACAAGCGCTGCCTCGCCCTCATGCCCGTCGTCGGCCTCGGCGAACTGCGCCAGCACGCCTCCGACCTGGTCCGCCGCGTCGAAGCGGGCGAGGAGGTCACCATCACCGTGGCCGGCCGAGCCAGCGCCCGGCTGGTCCCCGACGACACCAGGTCCTGGCGCACCTGGACGACGTCGGAGGGGACGTCCTGGGCGAGGAGATCGTGCTGGGCCCAGCGGGAGCGGTAGCGGTTCGGATGCCCGGACGGGTCGGGCAGGACGGCAGGTCGTGACGGGTGCACCCCTCCAGGAATGGGCGGTGGCAGCCGATGGTTGTGATGGCTGGTCGCCCCGGTACGTGTCCCCGGGCCTCAACCCTGCCGCTACGAGCGGCCACTCGCCGTGAGGCGACGCTCGGGGCGACCACCAACCCTTCCTGTGACGACTCGTGACACCGAGTCGGGGGGGTGCTTCCACGGGGGTTTTGCGGAGGTCTATGTTCGCGGCACCACCCCGTGGAAAGGACCACGAATGCCGCGTTCAAGCAATTCCCAGCATTCTTCCGCACGACTCTCATTCAGGCTCCTCACCGCCGCTGTCGGTGCCACCGCCCTCGTCGCGACCGGCGGTGCGGCCCACGCCGCCCCGGCCCGGACCACGACGATCGCGGGCACGCTGCCGCGGTGGCTGCCGAGCGGTACCGCCGCACGCCTCGCCCTCCGTTCGGCCCCGGTCGACACCCCGCAGTCCGTCCGCGTCTACCTCGCGCCGCGCGGTGGGCTGAGCGCTCTGCAGGCCGCGGTCGCCGGCGTCTCAACGCCCGGCTCCCCCACCTACGGGCACTACCTCGACGGAGCGCAGTACGCCGCCGCCTTCGGCCCGACCGAGGCCGCCGCCACGACGGTCTCGAACTACCTGGCCTCCGCCGGTCTGCACGTCGACTCCGTCGAGGCGAGCCGACGCTACGTGGCTGCCACCGGAACCCGGCAACAGCTCCAGCGGGCCTTCGGCGTCACGCTGGCCTCCTTCACCCACGACGGCGCGGACGTCGTGGCTCCCACCACCGCCGCGTCGCTGCCGACCGACGTGGCGGCCGACGTGATGACCATCAGCGGCCTCGACACCAGCGTGCAACGCATGACGTCGCAGCGGATCGCCGAGACCGGGGGCACCACGGCCGCGGACACCACCGCGAACCGCACCGCGGCCGCCGCGTCCGCCGCCGGGGTCGCCCAGCCGGTCGTCGCACCGCCGGCCGCCTCGGTCGTCGGCCGACCGTGCAGCCAGTTCTACGGCGGCCTCCTGGCGAAGTACCAGGCGGACTACAAGACCCCCCTGCCCGCCTTCCACGGGCAGACGCCGTCCTACGCCCTCTGCGGGTACACCGCCCCGCAGTTGTTCAACGGGCTCGGCGGGGACACCGGAACCTCCGGTGGCGGTGTCACCGTCGGAGTCGTCGACGCGTACAACTCCTCGACGATCGTGGCGGACACGAACACCTACTCCAGCGCCTACGGCTGGCCCACCCTCGCCCGCAACCAGTACTCCACCTGGAGCGCCGGGAAGTTCACCGACCAGGAGGCGTGCGACGCCTCGGGCTGGACGGGTGAGCAGACCCTCGACGTGCAGGCCGTGCACGCCATGCGTCCCGCGGCCCGCATCCGCTACTACGCGGCCTCGAACTGCGCCGGTGGGCTCATCGACGCCCTCGCGGCCGTCGTGGACGAGAACCGCGCCGACGTCGTCACGAACTCCTGGGGCGGTCTGGAGACCGACACCGGCGCGGACGACGTCTTCGCCTACG
This sequence comes from Kineococcus sp. NBC_00420, assembly GCF_036021035.1. Taxonomy (NCBI): domain Bacteria; kingdom Bacillati; phylum Actinomycetota; class Actinomycetes; order Kineosporiales; family Kineosporiaceae; genus Kineococcus; species Kineococcus sp. NBC_00420. The sequence continues at coordinate 3,770,919 of NZ_CP107930.1, read as the reverse complement.
AGCAGATCTTCCTGCAGGGCGCGTTGCAGGGACAGACGTTCCTCTTCAGCTCCGGTGACAACGGCGACGAGATCGCCTCGACCGGCACCAAGCAGGTCGACTACCCGACCAGCGACCCCTACGTCACCTCCGTCGGCGGGACCTCGACGGGCCTCGGCAACGGCGTGCGCAACGTCGTCGCCGAGACCGGCTGGGGAACCGGCGTCTACGCCCTGAACGACAAGGGCACCGACTGGGTCGACGGCGGGTTCCTCTACGGCGCCGGCGGCGGGTACTCCACCCTCTTCCCGCGGCCCGCCTGGCAGGCGGGCACCGTGCCGAACACGGCCCCCACCGGGCGCGCCGTGCCGGACATCGCCAGCGTCGCGGACCCGCAGACGGGGATGCTCGTGGGCCAGACCCAGACCTTCCCGGACGGGGTCCGCTACGGCGAGTACCGCATCGGCGGGACGAGCCTGGCCTCGCCGCTGGCGGCGGGCGCCATCGCGGAAGCCGTGCAGCGCAAGGGCAAGCGGGCCGGACTCGCGAACCCCGCGTTGTACTCGATCGCCCGCGGCGCCTACACCGACGTCCAGGCCTCCACGGTCAAGGGCGTGGTCCGCGCGAACTACGTCAACGGACTGGACCCCAGCGGCGGGACGTCGTACACCGTCCGCACCTGGGGCCGGGACTCCACCCTCGGACTCGCGAAGGGCTGGGACCCCGTGACGGGTCTCGGGCGTCCCGGCGCGACGTTCGCCAGGACCCTGGCGAGCACCCTGGGGAAGTAGGACCCCACGACGAGAACGCGCCCACCGGGTCTCCCGGTGGGCGCGTTCTCCGTTGTGGGGAGGATTCAGGCGTGGCGGCGGCGCGCCGCCGCGGTGATCAGCAGACCACCGGCCAGGACGAGCGCCGCACCGACGGTGATCCAGGGCGCGATGTCCGCGCCGGTGGTCGCCAGGTCCTCCTCGGCGACCGCCGCGGCGGCCGGCTTCGAGGTCGTGGCCGACGGGGTCGGGACGGCCACGGCGGGGACCGTGGGCGTCGCCGTCGGCGCCGGGGACTCCACGACCGGGGGCGGGATCTCGGTCGCGACGGCGGAACGGGGTTCCTGGTCCGGGGCGAGCCGCGCGTTCTCGGGCAGGCCCAGGTAGGCCGTGAACGCCTCGAGGTCGGTCTTCCCGAGTTCGACCCTGTCGGTCCCCTCCGCCAGGGTCGTGAAGTTGTCGCCGCCGGAGGCCAGGAAGCTGTTGACGGTCACCCGGTACTGCGCGGTGGCGTCGAGCTCCGCGCCGTCGAGGGTCACCGACTTGACGTGCTGTCCGGCCGGGGCCGCGTCGTCGTAGGTGAAGAAGAATCCCTTCGGCACCCCGAGGGCCAGGAACGGCCGCGAGGAACCCGCGGGCTGCCACTGCTGCTCGAGCACCTGGCGGACCTGCGCACCCGTGAGGGTCAGGGTCACGACGGAGTTCGCGAACGGCTGCACCGCAGCGGCTTCGGCGTAGGTGACAACACCGTCACCCTCGCTGCCCGAGGCCGCGTACTCGAGGTCGTCGCGGATGCCGCCGGGGTTCTCGAACGCGATCTGCGCACCGGCGCCCTCGGTCTGCTGCAACTGCGCGTCGGCGATGAGGTTCCCGAGCGGGGACTGCGTCCCACGGTCGTCGTCGGCGCCGGAGAACGCGCGGGTGATGTCGGCCGTGACCGAACCGACGGGCGTGGTGCCGACCTGGTCCGCGAAGGCCACCGCGTCGTCGACGATCTTCTGGACGGCCGGGTCGGGGGTGAAACCCTCCACCGGGACGACCTGGTGGGCCTGGGCGACGACGTCACCGGTGACGTCGTCGACGTTCAGCACGAGGTTGTCCACGGCGACCGAGTAGCTCTCGGCGGAGACGACGGGACGGGCGACGGCCTTGCCCGCGACCGGGAACTCGCAGTCGTAGAGCATGTGCGTGTGCCCGGAGACGATGGCGTCGATCTGCGGGGAGGAGTTCTGCACGATCTGCCCGAAGGCGCCCTCGGAACCGACCGCGGCGCAGTCGGTCCCGGACGAACCCTCGTGGGCGAGCAGGACGATGACCTGCGCCTCGTCGTTGGCGGTGTTCCCGTCCGACAACTGCGCGGCGACCCGGTTCGCGGCGGCGACGGGGTCGGTGAAGCGCAACCCGGCGATGCCGGCCGGGGCGACGAGGCTCGACGTCTGCTGCGTCACGACCCCGATGAACCCGACGCGGATCCCACCGACCTCGGTGGTGGCGTAGGCGGGCAGGGCCGGGGTCCCGTCGGCCTTCACGACGTTCGCGCCGAGGTAGGGGAACGCCGCCAGCGGGTCGGCACCGTTCGCGCCCTGGCGACCGGTCACCCCGATGCGGTCGGTGAGGTCGGTGTAGCCCTGGTCGAACTCGTGGTTGCCGACCGCGGAGACGGCGACGCCCATCTGGTTCAGCGCGGCGATCGTCGGGGCGTCCTCCTGGATGAAGGAGGTGAACGTCGAGGCTCCGACGTTGTCACCGGCGGAGACGACGATGGTGTTGGGGTTCTGCGCGCGCATGACGTCCAGCGCACCGGCCAGCTGGGCCGCCCCACCGACGGGTTGTCCGTCGTCGGTCTCGTCGGGGGCCTCGAGGCGACCGTGGAAGTCGTTGAACGCGCCGATCTGGATCTGCGTCTGGCCGGGTGCGGGGGCGGGCAGCAGCGTCGGGATCTGCCCGGGGGTGGCCGCCTCGGCGGGAGCCGCGAGCAGCGGGGTCGCCAGGACCGTGAGCACGGCTCCCGAACTGAGGAACCGGACGAGGGGACGACCTGTGCGCATGAGCTCGCTTCCACGAGGTGGGTGACTGGCGCCGGAGTCTGCCAGTCACAGTGACGTCCAGGGAACCCCTGGGTCACTCCACACGTGAACATCAGGTTTCGGCGGGCGGTGCCCCCGGCGAGTTCTCACTGAGAGCGATCGCGAGCCCACGTTGCGCAACTCCAACGAGGCCGACGCCTTCCGCCTCGGACAACGGGATCCACTGCGCGAGATCGGTGCTGCCGCCGACGTCGAGGACCTGCGGAACCTTCACCTCGACCGGCGCGGCCGTCACCAGGATGCGCACGGCGTGGAAGTCCTCCAGGACCCCCCGCGGCGAGCGCCCGGTGAAGTGCTCGGCACCGATCTCGGCCAGACCGGTCACGACGACGTCCATGCCGGTCTCCTCGTGCACCTCGCGGACCACGGCGGCGATGGGGTGTTCGCCGTGGTCGACACCGCCTCCCGGCAAGGTCCAGCGCCCCGGGCTCGGGGTGGTGGTGCTGAGCCGGGTCAGCAGCAGGGACCCGTCCGCGACGACGACGGCGTAGCAGGCGAGGCGTTGCCGGACGACGGGGACGTCGGGGTCCTCCGCGGGTGCCGTGCGCCGCAGTTCCGCCTCCTCGAGCGCCACGAGGGCGTCGGCGACGAGCGGCCACTCCGCCCCGACCGGCCGCCACTCCCCCGCCGGGGGTTCGGCGACCGAGACGGCCAGGACCAGGTGCACGGTGTGCAGGTCGACGTCGCCCTGGGTGCGGCGACCGTCGTGGACGGCCAGGAGTCCCCCGACCTGGGCGTGTTCCCCCAGGACGCGCCGCAGCGCCGCGGTCGGGGTCTCGCCGTGGGCGAGGACCGTCCAGGGCAGCGAACCGTCGAGGGTCAGCAGCCGGTCGTCCGCGCCGCCCTCCTCGACGACCGCGGCGTGGACCGCGACGCGTTGCAGCGCCCTCACGCGGTGGCGCGCGGCGCCTGGCGGGCGTCGAGGTGGGTCCGCGCGAACCGGGCGTTCTTGCGCTCGGCGTAGAAGGACAGGAACGGGATCGTCCCGGCCAGGGCGGTCAGGACCATCCGCTGCCAGGACCACCGGAGCCGGTTGCCGAGGTCGAAGGTCGTGATGAGCAGGACGACGTAGAGCCAGCCGTGGGCGACACCGACGACCTCGACCACGCGGTCCCCGCCCCCGAAGGCACCGAAGTACTTCTGCGGCATGCCGACCAGCACCAGGACGACCAGACCGATGCCGGTCAGCCAGGCCATGACGCGGTAGCGCGTCAGCGCGGACCGGACCTTGGGGACCGAACGCAGACCTCGCGCACCTCGCGCACCTCGTTCAGCACTCACCGGGCACCACTCATGTCTCGTCCTCCGTGACCGTCGACGTGCTCGTCCGAGCTCGCGTCGCCGTCATCCTCTCCTGCGGCGGCGTGCTCGTCGCGCACGACCCGCACCCAGATCACGATCGCGAACAACCCGAACACCCACCACTGCGCGGCGTAGGCGAGGTTTCGCCAGTCCAGGCGGTGCGAGGCCTGCCCGGGATCGGCGGGCGGGACGGCGCTCAACCCGGCGGCCGGCGCGGCGTCGGTGACGTAGGCGTTGGCGACGCCGTAGTCCACGCGGTTGATCAGGTCCGCGGCGCTGACGATCCACGTCTGCCCCTCGGGCAGGACGGCGGTCGAGGGTGCGAGGTCGGAACTCTCGGGGGGTTGCAGCGTCCCGGTCAGGTCGACGACGCCGGTCGGCAGGGGCGGCGCGGCCTGCCCCTGCGGGACCCAGCCCCGCACGACGGGGACCCCGGACCCGTCCGCCAGCACGACGACGCCGAGGACCCAGGACCCGACGGTCCCCCCGAGCTCACGCCCGGGGACCAGCAGGTCCAGGGCCGGGTCGAAGGTGCCGTGGACCTCGACGCGGCGGCCGACCTCGTCACCGGAGAGCACGGCCGCGGCACCCGAGGCCCCGGCGTCGACGACCGTCGAGATCGGGACGACCGGCTGGGCCGCAGGGGGTTCGGTGACGACCACGTTCCCGCGGTGCCACTGCCAGACCCCGAGGCCGCTGCAGACGACCACGACGAGCAGGGCCACCAGGCCGAGTCCGGCGAGCCGGCCGTTGAGGCCGCGACGGGGATCTGACACCCCCCCAGGCTACGTGGCGGACCTGGGAAGTCCCTCAGCTCGTCCGCTCGAACTGGTCCCGATGGACCTCCTCGGCGATAGCGGAATCCCAGAGGCGTTGGTAGCGCTTTCCCCGACGGGGACGGTCAGGCTGCGTACCGGATCCGTCGAAGCGGGTGTCCGCACCGAGGAACGGAGCGGTCAGCGCGAGAGCGAGGAGCACGCAGAGAACGATCAGGACGCCCATCAGGATCACCACTCGCCCTGTGAACCGCTACCGGACTGGCTGACGAAAGCGCTATTCTCTCTTCTCATGGACCACGGTAGCAGTGTGCAGCGCGTCACCGCCAGCCTGCGGGACCTCGCGGCGACCCTGCCCGCGGGCACGAAACTGCCCAGCAGTCGCCGGCTGGTGAGCGACCTCGGCGTCGGGCCGGTCACCGTCCAGCGGGCGATCGACGTGCTCGTCGCGGACGGGACCGTCGCCACCCGGCCGGGCGCGGGCACCTTCGTCGCACGCGCGAGCCGGACCCAGACCGTCGACACGGACTGGCAGCGGGTGGCCCTCGGCGCCTCCCCCGTCCGGACCGAGGGGGTGCTCGCCTCGCTGGCGATCCCCTCCCAGGACGTCCTGGACATGTCCCGCGGCTACCTCGACCTGTCGCTGCAACCGTCGTCCAGGTTGTCGGCGGCCATGGCCCGCGCAGCCCGGCGGCCGGAGGCGTGGACGACCCCACCGCTGCAGGGCATGCCGGAACTGCGGACCTGGTTCGCCCAGCAGCTCGGCGCCGACCGCGACGACGTCCTCGTCAGCCCCGGCGGCCAGGGCGCGCTCTCGACGGTGCTGCGTTCGATCGTGCCGGCCGGCAGTCCCGTCCTCGTCGCCGTCCCGAGCTACCCGGGGGCGATCGCGTTGCTGCGCAGCGCCGGTCTCGTCCCGATCCCCGTCCCCACGGACACCGACGGCGTCCGCCCCGAACTGCTGGAACGTGCCTTCGAGCAGACCGGCTCCCGGGTGCTGTACCTGCAGCCCACCTACGCCAACCCGGACGGCCACGTCCTGGCCGCGGAACGCCGCCGCCCCGTCCTGGAGATCGCCGCCCGCGCCGGGGCGTTCATCGTCGAGGACGACTTCGCCCGGTGGCTCAGCCACGGACCGACACCGCCGCCGTCCCTGCTGCGCGACGACACCGACGGCCGGGTCATCACGGTGAACTCGCTCAGCAAGGCCGCCGGACCCAGCCTGCGGGTGGGGTGCATCGTCGCGCGAGGCCCGGTGGCGCAACGCATCACCGGCCTGGCCGTGGTGGACCACCTCATCGTGTCCCGGCCGCTGCAGGAGGCCGCGGTGGAACTCGTGACCGGGGCGGGCTGGAACGCGCACCTGCGCTCGCTGTCGGCCGCCCTCGGCGCGCGGGCCACGAAGCTCTCGACCGCCCTGTCCCGCGAACTGCCCGACTGGAGCTTCGTCCGCCCGCGCGGCGGGTTCTCCACCTGGGTGCGCCTGCCGCGCGGCACCGACGACGTCGAACTCGCCCGCCGCGCCCTGACCAGGGGTCTCGCCGTCGGGCCGGGACGCCACTTCGTCGTGGCCGAGGAGGACGCCGCCTACCTCCGTCTCTGCTTCGCCGCGATCCCCGAGCAGCACATCGACGCCGCGGTGCGGATCCTCGCCGACTCGCTCTGAGGTCCGTGTCCGGTTCCCTTGACATCGTGTCAGGTCTACTTGACACTCGTGGTCATGGGCAGGACATCGGCACAGGGCCGAGGGAACCGCGTCCGGGCGGCGAGGACGGTCCGCGGACTGACGCAGGCGGAACTCGCGACGGCGGCCGACGTGACGCGGCAGACGGTGGTCGCGATCGAGGCGGGGAACTACGCCCCGTCGGTCTACCTGGCCCTCGACATCGCACGGCACCTGGGACGGAGCGTCGAAGAACTCTTCGACGCGGAGGAGGCGACGACGTGAACCACCAGAACCACCAGAACCACGAGCACGACGAGAAGGATCCGCGCGAGAGCGTGTTCGTCCGGCTGGCCGCCGGTGTCGGGGACCTCGGGAACCCGTTCTACCGCGAGGAACCTCAACGGGACGTGTGGAACGAGGCCTCGGCCGTCGGGATGCAGTTGACGTTGTGGGCCGGGATGGCCGCCGCCACCGTCATGGTGTGGCTCGGTGGGGCGCAGGGTTTCCCTTACGCCCTCACCCTGATGCTGCTGCTCGGCGCGATCAGCTGGGTGGTCCTCCTCTACGCCGCACGGTTGGGGGTGCACGCCGGCAGCGGAACCCGGATCGCGCGGTGGCGCGTGGTCCCGTACCTGGTGCTGCTGCTCGCGTTCTTCGCGGGAGTCCTCCACTCGGGCGTCGTGAGCGGGAGCACGGGCTGGGGCGCGACGTTCGGTGTCCTCGTCGGTGTTCTCGCGGGTGTGCTCGGACTGCGCCGCTCCCGCCGGACGGCGCAGGCGTGAACCTCGCGACCTTCGAGACCCCCACGGGTCCGGTCGAACTGCGCCACGCGCGGGCGGGCGACGTCCTGGGGATCGTGGCGATGCTGCACGACGACCAGATCGCCGCGGACCGCGACTCGGTGCGCGAGACCGGGGACGAGGCCGAGGACGAGGCGGTCTACCTGGCCGCGTTCGCGCGGATCGAGGCCGACCCGTCCTCGGAACTGTTCGTCCTGACCGACGCCGACGGCACGCTCGTCGGGACGCTGCAGTTCAACGTCCTGCCGGGGTTGTCCCGGCGCGGCTCGGATCGCGCGCAGCTCGAGGCGGTGCGCATCGATTCTGCGCGGCGGGGCGGTGGCCTCGGGTCGCAGTTCATCGGCTGGGCGCTCGAGGAGGCCCGCCGACGCGGGTGCGGGCACGTCCAGCTGACCAGCGACGCGCGCCGCGTCGACGCCCGCCGGTTCTACGAACGGCTGGGTTTCGTCGCGTCGCACGTCGGGATGAAGCGCGAGCTCTGACTGGCCGAGGACCGGCTCGTGACGGGGTCCACGACCCGACGGACCAGGGGGCACAACGTCTGGCCGTGGGTGGCGAACAACTCGTCGCGGGAGTCGAACCGGCCGAGGTCGGCGACGACCCGGTCGGCCAACCCGGCGGCCTCGTCGTGGCCGTCGCGCGCGCAGCCCCCGGTGCAGTCCTCCAGCGAGACGGCACCGCGGGCGAGGGCCTCGAAGAGCGTCTCGCCGTCCCGGTTCGTGAAGGCCGCAATCCCGGCGCCCGGGGGTGCGAAGAGGTGCGAGGCCGGCACCCAGGAACCCTCCACCCGGAACTCCGGCCAGGCCAGGACGACGACGTCCGGCACGAACCGGTGCAGGCGCGGGAACCTCGGGTACCAGAACCGCCCGTCGACGAGCAGCCCGCGGCACCGGGTCACGACGTCGAGGGAGCGTGCCGTCGCCTCGAGCACGGCCATCCGCTGGCTGCACGATCCCCTGCCCCTGCGCAGGGTCACCGACGCGGGCTGCAGTTCGTCGAGGGCGTAGACCGGGCGGACGGCCACCGAGACCAGAGCGTGGGCCGAGCGCAGGCGCTCCCGCTCGTCCCCGCCACGGGTCCGCGCCGCGAGGTTCCGCACCGCCTCGGCGGAGTGGTCGAGGACGGCGGTGGGCTCACGACTCCCCGTCGCCTCCCGGGCGGGGTCCGGGTCCCGGGGCAGCCACCACGGGGTGGTCAGGCGCGTCGTCACGGTCTCAGCATGCCCCGCCCGGTCCCGCTCAAGGTCACCCGTTCGGCCGCCGATGCGGAGGGTTCACCCCCAGGAGGAACCCGTGCCCGCTCAGAACCCCGGAACCCGACGACTGCTCGCCGACCGGTCGATGACGACCAAGATCGCCGCCGCCGTCCTGGCCGCGTCGACCGTGGCCGTCGGGGTCGGCGCCGTGGGTCTGGTCGGCATGCAGCGCGCCGAGGACGAGGTCGCGAAGATCAGCGACCAGCACGTGGCGGGGATGGCGGACATCTCCACCGCGCGCGGCGCGATCGCCGCCCAGTACCGCGCGGAGTTCCTGGCCCTCATCCCCGGCGCCGACGTCCCGGCCTCCGTCCAGTCGGCCCACGAGGCGGACGCGGCGCTCACGAAGGCCCTCGACAGCTACGAGGCCCGCGGCTCCGTCGGCGCGTCGTCGAAGGCGGTCGCGGAACTGCGCACCTCCTACGGCGAGTACGCCACGTTGCGCGACGTCCTGGTGCTGCAGCAAGCGCCGCCCAGCGGTTTCCAGATGCCCGCGGGTGATCAGATCGGGGCCCGCTTCGGCGGGGCCGAGAACGGCTTCAACGCCGCCATCGCCACCCTGCAGGCGGACGAGACCCGCCAGGCCGCGGCCGGTCGGGCCGCCGCCGAACAGGCCGTCAGCCGGGCCAGGACGATCGTCCTCGCGGTGCTGGTCGGCGGGCTGCTGCTCTCCGGGGCCATCGGCCTGGCCGTCGTGCGGCTGATCCGCCGCCAGCTCGACAGCGTCGCGACCGCCCTCGACGCCGTCGCCGAGGGCGATCTCACCGTCGCCGCCGAGGTCCACTCCGCCGACGAGCTCGGGGCGATGGCCGGGGCGGTCAACCGCGCCCGCGACGGCATCCGTTCCGTGGTCTCCCGGATGGCCTCCTCGGCGGCCGACCTGGCCGGGTCCTCGCAGCAGCTGACGTCCGTGGCCGGCGAGCTGTCCCACGGGGCGCAGGAGTCCGCCGCGCAGGCCCAGGTCGTCTCCGCCGCCACCGGGGAGATCTCCGCCAACATCGCCACGGTGGCCGCCGCCGGGGAGGAGATGACGTCCGCGATCCGGGAGATCTCCAGCGCCACCGCCGAGGCGTCCTCCACCGCGAGCACCGCCGTGGCCTCCGCCGACGAGGCCAACGCGACCATCCAGCGCCTCGGCACCTCCAGCCGGGAGATCGGTGACGTCGTCAAGCTCATCACCTCGATCGCCGAGCAGACGAACCTCCTCGCCCTGAACGCGACCATCGAGGCCGCCCGGGCCGGTGAGATGGGCAAGGGTTTCGCCGTGGTCGCCGGCGAGGTCAAGGAACTCGCGCAGCAGACGGCGCGGGCGACGGAGGAGATCGTGTCCCGGGTGGGTGCGACGCAGACCGACGCGGAGGCGGCGTCGGTCGTCATCGGGCAGATCGCCGAGGTCATCGCCCGCATCGACGGCCTGCAGGCGACCATCGCCGCCGCCGTGGAGGAGCAGTCCGCGACCACGTCGGAGATGGTCCGCAACGTCAACGAGGTCGCGACCGGGTCGCAGGAGATCTCCACGAACATCTCCGGCATCGCCGCGGCCGCGTCGCGCACCACCGACAGCGCGGGGGCCACGGCGACGGCGGCGGCGGAGGTCTCCCGGGCGGCCGGGGACCTCACCGCGCTCGTCGTGACCTTCCGGGTCTAACCGGCGACCGGCGGCGAGGTCACTCCCTCGTCGCTCTCGTCCTCGTCCTGGAGGGCCGCCAGCAGCCGTCCCAGCACGGCGACGACCCCGGGCAGTGCCGCCTGGTCCTGCGGGCTCAGACGGTTCGCCGCAGTGGCCAGGGTCGTCGCGCTCGCCCGGTCGTAACGGGCCAGCAGCGACCGCGCGGAACCCGTCGCGCTGACGTTGACCACCCGCAGGTCACCGCCGGCGGAGGACCGCTCGGTGAGACCGGCGACCCCCGTGACGCGCAGCAGGTTGCTGATCGTGGACCGCGCCAGGTGCAGGGTCTCGGCCAACTGGCTCGGGGTCAGCGGGCCACGGTCGGTCAGGACGCGCAGCAGCTCGACCTGGGCCTCGGGGAGGTCCGGCAGGTCGGCCAGCTCGCGGCTGCGCCGCAACACCCTGCGGCGCAACGGTCCCAGCAGGACCGAGAGACCGGCCGCGGTGGAGGTGTCGTCGCGCACGCCCTCATCCTGCCCCGGCGGTCCGCTTGACCCCAACTGCTTTTGCACGCAAAATCATCGCGTGACGACTCACCGCGCGCCGACGCCCACGCCCAGCGACCCCACACCCCCGCAGGACCTCGACGGACTGGTCGGGCACCGGTTCGTCTACACCTACGCCAACGGCTGGCAGTACGAGATGTACGTCAAGAACGAACGCACCATCGACTACCGCATCCACTCCGGGATGGTCGGCGGGCGGTGGGTCAAGGACCAGGAGGTCGACCTCGTCCAGCTCGACGAGGACAGCTTCAAGCTCTCCTGGAACGAACCGACCGGGACGTCGGTCGTGGTCAACGTCATGCCGGGACGGCGCCGCCTGCACGGCACCATCTTCTTCCCCCGCTGGGTGGAGGAGGACGGGTCCAGGACCGTGCTGTTCCAGAACGACCACCTGCCCCTGATGCGGCGCTACCGCGACGCCGGGCCCACCTACCCGATCCTCGTCGTCCCCGAGTTCGCCCGGATCACGTTCTTCGAGCACGTCGGCACCGACGACGACACCGTCGTCTCCGTCGCCCCCGGCGACCTGCCCGCCGACTTCACCGCGCAGGAGAACTGAGGTGGCCCCGACCGGGCACACCCGGCGGATCACCACCGGCGACGGGCTCACGCTCGCCGTCCACGGCTGGGACGGTTCCGGCGCCGGGGCGCAGGCCCACCCGGTCCTGCTGCACCACGGCTTCAGTTCCAGCACGTCCGTGGAGTGGCCGCGCTCCGGGGTCCTGGACGCCCTGCTCGCCACCGGGCGCCGGGTCGTCGCGGTGGACGCCCGCGGTCACGGGGCGTCGGACAAGCCCCACGACGCGGCACGCTACGGCGAGGCCCGGATGGCCGCCGACGTGATCGACGTCCTCGACGCCCTGGACCTGGCGCAGGTCGACCTGGTCGGGTACTCGATGGGGTCGGTCGTCTCGCTGCTGGTGGCCTCGACCCACCCGGACCGCGTCCACCGCCTCGCCGTGGGCGGCGTCGGCGCCGGGATCGTCGAGGTGGGCGGCGTGGACACCCGCGCCCTCTCCTCCGCCCGCCTCGCCGAGGCGCTGCGCTCACCCGACCCCGCCACGATCACCGACCCGATGGTCCGGGGGTTCCGCGAGTTCGCCGAGCAGACCGGCAACGACCTGCCGGCCCTGGCCGCCCAGGCCGACGCCGTGCACGCCTCCCCCCTCGCGCTGGACCGGATCACCGCGCCCACGCTCGTGGTGGCCGGCGACGCCGACCCCCTCGCGCAGCGCCCGGAGGTCCTCGTCGCCGCCGTCCCGGGAGCCCGGCTCCAGCTGGTCCGGGGTGACCACGGCGCAGCCCTCACCGACCCCCGGTTCGCCGCTGCGATCGCCGGGTTCCTGACCCCGTGACGGCCGGCTGACGGTTTCAACGGGCAGGAAGGCGCCGGGCTTCCTACCGTTCGGGGTACCGGGACCACCGGTGACCATCGTGGAGAAGGAGCGGACATGTCCATCGCGGACAAGGCCAAGAACGTCGTGCAGCAGACCGTCGGCAAGGCCGAGGAAGCCGTCGGGAAGAAGACCGACGACGCGGAGCTGACGGCGCAGGGCCACAAGGACCAGGGGATGGGCGCTGCGCGTCAGAACGTCGAGAAGACCAAGGACGCCCTCGACGAGAAGTGACGTTCGAGAACGGCAGGGGCTGACTCCTCCCGGGGTCAGCCCCTCCTCACGTCCGGGACCGCAGGAGGCTCACTCCCACTCGATGGTGCCCGGCGGCTTGCTCGTGACGTCGAGCACCACGCGGTTCACCTCGGGCACCTCGTTGGTGATCCGGGTCGAGATCTTCGCGAGCACGTCGTAGGGCAGCCGCGTCCAGTCCGCCGTCATGGCGTCCTCCGAGGACACCGGACGCAGCACGATCGGGTGGCCGTAGGTCCGCCCGTCGCCCTGGACCCCGACCGAGCGGACGTCGGCGAGGAGCACGACGGGGCACTGCCAGATGTCGCGGTCCAGACCGGCCGCGGTGAGTTCCGCCCGGGCGATGGCGTCGGCGGACCGCAGGATCTCGAGGCGTTCCGGGGTCACCGCCCCGACGATGCGGATCGCGAGTCCTGGACCGGGGAACGGCTGGCGGTAGACCATCGCCTCGGGCAGACCGAGCTGCACGCCGACCGCGCGCACCTCGTCCTTGAACAGCGCCCGCAGCGGTTCGACGAGTTCGAAGGCGAGGTCGTCCGGCAGCCCGCCGACGTTGTGGTGGCTCTTGATCGTCGCCGCGCCGGTGCCGCCACCGGACTCGACGACGTCGGGGTACAGGGTGCCCTGCACGAGGAACTTGACCTCGCCCCCGGCCGCACCTTCAGCCTCGACGACGTCGCGGGCGGCCTGCTCGAAGACGCGGATGAACTCGCGGCCGATGATCTTCCGCTTCTGCTCGGGATCGCTGACCCCGTCCAGCGCCTCCGCGAAGCGCTGGACCGCGTCGACGACGTGCAGCTTCACCCCGGTGGAGGCGACGAAGTCCTTCTCGACCTGCTCCGACTCCCCCGCGCGCAGCAGGCCGTGGTCGACGAAGACGCAGGTCAGCTGGTCGCCCACGGCGCGCTGCACCAGGGCCCCGGCGACCGCGGAGTCGACGCCACCGGAGAGGGCGCAGATGACCTTGCCGTCACCGATCTGCGCGCGGATCCGCGCGACCTGCTCCTCGATGACGTTGCCGGTCGTCCAGTCCGGGTCGATGCGGGCACCGCCCCGCAGGAAGTTCACCAGGACGTCCTGGCCGTGCGTGGAGTGCTTGACCTCCGGGTGCCACTGCACGCCGTAGAGGCGACGCTCGTCGTCCTCGAAGGCCGCGACCGGGGTACCGGCCGAGGACGCGGTCACCCGGAAACCCTCGGGTGCGCGGGACACGCTGTCCCCGTGGGACATCCACACCGACTGCTCGGTCGGCTGGTCGTGCAGCAACGTCGAGTCGGCGGCGTCGCTCAGGTTGGCGACGGTGCCGCCGTACTCGCGCTGACCGGTCTGGGCGACCTCGCCGCCCAACGCCTTGGCCATCGCCTGGAAGCCGTAGCAGATCCCCAGGACGGGGACCCCGGCCTCGAAGAGGGAGGCGTCGACCTGCGGGGCGCCCTCGGCGTACACGCTGGACGGGCCGCCGGAGAGGATCACCGCCGCGGGGTTCTTCGCGAGGATCTCGGCCACCGGCATGGAACTGGGGACGATCTCGGAGTAGGTGTCCGCCTCACGGACCCGGCGCGCGATGAGCTGCGCGTACTGGGCTCCGTAGTCGACGACGAGCACGGGGCGGTGCGCACGTTCCGCACCCACCTCGGCGAGTTCGATCTCAGGCTGGTCCTGGGGCTGGCTCTCGGGCGCATCCGGCGTCACGACCCAAGGGTAGCCGCGTGCGGGACCCCGCTCCTCCCCCGCGATCGTGGACGCCGGTTTAACGTGTGGGCACGGGTGCGGGAATGCGATTACCGTCGTTGCTCGTGCGCTCCCTCCCGCTGAGCGATCCCGGAACCCCCGACGTCACCTCCCCCCTGCGCTTCCTGCTGCACACCGCGGCGCTGCAGTGGGCTCCGATGGTGATCGGCTCGGGCGTCGGGACCGTGTGGCTCCTCTCCCAGGCCGTCCTCCCCGCCGCCATCGGCAAGGCGATCGACGAGGGCGTGGTCGCCGGTGACCCCACCGCGCTCACCCGGTGGGCGCTGGTCGTCCTGGGCCTCGCCGTCGTCACCGCGACGGCCGCGATCGTGCGCCACCGCTACGGCGTGACGAACTGGCTGACCGCCTGCTTCCGCACGCTGCAGCAGGTCGGGCGGCACACCGCGCACGCGGGGACGGCCGTCACGGAGAAGCTCCCCCAGGGCGAGGTGCTCGCCTCCATCGCCTCCGACGGGCCCCGCCTCGCCGACGCCTTCGACGTCACCCAGCGCGCCGTCGCCTCGCTCGCGGCCGTCGCCGTCGTCGCCGTCCTGGTGCTGCGCACCTCGGTGCCCCTCGGCCTCGTCGTCCTCGTCGGGGTGCCCGTCATCATGGCGTTCCTGCTCCTCCTCCTGCGGCCGCTGCAGGACCGGCAACGACTGCACCGCAAGCTGTCCGGTGAACTGACGTCGATCGGCACCGACACCGTGCGGGGTCTGCGGATCCTGCGCGGGATCGGTGGCGAGGAGGTCTTCCTCGGCCGCTACCGGGCCAAGAGCCAGCAGGTCCGCGCGGCGGGCGTGCGCGTCGCGACCTGGGAGTCGGCGCTGGAGGCGCTGCAGATCCTCGTGCCCGGCCTCCTCGTCGCCGCGCTCGTGTGGGCCGGGGCGCGGGCCACCGTCCGGGGCGAGATCACCCCCGGGGACCTCGTCGCCCTCTACGGCTACGCCGCGTTCCTCACCTCACCGCTGCGGATGCTGGTGGAGGCCGCGGACAAGTACGCTCGCGCGCTCGTCGCGGCCCGGCGCCTCATCACGCTGCTCGAGGTCCCGCCCGCGGTGCACGACACCGGGCACGCCGTCAGCCCCGGCGGGGACCTCGCCGATCCCGAGTCCGGGGTCGTCGCCGACGCCGGTCACCTCACCGCCGTCGTCTGCGACCCGCCGGAGGACGCCGCGGTCCTGGCCCGCCGCCTCACCCGCTTCGACGACGACACCCGTGCCACCTTCGGCGGGACGGCCCTGCTCGACATGCCCGTCACCGACGTCCGCCGGCGCGTGCTGCTGGCCGAGGACGACGCGCAGCTCTTCAGCGGGACGATCCGCGAGCAGGTCGACCCCGAGGACGTCCACGCCGACACCGAGGTGCTCGACGCCCTGCGGATCGCCGACGCCGTCGAGATCCTCGACCTCGTCGACGGCGGCCTCGCCGGAACCGTCACCGAACGCGGCCGCTCGCTGTCCGGGGGACAGCGCCAGCGCCTCGCCCTGGCCCGGGTGCTGCTGCGCGAACCGGAGGCCCTGGTCCTGGTGGAACCCACCAGTGCCGTCGACGCGCACACCGAGGCCCGGATCGCCGGCCGGTTGCGCACCGCCCGCGCCGGACGGACGACCGTCGTCGCGACGGCCAGCCCGCTCGTCCTGCCGCAGGTCGACAGCGTCTGCTGGGTGCGCGACGGCCACGTCGTCGCCCGCGGGACGCACGCCGAACTGCTCGACCGCGACGCCCGGTACCGGCGTTTCGTCACCCGCGACGCGGGTGTCCCCGTGCCGCGGGGCGCGACGTCCGACGTGGAGGGAATGGCATGAGCGAACCGACCACCGAGCCGACGACGCTGCCCGTCGCCGATCGCGCGCAGGTGCTGCGCGACGTGAAGCGCCTGATGACCCAGCACCGCGGGCCGGGCCTGCGGATGCTCGGCCTGCACGCCCTCGCCGCGCTGGCCGGCCTGGCCGGGCCGTTCCTGCTGGGCCGCCTCGTCGACGACGTCGTCACCGCCCTGGGCGCGCGGACGCCGCTGGCCGACGTCACCTCCACGATCGACACCGCCGTGGCGGTCCTCGTGGGTGCCGTCGTCGTGCAGGCCGTGCTCGCGCGGCTGGCCCGGAAGCGCTCGCTCGTCCTGGCCGAAGGGGTCTTCGCGCAGCTGCGCGAGGAGTTCCTGACCCGCGCCACGGCGCTGCCGCTGTCCGTGGTGGAACAGGCCGGCACCGGGGACCTGGTGTCGCGCACCACCAACGACGTCGACGCGTTGAGCTACACCGTCCGCTACGGCGCCCCGGCGATCCTCGTCGCGTCGGTGACGTCGGTGCTCACCGTGATCGCCGCCGTGTTCTCCGGACCGCTGGTGGCCCTGGCGATCGTCGCCGGCATCCCCGGGTTGTGGTTCGCCACCCGCTGGTACCTCAAGCGCGCCCCGCAGGGCTACGCCGCCGAACGGGCCGAGTGGGGCCGGATCTCCACCACGCTCGGCGAGAACGTCGAGAACGTCCGCACCGTCGAGGCGCTGAACCTCGCCGACCACCGCGTGCACCTCGTCGACGACGTCATCGGCGCCACCGTGCGGCGCGAGCGCTACACCCTGTCGCTGCGCACCGTGTGGTTCCCGAGCATCGAGATGTCCTACCTGCTGCCCGTCGTCGTCGCGCTGCTCTGGGGCGGCTTCCTCGTCCGGCACGACCTGCAGAGCGTCGGTCAGGTCACCACCGTCGTGCTCTACCTGCGCCAGCTCGTCGGCCCCGTCAACGAACTGCTGGCCTGGTGGGACGAGCTGCAGGTCGGGCAGGCCTCCTTCGCCCGGGTCGTCGGGCTCAGCGCCGTCGACGCCGACCGGGTCGAGAGCTCCGACCGCCCCGTCCACGACGAGATCGCCGCGGACGCGGTCGGGTTCGAGTACAGCCCCGGACGCCCTGTGCTGCACGGAGTCTCGCTGGCGCTGGAACCGGGCGAACGGCTCGCCATCGTCGGGCCCACCGGCGCCGGGAAGTCCACGCTGGGCCGCCTGCTGGCCGGGATCAACCCGCCCACCCACGGTTCGGTGCAGGTCGGCGGCGCGGAGGTCACCGGCTTGCCGCTGGACGAACTGCGCTCGCGGATCGCCCTGGTCACCCAGGAACGGCACGTGTTCGCCGCGACCCTGCGCGACAACACCGCCCTCGCCGCCCCGGGGTCCTCCGACGCCGTCGTCCGCGAGGCGCTCGCGGCGGTCGACGCCCTCGGCTGGGTCGAGGCCCTGCCCGAGGGGCTCGACACCCCCGTCGGCGAGAACGGCCTCACGTTGTCGGCCGCGCAGGCCCAGCAGGTCGCCCTCGCCCGGTTGGTGCTGGCCGACCCGCACACCCTCGTCCTCGACGAGGCGACGTCGTTGCTCGACCCCAACGCCGCCCGCCACCTCGAGCGCTCCCTCGCCGCGGTGCTCGAGGGCCGGACGACCGTCGCCATCGCCCACCGCCTGCACACCGCCCACGACGCCGACCGGATCGCGGTGGTCGAGGGCGGCCGGATCACCGAGCTCGGCACCCACCACGAACTGGTCGACGCCGGCGGTCCCTACGCCGACCTGTGGCGTTCCTGGCACGGCGAGGCCTGACCCCGCCGCGTTACGATCGGGACGTTCACTCTCAGGGCTCCGGTGCGTCAGAGGTGGGGAGGCGCACCCGCACCACTGGAGCCTGCCCTGTGACGAGCCCACCCGTCTCCCTGCGCTCGCGCTACTCGCGACTGCCCGAGATCGCCGGTCGCACCTACCTGGCCACCACCGCCCTCGGACGACTCCCCGTCGCGATGGCCCCCCTCGCGATCCTCGCGCTGGTCACCTCCACCAGCGGCTCCGTCGCCGTCGGCGGCATCGCCAGCGCCTGCTCCGCCCTCGGTGAAGCCCTCGGCGTGCCCGTCGTCGGCGCGCTCGCCGACCGGCGCGGGCAGCGGGCCGTGTTGCTGAGCGTCGTCGCCCTGCACCTCCTCGCGCTCGGCGGCCTGTTCGCCGCCCTGGCCTCCGGCGGCCCCTGGACGCCCCTGGCCGCGGCCGGCGTCGGTCTCACCCTGCCCTCCGTCAGCGGTTTCTCCCGCGCCCGCTGGCTGCGGATGACGGCCGACGGCGACGAGCGCTCCACCGCGTTCGCCTTCGAGGGCACCGTCGACGAGGCGGCGTTCATCCTCGGTCCGGCCCTCGTCGGGATCATCGGGGTGCTGATCAGCCCGACGGCCGCCCTGCTCGCCACCGCCGGGCTGAGCGCCGTCTTCGTGTCGGCCTTCGCCTGCCACCGCAGCCACCGGATCACCGCCCCCGTGCGCCGCGCAGGACGTCCCCGACCCGCGCGGGTCCCCGGCGTCGTGCTCGTCCCGGTGCTCGCGATGCTCGCGATGGGCGCCGTCTTCGGCGCGACCCAGACCGGGGTCACGGCCGCCGCGGAGGCGGTCGGCTCCCCCTCGACCGGCTCGCTGGTCTACGCCCTCTCCGCGATCGGGTCGACGGCGACGACGGTCTGCCTCGTCCTGCTGCCCAGGACCTTCGGCCTGCGCGCACGCTGGGCCGTCTGTGGGGCAGGACTGCTGCTCGGGGCGGGCCTCATGGCCCTGGCCGCGGACTCGCTCGGCGCGCTGTCCCTCGCCGTCCTCGTGATGGGCGTCTTCGTCGGGCCGACGCTGGTCACGGTCAACACCATCGCCGCCACGCTCGTCGACGCCGAACGCGGGGCGTTCCTCATGGCCCTGCTCAGTTCCGGGGTGGTGCTCGGCATCGCCACCGGCGCAGCGCTGGGCGGCGCGCTCGCCGAGGGGTTCGGCCCCGCGTGGGGGTTCACCGTCGTCGCCGCGGCCGCCGTGCTGCTGCTCGTGCTGGCCCCGCTCGCCCCGACCCGCCGCTGACCGGCGGAAACAACACTTTCCGCCCTCTCAGAGCGCATTCGAGGGCGGGAAGTGTTGTTTCCGCGGAGAAGTGGGAGGTCGCGTCAGGCGGTGAGCTCGGCGTAGTCGACGCCGGTCCACTCCACCGACCGGGCCCACAACCAGGCGGCGTCCGCGGTGTCGTAGGCCGCGGCGCTCGCCGCCACCAGCACGGGGAAACCGCGCCACTCGTTGCGCCCGTCCGGGCCGAAGTACTCGCCGCCGAGGACGTCGGGGTCGGTCGCGGCGCGCAGCAACGGCCACGCCCCCTGCGCCGGCGGCTGCCCGATCGCCCGGCCGAAGACCGAGCCCAGCGCCTCGCCGAACCGGTTGCCGCCCAGCGGGGTGTTCTTCCACAGGCTGGTGTCGGACAACCCCGGGTGCGCGGCCACCGAGACGATGCCGGCGTCGACGGCGAGCGCCCGGCGCTGCAGCTCGAACCCGAACAGCAGGTTCGAGAGCTTGGACTGCCCGTAGGCGAACCACTTCTGGTAGCTGCGTTCGCTCTGGAAGTTCTTCCGGTTCAGCCGGCCGAACTTGTGCGCGACGCTCGCGACGGAGACGACCCGGGCCCCGCCGCCCGCGAGCAGCGCGGGCAGCAGCAGGCCGGTGAAGGCGAAGTGCCCCAGGTGGTTCGTGCCCACCTGGGTCTCGAAACCGTCCACCGTCCGCCCGAACGGCGGCGCCATGACCCCGGCGTTGTTGACCAGGACGTCGATGCTGGATCGGCGGTGCAGGACGTCGCTGGCGGCCCGGCGGACGCTGGCGAGGTCGGCGACGTCGAGCGGGATGACCTCGACGGTCGGCTCCACGCCGGAGTCGCGGACCTCGGCGGTCAGCTGCGCGAGCGCCGCCCGACCGCGTTCGGCGTTGCGGCACGCCAGCAGGACGTCGGCGCCTCGGCGGGCGAACTCCGTCGCGACCTGCAGACCGAGCCCGCTGTTCGCGCCGGTGACCAGGACCGTCCGCCCCTCCTGCCGGCCGATGGCGTCGGGCGTCCAGGGGGCGGTGTCCTGCTGCGGCACAGTGGGTTCCGTTCGGTCAGGAGGTCGGTTCAGGCAGGCTGGTAGGGCGAGACGACGACCTCGATGCGCTGGAACTCCTTGAGGTCGGAGTACCCGGTCGTGGCCATCGAGCGGCGCAGCGCACCCATGAGGTTCGTCGTGCCGTCGGCGACGCGACCCGGGCCGTTGAGGATCTCGGCCAGGGGCGCGGAGGTGCCGACGTGGACGCGCTCACCGCGGGGCAGCACCGCGTGGTGGGCCTCGGGGCCCCAGTGCCAGCCGCGGCCGGGAGCCTCGGTGGCCCGGGCCAGCGACGCGCCGAGCATGACGGCGTCCGCACCGCAGGCGATGGCCTTGACGATGTCGCCGGAGGTCCCGACGCCGCCGTCGGCGATGACGTGGACGTAGCGGCCACCGGACTCGTCCATGTAGTCGCGGCGGGCGGCGGCGACGTCGGCGACGGCCGAGGCCATCGGCGCGTGGATGCCCAGCGCCTTGCGCGTGGTGTGGGCCGCTCCCCCACCGAAGCCGACGAGGACCCCGGCCGCACCGGTGCGCATGAGGTGCAGCGCCGCGGTGTACCCGGCGGCGCCGCCGACGACGACGGGGACGTCGAGCTCGTAGATGAAGCGCTTGAGGTTCAGCGGTTCGCTGCTGCCCGAGACGTGCTCGGCCGAGACCGTCGTGCCGCGGATGACGAAGAGGTCGACCCCGGCGTCGACGACGACCTTCCAGAACTCCTGCGTCCGCTGCGGGGAGAGCGCACCGGCGACGGTGACCCCGGAGGCGCGGACCTCGGCGAGCCGGCTGGTGATGAGTTCCGGCTTCACCGGTTCCGCGTAGATCTCCTGCATGCGCGGGGTCGCGACGGCGGGGTCGAGGGCGGCGATCTCGGCGAGCAGCGGTTCCGGGTCCTCGTAGCGGGTCCAGAGGCCCTCGAGGTCGAGGACGCCGAGGCCCCCGAGCTTGCCGAGGGCGACGGCCGTCGCGGGCGAGGCCACGGAGTCCATCGGCGCGCTCATCACGGGGATGTCGAAGTGGTACGCGTCGATCTGCCACGTCGTGGAGACGTCTTCGGGGTCGCGGGTACGGCGGCTGGGGACGACGGCGATGTCGTCGAAGCTGTAGGCGCGACGCCCCCGCTTACCGCGGCCGATCTCGATCTCAGACACGCGGCAAGGCTACCCGCTGGAGACCCCGCGACGATCCGTGCCGCGGGGCCCCTGCCGGTCGGGCGGGTCAGCGACCGCCGTAGTTCGGTGCCTCGACGGTCATCTGGATGTCGTGCGGGTGCGACTCCTTCAACCCGGCCGGGGTGATCCGGACGAAGGTCCCGACCTGCTGGAGCTCCGGGACGGTGCGCGCACCGGCGTAGAACATCGACTGGCGCAGCCCGCCGACGAGCTGGTGCGCCACGGCCGAGAGCGGGCCGCGGTAGGGGACCTGGCCCTCGACGCCCTCGGGGACGAAGAGGCTGTCAGAGGCGACGTCGTTCTGGAAGTAGCGGTCCTTGGAGAAGGAACGTCCACCCTGCCGAGTCTGCTGGGCCCCGAGGGAGCCCATGCCGCGGTAGCTCTTGAACTGCTTGCCGTTGATGAACACCAGGTCGCCCGGGCTCTCGTCGCACCCCGCGAGCAGCGAGCCGAGCATCACGGTGTCGGCACCGGCGACGAGGGCCTTGGCGATGTCGCCGGAGTACTGCAGACCACCGTCGCCGATGACCGGGACCCCGGCGGGCTTCGCGGCGCGCGAGGCCTCGTAGATCGCGGTCACCTGCGGCACACCGACCCCGGCGACGACGCGGGTGGTGCAGATCGACCCGGGGCCGACACCGACCTTGATGCCGTCGACCCCGGCGTCCACGAGCGCCTGCGCGGCCGTGCGGGTCGCGACGTTGCCGCCGACGACGTCGACGTGCGCGGCGGCACTGTCGTTCTTGAGCCGGGAGATCATCTCGAGCACGGCCTTGGAGTGCCCGTGCGCCATGTCGACCACGAGCACGTCCACACCCGCGTCGACGAGGCCCATCGCGCGCTTCCAGGCGTCCTCGAAGATGCCGATCGCGGCGGCGACCCGCAGCCGGCCGTCGTCGTCCTTCGTGGCCAGCGGGTACTGCTCCGACTTCACGTAGTCCTTGACCGTGATCAGGCCGGTCAGGCGGTTGCGGGAGTCGACGATCGGGAGCTTCTCGATCTTGTGCTGACGCAGCAGCTGCATCGCGTCGTCGGTGGAGATGCCGACGGGCGCGGTGACCAGCGGCGGCTTCGTCATGACCTCGTGCACGGGGCGGGAGAAGTCGCTCTCGAAGCGCAGGTCGCGGTTGGTGACGATGCCGACGAGCCGGCCGTCGGCGTCCACGACCGGCACGCCGGAGATGCGGTAGCGCCCGCAGAGGGCGTCCACGTCGGCGAGGGTCGCGTCCGGGGTGGTCGTGACGGGCTGGGTGACCATGCCCGACTCCGACCGCTTCACGAGGTCGACCTGGGCGGCCTGCTCCTCGGCGGAGAGGTTGCGGTGCAGGACGCCGAGACCACCCTGACGGGCCATCGCGATGGCCATCCGGGACTCGGTGACGGTGTCCATGGCGGAACTCAGCAGCGGGATCCGCAGGCTGACGCGCTTGGACACCTTGGTCGAGGTCTCGACCTCGGACGGGATGACGTCCGACTCGCCCGGCAGCAGCAGGACGTCGTCGTAGGTCAGACCCACGAACCCGAAGGGGTCGTGGTGCTCGGCAGGGGATTCGACGGAAGGGTTGTCCTCGGACCGCACGCTCACCCCCCGATGCTACGACCCGGCGGACGCCGTCCCGGACGCCGTCTCGGACGCCGTCTCGGACGCCGTCCCCGAGGCATCGACGACGCCGGGGCTCGGCTCGGCTCCCGCGCTGGGCGAGGGCTCCACCACGACGGGCAGCGTCGGGGTCACGACCTCGACCGGATCGGTCACCACGGGCGAGGCGGTGTCGGTCACCGGGTCCGAGGGCGGCGGGACCACCGGGTCCGTCGTCGTGGACGGCGGTGCCTCCGGGCTGGTGGCGGTCTCCGTGGGGGCCGTCGACGTCCCCGGGTCGCTCGGCGAGCCCGTCGAGGGATCGCTCGGGCTCTGCGTCGGGGGCGGCGTGACCGTCGGCGGCGTGGTGACGCTGCCCGACGGCACCTCGGTGACGACGGGTGGGACGTAGGGCGGGACCACGGGGTTCGAGGACGACGAAGAGGACGAGGAGGAACCGGAACCCCGGCCCGGCGAGGACGTGGAGCCCCCGGGAGCGCCGCCCGAGGTCCCCGTCGCCGTCCCGGTGGCGCCGGTGGGCGCGGTGGTGGCCACCGGGGTCTGGGTCGGGACCCAGGGCGTGGAGCTCGGCGAAGCCGTCGGCGACGCGGCGTTCACGACGTCAGCCAGCGAGGTCCCCGCCGGCGTCGGCGTGGGCGGGGCGGGCGAGGGCGAGACGGACGAGGGCGTGGGTGCGCTCGTCGGACCCACCGCGGTGCCGTCGACGTCGGACTGCAGGTCGTCGAGCTTCGCAGTGACCGTCGCGGCCAGCGTGGCGTCGATGTCGTCGGAGGCGTCGATCTGCCGGACCAGGTTCTGGACCCGCGCGAGGGCCGACGCGCTGTGGCCGGCCTGCACCTCGATGTCCGCCTGCGCCAGTTCGCGCTTGACCCGGTCCGTGGGAGTGCCGCCGAAGGCGCGGAACACCGTGTCGGGGAACCAGCCCGGCAGCTGCGCGGCCGCGGAGCTGCCGGTCCGGCCGTCCGGGCCCGCGATCGAGCCCGCGCCGGTCGCCGCGGCGGCGGCGGTACCGCCGAGCAGGGCGAGGACGGCGGCCGCGGCGGCACCGCCGTGACCGATCCGGCGCAGGGTGCGACGGGAGGCGAGCAGCACCCGCGGGGCGGGTACCGGGGCCGGGAGGCCCTCGACCTCGAGGGCGAGGTCGGGCACCTGCACCGGCCGCACCCCGGCGGTCAAGGGATCGGCGTGCAGCGCGTAGGAGTCCAGCAGCCGGGCGACGGCGTCGCGCAGGTCGGCGTCGGTGGTGTCGTGGCTGCCGAGGCGGTCCAGCAGGGCGTCCGTGGCCAGCAGGTCGGGCACGGAGACGGAGGCGTCGTCCACGTCCCCCCCTCCCTGGCTGTTCACGTCGTTCGTGGCGGAGCCGCGGACACCGCGAAGGTGCCCGGCCCGCAGGTGACCGTCGCGCAGGTGTCCCCGCCCGCCGGTGCCGGCGGTGGTCTCGTCGTCGGGCCCGTGGCCCGGGCGGTCGTCGTCGCTCACGGGGCGACCCGCAACGTGAGGTCCTCGCTGGCGATCTTGCGCAGCTTCTGCATCGCGCGGTGCTGGGCGACGCGCACGGCGCCGGCGGTCATGTCCAACGCACGTCCGGTCTCCTCGGCCGACATCCCGGCCCCCACGCGCAGCGTGATGATCTCGCGCAGCTTGGGCGGCAGGGTGTCGAGCAGCTTGCCGACGGTCTCGGCGTCGAAGGCGTCGAGAGCGAGTTGCTCGGGACCCGGTTCGGCGCTGACGCCGTCCGGGACGTCCTCGGTCGGGACCGGGGAGCGGTAGGAGGCCCGCTGGGCGTCCGCAACCTTGTTGGCCGCGATCCGGTACACGAACGCCTCGAAGGGACGTCCGGTGTCCTTGTAGCGGGGAAGGGCCGTCAACACGGCGATGCAGACCTCCTGTGCCGCATCTTCTGCGGCGTGATCAGCTCCGGGCAGTCGCCCGAGCTTGGCCCGGCAGTAACGGTGGACGAGGCGGCGCACCGCTGCCAGGAGATCGGCGACGGCGCCCTGCTCCCCCGTCAACGCGCGCGTCGCCAGTTCCTGGAGCCCCCCGGCATCCGAACTGTTCATCGCTGCAGGCCGCGAGGGTGTTACACCCTGCGCCGCCCTGGTTCCGTCGCCCCCGCCAGGGGCCTCGGCGGCGTCGCCGAGGTCACCCGGAAGATCGGTGCGGAGGTCGGTGGGACCGGCCCCGGGGTGCGCGACGGCGTCGTCGTCCCCCGAGAACTGGACCCGGGGGACGTCGGGAGCGACGGCAGCACCGACGTCACGCCTGCTGGCGTCTGCGTCGGGCCGGCCGCCGGCACCAACTCCGACTGACTCGTCGCCCCCGGGGCTCACCCACCTACCGTACGAGACCCCAGCGGAATCCCACAGCCACCGCTTGAGCGCGGTCGGCCGCCTCGAGCTTGCGGAACAGCCGACGAGCGTGGGTCTTGACCGTGTCCTCGGAGAGGAAGAGCTCGCGCCCGATCTCCGCGTTGCTGCGCCCGCGGCTCATGCCGACGAGCACCTGCTGCTCCCGCTCGGTGAGCACGGGCGCCCGGCCCGTGAGCACCGCACGCGTGCGGTTGCCGCCACGACGACGGCTGACGTCCTGCAGCGCCTGGAGCACCGCGGTGGCGAGCTCCTCGCGCGAGACGTCCTTGACGAGGTACCCGCGGGCTCCGGCCGCGACCGCGCGGGCCACTCCGTCACCGTCCTCCGCCATCGTGGCCATGAGCACGTTCGCCTCGGGGTGACGGGCGAGCAGCCGGCGCGCTGCTTCGACACCGCCGATCCCGGGCATCCGGACATCCATGATCACCAGCGAGGGCCGTTCGACGGGCCAGCGCTGGAGCGCTTCTTCGCCCGAGCTCGCACCCACGACCCGAGTGACGCCGGGGACGGCAGCCACCATGCGACGCATGGCCTCGCGCGCCAGCGGAAGGTCATCGCAGACCAGAACCGTTGCCACCACAAACCTCTTCCCTGTGTGGGTGGAGCGCGGCCGTCCGTGGCCCCGCCGTGAAGCACGTCGGGTGCCCCACAGGAAGAGTTGTCGGCACGCGGGAGCGCCGACCTGAGCGTTCAGGTGCACGGCGGTCCCGGTGAACCCGCTGGTCAGGCGGTCGAGGCCCCGACGCACCTCGCGACGGCGTCGGCGAGCCCCGTGGCCACCTCGGCGCCGCGCAGCCGGTCCTTGAGCGCCGGCGTCCACCCGTCCCCCAGGAGGACGACCAGCGGCGCGGGACGGACCCGGGCCAGGGCCAGCAGGTCCTCGACGACGTCGGCGGCGGGTTCGGCGTCGGTGTGCAGGAGGAGGGCGGGCGGGCGCACCCGACGCACCGCGGCGGCGAGCATCCGCACGGGGACCCCCTCCCCCACGCTGCGCGCACCGGAGCCGGCCTCGGCCAGGGCGGCGGCCGCGGCGAGCAGCACGGGACCGCGGGCCACCTGGGCGGCCGGGTCGTGCAGCGCGGCCAGCAGGACCGCGCGGTCCCCGGTCGCGACGGGCAGCGCGGCCAGCGCCCGGGCGACGGCCGCGTGCATGGCCGCGTCGCGGGTGGCGAGCGCGGGACGCAGGACGGCGTCCCAGGCCGGCGCGACCCCCCGGGTGCGGATCTCCTCGGCGAAGCGGTCGGCGAGGCTGCTGACGGCCCAGTCCACGGCGTCGGTGGGTCGTCCGTGGTGCCCGGGCAGGCTCTCGGCGTCCTCGGACTCGTCGGGCCCGGAGAGCGCGGGCGCCTCCTCCGCCGTGGTGACCTCGCGGGCCGGGTCGAGCCCGGAACCGGGGCCGGCGATGGCCACCGCGTCGGTCACGGCGGCCTCGATGACCGCCGCCGGGATCGTCGAGACGCTCGCCAGCGCGAAACCCCCGTCGGCGACGGCGGTGGTCGCGGCCAGCTGCGCCGCCTCGGACGGCGCGACGCCCTCCAGGGTCAGCCGGCGCATCACGACGAGGCGGGCCAGGTCGGAGGAGGAGTAGCGGCGGTGCGCGCCCGCGGTGTGCTCGGAGGGGCCGAGGCCGTACCGCCGGTCCCAGGTCCGCAGCGTGGCCGGGGCCACCCCGAGGCGGCGCGCGACGGCGGCCACCGTCAACGTCATGCGCGGGGCCGGAGGCACGGCAGCTCCCTGGGAGGGTGCGGCGGGGGACATGGCTGCAGTGTCCCAACGTCGGGGGCCGCCCGCCACTCGCGCCATTGGTCAGGGTTGTCCAGCCTTGTTCAGAGCGTTCGGGTGGCGGAGGCACCAGGGATCTGCACCTTGTTCAGCGTGTTGGGCAGAGGTTGTTCACCCCCGCGCCACGTCCCGGTCGCCCCCGCACGGGCAGATTGGTTGAACAAGTTCCGACCAGGGGCTTGAACAACTTCTGACGCGGTTGTACGTTCATGACCAGTCAGCAAGATCCCTCCCGAACCAGGAGCGCACCATGGCCGAGATCTCCCGCCTCCCCGGACCCGTCGCCGACGTCTGGGAGTGGCAGCTCGACGGAGCCTGCCGCGAGGCCGACCCGAACCTGTTCTTCCACCCCGAGGGTGAGCGTGGCCCGGCCCGCCGCAACCGCGACGCTGCGGCCCAGGCCGTGTGCGGTGGCTGCCCCGTCCTGGAGATGTGCCGTAAGCACGCCCTGAAGGTCCGTGAGCCCTACGGCGTGTGGGGTGGCCTCACCGAGGACGACCGCGAAGCCGTCTACGCGACCGAACGTCGTCGCGGACTGCGCATCGCCAGCTGACTCCTGCTCCACCCGTGCGCGGTGTGGTGCGGCGTGCGGAGAACGTGAAAGGGCCCGGCCCCCCGAGGGGGAGCCGGGCCCTTCGTCGTTCAGGGAGATCGGTCAGTGGCCGTGGCCGTGACCGTGGCCGCCGCCGTTGACGGCGAGGTCCTCTTCCTTCTTGTCCACGACGAGGGTGTCGGTGGTCAGGACCATCGACGCGATCGACGCGGCGTTGCGCAGGGCCGAACGGGTGACCTTGACCGGGTCGAGGACGCCGGTGGCGAGCAGGTCGACGTACTCGCCGGTCTGGGCGTTGAGGCCGTGACCGGCCTCGAGCGCACGGACCTTCTCGACGACGACGTAGCCCTCGAGGCCCGCGTTCTCGGCGATCCAGCGCAGCGGCTCGGAGGCCGCCTTGCGGACGAGGGCGACACCGGTGGCCTCGTCACCGACGAGACCGAGGTTGTCCTCGAGCACGGACACCGCGTGGACGAGAGCGGAACCGCCGCCGGCGACGATCCCCTCCTCGATCGCGGCGCGCGTCGCGGAGACGGCGTCCTCGATGCGGTGCTTCTTCTCCTTGAGCTCGACCTCGGTGTGCGCGCCGACCTTGATGACGACGACACCACCGGAGAGCTTGGCCAGACGCTCCTGGAGCTTCTCGCGGTCCCAGTCGGAGTCGGTGCGCTCGACCTCGGCCTTGATCTGGGCGACGCGACCCGAGATGTCCTCGGACGTACCGGCACCGTCGACGATGGTGGTGTCGTCCTTGGTGACGGTGATGCGGCGGGCGGTGCCCAGCGCGTCGAGGTCGATCTGGTCGAGCTTGAGGCCGACCTCCTCGGCGACGACCTGCGCGCCGGTGAGGGTGGCGATGTCCTGCAGGATCGCCTTGCGGCGGTCCCCGAAGCCGGGAGCCTTCACCGCGACGGCGTTGAAGGTGCCGCGGATCTTGTTGACGACGAGGGTCGACAGCGCTTCGCCGTCGACGTCCTCGGCGATGATCAGCAGCGGCTTGGAAGCCTTGAGGACCTTCTCGAGCAGCGGCAGCAGGTCCTGGACCGTGGAGATCTTGCCCTGGTGCACCAGCACGTAGGCGTCCTCGAGGATCGCTTCCTGGCGCTCGGCGTCGGTCACGAAGTACGGGGAGATGTAGCCCTTGTCGAACTGCATGCCCTCGGTGAAGTCCAGCTCCAGCGCGGTCGTGGAGGACTCCTCGACCGTGATGACGCCGTCCTTGCCGACCTTGTCGAACGCGTCGGCCAGCAGCTCGCCGACGCTCGCGTCCTGGGCGGAGATGGTCGCGACGTGCGCGATGTCACCCTTGCCGTCGACCTCGCGGGCCATCGACAGGAGCTTCTCGCTCACCGCGTCGACGGCCTTGTCGATGCCGCGCTTGAGGCCCGAGGGGGCCGCACCGGCGGCGACGTTGCGCAGACCTTCGTGCACGAGGGCCTGGGCGAGCACGGTCGCGGTGGTGGTGCCGTCACCGGCGACGTCGTTCGTCTTGGTGGCGACCTCCTTCGCGAGCTGGGCGCCGAGGTTCTCGTAGGGGTCGTCGAGCTCGATCTCGCGGGCGATGGTGACGCCGTCGTTCGTGATCGTCGGCGCACCCCACTTCTTGTCGATCACGACGTTGCGGCCCTTGGGCCCCAGGGTGACCTTGACGGCGTTGGCGAGCGCGTCGACGCCACGCTCCAGCGCCTTGCGGGCGGTGTCGTCGAACAGCAGCTGCTTGGCCATGTGTGCGGACCTTTCCGTTCAGTGGCGAGCTTCGGGGCGGGAACAGGAGACGCCCCGGGCACCCGGAGTGCGGGCGCCCGGGGCGTCTGGACCTGTCAGTCGCTTACTTGGCGACCTTGGCGAGCACGTCGCGCGCCGAGAGGATCAGCAGCTCGTCGCCGCCGTACTTGACCTCGGTGCCGCCGTACTTGGAGTAGATGACCTTGTCGCCGACGGCGACGTCGATCGGCACGCGGTTGCCGTTGTCGTCGACGCGGCCCGGACCGACAGCCAGGACTTCGCCCTCCTGGGGCTTCTCCTTGGCGGTGTCCGGGATGACGAGACCGGATGCGGTCGTCTGCTCCGCGTCGAGCGGCTTGACGACGATGCGGTCCTCGAGCGGAGTGATGGAGACCGACACTGGTGCGGCCCTCCCCTTCTGCTTCAGCGAACTGGCACGGACGGTCGGTTCGGGGAGCGGACGACCGTCGTCGCGGGTGCCGGACGGCCGCTGCCCCGGTTGGCACTCTCCAGGGGGGAGTGCCACCGACGCTGCGCGAGACGCTAGCACTCAGGGCGGGTGAGTGCCAGATCCGGTGCCCCTCCTGGCAGCATCGACCGGGTGAACGTTTCCGACGTCGACGCCCTGACCTCCCCGCAGGGACGGGCCCTGCTGGCCGAGCTGGCGGGGACGGCCGGCGAGGACCCCGTCGCGCTGGCCGCCCGGTTGCGCCGCGCGGGGCACGATCCCGCCCTCGCCGCGCTCGCCACGACGCAGTCGCGACTGCGCGCGAAGGCCGCCGCGAAGTTCGGGCCCCGAGCGGACGGGCTGCTCTTCACGGCGGCCGGCGCCGAGCAGGCCACCCGTGCCGTGGTGGCGGCCGAGCACGCCCGCCGCTTCGCCGCCGCCGGGGTGCACCGGGTCGCGGACCTGGGCTGCGGGATCGGCGCGGACTCCTTGGCGTTCCTGGACGCCGGGCTCGACGTCCTGCCCGTCGACGCCGACCCCACGACGGTCGCGGTGGCGGCGCACAACCTGGGGCGCGAGGTCCGCTGCGCGGACGTCACGGCCGGGGTCGTCGACGAGCTCGGTCCCGGGGACGGCGCCTGGTTCGACCCGGCGCGGCGGACCTCCGGGGGGCGGCGCCTCTTCGACCCCGAGGCGACCTCTCCCCCGCTCTCCTTCGTCCTCGCCACGGCCGCCCGGGTCCCGGCGACCGGTGCGAAGCTCGCCCCCGGTCTGCCGCACGAGCTGGTCCCGGCCGGCGCCGAGGCGCAGTGGACGTCGGTGGACGGGGAGGTCGTCGAGTGCGCGCTGTGGTGCGGACCGCTGGCCCGGCCGGGTCTCGTGCGCAGCGCCCGCGTCGTGCGGGGTGCCACCGCCCACGAGATCGACGACGTCGACCTCCCGGTGGCCCCGGTCGGGCCGGTCGGTGAGTTCCTGCACGAACCCGACGGGGCGGTGATCCGTTCGGGGCTGGTGGCGAAGGTCGCGGCCGACCTGGACGGGCGACTGGTCGACGAGACGATCGCCTACGTGAGCACGGACTCGTCCCGGACCTCGCCGTTCACCCGGGCGTTCCGGGTGCTGGAGGTCATGCCGTTCGGGCTGAAGCCCCTGCGCGCCCGGCTGCGCGAACTCGACGTCGGAACCCTGACCGTGAAGAAGCGCGGGACGGCCGTCGACCCGGACCAGTTCCGCAGGCAGTTGGCGCTCAAGGGCTCGCGCACCGCGACGATCGTGCTGACCCGGATCGCGGGGAAGCAGAGCGTGCTGGTGGTGGAACCCGTCACCCCGTGACGCGGGCGAGGAACTCCCGCACGTGGTCGGTGACCTCGTCGAGGGCGCTCTCGAGCAGGAAGTGCCCGCCGTCGACGAGTCGGACCTCTCCGCCGACCGCCTCGGCCAGCGCCGTGGCCCCGGCCGGCCCGAAGATCTCGTCGTCGCGCCCCCACACGGCCAGCAGCGGGATCCCCCGGGCGCGCAGGAGTTCCTGGACGTGTCGGTAGAGGGGGACGTTGCTCGCGTAGTCGGCGAACAACGCCAACTGCACCCGGTCGTTGCCGGGACGGGCCAGCGCGGCCGCGTCGTGGTGCCAGGTGTCCGGGCTCACCACGCTCGGGTCGGGAACCCCGTGGGTGTACTGCCAGCGGATCGCGTCGACGCCCAGCGCCGGGCGGAGCGCCTCCTCCGTCTCGCGCGTCCGGAGTTCGCCGTGCGCCCAGATCGGCGCCCAGAACTCCTCGACGAATCCCGCCTCGTGGCCGTTGCCGTTCTGGCTGACGACGGCCGTGACGGCGTCCGGGCGCTCCAGCAGCAGGCGCCAGCCGACGGGGGCGCCGTAGTCCTGGACGTAGACCGCGAACCGGGTCACGCCGAGACGGTCCAGCAGGCGGCCGGTGAGGTCCGCGAGTGCGGCGAAGGAGTAGTCGAACTCCTCGACCGCGGGGGCGTCGGAGAGCCCGAACCCGAGCAGGTCGGGGGCGATGACCCGGTACCGGTCGGCGAGGCGGGGGATCAGCTCGCGGAACATGAACGAGCTCGTCGGGTAGCCGTGCAGCAGCACGACCACGGGCGCGTCGGGAGCGCCCGCCTCCCGGTAGAAGAGCTGGAACCCGTCGACCTCGGCGTAGCGGTGGTGCGTGGTCATCATCTAACCCCTTTCGTGGTCTGGAGCGGTTAGAGTTGCCCAGCACTGCTAACCTGTCAAGTCGATAAGGGAGGTTAGATGACCGATCCGGACGAGGAACTGCTGCTCGGCCT
The DNA here is from genome assembly GCF_036021035.1 of Kineococcus sp. NBC_00420. Taxonomy (NCBI): domain Bacteria; kingdom Bacillati; phylum Actinomycetota; class Actinomycetes; order Kineosporiales; family Kineosporiaceae; genus Kineococcus; species Kineococcus sp. NBC_00420. The sequence goes on along the minus strand of NZ_CP107930.1, from coordinate 3,738,879 downwards.
GCTGAACAGCACCCCGGTGGTGGACGGCCGGCCGCAGGACCTGCTCACCACGGACGCGGGCGAACGACCCGCCCTGGTGCGGGCGCGGGACCTGCTGCAGTCGGTGGTCCGCGGCGACGGGGACGCGTCCCTGCTGCAGGAACTGCTGGTCGGCGTCACCTGGACGGCCTCCGTAGGCCCCCGGGGCATCGAGCGCGTCCTGCGGACGACCGGCACGAACCCGTCGGTGGTGCGCGCCGTCCTGGCCTGGGACACCCTCGAACGCGAACGTCCGGGGCGGTTGCGGCCCTGCGCGAACTCCGAGTGCCGGTTGTTCTTCGTCGACCGCTCCCGGGCCGGAACGGGACGCTGGTGCTCGATGGCGGTGTGCGGCAACCGGATGAAGGCCCGCCGCCACCACTCGCGGGTCAGTTCCCAGGACGCCTGACGTCGGCCCGCAGGATCAGCGCGTCGACGTCGTCGGGCTGGTAGTAGCGGGCCCGGCGGGCGATCTGGACGAAACCCTCGCTGAGGTAGAGGTTCTGCGCCGGGGTGTTGTCGGCGCGGACCTCCAGCAACAGGTGGGTCGCACCCCGGGCGACGACCTCCTCGCGCAGGGCCCGCAGCAGCGTCCGGCCGGTCCCCCGGCCCTGCTGGTCGCGGGCGACGCCGAGGGTCTGCACGTCGGCGTCGGCACCGGTCACCACGACCCCGCCGTAGCCGACGACACGCCCGTCCTCGAGGGCGACGAGGAAGCTCCGGTTCGGCTGCGCCAGCTCACCCCAGAACGACTCCAGCGACCAGGCCGTCGAGCCGAAGAGGTCCTGTTCGAGGACGTGCACGTCGGCGACGTGCCACCAGCGCATCTCGTGCAGTTCGACGGTTCCCACCGGGTCAGGGTAGGTGGTTGGATCCCGGGGTGTCCTCGGTGCGGAGATCGGTCCTGGCGCTCAACGCGATGGGTGCTGCCGCGGCCGCGGGCTTCGCCGTGCGGGGTGTGCTGCGGCCGGAGTACGTGCAGCCGAACAGGTCAGCCGACCCGCTGGCATCGTTCTGGGCCGCGTCCTCGGCCGTCCGCACCGCGGCCGTCGCCGTCCCCCTGCTGGTGTCGTTGGCCCGCGGTGACCGGTCCACCCCGACCCTGCTGGCGATCGCCGGTGCGGTGCAGCTCGGTGATTCCCTGCTGGGGATCCAGCGGCGCAACCCCGGGATGGCGCTGGCCCCCGCCGTGATGGGCGCCCTCCACCTCGCCACCACGCGTCGCCTCGCCGGCTGAGCCCCGCTGACTAGCCTGGGCGCATGGTGCTGCCCCGGGCGACGCTGGACTGGCTGCTCGACTCCGACCCCGCCCTGCGCTGGCAGGTCGAACGCGACCTGCTCGACGCTCCACCGCAGGTCTGGGAGGCCACCCGTGACCGCGTCCCGACCGAGGGTTTCGGCGCGCGCCTGCTGGCCGCGCAGGACGCCGACGGGCAGTGGGCCGGTGGGGCGTACTTCCCGGCGGACGCGAGCCCCGCGGAGGACGGACAACCCTGGACGGCCACGACGTGGGCGCTGAACGACCTGCGCGAGTGGGGGGTGGACGCCTCCGCGTTGACCGGCACGGCCGACGCCCTCGCCGAGAACTCCCGCTGGGAGTACCAGGGCCTGGCCTACTGGGGCGGCGAGGTCGACTGCTGCGTCAACGCGTGGACGCTGGCCAACGGCACCTGGCTCGGCGCCGACGTCTCAGCCTGGATCCACCACCGAATGACCGATGAGCTCGTGGTGACCTGCCGAAGGCAGGTCACCACGAGCAGGGCATCAGATAGCCGCCGACCGGGTGTTGGCTCTTCCACGGCGATTCCTGGTCGTGCCCTCTCGGGCGGTGGGCGTCGGGCAGTGCTCAGATCCGGCGGGTCACGACCGGCTGATGCCGGTCGATTTCAACGATGGCGACCAACACGTTCTCCAAGCCGGACTGCCAGGGCCAGCCGGACGGGGCGTGCAACCGCAGCCGACGAGCCGAGAACGCGACCCGCGCCGGCAAGCTGATCAGCTTGCCCCGGATCGTCCCAGCACGTTCGCGACGGTGGGTCGTCCCCGCCAACGCGGCAATGGCTCGGGTCAGGTTGTGCGTGATCGCGGCCAACACCAACCAGGCAGCGTTGGCCTGGAACTTCCCCGACGGCAGATGCGCCAACGGCCCGTCCTTGGCCTCGGCGATCACCGACTCGATCACCGCGTGCGCGCGGTGATCTTTCTCCGCGACCAGCATCGGCAGCGGGGAGTCGGTGAACACCGCGTGATAGCGATAGGTCTCGAACAACTCACCCTGCCCCCGACCGAGAGCGGCGGGGTTCAACCGTTTGACGCGGCGGACGATCAACCGCGCCCTCACGTGCTCAGCCTTCCTGCGGCCGGTGAACGCGGTGTAGGTCGTCTCGGCGACCTCGGCATCAGAAACCCAGCGCCGGTCGTCTTCATCCCAGACCGCGTCGGTGTACTTGATCGGCGTCCAGGCATCGTCGGCGATGCCCGCGATCGCCCGCCGGACAGCGGGATTGCTGCGAGCGGTGAGGGAGAAGCGGGCCCGGCCGCGGCGGGCGGCGGCGATCACGGCGTGGTTGTAGTAGGCCGAATCGGCCCGCACGATCACCAACCCGCCACCGGTAGCCGCACCAGCACCAGCACCGGTGCCGGTGCCGGTGCCGGTGCGTTTGAGGGTCGCTAGGGCATCGCCCAGTAGTTTCGGCGCACCCTTAGCGCTGGCGACCGATCCCTTTCGCAAGCGGGTTCCCACGATCACCGGCGTGCTGGCCGGGGTGGTCGCGGTCACCAGCATCGCGTTCAGGCCTTTGACTTTCGAGTAGCCGTATCCGGCGCCCTGCTTGGCGTAGCCGTAGGTCTGGCGGATGGTGTCGTCGACATCGACGTAGAGGATCTGGTCGGCATCGGCCAGTAGCGGTGACCCAACCGCGGCGGTCGTGGTCTGCAGGCCGGTCAGGAACCGGGCCGCGACGGCGTCGAGTTGGCGGACGTGGCCGTGAGTGAAGGTCCGCAGGAACGTCCCCAAGGTCGAGGGGGCGCGGACGTCGTCGAACAGTTTCGTGTTCGCGCCGTGTCGCAGGACGTCCATGTCGTCGATGCTGTCGGCGCCGACTAACATCCCGGCGACCAGGCCGGTGGCCTTGGCCGCAGCGTTAGCCGACCCGGGCCCGGCGAGGGTGAGGTGCTGGCCGAGCAGGTCGTGCAGGCCCGCGGTCTGGGCCAGTTGCAGGGCCGGGGCCAGGCCGGCGTGGGCGATGAGGTTTGGGTCGTCGAAGGTGATCGAGGACGCCGCCGCGGTGGTGGGGAGGGCGTGCGAGACTTGCATTTGGCGGGTGTCTTCCTTGCTGCTGCGTTGGAACCGTAGAGAAGTCCCATCGTTGCAGGTCAGAAGCCACCCGCCGCCTCACGTACTGGCCCCCGCAGCATCACGGGACGGTGGATCCAGGCTCAGGGATCGCGCGGTGGTTCGTGGACCACCGGCTGCCCGACGGCGGCTGGAACTGCGCCTGGGTGGACGGTTCCACCCGCTCCTCGTTCCACTCCACGCTGAACTCCCTCAAGGGGTTGCTGGCCCACGAACGGGCCACCGGGGGTTCCGCGGAACTGCGTTCGGCCCGCCACGCCGGGGAGGAGTACCTGCTGGAGCGCCGGCTGCTGCACCGGCTCTCGACCGGGGAACCCGTCGGACCCTGGGTGAGCCGCTTCGCCTTCCCGCTGCGCTGGGAGTACAACGCCCTCAACGCCCTCGACCACTTCCGCGCCGCGAACCTGCACGACGGGAGTCCTCCCGATCCGCGACTGGCCGAGGCCGTCGAGGTCGTGCGCGCCGACCGCCGGGAGGACGGGACGTGGTTGCTGGAGCACCGCCACCCCGGGCGGTCGTGGTTCGAGGTCGACGGCGAGGTCGGAGAACCTTCGCGCTGGCTCACGTTCCTCGGGACCCGGGTGCTGCAGTGGTGGGACGCGCGTCACTGACGCGGCCCGGGAAGGGGAACGTTCGGCGGCTCCCGGAGCGGTCCGGGCCGCCGAACGTTCCCCTCCTCCCGGTCAGGCCTTGCGGTCCGCACGCTCCCCGCGCACGTCCACCAGCAACCGGTCGGAACTCGTGCGGAACCGCTTGGTGCCCAGCATCATCACCGCGGCCAGGAACGGCAGGACGCCCAGCGCGGCGATCCCCAGCGCGTCGGAGCCGGTGGCGCCGACGATCCCCTCCCGAAGGTTCGGGGCGACGAAACCCCCGAGGTTGCCCAGGGAGTTGATGAGCCCGATGCCGGCCGCGGCGGCCGGTCCGGTGAGGAACGCCGTCGGGAAGGACCAGGCGATGGGGCCGATGCTGAGGAACGACGACACCGCGATCGTGATGAAGAGGATGCCCAGCAGCGCGTACCCGTTGGCTCCGGCCCACGCGGAACCGAAGACGAAGATCCCGGTGCTGGCGAACAACCACGCGCCCCAGACCCGGCGACGGGTCACGGTCACGGCGTTCTTGCCGACGTAGTAGCAGGCGAAGATGCCGACGGTCCACGGGATCGCGGCGATCAGCCCGACCTGCCAGCCGACGTCGCGGCCCACCAGGCTGGACACCTGGTCCGGCAGGTTGAACGTCACCCCGTACACCGCGATCTGCAGGCAGAAGTAGATGACGGTGAAGTACCAGACCCGGCCGTTGCGCATGGCCGCCCACACCCCGCTGGGCCCGTCGCTGCGGCGCAGCTCGTCCTCACCGGCCATCGCCTCGCGCAGGGCCGTCTTCTGCGGCGCGGACAGGAACGTCGCCTTCTCCGGGGAGTCCACCAGGAGGAAGATCGCGGCCACGCCGGCGATCACGGCCAGCGCGCCCTCCACGGCGAACATCAGCTGCCACCCGGTGACGCCGCCGGCCGAGGCGTTCCCCACGTCGATGAGGACTCCCGAGAGCGGGGAACCGATGATCTGCGAGAACGGCTGGGCCAGGTAGAAGATGGCGAACAACCGCACGCGGTCGCGGTTGGGGAACCACTCCGAGAGGTACATGATGATGCCGGGGAACAACCCGGCCTCGGTCACCCCGAGCAGGAAACGCAGGGCGATGAACGACTTCTCGCCCTGCACGAAGGCGAAGGACGCCGACACCAGGCCCCAGGTGATGGCGATGCGGGCCAGCCACAGCTTGGCGCCGAACCGCTGCAGGGCGAGGTTGCTGGGGATCTCGAAGATCGCGTAGCCGATGAAGAACACCCCGGCCCCGAACGCGTACGCCGCGGTGGAGATGCCGCGGTCCAGCTCGAGGCCCTTCGTCGCGAACCCCACGTTGGTGCGGTCCAGGAACGCGACGACGTAGAGGATCACGATCATCGGCATCAGCCGTCTGGTCGCCCGGCTGACGGCCGAGGCGAGCACGGTTCCGGACGGTGCGGCCGGCGTCGTCGCTGGCATGGAGACCTCCTCGTCGAGACTTCCCGCTGTATCGATCGACAGGCTACGCCGAGTCGTGCTCCGTCACGCCGTGACGCGCTTGCGCGCTCCCGGCTCGGTCGCGTCGGGGCGCCGCAGGTACAGCGGTTCCGGGGGCAGCAGTTCCCACGTCGCCCGGCCGGCGAGGGTGTCGACGACCAGGTGGGCCAGCGCAGCACCGTCGGCGTCGAAGGGGGCCCGGGCGGGTCCGAGGACGTCGGGGTAGAGCCGCGTGCCGGCGCCCACGACGGGGACGTCGGGGGTCAGCGACGCCGGGGCGACGACGTCGGGACCGGCGGTCCGCCGCACCCCCTCGGTCGTGGCGAGGTAGCGCGCGGTGTGGACCTCGCGGCGGCGGGCGTCGGTGGCGACGAGGAACTCCCCGGTCAATCCCTCGGCGACGGCCTGCGCGGCCAGCACGTCGAGCGAGCAGACCCCGTGGATCCGGGCCCCCCAGGCCAGGGCCAGCGTGCGCGCCGTCGCCAGCCCCACCCGCAGCCCGGTGTAGGGGCCGGGACCGACCCCCACCGCGACGTCGGTGACGTCGGTCCGCTCCCGGCCGGCCTCCTCGAGGACGGCGGCGATCGTGGGGACGAGCACCTCGTTGTGGTGGCGCGCGTCCCCCGCGCGGGCGGCGGCCAGGACCCGGTCGCCGTCGTGGACGGCGACCGCCACGCCGGCGGTGGCCGTGTCGATCGCGAGCAGGAGCACGCGAGCAGGGTAGCCGGGTCACTACAGTGGCCGCTCGGTCGGCAACTCGGTCGGGAACGCAGCAGCAGGGGGTTTCGTGGTCGAGGGTCCGCCGCGGTTGTCCGTCCCGCGTTCGGCGTGGCGGGTGCTCGTCCTCGTCGTCGGCCTCGCCGTCCTGCTCGGCGCGCAGCTGCGCGACACCAACGACTGGTTCCCGCTCGGTTCGCTGTCGCAGTACGCGACCCCCCGGGCGAGCGACGGCACCGTCGTCTCCACCTACCTCGAGGGCATCACCGCCGACGGCGAGGTCGTGCGGGTCGCGCTCAGCCCCGGGTCGGTCGGGCTCTCCCGTTCCGAACTGGAGAGCCAGCAGCTGCGCGTCATCGACCACCCGGAACTCCTGGGCGACCTCGCGCGCTCCCGCGCGGCCCTGCACCCCTCGGCCCCGCTGCTGGACGGGCTGCGGCTCGTCCGCTCCTCCCAGCGGCTGCGCGACGCGACCGCCTCCGGCGCGCCGGAGCTGACGGTCCTGGCGCAGTGGTCGCGGTGACGGTCCTCGACTGGCTGGTCCCGGCCGTCCCGGCCGCCCGGGTCGCGTGGTTGCGCCGGATCCTGGCGGGGTTCGTCCTCCTCGACGCGACGCTGCTCACGAACCACGTCCTGCAGCACGTCCACGTCGCCGCGTTCTGGCACCCGGGGATCGTCGGGCGCACCCTGCACCTGCCGCCGCCGACGTCGCTGACCGCCACGACCGCCCTCGTCCTCATGGCCGCGGGTTTCGCCCTGAGCCTCACCCGTCGGCTGGGGCACATCGGATGGGTCTGCACCGCCGTCGGTTACCTGCCCTGGGTGTTCTGGAGCATGGGGTTCGGCTACGTCGCCCACGACCACATGGCGATCGTCGTGGCGGTGTTCGCGCTGCTGAGCGTGGGGCGCGCCGACGCCGACGACCTGCGCCCCAGCCGGAGCGCCGGGTGGGCGGTGCGGTGCGTGCAGATCGCCACGGTGATGACCTACACCGGTTCCGCGGTGAGCAAGTGGGTCCGCAGCGGGACCCCCGCGGCGTGGGCCGACGGCGCCGTCACGGTGTGGGCACTGACCCGCCGTGGGAACGCGGTGTCGCGCCTGCTGCTGGAGGTCCCGCAGTTCCTCGTCGCCGTGCAGTGGGTGGTGCTCTGCTGCGAGTTCCTTGCCCCGGTCGCCCTCTTCCTGCGGCGCCGACTGCTCTGGGCGGCCCTGGGGGCCGTGGTGGTGTTCCACCTCTCGACCTACCTGACCCTCGGCATCCACTTCCTGCCGACGGTCGTCTGCTGGGCCGCGTTCCTCCCCCTGGAACGCCTCAGCCGCCGACGCGGCGAGCGAACCGCACCGATTCCGCGAACACCGACGGCGAGTCCACGTCCGACGTGAGTTCGTGGAAGCTGTTGGCGTAGACCACCTCGGTGACGTCGCGGGAGGAGATCCCGGCCAGGACGGTCCGGGACGACGACGCGGGCACCACGTGGTCGACCCGGGACCGCAGCAGCAGCACCGGCTGGCGCACCCGGGCCAGGTCGCGGCGCACGTCGCGCCAGCCCGCGGCCTGCGACACCAACGCCCGCAACGGGGTGCTGTCGTAGGCGAGGACGCGCACCGAGGGGTCCGCGAGGTCCCCCGCGATCGCGGGCCAGGTCGGCAGGACCCGCCCCAGCGTCTGGACGGCGAGCGCCCGCAGCGGGTCGAGCCCGACGGCCGGGTTGGCCAGGACGACGGCGTGGACGCGGTCGGGGTGCAGTTGCGCCAACCGCAGCACGAGGCCGCCGCCCATCGAGATCCCGGCGACCACGACGGACTCGTTCTCCAGCCGGGCCAGGGCCGCCGCGGTTCCACCGAGCCAGTCGGCCCAGGTGCTCGCGTCGCAGTCGTGCGCGGTGGTGCCGTGGCCGGGCAGCAGCGGCACCTCGACGTCGAACCCGGCCGCGTGGAACTCCTCCGCCCAGCCGGCGACGGTCAGCGGCGTCGCCGTGAACCCGTGCACGACGAGGACCCCGACGCGGGGGCGTGCGGCGTGGCGGCGGGAGAACCCCCGGACGCGCTCGTCGTCGGTGGTCTCGCTGAGGTTCACGTGAGGTCCACCCCGACCCAGCGGGCACCGACGGCCCGGACGCGGACCCGGCGCGGTTCGACGGGTTCCTCGCCCTCGACGCCGGGGACCCCTCCGTGCGGGCGGAGCAGGTCGATCTCGAGTCGGTCGCCGGTGAGCCCCTCGACGAGCCCGCGGCCCCACTCGACCACCGTGACGGCGTCCTGCGCGTCGGTGTCGAGATCGAGGTCGTCGACCTCGGCGAGCGAGCCGAGCCGGTAGGCGTCGACGTGGACGAGTTCCGGCCCGCCCACGAGGGAGGGGTGCACGCGGGCGATGACGAACGTCGGCGAGGTCACCGGACCGCGGACGCCGAGGGCGTCGGCGAGACCGCGGGTGAACGTCGTCTTCCCCGCGCCCAGGTCCCCGGAGAGCAGGACGAGGTCACCGGCCCGCAGGGCGCCGCCCACCCGGGCACCGAAGGCGACGGTGTCCTCCGGGGCGGCCAGGACGAGTTCCACGTCGCTCACCGCCGGCTCACCGTCGCCTCCGGCGGGTGCGGGGTGCGGGCACCGGGACGACGACCTCGTCGGCGGGCAGGCCCCGCCGGGTCCCGACGCGCTCCAGCAACCGTTCCAACCGGGCGGTGACCACGCTCGGGTGCTCGAGCATCAGCAGGTGCCCGGCCCCGCGGACCAGGACGTGCTCGGCGCCGGGGACGGCCTCGGCGATCTCCCGGCCGTGGGCCGCGGGGGTCATCAGGTCGCGTTCGGCGGCGAGCACCAGGACGGGACGACCGGCGAGGTTGGCGAGCGCCTCGCGTTCGTCGAGGGTGCCGAAGGCGGGCAGCAGGTCCGCGATGACGTCGACGGGGGTCCCGGCCATCATCCGGGCCGCGAGCCGCAGGAGTTCCGGGGTGACCGGTCCGGCGAAGTTCCAGTGCCGCACGAGACGTTGCTCGAGGTCCCCGCCGACGCGGCGGCTCCGTTCGAGCACGTCGGTCCGGCCCGCGGCGCGTTCCAGGGCCAGTTCGGCCCAGCGGACGAGGTGGTGGCCGAGCATCGGCAGTCCGTGGTCGACGGCGGCCATCCCGCCGGCGCTGGTGGCGACGAGGGCGACCCCCTCGAGGCGGTCCAGCAGGTCGGGGCGGCGGACGGTCAGCTCCATGACCGTCATCCCGCCGAGGGAGTGCCCGACGAGCACGACGGGCCCGTCCGGGGCGACCGCGTCGATGACCTGTCCGAGGTCGTCGGCGAGGCGGGCGATGGTGACCGGGCCGGCCGGGCCGCGGGCGGAGCGGCCGTGCCCGCGCAGTTCCGGCAGCACGAGGCGGTACCGCCCGCGCAGCGCCAGGCGCTGGAAGTGCCAGCTGTCCGCGGTCAGCGCGTAGCCGTGCTGGAACACGACGGTGGGCGCGTCCGGGCGGTCCGCGGGGTCGACCTCGACGTGCAGCCGGACCCCGTCGTCGGTCTCGACCTCGACGGGTTCGCCGGTCAGCGACTGGAGTTCCTCGCCGCGCACCGTGGGGCGGTGCCGGCGGGCGGGACGCAGCGCCGCCCTCACGCGGGCACCCCGGCGAGCCGGCCGGTGTAGCGGCGCGGGACGCGGGAGCCGATGCGGGTGACGATCTCCCAGGAGATCGTCCCGGCCGCCTGGGCCCAGTCGTCGGCGGTGGCCTCCCCGTCCAGGCCGGGACCGAAGACGATCGCGGGGTCACCGGGGGCGGCGACGTCGTCGCCGAGGTCGACGACGACCTGGTCCATGCAGACCCGGCCCGCGATCCGCCGCCGGGCGCCGGCCACGAGGACCTCCCCCGACCCGGCACCGTTCCAGGAGGCGTGCCGCGGGACGCCGTCGCCGTAGCCGAGCGGGACCAGCCCGAGGGTGGTGTCGGCCCCGGCGGTGTAGGTCAGGCCGTAGGAGACACCGGCCCCGCGGGGGACGCGGCGGACGTGGGCGAGGCGGGCGGCCAGCGTCATGGCGGGGACCAGCCCCAGCTCGGCCCCGGTGGCTCGTTCGGGAGCGGGCGAGAGCCCGTAGACGGCGAGTCCGACGCGGACGAGGTCGTAGCGCGACTCCGGGACGAACATCGCGGCGGCGGAGTTCGCGTGGTGGCGCAGGCCCGGGTCGACCCCGTGGTCGCGGGCGGTCTGCAGCGCCGCCTCGAAGGCCTCGAGCTGGGCGGGGACGGAGGGGTCACCGGGGACGTCGGCGCTGGCGAAGTGCGCCCAGGTCCCGCGGACCTGGACGGTCCCGTCCGCGACGTGCTTGGCCACGGCGTCCAGCAGCGCGGGCCACTCGGCCGGGGAGGCTCCCCCGCGCGACATCCCGGTGTCGACCTCGAGGTGCACCCGGGTCGTCGTCCCGGTCGTGCGGGCCGCCTCAACGACCATCTCCAGCGCCCACACCGCGGCCACCGAGAGGTCCACCCGGGCCCGCACGGCCGGGACGAGGTCCGTTCCGGGAGTGAGGATCCAGGCGAGGAGGTCGGCGTCGACGCCCGCCTCGCGCAGGGCCGTGGCCTCGTGCACGTGGGCCACCCCCAGCCACGTCGCCCCGCCCGCGAGCGCCGCCCGGGCGACGGGGACGAGCCCGTGGCCGTAGGCGTCGGCCTTCACGACGGCCATCACCTCGACGCGACCGACCTGCTCACGCACGACGGCGACGTTGTGCGCGATCGCGTCGAGGTCGACGACGGCCTCCGCGGGCACCCCGGGTCGTGGTTGCACGACTCGACGGTACCCGCCCACGGTTCACCAGCCAGGCAGGGAGGTGAGCGCCGCGGGGACGGCGTCGGCGACGTCGAGGGCGGCGAGCGGACCACCGGCCGAGGCGAGGGCGGCGGCCCGGCCGTGCAGCACCGCGACGTCCGCGGCGACCTGCGCGGGGTCCTCGTCGGGGCGACCCGCGAGGGCTGCGCCGAGGATCCCGGCGAGGACGTCACCGGCCCCGGCGGTGGCGAGCCAGGTCGGCGCGGACGCGGCGGTGAACACGCCGTGCGCGCCGACGACGGTGGTGACCGAGCCCTTGAGCAGGACCGTGGCCCCGGTGCGCTCGTGGACGCGGCGGGCGTGGGTCAGCGGGTCGGCCTCGACGTCGCGCCGCTCGGCCCCGAGCAGGCGGGCCAGTTCCCCGGCGTGGGGGGTGAGGACGTGCTGCGGGCCGAGGGTGTCGGGCAGGCCGCCGAGGGCGCCGGCGTCGACGACGGCGGGTTCGCCCGAGGCCAGCGCGTCGCGGATGCGGTCCTGCTGCTCCGGGTCGTCCGGGGAGACCCCGGGCCCCAGCACCCAGGCCTGGACCCGGCCCGGACCCGCGACGACCTCGGGACGCCGTTGCCGGACGAGTTCGGTGGGGTGGCGCGGACCGAGGTAGCGCACCATCCCGGCCCCGGCCCGGACGGCGGCCTCGACGGCGAGGACCGCGGCGCCGGTGTAGTCCGGCCCGCCCGCGACGACGCCGACGACGCCGCGGGAGTACTTGTCGTCGCCGGGGGCGGCGCGGCGCCAGCGGGCGGCGACGTCCTGCGGCTCGACCCGCCGGACCGCCGGTTCCGGGAGGTGGTGGGAGGTGCCGAGGTCGACGACGACGAGCCGGCCGCAGCGGGCCGCAGCCGGGGCCAGCAGGTGCGCGGGCTTCGCCGTGCCGAAGGTGACGGTGACGTCGGCGGCCATCAGCTCGCCGGTGAGCGCGCCGGTGTCGGCGTCGAGACCGGAGGGGACGTCGACGGCCACGACGACCGGTCCGTCGAGGGCGCTGAGCCCCTCGAAGTCCGGGCGCAGACCACCGTGACCGCCGATGCCGGCGATCCCGTCGAGGACCAGGTCCGCTGCGGCGCAGACGTCCTCGTCGCCCGCTCGCCACGGCCGGGTGCGCACGCCCGCCCGGCGGGCCGAGCGCAGCGAGTCGTCGTGGACGCGGTCGGAGGTCGTGAGCGCGGTGACCCCGACCCCACGAGCGGCGAGGCGGGCCGCGGCGTAGAGGGCGTCGCCGCCGTTGTCGCCGGAGCCCGCGAGGACGAGCACCGAGCGTCCGCTGACCCCGCCGGTCGCCTCGCGCAGGATCCGCGCGCACTCGACGTCGAGGGCCGCCGCGGCCCGCTGCATGAGCGCGCCCCCGGGGAGCCCGACCATCGTCGCCCGCTCGGCAGCGCGGACGTCGGCGACGCGGTGCGCGGCGATCACGTCAGCGGCTCTCGGCCACGACCATGGCCGTCGCGATCCCGGCGTCGTGGGAGAGCGAGAGGTGGAAGACCGACACTCCCGCCGCGTCGGCGATCTTCTTGGCGCTCCCGCGGACCATGATCTCCGGCCGGTGGCCGTCCTCGCGTTCGACGACGACGTCGCGCCACACGAGCCCGACGGGCGCGCCGAGCGACTTCGCCACGGCCTCCTTGGCCGCGAACCGCGCCGCGAGGGACTCCGCGGGCAGGTTCCGCTCGCCGTCGCCGAAGAGGCGTTCCAGCAGCAACGGTGTCCGTTCGACCTGACGTTTGAAGCGCGCGACGTCGACGACGTCGATGCCCACTCCGATGATCATTGGTTGATCCCCCTCCGCCGGGCGTCACCGTCCCACGAGGGCGGGTGACGCCCGACGGCGGGGGGTCACTCCACGGTGACGGACTTCGCGAGGTTGCGGGGCTGGTCGACGTCGAGGCCCTTGGCGGTCGCGAGCTCGCAGGCGAACACCTGCAGCGGCACCACGGCCAGCAGCGGGGACAGCAGCGTCGAGGTCTGCGGGATGCGGATCACGACGTCGGCGAAGGGTTCCACGGCGGTGTCGCCCTGTTCGGCGATGACCAGGGTGCGCGCGCCGCGGGCCCGGACCTCCTGGATGTTGGAGACGACCTTCGCGTGCAGGGAGTCCCGCCCGCGCGGGCTGGGCACGACGACGAACACGGGGGTCCCGGGTTCCACCAGCGCGATCGGCCCGTGCTTGAGCTCACCGGCCGCGAAACCCTCGGCGTGGATGTAGGCGAGTTCCTTGAGCTTCAGCGCCCCCTCCATCGCCACCGGGTAGCCGACGTGGCGGCCGAGGAAGAGCACCGAGCGGGTGTCGGCCATGTAGCGGGCGATCTCGCGGACCTGTTCCAGCCCGTCGAGGACCTGGCGGACCTGGGCCGGGATCTCTTGGAGTTCCGCGAGGACCTGGGCGATCTCGTCGGCGAACTTGTTGCCGCGCAACTGGGCCAGGTACAGGCCGAGCAGGTAGCAGGCGGTGATCTGGGCGAGGAACGCCTTCGTCGAAGCGACCGCGATCTCCGGTCCGGCGTGGGTGTAGAGCGCCGCGTCGGACTCGCGCGGGATCGTCGAGCCGTTGGTGTTGCAGATCGCCAGCACCTTCGCGCCCTGTTCGCGGGCGTGGCGGACGGCCATGATCGTGTCCATCGTCTCCCCCGACTGCGAGATCGCGACGACGAGGGTGCGCTCGGACACGACGGGGTCGCGGTAGCGGAACTCGTGGGCGAGTTCCACCTCCACGGGGATGCGGCACCAGTGCTCGATGGCGTACTTCGCGACCTGGCCGGCGTAGGCGGCCGTCCCGCAGGCGATGACGACGATCTTGTCGATGCTGCGCAGCTGCGCCTCGGAGATCTTCATCTCGTCCAGCTGCAGCCGGCCGTTCGCGTCGGTCCGCCCGAGCAGGGTGTCGGCGATGGCCTGCGGCTGGTCGTGGATCTCCTTGGCCATGAAGGACGGGAACCCGCCCTTCTCGGCGGCCGCCGCGTCCCAGTCGACGTGGAAGCGACGGCCCTGGCTGGGCGAGCCGTCGAAGCCGGTGACGACGACGTCGTCGGGGGTGATGGTGACGATCTGGTCCTGGCCCAGCTCCAGCGCCTCGCGGGTGTGGGCGATGAACGCCGCGACGTCGGAGCCGAGGTAGTTCGCGTGCTCACCGAGCCCCACCACCAGCGGGGAGTTGCGGCGGGCGCCGACGATCGTGCCGGGTTCGTCGGCGTGCACCGCGAGCAGCGTGAACGCGCCCTCGAGGCGGGCGCAGACGGCCCGCATGGCGGCGGTCAGGTCCCCCGCGGCGTCCGCGTCGTAGGCCCGGGCGAGCAGGTGCGCGACGACCTCGGTGTCGGTCTCGCTGGTGAACTCGACACCGGCCCCGAGCAGCTCGGTGCGCAGCGTCGCGAAGTTCTCGACGATGCCGTTGTGGATGAGCGCGAGCCGGCCGCCCTGCCCGACGTGAGGGTGGGCGTTGCCGTCCGTGGGGCCGCCGTGGGTGGCCCAGCGGGTGTGCCCGATCGCGGTGCCCGCCGCGGGCAGCGGGTCGGCGTCGAGGAGCTCGACGAGGTTGGCCAGCTTCCCGGCCTTCTTGCGGGTCTGCACACCACCGGGGGTCAGCACCGCGATGCCCGCGGAGTCGTAGCCCCGGTACTCCAGCCGACGCAGCCCTTCGAGGACGACCTCGCTCCCGTGCTGCGCTGCCCCCACGTACCCGACGATTCCGCACATGGGATCGAGGGTACGGTCCGGGCGGCGCAGTCCTGGTCACCCGAACGGGACGCGTCACCCGGTACCCTCACGCCGGTGAGCACCGGCGCACCCACGCACGTCCCCGTGAACTCACACCCGAGCTCCGCCAACCCCTACGTGGTCCTGGACCGCGAGCACTGGAGCGCGCTGCGCGCCTCGACCCCGCTGACCCTCACGGCCGAGGACGTCACCCGGCTGCGCGGTCTCGGCGACCGGGTCGACCTGCGCGAGGTCGAGGAGGTCTACCTCCCGCTGTCGCGGCTGCTGACCCTCTACGACCGTTCCGCGGGTTCCCTGCACGCCGCGACGTCGACCTTCCTGGGCGAGGCCGTGGCGCGGACCCCGTTCGTCATCGGGATCGCCGGGTCGGTGGCCGTGGGCAAGTCCACGACGGCCCGCGTGCTGCGCGAACTGCTCTCGCACTGGCCCGAGACCCCCCGGGTCGAGCTCATCACCACCGACGGGTTCCTGCTGCCCAACGCCGAGCTGGAACGCCGCGGGATCCTGCACCGCAAGGGGTTCCCCGAGAGCTACGACCGGCGGGCGCTGCTCCGCTTCGTCGCGGCGGTGAAGTCCGGGGTCCCCGAGGTCCGGGCCCCGGTCTACTCCCACCTCGTGTACGACATCGTCCCCGGCGAGGAGGTCGTCGTGCGCCGCCCCGACGTGCTCATCGTCGAGGGCCTGAACGTCCTGCAACCGGCCCGGGTCCGCGACGACGGGACGCAGGGCGTCGCGGTCAGCGACTACTTCGACTTCTCGCTCTACGTCGACGCCCGCAGCGAGGACGTGCGGAACTGGTACGTCGACCGGTTCCTGGAACTGCGGCGGACGGCGTTCTCGAAGCCGCAGTCCTACTTCCACCGCTACGCCTCGCTCACCGACGACGAGGCCGTGGAACGCGCCCGCCGGATCTGGAACGACATCAACGGCCCGAACCTCGCCGAGAACGTCCTGCCTACCCGGGGCCGGGCCACCTGCGTGCTGCAGAAGGGGCCCGACCACTCGGTGCGTCAGGTGCGGTTGCGCAAAGTCTGATCCCGCAGGGTGTGATCCCGCAGGGTGTGACGGATCTCGGCCACGGGCGCCTCGAGTTCCTCGATCAGTTCGTCGAGGACGAAACCGAGCTGCTCGTTGACCGCGATCATCGGCGTGTTCGACACCGCGTTCCACGTCGAGACCCGTTGCGCGACAGGATTGTCCACCACGGCGGTGCGCAGGCACTCGAGTTTCAGCAGCATCCCCAGCCGGTGTCCGCGGTGTTCGCGCAGCACCAGGGTGTCCAGCTGGATGAGCCGCTCCGGTTCGTGGTCGGAGCGCACCAGGACGCTGTAGCCGACGGCCGCACCGCCCGGGTCCTCGGCCACCGCCACCCACTGGTGCCGGCCCTGCGCCGCCCGGGCGGCCTCGACCTCGCGGATCCGGTCACCGTCCCACACCTCGGGTTCGACCTCGAGGTCGCCCATCGGGGCGTCGGTGCTCATCCGCGCGGTGAGGGCGGCCATCACGTCGAGGTCCGCCTCGGGAACCCAGCCGGCGAAGCTGCGCAACCGGTACCCCGACGCGTGCGGACGGGCCGCGGCCGCCAACGCCACCAGTCGCTCCGGCGGCACCGGCAGCGGGAGCTGGCGACGGGCTTCGAGCTGACCGCGGGTGAAACCCCAGGCCCGCGCGGCGCGTGACCCCGGCCAGGTTTCCTCGGGGTGGGTCACCGGACGGTCGACGGAGATCCGCACCGTGCTGCGGCCGGCGGCCTCGGCGAGATCGAGGGCGTGCTCCAGCAGCGCGGTACCGACCCCGCGTCGCCGCTGGTCCGCCACGACGCCGACCTGGACCCAGGCGGTGCGGGTGTTGTCCAGCAGGGTGAAGCGCACCTCGGCGACGCCGACGGGGACACCGCCCTCGCGGGCCAGCACGAGGTGGACCTCCTCCTCCGTGCTCCCCCGCTCCAGCTCGGCCCGGAGCTCACCGCGCCGCCAGGTCGAGGGATCGGGGCGGTCCTGCGCCTCGGCCGCGGCCAGGACGTCGTACCAGTCGTCGAAGTGCTCCGCCGCCCACGTGGCGCGGTCGGGGGCGGCGTTCGTCGTCGAGGTGAGCTCCACGCGGTCCAGTCAGCCAGACCGGAGGTTCAGAGCGCGAGTCGTTTCCGGACGACCTCGGCCAGGCGACCGGCGACGTCCTGGGCGTGCTCGGTGTGCGCGGCCTCGACCATGACCCGCACGAGGGGTTCGGTCCCGCTGGGGCGCAGCAGCACCCGGCCGGTCTCGCCGAGTTCGCGTTCGGCGTCGCCGACGGCCGCGAGCAGTTCCGCGTCGCTGCCGGCGCGGGACTTGTCCACCCCCCGGACGTTGATGAGGACCTGCGGCAACCGCTGGACGACACCGGCGAGGTCCTCCAGGGTGCGGCCGGTCTCGGCCATCCGCGCCAGCAGGTGCAGACCGGTGAGGACGCCGTCACCCGTCGTCGCGTGCTCGGGCAGGACGACGTGGCCGCTCTGCTCGCCGCCGATGCTCCACTTCCCCGCGCTCAGGGCCTCCAGGACGTAGCGGTCGCCGACGCCGGTCTCGATCATCGTGACGCCCTCGCGCTGCATCGCGAGGCGCAGACCGAGGTTGCTCATGACGGTGGCGACGAGGGTGTCCTCGACGAGCTGCCCGCGGTCGCGCAGGGCCAGGGTCAGGACGGCCATGATCTGATCGCCGTCGATCGTGTGACCGGCGGCGTCCACGGCCAGGCAGCGGTCGGCGTCGCCGTCGTGGGCCAGGCCGATGTCCGCACCGTGGGCCAGGACGGCCTCGGTGAGGGGTTCGAGGTGCGTGGAGCCGCAGCCGTCGTTGATGTTCAGCCCGTCGGGCGCGGCGTACAGCGTCGTCACCGTGGCGCCGGCCTCGGCCAGCACCCGCGGGGAGATCGCGCTGGCGGCGCCGTTGGCGCAGTCGACGACCACGTGCAGCCCGGCGAGCGACCCCGGTCCGCCCGGCAGGGTGGAGAGCAGGTGCGCGACGTAGGTGTCCTGCGCGTCCTGCTCCACGTCCGGTCCCGCGTGGACCCGGCCCACGGCGGCCCCCGTCGGACGACGCCCGCCGCCCTCGCGGTATGCGCGCTCCACGGCGTCCTCGACGTCGTCGGGGAGCTTCACCCCGCCGCGGGCGAAGATCTTCAACCCGTTGTCGGGCATGGGGTTGTGCGAGGCGGACAGCATCACGCCGAAGTCGGCGCCGGAGGTGTCCACCAGGTGGGCCAGCGCCGGCGTCGGCACGACACCGACGTCGAGGACATCGACCCCGGCGCTCGCCAGACCGGCCACGACCGCGGCGGAGAGGAACTCCCCCGACGCGCGGGGGTCGCGGGCCACGAGCGCCCGCGGGTGCGCGCTGCCACCCGGTTCGACCAGGACGGTCGCCGCGGCGACCGCCAGTCCCAGCGCCATGTCGGCGGTGAGGTCGACGTTCGCCAGCCCCCGCACACCATCGGTCCCGAAGAGCCGCGCCACCCTCTGTTCCTCCCCCACACGGCCGACACCGGCCGGACGTGACACGACGGCCCCGGGAGGACTCCCGGGGCCGTCGTGACGGTACTCGCTGAGCGCTGGATCAGCGCTTGCTGAACTGCGGCGCCTTGCGGGCCTTCTTCAGCCCGGCCTTCTTGCGCTCGATGGCGCGCGGGTCGCGGGTCAGGAACCCGGCCTTCTTCAGGGACGGGCGGTTGGCCTCGAGGTCGATCGCGTTCAGCGCGCGGGCGACACCGAGACGCAGCGCGCCGGCCTGACCGGAGGAGCCACCACCGTGGATGCGGGCGATGACGTCGAACGACCCCTCGAGCGCGGTGACGCGGAAAGGCTCGTTGACGAGCTGCTGGTGCACCTTGTTCGGGAAGTAGTTGTCCAGCTCACGACCGTTGATCGTCCACTTGCCGGTACCCGGCACGATGCGGACGCGGGCGACGGCTTCCTTGCGGCGGCCGGTGGCCCCGCCGGGAGCGATGATGCTGTTGCCGCCGGTCGCCGGGGTGGACGACTCGGAGGTGTACGTGCCGGTGAACTCGTCGGACTCGGTGATGTCCTCGACGACCTCAGGGGTGAAATCGGTGCTCACGATGCTCCTCGCTCAGTTTGCCGGGTGTGCGGCGGTG
This sequence comes from Kineococcus sp. NBC_00420, assembly GCF_036021035.1. Lineage (NCBI taxonomy): Bacteria > Bacillati > Actinomycetota > Actinomycetes > Kineosporiales > Kineosporiaceae > Kineococcus > Kineococcus sp. NBC_00420. Next base: position 3,720,078 of record NZ_CP107930.1, on the reverse strand, counting down.
TGACTGCCGCGGCTCACTGCGCGACCTGGTGGATCGTGTACGGCACGGGCTGCTGAGCCGCGTGCGGGTGCTCCGGGCCGGCGTAGACCTTGAGCTTGCTCATGACCTGACGACCGAGGGAGTTCCGGGGGATCATGCCGCGGATGGCCTTCTCGACGGCCTTCTCCGGGTTCTTCTCCAGCAGGTCGACGTAGCTGGTGGCCTTCAGACCGCCCGGGTAGCCCGAGTGGCGGTAGGCGACCTTCTGCTCGCGCTTGGAGCCGGTGAGGGCCACCTTGGCGGCGTTGACGATGATGACGAAGTCGCCACCGTCGACGTGCGGCGCGTAGGTCGCCTTGTGCTTGCCGCGCAGGAGCGTCGCGGTCTGCACCGCGAGGCGGCCCAGCACGACGTCCTCCGCGTCGATGACGAGCCAGCGGTGATCGATGTCGCCTGGCTTCGGGGTGAACGTGCGCACGGGGGTTGCCCATCTCCTCGAGACGAATTGCGGACCGGCCCGCGCTCGAGATCCTGCAGCGCGCAGGTCATGAGACCGGGCGCTGACGGCAGGCACTGCGTGGGCACAACGACTCCCGACGGTACCTGTCGTCCACGCCGCGGGTCAAAACGGCTCCGCCGCGGCCGTGGTCGACGCGCGGTCAGCGCGTGGTCGACGCGTGGTCAGCGCGCCCGTTCGACCCGGCTGACGTCCCACACGGGCTCCGGTGTCTCCACGACCCGACCGTCCTCGCCGAAGAGCAGGAAGCGGTCGAAACCGCGGGCGAACCAGCGGTCGTGGGTGACGGCCACGACCGTCCCCTCGAAGACCCCCAGCGCCTGCTCCAGCGCCTCCGCGGAGTGCAGGTCGAGGTTGTCGGTCGGTTCGTCCAGCAGCAGCAGCGTCGCCCCGGACAGCTCCAGCAGCAGGATCTGCAACCGGGCCTGCTGACCCCCGGAGAGGTGCTCGAAGCGCTGTTCCGCGGCCTCGGCCAGGCCGTAGCGGTCCAGCGCCCGCGAGGCCGCCTCGCGGTCCAGGCCGGAGCGGTGGGAGTTCCCGCGGTGCAGGACGTCCAGCAGGGTCTTGCCGACCAGCGAGGGCTGCTCGTGGGTCTGGGCGAACCACCCCGGCCGCACCCGCGCCCCGAGGCGTGCGGAACCGCGGTGCGCGACGGGGTCGGGGACGTGCTCGTCCACCGGGCGGTGCTCGGCGTCGGGGTCGGAGCCGCCGGCGGCCAGCAACCGCAGGAAGTGCGACTTGCCGGAACCGTTCGCCCCGAGGACCGCGACCCGGTCCCCCAGCCACAGCTCGGCGTCGAAGGGCTTCATGAGGCCCGTCAGCTCCAGGCCCTCCACGACCACGGCGCGCTTGCCGGTCCGCCCGCCCTGCAACCGCATCCGGACGTCCTGGGCCGCCGGGGGCGCCTGCGGCGGACCGGCCTCCTCGAACTTCGCGAGCCGGGTCTGGGCGGCGGCGTAGCGCGAGGCCATGCCGTCGTTGAACTTCGACTTCTCCCGCAGGGTCACGACGAGGGTGCGGAGCTTGACGCGTTCCTCGTCCCAGCGCCGCCGGAGTTCCTCCAGCCGTTCCCCGCGGGCCTGGCGGGCCGCGCCGTAGTCGGCGAAGGAACCCCCGTGGGTCCAGGAGACCGCACCCAGCGCACCGGGTTCCAGCGTCACGATGCGTTCCGCCGCAGCGGAGAGCAGTTCCCGGTCGTGGCTCACCAGCAGCACCGACTTCGTCGTGGCGCGGAGCTGTTCCTCCAGCCAGCGCTTGCCGGGGACGTCGAGGTAGTTGTCGGGTTCGTCGAGCAGCAGGACGCCCTCGGGTCCGCGCAGCAACGCCTCCAGGACGAGGCGCTTCTGCTCCCCGCCGGAGAGCGTCCGCACCGGCCGGTACCGGCAGGCCTCGAACGACATCCCCAGCGCGGCCGAGGTGCACTCGTCCCAGAGGACCTCCTGCTCGTACCCGCCGGCGTCACCGAAGTCGGCCAGGGCCTGCGCGTAGCGCATCTGGGACTTCTCCGACTCCTCCTCGACCATCGCGGTCTCGGCGGTCTCGACGGCCGCGAACGCTCGGCGCAGGGCCTCGGGGGCGACGGAGACGAGGAGTTCGGCCACCGAGGTCTCGTCGCGGACGGAACCGACGAACTGACGCATCACGCCGAGCCCGCCGCTGCGGGCGATCGCGCCCTCCTGCACCGGTTCGTCCCCGGCGATGAGCCGCAGCAGGGTGGTCTTGCCGGTGCCGTTGGGACCGATCAGCGCGGTCGTCGACCCGTCGGCGACGCGGAACGACACCCCGTCGAGGAGGGGGCGCCCGTCCGGCAGTTCGTGCCCGACCCCCGAGACGTCGACGTGCCCACCGCTGTTCCCAGATCCCGCCACGGGCGACCAGTCTGCCGTGCGGTGGCTAGTGCTCGCCGCCGGTTTCCGCGCGGGCGGTGTGCTGGTGGGTCAGGCTGCAGCTGGTGGTGTCCGCGTCGGCCCACTCCCCCTGCACCGCGACGACGGCGATGCCCCCGGTGCGCAGCTGGCTCACCTCACCGGTGAGGGCCTCGACGAGGGAGCTCACGCCGGGGTTGTGCGCGACGATCACGACGGTCGCGTCGGGGCGGTCGGTGTCCAGACCCCGCACGATGCGCAGCAGGTCACCGAGCGAGGCCTCGTAGAGCCGCTCCTCGTCGACGACGACCGGAGCGACGCCCCACCCGTCCAGCAGGCGCGCGGTGGTCTCCTCGGTCCGGCGGGCGGGCGAGGTCAGCAGCAGGTCGCAGCCACCGACGTTCTCCGCGAGCCACCGACCGGCCTCGACGGCGTCCGCCTTCCCCCGTTCGGCGAGGGGGCGGGCGATGTCCTGGAGTCCTACCGGCGAATCGGCCTTCGCGTGGCGGACGACGACGAGCGTGGGCACACCCACCACCCTGCCCCACGACCACCCGGGCGCGCCGCCCGGGCCACCCGCTCAGGGGAGCGTGCGCACCGCACGGGCCTCGTGGGCGCGCGCGGCCAGGTCCCCGTCGGCGGGGTAGACGACCTCCTCGAGGGTCAGTCCCTGCGCTGCGACGACCGCGACGGTGGGGTCGCGCACCGCGGCGTCCTGCACCAGCCGGGGCCAGGCGACGTCGCGACGGCCGTCACCCACGGCCAGCGCGGCGCCGACGAGGGCGCGCACCATCGAGTGGCAGAAGGCGTCCGCCTGCACGTCGGCCACGAGCAGACCGTCACCGTCCCGGGTCCACGAGTACGCCAGCAGGGTCCGCACGGTCGTGGCGCCCTCCCGGGGCCGGCAGAACGCGGCGAACTCGCGCAGGCCGACGAGGCTGCGCGCCGCGAGGTCCATCGCGCCCAGGTCGAGGGGGCGGCGGTGGTGCAGGACGTCGAAGCGCCGCAACGGCGGGAGCCCCGCGGGGTCGTCGCAGACGCGGTACGCGTAGCGGCGGCGCAGGGCGCTGAAGCGGGCGTCGAAACCCTCGGGGGCGAGCCCGGCCCGGTGCACCCGCACGTCGGGCGGCAGGACGCCCGCCAGGCGCCGTACGAGGGCCGCTGCGGGCTCCGTGCCCGACCGGCCCGGGACGGCGTCCCAGCGGGCGCGCGGGACGTCGACGTGGGCCACCTGGCCGTTCGCGTGCACCCCGGCGTCGGTGCGCCCCGCCACGGTGAGCCGGGGGGCGGGGTCCAGGCGCAGGACCCGGGCCAGCCCGGCGGTCAGCTCGCCCTGGACGGTGCGCAACCCCGGCTGCTCGGCCCAGCCGGAGAAGGCGGTGCCGTCGTAGCCGAGGTCCAGTCGCACCCGCACGACGCCGGGGGGAACGCGGACGAGCCCGCCCTCCCCGGTGTCGGGGAGGACGGGCTCGTCGGGGTGAAGGGAGGCGCTCAGGCCTGGTCCTTCGTGTTCTCGTCGCTCGGGTCGGCCTCGGCGGCGTCGACCTCGACACCCTCGTCAGCGGTCGCCGGGGCGTCCGCGTCGGGGAGGGTGTCGGGCTGGTCCACGCTGCCGGCCTCGACCTGGTTCGCGTCGGTGGACTCGGCCGCGGGGGCCTCGTCACCGACGACGACCTCGTCGGCCGCCGGAGCGGTCGCCGCGGCGGCGCGCTCCGCCTCGCGGACGACACCCTGCTTGGCGCTGACCGGCTCCATGACGAGCTGGATCACCGCCATGGGGGCGTTGTCGCCCTTGCGGGGCCCGATCTTGACGATGCGGGTGTACCCACCGTTGCGCTCGGCCATGGCCGGCGCGATCTCGGTGAAGAGGAAGTGCACGACGGACTTGTCGCGGATCGTCTTCATGACCTCGCGGCGGGCCGCCAGGTCACCCTTCTTCGCGAAGGTGATCAGGCGTTCGGCGTACGGACGCATCCGCTTGGCCTTGGCCTCGGTGGTGGTGATGCTGCGGTGCTCGAAGAGGGCCGTCGCCAGGTTGGCGATGATCAGCTTCTCGTGGGCCGGCCCGCCGCCGAGCCGCGGACCCTTGGTGGGGGTGGGCATGTTGTTGTCTCCTCGGTTTTACCCCTCCCCCGCGTCAGCGGGGGGAGGGGCGACGGACGGTCAGAGCTGCTCGTCCTCGGCGAACGACGCGTCGTCGTCCTCGAAGTCGTTGACGACGGCGCTCGGGTCGAACCCGGGCGGGGAGTCCTTGAGGTGCAGGCCCATGCCGACCAGCTTGGCCTTCACCTCGTCGATGGACTTCTGCCCGAAGTTGCGGATGTCGAGCAGGTCGGCCTCGCTGCGCGAGACCAGTTCCCCGACGGTGTGGATGCCCTCGCGCTTGAGGCAGTTGTAGGACCGGACGGTGAGGTCCAGCGCCTCGATCTCCAGCGCGAGGTCCGCCGCCAGCGCGGCGTCGGTCGGCGAGGGACCCATGTCGATGCCTTCGGCCTCGACGTTGAGCTCACGGGCCAGACCGAACAGCTCGGTCAGCGTCTTGCCCGCGGACGCCACGGCGTCGCGCGGGGTGATGGCGTGCTTGGTCTCGACGTCGACGACGAGACGGTCGAAGTCCGTCCGCTGCTCGACGCGGGTCGCCTCGACCTTGTACGTCACCTTCAGGACGGGGGAGTAGATCGAGTCGACCGGGATGCGGCCGATCTCCTGCTCACCCGTCTTGTTCTGCGCCGCCGAGACGTAGCCGCGGCCGCGTTCGACCGTCAGCTCCAGCTCGAGCTTGCCCTTGCCGTTGAGCGTCGCGATGTGCAGGTCGGGGTTGTGGACCTCGACCCCCGCGGGCGGGGCGATGTCGGCCGCGGTGACCGCGCCCGGCCCCTGCTTGCGCAGGTACATCACGACGGGTTCGTCGTGCTCCGAGGAGACCACGAGGTTCTTGACGTTGAGGACGATCTCGGTGACGTCCTCCTTGACCCCCGGCACGGAGGTGAACTCGTGGAGCACACCGTCGATCCGCAGGCTCGTCACGGCCGCGCCCGGGATGGACGACAGCAGCGTGCGGCGCAGCGAGTTGCCGAGGGTGTACCCGAAGCCGGGTTCGAGGGGTTCGATGACGAAGCGCGAGCGGTACTCGTCGACGACGTCCTCGGTGAGGGTGGGGCGCTGTGCGATCAGCACGGAGGTTCCTTCCCGCGGGCGTCCGCCATATGACGCCCCGCACGCCCGTCAGCATCGGTCCGCCGACGGGGTCTGACTCGATCAGAGAACTGGTCCGATCAGGTGGGTCCCGCAGGCCTGGGCCTGCGGGACCGCACCGACGTCAGACGCGCCGACGCTTGGGCGGCCGGCAGCCGTTGTGCGGGCTGGGGGTGACGTCCTGGATCGCGCCGACCTCCAGGCCGGTGGCCTGGAGGGAACGGATCGCGGTCTCGCGGCCGGAACCCGGTCCCTTGACGAAGACGTCGACCTTGCGCATGCCGTGCTCCTGCGCACGACGCGCGGCCGCCTCGGCGGCCATCTGCGCAGCGAACGGGGTCGACTTGCGGGACCCCTTGAACCCGACCTGACCGGCCGACGCCCACGCGATGACCGCGCCCGTCGGGTCGGTGATCGAGACGATCGTGTTGTTGAACGTCGACTTGATGTGCGCGTGACCGTGCGCGACGTTCTTCTTCTCCTTGCGACGCGGCTTGCGCGTCGCCGTGGCCGTACGGCTCTTGGGAGGCATGCTCTCCGGGCTCCTGGTGTACTGCGGCGACTGAGATCGAGGGCGAACCCGTGGGTTCGCGAGGCGGCCCGCTGGCGGACCGCGCCGTCAGACTGCGACGGTTACTTGCGACCGGCCTTCTTCTTGCCGGCCACGGTGCGCTTCGGGCCCTTGCGGGTGCGCGCGTTGGTCTTGGTGCGCTGCCCGCGGACGGGCAGACCGCGGCGGTGCCGCAGGCCCTGGTAGCAACCGATCTCCACCTTGCGGCGGATGTCGGCGGCCACCTCGCGGCGGAGGTCACCCTCGACGCGGTAGTTGCCCTCGATGTGGTCGCGGAGCGCGACCAGGTCGTCGTCCGTGAGGTCGCGGACGCGCAGGTCCGGACTCACGCCCGTCGCGGCCAGGGTTTCCTGGGCTCGCGTGCGACCGACGCCGTAGATGTACGTGAGCGCGATCTCCAGCCGCTTTTCGCGGGGGAGGTCGACGCCGACGAGACGTGCCATGCGGGATGGTCCCTATCTGTCGCGGAGGTCTGGTGCAGGACCTGCCCCGCCGTCTCCTGCGGGTCCCCGGCCTCCGACCGGGGGTGTCACCGACCGCGGCTCGTGCTGCGGTCGGAGGGTCCTGCGCTGGGTGCCACCGTCTGCGTGCGGTGACCTTTCCGTGGATCGACTGCTGGGTGAGCCGGAGCTCAGCCCTGACGCTGCTTGTGACGCAGGTTGTCGCAGATGATCATGACCCGACCGTGACGGCGGATCACCTTGCACTTGTCGCAGATCTTCTTGACGCTCGGCTTGACCTTCATCGCTTCTCCGGTCGTGCTGACCCCGCCCGCGGGGAGCGGGGATCGGCGGCCAGTGGGTGGGTCACTTGTAGCGGTAGACGATGCGCCCGCGGGACAGGTCGTAGGGGCTGAGCTCGACGACCACCCGGTCCTCCGGGAGGATGCGGATGTAGTGCTGGCGCATCTTCCCCGAGATGTGGGCGAGCACCTTGTGACCGTTGCTCAGCTCGACGCGAAACATCGCGTTCGGCAGGGCCTCGATCACGGTGCCTTCGATCTCGATGACGCCGTCCTTCTTCGGCATGTCCTCCGCTTTTCCATCAAGTGTCGGTTCGGGATCAGCCCGGCCCTCGTGAGCACAGAACGTGCGAACGAGGAGGCATGGCGGACCGACGGTCAAGCTTACGTGACGGCGCGCCTGAGACGAAATCGGGCGATGATGCCGCTGAAGTGGGCTGGGGCGCAACACAAGACGCGTCCGGCGCTGCGCGCCGGCTCCAGCACCCGACCGCGGGGGGCGGCGCCGCAGCCCCTGGCGGGGTCAGGCGGAAGGGACCTGGACCCCGAACGCCGCGAGCTCCGAGGCGCCCCCGTCGGGTGCGGTCAGCACCCAGAGGCCCTCGTCGAGGACGGCCACGGTGTGCTCCCAGTGCGCGGCGCGGGTGCCGTCGGAGGTGACCACGGTCCAGTCGTCCGGCAGGACGTCGGTCTCGATCCCCCCACGGGTGCACATCGGCTCGATGGCCAGCACCATGCCGGGACGGACCTTGGGGCCCTTCTCGCGGACCCGGTAGTTCAGGACGTCGGGCGCCATGTGCATGGCCGTGCCGATCCCGTGGCCGGTGTAGCCGTCGACGATGCCCAGGCGGCCGTCCACGGCGTCCTCCACGGCCGCGCCGACGTCGCCGACCCTCCCGCGTGCGTCGAGGGCTGCGATGCCCGCCCAGAGCGCCTGACGGGTGATCTCGACCAGTTCCGCGTCGCCGGCGTCGTCCGGCTCACCCACGATCGCGGTGAAGGCGGAGTCGCCGTGCCAGCCGTCGACCACCGCTCCCCCGTCGATCGAGACGACGTCGCCCGCCACGAGCGGGGTGTCGCCGGGGATCCCGTGCACGACGACCTCGTTGACCGAGATGCAGAGCGTGGCCGGGTAGCCGTGGTAACCGAGGAAGTTGGACGTCCCACCACCCGCGTGGATGACCTCCGCGCCGATGGCGTCCAGCTCCTTCGGAGTGATCCCGGGCCGCAGGGCGGCCCGCACCGACTCCAGGGCCGCGGACGTCAGCAGCCCCGCCGCACGCATCTTCTGGATCTGTTCGGGGGTCTTGATCTCGACCCGTTCACGTCCGAGCACGGTGGCGGCGCGTCAGTTCGGGAGGCCGAGGGCGGCGACCAGGCGCGAGGTGACCTCGGCGATCCCGCCGAGGCCGTCGACGCTGCGCAGCAGCCCGCGGTCGGAGTAGACCTTCACGAGGGGCGCCGTCTGGTCCAGGTAGACCTGCTGGCGGGTGCGGACGACCTCTTCGGTGTCGTCGCTGCGCCCCTGCTCCAGCGCGCGGTGCGTCAGCCGACGGACGAGCTCGTCGGTGTCCGCGGTGATCTCGAGCACGTGCTCGAGCTTCACGCCGAACCCGGAGAGCATCTCGTCGAGCTCGCGGACCTGGTCCGTCGTGCGGGGGTAGCCGTCGAGGATGAAGCCCTCGGTGGCGTCGGGCTGCTCGAGGCGGTCGTGGACCATCGCGTTGGTCACGGTGTCCGGCACGTACTTGCCGGCGTCCAGGTACTCCTGGACGGTCTTGCCCAGTTCGGTCTGCTCCGCGACGTGGGTCCGGAAGATGTCGCCGGTGGAGATGGCCGGCACCCCCAGGCGGGCGGAGAGGAGCTTGGCCTGGGTGCCCTTGCCGGCACCCGGCGGACCGAGGAGGACGAGACGAGTCATCGCAAGAACCCTTCGTAGTTGCGCTGTTGGAGCTGGGACTCGATCTGCTTCACCGTCTCGAGCCCGACCCCGACGATGATCAGGATCGACGTGCCCCCGAAGGGCAGGTTCGTGCTGGCGTTGAAGAGCACGATAGCGATGAGCGGGAGCAGGGCGATCAGTCCCAGGTACAGCGATCCTGGCAGGGTGATGCGGGTGAGGATGTAGTCCAGGTACTCGGCGGTGGGCCGTCCGGCGCGCACCCCGGGGATGAAACCGCCGTACTTGCGCATGTTCTCGGCGACCTCGTCCGGGTTGAACGTGATCGCGACGTAGAAGTACGCGAAGAAGATGATGAGCAGGAAGTACGTGACCATGTACAGCGGGTGGTCACCCTTGGTCAGGTTGTCGTTGATCCAGATGACCCAGCCCGCGTTCGGGTCGCTGAACTGGCCCACCAGCGCCGGCAGGTACAGCAGCGACGACGCGAAGATCACCGGGATGACGCCGGCCATGTTGACCTTGAGCGGGATGTAGGTCGAGGTGCCCCCGTACATGCGGCGGCCGATCATCCGTTTGGCGTACTGGACGGGCACCCGGCGCTGGGACTGCTCGACGGCCACGACGAGGGCGACCACCACGACGATGATCGCGAGGACCGCGACGAAGGTGCCCCAGCCCTGCTGGTTCTGGATGCCCCAGAGCGCGGAGGGGAAGCCCGCGGCGATCTGGGCGAAGATCAGCAGGGACATGCCGTTGCCGATGCCGCGCTCGGTGACGAGCTCACCCATCCACATGATCAGGCCGGTGCCGGCGGTCATGGTCATGACCATCAGCACGATCGTCTGGACGCTCTGGTCGGGGAGGACCTGGGCGTTGCACGCCGTGCCGAAGAGCCGCGAGGGGTCCTTGGCGATGGTCACGTAGGTGGTCGACTGCAGGACCGCGAGACCGATCGTCAGGTACCGCGTGTACTGCGTGAGCTTGGTCGTCCCCTGCTGGCCCTCCTTCTTGAGGTCCTCGAAGCGCGGGATGACCACCGTCAGCAGCTGGATGATGATGCTCGCTGTGATGTACGGCATGATCCCGAGCGCGAAGATGCTCAGCTGCAGCAGCGCGCCGCCGGAGAACAGGTTCACCAGGCCCAGCAGGTCGTTGCCCGACTGCGACGCCTTGATGCACGACTGGACGGCGCTGTAGGAGACCCCTGGGGCCGGGACGAACGAGCCGAGCCGCACCAGCACGATGATCCCCAGCGTGAAGAGCAGCTTGCGGCGCAGGTCGGGCGTCCGGAAGGCGCGACCGATTGCGGTGAGCACTACAACCTCCTGCACCGCACTCCCCCGCGGTGCGCGGGGAGGGCGGGTTCGTCACTGACAGATCGGACGGTTGGGCCGGACGTGCGACACGTCGCACGCACGCAGCCCACAGAGGACCCTACCCCGCCACAAACGCACACGCGGCGGTAGCGGACGATCACTCGTCGCTACCGCCGCGTGGGCTGTGTCGTCGCTGGGTCAGCGAACGGTGGTGGAACCGCCCGCAGCCGCGATCTTCTCGGCCGCCGACGTCGAGAACTTGTCTGCCGTCACCTGCAGAGCCACGGAGATCTCCCCCGTGCCCAGCACCTTGACGAGCTGGCCCTTGCGGACCGCGCCACTGGCGACGAGCTCGTCGACACCGATGGTGCCGCCTTCGGGGAAGAGGGAGCCGAGCTTGTCGAGGTTGACGACCTGGTACTCGACGCGGAACGGGTTCTTGAACCCGCGCAGCTTCGGCAGGCGCATGTGCAGGGGCATCTGGCCGCCCTCGAAGGCCTCGGGCACCGAGTAACGAGCCTTGGTGCCCTTGGTCCCACGACCGGCGGTCTTGCCCTTGCTGCCCTCACCGCGACCCACACGGGTCTTGGCGGTGTTCGAACCCGGAGCCGGACGCAGGTGGTGCAGCTTCAGGACGTGTTCACCCTGGTTGGCCATCAGTCGACCTCCTCCACGGTCACGAGGTGCGAGACGGTGTTGACCATCCCGCGGAACTCGGGCTTGTCGTCCTTGACGACCGACTGCCCGATCTTGTGCAGGCCGAGGCTGCGCAGCGTCTCGCGCTGGTTCTGCTTGCGGCCGATGCCCGAGTTGATCTGGGTCACCTTGAGACGAGCCATCAGGAGGTCACCCCCGCAGCCTGGGCGCGCAGCAGCGCGACCGGGGCGACGTGCTCGACGGGCAGACCACGACGCGCCGCCACCTGCTCGGGACGCTCGAGGCCACGGAGGGCCTCGATCGTCGCGTGCACGATGTTGATGGCGTTGCTGCTGCCGAGGGACTTCGACAGGACGTCGTGGATACCCGCGCACTCGAGCACCGCGCGGACGGGACCACCGGCGATGACGCCGGTACCCGGGGAAGCCGGGCGCAGCATGACCACGCCGGCCGCCTTCTCACCCTGGATGGGGTGCGGGATGGTCCCCTGGATCCGCGGGACGCGGAAGAAGTTCTTCTTGGCCTCTTCGACACCCTTGGCGATCGCCGCGGGCACCTCCTTGGCCTTGCCGTAGCCGACACCGACGGTTCCGTCGCCGTCACCCACGACCACGAGGGCCGTGAAGCTGAAGCGACGGCCGCCCTTGACGACCTTGGCGACGCGGTTGATGGTCACGACGCGCTCGACGAAGTTGCTGCGGTCACCCGCACCACCCTGTCCGCGGTCGCGACCGCCACCGGCGTTGTCGCGACGGCCGCGGTTGTCGCCGCTGCCGCCACCACGGTTGTCGTTGTTGCCGCCGGCCGCACCGGCGCCACCGGCGCCTCGGCGCTGGGGTCCAGGCATCAGACGTTCCTCATCTCTTCGAGTGCTCGGGTCACAGGGCCAACCCGGCTTCCCGGGCGCCGTCGGCGATGGCCGCGACTCGACCCGCGTACCGGTTCCCACCGCGGTCGAAGACCACGGCTTCGATGCCGGCCGCCTTGGCCCGCTCGCCGACGAGGACGCCGACAGCCTTCGCCTTGGCCGACTTGTCGTCGCTGCTCGCGCGCAGGTCCGTCTCCATGGTCGAGGCCGACGCGAGGGTGTGACCCTGTGCGTCGTCGATGACCTGGACGAACACGTGCCGGGCGGACCGGGTGACGACGAGACGCGGACGCACTGCGGTGCCCACGACCTTCTTGCGCACTCGGGTGTGACGGCGCTTGAGCGAAGCCGCCTTGCCCTTCGTGGTGCGCTGAGTGGAGAGACCCATCGTCACTTACCAGCCTTTCCGACCTTGCGGCGGATCTGCTCGCCGGCGTAGCGAACGCCCTTGCCCTTGTAGGGGTCGGGCTTGCGCAGCTTGCGGATGTTGGCGGCGATCTCGCCCACCTGCTGCTTGTCGATGCCGGCGACGGAGAAGCGCGTGTTGTTCTCGACGGCGAAGGTGATGCCGGCCGGAGCCTTCACCACGACCGGGTGGCTGAAGCCGAGGGCGAACTCGAGGTCCGAACCCTTCGGCGTCACGCGGTAACCGGTACCGACGATCTCGAGCTTCTTCTCGTAGCCCTTCGTCACACCCTCGACCATGTTGGCCAGCAGGGTGCGGGTGAGTCCGTGCAGCGAGCGCGAGACGCGCTCGTCGTCCGGACGCTTGACCAGCAGCGTGCCGTCTTCGCCACGTTCGACGGAGATCGGGGACGCGATGGTGTGGTTCAGCTCGCCCTTGGGGCCCTTGACCGTGACGGCGAGGCCGTCGATGGTCACGTCCACGCCCGTGGGGACGGTGATCGGGAGTCGACCGATGCGCGACATGAGTCCTCCTCCCTCACCAGACGTAGGCGAGGACTTCCCCACCCACGCCCTTCTTGTTGGCCTGCTTGTCGGTCAGGAGACCCGAGGAGGTGGACAGGATCGCCACGCCCAGGCCGCCCAGAACGCGGGGCAGGTTGGTCGACTTCGCGTACACCCGGAGACCGGGCTTGCTCACACGGCGCAGGCCGGCGATCGAACGCTCGCGGTTGGGGCCGAACTTCAGCTCCATGGACAGCTTCTTGCCGACTTCGGCGTCCTCCACGGACCAGGAGGCGATGTAGCCCTCGGCCTGCAGGATCTCGGCGATGTGCGACTTCAGCTTGCTGTACGGCATGGACACGGTGTCGTGGTACGCCGAGTTGGCGTTACGCAAGCGCGTCAACATGTCGGCGATGGGGTCAGTCATCGTCATCGGGCTCGTCCGCCCTTCCTCGCCGGGGTTTCCGGTGCGCGGTGTGCGCTCCGGACCTTCGGCGTCGTCGAAATGATGTCAGAAGTCACCAGCAGGTCGATCCCACTCACCAGCTGCTCTTGGTCACACCGGGCAGCTCGCCCGCGTGTGCCATCTCGCGCACACAGATTCGGCACAGGCCGAACTTCTTGTACACGGCGTGGGGACGCCCGCACTTCTGGCAACGGGTGTAGCCACGAACCTTGAACTTCGGCTTGCGTGCGGCCTTGGTGATCAGAGCGGTCTTCGCCACGGTCAGTTCTCCTTGAACGGGAAGCCCAGAGCACGCAGCAGCGCACGGCCTTCGTCGTCGGTCTTCGCCGTCGTCACGACCGTGATGTCCATACCGCGGACGCGGTCGATCCTGTCCTGGTCGATCTCGTGGAACATGGACTGCTCGTTGAGACCGAAGGTGTAGTTGCCGTTCCCGTCGAACTGCTTCGGCGAGAGACCACGGAAGTCGCGGATGCGCGGGAGCGCCAGCGACGTCAGACGGTCGAGGAACTCCCACATGCGGTCGCCCCGCAGCGTGGTGTGGCAACCGATCGGCATGCCCTCGCGCAGCTTGAACTGCGCGATCGACTTGCGGGCCTTGGTGACCTGCGGCTTCTGACCGGTGATGGCCGTCAGGTCGCGGACAGCGCCGTCGATGAGCTTGGAGTCACGAGCCGCCTCGCCGACACCCATGTTCACCACGACCTTGACCAGGCCGGGGATCTGCATGACGTTCGGGTAGGCGAACTGCTCGTGCAGCTGACCCTTGATCTCTTCGCGGTAGCGCTGCTTCAGACGCGGCAACGCACGGGTTTCAGTCGTCGTGGTCATCAGATGTCCTTGCCGGAACGCTTGGCGACGCGGATGCGGTTGGTCTTGGTGCGACCGTCGCGTTCCACCTGCTCCGTGCGGATGCCCACACGGGTCGGCTTCTTGGTCTCCGGGTCGACGAGCTGCACGTTCGAGATGTGGATGGGGGCCTCGCGCTCGACGATGCCACCCTCCGTGCCCGGACGAGCCTTGGTGTGACGCTTGATGCGGTTCACACCCTCGACGAGGACGCGCTGGGTCTCCCCGTTGACGTCCAGGACCTTGCCCTGCTTGCCGAGGTCGGACGTCTTGGTCCCGTCCTCGTTGCGACGACCGCGAACGCGGGTGATGACCTGGACCAGGTCACCCTTCTTGATGCGGGTCTTCCCCATGGTCAGAGCACCTCCGGCGCCAGCGAGATGATGCGCATGAACTTCTTCTCGCGCAGTTCACGACCGACGGGCCCGAAGATTCGGGTGCCACGCGGGTCGCCGTCCGCGCGGAGGATCACCGCAGCGTTCTCGTCGAATCGGATGTACGAACCGTCGGCGCGCCGACGCTCCTTCTTGGTACGGACGATGACGGCCTTGACCACATCGCCCTTCTTGACGTTTCCACCGGGGATGGCGTCCTTGACCGTTGCCACGATCACGTCACCGATGCCGGCGTAGCGGCGGCCGGAGCCACCGAGCACGCGGATGCACAAGATCTCCTTGGCACCCGTGTTGTCGGCGACCTTGAGCCGCGACTCCTGCTGGATCACTCTCTACTCCTTCGTCGCGCCGGTTCTCGACCACCCGCTGAGGGGGCGAGCCTGGCCGAACGGACATGGAATCTGGGGGTGGGCCGCGACAGCGGCCCACCCGACGTCAGTCGCTGCGCTCGAGAGCGCGCGAATCACTTCGCGCGTTCGAGGACCTCGACGACGCGCCAGCGCTTGGTCGCCGAAGTGGGACGAGTCTCGGCGATGAGGACGAGGTCGCCCACACCGGCCGTCTCGACCTCGTCGTGCGCCTTGACCTTCGTGGTGCGGCGGATGACCTTCGCGTAGAGCGGGTGCTTCACGCGGTCCTCGACCTCGACCACGACGGTCTTCTGCATCTTGTCGCTGACGACGTAACCGCGGCGCGTCTTGCGGTCGCCACGATCGGTGGTGCTGGCGGCGCTGGTCTGCTCGCTCACTTCGCAGCCTCCTTCGTGATCGGCGCCTCGGTGATGCCGAGCTCGCGCTCGCGCATCGTCGTGTAGATGCGGGAGATGTCCCGCTTGACGGCCTTCAGCCGGGAGTTGTTCTCCAGCTGACCGGTCGCCGACTGGAAGCGCAGGTTGAACAGCTCTTCCTTGGCCTTCTTGAGCTCGTCGACCAGCTTCGCGTCCTCGAACTCACGCAGCTCGTCGGCGCCCAGGCCCTTCGTCCCGACGGCCATCATTCACCACCCTCGCGACGCACGATCTTGCACTTGACCGGGAGCTTGTGGATGGCGCGCGTCAGCGCCTCCGTAGCGATCTTCTCGGTCGGGAAGGACAGTTCGAACATCACCCGTCCGGGCTTGATGTTCGCGATCCACCACTCCGGCGAGCCCTTGCCGGAACCCATGCGGGTCTCGGCGGGCTTCTTCGTCAGCGGCCGGTCCGGGTAGATGTTGATCCAGACCTTGCCGCCACGACGGATGTGGCGGGTGATGGCGATACGAGCGGACTCGATCTGCCGGTTGGTGACGTAACCGCCCTCGACGGCCATGATCCCGTACTCACCGAAGGTGACCCGGGTGCCGCCGGAGGCCGCACCACGCCGCGTGGGGTGGTGCTGCTTGCGGTGCTTGACTCGGCGCGGAATGAGCACGACTCAGGCCTCCGATCCGGTGGTCGCCGGCGCTGCGGCAGCGGCCGGGGCCGCCTCCGCCGCGGGGGCGTCGCTGGTGGGACGAGGACGACGCGCACCACGGTCGGGGCGGTCGCTGCGCTCGCCACGACGCGGGGCGCGCGGGTTGGCGGCCTGCGACTGGGCGAGCTCACGGCTGGTGATGTCGCCGTGGTAGATCCAGACCTTCACGCCGATGCGGCCGAAGGTGGTGCGGGCCTCGTAGAAGCCGTAGTCGATGTTCGCGCGGAGGGTGTGCAGCGGCACACGGCCTTCGCGGTAGAACTCGGAACGGCTCATCTCGGCGCCGCCGAGACGACCGGCGCACTGGACACGGATGCCCTTGGCCCCGGAACGCATCGTGGTCTGCATCCCCTTGCGCATGGCGCGACGGAACGAGACGCGGCTGGCGAGCTGCTCGGCGACACCCTGGGCGACGAGCTGAGCATCGGTCTCGGGGTTCTTCACCTCGAGGATGTTCAGCTGCACCTGCTTGCCGGTGAGCTTCTCCAGCTCGGTCCGGATGCGGTCGGCTTCCGCCCCACGACGACCGATGACGATGCCCGGTCGTGCGGTGTGGATGTCGACGCGGACCCGGTCACGGGTGCGCTCGATCTCCACCTTGGAGATGCCGGCCCGCTCCATGCCCTTGGCCATGAGCTTGCGGATCGCGACGTCTTCCTTGACGTAGTCGGCGTAACGCTGACCAGTCTTGGTGGAGTCGGCGAACCACCGGCTGCGGTGATCGGTGGTGATGCCCAGTCGGAACCCGAACGGGTTGACCTTCTGTCCCATCAGCGGGTCCTCCTCGTCTTCTTGGCGCCCTTGACGGCGGGTGCGACGACCACGGTGATGTGGCTGGTGCGCTTCAAGATGCGCCCCGCGCGCCCTTGGGCACGGGGACGGAAGCGCTTCATCGTCGGGCCCTCGTCGACGTGGATCGCCTTGACGACGTACTCGGCCGGGTCGAACGCCTCAGAGTGCTTGTCAGCGTGGAACTTCGCGTTCGCCATGGCGCTCTCGACGAGCTTGCGAACGGGTTCCGCCGCGGACTGCGGGGCGAACGAGAGCACAGCGACGGCCTCAGTGGCCTGCTTGCCCCGGACGAGGTCGACGACTCGGCGCGCCTTCTGGGGCGTGACGCGGAGGTACCGCGTCTGCGCCTTGGCTTCCATCCTTGTCCTGCTTCCTGGTTTCGGTCTCGAAAGGTTGTCTCGCGGAGCCGGGAGGCTCAGCGGCGACGACCCTTGCGGTCGTCCTTCTCGTGGCCCTTGAACGTGCGCGTGGGCGCGAACTCGCCGAGCTTGTGCCCCACCATCGACTCAGTGACGAAGACGGGGGTGTGCTTGCGGCCGTCGTGCACCGCGAACGTGTGGCCCAGGAAGTCCGGCGTGACGACCGAACGGCGGGACCAGGTCCGGATGACGTTGTGCGTACCGGCCTCGTTCTGAGCGTCCACCTTCTTCTGAAGGTGGTCGTCGACGAACGGGCCCTTCTTCAAGCTGCGAGGCATGGCCTGAACTCCCTATCAGCGCTTCTTGCCGGTGCGGCGGCGACGAACGATGAGCTTGTCGCTCTCCTTGCCCGGACGCCGCGTACGGCCCTCAGGCTGACCCCACGGGCTGACGGGGTGACGACCACCGGACGTCTTCCCCTCACCACCACCGTGGGGGTGGTCGATCGGGTTCATGGCGACACCACGGACGGTCGGGCGCTTGCCCTTCCAGCGCATGCGGCCGGCCTTGCCCCAGTTGATGTTGGACTGCTCGGCGTTGCCGACCTCGCCGATGGTGGCGCGGCAGCGGACGTCGACGTTCCGGATCTCACCGGACGGCATGCGCAGCTGGGCGAAGCGGCCCTCGCGGGCGACCAGCTGAACGCTGGCGCCTGCGGAACGGGCGATCTTCGCTCCCCCACCGGGACGGATCTCGATCGCGTGGATCACCGTACCGACGGGGATGTTGCGCAGCGGCAGGTTGTTGCCGGGCTTGATGTCGGCCTCGGGGCCGTTCTCGATCCGGTCGCCCTGCTTGAGCTTGGCCGGCGCGATGATGTAACGCTTCTCACCGTCCACGTAGTGGAGCAGCGCGATGCGCGCGGTGCGGTTCGGGTCGTACTCGATGTGCGCGACCTTGGCCGGCACGCCGTCCTTGTCGTGACGACGGAAGTCGATCACGCGGTAGGCGCGCTTGTGGCCACCACCGATGTGGCGGGTGGTGATGCGGCCGGACGAGTTGCGACCACCGGTCTTGGACAGCGGGCGAACGAGCGACTTCTCAGGCTCGCTCCGCGTGATCTCGACGAAGTCGGCGACGGACGAGCCGCGGCGGCCCGGTGTCGTCGGCTTGTACTTGCGGATTCCCATTGCAGCGTTTCCTCGGGTTCGAAGGTTGTCTACGGCAGTCGTGCGAGCCCGCAGGCTCAGGCGACCGAGCCGCCGAAGATGTCGATCGTGCCCTCGCGCAACGTCACGATGGCCCGCTTGGTGTCCTTGCGCTTACCCGTGCCGTACCGGGTGCGCCGGCTCTTGCCCTGCCGGTTCGCGGTGTTCACCGACGAGACCTTGACGCCGAAGACGCGTTCGACCGCGACCTTGATCTCGGTCTTGTTCGCGCCCGGGTCGACCAGGAACGTGTACTTCCCCTCGTCGATGAGCGCGTAGCTCTTCTCCGAGACGACCGGCGCGAGCAGGATGTCGCGCGGGTCCTTCTGGGTTCCACCGATGGCACTCACAGGGTGCTCCCTTCCGACTCCGCTGCCACCGCGGTCGCGCTGCGACCCGTCGGCGGCCCCGCGACGAAGGCGTCGAGCGCCGCGCGGGTGAAGACGACGTCGTCGCTCTTCATGACGTCGTAGGTGTTCAGCTGGTCCTGGGGCAGGACGTGCACGTTGTCGAGGTTGCGGAGGCTCTTGACCGCCACCTCGTCGTCGCGGGTGAGCACGACGAGCACGTTCTTGCGACCCGACAGCGTGGCGATGAGCGTCCGCGCGGTCTTCGTCGAGGGGGCGTCACCCGAGGCGAGGCCTTCGACGACGTGCAGACGGTCGTGACGCACCCGGTCGGAGAGGGCACCGCGCAGAGCGGCCGCCTTCATCTTCTTGGGGGTGCGCTGGGAGTAGTCGCGGGGCTTGGGCCCGTGGACGATCCCGCCGCCGGTGAACTGGGGGGCGCGCAGCGAACCCTGACGGGCGCGGCCGGTGCCCTTCTGCTTGTACGGCTTCTTGCCGCCACCACGGACCTCGCCACGACGCTTCGTCGAGTGCGTGCCCTGACGTGCCGCCGCGAGCTGCGCGGTCACGACCTGGTGGATCAGCGAGATGTTCGCCTGGCGGCCGAAGTCCTTCGCGGGGAGTTCGACGGTGCCGTTGCTGCCGCCGTCGACGGTCCGCAGCGGGACGGTGATGGCCTCGGTCTGAGCGGTTTCGGTTGTCATCAGGCTCAGGCCTCCTTCACGCGCGCCTTGGACGCGCTCTTGACGAGCACGAGGCCGCCGCGGGGACCGGGGATCGCGCCCGTGATGAGCAGCAGACCCTTCTCCACGTCGATGGCCTGCACGGTCAGGTTCTGGGTGGTCTGGCGAGCCGCACCCATGCGGCCGGCCATGCGCATGCCCTTGAACACGCGACCCGGGGTGGCGCAGCCGCCGATCGACCCGGGCTTGCGGTGGTTGCGGTGCGCACCGTGGGAGGCGCCGACGCCGTGGAAGCCGTGACGCTTCATGACACCGGCGAAGCCCTTGCCCTTGGTGGTGCCCACCACGTCGACGGTGGCGCCGGCCGCGAAGGCCTCAGCGGTGACTTCCTGTCCCAGGGAGTACTCCGCGGCGTCCGTCGTGCGCAGTTCCACCAGGTGACGGCGCGGCGCGACGCCGGCCTTCTCGAAGTGGCCGGCAGCAGGCTTGTTCGCCTTGCGCTGCGCGATGGCCGTGGTGGCCAGCTGGACGGCTTCGTAGCCGTCGTCGGTAGTGGTGCGGATCTGGGTGACGACGTTGGGCTCGACCTTGACGACGGTCACGGGGACGATGCGGTTGTCCGCGTCCCACAGCTGCGTCATGCCGAGCTTGGTGCCGAGCACCCCTCGCACTTGCCTGTCGCTCATGGTGTTGGAATCCCTCAGAGCTTGATCTCGATGTCGACACCGGCCGGGAGGTCGAGTCGCATGAGCGAGTCGACGGTCTTCGGCGTGGGGTCGATGATGTCGATGAGGCGCTTGTGTGTGCGCATCTCGAAGTGCTCGCGGCTGTCCTTGTACTTGTGCGGCGAGCGGATGACGCAGTAGACGTTCTTCTCGGTCGGCAGCGGCACGGGCCCAGCGACCGAGGCGCCCGTCCGGGTCACCGTGTCGACGATCTTGCGCGCCGAACTGTCGATGACCTCGTGGTCGTAGGCCTTGAGCCTGATGCGGATCTTCTGTCCCGCCATGGCGTCGTCTGACTCTCTCTCTTCGTACCGCTACTGACTCGCGCACGGCGCGGTGCACCTGCTGGTGCTCCGACCCCCGAGGTCGGGCGTGTCGCGCTTTCGCACGATCTTCACCGTCTCCCGGTTGCCCGGATTGGTCCTGTCGTCCTGTTCAGGTTGCCCTGGAGGTCCAGGTGAACCGTCCGCCGCCCGTACGAGACGTTCGACGTTCGCGGTTGACGCTCCGTGGTCCTGGTCCGGTCCCCGGATCGGGTGGAATCGTGATCCAGGCGCGGACCAGCGGCGCGGCAACTCCGACAGTTTGCCAGACGGAGGGGGCCGTTGGCGAATCGAGTCAGCGGCAGCAACGGTGGTGGCTACTGCGTGGTCTGCAACGCGTTGCGCTGCACGACGAAGGGGCGGGTCCGAGTGGACCCGCCCCTCCGTCTGGCGGAGCGTCCCGTCGGGAGAGGGTGGACCTCCCCCGACGGATCAACTCACTTGAGGATCTTCACGACCCGGCCGGCGCCGACGGTGCGGCCACCTTCACGGATGGCGAACTTCAGGCCCTCTTCCATGGCGATCGGCTGGATGAGGTCGACCTTCATCTCAGTGTTGTCGCCGGGCATGACCATCTCGGTGCCCTCGGGCAGCGAGACGACGCCGGTGACGTCGGTCGTCCGGAAGTAGAACTGCGGACGGTAGTTGTTGTAGAACGGCGTGTGACGGCCACCCTCGTCCTTGGACAGGATGTACGCCTGGCCCTCGAACTCGGTGTGCGGCGTGATGCTGCCGGGCTTGACCACGACCTGGCCGCGCTCGACGTCGTCACGCTTGAGGCCACGCAGGAGCAGGGCGGCGTTGTCGCCGGCCTGGCCGCTGTCCAGCATCTTGTTGAACATCTCGATGCTGGTCACGGTGGTCTTGGCGGACGTCGGACGGATGCCGACGACCTCGACCTCCTGGTTGACGTTCAGGACGCCACGCTCGATGCGCCCGGTCACGACGGTGCCGCGGCCGGTGATCGTGAAGACGTCTTCGATCGGCATCAGGAACGGCTGGTCGATGGCGCGCTCGGGCTCGGGGATCGCGGTGTCGACCGCGTCCATGAGCTCCATGAGCTTCTCGCCCCACTCGGCGTCGCCCTCGAGCGCCTTCAGCGCCGAGACGCGGACGACGGGGAGGTCGTCACCGGGGAACTCGTAGGACGTGAGGAGCTCACGCACCTCCATCTCGACGAGCTCGAGGAGTTCCTCGTCCTCGACCATGTCGGCCTTGTTCAGCGCGACCACGATGTAGGGAACGCCGACCTGGCGGGCCAGGATGACGTGCTCCTTGGTCTGCGGCATCGGGCCGTCGGTCGCCGCGACCACGAGGATCGCACCGTCCATCTGGGCCGCACCCGTGATCATGTTCTTGATGTAGTCCGCGTGACCCGGGCAGTCGACGTGGGCGTAGTGACGCGCCTCGGTCTGGTACTCGACGTGTGCGATCGAGATCGTGATGCCGCGCTGACGTTCCTCAGGGGCCTTGTCGATCTGGTCGAACGCCGAGGCCTTGTTCAGCTCCGGGAACTTGTCGTGCAGCACGCGGGTGATCGCCGCGGTCAACGTCGTCTTCCCGTGGTCGATGTGACCAATCGTGCCGATGTTGACGTGCGGCTTGGTCCGCTCGAACTTCGCCTTCGCCACTGGGGGTCCTCCTCGGACTATCGTTTTCTTCCCGACCCGGTCAACGGGTGGGTGGGTGACCTGGCTGGTCACTGGCCCACGCGGTGGTGGTCCAGGGGTCGTGCAGGGTGGGGAAGCGGTCCTGGTGGACCGCTCCCCCGGGTCTGTCAGGAGCGGGTCATTCCCCGCGGACCTTCTTGACGATCTCTTCCGCCACGTTCCGCGGAACTTCAGCGTAGTTGGAGAACTGCATCGAGTAGACCGCGCGGCCCTGGGTCTTGGACCGGAGGTCGCCGACGTAGCCGAACATCTCCGACAACGGGACGGTGGCCTTGACGAGCTTGGCCCCGCTGACGTCGTCCATGGACTCGATCTGCCCACGGCGGGAGTTCAGGTCGCCGATGACTTCGCCCATGTAGTCGGCGGGCGTGCGCACCTCGACGGCCATGACCGGCTCGAGGAGCACGGGCTGCGCCTTGCGGACAGCTTCGCGCAGAACCATCTTGCCGGCGATCTTGAAGGCCATCTCCGACGAGTCGACGTCGTGCGCCGCACCGTCGTTGAGGGAGGCCTTGATGCCGACGAGCGGGTAACCCGCGACGACACCCTCCTGCATGGCTTCCTGGATGCCCTGGTCCACGGAGGGGATGTACTCACGCGGGACACGGCCACCGGTGACGGCGTTCACGAACTCGTAGAACGTGCCGTCAGCGGTGTCCATCGGCTCGATCGAGACCTGGACCTTCGCGTACTGGCCCGAACCACCCGTCTGCTTCTTGTGGACGTAGTCCTCCTTGAGGACCGCCCGACGGATGGTCTCGCGGTAAGCCACCTGGGGCTTGCCGACGTTGGCCTCGACCTTGTACTCGCGCTTCATCCGGTCGACGAGGATGTCGAGGTGGAGCTCGCCCATCCCCTTGATGATCGTCTGACCGGTCTCCTGGTCGAGCTCGACCTGGAAGGTCGGGTCCTCTTCGGCCAGGCGCTGGATCGCGGTACCGAGCTTCTCCTGGTCGCCCTTGGTCTTCGGCTCGATGGCGACCGAGATCACGGGCTCCGGGAAGGTCATCGACTCGAGGACGACCTGCTGGGCGGCGTCGGAGAGGGTGTCCCCGGTCGTCGTCTCCTTCAGGCCGATCATCGCGTAGATGTGACCCGCACGGGCCTCGTCCACGGGGTTCTCCTTGTTGGAGTGCATCTGGAAGAGCTTCCCGATGCGCTCCTTCTTCCCCTTGGTCGAGTTCACGACCGCGGAGCCGGCCGCGACCACGCCGGAGTACACCCGGACGTAGGTCAGCTTGCCGAAGAAGGGGTGTGCCGCGACCTTGAACGCCAGAGCCGAGAACGGCTCCGTCGCGTCGGGCTTGCGGATGATCTCGACGGACTCGTCGCCGACCTTGTGACCCACCATCGGCTTCACGTCGAGCGGCGAGGGCAGGTAGTCGATGACCGCGTCGAGCATGGGCTGCACGCCCTTGTTCTTGAACGCGGAGCCGCAGAAGATCGGGTACAGCTCGGAGTTGATCGTCAGCTTGCGAACCGCAGCCTTAATCTCCTCGGGCGTGATCTCCTCGCCGCCGAGGTACTTCTCCAGGAGGGCCTCGTCGGTCTCCGCGACGCGCTCGACGAGCTTCGCGTGGTACTCCTCGGCCTGCTCCTGCAGGTCGGCCGGGATCTCCTCGACGGTGTAGTCCGCACCGATCTGGACCTCACCGTGCCACGTGAGGGCACGCATGTAGACGAGGTCGATCATGCCGGAGAACGTGTTCTCGGCACCGATCGGGAGCTGCATCACGAGGGGTTCCGCACCGAGGCGGTCCTTGATGGTGTCGACGGTGAAGAAGAAGTCGGCGCCCAGCTTGTCCATCTTGTTGACGAAGCAGATGCGGGGGACGTCGTACTTGTCCGCCTGCCGCCACACCGTCTCGGACTGCGGTTCGACACCTTCCTTGCCGTCGAAGACGGCGACCGCGCCGTCGAGGACGCGCAGCGAGCGCTCGACCTCGACCGTGAAGTCCACGTGGCCCGGGGTGTCGATGATGTTGATCTGGGTGCCCTCCCAGAAGCAGGTGGTGGCTGCGGAGGTGATGGTGATGCCCCGCTCCTGCTCCTGCGCCATCCAGTCCATCGTGGCCGCGCCGTCGTGCACTTCGCCGATCTTGTAGTTGATCCCCGTGTAGAAGAGGATCCGCTCCGTCGTCGTGGTCTTGCCGGCGTCGATGTGAGCCATGATGCCGATGTTGCGGACCTTGGTCAGGTCCGTCAGCACGTCCTGTGCCACGGTTTACTGCCTCTTCCCTGGGATCGAGGGGGTGAGTCGGCCGGCACGGTCGGACGAACCGACCGTGCCAGGCGCTGGGGTCACCAGCGGTAGTGCGCGAAGGCCCGGTTCGACTCGGCCATCTTGTGGGTGTCCTCGCGACGCTTCACCGCGGCACCGAGGCCGTTCGAGGCGTCCAGGATCTCGTTGAGCAGACGCTCGGTCATCGTCTTCTCGCGACGCTGACGCGAGTAGCCCACGAGCCAGCGCAGCGCCAGCGTCGTGGAACGCGTGGGGCGCACCTCGATGGGCACCTGGTAGGTCGAACCACCGACGCGGCGGGACTTGACCTCGATCGCAGGCTTGACGTTGTCCAGCGCGCGCTTCAGCACGACGACGGGGTCGCCACCGGTCTTCTCACGGGCGCCCTCGAGCGCGCCGTAGACGATGGACTCGGCGACGGACTTCTTCCCGTCGAGGAGGATCTTGTTCACGAGCTGCGTCACCAGGGGAGACTGGTAGACGGGGTCCACCACGAGGGGACGCTTGGGTGCGGGGCCCTTGCGCGGCATGTCAGCTCTTCTCCTTCTTCGCGCCGTAGCGGCTGCGGGCCTGCTTGCGGTTCTTCACGCCCTGCGTGTCGAGCGACCCGCGGACGATCTTGTAGCGGACACCGGGGAGGTCCTTCACTCGACCGCCACGCACCAGGACCATCGAGTGCTCCTGGAGGTTGTGGCCGACGCCCGGGATGTAGGCGGTGACCTCGATGCCGCTCGTCAGCTTGACGCGGGCGACCTTGCGCAGAGCCGAGTTCGGCTTCTTCGGGGTCGTTGTGTACACGCGCGTGCACACGCCGCGTCGCTGCGGGCTGCCCTTCAGGGCGGGCGTCTTGGTCTTGACGACCTTGTCCTCCCGGCCCTTGCGGACCAGCTGCTGGATGGTGGGCACCCTGTCTCCGTCTTTTTCGATCTTGTGTGTCGGCTGATGTCATCGGGACGCGCTACCCGTCGTGGGCGGCGCTCGACCCCCGCCGACCCACGAGGTCGGGCGTGTCGTTCGGTCGAGGTCCCGCGGTGGTGACGTCCTGTCACCGGGCTGCGGGCGCGCTCGTGTCAAGCGGACACGAGACTACCCGCCGCGTCTGGCGATGGTCAAAACGAGGTGGGGGACGCTCGGGCAGCCCCCACCGAGGGGCCGTTCCCCTCCCCCGCTGCGGGGGGAGGGGAACGGCCCGGTGGGACTGCTCAGCGGTAGTCGCTGGAGCCGTAGTCGAACTCCTCGAGCGGGACGGCCTGGCCGGAGCCCACACCGAACTGCGCGTAGTCCACGTCGTCGTAGCCGGGCACCGAGTACATCTGCGCCTTGGCCTCCTCGGTGGGCTCGACCCGGACGTTGCGGTAGCGGGGAAGCCCCGTGCCGGCCGGGATGAGCTTGCCGATGATGACGTTCTCCTTGAGGCCCAGGAGCGGGTCGCTCTTGCCCTCCATGGCGGCGTTGGTGAGGACGCGCGTCGTCTCCTGGAAGGAGGCGGCGGAGAGCCACGAGTCCGTCGCGAGTGACGCCTTCGTGATCCCCATCAGCTCCGGACGACCGGAGGACGGCTGACCGCCCTCGGCCATGACCCGACGGTTCTCCTCCTCGAAGCGCGCACGTTCGACGAGCTCACCGGGCAGCAGCTCGGAGCCGTTCTGCTCGATGATCGTCACCCGCTTGAGCATCTGGCGGACGATGACCTCGATGTGCTTGTCGTGGATCGACACGCCCTGGGAGCGGTAGACCTCCTGCACCTCGTCGACCAGGTGCATCTGCACCCGGCGCGGGCCGAGGATGCGCAGCACCTGCTTGGGGTCGACCGCACCCTGGACGAGCTTCTGCCCGACCTCGACGTGCGTGCCGTCCTCGACCAGGAGCCGCTGACGACGCGTCACGGGGTACTCGACCTCTTCGGCACCGTCGTCGGGGGTCACGACGATCTTGCGCCCCTTGTCGGTGTCCTCGATGCGGGTGCGTCCCGACACCTCGGAGATCGGCGCGTTCCCCTTGGGGGTACGGGCCTCGAAGAGTTCGACCACGCGCGGCAGACCGTGCGTGATGTCACCGGCCTCGGACGCGGCACCACCGGTGTGGAAGGTACGCATCGTCAGCTGGGTGCCGGGCTCGCCGATCGACTGGGCCGCGACGATGCCGACGGCCTCGCCGATGTCGACGAGCTTGCCGCTGGCCAGCGAACGGCCGTAGCAACGGGCGCAGGTCCCGACGCGCGACTCGCACGTGAGCACCGAGCGGACCTTGAGGCTCTCGACACCCTGGGCGACCAGGGCGTCGATGACCACGTCACCGAGGTCGGAACCGGCCGGCAGCACGACCTCGCCGTCGACGGTGACGTCGGTGGCCAGCGTGCGTGCGTAGACGCTGGTCTCGACGTCGTCGTGGCGACGCAGGGTGCCGTCGGAGTTCTTCTCCGCGATGGGCATGGCCAGACCGCGGAAGGTGCCGCAGTCGTCCTCACGGACGATGACGTCCTGGGAGACGTCGACGAGACGACGGGTCAGGTACCCGGAGTCGGCGGTCCGCAGCGCGGTGTCCGCCAGCCCCTTGCGGGCGCCGTGCGTGGTGATGAAGAACTCACCCACGGTCAGGCCCTCGCGGAACGAGGCCTTGACCGGGCGGGGGATGATCTCGCCCTTCGGGTTCGCCATCAGGCCACGCATGCCGGCGAGCTGACGCATCTGCATCCAGTTGCCTCGCGCACCCGAGCTCACCATGCGGTGGATCGTGTTGTGCGTCGGCATCGCCGCCTCGAGGTCCTTCGCGACCTCGTTGGTGGCCTGGGTCCAGATCTCGATGAGCTCCTGGCGACGCTCGTCGTCGGTGATCAGACCGCGCTCGTACTGCTGCTGGACCTTCTCGGCCTTGGCCTCGTAGCGCTCGAGGATCGCCTGCTTGTTGGGCGGGGTCACGACGTCGGCGATGGAGACGGTGGTGCCCGACCGGGTGGCCCAGTGGAAACCGGCCTCCTTGAGGGCGTCCAGCGTCGCCGCCACCTGGACCTTCGGGTAGCGCTCGGCGAGGTCGTTGACGATCGTCGAGAGCTGCTTCTTGTCCACGACGACGTTCACGTACTCGTAGTCGACGGGCAGCGTCTCGTTGAACAGCGCCCGACCCAGCGTGGTCTCCACGTCGAGGTCCTGGCCCTGCTCCCAGCCCTCGGGCAGCGCCATGTTCGCCGTCGGGACGACACCCGAGAGGCGGATGCGCACCTTGGCGTTGAGGTTCATCTGCTTGCCGTCGAAGGCCATGATCGCCTCGGCCAGCGAGGAGAACTGACGGCCTTCACCGGCGACGTCGTCCCGGTCGGCGGTCAGGTGGTACAGACCGATGATCATGTCCTGGGTGGGCATGGTCACCGGGCGACCGTCCGCCGGCTTGAGGATGTTGTTCGACGACAGCATGAGGATGCGGGCCTCGGCCTGCGCCTCCGCGCTCAGCGGCACGTGCACGGCCATCTGGTCACCGTCGAAGTCCGCGTTGAACGCGGTGCAGACGAGCGGGTGGATCTGGATGGCCTTGCCCTCGACCAGCTGGGGCTCGAAGGCCTGGATGCCGAGGCGGTGCAGCGTGGGCGCACGGTTGAGCAGCACGGGGTGCTCGGTGATGACCTCGGACAGGACGTCCCAGACCACCGGGCGGGCGCGCTCGACCATGCGCTTGGCCGACTTGATGTTCTGCGCGTGGCTGAGGTCGACGAGCCGCTTCATGACGAAGGGCTTGAAGAGCTCCAGGGCCATCTGCTTGGGCAGACCGCACTGGTGCAGCTTCAGCTGCGGGCCGACGACGATGACCGAACGGCCCGAGTAGTCGACGCGCTTGCCGAGCAGGTTCTGGCGGAACCGGCCCTGCTTGCCCTTGAGCATGTCGGACAGCGACTTCAACGGGCGGTTGCCCGGCCCGGTCACCGGCCGGCCGCGGCGACCGTTGTCGAACAGCGCGTCGACGGCCTCCTGCAGCATGCGCTTCTCGTTGTTCACGATGATCTCGGGAGCCCCGAGGTCGAGCAGGCGCTTCAACCGGTTGTTGCGGTTGATGACGCGGCGGTAGAGGTCGTTCAGGTCCGACGTCGCGAAGCGGCCACCGTCGAGCTGCACCATCGGGCGCAGGTCCGGCGGGATGACCGGGACGCAGTCGAGGACCATGCCCTCGGGCGAGTTCCGGGTGGTGAGGAACGCCGAGACGACCTTGAGGCGCTTGAGCGCACGCGTCTTGCGCTGACCCTTGCCGGTGGCGATGGTCTCGCGCAGGGACTCGGCTTCGGCCTCGAGGTCAAAGTCCTGCAGACGCTTCTGCAGCGCCGCCGCACCCATGCCGCCCTCGAAGTACAGGCCGAAGCGCTCGCGCATGGCGCGGTAGAGCACCTCGTCACCCTCGAGGTCCTGGACCTTCAGGGTGCGGAAGCGGTCCCAGATCGTGGTCAGACGGTCGATCTCGGCGTCGGCGCGACGGCGGATCTGCGCCATCTCGCGTTCGGCGGACTCGCGCACCTTGCGGCGCACGTCCGACTTCGCGCCCTCGGCCTCGAGCTCGGCCAGGTCGGTCTCGAGCGTCTTGGCGCGGGTCTCGACGTCGGAGTCGCGACGGTTCTCGACCTCACGCTTCTCGACCTCGATCTGGGCCTCGAGCGAGGAGAAGTCGCGCTGACGTCCCTCGTCGTCGACCGACGTGATCATGTACGCGGCGAAGTAGATGACCTTCTCGAGGTCCTTCGGCGCGAGGTCGAGCAGGTAGCCCAGACGGCTCGGGACACCCTTGAAGTACCAGATGTGGGTGACGGGAGCGGCGAGCTCGATGTGGCCCATGCGCTCACGACGCACCTTGGCGCGCGTGACCTCGACACCACAGCGTTCGCAGATGATGCCCTTGAAGCGGACGCGCTTGTACTTGCCGCAGTAGCACTCCCAGTCCCGGGTGGGGCCGAAGATCTTCTCGCAGAAGAGTCCGTCCTTCTCGGGCTTCAGGGTGCGGTAGTTGATGGTTTCGGGCTTCTTGACCTCACCGTGCGACCACGTGCGG
Source organism: Kineococcus sp. NBC_00420 (assembly GCF_036021035.1). Classification (NCBI taxonomy): domain Bacteria; kingdom Bacillati; phylum Actinomycetota; class Actinomycetes; order Kineosporiales; family Kineosporiaceae; genus Kineococcus; species Kineococcus sp. NBC_00420. The sequence goes on along the minus strand of NZ_CP107930.1, from coordinate 3,691,021 downwards.
ATGTCGTCCGCGGTGGCAAGCCCGATGCGCAGCTCGTCGAAGAAGTTGACGTCGAGCAACGGAATCTTCTTTCTGTCGTGTGTTCCGAGGTCTGACTCTGTCCGTGGAACCCCTCAGGGGCTCCGTTCGTCCGGCGGTGGCGGGCCGGGGGTACTCCCCCGGCCCGCACCCCGTCAGACCTCTTCGACGCTGCTGGGCTCGCGCCGGGCCAGGTCGATGCCCAGTTCCTCGGCCGCCCGGAAGACGTCCTCGTCGCTGTCGCGCATCTCGATGGCCATGCCGTCGGAGGAGAGGACCTCCACGTTCAGGCAGAGCGACTGCATCTCCTTGATGAGCACCTTGAAGGACTCGGGGATGCCCGGTTCGGGGATGTTCTCGCCCTTGACGATGGCCTCGTAGACCTTCACGCGGCCGAGCACGTCGTCGGACTTGATCGTCAGCAGCTCCTGCAGGGCGTAGGCGGCGCCGTAGGCCTCGAGGGCCCAGACCTCCATCTCGCCGAAGCGCTGTCCACCGAACTGCGCCTTACCACCCAGCGGCTGCTGGGTGATCATCGAGTACGGACCGGTCGAACGGGCGTGGATCTTGTCGTCGACCAGGTGGTGGAGCTTCAGGATGTACATGTAGCCGACCGCGACCGGCTCCGGGAAGGGCTCCCCGGAGCGACCGTCGAACAGCTGCGCCTTGCCGTCGCCCTGGACCAGACGGTCCCCGTCCCGGGTCGGGATGGTCGAGCTGAGCAGACCGGTGATCTCCTCCTCGCGCGCACCGTCGAAGACGGGGGTCGCGATGCGGGAGCCGGCCGGGGCCGAGCGGATCTCCTCGGGGATGAGCTTCGCCCAGTCCGGTTCGCCCTCGATCTTCCAGCCGCGGCTGGCGATCCAGCCGAGGTGGAGCTCGAGGACCTGACCCACGTTCATGCGGGACGGGACACCGAGCGGGTTGAGGATGACGTCGACGGGCGTGCCGTCCTCGAGGAAGGGCATGTCCTCGACGGGGAGGATCTTCGAGATGACGCCCTTGTTGCCGTGACGACCGGCGAGCTTGTCACCGTCGGTGATCTTGCGCTTGTTCGCCACGTAGACGCGGACCAGCTGGTTCACGCCCGGGGGCAGTTCGTCGCCCTCGTCGCGGTCGAAGACCTTGACGCCGATGACGGTGCCGGTCTCGCCGTGGGGCACCTTCAGCGAGGTGTCGCGGACCTCACGGGCCTTCTCGCCGAAGATGGCGCGCAGCAGGCGCTCCTCCGGGGTGAGCTCGGTCTCGCCCTTGGGCGTGACCTTGCCGACGAGCAGGTCGCCGTCACGGACCTCGGCGCCGATGCGGATGATCCCGCGCTCGTCGAGGTCGGCCAGCACCTCCTCGGCCACGTTCGGGATGTCCCGCGTGATCTCCTCGGGCCCGAGCTTGGTGTCGCGGGCGTCGACCTCGTGCTCCTCGATGTGGATCGAGGAGAGGACGTCGTCCTGCACGAGGCGCTGCGACAGGATGATCGCGTCCTCGTAGTTGTGGCCCTCCCACGGCATGAACGCGACCATCAGGTTGCGTCCGAGCGCCATCTCGCCGCCCTCGGTCGAGGGACCGTCCGCGAGGACCGTCCCGACCTCGACGCGGTCGCCCTCGTTGATGACGACCTGCTGGTTGTAGGCGGTGCCGTGGTTGGAGCGGCGGAACTTCGCGACCTTGTAGGTCGTCGAGGTGCCGTCGTCGTTCGTCGTCGTGATCATGTCGGCGGACACGTCCGTCGCGACACCGGCCTTGGAGGCCACCACGACGTCACCAGCGTCGACCGCGGCACGGAACTCCATGCCGGTACCGATCAGCGGCGCCTCGGACTTGACCAGCGGGACGGCCTGACGCTGCATGTTCGCGCCCATGAGCGCGCGGTTCGCGTCGTCGTGCTCGAGGAACGGGATCATCGCGGTCGCGACGGAGACCATCTGCCGGGCGGCGACGTCCATGTAGTCGACCTCGTCGCGCGGGACGAACTCGGTCTCACCACCCTTGGCGCGCACCAGGACGCGGGCCTCGGCGAAGCGGGAGTCCTCGTCGAGCGGGGCGTTGGCCTGCGCGATGACGAAGGCGTCCTCCTCGTCGGCGGTGAGGTACTCGACCTCGTCGGAGACGATCCCGTCCTTGATCTTGCGGTACGGGGTCTCGATGAAGCCGAACGGGTTGATGCGCCCGTAGGACGAGAGCGAACCGATCAGGCCGATGTTCGGGCCTTCCGGGGTCTCGATCGGGCACATGCGGCCGTAGTGCGACGGGTGGACGTCGCGGACCTCCATGCCGGCGCGCTCACGGGAGAGACCGCCCGGGCCCAGCGCCGAGAGACGACGCTTGTGGGTCAGACCCGCGAGCGGGTTGGTCTGGTCCATGAACTGCGACAGCTGCGACGTCCCGAAGAACTCCTTGATGGAGGCCACGACGGGACGGATGTTGATCAGCGTCTGCGGCGTGATCGCCTCGACGTCCTGGGTCGTCATGCGCTCGCGCACGACGCGCTCCATCCGGGACAGGCCGGTGCGGACCTGGTTCTGGATGAGCTCACCGACGCTGCGCAGACGGCGGTTGCCGAAGTGGTCGATGTCGTCGACCTCGACGCGCGCCTCGATGGGCTGCCCGTTCTTGACGCCCGGCATGGTGACCTCGCCGGCGTGCAGCTTCACCAGGTACTTGATGGTGCGCACGATGTCGTCGACGGAGAGGACGCTGTCGGACAGCGGCTCCTCGGTGCCCAGCTTCTTGTTGACCTTGTAGCGGCCGACCTTGGCCAGGTCGTAGCGCTTGGGGTTGAAGTACAGGTTGTCGAGCAGGTTGCGCGCGGCCTCCTGCGTCGGCGGTTCACCCGGGCGCAGCTTGCGGTAGATGTCCAGCAGCGCGTCCTCGACGCCCGAGGTGTGGTCCTTCTCCAGCGTGGAGATCATCGACTCGTAGTCGGCGAACTCCTCGCGGATCTGGGACTCGCTCCAGCCCAGGGCCTTCATCAGGACCGTGACCGACTGCTTGCGCTTGCGGTCGACGCGGACGCCGACGGTGTCGCGCTTGTCGATCTCGAACTCGAGCCAGGCACCGCGCGAAGGGATGATCTTCGCGGTCCAGGTGTCGCGGTCGGACGTCTTGTCCGGCACGCGCTCGAAGTAGATGCCCGGCGAACGGACCAGCTGCGACACGACGACGCGCTCGGTGCCGTTGATGACGAAGGTGCCGCGCTCGGTCATGAGCGGGAAGTCACCCATGAAGACGGTCTGCGACTTGATCTCACCGGTGTTGCCGTTGATGAACTCCGCCGTGACGAACAGGGGCGCGGAGTAGGTGAGGTCGCGCTCCTTGCAGTCGTCGAGGGAGTACTTCGGCGGCTCGAAGCGGTGGTCGCGGAACGACAGCGACATGGAGCCCGAGAAGTCCTCGATCGGGGAGATCTCTTCGAAGATCTCCTCCAGACCGGAGGTCGTCGGGACGGCGAGCCCACCGTTGGTGGAGGCCTCGACCCGGTCCTGCCAACGCTTGTTGCCGAGCAGCCAGTCGAAGCTGTCCGTCTGGAGCGCGAGGAGGTCGGGGACCTCCAGTGGTTCGTGGATCTTGCCGAAGGAGTATCGACCGGAGATCGTGCGCGGTGCCTTGTTGCCGATGTACGTGCGGTTCGGTGCGGACGCTGGAAGCGAGGCAGCCAAGAGTGGTCCTTCCACGGGCCTGCGAACTCTGTGCACTACCCGCCCCGCTCGGTCGTTCCCACGGCGACGACCGGCTATATGACTCTGGGCAGCGCAAAACAGCAGAGTACCCCCGATGGGCACGACTGTCCAACCCCCGGATCTGGCGATCCGGGCGCCGCGCGCCGGTGACCGCGAGCCCCCCGACGGCGACGTCGGCCCCGACGACGGTGTCGGGACGAGCAGGCGGTCGTGTTGACGACCGAGATGAGGATGTCCCCCCGACGCGTCCGCGTCAAGGCGACCCCCCGGGCGTGTGGGCAACTCGCCGAACCGGCCCCGGAAGTCGTCCGGGAACGCCGCAGGGGCGGCCGGACCGAGGTCCGACCGCCCCTGGGGCGTAGCGACCCGGGTCAGCCCCGGGCGGGGGTCACTTGAGGGTGACGGTGGCGCCAGCGGCTTCGAGCTGGGCCTTGGCCTTCTCGGCAGCGTCCTTGGCGACCTTCTCGAGGACGGGCTTGGGGGCACCGTCGACGAGGTCCTTGGCCTCCTTGAGGCCGAGGGAGGTCAGCGCGCGGACCTCCTTGATGACACCGATCTTCTTGTCACCAGCGGCCTCGAGGATGACGTCGAACTCGGACTGCTCTTCAGCAGCCTCGGCCGGCGCGCCGGCGACCGGGCCACCGGCCATCGCCACGGGGGCGGCGGCGGTGACGTCGAAGGTCTCCTCGAACTTCTTCACGAACTCGGAGAGCTCGATGAGGGTGAGTTCCTTGAACGCGTCGAGCAGCTCGTCGGTGCTGAGCTTCGCCATGAGGGCGGTCCTTCCTGAGTGTGTGGGTCCCGCGGTTCGCTGCGCGGGCAGGGGGGTGGGAGCTGGGAGCTCAGGCGTCCACGGTCTCGGCCACGGGGGCCTCGTCCGCAGCAGCCTCTGCGGGGGCGCCCGCAGCCTGCTTCTCCCGCAACGCTTCCACGGTGCGGACGGTCTTGGACAGCGGCGCCTGGAACAGCGACGCGGCCTTCGACTGGGTGGCCTTGAGGACACCGGCGACCTTGGAGAGGAGAACCTCGCGGGACTCCAGGTCGGCCAGGGCCTTGACGTCGTCGGCGCTGATCGCGCGGCCGTCGAGCACGCCGCTCTTGACGATCAGCTGGGGGTTGGCCTTGGCGAAGTCACGCAGACCCTTGGCCGCCTCCACCGGGTCACCGGTGATGAAGGCGATCGCGGAGGGGCCGGACAGCTGCCCCTCGAAGGCCGTGACTCCGGCCTCCTTCGCGGCGATGCTGGTCAGCGTGTTCTTCAGGACCGCGTAGGTCGTGTCAGGACCCAGCGCCGTCCGCAGGTTCGTGAGCTGCGCGACGGACAACCCCCGGTACTCGGTGAGCACCGCGGCGTTGGACTCCTGGAACAGAGCCGTGAGTTGCTTCACGGCGGCGATGTTCCTGGGCTTCGGCATGTGTGCCCTCCTTCCTCGTCTCGGGGGAAACCGGTCGACCCCGAAAGCACGAAACGCCCCGGCGCAGGTGCGCGGGGCGTCGGAGGGCGGCCACCAGGGCCACGATCGAAGCTCTTGCTCACCTGCGCAGGTCGCCCGCACTGCGGGGCCTTCAGCTACCAGCACCAGAGGTTCTGCACCAGAGGTGTGGGTAGCGACCGGCGGTCTTCGGTACTGGACAAGACTACACGCCGTGGACGGGTGGTCCTGACCGCACGACGCAGGGGCGGGACCCCGGAACGGGATCCCGCCCCTGCGGGGTGGTTCAGCGACGCGTCAGTTGACGGTCGCCTCCCCGGTGAGGTTGCGGGTCAGCGCGGGGTCGACCGGCACGCCCGGGCCCATCGTGGTGGTGATGGTGGCCTTGCGCAGGTAGCGGCCCTTGGAGGAGGACGGCTTGAGGCGCAGCACCTCGTCGAGCGCGGCGGAGTAGTTCTCGACGAGCTGGGTGTCGTCGAAGCTCGCCTTGCCGATGACGAAGTGCAGGTTGGCGTGCTTGTCGGTGCGGAACTCGATCTTCCCGCCCTTGATCTCCGTGACGGCCTTGGCGACGTCCATGGTCACGGTGCCGGTCTTCGGGTTCGGCATCAGACCACGGGGGCCCAGCACCTTGCCCAGACGACCGACCTTGCCCATGAGGTCCGGGGTCGCGACGGCGGCGTCGAAGTCGAGGCGCCCCTTGGCGACCTCGTCGATGAGCTCGTCGCCACCGACGATGTCGGCGCCGGCGGCCTCGGCCTGCGCGGCGCGGTCACCGACGGCGAAGACCAGCACGCGGGCGGTCTTGCCGGTGCCGTGCGGCAGGTTGACGGTGCCGCGGACCATCTGGTCGGCCTTGCGGGGGTCCACACCGAGGCGGAACGCGACCTCGACGGTGGCGTCGTACTTCACCAGCGACGTCTCGCGGGCGAGCTTGACGGCGTCGAGCGGTGCGTACAGCTCGTCGAAGTCGATCTTCTCGGCTGCGGCCTTGTAACCCTTGCTGCGCTTCACTTCTGCTCCTCTGGATCGTTGAGGGTCGTGGTCGAACGGACCGCGCGCGGCCCTGCCACTGGAACTACCGCTGGGTGTCGGGTGCGACAGCTCAGTCGGAGACGGTGATGCCCATGGACCGAGCGGTGCCCGCGATGATGCGAGCGGCCATGTCGACGTCCTTGGCGTTGAGGTCCTGCAGCTTCTGCTCCGCGATCGAACGCACCTGGGCGTTGGTGAGGTTCGCGACCTTCTTCACGTGGGGCTCGCCGGAGCCCTTCTCCACGCCCGCAGCCTTCTTGATGAGCTCGGCGGCCGGCGGGGTCTTGGTGATGAAGGTGAACGAGCGGTCCTCGTAGACCGTGATCTCGACCGGGATGACGTTGCCGCGCTGGGACTCGGTCTGCGCGTTGTACGCCTTGCAGAACTCCATGATGTTCACGCCGTGCTGACCGAGCGCGGGCCCGATCGGCGGGGCCGGGGTCGCCTGGCCGGCCTTGATCTGGAGCTTGATGAGCCCGGAGACCTTCTTCTTGGGGGGCATGAGCGATCCCTTCCTCGGATGCGTGACGGCCGTTCGGTGCCCGCGGTTCGGGCGACGACGTGTTGTGGCCGTCGATCAGTCTACGGGAGGACTCCCCCTGCCCCCAAAACGAGACGCCCCCACCCCGGCTCGGGGTGAGGGCGTCTCGCGGGAGAGCAGTGCGTCAGATCTTGGCGACCTGGTTGAAGTTCAGCTCGACCGGCGTCTCGCGGCCGAAGATCGAGACCAGCACCGTGAGCTTCGCGCGGTCGGTGGAGATCTCGGAGATCGTCGCGGGGAGGGTCTCGAAGGGGCCTTCCATGACGGTGACCGATTCGCCGACCTCGAAGTCGACGGTCTTCGTCGGGGCGGCGGCGGCGCCACCACCGGCGCTCTTCTCGCCGGCCTTCTCGCTGGACGGCAACGTCGGCGCGAGCATGGAGAAGATCTCGTCGTTGGACAGCGGGACCGGCTGGTGGGTGTTGCCCACGAAACCGGTGACCCCCGGGGTGTGCCGGACGGCGCCCCACGACTCGTCGGTCAGGTCCATGCGGACGAGGACGTAGCCGGGGATCCGGACGCGGCGCACGTTCTTGCGGGTGCCGTTCTTGACCTCGACGACCTCTTCCATGGGCACCTCGACCTGGAAGATGTAGTCCTCCATGTTGAGGGAGGTCATGCGGGTCTCGAGGTTGGTCTTCACGCGGTTCTCGTAGCCGGCGTAGGAGTGGATGACGAACCACTCACCGGGTGCACGACGGAGCTTCTTGCGGAACTCCTCGACCTCGTCGACCTCGCCCTCACCGGCGTCGAGACCTCCGGCAGCCTCGCCTTCGGTGACCTCGACCTCTGCGCCCTCGGCGTCCACGGACGCACCGTCAGGCGACTCGCCCCCGACCGGTTCCGCGACGTCCTCGACCTCGGCGTTCAGGTCGCCGGCCTCGTCACCCTCGTCGCCCTCGTCGCCCTCGACGGCACCGATCGCGTCGGCGACCGGTTCGTCGGGGGTGTCCGCGGCCTGCTCGGCGTCGGCTTCCACGTCGGCCTCGGCGTCCGCCTGGACGTCCGCGGCGTCGTAGGTCTGGGTCGCGATGTACTGCTCGTCCGACTTGTCGTCGTCCGAGGGACCCCACTGCTCCGACACGTGCTGACCTGCTTCCTTCGGGATCGGGACTCGCAACGCACCAGGCTGGCGCGCGCTGACGTTCGTCAGGACCCGAACACCAGCAGGACGAGCTTGCCGATGCCGTAGTCCAGCGCGGACACGAAGAGCATCATCACCACGACGAAGACGAGCACGACTCCGGTGTAGCTCAGCAGGTCCCGGCGGGTGGGCCAGACGACCTTGCGCAGCTCTTCGATGACCTGACGCAGGAACAGCAGGAGACCGTTGCGCTTCTTGGCCTCGGCGGGTTCCGCCGTGGCCTTCGTCGTCTGGCTCACCTCGCGCTGCCCCGCTTCTGTCGTGTGTCGCTCACGTACGGACGTGCCTCCCGGAGGACCGGGAGCACGGGTGGTGCTCGCAGGGCAGGAGGGACTCGAACCCACAACCGCCGGTTTTGGAGACCGGTGCGCTACCAATTGCGCCACTGCCCTGAACGGCTGCGCCGCCCCGGAGGGCGTGCGAAACCTCGACGGTTCGAGAACCGCCACGACCACCATAGGTGACGCCGGGGCTCACCGTCGAACCCGTCCGGGCTCCGAGGCTCCACGGCCGCACGCCGAGGGGTGGAAGGATGACCTGCGTGACCGCCCAGACGAGTCCTCCGCCCGGCACGGCCCCCACCGGTGCGCGCCACCGCGTCTCGGCCCGCATCGCGGGCATCGCCGAGTCCGCGACCCTCGCCGTGGACGCCAAGGCGAAGGCGCTGAAGGCCGCCGGTCGCCCGGTCATCGGCTTCGGCGCGGGCGAGCCGGACTTCCCCACCCCGCAGGCCATCGTCGACGCCGCCGTCGCCGCCTGCACCGACCCGGCCAACCACCGCTACACCCCCGCCGGCGGGCTGCCCGTCCTGCGGGAGGCGATCGCGGCCAAGACGGCGCGCGACTCCGGCTACCAGGTCTCCCCCGCCCAGGTCCTGGTGACCAACGGTGGCAAGCAGGCCGTCTACGAGGCCTTCGCCGCGATCCTCGACCCGGGTGACGAGCTGCTGCTGCCGGCGCCGTACTGGACGACCTACCCCGAGGCCGCGCGCCTCGCCGGCGGGGTCGCCGTGGAGGTCTTCGCCGGCCTGGAGCAGGGCTACAAGGTGACCGTCGACCAGCTCGAGGCGGCCCGCACGCCCCGCACCAAGGCGCTGCTGTTCTGCTCCCCCTCGAACCCGACCGGCGCGGTCTACTCCCCGGAGGAGGTCCGCGCGATCGGTCACTGGGCCCTCGAACACGGCGTCTGGGTCGTCAGCGACGAGATCTACGAGCACCTCGTCTACGACGGCGTGCGCGCCGCCTCGATGCCCGTGGAGGTCCCCGAGCTCGCCGACACCTGCATCGTCGTCAACGGGGTCGCGAAGACCTACGCCATGACGGGCTGGCGCGTGGGCTGGCTGATCGGGCCGCCCGACGTGGTCAAGGGCGCCGCGAACCTGCAGTCGCACCTGTCCTCCAACGTCGCGAACGTGTCGCAGCGCGCAGCCGTCCAGGCGCTCACCGGTGACCTGACCGCCGTCGCCGCGATGCGGGAGGCCTTCGACCGACGTCGCACGACGATGGTGCGGATGCTCGACGCGATCGAGGGCGTGCGCTGCCCCCTGCCGCAGGGCGCGTTCTACGCCTACCCCAGCGTCGAGGACCTGATCGGGAAGACGTTGCGGGGCACCGAGATCACCTCGTCCGCCGTGCTGGCCGAACTCATCCTCAGCGAGGCCGAGGTGGCCGTCGTCCCGGGTGAGGCGTTCGGTCCGAGCGGGTTCCTGCGCCTGTCCTACGCCCTCGCCGACGCCGACCTCGTGACCGGGGTCGAGCGCATCCAGGCCCTCCTCGCCGAGGTGCGCTGAGCGCGGGTACACCGTCCGGTGGACCCGCGGGGACGCTCGAGCCGTCACCCTCGGGGGGTGAACCCCCTGCCCGCCGTCCGAGTCCGCGGACTCACCAAGCGCTACCCCAACGGCACGCTCGCCCTCGCCGGGATCGACCTCGACGTCGATCCCGGCGAGTGCGTGGCCCTGCTCGGCCCGAACGGGGCCGGCAAGACGAGCACCATCGAGGTCCTCGAGGGGCACCGCTCGCGCGACGGCGGTGAGGTCGACGTCCTCGGCAAGGACCCGGCCACCGCCGGCCTCGCCTGGCGGGCACGGCTCGGCATCGTGCTGCAGGAGGCGACCGACGCCGCCGACCTCTCGGTGCGCGAGGCCGTGCGCCACTTCGCCCTCTACCACCTCGACGCCCGGGACCCCGACGAGGTCATCGCCCTCGTCGGACTCGAAGGCTCTGCACGGCAACGGATCCGAGCCCTCTCCGGCGGGCAGCGCCGACGGCTCGACGTCGCGCTGGGCATCCTCGGCCGCCCCGAGCTGCTCTTCCTGGACGAGCCCACGACGGGTTTCGACCCCGAGGCGCGACGCCACTTCTGGGACCTCGTCCGCGGTGTTCAGGCCGAGGGCACGACGATCCTGCTGACCACCCACTACCTCGACGAGGCCGCCGCGCTGGCCGACCGCGTCGCCGTCGTCGTGGGCGGTCGGGTGGTGGAGACCTCCACCCCGTCCACCCTCGGCGGACGGTTGCGACTGGGGGCGACGGTGCACTGGAGCGAGTCGGGATCCGCACGGGTCGAGCGCACCGACCGGCCCGGCGACCTGGTGCGGCACCTGCTGGCGCGCCCCGAGCTCCTCGTCGACGGCGAGCTGCCCGGTCTGGAGGTCCACCGGCCCACGCTGGAGGACGCCTACCTGGCCCTCGTGGACGGGGTCCGGCGGTGAGCGCCCCCGAGGTTTGCGCCGGCCGGCTCCGGGTCGGCAGCGTCCACGGTCGCCCCTCGACGGCCCGCATCGCACTGGCGCGCACCGGCCTGGAGATCCGGCAGTTCGTCCGCGAGCGCGACGCGATGGCCTTCGTCTTCGCCTATCCGATCGTCATGCTGGTCATCTTCGGGTCGATCTTCGGCGGCCAGGAACTGCCCGACGGGACGCCGTTCTCGCACTACTTCCTGGCCGGCATCGTCGCGACCGGGATCATGCTCACGAGCTTCCAGAGCCTCGCCGTCGGCATCGCGGGCGAACGCGACGACGGCACCCTGAAGCGCTTGCGGGGCATGGCCGTCCCCGCGCTGGCCTACGTCCTGGGCAAGGTCGGGATGGTGCTGACCACCTCGATCGTCCAGGTGGCCCTGCTGCTGGTGGTGGCCCGGGTCGGTTACGGCGTGCCGTGGCCGGGCGACCTGACGCACTGGGCCCGGTTCGGGTGGGTGTTCGCGCTGGGGACGGTGGCCGGCACGGTGCTGGGCGTGGCGTTCTCGGCCGTCCCGGCCTCGGCCCGGTCGGCGACCGCGGTGACGGCCCCGGTGGTCATCGTGCTGCAGTTCTTCTCGGGGGTCTTCTTCACGCTCGCGTCGCTGCCGGGCTGGATGCTCGCCGTCGCGGAGGTCTTCCCGCTGAAGTGGATGGCCCAGGGCCTGCGGGCGGCGCTGCTGCCGGAGAGCGCCGCGGCGGCGGAACCGGGCGGGAGCTGGGGACTGGGAACGGGAGCGCTGATCATGGCCGCCTGGGTCGTGCTGGGCCTGCTCCTGTGCCTGCGGTCCTTCCGCTGGACCCGCAAGGACCGGTGAGCGGGCACGATGACCGGGTGGGGACACCTCAGGAGCGCTGGCCGGTGAGCAGGAACCCCGCGACCACCTCGTGGTGGGTGCGCAGCGTGCCCGGCTGGCACGCCGCCTTCGGCCTGTTCGTGGTCATCGCCGCCCTGGTGCTGCTGATCGGCGACGACGAGCACCGGCTCCGCGCCGCCGTCGCGGTGGGGGTCGTCGCGCTGACGTACGTGCTGCTCGGGCCCCGGGCGGCCCGCGTGCGGGACCGGCGCTCGCGGATCTACCTCGCCGTGCTGGTCGTGGGTCTCACCGTCGCCCTGACCGGCGCCCCGACGCTGAGCTTCCTGCTCTTCGTCGCCTTCCCGCAGACCTGGTTCCTCACCGGCTCCCGCCGCGAGGGCACGCTGTGGACGGTGGCTGTCGCACTGGCCGGCCTGACCGGGATGACCCTGGGCTACGGCGACTCGGCGCGCACGGTCGACATCGCGGTGTCGATGCTCGTCAGCACCGCCTTCACGTGCGTCCTCGGGATCTGGATCTGGCAGGTCGTCTCGCAGAGCGAGGAACGGGCAGCGCTCATCACCGAGCTCGAGAGCACCCGGGCGGAACTGGCCGCGGCGCACCACGCGGCGGGAGTCGCCGCCGAGCGGGCCCGGCTGGCCGCCGACATCCACGACACCCTCGCCCAGGGGTTCACCGGCATCGTGCTGCTGGCCCAGTCGACCGCCGCGACCGCCCCGCCGGGCCCGACCCGTGCGCAGCTGGAACTGATCGAGGGTTCCGCGCGGGCGGGGCTGGCGGAGGCCCGGACCCTGGTGGCGGCGATGAGCCCGGTCGACCTCGAGGACACGACGCTGGCCGAGGCGCTGCACCGTCTCGCCGAGCGGGTGTCCCGGGAGAGCGGTGTGGCCGTGGACGTGGTCGTGGCGGAGGACCTCCGGGGGTTGTCCGCGGGCCGTCAGGTCGTGCTGCTGCGGGCTGCGCAGGAGGCGTTGGGCAACGTGCGCAAGCACGCCGGGGCGCGCAGGGTCCAGGTGCACCTCGTCAACGCGGACGGCACGGCCACGCTGGAGGTGCACGACGACGGGGTGGGGATCACCGAGCAGGACGTGGTCGCCGCGAGCGGTTTCGGCCTCGCCGGCATGCGACGCCGGGTCGAGGAGGCCGGCGGGGTGTTCGAGGTCGTCGGCGAACCCGGTGGCGGTACCCGGTTGCTGGTCGCCGTGCCGGTGGAGGTCCCGGCGTGAGGTCGGTGCGGGTGCTCGTGGTCGACGACCACCCCGTCGTGCGCGGGGGCATCGAGGGGCTGCTCGCGACGGCCGACGACCTCGAGGTCGTCGGCGGCGCCGCGGACGGTCGGGAAGCCCTCGATGCCGTGGCGAGACTGCGACCGGACGTCGTGCTGATGGACCTGCGGATGCCCGTCGTGGACGGCGCCACGGCCACGGCGGAGATCCGGCGCGCCCACCCGGAGGTCCACGTGCTCGTGCTGACGACGTACGAGACCGACGCCGACATCGTCCGGGCCGTCGAGGCCGGGGCGACCGGCTACCTGCTCAAGGACACCCCGCTGGCCCAGCTCCTCGACGCCGTCCGCGCTGCGTCGCGGGGTGAGACCGTGCTGGCCCCGCCGGTCGCGGCGAAGTGGAGGGCGCGCTTGCGGGGGTCCGTCCAGGAGTCGCTGACCCCGCGGGAGCTGCAGGTCCTGGGCTCGGTGTCGCGCGGGTCGACGAACGCCGAGATCGGCCGGGAGCTCTTCATCGGGGAGGCGACGGTCAAGACGCACCTGCTGCGGACCTTCGCGAAGCTCGGCGTGGACGACCGCACCCACGCCGTGACGATCGCGACCCAGCGTGGGCTGCTGCCACCACCGTGAGGACCCCCTGACCAGGACGGATGGCGGTTCGTCCTGGCAGACTCACGGAGCGTGACACGCACGGTCGAGTCCCTGCCCAAGGCGCACCTGCACCTGCACTTCACCGGGTCGATGCGCCCCCAGACCCTGCTCGACCTGGCCGAGCGCCACCGGATCCGGCTGCCCACCCAGCTGAGCTCGTCCTCGATGATCACCCTCTCCCCCGACGAACGCGGCTGGTTCCGCTTCCAACGGCTCTACGACGCCGCCCGCGCCTGCGTCCGGACCGCGGACGACATGCGCCGGATCGTGCTGGAGGCCGCCGCCGACGACGCGGCCGAGGGGTCGCGGTGGCTGGAGCTGCAGGTGGACCCGACCTCCTACGCCGTACACGTCGGCGGGATCACCCCGGCGCTGGAGATCGTCCTCGAGGCCGCCCGCGACGCGACCGCGCTGACCGGGACCGCGGTGGCCGTCGTCGTCGCCGCGAGCCGGATCCGCCACCCGCTGGACGCGCGGACCCTGGCCCGACTGGCCGCCCGCCACGCCGGCGACGGGCCGGGCACGGTCGTCGGGTTCGGGCTGTCCAACGACGAACGGCGGGGGGACACCTCGGAGTTCGCCGGGGCCTTCGACATCGCCCGCGACGCCGGGCTCGCCTGCGTCCCGCACTCCGGCGAGCTCCTGGGCCCCGACCACGTCGCGCAGACCCTGCGGGAGCTGCACCCGGACCGGCTCGGCCACGGCGTCCGCAGCGGCGAGGACCCGGCGGTGCTGGACCGGGTCATCGCGGCCGGGGTGGCCCTCGAGGTCTGCCCGACGAGCAACGTCTCCCTCGGGGTGTACCCCGACCTCGAGCGGGTTCCGTTGCGGCAGCTGGTGTCCGCCGGAGCCACGGTGGCGCTCGGGGCCGACGACCCGCTGCTCTTCGGGCCCCGCCTCGCCGCGCAGTACCGCAGCGCGCGGGAGGACCACGGGTTCGACGACGAGGGGCTGGCCGGGCTCGCGAAGGCGTCGATCAGCGCCTCGCGGGCCCCGGCGGAGGTGAAGCGAGCCCTGCACGCGGAGGTGGGCGACTGGCTGCTGAGTTCGTCGCGCGAAGAGACCCCGGAATCCCTCGCGATGTGATTGACTCAATGAGTTGATTCATTGAGTTCGGGAGGCATCCGTGTTCGGTGGGCTCGTCGTGTTCGTGCCGTTGATCGTCCTGCTGGGAGGTGCCGCCGCGGCCCTCGTGTCCGTGCGCCGGGCCGCACACCCCTGGGAGCTACCGCTCCCGGCTGCCGAGGCCCGCCTCCGGGACGCACGGTCGTCCGTCGTGGGCGTCACCACCGGGCTGGGCACCGCCGTGGTGGTCGTGGCCGTCGGACTCCTCTCGCACTCCCCGGCCCTGGTGCTGACCGGACCGCTCGTCGGAGCCGCCCTCCACGCGGTGGTGGCCTACCTGCACGAGACCACTCACCCCCGGCCGACCGGGCGGGTGCGCAGCGCCAAGGTCGTCACGCGGTCGATCGGGGACAGCGCTCCCCCGGTCCTGACCGTCCTCGGTGCTCTCGCGGGATCCGTCGTCCTCGCGGCCTGCGTGGGCGGGATCGTGGTCAACGGAGCGTCGTCGCAGTACGTGTGGGAGCGGGGGAACGGGTTGGCGTCCGGCGGGCTCTTCCCCGGCGGCGCCATCGCCCTGCCGGTGCTCGTGGCGGCGTTCACCGCGATCGTCGTCACCGGCGCTGTCCTGCACCGGGTACCGGCACGGCCGGCCGTGCCGACGGCTCCCGCGTGGGTCGACGACGGTCTCCGCCGCACCAGCGCCCACCGCGTGGTGCGGGTCACGAGCGCGGCTCTGCTCGCGACCGCCGGGGTCCTCGTCCTGCTGTGGTCCCACTTCGCCGCGGTCTACGGCCTGGAGTTCACGGTCAACCCCGATCCGGCGGACCAGCCGATGCCCGTCGGACCGTTGGAGTGGCTCGTCGAGCCCCTCGGCCTGGGCGGCCTGTCCATCGTCCTCGTCGGTCTCGTCGTGCTGGCCGTTCCCGCCCGTGGCCTCCGCAACCCCGTCGCGGTGGGTGTCACCACGGCGTGAGTTCTCTGGAACTGTCCGTCGACACCCAGTCCGCGGTCCCGGCCTACGAGCAGATCCGCGAGCAGATCACCACGCTCGCCACCACCGGCGCCCTGCGCGAGGGCGACCGCCTCCCCGCAGCCCGGACGTTCGCCGCGGACCTCGGCCTCGCGGTCGGCACCGTGCAACGCGCCTACCGCGAGCTCGAGGCGGCCGGGACTGTCACGTCACGACGACGGACGGGGACGGTCGTCGCGGCGCAGGTCACCGTCGAGGAGGACGTCCGCTGGGCGGCGGAGGGGTTCGTCGAACGGGCCCTGGGGTCGGGGTTGAGCCCGGAGCAGGCGCTCGACGTCGTGCGCGCCGCGCTGGTCAGCGTCGGCCGGGGTCGCCCCGGTCCTCCGGCGCCGAAACCCCCGGGCCGGGCGCAGGCTCAGTAGGAACCCGTCCGCGTGGGTCAGCGGGGAAGGGTGAACGCCGCCACGAGTCCGCTCAGCTCGACCGCGGCGCGCGAGACCTCACCTGCGGTGGTGGCGGTGTGAGTCGCCCCCGCCGTGGTCTGGTCCGCCGCGGCGGCGATGCCGGAGATGTTCAGCGCGATCTCCTGACTCCCCGAGGAGACCTCGGTGACGTTGCGGACCATCTCCGACGTCGTCGCCGACTGCTCCTCCACCGCCGCCGCGATGGTGGCCTGCAACCCGTCGATGCGGGCGATGACCTCACTGATGCCGCCGATGGCGAACGCGGCCTCGGTCGCGTCAGCCTGGGTGGCCGCCACCCGGGTGGTGATGGACTCGGTGGCCCGAGCGGTCTGCTGGGCCAGTTCCTTCACCTCCCCGGCGACGACGGCGAAGCCCTTGCCCATCTCCCCGGCGCGGGCGGCTTCGATGGTGGCGTTGAGGGCGAGGAGGTTGGTCTGCTCGGCGATGGAGGTGATGAGCTTGACGACGTCGCCGATCTCGCGGGAGGAGGCGGAGAGGCGGTCCAGGATCTCCGAGGCCTGCGACGCGCTGGACACGGCGTCGGCGGAGACCGAGGAGGCCTCGGCGGTGGAGGTGGCGATCTCGCGGATGGCGGCGGTCATCTCCTCCCCGGCGGCGGCGACGGTGCCGATGTTGGCGGAGATCTCTTCGGTGGCGGCGGAGACGACCTGGGTCTGGGTGGCGGATTCCTCGGCGCCGGAGGAGAGCTGGGTGGCGACGGTGGTCAGTTCCTCGCTGGAGGCGGCGAGGGTCGCGGCCGAGGCGTTGATGGCGCGCATCGTCGCGGTCAGCTTGTCCATGGTGGTGTCCAGGGCGCCGGCGAGCTCGCCGACCTCGTCCTTGGTGTCGATGCCCACGCGCTGGTCCAGGCGGCCGTCGGCCAGGCCGAGGACGACGGTGAGGGTGCGAGCCAGGGGACGTGCGATGGAGCGGGCGACGACGACGGCGACGACGACGGCGATCACCAGCGCGAGGGCACCGATGACCAGCAGCAGGGTGACGGCGGTGCGGTAGTCGCGACCACCCGAGGCCGCCAGAGCCTTGGCGGCGTCCTGTTCGGTGGTGGCTATCACGTCGAGCTGGGCGTTGAGGGCTGTGACCACCGGGGTGGAGGTGCGCTCCCGGGTGGTGTAGAAGCCCGTCACGTCGTTGGCGAGCGCGAGCGGAACCAGGGCTTCGCGGGTGCTGCGGTACTGGGCCATGAGGTCCTGGACCTTGGCGCGGTCGGCCTCGGAGGCGGCCGGGGAGGTCGTCAGGTAGGCCGCCCAGGAGGCGTCGTAGGCGGCGTCGTCGTCCTTCATGGCCGCCAGCGCCGCGTCGGTGGTGGTCACGTCCGGGGCCACGGCGGCGTTGAGCAGGTCGATGCGGGTGTCGGAGAAGTCGTTCTTGGTCGCGCCGATGGTCCGGACGGAAGCCATGGCCGAGGTCGACACGGTGTCCAGGTTGGCCTGCGACGAACCCAGTCGCGAGATGCCCAGGGCCACCACCGCGGCCAGCAGGAGGCACACGATCCCGAACGCGGCGAACAGCTTGGAGGCGACCTTCAGATCACGCAGGGACTTCATGGCGACGGCCTTCCGGGGTGGACGTACGGGTTCCCCACGTGGCAGGAGACCGGGGGTTCGACCTGTCGACTACCCCTCGGTCATCGGTACGGTCCACGACGTCCTGTAGACCGTCCGGGTGACGTCCTGCGGGCCGGGCTCAGAGCGAGGTGCCCACCAGCACGGGCTCGTTGACCAGGCGGATCCCGAACCGGGCCTCGACCCCGTCGGTGACCGTCCGCGCCAGCGCCAGCAGGTCGGCCGCGGTGGCCCCGCCCCGGTTGGTGATCGCCAGGGTGTGCTTGGTCGACAACGTCGCGGGGCCGGGAGCACCGAAGCCCTTGCCGAACCCGGCGTGGTCGATCAGCCACGCGGCCGAGGTCTTCACCAGCCCGTCGCCCCCCGGGAAGCGCGGGGCGTCGGTGGGCAGCGCGTCGGCCTGGTCGGGGCGCAGCAGCGGGTTGGTGAAGAAGGACCCGGCGCTCCAGGTGTCGTGGTCGCTGCGGTCGGCCGGGTCCCAGACCATCCCCTTGCCGGCGCGGAGTTCGAGCACCGCCGCGCGGACCGCGGCCGAGGACACCCGGGCGCCGACCTCGACCCCGAGCCGGCGCGCGAGTTCGGGGTAGGCGACCTCGGAGGCGGCCGCCCGGAGGGGGAACTGGAACGTCACGTCGAGGACCACGTAGCGGCTCTCGGGGTGCGGGCCGTTCAGCGCGACCCTCGACCGCTTGAGCAGGGACGTGCGGTAGCCGAACCCCAGCTCGGCGGCCACGAACGTGCGCTGCCGGCGTTCGAGCCGGTCCCAGGTGCGGACGGTCTCGATGGTCTGCGCCACGTCCTGTCCGTACGCCCCGACGTTCTGCACGGGCGTCGCGCCGACGGACCCGGGGATGCCGGACAGCGCCTCGACCCCCGCCCACCCGCGCTGCACCGCGGTCGCGACGAAGGCGTCGAAGGAGTGGCCGGCGGCGACCGTCACGACGCCGCCACCGCAGGCGTCCTCGCTGGCGACACTGACGCCCTGCGTCGCGACGTGCACGACGGTGCCGTCGAACCCCGCGTCCGCGACGAGCAGGTTCGACCCGCCGGCGACCAGCAGCAGGGGCTCCCCCGCGGCGTCCGCCGCAGCGACGGCCTCGACGACCTCCGCATCGGTGCGGGCCTCGACGAGCTTCCGGGCGGGTCCCCCCACGCGCAGGGTGGTCAGGTCGGCGAGCAGGTGGGTCACGAGGACAGCTTGCCCCCCGCGGCCGCGCCGCCCGCGCCGAGGGCGACCCCGTCGGCGTGCGGGCGGGCCGCCGCGGCGACGAAGAGCGCGACCACCGAGGCCACCGCGGCCGCGGTCACGGCGTGGACGACCCCGGTGCGGTCGGCGAGCAGACCCACCAGCGGCGGGCCCGCGAGGAAGGCGGTGTACCCGACGGAGGAGACGACGCTGACGCGGACGGCCGCGTTGGTCTCCTCGTCACCGGCGGCGCTCATCCCGGTCGGGAACCCGAGCGCGGCGCCCAGGCCCCAGAGCAGCGCACCCACCACGGCCACCGTGACGTTCGGGGCGAGGACGAAGACGCCGACGCCGACGGCGGCGACGCCCGCGCTGAGCCGCAGGGCCGGCACCCGGCCGAGGCGCTGCAGGGCGACCGGCCCGACGAGTCGCCCGCAGGTCATCGCGACGACGAAGACGGTGAACCCGGCGACGCCCGCCGAGTGCGAGACGTCGTGACCGTCGATGAGGCCGAGCGCCAGCCAGTCGTTGGCGGTGCCCTCGACGAAGGCCATGCAGAGCACCAGGACCCCGATGAGCAGGGTGCGCGGTTCGCGCCACGCCTGCCCCAGCGAGATCCCCGCCCGCGGCTGCTCCCCGGTGGTCGCCGGGGCGGCCTCGCCGAGGAAGGACCGGGTCAGGACCGTCGTCCCCAGCACGACGAGGACCGCGACGGCGCAGAGGTGCGTCCAGGTCGGCACCCCGACCTTCAGCAGCAGCACGGAGACCCCGGCGGAGGCCACGCTGCCGAGGCTCCAGGCCGCGTGGAAGCGGGACATGATCGCGCGGTCCAGGCGGCGCTCGACGGCCGACCCCTCGACGTTCATCGCGACGTCCCAGGAGGCGACGCCCGCCCCGGCGGCGAACAACCCCAGCGCGGTCGGGGGCACGGAGCCGAAGCCGTCCACGGAGACGGAGACCACGAGCAGGCCGAGGGCCACGACGACGGAGCCGCCGAAGACGGTCCGGGCCCGCCCGAAGCGCAGCACGACCGCCCCCGCGATCGGCATGGCGAGGACGGAGCCGAGCGAGAAGGCCAGCAGCAGCAGGCTCATCCCGCCGTTGGACAGGCCCAGGGTGTCGCGGACGGAGGGGATCCGGGCCACCCACGTCGACATGAAGAAGCCGTTGAGGACGAAGGCCGCGTACACGGCCGTCCTCGCCCGCAGGGCTGCGGGCGAGGGGGTGCTCACGGCAGGCGGACGACAGCCCGGGCGCGCCCGAGGACCTTCGTCCCCGCGTGGGTCACGGTGAGGTCGACCTCGACCGTGCGGGCGGACTCGTCGCGCGTGAGCACCGTGCCGGCGACCTCGACGACGGCCGGCTCAGCGGAGGGCACGACGACGGGGGCGGTGAACCTCGTGCCGAAGGAGACCACCGCGGTCGGGTCCCCGGCCCAGTCGGCCACGACGGAACCGGCCAGGCCCATGGTCAGCATCCCGTGGGCGATGACGTCGGGCAGGCCGACGGACGTCGCGGTCGCCTCGTCGAGGTGGATCGGGTTGTGGTCCCCGGAGGCCTCGGCGTAGGCGCGGAGGTCGTCGCGGGAGAGCTCGTAGCGGGCGGCGGGGAGTTCGGTGCCGACCTCGGTGTCCTCGAAGTTCACGCCGGGTCCTCCGCGCGGACGACCAGCATCGACGTCACCGTCGTGACGGGGGTGCCGTCGGTGCGGGCGAGTTCGGTGCGGGTGGTGATCATCGCGTTGCCGCGCACGACGCGGACGCGGTCCACGTGCACCTCGGCGGTGAGTTCGTCACCGGCCACGATGGGGGCGTGGTGGCGGAACTGCTCCTCGCCGTGGACGACGCGGGAGAAGTCGATGCCCGCGGCCGGGTCGGCCACGAACTGCTTCTCCGCGACCTGGGCCAGCGTGACCGCGAAGGTCGGCGGGGCGACGACGTCGGCGTAGCCGAGTTCACGGGCGGCCGCCGTGTCGTGGTGGACCGGGTGGGCGGCCCGCACGGCCCGAGCGAAGGCCCGGACCGTGTCGGCGCTCACCGTGGTGGTCCCGGAGGCCGGGTAGACACGCCCCGCGAAGGACTCGTCGACGTTGACGGTCGTCACAGGTGCGTGCTCCCCGATCCGGAACGGACGTGCTGGTGTCAGCGGGTTTCGCGGTGCGTGGTCTTCTTGCCGCAGCGCGGGCAGAACTTGGCCAGGTCCAGGCGGTCCGGGTCGTTGCGGCGGTTCTTCTTGGTGATGTAGTTCCGCTCCTTGCACTCGGTGCAAGCCATGGTGATCTTCGGGCGGACGTCGGTGGTCTTGGCCACGGCGGGTGCCTCTTCCTCAGGATTCGTCGTACGACAAGGTTCGTCGCACTGCGGACGTACGGGCGGGCGCGCGCTCCGCCGATCCCCACCAGGGTACGCGACGTGCGGCAAGCGCCCGAACGCGCGACGAGCGGCCGCCCACGGAGGGCGGCCGCTCGGTACGTGTCGTGCGCTGTAGCGAGGGCCGGACTTGAACCGGCGACACAGCGATTATGAGCCGCTTGCTCTACCAACTGAGCTACCCCGCCGCGTCCGGCGGGCCCAGCCGCCGGTTGCGAGCCCCGATCGAGGATTGAACTCGAGACCTCTTCCTTACCAAGGAAGTGCTCTACCACTGAGCTACCGGGGCCAAACTGGTTGTGCTGCCGCGTGTACGGCCGGTGACGACCCTACATGACGCGACCCGGTGCCGGAGACCGGCACCGGGTCGCGGACTCGCGACGTGGCGGGTGATGGATTCGAACCAACGTAGGCTACGCCGGCGGATTTACAATCCGCTCCCTTTGGCCACTCGGGCAACCCGCCAGTGCCACCAGCGAGCTGGCGACGGTGAGACGATAGCAAGACATGAGCGGTGCTCGGAAACCGAGCCCCCCACGAACCCCAGGAGGAACCCCGCGTGGCCAGCGAGTCGTCGTTCGACGTCGTCAGCAAGATCGACCGCCAGGAGGTCGACAACGCCCTCAACCAGGCCGCCAAGGAGATCGCCCAGCGCTACGACTTCAAGGGTGTCGGCGCCGACGTCCGGTGGAGCGGGGAGTCGATCCTCATGGTCGCCAACTCCGAGGACCGCGTGAACGCCGTCCTGGACGTGCTGCAGACCAAGCTCATCAAGCGCGGCGTGTCGCTGAAGGCGCTGGACACCTCCGACCCGGTCCCGTCGGGCAAGGAGTACCGGATCACCGCCGAGCTCAAGGAGGGCCTCGCCCAGGACGTCGCCAAGAAGATCGGCAAGATCATCCGCGACGAGGGCCCCAAGGGCGTGAAGTCGCAGATCACCGGCGACGAGATGCGGGTCAGCTCCAAGGACCGCGACGACCTGCAGGCGGTCATCGCGCTGCTCAAGGGTTCCGACCTCGACGTCGCCCTCCAGTTCGTCAACTACCGCTGAGGTGGGTCCGCTGCGCCGCCGGGCAGTGATCGGCCTCGCGCTGAGCGGGGGCGCGCTGGGCGCGTGCAGCGACGACTCCCCCACCACCCCGGCGAGCGCCACCACGGCCACCCCCACGGAGACCGCCACGCCCACGGACACGGGTACGCCGGACGCGGAGACGGACGCCGGTTTCGTCCCGCCCGGGCTCGACGTCTCCCAGCGCAGCGAGTACCGCTACGGCGACCACCCCCGCCAGGTCAGCGACCTGTGGCTGCCGCCGGGCGAGCACCGCGACGCGATCGTCGTCGTCGTGCACGGGGGTGGCTGGGACGCCACCACCGACCGCCGCGACCTGAACGACCTGGTGGCGGACCTCGTCGGCGGCGGCTGGCCGGTGCTCAACACCGACTACCGCGGCAACGGCGACGGCGGCGGCTGGACGGGCACGTTCAGCGACGTCGCCACGGCCGTCGACATGGCCGCCGAGGCCGCCGCCCAGCACTCGCTGCCGACCGGGCGAGTGTGCTTCGTCGGGCACTCCGCGGGCGGTCACCTGGCGATGTGGGCGGCCGCCCGGGCCGGTCTGCCCGCCGACGCCCCGGGTGCCTCACCGCGGGTCGTGCCCGCGTTCGCGGCGTCGATGTCCGGGGTGCTGCACCCCACCGCGCTCGGTGGCGACGGTGGCGACGTCAACGTGCGGACGCTGTTCGGGGGAACCCCGGACGAGGTCGACGACCGCTACGCGATCGGCGACCCGACGCGGCGGGTGCCCTTCGGCTTCCCGCTGTTCGTCGCGCACGGGACGGGCGACCAGACGGTCCCGTACTCCCAGGCCCAGGAGTTCGACGCCGCCGCGAGCGCCGCCGGGGACGCGGTGGAGCTGCACCTGCTCGACGGCGTCTCGCACACCGACCCGCAGGACCCGGACGGGCAGGTCTTCCCGCTGTTCCGGACCTGGCTGGAGGCCCGCCTCGGCTGATCCCGGCCGGCTCGGTGACGGGCAGGTCAGCGGCGGTAGCCGGCGAGGGCCTCGAGGCGGGCGATCCGCTCGGCCATCGGCGGGTGCGTCGAGAACAGCTTCGCGACGCCCTGCGCGCGGAAGGGGTTCGCGATCATCATGTGGCTGGCGTTGACGAGCTCCCGCTCGGGCGGCAGCGGCAACTGACGCGTACCCAGCTCCAGCTTGCGCAGGGCCGAGGCGAGCGCCAGCGGGTCGCCGGTGAGCTTGGCCCCGTCCTCGTCGGCGTCGTACTCGCGGGTCCGTGAGATGGCGAGCTGGACGACGGTGGCCGCGAGCGGCGCCATCAGCGACAGCAGCAGCAGCGCCAACGGGTTCGCGCGGCTCTCGTCGTCGCGTCCGCCCCCGAACACCGACCCGAAGAACACCCCGAACTGCGCGATCGAGGTGATGACGCCCGCGAGCGCCCCCGCCACGGAGGAGGTGAGGATGTCGCGGTTGTAGACGTGCATGAGCTCGTGGCCGAGGACGCCGCGGAGTTCGCGCTCGTCCAGGAGCTGCAGGATGCCCTCGGTGCAGCAGACGGCGGCGTTCTGGGGGTTGCGGCCGGTCGCGAAGGCGTTGGGCGCCATGGTGGGCGAGACGTACAGCTGCGGCATCGGCTGGCGCGCGGCGGTGGAGAGCTCGCGCACGATCCGGTACATCCCGGGTTGTTCGGCCTCGGAGACGGGGCGGGCGCGCATCGAGCGCAGGGCCAGGTTCGCGGAGTTCCAGTAGCCGTAGGCCGAGGTCCCCAGCCCGATGAGGACGAAGACGACGAGGATGCCGGAGCTGCGGAACGAGGTCGCGAGGAACCCGCCGATGAGCAGCAGGACCGCCCAGATCACCCCGAACAGGACGGCGGTCTTCAGCCCGTTGTGGTGCCGGTGCATCCTGTCCTCTCCCCGCGCTCTCCTACCTGCCCCGCACAACGCGCACCGGTCGCGCGACGTTCCGTCAGCGGTGCCAGCCGGTGACGGCGGTGAGGACGCCCAGTCCGATCATCGAGGCTCCTCCGACGCGGGTCACCGTCCGCAGCCGCTGCGGGCGTCCGACGAAGGCCGTCCGCACGCGGGACGCGACCAGACCCCAGGTGCTGTCGCAGACCAGGCCGATGCCGATGGGGACCAGACTGAGCAGGACCATCTGACCGGTGAGCGACCCGGCGGAGCGGTCCACGAACTGGGGCAGGATCGCCGCGAACACCACGAACACCTTGGGGTTGCTGAGGCCGACGACCAGCCCGGCCCGGACCTCGCGCCCGCGGGTCCGCGCTGAACCGACGACCGTGTCCTGTCCGACGTGACCGGCTCCGCGCAGCGCCTGGACCCCCAGCCACACCAGGTACGCGGCCCCGGCGAGCTTCACGACCTCCAGCGCGGTGTCCCAGCGCTGCAGCACCGGACCCAGTCCGACGGCGATCACGAGGGCCGCGACGAGACTGCCCAGGGAGTTGCCCAGGACGCCGGCCAGGGCCGTCACCCGCCCGTGCGCGAGGGCGCGGCCGACGATGAAGAGGACGCTCGGGCCGGGGACGGCGATGACGACGAGGCTCGTCGCGGCGAGGGCGAGCACCTGCTCGGTGGTGACCACGCGCGCAGCGTAGGGCTCGGGCTCACGCGCTGGGCGCCGGCTGGACGACCGGTGGTTGCGTGACGGGGGTCGACTGTGAGTGACTGCCAGGGACGGTGGGGTCGCGGAGGCCACCACGGGCGCACGGCGGACGGCGGAGGTGCGTGTGGGCCTGACCACGTCCGAGACCCCCGTCCGCGAGGACCGGGGATCCGGCACGTTGCTGAGCCTGGCGAGCGCCCTGGCCCGCACCGACAGCGTCGAGGACGTCGCCCTCGCGGTGCGCGACGTCATGCACGCGGACCTCGGGGCGAGCTTCGTGTCCGTGTCGTTGGTCGACGGGCCCTGGCTGCTGACGCCGGCCCTCGGCCAGCTCGACGACGACACCGAGCAGCGCTGGCTGCGGCTCCCCCTCGACCTGGACACCCCCGCGCACCGCGTCGCCCGCGCCGGTCGCCGACTGGTCTTCGACTCCCTGGCGAGCCTCGTCGCCATGTTCCCGCACGGGCGCGACGCGTTCGAGCGCGCCCGGCTGCGCTCCGGGGCCGTGCTGCCCATGACCATCTCCGACGGGTACCGCATCGGCTCGGTGACCTTCGCGTGGGACGTCGACCGCACCCTCACCGAGGACGAGGTGGTCCTGGTGACGGCCGTGACCGACGCGACCGCGCAGGCGGCCCGGCGGGCCCAGCTGTACCGGGAGCGCCGCGACGTCGCGCACACCCTGCAGGCGGCGATGCTGCCGGAACTGCCCGCGCTGCCGGGCCTCGCGGTGGCGAGCCGCTACCTGCCCTGGTCCACGACCGACGAGCAGGTCGGGGGTGACTGGTACGACGCGATCGCCCCGCCGGACGACGGGGTCCTGCTGGTCATCGGCGACGTCGCGGGCCACGACACCGAGGCGGCGGCCCGGATGGGACGGGTGCGGTCGATGTTCCGGGCCCTGGCGGTGGACCGGCCGGAGGAACCGCCGGCCGCGCTGGTCAGCCGCCTCGACCACGTCCTGTCCGCGCTCGGGGACGAGACCCTGGCGACGTTGATCGTCGCCCGCCTCGACCCACCCGGCCCGACGCGGCGGCTGTGGTGGACGACGGCCGGTCACCCGCCGCCCGTCCTGGTCGACGCGGCCGGGCGCAGCACGGTCCTGGTCGCGGAACCCGACCTCCCGCTGGGGGTGGCCCCCGGCCGGCCCCGTCACGACCACGACATCCCCTGGCCGCCCGGGGCGACGCTGGTCCTCTACACCGACGGCCTCGTGGAACGCCGCGGTCGGGACGTCGGCGACGGCATCGTCGTGCTGCGCGCCGCTCTGGAGCGGACCCACACCGAGGACGTCGAGACGCTGCTCGGGGAACTGGTCACCGAGCACGTCGCCAACAGCGAGGACGACTGCGCGGTCCTCGCCGTGCGCGACGTCTCCGCCACCCGCTGACCCGCGGTCCCGCGGCGATCCCCGACAGGACCACGGGCGGGTCGGCGTCAGAAGCGGAAGGCGCCCACCAGGTCGTTCAGCTCGGCGGCGGCACGGGAGAGCTCGCCGGCGGTGTCGGCGGTCTGGGTCGCCCCGGCCGTCGTCTCGTCGGCGGAGGCGGCGATGCCGGAGATGTTCGAGGCGATCTCCTGCGAGCCGGACGAGACCTCGGTGACGTTGCGGACCATCTCCGAGGTCGTCGCGGACTGCTCCTCGACGGCGGCGGCGATGGTCGACTGCAACCCGTCGATGCGGGCGATGACGTCGGTGATCTGGCTGATCGCGGCGGCCGCGGCCGAGGCGTCGGCCTGCGTGGAGCCGACCTTGGCCACGATCTCCTCGGTGGCCCGCGCGGTCTGCTGGGCCAGTTCCTTCACCTCACCGGCGACGACGGCGAAGCCCTTGCCCATCTCCCCGGCACGGGCGGCCTCGATGGTGGCGTTCAGCGCCAGCAGGTTCGTCTGCTCCGCGATGGAGGTGATGAGCTTGACGACCTCGCCGATCTCCCGGCTGGAGACCGAGAGGCGTTCGAGGGTCTCCCCCGCGACGCCCGCGGCCGAGACGGCGTCCGCGGCGGTGGAGCTGGCCTCGGCGGTGCTGGTGGCGATCTCGCGGATGGCCGCGGTCATCTCCTCGCCGGCGGCGGCGACCGTGCCGATGTTGGCCGAGATCTCCTCGGTCGCGGCCGAGACGACCTGCGTCTGCACGGCGGCCTCCTCGGCCCCGGCGGAGAGACGGGTCGCGACGGCGTCGAGCTGCTCGGAGGAGCTCGCGAGGACGGAGGCGTTCGCGCTGATCCGGCGCATGGAGTCGGCGAGGCGGTCCATGGTGGTGTCGAGCGCACCGGCGACGCGGCCGACCTCGTCGCGGCTGACGATGCCGACGCGCTGGTCGAGGCGGCCCTCGGCCATGCCCTGCACGACCACGAGGGTGCGGGCCAGGGGCCGGGCGACCGAGCGGGAGACCACGACGGCGACGACGACCGCGACGGCGATCGCGACGGCGCCGAGGGCCAGCAGCAGCGCGACGGCCGTGCGGTAGGCGGACGCGCCGGCGGCGGCCATGTCCACCGCGGCCTGCTGCTCGCTGGCGGTCATGGTCTTCAGCTCGTCGGTGATCTGCTTCGCGACCGGGCTGATGCTGGCGGTGCGGTAGGCGATGTACCCGGCCCGGTCGTCACCCTTGGCCAGGGCGACGAGCTGCACGCGGGCGTCGCGGTACTGCTTGAGGCTGGCGGCGAAGGCGTCCCGGTCGGCGGCCTTCGCAGCCGGGCCGGAGGCGAGGTAGGTGGCCCAGGCAGCGTCCAGCGCCGTGTCGTCGGCGGTCACGGCGTCCAGCGCGCTCTGCTTGGCCGCGGCGTCGGAGGTGAGGGCCACGTTGGTCACGTCCATGCGCGCCTGCAGGAACTCCACCTGCACGGTGAGGATCGACTGCACCGAGGCGAGACCCGACGACGACATCGTCGTGAGGTTCCCCTGCGAGGAGCTGAGCTTCGCCCAGCCCACCCCCACCACGGTGGCGAGCAGCAGGCAGACGACGCCGAAGCCGGCGAACAGCTTGGAAGCGACGTTCAAGTCACGTAGACGGGTCACGGTGGTCCATCGGCCACCGTTCGGGCACCCTGACCCGATTTCTAGTAGGACCTAGCGACGGAAACCGGCGCCCACGTGGGTGCCCGGCAGCCGGGCCCCGCCGCCGAGTCGTTCCCGCAGGGTCGTCCCGGGGGCCGGTTTCGGGGCGGTGCGACCGCGCCGGTCGAGTTCGGGGACGAGGTGGTCGACGACGTCGACGAAGGTCCCGGGCATCGTGGCGTACATCAGGTTGAACCCGTCGACGTCGGCCTCCGCCGCGAACTCCTCGAGGTGGTCGGCGACCGTCTGCGGGGAACCCGCGAGGACCGGACCCCGACCCCCCACGGAGACGAACTGCGCGAGGTCGTCGATCGTCCACTCCCGGTCGGGGTCGTTCGTGAAGCTCGCCAGGGCGGACCGGTTCGCGTCGGTGGTCACGTGCTGCAGGGTCTCGTCGGCGGCGCGACCGGCGAGGTCGACGCCCGTCCACCCCCCGAACAACGCGAGGGCGGCCTCGCGGCTGGCGTGTTCGCGGTAGTCGGCGAGCAGCGCGTGCGCCTCCTCGTCGCTGCTGCGGACGACCGTGGTGAGGCCGGCGAGGACCTGCACCGACCGCGGGTCGCGACCGGCGCGTTCGACCTGCTCGCGCAGGGAGTCGACGGACCTGCGGGCGATCTTCGCGGTCGGCGCGATGATGAACACGCACTCCGCGTGCCTGGCCGCGAACTCCTGCCCGCGGGGCGAAGAACCCGCCTGGAAGATCACCGGTGTCCGTTGCGGTGAGGGTTCGCAGAGGAACGCCCCGGGGACGTCGAAGTACTTCCCGTGGTGGTCGATGTCGTGGACCTTGGCCGGGTCGGCGTAGATCCCGCGCCCGGCGTCGCGGACGACGGCGTCGTCCTCCCAGGAACCCTCCCAGAGCTTGTAGCAGACCTCCAGGTACTCCTCGGCGACCTCGTAGCGCTCGTCGTGGGCGACCTGGGCGGTGAGACCGAGGTTCTTCGCGGCCGAGTCGAGGTAGCCCGTCACGACGTTCCACGCGACGCGGCCGCCGGTGAGGTGGTCCAGCGTCGTGAGCCGGCGGGCCAGGGAGTACGGCTGCTCGTACGTCGTCGTCACCGTGAGACCGAAACCCAGGTTCTCCGTGACCGCGGCCATCGCCGACACCGCGGCGAGCGGGTCGTTGACGGGGACCTGCACGGCGGCGCGGACCGCCGCGTCGCGCGATCCCCCGTGGACGTCGTAGGTGCCGAGGACGTCGGCGAGGAACAGCGCGTCGAAACCCCCGCGCTCGAGGAGTCGGGCGAGGTTCGTCCAGTGCGCGAGGGTCCGGTAGTCCGCGCTGCGGTCCTCCGGTCGCGACCACAGCCCCGCGGCCTGGTGGCCGACGCAGGCCATGGCGAAGGCGTTGAGGCGCAACGGTTCAGAACTCAACGGGACAGTCCCTCCAGAGGTCGGTGCGCGGTCTCGCGGGTGAGCGCCGCCGAGATGGTGGTGAGGACGGCGAGGAAGCTCAGGTACCCCGCGACGATCCAGGGCGAACCGTTCCCCGCGGCCAGCAGCGACGCGGCGATGAGCGGGGTCAGACCGCCGCCGAGGACCGCGCCGATGGAGTACCCGAGGGACGCACCGCTGTAGCGGGTGCGGCTGTCGAACTGCTCGGCGAAGAACGCGCCCTGCGCGCCGTACTGGCTGTCGTGACCGAGGTTGATCGCGATGACCATCGCGCCCACGATCAGGACGGTGGAGCCGGTGTCGAGCAGCAGGAACGCGGGCACCGTGAACACCGCGGTGAGGACCGACCCGAACAGGTAGACGGGTTTGCGACCCACCCGGTCCGAGAGCAGACCCCACAACGGGGTGGCGGCGAGGCTCACGACGGAGGCGACGAGGACGGCGAGCAGCCCGACGTCGGCCCCGTCCTCGCGGACGTGGTTGGTCAGGTAGTTCAGCGCGAACACCGTGTAGAGGACGTAGGCGCCGTTCTGGCCCAACCGCATGCCGGTCGTCAGGAGCACCCCGCGCTTGTTCGTCGCCAGCACCTCGGCGACCGGTCGGCGCGACGTCGCGTCGGCCTCGCGCAGCGCGGTGAACGCCGGGGAGTCGGTGACCTTGAGCCGGATGACCAACCCGATGACGACGAGCACGGCGCTGGCCAGGAACGGGATCCGCCACCCCCAGGCGAGGAAGTTCTCGCTCGAGGTCAGGGTGCGGGTGAGCCAGAAACCCCCGCTGGCCAGGACCATGCCGGCCGCGGAACCCATCTGCGGGATCGCGCCGAACAGACCGCGCCGGCCGGTGGGGGCGTGCTCGACGGCGAGCAGGACGGCCCCGCCCCACTCACCCCCGGCCGAGAAACCCTGCAGCAGTCGCGCCGCGACCAGCAGGACCGGGGCCCACACCCCGATCCGGTCGTGGGTGGGGAGCAGACCGATGGCCGCCGTGGAGATCCCCATGACCAGCAACGAGGCCACGAGGACCGCCTTGCGGCCCACCCGGTCGCCGATGTGACCGGCCACCGCACCGCCGAGGGGGCGGGCGGCGAAACCCACGGCGTAGGTGGCGAACGCGGCGATCACGCCGACCGCGCCACCGACGTTCGGGAAGAACAGCGGGCCGAGGACGATCGCCGCGGCCGTGCCGTAGAGGTAGTAGTCGTACCACTCGATGGTGGTGCCGACGAAGCTCCCCAGCGCCGCCCGGCGGCGGACGAGGGGTTCGCTGGGCGTCGCGAGGACGGTGTCGTGCAGGGTGCTCACAGAACGGTTCTCCCATCGGTCCTGGCGGTAGCACCTTCCCCGCGGGGTGGTTGCTGCGACGTCGACGAGCCAGGTCTCTCGGTCGCTCTGGATGGCTGGGGCGAACCTACGACGGGGGCGCGCACCAGGCAAACCGGGACCCGGTCCCGAGCGCGGGGCGCGAGCCGGTGCCACAGTGGGCGGGTGAGCTTCCCGCGGGCCCGCTCCCCGCGCACCTCCCGGACCGTCGCCCTCCTGCTGGCCGTCTGCGCGGCCGCCTGCGCCGGTCCCGACGACGCCGCCTCGTCCTCCGCCCCCCTGCGCCTGCTGTCCCTGGGCGACTCCGTGCCGGCGGGGGACGTCTGCGGCTGCACCGCGTTCCCGGACCTGGTCGCCGACGGCCTCGCGCCCGAGGGCGAGGCCGACGTGGTGCAGCGGGCCAGCGGCGGCGCGACCTCGACCGACGTCGACTCCGTCCTGCAGCAGCTCTCGGCGGACGAGGGACCCCGGCTCGGTGCGCCGGACGTCGTGCTCCTGCAGGCCGGGGCCAACGACCTCGTGCAACAGGTCGACCTCGCGACCTCCACCGCGGGAGCCGTCGACACCGACGCGACGATCGAGCGGGTGGTGGCGACGCTGGCGGGAACCGTCGACGAGCTCAGGGCCACCGGGGCCCGGGTCGTGGTCCTCGACTACTGGGCCGTCGGCCTGGACGGCGAGGTCGCCGAGCAGGAGTACACCCCGGCCGAGCTGCACGACCAGGTCGCCCTGACCGACGCCTTCGACGACCGCCTCGCTGCCGCGGTGGGGAGCAAGGCGCTCTTCGTGGACCTGCGTCCGGTGTTCCACGGCGTCGACGGGACCGGCGACCCCACGACGCTGCTCGCCGCGGACGGCGACCACCCCGACGCCGCCGGGCACCGGGCCATCGCGGACGCCGTGCTGGACGTGCTCGCCGGCTCGGAGGGTGCTGCCGGTTCGCCGGGAGATCGCTGAGAAAGGGCACTCCTCCGCCTGTGGTGACCGATGGTGGTCCCGGCGCACCACGCGCCGGTTCTGGCACGGGGGGTGTGGGGTGGGTCTCGACGATCCGCTGACGAGGTGGATCGCCATCGGCGTCGCAGTGGTGGCCACGGTGGCGCTGGTCGTCTGCTGGCGGGGGCTGGCCCGGCGGGGGTTCCTCGCCGTCCTGGGACGCTCGGTGGCCCTGCTCGGGGTCAACGTGAGCGTCCTCATGGCCGTCTTCCTCGTCGTCAACGCCCAGTTCGGCCTGTTCTCGGACTGGGCGGACCTCCTCGGGACCCAGCAGGTCGTCACGACCACGCAGGCCAGCGGGTCGGCCAGCGGGTCGGCCACCGCCCAGGCGTCCGAGGCCGCCCCCGTCCGTCTCGACGGCTACGACGGGAGGGTCTGGCGGGCCCAGGTCCCCGGTCCCCGCTCCGGCACCACGGCCGAAGCCCTGGTGGTCCTGCCCACCGGGTACGGCACCACCCCCGCCCCGGCCGGGGGGTACCCCGTCATCGAGGCCTTCCACGGCTACCCGGGGACCCCGGAGCAGTGGCTCGACGCGATGCACCTGCTGCCCTCGCTGGACGCCGCGGTCACCGCGCACCAGCTGGCCGCGTCCGTGGTGGTCATCCCGACGCTGGAGGTGCCCGCCGGGCGCGACACGGAGTGCGTCGACGGTGGGGACGGGCAGCCGAAGCTGGAGACCTGGCTGTCGCAGGACGTCCCGGACTACGTCGAACAGCACTACACGGTGAGCAGGCAGGCGAGGTCGTGGGCCACCATCGGACTGTCCATGGGTGGGTGGTGCGCCAACGAGATGGCCATGCTGCACCCCGACCGCTTCAGCGCAGCGATCGCCTTCGGCGGCTACTCACGCCTCGACCTGGGGTCCTGGAAGCCGTTCTCCGCGGACAGCCCCCCGGCGAAGCGCTACGACCTCGTCGCCCTCGCGAAGCAGAACCCGCCGGCCGTGCGGTTGTGGGCGCTGGCGTCGAAGGAGGACGGGCTGTCCTGGCCGAGCACCCAGGCGCTCGCGAGCGCGGTGCACGGGCCCACCACGATGACCCTCGTCACCCAGCAGCAGGGCGGTCACCGGACCAGCATCTGGGCGGGCATCGTCCCGCAGGCGCTGACCTGGCTGGGGTCGGCGCCGGGGTTCGCGCCGGCGACCTGACGCCGCCCCGCGGTCAGGGGCGGCGGGCCCGCAGCTCCGCCACGAGCGCGGGGACGACCTCGCCGAGGTCGCCGACGATCCCGTAGTCGGCGAACTCGAAGATCGGGGCGTCGGGGTCGTTGTTGACGGCGACGACCGTGCCGGCCGCGTCCATCCCCCCGCGGTGGTGGACGGCGCCGGAGACGCCGAGGCCGATGTAGAGGCGGGGCGAGATGGTCACGCCGGTCTGCCCGACCTGGGCCTCGTGCCCGATCCAGCCCTCGTCGGTGGCGACGCGGGTCGCGCCGACGGCCGCGCCGAGGACGTCGGCGAGCTCCTCGACCCCGGAGAAGTCCCCGTCGACACCGCGGCCGCCGACCACGACGACCTCGGCCTCGGCCAGCGCCGGCCGGTCGCCGGTGGGCCGCTTCGTGCGGGAGACGACGGTGACCGCCCGGGCCGCCGGGGAGGCCGCGACGGTGTGCTCGACGAGAGTCGTGTCGGCGGGGACGGCGAGCGGCGCGGCCGGCACGACGTTCGGGGCCAGCGCGACGACGGCGAGCCGGCCCGTCGCGGCGCAGGCGGTGTCCCAGGACCCGGCGAGGACGCTCTTGCGGGCGACCCACCGCCCGTCCTCGACGGCGACCGAGGCGGCCCCGGTGACGACCCCGGCGCCGGCGCGGACGGCGAGCCGGGCCGCGACCTCCTTGCCCTCGAACGTCGAGGCGACGAGCAGCAGCGACGGTTCGACGGCGGTGATCACCGTCTGCAGGGCGTCGACGACGGAGGCCGTCAGCTGGGCGTCGGCGCCGTCGACGTGGACCTGGTGGAGCGTCGCGGCGCCGTGCGCGGCGAGGAGCTCCGTCTGCGGCGACTCCCCCACCCAGACCGCGTGCACGACGACACCACCGGAAGCGCTCGTGAGGTCGCGCGCGAGCGTCAGCAGTTCCAGCGCGGTGGGGCGGACGGCGCCGTCGGCGTGGTCCACGAGAACCAGGACGTTCACTGGAAACCCTTCTGCGACAGGTAGTCCACCAGGGCGGGAACGGTCTCCGCGTCCCCGGTCACGACGATCCGGTCGGGTCGTTCGGGGCGCGGCTGCGCGTGCACGAGCGTCGTGGCGGAGCCGGCGGACCCGACCGTGGCCGGGTCGAGAGCGAGGTCGGCGAGCGTCCACGACGTCACCGGTGCCTTGCGGGCGGCCATGATCCCCTTGAAGTTCGGGAAGCGGGCGCGGAAGGCCTGGTCGGTGACCGAGAGCACCGCGGGCGCCGCGGCGGTGAGGACCTCGACGTCGGTGGACGTCTCGCGCTGCACCCGCACCACACCCTCGCTGAGGGTGATCTCGTCGGCCAGGGTCAGCTGCGGCCACCCGAGCAGTTCCGCGAGCGCCGCGGGGACCAGGGACGTGAGCCCGTCGAGCGCGGCCATCCCGGCGACCACCAGGTCGACGGGGTCCTCGGCGTGCAGCTTGGCGATCGCCGCGGCGAGGACCCGGGCGGTGGCGATGGCGTCGGAGCCGGCGACGGCCTCGTCGCTGACGTGCACGGCGGTGGACGCGCCCATCGCGAGCCCGCGGCGCAGCGCCTCGACCGCGGGCGCCGGGCCGAGAGTCAGGACGGTGACGTCGTGGCCCTCACCGGGGAAGCCGGCGGCCTCGGCCGTGCGCAGCCCGGCCTCGAGGGCGTCCTCGTCGAGCTCGTTGAGGGTGTCGTCGTCCCCGCCGCGGACGAGGCGCCCGTCGTCGCCGAGGGAGCGGGGCGACTGGATGTCGGGGACGTGCTTGACGCAGACGACGACGCGCACGTCAGACCGTCCCGCGGGAGTGCTTGATCATGTCCTCGCGGGACACGACCTTGACACGTTGGCGGCCGTGGGGTTCGCCGAGCGAGCGTTCGTGGGCGTCGAGGACCTCCCAGTCCGACCAGGTCAGGACGTCGACGCCCTTGCCCCGCAGGAAGTCCAGGATCGCCTGCGGGTCGGGCTCCTCGGCGCGCTGGAGCGCGGCCGCGTCGGCCAGGAGGTGCTTGACCGTCTCGGAGGCGTCGGACTTGGTGTGCCCGATGAGCCCGACGGGGCCGCGCTTGATCCAGCCGGTGCAGTAGACGCCCTCGACGGTCTCACCCCCGGGGGCCAGGACGCGGCCCTCGTGGTTGGAGATGACGCCCTTCAGCTCGTCGAAGGGGACGCCCTCCAGCGGGGAGCCGAAGTAGCCGACGGCGCGGTAGACGGCCTGGACGTCCCACTCGTGGAAGTCGCCGGTCCCCTCGACGGAGGTGTCGCCGGTGAGGCGGGTCCGTTCGGTCCGCAGCCCCCGGACGTGCCCGTCCTCGGTGGTGAGGACCTCGACCGGGGCGTGCAGGAAGTGCAGGTGCAGCCGGCGCGAGGCGCTCGACTCCCCCTCCTTCAGCGTCCAGTCGGTGAGCGTCTTCACGACCTGCTTGGTCTGGTTGGACTTCGCGATCGCCTCCATCGAGCCCTCGTCGAACTCGAAGTCCTCGGGGTCGACGATGACGTCGACGTCGGGCACGTGCCCGAGTTCGCGCAGCTCCAGCGGCGAGAACTTCGCCTGCGCGGGACCGCGGCGGGCGAAGACGTGCACGTCCTTGACCTTGGAGGACTTCAGCCCCTCGTAGACGTTGGCCGGGATCTCCGTCGGCAGCAGGTCGTCGGCGTGCTTGGCCAGCACGCGGGCCACGTCGAGGGCGACGTTGCCGGCGCCGAGGACGGCGACGGTCTCGGCCTCCAGCGGCCACTCGCGCGGGTAGTCGGGGTGCCCGTCGTACCAGGAGACGAAGTCGGCCGCGCCGTAGCTCTCCGGGGCCTCGACCCCGGGGATCGCGAGCGTCGCGTCCTTGATCGAGCCGGTGGAGAAGACGACGGCGTCGTAGTGGTGGCGCAGCTCCTCGAGGGTGACGTCGGTACCGAAGTCGACGTTGGTCAGCAACCGGACGTCACCGCGGCCGAGGACCTTCTCCAGCGCGACGATGATCTGCTTGATGCGCGGGTGGTCGGGGGCGACGCCGTAGCGGACCAGACCGAACGGCGCGGGGAGGCGCTCGAAGAGGTCGATGCCGACCCCGTCGAAACCGGTGGCCGTGAGGTCGGCCTTGGAGAGGATGTCCGAGGCGTAGATCCCGGCCGGTCCGGCTCCGACGACGGCGACGCGCAGCGGACGGTTCGAATCGGTCACAGCTCTCGGTGTCCCTCTCGTAGGTGGTGACGTGCTGGGTGGCGCGCTGGGATGACGTGGAAGGCAAGCCTAACGCGGCCCGCTGGAGCGGCCGACGCCACGATGACCCCCGTGGACCAGCGCGCAGCAGAGCACACCGAGTCTCCCTCGGCCGAGCACAGGACGCGCACCGGAGTCCTCGCCGGCCTCGCCTGCTACTGCGTCTGGGGCCTCTTCCCGTTCTTCTTCCACGCCCTCGCCCCGACCGGCGCGGTGGAGCTGCTGGCCTGGCGGGTGCTCTGGTCGCTGGCGCTGTCGGTGCTGGTGGTGACCGGGTTGCGCCGCTGGCCCGCGGTCCTGGCCGTGCTGCGCTCGCCGCGGCAACGGGGCCTGCTGGCGGTCGCGGCCGTCGCGATCGCGGTGAACTGGGGCGTCTACGGCCTCGCCGTGGTCACCGGTCACGTCCTCGAGGCCTCGCTGGGCTACTTCGTGAACCCGTTGCTGACCGTCCTGCTCGGGGTGGTGGTGCTGCGGGAACGGCTGCGCCGCACCCAGTGGATCGCCGTCGGGATCGGGCTGGCCGCGGTCGCCGTCATCACCGCGGACCTGGGGCGGCTGCCGTGGATGGCGCTGACGCTGGCCGTCTCCTTCGGCAGCTACGGCCTGCTGAAGAACCGCCTCGCCCGGCACGGCTCGGGGGTGGACCCGCTGACGGGGTTGAGCGTCGAGACCGGGTTCCTGGCCCTGCCCGCGGCCGCCGCGCTGCTCGTCCTCGGGGACCGGCTGACCTTCACCGGCTTCGGCGCCTGGCACACCGTGCTGCTGGTGCTGTCCGGTCCGCTGACCCTCGGCCCGTTGCTGCTGTTCGCGGTGGCCGCCGGCCGGGTGCCGCTGAGCGTCATCGGGATGCTGCAGTACCTGACCCCGGTGCTGCAGTTCGTCGCGGCGCTGGTGCTGGGCGAGACGATGCCGGCGTCGCGCTGGGTCGGGTTCGGGCTGGTCTGGGTGGCGCTGGCGGTGCTCACGACGGACGCGGTGCGCCGCCGGGGACGGCCCCGGGTCTGGGAGTCCACCGGGAGTTGACCGCGAGGGCACCCGTGACCGTGCGTCAGCTGTGCCGGAGGCAGCAGACTGCTCTGCGTGCTCCCTCCTCTGCTGGCCGGCCGCGCGCGACGAGGGCGGATCCGCCGCATCGGCGCCGTCGCGGTCGCCTTCCTCGGTCTCGTCGGTGTCGTCTCCGCCATCACCCCGCCCTTCCGCGAACGGTTCGCCCCGCTGCTGGACGTGCTGCCGCTCGCGGTCCCGTTGGGGGCGAAGACGGTCCTGGTGCCGGTATCGATCGCCCTGCTGCTGCTGGCCCGGGGCCTGCGCCGCGGTCAGCGGCTCGCCTGGGGCACGACGATCGGCCTGCTGGCCGCGTCGGCCGGTCTGCACGTGCTGAAGGGCATCGACGTCGAGGAGGCCGTGCTCGACGTCGTCGCCCTGGTCTGGCTGGCGGTGAACGCGCGGTCGTTCCCGGTGCTGCCGAGCGCGGCCCGGGCCCGGCGGGTCGGGTGGGTGCTGGCGATCGGGGCCCTGGTCTCGCTGGTCGTCTCGGCCGCGCTGGTGGTGGCCGTCGGGGCCGAGCGGCACCCGGGCGAGACGATCGAGGCGGTCGTCCAGCGCCTCGTCGGTGACCAGCGCACGCCGTTCCCGAAGCTGCGCGGGGACGGGGGCCACGCCTTCCTGCCGCTGCTGAACCCGTCGCTGCTCGCCCTCGGGCTGACGTTGCTGGTGGTCCTCGGCTGGATCCTCTTCTCCCCGCACCGCCCGGACGTGCTCAGCGGTGAACAGCGCCGCGCCGAACGGGAACGCGCCCGTGAGGTCGTCCTGCGCTGGGGCGGGGAGACCCTCGACTACTTCGCCCTGCGCGACGACAAGGACTTCTTCTTCGCCTCCTTCGAGGAAGGCACCGGCGTCGTCGCGCACAGCGTCCGGAACGGGGTCTGCCTCGTCTCCCCGGACCCGATCGGGCCACCGCAACGTCGCGGCGCCCTCCTCGTGGAGTTCCTCGACCACGTCGAACGCAACGGCTGGTCGGTCGCCGTCGTCGGGGCCCGCGCCGACTGGCTGCCCTCCTACGAGGCGGTCGGGTTGCGCCCGGTGTACCTGGGCGACGAGGCCGTCCTGGACTGCTCGCAGTTCTCGCTGAAGGGCTCGAGCATGAAGAGCCTCCGGGGTTCGGTGAACCGGGTCGCGAAGGCCGGGATCACCGTGGAGTTCCACGACGGACCCACGCTGCCGGAAGCGGTGAAGGAGGAGCTGCTCGCGATCTCCGGGGAGTCGCGCCACGGAGAGGCCGAACGCGGCTACTCCATGACGTTGTCCCGGTTGTTCGACCCCGCCGACACCGGCGTCCTGGTGAGCATCGCCCGGTTCGCCGACGGCCGGGCCGCGGGCTTCATCCAGTGGACCCCGGCCGCCCTGGTGCAGGGGTACTCCCTCGACGTCATGCGCCGCTCCACCGCCGAGGACGTGCCGAACGGGTTGACCGACGCCCTCATCGTGGCGACGGCCCAACACCTCGTGGAGAACGGGCTGCGCGGGCTGGGCCTCAACTTCGCCGTGCTGCGCGAGATCGTGTCGGGCGAACGCGAGGGGACCTTCGCCGACCTGGGGCGCCGGGCGCTGCACGCGTTGTCGAGCAGCGCGCAGATCGAGTCGCTGTGGAAGTTCAACGCCAAGTACGACCCGGACTGGCGACCCCGCTACGTCGTCCTGGACTCCGTGGAGTTCTCCGCGGCGCAGGGGTTCACGATCGCCGACGCCGAGGGGGTCGCGGAACTCCCCGTCGTCGGGCGGTTCCTCGGCCGGCGTCCGTGACGCTGGCCCTCGTCACCGCCGTCCTCGCGGCGCTGGGCTACGCGGCGGGCTCGGTGCTGCAGGCCGTGGGCGTGCGCCGCTCCGGGCTGCGCTCCCCGCTGTACCTGAGCGGGCTCGGGGTCGACGGGCTGGCCTGGTTGCTGTCGCTGGTCGCGCTGCGGCGGTTGCCGACGTTCGCCGTCCAGTCGCTGCTGGCGGGGTCGCTGGCACTGACCGTGCTGCTGGCCCGGGTGTTCCTGGGCTCGCGCCTGCGCGGTCGGGACACCACGGCCGTGCTGCTGCTCGTCGCCGCCCTCGGGGTCGTCGGCGGTTCGGGGACGGAACAACCCTCGCCCCCGACCGGTTCCGCCGTGGACTACGGGCTGTGCGCCGCCGCGGTCCTGCTGCTCGTGGCCGTCCTGGCGCTGCGCCGCAGCGGCTCCGCGACGCAGGCCGTCCTCGCGGGGCTCGGGTACTCCGTCGCCGCCCTCGGCGCGCGGGCGGTGACGATCCCCGAGCAGTGGTGGCGGGTCGCCCTCGAACCCGTCGGCTGGGCCGTGCTCGTGTCCGGGGTCGCCGGGACCCTCGGCTACGCGGCGGCCCTGCAACGCGGGGCGGTCGGGCCCGCGACGGCGCTGCTGTGGTCGGTGGAGGTCGTGGTGCCCGCCGTCGCGGGTTTCGCGCTCCTCGGCGACTCGGTGCGGGCGGGGTGGTGGCCGGCGGCGGTCGTCGCGCTCGTCGTGGTGGTGGCGTGCTCGGTGGTGCTCGCCGGGTCGCCGGCGATCCCGGAGGAGCACTCCCAGTCCACGGCGTGAACCAGCGCTGCACCCACCGTGGGAAACGCCGGGTGATCCACGATCCCGACCGGTGTGTCGCGCGATGGGTGCAGCGCTGGTTGGCCGTCAGGGCAGCGGGACCTCCGCGAGCCGTGGGTCAGTGACGAGGGCCGCGAGCGCCGAGGGGGTCACCGGGGACCCGAGCGGCCAGAT
The DNA here is from genome assembly GCF_036021035.1 of Kineococcus sp. NBC_00420. Lineage (NCBI taxonomy): Bacteria > Bacillati > Actinomycetota > Actinomycetes > Kineosporiales > Kineosporiaceae > Kineococcus > Kineococcus sp. NBC_00420. The sequence continues at coordinate 3,651,557 of NZ_CP107930.1, read as the reverse complement.
GTCCCCGGCCCGCAGCGGACGGTCGGGGGTGCTCACGACGCGGCCCTCGGCCTGCACGAACCGGCCGTCGGGGAGGATCGCGCGGGCCACCGGCGAGGACACGACGACCGCGTCGTCCGGACCGGTGTGGACGGCCTGCCGCCAGCTCGCCCACGTCGTCCCGGCGTCGTCACCGCCCGCGAAGCAGTCGCCCACGACGTCGCCACTGCACCCGTCCACGGGTGGGTTCGGGGAACGGGAGTCCTCGACGGTGATCGTCAGCAGCACCGCGGGGTCGCTGCCCGTCAGCGTGAGGTCGGCCTCCCACCCGAAGGTCCTCGACACCCCGGGCGTCGGTTCCCAGCTGACCGGGCCCACCTCCGCGGCGGGTGCGCCCGGTAGGTGGGCCGCCAGGGCCGCGACGAAGGCCTCCTGGGCGACGCGCACCTCGTCGGCGTCGACGCTGTCCCGCGGGGGCGCGGTGGGCCGGGCCGTGACCTGACCGGCCGGCACGGCCCGTCCGAGTCCGGAGACCACGTCGGGACCCACCGTCACGGTCAGGACCGAGGCCATCACCAGCGCGCCGGCGGCGAACCCGGCGGCCCTGGTCCGGACGCGTCGCCGTCGCCGCAGGACGGCGTGCACGGGATGGAGTTCCACCGGGCGGGTGCGGGCCGCCGTGGCGAGCAGCTCCTTGACGTCGAGGTCGTCCATCACCGGGCTCCGTTCACGATCGAAGTGCTCTCGCGCAACGCCTTCAGCGCACGGGAGGTACGGCTCTTCACGGTGCCGAGGGAGCAGTCCAGGGCGTCGGCGGTCTGCTGCTCGGAGAGGTCCAGCCAGAACCGGAGCACGAGGACGAGACGCTGCGGGGTCGGCAGCGCGGCGAGCATCCGCCGGGCGTCGAGGGCGGCCTCGACGTCGCCGCCGGTGTCCGCCCGTTCCGGCAGTTCCCCGGTCGGGGTCTCCCCCCGCCACCGCCGGCGACCGGCCTTCGCGGCGGCCCGGGTCATCGCGACGCGGGCGTAGGCCTCGGGGTGGCCGTCGGGGTGCAGGCGACGCCAGGCCCGCAGCACGGCGAGCAACCCGGTCTGGGCGAGGTCCTCGCCGAGGTGGGTGTCGCCGGTCAGCAGGGTGCCGAGCCGCACCAGGTCCGGATAGCGGGCCGTGGCGAACTCGGCGAAGCCCGGCGGCCCCTGGCCGGCGTTGCGATCCTTCGTGGTCACACCGGTGGAGGGACCTGGGCCTCCCGGGAGGTTCCCCGCTCGCGCCACTGGCTGACGACCTCCAGCAGGACCCACGCCGACACCGCGAGGACCTGGTAGCGCTGGGAGTCCCCACCGCCGCCGTTGCCGCCCTGCAGGAACGTCACGACCTCGTAGACCCCGGCGCCGCCGGAGACCGCCGCGGAGAGCACCGCGAGGGGTTTCAACGCCCACCCCCGCGCGCGCCAGGCGAGTTCCAGGACACCGAGGACGGCCCCGAGGGTGCCGATGACGCTGACCCCGTCGTGCAGGAGTTCGGGCCCCGCCGACGACGCCGGGCACACCCCGAGGGAGGGCGCGCAGGTCAGCGGGACGATCGCCGAGACCAGCGTCGTCAGCCCGAACGCGGTCAGGCAGCTCGCGCGGAAGCGGGCGTGGCGCAACCCGCTGCGCCAGACCGGGAGCGCGAGCACCGCGCACAGCAACCCGGCGCTGCCGTCACCGAGGCGGAACCACACCGACCCCGGTTCGCCGGGGACGGACAGCTCGCTGATGACGCCGGTGGTGAGGTCGATGCGGGCCCCGACGAGCGGGGCCAGCAGGAAGTTCGCGTTCGCGAGGCCCGCGAGGGCCGCCAGCGCGATCCGCCCCTTCACCGGGCGGTGACACCGAGGGCGGCGACCGCGTCGGCGATGGCGTCCGGGCCGCCCACGTTGCCGGGCACGACGACCTGGCGGACCTCGCGGCCGTCCCGGGTCCGCATCACCCACACCGAGATCCCGGCCGCGACCTGGCCCTCGACGAACGCGCTGGTCGCGCCGATCCCGGTGCGGGCGACCTCCGCCGCGGTGATCCCGCCCTTGCTGACGACGGCGTCGACGTGCGGCAGCAGGTCGGCGACGGCGGTGGTCAGCGCGGTCATCACGGCCTCGCCGTGGGCGAGGGTGCCGTGGTCGGACATCCGGACCCGCTCGCTGGCGATGGCGACGAGCCCCTGGCGCGCCAGCACCCGTCCCGCGCGCTCTCCGAGCTCCCGACCCGCCCAGACGGGGTCGTCCAGCGCGTCGCCGGTCGCGACCGGCTCGAAGGCACCCCACTCCTGCCCGAGCACGTCCAGCTGGGCCTGCGCCCCCGCCGTGTGCGACCCGCAGACGACGAGGACCCGCGGCCGGTCCGCGACCAGCGGCCGCGGCAGGTACCCGGCGCTCACGACCCCCGCGAGCTCGGCGGCCAGCGGTGCCGCGCACCGCACGACGATCCCGCGCGCGGCCCCCCGCACGGCGTCGGCGAGGGCGCTCACGTCCCGGTCCGTCTCGACGTCGGGGACCAGCACCGAACCCACCGGGGCCTGCGCGAACCGCTGCGCCAACCGCGCGGGGTCGCGGACGACGTCGAGCGGGACCCCGACGCCGGTGCGGGGGGACTTCTCGGCGACGTAGTCGACCAGCGCGGAGCTGCGGAAGCCGAAGACGGGGTCGCCCGCGTACTCCGTCTCCCCCGCGGGCACGTCACCGTCCGCGGTGCGGACGAGGTGCACCCCGCCGATCGTGGTCCGTCCCCCCGCCGGGAAGGCCGGGACGAAGAGGACGACGTCCTCGGCGCCCGCGAACACCCCGGTCTCGGCGAAGACGTGCCCGCGCAGCGTGGAGTCCCCGCGGAGCACGAACCGCACCTCGACCCCCAGCCGGGCGCCGGCCTCGAGGGCGTCGGCCCGGATCCGGGCGACCAGCGCGACGGCGGACGCCTCGTCGAGGGCACGGGAGTTGGTCTGCACGTAGACGCCGTCCGCGTCGCGCAGGGCCGCCTCGAGGCGGTCGGCGTCGGACTCCAGCAGGACCTGCACCCCCGTCGCGGACTGGGTCCCGGTGGGGTCGTCGTCGAGGACGACGGTCTTCACGCTCACCCGCCGAAGTACACCAGACCCCGCCGGAGGGTCGTGGCGGGCGTCACGCTGCGGCAGAGTGAGCGCCATGGACCTGCCGCTGAACCCGCCCGTCGAGCCGATGCTCGCCAAGGCGGCGAAGAGCGTCCCGCGCCAGCCCGACGGTGCCCCGGCCTGGCTCTACGAGCCGAAGTGGGACGGGTTCCGTTGCATCGTCTTCCGCGACGGCGACGAGGTCGAGCTGCAGTCGCGCGGGGAGAAGTCGCTGTCCCGCTACTTCCCCGAGGTCGTCGCCGCGGTGCTCGCGGAACTGCCCCCGCGCTGCGTCGTCGACGGCGAACTGTTCGTCCCCCGCCCCGGTGGCGGTCGCCTGGCCTGGGAACTGCTGTCCCAGCGCATCCACCCCGCCGCGAGCCGGATCGCCAAGCTCGCCGAGGAGACCCCCGCGCAGTTCGTCGCCTTCGACCTGCTGGCCCTCGACGACGAGGACCTCACCCCCCAGCCCACGTCGGTGCGCCGGGAACGACTCGTGGCGGCGCTCGCCGACTGCGGTCCGAGCACCCACGTGACGACGGCGACGTTCGACGCCGACCTCGCGGTCCGGTGGTTCACGAGGTTCGAGGGCGCGGGGCTGGACGGGGTCGTCGCGAAACCGCTGGACGCCCCGTACCAGCAGAAGGAACGGGTGATGACGAAGGTGAAGCACCGGCGCACCGCCGAGTGCGTCGTCGTCGGCTACCGCCCGCACAAGAGCCTCCCGGGGATCGGGTCGATGCTGCTCGGGTTGCACACCGACGACGGGATGGCCTTCGTCGGCGGCGCGGCGGCGTTCACGACGGCCCGGCGGGCGGAACTCCTGGAGCAGTTGTCGCAGCTGCGCACCGGCGAGGAGAACGTCCAGGGCGAGAAGAACCGGTGGAACGCGCGGGTGGACGACTCCTGGGTCCCGGTCCGCCAGGCACTCGTCTGCGAGGTCGAGTACGACCAGCTCGAGGGGTACCGGTTCCGGCACAACCCGCGGTTCCTGCGGTGGCGGCCGGACAAGGCCCCCGAGGACTGCCGCCTGGACCAGCTCGAGACGCCGACCGACTACGACCTCGCGGACGTGCTGTCGGGAGCGTCCGGGAGCAGGTCGTGAGCCCGAAACCGCCCGCGGAGGAGATCGACGTCGACGGCATCCCCGTGCGGCTCACCTCCCCCGACAAGACGTACTACCCGGAACTGGGCGAGCAGGGGTCCAAACGTGCCGTCGTCGAGCACTACCGGCTCGTGGCCCCCGCCCTGCTGGACGCGCTGCGCGAACGCCCGACCTACCTGCAGCGCTTCCCGGACGGGATCGAGGGCGAGGAGGTCTACCAGAAGCGGGTGCCGAAGTTCGCGCCCGACTACGTCGACACCGTGCACGTGACGTTCCCCTCGGGCCGTTCCGCGGACGCGATCCGGCCGACCAACACCGCGACGGTGGTCTGGGGCGCGCAACAGGCGGCGATCACGTTCCACCCCTGGCACTGCACCGCCCCCGACGTGGACCACCCCGACGAGTTCCGCGTCGACCTCGACCCCCAACCCGGGACGGGTTTCACGCAGGCGAAGCGGGTGGCCCGCGACGTGCTGCACCCGTTGCTGACGGAACTCGGGTACGAGGGTTTCGTCAAGACCTCCGGCGGACGGGGCGTGCACGTGTTCGTGACGATCGAACCCCGGTGGACGTTCACCGAGGTCCGTCGCGCGGTGATCGCCCTGGCCCGCGAGGTCGAGCGTCGCGCCGGGGGCCTCGTGTCGTCCGCGTGGTGGAAGGAGGAACGCGGCGAGACGGTGTTCGTGGACTACAACCAGAACGCCCGTGACCGCACGATGGCCAGCGCCTACTCGCTGCGTCGCACCCCCCGCGCGACGGTCTCGACGCCGTTGACCTGGGCCGAGCTGGGGACGGACGTGGACCCGGACGACTTCACCCTGGCGACGTTCCCGGAACGCTTCGCCGCCGTCGGGGACCTGTGGGCCGAGCGCCGCTCGACCCTGCACTCCCTGGAACCGCTGCTCGCGCTCGCCGACCGCGACGAGGGGAACGGTCTCGGCGACCTCCCCTACCCCCCGAGCTACCCCAAGATGCCGGGGGAGCCCAAGCGCGTCCAGCCCTCCCGCGCCCGCAAGGACCCCACCCCGCCCGACCCGTGATCCCGCCGGCAGACCCCAGCGGAATCACGGTGCGGTGGGGTGGGACGAGGAGCGCGGTGGGCAGGGCCCGATCCTGACCCGGACCGCCGACCCCCTGCTCCGTCGTCCACGATCTTGCTGGGTTTCCCTGCACGATCACGGCGGGTGGGACGAAGGAGTGGGAGACGTTCAAGGAACGGCGCGTTCCGGACGAAGGACACGGGGAAGGACCCGGCGGGTGCCGGGCCACAGTCGTTCCGAAGGGTTCCCGATGTCGAGCACCGCGGCTCCACGCACCACCCGCGTCTTCGCCGACCGCAGCGTGCGCACCAAGGTGCTCAGCGCGCTCGGTGCGCTGGCCCTGGTGACCGTCGGGGTCAGCGGCGGGGCCCTCTGGGCGCTGGACGGCGGCAGCCAGCGCGCCGACGACCTCTACACGGACAGCGTCGTGGGCCTCACCGCCCTGGGGCGCGTGCACCAGGAGGAGCTCAAGACGCGCATGCTCGTCGCGACGCACGCCGCGACGCCGGACGCCGAGGGCAAGGCGAAGGTCGTCGAGAAGATCGCCGCCAGCGACGCGGAGCTCGACGACTGGGCCGCGAAGTACTCCGCCTCGCCGCTGGCCGACGCGGCCGACTGGAAGGTCTTCACCGACACCTGGGCCCAGTGGCGCCAGGCGCGCGACGCGCAGCTGATCCCGCTGTCGAACTCCGGCGACCTGGCCGGCTGGGCGAGCGCGAACGCCGACGTGACGCAGCCGCTGGTGAGCAAGGCGGCCGACGCGCTGGACGCCATCGAGGCCGCCGAGGACGCGGCCGCCAAGGACTACGCGGTGACGACCCAGCGGGACGCCGACGACTCCCGCAACGCCATCGTCATCGGCCTGGTGGTGGGCCTCGGGCTGGCCACCGCCCTGGGTCTGGCCGTCGTCCGCTCCATCGTCCGGCCGCTGCACGCGGTGTCGGCCTCGCTCGACGCGATGGCCGCCGGGGACCTGACCGTCGAGGCGCGCGTCGACTCGACCGACGAGGTCGGCCAGATGGCCGCCTCCCTGGAGCGGGCCCGCGCCAGCGTCCGCGGGACCGTCGCGGCGATCGCGACGTCGTCGGCGTCGCTGTCCCTGGCCTCCACCCAGCTCGCCGCCGACAGCGAGCGCATCGGCGTCACCGCGGGCGAGACCGCGGCCGTCGCCGCCGGCGCGGCCGACACCGCGGCCATCGTCTCCGCGAGCGTCGCGACCGTCGCGATGGGGGCGACCGAGATGCAGGCCGCCATCCGCGACATCGCCTCCGGCGCCTCCGAGGCCACCGCCGTCGCCGCCCGGGCCAACGACCTCGCCGGTCGCGCCGGGGAGACCGTCGCCCGCCTGGGCGTGAGCTCCACCCAGATCGGTGACGTCGTGAAGGCGATCACCGCGATCGCCGAGCAGACGAACCTGCTGGCCCTCAACGCGACCATCGAGGCCGCCCGGGCCGGTGAGGCGGGCAAGGGCTTCGCCGTCGTCGCCGGTGAGGTCAAGGAACTGTCCGCGCAGACCGCCCGCGCCACCGAGGACATCGCCTCCCGCGTCGGCTCCATCCAGACCGACACCGCCGAGGCGGTCCGGGCCATCGAGAGCATCGCCGAGGTCATCGGCGAGATCAGCAACCACCAGACGACGATCGCCTCGGCCGTCGAGGAGCAGTACGCGACGACCGCGGAGATGAGCCGCAGCGTCGGCGAGGCCGCCGCGGGTTCGGGCTCGATCGCCGACGGGATCCGCGGGATCACGGGGTCGGCGGAGACCACCGCCGCCGTCGTCTCCGGTACCCGCGCCGCGACCGACGACCTGCACCGCATGGCCGGCGAGCTCAGCGAACTGGTGCACCGCTTCCGCGTCTGACCCTCCCCGCAGCGAGCGGCCCCGCACCACGAGGTGCGGGCCGCTCGTCCTGCGGGAGGAACCGGGCGTCAGAGGCTCTGGGCGGCCATCCACTGCCAGATGTGCGTGCCGTCCGCCGTCGCGGGGTCGTTGCGGCCGACGTAGACCCACGACCAGTGCCCGTCGTACGTGATGCCGTCGTACGTGACGTCCGGGTAGGCGCTCAGCAGCGCGCCGTCGACGTGCTCGGCGATGTACTTCCCGTTGGGCTCGAACGGCACGGTCTCGTCGTTCTCGGCGTGGACGACCCACGTCGGCGTGCCGCTCATCGCGGCGAGCTCGGCGTCGGTGAGCACGAGCTTCTCGCCGTACTGCCGGACGGCGGCGATGGGGACGTCCGCGGCGAAGAAGCCGGGGTTGTCGGCGACGAGCTGCGCCGTCATGTACCCGCCGTTCGACGCCCCGACGACGTAGATGCGGTCGGTGTCGACGCGGTGCGAGGCGACCACCTCGTCGATGAGGCCCTTGAGCTGCGCGGAGTAACCGCGGGCGTCGTCGTTGAGCCAGAAGTCGGGGGCCTGCGGCGCGAGGACGTACGCCCCGCCGAAGGCCTTCTGCGCCTCCTTCGTCGCGAAGCCGAGGGCGCCGCGGTTGGCCTGCAGCACGAGGTCGTTGCCGTAGGAGCCTTCCCGGCCGCCCTCACCGCCGCCGTGCAGCCACACGACGAGCGGGCGCTTGCCGCGCTCGCGCGGGGAGAAGAGGCGGTAGGCGAGCCCGTTCGCCTCCCCGGGTGCGAAGGCCTCGACCTCCTCGTCGACCACCCGGGTCTGCTCGAGGGCGGCGAAGCGGAAGTCGGTGACGCCGCGAGCGGTGAGGGGCTTGACCTGCGTGACGGTGTACTCCAGGTCGAGCTCGACGTTGCGGCCGGCGCCCAGGGAGTAGCCGAGCGTGCTGGCGCCCGGTGTGCCGAAGCCGTCCTCGAGGTCGATGACGAGCTTGCCGCCACGTTCCAGCCGGACGTCGGCGACCGGGCGCTCGACGTCCTCGAAGGTGCCGAGGACCGGGCCCGGGACGGAGGGGTCGGGGCTGGTGCCGCTCGCCCGGACGCTGAAGGCGTCGTCGGACAGACTCCTCGGGTTGATGCCGAGCCCCCGCGCGTCGATCGTCAGGGACACCACCTGCTGGCCGCCGTCCTGCACCTCGGCGTCCAGGGTGAAGGCGGCCCTCGTGGGGTCGGCCGGCTTCAGCGTCTGCGCCTGGGCGGGGACCGCGGTCGCGGTGAGCACGAGCGGCGCTGCCGCGAGCGCCAGTGCGGTGAAACGTCTCATCGTTGAGTTCCTCGGGGCCGTCGTCCATCGCGCACGGCCACCTCGCCGTCCGCGGCACGTCGCTCCTGCGACAGCCCGCACACCTTCGCACTGGTGATCCACAGAAGTCGACAAGAAACCTCACATTTCTGTGACTCGATCCGCGGGATCACGGGTTCGGCGGAGACCACCGCCGCCGTCGTCTCCGGCACCCGCGCCGCGACCGACGACCTGCACCGCATGGCCGGCGAGCTCAGCGAACTGGTGCACCGCTTCCGCGTCTGAGGTCCGCCGCGCGCCGCCCGAGGACGAGTCCCGCCACGGCGAGGACGAGTCCGAGGGCCGCCACGGTGATGGCGGCGACGCGCACCCCCTGGACGCTGAGCACCACCGCCACGACGCTGCCCACGAGGGCGAGCGCGAGACAGATCCGTTCCGCCGGCCGGGGGCCGCCGAGGCGGGCCCGCCCCGGGCTCCGGTGCCGGCCGGAGCGGGGTCGGGGGATCGGGGTCGCCCTGTCCTCGAGCGAGGACGTCGGGGGCAGCGGGGAGCCGTCGATCACGGGGAGATCCTGTCGGAGTCCCACGGTCTTGCGGAACCGCCCGGCGGGACATCACCGGTACGGTCCCGCGGAACTCACCGTCGGTGAATCACCGCTCTCGCAACGTGTTCAGCGTCCTGTCGATCGCGTGCGCGGGGGTTCCGGGGACGGCGCCGGCCCGCCCCCGGGTCGGTGGGTGCATGATCGCGCGGTGGACGCGACGCAGAGCTACGCAGGACGCACGGCCCTGGTGACGGGGGCGTCGTCGGGGATCGGCGAGGGGCTGGCGGAGGCGCTGGCCGCCCGGGGCGCCGACCTCGTCCTGGTGGCCCGCCGGGCCGAGGCCCTGCACACCCTCGCGGACCGGGTCCGCAGCACGCACGGACGCCGGGTCGACGTCCTGCCCGCCGACCTCGGCCTCCCCGGCGCCGGCGCGGACCTGCAGGCACGGGTGGCGGAGCTCGGGCTGCGGATCGACGTGCTCGTCAACAACGCCGGGTTCGCGGTGTCCGGCCCGGTCGCGAGCGCTGACCCCGAGCGACTGCTGGCCCAGGTGCCGCTGAACTGCGGCGCCGTCGTCGACCTCACGTCCAGGTTCCTGCCCGCGATGGTGCAACGCCGCTCCGGGGTGATCCTCAACGTCGCGAGCGTCGCTGCGCTGCAACCGGTTCCGGGGCTGGCGGTCTACGCGGCCACGAAGGCCTTCGTGCTCAGCTTCACCGAGGCGCTGTGGGCGGAGCAGCGCGGTAGCGGGGTCCGGGTCCTCGCCGTCTGCCCCGGGCCCACGGACACCCCGTTCTTCGAGGTCGCCGGTGAGGACTCCGACACCGGGCTGCCCCGGCGCACGGTGGACCACGTCGTGGCGACGACGATGCGGGCGCTGGAGGGCGACGGGCCCTCCGTCGTCGACGGCCCGCTCTACAAGGTGCTGGGCGCGGCCACGAGGCTGCTGCCCCGGCGGGCCCTCGCCTCCCTGGCCGGCGTGGTCGCGAAACCCCGTCCGGGCCGGTGAGGACTCAGGCCACGCGGTCGGCGACGGTGGCCGCGTAGGTCTCCAGCGCCCTGCGGGCGGGTGAGTCCGCCAGCGCGGTCAGGTGGCTCGTGGCCCGCTGCGCCCACTCCCGCGCGGTGGCCCGCGCGGCGTCGGTGCCGGGGTGCGCGCGCAACGCGGCGACGGCCTCGGCCAGCACGTCGTCGTCGTCGAGGTGGCCGGAGTCGAGGAGCGCGACGATCCGGGCCGCGGCCAGGTCGCCGTCGGCCGCGGCGCGCCGCACGAGCAGCACCGGCAGGGTCGGGACCCCCTCGCGCAGGTCCGTGCCGGGACGCTTGCCGGACTCGTCGGTGTCGCTGGTCAGGTCGAGGACGTCGTCGGCGAGCTGGAAGGCGACCCCGACGGCCTCGCCGTAGCGGATCATCGCCGTGACGACCTCGCCCGACCCACCGCCGAACAGCGCGCCGAAGCGACCGGCCGTGGCGATGAGCGACGCCGTCTTGTCGCTGAGGACGTCGAGGTAGTGCGCCACGGCGTCCTCGCCGGCGCGCGGGCCGACGGTCTCGTGCAGCTGCCCCAGGCAGAGCCGCTCGAAGGTCTCGGCCTGCACCCGGACGGCCTCCGGCCCGAGGCCGGCGACGACGTTGGAGGCGCGGGCGAAGAGCAGGTCGCCGGTCAGGATCGCGACGTTGTTGTTCCACTGGTGTTGCGCCGCAGGCACTCCGCGCCGCGTGGGGGCCTCGTCCATGACGTCGTCGTGGTACAGCGAGGCCAGGTGGGTGAGCTCGCAGACGATCGCCGCGTCGACGACCTCGCCGGGCAGTTCCGCGCGTTCCGGCTCGGCCAGGTGCGCGCCGAGGACGGTGAGCATCGGCCGGACGCGCTTGCCACCGGCCTCGACGAGGTGGCGCGAGGCCGCGTCGGCGATCGGGTCGGCGTTGCCGACGGCGAGTCGCAGCCGGTCCTCGACGACGTCGAGCGCCTCGCGCAGGGCGTTCTCCAGCGCGGGGTCGGTCGTGGGGAGCCCGTTCGCGGGGGTGGCCGTGGGGGTGGCCGTGGGGGTGGCCGTGGGGGTGTTCAGCGAGGTGTTCACGCGGCAGGGGCCAATCGCTTCAGCGCCACGACCACGCGGTCGGCGGCGTCCTTCGACGTGGGATCGGCCAGGTTGGCCAGGAGCTTCACGACGAGCTTCATCAACCCCGGGCGCGGCAGGCCGAAGCGCGTCGCGATGCGCATGACCTCGGGGTGGCCGATGAGGGAGACGAACACACGACCCAGGGTGTAGTACCCACCCAGGTCCGCGCGAACCGCAGCCGGGTAGGCCTGCAGCGCCCGCTCGCGCGCCCGCGGATCGCCCGCCGACAGGGCGTCGTCGACGGCGTGGGCGGCGAAGCGCGCCGACTGCATCGCGTAGGCGATGCCCTCGCCGTTGAACGGGTTGACCATGCCGCCCGCGTCGCCGACCACGACGAGGCCACGGGTGTAGTGCGGGGTGCGGTTGAAGGCCATCGGCAGCGCGGCACCGCGGATCGGGCCGACCTGGTCCTCCTCCCGGAAGCGCCACTCCGGCGGCATCGCGGCCGTCCAGCGGCGCAGCAGATCGCGGTAGTCGATCGCCCCGGACCCGGGGTCCAGCACGCCCAGCCCGACGTTGGAGGTGCCGTCGCCGACCCCGAAGACCCAGCCGTAGCCGGGCAGCAGCGGACCGGTGGAGCTGTCGCTCTCGCGCAGCTCCATCCACGCCTCCATCCAGTCGTCGTCGTGACGGGGACTGGTGAAGTAGGTGCGGACGGCGATGCCCAGCGGACGGTCGTCGCGCTTGGCCAGACCCATCGCGAGCGCGAGGCGACCGCCGACGCCGTCGGCCGCGACCACCACCGGCGCGCGGTAGGTGCTCTCCTCGCCCGCCTTGCGGCCCTTCTCGTCGACGGGTCGCGCGGTGACGCCGACGACGTGACCGGTGCGCTCGTCGAGGACGGGGCCGGTCACCGAGGTGCGTTCGAGGATCGTGGCGCCGCCCGCGCGCGCGTGCTCGGCCAGCGTCTGGTCGAAGCGCGAGCGGGTCGCCACCAGCCCGTAGCCGGGGAAGTCGGAGATCTCGGGCCACGGCACCTGCAGGCGCACCCCACCACCGAGCAGGCGCAGGCCCTTGTTCTGCCGCCAGCCGTCCTCGGCGGGGGTCTTCACGCCGAGCAGGTCCAGCTCGTGCACGGCGCGGGGGGTGAGTCCGTCGCCGCAGACCTTCTCGCGCGGGAACGACGACTTCTCCAGCACCAGGACGCGGCGTCCCGCGGTCGCCAGGTGGCGGGCCAGCGTCGAACCGGCCGGGCCGGCCCCGACGACCAGCACGTCGGCGTCCTGCGTGTCCACGGTCACCCCTGATCCCCGGCTCGTGAAAGTTTTCACGAGGCTACGTCCAGTGTAGTTCTCCCCCGGCCCCTCCGGCCCGGTCAGCGGCCCCGGTGTGGGTCAGGTCACGACGCCGGCCGAGCGGACCGCGCGGTGCATCGCGACCACCCCGAAGGAGAGGTCGCGCCAGGCCACCTGCTCCCAGCCCGCGGCGGCGATCCTGCGCGAGAGCCCGGCCTGGTCCGGCCACGCGTCGATGGAGTCCACGAGGTAGCCGTAGGCGTCCGCGTGCGAACTGACGAGCTTGGCCACCCGCGGCAGCCCGTGGTGCAGGTAGGTGTCGTAGGCCTTGCGCAGCAACGGGTTCGGCATCGTCGAGAACTCGCACACGACGAGGCGGCCACCGGGGCGGACGACCCGGGCCATCTCGCGCAGGCCCGCGTCGGGGTCGACGACGTTGCGCAGACCGAAGGAGATCGTCGCCGCGTCGAAGACCCCGTCGGCGAAGGGCAGCCGCGTGGCGTCACCGACGACGAAGCCGAGGTCGGGCCGGCGGCGCTTGCCGGTGCGGACCATGCCGGTGGAGAAGTCGCACGGGACGGTGAGGACACCGCGGTCGGCGAAGGGTTCGCTGGATCGCCCGGTGCCGGCGGCGAGGTCGAGGACCTTCTCCCCCGGCCGGGCGTCGATGGCCCGCAGCACGGCACGCCGCCACAGCCGGTCCTGACCCACCGAGAGGATGTCGTTGGTGCGGTCGTACTTCTCGGCGACGTCGTCGAACATGGCCGAGACCTGCCGCGGCCGCTTGCTCAGGTCGGCCAGCTCGCGCTGGTTGGTGACGTCCGGGGTGCCCACGCTCCCATCCTCGCAGCCCGGCCACGACCGGGTGCCACGAGGCGTGGCCGCCACTAGCCTCGCCCCGTGATCGTCATCAACGTGAAGTGGCCCGTGAAGCCCGAACTGGCCGACGCCTGGCCCGAGCTGGTCGCGGAGTTCACGGCCGCGGTGCGCGCGGAACCCGGCAACGTCTCCTTCGACTGGTCGCGCTCGGCCGAGGACCCCGACACCTGGTTCCTGCTCGAGTGCTTCCGCGACGCCGAGGCCGGCGCCGCGCACGTGGCCTCGGACCACTTCCGGAAGGCCATCTCGGAGATGCCCGACCGGGTCAGCGCCCAGCCGCAGATCATCTTCGTGGAGGCCCCCGACGTGGCCGGCTGGGGTCCGATGGGCGAGGTCCGGCCGCGGTGACGACCGCACGGGCCCGGACGCTGCTGGTCGGCGCCGTCGTCGTCCTGGCCGGGGTGCTGCTGCTCTTCCTGCCGCACTCCACGACGATCCAGGGCGCACGCCTGAGCTGCGGCTCCGCCGCCGCCCCGGCCGACCTCCCGACGACGTTCTGCGGCACCGACGGCCTGCGCTTCGCCGCGGTCGCCACGATGTCGGGTGGCGCGTCGATCGCTCTGGTCGCCGGCCTCTGGCCGGCCCTGCGCCCCGCGCCGGCTCCGGCCGGGCGCCCCGACCAGCACGCGGGCCGGGGCGCTCGCCGGTCCTAGGAGACGGCGGCGCGCACCGCGGCGGTGATCGCCTCGAGGCGCGGGCGGACCCCGGCACGGTCGACGACGACCTCGACCACCCGCAGACCCCGCGGTGCGGTCCCGATCTCCGCGCGGGCCCCGGCGAGGCTCGTGGGGCGCGAGTGCGGGACCCCGAAGGCGGCGCAGAGGGCCGCGAGGTCGGCCCCGTGCGGGGTCGCGACGACCCGCTCGAAGGTGGCCCGCTCGACCACGGCGGCGTGCTCCAGGGTCTCGAAGATCCCCCCACCGTCGTCGTTGACCACGACGACGGTCAGGTCCGGGCGGGGTTCGCCGGGCACCGGCAGCAACGCGTTGGCGTCGTGCAGGAAGGCCAGGTCGCCCAGCAGCAAGCGGGTCGGTCCGCTCGCGAGCGCGACCCCCTCGGCCGTCGCGACGGTGCCGTCGATCCCGGCCAACCCGCGGTTGGAGACGGTGCGGACCCCCAGCGGGCGGCCCGCGAGGTCGACGTCGCGGATCGAGTTGCTGGCCGCCACGACGAGCGTCGAACCGTCTGCAGCACAGGCGTTCACGACCTCCCGCGCCACCCACGGCCCACTGGGGCCGGTCTCGGCGTCGAGGGTCGCGTGCACGGTGTCGGCGGCGAGCTTGCCCGCCCGGTCCCAGCGGGCGGCGAACTCCTGCTCCGCGGCCCCGGCCGGTCCCTCGACGGCGGCGGCGGCGACCACCCGGGCGGCGCGGAACCCCGCGTCCGACCAGGTCCCGGCGGCGCTGACGACGACGAGTTCGACGTCGTCGCGGGCCAGCAGCCGGGTCACGGGCCGCGACAGCGTCGGGTGGCCGAAGAGCACGACGCGGTCGACGTCGCCGAGCGGCCCCTCCTCGTCGACGGCGTCGAGCAGCAGCCGGTAGGGACCGACGGCACGTTCGCCGCCGCGGGCCCCGGAGCTGGGTTCCGCCAGCAGCGGCCAGCCGGCGGCCTCGGCGAGCTCACGCGCGGCGAGCCCCGTCGCCGGGTCGGGGGCGTCGCCCGCCAGCACCAGCGTGCGCGGGCCCCGCTCCAGGACGACGGGTCGCGCCGCCGGGACGGCGTGCACCTCGGTCAGTCCCGGACCGGTCGGGACCTCGCCCGCCGAAGGGGTCAGCGGGTCCGCGAACCCGACGTTCAGGTGCACCGGACCGGGACCGTCCCCGCGCAGACCGCGCGCGAACGCGACGGCGCGCGAGAGCACCGAGCGCCAGGCCGGTGCCTGCCGCTCGGGATCGACGGGGGCGGGCAGGTCGGCGCTGTAGCGGACGGAGGGCAGGAACATCCGGGCCTGCGCGTCGGCGGTCTGGCTCGCGCCGGACCCGCGGAGCTCGTGCGGACGGTCGGCGGAGAGGACCACCAGCGGGACCCCGGCGTGGTGGGCCTCGAGGACGGCCGGGTGCAGGTTCGCGACCGCGGTGCCGCTCGTGGTGACGACGGCGACGAGCTCACCGGCGCGGGCGAGTCCGAGCGCGAGGAACCCGGCGCTGCGCTCGTCGATGCGCACGTGCAACGTCAACCGGCCCTCGTCGGCGGCGCGGGCGGCCGCGTAGGCCAGCGGGGCGCTGCGCGATCCGGGGCTGAGCACGAGGTGGCGCAGCCCGAGCCGGACGAGGGAGTCGACGAGGACCGTCGCGAAGGCGGTCGAGGGGTTCACCCCTCCATGGTGCGCCAGGTCGGCTGTGGCAGCCTGCCGCGGGTGACCCAGCCGCTCCCCCCGATGGACGAGATCCTCGCCACCTTCAGCGCCGACTCCCTGGTGGACCGGATGGGCATCCGGTTCCTCGAGATGGCCCCCGACCGCGTCGTCGCGACGATGCCCGTCGCGGGCAACACCCAGGTCGCGGGGTTCCTGCACGGCGGCGCCAGCTGCGTGCTCGCCGAGACCCTGGGTTCCGTCGGCGCGTTCCTGCACGTGTGGCCGGGCGGCCTCGCCCTCGGCACCGACATCAACGCGACCCACCACCGCTCGACCCGCTCCGGGATCGTCACCGGGGTCGCGACGGCGATCTCGCTGGGCCGGACGCTGACCAGCCACGAGGTGGTGATCTCCGACGAGGAGGGCCGCCGGTTGTGCACGGCGCGGATCACGAACTACGTGCGGGCGGCGGAGGCCTAGGTCGTCAGCAGCGGGAGGGCGATCGCGGCGAGCACCAGGACCAGGACGCCGATCGAGATCGCCCGGCCCGCCGGGTGGCCGGCGTTGATCGTGTACCCGACGCCGACGCGCTTGGGGACGAACAACGACGGGTCGTCCCGGTTCACGTAGAGCATCCCGCCGCGCCAGTGCCGGTCGTCGTCGACGGCATCGGTGGCGGCCGCTTCCCGCGGTCCGCGCGCGCCCACGGTGGTCACCACGGTCGCGACGACGAGACCCGCGCCGAACACCACCAGGGCGGGGACGAGGAGTTCGAGGCGGGCGGGGTGCAGCCAGCCGTCGACGCACAGCGTGCAGACCAGGGCGGTCACCAGGAACGCGGTGACGGCGAGCAGGTCCTGCACCGTCCGTCCGGCGGCCACCGCCCGGGCGAGGGGTTGCGCCTCGTCCGCGCGGAGGCGGACCGGGGCGAGGTGGACGAGCCGGGTCAGGACCCCCAGGAGGGCCAGGAGCCCGATGGCGACGACCAGCGGACCGAACACGCTCCAGAAGCCCTTCGCGGCGAACGCGTCGGGTTCGCCGGCGCCACCCCAGTGGGTCGGGAACGGGTCGGGGAGGTCGGGGTAGCGCAGCACGCCGAAACCCGCGGTGGCGACGAGTAGGGCGGCCGCGACGGCGTACCAGACGATCGGGACGGGGGCCCGGGGGACGTCGTCCGGCGAGGCCGGCGCCGCCCACCGGACCGGCACGTCGCGGTACCAGTCGCCGTGCGTCTTTGCCTCACGGATCTCCTTGCGGCACAAGACGAACGCCACGATCCCGCCGACCAGCAGCAAGTACGTGGGGACCGTGACGACACCCGGTCCGGCACTCACCGAGCCGGCCGCGGCGGCACCCACCAGGGCGAGCGCGGACAGGACCGCGACGGCCCCGCGGTACCGGCGCACCGCCCGGTGGACGGCCGGGTCCCCGACCCGCGCCCGCGGCACCGACACCCCCAGCGGCAGCGTCGGCGCCGACAGCACCGGCACCAGGAACAGGACGACCGCGACCAGCAGACAGCTCGCCAGCCCGACCCCCACCTCGAAACCGTTCACGATCCCTCCCGCACTCGAGCGAAACCTTCGACGACCTCCCGGCACTGTGCCAGGACGACCTCGTCCGGAACTCCCTGGGCCCGCGCCTCGGCGAGCACCGTCGACATCCGTTCGCGCCACTGCACGAGCACCGCGTCGGCGGGGGGACCGCTGGCCGGCCCCCGGGCGATCACCGAACCGGACTTGCTCGTCGTGCGCAGCAGCCCTTCGCGACGGAGCAGGTCGTAGGCCTTCTGCACCGTCGCGACGTTGATGCCGAACGACCCCGCGAGCGCCCGCACCGAGGAGACCTGCTGCCCGACGACGAGTTCACCGCGGGCGATCGCCTCGACGAGGCGGTCGTGGATCTGCTGGTAGATCGCCACGTCGGACGTCGGGTCGATCTCGAGGATCACGGCCGCCTCCCATCTGTGTCACCAACACTAGTACAGATGGGACAGTTCGTCACCCCCGGAGAACCCCGTGGGCGCTCGTCAGGCGCTCGCGCCACCAGGTCTCCCGCTCGGCCGGCGCGCGGTGGCGTTCCAGCAGTTCCGGGGACACCCGGACCGGGCCGACCGGCAGCGACCCGCCGACGGGCAGCAGCGGATCGCTCGTCACGTCGGCCGCGAGGAGGGCCGCGGTGCCGAGCCCGCAGGCGTGCGGGAGCTCCGGCAGCGCGGCCGCGAGCGCCGTCCCGGCCGCCAGTCCGACGCTGGTGTCCAGGGCGGAGGAGACGACGACGGGCAGACCGCAGGCCTGCGCCACGGCCAGCGCCGTCCGGACCCCGGACAGCGGGGCGACCTTGAGGACGACGATGTCGGCCGCCTCGAGGCCGGCGACGCGCAACGGGTCCTCGGCCTTGCGGACGCTCTCGTCGGCGGCCAGCAGCACGGGGGTCCCGGCGGCGGCCAGGCGCCGGCGCAGCAGGGCCATCTCCTCCAGCGTCGCGCAGGGCTGCTCGGCGTACTCCAGGTCGAACTCGCCCAGCGCGGTCAGCGCCTCGTACGCCTCCTCGACGCTCCACCCGGTGTTCGCGTCGACGCGGACCTCTCCGGTGGGCCCCAGCGCCTCCCGCACGGCGGCGACCCGGGCGACGTCCTCGGCGAGGCGGTGCGCGAAGGGCGCCCCGGACTCGGCGACCTTGACCTTGGCCGTGCGGCACCCGGGGAACCCCGCGAGGACCGCGGGCACGTCGTCGGCCTCGACGGCGGGCACGGTGGCGTTGACCTCGACGCGCTCGCGGCGCGGGGCGGGGAACCCCTGCCAGGCCGCCTCGATCCCCGCCTCCAGCCAGCGCGACGCCTCGCCCGGCCCGTACTCCAGGAACGGCGAGAACTCCCCCCACCCCGCAGGGCCCTCGAAGAGCACCGCCTCGCGGAGGAGGATCCCGCGGAACCGCCGGCGCAGCGGCAGCCGGACGACGTGGGCGGCGTCGAGGAGGTCGGCGAGCGGGGGCAGGTCGGTCACTCCCCCAGCATCCCGGACCCGCCCACCTCCGCACGGTGCACCCGCGCCCGCGCCCGCAGGGAGGAGGCGCCCAGTAGGGCGGCCACGAACCACCCCCACGCGGTGAGGAACACCGTCGACGGGCTCGCCCCGCCCACGACCAGGACGCCCACGACGAGCAGCGACACCGCCGCGGCGGCGAGCACGAGGAGGACCGGGACGACCCGGGTCCGGGACCGAGGCACGTCAGCCCCGCCGCTGGGGCAGGAACTGCTCGACCCGGGCCACGGCCAGACCGATCCACGGCAGGTCGGCGGTCCGCTCGAAGCAGACGAAGCGCGGGACCCAGAGCGGCTGGTACTTGGCGTTGCTGCGGTAGAGCTGCTCCAGCTGCCACAGCCGGGAGAACACCACCAGGACGCGGTACCCGAGCCGCAGCACAGGCCCGGCCCCCAACCGCGACCCGCGGTCGAAGACGGAGCGGAAGACCGCGAAGTTGAGCGAGATGCGGCGCAGCGCGTTCCGGCGGGCGAAGTCGACCACATCGGTCACCACGAGTTCCACCGTTCCGTTCACCGCCTCCCGGTCACGGCGCATGAGGTCCAGGGAGACCCCCCGGGAGCCCCACGGCACGAAGGTCAGCACCGCCGCGAGGGCACCGTCCGCGGTCCGTGCCGTCGCGACCAGCAGGTCCGGGTCGCACGGGTCGCCGAGTCGCCCCAGCGCCATCGAGAAACCCCGCTCCCGCCCGTCGCGCCACTCCTGCGCAGCGGCCGCCAGCTCGGCGAGCTCGCTCGCGGGGACCTCCCGCTGGCGACGGATCGAGACCTCGGTCCCGGCGCGACGGGCCCGGTTCACCGCCTGGCGCAGACCCCGCACCGCCCGCCCCTCGAGGCTGAACGCCTCGACGTCGAGGACCGCCTCGTCACCGACCTCGAGCACCTGCAGCCCTGCCTTGTGGTAGACCGCGGCCGCCGACTCGGAGGCCCCCACGACCGCCGGCACCCAGGCGTGCTCGGCGAGCTGGGCCCGCCAGGCCGCCACCGCCGCGGGCCACGAGGTCTCGTTGCCCACCGGGTCCCCGCTGACGACGCTGACGCCCCCGACGACGCGGTGCACGACGGCCGCACGACCGTTCGGGGCGAAGACGGCGGTCTTGTCGCGCCGCAGGTTGAAGTAGCCGAGGGCGTCGCCCTCGCCCTCGGTGGCCAGCAACGACCGGAGCCGTTCCTCGTCGGCGCCGAGAGCGGCCGGGTCCGCGGCCGGCTGGAACAGGAACCACGTCACGAGCAGCACGAGCACCGTGCCGGCCGAGTTCAGCGTCACGTCGACCCACGCCGGGACGAGCACCCCGTCGGGGAAGATCACGAAGCTGTCGACCGAGAACAGCGTGCCCGCGGCGGCGTACCAGATCCGCGACAGGAGGGCACCCGACGTCTCCTGGGTGGCGAGCACCAGCGCGGTGCCCACGGCCAGCCACACGACGAGCGCACCACCGGCCCACGAGATCGCCCGGCGCACCCCGAGGCGCGAGGGCAGCACCCGGAACTGCGGGCGGGCCAGGACGAGCAGGGCCAGCACGACGCCCTGCTGGACGAGCAGACCCAGCGCCGGGACGCCGACCGCGCTCGCGTCCCAGACCAGGTTGAAGAGGGCGTTGAGGCCGGTCACCACGACCGCCGTCCACCACGCGGCCCGTTTGCGCCGCGCCAGGGAGCGGGCCAGCAGCAGCAGGACCGTCCCGTAGCCCAGGCTCGGCCAGCTCGTCGCGAAGACCAGGTCGACGACCAGCGGGGGAGCCGAGTACGCCCGGTCCGAGAGGGGCGCGTGCACCGCCATGGCCAGCGAGAGCAGACCCGAGACCAGGAAGACCCACGTCACCACCCGGGCCGCGATGCCCCGCACCCGCGCCCCGGCCCGGTTCCCGCCCCGGTTCCCGCCCTGGGTGCGGCGCGAGGTCTCCCCCGAGCGCACCACCGGTTCCCCGGCCCTGACCACCTGCACCGTGCTCACGTCGTCCTCCCCCTCACCAACAGCGTCGGATCGAGCGTGCCGCAACGGCTCCCGCGGGGGATCAGTCCGGAGTACGGGATCACGGGGTCCGTCGCCCCCTACCGACGGCGGGGGTCGATCATCCCCAGGTCGTACCGGGGTACGGCACAGGCCACTCCGGGCCACCCGTGCGAGACGGGTTCAGCGAGTCAGGGGGCTCAGGGGGGTCAGGGCGACTGCAGCGGGACGACGGCCCGCACCCGGAACCCGCCGTCGGGCACGGGGCCCGCCTCGAAGCGGCCGTCGAGGACCTCCACCCGTTCCCGCAGCCCCACCAGCCCGGTCCCGGAACCCGGCAGGGACAGCGCGGGCAACGTCGGCGGGCCGTTCTCGACCAGGACCGTCACGTGCACGTCGTCGTGCTGCACGCACACGCGCGTGCGCGCACCGGGGCTGTGCTTGCGCACGTTGGTCAGCGCCTCCTGCACGACCCGGTAGACGGCCCGCTGGGGGGGCAGGCCGATGCGGTCCGCGGGCGGCAGGTCGGCCTCGAGGACGACCTCGATCTCGCTGTCGCGCACCAGGTCCCGCAGGTCGGCCAGGGTCGGGGACGGGGTCAGACCGAGGTCCTCGTTCCCCGACAGCCGCAGCACCGTGACCATCGTGCGCAGCTCCTCCAGGGTGCGGACCCCGAGGCGCCGCACCACCCCGGCCGCCTGCCGGACATCCTCCTCGCGAGCGGTCGCCTCCCACCCACCGGCGTGCACCACGATCAGGGTCACCTGGTGCGAGACCACGTCGTGCATCTCGCGGGCCAGCCGGGTCCGCTCCCGGGCCAGGACCTTCTCCGCGTACAGCTGCTGCTGGTGGGCGGTGACCTGCTCGATCTCCACCAGCCGGCGGGCGAGCTCGCGCTGGGCCTGGACCAGCTGGCCCAGCAGGACGGGTGCCGCGGCCGTGGCCGCCGCGTAGGCGAAGAGGACGAGGGAGACGGCGTCGTCGCTCCAGGACGACCGCCCGCCCTCCCAGGGCACGCTCGCCAGGACCGCCCAGGTCAGCACGCAGCCGGTGAGGATCCGCCGGTCGCGGGTCCGCTCGGCGAGGACGTACAGCACGACGACCCCGGCCACCAGCACCCCGCTCACCGGCACGGCGGGCAGGGTGAGCAGGAAGGCGGGCAGCGGCCACCGTCGGCGCAGCAGCAACCCGACGAAACCCAGGACGGTGCAGCCCACGACCAGCGGACCCCACCCGGGCCAGGTGAACCAGGCGTCGGCCGCGGCCAGGACGACGACCACCACGTCGGTGACGCGAGGGTGCCTGCGGAACCACTGCACCGGCGAGGTCACCACGGCGGGGACGGCGGGGCTCACGTCGCCTCCTCCACCGGCGTCCGGTGGGCCAGCAGGGCCGCCTGCGTGCGGCTGCGCACCCCCAGCTTGGCCAGGATCGAGCTGACGTGGTCCTTCACCGTCCCCACCCCCAGGTCGAGGCGGACCCCGATCTCGGCGTTGGGCAGACCGCCGGCCAGCAGGCCCAGGACCTGGCGCTCACGCGCCGTCAGCGAGGTCAGGCGGCCGATCTGCTCCCCCGACACCCCGCTCGCCTCGCCGTGCTCGGCCACCAGCTGCCGCGCCGCCCGCGGGGACAGGACGACCCCGCCCGCGGCGAGGGTCCGCACGGCCTGGACCAACTGCCGGGGGTCGGTGTCCTTGAGCAGGAAGCCGGCGGCCCCGGCCCGCATCGCCTGCGCCACGTGCTGGTCGCCGTCGAAGGTCGTCAGCATCGCCACCGCGGGGTGGGAGGGGCGGCACAGCAGGGCCGCGAGGACGCTGAGCCCGTCGACCTGGGGCATCCGGATGTCGAGCAGGACCACCTCCGGGGCCTGCCGGTCGACGAGGTCGACCGCCTCCGTCCCCGTGCACGCCCCCACGACCTCCACGTCTCCCCCGGCCTGGAGGATCATGGTGAGACCCGAACGCACCAGGGCCTCGTCGTCCACGACGACGACCCGGACCACCCGGCCGGCGGCGTCGGCGGCATCGGCGGCGTGCGGGCACGCGGGGGGCAGGTCGCTCACGCCCCCAGCATCCCCCTCCCCCACCCCCGATCCGTGATCTTGCGGGGATTCCCAGCGGGATCACGGGTGGGGTGGGCCTAGGGTGCGGAGGGTGTCGGCCCTGAACGGTGTGAGCGAGACCTTCGACCCCGCGTCCTGGGCGGAGGTGCCGGGGTTCGAGGACCTGCAGGACCTCACCTACCACCGCAGCGTGCTCGAGGGCCCGGCCCGCGGGACGGTCCGCATCGCCTTCGACCGCCCCGAGGTCCGCAACGCCTTCCGGCCGGGGACGGTCGACGAGCTCGCCCGCACCCTCGACCACGCCCGCCGCACCCCCGACGTCGGCTGCGTCCTGCTCACCGGCAACGGGCCCAGCCCGAAGGACGGCGGCTGGGCGTTCTGCTCCGGCGGGGACCAGCGCATCCGCGGCCGGTCCGGCTACCAGTACGCCGAGGGCGACACCGCGGAGAGCGTCGACACCGTGCGGGCCCGGGCCGAGGGCGGCCGGTTGCACATCCTCGAGGTGCAGCGGCTCATCCGGTTCATGCCGAAGGTCGTCGTCGCCGTGGTCCCCGGGTGGGCCGCCGGTGGCGGGCACAGCCTGCACGTGGTCGCCGACCTGACCCTGGCCAGCGCCGAGCACGCCCGGTTCAAGCAGACCGACGCCGACGTGGGGTCCTTCGACGGCGGCTACGGGTCGGCGTACCTGGCCCGCCAGGTCGGGCAGAAGTTCGCCCGCGAGATCTTCTTCCTCGGCCGTCCCTACACCGCCCAGCAGGCCCACGACATGGGCATGGTCAACGCCGTCGTCCCCCACGCCGACCTCGAGGCGACGGCGCTGCAGTGGTCCGCGGAGATCAACGGGAAGTCGCCGACGGCGCAGCGGATGCTGAAGTTCGCGTTCAACGCCCTCGACGACGGGATGGTCGGGCAGCAGGTGTTCGCCGGTGAGGCGACCCGGCTGGCGTACATGACCGACGAGGCCGTCGAGGGCCGCGACGCCTTCCTCGGCAAGCGCGAACCGGACTGGTCGCCCTTCCCCTGGTACTTCTGAGCCGGTCCGGCGACGGGAACGGTCAGGACTCGACGCGGGGGGACACGGCGGGTCGGACGGGCTCGTCGTACTCGTCCCCCGAGCGGTGCAACCGTTCGCCCAGCTCGCGGATGCACGGCAGCACCTCCGCGAGGGGTGCGGGCCGGGCGTGCAGGAACCCCTGGTGGGTGGGGGCGCCCATCTCACGCAGCAGCTTCGCCTGGCCCGCCGTCTCCACGCCCTCGGCCACGAGGCCGAGGCCCATCGTCGCGGCGAGCAGCACGAGGCCCTCCACCAGCGCCCGGGTGCGGGGGTCGGACTCGATGTCCCGGACGTAGGAGCGGTCGATCTTGAACGCCGTGAACGGGCGACGGCGCAGGTAGGCCAGCGTGGCGTAGCCGGTGCCGAAGTCGTCGACGGTCAGGTGGGCCCCGGCGCCGACCAGGGCGTCGAGCGCGTCCTGGGTGCAGGCGTCCTCGGCGACCAGGACGCTCTCGGTCATCTCGAGCACGAGCGGGCGCGACCCGAGCCGGGTGACGGCCTCGGCCACCGCCGCGGGCAGGAGCGGGTCGGCGAGCTGCGGGGCGGAGACGTTGACGGCCACGACCAGGTCGCGCCCGGCGGCCTCGCACAGCTGCGGGGCGTCCTGCGCGCACCGGTCCAGGACGGCGCGGCCGAGGTCGGCGATGATCCCGTACCGCTCGGCGAGGCCGATGAAGTCGTCGGGCGGAACCAGGCGACCGTCGACGCGCCAGCGCACCAGGGCCTCGACCCCGCTCACCACGCGGGACTCGACGTCGACCACGGGCTGGTAGTGGACCTCGAGGGCGCCGTCGGCGGGCGAGCCGCCCGCGACCGCCCGCCGCAGGGACTCCGCCCGGGCCAGTTCCGCCCCCCGGGCCAGGGCCGTGGAGGGGTCCCAGACCCGCACGCACCCGCCGCCGGCGACCTTGGCCTCGGCGACGGCCTGTTCGGCGGCCCCCAGCAGGCCCTCCTCGTGGCCGCCGTGGCTGTGCGCGACCCCGATGCTGACCCCGAGCGAGACCCGGTTCCCGCCGACCTCGTGGGGGGCGGCGAGGACGGCCAGCAGCCGCACGGAGACGTCGAGCGCGGCGATCGGGTCGGCGAGGAGGACGGCGAACTCGTCGCCCCCGAGGCGCCCGATCTCGTCGCCGCCGCGGACGGCGCCGCGCAGGCGGTCGGCGACCTCGACGAGGACCGCGTCACCGGCGGCCCGGCCGTGGGCGGAGTTGAAGGCGCGGAACCCGTCGAGGCCCAGGTGCAGCAGGGCCCGGGGGTGTCCCCCGCGTCCGGCCTCGCGCTGGGCGGTGGCGACGCAGACGGCGAACCCGGCGCCGGTCAGCAGACCCGTCACGGGGTCGGTCTCGGGCGCGGCCACCTCGGAGCTCCGCTCCAGGACCCGCACACGGACCCGGAACCGTTGCAGCGCACGGCGTTGGCGCAGGCACACGAGGGCGAGGACGACGGCGGCGGTCACCGCGGCGATGACCACGAGCAGGGACAGCAGCAGGGCGAGGCTGAGGGAGGTGTCCACGTCGCCGCTCCCCTCGCCGTTCCGGTACCCGGTCCATCGTCCCCGAGGTGATCGACCGGCCGGATGCTGTCCTGGAGGAACTACCCCTGGACGGCGGAACCCACACCCGTGGGCGTCACGCGCTGAGCGGGCGGGCCACCGGACCGGCCAGCACGTCCTGGATGTCCTCCAGCGCCAGTGGCCGGCAGTACAGGTGACCCTGGGCGAGCTGGCAGCCCATCTCACGCAGGATCTCGGCCTGCTCCGCGTGCTCGACGCCCTCGGCCACGATCGTCAGACCCAGCGCCTGACCCATCTTGACCATGCCCTCGACCAGCGCGCGGGCGGTGGGCTCGGTCGCGATGTCCCGGACGAAGCTGCGGTCGATCTTGAACGAGGAGAACGGCCGGTGCCGCAGGTAGCCGAGCGAGGAGAAACCCGTCCCGAAGTCGTCGATGGTGAGCTGGGCGCCGGTCTCGGCGAGGTCGCGCAACCGGCCGACGGTGTCGTCGTCGATCATGACGCTCTCGGTCATCTCCAGGTGCAGCCGGCAGCCGCTGGACGCCGTCTGGCGCACCGCGGCGGCCACCCGCTCGGTGAAGTCGGGGTGACGCAGCTGCACGGGCGAGACGTTGACCATCAGGTCGAGACGACGCCCGGCGTGCTGCTGGATCGCCGCGGAGTCCCGGGCGACCTGGCGCAGCACCGAGTCGCCGATGGCCACGACGGTGCCGGAACGTTCGGCCAGGCCGATGAACTCGTCGGGGCCGACGAGGGGCTCGACCGCTCCACCCCGGTCGCGCCGCCAGCGGACGAGCGCCTCGAGCCCGACGATCCGGCTCGCGGGGTCGACGCTGTGCAGGTCCACGATCGGCTGGTAGTGCACGACGAAGGCCTCGGCCGGCGCCTGCTGGAGGTCCTCGATGACCTGCAGGCGGGCGATCTCCTCCTCCAGCAGCTCCGGGCGGAACTCCACCCAGCGGTTCTTGCCGGTGGCCTTCGCCCGGTACATGGCGGTGTCGGCGTTGCGCAGCAGGGTGCCGACGTCGTCGCCGGGACGGGCGCGGGAGAGGCCGATGCTGCCCTGGACGCGCAGGACGTGCCCGCGCATCCGGACCTCGACGCGCAGGGCCACGAGGACCCGGCGGCACAGTCCCTCGACGTCGAGGCAGTCCGGCAGCAGGACGGCGAACTCGTCGCCGCCGAGACGGGCGACGGTGCTGCCCCCGCGCAGGGTGTCGCGCAGGCGGGACCCGACCAGGCGGAGGAGTTCGTCGCCGGCGTCGTGGCCGAAGCGGTCGTTGACCCCCTTGAAGCCGTCGAGGTCGAGGTAGAGGACGACGAGCCGGTCGAGACGTTCGGCCGCCCGCGCGCGCTCGAGCTCCTGGGCGAGGCGTTCGGAGAACTGCAGCCGGTTCGGCAGGCCGGTGACGACGTCGCGGCGGGCGAGCCCGTGCATCTCCTCGCTGGCGCTGACGCGGAAGAACGCGGCCTCGCCGACGGAGGCCAGGGCCTCCAGCGCCTTCTCGTCGGAGGCGCGCTGGGTGGAGTCCCGGCGACGGGGGACGGTGATGTAGAGCACGACGCCGTCGCCGGCGACGACGGGGACACCGATCTCGTCCTCGCCGGGTCCGACCGAGCGCACCATCGCGGCGGGGGTGCCGGCGACCATCCGGGCGTGCTTCTGCAACGCGCGGGCGAGGTCGGCGCGCCGACCCTGGGTGTGCAGGGCGGTGGCGGCCTCGAAGAGCGCCTCGCTGCGCCGGGCGACGTCACGGGTCATGCGCATGGCGCGGGTCGCCACCATCGTCACGATCATCGGGATGACCAGCAGCACCGCCGCCCACGGCTCGAGCCGGGACTCGACGAGTCCGCCGAGGTAGCCGAGCCCACCGACGGCGACGCTGGTGCCGACGGCCAGCCAGGCCCCGGTGTGCAGCAGCTCGGCCTTGATCGAGGTCCGTTCCTGGATGGCGACCGACACGGCGGAGACGGCGACGTCGAGGGTGAAGACGGCGACGACGGCGGCCGCGACGGCGAGGAGTTCCGCGCCGGTCATGTCGAGCCGAATGGCCCGGGGCTCACCCGCATCGCTGCTGAGCCGGTTGGCCGCTCCACCGGCGTGGAGCAGGTGCAGGACGAGCAGGGCCGTCGGCAGGAAGAGGACGCCGATGCTCGCGTTGTAGACGCGGCTGACCCAGCTCTTCTTCTGCAGCAGGTTCGTGGGGATGACGCACAGGCACCAGGTGAGGGCCACGGTCGCGGGGTCGGCGAAGCAGAGCAGGAAGATCAGCACACCGACGTCGAACTGGACCTCGATGCCGGCGTGACGGGTGTTGATCTGGAACGGGAAGCGGGTCAGCAACTGCATCAGGGGCAGCCCGATGACCACGCAGAGGACGAGGTCCTTCCAGTCGGGCCCACCGCCCGCCTGCCCGAAGTGGACGGCCGCGACCACGGTCGTGACGAGCGCCGCCAGGGTGACGACGCCGTCGTAGACCACGCTGGCCACCGGGCGACGGTCACGCACGCCACTGCTCATCCGTCACCTCCTCCAGCTCGCCAGGACGGGCCACATCCTGACACTCCGAGACCGCTTGGTCACGCTCGAAGGAGAATCAGTAGATCGTTCCACCTGAACGGAGCAGCTCCACACCGCCCCCGACCTGCACAGACTTACACACAGCGAGGATTACGGTACGCCGAGTAGTTTCTCGTGAGCACCGACCCGGGCTCTACCCTGCGCTCGTGCGTGCGCTGCGTCCCCTGCCCGTCCCCACCGGGGACGCCGTCCTCGAGCTGCTGCCCCTGCTGGCCACCGCTCTCGCCGGCGAGCTCCCCGACGCCCTGCACCCGCACGCCGTCGGCACCGGTCCGCACCCCTCGCTGCGCACCGGGACCCCCCTGGCCCCCGGCGAGGACGACCCGGACGACCCCACGGCCGTCGTCGTCGCGACGTCCGGCTCCACCGGGACCCCCAAGGGCGCGCTGCTGCCGGCCGGTGCGCTGCGTGCCTCCGCCGCCGCCACCGCGCAGCGCCTCGCCCCCGGCGACGGTCGTCAGCAGTGGGTCCTGGCCCTGCCCGCCCACCACGTCGCCGGTCTGCAGGTCCTGCTCCGCTCCGTCCGGGCCGGCACCGAGCCCGTCGTGCTCGCCCCGGGCCCCTTCACGGCCGAGGCCTTCGTCGCCGCGACCACCGCGACCACCGGGACACACCTCCTCACCTCCCTCGTCCCCACCCAGCTCGTGCGCCTGCTCGACGCCGGTGAGGAGGCCCGCGCCGCCCTCGCCCGCTACCGCGCCGTCCTCGTCGGCTCGGCCGCCACCCCGACCGCGCTGCTCGAGCGGGCCCGGGCCGCGGGGATCCGGGTCGTGACGACGTACGGCTCCTCGGAGACCAGCGGCGGGTGCGTCTACGACGGCGTCCCGCTGCCCGGGGTCGTCCCCGCGCTCGAGGACGGCCGGCTCACCCTCACCGGGCCGGTGCTGGCCCGCGGGTACCGCGGGATGCCCGGGCACGCCGCCTTCGCCGGGGGCGCCTTCCGCACCGACGACACCGCCGTCCTCGAGGGCGGCCGGGTCCGCGTGCTCGGCCGGGTCGACGACCTCATCACCACCGGCGGGCTGAAGGTGGCCCCGGGCCTGGTCGAGGAGGCGCTCACCGGGCTGGCGGGGGTGGGCGAGGTCGTCGTCGTGGGCGTCCCCGACCCCGAGTGGGGTCAGCGGATCGTCGCGGTGATCGTGGCGAGCGGGACGGCACCGTCGCTGGAGCAGGTCCGGGCCCGGGTCAGTGCGGTCGTGGCCCGCCACGCCGCCCCCCGGCAACTGCTGCTGCTCGAGGAGCTCCCGCTGCGCGGGCCCGGCAAACCCGACCGCACCCGGCTGCGCGAACTCGCCGGCGGCGCCCCCTGACGAGAGCGCACCGACGAGCGTGGCTGGTCATCGGTGCGATCCTGTGGCATGCGCTCCGTCCTGCCGGCCCTCCTCGTCCTGGCGTTGACCGTCTACTGCGTCGTGAGCATCGTGCAGGCCCCGGACGGGGCGGTCCGCAACCTGCCGAAGTGGGGCTGGCTGCTGCTGGTGCTCTTCTTCCCCCTCGCGGGCGGACTGGCCTACCTCCTCGCCGGCCGGCCGATCGGCCCCGCCGGGTCCCGGCCCCGGCCGGCCCCGCGCGGCCCGGACGACGACGAGGACTTCCTGCGCAGGCTGTGACCGCACGCGGGTGACCCGGCGCGCCCCTCCACCGCCGCGCTTGGCACGATTGACCCTCGTGTCGGACCCCGCTGAACTGCCCCTCCCCTCCTCCCCCGTGACGCACCGACGCGCCACCCCCGCGCAGTGGGCCGCCGCGGCTCGTCCGCGCACGCTGCCCGCCGCCATCACCCCCGTGCTCGTCGGCACCGGGTCCGCCGCCGCCCTGGACGGGGTGGACTGGCTCACCGCCGTCCTGGCCCTGCTCGTCTCCCTCGCCCTGCAGGTCGGCGTCAACTACGCCAACGACTACTCCGACGGGATCCGCGGCACCGACACCGACCGGGTCGGCCCCTTCCGCCTCGTCGGGTCCGGGTCCGCCGAACCCCGCCACGTGCGGGACGCGGCCTTCCTCTGCTTCGCGCTCGCCGCGCTCGCCGGTCTCGTCGTCGTCGCCGTCTCCGGGCACTGGTGGCTGCTCCTCGTGGGGGCGGCCAGCGTCGCCGCCGCCTGGTACTACACCGGAGGCAAGCGCCCCTACGGCTACGCGGGCCTCGGCGAGGTCTTCGTCTTCGTCTTCTTCGGCCTCGTCGCCGTGATGGGCACGACCTACGTCCAGGCCGGCCGCGTCGACGGGACCTCCGTCGCGGGCGCGTTCTGCGTCGGCTTCCTGGCCTGCGCGATCCTCGTCGCCAACAACCTGCGCGACGTCCCGACCGACACCGTCGCCGGCAAGCACACCCTGGCCGTCCGGATCGGCGAGGCGAACTCCCGCCGCCTGTACGCGGCGCTCGTCGTCGGGGCGTTCGTGGCGGCCCTGCTGACCGTGCCCTGGCACCCGTGGGTCCTCCTCGTCCTGCTCGCCGGGGTCCTCGCCCAGCGTCCGCTGCGGACCGTCCTGGGCGGAGCGACCGGCCGCGACCTCATCCCCGTCCTCAAGGGCACCGGCCTGCTCGAACTGCTGACGGGGGCCCTGCTGGCCCTCGGACTGGCGCTCTGAGCCCGTTCGCGCGACAGTGCGCCCATGAGTGACAACCACGGCGTGATCGACGTCAGCGCCGACGGTGAGCACCGCTACGCCGCGGTCCTCACCACGGCGGCCGGGACCCGCACCGAGCACCTGGTGACCTCCGACACCGCCCTGCTCGAGAAGCTGCAGGCGACCAGCGCGGACGAGCCCTTCCTGGTCCGCCGCGTCCTCGAGGTGCTGCTGCAGGCCGAGGAGGCCGCCGAGGAGGCGGGCCACCTGCCGGCCCTGCCGACCGTCATCGACCTGACCGCGCTCGACGCGGAGCGGCCCGACCTGCTGGCGAGCATCCCGCTGCGCTGAGCGCCGTGAGGATCCGCGGGGCGGTGCTGGAGGAGATCGGGCGCGAGCGCCCCTACGCCACGAGCCGGCCGCTGACCATCAGCGAGCTGGAGCTGTCCGACCCCGGGCCCGGCGAAGTCCTGGTGCGGATGGAGGCGGCGGGGCTCTGCCACTCCGACCTCAGCGTCGTCGACGGCAACCGGGTCCGCCCGGTGCCGATGCTGCTGGGGCACGAGGCGGCCGGGCGGGTGCAGGCCCTCGGCCCGGGGGTGGCGGACCTGCGCGTCGGCCAGCGCGTCGTCATGGTCTTCCTGCCCCGCTGCGAGGAGTGCGCCGGCTGCGCCACCGACGGGCGGATGCCCTGCGCGCCGGGGACGGCGGCCAACAACGCCGGGGAACTGCTGGGCGGCGGCACCCGCCTGCACCGCGACGGGGAACCCGTCGCCCACCACCTGGGCGTCTCGGCCTTCGCCACCCACGCCGTCGTGGACCGCCGCTCGGTGGTCGCGGTGCCCGACGAGGTACCGCCCGAGGTCGCCGCCGTGCTCGGCTGCGCCGTCCTCACCGGCGGGGGCGCCGTCGTCAACGCCGGGGCGTGGGGGCCGGGGCAGACCCTCGCCGTGGTCGGTCTCGGCGGGGTCGGGATGGCCGCCCTGCTCACCGCGGTCGGGCTGGGCCACGGCCCCGTGATCGGCGTCGACGCGGTGCCGGCGAAGCTGGAGCGGGCGCTGGCGCTGGGGGCCGTGGCGGCGTGGTCACCGGCCGACGCGCTGGCGGCCGGGGTCAGCGCCGACGTCGTGGTGGAGGCCGCGGGGCACCCGACGGCCTTCGAGACCGCCGTGGAGCTGACCGCCCCGGGCGGGCGGACGGTGACGGTGGGCCTGCCCAGCCCCACCGCCCGCTCCTCGATCTCCCCGCTGGGGCTGGTCGCGCAGGCCCGCAGCATCGTCGGCAGCTACCTCGGCTCGGCCGTCCCCGCGCGCGACGTCCCCCGCTACGCGCAGCTCTACCTGGACGGGGCGCTGCCGGTCGAGGAGCTGGTGACGCGACGGATCGCCCTCGACGACGTCAACGAGGCCCTCGACGAGCTCGCCGAGGGGCGGGCCGTGCGGCAGGTGATCGTCTTCGACTAGACGCACGAGCGCCCCGCCGGGAGTCCCGGCGGGGCGCTCGGAGAGGCGGGCAGGCAGCCCCGCGGTTCAGTCCTCGGCGGCGTTGTCCTCGTCGAGGCCGCGGCGGAAGCGCGACGTCGTCCCGGTGCCGTTCTGCCGGGAGTCGATCCGGCCGTCGATGCGTCGCTGCAGCGCCTCGGCCATCTGCTCGCGCTGGCGGCGCAGCAGGAGCAGCGACAGCAGGACCGAGACGACGGCCGCGATGAGCAGCGCCAGCCACCCCACGGCCCCCACGGCGCGCGCCACGATGAGGCAGACGGCGAAGATGCCGAGCCGCAGGGCGGTGTAGCGCAGCGTCACCCCACCCACGGCTCAGACCCCCGCGTAGGAGTGCAGGCCGGGGAAGAAGATGTTCACCACGAGGTAGTTGAAGAGCATGCAGGCGAAGCCGAGGACCGAGAGCCAGGCGGCACGGCGGCCGTTCCAGCCCCGGGTCGCGCGGGCGTGCAGGTAGGTGGCGTAGACGACCCAGATGACGAACGTCCACACCTCCTTGGAGTCCCAGTTCCAGTAGCGGTTCCAGGCGACCTGGGCCCACACGGCACCGGCGATGAGGGTGAACGTCCACATCACGAACGCGACGGCGTTGAGGCGGAACGCGGTGCGCTCCAGCTCCACCGATCCGGGGAGGGCGTCCATGAAGGCCCCACCGGGACGCCCGCCCGCGGCCTTCACGCGGTCGCGCTTCTCCTGGACCAGCTGCAGCACCGTCGCGGAGAAGCCGAGGGTGGAGAGCGCGGTCGCCAGGATCGCGACGAAGACGTGGATGATCAGCCAGTAGCTGTCGAGCGCGGGGACGAGCTGGGCGGCCTGGACGTAGAACGAGCGCAACGCGATCCCGAGGGTCGCGAGGATCGGTCCGGTGACGAAGGTGCCCAGGTAGCGGGCGTCGCGGCCCCCGCCCAGGCCCGCGCGGTGCGCGCGCCCGACGGCGACGAGGTAGCCGAGGGCCACGATGAGGGTGCCGGTGAGGGCGAACTCGAACATGTTGCCCCAGGGCACCCGGTGCACCGAGACCCCGCGGGAGACGACCGCACCCAGGTGCAGCAGGGTCGCGACGGTGAACAGCGAGGTCCCCACCGCGGCCGCGCGACGACGCCGGGCCGTAACGGGCTTCTCCAGGGTGGTCGTGCCACCCCCGCCGGCCGTGGCGGCCGTGGCGGTGGCGGCGGTGCGCCGGGCCTCGCGCGCCTTGATGACCTGGCCGCCCTCGGCGAGGTCGGCGGCGTAGGCGATGAAGGAGAAGAGGTAGGCGCTCATCGCGCCGTAGAGCAGCACGTTGCTGATCTGGGCGACGTTCTCGTCGACGGTCACGGGGTCTCCTCGGGAGCGTGCACTGAAGGCTCATGGTCCCCCACCGGGGGGTCTGCTGGCGATTCGCCGGGAGGCTCGGGCTCACCGAGGACCTCGCGCAGGCGCGCCAGGACGCCGTCGACCTCCTCGGCCAGACCCGCGTCGTTGCCGCGGGCCAGACCACCGACGGTGACGACGGTGCCCGCCGCCCCTGACTCACCGCTGCGGACCGCTTTGACCCACACCCGACGCCGGGGCAGGAACAGCGACAGGATCAGCCCGAGCGTGGCGAGCAGCGCGAAGACGAGCGCCGCGCTCTGACCCGGGGTGGAGCGGACGTCGAGGGAGGCGAAGCGCTCGATGCCCTGGAACTCGACGGAGCCGAGCCCGTTCGGCAGCTGGACCGTCGTGCCTGGTCTCATCTGCAGCGCCACGGCCTGGCCGTCGTCGCCGACGACCTGGGTCATCGCGCTGGTGTCGAGGGTGTAGACGTTCTGCGCGACCCCGCTGTCGATCCCCAGGTCGCCGGTCCAGACCTTCGCGATGAGGACCGGGTTGACGGTGTCCGGGAACTTCGAGACCGGCGTGCCGGCCGCGTCGGTGGTGGCCGTCGGCAGGAACACGCCCTGGACCGCCAGCTGCACCGGGGCCCCGTTCGCGTCGACGGCGTCCGGCACCTTCACGACGCCGGTCGAGTCGTAGTTCGCGGTCTGCGGCAGGAACGGCGTCGGGCCGTCGGCGACGACGTCGCCCTTCCCGTCGCGGACGACGATGACCGGGGCGTAGCCGTTGCCGGACAGCGAGATCTGGGTCTGCCCGACCTTCGCCGGGTGGTTGACCTTGATCGTCTCCTGCTTCGGCGTCGCCCCCGGTTCGTCGGTCAGCGTGACGTTCGCCGCGAACGTCCGGGGTTCACCGATCTGCGACGTCTGCTGCGCCTCGAAGGACACGTCCATGGAGTCCAGCGACAGCGTGAACGGCGGGACGTCGTCCTCGCTCGTCCCGACCCCGCCGCTGAAGCTGTCGAACGTGGTGCCGACCATCGTGCCGCCGACGGTGACCAGGCGCTGGCCGGAGTAGGAGAACAACGAGCTCGACGCGACCGAGAGCAGCAGGCCGACCAGGGACAGGTGGAAGAGCAGGTTCCCGCTCTCGCGGTGGTGGCCCTTCTCGGCCGCGACCGACCCCTCGCGGCGGTCGACGCGGAAGTGCCGCTTCGCCAGCACCGTCCGGGCAGCGTCGAGGACCTCCTCGGGGGTGGAGCCCACCGTCGAACCGCGGTGCTCGGGCAGGCGTTCCAGCCGCGACGGGGTCCGCGGCGGCCGGGACCGCAGCGCCTTGAGGTGCACACCCGCCCGCGGCAGCACGCATCCGACGAGGGAGATGAACAGCAGCAGGTAGACCGCGGAGAACCAGACCGAGGAGTAGACGTGGAAGCCCTGCAGCCGCTCCACCCACGGGTAGGCCGTGGGGTGGTCGACCTCCCACTGCGCCACGGCGGTGGGGTTGTTGTTCTGCTGCGGGAACGTCGAGCCGGGGACGGCCGCGACGGCCAGCAGCATGAGCAGGAACAGCGCCGTGCGCATGCTCGTCAGCTGCCGCCAGCAGTAGCGCAGGAACTCCAGCGGCTTCAGCTCCGAGGCGAGCTGCGGTTCCTTGCGCTTGCGGCGCCGGGGTGGGGTGACGCCCTCGGCGGTGTCGTTGTCGCGGTACGCGTCGCGGAGGTCGTCGAGGTGGGTCTCGTCGGTACGGGGCATCAGATCACCGGCTGGAAGTTGGAGACGAGGTGGAACTGCACCCAGCTGACCAGCGGCTGGAACTGCTGGGTGACCAGCAGCACCCCGATGGCGATGAGCAGCAACGCCCCGAAGCGGTCGAGGGCGACGCGGTGGCGGCGCAGGACACCGAGGACGCGCATCCCGCGCCCGTAGGCCAGGGCCACGAGGATGAAGGG
The DNA here is from genome assembly GCF_036021035.1 of Kineococcus sp. NBC_00420. Taxonomy (NCBI): domain Bacteria; kingdom Bacillati; phylum Actinomycetota; class Actinomycetes; order Kineosporiales; family Kineosporiaceae; genus Kineococcus; species Kineococcus sp. NBC_00420. The sequence goes on along the minus strand of NZ_CP107930.1, from coordinate 3,616,565 downwards.
GATGCCGAGGCCCAGGCAGTAGACGAGTCCGAGGCCCGTGGCGCGGGTGCCGTTCCCCGTGGTGAACGCCATCGCGGAGATCGCCGCGAAGATCGGGCCGATGCAGGGCGTCCAGCCGATCCCGAACAGGAAACCCAGCACGGGGGCGCCGAGGAGTCCCGCCCGTGGCCGCCAGCGGACCTTGACCTCGCGCTGGGCCCACAACGGCGTGAACAGCAGCAGCAGACCGCCGAGCAGGACCACCGCACCGAGCACGCGCTGCAGGCCCCGCTGGTACTCGACCAGGAGGTCTCCCACGGCACCCGCCGTGAAGCTGATGAGGACGAATACGACGGAGAACCCGAGCACGAACAGCAGGGCCCCGAGGAACATCCGCCCGCGGCGCTGCTTCTCGAGGTCTCCCCCGGACAGCCCGGTCACGTAGGCGAGGAACCCCGGTACGAGCGGCAGGACGCACGGGGACAGGAACGACACCAGTCCCGCCAGCGCCGCCAACGGGACCGCCAGCAGCAGCGGCCCGGTCTGCACGTACTCGGGAAGGGTCACGCAGGGGCCCCCGTCGCCGTGGGCGTCGTCCCGTCCGTGGAGGCGGGGGTCGCGCCGGCGTCGTCGAGCATCCCGGTCAGCGTCGACGTCGACACGATCCCCGAGACCCGGGACGCGACGCGACCCTCGGGGTCGAGCACGAGCGTCGTGGGCGTCGCCTGCGGCGAGTACGTCCGCAGCGCGAGCATCGCCGCGCCGGACTTCGCGTCCAGGATCGAGGGGAACGTGATCGAGTGCGACCGCTGGAACGAGGCGGCGACGTCGGCGGTGTCGTAGGTGTTGATGCCGAGGAACTGCACGTCGCGGCCCGAGTACTGCTGCCAGACCGCCTCGAGGTCGGGTGCCTCGGAGCGGCAGGGCGCGCACCCGGCGAACCAGGTGTTCAGGACGACGACCTTGCCGCGGTAGTCCGCGAGGTCGACGGTGTCGCCGTCGACCGTCGTCCCGCTGAACTCGACGGGCTCCTTGCGCTCGTCGGCCTTCCAGTGCACGTAGGAGCCGTCGCCCTCGATGAAGTTCGACCCCTCGGACTTCGGCAGGCCGTCACCGCCCGAGCACGCGGCCAGGCCCAGCGTCGACAACGCCGCCATCCCGAACGCCCTGCGCGAGAGAGTCATCACGCCCCCGGGATCGGGTCGGCGCCGAGCAGCAGGTCGGCGGCGGGTTCGGTGTAGGCGACCGAGACGAGCGTGCGACCGGAGAACTCCAGCGACGTCACCGAGGCCAGGTTGCACTGCCGCTTGCGCGGGTCGTGGAACAGCGGACGCTGCTCGGCCCGCAGCCGCGTCACCCACACCGGCAGCTGGTGGCTGACCAGCACGGACTCCCGGCCCGGGAAGGCGTCCCGGACATCGCGCACGACGGCGCTCATCCGCGCGACCTGCTGCTCGTACGGTTCACCCCAGCTGGGCTGGAACGGGTTCCACAGCCGCGGCCACACCCGCGGGTCGCGGATCGACCCGCGCCCGTCGGTGACGCGGTGGCCCTCGAAGGAGTTCCCGGCCTCGATGAGCCGGGCGTCGGTACCGAGCGCGAGGCCGTGGCGCTGCGCCGTCGGCGTCGCGGTCTCCTGGGCCCGCTGCAACGGCGAGGCCGTCACCGAGGCGACGTCGTGGTCGGCGAAGAACTCCCCCAGCCGCGTCGCCATCGCCTGACCGCGGTCGGAGAGGCGGAAGTGCGGCAACCGGCCGTAGAGGACGCGGTCGGGGTTGTAGACCTCGCCGTGGCGGACGAGGTGGACGGTCGTCCTGCCCTGCGTGCCGGTCACAGCGAACCCGCCCCCTCCGCCGCGGCGCGCGCCGCCGCCGGCAACGCCTCGACGATCCGCCCGAGGGCGGTCTCGTCGTGGCTCGCCGAGAGGAACCACGCCTCGAAGGCGCTCGGCGGCAGGTGGACGCCCTGGTCGAGCATCGAGTGGAAGAAGCCGCGGAAGGCCCCCAGGTCCTGCTGACGGGCCTCGTCGTAGTTCGTGACCGACTCCCGCTCGGTGAAGAAGACGCTGAACATCGACCCCGCCGTGTTCACCAGGTGCGGGACGCCCGCGGCGGACAGGGCGGCGCTCGCGGCCTCGCGGACCGTCGTCGCGTTCGCCTCGACCGCGGCGTAGACCGCGGGGGTGCACGCGCTCAGCGTGGCGAGACCGGCGGCGGTCGCGACGGGGTTCCCGGACAACGTGCCCGCCTGGTAGACGGGACCGGCGGGCGCGAGGTGCGCCATGACGTCGGCGCGGCCACCGAACGCGGCGGCGGGGAAGCCACCGCCCATGACCTTGCCGAAGGTCAGCAGGTCCGGGGCGTGCTCGAGGCCGAGGCCCTCGAAGCCGTACCAGCCCGCCGCGCTGACGCGGAAGCCCGTCATGACCTCGTCGGAGACGAGCAGCGCGCCGTGCTCACGGGTGATCCGGCGCAGCTCGGCCGTGAAGCCGGGCTGCGGGCGGACGACGCCCATGTTCCCGGCGGCGGCCTCGGTGATGACGCACGCGATGCGGTCCCCGTGCTGCCGGAACACCTCCGCGAGCGCCTCGGGGTCGTTGTAGGGCACCACGATCGTGTCCCCGGCGGCGGTCCCCGTCACCCCCGGGGTGTCGGGCAGCGCGAAGGTCGCCAGCCCCGACCCGGCCGAGGCCAGCAGGGCGTCGACGTGACCGTGGTAGTGCCCGGCGAACTTCACGATCACCGGGCGTCCGGTGAACCCGCGGGCGAGGCGGATCGCGCTCATCGTGGCCTCGGTGCCGGAGCTGACCAGGCGCACCTGCTCGACGGGCTCGACGCGGGCGACGATCGCCTCGGCGAGCATCACCTCGCGCTCGGTCGGGGTCCCGAAGGAGAACCCCTGGCGCGCCGCCGCGTCGACCGCCGCGAGCACGTCCGGGTGCGCGTGGCCGAGGATCATCGGCCCCCACGAGCAGAGCAGGTCCACGTACTCGCGACCGTCGGCGTCGGTGAGGTAGGGACCCCGGGCCGAGGCGATGAACCGCGGGGTGCCGCCGACGGCACGGAAGGCCCGCACGGGCGAGTTCACCCCGCCGGGGATGACGGCGGAGGCCCGCTCGAAGAGGGCGGCGGAAACGGGCGCGGCAGGGCTCGTCGGGGCAGGCGTCGGCGCGGTCACGGGCCCCAGTGTCGCAAGGTTCGCGGGATGCGGTCGCCCCAGGGGCGGCTACGACGGCGTGTCGGAGGTCGAGGGTGACCGACCTCACGTCCCCTCACGCAGCACCCACGTGGGTGACGCGTCGCCCGCGCGGAGGGGACGGTCAGGTCCACCACAGGTACCAGCCGTCGCGGCCGGTCCGCCGGCACGTGCGGCGCCGGACGACGTGCGGGCTGCGCGTGGCGTCGTCGAGGCCGAAGGAGGCCTGCACGGAGGCCCAGAAGGCCTGGCACTCGCAGCCGTTCTCCGTGCAGCACGAGTCGTCGTCGACCAGCCGGAACTCGTCGAGCTCGGGGTGGTCGTAGACCACGATCCCCTCGGCGGTGATGCGCTCGTCCTCCCGCGAGGGCGGGACGAGGTAGCCGTGCACCTCGACCTCGCGCGGGTGCCCGACCGCGGCCACCAGCACCGACCCCAGCGACGGGGCGTCGTTCTGCTTGTCGGCCAGCTGCCCGGCCGGCAGCCGCTGCAGGAGCTGAGCGGCGGCCGTCCACGGCAGGTCGCGGTAGCGGACGATGTCGCGGCCGTCGGCGGGCCGGCCGAGGACGTGGGGCTCGAGCACGTCGAGGAGGTCCAGCGTCCAGCTCGGCCTGCCGTCGGCGAGCCGGACCCAGCAGTCCGCGAGCGTCTCGTGCGGGAGGGCGGAGGGGAGGCCGGAGGGGAGTCCGATCAGCGTGCGTGGGCTCGGGTGGATCGTCATGCGCAGAGCCTGCGACGGGCGAGGCACCGGCTCGGGTCCGCGAGCCCGCGCTGTGGACGACCGAGCGCCCCCGGGCCCCTGTGGAGACGGCGGCGTCAGGACCAGCTGGGCGCGTCCGCCAGCGGCTGGTTGAAGCGGAGCTGGTTGCCGGAGGGGTCGCGGACGCCGAAGTCGCGGACCCCGTACTGCTGGTCGACGGGCTCCTGCAGGATCTCCGCGCCGGCGGCGGAGAGCCTGTCGTGCAGGGCGTCGACGTCGTCGGTGGTGAAGATGAGGCGCGAGACGAGGCCCTTGACGAGGAGCTCCGCGATGGCCTCGCGGTCGGCGGGCGACGCGTCCGGCCAGGACTGCGGGGTCTCCAGGACGACGTGCACGTCCGGCTGGTCGGCGGGGGTGACGGTGACCCAGCGCATCCCCTCGTAGGAGACGTCCTGGGTCACCGCGAACCCGAGCAGGTCGCGGTAGAAGGTCAGGGCCTTGTCGTGGTCGTGGACGGTCAGGAGGACGCTGGAGAGGATCACCATGTCCACGACGCTAGGCGCGCTCAGACCCGGCCGGCTTCTCGGATCGTGACCGGTCTGGCCGCCCGGTGCAGCACGCAGCTGGGGATCGACGCCGCGGCGGAGTGGTCGCGGGCCCGGTACGCGCTGGGCGTCTCCCCCACCAGGCGCGTGAACCGGGAGCTGAACGAGCCGAGCGAGGAGCAGCCGACCGCGAAGCAGGCGTCGGTGACCGACACGTCGCCGCGCCGCAACAGCGCCTTGGCCCGCTCGATGCGGCGGGTCATGACGTAGTCGTAGGGCGTCTCGCCGAAGGCGGCGCGGAAGCAGCGGGAGAAGTGCCCGGACGACATCAGCGCCTGCCGGGCCAGCACCGCGACGTCGAGGGGTTGCGCGAAGTCGCGGTCGATCCGGTCGCGGACCTGCCGCAGGCGCACCAGGTCCTCGCGCCGCATCGCCACCGTCCCAGTGTGGCCCGCGGGTCGACGGAAGACCACCGTCCCGCCGACCGGTGACGGGCCGGCGTGATCAGCGCGCGACGGTCTGCACGGCAGCGTCCAGCGCCAGGGACCGCCCCGTCATCCACGTCGCCAGGGCCTCGCGGTCCAGCAGCTGCACGCCGCTACCGGCGGCCAGGGCGCGGGCCGGACGGGAGTAGGTGCTGGTGGTGACGTAGAGGGCGTGGTCGGCGCGGTGGTGGTGGAAGACGGTGCCCAGGAACCGCTGCAGGTCGGGAGAGCCGACGGCCCGGTCGGTGTAGCGCTTGCACTGCACCACCAGCAGCGACCCGTCGCCGGGGTGGCGGGCGGTGACGTCGGCGCCCAGGTCACCGGAACCACCGGAGACGGTGACCTGGCGCCAGCCGTCACGGCGCAGGAGCCGGGCGACGAGCTGCTCGAAGTCCGCTCCGCTCATCCCGTCGGTGGCGGCGACCTGCTGGTCCAGCCGCGCCTGCCGGGCGGCTCGCCAGCGAGCCCGTCGCCGCAGCACCAGCACCCGCCAGGTGAGCAGCACGACGACGACGGCCCCGGCCAGGGCGAGCACGGGCCACCAGACCGCCAGCCAGGCGCACAACGCGCGCCCCGTGCCGGCGAGCACCAGGAGGGTGAGGAGGGCGAGCTTGGCGGCGTCGTCGCCGTTGCCGGTCGATCGTCCCCGGGTCGAGCGGTTGCGGGCCACAGTGCGGAATCGGTGGAGCAGCGTCGTCGCTGAACGTCCCGTCCCCTGATCGGCTCAGCGCGCCCGGGTCCTCTCGGCGTTCGTCGTCCCGGCATCGAGACGCACAGCAGTCAGAGCGGTGCGAAGCGCAGCATCCGGGCAGGATCGTCAGCCGTGGAGCTGACGAGCCCACGCTCCGAGCCTGTCCTGAACCCCGGACAACTCCTCCTCACCGATGCCGTACTGCTGCACGCGCCGGGGCGTGAGGGTCACCACCAGGCGCAGCTGCTCCGCGAAGAGACGGCGGTCGAAGCCGTCGTCGTGGCTCTGCGCCAAGGCCAGGAGCTCCTCGTCGGAGTACGTGCCCGTCCTGCGGATGGCGTCGACGTCGAGGAAGTCTCGGGCTTCGGCCCGGGAGAACAGGGCGCCCACCTTGTTGGCGACCGCATCGTCCCGGCTCAGCACCGGCCCCACCTCGAGGGTGGTGGCGGGGTGTTCCCGCCAGTCGACGGCGAAGTCGACCTCCAGGACGGCGCCGTCCCCGGCGGACACCTGGAGCCGCGCGAAGAGGTCCGCTCTGCGCACCTCCTCGACGCGGTAGCCCACCGCGCCCAGGGCCGCCGTCCCCGCGTCCACGGCTTCGGCGAACCCGCCGGCGTCGAGGGAATCCGTGAAGAGGTCCACGTCCTCGGTCGGCCGCTGGATCATCCTGTGCTCGCGGATGGCGCCCGATCCCGCCAGGACGAAACCGCGATCGGCGGTGGTGGCGAGCAACAACCGCGTGACGTGCCGCTGGTGCGCGAGGAGGTCCGTCAACCGGCCACGTCCGCCGAGACGTCCTGTCCCAGCACCGGGAAGGCGTTCTCCCAGAGCGTCCGGCACCGCACGGGGAGGATCAGGTCAGGCCACACCCGGCTCAGGGTGGCGGCGTCGAGGAGCTCTCGCTGCTGGAGCGCGGTCCCCTCGCGCACGATGGCCTGGTAGCCCCAGACCAGCTCGGCGGGGTCGTCGAGGTTCACCGATCGGCTCGGCCCCCAGTGGATGGAGTGAGGCAGCTCGAGGAGGCCCCCGGAGGGTCCGGTCAGGAGGTTCAACGACGGTGGAAGGTCGTAGGGCACGACGTCCTGGTAGCGGACCCGGGGCGCGTTCACGCCGCCTCACCACCCCGGATGCGCCGGTAGGCCTCCTCGCGCACGAACTCGACGAGCACCGACTGGAAGTCGGGATCGTCGACGTACCGGCTGAACGAGGCCTCGTTCGCGTTCTGCCGATCGATGACGAAGTCGTCGACCCGCTCGTCGAACCGGTACCCGAAGTTCTCCTCGGCGTTCTCCAGCGCCACGGCACGCATCTCCGGGTCCTGGGTGCTGTGCACCACGTACTGCTCGACGAGGAGGGTGTCCGCCTCTCCGAGGTCCGGGCCGAACTTGAAGTTCAGGGCGCTCCTCGTCGACGTACGTGGTGTGCAGCAGGGGTTCGTCGAAACCGGTCTGGTACTTCTCGGCGACGGACCTCCCGCGACGCCGCGGATCGCCCTCTCGACGTCGGCCGCGCGCTCGGACGAGACCGGGCCCACCACGAGCGGGCGGTGACCGAGCTCATCCGGCAGGTACGTGCGGTACGGGCCGGAGCGACGGTCACGGGTCGGTGAGCCCGTCTCCGCGCCCGGAGGCCACGACGCGTCGAGGTAGGTGGCCACAGGCACAACCTTGCACGCTCAGGTCCACCGTCCAAGGTGGGAACCTCGAACTCGCACGAAGACCGGACCCATCGGACGTTACCGACGACTCAGAGCCACTCCCGCGCCGCCTCGAGCGCCCAGTAGCTCAGCACGATCGACGCCCCGGCCCGCCGCAGCGCCAGCAGCGACTCCAGCGCCACCCGCTCGCGGTCCAGGGCACCGGCCCGCGCGGCGAACTCGACCATCGCGTACTCCCCCGACACCTGGTAGCTGGCGACGGGGACGTCGGAGACGTCGGCCACCGCGCGCAGCACGTCGAGGTAGGGCAGGCCGGGTTTCACCATGACCATGTCGGCGCCCTCGTCGAGGTCGAGGCGCACCTCGCGCAGCGCCTCGCTCACGTTGGCGGCCGGATCCTGCTGGTAGGTGCGGCGGTCGCCCTTCAGCTGGGAGTTCACGGCCTCGCGGAACGGGCCGTAGAAACCGCTGGCGTACTTCACGGCGTAGGCGAACAGGGAGACGTCCTCGAAACCGCTGCCGTCCAGGGCGTTGCGCAGGTACCCGATCTGGCCGTCCATCATCCCGCTGGGCCCCAGCACGTGGGCCCCGGCGGTGGACTGGGCCAGCGCCATCGACGCGTAGCGCTCCAGCGTCGCGTCGTTGTCCACCCGCCCCCGGGCGTCCAGGACCCCGCAGTGGCCGTGGTCGGTGAACTCGTCGAGGCAGAGGTCGGCCATGACCACGAGGTCGTCGCCGACGGCGTCGCGGACGTCGCGCAGGGCGACGTTGAGGATGCCGTCGGGGTCGTCGGCCCCGGACCCCACCGCGTCGAGCTCCTCCGGGACCCCGAACAGCATGATCCCGCCGAGACCGGCCGCGACGGCCTCCTTCGCCACCGCCACCAGGGACTCACGGGTGTGCTGCACGACCCCGGGCAGGGTGCGGATCGACTGCTCCTCGGTGATGCCCTCGCGGACGAACACCGGCAGCACGAGGTCCCCCGGGTGCAGGTGCACGTCCGTCACCAACCGGCGCATCGCCGGGGTGGAGCGGAGACGGCGGGGCCTGATCGGCAACTGCACCACGGGGGAACTCCTAGCTGGTCAGCGCGCCCGGCGGCGCGCGGAGGACTTCTTCTGGCTGGGCCGCAGCACCGGCTCGCCGGCCTCGGCGGCCGCCGCCCGCAGACCCTGACCGAAACCGGCCAGCGCCTCGACGAGAGCCTCCGCACTGGGCTCCGGCGCGAGGACGTCGACCCGCAGGCCGTGCTCCTCGGCGGTCTTCGCGGTGGCCGGGCCGATGCAGGCGACGATGGTCGACGGGTGCGGCTTCCCGGCGATCCCGACGAGGTTGCGGACCGTCGAGCTCGACGTGAACACGACGGCGTCGAACGCGCCGGTCTTGATCGCGTCGCGCACCGGGGCGGCGGGCGGCGCGGCGCGCACCGTCCGGTAGGCGGTGACGTCGTCGACCTCCCAGCCGTTCTCCACCAGACCCGCGACCAGGGTGTCGGTCGCGATGTCCGCACGCGGCAGGAACACCCGGTTGATCGGGTCGAGGACGTCGTCGTAGGGCGGCCAGGACTCCAGCAGCCCGGAGGCGGACTGCTCGTTCTCGGGCATGAGGTCGGGTTCGATCCCCCACTCGCGCAACGCGTCCGCCGTGACGCCACCGACGGCGGCGACCTTGAGGCCGGAGAACGCGCGGGCGTCGAGGCCGTACTCGGTGAACTTCTCCCGCACGGCCTTGACGGCGTTGACGGACGTGAAGCCGATCCACTCGTAGCGGCCGGTCACCAGGCCCTTGACCGCCTTCTCCATCTGCTGCGGGGTGCGCGGCGGCTCGACGGAGATGGTCGGCACGACCTCGGCGGTGGCGCCGTGCTCGGACAGCTTCGAGGTGACCCCGCCGGCCTGCTCCTTGGTGCGCGGCACCAGGACCCGCCAGCCGAAGAGCGGCTTCGTCTCGTACCAGCTGCCCTGCTCGCGCAGCGCGACGACGTCACCGACGACGGCCGTGGTCGGCGAGCCGTCGAGGGCCGCGGCGGCCCGCTGGAGGTCGCCCAGCGTCGTCGTGGTCGTCGACTGGGTCGTCGTCGTGCCGTGGGAGGTCAGGGCGACCGGCGTCGAGGCCGACCGGCCCGCCCCGAGCAGCCCCACCGCGGCGGCGGCGATGTCGTCACCGGTGCCTAGCACGATGACCGTGGCGTCCTTGTCGGCGTGCCGCGACCAGTCGAGCGAGCGACCCGTCGGGTGCACCACGTTGACGCTGGAGGTGTGGCTGGTGGTCATCGGCATCCCCGCGTAGGCCGGGACGGCGCTGACGGCGGAGACGCCCGGGACGACGTCGAAGGAGACCCCGTTCTTGCGGCAGGCCACGATCTCGTCGGCCAGCCCCGTGAAGGTGGACGGGTCCCCGTCCATCAGCCGCACGACGCGACCACCGGCCTTCGCGGCCTTCACGACGAGCTTGGCCCGCACGGCGCGGGTCAGCGGCTGACCGTCGTCACCGAAGCCGGCGTCCAGCACCTCGACCCCGTCGCGGCAGTAGCGGGCCGCGAGGTCCTCGCGGCTGGCCTGGTCGAGCACGACCACGTCGGCCGCGGCGAGCAGGTCGACGGCCCGCACGGTGAGCAGACCCGGGTCGCCGGGACCCGCGCCCACGAAGGAGACGTGCCCGAGCGCCCTCTCGGCCTTGCTGGCCTTGTCGGAGCTCGCACTCCGGCCGGTCCGGCCCGACCTGCCCGACTTCCTGGTGCTGGTCGACTCGGGGGCGTCGTGCCCCTTCTTGGCCACGGTCACCTCGGTGAGCAGGCTCACCTCGGGCGCGTCGGAGGTGACCTCGAGGGCCGCCTCCGGTGCCTGCGCCGGCTCGGCGACCAGGGGGCTGTTCGTCATCGTGCTCACGAGCCACTCTCCGGATCGGGACGTGGACCGTCGACCGGACGGTCCAGGGGGTGGTTCTCCTGGGCTCCGCCGCCCACGGCGACGGGGGTCTGTGCGAGCTCACGCTCGAGCAGGTCCGCGGCGACCTCGGCCCCGAGGCGGCGAGCCGCCCGGAGATCGGTCACCGACGAGAGGGGGACCGCCCGGCGACGGCGGACGAGGACCCCGGAAGGGTCCTCCGCCGCCACCTGCAGGACGAGGTCGTCGCCGACGGCGACGGCGTGGGCGCCGACCGGGGCCGAGCACCCGGCCTCCAGCGTGGCGAGCACCTGACGCTCGGCGGCCACGGCGAAGCGGACCGCGGGCACGTCGAGGGCGGCGAGCGCCTCGAGCACCTCGGTGTCCCCGTCGCGGCACTCCACGGCCAGCGCGCCCTGCCCGGGCGCGGGGACGAAGGTGTCGGGCGCGAAGAGTTCGCTCGCCTCGTCGAGGCGGCCGATGCGGGCCAGACCCGCGGCGGCGAGCACGACGGCGTCGAGCTCGCCGCTGGTGGCGTAGCCGATGCGGGTGTCGATGTTGCCGCGCACGGCGACGACGTCGAGGTCGGGGCGCAGCGCCAGCAGCAGGGCCCGCCGGCGCGGCGAGCCGGTGCCGACGCGGGCCCCGGCGGGGAGGTCGGCGAGGGTGCGTCCGGCGGCGACGAGGACGTCGCGGGGGTCCTCGCGCTCGGGGACGGCCCCCAGCGCGAGCCCGGCGGCGTCGGCCGTGGGCAGGTCCTTGAGGGAGTGCACGGCCAGGTCGACCTCGTCCGCGAGGAGCGCGTCGCGCAGCGCCGAGACGAAGACACCGGTGCCGCCGATCTGGGCCAGCGGGGCTCGGTTGACGTCGCCGTGGGTGGTGATCTCCACCAGCTCGACCTCGAACCCGTTGCGGCGCAGCGCGTCGGCGACCCATGTGCTCTGGGTCCGGGCGAGGGCGCTGCGGCGGGTGCCCAGGCGCAGTCGGCGGGTCACGAGACGTGGCTCACGGCGTCGGCGACCGTTCCGGACAGCGGCGCGTCACCGGGCAGGGCGCTCGGGTCCTGGGCGACCTCGAGGTCGAAGAGCGTCCGCAGCGCGGCGGCGTAGCCGACCCCGCCGGGGGCCTCGGCGAGCTCCTTCACCCGCACCGTGGGGGTGTGCAGCAGCTTCTCCACGATGCGGTGCACCGCGCGGTCGACCTCGGCGCGGGTCGTGGCGTCGAGCTCGACGCGGCTGCCGAGCCGGCGCATCTCGACCTCGACGACGTGGCGGGCCTGGGCCCGCAGCGCGACGACGGTCGGGGCGACGTCGGCGGCCCGCAGGTGGGCCGCGTGGGCGGCGACCTCCTCGGCGACGATGGCCCGCACCGAGCGCAGGTCCTCGGCGACGGCCGAGCTGGCGAGGTCGGCGCCGAGGCCCTCGAGGTCGACGAGGTGCGCCCCGCGCAGGGTCGCGACCTCCGGGTCGACGTCGCGGGGCAGGGCGAGGTCGGCCAGGAAGATCGGGCGTTCCGGGCGGTCGAGCAGGGCGCTGGCCACGGTCGCGACGTCCAGGACGTGCCCGACGGCCCCCGTGCAGCTGACGACGAGGTCGGCCGCGGCCACCTGCGCGCGCAGGTCGTCGAGCCCGACGGCGACCCCGCCGATCGCGGCGGCGAGGCGCTGGGCGCGGTCCGGGGTGCGGTTGGCGACGACGACGTCGAGGCCGGCCCGGGCCAGCGTCGTCGCGACGAGGGCGCTCATCGCGCCGGCGCCGACGACGAGGGCGCGCTTGCCGGGGAGGTCCCCGAGGACACCGGCGGCGCGGGTCGTCGTGGCGTCGACGAGCGAGGCGCCCGCGGCGTCCAGCCCGGTCTCGGAGTGGGCCCGCTTGCCGACCCGCAACGCGTTCTGCAGCAGCCGGTCCAGCGTCCCGCCGGCCAGTCCGCGCTGGTGCAGGTCGCGCAGGGCCAGACGCAGCTGACCGAGGATCTGGCTCTCGCCGACGGCCATCGAGTCCAGACCGCAGGCGACGCGGAAGAGGTGTTCGACGCCGGCGTCCTCGTAGTGGACGTAGAGCTGTTCGCCGAGCTCCTCGAACCCGAGGCCGATGCGGCGGCACAGGGCGTCACCGACGTCGGCGACCCCGCCGTGGAAGCGCGTCACGTCGCAGTACAGCTCGACGCGGTTGCAGGTGGAGAGGACGAAGGCCTCCTCCACGTGCGGGGACGCCAGCAGCGACTCGACGATCTGCTCGGCGGAGCCGGCCCCGGCGGCGGCGCGCTCGAGGACTTCCAGCGAGGCGGTGCGGTGGGAGAGGCCCACGACCATCAGCGCCACTCAGACCACCTCCCCGACGCGTTCGCCCGCGAGCGTCATCTCGAGGGTGGGGACGGGACTGGGAGCGGGGGTGGCGAAGCGCGCGGCCCGCCGCTGGGCGTGGAAGGCGAGGATCTGGAGCTCCGAGGCGAGGTCGACCTTGCGCACGTCGACGTCGGCGGGGACGCGCAGCACGGTGGGGGCGAAGTTCAGCACGCTCGTGACACCCGCGGCGACGAGCCGGTCGCAGACGACCTGCGCGTGCTCGACGGGGACGGCGAGGACTCCGATGGTGGGTTCCCCGGCGCGCAGCACCGAGGGCAGCTCGTCCAGCGGACGGACCGCGAGGCCGCTGACGACCTCGCCCACGACGTGGGGCCCGTCGTCGAAGAGTCCGACGACGCGGAACCCGCGGGAGGCGAAACCGCCGTAACCGGCGAGGGCGTGGCCCAGGTTGCCGATCCCGACGATGACGACGTTCCAGCTGGTCGTCTGCCCGAGGTGGTCGGCGATCTGGGCGTGGAGCTGCTCGACGTCGTAGCCGACGCCGCGGGTGCCGTAGCTGCCGAGGTGGGAGAGGTCCTTGCGCAGCTTGGCCGAACCGACGCCGACGGCCTCGGCCAGCGCCTCCGAGGACACCGTCCGCAGACCGGCCTCGGCGAGCGTCGACAGCGCCCGCAGGTACTGCGGCAGGCGCGCCACGGTCGCTTCGGGAACGTCGACCGTCCCCACCTCGTCCTCGTCCACAGCGGTCAGACCCGCACCCTCGTACGCGAAGCTCCCGGCCCCGGGAGGAACCCCGGAACCGCTGGTCGTGCGCCAGAAGACTAGGCTCTTGTGAAGCCTTGCACAAAGTCGTAACCGCCCGGCGTGACGAGCGCCACGTCGCTCTTGAGCTGGGACGACGCAGGAAGGGTTGCCTTCCTTCGGGAGCCGCTCAGTCGCCGCTCAGCGGCCGCGACGCCACCACCGCCGTCCCGCCAGCGCCTCGCGCAGACGGTGCTCGTCGAGGCGGCCGAAGTCGCGTTCGACCCCGTCCAGCAGCACGACGGGCACCTTGTCCGAGTAGCGCCGCAGCAGCTCCGCGTCGGCGTCGACGTCGACCTCGGTCCAGGTCGTCCCCGTCGCCGCCGCCACCGCCGCGACGACCCCGCGACCCTCGTCGCACAGGTGGCAGCCCACCCGCGAGACGAGCACCAGTCGCGCCTCCTGCCGTGCCCCCTGCTGCGACTCCTGCTGTGACCGCTGCTGTGACTCCGGGTTGCCCACCACTCACTCCTGACCGCTCCTGCGCCGACGACGGGCCTACGATGCCGAACGTGCCTGCCGCCGACGCGTCCACCCCGCTGGTCGACGCACGCGTGGTGCAGGCGGCCTTCTTCGACCTCGACAACACCATGGTGCGGGGCGCGTCGCTGTTCTACTTCGCCCGCGGCCTGGCCGCGCGGGGGTTCTTCTCCCGCCGCGAGGTGCAGCGCTTCGCCCGCCGCGCGCTGCACTACGCGGTGCGCGGCGAGAACCTCGGCCACCTCGTCGAGATCCGCGACCTCGCCCTGGCCTTCGTCGCCGGTCACGAGACCGCGACCATCCGCCGGATCGGCGAGGACGTCTACGAGGAGCACGTCGAGTCCAAGGTCCGCCTGGGTACCCAGGAACTCGCCCGCCGCCACCTCGCCGCGGGAGCACCGGTGTGGCTGGTCACGGCCGCCCCCGTCGAGATGGCCGAGGTGATCGCCCGCCGCCTGGGGCTGACCGGTGCGCTCGGTACCGTCGCCGAGTCCGTGGCGGGCGTCTACACCGGCAGGCTCGTCGGCGAACCGCTGCACGGTCAGGCCAAGGCCGACGCCGTGCGCGCCCTGGCCGCCTCCGCCGGGTTCGACCTGGCCCGCTGCGCGGCCTACTCCGACTCCGCCAACGACCTGCCGCTGCTCTCCCTGGTCGGCTCCCCCGTCGTCGTCAACCCGGACCGGACGCTGCGCCGGCACGCCGCCACGCACGGGTGGCCCGTGCACGAGTTCCGCCAGTGGCGCCACGCCGTGCGCTGGAGCGCCCGCGTCGGTGCCGTCGGGGTCGGCACGCTCGCCGTCGTCTCCCTGCTCCGCCGCCGCTGACCCGAGGTTCGGAGTGTGACGCAGGTCACGCCGTGGTGGGCTCAAGGTCCCCCGGTCGGGGACCGAGGAGTCCGCGTGACCCCACTCCGCGCACGCGCCGTGAAGGTCGCCGTCGCGACCGCCGTGACCGCCCTCGCCGCCGGTTCCGCCGCCCTGGTCGCCACCCTCGACACCCCGTCGGCCTCCGCCGCGACCGTCCTGTGCGACACCTACGCCAAGACCACGACGGCCGACGGGCGCTACACGATCCAGAACAACCGCTGGGGCACCTCGGCCCAGCAGTGCATCGAACCCAGCGCCACCGGCTTCGCGGTCACCACCGCCGACGGCTCCACCTCGACCTCGGGCGCCCCCAAGAGCTACCCGTCGATCTACTGGGGATGCCACTACGCGGTCTGCACGCCCGGTTTCGACCCCGTCCTGGCCTCCAGCCCGGCGTTCCCGACCCTGCGCACGAACGTCTCGATGACCTACCCCACGACGGGCGAGTGGGACGCGGGCTACGACCTGTGGTTCGACCCGACCGCCCGCCGCGACGGGCAGAACACCGGCGCCGAGGTCATGGTCTGGGCGAACCACGCCGGTCGCCCGCAACCCATCGGCGCCAAGGTGGGCACCGTGGCGCTCGCCGGCACCACCTGGGACGTCTGGTTCGGCAACACCGGCTGGAACGTCGTCTCCTACGTCCGCACGACCGGTACGGCCTCCCTCGACTTCGCGCTGAGCACCTTCTACGACGACGCCGTGCAGCGCGGCTACGCGCAGCGCTCCTGGTACCTCACGAGCGTCCAGGCCGGCTTCGAGCCGTGGGTCGGCGGCGCCGGGCTCGCCGTCACGGACTTCTCCGCCGGACCCGCGGGCGGCGCCCCCGCGTCCACCGCCTCGACCCCGGTGACGCCGAAGCCCTCCGCCACCCCGACGCCCGCGGTGACCCGCTCCACCCGTCCGGTCTCCGGGCGCCCGGTCTGCAGCGCCACGGCGCGCACCGAGAACGCCTGGAACTCCGGCGCCGTGCAGACGGTCACCGTCGCCAACGGCCCGACCGGGCGCACCGACTGGTCGACGGCCGTCACGCTGCCCGCCGGCGCCACCGTCACGAACCTCTGGAACGGCACCTGGACCCAGTCCGGGCGCACGCTGAGCGTCCACAACGCGAGCTGGAACGGGACGCTCGCCGCGGGCGCCACGACGAGCTACGGCTACCAGCTGGCGAGCTCCACCAGCCCCGCGACGCCGACCGCGCTCAGCTGCAGCTGACCGGTCCGGACCAGGCGCTCACGAGGCGAAGACGACCACGTTGTCCCGGTAGTGACCGACGCTGCGGTCGAAGGACCCGCCGCAGGTGATGAGCCGCAGGACCGGGCCCGGGGCGGGGCCGTAGACGGCCGCCGTGGGGAACTGGTCCTTCGGGTACTGCTCGACCCCGTCGACGGAGAACGACCGCCGCTGCCCGTCGGTCCCGGTGACGACGACCTCGTCGCCGGGACCGAGGTCACGCAGCCGGAAGAAGGGCGCCGGACCGCTGGTGCTGTCCACGTGCCCCGCGATGATCGCCGGGCCCGTGGCCCCGGGGGCGGCGCTCCCCGTGAACCACCCGACCTGCTGGTAGTCGGCCGGGACCTCCAGCGAACCGTCCGGGTTCACGCCCAGCCGGATCAGCGGGACGTCCACCCCCACGGCGGGGACCTCGAGGTGCACCGGGACCTCACCGGCCACGACGGCGCGCCCGGGGTCACCGACCGCGGGCAGGGGACCCCCGGCGGCCGCGGACGGGGCGGTCGAAGGGGTCGGCGAGGCCGGCTCCGTGGACGGCTCCGCCGGACGCGTGGGACTCGTCGGGACGGGAGCAGCCGACCCCCCGGAACAGCCTGCAGCCCAGAGGGTCACGGGCAGCAGCAGGAGGGACCGTCGACGCAGGACGCGGCCGGTCACGACGAGCGCGTGGTCCTCGCGCGACGCACGGCGAGCACGCCGAGCCCCCCGAGCACGGTCATCGCGAGGATCCACGGGCCGGGCGAGGACTCGGTGTCGAGGCCACCGGCCGTGCCACCGCCGCCGGTCTGCGCGCCACCCACGGGCATCGTCGCCGCGCCCGCGGCGTCGGTCACGACCTGCACGCCGAGGCCGCCGGTCCCGTCGACGACCGCGAGGGTGTAGACGCCGCCCGCGGTCAGGTCGACCTTCGTGGTGGCCGGCGCGACACCGTTCGCGACCGCCTGCAGGGTCCAGGTCCCGGCGGGGACGCTGGTGTAGCTGGTCGGCTGACCGAACACGGCGTCCTGGGCGATGACCGGCCCGTCGACGGCACTCACCGTCACCTGGGCCGCGGTCGAGGCCGCCGGCAGCAACCGGACGTTGACCGTCCCGGGCGCGGGCGGGGTCAGGTCGTCCTGCAGGGTCGCCAGCCGGGGCGAGGCGAGGGAGCCCAGGCCCGCGAGGGTGTAGGCGGCGCCGGCCTTGGCGGTGAGGGTGCTGGAGAGGACCGGGGACGAGGTCGGCGCGGCGCCGGCCGGGCGCAGCTCCACGGTGTAGTCGCCGGGTGCGAGCCGCTGGTAGGGCGCGACGTCGCCGTAGCCGGCGTCGGCGGCCAGGACCACGGTGTCGCCCCCGGCGGTGGGCCGGGCGCTGACCTGCATCGCCTCGAGACCCGGGACCAGGTGGGCGGCGCGCACCCAGGCGTCACCGGGGACGACGGCCGCGGCGGCTCCCCGCGCGGACAGCAGGACCACCAGGAGGACGGCCAGCACCACGCCGATCACCGTCGACACGCGGCCTTGCGGGTGGACACGGCGGGAACGGACCAGCACGGGGGACTCCTCGGGACGTGGACGGGGGCGGTCGCAGAGGCCGACTGCACCTGACCCCGCACCGCAGACGCGATCAGAGGACCACGCCGGGCCCTCAGTCTGCGGCAGGGACGGACCTCGCGCACGCACCGGGCGCCTTCCGCCGTCGATGTCACGGTAAGTACAGCACTAGTGACTACGTGATGGACCGAGCGGTGTGCAAACGCCTCGAATCTCACTCCCTGTCAATCAGACATGACGTAGAGAAGTTCTTTCGGAGCACACCCATCTGTTCGGGTGACGGGCCCGAACACCTCTCAGCCGCAGGACCTAGGTTTCGTCGAAAGGCCGACCTCGGCCCGGGAACCTCGACGACGCGGGTCCACTCAACTGCACGAGAAAGGTCTCACCGATGGTTGGCACGCCCGTAGAACGTCCGGCGCACCCGAAGGTCACGATCGTGGTGCCCGCGTGGAACGAAGCGCGCAACCTCGAGATCGTCCTGCCCGGCCTGCCGAAGGTGCACGAGGTGATCGTCGTCGACGGTCACTCCACCGACGGGACGGCCGAGGTCGTGGCCCGGGTGCTGCCCGAGGCGAAGTTCCTGCAGCAGACCCGACGGGGCAAGGGCAACGCCCTGGCCGTGGGTTTCGAGGCGGCCACCGGTGACGTCATCGTCATGTTCGACGCCGACGGCTCCGCCGACGCCGCCGAGATCTCCGACTTCGTGGCCGCGCTCGTCGCCGGTGCCGACTTCGCCAAGGGCAGCCGCGTCCTCGCCGCCGGCGGCAGCGACGACATCACCCTCGTGCGCGACACCGGCAACCGGATGCTGACGCTGTTCACCAACGTGCTGTTCCGCACCAAGTACACGGACCTCTGCTACGGCTACAACGCCTTCTGGCGCGACGTCCTCCAGCACCTCGCCATCCCGTCCTCGCGCTACGACACCGCGCAGTGGGGTGACGGCTTCGAGATCGAGACCCTCATCAACTGCCGGGTCGCCGCCGCCGACCTGCAGATCCACGAGGTGCCCAGCGTGGAACTGCGCCGCATCCACGGCGAGAGCAACCTGCACGCCGTGCGCGACGGCCTGCGGGTGCTGCGCACGATCCTCACCGAACGCTTCCAGCGCGGGCGCTCCACCACCCCCACCCCCAGCGCGGAACTCCTCACCCACGCCCACGCCGACGCGGAGCACACCCTCGCGAACGAGCAGGCCCAGGACGCGGCGCTGCTGGACTCCCCCCTGGCCCGGGTCATCGACCTGCGCCCGACCGACCGCCAGCCGTCGGTCCCCCAGCAGGGGACCGAGCCGGGTCGTCGCGAACTCCACCCGACCGAGCAGGACGCGCGGGAGAACGCATGAGGTCCGTCCCCGAGGCGCGCACCTCCGGGACGTCCCGTCCCACCCGCGTCCTGGTCGTCGGTTCGGGCTGGCGGTTCACCTCCGGGATCAGCTACTACACCTGCCGCCTCGCGAACGCCTTCGCCGAACGCACCACGACGAGCGTCGTCCTGATGCGTCGCCTGGTGCCGCGGTTCCTCTACCCCGGACGCTCGCGGGTGGGTTCCGTCGTGAACGACGTCGACTACTCCCCCGACATCGACGTCTACGACGGCGTCGACTGGTACTGGGGACGCAGCGCCCGGGGGGTGTCGGGTTTCCTCGACCGCACCCGCCCCGACGTCGTCGTCCTGCAGTGGTGGACCGGCGCGGTGCTGCACTCCTACCTGCTCCTCGCGCGGGCGTTGCACCGCCGCGGGGCCAAGGTCGTCATCGAGTGGCACGAGGTCCAGGACACCGGGGAAGCCCGGGTCCCCGGTGTGGTCCGCTACGTGCGGTCGGCGATGAAGGCGCTGCTGCGCCGGGTCGACGCGCACGTCGTCCACTCCGAGTACGACTCCGAACTCCTGCAGGGGGCCTACGGCCTCGACCCGCGTCAGATCACGGTCATCCCGCACGGGCCGTACGACCACGTCCTCGACGCCACCGCGGTGCGCAGCGAGAACGCCACCGGCGACGCCCCGCTCCGCCTGTTGTTCTTCGGGACGATCCGTCCGTACAAGGGGCTCGAAGACCTCGTCGAGGCGTTCTCCTCGCTGCCCCGGGAACTGGCGGAGAAGTTCCGGCTGACCATCGTCGGGGAGACGTGGGAAGGGTGGACGGCACCGCTGGACGCCGTGCGGGACAGCCCGAACGGCGACCGCATCGACCTCGTCAACCGCTACGTCACCGACGCCGAGGTCCGCACCCACTTCGCCGCGGCCGACGCCGTGGTGCTCCCCTACCGCCGTTCGTCGTCCTCCGGGCCGCTGCAGATGGCGATGAGCGCCGGACTGCCGACCGTGGTGACCTCCGTCGGCGGTCTCGTCGAGGCCGCCCGCGACTACGAGGGTGCCGTGTTCGTGCCCCCGGCCGCGCCCGCGGAACTCGCCGCCGCGCTGCGGGGACTCCTGGAACGCCGGGGCGAGCGCTACGCCGACCCGCACTCCTGGGACACCTCGGTCACCCGCTTCGCCCGGGTCTTCGCGAGCCTCGGGGTTCCCGGCTCCGTCGCGGGCCCCCGCGCCGCGTCGACCGAAACCCGGGCACCGCGGCACGACGACGCCCGCCGCGATGTCGTGGCCTGAGCGATCCTCCCGCCCAGGACCCACCGGAACCGCCGACGACCCGTCGCCCCCGAGAACTCGGGGCCGACGGGTTCTTCCGCGTTCCCGGGGAGAAACCCTCAGGACGTCTCCGACACCTGCGAACCCAGTCGCCGGGTGACGTCGAACAACAGGTCGTCGTCGGAACGCACGACGTCGTAACCGTCGGTCTGACCGGTGCCGTAGTGCCACACCAGGTACCCGGACGCACCGGCGTCGAACGCGGCCTGCGCCTTCGCCCGGACCAGTTCCGCCCGTCGACCCCGCCCGGCCGCGTCCGAGGCGGAGATCCCTACCTCGCCGACGACGAGGGGTTTCTGGATCTGGGCGGCGATGGCGAACGAGCACGCGATCGGCGCGGTCGTGGAACGGCAGGTCTGCGAACCGACCGCCGGCAGGCTGCCGTCGGCCTCGGCCCCCGGCATGGCCTCGGTGTCGGACCCGTAGCGGGCCCAGTCGTGCACCTCCACGAAGTCCAGGTCGGTCTGGTTGTAGACCGCGAGGAAGTCCGCACCGCTGCCCCCCGGGGCACCGTTGCCCTGGGTTCCCAGGGTGACGAGGTGGTTCGGGTCGACGGAGTGGACCAGGCCCGCGACGTCACCGGCGAAACTCACGAGGACCGACCGTCCCTGGTCGTCGCGGGCCGGGGTCTCGGCCTCGTTGACCAGCATCCAGGCCATCACCACGGGTTCGTCGCGGTAGTGCTCCGTGATGGCTCTGACGTAGTCCCGGTAGGAGATCCGCGCGCTGCCGTACGGTTTCCGGTACCCCTGGCTGAACCAGGTCCCGCCGTCGGCCTCCGCGAGGGAGACACCCGGTTCGCCTGTGCTGCAGTCCCCCGGCCCGTCCTCGAGGACCGGGATCAACCGGATCCCGGTCGCCCGCGCGGCGTCCACGACGCGGTCGACGGCGCTGAAGTCACGACCACCGTCGGTGTAGGTCTGGTACGCCCAGAACCGGACGACGGTGACCCCCGCGTGGTCGTGCAGCCAGCGGAAGTGGTCCTCGAGGTCCTCGGGGGGGATGCGCGACGCCGGGCGGCAGGAGTACCGGTCGCTGGCGGCCGCGTCGTAGAGGTTGAAACCCACGAACCGGAAGGGTTTCCCGTCGACGGTGAACTGCCGCCCGTCGCGTTCCACGAAGTCGTCGGCCGCACCGGAACAGGACGTCAGCCCCGCCCCGACCAGCGTCAGCAGGGTCAGCGCGGCGAGCGGTCCGGTCCACGACCGGTTCCGGTGCGGACCAGCTCGTCGAGAACGGGGGCCATGCGGTCGACGACGCGTTGCCACGTGAACTCCTCCCGAACCCGCAGACGCGCCGTGGCAGCCATCGACGAGCTGTGCGCGGGATCGGCCAAGGATCGCACGAGTGCGGCCGCCAGACCCGCCGGGTCGTTCGCGGCGACGACGTGTCCCTCCACCTGGTCCCGCACGACGTCGGGGATCCCGCACGACGCGGTGGTGACCAGCGGAACCCCGCGGGCCATCGCCTCCAGCAGCACCAACGGGAACGGGTCGAAGACGGAGGGCAGCACGAACACGTCGGCCTGGGCGTAGAGGCGGGCGATGTGCTCCCGGTCGTGAACCCTCCCCAGGACCTCCACACCCGGCTGGGCGGGAACCTCCGGGCGCGTCCCGACCAGGCGCAGCGTCGCGCCGGGGAAACGTGCGCGGACCTGCGCGAAGGCGGTCAGCAGGTCGTGACCCCCCTTGCGGGCGAAGTCGTTGCCGATGAACAGCAGGTTCGGGGCGTGGCCCGGCGAGGTTCCGCGGTGGGCGACGTGCTCGGGCAGACCCCCGTTCGCCCCGGCCCCCACGACGCTGACCCGGGCGGGGTCCACGCCGTACTCGTCGACCAGCGAGTCCCTCGTCGCGGTGCTGAACGAGAAGACGTGCCGGGCGGCGCGGTAGGCGGCGGTCTCCTGGGCGTACCAGCGTTCCAGCGCCCTCCCCCGCAGGGGGTTCCACGCCGGCCACGAGGCCGCCGACTGCCGGTGCGTGCAGTCGACGTAGAGCAGGCTGCCGCCACCCCCGGTGACGTCGAAGAGGGCGTGCACCTGGAAGACGGGGGCCTGCGGATCCGGCGAGCGCCGGCGCAGGAGTTCCGCGTTGCGCGAGCGCAGCGCGTAGCCGAGGCCGCTCTTGAAGAAGTGCTCGGCCCACCGCACGCGGGAGGGGCGGAACGTCGTCGCCGCGACGGCCACCCGTTGCCACCGGGACAGGTCGGTGTCGAGGACCCCGGCCACGGGGTAGCGCCGCTGGAGTTCCTCGAAGAGGAAGGGCGTCAACGCGTCCCCCCGCGAAGCGAGCAGCAACCCTCCGGAACCGGACGGACGGGCCGGAGTCCGGGATGGTTCCAGGAGCATTCGGGGAACTTCTGCCTCTCGAGGTCGAGGGCGGACCGATCGGCGAACGGTCCGGGCCCCACCCCAAGGTTCGGGCCCCGCACGGGTCCGGGGCAAGACCTGATCAGGTGAACCGCTCGCGGGCGGGACGCTCCATCGTCCTGCATCCGCGGGGGTCGCGCGGACGCGGGTGGCACCGCTCAGGAACCGCAGGCGGTCGTGACCCCCGACGGCACGGCCGCGGACCAGGGGCCTCGCGTCCCCCGCAGCGAGATCCCGGCGACGCGGTACTCCGAACGCCTCCCGGCGGCGGTGGTGTCCACCCACAGCGCACCGCCGGCGGGGAGGACCGCCTGGTCGCGCACCTGCCAGGTGAGGTTCTGCCAGCCGGCGGTGGACCCGGCCGCGCGCCGCTGCACGACGTAGCGCACGGCGGGCGCCGCACCCCGCCAGCGCAGCCCCGTGCCGGTCCCCGTCGTCACCTGGGCCAGCCCGCACGGCGCCGGGGGGGCCACGTCGGAGGCCGCCGCACCGGACACCTTCGCGGCGAACGCGCGCAGCGTGCCCGTCCGCGCCCGCTCGTCGTCGTCGCGACCGGGGAAGAAGTACTGGAAACCGTCGTCGTGGTCGACGAACCCGGCGGTGTCGGCGTGCGGCACGACCGACCAGGTCAGCGCGCCGACCGCTCCGGAGAGGCGGACGGTGTCGAGGAAGTCCTGCAGGCCGGAACCGCCGCGGTGGTTGTTCCAGTCGTACTCACCGACGAGGTAGGCCTTGCCGTGGGCGGCGGCCGTCGCAGCCGCCGAGCGCACCCGGTCCAGCTGCATCGGGTAGAAGTGGTCGTCGACGACGTCGACCGAGGCGATGTCCAGGCTCGGGGCGTGCAGGCAGTCCGTCCGGCAGCCGGGGTCGGTGCCGTGCCCGTCGACGACGAGCTGGCGCGGGGCCACGGACTTCAGGTGGTCGGCGATCGCCCGGGTCCAGGAGCCGTCCCAGTAGTTGCCCGAACAGGTCTGGCACCACATCTCGTTGCCGGTCTCCCAGGCCATGATCGTCGGGTCGTCGCGGTAGGCGAGCCCCGTGTAGGGGTTCACGTGCTGCACGAAGTGCGAGATGTAGGCCTGGTAGTCGGCGATGACCCCGGGGTCGGAGAAGAAGGCGGACTCGGGCAGCCCGCGCCATCCCGTGTAGGTGAGCTTGCTGCCGTGGTAGTAGTCCCAGTTGTCCACCAGGGTGACCACGAGGCGCTGCCCGTGCCGGGCGGCCGAGGCCACGGCGTAGTCGATGGAGTCGAAGGCGGAGTCCTGGAAGACGCCCGGACGGGGTTCGATGCAGCGCGCGCAGCCGACGAGCCCGCCCCAGGTGCGCACGACGGTGCCGCCGGTGGCCTGGGCCGCCCGGAAGGCGTCGTCGATGCGGAAGCGGGACGGGACGGTCGGCTGTCCCGTGGCGTCGCGGACGTTGTCGTCGAGGCCGAGCCAGTAGACGTTGGTCCCGGAGAAGCGGAACGTCGCGCCGTTCAGCGTCAGCCGGGAACCGTCGCGCTGGACGAAGCCCGTCGTCTGAGCGGCCGCGGCCGCGGGGCTGCTCCCGGGCAGGCCCACCACCGCCGACCCGACCGCGAGCAGGGCCGCGAGGGCCGCCAGGACGAGACCGCGCAGCAGCGGGGGTCGCGGGGTCGTGGGTCGGAGTCGGCGCACCCCTCCCCATCGGCGGGGGGAGCGCCGATCTGTACGGCCCGGTCAGCCCGTGCGGTCAGTGAGCGTGGCGGGAGGAGTGCCGGTCGTGGGCCAGCTGGTCCGCGTACAGCGCGTCCACCGCCGCCGCCGTGCGCCGGGCGTCGTAGCGCTCGACCACCGCGGCCGGGGCGGGGCGGCGGTGCAGCCCACGGGCGGTCAGGTCGTCCAGCGCCGCGCTGAGCGCCTCGGGGCCGCCGCCGCCGGCGCGGGCCACCCCCTCGGGCAGCGTCCCGAGCTCCTCGAGCGCCGGGCACTGCACGAAGACCGAGGGCAGTCCGCCCGCGACGGCCTCCAGGACGGCGAGGCCGAAGGTCTCGTCGCGCGAGGCGCTGAGCAGGACGTCCGCGGCGGCGAGCACGGCCGGGACGTCGTCCCGCGCGCCCAGCCAGCGGACCGCGGGGGCGATCCCCAGCTCCCCCGCGAGGGACTCCAGCCCGGGACGCAACGACCCCGCCCCGGCGACCAGCAGGACGTGCCCGCCGGCGAGCAGCCGGGGCGCGAGCGCCCGCAGGACCTCGTCGACGCGCTTGACGGGGTCCAGGCGGCCGACGACGACGACCGCCGTGCTGCCCTCCGGCACTCCCAGCTCGGCCCGCACGCGCTCGCGGTCGCCCGCCCGGGGGCGGACGGCGTCGAGGTCGATCCCGTTGTCGATCACCGAGATGCGGCTCCGCGCCACGCCCCACGCGACCAGGCGGTCCGCGGTGGTGGCCGAGACCGCGACGGTGTGGTCGGTGAGGGCCTCGAGGCCGGTGTAGACGCGCCGCAGCCAGGCGGTGAGCGGGCGGCCCTCGATCGAGTCCGCCATCAGCGAGTGCTCGCTGGAGACCACGACGGGGACCCCGGCCAGGCGGGCCGCCGGGATGCCCCAGAGCTGCGCGGCGAGCAGGTGGACGTGCACGACGTCGGGGCGCAGCCGGCGCAGCTCGCGGGCCAGCCGCGCGATCGCGAGCGGTTTGCGCCAGCCCGCCATGCCCAGCACGTCGACGTGGTGTCCCCGCCGGCGCATCGCGTCCGCCACGGGGCCGCCCTCGTAGAGGCAGAGCGTCCGGGACTGCGCGCCCGAACGCTCGACCAGCAGCTCCAGCTGCCGTTCGGCGCCGCCGGTGGTGAGGGTCGTGATGACGTGGACGACCCGGGTCGGGCGGCTCACCAGGAACCCCCGCCCAGCACCGTGCGGTAGACCTCGGCGGTCGCCGCGACGCTCGTCTCCCACGTCGGCAGCTCCACCGGCCGCGGGACGTGCGGGACCGCCCCGCGGGCCCGGGTGGCCAGCAGCTGGGTGCTGAGCGCCGCGGCCAGGGTCGCCGCGTCGGCGTCGGGTGCGACCCCGACGACCAGGCCGTCCTCGACGAGGTCCCCGATGCCGGCCACGTCGCTGCCCACGACCGGCAGCCCGAGGGTCACCGCCTCCATGACCCCCACCGGGTGCGCCTCGTAGTCCGACATCGCCGCCATCACCCCGGCGCGGGCGAGCTCGCCCGCCATCGCGGTCCGGTCCGCGGGCGGCAGCGCCCGGAACTCCACGTGGTCCGCGACGCCGGCGCGTTCGGCCCCGCGCCGCAGCTCCTGCTCGTAGGGACCGCTGCCGAGGACGACCACGTGGGCCTGCGGGACCTGCGCGCGGACCAGCGGCAGGGCCTCGATGACCCGCTGGTGACCCTTGTAGCGCTCCAGGCGCCCGCTGGTCACGATGCGGCCCTCGACCGGCGCGACCGCGACGGGCGACGGCGGCAGCGCGCCCCCGTTGGGGATGACGCTGAAGCGGGACTCGGGGAGACCGGTCACCGCGGCGAAGGCCGAGCGCTCGAACCGGCTGACGGCGATGAGCCGGCGGGCCCGCCGCAGCAGCGGGGCCAGGACCCGGTACTGCACGCCGCGGCCGGCGGTCCGCACGGAGGAGGAGTGCCCGCCGCTGTGGAAGGTGAGGACGAAGGGGGTCCGGGCCGCGATCGCCGAGAGCATGCCCACGGGCGGTGCGAGGGTGTTGACGCCCTGCACGTGCACGAGGTCCCAGTGCCCCCGCAGGACGGGCAGCGCCAGCCCGGGCGAGAGGTAGAGGTCGCCCTCCCGCGGCCAGGACCGGCGCCGGAGCACGGGGATGCCGTTGACGACGTCGTGGCGGGCCAGCCCGCCGCTGCGGTCGGTGGCGAGGACGGTCAGGTCGAACTCCCCCGTCGCCGCGAGCCCGCGGGTGATCTCGGCGACGTGGGTCTCCAGCCCACCCATCTCGGGGAAGTAGCGCTGGACGACGTGCAGGACCCGGGGTCGCCCGTTCCGCGCGGTCACCGGTTCACGACCAGGGTGCGCAGCGGCTGCACCTGTCCGGGGTTGCTGACGGTGACGACGACCTTGCCCTGGACCGGCACGACGACGGTGGTCCGCACGGTTCCTCCTTCGGGGACGGAGAACAGCGGGTAGGTGACGGCGGAACCGTCACCCGGGTCGGTGCGCAGTTCCAGCGGGCCGGCGGCCTCCTCGGAGGAGACCTCGACCACGGCCTGGGCGCCGTCCAGCGACACGAGGGACATCTGGACGGGCGACGTCGAGTTCTCGTCCACGCTGCGCACGGCGACGACGAGGGCCACGACGGTGACGGCGACGGCGGCGAGCACCCACGGCGAGGTGCGCAGGACCGCCCGGCGCAGGGAGCCCTCGGCCACCGGAGCCGCCTCGACGGAGGCTTCGCGCTCCCGCACCGGGGCGAGCGCGCTGCCGAGGAGGCCGAGGAGCGCGAGCGCCCCCAGGCCCACGGCCCAGGTGCCGGCCCGCAGGCCGATCCCGCTCACGCCCAGCACCATCCCCACGAGCACGAGGACGACGAGGACCCCGCCCACCGCGGTGAGGACGCGGTCGAGGGTGGAACGGCGCCACCCCCGGCGGACGAGCTGCGTCGCGGTGGCGACCGTGGCCGCCAGGACCAGGGCGCTGCGCAGCCAGGTCGGGCCGTCGAGCAGGACGGCGACGACGGCCGCGACGACGAGGACGGCCGCGCCCACGAGCAGGGGGGTGGCCCCGACCGGGCGCGTCCGCGGGGACGTGGTGCTCACTGGCCCAGCTCCGAGAGGTCGTAGACGGCGATGGAGCCGTTGTCGTAGATGCGGTCGACGCCGGGGACGTCGTCGAACTTCTCCAGCGCGGCCAGCGGGACGGGCGTGGTGCGCCCGTCGCCGCCGAACTCGCCGCTCTCGACGTAGACGCCCTGGTTGGGCAGCCCGTTGGCGTCGCGCCGGTCGACCACGAGGTAGCGGATGCCGGCCTCGCGGACGAGGTCGACGTCCTTCTGGCTGAACTCCGGGTCGAGGAGGAGGCGGGAGGCGTCGATGTCGGTGCTGATGTGGCGCACGGTGAACATGCCGCCGTCGGCGGCCGCGAGCAGACCGGACACCCGGTCGGCGTAGACCCGGGTCTCCGGTGGCAGCGTCCGCCCCAGCCACTGCGCCGCGGCGAGGTTGTCGGCGTCGGCGCTGCGGGCGTCGGCGGAGACGAGGAACGGCCCGGGCAGCTGGGAGCTGACCGTCCCCGACCCCAGGACCACACCACCGAGGAACGTCACCGTCGCCGCGACGCCGAAGATCCCGGCGACGCGTCGGGTCGCGGGACGCCGCACGAGCCACCAGGCCACCACGAAGGCGACGCCGAGGAAGACGAAGCCCGCGGCGCGGTCGCCGACCTCGGAGGTGGCCCGGGCCACGTGGCCGCCGGGGACGACGGGCCAGAGCACGGCCGTGAGGACGAGGACGACGGCCAGCGAGACCCGGGTCCGGACCCACGCCCGCGCGGCCCACAGCGAGGGCAGCAGCGCCAGCAGCGTGATCCCCAGGCCGCCGATGAGCAGCAGCTGCTCCCACCAGGCGGGACCCACGCCCGCGGTGTTGGCGAAGAGGGCCTTGGTCTGCTTCCCCTCGAAGAGGGCACCGAGGTCGGTGGAGGAACTGGTGACGATGGAGCCCAGGTAGCTGCCGAGGGTGTTGCCCGGGTTCAGCAGGGTGGCGGTGAAGCAGGCGAGGCCGAAGACCGTGGTCACGGCCAGCGCGCCGGCCTCGCTGCGCCGCGCGGTGTCCCCGCCGCGGCGGGCGGAGCGCGCCACGAGGAGCTCGACCAGCGTCCAGACGGCGAAGGCCACCAGCAGCAGCGCCGCGGTGACGTGGTGGGTGGTGGTGACCGCGGCGAACGCGGCCAGCGGCAGCACCAGCCCGCGCCACGACCCGCGCCCCGACCCGCGGTGCCGGGAGGCGAACAGGGCGACGGTGAGGACGGCGAGCGGCAGCGCGAGGGTCTGGTAGCTGAACTGGGAGTTGAAGAACAGCATCTGCGGGTTGCAGGCGTAGACCACGACGGCGACGGCCCCGGCCCGGTGCGAGCGGGTGAGGCGGACGACGACGGCCGCGATGCCCAGGCTGAGCACGACCCTGGCGGCCAGCAGCAGTACGACGGAGCTGGTGTGCGCGGAGAGGCCGGTCAGGTCGGCGACGCCGTCGGTCGCGACCTCCAGACCGGGGTAGTACGCCGTGATGGGCAGCAGCGGGTTCAGCCCGAACAACTGCCCGGTGTCGGAGATCTGGCGGAGCAGGTTCGCGTGCAGCAGCTCGTCGTGGAACATGAACCGGTCGGGGTAGAGCACGACCCGGCTCAGCTGCAGGGCGGCGGCGGCGGTGACGGCCGTCCAGACCCGCACCGAGCCGCTGGTGCGCGGCCACATCGCCAGCAGGGCGGCCGGCCCGACCAGGAGCACCAGCCCGGCCTCCCAGAGCAGCTGGGTCGCGGCCCCGTCGTCGCCGGTGCTGCGGGCCCGGGCGGCGGCGAGGGACATCGCGAGCAGCCCGAGGGCGGTGGCGAGCAGGGCCGGGCCGAGCCCCCGGGACCCGCGGCGGGCGGGGACGGGTTCGACCACGGCCGCGACCGACCGGGCCTGCGCCGTCCGCTCGTCCACCGCGTCCTGCTCCAGGGTCTGGTTCTGCACCACGTCCGGGTCCACCTTCTCGACTGCTTCCTCTGCTGTTCCTCCCGCACGTTCCTGGGCTGCTTCCTGGGCCACGAAGCGGCGCCGGGCCGCCAGCAGCGGGACGGCGAGCAGCAGCGCCTCGACGATCAGCACCCCGACCCACGCCGCGCTGAGGCCGACCACCCCGCCGACGTGCGCCCCGACGAGGGCCGCGGCCAGCTCGGCGACGGTGAAGACGACCAGGACCAGGGTCGCGTCCCCGGTCCGGCCCTGCACGCGGCGCAGGGCGACGAAGTGGTCCTTGATCACGAACGGCAGACCGGCGAGGACGAGGATGCGGAGCACGTTCGAGCCGTCCGCGGCGTAGGTGTCCCCGAAGATCCGCAGCACGTAGGGCGCCAGCGGGAAGAGCGCGAGGTTGGCGGCCACGCTGACCCCGAGGCCCAGCGGCAGGGTGACCCGCATCCGTCGCAGGACCTCGCCGTCGTCGCCCTCCGCGGCGGCGAAGAGCCCCACGGACAGGGCGTAGGGCAGGGCGAAGACGAAGCCGGTGAGCTGGAGCGCGGCCCCGAAGGGGGCGTTGGCGTCGGCCGAGACGGCGGCGGTGACGATGACGGGCAGCAGCATCAACGGGCTCTGCAGCGTCGTGTTGAGCGCGTGGTGGCTCAGCGCGCGCCGGCCGAGCCCGCGCATCGAGGACAGGTCGACCAGGCGGGGGTGCTGCTGCAGCGCGCGGCCACCGCGGGTGCGGTGCGCCACGAACGGCAGCGAGACCACCGTTCCCACGGCCCAGGCGGCGAAGACCGCCATCCCGTCGGTGGCGCCGGCCGCGGCCAGGCCGAGCAGGACGACGACCTTGGTCGCGCTGGCGATCACGTTGCGTTCGAGCTGGAGGTTGCCCGAGCCGATGACGAGGACGGCCTGGTCCAGCACGAGGACGACGGCGGCGAGGCCGGTCCCGACGGCGAAGAGGGTGGCGTGCCCGGGGGAACCGGCGAGGGGGCTGAGGTTGTCCAGTCGCAGGACGTGGATGGCCACGACGGGGACCACGACGGCCAGCAGCGTCCCGGCCGCGGCGGAGACGGCCAGCGCGGTGCGCACGGTGACACGGCGGACGCCCTGCTCGGTCCGCGGGAGCAACGAGATGAGCAGGGTGCCCAGACCCAGGGTCCCGAGGGCGCCGAGCAGTCCCATGGCCGAGATGGCGGCGTTCGCGACGCCGAACTGGTCCCGGGTGAACCCGCGGGAGGCGATGGCCCAGAAGAGGAGCCCGAGGACGCTGGTGACCGCCTGGGTCCCGACCAGGGAGGCCGAGATGCGGAGGATGCGCTGGAGACCGCTGGGAACGTCGTCGCGCCCGGAAGAACTCGTGGTGCTGGGCGTGCTCGTCACTCCCGGGGTCATCCGACTCCTCGACTCGGCGGCGGGTGCCGCTGCCCGGCGGGCCCTCGAAGTCTAAGGAGGGCGGTCGCCCGGGCGTCCCTGGAGGAGGGCCCCGATCGGCATCTGGGCGATGCCTTCACCGGATCGGCCCGAACGAACAGCACGCAGAGCGACCAGCGGTGACCCGGAGCGACGAAGGTGCCCCGGAACGCACGAAGGGCGGGTTCCCGGGGAATCCGGTGAACCCGCCCTCCGCGTGGATCACTTCTTGTTGCGACGCTGGTGACGCGTGCGGCGAAGCAACTTGCGGTGCTTCTTCTTCGCCATGCGCTTGCGACGCTTCTTGATGACAGAGCCCAAGGGGTCCTCGCTCACTTCGATGTCGGCTGGTGCTGATTGTCCCCGGGGCAGGCGCGTGCCGACCCCGACGACGGTCCATCACAAAGCTGTGCCGCTCGCGCAGCAGACCGTCGTCGAGTCTAGCGGTCGAACCGGCCGCGATCGCCCGGCGCGTCACCCCCGAGGTCCCCGAGGGTCAGGCGGTGTCGATGTAGGACTGTCGCAGGTACTCGTGGACGGCGGCCTCGGGCACCCGGAAGGAGCGGCCGACCCGCACCGCGGGCAGCTCTCCGTTGTGCACCAACCGGTACACCGTCATCTTCGACACGCGCATCATCGACGCGACCTCGGCGACGGTCAGGAACCGGACCTCGGACAGCGGGCGATCCTCAGGCATCCCCACAGCACCCTTCAGTTCGCGCGCCATCGGCGCGCTGTCCCCCGCGGACGGCCCGGTGGGGGCGCGTTCTGTGACCACTGTAGGGGCAGGTGTGACGTGGGTGGAAGATCTGCGTGCTCAGAGAGTCACTCAGCGTGACCTGAACAGCCCGTGAGCAGGGATTACGCTCCGTAAAAAATTCTCGACTCAGTCGAACTCGGGGTCCAGACCGTGCAACGGGAAGGCCGCACGACGAGTCGCGAGGATCGCGCGGTCCACCGGGTCGTCCGGGTCGTACCCCGACTCCCACCCCGTGAACGTCCCGGGCTCATCGTCCGTCATCACCGTGGGGGCGTCCCGGCCGAACACCTCGCGCACGTGCGCGAGCCACCCCGCCGGTACCCGCGCCGCCGGGTCCAGCGGCTCCCCGGAGGCCTCCGCCACCAGGTGCGCCCACGTGCGCGGCACGACGTCGACGACCTCGTAGCCGCCCCCGCCCAGGGCCAGCCAGCGACCGCTCGCGGCGTCGTGGGCGAGGCGGTGCATCGACGCGGCGGCGACCCGCTGCGCGTCGAGGGAGACGTCGAGGTGCCCCAGCGGGTCCAGGCTGTGGGTGTCGCAGCCGTGCTGGGTCACCAGCACGTCGGGCGCGAAGGCCGAGACCAGCTGCGGGACCACCGCGTGCACGGCCCGCAACCACCCCGCGTCGGCCGTGCGGGCCGGCAGGGCCAGGTTCACCGCCCCGCCCAGGGCCTGCGGGCCACCGAGCTCGTCGGCGAAGCCCGTCCCCGGGAACAGCGTCGTGCCGGACTCGTGGACGCTGATCGTGAGGACCCGCGGGTCGTCCCAGAACACCTGCTCGGTGCCGTCGCCGTGGTGGCAGTCGAGGTCGACGTAGACCACCCGCTCCGCCCCGTCGCGCAGCATCGCCACGATGGCGGCGGCCGCGTCGTTGTAGACGCAGAACCCGCTGGCGCAGCCCGGTTTCGCGTGGTGCATGCCCCCGCAGAAGTTCACGCCGTGCAGCGTGCGACCGGCGACGAGCGCCCGGCCGAGGTCGACGGACCCCCCGACGATCCGGGCCGCGGCCTCGTGCATGCCGGGGAAGGCCGGGTCGTCCTCGGTGCCGAGCCCGAAGACCTCCTGCGCCTGCCGCGGGTCGGCCGAGGCGGCCTTCACCGCGGCGACGTAGGCCGGGTCGTGGACGCTGGTGAGGAGGTCGTCGTCGGCCGGTTCGGCGGTCACGACCTGCACCCCCGGCCGGTCGAAGAGGCCGAACTCGCGGCACAACCTCGCCGTCAGGTCCAGGCGGACGGGCGCCATCGGGTGCCAGCGGCCGAAGTCGTAGCGGTTGAAGGCCGGGTCCCAGACGACCTGGACCCGCTCGGGCCCCTCGTTCCCCGGGGTCACTGGCCCGACAACTGCCTCGAACGGGCCGCGGCCGCCTCCACGGCCGAGACCAGCGCGGCCCGGACCCCGGAGTCGTCCAGCTGCCGCAGGGCCGCGGCCGTCGTGCCCGCGGGCGAGGTGACCTGCTCGCGCAGGACGGTCGGGTGCTGACCCGTCTCCCGCAGCATCGCGCCCGCACCCACGACCGTCTGCACGACGAGCTCCGTCGCCGTCGCGCGCGGCAGCCCCAGCAGCACCCCGGCCTCGACCATCGCCTCCACGACGTAGAACACGTAGGCGGGGCCCGAACCGCTCAACGCGGTCACGGCGTCCAGGTGCTTCTCGGCCAGCACGACGGTCCGCCCGCAGGAGCGCAGCAGGTCCTCGGCCTCGGCGAGCTGCTCGTCACCGCAGGCGGACCCGCCCGCGATCCCGGCCATCCCCTCGTCCACCAGCGACGGCGTGTTCGGCATGACCCGCACCACCGCCGTGCCCGCCGCCAACCGCGCCTCGATGGCCGCCGTCGTCACCCCGGCCGCGAGCGAGACGACCAGCGCGTCCGGCGCGAGGTGGCCGGCGATGGAGTCCAGCAGGCTCAGCAGGTCCTGCGGCTTCACCGCGAGCAGGACCGTCGAGGCGCCCGCGACCGCGCTGACGTCGTCCACGACGCGGACCCCGAACCGTTCGTGCAGCTCCTTCGCCCGGCCCGCCCGGCGGTCCACGACCAGGACGCTCCCCGGGTCGCGGCCCGCGCGCAGCAGCCCCCCGAGCAGGGTCTGCCCCATCACCCCGGCCCCGACCAGTGCGAGCGTCACGCCGTCACCTCGGGGGTGCGGGCCAGGTTCGTCCGGGCGAACTCGAGCGTGCGGGCCAGGGCACGTTCGCGCGCGGCCCGTCCCCGCGCCCGGCGGGTGTTCACCTCGGCCACCACCTGTCCCCGGAACCCGGTGCGCGCCAGCTCGGCCAGCGCCGCCGCGACGGGCTGCGTCCCGTCCCCGGGCACCAGGTGCTCGTCCTTGGCCGACCCCGTCCCGTCGCAGAGGTGGACGTGGGCGAGGCGCTCGCCGAAGTCCTTCGTCAGCTCCAGGCAGTCCTGGCCCGACGTCGCCGCGTGGCTGTAGTCGAGGGTGAGGTTGCGGTAACCCATCGCGGTGGGGTCCCAGCTCGGGGCGTAGGCGGTGATCTCCCGTCCCCGGGCCCGCCAGGGGAACATGTTCTCCACGGCGAGGGTGATCCCCGTCCGGTCCTCCAGCGCCTCGATCCCGGCGACGAACCCCGTCGCGTACTCGCGCTGCCAGCGGAACGGCGGGTGCACGACGACGGTGCCGGCCCCCAGCTCGGCCGCCAGCTCGCAGCTCTTCTCGAGCTTGCCCCACGGACCGCCACCACCCCAGATGCCCTGGGTCAGCAGCAGCGTCGGCGCGTGGATCGAGAGCACCGGCACCTCGTAGTGCTCCACGAGGCGGCGCAGCGCGGCCGCGTCCTGGCTCACCGGGTCGGTCCAGACCATCACCTCGACGCCGTCGTAGCCCAGCCGGGAGGCGATCTCGAAGGCCGCCGTCGTGGACTCCGGGTAGGAGCAGGACGTCGACAGGCCGACGGGGACGTGTCCGGGATCGAGATCGCTCACGCGCGCCACGCTAGAACGCCGCCACGGTGGAACGGTCGCCCACCCCGCCGGCGGCCGCGATCGCGTCGAGGCGGCG
Source organism: Kineococcus sp. NBC_00420 (assembly GCF_036021035.1). Classification (NCBI taxonomy): domain Bacteria; kingdom Bacillati; phylum Actinomycetota; class Actinomycetes; order Kineosporiales; family Kineosporiaceae; genus Kineococcus; species Kineococcus sp. NBC_00420. The sequence goes on along the minus strand of NZ_CP107930.1, from coordinate 3,582,356 downwards.
CAGGATGATCCCCTCGCGCAGCGCCCACGGGCAGACCAGCGCCTGCTCGACCCCGAGCAGCTCGAAGGCCGCCTCGGCGACCAGCGCCCCGGCCAGGACCTGCGGGGCCCGTTCCGCGCTGACGCCGGCCAGCTCGACCCGCTGCTTCACCCGCATCTCCGCCAGCCGCGGGATCCACGGCGACAGGTCGGCCAGGCGCAGCTCCCGGCGCACCACCGGCCCCTCGCCGCTGGGCGCGGCCCCGCACAACCGGGCCAGGCTGCGGAAGGTCTTGCTCGTCACGACGACGCGGTCGGGGACGCCGGCGCGGGTGACGTCGCGCACGCGGGAGGCGATCTGGCGACGGACGTACCGGCGGGCGTCGCGGACCTCCGACGGGCCCGGCGGGTCACCGGCGAGGAGGTCGCGGGTGAGGCGCCCGGCTCCCAGCGGCAGCGAGAAGGAGACGTCGGGCGCCTCGTCGAGGCCCGCGGCGATCTCCAGGGAGCCGCCGCCGATGTCCAGCACCAGCAGCCGCCCGGCCGACCAGCCGAACCAGCGGCGGACGGCGAGGAAGGTCAGGTCGGCCTCGGCCGTGCCCGGCAGGACCTGCAGCCGGATCCCGGTGACCGCCTCGACGTGGTCCAGGACGGCCTCGCCGTTGACGGCCTCGCGCACCGCGCTCGTCGCGAAGGCCAGGAACTCCTCCACCCCGGCGTCCTCGGCCGCGGCGGAGGCCGCCGCCACGGCGTCGGTGAGCGCGCTGATCCCCGGGTCGTCGATCGCCCCCTCGGGGGTCAGGTGCTCGGCCAGCCGCAGCAGCCGACGCATCGAGTTCGCCGCCAGGGGCTGTGCCCCCGGGTGGGCGTCGACCACGAGGAGGTGGACCGTGTTGGAGCCCACGTCGAGAACGCCCAAACGCATTCCGCGACCCTATGGGACGCCACGCCACCCCCAGAACACGCTTACCCTGCAGCGGTGAGCGAGGAGACACCGCTGGACACCGCCCGCCTGTGGGTGGAGTTCCCCGACCCCGACGACGTCGAGCGCGGTCTCTCCGCCGAGGAGGGCGCCGACACCGTCTACCGGATCGACCTCACCTGGCTGACGAGCGACTACACCTGCATCTTCGGCAACGGCTGTCCCGGGATCTACGCCGACCGCCCCGACGTCGGCTGCTGCGCGCTCGGCGCCCACTTCACCGAGAAGGCCGACGAGAAGCGCGTCGCGAAGGTCGTCAAGAAGCTCACCCCGCAGACCTGGCAGTTCTTCGAGGAGGGCCGCAAGGAGAACGGCGGCTGGACCGAGGTCGAGGACGGCGCCCGCAAGACCCGCGTCCACCAGGGCGGCTGCATCCTCGCCAACCGGCCCGGTTTCGCCGCCGGGGCCGGCTGCGCCCTGCACCAGCAGGCCCTGCGCGACGGCGTCGACCCGCTGGAGTACAAGCCCGACGTCTGCTGGCAGCTGCCGCTGAAGCGCTCCTACCGCACGGTCACCCGCGGTGACGGGACCACCTACCTCGAGGTCAGCATCGCCGAGTACGACCGGCGCGGCTGGGGCGAGGGCGGCCACGACCTCGACTGGTACTGCACCGGCAACCCCGCCGCCCACATCGGCACCCGGCCGGTGTTCCGCAGCTGCGAGAACGAACTGCGCGAGATGATCGGCGACCGGCCCTACGAGGAACTCGCGAGGCACTGCGAGGCCCTCGTGTCGCGCTCGCGCGACGGTTCCGCGCACCGGCGCCTGCTCCCCCTCACCGTCCACCCCGCCGACCCGGGCCGCGCCGGCCGGTGAGCGGTTCGGTCATCCCCAGCCCGAACGTCTGGAACTCCCCCGACGTCTACGAGCTGGAGAACCTGGCGTTCGACCGCGGCGGGCTCCTCGAGGCGGCCGTGCGCCGCACGCACGACTGGTCGGGGGCCGACGTCCTCGACGTCGGCTGCGGCACGGGGTTCCACCTCCCGCGGTTCGCGGAGCGGGCCCGCTCGGTCACCGGCGTCGAACCCCACCCCCCGCTGCTGCGCCGTGCGCTGCACCGGGTCCGCGGGATCGACGGGGTCCGCGTCCTGCACGGCGAGGCCGGCGCGCTGCCGCTGCCGGACGCGAGCGTCGACGTCGTGCACGCTCGCTGGGCCTACTTCTTCGGCCCGGGCTGCGAACCCGGCCTCGCCGAGCTCGACCGGGTCGTGCGCCGCGGCGGGACGGCGTTCGTCGTCGACAACGACGCGACCCGCTCCACCTTCGGGCGCTGGTTCCAGCGGTCGCTGCCGCGCTACGACGCCGTCGCGGTGGACCGGTTCTTCGCGCGGCGCGGGTGGTCCGTGCAACGCCTCGACGTCGCCTGGGAGTTCGAGCGCCGCGAGGACCTCGAGGCGGTCGTCGGCATCGAGTTCACCCCGCGCCAGGCGCAGGAGATCCTCGCCGAGCACGCCGGGACCCGCGTGGACTACGCCGTCGTGCTGCGGTCCCGGGAGTTCTGAGCCTCCACCGCGAGGTGCTTCAGCGCGTCCGCGAGCGCCAGCGGCCGGGCGAAGAGGTAGCCCTGTCCCCACGTGCACCCCGCCCCCCGGACGACGGCGTGGGACTGGTCGGTCTCGATCCCCTCGGCCACGGTCACCAGACCCAGCGCCGAGCTCAGCGTGACGATGCCGGAGAGCACCGCGGCCCCGACGGCGTCGGCCGAGTCGCTCACGTCGTCCACGAACGACTTGTCGATCTTGAGGATGTCGACGGGCAGCCGGCGCAGGTAGGACAGCGAGGAGTACCCCGTCCCGAAGTCGTCGAGGGCGATGCGCACGCCGAGGGCCCGCAGCTCCTGCAACGTGTTCCCGGCCGCGGAGAGGTCGGCGACGGCGACGCTCTCGGTGACCTCGAGGCAGAGGCTGGAGGGTTCCACCCCGTGGCGCAGCAACGCCTGCGCGACGTCGTCGACGATCCCCGGCCGGCGCAGCTGGTGCCCGGAGAGGTTGACGCTGATCTCGAGGTCGTCGCGTCCGGAGGAACGCTGCAGCTCCACCGCGGCGGCGAGCGCGGTGTCCAGGACGAACGCCCCGAGCGCGATGATCGTGTCCGACTCCTCGGCGATCGCGACGAACACCGAGGGCGGGACGGACCCGCGGGTGGGGTGGTCCCAGCGCACGAGGGCCTCGAAGCCGACCGTCGCGGACCGCTCGAGGTCGACCAGCGGCTGGTAGAGCACCCGCAGTCCCTCCCCGTCGGCGTCGAGCGCCCGCCGCAGGTCCGCCGCCAGCTCGGCCCGGTCGTGGGCGCTGTCGAGCAGGCTGCGCGAGAACGGGATCCAGCGGTCACGGCCGCCGGACTTCGCGGCCGTCACCGCGACCCCGGCCTGCTGGAACACCTGCCGCCCGGCCTCGTCCGCGTCGGCGGGCGCGTCGGCCACCGACAGCACGGCCGTCCCGACGCTGGTGGTGATCGCCACCGTCCGGCCGAGGACGGACAGGGGCTCGCGGACCGCCTCGACGGCGCGCTCGGCCAGGACGGGCAGGGCCCGGTGGACCTCGGGTTCGGCCCCGCGCAGCAGCACGGCGAACTCGTCGCCGTCGAGGCGGCAGAGCCGCCCACCCCCGCCGCTCGCGTTCCCGACGACGTCGGTCAGGCGCTCGGCGATCCGGCAGACGACCTCGTCGCCGACGGCGTGGCCGTACCGGTCGTTGACGAGCTTCAGCCCGTCGAGGCTCAGCACCAGCAACGCGGTGTCGTCCCCGGCGTGCAGGGCGGCGCGGAACCCGTCGAAGAGCTCACGCCGGTTGGGCAGTCCGGTCAGCGGGTCGTGGGCGGCGAGGTGGCGCAGCGCCTCGACGTTGCGCTTGTCCTCGGTGATGTCCTGGGCGTTCCAGATGACCCCGCCGACCCCGCGGACGTGGCGGGCGTCGCTGAAGCGGACCCGGCACCAGCGGACCTCGCCCGTGGCGCGCACGACGAAGCGGTGCTCGCTGTCGACGGGCCCGGCCCCCGGGACGCACGCGGCGAGCAGGCGCGCGCGAGCTGCCTCACGGTCCTCCGGCACGACCCAGTCGAAGGCGTCGCTGCCGACCAGCGCCCACCGCTCGAGGTTCCAGCGCCGGCTGAAGGTGGGCGAGGTGAAGGACACCCACCCGGTCGGGTCGGTGACCAGGACCTCGTCGCTGGCCTCCCGGGCGAGCGCCTCGTAGCTGGGTGAGACGGCGGGCAGGCCGAGCGCGCGCAGCGTCTCCCCCAGCCGCAGGAACGGGGCGCGCCTCACCGGATCGCCGCCAGCACGCGGTCGCGGCCGGCGGACTTCGCCGCGTACACGGCGCCGTCCGCGGCGGCCAGCGCGCTCTCCCAGGTCCCCACGGCCACCCCGACGCTGATGGTCACGACGTCGCCGCCGTCGGGGCGGGAGGGGTGCGGGCGGGCGAGGTCGCGCACGGCGGCGCACAGCCGCTCACCCGCGGCGAGGACGTCCTCACGGTCGGCGCCTTCGAGCAGCACGGCGAACTCCTCCCCACCGAAGCGGGCCACGACGTCACCCGGCCGCGAGTGGGCGGCGAGGGTCTCCGCCACCAGCGTGAGGCACCGGTCGCCCTCGAGGTGTCCGAACGCGTCGTTGTAGGCCTTGAAGTGGTCGACGTCGACCACGAGGACCCCGACGGGGGTGCCCTCGGCGGGCAGCCGCTGCTGCAGCCCGCGCCGGTTCAGCAGGCCCGTCATCTCGTCGCGGTGGGCGGCCTCGTCGAGCGCCGCGATGAGGTCCTCGCGTTCCGCGCCCAGCGCGCGCTCACGACGCTCGGCGAGGAAGCGGGCCCGTTCGCTGCTCTCCACGCTGCCGGCCATCACGAGGCCGAACATCCCGCTGACGGCGACCGCGAGCAGCGCCGCGACCTGGGTCGCCGCGGCGTCGGCCCCGATGAGGGCCTGCCCCCAGGCGACGGCGGCGAGCATGGCGACGAGGGAGGCGGCGGCGCGCCGGACGTCGGAGCGCAGCAACGTCACGAAGAACACGACGACGATGAAGGAGCCCCCGAAGTAGGCGCCCCCCAGGGCCGCCGGGGCGCTGTACTGGATCGCGGCGATCGCGAGCACCACGAGCACGGCGGCCGCGGCGACGAGCGGGCCGTCGATGCCCGAGGCCGGTTTCGCGCGGAGCCGCCGGCGGCGGAGGACCAGACCACCCAGCACCAGGGGGGTCACGACCCCCAGTCGCAGCAGCAACGAGAAGGCCAGGACCTGCGGGGCGAGGGCGAGGTCGACGAGGACGTAGGCGTCGAACATGAGCAGCCCCAGCAGGGCCGTCGGGACGAAGTACCGCGAGCGGGCCCGGTTGCGGGCACGCTGGAAGTCCCGCTCGAGGTCTCCCTCGAACAGTTGCCACCTCACGACGCGTTCCCCCGGCACCCAGTGGGTGTCGACCGCTGCGGGCGGTGGCAGCAGGGGGTCTCACCCACGCGGCGTAGGAGTCGGTGCAGGAGTCGGTGCAGGAGTCGGCGCAGGAGTCGGGGGGAAGCCGTTGCCGACCTGGGTCGTCACGAAGGGTCCCGACGGTGGATGATGGAGGCATGAGCGCGCACGCCACCCCGCCGGTCCAGCACGAGGAACAGCGGGCGCTGGCCCCCATGAAGTGGACCAGGCCCACGCCCGGGACGGTCCTGGCCCTGGGCATCTGGGTCGTGGGTCTGGTCCTGGCGGGGGTCGTCCCGCTGCTCCTGCTGGGGGCGAACCCCTACGAGGCGGCGCCGGGCGCCCGGATCGTCGTCGGGTTGGCCTTCACCCTCGCCGGTGCGCTCGTCATGGTCTTCTCGGCCTACCTGCTCTACCGCAAGAGCGGCAGCATCGGCGCCGCGATCCTCGCGTTCGTGCCGAGCTTCGTCTTCGCCACGCTGGGCATCCTGATGACCACGATGAAAGTCCTCTACGGGGTCTGACCCGCCACTCCGCTCCGACACGGCCCGCCCTCCCCTCGGGGAGGGCGGGCCGTGTCGTGTCCCCTCTGTCGGAGCCGCCGTCTACGGTTCCTGACGTGCCCGTGAAGACCACCAGCAAGACCGCCCGACCCTCCTACCGCTGCACCGAGTGCGGCTGGAGCACGGCGAAGTGGGTCGGGCGCTGCGGGGAGTGCCAGGCCTGGAGCACCGTCGAGGAGGTCGGGTCGACGCGGGTCGTGGGTCTGCGGGCCTCCGCCACGGGCAGCGCACCGGTCCGGCCCGCGCGGCGCATCTCCGAGATCAGCAGCGCCGAGGTGAAGAACCGGCTCAGCACGGGGCTGACGGAGTTCGACCGGGTCCTCGGGGGCGGGCTCGTCCCGGGGCAGGTGCTGCTGCTCTCGGGTGAGCCGGGGGCCGGCAAGAGCACCCTCCTGCTGACCACGGCGGACAGCGTGGCGAAGTCGACGGGACGTCCCGTCCTCTACGTCTCGGGCGAGGAGTCGGTCGAGCAGATCGCGGTGCGGGCCCGCCGCATCGGCGCGACGTCGGAGCACCTCTACCTCGCCGACACCAACGACCTCGCCGAGGCGATCGGCCACCTCGACGCCCTCGGCCCCGACGTCGCCCTGGTCATCGTGGACTCCGTGCAGACGATGGCCTCGGGCGACGTCGAGGGCCGCGCCGGTGGGGTGACGCAGGTGATGGAGGTCGCGAGCACCCTCACGCGACTCGCCAAGTCCCGCGGCATCGCGCACTGCCTCGTCGGCCAGGTGACCAAGGAGTCCACGGTCGCCGGGCCCCGGGCCCTCGAGCACGTCGTCGACACGACGCTGGCGCTGGAGGGCGACCGCCAGACCACGCTGCGGCTGCTGCGGGCCGTCAAGAACCGCTACGGCGCGGCCGACGAGATCGCCTGCTTCGAGCAGACCGACGCCGGGATGGTCGAGGTGCCCGACCCCAGCGGCCTGTTCCGCGCCTCCCGCGAGCAGCCCGTCCCGGGGACCTGCATCACGGTGACGGTCGAGGGCCGGCGTCCGCTCATCGCCGAGATCCAGGCGCTGGTCTCGCCGACTAACGCCCCCAACCCCCGCCGCGGGGTCAGCGGTCTCGACGTCTCCCGGGTGGGGATGCTCATCGCCGTCACCGACCGGATCGCGAAGGTCCGCCTCTACGACAAGGACGTCTACGCCGCGACCGTCGGCGGGATGCGCTCCAGCGACCCGGGCAGCGACCTGGCGATCTGCCTGGCGATCACCTCCGCGGCCCAGGAGTTCGCGCTGCCGCTGGACGTCGCGGCCATCGGGGAGGTCTCCCTCTCCGGCGACATCCGCCGGGTCACGATGCTCGGGCCGCGCATCGCCGAGGCCGCGCGGCTCGGCCACCGCAGGATCCTCGCGCCGCCGGGGGCCAAGGAGGCCGTCAGCGCGACCAAGGTGAAGGCGGCGATCATCGAGGTCGCGACCATCCGCGAGGCCCTCGAAGCGCTCCGCGCGCTGCGCCCGGAGGACGCCTGAGCCGGTTCGGCGAGGGCGACACACCCGTCCCACCCGCACCGCGGTTAGACTCCGACCAGGTTCGGATGTGCGCGAGACGATCGTTTTCGGAGGGTGACCCGTGGTCGACCGGACGCCGGACGAGGTCCTGCGGCAGACCCTGGCGATCATCGCGCCCGGGACGGAACTGCGCGACGGTCTCGAGCGCATCCTGCGCGGTCGGACGGGCGCCCTCATCGTGCTCGGTCTGGACCGCGTCGTGGACTCGTTGTGCACCGGGGGTTTCACCCTGGACGTCGAGTTCTCGGCCACCCGGTTGCGGGAACTGGCCAAGATGGACGGTGCGATCGTCCTGGACCGCGACGTGTCCCGGATCGTGCGCGCGGCAGTGCAACTCGTCCCCGACTCCGCGATCGAGACCAGCGAGTCCGGCACTCGGCACCGCACCGCCGAACGCGTCGCGAAGCAGACGGGTTTTCCCGTCATCTCCGTGTCGCAGTCGATGCGGATCGTCGCCGTCTACACCGGGAACCGCCGCTACGTCCTCGAGGGTTCCGACGCGATCCTCGGCCGCGCGAACCAGGCGCTGCAGACCCTCGAGCGCTACCGCGCCCGCCTCGACGAGGTCACGGGCACGCTGTCGGCCCTCGAGATCGAGGACCTCGTGACCGTCCGCGACGTCTGCTCGGTCGTGCAGCGCATCGAGATGGTCTCCCGGATCGCCGACGAGATCTCCGGTTACGTCGTCGAACTCGGGGTCGACGGCCGTCTGCTCTCGCTGCAGCTCGACGAACTCGTCGGCGGGGTCGGTCCCGACCGTGAACTCGTCGTCCGCGACTACCTCGAGGCGAGCCGCTACGAGGGTCCGCTGGAGCAGGTCCTCGAGAACCTCGCCGGGTTGCACCAGTCCGACCTCGTGGACCTCGCGCAGGTCGCGCGCGTCCTCGGGTTCTCCGTCGGCGGCGACTCCCTCGATTCCGCGGTGAGCCCCAAGGGTTTCCGCCTGCTCAACCGGGTCCCGCGGTTGCCCGGTGCCATCGTGGAACGTCTCGTCGACCAGTTCGGCGACCTGCAGAAGCTGCTCGCGGCGAGCATCGACGACCTCATGACCGTCGACGGTGTCGGCGAGCAGCGTGCCCGCGCGGTGCGCGAGGGGCTCTCGCGCCTGGCGGAGAGCTCGATCCTCGAACGCTACGTCTGAGGCCGCGCCCCACGGGGTGGGTCGCGGGGACGGTCAGCTCGTGAGGGCGATCGTCAGGGGTGCGGTGACGATCTGGTCCCACGTCGCCGTCACCGTGTAGTTGCCGTCGGCGACGGCCTGCTGGTCGGGGGGGCAGCCGGCGGCGGAGTGCAGCCGCGACCAGACCGTCGTCATCGCGCGGTTCTTGGACGGCTGGATCGTGTAGACCTGCGACGCCGTGGAGGCCTCGCAGTCGGCCGTGGACCACACCTGGGCCCCCGACGCGTCGGTCGCCACGAGGCCCCGCACGCCGCTGCCGATCTCGGCGGTGCAGGCGGTCTGGGAGGTGTTGGTGACGGTGACCACGAACCGCGGGGCCTTGCCGGGGCCGTAGGTGGTGGCGTCGGAGGTGAGGGCGACGGTCAGCGCGGCGGGTTCGCACGGGGCGACCGCCCCGGTGCCGGTCGCCGTCGGCGACCCGGTCGCGCTGCCCGTGGGGCTGTCCGCCGGGCTGTCTGTGGGGCTGTCTGTGGGGGTGGCACCGGGCGAGGTGCTGGGACCGGGGGCGGCGGTGAGGGTGGAGGCGACGTGACTGGGGTCGAGCTTCTGACCCTGGGCCGCGGCGTCGTCGGTGGCGGTGAGAGCGCGGATCCCGACGACGGCGAGCACGATGACCACGAGCAGTACGACAATGGTCACCAGGCGTCGTCGCCAGTAGATGCCCTTGTCCTCAGGTCCGACGGGGTGCAGGACGCTGCTCACCGGGGAAAGGTAGGTGTCCGGCGTGTCGGGCGCCGGGAGGCGCGCCGTGCGACGATCCCCCGCGATGACTCCCACCACCCCGGACCACGTCCTGGACCTGCACGACACGGTCCTGGACTGGTACGCCGACCACGCCCGCGACCTGCCCTGGCGCGCGCCCGACCGCTCACCCTGGGGGGTCCTGGTCAGCGAGGTCATGCTGCAGCAGACCCCCGTCGCCCGGGTGCTGCCGCAGTGGGAGGCGTGGATGCAGCGCTGGCCGACGCCCACCGACCTGGCCGCCGACCCGCCCGGCGAGGCCGTGCGGATGTGGAACCGGCTCGGCTACCCGCGCCGGGCGCTGCGCCTGCACGCGGCGGCCGTCGCGATCCGCGACGAGCACGGTGGTCTCGTCCCCTCCGAGCACGCGCAGCTGCTGTCGCTGCCGGGGGTCGGCGCCTACACCGCGGCGGCCGTGGCCTCGTTCGCGTTCGGGCAGCGGCACGCCGTCGTCGACACCAACGTCCGCCGGGTGCACGCCCGCGCGGTGACCGGGACGGCAGAACCGGCCGCCTCGCTCACCGCGGCCGAGAACCGGCTGGCCGTCGAGCTGCTGCCCGACGACGAGGCCACCGCCGCCCGCTGGGCCGTCGCCGTCATGGAGCTGGGGGCGCTGGTCTGCACGGCGCGCTCCCCCTCGTGCGGACGGTGCCCGTTGGTGTCGCGGTGCGCGTGGGTGCTGGCGGGTCGCCCCGCCCCCACCGGCCCGCCCCGCCGCGGGCAGGCCTGGGCCGGGACCGACCGCCAGGTGCGGGGGAAGCTGCTCGCGGTCCTCCGCGCGTCCTCGGAGCCGGTCACCGCGGAGGAGCTCGCCGCCTGCTGGTCGGACGCGGCCCAACGCGAGCGCTGTCTCGACGGGCTGGTGTCCGACGGTCTCGTCGAACCCCTCCCCGACGGCCGCTTCACCCTCCCCCGCTCCTGAGCACGGGTCAGTCGTCGGTGGAGCGGCGGAGGCGTTTGGTGTCGCTGCGCTGACGCTTCGTCTCCAGCCGGCGACGTTGCGAACCCCGGGTGGGCTTCGTGGGGCGCCGCTTCGCCGGCTCGGGGGCGAACGCCGCCGCGAGCTGGCTGCGCAGCCGTTCCGCGGCGGCCGCCCGGTTGCGCAGCTGAGCGCGGTGCTCCTGGGCCGCGACGGTGAGGGTGCCGTCGACGAGCCTGCCCTCGAGGCGCCCCAGCGCACGTTCGCGCAGGTCCTCGGGCACCGACGGTGACCGCTCGAGGTCGAAGGTCAGCTCGACGCGGGAATCGGTGGTGTTGACGCCCTGCCCGCCGGGCCCGCTGGAGCGGGAGAACCGTTCGCGGAGTTCCGCCTCCGGGATCGTCACCCGGCGGTTCACCACGAGGTCGCCGTCCACACCCCCACCCTCCCACCTCGCGGAAACAACACTTTCCGCCCTGCCACCCCGCCCCTTCCCGGCGGAAACAACACTTTCCGCCCCGACGGCGCGCTCGTGGGGGCGGAAAGTGTTGTTTCCGCGGGTCAGAAGGCCAGGCTGAGGAGCAGGACACCGCCGAGACCGCACACCGAGATGACGGTCTCCATGACAGACCAGCTCTTCAGCGTCTGCCCCACGGTGAGGCCGAAGTACTGCTTGACCAGCCAGAACCCGACGTCGTTGACGTGGGAGAAGAACAGCGAGCCGGCCCCGACCGAGAGGGCCAGCAGGGCGAGGTGGTTGGCGGAGAGGTCACCCGCCAACGGGGCGACGATGCTCGCCGCGGTGATGGTCGCCACCGTCGCGGACCCCGTCGCGAGCCGGATGAGCACGGCGACGATCCAACCCAGGATCAGCGGCGACAGGCTCAGCACGGACGCCTGCTCCCCCACCAGCTTCCCGACCCCGGCGTCGATGAGGACCTGCTTGAACCCGCCGCCGGCGGCGATGATCAGCAGCGTCGAGGCGATCGGCGGCAGGGACGCGTCGATGGTCGAGCCGATCCTGCGCCGATCCATCCCGACGCTGAGCCCCAGCAACGGGATCGCGGCGAGGACCCCGATGAGCAGGGCCACCAGCGGGGTGCCGAGAGCCACCAGCAGCGTCCGGGCGCCGTTCTCCTCGGGCAGGGCGATCTCGGCGACGGCGCGGGCGAGCATCAGTGCGACCGGGAGCAGGACGACGGTGAGGATGCCCGGCAGGGAGGGTCGGCGAGCGTCCGGATCAGCACCCCCGAGATCACCGCCCGTCGTGGGCAGGTGCTCGGCGTCCTGGGGGCCGAAGCGCGAGACCAGCGGCGCGAGCAGCGGACCGGCGATCACCACGGTCGGGATCGCGAGAACCAGACCGAAGGCGAGGGTCCGGCCGAGGTCGGCGTGCAGGTTGTCGATCGCGACCAGCGGTCCCGGGTGCGGTGGCACGAACCCGTGCAGCACGGACAACCCGGCCACGGCGGGGATCCCGAGGCTCAGGACCGGACGGCCGGTGCGCTTGGCGACGAGCACGACGATCGGGACGAGCAGCACCAGCCCGATCTCGAAGAACATCGGCAGACCCACGACGACGGCCGCACCGGCCAGGGCCCACGGCAGCGCCTTGCCGTGGACGCGGTCCACCACGCGGTCGACGAGCTCATTGGCCCCGCCGGAGTCGGCCAGGAAGCGGCCCAGCACCGCCCCCAGCGCGACGAGGATGCCGACGTCGGCGAACGTCTTGCCCGCGCCACCGGCGGCACCGTCCCCGTCGCCGAGCCCGATGGAGAACGAGGCGACGATGTCAGCGACCGGCATCCCCGCGACGAGACCGAGGACGGCCGAACCGAGGATCAACGCGATGAACGCGTTGAGCTTGGCCCACGAGACGACGACGACCACGACGGCGATGCCGAGCAGTGCGGCGACCACCAACCGGGTGTCGGTGCCCGTCCAGGCGGCAGACTGGACAGCGGTGGACAGGGCGGTCGTCATCGACACCTCCGGGGTCAGAGGTGTCGGAGCACCTCGTTCAGCACGTGATCGGGACCACCCTGCACCCGGACCCGGAACCCGCGCTCGTCGGGGTGGAGATCCTCGAGGGTGTCGAGCTGGCTGCGCAGCAACGACGCCGGCATGTAGTGGTTCTTCCGCTCGGCCATCCGCTGCTCCAGGACCTCGGCCGGGACCTGGAGTTCGCAGAAGACGACGGAGGGGTTGTCCTTGGCCAGCAGGTCCCGGTAGACCCGCTTGAGCGCCGAGCAGGTGACGACGACGGACTCCCCCGCGGCCTCGCGTGCGGAGATCCAGTCGGCGATGGACTGCAGCCAGGGCCAGCGGTCCTCGTCGGTGAGGGGGTGCCCGGACGCCATCTTGGCGACGTTGGCCTCGGAGTGGAACTCGTCGCCCTCGGCGTAGGTCCAGCCCTTGGCCGTGGCCAGGTCCTGCGCGAGCGTCGTCTTCCCGCTGCCGGAGACGCCCATGACGATCACCGTCGTGCTGCTCATCGGTTCCCTCCACCCGCCGCGGGGACGACCCGCAGCATCCTGCTGTTGCCCAGCGTGTTCGGTTTGACGCGAGCGAGGTCGAGGAACTCCGCGACCCCCTCGTCGTGGCTGCGGAGCATCTCGGCGTAGACCTCCGGCTCGACCGGGGTCCCCTCGATCTCGACGAACCCGTGCCGTGCGAAGAACGCGGTCTCGAAGGTGAGGCAGAACAACCGGGTGACCCCGAGGTCGTCCGCGCGCTGCAGCAGCGCCTCGAGGATCCTGCCGCCCGCACCCGACCCCCGGACGGCCGGGTCGACGGCGAGGGTGCGGACCTCGGCGAGGTCCTCCCACAGCACGTGCATCGCCCCGCACCCCACGACCCGGGCGCCGTTCTCGTCGCGCAGCTCGGCGACGACGAACTCCTGGACGGCCTCGTAGAGGGTGATGAGCTCCTTGCCCAGCAGGATGCGCTGGCGCGCGTAGACCTCGACGAGCCGTCGGACCTCGGGGATGTCTCCCGTCCGGGCGGGACGGACGAGGACGTCGGATCCGGTCGGCACCCCGTGATCCTCCCAGACGCGGCGCGGTGCACGAGTCGGTGGGATCGTTGCCTCCCCGGTCCCACTCGCCGGGAGCGTTGGCCCAACGGTGACGTCGAGTGTCCTCGTGGAGTCAACGATCCCCCTCGGGCACCGTGGACGCAGAACGGCCCGGCACCCCACGAGGGGTGCCGGGCCGTCGTGCTGGTGAGGTCAGTCCTCGATCGTGTCACCGACGGGGACGGTCACGGGCAGGTCTTCCTTCGAGGTGCCCTCGAAGGTGAACTTCTGCTCGGTGCCCTCGCCCTCGGTGTCCACCGAGATGATCTGGCCGGCGCGGAGTTCGCCGAAGAGGATCTTCTCGGACAGGACGTCCTCGATGTCGCGCTGAATGGTGCGGCGCAACGGACGAGCACCCAGGACCGGGTCGTAGCCCTTGGTCGCCAGCAGGACCTTCGCCGACGGCGTGAGCTCGATGCCCATGTCCTTGTCCTTCAACCGGTCGTCCACCCGCTTGATGAACAGGTCGACGATCTGGACGATCTCCTCCTGCGTCAGCTGCGGGAACACGACGATGTCGTCGACGCGGTTGAGGAACTCGGGCCGGAAGTGCTGCTTGAGCTCGTCGTTGACCTTCGACTTCATCCGGTCGTAGTTCGTCTGCGAGGTCTGCGACCCCGCGGCGAACCCGGTGCCGACGCCCTTGGAGATGTCCCGCGTCCCCAGGTTCGTCGTCATGATGATCACGGTGTTCTTGAAGTCGACCATGCGGCCCTGGGAGTCGGTCAGACGACCGTCCTCCAGGATCTGCAGCAGCGAGTTGAAGATGTCCGGGTGCGCCTTCTCGACCTCGTCGAAGAGGACCACCGAGAACGGCTTGCGCCGCACCTTCTCCGTGAGCTGACCGCCTTCTTCGTAGCCGACGTAGCCGGGAGGGGAGCCGAAGAGGCGGGAGACGGTGTGCTTCTCGGAGAACTCCGACATGTCCAGCTGGATGAGGGCGTCCTCCTCACCGAAGAGGAACTCCGCCAACGCCTTCGCCAGCTCCGTCTTACCCACCCCGGTCGGACCGGCGAAGATGAAGGAACCACCGGGACGCTTGGGGTCCTTCAACCCCGCGCGGGTGCGTCGGATCGCCTGGGACAGCGCCCTGATGGCGTCGTTCTGGCCGATGACGCGCTTGTGCAGCTCGTCTTCCATGTGGAGCAGTCGCGTGGACTCCTCCTCGGTCAACCGAACGACCGGGATGCCCGTGGCAGTGGCCAGGACCTCGGCGATCAGTTCCTCGTCGACCTCGGCGATGACGTCCATGTCGCCGGACTTCCACTGCTTCTCGCGCTCGCCCTTCTGCGCCAGCAGCTTCTTCTCGCCGTCGCGCAGGGACGCGGCCTTCTCGAAGTCCTGCGCGTCGATCGCGCTCTCCTTCTCGCGGCGGACGTCGGCGATGCGCTCGTCGAACTCGCGCAGGTCCGGCGGTGCGGTCATGCGGCGGATCCGCAACCGGGCGCCGGCCTCGTCGATCAGGTCGATCGCCTTGTCCGGGAGGTAGCGGTCGTTGACGTAGCGGTCGGCCAGCGTCGCGGCCGCGACCAGCGCAGCGTCCGTGATCGAGACGCGGTGGTGCGCCTCGTAGCGGTCGCGCAGACCCTTGAGGATCTCGATGGCGTGGGCCAGCGTCGGCTCCGGGACCTGGATCGGCTGGAAGCGACGCTCCAGGGCCGGGTCCTTCTCGATGTGCTTGCGGAACTCGTCGAGGGTCGTCGCCCCGATGGTCTGCAGCTCACCGCGCGCGAGCATCGGCTTGAGGATCGAGGCCGCGTCGATCGCGCCCTCGGCGGCACCGGCCCCGACGAGGGTGTGGATCTCGTCGATGAACAGGATGATGTCGCCGCGGGTGCGGATCTCCTTGAGGACCTTGCGCAGGCGCTCCTCGAAGTCACCGCGGTAGCGCGACCCGGCGACGAGCGCGCCGAGGTCGAGCGTGTAGATCTGCTTGTCCTTCAGCGTCTCCGGCACCTCGCCGCGCACGACGGACTGCGCGAGCCCTTCGACGACGGCGGTCTTGCCGACCCCCGGTTCACCGATGAGGATCGGGTTGTTCTTGGTGCGACGGGACAGGACCTGCATGACGCGCTCGATCTGCGGGTCGCGACCGATGACCGGGTCGAGCTTGCCCTCGCGGGCGGCCTGGGTCAGGTTGCGGCCGAACTGGTCGAGGACGAGCGACCCGGACGGGGTGCCCTCCTGCGGACCGCCGGCGGTCGCGGGCTCCTTGCCCTGGTAGCCCGACAGCAGCTGGATGACCTGCTGCCGCACGCGGTTCAGGTCGGCACCGAGCTTGACGAGCACCTGGGCGGCGACGCCCTCACCCTCGCGGATGAGGCCGAGCAGGATGTGCTCGGTCCCGATGTAGTTGTGGCCCAGCTGCAGCGCTTCGCGCAGCGACAGCTCGAGGACCTTCTTGGCGCGGGGGGTGAAGGGGATGTGACCGGACGGGGCCTGCTGGCCCTGACCGATGATCTCCTGGACCTGCTCGCGGACCGCGTCCAGGGAGATGCCCAGCGACTCGAGGGCCTTGGCGGCGACGCCTTCACCCTCGTGGATCAGGCCGAGCAGGATGTGCTCGGTCCCGATGTAGTTGTGGTTGAGCATCCGGGCCTCTTCTTGGGCCAGGACGACGACCCGTCGGGCGCGGTCGGTGAACCTCTCGAACATGCGGCGCTCCTCGCGGGTGGTCGAGTCCGCGGGAGCAAGTCCCCCACGAACCATTCCGATGCTAGACCCGAGCTCCGACACGTTCACTCCCGTCCGCGTCCTGCGGAGGTTCGTGAGGCGTTCGTGACCCGGTTGTCCTGTCCAACTTGCGCCCCGCACAGGGTGTTCCGCCACCTCGTTCGCCGTTGGCGCAATGCCCGCGAACCCCTCAGGAACGCCGTCGAGCGGCCGGGAGGCACTGCCCGGGGTGGCCCTCGTGGACCCCGCCCCCGCGACCGGCGGGTGGAGCCGACCTCCCCGTCAGGGCAGCGGTGAGGGCGCCGGCGGCCCGTCGTAGCGCGCGGCGGGCCGGATGATGCGGGGGTCCTGCGCCTGCTCGAGGACGTTGGCGCACCAGCCGATCACCCGGCTGGTCGCGAAGGTCGGGGTGAAGAGCGAGGGGTCGAGCCCCGCCTGGGCCATCACGACCCCGGCGTAGTACTCGACGTTGGCGTGCAGCGACCGGCCCGGCTTGAGCTCGGCGAGCACCGCCACGACCCGGTCCTCCACCGCCGCGGCGAGCTCGGCGAGGTCCCCGCCGAGCTCGAGTGCGGTCTCGCGCAGCAGGACGGCACGGGGGTCGCGGGTCCGGTAGACGGCGTGGCCGAACCCCATGACCCGGCCCCCGGCGGCGAGCTGGTCGCGCACCCACTGCTCGGCGCGCTCCGGCGTGCCGATCTCCTCCAGCGCCGCGAGGGCCCGGTCCGGGGCACCCCCGTGCAGCGGCCCGGAGAACGCTCCGAGCGCGGCGACGACGGCGGCGGCGACGTCCGCCCCGGTGGAGGCGACGACGCGGGCGGTGAAGGTCGAGGCGTTGAAGCCGTGGTCGACGGTGCTCACCAGGTAGCGACGGATCGCCCGGACGTGCTCGGGTGCGGGCTCGCGACCGGTCAGCATCCACAGCCAGTTCGCCGCCGCGTCGAGGTCCTCGCGGGGGGCCACGGGCTCCGCCCCGGAGCGGAGGCGGTGCAGGGCGGCCAGGACCGTCGGGGTCAGCGCGCAGACCCGCAGCGCGTCGGCGGCCCGGGCGGCGGGGTCCAGGTCGTAGACGGGCCGGAACCCCTCGGCGGCGCCGAGCAGGGACAGCGCCGTGCGCAGCCCGCTCAGCAGCGGGCCCCCGGCGGCCGCGACGACCGGCAGCGCGTCCGCCAGCACCGCGGGCAGGTGCCGCTGGGCGGCGACCTCGGCCAGGAAGCCCTGCGCCTCCAGCGGCGTGGGCAGCGCGCCGCAGTGCAGCAGGAACCACACGTCCTCGACGCTGCGGTGGCGGGCCAGGTCGATGGCCGAGTACTGCCGGTAGTGGAAGAACCCCTCGTCACCGCGCACATCACCGAGCCCGGTCGTCGTGACCACCACACCGCGCAACCCTGCGGGGACCTCGCTCGTCAGCGTCATGCCCGTCACCGTCCGCGCCTTGACGTGGCGGCGTCAACGTTGATCCGATCAACCGTGGGTGAACTGCTGACGACCGCCGAGGCGGCGCACCGCCTCGGGGTGAAGGTCGCCACGCTCTACGCCTACGTGAGCCGCGGGCAGCTGCTCTCCCACGCCGCCACCGACGGCCGGGGCAGCCGGTTCGACGCGGCCGAGGTCGACGCGCTGGCCGGGCGCGGGCGCAGCGGCCGCCGCCCGGTGGGGGCCGTGGAGACGGTCCGCAGCGCGCTGACCTCGATCGACGGCGACCGGTTGCGCTACCGCGGCCACGACGCGGTCGAGCTCTCCCGCGGGCACTCCTTCGAGGCCGTCGCGCGGCTGCTGTGGTCCGGCACCGCGACGCCGGGTCCCTTCGCGGCGGACGCGGAGCTCAGCCGGCAGGCGCGTGTGGTGCTCGACGCCCTGCCGGCGGGGTGCCGGCTGCCGGACCGGCTCCGCGTCGCGGTGAGCGTCGTGGGCGCGCTCGGTGGCGCCCTCGGCGGTGCACTGAGCTCCCCGGAGGTCGTCCTCGGCTCGGTCCTGGGGGCCCTGGCCCCGGGGCCGTCCGTGGGCGAGGGGCTCGCGGCGGCGGCGGGCGCCCCCGGGGTGCGCCTGGACGCGCCGCTGGTCCTGCTGGCCGACCACGGCCTCGCGGTCTCGACGGTCGCGGCCCGGGTGGCGGCGAGCGCCCGGGCACCGCTGACGTCGGTGCTGTCGGCGACGCTCGGTGCGGCGGACGGGTCGCTGCACGCGGGGGCCGTCTCGGGGGCCCACCGCTTCCTCGCCGACGCCCTGGGCGGGTCCCTCGTCGTGGAGCCCGGGGTGCGCCCTCCCGGGTTCGGGCACGTGGTGCACGCGACGTCGGACCCGAGGGCCGAGGAGTTGCTGGCGACGGTGCTGACGGTGCTGCCGGCCTCGCCGGTCGCGGAGGTCCTGCCCGCGGTGCTCGAGCGGGTGGTCCGCGTCCACGGTGCGGGTGCCTTCCCCAACGTGGACCTGGGTCTCGCGGCCTTCACCCACGCCCACGGGTTGCCGGGCGAGGTGGGCGAGCTCCTCTTCGAGGTGGCGCGCTGCGCGGGGTGGATGGCGCACGCCCTCGAGGAGTACGCCGCCCCGGCTCTTCGTTTCCGTGTACGAGGCTTACACGGAGAGTGATCTTTCTAGAAGCTTTGAGCTAGGGTTCGTGCCATGTCGGGCGTGAGCATCAAGGACGTCGCCGCCCGGGCCGGGGTGTCCATCGGCACCGTCAGCAACGTGCTCAACCGGCCCTCGTCCGTGTCGGAGCCGAACCGGGTCAAGGTCCTCGAGGCGATCCACACCCTCGGCTACGTCCGCAACGAGTCCGCCCGCCAGCTCCGCGTCGGCCGCAGCCGGTTCATCGCGCTGGTCGTCCTCGACCTCGCCAACCCCTTCTTCTCCGAGCTCGCCCGCGGAGCCGAGGAGACGGCCGAGGCGGGCGGGCACACCCTGCTGCTCTGCAGCAGCGCCCAGGACGTCGAGCGCGAACGCCGCCACCTCGAGATGCTCCGCCAGCAGCGGGTGGCCGGGATCGCGCTCTCCCCCGTCGACACCTCCGAGCAGCGCCTCGCCGAACTCCGCACGCTCGACGTCCCGCTCGTCCTCGTCGACCGTGACGATCCCGACGGGACGACCCGCTCGGTGTCGGTCGACGACATCGAGGGCGGCCGGCTCGCGACCGCGCACCTGCTCGAGTCCGGTCACCGCCGGATCGCGGTCGTCGGCGGACCGCGCGGTTTCACCCAGGTCGACCAGCGCTTCGAGGGCGCCCGACGGGCGGTGGCCGCGGCCGGCCTGCCCCCGGAGACCCTCGTCGAGATCGTCGTGGACCGCCTGGACATCGACAACGGTCGACGGCAGGGGGTCCGGCTGGCCGGCTGGTCACCCCCGGACCGCCCCACCGCGGTGTTCTGCCTCAACGACCTCGTCGCCATCGGCGTCCTGCAGGAGGTCGTGCAGCGGGGCCTCAAGGTGCCCGACGACCTCGCGATCGTGGGCTACGACGACATCGACTTCGCCGCCGCGGCAACGGTTCCCCTGAGCTCCGTCCGCAAACCCAAGGACGTCCTGGGCCGCTCGGCGATCCGGATGCTGTTGGACGGGACCCCGGACGCGGAGAACCACGGGGACCTGCCGGTCGTGCACCACGACCGGCAGGTCGTCTACCTGCCCGAACTCGTCGTCCGGGCCTCCTCCGGGAACTGATCAGACGTCGCGGGTCTTCACCGAGAGCGCGCCGACCCCGAGCAGGACGGCGACCCAGAGGGCGAACACCGCGAGACCGGCGCCGGGCGGGAGGAAACCCGGGGCGTCGGAGACGGAGACGAGGTTGTTCGTCGTGTTGGTGAAGAAGTACTCGTTGATGGTGTCGCCACCCCAGCTGTCCGGGACGAGCTGGAGCAACGGCGGGACGACGAAGATCGCAGCCACCACCGTGCAGATCGCGCCGGCGGAGTTCCGCATCAGCGCGCCCAGCCCGAGGCCGGCCAGGGCGACACCGACCAGGAGGGCGACGGTTCCGAGCAGCGCCCGAAGCACTCCCGCGTCGCCGATGGAGATCCCGAAGTCCCGGGTGTTCAGGATCGCCTGACCCAGGAAGAACGCCACGAACACCGCGACGCCCAAGACCACCGCGACGGTGACCGCGAGCACCAAGGCCTTGGCGAAGAAGACCCCGAGCCGGCCGGGAGCCGTGACGAAGGACGTGCGGATCATCCCGGTCGAGAACTCCCCCGCGATCACGATGACCCCGACCGACGCGACGACGAGGGTGGCGATCTGCGCACCCGTCGTGCTGGCGGCCAGGGCGTCGAGGCCCGGAGGGCCCTGCGTCGGGTCGGCCGAGCTCATGATCGAGCGGGCCGCGAACGAGAACGCGACGCCGATGCCGATCGTGGCGAGGAACGACGCCGCCATCGTCATGACGACGGAACGGACGCTCCAGAACTTGATCCACTCCGAACGGACCAGCCCGGGGAAGGTCACCCGGTGCTCGACGGGGCGGAACTGCTGGACCTCGACGGTCGCGCTCACCGCGACACCTCCTGTCGGCTCTGGGCGGGTTCGGGAACGGGGGTGGTGTCCCCGGGACCGGCGGGTCCGTGCGCCTGGTACTCGAGAGCGCCCGCGGTGAGTTCCATGAACGCCTCCTCGAGGGAGGCCTTGACGGTGGTGAGTTCGTGCAGGGCGACCCCGCGGGCGGCCGCGGCGTCGCCGACGGCCTGCGCGGACATCCCCCGCACGTCCCAGCTGCCGTCCTCCAGGGCCGTGAGCGTCCCGCCGCCGGAGGTGACGAGGTCGCGCAGCTGCTCGGCCTGCGGGGACCGGACGGTCACACCGCGCGGCTGGACCCGGGCGATGAAGTCGCGCACCGTCTCGTTGGCGATGAGCCGGCCCTTGCCGATGACGACCAGGTGCTCGGCGGTCAGCGCCATCTCGCTCATGAGGTGCGAGGACACGAAGACGGCCCGGCCCTGACGGGCGAGCTCCTTCATGAGGTTGCGGATCCAGAGGATGCCGTCGGGGTCGAGGCCGTTGACCGGCTCGTCGAACATGACGGTGCTCGGGTCACCCAGCAGCGCGGAGGCGATCCCGAGGCGCTGCCCCATCCCGAGGGAGAACCCACCGGCGCGCTTGCGGGCGACCTCGCGCAGGCCGACGAGGTCGATGACCTCGTCGACGCGGGAGGTACCGATGCCCGCGGTCGCGGCCATGGCCTGCAGGTGCCGGTACGCGGAGCGGCCGGTGTGCACGGCCTTGGCGTCCAGCAGGGCCCCGACCGAGGACAGCGGCGCGCTGTGCGCGCTGAAGGGCTTGCCGTCGACGAGCACCTGACCGGCGGTCGGGCGGTCCAGGCCGACGATCATGCGCATCGTCGTGGACTTGCCGGAGCCGTTCGGCCCGAGGAACCCGGTGACGATGCCTGGGCGCACGGTGAAGCTGAGGTCGTGCACCGCGACCTTCTTGCCGTAGACCTTGCGCAGGCCGACCGCCTCGATCATGGGATGACCCTTCTGGGGGTGGACGTGCTGACGTCCCTCATCCTCACGGGCCGTGACCGGCCCCGGCATCCACCGATGGGTGCGGGACCCGTCCTGCCGAAGGTGCGAGCACGGACCCCGGCCCCGACCGCAGGGTGGCCCGGCGGTGCGCCGGACGACGGGAGGCCCCCGATCCCGTGCGCGGCACGAGGGCGGGGGCCTTCTGTTCGAACGGGTGGAGCGCCGCGCGTCAGCGGCGCTCCCTCCTAGTGGGCGTCGTCGTAGGCCTGGAGGATCTCGGCGGAGATGCGGCCGCGGTCGGAGACCGTGTAGCCGTTCTCGCGGGCCCAGGTGCGGACCTCGCCGGTGTCGCGGTCGGGACCGCTGCCGGCGGGCTTCGCGGCGGCGGGACGCGGCGTGCTCGAACGGCGACCGCCGGCGGCGCGACCGCTGACGCGGCGGGCGTGCCCGACCCAGGGGGCGAAGGCCTCGCGCAGTGCGGAGGCGTGCTCGTCGGAGAGGTCGATCTCGTAGTTGACCCCGTCGAGGGAGAAGGTCAACGTCTCCGAGGCGTCACCGTCGTCGATGTCGTCGACGAGGAGGACCTGCACCTTCTGCGCCATGAGTGGGCAACCTTTCACGAAGAATCAGTGCCCGAACGCGAAAGTGCGCCGGACCTGCATCACTCTGACGCATTCCGACGCACCGGGTCAAATCAACTCGCGAGAAAGGGAAAAGACGTTCAGGAAGGCCGGTCGGTGCCGTTCGCGCTTTCCGCCTTCGCGCGGCCCTCGGCCCGGACCTTCGCCTCGGCCGCCCGTTCACGCCGGTCGGCGTGCAGGATCGACCGCATCAGCAGCGCGAACAGGGCGCAGAGCCCGACGGACGGCAGCAGGGCGGCGAGGTAGTCCACGACCGCAAGCTTACGTCCGCCGGGCCACTCCGGCGTCCTGCGCTCAGCGGGGCTTGACCAGCGGGAACGTGATGGTTTCGCGGATCCCGAGGCCGGTGAAGGCCATCAGGAGGCGGTCGATGCCCATGCCCATGCCGCCCGTCGGCGGCATCCCGTGCTCCTGGGCCTGCAGGAAGTCCTCGTCGATGCGCATGGCCTCGTCGTCGCCGAGGTCGGCGAGGCGGGCCTGTTCCACGAACCGTTCCCGCTGCACGACGGGGTCGACGAGCTCGGAATACCCGGTGGCGAGCTCGAATCCGCGGACGTAGAGGTCCCACTTCTCCACGACACCTGGGAGTTCCCGGTGCGCACGCACCAGCGGCGACGTTTCGACGGGGAAGTCGCGGACGAACGTCGGGGAATGCAGGGAATCAGCGATCCGGTGTTCCCAGAGTTCCTCGACGAGCTTTCCGTGGGTCCAGCGCAACGCGTCGACACTGATTCCCAGGCGTTCCGCCACGGCGAGGAGGTGTTCCCGGGAGGTTTCCGGGGTGATCTCCTCCCCCAGGGACTCCGAGAGCGAGGGGTACATGGAGATGGCGGCCCATTCCCCGCCGAGGTCGTAGGCCGAACCGTCGGCGAGGGTGACCTGCTGGGTCCCGAACGCCTCGGTGGCGGCGTTCTGGATCAGGTCCTGCGTGAGCCGGCCGATCGAGTCGTAGTCGCCCCAGGCCTGGTAGGTCTCGAGCATCGCGAACTCGGGCGAGTGGGTGGAGTCGGCGCCCTCGTTGCGGAAGTTCCGGTTGATCTCGAAGACGCGTTCGATGCCGCCGACGACGCAGCGCTTGAGGAACAGCTCCGGCGCGATGCGCAGGTAGAGGTCGGTGTCGAACGCGTTCGAGTGCGTCACGAACGGACGCGCGCTGGCCCCGCCGTGCAGGGTCTGCAGCATCGGCGTCTCGACCTCGAGGAACCCGCGGTCCTCCAGCGTACGGCGCACCGCACGGACGACGTTCGAGCGCGCCCGGACGTTCGTGCGGGCCGCCTCGCGGACGATGAGGTCGACGTAGCGCTGCCGGACGCGGGTCTCCTCGGACAGTTCCTTGTGCAGGACGGGCAAGGGACGCAACGACTTCGAGGCCATCAGCCAGGAATCGGCGAGCACCGAGAGTTCCCCCCGCTTGGAGGAGATGACGTTGCCGCGCACGAAGACGATGTCGCCGAGGTCGACGTCGGACTTCCACGTCGCGAGGGCGTCCTCGCCGACGCCGTCGCGCGAGACCATGGCCTGCAGCCGGGTGCCGTCCCCCTCCTGCAGGGTCGCGAACACCAGTTTCCCGGTGCCGCGCAGGAACACCACGCGCCCGGTGATCCCGACCTGGTCGGTCGTCTCCTCGCCCGCCTCGAGGTGGGCGTACTGCTCGCGCAGCTGGGCGAGGGAGCCGGTGCGGGGCACCGAGACGGGGTACGCCTCACCTCCCGCGGCGAGGATGCGGTCGCGCTTCTCCCGCCGGACCCGCACCTGTTCGGGGGCGTCGTCGAAGTCCTCGTCGGGACCCTGCGCCGCGTCGGTCTGGTCCGGGGCCTGCGTGTCGCTCACGCCTCCAGGTTAGTCGGGATCAGTTGTCGGGTCGGCCCACGACGAGGGGGACGTTGTCGATCAGGCGCGTCGAACCCACCCGGGCCGCCACGGCGAGCAGCGCGTCCCCGCGGTAGTGCTCGCGCACGTCGGCGAGGTCGAGCGGGTCGACGAGGGCGAGGTAGTCGACGCGGGCAGCGGGTTCGGCGACGAGGACGTCGCGCGCGGCCCGGCGGACGGCGCTGGGCCCCTCGCTCGCGGCGGCCGCCCCGGCCGTGAGCGCCTTCTGCAGCACCAGCGCGACCTCGCGGTCGAAGGGGGTCAGGTAGCGGTTGCGACTCGACATGGCCAGACCGTCGCCCTCGCGCACGGTGGGGACGGCGACGACGTCCACCCCGAGGTCGAGGTCACGCACCATCCGGCGCACCAGCAGCAACTGCTGGGCGTCCTTCTGACCGAAGAACGCGAGGTCGGCGCGGGTGAGGTGGAACATCTTCGCGACGACGGTCAGGACCCCGTCGAAGTGGCCGGGACGACTCGCTCCCTCGAGGACCGTGCCGAGCGGTCCGGCGGCGACCCGGACGCCGGGATCACCGTCGGGGTAGACGACGTCGGGGCCGGGAGCGAACACGACGTCCGCACCGGCCGCCTCGGCCAGGCGCAGGTCGTCGTCGAGGGTGCGCGGGTAGCGGGCCAGGTCCTCCCCCGCCCCGAACTGCAGGGGGTTGAGGAAGATCGTGACGAGGACGGACGGGGCGCGGCGGCGAGCTTCGGCGATGAGCTCCGCGTGCCCGGCGTGCAGCGCGCCCATCGTCATGACGACGGCGACGGGCCCGTCGAGGGCCGAGCGGGCCGCGGCGAGTTCGGCGCGGGTCCGGGTGACGGTGAGGCTCACGGTTCTCCAGTTCGGTGCAGTTGCGTGCGCACGGCCTCGGCGAGCGCGGCGGTCAGCCTGCCCGACGCCTGCGCCCGGTCGGTCGCGACCCCCGCCAGCTGGACGTAGGTGGCCGCGGTCCGCGGGTCGTGGTCGGTGAGGACCCGCAGGTGGGTCGCGACGGTCCCCGCGTCGCCCCGGGCGACCGGTCCGGTGAGGGCCTCGTCGCCGTGGGCGAGCACGTTCTCGAGGGCGGCCTGCAGCAAGGGGCGCAGGACCCGTTCGGCGTTGTCCCCCACCGCGGCGCGGGCCGCGTCCAGGGCCTGCGCGACGAGGGTGACCAGGTGGTTCGACCCGTGGGCCAGGGCGGCGTGGTAGAGCGCGCGTTCCGCGTCGGCGACCGCGACGGGGGACGCGCCCCACTCGCGGACGAGGGCGTCGGCGACGGGCGCGAGGACGGCGGAGCTGGTGACCGCCACGGCCGCCCCGAGGAGGCGTTGCAGGTCCAGCGAGGTCCCGGTGAAGGTCATGGCGGGGTGCAGCGCGAGCGGGAGCGCCCCGTTCGCGGCGGCGGGGCCGAGGACCCCGGTGCCGTGCAGACCGCTGGTGTGCACGACGAGCTGACCGGCCCGGACGTTGCGGGCGAGGCGGCTGACGAGCGGTCCGAGGACGTCGTCGGGCACGGCGAACAGGACCAGGTCGGCCGCGAACGCGTCGCCCGGTTCGATCCAGGGGACGTCGGGCAGCAGGGCCTCGACGCGTTCGGCGTTCGCCCGGGTCCGCGCGGAGACGCCGGTGATCCGGTGTCCCGCGGCCCGCAACGCGGCCCCCAGGACGGGCCCGACCCGGCCTGCGCCGACCACGGCGACGTCGAGCCTGCCTGCGGAGTTCACGTCCGGAACCCTAACCCTCCGGCCCCGGACGCACGACGGCCCCGGGTTCGGGTCGTGGACGCACCGCACCCGTAGGTTCGCCACGATGCGTCCACGACCCGAACCCGGGGCCGACGGGGGTCAGCTCCCGAGCAGGGCGGCCTGTTCCGCGCGGAGGGCGTCGATGAGACGGCCTTCCGGCAGGATCACGTCGTCGTAGGTCAGGACCTGGTCCTTCTTCACGTCGTTCTTGAGGACGCAGCCCTCGGCGACACCCATCGGCAGCAGGTTCTGCGCCTTGGTCGCCGCGTAGGTCTCGGCCACGCCGTAGGTGTCGTACCCGCCGAGGCGGTCGATCTCCCGGCCCGCGGCGAGGTCGGTCTTGGCCGTGGTGACGACCTCGACCTTCACCTCGTCACCGGGGACGATCGTGGCGTCGGCGAACAGCACCGCACGGGCCACCGTGAGGGGGACCTCGAAGTGGCACAGGTGGTACGGCGTGTAGAACGAGTACAGCGGCCCGGTGCCGAGCTTGTACAGGTTCAGGTAGTGCTGCTGCTTCGGGTCGTCGTGGGTGCCGAGGACGTAGACCCCGGGGCCCGGCTTGGAACCCACGACGTAGTCGACGACGCCGCCGAGTTCCTTCAGCGCCTCCACGTCGTACATGGTCGTCAGCTCGTCGACGTGACCGCGGTGGTCGGCCCCGCGCATGCCGCGCTTCTCGATCGAGAACCCCGCCGCGTTGGCGACCAGCGCCTGCTCGAACGACACCTTCGTGCCGTCGGCGAAGCTCGTCACCATGTAGGGGTCCTGACCCCACTGCTTGGCGAACCCCTCCTGGGTGGTGGGGTTGCGGTACTCGTCCTGCAGACCCTTGATGTTCCCCGACACCAGCGGCGTGACGCCGATGGAGCGCACGAAGCGGATGAGGTTCATCTGGACGCCGGGCTGGTCGCCGTCGCAGCCGGTGTAGATGACCCCGGCCTTCTCGGCGCGGGTGCGCAGCGCGAGGCCGGCGGTCCCGTCGACCTCGGCGTTGAGCAGGACGATGTGCTTTCCCGCCTCGATCGCGCGGACGACGACGTGCGCGCCGTACTCGGTGTTCCCGGTCGCCTCGACGACGGCCTCGACCTGGCCCGCGTCGACGACGGCCTCGTAGGAACCCGACACGACGGGCTTCCCGGCGGAGATGGCCCGGTCCACGGCGGCGGCGTCGTCGGCCTCGACCACGCCGGTGACCCCGGCCTGCTCGTAGGCGTCACGGGCCTTCGACACGGTCCGGTTGGCGATCGCGACGAGTTCCATGCCCGGCACGGAGTTCACGACCTGGTTGACGAAGCCGCGGCCCATGAACCCGGCACCGACGAGCGCGACCCGGATGGGGCGCCCCTCGGCCTGGCGCTGCTGGAGCGCCTTGTCGACGATGATCAAGAGAGCACCGCCCCGTCCGCGAGCAGCGTCCAGGACGCGTCCTTGTCGCTGATGACGGCCACGTCGCGCACCCAGGGCAGGGCGAGCTCGGGGTCGTCGAAGCGCAGACCGCGTTCGGTGCCCGGGGTGTAGCTCTGGCTCACCTGGTAGGTGACCTCGGCGCCGTCGGTCAGCGTGAGGTACCCGTGGGCGAAGTACTCCGGGACGTAGAGCGCACGACGGTTCGCGGCGGAGAGCTCCACCGCGACGTGCTGGAACCGCGTCGGGGAGTCCGGGCGCAGGTCGACGATGATGTCCTGGATGGCGCCGGCGGTGCAGCGCACCAGCTTCGCCTCCGGGGCCGGGTCGACCTGGGTGTGCATCCCGCGCAGCGTCCCGGCCTTGTGGTTGAAGGACAGGTTGCACTGCTCGACGGCCGGGTTCAGGCCGGCTTCGAGGAACTCGTCGCGGCAGAAGGACCGGGCGAAGAACCCGCGGTCGTCCGCGCGCTCCTCGAGGTCGATGATCGCGACGCCCTCGATGTGCGTGGTCTGGATCTTCACCGGGTGATCCCCGAGACCGGCTGCGTGCGCCAGAAGAGTTCCTTGTCCAGCTGCTCGGTGCGGATGAGGTGCTCGAGCTGCTTGAGGCGGGTGTGCCCCTTGCCCTTGAACGTCTCCTCGTCCAGGTCGATGGCCCGGAAGACGTCGATGAGCTGCTGGGCGCCCTTGTCGGCGTTCCAGTCGCAGGAGAAGCCCTCGAGGGTCGAGTGGATCTTGTCGAAGTTCACCTTGTAGCTGCGGTTGTCGCCGTTGTTGCTGGCGCCGAAGGTGATCTCGGCCTCGGGCAGCGCGCGGCCGACGGCCTCGGCGATCTCGCGGACCCGGTAGACCTGCTCGGAGTCGCCCACGTTGAAGATCTGGTTGTGGATCGCCTCGCGCGGGGCGTCGAGCACCGCGCGGATCGACTTGGCGATGTCGAGGCCGTGGACCAGCGGACGCCAGGGCGAACCGTCGGAGGTCATGGCGATCTTGCCGGTGGTGTAGGCGAGGCCGGCGAGGTTGTTCAGCACGATGTCGAAGCGCTGCCGGGGCGAGGCGCCGTAGGCGGTCGCGTTGCGCATGAACACCGGCGAGAAGTCGTCGTCGGCCAGCGGCGCGACGTCGCGTTCGACGAGGGCCTTGCACTCGGCGTAGGCCGTCTGCGGGTTGACCGCGGAGGTCTCGTCGACGGTGTCCTCGGCCACGCCGTAGACGGAGCAGCTCGACATGTAGACGAAGCGCTGCACCCCCGCCTGCTTGGCGATCTCGGCGAGGCGGACCGAACCCTTGTGGTTCACCACGTAGGTGACGTCGGGGATCAGCTCACCGAGGGGGTCGTTGGACAGCTCCGCCATGTGCACGACGGCGTCGGCGCCCGCGAGGTCCTCGACGGTGACGTGGCGGATGTCCTTGGCCAGGGTCTCGACCGAGGCGGTGACGCCGTTGTAGAGCCAGCCCTGCTTGTAGTAGCCGGTGTCGATGCCGAGCACCGAGTGGCCGGACTCGAGCAGGGTGGGGGCGAGCAGGGCGCCGAGGTAACCCTCGGTCCCGGTGACGACGATCTTCACAGCAGTTCTCCGGTTCCTAGAAGGGGGTTTCTCAGTCTTCCCAGGTCTTCCACGGCGCCTTGCCGGAGTCCCAGAGCTTGTTGAACTCGGTCCACTCCCGGAAGGTGTCCATGCCCAGCCAGTAGCCCTCGTGCTGGGAGACCGTCAGCTGGCCGTCGCGGGCGACGGTCTGCAGCGGCTTCTGCTCGAGCATCATGTCCGGGTCGTCCTCGAGGTACTTGTCCGCGAACGCGCGGTCGAAGACGAAGAACCCGCCGTTGACCCAGCCGTCGGCCAGCGTCGGCTTCTCGTTGAACTCGCTGACGGTGTCGCCGGTGACGTGCATCTCGCCGTAGCGGGAGCTCGGGTGCACCGCGGTGACGGTGGCCAGGCGGCCGCCGGCCTCGTGGTCGCGCAGGGTCTTGGCGATGTCGACGTCGCCGAGCCCGTCGCCGTAGGTGAGGACGAACTTGTCGGCGGTCAGGTGCTGCTCGACGCGCTTGATGCGGGCGGCCGTCGCGGTGGTCAGACCGGTCTCGACGAAGGTGATCTCCCAGTCCTCCTGCACACCGTTGGTGTGGAAGGTCGGGTCGTCCTGGGTGGACAGGTTCAGCGTGAAGTCGCCGGCGTTGAGCCGGTAGTCGAGGAAGTAGCGCTTGATCATGTCGCTCTTGTAGCCCAGGCACAGGACGAACTTGCGGAAGCCGTAGGAGCTGTAGAGCTTCATGATGTGCCAGAGGATCGGGCGACCGCCGATGTCCACCAGCGGCTTCGGCAGCTTCTCGCTGGCCTCGCGCAGTCGGGTGCCCATGCCACCGCAGAGGATGACGACGGGGATCTCGGACACGGGCGTCTGCGACGTGCTGGCGGTTTCGGTCATGTCTTTCCCTCACTCGGAACCGGATCGGTTGCGTCTCGTCGACGCCTGCCCCACCTCGTCGGGGAGGCGGCGTCACACGTGGGGGAAGTCACCCGTGGTGCGAGGGGAACGTTCACCGGTGGCGGTCCGAACCCCCCACGAATCCGTGCCACCGGTTTCCCCGTCGAGGTGCTGACGCGAGGCTACTACAGCGACTCGAACACGGAGCGTGAACTTCCCCGGAGTGGGCTAACGCCCCTCTCTTGCGCCTCAAACACCACGAAGAGCAGACAACACATCACGCAGAGGAGTCATCGCGGTCTCCCACGAGAACGACTGCGCCACGTCGGCAGCGGCCGCGCCGAGCTTGGCCGCCTGCTCCGGATCGGTGAACAACTCGACCAGGGCCGCGGCGAACGCGTCCGCGCCGTCGGCCACGCGGAGCACCGCACGGTGTTCCTCCAGCCCCTCCAGGCCCAGGCTGGTGGTGACGACGGCCCGGCCGCGGGACAGCGCCTCGACGAGTTTGATCTTCGTACCGCCCCCCGAGAGCAGCGGCACGACGCACACGTCGGCCCGCTCGTAGAACGGGTCGACGGAGTCGACGTCGGAGTGGAACTCCACCCCGTCCGGCTCGCCGGCCGGACGCGGGTGCGCGGCGCTCAGACCGCGACCCACGGCGAGGAACCGCGCCTGGGGGACGCCGGCCAGGACCTTCGGCCAGACCTCGTCGAGGAACCAGCGCAGCGCGGCCTTGTTGGGGCCGTAGTCGAGGGCACCGACGAACAGCGCCGTCCGCGCACCCGGCGGGAGCGTCGGCACGTGCTGCGCACTGGTGACGCCGTTGGGCACGAAGGTGCTGGCGATCCCGCGGGCGGCGAGGACCTCCTGGTCCCGTCGGCTGCAGGCCGTGACGTGCTCGGCGCGGCGGGCCGTCGCGAACTCGAACCGGGCGAACCGCGCCACCTCGGGGGCGAGCACGCTGGCCGCGAGCGGCTTCTCGGTGCGCAACCTGCGGGCGATGAGGTCGGACTCGACGTTGTGCAGGTCGAGGACGTCGATGCGCACGTCGGTCGGCACGTTGACCGCCATCTGCGGGAAGTCGACGTGCACGACGTCGCCGGAGCGGACGCCGATCGCGAGCAGGTCGTGGATCCGGCGCGAGAACCACTTCCCCGCGAACAGCGAGCCCTTCAGGACCGCGGCGGGTGTGGGACGTGGGGCCGCGACCTCGTGGACCTTCACGTGCGCCGGCAGCACCTCGCGCCACCCGGGCCAGGTGTCGAAACCCACCACGTGGACCTCGCCGAACACCTGCGCGTACACGTCGATCACGGCCCGGATGCGCTGGCGCCCACCGGAGTCCGTGCTCGCGGGGAGCTGCTTGGCGACCACCCAGGCCGTGCGGGGAGAACTCACCTGCTGCGCTTCTTCCAGGCTCCGCTGCGCGACCGGCCGAGCGCCCGCGGGATGGACAGGGCGAAGATGACCGGCGGCATGCCGACGGCCTGACCGAGGACCCGCAACGGAGCCGCCGCCCTGCCCTGGAGCTTGTCGCCCTTGAGGTAGGCCGCGACCGAGACGGCCTCGGCGAGCAGGAACGCCTGGCTGAACCGGCTCCGGGGCCGGGCCAGGCAGGCCGCGGTCAGCGTGAGCTGCGCGGCAGGGCCCAGCGTGGAACGCCAGCCCTTGTGCATCGCGAAGTGCAGGAACTTGTCGTCTCCCGACACGAACGAGCGGCGGAAACCCCAGAACAGCCGCAGCTGCCCGCTCATGATGCGCACGCGGCGCTCGAGCTGGTCGTTGCGCGGGGCGGAGTCCTCGACGGCCACGCACTCCGGCACCACGCCGACGTTCAGCCCACGACGGGCGAAGTCGAAGGCGAGGAAGAGGTCGTCGTTGAGGACGGACCTCGGGATGGGCCGGAAGGACTCCCGGCGCAGCGCCACGGCCTCACCCACGAGCGCGAGGGACCCACCGCGACCGGCCTCGGTCTGCTTGATCCAGTTCTCGTAGCGCCAGTACAGACCCTCGTCCTGGGCGCCGGACTCCTTGCGGACCCCGGACGCGAGGTGCAGGTCGGTGGCGACGCGGTCGATGAGCGCGCGCAGCCCCTCCCCCGGCACGAAGGCGTTCGCGTCGAGCAGGACGACGATGTCAGCCTTGGAGTTCTCGATGCCGCGGTTGACCGCGGCGGCCTTGCCGGCACGCTGCGCGGACCAGTCGACCCGGCAGCCGAGTTCCTCGGCGACGGCGCGGGTCTTCTCGTCCTCGTCCACGACGATGGTGATGCGGTCCAGCGGCACGCCCTCGCCCAGCAGCTGCGGGACGGTCTCGGCGAGGATGCTCGACTCACCGAACGCCGGGATGAGGACGTCGACGTCGTCCCACGTCCAGTCGGCCTCACCGGGCTTCGGACGGTACGGACTGCGCGGCGCGATGCGCTCGCTGGCCAGCAGGTACAGCGGGTACATCACGTGCCCCGCGAAGGACATGACGGTGAGTGCTCCCACCGCAGGACTCGGACGACGCAGCTTCACGCGTGGTTCCCCCCAAAACAGCCGTCGAGGCCGGTGAGACCCGTCGACCGTGCCGGTCGTCGGACCCCCCTCACCACCCCCGTGGTCCCCACGCTGTTCGCGGGGTGTTCGGCGCATTCTTGCAAGGGCGTCCCGGCCAGGCAACAACGGCTTACGTGTTCTACTCATCACGCACAGTAGTTTCACGACGTTTCCGAGAGCGTTCCGTCGCAAGCCATGACAAAGCGTGAGACATGTTTTACAGCGAGTTAGTTTTTCTAGAAGAACTTCCACCGGAGAATTCGCAGAACCACCCGTTCGCCACCCTGCGTCACCCTCACGGGTCCCCGACCGGGGGGTCCACACTGGATCGCGGCGCCCCGCTCGGCGACGATGCATCCGTTCCCGGGTGCCGGACACCGGCGCGGGGGCACGGGGGATCGACGATGGGGGGACTCGGTGGGGATTCGATGGGGACGGGGACGAACGTGAGCTCGCACGTGACGCAGACCAGGGGCGGGACGATGGACGAGGCGACGGAGAGCGCGGGCCGCGAGGACGGCGGAGGGGTGCTCACCCACGACGTGGAACTGGTGCTCGTCAGCTACCGCAGCGCCCACCAGATCCGCGCCCTCCTCGAGAACCTGCCCGAGGAGCTCCCCGTCGTCGTGGTCGACAACGCCTCCGACGTGGACGGGTTGTCGCAGTTGCCGGCGCAGCGTCGCAACACCCGCTACGTCGACTCCGGGGGCGGGAAGGGTTTCGCCCGTGCCGCCAACATGGGGGCGCGGACCTCGACCCACGAGTTCGTGGTGTTCGGCAACCCCGACTCCCGCCCCACCTTGGAGCACCTGCAGACCCTGGTGGCCGACGTCGCCGGTGACGCGACCCTGGCCGCTTCGGCCGCGACGATGGCCGGCGTCAACGGGAAGGTGGAACTCGGCGTCGGCGGCTGGGAACCCACCGCGGCCCGCGCGCTGGTCCACGCCGCGGGCCTGCACAAGGTGTTCCCCCGGGCCGGGCTCTACGCGAAACCCGCCCCCGGCGAACTCCTCGAGGTCGACTGGACGACGGGTGCGTGCATGGCCGTCCGACGCAGCACGTTCCTCGCGCTCGGGTGCTTCGACGAGGACTTCTACGTCTACAACGAGGACATGATGTTCGGTCGCAGCGCCCGCGCCGCCGGCCTGCACGAGAAGCTGCGCACCGACGTCATCGTCCCGCACGCCGCCGGGGGGTCCGGCGCCCCGTCCCTGGAGATGCTGCGCCTGCGCGGCGCCGCCATGCGTCGCTACCTCGGCCGCCACCACGGCGCCGCGACCGTGAACGGGATCAGTTCCGTCCTCGCCCTGGGCTACGCGGTGCGGACCGTGCAGTGCCGGGTCCTGCGCCGCACCGACCGCGCGGACCAGCACTGGGCCTACGTCAAGGGTGTGACCACCGGTCGCGCCAGCGTCGCCGGTCGCGTCGTGATGGAACGGCTGAAGTAACCGCTCCGTCCCGCCGGGAACGCAGGAGCGCCCCCGTCGACCAGGTCTCCCTGGTCGACGGGGGCGCTCTCACGTCGGACGACGGTCCGGCGCGGCAGGACTCAGAAGAGTTCCTTGTACTTCGCCGCCGAGTTCGGCATGCGGGACCCACCGTTGAGCAGCCAGCGGTGGTTGTCGATGTCGCAGTTGAACTGGACCTCGTAGGCGAGCTGACCGGCGCCGGTCCCGGCGTTGGCCTTGAAGAAGTCGTACATGCCCTGGACGAAACCGGGCGAGTCACCGTCGTCGGCGTTGCCCGACCACTCCGACACCGACAGCGGCAGACCCTGGCTCTTCGCGAAGGCGAGGTGGGCGTTGATGCCCTTGGGGGCGCCGTAGCCGTCCTTGTCCCAGGACTGCGCGTTGAACTGGTCCACGGTGGCCGCGTAGGGCCAGTTGTTGTAGTAGTCGACCGACAGGACGTCGACGTACTGCTTGCCGGGGAAGAAGTTCGTCCAGTTCATGCCCGGGCCGTTGGACTCCTTGTTCACCGAGAAGACGAGCTTCGCCTCGGGGAAGATCTGCTGCTGCAGAGCGCGGTAGCGCTTCCAGGAGGTCATGAAGTCCTGGTAGTTGTTCTTGTTCACGCTCCAGGAGAACCAGTAGCCGTTCATCTCGTGGGCGAAGCGGATGTACATGGTTCCCTGGCGACCGGCCCAGAGCGACTTCAGCTTGGTCAGCGAGGCCGCCCAGCGGGCGTCGTAGCGACCACTGGCGGCCTGCGACCAGGTTTCGCCGGAGTCGATCCCGCCGACGGCCATGTCCATGGAACCGTTCCAGTTGCCGTACTCGGCGCCCTTCCACAGCGTGTAGAAGTTCGCGGAGTTGTCGGCGTTGCCGGCCCAGCTGGAGACGATGTCGAGGTTGCTGCCGCGCCAGTTCCCGAACTGCCCGTCGGCCGCACCGACGCCCGAGGAACCGGACATCCACTCGTGGCCGGAGGCGTTCCGGGTCGGGCCGGGGGCGACGGGAGGAGTGGTGGGGGGCGTCGTCACGGGGGGCGTCGTCACGGGGGGCGTCGTCACGGGGGGCGTCGTCACCGGAGGCAGCGTCACCGGAGGCAGCGTCACCGGAGGCAGCGTCGGGGTCGGGTTCGACGGACGCGGCGTCCCGCTCACCGCACCGGAGTTCTCGACGAGGATCGCGCTCACGGTGGCGTAGTTGCGGGTCTGGGAGAACCCGAGGTTCAGGGTCCCGTCGTCGACCTTGACGGTGAAGGACTTGTTCAGGGCGACGTTCTTTCCGACCTCGGCGAAGATGTCGAGGTTCGAGATGACGTTCTGACCCTCCGCGGTGACCGAGAACACGCGGGCGCCACGCTGCGACCAGTAGGTCTCGGCGGTCTTCAGCGTCACCTTGTAGGTGCCGTTGGCGACGGGGGCGCTCCACCCGGTCATGCCGTAGTGCTCGGACTGGAACAGCTTGTCGTTCGTGGTGCCCGCGATGTCGACGCCGGTGGTGTTGGGGTTCTGCCAGCCACCGGCGAAACCGCTGTCCGCGTTCCAGACCTTGCCGGCGGAGTCGGTGAAGGAGCTCTTCAGGGTGCTGACGCGCACCACACCGCTGTCGGCCGCGTTCGCGGCGGAGACGCCGGCGGCGGTGAGACCGCTCGCGACGGTGGCGATGGCGGCCGTGGACAACAGGAACTTCGAAACCTTGCTCATGGGGTGGATCAACCTCGCTGTGGTCATGGCGCCGTCCGCAGGAGGGGAGCGGAGGAACCGTGTTGGCCCGTTCGGGGTGACACCTGACCCATCGGTGCGAGTGCCGGGATCCTTGAGCAGAAATTTTCCCGGAACCTGTAACGCAGGGGCCCGGGGTAGCGATGAGCATGCCCGTCCGGTGATCACGGGTGAGCGGGCAACCCGTCGGGACGTCCCCGATCGGTACCATCGGACGGTGAGACTTCACGTCGTCTACCGCTCGCACGGCGGGGAGAACAGCAAGGGTCGCCCGTCCTGGTACAGCAAGCGGGTGGGACTCGCGTCCTTCTGCGCCGCGGTGGCCGCGGCCCGCGCGCAGCGTCCGGACGCCGACGTCGAGGTGGTGTTCCTCAACGACGGTCCCGTCCCGGGCGACCGCCTCGAGCTGATGCAGCTCTGGGGCGACCCGGTGAGCTTCGAGGGCGGGTCCAACCGGCGCAGCTACCTGGCGGCGCTGGCGCTGCCGCGCCGCCGCTCCTGGGCGGCGCAAGACGTCCTGCTGCTCGCCGAGGACGACTACCTGTGGCGGCCGGAGGCGCTGGTGGCCCTGGTCGACGCCGTGAGCGACCCCGCGCACGCCCACGCCGACTACTTCGCGCCCTACGGCGAGGAGGTCGAGGACACCGGCCTGCCGGCGCGCTGGACCCCACTGGTGAGCACCACCAGCACCTTCGCGGCCCGCGTCCGCGCCGTCCGCGAGGACGAACGGCTGCTGCAGCTGTGCGCGCTCTCGGGCGGGAACTTCGACTACGCGAGCTGCCTGACGCTGCAGGGCCGGCGGCGCTTCACGCTGCGCGAGCTGCTGGAGCACCACGACCCGGCCGAGGGCACGGCGGCGTGGAGGTCGGCGCTGCGGCGCGGGTACCTGTTCGGGATGCGTGCGGCCGTCGACCTGCGCTCGCTGCGCCGCCCCTCGCGGCGGCGGGTGCTGCTGGGCGCCGAGCCCGCCCTGGCCACCCACATGGAGCTCGGCTGGATCGCCCCCGGCCCGTGGGAGGAGATCGCCGCCGCCGGCGCCCCCTCCTGAGCCGCGCGGGTCGGGATCGTTGGCGCCAACCATCCCGCCGAGCGACACCGTTGGCGCCAACCATCCCGCCCAGTGACACGGTTGGCGCCAACGATCCCGACCGGGCGCACGACGAAGGGCCCGGCCCCACCTGGATCAGGTGGGGCCGGGCCCTTCGGGCGTCACGGCTCAGCCGCGGCGGGAGACCTCGGGGGTCTGGGGCTGCGGCGGGGCGACGGGGCGCTGACGCAGCGGTTCGCTGCGCTCGCCGGAGGCCGGCGTCCCGTTGCCGGTGTCCCCGACGACGACCTGGGCGACGACGGCCGGGGCCGCGATCGAGAGCTGCGCGAGGGTCCGGCTGATGACCTCGGCGCGCGGTTCGGCCTCGATCTGGACGAGGACCGCGTCGACCTCGCCGGCGACGGCGAACGCCACCGGGGAGTTCACGACGGATCCGCCGACGAAGATCACCAGGTAGCCGGCCTCGACGAGGTGGCGGACACCGGCGCCGACGACGTGCGGCTGCAGCGAGCGGGCGTCCAGCGGCAGGACGCCGACGACGGCACCGCCGCCGATGACCCACGGGTGGATCTCGTCGCTCCAGCGGCGCTCGGGCAGGATGCGCTGCTCGGTGCCGGCCACGGGGGCGCCGAAGGCGGCCAGACGGGAACCGCCCTCGTCGGCGTCGACCAGCACGACCCGGCGCCCGGCGCGGGCCGCGGAGGCGGCCAGACCGGTCGCGAGCGCCCCGGCGTTCCCGGTGGCGGCGGTCACCAGCACGCTGGAGACCTCCAGGCGCGGGGTGCGCAGGTGGCCCAGGTGCTGCAGGCCGACGAGGACGATCCCGGCGTTGCGGGACTCCACGGAGTTCTGGTCGCCGATGCCGCGACCGCGCGGGACGGCGTTCCAGCGACCGAGCTCGGCGATGCCCTCCAGCGGAGGGGTGTCGACGCGCTGGTTGAGGTGCGCGCGCCACGCCACGGCCCCCGAGGCGGCGAAGAGGCCGACGAGGAAGGCCAGGGCCGCGATCTGCCAGGCGTACGGCGGTGCCGCGGCGGTCGGCACCGTGGCGGCGTCGAGCACCGAGATGCCGTTGCCGTAGGCGCTGGCGTTGAGGTTGATCGTCTGCTGCTGCGCCCGGTCGGTGCCCACGGCGGTCAGCGCGGCGGTGGTGGCCTGCTGCACCTTCTGCGTGTTCACCGTCTGGTAGGCGGTCGCGACGGCGTCGGCGATGGTCGCCGCGTCCTGGGGGTCCGTGGCCGTCGCGGTCACGGTGATCTGGTTCGACTCGTCGACGGCGACGATCTCGAGGCCGTCCTTGAAGGTCGAGCGCAGGTCCGTCGCCAGCGTGCCCTGGGCGACGGAGAGGACGGTCTCGGAGCTGGCGACCGCGGCCTGCAGGGTCGCCCACTTCGTGGGGTCACCCAGCGAGGACGCGTTCGACGTCGTCGGGTCGTAGGGCCGGTCCTTCGACAGCGTGATGGTCGACGTCGCCGCGTACGACGGGGTCAACAACTGCGACGGCAGGACGTAGCCGAGGACGGCCATGAGGACGGCCACCACCAGGATCTTCCACCGTTGACGGCTGATGGCACCCCACGCACCAGAACCGCTCCGGACGTGCGAGCTCGTTGTCACCGACTACCAGTCCCTTCCCAGACGTGACGCAAGGACTGCGCCCCCCTCAACGCAACGACCCGGCTTCACCCGCGGCCCCCACCGCCCGTTACCCGGTGCTGAGTGCCCCCTACGTCGTGTGATCAGGCACACGACGACCGCTGCGCGCGCCACTATTGCACCTCCCACCGGGGCTTGTCGGGCGTTGTCACGCAGGCGGCCGAACGGGGGTGAGAGCACTGCTGCGAACGTGTGAAGTTGTCACGGAGGGCCCCCCGACGGGCGGGTGCACCGGCCCGAGGCGACCCTCGCCGGACGTCGCGCCGCCTAGCATGAGGCACCGCGGGGGGACCGCGAACGGCTGCGTCGGGGGGCGCACCGGAGGAACGGGGGGACGACGCGTGAGCGAGCAGACAGCCGGTGTGACCGCGTGAGCGACGCGCTGCAGCGGAGCACCGGCGTCACACCGGCGTTCCCGACGGTGCGTCCGGCCCGGCCGGGCCTGCCGGGTCGGGTCAGCCCGGGTGTGCCCGGCGCGACGGCGGACGCGCTCGACCCCGACGCCCGTCTCGTGCGCCGGCGCCGCTCCGACGGCCCCCGCACGACGAGCACGGCCGACGCGCGCGTGATGGTCGGCATGACGATCGTGATCGTGGCGCTCACCGTGCTGCAGCGGGTGGCGCTGCCCCTGGGCTCACCGGTCCCGGTGACCATCCCGATCGTCGCCGCCGTCCTCGGCTACCTGGCCTACCACGGTCTGGTCCGCGACGACGGTGCCGCGGTGCGCACCTACGTCCTGGCCATGACCGCACTGGCGGTCTTCGCCCTCGTCGACGTCGTCTGGCGCGGGACGGGGGCCCTGACCTCGCTGATGCTGCTGGTGGTGACGTGGGCCGCCCTCTGCTTCCGGGTCGACGAACGTCGCCTGCACCTCTTCCCGCGGGTGCAGCAGCGGTTCGAGGCGTTCATGCTCGTCTTCGCCGTCATCGGCATCCTGCAGATGCTGACGCAGTTCGCCGGGGTCTGGGGCTACGTCGACTACGTGCGCCAGGTCGTCCCGGGGAACCTGCTCTTCCAGGGCTACAACACGTCGTACCCGATCGAGTACGGCTCCCCCGTCATCAAGGCCAACGCGTTCGTGTTCGTCGAGCCGTCGGTGTTCTCGCAGTTCCTGGCCCTGGCCCTGCTCTCGGTGCTGAGCCGGGGCCGCCAGTACTGGCGGGTCCTCGTCTTCGGCGTCGCGCTGGTCTGCACCGTCACCGGGACGGGGTTCATGGTCCTGGGCTTCGGGCTCGTCGTCCTCGCGCTGCGTCGGGGCGGGCTGTGGGCGCTGCGCGCCGGCATCGTGCTGGGCGTCGCCGCGGTCGTCGCGCTGCTCACCCCGATCGGGCCGATCCTGCTGAGCCGCACCGGTGAGGCCGGTCAGACGAACTCCTCCGGGAGCCTGCGCTTCGTGCAGCCCTACGAGTACCTGCTGCAGCGCTGGTCCAGCGACCCGTGGTCGATCGTGACGGGCCTCGGGCCGGGGATGGCCGACCGCATCTCCGACCAGATCTTCGCCGCGACGGGGCTGCCGATCAGCTTCGCCGGCGGGGTCAAGCTGATCCTCGAGTACGGGGTGCCCGCCTCCGTGCTCGCCGGGGTGTTCCTCTACGTCGCCGTCGTGCGCCGTTCCCCCGCGCCGACCGTCGCGCTGGCCGCGATCTTCCTCAACGCCGTGACGAGCTCGAGCTTCCTGGCGGCGAACATCTTCTACGTCCTGCTGCCGATGGCCGTGCTCTTCGTCGGCCGCCGCACCGAGCTCTCGACGCGCGAGGAGCGACAGCTCGAACGCGAGCACGAGACGGAGCTGCGCACCGCGCGGCCCACCCCCTGGATCCCGAGCAGCCCCCCGACCGGAGGAACCCGTTGAGCCGTCGTCCCCTCGCCCGGTTGCGCGGCGACCTGGAGCACATGGTCGAACCGCAGGGTCGCTCGACCGGGGCCTGGTTGCCCGACGTGGTGGCCCGCGTCGCGCTGGTGCCGCGGGTCCGCGCGGTCGTGCAGCTGCGCCTCGCCCAGGCCGTCGCACCGCGGTTCATGCCGGCGGCGCACCTGCTGCAGGCGCGCACCCTGCGCTCGGCCGGGGCGGAGATCTCCCCGTTCGCCGAGATCGGCCCGGGGCTCTGCCTCATGCACTCCACCGGGATCGTCATCGGCCCGGACGTGCGGATCGGGCGCGGTCTGCGGATCTACCAGAACGTCACCCTCGGCGACGGTTCGACGCCGGGTCAGCCCGTCGTCGGTGACGACGTCACCATCGGCGCGGGGGCCTGCGTCCTCGGCGGCGTCCGCGTCGGCGACCGCGCCGTCATCGGGGCCAACGCCGTCGTGACCCGTGACGTCCCCGCCGACAGCGTCGCGACGGGCGCGCCCGCGGTCTCCCGTCCCCGCCGCCCGGGGATGGACCCGCGCCTCGACGAGCTCGCCGGACCCCGGCCCGCCACCGTCTGACCGGTCTCCTCCGACGTCTCGTGAAGCCCCCTCCGGTCCGACCCGGAGGGGGCTTCGTGCTGTCCCCCGGCGCCGACGCACGGGGGGACGCCGGAGGCCCCGCCCCCGGGACCGGGGACGGGGCCTGCGTGCGTCGGGGTCAGGCGACGGGTGGGCTGACCGGCAGCCCGAACCCGGGGCTGCGCACGTGCTTGCGGACGGACACGAACCACCACGGGGCCACGATCCAGAACGCGGCGGCGATGCCCCAGGCGGTGCCCTGCGCGCCGAAGGTGAACGCGCCGGCCGTGGAGAGGACGACCAGGAAGAGGGCGAAGACCAGGTGCAGGCGCATCGTCACCTTGGCACCCTCGGTGGCGTAGAGGACCGCGGCGCAGCCGACGGTGACCGCGGAACCGGCCTGACCGACGATGGTCGGCAGCAGCACGGAGCGGGCCCCCGCCCAGGTGTCGTCGAGGATGAGTTCCCCGACCGAGGTCGGCAGCAGCAGCATGATCGCGCCCCACACGACGCTGACGGCGACCACGAGACCCGAGATCGCGACGGCGGCGAACTCCCAGCTGCGCGGGTTCATCCGCTCGCGACGGCGGACGAGCTCCGGGACGGCGAAGCTCATGAGCCCGGTCGAGACGATGGTGGCCGGGACGGTCACGAGGTTCGCCCCGCGCAGCGACCCGGCCGCGGCGACCGTCGTCACGACGGCCGCGAGGATCGGGGCGAGCTGACCGCCGGTCTGGATGATGACGAACTCGGGGACGAGGTAGCGCGTCACCGAGTACTGCTCACGCACCCAGGCGATCGCCAGCGAGAGCCGAGGCCGCAGGTGCAGCAGCGCCATCCCGATCACCGACGCGAGGTAGGCCGCCCCACCCCAGACCGCGGTGAAGGCCGAGATGTGGTTGGTGTCGACGACGAGGAACAGGACGCCGATCCCGGCCAGCTGCAGGACCACCCAGCTGACGTCGATCAGGCAGGCCGCGGCCGGACGCAACCGGGCGAAGAAGACCTGGCGCCAGGCGTCCTGCAGCATCAGCCCGGGCATGACGAAGCCGAGGGCGACGAAGACGTGCGACAGGGCGTCGGTGAAGGGCAGGAAGAGACCCATCAGCACCAGCACGGCCCCGAGGACCGCCGCGCCGCCGCCGGTCAGGGCGATCGCCGAGGAGGCTGCGCGCTTGAACTCGCGGTCGTCGGCGTCGGCGAAGCGCATGCTCACGGGCGAGGTCGACAGCGCCCGGAAGAATCCCGTCGAGATCGAGAACACCGAGAACGCGATCGCGAAGGCGCCGAAGACGTCCTTGGTGAAGGCGTGGGTGATGACGAACTGGATGAGGAAGTTGTTCGCGCTCGCCACGACCTGGTCGAGGATGTTCCACAGGCTGCGGGTCATCCCGGAGCTGCGGAGCCGGCTGAAGCGACCGGCCCGGGGACCGTCGCCGGTCGCTGACGACTGTTCCTGGGCCCCCACCACGTCGCCGAGGTTACCCGCGGTCACGACTGCGTCGGCCCGGCGTCACCCGATGCGCCGAACCTCTTGAGGAAGGCGGCCTTGCCGTTGGGTGCGTCGTCCAGGGTCATGCCCACGCCGCCGTCGGGGACGTTGAAGTAGGCCTGATAGCGGACCTCGGCACTCACGACGGCGTCGGCGATCTGGTCGACGAACGCCGGGCTGTCCCCGCCGCCCTGGGTGTCCCCGGCGGCGACCATCGCCCACTCGGGCAGGCTGATCGGCTTGTCGTGCGCGGCGGCGAAGGCGATGACGGCCGAGAGGCTGTTGACCTTCGCGTCCTTCTCCTCCCAGCGCGCGCTCGGGTCGATCGGGGAGATGTAGGAGTCGTAGACGTCGACACCGATGATGTCGACCCAGTCGTCGCCGGGGTACATCTCGTCGATGGTCACGGAGTCCTGCTGACCCTCGGCGATGTTGAAGTCGATCTCGAAGGCCGCACCCTCGACCAGGCTGATCGTCTGCACGATGCGGCGGAAGTACGTCTTCCACTGCTCGCGCTCCTCCTGCGACTCACCGATGTAGTGGGTCGCGTACCAGTCGCCGTTCAGCTCCCAGCCGAGGCGCACGATCGAGGAACCGAGGCCCTTGGAGACGAGGTTCTGCGCGAACGTCGTCCAGTGCGCGTCGTACTCCCCCGCGGCCCCGCGGGCGCGCCAGTCCTCCGGCGGGTCGGCGGGCACGAGCCCGGTGGAGACCACGAGGGTGCGGTTGTCCGGGTCGTCGCGGACCCACTGGCCCCAGTCCTGGCCCTCGCCGGGGACCATCGCGAACCACGGTCCGGAGATCGCGGCCCAGTTCGCGTCGGAGTTGAAGACGACGACGACGTCGAGCGGACGGCCCAGCCAGTCGCCGAACGCCGTCGCGACGGCGACGTCGTGGGTCTGGACGCCGACCCACTTGGTGTCGAGGTCGGAGGCGGCGACGTGCGCCTTGGGCGTCCAGGCCGGCGTCGGGGCCGAGGTGATCGGCTCGCTCGCGTCCCGGGTCGCCCAGTACACGCCGCCGCCGGCGGCGGCGACGAGGACTCCGATGCCCGCCCCGATGACCTTGCGGCGCCCGTGCTTGCGCGGCGCCGGAGACCCGCCGGTCGCGGGGCTCTCCGTGTGCGTCGTGTCCACCACTGCGTCGCTCCGCCTTCCCCCTCGGACGGGGACCGCGGGCGCCGCCGGCACTGATGCCGGGCAGACGTCGCCAGGACCCCCGTCACCATCGACCGCACCGCCCCCCGGCCATGCGTGCACCCCTGGGTGCTGGTCCCGACTGTAGGTGAGACCGGGACACTTTGACGCAACGTGAGAGTGCTCGTGCACGGAATCTTCGACCGTCCGGATCAGCCTCGTGACGCAGGGCCGAACAGGGTTTGACCGACCGTGACGCACCGGGGCTCCGAGACCTCCGCGGGTCCTGATCGTAGGCTTCGGGCGTGGGTCGGTTCGAGAACGTCACGACGTTGGCCGGGGCCGTCGAGGGGGCCGTGGTGCTCGACCTCGCGTGCGGCAGCGGGCGGACGACGCGCGCCCTGCTGACCCGGGGCCCGCGCCTGGTCCACGCCGTCGACGTCGGGTCCAACCTCGACGACGACCTGCTCCTCGACCCCCGGGTGCGCGCCCACATCACCGGCCTCGAGGACCTGCCGCTGGCCGACGGCGAGGTCGACGCCGCCGTCTCGCTGAACGCCGTCGAGCACCTCGCCGACGTGGGGGCGCACCTCGCCGAGGTCCACCGCGTGCTGCGCCCCGGGGGCACCGCCGTCCTCGCCCACTCCGACTGGGACACCGCGCTGTTCACCAGCGACGACGACGCCCTGACCCGTGAGCTCCTCGACCGCTTCGTCGGCCACGTCCCCGGCGGCGGAGCCCGCGGGGACGGTTTCGCGGGCCGCAAGCTGCTGCGGCACGCGGCGCGGAGCCCGTTCACCGTCGAGTCGGTGCACTCCTGGGCCGACCCGCACCGCCGCTTCGACGAGGACTCGGTGGCCTGGAAGGTCGCGACGGGGATCCTGGCCGCCGCCGGGGACGACCCGGTCCTCACCGCCCGTGCGGCGGGCTGGATCGAGGGGCTGCGCAGCGCCGCCCGGGCCGGGCACTTCCTGTTCACGGTGACCGACGTCGCCGTCGTCCTGCGCAAGCACGGGTAGCGGAACCGCCCGTCCGGCCCCACCGTTGGGCGGTCAGAGCGCAGACGAACACCAGGAGGACGACGTGGCCGGGCTGATCAGCAAGGTGGGGGCCTTCCTCAAGTCCCCCGAGGGCAAGCGGTTGAGCCAGCAGGCGCAGCGCGCCGCGAAGGATCCCGCGACGCGGCGCAAGCTCACCGACGCGGTGTCGCAGCTGCGCGGCAAGGGCCGTGGAGGTGCCGGCGGGGCACGCTGATCGGGTGGTTCTGCGCCTCGGCGGCCGAGGAGGCTGCGGGACCACTCTGACGCGTGGTTAGAGTTCGCGGGTGCCCCTCGCCCTCGCTGCGCCCCGTGCCGGCCTGCGCCGTCCGGAGTGGCTGCGCTCGGTCCGGGTGCTGCGCACCGAGGTCCTGGCGGGGCTTGTCGTGGCCCTGGCCCTGGTGCCCGAGGCGATCTCGTTCTCCCTCGTCGCCGGCGTCGACCCGCGGATCGGGCTGATCTCGTCCTTCGTCATGGGCGTCACCAGCTCGTTCGTGGGCGGGCGGCCGGCGATGATCTCGGCCGCCACCGGCGCCGTCGCCCTCGTGGTCGCGCCCCTCTCGCACAGCCACGGCGTCGGCTACCTCGTCGCGGCGATCCTGCTGGCCGGGGTGCTGCAGATCGTCCTGGGCGTGCTCGGGGTCGCCCGGCTCATGCGCTTCGTCCCGCGCAGCGTCACGACGGGGTTCGTCAACGCGCTGGCCATCTCCATCTTCATCGCCCAGCTGC
Organism: Kineococcus sp. NBC_00420; assembly: GCF_036021035.1. Taxonomy (NCBI): domain Bacteria; kingdom Bacillati; phylum Actinomycetota; class Actinomycetes; order Kineosporiales; family Kineosporiaceae; genus Kineococcus; species Kineococcus sp. NBC_00420. The sequence continues at coordinate 3,537,562 of NZ_CP107930.1, read as the reverse complement.
CGAACCTGCGTGACGCCGGAGTCGCCGGGTACGGCGTCCTGCTCGTCGGCCTCGGGCTGCTGGTCGTGGTGCCGCGGTTCGTGAAGTCGGTCCCCGCACCGCTGATCGCCGTCGTCGTCCTGACCGTCCTCACCGTCGTGCTGCACGTCGACGTCCGCACCGTCGGCGACGACGGCGCGCTGCCGCACGCGCTGCCGACGCTCGGGCTGCCCGACGTGCCGTTCTCCCTCGACACCCTGCGCACCATCGCCCCGTTCTCCGTCGGGGTCGCGCTGGTGGGGTTGATGGAGGCGCTCATGACCGCCCAGCTCGTCGACGAGCTCACCGACACCCGCTCGTCGAAGACGCGGGAGTGCATCGGGCAGGGCACCGCCCAGATCGTCACCGGCCTCTTCGGCGGCATGGGCGGCTGCGCCGTCATCGGCCAGACGATGATCAACGTGAAGGTGTCGGGGGCGCGGACGCGGCTCTCGACCTTCCTCGCCGGGGCGTTCCTGCTGGTGCTCGTCGTCGGGTTCGGCGGTGTCGTGGCGAAGATCCCGATGGCCGTCCTCGTCGCCGTGATGTTCCTCGTCTGCTACGGCGCCTTCGACTGGCACAGCGTGAAACCGGCGACGCTCAAGGCCATGCCGCGCAGCGAGACCTCCGTCATGGTGCTGACCGTCGTCATCGTGCTCCTGACCCACAACCTCGCCTACGGCGTCCTCGGCGGGACGCTGCTGGCCTGCGTGCTCTTCGCCCGCCGCGTCGCCCACCTCGTCGAGGTCCGCGCGAGCGCCCCCGGCGTCTACACCGTCCACGGTCAGGTGTTCTTCGCCTCCTCCGGGGACCTCGTGACGCAGTTCGACTACGCCGCCGACCCGCACGAGGTGACGATCGACTTCAGCGACGCGCACGTGTGGGACGCCTCCTCGATCGCCGCGCTCGACGCCGTCACCCGCAAGTACGCCGACCACGGCAAGCACGCCGAGATCGTCGGGATGAACCCCGCGACCGCCGCTCTGCACGGTCGGCTCGCGGGGCACGTCAACGCCGGCTGACCACCCTCCCGCCGCTCAGGGGTGCGCCCCCTCCTCCGCGGGCAGGCTCGGAGCCCCGCGTCCGGTCCGCAGGTTGACGGCGAGGACGACGGCCCCGAGCACGAGCCAGGCGAGGCCGCCGATCTTCGCGGCCGCGTCGGCGTTCACCAGCACGTAGCCGATGATGAGGAAACCCAGCACCGGGGCGACGAGGTGCAGCAGGTAGTTCTTCGACCTCCCGCGCACGAGGTGGTGGACGATCACCGAGACGTGCAGCAGGCAGAACCCGAACAGCGCGCCGAAGTTCACCAGCGACGAGATCAGCGAGATCTGCCCGACGAAGAACAGCACCAGCACGAGGGTGAGACCCGTGACGGTGAGGATCGCGGCCATCGGGACCTGACGCTCGCTGATCCGCGACAGGTACGCCGGCAGCTGGCGGTCGCGGCTCATCGAGAACAGCAACCGCGACGTGGCGGCCTGCGCGGCCATCGCGTTGGCGATGCCGACGGCGATGACGTTGACGACGAGGAACGCCGTCTTCCAGTGCGAGCCGGACGCGGCCTGGACGAGGTCGAAGAACGCGTTGCCCGCGGCGGCGTCGCCGAAGGACTCCCGGCCCGCGGCGAGCAGGCTGGCCAGCCAGGTCTGCAGGACGAAGAGGAACGCGACGACGAACAGGGCGATGATCATCGCGCGGCCCGCGGGGTTCTTCCGCCCGGTCGTCTCCTCGGCGAGCGTGGAGATCCCGTCGAAGCCCAGGAAGCTCAGGACGGCGATCGAGAGCGCCCCGGCGATGAGCGGGCCGCTCACCTGGGAGGAGTCCCAGAACGGGGTCGCCCCCCACTCCGCGCCCGGGATCGTCCCGCCGTTGAGCGCCCGCGCCGCGATGACGACGAACGCCACCACGAACACGATCTCGATGGCCAGGAACACCCGGTTGGCGAGCTTGAGCGAACTGATCCCCAGCAGGTTCACGACCGTGTTGACCGCGACGAACACCAGCGCCCACACCCAGCGCGGGGACCCCGGGAAGATCCCGACCATCGACTCGGCGGCGAAGACGTAGAGCAGGGTCGGGATGAGCAGGTAGTCGAGCAGGATCGACCAGCCCGCGAAGAACCCCAGCGACGGGTGGATCCCACGGCCGACGTAGGAGAACACCGAACCCGCCAGCGGGAACGCCTTCGCCATCTGCCCGTAGGCGAGAGCGGTGAAGACCATCGCCACCAGGCCGATGAGGTAGACGAGCGGGACCATGCCGTGCGCGCTGTCGTAGACCGTCCCGAAGATCGCCCACGGCGCGATCGGGACCATGAACACCAGCCCGTAGACCAGCAGGTCGAAGGTGGAGACGGAGCGTTTGAGCTGCTGCTGGTACCCGAACGACTCGAGGGTGCGTTGCTGGTCGCTCATCGCGGAGCTCCTGAGGTGTCGGCGGGGTCGTCGGCGAGGTCGTCGTTCCGCGCGAGGAACGCCGCGACGAACGCGCGGAACTCCTCGGGCTGTTCGAGGTGGGTGCAGTGGCTGGCGCCGGGGAAGACGTGCGCGCTGACGTCGGGGATCCGGTCCACGAACGGCGCCCACGTCTCCGGGGTGGCCTCGTCGAACTCGCCGGCGAGCACCAGGGTCGGGACGGCGACGTCGGGGAGGCGGTCGATGACGGACCAGTCGCGCAGGGTTCCGATGACGTGGAACTCGTTGGGGCCGTTCATGGTGTGGTAGACGGTCGGTTCCGCCTCCATCTGGGCGACGCTGGCCGCGAAGTCGGGGTGGGTGGGCGTGATCCGGCAGACGTGGCGGGCGTAGAACTCGTCGGTCGCGGCGAGGTACTCGGGGTCGGTCGTCGTCCCGGCGGCCTCGTGGCGGTCCAGCGCCTCGCGGGCCTGCGGCGGGAGCTCGGCCCGCAGCCGGGCGGCGCCCTCGACCCAGAGCGACATCGAGGCCGGGGAGTTGCAGATCGCCAGCGAGACCAGCCCGGCGGGCCGCCGGACGGCGATCTCGGCGCCGAGCATCCCGCCCCAGGACTGGCCGAGGACGTGGACCCGTTCGAGGCCGAGGCCGTCGAGCACGGCGTGGAACTCCTCGACGAACAGCTGCGGGGTCCAGAACTCCGGCGGCGCTGCGGGCAGGTGGGTGCTGCGGCCGCAGCCGAGCTGGTCGTAGTGGACGACGGTGCGCCCGGTCTCCTCGGCCAGCGCGGCGAGGTTGGCGACGTAGTCGTGGGCCATCCCGGGTCCGCCGTGCAGGACGATCAGGGGGAGGGCTCCCGCGCGGGGGGTCGACGGGGTGGTGACCTGCACCCAGGTGCGGTGTCCGAGGACGGGGAGTTCGTGGGTCGTGACGGGCATGGCGTGAGCATCCTCACTTCAAAGGTCTCCGACAAGACCATTGGCGGGGAATTAACCTGTGCGAAACGGGAGGACGGTGGGATGACGCAGACGGACCTCGTGGTGGACCCCGGCTCGCGCGTCGCCGCGGTACTGGAACGGCTCGTCACCGCCATCGCCACCGGCCAGTACCTGCCCGGCTCGCGGCTGCCCGCCGAACGCGACCTGGCCGCCGTCCTCGGCGCCGGGCGGACGACGGTCCGCGCCGCCCTGGCCCAGCTCGCCGACCGCGGCCTGGTGGAGACCCGCCGGGGACGCCACGGCGGCACGTTCGTGCTGCAGCAGTGGCCCGAGTCCTCGACGGAGATCGTCGGACGCACCCTGTCGGCGGGCTACGCCCAGCTGCGCGACCTGTGCGACGCGATCGCCCGCCTCCACGGGGCGGTCTGCCGGGCCGCGGCCGAGCACCGCTCCCCCGCCGACGTCGTGCGCGTGCAGGACGCGCTCGAGGCCTACGCCGCGGCCGACTCCGGTCTGCAGTCCCAGCAGGCCGACAGCGCGCTGCACGTCGCGATCATCGACGCCGCCCACAACGACACCCTTCGCCGCGTGCTGCGCGAGCTCGAGGGCAGGCTCAGCATCGGCGCCCCCGCGCACCTGTGGGGTGCCCCGGACGGCATGCACGCCATGGAGGTGCGGGCCCTGCGCGAGCACCGCGCCCTCGTCGCCGCGATCGTCGCCGGCCGTGCCGACGAGGCCGAGGCCCTCGCCCGCGCGCACGTCGCGATCGACCTCGAGCTGCTCACCGCCGCTCTCGCCCGCAGCGGGGCCCTGCCCGGCTGAGGAGGCTCAGGTGGTCATCCAGCGTTCGGGACCGGAACCGGCGCGGGCCGCGCGGGAGCGCAGGGACTGCTCCGTCAGCAACCGCGCCGCCGTCGCCGGGTCGAGGTGGTCGACGCGGGGCTTCACCCGCCCGGGGGTCGAGTGCAGCACGACGCTGGCCAGGCCCAGACGACGCTGCAGCGGACCCTGGGCGACGCCGAGGCTCTGCGTCCGCGCGTGCGGGACGACGTCGAGACCGCGGACCAGCCGGCCGTTGCGGGAGAGGAACGCGTGCTCGGTGACGCGGTAGCCGCGGCGACGCCAGCTCACCGGGTCCAGCCAGCGGGCGGCCCGCGGGACGGGGGTGAACCCGCCGTCGGTGCCGGTGCCGGTCAGCCCGGCGCGGACCACGTCGAGCGGTGACTCCTCACCCGTCCCCAGGTCCGGCAGCACGATCGCCAGCACGAGCCCGAGCTCCTCCACGGTGCCGACGGGCAGCAGCGTCGTGCTCTGCTCGGAGGCGCTGCCGCTCTCGCCGGAGTACCCCGCGACGTTGACCTCCACCCGCCACCAGCCCGCGCTGCGCCACAGCAGCGGCTGGGTGATCCGCAGCGCCTGCACCCGCCCCGGCGGGACGGTCTGCGAGCGCTGCTCCAGCAGTCCGTGGGAGAGCCGCAGCCCGTCCGGGGAGTCCGCGACGGTGAAGTTGAAGCCCCGGGAGAACCGCTGCCACACCGTCGAGACCACGCCGAGGACCGCGGCGAACGAACCGAACAGCGGGGTGAGGCTCTGCGCGAACCAGCAGCCGACGCCGAGGCCCACGAGCACCAGGACCATCCAGATCGTCAGGCCGGACCGCAGCGTGGACAGGAGCAGCCGCGTCGGCGGGACCTCGACGACCTCGCGCTGCGGGGCCTCCGGGGCGTCCTCGCCCTCGGCGACGACGACCCCCGCGGACGCCGCGAGCAGCGCGTTGCGGACCCGCTGGGCCTCCTCCTCCTTGAGGTAGGCCAACGACACCTTGCTGCCGGAACCGCCCGCGACCTCGAGGCGCAGCTCGGCCAGCCCGAACAGCCGGCCCAGCAACGGCCGGACGACGTCGACGGCCTGCAACCGGTCCAGCTGGGCCCGGCGCTGCTGGCGCCAGAGGATCCCGTGCTCGACGTGCACGGCCTCGGCGTCGATCCGGTAGCGCGTCTTGCGCCAGGCCAGGGCGCTGTAGCCGGCACCGACGATCGCGAGCAGCAGGATCCCCCCGACGATCGACAGCGTCAGGATCCAGCCGGGCAGGTCCAGGCGGACGATGTTGTCGACGTTCTGCCCCACGACCACCGCCAGCACCGCGGCGACGACCTTCCACGCCCGCAGCACCGGGGTGACCGGGTGCAGCCGTCGCCAGCCCGGGTCGGTGAGGACGGCGCGGGTCGGGGCGTCGAGCCTGGCCGCGACCTCGGCCGGCAGGACCTCGAGAGCGGGCTCGTGGGTCCGGGGCTCGTGGGTCCGGGGCTCGTCGGTCCGGTGCTCGTCGGTCCGGTGCTCGTCGGTCACAGCCCGGCCAGTCGGGCTTCGCCGCGCGCGGCGAGACGGTCGCGCAGCCGGGCCGCCTCCTCGGGGGAGAGCCCGGGGATGGCGGCGTCGGAGTCGGAGGAGGCGGTGTGCAGCTGCACCTTGGCCAGGCCGAACCTGCGGTCCAGCGGCCCGGCCTCCACGTCGACGTACTGCAGCCGGCCGTAGGGCACGACGACCAGCGAGCGGAACATGATCCCCTTGACGACGAGCAGGTCGTCGTCGCGCTCGGCGTAGCCCCACGCCTTCACCTGCCGCCCGGACCACACGAAGTCCCACGCCCACAACGGGACCACCACGACGAGGGCCAGCCAGATCCACGGCGTCAGCAGGACGGCCAGGACGACGGTGACCACGACGGCGACGGCGAAGACGATGCCTCCCGCGACGCGTTGCGCGGTGGCCCAGCGCGGGGAGATCCGCTGCCAGACGACGTCGCCCGGCGCGAACGGGTCCTCGGTGCTGACGGTCGTCCGTTCGGCCATGCCCCCACCTTGCCAGAGCAGCGCCCACCCACGTTGCCGATCGCGGGAGCGTCGGTCAGGCTTCCGGTGTGATCACCGAGGGTGAGGAACAGGACACGCGGGATGACGAGGTCATCCGCTTCGAGGGCGTCACCAAGCGCTACGGCCGCCACGACTCCCCCGCCGTCGGCCACCTCGACCTCGCCGTCGCGCGCGGGGAGCTCGTCGCGCTCGTCGGACCCAGCGGGTGCGGCAAGTCGACGATCCTGCGGATGGTGAACCGGCTCGTCGAACCGAGCGCCGGACGCATCGTCGTCGACGGCCGCGACGCCGCCCACACCGACGTCGTCGCGCTGCGCCGCGGGATCGGCTACGTCATCCAGGCCGGCGGGCTGCTCCCGCACCGCACGATCCGGCAGAACGTCGCCACCGTGCCGCGGTTGCTCGGCTGGGACGCCGACGTCACCCGGCGCCGCGTCGACGAGCTGCTCGAACTCGTCGGCCTCGACGGCTGGGCCCACGGCGACCGCTACCCCGCGCAGTTGTCCGGGGGGCAGCAGCAACGCGTCGGGGTGGCGCGCGCCCTGGCCGCGGACCCGCCCGTCCTGCTCATGGACGAACCGTTCGGGGCCGTCGACCCCGTCGTGCGGGACCGCCTGCAGAGCGAGTTCCGGCGCATCCAGCAAGAACTGGGCAAGACCGTCCTCTTCGTCACCCACGACCTCGACGAGGCCGTCAAGCTCGCCGACCGGATCGCGGTGTTCTCCACCGGCGGGGTGCTGGAGCAGATCGCCACCCCCACGACCCTGCTCTCCGACCCGGCGTCGGAGTTCGTCGTCGACTTCATCGGCTCCGACCGGGGGTTGCGCCGCCTCGCCGTGACCCCGATCCGGCCCGAGGACCTGGAACGTCCCCTGGTACTCGCCCCCGCCGACGGCGCCGCCTACGCCGCGACGGCCCTGGAACTCGACGGCCGGGCGTGGGCCGTGGTCCTCGACCACGGCCGCCTGCTGGGGTGGGTGGCGCGCGGTCCCCTCCTGGAGCAGCGGGGGTCGCGCAGCGCCCGCGTCGGCGACCACACCCGCCGGTTCCCCACCACCATCGCCGCCCGGGAGACCCTGCGCAGCGCCTTCTCCGCCCTGCTCGCGCAGGAACTGCGGTTCCTGCCCGTCCTCGACGGCGAGGAGTTCCTCGGGGTGCTCACCCCCGACGTCGTGCACACCGCGTTGCGCCGAGACCTCTGACCCGCGGTCGAGAACCTCTGACCCCTACCGAGGAGGTAGTCCGCCCAGGGACCCGGGTCCCGCCGGGGGCGGTTCCCCGGAGCGATGACCCACGGGGGTCGGTGGCGGTTGAGTTCCACCCATGAGAATCCTCATCGGAGCAGACACCTACGCCCCCGACGTCAACGGCGCCTCGACGTTCGCGCAACGCCTCGCCGCCGGTCTGACCGGACGCCACGAGGTCCACGTCGTGGCCCCGGCCCGCGGTCCGCGCAGCACCCGCGAGACCGTCGCCTCCGGCGTCGTGGAGCACCGCGTGCGGTCCTTCCCCGTGCTCGTCGGCGGAACCGGCCTGCGGTTCTGCCCGCCGGCCGGACTGGTCCGCGCCGCCACCCGGATCCTGCGCGACGTCCGGCCCGACGTCGTGCACGTGCAGAGCCACTTCCTGATCGGCCGCGCCCTGGTGACCGCGGCGAACCGGCTCGGCGTCCCCGTCGTGGCGACGAACCACTTCATGCCCGAGAACCTCACCCACCACGTCCCGCTCGGCGACCGGGTCCAGCACGCGCTGCACGAGTGGGCCTGGAACGACGCCGCCGGGGTCTTCCAGCGCGCCGACGTCGTCACCGCTCCGACCCCCTACGCGGCGGCCCTGGCCGAACGGGCGGGCATCCCCGGCCCCGTCCTGCCCATCTCGTGCGGGATGGACCTGCGCCGCTTCGCGCCCGACCCCTCCGGGGAACTGCGACGGGAGTTCCGGCTCCGGTACGGCGTGCCCGACCGTCCGACCATCGGCTACGTCGGACGCCTCGCCCCGGAGAAGAACGTCGAGGAACTCGTCGAGGCGCTCGCGCTCGTCCGCCGCCTCCGACCCGAACTCGACGCGCAACTGCTGCTCGTCGGCGACGGCGCCCGCCGCGCCGGGTTGCTGCGCCGCGCAGCGGAACTCGGGGTGGCCGACCGGGTCGTCTCGACCGGTTTCGTCCCCGAGGCCGACCTGGCCGCCGCCTACCTGGCCTGCGACGTGTTCGCCAACGCCGGGACGGCGGAACTGCAGAGCCTCGTCGTCCTGGAGGCGATGGCCTCGGGCCTGCCGGTCCTCGGGGTCGACGCCTGCGCCCTGCCGCACCTGGTGCGCGACGGCGACAACGGGTTCCTCTTCCCGCACGGCCGGCCCGCCGCCCTCGCGGCGCGCCTCGCGCTCGTGCTGGGCGACCCCGACCTCGCCGCCCGGATGGGTGCGCGCAGCCTGGCCATCGCGTCCGAGCACGACGAGCGTCGCACCCTGGCCCGGTTCGAGGAGCTCTACGCGCTGCGGCAGAGCACGACGACGCCCGTCGCGGAGCGGGCGGGCACCCGCGTGTAGCAGGATGGCCGGGTGCCACCGACGCCGAGCCGGCGCCCCTGGTGGCGCCGCACGCTGCGAACCCTCGCGGTCGCCTACGGCGTCCTCGCCACCCTCGCCCTGCTCGTCGTCCTCGCCCTCTCCGACGGGCACGTCGTGAGCTACGTGCTGGGGTTGTTCGCCACGTGGTGGCTGGCCCCCGCCCTCGTCCTCGTCCCCTTCGCGGCCGCGTTCCGGTCGTGGCGGACGCTGGCCGCGGTCGTCGTCCCGGCGCTCGCCGCGGGCACGCTGTTCGGGCCCTACGCGCTGCACCGGCTGGACCCCCGCGACCCGGGCTCCGACCTGCGGGTCGCGACGTTCAACACCACGAACTGGCGCGGAGCCGCCGGGGTCACGGAACTCATGCGCCACGGCGGGGCGGACGTCGTGCTGCTGCAGGAGGTCGTCCCGTCCCAGCAGGCCCGCTACCGCGAGCAGTGGCCGGAGTACGCCTACCGCAGCTACACCGGCACGACGGCGACCGGTGGTCGCAACGAGGGCGACGGGAACGCGGTCTGGTCGAAGTACCCCATCGTCTCGGTCGAGCCGGTGACCGGACTCCCCACCGGAGCACGCCCCGCGGACGTCGTCACCGTCGACGCCGACGGTCGCCGGATCGCGGTGATCTCCGTCCACCTCGCCTCCCCCTGCCTGTTCTGCAGTCCGGCGAAGGCCGCGCTGAACCCCGCGGGCGACACCGCGGACGCGGCGCGGGTCCGGGTCGCCGAGGCCCGTCGCTACGGCGACCTCGCGGAGTCCCTGCACGCCGCCGGGAACGCCGTCGTGCTGGCGGGGGACCTGAACTCCGCGGAGTTCAACGAACCGTTGCGGGTGCTGCGCTCCCACGGCCTGACCGACGTCCACCGCGCCGTCGGGACGCAACCGGGTCTGACCCGGGGTGCCTCCCCCGGTTTCGCCCGGGTCGACGTGGTGCTGGTGGCCGGACTCGAACCCGTCGACGACCACGAACGCGACCCCGGGGGGAGCACCCACTCCCCCGTCGTCGCGGACCTCGCCTGGCCCTCCTGAAAAGCCGTCGCGCCGGCCCCTGCGGCGGTCCTACCGTGCTGGCGTGCCGAGCGACGCAGCCCACGTCCCGCCCGACCTGCAGCACGCGTTGCGGGTCCTCGTCGAGGGCAGCGCGGAACTGCTCGGGGACGACTTCGTCGGTGCCTACCTGCACGGTTCGTTCGCCCTCGGCGACGCCGACGAGCACAGCGACGCGGACTGGCTGGTGGTCACCCGCTCCCCCGACGTGCCGGTGGCGGAGTTGCAGGAGTTCCACCGCCGCTTCCACGACCGACCCGGGCCCTGGTTTCGCGGGACCGAGGGTTCCCACGTCCCCGCCGCGTCGCTGCGCCGACCGTCGGAGGAACCCTGGTGGTTCGTGGACCACCAGGACAGCGCGGCGCTGGAACTCTCCCCGCACTGCAACACCCTCGTCGTGCGCCGGGTCCTGCGTGAGCACGGGATCACCCTGGCCGGTCCCCCGGCGGCCGACCTGGTCGACCCCGTCGACCCGGACGCGTTGCGGGCGGAGTCGCTCGCCCGGTTCCCCCGGTTCTTCGACGACCTGGAGTCGTGGATGGACTGGCGGAGCATCGAGTGGGGTCAGCGGACGGCGGTCGAGACCCTCTCCCGGATGCTCGCCACCGTCCGCACCGGCCGCGTCCTGTCCAAACCCGCCGCCCTGCGCTGGGCGCGGGCCGAGCTCGACGACCGGTGGGGGCCGCTGCTCACCGACGCCCTCGAGGGGCGGGCGCGGGGTTTCGACGTCCACACCGCCCCTGACCCGGAACTCGTCGCCGCCACCCGCGCCTTCGCCGACCACACCGCCTCGCTCGCCCGCCTGGAGAGGACCGCCCCGTGACCGGTGACCTGTGGGGCGAGGACGTCGCCCGCGGCTACGACGAGGACTCCTCGTGGATGTTCTCCCCCGAACTCCTCGGCGCGACCTGCGACGTGCTCGTCGACCTCGCCGCGGGTCGGCGCGCCCTGGAGTTCGCGATCGGCACCGGCCGGGTCGGGGTGGCGTTGGCCGGGCGCGGGGTTCCCGTCGCCGGGATCGAGATGTCGCCCGCGATGGCAGCGCGGTTGCGGGAGAAGATGGTTCCCGGTTCGGCGGCGGCGGGGATCGAACTCGTGATGGGCGACATGTCGAGCGCGCGGGTCGAGGGCGAGTTCGGCCTGGTCTACCTCGTGTACAACACGATCACCAACCTGCTGGAACAGGACGAACAGGTCGAGTGCTTCCGCAACGCCGCCCGCCACCTCGCACCCGGCGGGTACTTCCTCGTCGAGGTCGGGGTTCCCGAACTGCAGCGGCTCCCTCCGGGCGAGACCGCCCGCCCCTTCCACGTCGGGCGCGAACACCTGGGTTTCGACACCTTCGACCTCGTCGAGCAGCGGCTCACGTCCCACCACTACCGGTTCACCGAGGACGGCCGGGTGAGCCGGTTCGAGTCCCACCACCGCTACGCCTGGCCCGCCGAGTACGACCTGATGGCCCGGATCGCGGGGCTGGAACGGTTCGCGCGGTGGTCCGGGTGGGACCGCGCGGAGTTCACCGCCGCGAGCACGTCGCACGTGTCGGTGTGGCGCAAGCCGTAGCCGCCCGGGTGGGACACCCATCGGTGTCACCACGTGGAGGGAGGCATGGGTGCGACGAACGGGGCGCCCAGGCGACAGGATCGGCACACCCAACCCTCACTCCACGGCGCTGCGCCCGCCTCGACGGCAACTCCTGCAACGAGTGCCGTGACCGTGTCCGACCGTCGTCGTCGTCGAGAGCCGTGCAGACCGCCGCCGTCGGCACACCGGCGTCCACGTGCGGCAGTCCCCGACCGCACCCGTCCGGTAGTCGAACGTGCGACGACCGACGGGAGTGAACAGCCAGTCGGTGGACGGTCGAGCACGCAGCGGAAGCGGGATCAGGCGAGCAGCTTCGACAACAGCCTCTGGAGTTCCACCTGTTCGCTCGGGTCGAGACGTACGAGCCACCCGTCGAACCGTGCCGAAAGGACTTCCAGCGCTCTCTCGAGGGTGTCGACCCCGGAGGGCGTGACCGCGAGGCGGTGTCGCCGGAGGTCGTCGGGGTCGATCTCCCGTTGGACGAAGCCCTTGGCTTCGAGGTTCTTCAGATAGACGGTCACGCTCGGTTTGGGAAGGACGAGCCTGAGCGCCAGCTCAGCGGGGTAGCGGCAGGCGTCGACCTCGCCGAGCACGAAGAACTCCTTCGCCTCCAACCCGAGCGCCTCGATGTCGGGTGCGCAGTCGTTCATGACGCGCGTGAGGACCTGGTGGTTGAGGGACCAGATCCGGGCGGCGTTCGAGACGGGCATGCGACATCCTCACTAGATGGTACAGTTTCGTACTAGCTTTGAGTCGAACGTTATTGTTCTCAGACTAGGTGCTGTACGGAACAGTCTACCGACCCTGGGCGCTCCAGGCCCGCTCCGAAAGGATCGACATCCCCGTGTCATCGACCCACGACGTCACCTTCCCCAACGAGACCTTCGACCTCGCGGGCCAACTGCACCTGCCCGGAGGCTTCGACAGGAGCTCCACGTACCCGGCCATCGTCATCTCGACCCCTGGCAGCAGCGTGAAGGAGCAGATCGGTGCGAACTACGGTCGCGCCCTGGCCGACCGCGGCTACATCGCCCTCGCTTTCGACCCCGGCTTCCAGGGCCAGAGCGGAGGTCAGCCGCGCGACCTCGAGGACCCCGCTGCGCGTGTCGACGACATCCGCTTCGCCGTCGACCACCTGACCACCCTCGAGCACGTCGACAACCGCAGGATCGGCGCCCTCGGCATCTGCGCCGGCGGTGGCTACGCGGTCGGCGCCACGATGACCGATCACCGCATCAAGGCCCTGGGAACCGTCGTGCCGGTGAACGTCGGTCGCGCCTTCCGCCAGGCCGACACCTCGTCGAAGGGCTCCGCAGTCGCCATGATCCAGGCCGTGGGTGACCAGCGAACCGCCTCGGCCGCCGGCGAGGACGTCGATCGGAACGTGTGGATCCCTGACACCGAGGCGCAGGCAGCAGCGTTCGGCATCACCGACGTCGACACCCTGGAGGCGGTCCGCTTCTACCGCACCCCGCGCGGGTACCACGAGAACTCCACCAACCGCCGCCACCACACCAGCGACGCCATGATGCTCGGCTACGACGCCTTCCACCTCGTCGAGGAACTCCTCACCCAGCCGCTCCAGGTCATCGTCGGCGGTCGGCTCGGCACCACGTTCTCCTACGCCGACGGTCTCGCTCTCTGGGAGAAGGCGCCGAACGCGAAGGGTTTCCACGTCGTCGACGGAGCCGGCCACTACGAGATGTACGACGAGCCGAACTACGTCGACGAAGCGGTCGACACCCTCGACGCCTTCTACGCGGAGTTCCTCACGACCTAGCGGTCGAGGTACCGGGGCACGCAGGGACCTGGCGTGGCTCACCGGATCCTCACGGGTCAGGCGGTTGCGGCGTCGCTGTCCTCGTCGTCGGGGACGCGGCACCAGCGTTCGACGAGGAGGCCGGCGGCCAGCAGCAGCACCGAGACCACGATGTCCGCGCCGGCGCTCAGGAGTTCGGAGCGGCGGGCCGCGATGTCGGCGGTGGGCAGGTAGTGCACGAACCAGCCCGCGAACATCCCCGTCAGCAGCGCCCCCGCGACGGAGGCGGCCTTGGCCAGGGCCGCGGTCCGGGCGGCGCGCAGGGCGTCGATGCGGCGGGACTTCTCCCCGTTCACCCACTGCCGCACGGGCCAGCCGACCCCGAACACGGCCACGGCGAGCAGACCGATGGTGAGGGTCGTGCGCCACATCAGGTCGGGTTCGCTGTGGCCGCCGGCGATCCAGATCTGCAGCCCGGACCAGGCGATGACCCCGGCGATGACGGCGAGGCCGACGAGCAGCCCCGGACGCGACGGCCTCACGAGATCGCCTGCAGCAGGGTCTCGACGCGACCGCCGTGCGGGCCGGGGAGTTCGGCGTCGGGGTCGAGTTCGAGCCACGGTCCCAGGACGAAGGTGCGCTCGTGGGCCCGGGGGTGCGGCAGGACGAGACCGTCCTCGATCAGGACCAGACCGTCGCAGGTCACCACGTCGACGTCGATGGGACGGGGACCGTCGGGGACCTTCGTGCTCCGGTCCAGCCCGACCTCCGCCTCGACGGCGTGGCAGGCGCGCAGCAGCGCGTGCGGGTCGAGGGTCGTGCTGACCAGCGCGACGGCGTTGAGGAAGTCGGGCTGGTCCTGGACGGTCCCGACCGGGGTGGACTCGACGAACGTGGACACCGCGTCGACGGTGATCCCCTCCACCGCGCTCAGCGCCTCGAGGGCCGCGTGCAGGTTCGCCGCGCGGTGACCGGTGTTCGCGCCCAGCGACAGGACGGCGTTCACGAGCGGGTCCGCCGGACGACGAGTTCGACGTCGTCGAAGGAGGCCGGGATCGGCGCCTGCGGTTTGTGGACCACGACGTCGACGGCCGCGATCCGTGGTGAGCGGGCCAGCGCCGCGGTGGCGATCCGCCCGGCGAGGGTCTCGACGAGCAGGACGGGTTCACCGGTGAGGATCGTGACGAGCTCCCCGGCCAGCACGCCGTAGTCGACGGTGGCACTCAGGTCGTCGCCGGCGGCGGCCTCGCGGGTGTCGAGGTGCAGGGCGACGTCGAGACCGAAGGGCTGCCCCTGGGCGCGTTCGACGTCCAGGACACCGTGGTGGCCGATGGCGCGCAACCCGCGCAGCACGATCCGGTCCAGCACCCGGCCCTGGGCGTCGAGCACGGGCCCGGCGGCGTCGAGCGAGGTCACGACGCACCCACCGGGGTCCGGGCGGCGCCCCAGGCCCGCGCGACGCGGACCGCCGCGACCGAGGGGGCCACGTCGTGCACCCGCACGCCCCAGATCCCTCGCGCCGCGGCGAGGGCGGTGACGGCGGCGGTCGCGGTGTCGCGGGCCGCCGGCGGCGGGACGACCCCGTCCGGGCCGGTCAGCAGCGCACCGAGGAAGCGTTTGCGGGAGGCCCCCACGAGCAGGGGGAACCCCAGCGCGGCGAGCTGGTCGAGCCCGGCGAGCAGGGCCCAGTCGTGCTCGGCGACCTTGGCGAACCCGAGCCCGGGGTCGAGCACGATCCGCTCCGGTGCGATCCCCGCCGCGGTCACCGCGTCGAGTCGTCCCCGCAGCTCGGCGGAGACCTCGGCCACGACGTCGTCGTAGACGGCGCGCGAGGTCATGACGTCGGAGAAGCCCCGCCAGTGCGAGAGGACGTAGACGCAGCCGAGCTCGGCGACGGTGGCCGCCATCTCCGGATCGGCCAGACCGCCCGAGACGTCGTTCACGACGACCGCCCCCGCGGCGACGGCGGCCCGGGCCACCTCTGCGCGCATGGTGTCGACGCTCACCGGGACCCCGGCGTCGACCAGCCCGCGGACGACGGGAAGCACCCGGCGCAGTTCCTCGGCCACCTCGACGCGCACGGCGCCCGGCCGGGTCGACTCACCGCCGACGTCGACGAGCGCCGCGCCCACCGCGTGCAGGGCGGTCCCCTGAGCGACCGCGACCTCGTGGGCGAGGAAGTGCCCGCCGTCGGAGAAGGAGTCGGGGGTGACGTTGAGGACCCCGACGACCCGGGTCGGTCCGGGAACGAGCAGCGAGCTCACCGGTGCCCCGCCACGATCAGGCTCATGGCCTCGGCCCGGGTGGCCGCGTTGCGCAGCGAACCGCGCACGGCCGAGGTGATGGTCTTGGCCCCCGGTTTGCGGACCCCGCGGTAGGTCATGCAGGAGTGCTCGGCCTCGACGACGACGATCACCCCGCGCGGGTGCAGCTTGTCGACGAGGGCGTCGGCGACCTGGGTGGTGAGGCGTTCCTGCAGCTGCGGCCGGCGGGCGAAGACGTCCACCAACCGGGCCAGCTTCGAGAGCCCGGTCACCCGGCCGTGCTCCCCCGGGATGTAGCCGACGTGGGCCACACCGTGGAAGGGGAGCAGGTGGTGCTCGCAGGTGGACTGGACCCCGATGTCCTTCACCAGGACCAGTTCGTCGTGCTCGAGACCGAAGTCGGTGGCGAGGACCTCGGCCGGGTCCTGGTGCAGCCCCGCGAAGAGCTCGAGCGAGGCGCGGGCCACACGGGCGGGGGTGTCACGCAGGCCCTCGCGGTCCGGGTCCTCCCCGATGGCGAGGAGGAACTCCCGGACCGCGGCCTCGGCGCGCGGGCCGTCGTACGTGCCCGGCGCGTGAGCGTCCGGTGTGGGCGCTCCCGTGCTCACGGCTGCTCGTGCGTCCCGTTCTGGTAACCGTTCACCGGCGTCTGGAACCCACCGGCGTGGCCGTTGAGACCGGGCGAGGCGACCGGCGGGATGTCGGACACGTGACGGCGTTCCGAGGACAGCCAGACCGGCCGCTGCGGACGCTTCACGACGGGGGCGAAGATCTCGGCCAGCTCGGCCTGGTTCAGCGTCTCCTTGTCCAGCAGCGCGACGACCAGGTCGTCGAGGACCTGACGGTGCTCGACCAGGACCTCCCACGCCTCGTCGTGCGCGGACTCGATGAGGCGGCGGACCTCCTCGTCGACGATCCCGGCGACACCCTCGGAGTAGTCGCGCTCGTGGCCCATGTCGCGACCGAGGAAGACCTCGCCGCCGCTGGACCCGAGCTTGATCGCCCCGACGCGCTCGCTCATGCCGTACTGGGTGACCATCTTGCGGGCCATGCCGGTGGCCTTCTCGATGTCGTTGCTCGCCCCGGTCGTCGGGTCGTGGAAGACGAGCTCCTCCGCGACCCGGCCGCCGAGGGCGTAGGCCAGCTGGTCGAGGATCTCGTTGCGCGAGGTCGAGTACTTGTCCTCGGTCGGCAGGACCATCGTGTAACCCAGCGCCCGGCCGCGCGGCAGGATCGTCACCTTCGTGACCGGGTCGGTGTTGGCCATGGCCGCGGCGACCAGGGCGTGCCCGCCCTCGTGGTAGGCGGTGACCCGCAGTTCCTTCTTGTTCATCCGGCGGGTGCGCTTCTGCGGGCCGGCCATGACGCGGTCGATCGCCTCGTCCAGCGCGGAGTTGTCGATGACCTTCGCGTCGGCGCGGGCCGTGAGCAGCGCGGCCTCGTTGAGGACGTTGGCCAGGTCGGCCCCGGAGAAGCCCGGGGTCCGGCGGGCGACGGCCAGCAGGTCGATGTCCGGGGACAGCGGCTTGCCCTTGCCGTGGACCTGCAGGATCTGGTGACGACCCTCCATGTCGGGGGCCTCCACCGCGATCTGGCGGTCGAAGCGGCCCGGGCGCAGCAGCGCCGGGTCGAGGATGTCGGGACGGTTCGTCGCGGCGATGAGGATGACGTTCGTCTTGACGTCGAAGCCGTCCATCTCGACGAGGAGCTGGTTCAGCGTCTGCTCGCGCTCGTCGTGCCCGCCGCCCATGCCGGCCCCGCGGTGGCGGCCGACGGCGTCGATCTCGTCCACGAAGATGATCGCGGGCGCGTTGGTCTTGGCCTGCTCGAAGAGGTCGCGGACGCGGCTGGCGCCGACACCCACGAACATCTCGACGAAGTCCGAACCGGAGATCGAGTAGAACGGCACCCCGGCCTCACCGGCGACGGCGCGGGCGAGCAGCGTCTTGCCGGTCCCGGGCGGGCCGTAGAGCAGGACGCCCTTGGGGATCTTCGCGCCGACGGCCAGGAACTTGGCGGAGTCCTGGAGGAACTCCTTGATCTCGTGCAGTTCCTCGACGGCCTCGTCCGCCCCGGCGACGTCCGCGAACGTCGTCTTCGGGGTGTCCTTGGACATCATCTTGGCCTTGGACTTGCCGAACTGCATGACCTTGCTGCCGCCACCCTGCATCTGCGAGATGAGGAACCAGAAGAGGAGCAGCATCAGGACGATGGGCCCGACCGTGAACAGCAGCGACTGCAGGATGCCCGTGCGGGGCACCTCGTCGGTCACCCCGTCGGTGGGCGGGTTGGTGTTCAGCGCCTCGATGAGGTCGCCACCGCGCTGGGAGATGTAGTACGAACGAACGGCGCTGGCGCCCTGCTCGGTGACCCCGGACTTGAGCTTGAGGTCGATGCGCTGGCTGCCGTCGGTGAGCGTGGCGCTCTTGACCTTGCCCTCGTCGATCAGCGTGATCGCGCGGGTCGTGGAGACCTCGGCGGTGCCGCTGGACGCGAAGAAGGAGGCGCCGATGGCCACCACGGCGATCGCGACGACGATCCACAGCCACGGGCCGCGGACGATGCGCTTGAGTTGGTTGGGCATCAGTGGAGGGGTCGCCCCCTGTCCCTCCTGCTCGTTCTAGCCTGTCGTTCGACGGTACACCGGGCGAACGACACGCCGCCGCGGGTCCTGTCTGCGCAGGTCCTTCGCTGGTCGAACGGGCGGGAGCGCCGGGCTGTTCCGCACTGCACCCGCCGATCCGCTGTGGGCGAACTCCGGCGCCCGGTCTGCGATGATCACGAAGGACCACCCCTCCCGCCGGCAGGCCCCGGCGGCGCCCGCACCAGGAGCAGCACCGCGTGTTTCGCCAGGTACCCGTCCTCCCGGTGGTGGTCCCGATCGCGGCCGCGGTCTTCCTGGCCCTGCTGTGGTCGCTGCGGCGGCGTCACCGGCTCTCGGTCCCACGGACGGTCCTCGCGGCAGCGCTCTGCGTGTACGTCGCCGGCGTGACCGCGAACACGGTCTTCCCCGTCTTCCTGGACAAGCCCACCGGCGACGTCCCGCTCTCCGCGTTCCTGAACCTCGTACCGGTGGTGGGGTACGAGGTCTCCGACGCGGTGCAGAACGTCGTGATCTTCATCCCCGTCGGGGTGATGGTGTCCCTGGTGCTCGCCCGGCCGTCGTGGCGGCGGACGCTGGCCGCCGCGATCGCCGTCAGCCTGGCCATCGAGGTGACCCAGTACGTCACCGCTCACACGCTGGCCGGCGGGCACGTCGCCGACGTCAACGACCTGCTGTCCAACGCCGTCGGCGGCGCCGTCGGGATCGGTCTGCTGTCCCTGCTCGAACGGTCCCCCGCGATCGGTCGTGCGCTCGACCGCTTCCGCTGGCGCTGAGCGGGTCGCTACCTCAACCGGGCGCGCAGCTCGTCGTCGCTGGGCTCGACCAGGTAGGAGCCGTCCGGCCAGACGATGGTCGGGATGCGCCGCGCCCCGTCCTGCAACCGCCGGACCAGCTCCGTCGCGGCCGCGTCGGCCTCGACGTCCACGTAGCGGTGGGCCACGCCCTCCACCTCCAGCAGCGTCCGACTGCGCCGCACGTCCGGGCACCACCCGGCGCCGTAGACCACCAGCTCGCTCGCCTCACCACCGGCCGCACGGGTGTCGTCGACGGGTTCCACGGAAACCTCCCCAGGATCGATCGGTCCGCACCAGTGTCGCCGAGCGGACGGACGAAGCTCCCCACCGGGTCACCGGGGGTCGCCGCGGTCGAGGCCTGCCTGGACGACGCGAACCTGGATACGGATCCCGGCCGGGATCAGGTGGAGGTCACCGATGAGTCCGACGCACCTGCGTGACCTGTCGTGGCCCGCTGCAGGCATTCGGCTCCACGGTGCAGACGGAGGTGGTGGGCGCTCGACACGGCGGTGTGGGACCGACCCTCACGACGTGCGCACCCGATCAACGCACGAGCGTGCCCGCAGCGTCGACGAGCGTCCGGGCCCGCCGCAGCGCCGCGGTGCAGTTGGTCGACGAGACGTTGCGCAGCCCGTAGTGGCCGGCTGGAGCCAGCGCCCTGCGCTGGACTTTGAGGTCCAGCACCTCGCGCAGAGCCTTTGCCAGGGCCGCGTCCCCCGTGACCTCCTGCAGCAGGCCGATGGCCTGCCGGTGGTCCTGGCCCCGCGAGCGGACGCCGGCGGCGAAGCAGCAGATGGCGTCGGCAGCGGCGATGGTCGCGAGCACAGCGTCGCCGGTGGCGACCGTCGCCGCTTCAGCGAGCTCCTCGACCTGCACGAGTTCGGCCGCCTCCAGGTAGAGCCGGGCCTGCCGCAGCCGGGTCCGGGCGTCCGCCGCCGTGCACGCCGCGGTCCGCGTCACCCGGCCGCTCACGCGCGCGTCCCGGTGCCGAGCAGCTCTCGCAGGCCGGGCCCGAGCAGGACACGCCCGTCGACCCGCAGGCTCGCGATGAGGGCCTGCCCCTGGTCCACGGCCTCCGCCAGCTGCGAACGGCTGACCTGCAGGAACTGCACGGGGTTGCCGGTGAGGGCTTCGAGCCCCTCCCCCAGGTGGTGCACCTGCTCACCCCAAGCTCCCTCGTCGGGATCGACCGCGTCCTCGCGCAGGAGCAGGAGGTCCAGGTCGCTCGCGGGCCCGGCCTCCCCGCGGGCCCAGGACCCGAAGAGGACGACCGCAGCGGGCGGCGGGCTCCACCCCTGCACCTGCTCGACCAGCCACTCTTCGACCGCGCCGGGCTCGTTCAGCGCGGCCAGGACGGGGCCCGCGAGGACGTGAGCCCGGTTGAGCCGGTACTGGACCGCCGACCCGGCGTCCTCCGCGGACACGAGACCGTGCTCGACCAGGCGGTGCAGGCAGGACCGGGTCCGTGCGTAGGAACGGCCCGCCACCCGGGCGACGACAGCGCCGCTCAGCGGGCGGTGCGTCAGGGCGAGGGCCCGCAGGACGTCCGCGTCGACCGTGGGAGCGATCGTCCGGAGCGGGTTCGACAGGTCCACACCGGCAACCCATCGCTATGGCGATAGCGCTATCACCATAGCGATGGGAACTAGCTGTAGACGTGCGGCGCCAGTGTCGCGACGCAGTCGAGGTTGCGGTACTTGTCCGCGAAGTCGAGGCCGTAGCCGACGACGAACTCGTTGGGGATGTCGTAGCCCACGTAGGCGACGTCGACCTCGACCTTGGCGGCGTCGGGCTTGCGCAGCAGGGCGCACACCTTCACCGAGGCGGGGCCGCGCGAGGACAGGTTCGCCAGCAGCCAGGACAACGTCAGACCGGAGTCGATGATGTCCTCGACGACGAGGACGTGGCGGCCGGAGATGTCGGTGTCGAGGTCCTTGAGGATCCGCACGACGCCGGAGCTCTTGGTGCCGGAGCCGTAGGAGCTGACGGCCATGAAGTCCATCGACAGCGGGACGTTCATGGCGCGCGACAGGTCGGCCATGACCATGACGGCGCCCTTGAGGACGCCGACGAGCAGGACGTCCTTGTCGGCGTAGTCCCGGTCGAGTTCGGCGGCGAGCTCGGTGACCCTCGTGGCCACCTGCTCCTTGGTCAGGAGCACGTGCTCGAGGTCGGTCCCGGCGGTCGCGGCGTCCACGCGGATCTCCTGTGGTTGTTCAGCGGTGGGGGGTGAGCACGAGCCTGCCACACGCGCGGACACCGCTCGCACCACCCGGCAGGTGGACGGCCCCCTGCCCGTGCCAGTCCAGGAGCAGCGCCTCGAGGGCGTCGACGTGCGCGGCGGTGAGGGCGCCCGCCGGGCAGCCGACCGCGAGCGCCGCGGTGCGCAACCAGCGGCGACGCAAGGCGGGCAGGGCCCCGACCAGGTCGGTGACGGCGGCGGACCCCCCGGTGAACGGCGAGGAGTCGGCGGCGAGGGCGTCGAGGGCGTCCGCGTCGTCCCGGGCCGCGCGGGCGGTCCGGGCCAGGGCCTGGGCGACGCCCGGCCCGAGCCGGTCCTCGAGGACGGGGAGGACGTCGTGGCGCACCCGGGAACGGGTGAAGGCGGGGTCGGTGTTGGCCGGGTCCTCCCACGGTTGGAGGCCCTCGTCGTGGCAGGCCCGGCGCACGAGGGCGCGGGTGAGCCCGAGCAACGGCCGGCGGAAGATCCCCCGAACGGCGGGCATCCCGGCGAGGCTGCGGGTCCCGGAGCCGCGGGCGAGGCCGAGCAGGACGGTCTCGGCCTGGTCGTCGAGGGTGTGGGCGAGGAGGATGGCGACGGCTCCGAGCTCGTCGGCGGTGCGGGTGAGGGCGTCGTAGCGCGCGGTCCGGGCCGCGGCCTCGGGGCCACCCGCCGCTGCGACGTCGACCCGGACGCCGACGACGGGGTCCAGCCCGAGGCGACGTCCCTGCGCCTGGACGTCGCGCGCCACCGCGGCCGAGACCGGGTGCAACCCGTGGTCGACGGTGACGAGCCCGGCGGAGCGCGCCTCGAAGGCCGTGGCCGCGGCGAGCGCGAGCGAGTCGGCGCCCCCCGAGCAGGCGACCAGCACCAGCCCGGCGGGCACCGCGCGCAGGTCCCGGCGCACGGCGACCCGCACCGCCGCGACCGCGGGAGGGGGCCCGCTCAGCCGTGCACCCGCGTGACCCACGCGGCGGGCTCGCCGATCTCGGCGGGCAGCGGGAGGTGCTCGGGGCCGGTCCAGACGACGTTCAGCCCGTCCCAGCCGACGCGCGCGACGACGCCGCGGACGAACTTCGCGCCGTCGGCGTACTGGCGGGACTTCGCGTCCAGGCCGAGCATCCGGCGCACGACCTGGTCGAAGGACCCGCCGCCCTTGCGGCGCTTGGTGAACCGGGACCGGATCTGGGCGACGGAGGGCACGACCTGCGGGCCGACGTCGTCCATCACGACGTCGGCGTGCCCTTCGAGCAGCGACATGACGGCGACGAGGCGGGCGACCCGTTCGCGCTGGCCGGGGGTCTGGAGCAGGTCGGCGAGGCCGATGCCGCTGCCTTCGCCCGTGCCGCGCAGGACGTCGGGCAGGGACTGCAGGACGCCGCTGAGCCGCTCCCCCATGTCCCGCGGCTGGGCGAGGAGGTCGGCGGAGAGCTCGCGGGCCTCGGTGGTGACCCAGCGGCGCAGCCAGGGGTGCGCGCCGAACTGCAGCCGGTGCGCCTCCTCGTGCAGGCAGACCCAGCGGCGGAAGTCGTGGGGGTCGACCTGCAGGTCGCGTTCGACCTGGACGACGTTCGGGGCGACGAGCAGCAGCCGGCCGGGCTGCTCGTCCTCGATGCCGGCGAAGACGTCGAACTGGCCCAGCACCCGGCTGGAGAGGAAGGACAGCAGGCTGCCGAGCTCGGCGCCCGTGGTGCGTCGTCCGACGGCGGTGGCGGCGCGGTCGACGGCGGCGGCGGGCCGCCCACCTCCCGGCCGGACGGGGACGACCACGGGCCCGAGCAGCGAGCGGAAGGCGTCGACGTTGGCGCGGGCCCACGAGGCGCGGTCGACGACGAGCGCGGGCGGCATCGGTTCGGGGGAGGTCAGGTGCGCGGTCCGCGCGACCGGTCCGGCGGCCTCGGCGGCCGCGAGCCGCAGTTCGGCGACGACGTCGTCGATCTCGTCCCGGCCGAGCCTGGGGCCGGGACGGACGAGCCGGGCCGCGACCTGGGCCGCGAGGTCGAAGTCGACCAGGTCGACGACGGCACGTCCACCGGGCTCGTCCTCCCCGGGACCTCCCGGGCTCCCGCCGCCCTCTGCTCCGTCGGTTCCGGAGTCCGCCCGTGCACGCATGCACGCACCGTACGCGGCGGCTACGACGTCCGTGATCAGACGTCCGTGATGAGACCTCGTCGCTACCGGCAGCCGCAGGCGAGGAGCGCCGTGGCGAAGCGGTCCTGGGCGCGGCGCGCGGAGGCCGAACCGCCCGGCGCCACGCTGTCCGACATCACGGCGAAGGCCAGCAGCCGGCCGTCGGTGTCGCGGACGTAGCCGGCGAGGCTGCTGACCCCGGTGAGCGTGCCGGTCTTGGCCCGGACGACTCCCGCGGCGGCGGCCGAGTCGGGTTGGTCGTAGCGGTCGAGCAGCGTCCCGCTCACGCCTGCGACGGGCAGACCCGCTGCGACGGAACCGAGTTCGGGGTGCTTCCCGGCGGCGACGAGGACCAGCACGTCGGTCACGACGCGGGCTGGGATGCGGGTGTCGCGGCCCAGGCCGCTGCCGCCCTGCAACGCGGTGCCGCTGACGTCGAGGCCCAGCGCGGCGATCTGGTCGACGACGGCGCGGGAGGCGTCGTCGAAGGTCCCCTGCCGGTCCGTGGCCAGGGCGACGCGACGGGCGAGGACCTCGGCGAGGGTGTTGTCGCTGGTCGTGAGCATGAACTCGACCTGCTCGGCCGTGGTGGCCGAGCGCACGCTCGCGATCGTCGCCGCGCCGGGCACGGCCGAGGCGCGGACGACACCGCCGCCCGGGTCGAGGACCTGGACACCGTGCGCAGCGAGGGCGGCGGCGAAGGTGCGGGCCGCGGCGAGCGCCGGGTCGGGGTCGCGGGGGGCCGTCTCCCCCGCGGCGAGGCGGCCCTCGTCGACGGCGAGCGGGGCGATGGGCGCGACGAACCCGGCGGCGACGTCGCCGCTGCCCCACCCGGGTGACGTGGTGGGACCGGAGAAGGCGGAGTCGTCGAGGCGGACGGCGACGGCGGTGCGGCCCGCGGCGAGCAGCTTCGTCGCGGTGGCGGCGGCGAGGTCGTCGAGGCCGGCGTGCCCGTCGACGGCGTCGGGGTTCCCCGCGCCCGCGCCGAGCAGGACGTCGCCCCCGGCGAGCAGGACGACCTCGTCGGGGGTCGCTCCGTCGACGACGGTGGTGGCCGCCCGGGAGGTGGGTCCGAGGGCGCGCAGGGCGGCGACGGCGGTGAGGACCTTCGTCACCGAGGCGGGGGTGCGGGGTACGTCGACGCCGTCGGAGAGCAGGTCGTCGCCGGTGAGGGCGTCCCGGACGCTGGCGGACACCTCGGCCCCGAGCGCGGGGTCGCCGAGGAACGGGGCGAGGTCACCACCGAGGACGGCGGGGTCCGGGCGGGGGGCGTCGGGGTCCAGCGCGGGCAGGACGGCCTGCGGGTCCTGGGCCGGACGGGTGGCGGCCGGAGCGGTCGGCAGGGCCGGCGCGGTGGGGGCGGGAGTCGTGGTCAGCGGACCGGGGACGACCCCGCCGGCGTCGAGCCCGGCGTAGCCACCGGCCAGCACGAGCACCGTGGCGGCCGTCACGGCGGCGGTGGCGGCCTTGCGCACGCGTCCGGTACTCCCGTTCCTCGTCCTGGGTGGCGCAGCGGTCCGTCACCGGGGTGCCACCCCGAGTTCGTCCGCGACCGCCGGTCTGCGCGACACTAGCGCGCACCCCCGGCGGAGCAGACCCTCCGGTCGGGCGAAGACCAGACGGGGTCCCCGGGCCCCGACGAGAGGAGCCACGTGAGCACCCCAGTCGAGTTCGACGCGACCATCGAGATCCCGAAGGGTCAGCGCAACAAGTACGAGGTCGACCACGAGACCGGGCGCATCCGCCTGGACCGCATGCTGTTCACCTCGACGCGCTACCCGCACGACTACGGGTTCATCGAGGGCACGCTGGGCGAGGACGGGGACCCGCTGGACGTCCTCGTCATCCTCGAGGAGCCGACGTTCCCCGGTTGCCTCATCTCCTCGCGCGCGATCGGCATGTTCCACATGCGCGACGAGGCCGGCGGCGACGACAAGATCCTCGCCGTCCCCGCGGGCGACCCGCGCTGGGAGAAGATCCAGGACCTGGAGGACATCTCCGAGTTCGACCGCCTGGAGATCCAGCACTTCTTCGAGACCTACAAGGACCTCGAGCCCGGCAAGAGCGTCGAGGGCGCGAACTGGGCCGGTCGCGCGGAGGCCGAGAAGGAGATCGCGGCGTCGTACGAGCGCGCCAAGGGCACGTCCTACGAGGCCGGCGCCGCCAAGCACTGAGGCTTCGGCCCGGTTCCGCTGAGGGATCGTTGCCTCCCCGATGTCGTCCTGCGACCTCGGGGAGGCAACGATCCCTCTCGCGTTCGCGGCCCGGGGGGGACGCGGAGGTCAGGCGGGGCGGGTGCCGTAGGGCATGAGCCCGGAGCGGTAGATCGAGGAGGTCCGCACGTTGGCGCCGGTGTGCGGGGCCTCGACCATCGTCCCGGGCGCGATGACCATGCCGACGTGGTGGATCGTGCCGGGGTTGGCGGTGTCGGTGGCGTAGAAGACGAGGTCGCCGGCTTCGAGGTCGGAGAGGTCGACCTTGGCCTCGCCGCTGTACTGGATGCGCGAGGAGTGCGGCAGCCCGACCCCGGCGGCCTGCCAGGCGCGCATCGTCAGCCCGGAGCAGTCGAAGGAGTCGGGGCCGTCACCGGCCCACAGGTAGGGCTTGCCGAGCTGCGCCAGCGCCCAACCGACGGCGGTGTTCGCGCCCGCCGTGGGTCCGGCGGCGCGGCGCACCGGGGCGCTGCCCGCGGACCCGCCCGGAGACGACGAACTGCGCACGGACGGGGCGGAGGCGGCCCGGGCTGCGGCGGCGGCCTGCGCGGCGGCCGCGGCCTGCGCGGCGGCGGCCGCCGCGGCCTGGCGTTCGGCCTCGAGGCCGGCCTGGCGCTGCTGCTCGAGCGCGACGGTGGTCTGCTGCAGCTGCGCGAGCTGGGCGACGAGGGCGTCGGTCTTGGCCTGGGTGCCCGCGACCACCGCGTCGGCGGCGTCGGCGGCCTTCTGCGCGGCCTTCTGGGCCTTGGCGGTGGCGTCGGTGGCGTCCTGCTGGGCCTGCTTGGCCTCGGCGGCCCGGGCTGCGGTGCTCTCGGCGAGGGTCTTCGCGGCGGCGGCCTCGGCCTGGACGTCGGCGCGGCCGCCGGCGAGGTGGTCGAGGGTGGCCTTGCCGTCGACGTAGTCGGTGATGGAGCCGGAGGCGAGGACGGACGTGAACGAGGAGTAGTCCCCGGAGGACCCGCGGTAGGTCTGGGAGGCGAGCTGGCCGACGGCGATCCGGGCCTTCTCGTAGGCCTGCGCGGCGTCGGCGGCGGCCTGCGCGGCGGCGGCGGCCTCGCTCGTGCGCTGCTCGAGCAGCGCGCGGGCCTCGTCGTAGTCCTCGGTCGCGACGGACAGCGAGGTCTGCGCGGCGTCGAGCTGGTCCTGCTGGCTGTTCAGCTGCGCCTGCAACGAGTCGACCTGCGCGGCCGTGGCGTCGGCGGCGGCCTTCGCGGCGTCGACGTCGCTCTGACTGGGGTAGACCGGGTCGGCCAGGGCCGGGCCGCCCACCGCGATCAGCGGGACCGCAGCGGTCAGGGCCAGCAGCAGGGTGCGGCGGGCTGTGCGACCCTCAGTCACGATCGTCACCCAGCGTAGTCAGTCGCGTCACAGTGTGCAGGTTAACCACCAAACGTCCCGTGCGGAACACCCCGGGCCCCGCGCGTCGGTACCTGCCTCCGGGGGAACCATCCCGCGGACGGGCAGAACGGGGGCGACCTGGCCGTTACGATCGACTGTCGTCCCGGCGACGCCCGTCCGTCGATCAAGGAGATCTCGATGCCCGAACTCATGCAGATCGGCGAGGTCGTCGAACGGGTCGGCTACAGCTTCCGCACCATCCGCTACTACGACGAGATGGGTCTGGTCACCCCGACCCAGCGCACCCCCGGCGGGTTCCGGCTCTACACCGAGATGGACGTCTACCGCCTCCTCGTCCTCAAGCGGATGAAGCCGCTGGACTTCTCCCTCGACGAGATGCGTGAACTGCTGCAGGTCCTCGACGCCCTCGACGGCCGGCTCCCCTCCGAGACCCCGCGCGACACGCTGTTCGAACGCCTCGACACCTTCCGCGCCGCCGCCGACGCCCGCGTCGAGAAGCTCCGCGAGCGGCTGATGATGGCCGAGGAGTTCGCGCAGCGACTGCGCGACGAGGCCGCCGGGCGCACCGACGGCGGCTCCCCCGCCCCCGAACCCCCCGTCCGCGAGACCACGCCCTGACCCCTGGTCCTGCTGGGGGTTCCGGCGGGATCACGACTCAAGGGCCCGACGCGGACGGCCGACGACGGGGGTGTGACCCTCCGCCGCGCGCTGCCCGTCGTGGTGACGGCCGCGCTGCTGGCGCTCGCCCTGGCCGTGCTGCTGCGTCAGCCGACGCCGAGCACCGCCCCCGGCACGGTCACCCGCGCCGCCCGGACCGAGGTCTGCCTGCGCACCGCCGGGCACGACGTCTGCCTGGACCGGGAGCACGTCGACCACCTGGGCCTGTCCGGACTGCGCCCGGGGGACTGCGTCGCCGCGACCTGGACCGGCGACCTCCTCGTCGCCGAGTCCCTGGTCCGCGTCGTGCGCAGCGCCTGCGCTCAGCCCGCGTAGGGCAGCGCCGGCAGGCCCTTCACCCCGGGCACGAAGCGGAAGATGCTCCCGGCCTGGGGGTCGTCGTCGTCCGCGAGGCCTTCGCGCGACGTCGTGATGAACAGCTCGCTGTAGTCCTCGCCGCCGAAGGTGCAGGCCGTGACCTGCCGGGCACCGACCTCGACGACGGTGTCCAGCGTGCCGTCCGGGGCGTAGCGGCGGACCGCGGAACCCCCGAAGAGGGCCGTCCAGACCCCACCCTCGGCGTCGACGGTCAGCCCGTCGGGCCGGTTGCGGCCCGACTCGTCGTTGACCTGGGCGAAGGGGCGGCGGTTCGTGAGGCCGCCGTCGCGGGTGTAGTCGAAGACGTCGGTGCGACCGGTCGGGGTGTCGTTGTAGTAGGCCAGCGTCCCGTCGGGGCTCCAGCCGAGGCCGTTGGAGATCGTGACCTCCTCGACGACGATCGAGGTGGTGCCGTCGACGTCGAGGCGGAAGACCGCCCCGCGCCCGGTTCCCTTGCCGTCGGCCTGGTCGTAGGCCATGTTCCCCGCGTAGAAGCGGCCGTCGGGGTCGCAGCCGCCCTCGTTCATCCGCAGCCGGACCCGTGGGCCCCACAGCTCCGGCAGCCGCTCCAGCGAGCCGTCGGGCGCCTCGAGGACGATCCCGCGCTCCACGGCGACGACGGCTCCCCCGCCGACCCGCGGCCGGGTGATCGCCACCACGTCGCCGTAGTGCTTCCGGCTGGTCGCCCCGGACGCGTCGAGGGTGACGATGTCGCCCTCGTAGAGGTCGACGAACCGCAACCCTCCCCACGTCGGCGACCAGCACGGGCCTTCGCCGTGTCCCACGAGCCTGTCGGTGATCCGCTCCGCTGCTGCCACGCTCCGCACCTTAGGGGAGCGGGCCTCCCACCCGTCGTCGAGGGACGGGTCCTCAGAGGGCGGACGTCGGCAGGTAGGCGAGTTCGGGGCGACCGGATCCGCCGTAGCGGGGTTCGCGCCGCACCCGGCCCGCACCGGACAGGTGCTCCAGGTAGCGTCGCGCGCTGACCCGCGACAACCCCGTCACCGCGGCCACCTCGGTCGCTGACAACCCTTGCGCCGCAGGTGCTTCCCGTAGCGCCGCCACGACGGCCAGCAACGTCGGCGCGGCGATCCCGCGGGCGGGGCCGGCGGCGGTGCGCAACTGCGAGAGCGCCTCGTCGATGGCCTGCTGGTCGATGCCGTGCTCCCCCGAGGCGGCGACGACGTCGGCCCGGAACCGCGCGTAGGCGAGGAGTCGTTCCTCCAGCGCGGCGGCCGAGAAGGGTTTCAGCAGGTACTGCACGACCCCCATCGACAACGACGCCCGCACGGTCGCGGGTTCGCGGACGGCCGTCACGGCGATGACGTCGGCGGGGACGGCGGCGGCCCGCAACGCGCGCAGCACCTGCAGCCCGTCGACGTCCGGCAACGTCATGTCCAGCAGCACCAGGTCGATCGGGGTGTCCGCACCGGCGGCGCCGACGGCCGCGAGCGCCTCCCGCCCGGAGTGCACGGCGGCGACGACGACGAACCCCGGGATCGCCGAGACCTTCTCGGCGTGCCCGGCGGCGAGCACCGGGTCGTCCTCGACGACGAGGACCCGGATCACGTCACCACCCCGCACGCCACCCCGCACGCCACCCCGCACGGGAGTCGCACCACGATCGTCCCGCCGCCGTCGTCGAGGGTCACGGGTTCCTCGACGGCGATCGTCCCGCCGTGGCGGCGCACGACCTGCCCGACGAGGGCCAGCCCGAGCCCGTGGGTGCCCTCGGGGGCCAGCCGGTTCTCCTTGCGCGACCAGCCGCGGCGCATCGCCCGCTCCAGCCAGCCGGGCGGCAGGCCCTCCCCCGAGTCCGTCACCCGGACCTCGACGGCTCCCCCGCCCCCGGTGATCCGGACCCGCACCCAGCGGGGTCCCACCCCGTCCAGCGCGGCCTCGACGGCGTTGTCGACGAGGTTCCCGACGACGGTGACCAGGTCGCGCGCGGGCAGCAGTCCGTCGGCGAGCGCCGTGTCGGGTTCGACCTCGAGCTCGACGCCGCGTTCGGCGGCCTGGGCGGACTTGCCGATGAGCAGTGCGGCGACGGCCGGGTCGGCGACGTCGGCGACGACGAGGTCGGTGAGCTGCTGGGCCGCGGCGAGCTCGGAGGTGGCGAAGGCGACGGCGCGTTCGGGCTGGCCCTGCTCGACGAGGGTGACGACGACGTGCAGCCGGTTCGCGGCCTCGTGGGCCTGGGAGCGCAGCGCGTCGGCGAGACCGCGGACGGCGTCGAGGTCGCGGGTCAGGGCCTGCAGCTCGGTGTGGTCGCGCAGGGTCACGACGGTGCCGACGCGGCGGCCCTCCCAGCGGGCGTCGAGCCGGTTCACGACGAGGACGCGGTCGTCGCTGACCTGCAGGTCGTCGACGACGTCCTCGTCGGCGTCGAGGAGGCGCTGCACGGCGGGCGGGATCTCCAGCTCCCCGTCGGGGGCGGTGGGCAGCAGCCGGCGGGCCTCGTCGTTGACGACCTGGACCCGCCCGGCGGGGTCGAGGACGACGAGGCCTTCGCGCAGCGAGTGCAGGACGGCGTCGTTGACCTCCCAGAGGCGGGTCAGGTCGGTGGGTTCGAGACCGTGGGTGCGACGGCGGACCCAGCGCGAGAGCGCCCAGCTGCCCGCGAACGAGAGCCCGAGGGCGAGGGCGAGGGCGAGCAGCAGGACGGGCAGCCGGTCGAGCAGGTCGGCGGTGACCGAGCGGGTCGTCACCCCGACGGCGACCGCGCCGACGACGGCCCCGCCCTGAGCGCGGACGGGCAGCACGGTGCGCACCGAGGGGCCGAGGGTGCCGGTGTAGGTCTCGACGACCTCCCCGCCGGCCAGGGCGGAGGCGCTGTGGCCGAGGAACGGTCTGCCGATCTGGCTGGGGTCGGGGTGGGTCCAGCGGATCGCGTCGCGGTCCATGACGGTGATGAAGTCGACGCCGGTGGCCGTCCGGACGGCCTCGACGTGACGCCGGATCCCGGCGCGGTCCGCGGTCGCGGGGTCCTCGAGCCCGGCCTGCACGTCGGGCGACTGCGCGACGGCGGCGGCGACGTCGGTGACCTCGGTGGTGGCGTCGCGGCGGGTGTCGCTGCGCAGCTGCCAGCCCAGGGCGGCCGTCGCGCCGAGGACGACGACGAGCACGACGAGCAGCTGCAGGACGAGGACGCGCGAGGCGAGGGTCCAGTGCCCCGGCCGGTGCCCGCGTTCGTGAACGAAACGACCGGAAGCGGGACGTGACGGGGTCGGTGTGACCACGATCACCTCCAGCATCCGAACGTCACCGAGAGGGTCCCATGAGCACTGGCGCTCAGAACCAGACGGTCAAGCGTGACCGCACGCACTTCCTCTACATCGCGGTGATCGTCGCCGTCGCCCTCGGCATCGCCGTCGGTCTGATCTTCCCCGACGTCGGCAAGGAGCTGAAGCCGCTCGGGACGGGGTTCGTCGCCCTGGTGAAGATGATGATCGGGCCGATCATCTTCTGCACGATCGTCCTCGGGGTGGGTTCCGTCCGCCAGGCCGCGTCCGTCGGGAAGGTCGGCGGGACGGCGCTGCTCTACTTCCTGGTGATGAGCGGCTTCGCCCTCGTCATCGGCCTCGTCGTGGGGAACCTGCTGCCGGTCACCGACCTGCAGCTCACCGACGACCTGAGGAAGGCCGGGCCCGGCCTCGTGCCGAAGTCCGAGACGCAGGGGACCTCCGGGTTCCTGCTGAGCATCATCCCGACGACGTTGTTCTCGGCGCTGACCGCGGGGTCGGTGCTGCAGGCCCTGTTCGTCGCCCTGCTCGTCGGTTTCGCGATCCAGGCGCTCGGGGAACCCGGTCAGGTCGCGCTGCGCGGGGTCCAGACGATCCAGAAGGTCGTGTTCAAGGTCCTGTCGATGATCATGTGGGTCGCCCCCATCGGGGCGTTCGGCGCGATCGCGGCCGTCGTCGGGGAGACCGGCGTGGACGCGCTGAAGGCGCTCCTGACGGTGATGGTCGGCTTCTACGTCACCTGCGCGCTGTTCGTGTTCATCGTCCTGGGCCTGATGCTGCGCATCGTCGCGAAGATGTCGATCTTCAAGCTGCTGCGCTACGTCGCCCGGGAACTCCTGCTCATCGTCTCGACCTCGAGCTCCGAGACGGCGCTGCCCCGGCTCATCGCGAAGATGGAGCACCTCGGGGTCTCCAAGCCGACCGTCGGCATCACCGTCCCGACGGGCTACTCCTTCAACCTGGACGGCACCGCGATCTACCTGACGATGGCCTCGTTGTTCATCGCCAACTCCCTCGGCCAGCCGATGTCGGTGGGCGAGCAGGTCTCGCTGCTGGTGTTCATGGTCATCGCCTCCAAGGGCGCCGCCGGGGTCTCCGGCGCCGGCCTCGCCACGCTGGCCGGTGGCCTCGCCTCGCACAAACCCGCGCTGCTGGACGGGGTCGGGCTCATCGTGGGGATCGACCGGTTCATGTCCGAGGCCCGCGCGGTGACGAACTTCATCGGCAACTCGGTGGGCACCGTCGTCATCGGCACCTGGACCCACCAGATCGACCACGCCCGCGCGACGCGGGTCCTGGCCGGGGAGATCCCCTTCGACGAACGCTCGATGGACCCGACCCACACCACCACCGACGTCCGCGACGGGGCGCAGGTCCCCACCGCCTGACCCGACCGGTGATCTCGCTGGGACCACCGGCGGGATCACCGGTCAGCGGGTGCCGAGGGCCAGCGTCTCGAGGACGAGCGGCGCGATCTGGTCGGACTCGAGCAGGAACCCGTCGTGCCCGGAGACCGACGTCACCACCCGCAGCCCACCGACGGCGGCGGGGGCCACGGCGACGATCCGGCGCGAGTCCTCGACGGGGTAGAGCCGGTCGGAGTCGACGGCCACGACGACCAGCGGCACGGTGACGGCGGCGAGCGCCTGCTCGGTCCCGCCGCGCCCGAGGCCGACGTCCCAGGTGTTCATGGCGTCGGTGAGGGCGACGTAGGAGCCGGCGTCGAAGCGTCGCACGAGCTTCTCGGCGTGGTGGTCGAGGTAGCTCTGCACGGCGTAGCGGCCGGGTTCGCGGGGCGCGAGCGGGTCCTCGCCGAACTGCGCGGAGCGGCCGAAGCGGCTGTCGAGCTCGGCGGCGCTGCGGTAGG
Organism: Kineococcus sp. NBC_00420; assembly: GCF_036021035.1. Classification (NCBI taxonomy): domain Bacteria; kingdom Bacillati; phylum Actinomycetota; class Actinomycetes; order Kineosporiales; family Kineosporiaceae; genus Kineococcus; species Kineococcus sp. NBC_00420. The sequence continues at coordinate 3,504,634 of NZ_CP107930.1, read as the reverse complement.
TCAGGTGCGCGAGGCGGCGGGCGAGGCCGAGGCCGACGTGCGGACCGTGCCCGTCCGGGGCGCCGTGGTAGTCGCCGCCGCGCCAGCCCGGGTCGCCGAGGATCGCCGCGAGCTGGGCGCTCTGGGCGCCGATCTGGTCGGCCCCGGAGGCGGCCGTGGTCGCGAGGACGAGCGCGGACCCCACGCGGTCCGGTTGCGCCGCAGCCCATTCCAGCGAGCGCATGCCTCCCATGGAGCCGCCCAGGACGGCGACGAAGCGGGCGATGTCGAGGACGTCGGCCAGGCGGGCCTCGGCCGCGACCTGGTCGGCGACGGTGATCCGCGGGAAGGCCGAACCCCACGCCCGGTCGGTGCCGGGGCGGGCGGAGGAGGGGCCGGTCGAGCCCTGGCAGCCGCCGACGACGTTGGCCGCGACGACGAAGTACCGCTCGGTGTCGAGGGCCTTGCCGGGCCCGACGAGCGTCGACCACCAGCCGGCGGTGGGGTGGCCGGGCCCGGCCTCACCGGTGACGTGGGCGTCACCGGTGAGGGCGTGCTCGACGAGGACGGCGTTGGAGGCGTCGGCGTTCAGCGTGCCCCACGTCTCGTAGGCGAGCCGGACCTGCGGCAGGACACCGCCGAGCTGCAGCGGCAGGTCCCCGACGTCGGCGAAGCGCCGGTGGCCGGCGAAGTCGCCCTCGCGCCACGCCCCCGAGGCCGGGGGCCCCTTCGACGACAGCGCCCGCGACGCCTGCTCCGGCACCTCTTGGACGAGTTCCTGCGTACCCACCACGTCGACGACCACCACTCCCGCTCGACCCCCTGATCGGTCCCAGTGTCCCTGACGCGCGGGCGTCAGGCGGTCCGGGACGTGGTGGCGGCAGCGGCGGAGAACCCGACGCGGAGGTCCGCGAGGATGTCGTCGATCTTCTCGATCCCGACCGCGAGGCGGACCAGGCCGGGGGTGACCCCCGCGGCGAGCTGGGCCTCGGGGGTGAGCTGGGAGTGGGTGGTGGAGGCGGGGTGGATGACGAGGGAGCGCACGTCGCCGATGTTGGCGACGTGGCTGTGCAGGACGAGGGCGTCGACGAACGCCTTCCCGGCGGGGAGGCCGCCGGCGATCTCGAAGGCGAGCACGGCCCCGGACCCCTTGGGCGCGTACTTGAGCTGCTGGGCGTGCCAGGGCGAGGACGCCAGCGCGGCGTAGTTCACCGAGAGGACGTCGTCGCGGGCCTCGAGGAACTGCGCCACCGCGAGGGCGTTCTCGACGTGGCGCTCGACCCGCAGCGACAGCGTCTCCAGCCCCTGGGCGATGAGGAAGGCGTTGAACGGCGCGACGGCCGGGCCGAGGTCGCGCAGCAGCTGCACCCGCAGCTTGGTGAGGTAGGCGGCCTTCCCGACGGCGTCGGTGAAGACGACCCCGTGGTAGCTGGGGTCGGGGGTAGTGAGGCCGGGGAAGCGGCCGGAGGCGGCCCAGTCGAAGTTCCCGGAGTCCACGACGGCGCCCGCGACGGACGTCCCGTGCCCGCCGAGGTACTTCGTCGCGGAGTGGACCACGATGTCGACGCCGTGCTCGAAGGGCCGGATCAGGTAGGGCGTGGCGATGGTGTTGTCCACGATCAGCGGGACGCCGTGCTCGTGCGCGACCCCCGCGACGACCTCGAGGTCGAGGACGTCACCGGCGGGGTTGGAGATGGTCTCGCCGTAGAACAGCTTGGTCTCCGGTCGCACGGCCGCGGCCCACGAGGCCGCGTCGTCGGGATCCTCCACGAAGCTCACCGTGATGCCCATCTTGGGCAGCGTGTGGTGGAAGAGGTTCTGCGTGCCGCCGTAGAGGCGGGGGCTGGCGACGAGGTGGTCGCCGGCGGAGGCGATGTTGAGGATCGCGAGGGTCTCCGCGGCCTGCCCGGAGGCGACGAGCAGCGCGCCGATCCCGCCCTCGAGGGCGGCGATGCGCTGCTCGACGGTGTCCTGGGTCGGGTTCATGATCCGCGTGTAGATGTTGCCGGCCTCGGTGAGCCCGAACAGCGCGGCGGCGTGGTCGGTGTCGCGGAAGGCGTAGCTGGTCGTCTGGTAGATCGGCAGCGCGCGGGCCCCGGTGGTGGGGTCGGGGGTCTGCCCGGCGTGGACCTGGAGGGTCTCGAAGCTCCAGGTCGACGGGTCGACGGCGGGAACGTTGTCGCTGGTCACGGGGGGTCCTTCGGTTCGCTCGGATGGGGTGCGGGCGCTCTCAGGAGCGCCGACACCACCCGTCGAACACGTACGGACGTCGGCCCGGCCAGAAGGGGTCGAGGACGACCAGGCGCGGGAGCACGCTCCGATGGTGCCGCCGGGACGAACCCCGAGGCAACCTCGGGAACGCGTCGTCACCTCCACGGCGGCGGTTCCGGTGACCGAGATCAACTGAGAGTGTTGTCACGAACACGCGGCGGAATCGTGAAGAGTCTGGCAGGCTGACCTAGCAACGCTCTGCGATTGCACGATCACGGTCTGCTCCTTCTTGGGATCACCTTCAGCACCTACTACTCAACCGTGGAGCGTCGATGGACGACCAGCGCACCCCCACCGGGGACAGCGCGGCCCAGGTGGCCGACGACTCGATCCAGGTCATCCGCTGGGACGCCCCGCCCTGGGCGTCGCGCGGGCTCGAGGTCGAGGGTGGCTGGCTGCACAGCTACCAGGCCCAGACGGTCCCCCTCGAGGGTGACGAGGGCGCCGAACGCCCCTGCCCCGTGCGCCTGGAGTCCACCGACCTCGCCTACGCCGAGAACGGCCAGACCGTCCTGCGCCGCTTCGGCCCGCGCGTCTTCATCGGCGACATCGCGCAGCTCTCGCTGCCGGAGGCGCAGAGCCTCGTGACCGCGCTGAGCGACGTCATCGAACGCGCCGAGGGCCACCCCTCCGTCTGATCTCTGCCGCTGCGGGTGGGCGAGGGGGATCGTTGCCTCCACGGTGTCGTCGAGCGTGATCGTTGGCGCCAACGATCCGACCCCGTGACACCGCTGGGCCAACGATCCGACCCGGCACGCGGGACGGATACCTTGCCCCCATGACGCAGCGCACCGGCCGGGCGGTCCGGATCACCGAACCCGGGACCCTCGAACTCCTCGACGACGTGACCGTCCCGGACCCCGGCCCGGGCGAGGCCCTCGTCCAGGTCGCCTACTGCGGCATCTGCGGCTCCGACCGCGAGGTCTTCGCCGGCACCCGGCCCGCGGAGTTCGTGCGCTACCCCGTCGTCCCCGGTCACGAGTGGTCCGGCACCGTCGTGGCCGTGGGCGAGGGCGTCCCCGACGGGATCGTCGGGCGCGGGGTCGTGGGTCAGGGCATCCGCACCGCCGAGGGCACCCCGGCCTCCGTCGCCGGCGACACCGACGGCTGGCCGCAGGACTACGAGGAGACCGGGTTCACCCTCTCCGGCGGGTGGGCCACGTGGCTCACGCTGCCCGCGCGCTACCTGCACCTGCTGAACGAGGGCGCCGACCTGCGCGCCGCCGCCGGCATCGAACCCGCCGCCTGCGTGGCCGAGGCCGTCCTGCTCGCCGACGTCACCGTCGGCTCGAAGGTGGCGGTCATCGGCGCCGGCACCCTGGGGCTGCTGTGCGTGCAGCTGCTCAAGGGCGCGGGCTGCGAGGTCACCGTGGTCCACCACAACGACGAGCGCCGCGAGCTCGCCGCGACCTGCGGGGCCGCGCACTACACCGGTGACGCCACCACGCTGGACGCCACCTTCGACGCCGTCATCGAGGCCGCCGGTGTCCCCGGCATCGCGCGCACGGCCGTCCGCCTGGCCCGCCGCGGCGGTCGCGTCGTCCTGACGGGCATCCCCGCCACCGACGCCGACGACCTGTCCGCGCTGGAACTGGTGTCGCGCAACGTCCACGTCCTGACCGTCTTCGGGGCCCCGACCCGGGCCTGGGCCTACGCCGTCCGGGCGTTCTCCACCGGTGTCCTGGACCCCACACCGCTGATCACCCACGAGTTCGACATCGCCGACGCCCAGGCGGCCCTCGACGTCCTCGCGGCGCGCACCGGAGCGCTGAAGGTCCTCCTCAAGCCCTGACCTTCTAGAACCCGGATCCGTTGCGGTTCTAGGCAGGACGCAGCATCCGGGTGGTTTCGGCCGCCGATCCTCAGGTCGGTCGGCGGCCGGGTCGAGACGCCGGACGTGACCCCTCCGAGCCCGCGGCCGACGCCCCGCACGCCGTCGCACGGCACCCAGGGCACCCAGGGCCCGCGGCGGCGCCGATCGCTGCAGGCGATGCTGCTCACCCTGGTCCTCGTGCCCGTCGTCGGCCTCAGCACCGTCGGTGGCGTCGCCATCGACGACCGGCTCACCCGGGCCCGGGACGCCGAGACCGCGCTCTCGGAGGTCCGGGCGGCCATCGCCCTCGACGCGGTCCGCAGCGCCGTGGCCCAGGAGGTCCTCCCCGTCCTGGGGGAGGCGGCCCTGTCCCAGCCCCACGTCCTCGCCACCTTCGGGATCACCCCGACCCAGGCCGCGCTGCTCGACGACCGCAGCGGGCCGGTCCTCGACCGGACGACGAGCACGACCGCCACCGACACCGCCCTCGCCGCTGCCCTCGCCCTGCCCGCCACCGGGGCGCAGGCCCGCGAGACCGCGCTCGCCCTCCGCACCGCCCGCACCACGACCGCCGACGACGTCGCCACCGGGTTCCCGCTCTACGAGACCCTCCTCTCGACCCTCGGCGACGAGGTCGACCAGCACCTGCACGACGCCCGCGCCCTCGGGCTGGAGGGCGACGTCGCCACGGCCCTGCTGAGGCTGCAGCGGGTCTCACGCGCCGCGGCGCTCGCCAGCGACGAGATCTCCCTCTACCTCGGCGCCATCGCCCGGACCAGCACGGTCGAACGCACCGACTTCGTCCGCGTCTGGGGCGCCTACCAGCAGGCCGCGGAGGACGTGCGCGAGACCAGCGACGACCCCGCCCTGGTGCGGGCCTGGACCACGGCGGCCGGTTCCGAGGCGGCCCGCGAGGTCGACGCGCTCCTCACGGCCGTCGCCGTCACCGGGACCTCCCCCACGATGACCGACGTGGTGACCCTCGCGAGCGCGTCCGCCACCCGCAGCGCGGACCTGCGGGCGGTCCTGACCCGGGTCGCGGACGTCGTCGTCGCCCTGGCCCAGGAGCAGTCCACCGACGCCACCCGCCAGTACCACCAGCTGCTCCTGCTCTGCGGGTCGGTGACCGCGGTGACGCTGGCCGGGACGCTGCTCGTCCGCCGCGCCATCGCGGGCCCGCTGCGTCACCTCGCCGAGCAGTCCCGGGCGGTCGCCGCCGGCGAGCTCGTCGACGTCGTGGAGGCCGGTCCCGCGGAGGTCCGCGTCGTCGCCCAGGGCCTGGCCGCGGCCGTCGACAGCCTGCGCCGGGTCCGCGCCCAGGCCGCCGCGATCGCCGCCGGGGACCTCGACTGCGAGGTCGTGCGCACCCCCGTCCCCGGTCCGCTGGGGGAGTTCGTGCACGCCTCGGTGACCCAGGTCCTCGCCGCCTTCCACGAGCGCGAACAGCTGGAGGCCGACCTCGCCCACCGGGCCGCGCACGACGCCCTCACCGAACTGCCCAACCGCGCCCAGACCCTCGTCCTCACCGAACGCGCCCTGCACCGCGCGGCGCGCTCGCACGGTCGCGTCGGGCTGCTCTTCGTCGACCTCGACCACTTCAAGGCCGTCAACGACAGCTTCGGTCACGCCGCCGGCGACGAACTGCTGCGCACCGTCGCGCAGCGGATGCACGAGACCGTCCGCGGCGGCGACGTCGTGTGCCGCCTCGGGGGCGACGAGTTCGTCGTCCTCGTCGAGGGGGTCGAGGACGAGAAGGGCCTCGTCGACCTCGGCGAACGCCTCATCCGGGCCGTCAGCGCCCCCGTCGCGCTGAAGGGACTGCCGCAGGCCCAGCACGTCCGGGTCGGGGCCAGCGTCGGGGTCGCCGTCGGCGTGGCGGGTGCGCTGGACGCCACCCTCCTGCTGCGCGACGCCGACGCCGCGGCCTACCGGGCCAAGAACGCGGGTCGCGGGGTCGTCGAGGTCTTCGACGACGAGCTGCGGATCGAGATCTCGGCCCGCGCGGAACTCGAGAAGGCGTTGCGGACCGGTCTCGAGACCGGCGAACTCGTCCTCTACTACCAGCCGGTCCTGGACCTCGCCACGGGCCGGACCAAGAGCGTCGAGGCCCTCGTCCGCTGGCAGCGCCCCGGGCACGGCCTCGTCCCGCCCGACGCGTTCATCCCCGTCGCCGAGGCGTCCTCGCTCGTGTGCGACCTCGGTCGCTGGGCGCTGGCCGAGGCCACCCGGCAGCTGGTGCGCTGGGACGCCGAGGGCGGGCACCGCGCCGGGCTCGACGTCGCGGTCAACATCTCCGGGCGCCACCTGGCCCAGGCGCACCTGCTCGACGACGTCGCGGACGCCCTGAGCAGCAGCGGGATCCACCCGAACCGGTTGACGATCGAGATCACCGAGACCGTCCTCGTCGACGAACCGCAGGCGCTGGAACACCTCCGGTCGCTGCGCGAGATCGGCGTCCGGGTCGCCATCGACGACTTCGGCACCGGCTACACCTCGATCGGTCAGCTCTCCCGGCTGCCCGTGGACGTGCTGAAGATCGACCGCAGCTTCGTGTCCTCCCCCGAGGCCGGCCACGGCGACCTGGTGCGGCTGCTGATCAGCGCCGCCCACAGCTTCTCCCTCGGCGTGGTGGCCGAGGGCGTGGAGGAGGACGACCAGCTCAGCGCCCTGCTCGCCGCCAGCTGCGACGCGGCGCAGGGCTTCCTGTTCGCCCGTCCGGTACCGCCCTCGGAACTGCCCGACGCCGAGTGCGCGGTGCGCTCCTCCTCGGGCACGACCCGGGGGTGAGGGTCAGCCGGCGCGCCGCCGCCGGACGAGACCGACCACGGCCGAGGCCGCGACCCCGAAGGCGATCGCGACGAGGGCCCCGACCCACGGGCGGTCGCTGACGCTGCGCCCGGCGAGGCCGATCGCGCTGTAGGCGAGCGCCCAGCAGGCCACCGGGACGACGTTGGCGACGGCGAAGCGCACGACCGGGTACTCCGTCGCGGCGGCCGCGGCCATCACCGGGATCCGTGCGCCCGGCAGCAGCCGCGACGTCGTGAGCGTCCCCACGTCGTGACGCGCGAGGCGCTCCCCGAGGTCGTCGAGCCGGTCGTCCAGCCCGCCCGCGCGACGGTGCACCCACCGGCCCAGCCGGGTGTGGGACCCCTTGAGCAGCACCGCGTAGAGGACGAGGTCGCCCACGTAGGCGGCGGCTCCCCCGACGACGACGACCTCGCTCAGCGAGACCCAGGACCGGTGGTGGGCCAGCGCCGCCATCGCGCTCACCGCCGCTCCCGTCGGCAGGACCGGCAGCACCGCACCGACCACCACGGTCGCCAGGAGCACGCAGAGCGCCCAGAGCCAGTTGTCGGCGTGGGCGGCGGGGTCCAGGAGGTGGCTCACAGTGGGTTCAGGATCGCACCGCCCGGGAACGGGGAGAGGCCCGCCCCGCTGGTGCGGGACGGGCCTCCGTGGAGCCGCCTCGGGGAATCGAACCCCGGACCTACGCTTTACGAGAGCGTCGCTCTGGCCGACTGAGCTAAGGCGGCATCTTCCACTGCAGCGCCCTCACGGGCACGGTGAGTGAGCCTACAGGACTCCCCGGGTGCTCTTCACCTCCACCGCGTCTTCCATCACCGGCCCAGGCGCTGCTAACTTCCCGAGTGCGCCCTCAGGGCCCCGAGTCGCTGGGAGGTTCCGGTCCGACCCCGTCCGGGGGCGCGCGCACGAGCTCCTTCTCCGGCGACCCCGATCGCCGTGACCACCCGAGGAGCGCACCGTGCCCGCATCGTTCGACCACACCATCGTCGCCGCCCGCGACCGCCACGCGTCGGCGGCGTTCCTGCGCGACCTGATCGAACTGTCCGACGCCCCGAGCTGGGGGCCGTTCACCAACCTGCTGCTGCCCGACGGCGTGCTGCTCCAGTTCGCCGAACCGCCCGTCGAGGAGATCCAGCCGCAGCACTACGCGTTCCTCGTGGACGAGGAGCTGTTCGACCGCGCCCACACCCGCCTCCTCGCGCAGGGACGCGAGCACTGGGCCGATCCGCAGCGCACCCGGCCCGGCGAGACGAACACCGAGCACGGCGGTCGCGGGGTCTACTTCCTCGACCCCGCCGGGCACTACCTCGAACTGACGACGCGTCCCTACCTCTGAGCGACCCGTCGCAGGACGCCCCGCACCAGGTCCCGGACCAGGTCGGGGCGTTCCAGCGACGGCAGGTGCGCCGTCCCGGGGAGTTCCGCCCGCACGGCACCCGGGATCCGCGCGAGGAGCTCCTCGGTACGGGTCTGCAAGTAGCGAGCGTCGAGGTCGCCGCTCGCGAGCGTCACCGGGAGGTCGAGCTCGCCGAGGCGGGACCAGGCGTCGACGGCGGAACCGCCGTGCTCGGCGGCACCGGTCGCCAGGGCGGTCCGGGCCATGTCGAGGAACAGCCCGCGCGCCACCCCGCCGACGCGGCCGGGTGCGGCGAGCGGACCGTCGAGCCAGAGTTCGGCCTCGAACGCCGCCGCACGGTCGAGGTCACCGGCCACGACCGCCGCGTCCACCGCGGCGTCGAGTTCGAGCGTGCGGGGTTCCAGGTCCGCGACCGTCGGGGACGGGGCACCGCTCACCGCCGTCCCGAGCAGCAGCAGGCCGGCGATCCGGTCGGGGAACTCCAGCGCCGCGTCCAGCGCGAGGCCGCCGCCCATGGAGTTCCCGACGAGGACCACGGGTTCCGGCGAGGTGGCGTCGAGCAGGGCCCGGAGGTCCTCGAGGTGGCTGAACGCCGTGCCGCCCGGGGCGGACTCCCCGAAACCCCGCCGGTCCCAGGTCAGCGTCGCGGTCCCGTCGAGCACCACGTCCCGCCAACTGCGCCGGTCCGCGACCCCCGCGTGCAGGAACACCACGAGCGGCCCCGGACCGGGTCGGTGTTCGTAGGCCAGGGCCGCGTCGTCCACGTCGTCCCGTTCGATCCACTGCGTCTCCACCCGCCCACCCTCCCACCGGTGATCAGCGGGCGAGGACGGCGGCGCGCGCGTCCTCGGCGACGAGGTCGCCGTTGATCGCCGCGCCCGCGAGCACCCCGGAACCGCTGGCGGCCGCGACCATCGCGCCGAGGTCGGTGACGTTCCCGGCAGCCCAGACTCCGGGCACGTCGGTGACGCCGCCCATCCCCGTCCGGACGAACTCCCCCATCGGGTGCGCGGTGAGTTCCCCGCCGAGCTGGGCGAACAGGTCGCCCCGGGCGCGGAACCGGGGGGCGACGACGAGGGCCTGGACGGTCTCCGCCGTCTCCCCCAGGTCGAGGGTGAGGTTCTCGTCGGTCCCGGACACCCGGCGGACCTCACCGCGGACGACACGGACCCCGAGGCCCGCGAACTGCCGTCGGGTCTCCTCCGGCACGTCGTCCAGGGTGTGCTGGAACAACGTCACGTCGGGCGACAGCTGCCGGAACAGCAACGTCTGGTGCAGGCTGTTCGGGCCGCTGCCGAGGACCCCGATCCGCTGCCCGCGGACCTCCCAGCCGTGGCAGTACGGGCAGTGCAGGACGCTGCTGCCCCAGAACTCCCGCACCCCTGGGACGTCGGGGAGTTCGTCGACGAGCCCGGACGCCAGCAGCACCCGCCGGGCGCGCACGGTCGTCCCGCCGAGCAGGACGAGTTCGAACCGGTCGCCCTCGCGCCGGGCGACGACGACCCGGTCGTCGACGAACCGGACCCCGTACCCCTCGGCCTCCCGGCGGCCCTCGGCGAGCAGGTCGAGCGGGCGGACCCCCTCCCGGCCGAGGACGTTGTGGGCGTGGTCGGAGACGGCGTTGCGAGGTTCGCCGCCGTCGACCACGACGACCGAGCGCAACGACCGGGCCAACGCGATCGCGCCGGACGTCCCGGCCGCACCGGCCCCCACGACGACGACGTCGCACTCGAACCTCACCGGGCCACCTCCGCGATCCAGACGGTACGGGTGACGCGGGGGGCGAACTCGACCGGAACCCCCTGCAGGCTCATCCCGAAACCCGCTGAGAACCGGTCGAACCACAGCCGTGCGTAGCGGCGCGCCGTCGGGCCGTCGGGGGCGGTGGTGGTCAGGGACGTGCGGGTGACCGAGAACCCCGCGGCCTCCAGCACGGACTGCCACTCGGGGTAGTGGTTCCAGCCGGCCGCGACGGCGGCCGCGTGCGCCTGGTCCTCGAAGCCCGGGGCGGCCAGGAACCGCGGCAGGCCGTCGAGTTCCAGGACGACGAGCACCCCGCCGGGGGCGAGCGCCGCGCGCACCCCGGCCAGCAGGGCGGCCGGGTCGGCGACGTGGTGCAGCGACGAGGACGCCCACACCAGGTCCACCGGCCCCAGCGGCGGGAACCCCGCGTCGAGGTCGGCCTCGTGGACGTCGAAACCCTGCTGCCGGAGCCGCTGCGCCATCCCGGGGGAGTTGTCGACGGCGGTGAGGTGGGCGTCGGGGAAGCGGGACCGCAGCAGACGGGTGCCCGTCCCGGTCCCGGCGCCGAGGTCGACGACACGTCGCGGGGTCGTCATGGGGGCGAGGTCGAGGGCTTCGCCGAGCTGGGCGCCGAAGACCTCCGCGTCGAGGTCGAGCACCGACTCCTGCTCAGCGTGCCTGTGTTCGTGGCCGGTTCCGTGGGGTGCGTGGTGGTCCATGCCCTCCACGGTAGGCGGGTCCTGCGCTGAACGCATAGACTCTTGCGCATGGAGCAAGACATCGACGCGATCATCCGCGGGCGCATCCGCGGCCTGCGCCTGGCCAAGGGCTGGTCGCTCGACTCCCTCGCCGCCCGCTGCTTCATGAGCTCTTCGACGCTCAGCCGGATCGAGACCGGCCACCGCCGCATCGCCCTCGACCAGCTCGTCCCCCTGGCCCGGGCCCTGGACACCACCCTCGACGACCTCGTCGACACCACCGGCACCGACGACGTGGTCATCCGCGCCCTCCCCCAGCACCGCCCCGGGGTCACCACCTGGCTGCTGTCGAGGGAACGTGCCGTCGCCGGGGTGACGGTCGCGAAAGCCCGCATCAGCGCCGACCACGTCACCGTCGGCGAACCCCGGATCCACCCCGGCCGCGAGTGGTTCACCGTGCTCGCCGGGCGGGCCCGTCTGGAACTCGGCGACCGGACGTTCCTCGTGAACCCGGGCGAGGCCGCGGAGTTCGACACCATGACCCCGCACCGGATCGGCGTCGACCCCGGCGCCGGCGACCTGGAACTGCTGTCGATCTTCGACCGCGACGGCGAGCGGACCCACCTGCACACCGACGACTGACGAGCGCTACCGCGGCCAGGGCATCCGCGCGCAGACCTCGAAACCGGCGCCGAGCGGACCCGACCGCAACCGGCCGCCGACGAGCGCGACCCGTTCGGCGAGGCCGACGAGTCCGAAACCCGAGACGGGCGCCGCGCCGACGACGACGGGGACCGGGCCGGACCCCAGCGGCTGGTCCACCACCGAGACCAGCAGGGACCGCCCGCGTCGACCCTCCACCAGCACGCGCACGCGGTGCCCCGAGGCGTGCTTCCGGACGTTGGTCAGCGCCTCCTGCACGACGCGGAACGCCGTGCGGCCCAACGCCTCCGGCACGAGGGCGAGGTCCGGTACCCGGACGTCGAGGTCGACGGTGAACCCCAGCGAGCAGACCTCCGCGACGAGTTCCGGGAGGTCCGCCAGGGTCGGCTGCGGGCGCGGGACCGCCGCGGGTTCCACGCTCTGGCGCAGCACCCCGAGGATGTCGCGCAGGTCCTCCAGCGCGGCGTGCGCGGAACGCCGGATCGTCGCCGCCGAGTTCACCACCTCGGGATCGCCGGAACCCTCCAGCCGCAGTTCCAGCGCCCCGGCGTGCATGCTGACCAGCGAGATCCGGTGGGCCAGGACGTCGTGCATCTCGCGCGCGATGCGGGAGCGTTCGACCGTCCTGGCCTGCTCCGCGCGCAGTTCCTGCTCCGCCCGGGCGCGGACGGCCTGCTCGCGCCAGGACGCGGCCAGTTCCCGCCGGCTGCGGACGTACATCCCCCAGGCCAGCACCGGCAGCAGGACCCCGACCTGGCTGAGCACCAGCAGCCACCAGGCCAGGTCGGGGTCCGGCCACAGCGCCGACTGGGTCAGCCCGGCCGCCGCCGACGCCGCCGTGACGGTGGCCGCGGTCGGCCAGCGGCGACGGACGGCCACCGAGAACACCGCCACCACCGAGGCGACCGCGACGGCCAGCGAGAGCACCGAGGCGAGGACGAGCACGCCGGCGACCAGCACCGGCCGGCGGCGGCGCAGGAACAGCAACGGCGTGCAGACGAGGCCGAGCAGCGCGTCGAGGGCGATCCAGCCGTCGGCCCGCTGCCCCGGGGTCTCGTCCAGACCGACCCCGATGAGCGCGGCTCCGAGGCTCCAGCAGACCAGGACGACGAGCACGTCACCGGTGATCCGCAGCGCGCGCCCCCAGCGTCCCGGGACGCCGAACCCGGCGGAGAGGTTCGCTGCGGTCACCTCGTCACCGTAGGTGTCCACCGGCGCGGTGTCGTGGGCCGAACGTCGCGGCCGATCGCGCCGCGGGTCGTAGCCGCCGCGCAGTCGGGGTCGAGGTCGGGGCGAGGTCCGGTCAGGAGCAGGTCGTGCCCTCGTCCGGCTGGACACCGGACACGACGTAGGTGTCGACGGCGGCGTCGATGCACTTCGACCCCATGCCGTAGGCGGTGTGCCCGTCACCGTCGTAGGTCAGCAGCCTCCCCGAGGACAGTTCACCCGCGACGTTCTGCGCCCACCGGTACGGCGTGGCCGGATCCCGCGTGGTGCCGACGACGAGGATCGGACCGGCCCCCTCCGCGTGCAGCGGACGGGCCTCCCCCACGGGGGCGATGGGCCAGTTCGTGCAGGCCAGACCGCCCCAGGCCAGGAACGGCCCGAACGTCGGCGACGTCGCCGCGAACTGCGCCGCGGTCGCCTCGACCTGCGGCAGCGTCTCGGCGTCGTCGCGGTCCAGGCAGTTCACGGCGTAGATGACCGTGCTGGAGTTGTCGAGGTAGGCGCCGTTCGCGCCGCGGTGGGCGTAGGCGTCGGCGAGGGTCAGCAGCGCCGTCCCGTCCCCCGCGAACGCGCTCTTCAGCGCGGCCGACAGCTGCGGCCACAACGACTCCGCGTAGAGCGGGTAGGCGACGCCGAGGTAGCCGAGCCCCTGCACCAGGTCCCGCTTGGAGCTCGTCGGCAGGGGCTTCGCGTCGAGGGCGTCGAGGAACGCGCGGACCTGCGCGACGCCGTCGTCGACGCTGCCGGTCAGCGGGCAGTCGTCGCCGCCCTGGCACCCCTGCACGTAGGAGCGCAACGCCACCTCGAACCCGGCGGCCTGTCCCTCGTTGACCTGCACGCTGCTCAGCGCGGGGTCGAGGACACCGTCGAGCACGAACCGGCCGACGCGCTGCGGGAACAGCTCGGCGTACCAGTCGCCGAGGTAGGTGCCGTAGGACTTGCCGAGGTAGTTCAGCTTGGCGTCCCCGAGGGCGGCGCGCAGGACGTCCATGTCCCTCGCCGCGGAGCGGGTGTCGACGTGCGCGGCGAGTTCCCCCGCGGCCGCGCACCCCGCGCCCAGCGCGGTCGTCTGCTCGCCCAGCGCGGCCACCTCGCTCGGGTCGTCCGGGGTGGGATCGGTGGCGAGGAACCGGTCGATCGCGCTGTCGGGCAGGCACTTCAGGGGCGCCGACGTCCCCACCCCGCGGGGGTCGAAGCCGACGACGTCGAAGTGGTTCCGGATGGCGTCGGAGGTGACGTTCTCAGCCGCACGGGCGTACTCGATGCCGGAGGCGCCCGGCCCGCCCGGGTTCAGGACGAGCGAACCCAGCCGGTCGTCACCCTTGGCCGCCGTCCGCAACCGCACGACGGCCAGCGAGATCGTGGCGCCCTGCGGGGCGGCGTAGTCGAGCGGGACGGTCAGCTGCGAGCACTGGAACCCGCCGGAGCAGTCGGCCCACTGCAGGTCCTGGTCGTAGAAGGCCGCCAGCGACGGGTCGGTCGCGGGTTCGCTCGCGACGCTGGACGCCGTGCCCACCGGGGAGGGTTGCGGGTCGGAGCCGCCGAAGGCCGAGCACCCGGCCAGCAGGACGACGGCGAGGGGCACCGCGGCCCGGCGCGGCAGAACTCCTCGGGTGCTGCGCATGGTGTTCCCACCGTACGGGACGTACCGGGTCAGCGGTTCGGTGCCCGCAGGCTCAGCGCCAGCGCCTCGATCGCCAGCAGCGGGGCGACGTTCTGCGCCAGCCGCTCGCGCGCGAGCTGCACCGCGTCGGTCCGGCGGAGGGTGTCCTCGGGGGTCGAGCCTTCGGCCATCGAGCGGATCTCGCCGGTCATGTCGGAGTTCACCAGGTCCACCGGGGCCCCGAGCTGCACGACGAGGACGTCGCGCAGCAGGCCGAGCAGGTCGACGAGCGAGCGGTCGAGGACGTCGGTCTGGTGCCGGCGCGCCCGCCGCTTCTGGTCCTCCTCGAGCTGGCGGACCTGGGCCCGCACGGCCGGGGGGACGGTCGCGACGCCGTCGGCGCCCAGGGCCCGCAGCAGGTTCGCCTTCTCCTGGGCGTCGCGTTCGGTGGTCGAGGAGCCGGCCTCCTCGGCCGCGACCTCGACGAGCTCCCCGGCCGCGACGACGGCGTCGCCGACCCCGCGCAGCCGCTGCGGCAACCGCAGGACCTCGCGCCGCCGGATGCGGGCGCCCTCGTCACGGGCCAGGCGCCGGGCCAGACCGACGTGGCTCTGCGCGGCGCGGGCCGCGAAGGCGGCCATCACGGGGTCGATCCCGTCCCGGCGCACCAGCAGCTCCGCGACGGCGTCCGCGGGCGGGATCCGCAGCGGCACGTGCCGCGAGCGCGAGCGGATCGTCGGCAGCACGTCGTCGACGGCCGGCGCGCAGAGCAGCCACACCGTCTGCGGCGGCGGTTCCTCGATGGTCTTGAGCAGGACGTTGCCGGAGGTCTCGTTGAGCCGGTCGGCGTCCTCGATGACGATGACCCGCCAGCGCCCCACCGACGGACGGCGCTGGGCGGTCTGGATCAGCGGTTCGACGTTCTCGCGGCGGATCCAGGTGTGCTCGGTCGTGAAGACCGTGACGCTGGCGTGCGACCCGGCCAGCGCCGTCCGGCAGCCGCTGCACACCCCGCAGCCGATCTCGACCGGGTCCTCGCACTCCAGCGCCGCCGCGAAGGCGCGCGCCGCGGTGGACCGCCCCGACCCCGGCGGGCCGGTGAGCAGCCAGGCGTGGGTCATCCCGTTGGTCCCGCGCCGGGCCGCGAGCGCCGCCCGGGCGAGGACCTCGAC
The DNA here is from genome assembly GCF_036021035.1 of Kineococcus sp. NBC_00420. Classification (NCBI taxonomy): domain Bacteria; kingdom Bacillati; phylum Actinomycetota; class Actinomycetes; order Kineosporiales; family Kineosporiaceae; genus Kineococcus; species Kineococcus sp. NBC_00420. The sequence continues at coordinate 3,489,303 of NZ_CP107930.1, read as the reverse complement.
GGCCGGGCCCTGCCCGACGACGTCGTCCCAGACGCTCACCGCGCGGCCACCCTGGCCGGTGCGGGCAGCCGGGTCGCGAGGTGGGTGCGCAGCTTCTCCTGCACGGCCCCGGGCGAGGCGGTCGCGTCGAGCACGAGGTAGCGCCCGGGGTCGCGGGCGGCCAGCAGCAGGAACTGCTCGCGCACCCGGGCGTGGAAGGCCTGCGACTCCGCTTCCATCCGGTCGTCGGCGGCGCGCCCGGCCCGGCGGGCGGCGGCGGTGACCGGGTCGACGTCGAGGACGACGGTGAGGTCGGGCAGCAGGCCCTCGGTGGCCCAGCCCGACAGCCGCTCGACCTCGTGGGCGGGCAGGTCGCGACCCGCGCCCTGGTAGGCGAGGGAGGAGTCGACGTAGCGGTCGCTCAGCACGACGGCCCCGCGGGCCAGCCCGGGCCGGACGACCTCCGCGACGTGCTGGGCGCGGTCGGCGGCGAAGAGCAGGGCCTCGGCGCGCGGGCTCAGCGGCTGCTCGTCCCCGCGGTGGCTGAGCAGGACCTCGCGCAGCTCCCGACCGGTCGCCGTGCCGCCGGGTTCGCGGGTGATCACGACCTCGTGACCGAGGCCCTCCAACCACTCGGCGAGCAACCTCGCCTGGGTCGTCTTGCCCGACCCGTCACCGCCCTCGAAGGCGACGAAGCACCCGGCACCGGTGCGCGCCGCGCGGGCGGGGGCGTCGAGGGCGGGCGTCTCCCCGTGCCGGAAGGCGTCGAGGAGGTCGGCCCAGAGGCTGGTGCCGCGCCGGTCGTCCATCTGGCGCAGCGAGACGAACCCGGCGATCCCGGTGATCACGCCGGCGACGGCCATCGCGAGGGAGGCGCCCGAGTACGTCACCGACCAGTGCGCGCTGGGAGCGATCGTGCGGTCGCCGAGGAAGCGCGCCACCCACGGGGCGACGAGCATGACGGCGATGATCACGACGCGGGTGCTGGAGCCGACGAAGGAGAACGTCCGGCCGCGGACGTCGTCGTCGACCTCGAGGCCGAGCAACGTGTACGCCGAGACGTAGGCGAGCCCGGTGAACAGCCCCAGCGCGACGACGAAGAGGGAGGCGACGACGATGTTGCCGACCAGCGCGACGAGCACGAGGGCGACCCCGGCCGCGGAGAGCGCGAGCCCGAAGGTGCGCCGGCGGCTCAGCCCGGACAGCCATCGTGGCCCCTGCCAGACCCCGAGCGCGACCCCGGCGAAGACGGCCATCACCACGACGCCGTAGCCCGGGTCACCCGCGCCGAGGCCGGTCACGAAGGCACGGCCGAGCCCGAGCACGACCCCGCCGGCACCGAAGGCGACGAGCATCCCGAAGACGAGGCCGCGCAGCAGCGGGGACCCCCCGACGAACTTCCAGCCCTCGACGATGTCGCGGCCCAGCGTCGGGGCGAGCCCGCCCTCGCGCGGACGCGGCGGGCGCGGCGGGATGTCCAGGCGCCAGATGACCACCGCGGCGATGAGGAAGGTGAACGCGTTGACGTACATCGCGAGGTTGGACTGGTTGCCCGCGAGGAAGGGCAGGGCGTTGTCCAGGACCCCGGTGAGCAGGGTCAGCAGGATGAAGGCGAGCCCGGCGACCGGGGCGGAGCCGTAGGTCGCGACGAGGCTGATCTGGTTGGCGACCTCGAGGCGTTCCTTCGGCACCAGGTTCGGCACCGTCGCGTCCTTGGCCGGACCCCAGAACAGCGTGACCAGCTCGATGAGCAGCGTCGCGACGAAGAGCCAGGTGAGGCTGCCCACGATGGGGATGGAGATGAAGAGCCCGAAGCGCAGCACGTCACCGACGACCATCGTCGCCCGCCGGTCCAGGCGGTCCGCCAACGCTCCGGCCAGCGGCCCGAGGAGGGCGGCCGGGGCCAGCTGGAGGATGAAGACCGTCGAGACGGCGACGCTGGTCTGGGTCGAGTTCCCCACCGTCAGCCCGGCGGCCGTGCCCAGCTTGGCCAGCATGCCCAGCCAGTCGCCGAAGCTGGAGAGCATGAGCGAGAGCCACATGCGGCGGAAGTCGGGGTACTGACGCAGCAACGCCCGGACGTCGTGGTTCGGAACCGCCGTGTCGGGCGCCGCGGTCTCAGTCACGTCGTCAGGGTAGATGCCCCGTCCGACACCCCCCGCCCTCCGCCCGTGATCCCGCTGGGACTCCCAGCGGGATCACGGATGAGGGGTCAGGCGTCGGAGGCGACGGTCGTCTTCGCGGCAGTCTTCTTGGCCGCCGTCTTCTTGACCGCGGTCTTCTTCGCAGCCGTCTTCTTGGCCGCCGTCTTGCGCGCGGTCTTCTTGACCGGCCCCTTGGCCCGCTTCTCGGCGAGCAGCTCGGCGGCGCGTTCCAGCGTCACCGTCTCGGGGTCGTCGTCCTTGCGCAGGGTGGCGTTGGTGGTGCCGTCCGTCGCGTACGGGCCGAAGCGGCCGTCCTTGATCACGATGGGCTGACCGGACTCGGGGTCCGCACCGAGCTCCTTGAGCGGGGGCTTGGCGACCTGGCCGCGGCGCATCTTCGGCTGGGCGTAGATCGCGAGGACCTCGGGCAGGGTGATCGAGAAGATCTGGTCCTCGGACTCCAGCGAGCGGGAGTCCGTGCCCTTCTTCAGGTACGGACCGTAGCGGCCGTTCTGCGCGGTGATCTCGTCGCCGGACTCGGGGTCGGCGCCGACGACGCGCGGCAGCGACAGCAGCTGCAGGGCCTGCTCGAGGGTGACGGACTCCACCGACATGTCCTTGAACAGCGACCCCGTGCGCGGCTTCGCCTTCACGGCCTTCTTCGCCGCTCGCTTCTTCGGCGCCCCCTCGACCGGCGGTTCCGGCGCGGGTTCGTCCTCGACGAGCTCGGTGACGTAGGGGCCGTAGCGGCCGACGCGGGCCACGATCGTGCGCCCCGACTCCGGGTCCTGCCCCAGGACGTTGTCGCCCTCGGACTGCGTCGTGAGCAGCTCGTAGGCCTTGTCGACGGTCATCTCGTCGGGCGCGATGTCCTCGGGGACGGAGGCCTTGAGCAGCTCACCGGTCTCGCGGTCCGGGCCCTCCAGGTAGGGGCCGTAGCGCCCGACCCGCAGGACGATGCCCTCACCGATGGGGATCGTCGAGATCTCGCGGGCGTCGATCGCCCCGAGGTCGTCGGCGAGGCCCTTGATGCCGTTGAGTGCGGTCGCGCCGCCGCTGGACCCGTCCGGGTTCGGCGGGGTCGCGACGACGCCGCCGGCCGGGCCGTCGGCGCCGAAGTAGAACTTCGTCAGCCAGTCGACGCGTTCGGCCTCACCGCGCGAGATCGCGTCGAGGTCGTTCTCCATCTCGGCCGTGAAGTCGTAGTCGACGAGCTTGGGGAAGTGCTCCTCGAGCAGGCGCGTCACCGCGAACGCCAGCCACATCGGCACCAGGGCGTTGCCCTTGTACTGCACGTAGCCGCGGTCGACGATGGTCGAGATGATCGAGGCGAAGGTCGAGGGACGCCCGATCCCCTTCTCCTCCAGCGCCTTCACCAGGCTCGCCTCGGTGTAGCGGGCGGGCGGGGAGGTCTCGTGCCCGGCGGTCGCGAGGTCGGAGGCGCGCAGGGCGTCCCCCGCGCTGACCTGGGGCAGGCGACGGTCGTCGTCGCCGCTGTCGGTCTCGGCGTCGCGGGTCTGGTCGCGACCCTCCTCGTAGGCGGCGAGGAAACCGCGGAAGGTGATGATCGTGCCCGAGGCGGAGAACTCGGCGTCGCGACCGTCGGCCGTGGTCGCCCCGAGGCGGACGGTCGCGGTGGTGCCGCGGGCGTCCTGCATCTGCGACGCGACGGTGCGCTTCCAGATCAGGTCGTACATCCGGAAGTCGTCGCCGCGCAGTTCACCGGAGACCTGCGCGGGGGTGCGGAACGTCTCCCCCGCGGGACGGATGGCCTCGTGGCCCTCCTGCGCGTTCTTCGACTTCGACGCGTACGCGCGCGGCTGCTCCGGCACGTACTCGTTGCCGTAGAGCTCCCGCGCCTGCGCCCGGGCCGCCGACAGCGCCTGCGAGGACAGCTGGATGGAGTCGGTACGCATGTAGGTGATGTAGCCGCGCTCGTAGAGGCCCTGCGCGGTGCGCATGGCCTGACGGGCGTTGAGACGCAGCTTGCGCGACGCCTCCTGCTGCAGCGTGGAGGTGATGAACGGTGCCGCCGGACGACGGGTGTACGGCTTCTCCTCCACCCCGCGCACGGCGAAGCTCGCGGCGGCGAGACCGTCGACGAGGGCCTGGGCGGCGGGGACGTCGAGGTGCGCGACGTTCTGGCTCTTGAGCCGGCCGTCGTCGCCGAAGTCGCGGCCGGTGGCCACGCGCTTGCCGTCGAGGCTGGACAGGCGGGCCCCGAACGCTCCGTCGTCGGCCGTGAAGGTACCGGTGACGTCGGCGTAGCTCGCGGCGACGAACGCCATCCGCTCGCGTTCGCGCTCGACGCAGAGGCGGGTCGCGACGGACTGGACGCGGCCGGCGGAGAGCCCCGCGCGAACCTTGCGCCACAGCACGGGCGAGAGCTCGTAGCCGTAGAGGCGGTCGAGGATGCGGCGGGTCTCCTGCGCGTCGACCATGCGGTCGTCGATGTCGCGCAGCTCGCCGACGGCCTGCTGGATCGCCTCGCGGGTGATCTCGCCGAAGACCATGCGGCGGTAGGGGACGCGCGGTTCGAGAGCCTGCACGAGGTGCCAGGCGATGGCCTCGCCCTCGCGGTCGCGGTCGGTGGCGAGGATGAGCTCGTCGGCGTCCTTGAGGGCGCGCTTGAGCTCGTTGACCTTCTTCTTCTTGTCGTCGTCGACGACGTAGTACGGCTCGAAGCCGTGGTCGACGTCGACCGCGAACTTCCCGTACGGGCCCTTCTTGACGTCGTCGGGCAGCTGGGAGGGCTGAGGGAGGTCGCGGATGTGGCCGTAGCTGGCCTCCACCTGGTAACCCGGCCCGAGGTACGTCGAGATCTTGTCGATCTTGCTCGGCGACTCGACGATCACCAGTCGGCGCAGTCCGTCGCCGGACGCTCGCGTTCCCTGGGGCTTGCCCGCCACTGGTCCTGCCTCTCACCTTCGACTTCTCGTCCACCCTGCTCGGGTGTCGGGCGCGGCCCACCGGGCCGTCACACCCTGTGCACTCTCGCACGCCGTGCTGCCACTCCGTGCATCGAACGAGCGCGCTGACAATGTCGCACGCCGCCTCGCGTCCCCCGCAACCGGCGCTCGTCCCGCGCCCTCCGGGGGTGGGTCGTGGACTCCACGCGCCGCTAGGTTCGCTGCGTCGAGTCCACGACCCGAACCCGACCCGGCCCCCGAGCGCCTCAGGGGAGCAGCAGGATCCCGTCGGCGATCAGGTCGCGGACCCGGGGGTAGAGGCGGGTGCGGACCTCGCCGACCGCCTCCTCCCCCAGCACGGCGAGCCCGGCGGTGATCTGGCCCACGGTCAGCTCCCCGTCGCAGGCCCCGACGAGTCCCGCGAGGTCGCCGTCGACCTGAGCGACGTGGCGCAGTCCGCCGCCCTGGCGCAGCAGCACGATCCGCGGGTCCGGGTCCCCCGGGGTGTGGAAGCGCTCGTCGGTGACGTCGGGCGCGACCTGGAGGGTGAGGTCACCGAGGTCGTCCGGGTCGGCGAGCCCGGCGAGACGGTCGTGCACGGCCAGCCCGGCGGCGAACACCTCCCCCAGCGGGTCGGAGAGCGTCGCGAAGTTCTCCTCGAAGCGGCGCAGAGGGGCCCCGGAGCGCAGCGGCCGGCGCAGCGTCAGCACCCCGAACCCGACCCCGGTGACCCCGCGGGCGGCGAAGTCGTCGAGCCAGGCCGTGTACAGCTCGTCGAAGCGGGGCCCGGACTTCTGGCCGCCGTCGCGGATCCACGTCTCGGCGTACAGCGCCGGGTCGGCGACCTCGCGCTGGACGACCCAGGCGTCCAGCCCGGTCCCCGCCAGCCACTCCTCCAGGCGCTGGGACCAGTTCTGCCCCTCGTGCAGTTCCCAGTTGCCCAGCAGCTGCGCGACGCCGCCCGGCGCGAGCATCTCGCCCACGCCGCCGACGAGGCGCTGCACGAGGGAGTCGCCCGGCATCCCGCCGTCGCGGTACTCGTAGGTCGGGACCGCGTCGGTGCGCGGGGTGATGACGAACGGCGGGTTGGAGACGACGAGGTCGAAGCGTTCCCCCGCCTCGACGGGGTCGAAGAGCGAGCCCTGGCGCAGGTCGAGGGCGACCTCGTTGAGCGCGGCGTTGACGGCGGCGAGGTCGAGCGCACGCTCGGAGGTGTCGGTGGCGGTGACCCGGCGGGAGTGCCGGGAGGCGTGCAGCGCCTGGATGCCGCAGCCGGTGCCGAGGTCGAGGACGCGCTCGACCGGGGTGCGGATCGTCGCCGAGGCCAGGGTCAGCGACGCGCCGCCGACGCCCAGGACGTGGTCGGCGGACAGCGCCTCCCCCGTCGCGAGTTCGCCGAGGTCGCTGACCAGCCACCAGTGGGCGGTCCCGGCGGCGTCGTCGACGGAGTACGGCCGGAGGTCGACGAGGGGTTTCACCTCGTCCTCGGGGGCCGACCCGGCGGCCCGGACCAGCCCGAGCCGTTCGGCCCCGGCGGTCCCGGTCCGCGGCAGCGCGGCGTCCAGGGCGGCCCGGGTCACGGCCCGCCCGAGGGTCGTGACGCGCAGCAGGACGGCCGCGGGATCGCTGGACCCCTCCGTGGCCCGCAGCGCGGGCAGCGACTGCTCCCGGTCCAGCGCCGCCGAGGCGACGTCGCCGACGAGCGCACCGACCCCGTCCACGGTGTAGTTCGCGGCCTGCAGGTCCGCCCGCAGGTCGGCGACGAGGACGCGGGGGTCGGTGCTGGGAGTGCTCACGTCGGGCGAGTCTGCCGCACCCGCCTCACGGCAGGCGTTCGACGTTCTCCTGGGTGCGCAGGTCCAGGTCCGCCGCGGACGGGGTGGGCGAGGTGGGAGCCGCCATGTCGACCTGCCGGAGCTTGCTGACGGCGACCGCGACGACGATGATCACCGTCGCCACGACCGCGATCCCGTAGCGCAGCCACGCGTTCGCGTCGGCCCCGATGGACAACGTCACGACGGCCGGGGCGATGAGCAGGGCGACGAGGTTCATCACCTTGATGAGCGGGTTGATCGAGGGCCCGGCGGTGTCCTTGAACGGGTCACCGACGGTGTCGCCGATGACGGTCGCCTCGTGCGCCGCGGAACCCTTCCCGCCGTGCAACCCGTCCTCGACGAGCTTCTTGGCGTTGTCCCAGGCCCCACCGGAGTTCGCGAGGAAGACCGCCATCAGCACGCCCGCCCCGATCGCGCCGCCGAGGAAACCGGCCAGCGGGGCGACCCCGAGTCCGAAGCCGACGGCGATGGGGGCGAAGGCGGCGAGCAGGCCCGGCGTCGCGAGCTCGCGCAGGGCGTCGCGGGTGCAGAGGTCCACGACCCGGCCGTGGTCGGGCTTCTCCGTCCCGTCCATGATCCCGGGGTGCTCGGCGAACTGCCGCCGGACCTCGAGGACGACCGCCCCGGCGGAGCGGCCGACGGCGTTGATGGCCAGACCCGCGAAGAGGAACACCACGGCCGCGCCGAGCAGGACCCCGACCAGCGTCGTCGGCGTGGAGACGCTGAAGTCGCCGATGGTGCGCTGCAGGTACTGCGACGGGGTCTCGATCGCGACCGCGACCTCGTTGATCCGGGTGAGGACGGCGTCCTGGTAGGAGCCGAACAGCGCCGTCGCGGCGAGCACCGCGGTCGCGATGGCGATCCCCTTAGTGACCGCCTTGGTGGTGTTGCCGACGGCGTCGAGCTCGGTGAGGACCGCGGCCCCCGCCTCGTCGACGTCCCCGCTCATCTCGGCGATGCCCTGGGCGTTGTCGCTGACCGGCCCGAAGGTGTCCATCGCGACGATGACCCCCACGGTCGTCAGCAACCCGCACCCGGCCAGCGCCACCAGGAACATCGCCAGCGCGAGGACCCCGCCGGCGAGGACGAAGGCGAAGAACACCGCTCCGGCGATGACGAGGGTCGTGTAGACGGCGGACTCCAGTCCGAGACCGATCCCGGAGAGCAGGACGGTCGCCGCGCCCGTCGTCGACGCGTTCGCGACGTCGCGCGTGGGCTTCGACTCGGTGCCGGTGTAGTGGCCGGTGAGGAAGAGGATGAGGACCGCGAGCAGGATCCCCAGCAGCACCGCCGCGGAGGCGATGAGCCGGGGGTCGCCGTTGAGGCCCGCGACGCTGGGGTCGGCGCCGGCGAACCCGGAGAAGCGGGAGGGGAGGTAGGCGTAGCAGGCGACCGCGGAACCGAGCAGGGCGATGCCCGCGGAGAGGTAGAAGCCGTTCTGGATGGAGGTGAGCCCGCTGACCCCGGGCCGGGCCCGGACCAGGACGACCCCCAGCGCCGCCGTGATGGCCCCGATGGCCGGGATGAGCAGCGGCAGGACGAGTCCGTCCTCCCCGACGGCGGTGCTGCCGAGGATGACCGCGGCGACGATCGTGACGGCGTAGGACTCGAAGAGGTCGGCCGCCATGCCGGCGCAGTCGCCCACGTTGTCGCCCACGTTGTCGGCGATGGTGGCCGGGTTGCGCGGGTCGTCCTCGGGGATGCCCTTCTCGATCTTCCCGACGAGGTCGGCCCCGACGTCGGCGGCCTTGGTGAAGATGCCGCCGCCGACGCGCATGAACATCGCCAGCAGCGCGGCGCCGAAACCGAAACCCTCCAGGACGGTGGGGGCGTCGGGGCCGAAGGCGAGGACGGCGATCGACGCGCCCAGCAGACCCAGCCCGACCGTCGTCATCCCGACGACACCGCCGGTGCGGAACGCGATCCGCATGCCGGTCTCCCGGCCCCCGACGCCCTGGCGGGCCGCGGCCGCGACGCGCACGTTGGCGCGCACCGCGAGCGACATCCCGAGGTAGCCGATGGCCGCCGAGAACACCGCGCCCAGCACGAAGGCGCCACTGCGGGCGATGCGCAGGTCCCAGCCGTCGGCGGGCAGCGCCAGCAGCAGGAGCAGCACGGCCACGGCGAACCAGACCAGCGTGCGGAACTGCCGCCGCAGGTAGGCCGCAGCGCCGTTCTGCACGGCACCGGCGATCTCCTGCATGCGTTCGGTGCCCTCGCCGGCCTCCAGCACCTGTCGTCGGAAGACCCAGGCGGCGACCAGCGACAGGACAGCGACGACCGCGACGGCGATCGCGATGCTCTGCGCGGAACTCGACAGGTTCACGGGCACGGTGGGGGGCATCCGTCCTCCTCGACGTGTGATGACCTTGACACGCAGCGTAGGGCTGCACCGCCGAGAGTGCTACACCGTGCGATCGCCGATGATCACGGCGTTGTCGGGAGGCGTGCGGTTCGGGTGTGAGGTCACCGCGCGCACGAGGGCACGGCGAGAGGGACGACGCGCGTCAGTGCGCGTAGTGCCCGGGGCCGTCGACGGCCTGACGGGTCCAGCTGAGGGCGACGCCGTCCGCGGACGCCGTCTGCTCGCTGGTGTCGGCCATGCCGGCCATCAACGCCAACGAGAGGGAGTCCGTCTCGGAGAGGTCGGACCCCGTGTCGGGCAGGGGCTCGCCGTGCGCGTCGCACTGCACGACCGTCACGTCCAGGCGGTCCTGGTCGTCGCACAACCGCATGTCGACGAGACCGACGGGCGCGGCGGAGGTCCGGGTGCCACCGGCGACGGCGCGCGCGCACGCCTCGCCGATGGCGATCCGGATCTCGTCGAGCTGGTTCTCGCCGAACCCGGCCCGCCGGGCCACGGAGACCGCCACGAGCCGAGCGGTGCGTACGTGCTCGGCGAGCGGTGAGAACCGCAGGGTGACGGTGGGCACGGGTTCGACGATTCCTGTTGCTCGAGGGGATCCGGGGCGTGCTCGGTCAGGACGAGGCGTTGGCCTCGTCCGTCGCCGACGAAGCGGCGATCGCGTCGGCCACGGTGTCGTGGATCGGGAAGACCTTGGTCAGCCCCGTGATCCGGAACACCTTGAGGATCTTCTCGCGCTGGCACACGAGGTGCAGCGAGCCGTCGTGCGAACGGACCCGCTTGAGGCCTCCGACGAGGACACCGAGCCCGGTGGAGTCGAGGAACTCGACACCCTCCATGTCCACCACCAGGTGGTGGTGGCCGGCCCCGACGAGTTCGTTCAACCGCTCGCGCAGGGTCGGTGCCGTGTACACGTCGATCTCGCCGGACACCTCGACGACAGTCCGGCCGCTCTCCTCGCGGCTGGTCACCGACAGGTCCACTGGGACCCTCCTCGCTGCTGGTTGATGCTCGCTGGTCGCGGAGCAGACGTGCGTGCTCTGGGCTGCCTTGCGAGGGCCGTCGTGCACTGCCCTCCCTTGCATTCAACCATCGCGCTCCGTGAGCAGCTTGTCCAACTTCGGCCACGTCGTCCCCCCGGGGAGTGCCTCGCCCCGGGACCGGGCCGATCGGGGGGACACTGGCGGCGTGGAATCCCGCTGGCAGCACCTGCTCGACGCCGGTGTCCGCAGCGACCGCGTCCGCCACGTCGAGAACCTCCCCGGGCGCGCCGGTGAGCGGCTGCCGTGGCCCGGGTGGGCCGACCCGGAGGTCGTGGCGGCCCTCGAACACGGAACCGGTGGGCTGCCCTGGCGCCACCAGGTCGAGGCGGCCGACGCGGTCTGGGCCGGGCGCTCGACCGTGCTCTCGGCGGGGACGGCGTCGGGGAAGTCGCTCGCCTTCCAGCTGCCGGTGCTGACCTCGCTGCGCGCCACCGCCGCCGCCGCCCCGAACGGCAAGGGCGCCACCGCGCTCTACCTCTCGCCCACCAAGGCGCTGGCCGCCGACCAGGACGCGAGGTTGCGCGCCCTCGGCCTGGACGCGCCGATCACCAGCACCTACGACGGCGACACCCCGCCGGAGGTGCGCCGCTGGATCCGCGAGCACGCGGGGGTGGTCCTGACCAACGTCGACATGCTGCACCGTTCGGTGCTGCCCGGGCACGAGCACTGGGCGAGCTTCCTGCGGAGGTTGCGCTTCGTGGTCGTCGACGAGCTGCACACCTACCGCGGGGTCTTCGGCGGGCACGCGGCCGCGGTGCTGCGTCGGCTGCGTCGGATCGCGGCGCGCTACGGCAGCGAACCGGTCTTCGTGCTGGCCTCGGCCACGGTCTCCGAACCGGCCACGACGGCCCGTCGGCTCACCGGGGTCGACGTCCACGTCGTGGCCGAGGACACCTCGGCCCGGCCGCCGGTCTCGGTCGCGCTGTGGGAGCCACCGCTGCGCGCCGCGCCCGCGGGCCCCGACGGGTCGAAGCCCGCCGAGCCGTCGCGCCGGACGGCGACGGCCGAGACCTCCGACCTGCTGGGCGACCTCGTCGCCGACGGGGTCCGGACGCTGGCCTTCGTCCGCAGCCGGGCCGGGGCGGAGTCCGTCGCGGCCGGGGCCCGGCGTCGACTCGCCGAGGTCGACCCGTCGCTGGGCGAGCGGGTGCTCGCCTACCGCGGTGGCTACCTCCCCGAGGACCGCCGGGTGCTGGAGGAGGGTCTGCGTTCCGGACGGGTCGTCGGCATGGCGACCACCAACGCCCTCGAACTCGGCGTCGACGTCGCCGGCCTCGACGCCGTCCTCGTCGCCGGGTGGCCGGGCACACGGGCCTCGTTCTGGCAGCAGATCGGTCGTGCGGGACGTCGGGGGAACCCTGCGCTCGGGGTCCTCGTCTGCCGGGACGACCCCCTGGACACCTACCTCGCGCACCACCCGGAGGCGTTGTTCGGCGTCGGCGTCGAGGCGACGGTCCTCGACCCCGACAACGCCTACGTCCTGGCCCCCCACCTGGCCGCGGCGGCGCAGGAACTGCCGTTGACCGAGGCCGACCTGGAACTCTTCTCCCCCGTCGCCCGCGACGTCGTCGACCTCCTGGTGCGACGAGGTCTGTTGCGGCGCAGGGTGAACGGCTGGTACTGGACCCGACGCGACCGCGCCTGCGACCTCACCGACCTGCGCGGGGCGGGCGGCAGCGTGCGGATCGTCGAGGAACGCACCGGCCGGGTCCTCGGGACGATCGAGGCGAGTTCGGCCGATTCCCAGGTCCACGACGGGGCCGTCCACGTGCACCAGGGACGGACCTACGTCGTGGACCACCTCGACCTCGAGGACGGCCTCGCGACCGTGCACCCGGAACCCGAACCCGGCTACACCACCCACGCCCGGTCGAGTTCCGACGTCCGGGTCCTCGCCGTCGACGGGACCCACCGCGCCGGGCCGGTCACGATCTCCTCCGGGGTGGTCGAGGTGTCCAGCCAGGTCACGGGTTTCCTGCGCCGGCTCGTCGGCTCCGGGACCGTCATCGGCGAACGTCCGCTGGAACTCCCGGAACGTCGACTGCGGACCCGGGCCGTCTGGTGGACCCTCGACGAGGACGTCGCCGAGGGGGTCCTCGGAGACGTCCTGCGCCTGCCCGGTGCGCTGCACGCCGCCGAGCACGCCTCGATCGGGATGCTGCCGCTGCTGGCGACCTGCGACCGCTGGGACCTCGGCGGACTCTCCACCGCACTGCACGCCGACACCGGCCTGCCCACCGTCTTCGTGCACGACGCCGTCCCCGGCGGAGCGGGTTTCGCCGACCGCGGGCACGCCCGCGTCGAGGAGTGGCTGACCGCCACCCGCGACGCCGTGCTCGCCTGCCGCTGCGCGCAGGGGTGCCCCGGTTGCGTGCAGTCGCCCAAGTGCGGCAACGGCAACGAACCCCTCGACAAGGCGGGCGCCGTCGCCGTGCTCGACGTGCTCGTCGCCGCGCTCGTGGCTCACCACGACGCCCTCGGGTCCGTCCCCGGGGCGGTCTCGGTCGCCTGACCTGCGCGGGCCCGGGCCCGGGCCGGACCGAGGACCCCGGCGAGACCCGACGGCCGGACGCTCGCCCCCACGAGCACCGAACCGTCGTCCGCCACGACGCACCCCGCCGGGGCCGCGCCCTGCGCGAGCAGCACCTGCCGGGCCCGGGCGCACGGGTCACCCGCGGCCCGGCCCACGACCACGTCGGCGCCCGCGAGCGCCGCGAGGTCGGCGGCGGCCTCGGCGCGGTGCCGGGCCAGCACCGCGCCGCAGAGCGCGAGCACCAGCAGGAGCAGCGAGATCAGCGCCGAGCAGATCCCCAGCACGAGGACGCTCCCGCTCCCCTCGTCGCGTCTCACCCCTCCACCGCCGCGGTCGCGCTCGCCCGGGCCGGCACCGAACCGCCGAGCGGCCCGACCAGACGCGCGGCGGAGCTCACCTCGACGACGACGTGACCGGGGGAACGGGTGACCGAGACGCCGGCGCCGTCCGGGGCGAGGGCCGCGGCGGCGGCGCGGACGACGTCCGGGTCCTCCCCGCGGGCGGCCACCCGGGCCCCGGCGCGGGCCGCGTCGACGCACTGCACCTGGGTGAGCACGACACGGACCGCACCGAGGGCCAGGGCCAGCAGGACGAGCACCGCCGGCAGCGCCAGCGCGAACTCGGAGGTGACCGAACCGGTGTCCCGTCCTGCTCCCCTCATCCCAGGCTCAAACCCTGCCGGACGATGCCCAGCAACATCCCGCGCACCTCGTCGCTGCGCAGGATCGCGATGAGCAGCGCGGCGAAACCGCACGCCGCCAGCGTCGCCATCGCGTACTCCGCCGTCGCCATGCCTGCATCGCGGGGAATCTCCTCCACCGGTTCCTCGACGTCCTGGTTCAACTCGACCTCCTCTGGTTCGGCGCCGGATCCTCCGGCCCGCAACCACTCTCGACCCGGAGGACGGAGGTTTCCGGTGTGCGCCGGGCACCTGTGGACGGATCCGCCGCCGTCCGGCCCTGTGGAGACCGCGGCGTCACGAACCCGTCCCGAGGACCTGCCCGGCGAGGGTCAGCACGACGGGGACCACCCCGAGGAGGAGGAACGCCGGCAGGGTGCACAACCCCAGCGGCAGCACGAGGAGCGCGGACAACCTGGCTGCGGCGGCCTCGGCGTTCCACCGGCGGGTGGCCCGGGCCGAGGACGCCGCCGACGCGAGCAGCGAGGCCGCGGGTGCACCCGTGCGGGTGGAGAGCAGCAACGCGTCGGCCAGTTCGTCCCACCGGGCGGTCTGCGCGGTCACGGAGTTCCAGGCCTCCTCGGGCGCAGAACCCCAGGACAGCTGCACCGCGACCCGGCGCAGGGTCGGGTCCTGGGGCACCCCGGCGGCCGAGAGCGCGTCGAGCGTCGCCTCCAGCGCCCGCCCCGGGGGCAGGCCGGCCCGCACGGCGGCGGCGACGAGGTCGAGGACGAGCGGGACGTCGGCCGGTTCGACGCTCCCCCGACGCACCCCGGGCGCCCGGGCCAGGCGGCCACGGAGGGCCCGCAGCCGGCCTCGGGGCAGCCGGGGCCCGGAGGGGCCCCCGCCCGTGACGACCAGGACCGCGGCCCCGAGGACGAGCCCCGTCAGCAGACCGCTCACCGGGCCGCTCGTTCGGCGGACGCCACCAGCCGGGCGCTCCAGGACCAGCCGAGCACGAGCAGGACCCCGCCGACGGCGCCGGCCAGCCGCCCCGGTCCGGAGCCGAGGGCCTCCCACGGGGGTGCGCCGAGGGCGGCACCGAGCGCGAGGCCGAGCAGGGGCAGCGCCGAGACCGTCCGTGCGCTCACCCGGGCCCCCGCCAGCGCCGCGCGGACCGCGGCCCGGGCGGCGGCGTCGGCCCGCAACCCCTCGGCGGCGGCCTCGAGCGCGTCGGCGGCCGGGGCACCGGTCGCCGTGACGAGTCGCCAGACGGCGCGCACCGCGACCGGGGAGGCCTCGGCGGGCCCCTCGACGCCTCCCCCGGCGTGCTCCCAGACCAGGGCGGGGGCGATCCCGGCCCGCAGCAGGGCGGCGGCCCGCTCGGCCTGCCGGGCTCCGAGGAGGGCCTCGTCACCCGCCTTCGGGCGGTTCGCCCGCCGTGGTCGCGGGCTGCCGACGTCGGGGGCGCGCGGGACCCGCCGTCCGGGTGCCACCAGGACCGCGACCCCGAGCAGCCCGCCGACGAGGAGCCCGCTCACCCCCGCACCTCGCCGGCGAGGTCGAGCAGCCCGGCGAGGCGCTCCCAGCCGGGACCCGGCTCCTCCCGCCCGGCCACCAGCGCCGGGACCACGACCGCGCGTCCGCCCTCGGCGGCGACCACGCCGACCTCCACGAGCCCGCGGGCACCCGCTCGGCGGGCCACGTGCAGCACGACGTCGATCCCCGCCAGCACCTGGGCGTCGACCGCCCCGGGGGTCAGCCCCGCCGTCGAGGCCAGCGCGTGCAGGCGGGCCGGGACGTCGGCGGCGGTGTTGGCGTGCACGGTCCCGGCCCCACCGGCGTGCCCGGTGTTCAGGGCGGCGAGCAGGTCGCGGACCTCCGCGCCGCGGCACTCCCCCACCACCAGGCGGTCCGGGCGCATCCGCAGGGCCTGCCGCACGAGGACGTCGAGGCCGACGGCGCCACGGCCCTCGACGTTGCCGTGCCGGGCCTCGAGACGGACGACGTGGGGGTGGTCGGGGCGCAGTTCGCCGGAGTCCTCGACGAGCACGATGCGTTCGTCGCTGCCGACGAGACCCAGCAGGGCCTGCAGCAGCGTCGTCTTGCCGCTGCCCGTCCCGCCGCTGACGAGGAACGACGTCCGGCGCGCGACGACGGCGCGCAGGACCGGTGCCCACCCGGCCGGGACCGCTGCTCGGGCGAGGAGTTCGGGGAGGCCGAAACGTCGCACGGCCGGCACCCGCAGGCTGAGGTGCGTCCCGTCGGGGGAGAGCGGGGGCAGCACCGCGTGCAGCCGGGTCCCGTCGGGCAACCGGGCGTCGACGAAGGGGCTCGCCTCGTCGAGGCGTCGTCCGGCGCCGGCGGCGAGCCGGACGGCCAGGGTCCGGACCTCCGCCTCACCGTCCAGGGTGACGTCGGCGCGGCGCAGACCGTCCCCGTCGTCGATCCAGGCCGCCCCCCCGCCGTTGACCAGCACGTCGGTGACCCCGTCGAGCTCCAGCAGCGGCTGCAACCGCCCGGCGCCGCGCACCGCGGCCCCGACCCCGTCCAGCAACCGCAGCAGGTCGGGCGCCGCGAGCACGACCCCCTCGGCCCGCGCGGCGGCGGCGACCGTCGGCGGATCGGGGGTCGACCCGTTGCGCGCCAGACGGTCACGGACCCGTTGGACGAGGTGGAAGAACTCCTCCTCGGGCAGCCTCACGAGGTCTGGACCCAGTCGCGGGCGCAGGCCAGGGCGAAGCTGCGCAGCCCGCTGCGGCGGCCGCCGGGGACGCCCTCCCCCCGCTCCAGGCCGACGTCGAGGTCGCGGTCGGGGCGGACCACCCCGGCCAGCGGTGCCCCGGCGGCGTCGGCCACGTCCTCGGCGTCCGTCCCCGTCCCGACGTCGCGCACCACCAACCGCACCGGGGCGGTCGTCGCGGCCCGCAGCTCGTCGACGACGACGCAGGCCGCCGCCGCGGCCCGGGTCGTCCCCGGGACGACGACGAGCACTTCCGCGCACGCCCCCAGCACCGGTCCCAGCCCGTCCAACCCCGCTCGGGGCAGGTCGAGGACGGTTGCCGCGAACGCCCGGCGGGAGGCCTCGACGACGGCCCACAGCTGGTCCGGGGCGGGTCCCCGACCTCCGCGGCGGTCGGTCGCCAGGACCTGCAGCCCGGCCCCGAGGCGGACGCTGGCGCGCAGCACGTCGGGGCTGATGCGCCCGTCGACGCCGGCCAGGTCGCCCCAGCGCAGCCCGGGCAGCGCGTCCGCTCCGAGCAGCAGGTCCAGGCCGCCGGAGCGGGGGTCGGCGTCGACGAGGAGGCAGCCACCCAGGGTGTCCGCGAGCGCCCGGGCCAGTCCGGCGGCGAGGACGCTGGCCCCCGCACCGCCGACACCGCCGACGACCGCGAGCAGGGTGCCGGACCCGCCGGGTCCGGTGGCCGCGTCGGTGAGCAGTTCCAGCAGCCAGTTCTCGGCCTCGGGGAGCAGGACGGCGTGGTCGGCGTCCACCCCCGCCGCGCTCTGCCACCAGGCGGGCCCGACGGGGGCGCTGCCCACGACGACCACGGCGAGGCCGGGCCGTCGGAACGCGTCGAGTTCCGCGGGGTCGGTGCCCGCGTCGGCGAGCACGAGGGCCGGTTCCTCCGACGGGGCACAGGTGCGTCGGAGGACGCACCCGGCCGCGGCCGCCAACCTGACGACGGCGGCGGCGAGCTCGTCGTCGTCGGTGAGGAGCAGGACGGGACCGGTTCGGGAGGCGGTCGGTCGCGGGACGGGTCCGGGGGTTCGGGGACGGCTGCGGGGGCCGGGGACGGGCACGGGTCGCTCCTCACGGTGGTCGGGGGACCACCGTGCGGGCGCCGGGCAGCGACCCGGCGCCGCGGGAGCGTGGGCTGTGGACGGAGGGGCTCGGCGGGGGCCTGTGGAGACCGCGGTGACGTCACGCGGTGCGGCTGGCTACGCCGGGAGATGACCCGGGAGATGAGGAGACGGCCCCCGCTGGGGGGGAGCGGGGGCCGTCCACGGTCCGGCTCGGGGGGGATGAGCCGGGCCGCACGTAGCCCACAGGGCGTACTGCAGCATCCTCACCCCATCCAGGGGCCCTTGGCAATTCCTTCGGAGGGTTTGGTGGGAGATTTCGTGGCGAACCCGGTCCGGGGAGTCCCGGGTCCTCACCGGACCTGCACAGGAAGGCTCCCCCGCGACCCGTCACAGGCCTCCGGTGGCGTCGAGACGGCGCAGGAAGTCGGCCGCGATCGGTGCCGCCACGACACCGCCGCTGGACCCGTCGGTGACGAACACCGCGAAGGCCAGCTGTCCCTGGAAACCGATGGTCCAGGCGTGCGTCGCGGGTGGTTGCGCCGTTCCGTACTCCGCGGTCCCCGTCTTGGCGTGCACCGGTTCGCCGGGAACCCCCGCCAGGACGGTCGCCGTCCCCGCGGTCACGACGTCGCGCATGAGGTCGGCGACGCTGCCCAGCAGGGCCGGGTCGGCCGCACTGGCGGGGGCGGACGGGGCGGCGGGGGCCGGGTCGAGGACGACGGTGGGAACGCGCAGCTGCCCGGCCGCCACGGAGGCCGCGGCCACCGCCATCGCCAGCGGGCTGACCAGCGTCCGGCCCTGGCCGAAGCTCGCGGCGGCCAGGTCCACGGCGGAGTTCGCGGTCGGCACGGAACCGGCGAACGCGTCGACCCCGGCCGACCACGGCGCCCCCACCCCGAGTTCGGCGGCCGCCGTGGGCAGCGAGTCGTCGGCCAGTCGGGGGCTGAGGCTCGCGAAGGCGGTGTTGCAGGACTTGGCGAAGTCGGTGCGGAAGGGGACGTCCCCGAACGCCTCGTCCTCGAAGTTGGAGAACGTGCGGCCCTCGACCGTGTAGGTCGGGGTGCACGGCACGTTCTCCTCGACGTCCAACCCGTCGCCGAGCAGGGCCAGCGTCGTCACCACCTTGAACGTCGACCCCGGGGGGAACCGGCCGGTCAGCGCCCGGTCGCCGCCGTCGACGGGGAAGTTCGAGGCGGCGACGACGTCACCGGTCGCGACGTCGACGGCGACGAGGGCGGCGTCGGCCGGGCTGGCCGTCAACGCGGCGTCGGAGGCCAGCTGGACGGTGGCCACCAGGCTCGTCCGCACCGGTTGCCCGGGCAGGGGTTCCACCCGCACGAGCTGGCTGGAGCGGGCGTCGGTGCCGCCCTCGGCGCGCACGGTGATCCCGGCCCGCCCCGCGAGGCGTTCGTCGTAGGTGGCCTGCAACCCCGACAACCCGGCGAGGTCGCCGGCCGCGTAGCGACCCCCGGCGGCGGCGATGGTGTCCGCGGTCGCCTGCCCGACGCTCCCCAGCAACGCCCGCGCGAACCCGCGCGACGGCGCCAGCGGCAGCGTCGACTCCGCGAACACCGTGCCGGGCAACGGCTGCAGGACAGACTTCTGTACGTCGTAATCGCTGCGGCGCAACGTGATCACGTCGACGAACGCATCAGGGGCGGCCTGCTGGATGCGGGTGGTCAGAGCGGCCGCGTCGACCCCGAGGGCCGCGGCCAGGGCCGCCGCCGTGGCCGCCGGGTCGCTCGTCCGCGAGGGTTGCACCCCCACCCGGACGACCGGGGTCTCGGTCACCACGGGCGAACCGTCGCGGGCCAGGACGTCGGCGCGCGGGGGCAGTTCCCGGTCCACCGCGAACGTGGCCCCGGACGCGAGTTCCGGGTGCACCAGCGCGGGTTCCCAGACCCCGCGCCACTTCGCCGTGTCCCCCTCACCACTACGGGTCAGGCGCAGGGTGGTCGAGTAGGCCAGCACGCTGCCCGCGGCCGCGCCGTGGCCGGCCGCGAGGTCGAACGACACGGCCAGCGTCGCCGTCGCGCTGCCCTGCTCCGCGCGGCCGGTGTCGACCCCGGTCACCGTCACCGTCGGCGGCGGGCTCGCGAGGGTGCCGGTGAGTCGGGCGTACTCGGCACCCAGGTCGGCGGGCGGCGTCGCCCCGGCCGCGGCGACGAGGTCGAGGTCACCGAAGCGTCCTTGCGTCCACCCCGTCGCGACGGCACGAGCGGCGTCCTCCGCCCCGGCCGCGGGGTCGGTTCGGGACCGCGACCACCACCAGGCACCGGCCCCACCGGCGAGGAGAACGGCCCCGGCGGCCGAACCGGCCACCACCGCTCGGCGCCGCGGGCGTCCGCGCAGGTCAGCGGGTGGGCCGTCCCCGGGGGGTGGGGTGGACCGGCGGGGCTCCTCGGCGTTGTCGCTCATCGACACCGATGCTCGCACGCTACCCAGGCGGTGCTCCTGCTAACCTTCAGTGCGTTGGAGGTGTCGCCTAGTCCGGTCTATGGCGCCCGCCTGCTAAGCGGGTTGGGGGCTACAACCCCCTCGCGGGTTCAAATCCCGCCACCTCCGCCGGAGCGAAGGCCCCGGTCGCCACGAGCGACCGGGGCCTTCGTCGTCCCACCCGGCGCAGCAGGGGCGCCTCGCGGTGGCGCTCGGATGCGCTGCGCCGCAATCGATTGGTGACGAGGGCGGAAGCCCGCTACAGTAGTCCAGGACAGCGCGCCACGGCGGGCTGCCGGCGCCCGTAGCTCAACGGATAGAGCATCTGACTACGGATCAGAAGGTTAGGGGTTCGAATCCCTTCGGGCGCACACCTCAGCTCCATCCAGGGCCCCTCCGCGGGGCCCTTCTCCATGTCCGGGCTCTTCCACCCTCCTCCCGGCCTCGGGTCCACCCTCCGTCCGGGACCGGCCGGGCCACCCGGAGGACGCTGTCACTGCTCCCCCTCCCCGCCCGGCGCGACGTTCCCCGACTCCCCCGGGGCCGCGTTCCTGCGACCTTTCCCGGACCTCCGGGTTCCCGGTGACACCCCCGCTCCCTCCCGGATCCGGGATCCGGAGTTCGCCCGCGGCATTGTCGGCCGGGTTCCGGCGGGAGTTCCGAGGCGCGTTCACACCGGGTTCGGAGGGGTGGATACCGGCGGCCTCACAACGCCCCGGAGAACACCGGGAACCCCCTCTCCCGGGCCGGGAGGTTCGATCCCGCACCCATCACGAGGAGCTCACGGACAACACCGCGGAGGTGAACCCCGACAACTCCCCCGTGAACCCGGGGAACTCCGTGAGAATTCGTCCTTCGATGCGCGAACTACCGCAGAACTGTGGTTTCATTGCTTCAGCATTGATCAACTACTTCCCCCAGGAGCTCAGCATGGCAAGTCACGACGTTGCACTGAAGGTGGCCACCGAACTGCCCGTCGGTGCCGTCGACCTCGAGATTCCCGTCAAGCGGAACGGTCGCAAGATCGGCACCTTCACGGTGAACGCGAACGGTGTCTCGTGGAACCCGGCGACGGCCAAGGCCGCCACCAACGTGGCGTGGGAAGACCTTCCCGCCGCGCTGGCCGGCACCCCGGCTGCTGCTCCGGCCGCTGCTGCTGCTCCGGCCAAGAAGGCCGCCCCGGCGAAGAAGACCACCGCCAAGAAGGCCGCTCCGGCGAAGAAGGCCGCCCCGGCTCCGGTCGAGGAAACCCCGGCGCCCGTCGTCGAGACCCCGGCGCCCGCCGCCGCGACCCCGGCCAAGAAGTCCGCCAAGAAGGTGGCGAAGAAGTCCGCTCCCTCCACGGCTGCCGTCGACGCCCGCGCCGTGCGCGAGTGGGCTGCCACGCAGGGGATCGCCGTCGCCCCGCGCGGCCCGATCTCCTCGACGATCATCGACCAGTTCCGCGCCGCTCAGTGAGCTGACGCACCTGCACGAACGACAGGGGCGGGGTCTTCGGACCCCGCCCCCTGTCGTGTGTCCGGGGCCGGCTGGACGGGCCCGCGGGAACGAGCCGGGAAACGGTCAGCGGAACCTGGCCGGCCACGCCCGGCGCGCCATCCGCCACACCTTCGACCCCACGGGTCGCGGCGCGTCCGCCGCGCCGACCTCACCGAACAACTGCTCGCAGATGCGCACGTACACCTGGTCGGGCATCGGCAGGCGGTCGACGTCGCTCAGGGCCTGGTCCTGGCCGGCGGATTCCATGACGAGCTCGCCGTAGCCCAGGAGCCGGCCCAGGATCGTCCGGTTGTAGCTCATGTCCGTCACCTTCGACAGCGGCATCATCGCCACCTGGCGCTTGATGACCCCGTAGGTCAGCAACAGCCGTTTGTCGGTCGCGATGAACCAGTCCCCGCGCCACTGCAGGTACTTCCAGTAGGCCCGGCCCAGCACCACGACCCAGGCCAGGAACAGCAGGTTCGGCAGGTGAGGGACGTCATCGACCCGCGGGACCAGCCACAGGACGGCCAGCAGGGCGAGGACGCAGGTGAGCACGGGTTCCGCCAGCACCACCAGGTGCCGTCGCAGGCACACCAGACGCTTCTCGGTGCCGAGGACGTAGCGGCGCACCGAACGGGGTGGCCTTTCCCACAGCGGGTCCGGTCCGGGCTCCTCGTCGAGCGGCGGGAGCGGGTCCTGCTCCACCAAGGAATCGACGGAATCGTCGGGCGAATCGTCGTCCTCCACCTCGAGGACCTCCCAGGTGCCGTCCTGACCGGTTTTCCGCAGTCGGGTGCCGGAAAGCATCACCAGTTCCCGGGCCTCGTCGCGAGGCTCCGGGTTCTGGCCTCGTCCCGAGCGGTTCAGCTGAGCAACCCGTCGAAGAAGTTCAGGATGCTGGTCACGACGGTCTTCAGCGCTTCGCCGACGGAACGGACGAAGTCCGCCGCCTGGTCAGGCGCCTTGTAGACCGCATAGAGGGCGAACACCACCACTACCCACCACAGAACTCGACGCCACTTCACCGGGTCGGCTCCTTCCCGCGTTCCCCCGAACGCCTGATGTCGATCACGGATCGTGTACACGAATGTGCTGAACGGGGGACATCCTGCCGGAAAGCCGGGCGCAGCACGAAGCCCCGCGCCGCGACGTCCTCGACACGGGGCTCCGGGGGTTCTCAGACGACGCCGTAGAGGCGGTCGCCGGCGTCCCCCAGCCCCGGGACGATGTAGCCGTTCGCGTCGAGGCGCTCGTCGACGGCGGCCGTGACGATGCTCACCTGGGCGTGGTCGTCGAACGCGGTCCGCACCACCTCGATCCCCTCCGGGGCGGCGAGCAGGCACAACGCGGTCACGTCCCGGGCACCGCGTTCCAGCAGGAAGTTGATGGCCGCCACGAGCGTTCCGCCGGTCGCGAGCATCGGGTCGAGCACGAACACCTGCCGGCCCGAGAGGTCGTCGGGCAGCCGGTTCGCGTACGTCGTGGCCTGCAGGGTGGTCTCGTCGCGGATCATCCCCAGGAACCCGACCTCGGCGGTGGGGAGCAACCGGACCATCCCGTCGAGCATGCCGAGCCCGGCCCGCAGGATCGGGACGACGATCGGCTTCGGGGAGCGGAGCCGGACACCGGTCGTCGTGGTGACCGGGGTGGTGATGGGGTGCGGTTCGACGGCGACGTCCCGCGTCGCCTCGTAGGCCAGCAGGGTGACCAGTTCGTCGGCGAGGCGACGGAACGTCGGGGAATCGGTCCGCTCGTCACGCAGAGCGGTCAGTTTGTGGGCCACCAGCGGGTGGTCGATGACGGACAGGCGCATGACGTCGAAAGTAAGGGGTCGGAGCCACGACGTGGGACCGCTGGTCGCTGCGGCCCCTCTCCTGCCACGATGGTGGCGTGGCGTACTTCACCGCAGTGCTCTCTCCCGAAGGCTCCGGCGACGACCGAGACTGGCGCTCCGTCGACATCGACCTGGAAGCCGGATCCCCCGACGAGCTCGGCGACGTCCTGCGCGGCGCCGTCGACGACGACGACGCGTCCGTGCTCGCCGTCCTCGAACGCGAGGACGAGTGGTTCGCGCTCGTCCGCACCGACGGAGGTGTCGACACGAAGGTGTTCGTCTCCGACGCCGTCGCGGCCGCCGACAGCTCCTTCGCCCCGCTCTTCGCCGAACTCCCACCGGCCACCCGGGCCGTCCTCGGCGACGACGCGTCAGCCGACGACGGTGACGCCGACGGTGAGGACGGTGAGGAGGAGGACGACGAACCCACCGCCACCCGGTCCGAACCCGTGGTGGCGGAGGACGTCTGGGCCGGCGACCCCGAACTGCTGGCCGACCTCGGCCTCCCCGCGGAGGTCCTCGTCCGCATCGCCGCCTCCGGGGCCGACCCCTCGGGAGCCACCGTCGAGATCGGTGAGCTCCTCGGTTTCGCCGACGTCCTGGAATCGCTGCGCTGAGCGGGCTCGCCGTCCCCCCCGACTGGACGCGCTGGATGGGCCTGGCCCTCGAGCAGGCCCGGGCCTGCCTGCAGACCGGTGACGTCCCGGTCGGGGCGGTCGTGCTCGACGCGGCGGGGACCGTCCTCGGCGTGGGGCGCAACGAGCGGGAAGCCGCGGGCGACCCCACCGCGCACGCGGAGGTCCTCGCGCTGCGCGCGGCGGCCCGCACCCGCGGGGAGTGGCGGCTGTCCGGCTGCACCCTCGTCGTCACGCTGGAACCGTGCGTGATGTGCGCGGGGGCGACCGTGCTGGCCCGGGTCGACCGGCTGGTCCTCGGGGCCTGGGACGCCCGGTTCGGCGCCGCCGGGTCCCTGCGCGACGTCGTGCGCGACCGCCGGCTCAACCACGTCGTGGAGGTCGCGGGCGGTGTCCGCGGCGAGGAGTGCGGAGCGCTGCTCGACGAGTTCTTCGCCGCCCGGCGGAGCTGAGCGAGGCACCGCCGGAGCCGTGTAAGGTTGGTGACGCAGGATCAAGGTGATGTGTCCGAGCGGCCTAAGGAGCACGCCTCGAAAGCGTGTGAAGGGGTGACTCTTCCGTGGGTTCAAATCCCACCGTCACCGCAGCACGTCGAAGGGCCCGGAACCACTGGTTCCGGGCCCTTCGTCGTCTCCCCGCTCAGCAGGCGGCGGCCGGGTCCACCGGGAGCGCCGGAGCGACCACCACGTCCTCGGCCAGGAGGTTCTGGTACCCGTCCCCCAGGGCCACCGTGATGACGGTCGCGGCCGGGTCCGGCACGAGCTTCGCCTCGGGGAAGCGGGCCCCCACCGTGACGGCCTGCGCCAGCGACGCCGCCGGGTAGGTCACCGCGGCCGTCACCGGGCCGGTCGCCGTCGGCGCGTTGCCGACGTTCACCACGACGAAACCGCGGGTGCGCAGCTCCCCCGCCACCGTGCCCGCCAGGCCGCGGCGCGACGTGCCGTTCAGGACGTCGACGCTCACCTCGGCGGGGGGCAGCAGGGCCGGGGCCGATGCCGGCACGCAGGTCGGGCTCGGGGCGGCGCTCGTGGGCGTCGCCGACGAGCCGGGCTGCCAGCGGTCGGTGTAGATCAGCGCGGCCACGCCACCGGCGCCCAGCACCACCAGGACCACCACCGCGAAGACGGCGCGCTGGCGGACCCGCCGGGCCCGTCGCCGTCCACTGAGGCGCCGGTAGGACTCCTCGTCGAGGTCGTCCTCGACCTCGGGGAGCACCCCCTCGTCCTGCGTCGCCCGGTCCTGCTCGTCCTCGTAGCGTCGTGCCACCGTTCCCCCTCGATCGCCCCGCACTCCCCCGAGCCGGGTGGTTCCTAGTCCGGCAGCGTCAGGACCCGTGCGTGCAGCACCTGCCGCTGGTGCAGGGCCGCTCGCACCGCCCGGTGCAACCCGTCCTCCAGGTACAGCCGCCCCCGCCAGGACACCACGTGGGCGAACAGGTCGCCGAAGAACGTCGAATCCTCCGCCAGCAGCGCGTCGAGGTCGAGCGTGCGCTTCGTCGTCGTCAGCTCCTCCAGCCGCACCTGGCGCGGCGGGACCTTCGACCACTGGCTCGTCGTCTCGTAGCCGTGGTCGGGGTACGGGCGGCCGTCGCCCACGGCGTGGAAGATCACGGTGGTGGAGTCTAGGGGTGCAGGAGCGTCCATCCCCGGGAACTGCCCGGGATCGGTGCGCCCCCGCCGGAGGGTGCTGCACCGGGAGGACGCTGGGCCGGGAACGACGAAGGCCCGCCCCCGGATGTCCGGGAACGGGCCTCGTGCGGCGGAGGATAGGGGATTTGAACCCCTGAGGGCGTTAACCCAACACGCTTTCCAAGCGTGCGCCATAGGCCACTAGGCGAATCCTCCAGTGCCACCAGCGTAGCCGACGGTGACCCGTGCTTCCGACCGGGGCGGGCGGCGGAGGGCGGTTGGACCGCGTCGCGATCGTCTCGTACAGTGATCTGCAGACCCCTCGTGCGGCGTCATCCCGCTGAACCCCCCCAGGGCCGGAAGGCAGCAAGGGTAGGTGGGCCCTGGCGGGTGTGCGGGGGGTCCCTCATCTCCTCCGCCGGACCGGTCCCCCGTGTCCGGACCGCGGGTTAGCCTCGTCCCCGTGACGACCGCGCTGTACCGCCGCTACCGGCCCGAGACGTTCGAGCAGGTCATCGGCCAGGAGCACGTCACCGCTCCGCTGATGCAGGCGTTGAGCAAGGGCCGGATCACGCACGCGTACCTCTTCTCGGGGCCGCGGGGGTGCGGCAAGACGACGAGCGCGCGGATCCTGGCGCGCTGCCTGAACTGCGCGCAGGGCCCGACGGCGACCCCTTGCGGCACCTGCGACTCCTGCCAGGACCTCGCCAACGGCGGGCCGGGCAGCATCGACGTCGTCGAGATCGACGCGGCCAGCCACAACGGGGTCGACGACGCCCGCGACCTGCGCGAACGGGTCTCCTTCGCCCCCGCCCGGGACCGGTTCAAGGTCTACATCCTCGACGAGGCCCACATGGTCACGGCGGCGGGCTTCAACGCGCTGCTGAAGACCGTCGAGGAACCCCCGCCGCACGTGAAGTTCATCTTCGCGACGACGGAACCGGACAAGGTCCTCACGACCATCCGCTCGCGCACCCACCACTACCCCTTCCGCCTCGTCCCCCCGGGCCGGTTGACGCCCTACCTGGGGGAACTCGCCGAGCGCGAGGGGGTCCAGATCGGCAAGGGCGTGCTGCCGCTCGTCGTGCGCGCGGGCGGCGGATCCGTGCGCGACACCCTGTCGGTGCTCGACCAGCTCATCGCCGGGGCCGGGGACGACGGCGTCACCTACGACATCGCGGTGAGCCTGTTGGGCTACACCCACGCCTCGTTGCTCGACGACGTCGTCGAGGCCATCGCCGCCGGCGACGGCGCGACGGTGTTCCGCGCCGTCGAGAAGGTCGTCGACACCGGCCAGGAACCCCGTCGCTTCGCTGACGACCTGCTGCAACGGCTGCGGGACCTGGTGATCGTCGCCGCCGTGGGTGATTCCGCGGCCGACGCGCTCGCCGTGCCCGAGGACGCCCTGGAGCGGTTGAAGGCGCAGGCCTCCCACCTCGGACGGGCCGAGCTCTCCCGCGCGGCCGACGTCGTCGCCGCCGGGCTGGAACAGATGACGGGGGCGACCTCGCCCCGCCTGCAGCTGGAACTCCTGTGCGCGCGGCTGCTGCTGCCGGGGGTCGACGCCGACGGCGGGATCGGTGCGCGGATGGACCGGATGGAACGCCGGTTCAGCGCCGGGGTCCCGGTGGCGACCGCGCCGGCCCCCCGGGGCGAACCCGACCCCGTGCGCGCCCCCGAACCGGTCCGCGCGGAACCCGTGCGCGCCCCCGAACCCGCTCGCGCGGAACCCGCTCGCCCCGAACCCGTCGCCGCCCCGGTGGAACCGGCGCCCGAACGCCCTGCCGCTCAGGAGCGGCCGCCCGCAGACGCGTGGCCCGCCGCCCGGACCCCCGGCGAGGCGCCTGCCCGGGCCGAGGCCCCGACCCCCGAACCCGCCGGTGCCCAGGCCCCCGTCGCCGACGCCGCCCCGAGCGGTGGCAGCGAGGTCGAGACGGTC
The DNA here is from genome assembly GCF_036021035.1 of Kineococcus sp. NBC_00420. NCBI lineage: Bacteria > Bacillati > Actinomycetota > Actinomycetes > Kineosporiales > Kineosporiaceae > Kineococcus > Kineococcus sp. NBC_00420. Next base: position 3,462,115 of record NZ_CP107930.1, on the reverse strand, counting down.
CGGCGGTTGTGGACCGACGTCCTCGACAAGCTGAAGTCGATGAAGCGGGTCACCTGGGCGCTGGTCTCGGAGAGCGCCCGGGTCGAGGACCACCGCAACGGGGTCCTCGTCCTGCAGTTCAAGACCCCCGGCCTGGCCCAGACCTTCAGCAGCGGCAACCACGCGGGGTTCGTGGCCGAGGCCCTCATCCAGGTGACGGGGATCGAGGCCCGGGTGCAGGCCGCCGGGGCCACCGGTGGCGGTGGCGAGTCCGGCGGCGGTCGCGGTCAGGCCCGTCCGGCCCGCGGCGGCTGGTCGACGCCGAACCGTCAGCAGCAGGCCCCCGCCCAGCCCGCCCAGCGTCCGGCCCCGCAGCAGGCACCCGCCCAGCAGGCTGCGCCGCAGCCCGTCGCCCGGGCGACCCCGGACCCGGTCAGTCCCCCGCCCGGGACCTCGGCTCCCGCGCCGAGTGGCGGCGGCAACGCCTACTACGACGACGTCCCGCCGCCCGAGGAACCCCTCGAGGACCCGGGCGAGGAACAGCTCTCCCGTCCCAGTCGACGCGCGATGGTCGCCGCGGCGGCCGCCCCGCCGCCCGAGCCGACGCCGCCCGCCCCGGTGGAGGAGGACACCCCCAGCCGCGACGACGAGGACGCCGAGGAGGACTCCCAGCTCGTCGGCACGGCGGTCGTCGAGCAGATCCTCGGCGGGAAGATCATCTCCACCGACGAGAGGTGACCGGCGGTGTCGTCGCGGGCACGTAGTCTCGACGGGTGTACGAAGGAGTCGTCCAGGACCTGATCGACGAGCTCGGTCGCCTCCCCGGCGTGGGACCGAAGAGCGCGCAGCGCATCGCCTTCCACCTGCTCGCCGCCGACGCCGGTGACGTGAAGCGGCTGGCCGACGTCCTGACGGAGGTCAAGAGCAAGGTCCGGTTCTGCGAGGTCTGCGGGAACGTCGCGCAGGAACAGCTGTGCCGGGTCTGCCGCGACCCCCGTCGCGACCCCACGGTCATCTGCGTCGTCGAGGAGTCCAAGGACGTCGTCGCGATCGAGCGGACCCGGGAGTTCCGGGGTCGCTACCACGTGCTGGGGGGCGCGATCAGTCCCATGGAGGGCATCGGTCCCGACGACCTGCGCATGCGGGAGCTGCTGTCCCGCTTGTCCGACGGCACGGTCACCGAGACGATCATCGCGACCGACCCGAACCTGGAGGGGGAGGCGACCGCGACGTACCTGGCGCGGTTGCTGAAGCCGATGGGTCTGAGGGTCACGAGACTCGCCTCCGGCCTGCCGGTGGGCGGGGACCTGGAGTACGCAGACGAAGTGACCCTTGGACGAGCGTTCGCTGGACGGAGGTCCCTCGATGGCTGAGCAGCACCCCGCACCCGAGACCGTGAGCGACGAGCTCGCGGAACTCGCCGCCACCACGGCCGCGGACGCCCGCGCTTACCTCTCGACCGTCACCGAGGTCGCGACCGGGCGGATGGACTCGACCGCGCTCTCGGTCCTGCTCCTCGCCGTGAGCCAGGCGCTCGTGAGCGGCGCCCGCCTCGGCGCGGTCGCCGACGTCGTCCCGTCGCGGCGCTACGAACCCGACGCCGGCCCGGACCCGGACGTCGACCCCGTCCGCGCGGGGCTCGCGAACGTCCTGGAGGGTCTCGACGACTACGCCGACGTCGTCGACCCGCTGACCGACGCCAAGCTCGTCCGCGGGGCGCTGTCCGACGACCTCGCCAGCGTCGCCGCCGACCTCGAGCACGGCCTGCGCCACCACGAACGCGGTGACGTCACCGAGGCGCTGTGGTGGTGGCAGTTCTCCTACCTCTCCTCCTGGGGGCTGCGGGCCACCGCGGCGCTGCGCGTCCTGCAGTCGCTGCTGGCCCACCTGCGCCTCGACGTGGACTCCGAGACGGTCTCCGACGCGGAGTTCGACGCACTCCACCCCTGAGGGGCGTCCTCGGGTGGACACCGTGCACAGCTGCGGGACGGCGGGCTGGGCACGGCCCGGAGCACGGCAGGACGTTCCGTAGAATCGTCCGTCGTGGCTCTCGTGGTGCAGAAGTACGGCGGTTCCTCGGTCGCTGACGCCGAGGGGATCAAGCGTGTCGCGAAGCGGATCGCCGCGACGAAGCGCGCCGGCCACGAGGTCGTCGTCGTGGTCTCGGCGATGGGCGACACCACCGACAACCTCATCGACCTCGCCGAACAGGTCAGCCCCCGCCCGCCCGCCCGCGAGCTGGACATGCTGCTGACCTCGGGCGAGCGGATCTCGATGGCGGTCCTGGCCATGGCGATCTCCAACCTCGGGCTGGAGGCGCGCTCCTTCACCGGTTCCCAGGCCGGGGTCATCACCGACTCCTCGCACGGGCGGGCCCGCATCATCGACGTCACGCCCGGTCGCATCCGCGCCGCGCTCGACGAGGGTTCCATCGCGATCGTCGCCGGGTTCCAGGGCGTCAGCCAGGACACCAAGGACATCACCACCCTCGGTCGCGGTGGGTCCGACACCACCGCCGTCGCGCTCGCGGCGGCGTTGAAGGCCGACGTCTGCGAGATCTACACCGACGTCGACGGCGTCTACACCGCCGACCCGCGCATCGTCCCGACGGCCCGGAAGATCAACCGGATCGCGACGGAGGAGATGCTGGAGATGGCCGCCAACGGCGCCAAGATCCTCATGCTCCGCTGCGTGGAGTACGCGCGGAACTACGACCTCCCCATCCACGTGCGCAGCTCCTTCAGCCCGCACGAGGGGACCTGGGTCACCGACTCCCCCGTCCCCGCCGCCTTCAGCACCCACCGAACCGGGGAGGAACCCGTGGAACAGCCGATCATCTCCGGTGTCGCGCACGATCGCAGCGAAGCCAAGATCACCGTCGTGGGGGTCCCGGACAACCCGGGCACCGCCGCGGCGATCTTCAAGGCCGTCGCGCAGGCCGAGATCAACATCGACATGATCGTGCAGAACGTCGCCGCCGGGGCGTCGGGGCGCACGGACATCTCGTTCACGCTGCCCAAGGCCGAGGGGTCGACGGCGATCGCCGCGCTGGACAAGGCGCAGGCCGCGATCGGCTTCGAGCGCGTCGAGTACGACGACCAGATCGGCAAGGTCTCGCTGATCGGCGTCGGGATGCGGTCGCACCCGGGGGTCTCCGCGACGTTCTTCGAGGCGCTGGGCACCGAGGCCATCAACATGGAGATGATCTCGACCTCGGAGATCCGCATCTCGGTGGTCACCCGCCTCGACCAGCTCGATGACGCCGTGCGCGCGATCCACACCGCGTTCGGCCTCGACGGGGAAGCAGAAGCCGTGGTCTACGGAGGTACCGGACGATGACATCCAACGGGAGTCGCAAACCCACCCTCGCCGTCGTCGGGGCCACCGGCGCCGTCGGCACCGTCATGCTCGGGATCCTCTCCGAGCGCCCCGACGTGTGGGGCGAGATCCGTCTCGTCGCCTCCGCCCGCTCCGCCGGCAAGGTCCTGCGGGTCCGCGGCGAGGACGTCGTCGTGCGTGAACTCACCCCCGAGGTCTTCGACGGGGTCGACGTCGCCATGTTCGACGTCCCCGACGAGGTCTCCGCGGTGTGGGCGCCGATCGCCGCCGAGCGCGGCGCCGTCGCCGTCGACAACTCCGGCGCGTTCCGGATGGACGACGAGGTCCCCCTCGTGGTCCCCGAGGTCAACGGCGCGGCCGCGCGGAACCGCCACAAGGGCATCATCGCGAACCCGAACTGCACGACGCTGACGATGATGGACGCCCTCGGCGCCCTGCACGAGGAGTGGCAGCTCACCGAACTCGTCGTCGCCAGCTACCAGGCGGCCTCGGGCGCCGGGCAGCCCGGCGTGGACCGCCTCTACGACGAGCTCGAGGTCGTCGCGGGCGAGCGCACCCTCGGCTCCACGGCCGGCGACACCGCCGCGGCGATCTCCACCAAGCTCGGTGACGACTCCCCGTTCCCGACCCACCTCGCCCTCAACGTGATCCCCGTCGCGGGCTCGCTCAAGGACGGCGGCTGGACGAGCGAGGAGCTCAAGGTCCGCAACGAGTCCCGCAAGATCCTCGGGATCCCCGACCTGAAGGTCTCCGCGACCTGCGTCCGGGTGCCGGTGCAGACCACGCACTCCCTCGCGGTGCACGCGACGTTCGCGCGGCCCGTGTCGGTGGCCGAGGCGACCGCGAAGCTCGAAGCCGCCCCGAGCGTCGAGGTGCAGGACGACCTCGCGAACGGGATCTTCCCGACCCCGGCCAACACCGTGGGCGGCGACCCGACCGTCGTCGGCCGCATCCGGCAGGCGCTGGACTTCCCGAACACCCTCGACCTCTTCGTCTGCGGCGACAACCTCCGCAAGGGCGCCGCGCTGAACACCGCGCAGATCGCCGAGCTCATCGCGCGGGAACTCACCACCTGACCCCGCACGACGAAGGGCCCGTCCGGATCACCGGACGGGCCCTTCCCGTTCGGGGTGACGCAGGCCTAGTAGTGGGGGAACCCCAGGCTCCGGTTGTGCTCCTTGCAGGCGCTGTACCCGGTGATCGCCGACACCACGAAGGCCACGATCCAGATCGGCACCGTGATGAGCAACGAGAACCCCAGGGTGACCGAGGCGAGGATCGCCGAGAGCGGCGCGCAGACCACCTGGGCGATGATCAGCGCCACCCCCAGCCCGACCTGCCCGGCGTAGCAGTTCCCCGCGCCGAGCCAGAGGAACGAGAAGAGCACCGCCAACCCGGGCGTCTTGACCGGCACGACGACGACCCGGTTCTGCGGTGGGTACGGCTGGGGGTACGGCTGGGGGTAGGGCTGTTGGTAGGGCTGCATCCCGGCGTTCGGCGGCGGCGCCGGTTGCCAGGGCTGCTGCGCGTGCGGGTCCTGCCACGAACTGCCGTCCTCCGACGGGCCCTGCTGATACCCGCTCACGTGCTCCCCCTCGATCGCCCCGACCGACATCCTGACAGGGGGTGACGTTGCGTGTCTGCCCCCGGAGGTGGCGGAGCCCCCGTGATCCAGCAGACTCAGGTCGTGACCGAACGATCAGCGCGCCTGCGCCTGCCCGCCGGGCGCCCGGTGTCGCCGTTGCGCGCCATCGCGCTGCGCCTGGGGCTGGCCCTGCTGCTCGTCGTGGTCTGCTGGGTGGTCGTCTACCTCGAACGCGGCGGCTACCGCGACGGCGTCGACGGGTCGCTCTCGTCCCTGGACGCGCTGTACTACACGACCGTCACGCTCTCCACGACCGGCTACGGCGACATCGTCCCGGTGAGCGACAGCGCCCGGCTGGTCAACGCGCTGTTCGTGACCCCGGTCCGCATCCTGTTCGTCGTCATCCTCGTCGGCACCACGATCCAGGCGCTCACCGAGCGCTCCCGCAAGGAGATCCGCCTCGCGCGGTGGAGGGCCCGCATGCGCGACCACGTCATCGTCCTGGGCTACGGAACGAAGGGGCGCAACGCCGTCCGCGAGCTGCGGTTGAAGGGCCTGCCGGCCGACCGCGTCCTCGTCGTCGACCGCAGCCCCACCGCCACGGCCGACGCCGGCCGCGACGGCTACCTCAGCGTCACCGGCGACGTGACCCGTTCGGAGACGCTGGTGACGGCGCTCGCCGACCGCGCCCGCACCGTCGTCGTCGCCGTCGACCGCGACGACACCGCCATCCTGGCGACGCTCGCGCTGCGCCGGTGCAACCCGCGGGCCACGGTCGTCGCGACGGCCCGCGAGGTCGAGCACGCCGACCTGCTGCGGCAGTCGGGCGCGAACTCCGTCGTGGTGACCTCGGAGACGACGGGTCGCCTGCTCGGGCTCGCGGCGGACAGCCCCGCCGCCGTCGAGGTCGTCGAGGACCTCGTCTCCTTCGGCACCGGCCTGGACCTGCACCAGCGTCCGGTGACCGCGGCCGAGGTGGGCCTGGCCCCGGACGCCCTCGGCGTCCCCGTCCTCGCCGTGCTGCGCGGCGGTCGGACCGTCCTCTTCCACGAGGTCGCCGCCCTGCAGGACGGCGACCTCGTGCTCTACGTCAGCGGCCAGCCGCAGGGCTGATCAATCGGTCTGCGCGGTGCCGCGCACCCGCGCGACCGCCCGCATCAGGTGGTAGATCCCGATCGCGGCGACCGTGCCCAGCGCGATGCCCTGGAAGGAGAGCCCGCCGCTGGTGGTGAGCGTGTAGTTCGCGATCCCGACGATCAGCGCGACGGCGGCGGTCGTGAGGTTCACCGGGTCGGAGAAGTCGACCTTGTTCTGCACCCAGATCCGGGCGCCGAGGACGCCGATCATCCCGTACAGCAGCGTCGCCGCCCCGCCGAGGACGCCGGGCGGGATGGACCCGACGAGGGCGCCGAACTTCGGCGAGAACGACAGCACCAGCGCGGCCGCGGCGGCCACCCAGTAGGCCGCGGTCGAGTAGACCTTGGACGCGGCCATCACGCCGATGTTCTCGGCGTAGGTCGTCGTCCCGGACCCGCCGCCGAGGCCGGCCAGGGTGGTGGCGAGACCGTCGGCGAGCAGCGCCCGCCCGGCGAGGGGGTCCAGGTCACGCCCGGTCATCGCCGCGACGGACTTCAGGTGCCCGACGTTCTCGGCGACCAGCACGAACACCACCGGCAGGAACAGCGCGAGGTCGGAGGCGTCGACGCGCGGGGCGGTGAACGTCGGCAACCCGACCCAGCCGGCCGCGTGCACCGCGTCCCAGGAGACCAGCCCGCGGGCCGCGGCGACGAGGTAGCCGACGACGACGCCGACGAGGATCGCCAGGCGCCCCAGCAGACCCCGGAACAGCACGCTGGTGAGCGCGATCACCAGGAGCGTGACGATCGCGGTGAACGGGTCGGCCCGGAACCCCGAGGTCTCGGTGGTCCCCCACGCCGCGGGTGCCAGGTTCAGCCCGATGAGCGCGACGATGGTGCCGGTCACGACGGGCGGCATCACGACGTCGATCCAGCCGGACCCCGCGACGTGGACGACGACCCCGACGACGGCCAGCAGCAGCCCGGTGACGAGGATCCCGCCGGTCGCCGACCCCTGGGAGCTGCCGAGGATCGGTGCGATGAACGCGAACGAGGACCCGAGGTAGCTGGGGAGGCGGTTGCGGGTGATCAGCAGGAAGAGGGCCGTGCCGATCGCGGAGAAGAACAACGTGGTGGCGACGGGGAAACCCGTCAGCGCCGGCACCAGGACCGTCGAGCCGAACATCGCGACGACGTGCTGCAGCCCGATCCCGATGGTCCGCGGCCACGCGAGCCGCTCCTCGGGAGCGACGACCGCCCCGGGCCGGACGCTGCGCCCGTCGCCGTGCAACTGCCAACCGGGTCGCCCCGAACCGTTCGCCATGCCGAGTCCTCCGAATCCGTCCCGGCGCGCGCCGGACGGGCGGAAGACTAGGGGAATGCGAGCACCGCGCTGGACCGCCGCCGCCGTCGTGCTCGCCGCGACGGTGGTCCAGCTGCTCGTGGCGACGTTCGCGCGGGACCTGCCCCAGTTCGCGGGCAAGGGGTTCACGGCCCGGCTGGTGTTCTACCCGCTGATGATGCTGGTCGTCCCGCTGCTGTGGCGGGTGCTGGACCGGTCGGGACGGCGAGCGCCCTGGACGGGTCTCACCCTGGTGATGCTGCCGTTCCTGGTCGACGTCAGCGGGAACACGCTCGACCTCTACGACTCGCTCGTCTGGTGGGACGACGCCCTGCACTTCCTCAACTGGTTCCTGCTGACCCTGGGCCTGGGGCTGGTCCTCGACGTCGTCGCGCTGCGACCGCGGTGGGCGCGGGCGGTCGCCGTCGTCGGCGGTGGGGCGCTGCTGGCGCTGCTGTGGGAGATCGGCGAGTGGTGGACGTTCATCCGCCACGGCACCGAGCTGGCCACGGCCTACGAGGACACCCTCGGGGACATGACGCTGGGCACGACCGGTTCGACGGTCGCGCTGCTGGTGCTGGTGGGGCTCAGCTCCGGTCGCTCGGGTCCTGCGGGTCGTTCCCGGCGCGGAACTCGTCCCGCAGCCGTTCGCGGTTGACCCCGCCGTCCAGGTTCGAGCCCGACCCGCGGATGCGTCGGTAGGCGAGGAACGCGACGACGGCGAGGACGATGACGACCAGGAGGTACTTCACCCCCGGAGCCTAGGCGCTCCCCCCGCGCAACGAACCTTCCCCGCCCCCGATCCCGCGCGGAAACAACACTTTCCGCCCCCGGAGGGGTCCCCGCGAGGGCGGAAAGTGTTGTTTCCGCGGGATCCGGGGGCCTCAGTGCAGCAGCGTCGTCCAGTTCCAGGGGACGCGGCCGTGCGGGCCGGGGACGGGCTGGTCCTCGGGGTGGTTCAGCGGCGGGGCGAGGTCCGGACCGGACTCGAAGGTCTCCTCGGTGCCGAAGTCGTAGAACCACTCCTCCCCCGGTTCGTAGGAGCGCACCACGGGGTGCCCGGAGGACGCGGCGTGGCCGCTGGCGTGCTGGCCGGGCGAGGAGTCGCAGCAGCCGACGTGCCCGCAGGCGGCGCAACGGCGCAGGTGGAACCACCAGCCCTGCGGGTCCGAGACCTCGCAGTCGGCGCAGCCGGGGCCGCTGGGGGCGGCGGTGGGGTCGATTGGTTCGGTCACTGTTCTCCTCCGGACGAGAGCTCGGACGTGGGGGGTTCTGAGGTGAGCGGCAGCCACACCCGGAACACGGTGTTGCCGGGTTCGCTGGTGACGCCGAGCCGCCCGTGGTGGCGGTGCACGACGATCCGCCACGCGATGTCGAGGCCGAGACCGGTCCCCTGACCGACGTCCTTCGTGGTGACGAAGGGTTCGAAGATGCGGCCCAGGAGTTCCGGGGGGATCCCCGGTCCGTCGTCGGCGATCTCCACCACGACCCCGGGGTCCCCGTCGCGGACCCGCACGGTGACCGTGCCCGGTCCCGGCGCCAGCGCGTCGAGGGCGTTGTCGAGGAGATTGGTCCAGACCTGGCCGAGCTCGCCGGCCTGCCCGAGCAGCCTGGGCACGTCGGCGTAGTCCTTCACGACGTGGGCGTTGCCGACCGCGCGGCCGGCTCCCGCACCGAGCATCTCGATCGCCGCGTCGAGCAGTTCCCGGACGTCGACCCACCCCTCGGCCGCGCGGTCGAGCTGGGCGTAGTTGCCCGCCGAGGCCAGCAGCGCGCTGATGCGGGCCGACGCCGCGGCGGCCTCGGCGACGAGGGAACGCACCGACAACCCCCGCGCGTACGTCTCGACGGCGGCCCGCCCACCCAGCGACCCGAGGAACTCGACGCTGACCCCGTGCTCGACGAGGACCGGGGCGAGGTCGTCGGGCTCGGCCACCCCCAGCTCGTCGAGGACGTCCAGCAGCCGGTCCTCCGCCTCGGCGCGCCCCAGCGGATCACGCGGCACCGCAACGGCTCCGGTCACGGGGACGGGAGGTGCGAGGACGTCCAGGCCCTCCTGCAGCTGCCCCAGGGTCCGGGCCAGCGCCGCGGCCGGGTTGCCGAGTTCGTGGGTGAGTCCCGCGGTCAGCGAGCCGAGGGCCAGCAGGCGCTCGCGAGCGCCGATGAGTTCCTGGGCCTCGGTGATCCCGATGCGCAGGCCCTCCAGCAGGTGGACGGCCATCGGGAACCACTCGCGGACGACCCTGCCGAACTTCCAGGCCGGCAGGACGAAGAAGCGGGCGGGTTCGAGGACGCGGACGGAGGAGCCGTACCCCTCGGGTGCGTCGTCGCCGAGGTAGGCCTCCCACGCGCCGCAGTAGACGCCGCGCTGGCGGGTGCGGCCGACCTCGAGGTCGTCGGTGCCGTTCCCGCGGTGGGAGAGGGCGATGGCGCCGGAGAGCAGGACGTAGAAGCAGGTGGCCTTCTCGCCCTCGGCGTAGAGCGGGCCGGGCGCGACGTCGACGACCTCCCCGGTCGCCGACAGCATCCGCAACTGCTCCTCCGACAGCTTCTCGAAGAGGAACAGGGTCCGCAGTTCCTCGGGGGCGAGCCGCACGGCGGGGTTCGCGTCGGGGTTCACGACCGGGCCAGGTAGCGGTGGACGAGCATGACGGCCATCGCTCCCTCACCCACGGCGGACGCGACCCGCTTCACGGAGTCCGCGCGGGCGTCGCCGGCGACGAAGACCCCGGGGACGGAGGTCTCGAGGTGGTACGGCGCGCGGTCCAGGGTCCAGCCGGGTGGGCGTCCGTCGACGAGGTGCAGGTCGGGGCCGGCGACGACGAACCCGTGGGCGTCGCGCTGCACGGTCCCCTCCAGCCACCCGGTGCGCGGGGAGGCGCCGATGAAGACGAAGACGTGGGTGGCGGGGAGTTCCTGTTCCTGGCCGGACTGCCTGTCCCGCACCACGATCGAGTGCAGGTGCCCGTCACCGGCGGCGCGGACGACCTCGGTGCAGGTGCGCACGTGGACGTTGCCGAGGGCCCGGATCTGCTCGATCAGGTAGGACGACATCGACGCCTCGAGCGAGGGGCCCCGCACGAGCATCGTGACGCTGCGGGCCGACCGGGCGAGGTTCACCGCGGACTGCCCGGCGGAGTTCGCGGCGCCGACGACGAAGACGTCCTCCTCGGCGCAGGCGTTCACCTCGCTCAACGCGGCCCCGTAGTAGACGCCGCGGCCGGTGAACTCGTCGAGACCGGGTCCTTCCAGGGTCCGGTAGGACACCCCGGTCGCGAGCAGGACGGTGTGCGCGGCGACGCTGGTCCCGTCGGCGAAGCGGACGACGTGCGCGCCACCGGAGGTCTCCAGGGCGGTGACGCTGCGCGCGGCGAGGGTCTCGGCGCCGAACTTCGCGACCTGTCGCCGGGCCCGGTCGGCGAGTTGCGCGCCGGAGAGGCCGTCGGGGAAGCCGAGGTAGTTCTCGATCCGGGAGCTCTGTCCGGCCTGCCCACCGGTGGCGTGCTCCTCGACGAGGACCGTCCGCAGCCCCTCGGAGGCGCCGTAGACCGCGGCGCCCAGCCCGGCGGGGCCGCCGCCGACGATGGCGAGGTCGTAGAAGTCCTGCTGCGGGCGGGTCGAGAGCCCGACGTGCTCGGCCAGGGCGGTGTCGTCGGGATCGACGAGCACGACGAGACCGTCGGGGCCGGGGGCGACCACGACGGGCAGACGCGTGGAGTCGACGGCACTCATGAGACGCACGGCCTCGGGCTGCTCGGCCAGCAGCCACCGGTAGGGGACTTCGTTGCGCGCCAGGAAGTCCCGCACCGCGAAGGACCGCGCCGACCACCGGTCGCCGACGACGACGACCTCGTCGACGGGCCGCGCCGGGATCGCCCGCCAGCCTTCGAGGAGGGCGTCGAGGACGGGGTAGAGCTTCTCCTCCGGCGGGTTCCACGGTTTGAGCAGGTAGTGGTCGAGGTCGACGTCGTTGATGGCCCGGATCGCCGCGGAGGTGTCGGCGTAGGCGGTGAGCAGCACCCGACGGGCGGTGGGGAAGAGGTCCATCGCCTGCTCGAGGAGCTCGACGCCGTCCATCTGCGGCATCCGGTAGTCGGCGAGGACCGCCGCGACGGGTTCCCCGCGCAGCTTCAGCTCGCGCAGGGCGCCGAGCGCGTCGGCACCGGACTCCGCGCGCACGATCCGGTACTCACGGCCGTAGCGGCGGCGCAGGTCGCGGGCCACCGCCCGGGAGACGGCCGGGTCGTCGTCGACGGTCAGCAGGACGGGGCGCGGTGCCGCACCGGCACCGGCGGTGTCCTCGAGTTCTGCCACGCCCGGAAACTGTCACCCGCCCGGACGCGGGTCAAGTGGCCCGCCGATAGTGCAGTCAGTCGACGGATGCCCGTGCGTCGCGACGGGCCGTCCGCGCGGCGCTCCACGCGGAGCCGACCACCAGCAGCACCCACACCGGGGCCGTCACGCGCCAGAAGCCGGGCATGACCGAGAGCACCACGACGAGGACCTGGGCGATCACGAACGCGACGGCGGTCGACGTCCGTCCCAGGTACGCGTGCCCGAGGCCGGGCCAGAGCAGCGAGAGACCCGCCGCGGCCAGGGCCCGGGCCCGGAGCGGGTCGCGGCGCACCTCGAGATCGCTCGTGCGGTGACTCGTGCGGTGATTCGTGCGGTGATTCGTGCGGTGAGTCGTGCGGTGCCCGTGGGCACCTTCCATCCTCGTGACCGTCATGTCAGCCCCCCGGCCGTTCGCTCGTCCGGGTGCCCCCCGGCACCTGAGGGGCAGTCTGCCGTCACGGGGCGTGATCCCGCTCGGGTTTCGCCCGGACGGCTCTCAGCGGAGCGTGAACCGGGTGCAGTGCGTCAGGTACGGGACGCGGACCTCGTCCCGGCCACGCAGGTCGGGATGCTCGTCGAGGACGTCCGCCACGGCGGCGAGGAGGTCGCGGCGTTCGTCCTCGGGCAGGACGATGACGTAGCTGCGGGAGGCGACGAGGTCGAGGATCCCGGCCCGGTCGGTGACGTGCTCGAACCGGGTCTCGAAGCGGTGGGCGGCGCCGAACGGCGGGCCGACCTCGGTCGTGTCGGTGCGCATCTCCTGCTCCTGCCCGCGCTGGGCCAGGTCCCAGACCTGGCGGACCCAGTCGACGGTGTCGTCGCGCACGTTCCAGACCAGGCCGAGGCTCCCGCCGGGACGCAGGACCCGGGCCACCTCAGGCACGGCCCGTGCGGCGTCCACCCAGTGCCACGCCTGGGCCACGACCACGGCGTCCACGGACGCCGACGGCAGCCCCGTCGCCTCCGCCGAGCCCTCGTGCGCCTCGACCTCCGGCAGGACCTCCCGCAGCTGCGCGAGCATCCGGGTGGAGGGTTCGACGGCGACGACCTCGTGCCCCGCCGCGACGAGGGCCTGGCTGAACTTGCCCGTTCCCGCGCCGAGGTCGAGCACCCGGGCCGCGTCCCCCACGAGGAAGTCGACCGCGTCGCGCGGGTAGCCGGGCCGGGCCCGGGCGTAGGAGTCGGCGGCCGCGCCGAAGGACCGGGCGTGCTGGGTGGCGTCCACGGTCACCATCCTGCGCCCCGGGGAAACGTGAGCGACGACGGGTCGCGCGACGGGCGAGAATGGTCCGGTGAGTGCAACCCTCGTCGCCAAGGACCTCAGCGCCGCCCACGGCACCCGCGCGCTGTTCTCCGGTCTGGACCTCGTCGTCGCGCCCGGGGACGTCGTCGGGCTGGTGGGGGCCAACGGCGCGGGGAAGTCGACGCTGCTGCGGCTGATGGCGGCCCAGGACACCCCCGAGACGGGGACGATCTCGTTGTCGCCGCCGAGCGCGACCGTCGGCTACCTGCCGCAGGAACCCGAACGCCGCCCGGGTGAGTCGGTCGCGCAGTTCCTCGGCCGGCGCACCGGCGTCGCCGAGGCCCAGCAGCAGATGGACGACGCCGCGGACGACCTGGCCGAGGGGAGGCCCGGCGCCGACGACCGCTACGCCGACTCCCTGGACCGCTGGCTGAACCTGGGCGGGGCGGACCTCGACGAACGCACCGACGAGGTCCTCGCCGACCTCGGCCTGACCGTCTCCGCGGACGCGGCGATGACGTCGCTCTCCGGCGGGCAGGCCGCCCGCGCGGGGCTGGCCGCGCTGCTGCTCTCGCGCTACGACGTGTTCCTGCTCGACGAACCCACCAACGACCTCGACCTGGACGGTCTGGCCCGGCTGGAGAAGTTCGTCACCGAACTGCGCTCCCCCGCCGTCGTCGTCAGCCACGACCGGGAGTTCCTGGCCCGCACCGTCGACCGGGTCGTGGAACTCGACCTGGTCCAGCAGGTCGTGCGGGTCGTCGGCGGCGGGTACGAGGCGTTCCTCGCCGAACGCGAGGTCCAGCGCCGCCACGCCCGTGAGGCCTACGACGACTTCGCCGACACCAAGGCCGGTCTCGAGGCCCGCGCCCGGATGCAGCGCGGCTGGATGGCGCAGGGCGTGAAGAACGCCGTCCGCAAGGGCGACCCGGACAAGAACATCCGGGCCAAGATGCGCGAGGGCAGCGAGAAGCAGGCCGCGAAGGCCAAGCAGACCGACAAGATGATCGAGCGCCTCGACGTGGTCGAGGAACCCCGCAAGGAGTGGAAGCTCCAGATGGAGATCGCGGCCGCTCCCCGCTCCGGGACGGTCGTCGCGAGCACCCGGGAGGCCGTCGTGCAGCGCGGGGGTTTCACCCTCGGGCCGGTCACGCTGCAGATCGACGTCGGCGACCGGGTCGCCGTCACCGGCCCCAACGGCGCGGGGAAGTCGACCCTGCTGAACCTGCTGCTGGGTCGTCTCGCGCCCGACTCCGGTTCCGCCGCACTGGGTTCCGGGGTGGCGGTCGGTGAGGTCGACCAGGCCCGCGGGTTGTTCCTCGGCGAGCAGCCGCTGGCCCGCGCGTTCTCCGACGCCGTCCCCGACTGGCCCGACGCGGAGGTCCGCACCCTGCTGGCCAAGTTCGGCCTCGGTCAGCACCACGTCGCCCGGACGGCGTCGAGCCTCTCGCCGGGCGAGCGCACCCGCGCGGCCCTGGCCCTGCTGCAGGCCCGCGGGGTGAACCTCCTCGTGCTCGACGAACCGACGAACCACCTCGACCTGCCGGCCATCGAGCAGCTGGAGCAGGCGCTGGAGAGCTACGCCGGGACCCTGCTGCTCGTCAGCCACGACCGCCGTCTGCTCGAAGCCGTCCACGTGACCCGCCGCTTCGCCGTCGAGGAGGGGCGGGTCCGCGAACTCTGACGTCAGGCGATCGCGGAACCGCTGAAGTCGTCGCAGCAGACGACGACCCGCGGCGCGCCACCGGGATCGGGGATCGTGCCGTCCTCCTCCTCGCGCACCCCGCGGGCCAGCACCTCACCGGTGGTCGGGTCGATGACCCGGTAGGGGCGCGGCACCTCCGCCCCCCGGACCACCCGCACGTCGCCGCCGTCGTGGGCGTAGACGAGGAGGAACCGGCCCGGGACGACGAGCCCGCGGGGCACGGTGCTGTGTTCCCAGCTCGGACGGGCACCGGTGAACGGCAGCCCCTGCAGGACCCGGCCGAGGATCCCGGGGTAGCTCGATCCCTCGAAGTCCAGGGCCTCCCGCCAGCCCGCGCCGGGCGCGCTGAAGAACGTCGCCTGCCCGGCCTCGTCGGGACGCAGCTGCCACTGCCACAGGCTGCCCGCCCCGTAGACGACACCCATGGTGGCGCCGGCGCAGAGGTTGCTCCACGCCTCGTGGCCCTGCCACCAGCCGGCGTTGAACCCGGAACGGCCGGTGTTCTCGTAGCTCGGTTCACCGTTCGCGACGGCCTTCTCCGGCTGGTTGCGGGCCATGTCCGCGACCCGTTCGGGGACGTGGTCGCCGCGGTGACCGGTCTGGCACCACTGGAAGTCCAGCCAGTCCGCGTCCTGGTGGGCCCGGTTGTGCGCGAACGGGCGGTAGTGGATCCCCGTCGGGTGGCGGTGGTCGTCCCACTCCTGGACCTCCCGACCCCCGGCCAGGGTCTGCGGTTCCTCCCCGGTCCCGTCGGCGCCGACGAGCCAGACGACCGGACCCGCGCCGTAGCGGGCCACGAGGTAGCGGCAGTAGCGCGCGTACTCCTGCGGCGACACCGTCCCGCCGGCCGCCCGCAGTCCCTTCCAGCCGAACCCCTGGAACACCGGCTGCAGGACGGGGACGAGGTCGTGGGCGCGCAGGACGTCGAGGAGGCGGTCGAGGTCCTGGAAGTAGTCCGGCCGCAGTGCCCGCAACGTGGCCTGCGGCAGGTCGTCGAAGGCGACGCCGAACCCCTCGTCCGCACCGCGGTCCTCGGGTCCCCGGGCGTCGCTGTCCGGTTGCAGGCTCATGAGCAGGACGGCGTTGAACCCCTTGGCGGCGCGGTCGCGGGCGTAGACCTCGACCTGCTCGGGGGTGGCGCGCCAGGGCAGGGCCCAGGCAGTGTCGCCGACGAGCAGCGCGGAGGTGCCGTCGGCGTGGACGAGGTGACGTCCCTCCTCCGACATCCGCCAGAACCCGTGCCGCTCGAACCGTCCGCGGGGTGCGTCGGCGCCGATCACGACGGTGCCGCTGACCCCGTGCAGGCCCGGGTCCGGCGCGTTCGCGGAGCTGGTCCAGCTCCACTCCCCGACGGGGCCCGGGGAGGAGAAGCGCACCCGCCAGGTGCGCCCACCGTCCCAGAACGCGGGACGGCGCAGCACGAGGCCGTCGGGGTGGCTGAACACGACGTGCACGTCGAGCCCGCCGTAGGGGTCGAGGTGGTCCTGCCGGGCGGTCAGGGTGAGCTCGACCGGACGCCAGGGTGCGGTCGGGAGTGTCGCCGTCGTCACGGGGCCAGTCTGTCTCCCACCCGCCCGAGCGGCCCTGAGGGGTTCCTGAGGTCTTCCGGCCACGCCCGGGAGGGTCTGGGACGCAACGATTTCGGGACGGTGTCCCGCCGGGCTGGAACAGACCCGCGGCGGCGGGCGATGATCGAGGTGTCGACAGGCGACGGAGCACTGGTCGAACGCCCCTGTCCACCCCCGCACCAGAGGATCCCCACCCGTGCCCATCGCCATCCTGGCCCTCGCCGTCGGCGCCTTCGGGATCGGAACGACCGAGTTCGTCGCCATGGGGCTGCTGCCCCAGATGGCCGCGACGTTCGGCGTCTCCATCGCCGGCGCCGGCTGGCTCATCACCGCCTACGCCCTCGGCGTCGTCGTGGGTGCGCCCACGCTGACGGCGCTCACCCACTCCTGGCCCCGCAAGCGCGTCCTGACGGGCCTGATGGGGATGTTCGTCCTCGGTCACGCCGCCACCGCGCTCGCGCCGACCTTCCACCTGCTCATCGGGGCGCGCTTCCTGTCGGGACTCTCGCACGGGGCCTTCTTCGGCGCCAGCGCCGTCGTGGCCCGCAAGCTCGCCCCGCCCGGACGTCAGGGTCAGGCCCTGGCCCTGGTCTTCACCGGGCTGACCGTCGCGAACGTCGTCGGGGTGCCGCTGGGCACCTACGTCGGCCAGCAGCTCGGCTGGCGGTTGACCTTCGCCCTCGTCGGGATCATCGGCCTGGTGACCATCGCCTCGATCCTGGCCCTCGTCCCCGAGGTCGAGACCCGCACCGGATCGCTGCGCTCGGAGTTCGCCGCCTTCCGCCGCCGCCAGGTGTGGTGGACCCTGGCCATCACCACGGTCGGGTTCGCGAGCATGTTCACCGTCCTGAGCTACGTCTCGCCGCTGCTGACCGAGGTCGCCGGGTTCTCCGAGGGTTCGGTCAGCTGGGTGCTGATCCTCTTCGGGCTCGGGGCGACCTTCGGCAACGTCCTCGGTGGCCGGCTCGCCGACTGGCGCCCCTACCGGACCCTGGCTGTCGGCTTCGTCGCGCAGGTCGTGGTGTTCGGTGCGGTCTACCTGCTGGCCGAGAGCAAGGTGGCCGTCGCGGTGGGCGTATTCCTCTTCGCCTTCACCGGGTTCACGATGTCCGCGCCGATCCAGACGCGCGGCATCACCGCCGCCGGCGGGGGCGCCTCGATGGCCTCGGCGGCGATGCAGGCCGCGTTCAACGTGGGCAACGCGATGGGCGCCTTCCTCGGCGGCCTCGCCATCGACGGGGGTTTCGGCTACGCCTCGACCGCCCTGGTGGCCCTCGTCCTGGCGCTGCTCGGCCTGGCGATCCTGGGTGAGGCGACCCGCGTGGACAAGAACGGTCGCGCCCCGCTCGACCCGGAGGTCGCCGCGATCCCCTCGCAGCGTCGCCGCGGGGTCCGTGACACCGTGGATTCGTGACCAGCTCGACCACCCTGCAGATCGAAGAACGCACGCTCGGCGACCCCGACCTCGACGCCCTCGTCGTGGCGGCGGTCGCCGAGCTGAACCGCCGCTACCGGGTCCCCGGCGAACCCGACGACGACTACACCCTGGCGCACGACGCCGTCTGCCTCGTCGCGTTCGTGGACGGTGTCCCCGCCGGCTGCATCGCCCGCGAGGCGGTGACCGAGGCCGGCTGGGACGCCACCGCGGAGATGAAGCGGGTCTTCGTGCACGACGACTTCCGCGGCCGGGGCGTGGCCACGGCCCTGGTCGCGGCCTACGAGGCCGCCGCCCGTCTGGACGGGTTCACCCGGGTGCGGTTGGAGACGGGTACCAAGCAACCCGAGGCCATGGCCCTCTACGAACGCCTCGGCTACGAACGGGCCACGACGAACTTCGGTCCGTGGGCGGACAGCCCCCTGAGCGTCTGCTACACGAAAAACCTCTGACGCCACCGAACTCCAGAGTTCGGTGCTCCGAACTTCTGCCATGATGCTGCGATGACGACGGACGCCCGCGCCGACGCGCCCGCCCGCACCGCCGGACGCCGACCCCTGCTGCGACTGCTGGGGCCGGCGTTCGTCGCGGCCATCGCCTACGTCGACCCCGGCAACGTCGCCGCGAACCTCACGGCCGGCGCCGGGTACGGGTACCTGCTCCTCTGGGTGCTCGTCGTCGCGAACGCGATGGCCGTCCTCGTGCAGTACCTCTCGGCCAAGCTCGCCGTGATCACCGACCGGACGCTGCCGGAGGTGCTGCGGGACCGGTTGGGTCAGAAGTCCCGGCTGGCCTTCTGGGCCCAGGCCGAGCTCGTCGCGGTGGCCACCGACCTCGCCGAGGTCATCGGTGGTGCCGTCGCCCTGCACCTGCTCTTCCACATCCCGCTGCTGCTGGGCGGGGTCATCGTCGGCGTCGTGTCGGTGGCCGTGCTCGCCCTGCAGCACCGCAACGGGGTCCGCCGGTTCGAGGCCGTGATCATGGGACTGCTGCTGGTCATCGTCATCGGGTTCGTGTCCGGGAACTTCTACTCACCGCCCGACGCGGGCGAGGCCGTAAAGGGCCTCGTCCCGCGCTTCGCCGGCTCCGAGACCGTCCTGATCGCGGCCAGCATGCTGGGCGCGACGGTCATGCCGCACGCGGTCTACCTGCACTCCGCGATGGCCCGCGACCACCACGGCACCGTCGCCCCGGAGCAGCGCCGGCGGGTGCTCGGCGCGACCCGGATCGACGTCGTCGCGGCGCTCGTCGTGGCCGGTCTGGTGAACATCTCGATGCTGCTACTGGCGGCCTCGGCGCTCCGCGGAGTCCCCGGCACCGAGACCCTCGAGGGCGCGCACGCCGCCGTGGCCACCCACCTCGGAACCGGCGCGGCCCTGTTCTTCGCGATCGGCCTGCTGGCCTCCGGTCTGGCCTCGACGTCCGTCGGGGCCTACGCCGGCGCGGTGATCATGCAGGGGTTGCTGCGGATCGAGGTTCCGCTGCTGGTCCGCCGGGTGGTGACGTTGATCCCGGCGCTGGTGTGCCTGGGGATCGGGGTGGACCCGACCCGCGCCCTCGTCGTCTCCCAGGTCGTCCTGAGCTTCGGGATCCCGTTCGCGCTGATCCCCCTGGTCCGGCTCACGAGTTCCCGCGAGCTCATGGGCGAGCACGCCAACCGCCGCGCCACCCAGGTCGCCGCGACGGTCGCCGTCGTCGCCGTCGTCGTGCTCAACGTCGCCCTGCTCTGGCTGACCTTCACGGGGTGATCAGGCCGCGGGGCGCTCCTGCGCCGGACGGCGACGCAGCGACGGCGTGAGGATCGGCGGCGTCCGGTAGGCCATGTCGAGCGGGCTGACGTCGGTGCCGGGCGGGACGATCTCGTCGATCCGGTCCAGCATGGCGTCGTCGAGGTGGAGGTCGGCGCCGGCGAGGAGGTCGTCGAGCTGCTCCATCGTGCGCGGGCCGATGATCGCCGACGTCACGCCCGGGTGGGCGATCGCGAAGGCCATCGCCAGGTGGGTGAGCTTCACGCCGAGGTCGGCCGCGAGCGTGACGAGTTCCTCGACGACGTCGAGCCGGCGTTCGTCGCTGAGGTACTTGAATCCGTAGGCGGCCCGGCGACCGTCGGTCTCCTGCCCCTTGCGGTAGCGGCCGGTGAGCATCCCGCCGGCGAGCGGTGAGTAGACCAGCGTCCCCATGCCGTAGCGCTGCGCCACCGGCAGGACCTCGTTCTCGATCCCGCGGTTCATGATCGAGTAGGTCGGCTGCTCGGTGCGGAAGCGCTGCAGCCCGCGCCGTTCGGCGACGACCTGGGCCTCGACGATCTCGCTGGCCGGGAAGCTCGAGGTCCCGATGGCGCGGACCTTGCCGGCCCGGACGAGGTCGGTCAGCGCCGACAGCGTCTCCTCGACGTCGGTCTCGGGGTCGGGCCGGTGGACCTGGTAGAGGTCGACGTGGTCGGTAGCGAGGCGGCGCAGCGAGTTCTCGATGGAGGTGGTGATCCAGCGGCGGGAGTTCCCCCGCATGTTCGGGTCCTCCCCCATCGGCAGGTGGAACTTGGTGGCAAGGACGACGTCGTCGCGACGGCCCTTCAGCGCCTTGCCGAGGATCTCCTCGGACTCGCCGTTCGAGTAGAAGTCGGCGGTGTCGACGACGTTCACCCCGGCGTCGAGCGCCTTGTGGATGATCTTGATCGAGTCCTCGTGGTCGGGGTTGCCGATCGCGCCGAACATCATCGTGCCGAGGGCGTAGGGGCTGACCTTGATTCCGGTTCGACCCAGGTTGCGGTACTGCACGGGACCCTCCAACGGGTAGCATCGACGTAAGCGGAACGTGCTTCCGCAACTGTACGGAACGACGTTCCGTTTACGCAAGGGGGTCCGGTGGCGGAGGAACGACGGGTGCGGGCGGACGCCCGCCGCAACGTGGAGTCACTGCTGGCCGCGGCCCGCGAGGTCTTCGCGACCGCCGGCGTCGACGCCCCCGTCCGCGAGATCGCCGCGAAGGCCGGCGTCGGGGTCGGCACGGTCTACCGGCACTTCCCGCTGCGCTCGGACCTGGTGACGGCGGTGTTCACCCACGAGGTCGACGCCTGCGCCGACGAGGCCCCCCGCCTCGCCGCCGAGCTCCCGCCCGTGGACGCGCTGCTCGCCTGGCTGCTCCGGTTCACCCGGTTCATCGCCACCAAGCGCGGCCTCGCCGCGGCCCTGCACTCCGGCGATCCGGCCTTCGAGCCCCTGCCCGCCTACTTCCGGGCGCGCTACCTGCCGGCCCTGGAGTCGCTCCTCGACGCCGCGGCCGGTGAGATCCGGCGCGACGTCGACGCCCACGACCTGCTGACCGCCGTCGCGAACCTGTCGATCCCCGCCGAGGGCGACCCCGAGCACACCGACCGGATGGTCGCCCTCCTCGTCGACGGCCTCCGCTTCGGCGCCCCCGCCCCCTCCTGAGCCGCCCCCGGCCGCGCGGAAACAACACTTTCCGCCCTCACGAGCGGACTCGTGAGGGCGGAAAGTGTTGTTTCCGCGGGCCTCAGGGGAGGTGGCGGGCGATGAAGTCGAGTTCGACCCGCATCTGCCGGACCCGCTCGTCGTCGAGCAGCGAGCCGTGACCCGCGTCGTAGCGGTACACCTCGTGGGTCGCGCCGCGGGCGTCCAGCCGCTCCAGGTAGTTGTCGATCTGCCGGATCGGGCAGCGGGGGTCGTTGCGACCGGCCAGCACCAGTACCGGCGCGGTGACGGCGTCGACGTAGGTCAGCGGTGAGGAGTCGGCGTACTTCTCCGGGACCTCGCTCGGGGACCCGCCGAACAACGACCGGTCGAAGGCCTTCAACCCCTCCATCTCGTCCTCGTAGGCCGCGACGTAGTCGGCGACGGGGACCCCCGCCAGCCCGAGCGCCCACCGCTGCGGCTGGGTGCCCAGCCCCAGCAGCGTGAGGAACCCACCCCAGGACGCCCCCGCCAGCACCAACCGCCGCGGGTCCGCGATCCCCTCGGCGACGAGGTGGTCGGCGACGGCCGCGATGTCGGCGAGTTCGACGTGCCCGACCCGTGCCTCCAGGGCGTCGCGCCAGACCGACCCGTAGCCCGTCGACCCGCGGTAGTTCACCTGGACGACGGCGAAACCCTCGTCGACCCACGTCGCGCAGTAGGGGCGGAACGCGTCGGTGTCGTGCGCGGTCGGGCCGCCGTGGACCTCGACGACCAACGGCAATGGCACCGGCACTGGCCCGTCCGCCCCGGCGGGGAGGCGGAGCAGGGCGTGGATCCGCCCGCCCTCCCCCTCGACCCACACGTCGCGGACCTCGACGGACTCCGGTGCCGGTTCCCCGGGCGCCCGCAGCAGGACGTCGCCGGCCAGGTTCCGCACGACGGACGGCGTCGCCGAGGAGGACCAGGTCAGCCACACGTCGCCGTCGGGACGGGCGGTCGCGCCGCCGACGCTCCCCGTGGTCGGCCCGATCGCTTCCACCGCAGCGGTTCCCAGGGTGACCCGGTGCGCGAGGGTCCGGGCCTCGTGGTCGAGCAGGACGACCAGGCCGGAACCGTCCCGGGTCCACTCCGCCCCCGCGACCTCGCCGGGGACCCCCAGCTCGACGGGGGTCTCCGCCCCGGTCAGGACGTCGAGGACCAGCAGTTCCGCGCGGCCGTGGCGTTCGTGCTCGACGAGCAGGCGCGGGTCGCCCGGGACGGGAGAGAAACCCAGCGGGGACACGCCCTTGCCCGGGCCGTCGGAGAGTTCGGCGACGGTGGACCCGTCGGCGAGGAGCAGCACCCGCAGGTCGGGGTGGCGGGAGTCGCCGTGCTCGGAGTGCGCGATCGCGAGCCACTGCTCGTCGGGCGAGAGGTCACCGGCCCAGGCGTCCTCGCGGTGCTCGTAGACCCGCCGCGCCCGCCCGTCGCGCACCACGTCGATGCGGGTGCCGTAGTCGTCGTCCTGCGAACCCACGACGACGACCCCGCTGCGCCCCATCGACAGACCCGCCGGGTAGGCAGCCGGCAACCCCAGCGGGTCCTCGACGGAGGTTCCCGGGGCGGACCCGAAGGGTTGCCGCCGCCACACGCCGTACTCGTCGCCGGCGGTGTCGTCGAACCACCACACGAACTCCCCCGCGTGGTCGATCGTCGCGCTCGACGTGCCCTCCGGGCGGTCGGTGAGGCGGCGCAACTCCCCCGACGCGGCCTCGAAGGAGTGCACCTCGAGGACCCCCGCGACGGTCGCCTCGACGACGCACCGGTCCGGTGCGTCCTCCGCCCACTCGGGCAGGCCCACCCGGCCGGCACGGAAACGCTTCTCCCAGCGGGGCACGTCAGCTTCGGTCACCCGACCGATCGTGCCACCGACCCCTCGCGGGGGAACAACCGGCGCAGCACGTCGGCCAGCGTGACGACCCCTTCGACGTGTTCGGCTCCTCCGGCGTGACTGGTCACGACGGCCAGGTGGTGGCGGGTCTCGCGCATCCGCGTCAACGCCACGTGCACGCTCGTGTCGGCGTCCAGCGTGAACGCCGGCCGGACGAACGGCGTGACGGGGGTCCCGTCGGGTTCGGTGAGGGTGTCGCGGACGTGCACGACCCCCGTGATGCGCTCGGGCGAGCCGATGAGGATCCGCAGGTGCCCGGTGCGGCGGGTGACCTCGCGGACCTCGTCCACGCTCGCCGAGGCGGGGACGCAGACCGGCGCCGAACCGAGCAGTTCCCGCACCGTCAACCGTTCCAGCTCCAGCGCCCCGGACAACTGCTCGGAGAACCCGGCGTCGAGCGCGCCGACGTTCGTGGAGTGCTCGAGCAGGTGCCGCAGCGCGTCGGGGCTGTGCCCGGCGGCCACCTCGGAGGTGGGTTCCGCCCCGGCCCGCCTGACCAGGGCGTTGGCCATCGAGTTCAGCAGCAGCAGCACCGGGCGGAACACCCAGATGAACCCGCGCATCGGCAGGGCCAGGAGCAGCGCGGACCGCTCCGGGTGGGCGATCGCCCACGACTTCGGGGCCATCTCGCCGACGACGAGGTGCACGAAGGTCACGACGAACAGGGCGAGGACGAACCCCAGCACGTCGGCCGCGACGGCCGGCAGTCCGACCGCCTCGAACGCCGGCGTCAGCCAGTGGTGCACGGCGGGTTTGCTGATCGCGCCGAGCGCCAGCGTGCAGGCCGTGATGCCGAGCTGGGAACCGGCCAGCAGCACGGTGAGTTCCGAGGCGCTCTTGAGCGCTGCACGGCCGGCGGCGGTCCCGGCCGCGTCCTCCAGCCGGTGCCGCTTCGCGGCGAGCAGGGCGAACTCGGCGGCCACGAAGAACGCGCTGAGCCCGACGATGACGAGGGTCACCGGGACGATGACGAACGGGTTGTCGGTCACCGGCTTCCCTCCTGGGGCAGTTCCAGACGCACCCGGGCGGGGACGTGGCGTTCGACGGTCAGGACCCGGACGCTGAGGGTCCGGGGTTCGGCGTCGGGCTCGCCGGGGTCCACCGGCAACTCGACGTGCAGTTCCGTCCCCGGTTCCGGCAGACCGCCGTGGGTGGCGATGACCAGCCCGGCGATCGTCTCGTAGTCCCCGCGGGGCAGGTCGACGCCGAGCGCACGTTCGACCTCGTCGACGTGCACCTCCCCGGACATCTCCCAGATCCCGTCGCCCTCGACCGGCACGTACTCGGGACGGGCGTCGTCGTGCTCGTCGGTGATCTCGCCGACGAGTTCCTCGGCGAGGTCCTCGACCGTCACGACGCCGGCGAAACCGCCGTACTCGTCGACGACGCAGGCGAGCTGGTTGCGGGTCGCGCCGAGCTGGCGCAGGACGTCGGGCAGCGTCGTCATCGTCGAGGCCACCAGCGCGGGCCGCATGATCCGGGTCACCGGGGCGGTGTCGGGTTCCTCGGTGGCGAGGAGGTCGGCGAGGTGCACGACCCCCATGACGTCGCCGGAACCCTGGGCCAGCACCGGGTAGCGGGAGTGGCCGACGGCCATCAACGCGCGGACGAGGCCGAGGTCGTCGGACTCGGTGACCGTGTCGACCCGCGACCTGGGAATCATCGCGTGCTCCACGTCGCGCTGCGGGAAGTCGAGGATCCGGTCCAGCATCACCGCGAGTTCCGGGGAGAGGTCACCGCTGTCGCGCGACTCCTCGACGATGTGCTCGAGGTCGCGGGGCGTCGCGGCGTGCTCGACGTCGTGGACGGGTTCGATCTTCAGCGCCCGCAGCAGGGCGTTGGAGGCCTGGTCGAAGAACCAGATGAGCCAGCCGAACACCTTGAGGTAGCCGAGGGTGGAGCGCGCCAGCCAGGTCGCGACGGGTTCGGGTTTCGCGATGGCCAGGTTCTTCGGGAACAGCTCCCCGAACAGCATCTGCACGACGGTCGAGAACACCAGCGCGAACACCGCGCCGATCCCGACGCTCACCCCGACCGGGATCCCGACGCCGCCGAGCAGCGCGCCGAGGGACTCCCCGATGAGGGGTTCCGCGACGTAGCCGACGAGCAGGCCCGTCACGGTGATGCCCAGCTGGGCTCCGGAGAGCATGAACGAGGTCCGCTTGGTGACCTTCAGCGCCCGTTGCGCGCCGGCGTCGCCGTCGGCGGCGCGGGCGTTGAGCCCCGAGCGGTCCACCGACATGTAGGCGAACTCCTGGGCCACGAAGTAGCCCGTGACCACGGTGATCGCGAGGACCACCACGACCCCCAGGAGCAGCGCGAGGACGTCCGTCACCGGACCACCCCCGCGGGTTCAGGCAGGTTCGTACTCGGGGGGTCGTCTGATCGAGCGTCGTCGCGCACGGCGGCGGCGTTCCTTCCTGGGTGTTCGGGAGCGTCTGTGCCCGGTCAACGGGTCCGGGTGCCGGGGAGTTCCCGCGGCAGCGCGAACCGCGTCGTGACCCGCTCCGCGAAGCAGACGTGGTCCGGCGGTCCGGCGAGGTCGAACCCCGCCGCCCCGCGCAGCCCGTCCTCCAGGACGAGCACCTCGGCACTGCGCAAGGGCCACGGCTCGTGCTCGTTCGCGACCCACCAGGTGCGCCCGCGGTAGGCGACGTGCAGCCCGAAACGGGCGGTCACGAATGCCGCGACCTCGTCCTCGACCCGGTCGGTGCCGATGCGGACGGCGATGCGGCTACGCACGCCCGCGCGGGTCCGGCACGTCCACGCCAGCTCGCGCGCACCGTCGCGGACCCGTTCCGCCCGCCGCATCCGCGACCACCGGTAGGGCAGCCCGAACGCCGTCTGCGCGCCGAGGACCACCGCGAGCCGGGTCGCGTCGAGGCTGGCGAAGACGACCCCGCGCCGGCCCTCGTCGTCGACGGAGTAGAGCCGCACGTTCGTCTCCAGGAACGTCCCCGCGTACGGCACCGCGGGAGCCCGCCCGGGCCCGGCGCCGCGCAGGGTGAACGGGATGAGCCCCACGTAGGTGACCCCGTCGAGGACGTCCGGGCGGACCCCGGGCGGCAGGTGCGGCGCGACGACCGCCGGGTCGACCGCCCAGTGCAGGAAGGCGAGGTCGTCCCAGTGCTGGTGCATCATCACCGGCCCCGACAGGGCCGGGGCGGTGACGGGCGGGAGACGGTCGATCACGGGTCGAGCTTGCCCCCTCCGGCCCCACTCGGCAGAGTCAGCCGCCGTGAGCGACACCGTGGGCGAGAAGGCCACCCTGCTGGACTACCTCGGTCACTACCGCGAGGTCATCGAGCGCAAGTGCGAGGACCTCGACGCCGGGCAGCTCGCTACCCGGTCCGTGCCACCGAGTTCACTGAGCCTGCTCGGCCTCGTCCGCCACCTCGCGAAGGTGGAGCGCGACTGGTTCCCACGGACCCTGGCCGAGCGTCCCGAGACCCCGCGGCTCTACTGGACCGAGGCAGACCCGGAACTCGCCTTCACCGGTGCGGTGGCCGACGACGCGGTCGTGGCGGAGGCGTTCGCCACCTGGCGGCAGGAGGTCGCGTCCGCCGACGCTTGGCTGGCCGACCTCCCTGAAGCCGACCTCGGCCGCGAGGTCCCGCACCGCGACGGTCCGGTGAGCGTCCGCGACGTGCTGGTGCACCTGATCGAGGAGTACGCCCGGCACGCCGGGCACGCCGACCTGCTGCGGGAGTGCCTCGACGGACGCACCGGGGAGTAGCGTCACCGCACCTCGGAAGGTGTGACCCCTTCGCCGGAACGGAACGACCGTACCCACGCGCGCGTCAGCGAGGGTGTCGCGAGGACGGCGACCGGTCCCGCGAGCACCGTCACGACCCCGAGGACGGGGAACCCGGAGCCACCCAAGAGGGCCCGCACGGCGACGAGCACCACGAGAACGGCTGCGCCGCAGATCAGCTGACGGCTCGTACGACTCGATGCAACCACCCCCGTCGACACCACGACCAGCACGACGAGCGCCGCGTGCAGCACCGCCGCGGCATCGAGGTCGACGGGGTGGAGAACCGTCCCGACGACCAGGACGACGAGCGCCGCGACTCCGGGAACACGCAGCGCCGGCCGGGTCGCCGCCGCGGGAACCCCGGTCAGGACCGCGACGAGGACCGGCAGCAGACCCAGTCCGACGTCCAGGGCAATCTCGTCCCACGGCCATCCCGTGGGCAACGTCGCCCGGCTCGGGTCGGCAGGCAGCAACAGACCCCCGGTCAGGGGGACGCGGTCGATGACGCCCGCGCAGTCGAGTCCGACGACGGCACCCACCGCCCACCACCACCGGCCGGCCAGGGACAGCGCCGCGCCGAGGGCGATCACCGCGACGAACGGGACGAGGAACCCCGCCGACTGCCCGATCGAGTCGAGGACCCGGGGCGCCTCGGCGGGCGGGAACCCCGACAGCGTCTGCGGGTCGAGCCCTGCGAGGTGGTCGAGTCCGTCCCGGTAGAGCCACCACATCGAGGCGTGCGTCGAGATCGACAGCGCGACGAGCGACGCGACCGAGACCGCCGCAGCCGTCGAGACCGTCAGGACCGGTCCGCGTCGACTCACCGTCCAGAGATCGGCGTCGCAGACGATTGGGTTGAGCCCCGGGTCACGCCTGGGTGGCAGGGCGTCCGACCCACCAGGTCGTCCCCCAGATGCCGGCCAGGGCGAGCAGCCCGACGCCGAGGACGCCGGCCAGCCACCACGTGTGCTGCACGATCGAGACCACGAAGACGGCCACGAGCGCGGCGAGGAGGACCGCGGTCGCCGCGGTCGGGCGTTTCAGGCGTTGCAGGAGGATCTGCCCGGCGAACCCGACGAGGAAGATCCCTGGCGCGAGCGCACGCCCCCACTCCCGATCCGCGACCGAGATGGCCGTCTGGACCGCGAAGACGGCGACCAGCACCCACTCCGACCAGCGTGCCTTCCGTGGTGTCGTCATCACCGCAGGCTATCGAGCACGTCCGCGGCCGGTGCCGCTCCGCATCAAGGGCGTTAGCGGCGGGCGGTGATCAAGTTGGCGAGCGCGGCTGCGACGGCCCAATCCGGCCTCTTCGTCCCGAAGCTTCGCATGCGGGCTAGCTCAGCCCACCGAGCCCTACTGCCGCCTCGCTGCTCGGGCACAACGATCCCTCGTCGTCCAGGGGCGTTGTCACGCGGATAGACACTCAACCCGCGGGGTGGACAGAGGCTCCAAACCCCATAGGTTCGAGACCTCCGCAGTCGCGCCGATGCCGCGAGACGCTCGATGTGAGCAGACTACGATGACACCTCACCTGTGAGCGGAGGAGAGCGGTGGCCAGCGCTAGAGAGTGGGAGATGTTGTGGTTCCACAGCCACTTTGAGGCGCTCACCACCACCTGTCACGGGGATGCTTGGCAGGCTTTCGTTACTGCCGCCATGTCAAGCCAGCACGGCGGCGCCTTCATCCAAGTCGACCCCGCTGGGCGAGGTGATCAAGGGTGTGACGGGTATGTAGACGGCTTGATGTTCGCATGCTATGGGGCCAAGAGCCCCAGCGATCGCATCGTGCAGGACAAGATTGACTCTGACTTGAACAAAGCCAGAACCCACTGGGGTCACCTAATGGAGCGCTGGGCATTCGTCTACAACAACGCGGCCGGACTGCCAGTAATGGCGGGCAAGAAGCTTGCGGATTTGCGGCGGAGTCATTTGCCCAATTTGTCCGTTGAAAATTGGCCACCAGAGGTGCTCTGGCGCGAATGCCTAAGAGAGCTCGACCGCGACGACTTGGTACGTCTACTGGGGGCTCCGCCAGCCCCAGACCCGGCCGCGGCTACCTACATCTCACAATGCATTCGCTCGCTTGCGCGCACCCGCCTTTCACCCGAGATAGGACCGGTGCCCATGGTGCCGCCTGGAAAGATTGAATGCAATAATTTTTCAGACGCAACATCCTCTCTCATCAAGGAGTACGAGCCTCACACCCACCACGTGCGGCACTATTTCAAGATGGCCTCACCAGGTGAGCATTACCAAGTTTCTCAGAATTTGAAGTTCAGATATACCGCTCTCAAGGCTACTCTCGACGGTTCGGATGCAATCTTCCATAAATTGGTTGACGAGATCAAAGAGGATGCGTTCTCGTCTGAGCCACAGGAGTTTGAGCGCGAGTACCTGAGCGCAGCACTACTAGTTACGACGCACTTCTTCGAGACGTGCATCATTTTCGAGTCCCCCAAGGCAGCCAATGTTCCTGCCGAGTAAGTCAATTGAGTTGGACCAAGCCCTCATCGCGGTGGCGGGACAAATACTCCTGCAACTTCCTGATAGAGAATCTCGCTCCTTGAGTTCCACCTGGGCAGGTGTTCAAACATGGCGCCGCGAGCAAAAAATGCAGTCGGCCGTTCCATTCTGGTGGTTTGCATTAGCTGTAGACACCCTCTACGCCATCAACGCTATCGAGATGCAGGACGGGGTCTTAAGGAGGGTTTCGCATGCTGCGGCTGCTGAGTAACAACCTACCCGAAGGCAAGCAGGCTCACTTCACTGACGGTCTCAACCTTGTCGTTGCCGATCGAACTAAAGCGGCGCGCAGTAAAGATAGCCGAAACGCAGTGGGGAAGAGCAGTTTCGTTCGCGCCCTCGACTTCTGCCTTGGCGGCAACGCTTCCGCCAGCCACCCATTGCGTCGCCCAGAAATTTCGGCCGGCGCGTACCAGCTTACCCTGGATATTGGGAATTCAGAGCACACTATCGCACGCGTGGCTGATGACCCGGCACACCCGACATACGACAATCAGATCCTTTCCCTAGAGCAATTGCGCGGCATACTGGGAGCATCCCTCTTCAATCTACCCGCAGGAAGTTCTGGACCCTCCTTTAGGTCACTCATTCCGTACTACCTTCGCAACGAGGCGGATGGCGCATTCGCTGACGCGCGACGGATCTTTAGCCGACAGAGTGAGCTGTCTACTCAGCTACCACTGGCTTACCTTTTCGGCCTTGACCTCGGCTTGGTGCAAAAAGCGCAGGAGATCTCCGAGTCAAAAAAGAGCGTTACGGCCCTGCGTAAGGCCGCACGCGATCCGGTTCTCGGACGGACACTCGGGGAAACTGCAGACCTGGACGCAAGAATTGCAACCCTGCAAGTACAAAGGTCTGAGCTTGAAGCTGCACTAGCTAGCTTCCGCGTTGTCGATCGGTACACGGATCTTAGAGAACAAGCGGATGCACTCACGCGGGCAATCAGAGAGTCGAACGACGAAGCGTTGTACGCGGAACGTCGCGCTCGTGATCTCGAACAGTCGTTAGAATCAGAGGAGTCCCAACAACCGGACTACAGTTACCTGGAAGCTGTATTCGAGCAGGTAAGGATCACGCTTCCTGATTTAGTCCGGCGACGCTTTGAAGAGGTAGCGCAATTTCACGAGTCGGTAGTCGCCAACCGCCGCAGCTACCTTGAGGGTGAGCTTGCTGCCGCAAGGGACACGGAAACTTTGGCGAGACAACGTGTGGCAGATCTTGACAGCATGCGCGCCGAAGTTATGCGCGCGCTCGAAGCTGGCGGAGCTCTCGAAACATTTCAAGCCATGCAGAAGCAAGTTGGCGATCTTGAGGGAAGAGAGGCGGAACTCCGAGAGCGCCGGATGGCCGTCGAGAACTTGAGGAACGCTCAGGTTCATCTGACTCGTGAGTCTTTGGCTTTAGAAGAAACCGTTCGCATGGACTTGTCGGAACGCCGCTCGCAGATTGCCGACATCAGTTCAATGTTCACACGCATGGCTTTCGAATTGTACGGAGACCGTCGACCCGCAACTCTGACTATCAGAGAGACTCCTGCTGGCTATTCATTCATTCCTACCATAGGTGGGGACGGAAGTGCCGGAGTTCGAAGTGTAGCAATCCTCTGCTTCGATCTCTGCTTGGCCCTTTCCGCTTTGCGCAATGGGCGCGGACCCGACTTCTTGGTCCATGATAGTCACCTGTTCGACGCAGTTGAAGTTCGCCAGGTTGCCCTAGCTCTTCGACTGATCAAAAGGCTATGCGAAGAAGAAGGTCTTCAGTACATCGCCACATTGAATAGTGACGTACTGGATCGCGTTGCCACAGAGGCGCCAGACTTGAACTGGCACACCTGCATGCGACTAACTGATGAATACGAATCGGGCGGCTACTTCGGAAAGCGATTCAACTAGTCAGTTTCCATGATCACCCGCTCCAGCCCGGTAACCAGCTTGATACTGGCGACAACTGCCGTCGCATCCGCTAGGTTGGAGGCATGCCGAGAGCAACTGTTCGATGGTCAGTCAACGGGGAGCAAAGTAATAAAACCGGAAATGCAGTCAGGGCCCGACTAGAGTCCGCTGGATTTGTTCGTCGCGGGACGAGCACCTGGGAGCTTAGTGACCCATCCATCTCTACTGTTCTGGACGCGATGCGCGGAATCTTGACGATTCTAGAAGCACCGTCCGGGGGAGGCGTAATGGATCACGTGTGGATTTATGTGGATCAAGCTGACTGAGCGAGTTGGACTGGTTAGGAACATCCGACGAGCCAACCTGGTCATTTGAGTACTAGCCCCGCCCCACGACGAGTCCCGTGCGGTGTGCAAATGCGCGGTACAAACTTGAGACAGGGAAAGTCTCCCGCGCATTTGTGCAGCGCAACCGGGGTCCAGGGGCGGGAGCCCCTGGTACCCCGCAACTTGCTCTGGGTGCGAGCAGCATGGTGACGGTACCTACACCATCGCAGTGGGGCTGCGGTACGTGAGCCGCGCGAGCACGGCCGGAGGCCGCGCGCAGGGTGGTGAAACACACCGCCGGCCCACGGGGTGGGCGGAGCCCACCGCCTTGACGGAGTAGAGAAAGTTCTCACAGCTGGCCCGGGACCTGCACTCCCGCCCCCTGAGCTGGGATGATGAACGTGTGGACGTCGTCGCCGCTCAGCGTCTGGCAGGAGAGCACCTGCGCGACGCGCTCCCGCAGCGTTGGCAGCACACGCAGCAAGTCGCTGAGACCGCTGCGGCCTTGGCTGGCGACCTGGGGCTGACTGACGACGTTGTCAGCGCGGCATGGCTCCACGATCTTGGGTACGCCCC
The DNA here is from genome assembly GCF_036021035.1 of Kineococcus sp. NBC_00420. Taxonomy (NCBI): domain Bacteria; kingdom Bacillati; phylum Actinomycetota; class Actinomycetes; order Kineosporiales; family Kineosporiaceae; genus Kineococcus; species Kineococcus sp. NBC_00420. The sequence goes on along the minus strand of NZ_CP107930.1, from coordinate 3,430,089 downwards.
GACGGTCACTGACACCGGCTTTCACCCTCTCGACGGCGCTCGGTTTCTTCAACGCAACGGGTGGCCGGACACGGTGACTGGACTCGTGGCCCATCACAGCCTCGCTGACGTCGAAGCTCGGCGACGGGGGCACGCTGAGGCACTGGCCCACTTCCCCGACGTGGCGGGGCCGGACCGCGATGCCATGTGGATGGCGGATGCAACGACCGGGCCGGCGGGGCAACGGTTGACCGTCGGAGAGCGGGTCTTGGAAGTCGTCGATCGCTACGGCCACGCGCACGTCGTCTCGCAGTGCATGGTCACCATCGCCCTGCCGCTCGTCTTGGCGACGCAGCGCACGGAGCAGCGCCTCGACGGTCGCTCAGCTTCCGCCGACGTCTCGCTAAGGGACGTGGCACCCCTCGTCCCGGGTGTAATGGACCTTCTCGTCGACTGGGACCCTGAGGGGCTGATGGGCTTCACGGACGTACCCCACGACGAGTACGACTTGGAAGCCACGACGTTCTCGGCCTTGATGCGCGCTGGCTACCGGATGGACGCATCGACGGTGGTCGCGGTTTGGGAGGGGTGGTTCGGCCCGTCCTCGGTCATGACGCAGTCCAAGGACGCGGAGTGGATCAGAGCTCTCGCTTCACGCCTGAACAGCGTGCCGCTGCCTGCTGGGTCACCCGATCGAGCTGACCACTCGTGACGATGTTTGCCCTTCCTCTGCTCGGCGTCGGCTTGTGGGCTCTCCACCTCGTGAGGACCTTCACCGGACGTGGCCCCCGGTGGCTCCGGTGGGCCTGGGCCGTGGTGCTGCCGGTGTGCTGCGCAGGGACGTACACCTGGTGGGTCGTCGTAGTTCCTCGCCCGGCCGTAGCCAGCATGTTCATCCGCCCCGTGGACGCCAACTTTCTTGGGACGATGGCCCTGGGCTTCCTCGAATGGGTCGTTTTCCTCGTGCTGGAACCGGTCGTGCTCCTCGCCCGGCGAGTCGTCCACCGACGGTCACGCGCGGTCGGCGCTCAGCCGATGTAAGGCTTCGCTCGTCGTTGGAGACCGTGGTCGACACGGAGACGCACCGAGGGGTGCATCGGCACGTCATCCAGTTCGTCGGCCTCGATCCACCGGACCTCTGGCGATTCCTCGCTCGTGGCCAGCTCCCCGCCGATCAGCTCCGCCCGGAACGACAAGGCGAACTGCTGACGGACCTCGCCATCGGCGTAGGCGATTACGTGGTCAGGGTCGGAGTAGACGCCGATGAAGTCCGTCACCCGCACTCGGTAGCCGGTCTCCTCCTCGGTCTCGCGCTCGGCGGTCGTCGCGATCCGCTCCCCCACCTCCTGCGTCCCCCCGGGTAGCGCCCAGAGCCCGTTGTCGGAGCGCTGGATGAGCAGTACCCGCCCCTCCTCGTCCTGGACGAAGGCCGTGGCCGCGGTGACGATCCTGTTGGGGCGGGGCCCGTCCGGGTCGTGAAAGTGCTCGGTGCGGGCCACAGTCTCTCCTAGCTCCAGGCGGGTCTTGCGTCATCCCACACCTTGTCGTACATCACCGTGTAGGTGTCGAACAGCCCACCCGGGGTGAGTTTCCGCAGGTGCATCGCCGGGGCCTGCGCGGCGGGCAGGCCGTAGACGTGCGGGTTGGCGAGCATCTGATCGTCGGCACGGTAGATCGACGTGTAGAGCGTCACAGCGTGCAGACGTACGTGGACGCCCGGCACACCCTTCAGCTTCGGGCGAAGCAGGTCCAGCGCGTTACGCACCTTCACCGCCACGGCACTACGCCCGATCCCTTCCTCCTCCCCTCGCAACGCCACTGCCGGGCTCTTGGGGTCTCCCAATAGCAGCCGGATTCGCACCCCCTCCTGCGCCTTGGCCACGAAGGTGTCTAGGACCGCCGGCATTTGCTCGGGCAGGAACAGCCCCGCGTAGACGAGGACGTCGATGTGGGCCGCAGCCTCGGAGAACAGCCGTGGCCAGGTGTCCCACGGCACCGCCGCCCGGCGGGGGAAGACCTCCACGACCTCGGAGGCGGACACCGCGTCACGCCGCTGCTCGCTGACCGCTTCGGGCCACAACCAGTCCTCGGCCTCCCGCAGTAGTGCGGCCACCTGCGCCCGATACTTCGGGTAGGGCGGGCGGCCCTGGGAGATCCACCGGGACACCGTCTTGGGGTCCACGCCCAGCTGCTCGCCGAGCTGCTGTGGGCTCATGCCGTGGGCGTTCAGGGCCTGCTTCAAGCGGTCGTTCGGCACGGGAACTCCTGGGACGTGAGGACGTCTTGCTCGTCATTTGGGACGTCTACGTAAGCCGAGGACGTCCCAAGTCGTCCCACTGTGGGGTGATGCCGTCCCCCCGTCAAGCGCGAACGTGATCTCCACGACGCGGAGCACCCACCCAGGGGGAGCACCGCACGAGGAGAGGACAACCACCATGGCCATCCAGGGCGCAATCCCGCTGGGACAGGACCTCGTCTTCCCGCACGGCGCATATGTGGTCGGCGAGGTCGAACAGGTCCAGGACTTCGACCGCAAGCAGGCCGGAGAGGTCGACTTCCAGTCCCGCGACAAGAACACCGGCGAACGGCTCTGGGCAGTCCGCGTCGTCGACGCCGACCCCGAAGCCCGCCGTGGGCAGGCCGAGGTCGTCGTCAAGGTGATGGCCGAACACCAGCCCGTCCCGCCAGCCACTCTTCCGGGCCTGCCCTTCCGCCCGGTCGTTTTCGACGGGCTCACCGCCACCCCGTACGTCGACACCAACCGCGCCCGCCCGCGGCTGGCGTGGTCGCTCAAGGCGACGGGCATGTCCGCCCCCGCCAAGACCGCCCCGAAGGCCGAGACCGGGCGGGCTGCCTGATGCGCGCCGACCAGCTTCGGGCGGAGCAGGACGAACGGGAAAGCATCACCACACAGCTCGGGGCACTGCTGCGTTCCCGCCCCGGTTCCCAGACCCCGCTGCAGGAACGGGCGGCATGGGTCGAGCGCAAAGCCGAGCTGTTCGGACGGCTCGCCGAGCACTACGGACCGATTGACCCCCAGGAAGCAGCGGAGTGCCACTACCTGGCCACCGTCGCAGCCGAACAGGCCGCCCGGCTGCGTTCGGTGTCCCGCCACCCCGCGAGCCGTGCACGGCTGCGCACGCCGGAGGTGGCGTGATGGGTGGCCGTCCGCAGGGTGTCGTGACCCACCAGCCGTCCCAGCAGGGCACCGCCACCTCTGACGACTGGATTGCCGAGCTGGTCCTCTCGATGCTGTCTCTGGTCTGGTGGATGGTCAAGACGGCCGCACAGCTCGCGTGGCGTTTCCCGCTCATCGCGGCCGTCCTGGTCACCGGGTGGTGGGCCTACACGAGCAACCACCTCCTCGTGCTCGGCATCGTCGTCGCGGTCCTCGTGGTGGCGCTGCTGGTGTGGCGGCTCCTGTGGCCGGTGTCCTTCGACCGTTTCTTGGCTCAACCCGCGTGGCGGCGCCGCAAGCAGCGGGCGATCCGCCGCAACTGGCCGGGACTGTGCGAACGGGTCGGCCTGGCGATGGCCGTGACCGACCGACGCTCTGGGCGGCGAGAGTCGTGGACACCGGGGTTGTCCCGGCTGCGCTGGGCCTCTCGCGAGCACCTGGTCCTGACCGGCCGGGTACAGGTCGTGGCCGGGCAGACCGTCGACGATTTCGCCTCGGCGGCGGAGACGTTGGGTGCGGCGTGCGGGGCGTGGTCGTGTCGGGTCCGCAAGACCGGTCCCCGCGCCGCGGTCGTCACCTGGCTGTACGGCGACCCCCTCGCCCAGGTCGTCACCCCGCTGCCCGTCCCGGACGCACTGGACGCCGCCGCCGTCCCGGTCGGGTTACGGGAGGACGGGCAGCCGTGGCTGTTGCGGTTGGCCGCAACCCACGTCCTGATCGTCGGGGTCACCGGGGCTGGGAAGGGCTCGGTGGTGTGGTCCCTGCTCGGCGGCATCGCCGGGGGCATCCGCGACGGACTGGTGCAGGTGTGGGCCGTGGACGGGAAGGCTGGGATGGAACTGCAGCCGGGCCGGGCGCTGTTCACCCGGTTCGCGACCACCGTCGACGACGGCGTGCAGTTGTTGGAGAACGCCGCGGTCCTCATGACCGAACGGGCCGCTCGGATGGCCGGAACGTCCCGCCGTCACGAACCGAGTACCCGGGAACCGCTGCTGGTAGTCCTGGTCGACGAGGTCGCCCTACTCACCGCCTACACCCCCGACCGCAAACTCCGCGATCGCGCAGAGAAAGCCTTGGCCGCCATCGCCACACAAGGACGCGCACCCGGCGTGGTCCTGGTCGCGGCGTTGCAGGACCCCCGCAAGGAGGTCCTGGGCCTGCGCAACCTGTTCCCGACAAAGGTCGCGATGCGTCTGGATGAGAAGGCTCAGGTCGACATGGTCCTCGGTGAGGGGGCTCGGGAGTCCGGGGCGCTGTGCCACCAGATCCCCGATACCTCCCCCGGTGTCGCCTACGTCAAAGTCGACGGCGTCCGCGAACCCGTCCGGGTCCGCGCCGCCTACTACGACGACCAGGCGATCGGGGAACTCGCCCGCACTCACGCGCCCAACAGAACGCCGGGATCCCGGCCCGTGTTCTCCGTCGTCGACAACGACTCCCACGATGACGCAAACACCTGCGGTGAGGAGGGTGCGGCGTGAACGCCATGTCTCCCACCGCAGAGGCTGAGGTCGGTCGTCGACTGCTGTCGCCCACCTTCGACCGCTGGGCCGAGCAGGCTGCGAACTGCGGGCACTGCGCCCGCCCCATCCGACTGCGGGGCCAGGCCACCACCGTCGACCGCGCCACGGGCGAAGTGCTCTCGACCTACGACTCCGCGAACGAACCGGACGGGGTGCTCTACACCCGTTGCGGTAACCGCCGCGCCAGCGTCTGCCCGTCGTGTTCTCACGAGTACAAGGGCGACATGTGGCACCTGCTCGCCGCTGGTGCGGCGGGCGGGATGAAGGGTGTTCCGGAGTCGGTGGCTACGCACCCGCTGGTGTTCGCCACTCTGACCGCCCCTTCCTTCGGTGCGGTGCACGGGCTGCGTCGCAGGAACGGCCGTCCGAGCATGTGCCGTCCCCGGTCAACGTCCGCGATGTGTGAGCACGGAAACCCGATTGGCTGCCGGACCGTGCACGCCGACGGCGACCGCCGCCTGGGGCAGCCGTTGTGCGCGGAGTGCTACGACTACACCGGGCACGTCGTGTGGCAGTGGTGGTCCCCGGAGCTGTGGCGACGGTTCACCATCGCGCTGCGTCGGGCGCTGGCCGCGCACCTGGGCCTGACGCAGACGGCAGCACACTCGCTGGTGCGGGTGTCGTTCGCGAAGGTCGCGGAATTCCAGCGTCGTGGGGTGGTGCACTTCCACGCACTCGTCCGCCTCGACGGGCCGCCCACGGACTCGATGGATTTCCCTCCCCCGCTGGTTGGGGTGAGCGCGCAGCAGTTGTGCGAGCTGGTTCACGTCGCCGCGGCCCGGGTGTGGTTCGACGCCCCCGCGACCGAAGCACGCGGTGGGCTACGCCGGTTGCGGTTCGGGACGCAGGTCGATGCTCGCGCCGTGACCACCGCGGCGACTCGCGAGGCCGGCCGTGCCGACCACCCCGACGACGGCCTGCACCCGGAGACGGTCGCGGCCTACATCGCGAAGTACGCCACGAAAGCCTGTGATGACTTCGGCCTCCCGTCTGGTCTGCGTGATGCCGACGCGGCGCGGCGGATGGGCGTTGTGGAGCACGTCTGCCGTCTGCTCGCCGAGGTGCAGCACCTCGCCCGGACCGGTGGGCCGCAGTACCTGCCGCTGGCGAAGTGGGGAGCGATGCTCGGGTTCCGGGGGCACTTCTCCACGAAGTCCCGCCGCTACTCCACCACCCTGGGCCGGTTGCGCTCAGCGCGGAAACGGTGGTCGGTCCAGCAGTTGCGGGACCGCCTGACGGGGCGCACGAACCCAACAGCGGACGTCGATGCGCCTGACGCCGAGGAGTCGACGCTCGTCGTCAGTTCCTGGGCACTGGACGGCATCGGTTGGCTGAACGCGGGAGACGCCGCTCTCGCCGCTACTGCCGCCGCACAAGCCCGCGAGTGGTCCGACGATCGTGCCCGCGCCCGTCGCGCCTCCCTGCTCTGACCCTTACCGCTCCGACCTCTACCGCTTCGACCTCGCAAAGGACTCACGATGAACCACGAGCAGCGCACCGCCCCGACCCGTCTCCTGTACCGCGTGCAGGATGCCGCCGACGCTTTGAGCCTGAGTCGCAGCGTCATCTTCGAACTCCTGCGTTCCGGTCGTCTGCGCTCGGTGCACGAGGGGCGCACGCGGCTCATCCCGTACGAGGCGCTGGTGGAGTACATCGCTTCTCTCGAGGACGCGGCCTGATGCCCACCCGTCGTGGGCGGGGTGAGGGCGGTCTGCACTGGGATGAGAAGCGGCAACGGTGGATCGCCAGCGTCAGTCTCGGCTTCACCCCTGCCGGTAAGCGGATCGTCAAGCGCGGTAGCGGCACGACGAAGACCGAGGCCCGCGCCAAGCTGAAAGAGGTGCTGCGCGATCAGGACGACGGCTTGGCCATCGCCCCGCACGACTACACCGTGGCCCAGGCCGTCGAGGACTGGCTCGCCTACGGCCTGCACGGGCGCTCGGAGACGACCATCACTACCAATCAGATCCTCGCTCGCACCCACGTCATCCCGGACATGGGTGCACGGCGGCTGCGTGACCTCAGCGCCGAGGACGTTGACCGTTGGTTGGTCCGCAAGGCGCAGACGCTCAGCACCCGAACGTTGCAAGGCATCCACTCGGTGCTGAACCGTTCGGTGAAGCGGGCGATGGCGCGGGACAAGGTGAAGCGCAACGTCGTGGCGTTGTGCAGCGTGCCGCAGGGCAAGGCCGGCCGGCCGTCGAAGGCGCTGACCATGGCGCAGGCCGACGCCGTTCTCCGGGCCGTGGAGCCGACCCGGCTGTACGGCTACGTCGTGCTGTCGATGCTGACTGGCGCGCGAACCGAAGAGTTGCGGGCGTTGCGCTGGGACCACGTCGATCTCGTCGGGCGTCCGGAGGACGTGCCCCCGGTTCCGGCGCACGTGGCGGTGTGGCGGTCGGTGCGGGTCGGCGGGGACACGAAGACCCGCAAGTCGCGGCGAACCTTGGCTCTGCCGCAACGGTGCATCGACGCTTTGCGGGCCCAGCGCGTGCAGCAGGAGAGCGACCGGGTCATCGCTGGTGCGCGGTGGGTCGAGACCGGTCTCGTCTTCTCGTCGAGAGTCGGCACGTCTCTGGACCCTTCGCACGTGCGTCGTGACTTCCGGGCGGCTCTCGCTGCGGCTGAGGGCATCGACGCGTCCCAGTGGACGCCGCGGGAGCTGCGGCACAGTTTCGTGTCCCTGCTGTCGGACAGCGGGGTGCCGTTGGAGGAGATCTCGCGGCTCGTCGGGCACAGCAGCACGGCGGTGACCGAGCTGGTCTACCGGAAGCAGATCCGCCCGGTCGTGCAGTCGGGTGCGGTGGTGATGGACCGAATCTTCGCTGCGGACCCTGCCGAGACCCAGCGAGAGCTTTGAGTGTGGTTCCACGGCGTGCTGAGCCTCGGATCGGGGGTGGTGACGTCCTCGGTGCTCGCTCATCGGTCATGATGGGCAGAGGCCCTACCTCGAAGGTGGCGGGGAACGGCTCAGACCTGACGGTGGAGGAGATCGACGGTGAGCGGTTCGGCGGATGCGTCGAACGATGGTCGTAGCGGGCGGGCGGTGCAGGTGCCGGAACAGGCCAAGGCTGCTGCGCGGTCGTTGCTGGACGACGTTCCCAGGGTCAGGGCTGCGGAACGTCTGGCCGCCGCCATCGACCCCGGTGCGCAGGGTGTCGAACGGATCGCGATGCTCGCTGCGCAGCTGCTCGACGTGGATGCCACGCAGGTCTCGTTGCTGGGCCGAGAACACTCCATCATCGGTGGTGCTGGGCTGGCCCCAGGAGCTGTGGGCTCGTCCACCGCTCTGGAGGAGACGATGTGCACGCTCAGCGTCACCTCTGAAGGCCCCATGATCATCGATGACGCGGTCAACGACGTGCGGGTCCAGCAGATGCCTGCGGTCACCTCGGGCCAGGTGGGCGCCTACCTGGGTGTCCCGTTGACGGGCTCTGCCGGGATCGCGGTGGGGTCCCTGTGCGTGTTCGATCCCGCGCCCCGCAGTTGGACACGGACCGATGTGCGGACCCTGCAGCAGATCGCCTTCCTGGTCGTCAGCGAGCTCGAGTTGGCCGCACTGGCTGCAGACCACCAGACGAACAGCACGTTGTTGGAGCTGGCGGTCGACGCAGCCGGGGTCGGGGTCTTCGTCCTGGACGTCCTGACGCAGCAGGTCACGTGGGACGAACAGATGTACCTGCTGTTCGGGCTGGACCCTGCTGATCCTGGTGCGCAGGTGACCGCTGTGGGTGAGGTGATGGATCGCATCCACCCTGAGGACCGTGACGGTGTGGAAGCGACGTTGAGCGCGTCGGTGGAGACCGTTGGCGAGTTCTTCACGACGTACCGCGTCGTCGTCCCCGGCGCACACGTGCGGTGGCTGCAGGCGCGTGGACGGGTGCTGACCGGGGCCGACGGCACTGCGGTACGGCTGATCGGCACGACGCACGACGTCACCGACGAGCGAGAGCGTGGGCAGCAGGTCGCGGCGCGCCTGAACCTCATGGTCGACGTCACCGAGTCGTTGACCTCGGCACCCGATGCCGAAGGGGTGGTGGCTGGGCTGGCTCAGCTGCTCGTCCCCGCGTTGGGTGACTGGTGCATCGTCACGCTGATCGATGACGACGCCCCGGCGGCGGACCCGGTTCGGGCCAGGATCGCTGGTGCCGGAGAGCTTCGTCGCGGTCTGCGCGATGCCGGGAGCTGGCACCACGATGCCGCGCTGCGCCCCGTGGCCGCTCGCTACGCGATGCACCGGTTCGAGGAGATCGGCGACGATGCGTCGGTCCTGCGGGCCCTGCGGCACTCCAAACCTGTCGTCGTCCACGACGCTGTGACCAAGATCAGTGCGACGTTCCCCGTCGATGCTGCCGGGCGTCGGGCGTTGGAGGAGCTGGCGCCGCACGATGCCTACCTGCTCCCCCTGCGTGGACGGGGGCGCACCCTCGGCATCTTGTCCCTCTACACCTCGGCCGAGCGAGGCGCGTTCACCGAGGAGGAGCTGACGACTGCTCGTGGGGTGGCCGACCGTGCGGGCCTGGCTCTGGATGCGACCCGGTTGCACCGGCAGCACCGCGACATCGCAGAAGGTCTCCAGCGCTCGTTGCTGACCAGTCCGGTGCAGCCGGACCACCTGCAGATCGTGGTCCGTTATACGGCGGCTGCTGAGGCGGCACAGGTGGGTGGGGACTGGTACGACGCCTTCATCCAGCCGGGTGGCGCGAGCGTCCTGGTCATCGGTGATGTCCTGGGCCACGACACGCAGTCGGCGGCGGCGATGAGTCAGGTCCGCTCCACATTGCGCGCTTTCGGTGCGATCGGCAACGAGGGACCGGCGGCCATCCTGCGCCAGACCGACGAGGTCATGCAGACGTTGCAGATCGGGACCACCGCCACCGCGCTGGCTGCACGGCTGGAGCAGGAGCACGAGGAAGCCCAACGAGGTGTCACCCGAGTGCGGTGGTCCAGCGCAGGTCACCCACCGGCGATGGTGATCAACCCCGACAGGACGGTTACTGCCCTGGCGGGCATCGGCTACGACCTCCTTCTCGGCGTCGAGCCCAGCCTGCCGCGTCACGAGTCTGAGGTGCTCCTGGACCGCGGGGCGACGCTGCTGTTGTTCACCGACGGCCTGGTGGAGCGTCGTGACCAGCCGTTGGCAGCTGGGCTGGAGAGGTTGCGCGACACCTTGGAGGTCCTGGCTGCGCGGGGCGGGTCGCTCGATGATCTCGTGGATTCGGTCTTGGCCGAGATGCTGCCGCCGCACCCGGAAGACGATGCTGCGGTTCTCGCTGTGCGGTTGCACCCTCAAGATCGTCCTCGGCCCGTGGAGGCCGGCCCGAACCGTATCCCGCCGACCGTCCCGCAAGAGCCTCCCGTCATCACGTGACGGATGGATGGGCGGGGCCTGAACCACTCGGCCTCGCGTCGGACGCTCGGGGTACGCGGGTCTAGGGGACACACGCTGCGGTTGACGCTGGGTGGTCTCAGCATCTCGGGGGCGTCGTAGTCACGCAGTCAGTCACGCACACGACGAAGGCCCGGCTCCGCTCTCACGGTTCCGGGCCTCTGACCTGCGGTCTTGCTGGTCGGGGTGACAGGATTTGAACCTGCGGCCTCTTCGTCCCGAACGAAGCGCGCTACCAAGCTGCGCCACACCCCGATGCTGCTGACGGCCGCCGAACTGCGCGGCCTCGTAGAGGATAGCCCACCTCGGCAGGTCCCCGGGACCACAAGGGTCAGCGGCGGGGCACGAGCTCCAGCAGCGTCGCCTCGGGGCGACAGGCGAAGCGCAGCGGGGCGTAGGGGGAGGTCCCGAGACCGGCGGAGACGTGCAGCCAGGCGTCCTTGCGAGCCGCGGACCAGCGGGACAGCCCGGAGGCCTGCTTGCGCGGGAGGTCGCAGTTGGTCACGAGCGCCCCGAAGCCGGGCACGCAGAGCTGGCCGCCGTGGGTGTGGCCGGCGATGAGCAGGCCGGCGCCGTCGGCGGTCATCGCGTCGAGGGTGCGGCGGTAGGGGGCGTGGGTGACGCCGATGGTGAGGTCGGCGTCGGTCGCGGCGGGGCCGGCGACGTCGTGGTAGCGGTCGTAGCGCAGGTGCGGGTCGTCGACGCCGACGAACTCGAGGTCGAGGCCCTTGACCGTCAGCCGGGTTCGGACGTTGTCGAGGTCGACCCAGCCGGCGTCGGTGAAGCCGCGGACGAGGTCGTCGGTCGGCAGCCGGACGGCCTCGTCGCCGGCACCACCGTCCGAGGGACCCCTCAGGTACTTCGACCAGTTGCGCGGCTTCGGGGCCCAGTAGTCGTTGGAGCCGAGGACGAAGACGCCCGGACGCTGCAGCAGCCCCGCGTAGGTCTCCAGCACGGCTGGGACGGCGTCCTGGGCGGCGAGGTTGTCCCCGGTGGTGACGACGAGGTCGGGTTCGAGGTCGGCGAGCGCCGCGACCCAGGCGCGCTTGCGGTGCTGACGCGGGACGAGGTGCAGGTCGGAGAGGTGCAGGACCCGCAGCGGCGCGGCACCGACGGGAAGGACCGGCACGACGGCGTGCCGGAGCACGAACGCGCGGACCTCGTAGCCCGCGGCGTAGCCGACGCCGGCGGCACCGGCCAGCGCGCCGACGCCGACGGTTCCGGCGGCCAGGTGGAGGACTCGCGCTGCAGTGGGCATCCGGTCATCCTCGCCGGAGGGCGGAAACGGGTCGCGGTGGGGTGGGAGGATCGCCCCATGAGCGACACCCTCAAGGACTCCCTCCAGGCCGACCTGACCACCGCGATGAAGGCCCGGGACGAGCTGCGGTCGGCGACGCTGCGGATGGTCCTCACGGCGGTCCGCTCCGAGGAGGTCGCCGGGAAGTCGGCGCGCACGCTCTCCGACGACGAGGTCATCGCGGTCCTGCAGCGCGAGGCGAAGAAGCGTCGCGAGGCCGCGCAGGCCTTCGGTGACGCCGGGCGCAGCGAGCAGTCCGAGCGCGAGACCGCCGAGCTCTCCGTCATCGAGACCTACCTGCCGACCCCGCTCACCGACGAGGAGCTCGACGCCCTCGTGGACGAGGCCGTGCTCATCGCGACGGCGGAGGGGCTGACCGGCATGGGTGCGATGGGCGCCGTCATGTCGCAGCTGAAGCCGAAGGTCGGAGCCCGCGCCGACGGCAAGCGCGTCTCCACCGCCGTGCGGACCCGTCTGCAGGCCTGAGAGACCCGCGGAAACAACACTTTCCGCCCCTCGAGGGGCCCTCGCAGGGGCGGAAAGTGTTGTTTCCGCGCGGGGCGGGGCCGCTAGCTAGTTCGTGCCGCTGGTCGCGACGACGGTGCTCGTGACGATCGCCGTCGTGACCGCGGCCTGGGCGGCGCGCACGGCGGCGGAGACGGCCTCCCCGGCCCACTCCCCCTCAGCCATCCCGTCCGCGATCTGCTGCACCCGGTCGGTGAGCTGACGACGGGACAACCCCAGCCCGGGGACGACCTTCGGGACCGCCCCGACGGACTGCAGCAGCGACACCAGCGCAGCCGCGTGCGGGGTGACGTCGGCGCCGTCACCCAGCGCTGACGCGACCTCGGAGACCAGGGCCTTGCGCGCGCCCGGCTCGGGGTGGTCTCGGGCGAAGCGGAGGAACCCGCCCGGCTCGTGGCGGACGAGACCGCGCGCGACCATCCGGTCCCGGACGGCACGGCCCAGCTTGAGACCACCGAGCCGCTGGACGGCGGTGCGGGCCGCCGTCGGTCGGTCGCCGAGTCGTCGCAGGGCCTCGTCGAGCACCTCGTCACCGGTGGGCGAGGCGTCGCGCACGCGCACCTTGTCCCCACCCCAGCGGCTCGGCTCGGACTCGAGCCGTTCCCGCAGCGCCAGGTCGAGCAGCACGGCTCCGGGCAGGACAGCGCGCAGGCGGGTCGCGTCCGTCAGCGGACGCCCCGTCTCCGGGTTCAGCAGGAGCAACGTCACGTCGTCCACGAGGGGTGTGTCCACGCCCCCAGCCAACCAAGGACGCGACGGGTGGGACCACCCCCCCGAAAGGAGGACGGGCCGGACGGGGAGAGTCCCCCGTCCGGCCCGTCTCCGCCCCTCAGTTCGTCGGGAGGGCGGGGAGGTCGGGCAGCGGCGGCAGTTCCGTCGGGAGCTGGATCCCGGGGCTGTCGCTCGACGGCGGGGCCGACGGCTCCTGCGTCGGGACCGGCGCCGGGCCGGAGCTGCGGGTGATGGTGATGACCGAACCGGCCGCGGCGGAGCGGGCGCTCTGCGAGGCGACGAGGCCCTTGTCGACGTTGGAGGTCACCGAACCCCCCACCTTTACCTGGAACCCGGCCGCCTGCAGCGCGCTCTTGGCCGAGGACACGCTGCGACCGACGACGCTCGGGACCTTGATCCTGCCGTCGGAGGTCGTCGTCTTGAGGCCCTGGTTGGTGCCCGGCGTGAAGCCGACCGTCGGGAGGTTCATCTGGTCGGAAGCCGTTCCCACGATGGCCTTCCAGGTCGGAGCCGAGATCGTGCCACCGAAGATGGTGCGGCGACCACGACCGTTGATCCGATCCCTGTTCAGTGGCCTCGTGCCGTCGGCGTGACCCATCCACACCGCCGAGGACAGCTGCGGGGTGTACCCCACGAACCAGGCGTCCGAGTTCTCGTTGGTGGTGCCCGTCTTGCCGGCGGCCGGACGGTCGATGCGGGCCGCCGTTCCGGTCCCACCCGAGATGACGCCCTGGAGGGCCTCGGTGACGTTGCGGGCGACGTTCGGGTCGAGGACGGACTTGCAGTCCGCACTGGGGATGTTCATCGGCTGGCCGTTGGTGTCGAGCACCTCGACGATCGCGATCGGCTTGCAGAAGGTTCCGTCCGCCGCGAAGGTCGCGTAGGCCCCGGCCATGGCGAGCGGGGCGATCTCGTTGACCCCGAGGGTCAGCGACGGGCTGACGTAGAGGTCGGAGTTGACCCCGCCCTCCACGTCGTTGGTGTTGCTCATGTCGCTGGCCTTCTGCTTCGGGATGCTCCCGTTGGCCGGGTTGGCCAGGTGCACACCCATCGACTGTGCCGTCGCTGCGATGTTGCAGAGGTCCAGGGACTTCTCCATGGTCACGTAGGCCGTGTTCACGGAGTCCGCGGTCGCCTTGCGGATGGACATGGGGCCACCCTCGTGCGACTCCGAGTTCGAGTACGGGTAGATCTTCGAGTCCCGCGACTTGACCCCGCACGCCGTGAACTGGCTGAAGGGGTCCGATCCGTTGAACGGCGCGTTGATCGTGCTGTCGATGGACTTCCCGGCCTTCAACCACTCCGCCAACGTGAACGCCTTGAACGACGAACCGGTCTGGAAACCGTTGCCGCCGTTGTACATCTTGTCGACGTTGTAGTTGATCGTCGTGACACCGGTCTGATCCGTGTCCAAGGAGAAGGTCGTGTCCTGCGCCATCGCCAGGATCTGCCCGGTCCCGGGCTGGACGACGGACGCCGCCATCCGCGGGCTCTGGCCCGGGTTGACGCCACCGTTCACTGCGTTCTGGGTCGTGATCTGGACCTGCGGGTTCAGCGTCGTCTTGACCGTCAGCCCACCGGTGCGCAGGAGCTTCTTGCGGTCGTCCGCGGTCGCGCCGAAGGCCGCGTCGGTCTCGACGATGCGGGTCACGTAATCGCAGAAGTAGGCGGCGGATCCGGCGTTGATGCAGCCCTGCTGGCTGCGCTGGGTGTCCAGGACGAGCGGGGAGGCGACAGCGGCGTCGTGGTCGGCCTGGGAGATCTTGCCCAGTTCGAGCATCCGGTTCAGCACGACGTTGCGTCGCGCGACTGAAGCGTCGGGGTACTTCACCGGGTTGAAGGCCACGGGGTTCTGCACGAGACCGGCCAGCAGGGCCGACTCCGGCAGCGTCAGCTCGGCCGCGGTCTTGTTGAAGTAGAAGCGGGCCGCGGCTTCGACGCCGTAGACGCCGTTGTAGAAGTACGCGACGTTCAGGTACCCGGCGAGGATGTCGTTCTTCGACATCTCCTTCTCGACCCCGATGGCGAGCTTCATCTCGCGCAGCTTGCGGGCGTAGCCCTCGGTCCCGTCGGCGGTCGTCGCGGCGGCGGCGGCCTCGGTGTCACCTTGCTCGACGGCCTGCTCGACGAGGATGTTCTTCACGTACTGCTGAGTGATCGTCGACGCGCCCTGGGTGCCCCCGCCGCCGGCGTTGGAGGCGAGCGCGCGGGCGATGCCCTTCATGTCGATGGCGCCGTGCTCGTAGAAGCGGTAGTCCTCGATCGCGACGATGGAGTCGCGCATGACCGGCGCGATCTGGTCGAAGCCCACGACGACGCGGTTCTGGTCGTAGACCCGCGCCATCACCGTGTTGTCGGAGTAGAGGATCGTCGTCGCCTCCGACAGCGTCTGGTCGCCCAGGTCGGCCGGCAGCTCGTCGAAGATGTTGACCCCCGCGCTCGTCAGGCTGCCGCTGAACGCGACGGCCGGGACGACGAGCCCCGCCGTGAGCACACCGGCCACGGCGCTGACGGCCGCGAAGGCGGCGAGCAGGCGCAGGACGGGACGCCGCCGGTGAGCGGTGGGGGGAGGAGCCATGCCGACAGGGTAAGCGCCGGGCCGTTCCGGGTCGGGGCATCCACGGGTCCTCCGCGAGCGCTTCGCAGGATCGTGACCGCAACGCAACTCTGCGTTGATCTGTGTGGGTGACGAGTCGGTAGCTCGAAGTGACTACCCATGTTCATCACAAGATGCTCTGGGGAAGAGCCCCTCGCCGAGCCTACGCTGCAGACGTGCCCGACGTGGGGCACTCAGGGGGATTCACAGGTATCGCTCGATCCGGGGGGAAACCGGTGCTCGCAGAGCACCGGACCGGGGGGGGCGTCGACGGGAGGGGCCGTCATGGCGTGGACGTTGGAATGGGCTAGTCGCGGGGCCTGCAAGGCCACCGAAGCCGACGAGCTGTTCGTGCAGGGCTCGGCGCAGAACCGCGCCAAGCAGATCTGCGGGGGGTGCCCCGTGCGCACCGAGTGCCTGGCCGATGCGCTGGACAGCCGCATCGAGTTCGGGGTCTGGGGCGGCATGACCGAACGTGAACGGCGTGCGCTGCTCAAGCGCCGCCCGAACGTGCAGTCGTGGCGCCGTCTGCTCGAGACCGCGCGGGACGCGGCCCTGGGCATCGACGGGGCCGAGGTCACCGGGTCGGGCACCGCGGTGCCCGAGATCTCGCTCGTCGGGGTCCCCGCCGCCGTCTGAGCACGCGGCGTTCGAGCGCGTCGCCGCCACCCGTGAGCGCCCCCGGTCCCTCGGGACCGGGGGCCCACTAGGTTGGCGCCCATGAAGACATGGGAGTACGCCACCATCCCGCTGATCGTCCACGCGACGAAGCAGATCCTCGACCAGTGGGGCGCCGACGGCTGGGAGCTCGTGACGGTCCTCACCGGACCCGGTGGCAACGGCCTGGTCGCCTACCTCAAGCGCCCGATGGGCGCCGACGCGTGAGCACGACGGAACGGCTGGCCGAACTCGGCCTGACGTTGCCGCCCGTCGCCGCGCCCGTCGCCTCCTACGTGCCCGCCGTCCGTGACGGCGACCTCGTCTTCACCTCCGGTCAGCTGCCGTTCGTGGACGGGAAGCTCGCCGTGACCGGCAAGGTCGGCGGGAGCGTCGACGCGGACACCGCCCAGCAGCTCGCCGCGACGTGCGCGCTCAACGCCATCGCGGCCGCCGCGAGCGTCATCGGGTCGGTCGACGACATCGTGCAGGTCGTCAAGGTCGTGGGCTTCGTCGCCAGCGACCCGTCCTTCACCGGTCAGCCCGGCGTGATCAACGGTGCGTCCGACCTGCTCCGCGAGGTCTTCGGCGACGCCGGCCAGCACGCCCGCAGCGCCGTCGGGGTGGCCGTGCTGCCGCTCGACTCCCCCGTCGAGGTCGAGATCGTCGTGCGGGTCCGTTCCTGACGTGACCCCTCCCGGCCCCTGGACAGGTGGTCCGGTCACCGACCGGGCCACCTGCGTCCTGGAGCCCAACCCCGGGCCGATGACGCTGGACGGGACGAACACCTGGCTGCTGGCCGCCCCCGGCTCCTCCGACGTCGTCGTCGTGGACCCGGGCGAGGACGACCCCGGCCACCGGGCCGCGATCACGCAGGCCCTGGCGGGACGGGCCGTGGCGCTCGTCGTCGCCACCCACCACCACCTCGACCACGTCGGCGGGCTCGCCGCGTTCGTCGCCGACCACCCCGCCCCCGTCGTACGGACCGCGGGTGAGCACGTGGTCGCGGGGCTGTCGCTCACGGTCCTCGCGACTCCCGGCCACACCGCCGACTCGATCAGCGTGCTGCTGGAGAGCGGCGAGCTCCTGACCGGCGACACCCTGCTCGGCCGCGGCAGCACGGTCATCGCCGACGACGGCGACCTCGGTGCCTACCTGACGTCACTGCGGACGCTGATCGACCTGGACGCGACCGTCGTCCTCCCCGGCCACGGCCCCGCCCGCCCGGACGCCCACGCCGCTCTGGAGACGCAGTTGGCGCACCGGCTCGAGCGGCTGGAGCAGGTCCGCGCCGCCGTCGCCGCGGGAGCCTCAACGCCGGAGGAGGTCACCCTCGCCGTGCACGGCGAGCTCGCCGGCCCCCTCGCCCGCGCTGCCGTGCTCTCGATCCGCGCCCAGCTCACCCACCTGCGACTCCCCTAGCGCGCGGAAACAACACTTTCCGCCCCGGAGGAGCCTCTACGAGGGCGGAAAGTGTTGTTTCCGCGCGATCCGGGGGCGCAACGCGTCGGAGGGACGCGACGGGTCAGCGGGCGCGACGGGCCAGTCGCTCGATGTCGTGCAGCACGACGGCCCGCGCTTCCAGCCGCAGCCACCCGCGGGAGGCAAAGTCGGCGAGCGCCTTGTTCACCGTCTCCCGCGACGCGCCGACGAGCTGCGCGAGTTCCTCCTGGGTCAGGTCGTGGGCGACGAGCTGACCGTCGGCGATGGGCCGGCCGAAGCGGCGGGAGAGGTCGAGCAGGGCCTTCGCGACGCGGCCGGGGACGTCGGTGAAGACGAGGTCGGCCAGGGTCACGTTGGTGCGGCGCAAGCGCTGGGCCAGCGCCTGCAGCAGGTGCTTGGCGACCTCGGGACGCCGGGCGAGCCAGCGCATCATGTCGTCGTGGCCGAGAGCGATGAGCTCGGACTCGGACACGGCGCGCGCCGAGGAGGTGCGGGGTCCGGGGTCGAAGAGGGAGAGCTCGCCGAACATCTCGCCGGGGCCCAGGACGGCGAGGAGGTTCTCCCGGCCGTCGGGCCAGCTGCGGACGAGCTTGATCTTGCCGGTGCGCACGACGTAGACGCGCTCCCCCGGCTCGCCCTCGCCGAAGAGCTGCTCACCCCGGTCGAGGTGGACGGCCTCCATCGTCTCCAGCAGTTCGCCCGCGGCCTCGTCGTCGAGGGCGGCGAACAGCGGGGCGCGACGGACGACGTCGCCGGGGCGGTCGCCGAGGCGTTCGTCGAGACGGTCGGCACCCGGGGCGCCGTCGATCTGCCCGTAGTCCACCGACCGACCTCCTCTGCTGTCGTGACGCGCGTCACCTCGACACGGCCTTCCGACAGTCTGCCGCACGATCCTGGCGAGGGAGCGGTGGGGAGCGACCGTAGGTACCGGAACTAAGCGCCGGAACTAGGAGCCGGAACGGTGGAACAGCGCGCGGGCACGTTCCGCGAGGACGTCGGTCGCCACGGCCAGTTCGGCCAGGAGGGCCGTGTCGTAGTCGGCGAGGCGCTGCTGGGCGAAGGACAGTTCCTGCAGCTGCTCGTTCAGCCCGGGCGCTCCGAGCGGGCGTTCGAGGACGAGGAGTCCGCGCAGGCCGTGGGCCGGGTCGAGAGCGTGGGCGCCGGTGACGTCGGGCAGCAGGGTGTCCCCCGCGGTGGTGCCGGAGAGCAGCTGGTCGAGGGGGCCGCCGTGCGCGGCGGCCTCGAGCGGCACGTGCAGCTCCTCCGGGCCGCAGGCCGAGGCGACGAGCAGGTCGAGGCGGGCCCGCACGAGCCGGCTCCAGTGCTGGACGCGGCGCAGCTCCTCCTGCAGCAGCCCGCGTCGGCGGCGCAGCGCGGGCAGCGGCAGCTCCGCGAGCTCGACGCGGACCGCGTTGCGGCAGCGCAGCGCGTCGGCGTCCTCCAGGACACCGCTCAGGACGGGTCGGAGGTAGGCCTCCAGCAGGTCGATCTCGGAGGTGCGGTCGGGTTCGCCGTCGTGCTGCATGCCAGGGATGTCGTCTCCCTCCCGGGAGCGCTTGACGGGGTGTCACCCTCCCGGTCGTCTCCCGTCACCCGACCGCACCTGTGGCACGGGGCAACGGTTTCCGGAGGTCACCCGTGGAGGGTGTGCAGAACTCGTGCCCCGGCCGGGACGGACGGGTGATCACCCGGCCCCTCCGACGTAGGGTCCAAGGGTGGAGACCGAGCTGGCCCGGACCCGACGAGCCCGCCGGGTCCACCGGGCGCTGGCGCTGCGCTACCCCGACGCGCACTGCGAGCTCGACTTCACCAGCCCGTTCGAACTGCTGGTCGCGACGATCCTCTCGGCGCAGTGCACCGACGCCCGGGTCAACCAGGTCACGCCGGCGCTGTTCGCCCGCTACCCGAGCGCCACCGACCTGGCCGCGGCCGAGCGCTCCGAGCTCGAGGGCCTGATCCAGCCGACCGGGTTCTTCCGGGCCAAGTCCGACGCGCTGCTGAAGATGTCGGCCCAGCTCGTCGCCGAGCACGGCGGGGAGGTCCCCCCGCGCCAGGCCGACCTGGTGAAGCTCGCGGGGGTCGGGCGCAAGACGGCCAACGTCGTCCTGGGCGACGCGTTCGGCGTCCCCGGCCTGACCGTCGACACCCACGTCGGACGGTTGTCGCGCCGACTCGGGTTCACCACCCACGAGGACCCGGTGAAGGTCGAGACCGACCTGGCCGGGCTCATCCCGCGCACGGACTGGACGATGTTCAACCACCGGATGATCTTCCACGGCCGCCGGACGTGTCACAGCCGCCGGCCCGCGTGCGGCGCGTGCCCGGTCGCCCGGCTCTGCCCGTCCGCGGGGATCGGTGAGAACGACCCGGTGCGGGCGGCGAAGCTCGTGAAGCAGGGCCCCCCGGGTGTCGCCGTGGCGGCGACGGCGTGATCCCCGACTGGCTGGAACCGCTCGCCACCCGGCTCCCGACCCTCACCGTGGCCGACCTGGACTGGCGCGTGGACCGCACCGGGACCGGGCGTCCGGCCGCCGTCCTCGTCCTGCTCGCCGACGGCCCGGCCGGCCCGGAGGTCCTGCTCACCGAACGCGCCGGGACGTTGCGCCAGCACTCCGGTCAGGTCGCCTTCCCCGGGGGCCGCAGCGACCCGGGCGACGCCGACGCCGCGGCCACCGCGCTGCGCGAGGCCGAGGAGGAGACGGGACTGGACCCCGCGGGGGTCGAGGTCCTGGGCGCGCTGCCGCCGTTGCTGCTGGCCCACTCCGGTCACGAGGTGACCCCGGTGATCGCGCACTGGCGCGAGCCCGCCCCGGTCGGCCCGGTCGACCCCGAGGAGGTGGCCCGGGTGGAACGCGTCCCGCTGTCGGAGCTGCTCGCCGACGACGCCCGGCTCACCCTGCGCGGCCCGGGCGGCTACGTCGGGCCCGCGTTCGCCGTCCGCGGGCTGCTGGTCTGGGGTTTCACGGCCGAGGTCCTCGTCCGGGTCCTGGCCTTCGGCGGCCTCGACCGTCCCGCCGGTGAGGCGGGCGGGGGTTCCGCGCTGACGCTGCAGCAGGCCCTGGACCGCGCCGGAGCCCGCGCGTGACGTCGTCGGACGTCCTCGACGTCGCCCTGCTGGTGCTGGTGCTGGTCCAGGTCGTCGCCGGGTACCGGGAGGGGTTGCTCATCGGGCTGGCGGGTCTCGTCGGTCTGGTCGGTGGCGCGGCCGTCGGGGTCGCGTGGTTGCCGCACCTCGTCGCCGGCTGGACGCCGGGGGTGCGCCGCACGCTCGTGGTGGTGCTCGGGACGCTGGTGCTGGCCGTGCTGGGCCGTCTCGTCCTGAGCTTCGTCGGGGCCCGGTTGCGCTCCCACGTCCGCTGGCGACCGGCGCGCTTCGCCGACGCCGTGCTCGGCGCGGTCGCGGGCCTCGTCGCGACGCTGCTGGTGGTCTGGGTCGTGGCGGGGGCGGCGCGGACGGCTCCGCTGCCCCGGGTGGTGCAGGCCGTGACCGGGTCGCGGGTCGTCGGGGCCCTCGACGGCGTCGTGCCCGTGAGCACCGGCAGCCTGCTCTCGACGTTCTGGGCCGCGGCCCAGGCCAACGGGTTCCCGCGGGTCTTCACCGGTCTCGACGCGGAGCCGATCACGCCCATCGCCGCCCCCGACCCCCTCCCCGGCACCGAGGGGCTGCAGGCGGCCGCGGGCAGCGTCGTGAAGGTCACCGGGGTGGCGACGACGTGCCGGCGCGGGCTGGAAGGCAGCGGTTTCGTGGTCGACCGGGTCGGGGACTCGGCGCGGGTCGTCACCAACGCCCACGTCGTCGCGGGGGTCAGCGATCCCCTCGTCCAGCCCGGTGGCGTGGGCCGGCAGTACCCGGCGAGCGTCGTCGCCTACGACCCCGGGCTCGACCTCGCCGTCCTCGACGTCCCCGGCCTCGACGCCGCGGCCCTGCCCCGCGCCGACGAGCTCACCCGGGGTGACACGGCACTCGTGGCGGGCTTCCCCCTCGACGGCGGCTACGACGTGCAGCCCGGGCGGGTCCGCGAGGTCCTGCAGGCCCAGGGCCGCGACATCTACGACACCACCGACGTCGTCCGCGAGGTCTACTCGGTGTACTCCACCGTCCGGCCCGGGAACTCCGGCGGGCCGCTGCTGAGCGCGGACGGGCGGGTCGTGGGCGTGGTCTTCGCCAAGTCCCTCGACGACGAGCAGACCGGGTACGCGCTGACCCCCACGGAGCTCGACCGGGTCCTCGCCGAGGCCGGCTCCCGGACCGCGGAGGTCTCCACCGGCTCCTGCACGGCCGAGTGATCGCCGTGGACGCCCCCGGGGCCCTGCTCGCCGCCGCGACCCTGCACCTCGGGTTCCAGCTGGTGGTCACGGCCGTCGTCTACCCGGCCCTCGCCGCGACCCCGCCGCGGGACTTCCCCGCCGCGCACACCGCCCACTCCCGCCGGATCACGCCCGTGGTGGCCGTGGTCTACGGTTGCGTGCTGGCCGCGTGGGTCTGGGTCGCGGTCTCGGTGCCGTCCTCCCCGCACCTGTGGGTCGCCCTCGCGGGGACCGTCCTGAGCGGGGTGGCCACCGCGGTCGCGGCCGCCCCCACGCACTCCCGGCTCGGCCGGGAGGGACCCCGACCGGCCCTGCTCACCCGGCTGCGGCGGGCCGACGCGGTGCGTCTGGCCGGGGCGGTGCTGACGGTCGTGGGCGCACTGGGGTGAGCGGTCACCCGGCCCGCGAGGGCCACCGGATCGTGAGGGTCGTGGTCTCCTCCACCGGGGAGGTCTCCCAGGTGTGCTCCTCGCCGGGGAACCAGATCACGTAGTCGCCCGGCGTGGCCAGGACGGCCTCACCCTCCCGGAAGCGCAGCCGCTGCCACCCGGCGACGAGCACGCACAGGGACGTCTCCGCCTCCGGCGCGGTCCACTCCTCGTCCCGCGACCCGGCCGCCATCCGGGCCCACTTCACCTCGACGTGCTCGCTGGCCAGCGCGGGGACCCGCCCGGCCATGAAGCTCCCGAAGAACCAGCCGCCGTCGTCGGCGCCGTCGAGGTCGGCGTTGCCCGTGTGGAAGGTCACGACGGCGATGCTGCCGGGCCGCTCACCAGCGCGCGAGCCAGCCGGTGAGCAGCGTCGTCGTCCGCTCGGGGGACTCCTCGGGGAGGTAGTGCCCGACGTCGGGCACCTCGACCACCCGGTGCGGGCCGTGGGCGAAGCGGGCGGCCGCGTCCAGGGCCCCCGCGGACACCGTGGGGTCGAGCGCGCCGCGCACCTGCAGGACGGGGACCTCGACGCCGTCGCGCAGGGCGGCCGCGAAGCGGCGGCCGTCGGCGCGGACGGCGGAACGGGCGATCCAGCGGTGGTACTCCAGCGCGGAGTGGGCCACGAACGGCACGCGGATCGCGTCGCGGTAGCGCTCGACGTCGGCGGCGGACGGCCAGCCGGGGCCGGAGCGTTCGCGCAGGACCCGCTCGACCCCGTCGCCGCTCAGCAGGCGACGTTCGGGCAGGGCGGGCAACTGGCGGGCGAAGGCGGTCCGGGTGGTGGCGAGCCCGGCGCCCTCACCGAGACGCTCGAGCAGGACGTGGCGGGACAGCAGCGGGTGCGCGGCCCCCACGACGACGATCCCGCGGACCTGCTCGGGGTGCAGCGAGGGCAGGGCCCACGCCGTGCGGCCCGAGACGCCGTGGCCCACGACGACGGCGTCGCGCTCCCCCAGGGCCCGCACCACGGCCGCGACGTCGGCGGCCGAGGTGGGCGTGTCGTAGCCGCGGGGAGGTTTGTCGGAGGCGCCGTAGCCGCGCAGGTCCATCGCCACCGCGCGGTACCCCGCCGCCGCGAGGGCCGTGAGCTGGGCGCGCCACGCCCACCAGAACTGCGGGAAGTCGTGGAGCAGCAGGACGAGCGGTCCCTCACCGAGCTCGGCGACGTGGAACCGCGCACCGTGGGCGGCCACCAACCGGTGCCGCCACGGTCCTTCGACCAGGACGGCCGAGACGTCGGTCGAGCGGACGCCCACGCCTCGGCCCGGGGGTCAGTGCCCGAGGCTGCGCGAGCCCGGGCCACCGGTGATGGTCTTGGCGACGGGCTTGCCGGTGGCGGCGGCCTTGATCGCGGCGATGCTGTCCTTCGTCGTGCGGATCGTGCGCTCCGGGGGCTTGACCTGCTTGATGCGGCCGAACCCGATGGCCGCGGCGAGGCCCGCGACGACGAGCATGGCCGCGGCGACGACCAGGAAGCTCAGCCAGATCGACCAGCCGGCCCCCTCGTGCAGCGCGAACGCGACGGTGATGCCGAGGAACACGAAGGCGACGAAGCCGAAGAGCGCGGCGACCCCGAAGAGCCCGCCGCCGATGGCGCCGTTCTTCACGTCGGTGGTGATCTCGGCCTTGGCCAGCGCGATCTCGTAGCGGACGAGCTCGCTCATGTCCTTGGTCGCGTCGGCCACGAGCTGACCGATCGTGCGTTCGGGCGCACCGACGGGACGGTCGTTCAGGGTGGTCATCGAGTCCTCCTAGGCCCAGGCTGCGCGCACCGCGCGAATGACGGTGCGCCGGGGAGAACCCTAGGAGTTCGTCGCGGCGCGTGCACGGGAGGGGGAGCGCGTCGCCGTCGGCGGGGGGACCGACGGCGACGCCAAGGTCGCTCTCGTACAGGGGGGACGAGCGACGACCTGACCGACACTACGGCTCCCGACCTCCGCGCGCGGGAGTTCCGCGCAACCCAAACCTGTGAGTTCGAAGGTTCCCCCGGACGGCCCAGCGCGCCCGCGTCCGGTCACGACGACCGGACGGGTCGCCACCGGGACAGCAGGGCGCGGTGGTCGCTGCCGGGGATGTCCCGGACGCTGGAACCCACGGCGCGCCAGGCGTTCCCGTCGGCGAGGGCGTGGTCGATCGTGGCGCCGACCGCCGCCGGGTACTTCGCGGGCCACGTCCCGCGCGCGCCCGTGCCGGTCTGCTCGCCGGCGTCGACGCAGGACCCCCGCAGGTGCAGTCCGGGGTGGTCGAGGGTGGCGTTCAGGTCACCGGCCAGGATCGAACCCGGGGTGTTCGCGCACCAGTCGGCGACCGCCTTCACCTCCACCGCCCAGGCCCCGAGGAGGTCCGGGACGGGCGCGGCGGTGTGGGCCGCGGCCAGCACCGGACCCTCCCCCGAGACGGGTGCAGCGGTGACGACGGCCTTGACCCCGCCGGCCAGCTGCCCCGTCGTGCGGTACGGCCCGAGGGACTGCGAGACGAGCAGCGCCGTCCCGTACCCGCCCCCGCCGAGGTCGCGGGCCCAGAAGACCTGTACCGGGGTGCCGGTGGCGGATCCGATGCGCGCGGCGACGTCGTCGGCCAGGGCCTGGTCCGACTCGGGCAGCGAGACGACGTCCGCGCCGCCGTCGACGGCGAGGCGGGCCAGCCCGGCGGGATCGGCCTGGGCCTTGAGGACGTTCGCCGCGAGCACGGTGACGTCCCCGGGGCGGGCCGCGGGCAGCTCCCCCGCCGCGGTCCCCCGGGCGAGGGTCGTCCCCACCGATCCGGCGGCGACCAGCGCGAGCGCCGCGGCCGAGGGCAGCACCCGTCGCCAGCGCGTCCCCACCGCGCCCGCCACGACCGCCGCCCCGGCCAGCCCGGCCCCGACCGGCACCCGGAACGGCACGGTCCAGACGAAGGGGCGGTGCCCGGCGAGGCCGAAGAGGTCGGGGGCGCCGACGAGCGCCGCCCCGGCGGCGACCACCCCGGTCGCGACGACGGTTCCGGTGAGGGCGGCCGTGCTGCGGCGGGGGTGGTGTGAGCGCACCCTCCGAGGGTGCCGCACCCCCGCGCTGCGGGGGCGTCCCGGGCGCGGGGGTGCGGTGAGGATCGGGTGTCAGTCCGTGGCGGGCGCGGACATCCCCTGCGAGATCGCGTCCATCACCGAGGAGTCGGTGAGCGTCGTGACGTCGCCGGGCGCGCGGTGCTCGGCCACGTCGCGCAGCAGCCGGCGCATGATCTTGCCCGACCGGGTCTTGGGCAGTTCCGCGACGACCATGATCGACTTCGGCTTCGCGATGGGGCCGATCTCCTTCGCGACGTGGTCGCGCAGGTCCGCGACGGTGTCGGGACCCTGCTCGTGCCCGCCGCGCAGGATGACGAAGGCGACGACGGACTGCCCGGTCGTCTCGTCGGTGGCGCCGACGACGGCGGCCTCGGCGACGTCGGGGTGGCTGACCAGGGCCGACTCGATCTCGGCCGTGGAGAGCCGGTGCCCCGACACGTTCATGACGTCGTCGACGCGGCCCAGCAGCCAGATGTCGCCGTCCTCGTCGCGCTTGGCGCCGTCGCCGGCGAAGTACTTCCCGGGGAAGCGGGCCCAGTAGGTGTCCTTGAAGCGTTGCGGGTCGCCCCAGATCCCGCGCAGCATCGCCGGCCACGGTTCGGTGACGACCAGGTAGCCGGCCTGACCGTGCCCGACGGGTTCGCCCGCGTCGTCGACGACCTCCGCGACGATCCCGGGGATCGGGATCTGCGCCGAACCCGGTTTGAGCGCGGTGACCCCGGGCAGCGGGGCGATCATGTGCGCGCCCGTCTCGGTCTGCCACCAGGTGTCGGCGATGGGGGTCCGGTCGGAACCGATGACCCGGCGGTACCAGTTCCAGGCCTCCGGGTTGATGTTCTCCCCGACGCTGCCCAGCACCCGCAGCGAACTCAGGTCGTGCCTCTGCGGGTACTCCTCGCCCCACTTCATGCAGGTGCGGATCGCCGTCGGCGCGGTGTAGAGGACGGTGACGCCGTACTTCTCGACGATGGACCACCACCGGTCCTTGTCGGGGGTGTCGGGGGTGCCCTCGTAGACGACCTGGGTCAGGCCGTTGGCCAGCGGGCCGTAGACGATGTAGCTGTGCCCGGTGACCCAGCCGATGTCGGCGGTGCACCAGTAGACGTCGCGTTCGGGCTGCACGTCGAAGACGTTCTTCGTCGAGTACGCGGTCTGGACGAGGTACCCGCCGGAGGTGTGCAGGATGCCCTTGGGTTTCCCGGTGGTGCCGGAGGTGTAGAGGACGAACAGCGGGTTCTCCGCGTCGAAGCTCTCCGCTTCGTGATGCGGCGCAGCGGCTTCCAGCGCCTCGTGCCACCAGACGTCGCGACCCTCGGTCCAGTCGACGGCCTCGCCGTTGCGCCGCACGACGAGGACGTGGGTGACGCTCGGGGCACCCTTGGCCAGGGCGGCGTCGACGGCGGGTTTGAGCGTGGTCGGTTTGCCGCGGCGGTAGGAACCGTCGCAGGTGATGACGACCTTCGCCTCGGCGTCGGTGATGCGGGAGTTCAGCGCGTCGGCGGAGAAACCCCCGAACACCACCGAGTGCGCCGCCCCGAGGCGGGCGCAGGCGAGCATGGCGACGATCGACTCGACGAGCATCGGCAGGTAGATCGCGACCCGGTCACCGCGTTCGACGCCCATCCCGGCGAGGACGTTCGCCGCGCGCTGGACCTGCTCGTGCAGCTGGGCGTAGGTGACGGTCGCGGTGTCGCCCGGTTCGCCCTCGAAGTGGATGGCGACACGGTCACCGTGGCCGGCCGTGACGTGGCGGTCGACGCAGTTCACGGCGACGTTCAGCGTCCCCCCGACGAACCACTTCGCGAAGGGCGCCTCGGACCAGTCGAGGACCTGCTCGAAGTCGCGGTCCCAGGTGACGTGCTCCCGGGCCAGCTCGCCCCAGAAGCCGAGGCGGTCGGCGGCCGCCCGGTCGTACAGGTCGGCCTGAGCCACGGCGTTCGCGGCGAACTCCGGGTCCGGCGCGACAGTGGGCACGGTTTCCTGCGGGGTGGTCACGGGGTCGTCCTCCTCGACGGGCTGCTCTCCACGGCGTACCCGGGTGAGGTTAGTCACCCCCCGCCGGCGTCGCGTCGCGACCCGTCCCCAGCGGGGTCACCACTGGTAGTCGAGGAACTTGCCGTCGAGGGTGATGACGACGCGGTCGCCCCCGGGGTCGGCGCGCCGGGAGACGTCGACCGTGAAGTTGATGGCGCTCATGATACCGTCGCCGAACTCCTCGTGGATCAGCTCCTTGAGCGCCGGTCCGTAGACCCCGAGGGCCTCGTGGAGGCGGTAGAGCGTCGGGTCGGTGGGGATCTCCTGGTGCCCGGAGCCGCGGTAGGGCTGCATCCGCAGCGCCTCGACGACCTCCGGCGCCAGGTCGAGCAGCGCCCCGACCGTCTCGGCGGAGGTCGCGTCGACGGGGTGCTGGCCCAGCAGCGCGGCCACCGTCCAGACCGGGTCCCTCCCGATCGCCTGCGCGATGCCGGCCCAGGTGAGGTCCTTGCGGAACTTCTGGAGCCGGACGACCTGCCCGGCCTCGTCCTTGCTGATCACGACAGCACCTCTTCCGTTCGACGTCGCGACGGTCACTGCAGGGGAATCTCCACCCCCCGCTCGGACTCCGCACGCGGGCCGTGGATCCGCCGTTCCTCCGCGGCGATCCGGACGTCGTCGATGCTGGCCTCGCGGCGGGTCATGAGGCCCTCCGCGTCGAAGTGCCACAGCTCGTTGCCGTAGCTGCGCCACCACTGCCCCGTGAGGTCGCGGCACTCGTACTGGAAGCGCACCGCGATCCGGTCCTCGGTGAACGCCCACAGCGACTTCCGCAGGGCGTAGTCGAGCTCCCGGGCCCACTTGGCCGCCAGCAGCTCGACGATCGCCACGCGTCCGGTGACGAAGGTGTCCCGGTTCCGCCAGACCGAGTCCTCGCTGTAGGCGAGGGACACCTTCAGCGGGTCCCGGGTGTTCCAGGCGTCCTCGGCGGCCTGGACCTTCTGCAGAGCGGTCTCACGGGTGAAGGGCGGCAGGGGTGGGCGCACGCTGCGCATCCTGCTCCCCGGCCGGACGGCCCTCGGCGGCGGGCGGGGAGCCGGGCGGGGGTGGGATCGTTGCCTCCTCGGTGTCGTTGAGTGAGACCGGGGAGGCAACGATCCCCCTCGCGGGCGCCTACTTGCGCCCGGTCCGCCACTTCATGCCCCAGCCGAACGCCTCGTCGAGGGCCTGCTGGCCGCCCTGCACGTAGCGGACCTCGCGCTGCACGGTGATCTCGCGGCCGTCGGAGACGATCTGGGCGATGGCGCACATGGGCGACTTGTCGTCGTGCTCGTCGAGGCCGACCTCGACCTCGGGACCGCTGACGGGGTGCAGCGTCACGACGGCGTCCGCGGCGGCCCAGTTCGGGACGCCCTCGTAGATGAACGCGAACACCAGGATCCGCTTGATCTTCGCGGCGGCGCGCAGGTCGACGAAGAGGTTCTCGCCGCCGCCGCCGGTGCGGTCGTCACCGTCGAGCCAGACGATCGGGTCGCCGTCGCCGCGGTCGCGGAACGCGTTGCCGAGGGCCTGGACGACGCCCTTGGACCCGTCGGTGAACTCGTAGAGCGCGCCGATGTCGAGGTCGATCCCGCCCTGCGGCGCTGCGGCGGCCTTGAGCTTGGAGAAGAAGCCGCCGCTCGCGGCCGGCGCGGCGCCCGCGGGACGCGCGTTCCAGGCCAGGTGCACGCGCAGCGTCCCGCCGGCCCCGCCGGACTTCGACAGCGACACCTTGGGCGTGGACTTGGTCAGCGTGACCTTGGAGAGCGAGATCCCGCCACCCGCGGGCTTCTCGGGTTCGGGAGCCTTCTTCGAGTAGTCGATCGCCACGGGTCCTACGCCTTTCGTTCGAGGAGCTTCCTCACCCCGGAACGAACGGGCTCACAGGGAAGTGCCGTCAGCGCCAGGGACCGGCGAGCAGGGCCCCCGTCAGCGGCGCCGACGGGTCCGCCCCGAGGTCCAGCCCGGACGCCGGCGCGCCGGCGCGCACCAGCAGGTCCCCGACCGCGGCGATCATCGCGCCGTTGTCCGTGCACAGCCGGATCGGCGGCACCCGCAGCTCGATGCCGGCTGCGGCGCACCGCTCCTCGGCCAGGGCGCGGACGCGGGTGTTGGCCGCCACCCCGCCCACCACGAGGAGCGTGTCGACGCCGTGCTCGCGGCAGGCGGCGACGGCCTTGCGGGTCAGGACGTCCGCGACGGCCTCCTGGAAGCTGGCCGCGACGTCGGCGACGGGGACCTCGCCACCGGCGTCGACGCGGGCCTCGAC
The DNA here is from genome assembly GCF_036021035.1 of Kineococcus sp. NBC_00420. Taxonomy (NCBI): domain Bacteria; kingdom Bacillati; phylum Actinomycetota; class Actinomycetes; order Kineosporiales; family Kineosporiaceae; genus Kineococcus; species Kineococcus sp. NBC_00420. The sequence goes on along the minus strand of NZ_CP107930.1, from coordinate 3,400,706 downwards.
CCAGCGCGCGACGGCCGTCTTCACCCCGGAGAAGGAGAACCCGTAGGTGGGGTCGGAGGGACGGGACAGCGCCCGCGGGAACTGGATCGCCCGCGGGTCCCCGTCCCGCGCGGCCTTGTCGATCGAGGGGCCGCCGGGGTAGCCGAGGGAGAGGACCCTCGCGACCTTGTCGAAGGCCTCCCCCGCCGCGTCGTCGATGGTGTCGCCGAGGTGCACGATCGGGTCGCGGCCGAGGTCGCCGAGCAGCAGCAGCGACGTGTGGCCCCCCGACACCACGAGCGCCACGCACCTCGGGGGCAGCGGCCCGTGCTCCAGGACGTCGACGGCCGCGTGACCGGCGAGGTGGTGCACCCCGTAGAGCGGCTTCCCGAGCGCGAACGCGAGCGCCTTCGCGGAGGCCAGCCCGACCTGCACGGCCGTCGACAGCCCCGGACCGGCGGTCACCGCGATCGCGTCGACGTCGGAGAGCTGCAGCTGCGCGTCGTCGAGGGCCTGGTGCAGCACCGGGACGATCGCCTCGAGGTGCGCGCGGGCCGCGACCTCGGGGACGACCCCCCCGAACCGGGCGTGCGCGTCCATGCTCGAGGACAGCGCGTCGCCCAGGAGGACCCCCTCGGAGACGAGCCCGACCCCGGTCTCGTCGCAGCTGGACTCGATGCCGAGGACGATCACCGCGGCGCGTCCAGCCCGGCCGCGAGCAGGATCTCGGCGCGTTCCCCGGCGGGCAGCCGGTCGACGTAGACGACGCCGTCGAGGTGGTCGGACTCGTGCTGCAGGCAGCGGGCCAGCAGCCCGCTCCCCACGATCGTCACGGGCTCGCCGTGGACGTCGAACCCCGTGACCTTCGCGGTGTCGGGGCGGGCGAGGTCGGCGTACTCGCCGGGCACCGACAGGCAGCCCTCGCTGTCGAGGTCGAGCCGGCGCTTGCGGCCGGTGGGCAGCACGAGGACGGGGTTCACGACGTGGGCGACGACGTTCTCGCCGGTCTCCTCGGTGTCGTCGTCCGGGCAGTCGACGACGAAGACCCGCGCGTCCACGCCGACCTGGTTCGCGGCGAGCCCGACACCGTCGGCGGCGTCCATCGAGGCGAACATGTCGGCGACGAGCTGCACGAGGTCGTCGTCGAAGGACGTCACCGGCGCGCAGGGGCGGTGCAGGACGGGCGTGTGGTAGCGGGTGATCGGGTGCACGACCCCGATGCGTCCCTCGAACTCGACGGGCACCTTCTCGACCGGCTCGACCTGTTCGTCCTGCTCGACCTGCTCCTCGCTCACGGGGAAGATCGTAGGTCAGTCCTGGGCGTGGAACCGGACGGCCAGCAGGGCGACGTCGTCGCTCCCCGCCCCACCCGCGTCGGCGATCAGCGACTCCAGACCCGCCCCGAGGTCCGGCCCCGCCAGCACCGACGCGCGGGCCCGCAACCGCTCGATCCCCGAGTCCAGGTCGTCGTCGCGGCGCTCGACGAGGCCGTCGGTGTAGAGCAGCAGGGTCGACCCGGCCGGGACCTCGACGACGTGGTCGCTGCGTCGTGCGGACCCGACCCCGAGGAGCAGGTCCGGTTCGGCGTCCAGCACGCGGGCCGCGCCGTCGGCCGCGACGAGGATCGGCGGGGGGTGCCCGGCGTTGGCCCAGCGCAGGGTCCGCACGCCCGCGGCCCGGGCCGGCGGGGTCTGCTCGACGCGGGCGACGAGGCAGCTGGCGAGGATGGCCTCGCCGCGCAGGTTGTCCACGACGGACTCGAGCCGATCGAGCAGCTGGGCGGGCGGGTCGTCGCGGTCGACGGCGAGCGCCCGAAGCGCGATGCGCAGCTGGCCCATCTCGGCGGCCGCGGTGACGTCGTGCCCGCTGACGTCGCCGATGACCAGCAGCGTCGTCCCGTCGGGCAGCAGGATGCCGTCGTACCAGTCGCCGCCGACCTGGTCCCCGGCGTGCGCGGCGACGTAGCGGGCGACGAGCTCCAGCCCGCCGCGCTGGGGCAGGTCGGTGGTGAGCATCGACGTCTGCAGGGTCCGGGCGGCGGTGGTGCGTTCGGCCAGCAGCAGCGCCCGTTGCAGGGCCTGGGTGGAGTAGGAGGCGAGCGAGACGAGCATCGCGCGCTGGTTCTCGGACAGTTCGAGGTCCTCGTGCCAGACCATCGTGAGCAGCCCGACGGTGACGCCGGCCGCGACGAGCGGGACGGTGGCGAGGTAGCGGACGTTCGCGACCTCCCAGCGGTGCATCAGCTCGGGGAAGTTCGTCCGCAGGCTGGTGGCGTCGTCGAAGCGCGGGCTGCCCTGGCGCATCGCGAGGGTGCCGGGGCCGGGTCCGTCCAGCGGCAGGTCCTGCCACTCCTGCTCGGCGCCGACGGCGAGCTCGCCGGTGAACGGGGTGCGCAGCAGCCGGCGCTCGTGGTCGACGACGGACAGCGCGGCGTAGGCCGCGCCGAAGCCCTGGGCGGTGGCCGCGACGACGACCTCGGCGACGTCGGCGACGGTCCGCGTCGCGGTGAGGGCCTCGGAGAGGCGCAGCAGGTCGCTCGTGCGTTCCAGGGACCCGCGCAGCGAGTCGGTCAGCCGGTCGCGTTCCTCCTGCAGCCGGAGTTCGTGGGTGACGTCGCGGAAGGAGCAGAGGACGTGCTCGCCCAGGCGCCGGGCCCGGACGGCCACGGAGCGGTCGGTCCCGGGCAGCGGCCCCGTCCCGGCGACGAAGTCGGGGGCCTCGGGGTCGGCCAGCTGGTCGTGGAAGGCGGCACGGACCTCGTCGGGGAAGGCGACGGGCAGCGGGGCGCCCACCAGGTCCTCGGGGGTGCGGCCGAAGAACGCGGCGCCGGCCCGGTTGACGTGCTCGACGTGCCACGTGGCCGCGTCGAGCACCATGATTCCCTCGGCGACCTCCTGCCACGCGCGTAGGAGCAGCGGGTCCACCGCTCCCGCGGACGACATGGCCTCACCCTAGGGACGAGCGTGGTTGCCTCGCAGGCGATCTCACGCATTGCCCTCGGGGGACGCGCCCCGGCTGGTCGCCGGAGGGTGTCGGGGGTGCGGCGTGGACCAGCGCTGCATCCTTCCGACGGCTCGCCGACGTGCGGTGCCGTTCCGTCGGCGTGTCCCGCGATGGCTGCAGCGCTGGTTCCCGCCGTCGTCAGGAGGGGTCGGTCAGGAGGGGTCGGCGCTGAAGGAGAACTCGATCGTGCCCTCGTCCTCGACGGAGACGAAGCCGAGGTTCGGGGCGTTCACGCCGTAGTCGGACCAGGTCAGCGGGAGCGAGCCGGTGATCGTGACGGCGTCGGCGGCGGTCCGCTCGACGGTGGCGGGGATCGTCGCGTCCCGGGTCGTGCCCTTGAGGGTCATGGTGCCGACGAGGCTGACCGAGATCGTGGAGCCGACCTCGAGCCCACCGAGCGGCACGGGCTGGGTGAGGGCGAAGTCCGCGGTCGGGAACTGGTCGGTGTCCATGACCATCCCGCGGAACTGGTTGTCGCGCTGACCGGAGTCGGTGGCGACGCTGGCCAGGTCGACGGAGACGGTGCCGGTGGTGAGCCGGCCGTCGGCGACGGTGAGGTCACCGGTGACCTTGTCGGTGCGGCCCGTGACGGTGACGTTCTGGCCGTTGAGGACCTCGTCGACGCGGTAGCCCGCGGTCCCGCCGGCGGCGATGGCCCAGGGTCCGTCGAGGGAGGCGTCGGTGGAGGCCGCGGTCGCGGTGGCCGACGGGGTGGAGGCGGAGGTCACCAGCGGTGCCGCGGCCTTGCCGGACTCCACGCTCGCGTAGATGCGGGGTCCGACGACGGCCGCGACGACGAGCAGGACGACGACCACCGCCAGCGCGATCCACAGCCTGCGGCGGCGGGGGCGTTGCGGCGCGGGCGGTCGTTCGGTGGTGCGGGTGCTGCTCATGGCGGGTCACCTTCGGGGTCGGGAGCGTCGTGGCCTGCTACCGGGTTCACGACCCCGACGGCCCGCGGGTTCACCCCGGGACCTGGCAGCTCCCTGACAGTCCCCTGACCGCTCCAGGTCGTTGCTCCCGCGTTCACCTACGACACCGCGTCGTTGCAAGCCGTTGCGCCGCAGGGTGTGGGCTGGTCCGGACCACCGCCCCGGAGGGCCTACCCTCGTCTGGTGCCTTTTGAGCGACTCCGCTTGATGAGCGACTACCTCGCGCCGACCCCGGTGTGGGCTCCGGCGGACCTGGGTGGGTTCGTCCTCAGCATCACGCACCTGGACGACCTGGGCCTGGACGAGACCCTGCGGACCGGCCTCCTGCGGTGGCAGGCCTACTTCGACGAGCACCACCCCGTCGACCTCTGCGGCTGGGACTCGCCGATGTCCTGCACCCGCTACGCGGGTGAGGGCTTCCGGTTGCAGCAGGAACTGACCGACGCCCTGCCCGGGGTCCGCTTCGACCTCGACCTGTGGCCCGTGCGGGCCGTCGACCAGGACGTCCTGAGCCTCTGACGCGGGCTGCTGACGAGGCCGCTAACGGGGGTTGACGAGGAACCCGCCGTCGACGGGCAGCGTGTGCCCGGTGATCCACGCCGCGTCGGGCGAGGCGAGGAACGCGACGGCCGCCGCGATGTCCTCCGGCTCCCCGACCCGCCCCAGCGGGTACCAGTCGCTGCGGGCGTCGGCGTCGCCCTTCCAGACCCGGGTGCGGACCGTCCCCGGGGCGACGGCGTTGACCCGCACCCCCTCGCCCGCTCCCTGCGCCGCGAGGTTCAGCACGAGCCCGCCCAGCCCGGCCTTCGCCGCCGAGTAGGCGTCCGCCCCCAGCCCCGCGAGGGCGTTGATCGAACTCACCAGCACGACCGCCGACGCCGGCGCGGCCCGCAGGTGCGGCATCGCCGCCCGGCAGCAGCGCACCGCTCCCATCAGGTTGAGGTCGAGGTTGGCGAACCACTCCTCGTCGCTGGAGTCCTCGAAGGACGACTCCGGCACGCCCCCGCCCGCCGTGTGCGCCAGGACGTCGAGACCGCCGAACTCCGCGACCACCGCGGCGAAGGCCGCGTCGACGGAGACCCGCGACGTGAGGTCGAGGGGGAACGCGCGGCCGTCGACCTCCGCCGCCGTGGCCCGGGCGGCGTCGAGGTCGAGGTCGAGCGCGGCGATCCGAGCGCCCTCCCCCGCCATGCGCAGCGCGCAGGCCCGGCCGATGCCGTGACCCGCACCGGTCACGACGACGCGGGAGCCGGCGAAGCGGTTCACCCCGTCGCCGCCTTCGCGGCGCGCTCGATCTCCTGCTTCGCGGCCCGGACCCGGGCGGGCGACCCGGCGTCGGCGGCGGCGGCGTCGTCCTGGGTCAGGTGAACCGTGGGCACGCTCGCACCCTACCCAGCGGGGGGCACAGCGGGAGCGGACGTCGAGGGGGCGGGTGTCACGGGCCTGACGGTGGCCGGGTCGGGGCCGCAGACGATCCGGTTCTCGGCGTTGTAGACGGTCGTCCACGTCTCGCGCCTCGGCGCACCGCCACCGACGGGGGTCATGACCCGGGTGACGTCGACGGTGAACCCGGTGTTCGTGGCCGAGTTCGGCGAGCACCCCTTCGAGGTGTCGTAGATCGTGCGGGCAGGTTTCACGTTGCGGCGCGCGGACTTCTCGGCCGTGACGGCCATGAACTTCGTGCCGTACATCGACACCACGACCTGGTTCCCGACGATCCCGGCCTGGAGGTAGACCCCGTGGCCGGAGTCGTTGCGGAACCGGTTGTCGATGCTGCGCCAGTCGATCGTCGCCTCGCGCCCCTCGGGGTAGCGCGAGATGTAGAACGAGTGCGGTTTGTGCTCGATCTCGTCGAGGCCGGCGAAGAACACGGCGTTGAACAACGTCGTCGACAACTGCGAGACCCCGCCGCCGTAGTCGTCGACGAGACGCCCGCCGGAGATCACGGGCGCGCGGTGGAAACCCCGTTCCGGGGTGCGCTCGCCGACGGTGTCGTTGAGCGAGAACTCCTGTCCCGGCTGGAGGATCGTGCCGTCGACGTGGCGGGCGGCGATCCGGATGTTGTCGGTGCGGTCGGCGTTGGCGGTGAGGTTCGTGGCGAAGGTCGAGATCTGCTCGGTGATCCCGAGCGCCTGCAGCGCCTCAGTGGTGATCGAGGGCTGGCTCTCACTGAGTTCCACCTCGGCGCGACGGGTGGGGGTGGACCCGGTGAGGGCCCTGGTGACCGCCGCCGCGAGGTCCTCCTCGGTGGCGGCCCGGCCGGCGACGGCGGGGACGACCCGCGGGGCGGAGCCCACGATCTCGATGCGGGCGTCCTGGGGCGCGGTCTCGAACCCGGGGTCGGCGGCGAGCAGCGCGGCCTGCAACCCGGCGCCGTCGGCGACGAGCGTCGCCTTCCCGTCGACGGGCCGCACCGCGAGCGCGGGGGCGAACCCCGCGGGCGCGACGGTCGCCTCCCGGCCACCCCCGGCGACGACGAGGTCCCCGGCGATCGCGGGGCGGGCGACGTCGTCGACGGCGGCGTCCAGCGCGTCGGCGTCGAGGGCCGGACGGGCCGCGGTCGCCTCGAGCTCCACGGGGGTCGCGTCGAGCCAGGCCCCGGCGACGCGGCCGGCGGCCGCGGTGACGTCGAGCGCGCGACCCTCCTGCGGGGCGACGACGGCGGGTTCGACGGTGCCGTCGGGACGGACGTCGAAGGTGATCGCGCCTTCGACGGGGGCGACGGCGACGGAGTCGGCGAGGGGCTGCAGCGCGGCCTTCAACGCGTCGGTGTCGACGTCGACGTCGGGGTCGACCTCCGCGTCGGCACCGCTGACGCCGACGACGTGCTTCCACAGGGTGCCCGGGTTCCAGCCCGCGGCCGTGACCGACGTCGCGGTCCCGGCGGCGTCGATCGAGAGCCCCGACCGCGCCGGGTCGATCTCGCCGGTGGTGGACGCGCCGGCGCCGCTGACCTGCAGCGGCACGGACCGGACCTGCTGCGCCTTCGCGCTCACGGCCCGCTCGACCTCGCCGCGGTCCATCCCCCCGACGTCGACGCCGAGGACGGTCGTGCCGCGGGGCGCCTGGCCGCCGACGGCGAGCGCCGTGGCGCCGTAGCCGCCCGCGAGGACGACGACCCCGGCGATCACCCAGGTCCGCGGTCGTCGCACCCAGTGCCGGTGGGCGCTCGTGGTCCCCCCGTGCCCCGTCTCCTGCTGCGCCGGCTGATCGGTGTTCGGCAACCTCGTCCCCCGCTCGAGTCCCCCGTGGACGGATCACGCTGCGCGTCCGCGCGCCCACCCTAAGAGTTCCCCGAGACCGCGACCGCCGCTCCCTGTGTGATGCGAAACGCATCGGATGCAAAGTGCATCGAAAGGGGCGTACGCTCGGGACGTGACCGCCACCACCGAACCGACGCGCACCACCAAGCGCCGCGCCGAGACCCGCTCACGGCTCCTGGCCGCGGCCCTCGAGGTGCTCGGCGAGCAGGGCCTCGCCCGCTCCAGCGTCGAGAGCGTCTGCGAACGCGCCGGGTTCACCCGTGGCGCCTTCTACTCCAACTTCGCGACGATGGACGACGTCGTCGCCGCCCTCTACGAGGCGCAGGCCGAGCAGGTCATCGACCACGTCGAGGCCCGCCTCGTCGACGCCCCCCTCGGCGGGACCTTCGAGGAGATCGTCGCCCACGTCCTGCACGTCCTGCCCGTCGACCGGCAGTGGCACGCGGTCCGCACCGAGTTCACCGCCCAGGCTCTGCGCAACCCCGAGGCCGCGCGCGTCGTCACCGCCCACCGGAGCGCGCTGCGCCGGCGCCTGGCCCCCCTCCTCGAGGCCGCGCTCGCCCGCGCCGGGCGACGCCTGACCGTCCCGGCCGAGGAACTCGTGCGCGCCGTCGTCACCACCCAGGAGGGGCTGGTCACCCCCGCCCTGCTCGGGGACGTGCCCCGGCAACCGGGCCTCGAGACCCGCGTCATCGCCGGCGTCCTCACCGCCCTCACGGAGGTGACCCGGTGAACGCGGTCGAGGCGAGCGGTCTGGAACTGCGGGCCGGTGGGCGGAACGTGTTCTCCGGGATCGACCTCGAGGCCCCCGTCGGGTCGATGGTCGTCGTGCGCGGCCGCTCCGGCGCCGGCAAGACGTCGTTGCTGCTCACCCTCGCGGGCCGGATGCGCGCCACCTCCGGCGGCCTGCGCGTGCTGGGCGAGGAACTCCCCGGCCGGGCCGGCGCCGTCCGCCGCCGGGTCGCCCTCGCCGAGGTGCGCGGGGTCAACGACCTCGACGACGCCCTCACCGTGGAACAGCACGTCGCCGAACGCCTCGTGCTGCACCAGCCCTGGTACCGGCCGTGGGTCTCCAAGGACCAGGTCGCGGAGCAGATCGCCCGGGTCGAGCGGGCGGTCGCGGTGACCGCCGAGACCGGGGCCGACGTCCCCGCGTTGCGCCCGCGGGAGTTCGTCAGCGACATCGACCCGCTGGAACGGATGGCCCTCGGCGTCGTGCTGGCCCTCATCGGCCGCCCCGACGTGATCGTCGTCGACGACGTGGACTCGTTGCGGCGCACGGAGGACCGACGCCGCGCCTGGGAGTCGCTGTCCGCCCTGCGGCACACCTCCGCGATCCCCCTGACCGTGCTCGCCAGTTGTTCCGACACCTCCGACATCCGCTGGCACACCGGCGACGACCGCATCCTGATCGACCTGCAGGACTCCCCCGCCACCGAAGGTGCCTCGTGAATCTCCCCCGGTTCTCCCTCCCCGGCCTGGAACTCGCGCGGTTCCGACGTGCCACCATCACCCGCCTCGCCCTGCTGGCCGTGATCCTCGTCCCGCTCATCTACGGCGGTCTCTACCTCGCGTCGAACTCCGACCCGTTGTCGCGGCTGACGAACCTGCACGCGGCCGTCGTGAACTCCGACTCCCCCACGACGATCACCGGCCTGGACGGGAAGGAACAGACGATCCAGGCGGGTTCCGACCTCGTCGACGAACTCACCGGCCCGGACGCGGCCGCGGGCTTCAGCTGGCAGAAGACGTCCGAGGCGGACGCCGCGAAGGGTCTCGCCGACGGCGACTACGCCGCCGTCCTGCGCATCCCCTCGGGGTTCTCCAAGGCACTGGCCTCGACCGGCGGGGACGCCCCCGAACGCGCCCGGCTGAGCGTCACGACCGACGACGCCGAGAACTACATCCTCGGTCAGGTCACGAACACCATCGCCACGACGATCCGCACGAACGTCGCCGCCGGGACGACGACGAACTACCTCCAGAACGTCTACGTCGCCTTCGCCGACATCCACGACTCCCTCGGCCGGGCCGCCGACGGCGCCGGCCGCCTCGCCGACGGCGCGCAGCAGGCCGACGACGGCGCGAACACCCTCGTCGTGGGCCTCGGCGACCTCGGCACCGGCGCGACGCGGCTCGTCGACGGGACGGGGAAGCTGCGGGGCGGGGCCACCTCCCTCGCCGGCGGCACCGCCCAGGTCGCCAAGGGTGCGACCTCCGCCGCCGACGGGGCCGCCTCCCTGGCCACCGGACTCGACCGGCTGCGCACCGCCACCACGGGCCTGCCCGCCCAGACGGCGCAGCTCGCGAGCGGGGCGGGCGCCGTCGCCGACGGCGCGGGCCGGATCTCGCAGGGCGCCGACGCGCTCGCCACCGCCGCGAACCAGCTCACCCCCGCCCTCGCCGGCGCCACCCAGCTCGTCCCGCTCGTCGACCAGCTCCTGACCCAGGCCCGCACCCTCGCCGCCGCGAGCCCCGACGACCCGACGCTGGCCACCGCGGTCACCTCGCTCGAGCGGACCCGGCAGGCCCTCACCGACGGCTCGCTCGACCAGGTCGCGCAGACCCTCCAGACCCGCGTCGGCGGTCTCGCCACCGGCGCGAAGGACCTGTCCACCGGCGCGACCGCGGTCGCCGGCGGCGCGCAGCGGCTCGCCGCCGCGGCACCCGCCCTGCAGCAGGGCATCGCGCAGGCCGCCGACGGGGCCGACGCCCTCGCCACCGGCACGAAGACCCTCGCGACGGGCTCGCGGTCGGCCGCCGACGGGGCCGCCGCCCTCGCCACCGGCGCCGGTCAGGTCGACGACGGCGCGAGCGCGCTCGTCAACGGCACCTCGCAGGCCCGGACCGGCGCGCAGCAGCTCGCCGACGGGACGCAGCAGCTCGCCGATGGCGCGGGCACCCTGCGCACGCAACTGCAGGACGGCCAGGCCCAGGTGCCCGTCTACTCCGGTGACGCGGCGAACGCGCGCGCCGACGTCGTCGCCTCCCCCGTCACCGCCGAGCGCGTGAAGGAGCACGCCGTCGACCGCTACAGCGACGGCCTCGCCCCGCTGTTCGTGCCCGTCGCGCTGTGGGTCGGCGGGATGGTGACGTACATGGTGCTGCGGGCGGTGTCCCAGCGGGCGCTCGCCTCCACGGCCTCCTCCTACCGCGCGGCCGTCGCGGGCTGGGTGCCGGGCGCCCTGCTCGGCGTCGTCCAGGCCGTCGTGCTGACGCTCGTGCTGCTGCTCGCCGTGGGGATCGAGTCGCCGAACCCGGTCGCGACGACGGCGTTCGCGGCGTTGATCGCGGTGGTGTTCACGGCGGTCCACCAGTGCCTGAACGCCCTGCTCGGCGGCGTGGGACGCCTCGTCGCGCTGGTGCTGCTCGTCCTGCAGCTCACCTCGGCCGGCGGGACCTACCCGGTCGGGACGTCACCGTCGTTCTTCGGGGCGATCCACCCGTTCCTGCCGATGAGCTACGCCGCCGACGGTCTGCGCCACCTCATCACCGGCGCCGCGGGCGGTCCCGTCTGGCTGGACGCCGGTGTGCTCGCCGCGTTCGGTGTCCTGGCCCTGGCCGTCACCGTCCTCGCCTGCCACCGTCGCCGGACCTGGTCGCTCGCCCAGCTCCACCCCTCCCTCTCCCTCTGACCCCCTCCCCCGCGGAAACAACACTTTCCGCCCTTCGACACCCCCCTAGAGGGCGGAAACAACACTTTCCGCCCCCGGGACCCCGGGTCAGAGGGCGGAAAGTGTTGTTTCCGCGGGATGTGCGGCGGGGGGTCAGGAGGGCGGGGTGAGGTGCTTGGGCAGGCAGACGTTGCCCCGCACGCCGGCGGGGGTGGTGGAGAACATGCTGTCGCACCAGGTCCGGACGTCCCCGGCGTCGGCGAAGGGGCCGGCGGCGAGCGTCACCCAGTAGGGGTTGCCGCGGGCGTCGAGCAGCCCGTCGCCGAAGTCGGCGGTCTTGAGCACGAAGACGTCCCCGCCGGCCGGGCCGGAGGCGATCTCGCGGGACTGGGCGAGGATGTCGGCGGCGTAGAAGGTGCTGCTGCCGTTGGACGCGGTCTGGACGGGGTCGGTGGTCCCGACGCTCTTGGCCGAGAGCTGCGCGACCCACTGCCCGGTCGGCGGGTGGGCGCGCAAGCCGTTCTGGCGCAGCGCCTCCAACTCAGCCGTCGCGGCCGCGTCGACCGCCGCGGTCCCGCTGGACGGGGACCGCGACGGTGACGGCGAGGGGGTCAGGACGGAGGTGGTCGCCGGCGCGCCGGGGGTTCCCTGGGCCGAGACCCCGTCGTCGGCGGGGCGGGCGGAGGTCCGGACCGCGAGCAGGGCCACCAGCACCAGGAGCACCACGCCCAGGATCCCCGCGACGACCTGCAGGACGCGGGGCGGTCGCGGAGGTGGCGGGGTGGGCACGACCTGCGGCGGGGCGGAGGCGCGCGTGGTGGTCCCGGCCCGGGGAGCGTCGTCCGGCCGGTCCGCGTGGAAGTCCTCCCACCACGGTGCTCCGGACACTCCGACCTCCCGACGCTGCGGGTGCGACCTCCGCACCCTCCTGGCGCCCGGAACCTCCGACGGCGCTCGCGCCGCCCCGGTTCCGCGTGCGGTCCCAGCATGCCTCGTGCAGGCCCGGAACAACGCGTCGGAGGGAAATCACGTGCGGTGACCGGTCAGAGGCTGGAGAAGACCTGGGTCCAGTACTGGCCGCCGACGCCCTGACGCTCGGAGATGCCGACGTAGACGAGGCTGCAGTCGAGGATGTTGGCGCGGTGACCCGGGCTCGCCATCCAGGCGTCGAGCACCGAGGCCGCGTCGTAACCGAGGGCGATGTTCTCGGCCGTGCGCTGGGGTCGCACCCCGACGGCCGCGAGCCGGCTCCGCGGGGAGCTGCCGTCGGGACCGGTGTGGCTGAAGTCGCCGGTCGCGGCCATCTGGTCGGCGTGCCCGTCGGCGACCCCGGTCTCCAGCGGCATGAGGAGCAGCGGCGCGCAGCCCGCGGTGGCGCGGGCGGCGTTGGTCTCGTCGAGGACCTGGAGGGCCTGCGGGTCGATCGGGGTGGGGGTGATCTCGTCCGCGGAGGCGGGTGCGGCCAGGGCCAGCGAGGCCGTGGCGAGGGCGAGGGCGAGCGCGGTGGTGGTGAGCGTGCGGAAGGGGCGCCGGGGGAGCGTCGTCATGCGCCGCACTCAACCAGTCTGGGGCCGTCGCGGGGGGATCCTGTGACATGTGCCACACTCGGCGTGCCCGCCTGGACACGTTCCGTCACAAGCTCCAGTCGTCACGGGACGCGGCAGCCAGGACGGCGGTTCCCCGCCCACCGTGCACCACCACCCGCCCCTTCCCGGAACGCTTGGCCGCGTACATCGCCTCGTCGGCGTCCCGGAGCAGCTGCTCGGCCGTGACACCCCCCGCGCACCAGCGCACCCCGATGCTCGCCCCGACGACCGCGTCGAAGCCCCGGACCCGGATCGGATCGTGCAGCGACGCGAGGATCCGGGCCCCGATCGCGACCAGGTCGGACTCCCCCGACGTCCCCGGGCAGACGACGGCGAACTCGTCCCCGCCGAGGCGGGCGACGGTGTCGCCGGGACGGACGCAGGAGGACAGGAGCCGGGACACCTCCACCAGCAGGTCGTCCCCGGCCTGGTGACCGGCGGTGTCGTTGACGGCCTTGAACCCGTCGAGGTCGACGTAGAGCAGACCCACCGGACCGGTCCCGCGCGCGGGCGGGGTCACCGCGTGCTCGAGCCGGTCCAGGAACAGGGTGCGGTTGGGCAGCCCGGTCAGCGGATCGTGCAGCGCCTGGTGGCTCAGCTCCCGCTGGGCCGCCCGCCGCTCGGTGACGTCCTCCACGAGGCCGAGCAGCATGACCTCGCGACCTCGGGGGCGGACCAGCGTGGCCGACACCTGGGCCTCGAGCCGGCGTCCGTCGGGGGCGTCGAACACGACGTCGACGCGCTGCTCGGCCTGGGCACCGCTGAGGACGGCGGCGAACAGGTCGTCGAAGGGCAACCAGTCCGAGCCCAGGGTGTCGAACGCGACCCCGAGCAGGTCCTCCTCGGTCCTCCCGGTGAACCGGCACAGCGCCCGGTTGACCCGCAGCATCCGACCGGTGTCCCGGCCCGTGGCGGCGACCATGACGATGCCGACGGGCGCCGTCTCGAGCGCGATGCGGAACAGTTCCTCGGAGTTCTCCAGGTCGGAGACGTCGGTGGCCATCCCGATCCAGCCGATGAGGTGCCCCTCGCCGTCGAGCATGGCCGACGTCGTCAGGCTGACGGGCAGGGTGCTGCCGTCCTTGCGGACGTAGGTGAAGCGGCCGGTGGTGGTCTCCTCGGGGGCCGCGCGCGAGAAGAGGTCGTTCGGTCGGGCCAGGCCCAGCGCCTCGACCATGGCCCGGACCTCGGCCGGGTCGTGGACGGTCAGCGCCGGGCCGCCGACCATCTCCTCGGCACTCCACCCGAGCATCCGCTCGGCACCCTCGTTGAACAACGTCACGACGCCCGTGGTGTCGACGGCGATGATCGAGTGCTCCGTCGCCGCCGCGAGCACGTTCGTCATGAGGTCGTGCGCCTGCGCCACCTGCGCGCTGGCGGTCCGGACCTCGGTGACGTCGTGGAAGGCGGCGACGACACCGCCGTTCCAGACGGCGCCACCGGACGCGGGCAGGGGGTGGGCGCTGACGTTCAGCAGGACCCCCTCGGGGACCTGCGGGGAGGACAGCCGCAGGTCGAGACCGTCGACGGCCTCCCCCCGCAAGGCGCGCACGACGGGCAGGTCGCCGTCGACGAACCGCTCCCCGTCGAGGTGGAAGTAGCCGTAGCCGGCGTCCCAGCGCCTGCGCTCGGTCCGCAGCACGCCACCCAGCAACGCCTCGGCCGCCGGGTTGCGCAGCAACGAGTTCCCCGCGCTGTCGAAGACGCAGACGGCGTCCGAGATCGACCCGAAGACGGCGGTGAGCAGATCGCCCTGCTCGGCCGCGTCGCGCAGCGCGCGAACGGCCCGGTCGGCGTTCTCGATGCTCTCGTCGCGGTAGAGCGCGAGCACCAGGGTCAGGAAACCGAGGGTCCCGATGAAGGCTTCAGCGCACATCGCCTGCAGGTCGGGGGTGAGTTCCTGCCACGGTCCAGAGTCGGACCAGGCGGACACGACGACGGCCGCGGCCGCGAGCACGACGTGCACCATGGCGGCGGTGGTCGTGCGCCGCAGCGCCGTCCAGACCGCCACCGGCAGGACGAGGAACGTCACCGCGAACCCGTCCAGGATCCAGAACGCGACGACGTAGGACGCCACGAACACGACGAACAGCGCGTACCGCTCCCACCGCGAGGCGGCGCTGCCCGGTGCGCCCGGACGACGTTCGGCGGTGCGCAGGACGACCGCGACGACGACGAACGTCGACACGGCGGTGCGCAACGCCCACTGCGCGCTCGAGGCCGCCGTGGGGACCCCGGCGACGAACGCGAAGCCCAGCGCGGCGAGGGGCGTCGACGCGAGCGCCCCCGCCAGCGAGGACAGCGCCAGCGACCGGACGTGCGCGGGGGTGACGAGGTGGAAGCCCTCGGGCTGCAACCGGCGGTAGACGTGCGCCCCGGCGAAGGCCTGGATCGACGCGGCGACGGCGAGGGCCACCGACTCGACCACCGGCATGTGCGTCACGACCCGCAGGGCGACGGTGACGGCCAGCAGCAGCGCGCCGTCGACGATCCGGTGCCGACGTCCGGGCGAGCCGGCGATCCAGAGCAACCCGACGGCGGAGGCGGGCCAGACGATCGCGAGGTGGGCGCCGTCGGCCTGGGCGCTGCGGCCGACGAGGGTCGCGGCGACGAAGAGCAGGCAGAAGATCAGCCGGCGTCGCAGCACGCCCTGCAGCGCGACGGGTTCTCCGGGCGCGTCCACGAGGCGCTCACCAGGCGTGACGAGCCGGGACCACACGCGGCTCCACCCCCGGCGATCGGACCTGTGGTGCGCCCGGACCCGGACGCACCCTGTCCCATCGGCCGGCCGGGTGAATCCCTTGAGCCCCCCACCCGATCCGTGATCTTGCTGGGTCTCCCCGCAAGATCACGGATCGTGGACTCAGCCCTTGGAGGAGAAGGCCGCGTCGAACGCCGCGGCCGGGGGCACGAAGAACGCGCCGAGCTTGCGGACGAAGGCGAGCGCGTCGGGGGCGCCGTTGAGGCGGTCCACCCCCGCGTCCTCCCACTCCACGCTGGTGGGACCGGTGTAGCCGATGTTGTTCAGCTCGCGGAAGATCAGCTCCCAGGGCACGTCGCCGTGACCGACGGAGGTGAAGTCCCAGCCGCGACGGGAGTCCGCCCACGGCAGGTGCGAACCGAGGCGACCGGAGCGGCCGTCGAGCTGCTTGCGGGAGTCCTTGCAGTGCACGTGGTAGATCCGGTCGGAGAAGTCCCGGATGAACCCGATCGGGTCGAGGTCCTGCCACACGAAGTGCGACGGGTCGAAGTTCAGCCCGAACGCCTCGCGGTGGCCGATGGCCTCCATCGCGCGCTTGGTCGTCCAGTAGTCGTAGGCGATCTCGGAGGGGTGCACCTCGTGGGCGAACTTCACCCCGAGCTCGTCGAAGACGTCCAGGATCGGGTTCCAGCGGTCGGCGAAGTCCTGGTAGCCGGCCTCGACCATGGAGTCGGGGGTGGGGGGGAACATCGCGACGGTGTGCCAGATGGAGGATCCGGTGAACCCGGTGACGGTCTTCACGCCCAGTTTGGCGGCGGTGCGGGCCGCGTCCTTGACGTACTCCGCGGCGCGCTGACGCACGCCCTCGGGGTCGCCGTCGCCCCAGACCTCGACGGAGACGATGTCCTGGTGCCGCTGGTCGATCAGGTCGCAGACGGCCTGGCCGGTCAGGTGCGCGGAGATCGTCCACACCTTGAGGTTGTACTTCTCGAGGATCGCCTTCTTCTCGGCGATGTAGGCGTCGTCCTTCGCGCCCCGGGTGGCGTCGAGGTGGTCACCCCAGGTCGCGATCTCGAGGCCGTCGTAGCCCCACTCCGAGGCGAGGCGGCAGACCTCCTCGAAGGGGAGGTCGGCCCACTGGCCGGTGAACAACGTCACCGGACGCGTCTCTGCCATGTTCTTCTCCTCAGATGCTCGTGTAGGTGGAGTCGTTCTCGGCGCTGCGCTGCACCGCGTCCAGCACCTGCTGGACCTGCAGCCCGTCGGCGAAGCTGGGGCTGGGGTCGCGGCCGTCGACGATCGCGCCGAGGAACTCCTGCAGCTCGTGCACGAAGGGGTGGTCGTAGCCCAGGCCGTGCCCGGCCGGCCACCAGTTGGAGACCCCGGGGTGCTCGGGTTCGGTGGCCAGGATCCGGCGGAACCCGTTCTCCGCGTCCGGGAGCGAGCCGTCGAAGAACCAGAGCTCGTTCATGGACTCGAAGTCGAAGGCGATCGACCCCTTCGAGCCGTTCACCTCGATCCGCATGCCGTTCTTGCGGCCCAGCGCCATCCGGGTCGCCTCGAAGGTCATCAGCGCGCCGCCGTCACCCCGCCCGAAGAACACGGCCGCGTCGTCGACGGTGACCTCGCCGAACTCGGTGGAGGCCTCGGCGCCCAGGCCGGTGTTCGACCCGGTGCGGGCGGCCTCCAGCGGACGCTGCTTGACGAAGGTCTCGACGGTGCCGGAGACGCCGGTGAGGCGCTGGCCGGTGATGAACTGCGCCGCGTCGATGATGTGCGAACCGATGTCGCCCAGCGCCCCGGCCCCCGAACGGTCCTTCTGCAGGCGCCAGGTGAGCGGGAAGCTGGGGTCGACGATCCAGTCCTGCAGGTACACCGCGCGGACCTGACGGACCTCACCGAGGCGACCGGAGTCGACGAGCTGCTTGGCGAGCCCGATCGCGGGCACCTGACGGTAGTTGAACGCCACCATGCTGCGGACGCCGTACGCGGCGGCGGCCTGCGCGGCCTCCGTCATGGCCTGCGCCTCGGCGACCGTCTTGGCCAGCGGCTTCTCGCAGATGACGTGCTTGCCGGCCTGCAGCGCGGCGATGGCGATCTCGGCGTGGGAGTCGCCGGGGGTCAGGATGTCGACGACCTGGACGTCGTCGCGCGCGATGACCTCGTGCCAGTCGGCGACGCCCTCGTCCCAGCCGAACTGCTCGGCGGCGGCCTGGGCGCGGCCGAGGTCACGCCCGGCCAGCACGAGTCGCTTGGTGCGCCAGCGCGGGGTGCCGACGTGGTCGACGCTGCGCCAGGCGTGGGAGTGGACGGCCCCCATGAAGGAGTGGCCGATGACGGCGACCCCGAACTCCGGTCGATCGGTGGACATGCGAGGACTTCCTCCAGGACATCGTCGTCGAACGTTCTGGGCTGGATCGTACTGACCGGTCCACACCCGCGGCACACCCCTCCGACGCGCGATCCCGCGGGGAATCCCCGCGGGATCACGCGTCGGAGGGGGTGCGGTCAGCGGGTCAGGGCCTCGCGGACGGAGGTCCAGCCCTTCAGGGCCGCCGCGACGTCGGCGCGCTGCTCGTCGGCGAGGGCCTGCTCGTAGGCGCGTTGCAGCACGTCGTCCACCAGCACCCGGGTGCCCGACGCGGCGGACTCGACCGCCGCCTCGACCATGGCCAGGCTCAGGACGTTGTCGTGCACCTCACCGGAGAACGGCGTCCCGTCCTGCAGGAAGGCGGTGAACGCCGCGAGCGACCCGGCGATCTCCTTCCCGGGGTCGGTGAACGCCGCGGGCGAGCCGGGCGCGTCGAGGACGGGCACGTCGTCGCCGTTCCACGACGCCGTGCCGTTCGCGCCGGAGAGCCGCCAGGCCCCGTTCCACGAGGTCTCCTGGCCGGGCGCGCACCACGAGCCGGTGAACGTGTAGCGGGAGCCGTTCGACATCTCGAAGACGGCCGCGGCCGAGGCGTCCCCGGAGTACCAGGACCACGACGGGTTCCAGGACTCGCAGTAGACGGAGACGGGTTCGGCCCCCAACAGGTACCGCGCGAGGTCGAACTGGTGGATCGCCATGTCGACGAGCAGCGGCTGGGCCATCTCCTCGCGGAAGCCGCCGAAGTGCGGCGCCTTGAAGAACTCCGTCGACAGCGATCCCAGGTCGCCGAGCACGGCGGCCTGCGCGCGGAACTCCTCGACGTGGACGTTGTAGCGTCGCGACTGCGACACCAGGAACGGCACCCCGGAGACCTCCGAGGCCGCCGCGAGCGACAACCCCTGGGCGACGGTCGAGGCGACGGGCTTCTCCCCCAGCACCGGGAACCCCGCGAACAGCGCGGCCGTGGTGACGGGGTGGTGCGCCTGCGGCACCGTCACGTTGACGATCGCCTGCGCGCCGGTCCGCTGCGCCACCTCGACGGCGTCACGTCCCGTCGCGACGTCCGGGACCCCGGCCGCGGCGAGGGCGGCGGCCGCGGCGTCGAGGTCGAGGTCGACGACCCCGGCCAGTTCGACGGCCGGGTCGGCGAGGATCGTCGCCAGCCACGCCTTGCCCATGCCGCCGGCCCCGACGAGGACGACGCGGAGCGGGGCGGTCACTGCTGCTTCTCCGGGTCGAGGGCGCCCTGGTAGCCCTGGCCGTTGTAGAAGTCCTCGGTGTCGTAGCGCAGCAGCACCGGATCGGTCCGCTCGGGGCGAACCGTGACGGCCCACTCGACCGCGTTGGAGATCACCTTGCGGACCCCCTCGTGGAAGTACGTCGGGAAGTCCTGGTCACCGGGACGGAAGTAGAAGATCTTCCCGAACCCGCGCTTGAACGTGATGCCCGAGCGGAACACCTCGCCGCCGGTGAAGGAGGAGATGAAGACGATCTCGTCGGGGGCGGGGATGTCGAAGAACTCCCCGTACATCTCGTCCTCCTCGATGATCAACGGGTGCGGCACGCCCTGCGCGATCGGGTGCGTGGGGTCGATCGTCCACAGCAGTTCCCGGTCGTGCTCGGAACGCCACCGCAACGTGCACGAGGTCCCCATGAGCTTCTGGAAGATCTTCGACCAGTGCCCGGAGTGCAGGACGATGAGCCCCATCCCGGCCAGCACGTGCCGGTGGACCCGCTCCACGACCTCGTCGGAGACGTCGCCGTGCGCGGCGTGCCCCCACCAGGTGAGGACGTCGGTGTTCTGCAGGACCTCCTCGGTCAACCCGTGCTCGGGCTGGTCCAGGGTCGCCGTCCGGACGGTCACGCCGGAACCGAGGTTGGCCTCGATGCCCTCGGCGACGGCACCGTGCATCCCGGTCGGGTAGCGCTGCGCCACCGCGGGTTCCAGCTGTTCGTGGCGGTTCTCGCCCCACACGGTCACTCTGATGGTCATTCGGAACTCCTAGGACTTGACAGCCCCACCCGTGACCCCGGCGGCGACGTAGCGCTGGGCCAGGACGAGCAGGGCGATGGCGGGCAGGGAGGACAGGACCGCGGTCGCCATGATCGGCGACCAGTCGGACACGAAGCTCCCGACGTAGGTGTACAGGCCGAGGGTGATCGGGCGCACGTCGGCGGTCGTGGTGAGGGTCAGGGCGAAGAGGAAGTCGCCCCAGGCGAAGAGGAACGTGAACAACCCGGCCGTGATGAGCGCGTTGCGGCTCATGGGCAGCACGATGGAGAAGAACGCCCGGACCGGACCGGCGCCGTCCACGTAGGCGGCCTCGATGACCGAGGCCGGGATGGACCCCATGAACGCCCGCATGAGGATGATGGAGAACGGGATCCCGGCGGCGGAGTCGGCGAGGATCAGCCCGCCCGTCGTGTTGAGCAGGCCGAGGTCGGTGTAGGCGCTGTAGAGCGCGTTGGCGACGACGATGCCGGGCACCATCTGGGTGACGAGGATCCCGAAGAGGATGACCGTCGCCCAGCGGCCGAACTTGAAGTGGGCCATGGCGTAGGCCGCGGGAGTCGCGATGAGGAGGCTGAACACGACCGAGCCGAGGCTGATGACCAGGGAGGTGACGAGGTTGTGGCCCTGTTCGGAGATCGCCGTGGTGTAGCCCCGCAGCGAGAAGTCGAACGGCAGCCACGGGGTCGCGACGGCGTTCCCGGCCGGCTGCAGCGACACGTTCACCATCCAGTACAGCGGGAACAGCATGAACGCCAGGATGAGGATGCCGACGACCGTGTAGACCGGGCGACGGGGGGCCTTGCCCTCGGCCCGGACCTCCGTCGTACCGGCCCGGGTGGAGATGACCGCGCTCACTCGTCCACCGCCTTCCGGTTGAGCCGCAGGTAGACCACGGCGAAGATCAGGGAGATGACGATGAGGATGTTGCCCAGCGCCGCGCCCGCCCCGAAGTCGAACTGACGGAACGACATGTCGTAGGAGAGCGTGGAGATCGTCTGGGTGGAGTTCGCCGGGCCGCCGTTGGTGAGCCCGAGGATGACGTCGAGGACCTTCAGCGTGTAGACGACCCCCAGCACGAGGACGACGGTGACGACCGGGCGCAGCAACGGCCACGTGATGTGGCGGAACGCCCGCCACCCGGTGGCGCCGTCGAGGGCACCGGCCTCGTAGAGCTCCTCGGGGATCTCCTGCAGACCGCCGTAGAGGATGGTCATGTTGAAGGGGATGCCGAGCCAGATGTTCACCCCGATCACCGCGATCAGGGCGAGGGAGGTGGAGGTCAGCCAGTTCGGTGAGGCGTCCACGCCGGGCAGGGCGGAGAGGATCCGGTTGAGGGCGCCGTTGTCGGCGTCGAGGATCCAGCGCCACACCGCGGTGCCGGCGATCATCGGGATGAGCCACGGCAGCAGGATCAGCGAGCGCAGGATCCCCGACAGCGCGAACCGCTTGTGGAAGAACAACGCGATCGCGAGACCGAGGACGAACTGTCCGGCGATGGACCCGGCGGTGAAGAGCAGGGTGTTCACGACGGAGCGGGAGAAGATCGCGTCGCCGATGACGTTGCGGTAGTTCTCCAGCCCGACCCAGGGGGCCTCACCGGTGAAGAACGTCTTGGTCGTGTAGGCCTGGAAACCCATGACGACGTTCTTGACGACGGGGAAGCCGAAGAACAGGACGAGGTAGACGACCGCGGGGACGATGAACGCGATCTGGACGAGACGCGTCGTCAGCTTCTGCGACGGGCCCTTCCTCGGGGCCGCACCCGCCGACGGGGCGGTGGCCCCGCCGGCGGAACGACCTGGGGCCGAGACCTCAGCCATTCTGGGCCTGCGCCAGCGCGGCCTCGGGGGTCATGCCCCCGACGAGCGCGTTCTGCACCGCGGTGTAGATCTTCGTCGCGGCCTTCGGCCAGTCCGGGCCGAGCTCACCGGTGCGGGCGCGCAGGTCCGGGACCTGCGACGCGAACGCCTCGAGCTTGGCGTTCTTCGCGACGGCCTGGCTCGAGAGGCTCGGCTTGGTCGGGACGGTTCCGGTGCCGGACGAGATCGTGACCTCGTTCTCGTCGCTGTTGAGGCACTGGATGAGTTCTCCGGCCTTCTTCTGCTTGTCCTTGTCCCCGGTCTCCGGAGCCGCCCAGGCCTCGCCGCCGAACGGCGACACGACGGTCCCGCCGGCGGTGGGGGCCGGGATGGGCACGATGCCGTAGTCGAGGCCCGAGACCTTGTCCAGCGTCCCGAAGTTCCACGGGCCGTTGATCATCATGGCGGCGTTGCCGGCCGAGAACTGGTCGGCGACGTCGGCCTGGGTCCAGGTGACGGTGGACTGCGAGAGCGAGCCCTGGTCGAGGAGGTCCTTGACCAGCTGCAGGGCGGCCGCGGTCTGGGGGGTGTTGATGTCCTTCTCGTCGCCGCCGTTGGACCACATGAAGGGCAGGAACTGCCAGGTGCCCTCGTAGGTGTTGACGTTGGACATCGCGAACCCGTACTGGCTGCCGGCGGTCAGCGCCTTCGCGTCGGTCTTGAGCTCGTCCCAGGTGGTGGGGGGCGTGATGCCCGCGGCCTCGAGGATCTTCTTGTTGTAGAAGAGCGCGATGGTGTTCGTGACGGGCTGCAGGGCGTAGAGCTTGCCCTGGTAGGTCGAGGCCTTGATGACGCCGTCGGCGACCCCGGAGGAGTCGACCCCCAGGTCGTCCAGCGGGGCCAGCGCACCCGAGGCGGCGATCTGCTGCACGTCGGGGTTGTCGAGCATGAGCACGTCCGGCAGCGTCTTGGAGGAACTCTGCTGCAGCACCTTCTGGATGAGGGTCTCGCCGGGGACGGATTCCCGCTGGATCTTCATGCCGATCTTGGTGCCGCAGTCGGTGAGCGCCGTGCCCCACAACGTCTTGTTGGGGTCGGAGTTGTAGTAGTCCAGGACGCGCAGCGTGCCGGAGTCCGACTTCGTCGCACTCCCACCGCCGCCGCCGCAGGCCGCGAGCAGCAGCGGGAGGGCCGCCAGCGCAGCGATCGCGCGGGTGCGTCCCATGGATCCTCGTCGAGCCATGTCGTTCCTCTCCTCGTGCCCACGACAGCGTGGGCAGTAGTTCGTCGATGCGTATCGACGATGGGGGTGGATCGGCCGGGTGGTCGATCCACGGGGGAAGTCAGTTCGGGGGGCGCACGGACTGTCGTCGGGTCAGGTGGGCCGGGACCAGGCGGACCTCGCCGGGTGCCGCGGGATCGTCGAGCAACTGGAACAGCCACTCGACGGCGTGCCGGGAGACGTCCCGGGGTTGTTGGGAGACGGCGGTCACGGGCACGGCCTGCGCCTCCGCCTCCGCGTCGGTGCACAACGCCACGACGTCGACGTCCCGCCCCGGCCGCAGACCGCGGTCGAGCAGGGCACCGAGGGTTTCGGGGACACCGTCCGCGAGCAGCAACCCGGGGACGGACCCCGAGCCCAGCAGGTCGTCGAGCGCCGCGCGGATGGCGACCGAGTCGCGCGGGACCTCGACCCAGCGCAGCGGAACTCCCGCCGCGGCAGCGGTGGCCTCGGCCCGACGGCGGAACCGCGGGACGTAGTTCACCCCACGGGCCACGACCTCCGGACCCCAGCCGAGCACGACGATCTCGTGCACTCCAGCGCCGATGAGTTCACCGACCAGGAGTTCCGCACCGCCGGCGAAGTCGAAGTCGATGCAGTGCAACGTGCTGTGCTCGTCCAGGGCCTCGTCCGGGTAGCCGATGAACAGGCTCGGCTGGGCGATCCCGCGCGCGACCTCGGCCCGCTCGTCCTCGGCCTTGACCTCCATCACGACCATGGCGTCGGCCAGGGCGCGCCCGGCGACCCGACGCAGGCTCTCCTTGCCCTCGTCGGCCGTGACCAGCAGGACGTCGTAGTCGCGTCGCCGGGCCTGGGCGGCGATCTCGTCGATGAACGCCATGATCCCGCCGACCCCGAGGTTGGAGAGGACCGGGTGGACGATGGCGATGATGTTCGTGCGCTGGCTCGCCAGGGCGCGGGCACCGGCGTGCGGTTGGTACAGCAACTGCTCCATGGCGTCCTCGACCAGACGCCGGGTCTTCTCGGAGATCGGACGCTTTCCGCTCATCACGTAGGAGACGGTGCTCTGGGAGACGCCGGCGACCTTCGCCACGTCCTTGCTCGTCGGAACTCGGGCCACGCCACCCTCCCACCCCGTGAGACGAACGTCGACGTCCTCGTCGATGCGCTTCGTCGATGCGTATCGGAAGTTAGTCGACGCACCGCCGTTCCGGCAAGCACTTCCCCCTCACCGCAACCCGACGGTGACCAGGAAGCGGTGGCCGGAACACGCCCGGCCGGGCCGTACGGCCATCCGGGTCGAGGCGGACCCACCCGTCTCAAGCGACCGTGTGAGACCGTCGATGCACGGGGAGTCTCGCCCCGACCCAGGGAGTCCCCGTTGCCCCAGTTCCTCCGCACCGCCACCGTCGCCTCCGCGCTGCTCGCGCTGACCCTGGTGCCGGGCTCCGCCGCGCACGCCGTGGAGATCACGCCGGCCGACGGTCCCGGGGTCCAGGTCGACGCGCTGCGCTGGGTCGACGGGCGACCCCAGCTGGAGACCCGGACCGCCACCGACCGCGCCGCCGCCCAGCGACTGGCGGCGACGATGGAGGCCGACCCCGCGGTGTCCGCGGCCCAGGTGCGCACCACCTACGCGCTGGCGCCCACCGGCGCCACGCCCCTGACGGGCCGCACCCTGAAGGCGACCGACCCGTACCTGTCCTACGCCTACCACCTGGGCTCGATCCACGCCTACGACGCGTGGCCCACCACCCGGGGCACCGGGCTCACCGTCGCCGTGCTCGACTCCGGTGTCGACGCGACCCAGCCCGACATCGCCGGCCGGGTGATCGACGGCGGGAACTTCGCGGCCGGCACCGACATCGGCGAGCACGGCACCGAGGTCTCGACCGTCATCGCCGGCGCCTACCAGAACGCCTACGGCGCAGCGGGGGTCGCGCCCGACGTGAAGATCCTCGCGATCCGGGTCTGCGAACCCCAGGGCTGTGCGAGCGACGCCGTCGTCGAGGGCATCACCGCGGCCGTCGACCAGGGCGCCGACGTCCTCAACCTGTCGCTGGGCGGGGAGGACTACAACAGCACCACCGCGGCGGCCGTGGCCTACGCGATCGGCAAGGGTGTCGTCGTGGTCGCCTCCGCCGGGAACTCCGGCGACACCGGGAACCCGCTGGAGTACCCCGCCTCCTACCCCGGCGTCATCTCCGTCTCGGCGTCCACCAGCACCGGGGCCCCCGCCCCCTGGGCCCAGCACAACACCCTCGTCGACCTCAGCGCCCCCGGCGACAAGATCCCCGTCGGGAAACCCCTCAGTTCCGGCCGGTACGTGTACGCCTCCGCCTCCGGGACGTCCTTCTCGGCCCCGCAGGTCTCCGCC
Organism: Kineococcus sp. NBC_00420; assembly: GCF_036021035.1. Lineage (NCBI taxonomy): Bacteria > Bacillati > Actinomycetota > Actinomycetes > Kineosporiales > Kineosporiaceae > Kineococcus > Kineococcus sp. NBC_00420. The sequence continues at coordinate 3,375,824 of NZ_CP107930.1, read as the reverse complement.
GCCGCGGCCCTGGTCCGCTCCGTCGCGCCCCGGGCCAGCGTCGCGCAGGTCGAGGACGTCCTGCGGACGACCGCCACCCCCGAGTCCTGGGACGCCGGCTACGGCACCGGGATGCTGGACGTCGGCGCGGCGGTCGCCGCGGCGAAGGCGAGCGTGACGGCCTCGGCGCCGACCGCGACCGTCACGATCCCGCGGCGCACCCGCACCCTGCGCTGACCACCAGGGCTGATCAGGAGGGGTGGGACAAGGGCGTCCCGTCCAGGCCCTCCAGCAGGTCCCGCAACGAGTCGAACACCGCGACCGCACCGGCAGTCGTCAGTTCCTCGGAGGAGAAACCCCCCGTCCGGACGGCGACCGCGGTCATCCCGGCGTTCCCCGCCGCCTCGAAGTCCCACGTCGAGTCCCCGAGCACGACCCCCGAGGAACCCCCGACCCGCTGCAGCGCAGCGTGGAAGAGGTCGGGGGCGGGTTTGGTGCTCTCGGCGTCCTGCGAGGTGGTCCAGCCGTCGACGAGGTCCCGGGCCCCCATCAGGTCGAGGTAGCCCTCCACCTGGTCCTGCTGCCCGGAGGAGGCGAGGACGACCTTCCAGCCCCGCCGCCGCAGCTCCACCAGGAGGTCGCGAGCGCCGTCGAAGGGCTGGACCTCGCCGGACATCGGCTCGTACTCCTCGGTCCAGGCGTCCCGCGCGGCGTCCCCGTGGGCGTCCTCGAACTCCTCGCCGGCCACGGCGGGGACGAGCTGGTCCCCGCCCATCCCGACGGCGCGGTGGATCCGCCAGACCGGCAACGTGAGGTCGAAGCGTCGGAACGCGCGGAACCACGCGAGGGCGTGCTGGTAGTTGGTGTCGACGAGCGTGCCGTCGACGTCGAGCAGGGCGGTGTCGGACAAGGGGTTCTCCTCAGGCGGCGAGCGGAACACTGAACAAGGGGCGGGGATCCTGCAGCAGGGCAGGGGGTTCGACGTCGCGGCGGGCGGCCCGGCCACCCCAGCGGACCTTCCGGCGGTGGCGCGCGAGGACGCCCTTGCGGGCGTCGAACTCGTACTCGCCGACGACCTCGCCGAGCAGCAGCGCCTGGTCGCCCTCGATGGGCAGGGCCACCTCGGTCCCGGGGTCGAGTTCGTGGACGAAGGTGTCGAGGACCCGCAGCGCCTTGCCCGGTCGTCTCCCGGGGGAGATCTCGCGGAGCAGGTCGCGCAGGGAGGCGCCCGACGCCGCCCCGCGCACGTCGACGTCGATGCCGGAGTCCACGCCGAGGCCCACGACGCCGTCGGTGAGGAACTCCCCCACGACCGCGGGCGCTCCGCGCACGATCCACACCAGCCGCCCGGCGGGGCGGACCGGCGGGGCCGGCGAGGGCGGGTCCGGCCACACGCAGGGCATCTCGGGTTCGTCGCCGAAGAGGGGCCGGTAGAACCCGGGATCCTTGCGCAGCAACGCGGAACGGTGGCTGCGGTGCAGGTCCTCGTCGCCCAGCCACGACGGCATCAGGTCGGCCAGCGCGGACTGCGGGCGACCCACGACCTCGGGGGCGAACTCCGCGATCTGCGCTCCGGTGGTGTCGGCGCGGCCGGTGACGGTCCACGCGTCGACGACCGCGAGGCCGTAGGCGACCAGGGCCGGGGTGCACCCCCGCCACATCCGCACCGCCGGGTGGTTCACCCAGCCGTGGTCGGGCAGTTCGAGGGCGCGCAGGACCTGCAGCGTCTCCACGCGCTGCTCGCCCAGCCGCGGACCGTCGAGGACGGCCGCGGACCGGGCGAAGTCGGGGTAGGGGAGGAACGTCTGCACGGGACCACCGTGACGCGCGGGGTGGCACCCCGCACGTCGGAGGATCAGTACCCGCGTTCGGGGTCGACCAGACCCAGCAGTTCCTCACCGGCGGCGAAACGACGGACGTTCTCGGTGACCCGTTCGGCCAGCGCGCCGACCCGCAGCACGCTCGGGTTGGTCGAGTGCGGGGTGACGATGCAGCGGGGTTCGGTCCACAGCGGGTGGCCGTCGGGCAGCGGTTCCGGGTCGGTCACGTCGAGGGCGGCCCCGGCGATGGTGCCGGCGGCGAGCGCCGCGACGAGGGCGTCGGTGTCGACGAGGGAACCACGGGCGATGTTCACCAGCCACCCCTGCGGGCCGAGCGCCGCGAGCTCCTCGGCCCCGACGAGGGCCTTCGTCTCGGAGGTCGCCGGAGCGGCGAGCACGACGTGGTCGGCGGCGGCGAAGACCTCGCCGACGCGGTCGGCGGGCAGCGTCTGCGCTGCGCCGTCCACGGGGAGACCGCGGCGGGTCACGGCGATGACCTCCGCACCGAGCCCGGCGAAGGCCGGGATCATCGCGGTGCCGATGCCGCCGGCGCCGATGATCGCGATGGTCGAGCCGCGCAGGCTGGACTGGACGCCGTCCAGGGTCTCCGGGTCCCACGTCGAGAGCCGGGCCGCGCGCCCGATCCCGCGGACCCCGGCGAGCAGCAGCGCGACGGCCCCCTCGGCGACGGAGTGCGAGTACGCCCCGGCGGCGGAGGTCCAGGTGCGCGAGGGGTCGATGACGCCCGCGGCGACCCAGCTCTCGATCCCGGCGGAGGGCAGCTGCACCCACGTCACGGAGTCGGGCAGTTCGGGCAGGTCCCCGTGCCCGCCGCTGACGACGACGGCCTCGGCGTCCGCCAGCGCGACGACCGTGCCCCCGCCACGCTCCACGGCCTCGACCAGCAGCGGGTTCTCCTGCGGTCCGACGAAGACGGCGGGGGTGGTGGGCATGGGGGCTACTCCTCGAACAGGGCCTCGGCGGTGGTCGCGTCAACCCTAGGCCCCCAGCCCTGCGCCGCTTCGGCGCTCCGGGTGCAGTCGCGTCCGGCGGCCTTCGCCGCGTACACGGCGGCGTCGGCCGCGACGAGGGCCTGCTGGGCGCCGGTGTCCGCGTCCAGCGTCGCGCAGCCGGCCGAGAACGTCGCGGCCCCGCCGAGTTCCCGCCAGGAGCCGCGCAGTCGTTCGACGACGTCGATCGCGACGTCGGTCCCGCTGCCGTGCAGCAGGAGGACGAACTCCTCGCCACCGAAGCGGGCGGCGTAGTCACCGCGCCGGAGCCCCGCGGTCAGCATCGCGCCGAACTCCCGCAGCACCTGGTCGCCGAACGTGTGACCCCGGGTGTCGTTGAGCTGCTTGAAGTGGTCGAGGTCGCAGACGACGACGCTGTCCCCGGGGACGAGCAGCGCCATCCGGTCCTCGAGGTCGCGCCGGTTGCCGATGGTGGTGAGGGGATCGGTGCGCGCGTCGCGTTCCAGCCGGTCCGAGGCCGCCCGCTGGCGGCGGCTCATCGAGGCGAGCAGTTCGGCCACGAGGACCCACACGCACGCCATGACCACCGTCCGCACGGCGACCTGGGCGCTGAGCTGCTCCGAGGTGAGCAGGTAGAGCGGGAGCGCGGCGGGCAGCAGCCAGTAGGCGCTCCGCGGCGGCAGGAAGAGGCCGGCGAAGACGAAGTCGAGGACGAAGAGCGGGACGTAGGCGCCGTCGACGCGTTCGGTGCTCACGCCGATCACGGCCAGACCCAGCATCTGCACCAGGGGGAAGAGGACGGGCCCGGAGCGGCCGAGCCGCCCCCACGGCACCGCGAGGCTGGCCACCAGCAGGGCCGCGTCGGCGGCCGCGACGGCCAGCACGACCGTCCAGTCCGCGGCCGTCGGCACGAGCAGCGGGGCGGTCAGCAGGACGAGCAGCCCGGTGACGGCGAGCACCGCGCGACCGGCGACGACGGCCGGGGCGCCGACCAGCCAGCGTCCGGGCAGGCGCTCGACGAGGCGACGCCACCACGGACGCGTGATCACCGTCCCGGACGGATCCCGCGCCACGACCCCACCTCCTGGAACGTTCGAGGCCCCAGCCTCCCACCACCTGCGGCCCCGGTGTCCGGGGGTGCCGGTGGGCGGGAACTCACTTCCGCAGGGTGCGACCCGTCCGGGTGCGGGCCTGCGGCAGGGCCTGGACGACGGCGTCGGGGTCGAGGAGGTCCGCCGCCTCGCGTTCGGTGACGGCGAGACGTTCCCGGGCCGCGGCGTCCGCGGACGCCGTCACCCGGCTGGGGTCGAGGAACACCTGGGTGATCGTGGGGACCCGCCGGCGCATCTCCTCCTCGGCGCGGGTGCAGAGCTCCTCGATGGCGCGCGAGGTGAGTTCCTCGCCGAACTGGACGCGGGCGGCGACCAGGACGCCGCTCGGCCCGAGCTGCATCGTGAGGACCTCCTGGATCCGCACGATCCCCGCTTCGGCGCCGAGGACCCGGACCACCGCGACGCGCACCGCCGGGTCGGCGGCCTCACCGATGAGGAGTTCCTTGGTGTCGCGTCCCAGCAGGAACGCCACGACCCCGAGCAGCGCACCGATGACGATCGAACTGATCGCGTCGTAGACGTTCGAGCCGGTGACCTGGTGCAGGATCGTCCCCGCGAGCGCCACCAGCACGCCGAGGACGGCGATGCTGTCCTCGCTGGCGACGGTCTTCACCGTCGGGTCCGGTGAGCGGACGACGTAGGTCAGGACCCGCCGCTGCGCGGTCGAGGCCTCGCGCGAGACCTGCCGCAGCGCCTTCAGCAGCGAACCCCCCTCGAGCACGATCGAGATGCCGAGGATCACGTAGATCACGATGAAGTGCTGCGTCGACATCGGTTCGGCTTCACCGGTGAGCGAGGAGATCCCCTCGTAGACCGAGAACACCGCTCCGGACAGGAAGATCCCGACGGCGGCGATGAGGGACCAGAAGAACCGTTCCTTGCCGTAGCCGAAGGGGTGGGTCCGGTCGGCGGGCCGGTCGGCCCGGCTGAGCGAGAGCAGCAGGAACGCCTCGTTCATCGTGTCCGCGATCGAGTGGGCGGCCTCGGCGAGCAGCGCGCTGGAGCCGGTGACCGCCCCACCGATGCCCTTCGCGATGCCGACGCCGACGTTTGCGAGCAGGGCGACCAGCACGGTCCCCTTGGTTTCTTCCGCCACGGCCGAAGCTTCCCCCGGGCAACGGCCGTCCGCGCGGTGGCGGGACGGCATCCCTCACGGAGTGTCACTAGCGCCCCACGGTGAGACAGCACTACGGTGCCGCAGGAGCAGCGACGAGGGAGGCACGTGCGCAGGCGAGGAGAACCGCGGACCCTGTCCCCGGAGGCGCGGCGGGTCGTGGCCGACCTGGAGCGCGACGGCGTCGCCAGCACCAGCGTCGAGGCCCTCCTCGGCAGCGCCGCCCTGCTCGAGGACGTCCTCTCACGCACCGACGACCTCATCGCGGACCAGTCCGCCGACATCGTGCGCCGCCGCCGCCTCGTCGCCGGTGGCGAACCCACCGGCTGGGCCGGGCCGCTGCACGACCCGCACGCCGTCGAACTCCTCGGCGCCCACCCGCCCGTGGACCCCGAGGACCCCTACACGCGCTTCCTGCGCCACGCCCAGGTCGCCGGGGTCGCCGGCGCCTACTGCCGCCGCGACGTGCGCGTCCTGGACATGAACGGCCTGCTCACCCTGGCCGCGGCACCGGTCCGGCCCACCGACTGGGCACGGACCGCCGCCGGCCCCTCGCTCGAGGTCGCCCTGCACCTGACGGGCGTGGACGAGGGCACCGGCCCGCTGCACTACGTGCGGGCCTCGCACCGCCGGCGCGGCGCCCGGCGGGTCCGTCACCTCGAACGCAGCGGGCACCGCCTCGAGGACCCCGACCTGCTGCGGGAGTTCGGCGGCGCCGCCCACGTCGTGCTGCACGGGGGCGCGGGCACGGTGGTCTTCTTCGACCCCCGCGGCCTGCACCGCACCGGGCGCCCCACCACCCGCGACCGCCTCGTCCTCCACGGACGGTTCGCCACCCGCAGCGCCGACCGCACCGTGCTGCTCCCCGCGGACGCGGGGCCGCGCAGCGCGCTCGCCGACTCCGCGCTGGCCTAGCGTCCGAGCAGCTTGTCGATCAGGCGGGCGAAGAAGCCCTTCGTGACCGGCTCGACGACGGGCGCGGCGACCGGTGCCGCGATCGGCGCGGGGGGGGCCTCGACGCGCACCGGGGGGACGACGCCCGCGCTGCGGGGGGCCTCCACGACCGGGGCGGGCTCCGCGACGACGGGCTTCGCGACGACGGGCTCGGGGGCCTCGACGACCTCCTCCTCGTGCACGCGGGCGGGGCTGCTCAGCGTGCCCTTGAGCTCCTGGTCGGGGGTGTAGCTCGCCTCACCGAGGATCGACGCGGCGAAGAGCAACGCGGAGGCCTGGACGGGCGCGACGGTCTGCGCGCCGCGGACGGCGGTGTCCGGGGTTTCGTCGATCGTGGACATGCAGGCGTCTCCCCTGGTGCGGCCGGTCACCCCGACGGTGACCGCTGATCCCCTCATCGACCCTCGCGCCGCGGCGCTGGAGCGGCGGGACCGGCTACCACCCGGATAGCCGCACTGGGATCCTCCCCCCATGGACACCTCGGCCCTCAGCCACTCCTTCACCATCGCCCTCCCCGCCTGGGTCGACGACGAACTCGCCGACGTCCCCGACGCCCTGGCGACCCGCGAGGACCGGATGGCCCTCGTCCACCGCCTCGCCGCCCGCAACTTCCGCGAGGGCAACGGCGGCCCCTTCGCCGCCGTGGTGGCCGACTCCACCACCGGGGAGATCGTCTCCGTGGGCGTCAACGTCGTCCTCTCCACCGGGATCTCCTCCGGGCACGCCGAGGTCACCGCCCTCGGCCTGGCCCAGGCCCGCACCGGGTCGTGGGACCTCGGCGCCGACGGTGCCCGTCGCGAGCTCGTCGTGAACTGGCGTCCCTGCGCCCAGTGCTACGGAGCGACCCTCTGGTCCGGGGTCCGCACCCTCGTCGTCGCCGGTTCCGGTCCGGAGCTGGAGGAGATCAGCGGTTTCGACGAGGGCCCCGTCCGCGACGACTGGGCCGAGCAGTTCGAGGCCCGCGGCATCGCCGTCGTCTCCGACGTGCTCCGCGAGGAGGCGCTGGCCGTCTACCGCGACTACGCCGCCCACGTCAGCGCCACCGGCGCGACCGTCTACAACGCCCGCAACGACTGAGGTGTGAACCAGCGCTGCACCCACCACTCGACACGCCGTCCGGAACACCCCTTCCCACGGCGTGTCGCGCGATGGGTGCAGCGCTGGTTGACGTGGGCCGGTTGTCCACAGGCGTTCCACGACCCCACGCGGTTTCGGCCAGTCTGACCGCGTGGAGGCGGAGACGGCGGTGCAGCAGTGTGGCGGCGCCGCACGGTGGGACCGCCTGCGCCACCACACCACGCATCGAGCCCTCCAGAAGGCCTGCGCTGCAGGAACTGTCCGACGATCGGCTCCTGGGCTCTACGCCCTCCCCGACGTACCCGTCGACGTCCTCGCCGCCGTGGCCGTCCGTGGCGTCCGCTCCTGCCACTCCGCGGCCGCCGCACTCGGTCTACCTCTCGTCGACCCGCCGAGCCGACCGCACGTCACCGCCGGTCGGGGCACGAAGCTCGTCTGGCGCGCAGCCCTGGTGCACCGCCGCGACGTCACCGACCTCGACGGCTGCACCGATGTCCTCACCACCGTCCTCGACTGCCTGCGCTGCCTGCCGCGTCGCACCGCCCTGGTCCCCCTCGACGCCGCCCTCGCCGCGGGCCGCGTCTCCTGGGAGGACCTGAACCTCGCCGCGAAGGGGATGAACCGCAACGACGACCGCCGGAAGCTGCTGGCCATGGCGGACGAGAAGTCCGGCTCCCCGCTGGAGTCGATCGGGCGCTACGACCTGCTGGAGGCCGGGTACTCCCTGCAGACCCAGGTGGTGCTCGACCCCGCAGGACGGGTCGACTTCCTCATCGACGACTGGCTGGTGGTCGAACTCGATGGTCGCCGCACCCACGACGACCCCGTGCAGTTCGCGGAGGACCGCCGCCGCGACGCCGAACTCACCCGCCGGGGCTTCGTCGTCCTGCGCTTCACCTGGACGGCCGTCGTCCGGCGCCGGGAGTGGTGGCTGCAGGTGGTCGCGGACGTCCACGCCCGGGGCCCGCGCTCATGAGGGCCACCCCGCGGCCGATGGAGGGGACGTGCGTGCACCCGAGTCCGAGGAGCTGCGCCCCGGAGACTTCGTGAAGGTGCGGGGCACGACGAACCCCGCCCACCACGGCGGCCGGGCCGTCGTCGTCGCGGTGCACCGCGCGCCCGGCCCGCCCTGGCACGTCGTCTCGCTCGACGTCCGCTACTCCGCCCGGGGCAGCGCGCTGCGCGTCGACCTCGGGGAGCGCGGGGAGCTCGCCCGCTGGGACACCCCGTGGCAGCCGGAGCACACGGTCGAGAACGAACCGCACGACTTCCTCTCCCCCGGCGCGGCCGACGCCTCCGCCCCCGTCTCCCGGCGCAAGCTCGTCGTCGGCGCGCTCGCCGTCCTGCTGCCCCTCACCGCGCTGGGCGTCTGGGAGCACGAACGCCCCGACACCGACCCCAACCCCGTCGTCGTCCAGCGGGCCTTCCAGGAGGGGGTCCGCGGGACGGGCACCGCGACCGCTTCGACGTCGCTCGCCGCCCCGACGCCGACCGCGACGACCCGCACCGCGGCGGCCGAGGTCGTCGTCGCCTGGGCGGCCGGCCCGGTGCCCGTGGTGGCCGGCGCCGAGGGCCCGAACCCGACCCCGCTGGCGGGGGTCCTGCCCGCCGAGGGGTGCCGCGACGCCTACGTGCGCGACCTGATGTCGTACCTGCCGATGGGCCAGCGCGTCGACGTCGCGGGCGCGGGCTGGTACCGCACCGACGACGGGATCGACGTCAACGCGGAACTCGTCCGCACCGGGGTCGCCGTCCCGGACGCCACGACGGCCGGTTCCAGCGCGACCGACGTCGCGAACCTGACGACCCTGCAGGACCTGGCGGCCGACGCCCCGCACGACTGCAGCTGACCGGAACGGGTGCCGCGGCGACGAGAGCACGACCAGCGAAGAGGGTCCGCTTCGCCTCCCACGCGAGGCGGACCCTTCGCACGACGGCGTCAGAAGCGGTCGAGCCCCCCGGCACGGAACTTCGGCTTGAGCACCCGGCTCTGCTCGCGTTCGTGCTTCGCGCGGAGGGCCCGGACCTGCTGGGCGGAGACCCGGAGCCGGCCGGCGAGCTCGGGGTCGAGGGACTCGACCTCGACGGCCAGGCTCGAGAGCTTCTCGGGGTCAGCGTGCGTCGAGCTGTTCTTCGCCTTCTTGAGTTCGGTTTCGGCGTCCTTGAGCAGTCCTGCGTCGGTCATGACGGCAACCTTGCCTCACCCACCGGACGAGCGAGTACCGGAGGAGCGACGTGGCGCCGCCCGCCAGGGTCCGATGCGTCCAGACCCCGGACGTCGACGTGCGGAGGATCACCGAGCTTCACCGCTTGCGGGCGGCTCGCAGACGCCGGCCACTCACCCCCGCCAGCGGGCCACCGCACACCACCTCGACGACCTCGAGGACCTGGGTGCGGGTGGTCAGGTCAGAGCGCAGGAAGGTCAGACCGGCGATCGACAAGAGCACCATCAGGGATCCGGAGACGACGACGACGCGAAGCCCGAACCGCTGCTGGCGGATCAACGGCTCTCCCGGGATCGGCACGTCGACCTGTCTACCGCGTGGCGGCGGATCGCGCAGGTGACCACCCCGGACGGCGCACGGTCATCCCGCTGTCGTCGAGAGCACCCGAGGTCGATGAGCACCGGCCGGCCGGCCGCGTCGACGAGGACGTGGTCCGGGCCGAGCTCGCCGTGGACGAGGCCGTGGGTGGACCCCTCACGAGGCTCGACGGCCGCGGCGCGCCGGCGCAGCGAGTCCTCGACCCGCTCGGCTGCTGGGGCCGGGCGCGGTTCACGGACAGCGGCGAGCACCGCCTCCAGGGAGCGACCGGGTCACCTCCGGCGACCTCCCCGGGCCGGCCCGGTTCCTGCGGAGCGCGTGACGCTCTCGAGCGCCGCCTCCACGAGTTCCCCGACGGCGGCGGGCGAGTAGTTCCGTTCGACGTGCGCCCGCGCCCGCGGCGCGAGTTCCGCCCGGAGTTCCAGACCCCGCAGCACCGCCGCCGCGAGGTCCGCGGGTCCGGTGGAGGCGGCGATCGTGCGGGGGTCCAGCGAACCCGCGACCTCCGGGTTCGCCCCGACGGGGGTCGCCACGACGGGGACCCCGCTGGCGAAGGCCTCGACGGTGACGATGCCGAAACCCTCCATCTCCAGGGTGGGCAGCACGAAGAGGTCCGCGGCCCGGTACAGCTCGGGCAGGTCCGCGTCGGCCACGAAACCGGGGAACACCACGTGGTCGGCGATCCCGAGTTCGCGAGCCCGACGACGGAGTTCCTCGGCGAGGTACCCGGTTCCGCCGACGACGAGCTGCACCCCGGGGTGTTCGGCCCGCAACGCCGGCACGGCGGCCAGCAGGTTCTCCAGCCCCATCCGCCGGACGAGGCGCCGCACGGTCAGCAGCACCGGTGAACCCGTCAACCCGAAACGAGCCCGGGCCGCGGCCGCGGAACCCGGCGCGAACCGGGGCAGATCGACGGCGAGCGGGACGACGTCGACGCGGGCCCGGACCCCCGGGTGCACCTGCTGCAGCAACCGCCGCACGTACCAGCTCGTCGCCAGCGTCCGGGCGGAACCCTCGATCGCGACGCGTTCGGCCCGGCGGGTGAGGTCGGCGACCGCTCCGGACGCGACCCGGGCGAAGGGGTACTTCCCGCCGGCCGCGTCGAGTCGCACCTCGAGCGAGGACGGCGCGTGGAAGCGGAGCACGGTGCGCTCGCCGAGTCCCGCACGGACGGCGGCCGCGGCATGGAACGTCGAGTGGACGTAGACCGCGTCGAAACCCTCGCGGGCGTCGAGCGAACGCAACCACCCCGGAACCTGCAGCGTCGTCGTCAGCGGGTGCGCGTAGTAGCCGCGGCTCCCCCGCGCGGGAGCCGGGTGGCGCAGCAGCCGGTAGTGCCCCCGGTCCTCGACGAGGGGCTGGGCCGGGTCGTGCCGGCGGACGAGGAGCGTGACCTCGTGGCCGCGGCGGGCGAGTTCGTCGACCTCGACCAGGACCGAGGACGCCACGCCACCACGGTGCTCGGGCGGAACTCCGTCGGTGATCACGAGCAGGTGCACAGGGGCAGCCTGCCAGACCCGCGGAACCTGCCGCCGCGAGCCGGGCGCGGGAACCTCAGGGAACGGGGAAGCGCGGCAGGAGACCGGCCCGCTCGAAGCCGATCAGTGCGGCACCGACCCTCCCGGCGTCGGTCCCCCACCGGGCCCTCGCGAGCGGCGGCGGCGCGCGCCAGACGAAGAGTTCCGCCAGCGCTGCGGCCAGCGGCTCCAGCAGCAACGGCCCGGCCCCGGAGACCCCACCACCCAGCACCACCTCCGCGGGGTCGAAGAGCATCGTCAGCCCGTGCAGGGCCAGCGCCAGGGCCTCGACGGCGTCGCGCCACACTGCGTCCGCGTCGGCGTCGCGGCCCAGCAACCCCACGACGTCGGCGGTGGTCACCGCGTCCCGCCCACCGCGGGCCAGGTAGCGCCGGACGACGGCCGCCCCGGCCGCGTAGGCCTCGAGGCAGCCGCGCTGACCGCACGGGCAAAGTTCCCCGCCGGCGTGGACGACGACGTGGCCGAACTCCCCGGCCGAACCCGAGGAGCCCTCGACGACGCGACCGCCGACGACGAGCGCCGCGGCGATCCCGGTCCCGATGGGCACGAACGCGAAACTCCCGCTCGCGCCGGAGGCGAGGTGCTCCGCCCGCCCCGCCGTGCGCGCGTCGTGCCCGACGGCGACGGGCAACCCGGTGAACTCCTCCAGCGTCGCCCGCAGCGGGTAGGAGTTCCAGCCGAGGTTCGAGGCGTAGACGATCGTGCCGCTCGACTCGTCGACCGTCCCGGGGGTCACGACCCCGACGGCCACGGGTTCCGCCCCGGCGGCCCGGGCGTCCTCGGCCAGCACCCCGAGCAGCGCGCGCAGGTTGTCCTCGGGGGCCTGCCCCGGCGAGACGGTGGGGCTGTGCCGCAAGGAGACCGTCGATCCGTGGAGGTCCACGACCGAACCCTTCAGACCGGTTCCGCCCACGTCGACCGCCAGCACGGTCGGACCGATGTCCACCCCGCAACCCTAGCCCACCACCCCCCACTCGGCCGCCCACTCACCCCCGACGGCGATCGTGCAGGGACTCCCGGCGAGCTCGCGGTGCGACGTCGGCGACCGCACGAGACGACGGGGGAATCGGAGGGAGGAGCTGCCTGGTTCGCCGACCTGGAACTCTCCGGCGGCATCGTGCTCGGGCAGGTGTTCGCCGTGCGGGGCACGAACGACGGGAAGCTGTCGACGTCACGTTCGTGGTCCACCGGTCCGGAACTCGCCGGCGGCGGCGCGCTCGTCGACCACGTCGTGCACGGGGCCGACCTGCTCGACGCGTGGCTGGGCGCGGAACCCGTCTCGGTGACGGCGGTGACCAACCGCGTCGGGAACGCAGCCGGTGGCCGCCCGCTGCAGCTCCCCCACGGCGCGGACCGCGACGCCGTGCGTTCGGGCGTCCAGCCGCAACCGGACACCGGGGTCGGGATGCGGACGACCCGGATCGTGCCGGCGGCTCAGGAGTCCGCGCGGAACGGGCGCACCGTCGCCTGCTGAGCCATCCGTTCCAGGTCCGCGAGGCGGGAACCGGGCCACCCGTGGACGAGTTCGCGCCAGGCCGGGGGAACGGCCCCGGCACCCCAGCGGGCCCCGAGCAGCCCGCCGGCGATCGCGGCCACGGTGTCGGTGTCGTTCCCGCCGCGCACCGCGTCCTCGAGGGCGAGGCGGAAGTGCGACGCGGGGTCGGCCGAGGGGACGGGGGTCGTCACGATCGCCGACCACGCCGCCTGCAGCGCCTGGACCACCCAGCCGTTCTGCGGGAAGTCGCGGGGTCGGGAGACCTCGGCGACGTCGATGCGCCCCGCCCACAGGTCGCGGCGGGATCCCGGCAGGAGGTCGAGTCCACCGCGGAGGTCGAACTCCCCCGCCAGGACCGCGTGCCGCACCGCCGCGCACCACAGGACGCAGGCGTCACCGGCCTCCGGGTCGGCGTGGGTCAGGTCGCTCACGGCCCGGGCGCTCACGGCCAGCTCCTCGGGGGAACCGCCGCCGTCGAGGTAGGCGAGGACGACCGGCGCGGTCCGCATCAGCGACCCGTTCCCGGCCGTGCGCCCCGTCTCCGCGTGCAGCGCAGCGGCGGCGGCGCGGCAGTCCGAAGCCGTGAACGGGGCCTGCAGCCGAGCCAGGACGGCGCGGGTCTGGGCCCCCACGTCCTGGGCGTCACGCGCCCACCCGACCCAGGCGGCCACGATCCCGTCGAGGGTCGCGTCGTCGGTGAGGGGGCGACCGGCCGCGACGGCCTGCAGGACCGGCACCGCCATCGAGGTGTCGTCGGTCCACTCCCCGGGGGCCCAGTCGAACACCCCGCCGCCCACCATCGCCACGGGCGTCCCGTCCGCGAGGGGCGGACCGAACTCGTACCCCGCGCCCAGCGCGTCCCCGCAGGCCGTTCCCGCGACGATCCCGGCGGCTCTCGACCCGTCCACGTCCACCTCGGCGTCCACGAGGTCATCCTCCCCCGCACGGACGAACGGTGCCGGGTGGGCCGGGCGGGTGACGTCCGGGGAAGGTTTCGGGGGTCGTCCCGCAGGAGCGTGCGGTGATCCACCGCTGCGTCGTGCCGTCCCGCTCCGGGTGCTCCTGCTCGCCGCCTGCGGGAGTTTCCGGCGGCGCCGGGGACGACGCACCTGCAGGCCTTCGACCACGTGGAGCTGCCGCCCTGCTCCCCCGACCTGGCGGGCCTGTCCGGACCGGTCCTGGTGCGGCACGTGACGACTCTGCACCTGCCCACCGGATCGGTGCTCGCCGCCGACGGCTGCACGGCCGCGGCCTTCCCCGAGGGCGGGCCGAGCCCGTTGTGCGTGATCCGCTCGAGCGACGGGGTCGAGGACGGGATCGTGTTCAGCACCGGGATCGGTGACGGCGGGTACCCGACCTGCGCCGGCCGCGACGCGGAGGGGAACGTGGTGGCGTTGCTCGACGACGGGGGCATGCCCTGGGCGACGGCGGGGGTTCCGGGGACCCCGCCGCCGGACTACGTGGAACCGGACTACGCGGGACCGGCCCGAGGGGAACGAGCGTCCTCGACCAGCTCGACCGCGGCGCCGACGGTCCGCGCGGCCTCGTCGGTGTCGACCCGGGCGAGGACCATGGCGCTGACGACGAGGGCGGCGCAGACCCGCGCCAGCCGGTCCTGGTCCTCGGCCGACAGCGACGGCGCGTGGGCGGCGACCCCGCGGGCCATGGCCGCGTGCAGTTCCCGGCGGTAGCCGAGCACCACGTCGGCGATCTCGGGCTCACGTCCGATCGGGGCCGTCGCGGCGTTGAGCAGCAGGCAGCCGCTCTGCAGGGCCGGGACGCGTCCGTCGGCGAAGACCGCGCGCAGGCCCTGGAGGTAGTCGAGCAGTGCACCGGGCTGCACGTCGGGCCCGGCGAGCGGTCGCAGCCGCGGCCGGATGACCTCGTCGAGGTAGCTCTGCACGGCGGCGTCGAACAGTCCGCGCTTGCTGCCGAACGCGTGGTAGAGGCTCGAACGGCGCAGTCCGGTGGCGATCTCGATCTCCGGGACCGAGACGTCCTCGAACCCCCGGTCCCAGAACAACGCGCGCACCGCGCGCACCACCTCGTCGGTGTCGAACGTCTGGACTCTTCCCACGTGGCGCCCCCTCTCGGGAGCAGTCTATAGTGGAATGACCGTTCCAAAGACTTGAGGAGTCCTCGTGCTGATCGCCGCCCTGACCGTGACCGGCATCGCGGCTCTCGTGCACGTGTACGTCTTCGTCCTGGAATCGCTGCTCTGGACCACACCGCGGGCGCGGGCGGTCTTCGGTCTCGACGAGCAGACGGCCCGCACGACGGCTCCGATGGCGTTCAACCAGGGTTTCTACAACCTGTTCCTCGCCGTTGAGATCGTCGCGGGGATCGTCGTGCACACCACCGGCCGGCACACCGTCGGCGCCGTCCTCGTGCTCGTGGGGACGCTGTCGATGGTGGGAGCGGGGATCGTCCTGCTCGCCTCCGACCGCTCCAAGGTCCGCCCCGCACTGATCCAGATCCTCCCCGCGCTCATCGGCAGCCTGCTGTTGATCGCATCCCTCACCACCGACTGAAGGAGTCAGTTCCTGTGACGTCCAGCACCCAGGTCCAGCTCGTGAACCGCCCCCAGGGGTGGCCGACCGCAGACGACTTCCGCACGGTCACGGTCGAACTCCCCGACCTCGGCCCCGGCCAGGTGCGGGTCCGCAACGAGTTCGTCTCGGTCGACCCCTACATGCGCGGCCGGATGAACGACGTCCGCAGCTACGTCCCGCCGTACGCCCTCGGCGAGACGATGACCGGCGGCGCCATCGGCCACGTCGAGGAGTCCACCAGCGACGACCTCCCCGTCGGTTCGCTGGTCGTCCACGGGTTCGGCTGGCGCGACGTCGCCCAGGGCGACGCGTCGGGCTTCCGCAGGGTCGACCCGATCCCCGGCGCCCCGAACTCCCTGCACCTCGGTGTCTTCGGCATGATCGGCATGACGGCGTACGCGGGCCTCACCGCGGTCGCCGGCCTGCGCGAGGGGGACACCGTCTTCGTCTCCGGTGCCGCGGGTGCCGTCGGGACGGCCGTCGGCCAGATCGCCCGCCTGCTCGGCGCGAAGACCGTCATCGGTTCGGCGGGCACGGCCGAGAAGGTCACCCTGCTGCAGGAGAAGTACGGCTACGACCGGGCCGTGAACTACAAGGAGGGCGCGATCCGCGAACTCCTCGCCGACGCCGCCCCCGACGGCATCGACGTGTTCTTCGACAACGTCGGCGGCGACCACCTCGAGGCTGCGCTCGACGCGTTCAACGACCACGGCCGGGCCGCGTTGTGCGGGTCGATCTCGCGGTACAACGCCACCGGGCCCGCCGCCGGGCCGGACAACCTCTCGAACCTCGTCACCCGCAAGCTGACCCTGCGCGGGTTCATCGTGGGTGAGCACCAGGACCTCGCCGGGGAGTTCGGCACCCGCATGGCCGGCTGGTTCGCCGAGGGGAAGATCGCCTACGACGAGACCGTCGTCGACGGGATCGAGAACTCCGTCGAGGCGTTCCTGTCGATGATGCGTGGCGCCAACACCGGGAAGATGCTCGTCCGCGTCTGATCGCCGTTCAACGCAGAAGAGCGCCGGTGACCGTGAGGTCACCGGCGCTCTTCAGTTCGTCATCACATCGGGGGCATGAGCACCGAGTCGACGAGGTACACGGTCGCGTTCGAGGTCTGCACGTTGCCGCAGATCACGTTCGTGGAACCGTCGATGGTCAGCTTGTCCGGCGTACCGGCGACCTTCACCTCGCCACCCTGCACGGTCTTGACCGTTCCGGCGTCGAGCAGCTGCTGCGGGTCCATCTTCCCGGCCACCACGTGGTAGGTCAGGACACTGGTCAGCGTCTTGGCGCCCTCGGGCGTCTTCAGGGACGCGACGGTGTCGGCGGGCAGCTTCGCGAACGCGGAGTCGACCGGGGCGAACACGGTGAACTCACCGCTGTTCAGGGTGTCGACGAGGTTCACGTCCGGGTTCAGCTTGCCGGAGACGGCGGCGACGAGCTGGGTCAGCAGCGGGTTGTTCGACGCAGCGGTCGTCACGTTGGCGGCAGCCATGCCGCCGACGGAACCGGCACCGCTGGGAACCTGGGCGGCGTAGTCGGCGCAGCCGGGGCCGATCGGGTCGGTCGAACCGGCCATCGCGGCGCTCGAGGTCATCGACTCGCTCGGGGACGCCATCGAGGAAGTGGTGCTGCTGCTGGTGCTGGAACTGGTGGTCGAGCCGGCGGTGTCGTCGGAACCGCCACAGGCCGAGAGGCCAAGACCCAGCGCCCCGGCCAGAGCCAGGACCGAGAAGGTGCGCTTGCGAGTCGTGGTCATCATCAGTGGAACTCTCCTCTGTGGTTCGTGTCCCACCGCGTCGCGGTGGGTTCTCGCTTCCACCCTGCATTCGTCGCCGCGGGCCCGGGGGTTTGGTGCAGTCCGCCACAGATCCTGGCGCACCGATCCTGACGGGATGTGGACGCAGAAGAGCGCCGGTGACCGTGAGGTCACCGGCGCTCTTCAGTTCGTCATCACATCGGGGGCATGAGCACCGAGTCGACGAGGTACACGGTCGCGTTCGAGGTCTGCACGTTGCCGCAGATCACGTTCGTGGAACCGTCGATGGTCAGCTTGTCCGGCGTACCGGCGACCTTCACCTCGCCACCCTGCACGGTCTTGACCGTTCCGGCGTCGAGCAGCTGCTGCGGGTCCATCTTCCCGGCCACCACGTGGTAGGTCAGGACACTGGTCAGCGTCTTGGCGCCCTCGGGCGTCTTCAGGGTCGCCACGGTGTCGGCGGGCAGCTTCGCGAACGCGGAGTCGACCGGGGCGAACACGGTGAACTCACCGCTGTTCAGGGTGTCGACGAGGTTCACGTCCGGGTTCAGCTTGCCGGAGACGGCGGCGACGAGCTGGGTCAGCAGCGGGTTGTTCGACGCAGCGGTCGTCACGTTGGCGGCAGCCATGCCGCCGACGGAACCGGCACCGCTGGGAACCTGGGCGGCGTAGTCGGCGCAGCCGGGGCCGATCGGGTCGGTCGAACCGGCCATCGCCGCGCTCGAGGTCATCGACTCGCTCGGGGACGCCATCGAGGAAGTGGTGCTGCTGCTGGTGCTGGAACTGGTGGTCGAGCCGGCGGTGTCGTCGGAACCGCCACAGGCCGAGAGGCCAAGACCCAGCGCCCCGGCCAGAGCCAGGACCGAGAAGGTGCGCTTGCGAGTCGTGGTCATCATCAGGTCGTAGCTCCTCAATGGTGTTTCACCGTCAGGACCGGCGGTGAATCGTTCGTACAACTTCTCTTCGGCGCCGACCCGCCAGGGGATTGGTGCCTCGTCCACGGTCGACCGGTCTGCCGACGACCGCACGCCCAGATCGCCGGTAGTGACAATCCGTTACCA
This sequence comes from Kineococcus sp. NBC_00420, assembly GCF_036021035.1. NCBI lineage: Bacteria > Bacillati > Actinomycetota > Actinomycetes > Kineosporiales > Kineosporiaceae > Kineococcus > Kineococcus sp. NBC_00420. The sequence continues at coordinate 3,357,849 of NZ_CP107930.1, read as the reverse complement.
GATCGTTGCTACGAGTGAAAAGGATGCGACGGAGTCAGACGACGGTGAAGAACTTGCTGGGCTGTCCCGACGAACCGTCCGGGATCGGCTGCACGACGTCCTCGGTCTGCACCTGCCCCGTGCCGTCCGTCGAGCGGACCCGCACCGTGTGACTGCCCTTCTCGGCGTTGTCGTAGGCGTAGGTCCACTGGACCCAGGTGTTCGCGTTCACCGACGGGACCAACGTGGCCTCGGCCCAGTCCCCGTTGTCGAGGGACACCTCGACCTTGCTGATCCCCCGCGTCTGCGCCCAGGCGACCCCGGCGATCGGCACCGTCTGACCCGAGGCGATCATGGCGAAGGAGGCGGGGACGTCGATGCGGGTGGCCGTCTTGATGGGCGCCTTCTGCGCCCAGCCGCGGTCCGTCCAGTAGGCGGTCTTCGCGTCGAACCGGGTGACCTCGATGTCGGTGATCCACTTGCAGGCCGAGACGAAGCCGTAGAGGCCGGGGACGATCATGCGGGCCGGGAACCCGTGGACGTCGGTCAGCGGCTCACCGTTCATGGCGACGGCGATCATCGAGTCGCGGCCGTCGGTGGCGTCCGCCACCGGGGTCGAGATGGTGAAACCGTCGACGGAGGTGGAGTACAGCATGTCCGCGTCGGCCTTGATCCCGGCCCGGTCCAGCAGCGTGGTCAGGGGTACGCCGAGCCAGCGGGCGTTGCCGACGAGGTTGCCGCCCACCTCGTTCGACACGCAGGTCATGGTCATCCACCGTTCGACGAGGTCCTCCTTCAGGAGGTCGTCGAAGGTCACCGTGACCTCGCGGTCGACCATGCCGTGGATGCGCAGCGTCCACGAGGAGATGTCGACCTGCGGCACCGAGAGGGCGGTGTCGACGCGGTAGAAGTCCTTCGCGCTCGTCACGTACGGCGTGATCCCGTCGATCGAGTCCAGCCCCGGAGGCAACGTGGGCGCCGCCGAGACGGGTTTGGGCAGCACGATGTCGGCGCGCGAGGCGGCCACGGACTTCGAGCGGTTCACCAGGACGCCACCACCGGCGGTGACGGCCGCCGCGCCGGCGACGGCACCGAACAGCACCGACCGGCGCGACAGCGGTCCCCGCGCGGACGGGGCGCGGCCGGTCAGGGCGCGGATCAGCAGCACGAGGGCGGCGGCCCCGGCCAACGTCCCGACGGCGGACGGCATCCAGCTCAGCGAGGTCGCGTCCGGACGGTGCACGCTGGCGCCGACGGCCGCGAGACCCAGGAGGACGACGAGGCCGAGGCCGACCCGCAACCAGCGCAGCGCGACGAGGCCGATGACGGCGAAGAGGATCACTAGGGTGGCGTAGAGACTGCCCAGCAGGACCGCCTTGTCGGACTGCCCGAACTGCCGGATCGCCCACTCCTTCAGCCACTCCGGCGTCCGGGCGATGAACTCCTGCCCCACCCCGTAGACGGGGTCGGCCGAACGGGTGACGAGCGTCGCGAGCAGCGCACCGACCCCCAGGGTGGTGGCGCCCGACAGGAGACCGGCCAGCACCGCCAGCAACCGTCGACCGTGTCGCCCCTGTCGTCCCGGAGCCTGCGGTCCTCGTTCGCGTTGCTTCAGCACGCCGTTCTCCCTTCCGTGCCGCAGCGAGCTGCCGGGGCACCACTCCTCTGTTCGGAGCGGGGAGTCCTCTGGATCCTCGCGTCACCCTGCGGGTGCGTCCTGCGGGTGCGTGTCGCGTCGGGCAGAGGCGTCGACGTGGACGCGACCGTCGAGCGGGGTGCCGCCTCGTCGGCGGACCACGGCGATGGTCAGGACGAGCACGACCCACCCGGGCCAGGCCAGGACGGTCGCCTCGGCACCCTGCTGGGCCGGGAGCAGGAACGCCGCGAGCAGCAGCGAGGTGGACGCGTTCATCGCCCCGTGGGCCAGGGCGCCGGCCCAGACCGTCCCGGTGCTCTCCCTGACCCGCGCGAGCAGGGTTCCGATCAGCACCGTGCTGAGCACCATCAGGGGGATGCTCACCGGGCTCGTCGTGCCGTAGTTGTAGCCCAGCAGCAGCAACGGGGCGTGCCACAGACCCCACAACGCGCCGTTCAGCAGGTTCGACCGCACCGGCCCCAGTGGACGCAGGGCGTGGAACAGGAAACCCCGCCAGCCGATCTCCTCCCCCACCGCGGTGACGCCGATGACCACGGTCGTCAGGGGGATCGCCAGCAGCGAGGACGACGCGTCAGGGTTCACCCGGAGGTCGACCAGCCCCGCCGCGGCGGCCACGAGCATCGACGCCGCGGCCAGCGCGATCCCGCCGCCGGCCGCGGCGAGCGCCCGCAGCGCGGTGCGCCGCCAGGACAGCGGACCGACGAGGCCCAGCACCTGCAGCGGGTTCGCGGGGCGCAGGACGCCGAACACCGTCACGAGGGCGGCCAGGGTGGGGGTCGTCATGACGACGGCCCCGATGACGAAGAAGTGCGGGTTCTGCAGACCACCGCCGAGGTGGAGCGGGAGGCTCGCCAGCCAGGCCCCGCCGAGGGCCAGGACGGCGAACAGACCCACCGCCCGCCAGGGGACCGTGCGCTCGACGGTCACCGGCGACGCACCCGGGCCACGACGAGGGCGGTGGCGCAGCCCAACGTCACGAGACCGCAGGCGATGCCCACGGCGAGCGGCAGGACGCCGGCGGACGCCAGCACGTTCAGCAGGACCGCGACGGTGAGCACGGCCCACAACAGGGGGACGGCGGGACCGCGGTGCAGGTTCGTCGGTTCGGACACGGGGAGCTCCTCGGGTGGGGGTCGTTCGGTACCCCTCGACCCTGCTGCGGCGCACGGGGGCCGGACGATCCCCCGCGCTACCCGGGCGAGGTGCAGCAGGCTGTACTCCTCACCCGTCCCTGGCCACAACAGCGGAGACCAGCGGACACCGGCGCCGTCGACCTCGTACCGTCGCGGCGTGCCCGTGGAACCCCCCGAGAACCCCAGCGCCCTGTCCGCGCTCCGCCGGGGCACCGCCACGACCAGGGCGGCGGTCACCCGTCTCGGGGGCGGCCTCGGAACCTCCTTCCTCGCGGGTCTCCTGCTGGTCTGGGTCGTCGTCGTCGGGGTCCTGTGCGTGGTCGGGATCGGTCTCCTCCTGGTCCCCGGCGCCCTGCGGACCCTGCGCCGCCTGGGCGATCGGGAGCGTGAACGGCTGCGGCGCAACCGTTCCACGATGCTGCCGGCCGGCCCCGTCCCGTCCGGGTCGCGTGCGGCGGTGCGGGACGCGGCGGTGCGGCGGGAACTGCTGTGGCTCCCCGTGCACGCCACCTGGGGCCTCCTGCTCGGTCTCGTCGGGGTCCTGCTGCCCGTCTACGCGCTGCGCGACCTGTCGTTCCCGTTGTGGTGGAGGGTGGTTCCCGCGGACGTGGACGCCTCCCCGTGGTGGTGGACGGTGGACGGCTGGCCCTCCGCCGCTGCGGTCGCCCTGCTGGGTCTCGGGTGGGCGGCGCTCACCGTGGGGACCTCCCCGCGGTTGGCGCGGTGGCAGGCCGCACCGGGGCTGACGTTGCTGGCTCCGCCGCCCGGCACCGACCTGTCCCTGCGGGTGGCGGAGCTGAGCGCGACCCGCGCCGCCGCCCTCGACGCCCACGTCGCGGAACTGCGCCGCATCGAGCGGTCGCTGCACGACGGGGCGCAGAACCGGATCGTCGGGGTCACGGTGCTGCTCGGTGCGGCCCGCCGTTCCCTGAACCGTCCCGGTGCCGACCCCGCCACGACCGACGAACTGCTGGAACGGGCCCAGAGCGCCGCCGAACAGGCGCTGGCGGAACTGCGCAGCGTCGTCCGGGGGATCCTGCCGCCGGTCCTGGAGGACCGGGGTCTCGCGGGGGCGGTCACCGGCCTCGCCGCGGCCTGCCCGGTGCCGTGCCACGTCGAGGTCGACGTCCCGGGCCGGTGCCCGGCCTCGGTCGAGGCGACGGCCTACTTCGTGGTGGCCGAGGCGCTGACGAACGTGGCCCGGCACAGCGGCGCCCGTTCCGCCACGCTCACCGTGCGACGCCGGGGGGCGGAACTGCTGGTGCGGGTCACCGACGACGGCCGGGGCGGGGCCGACGCGGCCGCGGGGTCGGGGTTGTCGGGGATGCTGCACCGCGTCCGCGCCCACGATGGCAGGCTGGAGCTGACCAGCCCACCCGGTGGTCCGACCGAGGTGGAGGTGTGGTTGCCGTGCGCATCGTGATCGGCGAGGACGACGCGCTGCTGCGCGAGGGGCTGGCCCTGTTGCTGCGGGCCGAGGGCCTGGACGTCGTCGCGACGGCGGCCGACGCCGAGGAACTCCTCGCCGCCGTCGAGGAACACCTGCCCGACGTCGCGATCGTCGACGTCCGGATGCCCCCCACCCACACCGACGAGGGGATCCGGGCCGCCGTCGAGGCCCGTCGCCGGCACCCGGACCTCGCGGTGCTGGTGCTGTCCGCCTACGTCGAGCAGGCGTTCGCGACGGAACTCCTCGCGGGGGGCGCACGCCGGCTCGGGTACCTGCTGAAGGAACGGGTCGGGCGCGTGGAGGAGTTCCTCGACGCCCTGCACCGGGTCGCCGAGGGCGGGACCGCGGTCGATCCGGAGGTCGTCGGGCAACTGCTCACCCGGACCCGCCCCGACGCCGGGCTGGACCGGTTGTCGGCGCGCGAACGCGAGGTGCTGGAACTCATGGCCGAGGGTCTGGGGAACTCCGCCATCGCGTCGCGGTTGTTCGTCACCGACGGCGCCGTGCACAAGCACATCCGCAGCATCTTCGCGAAGCTTGACCTCTCCCCCACCGACGAGGTGGACCGCCGGGTGGCCGCGGTCCTGCGGTTCCTGCGCACCGCGGAACAGAGGTAGTGCAGGCACCACCCCGACCGGGTCGCCTGCGGGACTGACCCGCGCGCCGGGTTCCGGTGGACTGCTCGGCATGACCACCACTGCCCTGCGGGTCCGCCCGCCCGGGGTCGTCTCCCGGCACCCCCTCGTCGCGTTCTTCACCCTCGCCTTCGGCCTCAGCTGGCTGGCGTGGATCCCGTACGTGCTGTCCGGCAACGGACTCGGGGTCCTGCCCTTCTCGTTCCCGGCCCTCCTGGGAACCTCGCAACTCCTGGGCGTCCTCCCCGGCGCCTACCTCGGCCCGGTGACCGCGGCCTTCGTGGTGACGGCTCTCGTGGAGGGACGCCCGGGTCTGCGTTCCTGGCGCGGCCGGCTGTTGCGCTTCGGCGTCGGCTGGCGGTGGTACCTCGGGGTCGGCGTCGTCGTGCCGGTCTCGATCCTCGCGGCGACGTTCGTGCTCCCGCAGGCGTGGGAGGCGGTGCGCCCGGTCGGCGTCCTGCTGCTGGTGAGCTACCTGCCGATGCTCGCGCTCCAGGTCGTCACGACCGCGCTCGCGGAGGAACCCGGGTGGCGCGACTTCGCCCTGCCCCGCCTGCAGACGCGTTTCGGCGCGGTCCCCGGAACGGTTCTCCTCGGCCTGCTCTGGGGCGCGTGGCACCTGCCGCTGTTCCTCACCGAGTGGGGCGGCTGGCCCGACTTCTCCTGGACGCACCCGGTGCTGTTCACCGCGTCCTGCGTGCCGCTGAGCCTCGTGATGACCTGGGTGTTCAACCGGAGCGGGCAGAGCGTCCCGCTGGTGATGCTGCTGCACGCGGGGATCAACAGCACCTACACCCTGTTGTGGCCCGCGATCTTCCCCGCCCTCGACGGGGACCAGGACACGCTGGTGGTGCAGTTGTTCGCCACCACCGTCGCGACGCTGGTGCTGATCGTCGCCACCCGGGGCCGGCTGGGGGCACCCACCCGGCCCTGAGCGCGACGACGCCGGTCAGTCCTGCGCGACGTAGGACCCGAACCTCGTCGCCGCCGCCGCGGGCACCGAGGGTTCGCCACCGAACACGACGCCGGTGGTGAGGGGTTTCGCGGCGTCCAGCGCGGTGAGCGCGGCCGCGGCCGAGGTCGACAGGTCGGGGCCGCTGGTGAGCAGCAACGGCCCACCGAGCAGACCCATCGCCGCGGAACCCACGAGCGCGTCGGGCCAGTTGTCACCCGTCGCGACCCCCGCGGCCTTGGTCGCGGTACCCGTCGTGAACTTGCGGGCGACGAGGTTCGCGGTGTCGAACCGGTCGACCCCGACGATGGCCCGCGCGGAACTCCCACCCGAGGCGGGGAGGGTCTTCGCCGCCTGGGCCGCGACCCCGCCGACGGGGACGACCCGCGCACCCGTCGCGTCGTGCGCGGCGAGGTAGGCGGCGGTGGCGGCGGGCATGACGGGGCCGTCGGTGAGCAGGACGATCCCGCCGGTGCGGGCGGCCAGCGCCGACACCGCGAGGCCGTCGGGGAAGTTCACCCCGCTGGCGAGGTAGATCGGCGCGGTGTCGGTCCCCGGAGCCCGGGCCGTGACCTCGTCGGCGATGCGGGCGGCCGTCTCGAACCGGTCGTCACCCGAGAGCCGCACGACACTGAAGTTCGGCGACAACGCCGCGAGGGAGGCCGCGACCCCGGTGGAGACGGTTCCGCTGCCGCCGAGGACGTAGATCGTCCCGCCGGGCGCGAGGACGCGCGAGATCTCGGTCCCCACCGCCGGGGTGAGCTTGTCGGACTCGGTGAGCAGCAGCGGCGCCGACGTCGCCGAGGCCAGGCGGGCCCCGGCGAGCGCGTCCGCGTACTTGTACCCGGCCGAGACCACGACGGCACCCGCGGAACCCGTCGTCGGGAACAACGCCTTCGAGGAGTTCACGGCCGTCTCGAGGCGGTCCTTGCCGGAGAGCCGGCTGACCGGGACGTCCAGGACGGGTTTCTTCACGGTCGCGTACGGCGTCACCGCGGTGGACGCCGCCGACGCGGTCCCCGTGCCGAAGGAGTTCGTCGCGGCGACGGTGAACGTGTACTTCGACCCGTTGGTCAGTCCGGTGAGGACCTGGGTCGTGGCCTGGGTGGCGGAGAACGCGACGGGGGTCTGCGCGACGCCGTCCTTGTACGGGGTGACCTTGTACCCGCTCACCGCGGGGGTCGTCGTGGTCGTGGACGCCGCGGCGGCGGCCCAGGTGACGACCGCACGGCCGTCGCCCGCGACGGCCGTCGGCACGGCCGGGGCGGCGGGGAGGGCGCCGACGGTCAGGGTGATGACCTGGTCGTCGTGGCCCGCGCTGTTGGCCGCGCGAACCGTGAACGTGGAGGTCCCTGCGGCCGTGGGGGTTCCGGAGAGGACACCGGTCCCCGCGCCCAGGGCGAGCCAGGTCGGCGGGGTCTGGTCGACGAAGGACCACGTCGGCGTCGGTGATCCGGAGGCGGTGACGCGGAAGGTGAACGGCGTGGCGACCGCGGCGGTCGTCGGGGCGGCGGAGGTGACCTTCGGCAGGCCCACGGGCGCCTTGGAGTGCAGCTGCGCGAGGCTCGTGGCGTCGGCGGCCCACAGGTCCCCGCCGAGGTTCGTGGTGACGGCGACGGGGGTGCCGAACCCCGTCGCGAGGGGGTCGATCGCGACGGGTGACACCACGCCGGAGGCCATCTTCTCGAGACCGGCGACCGAGTCGGTCAGGAAGAACGTGCCGGCGAGGTCGACCGCGAGCGAGGTCACCGTCGCGGTACCGGTCGACCCGACGATCGAGAGGGTTCCGTTCGCGGTGGTCGGGACGACCTTCACCAGGGCGTGGTTCCCGGCGTCGGCGATGAAGACGGACCCGTTGGCGTCCACGGCGACCGCCGAGGGACCGGAGAGCGTGGAGTTCAGCGCCGGACCGGCCGTCGCCGTGCCGGGCGATCCCGTCCCGGCGAAGACGGCGATGGCCCCGACCGAGGTGACCTTTTCGACCTGGTTGTTGCCGGAGTCGGCGATGTACAGGTTTCCCGCGGCGTCGACGGCCAGGCCCTTCGGGTTCTTGAGCTTGGAGTCCTTGGCCGACGCGACGTTCGTCGGCGCCCCCTCGACACCCTCCTTCCCGGCGAACACCGGCAACGGGGCAGGTGGCGTGGTCGGCGTGGTCGGCGTGGTCGGCGTGGTCGGCAGGACCACCTTCGCGTCGACCTTGACGACGACGTCGTTGCCCTCGTCGGCGACGTAGAGGGTCTTCCCGTCGGGCGACAGCGCGAGGCCCGACGGGGTGTCGAGCTTGCCGCCGGAGGGAAGTCCAACGGCCCCGTCCACACCGGCCACGACCTCCGGCGTCATTGCGCCGGGCGTGATCCGGCGCACGACGTGGTGCCCCGCGTCGGCGACGAAGACGACGCCGTTCGCGTCGACCACCACCGACCGGGGCCCGGACAGACCCGGGGTCGGGATCCCCACGACCGCGTAGTCGAAGGCGGGTGCGGCCTGCGCGCTCGCCCCACCGGCCACGGCCGCCGCGGGCAACGACATCGCGAGCAGCCAGGTGGCGGTCCGGCGCAGTCGACGCGGGACGGGGGTGCGCGTGGAGGCAGGGGTCACACCGGTCCATCGGCAGCGGCCGGGCGGACGTGAAGCGCAGGGCCCAGGACCGCACCGGCGAAACTTCTAGATACTTCAACCCTCACAAATTCGCGCGGTCCCGGAACTCAGCATCGACGGTGCCGACGCCGAAGGTCCAACCAGAGGGCAGCAACGCGGTCGTCCAACCCTGGTCGACCGATCCGTTCGAAGGGGATTGCGGTGTCGCGAGGACTCGAGCACGAGAGCGGTACGGGGAAGCCCGGCCGGCGTTCGTGGTTCGCCGACCGGTCCGTCGGCACGAAGATCACTGCGGTGGTCGTGCTGGGCACGGTCGTCTCCGGGACGGTGCTGGGGGTCGGGCTGACGGGACTGCACAGCGTCAGCGACCGCGCGAGCGCCACCTACGAGCGGTCGACGGTTCCCAACGCCGAGCTGGCCGGTGTCCGCGCCGCGAGCCTGCAGACCCAGCGCGACCTCGCGAACCTGGCGCTCGCCTCGGACGACGTCGCCTACGCCGACCTGAAGACCCGCATCGGCGAGGACGACACGCAGCTCGACGCCCGCGTCAAGAGCTTCGAGGGACGTTCCCTCACCACCGCGCAGCGGCAGGCGCTGAAGCGCTTCGACGTCTGGTGGAGCGCGTACCGCAACACCCGCGACGACTTCCTGCTGCCCTTCGCCGAGTCCGGTGACCGGGAGAGCTTCCAGACGCTCTACCTGGGGAACCTGTCCGTGCTGGCCGCGAACGCGTCGTCGGAACTCTCGACCCTGGAGTCGCTCGGCGCGAAGACCGGTGAGGCGTCGTCGGCCGCGGCGCAGGACACGTACCGCCGGGCGCGGCTCGCGATGATCCTCACGATGGTGGTCGGGCTCGTGCTCACCGCCGTGCTCGCCCGGATCATCGTCCGCCGCATCGTCGGGCCGCTGCGCAAGGTCAGCGAGGTCCTGGAGCGGGTCGCCAACGGCGACCTCACCGCCACCGCGGAGATCGACCAGCGGGACGAGGTCGGCACCATGGCGAGCGCCCTCACCTCCGCGACGAGCAGCATGCGCCGCACCGTCGCCGCCCTCAGCGCGGAGGCCTCGGCCCTCGCGTCGTCCGCCGACCGCCTCACGGCGACCAGCCAGGGGATCGCCGACGGCGTCGGCAGCGTCTCGCAGCGGGCCGCCGAGGTCGCCGGTACCGCGGGTGCGGTCAGTGCCCACATCGCCGGTGCCGCAGCGGGTACCGAGGAGATGGGGGTCTCGATCCGGGAGATCTCCTCGAACGCCTCGAACGCCTCCGCGGTGGCCGAACGGGCCGTGGAACTCGCCGAGACCACCCGGGCGACGATGGACGCGCTGGGAACCTCCTCCGGTGAGATCGGCACGGTCGTCAAGACGATCACCGCGATCGCGGAACAGACGAACCTGCTCGCCCTGAACGCGACGATCGAGGCCGCCCGCGCCGGGGAACTCGGCAAGGGTTTCGCCGTCGTCGCCGGCGAGGTCAAGGAACTCGCCCAGCAGACCGCCCGGGCGACGGAGGACATCTCCCACCGCGTCGAGGCGATCCAGTCCGACGTCACCTCCGCGATGGGCGCGATCGGCTCGATCGGTTCGGTGATCGCGGAGATCAGCGACTACCAGGCGACCATCGCGGCCGCCGTCGAGGAACAGGCCGCGACCACCCAGGAACTCAGCCGCAGCGTCGCCGACGCCGCCCACGGCGCGGAGGACATCGCGGGGAACATCGGTTCCGTCGCCGGTGCCGCGACGACCGCCGGGAACGGGGCGCTGGAGTCCGACCGCGCCGTCCGCGAACTCGCCGAGATGGCCACCCGCATGTCCACCGCCGTCAGCCGCTTCCAGTTCTGACGCGCCCCGAGATCAGGAGAAGCCCATGGTCAAGGTTCTCGGCCGGCGCCGCACGCGCACCCTCACCGCCCTCGTCCTCCTCGCGGCCACCGGCACGCTGACGGCCTGTTCGGACGGTCCGGCGACGGCCTCGACCGCCGGCTCCGCCTCGACGGCGTCCCCTCACATCGCGTTCCTCGCGGAGAAGACCTCGCTGCGCTACGAGGCGTCCGACGTCCCGAACTTCCAGATCGACGTCGCGAAGTCGTGCCCCGGCTGCACGGTCGACGTCTACTTCGCCTCGACCCAGGACGAGCAGAACCAGCAGGCGTCGAAGGCGCTGAGCGACGGCGCGACCGTCCTCGTCGTCGCACCCAAGGACTCCGCGGGTGCGGCGACCATCGCCCAGCAGGCGACGTCCGGCGGGGCCAAGGTGATCTCCTACGACAGCCTCATCAAGGGGTCGGCGATCGACGCGTTCGTCACCTTCGACAGCGGCAAGGTCGGGGCGATCGGCGCCCAGGCCGTCCTCGACGCCAAGCCCGCCCCGGGGGCGGTCGTCGTCGAGCTCGACGGCGACGCCGGCAACAGCAACGCGGCCTGGGTGGCCTCGGGGGCGAAGTCGGTGCTCGACGGCAAGATCACCACGGGGTTCCAGGCCTGGGTCCCGGAGTGGTCCGCGGACAACGCCGAGATCGCGATGAAGCAGGCCATCCAGCAGCTGCACGGCACGCCGATCGCGGGCGTCGTCGGCGCCAACGACAGCATCGCCAAGGGAGCCGCGAAGGCCCTGCGCGAGGCCGGCTGGACGGGAACCCTGCCACCCATCAGCGGCCAGGACGCCGACGTCGCGGCCATGCAGCGCCTCCTCACCGGCGAGCAGGCCGTCACGGCCTACAAGCCGATGCCGCAGCTCGCCGCGGCCGCGGCCGACATGGCCCTGGCGTTGGGACGCGGGGAGGCCGTCACCACCACGACGACCACCGACAACGGCGCCGGCGCGGTGCCGACGACGCTGCTGCAGCCCACCGCCGTCACCGCGTCGAACCTGGCCACCACCGTCATCGCGGACAAGTTCACGACGGTCGAGGCGCTCTGCGCCGGGTCGGCGAGCCAGGCGTGCGTGACCGCGGGACTGCGGTCCTGAGACGGAACTCCGTGGACGTGCGACGTCCGGCGGCTCACCGGTCACCCGGGAGCCGCCGGACGTCGCGCGTGGGGGCCTAGGCGTCCTCGAAGGTCGCGTCGTCCTCGAGCAGCTCCACCGCGGCGTGCGCCCGGTTGAAGAAGTCGACGGACACCAGCACGGCCGCCTCAGCTCCCTGCCGGGTGATCACGACGGGCTTCTGCACGATGCCGTCGATCGCCGCGGTCAGCTCGACGTCGGAGACGTCGGCGTGCGGGTAGATCGCGGCGGCGGGGTCTTCGAGCGCGTCCCGGCGGAAGTCGTCCGCCCGCTCTCGAGCCTCTGAGTAAGCGCTTCCTTCCAGTGAACGCTTCTCCTGGTCAGCCTGGAGCTCCAGATCCATGCAGCCACGATAGTCGGGTCCCGCCCGCCGTGACCTGTCAGCTGCTCACCGGCTCCGCCGGACGGAGCACGGACCCGCCGGCGGCCACCGCCGGGTGAGGTCAAGTCGGAACCGGTGCCTTCCGATGATCGATCGGTGAGCACATCGTCCGGGACCGTGCCCGAGGTCGCGACCCCCCGGCTCATGGCGTTCACCACGGGCGCCTTCTACGTCGCCGGCGGCTCCGCGGTCGTCCTCACCACGACGAGCACCTGGCCGCACCCCGGTACCCGGGGCGGAGCCATCCTCGGCCTGGCCACGATCGCGGTGGTCGTCGGGACGATGCTCCTGACCCGTGGACTCCGGCTACCCCGTTGGGCCTTCCACGTCGTGGTGGGGCAGGCGGCCCTCATGCTCGCCTCCGGGGTGGTCCTCAGCTCCGACGACACCACCGCGCTCGGCGTCGCCGGGGTCTTCGTGTTCTGCGCGATCGACAACCTGTACTTCTTCTCCCGCAACCACGCCGTGGCCCACACGGCCCTGCTGCTCGTCGCGGTCGCCGGCAGCCTGCTCTGGCGCGGGATCGACCCGGGCGTCGTGGCGGCCATGGTGCTCGTCCAGGTGGCGGTCGTCACCGTCATCGGGCGCCTGGTCCAGCGGGCCTCGCACGGCACCCGCGACAGCCTCACCGAACTCCTCAACCGCCGGGGTCTCGACGAGCGCTTCGAAGAGGCGGTGGCGAAGGCCCACCGCAACGGCACCTCCCTGGCGCTCGCCGTCGTCGACGTCGACCACTTCAAGGAGGTCAACGACTCCGGTGGGCACGCCGCCGGCGACGCCCTGCTGGTCTCCCTCGCCGAGGTCCTCACGCAGAGCCTCGCGGACCACGGTCCCCCGGGAGCCGTGCTCGCGCGGCACGGCGGGGACGAGTTCGCGCTGGTCCTCCCCGGGTGCGACCAGGAGGCCGCGGCGGCGGTGGCCGAGTCGCTGCGACGCGCCGCGCTCCCCGCCGGGCTCTCGGTCGGCGTCGCCCAGCGACGGGCCCACGAGGACGCCGGCAGCCTGATGCGCCGTGCCGACGCGGCCCTCTACGACGCCAAGGCGGCGGGACGGGGCCGCGTGGCCGTGCCCGCCAGCGGCGACGACGGTCTCGTGGAGGACCTCCGGGCCGCCCTCCTGTCCGGTGGGTTGTCCGTCGCCCTGCAACCCGTCGTCGTCCCCGGGACGGGCGAGGTGGTCGGGGTCGAAGCCCTGGCCCGGTGGAACCACCCGACCCGCGGTCCGGTCCCACCGACGCAGTTCATCCCGCTCGCCGAGGCGAACGGGCTGGTGAAGGAGCTGGACCTGGCGGTGACGGCCCTCGCCTGTGCGGACGCCGTCCGGATGCGGGAGGCCCTCGGCCGGGACCTGCTGCTGACGGTGAACGCCTCCGGGCAGCACCTGGTGGACCCGGACTTCGTCGCGGAACTGCTGCGGATCCTCGCCGAGACGGGCTGGTCCGCGCACGACCTCGTCGTCGAGGTGACCGAGAGCACGGTCGAGGCCGCGTCCGTGGCGACCCGGGAGACCCTGGAGGAACTCCGCGCCATCGGCGTGCGGACCGCCATCGACGACTTCGGCACGGGCTACTCCGCGTTCAGCCAGCTCGACGCCCTGCCGGCGGACTTCCTCAAGCTCGACCGGGACTTCACCTCCCAGATCACCGTCAGTCCCCGACGCCGGGCCGTGCTCGGCGGGCTGATGCGCATGTCGCACGAACTGGGTCTGCTGGTCATCGCCGAGGGTGTGGAGACCGCGGAGCAGGAGGCGGAAATCGTCGCGCTGGGCTGCCCGCTGGCCCAGGGGTACCTGTTCCACCGGCCCCTCCCGGTCGGGGAACTGCTGCAGATCCTGCTCCGGGACGCGCCCCCCGTTCCCGCCCACCACGTGCTGACGCCCATCCGTGACATCTGAACACGGAGAGTATTGTTTTCCGCTCTGACGCATGAACTTCCACCGGAGAGCAATCCGTTCGGCCCAGTGCCCCGAAGGACGGGTGACCGGCGCACGAGGCCGGCCGACACGACGGTCCGGTGCTGTCACGACGAGACACCGTGACCGAGCTCGCGCGACCCACCCGATTCACCGGAGGAACCGTGTTCGGAAACAAGCTCGTCAAGACCATGATCGACCGCAGTGCCGAGACCGGCGCCGACCGACGCAACTTCCTGCGCACCGCAGGTCTGGCCGGCCTGGGCGTCGCCGGCGCGGCTGCGGTGGGCACCGGAGGCGCCTCGTCCGCCTTCGCCGACAGCAACCCGCCCAGCTCCGCCCAGCCCAACGGTCAGACGGCCAACGGTGAACTCATCTCCGACGCCACCATCCTGAACTTCGCCCTGAACCTGGAGTACCTCGAGGCGGAGTTCTACTCCTACGCCGCGTTCGGCCACGGCCTCTCGAACAGCGACATCGACGGCAACTACAACATCGGTGCCGTCACCGGTGGCTCGAAGGTTCCCTTCAAGTCGTCCTCCGTCCGCAAGATCGCGGAAGACATCGCCCACGACGAGGTCGCCCACGTCAAGTTCCTGCGTTCGGCGCTGGGTACCGTCAAGGTCGCCCGTCCCACCATCGACCTCGTCGGCTCCTTCACCGCCGCCGCCCAGGCCGCCGGGCTGATCAAGGCCGGTCAGTCCTTCAACCCGTTCGCCGACGAGGCCAGCTTCCTGCTCGGCGCGTTCCTCTTCGAGGACGTCGGGGTCACCGCCTACAAGGGTGCCGCCCCGCTCATCACGAACAAGACCTACCTGGACGCCGCCGCCGGCATCCTCGCCTTCGAGGCGTACCACGCGGCCACCATCCGCACCACGCTCGTGGCGCGCGGACAGGGCGCTGCCGCCGACGCGATCTCCAACGCCCGCGACTCCCTCGACGGGCCGACCGACCTCGACCAGGGCGTCAACGGCTCCAAGGGCTCGATCATCGTCGCCCCGGGCGACGTCAACGGTGTGGCCTACTCCCGCACCTTCGGCCAGGTGCTGAACGTGGTCTTCCTCAACCCCGGCAAGACCGACCGTGGTGGGTTCTTCCCCGACGGTGTCCACGGTGACATCCGCGCCTCCGACGCGCACTGACACCAGTTCCGCCGTTCGGCCCGGTACCCGTGGGTGCCGGGCCGTTCGACGTCCCGCTCTACTGCGGGTCGGCACGTCCGTAGATGGTGCGCAACCACACCGTCAGCAGCACCTCGACGGCGTCCCCGGGTTCCAGCGCGGGCTGCTGGGCAGTGAACGAGGAGTGCAGGACCCGCTCGTTCATCCAGTTCAGGGCGATGGCGAGGTCGCGGGCGGGTGGACCCGCCGGCGCGGCACCGCGGGCGCGTTCGGCGTCGATCTCCGCCGCGGTCTCCGCCACGAAGCGTTCCATCACACCGTTCCAGACGTCGCGGACCGCGCCGCTGGTGGCCCGGGCCTCCGCGGCGGCGAGGGTGACCGCGCGGTGGGTGCGGAACGGGTCCTGGATCGCGTGGATGATCTGGCGCCAGCGGTCGGCGGTGCCCGCCGCGGGAACGCGCAGCGCCTCGTCCCGACGGGCCCGGGCCTCGGCGACGACCCCGTCGAGCAGCGCGAGCAGCACCGCCTCCTTGGAGGGGAAGTAGAAGTAGAACGTCGGCCGGGACAACCCGGCCCCCCGCGCGAGGTCGTCGACGGAGACGGTGGCGTAGGGACGTTCGCCGAACAGCCGTTCCGCCGTGTCGAGGATCGCGGTCTCCCGGTCCTCGCTGCGCGGACGGGGGGCGCGACGTCCCCGCGCGACGGCGGTCGGTGGTGTGCTCACGCGCTCGACCCTAACCCGCGACGACCGCTCCCGGACGTCGTCGTCGACACCCTGTTGACAGAGTCGACAGGGTGTTGAAAGGTAGTCGCCGTGGACAACGGCGAACCGCTCGAACACCTCGACGTCCTCGTCGTGGGGGCCGGCCTCTCCGGGATCGGCGCGGCCTGCCGGCTGCGGCAGAAGCTGCCCCACCACACGTTCGCCGTCCTCGAGTCCCGCGGCGCGATCGGCGGGACCTGGGACCTGTTCCGCTACCCCGGCGTCCGGTCGGACTCCGACATGTACACCCTGGGGTACTCCTTCCGTCCCTGGCGCGGCGGCAAGGCCATCGCGCAGGGCGCCGACATCCGCGAGTACGTGACCGAGACCGCGCGGGAGTTCCACGTCGAGGAACGCGTCCGCTTCCACCACCGCGTGCTGGCCGCCGACTTCTCCCGCGCGACCGCGCGCTGGACCGTCGTCGTGGAGCGGCCCCGCGCCGGCGGAGGTTCCGAGACGGTGCGCCTGACGTGCAGCTTCCTGCTCAGCTGCACCGGCTACTACCGCTACGACGAGGGGTACACCCCCGAGTTCCCGGGAGCCGGTGAGTTCGGCGGACGGATCGTCCACCCGCAGCACTGGCCGACCGACCTGGACACGACGGGCCGGCGCGTCGTCGTCATCGGCAGCGGCGCCACGGCCGTCACCCTGGTCCCGAACCTCGCCCGGGACGCCGAGCACGTGACCATGCTGCAGCGTTCCCCGAGCTGGGTCCTGGCCCTGTCCTCCCGCGACCACCTCGCGGACCGGTTGCGCGGTCGGGTTCCGGAGGGTCTGGCCTACGCCCTCGTGCGGACGAAGCACATCGCCCTGGCCACCGCGACGTACCAGTTCACCCGACGGTGGCCGCGCCGGGCCCGCGAGGTGCTGCGCGAACGCGTCGCGGCCCGCCTCCCCGAGGGTTTCGACGTGGAGCGCCACTTCACCCCCGACTACGACCCGTGGGACCAGCGCGTCTGCTTCGTCCCCGACGGGGACCTGTTCCGGGCGCTGCGGTCGGGACGGGCGTCGGTGGTGACCGACGGGATCGAGACTTTCACCCCCACGGGGATCCGCCTGACCTCCGGTGCGGAACTCTCCGCCGACGTCGTCGTGACCGCCACCGGCCTCAACCTGCTGTTCCTCGGCGGGATGGCGCTGTCGGTCGACGGCGAACCCGTCGACCCGGCCGACCGCGTCACCTACAAGGGGATGATGCTGTCGGGGGTGCCGAACCTGGCCTTCGCCCTGGGCTACACGAACGCGTCGTGGACCCTGAAGATCGACCTCGTCACCGAGCACGTCTGCCGGTTGCTGGACCTGATGCAGCGGCGTTCGCACCGCGTCGTCGTCCCCCGGGAACCGGCTGCGGGGCAGCGGGAACCGCTCATCGACCTCGATTCCGGCTACGTGCGCCGGGCCGCCGGTCTCCTCCCCTCCCAGGGTGGGGCGACGCCGTGGCGGCTGCACCAGAACTACCCGCTCGACGTCGTCGGGCTGCGCCACCGCCGCGTCGACGACCCCGCCCTGGAGTTCTCGTGAGCACGTCGGGCCTCGAACCCGCGCGTCACGTCACCCTGGCCCACGGGATCCGCGCGCGCTACCGCGTGCAGGGCAGCGGTGCGCCCGTCCTGCTGCTGCACGGGATCGGGTGCAGCCTGGAGGACTTCGACGAGCAGGTGGCACTGCTCAGCCCGCGGTACCGCTGCTGGGCCGTGGACCTCGCGGGTTTCGGCGGCAGCGACCCGTTGCCCGTCCCGGGGTCGGTGCCGCGGTTGGCGGCGTTCGTCGCCGCGTTCTGCGACGCGGTCGGTCTGCGGGAACCCCTCCACGTCGTCGGGAACTCCCTCGGCGGGGCCGTCGCCCTGCAGTTCGCGGCGGACGCTCCGGAACGGGTCCGCAGCCTCGTCCTGGCCGACCCCGCGGGTTTCGGCCGCCGCGTCACCGCGGCCCTGCGGGTCATCACGGTGCCGTGGCTCGGTCCACGGCTGCTGGCGCCCCGTCCCGGCGCCTCCCGCCGCACCCTGCGCGGCGTCTTCCACGACGCGGCGCTCGTCACCGCCGACCGGGTGGAACGTGCCGACGCACTGAGCCGACGCCCGCACGGGGTGCGGGTCATGCACGAGACCGCCCGGTCCCTCGGGACGGTCCTCGGGGTGCGGTCCCGCTGGCGCCGGGACCTGCTGCGCGCGGCCGCCCGCCACCCCGTCCCGACGCTCGTCGTCTGGGGCGGCGAGGACCGGGTCCTGCCGGTGGAACAGCTCGACGCCGCCCGCACCGCACTCCCCCACGCCCGGACCCACGTGTTCCCCGGCACCGGGCACATGCCGCAGATCGAACGGGCCGAGGAGTTCGCGGCGCTGCTCGCGGAGTTCTGGCCGGAACCGAACCCCCTCGGAGGACGACGATGAACGAACTGCCCACCACCATGCGCGCCCAGCGACTGCACGTCCCGACCCGCACGATGTCGGTCGAGGACGTCCCCGTCCCCCACCCGGGTCCGGGCCAGGTGCTGATCGAGGTCGCGTTCTGTGGCATCTGCCACTCCGACCTCGCCCTGCTCGACGGCTCGTTCACCGATCCTCGCGGGCCCGAGACCATCACCCAGGGCCACGAGGCCTCGGGCACCGTCGCCGCCCTCGGCGAGGGCGTCACCGGGTGGGAGGTCGGTGACCGCGTGGTGCCGGCCGCCGGGCGGCCGTGTCGCCGGTGCGACCGCTGCCGCCGGGGAGACCTCGTGAACTGCGACCGGCTGCTGCTGATGGCGTTCGCCTACGACGGCGCCTGGGCGCAGTACACCCTCGCCGAGGCGGGCGGCCTGACCCGCGTTCCCGACGGGGTGTCCCTCGACCAGGCCGCGCTGCTCGCCGACGCGGTCTCCACGCCGTTCGGCGCCGTCGTGCACACCGCGGACGTCCGTCCCGGGGAAGCCGTCGGCGTCTGGGGCGTCGGTGGGGTGGGGACCCACCTGGTGCAGCTCGCACGACTCGTCGGTGCGGTGCCCGTCGTCGCCGTCGACCTCGACCCCGAGGTGCGCGAACGCTCCCTGACCGTCGGCGCCGACGTCGCCCTGGACCCGAACGACCCGGACCTGCGCGAGCGCATCGCCGAGGCCACCGGCGGCCACCTGCTGGACGTCGCCTTCGACGCCGTGGGCCTCGCCTCCACCTTCGAGCAGGGGCTGGCGATGCTGGCGCCGCGCGGGCGGGTCGTGGGGGTGGGGCTCAGCGGGCAGCCCCTGTCGCTGGGCACGTCGATGGAGTTCAACCTGTCCCGCAAGAAGGCCCTGGGGCACCTGGGTTACCGGAACTCCGACATCGGGACGCTCGTCCGGTTGCTGGCCGGGGGGCGCCTCGACCTCTCGCGCTCGGTCAGCGCCGTCGTCCCCCTGGAGGACGTCGCCGACGGGGTCCGTCGGCTGCACGAACGGCAGGGGAACCCGGTTCGGATCCTGGTGCAACCCTGACCCCGGACCGTGGCGTTGCGCCGTCCGCGTGACCCGACGGGTTTCGGCGACGCAGTGCGTGCGAGATGACGGGACGCTGGTTCCATGCGCCTCGGAACCAGCATCTTCCTCATCGCCCTCGGAGCGGTCCTCAGCTTCGCCGTGACGTTCTCCGTCTCGGGCCTCGACCTTTCCACGGTCGGGGTCATCCTCATGGTCGTCGGCGTCCTCGGCGTCGTCCTCGAGTTCGCCCTGTTCCGGCCCCGCACCCTGCGCTCGACCAGCGTGACCAGCACCGACCCGGCCGCGGGCGTCACGACGTACCGGACGACCCGCGACCTCTGAACCGTTGTCTCAGCGGGGTTGCGGTGCGTGGTCGCGGGGGACGACCTCGGACTCCACAGGCGGCGGGGGCGGGGTCCCGTCCCCGAACGGGCGACCGCCCAGCGCCTCACGACCGTGGGGTTCCCACCACCCCGACAGGTCGGGGCCGGCGGGCACGACGCCGGTCGGGTTGATGTCGCGGTGGACGCGGTAGTAGTGGGCCTTGATGTGGGTCACGTCGGTCGTGTCCCCGAAACCGGGCGTCTGGTACAGGTCGCGGAAGTAGGCCGAGAGCACCGGCATCTCGGACAGCTTCGAGCGGTTGCACTTGAAGTGCCCGTGGTAGACGGGATCGAAGCGCGCCAGCGTCGTGAACAACCGGACGTCGGCCTCGGTGATGGTGTCGCCGACCAGGTAGCGCTGGGTCTCCAGACGCTCGGACAGCGCGTCCAACCGTGTGAAGAGCCGGTCGTAGGCACGGTCGTAGGCGTCCTGGGTGCCCGCGAAACCCGCCCGGTACACGCCGTTGTTGACGTCGCGGAACACGTCCTTGTTCACCGCGTCGATCTCGTCGCGCAGGTGTTCCGGGTACAACTGCGGGGCGCCCTCGCGGTGGAACTCGCTCCACTCCAGCGACAGGTCGATCGTCATCTGCGGGAAGTCGTTGGTGACGACCTGCCCCGTGGTGACATCGACGATCGCGGGGACGGTGATCCCCCGGTCGTAGCTGGGGATGCGGGCGAAGAACGCCTCCTGGAGGCGCTCGATGCCCAGCACCGGGTCGCGCCCGCCGGGGTCGAGGTCGAACGTCCAGCTGCGCTCGTCGTGCGTCGGTCCCGCGATGCCCATCGACAGGGCGCCTTCGAGGCCCAGCAGGCGCCGGACGATGATCGCCCGGTTCGCCCACGGGCAGGCCCGGCTCACGATCAGGCGGTAGCGGCCCGCCTCGACCGGGTAGCCGTCACGACCGTCCGCGGTGATGCGGGTCTCGATGTAGCGCTGGTCGCGGCGGAAGTCGCCGGTGGGGTTCACGTAACCCGTGTTGCCGTCGTCGGTGCTGGTCGAGCTCACGTCGGTCCTCCGCTGGTCAGGTAGTACAAGATTCAACCAGATCCACGGCCGTCCCGCACCTCGGGCCCCCGGACACGGAGTGTCGTCCTCGCGCCGTACAGGCCGCACACTGCAGAGGGGACGCAGGGATGCGCCCGCCTGACCCGTCGACAGAGAGAAGAACGTGAAGATCGTCTACTACAGCTTCGGAGGGCGCTACTCCGACAACCCGCGAGCCCTGCACCAGCGCGCACTGACCCGGGACGAGCTCGACGTCGAGCACGTCTGGCTGGCCCACGCCCGCCACGCGGACTCGTTCCCCACCGGCACCCGCACCGTCCCCGTGGGCACCCCCGAGGCCGTGGCCGCGCTGGAGTCCGCCGACGTCGTGTTCGCCGACAACCACCTCCCGCGGTGGCGCAAGGGCCCGGGAACCACCTACGTGCAGACCTGGCACGGGACGCCGCTCAAGCGCATCCACCGCGACGCGCACTTCCAGACCGACGACACGGCCCTGATGGACCTGCTCGACGAGGACGTGACCCGCTGGGACGTCCTCGTCGGTCCGAGCGAGGCCGGCGCCGTCGCGCTGCGCGCCGCGTTCGGCCACACGGGTGCCGTGCCGGTCACCGGCTACCCGCGCAACGACGCGCTGCTCGCCCCGGACGCGGCCGCCCGCCGCGCCGCCGTGCGCGCCGAGCTGGGCCTGCCCGAGGGACGCACCGCCGTCCTCTACGCGCCCACCTGGCGCGACGACGACCGTCTCGAGGGCGCCGAGGCCTACCGCCTCCCCCTGGACCCCGACCGCTTCGCGGAGCGCCTGGGCGCCGACCAGACGCTGCTGCTGCGCCTGCACCACCTCGTGCCGGAGGCGCTGCGCGGCGGGGAGGTGCCCGGGGTGGTGGACGTCTCCACCCACCCCGACATCAACGACCTCTACCTGGCCGCCGACGTGCTGGTGACGGACTACTCCTCCGCCATGTTCGACTTCGCCCTGACCGGCAAGCCGATCCTGGTCTTCGCCTACGACCTGGAGCACTACCGCGACGTGCTGCGGGGGTTCTACTTCGACCTGACCGGGATCGCTCCCGGTCCGGTCCTGCGGTCCTCGGAGGAGGTCCTCGACGCGCTCGCGGACCTCGACGCCGTGAGCACCGCCTCGAAGGAGCGCTACGAGGCGTTCCAGGAGATGTTCAGCCACGCGGAGGACGGCCACGCCGCCGACCGCGTCCTCGATCTCGTGTACCGACGCAAGGAGGTGGGTGCGTGAGCCGCTCCCAGAACGTGCAGGCCGTCGTCCTCGCCGCGGGTCTCGGGACCCGCCTGGGCCGTCCCCTGCCGAAGTCGCAGACCGTGCTCCGCGACGGACGCACGATCATGCAGCAGCAGCTGGACAACGTCCGGACCGCGCTCGGTGACGGTGCGCGCGTCGCCGTCGTCGTCGGGTTCAAGGCCAACGTGATCATGGAGGCGCACCCGGAACTGCGCTTCGCCTACAACGAGCTCTTCGACTCCACCAACACCTCGAAGAGCCTGCTCCGCGCGCTGGAGACCTCCCACCCGGGCGGCGTCCTGTGGATGAACGGCGACGTCGTGTTCGACCCGCGCGTCCTGCGCCACGTGCAGCCGTGGCTGGACCGCGACGAGACCTTCGTCTGCGTCAACACGGAAGCCGTGGGCGAGGAGGAGGTCAAGTACACCGTCGACCCCGAGGGTTTCGTGCGGGAACTGTCCAAGACCGTCACCGGCGGGCTCGGCGAAGCGGTCGGCATCAACTACGTCAGCGCCGCCGACAAGGCCGTCCTCGTCGAGGAACTCCGCGCCTGCGCCGACACCGACTACTTCGAGCGGGGGCTGGAGACGGCCATCGCCCGCCGGGGCCTGCACGTCGTCCCCGTCGACGTGTCGCGCTACGACATCGTCGAGGTCGACTTCGAGGACGACCTGCGCCGCGCGGACCGCATCGAGGCCGAACACCTGTGGCTGGAGCCGTTCGTCGGCTGAGGCTGCGGTAGCGGGGACCGGTCGGGGTGAGCCCCCGGCCGGGCCCCGGTCCGGACTCACGTCCCGTCGCCCTCCCGCGGTTCCAGCCGCACGAAGTGCGCAGCGCGCCCACCGCCGGGCCCGCGGGCGACCGTGTCCCCGGCCGCCGCGGCCGCGTCGGACTGGGTGGAACCGACCTTGGCCACGATCTCCTCCGTCGCGCGGGCGGTCTGCTGGGCGAGTTCCTTGACCTCGCCGGCGACGACGGCGAACCCCTTGCCCATCTCCCCGGCACGGGCGGCCTCGATCGTCGCGTTGAGGGCCAGCAGGTTCGTCTGCTCCGCGATGGAGGTGATGAGCTTCACGACCTCCCCGATCTCGCGGGAGGAGGCGGAGAGACGGTCCAGGGTGTCCCCGGCCGCACCCGCCGCCGCGACGGCACCGGCCGCGGTCATGGACGCCTCAGCGGTGGAGGTCGCGATCTCGCGGATGGCGGCCGACATCTCGTCCCCGGCCGCGGCGACCGTGCCGATGTTGGCCGAGATCTCCTCGGTGGCGGCGGAGACGACCTGGGCCTGCGCGGCGGCCTTCTCGGCGCCGGAGGAGAGCTGGGTGGCGACGGTCGTGAGTTCCTCGCTGGACCCGGCGAGGGTGCCGGCGTTCGCCGAGATGCGGCGCACGGTGTCGGTGAGACGGTCCATGGTGGCGTCGAGGGCGACGGCGAGGCGGGCCACCTCGTCCTGCCCGGTCAGGGCGACGCGCTGGTCGAGACGACCGGCGGCGAGACCCTGCACGACCGCGAGGGTGCGGGCCAGGGGGCGGGTGATGGAACGCGCCACCAGGGGCGCGGTGACCGCGGCCAGCGCGAGGGCCAGGACCGTCGCCGCGAGCAGGACGACCTTGAGCCGCGTCTCGCGGGTGGCCGCCGCCGCCTGGGCGTCCTCGGTGCGGGCGTCGACGCTCCCGGCCAGCGCCTCCGTGCTCTTGAGCAGCGCCTTCCACGACGCGTCGAGGGGCCCGTTGAGGGTGGCCCAAGCGGTCGCCATCGACTCCGGGGTGCCCTGGGCCACCTGGCTCACGAAGGTGTCCTGGACCGCGAAGAAGTCCTTCCACTCCGTCCGGGCCTGGTCCAGCACCGTGCGCTCCGACGCCGTCAACGCCTCCTCGTCGAAACCGTCGAGCAGGGCGGTCCCCGCCTCGCGGTCGGTCTTGAGACCCGTGACGTTGGCGCCCGCCGGGTCGACGGCCGCAGCGGGGCTCTCGGCCTCCGCCTGCGCGTACAGCCAGCCCTGCCAGCCGCTGACGTCGGCGTCGTAGTAGCGCAGCTACTGCACCTGGCGGGAGACCGCGTCGAGGCGCTGCAGGTCGTCGGTGGTGTTCCCCTGCTGGTCCAGCGCCCAGGTGCCCAGACCCCCGGCGACCGCCACGCACGCGGCGACGGCCCCGAAGCCCAGAGCGAGGCGTCGGCCGACCGAGGCCGAGAGGGGGTTTCCGGTGCGGGCGGTGCCGGGCTGGGCGGGACGGGCGGTGGTACCGGGGAGACTCACCGTCCTCCATCGGCCGGCGGAGGCCGCGATCCAGCTCGTCGGAACCGTCAGCTGTTCGCGCACTCGAGCGACGCCACCCGCCGCAGGTCGTCATCCGACAACGTCACCGGGCGACCTCCCGGAGGAGAGTCTCGACCCGACGGAGGGCTGCCGCCCGCCGCTGTGCCGTCGCCAACTGCCGGGCCACCGTCCAGTCGAGGCGAGGGGCGAGCGCCGAGACGGCCTCCCGTTCCGCCGAGAACTCCGGGGCGTGCAACGGGCCGTGGCCCAGGTCGAGAACGGTCTGCTCGACCGTGCCGACGAGCAGCGGCCCGATCTCGGTGGGAACGGCTTCCGCGTCGAGGAGGTCGGTGCGGCGCATCAGGAAGCGAACCGTTCGCCCACCCTCGACGACCACGGCACGGTGCTGGCGGGGCACCGCGACGAAGGCTTCGCCGAGCGCGCGTGGGACGGCACCGTGCAGGCGGGCCGCGCTCATCCCGACGACCACGGCCTGGTCCGCGCCGAAGACCGCCGCGCCGATCCCGCCGGCGAGCACTTCGAGATCCGGTGTCCACCCGCTCGCCTCACGCCCCGACGGCGGTACCGCGTAGACGCCGCCGGTGAGGCGCAGCAGCAGTCCGGCGTCGGTGAGGCGCTTCAGCTGGGGCCGGGGCGCGCTGTAGACGGCGGCAGCGTCCCGCGTGGTCAGGACACGCGGCGAGCGGCGGGAGATGGCGATCGGCAAGCCCACCGCGCGGTTGCGCTCTGATCCGGTGGTTCTCGGCACACGCAAAACGTACCTCGAGAGAATACGATCTGCATGATCGTGGGGGCAGTACTCACAGCGGCGCCGTCATACGACTCCTGCGCCGACACCACGCCGAACGGTCAGGCCACCGAGTTCCTGTCGCGGAAGAGATCCAACACCAGACGCACCGCGAGACCTTACGTGCAACAATCTGGTCAGCAACGCCGCGAAGAACCACGAAAACCAGCACGAGGAGGAGCCGTGGCACGCACACGCACCCCTCTGCCCGTCGCCAGGGCGCTCACGACCGTCGGCACCCAGCTCGCGACGTGGCGTCGCTTGCGCAACCTCACCGTCGAGCAGGTCGCAGACCGGGCCGGTCTCTCCCGCGGAACGGTCAGCGCTCTCGAGAACGGCCGCGGAGCCAGCCTGGAGAACACCTTGCGCGTCGCACGCGCTGTCGGCGTGCTCGACCTGATCGTCGGGGCCGCCGATCCCTACGAGACGGACCTCGGACGCGCCCGCGCCGACGAGCGGCTCCCGCAGCGGGTCCGCACGCCACGCACCCCGCCGGTCACCGATGCCTGACGGCGACGCCGCGACCAGCCCCGTGCCGCGGACGGTGGACGTCCACGTAGCCGTCGACAGTGCCGATCTGCGGGCCGGCCGCCTCCACGGACACGCCGGGCGCGGAGCCGAGTCCGCGACGTTCACCTACGCCGACACCTACCTCGCAGATCCCCGCGCCTACGCACTGGAACCCGCCCTCCCCTTGACGGCCGGCCCGCAGCAGACACCAGCCGGTCTGGCGATGTTCCGGTCCTTCGGCGACACGTCTCCCGATCGGTGGGGCCGCCGACTCGTCGAGCGCGCCGAACGCCGACGCGCGGCAGCCGACGGCTCCGCCTCCAGACGACTCACGGAACTGACCCTCCTCCTGGGAGTCCGTGACGACCTGCGTCAAGGAGCGCTGCGGTTCGCAGACCCCACGACGGGACGGTTCCTCGCCGAGGAGTCGACCGGCGTCCCCGCCCTGACCGACCTCGGAGACCTGCTCGCGCTGGCCGACGGGATCGAGGACGAGGAGACGACACTGAGCGACCTCCGCGTGCTGTTGCGGGCCGGTAGTTCCCTGGGTGGCGCGCGCCCGAAGACCCACGTCAGAACACTGGACGGTCGCATCGCGATCGCCAAGTTCCCCAGCGCCAACAGCGACACCCACGACGTGATGGCCTGGGAGAAGACCACTCTGGACCTGGCTGGATCCGCGGGAATCGACGTGCCGGGGAGTCAGCTGCTGAACATCACCGGACGTTCCGTCCTCGTCGTGGATCGTTTCGACAGGAACGACCACGGCCGGGTGGGTTACGCGAGCGCCATGACGCTGCTCGAGACCCGCGATGGTGAGCGCGGAACCTACCTCGACATCGGCGCCGCCATCGAGGAGAACTCACCCCACGCGACCCGGGACCTGCACCAGCTCTGGCGTCGCGCGGCCTTCGGGGTCCTCGTCTCCAACACCGACGACCACCTGCGAAACCACGGTTTCCTGCACCGCTCCGCGGGATCGTGGTCCCTCTCCCCCGCCTTCGACCTCAACCCCGACCCTGCACCTGGGCCGAAGCAACTCGCCACCGCACTGGCCGACGTCTCCGACCCCAGGGCCCGCGTGGACGTCCTCCTCCAGATCGCCGGGGAGTTCCGCCTGGCCCCGGAGCAGGCGAGGGGCGTGCTGTCCGAGGTGCTGGCCGCCACCGGTCGCTGGCGGACGGTGGGGCGCTCCCACGGGTTGCGGGAGGCAGAAGTGCGCCGCATGGCGCCGGCGTTCGAGCACGATGAGGTGGAGGCAGCGCGGGCTACGGTCGCCTCGACGTGACGTCGTCACGCACATCCCCCACACCCGCGTTCGCGTCAGCCGGCATGAGCTGGGCTCAGCGAAGCGGTCGGCATCAACCACGTCAGCGACGCCGACAAGGCCCTCCTCGCCGAGGAACTCCACGCCTGCGCCGACACCGACCACTTCGAGCAGGGGCTGGCACCGTTCAGCCCCTGAGGTGATCCGACTCCGGCGACCGGCCACGAGGACGTGGTCGGTCGCCGGAGCCGTTCTCCTGCGGTGGCGGCGGGGTGGGTGGCCCCGGCCGTGGTCTGGTCCTCGTCGTCCGGGGTGTGCTCAGCGCGCGGTGGCGGGGACGACGACAGTGACCGCCGCCGACGCCTTCCCCGTCCCGGCGGCCGACGTCGCGGTCACCGTGAACAGGTACTGGTGCTTGGCCTCGACGGGGTAGTTCGCCGACGTCGCGGTGACCGAGACGCTGCGCTGCACCACCCCGTCGCGCTGGACGGCGACGGTGTAGCCGGTGATGGGCGCCCCACCGTCGACGGGCGCCTTCCACGCCAGGGCGACGTTCTGCCCGGTGCGGACGGCGGTGACGCCGGCGACCTGGCCGGGAACGGTCCGCGGGACGAGGGCGGCGCTGGTGGTCTCGGTGCCGAACCCGTACTGGTTGCGCGCCTTCACCCCCACCGTGTAGCTGCGGCCGTTGACCAGCCCGTCGACGGTGACCTTGCCGACGTTGGCGGCCATCGTGCCGGTCTGCAGCACGGTCCCACCGGAGGAGATCGTCACCTGGTACCCGGTGACGGGAACACCGGCGACGGCCGGGGGCGGGGTGAAGCTCACCCAGAGCGAACGGTCGCCGGTACCGCTGCCGGTCAGGGTCACGGCACCCGGCGCGACCGGCGCGGGGGCGACGGTGAACGCCTTGGGTGCGGAGGCCGCCGACGTCCCGGCACCGTTCGACGCGGTCACCGTGTACGTGTAGGAACCGGCCGGCAGGGCAGGAGTCCGGGTGCTCGTGGTCGTGCTCGTCCCCGTCCACACCACCGTCGTCCCCGACGTGACGTTGACCCGGTACCCCGTCACGGCGGGACCACCGACGGGAGCCGTCCACGTCAGGGCGGCGGAACCGCCGTCGAGGGTGGCGGTGAGCCCCGTCGGGGCGGCGGGGGCAGCGGCGGTGGGGGCAGGCGTGGGGGTGGTGGCGCCGAAGGCCACCGACACGGTGGCGTTCTCCCCCACCGCGGAACCGACGGTGAAACGCAGCCGCCCGGAAGCGGTGGTGAACGTGGCGCCCACGGGGATCACCTGGTTCCAGTCGCGGGTCGACCCGGTGGGGGTGGGGTCGAGGACGACGGAGGCGTTGTAGGGGGAGGTGGTGTCCTTGCGCAGCACGCGAACCCCCGCGGCGGGAGCGTAGGGGCTGGCGAAGACCCGGGCGTCGGTCCCGACGTTCGCGCGGTACTCCAGGTAGTAGACGTCGGAGCCGTCGACGACCTTGACCCCCTTGACCGCCGGGGTCGCGGTGGATCCCACGGCCTGCAGGGTCACGTTCCCGGCCGCGGTCACGGTCTGCACCTGCCCGGGGAAGAGGGCCGGCTGCTGGTCGCGGTGGACGACGTCGAGCGCCCCGGTGCCGATGGCGTCCTGGGCGTCGGACCACCCCATGACGTCGAAGACGTCCCCGTAGGGGACGTACGTGCCCCCGGTGGTGCCCGGGTCAGGGGCGCTCGCCGTGCCGTAGCGGGCGTTGGCGTGGTCGAAGCCCATGTTGTGACCGAGTTCGTGGGCGATGACCGACTGGGAGATGTCGGCGACGTAGGCGGCACCGCTGCTGGAGGCGTCGGCCCCGATGGTCCCCTTGCCGTAGGCGCACCCGTTCGCCGCGGACCCGGCCGAGCGGGGGAACACGGTGAGGACGTGCTCGGCCGGGGCCCCCGTGTAGCCGGTGGCGTTCGCCGCCGCGGACCAGATCGACGTGAAGTCCCCGCACCCGTAGGGGGAACTCGTCCAGTCGGCGACGGTGTCGACGACGAAGCTCACCTGCCCGTTCGTCACCGACGACCAGTAGGTGGAGGCCTTGCCGATCGCGGCCCGCACGTCGGCCACCGAGTAGTCACCGGGACTCGTGCCCTTCGGCGCGACGAGGGCCACCTTGAGGTGCTGGACCCGGCTGCCGCCGGTGGGGGCCGCCAGGGTGCGGGCGGCGGAGCCGAGCACCTCCTCGACCTGCACCGCAGCGGGGTTCGCGATCGACGCGGAGACCCGCAGGGTGACCTTGGCGCCGTTCGTCAGCCGGCTCGCCACGTCGCCGGTCAGGGGGACGAAACCGGTAGCGGTCCTGAGGAGCGTTCCCGCAGCACCGGAGTCCTCCTCGTCCAGGCGCAGCACGGTCCCGGTGACGTCCGCGGTCCGGCCCGGAGCCACGACCCGCTGCGACGCCGTGCCCGTCGCGGGCACGCCGGCCTCGGCCCCCACGCCCGCGGTGGGTCGAGCCACCGCCGGTCGGGCCGCGGTGTGACGCGTCGTGGGGTGACCCGACTGCGCGAACGCCGGCGTGGCGGACACCACCGCCACCCCGGCCAGCACGCACGTCATGGCCATCGTCCGTCGGAAACGCACAGCGCCTCACCCTCGTCGGGGCTGCGGTGGCGGCCCGGTACGAGAGGTTTCGGCGGTGCGGGGGGTGACCGTGATCGGCCGGGCGGGCGACGCGGTCGGGGTGAGGGGGCGTGCCGGGTCGGAGCCGGTTCGAGGGCCCGACGAGCCCGATGCCCACGGCCGTTCGGGACCGAGGAACCGGCTCCCATGTCAGACCGAGTGGTGAGGTCCGCCGGTGGGGACGTAGAAGAACCCGGCCCCGCGGCGGACCTCGCGACCTGGCGCCAAGACCCCTTCGGCCTCCAGGTCCTTCAACACCCGTTGCAGGTTGGTCGGGTGAGCACCCACGATTCCGGCCAGCTCGCTGGAACTGATGCGACCACGGTGCTCGGCCCACGCCCTCGCGATGGCCGAGCGGCTCGGTTGCCTGCGTCTCGGAGCGCCCACACGTTCGTCGCACGCGGCGAGCAGGTCGAGGGCAGCGGTGGTGATCGTCCAGGCGGGAGGTTCGTTCGCGGGGGATCCCTCGACCTCGGTGACGAGGGGGACGTCAGCCACCTGGACGTCGCCCAACTGGTGCAGGACGTCGGCCGCCTCGGCACCGGACCGCTGGATGAGGGGGGCCGCGATGCGCGCGTCGATCCACCAGTGGTCGATGAGGTGCCGGATGACGAGGAGGGCGTTGAGGTCGTCCGCGGTCCGGGCCGGTTCCAGGTCGTGGAGGAACGCCATCCACCCCTCGTCCAAGCGGGTACCCACGAGGACGGCGCGGACCAGGGGTCCGGCGACCTCCTCGATGGAGGGTGCGGGATACCCCAGACGAACCATGTCACCGACCATCCGGTCGACACCGATGCCTTCGAGTTCCGCGACGCGCAAGCGCGCCAGCAGGTCCGCCAACGCCCGGTTCCGCGGTTGCGAGGAGTGGGTGATGATGTTGCTGGTGGTGATTCCGCCGATGAAACCTCCGGGTGAGGTGACCACCAGTCGGGAACCGATGTGCTCGACGTGGACGGGGTCGGCACTGGACCAGTCCCGGTGGGCGACACCGTTGACGAGGGCTTCGCGGGCCGCACGCGGCGGGAGCGAACGGACCTGCCGGCTGACGAGCCCCCGGGGCAGGTGTCGGACCGGGTTCGACGCCTCGATGGCACGGTCGACCTCGTACAGCTCTTCGAGCAGCCCCCGCCCTGCGTCCCGGATGCGCTGCACGCTGTCCCCACCGGTGACCTCACGTCGGACGTAGTCGATGGCGGGGGCGCCGCGGCCGACGAAGGCGATGACGCCGGCGTTGGTGAGGGTTCCCGACGGTGTGACCACGTTCAGCCGTCGTAGCAGGTCACCGACGGGTGCGGCTGCGAGGTCGAGGTTCCTGTCCTCGCCGGCCGCGGTGAGGAAGTCGCGGGCCCGCTGCAGCGCTGTGCTCCGTGCGGCGTCGACGGCGACCCCGGAATCCTGAGCCGACCAGTCCCAACCGGCGTGACGGCGACGTCGCTCCTCCCAGCTGGTCGCGTCCACCTCGACGCAGCTGTCCGCGACGCGGTGGTGGTACTTGTGGTCGAACATGACCGGGTGGACTGCTTCCGGACTGCGGACGAGCAGCAGGCGCACGCCCCGGCACGTGACGGGTGTGACGTCCACGGTGAGGAGCCGGTCGGTCAGGTCGTAGATCCTGCGTCGCAGGAGCTGAGCATCGAGCTCCGTGCCGATCAACGTTCCGTCGTCCGCGACACCGACGATGAGCACGCCCCCTCCTGGGGTGTTCGCCACGCAGGCCGCCTCGCCGGCCAGCACGCGAGCCGCCCGGTCGTTCTCGGTGCTCCCGGGAAGGATGGTGCGCCCGGCGCGTCTCCCCGCTTCCTCCTTGAGGTCGACGTGCAGCGATTCCAGGCCGCCGACAGGGCCGGTCGCGGACTCCAGGACCTCCAGGACGTGCCGCACCTCGTCACCGATCGGGTCTGGACCGAAGGAAAGTGTCACCGTGCTGCCCCTGACGCCGGTCGGCATACTTTTTTGCGCGAAAAAGTATGATCCCAGCTCCTGCTGCGTCCACGCAACACTTTCGAGGCCCCCTCGGTGCACAAGGGCTCTTCGTGCCGGACGGGCCCGACGTCAGTGGACCGGGGAACTCTCCGCCTCGTGCGGGGCTAGGACGTCCGCCCGCTGGACACGCCGGCGGGCGGCGACGACCGCCGCGAGCAGCACCACCCCCACCGCGGCGGGGAGGCTGCGGTAGACGAAGAACGCGTGGATCTGGGAGTGGTTGCTCAGCACGCAGTACCAGGCGGGCACGACGAGGGCGGGCAGCGCCACGGCGGCGAACACCGACAGACCGGCGACGCCGTGGCGGGCGACCGTCAGCACGAGGAGGACGAGCACCACGACGGCCGCCGCGACGGCCACCGGCACAGCCGTCACCGAGTGCTCCGTCCAGTAGTTCCAGTTCGCGGCGACCCCGGCCCCGAAGGCGTGGGACACGTCGCCCCCGTCGAGGCGGAACTGGCTGACCTCCTGCACCCGGGAGAACACCGACAGCCCCTGCCCGAGGGCCCCGATGAACCAGCGGAACACCCAGGTGAAGCCGAAGGCCACGGGCCACGCGGCGCCGACGGCGAGGACCGTGCGCCACGTCTCCCGCGCGTCGCGCGTCCGCACCTGGGTGACGGCGGCGGCGACCCCCGCGCACAGCGCCCAGCTCATCGGCGGGACGGTGAGCAGGTCCACGTAGCAGAACAGCGCGGCGGAGAACCCCGCCCCGAGGACCGCCGCACGCCACCCGCGGGACGCCGCGACCGCGGTGATCGCGACCCCGGCCGCGACGCTCGCAAGCGCGATGCCGTGGGTGAAGGCGCGGTCGGGCATCGCGAGCGCGTTCGTCGTCGCGGCGATCGGCAGGAGCAGCGCGAAACCCGCTGCCGTCCCGGCCCTCCGGGCAACGGCCAGGAACGCCGCGAGGACGGCGGCGGCGAACACCCCGGTGACGATGAGCCGCAGTCCGGGGACGTCGGTGAGCGCGAGCACCGGGCGGGTGAGGATCGAGTACCCGCTCCAGTAGCGGAAGTAGGTGGCCGGCGTCTGGAAGTCGTCACCGGCGGCGAGCTGCTGGATCTCACCCTTGCCGTCGTCGCAGGAGGACAACCGCGGCCCACCGGTGGTGAGGTCCCACAGGCTGCGAGGGTCGTTCGGGGTCGTGACCCCGTACCCGAGTTCCGCGCACTCGGTGAACCGGTCGGCGGTTCCCCCGACCCCGTCGGGACCGTAGGGATCGCCGTAGTCGCCCGTCTGGATGGCCTGGGCGAGGTGGTCGATGATCGGCTGGTTCGGCACGGCCTGCGCACCCACCAGCAGGACGAAGAACACGACCTGCAGGGCGACGAGCCCCGCGAAGGCCTTCGCCGCGAACCGGACGACGCCGCTCACCGCTGGGCCACGTTGTCGCGACGCACGTCGACGGAGGGCTCTACGGGTGCTCGTTCGTCGAGCAAGCCGTGCGGGCTCGGGTACTGGAGGTAGATCAGCCGGGAGGCCTCGTCCGAAGCGTGCCGGACGGCCTCGAGGATGACGCCGACCGCGGTGACGACGACGGCGATCATCATGAGCGCCGATGCGAGGATGGCCGTCGGGAACTTGGGGACGAGCCCGATCCGGAAGAACTCGACGACGACGGGGATGCCGAGGATCAGCGCGACGACGGCGATGAGACCGCCGAGCGTGGAGTGCACGAGCGTCGGCCGTTCGTAGCGGGCGAGGCGGACGATCCAACGGAGGATGGCCCACCCGTCGCGGTAGGTGCGGAGCTTGCTCGCCGACCCCTCGGCCCGGTCCTTGAACCCGACGGGCACCTCGGCCTGCGGGACACGCAGGTTCACCGCGTGCACCGTCAGCTCCGTCTCGACCTCGAACCCGCGCGAGATCGCCGGGAAGGACTTCACGAAGCGGCGCGACATCACCCGGTACCCGCTGAGCATGTCCGTGACCGGCTCCCCGAAGACCGTGGACACGACGCGGTTCAGGGCCCGGTTGCCGGCCGCGTGACCCCGGCGGTACGCGGTGAGGCTGCTGGCTCGCCGCGTCCCGACGACGTGGTCCAGGCCTTCGGTGATGAGCTTCTCGACGAGCTCCCCCGCCACCGCCGCGTCGTAGGTGTCGTCCCCGTCGAGCATCACGTACACGTCGGCCTCGACGTCGGCGAAGGCCCGACGGATGACGTTGCCCTTCCCCGGCCGCGGTTCGTGGCGGACCTGGGCGCCGTGGGCGCGCGCCACGGCCGCGGTGTCGTCGGTGCTGCGGTTGTCGTAGACGTAGACCGTGGCCTCGGGCAGCGCCGCCCGGACCTCGTCGATGACGTGGCCGACCGAGGCCGCCTCATTCAGGCACGGGAGGATCACCGCGACGTGCGGGTAGCTATTGCAGGGCGGTTGCACAGCGTCGAGAGTAGGCGGCAGACCGGCGGTGGCTGCGGGTGACAGGCCCGAGGAGCGGCCCGAAGTGGGGAAGCGTTGGCGTTGCCAACTAGCCCGCGGGAGCTTGGGGGTTGGGGTTGCCAAGATCCTTCTCGTCAACCTGGCCAAAAAGGCTGATTGCCCCTCCGACTGAAGCACGATCTGGTGCTGCTACCAGCTGTAGGAGTGCGGCACCTTGGGTCATTCGACGGCGACCGTGGCCGCCATGCGCGAGGAGAGCGAACAATCCCAGCTTGACCGAGGTGGATTCTTGGGTCCAGGCAACGACTAAAGCAGAAAGCCCCGAGCCAGGATGGCTCGGGGCTTTCTGCTCAGCGACCTACGCGGGTACTCCTAAGAGTAAACCCACCAATCAGTAGCTGAAGGTGCCAGTCAGACGCCCATTCGGTCCAACGGCAGAGGGAGCAGCAGCCGCCGCCACCGTCACGGTGTACGGGATGTCCGTCGTGGCGTCATCGAGCGTCGCATTGTTATCGAGCTCGTACGTGACGGTCTTCTTGTCAGCCGAGACCGCAGAAGCCGTCGCCGTCAGGCTGAAACCAGACTGGTTCGTCGGCGCAACGGAGATGCCACCCAAGTCAGTCAGGCTGGTGTACTGCAGCGCCTTCGCGTACGTGACCAGGACGGTCGTCGTGCTGCCGACACCATTATTGATGTCACCAGGGCTGACCGCCGTCAGTGTCTGACTAGCGTCCACCGACTGCGTGGTCGTGGTGGGCGCGGCCGCGCTCTGCGCAGATTCCTCGCCGCCAACGGTCTGGGTGACGAAGAACGTGTAGGCAGTCTGTGCGGTAAGTCCAGTCACATTGACCTGGAAACCGGACGTTGCCGAGTCGGCATCGACCGAAGCGCTCGTCACCTTGGTGGCGTTCGCGAACGTACCCGCCAGAGACCCCGCCACGCGGTACACGTTGATGGTGGCGCCATCAACGATGGAAGCAGGGTCGACCGTGAGAACCGCAGAGGTGTCAGCCGGGCTCGGAGTGGTGTTCAGGGTAGGCGCACCCGGGCTGAGGTTCTGAAGAACAAACGTCGAGGTGAAGGCCGGGTTCGTGGTGTACGAAGTTCCGACTGCCCCGGACGCAGCGGGCTTGAGAAGCTTGTCGCCAGCGCTGAGGACGGCCTCAAACTGAGCCAGAGTCACCTGGTTGCTCGCAGCGACCCCACCGACGTAGAAAACGTCATTCGAGTCGTAGTTGTAGGTCGCGGTCCCCGTGACGATCTGCTTCGCGGTCTTGTCCACGGACGTGATCGGGGCGTCAGCAGCAAGGACGCCAGCCGAGGCTTCGCTGGGGTTCCAAGTGATAGCCCCACCAACACCAAAGGCTTCCGAAGGAACCTGCGGGGATGCACTAGTGGGCGCAGTCGTGAAGTCGAGCAGGCCATTGCTGTTCGCGTCGACAAAGACAACCGGGACAACCGAGGTGGCAGTCACAGAGTCCACGGACACCGCGATCTGACCGTTCTGCGGGGTCACGTTGGCCGCGGTGGTGCTACCAGCCCCAGTGGCGGCAACAACGTTCGCGACACCGTTGACCGTTTCGATCGACGTGCCCAGCGAGCCCGCCAACGCGCTGCCCGACTTGAAGGACACGGCACCAGTGGAGCCCACGACGACATTCGCGGTCGGAACGAGCGCCACCGAGTACGTCTTGGCGTTGTCCAGGCCAGTCGCCGTGTAGGTGCGAGCTCCACGGTTGGTGTTCGCCGCGTCCGTCGTGGAAACGAGGTTCGTCACTGCTGCGGCAGGGCCAACCACCAGAGACTGGTTGCTGACCACGTCGCCGCCACCAGCAGTCTTCGCGGCCGCGCTCAGAGAGACGGGAACAGAGTTGGTGTCACCGAAAGCAACACCCGTCGTCAGCGTCGAAGCGTTGGCCGTCAGGTAGTTGGTGGTACCAGTCCCGAGGGAGTTGGTGCCCAGCGTCAGCAGGATCGGCGCCATGTTCTTGGCAGCCCAGGGGCCGGCCGCGAGGGCGTCGATCTTGTCACCGTTGGCGATGGTCGCCGTGGTCTTCATGTACTTGCCCTGCGCGATGCCGTAGTCCGCGATCTTCTGCGCGGTCAGCGAGCGGTCGTCACCGGCGATGGTGGTGACGGTCGCGCCGAGGGCGGTGACGGCGGTCTTCACGGCGTCGGTGATCGCGTTGCCGAGGACGACGACGTTCTTCACGCCACCGTTCTTGATGGCGTCAGCGGTCGCCTGCGGCAGCGAGGCCGCGTTCGTCAGCAGCACCGGGGTGCCGTCGTAGGACAGCGGGCTGGCGGCCAGCGCGTCCGGGGAGACCTGGCCGGCGAGGAGGTCCGCACGGGCCAAGAAGACCGTGGAGGACTTCGTGGTGCCGAGGTTGTAGATGTCGGCCGCGGTCTCGAAGCGGTCGGCACCGGCAACGACGGTGACAGTGAGGCCGGCGGCGGTCATCTGCGCGAGGGCAGTGGCGTCGACGGAGTTCGAGTCACCGAGCACGATCGCCTTGGTGGCGCCGAGCTTCTTGATGGCGTCCACGGTGTAGGTCGGGACGTTGCTCTTCTGCGTCAGCAGGATCGGCGCGTTGTTCAGACCGGCGACGTAGGCGCCGGCCTGAGCGTCGATGGCGCGGTCGCCGTTGGCGACGACGACGGTGGTGGCCGTCGTGAACGCCTTGGTGGCGATCTGCGCGGCGGTGTCGAAGCGGTCAACGCCAGAAACCTGGGTAGCGGCGGGGTTGAAACCAGCTGCGGCCTGAGCGGGCATGGCGGCGAAGCCAAGGCCGGACAGTCCAACGAGAGCCGCGACGCCGGCCCCGATACCACGCCGGCGCAACCGGGAGGTTGCTGCGGTCACGATTGCCTCCAAGGCATGTGAAAGTGAGTTCCCCCCCGTGAGGGGCCGGCCCAGTTCGGGCCTCGCCACCCCGCCCTCCCCGCTACTCAGCGGAGTGACTCGGTGACAGAACCGAACGTACACGAGAGTCACACCAGCAACACGAGGAGTAATGAAAGATCCAGAGCTGGCACGGCGTGTCGCGACCCGTGCACTGCCTGTGACCTGCGGGTTTGTGTCCGGCAAGTAAAAGTTACAGTTTGGTAACGGGCAGCATCACCCGTACCACTGGTCCCAGCAACCCATCTGGAGTAGTCACATCGGGTGGAGTCACCAGCCACGCACGGATGATCACACGCAGTGGCTCAAGTGGGTGACCCCTTCTGGGCCATCCCCTCCTGGTTCATCTGGACCGTCGTCGCAGAGTGTGACGAGAAGGATCACGCTGCGGATCCCTCCTGCAGGGGACGCACCGAAGAACTCACGAAGCGCGGTGACTGAGGGTCGCCATCCGACGGACATCTCCGGGCACGACGGGCCTACTCCAGGCCCGGTCTAGGCTCGACGTCACGCACTCGGCCCATCCAGCCGTCGCCTCGCCGTACCGAACCCCATGCATGACGTTCCTACGGCTCGCCTGGCGGGCGGCGCTCTCGACCGCCGTCCTGGCCGTCTTCGTGCCGTTGGCCTACGTCGGCGAGCGCCGGTGGGACGAGGCGGTGCAGCTCAAGCTCCTGCTGGGGCTCGCCTGCCTGGCCGTCTGCGTCGCCCTCCCCCTCGTCGTCCGGGGGGGCACACGGTCGAGCACCTCCCGGTGGGTGCTCGCGGCGTCGGTGTTCTCGGTGGGGACGATCGTCGCGGCGGCCTACCCGGCGCTGCTGATCGGCCCGTTCCCCGCGCCGCACCTGCTGCACGCGGTGTCGCTGCTGGGGATGCTGGCCCTCACCGTCCAGCAGTTGCGGGTCGCCCGGGTCGTGCGGGACGACGAGTCGCTGCTCGTGGAGGCCCTGCTGTTCGGGGCCATCACCGCGTCCGTCTCCTGGGACGTGTTCGCCCGGTGCGGGTACCGGGGCGACGGGTGGTGGAACGCGAGCGCCGCGCTCGTCATCGCGGTCGGCGCGTTCGTCGCGGCGGCGACCGCGGTCCTCGCGGTCGAGCACCCGCGGTTGCGCCTGGCCCACCTGGGCATCGCCATCGGTGCGGCCGGCACCGTCCTCACCGCGATCACCTCCACGCGCGACCCCGCGGCCGGCAACGTGGGCGCGGTCATGGGGGTCGTCGCCGCGGCCATGCTCGTCGCGTTCCAGCCGCGCGGCGGGATGGTCCGCCACGGGGGGACCGCCGCGACGCAGGCCGTGCGCCGGCTGCGACTCGCGAGCCTGCCCCTGGTGGCTCTGCTGCTGGCCGACACCGTCGCCTTCGCGGTCTCCCCCCGCGCTGACGGGGTCCAGTTCGTCTTCATCGCCGTCGTCATCGTGACGGCCGCCGTCCGTCAGGCCGCGAGCGCCCGCGCCATCGACCGCACCCACGCGCGGCTGTCGTTCCAGGCGCTGCACGACTCCCTCACCGGCCTCGGCAACCGCGCCGCCCTGGCGGAGGCGCTCACGGCCCCCGACTCCGCGCAGTCGCTGGTGATCCTCGAACTCGGCGGACTCGACGACGTCACCGACGTCCTCGGGGTGGCCGTGGGCGAAGAGGTCCTGACCGCCGCGGGGGCGAACCTGCGCGAGCACGTCACCGCCCACGGCGGCACCACGTTCCGCGTCCGCCACGACGAGTTCGCCGTGCTGCTGCCGGGCCGCCCCGAGGAGGTCCTCGCCCACCTGCCCGCCGCGCTCGCCGCGATCAGCGCCGCGCCGCTGCAGGTCACCGGCGCGGGCCGCTTCCCCGTCGAGGCCGTCGCCGGGGTCGCGTGCGTCGAAGCCGGCACGGGCGGCCAGGAGGCCGCCGCGATGGTCCCCCTCGTCCACGCCGACCTGGCCCTGCGCGCCGCGCGCGCCGAGGGTGCCCCCGGGTGGTCGGTCTACTCCGGTGAGGTCGCCAGCGCCCACGCTCGTCGCCTGCTGCTGCGCGAACGCCTCGCGCTGGCCGTCGCCGAGGGCGGGGTCGACGTCCACTACCAGCCGATCGTGAGCTTCACGACGGGTCGCGTCGAGAAGTTCGAGGCCCTCGCCCGCTGGGACGACGTGCAGCTCGGACGCATCTCACCCGTCGAGTTCATCGCCGTCGCGGAGGAGTCCAACCTCGTCGTGGCCCTCGGCGAGCACGTCCTGCGCCGGGCCGTCGCCTGCGCGCACGCCGCGGGGGTCTTCGCCTCCGGTGCGCGGCTGGCGGTCAACGTGTCCGTCGTGCAGCTGCAGGCGCCGGGCTTCGCGGACGTCGTGCGCGAGATCCTCGGGCAGTACCGGATCCCGCCGCACCTGCTGACCCTGGAGCTCACCGAGTCCGTGTTCCTGGACTCCGACTCCCCCGCCGAACGCGTCGTCACCGAACTCGCGGCGCTCGGCTGCCAGATCGCCATCGACGACTTCGGCACCGGCTACTCCGCGTTCGGCTACCTCGACCGGCTGCCCGTCCACGTCCTGAAGGTCGACCGGTCGCTGACGCAGTCGATGACCGGCGCCGGCAACGGCCTGTCCGTCGTGACCGCCGTCGTCGACCTCGCCAACCGCCTCGGGCTGACCGTCGTCGTCGAAGGCGTCGAGACCGACGAGGAGGCCGCGATCTGCCGGCAGATCTCCGCCGGGCTCGGGCAGGGCTGGCTGTACTCGGCGGCGGTCACCGCGGACAGGATCTCCGCGGAGCTGGGGCGGGAGTACCCCGTGTCGGCGGAGCCGGTGCGCTGAGGTCGTCGAGTGGAGCGTTCGGCGGCTCGGCGAGCGCCTGGAGACGCGGAACGCTCCACTCGACCCACACCGCCGAGGAGTGGAACGTTCAGCGGCCCACCGGGGCTCGGAACGACGCGGAACGTTCCACTCTCGAGCCCCCCGGGGACGGGGCTGCGGCACCGGCCGCAGCACCCTCCCGACGCCGGACGGTCAGCGACCCTCGGAGACGAACCCGCGGTCGATGCCGTAGTCGGTCAGCACGTCGCGCAGCGCGACGATCTGACGGCCCTCGAGGTCGTCGACGGCGCTGAGCAGGATCTCGGTGATCTCGCGGCGGTACTGGTCCATCGGCAGCACCCCGCCACTGCGGGGGGCGGAGGTCCGGGGCCGCTCCGAGGAGGCGGCCGGGGCGCGACCGGTGCTGGCACCGGCGGTGCGCGACGGGGACTGCAGGCGCACCTGGGTCGCCTTCAGGCCGCGGTCGCCCTCGGTGAGGGTGAAGTCCACCCAGACGCCCTCGGACAGGTCCTCGTTCTCGGCGCCCGCGACGTCCTTGATGTGGAAGAACACGTCGTCGGGAGCGTCCGAGCTCTTGATGAAGCCGAACCCCCGCTCGTCGTCGAACGACCGGATCTTGCCCTTGGCCACGCCACCCACCACTTCCACTGCTGCCTCGACTCACCCGCCGCTGCGCGACGGGCCGGCCCCCATGGTCTCGCACTCCGGGACGTCGGACCGACCTTCTAGAACCCCGTACCGTCAAGTCCGAAGATCAACAGTCCGAGACCACGAGCATGGCCGCACCTCTCGCTCCGACGCGCCCCACCGCGGGCCGCGTCGTCGGTGGCCTCGCGTTGCTGGCGCTGGCCGCGGTCCTCGCCCACCTGACGACCGTGGTCCCCGGGACGCCGCGCACAGCGGTCGTCGTCGTCGGGGTCGCGTCCATCGCCGCGACGGCGGTCTCGTTGATCGTGCTGCACCGCGGGCGCAACTCCGCCAAGTACCTCGCGGCCGGGGTCCTGTGGGGTCTGGGTGCGGTCGTCGCCGGGCTCCTCCCGGACCTCGACCTAGGCCCGTTCCCGTTGTCCCACGTCGTGTTCGCCCTCGGTGAGCTC
The DNA here is from genome assembly GCF_036021035.1 of Kineococcus sp. NBC_00420. Classification (NCBI taxonomy): domain Bacteria; kingdom Bacillati; phylum Actinomycetota; class Actinomycetes; order Kineosporiales; family Kineosporiaceae; genus Kineococcus; species Kineococcus sp. NBC_00420. Next base: position 3,317,556 of record NZ_CP107930.1, on the reverse strand, counting down.
GGTGCGCTGGCCGTCCTCCTGCAGCTCCTCGTCCGGGCCCGCGCGGGCAGCGACGACCCGCCCCTCGTCGTCGACGCGCTGATGCTCGGCAGCGCCCTGATCACCCTCGGCTGGGACGCGTTCGCCCGCACCGGGCACAGCGGGACGGGCGGCGAGAACGCCGCGACGCTGCTCGTCGTCGTCGCGGCCTCCCTCGTCGCGGGTTCCGCCGTCGCGCTCGGCGTCGAACAGCCCCGCCTGCGGGTCTCGGCCACCGGCCTCACCGTCAACGGGGTCGCCACCGCGGTGGTCGCCGTCTGCCTCCCGCACGAGCCCGTGGTCGCCGGCGTCGCCGCCGCCCTCGCGATGGCCGGCGGGATCGTCGGGCTGCTGACGCTGCCGCGCGACGGGGTCGTCCGCCACGGCGGGGCCGACGCCGAACGCGCCGCCCGCCGCCTCGAAGTCGCCTCGCTGATCCCCGGCCCGATCCTGCTCGTCGACATCCTGCTGCTCGTCGTGTTCCCGCGCGCCGACCCCGTGCTGTTCGCGACGTTCATCACCGTGCTCGTCACGTTCACCATCCGGCACGCCGCGACGGCGCGCTCGATCGACCGCACCACCGCGCACCTGAAGTTCCTGGCCCTGCACGACGCCCTCACCGGCCTCAGCAACCGCACCCTGCTGGAGCGCGCCCTCACCGGACCCGACCACGACCAGTCGCTCGTGCTGCTGGAACTCCTCGGGCTCGACGACGTCAACGACGTCCTCGGCGTCAGCGCCGGCGACGCCCTCATCCGGGCCGCCGCCGAGGAGGTCCTGCTCGTCGTCGGAGGCCTCGAGGGCAGCGCCTACCGCACCGGCGGTGACCAGATCGCCGTCGTCCTGCGCGGAGACCCCGCGCACTGCCTGCGCCACGCCGAGAGCCTCATCGCCGCGATCACCACCGCACCGGCGAAGGTCGCCGGGGCCGGACGCTTCCCGCTGACCGCGGTCGCCGGCATCGCCGGCCGCGCGCCCGACGGCACCGACCCCGACGCGGTCGGCGACGTGATGGCGTCCTTCGTCCAGGCCGACATCGCCCTGCGCGACGCCAAGCACCTCGGCGGCGGCGCCGTGTCGGTGTACTCCGGGACGGTCGCGGTCGAGCACGCCCGCCGCAGCCTCATGCGCGAACGCCTCGCCCTGGCCGTCGCCGAGGGCGGCGTCGACGTCCACTACCAACCGGTGGTGTCGTTCACGACCGGGCGCGTCGACAAGTTCGAGGCGCTCGCCCGCTGGGAGGACCCGGTGCTGGGCCGGATCTCCCCCGTGGAGTTCATCGCGATCGCCGAGGAGTCCAACCTCGTCGTCGCGCTCGGCGAGCACGTCCTGCGCCACGCCGTGCAGTGGGCCTACGAGGCCGGGGTGTTCTCCGTCGGCGTCGGCCTGGCCGTCAACGTCTCCGTCGTGCAGCTGCAGTCCCCGGGTTTCGCCGACATCGTCCGCGAGATCCTCGACCAGTACCGGATCGCCCCGCACCTGCTGACCCTGGAACTCACCGAGTCGGTGTTCCTGGACGAGGACTCCCCCGCCGAACGCGTCGTCACCGAACTCGCGGGCCTGGGCTGCCAGATCGCGATCGACGACTTCGGCACCGGGTACTCCGCCTTCGGCTACCTCGGCCGGCTGCCCGTCCACGTGCTCAAGATCGACCGCTCGCTGACGCAGTCCCTCACCGACGACGTCAACGGCCAGTCCGTCGTGACGTGCGTCGTCGACCTCGCGAACCGCCTCGGGCTGAGCGTCGTCGTCGAGGGTGTCGAGACCCAGCAGCAGGCCGACATCTGCCGCTTCATCTCCGCGCCGCTCGGGCAGGGGTGGTTGTACTCCCCCGCCGTGCCGCGGGAACTGCTCGGGGAACAGCTCGCCCACGTCTACCCCGTGCCCGGCGTGCTGGGTCTCGAGGACGAGACCCGCGTCTGAGCGACGCCCCCCGGGGCTCGCGGAGTTCTCACCCGGTCGGAGTCTGCGGATGCGTCCCGAAACCGCCGAAGAAACCCTCATGACGGTCCTCCCCGATCCGCGGACGCACGCGGGCACGACCGTCGTCGACCCCCCGGTACCAGCGGTCGACGACGTGCGCTGGGACGCCGAACTCCGCCGGGTCCTGGCGCGGCCGGAACTCCTGACCCTGCACCCGCAGCCGATCGCCGAACTGAGCACCGGGCAGATCGCCGGGTTCGAGGTCCTGTCCCGCTTCGACGCATCACGGATCGTCGCCCCGCCGGACGTCTGGTTCGCCGCCGCCGACCACTTCGGCCACAACGCCGAACTGCAGTCCCGGGTCCTCGCGACGGCCGTCGACATGCGGGACGTACTGCCGCCCAACACCTTCCTCACCGTGAACATCGAACCCCACCTGCTGCTGGACGACCGGGTCAACGGGACGCTCTTCGAGCACGCCGACCTCTCCCGCCTCGTCGTGGAACTCACCGAGCACACCCGTGCCGGGGATCCGCGCGCCCTGAGGCGCGTGCTGGACCGACTCCGCGAACGCGGCGGCCTCGTCGCCATGGACGACGCCGGAACGGGGTACGCGGGCCTCAGCCAGCTGCTGCACCTGACCCCGGACATCGTCAAGATCGACCGGGAACTCGTCCACGGCATCGACACCGACCCCGTGAAGCGTTCGCTCATGGAGGTCCTCGGTGACCTCGTGGGCCGGATGGACGGCTGGCTCCTCGCGGAGGGCATCGAGACCCCCGAGGAGCTCGACACCGTGGTCGGCCTCGGGGTGGCCCTGGGGCAGGGTTTCGCCCTCGCCCGGCCTGCGGTCGGCCTCCTGCCCCAGCTCACCGACGACGTCGTCCAGCGCATCCGCACCGTGGCCGGCCGGACGCAGTTCGACGAGCACGTGCTGAGCATCGTGCGCAGCGCGCGGGTCGGGACCGACCCCGCCACGTGCGACGTCCTGCTCGACGCCGACGCCCGGATCCGCGCGGTCCGGACGGGCGGCACGACGGACGACCTCCCCCTCCGGTGGGTCCGCCCGCTGCTCGTCGCCCCGTCGGCGAGCCTCGCGGAGGTCGCCCGGCGGGCCGCGAACCGCCATCCGGCGGACCTGGGAGCTCCCCTGGTCTGCACGGACGGCCAGGGTCGGGTGGTGGGCATCGTCCTGCACTCCGACCTGCTCCTGGCGCTCGCGCGCTGAGTCACCCCGGTGCGGACCCGCACCGGTTCCTCGAGGAACAAGGAGTTCCTGGTGAAGAAGTTCCGCTGCGGTGACGTCGTCCCCGGTTGCACCCACGCGTTCGAGGGCTCCCTCGACGAGATCCTCGTCGCCGTGTCCGCCCACGCCCGCACCGACCACGGCCTCGTCGACGTTCCCGTCGAACTCGTCGCCCAGGTCCGTCGAGCCGTCGTGGACGCCTGAACGGGTGCATCTAGAATACGCCCGGCCGCTCCAGGTGCCGATGCCTGGACGGTGACCCTCCGGCCCCTCCCGCGGGTCGACGTGCCCGCGTCGGCCCGGAGCGTCTGCTTCGCCGCCCTGTTCCTCGGCGCCGTCTACCTCGGGCGGCTCACCGTCATGGACGGGACCAGCCTGAGCGTCGTGTGGCCCGCCGCCGGCGTCGCCGCCGCGTGGCTGAGCGTTCAGCACGGAGCCGGGACGCGCTGGCTCGACCTCGGCCTCCTCACCGCGGTCACCGTCGCCGTGAACGCGGCGACCGGCGCCGGGCCCGTCCTCCTCGCGGGTTTCGTCGTGACCAACGTGGTGCAGGCGGAACTGTTCGCGGTGCTGCGTCGACGCTTCTTCTCCCCCGCCGCGACCTCCTTCGGCAGCCGCCAGCTCGCGGTGCTGCTCGCCGTGGCCACCGCCGCCTGCGCCGTGGGGACCCTCGGCGGGATCGTGACGATGCTGCTGAACGGGTCACCCGTGACCTGGATCCGGATCGCCGTCTGGTTCACCCGGAACTGGGCCGGGATCCTCCTGGTCACCCCGGTGCTGCTGCGCGCGATCCACCGCGTCCCGCTCCACCGCCCGCGCGGCGCCGGTGGCGGCGCGGAACTCGTCGGCGCCCTGGGCCTGTCCCTGCTGGCCTACGTCGGGGTGTTCTGGGGCGTCGCGGGACTGCCCCTGTCGTTCCTGCCGCTGGCCACGACGATCTGGCTGGCCCTGCGCTTCGACACCACGATCGTCGTCGTCACCGACCTGGTGATGGCGGCGATCACCATCGTCGGGACCCTCACCGGCCACGGCCCGTTCGCCGCCATCGACGACGCCCTCACCCAGGTCCTGGTCGTCCAGGTCCACGTCGCCTTCCTGTCCGTGCTGGGCCTCGCCCTGGCGATCGGACGCGACGAACGCACCTCGCTGATGGGCCGGCTCTCCGCCGCGACCACCGAAGCCGTCGAGGCCCGCGCCGCGGCCGAGCGCCACGGCCGCTTCACCGACGCCGTCCTGGCCGGCGCCGGCTCCGGCATCGTCGTCTCCGACCGGGACGGGCGGCTGCTGCTCTTCAACGACACCGCGCGCGCCTGGCACGGTCTCGACGCCGACGACAGCCTCGACCCCGCCGAGCACGCCGAGCGCTACCACCTCTACGGCCCCGACGGCTCGACCCCGCTGGCCCCCGCCGACGTCCCGTTGCTGCGGACGCTCGCGGAGGGCACGGTGAGCAACGCCGAGATCGTCATCGCCCGCCCGGACGGCCCCCCGGTCCCCGTGGTCTGCAGCGGGCGCACCGTCGTCGGCGTCGACGGCGAGGTCCTCGGAGCCGTCGTCGCCATGCACGACCTCAGCGACCTCCGGGCCCGCGAGACCGCCCTCGCGGAGGCGAACGCCCGGCTGGCGACGCACGCCACCAAGGTCGAGCAGCTGGCCGCGGCGTCCCGGACGGTGCTGAGGGCCGAGGACCCGCGCCAGGCCGTCTGCGCCGCCGCCGCCGAGATCGCCGGTGCCGACGCCGCCTACCTCATGCAGCCCGACGGGCAGGGGCGGCTGGTGACGACGTCGACCGTCGGCCTGCCCGAGGACCTGGTGCTGAGCGTCGACGTCCGCCACGACGTCAGCCTGGTCCTGACCAGCTACCTGTTCTGCGAACCGGTGTTCGTGGCCGACGTCGAGACCCACCCGCACGCCAGCCCGGCCCTCACGGAGGCCTGCGGCACGGTGTCGGGCGCCTGGCAGCCCGTCGTCGACGCCGACGGACGTGTCGTGGGGGTCCTCGGGATCATCTGGCGCCACCGGGTCGCGGTGCTGGACCCGACGACCACCGCCGTCCTCGAAGGCCTGGCCGCGGAGGCCGCGCACGCCTTCGCCCGCGCCGACCTGCACACCCAGCTCGCCCGCGCCGCCCAGCACGACGCCCTCACCGGCCTGGTCAACCGCCGCCGCTGGGACGACGTGGCCCGCCAGGAGATCGCCCGCGCGACCCGGCAGCGCGCACCGCTGACGTTCGCGCTGCTCGACCTCGACCACTTCAAGCGCTACAACGACACCCGTGGCCACCTCGCGGGCGACGAGCTGCTGCGGGCCTTCGCCGCGGCGGCGGGCGAGCAGCTGCGCGAGCTGGACACGCTCTCGCGCTGGGGCGGGGAGGAGTTCGCCGTGCTGCTGCCCGGCTGCGCCGCCGCCGACGCCGTCGACGTGCTGGACCGCATCCGCGCCGCCGTGCCCGACGGCCAGACCTGCACGGTCGGGGTCTGCGAGTGGCTGCCGGGGATGGACGCCGAGGAGGTCATGGCCGGCGCGGACCGGGCGCTGTACCGGGGCAAGGACACCCGCAACGTCACCGTCGTCGGGTCCTGCGCCGACGTCACCACCAGGAGCCCGGCGAGGTGAACGCGGCGGCAGCACCGCCGAGGTCTCGCCAGGGAGTGGAACGTTCGGCGGCCGTTCTCGCCTGAGGAGCCGCCGAAGGTTCCACTCCTCCGCCCGGTCGGACGATTCGACCGTCGGAGAGTCGCGCGAACCACCCGGCGCCGGCGAGCCCGAGCCGCTGAGCCTCGTGGAGGCGGTGGACGGTGCGGGGTCGGCGGATGGTGACGTCGGGCTCGAAGAAGCGCAACACCCGTAGCCCGACGATCTCGAGACGCGCCTCCCGCAGGTGGTCCTCGCGGGCCCGCCGCTCGTGCCACGTCCGACCGTCGTACTCGGCGACGAGACCAGTCACGGGGTCGAGCAGGTCGACCACACCCAGCCGGTGCCCGTCGGCGGTGAACACCTCGACGTTGGCCAGGGGGCGGAGAAGACCCGCGTCGCACTGCCACACCAGTCGCAGCCGGGTCTCCCCCGGGGACCACGAGTGCTCGCTCAGCAGCTCGAGGAGCTTGCGCAGTGACGGCAGCCCCCGCATCCCCGGGTGAGCCGTCGCGAAGGCCCGGACGTCCGCGACGGAGACCAGCGGCGTCGCCAGCAGGCACTCCGCGGCCGCGATCCCCTCCCTCGGGTCCTGCGCCCACCGGATGAGGTCGACGACCGTCTGCTCGGGGCTGGTCACGGGCAGATCGGCGCCGTCACGGACGTCCTCGACGCCCGAGCGCAGGTAGCGGATGCCCGGCCTCGGGCGCAGCTTCGACGTCCTGGGCAGGTGGATGAGGACGTCCTGGGGCCCGTCGGGGCCGGTGCCGTCGAGGTGTCGCGCGCCGAGGAGCCTGGCCGCGGCCCAGCCACCCAGCACGTCGCCGGGGCGCATCAACCGGGAGGCGGCCTGGATGCGCAGGTCCGGGGAGTCGGGAACGTCCGCGGCGACGTGGATCCCACGGTGCACCCGACGGAACCGGCGCCCGGCGAGGACGTCCTTGCTGATCCCTGCCGCGGTGAGGTCGGCGGTGCGCTCGGGGAGGTCCATCCACCGAGGGTGGACATCCGGTCGAGCCCACGGTCCGGACCGTCCACAGGCACCGGTCCAGAGCACCCCTGTGCACGGCGGGACGCGACGGGAGGGGGACGTTCGGCGGCTTCCGCCGTCCGGGAAGCCGCCGAACGTTCCTCATCTCGTCAGGCGCTCAGCGGGACCGCGCTCCAGGTGCTGGTGAAGGCGAGGCCGCTGCGCTGGAAGAGCTGGGTGACGGGGCAGCGGCGCTCGGTCTCGGCCTGCAGCCGCGCGAACTGCTCGGGGGTCGCGTCGGTCTCGAGGGTCACCTCGACGGTGACGGCGTCGAAGTTGGCGTTGCCCTCGGCGCCGGTGGAGATGACCGACGGGTCGAGGTCGCCCTGGGCCCGCAACTGCCAGCGGCCGAGGGTGAGCCCGAGGCTCTTGGCGACGAGGCTGCCGGTGACCTGGTGGCAGGAGGTCAGGGCCCCGAGGGCGTAGCTGAGCGGGCTGGGTTCGGCGTCGGCGCCGCCGAAGGCGGGCAGGGTGTCGGCCCGGAACTGGTGCGGGTCGTCACCGAGGGCGGTGAGGGTCTGGGCGACCCCGGTCCCCTCGGCCTCGACGACGAACGGGACGGTCTGCTTGGCCACGGGTTCCTCCTGCGCTGCGCCCGGCGGTCGGGAACGCACGACGAAACCTACGGTCGCCGGGGGGAAGCGCCAACGGAGATCAGCCGGGACGGCTCGGGCGCGCGGCTCATCAGCCGCTCCCGCAGGAAGGTCTGGAGGTTCGCGCCGAGCGGGTCGCCGGGTTGGGCCTTCTCGGGATCGTCCAGGCCCCGTTCGCGGCGGGAGACCCGAGGGCCGGTGGCGCGCAGCGACAGGAGGAGGCGACGGGAGTACGTCCCCGCGAGCAGACAGTGCCCGGCCTCGGCGCGGAGAGTCAGGTCGAGCCCGTCCAACCAGTCGTCGAAGGAGGCGATCACGCGGTCAGTGTGCACCCCGGTCGTCCACCTCCGGATCACCCGACAGGACCCACCTCGGACGGTCACCACACGATCTCCCTACGTCACCAGGGTGGGGTCACGCGCCACGAGACGGGCCGTCCCGCACACCGGTTCCGGCCTGCAGCTCATCCATTCGACCGATCTATCTGGTCATCACCCGCGTCGATGACCAGGATGGCGGACGGGAGGGGCCACGAGCACCGAGGGGGCAGTCATGGGAGACACGGTCGCCACCGCGGTCGCGCTCGTCCGCACGACGGTCATCGCCGCCTCGTTCGCGGCCCTGACCTTCCGGGTGCGCCGCCCCGCCGGCGAGGGGTCGGTGTGGCGCTCCTACCAGTTCGGCATCGGGACGCTGCTCCTCGGCTCCGCGCTCGACACCGTCGTCCGGGCCGGCGGGATCCGGTCCCCCGTCACGGGCGTCGCGTTCGTCGCCTGCGCGCAGACGACGTGCTTCTTCCTCTACCGCGCCCTGCTGCACTGGAACCGCCAGCGCACCTCGACGTCGGGCACCGGCCGGGCGGACTGGCTGCTCGGCGTCGGGAGCACGGCCGCGTTCACCGGGATCCTGCTGACGGCGGTCGCGTCCACCGGCCACCGGGCGGGCACCTTCGTGACGCAGCTGCACGCCTTCCACCTCGGCGCCCTGCTGGTGCTCCTGGCCTCCTACCTCGTCGTGATGATCTCGGCCCAGGCCGTGCGCAACGCCCGCTGCTGGGTGGTCGTGGTGAGCGTCGCCGTGGTGCTGGTGGGACAGGCGCACCTCGCGGTGCACCCCTCGGAGACGGCTCAGGTCCTGGCCTCGCTGTCCTGGGCCGGGCTCGCCGCCACCCTCGGCGGGTGCGCGCTGCTGCGCCCCTCGCGCGGGGCCCCCTCGGTGCCGTCACCGCTCTCGCTGGCGCTCAGCGCGTTCGGGGCGCTCGGGCTGGGTCTGGTGACGGCGTTCGCCGCCCTCAGCGTCCCCGGGGCCCGCGCCGCGCTGGTCTGGGCGGGGCTCGCGATGCTGCTGGCCTGCGTGCGGTTGTTCCGCTTCGTCGGCGAGATCACCGCGCAGGACCGCGACCGCCGCGACGCCCGCACCGACGAGCTGACCGGGCTGGGCAACCGCCGGGCCTTCACCGCGGCCGTCGAGGAGGCCTGCGCGGGAGAGACTCCGGTCGCCGTCGCCCTGCTCGACCTGGACCGCTTCAAGGAGGTCAACGACCACCACGGTCACAGCGTCGGGGACCGGCTGCTGCAGGTCGCGGCCGTCCGGCTGCAGGAACTCACCCCGCCGCGGGGACGGCTGACGCGGCTCGGCGGCGACGAGTTCGCCGTCGTCCTCACCGGCGCCGACGCGGCCGCCGCACTGCGCACCGCGCGGACCTTCGCCGCGGCGATCGGCGGCGGCCTGATCGTCGAGGGCCGCTCCTTCGACGTCGGCGCCAGCGTCGGCGTCGCCACCTCCACCGGTCTCGACGACCTCGACGGGCTGGAGCTGCTGCGCCGGGCGGACGCCGCGATGTACGTGGCGAAGGGCGGCGGGGGCGGCGTCACGCTGCACGACGACGAGATCGACCGGCTCTGGCGGGGGCGCGCCGACCTGACCGAGGACCTGCACGCCGCCTTCGAGTGCCCGCAGGCCCTGCCGTTCGAGGTGCACTACCAACCCCAGCTCTGCCTGCGCAGCGGCGAGGTCGTCGGCGTCGAGGCCCTGGTGCGCTGGCAGCACCCCCGGCACGGGCTGCTCGCCCCCGCCGCGTTCCTCTCGATCGTCGAGGAGCGCGGGCTGATGCCGGCCCTCACCTCCCACGTCGCCCGGACCGCGGGCGCCGACCTGGCCCGGTGGCGCGCGGCGGGGCTCGACCTGCGGTTGTCGATCAACACCTCCACGACGTACCTGTCGGACCCGCAGCTGCTGGAAGTCCTCGACGAGGTCGTCCGCAGCGGCACGGCCCCCTCCCGCCTGGTCGTCGAGGTCACCGAGACCACCCTGATGCGGGACCCGGAGCGGGCGCTGGCGATGTGCCACGAGATCACCGCGCGCGGTTGCGCGCTGAGCATCGACGACTTCGGGACGGGGTACTCCTCGTTGGCCTACCTGGCGAACCTGCCGGCCACGGAGCTGAAGATCGACCGCTCGTTCACGATGCGTGCGCTGAGCGACGAGCGGATCGCGGCGATCGTCGCGGGGACGGTGGAGCTGGCCCACCACCTGGGTCTGCGGACCGTGGCGGAGGGGGTCGAGGACGAGGCGACGCTGGAGCTGCTGCGGCGCACGGGGTGCGACGAGTCGCAGGGGTACCTGCACTCGCGTCCCGTCCCGGCGGCGGAGCTGCTGCACTGGGTCCTGGAGCGGCGTCGCGCCGCGGCGGTCGCCGTGGTGTGAGGGGACGGTCACCGGGCCCCACGCGCCAGGCTCGCGCCACCCCGGAGTGGGGCTTAACCTCATTCCGATGGACGGGACGAACTCGACGGCGTTCGCCGGGACCGCCGCGCAGTTGCCTCAGGTCCTGCACGGCCAGCCCGGTGCGGTGCTGCTGGTGCGGGTGGCCGACGGCGTGGTCCTGTTCGCCAACCCCCTCGCCGACCAGCTCGCCCCCGGGGTGTCGCTGCCCTGCGCGGTGGACGACTGGTCGCGGGCGGCGGGTCTGCAGGCTGCCGACGGCATCGACATCTCGGACCCGGCGACGGGTTCGTCGCCGTTGTCGCGCATCGCCCGTGGTGAGCCCGTGCACGGCGAACGCGTCACCGCGGCCCGTTCCTCGGACATGTCGGGCGCCCGTGAGGCGTTGTGGGTCATCGGCCTTCCGCTGTCGGACGCGCCCGTCGACGAGCTCAGCGGGCTGGCCCTGGTGGCGTTGCTGCCGCTGCGCGAGGAAGAGCTGGTCCGCGACGCGAAGGAGTCCGCGGAGCGCCTGCACAGCCGCGCGGTCCTGGCCAGCGACCTGTCGTTCACGATCTCCGACCCGACGCAGCCGGACAACCCGCTGGTGTGGGTGAACCCCGCCTTCGAGCGGGTGACCGGGTACGGCCGGGAGGTGCTGGGGACGAACTGCCGGTTCCTGCAGGGACCGGAGACCGACCACGACGCGGTCCAACGGATCCGGAGCGCCCTGGCGACGGGCGAGACGATCACGGAACTGCTGCTGAACTACCGCAAGGACGGCACGGCGTTCTGGAACGAGGTGGTGATCTCACCCGTCCGCAACGCCGAGGGTCGGGTCACCCACTTCGTCGGCGTGCAGTCCGACGTGACGTTGCGGGTGCAGGCCGAACGCGAACGCGACGCGGCACTGGCCTACGCCCGCGACGCCCGGCACCGGCTGGAGTTCCTCTCCGCGGTGACCGAGCAGTTGTCGGAGGTCCTGGATCCCGATGCCGCGCAGGACCTCCTGCCCTCGCTGGTCGTCCCGGAGTTCGCCGAGTGGGCGTTCGCGACCCTCCTCGACGGCAGCGGCCGGACGCGCCACGTGCGCGCGTCGCACGCGAACCCGGTGATGACCGCCGAGACCGACCGGTTCCAGGAGCTGCACGACGGTCTGGGCGACGGCTCGATCTCGATGCGGGTGCTGCACGGGGAGCTCGGGCCGACGCTGGTGACCGTCACCGACGACCTCGTCGACGCCGTCGCGACGACCGAGACCGCGCAGGTCCTGCGCCGCCTCGGGCTGGGCAGCGCGATCGTCGTCCCGTTGCGCGCACGGGGTCTGGTGACGGGGTCGCTGACGCTGCTCTCCGGTCCCGACCGGGCCGCCTTCACCGAGGACGACCTGGCGACGGCGAGCGACCTGGGGGCCCGGGCCGGGGTGGCGCTGGAGAACGCCCGGCTCTACGCCCAGCAGCGGACGTCATCGGAGACGTTGCAGCGCAGCATGTTGAGCCCGCCGACCCAGTCGGCCGGGCTGTGCATCGCCACCCGTTACCACCCGGCGGCGGAGGCGGCGCAGGTCGGTGGGGACTGGTACGACGCGTTCACCCAGCCCGACGGACGGACCGTCGTCGTCATCGGTGACGTCATGGGTCACGACGTGTCGGCGGCGGCCGCGATGGGCCAGCTGCGGACCCTGGTGCGGGCGCTGGCCTACGACCGCTGCGCGCAGCCCGACGAGGTGCTGCGGCGTCTGGACGAGGTGCTCGCCGGCCTCGGCCTGACGACGCTGGCCACGGCCGTCGTCCTGCAGCTCGACCCCGAGTCCGCCGACGGCAGTCGGGTGATCCGCTGGTGCACGGCCGGTCACCTGCCCCCGGTGGTCGCCGACCCGGACGGGTCGGTGCGCTTCCTGGCCGGGGAGGGGATCGTCCTGGGCCTCGGCGCCGGTCAGCAGCGCGTGCAGCAGGAGGCTCGCCTCGAGCGGGGGTCGACGCTGCTGCTCTACACCGACGGTCTGGTGGAACGGCGCGACCGTCCGATGGACGTCCGTCTGGGTGAACTGCGCGACGTCGTGCACGCCGTGGCCGGGGTGGAGGGGGCGGACGTGGAGACGCTCTGCGACCAGCTGCTGCTGCGGATGCTGCCCGACGGCAGCGACGACGACGTGGCGATCGTCGCGGTCCGCGTCACCGGAACCTGACCCACACATCTTCTAGACTCTTCTAGACGCTCGGGCCCACAAGATCGGCCACTCTGCGTCATGATGTGTGACGGGGAGCATTCGACGCCGCCCCTTCGAGGGGAGACGACGGGTGACGGAACAGACCGGCGAGGACGCCCGCATCGCCGCGACCGAGCGCCTGCTGGGTGCCGCCCCGCTCGGCGCCCTCGACATCGTGACGTCGTTGGCGGCGCAGATGCTGCACACCACCTCCGCCGAGGTCTCGCTGGTCACCGACGTGCGCCACACCGTCACCGCGGCCGGCGAGACGGCGCAGAACGCCGGCTCGAGCACCTCCCGCATCGACTCCTTCTGCGCCATCGTCGTGGAGGAGGGGCAGGCCCTCGTCGTCGCCGACGCCGTCCACGACGTCCGGGTGCGCGACCGCCGGCCCGTGGTGACGGGGTTCCTCGGGTCCTACCTCGGGGTCCCGATGGTCGCCGACGACGGCCACGTCGTGGGGTCGCTCTGCGTGCACCAGCACGAACCCCGCGGCTGGACGGCCCACGACCAGGAGATCCTCACCGAGCTCGCGAACGCCGCCACCGGGCACCTCGAGATCTCCGCCCTCACCGACGACTACCGGGGGCGGCAGCGGGCCGCGGAACTCGGAACGGCCGCCACGGCGGCGGGGATCGGCACCTGGGAGTGGAACTTCGCCGACGATTCCCTCGTCTGGGACGACGTCCTGCTGGAGTTGTTCGGGCTCACCCCGGAGACGTTCGGCGGTCGCATCGACAGCTTCAACGCCGCCGTCCACCCCGACGACCTCCCCGAGGTCACCCGCGCGCTGACCGAGGCCATCGCCTCCAGCGGGATCTACGAGGCGCAGTTCCGGATCCTGCGCCCCGACGGCGGACTGCGCTGGATCGCCGCCCGCGGGAAACCCGCCCCCGGCCCGGACGGCCGGATAGACCGGTTCGTGGGTGCGGTGACCGACCTGACGGCGTTGCGCCGGGGGGAGGCGCGCCTCGGGACCGTCCTCGACACCATGGCCGTCGGGTACGTCGCCCTCGACCGGGACGGACGCTTCTCCTACGCCAACACCGAGGCCGAACGGGTCCTCGCCACCCCCCGGGCGGAGTTCCTCGGCAGCACGGCCCACGAGGCGTTCCCGGGGATCGAGGACTCGCCGGTGCTCCAGGAGTACCGCCGCGTCGCGGACGGCGGCGCGAACGTCTCCTTCGACGCCTACTACCCACCTCCTCTCGACGCGTGGTTCGAGGTCCGGGTCGTACCCGTCGACGACGGGGTCGGGATCTACTTCCTGGACATCAGCGGACGACGTGCGGCGCAACAGGAAGCGGAACGCAACGCGGAACGGGCCGCCGCCCTGGCCGAGGTCGCCGGCGCCTTCGCCGAGACCCTCGACGCCGAACAGGCCCTGCTGGACGCCGTCCGTGCGCTGGTGCCGCGGTTCGCCGACTGGACCATCGTGTCCACCCTCGACGGGGGCACGGCGCCCTGGAGGAAACGCCTCCGCGACGTGGGGGCCTGGCACCACGACCCCCTGCTGCGGGGGGTCCTCGAGGAGTACCGCGGACTGCGGGTCGAGGCGTTCGCCGACGACTCCCCGGTCCGCGACGCGCTGACCCACGGGACCCTCGTCCTGGAGAACTCGGCGGCCCTGCCCCCCGGTCACCTCCTGGAGCCCGGGCGCGCGCACGAACTCCTGCTCGACCTGGCTCCCGCCACCACCGTCGTCCTGCCGTTGCGCGGGCGGGGCCGGACCCGGGGACTGCTGACCGTGGCCCGTACCGGGGACCGCGAACCGTTCTCCGCCGAGGACACCGCCACGCTGGAGGAGGTCAGCCGTCAGATCGGACTCGGCCTGGACAACGCGCAACTCTCCGCCGCGCAGCGCGGTCTGGCCGAGGAACTGCAGTTGAGCCTCCTCACGGAACTCCCCCGCTTCGACGACCTGCAACTCGTCGCGCGCTACGTCGCCGCCGCCGACGGCGCCCAGATCGGTGGTGACTGGTACGACGGCTTCACCGTCGCCGACGGCAGCACCTTCCTGGTGATCGGCGACGTCACCGGCCACGACCGGGGTGCGGCCGTCGCGATGGCGCAGGTGCGCAACGTCCTGCGCGGGGTGGCCCACGCCCTCCGCGACTCCCCCGCCCGCATCCTCGAGGCCCTGGAACGGGCGATGCGCGACCTCGCCGTCGACACCCTCGGGACGGCCGTCCTGGCCCGGGTCGAACAGGGCCCCACCGACGCCACGCGCGTGCTGCGCTGGTCCAGCGCGGGCCACCTCCCCCCGTTGGTGGTGCACGCCGACGGGGGGGCAGAACTCCTGGACCGCCCGCACGACCTGCTGCTGGGTCTCGACTCCGGCCTGCCACGGCACGACCACACCGTCGCCCTGCTCGAGGGCGATACGCTGCTGCTCTACACCGACGGGCTGGTGGAACGCCGCGATGAGGACCTCGACGAGGGGCTCGACCGGTTGCGGCGCAACGCCGTCGAGCTCGCCGGACTGCCCGCGGACCGGTTCTGCGACACGCTGCTGGAGCGGATGTCACCGGGCAGTGAGGACGACATCGCGCTCCTTCTGCTCCGCGTGCACCCCACGCCCTGACCCGGCGGGGTCAGGCGGAGAGGTCGCACCAGACGGTCTTGCCGCCCACCTCGGGGCGCACACCCCAGGCGGAGCTCAGGACGGCGACGAGCCCGACCCCGCGTCCGGACTCGGCGTCGGCGCCGGGGGTGGACAGCTGCGGCGTGGCCTCGCTGCCGTCGCTGACCTCGAGGTGCAGGACCCCCGAGCGGCAGTCCACGCAGGCGCGGACGGGGGGCTGACCGTGCTCGACGGCGTTGACGATCAGCTCGGAGATGACCAGCAGAGCCCGGTCCAGGACGTCGCCTGCGTGGTCCGGGCACATGCGCGAGCGCACGAACACTCGGGCCCGACGGGCCGCGGACAGGTCCGCCGGCAGGTCGAGCTCGGCTTCGGGCATCGCCTCGCACACAGGACCATGGTGCTGCCGGTACGGGTGGGCCGCGTCTGGTAGAAGGTGCAACTACCTGAGCTGCGCCTCCGCCGGTGTCGGGATACCGTCGGCCACGGCGCAACGACGCGTGTCCGAACCCCCCGGCAACAAGCACTGGAGAAGTCGTGCCCACCACAGTCAAGGCGTACGCCGCCACGTCCGCGACCGAGCCCCTGACGCCGTTCGAGGTCGAACGCCGCGACGTCGGCCCCAAGGACGTCGCGATCGACATCAAGTTCGCCGGCATCTGCCACTCCGACATCCACACCGCCCGCAGCGAGTGGGGCCCCGCGAACTACCCGGTCGTCGTCGGCCACGAGATCGCCGGGATCGTCACCGAGGTCGGCTCCGAGGTCACCAAGTTCTCCGTCGGCGACCGCGTCGGCGTCGGCTGCATGGTCGACTCCTGCGGGGAGTGCAAGAACTGCACCGCCGGCAACGAGCAGTTCTGCCTCAAGGGCAACATCGGCACCTACAACAGCGTCGGCAAGGACGGCCAGCCCACCCAGGGCGGCTACTCCCAGGCCATCGTCGTGACCGAGGCCTTCGTCCTGAACATCCCCGACGGCATCGAGCTCGACGAGGCCGCGCCGCTGCTGTGCGCGGGGATCACCACCTACTCCCCGCTGCGCCACTGGGGCGCCGGCCCCGGCAAGAAGGTCGCCGTCGTCGGCCTCGGTGGGCTCGGGCACATGGCCGTCAAGATCGCCGCCGCCATGGGCGCGGAGGTCACCGTCCTGTCGCAGTCGCTGAAGAAGCAGGAGGACGGGCTGCGCCTGGGCGCCGCGCACTACTACGCGACCTCCGACGAGTCGACCTTCGAGGACCTCAAGGGCTCCTTCGACATCATCGTCAACACCGTCAGCGCGCAGCTGGACTTCGACAAGTTCCTCTCGCTGCTCGAGGTCAACGGCGCGATGGTCAACGTCGGCCTGCCCGAGAAGCCGATCTCGCTGCACATGTTCTCCGTCGTCATGGGCAACCGCAGCTTCGCCGGCTCCAACATCGGCGGGATCCGCGAGACCCAGGAGATGCTCGACTTCTGCGCCGAGCACCACCTCGGGTCCGAGATCGAGACGATCCCGGCCGAGAAGATCAACGAGGCCTACGAACGCGTGCTCGCCTCCGACGTGCGCTACCGCTTCGTGATCGACACCGCCACCCTCTGACCCGCTGCGTCCCGGCGCGCGACCTCGCGCGCCGGGACGTCCCCGGCCCTCGACCCCCGGGGGAGCGCACCGGCGGGGGGCGACCTACGGTGCGGACATGGACATCGGCATCATCGGCGCCGGCAACATCGGCGGAAACCTCGCACGCTCCTTCACCGGTCTCGGTCACCGGGTCCGGATCGCCAACTCCCGCGGACCGGAGACGCTCGCGGACCTCGCGGAAGAGACCGGCGCGGTCGCCGTGCCGGCGGGCGAGGCGGCGCAGGGCGCTGACCTCGTGGTCGTGACCGTGCCGCAGAAGAAGGTGCCGGACCTGCCCGCGGGCCTGCTCGACGCCCTCCCCGACGGCACCGTCGTGATCGACACCGGCAACTACTACCCCCGTGAACGTGACGGCCTGATCGCCGAGATCGAGGCCGGCACCCCGGAGACCGTGTGGGCCGCGCAGCACCTCGACCCGGCCGGGCGGCTGCGGTGGGTGAAGGCGTTCAACGGCATCCAGGCCGAGCACCTGCTGAGCGCGACCCGTCCCGTGGGCGACATGGAACGCCGGGCCCTGCCCGTCGCCGCCGACGACGAGGAGGCCAAGGCCACCGTCATCGCCCTGCTGGACGAGATGGGCTTCGACGGCGTCGACGGCGGATCGCTGGCCGACTCCTGGCGCCAACAGCCCGGCACCCCCGTCTACGGGGCCGAGGGCAGCGCCGAGACGATCACGGCGGCCCTCGCCGCCGCGCCGCGCGAGCGGCCCACGGACTTCCGCGCCTGACCTTCCCGGAGGTCGAGGAGGCCCACCCCCGCTGTCGTGGGGGTGGGCCTCTCCTACGTCCCGGGGCCATCCGGGTGGTTGAACGTCAAACCACCCTTCCGGCACCCGTTCAGCGCCGAAGGTGGCGTTGTGAAGACGATTCCTCGACGCAGGGTGACCGGGCTGGCGCTGCTGTGTGCCCTCGGCGCAGCCGGGCTCGCGTCGCCGTCGGCCAGGGCCGGCTACGTCGTGCTCCTCGTCCTGCTGCTCCTGGCCCTCGTCGTCCGTCCCCTCGTCCGGGCGGAGAGCCGGTGGGTCTGGGCCGGTTTCGCGGCCGGTGCCGCGCTGCTCGCCGTGACCCACCTGGTCCTCCTGCTGTCCTCGCACGGCGCGAGCGACGTCACCGCGGCGGCCCTGACCGAGCACCAGGTCCTCGCCTCGCTCGCACTGCTGGCCTACCCCGTCTTCTACAGCGCCCAGATGGGCCTGCTGCGCCGGCGCGTGCAGGACCTCCTCCCGAGCGCCTGGCTGGACGGCGCGCTCACCATGATCGCCCTCGCGGCGTTCGCCTCGGCGGTGCTCGTCGAGCCCGTCGCCGAGGCGACCGGGGTCGGTCACCTCGCGGCCCTCGCCCTCGTCGGCCGACCCGCGTTCGACCTGCTGCTGTTCTCCGTGGCCCTGGCGACCTGCGCCATCCTGCGCCGACGGACCGAGCGCGGAACGGTGCTGCTGGTCGTGGCGTTCGGGGTGCTCACGCTGTCCGACGTCGCCGGCGTGTTCCGCCTGTGCGGCACGTTCGCCGGGCCCGCCCTGAGCCCGGCGGTCGACGCCGGCCGTCTCGTGGCGCTCGCCCTGGTCTGCCTGGCCTCCTGGGCGCGCGGCACCGAGCACGTGGCGGAGCGGGTCGTCGCCGGGTGGTCGACCATGCTCACCCCGCTCGTCGTGCTGGTCATCAGCTGCTCGCTGCTGGCCGTCGACCACGTCGACCGGCTGCCCGCCCCCACCGCCCAGCTCGCCCTGCTGGGCCTGGTCGGAGTGGGGTTCAAGGGTGCGGTCGTCTTCCGCGAGGTGCTCCGCCTCGCCGACAGCCGACGACTCGCCCTCACCGACGACCTCACCGGTCTGCCCAACCGCCGAGCCCTGGCGGCGGCGCTGCGGCGGACCCAGGAGGACGACACCCCCGTCGCTCTGCTGCTGCTCGACCTCGACGGGTTCAAGGAGGTCAACGACACCCACGGGCACGCCCAGGGAGACCTCCTGCTGCAGCTGACGGCCCAGCGGGTCCGCGGCGTCGTCCCCGTCGGCGGCCTGCTGACCCGGGTCGGCGGTGACGAGTTCGCCGTCCTGCTGCCCGGACGCGGCGCGGCGGAGGCGAGCGCGGTCGCCGTCCGGATCGGGGAGGTCCTCGGTGACCCCGTCCTCGTGGGCTCGCGCTGGACCTCCCTCGCCTCGAGCACCGGCATCGCGTCGTGGCCCCTGAGCGGTCACGGACCCGTCGCCGACCCCGCGGGGGAACTGCTGCGCCGCGCGGACGCGTCGATGTACGTCGCCAAACGCGCCGGCGGAGGGTTCGCGGTCTACGACGACGAGGCCGACCGGGCCGCGCGGGCGCAACGGTTCCTGGCCGAGGAACTCGCGCACGGGATGACGGCCGGCCAGCTCGTGCCGTACTACCAGCCCCAGGTGGACGTGCGGACCGGCCGGACCGTGGGCATGGAGGCCCTCGTCCGCTGGCAGCACCCGCGGTTGGGGACCCTCGCCCCGGCCGCCTTCCTGGACCTCGCCGAGAGCCACGGGCTGATGGCCGAGATCACGGCGACCGTCCTGCGTCAGGCCGCGGCCGACGCCACCACCTGGGCCCGGCACGGCCGTCCGTTGCGCATCTCGGTGAACCTGGCGACGAGCTGCCTGCTGAACCCCGCGCTGCCCGACCTGGTCGCGACGGTGCTCCAGGAGTCCGGCCTCGACCCCGCCGCGCTGGTCCTCGAGATCACCGAGACGACGTTGATGGACGACCCCGAGCGCAGCCGGGAGACGATCGAGGACCTCCTGCTGCTCGGCACCTCGGTGAGCATCGACGACTACGGGACGGGGTACTCCTCCCTCGCCTACCTGCAGGACCTGCCCGCCGCCGAGCTCAAGCTGGACCGCGCCTTCACCGTGCGCCTGACGGGAGATCCCCGCACGGCGGCGATCATCGCGAGCACCGCCGACCTCGCGCACAGCCTCGGGCTGCGGATGCTCGTCGAAGGGGTCGAGGACGCGGAGACCCTGCGCCGCCTGGCCGAACTCGGCGTCGACGAGACGCAGGGCTACCTCCACGCACGACCGATGCCCGGCTCCGCCGTCCTCGGCTGGCTGGCCGGGCACTCCCCCGTCCCCGCCGCCGGAGGGCAGGACCGGATCGCCAGGATGGTCCGGTGACCACCACCCACGCCCTCCTCGTCGTCCCGGCCGGTTCGTCCCCGGACCTCACGCCGCTGCGGGAGCTCACCACCGTCCGCCTCGTGCGGCCGGAGGATCCCCTACTGGCCCAGGCCCTCTCGGACGCCGACGGGCTCGTCGTCTGGGACGGGTTCGACGCGCGGATCGCGCAGGCCTGGGAAGCCGCTGCACCGCAGCGGCTCCGCTGGGTGCACACGAGCAGCGCGGGTCCGGACCGGCTGCTGTTCCCCGCGTTGCGCCGGCACCCCTCGACGCTGACCTGCAGCCGCGGCGTCCTGGACACCGATATCGCGGAGTACGTGCTGGCCTGCGTCCTGGGCTTCCTCAAGGACCTCCCCGCGACGGTGCGGCTCCAGGGCGAGCACCGCTGGCAGCACCGCGAGACCCGTAGCCTCGCCGGGCGCCGCGCGCTGGTCGTCGGGGCGGGGTCGATCGGCACCGAGGTTGCCCGGTTGTTCTCCGCGCTCGGGGTCCGCGTCGACGGGATCGTGCGCAGCGCCCGGCCGGCCGTTGCTCCGTTCGGGTCGTTCTCCGGCCCGGAGACCCTGGCCGACGTGGTCGGTGATCACGATCTCGTCCTCGTCACGGCCCCCCTCTCCGAGAGCACCCGCGGTCTCCTCGGGCGGGAGGTCGTGCGGCGGATGCGGCCGGGGACGATCGTCGTCAACGTCGGCCGGGGGCCGGTCGTGGACGAAGACGCGCTGTTGGAAGCGTTGCAGGAGCGCCGGATCGGCGGTGTCGCCCTCGACGTCTGGACCCGCGAACCGCTGGCCGCCGACAGTCCCTGGTGGGACGTCCCCGGCGCCCTCGTCTCCCCGCACCTGGCCGGCGACACGGTGGGGTTCACCGCGCGGCTCGAACTGCTGCTGCGGGACCAGGTCGCCCGCTTCGTCGCCGGTGAACCGCTGCGCCACGTCGTCGACAAGGAGCACGGGTACGTCACAGCCCCTACGGTGGCGTCGTGAGTGAACCACTGCGTCGTGTCGTCGTCGTCCTGAACCCGAACAGCACCGGTGACGGCCCCGACAACGCCCGTGGCCTGCGCGACGAACTCGCCGCGACGGCGCCGGAGCTGCCCGTTGAACTCGTCGAGACGGAGCGCGCCGGCCACGCGGAGGAACTCGCCCGGGACGCGGTCCGGGCCGAGGCGGGAACCCTCGTCGTGTCCGCCAGCGGGGACGGTGGCTACCACGAGGTCGTCAACGGTGTGATCACCGCGGGCCGGGGCGCCGCCGCCGTGCTGCCGTCCGGCAACGCCAACGACCACGCCACCGCGACCCAGGAACGGCCTCTCGCCGAAGCGATCCGGGACGCCGCCACCGCCGGGGTGAACACGAGGATCGACCTGCTCGAGGTCTCCGGTTCCGGGCGGACCCGGGTGGCGCACTCCTACGTCGGCGTCGGGATCACCCCGGTCGCGGCCGCGGCGCTCAACGAGCACGACCTCGACGCCGTCAAGGAGTCGCTCCTGGTGGCCAAGGCCTTCTGGCGCTACCGGCCCCTGACGATCACCCACGACGGCACCGACATCGACATCGACAGCCTGGTGTTCGCCAACATCGACCGGATGGGCAAGTACGCCCAGCTCTCCGAGGGCTCCGCCCCCGACGACGGCAAGTTCGAGACCCTGCTCATCCCGCACCGCGGCAAGCTCCGCCTCATCGCCGAGTTCGCCCGCGTCCTGAGCGGGCGGCACGAGTACCGGTCGCGCTCGACGCCCTACGAGTTCCGCACGCACACCCCGATGCCGTTGCAGCTCGACGGCGAGGTGTTCCACGTCGACGCCGGGTCGAGCGTCACCGTGCGGTGCCTGCCCCTGGCCCTGCAGACCGTCGTCTGACCACGGCGACCGTCTCCTGCAGGAGTTCCCGGGCGGTATCGACGCGGCAGGCGAGTTCCCCGCCGTCGGAGAACACCGACTGGGCCCGCGCGGCGAATCCCCCGGGCGCGCGCGGCAACCGGCCGGTGGCCGCGAGTGCCCCCTTCTCGTTGAGGACGTAGCGCCCCGCGTCGGCGTGCAGGGCGTGCGCGCACAGCAGCAGAACCCGGAAGAGGATCGCCGCGACGTAGGCGGCGTCCCCGCGGGGAACCGCCTTCGCGACGCCGCCCAGCAGGAACTCCGCCTCGTCGAGGCGCTGCGCGACCGCCGTCCGCAACGCCGGCGGGAAGGCGGCGACGGTCTCCTTCAACGCTGCCAGTTCCCCGGTCGGGTCGGCCAGGAGCACCCCGTGGGCGAGTTCCCCGGCGTACGTCGTGCCCGGGAACCCCAACGGGTGCCCGACCTGGAAGTGCCAGTCGTAGCGTCCCGCCACCGCATCGCGGCAACTCCGCGCGACCCGGTCGACGTCGCGGTAGATCCAGTCGACGGCCGTGCCATCGACCCGCAACCACGCCCCGCCGTCCACCCAGACACCCCAGCCACCAGGTTCCGTCACCCCCGTGGGCGTCTGCGAGAACTCGTCCGCGAGGCGCTGGAGCGCGGCGACGTCCAGGGGCGGTCGGTAGTGGACGCCGAGGTCGACGTCGGAGTCCGGGGTGTGCTCACCGCGGGCCCGCGACCCGCCCAGGGTGACGCCCACGACCCCGGTGATCCCGACGAGCCGGGCGGCGACGGGTTCCGGTTCCACGGGGTGAGCATCTCGCACCGTCCCCCCGCGGCGTCCAGTGGTTTCCCGGCGTCAGGGCGGGGTGAGGAAGGCGAGGGTGGCGGGGGTGGCGAGGGCCCGGAACTCCTCCAGGTAACCGTGCCGGGCCCCCGGGAACACCGTGAGCCGGGCGCCGGGAACGGCCCGGGCGAGGAGTTCCGCGTTGGCGACGGGCGTCATCGCGTCGTCGGCGCCGTGCAGGACCAGCGTCGGTGCGGAGATCGCCGGCAGGAGTTCGCCGCCGCCGTGGGTGGTGCTGGCCGCGTGGTGCGCGCGACGGATACGCGGGGTCCCGCGCGGGGTGAACCGCTGCGCGACGCCGGGGTTCGCGTCGATCCAGCCGGGGGTGAAGAACAGTTCCTGCAACCCCCGCAAACCCTCCGGGGTGGCCGTGTGCCGCATCGAGCGGGTGACCTCCGGGTCGCGCGGGACCTCCTGCGCACCACCGGGTCCGCTCGCCCCCAGCACGAGGCGGTCGACGCGATCGGGATGGCGCGCGGCGAGGACCGCCGCGACCCGGCCCCCCATCGAGAACCCGTACACGTGGGCATGGTCGAGGCCCAGGTGGTCGAGCACGGCGACGGCGTCGTCGGCGAAGGTCGACGTGCTCCACTCCCCCGGGGCGACCCGTCCCGCCCCCGTCCCGCGGGTGTGCACGACGACGACCCGGAGACCGGCCGCGGCGAGGTCGGAGCGCAACCCCAGGAACACCTCCGGCCCCAGCGACTGCCCGGCGAGCAGCAGGACCGGCGTCGAACCGCCGCCCACGTCGAACCCGAGGGTCCCACCGTCGACCGGGATCGTCCGCTCCTCGAACTCCACGCCGAGCAGGCTAGCTCTCGACGCGCACCGACCCCCGGCGGGCCTTCTTGACCCGGTACATCTGGGCGTCGGCGGCCGCCAGCAACGTCTCGACGAGCCCGCCGACCTCGTCGGTGCACGAGGCGGGCAGCGCGGCGGCCAACCGGAACGGGTCCTCGCGGACGGCCCCGATGCTCGCGGTCGCGGTGAGCGGGCGTCCCGCGAGGAGGAAGGGTTCCAGCAGCGCCCGGCGCAGCCGTTCGCTCACGTCGCCCGCCTCCAGACCCGGCTCGGTCACCAGGACGGCGAACTCGTCACCACCCCAGCGCGCCGCGCAGTCGCCCTCACGGACGCAACCGCGCAGGCGTTCGGCCACCCCGCGCAGCAACTCGTCCCCCGCGGCGTGGCCGAAGGTGTCGTTGACGGCCTTGAACCCGTCGAGGTCCACGAAGGCCACGACGACGGGAACCCCGGTCACCAGGGACTCCCGGACCGCCTCGCCGATCCGGTCGGAGAACCGGCGACGGTTCTCCAGTCCCGTCAGGGGGTCGACGTGGGCCATCAGGTCGAGCTGGCGGCGTTGTCGTTCGGCGGTGGCGAGCAGGACCCGGTGGTCCTGCAGGGCCAGGAACTGCCGGACCACGACGAGGACGGCGATGGTCAGCAGGAGGGCGAGGACGAACCGGTCGGTGGAACTCCACAACCTGATCGCCGCGAAGGCCGTCGCCGGGACGAGGGCGAAGTACGGGACGAGCCACCCCCAGGACCCCGCGGACGGCGGACGCCCCGGGTCCCGGGTGGTGCGCCGGTAGCGGGCGGCCAGGGTGAACAACCCGAACCCGACGATCCAGCCGACGTCGGCCGGCCCGCCCGTCTCGAAACCACCCCGCAGCAGCCCGTAGAAGTACGTCGCGTCGGCGAACGCGAAGACCCCTCCCCCCACCAGCAGGAGGACCCCGGGGAGCGTCAGACCCGCGCGGAGGATCGAGATCAGGGTCACGGTGACGAACACGACGTCGAACACCGGGTAGGCCAGGGGGACGGCGAGTTCGTGCAGGGACTGACCCGACCCGCGGACGGCCGACCCCAGCCACAGCACCCAGAGCACGGTGAGCAGCGAGAGGCCGACGAGGCTCCCGTCGATCGCCGCCCGGATCCCCGCGCGCGAACGGACGCGACCGCGCAGGTGCACCAGGGCCGAGCCCACCGAGAGCGCGGAGAAGGCCAGGAAGGGCACGTCGGCCCAGTTGGTGGTGCCGACCCGCAGGTGCAGCACGTCCTGCACCGCGAAGATCCCCTGCCCGGAGCCCCAGCAGAGGCAGGCCGCGGAGAACAGCAGACGCGGACGCCGCGTCCACCCCGCGGTCACGTTCCGGGAGACCCAGGCGTAGGTGACGCCGGCGACCAGGGCGGCGAGCGCCTCGACGAGGCCGAAGACGAGCAGGGTTCCCGTGCTCCCGCGGCCGAGCACCTGCTGGAGGACCGCCAGCGTCACCAGGAGGGCGGCGAGGACGACGGAGTCCACGCCGAGGCGGCCCGAGGCGCCCAGCGCGTCCCGTCCCCTGCTCGAGCGGTCCCGCACCTGGGGTCGATCGGTCCGGACGGGCGGCGACTGGACGCCCGTTCACCCGTCAGCCGGGTGGGGTCACCCGTCCGGCAGCACCCTGCGAACTGCGGGCGCTACTCCCCGTCGGCCGGGCGCATCAGCCGCAGCACGGGCGCCGTCGTCAGCCGCTGCCGGGTGAGGGCGGCACCGACGAGCACGACGACCAGGCCCAGGAACGCCGGCGGCCAGAAGTTCAGCGCGACCGCCAGCGCCAGCAGCACCAGCGCGACCACGAGGGGGACCGCGACGGGCATGCGGTTGTACCAGCGGGGCTGCAGCACGGCCGCGGCGTACCACCAGGCCACGGCGGCGACGCGTTCGTCGGGGTGGCGGCGGCCCTGACGGGCCAGGGCCAGGACGTCCTTGCGGTCCTCGACCGGGAGGGCCTCGAAGGCCCGGACGGCGTTGACCCGCCGCTGCGGGGGCAGTTCGGGCCCCACGACCGCGCTCATCGTCCTACCTCGTGCACGGCCCCATCGTAGGCGCGTGGCGCCGGGTCCCCGCGACGGGTGGCGCCGGTCGTGCTGGTGCGGAGGGCATGGGATTCGAACCCATGAGGAAGGGGTGGTTACCTCCCCAGCGGTTTTCAAGACCGCCGCATTCGGCCGCTCTGCCAGCCCTCCCCCGGCGCACCGTTGGCACGGTCCGCCGGACGGGGACCATCGTAGGGGCGTCGGCCTGCGGGACGGAGCCTCAGCCCCCGCCGGCGGCGCGTGGTCGGCCCAGGTGGAAACCCTGCCCGTGCAGGACCCCGAGGCCGAGGACGCAGTCGAGTTCCGCCTGGGTCTCGATCCCCTCGGCGATGAGCGTCGCCCCGGTGCGCTGGGCGAAGGTGGCCAGCGACGCGGTCAGCGCCTGCCGGGTCCCGTCACGGTCGATGCCCTGGACGAGGCTCATGTCGAGCTTCACGAACTCCGGGTCCAGGGCCAGGACGTGGCGCATGCTGGCGAAGCCGGCACCGGCGTCGTCGACGGCGATGCGGACCCCGTCGCGCCGCAGCGGGTCGAGGTGGCGCAGCAGCGTGGCGTAGTCCTCCACCTGCTCGTGCTCGGTGATCTCCAGGACGATCGCGTCGAGACGTCGTCCCTGCAGCAGCCGCGCGAGGGCCGGCGACGACGCCACCTCGGGACTCACGTTGAGGGCGAGGAAACCCGCCTCCGGCGCCTCGCGCAGCGCGGCCGTCAGCGCCGCCAGTTCCAGCTGCACACCGGCACCGACGTCGGCCGCCTGCCCGAACCAGGCCGCGGGTTCCCCCTCGGGGAACCGGCTCAGCGCCTCGACCCCGACGGGGCGCAGGGTCCGCAGGTCGACGACGGGCTGGAACACGGGTCGCGGGCCGCCGTCGCGGTGCAGCTGGTCAAGGCGGGCCAGCACCCGGCGACGTCGCCCGTTGCGCGCCTCCTCCTGGGTGAGCAGGTCGCTCATGGCTTCCGCGAGCACCTCGAGGACCCCGGCGTCGCGCTGACGCAGGTCGGGTTGGGGCCGGCTCGAGATCGCGCAGAGGGTTCCGTACAGCGACCCGTCCCGGAGGTGGACCGGGGCCGCCAGGTAGGCCCCGATGTCCAGGGCCTCGGTCAGCCCCAGCGACGCGGTCGCGGGATGGGCCCGGGCGTCGGGGATCACGGAGTCCAGGTGCCCGTCCAGCAGCCGCTGGCAGTAGGACTCCTCGCGGGGGCAGGCGAAACCTCGCGGGTCGCGCACTCCCGGTCCGGTGGCGGTGTACTGCAGCCGCCAGGCGTCGCCCTCGAGGTGGACGAGCACCGCCGCGTCCATCCCCAGCTGCCGGCGGACGGCGTCCAGCAGGTGCTCGATGCGTTCGGGCACGGTCGGGGCGTGCGGCCCGGTCGCCGCGCCGCCCACCACGCGTCCCGGCCCGGGGGAGGTCAGGTCGAGGGCGGCGGACCCCGTCGCCAGTTCAGCCGTCCCGGCCCGGGCGGCCTTGTCCGCGTACATGGCGGAATCGGCTGCGTGCCAGGCGGTGTGCAGACCCTCGGCCGCTCGACGGGTCGCCACCCCCAGGGAGGCCCGGACCTGGTCGACGCGCAGACCGGCCCGCAGCCGGGCGACCAGGTCGGCCACGGCCCCCGCGTCGACGTCGGGGAGCAGGGCCGCGAACTCGTCCCCGCCCAGGCGCACCACCAGGTCCTCCGGACGCAGCAGGTCACGCAGCGCCCGCGCGGTGCGCACCAGCAGTTCGTCACCGGCCTCGTGACCCTGGGTGTCGTTGGTCTCCTTGAGCGCGTCGAGGTCGAGGACCAGGACGGAGGCGGTGGTGCCGAGCCGCCGGGCCCGGGCCTCCTCGAGGGCCAGCGCCGCGTCCCAGGCCCGGCGGTTGCCGAGGCCGGTCAGGGCGTCGTGGTCCGCGGTGGCCTCGGCGTGCTCCGCGCGCCGGGCCTCGGCCTGCAGCCGCACCTCGTAGGCCAGCAGGGTGCCCAGCAGGCTCGCGGCGAGCTCCACCTCGCCCAGCAGCAGCCCCGGGTCGGGCTGGGTCTCGCGGGCCCCGGCGCAGAGGCTGCCGAGCACCCTGCCGTCGGGGGCGCGGAGCGGGACGGAGAGGTAGCTGATCCAGGGGAAACCGGTCGCCTCGCGGGCGTGGGCCCAGGCCGCGACCTCGTCGACCCGGTTGCTGAACCGGGGCGCGTCGCCGGCCACGCTGGAGGCGCAGAAGGTGTCGGCCCAGGCCAGGACGCTGCCGTCGGCCAGACCGACCTCGCCCCCGTCCAGCGCGGAGAGGACCACGTAGTCGTCCCCGTCGCGACGGGCGATCGCCCAGGTGTCCATCCCGACGTGGCGGTGCAGGTGCTCGAGGGTCGCGGTGGCGGCCGAGGTGAAGTCGACGACAGGCGGCCCGGACACCGTCGCGACGGGCGCGTCGGCGGGACTCTCGCGTCGCGCTCCGTTGGCCACTCACGGATCCTCCTCGCACTCCGCGTCCGGCGCAGCACGGGGAGTCACAGGTGGGTGAGCGGCCGGTGCGCGGGGCGGACTGGGGTAGCGTCGGGCGCCCGTCCGTCCCCGATCACGAGTGAGTCCACGTTGGCCGAAGCCCTGCGCTGCGTCGTCGTCCTGCCCACCTACGACGAGGCCGACAACATCACCGGGATGATCGAGCGAGTGCTCGCCTGCCCGATCGCCCCGGACGTCCTGGTCGTCGACGACTCCTCCCCCGACGGCACCGGCGCGCTCGTGGAACGGATCGCGGCCCGGCACCCGGAGGGCAGGGTGCGGTTGCTGACCCGCACCACGAAGGACGGCCTCGGTGCCGCCTACCGCGCCGGGTTCGCGCACGCCCTCGCCACCGGCGACCACGACGTCGTCGTGCAGATGGACGCCGACGGCTCCCACCCCGTCGACACCCTGCCCCGGATGCTCGCCGAGATCGCCGGCGGGGCCGACCTCGTCCTGGGCGCGCGCTACGTCCCCGGCGGTGCGCTGGACGACGCGTGGCCCTGGTACCGGAAGGCGTTGTCGCGCGGGGCGAACGTCTACGCGCGGGTGCTGCTGAGCGCACCCGTCGCCGACCTCACCGGCGGCTTCAAGGCCTGGCGCGCCGACTTCCTGCGCGGGCTGGACCTCTCGCAGCTCACCGCGGCGGGCTACGCCTTCCAGATCCAGACGACCCTCGCCGCGCTCCAGCAGGGCGCGACGGTGCGCGAGGTGCCGATCCTCTTCACCGAGCGCACCCACGGGACGTCGAAGATGTCGAAGGAGATCATCGGCGAGGCGATGCTCGCCGTCGTCCGGATGCGCCGCTTCGGTCCCACCGGCCGCCGCTGACCCTCTCCGCTCCGTGATCTCGCGGGGATTCCCGCAAGATCACGGGTCAGTCGGTGGGGAGGGTGATGTTGACGAGCCAGTTGATCCCGAACCGGTCGGTGAAGGAGCCGTACTCGTCGCCCCACACCTGCTCCTCCAGCGGGGTCGTGACGGTCCCGCCCTCGGCGAGGCCGGCGAAGAAGCCGCGCAGCTCCTCGACGTCGTCACCGAACAGGCTGATCGTGACGTTGTTCCCCACCTCGACGGGCCTCCCCGGGGGCGCGTCGGACGCCATCAGCGCGAACCCGGCGGGGCCGTCGACCATGCCGTGCATGACGCCCTCGGGGTCGACGCCCTCACCGCCGCCGAACTCGCCGAACGTCGTGGTGGTCAGCTCGCCGCCGAGCACGGAGCGGTAGAACGTCAGCGCCTCGCGGGCCGTGCCGGGGAAGGTGACGTACGGGGTCAGACGGGATGCCACGGGAACCTCCAGGGAGTGGACCGGTTCCCCGAAGCTACCGCGCCGGGTGCGTCCGCGGACCCCCTCCGACCTGCGGTTCGCCGGCGCGGCAGCACCGGGCGAACCCCGGGTGGTGACCGGGGCCGACCCGTGATTGCCTCGACCCCGCTCATCTGGGAGGGT
This sequence comes from Kineococcus sp. NBC_00420, assembly GCF_036021035.1. NCBI lineage: Bacteria > Bacillati > Actinomycetota > Actinomycetes > Kineosporiales > Kineosporiaceae > Kineococcus > Kineococcus sp. NBC_00420. The sequence goes on along the minus strand of NZ_CP107930.1, from coordinate 3,288,391 downwards.
CGAGGAGTCGGCAGTGTCACGGTGAGGCCGTACCGTCCCCGCGCGGTGCGTCCCCGACGGGACCGCGGTGCCGACTGCCCACACGCACGTCCGCGGGAGGTCGACAGGTGCAGGGGCACGTGCGGGACGACGACGCCGACGCCGTCGCCCAACTCCTGGAACTCGCCCGGGACATCTTCGGGACGCCCGCGGCCGCGCTGACCCGGGTCACCGACACCGAGCGGAACCACGTCGAGCAGACGGCGTCCACCCTGGACCCGCACGCCACGGTCCGCCTGCTCGCCGACACCGACCTCGACAGCTGCGTCCTCGCCGTCGACGTCGTGCGGCCCGACGGCGAACCCGACGGGCGCATCGTCGGGGTCGACCACGAGCCCGTGCAGGCGCTGGGCTCGCGCCAGCTCGAGGCCCTGCACGTGGTGGCCGCGCTCGTCGCCGGCGTGCTGCACCACCGCGAGCGACGCCGGGTCGCGCACGACGACCGGATGGCCTCCCTCGACGCCCTGCTGGCCGGCCAGGGCCGCCAGACCGTCGTCCAGCCGATCGTCGACCTGCGTACCGGGACGGTCGTGGGCGCCGAGGCCCTGAGCCGGTTCACCAGTTCCGAGGGGGCGGCCCGCCGACCCGAGCAGGTCTTCACGGACGCGCGCTCGTCGGGCATCGGGGTGCGGCTGGAACAGGCCGCGATCGCCTCGGCGCTGCCGCTGCTGCACGCGATGCCGTGGGGCACCTACCTCAGCGTCAACGCCTCCGCGGAGGCGCTGCTGGACGAGCGGACCCACGACCTGCTGCTCTCCGACCGGCCCGATCGTCTCGTCGTCGAGATCACCGAGCACGACCCCGTCGCCGACTACGACGCCCTCAACGACGCGACGACGTCCTTGCGCTCGCACGGGGTCCGCATCGCCGTCGACGACGCCGGGTCGGGGTTCGCGAGCCTGCAGCACGTCCTGCACCTGACCCCCGACATCGTGAAGCTCGACATCGCCTTCGTCCGCGGCATCGACGCCGATCCCGCGCGCCGCGCCGTCGCCCGCGCGCTCGTGGGTTTCGCCTCGGAGCTGGGTTCGACGATGGTCGCCGAGGGCGTCGAACGCGCCGGCGAACTCGCCGCGCTGCGCGACCTCGGGGTCGACTGCGGCCAGGGGTACCTGCTGGGACGGCCCACCCCGAACCCCACCTGGGACGTCGGGCCGGACGACACCACGGGCATCGTCCTCCTCTGACCCCCGCACAACGACTTCTGGGGATCTTCCCACCCTTCCCGAGGTCGGGAAGGGTGGAAAGACCCCCAGAAGTTGGTGCGGCGAAGCTCAGAACGTGACGATGCTGAGCCCGCCCTTGCCGTAGCGCGCCACCTCGACCACGAGGTCGAGGCGGCTGCCGGTCCGCGTGGCCCAGTCGGCCACGTCGGGGCGCAGGACCTCGCCGGGCACGTAGGACGCGTACAGCTTCAGGTGCGCGGCACCTTCGACGTTGAACAGCGACGCCATGATGTTGAGCACCTCGCGGGAGTTCACCGCGAGGTTGTCCGGCAGTTCCTTGTCCTCGATCGCAGCCTCGCTGGCCCCGGGGGGCAGCAGACCGATCGACGCCCCGGCGTGCGCGGCGAGGGCGAAGTCGAACACGACGACGGCCTTGGACTTCAGGTGGTCGTCGACGTACAGACCGACGAGCGAGCCGGGCTTCCCGCCGACCGGCAGGGGCCGGCCGTCGGAGAGCTCGACGTCACGGTTGAGCAGGTCCGAGAGCAGGTTGCGGATCGCGAGGTTCGAGGGCAACGGGTTGACCTCGAACTTCACCTCACCCTGCACGATCGAGGCCTCGGCGGCGGAACCACCGTCGCCCCCCAGCACGGGCGCCAGGGCGGCCGCGAAGGCTTCCGGGGTGAAGGGTTTGGCGATGAGGAACAGGGCACCGGCGGCGGCCGCCTTCTCCCGCATCTCCTCCGAACCCTCCGAGGTCACGAAGCCGAACGGCACGTCGATCCCGGAACCACGCAGGTTCTGCAGCATCTCGTAACCGGACGCCTCGGGCATGTTCCAGTCCGAGAGGACGATGTCGGGGTTCTCCTTGCGAACCTGGTCGAACCCCTCCTTGCCGTTCTCGGCCTGGACGACCTCGACCCAGTCGTAGCCCGCCTGCCGCAGCGTGCGGATGACGATCTGTCGCATGACGCGACTGTCGTCGACAACCAGGGCCTTCACGGGATCACCCTTCCTGAGACTGGGACTGTTCGCCGGGGCCGGCGAGCCACACCTCGAACGTCAGCCAGTGACCCTGCCAGTTCCCGTCCAGGCGCGCCGCGAGGCGACCGGAGGAACCGTGCAGGGGCTTGGCCGTCGACACGACGGGCAGACCCAGCGGACCGGCGTCGGGGACGAGCGCCTTGATGTTGCCGCCGACGATGTTCGCCAGCTCGCCGAGGGAGTCGTAGACGTCCTCGTCGGCCAGTTCGTCGTCCTCCTGCAGCAGCGCGGCCGACAACGGCACCGCGCCCGCCTTCTCCACGCTGACCGTGACGATGCCCGGACGCCCGCCGGAGATCGTCACCGAGGCGCAGAAGATGTCACCCTCGATGTCGTGCTGGTCGAACGAGGGCAGCAGGTAGTCGGTGTGGGCGAAGTACGACGCCCACATCTGGTCGACGATCTGCTCCAGGGCTTCGTCCTCGACGTAGTCCATGGACTCTTCGTTGACGTTCTCGATGGTTTCGGTCACGCCTGGCTCACCTCCGGCAGCAGCCCGAGCAGGGCCAGCTTCTCCTCCAGCGCGTCGACGGTGAAGGGTTTGATGAGGTACTCGTGCGCACCGGCGGCGAGGGCGCGGACGATCTGCCCGTGCTCGGCCTCGGTGGTCACCATCATCAACGTCAACGAGCGGTAGTCGCGGTTCGCGCGGACCTGGGTGACGAACGTGAGACCGTCCATCACCGGCATGTTCCAGTCGACCGTCGCGAGGTCGGGCAGCGGGCCGCCCTCGAGGACCTTCAGCGCCTCGGCGCCGTCGGCCGCTTCGACCGTTTCGTACCCCAGCTTGCGCAGGGCACCTCCGATGATCTTCCGCATGGCGCGGGAGTCATCCACCACAAGAGCCTTCATGCCTGACCTCCGTTCTTGGGACGGTGGACCGAGACCCGTCCGATGAGTTCCCGGTCCCAGTTGTCGTCGACGCCGAGCGTCGTCTCTGCGCCACCGAGGAACATGTATCCCCCGGGTTTGAGCGACTTGCGGACCCTGGAGAGGATGTCCCGCTTGGTCGCGAGGTCGAAGTAGATGAGCACGTTCCGCAGGAAGACCACGTCGAACTGACCGAGGGCGGCGTAGGAACTCGTCAGGTTCAGCTGCTGGAACCGGACCATCTTCTTCAGGTTGTCGTTCACCTGCCACTGGGTCCCGACCCGCGTGAAGTGACGCACCAGCAGGGGCGCCGGCAGTCCGCGGTTCATCTCCAGCTGCGAGTACCGACCCGCCTTGGCCTTCTCCAGCACCTCGCTGGAGAGGTCGGTACCGATGATCTCCGCGCGCCAGCCCTCGGCGACCAGGCTGTCCTGCAACCCCATCGCCAGGCTGTAGGCCTCCTGGCCGGTGGAGGAGGCCGCCGACCAGATGCGCAGCGAACGCGTCGCCGCGCGGGCCTGCTTGAGGGCCGGGACCACCGAGGTCGAGAACGCCTGGAACGGCGCACCGTCGCGGAACCACGACGTCTCGTTCGTGGTCAGAGCCTCGACGATGGCGGTCTGCGCGCGGCGGTCGGGGCGCAACCGGATGCCGTCGACGTAGGCCGAGACGTCGGCCGCACCCGCGGCACGTGCCAGAGGCACGAGCCGGGACTCGACGAGGTACTCCTTGCCTGCTTCGAGGACGATCGCACTTTCCTTGCGCACGAGCGTGCAGACCCAGTCGAAGGCTGTGGTCGTGAGGGCCATGTCACCACCTGCCTTGAGAGGGACGGGCCGCGGGGGCGGCGGGTCGGGACACCGGCGGTCGGGCCGGTGCGGTGCTGCTGGGGGTGAAGCGGGAGGTGCTGGTGGAACCGGCACCGGCCGCGGGGCGTGCGGGCGGGGCCGGTGGTGCTGCGGTCGTGCGGGCGGCGGAACCGAGTCGACGCTGGATCGCGTCGGCGATCCCGGACAGGGGGAGCACCTCGTCCGCGATGCCCTCCCGGGCCACGGCTCCGGGCATCCCCCAGACCACCGAGGTGGCCTCGTCCTGCGCCAGCACCTGGCCGCCGGCCGCCGCCACGTCCTTGCAGCCGAGCTTCCCGTCGGAGCCCATGCCGGTGAGGATCACGGCGAGGAGTTCCCCACCGAACGCGGCGACCGCCGAGCGGACCATGACGTCCACCGCGGGTCTGCAGAAGTTCTCGGCAGGTCCCTGGTGCAACTTGATCACCATCTGCGGACCGCGTCGGGCGACCTCCATGTGGAAGTCCCCGGGGGCCACGTAGACCGTTCCGGCCACGACGGGCTCGCCGTCGGTGGCCTCGACGACGCGCAGCGCGCTGGCCTTGTCCAGTCGCTGCGCGTAGAGGCGGGTGAACACGGGGGGCATGTGCTGGGTCACCAGCACGGGCACGCCGAGGTTCGCGGGGAGCTTGGCCAGGACGGCCGAGAGCGCCTCCGGGCCGCCGGTGGAGGACCCGATGACGAGCGCGCGGGGAGCCTTGGTGGCTCCGCTGCGGGCCCGGGTCGTGACGGGCGTCGAGGGGCTCGCGTGGCCCGCCGGGGCGGACGTCGCCGTCCGGGCCGCCGGGGCGGGCGCGGCGGTCAGACCGAGGTGCGGGACGAGCGCCTTGATCTTGGGGATGAGCTGCTGACGGACCGACTCCATCGACTCGCTGACCGAGCCGACGTTCGCGGGTTTCGTCACGTAGTCGGACGCCCCGGAGGAGAGGGCCTCCAGCGTGGCGGTGGCCCCGCGTTCGGTGAGGGTGGAGAACATGATGACCGGGAGTCTCCGGTCGATCTTGCGGATCTCCTTGATCGTCTCGAGGCCGTCCATGACGGGCATCTCGATGTCCAGGGTGACCACGTCGGGCTTCAGCTGGGCGATCTTCTCGAGCGCGATCTTGCCGTTCGCGGCGGTTCCCACGACCTCGATGGCCGGGTCGGACGCGAGCACGTCGGTGACCAGTCGGCGGACGACGACCGAGTCGTCCACGGTGAGCACCTTGATGCGTTGGCTCACGTCGCACCTTGCCTTCCTGCCGTCGGTGCGGAGGACCGCACCGTGAACACCGTCCGGGGGCGGACGACTACCTGTCCATCGGCGCTCGGCGGCCAACCCTGAACGGCGAAGCGCACGTGTCGTCACTCCGTGTACACAGCTACTGTGCGTCCCCATTCGTCACGCGTCGAGTGGTGCCGCGTCGCTCGACGGGGTAGCGGAGGTCGCCGAGACCGTTCCCGTCGTCGCGGTCGGCGAGCGCGAGCTGCGGTTCCAGGGAGTGCAGGGTCGGACGACGCTCGACCCACAGGTCGCCGACGGGCACCGGGTCGCGCCGCGGACCGCGGGTGGTGGACCGGCTCGGTCGCACCACCCGCGATCACGGGTGGAGCGCTCAGGTCCCGTCCCTCCCGGGACGGGCCGGGCTCAGGACCGCTGGCGACGCAGCAGGACGATCACGAGCGCGGCGAGGCCGAGGACGAGTCCGCCCCCCGCGAGGCCACGGGCCAGCGGGTCCGACCCGCCGGTGGTCGACGTCGTCGCACCGTTGCCCGCCGCCTCGTGCGCGGTGCTCGCGCCGCCGTGCTCGTCGTCGGTGGCCGCGGTGGTGGTGAACCCGGGCGCGGGGTTCTCGGGTTCGGCCGCGCCCGCGGCGGCCACCTCGGTCCAGTTCGACACCTCACCGTCGGCGTAGGTCTGGACGGTGGGCAGCACGACCTGCGTGCCGGCGTCGGGCAGCGGGCCGACGTTCGCCTCGAACTCCTCGAACTGCCCGACGGCGATCCCGGGCGATCCGGCCGCGGCGGTCCAGGTGATCTTCAGGGCGGCCTTGGTCACGGTCGTCCCGTCGTGCTCGACGGGGGCGGGCAGGGCGCCCTCGGTGACGACGGCGGTCCACCCCGGCAGGGGCCGCACGGCCACGTAGCTGAAGGGGTGGTCGGTCGGCAGGGACACCGCGACCGACGTCGTGGCGGCGGTGTCGGACTCGTTCGGAACCCGGAACGTCACGACGCTGTAGCCGTCGGCGGCGGTCGTGTCGGGGGTCGCGTGCACGTGGGCAGAGGCGCTGGAGGCGCCCAGGAGCACTGCGGCGCAGGCGGTCACGGAGACGGCGAGGGCGCGGGTGGGCAGGGTGGAGCTCTTCACGGTGGATCCTCGGGGTTTCGTCAGGACGATGGGGTGGCGAGAGCGGTCGCTCCCGGTGGCCCACGTCGACGAACCCGACGGGCGAGCACCGAACGCGGTCGCGGCACCGTCGTCCTCGGGAACCGCGGCAGGACTCCCACGGCCGGGCCCAGCAGGGCGAGCAGCACCCGGACCAGCGGGCGCAACCACGCCCACAACGACCACACCAGCGCCTCGCCGTGCAGCAGCAGGACCGTCGCGACGACCGTGGCCACGACGTGGGCGAGCGTCATCGCAGGGGATCCCGCGGCGGTCGCGGCGCCCGCTCCGAGCGCCGGGGCGAGGGTCTGGTGGTGTCCGTGGCCCACGACCGTGGCGGCCGGCCCGGAGCACTGCTCGAAGACCTCGTGCAGGACGACCTGCCCGGTGCCCAGCAGAGCGGTGAGGACCGGCCACGTGAAGCGGCGACCGGCCAGCAGCAGGGTCACCGCGGCGAGGACGACGACGACCGCGAGCAGCAGCGCCGGGCCGGGGAGCTCTCCCCCACCGGCGAGGTGGGCGCCCGCGGCGAGCCCCACGACGCTCGCGGCGACGGCCCCGGCGCGCAGCACCCGCAGCGACCCCCGCGACGGCCCGGCGGGGCCGGACGTCAGCGGGCTGGGCACGTCAGCACCGTACCGCCGCGCGCCGGACGCGAGAGCGCCCGGTCACCGACCGGGCCGGTGACCGGGCGCTCCCGGGTGGTCCTGGTGGCTCAGGCGCCGAAGGCCGCCTCCCACGGACGCATCAGGACCGCACGGGCGTCGGAGGACAGCAGGTCGGCGACGACCTCGGCGTGCACGACCCCGCTGACGACGTTCCACAGACCGTTCGCGCCGTCGGCGGCGTCGAGCCCACCGGCCCGGAAGGCGCGGACCGCGAGCAGCTGGGCCACCGCGGCGGTGCGGACGCGGTCGGAGAGGTGCACGGCCCAGGAGGCGTCGTGGACGGCGCCGGCCCACTCGCCCGCGCTCGGGCGGCTGGTCTCCCCCACCGCCCGCAGGCAGGCGCGGTCGGTGCCGTCGAGGCGACGCAGGGTGTCGAGGACGCGGGTCACCCCGGCCTGCGCCTCCCCGAGACCGGTCGGGTGCTCGGGCAGCGGGGCGAGGTCGCGAGCGGCCTGCAGGTAGGGGTGCGCGAGGACCCGTCGCGCGTGGTCGGGCAGCCGGTCGCCGAGGTAGGCGGAGACGGCGGCGTCGGCGAGCACGTCGGCGGCGCGACCCGCGTCCTCGGTGCGCAGCCGGGGCCCGCCCTCCAGCGGAGCCGACCAGGTCCAGTCGAAGACGTCGTGGTGGACCAGGCGGACGAGGGCGTCGGCGTCGGCGATGGTGCTGGTCTGCAGGACCCGGACGATGCCGGCCTCGACCCGGGCGCCGGACACCTCGTCGGCGAAGTCCTCGTGAGCGAGGCCGTTGGCGACCTGGTGCAGCACGTCGCCGAGCTGCGGGACGGCGTCGGTGGCGGTGCGGACCGCGTCCCAGGCCGAGGCCCGGGTCGCCGGGTCGTGACGCTCGGCCAGGACCTCGATCTCGCGGGGGCCGGAGTCGAGAGCACGCAGCAGGACCTCCGCCGCGGAGTCGCCCGCGGGCAGTCGCACGAGGTCGAAGCCCAGGACGGGAGAACTCACCAGGGAGTAGTGCACGGTCGTCGCCTCCGGTGCGTGGTGTCTCACCGCCGGGTCCGGCGGAGTGGTCCCACCCTGACACCGGGTGAACGAGGGGGCCACACGTCGTCAGCCGTCCGGCGGCACGCCGGAGGTCCGCACCCCCCGTGCGGCGCACCCACCGCGACGGCGTTGCGCCGTCCGGGGGACGTGGGAGCACGACCGCCGTAACGTCAGGTCGTGGACCACCAGCACAGCGAGCACCCGGGGACCCACCCGCTCGCCGACGAGGGACCCGACGAGTTCGACGGGGAGTCCGGCGGGGAGGCCGAGCGGGGCGGAGAGCGGGAGTCGGCTCCCGGCCGGTGGGCGTCCTGGCTGGTCGTCGCCGTCTCCGCGGTCCCACCGCTCGCGCTGGCCGTCCTCGGCCGCCGGTTCCTGGGGGGTGGGGCGGACGCCGCCTACGTCGGGACCCGCGCCGCCCCCGGCGACGGCGACGGGATCGACCTCGGCTGGTCCAACCGGTTCGGTCTGCTCTGGATGACGGTCCCCGTCCCGCAGGTGCTGCTCGCGGCCCTGTGCGGCGTGCTCGTCGTGGCCGCTCTCGTCGTGGCGGGCCGGCCGGACTGGCTGGTCCCGCGGCGCTGGGCGGCCCGGGTGGGCGCGGGGGCCGCGGCCCTCACGGCGCTCGAGAGCCTGGTCAGCCTGGTCAGCCTGGTCACGCGCGCCGGGGAACCCGAACGGGAGTCCTTCGGCGGTTCCCAGATCAGCTACTACATCCCCTCGACGGGGGAGTTCCCGGAACTCCTCGGTGTCCTCGCGCTGCTGGTCGTGACGACGGCCCTGCCGGCGCTCGCCGCCCTCGTGCTGTGGCGGGCCGTGGACCCGGCGGTGGGGCCGGTTCCCGCCGCCCCCGCGGAACCCGCCGCCCCCGCCGTGGTCGAACCCGAACCCGAACCCGAACCGGCACCCGAACCCGGGCCCGCGCCGCAGGCCGGGGTGGCCGACGTCCCGAAACCCTCCGCCGACGACCTCGACGCCTACCGCCGGCCGGTCTCCGGGGAGGGCGCGTGACGCACGAGCGGGACGGGGAGCACGAGGGGCCGGTGGGGGACGAGGAGGACGAGGCGGGGCGGCTGCCCCTGGGCTGGGTCTCCTGGCTGCTCGTCCTCGTCGCGGTCCTCCCGCCGGTGGTCCTGGCCGAGGTGTCCCGGCGGTTCCTGACGGGGAGCGCCGACGCGAGCTACTTCGGGGCCTACGTCTCGGAGGCCGACGTCCGCGCGCGCCTCGACTTCACGTTCACCGTCCGGTTCCGGTTGCTGTGGGCGAGCGTCCCGGTGCCGGACGTCCTGATCGCGGCCCTGCCGGTGGTGCTGGGGCTGGCCGCCGTCGTCGTGGCCGGGCGGCCGGAGTGGCTCGTCCCGCCGCGGTGGGGTGCCCGCGTCGTCGCGGGCGCCGCCGGGCTGAGCGCGCTCGAGAGCCTGGTGTGCCTGGTGATGCTCGTCGAACTCGCCGACGAACCCCGCAGCAGCGCCTACGGCAACCTGCAGCTGAGCTACCTGCTGCCCTCGACCGGGGACTTCCCCGAGATCGCGCCGGTCATGGCGTTGCTGGTGGTGATGACGGTCGTGCCGGCCGTGGCGGCCCTCGTGCTGTGGCAGGCCCCGGGCGCCGCCCGAGTCGCCGCGGAACCCGCCGCCGAACCCGCCGCGGAACCCGCCCCTGAACCGGTCGCGGAGCCACCTGCGGAACCCCGCCCCGAACCACCGGTCGAGGAACGACCGTCCGAGGTCCCCCGGCTCTCGGGCGCGGAACTCGACGCCTACCGCCGCCCCCGCTGAACCCGCTCGCGGGGTCCGGGAACGCAGAACGGGGTGGGACCCGGAAGGTCCCACCCCGTTCACCGTCGGGTCAGGCCGCGACGACCGCGCCGATGCCCTCGATCTCGAGGGCCTTGTCCACGTCGAGGACGAGCAGCAGCGCGTCGTCGAGCTTGTAGGCACCGCGGATGAGTTCGCGGATCGGGCCGGACAGCGTGTCCGGCGGCGGCTCGAAGGTCGAGTCGGTGACCTCGATGACGCCGCCGATGGAGTCGACCAGCAGGCTCCAGACCTCGTCGCCGGCGCGGACGACGACGTTCATCGCGACGCGCCCCTCCTCGCGGTCGGGCATGTTGAGCCGGCGGCGCAGGTCGAGCGCGGTGACGACCTGACCGCGCAGGTTGATGAGACCCGCGACGGCCCGCGGAGCCAGCGGCGCGGGTGTGCGCGGCTGCTCGGTGAGCACTTCCTGCACTCGCCGGACCTCGACACCGAAGAGGTGTCCGGCCAGGTGGAACGTGGCGTACTGCGTGGACACGTCAGACCCCCAGTCGCGTGGATGCTGCGGCGAGCTCGTTCTGAGCCTGCTCGGAGAAGAAGTTCGGGTCGGCCGCGAGGATCGCGGACCGCACGTCGAGGAGTTCGGTCACGCGGTCGCGGATGACCGCGGAACCGACCAGACCGGCGTCGTCGATGTCGCTGTGCGCGTCCTGGCCGGAGACGATGTCGACGATCTCGTCGACGACGATCGCGACCGAGCGACCGCGGGCCGAGTAGACGACACCCGGGACCGAGGCGGCCTCGCCCCCCGAGTACGACGAGCGTGAGCCGCCGCCGAGGTGGTTCGCCAGGCGGACCAGCGGCAGGATCTCGCCGCGGTAGCGGACGACCTCGCGGCGCCCGACCCGTTCGATGGAGTCGGTCTTGAACTCCTCGAGGCGGGTGACGACGTCCAGCGGGATCGCGACGCGGCGGTTCCCGCCGAGACCGACGACCAGCAGGCGCTGCCCGTCGCTGCTCGCGGCCTGTTCCGCGGCGGCCTGGTCGTTGGCGTGGTCGATGCCGTCGGAACGCATCGTGCGGCGCGCCAGCGACTGCACGTCGAGGATCAGCGAGACGCGACCGTCACCGAGGATGGTGGCGCCGGCGTAGGCGCCGATGGCCTTCAACGCCCCGGAGAGCGGCTTGACGACGATCTCCTCGGTGTCCAGGACCCGGTCGACGAGCAGGCCGAAGCGGCGCCCGTCGCACTCGAGGACGGCGATGACGAGGTTCGTCGGGAGTTCCACGTCGGTGGGGCGCTTGAGTTCCAGCGCCTCCTCGAGGCGGATCAGCGGCAGCAGCGCACCGCGCAGGCGGTACACCTTCGCGCCACCGACGTCCTCGATCGCCTTGCCCATCTTCTCGGTGTCCAGGCTCACGAGTTCGAGCAGGTTCACCTGCGGCATGGCGTAGCGCTGACCGGCGCACTCGACGGTCAGGGCCGGGACGATCGCCAGCGTCAACGGGATCCGCAGACGCCAGACGGTACCCTGCCCGGTGACGGACTCGACGTCGACGGAACCGCCGATGCGCTCGATGTTCGTCTTCACGACGTCCATCCCGACCCCACGGCCGGAGACGTTCGTGACCTTCGCCGCGGTGGAGAACCCGGGCAGGAAGAGGAACTGCAGGATGTCGTTGGGGGTCAGCGTCTCGAGCTTGGCCGCGGACACCAGGCCCTTCTCGACGGCCTTGTTCCCGATGATGACCGGGTCGATGCCCTTGCCGTCGTCGCGGATCTCGACGACGACCTGGCCGCCCTCGTGGGCGGCGCGCAGCTTGAGAGTTCCGACCTCGTTCTTGCCGGCGGCGAGGCGGACGTCCGGGGACTCGATGCCGTGGTCGACCGCGTTGCGGACGATGTGGGTCAAGGGGTCCTTGACGGCCTCGAGGAGGGTGCGGTCGAGTTCGGTGTCGCCGCCCTCCATCTCCAGCTTGATCTTGCGGTTGAGCATGTTCCCGAGGTCGCGGACGACGCGGGGAAGCTTCGACCACAGGTGGTCGATGGCCTGCATGCGGGTGCGCATGACCGATTCCTGCATCTCGCTCGCGACGAGGTTCAGGCGGTGGCAGGCGCGGGTGAGGTCCTCGTCGCGCAGGGCTCCAGCCCGCTGCAGGATCTGGTTGCGGGCGAGGACGAGCTCACCGGCCTGGCGGACGAGGGACTCGAGGAGTTCCACGTCGACGCGGATGGTCGACTCGGCCGCGGAGGCCTTCTCGGGGGGAGCACCGCCCCCACCGGCCGGGGCCGCGGCGGGGGCCGCGGCGGCGGGGGCGGGAGCGGGGACCTCGGCGACGGGTTCCGGGGTGGGTTCCGGGGTGGGTTCGGGTTCCGGCGCGACCTCGACGGGGGTCTCGGCGACGGGCGCCTCGACGACGGGCTCGGGTTCGGGAGCGGGCGCGGCGACCGGTGCGGCAACCGGTGCGGCAACCGGTGCGGAGACGACCTCGACCCCGGCGCCGTCGGCGGCCGGCAGGACGGGTTCCTCACCGTCGAGCACCGCGCGGATGGCGGCGACGACGGCGGCGACCTCGACACCGTCCTCGGTGTGGTTCGCCTCGATCTTCGAGAGCAGTTCACGGATGGTGTCGACCATCCGCAGCAGGACGTCGGTGGTGACCGGCGTCATGACGATCTGGCCGTCACGCAGACGGGCCAGCAGGTTCTCACCGACGTGGGCCACGGCCTCCAGGCGAGAGAACGCCAGGAACCCGGAGGTGCCCTTGATCGTGTGGATGGTGCGGAAGACGCTCGCGAGCAGCTCGCGGGAGCCTGGCTGCTGCTCCAGCGCCACGAGGTCGGAGTCCAGCTGGTCCAGGTTCTCGTAGCTCTCGACGAGGAACTCCTGGACGATCTCGTCCATGTCGTCCACGTGGACTCCCACTTCTCGCGGCGGTGTGATCCCGGGCGGGACCACGGTGTGTCACTTGCTCGTTCACGTGCTCTGTCTGCTCATCGGCATTCGAGTGCCGGAGCTGAAACCCCGCGGCGACGGGGTCGCCGTGGGCGTCCGGACGTCACAGCCGGAAGCCCGCCACGGCGTCCTGGAGGTCGCTCGCGACCCGGGAGACCTCGTCGGCGGAGTCCCGGGTGCTCTCGGCGGCGTCGCGGGTGCGCGAGGACGCCGCGGCGATCCCCTGCATGTTCGTGGAGATCTCCTGCGACCCCGTCGAGACCTCGGTGACGTTGCGGACCATCTCCGCGGTCGTGGCGGACTGCTCCTCGACGGCCGCGGCGATGGTCGTCTGCAGGCTGTCGATGTTGCCGATGACCAGGCCGATCTGGGCGATGGCCGCCGACGCGGCGGCCGCGTCGCCCTGGGTGGCGAGGACGCGCTGGGTGATCTGCTCGGTGGCGCGGGCCGTCTGCTGCGCGAGCTCCTTGACCTCGCCCGCGACGACGGCGAAACCCTTGCCCATCTCCCCCGCCCGGGCGGCCTCGATGGTCGCGTTGAGGGCCAGCAGGTTCGTCTGCTCGGCGATGGAGGTGATGAGCTTGACGACGTCGCCGATCTCCTGGCTGGAGGAGGACAGCCGCTCGATGGTCTCGCTGGCCTCGCCGGCCGAACGGACGGCGTCGGCGGCCACGGTGGAGGCGTCGGCGGTGGAGGAGGCGATCTCGCGGATGGCCGCGGTCATCTCCTCGCTGGCGCCGGCGACGGTCCCGATGCTGGCGGAGATGTCGGCGGCGGCGAGCGAGACGACGTCGGCCTGGCTCGCGGAGTCGTGCGCGCCGGCCGTCAGCTGCCGGGACACCTCACCGAGGCGCCCGGAGGAGTTCTGCAACCCGTCGACCCCGCCCCGGATGCGACGCACCGTGACCGCGAGGGTGTCGAGGGCCGAGTCGAGGGCCTGCGCGGTCGCGCCGACCTCGTCGCGGCTGTAGGTCCCGACGCGGACGTCGAGCCGTCCCTCGCTGAGCGCGGTGGCGACCTCACGGGTGCGCTTCAGCGGCACCGAGATGCTGCGGGTGGTGACGACGGTGAGGGCGACGGCGGCCGCGATCGCGGCGAGCGCCGTGCCGAGCAGCGCCCACCGGGCGTGACCGTAGGCGACGGTGCCCTCGCGGGTGCTCACGACGGCGTTCTCGGTGATGGTCGCCTGGACGACCTTCAGGGCGTCGTTGGTCTTGCCGTGGCCGATGCCGCCGGCGGCGACCGCGATGCTGTCGTCGCCGCGGGTCGCGACGAAGGCGGCCTGGTCACCCGTCAGGGCGATGCCCAGCAGGACGCGAGCGCCGGAGAGGTAGTCCGCCAGCGCGGAGTCGACGGCGCTGAGCTGGTCGGCGGGGACGCCGGGGCCGGCGGCCTTGAACGCGTCCCAGGCGTCGCTCACGTCGGTCTGGTCGGTGACGACGGCCGACTGGGTGTCCTCGGAGGGGGTCAGCGCGACGGCCAGGAGGTCCTTCGACATCCGGTTGTAGATGGTGCGGACCTCGGCGAGCTTCTGCTGCGCGGCGACGTTCTGCCCGCTCATGACCTCGAGCCGGTGCTGGGCGGCGGAGAGCTGGGCCAGGCCGACGGCGGCGAGGACCGCGAGCAGGACGGTCATCACGGCGAAGCCCGCGGCGATGCGCGGCCCGACGCCGAGGTTGCGGATGGTGCGGGTCACGGACGACTCCTCAGCTGGGGCGGGGTCCTCGGTGGCGGGGACCCCTCGTTCCCGCCATCGGCAGCCGGGCCGGGGTTCCTTGAGCGGGGCCGGGTCCGGGGCCGGGGACCCGGGAACGCAGAACGCCGGCCCCCCGAGGGGGACCGGCGTCGCGGGCGGGTGGGTCAGGCCCCGGCGTTGAGGCGCGCGAGCGCCGTCTGCACGAGCGTGATGAGGCTGTGCTTGGTCGCGGCCTTGGAGCGGGCGTCGGTGTAGACGAGCGGGACGTGCTCGGGGACGCCGAGCGCTTCCCGGACCGAGTCGAGGTCGTGCTGGGCGACACCGTCGAAGCAGTTGACGGCGACGACGAACGGGATCCCGCGGGACTCGAAGTAGTCGACGGCCGGGAAGCACTGGTCGAGACGGTCGGTGTCGACGAGCACGACGGCGCCGATGGCGCCCTTGACCAGGTCGTCCCACATGAAGAGGAAGCGGTCCTGGCCCGGGGTGCCGAACAGGTAGAGCCAGAGGTTTCCCGGCAGCGCGATGCGGCCGAAGTCCATGGCGACGGTGGTGGAGGTCTTGCGGTCGGAGTTGAGACCCGCGTCGTCGATGCCGACCGAGTGCTCGGTCATGGCGGCTTCGGTGCGCAGCGGCTCGATGTCGGAGATCGAGCCGATGAAGGTCGTCTTGCCGACGGCGAACCCGCCGGCCACGACGATCTTGACGACGGTGGGCGGGGCCTGAGGTGCGGTTCCCGCGGGCGCTCCGGCTCCGGCGGGGCTCACGTCAGAGCGAGGAAATGCCATTGAGAACACTCTCCAGGACGCTGATGGTTGTCGCGGGTTGGGGGGCGGAGGTCATCGTGAGGCCGTGGATGCGGACCTTCCCGGCTTGGGACAGGTCGCTCACCACGACACGGACGACTCCGACCGGCAGGTGGACGTGTGCGGACAGTTCCGCGATCGACAGGTAGGACTTCTTGGTGAGTTCGAGGATCTTGCGCCGTTCCGGCGTCATCCCGACCTCCGGTTCGGCGAGGGCCTCCACGAGCGCCTCGACCGGGAGGTCGGCGTTGCTCGGTCGGGTCCGGCCACCGGTGACGGTGTACGGGCGGACGGTGAACTCCTCGAGGTCCTGGTCGTCGTCGTCGGACCAGAGGTCCGCGCTACCAGGTGCTGTCACGTCGCGTCACCACCGGGAGGCGACCGGCGCGGAGGTGGGCAGGTTCGCCCGCATCTCCGACACCAGCTGCGGGGTCAGGACGGTCTCGGCGCGCTGGACCAGCATGGCCATCTCGTAGCCGATGAGCCCGACGTCGCAGCCGGCCTCCGCGGAGACGGCCAGGACGGAACCGTCGGAGATGTTGACCAGGAAGAAGAACGAGTCGTCCATCTCGATGATGGCCTGACGGACCTCCCCGGACTGCAGCTGGTGGGCGGCGCCGCGAGCCAGGCTCGAGACGCCCGAGACGATCGCGGCGAGGGTGTCGCCGGACTCGCGGTCGAGCTTGTCCGACATCGCCATCAGCAGGCCGTCGGCGGAGACGACGACGGTGTGGGCGACACCGGGGACGCTCTTGACGAAGTTGTCGAGGAGCCAGCTGAAGTCGGCGGCCTCGGAGCTGAGCACGGTCACAGTGGGATTCCTCTTCTTTCGCAGTTCTGTCGGGTCGACTGCTGGTCGTGGTGGAGCGGGAGGTGTTCTCCGCGGGACCGTGGGGTCCGGGAGCGTGGGGCCCGGGAGGTCCGGGGGGGCGGGTCAGGCGTCACCATCGCCACCGCTCTCGGTGGTGGGGGTGTCGCCCTCGGTGCGGCCGCGGGACACGCCGGCCTGGAAGCCGGAGAGCATCGAGCGGACGTCGGCGGGGGCACGGCGCTGGCGGTTGGCCGCGGAGGTGCGGGCCGGGACCGGCTTGGCCGCGGCCGCGGTGGCCCCGGCCTGACGGCGGACCAGCGGGGCGGAACCGCTGCCCCGGGAGGGGGTGAAGTTCTGCCCGTCGGTGAGGGCGGTGAGGGCGTCGGCGGCCAGCGCGCTGCGCTGGCGGAGGGCCTCCCCGACCGTGCGGGTCTGCGCGGGGATCGCGACCGGGGCCGCGGCCACGGGGGCCACGGGGGTCTCGACGACGGGCGCCTCGACGACCGCAGCGACGGGAGCCTCGACCACCGGGGTCTCGACCACCGGGGCCTCGACGACCACCGGGGTCTCGACCACCGGGGCCTCGACCACCGGGGACTCGACCACCGGGGACTCGACGACCACCGGGGTCTCGAGCACGGGGGCCTCGACGACCACCGGGGTCTCGACCACGGCAGCGACGGGGGTCTCGACGACCGGCGCCTCGACGACCGCAGCGACGGGGGCCTCGACGTGCGGGGCCTCCTCGGCCTGCTGCGCGGCGCGGTCGGCCTCGAGGGCGTCCAGTGCGGACGCCTCGGCGGTCGTCGCCTCGCTGCGCTTGCGGGAGGTCCAGAACGCCTCGGCGGCGGTCTTCGGCGGGGCCACGGTCTCGCGGACCTTGCGGGCCTTCTTGCCTGCGGTGGGCAGGATGTCCTGCGCCGCAGCCAGAGCCGTGGGGGCCTCGGCCTTGCGTTCACGCTTCGGCATCGCCGAGGTGGTGGGGGCCGACGCGGTGACCGGCTTCCAGTCCTCCTCCGGCGCCACCACCGGGACGGTGGGGGCGACGGGGGTGGTGGGAGCGACGGGGGCGGGTGACGCCTCTACCTTGGCCTGCGCCTGAGCGGTGCGGCGGCGGGTCGGCAGCTGCCGGCCCTCGACCTTCGACGTGGGCGCGGAGGCGTTGACCTCGGAGCTCGAGGCCGCCTCGGCCGCGGACTTCTGCAGCGTCGCGGACAGCGCGTCGCCCAGGCCCTCGGCCGCCAGCGGGTTGCTGACGATCGTGTTCGGGCCACCGGTGGGTGCGGCCGGGGTGCGGGTGGGCAGACCACCCGGTCCCGCGGGGAGCGCGGACGGGGCCTCCGGCAGGGCCGAGGCACCGCCGTCGGGCAGGGCCGAGACGCCACCCTCGAGCGAGGGGAGGCCGCTGTCGAGGGCCGCGAGCTCCGGCTCCCCGGCCTTGACCGAGCCCGGGGTGAAGAGCGCCGCGGGCAGGACGAGGGTGACGGTGGTGCCGTTGCCCTCGGAGGTCACGAACTCGACCTCGACGTCCAGGCGGCCGGCGAGGCGACCGACGACGTAGAACCCGAGGCGCTGGGCCCCGACGAACTCCGAGGCGCGACCACCGGAGATGCGCTGGTGGGCGGTCTCGACCTCCTCGGCGTTCATGCCGAGGCCGCTGTCCTTGATCGTGATCTCGACGCCGCGGTCGGTCTCGGCGGTGCCGACGACGACGCGGGTGCCGGGGTCGGAGAAGTTCGTCGCGTTCTCGAGCAGCTCGGCGATCATGTGCGAGGCCGACAGCGCGAGGTGACCGACGACCGGCGGGTCGACCTGCAGGGCGAGGTCCACGCGGTCGTAGTGCTCGATCTCGCCGGCCGCGGTGCGGACGACGTCCGACAGCGGCAGCGGACGGCGCAGGCGACGCCCGGTGTTGATGCCGGCGAGGACGAGCAGGGACTCGGCGTTGCGCCGCATCCGGGTCGCGAGGTGGTCGAGGGTGAAGAGGTCCTCGAGGGTGTCGGGGTTCTCCTCGGTGCGCTCCAGCTGGTCCAGGAAGGCCAGCTGGCGGGCGAGCAGCGTCTGGTCGCGACGGGCGACGTTGACGAACATCTCGGCGATCGAGGCGCGCAGCGCGGCCTGCTCCCCGGCGATGCGGAAGGTGGTCTCGTTGAGGTCGTTGATGACGTGGGCGACGTCACCGATCTCGTCGGTGCTCGTGACCTCCAGCGGGGTGAACTCCACGCCGGGACCCTCGCCCGGGGTCTGCATGCGCTCGACCATGCGGGGCAGTTCGTCGCGGACCGTGATGGCCGCGTCGGACAGGGCGCGCAGGCGGCGGCCGATGTCGCGGGCGACGCGCAGGCCGAAGAGGGCGACGGCGGCGAAGACGAGCAGGGCGCCGATCAGCAGGACCACCGTGCCGGTGAGGGCGCGGGTCGACGCGGCGTCGGCGCGGTCGGCGACGGTGGTCGCGATCTCGTTGGTGGCGGCGCGGTAGGCGGTGATGACCTCGCTGGAGGTCTCCTCCCAGCCCTTCTCGGGCAGGGAGGGGGTGCCGGTAGCAGCGGCGAAGATGTTGCGGTCCTGGTTCAGGAACGCCAGCGACTGGGTGACCTGGCTGCTGTTCAGGGTGGCGTCGAGGGCCGCCGCACCGTCGGCGTGCAGTCGGTAGCGGGCCTGCGCCTCGAAGTAGTTGCCCTGTTCGATGGCGTTGCCGCGCAGGACGTCCAGCGCGACGTTGGTGTCGCCCTGGACGATGAGGTCACCGGCGGACTGCTCGACCGACAGCGCGTCGACGCGCTTGAGGAGGTACCCGAACGCGGCGATGTCGTCGGCCAGGTCGCGGTCCTGGGCCTGCTCGGCGACGGTGACGGTGAGGTCGGTGGCGGCGGAGGCGACGGCGCTGTAGCTGTTCAGCGCGGCGAGCGGGGTGGTGGTGCCGTTGTCGACGGCGGCGCGGGTCTGCGGGAGGGTCTCCGCGAGGGCCTTCTGCACGCTGGCGTAGACCACGGCGCTGGACCCGGCGGTCAGGTCCAGGCCGCTGTCCTGGATGGCCCGGGACACCCCGGCGGTGGCGGCGTCGGTGGCGGCGCGGTCGGTGGCGACCTGCGCCTTGAGGTCGTCGGCCGGCGCGGCCAGGTACTCCAGCGTGCTCCGTCGCTCCGTCTGCAGGGCGGTGAAGAAGCCGTTGATCGTCTGCGCCGACTTCGCGTAGGCGGCCAGGTGGCGGCGTTCCGTCGTGGACGTCACGTTCTGGGCTGCCGTCGCGACGACGGCGACGAGCAGCAACACGAGAGGTACCACCAGGAGGACCGCGAGCTTGGCTCGGATGCTCAGGTTCCGCAGCATGTCAACCTTCCGTACGCGATGGTGGGCGGGCGAAACTGCCCACCGTTGGCCGAGCAGACTCAGTGGTGATCGGGACGTGGACCCACGAGGTGAACTCCACGGGCCCGACAACCCTCGTTCGGCTCATCGGCAGCTCGGCGTGGTTGCTTGACCCTTCCGCTCGAACGTGCCACCAGGAGGTCCGGTGCAGGGTGTCGTCGTCGTGGTCGTGGCGGGCGGTGGGAGCACCCGCTGGGCCGCCCGCACGGGACCGGGGGCGGACAAGCTCGCCGCACCCCTGGGTCCCGGGACGGTCCTGCAGCACCTGCTGCGCGAGTTGGCCGGTCACGACGTGGTCATCGTCGGACCGGGCGGGGTTCTGGAGCGCCCGACCGGGGGAGGTCCGCTCGCCGGGTTCGCCGCGGGCCTCGCCGCGAGCACCGCGCCCGTGCTGGTGCTGCTGGGCGGGGACCAGCCCTTCGCCGCGAGCGCCGTGCCCCGTCTCCTCGCCGCCCTCGCCGCGGACCCGGACCTGGACGCCGTCGTCGGGGTCGACGAGGACGGCCGGCGTCAGCCGCTGCTCTCCGCGCACCGGCGCACCGGCGCCCAGCGGGTCCTCGACGGGTTGCCGGCGATCGCGGGCCAGCCGTTGCGGGAACTGTTCCGCGGCCGGGTCGGGGAGGTCGCGGTCAGCGGGCGGGAGGCGCTGGACGTCGACGTGCCGCAGGACCTCGACCGGGCCCGGAGCCTGCTGGCGGACGGGAACGGGGACGGGGATCCGGAGGCGGGTGAGCCGGGCCCGACGTAGTGTCGCGACGTGCGAGCCGTGATCGTCGAACGTCCCGGGGGACCCGAGGTCCTCGTCCCCACCGAGCTGCCGGACCCGGTGGCGGGACCGGGCGAGGTCGTGGTCCGCGTCGCCGCCGCGGGGGTCAACCGGGCCGACGTCGCGCAACGCCTCGGCCACTACCCCTCGCCCCCCGGTGCACCCGAGAACCCGGGCCTGGAGGTCTCCGGCTGGATCGAGTCGACCGGGCCCGACGTCGGGTGGTCGGTGGGTGAACCCGTCTGCGCGCTGCTGGGTGGCGGTGGCTACGCCGAACGCGTCCTCGTCCCCGTCGGGCAGTTGCTGCCCGTCCCCCAGGGCGTCGGCGTGGTCGAGGCCGCGGCGCTGCCCGAGGTCACCTGCACGGTCTGGTCGAACGTCTTCACCCTCGCCGGGCTGCGTCCCGGCGAGCTCCTGCTCGTCCACGGCGGGTCCAGCGGGATCGGGACGATGGCCATCCAGCTGGCCCGTCAGGTCGGGGCCCGGGTGGCCGTCACCGCGGGGTCGGCGGAGAAGCTGCAGCAGTGCGCCGAACTCGGCGCGCAGGTGCTGGTGAACTACCACGACGACGACTTCGTCGAGGCGGTCCGCGCGTTCGAACCGGCCGGCGCCGACGTCGTGCTCGACCTCGTCGGCGCGCCGTACCTGGCCCGCAACCTCGACGTGCTGGCGACCAGCGGTCGCCTCGTGGTGATCGCCACCCAGGGCGGGACCCACGCCGAACTCGACCTGGGGCTCCTCATGCGCAAGCGGATCTCCCTGCACGCCACCGGACTGCGCTACCGCGACGCCGACGACAAGGCGACGATCGTGGCCAGCGTCCGCGACCACGTGTGGCCGCTGATCGCCGACGGCGGGGTGCGTCCCGTTGTGCACGAGACGTTCCCGCTGGCCGAGGCCGCGCGCGCCCACGAGGTCATGGAGGGTTCCTCCCACGTCGGGAAGCTCCTGCTCACGACGGGGGCGCAGGCGCCCCGGTGACGCCCGACGAGTTCACGAAGCAGTTCCCGCCGCACGTCCTGCGCGACTACGCCGTCGTCGCCGACGGCGCCCGCGGCGCGGTCGTCGGCCCACGGGGTGACGTCGTGTGGATGTGCGCCCCGAACTGGCACGACGACGCCGTCTTCGCCGCCCTGCTCGGTGGCCGGGGCGCGTTCTCCGTCACCCCGTCGCACCCCTTCGTCTGGGGCGGTCACTACGAACCGGCGACGCTGGTGTTCCGCCACCACTGGACCTCGCGCGGCGACGGCACGATCGACTGCCGCGACGCCATGTCGATGCCCAGCGACCCCCACTGCGCGGTCCTGCTGCGCGAGGTGGTCGCCGTCGAGGGTGACGGCGAGGTCGACGTCCTCTTCGACCTGCGGGCCGAGTTCGGGTCCAAGGCGCTGCGCAACCTGCGCCGCGACGACTCCGGCCGCTGGAGCGCCCGGTCCGGCGACCTGCACGTGCGGCTGAGCGGGCTGGGTTCCGCCGACGTCGAGGACGGGATGCTGCGGGCGCACCTGCGCGTCCCGGCCGGCACCTCCCACCACCTCGTGCTGGAGGTCGGGACCCGCCTGCGCGAGGAACCCCCGGACCCGGTGCACTCCTGGACCTCCACCGAGCACACCTGGAGGTCGGCGGTGCCCGACATCCCGCACTCGGTCGCACCCGAGGAGGCCCGGCACTCCTTCGCGCTGATCCGTGGGCTGACCTCGGACTCGGGCGGGATGGTCGCCGCCGCGACGATGTCGCTGCCCGAGCACGCCGACAAGGGCCGCAGCTACGACTACCGCTACGCCTGGATCCGCGACCAGTGCTACGCGGGGCTCGCCCTCGCCGAGTGCGGGGAACCGAGCGAGCTGTACCGGACGCTCGTGGACTTCGTGGTCCGACGGGTCCTGGCCGACGGGCCGGACCTGGTGCCCGCCTACACCGTGCTGGGGGCTCCCGTCCCCGACGAACGGCACACCGGTGTCCCCGGCTACCCCGGTGGGTGGGACATCGCGGGCAACCACGTCCGCGGGCAGTTCCAGCTCGACGCGTTCGGCGAGGTGCTGCAACTGCTGGCCTCCGCCGCGCGCTTCGACGTCCTGGACACCGACGGCCGGCGCGCCGTGGGCGTCGCGGTCTCCGCGATCGAGAAGCGCTGGGAGGAACCCGACGCCGGGATCTGGGAGATCGAGGACGACTGGTGGACGCACTCCCGGCTGGAGTGCGTCGCCGGGTTGAAGTGCATCGCGGCGGTGTCCTCGCCCGGCGAGGCGGCGCGCTACGCGGCGCTCGCGGACACGATCCTCGCGCGGACCTCGCGGGACTGCCTGCACCCCGACGAGGGCCGGTGGCAGCGCAGCCCGACCCAGCCCGGGGTCGACGCGGCGTTGCTGCGTCCCGTCCTGCACGGCGCCCTGGCGGTGGAGGACCCGCGGTCGCGGGCGACGCTCGCGGCGGTGCGGCGCGACCTCGTCGAGGACCACCACGTCTACCGCTACTCCCCCGACTCGATGCCGCTGGGCACCACCGAGGGGGCGTTCCTGCTCTGCGGCTTCGTCGTCGCCGAGGCCCTGCACGCCGACGGCCAGGAGGTCGACGCGTTCCGCTTCTTCGAGCGCAACCGGGCCGCGTGCGGTCCGGCGGCGTTGCTGAGCGAGGAGTGGGACGTGCGCGAACGCCAGCTGCGCGGGAACTTCCCCCAGGCGTTCGTGCACGCCGCACTGCTCTCGAGTTCCCTCCGACTGGCGCGCTGACGGTGGTGGTCGTCAGCGCGCGTCGGCTCAGACGGTGGTGATCTCGATCCGGGTCGGCTGCGCGGTGGTGTGCGCCCCGGCGACGCGGACGGTCAGGACACCCGCGTCGTAGCTCGCGCTGATCGACTCCGCGGTGACGGAGGCCGGCAGCGTGAAGCTGCGGCGGAAGGTGCCGTAGCGGATCTCGGTGCGGCGGCGCGCGGATTCCTCGCGGGGGTCCTTGCGTTCACCGCGGACGACGAGCTCGCCCTTCTCGACCTCGACGGTGACGTCCTCCAGGAGGTTCTCCTCGGCGATGCCGGGGAGTTCCAGCTTCACGACGGCGTCGTCCCCGTCGCGGCCGACCTCGACGGCCGGGACGAACCCGGTGGGGGTCCCGAAGCTGTTGCGGACCAGCGCGTCGAACTGGGCCTGGGTCTCGAAGGGGCTGCGGCGCCACACGGACAGCGTGTTCATGAGTGTCCTCCTCGGACGTTCCCGACGCTCGGGGTGAGCGCCTTCGAGGGACACAACCTGAGTCCCCTCGACTCACTTCCCCCGTTCGCCGACGGTGGAAGGGCCCCGACCACCCCACCCCGAACCCCCGACCCGTGATCTCGCGGGAAACCCAGCGGGATCACGGATCGGGGGTGCCGGATCAGCTCGTGGCGATCGCCCCCGCCTTCTGCAGCGCGTCCTGGTACTCGGTGCGCATCTTGTCCCCCACCGAGTTCTTCCACGTCGAGACCAGGGTCTTGAGGTCGGCGAACGGACGACGCTCCTGGACGACGTCGTTGACGCCGTCGGTGAAGGTCTTGTCGGCCGTGGCGTTGTCGGTCGAGGCGGCGTTGGAGTACAGCCCGATCACCGGGTTGGCGATGCCGGTGGGGATCTCCAGCGACTGGTACTCGTGCTGGGTGTCGGCGTCCTGGGGACGACCGGGGACGTAGATGTTGTACGGGCTGTCGGCCAGGTAGCGGATGGGCAGGACCGTGTCCTTGGTCCCGGTCGGGGTGAGCACCGGGTTTCCCCCCGGGTCCAGCGTGTGGTCGACGCCCTCCTGGCCGAAGAGGCGGTACTTGTACTCCTCCGTGCCGAACGGTGCGGCCAGCCAGTTCAGCACCCGCAGGACCGTCTTGATCTTCTCCGGGTCGTCCTGCTGCTTGAGCATGGTCATCGAGAAGTACCCGTTGCCGTAGGCCCAGTGCGCCAGTCCACTCCCGTCACGCAGGTGGACGGGCATCAACCCGAGCTTGAAGTTCGGGTTCGAGGCGTTGTCGAGCTGGTACTGGATCCACCCCGGGTAGCCGTCGGCGGCGTTGATGGCGCAAGTCCCGGCGTTGAACAACTGCTTGAACGGCTGGGCCGTGTCGAAGGAGTCCGGGTGCATCACGCCCGACTTCCACATGGCGATCAGGTCGGTGACGGTCTGGGCGTACTGGTCGGTCTCGTAGACGTGGGTGAGCTTGCCCCCCTCCTCCGCCCAGACGTTCGGCTCGCCGTTCATCCGCCCGAGCAGCTGGCGGGGCTGGTTGAAGAGGCTGAAGGCCCACCGCCGCTGCTTGGGGTCGGTCAGCGCCTTGGTCGTCTCGACGAGTTCGTCGTAGCTCTTCGGCTCGGGCGAGACCCCGGCGGCCTCGAACAGGTCCTGACGGATGAAGTGGTAGTTGCCGATGGCCCCGCGGGCGATGGGGATGCCGTAGATCCCGTTGTTGTAGACCGTCGCCTTCCAGGTGCGGGTGGGGATGTTGGCGAGGTTGGGGTACTCCTTGACCGCGTCACCGGAGAGGTGCTCACTCAGGTCGGTGAAGCGCTTCTCGAGCAGCTGCGGCAGGTTGGGCACCGGGAAGGTGCTGCCGGTGACGGGGCCGGGGATCTGGAGCATGTCCGGGAGCTCGTTGCCGGCGATGACGGTGGGGAACTTCTGCAGGTAGTCGGCGTTGCTGACCATCTGCAGCTGGAGGTCGACGCCGAGCCGGTCGTTCAGGCCCTGCCAGTAGGTGTTGTCCCCGACGCCCGGCGGGACGGCGAAGTAGATGTTGGCCATCCCGGTCACCGTCTCCCCGTGACCGGGGACCTCCTCGACCGAGGTGGGGTTCTCGGCGGGGAAGTTCCGGAAGGCGGGGTCCACGCCCTGCTCGGTGCCCGGGAGGTCCGGGGTCACCCCGGTGTAGGGCACGTAGGTCGGCAGGACGGCGGTGTTCTTCCCGCTGTCTCCCCCCGAACCACCGCTGTCGTTCCCGCTGGAGCAGGCGGACAGGCCGCCCGTCGCGAGCAGACCCGCACCACCTCCTGCCCCTGCGAGCAGACTGCGTCGACTGAAAGCGCTCTCTGACATGGATCCTCCTCGACCCGGTGGGTTGATCGTGAGTCGTGCGGCGGGCGGTTCAGCCCTTGACTGCGCCGATCAGGACGCCCTTGGCGAAGTGCCTCTGGATGAAGGGGTAGACCAGCAGGATCGGCACGATGGCCATCACCAGGATGGCCATCTGCAGCGGCAGCTGCGGGGGCAGGGCCTCGCCTGCGGCGTCGCCGCCGATCGTCGTCTGGTTGACCACGTAGGTCCGCAGCACCAGGGCCATCGGCCACTTCTCGCTGGACTGGATGTAGAGCAGGGCGTTGAAGAACGCGTTCCAGTAGGCGACCGCGTAGAAGAGCCCGATGACGGCCAGCACCGCCTTGGACAGCGGCAGCACGATGCGCAGCAGGACCGTCGCGGCTCCGACCCCGTCGATGGCGGCCGACTCGAAGAGCTCCTTGGGCAGTTCCTGGAAGAACGCGCGCATGACGATGACGTTGAAGGCGTTGACGAGCACCGGAAGGACCAGCGACCACAGGGAGTCCAGCAGGTGGAACTCCTTGACCACCAGGTAGCTCGGGATGAGCCCCGGGGCGAAGAGGATCGCGCCCAGCACCAGCATGAGCACCGGTTTGGCGCCCAGGGCACCCGGCCGGGACAGCCAGTAGGCGAGACCCGCGGTCGCGGCCAGCGACAGGAACGTCCCGACCACGGTGACCCCGATGGAGATGAGGACCGCGCGGGTGACCACGCCCCCTTGGAGCACGGTGGTGTAGGCGTCGAAGCTGATCCCGCTCCCGGGCCACAGGACCATCCCGCCACCGGAGTCGTTGATGGTCTTCTGGTCGGCCAGGGACGTGGCGATCACCGTCCAGAAGGGGATGACGACCAGCGCCACCGAGATGGCCAGGAAGACGAACTTCAGGGCCTGGGTGGCGACGCTCGGCTTCTCCATCCACGGAGGCCGCTTGCCGTCCTTGCGGAACGACGGGACGGTGTCGTCACCGATGGTCGCGTTCTCGACGGTGGTCACTTCTCGTACACCCCTCTCTCACCGAAGAGGTGAGCCAACTTGTTCGCGCCGACGACGAGGAGGACTCCGACCAGGCCCTTGATCAGGCCTGCGGCCGCCGAGGTTCCCCACTCACCGCCGAGGATGCCGTTGTTGTAGACCCAGGTGTCCAGGACCTCACTGGCCTGCAGACCGACCGGTCCCTGCTGCAGGATGATCTGCTCGAACCCCACCGAGAGGCTGCTGCCCAGGCGGAGGATGAGCAGCAGGATGATCAGCCCCTTGAGGGCCGGCAACGTGATGTACCAGAGGCGTTGTCGTGCGTTCGCACCGTCCACCGCGGCCGCCTCGTACTGCTCCTGGTCGACGCGGGAGATCGCGGCGAGGAAGATGATGGTTCCCCAGCCGGCGTCCTTCCAGATCACCTGGCTGGTGACCAGCGCCTTGAACAACTCCGGAACCCCGATGATGTTGATGATCGGGAAGTCGTTCTGCACGAGGAAGGTGTTCAGCATGCCCGCGTTGCCCAGCATCTGCTGGAACAGCGCGACGACGATCACCCAGGACAGGAAGTGCGGCAGGTAGAGGATCGACTGCAGGATCCGCTTCAGGCGCTCCCCGGAGAGGCTGTTCAGCACCAGGGCGATCACCAGGGGGACCGGGAAGACCAGCACCGTCTGGATGATCGTGAGGACGATCGTGTTCCACAGGGCGTTGCGGAACGCAGGGTTCCCGTCCCACAGGAACGAGAAGTTCTGCCAACCGACCCAGTCCGACTCGGAGATGCTCAGGTAGGGCTGGTAGTCCTTCCAGGCGATGACGTTGCCCAGGAGGGGAAGGTACTGGAACGCCACCAGGGCGATCGCACCGGGGAGACCCAGTGCGACGAGGAGCAGCCTGTCGCGCGACCAGCGGCGCCGGGGAGCGCGCGGCGCACGGGATCCGCGCCGCGGGGGTTTCGCCGGGGCGCTGCCGACGGAGAGGTTCCCGGCCGCAGCCGCGACCGACGACTTCTCACCGGAAGAGTTCTGTCTCACCTTTGAGCTCCTGCCACGTCACCTGCACGGGGGTTGGCCGGACAGTCCGAGTTCGAGCACCGGGTTCCTGCGGGGCCGGGTCCCCCACGCCGGGAACCCGCGCCACCGCGGTAAACGCTTACCCCGATCGCCGTTCCGACGCTAGCACGGCTGGGGTCGCAACGGAAGGTTTCCCGAGGCGCGTCATGCTCTGCCGCAACGCATCCGGGGATCCTCAGGTCACGGAACGGTCACCGCGGCGAGGTGGTCCCGCGCCCACTCCCACGAGATCCGGTGGGACTCGTGGAGGGAACCCACGCTCGGGTGGTCGACCTCGATCATGTAGTCCCCGTCGTAGTCGTCGGGGAGGGCGTCGAGCACCGCCCCGAGGTCGAGCACGCCCCGTCCGGGTTCCGCCCACAACCGCCCGCTGCTCGCCTTCTCGCGGTACGTCCCACCGCCGCCGGCCCCGTCGAGGTGGTCGGGGTAGAGGTCCTTGAGGTGGATCCCGCCGGTGCGGTCGGCGTAGCGCCGGACGAGGGCGACGGGGTCGATCCCCGCCCACCGCAGGTGCCCGGTGTCCGGCCCGAAACCGATGAGGTCGGGTCCGAGGTCGTCCAGCAGGGAGGTGATCTCGTGTTCGGTCTCGAACACACCCCCGACGTGGGAGTGGTGCAGCGGCCGGACCCCCTCGGTGATCAGCACCGCGCAGACCCGGCCGGCGTTCTCGATCGCCCGGTCGAGGCGGCCCTGGTCGAACCCGGCCCCGACGGCCGGGCGCTCGAGGCGTTCGGGCAGGGACATCGACGAGAGCATCGTGCGGTCGAGACCGAGTTCCGCCTGTTCGGCGCCGAAGCGCCGGGCCTGCTCGAGCACGTCGGCCATCTCGACGGTCTCGTCCAGCGCGCTGCTGAAGAGCCCGATCGAGGGACTGAGCCCGAAACCCGCGATCCAGTCCGCGTACTCCCCCGTGCTCATCCCGGCCGGGAGGTCGGCCTTCACCGCGGTGAAACCGATCTGCTGGAAGTCGCGGAAGGCCTGCTCGAAGACCTCCCGGGTCTTCCCGGCCTGCGACCAGTACGGGATGGGGTTCGCCGCGACCCTGCGGCCGGGTCGTCCAGACGTCATCGTCGTCTCTCCTCGTTCGATCTGACGGTCAGGGGGTTCTCTGCAGGGAGGGGGCCAGCGTCACCGGACGCGACGTCCGGGCGGACTCGTAGAGGCCGGTGATCACGGCGACCGCGAGGCGGTTCTCCTCCAGGCCGACCCGCAGTTCCGCCTCACCCCGCAGGGCGGCCAGGACGTTGCGGTACTGGGCCAGGTGCGCGTCGGACATCCGGCCGGGGAGGCTGGTCACCGGCGCGGTCGCCTCCGGTCCACCGAAGCGCTCGACCTGGTTGGTGCCCGTGCCGCGGGCGCCCATGAGCGTCTCCTGCGGTGCTCCACCGGGCGGCGTCGCGTGGAAGTAGACGAGACGGTCGTCCTCGATCACGGCCGAGCCGCGGTCGCCGTGGACCTGCAACCGGGTGCTCAGGCCCGGGTACACGGCGGTGGAACCGTGCAGGGTCGCGATGGCCCCCGATTCGAAGCGCACGACACCCGTCGCGACGTCCTCGACCTCGATGCGCTCGTGGGCCCGGACGGCCGTCCAGCCGAACACCTCCACCGGCCGGCCCATCGTGGCGATCAGGAGGTCGACGGTGTGCACGCCCTGGTTCATGAGGGCCCCGCCGCCGTCCAGCGCCCACGTGCCGCGCCAGTCGCCGGAGTCGTAGTAGCTCTGCCCGCGCCACCAGTCGATCGAGGCGGTCGCGGAGGTCAGCCGGCCGAACTCCCCGCGGGCCACCGCGGCCACGACGATCTCCGCCGCCGGGTCGAAGCGGTGCTGGGAGATGACCGAGACCAGGGTGCCGGCGCGGTCGCGGGCCCGGACCATCTGCTCGATCCGCTCGGGCGAGATCTCCGCCGGCTTCTCGACCACGACGTGCTTGCCGGCCTCCAGCGCCTGCACGGTCAGCTCGCCGTGGGTACCGGTCGGGGTGCAGACGACCGCGACGTCGAAGGGCACGCCCGCCAGGGCCTGCGCCAGCGTGGCGTGGACCTGACCCCCGTGCTCCGCGGCGAAGGCCTGGGCACGTTCCGCGACCGGGTCCACCACCGCGACGAGTTCGGCCTCCTCGGCCAGCTGGCCGAGGACGGCGCCGTGCTGACGGGCGATGACGCCCGCGCCGATGACGGCGAAACGGGTTCTGCTGTGCTGGGGAAGGGGCATGCTTGGACTCCTCGTCGAGTGGCGTCACCGTGCCGGAGCGCCCCGACGAGGGTCAAGATCGATCGATCACCACGGATCGTTCGATCGCCCGTTCCTCCGCCCGCGCAGGCAGCCGAACGGGTGATCGGGCACGATCGCGTCATGGACTACGTGAAACTCGGTCACACCGGCCTCGAGGTCTCCCGGCTCGTCCTCGGGTGCATGAGCTACGGCGACCCGGCCCGGGGCAACCACGGGTGGACGCTGCCCGCGGAGGAGAGCGCCCCCTTCCTGCACCGCGCGCTCGACGCCGGCGTCAACTTCTTCGACACGGCCAACGTCTACTCCGACGGTTCCAGCGAGGAGATCCTGGGCGACGTCCTGCTCAAGGCCGCGCGCCGCGAGGACCTCGTCATCGCCACCAAGGTCCACGGCCGCATGCGCCCGGGACCCAACGGTGCGGGGCTCTCCCGGAACGCGATCCTCACCGAGATCGACAACTCGCTGCGCCGCCTCGGGACGGACTACGTCGACCTCTACCAGATCCACCGCTTCGACCCCACCGTCCCGCTCGAGGAGACGCTGCAGGCCCTGCACGACGTGGTCGCGGCCGGGAAGGTCCGCTACCTCGGCGCCAGCTCGATGTGGGCGTGGCAGTTCTCCAAGGCCCTGCACCTGCAGGACCTCAACGGCTGGACCCGGTTCTCGACGATGCAGGACCACTACAACCTCCTCTACCGCGAGGAGGAGCGGGAGATGCTGCCGCTGTGCGCCGACGAGGGCGTCGGGGTCATCCCCTGGAGCCCGCTGGCCCGCGGCAAGCTCACGCGCGACTGGGACGCCACGACGAACCGCTCCGAGAAGGACGAGTTCGGCAAGACCCTCTACCGCGACTCCGACGCCGACGTGGTCGCGGCGGTGGCGCGGGTCGCCGAGCGCCGCGGGGTCTCCCGCGCCCAGGTCGCGCTGGCCTGGGTCGCGCAGAACCCGGTCGTGGTCGCCCCCATCGTCGGCGCCACCAAGCCCCAGCACCTCGAGGACGCCCTCGCGGCGATCGAGCTGGAGCTCACCGCCGACGAGGTCGCCGAGCTCGAGGCCCCCTACGAACCCCACGAGGTCGCCGGCTTCTGAGGCCCCACCCGCCCCCCGAAACGACTTCTGGGGAGCTTCCCACCCTTCGGCAGCGCCGGAAGGGTGGAGAGCTCCCCAGGAGTCGGGACGGGGTCAGCGGGCGACGATCGCCTCGAGGGTCGCGCGGGCGCCGTGGGCGTGCAACGAGGCCAGCGTGGCGGTGTACTCCGCGACGAACGCCTCGTCGTCGACGAGGTCGCCGAAGAGGGCCCGGTCGGCGATGAAGGCCGTCGGGTCGGTGCGGTTGCGCTGGGCCGTCGCCACGAGGCGGTCCGCGATGCGGTCCGACACCTCGATCTGCTCGCCCTGCTCGTCGACCCCCTCGGCGTAGCGGGCCCAGCTGGCCACGACGGCGGCGGCGCGGAAGAACTCGCCGCCGTGCGCGATCTGGTGCCGGACGACCGGCAGCAACCACTTCGGGATGCGGTCGGAGCTCTCGTTGCACAGCCGCGCCACGGTGTCGCGGACCTCGCCGTTGGAGAACCGGCTGACGAGTTCGTGACGGTAGGCGTCCAGGTCGATCCCGGGGACGGGGGCCAGGGTCGGGGACCCTTCGCGTTCCATGTACCCGAGCAGGAACGTCGCGAACAGCGGGTCCTGGGCGACCTCGTGGACCAGCCGGTAGCCGGCGAGGTAGCCGAAGTAGCACAGCGCCTGGTGGCTGGCGTTGAGCAGCCGGAGCTTCATCAGCTCGTAGGGCTCGACGTCGTCGACGACCTGGACGCCCGCGTCCTCGTAGGGCGGTCGGCCGAGGCCGAAGTCGTCCTCCAGGACCCACTGCACGAACGGTTCGCAGACCACGGGCCAGGCGTCCTCGACGCCGAACGCCTCGCGCACCTCGGCGCGGTCGTCGTCGGTGGTGCCGGGGGTGATCCGGTCGACCATGCAGTTCGGGAACTTCACGTGCTCGTCGATCCAGGTACCGAGCTCGGCGTCCTTGGCCTTCGCGAACGCCACGAACACCTGGTGGGCGACGTGACCGTTGCCCTGGATGTTGTCGCAGGACATCACTGTGAAGGGCGGGATCCCGCGGTCGCGGCGACGGCGCAGCGCCTCGGTGACCAGACCGAACGACGTCTGCGGGACGGCGCCGTCGGCGAGGTCCGCCGCGACCTTCTCCTCGGTGAGCACGAACTCGCCGCTGACCGCGTCGATGTTGTAGCCGCCCTCGGTGACCGTGAGGGAGACGATGCGGATCCGCGGGTCGGCCATCGCCTCCACCGCCCCCTCGGTGTCCTCGGGGGCGAGGATGAAGTCGAGGATGGAACCGATGACGCGGGGTTCGCGGGAACCGTCGGGGTCCTTCAGCACCAGGGTGTACAGGCCCCCCTGGGCGTCCATGACCTCCTTCATCCGC
Source organism: Kineococcus sp. NBC_00420 (assembly GCF_036021035.1). Taxonomy (NCBI): domain Bacteria; kingdom Bacillati; phylum Actinomycetota; class Actinomycetes; order Kineosporiales; family Kineosporiaceae; genus Kineococcus; species Kineococcus sp. NBC_00420. The sequence goes on along the minus strand of NZ_CP107930.1, from coordinate 3,256,457 downwards.
CGGTCGTGCGGCAGCACGCCGATGCCGCGGATGCCCCAGTCCAGCGCCTTGCCCTCGTTCATCAGGCGGTCCAGGTACATCGCCTGGTGCGCACGGTGGAAACCACCGACCCCCAGGTGGACGATCCCGGGCGTCACCTGCGACCGGTCGTAGCCGGGGACGGGCACGCGCTCGCCGATGGCGGCGAGGTTCTCCGGGGTCAGCGGCAGTGCGGTGGTGGTGGAGGTCACGGAAGCGCTCCAGGGGTTGCGGTGGACGGGCGGGTCACTTCACGGCACCCATGGACAGACCCTGCACCAGCTTGTCCTGGGCGGCGAACCCGGCCACGAGGACCGGCAGCGAGATCACGGTCGCCGCGGCGCACAACTGCGCCAGGAACAGGCCCTGGCTGGTGACGAAACCGGTGAGGAACACCGGTGCCGTGCTGGCGATGGTGTTCGTCAGCGTGCGGGCCAGCAGCAGTTCGTTCCAGCTGAAGATGAAGCAGATCAGCGCGGTGGCGGCCACCCCCGGCATCGCGACCGGGCGGACGATCGACCACAGCATCCGGATCAGGCCGGCGCCGTCGATCGAGGCCGCCTCGAGCATCTCGCCGGGGACCTCGGCCAGGAACGACTGCATCATCCAGACCGCGATCGGCAGGTTCATCGAGGTGTAGAGGACGATCAGCAGCCAGATGTTGTCCAGTGTGCCCGTCTTGGTCGCGAACAGGTACAACGGCAGCAGCCCGGCGACGAGCGGCATGAACTTCGTCGACAGGAAGAAGAACATGACGTCGGTCCACTTCTGGACCGGACGGATCGAGAGCGCGAACGCCGCGGGGATCGCCAGGGCCAGGACGATCAGGGTCGAGATGACCGACGCCATCGCCGAGTTGATGAGCGGTGCGGCGGGCTGCGCGGAGAAGAAGGAGCGGTACCCGTCGAGGGTCAGCCCGGCGGCGATCGACGGCGGGTTGGTCGCCGCGTCGGTCTCGGAGTGCAGCGAGGTGAGGACCATCCACAGCACCGGCAGGACGAAGAGGATGCCGACGATCCAGGCGATGAGGCCCCAGATCGGCTTGCTGCGGTTCATCTCGCGGGAACGTTGTTCCCGCTTGGAGGTCGGGACGTGGGCGTTGGTGTTCTGCTTCAGCGTGCCACTGCTCGCGACGGTGCTCATCGACCGGCCTCCTGCTTGAACATGCTCGCGACGACCCGCAGGGCGAAGTTCGCGACGATGATGGTCCCGATGACGACGACGACACCCATGGCCGAGGCGAGGCCGTAGTCGTGGGCGGAGAACACGGTCTGGTAGATCGTGTACGGCAGGTTCGCGGTGCCCAGGCCACCGGCCGTGATGGTGAAGACGGCGTCGAAGTTCTGCACGATGTAGATGGCCCCGAGCAGACCGCCGAGTTCGAGGTACTGGCGCAGGTGCGGGAAGGTCAGGTAGCGGAAGATCTGGAACCCGGTGGCGCCGTCCATGCGAGCGGCCTCCTCGGCGTCGGCCGGCTTGGACTGCAGACCGGCGAGCAGGATCAGCATCATGAACGGGGTCCACTGCCAGATGAGGGAGACCTCGATGGCGATCTTCGGGGCGGTCGAGAGCCAGTCGACCTGGGGTGCACCGTCGGAGCCGAAGAGCTTCCAGATCGCGTTGAGCGTGCCGTTGAGCAGGCCGTAGTTCGGGTTGAACAGGGCGTGCTTCCACAGCAGCGCGGCCGCGATCGGGACGACGAGGAACGGCGCGATCATCATCGTGCGGACGGCCCCGCGGCCCATGAACTTCCGGTCCAGCAGCAGGGCGATGAGCATGCCCAGGACGAGGCTGACCGCGACGACCGTGACGGTCAGCAGGACGGTGTTCCACACCGCACCGCGGAGCTGGGAGTTTGTGAAGACCGAGACGTAGTTGGAGATGCCACCGAACCCGCGGTCCTGCGGGTAGTAGGAGTTCCAGTTCATGAACGAGATGACGATGGTCGCCAGGAACGGCAACTGCGTCACGACGATCGTGAACAGCAGCGCGGGGAGGAGGGGCGCCCGGCGGGCCCAGTCGGCGGCTCTGCGCGCCTGACCCGCGTTGCGCTGGGGCCTGTCCGGCCCCACCTTGGAGAGGTTGTCAGCCGTGGTGCTCGATGTGCTCATGGAAGGACGTCCTCTGTGCTTCCGGGGAGGGGAACCCACTGACGGGGCCGGGGCCGAACGAGGGACCGCGACCCCCGGGGAACCCGGGGGTCGCGGCGACGACTCACTTCTTGTACTTGTCGCTGACCAGCTTGGTCGCGAGGTCCTGGCCCTGGTCGAGGGCGTCCTCGACGCTCATCTGACCGGCGATGGCCGAGGACACGAGCTGGGAGACCTGGGTCGCCATGTCGGCGAACTCGGGGATGGCCACGAACTGGATGCCGGCGGCCGGACGCTTCTGCACACCCGGGTCCTCCGGGTTCGCGGCGTTGATGGCGTCCTGGGTGGCCTTGTAGAACGGGGCGGCCGACTTCTGGTAGTCGGCGTTCTCGTAGGTCGAGGTGCGCTTGCCCGCGGGCACGCTGGCCCAGCCGACCTGCTTGCCCACGAGTTCCTCGTACTCCTTGCTGGAGGCCCAGGAGACGAACTTCCAGGCGTTCTCCTGGTTCTTGGAGGCCTTCTGGATGCCCCACGCCCAGGTGTACAGCCAGCCCGAGGAGTCGGTCTGGTTGACCGGCGCGGCGACGTAGCCCATCTTGCCGGCCACCGGGGAACCGCTGGCGTCCAGCGAACCGGCGGCGGAGGTCGCGTCGTACCACATGGCGACCTGCGACTGGGTCATGCCGTTGAGGCACTCGGTGAACCCGGCCTGCGGGGCGCCGGACTCGCCGTGGGCCGTGACGAGGTCGACGTAGAACTTCGTCGCGGCCACGAACTCCGGGGCGTTGACCTGGGCGGTCCAGTCCTCGTCGAACCAGGTGCCACCGAAGGTGTTGACCACCGTCGTGAGCGGGGCGAAGACCTGGCCCCAACCGGGCTGGCCGCGCAGCGCGATGCCCTTCATGCCGGGCGTCTTGCCGTCGAGCTGGGCCGCGAAACCCGCGACCTCGTCCCAGGTCGGCTTGTCCGGCATGGTGATGCCGTTGGCCTCGAAGACGTCCTTGCGGTACATGAGGAACGAGGACTCGCCGTAGAACGGCTCGCCGTAGACCTTGCCGTCGTCGCCGGTGAGCGCGGTGGCCAGCGGCTTGAGGATGTCGTCCTGACCGAACGCGGAGTCCGCCTTGATGAAGTCGTCCATCGGGGCGAGCCAGTCGTTCTTGGAGTAGAACGGGACCTCGTAGTTGGAGATCGACGCGACGTCGTACTGACCGGCCTGGCTGGAGAACTCCTGGCTGATCTTGTCGCGGACGTCGTTCTCGGGCAGGACCGTGTACTTCACGGTGATGCCGGTGTCCTTGGTGAAGTTGTCCGCGGTGAGCTTCTGCAGGTCCACCATCTGCGGGTTGTTGACCATGATGACGTTGATCGTCTTGCTGTCGCCGCCACCACCGCCGCCGCCCGTGGTCCCGCCACCGGCGCCCGAGCAGGCGCTCAGCGCCGCGGCGGTACCGACACCGGCCGCGCCACCCAGAGCTGCCCGGCGGCTCAGTGTGGTGGCTGCGCGGCGGCTCAGTGTCGTGGCTGCGCGGCGGCTCAGCGGCGAGTTCGCCGCCGACGTGGACGCGCCCGGTGCGGCGTCCTTCTTCGACAGGCTCTGACGTCCAGCCATCGTGTCCCCTCCAGTGTCTTCGTCGACAAGGTGCTCCGGCTCGCGGCCGTTGCAACCGCTCAAATGAGCGGGCTACTCTCAGCTGTGCTGATCGTGACCCGCGTCGCACACAGCTGTCAACTCGTACTGCCCGTTCTCCACCCGACGTCAGCCCGGCCGGACACCACGGTCGGCGAAGGAGGTGCCATGGCGAAGACGCCGGCCCGCGGTACCGCCTCGCGACGGATGTCCACGAGTGCGCTCGCACTCGCGGCGGCCGCCGCCCGGCGCTTCTACGTCGAGGGCCTGACCAAGGTCGAGATCGCCAAGCAGCTCGGGGTGAGCCGGTTCAAGGTCGCCCGCCTGCTGGCGGACGCCCAGGAGGCCGGTCTCGTGCAGATCGAGGTGATCGTCCCGAGTTCCCTGGACGGAGAGCTCGCCGACGCGGTGCGCGAGCGCTTCGGCGTGCGGGCGGTCTACGTCGTGAGACCCGACGAGGACACCGTGGTGGGTCAGCGCCGGGCCGTCGCGAACTTCACCGCGGGCCTGCTGGAGGAGAGCGTCACGGCCGAGGACGTCGTCGGGCTCGCCTGGGGCCGCACGATCTCCCTGCTGGCCGCCTCCGTCGGGGCGAACATCGGCTGCCGCTTCGTCCAGCTCTCCGGTGCTCTGCCGCGCCCGGACGTGGAGGAGAGCGCCGTCGAGCTCGTCCGGCGGATGGCGGAGGCGACGGGGTCCTCCTCGACGACCTTCTACGCACCCCTCGCCGTCCCCGACGCCGCCACCGCCGACGGGCTGCGATCGCAGTCCGGCATCAGCGAGGCGCTGGCCGAACTCGACCGGCTGACGAAGGCCGTCGTGTCCGTGGGGGCCTGGCGCCCGGGTGAGTCCACGGCGCTGGACTCCCTCGGGGACGCCGATCGCGACGCGCTCTCCCAGGCCGGGGTCGTCGCCGAGATCACCGGGGTCCTGCTGGACCGCGACGGCAAGGAGGTGGACGCCCTCACCGACCGCGTCATCGGGGTGACCGGTCCGCAGCTGCGGGCGACCCCGGACGTCATCGCGATGGCCTGCGGCGACCAGCGCGGCGAGGCCACCGCGACCGCGCTGCGCAGCGGCATCGTCTCGACCCTGATCACCCACACCTCCCTGGCGCGCGCCGTCCTCGCCCAGCCCTGACCCCGCCCCGCGCGCGGACGGAGCCTCCGGTCGCCTCTCCTACGATGGGGGCATGGCAGCGAAGGTCGTCCCCGCGCGGGGCATGCGTGACATCCTCCCCGTCGACAAGGCCCGCCGGGAGCACGCGCTGCACGTGATCCGCGAGGTCTACCGCTCCTTCGGCTTCGACGAGGTCGAGACGCCGGCGCTGGAGGAACTGTCCCGGCTGGAGTCGGGGCAGGGTGGCGAGAACGAGAAGATGCTGTTCAAGGTCATGCGCCGGGGGCTCGCGGCCGAGCAGGCCCTGCTGCCCGGCGACGCCGCGGACCTGGGTCTGCGCTTCGACCTCACCGTGCCCCTCACCCGCTACGTCGCCTCGAACGCGGCGGCGCTGCGGATGCCGTTCAAGGCGCTGCAGATCGGGCCGGTCTGGCGGGCGGAGCGTCCGCAGAAGGGTCGCTACCGCCAGTTCGTGCAGTGCGACATCGACATCGTCGGCGAACCCGGCAGCCTGGCCGAGGTCGAGCTCGTGACCGCGACGCACACCGCGCTGACCCGCCTCGGCCTCACGGGCACGACGCTGCGCCTCAACGACCGGGGTGTCCTGACGGGGCTGCTCACCGGGTGCGGTTTCGCCGAGGACGCCCACGGCAGTGTGCTCATCACCGTCGACAAGGCCGACAAGGTCGGGCTCGACGGGGTCCTCGCGGAACTGCGGTCCAAGGGGTTCGACGAGGGGTCGGTCTCCGCGCTGGAGAAGTCGCTGACCGAACTGCTGCCGCTGCGCGACGTCCGCACCCCGGGCGTCCTCGAGTCCGCGCTGCCCGAGGCCGTCCCCATCAAGGTCGTCGTCCGGCTCCGCGAGATCGCCGACGCCCTCGCCCTGTCCGCCCCCGGCCTCGACGTGCAGTTCGACGTCACCCTGGTGCGCGGGATGGGGTACTACACGGGCCCGATCTTCGAGATGTCGATGCCGGGCAGCTCGTCCTCGATCGCCGGCGGCGGCCGCTACGACAACATGGTCGGCCGGTTCTCCGGCCGCGACCTGCCGGCCGCGGGGTTCTCGATCGGTTTCGAGCGCATCGTGGACGAACTGTCCTCCGGTGACGAGGAGACCCTCGCGATCGCCCTCGTCCACCCGGCCGGGGCGAACCCCGGGGAACTGCTGCGCAAGCAGCAGGAACTCATCGCCGCAGGCGCCCGGGTCGCCCTGGTGAAGCAGGCCAAGCGGATGCAGCCCCTCTTCGACGCGCTCGTCGCCGAGGGGTACTCCCGGGTCGTGCGGGCCCGGGTGGCCGAGGACGGGACCCTGGAGTTCGGCGACCCCAGCGACCTCACGACCTCCTGAGGCAGGTCCGGGGAACCGTCAGGCGGAGGTGAGGCGGCGGGCGGCGTGGCCCTGCCGGGTCGCGGCGACGGTCAGCTCCTGCCGCTCCTCCGTCGCGCCGTCCTGGACGAGGCGCACCTCGCGGGCGTCGACGAAACCGCGGAGGCGGCCGGGGTCGTTGGTGATGATGCCGTCGACGCGGTGGTGCAGTAGATCACTCCACAACCGGGGTTCGTCGACGGTGTAGGGGTAGGTCGCGACGCCGGCCGCGTGGTACTCGGCGACGACGTGGGGGCTGGCGACGATGCTGGCGACGTAGGGGTTGACCGCCACCACCCCCAGTTCCGCGACCGCCCGCCTGGCCTGTTCGTAGGCCACCCCGGTGAGGGTGGACAACGCGGTGAACGGGTTCTGGGCGATGTCGCGGAGGGACTGTTCCAGCTCGGCCCAACCCATCGGCGGACCGGGCTGCAGCACGAGCAGGGCCCGCCGCACGTCCGGGGCCACGTCGCGCAACGCGGCGACGCTCGACCGGTCGAAGCTCTGGACGATGCTGCGCCCGGCCACCCCGGCGAGGCGCAACGACCCCACGGCACCGGACGCCGCTGCCGGGCCCCAGGCCCCCTTGAACTCCACGAGGAGACCGGCCTGCGGGTAGCGGGCGACCACGTCGACGACCTCCCGCAGGGTCGGCACCCGCTGGCCGGCGAACGCCGGGGCGAACCACGCCCCGGCGTCGGCCGCCCGCACGCGCGCGCTGCCGAGTTCCTCCACGGAACCGCGGGTGTCCGTGGTGCGGTCCAGGGTGCCGTCGTGCACGACCACCGGCACCCCGTCGGCGTCGAGGTGGACGTCGAGCTCCAGCAGGTCGGCGCCGGCCCGCAGTGCCGCCTCGAAGGCGGCGAGCGTGTTCTCCGGTGCCACCGCGGAGTACCCGCGGTGCGCGATCACGAGCGGGCGGGCCATCGGGTCAGGCCTTCACGAGAGGCTTGACGTCGGACTCGTAGGAGCGCTCGATCTCGTCCTGGGCGGTGCCCCAGGCGTCCTTCGACGCCGTGCCCTGCAGCATGACCTTCTCCCACGCGGTGACCGTGGACTGGTCGCCGCCGGGGACGAAGACCCGGGCGTTGTCCTGCTTGCGCACGTTCTCGAGCTGGTCGACGGCGGTCTTGAACAGCGGGGTCTGCGCGTAGACCTCCTGCATGGTGGAGGAGTTCACGGCGCCCGTCGTGACGGGCATGTACCCGGTGTTCTGGGAGAAGTAGGCGGTGTTGTCGTCCTCGGCGAGGAACTTCAGCAGCGTGGCCGCCGCGAGCTGCTGCTCGGGGGACCGCTTGGCCGGGATGGCGAAGCCGGCGCCACCCGTGGGGGTGAACCGGCCCGCGGCGCCGCCGGGCAGGAAGGCGTTGCCGACCTCGAAGTTCGCGGCCTTGAGGATGCCGGACAGCGAACCCGTGGAACCGATGACGGAGGAGTACAGCCCCGCACCGAAGTCGGAGGCCTGGTCGGAGGAGGAGACGGCCGCCCAGCCCTGCGTGACGTAGTTGCGCAGGTAGTCGCTGGCCTTGAGGACCGGGTCGCTGTCGACGGTCATCTTCCAGTCGTCGCTGAGTGCGCCACCCATGCCCCAGATCATGCTCTGGTGGATCCAGCTCGCGTTCCCGGTGCCCTTGCCGAGACCGTAGGGCGCCTGCGCACCGGTACCCGCGGCGGCCAGCTTCGGCAACCACTGCTGGAACTCGTCCCAGGTGTCGGGGCCGCGGTCGGGCAGACCGGCCGCGCTCCAGTGCGCCTTGTTGTAGTAGAAGACCGGCGTCGAACGGCAGTAGGGGACCGCCCACTGCGCGTCGGCGTACTGGTAGTCCCCCAGGAGGCCCGGGTTGTAGTTCGCGACGTCCACCCCGGCGCCGGACAGGACGTCGCCGAGCGGGGTGAGCTGGCCGTTGAGGGCGTAGCGGAACCACCAGACGTCGCTGAGGAGGACGAGGTCGGGGAGGTCGTCACCGGTGAGGGCGGCCTGGAACTTCTGGGAGATCTCGTCGTAGTTCGCGCCCGCGGTCACGAAGTTCACCGTGATGTCGGGGTTCGAGGTGGCGAAGCGCTTGAGGAACTCCGCCTCGACGGCCTGCGAGGAACCGGGGTGGTTCGTCCACACCGTCACGGTGTCGGCCGGGGTCACCTTGGTCCAGTCGGTCTTCGCCGCGACGGACGCGGCGGAGTCGCCGGTGGAGGCGGTCGAGGGGCCGGAGCAGGCGGCGAGGCCGAGAGCGGCCGCACCGGCTCCGGCCAGGGCGAGGACGCCGCGTCGGGGCAGCACGTGGGACGAGGTGTTCACGGGGTTCTCCTGAGTTCTACGGGGTGGTCAGTTCGCGAGCGCGCCCGTGGCCAGACCGGCCACGAGTCGACGCTGGAAGAAGACGAAGACGAGCAGGATGGGGAGCATCACGAGCACCGTGCCGGCCATCAGCACGCCCCAGTTGGTGATGCCGTCGTTGTTCTGCAGCAGGGTCAGACCCACGGGCAGGGTCATCATGCTCCCGCTGTCGGTCACCAGCAGCGGCCAGAGGTACTGGTTCCACTCGCTGACGACGGAGACGAGCGCGACGGCGGAGACGGTCGGCGCGGACAGCGGTACGACGAACCCCCACAGCCGGCGCCAGTGGCCCGCACCGTCCAGGGTCGCGGCCTCCAGGACGGAGACCGGGAACGTCTGGAAGTGCTGGCGGAAGAGGAAGGTCCCCAGCGAACTGGCCAGGCCCGGCAGGATGATCCCCTGGTAGGTGTTCAACCAGCCGAGCTGGGCGGTGAGGGTGTAGTTCGGGATGAGCGTGACCTGCGGCGGCACCATCAGGGCCGCGAGGACCAGCAGGAAGACGAGGCGCTTCCCGGGGAACTCCACGAACACCAGGGCGTAGGCGCACATCAGTCCGAGGACGACCTTGAGCCCGGCGCCGAGGACGGTGGTGATGACGCTGTTCAGCAGGAAGTGCCCGAAGGGCACGGTCGCGAAGACGTCCAGGTAGTTCGCGAGGTCCAGGGACTCCGGCAGCCACCGGGTCGGGATCGTGTAGATCTCGTTGCGCTGCTTGAAGGACGCGAACACCATCCACAGCAACGGCACGACCATGATGAGCGCCGCCACCACGAGGCAGGCGTAGCCGACGACGTCGACCCGGCGCCGGGGTTCACCGGCGGCCGGCCGGGCGCCGCGCTGGGCGGGGATCCGCGGTGCGCCCGCGGAGGTCTTGCGGGGGACGTCGACGCTCACCGGTAGTGCACCTTCCGCTCGACGAAGACCATCTGGACCAGGGTGACGAGCAGCAACCCGACGAACAGCAGGGTCGCGATCGCGGAGGCGTACCCGGCGGAACCGTCGACGAACGCCTCCTGGTAGACCTGGTAGACCATGGTGGTCGTCCCCTCCAGGGGCCCGCCCTTGGTCATCGCCCGGATGATGTCGAACGAGCCACCGGAGTTCGACTCGATGAACACCGTGACGGTGAGGAACAACGTGGTGGGCGAGAGCAGCGGGAAGATGATCGACCAGAACGTCCGCAGCGGGGAGGCCCCGTCGATCTGGGCGGCTTCCAGGATGTCGTCCGGGACCGACTGCAGGGCGGCCAGGTAGATGATGGCGACGTAGCCGACGTACTTCCACAGGTAGACGATGCAGACCATGGCCAGCGACCACTGCGGGTCGTTGTACCAGTTCGGCGAAGTGATCCCGAGTCCCCGCAGCAACCCCGAGACGAGGCCGTACTGGGGGTCGAACACGAACAGCCAGCACATGCCGACGGCGACACCCGACAGGACGTAGGGCGCGAACACCGCGGCGCGGACGAACGTCCGTCCGTGCAGCTTCCGGTCGAGGAGGCGGGCGAGCGCGAGACCGATGGACATGCACCCGCCGACGGTGACGACCGCGAAGATCGCCGTCGTCAGCAGGACCGCGGGCGTCTTCGGGTCGTGGAAGTAGTTCAGGTAGTTCTGCAGGCCGATGAACGTCGCCGTGTCCGAACCCAGGTTCCAGTGCAGCAGCGAGTACTGCACGTTCTGGATCAGCGGCTTGTAGACGAACAGGACCAGGAGCGCGACGTTGGGCCCAGCGAGGAGCAGGAAGGTTCCCCACGAGCGCCAGGGGATGGAGCGCTGGCGCTGGGCGGGAACCTGGTGGAGGGTCGTCAAGGCGACCTCCTCCCAGGAAGGAGTGAGCTGGACGTTGGGAACACTAGTTCGCGCCGGGGGCCCGCCCCACGATTCCGGAGGGCCTCCGGGCAACGGACATCGACTGTTCACCTGACCCCGTCCCGGGGTGCCCGCACGTCACCGGCGGTTCACCGGGGCGTCAGCGCTGGCAGCTGGGGCACCACCAGGTGCGGCGCTGCTCGGGGTCCCCCGGGACCTCGGCGCGGACCGCGATCGGGGTGCCGCAGCGACGGCAGGGTGCTCCCGCCCGTCCCGAGACCCAGTGCCGGTGGCCGGGTCGGGTGTCCCCCGTCGTGACCTGCATCGCGCCGGTCGGGCTGACGGAGAACGTCAGCAGCTTCACGGCGAGGCGGACGATGCGCTCGAGGTCGACGGTCCCGGCCGGGGTCCAGGGGTCGTGACCGCGCAGGTAGCAGAGTTCGTCGGCCCAGAGGTTGCCGATCCCCGCCAGGTTGCGCTGGTCGAGCAGGGCCGCCTTGAGGCCGCGCTCCGGACGCCGGCGGAGGTTGTCGACCGCGATCCGGACCCGGTCCTCGACCGGGGTCGCGGCGTCGAGCAGGTCCGGTCCGAGGTGGCCGACGACGCTCGCCTCCTGGTCGGTGGGCAGGACCTCGACGACCGGCATCCGCAACGCCAGCGCCGTCGGACCCTCCGTGCTCAGCCGGACGCGGACGTCGGGCAGCAACCGCTGCGGCAGTCGCTTCCCGGGACCGAGCACCGACCACTCGCCGTCCATCCGGAGGTGGGTGTGCAACGTCGTCGGTCCGGTGAGCGAACTCCCGCCGACGTCGAAGCGGGTGAGCAGGTGCTTCCCCCGGGAGACGGTCCCGAGGACGACGGCACCCGTCAGGTCCAGCGTCGCGAAGCGGGGGACGCGGAGGTCGGCCGAGGTCAGCCGGTGCCCGGACAGCTGCGCGTCGAGGCGACGGGCCAGCCGGTACACGGTGTCTCCTTCGGGCACCCGACCACGGTGGGGGTCCGGCAGCGGATCCGCACGCCGACCGGATGGCCACGGCCGCCTCACGGGGAGAAGCTGGGACATGACCTCGCGCCGGCTGCCCGCTCTCGTGGGGTTCCTGGTCCTCGTCCTGGGGATCGCGGTCGTGCTGGCGGTCGGTGCCGGTGCCGGCCGACGCAACGTCCCCGCCCGGGTCTCGGTCCCCCGGGTCTTCCCCGGTTCCAGCCACCTCACCGCCGACTCCACCCGGTCCCCGCTCGGACGGGCGGTCGCCCTCTACCGGCAGGGCGCGGGCGTCGGGATCACCGGGACCCCGCAGGTCCTGGCCCAGGGCAGCGACGGCCGCAGCACCCGCACGGTGGACGTGGCCCTCGACCGCGGACGGGGAGACGTCCTCGGCGACCCGGCGCCGGCGACGCTGTCCCCCGACGGGTCGCTCGTCGTCGTCGGCGAGCGGCGCGCCACCCCCGCCGCGACGGACCTCGTGGAGATCACCACCGCCACCGGGGCCGAGCGCGTGGTCCGACTGCCGGCGGCACGGGGCGTCGTGCCCGTGGCGTGGAGCCAGGACAGCCGCTACCTCGCCTACGCCGGGGCGGACGCCACGAACGTCGTCGAGTCCGCCGTCGCGGGTCCGCTCTTCGTCCTGGACACCCGCAGCGGCCGCTCGGAACTGCTCACGGACGACGTCACCGCGGCCGCGTTCTCCCCGGACGGGTCGCGGGTCGCCGTGCAGTCCCCCGGGTCACCGCGGATCCGGGTGCTGGACCGCTCGGGGCGGACGGTGGACCAGCTCCTCGCCCCGGACCGCGCCCGGATCGCCGGGGGCGCCGCCTGGTCCCCCGACGGGTCCCTGCTCGCCGTCTTCGACGACGTGCGTGACCAGGTCGGGTTCGTCCCGGTCGCGGCGACGGCCGTGGTCCCCGCGCCGGTGCCCTCCGGCGGTCGGGTCCTGGGCTGGCTCTCCCGGACCGAACTGCTCGTCCCGGCCCCCCTGACGTCCGTCGGCGACGGCGACCAGCGGCTGCTGCGCGCGGACCTCGCCGAGGGGGACACCTCGGTGTGGGCGTCGGTGCCCACGGCGGGCGCGCGCTACGCGGTGCGGGACGTGACGTTGGCGACGGCCCTGCTGCCGCGGGCGCAGCTCGTCGCGGGTGGCGACGTCGACCGCGGGCCGTGGCCGCTGGGACTGCGGATCGGGTTCGTCGTCGCCGGGGCCGTGCTGTCGTCGTTCTCGGTGGTCGGTCTGCAGCGGCGGGCGGCGGCGGTGGGTTCGCTCGTCGCCACCCCCGCCTGGTCCACCGACTCCTCGATCGACTGAGCGTCGGCGAGGTTTCGCCCGACGTTCCCCGGGAGGTCGCCGAGGACCCCGCCCCGCAGCTCCTAGCGTGCTCGCCTGTGAAGAGAACCCTCGCGTCCGCCGTCGTCCTCGCCACCGTCTGCACCCTCGCCGCGTCCGGGGCCGCGAACGCGGGCACCACCGGGAAGGCCGCCGCCGCCACCGCCCGGTGCAGCACCGCCGTCGCGTTGACGGGTTTCGACGACCACCTCGACGAGACCACGTTCGCGGGAACGCCGGTCGCGAACCTGTCGGCCCTCGCCCCGAGGCCGGACGGCTCGCTGCTGGCCCTCTCGGACCGCTCGGAGCTGTTCACCCTCGACGCTGACCGCAACCCCACCGCTGTCGTGGCGCTCCGCGACGAGGAGGGCGCCGAACTGGACAGCGAGGGCCTGGTCGCCGACCGGGACGGAACCCTCTGGGTGTCCTCGGAGTCCGGTCCCTCGGTCCGGCACTACACGGCCGACGGGACGCTCCTGGGTGCGTTGCCGCTCCCCCCGGAACTGCAGGTCGCCCCCGCCGGGCGGGCTCAGGAGAACCTGTCCCTCGAGGGGTTGACCTTGTCGGCCGACGGGCTCACGCTCTTCGCCGACGACGAGCAGGAACTGCTGAGGGACGCCGACGGTGTGCTGCGGATCCAGACCTGGCACCGCGCCGACCTGACCGCTCCGTTCGCCCTCGCTGCGCAGTACGCCTACCAGGCCGACCCGGGTCTCGGCGTTCCCGAGCTGACCGCGACCCCCGACGGCCGGCTGGTCCTGGTCGAACGCGAGTTCATCGCCCAGGTCGGGAACACGGTCCGCCTCTACGTCGCGGACCCGGCGACCGGGACCGACGTGGGCTCCGTCCAGAGCCTGACCACCGACAGCCCCGTGCTGGCCAAGACCCTGCTGGCCGACCTGGTGACCTGCCCGACGCTCGGGGCGGTCGCGGAACAACCGCAGCTGAACCCGCTGCTGGACAACGTCGAGGGCATGGCCCTGGTGTCGAACCAGGGCGACCGCCGCCTGCACCTGCTGCTGGTCAGCGACGACAACCAGCGCCCCACCCAGACCACCCGGTTCTACGACCTCGACGTCACCCTCCCCGTCCGGACGTCCTGAACCGCCGTCACCCCACCGTGTCGCGGAAGAAGGTGAGGACGTCCTCGGCGAGCAGTCCGGGTTCCTCGCGGGCCGCGAAGTGACCGCCGCGCGGCATCCGCGTGTACCGCGTGAGGTGGTACCGGCGTTCCACCCAGCTCCGCGGCGGCGGGGCTCCGAGGTCGGCGGGGAACAGGGCGACCGCGGTCGGGACGGTGACCCGTTCCAGCGGGGGCAGGAATCCGTTGCCGCTCTCGTAGTACGGCCGGAACGAGGTGGAGATCGAGTTCGTGAACCAGTACAACGAGGCCTGGGTGAGCAGGAACTCGTCACCGAACTTCGCGGCGGGATCGCCGTCGCCGTCGCTCCAGGCACGGTACTTCTCGAGGATCCAGGCCAGCAGCCCGGACGGGGAATCGCTCAACCCCTGGGCGAGGGTGAGCGGACGGGTGCTGTGCTGGTGGCCGTAGGCCCCCTCCGCCTCCCGCCACGCGGCGAGACGGTCGAGGTAGGCCCGCTCGTCCTCGTCGAGTTCCCCGTCGGCTTCGTCGTGGCGGGAGTCCACGTCGAGGAGGTGGATGCCGACGACGGCCTCGGGGTGCGCCTGACCGAGCCGGCCGGTGACGCCGGCCCCCAGGTCGCTGCCGTGGGCGCCGTAACGCTCGAAGCCGAGTTCGTCGTGCATGAGCCGGTGCCAGAGCTCGTGCGTGGGCAGCGAGTTCTCGAGGTCCGGACGCTGTCCGGAGAACGCGAATCCCGGCAGGGACGGGACGACCACGGTGAGGGCGTCACGGGCGTCCCCGCCGAACTCCGACGGGTGCGTCAGGCGCCGGGCGAACTCCGTGTGCTCGAGGAAGGAACTCGGCCAGCCGTTGGTGAGGACGACGGGCAACGCGTCGGCGCGCTCGCCCTGGAAGACCAGGTGGTGCACGAGCGTCCCGTCGATCTCGGCGAACCGGGACGGGAGGGCGTTCAGCGCCGCCTCCTGGGCGCGCCAGTCGTACCCGTCGGCCCAGTGGGCGACGAGGCGGCGCAGTTCGCCGCCGTCGGTGCCGGCCTGCCAGGCGGGGAGCGGCCAGGCCGCGGCCCAGCGCGTCGCGCGCAGGCGCGATCGGAGGTCCTCCAGCTCGGCGTCGGGGACGGCGAGCAGCGGGCGGGCGTCCGGGGACAGCCGTGAAGTCGACACCAGTGGAGGCTATAGCCGGTGTCGCCGCGAGGCAACACCGGTGACGCCGTAAGCTGGTGTCGTGAACGCACCGGTCGTGGACCTCGAGGTCGTGGAGCAGTTCCTCAACACCCTCGACGAACGGACGTTCAGCCGGCACGGCGAACAGCACCTCCGTCGGGACGCACTCACCTCGCCCGAGGACCTGTCGGCCTGGCTGGACGACCGCGACCTCGCCGGGGACCCGGTCCGCCCGGCCGACGTGACCACGGCCAGGGCGCTGCGCTCAGCGTTGCGCGAGGCCCTGCTGGGGAGCGAACCCGCGTTGGACCGCTTCCCGCTGCGCCTGGTCGCGGACCCGTCGGGGAGTCTGCGGGTGGCGGCGCAGACCGGCGTCGACGGTCTCGACACCCTCGTCGAGACGGTGGCCGTCAGCGTCGCCTCGGGCCGCTGGAGCCGGCTGAAGCTCTGCGCGTCCGAGGACTGCCGCTGGGCGTTCTACGACACCTCCCGCAACGGTGGCGGACGGTGGTGCTCGATGGAGGTCTGTGGCAACCGCCACAAGACGCGGACCTACCGCCGGGCCCGGGGGTGACCACCGGGGTCCGGGAGCGCTCAGGCCAGGCCGAAGCGGAACTCGGTGACGGTGCGGAACTCCTCGCCGGGCTGCAGGACGGTCGTCGGGAACTCGGGGTGGTTCGGGGCGTCGGGGAAACCCTGGGCTTCCAGGGCGAACCCGGCCCGGGGCCCGTAGGTCTGCCCCGCCTTGCCCACGAGCGTCCCGGCCAGTGAGCCCCCGGTGAAGAACTGCACCCCGGGCTGGTCGGTCCAGACCTCGAGGGTCCGCCCGGAGACGGGTTCCTCGACCTTGGCCGCGAACGTCACGTCACGGCGCCCGCCGGGGACGTCGGCCAGGACGAAGCAGTGGTCGAAACCCTTACCGCGGGCCAGCTGCTCGTCCTCGAGGTCGACGCGGTAGCCGACCGGAACGGGTTCGCGGAGGTCGAACGGGGTGCCCTCGACGGGACGGAACTCACCCGTCGGCAGTCCGCTGTCGTCGACGGGGAGGAAGCGGTCGGCGGCGACCTGCACGAGCTGCGCGTCGACCGTCCCCGCTCCGTCGCCCGCGAGGTTCCAGTAGGCGTGGTTCGTGAGGTTCACGACGGTCGTCGAATCGGTGGTCGCGCTCGCGAGGACGGTGAGGACACCACCGCGCAGGACGTAGCTGACGTGCACCGACAGGTTTCCGGGGAACCCGTTGTCGCCGTCGGGGCTGAGCAGCGAGAACCGGACCCCGCAGGCCCCCTCGACGGGGTGGGCGCTCCAGCGCCGTTCCGAGAACGGGTGCGGTCCGCCGTGGATCGCGTTGCCGCGGTCGGTCGGCGGGACGGCGAAGCTGATCCCGTCGAGGGTGAACGTCCCGCCCCGGATGCGGTTGGCGAACCGCCCGATCGTCGCCCCGAAGGAGCGTCCCTTGGCGGTGTAGGGCGCAAGGTCGGAGAACCCGAGGACGACGTCGACGAGGTTCCCGTCCCGGTCGGGGACGAGCACCGACTGGATCCTCGCGCCGTGCTCGACGAGACCGACCCGCACCCTCCCGTCGTCCAGGACCCAGCGCGCGATCGGGGTTCCGTCCTCGAACGTTCCCCAGGCCTGCTCGACGGTCACGGTTCCCACCGGGTTCTCCACGCGCCCGAGGTTACCGGGGCGGGTCGTCCTCGGCCCGGGGAGCCGCCCGCGCGGTACCCAGGGCCCCCACCGCCGCGGTCGTGACGACCGCGACGCCGGTGAGCAGGAGAACTCCGGCGGCGTACCACTTCCAGTCCCAGCTGCGGTCGAGGACCTCGTGCGCCGCGACGGCCGCCGCGAGGGCCACCAGGACGAGACCACCGAGGACGGCCCCGACGTCGGGGCCCCGCGGGTTCACCGGTCCTCCAGGAGGGTCGAACCGGCGGCGGCGAGGCGGACCTCACCGGTCCAGGCGACGGCCTGCAGTTCCGGGGTCCCCGCGGGGACGGTCCAGTCGACGGGGTCGTCACCGCGGACCACCACGGTGTCGGCGAGGGCGGCCGCGTCGGGACCGACGGCGAAGACCTGCCTGAGGTCGGCGCCGTCGACGGAGCGCTGCGCGGCCGTGCCGTCGAGCGCCACGACGTCGACGTCCTGCCACCGGACCGAGCCGGCGAGGACGCGCACCTCGACGAGCACCGTCGCGTCGTCGGGGACGAGGACGTCGAGGCGCCCCGCGGGGATGGTGGCCCGGGCCGGTCCCCCGTCGAGGCGGGACGGGTCGACGCTGAGCTGCCCCACCGCGGAACTCAGCGCGGTCGCGCCGGTGGGGCTCCAGGTCTTCTGCACCTGCCAGGTCCAGCCCGTCGCGGGCGGGAGGAGGGAGGTGGCGACGGCGCAGAACGCCGCGGGCCAGGCCAGCCCGACCAGGGCCGTGCGCCGGCCCCGGACCCCGGCGAGGACGGCCCCGAACCCCATCACGGCGACGGCGGCGCAGCAGGCCAGCGGCACGGTCCGACCGGGGAGGTCGACCAGCAGGCCGACGACGACCACGGCCCCGGCGGCGAGCAGCGCGAGACCGAGGACGGCGGTGGTGAGCAGGGGCGATCCGGGGCGACGGCGGGCCTTGGCCGCGGCCGCCCGTTCCCGCGCGCGCTCCTGGACGAGGCGGTGCTTCTCCGCCCGGGCGGCGGCGCTGCGTTCGGTCGCGGACCCGAACCCGGCGACGGGTTCACGGACGGGTCCCGGTTCGACGGCGGGCGGGGGCTCGGGCTGGTCCCGGTGGGCCGACGACGGCGGGGCCTTCGGGGTCTTCGCCAGCGAGAGGCGGGGGCGCGGGGGCGCGAACTGCGTGAAGCGCTGGTCGCGCAAAACCCACCAGCCGAGCAGCGCGACGAGGGTGGTGATGAGGAAACCCCAGCCGGGCCCGGCCCGGCCGGTGGTGAGGATCCCCACCAGGGCCCGCGGCACGAACAGGTCGAGGACGACGAGGGCACCGGCCAGCCAGGCCGCCCCCGAGACGTCGCCCCGGGTCACCGCCTCGGCCTCGATGCGCCCGGACTTCCGTGCGTCGGGCAGCAGCAACCAGGCGAGTCCGTAGCAGGCCAGACCGAGACCGCCGACGGCGGTGAGGGCGGCGACGGTCCCCCGCACCAGCAGGGGGTCGTACCCGGTGCGGGCCGCGACGGCGCCGCAGACCCCGGCGAACCAGCGGTCCTCGCCACGGACGACCCCGAGCTCGCGCACGGAGCGGAAGAACGTCGCCCGGCAGTCCCGGACCGGCCCGGGGGGGGCGGGTCCTTCCGGCGGGGCGGTGGTGCTGGTCACGGGTCGACTCTCCCGGTAGGCAGCGGGACGGGGGAAGGGGGGTCTCAGAAGATCCAGCCGAGGCCGAGCAGGCCCTGGCCGAGGATCAGGTCGAGGACGACGAGCCCGACCGCGAGGGCCAGGGCGCCGGAGACGTCGCCGCGCTGGGCCGCCTGGGCCTCGATGCGCCCGGCCGCCGCCGAGGCGTCGGGCAGCAGGGCCCAGGCGAGGCCGTAGAGGCCGAACCCGAGTCCCCCGAAGAGGCTCAGCACGATGAAGGCGATCCGCACGACGAGGGGGTCGATGCCGAGGCGTCCGGCGATGCCGCCGGCGACCCCGGCGACCCAGCGGTCCTGGCTGCGGACGAGGCCGGAGCGGCGGATCGCCGCGAAGAAGCGGTCGGCGGAGTTCTGCGCGGCCGGGACCTGCAGGGTCTCGGGGCGGGGGTCGGTCTGCTGGGTGTTCTCGCTCGTGGTCATGGTTCGAGACTGCTCGCCGGGACACCCCGGGCACATCCGGGGTTTCCCTGAGTCGACCCTGGTTCCGGCGCTCGGGGGATCCCCGGGGTGGGGGTCGCGTGCCACGATCGGCGGGTGAGCACGCAGACGACGGCACCCCCCGCGACGGGGCCCGCACCGCGACCGGCCCTGGTCCGCGCGGTCGAGCACCGCCGGGTCGCCGGCGTGGCCGCGGGCGTCGCCGCCCACACCGGGATCCCGTCGTCACGCGTGCGGACGGTGTTCGTCGCGGGGGCGTTCCTCGGGGGTTTCGGCGTCGCGCTCTACGCGGCGCTGTGGTTGCTGCTGCCCGACGAGAACCAGCTCGCGCTGCCTCCGGAGCAGCGTTCCGACGCCGCCGCGTGGGTCGTGGCGCACCGCAACGCCCTGGCCGGGATCGCCCTGGTCGTCTGCTTCGGGTTGCTGCCGGCGATGAACCTGCTCAAGGGGTCCTCGCGGTTCGCGGCCCCGCTGCTCGTGGCCGGCGCGGGCGTGGTGCTGGCGTGGGGCCAGCTCGACACGACCCGTCGACGTCGGCTGGTGGCGGACTCCACGGACGGGCGGCGGGCCGCGCTGCGGGTGGCGGTGGGCGCCGCACTCGTCGTCCTCGCCCTGATGTTCCTGTTCGTCGTGGGCGACCCGACCCAGTTCTGGCGCTCCACGGTCGCCGGGTTGGGGATCCTCGCGGGGGTGACCGTCGTGCTGGCGCCCTGGGTGGTGCGGCTGTGGCAGGACCTCGGGGAGGAACGGGCGGCCCTGGCGCGTGAGCAGGAACGGGCCGAGTTGGCCGCCCACGTGCACGACTCGGTGCTGCAGACCCTCACCCTCATCCAGAAGCGGTCGTCGGACGCCGGCGAGGTCGCCCGGTTGGCGCGACGGCAGGAACGCGAACTGCGGCAGTGGTTGTACGGCGACCACGGGCAGAGCGCCGGCACGCTCGGGGCTGCGCTGCGGGCCGCGGCGACGGAGGTCGAGGACGTGTCGGGGGCCGTCGTCGAGGTCGTCGTCGTGGGCGACCTGGACAACCGGGTCCTCGACAAGCCGCTGACGTCGCTGGCCCAGGCGGCCCGGGAGGCACTGCTGAACGCCGGCCGGCACGCGGGTGGGACCGTGTCGGTGTACGCGGAAGCCGTCGGTGCAGGTGTGGAGGTGTTCGTGCGCGACCGGGGTCCCGGTTTCGAGGTGGACGACGTCCCCGACGACCGGCTGGGGGTGCGCGAGTCCATCATCGGCCGGATGCGCCGGGCCGGCGGTCGGGCGACCGTGCGGCGGCCCGCCGACGGCGGCACCGAGGTGGCGCTCGTACTGCCGGGAGGCACGTCGTGATCCGGGTCCTCGTCGTCGACGACCACCGCATGGTCCGCTCCGGCGTCCGCGCGGAGCTCTCCTCCGCCGACGACCTCGAGGTCGTCGGCGAGGCGGCCGACGTGAGCGGTGCGGTGGCGGCGGTGCAGCGCCTGCGGCCCGACGTCGTGCTGCTCGACGTGCACCTGCCGTCGGGGCCGGACGAGAACCCCGCGCCCGGAGCGGGGTCCGGTGGGGCGCAGGTGCTCGCGCAGTGCGCGTCGCTGCTCACGGCCGACCCTCCGGTGCGGTTCCTGGCCCTGTCGGTCTCCGACGCCGCCGACGACGTCATCGCCGTGATCCGCCGCGGCGCACGGGGTTACGTCACCAAGGCCATCAGCGGCGAAGAACTCGCCGCGGCGGTGCGCCGGGTCGCCGACGGAGACGCCGTGTTCTCGCCGCGACTGGCGGGTTTCGTCCTCGACGCGTTCGGTTCCGGCGCCGGCGAGGTCGCCGCGGTCGACGACGAGCTCGACCGGTTGTCGGCGCGCGAGCGTGAGGTGATGCGGCTCATCGCCCGCGGCTACGCCTACAAGGAGGTCGCGAAGGAGCTCTTCATCTCGGTGAAGACCGTCGAGACCCACGTGTCCGCGGTGCTGCGCAAGCTGCAGCTGTCCAACCGCAACGAGCTGACCCGCTGGGCCGCCGCCCGCCGCCTCCTCTGACCCTCCCCCTACCTCCCCCCGTCCCGCGGAAACAACACTTTCCGCCCTTCCCGCGGGGCTCCGGGGGCGGAAAGGGTTGTTTCCGCCCCCGGGACGGGCGGTGTGGGGCGGAGGGTGTCGTTTCCGCGGGGAGGGGCGGCGTTGACCGGGAGTGGAGGCTTCCTTAGCATTGGACCGGTCCACCAACGGACTCACGCCCCTCTCGGAAGGACACCGATGTCCCAGCCCCTGCGCTTCGCGCTGATCGGCACCGGCCGCATCGGCCAGGTCCACGCCGCGAGCATCCACCGCAGCGGGGACGCCGTGCTGCAGGTCGCCTGCGACGCCCTCATCGCGGGGGCCGAACGGACCGCGGCGGCGTTCGGCGGGCGGGCGACGTCGGACCCGCTGGCGGCGATCCGCGCCGACGACATCGACGCCGTGATCATCGCCTCCCCCACCCCGACCCACGTCGACCTGCTCGAGGCCTGCCTCGACGCGGGGCTACCCGCCCTGTGCGAGAAGCCCATCGACCTCGACCTCGCGCGCGTCGACGCGATCCGCTCGCGCGCCCGGCAGGCCGAGGCCCCGGTGGTCCTCGGGTTCAACCGCCGTTTCGACCCGCACTTCGCGGAACTGCGCCGTCGCGTCCAGGCCGGCGAGATCGGTCGTCTCGAGCACCTGGCCATCACCAGCCGCGACCCGGAACCGCCGCCCGCCGACTACGTGCCCCTGTCCGGCGGGATCTTCCGCGACATGGCCATCCACGACCTGGACATGGCGCGTTCGTTCGTGCCGGACATCGTCTCGGTGACCGCGGTCGGGTTGCGGCAGTTCGACACCGGGATCGCCGGTCACGACGACTTCGACGCCGCCGTGACGACCCTCGTGGGTTCCGGGGGCGAGTCCATCGTCATCACGAACTCCCGGCACAGCGCCTACGGCTACGACCAGCGCCTCGAGGCGTTCGGTCCGGACGGGCTGCTCGAGGTCGGGAACGTGACGCCGACGATCGTGCGTTCCTCGACCGGCGCCTCCAGTTCGACGGGCGAGCCGTACCGCCGGTTCTTCCTGGAACGCTACCGGGAGGCCTACGAACGGGAACTCGCCGCGTTCATCGCCACGGTCCGCGGCGAGACCGTCGCGGGTTCCCCCGGGTTCGAGGACGGCCGCGCGGCGCTCGTGCTGGCCGACGCCTGCGAGGTGTCGGCCCGCGAGGGCCGGACGGTCTCCGTCGACCTGTCCTGACGCGCGTTCCTCGTGGGATCGTTGCCTCCCCGGTGTCGTCCAGCGACACCGGGGAGGCAACGATCCCACCCGCGGCGGCTACTCCTTGAGCACGGAGGGGGGCGAGCCGGTGCTCTGGGCGGGAACCTCGGCGTTCCGCTCGGCGGCCGCCTCGGTCTCCCCCTCGCCCATCGGGGCCGTGCTGGACAGCGGAACCTCGGGGAGGAAGAACGCGATGACGGTGCCGAGGAGGAACATCGGGACCAGCCAGAGGAAGATCGGGACGAGGGAGTCGGCGTAGGCGTTGACGATGCCGTCGGCCACGTCGGCCGGCAGCGACCGGACGAGCGCCGGGGTGAGGCTCGAGGCGCTGTCCGCGGAACCGCTCAGCGCGCCGCCGAGACGCTCGGTGAGCCGGCTGGAGAACACCGTGCCCAGGACGGCGGTGCCGACGGTGACCCCGAGTTCGCGGAACAGGTTGTTGGAACTGGTGGCGGTGCCGATCTCCTTCGGGCTGACAGCGTTCTGCACGGCCAGGACGATGATCTGCATGAACAACCCGAGCCCCGCGCCGAGGATGCCGACGTAGACGCAGACCTGCCAGAGCGGGGTGGCGACGGACATCGTCGACATGAGGAACATCGCGACGGCGGCGATGAACGTCCCGGCGATCGGGAACGCCTTGTACCGACCGGTCTTCGTGACGACCGCGCCGGACCCGATGCTGGCCACCAGCAGCGCACCGACCATCGGCAGCAGCAGCAGACCCGATTCGGTGGCGTTCACGCCGTAGGCCATCTGCAGGTAGGTGGGCAGGTAGGCCAGGGCGCCCATCATCCCGGCGCCGACGACGAGACCGAGCAGGGTGGTGACGACGAACGTCCGGTTCTTGAAGAACCGCATCGGGATGACCGGCTCGGGGACCTTGTTCTCGACCACCACGAACGCGACCGCCGCGAGGACGGTGGCGACGGCCAGACCGATGATGGTGGCCGAACCCCACGCGTACTGCGTCCCACCCCAGCTCATCGTGAGGACGAGGCCGGTGGAGGCCAGCGCCAGCAGCACCATGCCGACGTAGTCGATCGGGGCGGAGTTGTGCCGCTTCGGCAGTTTGATCGCGAGCGCCGCGACGACGAGGGCGACGATCCCCAGCGGTAGGTTGATCCAGAACACCCAGCGCCAGTCGGCGGCGTCGGTGAGCCACCCGCCCAGCAGTGGGCCGGCGACGGCGGAGACCCCGAACACCGCGCCGATGGGCGCCATGAACTTCGCGCGGTCCTTGGCGGGGACGACGTCGGCGATGATCGTCTGGGACATGATCATCAGCCCGGAGCCACCGAGGCCCTGGAGGAAGCGGAACGCGATGAACTCCGTCATGCTCTGCGAGAACCCGGCGAGCGCCGAGCCGAGCAGGAACAGCGCGATGGCCACGATGAACAGGCGTTTGCGTCCGACGAGGTCGCCGACCTTGCCGTAGATCGGCATCGCGATCGTGATGGCGAGCGTGTAGGCGGTGATGGCCCAGCTCATGTGCTGGAGACCGTCGAGTTCACCGACGATCGTGGGCAGCGCCGTCCCGACGATGGTCTGATCGAGGGAGGCGAGCAGCATGACGAGCATGAGGCTGGTGAAGATCCAGCCGATGCGAGGTTTCGCCCGGTCGGCGGCCGAGGGCGCGCTCGAGGGCACAGTGGTGGACACGGGTTTCTCCTGCGGGTGCGTGGTGGGGTCAGGACGTGAGGGAGCGCAGCGCGGACCAGGCCGCGCGGGTGGCGGTGACGGGGTCGGGCTGCAGACCGGCGAGCCAGCCCATGCCGCTGACCCGGGCCATCGTGCCCGCGATCGCGGCGAGGACCTGGGCCGTGAACTCGTCGACCCCGTCCCGGGTGACGATCGCGTCGGCGAGCGCCTTCTCCCCGGCCGCAACCCGGCCGAGGAGGCCCGGCAGGAGTTCCGGGGAACTCTCGACGAGCCGCATGACCTGGAGGCTGCGTTCGCGGTCGTGCTTCTCCGCGCTGGTCCGGGCGACGAACAGGAGTTCCAGCGCGTCGACGACGGGACCGTCGGAGGAGGTGAACGTCGCGAGGCTCTGCTCGCTCCAGGGAACGGCGTTGCTGAACAGCGCCTCGTCCTTGGTGGCGAAGTAGTTGAAGAAGGTGCGCCGAGAGATCCCTGCGCGGGCGGCGATCTCGTCGACGGTGACCGCGTCCCAGCCGTTGGCGATCGCGAGGTCGAGGGCGGCTTCCGCGATCGACGTGGTGGTCTCGGTGCGGCGGCGTTCGCGGAGGGAGGGCTGGACTGCGGTCACGTCTCTACTTTGCACTCAGTGCAAGGAGTGCGTCAAGTGCAGAAGGTTTACTTCGTGCACTGCCTTGTCCCTCTGCGTCGGTTCAGTCTTCGGAGGTCGTTCGCGGCACGTCGACGGCCAACCATCGAAAGACCCCCCGTGGCACCGTGAGGTCGCTGTAATCACGCCAGGAGGTCGTGTACCGACCGTTCAGCTGGAGGTCGTTCTCCTCGGCGTCACCGTCTCCCCACACCAACGAGCCACCCAGGGTTCGTCCCTCGTGGATGCGGAAGGCCCGGTCCCGCGTGGGCGAGGCCCCTCGGGGCTCGGACCAGAGTCCGGATGCGTTGGTCAGCAGCAGCGCGATGCCGCTGCGCTGCGGTCCGGCCCACCCCTCCAGGCGGGCGAGATCGCGCGCGAAGTGCAGTCGGAGGAGATCGTCGGCCCCGTGGGACCTGAGCGAGAACCGCTCCTGCGTCAGCGGGTCGGTGATGTCCAGGCGAGCGGTGAAGTACTTCACCTCGACGGCGGTGCTCTCACCCGTCTCCGGGTCCGACACGAGGACGTCCAGGTAGGTCGATCCGGCCCCCCGGAAGGGAACCTCGAGGCGCACGCGGAGGTCGGCCACCGAGCGTCCGACCTCGACGGCGAAAGCGTGTTGCACGTCCGCTTCCGAGTGGAAGACAGCTCGCGTCCGCTGCAGCCCGGCGATCACGTCGTCGAGCAGGACCCGCTGGGCGATCAGCACCACGTACCGACGATGCCACATCCCGACCTCAGTCGGCCTGTTCGGCGAACCACTCCGCGTAGCCCGTGTTCTTCGCCAGGTGCCGCGTCAGGTCGGGGGCGTCGTCGTCCCACCAGACGGGACCACGCTCACCCAGTCCCCGCTTCGCTGCCTCCACACGCTCGCGGGCCGCCTCCCGGGCGGCGTCGTCGCCGGACCGCATCGCCGCCCCCTTCGCCCGGCGCGCCGACATCAGCTCCTCGACGAGCTCCTGACGACGTTCCGGCGCCAACGACGGGTCGGAGCAGCGCCACAGCCGGCCCCGGACGACGACGTAGCGACCGTCGGGGGTCGTGAGGGGATCAGTCACCCCCACCACCGCCACCGCCGTCTCCCCCACCACCGTCGGAGGAACCCCCGTCGGAGTGACCGCTGCCGGAGTGGCCGCCGTCGGAACCGCCGTGGTGGCCGTGGCCGTGGTGGCCACCGTCACCGGAATACCCACCGCCGCCGTCCGTCCCGGAGTCGCCCCCGGCAGCGGACTGCAGGAGCACGGGGACGGCCGTCTCGATGTCCGCCAGGGCCTGCAGCACGTCGGCCGGCAAGGTCCGGGCGGCGGCCAGGACCGCGGCCGCCTCGCCGGGGTCCACGTCGTCCGGCAGCCCGGGGACGGCGCCGAGGCCCCCCACGCCCGCGAGCAGCGCCACCAGGCTGACGGTCGACGGGTCGACGGCGGCGGCTGCGCGTCGGACCCCGGCCGCCGTCAACGCGGCCGCGACGGACTCCTGCTGGGGTCCGAGGACCGCCTGCTCGGGCCACCAGCGCACCACCGGGAAGACCAGGAGCCGACGACGACGTTCGGTCACCAGCGCACCGGCCTTCTCCAGCTCGGCCGTCGACTCCGCCCACAGCGGGCGCTCGACGAGCCTGCGGAGTGTGGCGCGGACCGCGCCCGAGGTGAGCGTGACCGCCCCCAGCGCGGCGGCGAGACGGGGCACCGGGTCCCGGCCGGGGAGGACCCGCAGCGCCGTGACGTCGAGGTCGGCCACGACGCGACCGGCGAGGACGAGGTCGGAGAGCAGGGCCCCGGCCAGCACGGCAGCCGCCGGGCGGGCGCTCACCCGGCGGCGACCGTCGGGGTCCAGCAGGAGCAGGGCGGCCCGGTCGGCGATCAGCACGCCACGAGCCTAGGGCGCGACGACGAACGGCCGACCTCCCGAGGGGAGGTCGGCCGTTCGTGACGGGAACTGCGGCGGGAACTCAGTGCACCGGGACGCGGGGGCCGGGGACGACCGGCGGGCGCCGGATCAGCAGCGCCAGCACGAGCGCGACGAGGGAGATGATGCCGCCCCAGAAGAACGCCCCCCGGACCCCGTCGGCCGTGGCGTTCAGCACCGAGGAACCGTCCGCCAGGCTGGCGGCCGACCTCGTCGAGAGGACCGTCACGAACAGGGCGGTCCCGGCGGCGCCGGCCAGCTGCTGGACGGTCCCGACGATCGCGCTGCCGTGGCCGTAGAGCTCCGCGCGCAACGAGCCCAGCGCCGAGGTGAACAGCGGCGTGAACATGAACGCCAGCCCGGCGCTCAGCACCGTGTGGACCAGGACGACCATGCCCGCCGGGGTCCCCGGGTGCAGCGTCGTGAGCAGCCACAGGGCCCCGCTGACCAGGACCGCCCCCGGGATGACCAGCGGCCGCGGACCGAAGCGGTCGAACAACCGCCCGACGACGGTCGAGAGGACGGCCATCACGGCGCCACCGGGCAGCAGCAGCAGACCGGTCTCCAACGATCCCAGCTGCAGGACGGACTGCAGGAAGATCGGGAGCACGATGAGGGTGCCGAACAGGGCCATGAAGCTCGTCGCGAGAACGACGGTCGAGACGGTGAACGACCGGTTCGCGAACACCCGCAGGTCCATCAACGCGTTCGAGGTGCGCTGCAGGCGGAACTGCCGCGCGACGAACGTCGCCAGCGCGAGGACCCCGACCGCGACCGGGATCCAGGGCGCGACCGGGACGTGGCCGGTGGCGGACTCCCCGATGCTGGCGAGGCCGTAGATGAGGCCACCGAACCCGATCGCGGACAGCACCAGCGACAGCACGTCGAGGCGGGCGTCGCGCGGAGCGGTGACGTTGCGGACCTTCCAGGCGCCGAGCCCGAGGGCGATCAACGCGATGGGCAGCACGATGATGAACATCCACCGCCAGGACAGCGCGGAGAGGATGACGCCGGAGATCGTCGGCCCGATGGCCGGGGCGACGGAGATGACGACCGAGACCATGCCCATCGTCTTGCCGCGGCCGGCCGCGGGCACGAGGGTCATCACCGTGGTCATGAGCAGCGGCATCATGACCGCCGTCCCGCTGGCCTGGACGATGCGGCCCAGCAGCAGCACCTCGAAACCGGGCGCGACCGCCGCGATCGCCGTGCCGAGGCTGAACAGGCTCATCGCGGCGATGAAGACCTGGCGCAGCCGGAACCGGTCCATGATGAAACCGGTGGCCGGGATGACCACGGCCATGGTCAGCATGAAGCCGGTGGTGAGCCACTGACCGGTGGCGGCGGTGATGTCGAGGTCGGCCATGAGCCGCGGCAGCGCCACACCCATGATCGTCTCGTTGAGGATCACGACGAAGGCGGAGACCAGCAGCAGGGCGATGACGGTGGCGTCGCCCGGCGCGAGCCGGTCCTTCTCGATCGGCGGGGCGGACGCGTCGGTCGCGACCCCGGGCAGGGTCACGTCCTCGTTCGTGGACATGGGTGGGGACTCCTCGTGGTGGTGACAGTCACAACCCTAATGGCAGTGTCTGCCAACTCGACAGTCGTTATCCTCATTCCCGTGACCGACCTGGGGACCGTCGTCCCGGACCTGCGCGAACGCCGCCGACTGGCCACCCAGGCGGAGATCGAGCACGCCGCCCTCGACCTCTTCGCCCGCAACGGCTCCGAGGGCACCACCGTCGACGACATCGCCGCCGCCGCGGGGGTCTCACCGCGCACCTTCTTCCGCTACTTCCCCACCAAGGAGGACGCGGCGCTCGGCGCCAACCGCGCCTTCGACGACGCCCTGGCCGAACGCCTCGAGGCCCGGGTCGACGAGACGTCCTCCCTCGCCGACTTCGAGCGGGCCATCGCCGCCGTCCTCGCCGAGATGGTCGCCGAGGCCGGGTCCGTCGAGCGGATGCTGCGGGTGCGCTGCCTGGTGATGGAGGACGCCGGACTGCGCGGTGCCCTGCTGCGCCTGGACGCCGAGCAGTCACGGGCCTTCTTCCGGCGGATCGCGGACGCGACCGGCTCGGCCACCGTGGACCTGCGGACCCGGATCATCTCCGAGACCCTCGGTGCCGGGCTGCGCGCCGCCCTGGACGACTGGGCCGCGCGGCGCGAGAACGGCGAGGACGCCGACCTGGTGGAGATCTACCGCGCGAGCTGCGCCGCGCTGCGGGAGATCACCGCAGCGTGAGCATGGAGGACCTCGTCGCGGTGCACGACCCGCGCGTCGCGGACTGGATCGCCCCGCGGCTGGACGGGAACCCCGGCGCCGTGCGCCGGTTGGTCCCGGGCCGCACCACGGCTGAGCCTGCCGATGCGGGAGCACCTGCTCTTCCGCGGGCCGCGGCGAACCTCGGGGAGCAGATCACCCCCGACTGGTTCCTGCCGCAGTCGCCGAACCTGCTGTGGCCGCTGGACCGCAGCCGGTTCCTGGCCACCGAGATCGACCTGGACTCCACCCTGGTCGGCGGCCCGGCGGACCTCGTCGACACCCTGGCGTCCGCCCCGGGGCTGGAGGTCTGGCGCGTCGACGCGGACGACGACCTGTCCTCCGAGGGTGACCACCTGAACCGCTGACGGTCACCTCACGGGTGCAACCCCCGGGAGGGGCTGCTGCGTAGGTGGTGGTGAGGAGAGGGGGTGGCGGGTGCAGGAAGCCGAGGAGTCCGCGTTGGAAGCGTTCGCCGTCGACGCCATGCCGCGCCTCCGTCGACTCGCGTACGCCTGGTGCCACGACTGGCACCACAGCGACGACGTCGTGCAGGACGCCATGGAACGGATCTACGCCGCCTGGCCGCGGGTCCACCGCGACGGACGCGAGTACGCCTACGCCCGGACGACCCTGGTCAACCGGCTCGTCTCGGAGCACCGCAAGGCCTTCCGCCGACGGGAGTGGCCGGTCGACGTGGTTCCCGAGACCGCCACCGCCGAGGAACCCGACGGAGGGCGCCTCGACGCGGTGGACCTGTTGCGACGGCTACCGGTCCGCCAACGCGCCGTCGCCGTGCTGCGCTTCCTGGAGGACCTCCCCGTCAGCGAGGTCGCGCACCTGCTCACCTGCAGCGAGGGCACGGTGAAGAGCCAGGCCCACCACGCCCGGCGCTTCCTCGCCCAGCACCTCGTCCCACCCCCGGACGGAGCCCGACGATGACCGACCCCCTCACCGCCGGCCTGCGCGCGGCGCTGGAGGAGCACCCCAGCCCCCCGAGCGCGATCGACCTGACACGGATCCGGACCCGCGGCCGCCACCGGCGGTTCCGCCGTCGGGCGCTGCAGACCGCCGTCACGCTCGTCGTCGTGGGCGGGCTCGCCGTCCCCGTCACGGTCCTCGACGTGGACTGGCCGTGGGAGAACTCCGGTGGAGCCCCCGCGGTCGCGACGGCGGCCGCGCCGGACCCGGTCCTCGTCGTCCTCCCAGCGGGCGCCGAACCCCCGGGCCCGCGCGACGCGTCGACCCGCCGCGACGTCGTCGAACTGCACGACGGGTGCCTGGTCTCGGACGCGGCGGTGCTGGTCTGGCCGCAGGGTTCCGGCTGGGACGGGGACACCCAACAGGTCGTCCTGGCCGACGGCACGCGGATCGGGATCGGGGACGAGGTGCGCACCCGGGCCGACCCTGCACCCGACCCGGTGGCGGTCCTCGGTGAGACGGGGGCGGCGGCCGCCGCGCGGTGCGGCGGGGACGTCGTGGAGGTCCTCCCGTGACCCGGTGGTCGCCGGTCCCGCTCCTGGCGGTGGCGCTCCTCGGCGCGTGCTCCCTCACCGAGCAGCGCGACTGCACCGTGATGGGTGGTTCCTCCGGAGCGGGTTTCGACCTGAGCGGGCTGCCCCTCACCGACCCGACGTCGGTGCGCGCGTGCGTCGGCGAGGTCTGCACCGAGGCGCAGGTCGGGGTGGGGACCGGCTTCGTCGGCGTCGACGACGAGACGCTGACGAAGGAGGGGACGGTCGACGTCAGCCTCCGGGTCGCGGACGCCGTCGGTTCCGTCGTGTTCGACGCCACCGGCACGGCGACGCTGCACCGCGTCGACGTCAACGGGCACGGCTGCGGCCCGATCGTGTACCGGGCGGACGTGGTGGCCGCCGCCGACGGCACCCTCGGCGCCGGGTGACGCTCAGCGGGACGGAGGGCTGCCGCCGAGGGCGAGGCGGTCCACCTCCCGGCGGGACGCGCTCCAGAACTCCACGCCGGGTCGCAGGTCGTCGAAGGCCATCGCGGTCCCCCCGCCGGCGACCCGCGCAGCCGCGAACGCGCCGACCCGTGCGCCCAGCAGTTGCAGGGCCCGGTGGTCATCGACCGCCTGCCGCAGCGCGCGGTGCCGCAACGACTCCACGGGGCGGCCGTCCGCTCCGGGGTAGACGACGAACGCGTCACCCGCGGGGAACGCCCCGCCGGAACTCGGGTCCTGCCACGGGTCGACGGTCCGCGTCGACAACTGGCTGTTCCAGAAGTTGAAACCCCAGTGCAGGAAACCCGTCGCACCGGAGGCGAAGAGCTGCTGCCCGATGGCGCGGGTGCGCCAGCTCGGCTGGGCGATGAAGCGGTTCGAGACGCCCCGGTCCTGGGCGTTGCAGTGGTAGACCCAGAACTCGTCCCCGGCGGCCGCGAACGGTCCGACGGCGTCGGTCGCCACGACGGGGACGTCGACCGAGCCCGCGGTCAGGAACCGCCGGTCGCTGAGGGCGTCGACGACGCGCGCGCCGTCGAGCAGGTTCCCCACCACGGCCCGGGCCGCGGTGTAGTCCGGCAGCGCGTCCGCACCGGGTTCGTCGCTCACGTGCCAGACCGTCCGCAGCTGCGGCCACCGGATTCCCAGGTGCGCGCGCAGGCGCGGGACCAGCTGACCGAGGAACTCCCGGTAGCTCGGGTCGGTCGCGGGGACGTGCCAGCCGAAGACCTCCTGGGTTCCCGCGTCGGTCCCGGCGGTCACCGACGGGGTCGCCTTCGCGCCCCACTGGGTGAACAGGTGCGGCATCTCCAGCGTCGTGAAACCCCGCCGGATCGCCGTCGCCGCCCAGCGGTCGAGGTTCTCGAACCCGAAGGACCAGCTCCCGTCCCGGAGGGTGACGCGCACCAGCTGCGTCGACGTGCGCCGCCCGCCGGGGGCGGTGTCCAGCGGCGGGGTCCACAGCGGCGTGAGCAACGTGTTGCCCCCCATCGCCCGCAGGGACACGAGGTGGTGGTCCAGGAGTTCCCAGTGCCGTTCCCCGAAGGGCACCACCGCGTAGCGGTCGGCCAGGGCGTCGACGTGCAGCCAGTGGGCGATCGTGATGTCGACGTCCGGCAGCACCGCGGCGTGGACCCGGAGCCCGACCTCGGCGGCGAACAGCTCGACGCCGTCCTCGGTCGACACCACCACCCCGATCGTGCGCGGACCGGCCCGTTCGGGGTCCTCGACGACGACGTCGACCCACCACGCCGACCAGGTGTCGACGGCGGAGACCACGGGTTCTCCGGAACCCAACGGGTGCAAGGGGTCCGGGTAGAGCCCCGGACTCGTGCGCAGGTAGTGCTCGTCCGCCCCCTCGTAGGCCGCGAGCAGCACCGGGACGAGACCGACCCGGTGCAGGGTCACCCGGGAACCCGGCCCGGCGTCGACCCGGAGGACGAGCCGCGGCAGATCGCTGAGGTCCCGGGTGGACGGTGCCCGCCAGGCGACCTGGAACGACGCGGTCTCCCCCGCGTACACCGTCAAGGGTTCGGACGACAAGAGTTCCCGTGGTCGCTCGTCGGGGAACACCTTGGCGAGGGCGTCGACGAGCAGGAGCTCGTGCGCCGCCCGGGTCACCGGCCGTCCTGCGACACCATCGCCGTCAGCGTGTCGAGGTTGTGCTGCTGGTCGTCGCAGAACTCCTCGAGCTGCGGCCCGCCGTGCGGGGCGACGTCCTGCTCCACCACGAGCCATCCCGCGTAGTTCCTGCGCTGCAGGGCCGTCACGACGCCGGGCAGGTCCACGTCGCCCTGACCGAACACCACGTTCGCCTCCGACCACCACGACCGCAACGGGACGGGCCCCGTGGCCCGCGCCCGGCGCAGGGGCTCGAGGCGGACGTCCTTGAGGTGGACGTGGTCGACGCGGGAACCCCACGCCGTCACCGCCGCCACCGGGTCGGTGCCGGCCAGGAGGGCGTGACCGGTGTCGAGGACGACGGTGAGGTCCGTCGTCGTGAGCAGGCGCTCGACCTCCCACCCCGATTCCACGAAGGTCCCCAGGTGCGGGTGGAACGTCGTCGGCAGGCCGTGGTCGGCGCAGATCGCGGCCGCCTCGGCGAGCACCCGGACCGCTGCCGCCCAGGCGGTGTCGTCCAGCCCGGAGGGCCGGTCGGCGGGGTTCCGCGGCGCGTCGAGGCCGGGGGCGCCGTCGTCGGCGAGGACGATCGGCGCCGGGGGCGCACCGGGGACGGAACTGCGGTCCACCGTCGCGCGCAGGGTGGCGCAGGCGAGCTCGAAACCCGTCCGCGCCTCCTCGCTCCACCGTCCCGCGGCGAGTTCCAGACCGACGTAGACGCCGGCCGGGACGAGCCCGTGCGCCGCGAAGAGGTCGGCGGTCCGGTCGGGGTCCCCGAGGTAGCCCGTCGGGCCGAGTTCACTCCCCCGGTACCCGGCCGCGGCCATGGCGGCCAGCAGGTCGTTCCCGTCCCCGTCGGCCGGGCCGACGTGCGGCCCCCAGACCCCGAAGCTCACCGGGGCACTGGCGATCCACGGGGTCACGGGAGGACCGCCAGGAGCTGCTGCATCGACCGCAGGTCGGCGACCGCGCCCTCGACCCCCGCGTGCGGGTTCGGGGGCGCCCCGCCCACGGCGGCGGCGAAGGACTCGAGCTGGCGCTGGAACGCCCCGTCGGCCGGCAGCACCGGGCGACGTTCACCATGCGGGGAGACCACGGTGACGGTGGACGTCGCGTCGAGACGGTAGGGCGGCGCCACCCCGATCTCGACGTCGCCGGCGGAACCGGTGATGCGGACGGTCTCGCGGTAGTCCGGGCGGTCGGGGGTCCACGCCCAGTCCAGGACGAACCGGGCGCCGTTGTCCAACCTGCCGGTCGCGAACACCGTGGGTGGAGCACCGCCCTCCCAGGCCAACAGGTCGGCGTGGTCGAACGTCGGGAGACCGAAACCCAGGGAGCGCAGCAGCGAGAACTCGTGGACCACGGAACCGCACAGCACCGAGCGGAACAAGCGGCGGACGGCGGGCGCGGCGTCCGCCCCGACGGAGACGTCCAGCGCGCGGTTCTCGGCGGCGTCGTCGGCCGCGATGAGTTCCGCGGCACCGACGGGCAGCGGACCGGGTGGGCTGAGTCGGAGGTGGTCGATCTGGGGGCCGTCGACGGGGTGCCGCACGCTGATCTGGACGAGGCGCACGTCCCCGATCTCCGGCAGGGCCTCCACCGCCGTCGTCACGGCGCGGTCGTGCACCTTCATGTACCCGACCTGCAGCACCAACCCCGTTGCCGCCGCGACCTCCGCGGCCGCCCGGGCCTCGTCGGCGGAGAGGGCGAAGGGTTTCTCGGCGAGCACGTGCTTCCCGGCGCGCAGCGCCGTCACCGCGTGCGCGGCGTGCCGCCCGGGGGTGGCGACGAGGACCGCGTCGACGTCGTCGGCCGCGAACAACCCGGCGGCGTCGAGCGCGCGGGCCCCGTACCGGGTGGCGAGTTCCGCGCTGCGGTCCGGGTCGAGGTCGGCGAGCGCGACGAGTTCGTGCCCGGGCAGGCGAGCGATGAGCGGCAGGTGGACCGCCCGGGCGATGGTGCCGAGTCCGAGGACTCCCCAGCGCAGTGTCACGGGTCTCTCCAGCGGTTCAGAAGGGTCGGGCGAGGACGGCCGGCGGACCGGCGAACAGCGTGCGCAGCGACTCCACGGCCGCCTCGTCCCCCTCGAGGAGACCGGCGTGGTGGGCGCTCAGCGGGTCGAGGTGGCCGGCGTAGACGGAGGCGAGGTCGGCGAGGTCGAGCCGGACCCGGGGGCCCGCCGCCGCGCCCGCCGCCACCCGGGCGGAACCGTCGGCGACGTCGAGGGTCCAGACGTCGGAACCGACGTCCAGCGTCAGCCGGGTCCGCACCCCGCGCGGGTAGCCGCGACCGGCCAGCGCGGCGGGCACGTCGAGCAGACCCAGCATCCACGTCGCGTCCTCGACGGGTTCGGTCTGGCGGGGCAGGTGGTGCTCCAGCAGGCTGCCCGCCGGGAGCAGGGCGTGGACCTGGCGGGCGCTGGGTTCGTCGGCGACCAGGTCGCGCCAGAGGGCGAGTTCGGTGGCGAGGTCCACGCCCACCAGGTCGAGCACGGTGACGGTGTAGTTCCCGCGTTCGGAGGCTCGCCGTCCGAGCGCGCACCAGCCGACCACCACGTCGTCGCGGACGGCGACGTACTGCACGGCGGACCCGGTGGACGCGTCGTGCTCGAGCACACCGTTGGTGCGGCCCGCGTGCGCCGCCACGAGCGCGGCGACGGCGGGAACGTCGTCGGAGGTCGCCCGGCGGTAGGCCGGTGTGTCGGCCGGGCGGGGCAGGGTGCGCAGTTCGTGGGTATCGATGGCGTAGACCGATCGGCGACCGGCGATCCCGCAGCCGGCCTTCCGGTAGAACCCGTGGGTGGACGGGATGAGCGCCACCAGCGACGCCCCCGCGGCCCGGGCCGCGTCGAAGGTGTCGGTCAGAAGGGCGCGACCGACCCCCCGGCCCCGTGCGGTGAGGTCCACCGCGACCCCGCCCAGCGCGATGGCAGGAACCCGGCGCCCGCCCCACCACTGCCCGCAGAGCCGGGCCGTCGAGGTGGCGAGCAACCGGCCGTCGGCCGGGTCCTGCGCGACGCGACGGAGCACCTCCGCGGTTCCCGCCACCTCGGGCCCGGGTCGGGGTGGGTCGGCGGAGAACGCCGCGCCCGCCAGCGCCTCGGCCTCGTCCCGGTCCTCGGGCCGGGCGGCCCGCAGGACGGTGGCGGCCATCAGCGCACCGCGCCCTTGACCGAGTCGGCGACGAACTGCCGGGAGAAGGCGAGGAACACGACGATGAGCGGCACGATCGCCAGCAGGGCCCCGGCCATGACCACGGCGTAGTCGGTGTTCCGGGTGGCGTTCAGCTGCGACAACGCCACCTGCAGCGTCAGCATGTCCGGGTTGATGAGCACGATGAGCGGCCACACGTAGTCGTTCCAGGCCGCCACGAAGGTGTAGATGCCGAGGAACGCCAGGCCGGGTCGGATGACCGGCAGGACGATGAGGACGTACTGCCGGAAGAACCCACAGCCGTCGACGACGGCGGCGTCCAGGATCTCGTCCGGGATGGCCGTCGAGATGTACTGCCGCATCCAGAAGATGCCGAAGGCGTTGGCGGCCGCGGGGACGATGAGCGCCTGCAGGGTCCCGACCCACCCGATGTGGATCATGGTGATGTACTGCGGCACCGTCGAGAGCTGGGCCGGCACCATGAAGAACGCCAGCATCAGGCCGAAGAGGAACTTCTTGGCCGGGAAGTCGTACTTGGCGAAGGCGAACGCCGCCATCGAGTCCAGGAAGAGGACCAGCACCGTGACCGAGACGGCGACGATGGCGGTGTTGGCCATCGAGCCGAAGAAGTTGATGCTCGTCAGGACCGAGGAGACGTTCTCGAGCAGGTGCGTACCCGGAACCACCTTGGGCGGGGTGAGGTAGTAGTCCGCGTTCGTGTTCGTGGCCATGACCACGGTCCAGTAGAACGGGAAGAGCAGCAGCAGCGTCGTCAGGACCAGGGGGAGGTGAGCCCACTTCGCGGAGCTCCTGACCCCCTTGTTCCTGCGGGTGGGGGTGCCGCCGGTGTCCCGACCGCGGGAGGTGAGCGTGTTCTGCGCAACCATCTCGATCACTTCTCCGAACGGGCGGTCAGGCGCCAGTTGAGCACGGCGAACACGGCGATGACGGCGAACACCCCGTAGGCGATGGCGGCGCCGTAGCCGTAGTTGTTGTTGTTGAAGGCCTGTTGGTAGAAGTACAGGACCATGGTCAGACCCGCCTGGCCCGGTCCGCCGCTGTTGGGGTTGATCGAGGCGTTCGAGCCGAAGAGGACCTGCGGTTCGGCGAACGTCTGCATGCCCCCGATCGTCGAGACGACGACGGTGAACAGGATGATCGGGCGCAGCAACGGGACGGTGATGGACCAGAAGGTCCGCAACGCGCCGGCACCGTCGATCTTCGCCGCTTCGTAGACCTCGGTGGAGATCGCCTGCAGACCGGCGAAGTAGATGATCGCGTTGTACCCGACCCACTGCCAGGTCATGAGGGTCGCCAGCACGATCTTGATCGTCCAGTAGCCGCTGAGCCACTCGACCCCCGGGAGCCCGATGCCCTCGAGCACCTGGTTCACGACGCCGACCTGGTTGTTGAAGATCGCCTTGAAGAAGATGGTGATGGCGACGATCGAGGTGACGGAGGGCAGGAACAGGACCACCTGGTAGAAGGTCCGGAACCGCTTGACCGCGTTCAGCATGGCTGCGATGCCCAGGCTCATGACGAGCATGGGCACGGTCGCCATGATCCAGATGAGGATGGTGTTGACGACGGCCTTGCGGAACGTCGCGTCTTCCAGCAGGAAGCGGAACTGGTCGAAACCGGCGAACGTGACCGGGTTGATCCCGTCCCAGCGGTGGAACGCCAGCCACGCCGAGAACCCCAGCGGGAAGAGCCCGAACGCCGCGAAGATCAGGAAGAACGGGCTCACCGCGACGTACTGCGGCCAGAACCGCAACGGGTTCCGCTGGGCGCCGGTCTTCGCCGGCGTCTGACCCGGAGGTCGCGAGCGGCTGCGCCGGAACCCTCGGTCGAGGCTGGCGGAGCTCACTTCAGGCCCTGCCGCTGGGCGATGTCCTTCGCGGCCGAGACGGCGTCGGTCCAGGCCTGGTCGGGGTTCTTGCCGTTGGCCTCGACGTTGGTCAGCTCGTTGAGGTAGGCAGCCTGGATGGCGGAGTCGGACGCCGCGACGTACTGGGAGGGGACCTCCTTGCCCGCCGGACCGAAGATGTCGATGGTCTTCTGTCCACCGAAGAACTCGTCACCGCCGGTGAGTGCGGGCAGCTCCCACGCGGCCGGGTCGGCGGGGAAGATGCTGGCGTCGGTGAACGCCTCACCCTGGTTGTCGGTGCCCAGGATCCACTTGATGACGTCGAAGGCGGCCTGCTTGTCCTTCGTCGCCGCCGGGATCGTCAGGAACGACCCACCGAAGTTCGTCGGCTTGACCGGGTTGTTCGCCACCATCCACTTGCCACTCGTGTCCGGGGCGGCGAGCTTGATGTCCAGGGCGTGCCAGGCGGCACCGAGGTCGATGGCCACGACACCCGAAGCGGTCGACGCCTCCAGGCTCTGCGCGACGTTCGCGTTGAGGCCCAGCGTCTGCGCCTTGACCGTGGTGTCCCAGGCCTGCTTCATCTCGTCACTGTCGCCGACGAACGCGTTGTCCTCGCTGACGAAGCGCTGCGAGAGCTGACCGACGATGATCTGGAAGACGTTCGCCAGCTGCGGGACCGGGAAGCTGGCCGGGACCTTGCCGTGCAGCTCCTGGCCGAAGGCGTAGAAGTCGTCCCACGTCGAGGTGGCCGCGGCGACCGCGGTCGGGTCCGTCGGCAGGCCCGCTTGGGCCAGGATGTCGCTGCGGTAGAACATCGCGGTGGGGCCGATGTCGATCGGGAACCCCAGCTGCTTGCCGTCCTGGGTCTGCGCCTCGGCCCACTTCCAGGCCAGCTGCGAGGACGCGATGTCCTTCGCACCGAACTGGTTGAGGTCGGTGAACTTGTCCGCCACGGAGCGGAAGTAGGGCATGTCCTCGCCCTTGACCCCGGTGACCTGGGGGATGAAGGAGCCACCCGTCAGGGTGGTCTGCAGCTTCTGCTTGAAGTCGCCGCCGACCTTGTTGGGCTTGATGTCGTCCTTGGGGAACTGCGTCTTGGACGAGTCGACGACCTTGTCGCTCAGGCCACCGTTCCAGTACCAGAGGGCGAGGCCGCTGGAGGAGCCTCCACCGCCGGAGCCGCCGGCACTGGTGGAGCAGGCGGACAGGGCCCCGGCTCCCAGTGCGGCCAGACCGGAACTCAGGAGGAGGTTGCGACGGGACAGCAGCATGGCGAGACCCTTCTCGACGTCTGATCATCGTGAGCGATCGCGCAACTGCGGCGACTCTCATCGACGAGATTGCGCGAACGGTACTTGCCAAATGCGCGAACGCGCAAGGTATTCTGTCGATCGTGCAAGCGAAGGAGCGACGCGAAGCGATCGTCGAGGTCGTCCGCAACCAGGGACCGGCAACGGTGTCGGAACTGGTGGAACGCCTCGGCCTCTCCGAGGCGACGATCCGCCGGGACCTGGTCAAGCTGGACGACGCCGGCCTCCTCAAGCGCGTCCACGGCGGCGCGCGTCCGGTGGACCTGCGCGACGACGTCTACGCCGACCTCGTCGACCGGCAGGGGGACCACAAGGAGTCCATCGCCCGCGCCGCGGCGGCGCGCATCGGTGACGGCCAGTCGGTGCTGCTGGACATCGGCACGACGGTGGGCCGGGTCGCCCGCTACCTGCACGGCCGCCCGATCACCGTCATCACCCGGAACCTGGCCGTCTTCACCGAACTCGTCGACGACCCCGCCCTGGAACTCGTGCTGCTGGGGGGCGCGGTGCGCCCCGCGCACCGGTCGCTGGTGGGCTACCTGACCGAGGAGAGCCTGCGGCAGCTGCGGGCCGACGTCCTGCTGCTGGGGACGAGCGGCATCCGCCCCAGCGGCCACTCCGTGGACACCGTCACCGACGAGGTCCCCGTGAAGCGCGCGATGATCGCTGCCGCGGACGAGGTGGTCATGCTCGCCGACTCCTCGAAGTTCCCCGGCAGCGGCACGGCGACCGTCTGCGACGTCGGCGCCTACCACCACCTCATCACGGACACGGCCCCGGAACCCCGGACGGGTGGCGCCCTCAATCTCGGCGGGGTCTCCGTGGAGGTGGCCCGACAGGTCGTTCACCACTCGTAGCGCAGGTCGCGCGTCGGCCCGGTCGACGCGACGTCGCGCACCTGCCCGACCGGGTGCCCGGCCCGGAACTCCCCGGGCACCACCCCGACCGCCGCCAGCAGCAGCGGCGCCACCTCGTGGCTGCGCAACGTCGTGGCGTCGGCCACCACCGCGGGCACCGCGCCGCCGAGGCGGTGGACGAGCAGGAACGAGCGGCGGACGACCGTCTCGTCCTCACCGTGACCGCCCTCGGGTTTGTGCCCGTGGTCGGTCGTCACGGCGACGAGCCAGTCCTCACCCAGCTGCTCCACCCGTTCCGCGACGGCCTTCACGAGGAACCGGACGTGCTCGTCCACGGTGCGCAGCGCCTCGAGGTACTCCGCCCCGGCCGAGCCGTACCGGTGACCGGTCTCGTCGACGCCCTCGAAGTGCACGAACGTGGCGTCGGGTCCCTCGTGGTTCAGGACCCACGCCGCGCGGCTGCGCACCTGCCGGTCCGCGGAACGGCACCCGTCACCGAAGTCGGTGGCCGCGAACAGCTGGTGCTGGCCCCCGACGTGCTGGTCGGGCCGGGTGTGGACCACCGGCCCCGGGCCGCTCGGGTCGACCAGACCGGCCCACGTGGACGCGGCGAAGGTACGGGCCCGCGGGTCGGCGAAGAACACCCGGGAGAGCAGGTCGGGGCAGCGGGCGAGCCGGTGACCGACGAACTCGTTCCACCAGACGTTGTTCTCCTCGTGGGTCGTGCCCGTCAGCAACGACGCCCAGCCGGGACCGGAATCCGTCGGCGGGGTCATCCACACCGGGACCACCCGGCCCCCGGCGGCGAGCCGCTCCAGCGTCGGCGCGACCGGGGCGCCGGGGTTCCCGGGGGCGAGCCCCGGTGGCGGGCCGGACGCCGCGAACCGGGGGTCGCCCGGGTGGTCGGGCTCGGCGAACCCCGGGTCCGCGGCCACGACGTCCGGCAGGGCGAGGTCGACCCGGACCCCGTCGAGGCCGATGAGCAGCAGTTTCACCGCGCCCGCACGCTCCAGGACCACGCGTGCGTCCCCGCACCGATCCGGAACTGCGGCAGCGCGTTCGGACCGCACGACGCCGATCCGAGACCGCGGTGACGCACGTCGAGGGTGACGCCGGAGGCCGTCACCGTGGCGTGCACCGGCTGGTCGAAGGAGAACCGCACCCCGCCCAGGTGGAGTTCGCGGACGCCGGTGCGTCCACCGTTCTCCTGCGGGCGCACGTAGGGCACTCCGAGCCCGGCCACCGGGAGCTCGTGCCAGCCGGTCGGGGCGGTGCAGCGGTCGGGGTAGGTCTCCCACGGCCCGGTCCCGAACCAGCGGGCCACGTCGGGGACGGGGAGGGCGACCCGGACCCCGATGCGGGGCAGGTCGTCGAGGCACTCGGGGACCTCGACGGTGTCGTCGCAGCCCAGGACGTCGCCGGCCACCCGGAACCGCTGGGTGTGCACGACGTCGCCCACGGCGGTCTTCAGCCGGGAGACGACGACGGTCGCCTCCCCGTCCGCCCGGACGCTCTCCACGACGGCCCCGGTCTCCTCGAGGCCGGCGACGATCCACCGTTCGGCGTCACCGGCGATGACGTCGTTGTCGGTCGGGTCGCGCCACAGCGTGAGTTCCGGACGGGTGGGCAGACCGGGGAAGGAGACCTGTCCCTCGTCGTCCACGGACGCCGGGGACCAGACGGCCTCCTGCACCACCGCGACGTCGGCCAACCGCACGGCCGGGCGGCTCACCTCGGCCCCGGCCGGGTTCCACGGGGTGTCCACGGCCTGGCTGAGCAGCAGTTGCAGCCACCGCTCACCGCTCCCGGCCGCGACGACCTCGGCAGGGAGGGCGACGACGGCGCTGCAGCCGGGGGCGAGGTCGGGCAGGACGGCGGGAACCGTCAGCGAGGTCCCGTCCGTCGCGTCGAGGCGCCACTGCGCCCGCAGGTGACCCAGACCCGAGAAGTCGAGGGCGTTGCGGATCCGCACGTCACCGTCCACGACGGACAACCGGACGGGAGAACTCAGCTCACGGTGCTCGAACATCGCGGGTTTCGCGGTGCCGTCCGGGAACGTCATCCCGTCCAGGCAGAAGGCCCCGTCGTTGGGGGTGTCGCCGAAGTCGCCGCCGGAGGCCCAGCGGAAACCTTCGGCGGGGACGCCGTCGGCGAACGACCCCGCTCCGGCCCGACCGGCCGGGAGGCCGTCGGCGCTGCGCTGCAGGATGCCGTGGTCGGCGAACTCCCAGACGAACCCGCCTTGCAGGCCGGGCAGCGACTCGATGGCCTGCCAGTACTCCGCCAGCGACCCGTTGGAGTTGCCCATGGCGTGGGAGTACTCGCACTGGATCACGGGACGGATCGGCGGGTTCTGGGTGACGTGGTCGACCATCTGCCCGATGTGGGCGTACATGGGGCAGACGATGTCGCTCGCGGCGAACCCCGCGTTCCAGTCGTCCTTGATCGCCCCTTCGTACTGGACGGGTCGGGTCGGGTCGTCGCGACGGATCCAGGCCGCGACGGCGTCGTGGTTGGCGCCGTAGTCGCTCTCGTTCCCGAGCGACCAGATGATGACACTGGGGTGGTTCCGGTCGCGGCGCACCATGCGCGCCACGCGCTGGGTGAACGCCGGCAGGTAGGCGGGGTCGTCGCAGATCTCGTGGGCCCAGGCGTGGGACTCGATGTTCGCCTCGTCGACGACGTAGAACCCGAGCTCGTCGGTGAGGTCGTAGAACACCGGGTCGTTCGGGTAGTGCGAGGTCCGCACCGCGTTGAACCCGAAACGCTTCAGCGTCAGCAGCTCCTCGCGCACCTGCTCGCGCGTGACGACCCGGCCGGTGAGCGGATCGCGGTCGTGGCGGTTCATCCCGCGCACGAAGATCCGGCGGCCGTTCACCAGCAGGTCCGCCCCGATGACCTCGACGGTCCGGAAACCCACCCGCTGCACCACGGAGTCCACGAGGGCCCCCGTGGCGTCGCGCAGTTCGACGGTCAGCTCGTGCAGGACGGGCGTCTCCGCGGTCCACGTCGCGATCCCGGGGAAGAGTCCCGCGAAGCGGGCCCGGCCCCGGTAGAGGGAGATCCGCTCGTCGTCGAGGTCGCGGGCGTGCGCCACGGCGTCGAAGGCGAGCTCGGAGCCCGCCAGCCGGGCGGCGACCCGCCACCCTGCGAGGAGTCGCCCCTCGTCGGAACCGACCCGGACGTCGACGTCGAGGCGACCGTCGGCCCGGGCCACGGTGCGGACGTCGGACAGGTGCAGGACGGGTCGGGTGACCAACCGCACCGAGCGGGTGAGGCCGCCGTGCCACCACTGGTCCTGGTCCTCGACGAACGTGGCCGACGACCACTTCACCACGGTGAGTTCGACCTGCACGCTCGCACCGGGCGCGGCCCACGCGGTGACGTCGAACTCCGCGGCCAGGTGGGAGTCGGTGCTGCTGCCGACGTCGTGGCCGTCGACCCGGACGAGCAGGACGCTCTCGGCTGCGCCGACGTGCAGCAGCACCCGCTGCCCGGCCCACTCGGCGGGAACCTCGACGGAACGCCGGTAGACCCCCGTCGGGTTGTGCTCCGTCGGCGGGGTCGGCGGCAGGTCCGGCCACGGCATCTGGTCGTTGGTGTACCAGGGCGGGTCGGGGACCTCACCCCACAGCGAGGGTTCGGTGGTCCAGCAGCCGGGGACCTGCGCCGTCAGCCACCGCTCCCCCGCAGCGGCGTCGGGGCGCGGGCGCAGCTGGAACTCCCAGTCGCCGTCGAGGTCCACGCAGGTCGCACCGTCGTCGGGGACGGCGCGACGCAGCGTCGACAGGGGTTCCCGGCGGCGGCCGACGTGTTCGGGGTCGAGCCACACCGGGGGCTGGCCGTCGCTCACGCGCGGGCCAACCGCAGGCTGAGGACCT
Source organism: Kineococcus sp. NBC_00420 (assembly GCF_036021035.1). Classification (NCBI taxonomy): domain Bacteria; kingdom Bacillati; phylum Actinomycetota; class Actinomycetes; order Kineosporiales; family Kineosporiaceae; genus Kineococcus; species Kineococcus sp. NBC_00420. Next base: position 3,213,349 of record NZ_CP107930.1, on the reverse strand, counting down.
CGAACGGGCGCAGCGCGAAACCGACGCTCCCGTCCTCGAGCAACGAGGCGATCCCGCGTGCGGCCGCGGTCCCGTCCTGCGCGGGGTCCTCGAGGAGGTCGACGACGGTGACCTCGGCGAGGTCGAACGAGGTCCGCAGTTCCCCCTTGGCCCGGGCGCCCCACGCCTCGTAGATCCGGACGATCACGTCGCCGGAACCGTCCTCGGCGAGCTTCACGGCCTCCAGCGTGGCGCCGGACCCGGTGACGGTGACCGGTGCGGCGGGGAGTTGCGCCGGACCGTCGACGACGCGCAGCGGCAGGTTCAGGTCGTAGCCGCTGCGCACGGCGTCGGCGATCCGCGCCCCCGGGACGAGGGAGTAGGACAGGACGTGCGCGCCCTGGTCGGCCTGCGGGTCGGGCATGCGGGGGCCGCGGACGAGGGAGAGCCGCACGGTCGTGGTGGACCCCCCGTCCTCGCGGGCGGCGCGGGTCGTGTCGTGGCCGTAGGTGGCGTCGTTGGCGACGGCGACCCCGTAGCCGGGTTCGGCGACGTGGACCCAGCGGTGCATGGCCGTCTCGAACCGGGCGTAGTCCCAGCTGGTGTTGGTGTGGGTCGAGCGCTGCACGTGGCCGAACTGGATCTCCGAGGAGCTGACCGCCGCGTGCAGGTCGAGCGGGAACGCGGCCTTGAGGAACTTCTCCTGCTCGTGCCAGTCGATCTCGGTGCGCACGTCGAGGCGGTCGGACCCGGCGCTCAGCACGTACTCCTGCACGATGCGCGAGTTCCGCACGGTCCGGACGACGCGGACGCGGGCCCGCAGCGGGGAGTCCTCGACCACGCTCACCTCGTCGGCCGCGACGAGGTCGACGACCCGGTTGCGGTAGTGCTGGTCGACGTCCCACGCGTCCCAGTTGTTCGGGAAGTCGCTGTGCAGCTGCAGCAGGTTCCCGCGGGTCCCGGGGGCCAGGACCTCGCGGTCGTTGACCTCGTCGACGACGGAGGACAGCAACCCGTCGGCGTCGACGACCACCGTGAGGGTGCCGTTGGCCAGCGTCGTGACCCCGTCCTGCGCCTGCACGGTGACGGGGACCACGGCGTCCGTGCCCGCGTCGGCGAGGACCACGGCGCCGGAGGCCGGCACCCGGACGAGGGCGCCGTCGACGACGTCGGTCCGTTCGTGCGGGGCGGTGTTCAGCAGGACCCGCGAGCCGGTGCCGAGCGCGTTCACGGCCTGGGTGGTGAGCCGTTCGAGGTCGGTGCGGACCTGCCCGTAGGTCGCCTCGGCCTCGCGGTGCACCCAGGCGATGGAGGAACCGGGGAGGATGTCGTGGAACTGGTGCAGCAGGACGATCTTCCACAGCCGGTCGAGTTCGGCGTGCGGGTAGGCGTAACCGGGGACGTTCAGCGCGGCCGTCGTCGCCCACAGCTCCGCCTCGCGCAGCAGGTGCTCGCTGCGACGGTTCCCGGCCTTGGTGCGGGCCTGGCTGGTGTAGGTCGCACGGTGCAGTTCGAGGTAGAGCTCCCCCGCCCAGACCGGTGCGTCCGGGTACTCCGCGCGGGCGTCGGCGAAGAACTGGTTCGGGTCCTCGACCTTGACCTTCGGCGACCCCTCGAGGTCGGCGAACCGGCGGGCCCGCTCCAGCATCTCGCGCGTGGGGCCGCCACCGCCGTCACCGTGGCCGAACGGCGCGAGGGAACGGGTGCCGCGGCCCTTCTCGGAGTAGTTCGCGACGGCGTGCGTCAGTTCCTCGGCGGAGAAGATCGCGTTGTAGGTGTCGACGGGCGGGAAGTGGGTGAAGATCTGCGACCCGTCGATGCCCTCCCAGCGGAACGTGTGGTGCGGGAACTTGTTCGTCTGGTTCCAAGAGATCTTCTGGGTGAGGAACCACTCCATCCCGGCGAGGCGGGCGATCTGCGGGTAGGCCCCCGAGTACCCGAAGGAGTCGGGCAGCCACACACCCTTGCAGTCGACGCCGAACTCCTCGCGGAAGAAGGACTTGCCGGTGACGAACTGGCGGACGAGGGCCTCACCGCCGGGGAGGTTCCCGTCGGCCTCGACCCACATGCCCCCCACGGGGACCCACTGCCCGGCGCGGGCCGCGGCCTGCATGCGGGCGTAGACCTCGGGCGAGCGCTCCTTCACCCACGCGTACTGCTGGGCCTGGGAGCAGGCGAAGACGAACTCCGGGTACTCCTGCGCCAGGGCGGTGACGTTGGCGAACGTGCGCGACGTCTTGCGCTTCGTCTCGCGCAGCGGCCACAACCACGCCGAGTCGATGTGGGCGTGGCCGACCGAGGACAGCGTGTGGGCGCTGCGGACGGCCGGGGAGGACAGCACGTCCGCGAGCTGCGCGCGGGCCGCGGTCGCGGTGCCCGAGACGTCGTCGAGGTCGAGGGCGTCCAGCGCGCGGTCGAGGGCGCGGGCGATCTCGTAGCGGCGGGGTTCGTTCTCGGGGAGGTGGCGCATGAGGTCGTCGAGGACCTCGACGTCCACGGCCAGCATCCACACCTCCTCGTCGAGGACGACGAGGTCGGCGACCTTCATCGTGTAGAGGTGCTTATCGCCCGCGGTCGCCTTGTCCCCCAACGGGGTCGGCTTCATGTCGTCGGCCATGACGTCGGGGTTGGCGGCCATCTCGAGCAGCCAGTCGACGGTCTCCCCGCCCTGCGCGTCGCGGACGACGGGCACGACCTGGTTGTCGGGGGCGACCCCCTTGATCGGGACGCCGTCGAGGGTGTGGACCAGCGCCTCGGCCTGGTTGCCCGGCCAGTCGCCGACGAAACCCAGGTCGAAGTGGGCCTCGACCCGGCGACCGGCCCACTCCGCGGGGACCTCGGCCTGCGCCCGCACCCACGTCGTCGACCACGGCCGGCCCCACGTCGTGCCGATCGCGAACCCGCCGAACTCCCCGGCGGCCAGCGCGGCGACGGCCTCGGTGGCCGGGACCGGCTCGTCCGGCACCAGCCAGGCCGACAGGGTCATCGGCACCCGGTGGGAGTGGACGGCGGGACGGATGCGGTGGGTCAGGACGCGGTGGACGCGCCCCTCGACCAGGGATCGGTCGTCGTGCACGGGGGTTCTCCTCGGTGAGTTTCGGGGCGCGGCGGGGGGCTGGTTCAGAGCCGGATCAGGGCCGGATCAAGGCCGGATCAAGGCCGGATCAAGGCCGGATCAGGAACGGTCGAACACGGCGGCGACCTCGGGGATCCGCTCGACGTAGCCGGCGAGCAGCTTCTCGGCGACGTCGGTGGAACGGACCAGCGGGTGGGTCGCGAAGGCCAGCAACGCCTCGGAGCGGTCACCGTGGACGGCGGCGGCGATGACGTGGCGTTCGACGGCCTTCACCTGCTGCATCAACCCGAGCTGGTGCAGGTCCGGGGCCGGCGTCGCGAACGGGCGGACCCCGCTGCCGTCGACGGCCACGGGGACCTCGACGACCGCGTCGGCCGGCAGTCCGGCGATGGTCGAGCCGTTGCGCACGTTGAGGATCGCGGTCGAGGGTTCGTCGCGGCTGATGGCGGCCATGACGGCCAGCGCCACCCCGGCGTACCCCTGCTGGGACGGGTCGGTCTCCGGCGGCTCGGGGTTCTCGGGAGCGCCCTGCTCACCGCCCTTGGCCTCGGCCATGTAGCTCGCGCTGCGGTCGAGGACGGTGTCGCGCCACAGCTTCGCGGCGCCGGAACCCGCGTGCGGGAGGGCGTCGAAGAACTCGCCCTGGGTCTTGAGCAGGAACTCCCCCCGGGTCATGGCGGACTCGCGGATGCGCGCGACGGCCTCGGCGTTGCGGTACCAGTAGTAGAGGTACTCGTTGGGGACCGCGCCGAACGCCTTGAGCCACGGGGCGCCGAAGACGTGCTGCTCCTCGAGCTGGGCGAGCAGTCCGTCGTCCCCGAGCAGGTCCGGCAGCACGTCGCGGCCACCGACCTCGACCCGGCGCAGCCAGCCGAGGTGGTTCAGGCCGACGTAGTCGAGGCGGGCGTGGTCGGGGTCGTGGCCGAGGAGCAGGGCGACCCGGCGTCCGAGGCCGGACGGGGTGTCGCAGATCCCGAGCGCCTTGTCCCCGAGGACGCCCTGGAGGGCCTCGGTGATGATGCCGGCGGGGTTGGTGAAGTTGAGGAAGTAGGCGTCCGGGGCGAGTCGCTTGACCCGCTCCGCGACGTCGAGCATGAACGGGACGGTGCGCAGGGCGTAGGCGAGCCCGCCCGGACCCGTCGTCTCCTGGCCGAGCACCCCGAGGTCGAGGGCGACCCGCTCGTCGGCGCAGCGCCCTTCGAGCCCCCCGACGCGGACGGCCGCGAAGACGAAGTCGCTGCCCTCGACGGCACGGTCGAGGTCGGTCGTGGTCTGCAGGCGCGGCGGATCGGGGAAGCCCTCGGACAGCTGCTCCAGCACGGCGCGCATGCCGGCGAGGCGCGCCTCGCTGGTGTCCTGCAGCGTCACGGTCGTGATGCGCGGGAACCCCCGGTCGCGCAGCAGCGCCTGCCAGACGAACGGGGTCCGGAAGCCGCCCCCGCCCAGGATCGCCAGCTTCACTCGACAGCCCCTCGTTGCTCGTTCACGCAGGGAGGATATGACCGAACGCGCATCCTTGACTAGTCTTTCGCGAACCGACCTGCACGAACGATCAGTGAATCGAGGGGTGTCCCGTGACCGAGCTCGACCTCGTCTTCGGTGGCCGGGTGTTCTGCGACCTGGTGATGTCCGGGGTGGAGGCGCCCCTGCCCGGCGCGGAGGTGTTCGCCGACGGTTTCACCGTGACCGCCGGCGGAACGGCCACCCGTGCCGTCGCCAGCGCCCGCCTCGGGTTCGGGACCGCCCTCGTGGGCGCCGTCGGGACGGACGTCTTCGGCGGCGCGGTGCGGGCCCAGCTCGGCGCCGAACCCGGGCTCCGCCTCGACTGGCTCGCGGAACTCCCCGACGCCCACACCGCCGTCACGGTCGCGCTCACGAACGCCGCGGAACGCAGTTTCATCACCTACGAGGAACGCGCCACCTGGCTGCCGGAGTCGCTGCCCCGGGCGTTGCCGCGGGTGGCGGCCTGCCACGTCGGGATCGCCGAGGGCATCCCGGCCTGGGTCCGCGACCTGCGCGCACAGGGCACGTTCGTCGTCGGTGGCGTGGGCTGGGACGACACCGGCCGGTGGGACCCCGCGACCCTCGACCGCCTCGCCGACGTCGACGCGTTCGTCCCCAACGAGGACGAGGCGCGGCTCTACACCCGGACGGGGAACGCCGACGAGGCCCTGGAGGCCCTGGCCGCCAGGACCGGGGTCGTCGTGGTGACCCGCGGGGCCCGCGGGGCCGTCGCGCTCGACGCGGGCACCGGGGAACGGTGCGAGGTCCTCGCCCCACCCGTCGCCGCGATCGACCCCACCGGCGCCGGCGACTGCTTCGTCGCCGCCTTCTGCGGAGCGCGCACGGCGGGCTGGGACCTGCGCACCGCCGTCGCCTTCGCCGTCCTCGCCGGGTCGGTCTCGGTGCAGCGGCTCGGCGGGGCGACCAGCGCCCCGACCGCCGCGGAACTCGCGGGGCTCGTGCGCGCCGGCCTCGACCGCGACGACCTGCCGAGCGGTGCGTGGACCAGGGTCCTCGACCACCTCGACCGTGTGGTGGTCAGCTGAGTCCCTGCAGCGCAGGCGCTCCCGCGGGGTAGTAGGCCCGCATCCAGGCCGGGAACTCCTGCAGGATCCGGTCGTAGAGTTCCGCGTCGTCGACGGCGTCGAGGTCGTCGAGGGCGAAGAACCCCGTGTTGTCGTGCGCCCGGCCCTCGAGGGTGTCCAGCTTCTCGAGGATCCCGTAGTTGCTGCGTCCGATGCCGATGAACTGCCAGAACACGGGTTCGCGGTCGACGGCGCGGATCGCCTTCTCGGTGCCGCGGTTGTCGGTCACGCCCCCGTCGTGGAAGAACAGGACGAGGGTCGGGATGTCGAGGCGGTTCTTCGCGACGTAGCGGGCGACGTCCTCGATCGCGGCCTTCTCGTTGTTCCACCCCTCGGCCTCGGTGTAGCGCTTGCTGGTGTACCGCTCGATCCACTGCGGCAGGGTCGCGATGGTGATGTCCTCGAGCTGCTTCGCCCGGCCCCCCATCGCCCAGGCCTGCATCTCGGCGCCGTCGTCGACCTGCGCCGCGACGGGGGCGACCCGTTCGACCGCCCGCGAGAACACGCCCTTGCGGTACAGCGAACTGGTGCTGCCGGAGACGTCGAGCACGACGATCACCCGGCACCGCAACCCCGTCATCCGGTGCTTGGTCAGGACGAGGGCGACCTTCTCCTTGCGCAGGTTGAGGTTCTTGCGCATCTCGACCGGGAGCGCGTCCTCGCCCTTGGTGAAGGAGACCTTCGGGACCACCGGTTCCGGCGCGGGTGTCCCGGGGTCGTCGACGTCCACCCCGAAGTCGCCCGCCAACCCGGCGAGACCGTTGTCGTAGCCCTGGCCCACCGCGCGGACCTTCCAGGCACCGCCGCGCTGGTAGAACTCCGCGAGGACGACGACGGTCTCCGACCCCAGCCGCGCGGGCGTGAACTCCACCGCTTCCCCGGACCCCTCGACGCGCAGGCTCACCGTCGTCCCGGCGAAGGTGGCGCCCTCGGCGGCGGGACTGGCGACCACGACGACCTTGTCCGCCCCGGGGCGCAACGCGGTGAGGTCGAGCGCGAGCGCCGTCCCGTCGAGGCGGACGCCGGGGGCGGTGGGCTGGTTGAAGAAGACCATGTCGGCGTCGCCGGCGACCTTGCCGTCGGCGCTGACGACGAGGGCGGTGACGTCGACCGGGCCGGTGACGTGCGCGCGGACGGAGGTCGCGGTCAGCGGAGCGTTGCCGCCTTCGGTGAGCGTGGGCACCTCCTCTTCCTACCGCACGGAGGGGGCACCGCCTGGACCTGGCAGGACGGCCGAACCCCTGGGAGGGTCGGGGCATGTCCACGTGGTTCATCACCGGTTGCTCCACCGGCCTGGGGCGTTCGCTCGCCCAGGCCGTCCTCGAACGCGGTCACAACGTCGTCGTCACCGCTCGTGACGTGTCGCGGGTCGCCGACATCGCCGACGCGAAGCCCGACAACGCGCTGGCCCTCGCCCTCGACGTCACCTCCCCCGACCAGGTCGCCGCGGCCGTGCGCGCGGCCGAGGAACGCTTCGGCGCGATCGACGTCCTCGTCAACAACGCGGGCTACGGCTACCGCGCGGCCGTCGAGGAGGGTGACGACGACGACGTGCAGCGCCTCTTCGCGACGCACGTCTTCGGGGCGGCGTCGATGCTCAAGGCCGTCCTGCCGGGGATGCGGGCCCGGCGCAGCGGGACGGTGCTGAACGTCTCCTCGATCGGTGCGCACGTCGCGCCGCCCGGGTCGGGGTACTACGCGGCGGCGAAGGCGGCGCTGGAGGCGTTGTCGCGGTCGTTGCGCCAGGAGCTCGCCCCGCTGGGGATCTCGGTGACGATCGTCGCGCCGGGCGGGTTCCGCACCGACTTCGCGGGGCGTTCGCTGACGCAGTCGGCCGAGGCGATCGGCGACTACGCCGAGACGGCCGGCAAGCGCCGCAAGGAGAACGACACCGCGCACGGGACGCAGCCGGGCGACCCGGCGAAGGCGGCGGCGGCGATGATCGCGATCGCCGAGGCGGAGAACGCCCCGGCCTCGATCTTCCTGGGGACGGACGCCGTCTCCGCGATCGACGGCGTGCTCAAGGCGCGGGCGGCCGAGGTGGACGTCTGGCGCGACCTCAGCACCAGCACCGACTTCTGAGATCCGGGGGTGCCGACGCGCGTCGGCACCCCCGGGGTGGTTGCCTGGGCACCATGACGCGCATCGGAACCTCTGACCTCGACGTGAAACCGCTCAGCCTCGGTGGGAACGTCTTCGGGTGGACCGCCGACGAGGCGGAGTCGCACCGGGTGCTCGACGCCTTCGTCGAGGGCGGCGGCGACTTCGTCGACACCGCCGACGTCTACTCGGCCTGGTCGGCGGGCGGGGCCGGGATCTCCGAGACGATCATCGGCAGCTGGTTCGCGAAGTCCGGCAAGCGCGACCAGGTCGTGCTGGCCACCAAGGTCGGCAAGAAGCCCGACCGCGAGGGCCTCGCCGCGGACACGATCCGCCACGCCGTCGACGAGTCGCTGCAGCGGCTGCAGACCGACCGGATCGACCTGTACTGGGCGCACGCCGACGACCCGGACACCGCGCTGGAGGAGACCCTCGGCGCGTTCGACGAACTCGTCCGGGCGGGCAAGGTCCGCGCGATCGGGGCCTCGAACTACACCGGCCCGCGCCTGGAGGCGGCGTTGGAGACGTCGCGCCGGGAGGGTTTCGCGAGCTACGTCGCGCTGCAGAACCTGTACTCCCTCGTGGAGCGCGTGGAGTACGAGGGCGACGCGGGCAAGGTCGTGGCGGACAACGGGCTCGCCTCGATCCCCTACTCCGCGCTGGCGTCGGGCTTCCTCACCGGCAAGTACCGCCCCGGCCGGCTGGCCGAGTCCCAGCGCCAGGCGGGGGCGGCGAAGTACCTCGACGAGCCCAGGGGCGAGAAGGTCCTCGCGGCGCTGGACGCGGCGGCCGCCGCCCACGGTGTCGAGGTCGCAAGCGTCGCGCTGGCCTGGTTGCGTCAGCAGCCGACGGTGCTCGCGCCGATCGCGAGCGCCCGCACGCTCGAGCAGCTGCCGGCGTTGATGGCCGCCCTCGACCTCGTCCTGGACGCCGAGGAACTCTCGGCGCTGGACCGCGCGTCCCGCTGACCCGGCAGGACACAGGAAGCTCACCTTCCCTGCACGTCACGGGTGCGCAGCGCCGTCGCGGGTGCCGCACAGTGGAGGGGTGGTCACCTCCGCGCCTTCGCAGCAGCACAGCCCGTCCCGCACGCCCGGGGCGCGACGGACGTGGTCGTTCGTCGCGCTCGCCGGGGCGTGGGGTCAGGTCGTGGCCCTCGGGGTCCTCTACTACGTCTGCGTGCGGACGGCGACGGGTCAGCTGCACGAGAACCGCCTGCACTCCGACGCCCTCGCGACCCGGGGCGACGCGGCCGGCTGGCTCGGTCGGGCGTTCCACCTCGCGGAACGCCTGCAGCCGCAGCACCTGGTGTTCGGGTTCGTCGCCATCGGTGTCCTGGCGCTGGTCCGGGGACGTCCCGGGCGCGCCGTGCAGGGCCTGGCCGTCGCGGCGGGGACGCTGGGTCTGACCGAGCTGCTGAAGCTGGTGCTGCTGGAACGTCCGCACCTCGCGGAGAGCTACGCGGCGTCCTCGAACAGCCTGCCGAGCGGTCACACGTCGGCGGTGCTCGGGCTGGCGCTGGGGTTGCTGGTCGCGGCCCCGCGCTGGCTGCGGTTCCCCGTCGCGGTGGTGGGGGCGGCGGCCGCGGGGGCGATGGGGGCCTTCGTCATCGCCGACGGGTGGCACCGGGTCAGCGACGTGCTCGCCTCGGCGCTGGTCGGTTCGATCGTGCTCTGCCTCGTGCAGGTCCTGCCCAGCCGCGACCACCGTCGGCGTGGTCGCCTGGTGGCCCTGTCGCTGGTCGTCCCGGTGGCCTGCGCCGCAGCTCTCGTCGTGGTCTACGCCGGTGACGCCTCGTTGCGCACGTCCTACGTCGTGGCCGGGGCGGTCGTGGCGCTGACGGTGCTGAGCGCGGCCCGCAGCCTCCCGCGAGAGGTGCACCGCCGGGGCTGAGGGCAGGATGGGGTCATGTCCGACTCCACCTCCGGATTCCCCGGTTCGACCGACTCCACCTCCTTCCCGGGCGACCCGACCCCGCCCGACGCCCCCCGTGAGACCACCGACGGCCCCGAACCGCGCGTCGTGGTGGTGACCCCGCAGGGCATGGGCATCGCCGAACCGCTCGAGGACGGCGAGCCCGGACCGGCCGACATGGTGTCCCAGCCGGCGAAGGTCATGCGCATCGGCAGCATGATCAAGCAGCTCCTCGAGGAGGTGCGTTCGGCGCCGCTGGACGAGGCCGGTCGCAGCCGCCTGGCCCAGATCCACGAGCGCTCCATCAACGAGCTCGAGGACGGTCTCGCCCCGGAGCTCGTCGAGGAACTGCGCCGGATCGCGTTGCCGTTCGCGGAGGGTGAGACGCCCTCGGAGAGCGAGCTGCGCATCGCCCAGGCCCAGCTCGTCGGCTGGCTGGAGGGTCTCTTCCACGGCATCCAGACCGCGCTCGTCGCCCAGCAGATGGCCGCGCAGGCGCAGCTGCAGGAGATGCGGCGGGCGTTGCCGGCTGGGGCCCCGCACCCCGCCGGTCCCCCTCGTGGTGACGGCATGCCCCGCATCCAGCCGCCCGGGACGGGGCAGTACCTCTGAAGCTCGCGTTCTGGCGCCGGACGCCGGACCCCCTGGGGGACGGCGTCTGGCAGCGCGCCCACCACGGGGTGGAGCGGGCAGTGCGACGGGTCGAGCAGGTCGTCGACGGCACCCCGCCCGGTCCCGCCCGGAACGCGCTGGAGCAGTTCCTCCCCCGGGTGGACCTCGTGGCCCGGGCCGCCCGGGCCCGGTGCCTGCAGGCCCAGCTCGACTCCCCCAGCTCGCAGCTGCTCGTCCCCGGCGGGGCGGCCGGGGAGGTCCACCGTTCCGTCACCCGCACCGCGACCGCGTGCGCGCAGGTCGCCGAGGCGGCCGCGATGGTGCGGGTCGCGGAGACGTTCGACCCGGCGTCGATCGCGTCGGTGGAGCGGGCCGTGGTGAAGGCGGAGACCCTCGCCGGCCTGCGCTGAACCTCGCACGAGTCGCACCCATCGGTGTCACCACGTGGAGTGAGCTGTGGGTGAGACGAACTCGGTACCAGAGCACCCGGTTCGTCGCACCCACACGTCCACCGACGGCTCCCGGCGCCCTCGGTCACCGGGAGGGGTTGTGTCGGAGGGCGGTGGCACGGTGTGCTCGTCCCGGTTCGCCGGGTGATCAGGTACCGACAACAGGGGGACGTCTCGTGCACATCGACAACGCTCGTGAACTCAAGGCCCGGCTGCTCGCCGGGTCGATCCGGTCGGCTGCGGTCGCCCAGCCCCAGGGCGTGGCCAGCGTCGGGATCAGCGTCCTCGGCCGGGGGGCCGACGGACCGCGCTACGGGCTCGCCGTCCGCTACTCCGGCAGCCGCGGGGAGGCCCTGGCCGGCAGCGCGCGGGAACTCACCACGGGAGCGGCGCAGGCCGAGCTCGACATCCGCGAGATCGGCCTCGTGCAGGCCCTCACCGCCCCGACGGAGCCGGGCACGTGGGCGCCGGAGTCGTTGCAGCGCAAGGTGCGTCCACTGCACCCGGGGCTGTCGATCGCGCAGCGGGACGTCACGGCGGGAACCCTCGGCGGGTTCGTGACCATCGAGGGTTCGGACGGGTTGTACGTCTTGTCCAACAACCACGTCCTCGCGAACTCCGACCAGGCCGCCCTCGAGGACCCGGTCCTGCAGCCCGGCCCGTTCGACGGCGGGAAGGCCGGTGACCGGGTCGCGCGCCTCGCCCGCGCGGTGCACCTCGACGCCGGCGGCGGGAACACCGTCGACGCCGCGATCGCCCTGCTCGAGGACGTGACCGACGCCTCGGGCGTCGACCTCGCCTACCCCGTGGGTCGCCTCACCGGCTGGGCCGACCCCGACGACGAGGTCGACGTCGAGAAGGTGGGCCGCACGACGGGGTGGACGAAGGGCCGGATCAGCGCCATCGAACTCGACGACGTGGCGGTCCAGTACCCCGTCGGCGTCGTCAGCTTCGACGGCCAGATCGAGGTCACCGGGGCGAGCGGGGCGTTCTCGGCGGGGGGTGACTCCGGGTCGCTGGTCTACCGGCCGGACACCCGCGAGGCCGTCGGCCTGCTCTTCGCGGGTAGCGAGCGCGGCGGCGCCGACGGCGCCGGCCTCACGTTCTGCAACCCGATCGGCCTTGTGCTGAACGCGCTCGGTGCGACACTGGTGGTGTGAGCCAGTCCACTTCCCCGGACGCGAACGTGGCCCGTGCGGCCAAGGCGCAGGTCAGGAGCCTCGTCGCCGGTGACCCACGGGTCAACGGCATCGGCCTGACCCACGCCGGTGGCGACTGGGCCGTCAAGGTCAACGTCGTCGACGAGACCGACCACCCGGACCTGCCCGACACCGTCGACGGGGTTCCCGTCGTGGTCCGCGGCGTGGGCGGGATCAGCGCTCGCGCGAGCTGAGCAGGCGCTCCAGGACCTGGGCGACGCCGTCGTTCCCGCACTCGGGGGCGACGGCGTCTGCCGCGTCCAGCGCCTCGGGGTGCCCGTCGGCCATCGCGTAGGAACGGCCGGCCCAGCGCAGCATCTCGAGGTCGTTGGGCATGTCCCCGAACGCGACGACCCCCGCGGCGGTGATCCCGCGGTCGGCCGCGACCTCGGCCAGCGTCGAGGCCTTGCTGACCCCGGCGGCCATGATCTCGATGAGGGAGTCGGCCGCGTTGGAGTGGGTGACGTTCACCAGGTCGCCCAGTTCCCGGGCGGCGATCGCGACCATCTCGTCGCTGAGCGTCCCCGGGCACTTGGCCAGGATCTTGACGATCGGCGGGGCGTCGCGCAGCAGTTCCCCGAACGGGGCGACGCGCTCCTCGAGACCGCTGTCGAAGCGGGTCGCGTAGGCGTCCTCACGGCGGAACCCCTCGATGGACTCCAGGGCGAACCCGATCCCCGGCAGCGCCGGACGCAACCGGGCCGCGACCTCACGGACGACGTCGACCGGGATCGGGTGCTGACGGACGAACTCCTCGGAGTCGAGGTCGAAGACGATCGCACCGTTGGCGCAGACGACCTGGCCGCGCAGTCCCGCCTCCGCCGCCAGCGGCGTGACCCAGCGCGGCGGGCGGCCCGTCACCGGCACGACGGGGATGCCGGCGCGCTCGCAGGCGGCGAAGGCGGCCAGGGTGCGGGCGCTGACGGGGCGGTCGCGCGGGATGACCGTGCCGTCGAGGTCGGTGGCGACGAGCTTCCAGCCGCGGGCGAACTCCCGCTCCGCGTCGGTGAGGGGCGCGGCCAGGGGTTCTGAGGTCACCCGCCCATCCTGTCACCCGGGGACGGGAGTCCGGTGCGTCAACCCCGTCGGCCGGGCACCACGGCCTCGCGGGGGCGCGTCGGCGTGAACGCGTAGCGGTCGACCCCCAGCCCGCGCAGCACGGCCTGCTCCACCGGGGACGACGTCGAGGGGTCCTCGCGGTCCAGATCCATCGGTTCGCGCAGGCTCAGCGGCGGGTTCGTGATGAGGCGTTGCGCCCGCAGCACGTTCTGCGACGTCGCGTGCAGCAGGAACGGGTGCATGAGGACGACGTCCCCGAGCCGGCCCGTGAGCTCGACGAACTCCCGGCACTCGCGGATCAGCGGGGTCTGCTGCAACACCTCCGGCAGGACGCCCTCGGGGTGCTCGGCCAGGAACCGGGCCACCACCCCCACCGAGTCCGTGGCCACGAACGTGCCACCCCCGCGGGAGTGGACGTCGGTCCACAGCACGATCGTGAGCAGCCCCTGCTCCGGGGAGTCCAGGAAGTGCCGGAAGAAGTCACCGTCCTTGTGCCAGCCGCCGACCTCGGCCGAGGGCGGGTCGAAGGGCCGGTCCGCCCCGACGCCGAGGTTGGCGATGATCCCGTCCGACCAGTGCCACGGGGTCCGGACGCGGTCCTCGCCCCCGAGGAGCTGGCACGCGGCCGCGAACGCCGTCGGGGCGAACTCGGCCGCGTCGACGTGCTCGAGCGAGGGCAGGTGCACCCGCGGGCGGTCCCACGTGGCGGGATCGTCGCGGTCGACGCCGAGCCGGTCCCAGGCCCGGTCGACGATCGGGGCCGCGCTCGCGGCGTCGAAGCAGTTCTCCAGGACGACGTAGCCCGTGTCCAGGAACTGCTGGACCTGCCGGTCGTCGAGGGGGGTGGTGCTCACGGTGTTCTCCTAGCCCTTGAAGGCGCCGTCCATGATCCCGGAGACCATCTGCTTGCCGAAGAAGGCGAACAGCACCAGGAGCGGGACGGTGACGAGGAAGGAACCGGCCATGGCCAGTCCCAGGTCGATGGACATGTTGGACTGCAACGCCTTGATCGCGATCTGGGCGGTGTAGTGCTCGGGGGACTTCAGCACGATGAACGGCCAGAGGAAGTCGTTCCAGGAGTTCACGAACCCCAGCAGCCCCAGGACGGCGGCCGCGGGACGCACCACGGGGAACGCGATCCGGGTGAAGATCTGCCACGAACCGCAACCGTCCATCCGGGCGGCCTGCAGGAGTTCGTCGTTGATCGTCGCGCTGATGTGCTGGCGCATCCAGAAGATGCCGAAGGCGCTGACCAGGCCCGGGACGATGAGGGCCTGCAGGGTGTCGACCCAGCCGAGCTTGGAGATGATGAGGTACTGCGGGATGACCCCGAGCTGCGCCGGGACCGTCATCGTCAGCACCAGCAGCAGGAACAGGGCGTCGCGCCCCTTGAAGGTCATCTTCGCGAAGGCGAACCCGGCCAGGGAGCACAGGAACGCCTGCCCGACCCCGATGCACGCCGCCACGACGAAGCTGTTCAGCAGGGAGCGCAGGAACGGGATGGTGTCGAAGACGAGTTTCAGGAGGTTGAGGAAGTTGCCCCCGGGGATCACCCGGGGCGGCATCTGCGAGGCGGCCTGCGAACCGACCGAGGACACCACGAACATCCAGTAGATCGGGAACACGCAGGCCAGCGTGGCGAGGGCGAGGACGAGGTAGGTCGGCCAGCCGACCCGTCCGACCTGACGGGAGCGGGCGACCCGCGACGAGGGTTTGCGCGGGGTCAGCGTCTGGCTCATCGGGTGGCCTTCACGTCTCGGTTCCCCAGGCGGCTGGAGAGCAGGTAGTTGATGATCGCGACCACGACGATGATGATGAACAGGGCCACCCCGATCGCCGAGCCGTACCCGAACTTGAACGACCCGAACCCCTGCTCGAAGAGGAACAGCGAGAGGGTCTGGCACTGGCGCGCGGAACCGCAGGTGAGCAGACCGCCGCCCAGCAGCAGGGGTTCGGTGAAGACCTGCAGACCACCGATGGTCGAGGTGATGACCGTGAAGACGATGACGGGTCGCAGCGCCGGCAGCGTGATGTGGCGGAACTGCTTCACCGGGCCGGCGCCGTCCACGGCCGCCGCTTCGTAGAGGTCGCGGGGAACGGCCTGCAGGGACGCCAGGTAGAGCAGGGTGTTGTAGCCGAACCAGCGCCAGATGACCATGACCGAGATGAGGATGTGGCTGCTCAGCGCGGTCGACATGAAGTCGACGTGGTCGAAGCCGAGCAGGCCGATGAACCAGTTCAGCAGGCCGTAGTCGCGGTCGAAGAGCTGGGAGAACACGATCGTCGTCGCCGCCACCGAGGTGATGTAGGGCAGCAGCATCGACATGCGGAAGAGGTTCGCGAACCGCAGCCGGGCCGAGTTGAGGACCTGGGCCAGGATCAGCGCCACGAGCAGCTGCGGCACGGTGGACATCAGCCAGATGCTGAACGTGTTGCGGAAGGCGTTCCAGAACCGCGGGTCCCCGGCGAGCTGGCGGAAGTTGTCCAGCCCGACGAAGGTGTGCGCCCCGATGGGGTTCCAGTCGAAGAGCGAGACGTAGAACGTGAACAGCAGCGGCATGAGGCCGAACACGGCGAACAGCAGGTAGAACGGCGCCACGTAGCCGTAGGGCGCGATCCGTTCCCACCGGGTCTCCACGGGCCGGGTCGAGGTGGTGGGGGCGGTCGCCCCCACCTGCCCCGGCGTCAGGGTGGCGCTCATCAGGCGCCGATCGCCGTCTTGGCGTTCTTGACCGCGGTGTCCCAGGCCGCGTCGGCCGGGGCCCCGTCCTGCTCGACGCCGGTGAGGGCGTCCAGGAACGCGGTGCCGATCTCAGCGGTGTTGGGGCCGACCTTGAAGGCCTTCAGGCCGAGCACGGACTGGGTGAAGATCTGCCCGGTCGGGGCGTTGCCGAAGAACGGGTCGGTGTAGCTCGTGAGCTCGGGCTTGTCGTAGTTCGACGGCGTCGTCGGCAGCGAACCGCTGGTGAGGAAGTGCTGCAGCTGCTGGTCCGGGGCCTGCATCGTGGAGATGTACTTCCACGCCGCCTTCGGGTTCGCCGCACGGGCGGGGATGACCAGGTAGCTGCCGCCCCAGTTCCCGCTGCCGCCGGGGATGGTGGCGACGTCCCACTTGCCCTTGGAGTCCGGCGCGGCGCTGCGGATGGAGCCCAGCATCCACGACGGTGCACCCATCGCGGCGAAGTCCCCCTTGCCCAGGGCCGCCGTCCAGCCGTCGGTGAACGTGCCCAGGCGGGCGGTCACCTTGGCGGCGATGGCGGACAGGGCGAGTTCGAAGGAGTCGCGGACCTGCGGGTTGGTCTCGAAGACCGGCTTGCCGGAGGCGTCGTAGTACTGCTCGTCGCCCTGGGAGACGGCCTGCAGGAACACCGAGGTGTTCGCGTTGTCCATGAAGGGCTTGCCGGTGGCGGCGGTGTACTTCTGACCGGTGGCGATGAAGTCCTCCCAGGTCGGCCAGAGCTTGCCGACCTCGACCCGGTCGGTGGGCAGGCCGGCCGCGGCGAAGAAGTCCGTGCGGTAGGCGACGCCCATGCCGCCCACGTCGGTGGGGATCCCGATGAGGACGTCGTCCTTCGTCTTGGCCTGGGAGATGACCCAGTCCAGGTACTCACCCTCGAGGTCGTCGGCCCCGAGCGTCCCGAGGTCGACGAAGTTGCCCGCGTTCTCGACGAACTTCGGCAGTTCGGTGGCCTGGATGAGGCAGAGGTCGGGGACCTTGCCGCCGGCCAGGGCCGTGGTCAGGGCCTGCGCGGTCTCGGCGCTGCTGCCGACCTCGGTGAGCTTGACGGTCACGTCGGGGGCGAGCTTCTTGTACGCCGCGACGTCGTCCTTCTGACCGATGCCGGTGAAGGACCAGAAGTCGAAGGTGTTCGGGTCGCTGGACCCCCCGGAACCCGAGGAGCAGGCCGCGGAGGTGAGGGCGGTACCGCCGAGGACGGCGGACATCGCCAGGGCACGGCGACGGGTCATGGACAGCGGGGGCAGCGTGTTCACGGAGGTCCCCTCCTTCGGGGAGTCGTGCGGGTCTCGCAGCGACGGGTGCCACTGCGGTGGAACGGGAGTGCGGCGGAACGGGGGTGCGGTGGTGTTCAGGCCCGGGCGGCGAAGGAGACGGTGGCGAAGCTGTGCGGGGGCAGCTGAGCGCGCAGGACGCCGTCGTGCAGGGTGACGCCCTCCAGCGGGCGGACCTGGACCGGGGTCTGCTCCGCCGTGTTGTGCGCGGAGATCTCCGGCGCGGTGAGGACCCTGGCGACCGGTGTCCCGTTCGCGCCGCCGCGGACGTCGACCTCGACGTCCAGCGGGCGCTCGGCGTCGAGGTTGGTGAGCGAGACGAGGACCTGGCCGTCCTTGGTGCTGGCGGACGCCGAGAAGGTCGGGAGTTCCGTCCCGTCGACGGTCGCGGTGGGGGTGGTCCCCCGGACGGTGAACGGCAGCGACGCCGCGTCGTGGTGGCCCTTGTTCATCGCGAACACGTGGTAGCTCGGGGTCAGGACGAGCGAGTTCCCGTCGGTCAGCAGCATGGCCTGCAGGACGTTCACCGTCTGGGCGATGTTGGCCATCACCAGCCGGTCGGCGTGGCGGTGGAAGGCGTCGAAGTGCACGCTCGCGACGAGGGCGTCGCGCAGGGTGTTCTGCTGGAACAGGAACCCCGGGTTGGTCCCCGGTTCGACGTCGAACCAGGTGCCCCACTCGTCGAGGACCAGGCCGACGCGCTTGTCCGGGTCGTAGGCGTCCATGACGTTCGCGTGACCGGCGATGATCCGCTCGATCTCGGTGGCCTTCACCATCGTGCGGTAGTACTCGGCGTCGTCGAACTCCGTCGCGGAACCCTTCGCGTCCCAGGTCGGCCCGACGATCGTGTAGTGGTGGAAGGAGATCGCCTGGTAGGTGTTCTTGCCGTGACCGCTGACCTCACCGTCGCCGAGGTAGCGTCCGAGGTTCTGCATGAGGACCTCGGTCCAGCGGTAGTCCGCGTCGGCGGCACCGGCGGCGATGCGGTACAGGTGGTTGTCGCCGTGGTCGAGGCTGTAGGTCCCGTACTGGCGGGCGAGTTCGGCGTAGGCGCCGGAACCCATCCCACCGCCGCAACCCCAGGGTTCGTTGCCCAGACCCCAGAACGGGACCGCCCAGGGAGCGTCCCGCCCGTTGGCCCGGCGCAACCGGGCCATGGGCGAGTCGTCGGCGCGGGTCAGGTACTCGATCCACTCGGCGGCCTCGCGGACCGTGCCGCTGCCGACGTTGGCCGAGACGTAGGGGTCGGCCCCGAGGAGTTCGCACAGCGCCATGAACTCGTGGGTCCCGAAGGAGTTGTCCTCCACGACGTCGCCCCAGTGCGAGTTGACCATCGCGGGACGCTCCTCGCGGGGACCGATCCCGTCGCGCCAGTGGTAGGTGTCGGCGAAGCAGCCGCCCGGCCAGCGGAGGTTGGGGATGTCGAGCGCCCGCAGCGCCTCGACGACGTCCAGGCGCAGACCCCCCTCGTGCGGGAGGTCGGAGTCCTCGCCCACCCAGAACCCGCCGTAGATGCAGCGCCCGAGGTGCTCGGCGAAGTGGCCGTAGAGGTGGCGGGAGATCGCCGCGCCGGGCAGGTCGACGTCCAGCACGGCGCGGACCCGCGGGACGGTGGAGGTCGGGGTGGGATCGGGGGCCAGTCGCTCGTCGTCGAGAAGCACGGGTTCCTCGCAGGTGTCGTCGGGTGTGACCGTGCGGCGACAGCGCCGCGGTCGTCCTCGGGTCGGGAGAACCGGGGGGACACCTCCGTCGGTGTCCACCTCGTTGTGTGTATCGATATAGTGGGTGGCGGTCGCCGACCTGTCAAGCACCTCTCGGAGACGGTCGCTGTAGTTTCTGCGGGAGACCGCGGCGGTGCGGTCACGACGCGGTGCGGAGGGAGGGCGACGTGGTCACCATGCGCGACGTCGCGGCCGAGGCCGGGGTCTCGGCGATGACCGTCTCCAACGCCCTCACCGGACGGCGACCGGTCAGCGACTCCACCCGCCGGCTCGTGATGGAGACCGTCGAACGCCTCGGGTACCAGGTGAACGTCGCGGCCCGCAGCCTCCGGCAGGGCCGGACGGGAGTCGTCGGCATCGCCGTCCCCACCCTGGACAGCCACTACTACAGCCGGCTCGCCCACCACCTCGTGCTCGCCTTCGCCCAGTCCGGGATGGCGACGGTGGTCGAGGAGACGCACGCCAGTCGCGAGGGCGAGATCGCCGCGTTCCGCGACTCCCGGCTCAACGCCTACGACGGTCTGGTCATCGCCGCGCTCGGCCTGACCGAACGCGAGATCAACGCCCTCAGCCGGGAGGTGCCCGTCGTCGTCCTCGGCGAGCAGGAACTGCACCAGAGCGTCGACCACGTGAGCATGCCCAACGTCGAGGGCGCCGAGGCAGCGACACGGTTGCTGCTGGACCGGGGGTGCCGCCACCTGGCCCTGGTCGGGTTCCCGACCCTGGAGGACCTGGACGACGTCACCCTCCCCGAGGGGGCCGCGTTCGTCCTGCGCGCCCAGGGGTTCGCGCGCGTGGTGCGGGAGACCGGGATCCCGGCGAGCGCCGCCTACGCCGGGGTGACCCAGGCCGCGGGCGTGGAGTGCGCCCACGAGCTCCTGAGCCGCGGTGAGGTGCCCGACGGCATCGTCTGCGTGACCGACACCCTCGCCTTCGGCGTCGTCCGCGGGCTCGCCGACCACGGGGTGCGCGTGCCCGACGACGTGCTGGTCGTCGGCTTCGACGACGTCGAGGACGCCCGCTTCCACATCCCCTCGCTCACCTCGGTGGCGCCCGACCTGCAGGGTCTGGTCGATGAGACGGTGCGGTTGCTGGCGCGGCGCATCGCCGACCCCTCGGCGGTCCCGCAGGACGTGACGGTGTCCTACGGGATCGTCGAGCGGGAGTCGACGACGCGGGTCGGTGCAGGTCGTCCCGGTGCAGGTCGCCTCAGTGCAGGTCGTCGTTCCGCGGGACGACGGCCTCCTCGGGCAACCGGGCGCTGACGACCACGGCGAGGTCGCCGGGGAGGTCGTCCGGGAGGTCGACCTCGAAGGCCGCGTCGGTCTGGCGGACGACGACGTCGGCACGGCTGCCGAGGACCCGGACGTCGGTCAGCTCGCGCGGGACCAGCCCGGCGGCCCGGCCCCAGGACCGGACGCGCACGACGCCGTCGCCCGGTCGGGCCAGCACCGTGGCGTAGAGCCGGGTGCCGCTCTCCCCCGGGGCGTCGCGGACCGTGAACCGGACGTCCTGCGCGGTGTAGGCGCGGGCCGTGGTGTCGACGAACGACCCCGCCGGGAGGTGGGTGGGGCCCTCCCCCGGGATCGTCCAGGGCCGGGTCCCGTAGATCGCCTCCCCGTTGCGCGCGAGCCACTCCCCCAGCGACTCCAGGAGTTCCACCTCCGCCGGGTCGATCGTGCCGTCCGCCTTCGGCCCGATGTTCAGCAGCAGGACCCCGTTCTTGGCGACGACGTCGACGAGTTCCCCGACGAGTTCCGCGACGGACTTGTAGGAGTGCCCCTCGACCCAGCTCCACGCGGTGCGACCGACGGAGGTGTCGTTCTGCCAGACCCGCGGGTGGATCCCCGACAGTGCCCCGCGTTCCACGTCGTAGACGGCGCTGCCGTCGGCGAACGCCTTCCACTTGTAGTTGATGACCACCTCGCGCCCCCACTGCGCGGCGGAGTTGTAGTAGTAGGCGGCCAGCAGTCGCAGCCAGGGCTCGAAGGCGGGCTGCTCGATCCACCAGTCGAACCACAGGACCTGCGGGCGGTGGGTGTCGATGAGCTCGACGGTGCGCAACAACCAGTCCTCGAGGAACTGCTCGTTGGGCGCGGTCTCCTCGCGCATCGCCGGGCCGTAGAAGTCGGCGAAGGCGGGGTCGCGCACGTCGGAGGGGAACTCGTGGCCGCCGTTCATGAACCACCAGTGCTCGGCCCGGTGCGAGGACGCGCCCAGCACCATCCCGGACTCGCGCACGGCCGCTCCGAGTTCACCGAGCACGTCGCGCTGCGGGCCCATCTCGGCCGCGTTCCAGCGCGAGCGCTCGGTGGCATACATGGCGAAACCGTCGTGGTGCTCCGCGACGGGCACCACGAACTGCGCGCCCGCCCGGCGGAACGTCGCCGCCCAGGCCTGCGGGTCGAACCGTTCGGCCCGGAACCGCTCGATGAAGTCCTTGTACCCGAACTCGTCCTGCGGGCCGTAGGTGGCCCGGTGGTGCTCGTACTCCGGGGTTCCCTGGCGGTACATCGTGCGGGCGTACCACTCGTTGCCGAAGGCCGGGACCGAGTAGACCCCCCAGTGGATGAAGATGCCGAACTTGGCGTCCTCGTACCATCGCGGGGCCCGGTACCCCTGCAGCGAGTCCCACTCCGGCTGGTACGGCCCCGCCGTCGCCACCGAGCGGACCCGGGCGAGTTCCTCGTCGTCCCTGCCGATCACGTTCTCCACCACGATCTCCTCGTTCCGTCCGGTTCCTGACTCGTTCACCCACCGGGTTCACATCGCGCGGACTCCGACGGTGAGCACGACGTTCGCGCACAACCGCTGGTCACCGGTCACGACGACGACCGCGACACCCGCGGCCCGGGTCCGGTCGTAGAAGGCCCAGCGGTCCACGACGTCGATCGCGACGTCGGGCCCGAGGGCCCGCCGGTAGTCGTGGTGCGCCTCGACCTCGGCCCCGTCGGGGGAGGCCATGAACGTGGCCGCCTCGACGGGGACGGCGCGCAGCACGGGTTCCAGCACGTCGAGGACCCCCACGAGCCCGGGACGCAGGTTCAGGTGGACGACGT
Organism: Kineococcus sp. NBC_00420; assembly: GCF_036021035.1. Lineage (NCBI taxonomy): Bacteria > Bacillati > Actinomycetota > Actinomycetes > Kineosporiales > Kineosporiaceae > Kineococcus > Kineococcus sp. NBC_00420. Next base: position 3,191,582 of record NZ_CP107930.1, on the reverse strand, counting down.
CGACCGAGCGGTCGGTCGCCGTCCGCAGCGGGAAGTTCGCGTCGGCGATCACGATGTGGTCGCCGTGGCCGGCGGCGGCCAGGGCGGCCAGCAGCGGTGGGTGCAGCAGTTCCGTCTCCAGCACGGTTCCTCCGGTTCAGTCGGTGATCGGTGCGACGGCGATGCGGCCGTCGAGGTCCCAGAGTTCCTCCCAGGACTCCGCCCCCGGCCAGAGGAACACCTGGCCCTTGATGAGGCGGTTCTCGCGGTCGGCGGCGCGCAGTTCCTCGACCTCCGCGGCGGTGAGCGGGTCCTCGACCACGGCGCGCAGGTTGGCGGTGTACTGCTCGGGTTTCACCGCGAACGGGATGGGGACCTGGCCCCGCGCGACCGCCCACTTGAGGCAGACCAGGGCGGGGTGGACGCCGTGCGCCGCGGCGATGCGCACCACGACGGGGTCCTCGACGTCGACGACGTCGTCGGGGGTCCGGTCCCGTTCCGGCCGCGAGGGCGAACCCAGCGGCGAGTACCCCACCGGCTGGACGCCGTGCGCCAGGCAGAAGTCGAACAGCTCCGGCTGCTGGAAGCAGGGGTGCAGTTCCATCTCGTTGAGCGCCGGGGCGATCCGGGCGTCGCGCAGCAGCAGTTCGAGCTTCGGGATCGTCGTGTTGGAGGTCCCCAGGTGGCGCACGAGCCCGGCGTCGACGAGGCCCTCCAGGGCCTGCCACAGCGCCAGGTAGGCGTCGTGGTCGTAGGGGCGGGCGTGCGGGTCGCGCGCCGAGGTGTCGGCCATCGGGGGGTGGTGGTTGGGGAAGGGCCAGTGCACGAAGACCGCGTCGAGGTGGTCCAGGCGCAGGTCGCGCAACGACCGGTGGACCGAGGCGACCGCGGCCTCCGGGGTGTGCGCGTCGTTCCAGACCTTGGACACGACGAACAACTCCTCCCGCGGGATCCCCTCGGAGATCGCCTCGGTCAGGACGTCGCCGATGCGGTCCTCGTTGCCGTACACGGCGGCGCAGTCGACGAGACGGTACCCGGCGCGCAGCGCACCGGCGACGGCGTTGGACACCTCCGCCGGGCCGTAGCGGTCGGAACCGAAGGTGCCCAGCCCGATCGCGGGCATGCGGGCACCGCCGCTCAGGGTGCGGAAGGGCACGTCGGCGGGGTGGACGGGGGCGTTCGGACGGCTCACGGTTCTCCTTCGATCCTGGCCTGCGGAACGATAGACGAAACGATTCGCTCCAACAAGGGGGAGCGCGACGCGGGCCCGGCTCAGAGCGGCGGCGGACCCACCGAGGGGCCGGGGCGGTGTTCCCCGGACAGCACGACCCGCCGCGGGGGCGACTGCCCACCCGCGGTCTCGCGCAGCCGGTCGCGCACCATCTCCGCTGCGGCGCGGGCGATCTCACGCACGGGCTGGACGACCACCGCCGTCCGCGGCCGGGTGAGGGCCGCGACGTCCCGGGCGTCGAACCCGACGAACGACACGTCGTCCGGGACGGTGAGCCCGGACTCGGCGAGGACGGTGAGGGCGCCGACGGTGAGTTCCTGGTTGAGGGCGAACACCGCGGTCGGCCGGGGTTCCAGCGCGAGCAGTCGCGCCATCCCCTCCCGGCCCGCCGCCACGGTCAGCGGCCCGCCGACGACGACGCCCCGCGGGACGGGCAGCCCGGCGCGACGCATCGCCCGGCGGAACCCGGCCAGCCGCTCGCGCAGGCTCCAGACCTCGTCCGGGCCGGCGAGCACGGCGATCCGGCGGTGCCCCCGGGCGACGAGGTCGGCCACGACCCCCGCGCTGACCTCCGCGTTGTCCAGGACCACCGCGTCGCACACCAGCCCGTCGACGAGGCGGTCGATCAGCACCAGCGGGACGCCGCGCGCCGCGGCCGCCGCCAGCGCGGTGGTGTCCCGCGGCGAGGGGACCGCGACGATGCCGTCGACCTGACGGTCCAGCAGGTCCGCGACCGCGTCGTCGGCCGCGCCGCCGCTCCGCGAACGGCTCGAGCGGACCAGGACCCCGACCCCGTCCGCGGCCAGCACCTCCTCAACCCCGGCGATGACGGAGAGGTGGAAGTCGTTGTCGAGTTCCGGCAGCAGCACGCCCACCGTCTGCGAGCGGCGGGTGCGCAGGCTGCGGGCCACGGCGTTCACCCGGAAGCCCAGGTCGCGCGCCGCGACGTCCAGCGCCGCGCGGTTCTCCTCGCGGACCGTACCGCCGTTGAAGTACTTGGAGATGGTGGCGAGCGAGAGGCCCGTGGCCCGCTGGAGGTCCTTGTAGGTCGCCCGCACGCCACTCCCCCACCGTCGGACCGTTGCCGCCCCGGACAGTACAGGGGGTCTCAGCCGGCGCTGGCGGCCTCCATGGCGGCGGCGAACTCCTGCGGGGTCTGGCTCAGGCCGAACAACTTCTCGATGTTGTCCAGCAGGGCGTCCGCGGCCGTCGGCGAGAGCGCCTGGTCCCAGGACTGCTGGAACGTCGCCGCCCCCGACGCCAGGTCGTAGACGAACTGCAGCCAGTCGGCGTCCTCGGAGCCCGAGAACCCGCTGTCGGAGCCCACGACGATCGGCACCCCGCCGGAGTCGATCCAGGCCTTCGTCGTCGCGTCGGTGACGAGACCGTCGGCGAGGAACTTCTTCGCCGCGGTCTTGGCCTTCTCCGAGGCCTTCGCGGACATCGCGTAGTAGCCCGAGGGGTTCCCGACGGTGGACGTGGGGTCACCCTTGCCGCCGGTCACGGTGGGGAAGGCCGACCACCCCAGGTGGCCTCCCGTCACGAAGTCCCCGCCGTCGGTCTTCATCGAGCCGAAGACCCAGGAGCCGTGCAGCATCATGGCCGCGCGGCCGGTGTACAGCAGCGCCTGGTCGGCGTTGGAGTCGGCGGTGATCGAGGCGAAGCCCTTGACGAACCCGCCGGCCTTGACGAGGTCCTGCACCTTGGTCAGGGCGTCGATCGAGTCGGGCTTCGACCAGGCCCCGGGTTCACCGTCGTAGATCGAGGTGAACAGCTCCGCGCCGCCGATGCGGTCGTAGAGGTACTCCAGCCACATCATGTTCGTCCACCGCGACTGCCCGCCCAGCGACAGCGGCGCGACGCCCGCGTCGACGAAGACGGGGACCAGGGCCATCAGCTCGTCCCAGGTCGTGGGGGGCTGGGCCCCCACCTGCTCGAACAGGGTCTTGTTGTAGAAGAACACGATCGGGGACACGACCTCGCACGGGACGGCGTAGATCTTGTCGTCGACGGTGGCCGCGGCGAACGCGCTGGTGAACAGCTTGTCCTTGAGTCCCGCGTTCTCGGCGAAGAACCCGGTGAGGTCCTCGACCTGGCCGTTGCCGACGTAGTCGCGCAGCCCCCCACCACCCCAGGTGGGGATGATCGTGGGGGCCTGGGCGGCGCCGATGGCCGTGCGGATCTTGGCCTTGTAGGCGTCGTTCTGGAACGAGGAGAGGGTGAGTTCGCCGTCCGGGTTCGCCTTGTTGAAGGCGTCCACGGCATCGGTGCGGATCCCCTCCGCCGGTTGCCCGGTGAGGATCCACATCGTGGCGCCACCGCCGGTGGCCTGACCGGGGCCCGACGAGCCGCCGCACGAGGCGAGGCCGGCGGCCAACGGGGCGGCCAGGGCGAGGGTGAGGACTGCGCGTCGGGTGGTGAACTGCTCGTTCATGGTGTCTCCGTCGACGAGCCGCGACCGTGCGGCGTCCGGGCGAGCTGGGGGCGTGCGCGCCGGACGCTGCTCTGCACCCGGTTGGCCGGAACGCTACGTCGCGGAGCCGGTGCGGGGAACGAGCTCGGGCGAACCCCGTCCCATCGTTAATTTATCGTTATACAGCCCGGATCACCGCGGGCTCCGGCGCCGAGAGGTCTCCGGACGGTTGCGTCAGAGTTATCACAAACGTAACAATTGCTGTCCAGATGGGGACTACTGTAATCATCAGTACAGCGGCACCGTCGCCCTGGCACGGTCCCCCGATCCACCCCACGGCAGGCGCACCCCCCGGGTGCAGAGACGAGCGAGGCTCTCCATGAGAAGAAGGACTGGAGTCGTCGGAGCCCTGGCGCTCACGATGGCACTCGCCCTCGGCGGGTGCGGTGCCGCCGACGACAGCGGTGACGGCGGCTCCGCCACGGGCGGTGCACCCACCAAGGGTGGTGACCTCACCATCGCGCGGTCGGCCGACATCATCTCGATGGACAAGACGACGACCTTCGACAACAACTCCATCCGCGTGATGGAGCAGATCATGGAGCCGCTGTTCCACTCCAGCGCGGACGGGAGCGAACTCGAACCCTGGCTCGCCAGCGGCTACACGATCTCCGACGACGGTCTGACGTACACGATCAAGCTCCGCACCGACGTCACGTTCTCCGACGGCACCCCGATGACCGCCAAGGACGTGAAGTTCTCCCTCGACGAGGACACCAAGACCGGTGAGTCCGGCTGGGGCTACATCAACGCGGCCATCGACTCCGTCGAGGCGACCGACGACGCGACGATCACCATCAAGCTGAAGTACGCGTGGGCGCCCCTCATCGCCGACCTGTCGCTCTTCGCCAACGGGATCATCCCCGACGGCTACGGCGGCAAGACCTCCGAGCAGTTCTACGAGGCCCCCGTCGGCACCGGACCCTTCGTCTGGGACAGCTGGAAGCAGGGGCAGTCGCTCAAGCTGACCGCCAACACCAAGTACTGGCAGAAGGACAAGCCCTACCTCTCCAGCGTGCAGTGGAACGTCGTCCCCGACGCCAACACCCGCAAGCTGCAGGTCCAGGGCGGTCAGATCGACATCGACGACACCCCGGACTGGTCCAGCCTGGCGTCGCTGAAGTCGGCGAGCGGGGTGAAGGCCGAGACGTTCCCCTCCACCCAGATCGACTACGTCGCGTTCAACCAGGCGCGGGCGCCCTTCCAGGACGTCCACGTGCGCCGGGCGATCTCCTACGCCATCGACCGCAAGGCCATGGTCAAGGCCGTCCTGTTCGGCAACGGGCAGGAGGCGAACTCGCTGCTCTCGCCCGGAACCCCGTACTACGACGAGAACGCCGGCGGGGCGTCGCTCGACGTCGCGAAGGCGAAGGCGGAACTCGCCCAGTCCTCCCAGCCGAACGGCTTCACCACGACCCTGCTGATCTCCTCGGGCAACCCGAACCAGGCCTCCGTCGCCCAGATCATGCAGTCGGAGCTCAAGGACATCGGCATCACGATGGAGATCAAGCAGCTCGACCCGACGGCGAACAAGCAGGCGCGCCTCGCCTCCGACTTCGACATGGCCATCTCGGCCTGGACGATGGACATCCCCGACCCCGACCAGTGGACGTCGTTCGCGGTCGTCCCGACCGGTGGGGCGAAGTCGGCGTTCACCTCCTACGACAACCCCGAGGTCATCGACCTGAACAACCGGGCGCAGAAGGAGACCGACAGCGCCAAGCGTCAGGAGCTCTACACCGAGCTGCAGCAGAAGACGAGCGAGGACGCGTTCCTCGCCTACCTGTACTACTCGCCCTACGTGTACGCCTCGACCGACAAGGTCCAGGGCTTCCACGTGACCCCGCTGGGCGGGTACCTGCTGCAGGACGTCTCCAAGACGAAGTAGCCGTCGCACCGGGGGCGTCCGCCGACGCGGCGGGCGCCCCCGTGAACTCCCACGAACCCTCGTGAACTCCCGCGCGAACCAGGAGGTGAGACGGTGCTGCACCGTCTGCGATTCATCCCCGGCCGCCTCGTGCAGTCGATCCCCGTCGCCTTCGGCGTCACCCTCATCGTCTTCCTCCTGGCCCACCTGCTGCCCGGCAACGCCGCCGTCGCCCTGCTCGGCGAGCGCGCCACGGCGGAGAGCGTCGCGGCCCTGACCGCCCAGCTCGGCCTCGACGAGCCGTTGTGGCGGCAGTACCTGACGTTCCTGGGACAACTCGCCCACGGGAACCTCGGCACCAGCCTCACCTACCAGACCCCCGTCGCCCAGCTGGTGCTGCAGGCGATCCCGGTGACGCTGTCCCTGCTGCTGTACGCCCTGCTCATCGCCCTGCTCATCAGCATCCCGCTGGCCGCCCTCGCCGCCTTCCGCCCGGGCGGGGCGCGCGACCTCGGGGTCCGGGGTTTCACCCTCCTGGGTCAGGGGATGCCGCAGTTCTGGGTCGGCATCATGCTCATCCTGCTGCTCGGGGTCGGGATGCGGGCCTTCCCCGTCGGCGGTTACGGCGAGGACGCCGCCGGCCACGTCTACTACCTGTTCCTGCCCGCGCTCACCCTGGCGATCGCGATGTCGCCCACCATCATCCGCAGCCTCCGCTCGTCGATGATCTCGGTGCTGGGTTCGGAGTACGTGGGCACCGCGAAGTCCAAGGGTTCCTACGGGGTGCAGTTGTTCCGGGGGCACGTGCTGCGCAACGCCGCCATCCCCACCGTCTCCATCGTCGGCGTCAACCTCGGGTACCTGGTGGGTGGCTCGCTCGTCATCGAACGCGTCTTCGCCCTGCCCGGCCTGGGCTCGCTGATGATCAACTCGATCTTCACCCGGGACTTCCCCACCATCCAGGGCGTCACCCTCTTCGTGGCGCTGTTCGTGGTCGTCGTCGGCATCCTCACCGACGTCGTCTACACGGCCCTCGACCCCCGCGTCGACCTCGGCAGGACGGCCCGCGCATGAGCACCCCCACCGCCCTCCTCGTCGAACGTGGCCAGCGACGTCGCGCCGCCCGCTCCCGGACGCTGCGGCCCTGGTACCGCAGCGGCACGCTGGTGGCCGGCATCGTCATCGTCGGGTTCCTCGTCCTGGTCGCGCTGCTGGCCCCCGTCCTCGCCCCGTACGACCCCGTGAAGCAGGACCTGCTCAACGCGCTGCAGTCGCCCTCGGGCGCACACCCGCTGGGGACCGACAAGTACGGGCGCGACGTGCTGTCGCGGTTGATCTGGGGCGCCCGCGTCGACCTGCGCGTCGGGTTCCTCGCGGTGCTGATCCCCTTCGTCGTCGGAACCGTCGTCGGCGGCATCGCCGGCTACGCCGGCGGGTGGCTGGACACGGTGCTGATGCGCATCGTCGACGTGTTCTTCGCGTTCCCGTTCTACGTCATGGTCATCGTGCTGGTCTTCGTCCTCGGTTCCGGGGAGTTCAGCATCTACCTCGCCATCGCCGCGGTGTCGTGGGTCTCCTACGCCAAGATCGTGCGTGGGGAGGTGCTGGTCGCCAAGGAGCAGGACTACGTCGTCGCGGCCCGCCTGGGCGGGATGTCGCACGCCCGCATCCTGGTCCGCCACATCGGCCCGAACGTGCTGTCGCAGGCGATCATCTACGGGATGAGCGACATCGTCATGGACATCATGGCGATCGTCACCCTCGGCTACCTCGGGCTCGGCATCGCCCCGCCCACGGCGGAGTGGGGTTCCATGATCAGCGACGGCCAGGAGTTCATCACGACCCAGTGGCAGCAGGCCACCATCCCCGGTCTCGTCGTCGTCCTCACCTCCCTCGGCCTCTCCTGGCTCGGGGACGGGGTCTCCGACCTGCTCAGCCCCGAGAGGAGGAAGTGACCGTGACCAGTCCCCCGCTCAGTCCCCTGCTCAGCGTCTCCTCGCTCAGCCTCGGCATCCGGCACCGCAACCGGCCGGACACCGTCATCGTCGACGACCTGTCGCTCGAGATCGCCCCGGGAGAACGCTTCGGCGTCGTCGGCGAGTCCGGGTCGGGGAAGTCCCTGACCCTGCGGGCGATCGCCGACCTGCTCCCCCGCGGCGTCGAGGTGCTCTCCGGCAGCATCGTCTACGACGGGCGTGAACTCGTCGGGATGCCGAGCGCCGCGCGCCGTCGCCTCATGGGACCCGAGATCGCGATGATCTTCCAGGAACCCATGACCGCGCTGAACCCCGTCGTCCGCGTCGGGGACCAGATCGCCGAGGGGCCCCGTCGCCACCTCGGTCTGTCCGCGAAGGACGCGGGGCGCCTCGCCGTGGAACTCATGGCGAAGACGGGGATCCCCGACCCGGCGCGGCGGGCCCGCGCCTACCCGCACGAACTCTCCGGCGGTCTGCGCCAGCGCATCATGATCGCGATGGCGGTCTCGTGCGGGCCCCGGCTCCTGCTCTGCGACGAACCGACCACCGCGCTGGACGTGACGGTTCAGCACCAGGTGCTGAAGGTGCTCGAGGGGCTCTGCGCCGACACCGGCACGGCCCTGACCTTCGTGACGCACGACCTGGCCGTGGTCAACCAGACGTGCACGGACATGGCGGTGATGTACTCCGGGCACATCGTGGAGTCCGGCACCGTCCGCGACGTCCTGGGCGACCCCCGCCACCCCTACACGAAGGGGTTGCTGGACTCCGCGCCGGACTTCGACCAGCCCGACCGGCGCCTCGTCCCCATCCCGGGTTTCCCGCCGAACCTGGCCGCCCGGCCCCCCGGTTGTCCCTTCGCCCCCCGGTGCACGTTCGCCGTGGACGCCTGCACCGCCGCCGTCCCCCCGCGCGAGGTCGTCGCCCCGGGGCACGACGCCGCCTGCATCGAGACCCACCGCATCTTCGAGGGAGCACCCGCGTGAGCAGTCCGACCGCGCTGCCGTTCCCGGTGCTGCGGGCCACCGGCGTCACCAAGACGTACCGGCTCCGGCCCTCGCTGGCGACCAGGTTGTCCCGCACCGAGGACGGCCGCACGAGCCTCAAGGCCCTCGACGGGATCGACCTCGAACTGCGCCGGGGGGAGATCCTGGCCCTCGTCGGGGAATCGGGATCGGGGAAGTCGACCCTCGCGAAGGTCCTCGTGGGCGGGACGACCGCGACCTCCGGCACCCTGGAGCACCAGGGCGAACCGGTGCCCCCGCGCCGGGACAAGGAGGCGAGCCGGCGGATCCAGATGGTGTTCCAGGACCCGTACTCCTCGCTCAACCCCCGCATCTCCGTCGGGTCGATGCTCCGTGAGCTCCTGCTGCTGCACCGCGTGGTGGCGCGCTCGGAGGTCCGGGCCGAGAGCGTCCGGTTGCTGAACCTCGTCGGCCTGGAGGAGGACGCCCTCGACGCCTACCCCAGCCAGTTCTCGGGGGGACAGCGCCAGCGCCTGGCCATCGCGCGGGCCATCGCGGTGCGCCCGGACGTGCTCATCGCCGACGAACCCGTCTCCGCCCTCGACGTCTCGGTGCAGGCCACGATCCTCGAACTGTTCGCGCGGCTGCAGCGCGAACTCGGCCTCAGCATCCTCTTCGTCGCCCACAACCTCGCCGTCGTGCAGCACCTCAGCCAGCGCGTCGCGGTGATGTACCTGGGGCGCATCGTGGAGGTCGCCGAGACGGCGGAACTCTTCGCCAACCCCCGCCACCCCTACACCCGGGCGCTGATCGACTCGATCCCGCGCATGACGGCCGGCAGCGTCAACGAGGAGTTCGTGCTCGAGGGCGAACCCCCCAGCCCCTTCGACGTCCCCGCGGGCTGCCGGTTCAACCCGCGCTGCCCCTACGCGGTCGACGCCTGCCGCACCGTCGACCCCGCGCTCGAACCGGTGGGCGCGGCGGGGACCGGTCACGTGTCGGCCTGCCTGCGGGCCGCGGAACTGCCCGACTTCCAGGCCCCGCCCGACCCCGCGTCGAGCATCGACCGCGTCGACGTCCGCCCTGAACTGCTCGACGAAGCACCCGTCCACGAACCGAGGAGCACCACCCGATGAAGGTCTGGATGTCACTGGACATGGAGGGGGTGGCCGGGATCGTCGACTGGGACCAGTGCCGCCCCGGCAGCCCCTCGTACGCCCTGGGCTGCGAACTCCTGCAGGCCGAGGTCAACGCCGCCATCGAGGGGGCGATCGCCGGCGGGGCGACGGAGGTCGTCCTCAACGACTCGCACAGCCGGATGGCGAACCTGGACCCCCGCGCGATCGCCGGGGAGGCCCGGTACATCTCGGGACGGCACAAACCCCTGTACATGATGCAGGGGCTCGACGAGACCGTCGACGCGATCTTCTTCGTGGGCTACCACGGGTCGATCTCCGGTGCGGCGTCGACGATGTCGCACACCTACAACCCCGAGGTGTTCTCCGGCGCCCGCCTGAACGGCCGCTACGTCGGCGAGTCCGGCATCAACGCCCTCGTCGCGGAGCACCACGGCGTGCCGATCGCCTTCGTCTCCGGCGACGAGGTGACCTGGGAGGAGACGGAACCCTTCGCCCGCGGCGCCGTGAACGTGGTCACCAAGCACTCGATCACCCGGGCCAGCGCGGAGAACCTGCACCCCACGGAGTCGTGCCGCCGCATCCGCGCCGGGGCCGAGGAGGCCGTCCGCCGGGTCGCCGCCGGGAAGGTGTCGACCCCGGGCATCGAACGTCCCGTCGCCCTCGACCTGGAGATGCAGACCGCCGACATGGCCGACGTCGCGACCTGGGCCCGCCGGGCCGAGCGCACCGGTGTGCGCGAGGTGCGCATCACCGGCGACGACCTGCTCGACGTCTTCCGTTCGTTCGTCGCCGTCAACTACATCACCCGACAGGCAGGTGGCCGCTGATGGCCGACGAGGAATCCATCGCCCGGCCGCGGGAGACGCGGCTCTGGGCCACACCGCCGTTGCGCGAGTACTCCCTGGCCCTGCACGGCGGGGCGGGTGGGCGCATCGAGGAACTCTCCACCGAGCGCCGCGAGTCCTTCGAAGCCGGCCTCCGGCGCGCCTACCTCGCCGGTCGCGTGGTGCTCGAGGACGGCGGGTCGGCGCTCGACGCCGTCTGCGCCACGGTGGAGCAGCTCGAGGACGACCCGCTGTTCAACGCCGGCCGCGGTGCCGCGCTGGCGGCGGACGGATCGGTCGAGCACGACGCCGCCGTCATGGACGACGACGGTCGCGCCGGGGCGATCGCCGTCTCGCGCCACGCCAAGAACCCCGTCCGCCTCGCCCGCGCGGTGCTGGAGAACAGTTCGCACGTGCTGCTCGTCGACCCCGCCCGCGACCTGGCGACCGGGTGGGACCTCGAGGTGCGCGAGCAGGAGTACTTCATCACCGAGGCGCGGAAGGTCCAGCTGGAACGCATCCACGCCCTGCGCCTCGCCGCCCCCCGCCACGGCACCGTGGGCGCCGTCGCCCGCGACCGTGACGGCAGGATCGCCGTGGCCACCTCGACCGGGGGGATGGCCGCCCAGAGCACCGGCCGGGTCGGGGACAGCCCCGTCATCGGCGCCGGCACCTACGCCCGCGGGGACTCCCTCGCGGTGTCCTGCACGGGCGAGGGGGAGGCGTTCATCCGCGGGGTCGTCTCCTACGACATCGCCGCCCGGATGCGCTACCTCGGAGCCACGCTGGCCGACGCCGTGCGCGACACCGTCCTCGCCGAGCTGACCGCGAAGGACGCCAGCGGCGGGCTGGTGGCCGTCGCCCCGGACGGCACCGTCGTCGTGGCGCACAACTCCCCGACCATGTTCGCCGCGTTCGAGGGTCAGGACGGGGTCGTCCTGCTGACCTGAGGGTCCGCGGCGCGCTCAGACGAGAGAGTGGACGGCATGAAGATCGACGACGAGATCTTCGCCCGCATGGGCGAGCTGACCCCGGCCGAGAAGAAGGTGGCCCGCACGTTGCTGGCCTCCTACCCCAGCGCCGGGCTGGAGAGCGCGGCCACCGTCGCGAAGGCCGCCGGCACCAGCACCCCCACGGTGCTGCGGCTGGTGACCCGGCTCGGCATGAGCGGCTACCCCGAGTTCCAGCGGCGCCTGCGCGACGAGGTCACCCACCACATGAACAGCCCGGTGCGACGCACCGAGCAGGGAGCCCGGGAACTCGCCGAGCAGCCCGTCTTCCAGACGGCCGTCACCGAACGGGTCGGGCTGCTCGAGCAGCTCGCCACCTCGGTGCCCCCCAGCGAGTTCGACCTCGCCGTGGAGGCCCTGGCCCGGCGACCGAAGCAGGTCGCCGTCATGGGCGGCTACTTCAGCCGGTTCCCGGCCCAGCTCTTCGCGGCCGAGCTCGACCAGGCGATCCCCTGCGTCGACTTCGTCCCCGAACCCCTGGGACACGACATCGGGCGGCTCCTGCGGTTGTGCTCCGGTGCCGTCGCGGTGATCTTCGACTTCCGGCGCTACGAGCTGAGCTCGAAGCAGGCCGCGGGCATCGCCAAGAGCCGCGGCGCGACGGTCGTCGTCATCACCGACCAGGGGTTGTCCCCCGCCACCGAGAGCGCCGACATCGTGCTCCCGGTGGCCGTGGCCGGGATCCCCTTCGACTCCATGGTCGGCACCGTCGTCCTGGTCGAGGCGCTCGTCGAGGCGGTCCTCCTCGCCAGCGGCAGCCGGGGCATCGACCGCATGAAGGAGTGGGAGAACACGGTCCAGATCGCCCGCGCCCACCGGGTGAGCGCGACCGCCGAACCGGAGGGGCAGGAGTGAGCGTGGGAACGCAGACCGGTCGGGTGGCCGTCGTCACCGGCACCGCCCAGGGGATCGGGCGCACCATCGCCGACCGGCTGCGGGAGGCGGGCGCGACCGTGCACGGCGTCGACCGGGACGAGGTCGACCTCGCCGACACCGCAGCGGTCGAGGAGTTCTTCACCGCCGTCGGTGCCGTCGACGTGCTCGTGAACTGCGCCGGCGGGGTCGTGGGGCAGACGCACACCCCCCTCGACGAACTCGACGACGCGGCCTGGGACGCCGTCGTCCGGGCGAACCTCACGACGATGCGCAACTGCAGCCGGGCCGCCGTCCGCGCCATGAAGCGCGCGGGGTACGGGCGCATCGTCACCATCTCCTCCGGGGCCGGGCGCAGCGTGAGCCTCACCGGCGTCCAGGCCTACACGACCGCGAAGGCGGCCCAGATCGGTCTCACCCGGCAACTGGCGCACGAACTCGGGCCGTTCGGCATCACCGCCAACTGCATCGCCCCGGGGTTCGTGCTGTCCAACCCCACCACCCAGGCGCAGTGGGACTCCTACGGCGCCGCCGGTCAGCAGGCCCTCCTGGAACGGATCGCCGTGCGGCGCACCGGGACCCCGGACGACATCGCGCGCGGCGTGCTGTTCTTCGCCGACCCCGACGCCTCCTGGGTCAGCGGCCAGACGATCTCCATCGACGGCGGGCACTCCCTCTTCTGAGGGACCCGCAGCAAGGACGGCACCACGTGAGAACGACCACCGACCCGGCTCCCGGGACGGGGCTGGCCGCGCTGCGCGAGCGGTACTTCCACCTCCAGCACACCTACGACCCCTACAACGCGACCCTGCTCGGGCTCAGCGAGTTCGACCACCTCCCGGGCGACCCGTCCCGCGCCGCGAGCGAACGCGCCGCCGCGCAGCTGCACGAGGTGGCCCGTGCGGCCGAGGCGATCGACCCCGCCGGACTCGACCGGGACGACGTGGTCGACCGCGGCGTCCTCATCGCCCTGGCCCGGGGCGCCGCGGACGACGCCGCCCACTCGCTGTGGGCGGCGAACGCCTCGGCGAAGGGGTACGTCAGCCGGCAGGGTCTCGTCTTCCAGGCGGTACCGGCCATGACGGCGACCGAACCGCCGGCCGCGCAGCGCTACCTGCGCCGCCTCGCCGGACTCCCCGGCTTCTTCACAGCCCTCGGGGAGCGCTACGCCGAGGAGGCCACCGCCGGCCGGGTCCCGACCCGCCTCGGGGTCCAGCACGCGATCGAGCAGCTGGACGGGCACCTCGCGGTCGCCCTCGACGACGACGCGCTGCTCACCCCGGCCCGCGCGTCCGGCGACCCGGACACCCTGCGCGAGGCGACGCGGCTCGTGGGAGAAGGAGTTCGCCCGGCGCTGCACGCGCTCACCGTCCGGTTGCGCACCGAACTGCTCCCCCTCGGCCGCACCGGACACGACATCGGGATCCACGCCGTGCCGGGAGGGACCGAGGGGTACGCCGCGGCGATCCGCCGGCACACGACGACGGGGCTCACCGCCCCCGAGATCCACCGGATCGGCCTCGACGTGCTCGAGGAGATGCGCGCCGAGTGGGCCGTCGTCGGCGGCCGCGCCCTCGGGGAGACCGAGTTCCCGCGGATCGCCGACCGCCTGCGCAGCGACCCCGCGCTGCGCTTCGAGACCAGCGCGGAGATCGTCGCGGTGGCCCGGGGGGCCCTGCAGCGGGCCGAGGCCGTCCGCGACGCCTGGTTCCCGGCGCTCGCGATCCCGGACTGCGCGATCGAGGAGATCAACCCGATCGACGCGGCCGGCAGCGCCCTGGGCTACTACCGCCCGCCGGCCCTCGACGGGAGCCGACCCGGGGCGTACTGCGTGCTCGCGGCCGACGCCCCGAGCCACTTCCGCTACGAGTACGAGTCGCTGTCCTTCCACGAAGCCGTCCCGGGTCACCACCTGCAGCTCGCGACGGCGCAACTGCTCGACATCCCTCGCTACCGGCGCTCGCTCGACGTCGAGGCCTGCAGCTTCAACGAGGGGTGGGGGCTCTACTCCGAGCAGCTGGCCGAGGAGATGGGGCTCTACAGCGACAACCTGTCCCGCCTCGGCATGCTGTCGTTCCGGGCGCTGCGCGCCTGCCGGCTCGTGGTCGACACCGGCATCCACCACTTCGGCTGGACCCGGGAACGGGCGGTGGAGTTCATGTACGACAACACCGCCACGACCCGCGGTCACGTCGAGAGCGAGGTCGACCGCTACACCGCCTGGCCCGGCCAGGCGCTGGCCTACATGATCGGCTGCCGGGAGATCCTGCGGCTGCGCGGAGTGGCGGAACAGCGGCTCGGGGACCGGTTCTCCGTCGTGGAGTTCCACCGCGCGGTCCTGTCCTCGGGGGCCGTTCCGCTCACCGTGCTCGGCGACGTCGTCGAGCGCCACATCGAGACCGTGCTCGCGGACGGGCACACCAGCACCGGAGGAGAACCGTGGACGTCCTGATCAACGGGGCACGCCTGAACGTCGAGGTGCTCGGCCCGGAGGACGGGCCCGTGCTCATCGCCCACCACGGCGGCGGCGGGATCGGTTCCCTCGCCGAACCGCGCTCGACGTTCGGGCCGCTCGCCGACCGGTTCCGCGTCGTCGTGTTCGACGCCCGCGGGTGCGGGCGCAGCGAGGGCGTCGGGCCCTACTCCCACGAGCAGTGGGCCGCCGACGTCGAGGGGTTGCGGCAGTGGGCCGGGGCCGAGCGGGTGAGCGTCGCCGGAGGTTCCTACGGCGGGTTCATCGCGCTGGAGTACGCCGTGCGCTACCCCCGGCACGTGCAGGCCGTGGTCCTGCGCGACACCTCCGCCGACGGGTCCAACCTGGAACTCGCGTTCCGGAACGCCCGGGAGCAGACCCGCGTCGAGATCGACTGGGAGCACTTCGACCGCTACTGGGGCGGCACCGTCCGCAGCGACGAGGAGCTGAAGGAACTGTGGCGGGAACTCATCCCGCTCTACGACGCCGACTACGACGAGGCGCGGTCCACGGCCGCGGTCGAGGCCGGGATCTACCGGCACGAGGCGCACAACGCGTGCTTCCAGGAGAACTTCCCGACCTACGACCTCAAGGCCGACCTGCCGCACGTGGCGGTGCCGGTGCTGGTCACCGTCGGCCGCCACGACTGGGTGACCCCGGTCAGCGCGTCCGAGACCATCGCCCGCCTCGTCCCCGGGGCGGAACTCGTGGTGTTCGAGAACTCGGGCCACTCGCCCCAGAACGAGGAACGGGAGGAGTTCCAGCGCGTGCTGCGGGACTTCGTCGACCGCGCCGTGCCGGAGCAGGTGCGCGCGTGAAGCTGTTCGTCATCGGCGCCGGCGCCATCGGCGGGACCCTCGGGGCCCGCGCGTTCCGCGACGGCCACGACGTGACCCTGGTGGACGCGGACGCGGCGCACGTCGCCGCGATCCGGCGCGACGGACTGCGCATCGAGGGCCCGGTCGAGGAGTTCGTCGTCCGGGTCCCGGCGATCCTGCCCGAGGAACTGCCCGACACCGTCGAGCACGCCGTCGTCGCCGTGAAGAGCCTGCACACCGCCGCCGTCGCCGACCTGCTGCGCGACCGCCTCGCCCCGGACGGCTACGTCCTGACCGTCCAGAACGGGCTGACCGCCGACGTCCTGATCGAGGCCCTCGGCCGCGAACGGGTGCTCGCGAGCTTCGTCAACATCGGGGCCGACCTGATGGCGCCCGGGGTCGTCCTCCAGGGCAACGTCGCCACCTTCCGGATCGGGGAACTGGCCGGCGGCCCGGTCACGCCGCGCGTCGCCCGGCTCGCCGAGGTCCTCCCCTACGCCGAGGCCACCGAGAACGTGCTCGGCTACCTCTGGGGGAAGGAGGTCTACGGCGCCATGATGTGGGCGGGAGCCGTGTCCGACCTCCCGATCGCGGAGACCCTCGAACGTCCCGAGTACCGCGGGGTCATGACCGCGATCTCCGAGGAGGTGCTGGCCCAGGCGCCCGTCACCGTCGAGGGGTTCGACGGTTTCGAGCCGGACGACCTCCCCGGGTCCTTCGACCGCCTCGCCGCCTTCAACCGCCGCAGCGCCAAGACGCACTCCGGCATCTACCGCGACCTGATGGTCCGCAAGCGCAAGACCGAGGTCGACGAGGTCCACAAGGACATCCAGGGACCCGTCTTCGACCGCGTGGTGGAGATGATCCACGACATCGAGGAGGGCCGCCGGACGTGCGAGGTGGCCAACCTCGACGAGCTGGCCCGCTTCGTCGCGGCCCGCACCGGCTGAGTTCCGGCCGCGGGATCAGCCCGCCGGCAGGCCCACGGCGACGAGGTCCTCGAGCACCAGCGCGAGACCGTCCTCGTCGACGTGGGCGGTGACGGCGTCGGCGGCGGCCTGGACCTCGGCCGGGGCGTTGCCCATGGCGATGCCGCGGCCGGCCCAGCGCAGCATCTCGACGTCGTTGCGGCCGTCGCCGACGGCGAGGGTCGCGGCGCGTTCGACGTCCAGCCGCACCCGGACCTCCTCCAGCGCACTGGCCTTGGTCACGCCGTCGGGGGCGAGGTCGAGCCAGGCCGTCCAGCCGACGGAGTAGGCGACGCCGTGCAGACCGACCGCCTCGACCAGTGAGGAGAACTCCGCGGAGGTGTGCTCGGGGCTGCGGACGACGACCCGCATGACCGGTTCGGTGAAGAGCTCGTCGAAGGGCACGACCTCCATCTCCCCCGTGAGTTCCCCGTCCGGGAACGGCGCGGTGAGCTTGAAACCGCGCCCCAGGACCTCGACGGCGAACAACCCCGCGGGCAGGTTCTCGCGCAGGGTCTCGGCCACCCCCGACGGGTCGAAGGTGTGCAGCGAGACGACGCGGTAGCCCTGCGGTTCGGTGGCGTCGAGCTGGACCGTGACGGCGCCGTTGGAGCACACCGCGAAACCGTCGTGCAGACCCAGGCGCTGCAGCACCGGCAGCGTCCCGTGCAGCGAGCGTCCGGTCGCGACGACGACGTGCGCCCCGGCCTCCGCCACCCGGCGCACGGCCGACCGGACCCGGTCGGACATCGCCTCGTCCAGGTCGACGACGGTTCCATCGACGTCGAGCGCCACCAGCACGCCCTCCAGGCCACCACTCACGTCCTCCAGCCTAAGGTCACCCCGGCTCGGAGCTCGCCACCACGTGGGTCACGCCTCGCCACCGCGGTCTGCCGGTGGCGCCCCTCCCGCCGTGACCCCCTGCTGGAAGTGGCGACGGACGTCGTCGGGGAGGTCGGGGACGGTCTGCGGGAGCGAGCCGGAACGGAGCGACTCCGCAGCCAGCGAACCCGCGGCCACCGCCTCCCGCGCCGCGACCGGGGAGACCACCGTCGGCGAACCGTCGGCGACGTGGGCCAGGAACTCCGCCATCGTCAGGACGTCGGCGTCCTCGTGACCGCTCTCGACGCCGGCGATGGGGTGCTCCCGGTCCCCGGCCGCGGAGAACTCGTGCCGGCGGTTCCACACCCGGACCACTCCGCCCGCGGTGTCCCCGAAGTTCTCCAACCGGCCCTCGGTGCCGATCACCGTGTAGTTGCGCCAGTAGTCCGGGGTGAAGTGGCACTGCTGGTAACTGGCCTGGACCCCGTTGTCCAACGTCATGAGGACCATGGAGAGGTCCTCGACGTCCACCACCGGGTTCAGCCCCGTCGCGGCCGCCGGCGGCCAGTTGTCCATCGAGAACCAGTCCGGCATCGTCTCCCCCGGCCGCTCCCGCCGGTCCTGGATCGCGCCGTAGACCATCAGGTCACCCATCCCCACGACCCGGCGCGTGTACCCGCCGGCCAGGTGGTGGATGACGTCGATGTCGTGGCTGGCCTTCTGGAGCAGCAGCGTGCCCGTGCGACGACGGTCGGCGTGCCAGTCCTTGAAGTAGTAGTCGCCGCCGTGCCCGACGAAGTGGCGCACCCAGACGGCCTTCACCTCGCCGATCTCCCCGCGGGCGATGACGTCCCGCATGGTCCGCACCACCTCCGCGTGCCGGAAGTTGTGCCCCACGTAGAGCGGGGTCCCCGTCTGCGTGGCCGCGAGCAGCACCCGGTCGGCATCGGCGAGCGTCGTGGCGAGCGGTTTCTCCAGGTACACCGCGATCCCGGCGCGCAGCAGGTCCTCCGCGATCGCGGCGTGGGTGTCGTCGGGGGTGGTGACGATGGCCGCGTCGACGCCACCCGCCGCGACGAGCGCCCGGTGGTCGGGGTGCAGGACGGCGCCGGGGAAGCTCGTCGCGGCGCGCTCCCGGCCGGCGGGGGTGGTGTCGGCGACCGCGACGACGCGCGCGCCGGGACGGACGACCGGCACGTGCTGACCGATCTCGGAGCGGGCCCCGGCTCCGATGAGGGCGACCCGGAGGTCCGAAGTGATCACCGCTCGACCCTCGTGAGCGAACTTGTCGCAAAGCCGGTCCAAGTGAGCATGAAGTGACACTAGCTCGCAGACCACGACAGGACCAGGGAGTGCGGACGACGAAACACTCGCAACCCGGGCGGCCCCCGGGACGAAGGGCGGGGGCGCTCAGGCCCCGGCGACGACGACCTCGACGCCGGCCGCGGCCAGCTCCGCCGCGACGTCCCCTGTCACCGGGGCGTCGGTCACCAGGACGTGGAGGCGCTCCAGCGGGCAGATCCGGGCGAAGGTCGTGCGGCCCAGCTTCGTCGCGTCGGCCGCGACGACCACCCGGCCGGCCACAGCCGCGATCTGCCGGCTCGCCTCCGCCTCCCCCTCGTGCACCGTCGTCGCCCCGGAGCGACCGGTGAGGCCGTCGACCCCGAGGACGGCGAGGTCGAGGCTGAAGTCGCGCAACGAGGACCCCACCAGCGGACCCACCAGCTCGTAGCTCTGCCGGCGCGGCACCCCGCCCGTGACCACGATCTTCACGTGCTCGCGCACCGACATCTCGTAGGCGATGTTCAGCGCGTTCGTCACGATCGTGACCCCGGGTGCACCCCCACCGGGACGGAGCCGCTCGCTCGCACCCAGGGCCCGGGCCACCTCGGTCGTCGTCGTCCCGCCGTTCAGGCCCACGGAGTCCCCCGGCTGCACCAGCTCGACCACGGCCCGGGCGATGGCCAGCTTCGCGTCCGCCTGGCGGGCGATCTTGTACTGCAGCGGGAGCTCGTACCCCGTGCCGAGCACGGCCGCACCACCGTGGGTGCGGGTGACCAGGCGCTGCTCGGCGAGGAGGTTCAGGTCCCGGCGCACGGTGGCGGTGGAGACGCCCAGCGTCTGCGCGACCTCGGCGATGGAGACGTTCCCGCGCTCGGTCACGTACTCGAGCACCTGGTTGAGGCGCTGCTGGGCGGTCATGTGCGGCTCCTCCACTGGGGCTCCCAGGATGGCACGTCGGGGATTGACGTCGGTGCACGATCCTGCTCAAGATGACCCCGCAGAGATCAACAACGATCAGCAGCGGTCTGGGACGTGACGGCGACGAGCCGGAGCCGGGCCTCGCGGGAAGAAGCCGATGCCCCCCACCCCACCACCCGCCCGCACCGCTCCCGCACCGCCGATCGGCATCGACGTCGGGGGCACCACCGTCAAGGGCCTGCGGCCGGGCGCCGACGGGACCGTCCTCGACGACCAGCGGGTCCCGACGCCGCGCCCCGACCCCACCGGCCGGGGAGTCGTCTCCGCCGTCGCCGACCTCGCCGCCCGGCTGGGCCACCGCCCCGGCGACCCCGTGGGCGTCGCCCTGCCGGGGGTGGTCGACGAGACGAGCGGGACCGGCGTCCTGTCCACCAACCTGGGCTGGACCGACGTCCCCTTCGCCGCCCTGCTCACCGCAGCGCTCGGGACGGGGGTCGTCCTCAGCCACGACGTGCGGGCCGGGGCCGTCGCCGAGGCCCGGACCGGAGCGGCCCGCGGAGCCGACGGCGTCGTCGCCTTCGTACCGGTCGGCACCGGGATCGCCGCCGCGGTCCTCGTCGACGGGGTACCGCTGGTGGCCGGCGGGTGGGCCGGCGAGATCGGCCAGCTCGTCCTCACCGAGGGCCCCTTCCGTGGGCTCAGGGTGGAGGAGGTGGCGTCGGCGGCCGCCACCGCCCGCCGCGCGGGGACCACCGGAGCCCACGAGGCCGCCGCCGCGGTGCGGGGCGGAGACGCTGCGGCGCAGCAGGTCTGGCGGGAGACGGTCGACGTCCTGGCGCACGCGCTGGCCGGGCTGGTCGCCACCGTCGCCCCGTCGGTCCTCGTCGTGGGCGGAGGGCTGGCGCTGGCCGGTGACCTGCTGCTGGACCCCCTGCGCACCGCGCTGGCCGACCGCCTCCCGGGGGTGCGTCAGCCCCGGGTCGTCGCCGCCGTGCACGGCGACACCGCCGCGGCCCGCGGTGCGGCGATGCTCGCGGAGGTGTCGCGGTGAGCGACGTGGTGGGCGACGTGGTGGGCGACGCGGTGGGCGACGCGGTCAACGACGTGGAGCTGGTCCGCTCCGCCCTGCTCGCCCCGCAGGCCCCGGCCCTCGACCTGCCCGTCCCCCGCTTCACGCGTGCCCTGGACCAGCTCCACGAGGAGGTGCTGGCGCGGTTCCGGCACCTCGGGTTGGACGCCGGCACCGCGGAGGCGACGCTGGCCGACGTCCCGCGCAAGGTCGCCGCCTACGGCGACGGGATCGACGTGCCGTGGTTGCTGGGCCTGGCCCGGGCGGACGTCGTCGCGCTGGGGCGGTTGCAGTTCGAACGCGTGGCCGGGACCGACGGGCACGCCGTGCACCTCCCCGAAGCCGGCCCGCTGAGCGACGAGGCCGTCGAGGACTCCCTCGCCCGCGCCGTGGAGGTCCTCGGCGCCCGGGAGTTCCACTGCACGTCGTGGTTGCTGGACCCGCTGCTGCCCCCGACCCTCGGGCCGGCCAGCGGGATCGTGCGCTTCGCGGAGAGGTTCGCCCTCGGACCCGTCGAGCGCGGGGAGGAGGGCGACCGCGCGGTCGCGAAGTTCGTGTTCCGCCGACCGCTGCGCGAGGTGCTCGACCTCGTCGAACCGCGGACGCGGTTGGAACGCCTGGTGGTCGGGCACCTGCGCGCAGGCGGGCACTGGTCGGAGCCGAGGGGGTCGCTCAGCGCACGGGGGTGAGGACCTCCAGGCCCAGGTACGGCTGCAGCGCGGCGGGGACCCGCACGGAACCGTCGGCCTGCTGGTGGTTCTCGAGGATCGCGACGATCCAGCGAGTGGTGGCCAGCGTGCCGTTCAGCGTCGCCACGGGACGGGTCCCGGAACCCTCCTCGAGGCGTTCGCGCACCCCGAGGCGGCGGGCCTGGAAGGTCGTGCAGTTCGAGGTGGAGCTGAGTTCGCGGTACGCGCCCTGCGACGGCACCCACGCCTCGCAGTCGAACTTCCGGGCCGCCGAGGAACCGAGGTCCCCTGCGGCCGTGTCGATCACGCGGTAGGGGACCTCGATGGCGGCCAGCATGTCCTTCTCGAAACCGAGCAGCCGCTGGTGCTCCGCGCTCGCGTCCTCCGGCCGGCAGTAGGAGAACATCTCCACCTTGTGGAACTGGTGGACGCGGATGATCCCGCGGGTGTCCTTGCCGTAGGAACCGGCCTCGCGGCGGTAGCAGGCCGACCAACCGGCGTAGCGCTTCGGGCCCGCCGACAGGTCGAGGATCTCGTCACCGTGGTAGCCGGCCAGGGCGACCTCGGAGGTCCCCGTGAGGTAGAGGTCGTCCTCCTCGAGGTGGTAGACCTCGGCCGCGTGCGCACCGAGGAACCCGGTGCCCGCCATCACCTCGGGCTTCACCAGGGTCGGGGTGATCATCGGGGTGAAACCGTTGCCGACGGCCTTCGCCACGGCCAGGTTCAGCAGCGCGAGTTCCAGCAGCGCACCGACACCGGTGAGGAAGTAGAACCGCGAACCCGCCACCTTGACGCCGCGTTCCATGTCGATGGCCCCGAGCTTCTCGCCCAGTTCGAGGTGGTCGCGCCAGGCGTCGAGCCCCTCGGGCAGTTCAGGCGGGGTCCCGATCTCCTCGAGCACGGCGTAGTCGTCCTCGCCACCGGCGGGGACACCGTCCTCGACGACGTTGGGGATCGAGCGCAGCAGCGTCTCGAACTCCTCGCCGGCCGCGCCGGACGCGGCGTCGGCCGTCTTCACGCGCTCGGAGAGCTGCTTCACCGCGGCGGCGAGCTTCTGCTTCTCCTCGCCCTTCGCGGCGGCGATCTCCTTGCCGCGCGACTTCTGCTCGGAGCGCAGTTGCTCGAACTCGGCGATGGCGGCGCGGCGACGCGCGTCGGCGTCCAGCACCCGGTCGACGACACCTTCGTCCTCGCCACGGGCACGCTGGCTCGCGCGGACGAGGTCCGGTTCGTCCCTCAGCAGTCGCAGGTCGATCACGTCTCGACACTAACGGGTCACCCCCCTGACCCCCGACCCCGTTCCGCGACCACCGACGGACACCACCACCCGGGCGGGGAGGGACCGGCGAGCAGGTAGCTTGACCGGATGACGGTGGCGGACCTCTTCGGCACCGGCGCCCTCGCCGTCCTGCTCGCCGTCGCGTTCGTCGTGACGTTCACGCTGCTGGCCCGCGAGCGCCGGTCGACGCGGGCTCTGCGCGCCCAGGTGGTCCCGGCGGTCGAGCCGCACGACGAGCCGCACGACGAGGCGCCCCGGCAGCGGCGGGCGGCGATCGTGGTGAACCCGACGAAGTTCAGCGTCCTGGACCAGCACGCGTTGCGGCGCCGGCAGGCCTACGTCGCGGCGGTGTTCCGGTCCCACGGCTGGGCCGATCCGTTGTGGTTGCCGACGACGATCGACGAACCCGGTGGTCCGCAGGCGCGGCGGGCGGTGGCCGAGGGGGTCGACATCGTGCTCGCGGCGGGGGGCGACGGGACGGTCCGCGCGGTGGCGGAGTCGCTGGCGGGGACGTCGACGCCGATGGCGTTGCTGCCGGCGGGCACCGGGAACCTGTTGGCGCGCAACCTGGACGTCCCGCACACCGACCTCGCGGCGGCGCTGGACCTGGTGTTCTCCGAGGAGGACCAGCGGATCGACGTCGGCTGGCTGGAGGTCGACCGGTCGGGTCACGACGACGAGCCCGAGCGGTACCTGTTCCTGGTGATGGCCGGGCTGGGTTTCGACGCGGCGATGATGGCCGGGGTCGAGGACCGGCTGAAGCAGCGGCTGGGCTACGGCGCGTACGTCGTCTCGGGGGCGCGGGCGTTGTGGGGTCCGCAGGCGAAGGTGCAGGTCCGCGTCGACGACGAGGAACCCCTGGCCGTGCGCACCCGCGCGGTCATCGTCGGCAACTGCGGGAAGCTCACGAAGCAACTGGTGCTGATGCCGGACGCCGAGATCGACGACGGTCACCTGGACGCCGTGGTGATCTCCCCCCGGGGCGGGATCGGCTGGGGCGAGGTGGCGTGGGCCATCGCGACGCGGGACCGGCGCGGTCAGCGTCGGGTGCGCCACCTGCGCGGGCGTCGCTTCGAGGTGATGACGGGTGAACCCCAGGAGGTCGAGCTGGACGGCGACCCGATCGGCGAGGCGCTCCGCATCACGCTGACCGTGGAGCCGGGCGCACTGCTGGTGCGCTGCCCGCCGCTGCCGTCGCAGCGCTGAGGGCGGGGCTCAGGCGGGGAAGACCCGGACCGACCGCGCGGAGGACTCGAACCGCAACTGCTCCAGCGACTCCACGACCACGTCCGCGGCGCCGAGTTCCCCGGCGTCGACGGTGCCCGCGATCCCGACCGCGGTGCACCCCGCGGCCACCGCCGAGGCGATCCCGGCGGGGGCGTCCTCCAGGACGAGGCAGCGGGACGGGTCGACCCCCAGCTCGGCCGCGGCGAGCAGGAAGGGTTCGGGGTGCGGTTTCGGGTGCCGCACCCGGTCGCGGGTGACGAACACGGAGGGCCGCACCAGCCCCGCCGCGGCCAGGCGCGCCCCGGCCACGGAGGTGGTGCCCGAGGTGACGACGGCCCACCGTCCGGTGGGGAGGCGTCCGACCAGCTCCCCGGCCCCCGGGAGGGCGATCACGCCGTCGACGTCCGCGGTCTCGAGCTCCTCGACCCGGGCGAGCGCCCGCGCCGCCTCGGCGGGGGCGAGGAACCGGGCCAGCAGCCCCTCGGCCGGGCGACCGTGGTTGCGCTGCACCGCGTCCCCGGGGATGCCGAACTCCTCCCCCAGCCGGGCCCACGCGCGCAGCACCGCCGGGGTGGAGTCGACGAGGGTGCCGTCGAGGTCGAACAGCACGGCGTCGTAGGAACGTCCGAAGACGGGGTGCCCGGGGTCGAGCGGCGTGAGCGCCCCCAGGGCCAGCGCGGCCCGCGCCTCCTGCTGGCGGGGGTCCAGCAGCACGTCGACCGCGGTGTGCGGGACGCGCGGGGGTGGCGCGACGACCTGCTCGCGGAACCCGTCGCGCAGCTGCCCCCGGGCCGCCCGGCGCCGGGCCAGCACCTCCGGGGAACCCTGCAGGTGGATCACCTCGGGGACGGCGGGGGCGAGGGCTGCGCGCAGGAGCTCCCACTCGGGCCCGCCGCGCAGTTCCGCGGTGAACGGGGCGACGAGCACGACGGAGGACCCGGCGCCCAGCACGTCGCGGGCCGTCTCGCG
This sequence comes from Kineococcus sp. NBC_00420, assembly GCF_036021035.1. Classification (NCBI taxonomy): domain Bacteria; kingdom Bacillati; phylum Actinomycetota; class Actinomycetes; order Kineosporiales; family Kineosporiaceae; genus Kineococcus; species Kineococcus sp. NBC_00420. The sequence continues at coordinate 3,166,729 of NZ_CP107930.1, read as the reverse complement.
CAGCGCGGCGTACCGGGCCGCGCGGACGGTCCCCGCGTGCGGGCCGGTGAGCCAGTGCGGGCCGCCCAGCAGGTCCCGCAGGCCGTCGAGCAGGGGCTCGGTCAACGGGTCGAGGTCGAGGACCGCCGCGCCCAGCCGACGGGCCAGGGCCCGGCCGAGGGTGGTCTTGCCGCTCCCGGCCTCCCCGGCGACGACGACCGCGCGGGGCACGCCCGCACCACCTCGACGTTCGCCGGTCACGTCCCTCCCCCTTCGCGGCACGACGTCGGACGACGATCCCTCAGCGGCACGTGTAGCCCCCGTCGACCGGCAGGGCCGCCCCGGTGACCATCGCGGCCCCGTCGCCGAGCAGGAACACGACCGGCCCCGCGACGTCCTCCTCGGTGGCCCAGCGACCCAGCGGCACCGCGGCGAGGAAGGGGTCCCCGATCTCGGGACGACCCCAGTAGGACGCCGACATCGGGGTCATGACCACGGTCGGGTGGACGCTGTTCACCCGGATCCGGTGCGGGCCGAGTTCGAGCGCGGCGACCCGGGTGAGGCTGTCGAGCGCGGACTTCGACGCCGCGTAGGCGGCGTGCCCCGCCAGGGCCACCAGGCTGGCCTGGCTGGAGACGTTCACGATCGCCCCTCCCCGCCCGGCGGCGACCATGGCCCGGGCGACGTGCTGGGTCACCAGCAGGGCCCCGCGGGCGTTCACCGCGACGACCCGGTCGAAGTCGGCGACCCGGACGTCGAGGAGCGGCGCGACGAGCCCGCCGAACCCGGCGCAGTTCACCAGGCCGTCGAACGTCTCGCCGCGCAGGGCGTCGCGGACGGAGTCCTCCACGAGCAGGTCGAACGCCAGCGGACGGGCTCCCGTCTCCCGCACGACCGCCTGCAGGGCCTCGACGCTCCGGTCGGCCGCGACGACCTCCGCCCCCGCCCCGACGAGCCGGCGCACGATCGCGCTGCCGATGCCGCCCGCGGCACCGGTGACGAGGACCGTGCGCCCCGCGAACCCGTCCACGTCAGGCGTGGGCCGAGACCTTGCCGTTGACCGCGTCGGCGAGCTCGAGCAGTCGCGGTAGGGCGCGGTGGGTCAGCAGGTCCTCGCGGACCACCGGGTCCACCGTGAGGCTGTCCTTCCAGAGGGAACGCCCGGCCATGGCGCCGGCGGCGCCGTGGGCGACGGCGATCTCGACCTGGCCGATGAACGTCGCGTGGTCGACCCCGGCGGAGAGGACGGCCCAGGGAACCCCGCGCGCCGCGCCGGTGACGGCGTCCGCGGCCTCGGCCGAACCGGGGTAGGGCAGCTTCAGCACCTTCGCCCCGGCGTCCACCGAGAGGCGGGCGGACTCCACGATCAGCTCCGGGAACTTCACGGCGTACTCCTCCTCGGTCTCGTCGGGGAGGGCGTAGGTGAGGATCTCGACGATCAGCAGGACCCCTTCGGCCTCGCAGTCCCGCACGAGGTCGCGGATCTCCTGGACCGTGCGCGAGTCGGCCCCCTGCCGGTCGGGGCGCAGGTACCAGAGCATCTTGGCGACGTCCCCCCCCATCTCGCGGACCGTCCGCGGGGTGACGCCGGGGATGCGGCAGGTGTGCTTGAGGCCGTCGACGGTCTCGGAGCCCGAGGCGTCCAGACCGACGACCAGGGCCGTCCCCGGGGCGATGACCCCGTCGTCGACGATGGCGGGCAGCGCCGTCTCGGGGTCGAGCAGGATGGCGGGGCCGTTGTTGGCGAGGTAGGTCACGAGGTCGGCCTTGGCCGCCGCGAGCTGTTCGGTGGTGACCGACGCGGCGCCGTCGGGGGCGTCCTTCATCACCGCCTTCATGCTGTTGCGCTGGTCGGCCGCGACGATGAGCACGCGCCCCTGGTCGGTGGTGATGCGCGACAACGCACGTCGCTCGAGGGTGGTCATTTCGTTCACGGCAGGGGTCCTCTCGGAGGGGTGCGACGGTCAGTGGAACTGCGGGACGGCGTGCGGTGACGTCGTCCGGGCGGTGGGTTCCGGAGTGCGGAGCAGGCGGGCCGCGAACCCGGCCGCCCCCAGGGCGGTGTCCTCCTCGCGGCCGGAGAACCGGGGGTCGGGAAGGACCTGGGCCCGGGCGCGCACGACGCTGCGCATCCCCGCCCACCCGCCGGTGAGGACGGTGGAGGTGGCCGGGGTGACCTCACGGTCCATGGCGTCGACGAGCACGGCGAGCTCGTCGTTGCCGTGGCGCAGGACCGCGCCGAACAGTTCGGCCGGGCTCACCCCGTCGGAGTTCACCACCAGCCGGAGGACGCCGTCGTCGTTGCGCGCCCCGGCCACCTCGACCGATCCCTCCGCGAGTTCCCCCGCGAGGGGCAGGGCCATCACGGCGGTGTCGAGCGCGTCGCGCCCGGCGCGGTCGGAGATCCCGGCCAGCTGCAGCGCCCGGCGTTGCAGCAGACCGGTCTTGACCCCCGCGACCAGGACGAAGCGGCCGGGGACGACGTGGCGGACGTGGTTGATGAGGTGTTCCGCCAGACGCACCCTCGCCGCCGGCGGCAGCGGTTCGTCTAGGACCCGCAGCAGGACCTCGGCCGTCCCCAGCGAGGCGTGGTAGCGGTCCCCGGTGGTGGCCCCGCTCGCAATCGCCGAGACGAGGTGGTCGTGACCGGCCACGGTGAGTTCGGCCGCGGCGAAGGCCGGGGGCAGCCAGTCCGCGGTCGCCCGGCCGCGCGGTTCTCCCCCGTCCAGGACGGGCGGCAGGAACCGCGCGCCGACCCCGAGGTGGTCCAGGAGTTCCTCCCAGGGGCGCCCGGTGTCCTGGTCGAGCAGACCGGTGCGCGAGGTGAGGGAGGAGTCCACCCCGACCCTGCCGCCGAGTCCGTGCACGACGTGGTCGGGGAGGTTGAGCCAGCGCAGGCCCCGCAGGTCGAGTCCCTCCGCAGCCAGGTTCGCGATCTTGACGACCGAGACCTGCACGCCGAGCGGCAGTCCGGTCCGCGCCGGGAACTCCGCGCCGAAGCGTTCCCCGAGCGCGACGAGTTGTTCCGCACCGCGCGGGTCGAACCACGCGATCCCCGGCCGGACGGGGGAACCCGCAGCGTCGACCAGGAAACCCGTCTCGCCCATCCCCGAGACGGCCAGGGCGTGGACGCGGGCTCCCCGGGGGAGTTCGTCGGCGACCGCGCGGAGCAGTTCGCGCAGGGTGGCCCACAGCGTCTCGGCCGGTAGTTCCGTGCGACCGCCGACGACCTGGCGCCACGGCGTCGGCCGCTGCCGGACGACGACCGGTCGCAGGTCCTCGTCGGCGACCAGGACCTTCACCCCCGTGCTGCCCAGGTCGATCCCGGCGACCAGCCGGGGGGAGCCGGGTGCGTTCATCGGCTGCTGTACCCGCCGTCGACGGGCAGCGAGACCCCGGTGATCATGGATGCGTCGTCGCTGAGCAGGAACACGATCGGCGCGGCGATCTCGTCCTCGGTCGCCCAGCGGCCCAACGGCATCGCGTCCAGGAACGGCTTCTCGACGTCCTCGCGCCCCCAGTACCAGGCCGACATCGGGGTCATGACGACCGTCGGGTTCACGCTGTTCACGCGGATGCCGTACCGGCCCAGTTCCAGGGCCGACACCCGGGTGATGTTGTCGAGGGCCGCCTTGGACGAGCCGTAGGAGATGTGACCGCTCAACGCCACGAGCGAGGCCTGGCTGGAGACGTTGACGACGGCTCCGCCGCGACCGGCGGCGACCATCGTGCGGGAGGTGTACTTGATGACGAGCAGCGCACCGCGGGCGTTGACGCTGATGACCTTGTCGAAGACGTCGATGTCGGTGTCCATCGGGGTCGCGATCTCTCCGCCGAAACCCCCGCAGTTGACGACGCCGTAGACGTCCAGGCCCTCCAGGGCCGCGCGCACGCTGTCCTCGCTCTCGAGGTCGAACGGCAGACTGCGCGAACCCGTCTCGGCGCCCAGCGCTTCCAACGCCTCGACCGATCGGCCGGCGGCGACGACGTCGGCCCCGGCGGCGACCAGTCGGCGGACCGTGGCCGCACCGATGCCACCGCTGGCCCCCGTCACCAGGACGGGACGCCCGTTCAGATCACTCACGGAGAACCTCTCAGAACACGTGGGGCGCCCGGTGCGGGTCGGTTTCCCGGCCCGCACCGGACGCGATCGGGGGTCGTCAGCAGGACGACTTGTAGAGCGCGGCCTGGCTCTCGGCGGAGTTCAGGTTGTCGGCGGTGATGATGGTGAACCCGGTCTGGATCTTCTTCTCGGTGGCTCCGCCGTCGAGCGCCGCCAGGGCCTGCTCGACCCCGTCCTTCCCGATGGTTCCCGGCTGCTGGGCGATGAGGGCCTGGATGGTGCCGTCCTGCAGGGCCTTGACCTGGTCGGGGCCGGCGTCGAACCCGACGATCTTCACGGCCCCCTGCTTGTCGGCCTGGCGGACACCGGTTGCCGCGCCCTCGGCCCCGAACAGGTTGGTGGCGAAGACGCCGACGATGTCGGGGTCCTTCTGCAGCGCGGAGGTGACCAGCTGGGCGGCCTTCGCGACGTCGTTCTGGGCGTACTGGACGCCGAGGTTCGTGTAGGACGGGTCGGACTTCACCGCGTCGTCGAAACCCTTGGTCCGGGCGTCGGAGGTGCTGATGCCCGGCTGGTTGTCGATGACGAGGACCTTGCCGCCACCGGGGGCGAGTTCCTTGATGGCGTCGAACGCGGCCTTGCCGCCCCCGACGTTGTCGGAGGAGATCTGGGAGACGGCCTTGGAGGGATCGCTCAGGGTGGTGTCGACCAGGACGATCTTGATCCCGGCCGCCGCGGCCTGGTCCAGCGGCGCCTGCATGGCGGTGACGTCGGTCGGTGCGATGAGGATCGCGTCGGGTCCGGCCGCGATGGCCGAGGTGAGGATCGGGGTCTGCAGGGTGGGGTCGAACTTCTGCGGGCCCTGGGTGTCCAGGCTGGCCCCGGCGGCCTTGGCGGCCGCCTCGGCTGAGCACTGCATGGAGATGTAGAAGTTGTCGCCGGCCACGCCCTGGATGAACGTGATCTTCTTGGCCGAGTCACCACTGCCCCCGGACCCGGTGCTCGCGGGTTCGGCTGCCCCGCAGGCGCTCACCCCGAGGGTGAGGGCGGCGAGGAGGCTGAGGGGGAGAACGGCGCTGTTCCTGGTCACTTCAGTTTCCCTTCGAGGATCCCCGCCCGAACCGGGCGAGGGGTGAACGGCGGGCTCCCCCGGAGCGCGCCTTGGCGCGACGCTGCTGGTCGAGCCAGACGGCGGCGATGAGGACGATCCCGACCACGACCTGCTGCCAGAAGGGCTGGACGCCGACGATGACGAAACCGCTCTGCAGGGTGGTGGGGATGAACAGGCCGACGATGGTCCCGAAGACGGAGCCGTAACCGCCGAAGAGGCTGGTCCCGCCGATGACGACGCCGGCGATGACGTTGAGGTTCGTGTTGGACTGCCCGCCGATGGTGGTCGACTGGAAGAACGAGAGGTTCAGGATCCCGGCGAACCCGGCCAGGAGCCCGGCCAGCGCGTACACCCTGACGGTCTGGCGGTCGACCTTGACCCCGGTGCGGCGGCCGGCTTCGGCGTTCGACCCGACCGCGAAGGTGTGGAGACCGAACCGGGTGCGGTGCAACAGGACCGCGCCGATGACGACTACGACGGCCGCGACCACCGAGAGCACCGGGACCTGGCCGAACACGTTGCCGAAGCCCACGGTGTCCACGAGCACCTTCGGCGCGGCGCGCAGGTCGACACCGCCGGTGATGATCTGCGCGAAACCCAGGGCCGCACCGAAGGTCCCGAGGGTGACGATGAGCGGCGGCACCTTCGCCCGGGCGATGAGGACGCCGTTGACGACTCCCCAGAACAGACCGGCCGCGAGGGCGACGAGCGCCCCGAGGAACGCGACCCCCCACCCCTGACCGCCGGCCGCGACCATGACCTTGCTGGCCACCACTCCGGAGAACACCAGGACGCTGCCGACGGAGAGGTCGATCCCGCCGGTGATGATGACGAAGGTCATGCCGACGCCGAGGACGGCGAGGATCGAGGTGTTGATGACGATGCTGCGGATGTTGAAGCCGGACAGGAACGCGTGCGGGGCGAGCGTCCCGAAGGCCACGACGATGACGAGGAGGATGAGGACGATCTGCAGCGCCTGGGCCTTGAACACCCCGCGCAGCCGTCGTCCGTGGCTGTTCTCGGTCCCGGGTCCACGGGTCACGCTCGGTGTGGTGGTCACGGGGGTCGCCTCCCGGCGGGTTCCGGTGCTCACGCGGCGTCCCTCTCGTCCAGGGCGCCCGTCATGGCCCCCACGAGTTCCTCCACGCTGCTGGTCGATCCCTGGTAGGTCGCGACGCGACGGCCGTGGCGCATGACCTGGACGCGGTCGGACACCTCGAGGACGTGGGGCATCGAGTGGCTGATGAACACCACGCCGATCCCCTCGTCGCGCACGCGCCGGATCAGGTCGAGGACCCCCTTGGTCTGCACGACCCCCAGGGCGGCGGTGGGCTCGTCGAGGAAGATCACCTTGCTGGCCCAGGCTGCGGCCCGGGCCACGGCGATCGACTGCTTCTGCCCGCCGGACATGGCCCCGATCGACCCGGAGAAGTCCCGGACCGTGGAACCCAGGCTCGCGAACGTCCGCTTCCCCGCCTCGCGCATGGCCGGGGTGTCCATGAACCCCAACCTGCCGAGCAGTCCACCGCGCATGACCTCGCGGCCCAGGTAGAGGTTCTGGATCGGGTCCAGGTGCGGGGCGAGGGCCAGGTCCTGGAAGACCGTCTCGATGCCCAGGGCCCGCGCCTCGATCGGGGTCGACAGCCGGACGGGCCGTCCCTCGAACTCGATCTCGCCGCCGTCGGCCTGCTCGCTGCCGGAGAGCATCCGCACGAGGGTGGACTTGCCGGCCCCGTTGTCGCCGATGAGGGCGACCACCTCACCGGCGTCCACCTCGAAGTCCGCGCCCTGCAAGGCCTTCACCTGCCCGTACTGCTTCTCCAGACCAGTGGCCCGCAGCAGTGGTCCTGCCATCTCGCACTCCTTCGTGGTGCTGCTCGCAGTGGAAGCTTGCGAGCCATGACATCGGTGTCATCACGGCGTGCGGGAAGTTCACCAGGCCATGTCACCGGTGTCAAGCCCCTGGAACGGGGTTCACCGTCAGGCGCCGGGGGTCACCCAGAGCAAGGTGCCCGCCCCGTCGGGCCGCGAGGCGGGGAAGAGACCGCCCTCGAGGTCCACCGGGCGGCACGAGCTGCGTTCGAGCAGGCGGACCGGCAGCGTCGTGCTCACCGGCGCCCCGTCCTCCACGCCGTCCAGACGCCGGACGGCGCGCTCGGCCGCGAGACGTCCCAGGGCGTCGGGGTCCTGGTCCACGACCGTGAGAGCGGGCGAGAGCATCGACGCCATCGGGAAGTCCCCGAACCCCGCGATCGAGAGCCGGCTCCCCGCGAGCGCGGGGACCAGGAACATGCTGGTCTGCGCGTCCGAGGAGAACACCGCCGTCGGCGCGTCGGCGAGACCGACGAGGCGGGCGACGGTCGCCCACGCCCCCTCCCGGCTCGTGGCGCCGTTCACGACGAGTTCGGGACGGAACGCGATCCCCGCCTCGGCGAGGGCGGCGCGGTAACCGCTCAGGCGGTTCACGGTCGTGGAGACGTCCAGGGAGTTCCCCACGAAGGCGACCCCGTCGTGCCCGTGTTCCAGCAGGTGCCGCGTCGCGGCCCGCGCCCCGCCGAAGTCGTCCTCGATGAAGCAGTCCGCGTCCAGACCCTGCGGCGGACGGTCGACGAAGACCAGCGCCACCTTCTCCGACCACCGCCGCAGGTAACTCTGGTCCGGTGCCGTGGGCGCCATGACGAGGGCCCCCAACTGCCTGCGCAGCAAGGCTTCCACCACTTCCGGCTCCTTGCTGGGATCGGGCCCCAGACTGGACACGAGGACCGACATGTCGTACCCCGCCGCCACCGTCTCCACGGCCTTGGCCAACGAGGAGAAGAACGGGTCGGCGATGTTCGGGACGGCGACGCCGATCACCGGGGAGCGACCGTCGCGGAACGTGCGGGCCAGGGTGTTCGGCGTGTAGTTCAGCTGCGCCAGCGCCTCCTCGACCCGCTGACGGGTCTCCGGCAGGACGTGCGGGTCGTCGTTGAAGACACGCGAAACCGTCTTGACGCTCACCTGCGCCTGACGCGCGACGTCACGCATGGTGCTCATCGCACCAGTCTGGCCGAGCGTGACACCGGTGACAAACCTCCCGGAGTTCTCAGCCGGAGTTCTCGGTACGGCCTCACCCCGTGGGGGGCAGCACGTCCACGCCGGCACCGTCGTGGTCCCCGGCGACGACCGTCCGGTCGCGCCCGGTCCGCTTCGCCCAGTAGAGCGCGGCGTCGGCGCGGGCCAGGACGGCGGGCGGGACCTCGGAGCGGTCCCAGGTCGCGACGCCGATCGAGCAGGTCTGCCCGTGCGGGACGGCCTCGTGCACGGCGCGCAGCACGGCGACGGCGGCGTCGGCGTCCAGTCCGGGCAGCAGCAGCGTGAACTCCTCCCCGCCCCAGCGGGCCAGGAACACCCCCGGCAGGGCGCGCTGCCAGGCGCGGGCGACCGCGACGAGGAAGTCGTCGCCGCCCTCGTGGCCGTGGGTGTCGTTGTAGGCCTTGAAGTGGTCGAGGTCGACGATGGCCACGGTGAGGGGCAGGCGCGGGTCGCCGCCGGCGCGGGTGAAGACGTGGTCGACCTCGGCGTTCCAGGCGCGGCGGTTGGACAGGCCGGTCAGCGGGTCGGTGCCCGCCTGGCGGGCCACGACGACGGCCTGCCCGCGCAGGATCCGCAGCAGGTCCGCGACGCGGACCAGGACCAGGGCGACGACGACGAGGGTGGCCAGGCCCAGCGTGAGCCCGTGGTCCTGGTCCTTCGGCAGCAGGTGCTCGACGACGAGGGCCGCCGGCGGCAGCAGCGCGGCGACGGCCAGCAGCGGCAGCCGCACCAGCTCCGGTTCGGTGCGGCGCTCGAGCGGCGGGTGGCCCAGGACGGCCGCGGAGGGGTCGCGCCCGGCGGCGGCGACGCAGCCGTAGAACACCAGCCACAGCACTCGCACCCACCGCGGGGCGCCGTCCTGGCCCACCGCGGTGAGGACGGCGAAGGTGACGTCGGCGGCGACGCTGGCGCTCAGACCCGCGGCCAGCAGCCAGAACGCGCGGGGCCGGCTGCTGCGCCAGCCGGTGACGCGCACCAGCAGGAACACCACGGCGACGTCGCACAGCGGGTAGGCGGCGGCGACCAGGCGGGCGGCCAGGTGCCCCTGGCCGGCGAAGGCGGGCAGCACGGTGTAGACGACGAAGAGCAGGGCGGTGCTGGTCGTCACGACGACGGTGTCCAGCAGCGCCCCGCCCCGCACACCCCCGCGCGGGGCGGGCAGCAGGCCCAGCACCGAGACGAACAGCAGGACCTGGGCGAGGAGGAACAGCGCGTCGGCGCTGGTGGGGAACGCCACCCGACCGTCCCAGCGCTGGGCCACGGAGACGCTCTCCCCCAGGGCGAAGAGCAGCTGCGTCGCGACCAGCGGCCGCCACGCACGCAGCGCGGGGGAGGTCGCGACGGCGTGGAGGAGCACCAGCGCGGAGCACCAGACCAGGACGGCGTAGCCGACCAGCTCCGCCCGCCCGCCCGGCAGCAGCACGTACCCGACGACGAGGACGCCGGCGCCGGCGAGGACGGGCCCGCCGCGACGGGGGCTCACGCGGGCACCGGCGGGACGGGGACCGCAGTCCGGAGCAGCTGGCGCGCGGTGCGGGTGGCGGCCGCGACGGCGGCGTCGCGCAGGACCGGGCTGAGCTCCTGCTGCGGTTCGCGCCACACGCAGGACAGCACGTGGCTCACCCCGTCGTCGGCGACGACGGGGACGGTGAGCACCGACCCCACCCCGACCCGACGGGCCAGCTCGGCGGCGATGACGGTGCTGGTCGCCGCGTCCGGCACCCACACCGGGCGCCCGGTGGTGATCGAGCGGGCCACGGCGCTGCGCCCGTCGGCGTCGAAGCCGATCGCGCCGACCAGGGCCGGGTCGACGTCACCGCGGTGGCCCAGCAGCTCCCAGCGTCCGCCCGGGCAGACGGGGCGCACGACGAAGCTGAAGTCGGGGGCGAGCAGGTCGTGCACGGCCGCCCCGAAGCCCAGCACGAGGCGCTGCTCGTCGGAGGTGCCCTCCAGCTCGGCCATCGTCTGCAGCAGCTCGTGGACGCGGTCGAGCTGACCGGCGGCGTCGACCCCGGCGAGGTGGTCGGCGACGAGGCGCGCGAGGGCCTGCAACTGGGTGCGCTGGAGGCAGGTGAGGGGCAGCGGCCGGTCGTCGTAGGCGCAGAGGACGCCGAGGACCCGTCCGGCGGGGTCGGCGACGGGGGCGCCGACGTAGTGCTGGACCCCGGCGGCGGCGGCGGCCCCGCCCGCGGTGCGCGGGTCGGTCGAGGGGTCGAACTGGAGGACGTCGCGCTGCTGGGCCGTCCACGCGCAGGGCGTCCCGTCGCGGGGTACGACGTCCCGCTCGTGGCCGTGGGGGGCCAGCAGGTGCACGTGCTCCTCGGTGACGACGTTGAAGCTGGCGAACCTCGTTCCGCAGACGGAGGCGGCCAGCGCGGTCACGCTGCGCAGCAGACCCTGGGAACGGACCGTGGCGGCCAGGACGGCGTGCGCGAGGCGGACCCGCTCCCCCTCGTCGACCCCCCGGGGGGCCGGCACCGGCTCCCCGCCGGTCCCACCCTCCAGCGCGCTGGGCGGCGCGGGGAGCGCGGCGAAGACCTCCTCCGCCGGGACGGGGCGGGCGAAGTGGAAGCCCTGGAGGACGTCGGCGCCGAGGCCGCGGATCAGGTCGGCGGTGCGGGCGTCCTCCACGCCCTCGGCGACGACCTCCATCGACAGCCGGTGGGCGAGGTCGACCAGGGTGCGGACGATGGCGGCGTCGGCGGGGGCCTGCGGGGCGGCGGCGACGAAGGAGCGGTCGACCTTGAGCTCGTCGGCCTCGAGCTGGCGCAGCATCGTCAGCGACGTGTAGCCGGTGCCGAAGTCGTCCAGGGAGATGCGGGCGCCGGCCTCGCGCAGGGTGGCGAGCACGGTGGCGGCACCCGCGGGGTCGGCCAGCAGCGCGCTCTCGGTGACCTCCAGGGTCAGGACGCCGCGCTCCAGCCCGTGCTCGGCGATCAGCCGGCGCACGTCCTCGACCAGGGTGGGGTCGGCGAGCACGACCGGGGAGACGTTGACCGACACCCCGACGTCGCGGCCGGCGGCGCGCCAGGCGGCGCACTGGGCGACGGCGGTGCGCAGCACCCAGCGGGTGAGGCCGACGATGGCCTGGCTGCGTTCGGCGAGGGGGATGAACGCGCCCGGGCCGAGCAGCCCGCGTTCGGGGTGCTGCCAGCGCACGAGGGCCTCCACGCCGACGGTCCGGCCGGTACCGGCGGTGACCAGGCGCTGGTAGTGCACCCGCAGCTGGCCCGCTTCGACCGCGGCGGGCAGCTCGGCGTGCAGGCGCAGGGCGTCGGCGTCGAAGACGGCCTCGCCGCCGCTGACGGCGACGCGCTGCTGGTCGGCCGCGGCGCGCACGGCGGCCACGTCGGCCAGGGCGAGCAGGTCCTCGATGGCGCGGCCGTGCTCGGGGGCGCAGGCCACGCCGATCGAGACGTCGGGGCGCACCTGCAGGCCCCGGCCCGGGCCGGCTCCGGCCAGGACGACGGGGGCGAGCAGCACCTCGCTCAGGTCGCGACCCGCCTCGGCGCCCGTCGTGGCGGCAGCGCCGGGGTCGGCGGGACGCACGACGGCCAGGGAGTCCAGGTCGATGCGGGCGACGACCGCCCCGGGCAGCGCAGCGGCGCGGCGTGCGCACTCGGCCAGGACCTCCTCGGCGGCGGCGGGCCCCAGGGCCAGGCGCAGGTCGCGCAGGTCGTCGACGTGGACGACGCTCACCGTCGCCCGCCCGTCGAGGCCGTCGTCCTCCTGCAGCCGTCGGGCGCAGCTCTCGAGCAGGCCGGTGCGGTTGAGCAGGTCGGAGCCGCCGTCGTGGCGGGCGCGCCGGGCGGCCAGCCGCAGCAGCGAGCGCACGCCGAGGACGGGGACGACGGTCGTGACGGGCAGCACCAGCAGCCAGCCGAGCACCTGGCCGGGGTGCCCGGAGGCGAGGAGCGCGGTGGGCAGCAGCACGAACGGCAGCGCGGTGGCGGCGACGAGGGCCCGTCCCGAGCGCAGGAAGGGGATGTGCGAGGCGGTGGCGCAGTAGAGGGCGACGAGGACGCCGACCCCGGGCGAGCCGTCGGCGGCGTAGACGCCGACGGAGGTGCACAGGGCCGCGCCGACGATGGCGGTGCGGGGACCGGCCATCGGCCAGGCGGGCACCAGCAGCAGCCCGAGCCCGCTGAGCACCCCGAGCGCGGCGACGACGAGGACCGGACCGTCGTGCACGCCGGGCCAGACGGGCAGCAGCGCGACGGAGGCGCTGACGAGGCTGGTCAGCAGGTACCCGACGGCGACCACGCGCCGCTCGGGCCCGTCGGCGCCGAGGTCGAGGGCGCGCGCGGGCGGCTGGCTGATCACCTTCTGGACATCGGGGCGGCCCGTCGCGGACTCCATGCGCCGACCGGGTGAGCGGTGGTCCGGGACCCGCCCGTGACCGACCGGGGTGGGGGGCGCTCAGGCCCCGGCACCGGCCCGCAGTCGTTCCAGCCACCCCTGGGCCGTGGTGAAGTCCTCCTCGCTCGGACCGTCGCCGACGACGGTGCGACCCCCGTCGGAGCGCGGGTAGCTGCCGAGGAAGCGGACCTGCTCGCAGACGCGGTGCAACCCCATGAGGGCCTCCCCGACGCGGGCGTCGGTGACGTGGCCGTCGCAGTCGATGGAGAAGCAGTACCGACCGAGCGCGTCACCGGAGGGACGCGACTCGATCCGGGTGAGGTTGATCCCGCGGGTGACGAACTGCTCGAGGGCCTCGACGAGCGCACCCGGGCGTTCCTCGCGCAGGAAGACCACGAGGGACGTCTTGTCCTGGCCCGTCGGGGCGGGCAGCTCGCCCACGCCCGGGCGGGAGAGCAGGACGAAGCGGGTCTGGGCGCCGTCGCGGTCCTCGATCCGCTCGGCGAGCACGTCGAGCCCGAGGCTCTCCGCGGCGAAGGGCGCGCAGATGGCGCCCTCGAACCCGGCGGGCTCCCCGCCCGCGAGTTCGTCGGCCAGCGCCTGCGCGGACGCGGCCGTCGACGTCGCCGGGACGTAGAGGGCGTCGGGCAGGTGGGTGTGCAGCCACTTGCGCACCTGGGCGTGGGCGTGGGAGTGCGTGCTCACCCGACGGACGTCCTCGAGGCGCACCCCCGGCTTGACCGCCAGCACGAAGGAGACGGCGAGGACGACCTCCGCGACGACGACCAGCGGGTCACCGACGGCGAGGCCGTCGAGGGTGGCGGGCACGCCACCCTCGACGGAGTTCTCGATCGGCACGCAGCCGACGTCGGCGGCCCCGCTGCGGACCGCCTCGATCGTCGCGTCGACGCTGGGCATCGCGACCGCGGGGACGTCGGCGACGACGGTCCGCAGGGCCGCTTCGGAGAAGGTCCCGACGGGACCGAAGAACGCGTAGCGCAGCACGGTGCTGCACAGTAGCGTCTCGCCCCCCGGCGCTGGAGGGCTCGACGCCGCGGGGTCAGCCCGCCTTGCGCAGCTTGCGGCGCTCGGTGCGTTCGCTCCAGATCGTGTCCCGCTGGTCCTCGGTCAGGCCGCCCCAGACCCCGTAGTTCTCACGGTGGGTGAGGACGTGCTGCCGGCACTGGCGCAGGACCGGGCATTCGGCGCAGACGGCGAGCGCCGCTGCGTCGCGGTGCTGGCGGGCGGCTCCCCGCTCCAGCTCCGGGTGGAAGAAGAGCTCTGGATCAGCCTCGCGGCAGGAACCCAGGAGCTGCCACTCCCAAGCGTCGATCGTCGGCCGCAGGCCTCGACTCGTCTCGCTCACGGAATCCCCCCTAGGTGTGTGGTGCTCGACGTGACGCCACGTGCTCGTCACGTGGACGTGTCTTGCCCCAAGGGTTCGTAACCTAAACGCTATGCGACCGATCCGTCACTACCTGTGATTGACGTTCGGCGTGTCGCGCCACCAACAGCCACATCACCGGCAGTGACAGACAGGCCCACCAGAGGTCCCCGTTCTGCACGAGACGGGCCACCGGCGTCGGCACGCTGCGCGAGGCCAGCAGGTTCGCCCCCCACCACGGCCACGCGATCCACAGCAGCAGCAGACCGACCGCAGCGGCCACCGCCCGCCGCCGGACCCGGCCGTCCCCGACGACCGCGCCGAGCACGACGACCCCCCACAGCAGGTGGTGCAGCCACGACACCGGCGAGACGAGGATCGCGACCATCCCGCAGGCCGCGACCTCCCCGACCAGCGAACCGCGCCGGTGCATCGCCCGGGCCAGGGAGTACCCCGCGACCGCGGCCACCAGCGCCAGGAGACCCCACACCGCCGTGCTCGCCCCGTCGGAGAGGTAGAGGCGCAGCACGAACCCGCGCAGCGACTGGTTCGACGACCCCGCGTTCGGCCCGAGCCGGTCGGAGTTCAGCAACGCCGACGTCCAGAACTCCAACGACCCCTCGGGGGCCACGAAGAACGTCGCGACCGTCACCCCGACCGCGGCCAGCACCGCGTTGCGCAGCTCCCGCCACTGCCTCGTCACGACGAAGTGGACGAGGAAGACCCCCGGGGTCAGCTTGATCGCGACCGCGATCCCGACCAGCGCCCCGCGCGGCCAGCGGATCGTGAACCGGCCCACCCGCAGCCCGTCGGTCCCCTTCACGAGGTCGAGCAGGCACAGCGTCACCAGGATCGCGTTGACCTGACCGAAGCGGATGTTCTCCCCCACCGGGGAGATCCACACGCACAGCGCCGCGACGACCCCGTGCGCGAGCCCCGTGAAGCGACCGGCCCGCACCAGCAGCGGCCGGAACGCCATCCCCACGATCGCGTAGAGCAGCCCGAGCTGGACACCCGTCCACACCCACCCCGCCACGGCCCAGGGCAGCAGCGCCAACGGGATCGACAGCACCGCCGAGAACGTCGGGTAGGTGAACGGCAGCAGCTGCGGGACCTCGGTCTCGAAGGTGTAGACCGGACGCCCCAGCAGCAGCGACCGCCCGGCCTCCCGGTACACCTCGAGGTCGACCTGCCACTGGTCGTCGGGGTAGGCGATCAGGTAGCGGTGGACGATGGGCGCGGCCGCGACGAGCAGGACGAGCACCCCGACCCACCGCCACAGCGCAGCACCGTTCCGCGGGGTCGCCTCGCTCAGCACGCCCCGATCCTCCCCCAGCGACGCACAGGTCCCGACCACCGACGCCCCTAGCCTGTGACGGTGCCGTCCCTGATCGTCCGCCGACCACCCGCCGCCACCGCCCTGATCGGGGTCCTGGTGATCCTGGCCGGGCTGGTCGTCGGCGCGCTGCCGGCGCAGGCCGCCGAGGAGCGTGCGCCGCTGGTCGTGGTCGGGTTCTCCGGGGTCCGCTGGTCCGACGTCTCCACGAGCGCCACGCCCGCGCTGGCCTCGATGAGCTCCGGCGCGATCGGGACCGTCGCCGTGCGCAGCGTCTTCACCGCCGCCTGCCCCGTCGACGGCTGGCTCGGGCTCTCGGCCGGGCGGCGCGCGACCGGCTTCGACGGGACGTCGCAGCAGCACGCGAGCGCCGCGTGCGAGCCCGTCGCCGAGCCCACCGCGACGGGCACCACGACGGTGCAGCCCGACTTCGCCGACTACCGCCGCACCGCCGACGCCGGCACCTTCAGCGCCGTCCCCGGGACGCTCGGGCAGGCGCTCGCGGACGCCGGGACGCGGACCCTCGCGATCGGTCCGGGCGCCGGGGTCGCGCTCGCGCAGGAGGACGGGACGATCGCGAACTACGTCACGTCCAACGGGGCTGCGGTCAGCGACGGGACCCTCACCGCCGGCAAGTACGCCCCCTCAGGCGCCCAGCCGGAGGTCGTGGCGGGCTACGTCCAGAGCGCCCTCGAGGACGGAACCCAGGTCGTCGTGGTCGACGCCGGCACGGTCCGCGACGCCGCCGACCTGCCCGCCCGGGAGAGCGCCCCCGCCCTGTCCCGCGCCGACCAGGTGAAGGCCGTCGACGACGTCGTGGCCGCGGTCCAGCAGGCGGTCGCCGCCTCCACCGGCGCCGACGCCACGACCGTCCTCGCCGTCTCCCTCGGCGACGCGGGCCGGACCGCGCACCTGCAGTTCGGCGCCGCGACGGGCCCGCAGCCCGGGTCGGGGACCTACGAGGGCCTGCTCGGCTCCCGCTCGACCCGCCAGACCGCGATCGTGCAGACCACCGACCTCACCCCGACCGTCCTCTCGCTGGCCCTGGGCAGCGACCACGGCACGCCCGGGCTCGTCGGCGCCCCGGTCACCAGCACCGACGCGCAGAGGTCGGTGGCCGACCGCGAGGAGAAGGTGCGCGACCTCGACCAGGCCGCGCAGGCCGTGCAGCCGCTCGTCGGACCGTTCTTCACCGTCTGGGGGGCCGCCCAGATCGTCCTGTACGCCGTCGCCACGCTCGCCCTGCGCAAGGCCTGGGGCGGGCACCGGGGCCGGCGCCGGGTGCTCGCCTGGCTGCGGGTCCTCACCGTGGTGTTCGGCGCGGTCTGCGCCTCGACGTTCCTGGCCAACACGATCCCGTGGTGGCGCGCCGGGGACTCCACCGGCAGCCACCTGCTCGCAGTCAGCGGGGCCGTCGCCCTCTACGTCGCGGTGATCACGGCGGTGGCGCTGCTCGGGCCGTGGCGCCGGCACGCCCTCGGGCCGCTCGGCGTCGTCGGGCTGGTGACGGCGGGGGTGCTCGCGGTCGACTGCGCGACCGGTTCGCGGCTCATCACCTCCAGCCTCAACGGCCTGCAGCCCGTCGTCGCGGGCCGCTTCTACGGCCTGGGGAACCAGCAGTTCGCGTTGTTCGCGACGGGGTCGCTGCTGTTCACCGTCGCCCTCGCCGACTTCCTCGTCCGCACCGGTCGCCGTCGCTGGGCGGTCGTGGCCGTGGCGGTGCTGGGGCTGCTCACGACGTTCGTGGACGGCGTCCTCGGCAGCGACTTCGGGGGCCCGCCGGCGATCCTGCCCGCGTTCGGCTTCCTCGCCCTCGTCGTCGCCGGGGTGCGGATCACCTGGCAGCGCGTCGTGGTCATCCTGGGGGCGACCGTCGTCGTCCTCGCGGGGATCTCGATCGCGGACTGGCTGCGACCCACCGACGACCAGACCCACCTGGGCCGCTTCGTCCAGACCCTCGTCGACGGCGGCGCGTGGCAGGTGGTGGAGCGCAAGGGCGCGCAGAACCTGCGGATCCTGTACTCCAACTGGCTGCTGAGCCTCGTCCTGGCCCTCGCGGCGGTGTTCATCGCCTTCGTCCTGGTCCGGCCGAAGGTGCTGGGCGTCTCGGTCCTGCAGCGCGCCTACGACCGCCACCCGGTCCTCAAGCCCGGCCTGACCTGCCTGCTGGTCCTGCTGGTCATCGGGTTCGCGGTGAACGACTCCGGCGCCGCGGTCCCCGCGGTGGGCGCGATGCTGGCCGTCCCGCTGATCATCGCCTGCTGCACCCGGGTGCTGGCGGACGACCCGGGCGAGCCGGCCGGGCCCCTAGGACCGGAGCGCGCTCACTCGACGCCGTAGGCGGTGACGAAGTCCTCCGCGGCGCGGACCAGGGCGAGGGCGGTGGGCTCGGGGAGCCCGTCCGCCGTCAGGGCCCGCACCCGGGCGTCCTCGTCGCCGCCCGTCGCGCGGCGGGTCCAGTCGGCCTGCGCCGCGACGGCGAGGGCGGGACGGGACACGGCCGCGGCGGCCCCCAGCCGGTCCAGGACCAGGCCCGCGACCCAGTCGGGGTCGAAGCTCCCCGCGGGCGGGGCGAACACCCGTTCACCCTCGACGTAGTCCCCGGAACCGCCCCAGTGCCTCACCCGCGCACCGTACCCGCGCGGAGGTCCTGCAACTCCACGGACGTCACACCTCGACGGTCGTCGGGCGGGAGGAGCGCCGGGTCACCAGGTGCAGGACGACCCCGACGACGAGCAGCAGGCCCGCGCGCAGCCACACCCCCGCCTCCTGCCGGGTGAGCAGCACGACGCAGGACACGATGCCCAGGACGGGCAGGACGGTCGGGGTGCGGAAGTGCCGGTGCCCCGGCTCGTCCTTGCGCAGCACCAGGACGGCGAGGTTGGTCGAGGTGAAGACGATCAGCAGCAGGACGACCGTGGCGGCGAGGGTTTCGAGCTGGTGACACCGGCCGCGAGCATCGAGAAGCCCACCAGGAACGACACGACGGGCCGGCCGAAGGCGCGCTGGGTGAAGACCGCGGAACCGCCGGCCTTCGGGTACTTCGTGACGAGCTCGGCGTAGGAGGCCGCGGTCAGGGTCCCCACCAGCGCGTAGATCCCGGCCGACTCATCCTCTACAGTTACTGCGAACCGTTCCCATCGTCAGGAAGCTGTCGGATGCCCTCGCGCCGCTCGTCCCTCGTCCTCGCCGCCACCCTCACCGCATCGCTCGCCCTCGCCGCCTGCGGTGGTAGCAAGAGCACCTCCGCCGCGAGCGACGACACCGGCCTGAGCGTCGTCGCCTCCACCAACGTCTACGGCTCCATCGCCGAGTCGATCCTGGGCGACGAGGGCACCGTCACCTCGATCATCGACGACCCCAGCGCCGACCCGCACAGCTACGAGGCCAACACCCGCACCCAGCTGGAGCTGTCCAAGGCCGACGTCGTGATCGAGAACGGCGGCGGCTACGACGACTTCGTCGACACCATGCTCAAGGCCGCCGACACCAAGGCCGTCGTCCTGAACGCCGTCGACATCTCGGGCCGGACCGCCCCCGCGGGCGGGGAGCTCAACGAGCACGTCTGGTACGACGTCGAGACCGTGCGCAAGGTCGCGCAGGCCCTGGAGGCCGAGTTCGCCAAGGCCGCCCCGGACGACGCGAGCACCTTCACGACCAACCTGAAGACCTTCGAGGGCGGCCTCGACACCCTCGAGCAGAAGATCCAGGCCGACAAGGCGACCACGGACGGCCGGCCCGTCGCGATCACCGAACCCGTCCCCGGCTACCTGCTGGAGGCGCTCGGCGCGAAGAACGTCACGCCCGTGGAGTTCTCCGAGGCCATCGAGGAGGAGACCGACGTCCCGGTCGACGTGCTGCAGGAGACACTGTCCCTGTTCACGCAGCACCAGGTGCGGGCGCTGGTCTACAACGAGCAGACCACCGGCCCGCAGACCGAGCAGGTCCTGAAGGCTGCGAAGGACAACGGCATCGCTGTGGTGCCGGTCACCGAGACGCTCCCCGAGGGCAAGGACTACACGACGTGGATGACCGCGAACGTCGACGCGATCGCGACGGCCCTGACGCAGTGACGGAGCGCGCCGGTGTCCCTGCGCTGCGGCTCGCGGGCGCGTCCCTGCAGTACGGCTCGCGCCGGCTGTGGTCGGGGCTGGACCTGGAGATCGCCCCCGGCGAGTTCGTCGCCGTCCTCGGCGCCAACGGCGCCGGGAAGTCGAGCCTGCTGAAGGTCGTCCTCGGTCAGCAGGCGCTCGCGGCCGGGACCGTCGAGGTCGCCGGCCGGCCCGTCCGGCGCGGCGACCGCCGCATCGGCTACGTCCCGCAGCAGAAGGGACTCGACCCGAGCACCCCGCTGCGCGCCCGCGACTTCGTCCGCCTCGGCCTCGACGGCCACCGCTGGGGGCCCCTGCTCCCCTCCCGCCGCGCGAACGCCCGGGTCGACCGGGTCCTCGAGGCCGTCGGCGCGACCGGCTACGCCGACTCCCCCGTCGGCCGGCTCTCCGGTGGGGAGCAGCAGCGGCTGCGGGTCGCGCAGAGCATCGTCGGCGAACCGGCCCTGCTGCTCGCCGACGAACCGCTGCTCTCCCTCGACCTGCACCACGCCGGCGCCGTCAGCGCGCTGGTCGACGAGTGCCGCACCCGCACCGGCGCGGCCGTCCTCTTCGTCACCCACGACGTGAACCCCGTCCTGCCCTACGCCGACCGGGTGCTCTACCTGGCCAACGGCCGGTTCCGGATCGGGACGCCGGAGCAGGTCATGACCTCGGCGACGCTCTCCGAGCTCTACGGCTCCCCCGTGGAGGTGCTGCGCTCCAACGGCCGGCTCCTCGTCGCCGGCGGCGCCGCCCCCAGCGAGCACCCGCACTCGCACGACCACCAGGAAGCATCGTGAGCACCGCCGTCAGCAGCACCGCCAGCGCCATCGCCTGGGACAAGGTCATCGACTTCTCCGACTACGGGGAGCTGCTGGCCCTGGTCCACAACTCGTTGTGGGCGGGCGCGCTGCTCGGTCTGGTCGGCGGGCTGATCGGGATGTTCATCGTCGCGCGCGACCTGCCGTTCGCCGTGCACGGCATCGCGGAACTGAGCTTCGCCGGCGGGGCCGCCGCGCTGCTGCTCGGCGTGAACGTCGTCGCGGGCTCGCTCGTGGGGTCGGTGCTCGCGGCCGTCCTGTTCGGGGTCCTGGGGGCCCGGGCACGGGAGCACAACTCCGCCATCGGGGTCCTCATGCCCTTCGGCCTCGGGCTCGGGGTGCTGTTCCTGGCCCTCTACCAGGGGCGGGCCGCGAACAAGTTCGGCCTGCTGACGGGCCAGATCGTCGCCGTCGACAACCCGCAGCTGTTCTCGCTCGCGGTCATCGCCGCGGTCGTCGTGGTGGCCCTCGCGCTGCTGTGGCGTCCGCTGCTCTTCGCCAGCCTCGACCCGGACGTGGCGGCGGCGCGGGGAGTCCCGGTGCGGGCGCTGTCCCCGGTCTTCATGCTGGTCCTCGGCCTGTCCGTGGCGATGAGCGTGCAGATCGTCGGTGCCCTGCTGGTCCTGGCGCTGCTGGTGACGCCGGCCGCCGCGGCAATGCGGGTGAGCGCGTCCCCGTTCGTGGTACCGGTGCTGTCCACGGTGTTCGCGCTCGTCGCCATGGTCGGCGGTCTGCTGCTGGCCGTCGGGTCGTCGATCCCGATCAGCCCCTACGTGACGACGGTGTCGTTCGTCATCTACCTCGTGTGCCGGCTGGTCGCGCGGCTGCGCCGCCCGGCCGACCGGCCGGAACCTCCGCGTCCGGTCGTCGCCGAGATCGTCTGAGGTCGGACGCGGCGGCTTCGTCTGAGGTCAGACGCGGCGACGACCCGAGAACGCCGCGACGACGGCGACCGTGGCGGCGGTGAACGCCAGGACCCAGGGCAGGACACCGCCCTCGAGCACGGCTCCGGCCCAGCAGAGCAGCGCCACCACGGCGCAGAGGACGACCGAGCCGGTCGCGGGGCGTCGACCGGGGCGGGGGCGTCGGGGCACGGCCCCATCCTCCGGCACGATCCGCCCCGTTCGGGACGGCCGGAGGGAGCCTCGTGGGGCGACGGAGGTCGGACACCCGAGCGGGGGATCAGGACCGTTCGGCGAGTTCCAGCAGCACCCGTTCCGAGCGGCTGCCGGGTTCCGCGTGGTAGGTCACGATGACCTGGCCGGGCGCACTCGCGACCTGCAACGCCTCCCAGCCGACGGTGACGATCCCGCGGTCCCGCACCGCGATCCGCTTCGTCCCGGCCGCCTTCGAGCGGACCCCGTGCTGGGCCCACAGCGTCGCGAACTCGGCGCTCTTGAGCGACAGCTCCCCCACCAGCCGGGCCAGCCGCGGGTCGTCGAGGTGCTGGACGACGGCCCCGCGCAACGACCCGACGCTCTCGGCCGCGACGTCGGCCCAGTCGGGGTAGAGCTCCCGCGCATCCGGGTCGAGGAACATGTGCCGCAGGACGTTGCCCGGCATGTCCCCGTGCAGCCGACGGGCGGCACCGTTGGCGGCCAGGACGTCCATGAACCTCCCCAGCACGAACGCCGGCGCGGGGGCGCTCTCGACGAAACCTCGGATGGTCGCGCTGACCGTCTCCGGCCCGGCGGGGCGTGTCAGCGGTGGCGCCCCGGCGAGCGAGGCGAGGTAGTCGCGCGACTCGTCGTCGAGGGCGAGAACTCCCGCGAGCGCGTGCAGCACCTGGGCCGAGGGGTGCCGGTCGCGTCCCCGTTCGAGGCGGACGTAGTACTCCGCGCTGACCCCCGCGAGCATCGCGACCTCCTCGCGGCGCAACCCCGGCACGCGACGCCGGGAGTTCTCCGGCAGCCCGACCTCGCCCGGTCGCACCAGTTCGCGCCGGGCCCGCAGGAAGTCCCCGAGCAGGTTCTCGCTCACGCCGGCAACGGTAGGCCGCGACCCCGTGTCGTGGGGTGCCCCTGCGACTACCCCTCTCGACACGGTCTGGAACGCCCTCCCCCACAGCCCGAACCTCGGACCATGACACCTCACGCACAACCCCTCGCCGGTCGCGTCGCCGTCGTCACCGGAGCCTCCGGCGGGATCGGCGAGGCGACCGCCCGCCGCCTCGCCGCCGACGGCGCCCGGCTCGCGGTGCTCGGCCGACGCAAGGACGAACTCGACCGGGTGGCCGCCGAGATCGGTGGCCTCGCGGTCGTCGCCGACGTCACCGCGGGCCCTGAGCACCTCGCCGCCGTCGCCGACCAGGTCCGTTCCGCGCTCGGCGCTCCCGACCTCGTCGTCGCCAACGCGGGTCTCATGCTCGCCGCCCCCTTCGCCACCGCCGACCGCGGCGAGTGGACCGCCATGCTGGACACCAACGTCACGGGTCTCATCGACACCGCCCGAGCGTTCGTCAGCGACCTGCTCGCGACCCCGGGCCGAGCGGACCTGGTGCTCGTCGGGTCGGTCGCGGCGTCGAGCTACTTCCCGACCTACGCGGTGTACTCCGCCACCAAGGCGGCCGTGGCCGCGCTGTCCCGCGGTCTGCGCCTGGAACTCGGCCCGCGGGGCGTGCGGGTCCGCACGATCGAACCCGGCCTGACGAGTTCCGACCTCGGGTCGGGGATGCTCGACCCGGACGGTCGCGCGGGTCTCGCGCAGTTCCGCGAGAACCTCGACTCCATCCCCGCCGGCGACATCGCCGACGCGATCGCCTGGGCCAGCGCCCTCCCGGCCCGGGTGAACGTCGCGGAACTCGTCGTCCTCCCCACCGCCCAGGGATGACTCCTCCCCCGATCGGTGATCTCGCGGGGTTCACCGACGAGATCGTCGATCGGGTCGGCCGGGAAGGGGGCCACGCCACTGAGTAGCCTCCCGTCCATGCCGCACCTGTTGCACCTCGACTCCTCCGCCGACCTCGCGACGTCGCGATCGCGGGCCATCACGGCGGCGTTCGCCGACGCGTGGACGGCACGGGGCGCCGGGCACACCGTCACCCACCGCGACCTGCACCGCGACCAGCTGCCGCACTTCGCGACCAACGAGCAGCACTGGCCGGCCGCGGACCGCCTCCCCACCGCCGACGTCCCCGCCGAGCAGGACGCGCTCACCGCGACGCTGCAGGCCGAGATCCTCGCCGCGGACGTCGTGGTCGTCGGGGCGCCGCTCTACAACTACACGGTGCCCTCGACGTTGAAGGTGTGGCTGGACCACATGCACGTCCCCGGCGCCCTGGCCGGCGAGGGCTCGCAGCCGCTCGCCGGGCGTCACGCCGTCGTGGTCAGCAGCCGCGGCGGGACCTACGACGCGGGCAGCCCCACCGAGGACTGGGACCACGGCGTCCCGGTCCTGCAGATCATCCTCGGCAACTCCCTGGGGATGACCGTGCACGTCGTCCAGACCAGCGCGACGCTGGCCGATCGGCTGCCCGACCTCGCCGGGCTCAAGGACCGCAGCGTCGCCGAGCTGGAGGCCGCGACGGCCGCGGCGCAGGAGCTGGCGCGGACGCTGTAGGCCCGACGGCGGGATCGTCAGTCGAGGGGGCCGGGCCAGGGCCGGGGTTCCCCGCCGGTGACCTGGCGCTCGAACTCCACCAGCATCCAGTCCGCGAGTTCCCGCAGCTCCGCCGGGGCCGCCAGCACCGCGACGCCGGTGGCGGCGATGAGGCGGTCGAGCTCCTGCTCGTTGCGCCGCCAGCGCTCGAGGATCCCCGGGTGGTCGGGCAGGCGGGGGTAGTCGAGGTCGGCGCTGTCCTCGCCCGCGGCCAGGGCCTGCAGGACCCGGGCCTGCGCCGGGCGCAGGTGCCCCGCGTACTGCTCGGCGAGCTGGTCGCCGACCGCGTCGGCGCGGGCGGCGGTGCCGGGGTCGGTGATGGCGTGGGTGAGGCTGAGGAGTCGCAGCTCGCGCAGCACCGCCTCGCGGTGCTCGCGCAGGCGCACCCCACGGCGCAGCGGGTAGCGCAGCAGCCGGAGGCCGCCCGGGGCGCTGAGGACGGGGTCGGGGTCGGGCAACGACTCCCAGTCCGCCGCGAGCAGGGCGTCGATCTCGTCCTGCAGGGCGAGGTCGACCTCCAGCCCCACCTCGCCGTGGTCGGCGCCGGTGAGGAGCAGCTCGCACCAGACCGTCTTCCCCCGGCCGTCGGGGTGGACCTCGCCGCCGCGCGCGGTGCTGAGCGCGGTGATGAGCGGGAGCCCGCGGCCGGTGGAGGCGGTGAGGCTGCGGGGCACCCACTGCGGGACGACCGGCGACCCGTCGCCGACCTCCAGGCGCAGGACGGAGGGGGTGAGCCGGACCCGGACGGAGACGCCCGTGCCCGCGTGCAGCAGCGCGTTGGTCACCAGTTCGCTCAGGCACACCTCGGCGTCGGCGGCGACGGCCTCGGGGACGCCGACGGTGGACGGGCCGGTCAGGGTGCGCCGGAGGTGCCGGCGGGCCCGACCGGCGCTGCCGGCCTCCGCCGGGAGCTCGACCCGTGCGTCCTCGTCCACCGATCCCCGCCTTCCCGTCTCGACGAAAACTACCCTGCGTCAGCACACCAGATCGAGCAGTGACCACGACCGTCACCCTCCCGGGACGATCCTGTGCTTCAGTGCTGGCATGGGGGTCGCACCGTGGTGGTCCGCGCGCGAGAGCGCGGGCCGGGTCTCCCTCACACGACGTCTCAGCGGGGCGAGCCTGCTGGCCCTCCTCGTCCTCGTCCTGGGGGGCGGTCTCGTCGTCGTCACCGCCCAGCAGCTCGGCACCGCGCAGCAGCAGCTCACCCGGGAGACGCGGGCCCGGCAGGCGACCTCCGACCTGCAGCGGCAGTACGTCGAGCAGGAGACCGGCCTGCGCGGCTACCTCCTCACCGGTGAGGTGGAGCTCCTCGCCCCCTACGAGCTGGCCCAGCGGCAGCTGCCCGGGGTGCGGCGCGAGCTGCGCGAGGGTCTGCGGGCGGTCGGCGGTGACGCGGCGCAGCTGGAGGTCCTGGAGCAGGCCCACGCCGAGTGGGACGCCTACGCCCGGGAGCAGATCGCGGCGGTGGGGAGAGGCGAACGCACCGGCCCCAGCAGCATCGGCACGACCATGCTCGGCAAGACCCTGTTCGACGACGTCCGCAGCGCCGGCGAGACGCTGGACGCCCAGCTGGAGGGGCTCCAGGAGGCGAGCCAGCGCGAGACCCACCGGCTGCAGACCCGCCTGGTCGTGAGCACCGCGGGCGGGCTGGCCGCGCTCGCCCTGCTGCTGGGCCTCGGCTCCCTCGTCACGGTGCGCCAGGTGACGCAGCCCCTGCGGCGCCTGGCGGAGGCCACCCGCCGGGTCGCCGACGGTGACCTGTCGGCGCAGCTGCGGGCGGAGGGCGCGTCGGAGGTGCGGGAGCTGGCCGGTGACGTGGCCGCCATGCGCGACCGCCTCCTCGCCGACCTGGACCGGACCCGGCAGGCCCTCGGCGCCCTCGACCAGGAGGACCGCGCGGTGCGGGCCGTGCGGCAGGCGCTGCTGCCCTCCCCCGGCCGGGTGGAGGGCGTGCGGATCACGGCCCGCCTCGACGCGGCCGAGGGCGTCCTGGCCGGCGACTGGTACGACACCGTCCAGGTCGCGACGGGGCGCCTGGGCGTCGTCGTCGGCGACGTCGCGGGCCACGGCCCCTACAGCGCCGTCTTCGCGCTGCGCCTCAAGCACTCCCTGGCCACCGCCCTGCGCACCCACGCCCACCCGGGCGCGGCGCTGACCGCCGTCTGCGCCGAGCTGCGCGACGTCCCGGCGGAGCTGTTCGCCACGGTCTTCGTGTGCGTCGTCGACACCGGGACCGGCACCCTGGTCCACGCCAACGCCGGGCACCCCCCGGCGCTGCTGCTCCCCGCCGGGGACGAGGCGGGCACCGGGGTGCGCTTCGAGGAACTGCCCCCCACCGGACCCCTGCTGTCCTCGATCGTCGCCGGGGAGGTGTGGGAGGAGGTGGAGCACCCGTTCGGGACGGGCGACAGCCTCCTGACCTTCACCGACGGGGTCCTGGAGAGCCGCTCGCCCGACGGCGTGGAGTTCGGTCTGGACGGCCTGCTGGCGGCGATCGGGCGGACCCCGCGCCAGGACCCGGCCCGGCTCATCGACGCGGTGGCCGCGGACGCCCTGCGCCACGCCCGGAACCCGGGCCGGCGCGACGACCACACCCTCGTCCACGTCCTGCGCGAGGTCGTCGGGGGACGGGACCCCGCCGCGCTCCCGGTGCCCGTCCTGCCCGTCGCAGCCGGGGGCGGGACCCCCGGGGGGTGACCCGGCGCGTCCGCCGCCGTTCAGCGGGCGGAGCCGAACCGTTCGGTGCGGATCCGCGCCTCGTCGTGGCCGAGTTCCACGAGGAGTTCCGCGACGTGCTCGACGAACGGCGTCGGCCCGCACACCAGACACGTCGGCGACGACGCGGCGGGGACGGTGGTGGCGGCCAGGAGTTCCGCGTCGAGGCGCCCCGGTGGACGCGTCGACCCGGGCGGGACCTCCCGGGTCCACACGACGTCGAACGCGGCGAGTTCCGCGGCGTACATCGCGACGGCCGGTGAACGCACCGAGGCCAGCATCCGGAGTTCCGGGGCGTCAGGGACCCCGGCGTGCGTGCGCACGACCGAGACCAGCGGGACGACACCGGAACCCCCGCCGATGAGCTGCACCGGGGCGGGGTCGCCGGGACGCCAGACGAACCAGCCCCCCAGCGGCCCGGTGACCTCGAGGACGTCACCGGCGCGCACCTCGCCGGTGAGGAACGAGGAGACCTCCCCGTCGACCGCCAGTTCCACGCCGATCTCGACCTCGGCCGGCCCGGGGCGCCGCGCCGCCGACGCGATCGAGTACGACCGGACCGCCTGGTGCCCGTCCGGCGCCGTGAGCCGCACGTCGAGGTGCTGACCGGCGAGGTGCCCCGGCCAGGACGGGACCTGCAGCACGAGGGCCCGCGCGCTCGCACTCTCCGGGCGGACCGCGAGGACCCGCGCGGGACGCCAGCCGTTCACAGCGAGTACCGCTGCTCGCGCCACGGGTCGCCGTAGGCGTGGTAGCCGACGCGTTCCCAGAAACCCAGGTCCTCGGTGTCCGACAACGTGATCGAACGGACCCACTTCGCGGACTTCCACAGGTACAGGTGCGGGACGAGGAGTCGTGCCGGGCCGCCGTGGACGGGTTCCAGGGGTTTCCCGCCGTACCCGGTGACGATCCAGGCGCGCCCCCCGAGCAGGTCGGCGACGGGGAGGTTCGTGGTGTACCCGCCGTAGCTGGTCACGAACGCGAACCGCGCGGACGTGGTGACGTTCGCGAAGAACGCGTCGAGGGAGTACCCCGTCCAGTCCGTGCCGAACTTCGACCACCGGGTGACGCAGTGCAGGTCGGTCCGGACCGTCTCGCGCGGCAGGCGGCGCAGCCCGTTCCAGTCCCAGTGGTGGGAACTGCCGGACTCCTCGGTGAGGGTGAACCGCCAGTCCTCGGGGTCGAGGCGCGGCGTCGGCCCGGCCGAGAGGACCGGGAAGTCGTCGGTCCGGTACTGGCCGGGCGGCAGGAGTTCCGCGCGTTCGCGGGGCCGGCCGGTGAAACCCCGGGTGACGCGGGGAACCTCGAACCCGTCGTCGGGGTTCACGGCAGGATCGCGTCGACGTAGCCGCCGTCGACCCGGAGGGCCGCCCCCGTCGTGGCGGAGGCGAGCGGTGAGGCCAGGTAGCAGACCATGTTCGCGATCTCCTCGGGTTCGATGAGCCGCTGCAGCAGCGACTGGGGCCGGAACTCCGTCATGAACCGCCGTTGCGCCTCCTCCCACGGCAGGTCCCCGGGGACGAGCTCACGGACGAAGTCCTCGACGCCGCCGGTGTGGGTGGGGCCGGCGAGGACGCTGTTCACGGTCACCCCCGTGCCCGCGGCGGCCTTGGCGAAACCGCGGTGCACCGCGAGGAGAGCGGTCTTCGTCATCCCGTAGTGGATCATCTCAGCCGGGACGGCGACGGCGGAGTCGCTCGAGACGTACAGGACACGACCCCAACCGTTCGCGATCATCCCGGGCAGGTGGTGCCGGGTCAGGCGGACACCCGTGAGGACGTTGGTCTCGAAGTAGCGTCGCCACTCGTCGTCGTCGATCTGCAGCGGGTCGGCCGAGCCGAAGACGCCGAGGTTGTTGACCAGGACGTCCACCGCCGGTACGGCCTCGACGAGCGCGGCGTGGCCGACGTCGGTGGTGATGTCACCGGCCACCCAGCGGACCTCGCCGTCGATCCCGGCCGCCGCGGCCTCGAGGCGCTCGGGGTTGCGGCCGGTGAGGACGACGGAGGCCCCGCAGCCGGCCAGTCCGGTGGCGATCGCCAGGCCGATGCCCTGGCTCGACCCGGTGACCAACGCCGACTTCCCCGTGAGATCGATGCGCACGGGGACTTCCTAGCACCCGCAGGCCGCACCCCGCCCGAGCGGCGCGGTGAGCGGATCGGGGACGCCGGCGGTGACGACCCCGTCGACCTCGACCCCGAAGCCCTCGCGGGTCCAGTACTCGATCCCGCCCCACATCTCCCGGACGGCGAACCCCAGCCGCGCGAACGCCAGCGCGGCCCGGGTCGCGCCGTTGCAGCCGGGACCCCAGCAGTAGGTGACGACGACCGTGCCCGTCGGGACCAGATCCGTTGCCCGCGGGGCGATGAGGGCGGTGGGCAGGTGCAGCGCGCCGGGAACGTGCCCCTGGGCCCAGGCCTGCTCCGAGCGGCTGTCGACGACGACGAGACCGCTGGCTCCGGACTCCACGGCAGCGTGCACGTCGGAGGGGTCGGTGCCCAGCGCGAGGCGCCGTTCGAGTTCGGCGACGGCGAGGGCGGGGTCGAGGGTCGCGGTGGTGAGGGGGGTGGTGGTGAGGTCCATGGCTGCGACGCTAGGTCGCTCTCGACCCCGGGCACAGGGACGATCCACGGCGTCGGGGGCTCGCGGCCGGGGGATCCCCGGTCAGGCGTCGCGGACGACGAAGTTCTCGCTGACGGCGTGCCACCCCGAGGGCACGTCGTACCCGTCGGCCACGAGCGCGACCTCCTCGGGTCCGGGGCCCCTGGCCTCGAGCACGACCCCCCGCGTGCCGGAGGTGAGCGAGGCGCAGCCCGCGTCGGCGGCCAGGCTGCCGTCGACCACCGCGGTGGTGATCAGGCACGCGTCCCCGGTGAGGCTCACGCCGAGGTAGTAGGTGCCGAGCGGTCCCACCCCGAGGTAGCGGGTCGTCGCCGGGTCGACGCTGTAGCGCAGCTTCTCGAAGGCCACGACGTCGCGGCTCGCCTGCGGGGCGTCGAGCACGGCGAAGGCCGCCCGCGGTTCCTCCGGGGCGGGCGGCGTCGCGCGGTCCGTGGCCGCCAGGAGCACCTGCGTGGTCAACCCGACCGCGACGACGGCGATCGACCCCAGGGCGAGGAGGCGGGGGACGTGGCGACGGGTGCCCGGGCCGGTCAGGACGGCGTGGTCGATCAACGGGCGCTCCTCGGGGTCGTGCGGGTCGTGCGGTCCTGGTGGACCTGTCGACCGGTGCGAGGCGATCCTGAAGAACGGGGGTCAGGCGAGGGTCAGGGCGTACCAGTGCTGGGCGTGCGGGTTGTCGTTGTACCGCTCGACCTCGACGAACCCGACCGAGAGGTAGAGCGCCCGCGCCGCCGTCAGCGCACCGTGGGTGTCCAGCACCAGCCGGCCCGCCCCGCGCTCGCGGGCCCAGTCCGCGCACCAGCCCAGCAGCCGGCGTCCCACTCCGAGCCCGCGGGCAGCGGGGACGACGAAGAGGCGCTTCACCTCGACCTCCCCGCCCGTCAGTTCCCGCACGCCGACGCAGCCGAGGGGTTCGCCGTCGCGCACGGCGACGACGAACGCCCCGGACGGCGCGACGAGGTCGACGAGGTCGCTCGCCGGTGGGCCGTCACCCAGCGCGAGCCCCGTGACCGCCGCGGCCTCGGCCCAGAACCGCGCCCGCACCGCGTGCCCCACCGGTCCGCCCGGGGACTCGGCGCGGACCTGCAGCTCTCCAGCACCCATGCGGACATGGTGGGGCACGCTCACCCGACGTCAGCCCTGGCGGGCCTTCCAGTGCGGGTTCCGCTTGTTGAGGACGAACACCCGGCCGTGCCGGCGCACGACGATGGACCCGTCCTTCTGCTTCAACGACCTGAGCGACCTGATGACCTTCACGAGCGACTCCTCATCGATTCGATTCCGACACCCTCGGGTCTTCCCCGTTCGTCAGCGTTCCTCGCGGAAGTCGACGTGCTCGCGCAGGACGGGGTCGTACTTGCGCACGACCATCCGGTCGGGGTCGTTGCGGCGGTTCTTGCGGGTCACGTAGGTGAACCCGGTCCCCGCGGTCGACCTCAGCTCGATCACCGGACGGACGTCGGCGGACTTCGCCATCGGAGGCGCTCCCCTCGTGCTCGGACTGCACCGCCGCGGACTCGGTGCCGCAGCGGTTTCCCACGCTCCCTGGAACGTCACCACTACCGACAACCATTCCCGACAAGCAGCCGCGATCGTGCAGGGATTCCCGGCGGGATCACGAGACGAGGGTCAGCGGCAGGCGGCGTCGACCGGGGGTCTCGACGGCCTCGACGTCGTCGTCCTCCCGCACCCGCGCGAGCACCGTCCCGCCCGTCCGGGTCCCACGTCCCCGACCGCTCCACCTACCCTGCCACCGTGGACTCCCCGGCTCGTGGCGCGTGGCGGCCGGCCCGTGCGCTCGCGCTGACCGCGGTCACCGTCGTCCTCGCCGCGAGCGCGCACGCCGCCGCGGGCGGGATGCTGCCGTCGCTGTGGGCGTTGTCCGCCCTCACCGTCCCGACGGCCTGCGTCGCGGTCCTGCTGACCCGGCGACGCCTCTCCACCCCGCTCGTCCTCGGTGTCCTGGGCGCCGGCCAGTTCCTGCTGCACCAGGGTTTCGCGGTGCTCGCCACGGACGCGCACTGCTCGACGTCGGGCACCGGTCACCACCAGAGCATCGACGCCTGTTCGACTGCGGTGCACCACGACCCGACCTCGGGGATGCTCATCGCGCACGTCCTGGCGACGCTGGTCACCGGCCTGCTGCTGGCCCGCGGCGAACAGGTCCTGTGGGCGCTCGCGGACCGACTGAACCCCGTCCTGCCCGTCGTGGCCCGGCTGAACCTCCCCGTGGCCCCCCGGCTGCCGCGGCCCCCGGAACCGCTGCCGACGCGGCCCCGGATCGTCGACGTCGCCGTCCCCGTCCGGCGGGGTCCGCCGGCCCGGGTACGCGCGGCCACCTGAGAACTCCCGGTGGTCCGCGCCTGCCCGCGCCGCGACCACCCCACCGGAGACCCCGTGCCCCGAAGATTGCTCGTCCTGTCCGTTCCCGCTGCCCTCCTCGCCGTCCTCGGCGGCCTCACCCTGACCGGCTCGCTCGCCGCGACCGACCTGCTCGACCCCGGACCGCTCGTCCGCTACGCCCTCCCCCTGGCCCGCACCGTGCACGACCTCGCGGCCGCCCTCACGATCGGGTTGCTCGTCCTCACCGCGACCGCGCTGCCCGGCGGCAAGGACGTCACCGGCCCGGCCCGGACGGTCCGCACGACGGCCCTGCGCCACGCCGCGATCGCCGCGACGACGTGGTGCGCGGCGGCCGTCGCGACCCTCGTGCTCACCTACGCCGACGTGGCCGGGATCCCCCTGGGCAGCCCCGGGTTCGGCGCCCAGTTCTGGTTCTTCCTCACCGAGCTCGACCTCGGGCGCTCGCTGGCCGTCTCGGCGCTCGCGGTGGTCCTCCTCGCGATCGGGTGCTGGCTGGCCCGCAGCCTCACCACCGTCGGGATCCTCGCCGCGCTCTCCCTCGCGGCCCTGCTGCCGCTCGGCCTCGCGGGCCACGCGTCGGGGACCAACGACCACTCCCTCGCCGTCGACGGTCTCGTCCTGCACCTGCTCGGGGTGTGCGTCTGGGCGGGCGGGTTGGCCGCGCTGCTCCTGGTGCACCGCGGCCTCGGGGAGCACCTGCGGACCGTCGCCGGACGGTTCTCCGCCCTGGCGGGTGCGTGCTTCGTGGTCGTCGCCGCCTCCGGGGTCGTGAACGCGTGGTTGCGGGTCGGCAGCTGGGACGCGATCGCGACCCGCTACGGACTCCTCGTCGTCGTGAAGTCGGTCGCCCTGGTGCTGCTGGGGATCGCGGGGTGGCGCCAGCGGGCCCGGGTCCTGCCCCGCCTGGGCGACGGCTCGCGCGCCTTCGCCCGGCTGGCGGCGACGGAGGTGGTGCTGATGGCGGTGACGTTCGGCGCATCGGTGGCCCTGTCCCGCAGCGCACCGCCCGTCCCGCAGACCGCGACCGGTCCCGGTGCGCAGCTCGAGGCCCTGCTGGGTTTCCCGGCTCCGCCGGCGTTCTCCCCGGTCCGGTTGTTCACCGAGTGGCACCTGAGCCTGTTCTGGGCCCTCGTCGCGGCCTGCCTGGCGGGCTTCTACCTCGCGGGGGTCGTGCGGTTGCGCCGACGCGGCGACCGCTGGCCGGTGGGGTCCACGATCTCCTGGGTGCTGGGGTGCGCGCTGCTCGTGTACCTGACCAGCGGCGCGCCCGCGCTGTACGGGAAGCTCACCTTCTCCGCGCACATGGCCCAGCACATGGGACTGACGATGGTCGTCCCGCCGTTGCTCGTCCTCGGGGCACCGGTGACGTTGACGTTGCGGGCCGCGACGGCGCGCCGTGACGGTTCCCGCGGTCTGCGGGAGTGGGCCCTCGTCCTCACCAGGTCGCCCCTGCTGCGCCTGCTCGGGAACCCGGTCGTCGCCGGGGTGCTGTTCGCCGGGAGCCTCTACGCGTTCTACTACACCGGGTTGTTCCAGCAGGCCCTGCTCACCCACACCGGGCACATGGTGATGACGGCGCACTTCCTGCTGACGGGGTACCTGTTCTGCTGGGTCCTCATCGGCCGCGACCCGGGCCCGCACCGCCCGCCGTACCCGTTGCGGCTGGTGCTGCTGCTCGTCACGCTCTCGTTCCACGCGTTCTTCGGGGTGGCCCTGATGTCGGGTTCGGAGGTGCTCGCCCCGGCCTGGTGGCACGCGCTCGGGAACACCGACGACGCGGCCCTGCTGGCGGACCAGCACACCGGCGGCGGGGTCGCGTGGGGTGCGGGCGACATCCCCACGGCCGTGCTCGCGGTCGGGCTGGCCATCGCGTGGGCCCGTTCGGACGAGCGGGAGGCGCGACGCACCGACCGCAAGGGTGACCGGGACGGCGACGTCGACCTCGCCGCGTACAACGCCCACCTGGCCGAACTGGCCCGTCGCGACGAGTGAGCGGAGGGGCACCTACCGTCGCCGGGGCGTCGCGTGGTCAGATGGGGTCCGACGATCCTCCTCGGCATCCCGGTCCGACGGCTCGCACGAGACCGACAGCGGGGTGACACCGTGGGAAGCACGAGGACGAACAGCGCACGGCGCGGCCCGACCCGCCGGTGACGGCCGCCGACCGCGTCCGCGCGATCCTCCTGGAGCTGGGTCGTGACGGGGCGAGGCTCGCGGACATGCCGTCCGTGCTCGTCGACCTGTGCTCGCGGGCCCTGCCGGTGACCGGGGTCGGCCTGACCCTCATGACCGGCACCGACTACCCCGCCGGCCTGGTGGCGGCCTCCGACGGGGTGGCGGTGGCGCTGGACGACCTGCAGTTCACCCTGGGCGAAGGGCCCTGCGTCGAGGCCTCCCGCACCGGTCGTCCGGTGCTGGTGCCGGAGCTGGCCAGTGCCGACGCGCTGGTGGGCGGTGCCCGGTGGCCCGTGTTCAGCGCCGAGGCCCTCGCACTGGGCGCCGAGGCCGTCTTCGCGTTCCCGCTGCGGGTGGGCGCGATCCGGATCGGGGCCCTCGACCTCTACCGCGACCGCACCGGGCCGTTGGCGGACGACGACGTCGCCGAGGCCCTGGCCTTCACCGCGACGGCGACCGCCGTGCTGCTGCACCTGCAGGCCCGGCAGCCGATCGCGAGGCGCCCGGGACTCGCCGAGCAGGACGGGGACGCGCCGGTCGGTGCGTTCCCCCAGCTCGGCCCGTGGACGATGCCCCTGGCCCACGACCGGGCCGTGGTGCACCAGGCGACGGGCATGGTGAGCGTGACCGCGGGGGTCGGGATCGTCGAGGCGCTGGTGCTGCTCCGGGCCCGGGCGTGGACCGACCAGCGCACGGTCGACGAGGTGGCCCACGACGTCGTCGCGGGGCGGCTGTACTTCGGGAGACCGACGTGACTCCCGGAACGGGAGGACACTGGGACGAGCAGTCAGGGGGACGACCTGTGGAAGACGACGACGTGACCGGACAGCGCATCTCGGAGGTCTTCGTCGAACTGGCGAGCACCCTGGTCGACGACTTCGACGTGGTCGACTTCCTGCACCTCCTCACCGACCGGTGCGTGGAGCTGCTGGCGGTGAGTTCCTCGGGGATCGTGCTCTCCGACGAGAGCGGGCGGCTGCAGGTGGTGGCCAGCACGTCGCGCACCACCCACGACCTGGAACTGCTCGAACTGGAGACCCACGAAGGTCCCTGCGTCGCGACCTTCGCCACCGGCGACCCCATCGTCAACCTCGACATGGCCACTGCCGCGGTGCGCTGGCCGACGTTCGCCGCGGCCGCCGCCGAGACCGGTGTCGTGCGCGCGACGTCCCTGCCGCTGCGGTTGCGCGGACGCGTGATCGGTGCGCTGAACCTCTTCTCCGACGCCGGGGAACCGTTGGCCGACACCGCCGTCGCCCTCGGCCAGGCGCTGGCCGACGTCGCCACGATCGGGCTGATCAACGAGCGCTCGCTGCGCGAGCGGACGCTGCTGTCGGAACAGCTGCAGAACACGTTGCAGAGCCGGATCGTCATCGAGCAGGCCAAGGGCGTCCTCGCCGCGCGGGCGGGGATCGGCGTCGCGGACGCCTTCGTCCGGTTGCGTCACCGGGCCCGCCGCACCGGGGTACCGCTGACGGTGCTGGCCGATGCGGTCGTCGCGGGGGAACTGCACCTGGACGCCACCGGGGCGGCGCTCCCGATCGTGGGAGCGCCGCACTCCGAGTCGTCCTGAGGGGGAACCCGGTCACACCGGTTCCGACGCCACCTGCGCGGCCGTGACGTCGCCGCAGGTGGTGCCGTGGGCGGCCTGGACCCGCGGGTCGTCCTGCACCAGACCGGTGGCGACCGTGGTCTTCGCCCCGTTCTCGGCGATCGAGTGCTCGGCGCTCACGGTGACCTCCGTGCGTTCCACCGTCCAGGTGCCACCGGTTCCCGACGTGGCGTTCTCCCCGAACAGGTGCAACCCGTCGGCCTGCTGCTCGCAGGTCAACCCGGTCCCGTAGTCGGTGAACCCGAGGCTGAACGAGTACTGCCCACCCGTGACCCCGTTCACCGGGACGAGCGCGGAACCCTCGACGCGGTAGTCGTACAACTGCACCGACCGCCCGGTGTCGAGGAACACCACCGGTGCGCCCGAGGCGAGCACGGCGGCCGAGGCGGTGGCGGACTGCGGTGCGGCGCTGGTGAACTCCACCGACGTCGCGCCGTGCGAGGTCGTCACCACCCCGAGTTCACGCTTCCCGTCGACCTGGGCCAACCAGAGGGTGTCGGGGGCGCCGTCACCGTCGAGGTCGACCGTCGTCGCCGTCCCGGCACCCGCGGGGACGCCCGAGGATGCGGCCGGGGGTGCGTCCACCGGGGTCTCGGGGCTCATCGGGGTCATCGTCATGGGCGTCGGGGCCGTGGACGTCGGGGCCGTGGCGGTCGGCGACGCCGCAGCGGTGCTGCTGGTGCTGGTGCTGCTGGTGGCCGCGCCACTCCCCGTCGAGCAGGCGGCGAGCAGGGCGAGGGCCGCCCCACCCACCACCACGATCGCGGGGCGTCGGGCGGTCGTTGCGGAGTTCATGGTCTTCCTCTCCTGTGTCCTGTTCCGGACAACCTCTCGGACGCGCAGGAGCTTCCGGCGGTTGCGTGCCCACCTGCGCCACCTGCGCCACCTGCGCCACCTGCGCCACCTGCGACGCTGTCCGACGTGACCCTCGACCCTCGCGCGGCCCCCGAGACCCCGGAGAACCTGGAACGGGTGCGCACCGACCGGTTGACGCTGAGCCGGCCCACCGCGGACGACGTCGAGGACGTGTTCCGGTTGTGCTCCGACCCGGCCGTGTGGGAGCACTTCCCCAGCCGCCGGCACACCCACCCGGGCACGACCGCGGAACTCCTCGAGCACGTCGGGCAGAGCTGGGAGGTCATCGGGTTGGGCAGCTGGGTCGCCCGCGACGCCGAGGGCCGTCTCGTCGGTACCGGCGGGTGCGACCTCCGGCTCGGGCTGGCCTGGAACCTCGGGTACCGACTGGCCCGCGACGTCTGGGGCCGGGGTTTCGCCCAGGAGGTCATCCGCGCGGCCGTCGCTGCGGCGCACCGGGTCCGACCCGACATGGCCGTCACGGCCTACCTGCTGGAGCACAACGGGAAGTCGAGGGCCGCCGCCGAGCGCGCGGGGCTGGACCTGGTGTGGACCGGACCGGACGCGGGGAACCCCGACCGCGACGCCGTCCGCCTGCTCTACGCCGACCGGGCGCTGAGCCGGATCGTGCTGCGCGAACTCACCGCGACCTGACCTTCGGCTTGGCCCGGACGTGCATCCGCTCGCCCTGCACCCCGAACACGGCGAGGACCTCGGTCGGGCGGGTTCCGGGGTTGCTGATGCGGTGCGGCAGGCGGGTGTCGAACTCCGCCGCCTCCCCCGAGGTGATCTCGAAGTCGTCGCTGCCCAGCCGCATCCGCAACCGGCCGGACATCACGTAGACCCACTCGTACCCCTCGTGCACCCCCTGCTCCTCGCTCTCCTCGCCCGCCCCGGGGTCGAGGACGACCTTGTAGGCGCGCAACCCGCCGGGCGCGGTGGACAGCGGCAGGTACGTCACCCCCTGCCGCACGACCGCCTTCCTGCTCGCCTTCCGGGCGGGCCGGACGAGTTCGTCGAGGGTGACGTCGTGGTGGCCGGCCAACGGCAGCAGGAGTTCCAGCGTGGCCCTGCGCCCCCCGGACTCCAGCCGGGACAACGTGCTGACCGAGATCCCCGTCGCCGCGCTCACCGCCGCCAGGGTCTCGTCCCGGTCGGTGCGCAGCCGGCGCAA
Organism: Kineococcus sp. NBC_00420; assembly: GCF_036021035.1. Classification (NCBI taxonomy): domain Bacteria; kingdom Bacillati; phylum Actinomycetota; class Actinomycetes; order Kineosporiales; family Kineosporiaceae; genus Kineococcus; species Kineococcus sp. NBC_00420. The sequence continues at coordinate 3,129,393 of NZ_CP107930.1, read as the reverse complement.
CCGGGGCCCGACCCCGTCGATGAGCTCCCGGACGTCCACACCCCACGAGAACACGCGAGTTGCCGTTCCGGCAACACCGCTGGAGTTCCCCCCGGCCCGAGCCGACGCTGGCCCCATGACCCAGAGCGTGACCCGGAACTCCTACGACGTCGTCGTGGTCGGCGGTGGGGCCGCCGGTCTGAGCGCCGCCACCGCCCTCGGCCGCGCCCGCCGCCGCGTCCTCCTCGTCGACGCCGGCGAACCCCGCAACGCCCCGGCCCACGGCGTGCACAACTTCCTGACCCGGGACGGGATCGGCCCCCTGGAACTGCAACGCCTGGGCCGGGAGGAGGTCCGGCGCTACGGCGGGGAGTTCCTCGCGGCCCGCGCCACCGGGGCGAGCCGGCGGGACGGGCGCTTCCGGGTGGAGACCACCGCGGGCGGCGTCGACGCCGCCCGGCTCGTCGTCGCCTCGGGTCTGTCCGACGAGCTCCCACCCGTGCCGGGGTTGCGGGAGCGGTGGGGTCGCGACGTGGTGCACTGCCCCTACTGCCACGGGTTCGAGGTCGCCGACCAGGCCCTCGGGGTCGTCGCCACCAACGCCCTCTCCAGCCACGGGGCGTGGTTGTTCCGGCAGTGGAGCGACGACGTCGTGTTCTTCCAGCACACCGCTCCCGAGCTCCCCGCGGAGCGTCGTGAGGAACTCCTGGCCCGCGGGGTGCGGATCGTCGAGGGCGAGGTCGTCGAGGTCGTCAGCACCGACGACGCGATCTCCGGGGTCCGCCTCGCGGACGGGACGGTCGTGCCGCGCCGGGTCCTCGTGGTCGCCGCCCCGGTCCGGGTCGACTCCCCCGTCCTCGACGCCCTCGGCCTGGCCCGGGAACCCGTCGTGGTGGGCGACGTCGAGATCGGGGAGCACTACCCCTCCGGCCCGGGGGGCGCGACGTCGATCCCCGGTCTGCACCTGGCGGGCAACGTCACCGATCCGATGGCCCAGGTCGTCACGGCCGCGGGGGCCGGACTGGTGGCGGGGGCCGCCGTGAACGCGGGGCTGATCGCCGAGGAGACCGCCGCCGCGGTCGCCCGCTTCCGAACCACCTCCTGACCCGGCGTCGACGCGTTACGGTCGGAGGACCGGGTCCGGGCGGAGGGGGTGGGTGTGCGTCGACGGTGGTTGCTGGCCGCGGGCGGGACGACGCTCGTCCTCACCGCCGGCGTGGGGTCGATGGTCGTGCCGGAACGGACCGAGGCCGCTCCCCCGCCCCGGTTGCTGACCGAGGCGTCCTGGCACACCCCGGACCCGGAGGCCGACGCGGCCTGGCTGGCCGAGGGGGTCGTGCCGGGCGCCGACGGAACCTACGCCGAGATGGTGCGACAGGGTCTGCTGGACCTGCGCGCCCTCACCGCCGGCAGCGGGGCCGTCGCGGCCGGGCCGGCCCGGAGCTGGAACTACGCGTGGCCGCGGGACTCGGCGTTCGCGGCCGTGGCCTTCGCCCGCACGGGCCACACCGACGACGCGACCCGCGTCCTGCACTTCCTCGCCGACGTGCAACTGGACGACGGCGGGTTCGAGGCCCGCTACCTGCTGGACGGGGAGGGAACCCCCGACGGTCGGCGACGCCAGGACGACGGCGCGGGATGGACGCTGTGGGCCCTGCGCGAGGTCCTCGACGCCGACCCGTCGCCCGGTTCGGCGCGGGAGCGGGCGCAGGCGTTGCGGCCCGTCCTCGACGCGGCGACGGAGTTCGTCCTGGGTCGGACCGACGACGGGGAACGGTTGCCGGACCCCTCCTCCGACTACTGGGAACGTCGCGAGAGCCTGCTCACCCTCGGAACGGCCGCCCCGCTGGCGGCGGGTCTGCACGCCGCGGCGGCGGTGTACTCCCGGCTCGGGGAACGAACCCGCGCCCTGTCGGTCGACCGGTGCGCGAACCGGCTGGACGCCGCCGTCCGCGCGCACTTCGCACCGGCCGGCTTCGCCCGCTACGCCGAACCCGACGAACCCTCCGGCGGGGTCGACGCGGCGGTGACGTTCCTGCTGCCGCCGTTCACGGCGCGGGCCGAACGTCCTGTGCTGGCGGCGTTCGACGCCTACCAGGTGGCGGCGCTGCGTCCGGCCGGCGGGTTGGCCCCGGGGTCGGGGTGGAAGCAGGACGGGATCTCCTGGACGCCCGAGACCGCCCTCGTCGCCTACGCCGCGGCGAGCAGTGGCCGGCCGGCCCAGGCCCGCGCCTGGCTCGACTGGTTGAACTCGCACCGGACCGGCTGGGGCGCGATCCCCGAGAAGGTCCTCGCCGACGGTTCACCGGCCGGACCCGCCCCGCTCGGCTGGTCGGCGGCGTCCGTCGTGCTGGCCGTCGACGCGCTCTGACCCACGGCAGGGGGCCAGGACCGCGCAGGCGCGGGGTCGCGGGTCGCGACCGGCCGCGATCGGGTGGCGTGGAGGTCTTGCGCAGACTCGCACCTTGCGTGTTAGCTTCCCCACGGCTGCAGGTCACCGCAGCTCCTCGATCGTTTCGTACGCCCGCGGAGTGCCTGCGGGCGTCGCCCGGACCACAGGTCCGGCGTGACGTTCCCCCTCAGCCCGAGTCCCGCGGTCGTCGCGGGGCTTGATCGACCGGAACGTGTTGGAGAACAAATGGCCCAGGGCACCGTCAAGTGGTTCAACGCTGAGAAGGGCTTCGGCTTCATCGAACAGGACGGCGGCGGCCCCGACGTCTTCGTGCACTACTCCGCCATCGGTGGCAACGGCTACCGCTCGCTGGAGGAGAACGCCCGCGTGGAGTTCGAGGTGACGCAGGGCCAGAAGGGTCCGCAGGCCGAGGACGTGCGGGTTCTCTGAGACCCTCTCGACCACAAGTTCAGGGCCCTTCCACGCACGCCGTGGGAGGGCCCTGCGCCGTTCCCGGGGTGGTTCGTGGAGCGCCTCACGAACGTTCCGGCCGGAACTCCAGCCGGCGCCCCAGACCGGTCGTGACGACCACCACGGCGATCGTCTCCGCAGCGATCAGCCCCACCAGCACCAGCAACTGCACGCGGGCCGCTTCGAGCGGGCCGGCCCCGCCCAGCAGCAGCCCGACGAACGCCCCGGGCAGCGTCACCAGACCGACCGTCCGGGTCTGGTCCAGCGCGGGGGCCAGCGCCCGCGCCGCGGCCGTCCGGCCCAGCGGCGCGACGGCCTGCGCCGGGGTGGCCCCGATCGCCAGCCACCCCTCGACGCTCGCCCAGTCCGCGTCGACGTCGTCGAGCATCCGGCGTCCCGCCAGCGTCGTCGCGCTCATGGCCCCGCCGATGAGCTGCGCCGTGAAGGGCAGGACCTGCAGGACGTGCCACTGCAGGGCCCCGGTGCCCACGACGACCACCGCCGAGACCACCGCCCCCGACCCGATCGCGAGCGCCGTCACGGGCCAGACCCGGGCGGAGGCCAGCCGCCGCGCGGACGTCCAGGACGCGACGCCGAGGGCGAGCGCCAGGTAGAGCGGGGCGAGGAACGGGGTCCGCAGGACCAGTCCGAGGACGAGTCCGACGAGGACGATCTGCACGACGGCGCGGGCCACGACCACGACGACGTCGCGCCCCTGCCGGAGGCCGCCGAGGTGCCCGACCCCGACGGCGGTGCCCGCGAGCAGGACGAGGGCGAGCCCGACGGGGAGGACCTCCCCCCAGGCGATCACGAGCCGCTGACGCGGGCCAGGACCTCCGGGGCCCGGCGGTCCAGCACGGCCCCGCCCTGGGTGATGCCCAGCCACGTCCACAGCCCGCAGAGGACGATCCCGACGGGCAGCGCGATCCAGCCGGCCCAGGCCGGGCCGACGAGGGCGAGGACGGCCGGGACCAGCGCGGGCAGCGCGAGGGCGGTGGTGAGACCGGACGTCGCGAGCTGGGCGAGCACGGCGGCGGCCCCGGCGCCGCGGGGCTGCTGGAAGGGGTTCGCCCCGGGCGGCGGCGCGGGGTAGGGGGCGAGGGCGCTCGCGACGCTGGAGACGCCGAGACCGGCCCCGAGCAGCCCGAGGGTCGCGCCGAGGACGGCGGGCACGAGGTCGGCGTGGTCGCTGAGCACCGCACCGGCCACGGCGACGACGAGGGCCACCGGGACCTGCCACAGCGCCGCGGCGAGGACGCGACCGGCCCGGTCGTCGCGGCCGCGGACCCCGGCGGCGACGTGCAGGGCGAAGGCGGAGTGGTCGTAGGCGACGTCGTTGTGCAGCGACCAGCCCATCACGAAGGCGAGCGCGGGGCCGGCGACGAGCAACCAGGCGCCGAAGCCGCGGCCCTGGGAGGCGGGCAGCACGACGACGAGGAGCGGGATCACCAGCAGCGACGCGGCGCTGAGCAGGTAGCGGGGGTCGCGGCGCCAGTAGCGGCTGCAGCGCACGGCGACGGCGACGGCGGGACTGGCGGGCAGCCGGTCCAGGACGGGGTGGGTGCGGGTGTCGACGCGTGCGCCCCCGGTGTCGCCCCGACCGGTCGGCCCGGTGCCGGCGGGTCCGAGGGCGGCGGTCCAGGCCCAGAGCAGCCCGGCGAGGACGAGGAGCGCGAGCAGGAACCGCAGCAGCGCCGTGCCCCAGCGGCCGTCGGCGGCGTCGGCCGCGGCGGCGAAGGCGAAGCCGGGTGGGGTCCAGCCGGCGACCCCGGCGATGTCGCGTCCCAGCTGCACGACGTCGCCGGCGCGTTGCAGGGCGACGTTGAACCCCGGTCCGATGCCGACGGCGAGGACCCCGCCGAGCACCGCGAGCGCGTCGCGGGTGCGGCGTCCGCGCAGGACGGCGGCGGCGACGGTCGTCGTGGTGCGCGAGGCCGCGACGGCGGTGAGGACGCCCACGGCGAGGGCGACCAGGCAGAACGGGACCGCGGGGACGGACCGGGAGAAGGACACGACGACGGCCACCGCGAGCAGGGCCGTCGCCACCCCGGGGATCCCGACGAGGCCGCCGAGGAGCAACCCGGGGACGAGGGCACGGCGCGGGACCCCGAAGGTCGCGAACCGGCCGGGGTCGAGGGTCTCGTCGACGCCGAAGGCGACCAGCGGCAGGAACGCCCACCCGAGGACGGCCAGGGTTCCGCCGCCGACGACGACGGGCCCCGCGAGGTCCATCGGGCTGAACCGCAGCGCGACCAGCCCCCCGCCCAGCGACAGGACGAGCACGAGCGCCCAGACCGCCCCGAGGACGAACGCCACGAGTTGCCAGCTGCTGCGGCGGAACCCGTTGCGCAGCAGCAGGAGCTTGAGACCGACGAGGGTCCGCAGCGGTGGCGCGGTCACCGCAGCCAGTCCAGGGTCCCGGACACGTCGCGCCCGCCGCCGACGAGGTCGACGAAACGTTCCTCGAGGGTCCCTCCGCCGCGGACGGTGGACAGTTCCCCCGCGGCGAGGACCTGGCCGGCGGCGATGACGGCGACGTGGTCGCACAGTCGTTCGACGAGGTCCATGACGTGGCTGGAGAGCACGACCGTCCCGCCGCCCCCGACGTAGGCGGAGAGGATCGAGCGGATCGTCGACCCGCTCACCGGGTCGACCGCCTCGAAGGGTTCGTCGAGGACGAGCAGCCGGGGGGCGTGGACGAGCGCGCAGGCCAGGGCGACCTTCTTCGTCATCCCGGCGGAGTAGTCGACGACGAGGGTGTTCCCCGCCTCGGACAACCCCAGCGCGTCGAGGAGTTCACGCGCCCGCGACTCGACGACGTCGCGGGGCATGGCTCGCAGCAACCCGGCGTAGCGGACGAGTTCCAGGCCGGTGAGGCGGTCGAACAACCGGACGCCGTCGGGCAGCACACCGAGGAGGCGTTTGCCGCCGATCGGGTCGGCCCAGAGGTCCTGGCCGAGGACGAACGCCCGCCCGGCGTCGGGTCGCAGCAACCCGGTCGCCATCGACAGCGTCGTCGTCTTGCCGGCACCGTTGGGGCCGACGACCCCGTAGAAGGAACCCGCGGGCACGTCGAGGTCGATCCCGGCGACGGCCACCTTGGCGCCGAACCGCTTCGTGAGCCCGCGCAGGGAGAGCGCCGGCGCCCCGTGCTCCGGCGCGGTCATCGCTGCAACCGGTACCGCAGGTCGGTGCGGGCGGCGGGCCACTCCTGGTCGAGGATCGAGAACACCACGGTGTCGCGGTAGGAACCGTCGGGCCAGATGTCGTTGTTGCGCAGCACACCGTCCTGCTTCGCGCCGAGGCGGGCGATCGCGGCGCGGGACTGGTGGTTGTGCCAGTGCGTGCGGAACTCGACGGCGATGCAGCGCAGTTCCTCGAAGGCCCGGGTGAGCAGCAGCAACTTGGTCTCGGTGTTGATACCGGTGCGTTGCGCGCTCTTCGCGTAGAACGTGGACCCGATCTCGAGCTTGCGCGCCGCGGGCCGCACGGCCATGAACGTCGTGGCCCCGCACACCTCGCCGGTGTCGAGACGGCGGACGGCCCACGGCGCCATCTCGCCCCGGGCCTGCAACCCGAGCCGCCGGTCGATCTCGGCCTCGACGGCGTCGGGCGCGGGGATGTGGGTGTACCAGGTCCGGTGCAGGTCGCCCTCGGTGACGACGGCGCGCAGCCCGTCCGCGTGCTCGTGGCTCAGCGGTTCCAGCACCACGCGTGACCCGGTCAGCGTCACGGGGGTGGAGAACTCGGCGGACGGGGTCGTGGGGGACTCGCTCACCCCCCGACCCTAGCCACCCGCCCGGCCGCCGGCCCCCTCCCCGGACCCCCGTCGTGGAGGGGGACCGGGGTGAACGCGTCACTTCATGAAGCGGCGGAGCTTCTTGCGGTTGGCGGCGTCCCACGCGCTCTCGACGTCGTGGAACGCGACGGCCGAGCGGACCTCGTCGAGGGCGTGGAGGCGCCCGAGGACGAACGCGCCGGAGCCGAAGTCGTCGACGAGACCGGCGAGGAACTCGCGGGCGACGACGGTCTCGGCGTGCTCGTCGAGGACGTCGAGGAGTTCCTTGACGACGTCGACGTACTCCTCGGCCGGTTCCCCGACGTGGGGCGCGACGACGGCGGCCGCGTCGCGCGCGGCGGCGGCGGCGACCCGCAGGCGGGTGAGCGCCGCGGCGTCGTCGGCGGTGGCGTGGTCGACGTCGTGGTCGATCTCGCTGTGGTCGTCGAGGTCGACGTCGCGGTACGCGTCGCGGACCGCGCGGTGGGCCTCGGAGACCAGCGGCAGCAGGACCTTGCGGGCGTCGCGGCGGGCGGGCTTGACCGTCGGCGGGTCGGCGACGAACGCCTCGAGGGCGGCGACGAGGTCGCGGTAGCGCTGGGAGTCCAGCGCCTCGAGCACCGCGGCGTGGGCGGCGTCGGCCCGTTCGGTGAGGATGGCGCGGACGCGGTCGGCGACGACGGCGGGGTCGCCGGTGCCGGTCCCGGCGACGTGGCCCGCGGCCTCCTCGTCGAGGTCCTCGAGCAGCTGCTCGGCGAGGACCTCGAGGTCGCGGGAGGGTCGGGTGACCTCGGTGATCCAGGCGAGGTCGGCGCGCAGCGCGTCGGTGGCGTCCTCGGTGAAGAGCGGGGCGAAGGTGCTGAGCACGTTGTGCAGGCGGCGGGCGGCCACCCGCAGCGAGCGGACGGCGTCGGGGGCGTCGATGCGGGCCAGGGGGTCCTGGGTCAGCAGCCAGCCGACGTCCTGCGCGAGGCGGGCGAGGACGGCCGCGCCGGCGCTGTCGTCGACCGAGACGGCGTCGTCGCCCTCGTCGTCGTCCGGGCCGTCGAGGACGGTGCGCAGCTGCGCGGTGCGGTCGGACTCCTCGGCGCCGAGGGCCTCCCAGGCGTCGGTGATGGCGTCGAGCAGGTCGCGGCGGCCGTCGACGACCTCGACCTGCCACTCCGACCAGGTCTGCGCGGCGGCGTCCTCGGGCGCGAGCGCCCGGGCGGAGACGGCGCGCGTGGTCAGGCGGGCGACGACGAGGCCGTCGGCGTCGAGCAGGTCGCGCTGGTTCGCGCTGGTGGTCAGCGCCAGGACGGGACCGAGGGCACGTCCACGGGCCGCGGCCCAGGTGAGACGTTGCAGCGCAGCGGGTGCGGTGCGGACGGCCCGACCCAGGGCGTGGCGGACCTCGTGGGTGCGGGGGCCCCGGCCGGGCACCTCGAGGACCCAGCCGCGGGGCGCGGGGCTGGTGCGCTCGGCCGTCTGGCGCCGCACCGAGACGCCGGCCGCGGCCAGCGCGAGGTCGGCCGTGTCGTAGTGCGTCTCCTCGCTGACGACGTCGACGAGGGGGCCGACGTCGGCGACGCCGGGCAGCTCACCGGCGCCGGGAGCCTGCTCGGAGTTCGGCGCGAGGTAGGTGCGGGTGAGGGCCAGGCGCGGGGACGGCATGGGCCAAGAATTACCACGCCAGGGTGAACGGACCCGCATTCCCGCAGGTCAGCTGCGGTCCAGGCGCAGGACACCGTCGGCTCCGACGAAGGTACTGCCGTCCTCGAACGTGATCCTCCGTTCGGTCGTCTCCTCCCGCCCGACGCGCCACTCCCCCGCCGGCGCGAGCCGTTCGCGCAGTTCCGCGGGCGAGGGCAGGTCGATGACGACGCCGTCGTCGCGCCAGCGCTCGAGCTGGGCCGGCGGGACGGTGTGGTGACCGAGGACGAGCAGCGAACCCCCCGGCGCCACCGCCTGCGCCGCGCGGCGCAGCACGTCGATCCGGTCGAGGAAGGCGAAGGAGTGCAGGAAGGACGCCGTCACCAGGTCGAACTCCCCCGCGGGGAAGGTCTGGCCGAGGTCGTGGCGTTCGAAGTGCGCCTCGACCCCTGCCTGCGCGGCGTGCGCGCGGGCCCGCTCGATCGCGGTGTCGGAGACGTCGACGCCGGTGACCCGCCAGCCGAGGCGGGCCAGGTGCAGGACGTCACCGCCCTCCCCGCAGCCGAGGTCCAGGGCCGTGCCCGGGGTGAGGTCGGCGACGGCGTCGACGAGCGCGGCGTTGGGTTCTCCGCTCCAGACGTGCCCGTGGCCGGAGGAGTACATGCCCTCCCAGAGTTCACGGGCGTCGCGGGCGGTGAGGTCGAAGTGGGGCATGGACCGATCGTCCGCGGTCGGGCTGCCGCGGTCGAGCCTCCTTGCCGTTCCGGCAAGGAGGCGTCCGGTGACCGCATCGTGGTCATGGGCATGGGCATGGTGAGCGTCACCTCGACGGGGTCGCCGATCACGCGTACACTAACGATTCATGCACGAAGTATCGTCGCCGGACCCGACGCGGACCCCACGTTCCCTGCAGCGCCCCCGGTCCCGGAACCGCCTCTTCGACCTCTTCCTCGACGCGGTCTTCAACTTCACCGGCCCGGCCCAGGTGTCGCAGGAGGAGGGGCCGCAGCGCGGGCCGCGCACCCCGGAGGAGGCCAGCGCCGGCTTCGACGGCTGGGAGCGCGTGACCCGCGGCGGCCACACCTACCTCGTCGAGCGCAACAACTCCACCAGCTGAACGAACCGCCCACCGATCGACGCCCCGTCGATGGCCCCGGGCAGGATCCGCACCTCGAGGACGTCGGGGCCCGGACGCACGCCCAGCACCCGCGTCAGGTTCACGTCGCTGAACTTGCTCACGCCCGTGGCGGCCGCGGCGGTGCGCAGCGAACCCCAGTCCGGCCAGTCCCGTCGGACGAGTTCCACGAGTTCCACGGGCAGCGGCGCGAGCCGGGTGCAGCGCGGGTTCGTCGCGAACAGTCCCCGGAGTTCCTCGCGACGTTCCCCGAACGTCGACACGACGTGCCGGAACCGCCCGACGTCCCGGAACGGTCCGGCGTCGAGGTTCACGTGGACGGCCGCCTCGGCCGGAACGGTGAACCCCAGGTCGCGGGCGGGTTCCAGCAGTTCCTCGAGTCGCCGGGCGTGGTCGTCCACCCACGGCGGGGTCACGACCTCGCAGGGACGTTCCCGCTCCCCCGGCAGCGGCGCCGCCAGCGCGATCGTCGCCCCCGCGGAGTCGTCGAGCCTGCGCACGACCCCGGCGTCCCGGACCCGGACGCCGAACAGTTCCGCGACGGGGTCCAGCACCGATCCGATCCCCTCCGCCGGGTCGGCGTGACGTTCCACGAGGCGCAGCAGCCGCGGGTCGTCGCTGAGGATCCGGTACCACCCGGGTTTCGAGGGTGCCCGGGCGTCGAGGTCGGCGACGATCGTCGTGTCGTCGACGAGGGAGCACACCGCCCCGCCCCCGGCGTCGAGGACGTCGAAGGCGGGGGTCAGGTGCCAGAACGTCGACACCCCCGGCGCCGACGACGCCTCGGTGTCGACGTGGAACCGGCGACGCACCGATCCGCCTGCGCGGGAAGCCATCTCCTGCGCGAGGTCGAGCCGGCTCACCCCGACGGGGGCGAGCAGCTCGACCTCGAAACCGGCGCGCGGCAGGCTCGTGCTCACGTCAGGGTGCGACCGGCAGGGTCTCGCCCGCGAGCAGCTTCCCGCCGCCGGTGACCTTCGCCTCCCAGGGGTCCACGTTCCAGACGGTACCGAGGGCAACGGCGTCGTCGTAGGTGTACCCGGCCGCGAAGAACGCGTCGACGGCCGCGGACTCGTCGTCACCGACCCCGGTCCCGGGGTCGCTCGGAGCCGTCGGGGAACTGCCGGGGGCGATCGGCAGGGCCTCACCGGCGGTGAGCTTCTCGCCGCCGGTGACCTTCGCCTCCCACGGGTCCTGCGACCACTGCGCACCGAGGACGACGGCGTCGTCGTAGGTGTAGCCCGCCGCGAAGAACACCTCGCGCGAGGCCTGGTCGGGGTCGGTGCTCGGCGCGGGGACGGGGTCGACGTGGGTGACGGGGACCGCGGGAGCCGCTGCGGGGGCGGCCGGGGCCTGCTCGGGGTCCGCGTTGGCGTAGGCGGTCCCGCCGGCGAGGGCGATGCCGCCCGCGACGATGGTCGCCGTGACGATCCGCGCTGCGCGCCGGTTCGCCGGGGTCCGGGTGATCCGGGTGTCGTTGTCGCTCATGCCCTGGAAGACGCCTCACGCACTCGTCGCGTTGCCTCGGATCAGCGGGAGATCGGAAGGGCCTGACCGTTCTGCAGGGCCTGCCCACCGAGGGCCTTGGCCTGCCAGTCGTCGGTGTTCCACAACCCCCCGAGTTCCACCGCGTCGTCGTAGGTGTAGCCGGCGCCGAAGAACACGTCACGGGCAGCGTCCTCACCCATCGTCAGGACGGGTGGCACCGTCGCCACCACGAGCGGCGTCGGGGCGGCCGTGATCGGGCTGCTCGCCGGGGCCACCGGCTGGGGCGCGGCCTGGCGGCCCGCCCACACCGCACCCCCCGCCACGACGACCGCCGCGGGCAACGTCACCAGCGCGCGCCGGCGCCGCACCCGTCGCCGACCCCCTTCTCGCGTCCGCACGACGAGGTCGTCACCCGTCCGGACGTCGCGGACCGACGCGTCGAGCTCGCGCCGCAGCCGGTCCTCCCAGCCGCTCAGCCCTTCGTCCACCGTGCGCCCACCTCCTCGTTCCTCTCCTGCATGCGTTGACGCAGTGCGGCCAGTCCCTTGGAGGCCTGGCTCTTGACCGTCCCGCGCGAGACGTCGAGCTGGTCGGCGATCTGCTCCTCCGACCAGTCCTCGAAGTAGCGCAGGACGATGACGGCGCGCTGCCGCGGCGGCAGGTTCCGCAGCGCCTCGACGACCCGGGACCGTTCGGCCCGTTCCGCGGCACCGTCGGCCACGGGGTCGTCGTGGTGGTCCTCGAAGACGACCTCGCGCGGTCGACGGGCCCGCGCCCGCCACCGGTCGGTGACCTTGCGGGCCAGCGCCGTGCGGGCGTAGGCGTGCGGGTCGTCGATGCGGCGCCAGCGCACGTACATCCGCTCGAGCACGTCCTGCAGGAGGTCCTCCGCGTGGCCGCGGTCGCCGGTCAGGAGCAGCGCGAAGCCGAGCAGCCGGTCGCTGCCGGTGCTCACGAACTCCTCGAACGAACCCCCCACACCTCTCCAGACGACGCAGCGCCCCGCGAGGTTGCCTCCAGCGGGCCCCCTCGGTCAGACGCGCGCGGCGGCGTCACCGCTGGGTCCGAGCGGGGGCGCACCCTCGCGCGGGACGGGGGCGGGTTCCTTGAGCTCCACGAAGAGGCAGTGCGTCTCGGTGTCCCCGGTGTTCTCCCCGGAATGGCCCTGGGCGCCCAGCCACCGGACGGCCCCGCTCGGGAGCTCGACGTCGACCTGGCGGTCCCCGGCGATCAGGCGGCGCCGGAACGAGCTGAGGGTGACCATGACGCTGTCGGGGTGCTCGTGGGGCACGGAGCGGTGACCCGGGACGTCGCGGTACTCCAGGACGCGGACGCGGTCGTTCTCGAAGACGACGGCGTAGGAACCAGGGTTGGTGTCGACCGGGTCCGTGCTGCCCATGGCGTGACGCTACGCCGACGCGCCGGGCGCGACCAGGGCTCCCGGGGTGCGCTTCGACGGCGGACGCGGGACGCTCGACGGATGCGCCTGGGAACCAGCATCTTCCTCCTCGCGGTCGGAGCGATCCTCGCCTTCGCCGTGACCGTCTCCTTCAGCGGAGTCGACCTCAAGACGGTCGGGGTGATCCTCATGGTGGTCGGTGTCCTCGGGATCGTCCTCGAGTTCGCGCTGTTCCGGCCCCGGACCCAGCGGACGACGAGCGTGACGAGCACCGACCCCACCCGCAACGCCACGACGCGCCGCACCGAGACCCGCGACCTCTGAGCGGGCAGCCGTTCGACGCGAGCGGGACGAGCGACCGTGGTGGAGCGCCCGTGAGCACCTACGCCGTCCTCCACGTCACGCCGGACGGAACGCTGGCCCCCTCGACCCGACCGCTGGTCGACCCGGCCCCCGGGCACGTCCGCCTGAGGGTCCAGGCGTGCGGCATCTGCCACACCGACGTGTTCACCGTGCAGCCGCACGCACCGCACGAACCCTCCCGCGTTCCGGGTCACGAGGTGGTCGGCGTCGTCGACGCCCTGGGTGACGGCGTCTCCGGCTGGTCCCTGGGCCAGCGGGTCGGCGTGGGGTACCTCGGTGGGCACTGCGGGGTGTGCGACGCCTGCCGCCGCGGGAACTTCGTCGCCTGCGCCGACCAGCCCCTCACCGGCTCGAGCGTCGACGGCGGCTACGCCGAGGTGGCCTACGCGCGGGCCAGCGGCCTGGTGGCGGTTCCCGACGAGCTGACCTCCGCCGAGGCCGCGCCCCTGCTGTGCGCCGGGTTCACCGTCTACAACGCGCTGCTCAAGGCCGGGGTGCGGGCCGGGGACCTCGTGGCGGTCCAGGGGATCGGCGGGCTCGGGCACCTGGGCCTCCAGTACGCCGCGCGCATGGGGTTGCGGGTCGTCGCGATCGCCAGGGGCAGGGCCAAGGAGGAGCAGGCGCGGTCGTTCGGGGCGCGGTACTACCTCGACGCGGTGGCCGACGACGTGGCGGCCGGGCTCCAGCGGCTGGGCGGGGCCCGGGTCATCGTCGCCACCGCCGCGGCCGGCGACTCGACCTCGGCCCTGCTGGGAGGCCTGGCCCACGGCGGCCACCTGATGGTCGTCGGCGCCGGCAGCCAGCCCATCGCGGTCCCCGCGCTGAGTCTGATCTTCGGTGACGCCGTCCTCGAGGGTTCCCTCACCGGCCGCGCCATCGAGAACGAGGACAACCTCCGCTTCGCCGTCGACCAGGGGATCCGCGGCCTGGTCGAGGAGCGTCCGCTCGCCGGGGCAGCCGAGGCCTTCGACCGGATGCACTCCGGTCAGGCCCGCTTCCGGATGGTCCTCACCACCGGTTGATCCCGACCCGGGCGGCGACTCACGCGGTGAAACCCTCGGCCCGGACCCGGTTCTGCACCAGGAACTCCCGGTCCACCTCGACGCCCAGCCCCGGGAGGGCGGAGACCGCCACGATCCCGCCGACGGCGGTGATGGGCGTCGTCACGTCGCGGGCGTAGTACTTCTCCGACGCCGACACGTCGGAGGGCATCGTGAAACCCGAGAGGCTGGAGAGCGCGACGTTCGCGGCGCGCCCCACCCCGAACTCGTGCATCCCCCCGACCCAGGCCGGCCAGCCGAACTCGACGGCGAGGTCGTGCGCCGCCAGCGCGGTGCTCAGACCGCCCATCCGCGACACCTTGACGTTCAGCACCCGGCCCGACCCCAGGGCCTGCGCGGTCCGCAGGTCGTCGACGGTGTCGATCGACTCGTCCAGGCAGACGGGCGTCCGGACCGAACGCTGGAACTCCGCCGACGTCGTGAACGCCCGCGGCGCGAACGGCTGCTCGATCATCGTCAGCCCGAACCCGTCGAGGGCCCGCAACGCCGTCAGGTGTTCCGGGGAGTCGGAGTAGGCGCCGTTGGCGTCGACGTGCAGCAGCAGGTCGTCGCCGAACGCGGCGCGCACGGCGTGGACCGGTTCGACGTCCCACCCGGGCTGGATCTTCAGCTTGACCCGCGGGTACCCGGACCCGACGTGGTGGTGGTGCACCTGCTCGAGCAGGTCGTCGATGGTCTTCTCGATGCCGAGCGAAACCCCTGCGACGACCGAGGACCGCGTGCCCCCGAGCGCCGCGGACAGCGGAACCCCCTGGCGGGCCGACCACAACGACCACGCCGCGACGTCCACCCCGGCCTTCGCGAACTGGTGTCCGCGCACCTTGGCGTAGGCGCCCGAGACCTCCGGGGCGGAGGAGACGGAACGTCCGACGACGGCGGGCAGCAGGTAGGTCGTCGCCACGTGCCAGCTCGTCGCGACGGTGTCGGGGGCGAAGAACGGGTCGCTGGGGCAGGCGATCTCACCCCACCCGGTGCGGCCGTCCTCGTCGGTCAGTTCCACCAGCAGGTGTTCGAGGAAGCCCTTGCGGTGCGAGCTGGTCTGGAACTCGTGGACCAGCGGCAGGCGCACCTGGTGCAGGTCGGCACGGACGATCTTCACGCTCGCTCCTCGGTGGTTCTCGTCAGGCAGGTGGTTCTCGTCAGGCAGGTGGTTCTTCTCAGGCAGGTGGTTCTCATCGGGGACGCCCGAAACCGTAGACCGATCCGCCGTGCTCGGCCCGGCCGCAGCTGACGGCCACGTACCCGGCGTCCAGCAGCGCGCGGAAACCCCGCCGCAGGTCGGTCCGGACCGCGGCCGTCACGGGACCGGAGGGGAGGTGCAGTTCCTCGACGACGGGCGCGGGACGGGGCGGGCCGCGCAGGTCCCACTCGACGACCACCCGGTCCGTGCCGGGGCGGAAGTAGAAGTCGTCGACGAACCAGCGCGCCCGCGCGCCGAGGACGTCGAGGTTGAAGTGGGCGTTGCGGCCCAGCACCGGGTCGTAGGCCCAGCGCATCGTCGTCACCCCGCCCGTCCGGACGACGTCGGCCTGGGCCTGCTTGAGCCGCCGGCCGAGCCCCAGACCCTGGTGGTCGGGGGCGACGGCGGCGCTCTGGGAGTAGTGGTAGTCGCCGTCCGCGTCGTGGGCGTGCACGCCGTAGGCGAACGCGACCAGGCGCTCCCCCTCGACCAGGCCCACGGCGGAACCCCCGTTGCGCACCAGCGCCGAGAGCAGCCGCGGGTTGAGTTCCATCCCGGGTTCACCGTGGCCCAGCACGTCGCGGTAGAGCGCGCACGCCTGGTCCTGCAGGTCCGCGGTGTCGAGCACCGCACTCCTCAGCACGGCCGGGATCCGTGGCGCATCCCTGCACGATCGCGGCGGCCGCGGGCGGACGTCAAGACGGGGCGGGTGTGATCCGGTCCACCCGCTCCCGGCGGTCAGCGTTCGTAGACGTCCGGGATGCCGTTCCCGTCGGCGTCGACACCCTCCTCGATCTCGATCCGGCGGTACACGCGGTTGCGGGTGGAGAGCACGACGGCCGCGAGGACCGCCGAGGCGGCCGACCCGACGAGTACCCCGAGCGTCACGTGCTCACCGGCTGCGGTGCCCTCCCCGAAGGCGAGCGACCCGATGAGCAGCGAGACCGTGAACCCCATCCCGGCCAGCATCGCCATGCCCAGGACGTCGATCCAGCGCAGGTTCTCGTCGAGCTCGGCCTTCGTCACCTTCGAGACGATCCAGGTGGTGGCGACGATGCCGATCGGTTTGCCCAGCACGAGGCCGGCGATCACGCCGAGGGCCACGGAGTCCTTCATCGCGGCGGCGAAACCCGAGGCGCCGCCGATGGCGACCCCGGCGGAGAACAGGGCGAAGACCGGCACCGCGAACCCCGTCGACAGGGGTCGCCAGACGTGCTCGAAGTGCTCGGAGAGACCCGGCCCGGCGTCCGGGCCACCGTTCTTCTCGCTGCGCAGCACCGGGACCACGAGCCCCAGCAGGACCCCCGCGACCGTGGCGTGGATCCCCGAGGCGTGGACCAGGCCCCAGGTCGCGAGGGCGAGGGGGACGAGCAGCCACCACGCCCGGACCCGGAGCTGCACCGCGACGGTGAAGGCCACGAGCGTCACCAGGGCCAGCAGCAGCGGCAGCCAGTTCACCTGCTCGGTGTAGAAGATCGCGATGACGGTGATGCCCAGCAGGTCGTCCACGACCGCGAGGGTCAGCAGGAACGTCCGCAACCCCGACGGCAGGTGCGAACCGACGACGGCCAGGATCCCGAGCGCGAACGCGATGTCGGTGGCGGTCGGGGTGGCCCAGCCGACCAGTGCCCCTTCGGGGGCGTCGGGGTGCAGCACGTTGACGAGCACGAACAGCAGGGCGGGCACGGCCATCCCGCCGAGCGCCGCCGCGATCGGCAGGGCCGCCGCGCGGGGGCTGCGCAGGTCGCCGGCGACGAACTCCTTCTTGAGTTCGAGGCCGGTGACGAAGAAGAAGATCGCCAGCAGGCCGTCGGCGGCCCAGTGCTCGATCGAGAGGTTCAGGTGCAGGGCCGCGGGCCCGAGGTGGAACTGCCGCACGTCCTCGTAGCTGCCGCCGGGGAGGTTCGCCCAGACCAGCGCGACGACGGTCAGCACCAGCAGCAGGACCCCGCCGGTGGTCTCCTTGCGCAGCACGTCGGTGAGGCGGGTGCGTTCCTCCCACGAACCGCGGGGGAAGAGGAGACGGCGAGCGGTGGGGGGCGGGGTGGGCACGGAGCGACCTGCTTCCGGGATCGATGAGGGGCGAGATCCCTGACGGGACCGCCGACCAGACTTCCCGGCACACCTGGGGTCGAGGTTACAGGAGGACGGCCAGTCCCCACCCGAAGGCGGCCGCGACGACGGTGGTCGCCAGGGTCCCGACGAGGTTCAGCGTCGCCGAGCGCACCGCCCCCCGCTGCGCCAGCCGGACGGTGTCGACCATCGCGGTGCTGAACGTCGTGAAGCCGCCGCAGAACCCGACGCCGAGGACGAGGTGCCACCGCTCGTCCGCGCCGTCGAGGACGAGACCGGTGAGGAACCCGAGCAGGAGCGAACCCAGCACGTTGACGAGCAGGATCGGCCACGGGAACTCCGAGGGACGCCGGGCGCGCAGTTCCCCGTCGAGGGCGAACCGCGCCGCGGCGCCGAGACCGCCGGCCAGGGCGAGGAGCAGGATCACCGGGTCCGCACCGCGCAGGCGATGCCGAGCACGACGGCGACCAGGCCGCCGAGCAGGCTGACGGCGGCGTAGCCGAGGGCGGTCGCCGGGTGCCCCCCGCTGACCAGGCGGTCCAGTTCGACGGCGAAGCTGGAGCACGTCGTGAACCCGCCGCAGAACCCCGTCCCGAGCCCGAGGCGCCGGCGACGCAGCGCGGCGGTCTCCGGTCCCCGTCGCAGCAGGGACTCCAGCAGCAGGCCCAGCGCGAAGGACCCGAGGAGGTTCACCGTGAGCGTCGCGAGCGGCCACCCGGACACGACGGGAACGCCGGCCGAGACGGCCCAGCGGGCCACGGTCCCCACCGCGCCGCCGGCGCCGACGAGCACGAGGAGCCGCGGATCACGGTGCGGCGGCGCCTCGGGCGTGCTCACGGACGGCAGCCTCGCACGTCGCGCAGGGCCGTCGTCCGCCGCCGCTGGAGGGGCAACGGGTGCTGGACCGCGCAGAGGTCGGCGGTCTCCCCGGCCAGCAGGTGCTGGCGCAGGAACGTCTGGACGCTGGCGCTCAGCGGATCGCCCGGGGCGGCGGTGTGCGGGTCGTCGAGCCCGTGCCGGGTGGCGGTGGCGGGGGCCAGCACCCGCCGCAGCGACGTCAGCAGCTTGCGGGAGTAGGCGCCCGTCCGGAGGCAGAAGAAGGCCTCATCGGTGTCCTCGACGTCGAGCCCTTCGAACCAGTCGTTGAGCACGGTCCCGGTGTCGCGCGTGGGGGTCACGGCGGGAGTGTGCCTGGGAGATCACGTCGGGGCAAACACCGGGTGCCCGCGCCGGGTCCGTGTGGGTGGGCCCGTGCGGTGGGCCCGTGCGGTGGGACCGCGCCGTGGGACCGTGCGCTGGACGACGAACGCCGCACCCCCGTCGAGGGGGTGCGGCGTCGGGGGCGGAGTCGTTCAGTCGCGGGGGTAGTCCGCGAGCGGCCAGCCACCGGCGGCCAGGTGCGAGGACACCCGGGCGACGTCGGCGGTCGCCGGTTCGTCGAGGGTGGCCTCGTTGATGAGGCGCTCCACGTCGGAGACGGTGATGACCTCGCCCTGCCGGGCGAGACCGACGATCTCGGCGGCGATGGAGTGGACCTCCTCGTCGGTGAGCTTGCGGCGCAGCAGGCCGAGCAGGGCCACGTAGTCCTGGCGCGGGACGCCGCCCGGGTACCCGGCGCGCAGCCAGTCGACGACGCGGGTCGCGAGGTTGGTGGAGCTGGAGGTCATGGCTGTCCCGTCACTTGTCGACGATGGTCGGGAAGACGTGCTCGAAGCTGAGCGCCTTGCCGAACCCGCTGGCCACGATGAACGTGATGCCGAGCGCGACGGCCAGGATCACGATCGCGAAGCAGACGACCGCGAGGACCTTCCCGATCGGGTGTCCGGGTGCGTGGCTGGTCTCGGCCGAGCCACCCGCCCCGTAGGCCAGCGAGCGCACACCGGCGGAGAAGAGCACCGGCAGGCCGGCGCCCAGGACGAGGGCGACGAGGAGGATCTTCCACAGCGCGTCGCCGACGAGGGTCAGGTTCTGGACCATGTCGTTGTTCCCCTCAGACCGCGGCGGGGGTGCGGTCGGCACCCTCGCTCGCTTCCCACTCGTCGTTGACGTTGCCGGCGTGCACCGGGTTCTTGCGCGAGTGGCGCATCACGACGAGCGTGAAGGCGACCAGGATCGCGGTGATGACGATCGCGCCGACGGCGCCGCCGCCCAGCGCGTGGCCGATCCACCACATGAGGGCCCCGACGATCCCGGCGGCCGGGATGGTCGTCACCCAGGCGATGACCATGCGGCCGGCGACCCGCCAGCGCACGACGGCACCGGGCTTGCCGACGCCGGCGCCGAGCACCGAGCCGGTCGTCACGTGGGTCGTGGAGAGCGCGAAGCCCAGGTGGCTGGAGATCAGGATGACCGCGCCGGACGCGGTCTCGGCAGCCATGCCCTGCGGCGGGGTGATCTCGATGAGGCCCTTGCCCAGGGTGCGGATGATCCGCCAGCCGCCGAGGTAGGTCCCGGAGGCGATGGCGAGGGCGCAGGCGACCTTGACCCAGAACGGGATGGACTCGGTGCTGGACCAGTGGCCGGAGGCGATCAGCCCGAGGGTGATGACCCCCATCGTCTTCTGCGCGTCGTTCGTGCCGTGCGCCAGCGACACCAGCGAGGCGGAGCCGATCTGGCCCCAGCGGAACCCCTGGTCGGTGAAGCGCTGAGCGACGCCCGAGATGACCTTGTGGACGACGAAGGTGCCGACGGTCGCGACGATCGCGGCCAGGATCGGCGACGCGACCGCGGGGATGATGACCTTGCCCACGACGCCGTCGATCTTGGTGCCGTCGCCGTTCCAGTTCACGCCCGCCCAGCCGAGGCCGGCGACGGTCGCGCCGATCAGGCCGCCGAAGAGGGCGTGCGAGGAGCTGGACGGCAGACCGATCAGCCAGGTCAGCAGGTTCCAGGCGATCGCGCCGACGAGGCCGGCGAGGACGATCAGCAGGAGCGCCGAGCCCCCGCCGTCGAGCAGTTCGGGTTTGGGGGCACCGCTCTTGTCCTGGATCTTGACGACCGCGTTCGAGACGGTGAGGGCGACCTCGACGGACAGGAACGCCCCGACGAGGTTGAGGATGCCGGAGAGGCCCACAGCCACCTTGGGTGGCAGAGCTCCGGTGGCGATGGACGTGGCCATCGCGTTGGCCGTGTCGTGGAAGCCGTTGGTGAAGTCGAAGGTGAGCGCCACCACGACGACCAGCACGAGGATGAGCGTTGCTGTCTCCACGAGGGGAAAGGCTGCCCCTCCGCAGGACCCGCGAGAAGCCACTTCGGCCCTCCGGCGGGAGAGTTCACGCGGCGTTCATCCCGCGTCGGGAACCCGGCCTTCCAGCAGGACGGACGGTCACGGCGACGCACCCGCGGTGGTCGTGGCGACCCCCGTGAGCGCGACTCCGTGCACCGGTCCGGTGGCTTCAGGCGGCGGGGCGGCGGTCCGTCTCGAGGATCGTCCGCGCGTGCACGACGAGCAGCGGGTCCGGCACGCCGACGACCTCGGCGTCCTTGTCGTCGTAGTCGAACATCGCCAGCACGTGGCGCATGGCGGCGAGCCGGGCGCGCTTCTTGTCGTTGGTCTTCACCACCGTCCACGGGGCGAAGTCGGTGTCCGTGGTGGAGAACATCGCCTCCTTGGCCGCGGTGTAGTCGTCCCAGCGGTCCAGGCTCGCGAGGTCCATCGGCGACAGCTTCCACTGGCGGACCGGGTCGATCTGGCGGATGAGGAAGCGGGTGCGCTGCTCGGCCCGGGTCACCGAGAACCAGAACTTCACCAGGTGGATCCCGTCGTCGACGAGCATCCGCTCGAACAGCGGGGCCTGGGTCACGAACCGGTCGTACTCCGCGGCCGAGGCGAACCCCATGACCCGCTCGACCCCGGCGCGGTTGTACCAGGAGCGGTCGAACAGGACGAACTCCCCGGCGGCCGGCAGGTGCTGGACGTAGCGCTGGAAGTACCACTGGGTGGACTCGCGCTCGCTCGGCTTCTCGAGCGCCACGACGCGGGCCCCGCGCGGGTTGAGGTGCTCCATGAAGCGCTTGATGGTGCCGCCCTTGCCCGCCGCGTCACGTCCCTCGCAGAGCACGACGATGCGCTCGCCGGACTCCTTGAGCCAGCGCTGGAGCTTGAGCAGCTCGATCTGGAGCAACCGCTTCTCGGCGTCGTACTCGGGGCGGCCGAGGCGCTCGTCGTAGGGGTAGTCCTCGCGCCAGGTGTCCACGACGCTGCCGTCGGGCGTCAGCAGTTCGGGCTCGTCCTCGTCGTCACGAACGGTCATGCCGAGGTCAGGGGTCAGGTGCACGCCGGCATGCAACCCCGGGCCGCCCCGCGTCGGTCGACGGCCCGGTGATCGGGCGGTGAACTCACGGCGAACAGGTCGCGTCGGACGTCCCGGGTAGCCTCCCGGCGCTCCGTTGCAGGACGTCACCCGTTCGCCGGCACCCCACCGGCGCAGCCAGTGCTCTCAAGCCCGGCCCGATGTCCAGAGGGAGCGACGAACCACCCCTCACCCCCCGGAGGATCCCCCGTGTCTCAGCCCGCCACCACCCCCACCCCCCGCCGCCCCCGCCGTCCCCGCGCCCTGCTGGCCACCGCCGCCGTCCTGGCCGCGCTGGCCGCGGGCGCCGGTGTCGCGCCGGCCGCCCAGGCCTCCGTCGCGCCCGTGATGAACTACGACGGCACCACCGTCAACAACGCCCGCATCCCGGCCACGGACGTCGAGATCGAGCTCGTCACCCCCGTGGCCTTCGACCGCGGCACCTACGTCGTCGGCACCACCCCGGTCGGGACCCTCGGCGCCGGCACGGCGGCCGGTGGCACCTACCGGGCCCGCACCACCGTGGACCTCGGCGGCCGCAGCGGCTCGGTCACGCTCGTCGCGAAGCTCTACAAGGGCAAGTACCTCGCCCAGACCGTGTTCAAGGTCCTGCGCGTGGTGCCGGCGACGCGGACGGCCATCCCGGCCGGCTGGCCCAACGCCGACTCCACCGGCGTCCCCGCCGGCACCACCCTCACCCGCACCGGAGACGTGGTGGTCACCGAGCCCGGCACGGTCCTCAGCGGCCTCGACATGGGCTGCCTCACCGTCCGCGCCGCCGACGTCGTGGTGCGCCGGTCCCGCGTCACCTGCACCGACGGCCGCCAGCTGGCGGTGGCGCTGACCGACGCCGAGGGCTTCGTCATGGAGGACTCCGAGATCGACGGCGGCGACGGCGGCACCGAGAACGCCATCGGCTGGAGCGACTACACCCTGCGCCGCGTCGAGGTGCGCGGCACCCAGGACGGTCCGCGCCTGGGCTACGACGTGACCGTGGTCGACAGCTGGATCCACGCCCTGGTGCGCCACGACGGCGTCCACACCGACGCCCTGCAGTCCACCAGCGGTGAGCGGATCCTGGTGCGTCACAACACCCTGGACCCGCGGACCGCGGGCGACGACGACTTCCTGAACTCCGCGGTGCAGCTGGGCACCGAGACGGGGACCAAGCGGCTGCGCGACGTCGTGTTCGAGAAGAACTACCTCGACGGCGGCACGTTCTCCGTGAACGTGAAGTGCAGCGCGAACATCGACTCCAGCGTCGTCTTCCGCGACAACCGCTTCGGTCACGGCAGCAAGTACGGCGGCGTCATCGCCCCCGGCCGGCTGCGCGTCAGCGGCAACACCTACGTCGACACCGGCGCCCGGGTGGCGGTCGAACCGGCCTGCTGACAGCGGTGGCGGGGCCGTGCGCGGCCCCGCCACCGCGCCCTCGGGTCAGAACGGATGGAGACCGAGCGCGTGAACTTCCGCACGAGGAAGTGTGCTCACGGCCTCGGGCGGGTCAGAGACCGAAACCGATTCCGGTGAGCTCCTCGGACGCCGACCACAACCGGCTCGCCAGGACGGGGTCCTTCGACTGCCGGGACCGTCCGATCAGCATCGCGCCGCCACGCATGTGCGCGAACCGCTCGGGACCGGTGAAGGCGGCCGGAGGAACGTCTCCCGTCGCGGCGAGGAGCACGGGCAGGGCGCCCTGGTCCGGGTCCTGGGCCAGGAGGCGCACCAGGAGCCTCGTCACCGCGCCGCCGCTCCCGGTGGTCATGCTCGTCGTCACCAGGCCCGGGTGCGCGGCGGCGGCGAGGACGGGAGATCCGGCCGCGGTCAACCGGCGCTGCAGTTCGGTGACGAAGAGCAGGTTCGCGAGCTTCGACGCCGCGTAGACCCGGGACTCCACGTACTTCGTCCGCTCGAGGCCCAGGTCGTCGAGGTCGATCCTCCCCATCCGTTCGGCCTGGGAGGAGAGGGCGACCACCCGGCCGGAGACGTGGCGCAGCAACAGGTTCGTCAGGGCGAACGGGCCCAGGTGGTTGGTGCCGAACTGCAGTTCGAAACCGTCGGCGGTGCGCCGGAGGTCGGGGACGGACACCCCGGCGTTGTTGACGAGCAGGTCGATCGGCCCGTCCCAGCCGGCGGCGAAGGAGCGGATCGAGGCCAGGTCCGCCAGGTCGAGGTCCCGGACCTCGACCTGCCCGGGCATGGTCCGGGCGGCCCGCTCCCCCTTCTCGCGGTTCCGGACGGCGAGCACGACGCGGGCGCCCCGGGCGGCGAGGGCTCGGGCCGTGGCCGCGCCGATCCCGCTGCCGCCTCCGGTCACGATCGCGGTGCGGCCGGTGAGGTCGGGGAGCGGTGTCGCCGCAGATGTAGGCATAGACAAGATACTAGGCAGCGTCTAGTCAAATAGTCAACGTCTACTTCACCGCTACCCTGGTTGCGTGACGCGCCAGCCCTTCCACCACGGGAACCTCCGCGCGGTCCTGCTGGACCAGGCGGAACGGACCCTGCGCGAGGGCAGCGTCGAGGACCTCTCCCTGCGCGAGCTGGCCCGGCAGGCCGGCGTCAGTCACGGCGCACCGCGCAGTCACTTCATCGACCGTCAGGCCCTGCTGGTCGCTCTCGCCGAACGCGGCTTCGTGCGACTGACCCACGACGTCGCCACGGCGGGCGCCGCCCACCCCGTCGACCTGGTCAACCGTCTGCGCAGCGTGGCGGCGGCCTACGTCGGCTTCGCCGTCACCGACGCCGGACTGCTCGAGCTGATGTTCTCCACCAAGGGCGCAGACGCCGCGGAGAGCGTCCGGGAAGCCGCCGCGGCGTTCTTCTCGACCTTCGACGCGTTGTTCGACGCCGACCTGCGGGCCGGCCGCTTCCGCGGACCCGACCGGCAGCGGACGAAGCTCCTCTTCGTCGCGACCCTGCAGGGCGTCGCCTCCCTGATCGCCTCCCACCGGATCCCCCAGGAGCTCGGCGACGCCCTCGTCGACGACGCGATCCAGCTCCTCCTCGTCGACGGAACAGCCCACTAAGCTGTCTTCATGTCAGGACATGACGGGGAAGAGATCATCTTCCGGACGCGCAAGTGGGTCCGCCCCGAGGACCTCAACGCCAACGGCACCCTCTTCGGCGGCAGCCTGCTCCGCTGGATCGACGAGGAGGCCGCGATCTACGCGATCCTCCAGCTCGGCAACGGCAGCGTCGTCACGAAGTACATCTCCGAGATCAACTTCGTCTCCTCCGCGCAGCAGGGCGACCTCGTGGAGATGGGTCTGCGCGCGACGGCCTTCGGTCGCACCTCGCTGACGATGCGCGCCGAGGTCCGCAACATGATCACCCGGCAGAGCATCCTGACCATCGAGAAGATCGTGTTCGTGAACCTCGGCGCCGACGGACTGCCTGCGCCGCACGGCTACTCGACGATCACCTACGACCGGGACCGGATCCCCAGCAGCATGCAGCCCGACTGAGGACGCTCACCGCCGCTCACAGCGCGGGCGGTGCCGTCGAACTCTCGACGATCGAGAAACCCCGCCCGCGCAACCGGCGCCGCTCCTGCGCCAGGTGGGCGAGCAACCGCTCCGCCGTCCCCCGGCTGTGGGCGCGGAGCAGTTCCGCGGCCCGGTCGGCGTCGCGGGCCTCGACGGCGTCGAGGATCCCCCGGTGCTCGGCCCGGGCCTGTTCGCGCGACGCCGCGGTCCGCACCTCCAGCCAGCGGGTGCGGGCCAGCCGGGTCAGCGTCCCGTTGAGGGCTTCCACCAGGAAGGGGTTGCGGGACAACCGCACCAGCGCGAGGTGGAAGTCGCTGCCGCCCCGCAGGCCGCTCTCCTCGTCGTCGGCCACGGGTTCCGCCTCGAGGAGCGCCCGCACCGCGGCGAGTTCAGCGGGCGTGGCGCGTTCGACGGCGAGGGCCAGCGCCCCGGTCTCGACGACCTCGCGGTGCTCGGTGACGGCCCGGACCTCGGCGAGGTCGATGGGTGCGACCCGCCAGCCGCGGCCCACCCGCCCGGTCAGGCCCTCGTTCTCGAGCCGGACCAGGGCGGCGCGGATCGGGGTGCGGGACGCGCCGAGGAACTCCTCGAGACCGCGTTCGCTGAGCTTCTCGCCGGGCACGAACTCGAACCCCAGGACGGCGGCCCGCAGGGTCTCGTAGGGACCGTCCGACACGTCGCCTCCTCGTGGGATACCGTTTTGGTATGCCACAAACGTACACCGCAGCGCCCCGCGTTCCCGCGGCCGCGTGGCGGATGCTCACCCTCGGGATCGCGGCGCAGGCGGCCGGGACCCTCCTCGTGAGCACGCCGGTGTACCTGATCCCCCTCCTCCACCTGCAGCGCGGGTTGCCGCTGACGCAGGCCGGGACCCTGGCCGCCGCGCCGACCCTGGGCATGGTCCTGACCCTGGTCGCGTGGGGCGCCCTGGCCGACCGGGTCGGGGAACGCTGGGTCATCGCCGGCGGCCTGGCCCTCACGGCGGTGTGTGCCGCGGTCGCGGCGAGCACGTCCGGTCTCCTCCCCCTCGGGCTCGCCCTGGGGTTCGGCGGAGCCGCCGCGGCCAGCACGAACGCCGCCAGCGGACGCGTCGTCGTCGGCTGGTTCCCGCGCGAACGTCGCGGCCTCGCGATGGGTCTGCGACAGATGTCCCAGCCCCTGGGGATGGCCGTGGCGGCGCTCGTCGTGCCGCCGCTGGCGGGTTCCGCGGGGATCGGCGCCCCGCTGCTGCTCGGTGCCGGGGTCCTGGCCGTGCTGGCGGTCGTGTGCGCGGCGGGGATCCGCAACCCGCCGCGCGCACCGATGACCGACGCCGCCGCCTCGCAGAACCCTTACCGCCGCAACCACTTCCTGCTGCGGATCCACCTGGTGTCCGTCCTGCTCGTCCTGCCGCAGTTCACCCTGTCGACCTTCGGCCTGGTGTGGCTCACCGTCGGGCTCGACTGGGACCAGACGCTCGCCGGGGTCGTGGTCGGCGGAGCGCAGTTCGTCGGCGCACTGGGCCGGATCGTCGTCGGGGTCCTCAGCGACCGGGTCGGCAGCCGGGTCCGCGTCCTGCGCTGGGTCGCGGTGTCCGGGGTCGTCGTCCTGGCCCTGCTGGCCGCCGTCGGGTACGCGCACTGGCCGGTGGCGATCGCCGCGGTGCTCGTGGTGGCCTCGACGGTCAGCGTCGCGGACAACGGTCTCGCGTTCACCTCCGTCGCCGAGGCCGCCGGACCGCGCTGGTCCGGCAAGGCCCTCGGGCTGCAGAACACCGGGCAGTTCCTCGCCGCCTCCGCCGTCGGGCCGGGGGTCGGCGCGCTGGTCACCGCCGTCGGGTACCCCTCGACGATGGCGCTCGTCGCCCTCGCCCCGCTGGCGGCGTTGCCCCTCGTCCCGCGCCACGACGAGCACCGGTAGCGGACCGCGGACGGCGCCGTGCGCGAGGATGGTGGGGTGAGCATCGAACCGATCGGCGACGCGATCCTGCACGGCGGAGACCGCGCCACCCTGCGCCTGGCCCGTGACTACGACCACCCGGTCGCCGCGCTGTGGACCGCCCTGACCGTCCCGGCCCTGACCCGGCTGTGGTGGGCCGACCTGCGGACCGACCTGCAGGTCGGTGGTGAGTTCTCGCTGGAGTGGCTGACGGGCCCTCCCGGTGAGCTCGAGTGGTGGCCGGGCGAGATCGTCGACATGGACGCCCCGAACCTGCTGGAGCACACGAACTCCGAGCACGGCCGGCTGCGGTGGGAACTGGAACCCCTCGACGTCGGTGCCCTCCGGGCCCGCACCCGGTTGCGCCTGACGAACATCGTCGAGGGCGACGACGAGTGGGTGCCGATGTCGCTGGCCGCCTGGCACCTGCACCTCGACCAGCTCGCGATCGCGCTCGACGGCGGGAGCGTCGACTGGGCCGCCTGGGGCACCGCGAACGACCTGCGCCTGCGCGAACTGCGGGCCGCCTACGCCGCCCACCTCCCGCACCTCGACTGAACCCGCCTCGGCTGACGACCGGCAGGGGTCAGTGCAGGAGTTTCAGGCCGATCACGCAGCCGACGATGCCCAGCAGCAGCGCCACCTTCGCCAGCGACGCGGCCTCGGCCCCGGTCGCCATCGCGTAGCCGACGGTCAGCGCGGCGCCGATCCCGACCCAGACGGCGTAGGCCGTCCCGGTGGGGATGGAGCGCATCGCGAACGCCAGACCGGCCGTGCTGGCGAGCAGCGCGACGGCGAACACGAGGGTCGGCGCGAGGCGGGAGAACCCGGCCGAGCGGCCCAGGGCGGTGGCCCAGACCGCTTCCAGCACACCGGAGACGACGAGCACGATCCAGGACACGAGAACCTCACGTCCGCCGTCTTGTCGCGTGACCGGGTACGGCGGGCTCGTCCGGGCGCCCGGGTGACGGGCGCTCCTCCGAGGTTCTCCCACCCGCTCTCCGGGGTCAAGTCCGCGCGCTGCGGCAGCATGGCGGGGTGAGCGTCCTCCACCTGCGGCTGATCTGCCCGCCGGCCACCACGTCCGCGGCCCTCGAGGTCCTGCGCGCCGACGCGGGGGTGACCAACGTCGTCCGGCACGTCGGCGCCTGCCTGCTCCCACCCGGTGACCTGCTGGAGGCCGACGTCGCCCGCGAGGCGGTGGACGCCGTGGTCGACGGTTTGCAGGCGCTGGGCCTGGAGGAGTCCGGGTCGATCGTGCTCGAGACCGTCGACACGGCCCTCGGCCGCCGCATCCAGGAGGCCGAGGAGGCGGCGCCCGGCGCGGGTGACGACGCGCTGATCTGGGAGCAGGTCGAGAACGCCGCCGACGGCGGGGCCACCGGCTCCGCCTCGTACTACGCGTTCCTGGTGCTCGCCACGCTGATCGCCGCGGTCGGCCTGCTGACCGATTCGCAGGTGCTCATCGTCGGGGCGATGGTCCTCGGTCCGGAGTTCGGCCCGCTCGCGGCCCTGGCCGTGGCGATCGTGCGGCGCCGTCGCGACCTCGTCGCCGGACCGGTGCGGGCCCTCGCGCTGGGTTTCCCGCTGGCCGTGGTGGTCACGGCGGCCGCGGTGTTCGTGCTCGGACTCGTCGGGCTGGTGCCGCAGGAGTTCCTCGACGGGCGCCGGCCGCTCACGTCGTTCGTCGCCTCCCCGGACGCGTTCAGCGTCATCGTCGCCGTGCTGGCGGGGATCGCGGGAACCCTGTCCCTGACGTCGGCGAAGGCGGGACCGCTGGTGGGGGTGTTCATCAGCGTGACGACGGTTCCCGCGGCGGCCGACTTCGCCGCGGGCGTCGTGACCGGTCAGTACGGGACGGCGCTCGGCGCGCTGGGGCAACTCGTGCTGAACCTCGTCTGCATCCTGCTGGCCGCGGTGGTGACGCTGCGGGTGCAGCACCACCTGTGGCTGCGGGTCCGTCGGGGGGTCACCGGGCGAACTGCTGCGTCCCGATGACCTGCAGCAGGTCGAGCTTCTCCTGCGCCTCCGTACCGGGGACGCCGGTGAACACCAGCAGGGCCTGCGCGCGGTTCTCGGTCCACAGGCTCTGGCAGTCGACCTCGAGGACCCCCAGCTGCGGGTGGACGAGACGTTTCCGGGTTCCCGTCTTCTCCTCCACCTCGTGGCGTTCCCAGACCTCGCGGAACTCCGCGCTGCGCCGCAGGAGGTCCTCGAGGACCTCGCGCGCCCGGGCGTCCGACGACAGGGACAACGCCGCCCTCAACCCGGCGGCCTGCAGCCGGGTCTGCCGTTCGTGGTCGTCCTCCGGGTAGTGCGTGCGTTCCTCCGGATCCGTGAACCACCGGTGGAACTGGCTGCGCGCCGGTCCCGCGTGGTGGCGCTGGTCGCCGAGGAGGGCGATCGCGAGCCGGTTCTGCACCAGGGTCTCGGCCAGGTCGGAGACGATCATCGCCGGGGTGTCGTCGAGGCGGTCCAGCACCCGCATCAACCCGGGGGCGATGTGCTCCTCGCGGCGCAACCGCACGGGCGGCCGGTGCCCGGCGAGGCGGAACAGGTGGTCGCGCTCGTCGAGGTCGAAGCGCAGCGCCCGGGCGATCGCGGCCACCACCTGGTCCGAGGGCTGCGGGCCGCGCTGCTGCTCGATGCGGGCGTAGTAGTCGGTGGACATGCCCGCCAACGCGGCGACCTCCTCCCGCCGCAACCCCGGCGCGCGACGACGGACACCGGGCGGCAGCCCGACCTCGCCGGGTCGCAGCGCCTCGCGGCGGCGGCGCAGGAAGTCGGCGAGTCCGGGTCGGTCCACACCACCATCCTCGCTCCGCGGCCGCGGCGCAGCCAGGGACCGCCGATCCCTGGATGACCGGTCCTCTCCCGCAACGGGATCCGCGGGCGCAGGGTGGGGACATGAAGATCACCGGACGCACCGTCCTCATCACCGGCGGCACCGCGGGCATCGGCCTGGGCCTCGCCCAGCGCCTGCAGGGCGAGGGCAACACCGTCGTCGTCGCGGGTCGCCGCACAGCCCTCCTCGACCAGATCGTCCAGGACCACCCGGGCCTGGCCGCCGTCGAGCTAGACGTCGCCGACCCCGACTCGGTCCGGGCCGCCTTCGACGACGTGACCACCCGCTTCCCCGACGTCGACGTCCTCGTCAACAACGCCGGCATCGCGCTCTACGAGGACCTCCGCACGGGCGAGAGCCTCGACGCGGCGATCGACGTCATCACCACGAACCTCATCGGTCCCCTGCGGATGTCGTCGCTGTTCGTGCCGTTCTTCGCGACCCGGGGCGGGGGCACGGTGGTCAACGTGGGCTCCGGGCTGGGTTTCGTCCCGCTCCCGGCCTCCCCCACCTACAGCGCCACCAAGGCCGCGATCCACTCCTACTCCGAGACGCAGCGCGTGCAGCTCGCGGGCAGCGGGATCGACGTCGTCGAGATCGTCCCGCCGGCCGTCCGGACGGAGTTCGGCGGCCAGCAGGACGACGACCGGGCGATGCCGTTGCCGGCCTTCCTCGACGGGGTCATGGCGATCCTGCGCGAGGATCCCGACGTCGAGCAGGTCGTCGTGGACGAGGCGAAGCCGTTCCGCTTCGCCGAGGCGCAGGGGACCTACGGGCGGTTCCTGCAGGTGCTCGCCGGTTTCCCGGTGCACTGAGTCAGCGGATGCTCCGGGCCAGCTGCACGAGGGAGTCCGGGGCGTCGTCGCGCGGCAGGACCAGCTCGACGAACGCCGCGTGGTCGGGATCGGCGCGGACCTTGTCGAGCGTCTCCACGAGGTCGGCGGGGGTGGCGACCCGGTGCGTCGGGGTTCCCGGCGAGCCCAGCGCGGCGGGCAGCCTGGTCCAGTCCCACGCGACGACCTCCTGGTAGGCGGCCTCGGGGCTGCGGATCGCCCGTTCGACGGTGTACCCGGAGTTGTTGACGAGCAGGATCGTGGGGGTGAGCCCCTCGGCGAGGATCCGGCCGAGTTCCTGGATCGTCAGCTGCGCCGAACCGTCACCGATGACCAGGACGGTCTCGCGTCCCGGCTGGGCGAGCATCGCGCCGAGGGTCGCGGGCAGCGTGTACCCGATGGAGGACCAGACCGGCTGCCCCAGCAGGTCGCAGCTGTCGGGGGTCGTGAGCTCCAGCGCCCCGTAGAACGACGTCCCCGCCTCGGCGACGAGCAGCGTCCCCGGGTTCAGCCACTGCTGCAGCAGGGGCCACAGGTCGGCGTGGGTCAGCGGCCCGTCGGGTTCGGCGGGGACGTGCGGCTCGAGCACCGGAACCTGCTGTCGGGGAAGGGGCTCCGGGCGCGGCGACCGCGCGTCGAGCACCTCCTCGAGGATGCGCAGCGACTCCTCGAGGTACACCCCGTAGAACGCCGTCCCGGCGATGCGGGCGTGGTCGAGCTGCAGGTCGACCGCCGCGTCGGGGTCGAAGCCGTGGCTGAAGGAGCCGGTGAGGAAGTCCGTCATCACCACCCCGGCGAGGACCAGCGGGTGCGCCGTGTCGACGAAGCGGCGGGTGTCGGCGGACCGGGTGAACTTCCCGGCGTAGACCCCGAGGTTCGCGGGGTGGGACTCGTCGAGCAGCGCCTTCGACGCCGACTGCGTCGCGACCCGGACCCCGTTCTGCGCGGCGATCCCCCGGACCAGCTCCTCGAGGCGACGGCGGTGCAACCGCGGTCCCGCCAGCACGGTCACCTCCGGGGAGTCCCCGAGGAACTCGCCGATCGCGGCGCGGAACTCCTCGACCGCCCCGGCGTCGCTGCGCAGCACCCGCAACGGCCGCGACAGCGGAGCGGCCGAGACCTGCTGCACGGCGACGTCGGCGGGGATCCCGAGGTAGACGGGTTTGGAGGTGCCGACCGCGGTGAGCAGGGCCTGGTCGATGGCGGTGGCCGCCCCCTGCGAGCGCACGACGACGGCGGACGCCGTCACCTCCGCGGCGATGCGCACGAAGTGCCCGAAGTCCCCGTCCGCGAGGGAGTGGTGCAGCAGCGCACCGTCACTCATCGCCCTCGTCGGGGGCAGGCCCACGACGTGCACGACGGGGACGTCCTCGGCGTAGCTCCCGGCGAGGGCGTTGACGGCGGACAGCTCCCCGACCCCGAACGTCGTGACCATCGCCGACGGCCCGCGTCGCAACCGTGCGTAACCGTCGGCGGTGTAGCCGGCGTTCAGCTCGTTGGCCGACCCGACCCAGCGCAACCCGCCCGCGGCCAGCAGTTCGTCGAGCAGGGCGAGGTTGAAGTCACCGGGCAGCCCGAAGAGGTGTCCGATGCCGAGCTGCTCGAGCCGGCGGGCGAGGTAGCCGCCCACGCTGATCGTCGTGGTCATGTCCGCATGACACGCCAACCGGGCGGATCGTGCAACCGACTCCCGCGCCACTGGTCGTTCCGACCAGTCCCGGGCGGCTACCTCCCCCTAGACTGGTCGACGTGACCACCCTGGACGACACGGACCGACGCATCCTCGTCGCCCTCGACACCGATCCCCGCGCCACCGTGGCCCAGCTCGCCATGACCCTCGGCCTCGCGCGGGGCACCGTGCACAGCCGGCTCGAGCGGCTCGCGGCGGACGGCAGCCTGCGGCGCAACTCCACACGGCTGGACCCCGCGCGACTGGGGTTGCCGATGCGGGCGCTGGTCACAGCGGGTGTCGACCAGGACGAGTTCGAGGGGATGGTCGAGGACATGTCCGGCATCCCCGAGGTCGTCGAGTGCCTCGGGATCTCGGGCGACTCCGACCTGATGATCCAGATCGCCGCGCGCGACGCGGACCACGTCTACGACATCACCCAGCGCATCATGCGCTGCCGCGGGATCCGCCGGACCTCGACCTCGATCGTGCTGCGGGAACTGCTGGGGTTCCGGATGGACCACCTGCTGGGCTGAGGGCGCTCAGCGCACCATCGCCAGGACGTCGCGGACCACGCGCCGGGCGTACTCGTGGTCGACCTCCAGCGCGAAGACGACGCGGTAGTAGAGCGGCGCGATGACGTGGTCCAGGACCTGGGCCACCGTCGGTGCCGTCTCACCCCGCTCCACGGCGCGGCGCACGACCTCCGCGGCCTGCTCGCGCCGCCGGTCGGTGACCGGGCAGTCCACGACGACGTCCTGACGGGAGGCCACCATCGCCCGCAGGTAGCGGGCGCGGTGGGGCCGGGTGATGTCGTCGGCGATGACGATCGCCCACTCCAGGAGGTCGCCCTCGAGGGTTCCGGTGTCGGGCGTCGACTCGCCCTCGCGCGTCAGTGCGGCGACCGCGACCTCTTCGAGGAGCGCGCCGACGTCGTCCCAGCGCCGGTACAGCGTCGTCGGGTTGACCCCGGCCCGTTCGGCGATGACGGGAAAGGTGACCTTCTCGGCGCCCTCGCCCACGAGTTCCCCGACCGCCGCGTAGATCGCGGCCAGCACGCGGGCGTTGCGACCACCGGGGCGGCTCAGAGCTGTCTGACTGGACACGTCCCCGTTGTAGCAGAGAAGTTTGCTTTGCGTCGGGCCGGGGGCTACGGTCGCTAAAACAACGATCTTTGCTTTGCGATGGAGGCCTCGTGTTCAGCCGTCCTGTCTCGTTCGTCGTCGCCGGTGCCGCCGGCGCCGCGACCCTGACGGCTGCCTCGGCGCCGTCCCCGCTGTACCCCGTCTACCAACGTCTCTGGGGACTCTCGGCGTTCACCCTGACGACCGTCTTCGCCGTCTACGTCTTCGCGCTGCTGGTCTCGTTGCTGACCGTCGGTTCGCTCTCCGACCGGGTGGGTCGCCGGCCGGTGGCCTCCACGGCGCTCGTCCTGCTCGCGGTCGGCACGTTCCTGTTCACGGTCGCCGACGGTCCGGGCGGACTGGTGGCCGCACGGATCGTGCAGGGTCTCGCCGTCGGCGCGGCCACCGGCACGACGACGGCACTCGTCATGGATTCCGCGCCGGGTCCCCGCACCGGTTCGATCGTCAGCAGCGCCGTCCCCACCTTCGGGATCGCGCTCGGCGCCGCCCTCGCCGGAGCTCTCGTCGAGTTCGCGCCGCACCCCCGCGAACTCGTGTTCTGGGTCCTCGCCGTCGTCTACCTGCTGCTGGCCGCACTCGTGTGGTGGGTTCCCGAGCGCGCCCGGACCACGACGTCGCCGGAGCCGCTCTGGCGCTCACTGCTCCCCAGCGCCGGGGTCCCCGCGACGACCCGGCCGGTCTTCTTCGGCCTGCTCCCCTCCATCGCCGCGACGTGGGCCCTCGGCGGGTTGTACCTCTCGCTCGGATCCTCGGTGATCGGTTCCGTCCTCGGTGTGCACGACCACTTCGTCGTGGGCCTCGTGCTCGCGGTGTTCTTCACCGCCGGAACGTGCGGGACCGCCCTCTCGGCCCTGCTGCCCCCGCGAGCGCGTCAGGGTTTCGGCCTGGGCACGCTCGCCCTCGGCGTCCTGACGACGATCGAGGCGATGTCGTCGAGTTCCCTGCCACTCTACGTGACGGGATCGGTCATCGCGGGACTCGGCTTCGGCGCCACGTTCCGGTTCGCCGTGGACGCGCTCGGGAAGGCGGCACCGCCCGCCCAGCGCGGACAGGTGTTCGCGACCATGTACATCGTCAGCTACCTCGCGTTCAGCGTCCCGGCCCTCGCGGCCGGGCTCGCCGTCGCCCGGTTCGGACTCGAACCCACGGTGGTCGCCTACGGGGTGTTCGACGTCGCCCTCGTCGCGGTCGCAGGCGTCACCGCCTTCGTCCGGACGCGGCGCACCACCACCGAGGAAGCCGCCGAACGCCAGGCGAGCAACCGACCGTGAGACAGACGTCCCGGACTCACAGCACCCCCGGCACACGACGCACTACCTGGACCACGGGCCCACCGACGGGCCACTCATGGTGTTCCTGCACGGCTGGCCGGGCTCCGGCCTGGTGTGGCGAGCGCAGCTGGATTCCTTCGCCGCCGACGGATGGCACTGCATCGCACCCGATCTTCGTGGTTTCGGCCGGTCCTCGATCCCCGCGGTGGACACTTGCACGACCGAGGAGGTCGTGCCCGACCTGGTGGAACTGCACGACCACCTCGGGGGCGAACCCGCGATCTGGATCGGTCACGACTGGGCAGCGCCGTCGCCGGTGCCCTGGCCGCGCACGAACCCCGACGCAGCCGAGGCGTCGTCCTGACGTCCCTGGCCCACTTCCCGCAGGCGTTCACGTCGGCCACGCTCGTTCCGCTCGTCGACCGGTCGATCTACCCGGTCGAGCAGTACCCCGACGGCCAGTGGGACTACTACCACTACTGCACGACGCGGTTCGAGGCGGCGGTCGCCGACCTCGACGCGGACCCGGCGGCGTCACTGGCGTCCATCTTCCGGGCGGGTGACCCCGTCGGGGTCGACAAGGTCTCACCCAGCGCGACGGTCACGCGTCGCGGCGGGAGGTTCGGCGACACCCACCGCGCTCCGGCCACACCGCCGGATCCGGCGCTCTGGCCACCGGACGACGTCGACCAGCTGGTTGAGGAGTTCCGCACGAACGGGTTCCGAGCATCCTGCGCGTGGTACGTGAACGACGACACCAACCTCGAGTACGCGCGGCGAGCCCCCGCCGGCGGACGACTCACCCTGCCGGTGCTGTTCGTGAACGGCGAGTGGGACGTGATCTGCAGCACGAACGGGAACCGTCAGGGAGACCCGATGCGCGCGGCCTGCAGCGACCTGACCGTGACGCAGGTTCCCGGCGGGCACTGGCTACCGGTCGAACGCGAGGGCGAACTCGTGGCGGCGATCCGGAACCGGCTCCGGGCGAAGGATCTCTGACCTCGTCGGCCGGGTTCCCAGGGTCACGACGCTGTGCACCGGCTGTTCGTCTGGAGTTTCCTGCGAGTTCGAAAGGCACTGTCAGGTTGTGCCTGCCCTTGGAGCCGGCGGTTCGCGCCGGGAGATCGAGTGAGAGGTACCCGGTGTCCGACACCCAGTCCAGCACGAACGACGACGGTTCGCAGGACCGTCGCGGATTCTTCACCCGTCGAGGCCTGCTCGGCACGGGCGGCCTCGCCACCGCCGTCGTCTTCGGCAAGGGCCTCGTCGACGCGTCCGCCGCGTCCGCCGCCCCCGCCTACGTGCCCGCGCAGCTGAACGTCAAGGACGCGCACTACACCACCACGTTCCGCCGCATCGCACTCAGCTCGGGCACCGGCAGCGCCGTCAAGGTCCTCCCGATCGACCGCGCGAAGTTCCAGGTCGGCGCGAAGTTCGACCTGCGCATCGAGGCCACCGGGGTCGACCCCGAGACCACGAAGATCGTCATCAAGGTCAGCGACGGCAGCGGCCCCGCGCCGCTGCTCGCCCCCGCGCCGCTGCGCACGAGTTCCGCCCCGGACTCCGTCGAGGTCACGTTCAAGGACCTGGTCTACCCGGCCGCCGGCCGCTACACGATCGCCGCGGCCGTCACCTCCTCCGCCGGTTCCGCCTCGCAGGAGGTGAAGCACGAGGTCGTGCTGTCGAAGACCGACGCCAAGACCGCGAAGAACGTCATCTTCTTCCTCGGTGACGGCATGGGCCAGGCCGCCATCACCGGCGCCCGGATCCTGTCCAAGGGCATCACCGAGGGCAAGTACGACTCCCTCCTGGAGATGGACACCCTCGACTTCCGCGGGAACGTCACCACCTCCGGCTGCGACTCGATCGCGACCGACTCCGCGAACTCGATGTCCGCGTACATGACCGGCCACAAGTCGGCCGTCAACGCCATGGGCGTCTACCCGGGCAACTCCGAGGACCCCACCGCCAGCCCGCACGTCGAGACCATGGCCGAGGTCCTCAAGCGCTCGCGGGACATGTCGATCGGCATCGTCACCACCGCCGAGGTCCAGGACGCGACTCCCGCCGCGGTCTTCGCGCACACCCGTCGCCGTTCCGAGTACGCGAGCATCATGGACCAGGCTCTCGAGCCCGGTCAGATGCCCGACGTGTACATGGGTGGCGGCCGTGCGACGTTCCTGCCCATGTCGGTGAAGGGTTCCAAGCGCACCGACGAGCGCAACCTCGTCGAGGAGTTCAAGGACAAGGGCTTCGCCTACGCGGCGACCCGCACCGAACTCTCCGCGGTGATGGCCGCCGGCACCCCGGACAAGCTGCTGGGTTCCTTCCACACCGGCAACCTGAACGTCTACATCGACCGTCAGGTCACCCCGAACCCCGCCGTCCTCGGTGAGTTCGACGACCAGCCCGGGCTGGTCGAGATGACCAAGGCCGCCCTGAAGGTCCTGGAGAAGAACGACAAGGGCTTCTTCCTGATGGTCGAGGGCGCCTCGATCGACAAGTCCGAGCACCCGCTCGACGGCCCCCGCGCCGTGTACGACGCGATCGAGCTCGACCAGGCCGTCGGCATCGCCAAGGAGTGGGCGAAGGACCGCGACGACACCCTGATCGTCGTGACCGCCGACCACAACCACGCCATGAGCATCGCCGGCACGCACACCCTCTCCAAGGAGGGGTCGCCCGCGCGCCAGCAGAACGGCGTCTACGCCGACGCGGGGTTCCCCACCTACGTCGACTCCAACGGTGACGGGTTCCCCGACGACCCGAACCCCGACGTGCAGTTGTTCTTCGGCTGGTCCAACCACCCCGACCACCCGGACGACTTCGCGCACAACGCCGTCCTGGCCCAGCCGGCGCTGGAGGACGCGGCCACCGGCCTCGCGTTCCCGAACCCGACCCGCGACCCGGGCGCCGTCGTCCAGATCGGCAACCTGCCGATGGAGGACACGAACTGCGTCCACACCGTCGAGGACGTCTTCATCGGCGCCTCGGGCCCCGGTGCGCAGCGGTTCTCGAAGCTCCTCGACAACACCGAGGTCTTCCACAACGTCTGCGCGGCCCTGGGGCTGGAGATCCCGACCTACTCGCTGAAGTCCACCAGCGCCAAGGTCGCCGAGACCGAGGTCGCAGCCGCCGAGACCGCCCGCGTGAGCTGACACCTCCCTGACGAACGCCCCCTGCCGCACCCAGCGGCGGGGGGCGTTCGGCGTTCCGGCTCCGTCGTCCGGCGGGTGCGCGGACACCGCGGTCCAGTGCATCGTGGACCCCGAGCGGCGCTGAGCGAGCGTCGTCCGCGTCGACGCCCCGGACGTCGTGTTCGCCGACCCGGAGGAGTCGGTGGTGGGTCACCGGGCGCTGAACGACGAGGCGCAGCGACTGCTCGACGAATCGCCGTCCTTCGTCTTCGGTCCCGGCGGCGAGGTGCAGGTCGTGCAGGACCTGGGCTACCTCACGTGGCAGTTCGGGCCCGAGGGCGAGGCCCCGGTGGTGCGCGGAGTGGACGTCGTCCTCGTGGCGGACGACCTGATCACCAAGGTCTGGACCATGCTCACGACATCCTGACCGAGGACCGGTTCCCAGGCGGCGGGGCGAGCCCGACCAGGACGCAGGAGCACCGGTCGCCCACGGAACCGATCGGCGTCGGCCCACCTCCAAGCGGCGTGAGCGACCCCGCTCCGCAGAGAGGTGGTGCAGCGTGACCGGTCTGGTGGTCCTGTTCGTCGTCTGCTTCGTCGTCCTGGCCGGCATCTCCCTCTGGCGCTCACTGACCGGTACCGGCCGGTCGGGCGGGTCCTCCCACCACTCGTTCCCGGGCGGGAGCGACGGCGGTGGCTCGTCGAGTTCCTGGGACGGCGGGTCCTCGTCCGGGGACTGCGGCGGCTCCTTCGACGGCGGCGGCTCCTCCGGCGGCGGGGACGGCGGTTCCTGCTGACGCCGGGTGGGGAAGGCAGTGTCGCGGCTGCCCGGGGAGTGGTCGTCGTCCTCATGGTCGGGTTGCCCGGCAGCGGGAAGACGACCCGCGCCCGTCAGCTCGAGGCGGAGGGGGCACTGCGCTTCAGCCTCGACGAGTGGATGCTGCCGTTGTTCGCCGGCGAGAACGGGACCCGTCAACGCGACACCCTCGAGGGTCGGCTGATCTGGGCGGGGCTGCGGGCCGCAGAACTCGGGGTCGACGTGGTCCTCGACTTCGGGTTCTGGTCCCGCGCGGAACGTGACGCCCTGCGCCACCTGTTCGCCGCCGTGGGCGCGGAGTGCGTGGTGGAGTTCCTGGACGTCGATCCCACGACTCAGTGGGAGCGGGTGAGCAGGCGCCAGCTCGAGGCCCCCGGTGACACGTTCACGATGACCCGCGGGGAACTCGACCACTGGCGCACGCTGTTCGAGGTGCCGACGGCGGAGGAACTCGCCACGAGCACGAACGGGCCGCCCGCCGGGTTCCTCACGTGGTCGGCGTGGGCGGCGGACCGGTGGCCGTCCCTACCCGACCGGGGACGCTGACCGCGACCTCGTGGGGCCGCAACGGGATCACCGGCGTCCCGCGACGACGACGTCGGTACGCTCCCGCAGCTGGCCCCGCTCACTCGGGGAGGTACAGGCAGAAGACGTGGCCGTGCGGGTCGCGCATCACCCGGACGGTGTCCTGCGGCTGGAACTCGAAGAGTTCCGCACCTGCGGCGACAGCGTGCGCGACGCCCGCGTCGAGGTCGTCG
The DNA here is from genome assembly GCF_036021035.1 of Kineococcus sp. NBC_00420. Taxonomy (NCBI): domain Bacteria; kingdom Bacillati; phylum Actinomycetota; class Actinomycetes; order Kineosporiales; family Kineosporiaceae; genus Kineococcus; species Kineococcus sp. NBC_00420. The sequence continues at coordinate 3,090,273 of NZ_CP107930.1, read as the reverse complement.
ACGGCGATGTCGAGGTGGTCCTGCACCTGCTGCTCTCCGGGGCTCTGCGGCCACCGCGGCGGCACGTAGGCCGCCTCGCGCTGGAACGAGATCCCGACCCCGCCGTCGGGGTCGCGCAGCACGATCCAGTCCGGCGACCACTGCTCGGGTTCCATCCCCAGCAGGTGCCGGTAGAAGGTCGCGAGTTCCGGGGGTTCGGGGGAATCGAGCACGACCGCCGACAACCGCGGGCGACCGCTCTGCGTCGTGGAGGTGTTCACCCGCACAGCCTGCCGTCGGGGAACGGGCGTGTCACCCCTCAGCGACGGACGCGGACCGTGCGCCAGATGTCGCGCAGCGCCCAGGGCACGGCCACGACGAGCCAGGCCGCGAGGCCGACGAGGCTGCCCGACCAGAGGAGGAGCGCGGTGATCGCGACGAGCACGAGCGTGAGGACGATCCGACCGACCGGACCGAAGGTCACCGAGGACCCGGCCCAGCGCGACTGCCTGAAGGCGGGCTGCTCGAGCGGCGGTGGGTCGTCGGTGCGGTGGGTCTGCAGGGGGGCCGTGAACCGGGCGTCGGGTGCGGGCGCGAAGCAGAGCCCGCACCACTGGTCCGTGGGGGCCAGGGCGCGGCCGCACTGACCGCACCCGGTGTCCGCCACGTCTGCCGGATCGGCAGGTTCCGTTCCGGTCTTGAACCGGCCGGGAGACGTGGTCGCCGTGGTCGGCCGCGACGTCGCGGGCAGGATGGTCCGGTGGACTCAGCCCTGGTCGACGTCGTGCGCCGGCACTGGGAACACCTCGCCGGTCCAGGGGCACGCTTCGCCCCGGTCGAGGAGGCGCGCGCGCTGGTCGCACCGGGTTCGGTGGTCTTCCCCGCCGGCTGGTGCGGGATCGTGACGATCGCCGGCCGGGTCCTGGCCACCGCCCCCGACGCCGACCGGGCCCTGGTTCTCGACGACCACCTGCACCGAGACCGACCGGCCCCTCCCGCCGTGCTCGGACCGGCCCGGCTGGCGTACCTGGCCCGCGACGCACCTCTCCCGATCGCGCTCGGGGAACTCCACCCCGCCGACCGGGGCGATGCCCTGCAGGACCTGCTGCGCAGCTGTTCCGCCGACGACGTGGGCGAGAGCGGGATGACCGGGATCGACTCTCCCTCGTTCCTGGTCGTCGAGGACGGCGAGACCCTCGCCGCGGCGGGGTACGAACTCTGGCCGAACGACGTCGCCCACCTCTGCGTCCTCGTCCGGGCCGACGCGCGAGGGCGCCACCTGGCCCGCACCGTCGCCGCCCGCGCGAGCGCGCACGCGCAGTCCGCCGGGCTGCTGTGCCAGTGGCGCGCCCGCCCGGCGGACTCCCTCCGGGTGGCGCGGAGCCTGGGCTACGACGTGCTGGGGGAACAGCTCGGACTGCGCTGGTAGGCGCAGGCGTCTCCCGTGCGGCAGGGGGGTCAGTCGCGGGTGACGACGACGAGGCCGTAGACGACGCCGGGGACGTGGCCGAGGAGCTGCAGCAGGAAGGCGATGACCACCTTCCTGCTGAACCCGTCCTTGAGGAGGACGGCGAGGAAGGGGAAGAAGAAGCAGAGAACGATCAGTCCGATGCGCATGGTCCGACGTTCTCCGAGTTTCCCGGGTGCGGCCTGGGCTCCGTCCGGGAATCGTCTGGACGTCACGCGGAGCGGACACCGGAGACGCTGTGCAGGAGGGCGTCGACCCACGGGAGGACGTCCTGGACCCGGTGGACCGTCGCTTCGGCGCCGGCGATGACGGGCCAGAGGCACGCCAGCAGCGAGATCGCCCAGGCGAGCACGACCAGGCTCCAGGTGAGCACCCGCCGACGCGCGACGTAGGCCCCCAGCAGGCAGAGGCCGGCCGCGAGGAACCCCAGGACGACGACGACCGCGACGCTCGCGGTGTGGACGTCGAGGAGGGAGTTCGCGGGCGCGACGGCACCGGCGAGGCCGAGAACGGGGCCGAGCACCAGCAGGGCGTTGAGGAGCAGCAACCCCGTCCCGACCGCCACCGCGACCACGCGGGTCGGGAACCGGCGCGAGAAGTGTCGAGCGGAACGGCGGTAGCGGAGTGTGCGCGACATCGGTGGCCTCGGTCCTCACAGAGGGCGTGGCGCCCTCTCCGGCGGCCACGTCCCGCAGTCTTACACCGTAAGTCCGGGAGGGGGCCACTCGGGACGCTCAGGCGCCGCTGCCGCCGAGCACCTGGGCGGAGATCCGGTCGATGAGGCTCTCCAGCGACTCCTCGAACTCCTGCAACGCCCGGTCCTCCCCCAGCCTCCGGGCCAGGCGCCGCACGATGGGCGCGTCGTCGAGGCCCCCGACGGGTTCCTCCTCGTCCACCAGGTCCAGGGGTCCGACCGCACCACCCCGCTGGGCCACCTCCAGGAGCAGGTTCCCCAGCAGGAAGCTGGTGAACGCCCGGTAGGCCGCCACGGCCTCCTGGTCGGAGAACCCCTGCTGCACCAGCCCGGAGAGGAACGTCTCCACCCAGCTGATGCTGCGCAGCGGCGGACGCAGCCACGGCGCCTCGGGGGGCGTCGAGGCGATGAGGGGGAAGGCCTTGGGGTGGGCGATGGCCATGCGCCGGACACCGTGGGCCATCCGCTGCAGGAAGTCCTGCCACCCGTGTTCGGGGGACCGCAGGACGTCCGCGTCGTGGTCGAGCTCGCCGACCAGCGCGTCGACGACCCCGTCGAGGAGGGCCTCGCGGCCCGGGACGTAGCGGTAGAGGGACATCGCCTCGACTCCGAGCCGCGCCCCGAGGCGTCGCATCGTCAGCGCGGCCAGGCCCTCCTCGTCGATGGAGCGCAGGGCCGTGGACAGGATGCGCTCACGACTGAGCGGGACCCGGTCGGAAGGTCGTTCCTGCCCGTCGACCACCAGCTCGTCCACGTCGGGCAGGTGACCCGGGTCGGGTTCGTCGCTGCGCCGGGCCTCGGTGGGCCCACCGTCGTCAGGGGTTGCCGCCACGTCCCGATCCTGGCACCGCTGCTCCCGCTGCGCCTTCCGCCGGGTCCCGCAGCGGCCCGGACGGGTGCCACAGGGGTCCCACCCAGGCTGGCGCTCGTCGAACTTACGGTGTAAGTCTCTTCCTGACCCGGCCGTCCCAGCCGGACCGACGACGCCGAGGAGACGGTCCCGTGCCGCAGGACACCACCACCACCAGTTGGGCCGCGACCCCGGAGGGGAGCACCACGATGGCCGACGACGTGGTCGCCACCATCGCCGGCATCGCCGCCCGCGAGGTGCCGGGGGTGTTCGCCCTGGGCGGCAGCGCGGCCCGCGCCGTCGCCGTCGTGCGCGAGCGCACCCCCCGCAGTCGGCCGGACCTGGCGACGGGTGTCCACGCGACGGTCGGCGAGACGCAGGCCGTGGTCGACGTCGTCCTCGTCGCGGAGTACGGCAGCGACGTCGTCGACGTCGCCGCCGGGGTGCGCCGCGAGGTGGCCGCCGCCGTCCGGCGGATGACCGACCTGACGGTCACCGAGGTCAACGTCACCGTCCAGGACCTGCACCTGCCCGTCGAGGGCGAGGACCCCGCCGAGCGGGTCCGTTGAGGACCGTCCCGCCACCCCGGCGCCGCACCACCACACCGAGGAGAAACCCGTGCCCTTCCTGATCAACACCGTCCTGCGGCGGTGGCTGCTCACCACCGTCGCCGTCCCCCTCGTGGCTTCCGGGGCCCGGCGCCTCGCCCGCCGCCTCGAGGCGCGACGCGGTGGCGCCACGACCGTCACCCGCGGGCTCACCCGGGCCGCCGACACCGTCGAGCGCGACCGCCGTGACGCGGACACCGGCACGTCCGCACGCCGTCGGGGTCTGCTGCGGGGCCGACGGTGAGCGCGCCGAGCCGTCACCACGGCGTGACCACCCCCCGGGAAGGTGACTCCACGGACGCGGTGACCGAACCGCGGACCGCGGTGAAGCTCGCCGCGGAGGCGATCGGGACGTTCGTGCTCGTCCTCGGCGGCTGCGGGGCCGCCGTGCTCGCTGCCGCGACGACGACCACGGACGGCACCGCGGTGGGTATCGGCTACCTGGGGGTCGCCGTGGCCTTCGGGCTGACCGTGCTCGCCATGGCCGCCACGTTCGGAGGGGTGTCCGGTGGGCACTTCAACCCCGCCGTCAGCCTCGGCCTCGCCGTGGCGGGACGCCTGCCGTGGCGCGACCTCCCGGGGTACGCGCTGGCCCAGGTCGTCGGCGCCGTCGCCGGGGCGGCGGTCCTGTTCACCGTCGCCTCCGGACGTCCCGGTTTCGACGCGGCGACCTCGGGGTTCGCCACCAACGGCTACGGCGAGCGTTCACCGGCCGGGTACTCCCTGCTCGCGGCCCTCGTGGTCGAGGTCGTCCTCACCGCCGTCTTCGTGCTGGTCGTCCTCGGCGCCACCGCACCCCGCGCACCGAAGGCCCTCGCCCCCGTGGCGATCGGGCTGGCCCTGACGCTGATCCACCTGGTGTCGATCCCGGTCGACAACACCTCGGTGAACCCCGCGCGCTCCCTCGGCCCGGCCCTCTTCGCGGGAGGACCGGCTCTGGAGCAGCTCTGGCTCTTCGTCCTCGCCCCGCTGGTGGGCGCCGCGCTCGCCGGTGCGCTGCACGCGGGGCTCTTCCGAACCCCCGGACACCGCGACTGACCTGGCGGGGGGAAACCGGGTGCGCGACGGCAGGGACGTGCTGCACGGTGGGCCCGTGACCGGCACCCCGCCCGACGAGACCGTTCTCACCGGCGGTGGCCGCAGCACCGTCACCCGGCGGGGTGACGTCGTCCTGCGCCCGGCCCGTCCCTGGTCGCGCACCGTCATGGCCCTGCTGCGGCACCTGGCGGACGTCGGGTTCGAGGGTTCTCCCCGCCCCGTCGGTGACGGTTTCGCCGCCGACGGCCGCGAGGCGGTGGAGTTCGTCCCGGGCGGGTTCGTGCACCCGCACGCCTGGTCCGACGACGGGACCGCCGCGGTCGGCCAACTCCTCCGCCGGCTTCACGACGCGACGGCGACGTTCGTCCCCCCGCACGACGCGGAGTGGCAGCCCTGGTTCGGCCGGGACCTCGGGCGGACTCCCCGCGTCCTGGGGCACTGCGACACCGGACCGTGGAACATCGTCGCGAGGGACGGCCTCCCGGTGGCACTGATCGACTGGGAGACAGCGGGTCCGGTCGATCCCCTGGTCGAACTCGCGCAGGCGGCGTGGCTCAACGCGCACCTCGTGGGCGACCAGGTCGCCGAGCTCCAGGGTCTCGGGTCGATCGAGGACCGCGCCCGACGGTTGCGGCTGCTCGTCGACGGCTACGGCCTGGCCCGCGCACACCGTGAGGCCCTGCTGGACCACGTGGTCTCGGTGATCGTCGCGGACGCCCACACCCAGGCCGTGGAGGCCGCCGTCACGCCGGCCAGCACCGATCCGGCGCCGTTGTGGGCGATGGCGTGGCGCACCGCCAGTGCGGACTGGGTGCTGCGTCACCGTCGCCCGCTGCTCGCGGCTCTGGTGGACTGAGCCCGTGACGACGTCCTGGCGCATCGCGACCCACGCGGAGGAACCGCTCGACCCCTCCGCGGTGCTCGCCCTCTTCGCGGCCGAGGGGTGGTGGCCCGAGCGCACCCCGTCGACCGTGCAGGACGTCCTGGACCGCGGGCCTGCCGTCGCGGCTCGGGTCGGCCGGCGCGTGGTGGGTTTCGCCCGGGCGGTCTCCGACGGGGCGTTCCGCGCGTACGTCGAGGACGTCGTCGTCGACCGGGAGTTCCGCGGCCGGGGTCTCGCCCGGGAACTCCTCGAGGCCCTGCTCGAACAACTCCCGGACGGTGCGACGACGACCCTGTTCTGCGACCCGGAACTCGTCGAGCTCTACCGAGGCGCAGGGTTCTCCGACACCCGCCAGGTCGTGCTGCACCGGCGTCCCCGGGTCGAGTTCGTGCTGACCCCTCCCGCCGAGGCGGACGACGTCCTCACGGCGTACTACGAGGACATCGTCACTCGCTGGTACGGGCGTCCCGCGACGCCCGCCGAGGTGAGCCGGGCGATGGCGGAAGGTCCCAGCCACGACCTCACGGGTCCGACGGGTGCGCTGTTCGTGGTCCGTGACGGCCCACGCGAACTCGGCTGCGGCGGGCTGCGCCACGTGGACGCGGACGTCACGGAACTCACCCGGGTCTGGATCGCCCCCGCCGCCCGGGGGCGGGGTCTCGGCAGCCGGCTCGTCCGGCGTCTCGAGGGTTTCGCCGCGGAGAACGGACGGACGAGGATCCGCCTCGACACCCGCGACGACCTCGTCGAGGCCCGGGCGATGTACGCCCGGCTCGGTTACGCCGACGTCGAGCCCTTCAACGACGACCCGTACGCCCACCACTGGCTGGGCCGCGACCTGCCCTGAGGTTCAGGCCGGGTTCAGGCCTGGACGAAGGGAAGCAGGATCGCGTTGAGCTCCTCGGCGTGGGTCCAGCCGAGACCGTGCGGCGCACCGTCGATCTCGTGGTAGTCGGCCTCGGGGAACGCGGCGTGGAACGGACGGCCGGTGGCCTCGATCGGCAGGATCCGGTCCGCGGTGCCGTGGACGATGAGGGCGGGCTTCTCGCTGGCGCGCACCGCGGCGACGTCGGCGGTGAAGTCCTCGATCCAGCTGGGGACGACGGCGTAGGCGGCGACCGGGGCACTGCCGACGGCGGTGTTCCAGCTGGCGTCCACGGCCTGCTGCGAGATGCGCGACCCGAGGTTCTCGTCGAGGTTGTAGAAGTTCGCGTAGAAGTCGGAGAACCAGGCGAAGCGGTCCTTCTTCGCCGAGGCCGCGATGTCGTCGAACACCGACTGCGGAACCCCCTGGCCGAGCATGCCGGGTTCGACGGAGGCGAGGAACGCGAACTTCGCGACGCGGTCGGTGCCGAAGAGCTTGGCGTAGCGGGCGAGTTCGCCGGTGCCCATGGAGAACCCGACGAGGATGACGTCGTCGAGGTCCAGCGTCGTGAGGACGGCGTTCAGGTCGGCCGCGAAGGTGTCGTAGTCGTAACCGGTGCCCACCTTGGAGGACCGGCCGAAACCGCGGCGGTCGTAGGTGATGACGCGGTACCCGGCGGCGAGCAGTTCGCGGCTCTGACGTTCCCAGGAGGAGCCGTCGAGCGGGTAGCCGTGGATGAGGACGACCGGCTGCCCCGTGCCGTGGTCTTCGTAGTACAGCTCGATGGAGGTCGAGTTCTCCTGGCCGGCGGTGATGGTGCCCATGGTCGTCTCCCGTGGTCGAGTCGTTGAGAACGAGCGTTCTCTAGCGATGGCCCTACAGTAGAGAACGACGGTTCTCAGCGCAACCCCCAGGAGGCACGAGATGACGACCGACACCGCGGCAGACCGCGACCGCATCGTGGAGGCCGCCGACCGGCTGTTCAACCGCAGCGGCGTGCAGGCCGTCGGGATGGACGCCGTCCGCGCGGAATCCGGGGTGCCGCTCAAGCGCATCTACGCCGCCTTCCCGTCGAAGGACGCCCTCCTCCTCGCCGTCCTGCACCACCGCAGCGGCAGCTGGGACGCCGGACTCGCCGGGGCGGCCGCCACCGCGACGACCCCGCGCGAGCGCCTGCTCGCCGTCTACGACTTCCTCGACGAGTGGTTCCGCGGCAACGACTTCCGCGGCTGCGGGTTCATCAACGCCTTCGGTGAGCTGGGCGGCGTCTCCCCGGAGGTCGTCGACCTGGTGCGGGCGCAGAAGGCGTCCTTCCAGGCCTACGTGGCCGACCTCGTCGACGAGCTGGGCGCCCCGCAGCTGCTCGCACCGCAACTCGCCCTCCTCGCCGAGGGCGCGCAGACGACCGCGGCGATCAGCGGCGATCCCGTCGCCGCGGCACACGCCCGCTCGGCCGCGGAGACCCTCATCGACGTCGCGCTTACGGGACGCTGAGCGGTGCCTCTCGACCTCGACGCCACCGACCACCGCATCGTCGAGCAGCTGCAGCTCGACGGCCGGATCTCCGTCGCCGACCTGGCCCGGACGATCAACCTCTCCGCCAGCGCCACCGCCGAACGGCTGCGCCGCCTCACCGAGGGGGGCGTGGTCACGGGCTACAGCGCGGTCGTCGACCCGCAGGCCCTCGGGTTCGCGATCACGGCGTTCGTGCGGCTGGCCTACCCGACCGGCAACTACAAGCCCTTCCACGACGTCGTCGACACGACCCCGGAGATCGTCGAGGCGCACCACGTGACGGGCGCGGACTGCTTCATCGTCAAGGTCGTCGCCCGCTCCATGCCGGACCTGGAACGGATCGCCGGGCGGTTGGCGACGCTCGGTGGCATCACGACGAACGTCGTGTACTCCAGCCCGCTCCCGAGGCGTCGCCTGCCACCGGCCTGAGACCTCCCGCGCCGGACTCAGCGACCGGAGCCCCGAGCGTGCGGTGCGGGTGGACCCTGCGGGCCGAGGACCCGGTTGCGTCCAGCGCGCTTGGCCTCGTAGAGGCGGGCGTCGGCACGGGCCAGGAGGTCGGACCAGGTCGTCAGCGATTCGGCGACGGTCGTGGCGAAACCGACGCTGACCGTGATGGGAATCCCTGCCGCAGAGGGGAGCCAGTCGTGCTGCTCGATCCCGGACCGCAGCGTCTCCGCCGAGAGTTCGACGGCGCTGACGGACCACCCCTCCCACACGACGACGAACTCCTCACCGCCGAGGCGTGCGCAGAACTTCCCCGGGGCACCGTCGACGTAGTGCCGCAGCAGGACCCCCAGCTCACGCAGGACGGCGTCACCGGCGTCGTGGGAACGTTCGTCGTTGACGCGTTTGAAGTGGTCGAGGTCCACGATGGCGACGGTGACGGGGCCGGGCCCGTCGAGCACCTCGCGGACGTGCTCCTCGACCGCGCGACGGTTGGGCAGACCCGTGAGGGAGTCCGTGAGCGCGAGGGTGCGGAACCTGTCCCGGTCGCGTCGGGCGGTGGAGGCGTCGAACTGCACCTGGGCGAGCAGGGCTCGCGCGGCGTTCTGACGGTCCTGCAGGCGCACGTGCTCCCGGTGGAAGCGGACGTGCGCGCGGTAGGCCCCCTCCCAGTCGCCCGTCGTGGCGCGGTAGGTCGCGTCCGCCTCCTCGACCTCGGCGAGCACCCCCGGGAGGTGCCGCTCGGTCGCCAGGGTGCGGGCGGCCTGGAGCTGCTCGAACGCCGCCTCGGTCCGCTCGAGACCGATGAGGATCCGGAACGCCGTGAGGCGCGCGATGGGTTCGTGGTCGGCGCCGTTGTCGGGACAGCCCGGCTGGAACGCCTCGGTGATGGCCGACCAGGCCTCCTCGAACCGCCCCGCCCGCAGCTCGACCGTGGCGACGGTGTCGAGGTCGGCCATGCGCAGCGGGATCCCCGAGGCGGCGGCGACGCGGCGCATGCGTGCGGCCAGCCGGACGGCCTCGTCGACGTGCCCGACGTCGGCGTGCTCCCAGGCGGTGTTGTTCAGCGCGAAGAGTTCCAGCGCCGGGTCGTCCTCGCTCGCAGCGATCGCCAGGACCTCCGCGATGACGGCCTCGTGGGAGTCGACGGCACGGTCGAGGACGACGGTGAGCGCCAGGAGGTGCTCGGCGCGCAACCAGGCCGGGGCGTCCGCGGGGAGGACCTCGACGGCACGGATCGCGTGCCAGCGGGACTCGGCGACGTCTCCCGCCTGCAGGTGCAACTGGAACCGCAGGAAGTGGGTGCGGGCGAGGAGTTCGTCGTCGCCGGTCTCCTCGGCGACCCGGACGGCGCTCTGCACGATCAGGCCGGCGGTCTCCACGTCGCCCGTCGTGCCGATGCCGTCGGCCCGCACGAGGGCGGCGCGGACGGCGGCGACGCGGTCCCCCGCGGCCTCGGCCGCGGCCTCGATCGCCGCGGCGGCCTCGCCCTGGGCCAGCAGTTCGTACCCGCGGGCGCGCTCGAGCGCACGCACCTGGTCCACCAGGGGCGTGACGCGCACCGCAGGGATCGCCACGTCGTGGACATCGGCGTGTCCGGCGGCGACCCTGAGCCTTCAGCCCTCGAGGAAGTAGCGCCGCGCCCCGCCGACGGGGTCCAGGGTCAGGAACCGCTGCGGCAGGCCGGCCCTGGTCCGCAGCGCGGCGTAACGCCCCAACGGGCCGTCGCAGGGTTCCACGACCCAGTCGCGGTCGGGGTGCTCGCGTTCGAAGGCGTCGACGTCGTCGAGCAGGTAGACGCCGCCGGCGCCCAGTTCCAGCTCGACGTCGTGCACCTCGAGCAGGACCGCGGCCGTGCTCGTCCCGGGCGCGGCCAGCAGCGCGGAGTCCCGGTCCGGGTGCCACAACACCGTGAACCCGGACCGCTCGAAGCCGGTCAGCGCCTGCTTGAGGTTCGTCACCGGGTGCTTCTCGAACCCCAGCCTCACCGCACCACTCCTTCGTCGTGTGCGGCCATCCTGCCGCAGCGGGGACGTGATGTCCCAGAACTCCGGCGACAGTCGATTCGTCAGGACTTCGGTGACGGTCGCGGAGTCATCAGGTGCAGCCACCCCGACAGCACACACTTCGCGGGATGACCGTGCGTTCCGAGACGGGTGATGCCGATGATCGTCTGACACCACCTCCTCGTATCGCTACGGTCCGAACATGCACACAGCAGCGATGGTCCGAGCTCTGCAGGTGGGAAGTGCCATCGCCTTGGGAGGTGGCCTGATCTTCGGCGCCATGCCCCTGCCGCTGCACAACTACGGTTGCACCTCCGCTTTCGCTGGCAACGTCAACGACAGCGCTGATCTCTGGCCGGCGTGCTCTCAGCAACGTGCGGACCGGCAGAACGTGGTGCTCGAGCTGACCGTCGTCTCCCTCGGTCTCGCTGCTGGGGCTGAGACGTACTTGCGACTCACGCAGCAGGAGGTCGCACGGCGGGCCGAGGAAACAACCGCACCGGCAGAGTGAGGCGTCGGAGGACCTTCTCGGCGATCGCTTGGTCATCGCCATGATCACGACGTCGCCGACCACGGTGTCGCCCCGACGGACGGGACGGGCGAAACGCCCTCCCTGCAGGTCTTCGTGTTCGAGGTCGCTCATCACGTTCCTGGGTCGGTGTGCCGGGTCGGCCGGGTGAGGTTGAGGCCGCGGATCGTCCAGTCGTATCGGCAGGGAAGGTGTACCGCCATCCCTTTACTGCGCCTCGCTGTCACTCGGCGTCGCATGGGAGGCGCGCGACCAGCGGGATGTCCGGAGGGTGGCACCACCGGTGCTACCCGGGTAGCATTTCCGTGTGAAGCTCAGCATCAGCCTCTCCGAAGCCGACGTCGCCGCCCTCGACGAACACGTCCGCGCGACCGGTCTGCCGTCTCGATCCGCGGCGATCCAGCGGGCCGTCCGGGCACTGACCCACCAGCAGTTGGAGCAGGACTACGCCGCCGCGTGGAAGGACTGGGACGACTCCGGGGACCGTGAGGTGTGGGAAGGCGCCGGTACCGACGGACTGCGCTGATGCGCCGCGGAGAAGTACGCCTCGTCGATTTCGACCCGGTCCAGGGCAGCGAGGCGAACAAGCGCCGACCGGCGGTCGTGGTCAGCAACGACCGGGCCAACGCGGTCGCCGAGCGTTTGGGGCGAGGAGTGATCACCGTGGTCCCGGTGACCAGCAACACGGCCAAGGTGTTTCCCTTCCAGGTGTTCCTCGCGGCAGAGGACACCGGACTGAACCTCGACTCCAAGGCTCAAGCGGAGCAGGTCCGCGCCGTGTCGGTCGATCGCCTGGGGCCGGCGCTGGGGCGGTTGCCGTTCGAGGCGTTGGACGCCCTCGACGACGCCTTGCGGCTGCACCTGGATCTCTGAGGCTGGTGACGAGAACGACCCCCATCGCGGGATGACCGTGACGTCGAGTAACTCCTCGCGGTGGCCGTTCTCTGCGATGCGTTCCCCTCCTGAACGCATCGCAAAGTACGGACATATCCGTCGGCGGGCGTGGTGGCGCCGAGCAGCACCCCGAGCTGCGTCCTCAGCGGGGGTTGACCTCCGCAGCGACATCTCGGGCGTGATCGGTCATCACCCAGTAGGCCGCGAGGTCCTCGGCGTGGGCGCTGGCTAGCGGCGCCCAGTGCTCCACCAGGGCTTGAGCGAGGACCGAGCCCAAGGCGCTGGTGTCCTTGCAGTTCCGATCAGCGTCGGCCAAGGCGGTCTCGGTCTCGGCCAGCGCGGTCAGGTCAGCGTTGGTGGCCTTGGTTCCATCTTGCTTGTGCAGCAGAAGGTCCCGGCGGGCGGCCTGCAACTGCACCGGTAGGTCCGCGGGGGTGGTCACGCTGTAGCCGCGGGCGTTCATGCACTGCGACCACCGCTTCGTGGCATCCTCAACTTCGCCGTCAGCAGCGACCTGGGTGAGGAGTTCCTCGCGCAGGGGCCGGACCGCGACGGAGGTGCGGGTATAGGCCTCCACATCGCTGCCGTACAGCTCTTGGACGGCCTGGCCGAAGCAGCCGGTGGTCGCCACGGTCAGGCTGCCGTTGTTCTCCAGCCGCACCGTCACCTCCACCCTCGGGTCCCCGTAGACGGCCTGCTCGTAGCCCGTCGGGATGCCGTGGACGAAGTCGCCCAGTTCACCAACGCCGGGGTCGGCCAGGGCCGCGCGGATGGCGGTGCTCAGGCCGTAGTCGGTGCCGTGCGCGGTCCACGCTGTCAGGTCCTCGATGTCCACGCCCCCCGCCGCGTCGGCGATGGGATCGGAGGGGTCAAGGGTGACCGGTGCACGCTCGACGTCGAGGCCCTGCGCGGCCAGGCACCGGTCGATCAGCACTTCCTGGGCCGGTCCGATGCCCTTCTCGGTGGGCAGCTGAGCCAGGACGTCGTCAACGGTGGCCGCGGCGCGCTGGCCGTCGCGGACCTGCTCGGCGACCGGGACAGTGCGCACCTGCCCACCGGTCCAGGGCTGGGCCCAGCTCAGGCCGAGCGCGCCGACGGCGACCAGGGCGATGGGCGCGGCGATCGCGGCGCGGCGCTGACGGCGGCGACGTTGGCCACCGCGCAGGGCGGCGCTGACCATCCCGGCCGGGGCGTGCACCCCGCGGCCGGCGGCGTCCAGACCTGAGCGCAGACGGCGCGCGGTCACGTCGTCGCTGCTGGCGTCGTAGCGGTCGTGGGGGTCGTGGGGGTTCATCAGGTGCGCTCCTCGGACGAGGGAACCGGGTGCTGGGAGGGGGCGAGGACATGGGGAGACAGGGCAAAGGTCAGGGCGGCGGTGCCGGTACTGCTGGTGCTGATGTCGGGTGGGTCCGCACGGGCAGTACCCAGCAGCTGCCGCAGCCGGGCCAGGCCGCGCGAGGCTTGGGTCTTGACCGTGCCGGTGGAACAGTTCAGCGCGTCGGCGATCTGGGCTTCGGTCCAGTCCTCGTAGTAGCGCAGCACCAGCACCGCCCGCTGACGAGGCGAAAGCTGGCGCAACGCGGTGAAGGCTTCGTCCTGGTCGGCGTAGCGGACCGCGGCGTCCTCACCCGTCGAGCTGGATCGGTGGCCGTGCTGGTCGGATCCCACCGCGTCCAAGACGGCATCAAGGGTGACCTCACGGGGGCGGCGGCCCAGTCGGCGCCAGCGGTCGGTGACAGCGCGGGCCATGACGGTACGGGCGTAAGCGGCAGGCTCTTGTACTCGTCGCCAGTGCAGGTAGGTGCGTTCGAGGGTGTCCTGTAGGAGGTCCTCGGCGCTGTGGTGGTCGCCGGTGAGGAACAGCGCGGTGCGCAGCAGGTGGTCGACGTGTGTGCTTGCCCAGTCCTCGAAGTCGCGGTCGCGCTGCTGATGGCTGGGGTGGGTGGGGTGCGGTGTAGAGCTGGGGGCAGGGCCCGGCTGGGGGTCGTGCCCTGGCTGGTTCACGGGGGCCGTCCTTCACTCTGTGCTGGCTAGGTCACCATCACAGACGCCATACGGCGCTGGATGGTTGACAGCACATCCCCAGCTTTGTGGTGTCTCCGTCCACGTTGCGACCTGGGGGCGGTGCAGCAGGGGCGGTGTAACGGGAGCGACATGTAGAGGTGTGGCGACTCAGCGGGAGTCGCTGGAGGAGGCATGTCATGGGCGAACACGACGAGCAGCGCCTGACGCGGCTGCTGCGTCACGCTGATCCGGCCCCGCTGGACGCCGTCACCGTAGAGGACATCTACGAACGGGCGTGGGAGGCGATCCGCGCGGGGATGGCCGAGGAGCACCGCACGGCAGACGCAACGGGAGGGAGGAACGCGGAGAGTACGGCGGGCACAGCGGGCACGGCGGGCACGGCGCGGCCAGCTCAGGTCGCTGCGCGGCGCCTCGACGTGATCGCTGCCGCCGACGCCCGAGCGCGTCGACGCCGGCGGGTGGCGCGCACGAGCGCCATCACGACCGCGGTGCTGCTGGCCGGAGCGGGAACCGCCGCGGCGAGCACCTACCTGGCCACCCGCACCGGGCAGCACACCAGCGGGTGGCAGATGCAGGCCGCCGGTTCCGGGGAACTGCTGAACCTCGAGGGCGATGACCGGGTGCAGGTCATGCGTGAACTCATCGCCGACATCCCTTACGCCCCAGGCTATGAAGACCTGCGCGAAGCCGAGCCGGTCACGGGGTCCCTGCGCAGCGAGAAGAATGCGCAGGTCAGTGACAGCGCCGCGCGGGCCTGGGTGGCGCGTGACGCCATCTGCACCTGGGCCGACGCCTGGGTCGCGGCGGACAGCTCTCGTGATCGCGTGGCCCGGGACGCTGCCACCGCGGCACTGGCCGGGTCGCTGCAGTGGCCGGCAGTGCGTGAGGTTGACCCCGACCCCAGTCCCACCGGCTACCTCGGTGATGAGGGAGTGGGCAGCCCGACCCAGTTCGGATGGGTGCCGGGTATCGTCACCGCCGCGCAAGGCGGGCAGCGTCAGGCGGTGCTGGACGCCGTGGCCCACGACTACAGCTGCTTCCCCGAGTACACCCCGGCGATGAACGAGGACCCCGACTATGCAGGACCGCCGCGATGAGCGCACCGCGTCAGGAGGTGGACGCGGTGCAGGGCCCTGGCTCGGCGCGGCAGACGCAGGAGGAGGCCGCCTTCGAGGAGTTGTACCGCCAGACCCGGGCGGATCTGCTCGCCTACCTGCACCGACGAAGTGGCGGGTGGGCCGGGGGCACTGGCGCCGTTGAGGCAGCGGATCTGCTCGCGCAGGTCTACCTGGTGGCCTGGCGTCGTCGCAACGTCCTGCCCCCTGCGGGGCAGCGGCGGCCGTGGCTGTACGGCATCGCGCGCCGGGTTCTGGCTGAGTACCACCGCGCTGCACCGGCTCACGTATCTCTGGAAGATCTGACCCACGAGCCGAGCGATATGCGGATGGACTGGGAGGGTGGCGGTCTCGTCGTCGCTGACGGGAACGTCACGGGAAGTTCAGCAGAGGCCGTTGTGCTGCATCAGGCCCTCGCCGGCTTGGGAGAGGTGGATCGGGAACTACTGCTGCTGACGGTGTTGGACAGGCTGAGCAGCGGTGAAGCGGCGCGGGCCTTGGGGATTAGCTCCGGGGCAGCACGTGTTCGACTGCACCGTGCCCGCCGCCGCCTGCGGACCCACGACGGGCTCCTGTCGTTGCTCGAGGCGTACGGCCCACCGATCTTGCGTCTTGCTCCCGACCTTGGTGTGCAGACCGCACCTGATGTTCACGATGTCCCTGAGACGAGGTGCTGAGGGTAGGTCAGCGTTCACATACGGTGCGGCACCCTGATCCATACCCTGCACCTCCCATGCGCCCATTGTTTGGGCCCAGCTCGACGCGACGACTCATCAGGACCGGGTCGAGGGCTGCTGGTTGGCGACAGGACGTGACATTGCCCGCGCGCCAGGACCGCGACGTCGATCGATTCCTTCGCGGACAGGTTTCTGGATCATTCATCCACCTCAGCGTGGTCAGTTGTGTCAGCCTGCGCCGGTGAACGATCGTCGATGCTTTCGCGCGGTAGGCGCTGGACTGCTGGCCGGTGTCGCGCTGATGGCCGCGGCCTGCTCGGACGGCGCCGACAGCAACCCGCCGGTGCAGCCGACGACATCTCCGACGAC
Organism: Kineococcus sp. NBC_00420; assembly: GCF_036021035.1. Classification (NCBI taxonomy): domain Bacteria; kingdom Bacillati; phylum Actinomycetota; class Actinomycetes; order Kineosporiales; family Kineosporiaceae; genus Kineococcus; species Kineococcus sp. NBC_00420. The sequence continues at coordinate 3,074,311 of NZ_CP107930.1, read as the reverse complement.
GCGAAGCACTGTCGTGACGGAGTCGAGCGGTCCTCGGGCAGAGGATCATTCGGCTGAGATCGCCGAGTACCGGAGTGCAGCGCAGGCAGCACTGCCTTCCCGCACCGACGTGGTGTTCGGGTCCTCCGACATCGTCACCGGTGCGGACACCCCCGAGGGTTGGCAAGTGCAGAACCTGCGGGGCAGCTCCTTCGGGCAGGGCGTAGCGGTCGGGAGCCGGCTCCTGGAGGTGGTGTGCGCGGGCCGAGGAGAAGTCGAGGTCAGCATCACCGTGCGCACGGGGCACGGCGAGGAAGTGAGTGTCACTCCGGTCTCGACCACCTGTTCGGTGCAGGGGTCGATGTCGCAGGCGACGTTCGAGGTGGGAACGGACGATGAGGGCTTCGACGTCGATGTGGTCCCTGCGGAGGGCGCCGTCGCGGTCCTCGGGTACGCCATCACTTGAGCGATCGGTCATCTATCCCATGCTCGATTGCTGGTCATGACAGCACGCGCAATTCGTCATGACCGCGACGTCGCCGACCGCGGACAACGCGGGATGACCGTGCGCTTCGCGCGCACCGCGGAATGAGCGCGAAGTCGAACGAAGGCCGAAGCGGCAAAGGCCGGAGCGACACCGGGCAGTGGTCGCTCCTTCCGTTGGGGCGGTCAGCGCTTCTGGCCAGGCCGCGCCGGTCGCCACAGCGATTGCCCCGGTTTCGCCCGAGCCGCCATGCCGAAGACGAAGATGAGACCGGAGATCGAGGAACCAACCACTGTCGAGGTCCACCCGTGCACGGAGACGGGTACGTGGAGGACCTTCATGACCAGAAACCCCGCCAAAACGCCGACGGCCCACAGCGCAGCGGCGACGGCGAACCGACGTGGGTAGGTGCTGGGCCAGGTGCTCATGTCTCTCCTCGGTGACGACTACTCGTCTTGATCATGCACTTCTGCGGGTTTGTTCTGCAGGCACCACTGAGGGTGCTCGTCCTGGGTGTGACCTTCTGCCGGCGGCGGTGGCGGTGTTGGAGGACGAACAGGGCAAAACGGTTGATCGCGCCGGCGTTCCCGTCTGCCGGGCATCGCCGGCGTTCCGCCGTGGTCAGGCGTCGTCGTCAGGCATCGGCGTCTCCTGGAGGTAGACCAGCTGGTTGCCGTCGGGGTCGCTGAAGTGGAACATCGCCGGCACGCCGTCCCAGCGCAGGACCTCCGCGTTGTGAAGCACCACACCCTCCGCGCCTGCCAGCCGTTCGTACGCGGCGTCGGCGTCGCGCGTACCCAACCGCAGCGCCATCGGCAGCGGGGTGTCCGGTGGCAGCAGGACCAGACCCACGCGCGAGCCCGGCGGGACCACCTCCACCATGCGTGCCCCCGGCCACACCTCCACGTCGTAGCGCAGTTCGCACCCCAGGACGCCGGTGTAGAAGGCCAGGGCGGCGTCCTGGTCCGCCACCGGCAGCGCAACGCTGATCACGGTCGTTGTCATCGTCATGGCGCTCAGACCTCGCGACGCTGCAAGAGTCATCGGTTCTCAGGACGGCTCGGTCGTCACCTCGCCCCAGCACCTGACGCCGGCCCACGCTCCTCGACGAGGTGGCGACCGTTGCGGAAGCTGCTCCAGAGCCATCCGGAGATCGGCATGGTCACTGTGTCGCCGGCCGAGCGGATCGCGGGATGACCGCGATGTGGGGAGCTACTGCTTCGGGTTCGAGGAGCGCTTCTCACGACGCCACGAAGTCCAGGCGGTGCTGAGCGCACCAGCAGCCACGGCAGTGATGACGCTGGCGTAGTTCCCATCCACGACTTCGCGCAAGGCGAACCACAGGCCGACTGCCACCACCAAGGCGAAGAGGATCGCTCCCGCGAGACGCGAAACCTCCTCGGTCCGGCTGAGTTGACGCCGATGCTGGGCCACGAGAACACCTTGCCGCACGGACGACACGTCGATGCGCGATCTTCGTTCGACGTCACGCGATCGGCGCCACGAGCGCGCAGATCGCGGGATGACCGTGAAGTCGTGAGTACGCCGAAGGAACGCAGCTCGTGGTGAGACGGAAGATCAGGTGAGGTGCTCGAAGGTTTCCTCGCCGCGCCGCCGACACATCCAACCCTTGTCCTCGAAGCCGAAGAGCATGGCGATCTCTGGCCCCTCGGGCTCATCACGGGTGGGCAGCAGGACGATCGCTCCGCCGGTGAGTCCCAGGCGCAGTCCCTGGACCCTCGCCTCGGTCGTCGCGGTCACGGTCCCTGGTACGAGCGAGACGGGTTTGCCCCGTGAAGCACGGACGCCGCGCGAGCGGTGACGATCACACGGCGTCGTCGGCCAGTCGTTCTCCGAAGAGGACAGCCTCCCCGGTGGAGTAGTGACTGTTCACGCTCAGGTGCTCGGCGAAGCGTGCGTCGTCGAACGCCGCGGTCAAGTCGGCGGCTGAGCGCCACTGCACGTGCTCGACGATTCGCTCGCTGCGGAGGTCGCGGAAGAAGCTCGCCGAGACGAATCCGTCGAGATGCCTGGTGTGGTCGCGCGTTTCGCTCTCGTTGTACTCGCCGACCCACCCTTGTCTACCGCTGTCGGGTGTCAGCCGGATGATCTCGTTCGCCGGGTCGGACCGAGCGCTCGATGGGTCGAGTCCGGTCACGTTGTCCGGACTCGCAGTCATCGAGGCGGCGAACTGGTAGATCCCTTCGTCGACGACGAGGTCGTCGACGAACTCGTCACCGGGTTGCGTCCGACTCAGCTCCACGGCGAACGCTTCGGCGTCGCTGCTGCTGCGCCAGAAGAAGAACCCCGTGAGGAGTTCGGTGTCAGGGGCTGGGGGCGGACCGAGCACCTGGCCCTGCGCCAGCCAGATCCCGCCGCCGTACCCTGGTCGCGGCCGTGCGAGCGCCTCGGTGGACGCCACGAGGCCAGTCCACCTGTTCCCTGCACCGCGTGGGTCGGTTGCATCGTGTGGGTCGGCGTCTGCCTTCACCACGACGAGGAAGGGAAACTCGACGAAGTTGACGTCGTCCATGTCAGTGACCTCCGGCTCTTGTGACGAGCTCGTCGTCCTGGTCGTCGAGCAGGCGAGCGGTGACTCCGAGCTCGATGTCGACCCGGTTGCCCGCCAAGACCCCCTGTCGATCGAGGGGAACGCCGAAGCGGACTCCGAAGTCCTGACGATTCACCTGCCCCGTCGCACGGAACCGGACGTCGTGGCGTCCTTCGGCGTCGCGCTCGAACCGGATCTGTGTCACCTCCAGCACGACGGGGCGGGTGACGCCGCGCATGGTGAGGGAGCCGTGGATTCGAACGTCGTCGTTGCTCGGTGTGATGGCGGTCGAGGTGTACGTGATCGCCGGGTGGTTCTCGGCGTCGAACGGGTCCTTGGAGCGGGTTCCGTCATCACGCCGGGTGTCGAAGGTGTTCATCGAGCGCACCTGGATGCTCGCCTGGACGGAGGACCTGGTGACGTCGGGACGGGTCACGATCCGGCCGTCGAACTCGGTGAAGACATCTGGCACCTTCTTGGTGATCAAGTGGCGGATCGAGAACTTCACCGTGCTGTGCTGTGGATCGATGATCCAGGTCCCCGTCACGTACTTGCCGGATGCTTGTGCCATGGGTCTCGGTCTCCAGGTCCAGTTCGATTGTCGAGAACAGGTTGGGTGCTTCACGGGCGACGTCTCTCCGAGGTTGTTCCTCGGGTTCGTCTCGAGGACTCACCGTCGAGCGAGGGCGCTTCACGCGGTGAGCGTCGTTTCAGGCCATCTGTTGCCTGCGCTGGGGGTACTCAGGAGACCGCGGAGCTGAAGAGCCCGTGTGCTCCCAGCACCGAGAGGTCCGTGGCCGTGTAGCCACCGTCGACCGCGATGATCTGAGCGGTGATGAACGAGGCCGCGTCACTGAGCAGGAACAGCACCAGCGCGGCGGCCTCTTCGCTGGTCGCGGCCCGCTCGAGGGGGAGGGTGCGGAGAAAGCGATCCATACCGGCCTGGTCGTCGTAGGCGAAGGCAGTGGCATCAGTGCGCGTCAGCCCGGGGCGGATCGCGTTGACCCGCACACCCTGAGGTCCCAGCTCTGCCGCCAGGGCTCGGGTGGCGGCGTCCAGCGCACCCTTGGCCGCGGCGTACAGACTGGTCGTCGGCTGGCCCACGGCCGCCATCGCGGAGGAGATGTTGACGATGCCGGCGCCTGGCTGCAGGTACGGTGCAGCTGCCGCGATCAGGAGCAGTGGAGCACGTACGTCCAAGGCCAGGACGTGATCGATCGTGGACGCCTGCAGGTGCTGCACGGGTTGGAACGGTGCGATCCCGGCGTTGTTGACCAGGCCGTCGATGCGGCCATGTCGCTGCAGCACTTCACGAACCAGGACAGCCGCGGCGTCCGCTTCGGTCAGGTCACCCACCAGGTAGGTGCAGGAGGGCCCCAGTCGATCGGCGTGGGTGTGCAGCGACGTCTCGTCGCGGCCGGTGATGACCACGGAAGCCCCGGCAGCTACGAGGGCTGTGCTGATGGCGGCGCCGAGACCACGTCCGCCCCCGGTCACGATCATCGTCTTGTCGAACAACGAGCGTGGTCGAGGGCTGCTCTCCACCACGGTAGTGGTCTCTTCGTCGGCGGATTCCTGCGCGTCGACCGTCGCGCGAGCTGTCGCGGGGGTGCCTGATGTGGGGGGCGTGGCTGTGGGCAACTTCGCCTCGGTCATGGTGGTTCTCTCCAGGAGGGGGACAGACCCTGGTTCGCGAGAGCGAGCACCTCGCCGATGGCGCACGAGGAGACGGGAACACGAGTCAGGGGCGTGGGTTTCCAGCCCCGGACCGCTCGTGTCGAGCGACCACTTCACCATGAGGCGAACGATCTGAGCACAACCCGCTCGAGACCTGTTCGTTCCAGTGAGTTCGAGATGCGCTCGGTTGCCCAGAACTGACGGAATCGGGCAAGGGAAGTCTCCTGTGAGGATTGCCACAGGCAGGACCTGAGGATTGGGATGGCGATCTCGAGACCGTTCTGGGCAATGGTGAATCGTCGACGTCGACCCCGCCTGAGCGGGCAACGCCGGCGTCTGGACGGGCGGCAGGACCGGTGATCTGACTCGTTGAGGAGTGGTCGGCCGGGCCGGGATGTCGTAGAGGTGGGGTAGACCTGTCACCGTGCTGAACCTGACCCCCCGCGGACCGTTCTCGCTCGCCGCCGGCAGGCGCTTCCTGGACGGTTTCGCCCCCGCGGGCCGGACGGTCGAGGACGGCCCGCTCCGGTTGGCGTTCGCGCCCGACGGCCGCGGCGCGACGACCGGTGTCGCGCTCACCCAGTCTGGCGACGGTGTGGTCCACGCCGAGGTCGTGGGGGCCGAGCCGCCGGGGTTCGCCGACCACCTGGCTCGCGTCCTGTCCCTGGACGTGGACGGCACCGGCTTCCCCGCCGTCGCCGACCGGGACCCCGTCGTCGGTCGGCTTCTCGCCTCCTACCCCGGACTGCGACCGGTCGGTTTCTACTCGCCCTACGAGGCGGCCTGCTGGGCCGTGGTCACGCAGCGGTTGCGGATCACCCAGGCCGCCGGGGTCGTCGCGGGCATCCGGGCCCGTTGGGGGGAGGCCGCCGAGGTCGCCGGCCGTCCGGTGGCGGCGTTCCCGTCCGCCGCGGTGCTGCGCGAGGTGGCCGGGGAACTCCCGCTGCCCGACGTGAAGCGGGAACGGCTGCGCGGCCTCGCCGAGGCCGCCCTCGACGGGCGGCTCGACGGCGCCCGGTTGCGCGCGATGTCTGCGGAGGAGGCGGTCGCCGACGTCAGCCTGCTGGCGGGGATCGGCCCCTTCTCCGCCGAGCTCGTGGTCGTGCGGGGTGCGGGCCACCCGGACCGGTTCCCGACCAGCGAGGGGCGCCTGCACGACTCGATGCGCCAGCTGTACGACCTACCCGGAGCCGACGTCGAGGAGCTGGCCTCCGTGGCCCGCGCCTGGGCCCCGTACCGGACCTGGGTCGCCGTGCTGCTCCGCGTCGACCGCGAGGCCAGCACCGGCGAGATCGCCCGCGGGGCCAGGGTCACCCTCGCAGCCGCCGCCCGCAGAGGGTCACGCTGAACTCGGCCGCCTGCAGCGCGGCCGACAGCCGGGTCGGCGCGTGCACCGAGGCGCCGTCGGCCTCCTGCACCGAGCACCGGGTCGCGGACGTCGTCATGACCGCGCGGCACCGGATGCCGTTCTCCGGTGGGCCGGCACCTCAGTGCAGGGCGACCCCTCGGTTCACGTGGTTGCTGAGAAACGTGTGCTCATCGTCTCCGCGCTCCTCGACGCTGCCCAGGACGGACAAGACCAAGCCTGCGTCCGCGGCGGTGGTCGAGGTCACCATGCGGAAGGTGCGCTGCTGGCCTGCGCCCAACACCCCGAGCTGGCAGTAGCGGTGACTGAGTCCGGCGTAGTCGCACTCCGGTGGGTAGTCGTCGAAACCCCGCAGGTCGCCCTCACCGGAGGCGAGGGCGACCGCGTCCAGCACCGCACCACTGATCGTCTCGCGGCCGGTGTTGGTGACCGTGAACTGCGACACGACCGCCTCCCCGGCACGCACGTCGGGACTGACGCTCAGATCCACCCGCAGTGGTGGGGAGATGACCCCCGTGCTCGGACTCCAGAGCAACGTCCCGCCCTGGAAGTCCTGCGCCACCTCACCACTGAGCCCACCCTCCTCGGCGACGGGGTACTCCTCGGTGAGGGGGTAGCCCAGCCAGGAGCGCTCCCAGCCCTGACTGGCGTAGTAGGAGAAGAAGTCACCGTGCACGGCGTGGGCACCGGTCTCAGCGGACCAGTACGCCTGCCCACCCTGAAAGCGTTGGTAGACCCCTCCGACCGCCGGCAGCTCCCCGGTCAGGGGGAAACCCAGGTAGCTGTTCTCCCAGCCCAGCGAGGCCCACCAGGTGCGGAAGTCGCCGTGCACCTCGTGCGCGCCGGTGGTGGGGCTCCAATAGATCGAGGCGCGCTCGAAGTGGTTGAAGGCCCCGGTCTTGATGGGGGTGCGAAGCTCATCGGTCAGTGGTGCACCGGGTTGGAAGGCACCCGGGTCGGCGCGCAGGTGCAGCCATTCCTGCTCGATCGCCCCGTGGACATCGCGGGGGCCCTGCGGTCCTGGGTAGGTCGTGGCGTGCGCAGTTCCCGTTCCGCACCCGAACGCAGCAGCGGCCACCACCACCGCCGCCAGGGCTGCGGTCACTGCCGTGCGCGGCGTTGTCGTCTGCATGTCGTCACTCCTTCGCACCCGCTCGTTCGTCATCACCGTCCGGGTTTCTCATCACACGAGCCCTCCCTACCAGGTTGAGGTGAGACACGAGCGAGAGCCACCGCCCCGAGCATCCCGTGCAGCGGGGTTCGGCGTCTCGGGGATGCATCACCTCGACCGCCGCTCTGCCGCCGCCGCGCACGGGGGTTCGAACCCCCACCACTCAGCGAGTCACTCGCTGATGAGTTGCGTCCCCACCCCGCACGCTCCTGCTGACCGCGAGCGGTGTCGCCCACTCGTGCGTTTCGTCCAGCAGGGTGGATCGCGCCGCCGTCCGCTCATCGTGCGAGCGGACGGCGACGACGTCACGACACTTCCCGGATGGGCTGCTCCGGGTGGACTAAGTTGCTGGTGGCCCTGTGTCCCCCGAGCCGGCTCAGATCGCCAGGATCGTGTCCAAGGGTTTCGTCACCTGCGCCAGTTTCGGCCCCGACGTCCCCAGTTCCCCGGGCCAGCGCGTCACCGTCACCGAACCGGCGTGGAAACCCGTCCACCCCGGCGTGGTGCCGGCGGCGCAACCCAGCACCCAGGGGTACTGGATCTGGTTGGCGTAGATCATCCGGGAGAAGTCGACGCCGACCTGCTGCCGCGTCACGCCCGCTGCGACCGAGCTCATCCCGTCGAAGAACTTGCCGCCGTAGTTCGGCACGTCGCGACCGACGGTGAAGGTCGTCACGAACCGTTCGCTGCCCTCCGTCAAGGACCCGTCAGCGGCGAAGCAACCGGCGTAGGCGTCGCCGGTGACGCTCGTCGTCAACAGCGTGGGACCGGGCGACTTCGCCATCTGCACCAGGAAACCCCCGACGGAGGTCTGCACGCTCAACCCCGCCGCGACCTCGAAGGTGACGCTTCGGGTGTTGTTGTCCTCCCGGGTCTCCTCGATGCGGGCCGCGTCGTCGACGAAGGCCCGCAGGGTGTGCCGGCCGGCGGTGGCCTGCCAGGTGGGGGAGGCGGTCGGTCCGCTGTTGGCGGTGACCTTGACCGACTGCCCAGGCTGGATGGCGGAGGTCGTGGTGTCGGACCACGTCTGCAGCTTGCCGTCGACGGCGAAGGCCACTCCGCTGATGACACCGTCCGGGGTCGGGGACTTGCCCTTGTTCGTGATGGTCGCGGTGAAGCGGACCTGCTGTCCCGCCACCGCCTGCACCGGAGCCCACTGGGTGGAGGTGACGACCAGGTCGGGTCCGGTGGTCGCGGCATCAGCGGTCGTGGGGAGGGCCACGAGCGCGGCCCCCACCGCCGCCACCGCCGCCTTCTTCCTCGTCCTCACCGCCACGGTGACGCGGTCGCGTCCTCGTCCGCGCCCTCGCCGAGACGGTTCCGGCGGTGTGACGGCAGACTGGAACTGGTCGTTCACGTGGTGTCCCCAACGGTTCTCGGATCCCGCGAGCGCGTGACCACGGGACAACGTAGCCCCGGTCTGCTCCCGGTGAGTGATCTTCACGGAATCGACCCGCGACGACAGTTCAGCGGCGGAGTCCACACCGCCCGCAGGTTCTCCGGACAACACCAGGCCCTCCGGACGACAGCAGGACCGCAACGTCACCGTGCTGCTGAAGATCGCCGCGTCTCGCGGGACGACCGTGCGTTCGTGGTGGTGTCTTCGTAGGCTGGGTCGGTGCCTGAGCTGACGACGGAGCGGTTGGTGCTGCGCGCCTTCACCGCGGAGGACTTCGAGGCGGTGCACGCCTACGCAGCTGATCCGGAGGTGTGCCGTCACGTGTCCTGGGGGCCGAACACCGTGGAGCAGACCCGCACCTTCCTGGAGGAGATGGTCACCGCCGGCGGACAGGAGGACCGGTCCTCCTTCACCTGGGCGGTCACGGTCGCCGGCGCCGTCGTGGGTGCGTGTTCGGTGACGGTGAGCAGCGCCGAACACCGCCGTGGCGAGATGGGGTACGCCTTGGCGCGGACGGCGTGGGGTCACGGGTACGCCACTGAAGCGGCGGCCGTGGTGCTGAAGTTCGCGCAGACGAGGCTGGGTCTGGCGCGGGTGGAGGCGACGTGCCGGCCGGGCAACGCGGCCTCAGCCGGTGTGCTGCGCAAGATCGGCATGCAGCAGGAGGCGCTGATGCGCAGCCACCTGATCATCCGCGGGCGGCGCGAGGACAGTTTGCTGTTCGCTGCAGTCAGCTGAGACGCCAGGAACCCCTCGTCCTCGAGGGGGAAGCCGGGCCGGTCGGAGGCTTGACGTCGCGCGCCGGCTCGCCGGTGCTGCTGCTCGGAGACGACCTCCAGCCGTCAGCGTCGAGGTGACCGTGGTACTGCAGAACCCCTGAGGCGTCGGTCCAGTCGATGAGGACGCGTTCCTCGTCGCCGGCGACGAGGAAGCCAGGATGACCGGGCCGCACCAGCGGAGGCGGGGGTGTGCGCGGGGGGTCGGTGTGTGGTTCACCGGTGATCTCCTTGCCGTCCTGGTCCGGTCGGGCAGCGCGCACACCGCGGGACGACCGGTGGACCGGGCCCGCACCTCAGGAACTGCGGCGTTCGCCGACGCCTGAGCCGGTTGCGCGCAGCCGCTCGTTGTGAGCCTCGGTCGCCGCGACCACTCCGGTCAGGAGACGTTCCACCTGCTGCAGGGCGGCGTCGTCGTAGTCGTCCAGCACGTCGTCCAGCGCGTGCCCGGTGCTCTCGAAGAAGGCGGTGGTCGCAGCACGGGCGGCCGGGGTCAGACGGAGCCTGATGATCCGCCGGTCGGTGTCCTCACGGTTGCGGACCACCATCCCCGCGTCCTCGAGGCGGTTGAGCAGGCTGGCGGTGGCACCGGAGGTGAGCCCGATGCGCTCCGCCAACCGCGCCGGCGTCAAGGGCGTCCCACTGGCCTCTGCCCACAGCACCTCCGCCACGGCCACCGCGTCGCTGCCGTGGACCCCGAGTGCCCGCGCCAGGTGACGGGTCAGCTCGACGTGGGTGTCGGTGTAGGCGCGCAGCAACTGCAGCACCCGCGCACGTCGCCCCGGCGCGAACAGGGTGTCCGCCCGGTCGTTCGCGCGCGCCATGTCCCCGAGGTTACTCCGCCGTGCAGTACCTTGAGCGTGAAGGTACTTGATGGTCAAGCAATCGAGGAGATGATGGCGATGGGAACGGACATCCAGACCCGAGTGCTGGTGACCGGAGGCAGCATCGCCGGGCCCGCGGTGGCCCACGAGCTGTGGCGGTCCGGCTTCGCGCCGACCCTGCTGGAACGAGCACCACGACCCCGCACCGCCGGCCAGAACGTCGACGTTCGCGGTCCGGCGCGGGAGGTGCTGCGCCGGACGGGGTTGTACGAGGCGGTGGCCGCCGCCGGGACCGGAGAGGTCGGCACGCGGTTCCTGCGACCCGACGGCTCGGCCTACGCATCCTTCCCCGTCCGCGATCACCCCCACCGCCCCGGGGCCGACCGTGCCGGGGACGGGCCCACCGCGGAACTGGAGATCCTGCGCGGCCGGCTCTCGCAGCTGCTCCTGGAAGCCACCGGCGGGGACGTCGAACACCGCTACGGCGAACACCTCGTCCACGTCGAGCACGACGCTCCCGGCGGGGGCGTCGACGTCGTCACCTCCCGCGGATCACGGGAGCACTACGACCTGCTCGTCGTCGCGGAAGGCAAACGCTCGGCGACCCGCGACCTCGTCTTCACCGACGGCGGGCGGAGCGAGGTCACCTGCACCGACCGGGGCCAGTACGTCGGCTACGGCCGGATCCAGCCCAGCGGCGACGACGACCAGTGGTGGCGGTGGCTGACGGCTCCCGGTGGTCGCATCGTCTCCCTGCGCCCCGACGACGTCGGGACCACGCGCGCGACGCTGGCCTTCATGGCGCCACCGATGGGCCTCCACCGCCTCGGCGTCGAGGCTCAGCTCACGGTGCTGCGCGAGCGGTTCGCCGACGTGGGCTGGCAGACGCAGCGCGTCCTCGACGGGTTCGCCGCCGCTCCGGAGGAGTTCTACCTCGAACGTGCCGAGCAGGTGCGCACTCCGCGCTGGTCGCGTGGACGGGTGGTCCTGCTCGGGGACACCGCGTGGGGCGGGCCGACGGGCATGGGCACTAGCCTGGCCCTGCTGGCCGCTCACGTGCTGGCTGGTGAGCTGGCGCTCGAGCGTGACCGGGCACTGTCCCGGGGAGCTTCGATGGAGCCCGAACGAGCTCTCGCCGCCTACGAGCAGCGGCTCCGCTCCTACGTGGACAAGACCCAGCGGGTGAGGCCGGGGATCCCGGCGCTGGCCTCCCCGAAGAGCCGCTGGGGTCTGGTTCTCCTGCACGGGGCCCACCGCCTGGCCGCCACCCCCTTGCTGCGCAGAGCGGGCGAACGCGCTCTGCTCGCCTCCACCTCGGACACCGTCGAACTACCGGAGTACCGATCAGCGACCACCCGGGCGTCGTGACGTCCGTGACCGTGGAGCGGGGGCGGAGGCGGGACGGGTCGCCACCGAGGCGGCTGGAGGCACCAGCGGTGTCCTGCGGCACGACACTGCCGCGGCCAGGAAGGGCGTGCATCGTTCGAACACCTGTGCGAAGATGATCTCGGGTCGGCCGGACGGTGTGGGGAAGCTCCGCTCGGCCGACCCACCCTTTGGAGCGCCGGGTCACCCTCCCTCCGCTGGATCTTCACCCCCTAGCGGCACCCGTGCACTCGCGGACCCGCACCCGGACGTGCGACGGTTGGACCGTCCGAGACCCCGCCCCGCGAGATCCCGGGAGACCCGTGAGCTCCACCCTGAGCACGACCACCCCCCTGCGCGGGCGCGACGTCATCGGCCTGCCCGTGGCCCTCGCGCTCCTCGGCGGAGCCGCCGCCTGGGTTCTCGAGGGACCCCACGCCGCCGCGGCCCTCGTGACGCTCGCCGCGTACGAGGTCGCCCTCAGCGTCGACAACGCGGTACCGATGGCCGGGGTCGCCGGCCGGCTGCACCCGAGGATGCGTCAGGTGTTCCTGACCGCCGGGCTGTTCGTCGGCGTCGTCGTCATGCGGTTGTTCGTCCCCCCGGTGGCGGTGGCGACGGCCAGGGGCGAGGACGTGGCGGAGACGACGACGGCGATGGTCGCGGACCCGTCGCACTACGCCGCCGACCTCGCCGGTGTCCGTCCGGGGCTCGCCGCCTTCGGCGGGGTGTTCCTGTGGATGGTGTTCACCGAGTACCTGTTCAACTGCGAGCGCAAGGACCGGCCGTTGTGGATCGCGCCGCTGGAGCGGCCGTTCTTCCGCCTGGCCCGCCCTCGACTCGTGCAGTTCTGCACCGCGGCCGTCCTGGCCGGTGGTGCGATCGCCTGGGCCCCGCCGGGGAACCGCACGACGGTGGCCGTCGCCGGCGCTCTCGGGATCGCCGGGTACGCCCTGGTGAAGGCCGGGGCGCGGCACGTGTGGACGCACGCGGCGGCCGTCGTCGTCGAGCGCGCGCTCGCGGTGTTCCTGCTGCTGGAGATCCTGGACGGCACGTACTCCTTCAGCGACACCGGCACGGGGCTCCCGGCCTGGGAGCGGCTCGTGATCGCCGTCGCCGGGGTCAGCATCGGGGCGGTGTTCCTCGTGCGGCTGACGCGCCGCCTCGACTCCGGGGAGGCGCTGAAGCGCTACGAGCACCTCCCCGCCGGGGCCGCCTACGTGCTGGGCGTCCTCGGTGTGCTGCTGTGGGTCTCGCTGGTCGCGCCCATCCCGGGACTGCTCGCCGGCTGGTTCGGCGCGGTCGTCATCGGGACCTCGCTGCTCACCTCGCTGGTCCACAACCGGCGCCGCGGTCGCACGGTCAGTGGGTCAGCAGTGCCTTCGCCACGGCGACCCCGGCGCTGACCGCCGCGAGGACGATCCCGCCCCACAGCGCTGTGGCGGAGGGGTCGCGACCGCTGAGGCGCTCCGTCACCACCCCCGTGATCGCCAGCCGCAGCACGACGAAGGCGATGCCGATCCACAGCGCCGGCTGGGCCGGGAGGATCTCGAGGGTCCCCAGCAGCACCAGGAGGACGGGGACCACCCCCGACGTCGCGATCGGGGTGGCGTCCCGCAACTCCTCGGCGAGCTCCTCCCGCGGCTTCCCCGGGAGGTGGTCGGGTCGGACACGTTCGGAGACGAGGTCCGCGGCGATGTGCGCGATGAACGTCGCGACCGCGGTCGCGGCGACGGCGATCGCCGCGTGCCCGGTCTCGACGGCATGGGAGTCCACGGCGACGAGCGCCCCGAGCACCGTGATGTTGCCGTAGACGAACGCCGAGGTGCGGTGCCGGGCGCGGACGACGTCGAGCCCACCGTCGCGACGGTGCCGGAAGCTGGCCATCGCGGCAGCCTAGGGCGATGAGTCCGCGACCCCCGACGAGTCTCCCCGCCGTGCACACCACGCTGACCCACGACCCGGTCGTCATCCTCGGGGCGTGGGTCACGCCCGGACGACGAACGCCACCACAGCGGACGCGGTGGTGGCGGACGGACGACGTGGCTCGCTGCAGGCGAGGGACGGGCCGCCGGCGACCCCTTCCCGCAGGCGCGGCGTCTGGTGGTCAGCCCCCCGACCACCAGACGCGACACCGCGTTTCCCCCCTGAGACCAGACGTCGCTCGCAGGCCCCCCGGCCTCCGAGCCCCGCTCCCCCCGGACTCAGGGGCCTTATCGGCGTCACCCGTTCGGGCGTTACAGATCTGCCGGAGAAGTTTCCGGGCGCTTCACCAGCGGTCGTGCACGTGCTCGGCGACGAGGTCGCGGTAGACCTCCTGGACGGCGTCGAGCTGGGCGGTGGTGGGCGCCGCGACGTCGGCCGCCGCGGCGTTCGCGCGGGCCTGCTCGGGGTTGCGGGCACCGGGGATGACGACGCTGACCCCGGGCTGCTCGACGATCCAGCGCAGCGTGAAGGCGGCGAGGGGGACGTCCCCGGCGACCCCGGCCAGCCGCTTGGCCGCCTGGACGCCGGCCCCGAGCGGGACCCCGGCGAAGGTCTCCCCGACGTCGAAGGCCTCGCCGTTGCGGTTGAAGGTGCGGTGGTCGTCGGCGGCGAAGGTCGAGTTCTCGTCGATCTTGCCCGTCAGCAGGCCCGAGGCCAGCGGCACCCGGACGACGACGCCCACGCCGGCCTCGGCCGCGGCGGGCAGGAACTCGGTGACGGGCTTGAGCCGCAACGGGTTGAGGATGATCTGCACGCTCGCCACGTTGGGGCGGGCGACCGCGTCGAGACCCTCGGCGACGGTCTCGACGGAGACGCCGTAGGCGCGGGTGCGGCCCTCGGCCACGAGGGTGTCCAGCGCCTCGTAGACCGCGTCGGTCGTGAGGACGGGCGGCGGCGGGCAGTGCAGCTGGACGAGGTCGAGGGTGTCGACACCGAGGTTCTCGCGGCTGCGGTCGTTCCAGGCCCGGAAGGCGTCCAGCGTGTAGGCGGAGGCGTCGTGCGGGTCGGCCCGCCGGCCCATCTTCGTGGCGACGAACACGCCCTCGGGTGCCGTCGGCAGGAAGCGGCCGAGCAGCTTCTCGCTGCGCCCGTCCCCGTAGACGTCGGCGGTGTCGAAGAAGGTCACGCCGGCGTCCGCCGCGGCCTGCAGCGTCTCCAGCGCCGCGTCCTCGGCGACGTCGCCCCAGCTCCCGCCGATCTGCCAGCAACCCATCCCGATCGCCCCGACCCTGCGGCCGGTCCTGCCCAACACCCTGGTCAATCCCATCGTCTGCACAGCGTGAGACTACGAGCGGAGGACGCCGAGCACTCCCTGGAACGGCTCAGAGGCCGAGGGCTGCGGTGACCACGCCCAGGGCTGCTCGCGCGACGGCCTCGTCCTCCCCCGCCCACAGCTCCTCGACCCACGGCCCCGCGAACAACCCGACGAGGGTGGGCCGCCCGTCCGCCTCCGTGGCGTCGAGCCACTCGCTGACGGACCCGGCCCCCGGCCCGTGGACGCGGTAGTAGCCGGCCGCGTGCTCGGGCCAGAAGCGCCGGTCGAGGCGCAGCACCACCTTCTCCACCCGTCCGGTGGGCAACCGCGCCAGCGCGTCCCGGTGCCCGCCCGGCAGCGGCGGGACGAACTCGACGGCGCCGGCCGCGAGGACCGCGAACGGCACCGTGATGATCACCGCGTCGGCGTGCACCTCACCGTCGTGCACCTCTTCGTCGGCGCCGGCCACCAGCACCCCGTCGTCGCGGACCTCCACCCGGCGCACCGGCCGCCGCAGCCGGACGTCGACCCCCTCGGCGAGGTGGTCGAGCAGGCGGCGGTAACTGCCGACGATCCACCGGTCCCCTTCGCCGACGCCGGCCTCGAACCCGTGCCGCGCACTCAGGGAGGACAACGGAACCCCGGTGTCCATGACGACCTCGGCGTCCACGAACCGGCGGACGACCTCCGCGGTCCACGGCCGCGGGTCCCGCAACCACTCCTCGACGACCTGCCCGATCGAGGTTCCCGGCGCCGCGACGGCGAGCCGCTCCCGGAGTCCACACGTCAGGCCCTCCGGACGGGGCACCCCGCCCGTGGATGACCCGAGGACGAGCGGATCGGTGAAGTCGGTCGCCACGGTCCGCAACCCCAGTGCCTCGACCGTGCGCGCCAGGACGTTCTCGTCGAACTGCTGCAACCAGTTGGCCCCCAGGTCGAAGGTGGACCCGCCGACCTCCACCCCGACGGCTCGGCCCCCCACGCGGTCGCGCGCTTCCCACACCTGCACGTCCACCCCGCGTCCGCGGAGTTCCTGCGCCGCGGCGAGACCGGCGATCCCGGCGCCCACCACGACGACCCGCCGGTGTCCGAGCGCCGCGGCCCACTCCCCCGCCTGCACGCCCTGTTCGTGCGCGCCGTGGGTCATCCCGGCCCGGGTGGGGTGGGTCCCCTCCCCCGCGATCCGCAGCCGCGTCCCGACGGGGGAACCCACGGTGGTCCGGTCCGCGGGCGTCCCATCCACGCCGATGAGGCTCCACGCACCGCGGGACCACTCGTCCTCCCCCCACCGGGAGACGGCGGAGGCGAGCAACTGCACGGGTTCCGGCACGGAGCCGGAAGCTACGCCGTGCGGGACCACTCGACCAGCGCGGGGACGCAGCGGCGGGCGAAGTCGTCGTAGTCGTCGGGGGTGTTGTAGGCGTGGGCCGAGAGCCGGACGAAACCCTGGTCGCCGAACGCGGTGAACGCGGCCTCGACGCCCAGTTCGGCCAGTGCGCGGTCCCGCACGGCGTTGCCGCCCCCCTCCCCCAGCCCCAGCCGGCCGGGCAGTCTCACCAGCCGCAGCGGACCGGCCGGCATCCCGACCTCGACGTGGTGGTCCTCCCCCGTCAACGCCGCGAACGCGTCGGCGACGACGTCCACGCCGTACCGGGCCAGTGCGGCGACCCGCACCCGGAGCGCGGCCCAGCCGATCTCCGCCTCGACGGCGTCGAGGGCGTCCGGGGCCGCGAGCCAGCTCGTGAAGTCGAGGGTTCCCTGCTGGTCGAAGCTGGCGGGGAACTCCTGCTCGGCTCCCCAGGAGTCGATGAGCGGGTTCAGTTCCCGGCGGAGGTCACCGCGGGCGACGAGGACGCCGGAACCCCGCGGGGCGCACCCGAACTTGTGCAGGTTGCCGACCCAGAAGTCGCAGTCGACGCCCGCGAGGGGTTCGGCGAGTTGCAGCGGGACGTGGGCACCGTCGACGAGGACGGGGATCCCGCGTTCGTGGGCGGCGGCGCTGATGAGGTCGACGGGCAGGAACCGCGCCGTCGGGGAGGTGATGTGGTCGAGCACGACGAGGGCCGTCCGGTCCGAGAGTTCTGCGGCGACGGCCGCGGCCGCCTCCTCCGGACCGGCACCGAGCGGGACGTGCGCGGTGCGGATCCGCCCGCCCCAGCGCCGGACGAGCCGACGCGCGCCCATCGTCACCGCGCCGTACCCGTGGTCGGTGACGACGACCTCGCACCCCTGCTCCACCGGGAGCGAGCTGAAGACCACGCTCGCCCCGGCGCTGGCGTTCGGCACGAACGCGAGGTCGTCCGCGGACACCCCGAGGTAGGGGGCCACGCGTTCCCGGGCCGCCGCGATGCGTTCCGGAACACCGACGAAGAACCGGACCGGCGCGCCCTCCATCTCCGCGCGGTAGGCCGCCTGCCGTTCCAGGGCGAGCGTCGGGACCGCGCCGAAGGAACCGTGGTTCAGGTGGCGCAGGGTCGGGTCGAGGGAGAACGCGAGGGTCACCCCGGCAGTGAACCAGTCCACCGCCGCACCACGAGGACGGCCCCGCCGAGGAACGCCGCGGCCGCCAGACCGGACGGCAATCCCGCCCGGAGCCCCTCCAGAACCCATCCGTGGTGCAGGGAGTCGGCCGGCAGCCCGAGGAGGGAACGATCGCGCGGATCCACGGCGACGTCGACGCGCTGGCCCTTCGCCGTGACGGGGGTCGGGCTCCAGGTCGCGTCGACGAAGAACTGCTCACCCTGGACCTGCGTCCGTCCGCCGGGGGCTTGCACCCCGTAGGAGGTCATGCTGCCGTCTGGACGCGTCAGGCCCTCTTCGACGACCACGCCGGTGAACCGGGTCCCGTTCTCCCGCAACCAGTGCAGTTCGTGCACCTGCCCCGCGACCCCGGCGAGGCGCCACCCGCACGACACCGCCAGCAGAATCCCGCAGAGGGCCAGGACCCAGGCCGCGGCCACGCGCGCGTCAGCGTTCCGGGAGCTCGGCGCCGACGTGTCCAGGGTCGTCATGGCGTGACGCTAGCGGAGGACCAGCGTGCGCCGCCCGGTTTCCCGGGAGGTCGTCACGCGGTCCCCGCGAGCAGCCGCAGCAGACGCTCGGTCTCGTCCTCCAGCGCGGCGCGGCCCGCGGCGACGTACTTCCGCGGGTCGGTGAGGTCGGGCCGGTCGGCCAGCACAGCGCGCACGGCGCGGGTGAACACCCCGTTGAGGTGCGTCGAGATGTTGACCTTCGTCATGCCGACCTCGACGGCGGCGCGGAGTTCCTCGTCGGACAACCCCGACGAGCCGTGCAGCACCAGGGGGACGGGGACGCTCGCGGCGAGCCGGGCGATGAGGTCGCGGTCGACGCGGGCGACGCGGGTCTGCATCGCGTGCGACGTCCCCACGGCCACCGCCAGGGCGTCGACCCCCGTGGCGGCGACGAACTCCGCGGCCTCGTCGGGGTCGGTGCGCGCACCCGGGGCGTGGACGCCGTCCTTGCCGCCGACCTCGCCGAGTTCGGCCTCCAGCGCGATCCCCACGGCGTGGGCCTCCTCGGCCAGGGCCCGGGTCGCGGCGACGTTCTCCGCGTAAGGCAGTTTCGACCCGTCGTACATGATCGAGTCGACGCCGAGGTCGATGCCGCGCCGGGCCAGCTCCGGGTCCTCCACGTGGTCCAGGTGCACCAGGACCTCGACGTCGACGGCGCGGGCGATGGCCTGGGTGGCGACGGTGAGGGGTTCCAGACCACCGTGGTACGTGATGCAGTTCTCGCTGATCTGCAGCACGACCGGCAGACCGGCGCGCGCGGCACCGGCGGCCATGGCCTCGGCGTGCTCGAGCAGGACGACGTTGAAGGCCCCGACTCCACGACCGGCCGCACGGGCGGCGTCGAGGAGTTCCACGAAGGGGGGACGAGTGCTCATGCGGGACTCCCGGTGGTGTCGAGGAAACGGGCGGCGGCGGCCCGGTCGATCTCACCTGCGACCGGACGCAGGACGGCGGCGGCGCCGAACGCGGCGGCCCGGCGCAGGGCGTCGGGCAGCGGGGAACCGCCGGTGAGGGCGAGGACGAGACCGGCCGTCGCGGCGTCCCCGGCGCCGGTGGCGTTCCCGCTGACGCCCGGGACGGCGGAAACCTCGCACACCCCGTCGCGGGTGTGGGCGGCGATCCCGTGGACCCCGCGGGAGACCACCACCGCACCGGCCCCCCGGGCCAGCAGGTCCGCGGCGCCCTCCGCCTCGGAACCGGCACCGGTCGCGCCGAGGAGTTCCTCGACGTTGGGCTTGCAGACGGAGGCCCCGGCGTCGGCGGCCGCCAGCAGGGCCGGACCGGACAGGTCGGCGACGGTCAGGACCCCGGCGTCGCGGGCCGTGCGCACCCAGTCGCCGACCAGGCCGGGGTCGCTGCCGAGCGGGAGCGACCCCGCGACGACGAAGGCCGCCGCCCCGCGCAACGCCCCGGCGAGGGCGTCCCGCACGGCGGCCCACTCCGCGGGGGTCACCGCGGGGCCGGGTTCGCCGAACATCGTCGGGTGGGCCACGTCGTCGACGACGGTCACCGTCGTGCGGGTCTCACCGGCCAGGGGAACGGTCGTGGGTTCCAGCCCCAGGTCGCGCAGCGCCTCCTGCACCCACGTCCCGGCCGCCCCGCCCAGGGGCAGCACGCACCGGGCGGGAACCCCCTCGCCGCCCAGGACGCGGGCCACGTTGACGCCCTTGCCCCCGGGGCGACGGGAGACCTCCAGCACCCGCTGGGTGGTTCCGACCCGCTGTTCCGCGACGCGGTACGTCACGTCGACCGCCGGGTTGGGGGTGAGGACGACGATCACACGACCACCCCGCGGGCCCGGGCCGCCCGGACGGCGTAGAGGGCACCACCGAGTTCCGGACCGTGCTGCGGCGTCACGAGTTCCAGCCGGAACGGGCTGTGCTGCAAAGCCTCCTCGAACTCCGACCGCACCACGGGGGCGTTGAACAGTCCCCCGGACCAGGACACCGCCACCTCGTCCTGCGAACCGTGGCCCAGGGCGGTCGCCGTCGTCGTCACCAGGGCGGCCAGTTCTGCGGCCGCGGCGCGCACGATCCCCAGGGCCCGGGCGTCGCCCGCGGCGGCCGTCGCGGTGACGACGCGGGCGAGGCCCGCGATCCGGCTGCGGTCGCCCTGCCAGCGGTCCACGACGACACCGATGACGTCGAGGTCGTCGCCGTCGTCCCGGACCTCCAGCGCCTCCCGGACCGCGCCGTGCAACGCCGTCCGGGGTTCACGGCCGTCGGCCATGCGGGAGAACGCGTTCAGTCCCTGGACGGCCACCCAGTACGCGGACCCCTCGTCGCCGAAGAGTTCGCTCCAGCCGCCGGTCCGGTGGGCGCGGTGACCCCGTTCGCCGTAGGCCACCGATCCGGTACCGGCGACGACGTTGATGCCGTCCCGGCCGGCGAGGGAACCCGCCCAGCCGCTGAGCATGTCGTTGCCGCAGAGGTAGCGGTCGTGCCCCAGGACCCGGGCGGGCATCGCGTCCAGGTGGGCGACGTCGGCGCTGGCCTCGCCGTAGCCGGGGATCGCCAGGAACGCGAAGGTGAGGTCCTCGACACGGATCCCGGCCGCCGCGACGACGGCGCCGACCCCGGCGCGCAGGACCTGCTCGACGAGGTCGATCCCGCTCTCGCTCCCGAAGTAGTAGCTGGAGGGTTGCCGGTCCTCCGCGACGACCGTCCCGTTCCCGTCGAGCAGGACGAAGGCGGTCTTCGTCCCGCCCCCGTCCATGCCGAGGAAGTACGTCACGGCTGCTCGCTCCGGCCCGGGAGGTCGTGGATCGAGACCCCCTGGACGACCCGGTTGACGGTGCCGCCCGGGAAGGGGTTGTCGGGGGTGCAGCCGC
Organism: Kineococcus sp. NBC_00420; assembly: GCF_036021035.1. Taxonomy (NCBI): domain Bacteria; kingdom Bacillati; phylum Actinomycetota; class Actinomycetes; order Kineosporiales; family Kineosporiaceae; genus Kineococcus; species Kineococcus sp. NBC_00420. Next base: position 3,053,616 of record NZ_CP107930.1, on the reverse strand, counting down.
GGCGGACGGACGCACCCAGCGCGAGCAGCTGCGCGAAGGCGACGAGGGCGACGCTGCGCAACCCGTCGTCGAGACCGTCGAGCTGCGGGAGGGCGAGGTCCAGCGCAGAACCGTCCGGCCCGCCGACGTGCACGACCTGCGCGGGGCGGTCACGACGGAGTTCGGTGACGATGTCGGCGTCGTAGTGGGCGGTGTAGGGGTCGGCGGAGGCGTACACGACGACGAGGGTGCGGTCGTCGACCACCGACTTCGGGCCGTGGCGGAACCCGAGCGGGGAGTCGTGGAAACCCGCCACTCCCCCCGCCGTCAGTTCGAGCAGCTTCAGCGCGGACTCCTGAGCCAGCCCCTGCAGCGGACCCGAGCCGAGGTACACGACGCGTTCGGGGTCGGCGTCCAGCAGGGCCTCGACCTGTCCGCTGCGCCCGATCAGCGACGACGCGGCGGCGCCCAGGGCCTCGACGTGGCGGGCCTGGTCGGCCCGGAACACCAGGAGCGCGGCGAGCAGCATCGTGGAGAAGCTCGACGTCATGGCGAAGCCGGTGTCGTTGGTCTGCTCCGGCATCACCAGCACGAACGAGTTCGCCGCACCGCGGTGCTCCCGGGCCAGGGCCCCCTCGGCGTCGCAGGTGATGACGAGGTGGTGCGCCCGCGGGGCGAGATCGTCCACGATCCGGGTCGCCGCGACGCTCTCGGGACTGTTCCCGGACCGCGCGAAGGACACCAGCAGGACGGGGCCGCCCTCCGCGAGCAGGCCGAAGGGGTCGGCGACGAGGTCGGTCGTGGCGAGGGCGTCGACCCGGCGGCCCAGGTGGCGGCGCAGCGACGCGCTCGCGATGTCACCGGCGAAGGCGGAGGTCCCCGCGCCGGTGAGGACGATGCGTAGGTTCTCCTGCGCCAGGACCGGGGCGAGGAAGTCGTCCAGCGCGTCCCGGTGCCCGGCGAGCAGGGTGACCAGGTCGCGCCACGCGCCCGGCTGCTGCCGGATCTCGTGGTGGGTCGCGGATCCGCTCGTGGGAGCGGCGACGTCGGTGTTCACGGGAGGTACCTCCGGTCGGTGGTGCGGGTGGTGCTCGCTTCGGTGCGCACGGGGCTCAGCCTTTCAGCCCGGCCGAGGCCATGGTCGCGACGAACTGCCGCTGGGCCAGGAGGAAGAGCAGCATGAGCGGGAGGGTGGCGACGACGTTGCCGGCCATGAGCAGCGACCAGTCGGTCCGGCGGGCGCCCTGGAAGTTCGTCAGCCCCAGCTGCAGCGTGAAGTCGTGCTCGTCGTTGATGGCCACCAGGGGCCACACGAGGTCGTTCCAGGACCCGAGCAGGGTGAAGATCGCCAACGTCGCCAGCGCGGGCCGGGCCAGCGGCAGCACGATGCGGAAGAACACCTGCAGGCGCGAGCAGCCGTCGATCCTGCCCGCCTCCTCCAGCTCGCTCGGCAGCGACAGGAAGAACTGGCGCATGAGGAAGATGCCGAACGCCGAGGCCAGCCAGGGCACGATCGCGGCCGAGAGGTGGTCGACGAGACCGAGCCGGGCGAACATGACGTAGGTCGGGATCATGAGCAGCTGCGAGGGGATCATGATGGTCGCGAGGATCGCCAGGAACCCGAAAGTCCGGCCCGGGAAGCGCAGCCGGGCGAACCCGTAGCCGGCCAGCGAGCAGAGCACCAGGTGCGAGACGGTCGCCGACGCGGACACGACGGCCGTGTTCAGCAGCCACCGCAGGATCGAGGAATCGGCGAACAACCGGGTGTACCCGCTGAGGGTGAAGTGCGTCGGGACGAAGGCGGGCGGGAACTTGTTGATCTCCGACGCAGGTTCCAGGGAGGTGAGGAACATCTCGAGGAACGGCAGCAGGAAGAGGACCGAGATCGGCACCAGCAGCAGGTGCCACGGGCTGAACGGCAACCCGCGGCGACGGGGCACGGTCGACGTGGACGTCGAGGTCGCGGACGGAGTCACGGTCGTCACGGATTCCTCCCGGCGCGGCGCTGGGTGATGGTGACGACGATCGTCACGACCAGGGTGGCGAAGAACAACGCGTAGGCGACGGCCGAGCCGTAGCCGAACTGCAGCCGCTGGAACGCGAGGTGCCAGACGTAGTAGACGATCGTCTGGGTGGCGTCGAGCGGCCCGCCGCGCGTGGTGGCGTAGACGAGGTCGAACAGCTGGACGGCCTCCAGGGTCTGGTAGACCGCGACGAACGACGTCACCGCCCCGAGTTGCGGCCACACGACGCGCCAGAAGACCTGCCGGGAGTTCGCGCCGTCCATCCGGGCGGCCTCGATGGTGTCGCCGGGGATGTCCTGCAGCGCAGCGAGGTAGATGACCGTGGTGAAGGCGGCCTGCCCCCACAGCGACATGATGGTGATGACCACCATGGCCTGGTGGCCGTCCTCCAGCCAGCCCTGCTGGGGCAGGTGCAGGACGCGCAGGACGTTGTTGACCAGCCCGAACTGCGCGCTGAAGAGGTAGGTCGTGAGGATGCCCGTCGCGGCGGCGGAGGCGACGAAGGGCACGAACACCGCGGTGCGGTACAGGCCGATGAACCGGATCCGACGGTTCAGCGCGACGGCCAGGAACAGTCCCAGCAGGACCGACGCCGGCACGAAGAGGACCGTGTAGAGGGCGGTGTGCAGCGCGGCACCGCCGAGCGCGGGGTCGACGGCGAGGTCCCGGTAGTTCTGGATCCCCACCCCCCTCGGCGGGCTGAACCCGTCCCACGTGCGGAAGGACAGCACGAGGGCCCAGATCCCCGGGAAGAGGGTGAGCCCTCCGACCACGATCAGGGCCGGGGCGACGAAACCCCACCCGGCCAGTGCCTCCCCCACGGCACGGCGGGGCCGGGGGGCAGCCGCTCCCGAGGTCCCCCGGCGCTGCGACTCTCGAAGGTCAACGGTCGTCACGTCACGTCCTCAGCTCTGGCGCAGTGCCTTGTCGGCGGCGGTGGCGGCGTCGGCGAGGGCGCCCTGCGGCGACCCTTCGCCCTGCAGCACGTGGGCGGTGGCGCTCCCGACGGCCTCCGAGAGGCCGTTGTAGCCGGGGACGGTCGGGCGGGGCTTCTTCGCGTTCGCGGCGTTGGCCTGCATCACGTCGAGCCCGGGGAGTTCGGCGGAGGCGGTCAGGAACGCCTCGCTGGTGGCCTCACTGGCCCGCAGCGGGAGGTTGCCGAGAGCCACGTTGAACTGCTCGTCCTGCTCGGCCGAGGTCAGCCACTCGGTGAACTGCGTCGCCCAGTGGGCGCGGTTGACGTCGTCGTTGTCGAACAGGGTCCACAGGTCGGGGCCGGAGACCGTCTGGTGGTCGCCGTCCGTCCCCGGGAGCTGCACGACGCCGTAGGAGGTTCCGGCGGTCTTGAGCGCCGACAGTTCCCAGGGACCGGAGGTGATCATGGCGATGCGGTCGCTCTCGAACAGCTGGGCGAACTTGGTGTCCGTCTGGTCGAGGTAGACGCTCCGGTCGTCGACGGCCATCCCGCGCAGGAAGGTGAGGGCGTCGATCCCGGCCCGGGAGTCGAAGGCCGCCTCCTGCCCGGTGGCGTCCAGGATCTCGCCGCCGTTCTGCCACAGGTGCGGCCACAACTGCCACGTCGTCTCCTCGCTCCCCGAGACGGAGTACCCGTACCCGTAGACGTGGTCGCCGGGGTTCGTGAGCTGCTTCGCCGCGGCCCGGAAGTCCTGCCAGGTCCAGTCGGGCGTGGGGTACGCGACGCCGGCCCGGTCGAAGAGGGTCGTGTTGTAGAGGAGGGCGATGTTGTCGACGACGGCGGGGAACCCGATGGTGCGGTGGCCGGTCGGCTGCGCCGTCGCCCGCGCCGCCGAGGTGAAGTCCTCCCAGTCCACCCCGGGGCCCTGCACCACGGAGGTGATGTCGAGGGTCCGGTTCGAGCGTTCCAGCTGGCTCGCCCACGACCCGAACGTGTAGGAGATGTCCGGGGAGTCGTTGCCCGCGAACGAGGCGGCGAGCTTCTGCAGCAGTTCCTCGGTGGAGGAGGCCCCGGGCGTGACGTCGATGCTGACGTTGGGGTGCTGCTGCTCGAACTCCGCGGCGAGACGCTCCAGCACCCGCTCGGCCTCGTCGCTCTGCCCCGACCACATCGTCAGGTGGACCTGGGCGGAGGGGTCGAGCGTGGTGACGGGTTTCGTCCCGCACCCCGTCGCGACGAGCGCGACGAGGGTGAGGGCGGCGGCGAGTCGTGGGACGTGCACCGGGAACTCCTCTCGGGGGTCTGGACTACAGGGCGTCGACCGGCAGCTGCACGCGCAGTTCTGGCGGCAGCAGGTCGCCGTGGGCGGCGACGAGGTCGTTGCACAGCGCCCAGATCCGCTCGGGCGTGAGCGTCGAGCTCGCGTTGGGGTCCACGAGCACCGCCTGGCGCACGAGGCGCGGGTCCCCGGTCCGGGCGGCCTCGATCGTGAGCTCGGCGACCGAGACGTAGGGGCGGTTCACCGCTGCGGCCTGCACCGGCAGGGAACCCATCGGGACCGGGGAGATCCCGCCGGCGCCCACGATGGTCGGCACCTCGACGACGCACCCGGCGGGCAGGTTGTCGATCAGGCCCCGGTTGACGACGTTGGCGTGGATCTCGCGTTCGGTGCCGGTGACGAGGGAGTGGATGACCTGCGGCGCGTACTCGGCCGCCTCCTCCTCGAGCGCCAGCGGTTCACCCGCGGCGAGGGCGCGTTCGGCCGCGTGGAACTCACGGACGTTGTTCTCGGAGATCTCCAGGTACTCCATCGGCCGCAGCCGGAACCTCTCGACCTGCTCCTGGTCGCGGAGGAACCACGGCAGGTACTCCGAGGAGTGCTCGCTCGTCTCGGTCGGGTAGTAGCCGATCCGGCGGAAGACCTCGACGCGGACGCGGCGCAGCAGTTCCGGGTCGGCGGCGATGCGCTCGCGCAGCACCGGGTAGAGGTCACGACCCCCGTGGGTCCACTCCAGCAACCACGCCTGGTGGTTGACGCCGGCCGCCCGGAACCTGGTCTGCTCGACGGACAACCCGACGAGCTCCGCGAGGTCGTGGGCGGTCCAGTAGACGCTGTGGCACAACCCCAGGGTGGTGAGTTCCGGGGCGACGAGGCTGGTCCACCAGACGTTCATCGCCATCGGGTTGGTGTAGTTCAGGAAGACCGCGTCCGGCGCCACGTCGCGGATGTCCGCGGTGAGGGCGGTGAGGAAGGGGAACGTGCGCAGCGCGCGGAAGACCCCGCCCACCCCGGTGGTGTCGCCGATCGTCTGGCGCAACCCGTAGCGGGCCGGGATCTCCAGGTCGTGGCGGGTGGCCTCGATGCCGCCGATCTGCACCATGTCGACGACGAAGTCGGCGTCGGCGAGGGCGCGGCGCCGGTCGGTGGTCGCGGTGGTCGTCAGGGGGCGGTTCAGGCGTTCGCCGACCTGCCGGGCGGTGCCCTCGGCCACGGCGAGGCGGCGCTCGTCGATGTCGAAGAGCCGCAGGTCGAGCGGGCCGAGGTCGTCGAACCTCAGGAGGTCCCCCACCAGCTGGCGGGTGAACTCGACGCTCCCGGCCCCGACGAAGGTGACTCGTGTCATGCCAGGATGGTGTTCCGACTGCGCGATGGACGCAATATTCTGAGCGAAACGCTCATTCTGGTTGATCGGTTCGAGTGATTGGTGCGGTGGAGATGCCCGGTGGCCACGCCCTCGGCGGCTCGGAGGCCCTCCCGCGCGCGGGTTCCGGCAAACGTGCCGACCGGCTGGTGGCGATCCTCGGCGTGCTCAACGAACGCGGTGACGTGAGCCTGCAGGACCTCGTCACCGAACTCGGCGTGTCGGTCGCGACCGTCCGCCGCGACCTCGCCGACCTCGAAGGACAAGGGCTGCTGTCGCGGACGCACGGCGGCGCGCGGGTCCTCGCCCCGGCGCTGGAACTGCCGGTGCGGTTGCGCGCGGGGCAATCGCACCAGGTCAAGCAACTCATCGCCCGCCGCGCCGCCACCTTCCTGCCCGAGGGGCCGTTCGCGATCGCCATCGGGGGCGGGACGACGGCCGCGGGCGTCGCGCGGGCGCTGATCTTCCGCACCGACCTGACGATCGTCACGAACTCGCTGACGACGGCCACCGAGATCGGGTCCCGGCCGAACCTGCGGGTGATGATGACCGGTGGCCTGATCCGCGCGAACTCCTTCGAGCTGGTGGGGGCGCTCGCCGAGAACTCCTTCGCCTCCATCAACGTGGGCATGGCGATCCTCGGTGTGGACGGGGTGAGCGCCGAGGGCGGGATCACGACGCACGACGAGACCGAGGCGCGGACGAACGCGGCCATGATCCGTCACGCCCAGCGGACGGTCGTCGTCGCGGACTCCTCCAAGATCGGACGGATCACCCTGGCCAAGGTCGCCGGGCTCGAGAGCGTCGGCGACCTCGTCACCGACAGCGCCGCCCCCGCCGAGGAACTCCAGCGGATCCGGACCCTCGGAACCCGCGTCCACGTCGTCACGGTCCAGGACGGGGTCTAGCGTCCTGGACCATCGGTCCGCCGCCGGCCCACGGGACGTCGGCGCATCCGCCGGGTCCCGCTCCGCAGCAGCAGCTCACCCATCGCGTGTTGTCGGCCACACCCCCGGTTCGCGTGCACGTAAGCTGAGGACGTGGGCGACGCTGAGGAGACGCGCTGGCTCGACGAGCAGGAGCGTCAGGTGTGGCTGGCCCTGACGGTACTGCTCACCGCCCTGCCCAACGCCCTGGATGCGCAGCTGCAGCGTGATGCCGGGCTCAGCCACTTCGAGTACTTCGTCATGGCCGTGCTCTCGGAGTCTCCCGACCGGACCCGGCGCATGAGCGAACTCGCGGCGTTGTCCAACGGCTCGCTCTCACGGTTGTCCCACGTGGTCTCCCGTCTGCAACGCCAGGGGTACGTCAGCAGGCGTCCCGACCCCGCGGACGGGAGGACCACCCTGGCCACCTTGAGCGAGCAGGGGTGGGAGAAGGTGGTGGTCTCGGCCCCCGGGCACGTCGCGACCGTGCGCCAGGCCGTCTTCGACCGGTTGACGAAGACCCAGGCCCGATACCTCAAGGACGCCTGTGTCCGCATCGAGAGCGGTCTGGGAGTCGAGCTGCCCGCGGAGGCCTTCGGGTCCGCGTCGCGCGCGAACCGCCCCGACGGAGCCTGACCGCCACCGTCAGCAGTTCCTCGAACGCGGCGTGATCCGCGCGACCGGGTCCGAACCCGCCCGAGGCGTCGCGGTCGGGTCGTCGGGTGAAACCGTCCGACCCCTTGCCGACGGAGCGCCCGCGCGATCCGGGACGACCGTTTCCGGGACCGGATCCCGTTGCCCGATCGCGGGATTCGCGGTCGTCGTCCCGAAACCACGTGGTGGTCCCTACCCCGTCGAGACAGCGGATCCCCGGCACGAATGACTTGACGCTTAAAGTAAAGATGCCTACGCTGAACTTGTCGCTGCACCATCCGGGGAGGCGGATTCACGCCTTCCCACACCACCCCGCGACGATCGAGGACGGGGTTCGGCGCGACACCGACACCACTCGATCCGCACCACTCGATCAGCACCGCCCCGGCCCGGCACTCTTCTTCCGTCCCCGGCCGGGAACCCGGTCGGACCTGCCCGGTCCGCCACGTCCCACTCACCCACAGGGGTTCTCCATGAGCCAGATCGATCGACGCGGACTCCTCAAGGCCGGCGGCGCTGTTCTCGGTGCCTCCGCACTGGGCGCGATGACCGCGCCCACCGCGTCCGCGAGCACCACCGGTTCGCGGCGGGTCAGGGAGGAGAGCAGATCGCTGGACGCGTTGTACGCGGCGGCCCGCAGCGAGGGCGGTGAACTCGTCGTCTACGCCGGCGGTGACACCCCCGACCAGCAGGACGCCGCCAAGACCGCCTTCACGGCGCAGTTCCCGGCCATCGACCTGAAGATGATCGTGGACTACAGCAAGTACCACGACGTCCGGGTCGACAACCAGCTGGCCACCCGCTCCCTGGTCGCCGACGTCGTCCAGCTCCAGACGTTGCAGGACTTCACCCGCTGGAAGCAGCAGGGCGTCCTGCAGCCGTACAAGCCCGCGGGTTTCGGCGCCCTGCACCCCGCGTTCCGCGATGAGGACGGTGCGTGGATCGCCGTCGCGGTCTACGCCTTCAGCTACATGCACCAGGTCTCCCTGGGTGCGACCGCGCCCGCCACCCCACGCGACCTGGTCGACCCGCGCTGGCGCGGCGCGATCGCGTCCTCCTACCCCAACGACGACGACGCCGCGCTGTACCTCTACAAGCTCTACGCCGAGACCTACGGCTGGGACTGGGTGGGCCGGCTCGCCGCGCAGAACCCGCAGTTCGCCCGCGGAACGAACACCCCCGTCGAGGCCGTGGCCTCGGGCAGGAAGACGATCGGCATCGCCGGTGCCGGTTCCCTCACCGGTCCGCTGGCCCCGGGCGTCCGGTGGGTCACCCCGGCCGGCCACCCCTTCATGGCCTGGGGGCAGCGCGCCGCCCTGCTGAAGCGCGCGGCACACCCCGCTGCCGCGAAGCTGTACCTGAACTGGCAGCTCTCGGTCCCGGTGCAGCAGAACTCCTTCAACGGCTGGTCGGTACGAACCGACGTGAAACCCGCGGGAGACCTCGCCCCGATCTGGCAGAACCGTGACGCCCACCTGGACGGGTTCCCCCGTTTCATGGCCGACCGGGCCGAGGTGGAGCGCTGGCGTCAGACGTTCTCGTTGTACTTCGGTGAGGTCCAGGGTGCACCCAGCCCCGGTGTGCTGGGGCTGCACCCCGGACGCTGAACGAGCGCGCACCGACACGGTGGGTACTGGGCCGGCGGGCATCGGGGTCGAGGTCCGCCGGCCTCCGACGGGAATCTGTCGCGGAGGGAGATCCGATCCCCTCGGCTCCGCTCCGGACAGCCGGGCGGGATGCGGGGTTCACACGGGATCCTGGTCCCCCGAGCCGAACTCACGATCCGCGAGACCCGCCTAGCAGGTCTCGTCGTGGTACGCCTCGTCGCCGCGCGGCACGACGTCGCGGTCGCGCAGGAGGACCGAGATCCTCCTGCCCTGCACCGCGCAGGCCGTCGTGTACGCGGTACGGGGGTTGTCCGTGTACTCGACCTCGAGGACGTCGTCCCCGTAGACGTCGGTGTAGTCGTCGCACTCGGAGTAGTTCTGGCACTCCTCGGCGATCGCGAAGTCGAACCCCACCGAATCCCGGCCGGTCGATCCGAGGCTCCCCGCGTTCTTCTGCGCGATCGCGAGACCGTCGGCGTGGGCACGGTCCGCCAGCAGGGTCGCGTACGCGACGGCGTCCGCCTCGGTCAGCCTGCCGCCCGACCGCGTCCACGTGTCGAGGTTGTCGGGTTCGACGGCCTCGAAACCGTCGTCGCGGCAACCGTCGATCCAGCCGCCGACGATCTCCGCGACGTCGGCCCGCTTCCCGGCGGTGGAGACGTCCAGGAAGAACTCGCCTGGCCAGTCCGGGTCCTCCACGAGGCCGCCGTCCTCGTCGCGCAGCAGCAGGTCCGGGTGCGACCCCGTCCAGAACGCATCCTCCGCGGGTTGGGTCTGGAACGCGTTGACGTAGCAGATGTCGTACGTCCCCCCGGCGGGCCCCGCGGACCGGTCGCGGTCGACGATCGCCACGGAGGCGTCGGGGGTGTAGGCACCGCCGATCTGGTAGTCGAAGCGTCCGTTCGCCGGGAGCCGTTGCGGGGCAGCGGTACCGGATGTACCGGACGTCCCGGACCCACCGGTGACGAGCAGGGCCGCGCACAGCCCGAGCGTCGCGAGGGGTGTGGTGAGACGTCGCACGGGGGTCGCGTCAGAGTCGCAGGAGACCCGCGACCTTCAGCACGGCGGCCCCGGCCTCGTCGGAGGCGTCGAGGTCGACCTCGGCGACGATCCCCCAGTCCCGGTCACCCGCCGGGTCCTCGAGGACCTGACGCACGTACCAGTTCCGCTTCGAGCCCTTCGCGTCCGGCCCGGAACCGTCGTCGACCTGCAGCAGGTGCGGACCGCGGGCGTCGGGGCCGGTGCCGATGGTGTCGTGGTCGTCGTAGTACGCGTCGAGCTGGTCGCCCCAGGTGCCCTCGTCGGGGGACCCCTCGAGTTCCGCGAGCGCGGCGGGCCGGTCGAGGGCGCAGAGTTCGACGAACCGGAACATCGCGTTGCGCACCAGGACGCGGAAGGCGCGGGAGTTCGCGGTGACGGGCGGGGTCTCCTCCTCCTGCGGTGCCGCGCCGTTGTGGGGGACGTTCTCGACGTCGGCCGGGTCGACGCCGTCGCGCAGCGCCTCCCACTCCGCCAGCAACGAGGAGTCGGTCTGGCGCACGACCTCCCCGAGCCACTCGACGAGGTCGATGAGTTCCTCGGTGCGGGCGTCGTCGGGGACGGTCTGCTTGAGGGCCTTGTAGGCGTCGGAGAGGTAGCGCAGGACGAGACCCTCGGAGCGGGCCAGCTGGTAGTACTGGACGTAGTCCCCGAAGGTCATCGCGCGTTCGTACATGTCGCGGACGACGGACTTGGGTTTCACCTCGTAGTCGCCGACCCAGGGGTTCCCGGTGCGGTAGGTCTCGTAGGCGCCGCGCAGTTCCTCGGCCAGCGGCTGCGGCCACTCGACGTCCTCGAGGAGTTCCATGCGTTCCTCGTACTCGATGCCGTCGGCCTTCATCCGTTGCACCGCCTCCCCCTTGGCCTTGGAGCGCTGGGCGAGCAGGATCTTCATGGGTTCGTCGAGGGTCGCCTCGATGACGGAGACGACGTCGAGGGCGTAGGTGAGGGACTCGGGGTCGAGGAGTTCGTCGATGACGGCCAGCGCGTACGGCGACAGCGGCTGGTTGAGCGCGAAGTCGAGCTGCAGGTCGCCCACGAGGCGGACCTGACGTCCGTCGGCGAGGGGTTCGGGCAGCGTCTCGATGATCCCGGCGTCGAGCAGGGCGCGGGCGAGTTCGACGGCGCGCCGGACGTGCTTGATCTGGTTCTTGCGGGGTTCGTGGTTGTCCAGCAGCAGGTGCCGCATGGCCTCGACGGGGTTCCCCGGGCGCTGCAGGACGTTCAGCAGCATCGACGTGGTGACCCGGAAGTGCGACGTCAGCTGTTCGGGTTCACCGGCGACGAGCTTGTCCATGGTCGCCTGCGACCAGGAGATGAACCCCTCGGGCGCCTTGACCCGCTGGACGCGCTTGAGCTTCTTGGGGTCGTCACCGGCGCGGGCGACGCGACGGGCGTTCTCGACCTCGTGCTCGGGAGCCTGGACGACGACGGTGCCCGCGGTGTCGAACCCGGCCCGCCCGGCCCGGCCGGCGATCTGGTGGAACTCCCGGACGCGGTAGTGGCGGTTGCGGCGGCCGTCGAACTTGGTCAGCCCCCCGAAGAGGACGGTGCGGATGGGGACGTTGATGCCGACGCCGAGGGTGTCGGTGCCGCAGATGACCTTGAGGAGCCCGGCCTGGGCGAGGGTCTCGACGAGGCGCCGGTACTTCGGCAGCATCCCGGCGTGGTGGACGCCGACGCCCATCCGCAGCAGCCGGTTGAGGACCTTGCCGAAGCCGGCGGCGAAGCGGAACCCGCCGATGGCGTCGGCGATGGCGTCGCGCTGCTCGCGGGTGGCGATCTTCGCGCTGGTCAGCGACTGCGCCTGCTCCACGGCGGCGGCCTGGGTGGAGTGCACGACGTAGACGGGGGCCCGGTCGGTGTGCAGGAGTTCCTCGACGGTCTCCTGCAGCGGGGTCGTCGCGTAGGAGTAGTGCAGCGGGACGGGCCGTTCCACCGAGGTGACGCTGGCGGTGGGCCGCCCGGTCCGCCGGGTCAGGTCCTCGCGCAGGGCCGTGGTGTCGCCCAGCGTCGCCGACATGAGCAGGAACTGCACCTGCGGGAGCTCGACGATCGGGACCTGCCAGGCCCAGCCGCGGTCCGGGTCGGCGTAGAAGTGGAACTCGTCCATGACGACCTGGCCGACGTCGGCGAAAGCTCCGGAGCGCAGCGCGACGTTGGCGAGGATCTCGGCGGTGCAGCAGATGATCGGTGCGCCGGGGTTCACCGAGGCGTCGCCCGTCATCATCCCGACGCGTTCGGCGCCGAAGACCTCGACGAGGGAGAAGAACTTCTCGCTCACGAGGGCCTTGAGCGGCGCGGTGTAGAAGGACCGGATCCCGGCGCTCAGCGCGGCGGCGTGGGCCCCGGCGGCGACGAGGGACTTGCCGGAACCGGTCGGGGTGGCGAGCACGACGTTGGAGCCGGCGACCACCTCGATGAGCGCCTCCTGCTGCGCGGCGTACAGCTCGATGCCGCGTGAGGTCACCCACGTCGAGAACGCCTCGTAGACGAGGTCGGGGTCGTCGTCGCCCGGGGCCGGCAGCAGGTCGGTGAGCTGGGGGGTGTCTGTGGTCGCAGTCATGGCGCGCCCATCGTCGCACCGCGGGACCCCGCTCCGCTGGACGAGTGCCCGCGGGCGCCGCGACGACGCGCTGGTGATCGCTCCTGGTGCTCACAGGGTTCGTGCAGCATCCTGACCTGACGCACCACGACGACAGGGGTGAGCACGATCGACGAGAGCCTGTCCCGGGAGCACCACGTCCGGCGACGCGCGGAGCAGGTGCGCGCGGACCTGGAGGCGCTCTGGGGTGACGACCTCCCCCCGGGCCCCGACCCGCGCACCACCGAGCTGGTGGACGCCCTGGCCCTCGACGACGACCACGGCCGGACCGCCGGCCTGCTGGTGCAGGGGGACGCCATCCCCTTCCACCTGCTCGTCCGCCTGCTCGCGACGAGCAGCGTGGGCGAGGCGGTCCTGACGGAGCTCCCCCCCGAGCTGCGGGCCCGGGTCGACCTGGCGGTGGCGACGGTGGACCCGCTGGCGATGGCGGCGTGGGCGGCGACGCGGGGACTGCCGCAGACCCCGTCCGGGGCGTTCGCGATGCACGTCGACCCCCCGGTCATCGACCTCGACGAGCGGGTGAGCGGACTGCTGGGGTTCCCCGCGCGGCAGCACCGGTTGCCGTGGGCGGAGTCGATGCGCAACGTGCACCCCGCGGACGTGGGGCTGGTGGCCGACGCGACGCGTCACGCGTTCGAGAAGCAGGCGTCGTTGAGCATGCGGTTCCGGGTCCTGCACGAGGACGGCAGCGTCCTGTGGGTCTCGACCGTGGGCCACGCCCTGGCCGGGGAGGACGGGGGGACCGAGCAGGTCGTGGGCTTCACGATGCCCAGCCCCTGACCCGGGGCGTCAGGAGATGAGACCGTCCTGGCGGGCGACCGCGGCGGCGGCGGCGGAGGAGCGCACGCCGTACTTGCGACGCACCGAGGCGAGGTGCTGGGCGACGGTGTTGGGGGCGAGGCCGAGGCGCTCGGCCACGACGGATCCGGGGCACCCGTCGGCGATCATCTGCAGGATCTCCTGCTCACGGGCGGTGAGGCTGACCCCGGGGCGGGCGGGGGCGGTTCCGCGCCCGGCCTCCTCGAGGGCGCGGTAGCGGGCCTCGGAGACGACGACGAAGCGGTTGCCCGCCGCGTCCTCGACGATCATCCGGCGGTCGCCGTCCGCGACCGTCCGCAGGACGTCGCCCCACCAGTCGTTGGGGACCTGGACCCGGTTGCCGTCGACGACCGCCACGTTGTTCTGCTCCATCCTGGTGTTCTACCTCTTCACGCCGCTGGTCCACTGGTCCTGGCTCGCTGTGGTGCCGGTGTCGCACGGGAGCGGCTCACTCCGTTCTGAAACGTTCGGGGTGTGACCGACCGTTCTGAACCCCGCTGTCAAAACACCACCCGACCGGATGAACCGTCGAGGACCCCGGAGGAGGCACGGTGAGCCTTCCCCTCAATGTCCCACAGAGTCGCCTCGCGGGGCCCTCCGGCGCAGGAGGAGTCCCACGACGAGGACGACGACCAGCGCGCTCCACGAGACCCACGGACCCACCTCCTTGCGGTAGCCCAGGGTGAGCGCCTCGACGGACGGGCTCATCCCGTCCACCAGCCCCGGCACGTAGGCCAGCGCGAGCAGCGTCAACCTCCCCGTCAGCACCCCCGTCAGCACCCCCGTCGAGGACGGAGCCGCGAGGGCCAGGGCCAGCGGCCCCCACAGCAGCAGGTCGTACCAGGGCAGCTCGTAGGCCGTCCCCAGCAGGTACCCGGCGGCGAGGACCGTGCTCACCCCCGCCGCCCGCGTCAGGGCGTCACCGCGCACCAGCAGGCGCCACCAGGCGAACGCCACCGCCGCCATCACCAGCACCATCCCCGGCAGCAGCCACCCGCGCGGCATCCCCGCCTCGACCAGCGGGCGCCAGACCGTGGCCAGCGAGACGTAGCGGCTCGCGGTGCGGGTCTGGTCGTAGGCGTGCGGGCCCGCCCAGACGTGCGCGGGGACCAGCAGCAGCAACGCCCCCGCCGCACCCCGCAGCAGCCACCCGCGGGTCAGGTACCCGCCCGCCCGCGCGGCGAGCAGCACCCCGAGGGCCACCGCGCCGTAGGGCAGCTTCGTCCCGACGGCGACAGCGAGCGCCACCCCCGCCCAGAACGGGTGGCGACGCGCCGCGAGCAGGGTCGCGAGCGCCGCGGTCCCGGCGAGCACGTCGGCGTGGGCGCCGCTGAGCCCGACGGTCAGCAGCAGCGGGTTCGCGGTCCACAGCAGCTGGGCCCGGGCCCGCCGCTGCGGGTCGCGCACCGCGACCCGCAGCGCCAGGGCGCTCGCGAGCCACGCGAGCAGCAGCAGGACCTGCCAGCACGAGACCGTCGTGCGCACGGAGTCCCCGCCCCCGAGGGAGGCCAGCGCCATGAGCAGCGCCCCGACGGGGCCGTAGACGGAGGTGGTGGAGCGCCACGGGTCGCGCACCGCGGAGGTCACCGGGTCGTGCCCGCCGGCGAAGGTGTCCGGCGGCTGGCTGTAGGGGTCGCCGCCGAGCGCCGCGATCCGGCCGTAGGCGGCGTAGCTGAGGTGGTCGGCGGAACCGACGGGGGGCAGCAGCGTGAACAGCACCGCGCCGATCAGCGCGACGAGCACGAACCGGCGCGGGTGCCACCCCCGGGCCACGGCCCGCCAGCCGGCGAGCAGCGCACCGCCCCCGGACAGCACGGACGCGGCCAGCAGCGCCGTCACCAGCCCCGACGACGGCCGCAGGCCCAGGTCGAAGGACCCGGCGCCGCTCCCGAGCGGGGGGACGGCGGCGGAGGGGCCGGCGAGCGCGACGGCGGCCCAGCAGAGCAGGGACAGGACCAGACACCCGCCGGCGAGGCGCACCGGGGTCAGCGGTCGCTCAGACACCAGTGACGCGACGGAGCACGTCGGCGAGGCGGCGCCGTCCGAGGGCGCGGGCGACGTCGCGGTACTGCGCCGCGCGGTGCAGCTGCGAGCGCCAGTCGGAGCCGGTGACCCGGTGGTGCAGGTCGCAGGGCACCTCGCGCACCCGGAACCCCGCGCGCAGCAGGTCGATCGTCAGCGCGGTCTCGACGCCCCAGCCCGGGGCCAGCGGCAACGCCGCCTCGAACGCGGCCCGGGTCAGGCAGCGCATCCCCGACAGCGGTTGCTCCGGCGACCAGCCCGCGGCGGCCACGGTCCCCTTGCGGGACAGGCCGACGACGAACCCGTGCCCGCCCCCGGCGGTGGACTGGCGGGGCAGCACCGCGATCGTCATGTCCGCGGCCCCGGCCAGCACGGGCAGCGCCAGCGGCCAGGTCCGCACGGCGCTGTCGGCGAGGTCGGCGTCGACGAAGAGGAGCGGACGGGCGCGCAGCCCCTCGCGCGGGCGGGCCGCCTCGAACTCCGCGACGGCGCGGGCGCCGGTCTGCATCGCCGCGGCCTTGCCGCGGTTGCGGGCGTGGGCGACGACGAGCGCCCCCGCGTCGCGCGCGGCCTTCGACGTGGCGTCACCCGACCCGTCGTCCACGACCACGACGAGGTCGACGTCGGGCAGCGAACGGACCGCGCGCACGGTGGCGGCGATCCGGTCCTGCTCGTCCTTGGCCGGGATCACGACCGCGACGGTCGGGGACGGGCTCAGGGGTGGCACCCGGCGAAACTAGCGCAGCCGCAGGCCGAGCACCGTGACGTCGTCGTCCGCGGCCCCACCGGTGTCGCCGGTCTCGCCGGTCTCGACCATCTGCGCGACCAGCGCCTCGACGATCTCGGCCGGCGTGCCGTACGCCTGGTCGTGGAAGTGCCCCAGCACCTCCGCCAGCCCCTCGGTCAGCGACCGCGTGCGGGTCTCGACCAGCCCGTCGGAGAACACGACCAGCGCGCTGCCCGGCGCCAGCCGCACGTCGAGGACGTCGCGGCGCGGGTCGCCCTCCACCCCGATCGGCACCCCCGGGGGGACGTCGAGGTAGTGCGGGCCCTCGCTGCACGTCAACGGGGGCAGGTGCCCGGCACTGGCCGCCGACAACCGGCCGTCGCGGTGCAGCACGCCGTAGAAGATCGTCACGAGGTCCTCGCCGCCGCCCGCGGCAGCGCAGGCGTCGAGGCCGCGCAGCACCGCCGTGGGGTGCGGGTCGATGAGGGCCAGGGTGCGGACCTGGGTGCGGACCTCGCCCATCACCGTCGCCGCGCGCACCCCCCGGCCCATGACGTCACCGAGCACGACGGCGACCCGGTCACCGCTCAACGGGATGATCTCCGCCCAGTCGCCGCCGACCTCGACCCCCGCGCTCGTCGTCGCCGAGCGGTGCGTCGCGAGCCAGTCCACGTCCGGCAACGGGCCGGGCCGCAACGCCTCCTGCAGCACGGTGGCCTGGTCGCGCTCGGTCTCCAGCAGCTGCATCCGTTCCAGGGCGCTGGAGACCTGCCCCGCGAAGGCGAGCAGGAACTCCCGCTCCTCCTCGTCGTCGACCCCTGGTTCGGTGAAGCCGAGGGTCAGCGTCCCGAGGCGACGACGACGGGTGGCCAGCGGCAGCACCGCCCACGCGGTCTCGCCGGCGGCGTGGGCGGCCTCGAAGTTCCCGCGGACCACGTCGGAGAGGCCCGCGATCCCGCGCGCCCCGACGAGGTAGCGCCCGCTGGCCCCCGCGAAGGCGGTGAGCTGCTCGAGGGTCACCTCGGGCACCTGCCCGGTACGGCGCTCGCGGTCGGTGAGCATGCGGTGCAGGCTCAGGGCCGACCCCTCGCCGTCGGCGAGGAGGACGGTGGCGCGGACGGCTCCGAGGCCGTCGAGGCAGACGCGCAGGACGGCGTCGAGCAGCTCCGGGTAGGTCGTGGCGGTGGCGATCGCGGCGGTCAGCGCCTGCAGGGTGCGGGTGCGCCGGGTGGCGCGGGCCCGGTCGGTGACGTCGTCGAGGGACCCGACCCACTCCAGGACCTCGGAGTCGGGGGCGGTGGGCTCGCTGAGCACGGGGACGGCGACGGCGGCGAGGGTCCGCCAGCCGTCGGGGGTCGCGATCCGGAACCGGAAGCGGGTCCCGGAGCGCGCGGCGACGGCGTCGCGGAAGGTCCGCAGGACGGCGGGCAGGTCGTCGGGGTGGACGTCGTGCTGCCAGGCCCGGCCGCCGACGTCGGCGCGGCCGGTGAGCGCGGTCCAACCGGGCATGGTCCCGGTGACGCCGTGCCCCGGGCGCACGGTGAACACGTCGAGCGACCCCGCTTCGGCCAGGGTCCGGTAGCGACGTTCGGAGATCCGGGCCTCGCGCAGCAGGCTGGCCCGTTCGACGGCGAGGGCGCACTGCCCGGCGAGGGTGGCCGCGAAGACCTGCTGCTCCCCGTCGAGGGACCCCTCGCGGGTGAAGCCGAACCGGAGGACGCCGACGAGCTTCCCGCGAGCCAGCAGCGGGTACATCGCCCAGGAGTGCTCGCCCTGGGCCAGGACGCTGTCGTTGAGCCCGCCGGGTCCGCCCCCGAAGCGGGCCGCCAGCTCGGCACGGTCGTGCAGCAGCACCGGACGCGACGTGCGGGCCGCTTCGGCGCTGGGCGTCGCGGAGGCCAGCGGGACGGGCCGTCCGACGCCGAGGCCGGTGAGGTCGCCCTCGGCGGGCAGCTGCGGGACCAGGACGGTCCCCGTCTCGTCGAGCAGGGAGACCCCGCAGGTGCTGGTGGCGAGGACGTCGCGCCCGGTGCGCAGCACGGCGGTGACGGCTTCTCGGACGTCGAGCGCCGCGGCGAGTTCGGTGGCGGTGCGGTGCAGTCGCTCGAGGGCAGGGATGGCCGCCGACGAGTCCACGCAGTCGCCTCCGGTCCGGGTCACCGATCCGGCCGGTGCCCGATCGTGACCGAACCGTAGCCGAACCATCCGCGCTGGGTGGTCGATCAGCGGCAGGGAGTGACCGAACGGGTCAGTGCGGGTGATGCCTCGTCGGACCGCCGAAGGAGGCCCACACCGTGCGGCTGAGGTTCTCGAGGTTCTCCACGACACCCCACTCGTCGGCGAGGCCGTCGACGATGAACAACCCCCGACCGCTGGTGTCGGACTCCCCCGCGACGCGTTGGTGGACCATCCGACCGGGCGAGCCGCCGTCGGTCACGGCGATCTCGACGTGCGGCTGCACCTCGACGGTGATCTCGCACTGCACGTGGATGGCGCCGTCGCCGAGGGGCCGGGCGTGCCGGATGGCGTTGCCCACGATCTCCGAGAGGACGATCTCGATCTCGGCCGTGGCCATCTCGTCGAGACCCGCCCCGTCGAGGACACCCCGGACGACGTGTCGTGCCCGTGGCACCGACGCCGCGTCGTGGGCGAAGGTCGCCCAGTGCGTGGCCGGCACGGGTCGTGCTCCCGTCGGCATGGTTCCCTCTCGTCGCGTCCCTGTCTGACCGAGCCACGGGTACCCGGGGTCCGGGGAAGTCAAACCTGGGACTCCACGGCCCCGCGGAACGGGACACCCGGAGACCTGCCGGACTCCCCGCCGCAACGTGGCCGAAACGTCACCGGGTCTGCGGGGGTCCCGTGTGACGGCCAGGTGAACTTCCCCGTCGGCGGGTGTCCTTCCCGGACGACCTCGTGCGACGGTGAGATCCGTTGCTGCCCACTGGAGGTCGTCGTGAAGCTGCCCGTGCAGACCTGGTTCGACAGGTCGACGTCCCGTGCGCGGGACTGGCCCATCGACCGCCTCCGCGCCCAGAAGGCCGGCACCCGGGTCAGCGTGGTGCTGCCCGCCCTCGACGAGGAGGCCACCGTCGGGCGGGTCGTCCGGATGGTCCACCGACTGGCCCACGACACCGGTCTCGTCGACGAGATCATCGTCATGGACTCCGGCTCCACCGACGACACCGCACGGGTCGCCACCGAGGCCGGCGCGACCGTCCACCACCGCGACGAGGTCTTGCCCGAGGTCGGGTCCCGCCCCGGCAAGGGCGAGGTCCTGTGGAAGTCCCTCGCGGTCACCACCGGCGACGTCGTCGTCTTCGTCGACGCCGACCTCGTGGACCCCCAGCCGCAGCTCGTCACCGGCCTGCTCGGCCCGTTGCTCACCGACCCCACGGTCGAGCTGGTCAAGGGCTGCTACGACCGCCCGCTCGAGGGCGCCGGGTCCACCTCGGGCGGTCGGGTCACCGAACTCGTCGCCCGACCGCTGATCAGCCGCTTCTACCCGGACCTGGCCGGGATGGTCCAGCCCCTGGCCGGGGAGTACGCCGGGCGCCGCCGCCTGCTCGAGGCGATCCCCTTCTGCGGCGGGTACGGCGTCGAGATCGCCATGCTCATCGACACCCTGGAACTGCGCGGACTCCCGGCGATCGCCCAGGTCGACCTCGGCCGCCGCCAGCACAGCCACCAGGACACCGCGGCCCTGGGCCGGATGGCCACCCAGATCACCCACGTCGTGCACCAGCGCGCCTCCGGGGAGCGCTCCGACGCGCCCTCGATCACCCAGTTCGCCCGCGACGGCTACGGCCACTACGCCCCCGTCACCCACGTCCTCGACACCGCGGAACGTCCCCCGATGAACACCGTCGCGGGCTACGCCCGGCGCACCGCGAAGGTCTCCTGACCCTCCCCCGCGGGGGCGGGTCCTTGCGGGAGACCGGTCGTCCGGTCCTAGGGTTCCTCCTGTGCCACCGCTCGACCGCGTGACCCTCGTCTGCGTCCCGGGGACGTTGTGCCCCCCGGCGGCCTACGCGGAGTGCACGCGGGACCTGGGAGTCGACGTCCGCACCGTGGGCTGGCTGGAGGACCCACCCCCGCACGACCTGCGCACCGTCGCGTCGCGCGTCGCCGCGCTCGTCCCCGGTCCCGTCGTCCTGTTCGGCCACTCCACCGGCGGAGTCGTCGCGGCGCTCGCGGGGCAGGCCCTCGGCGAGCGGCTGCGCGGGATCGCGCTCTGCGACACCGGCGCACACATGCGCACGCAGGGTGACGTCAGCCGGGTCATCGACCGGGTCCTCACCGGGTGGGGCCCGGAGTTCTTCGCGAGCTTCCTGGCCCGTTCGGTGGCGAAGCCGCCCGACGAACCGCTGCGCTCGCTGCTGCTCGGGTACCCCGCCCGGATCGAGCCCGAGCACGCCGTGCAGGCGCTGCGCAGCCAGCAGGCCCTCGACGTCAGCCAGGCGCTGCGCGGCCTCGACGTCCCGGCGCTGGTGATGCACGGCCTGCACGACGTCGCCCGCCCGGTCGCGGACGCCGAACGGGCGACGCGACTGCTGCCCGACGCCGAGCTGCACGTCCTGGACTGCGGGCACTCCCCGCCGTTCGAGCGGCCCGCGGAGGTCAACGACCTGCTGCGGGGCCTGCTCGAGCGGGTGGCTCAGCGGACGAACGGCTCCTGACCGGAGCTCGACTCCATGCCGCGGCCGGCCTCGGCCCACGCCGACATCCCGCCGTCGACGTTGACGGCGTCGTAGCCGTTGCGCTGCAGCCACTCCGTCGTCCGGCGCGAGCGGCCGCCGGAGCGGCAGACGATGTGGAGCTCACCGTCGGGGAGGTCCCCCAGTCGCTGCGGCACCTGGCCCATCGGGATGTGCACGGCGGAGGGGATGTGGCCCGCCTCCCACTCGTCGTCCTCACGGACGTCGATGATCACGGCGTCGTCGGCCAGGTCCGTCACCGTGGTGGTGCGGACCCCGTCGACGTCGAAGGTGTTCGAGTCGGTCATGCCCCGACCCTACGTCGCCCGGGGACGACGGGGGCTAGCGTGGCGCCTCGTGCGTGACAGCCTGCGAGACATCGCCCTCTTCAGTGGCTCGGCCCATCCCGAGCTGGCCCGGGCGGTGGCCGCGGAGATGGGCATCGCCCTCTCCCCCACCCGGGTGAGCCGCTTCTCCAACGACTGCCTCGAGGTCCAGCTCGAGGCCAACTGCCGCCAGCGCGACGTCTACATCATCCAGCCGCTGGTCCCCCCGGTGCAGGAGGCGCTGGTCGAGCTGCTGCTCATGCTCGACGCCGCTAAGCACGCCTCCGCCGGACGCGTCACCGCCGTCATGCCGCACTACGCCTACGCGCGCTCGGACAAGAAGGACGCCGGCCGCATCTCGATCGGCGGTCGCCTCGTGGCGGACCTGCTCGAGACCGCCGGCGCCGACCACGTGCTCGCGATGACCCTGCACTCCCCGCAGGTCCACGGGTTCTTCCGGATCCCCGTCGACCACCTGCACGCGCTGCACCAGCTCGCGACGCACTTCGACGGCGACGACCTCTCCAACACCGTCGTGGTCTCCCCGGACCTCGGCTACGCGAAACCCGCGGCCGCCTTCGCACGGATGCTCGGCTGCGGGGTCGCCGCCGGCGCCAAGCAGCGCTTCCCCGACGACCGGGTCGTCATCGCCAACGTCATCGGCGAGGTCACCGGCAAGGACGTCATCGTCCTCGACGACGAGATCGCCAAGGGCAGCACCGTCTTCGAGCTCGTCGCCCGCCTGAAGGAGCTGAAGGTCGCCAGCATCCGGGTGGCCTGCACCCACGGGATCTTCGCCGGCGACGCCCTCGACCGCCTCATCAAGCACCCCGACATCGACGAGGTCGTCTGCACCGACACCGTGCCGCTGCGCGGCGGCCCGCGCCCCGGGCTGTCCGTCATCTCGGTGGCCCCGGCGCTGGCGACCGCGATCCGCCACATCCACGAAGGCGAGTCCGTCAGCGCCCTGTTCCAGCACTGACCACCCGGGGTCGCCGGTCAGGCGAGTTCCGGCGGGAGTTCCCGGGAGTGCAGCACCACCATCGCGGTGACCGCGCGGGTGAGGCTCACGTAGAGGCGGCGCAGGCCGGTGCGCTCGTCGGGTTCCCCGTCGACGATGTCGGCGGGTTCCACGACGAGCACCCGGTCGAACTCCAGACCCTTGACCAGGCTCGCCGGGACCAGCGACACCCGTTGCTGCACATCACCTTCGACGACCTCGTCGAGCCGGGAGAACTCGACCCCCGCCGCGGTCAACGTCGAGGCCACCGCCTCGAGCGAGTTCGCCGCCACGACCACACCGACGGAACCCTCCTCGGCCAGCAGTTGCGCGGTGACCGTCGCCGACCACGCCACCGGGTCGGGAACCTCGAGGACGTCGAGGCGCCCGGGGTCGTCACGCACCGACGTCGGGACGGAGAGGTCGGGAGCGATGCGGGGCAGCAGTCTCGCCGCGTAGTCGATGACGGCCGAGGGGACGCGGAAACCCCGGTCGAGGACCTCGAGGCTGCCGTCGGGTTTCCCGAGGTGGCCGAGCACGTCGTCCCAGCTGCTCGCCGACCACGGTGTCGTCCCCTGGGCGATGTCGCCGAGGACGGTCGCCGCACCCGTGCTGCAGCGCCGGCCGACGGCGCGCAGCTGCATGGCGGAGAGGTCCTGCGCCTCGTCGAGGACGACGTGTGCGCGGGACCGGGTGCGCTGCAGCTGGTCGCCGATCTCGTCGAGGAGGACGCTGTCGGCGGCCGTCCACTTCGCGGTCCCCGCGGTGCGCGGGGGTCTCGGCCACAGCAGCAGGTCGCGTTCGGCCCCGGTCAGCAGGTCCTGCGAGTTCGCGACGAGGAACTCGCGGTCGGACAGCAGCCGCCACAGCACCTTCGCCGCGTCCTGGGCCGGCATCAGCAGCTTCACGGCCTTCCTCACCTCGGCGCTGCGGGCGACGGCGTCCTGCACCACGTCGTCCGGGGAGTCCCCCGCCGCTTCGAACAACTGCAGGACGGCGTGCGAGAGCCGTTGCGGCAGCAGGGCTCGCGCGGCCTCGTAGCGGATCCCGCGGTGGGTCAGCTCGTGCAGGAGGTCCTTGACGAGGTAGCCGGGGACCCGCCACCGCCGCGACCCGCGGGTGACGACGACGGCCCCGCTCTCGAGGACCTGCGCCGGGTCGCCCACGACCGACCACACCGCCCGGCGCACCACCTCGGCCATCCGCCCGTCCCCCTTGAGCGTGGCCACCGAGGGGGGTTCCTCACCGCGCAACCGCACCTCCTTGCGCCCGTCGCCCGCGACGGTCAGGAGTTCGGTGACGGTGCGCTGCTCGACCTCGACCTCACCCAGCGCGGGCAGCACGGCCGAGATGTGCGACAGGAACGCCCGGTTCGGCCCGATGACCAGCACGCCCTGCCGGGTCAGGCGCTCGCGGTGGGCGTAGAGCAACCACGCCGCGCGGTGCAGACCGACGGCCGTCTTCCCGGTTCCGGGGGCCCCCTGGACGCAGACCGTGGTCTGGGCGTCGGCGCGCACCAGGGCGTCCTGCTCGGGCTGGATGGTGGCGACGATGTCGCGCATGGGGCCGGAGCGTGGGCGCTCGATCTCGCGGGCCAGGATGGCGCTGGAGTGGTCCTGCTCGTGCCGGTCGACGAGGTGCTCGTCCTCGTAGGCCGTCAGCCGGCCCTCCTCGACCCCGAACCGGCGGCGCAATCGCACCCCCGCGCGGTCGTCGCGGGTGGCCCGGTAGAAGCCGCGCGAGACGTCGGCGCGCCAGTCGATGACGACGGGGTCGCCGTGGGAGTCGGTGACGTGGCGGCGCCCGATGTGCAGGCGCTGGCCGTCGTCGTGGTCGGTGCGACCGAAGAACAGCGTCGTCGACGGGTCGTCGACGAGGCTGAGGGCGCGGCGGTGCAGGGCCCAGGCGAGGGCCTCGTCGGCGATGGCGTCCCCACCGTCGGGGACGAGGGACAGCGTGTGCTCGCGCATGCGGGCGAGTTCCGCACGGGCGTGGTCGAGGTGGGACTGCTCGGCGGCGAGGACGCCGTCGTGGTCGGACACGGTTCCTCCTGAAGCTCGACCCGGTTCGTGAGAGCCGACTGATTCTGCCGGAATCGCTGCGGGACAACAACGTTGTGATCTCGACACCGTTCGCGGGATGATGAACGTGGTGGTTCTGAGAATTCCCGGAAGTGGTCAAAAGCCCCAGCCTACGGTGGTGGTGCGGCCCTGTCACCGCCCGCGTGTCGCACCGGCGGGAACCGGCGCCGGCCACGCCGCGTCGTACCCGGGTGACCGCACGAACGAAGGCCCGCAGGGCCGTCCCGGCAGCACGGGGCGGTCTCGCCGCGATCGCCCTGGCCGGTCTCGCGGTCCTCGGCGGTTGCGGACAGGAACAGGCAGGGAGTCCCACGATGAGCAGTTCGAGCCCGTCCGGTCCGTCGGCGACGACGACCCCCGCCGAGAGGTCGCTGACCGTCGCCCTCGACGACGGGAACGGCACCCGCCAGACCTGGCAGCTGGCCTGCTCGATCGACGGGACCGTCTCGGGCGACCACCCCGACGCCACGAACGCCTGCGCGGCGATCGCCGCGGCGAAGGACCCGTGGGCACCCGTCGACAAGGACATGGCCTGCACGATGATCTACGGCGGTCCGCAGGTCGCGACCGTCCAGGGGACCTGGGACGGCGTCAGCGTCGACGCCCGCTTCGTGCGGACCGACGGGTGCGAGATCGCCCGCTGGGACCGCCTCGCCCCGCTCCTGCAGCCGGGATCGGTGCCCGGCGGCTCTCCTGGCGCGATGTAGGCAATTGATCACAAGGAGTAGCGAAAAGAGCGCGGTCAGGGCAAGGTGTGTTGAGGCGACCTCAGAACGTGTTGAGCCGTACCCATCCAGGGCACGACCGGCACCGAACGTCTGATGTCCGAAGACGACGACGTGACACCTGCCGCGTCGAGCACCGGTGCCAAGGACGGCGCCCTGACTCTAAGGCTGCCCATGTTCAAGAAGTCTCTCATCGTCGACATGATCAACCGCAGTTCCGAGACCCCCGCCGACCGCAGGAACTTCCTGCGCGGCATGGGCCTGCTGTCCGCCGGCACCGTCGGCGCCGGCCTCGTCGGAGCTTCCGTCGCCGCCCCCGCGGAAGCCGCCCCGGGCGACCCCATCAGTGACGGCACGGTTCTCAACTTCGCCCTCAACTTGGAATACCTCGAAGCCGAGTTCTACTGCTTCGCCGCCTACGGCCACGGCCTGTCCGAAGCCATGGCCACCGGTACCGGCACCATGGGTGGCGTCACCGGCGGGCACCGGGTGCCCTTCAAGAGCAAGTCGATGCGCTACTACGCCGAAGAGATCGCCAACGACGAGATCGCCCACGTGAAGTTCCTGCGTGCGAACCTCGGGGCTGCCGCCGTCGCACGGCCGACGATCGACCTGCAGAACTCCTTCACCGGTGCGGCCGTCGCCGCCGGGGTCATCAAGCAGGGCGAGACCTTCGACCCGTTCTCCTCCGAGGCGTTCTTCCTGCTCGGGGCGTTCCTCTTCGAAGACGTCGGGGTCACCGCCTACAAGGGCGCGGCACCGCTCATCCAGAACAAGGACTACCTCGAGGCCGCGGCCGGCATCCTCGCCGTCGAGGCGTACCACGCGGGCATCGTGCGCACCCTGCTGTACGAGAACGGCCTCTCCACCCCCACCAACGCCATCTCCGACGCCCGCGACTCCCTCGACGGGGCCGGCGCGGACAAGGACCAGGGCATCACGACCGGTGCGTCCGGGCGCGCGAACCTCGTCCCGACCGACGCGAACTCGATCGCGTTCAGCCGTTCGCCGCAGGAAGTCCTCAACATCGTGTACCTGACCCCGGGCACCGGCGTCAGCAAGGGCGGGTTCTACCCCGCCGGTCTCAACGGCGACCTCAAGACCAGCTGACCCTGTCCCCCTCGACCTCTCGAAAGAAGAACACCGTGAAGAGATCCGTCATCACCGCCGGTGTCGCCGTGCTCGTCGGCCTCGGCACCACCGTCTCCGTCGCCCTGCCCGCGCAGGCGGCCACCGGCTTCAAGTTCGACCACCGCATCTCGGGCGCGGACCGCTTCGCGACGGCCGTGGCCGCCTCGAAGCTGCTCTACCCCACCGACGACACGGCGAGCGACATCGTCATCGTCAACGGGTACGCCACCGTCGACGGCCTCACCGCGTCCTACCTCGCGGGCCTGAAGAGCGCCCCGATCCTCTACACCGACACGAACGCCGTGCCGGCCTCCACCGCGACCGAGATCGCGCGTCTCGGGGCCACCGACGTCTGGATCGTCGGCGGCACCAACCGGGTCTCGCAGGCCCAGGAGGACGCCTGGAAGGCAGCGGGCAAGACCGTGCACCGCCTCGCCGGCGCGGACCGCTACGAGACCTCCGCCCTGGTCGCGGAGGCCGACGACTCCGGTGACGCACCGGAACAGGTGTTCATCGCCAGCGGGCTCTCCACCGCCGACGCCCTCGCCGCCGGACCGGTCGCGTGGGCCCGGAACTACCCGATCCTGCTGACCGACCCGAACAGCGTCCCGGCCGCGACCGCGGACGCCCTGAAGGAACTCGGGACGACGAACCGGGTCGTGCTGGGGAGTTCGACGTCGGTCTCCGACTCCGTCTACACCCAGGTCGCGGGGACCCAGCGCCTCGGCGGTGCGAACCGCCAGGAGACGGCCACCAAGATCGCCGACGACGTCATCGCGAACGACAACTTCGACCCGCAGAGCGTGGCCCTCGTCGGCGGGACGGACGCCACCGCGGCCGACGCGCTCGCCGCGGCCCCGGTCGCGGGTTCCTACGGGGTGTCGCTCGTCTTCACCGGCTTCGACGGCTCCCTGGGCGACAGCACGAAGGCCTACCTGGTCGCGAAGAAGGGCAACTACGTCCTCCCGGGCACCGGATGGATCTTCGGCGGAACCCCGTCGGTGCCGCAGGCCACCGCGGACGCGGCGACCGCAGCGGTCCAGTAGTCCCACCCGCTCCACGAACACCCACGTCAGTCGCCCCCTTCGTCCACCGCCTCGGCGCGGACGAGGGGGGCGATCTGCGTCCGGCCGCAGCACGAGGGGAAACCCTTACCGCGGGAGGCGCGAAGCGGGTACCGTCGCAGCGTGTCCACGACCCCGTGCACCGGGTGGCAGTCGCCGTAAGGCGGCTGTCGCGACCCTCCACGTCCCGAGCCGCCCACCGGCGGTCGGGGCCACGGGGTGGCACACGTGCGGTGGGTGGCTCCCGTCCCCGGGAGTTCCCGTTGTCCACCACCTCCATCGACGTCGCGCGACGACGCAGCGCCGAACTCGAACACGACCTGCTCGCCGATCCCGGACGTTTCCGCGTCCTGACCGGCGACCGCCCCACCGGTCCCCTGCACCTCGGCCACTACGTCGGAACCCTCGCCAACCGGGTCCGCCTCCAGACGGCCGGGATCGAGGTCTTCGTCGTGATCGCCGACTACCAGGTGATCACCGACCGCGATTCCGTCGGCGACGTCCGCGGGAACGTCCGCGAGGTGCTCCTCGACCACCTGGCCGCGGGGTTGTCCGTGCGCGACGGTTCCGGGGTTCCCGGGGCGACCGTCTTCACCCACAGCGCCGTTCCCGCGCTGAACCAGCTGGTGCTGCCCTTCCTCAGCCTGGTGAGCGTCGCGGAACTCCAGCGGAACCCCACGGTCAGGGCCGAGACCGCGGCGGCCACCCGCCGGGGTTCCGGCGCAGCTGGACCCAACGGGCTGCTGCTGACCTACCCCGTCCACCAGGCGGCCGACATCCTGTTCTGCGGTGCGAACCTCGTCCCGGTCGGACAGGACCAGTTGCCGCACCTGGAGACCGCACGCCTCGTGGCCCGTCGCTTCGGGGAGCGCTACGGCCAGGTGTTCCCCGAACCCGAGGCCCTCCTCTCGGCCGCACCGCTGCTGCTGGGGACCGACGGCGCGAAGATGAGCAAGAGCGCCGGGAACTCCATCCCGTTGCGGGCCGACGAGGACGAGACGGCGCGGTTGGTCCGCAGCGCCCGCACCAACACCGAGCGCCGGATCAGCTACGACCCGGTGCACCGTCCCGAGGTCGCGAACCTCCTCCTGATGGCCTCGCTGTGCTGCGGCCGTCCCCCCGAGGGGCTCGCCGAGGAGATCGGCGACGGCGGTTCGGCCGCGTTGAAGCACCTGGTCACGGAGTCGGTGAACGAACACCTGCGACCGCTGCGGGCCCGCCGTCGCGAGCTGGCGGGAGCGGACGACCACCTGCGCGCCGTCCTCGCCGCCGGGAACGCGCACGCGAACGAGGTCGCGGACGCCACGCTGCAGCGGGTGCGGGAGGCGATGGGGATGACGTACTGATCCCTTCGGACGCTCCCCGCCCAGGGTTCCCGCCCCGGCGGCACGTCAGGTGGTGATCCAGTGGTCCGGGGGTTCCTGCGGAAGGCCGGGAACCTCCCGCTCCTCCTCGCGCCACCCACCCGGCCCGAACACCTCGTCGGCGATCCGGCGCCAGAACCGTCCGGCGGTGAGGTTGTCGTGCTGGAAGACGACGTCCCAGGGTCCCGCGTGCCGGCCGAGGACGTCGAGGGCCAGCCGGCGCCCGACCCCGTCACGACGGGCGACCGGCGCGGCCCAGAACGCCGTCACCGCACGACGTTCCCCCGTCGACCCCGCCACGACCGCGAAACCCACCGGTGCCGCCTCCCCGGTCCTCGGGTGCGGTCGCCAGGCGAGGTACGTCGCGACGTCCCCGTCCGCACCGGACGGCAGACCCTGCGTCTGGTAGCGGCCGTCGGGGTACGGGAGGGCGGAGACCACGAGGGCGAGGTCGTGACGGAAGCACTGCCACAACCAGGCCACGACGTCGTGCTCCGCCCGGTCGACGGGACGGACCTCGAGGTCGTTCACCGCCGGCCCCCGGCCGCGAAGGGGCCGGACACGACCTGACCGACGGCGATCCGCACACCGGTCATCCTGTCAGCGGGGTTCAGGCGGCCTCGTGCGAGCTGTCCGCGCGACGCGTCCGGTGCTCGTCCAGGTGGACGACCTCCGCGTACGGTCCCGCCTCCTCGCGGGCGGCGCGCAGGACGATCCGCGTCGCGTCGCCGAACTCGGCGCCGCGCGGGGCGACGAGCAGCAGCCCGTCGCCCCTCCCCTCACGCGCGGCTCGACCCGCAGCGGCCATGACGGCGAGAACCAGCGTTCCCAGCGGAACCACGACCCCGACGAGAATGCTCGTCACGATACCCATCCCCCACGCCTCCCCCGTCGCTCGACCACTCGAACCGAACACCTCGAGCATCGGGGACGGAGCTGTGCGGGCGCATCGGACCGCGGGTGGAACCGCTGGTACTCCCGCAGGAGGACCCTCCCCCGCAGGGCGTGGGTCTAGCGTCCGAGGAACCGGTCGCGGGCGAGGACCCCGATGTCCGGGGCGTCGGTGAACAGACCGTCGATCCCGGTGTCGAACAACGCCTGCGCGTAGTCGAGCACGTGGCCCCAGGCCGTCGGGTCGTCGCCGTCGCGGTACTGCTCGGGCAGGAAGGTGTTCTCGGGTCGCAAGGTGTACGGCACGACCTCCAGGCCCGCCGCGTGGGCGTCGTCGACGAGTCCCCGCGTCACCTGCACCAGTGACGGACCGATCTGGTCCGTGAACGTGGCGAGCTCGCGCAGGGCCGAGGGGATCAGCAGGTCCGCGTACTGGCGGGGGTCACCGGCCGCGACGAGGTCGGCGGGGGCACCCGTCTCCGAGGTGAGGAACACCGTGGGCGTCCGCAGGCCGTAGGCCGAGCGCAACTGCTGCAGGTTGGTCAGCTCGAAGGACTGCACGACGACCGGCGCGTCGGCGGAGTTCAGGCCGGTGGAGTTCAGCGTCGCCACCACCTGCGCCTCGACGTCGAACCCGAGGGAACGGAAGTAGGTCGAGTGCTTGATCTCCGGGACGATCCCGATCGTGCGGCCGAGCTCGCGGGACAGGCGCTGCCGCAGCCGCAGGGCCTCGCGGAACGTGGGGACCCGCCACGACCCGTCGTAGATCGTGTTGTGCTGACGGATCTGCGGGAGGCGTTCCTTCGCCCGCAGCGTGCGGAGCTCGGCCAGCGTGAAGTCGGTGGTGAACCAGCCGGTGTACACGATCCCGTCGATGGTCCGCGTCGCCGACCGGTCGGCGAACTCCGGGTGGTCGGCGACGTCGGTGGTCCCGGAGATCTCCGGTTCGTGCCGACAGACCAGGACGCCGTCCTTCGTCGGGACCAGGTCGGGTTCGACGACGTCCGCACCCATCCGGGCCGCGAGTTCCCACGACGCCGTGGTGTGCTCGGGACGGTAGGCGGAGGCGCCGCGGTGGCCGACGACGAAGGGGGTCGGCCAGCCGTGGTCGGGGGCGGCCGAGGCGGTCGTGGCCGTGGCGGGGACCACCGCGAGCCCGCCGAGGACGGCGGAGGTGGTGAGGACGGAACGACGGGTGGGGGCTGCGCTGCGTCGCGTCATGCCCGCAGTGAACTCCTCCCGGGCCCGTCCCGCACAGGGGGGTCTGGGTGGACTCCGGGGGAACTCACTTCAGCAGGCGGGACATCCTGCGGTCCGCGAGGGGTTTGCCGCCGGTCTGGCAGGTGGCGCAGTACTGCAGGGAGCGGTTGGCGAAGGAGACCTCGCGCACGGTGTCACCGCAGACCGGGCAGGGCAGACCCGTCCGTCCGTGGACGCGCATGCCGGCCCGTTTGGCGTCCTTGAGCTCCTGGGCGGGTCGACCGCCGGCCTCGGCGACGGCGCCCCGCAACGTCGTCCGCAACGCGGTGTGGAGCCGTTCCACCTCCGCCTCGGGGAGTTTCCCGGCGATCGCGTAGGGGGAGAGCTTCGCGACGTGCAGCACCTCGTCGGAGTAGGCGTTCCCGACCCCCGCGAGCACCGACTGCTCGCGGAGCAGCCCCTTGACCTGCTGCCGCGAACCGTTCAGCAGCGCCGCGAACGCCGCCAGGTCGAAGGAGTCGTCGAGGGGGTCGGGCCCCAGCGAGGCGATCCCCGGGACCTGCTGGACGTCCTTCACGACGTGCACGGCCAGCCGCTTCTGGGTGCCGGCCTCGGTCAGGTCGAACCCCGGCGGGCGTTCGGGGTCCTCGTCGCCCTCGGGGGCGAGCCGGACCCGCAACGCGACGGAGTTCTTGCCGCTGGGCTTCAGCGGCGCCTTCGGCAGGGCGTCGGACCAGCGCACCCAACCCGCGCGGGACAGGTGGATCGCGAGGTGGATCCCGTCGACGTCGATGTCGAGCCACTTGCCGTGCCGCTCGACGCCGCTGACCAGCAGTCCACCGAGCGCCGTCGGCGGCGGGTCGTAGGTCTTGAGCACGTTGAGGGCGCCGACCTCGACGCGGGCGACGACGCGGTCCGTCATCCGCTCGCGCAGGAAGGCGGCGAGCCCTTCGACCTCGGGGAGCTCCGGCACCCGCCCAGTGTGGTGGACCGGCCACCGCGCGGCCAGGTTTCGTCGCACCGCAACCGTGCTCGACGGTCCGCAGAACTGTGGTTCTGGCGTTGTCGTGGCTCGCGGCGGACGTGCTCTCATGGCCGCTGCCCCCTGAGAGGAAACCCGTGGATCCCGCCGTCTTCGCCGCCAGCTTCCTGCCGATCCTGCTGCTGGAGCTGCCCGACAAGACCTTCGTGGCGACCCTCGTGCTCGCCACCCGGTTCAAGCCGCTGACGGCCTGGATCGGGGTCGGCCTCGCCTTCGCCGTGCAGTGCCTCATCGCCGTCGTCGCCGGACGCCTGCTCGCCCAGCTGCCCGAACGGCCGGTCGCGGCGGTGGCGGCGCTGCTGTTCGCCGTCGGCGCCTTCACCCTCTTCCGCGGTGCGGCGAAGGCGCAGCAGGCCGAGGCGGACGCGCTGCAGGAGTACGAGCAGAAGGTCACGGGCGGGAAGTCGGGGGTGCGCGCCGTCCTGGCCTGCTTCGGGGTCGTCTTCCTGGCCGAGTGGGGCGACCTGTCGCAGCTCTTCACCGCCGGACTGGCCGCCCGCTACGACGACCCGGTCTCGGTGTTCCTCGGTTCCTGGGCCGCACTGCTCGTGGTGTCCGGGCTGGCCGCGGCGATCGGGGCGACGGTGGTGAAGCGGCTCAGCGTCGCCACGGTGAGCCGGATCGGCGGGGTCGTCTGCACCGTCCTGGCGGTCCTGACCGTCCTCGAGGTGGTGGGCGTCGACCTGCCGGTCTGAGCCCGTGGGGCCCCTGTGACGGCGCTGGGTCGAGACACGAGTTCCGCCTGCGTTCGGACAAGCGGCGACCCGAGTGATTGACTGTGTGTCACGCATCGATGACTCTGCTCACATGCGTGGGGCTGGAGCGCCGTGGAGGGACCTCGGCGGGGTGTCGTTCGGGGCTGGGGAGGTCGAGGACCGTTGTTCCGCGTGGTCCTCCCACCCAACCCCCGGTCGGTCGGCATCGCGAGGTGGCTCATCACGGAGTGGTGCGCGCCCTGGGTCGCGGCCGACGAGATCCAGGAGGACACCGTCGAAGCGGCGCTGCTGCTGGCCAGCGAGGTCGTGACCAACGCCGTCATCCACGGTGACGGCATGGTGCTGGTGGCCCTCGACCGCGTCAACGGCGCCTCGCTGCGCGTGGAGGTCTCCGACAACGGCGGCGGGATGCCGCTGATCGGCTCGCAGCGCGCCGACGCCGAGAGCGGACGCGGGATGGCCATGGTCGAGATGCTGTCCAGCCGCTGGGGGACCGACCTCGCCGTCGGCCCGCTCGGCAAGACCGTCTGGTTCGAGCTCTCCGGGTCCTAGCCGTCCGTCGGCGCTGCCCCTCGTGCGAGCACCCCGACCAGCTGTTCGGCGGCCGCTCGCGCGTCGGCCTGACGTCGTCCCAGCTCCGGGACGTCACTGAGGTAGCTGTTGCCGAGCGCGATGGTGAGCACCCCGTAGACGACGGGGACGACGGCGGCCTCCTCGACACCGGGCCGATCACGGACGATCGCCGCGCGGATCGACCCCTCGAGACCCTGGTAAGCCGCGGAGACGATGTCGTGGATGGCCGGGATGGTCCGACCGGCGTCGACGAAGGCGTTGACCGCGGCGTTCTCGACACCGGGCACCGCGAACTTTCCGAACAGGTAGTCGAAGGTGGCCGAGAGGTCCGAGCCCGTGGGCACCAGGGGCGCCACCGCGGCGAGCTCCGCCAGGTCGGTCAGGGCCAGGGCCGCCTCCCCGAAGTAGAAGTAGCGAGCGGCCTCGATGAGCAGGTCCTCCCGGTTGCCCGCGATGTAGCGGACGTGACCGCGGGCCAGCCCTGCCGTGTCCGCGATCACCTCGAGCGTGGCACCACGGAAGCCGTGGGAGGCCATGGCCTGCACGGCGGCCGCGAGGACCTGGCCCTTCCTCTCGTGAGCTCGCGCCTGTCGCGACCCCGCTGCACCTCGTGTGCCCACCACTCTCCCCGATCTCCCCGAACCCCTTGTAGAACTTCGTCACTTCTGACTAAATGCACGCAACCGCGAGCCGGGCGAGTGCCCCAGAGCCGACGAAGGACCACTGCCGTGAGCCTGATCCTCAGCAACGCGAACATCCACACCTCCGACCCCGAACGACCGCACGCGGACACCATCGTCATCGACGGCGAGCACATCGCCTTCGTCGGGGCGGCGGACTCGTGGGACGCACCCGAGGGTTCGGACACGGTGGACCTGGGCGGACGCACGATCGTCGCGGGATTCGTCGACGCGCACGCCCACCCGGCCATGATCTCCCGCAGCGCCTGGCACACGACCCTGCCGTGGACGCACGACGCCGAGGAGCTCCTCGAGTTCGTACGACGCTACGCCGCCGAGCACCCCCGCGACGAGGCCCCCTACCTGTACTTCGAGTACTACCCCAGCACGTTGTTCCCGGCAGGTCAGCCCACGAAGGAGCTGCTGGACCGAGTGGTCGACGACCGTCCCGTCCTCTGCACCGACTTCAGCGATCACGAGCACTGGGTCAACAGCCGGATGCTGGAACTGATGGGGGTGACGGCCCGGACGCCCGATCCCATCCCCGGGCTGCAGGTGTTCGTCCGCGACGAGGACGGCGAACCCACCGGTCTGCTGCGCGAGTTCGCCCACCTCCCGTTCCTGGAGACCATGTACGACCGACTGGGCTGGAGGCCGCCGGAGCACATCACCCCCGAACTGCTCGCCCCCGTGCTGGACCAGCTGACGGCGAACGGCGTGACGGCCGTGTTCGAGGCCATCCTGGAGGACGACGAGGTCCTCGCGGCCGCGCAGGAACTGGACCGCCGGGGCGAGCTCGACCTCTACTACGAGGGTGCGGTGGTCTTCCGGGAACTGCGGGAACTCCCCACCGCCCTCGAGAAGGCGCACGAGTACCACGAACGGTACGGAGGTGCCCGCATCCGCGTCCGCACCCTCAAACTCATGCTGGACGGCACCAACGAGAGCGGCAACAGCGCCGTGCTCGAACCGCTGTGCCGAGCGGGGAACGGGCACGAGCTCGGCGAGATGGCGATGTCGACGGAGGAGCTGACGTCCTGCCTCCTGACCTGCAACGACGACGGGACGGACCTCCACGTCCACCTCGTCGGCGACCGCTCCTTCCGGTCAGCCTGCGACGCCGTCGCCGCCGCCCGGACGGCGTGTGCCGCGACCGGGACTCCCTGGCGCACGCAGGTGACGCTCGCCCACTGCGAACTGGTCGACCCCGCGGACATGCACCGGCCCGCGGAACTCGGGATCATCGTCAACTGGACGCCGCACTGGTCCGGAGGGTACTTCGGCGAGGAAGGACGCGCCCACCTCGGCGACGGACGCTGGAACCGCATGTACCGGTTCACCGAGTTCGTCGCCAGCGGCGCCACGCTGACCTTCGGCAGCGACACCGTGACGCAGTACGAGGCCCACCGGGGTTCCCCGCTCTTCGGGATGCAGGTCGCCGCCACGCGCGTCGACCCCGAGTTCCCGCTCGACGCCTCCCGGTACCCCCGCGGGGTACGGCCTCCGGAGGACGCAGGCCTCGGTCCCGACGTCCTGCTCAGGGGACACACGCTCGACGCCGCCCGGCAACTCCGCCTGGACGACCGGATGGGATCGCTGACCCCCGGGAAGCTGGCCAACCTCGTCGTGCTCGGGGAGGACCCGCTGACGGTCGACCCGAGCCGGCTGTCCGAGGTCACGGTCGACGCGGTGGTCTTCGAGGGGACCGTCGTCGCCGGCTCCCTCCCGTTCGGCACGGAATCGCCCGCACCGTCCCGCTCCGGCGCCACCCCAGTGTGAAGGAGACCCTCGTGACCGTCGAAACCCGAACTCCGGCACTGCGCCGCGTCCTCAACCTGCGCTACCTGGTCGTGTTCGGGCTGGCGTACCTCGCACCCACCGTGGTGTTCGACCAGTTCGGCATCACGAGCGACCTGACCGGGGGGATGCAGACCCTGGCCGTGCTCATCACCACCGTCGCGATGTCCTTCACCGCGTACAGCTACAGCCTCATGGTGCGTGCCCACCCGGTCGCGGGCTCGGCGTACACGTACGTGCAGAGGTCGGTGAACCCCTGGTTGGGGTTCTTCACCGGCTGGGTGATGCTGCTCGACTACCTGTTGCTCCCGATGATCTGCTACCTGCTCCTGGGCACCTACCTCAACGCCTTCGTGCCGGGGGTTCCCGTCGCGCTCTGGGTCGTCGCGGGTGCGGTCTTCGTCGCGGTGTTCAACGTCATCGGGGTGCGCGCCGCCGGTCGCATCAACATCGCCGTCGTCGTCGCGCAGGTCGTCTTCAGCGCGGTGTTCGCGATCGTGCTCGTCGTCGTCATCCTCCGGGCCCAGGGAACGACCGGACTGATCGACACCCACGCTCTCGTGAACCCCGACACCTTCGACACCGGAAACGTCCTGCGGGGAGCGTCCGTCCTCGCCGTGTCCTTCCTGGGTTTCGACGCGGTCTCCACCTTCGCGGAGGAAACGGTGGAACCCAGGAAGACGGTGCCGCGAGCGGTGATGATCGTGTGCGTCGGAGGCGGCGCCGGGTTCGCGGTCATGGCCTACCTCCTGCAGACGGCCTGGCCCACGTCCGTCAGCGACATGGTGGACCCGAACGTCGGCATCCTGGAACTGATCGCGCACACCGGGACGTCCTGGATCGAGGTCCCTTTCCTCGTCGTCGACAACGTGTCCACCATCGTCTGCGCGATGGCTGCGGTGGCGGCCGTCTCCCGGGTCCTGCTCGGGATGGGCCGGGACGACGTGCTGCCGCGTCGGTTCTTCGGGCGGGTCGACGCACGCTTCCAGACCCCGGTGCGCAACATCCTCGCCACGTCGGTCATCTCGTTGTCAGCCATCTTCTACGCGGACGACCTGCTGGGGGCGGCCTCGCTCGTGAGCTTCGGCGCCATCACCGGGTTCGTGCTGGTCAACTACGCCGCGATCAACCACTACTTCGTCAGGGGCGGACGCCGCCACGGTGCGGACGTCCTGAAGTTCCTGGTGCTCCCGGGTCTCGGCGTGCTGGTGACGGTCGTCCTGTGGGTGGGCATCGACGCGCACGCGAAGGAACTGGGACTCGTCTGGCTGGGGCTGGGTCTCGTCTACATCGGGGTGAAGACCCGGGGGTTCCGCCGACCGCCCGCACCGTTGGCACTGCAGGACGCCGACTGAACCGCACGACGACCTGAACCGCACGACGACCGACCGCGACGAACCGACTGGACGTGCTGCTGTGAGTCTCGACCTTCGAACGCCCGCCCGACACCGCACCGTGTGGGAACGGTCCGCCCCGGACCCGGCGCTCGTCCACCGGGCCCTGGCCGGCACCGAACTCGCGGCGTACTGGCTCCAGGACGCCCCGGCGGGACCGACCCCGGAACAACTGACCAGCGCGACGACGGCCGACCTGGTCGTGGTCGGCGGTGGGTACCTGGGGTTGTGGACGGCGGTGCTGGCCAAGCGGCGCGACCCCGCGCGCAGCGTCGTCCTGCTGGAGTCCGAGACCGTGGGGTGGGCGGCTTCCGGCCGCAACGGGGGCTTCTGCGAGGCGAGCATCACCCACGGGGACGAGAACGGGCGCACCCGCTGGCCCCGCGACCAGGAGGTGCTGCGGCGTCTCGGGCGGCAGAACCTGGACGCGTTCGCGCGGGACGTCGACGAGCTGGAGGTGGACTGCCAGTTCGAGCGGACGGGCAGTCTGACCGTCGCCGTCGAACCGCACCAGGTTCCCTGGCTGGCCGACGGGTCCACCTCGCCGAGCGACCTCCTGGACGCGGCCGCGGTCCGCGCCGAGGTGGACTCCCCCGTCGTGCTCGGCGCACGGTGGGACCGCCACGACGTCGCGCTGCTGCACCCCGCACGGCTGGCCCGGGAGCTGGCCCGGGTGGCCCGGGACCTCGGGGTGGAGGTCTTCGAGCACTCCCCCGTCACCGAGGTCGTCGAGGACAAGAAACCCAGCGGTGGCCGCCTGACGGTCCGCACGGCCCGGGCCGGCATCAGCGCGGCCCACGTCGTGCTGGCCACCGGCGTCTTCCCCAGCCTGTTGCGGCGTGACCGTCTCCGGACGGTCCCCGTGTACGACTACGTGCTGATGACCGAACCGCTCACGAGCGCCCAGAAGGCGTCCGTGGGCTGGGCCCACCGCCAGGGGATCACCGATCTCGCCAACCAGTTCCACTACGTCCGGCTCTCGGCCGACGACCGCATCCTCTTCGGCGGCTACGACGCGGTCCACCACGCCGGGGGCGCGGTCCGCTCCCGCTACGAGGACAACCGCGCCTCCTACGAGCGGCTCGCGAGCCACTTCTTCACGATGTTCCCCCAGCTCGAGGACGTGCGCTTCAGCCACCGCTGGGGCGGAGCCATCGACACGTGCACGCGGTTCACGGCCTACTACGGGACGGCGAAGGCGGGTCGGCTGGCCTACGCCCGGGGTTTCACCGGCCTCGGTGTCGGGAGCACCCGCTTCGCCGCCGAGGTGCTGCTGGACCTCATCGCCGGCGCCCCGACGGAACGGACCGAGCTGGAGATGGTGCGACGCAAGCCGTTGCCGTTCCCCCCGGAACCGGTGGCCGCGCTGGGCGTGGCCATGACCCGCGCGGCCCTCGACCGCGCCGACCACCGGCAGGGGCACCGCGGTCTCTTCCTGCGGGGTCTCGACGCCGCCGGTCTCGGGTTCGACTCCTGACGCGCCCCCGACCGGTCACGCCCGCACGAACGCGTCCTTCCCGGCCGCCCGCGCCGCCACCAGCTGCCCGGCCGCCACCAGCACGAGCACCACCAGCGGCACCGTCCACGAACCGCTCGCCACGTGCAGCGCCCCGATGAGCACCGGTCCGACCGCGGCCGCGAGGTAGCCGACGCCCTGCGCCATCCCGGACAACGCGACCGCCGTGGCCCCGTCCGCCGCCCGCGCCGAGACGCTCGCGAGCGCCAGCACGACGGCCCCACCCATCCCGAGCCCGGCGACGACGACGGCGACGACGGCCGCGTCGGGGACGAGCAGGAGGAGGAGCAGGCCGGTCATCGTGAACGTCGTGGCCCCCATCGCCGCGCGCCGGGTGCGCACGACGGTGCGACCCGCGACGACGGGGACGAGGAGGCTGCCGACCACTCCGGCGACCTGCATCACCGACAGCAGCACGCCGGCGGCGGCGCGGTCGGTCCCGGAGCGGTCGTGGACCATCGTCGCCAGCCACGCCAGCATCACGTAGAAGATCACCGACTGGGCGGCCATGAACGCGGTGACCGCCCAGGCCAGTCCCGAACCCCAGGGCGCGCGAGGTCGCGGTCCTCCGGTCGCCGGGCCGGAACCGCGGCGGACCAGGGGCAGCCACAGCACGACGCAGACGAGGGCGGGTGCGGCCCACACGACCAGCGCGCTGCGCCAGCCGCCGGCGAGGTGCTCCGACAGCGGCACGGCGACGCCGGAGGAGACGCTGGCGACGACCTGCATGAGGACGACGTAGGTGCTGGTGAGCAGGGGGATCCGGGCGGGGAACTCGGCGCGGATGAGCGCGGGCATGAGCACGTTGGCGACGCCGATGGCGACCCCGAGGACGGCCGTCCCGGCGAAGAGGGGCACGACGCCCGGGACCCAGCGCAGCAGGGACCCGGCGACCAGCAGGAACAGCGCGAGGACCAGGGTGAGCCGGGTCCCGAGGCGGGCGGCGACCCGCGGGACGACGAGCGAGCTCGCGGCGAAGGCCAGCAGCGGCAGCGACGTCAGCGCCCCGGCGAGCGTCGCGGACAGGGCGAGGTCGTCGGAGACGATCGGGAGCACGGACCCGACCCCGGTGATGGGGGCGCGCATGGCGCAGGCGACCAGCAGCAGCCCCACGAGGAGGACGACGGTGGTGCCACGGGTGGTCGGGGCGGTCGGGGCGGCGGCGGTCTCGGGTGTGCGCATGACCCTGGCATCGTCGCGCACGGGTGGTTCGGTCGGGACACCGGTCAGGAGCGGCGGGACTCCCGCCGCAGGTAGACCAGGCCCAGGACCGGCAGCACGAGCGGGACGAAGCCGTAGCCACGGCCGTAGCCGGACCAGACGGTGGAGTCGGGGAAGGCGGCCGCGTCGGCGAGGCTGAGGGTCCCCACGGTCAGGACGCCGAGCAGTTCGACGCTGCAGGCCACCCAGGCGGCGCGACGCCAGCCGTGGCCCGTGCGGCCCAGCCCGAGCGTCGCGACGACGTAGACGACCCCGGCGAAGGCGGACAGCACGTACGCGAGCGGGGCCTCGTGGAACTGCGTCGCGATCTGGACGCCGGCGCGGGAGACCGCGGCGATGGCGAAGACGCCGTAGAGGGCGACCAGGACGCGTCCCAGCCCCGTCGTCCGGCGGGGTTCGGGTCGCCCGCTCACCGGGTCACTGCTCACTGGGTCACTCCGAACAGCAGGTAGGCGCGGTAGGCGATGACGACGACGGCGAAGCAGGCGACGACGAGCACGAGCGTGCTGGGTCGTGACCGGTCCGCGAGCGCCCAGAACGTCCCCGCCGGCAGCACGAACGGCGACACGACGAGGTAGGCGATCGTGGTGGCGAGCTCGACGGGACGCGGTCCGGTGACGAGGTCGACGACCCCGTCGACCACGAGGGCGAGGACACCGAGCTCGAGGACCGCCAGGCCGACGAGCAGCGCGCGGCCGACCCGGCGGTCCCGGGCGACGACGACGACCGCCCAGGCACCCACGACGAGGGCGAGCAGGCAGACCACCGCGACGAGGATCCCGGACACGGGGGTGAACTCTACGGTCATCGGGAAGACGGACTCCGGTCCGGTTGTTGAGCCGGTACGTGGACCTCTTCTCCCCCGTCGCCCTGGGCGACCTCCAGCTGCCCAACCGCCTCGTCATGGCCCCGCTGACCCGGACCCGCTCCGGTGCCGAGGGTGTCCCCGGACCCCTCGTCGCCGAGCACTACGGCCAGCGCGCGAGCACCGGCCTCATCGTCACCGAAGGCACCTACCCCAGCCGCGAGTCGCGGTCCTACCCCGGCCAGCCCGGGATCGTCACCGACGAGCAGCAGGAAGGCTGGCGCGGTGTCGCCGAGGCGGTGCACGCCCGCGGCGGCCGTCTCGTGATGCAGGTCATGCACGGTGGCCGCGTCACGCACACCGACATCACCGGCACCGAGCGGATCGTCGGGCCGAGCGCCATCGCGATCCAGGGCGAGACCCACACCGCGACCGGCAAGGTCGCCTACCCGGTCCCGCACGAGCTGACGACGTCCGAGATCGCCGACGTCGTCACCGACTTCGTCACCGCGTCGCGTCGCGCCGTCGACGCCGGGCTGGACGGGGTCGAGATCCACTCCGCGAACGGCTACCTGCTGCACCAGTTCCTGGCGCCGGGGTCGAACCACCGCACCGACTCCTACGGCGGTTCCCCGGAGAACCGTGCGCGCCTCTCGATCGAGGTCGCGACGGCCGTGGCCGCCGAGATCGGCGCCGGCCGCGTGGGCATCCGCATCTCCCCCGCGCACAACATCCAGGACGCGCTCGAGACCGACCCCGCCGACGTCGAGGCCACCTACGCCGCGCTGGTCGAGGGCCTGGCTCCGCTGGGTCTGGCCTACCTGAGCGTCCTGCACGCCGACCCGACGGGCGACCTCGTCCAGGGCCTGCGCAAGCGCTTCGAGGGCCCGCTCATGCTGAACACCGGTTTCGCCGCCGTGACCACCCGCGAGGAGGCCACGGGCCTCGTCGCCGACGGTGTCGCGGACGTCGTCGCCGTGGGCCGCGCCGTGATGGCGAACCCGGACCTGCTGGCGCGCTGGCAGGGGGGTCACCCCGAGAACGAGCTCGACCCGACCACGAGCTACGGCTCGGGCGCCGAGGGCTACACGGACTACCCCTTCCTGGCCTGACCTCCCGACGTGGCGGCGAGGTCGGCGCAGGCGCGCAGGGAGTCCTTCTCCTGCAGCGCCTCGGCCGCCTCGTCGCCCGTCAGCGGGACGGGGACCCCGGAACGGATGGTGGCGGGCGTCCACGCCGCGGCGGAGACCCCGCCCGTTCCGGGCAGCGTCAGCTTCAGGACGCCGGAGTCGACCGTCCCGGGGCGCTCGGCGTAGAACACGAAGTTCCCGAGGCCGTAGTCGACGAAACCCGTCCGGTCCCCGGCGGTCAGGAAACCCTGCCCGAGCTGGATGTGCGCGTGCGATCCGACGACGGCGTCGGCGCCCGCGGCGACGAGTTCCCGGGCGATCCGGCGCTGGTCGTCGGTGGGGCACCCGGCGAGTTCCCTGCCGTAGTGCAGGACGACGACGATCGAGTCGCTGCGTCCGCGTTCGGCCTTCACCGCGGCGACGAGCCGCGCCCGCCCGGAGTCCGTCTGCACGGAGGCCAGTCCGGGTTTCTCCGCGGTCGCGGTCCACGCCGTCGCGAGCGAGGTGTCGAGGACCTGGGTGGCGTCGAACACGGCGAGGCGGTTGTCGCGGACGGTCGTGCGGTACGGCGCGAACGCCGCGCCGACGTCCGTCCCCAGCCCGATGATCGGCAGTCCCTGCGCCTTCCCCGCGGCGAGGGTGTCCTGCAGACCGGTCCGGCCGTAGTCGAGGCT
Organism: Kineococcus sp. NBC_00420; assembly: GCF_036021035.1. Taxonomy (NCBI): domain Bacteria; kingdom Bacillati; phylum Actinomycetota; class Actinomycetes; order Kineosporiales; family Kineosporiaceae; genus Kineococcus; species Kineococcus sp. NBC_00420. Next base: position 3,011,633 of record NZ_CP107930.1, on the reverse strand, counting down.
GTGGTTGTTGGCCATCGCCGCGACGTCGACCCCGACCGCCTTCAACGCGCCGAGCCCGGACGCCGGCGCGCGGAACGTGTACTTCTTGCCCGCGGGGTCCCCGCGGTCGGTGATCGCGGTCTCGACGTTGACCACGGTGACGTCGGCGTCGCCGAGCACCCCCGCGACCGCCTCCAGCCCGCCGGGTCCGAGGGCCGCGGCGCTGGAGCCGGCGAAGTGGACGTCGCCGGCGACGTTCACGGTGATGGGTTGCGGCGCGGGTGCTTCGGGCTCCCCGGAGCACCCGGCGAGGAGCAGCAGGGCCACGACCGCGAGAACCCCTGAGCGCACCGGGCCACAGTAGGGGCGGAACCGGAGGTTATGGTCACGACGTGCCGGAGCTGCCCGAGGTCGAGTCCGCCCGCAAGGTCATCGAGGAGAGCGGTCTGGACCGCCGGATCGCCGACGTCGACGACCGCGACACCTACGAGTGCCGCCCGCACGCACCGGGCGACCTGCGCAAGGCCCTGCTGGGCCGGACCCTGACCGCGGCCCACCGGCGCGGGAAGTCCATGTGGTGCGACTCCTCCGAGGACGGTCCGTCGCTCGGGATCCACCTGGGCATGAGCGGACGCATCTTCATCAGCCCGCCCGGCGGCGAGGGAGACCTGGCGGTCGGCGGCGACTACGCCGGGCCGCGGCCGCAGTCGACCGCGGTCAAGGACGAGTGGTACCGCTTCACCCTGGACTTCGAGGACGGCGGGCAGTTGCGCCTCTTCGACAAGCGCCGCCTGGGCCGGGTCCGGCTCGATCCCGACCTGGCCGCGCTGGGCCCGGACGCCGAGGAGATCGGGCGCGAGGAGTTCCGCGAACGCGTCGGCCGCGGAACCGCTCCGTTGAAGGCGCGGTTGCTGGACCAGTCGGTGCTGGCGGGGATCGGGAACCTGCTGGCCGACGAGGTGCTGTGGCGCAGCCGGATGTCCCCGCGCAGGCCGGCCGGGGAACTGCGCACCGAGGAGCTCGACGAACTCCGCCGGGAACTGCGCGCCGGGATCCGGCACGCCGTCAAGCACGGCGGCGTCCACACCGGCGAGGTGATCCCGCACCGCACGAACGGAGGGCACTGCCCCCGCTGCGGCGCCGAGATGGTGCGCGCGACGGTCGGGGGCCGCACGACGTGGTGGTGCTCGGCAGAACAGGCCTGACCCCGCTCCCGACCGCCGATCGCGTCGGAGCGCCACCGCGGGGTCAGCCCTGCCGCGCCTTCCAGCGCGGGTTCCTCTTGTTGATGACGTAGGTCTTCCCGTGACGACGCACGACGATGGATCCCTCCTTCTGCTTCAGGCTCTTCAACGATGCGCGTACCTTCACGACGTCGCTCCCCTCACCAGCTGGACTTCGTGACGCCGGGTAGCTCCCCGGCGTGGGCCATGTCGCGGAACGTGATGCGCGACAGCCCGAACGTGCGCAGGACGCCACGCGGGCGCCCATCGGTGACGTCGCGGTTGCGGACCCGGGTGGGGCTGGCGTCGCGCGGGAGCTTCTGCAGGGCCAGCTGGGCCGCGACCCGTTCCCGGCTGGTCGCGTGCGGGTCGACGGCGGCCTGCTTGAGTTCGGCCCGGCGCGCGGCGTACCGGGCGACGACGTCCTTGCGCTGCTCGTTCTTGGCGATCTTGCTCTCCTTGGCCACGGTTCAGCGCTCCTCGCGGAAGTCGACGTGCCGGCGCAGGACGGGGTCGTACTTGCGGACGACCATGCGGTCGGGGTCGTTCCGGCGGTTCTTGCGCGTGACGTAGGTGTAGCCCGTCCCACCCGTGGAGCGGAGTTCGATGACAGGACGCACGTCCTGGGACCTGGCCATCAGAACTTCTCCCCTCGGGCTCGCAGTTGCGCGACGACGGACTCGATGCCGCGCTTGTCGACGGTCTTGATGCCGCGCGCGGAAACGGTCAGCGTCACGGTGCGCCCCAGGGAGGGGACGAACCACTTCTTGCGCTGGACGTTCGGGTCGAACCGGCGGCTGGTTCGCCGGTGCGAGTGCGAGACGGACTTGCCGAACCCCGGAACAGCTCCGGTGACCTGGCAGTGAGCGGACACGTGGGCTCCCTGGTCGTGGTGAACGGGTTTGGGTCCTACTGTTGAGAACGTATCTCATCTACAGGAGGAACTGTGAAACCACACCTGCATCCCGTCTACGGCCCGGTCGTCTTCCGCGACAAGGCCGCGGGCACGGCGTTCCTGTCGAACTCCACCCTCGCCGCGCGCCGAGACCTGCCGACCGCGGAGTGGGAGGACGGACGCACCTACCCCGTGTTCGACGTCGACGTGTCGGCGGCGAGCCACCCGTTCTGGACCGGGAGCGCCCGCGTGCTGGACACCGAGGGCCGGGTGGAGAAGTTCCGCCGCCGCTACGCGCGCGACTGACCCTCCCCTCACGGCCGGGCACCCGCCGGCTGCACCGCGGCGATGCGGCGGTGCAGCGCGGCGGGGACCGCGGCCAGTTCCGCCACCGGACCCGCGATCCAGTCCAGGGCCGCGGCGGTCTCGTGGGCGGTGAGGTCGCGGAACCACGTCAGGCACCCCGGGCGCGGTGCGGTCCAGGCGAACTCCACCCCGACGGCCAGGCAGGCGCGGGCCGGTGTCGCCACCCCCGGGTCCAGGGCGACCAGGACGAGGTTTCGCGAGTTGCGGACGACGGCGCGCGCCCGGTGCAGCAGGCCGGGTTCCCCGGCGGGGACGAGCACCCAACCCCGGAGCGCGGGGACGGGCGGCGGGGTCGTCGGCGTGGTGAACGGTTCAGCGGACGGGCGGGCTGCGGGACGGGGCACGTCTCCTCCAGGGTTCGGCGGCTGGTAGCGTCACCCTAAACGAGAACTGTTCTCATGTGGAGGTGTCCGTGTCGTCCGTCCTGCCGATCACCGTCGTGACCTCGATCCACCCGCTGCAGCGCGACCTGGTGACGAGCACCGTCTTCTGCGACGTCCCCGGCGCCCGTCGTCCTGCGCTACGACCTCGGGGCCGAGGACCTGCGGCGCGTCGTGAGCGACTTCGGCGGCGTGGTGGAGGACGTCGTGGTCCCGCTCGAGCACGCCTGCCTGGGCTGCGCCCAGCGCGAGGACCTCCTGCCGACGGTGGCGGCCATCGCGGCCACCGGCCGCTGGTCCGCCCTCGTGCTGGCCCTGCCGGTCGGTGCCGACCCCACCCCGGTCCTGGCCGCGCTGTGCACGCAGGACGACCTGCGCGACGCCGTCGCCGTGCGCGGGGTCGTGGCCGCCGTCGAGGCCGCCGGCCTCGTCGAGGACCTCCTCGGCGACGCGCTGCTGTCCGAACGCGGCACCGCCCTCGGCGAGGACGACGAACGCGCCGTCGGCGAGGCCCTGGCCCGACAGCTCGACGAAGCGGACCTGGTGCTGACCGACGGCACCGCCGACGGGCGCGCACGCACCCTGCTGGCCCACCTGTGCGGCCCGGGGGTACCGGTGCTGCCCCTGGAAGGCACCGGCGGCGCGCAGCTCGTCGACGTCGCGGGCGGGACGCACCGCAGCGGCGCCCGCGCCGACCTGCTGACCGTGCGCCGCCCCCCGGTCGAGGACACCTGCGGGGTCTGGACCGTGGAACTCACCTCCGACCGCACGCTGCACCCGGGCCGGCTGCTGGAACGGATCGAGGACCTCGGCGCCGGGCGCCTGCGCGCCCGCGGCACCTTCCGCCTCACCACCCGGCCGGGCACGATCTGCGCGTGGGACGGCGCCGGAGGCCAGCTGAGCATCGGCGAGACCAGCACCTGGCGCCCCGGGGACCGCAGCACCCACCTCGTCGTCACCGGCACAGAACCCGGCGACAGGGACCGGGTGCGGGCCGCCTTCACCGACGTCCTGGCCACGGTGGCCGAAGAAGCCGGGGCGCAGGAGGCGGCGGCCCAGCAGGCCGCCGGTGCCCAGGGCGGCCCCCGGGAGGACGGGTTCGAGGCGTGGCTGGGCCCGCGAGAGCCCCACGTCCCGGCCCACCTCCTCACCGATCCGCTCGTGGTGGAATGAACGTCCGTCGTCTCAGGAGGTCATCCGTGCTGCCCATCGCCGCGCCCCTCGGGCGTCTCGCCCTCACCGCGGCCGCTTCGGCCGGGATCGTCAAGGCCCTCGGCGACGGCCGCGGCGGCGCGGCCCTGCGCCGCCTCGCCGTCAGCGGGACCAAGGCCGGCATCAAGGCCTCCCGCGCCGCCGAGACCGGGGTCGAGCGCCTGCGCCTGGGCACCGGCGACATCGTGGCCCAGGCCTACGACGAGCTCGGCGAGCAGGTCCCCGTACCGCCCACCCCGCAGGCGGGGCACGACCACCAGCACTGACCGGTTCCGGCTCACCGTCCCCCACCCCCCAGGAGGTGCGCACGTGTCCAGCCCCACCTGGAGCCCGGTCGAGTTGTCGCCGCTGAACGTCGTGGCCGTGGCTCCGGGTCGCCTGCGGCTGCAGGCGGACTGGTTGCGCCGCAGCCCAGCTCGTGCGGTCGCGGCCGAAGAAGCCCTCGACCGCCTCGACGGTGTCCGCCTGGCGCGGGCCTACCCCGTGACGGGCAACGTCGTCGTGCACTTCGACCCCGCGACCCTGCCCGTGGAGCAGATGGCGGCCGCGGTCGCCTCCAGCGCGCGGGTCGCGCACGACGCCGAGCCGTCCCGCACCCCGCGCTCGGCCGACGTCGGCAACGGTGAGGTGGCCCGCATCGCCGTCGGCGGTGCCGCACTGGCCCTGCTGGGCCTGCGCCGCTACGCCTTCGGTCGCCCGGCGTTGCTCGGCCCGACCTCCCGTCTCGTCGCGACGGGTGTGACGATCTTCTCCGGCTACCCCTTCCTCAAGGGGGCCTTCGGTTCCCTCGTCGGGAAGCGGAGCGCGGGCACCGACGCGCTGGTCTCCGCCGCCACGGTCGCGAGCCTGTTGCTGCGCGAGAACGTCGTGGCCCTCACCGTGCTCTGGTTGCTCAACATCGGGGAGTACCTGCAGGACCTCACGCTGCGCCGCACCCGGCGGGCCATCGCAGACCTGCTGCAGGGCAGCGAGACCACCGCGTGGGTGCGGCGGAACACCCGGGACAGCAGCGGCGCCGAGGAGGTCGTCGAGCAGCGCGTGGACCTCGCCGAACTGCGGGTCGGCGACCTCGTCGTCGTCCACGACCAGTCCACCGTGCCCGTCGACGGCCTGGTCGTCGACGGCGAGGCCGTCGTGGACCAGGCCGCGCTGACGGGGGAGAACCTCCCCGTCCAGCGCGCCGTCGGTGACCCCGTGCTGGCCGGCAGCGTCAACCTGCGCGGGCGTCTCGTCGTCCGGGCCACCGCGACGGGTTCGGACACCGCGGTGGGACGGATCATCGCCCGCGTCGAGGACGCCCAGGCCGACCGTGCCCCCGTGCAGACCGTGGGCGACGCGTTCAGCCGCAAGTTCGTCCCCGCCTCCTTCGGGCTGGCCCTGGCGACGTTGGTGTTCACCCGTGACGTGCGGCGGGCCATGACGATGCTGCTCATCGCCTGCCCCTGCGCGGTCGGACTGGCCACGCCGACGGCCATCAGCGCGGCCATCGGCAACGGGGCCCGGCGCGGGATCCTCGTCAAGGGCGGTTCGCACCTGGAAGCCGCGGGTCGTGTCGACGCGTTCGTCTTCGACAAGACCGGGACCCTGACCGTCGGCCGTCCCGTCGTGACGAACGTGTTGTCCTTCCGCGAGGACTGGACCCCTGAGCAGGTCCTCTCCGAGGCCGCGAACTCCGAGGTGCACTCCAGGCACCCGCTGGCCCAGGCCGTCATCCGCTCCACCGAGGAACGTCACCTGCTCATCCCCACCCACGAGGAGTGCGAGGTCATCCTCGGTCTGGGGATGCGCGTGCAGGCCAACGGCCGGGTCCTGCTCGTGGGATCGCCGGGGTTGATGCGCCGCGAGGGCGTGAGCGTCGACGAGCACGCCACCGACTGGGTGGACCGGTTGCAGCGGGCCGCCGAGACCCCGCTGCTGCTGGCCGTGGACGGAGTCCTCACGGGGTTGGTGAGTCTGCGTGACGAGGTCCGCCCGGAGGCGTACGAGGTGCTGGACACCCTGCGTCGCAGCGGGGTCCAGCGGATCGTCATGCTCACCGGCGACAACCCCGACACCGCCGCCGCCGTCGCCGCAGAACTCGGCATCACCGAGTTCCGCGCGGAAACGATGCCGGAGGACAAGCAGGACGTCGTGCGGGCCCTGCAGGCCGAGGGCTTCACCGTCGCCGTGGTGGGTGACGGCACGAACGACGCCCCGGCGCTGGCCCTGGCCGATCTCGGGATCGCGATGGGCCTGTCCGGCACCGACGTCGCCGTCGAGACCGCCGACGCCGCGCTCGTCGGCGACGACCTGCGCCGGTTGCTGCAGTTGCGGGACCTGGGGGACCGGACCCTGGGTCTGATCAAGCAGAACTACGGTGCCTCGATCGCCGTGAACGGCCTGGGGCTGGCGCTCGGTGCCGCGGGGGCGCTGTCGCCCGTGGTGGCGGCCATCGCGCACAACGCGTCCTCGGTCTTCGTGGCCGTCAACTCCGCACGGCTGATCCGCTACCAGGTTCCCGTGCGCCGCCGGAGCGCAGCACGAGAACGGCCGTGACGGCGGTGAACGACGTCCCCGCCACCGCGGCGAGGTGAGGGGACGGGGCTCAGCGGCCGTGGAACCCCGCCCGCGACCTCTCGACGTGGGTCTCCATGCAGCGACTCGCCCGGGCCTCGTCACCCGCCGCGATGGCGGCGACGATCTGGCGGTGCTCGGTCCAGGCCCGCTTCCCCTGCTGCGGGACGGTCGTCGCGTAGGCCCACTGGATCCGCTCGGTCACCCGGCGCAGCACCATCGTCATGCTCGCCGCGCCCGAGGCCCGCGCGATGGTGGCGTGGAACTCGGCGTTCAGCCGGGCCCCCTCGGCGGCCCGTTCCTCGGCCAGCGCCGCGAAACCCGCCTCGACGACCTCCCCGAGTTCGGCGACGAGCCCGTCCGCGTCCCCCGCCGCGACCCGCCGCGCGCAGCGGGCCGCGGTGATCCCCTCGGCGACCCTGCGGACGGCGTAGAGGTCCGCGAGGTCGTCGACGGGCACGGCGGCGACCGTCGCGCCCGCGTTGGGGCGCAGGTCGAGGAAACCGTCGGCGGCCAGGGCCCGCACGGCTTCCCGCACCGGGACGCGGGAGGTCCCGTACCGCTGCGCCAGGAGGGTCTCGGTGAGGCGGGAACCCGGGGGCAGCGCGCCGCTGAGGACGTCCTGGCGCAGGGCCTCGGTGACCCGTTCCGCCGTGGCGCCCACCTCAGGCCGCGCGCCGGGGGGTGGCCCCGGGGATCGCCGTCAGGAGTTCGCGGGTGTACTCGTGCTGGGGGTGGTTGAACACGTCCTCGATCCTGCCCTGCTCGACGACCTCCCCGCGCCGCATGACCAGCACGTCGTGCGCGATGCTGCGCGCGACGGCGAGGTCGTGGGTGATGAACAGGTAGCTCACCCCGAGGTCGGCCTGCAACCGGCCCAGGAGTTCCAGCACCTGCTTCTGGACCAGGACGTCGAGGGCCGAGACGGCCTCGTCGCACACCACCAGCTTCGGGTTCAGCGCGAGCGCCCGGGCGATCGCGACCCGCTGCCGCTGCCCGCCGGAGAGTTCCGCCGGGCGTCGCTGGGCGAGGTCGCGGCCGAGGGCGACCTGGTCGAGCAGTTCCCCGACGCGTTCCCGGCGGGCCCGGGCGTCACCGACCGAGAACACCCGCAGCGGTTCGTCGATCAGCCGTTCGACGGTCATCGTCGGGTCCAGCGAACCGTAGGGGTCCTGGAACACGGGTTGCATGTCGCGGCGCCCGCCGTCGAGCGTCACCGTGCCCGACGTCGGTTCCTCCAGCCCCAGGACCATCCGCGCCGTCGTCGACTTCCCCGAGCCGGACTCCCCCACGACGGCCGTCGTGGTCCCGGCCCGCACCGAGAACGACACGTCGGACACCGCCCGCAACCGTTCGCGCCGGCCGCGGACCCGGTAGTCCTTGACGAGGTTCTCCACCCGCAGCACCTCCGCCGCACCCTCCGGCGCGGTGCGGGGTTCGGTGCGTCCCGGCACCGCGGCGACCAACCGCTGCGTGTACTCGTGCGCCGGGGAGCGCAGGACGCCCTGCGCCGCACCGGTCTCCACGACCCGGCCCGCCGACATCACCACGACCTCGTCGCAGCGGTCCGCGGCGAGGGCCAGGTCGTGGGTGATGAGCAGCAGCGAGGCACCCCGGGCCGCCGTGAGGCGTTCGAGGTGGTCGAGGATCTGGCGCTGGACCGTGACGTCGAGCGCGGACGTGGGTTCGTCGGCGATGAGGAGTTCCGGTTCCGCGGCCAGGGCCATCGCGATGAGGACGCGCTGGCGCATCCCGCCGGAGAACTCGTGCGGGTACTGCTTCGCCCGACGCCCGGCGTCGGGGATCCCGGCCTCCTCCAGCAGTTCCACCGCCCGCGTCCGCGCCGCCGCCCCGCGGGCCATCCCGTGGATGACCAGGGTCTCCGCGACCTGTCGCCCCACCCGCGCGGAGGGGTTCAGGTTCGACATCGGGTCCTGCGGGACGAGGCCGATCTGGCGTCCGCGCAGCCGGGCGGCGCGACGTTCGTCCCGGCCCTGCACGGCCGCGGTGACGTCCTCTCCGTCGAAGAGGACCCGCCCGGCGGTGATGCGGCCCCGACCCGGCAGCAGCCCGATCGCCGCGGCGGCCGTGGTCGACTTGCCCGACCCCGAGGCCCCCACCACCGCGACCCGCTGGCCCCGGCCGACGGTGAGGTCCACCCCGTGGACGACGGTGTTCGTGCCGTAGGCGACGTCGAGTCCTTCGATCCTCAGCAGCTCGTCCACCCCGCTCACCGCCCCGCCGCGTAACCCTGGGCGCCGCGGGAGTTCGCGGCGGCCTGCAGCACTCCGGTGGCCGGGTCCCGTTCGACCGTGGACAACCGCCCGAGCGTCCACCCGCCGGCGACGGTCACCTCGTGCCCGCGGGCCCGCAGACCGGCGACGACGTCCGCCCCGATCCGGTCCTCGACGACGGCACCCCCCGGGGTCCACGTCCGGGGCCAGAACGACCCGGGCATCGACGTCGTGTGCAGCGCGGGGGCGTCGATGGCCTGCTGCGGCGAGTACCCGCCGACGAGGGTCCGCAGCAGGTAGAGCAGCTGCCACTGGTCCTGCTGGTCGCCGCCGGGGGTCCCCAGCGCCGCGACGGGAACCCCGTCGCGCAGCAGCAGCGTCGGGGTCAGCGTGGTGCGCGGCCGTTCCCCCGGGGTGAGGGCGGAGGGGGAACCCTCCTCCAGCCACGTCATCTGCAACCGCGACCCGAGGCAGAAACCGAGTTCCGGGATCGTGGGGGAGGACTGCAACCACCCGCCCGACGGCGTGGCGGAGACGACGTTCCCCCAGCGGTCGACGACGTCGAGGTGGCAGGTGTCGCCCTTGGTGCTGCCACTCGTCTCCACCGTGGGCTCCCCCGCTCCCGCGGCGGTCCCGGCCTCGGTGGCCAGCGGCGGCAGGAACGGTTCCGCACCGTCCACGACACCGGGGCGGAACTCGTGCGAGGCGCGGTCGGTGATGAGCGCGCGTCGCGTGGCCGCGTACTCCGGCGAGAGCAGCTGCGCCAGCACCGCCGGATCGGCCTGCGACCCGTAGTAGGCGTCCCGGTCCGCGAGGGCGAGCTTCAGCGCCTCGAGGACCGTGTGCGCGCCGCGTTCCGTCGAGGGGTCGAGGTCGGCGTCGTCGAACTTGTCGAGGATCCGCAGCGCCTGCAGCAGGACGGGGCCCTGGCCGAACGGCCCGGTCTTGGCGACCGTCGTCCCCCGGAACCCGATCGTGACGGCCTCCTCGAGACCGGCCGAGAACCCGGCGAAGTCGGAGACCTCGATGACCCCGGCGTGGTCGGTGCCGGAGGAGTGGCGGTGCGGGGTCCGCAGGAACTCGGCGGCCTCGCGGGCGACGAAGCCCTCCCGCCACTCCCGCCGGAACGCCTCGATCCGGCCCTCGCGGGTCGTCTCGGCCTTCCCGGCCTCGAGGAGGCGTTCCAGGGTGCGGGCCCAGGCGGGGTTGGTGACGATCTCGCCCGGTTCCGGGATCCGACCTTCGGGCATCCACAACGCGGCCGAGGTGGGCCAGTGGTCGCGGAACAGTTCTTCGACGGAGGCGATCGTCCGCCCGACCCGGCGCAGCACGGGGTGGCCGTCGCGGGCGTAGCCGATGGCGGGCGCGAGGACGTCGGCGAGTTCCCAGGTGCCGTGCTCGCGCAGCAGGACCATCCACGCGTCGACCGCGCCCGGGACCGCCGCCGCGAGCCCACCGGCGCCGGGCACGAGGTCGAGTCCCTCCCCGCGGTAGTGCGCGATGCTCGCCGCCGCGGGCGCCGGCCCCTGCCCGTTCAGCACGACGGGCGTCGGGTCCGCCGCGGTCGCGAGGACGGCCGTCATGTCGCCGCCCGGGCCGTTGAGGTGGGGTTCCACGACGTGCAGCGTGAAACCCGCGGCGACGGCGGCGTCGAAGGCGTTGCCGCCGCGTTCGAGGACGGACTGCCCGACGGCCGTCGCGATCCAGTGCGTCGTCGCCGTCATGCCGAAGGTGCCCTGCAGGGTGGGGCGGGTGGTCTCGTCGGACGGTTGCGTGAAGTCGGGCGAGAAGGGGCTCACCGGTGTCCTCCGGGTTCGAGGGCGTCGCGCAGCGCGTCGCCGAACAGGTTGAAGGCCAGGCAGACCAGGACGATCGCCAGACCGGGGAAGAGGGCCGCGTACGGCGCGCGGAAGATGTACTGCTGGGCGTCGGAGAGCATGATCCCGAGGCTCGGGGTGGGCGGCTGGATCCCGAGCCCGAGGAACGACAGCAGCGCCTCGCCGATGACGACGGCGGGCATGATGACGGTCGCCTGCACGATGATCGAGGGTACGGCGTTGGGCAGGAGGTGGGTGGCGAGGATCCGCAACCCCGAGGCGTCCATGCTCCGGGCGGCCAGGACGTACTCCGAGCCCTTCAGCCGCAGGGTCTCCGCGCGCACCACCCGGATCATCTGCGGGACGTGCGCGATGCCCAGCGCGATCGCCGCGTTCGACAGGCTCGCCCCGCGGATCGCCGCCAGCCCGACGGCCAGGACGAGGAACGGGAACGCCAACGTCAGGTCGGTGAGGCGGGAGACGACCGCGTCGAGACGGCGCCAGTAGCCCGCGACCAGTCCCAGCGGTGCGCCGACGACGATGGACAGCGCGACGGCGAGGATCCCGACCTCGAGCGAGGCCCGGGTCCCGAACAGCACGCGGGACAGGATGTCGCGGCCCAGGTCGTCGGTGCCGAGCGGGAAACCCACCGTCCGGGGCTGCTGAAACGGCGTCTCGAAGTGGACCTGCGTCGGCGGGTGCGGCGCGATGAGCGGCGCGAACACCGCGGCCACGACGACGAGCAGCAGCAGGATCCCGCCGGTCAGACCGAGGCGGTCGTGCAGCAGGTTCTTCAGGACCCGCCCGCGGCTGGACCCGAGGTCGACCGACAACCGGTCCACGGGTGTCTCCGTCGCCGCGCTCACGAGGTCGCCCCCGCCACCCGGATGCGGGGGTCGAGGACGCTGTAGAGGACGTCCACGGCCAGGTTGATGACGATGTAGGCGAGGGTCACGACGAGGACGACTCCTTCGATGACGGGGTAGTCGCGGCTGAACACCGAGTCGAGGGTGAGCTTGCCGAAACCGGGCAGGCCGAAGATGCGTTCGGTGACGACGGCGCCGGAGATCAACCCGCCGAGCTGCAACCCGACGAGGGTCACGACGACGACGAGGGAGTTCCGCAGCGCGAACCGGACGACGACGCGGGCGCGGGAGGCGCCCTTCGCGCGGGCCGTCCGGACGTAGTCGGCGCCGAGGTTGGCGAGCATCGACGCGCGGGTCTGGCGCATGACGACGGCCGCGATCCCGGTCCCCAGGATCACCGCGGGCAGGGTGAGGTGGTGCAGCGCCCGCAACGGGTCCTCCACCGGGGAGACGTAGCCGGAGGCGGGGAACCAGCCGAGGCCGACGGCGAGGTAGAGGATCGCGAGCAACCCGAGCCAGAAGCTGGGGACGGACAACCCCAGGATCGACAGCGTGTTCAACCCGAACTCCAGGGGGGTTCCGCGCCGGACCGCCGCGAGCGTCCCGGCGACCAGGCCGATGACCACGGCGAACGCCATCGCGTAGAGGGCCAGCCAGGCCGTCACCGGCAACGTGGCGCCGATGAGTTCGGTGACCGGGGTGCCGGTGCGCACCGAGGTGCCGAGGTCACCGGAGAGGAGGTTGCGCACGAACCGCCAGTACTGGACCCAGATCGGCTGGTCGAGGCCGAGCTGGACCCGGATCGCCGCGACGGCCTCGGGGGTCGCCTCCTCGCCGGCGGCCGCGAGCGCCGGGTCACCGGGCAGGGCCCGGACCCCGGCGAAGACCACCATCGAGGCGAGCACGAGGGTGACGACGCTCTGCCACGAACGGGTGAGCAGGAATCTCGCCACGGTCACTTCCCTCCGGCCAGGAACGCGGCCCGGGACAACCGGACCACTCCGTCGGCGTAGGTCTCGATCCCGGCCACGCCGGGATCCTGGGTGGTGTACCCGGTGATGCTGCGCTGCCGGTACAGGTAGACGATCGGGTTGTCGCGCTGCACGACGGTCACCAGCTTCCCGTAGAGCTCGGCGCGTTGCGCGGGGTCGGTGGCCCGGGCCGCGGCCTTGACGAGGTCGTCGGCCTCGGGCGAGGAGTACCCGGAGTAGTTGTTCCCGGCCCCGGTGCTGAGGAAGCTCGCGCTGTTGCCGTTGGGGTCGACACGACCCGACCAGCCGAGCTGCACGGCCTCGAAGTCACCGCTGGTCTGCTGGTCCAGCAGCGTCGAGTACTCCACCGGCTGGATGGTGAGGTCGAAACCGCCGGCGACGACGCTGGCCTGCAGGGCCTGGGCCAGTCGCAACGAGTCCGCGGTGTTCGAGGTCGCCATGGTGAACCGGTAGGGCAGCTCGACGCCGGCCTCGGTGAGGAGCTGCTTGGCCCGGGCGGGGTCGTAGGTGGGGCAGGCCTCGCTCGCCTCGGTGGAGTACGTGCTGTCCGGTGGGACGAACGAGCAGGCGGGTTCGTACCAGTTGTTGAACACCGAGTTCACCAGCGCGGTCCGGTCCACCGACAGCGAGAACGCCTCCCGGATCCGCGGGTCGGTGGCCAGCGGCGTGTCGATGCGGCCGGGCGGCTTCCCGGTCCCCTCGGTGTTGCCGAGGTTGAACGTCACCGCCTGGTAGCCGAACGATCCGGTCTGCAGCAACCCGACGTCCTTCTCCTGGGCCAGCGCGTCGACGTCCTGCGGGGAGAGGCTGTCGGCGACCTGGACGTCACCGGAGCGGAGGTTCGCGGCGCGGATGTTGGCGTCGGTCATGATGCGGTAGGTGATGGTGTCCAGGTGGACCTCGTCGGCGGCGTAGTACAGCGGGTCGCGTTCGACGGTGATGGAGGTCTGCGGGACGCGTTCGACGAACTTGAACGGCCCCACGCACACGGGGTGCGCCCCGAAGTTCGTCCCTTCGGCCGCCAGCGCCGTGGGCGACATGATCATCCCGGCCCGGTCGGCGAGCGCCGCGGTGAGCGGGGAGAACGGCGTCTTGTAGGTGACGACGACCGTCCCGGGGTCGGGTGCGGTGACGTCGGCGACGGGTCCGAGTTCGCTCTTGCGCGAGGACCCTTCGAGGGTCAGGTTCCGCTGGAGCGTCGTGACGACGGCGGCGGCGTCGAAGGGGGTTCCGTCCGCGAACACCGGGCCGGTGCGGACGGGGATCGTGACGGTGAGGCCGTCGGGCGAGATCGTCGGCAGCGCCGCGGCGAGCTGCGGGACGAGGTTCCCGTCGGCGTCGATGTCGTAGAGCTTCTCGCACACGGCGTTCATGACGTAGCGCGTGTAGAGCGAGGAGGACGTGGTCGGGTCGAGCTTGTCGGGTTCGGCCGACAGCGCCATCACCAGGTCGCCGCCGTCGGCGACGGGACGGGAACCGATCGCGACGCCGGTGACGTCCTCGCGGTCGGGGGCGGGCTGCACGGGCTGGACGGCCACGCAGCCAGTGAGGAGGAGCAGCGCGGCGAGCGAGCACGGGACGCGGACCTTCATGTGAACACCTTCGGGACGCCGACGAGCAGGTCAGGAACGTATACAATCGGGGACCGTACTCCGACTTTGTTTCGTCTGTGTTGCCGACGCTCCGGTATCTTCCGGAACTCACCTGGAGGAACGGGGAGTTTCGTGGCGAAGAAGTGGCACCTGGCGCTCATGCTGGTCCTGACGTTCTCGACCGGCATCGTCGACGCCGTCGGCTACCTCGGCCTCGACCGCGTGTTCACGGCGAACATGACCGGCAACGTCGTGATCCTCGGCATGGCCCTCACGGGCGCGGAGGACCTCCCGATCGTCGGCCCGATCATCGCGCTGCTCGGGTTCCTCGTGGGCGCGACCGTCGTCGGCCGGGTGCTGCGGAAGGCGCCGACGGGCTGGACGACCGCCTCCTCGGTGGTCTTCGGACTCGTCGGGGTCGGACTCGGCGTGCTGGCCGCCGTGGTCACCGGACTGCAGGGCGTCCCCGTCGAGGCCGGCACCACCGCACCGCCCGCCGCCCTGGCCGTCACCGGCACGCTCGGGGTGGTCATGGGTGGTCAGGGCGCCGCCGCCCGCCGCCTCGCGGTCAAGGACGTGACCACGGTCGTCGTGACCTCCACGCTCACCGGCCTCGCGGCCGACTCCCGGCTCGCGGGGGGCACGGGCGAAGGGTGGCGGCGACGGATCGGCGCGGTCGTCCTCATCCTGGCCGGGGCCGCGGTCGGCGCGGCCCTGCTGCGCTGGCACATCGGCGCGGGCCTGGCCCTCGCCGCGGTCATCGCCCTGCTCGCCGCCCTCCTCGGCCACCTCAAGGCGCGCGAGACCCCCTGAGGACAGGCGCTCCCGCGAGTGGGGCTGCGAACGGGTGATGCGGTACTCAACCACTTTCCGTCCAGGAAGGCATCACGTAGCGTCACCTCATTGCTCCACCCGTCCCCTGCACCCGCCGGTGACGCGCGGGGACGGAAGGAGACCCGATGGACAGCGGACGCGTCAGCGTGCCGTCGCGACCACGGGTCACCGTGCCGTTCGAGGAGCTGGTCCAGCAGGTGCCGATGGGGGTGTGGATCCACCTCGACGACCGGATCGTCTACGCCAACCGCTGCGCCGAGGAGATGCTCGGGACGGGCCCGGGGCAGGCGGTGGGCCTGTGGATGTCGCACCTGGTCCACCCGGCCTCCGCCCAGCTGGTCCAGGCCCGCACCGCCCGCCTGCTGAGCGGGCGGGCGCTGTCCGGGTCGGCGGAGGTCACCCTCCTGCGTCCCGGCGGCGAGGAGGTCCGCATCGAGTCGGTGGAGACCACGATCGAGCTCCCCGAGGGGGTCGCGGTGGTCGTGACGGCCTGCGACGTCACCGAGCGCGTCCGCCGTGAGCAGCACCTGGCCCACGTGGCCACCCACGACGGCCTCACCGGCCTGCCCAACCGGCTGCTGTTCATGGACCGCCTCGAGCAGGCGCTGAGCGGTGCGGCCCGCCGGGGTGGGTACGTGCTGCTGGCCTTCGTCGACCTCGACGGGTTCAAGGCCGTCAACGACCGGCTGGGGCACGCCGCCGGGGACGAGGTCCTGCACCGCGTCGCGCAGCACCTGCTCAGCGGTTCGCGCAGCGGTGACACCGTCGCACGACTGGCCGGGGACGAGTTCGTCGTCTGCGCCGAGCTCGACGAGGCCGCCGACGCCGAGGGGTGCGTGGCCCGCTACGCGGAGGCTCTCGCCCGGGCGCAGCGACCCTCGGACGTCGTCGCGTGGGGGGCGAGCACCGGTGTCCTCGTGTGCGACGGGACCTGGTCGGCCGCCGACGCCCTCGCCGAGGCGGACCGGCGCATGTACGCCGCGAAGCTGCCCCGGGCCCGCGGGACGGACGGCCTCCCGGCCTGAGCGTCCCGGGTCGCCACGCCAGGGCGGTGGCGGGACGGCGGGCACGGGTGCAGCATCATCGGTCTCGACCGCAGAGCGCGGTGTCACCGGAACCGCAGGAGTGACGAGGAAGCCATGACGACATCGCGCGCAGGACAGCTCGCAGAACCCTCGGACCTCATCGACGTCTCGCACGTCGTCACGGCCTACTACGCGACCCAGCCGGACCCCTCCGACGTCGGGCAGCGCGTCGCGTTCGGCACCTCGGGCCACCGCGGGTCCAGCCTCGACGCGGCGTTCAACGAGAACCACATCCTCGCCACCACGCAGGCGATCGTGGACTACCGCCGTGAGCAGGGCTTCGACGGTCCGCTGTTCATCGGTCGCGACACCCACGCGCTGTCGGAACCGGCGTGGGTCTCCGCCCTCGAGGTCCTCGTCGCCAACGACGTCACCGTGCTCGTCGACGACCGTGACTCCTGGACCCCGACGCCGGCGGTCTCGCACGCGATCCTGCGCGCGAACCGCGACGGCTCCTCGATCCGCACGACCGGTAGCGGCCTGGCCGACGGGATCGTCGTCACCCCCTCGCACAACCCGCCCCGCGACGGTGGTTTCAAGTACAACCCGCCGAACGGCGGCCCCGCCGACACCGACGCGACCGGCTGGATCGCCAGGAAGGCCAACGCCTACCTCGAGGCCGGCCTCGAGGGCGTGCAGCGGGTCCCGTTCGCGAAGGCTCGCGCCGCCGCGCAGGGGTACGACTTCATCGGCACCTACGTCGACGACCTCCCGAACGTCCTGGACATCGACGCGATCCGCGACGCGGGGATCCGCATCGGCGCCGACCCGCTCGGCGGGGCGAGCGTCGAGTTCTGGCAGGCCATCGCGGACCGTCACCGGCTCGACCTGACGGTCGTGAACCCGCTGGTGGACCCGACCTGGCGGTTCATGACGCTGGACTGGGACGAGAAGATCCGGATGGACTGCTCCTCGCCGTCCGCGATGGCCTCGCTCATCGCCAAGCGCGACCAGTTCCAGATCGCCACCGGCAACGACGCCGACTCCGACCGCCACGGCATCGTCACCCCCGACGGGCTGATGAACCCCAACCACTACCTCGCCGTCGCGATCCAGTACCTGTTCGGCAACCGGAAGGGCTGGCCGCAGAGCGCCGCCATCGGCAAGACGCTGGTGTCGAGCTCGATGATCGACCGCGTGGCGGAGTCCCTCGGTCGCACGCTGCTCGAGGTCCCCGTCGGGTTCAAGTGGTTCGTCCCGGGCCTGCTGGACGCCTCCGTCGGCTTCGGCGGCGAGGAGAGCGCGGGCGCGTCGTTCCTGCGCAAGGACGGTTCGGTCTGGAGCACCGACAAGGACGGCATCCTGCTGGCCCTGCTCGCCTCCGAGATGACCGCTGTGACGGGGAGGACCCCCAGCCAGCACTACGCCGACCTGACCGCGCAGTTCGGGGCGCCGGAGTACAAGCGTTCCGACGCCGCCGCCACCCGGGAGCAGAAGGCGACGCTGTCGAAGCTCTCCGCGGACCAGGTCAGCGCGACCGAACTCGCGGGCGAGAGGATCGTCGCGAAGCTCACCGAGGCGCCCGGCAACGGGGCGGCGATCGGTGGCCTCAAGGTCGTCACCGAGACCGCGTGGTTCGCCGCCCGCCCGTCGGGCACCGAGGACGTCTACAAGATCTACGCCGAGTCCTTCCAGGGCGCCGAGCACCTCGCCCGGGTGCAGGCCGAGGCGCAGGAACTCGTCGACGGAGTTCTCGCGAGTTGACCCGCATCGACCAGTGGACGTGGGCGGTGCGGCTCTACAAGAGCCGCTCGCTCGCGTCCGCCGCCGTGAAGGCGGGACACGTGCGCGTCAACGACGAACGCGCGAAACCCTCGACCAGCGTGCACGTCGGCGACGAGGTGCGCGTGCGGGTCGAGGGGTACGAGAAGGTCTTCGAGGTGGTGCAGCTGCTCGAGAAGCGGGTGGGCGCCCCGATCGCGCAGGCCGCCTACGTCGACAACTCCCCACCACCGCCCCCGAAGGACGAGTTCTTCGGCGCGTTCGGCACCCGTGACCGCGGGGCCGGACGTCCGACCAAGCGCGACCGTCGCGAGATGGAACGCCTCCGCGGAGAACCCCCGCAGGACTGAACCCGCCTCGGTAGGGTCGGGACGTGATCGAGGAACTCGACAAGGCCGAACTGCACGTCCACCTCGAGGGGACACTGGAGGCCTCCGAGCTGTTGCGGATGGCCCGGGAGAACGACGTCGACGTGCCGTACACGAACGTCGAGGACGTCGACGCGGCGTACGAGTTCTCCAGCCTCCAGTCCTTCCTCGACGTGTTCTTCCAGGGGTGCCGGGTGCTGCGCCGTCGCGACGACTTCGCCGACCTGGCCACCACCTACCTGCGCCGGGCGGCGGCCGACGGGGTCACCCGGGCCGAGGTCTTCTTCGGTCCGCAGACGTTCCTGGCCAACGGTGTCCCGCTCGAGGACCAGCTCGAGGGGCTCTTCGACGGCTTCGCCCGCGCCCACGAGGAGACCGGTATCGACGCCGCGCTCGTCGCGAGTGCGCAACGCCACCGTTCGGAGGACGACGCGCTGGCGATGCTGGAGGCCGTGATGCCCTGGGCCGACCGCATCGTGGGGTTCGGCCTGGGTTCCTCCGAACTCGGCAACCCGCCGTCGAAGTTCCTCCGGTACTTCGACGCCGCCCGGGAACGGGGTTTCTGGACGACCTGCCACGCGGGCGAGGAGGGGCCGGCCTCCTACGTCTGGGAGGCCCTCGACCTCTGCCGCGTGGACCGGATCGACCACGGGGTGGCGATCGCGAGCGACCCCACCCTGGTGGACCGGGTGGTTCGGGACCAGGTACCGCTGACGATGTGCCCGGTGTCGAACCTCCGGCTCAAGGTCGTCCCCGACCTGGCGTCGCACCCGATCCGGGAACTCTTCGACGCGGGAGCCCTGGTGACGGTCAACTCCGACGACCCGACCTACTTCGGCGGCCACGTCGCGGACAACTACCGACGCCTGCGCGACGACGCCGGGTTCAGCGAGGCCGAACTGACGCAGCTCGCGCGCAACAGCCTGACCGCCAGCTGGACGTGATCTTCAGCGTTCTGCTTCCGCACCCTCCCGCCGCATGCTAAGAGTGATGTCTAGATGACGGAGGGTGGGGAAATGGCCGACGCCGTGCGCGACTTCGCCGCGCTGTTCGACGGGTTGCCGGCGGCGTTCCTCGTCATGGACCGGGAACTGGTCATCGTCGAGGCGAACCAGGCCTACTGCCGACTCCTCGGGCGCGACCGGGACCAGCTGGTCGGGCGCCACGTCTTCGACGCGTTCCCGCCCACGGCGGGGTCCCTGTCCGAGGACGGTGGGAACCCACTGGAGGCCGCCTTCCTGCGCACCCGCGACGAGGGCAGCACGGAATCGTTGCCGCTGTTCACCTACGACGTCGGCGACCCCACCACCGGGGAGCTCGTCCAGCGATGGTGGTCGTTGGTCTGCGCACCGCTGCCGGGCGCGGACGGGAGCACGGACCACGTCATGCAGCGCATCGAGGACGTCACCGACTACGTGCGGGACCGTTCGCACACCCGCGACGTGGAGGCCGAACTCTTCGTCCGCCTCCGTGAGGTCGAATCGGCGAGAGCGGCGGAACGTTCGGCGGCGCAACGGGTCAGTGCCCTCGGCGGCGCGGCGCTGCGCCTCGCCCAGGCTCAGCACCAGGAGGTGCTGATCGAGGTGGTGGCCGGTCTGGGACTGGAAGCCGTGGGCGCGACCAGCGTCGAGATCGCCCTGGTCCCGCTCGGCGATCCCGCCGGGCCCCTCGACCTCTGGCAGGTCACGACCACGGCGGAGCGGCGGGTGACCACCCGGGGCGCACTGTCCCGGGACCAGGGCTCCCACCTCGCCACCGCCCTCGGGACCGGCCTGCGCTCGATCGAGCCCGAGTGCGTCGTCGTCCCGCTGAGCGCCGGCGACGGTCCGCTCGGCGCACTGGCCTTCTGCTGGCCGGAGACCCGGGCGATCCCCGACGTGGACGTGGACCTCGTGGAGACGATCGCGGTCCAGTACGGCCAGGCCGTCGCCCGGCTCCGAGCCCGCGAGACCGAGCAGGCCGTCGCCGCGGACGCGGTCAGCATGTCCGAGGCGTTGCAGCGCAGCCTGTTGACCGAACCGCGCCAGCCCGAGGACGTCCTCGTCGTCGCTCGCTACCGACCGGCCGCGCAGCGCGCCCAGATCGGCGGCGACTGGTACGACAGCTTCCGGACCGCCGACGGCCGCACGACGCTGGTCGTCGGGGACGTCAGCGGGCACGACGAGGAGTCCGCCGCGGTGATGGGTCAGGTCCGGAACCTGTTGCGCGGCATCGCCTACTGCAGCACGGCGGGGCCGGCGACCGTCCTGACCCGCCTCGACCACGCCCTGGCGGACCTCGACGTGGGTGGCCTCGCCACCTCCGTCCTGCTCACGCTGCAGGAGGGGCCGGGCGAGGGGGAACGCACGATGCGCTGGAGCAACGCCGGCGCCCCGCCGCCGCTGCTGCGCTCGCCGGACGGTTCGGCGACCCTGTTGCAGCCGGAACCGGAACTCCTGCTGGGACTCGACCCGGAGACCGGACGCAGCGACCACCGACTGGTCCTGCCCCTCGGGGCGGGCGTCCTGCTGTTCACCGACGGACTCGTGGAACGTCGCGACGCCAGCATCGAGGACGGGCTGGAGTGGTTGCGGCGCACCGTGTCCGGGATGCCCCACCACAACCTGGAGCAGATCTGCGACGAGCTGCTGAGGATGGTCGAGGGCTACGCCGAGGACGACGTCGTGCTCCTCGGCGTGCAGGTCCTGGCCCCCCAGCAGCACGACGTCGACCTCAGGTCCGTGGCAGTTCCCGGAGCCACTGCTCGACCTCGGCGACGGTGAGCACCGGACCCGCCGCCCCGAAGGCGATCCGGGCGTCCTTGTCCCCGGGTCTCCCGCTGGTCAGCAGGTACCCGGGATGCCGCGAGGTGGGGGCCTCCAGGGTCCAGCCCTTGGCCTTCGCCTCCTTGCGCAACCGGGCGAGCTGCTCGTCGGGGGCGCTCACGACGCGCGCTCGCAGCCCTGTGCGGCCGGGTCGCGGCGGTAGGCCTCCCCGAGGCGGATGACCTCGTCGAGCTTGTCCCGGGTCGCGGTCAGCTCCTCGAGCTGGGTCTGGATGCGTTCACGTTCGGCGAGCAGCCGGTCCTGCATCTCGTCGGTGAGGACCCCGTGCTCCATGCACGGCAGGATCCGCAGGACCGCCTTGCTGCCCAGCCCCGCCGTGTAGAGGTTCTGGATGAACCTCACCCGTTCCACGGCCGAGACCGGGTAGTGCCGTTGTCCGCTCGGAGCGCGGTCGGAGGTCAGCAACCCCTGCTCCTCGTAGTAGCGCAGGGCGCGGACACTCACCCCCGCCTCCTTCGCGACCTCACCGATGCGCACGAATGCCCCTCACGACTTGCCTCTCACGTCAACGTCAGGTTTTAGCGTAGCCGACATGGACATCGACAGCACCACCACGGCACTCGTCACCGGCGCCAACCGCGGCATCGGGCGCCACTTCGCCGGCCAGCTCCTCGAGCGGGGCGCGACGGTCTACGCCGCCGCCCGCAACCCCGCCTCGATCGACCTGCCCGGCGCCCGGGCGATCGCGCTCGACATCACCGACCCCGAGGCCGTCGCGGCCGCGGCCCGCGAGGCGGGCGACGTGAACCTCCTCGTGAACAACGCCGGGATCTCCACCGGTGCGAACCTCCTCGACGCCGACCTCGACGGCGTCCGCGCCGAACTGGACGTCAACTTCTGGGGGACCCTGTCCATGGTCCGCGCCTTCGCCCCGGTCCTGGCCCGCAACGGCGGCGGGGCCATCGCGAACGTCTCCTCGGCGCTGTCCTGGTTCGCCTACCCGGGCACCGGCGCCTACGCCGTGTCCAAGGCGGCGAACTGGAACATGAGCAACGCCCTGCGCCTGGAACTCCACGGCCAGGGAACCCTGGTCACCTCCGTCCACCTGGGGTCGGCCGAGACGGACATGACCAAGGGCTACGACGTTCCCAAGATCGACCCGGCCGACGCGGCCCGCGCGACCCTCGACGGCATCGTGGCGGGGAAGATCGAGATCCTCGTCGACGACTGGAGCGAGATGATCAAGGCCTCCCTCGCCAAGGACCCGGCCGAGTTCTACCGCCAGTTCCTCACGGCCTGACCTCAGTGCACCGCAGGCCGTTCGAGCACGTCCCGGACGGTCTGCGGTTCCCGGCCCAGCAGGTCGGCGAGCAACGGGTCGGTCCCGGCGAAGAACCCCTGCTCGGCCGCCTGGTACATGCCCAGCAGGAACCGGGCCATGAACTCCTGGGTGCCGGCGGCGACCTGCGCGGCGACCCACGCCTCCGGCGCGAGGACCTCGAGCTCGATCGTGCGTCCCGCGATCGCGGAGGCGGTCTCGGCCACCTCGGCGAACGTCGGGGCGGCGGTCGCGGTGAGGGTCGTCGGGCCCTCGAACGGGGTCGGGGACGTGAGGACCACCGCCGCCGCCTCCCCCGCGTCCTCGCGCGCCGTCCAGGAGACGGGCCCCTCGGCCGGGACGGTGATCCGCCCGGTCTCGCGCCAGGGTCCGCTCAGCCAGCCCAGGCTGTGCGCGTAGAACCCGTTGCGCAACGAGGTCCAGGGCAGGCCGGAACCGGCCAGCAGTTCCTCGGTGGCGGCGTGGTCACGGCCCGGCCCGAACGGGGTTCCCGCGGCCGCCCCCTGGTGGCTGGTGTAGAGGATCCGCCCGACGCCGGCGGCCACGGCGGCCCCGATGGCGTTGCGGTGCAGGGCGACCGCATCGGCACGCGGGTCGCTGGAGGAGACCAGCAGCAGCTGGTCCGCCCCGGCGAAGGCGGTGGGCAGCGAGGCCGGGTCGGCGTAGTCGCCGCGGCGGACCTCGATCCCGCGGTCGGCGAAGCGCTGCGCCTTCGCGAGGTCGCGCGCCACGACGGCGATCTCGCTCGCCGGGACGCGTTCGAGCAGGTGGTCGACGGTGACGCCGTTGAGGGCGCCGGTCGCACCGGTGACGACGATCATGGTGAACTCCTCTGGTATCGCTGGTATCTGAATCAGAGTAACCATGGAATCTCGGCGATAGCAAGAGTGCGTTACCGTTGGAACGTGACCGAGACGACCGACCGCCGCAGCGACACCCGGTCGAGGATCGTGGACGCCGCCGCCCGACTCCTGCGCGAGCAGGGGCCCGCCGCCGTGACCACCCGTCGGGTCGCCGAGGCCGCCGGACTGCAGGCCCCCGCCATCTACCGCCTCTTCGGGGACAAGGACGGGCTGCTCGAGGCCGTCGCCGAGCACGTCATGTCCGGCTACGTCACCGCGAAGGCCGCCGTCGCGGCCGCCGCGACGGCCGAGGAGGTCGACCCGCTGGCGGACCTGCGCCGCGGCTGGAACTCCCAGATCGAGTTCGGGGTCACGAACCCGACCCTGTTCCGCCTCCTGAGCGATCCGGACCGCGTGGTGCGTTCCCCCGCAGCCGAATCCGGACGCCAGGTCCTCGCGGCCCGGGTCCACCGGCTCGCCGCCAGCGGCCGCCTCCGCGTCGCCGAAACCCTCGCCGTCGACCTCTTCCAGGCCGCCGGGGTCGGCACCATCACCACCCTGCTCGCCTCCCCGCCGGAACGGCGCGACCCCGGTCTGGCCGATGCGATGTTCGAGGCCGTCCTGCGTCAGATCCTCACCGACGCCACCGACCCCGTGGAGGACGCCTCGATCGCCGTCGCGTTCCGCGCGCTCGCGCCGGAACTCGACGTGCTCAGCGAGGGCGAGCGCCGGTTGCTCGTCGAGTGGCTCGACCGGGTGATCGCCCGGCGGTGACGGCCGCAGGCAGGGACACGCCTCCCCGGGGCAGCGGGCCCGGCCCTACCCCATGTCGCCGGTCGCGGGCACCCCGTCGGCGAGGCCGTAGCGCAGGTGCACCGCGCCCTGGGGCCCGGCCGACGGCGGTTCGAGCAGGGTGAGGTTGGTCGGCACCGCGCCGCCGTCGAAGACCTTCTTGCCCTCCCCCAGCACGATCGGGTGGATCCAGAGGTCGAGGACGTCGAAGAGCTTCTCGCGCAGCAGCGTCTGGACGAGGTTCAGGCTCCCCACGACCTTGACGTTCTCGTGCCGGTCGCGGATCTCGCGGACGGAGGCCGCGAGGTCGCGGCCCAGCAGCGTCGAGCCGGCCCAGGAGAGGTCGGGCCGACCGCGTGAGGCCACGTACTTGGGGACGCGGTTGAAGAGGGTCGCGATGTCGCCCCCGGTCTGGTCCGGCCAGTAGCCGGCGAAGATCTCGTACGTCCGACGGCCGAGCAGCAGGGCGTCCGTGCCCTCGTAGGCGGCACCGACCTGCGCCCCGCTGACCTCGTCCAGCAGAGGCGCCTGCCACCCCCCGAACCCGAACCCGACCGGGTCCTCGTCGGGGCCGCCGGGGGCCTGGCCCACGAGGTCGAGGGTCGCGAACAGCTCGAGGTGGATCTGGCCCACGTTGTCCTCCCGGTGTCGTCGTCGGTCCGCTCGCGTGGTGGACCCGGAGGGGCCCGCGGACTCATCGGTCGCGTGCGCGACTACTGCGCGGCACCCGTCAGGAGCCAGCGGGTGACGGGCACCTCGAAGAGCACCTGCGCGCCCCCGGGGTGCACCGGGACGGTGATGTCCCACCCGCCGTACTTGGCCGCGAAACCCCGGACGACGTGCCGCGGGAAGCCGTCCCGGTGCACGTGCGCGACACCCTCGGCGACCACCGGGTGGTCCCCGTCCGGCAGGGCCAGCGACACCCGGGGGTCGAGCGACAGGTTGCGCACCTTGACGTTGCGCCCGCCGCTACCGATCCACCAGGTGCCGGGCTCGTGGACGAACCAGACGGGAGTCGTGTGGGGCGATCCGTCGGGACGCAGGGTCGTCAGCCAGACGGTGCGTTCCGTCAGCAGACGGTCCTCGAGCTCGGGGCTCAGCGGTGGCGGCACCGGGGCAGTGGACCACGTCGGCGCACGTCCGGTGCTCCCACCCGCCGGATCCGCACGGGTCCATCGTGGGATCAGCGGAAGGGGTCCGCGGTGGGTTCCAGGCGATCCTGGAGCCAGTCCTCGACGTCGGCGAGCGCGGCGCGCGCCATCGACGTCGGGTGCCCGGTGAAACCGTGCGGCGAGGCGGGGTAGACGCGCAGGTCGACGTCGACCCCGGCGGCCGAGAACCGCTCGGCCATCGCCAGGTTGTCCTCGAGCAGCACGTCGTCGGCCCCCACCACCAGGAGGACGGACGGGAGGCCCCGCAGGTCGGCGAAGACGGGCGAGAAGTCCGGGTGCGTCCGGTCGGCCAGGGAACCCGCGTAGGCGTCGAGGAAGTACTCGTCCGCGATGAGGCGTCCGGCGGGGGTGGAGCCGCTGAGGTCGTAGGTCCCGAACTGCAGCACCGCGCCGCCGATGTGGTCGAAACCCCTGTCCCGCAGTCTCACCATGGTCACGACGGCCAGGGTCGATCCCGCCGAGAAACCCGTGAGGAGGAACCTCTCCGTGCCGAACCGGTCCGCGGCGTTGCGGACGAGCCAGCGCGCCACGGTCTCGCAGTCGTCCGGGGCGGCGGGCCAGGGGTCCTCCGGGGCGAGCCGGTGGTCGACGCTGACCACCGCGACCCCGAGGGCGTCGACGAGTTCGCGGTTGCGGACGTCGCTCGCCGCCGCCGACCCCAGGAAGAAACCACCACCGCGCAGTTCCAGCAGGACCCCCGTCGCACGAGCGGCCGGGACGTGGATCCGGACGGGAACCCCGTCGAGCACCTCCACGGCCGGCGCGGGGTGCGACACGGGCGGTGGGGTCGACGCGGAGCGGGCCCGTTCGAGTTCGACCGGACCGTTCGGACCGCGTCCGGGCGCCCGACGGGCGTAGAAGTCGCGGGACTCCGCGACCAGCGCGGCGAGGCGGGGATCCTCGGCAGCTCGAGCGGTCACGAGGTCATCCCCAGGACAACGCGCTCCGGGTCGCCCAGTACGCCGCAGGCGCCTCGACGACACCGTCGGGCACCGACGCCGGGGGGCGCGCCGCGAGGTTCTGCTCGAGCTGGGGCAACGTCACCGCCCCGCTGAGGACGACGTCGACGAAGGGCTGGGCGAGCACCGCACCGAGCGCGAAGGCGTCGAGGGTCTGCCCGTCGAGCGCGGCCATCTGCGCCAGACCCGGTTCCGCCCCGTGGGCGGTGAGCCGGCCGTTGGCGACGCCCTCCTTCACCACGACGAGCCACCCGGCGTCGTGCGCCTCCGCCAGCGCGGCCCCGACCGAGCGCTCGAGGAGGTTCCACGTCGACTGCACCGCGCTGAAGGGGTTGTCGGGGACCGCCAGGGCCTGCTGCACGACCGAGAACTGCTCCGGGCCGCTGGTGGAGATCCCGACCCGCACCCCGCCCGCCGCGAGCGCACGCAGCCGGTCCAGCAGCTCGTCGTCGCCCAGCGCCGGGCTGTCCGGGGTCACCGAGTGCACCAGGTAGACGTCCGGGGTGGTGCCGAGGGCCTCGAGGGTCTCGGGCCACTGCCGGTCGAGGACGGCCGGGCTGTGGTCCTTGCGCTCGTGCAGCGGGGCGTCGAGCGTCCACTCCCCCACGTACTCGTAGCCCCACTTCGAGCCGATGGTGAGCTGCTCCCGGCGACCGGGGTGGGCGGCCAGCCAGCTGCCGAGGAAGCGCTCGGCGTAGCCGTAGGAGCGGGCGGCGTCGAGGTAGCGGACACCGAGGTCGAAGGCCCGGTCGAGCAGCTGGTGCGACCGGGCCTCCAGCTCCTCGACGGACCGCGCGGCGGCGAGGTCCTCGTCGCGGCCGAGCGTGATGTAGGCGGGGCGGCCCACTGCGGCGAGGCCCAGGCCGAGACGGTGCACCCACGGAGACGTGTCCACAGCCAGGTAGCGTAGGCGTGGGCATCATCTGACCCCCCATCGAGTTGGAGACGGACATGAGCAACGCGCTGGGCGCCACCACCACGAGCGCCGGCCCCACCGTCTTCGTCGTCTACGGCGCCACGGGTGACCTCGCCAAACGTCTCGTCATGCCGGGCTTCGCGGCTCTCGCCGCCGCGGACCTCCTCCCCGAGAAGTGGGTCCTGATCGGCAGCGGCCGCAAGGCCCAGCCGGACGACTCCTACCGCGACCACGTCCGCAAGGGTCTGCAGGAGTTCGCCCGCGGCAAGAACGGTGTCGACGACGACGTCATCGAGTCGATCATGCCGGGGCTGCGGTTCGCCGGCGGCGGTTTCACGGCCGACGACCCGGGCGAGCTGCTGGACGCGATCGCCGCGGCCAAGCAGGAGGTTGGTGACGACGCGCAGGTAGTCCACTACCTGGCCCTGCCGCCCTCGACCTTCCAGGGCTACACCGAGGCGATCGCCGCGCACGGCCTGGCCGAGGGTTCCCGCGTCGTCTACGAGAAGCCGTACGGCACCTCCCCGGAGTCGTTCGAGGAACTCGACCAGCTGGTCCAGTCGGTCTTCGACGAGCAGCAGGTCTTCCGCATCGACCACTTCCTCGGCAAGGAGGCGACCCAGCAGCTGCACGTCCTGCGGTTCGCCAACCGCATGATCGAGCAGCTGTGGAGCAACGAGCACGTCGCGCAGGTCCAGATCGACGTCCCCGAGGTCCTCGGGGTAGACGACCGCGCCACGTTCTACGACGAGACCGGCGCCACCCTGGACATGCTCGTCACCCACCTCCTGCAGGTCGCGGCCGAGGTCGCGCTCGACCCGCCGAGCGACTGGACCTCCGACGCGCTGGCCCAGGCCCGCGAGAACGTGCTGGCGAAGTTCCGCCCGCTGGACCCGACCGAGGTCGTCCTCGGCCAGGGCACCGGGTACCAGGAGATCAAGGACGTCCGCGAGGGTTCCACGACGGACACGTTCGTCGCGGCCAAGGTGTGGGTCGACACCCCCCGCTGGGAAGGCGTTCCCTTCGTCCTGCGCACGGGCAAGAAGCTCGCCGAGAGCCACCAGCACGTGACCCTGGTGTTCAAGCGCCCGCTGAACAGCCCGCAGCACGACGACGACGCGGTGCCCGAGACGCTGACGTTCATCCTGAGCGGCAACGGGTCCGTCGAGGCCGGCGTCACCGCTCGTCGTCCCGGCGTCTCCGACGACCTGGTGCCGGGCAAGCTGTACCTGGACCTCGCGGCCCTGCCGAACGCCGAACCGCTGCCGCCGTACGCCGCGCTGCTGCGCGACGTCCTCATCGGCGACCGCGCGTTGTTCACGACGTCGGCCGGCCTGCGGGACGCGTGGCGGGTGGCCTGCCCGCTGCTCGCCGAGCGTCCCGAACTGCTGCCCTACGAACCCGGTTCCTGGGGTCCGGAGGCCGCCGAGGAGATCGCTGCACCGTTCGGCTGGCTGACCGAGCGCGGGCAGTCGCGCTCCTGACCGACCGTCGTTCCCACGTCGCCCCGTCCACCACCCCGGTGGGCGGGGCGATCGTCGTCTTCGACCTCGACGGCACGCTGGTCGCGGGCGACGCGTTCGGAGGTTTCCTGACGCGGTCGTCGCGGCGCAACCCGTTGCGCGTCCTCGCCCTCGCCCTGACCGCCCCGCTCTGGGGTTCCGCGCGGCTGCGCCGCGGTGGTCGGGCTCGGGCGGAACTCCTGCTCATCACCTCGATCACTCTCGGCCGCAGCCCTTCCGCTCTGCAGCGCGCCTTCGAGGAGTTCGCCGCGGACCACGTCCGCCGGGGACGGATCGAGGTCGCACTCGAGCGGCTGGTGCTCCACGTGCGGGCCGGCGACGAGGTCGTCGTCGCCACGGCGTGCGCGCAACCCCTCGCCCGGGCGGTCTGCCGGGAACTCGGCCTCGGCGACGGGCGGGGATCCGGTTGCCGGTGGCGCACGCCTACACCGACGACGCCCGTGACCTGCCGCTGCTGCGCCAGGCGCAGCACGCCCACCTCGTGCGACCCCGCGCCGGTGACGAGGTCCGTGTCCGCGCGGAACTCGGCGACGTCGAGGTCCTGCGCTGACTCAGTCCCGGGGGAGGTCGCGCAGCGCGCGACGGGCCAGGTCGTCCCCCGCCGCGGCGCCGGCGGCGAGGTGGAACTCGGCACGCTGCCGGTTGCCCCGTTCGAGCAGCAGCAACGCGAGGTTGTGGTGGCAGTACGCGTCCCCGGCCGCGATCCCCGCGGTGTAGGCGGCTTCCGCGGCATCGATGTCGCTCTCCGCGAGCAGGTTGCCCAGCGGGAGCCAGCACTCGCGCTGGCCGAGCTTCGCGCCGAGTTCCAGTTGCTGCTGGGCCTGCCCGGCCCGGCGGGTCAGCAGCAGCAGCGCGGCGAGGGCCGCGCGCGCCGCGCCGGAGACCGCGGCTCCGGCGCGCAGCCGCGGTTCGAGCTGTGGGTCCAGCGTGGCCTCCCACTCCCAGCAGGCGCGCAGCGCGAACGCCTGCGGGTCCTCCCCCGCGCGGGTCAGCGCGGCGTCGGCGCCCGGGAGGTCGCCGCGGTCGTGCCGCAGGTGGGCGAGCTCGACGAAACCCTCGGGCAGACCGCTCTCGCCCGCGGCCGCGAAGGCACCCGCCGCGCCGTCGAGGTCGCCCAGCGACTCCAGCAGGTGGCCGAGGTGGACCCACGCGTCGGTCTCCCCCGCCGCGGCCGCCCGGCGGTACGCCTCCGCCGCCTCGAGCGGCCGGTCCAGTTCCAGGAGCGTGTTGCCGACGTTGCCCCAGACCCAGTCGCCACCGAGTTCCACCGCCCGCTCGAAGCAGACCAGCGCGTCCTCCTGCCGTCCGGCGTCGGCGAGGTCGCAGCCGAGGTCCACGACGGCGTCGACGTCCGCGCCCGCCAGCACCACCCGCATCCGCTCGTCCACCCCTGCAGTCTGCCGATCCCCGTGCGCGGTCGAGCACCGAGCCCCGCGAGAGACTGCGGCGGTGAGACCGAACCCCCCGGACGCCACGTCGGTGGTCCTCGTCCACGGCTACCACGTCGACGCGCTGCAGTGGGAGGAGGTCGTCTGGGGCCGACCCGCGGAGGACCGTCTCGGCCGCGTCCCGCGGGCCGTCCTGCTCGCCCTCGGGCACCCCGACCCCGTCCTGCTCTTCGGCACCGGCGCCGCGGCGCGGGACGGCCTGCTCGAGTCCGAGTACACGCTGGAGTTCGCCCGCTCCCGCCGCCACGAGCTCGAGGACCTCGCCCGCCGGGTCCTCCCGTCCGCCGCGATCGCACGGGTCGGGGAACTGCTGCACGAGCGCAGCCGGTGCGAACGCACCAGCGCCACGACCCGGACCGAGGTGGCCGCCGGGTTCGAGACCGCCCTGTCGCTCGGAGCGCGACACCTCACCCTGGTGTCGTCCCCGACCCACGTCGCACGCTGCCACCAGACGGCGCTGACCCTGCTCGCGACGACCCCGCGCTACGCGCTCCTCGCCCACGGGCTCGCGGCGGTGGCCTCGGACACCACGGTGGCCGGGCGTGGACCGGGCGACGTCGTCGTCCTCGAACCTCGGACCCGTGCGGCCGGGGCCGTCGAGTTCTCCGACGTGGCGCGCGCGGCCCTGCCCCTGCTCGACGTCCCCGAGGCAGCGGCGGCCTACGCGGCCCAGTGGCAGGAACTCACCCGGACCTGGTTGGGCCGTGCGGGCGGGCTCGACGGTCAGGCGGAGGCGACCTCGCGGTAGTGCTCGACGAGCGGGAACGGGTCGTAGAAGTGGTGGAGCAGGGATCGCCACTCCTGGTACCCGGCCGAGCCGCGGAAACCCTCGGTGTGGTCCTCCAGGGTGTCCCAGCGCACCAGCAACAGGTAGGTGTCGGGGCGCTCCACGCAGGAGGACAGGGTCAGCCCCTGGAACCCGGGGACGGCGGAGATGATCAGCTTGGCCCGGGCGAACGCCTCCTCGAACTCGGCGGACCGACCGGGGACGACGCTGAGGACGGCCTGTTCGAGGATCACCGGCCCCATCCTGGCGCACGGGGTTCCGTCCACGCCGGGGTGTCGACGAGGGATCCGATCGAGGAGCCGCTGCACCACGTCTGACGGGTCGGCCTGACGTGTCGCTGCGGGCCCGGCGCGGCTCGTGGGTCCAGGCTGGGCCGATGGAGGACGACCTGCTGGCGAACCCCGCGAACTTCCCCGAACTCATGCTGCTGCCCCACCTCGACGACGAGTGGACCGAAGTGCGCCTGGGTCGGCGCAGCGACGGCGCGTGGGAGGTCTACGTGACCATCCGCGTGGACGACGGGTACCGCAACGAGGCCTCGGCCCAGGCCGTCGCCGACCACTACCGGGAGAACCTCCAGGCCTTCGTGGAACACCGCCGGAAACGTCGGGGTCGCGCCTAACCGAGCAGGGCCGCGGCCGCCGTCCGGGCGCGCTCGAAGACGTCGTCGAGGATGCCGACGCCGTGGGTCACGAGCGCGCCCTCGTGGAGCAGGAACAGTTCCCGGGCGAGGTCCTCCTCGCCCACGGCGGCCCGGAACTGCTGCAGCATCCACCGCTTCTGCTCCACGATGACCGCGTAGGCCGGGTGCGAGGGGTCGTTGATCTCGGCGTGCGCGTTGATCATGGCGCAGCCCTTGGGCCCGTCGGTCGCGGACCACGCCTGCGACGCGGCGAAGACCGCGTCGACCTGTTCCGCAGGGGCGGGACCGGCCGACTCGAGGTGCTCGGCGAGCAGCGTGCGCCACCGCCGGTCGCGGGCGGTGAGGTACTCGACGACGAGTCGTTCCTTGCTGCCGAAGCGGTCGTAGAGCGTCTTCTTGGTGACCCCCGCCCGTTCGGCGATCGCCTCGACCCCGACCGCGTGGATGCCGTGGGCGTAGAAGAGGTCCGAGGCGGCGTCGAGCACGGCGCGCGCCTTGGGGGTCCAGTCGATGGCGTTCTCCACGCGCATCACTATACCGATCGGGTTACTCTCGGGACCATGACTATACCGATCGGTATACCTCGAGTCGCCGTGACCACCGGACTCGCGGCTCTCTTCGTCGTCTGCTGGTCCTCGGGGTTCGTCGGCGCGAAGCTCGGCGCCCAGGCCTACGCCGTGTCGACGGTGCTGGCCTGGCGATTCCTGCCGCTCGCGGGGGTCCTCCTCCTCGTCACCGCGCTGCGCCGGGACCGGACCCGACCGGGCCGGGCAGAACTGCTGCGGCAGAGCGTGATCGGCCTGCTGTCGCAGTCGGGGTACCTGCTCACCGTCTACTGGGCGATCGACCTGGGCGTGAGCACCGGCACGACGGCCCTCGTCGACGGGACCCAGCCCCTCGTCGTCGCCGCCCTCGCCGGGCCACTGCTGGGGGTGGCGTTGCGCGGTCGCCAGCGGGCCGGGTTGCTGCTCGGACTGGTGGCCGTCGGCGCCGTCACCTGGGCCGATGCCGGCGCCCCGGGGACGCACGCGGCACCGTGGGCCTACGTCGTGCCCTTCGCCGGGATGGCGTGCCTGGTCGCGGCCACGTTCCTCGAACGTCGCAGCCCGGGCCCGCCGGCCCCGTGGCGCAACCTGACGATCCACTGCACGACGTCCGCCGTCGTGTTCAGCCTGATCGCCCTGGTCCGCGGAACGGCCGTCCCGCCCCCCGAACCCGCGTTCTGGGTGGCCACCGCGTGGCTGGTCGCCTTCCCCACCTTCGGCGGATACGGCCTGTACTGGCTGCTGCTGCAACGGGTCGGGATCACGACCGTGAACAGCCTGTTGTTCCTCGTCCCGCCGGTGACCACGGCCTGGGGCGCGCTCTGGTTCGGCGAACCCGTCAGCGCGGTGACGATCGTGGGCCTGACGCTGGCCCTCCTCGCCACCTGGCTCGTCACCGCCGAGGGCGGAGGGGCGCGCCGCCGGAAACAGGTTGCCCGGTCGGGCCGACCGTGACGATCATGAACGCCTCGGAGGAGGGGGAACCGTGCCCGCGGACGCCGTCAGCACGAACATGCGCAACTGGGACGAACGTGTCCCCGACCACCTCGTGGCCTACGGGGCCGAGGCGTTCGCCGACGACCGCAGCGCCGTGGGTGTCGAGGTGGAGACCCGGGTCCTCGCGCCGCACCTGCCCGGTGGCACCGTCGCCGGTCTGGACGTGGTGCACCTGCAGTGCCACATCGGCACCGACACCATCAGCCTGGCCCGCCGCGGGGCGCGCGTCGTCGGCACCGACCTGTCCGGGGCCGCGATCGAGGCGGCGGGCAGGCTGGCCGAGCGGGCGGGTGCGCCGGCGACGTTCGTGCAGTGCCGCAACGAGGACGCACCCGACGTCCTGGGCCGCGAGTTCGACGTGGTCCTCACCTCCGTCGGCGTGCTCACCTGGCTGGAGGACCTCGGGAGCTGGGCCCGCGCCGTCGCCCGGCTCCTGCGCCCGGGCGGGGTGTTCCTCGTGCACGACGCCCACCCGGTGCTGAGCGCCCTGCAGCACGACCGCTCCGACGACCTCCTGGTGCTCGGCGAACCGTACTTCGCGGCCGGTGAACCGCGGAGGTTCGACGACGGCGTGACGTACGCCAGCGACACCCGGATGCGCAACACCGTCACCTACCAGTGGCCGCACGACCTGGGCGAGGTCCTCGGGGCCGTTCTCGCGGCCGGGCTGCGCATCGAGGCGTTCCACGAGCACCGCGCCATGCCGTGGAAGGCGCTCCCCTCGATGGTCTCGACGACGCGGGGGTGGGAACTGCCCCCGGGCGCCCCCGAGTGCCCGTTGATGTTCTCGCTGGTGGCGCGCCGTCAGGTCCTGCGAGGTGACACCGGCAGCGCCTCATCCCAGCGCGAGGACGAGACCCGCCGCGACGAGCAGGGCCGCCGTGGCGCCGTGGACGCCGAAGGCGGTGGCGGGCTTGCCGCCGCGGGTGAGCACGACGGCGGCGTCCGCGAGCGGGGTGACGGCCGCGGCCACCAGGCCCCATCCGAGCACGGTGGAACCGCCGGCCGCCCAGACGACCAGCAGCACCACCCCGGAGGTGATGTCGCGGACGCCCTTGATGGCGGTCAGGGCGCGGAGGTCGTCGACGCGTGCCCCGTAGTCGAGCGTCGCGCGCTGCGGCACGAGGAGGAAGCGAGCTCCGACGACGGCGATGGCGACACAGGCGAGGAGGGCGATGACGAGTGCGGTGAGGTGCATGACCGGCCGTTTCTCTGAAGTCTTGCGCTGATAGATAACGACGCTAGCATGATCTCGTGCCTCCTCGTCCAGCCCCGGATCTCGCCTCCCGCCGCGAACTCATCACCCGCACCGCCCGCACCGTCGCCGAGTCCGAAGGCTGGGGCGCGGTCACGATGCGCCGTCTCGCCGGCGAGCTCGGCGTCACCCAACCCGTCCTCTACTCCGCGTTCACCAACCGCCAGGCGCTCGTCGACGCGGTGGCGTTGGACGGCTTCGACGAACTGGCCGCGGCGATGGAGGCGGTGGAGGCCTCCCCGCGGGCGCGGATGAGCGCCTACCTCGACTTCGCCGCCACGCGGCCGCAGGTGTACGAGGCGATGTTCTCGCTGCCCTCGGGACTGACCTTCGCCGTCGGGGACCGTCCAGAACCGCGGCGCGCCTTCGCCGCCCTGGGCGCCGCCTTCCCCACCACCGGCGACGGGACCGACGACGGGACCGACGACGACATCCGGACCGAGGTCGTCTGGTCCCTGCTGCACGGCCTGGCCACCCTCGACGCTGCCGGACGGCTGATGCCCGGGCAGGCCCAGGCCCGACTCGACCTCGCCCACCGCGTGCTCACCCAGCCGTCGACCTCCCAGGAGAACCCCTCGTGAACAGCCCCCTCGCCGGCGTCGACTCCCCCGACCACGCCGCGGCGATCCACCCGAGCAACTCGGTCACCCCGCAGAGACCCGGCTGGGTCGCGACCATCACCGGGGCTGACGACCTCACCCGCGCAGTCGCGGAGGTCAACGCACTCGCGCAGTCCACCGGGGCGGCACTGCAAGTCGTGCCGCAGGCCACCGGCCACGGTGCCGGCGCTCCCGTCGGGGACACCGACGTCCTCCTCGACACCTCACGACTGACCGACGTGGTCATCGACCCCGCCGCACGGACCGCCACCGTCGGGGCCGGCGCGACCTGGTCGGCGATCAACGCCGCGGCCGAACGCCACGGCCTGCTCGGGCTCGCCGGCTCCGCCCCCACCGTCTCCGTCTGCGGGTACACCTTCGGCGGCGGCATCGGCTGGCTGGTCCGCCGCGACGGCCTGGCCAGCGGATCCCTGCGCGCCGTCCACTACGTCGACGGCGACGGCCGCCTCCGCACCGCCACCGACGACGCCCCCGCACAGATCGACCGCGACGCCCTGTGGGCCTTCCGCGGCGCCGGTGGGGTCGGCATCGCCCACACCCTGGAGTTCGACCTCTTCCCCGCCCCCGACCTGCACGCCGGGGCGCTACTGTGGCACGTCGAGGCCCTGCCCGACCTCCTCGCCGCGTGGTCGGGGATCGTCGACACGCTGTCCGGCAGCGTCTCGCACAGCATCTCCGTCCTGCACGTGCCCCCGCTGCCGCTGTTCCCGCCCGCGTTGCACGGCCGGGTCGCCGTCCACCTCGCCATCGCCGACCCCGACGGACCAGGCGCCGCCGGCCCCCTGCTCCACGCCATGCGCAGCGCCGCCACCCCCGTCTCGGACACCTGGGGTCCCAGCGACGCGGCACGACTGGCGAGCATCCACCTCGACCCGCCGGTCGCGACCCCGGCCGTCGGCGACGCGCGCTGGCTGGGCGCCTCGACTCCCGACGTCGCCGCAGCACTGCTGTCCACCGCCGCCGGTCCGGACTCCCCTCTGGTCCTGCTGGAGATCCGCCACACCGCCGGCGCCCCCACCCGCCGCAGCGGTGCCCTCGTCAGCCCACCCGGAGACTTCATCTACCACGCCGTCGGAACCCTCGACCGCTCCACCCACGCGCAGATCCAGGACGGTTTCGCTGCCGCGCAGGACGTGTGGCGCCCGGTCGACACCGGGTACACCCCTGGTTCCTGGATCGACGGCGCCGCCGGCGTTCCCGGCGCGTTGCCGACCGGGACCCGCCGACGCGCCGCGGCCATCGCCGACGCCGTCGACCCGGCCGGCCGGATCCGTCGCTCACGCCTGCTCGGATGAACGCCACACCTGACGATCGAGCACCGACGGGATCGCGCGGTGGGAGTCGGGACGCGAGGCGGTCCTGGACAGAGGCTAGACGACCGGTCTATTGGCGACTAGAGTCGGGCCATGCCCGCCACGGAGGTCGACACCCGCCAGCTCATCCTGGACACCGCTCAGGACTGCATGGCCCACAAAGGTTACGCCGCAGTCGGTCTGACGGAGATCCTCACGGGCGCGGGGGTTCCGAAGGGGTCGTTCTACCACTACTTCCCGTCCAAGGACGCGTTCGGTGAGGCGCTCATGAAGAGCTACTTCACCGACTACCTGTCCACCATGGACACCCTGCTCCACGACACCTCCCGGAACGGCGCCGACCGCGTCATGGAGTACTGGCAGCGGTTCTACGACCTCCAGAGCTTCGACGACTACCAGGGCAAGTGCCTGGTCGTGAAGCTCGCCGCGGAGGTCTCCGACCTGTCCGAGACGATGCGCGTCCAGCTCGACGTCGGCACCACCGGCCTCGTCGCGCGCATCGAGAGACTCATCGAGGGTGGCGTCGCCGACGGCACCCTGTCGGCGGACCTCGACGCCCCGACCCTGGCCGCCACCCTCTACGACCTCTGGGTCGGGGCCAGCGTGATGGCGAAGATCCAGCGCCGCCCGGACGCCCTGGACCGGGCCATGACGAACACGCGCGCCCTGCTCCACCTCTGATCGACCCCACCCGACCACTCGTCACCCTTACTGTCGGTCCGGCTAGACGACCGGTCTACTAATTCGAGGAGAACCATGAACACCGACCTGCTGCACACCGACGCCACCGGACTCGCGGCCCTGATCCGGAACGGAGAGGTGACCTCGGTCGAGGTCGTCCAGGCGCACCTGGACCGCATCGCCGCCGTGAACCCCTCGATCAACGCCATCGTCTCCCTCAACGACGCCGCCCTCGCCGAAGCGCAGGCCGCGGACGACGCCCTGGCCGCGGGCGAACCCGTCGGGCCGCTGCACGGGGTTCCGTTCACCGTGAAGGACTCCCTCGACACCGCGGGGGTCCTGACCCAGCGCGGGTCGCCGATCTTCCGCGGGCGCACCCCGGAGCAGGACGCCACGAGCGTCGCCCGCATGAAGGCCGCCGGCGGGATCCTGCTCGCCAAGACGAACCTCCCGGAGTTCTCCTACTCCACCGAGAGCGACAACCTGCTGACCGGGCGGACGAACAACCCATGGAACCTCGAGCGCACCGCCGGGGGTTCCAGCGGCGGCGAGTCCGCCGCGATCGCGGCGGGGATGAGCCCGATCGGCCTCGGCACCGACCTCGCGATCTCCGTCCGGGGCCCGGCGGCGCAGACGGGCATCGTCGCGCTCAAGCCCACCCACGGGCGCGTCCCGATGACGGGGGTCTGGCCCCGCGCACCGCGACGCGACTGGCACGTCGGCCCCATGGCCCGCACCGTCCGCGACCTCGCCCTGGCCTACGGCGTCCTGAACGGACCCGACGGCCACGACGGCGCCTCCGTCGTACCCGCCGGCCACGACACCGGCGTCGGCGACGCTCCGACGCGGCCCCTGCGGGTGGGCTGGTACACCGACTCCGGGCTCGGCCCCGTCGACCCCGAGGTCGCGGCCACCGTCCGCGCTGCAGCGCAGGCCCTCGCGGACCAGGGGATCGAGGTGCACGAGGTCACGATCCCGGCCCTGCTGCAGGACAACCCGCTCGCCCTGTTCAACCTCCAGCACGTCGTGGAACTCAAACCGGCCATGGCCGAGGCCACCGCCGGTCACGAGGACGAGATGTTCACCATGTCGACGGGCATGCTGGCCACCCCGGACACCTCGACGTCGGACTACGTCGCGGCGGAGCAGGGCTTCGAGAGGATCCGCGACGGCTACGCCGAGTTCTTCTCGACGTTCGACGCGCTGCTGCTGCCGGTGCTGCCGATCCCGGCCCACGAGCACGGCGCGACGGAGTTCGTCATCGACGGGCAGACCGTCGACGCCACGCACGTCCAGACGTTCACCGTGCAGTTCAACATCACCGGCATGCCCGCCCTGTCGATGCGGTTCGGCACCAGTTCCGACGGCCTCCCGATCGGGGTGCAGATCGCCGCCAACCGGTACGCCGAGTCGACCGTCCTGCACGTCGCCGGGCTCCTGGAAGGGGTGAGCCCGGTCAGGGACTCCCACCCCGACCTCTGAGCGAGACCCGGGACCCGGGACCACCGGGTTGACGGAACCCGCGAGGAGCGGGAGGGTGTGGCGTAAGCGCATACATCCTGACCGTCACCGCCGACTCGTCTGGAGTTCCCGATGCACCGCCGATCCCTGCTCACCGCCGCCCTCGCGACCCCCCTCCTCGGTGCCGCCACCGCGCAGTCCGCCCAGGCCGGTGGGGGGTCGCGGCGGGTGCTGCGCCGCTACGCCGCCGCGACCTGGCGGTCGATGGCCGCCATGGTCGACCCGGCGACCGGCCTGGCCGCCGACGACATCGCCGACGACCTGTCGCCCGCCTCCCGCGGGGCCCAGACCTCGCCGACGAACATCGGCGCCTACCTCTGGAGCACCGTCGCCGCCCGCGACACCGGGATCATCGACCGGGGCGAGGCGTGCCGACGGCTCGCGCAGACCCTCGACACCTTGCGCCGACTGGACCGGCACGAGCAGAGCGGGCAGTTCTACAACTGGTACTCCCCGACGACGGGCGAGGTCCTCACGACGTGGCAGGCCAGCGGTGACGTCGTGAAACCCTTCCTGTCCACGGTCGACAACGGCTGGCTCGCGATGGCCCTGCTCCTCACCGCGCGGGCCGAACCCCGTCTCGCCCGGGCCGCCGACGCGCTGCAGACGCCGATGGACTTCGGGTTCTACCACGACGCCGCCGAGAACGGCCCCGGCGGGCAGTTGCGCGGGGGATTCTGGGACGAGGACCCCCATGAGGACGCGGCCGTCGTGGGGAACTACCGCGGCGGGAAACCCGTCTGGTACACCGGCCACCACTACGGGGCCTTCAACACCGAACCCCGGATGGCCTCCTACCTCGGCATCGCCGCGGGTCAGATCCCGGCCGCGCACTACTTCGGGACCCAGCGGACGTTCTCGAACGAGAACTGCGACTACGACTGGACCGAGACGCGACCCGAGGGGTTCTGGGCCGAGCACGAGGGTCAGCGCGTCTTCGAGGGCGCGCTCCCCTACCGCGGGAAGCTCATCGTCCCGACCTGGGGCGGCTCGATGTTCGAGGCCCTCATGGTGCCGTTGTTCGTCCCCGAGGAGAAGTGGGGCAGGCGCTCCTGGGGGGTGAACCACCCGCTCTACGTCCAGGGTCAGATCGAGCACGGCCTGGACGAGGCGAAGTACGGGTACTGGGGTTTCTCCCCCTCGAACGACCCGGCCGGCGGGTACCGCGAGTACGGCGTCGACCAACTCGGCCTGGACGGCCCCGGCTACACCTCCGACGAGGAACGCGCCACCGTGGACCAGGCGTTCGCGGGGTGCCGCGCGGGCGGTGCGGTCCCCACCGGGTACGGCGACGGCGTCGTCACGCCGCACGCCTCGTTCCTCGCGCTGCGCTACGCCCCGGACGCGGCGTTGCGCAACCTCGCCAACCTCGAGGCGGACTTCGACTGCTGGGCCGACGGGGGTTTCCTGGACGCCGTCGCCGTCCGCAGCGGGCGGGTGTCCCGCCGCCACCTCGCCCTGGACCAGGGGATGGTCATGGCCTCGCTCGGGAACGCCCTCGCCGGTGACTCCCTGCGGAAGTACGTGAGCGAGGGCGCCTTCGCCCGAACGCTGAAACCCCTCATGCGGCAGGAGGTCTTCGCGAGCCGAGCGGCGGCGTGAACCGCGGGACGGACGACGCCGTCGGGGAGCGGGCCGAGGCGTCGACGTGCGCGGCTCAACCGAGGTGGGGCTCTGCACCCCGCACCCGGTCGCGCATCGGGGCCTCCGCGAAGTCCCGCACGGCGTCGACGAACGGCACTGCGGCCCGCCAAGGGATCTCGCGCTCCGCCCGGGCGGAGGACGCGGTGAGGTGCCGGACGTCGCCCAGGCGGTACTCCCCGGTCACCACGGGCTCCGGACCACCGCAGACCCGGGCGAGGGTCCGGGCGAACTCGAGGATCGTGCGCGGGGTCCCACTGCCGATGTTGAACGCCCGGAAACCCGGCGTCGTCCGGGTGCACGCCAGCGCGGCGAGGTTCGCCGACGCCACGTCCCGCACGTCGACGAAGTCGCGCAACTGCCCGCCGTCCTCGAAGACCCGCGGGGCGAGACCGGCCGCGAGGGAGCTGCGGAAGAACGAGGCCACCCCGGCGTAGGGGGTTCCCTGCGGCATGCCCGCTCCGAACACGTTGTGATACCGCAGGGCGAGGGCCGATCCACCCGTCTCGCGGACCCAGGCGGCGACGAGGTGTTCCTGGGCGAGCTTCGTGGCGGCGTACACCGTGCGGGGTTCCAACGTCACGTCCTCCTCGATCAGCACCGGTTCCAGCGGGTCGCCCGCCTCGTCCAGCGGTTCGAAGCGCCCGGCGCGCAGGTCCGCCACCGTGCGGGCCGGGGGCCGGACGACCCGGTCGCCGCGGCGGTAGGAACCCTCGCCGTAGACGACCATCGAGGAGGCCAGGACGAGACGGCCCACGCCCCGGCGGGTCATCGCCGCGAGGAGTTCCGCCGTCCCGGTCACGTTGGTGTGCGCGTAGTCCGGTGCGTCGGAGAGGTCGACCCCGAGACCGACCTTCGCCGCCTGGTGGCTCACCGCGTCGACGCCCTCGAGCGCCCGGTCCACCGCGATCGGATCGGTCACGGAACCCCGGACGACGTCGATCCCCTCGACCCGCTCGACCGGTTCGACGTCACCGGCGTGCACGTCGGGGCGCAGGTCGTCGAGCACCCGGACCCGCCACCCGCGGTCGAGGGCGGCCCGCACGACGTGCCCGCCGATGAACCCGGCCCCACCCGTGACCAGCAGGGTGCTCACGCGGCGAGCACCTTCGCCACGGCCGCGGGATCGATGAGTTCCCGTGGCGCGTAGTCCTCCGGCACCGCGGCCACGACGGCGCGCACCGCGGCGAGGATCCGCGGTGCGGCCGCCGCCATCCGCGCCAGCACCAGTGACGCGTCGGCGGTGTCCGGACCGGAACCCGCGTCTCGGTCGGTGATGAACGCGAGGTTCACCAGACCCACGTTGAGTTCCGCGGCGAGCACCGCCTCGGGGTACTGGGTCATGTTCACCAGGTCCGCACCCGCAGACCGGAACCAGGCCGACTCCGCGGCGGTCGAGAAGCGCGGCCCCTGGATGACGACGCTCGTCGCGGGCGACAGCGGCTGCTCCCCGATCCGGGCGAGCGCGTCGAGGGCGAGCGAACGCAGTTCCGGGCAGTAGGGGTCGGCGGCGGGCAGGTGCTGCACGGGCAGGCCGCGACCGTCGAAGAACGTGTCCGGCCGACCGTGGGTGCGGTCGATGAGCTGGTCCGGCACGGCGAACCGTCCCGGCGTGGCGTGCTCGCTCAACCCACCGACGGCGGCGGTCGTCACGACGGCCCGGACGCCCAGCGACGCGAGCGCCCAGAGGTTCGCGCGGTAGTCGATGCGGTGCGGCGGCAACGTGTGACCCTCGCCGTGCCGGGCGAGGAACGCGACCGGACGACCGCCGAGGTCACCGACCCGGACCGCTCCGGACGGCCGACCGTAGGGCGTGGTGACCTCCACACCGCGCACCTGCTCCGCGTCGGAGTCGAAGAACCGGTAGAGACCCGACCCGCCGATGACGGCGACACGAGGGAGTGGGCGGTTCACGAGACGACCTCCAGGGTTCGGTGCGGTGCGAGGGGACGGCGTCGCGCCCGCAGCAGCGAGGCGACGAGGACGAGGACGGCCGCGACCAGGACGACCGTCGGCCACCGGTCGGGCGAGAACACCCGGGCTTCGAGGGCCAGCGGGACGAGGAGCCACTCCGGCCGCCGGCTCAACGCGAGTCCGGGGACGAGCAGCAACGAGTACCACGGGTAGGTCGGGGAGACGATCAGCAGGACGGAACCCGTCAGCACGGTCTGCGCGGTCCACGGCCGGTCGGGGTCCGCGAGGCGCCAGGCCAGCACCGCGGCCAGGGCGAGCAGCAGGAGGGCGACGGTCGTCGCGGCCCCACCCGACAGGAACCCCAGGAGCACGAAGCGCCGTCCGCTGTCGTAGCCCTCCTCCGAGAGGTACCCCGGCAGGAAACCCAGGACCCCCCGGCCGGTCCAGACGACGTAGGGCACGTAGGACAGACCCACCGTCGCCGCGATCGACACGAGCAACGTCACCGGACGTCGACGCAGCAGCGGCGGGACGAGCAGCGCCGGCACGAACTTCGTGACGACCGCCAGCCCGAGCAGGATCCCCCCGAGGACCGTGCGCCGCCGACGGCCCCCCACCGCGAGCACGAGGGTCCCCAGCACTCCCGCCAGGCAGCCGAGGACGTCGACGTGGGCGTTGTTCACCGCCTCCAGCACGACGAACGGCGACCACCCCCAGCACGCGGCCCAACGGGGGTCGGTCCCCCGTCGCCGCATCGCCACGACGAGGACGGCCGTCACCGCTACGACGAGCACGAGCCCGGCGACCTGGAAGGGCAGGAACCGTGCGCTCACGGGGACCAGCGCACGCACCAGGGTGAAGAACCCCTGGGCGAACGGCGGGTAGATCGTCGGAACCCCGACGCGGTTCAACGCCGTGCACAGCGGATCACCGCTGGGAACTCCCGCTCCCGTGACGAACCGGCCACCGGGACACGGGCCCGCGGGGAACAACCAGGACGGTCGCCACCCCGCCAGGTCGTCCGCGGCCGGCACGTGCGCGTAGGGCGAGGTGCCGTGGCCCGCGACGATCCCGTCCCAGGCGTAGCGGGCGGAATCGGTGCTCGTCGTCGGCGCGGTGACGAGCCCGGCGAGGCCCAGCAGCGCAGCACCGCCGACGACGAGCAGACCCGTCCGGCGCAGGCCCCCCGGGAGGATCACCGCGGCGGCCGCCGCGAGAACGCCCCCGACGAGGACCGCGGACACCAGCCACGGCCCGCTGGGAGTCGGACCGAAGTAGCCGGAACGCCGTTCGGCCACCACGAGGGCGACGGCGGCGAGGGCGAGGAGAGTTCCGGACAGGGCGATCCGCACGTCGTCCATGCTGCCCCGCCCGAAGGCTCCACCGCTGAGGACGAGGGGACCTGTTCGCGGACCGTAAGAACTCGGCGCCCGCAGGGGTGAACCGCTGAGGACGATGGAACCCATGTCGAGAAGACTCCGGCTCACCCGGGCCGTCGAGGAACGCAGCGCGTGGATCCAGCGACAGCTGGACGCCCCCGCTCGTGACACCCGCTCGGCGGTCGTGCTCGGACGACTGCTCGGACTGGCGTTCACGATCTGCTTCCTCACGGGCCTCTACAGCCACTTCCTGCAGGACCCGCGACCCTGGATGCGGTTCCCGACGTGGCCGGCGAACCTCTACCAGCTCAGCCAGGGGATCCACATCACGACGGGGATCTCCCTGTTCCCGTTGATCGTGGCGAAGCTGTGGACCGTGTACCCGCGGTTGTTCGTCTGGCCTCCCGTGCACTCG
Organism: Kineococcus sp. NBC_00420; assembly: GCF_036021035.1. NCBI lineage: Bacteria > Bacillati > Actinomycetota > Actinomycetes > Kineosporiales > Kineosporiaceae > Kineococcus > Kineococcus sp. NBC_00420. The sequence goes on along the minus strand of NZ_CP107930.1, from coordinate 2,968,049 downwards.
GTGCTGGAACTGCTCGAACGGTTGTCGATCGCCGTCCTCATCGGCGCCGCCGTGGTCGAACCGGTCACCGGCCTGCTGAACACCTTCCAGTGGTACCCGTGGAGGTTCCCCTTCCGCAGCACGCACTACGCGCTGGCCTGGATCGTCGTGGGCAGCACGTTCGTCCACGTCTCCGCGAAGCTCCCCGAGATCGTGGCGCACTGGCGCGGAGGTTCCCGGTGAACGGGGAGGGGACGACGCGACGCGGATTGCTGATCGCCACCGCGACCGCGGTCGGTGCGGTCGTGGCCACCACGGCCGGGCAGAGCTTCGGGTGGTTGTCCGGGCTGAACGTCCTGGGCCCCCGGGTCCGCGGACGTGGCCCGCAGTCCCTGCCGGTCAACACGACGGCGGAGGAGGCCCGCGTCCTCGACGTCGCGAGCGCGGACACCTGGCGGCTGTCCCTCACGGGGCCGACGGGAACCCGGACGTTCAGCCTCGAGGACCTGCGGACCCTTCCGCAGACCGCGGTGGAGGTTCCGCTCGCCTGCGTCGAGGGCTGGTCGTCCAGCGCGGACTGGTCGGGTGTCCGGGTCAGCGACCTCGTGGGACTCGTGGGGGGCTCGACCACGGACTCCGTCCGCTTCCACAGCCTGCAGCAGGGCAGTCGGTACAGCGTCACGACGATGAGACCCGAGTTCGTCCGCGCGGAACGGACGCTCCTGGCTCTCGACCTGTTCGGGGAACCCCTCGACCTGGACCACGGGTTTCCCGCCCGGGTCATCGCCCCGGGGCGACCCGGTGTGCTGCAGACGAAGTGGATCGCTTCGATGGAGGTCCTGCCGTGATGCGTCGTGCCCGTTCCGTCCTGCTCCTGATCGGTCTGAGTCTGCTGGGGGTGGGCGCGCTGCACCTGACCCGGGCGCTGCACACCCCGGCGCAGTGGCTGAACCTGGGGCTGTGGCTGGCGGCGGCGGTCCTGGCCCACGACGCCGTCCTGGCGCCCGCCTTCCACGTGGGCGACCTGGTCCTGCGGCGGACCACGCACCGGGTGGGGGGTGCGGCGCGGACGGTGCTCCGGAGTTCCCTCCTCGCGGCGCTCCTGCTGACCGCGGTGGGGCTGGCGGAACGGCACGCCAGGGAACTCGGCCCGCGCAACCCCAGCGTCCTGCCGCTGGACTACGGCCGGACGCTGGTCGGGGTGTGGGTGCTCACCCTGCTGGTCTGCGCCGCGACCCTGCTCATCGACCGCGGTCGGGCCGGGAGCCGGGACTGAGCAGGGCGAACGAGCGGCCCGCCCCGTTCCAGCTGCGCACCACCCGCAGACCCGCGTCGCGGGCGTGGCGGGAGAGCGCCGGGGCCCCGACGACCGCCCACGGGAACAGCGTGGAGCGACCCCCGTCGTCCTCGAGCAGCACGTCGAGGGACCGGTCGACGGTCGGGTCGGGGGAACACTCCACGAGCACCCGGCCGCCGGGGGCGAGGAGTTCACGACACCGCCCCAGCAGGTCGGCCGGGCGACCACCGATCCCGAGGTTCCCGTCGAGGAGGAGCACGGTGTCCCAGCCGTCGGGCAACGGGCCGAACACGTCGCGGCGCAGCACCGGCAACCCGCCCGCCCGGGCCGCGGCGACGGCCGTCCGGGAGGTGTCCACCCCCAGGGCGGGTCGTCCGGCGCGCAGAGCGGCCTCGACGAGGCGACCCGGTCCGCACCCCAGGTCGAGGACCGTTCCCCGGGTCCGGGCGAGCGCGTCCAGGTCGGTGGCGTCGGCTGCCGCGCAGAACCGGGACACGTCGAGGGTCCCGAGGAGTTCCCCGTCGAACCCTCGCAGCGTCAGCGAACCGTGACGACGCTGCACCGCACGGTCGTAGGGTCCGGCGAAACCGCCGGCCGGCGAGCCGAGGGGTTCGGCGGTCACGACGCCGCCCGCAGGCTCTGCAGCACCGCGGCGAGCCGGGGAGAACCGGCGGCCGCCCGTGCGAGGTCCCCGACGGTGTCGACGTCGGTCATCGGCGGCAGGTCGAGGACCCGCAGCCCGCGCAGCCGGTCGCGCTGGTGCCGTCCCGTGTCCGCGCGGGACATGGGAACCCCCCGGACGAGTGACCCGTCGGGTTCGCGCAGACCGAGGGCCCAGAACCCGCCGTCGGTGGCGGGACCGAACACCGCGTCCACCGCGTCGGGCCACGTCGTGAGGGGTTCGAGAACGCGCGGGTCCAGGTGCGGAGTGTCCATCCCGACCAGCAGCGACGGACCCTGCACGCGGTCGAACAGTTCCGCGAGCCGCTCGTCGAGGTTGCCCGCGGGCTGGGGTTCGACCCGCCACCGCTCGCCCGTCCCGACCGGCGGGCGTCCGTCGAGGAACAGGACGTGGTCGTCGAAGGGCAGCGGAGCCAGCGCGACGAGGGTTTCCGCGAGGCAGGCCGCCGCGATCTCCGCGGCCTCGTGCGGGCTGAACGGTGGGCAGAGCCGCGTCTTGACCCGGCCCGGGAGGCACTCCTTGGCGATGACCACCAAGGTGGTCACCGGTCGGCCTCCGTCAGCCGACGGCTCATGTCGAGAGCGGCGGTCAGCGTTCCGCTCACGGTGCCCGTCACCTTCGACCGTCCGGCCCGAGGGCGGTACGCGACGTCGACCTCACGGACCCGCCACCCGGCCGCACCAGCCCGGAGCAGGAGTTCCAGCGGGTAGCCGCTGCGCCGGTCGCGCACCCCGAGCGCGAGCAGGTCGCGTCGCCGTGCCGCCCGGACCGGGGCGAGGTCGTGGACCGCCAGTCCCGTGCGCGCCCGGACCCGCGCCGCGAGGGCGGCGTTGGCGACCCGCGCGTGCCAGGGCCAGACCCCACGACCGAGCGGACGTCGCCGCCCGACGACGAGGTCGCTCTCCCCGGCCGCCACCGGCAGGACCCACCCGGGGGCGTCAGCGAGGTCGATCGAGCAGTCCGCGTCGCAGACGACGACGAACTCGGCCGTGGCCGCGAGCAGCCCGGCGTGGACCGCGGAGCCGTACCCGCGGACGGGTTCGTCGACGACGAGGGCCCCGAGCGCCCGCGCCACGTCCCCCGAGCCGTCGTTCGAGGCGTTGTCGACGACGACGGCGCGGAAGCCGGCGGGCAGGGCGCCGAGCACCTGCGGCAGGGCCGCGACCTCGTTCCAGCAGGGCAGCACGACGTCGACCTCAGCGGTCGCACGGGGAGACATGCTCAGCACGCTAGGCAGCGCTCGCCGGCCGGGGGGCCGCCAAACCTTACGAACCGGGGACGACCTCGGTTCCGCCCCGCGGAACCGGGGTCGGCACCCGACCCCCGACCTAGCATGACGGGATGGAACCCCGCGACGCCGCCGTCCCCGCCGAGGAGGATCTGCGCGACCGCCGGGTGCTCGTCGTCGAGGACGACCCGACGGTCCGGGAGGTCGCCGAGGAGTACCTGCGTTCAGCCGGACTGCTCGTCGACACCGCACCGGACGGGATCGCGGGGCTGCGCCAGTTCACGCGGACGCCACCGGACCTCGTCGTGCTGGACCGCATGCTGCCCGGACTCGACGGGGCCACCGTGTGCCGGCGGATCCGTGAGACGTCGCGCACCCCGATCATCATGCTCACCGCCCTGGGGGACGTGGAGGACCGCATCGACGGCCTCGAGGCCGGCGCGGACGACTACCTGGCGAAACCGTTCTCCCCGCGGGAACTCGTGCTCCGCGCCCGGTCGTTGCTGCGCCGCAGCGTGGCGCGCAACAGCCCGCAGACCCCGTTCGAGGTCGGCGCCTTCGGGCTCGACGTCTCCCGTCGCACCGCGAGCCGCGACGGAGTTCCCCTGCCGTTGTCGGTCCGGGAGTTCGACCTGCTGGCGTTCCTGCTCAAGCACCCCGACCAGGTGTTCAGCCGGGAGCAACTGCTGCGCGAGGTGTGGCAGTGGAGTTTCGGGGACCTGTCCACGGTGACCGTCCACGTCCGCCGGGTGCGGGAGAAGATCGAGGACGACCCGACGTCGCCGCGCCACCTGCTGACGGTGTGGGGCGTCGGGTACCGCTTCGACGCGGTGGGCGCCGCGTGATCCCGTCCGGCGACCTCGTGCGCATCCTGGTGACGGCGGTGGGCGTCGCCCTGCTGACCGGTGTGGTCACGCTGTTCGCGCTGCACCTGCTGCGTCGCAGTGCCGCGGTGGTGCGGCTCCTGGTCCTGGCGACGGGGTTGGCGGTGTCGACCGCGGCCGCGACGCTCGCCATCGGCGCGCAGATGTACCTCTCCGGCCACGACCTCGTCGTCCTCTGCTGGGTCCTCGGGGCGTCGTCGCTGTCCGGGCTGGCCGTGGCCGCGGTGCTGGGGACGCGCACCGCCCGGGCCACCGACCGGTTCCGCCGCGACCTCCGTGCCGTCGCCGAGGGGCAGGTCGTGACCGCCGAGTACGAGACGGGGGAGTTCTCGAGGTTGTCCGGGGAACTCGCCGAGACGTCCCGGAAGCTCGAGGCCGCCCGCACGGAGGTCGCGGCGCTCGACGCCTCCCGCCGTCGGCTGGTGGCGTGGATCTCCCACGACCTGCGCACCCCGTTGGCCGCGCTGCAGGCGATGGCGGAATCGCTGGAGGACGGCGTCGCCCAGGACCCCGCCCGTTACCACCGTCAGATCCGGGGCCAGGCCGAGGTCCTGACCGGAATGGTGGACGACCTCTTCGAACTCTCCAAGATCCAGTCGGGAACGCTGCGCCTGCGTCCGGAGACGATGTCGCTCTACGACCTGCTCAGCGATTCCGTCGCCGACCTGCACCCCGTCGCCGTGGCCCGCGGGATCACGTTGCGCGAGTCCCGCACCGGCGACCTCACGGTCCGCGGTGATCCGCGCGAACTCTCCCGGGTGCTGAACAACCTGCTGGTGAACGCCATCCAGCACACCGAGGAGGGCGGGGAGATCCTCATCTCCGCCTGCGAGGCCCCCGAGGACCACGTCGTGCTGTCGGTCACCGATTCCGGGGGCGGGATCCCCGAGGAGGACCTGGCCCTGATCTTCGACGCCGGCTGGCGGGGAACCCCCGCCCGCACCCCGACCGGACCGACGTCGGAACTCACCGGCTGGACCAACGGTGCCGGTCTCGGCCTGGCGATCGTCAAGGGCATCGTCACCGCCCACGCCGGCCGCGTCAGCGTGGCGAACGTGCCCGGCGGCTGCCGCTTCGACGTCCTCCTCCCCCGCTGGAGCGACGGGCGAACAGTTTAGTCAACTTAATTGACAGTCAACGTGTTGGACTGTAACCCTGGAGTGCATGACCACCTCATCGCACGACCACCCCCACCCCCACCCGCGGACCGACGAGGCCACGCACGACGACTGGTGGCGGAACGTTTCGACGTCGGCCCTGCTGCGGGCCGGGTTCCGCAGCTACGGCGACGTCGTCCGCACCGCGCTCGCCGAGGCCGGCTTCGACGACCTGCCCCGCAACGGTGCCTACGTCGTCGGCGCAACCGCCAGGGGCTCGCTCACGATCCAGCAGCTGCCGTCGGCGCTCGGGGTGACCAAGCAGGCCCTCAGCCAGTTGCTCGACGCCCTCGTCCTGCGCGGGTACGTGGAGCGAGCGCCCGACCCGAGGGACCGGCGCCGGTTGCTCCTGACCCTGACCGACCGGGGAGTGCAGGTCGCCGAGCTGGTCGAGGAGTGCGGCCGACGCACCGACGCGGCCCTGGTCGACATCGTCGGCGGCACGGAGGCGCTGGACACCGCGCGACGCGTCCTGGGGGCGATGACCACGATCCCCGCCGACCTGCTCACAGCCCGGTGAGGACCGGGCGGCGCCGAGGGGGCGCGCCTGATCCGTCTCGTGGTCCCGCGGGGGCTCCCGGCAAGATCACGGAGGGGGTCAGCGGGCGTCGCGGGTGTCGCGGACGACCTGCGGGGCGGGGGCGGCGGGGGCGGGCTCGGGCAGGGGCGCGGCGGCGGGCTGCTGGGCGGCGGTCTGGAGGAACGGCACGGGGGTCTGCCCGTTGGGCTCCTCGAAGACCTGCACGACCCACAGGCGACCGTCGCCGGACCGCACAGCACCGAGGCCGACGACGCTCACCTCCGGGCGGAGGATGTTCGCGCGGTGGCCCGGGGAGGCCATGAACGCACCCGCGAGCTGGTCGCTGTCGGCGCCGACGCCGACGTTCTCGGCGACGAGGGACCAGCCGTGCAGCTGCGAGGACAGTTCCGGGTTGTGGTGCAGGTTCGCCTCGTCGGCCATCCGGAACGCCCAGTCGGTCGCGACCCGGTTCGCCTCCTCGGTGAGGCCGAGGGCGGGCAGACCGGCCTGCGCACGGGCCGCGTTCACGAGTTCGTAGGAGCGCCAGGCGGAACCCCCGTCACCGGTGACCGACGTCTCCGCCTGTGCGGCACCGGCTCCCGAGACGGCACCGGCGACGGCAGCGATGAGGGCGGTCAAGCCCAGGACGCGGGAGCGGCGGGACGTGCGGGCAGTGGTGTCCACGGGGACCTCCGGGCGGTGAGGGGGCGTCGAGCGGGGGGGTGGCTCCCTCACTGCCTCGGCCGTGACCCCCGAGACCTGTAGCCCGATCGGGCGACCCGTCGTGACGCTCCGTCGACGCTTCAGTCCGCCGTTGAGCCGGCCGATGTCGGCGTGTGCGGGACCGCCCGTCCCTGGTCCGGGATCCCCCGGGCGCGCTGCCGCTCGGCGGTCCCGGCGCTCCAGGTGGCCCCGGCGCTCGCCGCGACGACGAGCACGATCCCCACCGCCCCGGCGGCCGTCACGGCCTGACCGAGCAGCGCCCACCCCGCCAGCGAGGCGATGACGGGTTCGAGGCTGAGCAGGACGCCGAACGTCCGCTGCGGCATCCGGCGCAGGGCCGCGAGCTCCAGCGAGTACGGCACGACGGAGGCCATGACGGCCGTCCCGAGCGCCAGCCACCAGCCGTTCGGCGCGGTCACCGCCTGCACCGCACCGGGGACACCCACCGGAGCGAGGACCAGCGCCGCGACCACCGTGGCCACGGCGAGCCCGCCGTGGCCCGGCACGACCTGCCCCAGCCGCGCGCCGGTCCGGATGTAGGCCGCCCAGAACGCCCCTGCGAGCAACGCGAACCCGACGCCGACGAGGTCCAGACCGCCGCTGTGCGACTCCCCGGCGACCCCGAGGACGCCGACCCCGGCGAGCGCGAGGGCCACCCAGACGAGGTCCCGGGCGCGGCGACTCGTCACGGCGGCGAGGGTCAGCGGGCCGAGGAACTCGATCGTCACCGCGGTCCCGAGGTCGACGCGGGTCAACGCGGTGTAGAACGACAGGTTCATCCCGGCCAGGGCGAGTCCCAGGGCGATGGACGCCTTCCACTGCACCGCGGTCCACCGGCGCACCCGCGGGCGGACGACGAGGAGCAGGACGAGCGCCGCGAGACCGAGCCGCAGGAACGTCGTCCCGGTGCTGCCGCCGAGGGCGAAGAGGTGGACCGCGAGAGCGGCGCCGATCTGCAGCGAGGTGCAGGAGCCGAGGACGAGGAGGACCGAACCCACGGCTCCACTGTCACCGACCTCTGACCGTCCTGTCCAGCGAACCTCTCCGGGCGGTACCGTTCAGTTCTCCTGATGATTGGGGTCGTCGTGCTGGACGTGCACCGGTTGCGCCTGCTGCGCGAACTCGACCGCCGCGGCACGCTCGCCGCCGTCGCCGCAGCCCTGAACTACAGCCCGTCCGCGGTATCGCAACAGCTGTCCCTGCTCGAGGCCGAGGCGGGCGTCGTCCTGCTGGAGAAGCTCGGTCGCGGCGTGACGCTCACCGCGCCGGCCCGCGTGCTGGTCGGGCACGCCGACGCCGTCCTGGCGCAGCTGGAGCGCGCCGAGGCGGACCTCGCCGCCCTGCACGACGACGTGACCGGGACCCTGCGGGTCGCGAGCTTCCAGTCGGTGCTCTTCGCCCTCGTCCCGGCCGCCCTCACCCTGCTGGCGCGGCAGCACCCCGCGCTGCGCGTGGAACTGAGTCAGCAGGAGCCCGAACCGGCGTTCTCCCGGCTGGCCGCGCACGACGTCGACCTGGTCCTCGGGGAGGAGTACCCGGGCTACCCGCAGCGGCGCGGCGGGGACACCGACGACGAGGACCTGCTGCTGGACGAACTCCGGCTGGCCCTCCCCCGCACCGGCCCCTGGTCGCAGGCGCGCCGGCTCGCCGACGTGGCCGACGCCCCGTGGGTCGTCGAACCCCGGGACACCGAGCCCGGGCTGTGGAGCCTCGCGGAGTGCCGGCGCGCGGGTTTCGAGCCGGACGCTCGGATCAGCAGCCCCGACGTCCTGCTGCACGTGCACCTCGTCGAGACGGGTCACGCGGTCGCGCTGCTGCCGGACCTCGCCTGGGCCGGGCGCCGACCGCAGCTGCGTCTGATCGACCTGCCGGGTCACCCCGCGCGACGGTTGTTCACCCGGGTCCGTCGCGGGGCCGCGGGACGACCTGCGGTGCAGGCGTTCCGGCGAACCCTGCGGGAGGCGGCGCTCAGCGCCGCGGGCGGCCCGAGACCCTGACGTCGCCGCCGACGAGCGCGACGTCGTCGACGTCGAGACCGATCGCGTCGGTGATCGTGGTGATCGCCGTCCCGGCGAGGGCGTGGGACCCCGACCCGAGGAGCGTCGGCGCGACGTAGGCCGTGACCCGGTCGACCAGCCCGGCGGCGAGGAAGGCCCCCGCCAGCGTCGGACCGCCCTCGAGCAGCACCGAGACGATCCCCTTGCCGTGCAGGTCGTCGAGGAGTTCCGCGGGGGTCGCGGCGGTGGAGACCAGGGTCGAGGCGGCCGCGTCGTGGACCTTCGCCGTCGCCGGCACCCGTCCGCGGCGGTCGAGCACGACGCGCAGCGGCTGGCGCGGCGACGACGTCCCGTCGGGTTCGCGCGCGGTGAGGTCCGGGTCGTCGGCCAGCACCGTCCCGGAACCGGCGACGATCGCGTCGACGCGGCGGCGCAGGTCGTGGACCTGCTCCCGCGATTCCACGGAGGAGATCCAGCGGCTCGTCCCGTCGACGGCCGCGGAACGCCCGTCCAGGGTCGCGGCGAACTTCCAGGTGACGTGCGGACGGCGCGAACGGGCGGCCGTGAGCCAGGCCTCGTTGACGCGTTCCGCCTCGGCGGCGAGGACCCCACCGGTCACCTCCACGCCGGCCGCGCGCAACCGCTCGGCACCGCCCCCGGCGAGAGCGCCGGGATCCGGGACGGCGAACACGACACGGGCGATCCCCGCGTCCAGCAGCGCCTGCGCGCACGGGCCGGTGCGACCCGTGTGGTTGCAGGGTTCCAGCGTCACGTACGCGGTTCCCCCGCGGGCGCGTTCGCCGGCCGCGGCGAGCGCGTTCACCTCCGCGTGCGGGCCACCCGCCCGTTCGTGCCAGCCCTCGCCGACGACGTTCCCGTCGACGTCGAGGACCACGCACCCGACGACCGGGTTCGGGCTGGTCGTCCCCAGACCCTTCGCCGCGAGTTCCACGGCCCGTCCCACGAACCGCCCGTCGAGGGGCGACATCAACCGGCCAGGTCCAGGGTGTGCGCGGTGTGGTCGCGCTTGGCGCGCAGGTAGCTCGCGTTCGCCGCCGAGAGGTGGACGCCCGTCGGGACGCGGTGTTCCACCGCGATGCCGTGCGCGGCGAGCTGGTCGGCCTTGTCGGGGTTGTTGCTGAGCAGGTTCACCCGGTCGACCCCGAGTGCGCCGAGCATCTGCGCGGCGACGGTGTAGTCGCGCTCGTCCTCGCCGCGACCGAGGGCCAGGTTCGCCTCGTAGGTGTCGAGTCCGCTGTCCTGCAACGCGTACGCGTCGAGCTTCTCGTAGAGACCGATGCCGCGACCCTCCTGGCGCAGGTAGAGCAGGAACCCGCCGGAGGTGGCGATGCGTTCCACGGCCTCGCGCAACTGCGGACCGCAGTCGCACCGCTCGGAACCGAAGACGTCGCCGGTCATGCACTCGCTGTGCGGGCGGACGAGCGGGGTTCCCTCGTGGTAGTTCCCCAGCCCGAGGGCGAGGTGCTCCTTGCCGTCGACCAGACCGGTGAAGGTGTGGACCCGGGCCGTGGTGCGGTACCCGTCCGGGAAGCGCAGCGGGACGACCACAGCGGTGCGGACGGCGGCGAGCTGGGTGTCGTTCATGGTGGTCTCCTCGCCTCAGACGACCTGGAGGGATCGCTTCGCGAAACCCATCTGGAAGTCGTCGATGGTGGTGGTGGGGACGGCGGTCGGGTCGGCCGCGACGCCCAGGGTGATGAAGAGCGGCGTGTAGTGCTCGACGGTCGGGTGCGCGTACGGCATGCCGGGCGCACGGTGGTAGTCCGCGAGGGTGTCGACGTCGCCGCGCGACAGCGCTTCGGCGACCCAGCCGTCGAACTCCCGCGACCAGTTCGGAACCTGGTTGTGCAGGAACATCTCCCGCGTCGCGAACTGCAGACCGTGGGTCATGAACCCTGAACCGACGACGAGAACTCCTTGTTCCCGCAACGGCTTCAGCCGCGCCCCCAGCGCCATCAACCGGACCGGGTCGTGGGTGGGCATGCTCAGCTGCAGGACGGGGACGTCGGCGGCGGGGTACATGACCTTCAGCGGGACCCACGCGCCGTGGTCGAGTCCGCGGCCGCCGGCGACGTGGAGGGGTTCGTCGTCGGGCATGAGCGCCGCGACCTGGTGGGCGAGCGCCGTCGCGTCCGGGGTCTCGTAGGTCATCTGGAAGTAACGCTGGTGGAACCCGCCGAAGTCGTAGACGAGCGGGGTGCCGGCGGCGGGTGAGCTGAGCAGGGCCCGCTCGGACTCCCAGTGGGCGCTGACGATGAGGATCCCCGTCGGACGGGGCAGGGACAGCGCCCAGTCGGAGAGCTGGCGGATCCACAACGGGTCGTCGAACACGGGCGGAGCCCCGTGGCTGAGGTAGAAGGCAGGCATCGGCCCGTCGTCGGGGGTCCAGGACCGCTGGGCGCGGACGGCGTCCGCCGAGCGGATCAGGAAGTCGTCGAACGCACCTCCCGGTACGGCCGGGTTCATGATCGACACGTTGGACTCCCGTTCTCGGTGACTTGATGCTTCAATCGACAGTAGACCGAGGAACTTCAAGCGTCAACAACTGGAGGGTGATGGAACCCGAATGGCTCGACGAGACCGAGCAGCAGGCCTGGCGCCGGCTCGCCGGCCTCTTCACCGTGCTGCCCGCCGCCCTCGACGCCCAGCTGCAGCGCGACGTCGGCCTGACCCACTTCGAGTACGGGGTGCTGTCGGCGCTCTCGGAGGCCCCGGACCGGACCCTGCGGATGGGGTGCCTGGCCGGGATGGCCAACGGATCGCTCTCCCGGCTCTCCCACGTCGCCGGCCGGCTCGAGAAGAAGGGCTGGCTCAGTCGCCGTCCCGACCCCACCAACGGCCGCTACACGCTGGCCACCCTGAGCGAGTCGGGGTGGGAGAAGGTCCTCGAAGCCGCGCCCGGCCACGTCGACGCGGTGCGCCGCGCGGTCTTCGACGCCCTCACGAAAGCGCAGGTCAGCCAGCTCCACGAGATCGGTGAGCGGGTGCTGCGATCGGTGGAAGCCGCGCGCGACTCCTAGCCCGGCGGTAGGTTCGAGGGGTGGGAGTCGCCAAGGGCCGTGCACTGCGGACGATCAGCTACAACCTCCACGAGGGTCGCGCGACGATGGAGCTCTCCGAGCTCGCCGCCACTCACGACGTGGACGCGCTGTGCCTGCAGGAGTGCGACACGCTGCGACTGCCCGAGACGGTGGGGCCGTTGGTGCTGGCCGGCGCCACCCAGCGCAACCGTCTGGGCCTGGCCCTCTACTACCGACCGGATCGGCTGCAGGCCCACGGTCACGAACTGCGCCCGCTGCGCCGCTCGATGCACGACCGCTTCCTGTCCCCCGCGCACGAGCGGCTCCTCGCCGTCCGCTTCGAGGACCTGCACGACGACGGCGCCCTGCTGACCCTCGCCTCCATCCACACCGCCCCCCTCTCGGCGACGAACTCCATGCGCCGGCACCAGATCACCGAGGCCCTCGGCGCCATCCGGGCCGCCGCCCACGGCAGCTCCGCCCTCGTCGTCGGCGACTTCAACTACCCCTGGTTCGCGAGCTCGCTCTCGCGTCGCCTGGGGGAGCAGGGCTTCCAGGTCTCCCACTCCGACCTGCCCACCTACGTGCGCAAGCGCTTCCGCGGGCACTTCGACTTCGCGATCTCCGAGGGCATGGACATCGAGAGCGTCCGGACCCTGCAGCAGGCCGGTTCCGACCACCTCCCCGTGCTCGTGGAGTCGCGGGTGAAGGCGTTCGTGCCGGCCCGGCTCCTCGACCGCGGGTAGCCCGCGGGGCGCGGGCGCCTCATCGCCCACCCGGCACACCCACGGGTGTCACCACGTGGAGTGAGCCGTGGGTGCGCCGATCCGGGTGCCATGACACCCGATCTGTCGCACCGACGCCTCACCTCACGCCTGGCCCGCCGGCCTCGTCGACGGGGCTCCGCGGCCGCCCGGAAACCGGTGGTCACCGGCCCCGGGACGGACGAGAGTGGGTCCGTGCCGAACACGACGGACCTGCAGTGGCGCGGCCCGATCGCCGACGAGGAGGTGCTCGACCTCGTCCGGTCGCACGGCGGGGACCCGCAGGCGGGCTGGTGGCCCCGCATCCGCGACCACAGCCTCGGCTGGGTCTCCGCCCGCGACGAGTCCGGACTGCTCGTGGGGTTCGTGAACGTCGCCTGGGACGGCGGGGACCACGCGTTCCTCCTCGACACCAAGACCCGGGGCAGCCACCAGCGCCGGGGGATCGGCCGGGACCTCGTCCGCGTGGCCGAGGAGCACGCCCGCGCGGCGGGGTGCGAGTGGTTGCACGTCGACCACCTCCCCGAGCTGGCCCCGTTCTACCTCGACGCCTGCGGGTTCCGCCGCACCGACGCCGGGCTCGTGCACCTGACCGGAGGAGAGTGACACCGTGACCGACAAGGGGATCGTCCGGGAGTGGTACGACGAGGAGGGGTGGGGGGTCATCGACAGTCCCGTCACACCCGGCGGGTGCTGGGTGCACCACAGCCACGTCGGAGTTCCCTTCGGGGACGGACCCCGGGCCGGCCAGGAACTCGCCTTCACCTGGGAGGCGGGGGAACAGGACGGTTTCGGGTACCGGGCCACGCGCGCCTGGCCGTGGGGTGGCGAACCCCGCCAGCGCCCCGGGACGACCGTCTTCGGCGACCGCAGCGGCGCGTACTCCAGCACGCTCACGCTCACCTACGACGACTCCCGACCGAGCACGGTCGAGACGTACCCGCCGGCGCCGACCCCGGTCCTCGGCACCGTGACGGTCACCGTGTACGAGACCGTCCCGGGCCGCAACGAGGTCCGCATCGAGAGCACCGGGGCGCTGAGCGAGGACCTCGTGGACACCGCCGTCGCCGAACTCCGGCAGGTGCGGGAGCGGCTCGCCGAGTGAACCACCGACGCGTCCGGCGGAGCCTCAGCCGCCGAGGTGCTCCAGCAGCCGGTCGACGAAGACGACCTGTCCCTTCACCAGCTTGAGCCGCGCCACCTCCGGGGCGAACCAGCCGGCCCGGTCGATCTCGGGGAACTCAGCGGTCCTCCCGGAGCGCGGCGGCCACTCCATCGAGAACGTCCCGGGCCGGATCGAGTCGACGTCGAACTCCCCCGGCCCGGCCCAGATCGACACGACCTTCCCGCCCGACTGACGCACGTCACCCAGCGGAACCAGGTCGGTCGGGGGCAGGGGCCGGCCGAGTTCCTCGGCGAACTCCCGGTGCGCGGCGTCGAGCAGTTCCTCGTCGGGGTTCGGCTCGCCCTTCGGGATCGACCAGCCGTGCTCGTCCTTGGACGCCCACAACGGTCCGCCCATGTGCCCGAGCAGGAGTTCGACCCCACCGCCCGCGTCGTACCGGTACAGCAGGATCCCCGCACTCCTCGTGGCCGCCACCCGAGCAGTCTGGCGCGGGACCCGGGGAGTCGCGCGACGAGCCCCGCGCGGCGGGGGCCCGTCCCGCCCTCAGTCCTCCGGGATGACGCGTTCGAAACGTTCGGCCCGCACGACGTCGGGGTCCGGTCCGCTGCGCACCCCGGTGTCCAGGGCATCGATCCGCCCCAGCTCGTCGGTCGACAGGGCGAAGTCGAAGACCGCGAAGTTCTCCCGGATCCGCTGCGGGTTCGTCGACTTCGGGATGGCCGAGCGGCCCTGCTGCAGGTGCCAGCGCAGCATGACCTGGGCGGGCGACCTCCCGTGGTCGGCGGCGATCGCCGCGATCGTCGGGTCCGCGAGGACGCTGCGCCGTTCCTCGCCCCAGCCGGGGTAGAACGTGATGCCACCGATGGGTGACCAGGCCTGGGTCAGGATGCCGTGCGCGCGGTCGGCGGCCTGCAACTCCGGCTGCACGAAGTAGGGGTGCAGTTCGACCTGGTTCACGGCCGGCACCACGGAGGTCCGTTCGAGCAGCGCGTCGAGGTGGGCCGGGGTGAAGTTGCTGACCCCGATGGAACGCACCCGGCCGTCGGCGAGGAGTTCCTCGAGAGCGAGGTAGGCGGCGACCGTCCGGTCGAAGCGTTCGGGGATCGGCTGGTGCAGGATCAACAGGTCGAGCTGGTCGACGCCGAGCTTGCGGACCGCCTTCTCGAAGGCGTGCAGCGTCTCGTCGTGCCCGTAGTCGGTGACCCAGACCTTGGTCTCGAGGAACACCTCGTCGCGGGCGAGCCCGGATCGACGGAAACCCTCCCCCACCTGGCGTTCGTTGAGGTAGGCGGCGGCCGTGTCGATGTGGCGGTAGCCGACCTCCAGGGCCGTCGCGACGGCGTCCGCGGTGTCCTCGGCGGAACTCTGGAAGACACCGAGGCCCAGGGCCGGCATGCGGACCCCGTTGTTGAGGATGAGTTCTGCGTCCATGCTCCGACGCTACGCAGGTGGCGTCCCGGGAGACAGGCCCCAGCGTTACCCCTCGAGGATCCCGGTCCTGGCCGCGGGCTCCCGGCTCGCCGCCCAGCTGACGAGGAGTTTCAGGCCGTCCGCGGTCGGGGTGTCCGCGGCGGCGGTGTAGATGTTGACCCGCAGCCCCGGTTCGGACGGGAGTTCCACGCTCTCGAAGTCGAGGTCGAGCATCCCGACGGCGGGGTGGTTCAGCCGCTTCTTCCCGCTGCGGTGGAACTTCACGTCGTGGGCGGCCCAGTGCTGACGGAACAGCTCGCTGCGGGTGGAGAGTTCCCCCACGAGGGCGATGAGGTCGGTGTCGTGCGGGTTCGCCCCGGCCTCCAGGCGCAGCATCGCCGCGGCGTCGCGGGCGATCCGGTCGTAGTCCACGAAGAAGTCCCGGGCCGCGGGGTCGAGGTAGACGAAACGGGTGGTGTTCGCCGGCCGCTTCCCCGCCACCCCGGCCTCGGGCGAGGCCAGGACCGGGGAGTAGAGCGCCCGGGCCGTGAAGTTCATCGCGAGGATGTCGTGCCGTGCGTTGCGCACCCAGGCGGGGGCCGCGGTGATGGCGTCCAGCACCTGCTGCACGGCGGGGCGGACGGTGAGCGGGCCGGGCCGGCGGCGACGGGCCTTCGCGGTGATCTGCCCGGCGTGCGCGAGGGCGACGAGGTGTTCGCGTTCGGCCTCGTCGAGCTGCAACGCGTTGGCGAGGGCGTCGAGGACGCCGTCGGAGGCGCCCGCGAGGTCGCCGCGTTCCATCCGCACGTAGTAGTCGACGGACACCCCGGCGAGCATCGCCACCTCCTCGCGACGCAGTCCCGCGACCCGGCGGTTGCCACCGTAGGCGGGCAGACCCGCCCGTTCCGGTGTGATCCGGGCCCGGCGGCTGCTGAGGAACTCCCGCACCTGCGCGCGGTGGGCGAGCCGGGGGTCGGTCGACGGGTCGGGGCTGGCCATGTCCCCACGGTAGGCCCGCGCGCGCGGTGGCGGGAGGCCCTGGCAGTACCCGCCGCCTCCTCGGGCCCGTGGCGGGGTCACCACGGGCGGAAGGCGTGCCCCGGGTGCCCGGGCGGCAACCGGTCGCTGTCGTGACCCAGCACCCGGCGGCGCATGGATCCCGTCCGGGGTTCCTCGGGCAGCAGGCCGCGCTGACGGAGCAGCGGCACGACGTGCTCGATGAACGCGCGGTACGCCCCCGGCCCGCCGTGGGTGTGCTCGACGAGGAAACCGTCGAGGTCGGTCTCCTCGACGATCTCCTGCAGCCGGTCTGCGCACGACTCCGGGGTTCCGGTGATGCGCAGACCGGGGATCGTGGTGGTGAGCTGGTCGAGGATCTCCGCGACCGTCGGGCTCGCGTCGCCCCGCTGGAACACCCCGAGCATCGACTGCCCGATCTCGGTCTGGACCTCCTGCAGGGTGGCGTCGAGGGGGAAGGCCATGAGGTCGACCCCGCTCCACCCGAGGAACAGCGCGGCGGCCGACGCGCGGGAGACGGACGCGTCGACGCTCGCCCGCAACCGGGCGGCCTCCTCCTCGGTGGAACCGACGACCACGGAAGCCGACACGAGAACCTTGAGGTCGTCACCGTCCCGGCCGTTCGCGCGGGCCTTGGCGCGCAGGTCGGCGACGTTCGCCGCGGCGCTGGGCAGGTCGCGGTCCTGGATGAACACGCACTCGGCGAAGCGGCCCGCGAAGGCCCGCCCCGCCGGCGACGTACCGGCCTGCAGCAGGAACGGGGTGCGCTGCGGCGAGGGGATCGCGGTGAAGTACCCGTCGAGGTCGAAGTACTCGCCGTGGTGGGTGGTGCGGTGCACCTTCGACGGGTCGGCGTAGGTCCGGGTGGCCTTGTCGTACACGACGGCGTCGTCCTCCCAGCCGCCCTCCCAGAGCTTCAGGGAGAGTTCGAGGAACTCCGTCGCCCTGCGGTAGCGCTCGTCGTGCGGGGTGACGCCCTGGTGGCCGAGCAACCGCGTCAACGCCGTCTGGTTGTCGGAGGTGACGATGTTCCAGGCGATGCGCCCGTTCGTCAGGTGGTCCAGCGTGGTGAACGCGCGGGCGTTGAGGTTGGGGTGGTGGGCCGTCGTCGAGGTCGTGACGACGAAACCCAGCCGCTCGGTGCTCGCCGCGAGCCCGCTGACGAGCAGCATCGGGTCGTGCACGGGGATCTGCACCGCCTCGCGGACGACGGCCTCGGGCACGCTGCCGTCCTCGCGCATCGGGTACCCGATCGCTTCGGCGAGGAACAGGAAGTCGAACCCGCCCTCGTCGAGTTCCCGCGCCATCTCCTGCCAGTACGGCAGGGTCGCGAAAGCGGACGTGTCGCTGAGCTCGTGGCTCCACGCGTTGCTGATGAAGTTGGGGGTGAACTCCTCGAAGGCCCCGAGGACGATCTGCTTGGTCACGTCGCCTACGATAACCAGTGGTTATTACGAACGTGTTGCGGACGGAGGATCTCGTGGAGGGACCGCAGGGTCAGGTGGGTGCCGCCGTGCGCGCGCACCGCACCGCCAAGGGGTGGTCGATGCGGGAACTCGCCCGTCGTGCCGGGGTGTCGCAGCCCTTCATCACCAAGCTCGAACGCGGGGACCAACTGCCGAGCATCCCCACGTTGTACGACCTGGCCGCGGCCTTCGAGATCCCCCCGTCGGCGCTGCTGCCGACGATCCCCGACATCGCCCCCTCGGGGGGTCTGGAGATGCCGGGCGACCCGGGCGCCACCACGATCCGACTGCTCGCCGGTGGCCCCGGTCGCTCGCTGCACGTCTACGAACTCCGCGTCCCGCCCGGCGGTGGCGACGAGGAGTTCTTCACCCACCCGGGAGAGGAGGTCGCCGTCGTGCTCGAGGGCGCGGTGCACTGCCTGCGCCGGGGCCGGCGCGCGGTCCGCGTTCCCGTCGGCGACTCGCTGACCATCGACCCGAGCCGTGCGCACCGCTGGCGCAACGAGGACTCGACCCCGGCGAGGGTCCTGCTGGTGTGCGACGACCACACCTCGCACGGCGCGGGAGGTAGTAGCTCGGAGAGCTGATTGCGGGTCGTACCGGCCACGAGCGCCAATGGAGGTCCCACCGACGAAAGGAAACCCCGTGCGACGCCTCCTCATCGTGGCCACCGCCGCAGGTGCTGCCCTCGTGCCCGCCGTCATCGGCCTGACCGGCAACCCCGCGCTCAGCCACAGCGTGCCCCTCGAGGTCCCCACCGCGACCTCTTCCCCGAGCACCTCCCCGAGCACTTCCCCGAGCACCTCCTCCCCGAACGTTCCGGCCACCGCACCGAGTCGTGGCGCGGAGCCCGGCGACGACCACGGCGGCCGGGGACGTGGCGGCGACGACGCCACCACCCCGGGCACCTCCCCGACGAGCATCCCCACCACGTCGACGCCGGCGGTGACCCCGCAGCCGTCGCGCAACGCCGAACCCGGCGACGACCGGGGCGGTCGACGCGGCGGTCAGGGCCGCGACGACGGCACCCCGGCCGACCACCGCACCACCCCCTCCGGCGCAGCGACGGCGACGGCGCGACCCACGACGGGCGACGACCACGGCGGTCACGGGCGCGGTCGTGAGGACCGGACCGGGCACGACGGCGATCACGGGGGCCGGGACGACCGGAGCGGCCGCGGCGGCGGTGACGACCACCACTAGGCCGGAGGCGGGGACTCCGCCCGTTCCGCTGACCGGCAGCGGCGCAGCAGGAGACCATGGGCGGGAGCGGTCAGGAGAGGATCCAGTGGTTCGAGACGTCACCCCGTCACCGCCGTGGCGGGTGCTGGCCGACGGCACCCGACGGGCCGCGGCGACCGACGGGCCCAGTCGCCGACGACTGCTGCTGCAGGTCGGAGCCGCGGTCGTCGTCGTCATCGTGGCCGTCGTCGGGGCCAGCCTGCTGCTGGCCCGTCAGATCGCGGAACGCGAGGCGGTCAGCGCCGCGGCCCAGGTCAGCGACCTCCTGGCCGAATCGGTCGTCCAGGGCGCCCTGGACGACGACCTGCTCTCCGCCGACCCGGTCGCCGCCGCAGCGGCACGAGCGCGGGTGCGCGACGTCGTCGGCGACCGTGTGCTGAGCTCCGCAGCGCTCGTGCGGGTGAAGTTGTGGACCTCCGACGGTCGCATCGTGTACTCCGACGAGGACCGCCTCGTCGGACGTTCCTACCCGTTGGAGGCGGAGGAGCTCGAGGCTCTGGACAGCCCGCGCCTGGAGGCGGAGGTCACGGACCTGACCCGCCCCGAGAACGAGCTCGAACGGGACCAGGGGAAGCTCCTGGAGGTGTACCGCCCGGTCTGGACCCCCTCGGGGCAACCGTTGCTCTTCGAGACGTACACGCGCTACTCGCAGGTGAGCAACCGCACCGGTCAGTTGTGGAGCAGTTTCGCCGGTCTCCTCGCGTCGAGCCTGCTGCTGCTGGTCGTCCTGCTGGTCCCCGTGATCTGGGCGCTGCTGGACCGGCTGCGCCGCAGCCAGGACCAGCGCGAAGCCCTGCTCCAGGACGCCGTGGACGCCTCGGCCCGTGAACGCCAGCGGATCGCCGCCAGGCTGCACGACGGTGTCGTGCAGGAACTCGTGGCGGCGTCCTACTCGGTGGCCGCCGCCGCCCAGGAGGCCGAACGGGACCGGGCGACCCCGATGGCGCACCGGTTGGAGCAGGCGGCCGCCACGGTCCGCGGCAGCATCGCCGGCCTCCGGTCGCTGCTGGTCGACATCTACCCGCCGAGCCTGAGCAGCGCCGGGTTGGCCACCGCCGTGGGGGACCTGGCCGGCGCGGCGCGCTCGCACGGCCTGACGCTGGACCTGCGCCTGCCCGGTCCGGGCGAGGAGAGCGGTCTCGACACCACCGGTGAGCGCCTCGTGTTCCAGGTGGCCCAGGAGACCGTCCGCAACGCCGTGGCGCACGCCGATGCGCGCAGCCTCGCCGTCCACCTGCGCTACGACGAGCGGTCGGTGCAGCTGGAGGTCGTCGACGACGGGGCGGGTTTCGACTCGACGGTGGCGCAGGAGGCCGCGGAACACGGGCACTTCGGGCTGCGCCTGCTGCCCGACCTCGCCCGGGACGGCGGCGCGCACCTGTTCCTGTCCACCGCACCCGGGTCCGGTACCCGGTGGCTCCTGGAGGTTCCCCGCTCGTGATCCGTGTCCTCGTGGTCGACGACCACCGTCTCGTGCGGGCCGGGCTGGCCGCCCTGTTGCAGGCCGCCGACGACATCGACGTCGTCGCGGAAGCCGCCGACGGGGCGGAGGCGGTCCGGCGCGCGAGCGAGGCGGAACCCGACGTCGTCCTGATGGACCTGTCCATGCCCGTGATGGACGGGGTCGCCGCGACGACCGCGGTGCTGGCGGCAGTTCCCACCACCGCCGTGGTGGTCCTGACGTCCTTCATCGACCAGTCGCAGGTGCAGCAGGCGCTGGCCGCCGGGGCCGTGGGGTACCTGCTCAAGGACAGCGAGCCGCGCGACGTCCTGGCCGGGGTGCGCGCCGCCGCCGCCGGACACGCACCGCTCGACCCGAGGGTGGCCCGGGCCCTGCTGCCGGGGTCGGCGCCGGCACGGCCGGCGGCCGCCCCCCTCGGCGCCGGTCTGAGCGAGCGCGAACGGGACGTGCTGCGCCTCATCGCCCAGGGTTTGGCCAACAAGCAGATCGCCCGGAGCCTGGGGATCAGCGAGCACACCGTGAAGGTCCACGTCGGCCGGGTCCTGCGGGAACTGGGGGTCAGCGGTCGCACGGCCGCGGCGTTGTGGGCGCAGGAACACCTCGACCGGCCCGGACCGACGTGAGGGACCTCGATCAGCGCGGGAGCGGTTCTCCACGGCGGGCGGGGAGCCGGCCGTCGAGCCAGCGGAAGACCGTCAGCAGGACCAGGGCCAGCACCACGACGAAACCCGTGTTGCGCAGGGCGATCAGGTACCCGACGGCGTCGACGTCCAGGAACGGGTACGGGTACCAGCCGACGACCGCCCCGCGCACCAGCGTGTAGACGACCCAGGCGATGGGCCAGGCCACCGCCCACGCCACCGTGCGTCCGTCGACGCGCGGTCGCGGCCCGAACACCGCCCAGCCGAGGAACGCCATGAACGGCGAGACGTAGTGGAACCCGGCGTTGATCCACCAGCCGATGCCGGTGTGGTGCACGAACGGGGCGAGGACCGCACCGAACACCAGCCCCGTGACCGTGATCCCGAGCAGCCCCGTCAACCGCAGGACGCGCCAGAACCGGCCGTCGCGCGCCGGGTCCAGGACCAGCGAGACCGCCGCGACCAGGACCAGCAGGTTGCTCTGGACCGTGAAGTAGCTGACGAAGCGGACCAGGCTGGTCGCCGTGGAAGCGGTGGCCTGCCCGGAGTTCGCGTCCCGGCCGCCGCCGATCAGGAGGACGACCTGCGCGACCAGCGCCGCGAGCACGACGAGGGCGAGCACCGCGTGCCAGACGCGCGAGGAGGAGGCGAGGGATCTCACGCGTCCATCCTGCCTGCCCACCGCGGTCCCCGCGGAAACAACACTTTCCGCCCTCGCGGAGGGGCGACCGAGGGCGGAAAGTGTTGTTTCCGCGGGGGAGGGGGCGCTCAGGAGGGGTGGGTGACCGGGGCCGTCCACAACCCGACCATCGCGTCGACGACACCGTCGGCGGTCTCGGACCAGCTCGCCCGGGGAGTGCGGCTCCCCTCGGCGAGCGCGGTCTCGCGGTCGGCGAAGACGTGCACCGAGAGCAGCCGCGACATGGCCGCGCGTTCCTCCCGGACGGGTTCCGGCAGGTCGGGCAGGCAGGCCGTGAAACCGGCGACCGTGCGCCTCAACGCCTCCGAGCGCAGGACGTGCTCGACGTAGAGCGCGTGCCGGCGGGGGTCGGCGGCGAGCTGGGCGGACAACCGGGCCCACCACGTGGGGGAGCCGAGGGACTCCAGGTGCTCGGCCATCGGCCGGAAGAGGCAGTCCACCCAGTCCCGGATGTCCGTGGATCCCGCGACGCGGTCGGCCATGGCACCTCGGAGGGTGTCGATCGGCGTGCTGTGGCGCTCGACGATGGCGGTGACGAGGTCGTGGGTCGTCCCGAAGTGGTAGCCGACGGCGGCGTTGTTGCCCTGTCCTGCCTCCGCGCTGATCTGGCGGTGCGACACCCCGTCCAGGCCGTGCTCGGCGAAGAGCCGCTCGGCGGCCTCGATGATCGCCGTCCGCGTGGCCTCGCCCCTCGGAGCGTTCCGCACCGCTGATCCCACTGTCTCCCCCTCTGGTCGCCCCTTGCACCGACCATTGTCCCTGTGCTCAACTAAGTCAAGCATTTGACTTAACTCGACGATTGAAGGACCCCGATGTCCGCAGCAGCACCCGCCCCCGCCTCCCCCGGGCACGCCGAACGCCCCGTCGGCGTGATCGTCGCGATCCTCGCCCTCGGCGGCATCTCCGTCGCCCTCATGCAGACCCTGGTCATCCCGATCGTGGGTCAGCTCCCGGTCTACCTCGGGACCTCGGCGTCCAACGCCTCCTGGGCGATCACCGCCACGCTGCTCGCCGGCGCGGTCGCCACCCCGATCGCCGGCCGCCTCGGCGACATGTTCGGCAAGCGGCCACTGCTGCTCGCGAGCCTCGCCGCGATGGTCATCGGTTCCGTCGTCTGCGCCCTCTCCGACAGCCTCACGCCGATGATCGTCGGCCGGGCCCTCCAGGGTTTCGCCGCCGGCGTGATCCCGCTCGGCATCAGCCTGATGCGTGACATCCTGCCCGCCGAGAAGCTGGGGCCGGCCACCGCGCTCATGAGCGCCTCGCTCGGTGTCGGTGGCGCCCTCGGTCTGCCGGGCGCCGCGCTCATCGCCGACAACCTCGACTGGCACTGGCTGTTCTGGGTCGCGGGCGGGCTCGGCGCGATCGTGTTCGTGCTCGTCCTGACCCTCATCCCGTCCGCGGCCGGTGCCCACGGCGGACGGATCGACCTGCTGGGCGCGGTCGGCCTGTCCGTGACCCTCGTCGCGATCCTGCTCGGTGTCTCCAAGGGCAGGGACTGGGGCTGGGCGAGCGGCGAGACGCTGGCCTGCCTCATCGGCGGCACCGTCCTCGCCGTGCTCTGGGGCTTCTGGGAACTGCGCAGCCGCGAACCCCTCGTGGACCTGCGCACCACCGCCCGTCCGCAGGTCCTGCTGACGAACCTCGCCTCCGTCGCCCTCGGTTTCGCCATGTTCGCGATGTCGCTGGTCATCCCGCAGATCATCCAGCTGCCGACGCAGACCGGTTACGGTCTGGGGAAGTCGATGCTCACCGCCGGCCTCGCGATGCTGCCCGCCGGCCTCGTCATGATGGTGACCGCGCCGATCTCGGCGAACGTGACCCGTCGCCACGGACCCAAGGTCAGCCTGATGATCGGCGGTCTCGTCGTCGCGATCGGCTACGCCGTCGGCGTGTTCTTCACGGACGCGGTCTGGCAGCTCTCGATCGTGACCGGGATCATCGGCGCCGGCGTCGGTTTCGCCTACGGCTCGATGCCCGCGCTCATCATGTCCGCCGTCCCGGTGCGCGAGACGGCCTCCGCGAACAGCTTCAACACCCTGGTCCGCTCGATCGGTTCCTCCGTCGCCAGTGCGGTGTCCGGCGCGGTGCTGGCCTCCTCGGCCGTCGTCGCCGGGGGCGTGGCCATCCCGGCGGAACGGGGTTTCAAGACCATCCTGATCGTCGCGTCGGGTGCCGCGCTGCTGGCCGTGGTCATCGCCGCGCTCATCCCGCGCGCCCAGCCGGCGACGGAGGCACCGGCCGCCGTGGACACCACTCCGACGAAACTCGCGCTCCCGGAACCGTCCTCGGTCCCGCAGCAGCGGCCCAGCCCGACCCTCGCGGTGCGCGGGAACGTCACCACGGGAGGTTCCCGACCGTTGGCCGGGGCCGTCCTGACCCTCACCGACTCCGCCGGCCGCCAGGTCGCGCGCGGAACCTCCACCGAGAACGGCGCCTACGAACTCCCCGTCCCCACCGGTGGCACCTACCTCCTCATCACGGCGGCCGGGCACCTGTCCCCGCACGCGACGCTGGTCGCCGTCGGGAGTTCCGCGCTGACCCACGACGTCACCCTCGCCGGGCGTTCCGCGCTCACCGGCCGGGTGCAGCAGGAGAGGTCCGGGGTCCCCGGCGCCCTCGTCACCCTGACCGACGTCACCGGCCGGGTCGTGGGTTCCACCACGACCGACGCGGAGGGTGGGTACACGTTCGACGGGTTGTCCGGCGGTACCTACGTGCTCACGACCCGCTCCGGTCGGAGCCGACCGACCGCCCGTTCCACCGAGGTCGGGGACGACGAGGCGCTCGTCGTGGACCTGCTCCTCGGCAGCGGCGGCCGGGTGACCGGGACCGTGACCGCCGGCGCGGGTTCCACCGCCCACGCCGGCGCGACGGTGACCCTCGTCGACGCGACCGGCCGGGCCGCGGAGGTCACCACCACCGACGTCGACGGCCGCTACGAGTTCAGCGACGTCGCCGGCGGGAACTACACCGTGACGGCCTCGAGCTGGGAACCCGCCACCCGCGACGTCCGGGTCGACGACGGACTGCCCGCCGACGCCGACCTGCACCTCGGCGGGACCACCGTCCACTCCTGACCCCCACCGACCCGTGATCCCGCTGGGACCACCAGCGGGATCACGCGTCGGGGGTGGCTCGCCAGACGCGGTCGGCGGACATCGGGAGCTCGAACAACCGGACGCCGATCGCGTCCCGGATCGCGTTCGCCAGAGCGGGGGCGACGGGGTTGTAGGGCGCCTCGCTCATCGACTTCGCCCCGAGCGGGCCGATCGTGTCGTAGGTGTCGGCGTAGCGGACCTCGGTGTCGGGCAGGTCGTCGATCCGGGGGACGTAGTACTCCCGCAACGACACCGTCGGGCTGACACCGTCCGGCCCGACGCGGACCTCCTCGAACAGCGAGGACCCGATGGCCTGCGCGACACCGCCCTCGACCTGGCCCCGCAACTGCACCGGGTTCAGGACGGTTCCCGCGTCGACGGCGTGGACGGAGCGGAGGATCCGCACCTCCCCGGAGTCGACGTCCACCGCGACGCGGAAACCCTGGACGTTGAACGCGACGGAGCGCAGCGCCGCGTCCTCGTCGCCGTGAGCCCCGGGCGCTGAACCGTTGCGGCGCAGACCTTCCGCGTGGAGTTCCGGCAGGATCACCGACCGGCCTCCGCCGCTCGCCGCGGCGGGGCCGAGTTCCACCTGCCGCACCCCCACCCCGAGCAGGTCGGCGGCGAGCGTCCGCACCTGGTCCGCGACCTGCTCGCACGCCGACAGCAACGCCTTGCCGGCGACGACGGAGCCGGCCGAGCCGAACGCACCCGTGTCGTGCCGCGTGACGTCGGTGTCGCTCTGGCGCAGGCGGAGACGGTCGGCGGTCGTCCCGAGGGCGGAGACCGCGATCTGCTGGTGGACGGTGCTCGTCCCGTTGCCGAACTCGGCCGTGCCGACGTTCAGCTCCCACGTCCCGTCCGCCAGCAACCGCACGCTCGTGTCGGCGAAGTGCCCCCGGGGCGGGGTGGTCGCGATCATCGACAGCGCCATCCCGGACCCCGTCCGCCACTGCGGACCCTCCGGGGCGGGTTCACCGTCCCGGCTCATGCCCTCCTCGACCAGGTCGAGGCACTGGTCGAGTCCGTAGCTGCCGTAGCGCAGACCGTCGTCGGCCTCGGAACCGTCGGAGGGGTAGGACGTCACCACGAACGGGTCGCCGGGCACCACGACGTTGCGTCGCCGCAACTCGTAGGGGTCCATCCCGAGCTCGCGGGCGAGGTCGTCCATGGCCGACTCGAGGCCGAACACGACCTGCCCGAGTCCGTAACCGCGGAACGCACCGGAGGGGACGGTGTTCGTGTAGACGGCCTGCGCGTCGACCCGCTTGTTCTCGCAGCGGTAGGTCGCCACCGTCTCGTGGCAGCCGTGGAACATCACCCCGGGCGAGTGGTTGCCGTAGGCGCCGGCGTTGGACAGCACCTCCAACGCCAGGGCGGTGAGGGTTCCGTCCAGGGTGGCCCCCAACCGCACGGACACCCGGAACGGGTGGCGGGTCGGCATCGCTGAGAGGGTGTCCCCGCGGGTCGTCTCGTACTGGACGGCGCGTCCCGTCCGCAGGGTCGCCAACCCGACCAGGTCCTCGACGAGGAGTTCCTGCTTGCCGCCGAAACCCCCGCCGACCCGGGCGGCGAGGACCCGGACCCGGTCGGGTTCCACCCCGAGGATGCGGGCGAGTTCGTCGCGCACCAGGAACGGCACCTGGGTGCTGGCCCGGACGACCAACCGGCCGTCCTCGTCCAGCCACGACACCGCCGCGTGGGTCTCGAGGGCGACGTGGGAGACGCGCTGGGTCTGCCAGGTCCCCGACACCGTCACGTCGGCCCGGGCGAGGGCCAGGTCCACGTCGCCGACCCCGCCGTGCAGTTCCGCGACGACGTTGCGCTGCGGGTCGCCGATGCGGGAGGCCGCGGCGTCCTTGTCGCCGTGGACCAGGGGGGCACCGGGTTCGCGGGCGAGGGCCGGGTCGAACACGGCGGGGAGTTCCTCGTACTCCACGACGATGCGGCGCAACGCCTCCTCGGCGGTGGCCAGGTCCTCGGCGACCGCGACCGCGACGCGTTGCCCGACGTGGCGGAGTACCGGGTCGAGGATCAGCGTGTCGTCCGGGTCGTCGAGGCGGTTCTCGTGCCGGCCCGTCGAGAACAGCGTCTGCGGGACGTTCTCGTGGGTCAGTACGAGGTGGACGCCCGCGAGGGCCTCGGCGGCCGCGGGGTCGATGCGGGTGATCCGGGCGTGCGCGTGCGGACTGCGCAGGACGGCGACGTGCAGGACGTCACCGGGCACCTCGTCCGGGCCGTGGTCGAGGGTGTAGCGCTCGCGGCCCGTGACGACGCGGCGACCCGCGGGGGCACCCACCCGCTCCCCCACCTTCCCGCTGGCGGGCAGCGGTTCCAGGTCGCCGCCGGTGATCGCCTCGCGGATCGCGCGGTATCCGGTGCACCTGCAGAGGTTCCCCTTGAGGTGCTCGGCGAGGTCGGCGCGCTGGGTGTCGTCGAACGCCGAGGCCGTCACCACCATGCCCGCGGTGCAGAAACCGCACTGGAAACCCGCGGCGTCGACGAACCGCTGCTGCACGGGGCTGAGCGCCTCCGGCGTTCCCAGTCCGGCGACGGTGGTGATCTCCCGGTCGGCCGCGCGCAGCGCGGGGTAGAGGCAGGAGTGGACCGGGTTCCCCTCGACCAGGACGGTGCAGGCGCCGCAGTCGCCGGAGTCACAGCCCTTCTTCACCTCGACGTGCGAACTCTCCCGCAGGAGCGTCCGCAGGCACTGTCCCGCCCGGGGTTGGACGTCGCGGGTCTCCCCGTTGACCACGATCTTCACGAGAGTTCCTCCACGATCTCGGCGGCGAAGCGCAACGTCGTCGCCCGGCGCCAGTCGGGGGCGCCGTGGACGTCGTCGAACCAGCCCGGCCCGGCCTCGACCCGCTCCTCGACCTCGGCGACGAGGGTCCGCGGGTCCGGGACGGAGGGGTGGGAGAACACCAGCGGGTACGGGGTGGACGCCGTCACCGTGAGGGTGAAACCGCCGTCCTCCTCCCGCCGTCCCACGACCAACGACGCCGAACGGCCGAGCCGGGCCAGCGCCACCCGGCGGAACGCCGTCGTCGCGCGCAACGCGGTGACGGGAAGGTCGATCGCCCGCAGCACCTCGCCGGGTTCCAGCGCGGTGCGGTTGTCGCCGGTCACGAACTCCGCGACCGGCACCCGGCGGATCCCGCCGTCGGCCACCCAGAGTTCCGCGACCCCGTCGAGGGCGGCGGTCAGCGACGTCATCGCCCCGGCCGGGAGGGCGGCGCAGACGTTCCCACCGACGGTCGCGACCGAACGCACCTTGTACGAGGCCAGCAGCGCCCGGGTGCACTGCCGGAACAGCGCCCGCGCGGTCCAGTCGGTCGGGACGGGGATCGACTCCAGGGCCCCGATGGGGCAGGTCGCGGCCAGTCGCAGCCCCGCGTCGGTGACCGTGAAGGGTTCCCAGTCCAGCGTCGTCAGGTCGACGAGGGTCCGCAGGTGCGGCTGCGGGAGCGAGAACAACCACGTGCCACCGGCCAGGACCGACGTCGTCGGATCGCCGTCGTGGGCCCGCCGGAGGGCGTCCCGGTCCCGGACCGGGATGATGGTCTCGATCGTGTTCAGGTCCATGAGCTGCTTCCGGAGGTGCTGGCGTGCGGGTGGCCGACCTCTCCCGGGGCGACCTCGGGTTGCGCTGGCTGGGCGGGTCGCAGGCCTCGCTGGACCGCCCGGTGACCGGGACGACCACCGTCGACCTGCGCGACCCGGGCCGCTACGTCGCCGTCGGCCACCTCGTGCTGACCGGCCTGGCCTGGCGCCGCGACGCCGACGACAGCCCGGCCTTCGTCGCGTCCGTCGAGGCGGCGGGCGCGTGCGCCCTGGCCGTGGGCGAGGGACTGCTCGGCGAGGTGCCCGCGGACGTCGTCGCCGCGGCGGAGGCCGTGGGGCTGCCGGTGTTCGCGGTCCCCGCGCACGTCGCGTTCCACCAGGTCAGCGCCTTCGTCGACGCGACCGTCGGCCCGCGCGACGACACCGTGCAGCGGCTGCTGGCCTCGCTGGCGGCCGGTCGAGCGCTGCGCGAGGTGCTCGCGCAGCTGCCCGGGGTGCGGGTGCTGTCGGCGACCGGGCGCCCGCTCGCGGGCGGGGCGCTCACCGAGGACGACGTCGACGTCCTCTTCGCCCTGGCTCCACCGGGGCGGCCCGTCGGCGAGGGACCCGCGCCGTGGCGGCTGGTCGCCGACGGGCTGCCGGAGGTGACCCTGACGGCGCTGGCCGGGGTGCTCGCCCTGCACCGGCGGCTGCCGGAGAACCCCGCAGCCCCGTCCGGAACCGTGCTGGGGGTCGGGGCCGAGGAACTCGACCTCGTCCTCGACGCCCTCGCCGACGGACCGCACGCGGTCGTGGACGGCGTCGTGCTCACGCAGGACGTCGCTCTGCTCGAACGACGGCTGCACCGGACGGGACGTCCCCTGGTCGTGGGGGTCAGCCGTCCCGTCGACGACCCGACCGAAGCGGTTGCCGGAGCCCGGCGGGCGCTGCGGGCCGCCCGGAGCCGACCGGGCCTCGTCGTGGAGCACGACCGCGACACCGGCGGCGTCGAGGACCTGTTGCGTTCCGTCCCGGCCGAGGAGCGACGGCGGTTCGCCGAACGCGTCCTGGCCGGGGTGCTGGACGATCCCGACCTGCTGCTGACGTTGCGGACGCTGTTGCGGGAGGGCCGCTCGCCCACCCGCACCGCCGCACTGCTGCACGTCCACCAGAACACCGTGCGCTACCGGCTCAGCCGTGTCGAGTCGTTGCTCGACCGCGACCTGCGCGACGTCGACGACGTGGTGGACCTGCAGGTCGCGCTGCGACTGCTGGACCGGAGCTGAGTCAGTAGTCGACACGTTCGACGCTCGCGAGCCAGGCGTCGAAGGGCGCGGGTGAGTTCCCGTCGCGCTGCTGGACGACGGGGACCGCCCACGCGGAGCGCGGGGTGTCGAACAACTCGTAGAACGCACGGTCGTCGAAACCCCCGCGGGCCGCGTCGTCCCGGTCGGCGGCGAAGAGCACGCGGTCCACGCGCGACCACAACGCGGACGCCAGGCACATGGGGCACGGTTCGCAGCTGGAGTACAGCGTGCAGCCGGTGAGGCTGAACGAGCCGAGTTCCTGGCAGGCCGCGCGGATCGCCTGGACCTCGGCGTGCGCGGTCGGGTCGTTGTCACGGGTGACGCGGTTCTGGCCCTGCGCGATGACGACTCCGTCGCGGACGACGACCGCCCCGAAGGGGCCACCCCCGTCGGCGACGTTCTGCACGGCGAGGTCGACCGCCAGGTCGAGGAACTTCTGGTCGTCCATCACCGTTCCCACGCGATCGGTGCGAGCGGGGTGTCGTCGCGGGCCACGACGGCCTGGATCAGGCCGTAGGGGCGGTCGTCGGCGTGGAACACCTCACCGGAGTTCTGGACGCCGAAACGGGCCAGGTCGTAGAGGAAGTGGTGCTTGTTCGGCGCCACCAGCCGGACCTCCGCGACGGCCGGGACGGTCTCGATCGCGGCCTTGCCCATGAGCCACAACGTCTGCTGGAGGGCCTTGGAGTGCACCGTCGCGAACTGGGTGACCATCGCGGCCTTGACGGCGTCGTAGGCGGCATCGAAGTCGAACCCCTCCTGCAGGCAGGTCGCGTCGTAGCGCCAGGTCGCGACCAGCGAGGTCGCCATCACGCGGTCCTCGGTGGGTTCCAGCGTCGTGTACTCGTCGACCATGAAGTCCTTGAACGTCGACCCCGTGGACTTGAGCAGCGTGAACTCCTTGAGCCCGGCGACGACGTGGGTCTCCTGCTCGGAGCCCTTGCCGGACACCGTGATCGCGGCCGTGCGGACCTCGCTGCCGGAGCGCGTCCAGCTGTGGTCGTGCTCCGCGCCGTTCACCGTGGCGCGGGTCCACAGGTAGGAGTCGACGTCGATGCGGGCGCCGCTGACGGGTTCCACGTCGTCGACGAAGTGCCGGGCCAGGTCGAGGGCGTACCCCTCGACGCTGGCGATGCCCTTCTCCTTGGCGTAGGAGTACATCGTGTTCTTCTGCGTGTCCGTGGGCAGGACCTTCGTCTGGTCACCCGTGAGGTACGCGTCGGCGAAGTCGCCGCGCAGGGTGGAGGTGACGTTGAGGTCGACGATCTCGTGGCGCGGGGTGTCGCGCTGGAACCGCACGACGCGGTTCTCCGCCTTGCCGTACTGGTGACCCGCCAGGTAGACGGCCATCGTGTCAGCTCCCTCGGTAGGTGGAGTAGGCGAACGGTGAGAGCAGCAGGGGGACGTGCAGGTGGGCGCGGTCGGCACCGACGGAGAAGGCGACGACGACCTCGGGGTAGAACGTCTCACGACCGGCCGCGGCGAACCAGGGCCCGGTCTGGAACAGGAGCCGGTAGGTCCCCGGCGCGAGTTCCTCGGCCAGGCGGGCCCGGCCGTCGTCGTCGGTGGTCCCGCTCGCGACGGGGGTCCCGTCGGCGTCGGCCAGCACCACCGACATCCCCGCGGACGGGGTCCCGGTGACGGCGTCCAGGACGTGCGTCGAGAGGCTGGTCACGACGCCACCAGCCGGGTCAGCCGGAGCCGGGTGATCGCGGCGAGTTCCCCGCGCAGGACCTTCCGCTCGGTGTCCGGGTCGTTGCCGAGGCGGGAGTCCAGGACCGCGAGGAGTTCCTCGGCGCTCCTGCCCGACGCGCAGACCAGGTAGACGTGCCCGAACTTCTCCTCGTAGGCCCGGTTCCCCGTCGCGAGCGCGTCCAGCACCTCGGAGCCGGCGGCCAGCGCGCCCGCCTGTTCACGTCGGGAGTCGGCGCTCTCGGAGCGTTCCCCGATCCGGGGGTGCGCGGCCAGGGCGACGTCGACATCGGCCTCGGAGGTCGCGGCGAGTTCCTCGTCGGCGATCTCCAGCAGGCTCACCAGCGATCCGAAGGGGCGGCGCGCGGCCGTCCGCGCCGCCCAGGCCGGCGCGTCGCAGCAGGTGCGCAGCAACTCCTCGCAGCGCGCCGTCCCGGCGTCGTCGAGCTCACCGATGCCCACGGACCCTCCCTCTCTCCACGTTCCTGCGACCAGTGTCACCTGCGCGACGCCCGGCGCGCAGCCTCCGGGGCACCAACGTTCCCAGTCCACCGGCACACGGGTTTGGACGAACCTCCAGAACCGACCCCGACCACCCGCGCGGGGAAACCTGACCGAAACATGGTTCGATCCGCGGGTGGGTGTGGTGGGGATCGTGCTGGCCGCGGGGGCGGGCCGGCGGATGGGTGCGCCCAAGGCCCTGCTGCGCCACGTCGACGGCCGGACGTTCGCGGCGGCGACCGCCGAGCTGCTGGTGGCGGCGGGGTGCTCCTCCGTCCTGGTCACCCTGGGCACCGGACAGCAACTGCCCTCCGGGGTCGTCGCGGTCGAGGTCCCGGACGCCTCCCGCGGGCCCGGGGCCGGGTTGGCCCGGGCGTTGCGGCACCCGCTGGCCCGGCGGGCCGAGGCGGTGCTGATCACCCTCGTCGACCTGCCCGGGATCGATGTGGCCGGGGTGCGGGCCGTGCTCGGACTCGCCTCGCCGACCGTGCTCGCGCGGGGGGTCGAGCGCGGACGTCCCGGTCACCCCGTGCTGATCGGCCGCGAGCACGTGGCCCGCGCCCTGGAACTCGCGGACACCGGGTCCGGTCTGAACGCGCTGTTCGGCGAGATCCCGTGGACGGCCGTCGAGGTTCCGGGGGCGGCTGCGGACGTCGACCACCCCGAGGACCTCCCACCCGGAACACGGTCCGCGTAACACACTCTTCACACGCGAGTTCCGTGCAGCCTGTTCCGCCGCCGGTGTTCGCGTGCCAGCGTGCTGTGATGGCGAGCGAACTGCGGGTTCAGCAC
Source organism: Kineococcus sp. NBC_00420 (assembly GCF_036021035.1). Lineage (NCBI taxonomy): Bacteria > Bacillati > Actinomycetota > Actinomycetes > Kineosporiales > Kineosporiaceae > Kineococcus > Kineococcus sp. NBC_00420. The sequence goes on along the minus strand of NZ_CP107930.1, from coordinate 2,935,777 downwards.
GGCGTCCATCCGGTCGACGAGGTGCCGCCGCTGCGGAGACTCGCTCCTCTCGGGTTGCAGCACGTCCTCGCGATGTACGCCGGCGCCGTCGCGGTGCCGCTCATCGTCGGCGGGGCGATGATCTCGGCCGGCCGGATGTCGCCCGACGACCTCGCCCACCTCATCGTGGCGGACCTGTTCGTGGCCGGGATCGCGACCATCGTCCAGTCGGTGGGTTTCTGGCGGTTCGGGGTCCGGCTGCCCCTGATGCAGGGCTGCACCTTCGCCGCCGTCGGCCCGATGATCACCATCGGCACCCAGCACGGGGTCGCCGCGATCTACGGTTCGGTCATCGCCTGCGGCGTGTTCATGGTGGTGCTCGCCCCGGTGTTCTCGAAGCTCCTGCGGTTCTTCCCGCCGCTGGTCACCGGCACCGTGATCCTGCTCATCGGGTTGTCGCTCATGAGCGTCGCCGCCGGCTGGGCCGGTGGCGGGACGGGTGCCGCCGACTTCGGCGCCCCGTCGAACCTGCTGCTCGCGCTGTTCACCCTGATCGCGATCCTGCTCATCGAACGCCTCGCCCCGCCCGCCGTCGCCCGAATCGCGATCCTGCTCGGGATCGTCGTGGGAACCGTCGTCGCCGCGGTGGCCGGCAAGGTCGACGTCACGGGGGTCGGCGACCAGGCGTGGTTCGGGATCTCGACACCGTTCGCGTTCGGCGCCCCCTCGTTCCAGGTGGGTTCCGTCATCGCGATGTGCGTCGTCGCGCTGGTCATCATGACCGAGACGACGGGCGACGTACTGGCCATCGGTGAGATCGTCGACCGGCGCCTCGAACCCCGCGACATCGCCGACGGACTGCGCGCCGACGGGTTGTCCACCGTCCTCGGCGGGATCTTCAACACGTTCCCCTACACGGCGTTCGCGCAGAACGTCGGGCTGGTGAGCCTGTCCGGGGTCCGTTCCCGCTACGTCGCGACGTTCGCGGGCGGGATCCTCGTCGTCCTGGGCCTGGTGCCGAAGCTCGGCGCCGTCGTGGGTTCCGTTCCCGTCGCCGTCCTCGGCGGGGCCGGGGTGGCGTTGTTCGGGATGGTCGCGGCGAGCGGCATCCGGACCCTCGCGTCCTGCACGCTGGACAGTCGGGCCCTGCTGATGATCGCCGTCGCCCTCGGCGTCGGGTTGCTGCCGACGGTCAACCCCGGCATCTACGCCCGGACCCCCGACTGGTTCCAGACGATCTTCGACTCCGGGATCTCCTCGGGCGCGATCGTCGCGATCGTGCTGCACCGGATCCTCTGCACGAGCACGCACACCCCCGAGGAACAGGCCCGCGCCGCGGCCGAGGTGGCGGGGGTCGCGACGCGGAGCCACTGACCCTCAGCCCGTTCGGGCCCTCGACAGACGGCCCTGGTGGACGAGCCGGCCCTGCCGGTCGAACGCTGCCCAGGTGGTCTCGTCGAGGTCGGTCGCCTTCACGACGGGCACCGGCGTCCACCAGTACCGGTCGAAGAACGCGGCCTCGAACTCCTTGCCGTCCGGGGTCGACACCACGACGCGGGCGTCGTCGCTCCCCCGGAGTCCGAAGACCGAGGCCGTGGCGGGGTCGGAATCCCCGGCACCGACCCAGCCCCCGAGGACCTGGTCGCCGGGGAAGTCGTCCGAGATCGGCCCGTCCACGGCGCCCCCGTCCAGGGAGACGCAGAATCGCGTCTCACCACCCGCGACCTCGTAGAGCACCCCTCGTCCCGCGGCGCTGGTCGCGCCGGCGAGCGCCGTGACGTCCGTGTACACGCCGCGTCTGTGTGCGCAGTCCTCGGCCAACGGGGTCAGGGTCGACGGGTCCACCACCTGCGCCCGGACCGGACCGGCCGGCTGCACGGAGAGGGGGTTTCCCGAGGGGTTCCACGTCACTGCGATCGCGACGGCCGCCGCGGCGGCGAGACCGGCGACGACACCACCCCCGATCCGGCGCCGACGACGGCGAGCGCCGACGAGTTCCCGGTTGCGCGCCCACTGGTCCTCGGTCGCGGCTTCGATCGGTACGGCGACCGCGTCGAGGAGTTTCTGCAGATCGTTCACGGTCGCTCCTCCAGCAGGTTCGCGAGCGCCGCCTGGGCGCGGGAGATCGTGGACTTGGCGGTGCCGACGGGCACGTCGAGGGCGTCGGCGACCTCGGCGACGGGGAGGTCGAGCCAGTAGCGCAGGACGAGGGCCTCGCGGTGGCGGGCGGACAGCTTCCCCAGCGCGGTGCGGAGTTCGTCGACCTGTTCGGCGGCGACGACGGTCTCCTCGGCGGAGGCCGCGGTGCGGGTCACCTCGCCGGGGGTGCGACGGACGACGCGCAGGTGGCGGAGCCGGGAGGTGGCGAGGTTCGCGGTCGTGCGTCGGACGTGGGCGAGGGCAGCGGCAGGGTCGCGCAGTCGCCGTCGGTGTTCGTGGAGGCGGACGAACGCCTCCTGGGCGACGTCCTCGGCGTCGTCGGCGCCCAGCAGCTGGGCGAGGCGGACGGTCGCGCGGAAGTGCCGGCGGAAGAGGTCCTGGTACTGGGCCTCGGGGTCCCGCTCGACGGTCGCCTCTGCGGGGGCGTCGCTGACTGCTCTCACACCCTCAGGACGCTTCAGGAGGACGAACGTTCCACACCAGCGCTTCAGTAGTCGGTGGAGACGCGCCCCTGGCCGACGAGGCGACCGTAGCGGTCGTAGGCCGTCCACCGGCTGTCGTCGAGGAGGGACTGGTCCGCGACGTGCACGGGGGTCCACCAGTACCGGTCGAGGAAGATCGCCTGGTACTGCTGGCCGTCGGGGGTGGAGACGACGACCCGGGCGTAGCCCGCCTTCCGGGGTCCGAACAGCGAGGCGTCGAAGGAGCCGTCCTGGTTCTTCACCCACCCCCAGAGGACCTGCCGGCCCAGGGAGTCGACCTCGACGCGGTTGTCGACGCTGCCCGCGGCGAAGGCCACGCAGAAGTGCGTCTCGCCGTCGGCGAACCGGTAGAGGGCGGACGTCGCGAGGGAGCCTTCCCCGCCGGCGAGGACGGAGTAGGGGTCCGCCCGCTGCAGTTCCCAGACGCACTGCCCGGCCGTCGTCCGCAGGGTCGCGGGCCTGGCGACCTCGGCCTGGGGCGCTCGCGTCGCCTCGGCGGGGAACGCGTTCCCGAGCGGCGACCACACGGCGACGGCGGCGGCGAGCGGGACCACGGCGGCGCTCACCACCCCACCCAGCCGTCGCCTCACCCGGCAACGGTTCCACACCGGCTCAGGTTCTGGCGCGTCGATGCCGACAACGGGGGCGACTCACCCGTTCGGCCCAGAGGAGCAGCCATGAGCCAGACCACGACGCTCGCCGTGATCGGCGGCGCCGCCGCGCTCGCCTCCGCCGTCCTCGGCCTGGTCCAGCACCACGACACGGCTCCCGCGCAGGCCGCTCCGCGGCCGGTGGCGCCGGTCGTCCTGCACCTGGAGCACCCGCTGTACCTACCGGCGCTCCCCGAGCAGGGCATCCTCGGTCCCGGCGACGTCCTCGGGCCGTGGAACGTCGTCCCCCCGACGGGCGCTGCGCCCTTCGTCGTCGCTCCGCACGCGGTGATCCGTCCGCTCTGAGGGGTTCCGCCCGCCCCGCGGGGAGTCCTAACGTCGTGCCGTGACGACCCTGCCGGACCGCTCCGAGACCGCCCTGCTCGTCATCGACGTCCAGCAGGGGGTGATGAGCGCGAGCGTGGACACCGAGAACGTCGTCGCGAACATCTCGCGCCTGCTCGAGCGCGCCCGCACCGACGGTGTGCCTGTCGTGTGGGTGCAGCACTCCAGCGAGGAACTCCCGCTGGGCTCCGAGGAGTGGCAGTTCGTGCCCGAGCTCGTCCCCGACCCGGCGGAACCGTTGGTGCACAAGCGCTACGGGGACGCCTTCGAGGCCACCGACCTCGAGGCCGTGCTGGCCGAACGGGCCGTCGGCCGGTTGATCGTGACGGGGGCGCAGTCCGACGCCTGCATCCGCTCGACGCTGCACGGCGGTTTCACCCGCGGCTACGACGTGACCCTCGTGGGCGACGCGCACACCACCGAGGACCTCGGCGAGTGGGGCGCGCCCCCGCCGGAGCAGGTCATCGCGCACACGAACCTCTACTGGAGCTTCCAGCGCGCGCCCGGCCGCACGGCCGGGACGGTGTCGACCGCGGACGTGGAGTTCGGCGCGCCCCTCGCCGTCTGACTCAGGCGTCCTCGGCCGGGGTGGCGGCCACCAGCGCGTTCGCGTGGCCGTGGCCCATGCCGTGCTCGGTCTTCAGCCAGGCGACGAGTTCCATGTGCTTGACCCCCGGCTGCTCGGCCCTGCGCTCACGCAGCGCCTCCTGCCAGTGCGCGACGGGGTGGCCGTACTTCGCCTCGATGGCGGGGAAGTAGGACGCGGGGCCCTTGACGGGTTCGGGCACGGTCGGCTCCTGTCGGTTCGTGGTCTCTGCGCTGTGCAGACTCGTCGCCGCACCAGGACTCATCGCCGATGATGCCGTGCGTGTCACGTGGGCGTGGTTGCACCTCTGGGTGTGACGAAGGGTCGCCCCGGCACCGGATGCATCTCACCCACACCTCACTCCACGTGGTGACACCGATGGGTGCGCCCTCCGCGGGACGGGACCGCACGCCGCGGGTCCACCCCGCGGTCGCCCGGGGAACGGAAACCCCTCGACGGGTCGGTACCGGTCTGCTCGAATCTCCGTCGTGCTCATCAGACCCGAGGAACCCCGGGACCACGACGCCGTCCGTGACGTCCACCTCGCCGCGTTCGGCGACCACGGCGCGAAGGTCGCCGACCTGGCCGACGCGTTGCGCGCCGGGAACCCGGTCTCGCTCGTCGCGGAGGTGGACGGCGCGGTGGTGGGTCACGTGATGGTCGGTCGCAACCTGCTCGACGCGCCCCCGCGCCTGGTCGACGTCGGGGTCCTCAGCCCGCTCGGCGTGCTGGCGCAGCACCAGCGGCGGGGGGTCGGGAAGGCCCTGGTGGCGGCGGCGATCGAGGCGACCACGTTCCCGGCGCTCTTCCTCGAGGGGGATCCCCGGTACTACTCGCGGCTGGGGTTCCGCGCAGGTGCGGACCTCGGTTTCCGGCGGCCGTCGCTGCGGATCCCACCGGCCGCGTTCCAGGTCGTGCTGCTGGACGGCCACGAGGAGTGGATGACGGGGACCCTCGTCTACGACGCGGTCTTCTGGCGCCTGGACGCCGTCGGGCTGCGCTGAGCTCAGGCGGCGTGGGCGAGACGGTCGCGACCGGCCCGCTTCGCCTCGTAGAGCGCGGAGTCGGCGCGGGCGTAGAGGTCCTCGGCGCGGGTCACCCCGAGGGTCATCGACGACAGCCCGGCGCTGATCGAGAGCGGCACGACGACCCCGCCGGGCAGCTGGAGGGGCGTGCGGCGGACGACGTCGACGAACGCCTGCGCGCGACGGGCGGCGGTCTCGGCCGTGCAGTCCAGCATCAGGACGGCGAGCTCGTCCCCACCCATCCGGGCCACGACGTCGCCGTCGCGGCAGCAGCCGGTCAGCAGGTTCGCGACGTGGGCGAGCGCCGCGTCCCCGCCGAGGTGGCCGAAGGTGTCGTTGACGGCCTTGAACCGGTCGAGGTCGATGACGACGAGGGCCGTGTTCCCGGTGGCGCGGACGGCGGCCTCGGTGGCGGAGTCCAGGACCCGGCGGGTGACGAGCCCGGTGAGGGGGTCGACGCCGGCCTGGAGCCGCAACTGCTCGACGAGCCGTTCCTGGGTGGCCCCGGCCCGGGTGAGGACACCACCGACCAGCAGCAGCAGGACGGTCAGGTAGGCGAAGTCGGTCACGGCCTGGTCGATGGGCAGGAAGGTGAAGACGACGACCGCCTCGCCCGTGAGGGTGGCGACCGTGACGACGAGCGCGCCCGCGAACCGGAGCTGCGCGGCCGCCCAGACGACCGGGACGACGAAGAAGACCTGGCCGGTGACCCCCGCGTCGTGGCTGAGCACGTCGAGCCACACGACGGCCCCGACCCCGGCGAGGGGAGCGAGGACGACCAGCGGCGCCGTCCGTTCGACCGGCAGGCTCAGCAGCACCGCCGACAGCGCGCCCAGGCCGAGCAGGGCGATGATCTTGGCGGAGTGCAGTCCGCCCATGGTGGTGGCACCGGAGACCAGGCAGGTCACGATCGTGGTCATGAGCGCGACGGCCGCCCACAGGCGGGCCGAGCGCGGGTTCCGGGCACTCAGCGACCACAGCAGGGCACCCTTCCGACCGACGGTGCGGGGAGTTGAGTCCACGTTCCGGTATCGGGCACCGGGTCCGACGTCTCAACCCCCCGGTGACGAACTTCGTCCTTCCGGAGCAGTGGCGCGGCGGAAGAGGGCGGCTCGTCCGGGGGTTGCCCTGGACATGAGCACTCGCCAGCACAAGACCCCCGGACCGGACCACCCCATCACCGTCACCCCGACGTCCGGGCGCGTCGTCGCGCGCGTGGGCGACACCGTGGTCGCCACCTCGACGTCGGCGCAGACGCTGCAGGAGTCGACCTACCCGGCCGTGCAGTACCTGCCGCTGGCCGACGTCGACCCGGCCCTCCTGCGCAAGACCGCCACCACGTCGTGGTGCCCCTACAAGGGTGAGGCGTCGTACTACTCGCTGACCGTGGACGGTGCGGAGCTCACCGACGCGGTCTGGACCTACGAGGACGCCTCCCCCGCGGTGGCCCCGATCACCGGCCACGTGGCGTTCTACCCGGACCGGGTCTCGGTCACCGTCGAGGACTGACCCCGAGGCGTCAGGAGTGGGCGGGGACCTCGCCGCCGAGGGTCTCATCGACCCCGTCGGACACGTCGTCGCTCACCTCGTCGCTGCGTCCGCCGCCGTCACCGCTGGTGAGGTGGTGGGCGGCGACGACGAGCGGGAAGTGGCTGAAGGCCTGCGGGAAGTTGCCGAGCTGACGCTTGGAGACGGGGTCGTACTCCTCGGCCAGCAGCCCGACGTCGTTGCGCAGCGACAGCAGGCGGTTGAACAGCGCCCGCGCCTCCTCGGTCCGGCCGATGCCGTGCAGGGCGTCGACGAGCCAGAACGAGCAGGCCAGGAAGACCCCTTCGGAACCGGGCAACCCGTCGCCGGACTCCTCCGTCCGGTAACGCATCACGAGCCCGTCCTGGGTCAGGTCGCGCTGGATCGCGTCGACCGTCGCCACGACGCGGGGGTCGTCGAAGGGCAGGAAACCGACGCGCGGGATGAGCAGCAGGCTCGCGTCGAGGTTGTCGGAACCGTAGGACTGGGTGAACGTCCCCGTCGTCGGGGAGACCCCGTTCGCGAGGACGTCGGCGCGGATCTCGTCCCGCACGCGGCGCCAGCGCTGCACCGGTCCGGGCAGGCCGAACTCCTCGACGCTGCGCACCATCCGGTCCGCCGCGACCCAGGCCATGACCTTGGAGTGGGTGAAGTGGCGGCGGTCGCCGCGCATCTCCCACAGACCGTTGTCGGCCTCCTGCCACCGCGCCTCGAGGTGGTGCATGAGGGCCTTCTGCAGGTTCCACGAGTCGTCCTCGCGTTCCAGGCCGGCCTGGCGGGCGAGGAAGAGGCTGTCCAGGACCTCGCCCCACACGTCGAGCTGCAGCTGGCCGGCGGCCTCGTTGCCGATGCGGACCGGGGAGGAGCCCTCGTAGCCCTTGAGCCACGGCAGTTCCATCTCGGGCAGGCGCCGGGTGCCGTCGAGGCCGTACATGATCTGCAGGTCGCCGGGGTCGCCGGCGACCGTCCGCAGCAGCCAGTCGCGCCAGGCCCCGGCCTCCTCGACGTGGCCGGAGAGCAGCATGGCCTGCAGGGTGTAGGTGGCGTCGCGCAGCCAGCAGTAGCGGTAGTCCCAGTTGCGGGTGCCCCCGATCTCCTCGGGCAGCGACGTCGTGACCGCGGCCACTATTCCCCCTGTGGGGGCGTAGGTCATGGCCTTGAGCACCACCAGCGACCGCGTGACGGCCTCTTCCCAGTGCCCCTCGACGGTCTCCGCCTGGCTCCAGTCCCCCCAGAAGTCGAGGGTGTCCTGCAGGGCGTGGAAGGGGTCCGGGCGGTGCGGCATCTTCTCGTGGCTCTTGCCCCACGTCAGGACGAACGGGACGCGCTCACCCTCGGTGATGACGAAGTCGGAGACGGACGTGAGGTCGCGTCCCTGGATGTCGGTGGTGCTCCAGAACCAGACCGAGTCCGGTCCGGCGACGGCCTCGAGCTCGTCGCCGCGCCGGCGGACCCACGGCACGATCGACCCGTAGTCGAAGCGGAGGGCGAGCTCGGAACTCATCCGGACCTCGCCCTCGAGGCCCTCGACGATGCGGATGACGTCGGGGTGGTTGCCGCGCGGCGGCATGAAGTCGGTGACGCGGACGGTGCCGTCCGGGGTGTCCCACTCCGTCTCCAGGATCAGCGAGCTGCCGCGGTAGCGGCGGCGACTGCACGTGGCCCCACCGACGGGTCCCAGTCGCCAGCGTCCCGCGTCCGGGGTGTCGAGCAACGCGGCGAAGCAGGCCGGGGAGTCGAACCTCGGGAAGCAGAGCCAGTCGATCGATCCGGTGCGGTCGATCAGCGCGGCGGTGTGGAGATCACCGATGAGCGCGTAGTCCTCGATCCTGGCCATTGGCCCATCTTCTCCCGAGCGGAGCACCCGGATGGACACAGGGCCCGGCGTGTCAGCGCAGGTGACCCGCGGTGATCGAGCGGAGGTGGCCGTCGGTGACGGAGCGCAGGTGGCCGTCGGTGGTCGCGGTGACCTTCGCGGCCGTCTTGACGGTGGTGACGGTGCGCAGGTGACCAGTGGTGCCGGTGGGGTTCCCGGCGGCCGACGCGGCGGGCGCCAGGGCTGCGCCGCCGGCGAGGAGAGCACCGGAGACGAGGACGGCGGCGAGCGTGCGGGGCATGGTCACGTCGAGCTCCAGTCAGTCAGGGCCGGGACTGAGTGTCACCGACAACCCGAGCATCGGCGGGTTCCTGAGCACGCTTGAGCACTGAGAAGTTGTTCTTGAGACTACTCTCCGTGACCTCCGGGAATCTGCGACGTCCTGGCCGGGACGATCAGGTCCCGGAGGGCCCCAGCACCACCTCGGAACCCGGGAACACACGCCGGGGAGTCAGCGGCCGGGGTCGGCGAACTCCAGGCGCATCTCCACCTCGTCCTGCGTCGGGTCGAGGTCGTAGGGAACCCGGACACCGGTGTCGCGGAAACCCCAGCGCCGGTAGAAACCCTGCGCCCTCGGGTTGTCCTCGTGGACGTGCAACGTCATGCGGGTGGCCCCGGGGCGACTGCGCGCCCAGCGCAGGACCTCGGCGAGCAACCGGTCCGCGAGCCCCGCACCCCGATGAGCGGGATCGACGAAGACGGAGACGAGGAACAGTCCCTCCTGCGGGTGGGTGAAGGCGCTCATGGTGCCCACCCACCGTTCGCCGGCCTGGGCGACGACGGTGGAACTCCCCGGTTCGCGGGTGCGGCGGACGCGGAAGCGCCACTCGGCCTCGTCGTGGTGGCGGGCCGTCTCGAGGGTCTCGGCGAAGGCCAGCGGGGTGTCCTCGAGCATGCGCAGACGCAGGTCGCGCCAGCGCCGCCAGTCGGCCTCGTCGACCCCCCTCAGCACCACGTCCACGTTGCCACACTAGAGGTGGCGATCCGTCGCACCGCGTGCCACGCTCGTTCGGAGCGTGATCCTCGGCGTTGAGGAAGGTGCACCGTGAAGGAACGACAGACGACCCGCGTGGCGACGGACGTCGCCACCGAGGCGGAGAACGTCCTGGAACTGCGCGAGGACGGACACCGGGTCGCAGCGGTCGCGGGGACGCGGGTGGCCGACCTGGACGTGCGACGCGTCCTGGCCTGGTGGCGAGGCTTCGAGGAGCAGGTGTCCTCCCGCGGGGAGGAACTGCGCGGCCTCGGCCCGGAACTCGAGGAGGCGGCCCGCGCCGCCGACGCGATCCTGGCGAAGACGCCGCCGGTCCTGGCCGCGGACGTGTTCGACGCCGTCGCGGTCGGGTTCGCCTCCGTCCCCGGCATCCCCACCCTGCTCGGGCCGTGGTTCGCGGAGTTCGCGCGGTCCTGCGGACGCGAGGCCGGCACCCACGAACTGGCCGACGCGGCCTGGGCCGGGATGTTCGCCGTCCAGCGCGCCGGGGCACCCGCACCGGGTGCCGGGTCGCTCGTCGACGCGATGGCGCCGGCCGCCGACGCCCTCGCCGGGGCCGACGTCGCGGACGTCCCGGCGGTGGCCGCTCTGCACGCCGCCTACCGCGCCGCGGCCGACGGGACCCGGCACACCGTGGTCGACGGGGTCGTGGACCCGGGAGCCCTCGTGGTGACCTGGTTCTTCGAACGGGGCACCGTCGTCTGAAGTAGTTGACGCTTGAACGACCTCCGTGTACCGTCACTGGTGAGCAGTTGAAGCTGCAAACACCTAGCGGAGGTCACCATGGGCTGGTTCGGCGGAAAGACCAAGGACGCGGAGTCCACCACCACGACGACGACGGGCGCACTGCCCGTCGTCCCCGGCTACCTGGCCGGGACGTGGACCATCGACGCCTCGCACTCCGAGGTGTCCTTCACCGTGCGCCACATGGCCGTCAGCAAGGTCCGCGGCCGCCTGGGCTCCGTGTCCGGCGAGATCGTCACCAGCCAGGACCCGGCCGGCTCGGCCGTCACCGCCGAGGTCGACGTCACCACCGTGACCACGTTCAACGAGCAGCGCGACGGTCACATCAAGAGCGGCGACTTCTTCGAGATCGAGAACCACCCCACCGCCTCGTTCCGCTCCACCTCGCTGACCCACGACGGCGACGACTTCGTCCTCACCGGCGACCTGACCCTCAAGGGCGTCACCCGGCCCATCACCCTCGGCCTCGAGGTCTCCGGCTTCGGCCCCGACGCCTACGGCGGCACCCGCGCCGGGTTCTCGGCCAAGGGCACCATCAACCGTCGCGACTTCGGCCTCTCCTTCGACGCCAAGCTCGACAACGGGGGCCTCGTCGTCTCCGACAAGGTCGACCTCGAACTCGACATCGAAGCCGTCCTCAACGCCTGACCCTCACCTCCCGCCCGTGATCCTGCGGGGAAACCCAGCGGGACCACGGGCGAGGACGGTGCGGAGCATCGCGGCGCGGGGGGACGTCGCCATCAGGCGGAGGTCCTCGACGGGGCTCGTGGAGCCGTCGAGGAAACCCAGCACGCGGTGGACCGGGTTGCGCCGGAACAGGTCCACGAAGAACCGGGCACCGTCCACCCGGCCGGAGGCCATCGCCTGCAGGACGAGGGAGTCCATGAGCAGGTGCCGCGGCCGGTGCGCCGGCGGCAACCGCAGTCCCTCCCCTCGCACCGCCTGCCGCGCGAGGTCGTCCGCCTGGCGCTGCAGAGCCGTGAACGAGTAGCCCGTCGAGGGACGGACCGAACCGGAGTTCGCCCCCCAGCGCAGCACCCGCGGGTCCCCCGACGTCGGGAACCGCGCGTCGGTCATCGGGATGACGCCCCGCTCCTCCCCCAGCACCTCGTGCGCACCGATCCCCGCGCGCTCCAGGTACGAACCCAGCCTCTCCCGGTACTGCTCGTCGGTGAGCAGGTCGACGGAGAACTCGGTGTACTCGACGAGTGCCTCCGTCGCCGACGTCGGCAGCACGTAGCCGAACGCGACCCCACCCGCGGGCTGCGGCGTGCGGAAGTCCATCAGCGTGACCGTGCGCGGGTCGAAGACCGGGCGGGCGGTGCGGACCCGGTGACCCAGGAAGTGCTGCCACAACAGCGTGCGACCCGTGCGCGGCACCGGAACGGGTCGGGTGTCGACGATGCGGCCCCCCAACGCGGCAGCGTCGTCGACGACCTCCTCCCGCACAGGGACCCCGCGAACCGCGAGGCGCTCGCGGACGGCCCGGTCGAGGTCGGTGGAGTGCAGCATCCGGTAGCGCCACGAGCCGAGGTCGGCGGTGACGGTCCCGTCCTCCCCGACGACGCGGACCCGGGGCCAGGACGCGGCGACGAGGTGACCGAACGGGCCGGGACCGCTCGCCCCCCAGGTGCTCCAGGTGCGGTCCTGGGTCCGCTGGATCGCGCCGCGGGGGGCCTCGACCACGTCGAAGGGGACGTCGGTGCCGGCCAGGCGCCAGGCCAGGCTCGAGCCCGCCGCGCCGAGGCCGACGATCGTGAGTCTGGTGCGGGTGTGATCCACGCCCCTAGGGTCGGTCACGGACCACTGAGCTCGAGAAGGGGACTCTCATGAAGATCGTCAACGGTTTCAAGGACTTCATCCTGCGGGGCAACGTCATCGACCTCGCAGTCGCGGTGGTCATCGGGGCGGCGTTCTCGGGGATCATCAAGTCCATCGTGGACAACCTCATCACCCCGCTCATCGCGGCCATCGGGGGCGCTCCCGACACCAGTCAGTTGTGGATCGTCGAACTCAACAACGCGGAGTTCCGCTTCGGAGCCATCATCGCGGCGATCATCAACTTCGTGGTCATCGCGGCTGCGGTCTACTTCGTGATCGTCCTGCCGGTCAACAAGCTCCTCGCCCTGCGCAAGCGGGGTGAGGTCGCGGAGCCCAAGGCGCCGTCCGAGGACGTCCTGCTGCTCACCGAGATCCGCGACCTGCTCGCCCGCCAGACCGGCGGGACCACGCCGACCCTGAACACCAGGGACTAGCGGGTCCCGGTGGGCCCGTCGTCGCCGGGGACGGCCTCGGCGAGGTCCTCCGCGGAGATCTGCACCCCGGCCGTCGGGTCGCCCGCACCGGTCCCGTCCGCGACGTCGTCCTCGAGGCCGAACGGGTCCTGGGGGTCGCGGGCAGGGCTGGGGATCGGGCCGGAGTCGGAGGAGCGGGCGTTCTCGCGGCTGCCGCCCTCCTCGACGGCGTGGACCTCGGCGTTGTCGAACACGTCGACCTGATCGGTGCTCTCGTTGCTGTCGGTGCTCTCGGTGCTCATCCGCCCACCCTGCTGGCTGGAGCGTGCCCCCGCACGCGGGAGTTCCCACCTCGTCCTGACCCTGTCCTGGGCGAGATCACAGGATCGGTGCCGAACGTCGGAGGACACCACCCGTTGTGGGCGGTGAGCACCGCGTCCGAGGAGTCCCCTGTGAGTGAGCCGTTCCCCCAGCCGATCGCCGGCCCCACCGCGCCGGGCCGGTCGCCGTGGTGGCAGAAGCCGGTCGTCGCGATCGCGACGGTCGTCGTCGTCACCAGCCTGACCGGCGGGGTCGCGTACGCCGCGACCCGCGGGGACGCCGCCGGCGGCACCACCCGGGAGCAGTCCGGGTTCCCGGGAGGTGGCCAGTTCGGTCGTCACCAGCAGGGTCAGACCCCGCGCGGCGCGGGCGCCCCCACGACCTGATCCCGCCGCGCTCCGGCCGCCAGCCAGGCCGCGAACTCCGCCGGCGGCAACGGCCGCGCGTGCAGGTAGCCCTGGGACTCGTCGACGTCGAGACCCCGCAGGACCGTCAGGGTCGCCTCGTCCTCGACCCCCTCCGCGACGACGCGCAGCCCCAGCCGGTGCGCGAGCGCCACGGTGGCCTCGACGATCTCGGCCGTGCGGGGCTCGGCGAGCACGCGCATCGTGAAGGCGCGGTCCAGCTTGAGCTCCGTCGCGGGGAGGTCGGTCAGGTAGGCCAGCGAGGAGTAGCCCGTCCCGTAGTCGTCGATGCTCAGCTGGACCCCGCGGCGGGTCAGCTCGTGGGTGACGGCGAGGGCCAGGTCGGGATCGGCCATGAGGGTCGTCTCGGTCACCTCGAGGACGAGGCGGCCCGGGGCGAGACCGGTCTGCTCGAGGATGCGGTCGACCAGGCACAGCAGGCCCGGGTGCGTCAGCGACGACGCGGACAGGTTCACCGAGATGCGCAGCGGCACGCCGCCGTCGCTCCAGGGCCTCGACTCCTCGACCGCCCGCTGGAGCAGGTGCGCGGTCAGGGCGTCCATCAGACCGTGCTCCTCGACGAGGTCGAGGAAGGTCAACGGGGGCAGCAGTCCGCGCGTGGGGTGCTGCCAGCGGACGAGGGCCTCGACCCCGACCACCCGACGGGTCACCACGTCGAGCTGCGGTTGGTAGTGCACGGCGATCTCGCGCCGCATCTGCTGCTCCCCGGCGCCGACGAGGGCCTTCAGGTCGGCCACCAGCGCGGCCCGGTCGCGCAGCCGGGCGTCGACCTCGCAGTCGTAGAGGCTGACACCCCCGCCGGCGGTCTTCGCGGTGTACATCGCGGCGTCGGCCTGGCGCAGCAACCGGTCGGGGTCGAAACCCCCGGCGGGCAGCGACCGCACCCCGATGCTGAGCCCGATCTCGACCTGCGCGGCGACGGCCCGGTGCACCGTGGCGGCGATCTCGACGGCCTGGTCCTCGTCCCGGCCCGGCATGACGACGGCGAACTCGTCACCGCCGATGCGGGTGAGCACGGCGTCGACGGGCAGGGCCCGCCGCACGCTCACCGCGACGCGACGCAGCAGGTCGTCGCCGGCGTGGTGGCCCTGCCGGTCGTTGACCTCCTTGAAGTGGTCGACGTCGAGCAGCAGCATCGCCGCGGGCAGACCACGCCCGACGAGGTCCTCGAGTTCGCGGACCAGCGCGCGCCGGTTGCCGACCCCGGTGAGCTCGTCGGTGAGGGCCTGGTGGCGCGACTCGGCCAGCTGGGCGAGCTCGCGGACCAGGTGCACGACGCGGAAGGTGATGCCGAGGATGGCGACCGAGGCGTAGGCCGTCGCGTGCCAGCCGCCGGCCCGTCCGTCGGCGACGAGGACCACCACGGCGAGGGCGAGCACGATGAGCGCGCCGACCGCCGGGGCCTGGCTCGTCGCGGCGACGGGGACCGGTCGCCCGCGACGGGTGGAGGCGTAGGCGATGACCAGGAACGCGAGCGTCCACGCGGCCTGGCCGCGGACGGCGTCGCCGGGGTGCCCGCGCAGGGTCGAGCTGACGAGTCCGACGCCGGCGAGCGCCACCAGGATCAGCCACATGCGGGGGTCCCGGGAGAGGCCGCCGACGCCGGCGACCGTCAGGGCGGTCCCGAGCAGGATGACCATCGACCCCGCGACCAGCAGCCACAGCTGCACCTTCCAGTCGGGCCACCCGGCCGGCAGGACGTGGAAGCGCTGCTGGGCGACGATCCCGGCGCCGGTGCAGGCCAGCACCGCGCTGAGGCCGTTGAGGAAGTCGCCGGGGTCGGAGGTGTAGGTGCGGAAGCGGTTCCAGCGCACCAACCCCTGGTAGGCGAGGGGGATGGCCGCGAGGACGCACCCGCCGAGGAGCCCCAGGCTCCGCTCGCCCGTGACGAGGGCGAGCACCGGCTGGACGCCCACGACGACGGCCGCGCCCGCGAACCAGCGCCAGACGACGTCGTCGGTGCGGCGCTGCGCCCCGCGGGCGAGGACCAGGACGGCCACCAGGTGGGCGCCCGCGAGCAGCGCGGAGGACACGGGCCGGTCCACCGGGAGGAGCAGGGCCGCGCCCACGGCGACGCAGGCCAGGGCGACGACCGTCACCCGGGCGTCCGGTCGTGCCGGGCTGTTCGTCACCGGGAAGGGATCGACGGGGTGATCTTGGTTCTGGCTGGGCCGATCGGTGGGTTTGGGGCCCCGGGTCAGCGCAGGTGGCGGACCCGGAGGACGCGGAGCCGGTTGAGGGCGGCGGCCACCTCGTGCCGGCGGGGAACGGCGACGTCGGAGGGCGAACCGTCGACCCAGTCCGCGACCGGACCGGCGAGGTCGGCGTCGAGGAGGTCGAGGACCTGCGCCAGCGTGCGCCGGCCGTCGAGGTGACCGGCCGCGACGGCGTGGTCGAGGGCCAACCCCGCCCCGGTGACCTGGCCGGCGTCGGTGAACTGGCGGACGGCGCGGACGTCCACGTCGTACTCGCCGAAGCGGAGGGTGTCGGTGGCGACGGCCGAGATCCGCCGCCTCCCCTTCGCGGTCGCGTCGACGCTGCCCGGTTCCGGGACGCGGGCGCGGACGGGCGGGAACCGGCCCGCCTCGACGACCCGGCCGGTCGGGCGGGCGGCGACCTCGCGGGCCCGGGCGGTGATGTCGGTACAGCGGTAGGAGTCCATCAGCAGGACCCGGTCGGCGACGTCGAGGTAGTCCCCCGAGGCGCCGACGACGAGGACGGTGGAGACGCCGTGGTCCTCGCCGAGCGAGCGGACGAGGTCGACGAAGGGGTTCAGCGGTTCGGAGGTCTTGGCGACGAGTTCCTGCATCCGGGCGTCGCGGACCATGAGGTTGCTCGCCGCGGTGTCCTCGTCGATCAGCAGCAACCGCGACCCGGCCTCGAGCGCCTCCAGCGTCGCCGCGGCCTGCGACGTCGACCCCGAGGCGTCGGCGGTGGAGAAGTCACGGGGGTCCAGCCCACCCGGGAGACCCGTGACGAAGGCGCCGACGTCGACGCGGGTCACGCTGCGGCCGTCCTCCGCCCGGATCGCGACGGCGTCGCCGGTGGTGACGACCAGGTCGCGACCGTCGCCCGGGACGTGGTCGTGGACACCGCCCTCCAGGGCGCGCAGCAGCGTCGACTTGCCGTGGAAGCCGCCGCCGACGATCACGGTCACGCCCGTGGGGATCCCCATGCCGGTGGTCGCCCCCCGGTGCGGCAGGTCGACGCTCACCCGCAGCGACTCCGGGGAGGCGAAGGGAACGGCCCCACGGGCGGGTCGGTCGTCGACCCCGCTGGCCCGCGGCAGCACCGCTCCGTCGGCGACGAAGGCGACGAGCCCCCGTCCGGGGAGGGCGCGACGCAGGTGGTCGGCGTCCTCGACCGCGTCCACGAACGCGCGGGCGGCAGCGAGGTCGACGCCGAGGACGTGGTCCGCGAGCAGGTCGGGGAGTTCCCGGGCGAGGTCGGCCGCGGCCGTGCGGCCGTCGATCCGACGTCGTGGACCCGGCAGGTGGTAACCGAGGCGCAGCAGCGCACTCCCGTCGACGGAGACCTCGAAGCTGCTGCGCTGCAGCACCTCCTGACCGCCGGCGTCGACTCGGAAGGCGGATCGCGGGGCGGCGGCCGAGCGGGCGAGGAACCCCGCGAGGGCCCGCCGCCGCACCGCGGGGCGCAGGTCGAGCGCCGCGAACGGGGTGTCGACGAGACGCACCTCCCACCGCGACGGCGGTGCGAACGGGTCGGCCTGGGTGTGCGTCAGCGTCGCCGTCATCCCCGGGGCCAGCGGCCAGGGCCGACCGGTCAGCGAGCGGTACCGGGCGTACGGGCCCCCGTCGAGTCGCTCCAGGGTCTCGTGCAGATCCACGCGGGCCAATGATCCTTCCGGGTGGGGCACTGTCAAGGTCAGCCGCCCGTGGTCGATGCTGTCAGGGTGCTGACGGAGCGTGCCCAGGGCGACGCGACAGCGGCCGACGACACGTCGGACCTGCTGGCGCGGTCCGAGGCTGCCCGCACCCGGGGCGACTACCGCGGCGGGCGACTGCTGGCCGAGCAGGCGGTGGTGATCGCCGCCGCCGCGGGGGACGACGCCACTCTCGCCCTGGCCCTGCGGCTCGTCTGCAACCAGGCCCTGCGCCTGGGCGACGTCGAGGACGCCGCCCGCGCCGGCAACGAGGCCGTGCTGGTCGCCGAACGGCTCGGGGACCGGGGCGGGCAGGTGGACGCCCTCAACCTGCTGTCCTTCGCCTACCTGAACCTCGCCCTCTACGACGAGGCGCTGGAGTCGATCGAGCGCAGCATCGAACGCGCCGTCACCCTCGACGACCCGGAACTGCGGTCGGGCACGTTCAACCGCGCCGGGACGATCCGGTCCGCGATGGGCGACTTCGCCGCGGCCGCGGAACTCTTCGACCGGGCCTCGGAGGAGATCGCCGGTGGCGGGGTGTCGAGCGAGACGGTGTTCTGCCTCCTGACGAACACGGCCGACCTCGTGGTGCAGGAGGCGCACTCCGGACGCGAGGTCGACACCGACCGGCTGCACCGCGGGGTCGACCTCTCCCAGCGCGCGCTCGTCCTCGCCGACGAGGTCGGAAACCCCTACCGGCAGGCGTTGTCGCTGCTGAACTCCGGAACCCTCTCGGCGTACCTGGGCGACGCCGAGGTCGCCGAGACGACCCTCGCCACCGCCATGACCCTCACCCGTGAGCACGGGTACCGCGGCCTGGAGGTGGGCGTGCTGGAGACCCTGGCGATGGACGCGCAACGCCGCCGCGCGTTCGCCGAGGCGGTCGAACGGTTCGACGACGTCGTCGTCCTGGCCACGGAGGTCCACGACGCGAGCGTGCTCGCCCGGGCGTTCCACAACACCGCCCAGTGCCACGAGGAACTCGGACAGTTCCGCGAGGCCCTGGCCGCCTACCGCCGCTTCCACGACCTCGAGACGACGCAACGGACCCAGACGGCGGAGGTGCGGGCCCGTCTCCTCGGGCAGACGGTGGAACTCAGCGAGCTGCGCCAGGAGGCGGCGTCGCTGGGTCGTCAGGCCCACGAGGACCCGCTGACCGGTCTGGACAACCGCCGGTCCTTCGACGTCGCCCTGCCGGAACTCCTGGCGGGTGCCTGCGAGCGCGACCTCGTCTGCGTCGCCCTGCTCGACGTCGACCACTTCAAACGGGTCAACGACACGTTCGGTCACGCCGTGGGTGACGAGGTCCTGCGCCGGCTGGGGGTGATCATGCGCGAGGAGGTCCGTCGTCGTGACGTGCTCGCCCGCATCGGGGGCGAGGAGTTCGCCCTGGTCTGCCTGCTGTCCGGCCCCGAACGCGTCGACCACCTCGCCGACGGGATGCAGTCGCGGCTGGACCGGTTGCGCCGCAAGGTCTCCGAGACCTGCTGGGACGAAGTGGCGCCGGGGTTGCACGTCACCGTCTCGATCGGGGCGATCCTCACCGGAGTCGGAGGCGCGCAGGGCGCGGACGACCTGCTGCGCGCGGCCGACGAGTTGCTGTACGCGGCGAAGGCCGCCGGACGCGACCGCGTGCTGACGCGGTACCTCACCGTCCGCTGACCCTCACCGTCCGCCGAGGACGTCCTCGAGGCTGCGCGCGGGGTGACCGGTGACGGCCTCGACGTCGCCCGAGACGACGTCGAGCTCACCCTTCGCGATGGCCGTGTAGGTGCTGACCCACCCCTCCACCATCCAGTCGGGCGCGCCGAAACCCGCCCGCGCGTCGTAGGCCTCCTCCAGCGTCTCCTCGACGTAGGTGACCTCCCGACCCTGGACGCGGGAGATCGTCGCGGCGATCTCGGAGAACGTCAGCGCCTGCGGACCCGTCAGGTCGTAGCTGCGGCCGGCGTGGGCGTCGTCGAGGAGGGCGGCGACCGCGACCTCGGCGACGTCGGCGCGGGCGACCGCGCCCAGCCGGCCCGCTCCGCCCGGGCCGCGCAGCGCTCCGTCGACGACGAACTCCGGGAGGATGTCGGAGTAGAAGGAGTCGCGCAGGAACGTCGTCCCGAACTTCGCCGCGCTCAGCATCTCCTCGGTGGCGAAGTGGTCGCGACCGAAGGTGAACGTGCAGTCCGCGGCGGCGTTGAGGAACGACGTGTAGACGACCCGCTGCACCCCCGCCGCGGCCGCGGCCTCCACGACCGAGCGGTGCTGGTCGAGGCGGTGCTCGTCCTCGGCCGCGGAGGCGAAGAACAGCGTGTGGACCCCGTGGAACGCGTGCTTCAGCGCCTTCGCGTCGCCGTAGCTCGCGGTCCGCACCCCGGCCCCCGGCAGGTCCGGGGCGCGGGAGGCGTCACGCACGACGAGTCGCTGCTGGACACCGGCCGAGGACAGCGCCCGGGCGATCCGGCCGCCGACCGCTCCGGTGGCGCCGGTGACTGCGATGAGGTCCATGGCTCCAGACTGCCACCGCCGGGCGTCGTGTGGTCACCCCACTGCGCTCGGGTGTCGCACCCATCGGTGTCACCACGTGGAGTGAGCCGTGGGTGCGCCGAAGACGTCGCCCTGGCGCCCGGATCGTCACACCCACACGTGCACCCACCACGCGTCCGGACGGGACGCCGCCCCGGGGGTCAGCCGGCCGGGTAGCCGGTGGGGACGGTCGCCACGCCCTTCGACGGCATGAGCACCCACAGCACCGGGTAGATCAGCACCTGGCTGCCGGGGATCACGACGAGGGTCGCGATGAAGACGGCGCGCATCACCCAGGGGTCCAGCCCGAAGCGCTCGGCGAGGCCGGCGCAGACCCCGCCGAGGAGACGGCGGTCCTGGGGGCGGGACAGTCCCTGGCGGGCGAAGCCGGTGTGGATGGCGTTCACGGTGGTGCTCCTTCGTCGTGGCGTTCCGCACCGTACGGTGCCGATGTCTCAACCGTGCCGCCACCGGGTCACCCCGACATCGGGGACGAACCCTGAACGATCCCCGAGTCGACCCTGGCTCCCTACCCCCGGGCCGTCGGGGGCTGGCCGTAGTCGGCGAACCTCGCCACGACGCGTTCGATCTCGTCGGCCGGGAGTGCCGCGGGTTCCGCGACGGCGGCCGCGCGCAGGTAGACGTCGCACAACCACTCCAGCTGCCGCGCCCGGTCGTAGGCACCCCGCAGGTCCCCGCCCGTCGTGAGGGTCCCGTGGTGCTTCAGGATCACCGCGCTCCGACCCTCCAGGGACCGGGAGGCGTTGTCGCGCAATTCTTCCGTACCGAACGTGGCGTACGGGGCGACGAGGACGGAACCGCCGAACATCGCGATCTGGTAGTGCACGGGCGGGAGTTCGTCGCGCAGCAACGACAGCGCCGTCGCGGCCGGGGAGTGGGTGTGCACGACCGCTCCGGCCCCGTGCTCGCGGTAGGCCACGAGGTGCAGCGGGAGTTCCGAGGTGGGTCTGAGCGAACCCGCCACGACCTCCCCGGCGAGGTCCACCACCACGACGTCGGACGACGTCATCGTCCCGTAGTCCGTTCCGCTCGGGGTGACGGCGACGAACTCCCCCGCCCGCACCGACACGTTCCCCGACGTGCCCACCACGAGACCGTCGGAGACCATCCGCCGGGCGAACTCCACGACCTCTCCCCGTTCACGCTCCAGCACGTCAGGCCCGCCCCGCCCGGCGGAACTCCTCGACCTGGGCGAGGTCGACGATCCCGGCGTCGGAGCCGAGCCCGGTGGCGACGAGGCTGCCGCAGGCCAGGCCGCGGTCGGCGGCGGCGATCAGGTCGAGCCCCTCCAGCAACCCGGAGATGAAACCCGATGTGAACGCGTCCCCGCAGCCGGTCGTGTCCACGACGTCGACGTCGAACGCGGGGACGACGGTCTCCGCCTCACCGTTGCGGGCGACGCTGACGCCGTCGCCGCCGAGGGTGAGGACCGTGCAGCCGACCCCCTTGCCGTGCAACCAGGTGATGATCTCGGCGCGGTCCTCGGTGCCGACGAGCCACCCCGCCTCCTCGATGTTCGGCATGAGGTAGTCGACGTGGGGCAGGACGGGTTCGAGGAGTTCGACGGCGTCGGGGCGCGGGCTCATGAGGAAGTCCACGGTGGTGGTCAACCCCAGTTCCTTCGCGCGCTGAAGGATCCGCCCGGCGGGTTCGCCGTCGATGCCCGGCAGGACGAACAACCCGCCGAGGTGGAAGACCTCCGCCTGCGCGACGACGTCCCAGGGGACGTCCTCCTCCCGCAGCCCCGCGTTCGCGCCGATGACGTGCAGCGCCGGCCGGGAACCGTCGGCGCGGATCGGCAGCAGGCTCGCCGAGGTCTGCCGGTCGGGGTCGGTGAGCAGGTGGTCGACGTTCACGCCGTAGCCGGTCATGGTGGTGCGGACGAAGTCACCGATGGTGTCCGCACCGACCCGGCCGACGCTGGCCACGTCGACGCCGAGCTTCGCGAGGTTCACCGCCGGTGCGGCCGCGGTCCCGGCGACGGTGAACCGGATCTGCTCCAGCGGGGCGAGCTGCTGTCCCGGCGGGACGGCCGTGAACGGCCACCCCAGCGCGTCGGCGATGTGCGCTCCGAAGGAGACGACCTGCGGCATCGAACGTCCTCTCGTCGGGACGGTCGACGACGATCCGCCCTCGTGATCTTCCGCGCCAGTCTCGGAGGATCCCCTCCCGCCCGCAAGGCTCAGGAGGGGGTGGTGACGAGGACGGCGGAGTGGTCGTCGCCCCAGGAGGCGGTGAGGGTCTCACCGGCGGGCACGTCGCCGCCGAGCACGCGCTGCACGACGAGGTCACCTGGGGCGGTCGTGATCGTCGTGACCGTGCCGACCGTCGCGACCTGGACCGACGTGATCGTCGGGGCGTCCGACGCCGATCCGCTGCCCCGGGCGGTGGCGAACTCGGGGCCGGGTTCGAACCGCCCGTCGACGGCGACCTGGATGTCCGCCTCGGTGCCCCCGGTGACGATCGCGCGGTGCAGGACGTCGGCGTAGACGGGATCGCCGACGGCGTCGTAGACCCAGCGCGGTCCGAGGACGGAGTGGTCCATCGTCGTGACCAGGAACTCCTCGGCCCCCTCGAGCGGAGCCGCGCGGTAGGTCAGCGGCGCCTGCAGCACCGGGCCCTCCCCGACCCGCACCAGCATCGTCTCGACCCCGACCTCACCGGCGGGGTCGTCGAAGCGGAAGCGGCCGACCTGCAGCAGTTCCGCGCCGGCCGCGACCCCGCTCCACGGCTGCCGCGGCAGCCAGTCGGACAACGCCTCGAGCTTGGTGGGGGTGAGCTGCGCCTGGTGGATGACGGCCATGCGCCGAAGCTACTGCGGCGGCTGCCCGTAGACGTGCCCGACGGGCAGCCGGACGACACGTCGCCGGTCGGCGACCATCGCGCGGCGGTAGTCGTCCCAGTCCGGGTGCTCGCCCGCGAGCGCCCGGTAGAGGTCGACGAGCTCCTCGACGGCCTCGTCGTCCTCGCGCTCGGCGACGGCGGAGAGGGTGACGTCGCCCTCGACGACGACCCAGCTCCAGAAGTCGGGGGAGGTGACGTGCAGGCTGGCGCGCGGGTCGCGTTCGAGGTTCTTGGACTTGGCGCGGCCGGCGGTGACGGAGATGCGGATCAGTCCGGTGGCGCGGTCGACGTGGTGGCTGACGTTGGACAGCTGCGGTCGCCCGTCGCGCTTCAGCGTCACGAGGACGCTGTTGCGGGTGGAGGCGAGGAGGTCGAGCAGGTCGTTCTGCGGGTCCGTCATGGGGGAGGAAGTCCGGAGCGGGCGCCGTTCTTCCCGTGGTCCGGTGGAGCGACCCTCAGAGCCGCGGTTCCCGCACGGAGAGTCCGGCGAGGAAGGTCGCGACGAGTTCGCGGACGCCGGTGGTGAAGTCGATGCGGAAGACGGCGAGTTCGGGGTTCTCCCGGTAGGCCTGCAGCATCCCCTCCGACGGGCGGCACATCGACCACAGCCCGGCGATGGTCACCAGGACGACACCGGTGACGGCCATGGCGCGGGGGCCGTCGTCCGGCCCGACGAGCCGGGCGAGGCGGCGCGCGAGGTGCAGCGACGCCCGCTTGTGGGTGGCGGCGACCTCGGCGGAGACGTTGTGCTCGAGGATCGCGGTCGAGGCGGAGACGAGTTCGCAGAACCGGGGCCGGGCGGCGGCGGTCTCGGCGATGGCGAGGGCCAGGACCTCGGGGTCCTGGTCGCCGTCGAGGCGCTGCTCGAGGGCGTCCAGCCACTCCGCGTGGGCGCGGTCGAGGAGTTCCAGCAGCACGGCCTCGCGGGACTCGAAGTAGCGCAGCAGGTTCGACTTGGCCAGGCCGACGCGGCGGGCGAGTTCGTTGAGGCCGAGGTCGGCGACCCGCACCTCGTCGAGGTACTCCCCCGCGGTCGCGAGGATCGCTGCGCGGCGCGCGGCGCGCTGGTCGTCGGTGCGCGCACGGACGAAGGACTGCTGGGACATGACTTCCTTAGAGACCGTCGGTCTGTTACCTTTCCAACAGACCACCGGTCTGATGGTCCCACGAATCCCCAGGAGTCACCGTGTACGCAGTCCCCGACCAGTCCGGGCGCCGCATCGTCGTCACCGGCGCCAACAGCGGCACCGGCAAGGAGGCCGCGAAGCGCCTCGCCGGCGCGGGGGCCTCCGTCGTCCTCGCCGTCCGCACCCTCGCCAAGGGCGAGGCCGCCGCCCGGGAGATCGCCGAGGCGGTGCCCGGCGCGGACCTCACCGTCCGACGCCTGGACCTGGCCGACCTCACGAGCGTCCGCGAGTTCGCCGACGGGATCCACGCCGACGGCCGCCTCGACACCCTCGTCAACAACGCCGGCGTGATGATCCCGCCGCAGCGCATCCTCACCGCCGACGGTTTCGAGCTGCAGTTCGGGACGAACTTCCTCGGGCCGTTCGCCCTGACCGTGCACCTGCTGCCACTGCTGCTGGAAGGCCCCGCGCCGCGGGTCGCGACCATGTCGAGCGCGGCCGCCGGTTTCGGGCGGCTGCACGTCCGCGACCTCAACTGGGCCGCGCGCTACCGCCCGGCACTGGCCTACGCGCAGTCGAAGCTCGCGGACACGCTCCTGGGTCTGCGACTGGCCGAACTGTCGAGGGAGAACGGCTGGGGTCTGCTCAGCACGATCGCCCACCCCGGCTACACCCGCACGAACCTGCAGACCGCCGGCCGCAACCTCGGACGCACCGTGGACCTCCCGCCCGTGCGGCACACCGTGATCCCCTCGCAGGAACCGTGGCAGGGCGCCGAACCGCTGCTGTTCGCCGCCGCGGACCCGGCGGCCGAGCAGGGTGGCTTCTACGGGCCCTCCCGCCTCGGGCTGGTGGGCCCGAGCAAGCAGGTGGCGATCCCGCGCAGCGCCAGGGGGCAGGACCTGCCGAGGGTCGCGTGGGCGATCGGGGAGTCCCTCACCGGAGTCCGGGTGGGGCCGGGCGCAACGGTCCCCGTGTGAGGGAGGCCGGGAACGACGAAGGCCCCGGTCTCTCGACCGGGGCCTTCGCCATCTGTGCGCGAGGGGGGAGTTGAACCCCCACGCCCTTTCGGGCACACGGACCTGAACCGTGCGCGTCTGCCTATTCCGCCACTCGCGCAGACATCTAAACCGTACCAGCCCCCGGACGGTCCGGAGGACACGGGCGGGACGGCCCATCACGACAGCTCCACCGGCGTGCACCGCGTCCACACCGGCAGGAGGGGGCGTCCCGGCTACCATGCCGAGGGCTGGACCATCGGTGACGATCTTGGGAGGAGGCTCGACGTGGGAGTCCTGGACCGCTTCGAACGTGGCGTGGAACGCGCCGTCAACGGCGTCTTCGCGCGGGCCTTCCGCAGCGAGGTGCAGCCCGTCGAGGTCGCGAGCGCCCTGCGCCGTGAGCTGGACGACCGGGCGGCTGTGCTGTCCCGCGGGCGCACGCTCGTCCCGAACAGCTTCATCGTCGAGCTCGGCCCCGCTGACCACGAGAAGATCGCCTCCTGGCAGGACACCCTCGCCGACGAGCTCGTCGCGGCGGTGACCCAGCACGCCGAGAAGCAGCGCTACTCCTTCGTGGGCCCGGTCCGCGTGGACTTCCACGAGGCCGACGACCTGGAGACGGGCGTCTTCCGCGTCCTGTCCTCCACCGTCAAGGGCCGGGTCGCCCCGTCCACCCCGAAGACCGCCGACGCGGGCCGGCCGCGGCTCGAGGTCGACGGGCGCGGCTACGTGCTGGCGGAGTCGGTGACGGTCATCGGCCGCGGTTCCGACGCGGACGTCGTCGTCGACGACCCGGGCGTCTCACGCCGCCACGCCGAGATCCGCGTCGTGGGCCAGGGTGCCCGGCTGTCCGACCTCAGCTCGACCAACGGCACCTTCGTCGACGGCGAACGGGTCTCCTCGATGGACCTCTTCGACGGCACGACGATCACCGTGGGGCGCACCAAGCTGGTGTTCCACTCCGCGCGCCGGGACGAGGGCTGGACGTGACCCCGGTCGCGGCGGGGGGAACGGCTCCGTGAGCGAACTGACCCTCACCGTCCTGCGACTGGGGCTGTTGATCGTCATCTGGCTCTTCGTCCTCGCGATCGTCAGCGTCCTGCGCGCCGACCTGCTGGGCACGCGGGTCACCACCCGCCGGACGGAGCGGGCGAGGGCGAAGCCGCCGCGCGAGGCCGCCCAGCCCCCGGAACCGGTGCGTCCCAAGCGGGCGACCCTCGTGGTCACCGAGGGTTCGCTGCGCGGGACGACGCTCAGCCTCGGCCAGGCCGCCGTCCTCATCGGCCGCGGCGCCGACTGCACGCTCGTCCTCGACGACGAGTACGCCTCGACCAAGCACGTGCGGATCACCGCGAACCCTGCCGGTGACGGCTGGGTCGTGGAGGACCTGCAGTCCACGAACGGAACCGTCCTCGGTCGCGAGAAGCTGACCACCCCCGCCCCCTTCGAGCCCGGCACGCCGTTGCGCATCGGCAAGACCGTGCTCGAACTCCGGAGGTAGCCCGTGGCCATCGCGCTGAACTACGCCGCGCGCTCCGACGTCGGACTCGGACGCAGCAACAACCAGGACTCCGGCTACGCCGGGCCGCACCTGCTCGTGATCGCCGACGGCATGGGCGGTCACGCCGGCGGTGACGTCGCGAGCTCGCTCGCCGTCGGGGAGCTCTCCGTCCTCGACGGGGAGTCGCACGGCAGCGACGACGCCGCCCAGCACCTGCACACCGCCCTCGACGCCGCCAACGGGCAGTTGCGCCGCCGGGTCGAGGACGAACCCGACCTGTCCGGGATGGGCACCACGGTCACCGCGATCCTGCGGGCGGGCAGCCGACTCGTCCTCGCCCACATCGGCGACTCGCGCGGCTACCTGCTGCGCGAGGGTCAGCTCACGCAGCTGACGAAGGACCACAGCTACGTGCAGAGCCTCATCGACGAGGGCCGGATCAGCCCCGAGGAGGCCGAACGCCACCCGCAACGTTCGGTGATCATGCGCGTCCTCACCGGTCGCGACGACGACGAGGCCGACGTCTCGGTCCGCGAGGCGAAGCCGGGCGACCGCTACCTGCTCTGCAGCGACGGGCTGTCCGGCGTCGTCAGCCACGAGACCCTCACCGAGACGCTCGCCGCGGGGATGGACCCCGACGCGACGTGCCAGCGCCTCGTGGAACTGGCGCTGCGCGGTGGGGGTCCGGACAACATCTCCTGCATCGTCGCCGACGTCGTCGAACTCGGGGGTGGGCCACCGCCCTCCACCACCCCGCAGGTCGTGGGCGCCGCCGCGTTCCACCGTCCCCGCCGCTCCTCCGCCGCCGGGACCCCGGCGGCCCGCGCCGCCGCCCTACGCGCGCGGCAGGAGGACTCCGGCGACGACTCGGAGGACGACGATCAGCCGCCCCTGACCGAGCGCGAACGCCGACGGCGTCGCCGACGCTGGATCGCCGGGCCCGTGCTGCTGGTCCTGCTGCTCGTCGCCGGCGGTTTCGGCGGCTGGCGGTGGAGCCAGCAGCAGTACTTCGTCGGGGTCGACGGGAAGACCGTCGCGGTCTACCAGGGCCTCACCCAGGACATCGGCCCGTTGTCCACGTCGCACGTGCTGGAGTCGACCGACATCTCCGTCTCCGACCTGCCCACCTACTGGTCGACCCGCGTCGAGGCGAGGATCTCGGCGCGCGACCTCGCCGGGGCCCACGACACGGTGCAGAACCTCGAGGACCTCGCCGCCGCCTGCCGCGCGGCCACCACGCCCACGCCCACGACGGCACCCGCGAGCGTGCCGACGACCGCACCCACGACCGCACCCACGAGTTCTCCCAGCGCGACCCCGAGCGCGAGCCCCACGCAGACGTTGACCCCCGAGGACTGCGGAGGTGCCGGCTGATGGCGACCGTGCTGCCCGTCTACCCCACCACCCGCCGCAACGTGGAACTGCTGCTCGTGCTGCTCGCCGTCGTCATCGCCGGCGGCGCCTGGGCCGTCGTCGGGTTGACCATCGACGGGGCGCTACCCCCGAACTTCTTCGCCTACGCCGGCGGTCTGGGGGGTCTCGCGGTCCTGCTGCACCTGGTCCTGCGCTGGCGCGCGAAGCACGCCGACCCGCTGCTGCTGCCCGTCGCGACCCTGCTCAACGGCATCGGGCTGGTGATGATCCACCGCCTCGACGAGGCGCTGGACACCTCCTCGGCGTCCCGGCAGTTCCTCTGGTCGGCGCTGGGGATCATCGCCGCCGGCGTCGTGCTGGTGTTCGTGCGCGACCACCGCATCCTGCGCCGCTACACCTGGACGGCGGCCGTCGCCGGTCTCGTCCTCCTGCTGCTGCCGATGGTCCCCGGCCTGGGCCGCACCGTGAACGGCGCCCGGATCTGGATCGGTCTCGCCGGGTTCACCTTCCAGCCCGGGGAACTCGCGAAGATCTGCCTGGCGATCTTCTTCGCCGGCTACCTCGTCGTGCACCGGGACGCGTTGAGCCTCACCGGTCGCAAGGTGCTGTTCCTGCAGCTGCCGCGCGCCCGCGACCTCGGCCCGATCCTGCTGGCGTGGGTCGCGAGCATCGGCATCCTCGTGCTGCAGCGCGACCTCGGGACGTCCCTGCTGTTCTTCGGGTTGTTCGTCGCGGTGCTCTACGTCTCGACCGAGCGGGTCAGCTGGATCGTGCTCGGGCTGCTGATGTTCTCCGCCGCCGCGGTGTTCGCGGCGCGGACGATGGGCCACGTCGAGGCCCGCGTCGACATCTGGCTGCACCCCTTCACCGCCGAGAACCGCACCGGTTCCAGCTTCCAGCTCGTGCAGGGGTTGTACGGCATGGCCAACGGCGGGCTGCTCGGCACCGGCCTCGGTGAGGGCCGTCCGCAGACCGTCCCGTACGCCAACTCCGACTTCATCTACTCCTCCCTCGGGGAGGAGCTCGGCCTCGTCGGGCTGTTCGCCGTCCTGATCCTCTACGTGGTGCTCGTCGAGCGGGGCATGCGCACCGCGATCGGCGTCCGCGACGGGTTCGGGAAGCTGCTCGCCGCCGGTCTGGCGTTCTCGGTGACCCTGCAGGTGTTCGTCGTCGTCGGCGGCGTCACCCGCGTCATCCCGCTGACCGGTCTGACGATGCCGTTCCTCGCCGCCGGCGGGTCCTCGCTGGTGTCGAACTGGATCGTCGTAGCCCTGCTGCTGCGGGTCTCCGACCTGGCCCGTCGTCCCGCCGCGGAGGTCCGCAACGGCCCCGACGGCGACACGGGTGCGACCCAGGCGGTGAGGATCCCGTGAACCGGCCTCTGCGACGGTTGTCCCTCGTCGTCGCCTTCCTGTTCTTCGCGCTGTTCGCCTCGACGACGTGGATCCAGTTCCTGCGCGCCGACCAGCTCAACGCGATGCCGGGCAACTCGCGGCAGCTCTACGCGGAGTTCGGCCGGGAACGCGGCGCGATCCTCGTCGACGGCGGGGCCGCGATCGCGTCCAGCGTGAAGTCCGACGACCAGTACGACCGGCTGCGCACCTACGCCGCGGGCCAGTTGTACGCGCCCGTGACGGGGTACTACTCGCTGCGCTACGGCACCTCGGGCATCGAGCGGGCCGAGAACGACGTCCTCGCCGGGTCCGCCGACGAGCTGTTCTACCGCAACCTCTCCAGCCTGCTCACGGGCGAACAGCCCAAGGGTGCCTCCGTCACGCTGACGCTGCGGCCCAAGGTCCAGCAGGCCGCGTGGGACGCCCTCGACGGGCGCAAGGGGGCCGTCGTTGCGCTGGACCCGGACACCGGCGACATCCTCGCGATGGTCTCCAGCCCCAGCTACGACCCGAACACCCTGGCCACCCACGACGGGGACGCCGAGGCGCAGTCCTGGAAGTCGCTGAACGCCGACGAGGACGACCCGCTCATCAACCGGGCCACCGGCTCGCTCTACCCGCCGGGGTCGACGTTCAAGCTCGTGACCGCCGCCGCGGCGCTGGAGAGCGGCGACTACACCGCCGACACCCAGCTCGACGGACCGCAGGAACTCGCACTGCCGCAGACCAGCAACACCCTGAAGAACGACGAGGGCACCGCCTGCGGCCCGGGCGACAAGGTGTCACTGGCCGACGCCCTCAAGATCTCCTGCAACACCGCGTTCGGTTCGCTCGGCCTCAAGCTCGGCGCCGACACCATCGAGTCGCAGGCGGCGAAGTTCGGGTTCGGGCAGTCGCTGTCCATCCCGACCTCCGTCGCGACCAGCCGCTACCCCACGGGCGACGCCGTCGCCGGGCCGCTGCTGGCCTACTCCGCGATCGGCCAGGGCAGCGACGTCGCGACGCCGTTGCAGGTCGCGATGCTCTCGGCCGGCATCGCCAACGACGGGGTCGTCATGAAGCCCAACCTCATCGCCAACGTGCGCGACTCCGACTCTGCCGACGTCATCGAGGAACCCGCGCCGGAAGAACTCGGCCGCGCCGTCAGTTCCGGCACGGCGAAGACGTTGCAGCAGATGATGGAGCTCGTCGTCTCCTCCGGCACCGGCACCCGGGCCCAGATCGACGGGGCCACGGTCGGGGGGAAGACGGGGACCGCGCAGCACGGTGCGGGCCTGCCGCCCTACGCCTGGTTCACCTCCTTCGCGGAGAAGGGCGGCAAGAAGGTCGCCGTCGCCGTCGTGATCGAGGACGGCGGGTCGACCGAGAGCGCCTACGGTGGACGGTTGTCCGCGCCGGTGGCCAAGACGGTCATGGAAGCGGCGCTCGATGGGTGAGACGGACGCTCGCCGGGCAGGATCAACAGGAGCAGACGCGGGACGGGGAGAGCTGTGACGGACACGACGACTGGCCAGGGGGTGCCGGCACCGCGCGTGCTCGGCGGCCGGTACGAGGTCGGCTCACTGCTCGGCCGCGGCGGGATGGCCGAGGTCCACGTCGCCCGCGACACCCGCCTCGGACGGATGGTCGCGGTGAAGCTGCTGCGCTCCGACCTGGCCCGGGACCCCTCGTTCCAGGCGCGGTTCCGTCGGGAGGCGCAGGCCGCGGCCGGGCTGAACCACCCCTCGATCGTCGCCGTCTACGACACCGGCGCCGACACGACGGTGGAACCCGGTGGCGGGCGGGTCGAGCTCCCGTGGATCGTCATGGAGTACGTCGAGGGCCGCACGCTGCGCGACATGCTGCGCACCGACCACCCGCTCGCCATCGAGGAGTGCCTCTCGATCACCGAGGGCATCCTGAACGGGCTGGAGTACTCCCACCGGATGGGGATCGTCCACCGCGACATCAAGCCCGCCAACGTGATGATCACGCCCGCGGGCGAGATCAAGGTGATGGACTTCGGCATCGCGCGGGCCGTCAGCGACTCCTCGGCGACGTTGACGCAGACCTCCGCCGTGATGGGCACCGCCCAGTACCTCTCCCCGGAGCAGGCGCGCGGGGAGCAGGTCGACTCCCGCAGCGACCTCTACTCCACCGGCTGCCTGCTCTACGAGATCCTCACCGGCCGCCCGCCCTTCACCGGCGACGCGCCGGTCGCCGTCGCGTACCAGCACGTCTCCGAGCAGCCGCGGCCGCCGTCGGCGCTGGCCCCGCAGATCCCGCCGGCCGTCGACCACGTCGTCCTCATGGCGTTGTCGAAGGACCGCGAGCACCGCTACCAGTCGGCCGCCGACTTCGCCGACGACCTGCGCCGGGCCGTCGAGGGTCGTCCGCTGCGCGGGGCGAGCTTCGCCACCCAGACGTTCGCGGCCGCTCCCCCGACCGCCGCGACCACCGTGACCCCACCCGTGGCGGTTCCGGTGAGCCCGCCGACGGGTGCGTTGCCGCGCGTCAGCGACGGCGACCCGCCCTACGAGGAGGAACCCACCCGCAGGCGCTGGCCGTGGGTGCTGCTCATCGTCGCGCTCGTGCTGGGCATCGGCGGGGTCGGTACCGCGCTGCTGAACAACAACGACGACGGCAGCGGCGGTGGGGAGCAGACGTCCTCCGCGCCGGCCACGGTGGAGGTCCCGGACCTGGCGAACTCCTCGCAGGCCGACGCCGAGCAACAGCTCACCGCGCTGGGACTGACCTCGACGGTGACCCAGCAGGCCGACGACACCGTCGCCGACGGGAACGTCATCAGCACGAACCCGGAACCGGGGGCGCAGGTGACGGTCGGTTCGAAGGTGACCGTCCTCGTCTCGAGCGGGTCCAACTCCGCCGTCGTCCCCGACGTGTCCGGGAAGACGCAGGAGGAGGCCCGCGCGGCCCTCACCGCGGTCGGCCTCAGCGTCGGCGACGTCACCACCGGGGACAGCCCGACCGTGGACAAGGGCGAGGTCATCTCGACCGACCCCGCCGCCCAGGCGTCCGTCCCCAAGGGCAGCGCCGTCGCGCTGACCATCGCCAGCGGCAAGGTGACGGTGCCGGACGTGACCGGGAAGCCGCTCGCCGACGCCGTGAAGCAGTTGCGCGACCTGGGTCTCAGCACGAACTCCACGGAGACGACGGTCCCGACCGACGCCGACCCCGGCACGGTCGTGACCCAGGACGTGTCGCCGGACTCCAGCGTCGACGTCCGGACCCTGGTGAACCTGACGGTCGCGCCGGACCGGACCGCCACGGAGTCGCCGACGTCGTCGCCGACCGACTCCCCCACCGCCAGCGCGTCACCGTCGAGCAGTCCGACGTCCTCGGGTTCGCAGACGGGTGCGGTCGGCACCCCCACGGGGGACGGGAACGGCCAGTGACCCGGATCCTGCACCTGTCCGACACCCACCTGATGGCGGCCGGGGCCCTGCACCAGGGGCTCGTCGACACCACGGCGGCGCTCGGGCACGTGCTGGAGTCGTTGCACGGCACCGGTCCCCTCGACGCCGTCGTCGTCTCCGGGGACGTCTCCGACGACGGGTCGCCGGCCTCCTACGAGACGGCCCGCAACCTCGTCGGTCGGTTCGCGTCCGACCACGGCGCCGTCGCGGTCTTCGCGATGGGCAACCACGACCTGCCCGGTCCGTTCACCGCCGTCCTGGGGCCGACGCGCGCCGTGCACGTCGTCGACGGTCTGCGGATCGTCGTCCTCGACTCCTCGGTACCGCAGCGGGGGTACGGCGAGCTCTCCGCGGAGCAGCTGTCCTGGTTGGGCGCCGAGCTGTCGACGCCCGCCGCACGCGGTTCCGTCGTCGTCGTGCACCACTCCCCGCTGCCGGCGCCGACGGTCCTGCACGAGGCCCTGCGGCTGCAGGACCCCGCGGGGCTGCTGGCCGTGCTCGAGGGCTCCGACGTCCGGGCGGTGCTGTCCGGGCACTACCACCACCCCTTCGCGGCGACCTACCCCTCGGGGCTGGCCGCGTTCGTCGCGCCCGGCGTCGCGAACCGCACCGACGTCCTGGTCGCCGCCGGGCGGGAACGGGCCGTGCGCGGCAGCGGAGCCCTGCTCGTCGAGCTCGACGACGACGGCGTCCGCGCGACCGTCCTGACGGTGACCACGCCCGGGGACGGTCAGGAACTCTTCGTGCTCGACGAGGCGACCGTGACCCGGATCGCCGTGGAGGCGGGCGTCCCCGCCTGACCCCCGATCCCCGTGATCTCGCGGGGATTCCCTGCACGATCACGGGTGGTGGGAGAGGGCGGGTGGCCCAGGGTGCTCCGCTAGCGTGCGGGCGTGCCGGACACCACGCCCCCTCCTCGCGCCCTGGCCCACGGCATCGCGGGCGGGCTGGTCCTGATGGCCGTCTTCACCGCCTGGTGGGCCAGTGACTCGCTCTACGCCGGCCACCGGCCCGCAGCGGTCGCGTTCACCGCGCTGGGTGCGGCGGCGGCGGTGGTGTTCCTGGTGCAGGCCGTCCGGCTGGTCCGGGCCGGGCGCTCGATGCCCCGGGACCTCGACGCCGTCGACCAGGAGCACCGGCGTCGCAGCGGCCGCACCTTCGGGATCGTTTTCGCCGCCGAGGGGTTGCTGATCGGTGTCGCCGCGGGGGTGCTGAACGGCACCGGGCACGCGGAGTACGTGCTCCCGGTCATCGCGCTGATCGTCGGGCTGCACTTCTACCCGATGGCGTGGGTGTTCCAGCGCCGACTGGACCTGTGGCTGGCGACGTGGGTGACCCTCGTCGGCGTCGCGGGCGTCCTCGCGCTGAGCGCGGCCTCGCGCGACCAGGTGTGGGCCTGGGTGGGTGTCGCCACGGCGCTGGCGACCGCGAGCTACGGGACGTACATGGTCCGCTACGGGAACCGGTTGCTGCGCAGCGTTTGAGGGACCCCTCGCCCGGTCGGCGGGGTCTCCACGGGTCCGCGCTGGCAGGGTGGGGCCGTGTCACGCCCCGACCTCACCGGACTGCAGCCGGTCTACCGCGTCCACCTGGGGCGAGCGCTGCGATGGGTCGTCACCGGGGCCGTCGCCCTGATCGCAGCGAGCACGGTCCACCGGTTGCTGAACCACCCCGACGGCTGGGACGTCGGGCTCGCGGTGGGACAGGTGGTCGTCTTCGGCTCACTGCTCCTCCAGCAGTGGCGCCGACCGGACGCCGTGTTCGTCCTCGAGGACGGGCTGGTGTGGCAGCAGTCCTTCCGGCGCCGGACGGCGGTCCCGTGGCACGACGTCCGTGAGGTCCGGCCGGGCAGCCGTCGGAAGGGCTACAGCTCCGCCGTCCTCGCGAACGGCCAGAGGCTCCCACTGGTCGCGATGCCCCTCCCCGACGCACGACGCCTGGCGGACGCCCTGACCGCCTCCCGCTGACCGGGTCGTCGGCGGCGAGGGGCCGCCGGAACCGTTGCACGCGTCCGCGGTGGGGAGCGGCGACCACTCGGCGGGTGCCACGATCGCGGGGTGAGCGCCGAGACGCAGGAGTTCTGGGACGAGCAGGCCGCGGACTTCGACGACGAGGCCGACCACGGTCTGCGGGACCCGGCGGTCCGGGCGGCGTGGGCGGAACTCCTACTGCCGTTGCTGCCTCCCGCCCCGTCCCGCGTCGCCGACCTCGGCTGCGGCACCGGGAGCCTGTCGGTCCTGGTCGCCGGCGCCGGCCACGACGTCCTCGGGGTGGACCTGTCCCCCGCGATGGTCGCGCTGGCCCGCGCGAAGGCAGCCGCGGCCGGCCTCGCGGTGGGTTTCGCCGTCGGGGACGCCGCCCGTCCTCCGCTCGCGCCCGGCTCGCTCGACGTCGTCGTGGCCCGCCACGTGCTGTGGGCCTTCGACGACCCGGCCGCCGCCCTGGCGAGGTGGGTGGACCTGCTCGCGTCCGGCGGTCGGCTGCTGCTGGTCGAGGGCCGCTGGTCGACGGGGGCGGGGATCTCCGCCGAGGACTGCCGACGACTCGTCCTCGGAGTGCGCGAACAGGCCGACGTGCGGTCCCTGTCCGACGCGGCGCTCTGGGGGAAGGAGATCACCGACGACCGGTACCTGGTGAGCAGCTCGCGCTGACGGAGTCAGCGACGCCATCGCGGTGTCCACAGGCCGGTGTCGTCCCCACCCTGGGGATCGGTCTGTGGACGGGGACGGGGGTCGGTGCGGGGGTCGCTCAGGCTGGTCGGCATGTCGATCTCGCACCCCACCGACCTCCCGCCCGTGGTGACTCCCGCGGACCTCACCGACCGCTGGCGCCTCATCGCCGCGGACCTCCTGCCGAGCTCGGAGACCGCCACGGACCTGTGGGTCCAGGTCCTCGACGCGGACGGGCGGCAGCGGCCCCCGTTCGTCGTCGTCGAGGAGGTCCCGGTCCTCCCGGACCGGTCCTTCGCCGACAACCTCGCCGGGGTGCTGACGCACCTGCTGGAGGAGGAGACCGCCGGGATCGGGACGGTCGCCTTCGCCGTCGTCCGCGACG
Source organism: Kineococcus sp. NBC_00420 (assembly GCF_036021035.1). Classification (NCBI taxonomy): domain Bacteria; kingdom Bacillati; phylum Actinomycetota; class Actinomycetes; order Kineosporiales; family Kineosporiaceae; genus Kineococcus; species Kineococcus sp. NBC_00420. Next base: position 2,900,297 of record NZ_CP107930.1, on the reverse strand, counting down.
CCCCCGCCGGCGTGCACGCCGCCGACCTGTCCTGGTCGGCCGAGCTGACGGCGGCCGCCGCACGCGAAGGAGTGCGCGTGCTGGGGGTCCACCTCCTGGTGGGTGATGAGCTCACCCGGATCTCGTGAGCTCAGGCGGGTTGGGGCACCGGCGCGCCACGACGTGGCGGCCGGCGGACGGCCTCCTCCAGGGTGATCGCGCTGATCGCGTCGCAGAGTTCCGGCAGCGACTCGAGCACCTGCTCGGCCACCTCCAGCGGAACGGCCTGCGGCGACAGGATCGTCACGGTCACCTTGCCCTTGGCGCTGGGTCCCTGGGACACGAAGCACCCGGGAACGCGCTCGGAGATCCCCGAGATGAACCCGTTGAGGTCGCGGGTGCCGATCGGACGGATCGTCTCGATGGCCAGAACTGTCTTCATCGTGCTCCTCGGCGCCTCGTGCGGGTGGCCGCGACCCGCCGCCGGTCGGCAGGTCACCTGACACCCATCGGCACGCGTCACCCTCGGCCACACGTCGCGGGCCCAGATCACACCAGATGGCCCACGCCATCACCCTCCCGGACAGGCGACCACGCTCAGCGACGTGCGGGCGCGACCTCGGCCAGCAGCGCCAGCAACGACCGGTCGCTCCCGCGCGGGGCGAGCAGGCAGAGCCCGACGGGGAGCTCACCCACGCGACCCCACGGCAGTCCGAGGGCGGGGACACCGGTCTGGGAGGCCAGTGTGGAAAGTTGCAGCGTGCCGGCGCGGGCGGCCTCGAACTCCGCGGGCGTCGCGTCGAGCGCCGGGGCGGGGGTGGCCGTGCTGGGCAGGCCGAGGAACCCTCCGGCCAGCACCGCGTCCAGCCTCGCCCGGGTCCCCTCGACGACCTGCCGGGCGGCACGCACCTGCTCCGTGCTCACGTCGGCGCCGGCGCGGAACCGGGACTCGACCGGGGGCGAGAGCGCGCCGGGGTTGGCGGAGATGAAGGCGCCGTCGTTCGCCCACGCCTCGGCGGCCTGCACGGTGCGGAAGGCCGCCGTCCACGCCGACACCTCCGCCGGGGTGAAGTCGTCGGCGAGGTCCACGACGGGCAGACCGGTCTGGACGGCGAGCGCCGTGAGCGCCGCCTCCACGGCGAGGCGGGTGGGTTCGTCGGCGAGGCCCAGCAGGGTCGCGCTGCGCAGCAGCGCCTGCGGGCGCTGCACGGCGGCCGAGGGCAGCAGCACGTCGGCGGCGTCGGTGAGCAGGGCGGCGTCCCGGGCGAGCAGGCCGACGGTGTCGAAGGACTGCGCGAGCGGCAGGACGCCGCTGATGTCGACGAGTCCGTGGGTGGGCCGCCAGGCGTAGAGGGCGCTGAAGGAGGCGGGCACGCGCAGGGAGCCGGCGGTGTCGGTGCCGAGCCCGAGTCCCGCGGCGCCGGCGGCCACGGCGGCCGCGGAGCCGGAGGAGGACCCGCCGGGGACCCGGCCGGGGGCGGCGACGTTGCGGGGGGTGCCGTAGTGGGCGTTGGTGCCCATGAGCGAGAACGCGAGCTCGTCGGTGTGGGCGATGCCGGCGACGACGGCGCCGGCGTCGAGGAGGCGCTGCAGGGCGGGGGCGTTGGCGTCCTCGACGGGAGCGAGGTCGAGCCAGCGCGGCACGCCCCCACCGATCCGCTGCCCGGCGACGGCGACGAGGTCCTTCACCGCGATCCGCACCCCGGCGAGGGGTCCGCTGCCGCTGCCGCGGACGAGGGGTTCGCCGTCGCCACCGGTGCGCCAGCGGGCCGGGTCGTCCTCGGGGTGGACGGGTGGGGTCGTGGGGGCGCCGGAGACGTGGGCGGCGGCCACCTGCCACCCCTGCTCGCCGAGGTGCCAGAGCTGGGTCTGCAGGCCGCGGCCGCCGTCGAGGCGGTCGGTCTCGGAGACGGTGAGGGCGTCGGTGGGCGAGCTCCAGCGGACGTGGACCCGGCGCAGCCAGCGGCGGGGCGCACCGCCGCGGCGGGCGCGGAACGCCGAGATGGCGGCGTGCCCGACGACGGCGACCCCGCCCTCGGCGCGCAGGGTGGGGTCGCCGGGGGCGAAGAGCCGGTCGAGTTCCTCGAGGTCGTCCTCGCGCAGGGCCTTCTCGTAGGCCGCCGCGGCTGCGAGCAGCCCCGCCTCGTCGAACTCGCTCACGCGTCCTCCGTCGCTCGGTACCTGCCGGAACTGTCCCACGGGGCGGCGGGCAGGATCGGTGGGGTGGACACCATCACCGCCCAGGACGTGCACGACGCCGCGACCCGCATCACCGGCCGGATCCGCCGGACCCCCGTCCTGGGGATCGGCCCCGGACGGTGGCTGAAGCTGGAGCAGCTGCAGCACACCGGGTCCTTCAAGGCGCGGGGGGCGTTCAACCGGCAACTCGCGGCCCGCGAGCGGGGTGAGCTGGACCCCTCGCGGGGGATCGTCGCCGCCTCGGGCGGCAACGCCGGCCTGGCCCACGCCTACGCGGCGGCGCAGCTCGGGGTCCCGGCGACGGTGTTCGTGCCGGAGACGGCACCGGCGGTGAAGGTGGCGCGGTTGGGTGCGCTCGGCGCGGACGTGCGGCTGGTGGGCAGCGAGTACGCCGTGGCCTACGAGGCGGCGGTCGGGTTCGCGGAGGCGAAGGGGGCGGTGTTCTGCCACGCCTACGACCAGCCGGAGATCGCGGCCGGCGCGGGGACGCTGGCGCTGGAACTGCTCGAGGACGTGCCGGACGTCGACACCGTCGTGGTGGCCGTCGGGGGTGGCGGGTTGTTCGCCGGGGTCGCCGCCGCGCTGGAGGGCCGGGTGCGGGTGGTGGCCGTCGAACCGGTCGGCGCCCCGACGTTGCACCGGGCGCTGGCGGCGGGTGAGCCGGTGGACGTCGCGGTGTCCGGGGTCGCCGCCGACTCCCTCGGCGCGCGCAGCGTCGGCGCCATCGCGTTCGACCTGGCGCAGCGGAGCGACCCGGTGAGCCTGCTCGTGGACGACGCGTCGATCACCGCCGCCCGCTCGGACCTGTGGTCGCGGTTCCGGGTCGTCGCCGAGCACGGGGCGGCCGCGGCGTGGGCCGGGGTGAGCGCCTACGGACCCGCCGAGGGCGAGCGGGTGGCGGTCGTGGTGTGCGGGGCGAACACCGACCCCTCGACCCTCTGAGCCTCGCCCCGCGCCACGGTCACTCGCAGGCGACGCCGTCGTGGTCGCGGTCGAGACCCGACCGGTAGCCGGGCTGACCGGAGTAGAGCGGGGCCGCCCCGTGCGCCCGGACGTCGGCGCAGTTCGCGTAGTAGACGGCCGCGGGTGGCGTGCTCGGCGGCGGGGTGGGTGGTGGCGTGCTCGGCGGCGGGGTCGTGACCACCGGCACGGCGGGACCGGTCACGCGCGCGCCGGTCGAGGGGGACCACTCGACGTACCCGTGCTGGAAGTCCACCCGGCGCCCGCCGGCGATGCCGTACTCGTCGCTCGTCGGGTACCCGAGGAACCCGTTCTCGTACCCCGTCGACCCGTAGGCGCGGAGCAGGTCCCCGCAGAGCGCGTGCGCGCCCGAGGACGGCGACCAGTAGGCGACCCCGCCCTGGAACTGCTGGTAGACCCCGCCGTCACGGGACGGGAGTTCCTGCGACGTCGGGTAGCCCAGGCAGCCGTTCTCGTAGCCGAGGGTTCCGTAGAGGTCGCGAAAGGAACCCGACACGGTGTGCGCACCGGACGTGGGCGAGAAGTAGGCCACGCCGCCCTGGAACACCTGGAAGACCCCGCCGTCGCGGACCGGGACCTCCTGGCTCGTGGGGAAACCGAGGAACCCGCTCTCGTAGCCCAGGCTGCCGTACAACGCCAGGAACGCACCCGACACCGAGTGCGCGGCGCTCGCGGGAGACCAGTAGAGGGTCCCGCCCTGGTAGTTCTGGAACACGCCGCCACCACGCGTCCCCACCTCACCGGAGACCGGGTAGTGCAGGGGACCGTTCTCGAAACCCGTCGAGGCCCACAGGTCGCGGAAGGAACCCGAGACGTCCCACGCTCCCGAGGCCTGGCTGTAGTAGATGGCGCCACGCTGGAAGGTGGAGAACCTGCCCCGGCCGTCGGCCGTCGGGAGTTCGCACCCGGTCACGGCCCCGAGGGCACCGGGTGTGCCGCCGAGCGCGGCGTAGCGGTCCGCGACGGGACCCGTCAGGCAGTCCGCCGCCGAGGCCGGAGCCACTCCCTGGACGAGCGAACCCGTCAGCGCCAGCAACCCCATCGTCGCCGCCAGTACCTCGCGCACGCGGTGCACTCCCTCACACATGACGCTGAGCGGTCTCTCAGCTACTCATCGCACTCTAGAACTCCGTGGTCGCGGTGTCCGGCGAACGGGCCGAGGAGGAACGGACGAGTTCGTCGACGGCGTCGAGACCGCCGGCGACGGCTATCTCGTCCCGCAGGCGGGCGGCGGCCCGGCGGAACCGGGGTTCTCCGAGGACGCGGCCGACGGCGTCGTCGATCCGCCGCGGCGACGGGTGGTCGGTGCGCAGGTCGATCCCGGCGCCGGACCAGGCGACCCGCGCGGCGACCTCGGCCTTGTCCTCGGTGCGCCCCGCGACGACGAGCGGCACCCCGTGCGCGAGGGCCTGGGTGACCGTCCCGTAGCCGCCGTTGGTGACCAACGCCGACACCTTCGGCAGGAACGTCGAGTAGTCGAGGAAGCTCGCCGTCCGGACGTTGTCCGGGACCTCGCCCAACGCCTCCCGCAGTTCCGCCTCCGGTCGTCCGCCCGCGGTGAGGACGACGAGCACGGGCCGCTCGGCGAGGGCCCGCACCGCCGGGACGAGGAGGCGGGCGAAGTCCCCGTTCGCCACCGTCCCCTGGGTGACGTGCACGACGGGGCGGCCGTCGTCGAGGTCGTCCCACCACTCCGGCAGGGGCAGGTGCGCAGCAGGGGTCGGCAACGGACCGACGAACCGCACGGTCAGGGGCAGGCCGGGGCGCGGGTACTCCAGACCGGGCGGGCCCAACTGCAGGACGGCGTCCATCGTCAACGGCGCGTCGAACATCGACGTCGCCGGGACCCGGCCGGTGAGCCGGCGGAACTCCTCCACGAGCAGTCGCTGCGGGCTCGCGAAGACCCACCGGTCGATGAGCTGCTTCAGCGCCGCGTTGCGCATCCGGACGAGCGGTCCGCGCCCGGGCGCCAGACCCAGCCCGTAGGGCGCGGTGCCGCCGCCCTCGACGGGCAGCGGACTGATCCCCAGCAGCAGGACGCGCGGACGGTCCTCGCGCACGATGAGCGGGTAGGCGCCCATGAACAGCAGTTCGGTGATGAGCACGTCGGCGGGTTCGTCGGCGAGCGCGGCCTCGACCGCGGCGAACTGCGGGCCGATGTAGCGCACGAACCGCGTCTCGAGGTCGTGGCCGAGGGCCTGCGGACCACTGCTGCCGGGACGCCGCTCGGGGTGGTCGAGGTCGCCCGCGTAGGCGTGCGCGGGGAGTTCCAGGAAGTCGGCGCCGGCCCGCTCGACCCGGTCGCGGTAGGCCGCCCCCGTGAGGACGCGGACCCGGTGACCGCGGCGCACGAGGTCCGCCGCGACGGCCACGACCGGCCCCAGGTGCCCCTGGACGGGAAGGCTGGTCAGCAAGACGGAGGCCACCCCGAGAGCCTTCTCACTCGCCGAGGTCGGGTCAAGGGCCCCGACGTGGAAGAGTTCTCGGGTCCATCGTCGGCAGATGTCGGCAACGTCAGTCAGTACCCGAGGAGCACCGTGCCGGACCGATCCCCCCTCGTCGTCGTGATCACCACCGGCGGGACGATCGCCAGCACCGTCGACGAGGACGGCGTGAGCAGTCCCACCCTGGGCGGCGCCGACCTGCTCGGGTCCGCGGCCGAGGAGCTCGGGGTCCGGGTGCGCGTCGTCGAGGCGCTGCGCGTGGACTCCTCCACGATCACGCTCACCCAGGCGTGGACGATCCGCACGCACGTGGCGGAGGCCCTGGCCGACCCCGCCGTCGACGGCGTCGTGGTGCTGCACGGCACCGACTCCCTGGAGGAGACCGGGTACCTGCTGGACCTGCACCACGACGACCCGCGTCCGGTCGTCCTCACCGGTTCGCAGCGCACCGCCGACCACCCCGAACCCGACGCCCCCGCCAACGTGGCCGAGGCGTTGCGGCTCGCGGTCGACGCGCGGGCCCGAGGCCGGGGGGTGCTCGTCGCGTTCGGCGGCCGGGTACACGCCGCGGCGGGCCTCGCCAAGCGCCACACCACCGACCTCGACGCGTTCTGGGTCCCCGACGGGCCGCTCCCCCGGATGCTCGTCGCGCCGGGCGCCGGCGACTGGCCCCGGGTCGACGTCGTCGCCGTCTCCCCCGGGACCGACGGTGCGCTGGTCGACGCCGTCCGCGGGCTGGGTGGGCGCGGGATCGTGCTGCAGGGTCTGGGGTCCGGCAACGCGACGACGGACGTCGTGGCGGCGGTGGCGCGGGCGGTCGCGCGCGAGGTGGCCGTGGTCGTGACGACCCGCGTCCCGACCGGCCCGGTCGCCTCCAGCTACGGCGCGGGCGGCGGCGGGTCGGAACTCGCCGCGGTGGGCGCCGTCCCCGCCGGGCGGTTGCGGTCCGGGCAGGCGCGGGTCCTGCTGGCGACACTGTTGCGCTCCGGCAGCGGCGACCTCGCCCGGGAGTTCGCGCGGCGCGGTTGATCGCGATCGGAGAAGCCCTCCGTTCCCGCTCCCCGCTAGCGTTGGCGTGGAACCGACGGGGCGAGGGACGGGGACACGATGGCCAGGGTCACGAAGCAGGCCGCGACGAAGGCCGGGACGGAACCCGCCGCGGACACCCACGACGTCATCCGGGTGCACGGGGCCCGGGAGAACAACCTCCAGGACGTCAGCGTCGAGATCCCCAAGCGCCGGCTGACGGTGTTCACCGGGGTGTCGGGCTCCGGCAAGAGTTCGCTGGTGTTCGGGACGATCGCGGCGGAGTCGCAACGCCTCATCAACGAGACCTACAGCGCCTTCGTCCAGGGTTTCATGCCGACGATGACCCGTCCGGACGTCGACGTCCTCGAGGGTCTGACGACGGCCATCATCGTCGACCAGCAGCGCATGGGCGCCGACAGCCGGTCCACCGTGGGGACGGCGACGGACGCGAACGCGATGCTGCGGATCCTCTTCAGCCGCCTCGGGGAACCCCGCATCGGATCGCCGCAGGCGTTCTCGTTCAACGTGGCCTCGGTCTCGGGTTCGGGCGCGGTCACCGTGCAGAAGGGCGCCGCGACGAAGGCCGTGAAGGCGAGTTTCTCCCGCACCGGGGGGATGTGCCCGCGGTGCGAAGGCCTGGGCAACGTCTCCGACCTGGACCTCTCGCAGCTCTACGACGCGTCCAAGTCCCTCAACGAGGGCGCGCTGACGATCCCCGGCTACAGCGTCGACGGCTGGTACGGGCGGATCTTCAGCGGCTGCGGGTTCTTCGACCCGGACAAGCCGATCGCGAAGTTCACCAAGAGGGAGTCGCACGACCTCCTCTACCGGGAACCCACGAAGATCAAGGTCGACGGCATCAACCTCACCTACGAGGGTCTGGTCCCGAAGATCCAGAAGTCGATGCTGTCCAAGGACGTCGACTCGCTGCAGCCGCACATCCGCGCCTTCGTCGAACGCGTCGCGACGTTCGCGGTCTGTCCGGAGTGCGAGGGGACCCGGCTCAGCGAGGGCGCCCGCTCGTCGAGGATCGACGACGTCAGCATCGCCGACGCCTGCCGGATGCAGATCAGCGACCTCGCCGGGTGGGTCCGCGGGATCACCGATCCCTCCGTCGCGCCGCTGCTGGAGACCCTCACGGGAACCCTCGACTCGTTCGCCGCGATCGGGTTGGGCTACCTGTCGCTGGAACGTCCGTCGGGGACGTTGTCCGGGGGCGAGGCGCAGCGGGTGAAGATGGTGCGGCAGTTGGGTTCCGCCCTGACCGATGTCACGTACGTGTTCGACGAACCCACCACGGGGTTGCACCCGCACGACATCGCGAACATGAACGACCTGCTGCGGCAGTTGCGGGACAAGGGGAACACCGTCCTCGTCGTCGAGCACAAACCCGAGACGATCGCGATCGCCGACCACGTCGTCGACCTCGGTCCCGGGGCCGGCACCGGCGGTGGCCGGGTGTGCTTCGAGGGCAGCGTCGACGGTCTGCGCGCCAGCGACACCGTCACCGGGAGGCACTTCGACGACCGGGCCCGGTTGAAGTCCACCGTCCGGACGTCGACGAGTTCGCTGCCGATCCGGGGCGCCTCGCAGCACAACCTCAAGGACGTCGACGTCGACGTCCCGCTCGGGATCCTCACCGTCGTCACCGGCGTCGCGGGATCGGGGAAGAGTTCCCTGATCCACGGTTCGCTGCCGCCGGGGGCGGACGTCGTGTCGGTGGACCAGGCGCCCATCCGGGGTTCGCGCCGCAGCAACCCCGCCACCTACACCGGGTTGCTGGAACCGATCCGCAAGGCGTTCGCGAAGGCGAACGGGGTGAAACCCGCCCTGTTCAGCGCGAACTCCGAGGGGGCGTGCCCGGCCTGCAACGGCGCCGGGGTCGTCTACACCGACCTCGCGATGATGGCCGGGGTGGCGACGACCTGCGTCGAGTGCGAGGGCCGCCGGTTCGACGACGCCGTGCTGGAGCACCTGTTCGGCGGCAAGAACATCGCCGAGGTCCTGGCCATGTCGGTCGCCGAGGCCGAGGAGTTCTTCGGCTCCGGGGACGCGCGGACCCCGGCGGCGCACGCGATCCTCGACCGGCTCGCCGACGTGGGACTCGGGTACCTGACGCTGGGACAACCGCTCACGACGTTGTCCGGCGGTGAACGTCAGCGCCTCAAGCTCGCCGTGCACCTGGGCGGCAAGGGCGCGACCTACGTCCTCGACGAACCCACGACCGGCCTGCACCTCGCCGACGTCGAACACCTCCTGGGCCTGCTGGACCGGCTGGTGGACTCGGGGAAGTCGGTCATCGTCATCGAGCACCACCAGGCCGTCATGGCGCACGCCGACTGGATCATCGACCTCGGCCCCGGCGCCGGGCACGACGGCGGAACCGTCGTGTTCGAGGGGACCCCCGCGGAACTCGTCGCCGACGCCTCCACGTTGACCGGGCGGCACCTCGCGGCCTACGTGGGTTCCTGAGTCAGTCCGGCGGGGTCCGGCCGGCGAGCAGGGCCCCGCAGGACCAGTAGGCGAGGGCGGCGAGACCACCCCAGGCCACGGACCCGAGGGCGACCACGAAGGTGATGACCGCACCCCAGGACACCTCCCCGGTGCCCGCGCTCCCGTTCTGCTGGACGGCCACCGCGATGAACCCCAGCAGGACCCCGAGCACGGTGCCCGCGACGGCCGAGTTCTTCAGCCGGTCGAGGTTCCTCTCCACCGGGTTCGACCAGGCCGCGTCGTCGTCGGTCCAGCCGCGCTCACCGTCGAGTTCACTCATCGGGCCATCGTGGCGGGTCCGGGGAGTCGACGGGGCGGGAACGGCCAGGTCCGCGGCTGACGACGCAGAGGACGACCGCCGCCAGCGCGAGGACGACCGCGAAGAGTTGCGGAGCGGCTCCCGGAGCCCAGTCCACCCAGGTCGTGGGGGGCGAACCGTCCTGGGCCTCCGCGAGTTCACGCGCCGTCGGTTCTCCCAGCGCCGCCCACGCCGAGAGGGTGGCGGTGGCCGCCGTCCACAGCGCGCAGGCCAGACCCAGCGCGGCGACCGCCCACCGCGCCCCGGGCGCGACCAGCCAGCCGGGCCGGCGGCTCGCGACGACCCCGGCCAGGACCACGACGGCGACGGCGGTCAGGGGCCCGGCGGAACCCACGGTCGACAGCGACTCGACGAGCTCCCACCGGTCGGAGAAGACCGCAGAGGGGTAGCCCGGACCCGCCAGGTACGGCGCCATCACCGACGCGTCGGCCCGGAGGTGCTGCACCGAGGCCACCGCGAGGAACAGCGGCAGCGCGGCCGTCCCGAGCAGGACCCAGAAGACCCACGACCACCGGTCGCTCGGGTCGTCCCGGTCGTCCGGCTCGAGGTCCTCGTCGACCGGGGACGGGACGTCGCAGCTCATGCGCCGGGCCGGCGGTAGTGGGCGTACTCCTCGGCCGTCGGGCGGGGGAACGCCGGCGGGAGTTCGACGACGACGGGCTCCCGCTCCTCCGGCGCGCCCTCGTCGGCCGCGCCCACCTCCTCGGCGTCGACCACGACGAGCGCGGGCTCCGGTTCGCCGGGGTCGTCGGCCGCCGCGCGGTCCGGCTCCACCCGCGGGGCGGGAGCACCCAGCAGCACGACGCCGACCACCACCCCGAACACCACGACCGTCCCCAGCGCCGACAGCGGCCACGCGATGTCGAGCAGGGTCGACGTCGTCGAGTACCAGCGTCGGTCGTCCTGCGGGACCTGCAACCGGAGGACGTCCACGACGAAGACCACGGCCGCGCACAGGGCGGACAACGCCCCCGCCCCGACCGCCAGCCGGAGGCAGCCGCGGTGCAGCGGCCACCGCCGTCCCCCCGCGAGGTGCAGGGCCGCGACCACGACGCAGACCGCCACGGAGGCCAGCAGCAGCCGGTCCGGCGGGGCGGTGTAGTCGAGGACGCTCCACCGGTCCCAGAAGGAGATGTCCGGTTGCAGCGACGTCGACTCGTTCCCGGACCCGTCGGAGGTGTAGCTCAGGAAGTAGTTCCGGTCCCGCGCGCCGCTGAGCACGCGCTGGTCGACCACCAGGAGCAGGACGGGCAGCAGGGCGGCGACGACGGCGAGCGCCCACGCCACGACGTGCAGCCCGAGCGGCGTCTTGGGCGGGTCGTGGATCTCCTGGGACACCCTCCGACCCTAGTGATCGTCGGTGGCGAACGGGCCGCTCCGCGGAACTCGACTCAGTCGGTCGCGGGTTCCCCACCGCTCGCCCTCCGAGGCCGGGTGGCGAGGCAGAGCCCGAGCGCCACGAGCGCGACGACGGCCGCGAGGAGCGTGAGGCCGGCCGCCGGGAGCCACTGCAGCGGGACCACCCGCAGGTACCCCTGCGCGTCGCCGTCCTGTTGCCGCGCCGTCGGCCCGCGGAACTCCGCCCAGGCGGACACCGCCGTCGTTCCGAGCGACCACAGCGCGCACCCCGCGGCGAGCGCCCCGACGGCGGCTCGCCGGCGGGCCACGACTAGCCACTCCGGTCGTCCGCTCACCGCGACCGCCGCGAGGACGAGCAGGGTGAACGCGCTGATCGCCGTGGGCCAGCTCAGGGGGTCGTAGGTCAGCAGCGTGCCCCAGCGGTCGGCGAAGACGGAGGGTGGACGCTGCAGGTCGCTGGCCTCCTCGACGACGTCGGGACTGGTGAGGATCCGTTGCGCCGCAGCGACGGACAGGGCCAGCGGTGTCGCGGACGCGGTGAGGAGCAGCCAGAACACCCACGACCAGCGGGAGCCCGACCGTCCCGTCTCGACGTCGTCGAGCTCGTCGGGTCCGAGGGGTCCGAGGTCGGCGCTCATGCGCCGGGCCTGCGGTACCGGGCGTAGTCCTCCGCGCTCGGGCGGGGGAACGTGACGGGGACCGCGACGGGTTCAGGCTCCACCGGCACCGGGGCCTGCGTGAGTTCCAGGGGTTCGTCGAGTTTCGCGGGTTCCTCGGAGTCTTCGGGGTCCTCGGCGTCGCGTTCGACGAACGGGAGGGGACCGCCCACGAGCACGATCACCGCGACCACCCCGAAGACGACGACCGCGACCATCGCCGACACCGGCAGGACCAGCTCCACCAGCCCCGTCGTCGGCGTGAAGTAGCCGCCGTCCTCCGGGGACCGCTGGGAGACGGCGACCGTGACCCCCAGCACCGCGAGCGCGACGAGGGCGGACACCGCACCTCCCGCGGCCGCCACCCACCGGCAGGGACGCGGCACCGGGAACCGGTTCCCCGCCGCGACGTGCACCGCCGCGACGAGGACGCAGACCGCCGTCGCGGCCAGCAGTACCCGGTCGATGGGGACGACGTAGGAGACGAGGGTCCACCGGTCCCAGAAGGTGACCCCGGGGGCCTCGGTGACGATCGAGCTGCCGTACTCGTCGGAGCTCGAACTGGTGAAGTACTGGGCGTCGAGGGCGCCGGCCAGCACGTGCTGGTACACCCCGACGGTCAGCACCGGCAGCGCCAGGCCCACGACGGCGAGCGCCCACACGGACACGGTCAGGGCACGCGGAGTGCGGGGCGGGTGCTCGACGGTCTCCTGCGACACCCTCCGACCCTAGTGATCCGGGGCGCTCGCAGGGGCGGCTCGGAGCAGAGCGCTGCGGAGCGGAGCGCGCACCCGTCACCATCGGGGGGTGCGGACGTGGAGGTTCCCGGCGGTGGGTCTGGTGGCGTTGCTGGTGACGTTGCTGGTGGCGGCGGCGTGTTCGGGCGGCGGCGGGTCCGCCGAACCGCCTGCCCCGGACACCCGCGGCTGGACGGCGCTCCCGGCCCCGCCGGTCCGGGCCCCGGTCCTGCGGCGCGGTCAGGCCGCGGTGTGGACGGGCACGGAGGCGCTGGTCTGGGGTGGACTGCCGGTCGGGACCGACGGCTGCTCCTCCACCCCGCAACCCGACGGGGCGGCGTGGGACCCGGGGACGACGACCTGGACGGCCATGGCGCCGTCGCCCATCGGCCCCCGGCAGGACGCCGACCTGCTCTGGACGGGCAGCGGCGCCGTGCTGGTGGGTGGCCGTGATCCGCTGGCGGAGTGCGAGAGCCGGCCGGGGGACGCGCGGAGCAGCGCGCTGTTCACGCCCGGTCCCGCCGGCGGTCGCTGGACGAGGCTGCCCGACCTGCCGTGGCCCGCGGACGCCGCGGTGGCGACGAGCGCGTGGGCCGGCGACCGGGTGCTGGTGTGGTCGCCGGCGCAGGGCGGGTGGAGTCTGCGGCCGGGTGATCCGGCCTGGACGGCGCTGCCCGCACCGGCTGCGGAGGTGAGCAGGCCGGGGGGCGAGAACGCCTCCGCGAGCGCCCACAGCGTGTGGACGGGTGCGGAGTGGATGGTGTGGTCCAGCGAGACGTCCACCGCGGGGACGGTCGAGGCCGGGCTGGCCTTCGACCCGGCGACGGGCGCGTGGCGGGACGTCGCCGTCGGGCCCGTCCTCGTGCCGGGCAGCGACGTGGTCTGGACGGGGACGCAGGTCCTGGCCTACGACCCGCTCGCCGGGGCGCTGGCCTACGACCCCTCGAGCGACCGGTGGCACCGGGGCGCGGACGGTCCGATCCCGCTGCTGGGCAGCGGAACCGGGAAGGGTGGACCGGTCGTGGTCTGGGCCGGGACCCGGTTGCTGGTGTGGGGTGGCGCGCGCGAGCGGGACCTGGGCCGGTGCACCGACGGCGACGGCTCGGACGACCACTCGTCGGACTACGGCGGCGTCTGCAACCCCGCGACCGGTCCGCTGGGCGCGGCCTACGACTCGGCCGCGGACGAGTGGACGGAGATCACCGACGGTCCCTGGCCGCGCCGGACGGAGACCGCGGCGGTGTGGACGGGTCGCGAACTGCTGCTCGCCGGGGGGATCGACCTGGAGGTGGAACGCGACGGGCGGCCCCGTCCCTACCCCGACGTGCCCGCGGAGGCGGTGGTGACGTTCACCCCTCCCGCGTGACCCGGGGCGGCGCTGCCGTCACCGACGCGCGAGCAGGTCCTCCAGCGCCCCGTCCAGGTGCGGGTGGGTGAAGCGGAACTCGGCGGCGGTGAGCTTCGCGGACACCGCCCGGCGGCCCGTGAGCCCGAGGGCGGGGTCGGTGCGGAGCAGCACGGCGCCCACGTGCAGCAGCGGCGCGGGGGTCGGCGGGGCCGGTGGGCGGTGCAGGACCCGGCGCAGGCTCCGCATGAGTTCGGCGTTGCGCACGGGGTTGGGGGCGGTGACCGCGAGCACGCCCTCGGGGGGCTCCTCGGAACCCAGGCACCAGGACACGACCCGCAGCCAGTCGTCGACGTGGATCCAGCTGAACCACTGCCGGCCGCTGCCGACCCGGCCGCCGAGGCCGATCCGGGTCAGCCACGCGAGCCGGTCCAGCGCGGGGGTCCCCCGGTCGAGGACGATGCTCGTCCGCAGCACCACCTGACGTCGGGCGTTGACGCCGGCGGCGGCGGACTCCCAGGCGGTGGCGACGCCTGCCATCTGCGGCGGGCCGTCAGCGGGCGGGGAGGACTCGGAGATCAGCCGGTCTCCGGCGTCACCGTGGACGGCCAGCGTGCTGGCCTGCACCCACACGGGAACGGGTTCGTCGAGGGTGGCCGCCGCGGCGGCCAGGGCGCGGGTCGGGTCGACGCGGGAGGAGGTGAGCAGGTCGACGTTCGCCGTGGTGGGGCGGCGGTCGACGAGTTCGCCGGCGAGGTTCACCACCGCGGCCCCTTCGAGTTCCCGCGCCCACGGACCGAGCGTCCGCCCGTCCCAGCCGACCTGGCGGTGCGGACCGTCGACGGGTCGGCGGGTGAGGACGACGACCTCGTGACCCGCGTCGGTCAGGTGCGCGCTCAGGCGTCGGCCCAGGGCGCCGGACCCGCCGGCGATGACGATCTTCACCACCGCAGGTTAGGGGAGGTGATCGGATGTGCGCACGACTGCGGAACCTCTGGACCCCCGTCGCTGCCGACGTCAGCGGGTCCGGACCACCGACGGGATCGACGCCTGCGTCGACGGCGTCCACTGCGGGGGGGACCCGTTCCCCGTGGTCCGCGACGCGCTGACGGGCGGGGCCCGACGGTCGCTGCGAGTCGGGCGCGAGAACCGGCCACCCCGCGCCCGGACCCTCCCGAGGTGCTGTCCGACAGCAGGTCAGAGCGTGAAACGGCCCACCAGGGACTGCAGGTCGCTCGCGGCGCGGGACACGTCCGCGGCCGTGGTCGCGGTGTGCTGAGCGCTGGTGGTCGTCTGCTCCGCGGCCGCGGCGATGCCGGAGATGTTCGCGGAGATCTCCTGGGACCCGCCGGAGACCTCGGTGACGTTGCGGACCATCTCCGAGGTGGTGGCCGACTGCTCCTCCACCGCCGCCGCGATCGTGGACTGCAGCCCGTCGATGCTGGCGATGACCTCCCCGATCTGGGTGATCGCCTCGGCTGCGGCGTGGGCGTCGGCCTGGGTGGCGTTCACCTTGGCGACGATCTCCTCGGTGGCCCGGGCCGTCTGCTGCGCCAGTTCCTTGACCTCCCCGGCCACCACGGCGAATCCCTTGCCCATCTCCCCGGCCCGGGCCGCTTCGATGGTCGCGTTCAGCGCCAGCAGGTTCGTCTGCTCGGCGATGGTGGTGATGAGCTTGACCACGTCGCCGATCTCCCGGCTCGACGTGCCCAACCGCTCGATCGTCGCCCCGGCGTCGTCGGCCGCGGCGACCGCCGTCGCCGCGGTCTGGGAGGCCTGTGCGGTGGAGGTGGCGATCTCGTTGATGGCCGCGGTCATCTGCTCACCGGCGGCGGCGACGGTGCCGATGTTGGCGCTGATCTCCTCGGTCGCGGCGGAGACGACCTGGGCCTGGGCGGAGGACTCCGCCGCGCCGGAGGACAGCTGGGTGGCGACGGTGGTGAGCTCCTCCGAGGAGGCCGAGAGGGTGGTCGCGTTGTCGGTGATCTGGCGCACGAGGTCGCTGAGGTGGTCCAGGGAGGTGTTGGTGGCCTCGGCGAGCTGGCCGACCTCGTCCTCGCTCTCGTGCTGGATCCGCCGGTCCAGGCGCCCCTGGGCGAGGCCGCGCATGACGATGACAACCTCGGCCAACGGGATGGCGATGGAGCGGGCGATCACGACCGCGACGGCGACGGCGAAGAGCAACGATGCCGCGCCCAGCCCGATCATCAACGCCACCGCGGAGTGGTACGCGCTCGCTCCGGCGTCGCGGGTGGCTTTCGCGGCCTCGTCCTCGGCGGCGCCCAGCTGGTCGAGGGCGGTGAGGATCTTGTCGGTCAGGGGGTTGAGGTTCTGGGCGCGGTAGGCGATGAACTCGCTGGGGTCGGCCAGCTCGGCGGGGGCGATCGCGCCGGGGCGGGCCTGGTCCTGCTGGTCCAGCAGGTCCCGCGTGGTCTTGCGCAGCGCAGCCGGGGCTCCGGGACCGCTGGCTTCGTAGGCCTTCCAGGCCTTCTCACTCGCCTGGTCGTCACCGGTCATGGCCTGCTCGGCGGCCTGGGTGGAGGCGTCGTCCTCGGCGAGGGCGACGTTGGAGAGGTCCTGGTTCATCTGCAGGAAGCTGGCCTTGACGTCGTCGACGGCACTGACCGAGGCCATCGAGGAGGAGTACAGGTCGGACAGGTGGCCCTGCGCGGTCGCCAGGCGGGTCGTTCCCACGACGATGAGCACCACGAGCAGGACGCAGACGACGCCGAAACCGGCGAACAGCTTCGCCGCGACCTTCAGGTTGCGCAGAGTACGGATCATGACCGGGGACCTCCGACGTCGTCACCCGGTCGGGTGACCCGGTCCACGGTTGCCTCGACACCGCGACGGACGTCCTTGAGCGCCGGAGGAGTTCCATCGTGGCCCGACTACTCGCAGGCGGTGCCGTCCCCGTCGCCGTCGAGGTCGGTGCTGTAGCCGGGGTCGCCGCGGTGCAGCGGGGCGGCCCCGGCGGCGCGGGCGGCGGCGCAGCTCGTGAACGCCACCGGGGGCGCAGAGGTGGTGCTGGTGGCGGTGGAAATGGCGGTGGAAGTGGAGGTGGCGGGGCAGTCGGCGAGGACCCCGGCCATCGCGTCCCGCTCGGCCGGGGTGACCCACAACCCGTACTTGGCCTTCACCTCCACCTGGCGCTGGACGTAGGTGCAGCGGTAACCCCGGTCCGGGGGGAGCCAGGTCGCGGCGTCACCGTCACCCTTGGCCGAGTTGGTCGGGCCGTCGACGGCGAGGAGTTCCAGCGGGTCGTTGGCGAACTCGACGCGCTTCGCGGCGTCCCAGGACCGTGCGCCCTTCTGCCAGGCGTCGGACAGCGCGACGACGTGGTCGATCTGCACGGCCTCGCTGGTGCCCTGACCGCGGGTGAAGGAGATCGTCGCGCCGCCGTAGGGGTCGTCGAGGGTTCCGGTGAGGACGACGCAGTCCTGCGTGCCGGGTTTGAACGTGACGTCGGTGAGGTCGCGGGCGAGGACGTCGTCGCGGGTGTCGCAGCCGTTGTGGTCGGTGTCGACCCAGCCGTTGCCGAACTCCTCGCGGGAGTAGCCGGTCTTGGCGGCGCGGCCCTTCACGGTGAGGGCGTCGAGCGTGGGGTCGACCGGCGCGTCGTCCTTCGCGGTGCCGCACCCGGCGAGGAGGACGCCGGCCAACCCCAGCACGAGGACCCGTCGGACCCGTCGCACCCCCCGGTCACCGGCCCGTGCGCGGCGCACCGTGAGCCTCACGCGGGCCGGGGTCCGGGCGTGCGCAGGTGGCGCTGGCGCTCGGCGTAGTCGAGGACGTCCTCGAGACGGACCCGGCGGTGCGTCCCGGGTTTCGTGAACGGCAGGGCGCCGGACTCGAGCAACCGGACCATCGTGGGCCGGCTGACGCCGAGGACCTCTGCGGCCTCCTGGGTGGTGAGCAGGGCTTCGTGGGGGGTGAGCGTCACGGCCTCGCCGTGGGAGAGGGCGATCACGGCCTCGCGCAACGCGGCGGCGAGTTCCGCGGGCACCGCGGCGGAACGCCGTCCGACCTTCAGCACCAGGGGACTGTCCGGTTGCGCGGCAAGCAGTTCAGCGAGTCCGGTCAGCCCCTCGAGAGCGGGGCGGACGGTGACCTCAGCGCCGTGACAGGCGACGGTGGACGACACCTCGCCACCGTAACAGGATCGTCTCGAATCGAACAGAACGAAAGTTGGGGGTAGGCTGTGCGAACCGACCTGCCCCCCGATCGTGAGGACCGGCCGTGCTCACCCTGCTGATCGTCCACGCTGTCGCCGCGGTCCTCGCCGTGCCCCTGGTGCGGTGGCTGGACCGACGCGCGTTCACCCTGCTCGCCCTCGCCCCGACCGCCACGACCGTCTGGGCCGCCGTCCAGGGCCCCGCCGTCCTGGCCGGGAACGGCCCGGAACTCGTCGTCCCCTGGGTCCCCTCGCTGCACGCCGAACTGGCGTTCCGCCTCGACCCGCTGTCCTGGGTCCTGATCCTGCTCGTCGGCGGCGTGGGCGCGCTCGTGCTGTTCTACTGCGGCAGCTACTTCCACCGCGACGACCCCGGGACCGCGCGGTTCGCGGCGGTCCTCACCGCGTTCACCGGCGCCATGACCGGCCTCGTCCTGGCCGACGACCTGGTGCAGCTGTACGTGTTCTGGGAACTCACGACGGTGTTCTCGTACCTGCTCATCGGCTACGACTCGCACAAGAAGGCGGCGCGCCGCGCCGCCACCCAGGCCCTCGTCGTGACGACGCTGGGCGGGCTCGCGATGCTCGTCGGGTTGATCGTGCTGGGCCAGAGCGCGGGCACCTACCGGATGTCGGAACTGCTGGCGGACTTCCCGACGGGAACGGCCGCGACGGTCGCCGTCGTGCTCGTGCTGGTCGGTGCGGTCTCGAAGTCCGCCCTGGTCCCGTTCCACTTCTGGCTGCCCGCCGCGATGGCCGCCCCGACCCCCGTCAGCGCGTACCTGCACGCCGCCGCGATGGTCAAGGCCGGCGTCTACCTCGTCGCGCGGTTCGCGCCCGCCGCCGCAGAACTCCCCGCCTGGCAGACCACCGTGATCGGGCTCGGGCTGGCCACGATGCTCGTCGGCGGGTACCGCTCGCTGCGCCAGCACGACGTGAAGCTGCTGCTGGCCTTCGGCACCGTCTCCCAGCTGGGGTTCCTCGTCGTGCTCGTCGGGGCCGGTACGCAGGCTGCCGCGAGCGCGGGGATCGCCCTGCTCGTCGCCCACGCGACGTTCAAGGCCGCCCTGTTCCTCGTCGTCGGGATCGTCGACCACCAGACCGGCACCCGCGACCTGCGCGAACTCTCCGGGCTCGGACGGCGGATGCCGCTGCTCGCGGTCGTCGGGACGGTCGCGGCGGCGTCGATGGCCGGGTTGCCGATCACCGCGGGGTTCGTGGCGAAGGAGGCGGCGTACACGGCGTTCACGCACGACCGGCCGTGGATCCTCGCCGTGCTGGTCCTGGGGTCCGTGCTCACCGCGGCGTACTCGGCGCGGTTCGTGTGGGGCACGTTCTGCCGCAAACCCGGGGTCCCCGACTCGACCGCCCCGCGGCCCTCGGCCGGGCTGATCGCCGCACCGCTGGTCCTCGCCGCCGTGACGTTGCTGATGGGCCCGCTCGCCGGGTTCCTCGACCGCCCCGCCGCGCTCGTCGCCCACGAGAACTCCGGGGAGGAGGCCGAGCACCTCGCGCTCTGGCACGGGTTCACGCCCACCCTGGGGTTGACCGTCCTGACGTTCGCGCTGGCCGCCGCGCTGTTCCTGGGGCGTTCCGCGGTGGAGCGGTTGCAGGCCCGGATGCCCCACCCCGTCGGGGCGGACCGCGCGTACCGGCGCAGCGTCCACGCCGTCGACCGCGTCGCCGTCGAGGTCACCGGCGCGACCCAGCGTGGTTCGCTGCCGATCTACCTGGCCTCGATCCTGCTGGTCGTCGTGATCGTGCCGGGCGGGGCGCTGTTCTGGAACCGGCCGTGGCCGGCGGACGTCGTGCTCGCCGACAACGCCGGGCAGGTGCTCGTCGGGATCGTCGTCGTCACCGCCGCCGTCCTCACCGTCCGGGCCCGCCGCCGGCTGCGCGCGGTCATGCTCGCCGGGGTCACCGGCTACGGCGTCACGCTGCTGTTCGTCCTGCACGCCGGGCCGGACCTCGCGCTCACCCAGGCGCTGGCCGAGACGATCACCCTCGTCGTGTTCGTCCTCGCGCTGCGCCGGCTGCCCCCGTTCTTCTCGTCCCGGCCGCTGGTGGGAACGCGCTGGGTGCGGATCGCGATCGGGATCGCCGTCGGGACCTGCACCTCCTGCTTCGCCCTCGTCGCCTCCGGGGCGCGCATCGCGACCCCGACGTCGATCGCGCTGCCCGAGTTCGCGTACAAGTACGGCGGCGGGAAGAACGTCGTCAACGTGACCCTCGTCGATGCCCGCGCCTGGGACACCATGGGCGAGATCTCGGTGCTGCTCGTCGCGGCGACCGGGGTCGCGAGCCTGGTGTTCCGCCGCCGGATGGGTTCGATCGACCGGGCCCTCGCCGCGCACCACGAGGAGGCCCCCGACGCGCCGCAGCGCAGCCGGCTCGCCAACTGGCTCCCGGCCGGCAGCACCGTCTCGCCGGAACGCCGGTCGGTGGTCTTCGAGGTCGTCACCCGGCTCACGTTCCACGCGATCCTCGTGCTGTCGCTGTACCTCGTGTTCTCCGGGCACAACGCCCCCGGCGGAGGTTTCGCCGGCGGGCTCGTGGCGGGGCTGGCGCTCGTCGTCCGCTACCTCGCGGGCGGTCGCTACGAGTTCAACACCGCGGTGCCGATCAACGCGGGCTGGCTGCTGGGCTGCGGGTTGTTCCTGTCGGCCGGCACCGGCCTCGTGGGGATCCTGCTCGGCGGGAACGTCCTGCAGACCGCGATCATCCAGTTCGACGTCGCCGTCCTCGGCCACGTGAAGCTCGTGACGTCCGTGTTCTTCGACGTCGGGGTCTACCTGCTCGTCATCGGCCTCGTCGTCGACGTCATCCGCAGCCTGGGCGCCGAGATCGACCGCCAGATCGAGGAGGAGGTCTCCGCGTGAGCCCCAACCTGACGCTGATCGTCATCTCCGGGGTGCTCGTCGCCAGCGGCGTCTCGCTGCTGCTGGAACGCACGCTGACCCGCGTCCTCATCGGGGTCGTCCTGCTCGGCAACGGCATCAACGTGCTCTACCTCGTGGCCAGCGGCCGGCCCGGCCGCGCACCGATCCTCGGCGGGGGCACGACGGCGGAGAACATGAGCGACCCGCTGCCGCAGGCGATGGTCCTGACCGCCATCGTCATCACCCTCGGGATGGTCGCGTTCGTCCTCGCGCTCGCCTACCGGAGCTGGCAGATCGACGGCCACGACGAGGTCCAGGACGACGTCGAGGACCGCCGCATCGTGCGGCGGGCCGAGCTCGACGAGACGTCCGGCAGCTACGACGACGACACCCACGAGACCAGCGAGGACGAAGGGGAGGGGGTTTCTCGGTGACTCCGTGGACGATCGACCTGGCGACCGAGTGGCCGCGCGTCCTGCTGCCCCTGCCCGTCGTGCTGCCGCTGTTCGCGGCGGGCCTCACGCTGGCCCTCGCGCGGCGGCCGCGGGCGCAGCGCACCATCAGCGTCACTGCGCTGAGCATCGTCGTGATCGCCTCGATCACCATGCTCGTCCTCACCGACCGCGGCACGGGCACCTACTCCATCGACGTCGGGGGCTGGCCCGCCCGCCTCGGGATCCCGCTGGTCGCCGACCGGTTGTCGACCCTCATGCTCGTCGTGAGTTCCGTCGTCACCCTCGCCGTCCTCGTGTACTCCCTCGCACAGGGTGTCGCCGACGGCGAGGAGGGGACACCCGTCTCGATCTACCACCCGACGTACCTGGTGCTCTCGGCCGGGGTGTCGAACGCGTTCCTGTCCGGGGACCTGTTCAACCTCTACGTGGGGTTCGAGATCCTGCTGGCGGCCAGCTACATCCTGCTGACCCTCGGCGGGACGAAGGCCCGGGTCCGGGCGGGGACGACCTACGTCGTCGTCAGCCTGTTGTCGTCGATGGTGTTCCTCACCGCGATCGCGCTGGTCTACATGGCGACCGGCACCGTGAACATGGCCGAACTCTCCGTCCGGCTGCAGGAGATCGACCCCGACGTGCGTCTTGTGCTGCACCTGCTGCTGCTCGTCGGGTTCGGCATCAAGGCCGCGGTGTTCCCGCTGTCGGCCTGGCTGCCCGACTCCTACCCGACGGCGCCCGCGCCGGTCACCGCGGTGTTCGCCGGGTTGCTGACGAAGGTCGGCGTCTACGCGATCATCCGGACCGAGACGCTGCTCTTCCCCGGTAGCTCCGCGGGTGATGTGGCGAACACCCTGCTGATGTGGGTGGCGCTGGCGACGATGGTCGTCGGGATCCTCGGAGCGGTCGCGCAGAACGACGTGAAACGTCTGCTGTCGTTCACGCTCGTCAGCCACATCGGGTACATGGTGTTCGGGATCGCACTGGGGACGACGGCCGGGTTGTCCGGTGCGGTGTTCTACGTCGCGCACCACATCACCGTGCAGACGACGCTGTTCCTCGTGACGGGTCTCGTCGAACGCCACTCCGGCAGCACGTCGCTGGACTCCCTCGGGGCGATGGCGAAGAAGGCCCCGCTGCTGGCCGTCCTGTTCTTCGTCCCGGCGATGAACCTCGCGGGGATCCCGCCGTTCTCGGGGTTCCTCGGGAAGCTCGGCCTGCTCCAGGCGGGCGTCGACGTCGGAACCCCACTGGCCTACGGGTTGGTCGCGGGGGGCGTGGTCACGAGCCTGCTGACGTTGTACGCGATCGCCAAGGTGTGGAACCGGGCGTTCTGGCAGGAACCCCTGGTCGATCCGGACGACAACCCCGACGACGCCGGGAACACCGGTCTGGCGACGGCCACCGAGGTCGGGGTCCGCACGCCGGTCGGGATGCTGGTGCCGACCGCGGCGCTCGTCCTCGTCGGGGTGGGGATCACGTTCGTCGCGGGCCCGCTGTTCGGGATCAGCGACCGCGCGGCGCAGGACCTGCTGGACCGCACGCCCTACACGTCCACCGTCCTGCACGACCGCGTCCCGGAGGTCGCCGAGTGAGCGCGACGGTGACCTCGCTGCGCGAACGCGTCAGCCTGCCGATCCTGGTGTGGCTGGTCGTCCTGTGGTTGCTGCTGTGGGGTGACGTGTCGTGGGCGAACGTGATCTCGGGAACCCTGCTCGGGTTGCTCGTCACGGTCGTCCTGCCGTTGCCGCGGGTGCGTTTCGGGATGCGGATCCGCCCGCTGCGGATCGTCGCGCTGTTCGCCCGGTTCCTGGTCGACCTGGTCGCGGCGAGCGGTCAGGTCGCGTGGCTCGCGGTGCGGCCGGGCCGCCAGCCGCGCAACTCCGTGGTGCGCGTCCCGCTGCACAGCGGCTCCGACCTGTTCGTCGCGATGACGGCGGAACTCGTGTCGCTGGTCCCGGGGAGCGTCGTCGTCGAGATCGGGGCCCCGTCGGCCCGGGGCGGGCAGGGGTCCATCTACATCCACGCGCTGGGCGTCACCGGCGAGGAGGGCCGCGAACGCATCCGCCGCGAGGTCCTGCTCACCGAGCGCCGCATCATGACGACGTTCGCCGAACCCGCGGCCTACGCCGAGTACCTGGACCGCTGCCGCGCCGACGGTTCGGCCGCCCTGTGCGAGAGGAGTCCGCGATGACCGTCGTCGTCGGAGCGTGCCTGGCGATGCTGACGATCGCGGCGCTGCTCGCCCTGCTGCGGGTCGCGAAGGGTCCGACGATGCTGGACCGGGTCGTCGCGCTCGACGTCCTCGTCGCGATCGTCGTCATCGCGCTGTGCGTCGAGGCCGCGGCGAACCGGCACGCGACGACGTTGCCGGTCATCGTCGTCCTCG
Source organism: Kineococcus sp. NBC_00420 (assembly GCF_036021035.1). Lineage (NCBI taxonomy): Bacteria > Bacillati > Actinomycetota > Actinomycetes > Kineosporiales > Kineosporiaceae > Kineococcus > Kineococcus sp. NBC_00420. Next base: position 2,876,865 of record NZ_CP107930.1, on the reverse strand, counting down.
CGCTGGTGGGTTTCGTGGGGTCGGTCAGCGTCGCGCGCTACGCGTCGAAGGAATCTCCGGAAGAGAGGGGTGAACGGTGAACTGGTCGCTGATCGCCGATGTGGTCTCCGCGGTGTGCCTGCTCCTCGGGTGCCTGCTCACGTTGCTCGCCGCGATCGGGTTGCTGCGGTTGTCCGACGTCCTGGCCCGGATGCACACGACCGCGAAACCCCAGGTGCTCGGGGTGCTGCTGTCGCTGACCGGGGTCGGGCTGCAGCTGCGGCAGGGGACCGACGTCGCGACGCTCGTCGCGATCGGCGCGTTCCAGCTGCTGACCGTGCCGGTCGCGGCGCACATGGTGGGGCGCGCGGCGTACCGGACGGGTCAGGTCGACCCGGGGATGCTCGACCGGGACGAGCTCGCCGAGCGGTTGGCGGAGGAGGAACGCTCATCCTCCTGAGGAACCGCCGCCCAGCAGGCGGGTGGGCCGAGCCCTCTGGCGCGGTCACCCGACCCTGACGTAGCGTCACGTTCGAGGCCCACAGCGAGAGGGAGCGACCAGTGACCGGCGAGCACCAGCTGCCCCTGCTGTCGCGGACCGAAGTCCGCCTGCTCGAACTCGTCGCCGACGGACGCGCCCTGACCACCGCCGGCGCGGAACTCGACCTGTCCCCCACCGCCGTGAGCTCCACCGTCGCCGACCTGCGGAGGCGCTTCGGCGTCGCCAGCACGGCGGCCGTCGTCGCGGCCGCCCGGGACGCGGGGATGCTGCCGGGCAGGTAGCCCGCACGCAGCGTCACAGCAGCGGCGCGAGCAGCTCCCGGACCGGGCCGACGTGGCGCACCAGACCCAGCAGGGTCAACGCCGGGAAGACGAGGTACTGCAGCAGCGGTTCCGGACCGCGCCCCGCGTCGAAGAGCCGCAGGCCGACCGTCCGCTTGCGTCCGCGGAGCCACGTCGTGAAGGGCAGCGGGACACCGTCGGTGGTCAACGCGTCACCCGCGATGTGGACGACGATCCCACCCGCCACCGCGACGGGCAGCCAGGGCAGCACCACCCCCTGCGCGGTGAGCCACCACGCACCCAGCCCCGAGATCAGCAGGTTCCCGAGTGCGGTCTTCTCGGCGTTGCCCGGGACGAGCTGCGCGACGGCGTGCAACGCCAGCCCGATCGCGAGCGCCAGCACCACCAGGGCGGACCAGCGGTGGTCCGCGGCGAGGGCGGCGAGGACCCCGAAGACGAGGGGCGCGACGACCACGTCGTGGGTGCCGCCGCGGTGGCGGACGGCGAGCGCCCCGATCGCGCGGGAGAGCAGCCTCGTCGGCGGACCCCACATGGAGCCCGCGGTGGAGCCCTTCTGGTCGAGGTCGGGCAGGTAGGCGAACCCGCCCCAGCCCACGACCCAGGCGAGTTGCTCGAGGGGGGCGTCGACGCCGACGTGCGTCGCGAGGCCGAGGGTGAGAGCCCCTGCCGCCAACCCGCTGGCGGCGTGCGCCGGGCCCATCACGTGCGTCCAACCTCCAAGATCAGCTGGGGTCAGCTTACCGACGGTGCGTCGAGATCCGCACCGAGCGTGCAGGTCCGGGGTGTCGAGGCGGTTCTGCAGGACCGTGACGTGGCGCCAGGGAGGTCGCCCGACTCGCCACTCGTGCCGAGGAGCTGGAGGTTCCTCGCGAACAAGGCTGTAGGCCGTCATCAGCAGGCATCGTCAGGCAGTCTGGAGGAGTGAGCCACGACCCGCAGACCGCCCCCGAGGGCGTCGCGAGGTACGCCGCCGAGCCTCCGCCGCGACGACGGACCGTACTGCGCACCGGTGCACTCGCGATGCTCCTGTCCCTCTCCGCCTGCGTCGATGCCGACGCCGGCTCGAGCGAGCCCGAAGCCGTGCCTGCCGACGCCGCCGAGGGGGTTCCGGTGACCGACGCCTGGCGTTGGTCTGCAGTGCCTGAACCGCCGACGACCCCGCGATGGAACGCGGTCACGGCGTGGACCGGCAGCGAAGCCTTGTTCCTCGGAGGGTCCAGCGAGCCGGCGTGCCCCTCCGACTCGCACACCCCCTGCTTCAACGCCTACGACTCATCGAGCGCTCACCGCGACGGTGTGGCGTGGAACCCCACCGAGAACCGGTGGCGGCGCACCGCAGCGGCTCCGCAGGGGATCCTGGACAGCCCGCACACGGTCGTCGGCCAGCGGGTCTACGTCCTGGCCGACGACGCACTGCTCATCTACGACGCCGGACGAGACGACTGGACACAACTGCCACTGCCTCCCGGCCACCCGGCGAACTCCAGCCCGGGCTACTCCCTGACCGCCTTCGACGGGAAGCTGCTGGCGCTGGCTCCCGGCTCCTTCGCAGCCCCCGGAGAGACGCCGCCCCCGCAGCTTCCCGACTCCACCTACGACCTCACCCACGGCGACGGCGGCCAGTGGCTCCCCCTGCCCGATGACCCCTTGGACTCCATGGTCTTCCGCGAGGCACTGGCCACCCCCCACGGGCTGCTGCTCGTGGCCAGCGACGTCGCCCGCTCAGGCCCTACCGACCCACCTCCCCTGGCTCACGCGGCCCTGCTGGACTCGACGTCCTCCACCTGGCGACGCCTACCCGACAGTGATCAGCTCTTCGGCGGGAACTGGACGTGGACCGGTGAACGCGCTCTCGACGCCACCCCCGGCGGTGACGCCGGCCTGGACGGCTCCTACGGGCGCCTCGTCCCCTACAGCGGGGCGCTGACCCTGCCCGCCGGCACCTGGACGTCCGTACCCCAACCCCCCGATCCCGGGTCTGTTTCCCGGGGGTGGCCGGTGGAGGCGACCGCTGGGGCGCGCGTGGCCACCCGCGGTTCCACCTACGACGACACCACCCGGACCTGGACACCCGTCCCGGCACCGGAGAAGGACCGCGCCGCTGAGGAACCTGGTCCTGCGGTGTGGACCAGCCAGGGACTCCTCGTCCTGGGCAGCCGCGCCGTGCCCACCGTCGGCGAGGAAGCCATCACGCCCACCCGGAGCGCGTGGGTCTACCACCCCTCGCGTTGATCACCAGGATGAGCTGCACACTCCGCCACGACCTACCGGCCATCCGCTGTCGCGGAGGTCGTCGACCGCCCGGATCTGACGAGAAGCGGATGCTCGCCGAGTACGAGGACCACTGCTTCCTCGTCGACCCGAGCGCGACCCGATCAGGACGGATCAACCAGAACGGAGCACCCTCAATCGAAGAGGCGTCCAGAACGGGCGTACAGGCCCGCATTGCCCAACGCCTTCATCGAGCGACTGAAGCGACCCGCTCGGACATAGCGTTGAAGGAAGACATAACCGTGCTCGCCACTGTCATCGCACCCGTCGACGAACACCGCATCGGTGCGCACGCCGCTGAGGGTCACGTAACCGTCCCAGGCGACGCAAGCCATGCGGAGACCGGCCTGATGCCGGACCCACCACCGTGCCAGCTCCTGCGCCCGCACGAGTTCCTCGACAAATTTGTGCAGACTGCGCCCCTCAGGGCCCTCGGGGCCTTCGTACATCGCGAAGGGAATCAGAGGCCCACCCCGCGGGACGACGTAGGAGGTGGCGCGGTCCAAGGCGGTGAGCAGGAAGTCGGTCAGCTCCTCATGGGGAAGCTGCAGACGAGGCCCGTCATCACCGCTGCCATACGACGTCATCTCCACCCCTGAGCACTTCGTGCGAGCAGCCGAGTGCCGCCCTCTCGAAGTGTCGGTCAGTCCCCCTCGACCTTGAGCGCCGGGCACGCTCCGTTCACTGCTTGGAGCAGCGGGCGGAGCTCGCGCACAGCGTCAGCGTCCTGATCAGGCGCTCATGGCACCGCTCGCGCGAGGCACGCGTCTGACGCGCTCAAGGTGCTTCTGTCGCCCCGTCGATGCGAAGCAGCACCCGGCTCAGGGCAAGGTCCACAGCCGTCGTCACACCCAGCACCTCAACTCCCAGCAAGCGGCCCGCCGCGAGGACGTACCGCTGATCTACCGGTCATCCCGCGATCTGCGCGGTCATGCGCGAGCCGAGGCGTCCACCGAGGAGGTCCTCGCAGTCCTCGCTACCCGCAGCCCACGGCTTGTGTAGTGGCCGTGGACACACTCATGTACAAGAGTTACCTTCGACGTGTACATACGCCGAGGGGGCCCGCCATGAGCAAGACCCACATTGACATCGACGAGGACCTGCTCGCCCAGGTGGCTGCGATCACCGGGACGACCACCAAACGGGACACCGTTGAAGCCGCCCTGCGCACCACCCTGCGCCAAGAACGTCGCCGCGCTGCGGCCGAACGTCTCATCTCCCGCGCCGAGAGCGGCTACTTCGCCCCGTTGCTCCAGGAGCACTCGAAGGCCACCGGAGAGGTCGCCGAAGCACCGGGCACCGACGACCGAGCGCAAGGCGCCGCGTGAGCTTCCTGCTCGACAAGTCCGCCCATGCCCGCTGGGACCAACCGGTCGTGGCCGCCCGGCTGAACGACCTCCTACGCGAGGACCTGTTGAACATCGCTCGACCCAGCGTCCTGGAGATCGGGTTCTCCGCCCGATCCCCCCAGGACTACCGCGAGGTCATCGCCGACGTCACCGAGGCGATGACCGTCATCGAGGTCAGTGCCGAGATCAGCACCCGAGCGCAAGACCTGCAGGAATGTCTCACCCATCGAGGGTGGCACCGGGCACCAGGTCCGGTGGACCTCCTGCTCGCAGCCACGGCTATTGAACACGAGTTGACGCTTCTGCACTTGGACAAGGACTTCGAGCTGATCGCCCAGGTCAGCTCATTGCAGCAAGAGCGTGTCGTCCCCCGGGAAACACCCACTGCCTAGCTTCAACAAGGCCGGCTTCGAATCGATCGGGTCGACTTCACGGTCATCCCGCCGTCCGCGCGAGATCGTGACGTGACGTGGGTGATGCACCACCGTCGAGCCCGCATCGCCCTTCCCGCCGACGACCTTCGGCGCCTCGTCAGTCGCTTTGGAGGGCTGTCCTCATCGCCCTACCCGGCGTAGCCAGAACTGGCTACAGTGGGGGTGTGAAGACCATCACCGCCCGCGAACTGCGCAACGAATACGCACGCATCCTGCGAGAGCTCGAAGACGCGGGCGAGGGCTACACGATCACCAACCACGGACGACCTGTCGCCCACATCACGCCCATCGCCCCCGTCCCCGACCGCCTGCGCGCCTTCAGCGGCATCCCCCTCAGCGCCGCCGCCAGCCTCAACGCCGCCGCCGGCCCCTTCGACCACTCCGAGTTCAACCGCCAGGTGGCCGCGACCCTGGACCCGGTCGCCCGTGATCCCTACGCAGGACGCGACGACGAGCCAGCCGCCGACACCACGCCGCCACGTCGGCCCGAGGAGCCGAACTCCGCGACGAGAGTCCCCCCGACCCGCGACCAGGCGATCGCCGACCGCCATCGGGTCGCCGCTCCTGGCCCACGACTAGATGACCTCACCGGGCAGATCGCCCAGGAGAGGTCCAAGCAGCAGTGACCGCTGGCTACCTCCTGGACACCAACGTCCTCATCGACATCCTGCGCGCCCCGACCGGGTCGACCTTCAGCATCAACTCCGGCCAGCCCACCTACGTCTCACAGATGACGTTCGCCGAACTCCGGTTCGGCATCGCCGTGGCCTCCGGGCCGGCTCAGCAGCAACGCCTCACCGACTTCACCATCGCGCGTCGCCTGTGGCCGAACGCCCTCCCCGTGGACGACACCGTCGTGGACGCCTGCGGACAGGTGGCCGCGACCATCCTTGCGGCCGGCGGAACGAAGAAGCAGCTCCGCATCCAGGTCGTCGACGCCTACCTCGCCGCAACCGCGTACGCCTTCGACCTCGAACTCGTGACCAACAACCTGGGCGACTTCCACGACATGGCCGCCCTCATCGCCGTCACCCCGTTCACCGTCACCGCACCGTAGGAGACCCCACACCGACAACCGCACGCACATCCCGCGGTGTGCGCGATCGCCAGTGGTCCGGCGAGCTCGCGGTCAGGACGATGTCCGCAAGATCAGTGCAGCAGACCCGATGGACGTCTGGTCAGGTGTTCAGCACGCTGACACCCTCACGCCATGCCTTTCGCCGGAGAACCAGCAGCCGACAACCCCGACACCTTCACCCTGGGTGTGGCCTACCTCGCCTGGTACGGCGACGTGCTGCTGCGTCGACTCCAGGGATTGAACGCAGCGCAGCTGATCACACCGGTGGTTCCTTCCGGCTGGTCGGCTCTGGGCATGGTCAAGCACTCAGCCTCAGTCCGGCGGTACTGGATGCGGTACGTCTTCGCGGGCGAGGACGTGGACTTCTCCTGGCCAGGGACCGAAGAGCAGGAATGGGAGATCACCGAGGACGACACCCCGGAGCTCATTCAGGATCACTACCGCTCCGAGCACGAGAACTCCCTGCGCATTCTCCGCTCCGCTGTTCCTGCTGCGGTCTCGGCGCGCAGTTACGGAGACACCGATGTCCATCCGACCTTGGCCTGGGTCTTGATGCACCTGCTGCAGGAGTCGGCTCGACACAGCGGCCATCTCGACATCAGCCGTGAACTCACCGACGGAGCCACTCAACTCGATCCATGACCGGCCGTACCCAAGACTGCTCGAAGACATGGCGGCGCAGAGCGTCGTCGACCTCGCGGTCATGACGATCTGCGGGCTGTGGCTCAGGAGGTGCCACGATTCGGAGGTGCCATCCGACCCGTACCGGCCCACGGTCATCTCCATCGCTGCGGAGCACGTCGAGGACGCCTACGTCTGGGACAACTCACCAGGCGAAGTCGGTGGCCTGGACCCCTCAGTCCTGGTCGACATGGGCGCCGACGCCGCCCTGCTCGCCCGCCTGAGCGCGTGGAACGACACCTACGGCCAGCTGGCGGTCACCGACTTCCAGTGGCGGGCCGAGCAGAGCGAAGCGGAGTGGGCCGAGGAAGGGTTGCAGCTGGCCATGGAACTGCAGCGGCAGCTGCCCGGCATCGAGGTGCACTACGGGAACCACGGAGTGGATCCCTCCTGCCCGTCTCTGCGTCAGCAGCTCGGCCTGCCGCCGCTGCCCGCCGTTGCCAGGCCGGGCGACGACGAGCGCAGGTCCGACCTCTACGCCTACGCCCCGTTGAGCGGCGCCACCCACCGAGCGCACGAGGCCGGTGCGACGGCATCCGAGTGATCCCGGGCGGTGCACGACGACCGTGATCGTCGTCGACGCCAGCGTCCTCGCCCCCGCCCTGGCCGATGACGGAGCCGACGGAGACCGGGCCCGGGATCGTCTGCGCAGCGAGGCGCTCACCGGCCGCCGCTGCACCGCTGCCGAGAACTGCGCCCCACCCTCGCCAGCTACGCCGCCGCCCACGTCGCGCCGGCCGAGGTGCTGGACATCGTCTGGTCACCGCCGACGCCCGTCTGTCCCGTGCACCGGGCACCACCTGCGACGTGGACGTCGTGCGCTGACCTCAGTGCCACACGCGACGTCCACGCGACGATGACCGCCGGCTGTACCGGAAGGTCGTCCCCAGCTGCCCCGCTGCTGGCACGCTGGTCACGTGATCCTCCCGAAGGTCCGCGACCCGCGACTGGTCACGATCCGCCGTGGCGGAGAACTCACCGACGAGGACCACCGGCTCCTCGCCCTGTGGGCCGCTGACTGCGCCGACCACGTGCTGCACCTCTTCGAGGTCGAACAGCCCGCGGACACCCGCCCCCGCGAGGCCATCGAGGCAGCACGCGCCTGGGCCGGGGGCAGCGTGCAGATGATGGACGCCCGAGCTCGCGGTGGGCACGCGATGGGAGCGGCTCGCCCGCTGCGGGGGGCTGCCCGCTGCGCCGCCTACGCCGCCGGCCAGGCCGCGTGCGTGCCTCACGTGCCCGAGCACGACCTCGGCGCCGCCGCCTACGCGATCAAGGCGGCACAGGCAGCGGGCACGGCCGATCCCACCGGACGGCTGGAGCGCGACTGGCAGCGGGAGCGGCTCCCGGAGCGCATCCGGGAGCTGGTGCTCGAGGACCAAGCCAGACGCGACGCGATCTGCTGGTCCGTCTTCGACGACTGACGAGACCTCGCGGTGCGGTCTGGCCGACGGGGCGGAGGGCGGACACGCGCAGTCGGGCGGCGTGCTCGTCGTCCGGGCGCGACCCCCACGATGCCGTCGGTGCCGCGTCCGGTCGGCGAGTCCCGTCGGCGGTGTCAGCCGGGCGGCAGACCCTCGGCCCACAGCGCCTCCAGGACGCGCTCACTGGCACGGCCGTCCTCCAGGGCGCAGAAGCGCTCCACGAACCGGGCGTAGCGTCCCGCCTGCGCAGCGGCGACCGCGGGCAGGTCGAGCAGCGCCGCGGTCAGCGCCTCCTGGTCGAGCAGGACCGGACCCGGCGCCTCCGCCTCCAGGTCGAAGGTGAAGCCGCGCAGGCGGTCGCGGTAGTGCGCGAGGTCGTAGGCGAAGACCAGGATCGGCTTGCCCGTGACCGCGAAGTCGAACATCGACGACGAGTAGTCGGTGACCAGGACGTCGGCGGCCAGGTACAGGTCGGAGATGTCGGGGTACGCGCCCACGTCCTGCACCCGCCCACCGCCGGCGGGACGGCTCTGGTGGCCCATGTAGTGGTGCAGGCGCAGCAGGACGACGGCGTCGTCGCCGAGGCGCCGGGCGAGGGCCCCGACGTCCAACCCCAGCGGGGCGTCGACGCCCGAGGCGGCTTCGTCGTCGCGGTAGGTGGGCGCGTACAGGACGGCCGTCGTGCCCTCCTCGAGGCCGAGCTCGGCGCGCACCCGAGCGCGCCGGGCGGCGCGGTCGGGCGCGGAGAGCACGTCGTTGCGCGGGTAGCCGGTCTCCAGCACCCGGCCCCGGTAGGCGAACGCGGCCCGGAGCAACCGCGTCCCCTCGGCGCTCGGGGTGACGAGCAGGTCCCAGCGGGCGATGTCGTCGTCCAGCTCGGCCATGACGTCGTCCGGGGGCTGGAACGCGGCGTCGCGGTGGATGCGCTTCAACGGTGTCCCGTGCCAGGTCTGCAGGTACACCGCCCCGGGTCGCTTGCGCCACCGGTCGAGCTGGATGTGCGTGTTCGAGACCAGCACGTCCGCCGCCTCGAGCGCCGCGACGGCTTGCGGTGTCCCGATCGGCACGGTCGCCACGCCGGGCGGGAACGTCGCGGCCTGGCGGGAGGAGGCGAGCCAGAGGTGGTCGACGCCGTCACCGCCGCGGGCGGTCCAGGTCTCGTGCAACGCCCGCGGGTTGTCGGCGTAGCGGCCGTTGTCAGCGTTCCAGACGACCTTCACCGATCTCCCGCCCCCACCGTGCTCGTCCCGCGCGGGATGTCCCGCGCTGTGCGCCGACGCTAACCGCTCGACAGGGTTCGTGCAGGCCGGTGAGGACCTGGTGGTCCGACTGCAGACCGAGCTCCACCGTGGCCGAGGGGCGCGACCGCCAGAGACCTGACCCGGCGCCTCCTGCTCGGTCATCGGGTCGGGCGCGGGAAGCACGGTCTCCCCGCGCAGCGGTGCATCTGCTGGAGGGCTGCGAGGCTCACGATCGTCCTGCCCGAGCTCCGACGTGCCACCCGCCGCCTGCCGAGGACGACCGAGGACTGACGCCGCGAACGCGCGGAAGCGCCGATGACCGCGCTGTCGCGCTCGTGTCGATGGCCTCGCGATTGCACATTGGCATCGGTGGCGCCAAAATGGCGCCATGCCGAGCGTTCAGATCAAGGACGTCCCCGACGAGACGCACACCGTCCTGCGCCGCCGCGCCGCCCTGGCCCACCAGTCCTTGCAGGAGTACCTCCTCACCAAGCTCGTCGAGGACGCCAGCACCCCCACCCTCGACGAAGTGTTCGAGCGCGCCGGCGGACGAGCCGGCGGCAGTCTGTCCTTCCGCGACGCCGTGACAGCGGTGCACGACGACCGTGATCGTCGTTGACGCCAGCGTCCTCGCTCCCGCCCTGGCCGACGACGGACCTGACGGAGACCGGGCCCGGGACCGTCTACGAAGCGAGGTGCTCACCGCCCCCGAAGTGATCGACCTGGAGGTGGCTTCCGTCCTGCGCCGCGCCGCTGCGGGTGGACGCCTCCCCGATCGCCGCGCCGACCTAGCGTTGAACGACCTCGTCGACCTGCCCCTGCGCCGCGCCGGTCACCGGCCGCTGCTGCGTCGTTGCTGGGAACTGAGGCACACCGTCACCAGCTACGACGCCGCCTACGTCGCTTTGGCCGAGGCCCTGGACGTCGTCCTCGTCACCGCCGACGCCCGCCTGTCCCGTGCACCGGGCATCACCTGCGAGGTGGAGGTCCTGCGCTGACCCCAGTGCCCCACGTACCGCCGAGCAAGAAGTCATCGACATCCGCACATGCCGATGGCTGCGCGTTCAGCCCTGGCCGTCGCACCCACCGCTGTCACCACATGAGGTCACCCGTGGGTGAACCGAAACCGTCACCCGGGCGACCAGATCGGCGCACCCACGTCTTCCCCCACGACGGGGGTCGCCCCGCTGCACCGACGTCACGGTCATCCCGCGGTGTGCGCGGTCCGGAGCCGGCAGCGACGTCGCGGGCTTGACGATGTCCGGTGAACCGCCGAATGGTTGGCTCAGGTGAGGGCGCGGGTGATGAGCAGCACCCCACCGACCGCGGCGAGGACGAGAACGAGACTGCGCACCGTGGCAGCACTGATCCGCGCCACGAAGCGCCACGCACACGCGGCCCCCACCACCAGACCGACCCCGGCTCCCAGCAGGCTGCCCAGCTGGACCGCGGGCAAGCCGAGGACGGCGAGGGTCACCACGTTCAGAGGCAAGGCGTACGCCTGCAGGGTCGCGGTGCTGACCTTCGGCTCCCAACCACGATGGGCCACGAACAGGGCCACCGGCGGCCCGCTGACCCCACCGAGGACGTTGAGCACCCCGCTGCCCGCCCCCGCAGCCACCGCACCAGCCGGCCCGTCCACCCACCCCGCCCGTCGCCCCGAAGCGATCAACCCCACCCCCACCAGAACCGCGACCCCAGCCGCCACGGACGTCCACATCCCGCCCAGTCGCGCGCTGAGCAGGTGCGCGGGCAGGACCAGCAGCGCCGCGGGTACCAGCAGGCGCAGCGCATCACCGCCGCGCACCAGGCGCCACGAGCCGGCCAAGACGACGACGTTGAGGACGATCGACAGGGCCACGCTCAAGCGCACCCCGTCAGAGGTACCCAGGGCCAGTGCCAGCAAAGGTCCGGCGAGCAGCGCGAACCCCATACCGCTGAGGACCTGCGCCGCTGAGGCCACGCCGACGCAGACCACTACCGCCACGATCAACCACACGGCCTCGCCCATCAGCACCGCGGGATCGTCCCAGACCGCGCAGCGGCCGCTGTCCCGCACGGTCATCCCGCGCTGAGTGCGCAATCACGCCCGGACGGAACGTCCGCTCGTGCCGATCTGCGGATGGTCCCTAAGCGACTGCTGCGCGCCAAGACGCAGTGGCAGAGTGCGGTCATGAGCACGGTCTCAGAGTCCGCCCTCCGACCAGGCACACGGCCGCGACGCGGTTCGAGCGTCCGTGTCGTGGCTCAGCCCCACTGGGTCAACGCTTGGCTGCTGAGGTCGACAGCGCGGCCGTACCTACGTCTGGACGGCACCGAGCACGCCCTGACCTGGTCCCACGCTCAGACCTTCCCCTTCGACCCGGGCCAGCACCACCTGGAGACGTTCTGGCGCTACCGCGGCATCCGGGCCGCGCTGGGCACCGGCTCCTTGCAGTTGTGGATCGGCGAGGGTGAGGAAGCCATCGTCGTGGCTCGCAACGGCCCGCTGAACCAGCAGCCACTGCAGCCACGTCTGCAGGCGTGAGCCGCGGGGCGAAGCGCACGGTCATGCCGCGACCCGAGCGCCCTCACCGAGAGTCGCTCCCGCGGAAGGCCACACCGCAAGTCCACGCCGGAGCCCACAGCTCACTGGACCACGACACCCTGAGCCTGCAGGACTCGCCAAGCCCCTTCCTCCCGCACCCACGTCCGCGTGTACGCCATGACCGCATCCAGCCTCGAACCCCAGGCTTCACCCCTCAGGTGGAGCCGAACGCGGGTGAGCCCGACATCACCCAGGTCCGTGACCGACCGGTCGATCTCGATGACCTCACGCAGGCGGAGCGCGCCAGAACGATGAGCCTCCAAGTCGGCTTCTTTGCCCACCTCAGCGCCATCTGGCCCCACGAAGACGACGTCGGAGTGCAGGAGCGCGTCCAAGGCCGTCACATCACCCGCCCGCAGGGCGTCCTGAAGCCTGCTCTCCGCAGCGCTCAACGTCTCGTCGGTCAATATGGTCACAGCGGCCAAGGTAGTGGCCAGCGCCAGGTCAGCCGTATCGCGACGACGTCCCGCACATGTCGCCGCTCCATTGCTCTTGACGATGTTCAGACGCGACCATGGTGGGCCGCGGCTTTACGGTCATCCCGCGTTGTGCGCGGTCGGCGACGTCGCGGTCATGGCTCCAAGTGCGGGAGGTCGCTGAGCTGTCACAGCCAGCCGGGCATGTGAGGGACACGCCATAGTCAGATGACCGGTATGCACCGAATGACTGACTATCTTCAAGTCATGGCATCGAGCGAGATGCGCGAACCGACCTTCCTGCTGCTGACCGCCCTCGCCGGTCAACCGCACCACGGCTACGCGCTCATCCAGGAAATCGAACACCTCTCCGGCGGACGGGTCCGCCTCAAACCCGGCACCCTCTACGGCGCCCTGGACCGCCTCACCAGCGAAGGACTCATCACCCAAAGCGGCGAGGAAGTCGTCGAGGGCCGCCTACGCCGCTACTACACCCTCACCACCACCGGCGCAGGCACCCTGGAACGCGAAACCCAACGACTACGCGCCAACGTCGAAGCCGCCACCACCCGCCTGCGCACTCGAGGAGCAACCTCATGAGCGCAACCGGGCACCACGAGACAACCGGGCACGACGCCGCCGGACACAACGAGGCAACCGGACGCTACGAAACCCGCTGCCGACAGTTGCTGCGCGCCTACCCCCGCTCCTGGCGGGCCCACCGCGAACAAGAGATCCTCGGCGTACTGATGGCCATGCACGACCAGCAGGACGAACACCCTGCCCGATCCAACAGCCACCCAGCCACCCACCGGCCGTCCTGGGGAGTGCACCTGGACCTGCTCACTGCAGGACTGGAAACGCGCTGGGAGCGCATGTTCGCCTTCCTCCCGGCGCTGGTGCGTGACCGGATCTCGATGCTGGGCCTGGTGCTGGGGGCCGCGGTGAGCACCGTCATCATCGCCTTCGGCGAGATCGCCTGGCCCTGGCGGGACATACCGAGCGCCACGCTGGCTGACGGTTCGACCTACACCTACACCGCCCCGTTGCTGCAGACCGCCGGACCTGCCGTTTACGGGCTGTGGGTGGCCGCCCTGATCGCCGTCCTGGCCGGCCATGCCCGCCTGGGCCGCTGGCTGCTGGCCGCCACCGCCGTTGGCGCACTGCTGCTGGTCACGGTGCACGTCATCCCCCGCCCGCCCATCTATGCGCTGGTACCGCTCGCACTGGCGGCGGGGCTCAGCACGGCGGGACACCTGCCCACCGCACGCGCTACCCGCGGCTGGATGGCCGCGGCCTACATCGGACTCACCGGAGCCCTGGCCGCGACCCAACTCAGCCACGGTGACGGCTCCTCGGTCTGGAACCCCGTCTCGCACTTCTACCGACCCGGATACGCCGACCAGGGCATGCACTCCCTCAGCGTCGCCCTTCTCGCCCTGGCCGGGCTCTGCGTCATCACCGCCGCTGTCGCCTCCCTCACCGGCCGCCACTGGTTCCTGGCCGCGCTAGCGAGCGCGCTGCCCTACCTGTACCTGGCGCTCTTCTCTTTCAGTGATTTCAGCGGCCACCAGATGCTGTCCGGCGGGGCGCTGTTCACAGCGGTCCTCGTTCTGGGAATCGCCCTGGTATTGGCGGGGGCGAAGTGGGGACGAACATCGGGTCCGCAATCCGCAGCCGGAAACGATCCGGCCACTTCCGCTGAGCCCCCAGAGCCGCTGCTGTAGCCCGTTCGGCTCCTGCTGAGGGCGGGGCATGGACTGCGCGAGGGGACAGTCCATGCGCTGCTTCATGCCGGGGTGACCCTGAGACGACTCACCGGTCATCCCGCGATCCGGTGCGCACGGGAAGGCAGTCGTAGCCCACCCCACGCGTTCGCCGAGTGCGCACCCGATCCTCGACCAGCCGCCATCGGGTCCAGCCCGTCGACGCCCTCGACACGAGAGGGCGAACGTCGACAGCGGGTGCTCAGGCTCATCGCCCGGGCTTCAGCGGGTCTTCTGCCCGTCCCGGGCCAGGAAGTAGCCCACTGGGCCCGCGACGACGGCCTGCCCCACCGCGAGGGCGACCGCCGCTGCCGTGGACCGGTCGCCGGTGTAGAGCAGCAACCCGACGACGAGACCGACGACGGCTCCGATGAGGGTGTAGGTGCGCTGCTTGCTGGTCATGGATGCTCCTGGTGGCGAGAAGGCGACAGGCCGAGCTGAGGCACATCGTGGCGCTGATGATCACTGCTCGTACCACCAGAGCGCACCCGGACGACTTCGGCGCTCAGCAGGCCCCGCGCAGGCACCACCGACCGCACGGTCATCCCGCGCTACGGGTGGTCCTGACTGCTGGTGACGTCGCGCACGTGCGATGAGCGAGCGAGTCCAGCACGACGATCACCCGCACACCGCCGGGGAGCGGATGGTCACTCCGCCAGCGTGGGACGTCCTCGACGGTGCGACGAGTGATCGGCTTCAGCCGACCGGTATCGCCTCTGCGACCTCGTCGACAGCGTCCGGGACCCAGCGCAAGACGTCACCCGGCTGGCACTCCAGCACCCGGCACATCGCATCCAGGGTCGAGAACCGCACCGCCTTGGCCCGCCCGTTCTTCAGCACCGCCACGTTCGCCGGCGTCAAACCGATCCGGCGGGAGAACTCACCCACCGACATCTTCCGCCGCGCCAGCATCACGTCGAGGTCGACGACCACCGCCATCAGACGACCTCGGCCATCTCGCTCTGCAGCACCGTCGCCGAAGCCAGCAGACCGCGCATGACGATCATCAGCAGGACGAAACTCACTCCACCGACCAACGACGCGGCCTGGACCAGCACCGCGAACGGACCGCCGACCCCGACCCAGCTGATCAGGTGAGTCACGGTCGCCACCGTGATGACGGTCGCTGCTGCCGCCGAGACGATGATGACGTCCACCCACCGCAGGGCTTCCGGGTTGAAGATCCATCCGTGCTCGACCATCGCGAGCAGCTTCCCCACCGCGATCAGTGCAGCCTGCACGCAGACCAGGACCACGATCATCGCGATCGCGTAGGGCACCGCCAGGTAGGCCAGCTCGGGGTGCTCCTGCGCTGACTGCGAGGCGGCGACGGGGACGTAGACGACCTGACCGAAGAGGGCACCCAGACCCAGGACGACGAGACAGAGACGCAGGGCGTTGATGACGCGGCCGTTCACCTGTCGATCATCACTCGGTATCTATCGAAGAGCAATAGATGCAAGCGTCGGTGGCGTAGATGGCCCAACCTGCTCGCGCACGATCGTTTCCCCGGTGGACCGGCTGCCGTCCTGCCACTCTGCTCACGTGGACCACCCCGCACGCCGCGCGCTCCCGCTCCTGCTCCCCCTGCTGCTGATCGCCGCCTCGGCCGGTTGTTCGGGGAAGAAGACGGGCGAGGTCACGGTGGAGACCACCCTGCACCTGTGCCGCCAGCAGGAATGTCGAGACCTACCGGCCGCGGGGGCAGAGGTCACCTTCTTCGCCGGCGGCAGCGCGGTCGGGACCGCGACCCTGGACGACGCCGGCCGCATCACCAAGACCTTCGGCCCCGGCACGTACACCGTGGACGTCTCGATGCCCGAGTTCGGCCTGCACATCACCCAGGACGAGGTGACCCCCACCAGCCTGGAGGCCGATGGGGGCGTCACCTTCGCTCTGGCCTTCCCCGGCGCCCTGGACCTGACCGCCGACGCGTCGTAGCCCGACGTCGCGGTCACCCGCGAGCTGCGTGCTCCCGCGTTCCGGGCAGGATCACGGCTGTCCACGATCCGCAGGACGGGCCCTAGTAGCGCAGGAGGGCGCCGATGCCGTCGGCCATCGTGACCAGGGGCGCCTCACCGTCCTCCTCCGGGAGCGGGACGAGGTGGATCTCGGCGTCGGAGGCGGCCAGGGCGCGGACGAGGGCCGCGTCGGCGCGCACCTGCACGGCGTCTTCGATACCCATGGCGTGCAGGTCCATCGTCGTGGTGCTGATCTCCAGCGGTCCCCGGCCGGCCCAGAGGAGTTCCGTCGAGCTCGGGTCGTCGAGCAGCAGCATCGTCGCCACCTGCCCCTGGCGCAGGGCGGAGACGACCGCGGCCATCCCCTCGACGGCCCGGCCCGCCCGGCCGCGTTCCTGGACGAAGTCGTCGACGACGGTCTGGCGCCGCGCCGAGCGGACGACGTCGAGGACCTCGGCGACGGCGGCCGTGAACGCCTTCTCGTGGGTGCCGGCCGCCCGCGAGCCGCCCTTGACGTCGCGGAGCAGGGCCCGCAGCGGGGCGGGGGCCTTCTCGCGCAGCGCGGCGGCGGCCTTCGCGTCACCGGTGAGCAGCACGACCTCGGGGTGCTCGCGGCGGACGAGGTCGGTGAGGTCGGCGGCGACGGCGGCGGCGTTGTGGTCCCAGGAGTCCTGCACGGACCGCTGGTAGCGGTGCTCGGCGCGGTTGTCCCCGGATCCCTTGTGCAGCAGGTCGTGTCCCCCTTCGACGGTGTGGACCTCGGCCCCCTGGACCGCACCGGTGCGGGTGAGGGTGACGTCGGCGCCGGCCCGGTCGAGCTCGACGAGCACGTAGCAGACGTCGTCGGCCCTCGACCGCACGAGCGGCATGAGGTGCGCGACGGGACCGGTGCTGACCTCCTCGCGCAGCGGCGGGGCGGGCAGCACGACGTCGAGCTGCAGCCCCTCCTTCGTGGCGAGCATCGCGCGTCCGACGTGGCCGCCGACCCCGGTCGGTTCGGTGGCGACGGCGTCGAGCGCGCTCAGCGCGGTCTCGGGGGCGCCCTGGCCGGCCAGGGCCGACCGGGCGTCCTGCCAGCGCAGGTCGATGTCGTGGGCGCCGGTCGCCCGGTCGCGGGTCGCGTCGACGTAGACGGACACGTGCGGACCGGGGTCCAGCGCCAGATCCTTGAGCCAGTCCAGCTTCACGGGACTCCTCCTCATCGCGGATGGTGCTCAACGCTCTTACCCGTGACTCAGAGTTTCAACCGGAGCGCGATCACGCGACCAGGTTTCCCACCGGCCCCACGTAGAGCCAGACGCCGGCGACGCGGGTGAAGGCCGAGTTCTCGTGCTGGACACCGCGGCGGCCCGCCTGGCGGTAGTGCGCCTCGAACTCGACGGTCCCGGTGTCGTCGAAGGGGCTACCGCCCGTGGTGGCGAGCACGAGGAGGCGGCGCCACTCGACGCCGGGGTCCAGGTCGAGCTCGTCGGGTCGGGTGGCGGGGTCCCAGGTGCGGAGCAGGTGCTCGCGGTCGCCCACGGCGAAGGCCGTGTAGCGCGAGCGCATCAGCGCTTCCGCGGTCGGCGCCGCCCGGCCCCCCAGGTACCGGCCGCAGCACCCGGCGAACGGCTCGCCCCAGCCGCACGGGCACGGTCCCTCGGGAGTGGTCACCCCGTCATCCTGCCCGGCGGCGGGGCCGTGGTGGAGCGCACGACGAGACGCGGGGCCACCAGCCGCAGGCCGACGGGCAGCTCGGGGTCCTCGAGGCGGGCCAGCAGGCGCTCCCCCGCGATCCGGCCGACCTCGCGGGCGGCGTTGTCGACGCTGGTCAACGACACCGCCCGCAGCCGGGCCAGCGAGGTGTCGTCGTAACCGGCGACGGAGACGTCGGCGGGGACGTCGAGGCCGAGGTCGGCCGCGGCGGCGAGGACCCCGACGGCGCAGGCGTCGTTCGCGGCGAGCACGGCGGTCGGCCGCTCGGCGGCACGTCGGGCGTCGCCGAGCAGGGCCAGACCCGCGCGGTGACCGGCGTCCTCGGTCATCTCGGCGACGGCCACCAGGGGTGTCCCGCCGCCGGCCCGGACGGCCGCCTCGAAGGCCTCGCGGCGCAGCCGGCCGACGGGCCCGGACCCGCCGACGTGGGCGATGCGGCGGTGGCCGAGGGCGAGCAGGTGCTCGACGACGAGCCCCACCCCGGCCGGGTCGTCCCCGGCGACGACGTCGAGGTCGGTCCCGGGCGGGGTGCGGGTGCCGGCCAGCACGACCGGCAGGTGCACCGCGACCTCCTCGACGAGGGTGAGGTCGGGCAGGGTGCCGATGACGACGAGCCCGTCGACGCGCAGGTCGGCGAAGGTCTGCGGGGCCTCGGGTTCGCTGCGGACCTCGGCCAGCACCGGCCGCAGCCCGGCCGCGCGCAGCACGGGCCGCAGGCCGTCGAGGACGTCCACGAACCACGGGTTGCGCAGGTCGTCGAGGACGAGCCCGACGGCCCGGGTGCGGCCCTGCGCGAGGCTGCGGGCGGTCGGGTCGAGGCGGTAGCCGAGCTCGTCCATCGCGCTGAGCACGGCGGCGCGGCGCTCGGGCGAGACCTTGGGGCTCTCCTGCAGCACGAGCGAGACCAGCGACTTGGAGACCCCGGCGCGCGCGGCGACGCTGCGGATCGTGGGTCGTCCCCCCGGATCGCTCACGCCTCTACGCTCCTTGACATCGGGTTGGTGATGGGTCGATCGTAGAGGGCGTTGGACCGGTCCAACGACGATGACGTCCTGAAGGAGTCCCCTTGTCCGACCTGCACCTCGGCCTCGCCGGCGTGGGCCGCATCGGCGTCATGCACGCGCGCAACGTCGTCACGACCCCCGGCGTGGGCCGGCTCACCGTCGCCGACGTCGACGCCGTCCGCGCGCGGTCCGTGGCCGACGAACTCGGGGTCGAGGCCGCCGTCGACGTCGACGCCCTACTGGCCTCCGGGATCGACGGTCTGATCGTCGCGACCGGCACCGCGCAGCACCCCGAACTCATCCGGGCCGGGGTCGAGGCCGGCATCCCGGTGTTCTCCGAGAAACCCGTCGCGCCGGACGTCGCGCTGTCGCTGCCCGTCCTGGACTTCATCGCCGCCCACGACGGTGTCGTCCGCATCGGTCACCAGCGCCGCTACGACGCCGGCTACCTCGAGGCCAAACGCGCGCACTCGACCGGCGAGCTCGGCTGGCTGCACGCGATCCGGGCCGTGACCTGCGACGCCACCCCGCCGCCGGTGTCGTTCCTCGCGACCTCGGGCGGGTTGTTCCGCGACTGCTCCGTCCACGACTTCGACGTCATCCGCTGGATCACCGGCCGGGAGGTCGTCGAGGTCTACGCCCGGGGCAGCAACAACGGCGACCCCGAGATCGGGGCCGTGGGCGACGTCGACACCGCCCTCGCCGTCTGCACCCTCGACGACGGGACCCTCGCCGTCGTCACGGCCTCCCGCTACAACGGGGCGGGCCACGACGTCCGGCTGGAACTGCAGGGCTCCGCCGGGTCGCTGCTCGTCGGCCTCGACGAACGGAGCGCGCTGCGCTCGGCCGAACCCGGCGTCGAGTTCCCCACCGGAACCCCGCACACGACGTTCGCCGAACGCTTCGCCGACGCCTACCGCGCCGAGATCGCCGCCTTCGCGGACCTCGTCCGCGGGATCGACGGGGAACTGTGCCGGCCCGAGGACGCCGTCGCCGCGTCCCGGGTCGCCGACGCCGCGCAGGAGTCGCTCGCGAGCGGGACGCCGGTCCGGGTCTGACCGGACGCCCGACGGGTGGTGCGGTCCTGGAAGTGCCGCTCGACGCCGAGGCGGGCGAGGTCCACGAGCAGGCCACCGTCCACCCGGACCGGGGTCTCGGCGGTGTGGTCGCTGCTCAGCCGGAGGGGACACCGCCACGGCGGCCGTGCCTGGCTCACCCCGCCGTCCTCGTCGTGACAGGACGGTCCGGGCGTCACCGTCGACGGTCCACGGGTCCGCCGACGACGTCCGCGGCCCCCGGCAGCACCTTGGAGAACAGCGTCGTGCCCAGCAGCTCTCCCCGGGGACTCACCGCGTGGCCCTCGATGGTCCCGGCCCGCCGCCACCCCCAGCGCTCGTACAGGCCCTCCGTCGGGCGCCCGTCTCGGTGTCCAGCACGAGCAGGGTCCGACCCGCCCGCACCGCCCCTCCCTCGACCGCGGCCATGAGCCGGGAGGCGAGTCCACGCCCGCGGAAGTCGCGGTGGACGAGCAGCTCGGTCAGGTCGGCGCGGTGCGGGGCGTCCTCGGGCTGGTCCAGGCGCAGGCTGACCGTTCCCGCCACCCACGTCCACCCGCCCTCGAGGTACCGACGAAGCCGACGCTGGCGCCGTCCGGGACGACGTCACGCAGGACGTCCACGAGGCCGGTGAGGAGGTCGGCCGGGACGGGGTCGCGGACACGGAGGGGATCCACGCGACCACTCCGCTGCGCCCCTCGTCCCGCGGGGCGAGGGCCCCGAGGCGGGCGGACGCGGTCCGACCCGGCGAGGACGTGCGGGGCAGGCCCCCGAACGCCACGCTGGAGGACGTGAGCGCCCACGCCGTGGTCCGGCAGGTCCTGCCCGTCCCCGCCGACGTGGCCTTCGACGTCGTGCACGACTACCCGAACCGGCTGCGCTGGGACACCCTGCTGCGCGCGGCGTACACGGTCGGCGGTGCCGCTCCCGACCGCGGCGTCGACGCCGTCTGCCAGGCCCGCTGGACCCTCGGTGGGCTGACCTTCCGCACGCGCTACGTGACCTTCCGCCGCCCCGACCTGGCGGCGGTCACCCTGACCTCGCGGTCGCCGTTCTTCGCCGCGTGGGCCGCCTCGATGCGCCACCGCGACCTCGAGGGCGGGCGCAGCGAGGTCGTCTACACGCTGACGTTCACCGGTGCCCCCGCCCCGCTGTCCCGCGTCGTCGAGGCCGTCGCCGTGCGGGCGTTCCGGTGGGAGACCGGGCGGCGGCTGCGCGCCCTGGCCGCGCACCTCGAACGGTCCGCGCCGGCCGCGCCGACCGGTCACGGGTGATGGTGGCGGCACCGGGAGCACGCCGTCGCGGAGGTGCCCGCCTCAAGCGGTGGGGGTCCGCTGCCGACGTCAGGGTGTGGAGAAGCCCGCGCCGCTGACCCCGAGCGCCCCCGGCACCGGGGACCGGATCGACGCCTCCGTCGTGACGTGGTGGCGGGCGCACCCCGCGGCGATGCACCTGGCGTTCGCGGTGGCCTACGCCGGGGCGGTCGTGGCGGGCCGGGCGACCCGGTTGCCGGGTTCGACCCTGTCGCTGGTCTGGCCGGCGGCCGCCGTCGGCTTCGTGTGGGTCGCCTGCTGCTGGCACCAGCGCCGTGGCCGGGTCCTGACCGTCGCGGCGGTGGCCGTCCTCTCGGGGCTGCTGAACGCCGCGACCGGCGCCGGAGCGCTGCTGGGGGCCGCGTTCGCGGTGGCCAACGGCGTGCAGGCCGCCACCTCGTGCCTCGTGACGTACCGCTGGCACCGTCGCGGCGGCAGCGCGCCGTGGCGGTTGCGGAACCCCGCGGACCTGACCGCCCTGGTCCTGGGGTCGGTGGCCGGGTCGGCGGCGGCCGCCTGCGTCGGACCGCTCGCCCTGCACCTCAGCGCCGGTACCCCGCTGCTCCCGGCGGCCGGGGCGTGGCTGGTGCGCAACGCCGCCAGCACCTTCGTCTTCGCCGCCTTCGCCCTGCGACTGGCGGACCGGGGCCGGCGCTGGCGGACCGGCTGGCGCAGCGGCACGGAGATCGTCGCCGCGACCGTGGTGGTGGTCGCCGCGTACACGGTGGTCTTCACCCAGACCGAGCACCTGCCGCTCGCCTTCGCGCTGCTGCCGTTCAGCATGTGGATCGCGCTGCGCTTCCACACCACGACCACCACCGGCCACGTCCTGCTCATCGGGATCTGGGTCGTGGCCGCGACCATGGCCGGGCGTGGGCCGTTCGCGGTGGACTCCCCCGCGACCCGGGTGCTGCTGGCCCAGGCCTTCGTCACCGTCATCGGGCTCGCCGCCCTGGTCCTGGCCCTGATCCGGGACGAGCGCGCCGACCTGGTCGCCGGCCTGCGCCGGGCCCAGCAGGAAGCCGCCGAGCAGGCCGCCCTGCTGCGGGAGGTCTTCGAGACCACCGGCGACGGGTTGAGCGTCTACGACGCCCGCGGTGCGGCCCTGCTGCGCAACCGCGCCGCGATGTCGCTCTTCCCCGACCTGCCCCTCGACCTCGCGCAGGAGCGGTGGACGGAGTTCTTCTCCATGCGCCACCCCGACGGCCGGCCCTGGCCGGTGCCGGACCTGCCCGTCTCGCGTGCCCTGCGCGGGGAGACGGTCGAGAACGCGGACGTGCTCGTCACGACGCCGGCCGTCCCCGCCGGCCGGCTGCTGAACCTCAGCGCCCACCCGCTGCCCCCGGCCACCGGGCAGCGCTGGGCCGGGGGCGTGGTCCTGGCCGCTCGCGACGTCAGCGCCGAGCGGGCCGCCGCGGCCCGCCTGGCCGCCTCCGAACGCCGGTTCCGCGCCGCGTTCGACACCGCACCGATCAGCATGATGATCGTCGGGCTGACCGGCCGGGACGCCGCGCAGATCCTGCAGGTCAACGCCACGTTGAGCGAGTTCACGGGCTTCGCCGCGTGGGAACTGCTGCAGCTCGACCACCACGCCCTGACCCACCCCGAGGACCGGGGCGAGTGCGTCACCGCGTTCGCCCCCTTCCTCGACGGCCGGGCCCACGAGACCCGGGTGGAGAAGCGCTACCGGCACGCCGACGGCAGTACCCGCTGGGGCCTGCTGTCGGCGACCGTCCTCACCGACTCCGGGTGGAACGCGGCCACCAGCGGTGGACCCGACGACGAGCCCTACCTGCTGTGCCTGATCGAGGACATCACCGTCCGCAGGGCCGCCGAGGACCTCCTGCGGCACCAGGCCCTGCACGACCCCCTGACCGGGCTGCCCAACCGGACCCTGATGCACGACCGGCTCACCCACGCCCTGGCCGCCACCAGCCGGGACCGCACCCGGGTGGGGGTCCTGTTCTGCGACCTGGACGGGTTCAAGGCCGTCAACGACGCCGCCGGGCACGCCACCGGGGACGACCTGCTGCGCGAGGTCGCCGACCGCTTCTCCACCTGCCTGCGCCCGGGAGACACCCTGGCCCGCCTCGGCGGGGACGAGTTCGCCGTCGTCTGCCCCGGGCTGACCGAGGAGCAGGACCTGTCGGCCATCGCCGAACGCCTGCTGGCGAGCCTGCGGGCGCCCGTCGTGCTGACGCGCGGCACCTTCACCGTCGGGGCCAGCATCGGGATGACGTCGGCCTGCGTCCCGGCCGGGGTGCACGCCGTGACCCCGATCGGCGGCAGCCAGGACACCGACGGGACCGACGGCGTGGGTGCGCTGGCCGAGGCGGTCCTCGCCGAGGCCGACGAGGCGATGTACGACGCCAAGCGCGGCGGCAAGAACCGCGCCCACCGGCACGGGAACCGTCCGCTCAGCCACCCCTGACGGCTCGGTCGCGGTCAGTAGCTCCGGGCGACGACGGCGACCAGGTCGTCCTCGTCGTCGGCCTCGGGCAGGGAGCCGTCGGGCCGTTGCAGGCACCGCACCGTCACCGCGTTCCGGGCCAGCTCCGCCTCCCCGTCGACGCCGAGGGTGCGCCACGGGATCCGCCCGAACCCGGTCCGTGCCGCCTCCGCCGCTTCCGGCACCGAGGACACGTCCGCGGTGCGGTCCCGCAGGCGTTGCCGGCCGCGCTGCAGCAGGTCGCCCTGCACCTGCTGCAGCAGCGCGGGCACCAGCGAGGCGACCGCCTCCAGGGTGGGACGCCGTCGTTCACCGCTGTCGCGGCGGACCAGGGTCACGACGCCCTCGCCCACGTCGCGCGGTCCGACCTCCAGCCGGACGGGCACGCCCTTGAGCTCCCAGCCGGTGACCCGGCGTCCGAAGCCCTGATCGGTGCGGCGGTCGACCTTCACGCGCACCCCGGCCGCCGACAGCTGCTCCTGGATCCGCCGGGCGGCGCCGAGGCTGGCCTCGTCCTCCTTCACCACCACGACCACGACCTGCGTGGGGGCCAGCGCCGGGGGAACCACGAGACCCCTGTCGTCCCCGTGGCCCATGACGAGCCCGCCGACGACACGGGTGCTGAGACCCCAGCTGGTGGTCCAGCACAGGGGCCTCCCGCCGTCGGCGTCGGCGTAGCGGATGTCGAAGGCGGTCGCGAAGTTCTGGCCCATCTCGTGGCTGGTGGCCACCTGCAGCGCCTTGCCGTCGCCCATCATCGCCTCGCAGGCCAGGGTGTTCACGGCGCCGGCGAAGCGTTCCCGGGCGGTCTTGAGCCCGACGTGCACGGGCAGCGCCAGGACGTCGTGGAAGAAGTCGCGGTAGACCTGCAGGTGGATGCGGCGGGCGTAGGCCGAGGCGTCGGCCCGCGTGGCGTGGGCGGTGTGCCCCTCCTGCCACAGGAACTCGGTGGTGCGCAGGAACAGGCGCGGGCGCAGCTCCCAGCGCACGACGTTCGCCCACTGGTTCAGCAGCAGGGGCAGGTCGCGGTGGCCCTGGATCCACCTGGCCATCGACTCACCGAAGACGGTCTCGCTGGTGGGACGCACGACCAGCGGCTCGGGCAGCTCCTTGCCCCCGGCGTGGGTGACGACGGCCAGCTCGGGGCTGAACCCCTCGACGTGCTCGGCCTCACGCTGCAGGTAGCTCTCGGGGATGAGCAACGGCAGGTAGACGTTCTCGGCGCCGGCCCGCTTGATCCGGGCGTCGACCTCCGCCTGGACCCGCTCCCAGAGGGCGTAGCCGTAGGGCCGGATGACCATGGTGCCGCGGACGGGACCGTTGTCGGCGAGTTCCGCCTTGTCGACGACGTCCTGGTACCAGCGCGGGAAGTCCTGGGCCCGGGGGGTCAGGACCGGACCTCGCTCGTGGGTGACCGGTGCCATGGGCAGCGAGCCTAGGTCGGACGCGTCCGTCGTCGCCCGGGTTTTCTCGCGGGACCGTGGCGCAGGTCGGCCGCGAGCACCGCGCGGGCCCTGGAGCTGCCACCGGCTGACCGGGAGGAGACCGGGGCGGGCGGGCTGGCGATCGCTGAGTGCGCGTCGCCGGCCGCACCGGGGTTCAGGTGGGCAGGTCCACCCCGTCCGCCAGCAGGGCGACACCGGCCACCGGGTCGCCGGACGTGTTCACGCTGACGTCGAAGACGTGGTCGGCCGCGGTGCTGCGCCAGGCCAGGTGGGTGTCCCCGGAGTCCACGTACTGGACCCCGAGCACGGTGCCGCTGCGCCACCGCAGACGGGTGAAGTCGGACCGGGAAGGCTCACTCGTCGCCGCAGCGGTCGGCGGCTGGGCGGTGTCCCCGCCGTAGAGGATCGTCATCCACACCAGTCCCTCGCTGCGGGCCTCGGCGAAGGGCGTGCCGTCGGCGTCCACACCCGGGGGCAGGTAGGCGACGGTCACGCCGTGGACGTCGGTGGCCGGATCCGCCGACGGTGCCGGTGGATCGGCCGCCGAGGGGACCAGGTGCTCGAAGACGGCGGCACCCTCGGAGCTGCCGCAGACGGGGGTGAAACCGCGTTCCTGCAACGTCGGGAAGCTGGGGACGGGGACGTCGAGGTGCTCCGCGACCTCGTCGCACGCCAGGGTGGTACCCACGAGGTCGGCGACGCTGTCGAGCAGCGCCAGCGGGTCCCCGCGACGGGAGAACTCCGGCGCGGTCAGCGCCGCGACGGCGCTCTCCTGAGCAGGCGTCAGCACCAGCGCGGGTCGGCTGCCGTCCTCGGGGGGAGGGGAGCTGCCCGGGGTGCTTCCGCAACCGCAGAGGACGTACGCGGCCGCGGTCAGGCCCGCGACTCGCCGCACCGCTCGTGCTCGTCGACCCATGCCGTGCCTCCTCGCCGGTGATCGCGTCGGTGGGGGACGCACCCGCAGTCTCGCCGTCGTCGGGGGTGGTGTCTCGTGGCTGGTGTGCGGCCAGGGCTCGGCTGGAAGTGGGCTGGTGGGCGCGGCGTACCGGTTCGACGCAGAGAACGCGTGGATGCTCGGCGGGCCTTCCCCGGCGAGCGAAGACCTGACACTGCTCCACCGCATCGGAGCCGTCCAGAGAATCCAGCTGTCGGCCGCCGCGCCGGTGGAGGACCAGCGGATGCCCCCACCTCGACGGGGGCATCCGCGTCCCGACGCTCGATGCGGGTCTCGAACTACCTCCGCGGTCCGTGCGGGAGGGTGGATGAGTCTGACCAGGCGTGTCTGGTGACGCTCCCGGCGCCGTCCGACGACGCGGGGACGTCAGCTCCGCCGGAGCGGGTGGTCGATCGACCGGGGGACCTGACACGCACTGGTGACGAAGGCCTCGTGCGCCGGACCCCGCACCGGAGGAGCCACGGCTGGAGGAGAGCGTCAGCTGCTGGGCGGTTGCAGCACGCACAGCTCGTTGCCGTCCGGGTCGGCGAGAACGTGCCAACGCCAACCGTGCTCGACGACAGCCTCGGACGTCAGGAGCACGCCGCCGGCCGCTTCGACTCGGGCGACCTCAGCTTCCAGGTCCTCCGTCCGCAGGTCGAGGTGCACCCGGTTCTTCTCGGTCTTGCGATCCGTCGTGCGCTGCAGGAGCAGTTCCACGCCCTCTCCACCGGACGGACTCAAGCTCAGGTAGGGCCCTCCTCCGTAGCTGTCGCGCCGGTAACCCAGGACCGTCGTCCAGAAGTCCGCCGATCGGTCGAGGTCACTGGTGTCCAGGACGATGACGAGTTCTCCCTGCGGATAGCGCTGCACGCAGCGATCTTGACACCGCGCGAGCGTCGCCTCCTCCGGCGGTGCCGGAAGACCGCGACGTCCTGTGAGGAGCAGGACCTGGCACAGCCGAGCCGAGGTCTCGCCGCTCCTGCTCCGGGCGAGTGCACTTCGACGACCACAGCGGTAGCGGCGCCGCAGTCGGTGCAGGGAGCGAGGGTCGGCGGGGGCCAGGGCGGTGGAGCCGCAGCGGATGCCGTGGTGGCGGGTGAGGAAGTGGTGAGCGCTGGAGGGACGGGGCGGGCAAGATTGCTCCGGTGACTCAGTGCGACGCTCTTCGCCCGTACCGCGGGCGCGCTGAGTCCGGACCCGACCTCTGGGCACGACGAGGTGCACGACACCGGACGGGAGGCAGCGTGGACGCAGCACGGACCGCCGCGCAGGAGGCTGCGCGGGAGAGCGTGAGCGACCTCGTGCTCGAGACCAGCGGGGTCGGCACCTTCGTCCTGCACCTGCCGAGTCAGGAGCTGGTCGTCGATGACCGCCTGTTGGATCTGGTGGGCGTGGACCGGGCCGACTTCACCGGCCGGGGCGGTGACCTCCTCGCCCGTCTCGACGAGGACGAGGCCACCGCGGCGACCACCGCTCTGACACGAGCGGTGGTGACGGCCGGGACGTGGAGCGGCGAGTACTCGATCTCAGGTCGCGACGGAGTGCGCCGTCGTGTCGCCGTGCGAGGGCGCAGCGTGGTCGGCCAGGACGGCGACAGCAACGGTGGCACCGTGACCGCGGTGGTCGGGGTGGTCGAAGGACGGGAGGGCGGGCCCGCGGCGGTGGGCGCACCCGGCGCGGCGGGCACGCAGGCCGAGTCCGCGCGCACCATCCAGATCCTGGAGACGATGTCGGCGGCGTTCTACTCCTTGGACCGCGACTGGCGCTTCACCTACGTCAACGGCCCGGCTGAGACCTTGATCGGGTTCACGCGTCAGGAGGCGGTGGGGCAGGTGGTGTGGGACCTGTTCCCCCAAGCGCGGGGCACCGTCATCGAGGCCACCTACCGCGATGCGCTCAGCACCGGGGAGCCGGCCGTCTTCGAGGCGTACTACCCCCGGCCGCTGGACGCGTGGTTCGAGATCCGGGTCTGGCCCAGAGCGGAGGGTCTGTCGGTCTTCTTCCTCGACATCACCGCCCGCCACGCGGCCCAGGAGGCCGCTGAGCGCAGCACCCGCCGGCTGGCTGCGCTCGGGGAGACCGCCTTGGCCTTGGCCGACGCCGAGGACATCGGCGATGTCGTCACCGTCATGACGCGCCGGGGTCTGGCGGCGTTGGACGCGCAGGGTAGTTCGATCGCCGTTCCCGACCCCACCGACCCTGCGTACCTGTTGTCCTACATCACCGACAACCTCGTCGAGGACACCCGCTCGGACTTCGCCCGTCTCCCGGTGGACGCGCAACTGTCGGTCGCGGTGACCGCCCGGACCGGGCAGCGGATGCTGCTGGGCGACCAGGCGGCGTGCGAGGCCTTCTCCCCCCACGTGGTGGCTGCGAACGTGGTCACCGGTTGCCAGGCGTGGGCTTCGCTGCCGCTGCGTGCCGACGGGGCGGTCATCGGCGTGCTCACGCTGGGCTGGCGCGAGGCGCAGTCGTTCGACGAGAGGCAGCTGGAGCTGCTGGAGACCTACGCCGCCCAGTGCGCCCAGACCCTGCAGCGCCTGGCCGCCCGGGAGGCCGAGCGGGCCGCGACCGCGCAGCAGGCGGCGCTGGTCGCCCTCGCCCGGGCCCTGGGCGAGGCCGACAGCGAGCAGGAGGTCGTCACCGTGCTCACCGAGCGGGCGGCGTCGTTGCTGCAGGCCGACGGCGCGGTCCTGTGCCTGCGTGAGGCGGGGGACTCCCACGTGCGGGTCCTGACGACCACCGACGCCTACGACCAACGCATCCGTGACCGGTTGCGGCGTCTGCCGGTGGACTTCGACCTGCCTGCGGTCCGCACCGCGGTCACCGGGGTGCCGTTCTTCCACACCGACCGGGCCCAGAGCCTCGCGGCGGTCCCCGGCGCGGCGCACTCCTACGCCGCCGGTGGCGTCGAGGCTTCCGCCGCGGTCCCGCTGCACGCGCGCGGTCAGCTGCTGGGCTGCCTGTCGGTGACCTACCCCCACCCCCACCCCTGGCCGCAGAGCGATCGGGACCTGCTGGCGGCCTGCGCGACGCTGGTCGCCCAGACCCTGGAACGCATCGGGGCCCGGGACGCCGAACGTGAAGCCGGTGCGGAAGTCGCCCGCTTCTCCGAGACCTTGCAGCGTTCCCTGCTCAGCGGCCCCACTGCGCCGGCCGACCTGCAGGTCGCGGTGCGCTACGTGCCCGCAGCCAGTCAGGTACAGGTCGGAGGGGACTGGTACGACGCCTTCGTGACCTCCGAGGGGATCACCAGCCTGGTCATCGGTGACGTCACCGGCCACGACCGCCACGCCGCGGCCGCGATGGCGCAGTTCCGCAACCTGCTGCGCGGGATCGGCTACGCCCTCGGTCGACCGCCCGCCGCGATCCTGAGCGTGCTGGACCAGGCGGCCCACGACCTGGGGGTGGTCGAGATGGCCACCGTCGTCCTCGCCCAGGTCCACCCGAGCCCCCCGCAGCAGGCAGCGGGCCTGCGCACCCTGCGCTGGTCCAACGCCGGTCACCTGCCCCCGCTGCTCCTCACTCCCGATGGCACCACGTGCTACCTCGACACCGCACCGGACCTGCTGCTGGGCCTGGACCCCGCCACCTCCCGCGCCGACCACGAGCTGCTCCTGGCCCCGGGATCGACCGTGCTGTTCTTCACCGACGGCCTCGTCGAACGGCGTGGGGCCTGGCTGCAGGACGGCCTGGACTGGTTGGCGCGTGCTGCGGCTGAAGTGGCTCACCTGCCCCCGGAGCAGATCTGCGATGCCCTGCTCGCCCAGGTCGGCGACCGCGTCGAGGACGACGTCGCCCTGCTGGTGCTACGGCCCGACGCCGAGGAGTCCGAGCGTCCACGATGAGTTCGACCGGTCGTGGCCACACCGAGGTGCTGGACGTGCTGACCACCGAGGGCGGTGTGGTGCCGGTGGTGGACGGGCGGCCAGTTCGGAGGGGCCCGGCGAGCAGCTTCCGAGAGGTGAGAGCCATGACCGAGGAGAGATCTGTGAGTGACAAGCCGAGTGTGATCTTCGTCTGCGTGCACAACGCCGGCCGTTCGCAGATGGCCGCGGGGTTCATGACGGCCCTGTCGGGTGGGGCCGTCGAGGTCCGCTCGGCCGGCTCCGCGCCCGCCGACCAGATCAACCCCACCGCGGTGCGGGCCATGGCCGAGGTCGGCATCGACATCACCGCCGAGCAGCCCAAGGTCCTCACCCCCGAGGCCGTGCAGGCCTCCGACGCGGTCATCACCATGGGCTGCGGCGACGCGTGCCCGTTCTACCCGGGCAAGCGCTACGAGGACTGGGTCCTGGAGGACCCCGCCGGGCAGGGCATCGAGGCGGTCCGTCCGATCCGCGACGAGATCCGCGCCCGCGTCCAGGCGCTCCTGGCTGACCTGCTGCCCGCCGGCACCGCCACCTCGACCGTGGGGTCGCCTGCTCGAGGTCAGACGGGTCGGGTCTGACCCTCGGCGAGGACGGCGCCGGCGTGGTCCAGCGCCTGCCAGGTGCCCTCCTGCGAGCGGGCCGCTACCGCTTCGTCCACCACGGGTGCGGCCCACCAGACGTGACCCTCGACCGCAGCGAGGTGCCGCCGGCCGTCGGGTGTGGTGACGACGACGTGAGCGACGTCGTCGGAGGCGTAGCCGTAGTAGTCCACGACGTTCTCACCCGGGCTGTACCCGCCGCCGGCGCCGGCCACGGTGGCGATCACCGAGGTGGCGGCCGGGACGGGGATGACGGCTGACATGGCTCCGCTGGAGTCTTCGCGGAGGGTGTAGCCGATGCAGATGAAGATGCTGTCACCGTCGTCCTCGCGGTAGGCGGTGGCGTCGGAGACGTCGGTGGAGGCTGCGAAGACCCGGCGCAGGTGGTCGGTGGCTCCTGCGGGCAGGGCGTGGGGGTCGGGCCCGTCGTCACCGGCGCGGTGGGCGGCGCGTCCCTGGCCCATCCGAGCGCACCCCTCGCCGTCGGCTTCCACGGTCGCGTCGGTGCTGGTGGTGCTCGCCGGTTCCAGACGCGGCGCGTCAGGGTCCTGGACGGGTGGGGTGGACGCGGTGGTGGGGGCCGGGCTCGTAGCAGCTCCGGTGGCGGCCCCCTCGGCTGCGGTCCGGGTCGACGACGAGCAGCCCGTCAGCAGGGCGATCAGGACGACGGCGACGCCGGCGCAGCCGCCCGCGGTCTTGACGCTGGGGTTCACGTGTCCACAGTGCCTCACGGGGACTCGGCCGAGCGCAGCACGTGGGCCGATGCGGGGGGTGGAACCCGACGCCGCCGGGTCTCGTCCACTCCCCATGAGGTGGGGGCGAGGTGTGGTGGCGTGGTCGCTGGTGTCGCTCCTGGTGGTGTCCCTCACGGGCTGCCGCGGCGAGCAGGAACTCGCAGTGCCGCCGGAGCCGACGTGGGACGTTCCCGTCCTGAGCGGCGCCTGGACGAAGATGGCACCGGCGCCGCTCAGTGCCCGAGGTGATGCCGCGAGCACGGTGCGGGACGGGCAGTTCGCCGTCGCCGGTGGCTACGTCTACCCCGATCCCACCCCGGCACCCTGCGGCGACGGAGGCAGCTGCGCGGGACCGGTCCCCAGCTTCCGCGACGACGGCGCGTCCTGGTCGGCGGCGACCGGTACCTGGACCCCGCAGCCGGCACTGCACGGGGTGGACAGCTACGGCAGGGGCCCGTTCCTGGAGCCGTGGCTCGGGCCCACGGGTTTCGACGTCGCCCAGGCACCCTCGCCACTGCCCTTGACCCCCGGGGAGAGCGGGCGCTGGGTGGGTCGCACGTTCGTCGTCGCCGGCTGGTCGAACGCCACCGAGGACGACCGTGTGCGCAAGCCGGTGGCCGTGGGTTCCTTCGACGCCGACACGGGGCGGTGGAGGGTGGATCCGTGGCCGTTGCCCGACGCCTACCAGCAGGAGCTGGTCAGCGTGTGGACGGGGACGCAGTTGGTGATCATCGTCAAGGCGATCGGTGCGGGCTGCTCCGACGAGCAGGCGTGCCGGCGAGTGGTGACCTGGTCACCGCAGGGCGGGTGGGACCAGGTCGCGGAGTGGGCGATCGGACCCGCCGCCGGCGTCGACGGAGACCCCGGCCGGGCGGTGGACCGCTCACCGGGTCACTGGGTGGGCTTCGACGAGTTGTTGTGGGACGGGCGGCGGGTGGTCGGGGTCACCTTCGGGCAGGACGTCGTCCTCGCGTCGGTCGCCGTGGACACCGCTCACGTCGAAGAGCTCGCCTCCCTGCCCGGTGAGGGGTCGATGGCCGAGCCGGTGGCCTTGACCCGTGGTGGTGGTGACGTACTGGTGGTGTCGGATCGTCAGACCGCGCTGCTGGGCCCAGACGGGGAGTGGGCGAAGCTCCCCGCCGTGCCTGGTCCGCGGGAGGTGGGGCGTGCGGTGGGACTCGTCGGTGACGTCGTGGTGCGGTGGGGTGGGCGGGTGCTGCCCGGGGCCGAGGGCAGTGTCGATTCCGCCGACGGATGGTTCTTCCGGTTGCCGAGCTGAGCCCACCCAGCACAGCGCGCCCGCGCACCGCGGGACGACCGTGAGGCTGCAGGCTGTTCGATGTGGGGGGTGAAGTCGCCAGGGGCATGCGTGGCGCGAGGAGCATCACGCCGGAGCCCATCGCCGACCTCAGCCGTCGACCGACGAAGGATCGCGGCTAGCCCGTGACGCGCCGGACCGCCCCCACGACCACGTCCACGGCGACGCCGAACACCACGTGCGACCCGCCTTCCCAGACCCACCACGCCCTCGGCAGGTCCGACACCGGGGCCTGCACGCCCATCACGGGCAGCAGCGTCGCGTGGAAGGCGCCGAACAGCGCGGCGCCGCCGAGGGTCCCCGCCCCGGCCCGCGCGAGCGGCACCCGCCGCGACACCACGGAGTAGGCGACGGGGTAGCCGTAGGCCAGGGCGCGGTGGAACCAGACGGCGCCCGCCTCCAGGTCGTCGCCCTCCAGGGCATCGCCGTTCCCGCCGCGCAGGTCGACCAGACGCCGGTACAGCACCGAGGGGGGCATGCGGTCGCCGTGGCCCGCGGGGTCGGCACCGGGGAGTTCCTTCTGACCGGGTGCGGGCGGGAGGAGCTTCTCGCCCCAGCCCTGCAGCGTGGACTCGGCCTTCGCCTTCGCCCGCACCGCCACCCAGCCGGCCAGGAAACCCGTCGCCACGTCGAGCGCGAACCGCGATGTCTTCACGAGGTGTGGCTACCCGATCGAGGCAGCGAAAGCAATTTCGTGGATCCCCGTGGATCTCGGGGCGCGGCGGTGTCGGCCTGGACGGCGGCGCGGTGAGCGTGGACGGCGATGAGCGCTTCACCGGTGACGTTCCTGCATCCCGTGCCCGATCCTCCAACCCCTCGGCGTACGCCGGGTCCGGGCCCCGGTGCCGGGGAGCAGTGCTGCCGCACCACGTCCCGGCGTGAAGCGGCGCGGGCCGCAGGATCATCCGACCGTCCACGACTGCGCCCAGATCGCGGGATGACCGTGAGGTTGCGCGGCAGCGGGCGGTTGCCGTCGTGGGGGACGACGTGGGTGCGCTGATCCGGTCGCTCTGACGACCGGATCGGCGCACCCACGGGTGACATCACGTGGTGACAGCGATGGGTGCGACGGCTTGGGCGAACGCCACGACATCGCCATGACCGAGCGTCCCGCGACCGACCACCCATCCTGAGTTCGGGTCGACAACTCATCGCTCAGCCTGGCGAGCAGCAGTACCGCTGCATCGCGGTCGACTCCTGAGCGCGTCTGGAACTCCCACGCTTCGATGGCTTCCGGTCCATGGAGGACTTCGTTCAGCGCGTTGCAGAGACCGCTCAGGTCGGCGCCGTTGACGTGCACGTCCGCTACGTAGCCGCGTGTTCAGACGGCGGTGAATGCCCACGAACGAGACGGTGAGGTCGGCGACGTCCTGGTCAGCGGGGTGACCGTGAGGTCGTTGGTGGGTCTGGTCCTGCTGGCGGGACCTCGACCAGGCCCTGGGGCGGTACGCCCTGCCACCGCGTAGTGAGCCGTTGCTGTGGATCGCGGCGGGTGCGCCTCGACGCCCTGGTGTCGGTCGTTCACCGATCCAGCGGCTCGTCCAGCACCTTGCTGAACAACGTCGTGCCCCTCACGTCCCCGTCGGGGTTCACCGCGTATCCCTCGATGGTCCCGACGCGGTGCCAGCCCCACCGTTCGTAGATGCCCTCCGCGGGGCTCCCCGTCTCGGTGTCCAGCACCAGCAGAGTTCGCCCCGCTCGCACAGCTGCCTCTTCCGCCGCGGTCACCAGGCGGGAGGCGAGCCCCCGCCCCCGGAAGTCGCGGTGGACCAGCAGTTTGGTCAGCTCGGCGCGGTGCGGGGCGTTCTCGGGCTGGTCCAGGCGCAGGCTGACGGTCCCGGCGACCCGTGTCGTTCCCTGCACCTCCTCGACCGCGACCCACGTCCACCCGCCCGCGAGGTACCGGCGCCACCACTGCTCGGCGTCCACGACGTCGGGGACGCGGACGAAGCCGACGCTGGCACCGTCCTGGACGACGTCCCGCAGCACCTCCACGAGGCCGGCGAGGAGGTCGGTCGGGACGGGGTCGGGGACGCGCAGGAGATCCACGCGCCCATTGTCCCGTGCTGCCGACACGGACGCGGGACGACCGTGGAGTCGCCGGCGTCCACGGCCTGAGGCGTGGTTCAGCCGTCGCCGTTGTCCTGGATGAGCCAGGGCTCCTGGTCGCTGTCGCGCATCAGCAGGTAACCCCACGACGTGGGGCCGTCCGGCATGGTCTCGTCACCCGCGCCGTGCAGGGTGAAGGTCACGGGGACGAAGACGGCTTGGGCGTGCCCCTCGGCTGCGGTGCCCGTGGGGTCTTCACGGAGGCTGGTACCCACCTCGACGTCGTCGATCCGAGGGGGATCCTCGGCCCAGTCGCTCCGGCCGGCGAACCTCGAGGTCTCCAGCGCCCGCGCGGTGGACTCGTCGTGCCGCTGCAGGGCCTGCAGGTACGTCCGCACGACGTCTTCCGGTGACGTGGTCGCCGAGGGCGTGTAGGACGGTGCGCTGGAGGCGGGCAGGAGGACGGCGTTGCTCCCGCCGACGAAGTGCAGCCCACCGGTGACCGCAGCCACCACCACCGCTGCTGCCAGCGAGCGGGGCAGGACCTGGTGGCGCAGCTTGCGGCGTCTCCCGCCTCGGGTGACCCCGGCGGGGGTGATGCGCGAGGCCGGCGGGGGTGCCGCGGCCAGGGCCGCGCGCAGCTGCGCGGCGACCTCGTCCGGTCCAGGTCGGGTGCCGGGAGGGTTCATCGGGGACTCACCTCGTCCGTGGGTACGAAAGGTGCCGAGGGTGGCCGCAGCCGCTGCTGCAGGGCCCGCCGGGCGTGGCTGGTCTGACTCTCGACGGTGCCTTCGCTGCATCCCGTGATCTCGGCGACCTCGGCCACGTCGACGTCCTCGACGAAGCGCAGCACGGCCACCGCCCGCTGTCGTGGGGGCAGCGCGGCGAGTGCGGCCAGCAGGTCCAGACGCTGACCGGTGTCCACGTCGGTGGCCGCGACGTCGTGGTCCTCGACACGGCCGGTGGAGTGCTCGCGCCGTCGCCACGGGCGGCGCTGTTCGCTGATGAAGCGGCGCACCAGGACGACTCGTGCGTAGCCGAAGACGTCACGTGCCGGATCACCCGGCCCCAGACGACGTAGAGGCGTTCGAGAGTGTCCTGGACCAGGTCGTCGGCTCGGTGCCAGTCGTGGCAGCAGGCGTAGGCCACCTGCCGCAGCCGCGGGACCGAGGCGACGACGAAGTCCTCGAAGGACTCACTCGTCGTGGCGTTCACGCACCCACCTCCTACCCCCTTGCACGCACGGGCCGACCGCCAGGTTGCACGCCTCCGCGCTGTTCGCGGTGGTCGTGGCGCTGGTGGGAGTCGCGACCGTGGTGCTCGTCGCACCGGATGATCGTCGTTCTCTCGCACCGGGTTCGATGTCGGTCCTCCTCGGCCTGAGTCTCCTGCTGATCGCTCCGGGCAGGTCACGACCCGGCGATCACAGCGTCGTTCCCGTCGTCCCTCGAGGTGCGGCCGGGCGACCGCACGATGACCGCGCAGTCGGCTCAGTCGTCGGCGCGGGTGCGCAGATCGACCTCCTGGTCGTGGATGACGACTTCCTGGTCCGGGCACACGGGGCCCGCGAGCGTGACGGTCCTGCCCGAGGGGAAGGTGACCAGGACGTCCCCGTCCGTGCATCCCGCGTCGAGGATCACCATCCCGCCGTCCGCGTCGACGGTGGAGGTCTGGCCGTCGGAGACGACGCTCACGTCGTCGGGTCCGTCGTTGCGGAAGGACAGGTCACCACCCCCGCCGCAGCCGGTCAGAACCACCGCCAGGACCGCCCCTGCCGCGACACCGAGCCAGCTCCCCGGTGTCCGTCCCACGAACCGATCCTGCGCTGAGCCCGACGGCGCTGCCCGGCTCAGACCAGAGACTCCACGTCCTGATCACCGAACCGCCGCCCGGCCGGTCGTCGCCTGAGCCCGCGCGCACCGCGGGATGACCGAGGAGTCGCGACGTGTCGAGGTAGCAGCTCAACGTGACGGAGGGGTGGCGAGGAACTCATGAGCGATGAGGACCTGGGCGGGCTCGCGGTGGGTGACGCTGGGGGCGTGAACCTGCTCCTGCCGCGTGGGC
Source organism: Kineococcus sp. NBC_00420 (assembly GCF_036021035.1). Taxonomy (NCBI): domain Bacteria; kingdom Bacillati; phylum Actinomycetota; class Actinomycetes; order Kineosporiales; family Kineosporiaceae; genus Kineococcus; species Kineococcus sp. NBC_00420. The sequence continues at coordinate 2,840,340 of NZ_CP107930.1, read as the reverse complement.
CCGGTCGACGGTGGCTGCTCGCGGTGCCGTTCGTACTGGCCTTGCTCTTCGCAGCCGTCACCCTCTTCGCGCTGCACTTCTCCGTCGAGCAAGCCGTCCGCCTGTCGCTGTGGATCTTCTGCCCCTCGCTGATCCTGGTGACCGCGGAGTGGCAGCGACGCAGGCGCCAGGCCCGCCGGAAGCCGGCGGTGGGGAGTCGGTAGGGCGACTCTGGCCAGAATCCGAGGAGTGCCTCAGGTCGCCCTGATCGGCGTGTGCGGACGTTCGCCAGGCCGGCACAGGTGCTGTCGATCTGGTCCGTAGCCTCCAGACGTGGTGCGTGGAGCGGTGTTCTTCGACGTCGACGGGACCCTGGTGCCGCGGACCAGCAGCGGGCAGCACCTGGCGGACCTGCTCGGTCATGCCGATGTGGTGCGCGAGGCGGAAGCGGGCTACGCCGCCGGGACGTTCAGCAACCAGGAGGTCTCCGTCCGCGACGCCCGCGGCTGGGCCGGTCACACCCCGGCGCAGGTGCACGGCTTCCTGGGGTCGCTGCCGCTGGTCGAGGGCATCGCCGAAACCGTGGCCTGGTGCCGAGAGCACGACCTGGCCCCGGTCCTGGCCACCCTCGCGTGGCAGCCGGTCGGGACCTACCTGTGTGGGCGGTTCGGCTTCACCCGCGCCAGCGGGCCTGTCCTGGAAGTGGTCGACGGGCGCTACAGCGGTGAGGTCGCCGAGCACTTCGACGAGGAGGGGAAGCGGGACTTCGCCCTCACCGTGGCCGCCGAGCTCGGTGTGGCACCGGTGGGCTGTGCCGCCGTCGGTGACAGTCGCTCCGACCTGCCCCTGTTCGCCGCGGTCGGTCTGGCCATCGCCTTCAACGCGACCCCGGCAGCCTCCGCTGCCGCTCACGTGGAGGCTGAGGGAGGCGACCTGCGCGCCGTGGTGCCGCTGCTCAGCACCTGGCTGGACGCCCCGCACCCGCCGCCACGGCGCTGAACGTCCTCGACCCGTCCTGACCGTCGGGTCGTCGACCGGCCGTGGCGGACGGCCGTGGCTGCGGCGTTGGAGTGGTGCCGCGTGGATCCTCAGCGTTCAGGGGCGGCGGTGCTGCATGATCGGCGCGGTCCACCGTGGGGTGCGGTGACGGTGTCAGGTGCGGAGGTCGGCGTGCGCGTCGTGTTCGAGGGACGCATGCACGTCTCCTACAGCCAGGCCTACGTCTCCTCGGGGGACTCCTACGGCACCTACGACGGCGCGTTCGACGGGCAGGTCAACGGACTCCTGGGAGCCGGTCTGCCCGGTGCGCTGACCATGATGGTCGGCGTGCACACCGGCGTCGTCGGTCTTCGTGTCCTGGTGACCGACCAGGCCCCGCCGATCGGTGAGGAGTGGGAGGACGCCGTCGAGGTCTCCTTCCACCCCGACGATCCGGACGTCAGCATCGCCGGGTGCCTCTCGGACGCGGTGTGCACCTTCCGGCTAGAGGAACCCGGCTACCGGGTGCGGCTGTGCGCCAAGGGCATGGACGCCGGCAGCGCCGCAGACGTGGTGATGGAGGACGAGCCGCTCCTGGACTCCTACGAACTCGTGTTCTGGCCCGCAGCGCCCGGTCCGGACGTGGTCCTGCGGCAGGGCAGCGAGATCGCGGCCTACCGGCACACCACGCAGGACCCCGTGAAGGCCAGGGCGATGCACGTCCAGGCGGTGTGGGGGGACGACCCGCCCAGCGAGCGGCTCATCGACGTCTGGGGTGCGCCGTGGCTGGTCGAACGCGACCGGGACCTGGCTGAGGCTCTGGGCGCCGCGCAACCCGGGGTCCAGCGGGCCGTGGCGTACTGGGCCGCGCAGCGCACGTGCCGCGAGGCGGGCCTGGACCGACTGGACTGGATCGCGGCCGGGCTGGCCGCCCTGCACCGGGACGAGGAGCTTCCCGCACCCTTCGACGAACCTGCCGCGATGTACGCCCGGCTGGATGCTGATGATCGCGCTCCGCGGCGCACGGTCACCGCCCACGGTCACTCCGACACCGAGCAGGGCGGCCAGGCGCTGTTCACCCTCCTGCACGCCACGTGGGGTGGTGCTCTGGACGCGGCGGTGAGCACCTTGTCCGCCGCTCACAGCGTCTTCGGCGACGACCGCGTCGACGTGCTGGTCCGCGAGGCCGGGGAGGCGCTGCGCGCGCTGGAGGCGGAGTCCACGGCTCGTCACGGCCAGGGCCCGGTTCCCGACCCCCGTGTGCCGGCCGGGGAGCTGGAGGAGGTGGTGCCGGACGGTTTCGACCCCGAGCACTACTGGATGCACCGCTCGTTGTGGGAGGGGGAACTGCCCAGCCCCCGGCTGTTCGGGGTGCAGGCGTGGGCGTTGGGAAACGCCGACCGTGCCCTGGCCGAAGCGATCGCTTCGGCCGACCCCGAGGTGCAGCGCGCGGTGGCGCGCTGGGCGGCGCGGCGGGCGTGCGAGAACGCCGGGCTCACCGTTCTCCCGCAGGTGGTGGCCGCTCTGGACGCGGTCGATCGGGGCGGTGCGCTGCCGGCCCCCTTCGACCGCGAGGGCGGGGAGTGGGCGCTGATCGGGGACGACCCGCGCGTCAGCGACCACCTCGTCGTCGTCGACGGGATGGCCAACTGCTCCGGGTGGCACTTCACGCTGCCCGTCATCCGCCAAGCCGTCGACGACGATGCCCTCCGCGCGGCGACCGAGACGCTGTGGACGGCTGCCTTCACCGCTGGTGACGATGAACGTGCAGGTGTCCTCGCTGCCGCCGCGGCCCGGTTCTTCCCGAGTTCGCCGCGCTGAGCCCTTCGCCACCGAGGACCGGTCTTCCGCTGCGGCGACGGCCCCACCTCCCCCTCCTGATCCGTGATCTCGCGGGGATTCCCAGCGAGATCACGACACCGTGGTCTGGGCGTGCCTGCGGACCGGAGAGGTGGTCTGCCGGGTGGGAGAACTGGGGAGCGCGGTGGCTGGGCGGATTCGCTAGCGTCGTCTCGTGATCCGACGTGGAGACGGTGAGCCCAGGGTGTCGCCGCTGGTGACGTTGACGGTGGTCCGCTGGGCGGCAGCGGTGGCGGGAGTCCTCCTCGTCGGGTTCGGCGCCGGCGCCTGCGTGAGGGGTGAGTGGGGGCAGGGGCTGCTCCCGCTGGTGGTCGGGATCGTCCTGCTGTCCCTGCCGTTGAAGCGTCGTCGGGTGCTGGCTTCCCTGCAGGCCGCGCAGCAGTGGTCGCCGCAGCGGGTCTCCGAGACCCTCGCTGCGGCCGGTGCGGGCAACGCTCCGCGGGTGGAGCAGGTGCGCGCGCTGCGCCGGGCCGACCCGCGGCTGGGGCTGGCCGACGCCGTGGGTCTGGTCCAGCGGGGCGCGCCGGTGGACGGGGCGGAGCGGTGAGGGTCGCGCGTCAGGATCCGGGGGCGAGCACCGACGGGGACCACCGCCCGCGGCGCCGGGCCCGGACGACGCTGCTGCTGGTGGCGGGGGTCGTCCTGACCGTCGCCGGGGTGGCCTTCCACGGTGTCGCGGCGGCCCACCGACCCTCCGGTCCCGGCGGCTCCGACACGTGGGACGTGCTGCTGAGCCACGTCGCGCTGCGCTGGGGGGCGTACGGGGCCGTGGTCGGGGGTCTGTTCCTCGTGGTGCGCGGCGGGAACCGGCGACGTCCGCACTGAGCCGGGGCGTGCCCGGAACCGTCAGCGCCGCTCCCGCACCCCGGTGGGAGCCGCGTCGGGCGGGTCGAGGTACCTGAGCTCCCGCGCCACCCTCGTCTGCTTGACCGGCCTGGTGCGCGCCGGACGCAGCGCCCGGACGAGCCGCGCGACCCCGTCGGGCAACCACCGGGCGAACCCGCTCACCGCCACCACCGTCCGTCCACGAGCGACACGATGCTCTCCGCAGCGGCGCGCCGCCCGCCCCCGACCTCGCCGCCGGCGACGGTGTGGATCATCCTGGGGGTTCACCGTTCGTCCCCTCGGCTCACAGGAGAGTCCTTCGTGAAGATCGCTGTCATCGGCACCGGCCAGTTCGCCCGGAGCTTCATCGCTCTGTGGCAGCTGCACCCCGACGTCGAAGAGGTGTGGGTCACCGACGTCGTGCCCGAGCGTGCGCAGCAGCACGTCGAGACCCACGGCCTCGCCGGGTCCTTCGAGAGCTTCGAGGACGCGCTGGCCTCCGACGTGGACGCCGTCGCCATCATGACCCAGCGCTGGTCGCACGGTCCCCTGGTCCGCCAGGCGCTGGCCGCCGGCAAGCACGTCTACTCCGCGGTGCCGATGGCGACGACCGTCGACGACGTCGAGGCCATCGTGGCCGCGGTCCGCGAGACGGGGCTCGTCTACATGATGGGCGAGACCAGCTACTACAACCCCGCCACCGTCTGGGCCCGCGAGCACATCGCGGCCGGTGAGTTCGGCCGGGTGTTCTACGGCGAGGGCGACTACGTCCACGACATGGACAACGGCTTCTACGCCGCCTACCAGTACAGCGGCGGGGAGGACTGGAAGGAGACGGCCAGCTACCCGCCCATGCTCTACCCGACCCACGCCATCGGCGGCGTGCTGGGCGCCTGGCCGACCCACGCCGTCAGCGTCAGCTGCACCGGCATCAGCGACACCCGCGACGACGGCGTCTTCGACAAGGCGGTCTCGCGCTGGGACAACGACTTCTCCAACATGTCGGCGCTCTTCACCCTCGCCGACGGCGGGGTCATGCGGACCAACGAGTTCCGTCGCGTCGGGTACTGGAACGGTCCGGAGTCGCGGTTCCGCTTCTACGGCACCGAACAGGTCATGGAGCAGTCCGTCACCAGCACCGTCGTCACCGTGAAGTCCGACGGCGAGGACTACCACAAGGGCAGCACCGTCGACATCAGCGACGAGCTGCGGGCCGGTGAGCACTCCGACGTCCCCGAGGACATGAGCGACATCGACCCGGCGCTGCTCAGCAGCTTCCGGTCCGGCACGGCGAAGGTGCATGACCGCAGCCGGCTGCCGAAGGAGTTCGAAGGGGCCCCCAACGGGCACGAGGGAGCCCACCACTTCCTGGCCGACGACTTCGTCGTGGCCGTCCGCGACCGCGTCCACCCGCCGGTCAACGCGTGGGTCGCGGCCCGGTTCACCCTCCCGGGGATCGTCGCCAACGAGTCGGCGAAGCAGGACGGCGCGCGCCTGCCCGTCCCGGACTTCGGCGACCCGGTCTGAGCGGTGCCACCTCCCACCCGGGCGCGCGTGCGTCCGGGTGGGAGGTGGCCGCACGATGCGTCAGGACGTCCCGAGCGCCTGTTCCAGCGCTCGCCGCGGGTCCCCGCTGTCGTCGCTGTCCGCGGCGTCCACGGTGAGGGCGTTGAGGGTGAGGGTGAAGCGGGCGCCACCCCCGACGGCGGGCTGGTAGGTGAGGTTCCCGCCGTTGGCGTTGGCCAGGGCGCGGGCGATGTAGAGGCCCAGCCCCGTGCCCTTCTTGTCCACCGCGGCCCCGGTGGTGGCGCGGGCGAAGCGGTCGAAGAGGTGCGGCACGAAGGACTCGGGCACTCCCGCACCGGCGTCGACGACGTCGAGGGCGACGAGCTCGCCGCGGCGGCGGGCGACCAGGCGCACCGGCGTCGCGCCGTACTTGACGGCGTTGGAGACCAGGTTGGTCAGCACCTGCTCGAGGTGACCGCGGTCGGCGAGGACGGTGAGGTCCTGGACGCCGGTGCTGTCCACCGTCGACCCGTCGTGGCCGCAGCGGTCGAGGACGTCGGCGACCAGGCTCGGGACGTGGACGCGGGTGGTGCGGGGGGTGGGTGCCCCGGCGTCGAGCTGCGCCATCGTGAGGATGTCCTCGAGCAGGTCGTTGGCCCACCGGCCGGCCTTCTGGATGCGGGTGAGGTACTGCCGCTTGTCGGCCTCGGGCAGCTCCTGCCAGTCGTCCAGCAGCAGTTCCGCGAACCCGATGGTCGTCGACAGCGGCTGGCGGAGGTCGTGGCTGAGGGTCGCCACGAGGTCGTCCTTGAGGCGGTTGGCCTCCTGCAGCTGCTCGTTGGAGGCGGCCAGGGCGCTCTGGGCGCGCAGGCGCTCGGAGAGGTCGCGCACCAGGGTCAGGGTGGCGTGCCCGCCCGCGTCGGGCAGCGGCACGGTCGTGACCTCCACCGGCACGACGGTCCCGTCGCCGCGGCGCAGGGCGGTGACCAGGGGTGCGGAGGCGCCGACCTGCCCGACGGTGGAGGCGCGGCGCGCGGTCCAGGCGTCCTGCTCCGCCTCCGGTACCAGCAGCAGGGACGTCGGCAGGGCCAGCAGACCCGGGGTGCGGCGACCGGTCAGGCGCGCCATGGCGTCGTTGACGTAGGTGATCTGCTCGCCGTGCTCGACCAGGACGCCTTCCCCGAGGTCGCTCAGCGCCCGTAGCAGGCGGGTGGAGACGTCGCGCTGACGGCGCACGCTCTCCTCGGCCGCCGCCCGGTCGCTGACGTCGAGGAGCTGGCTGGCCAGGTACGCCGGCTGCCCCGCGGCGTCGCACACCACGACGGTCGAGGCCTGGGTGTGGACGGTGCGCCCGTCGCGGTGCAGGTAGCGGACCTCCCCGTCGACGGTCGCGGCGGGGATCGACGCGACGTCGCCACCGTGGGCCGCGGTGTCGGCGGCGCGGCGGGCGGTGTCGGCGATGAGGTCGCGCAGGACCCCACGGCGCACCTCGCGGTCCTCGGGGTGCAGGTGGGGGCTCCAGTCCTGACCCACGAGCTCCGCGGGGGTGCGACCGACCAGGGCGGCGGCTGCGGGGTTGACGCGCAGGACGGTGCCGTCGAGGGCCAGGTGGAGGTTGCCCACCATCGACGCCTCGAAGGCGGCCTGCAGCAGCGTGGCCTGCTCGTCGGCCCGGCTGCGGGCGGCTTCCAGCTCGCGACGCAGAGCGCGGTCGGCGCTGACGTCGGTCATGGCCACCACCGCCCCCAGGGCGCTGCCGTCGGCGCGGTGCATGCGCCGTCCCGAGCAGGTCACGGTGATCGCCGGGCGGCCGGTGGGCGCGACGACGATCTCGGCCGACCGCACGCCGCCGGTGCGCAGGACCTCGGCGAGGGGGACGTCCTCCGCCGCCAGGGGCGTGGTGCCGTCGCCGGTGAAGAGGTCGTAGCGCCCGGCGTGCTCGGCGGGGTCCAGGCCGGCGTCGGCGTCCAGGCCGTGCCAGGTCTGCGCGGCGCGGTTGAGCATCGTGAGGTGCCCGTCGGCGTCGGCGACGACGATGCCCACCTCGACGGACTCCAGGACGGCCTGGGCCAGTTCCCCGCGGGCCTCGGCCTCGGCGGTGGCGCGCACCGCCTCACGGCGGGCCTCCTCGGCCAGGGCACGCGCCTCCTCGGCCAGCGCGCGCTGGACGGCGGCCTCGGCGGCCAGCTCCCGGCTGGCGGCGGTGGAGAGGGTCATCCGTGCGAGCAGGACGTCCCGCTCGTCGCGGCCCATGGCCAGCGACAACCCCAGCACGGCCAGCATCACCACGTAGAGCTGCACCACGACGGCCCGGGTGGCGTCGTCGGCGATCATGGCGAACGGGCCGTTGCCGGCCAGGGTGAGGACGACCGCCACCACCCCCATGGCCAGGTCGTGGACCACGACGATGGTGGTGTCGAAGCGCAACGCCACCCAGGCCGAGAGGGCCACCAGCGGGAAGGCGATGGGCAGGCCGTCGTAGCGGCCGAAGATCAGCGCGTAGGCCACCGCCGAGCACGCCAGGGCGGCGGCCAGCTCCACCAGCTGCCACCCCCGCGGCCAGCGCACCTGGACCAGGACGCGCGGGGCGGCTCCCAGGGTGTCGTCCCGGGCGTCCCGGGCGTCGCGACGGGCGGTGAGCACGCAGCCGACGCGGAAGGCGACGGCCGTGACGAGCAGGACGCTGGCGGTGTTGCGGGTCATCCAGACCAGGGCCGTCAGCCACGACCAGTTCCCCGTCAGCACCCACACCGACGTCGGGCCCAGCAGGGCTCCGGCTCCGGTGGCCAGCACCGCGGCGGCGAGCATGCGCATCAGCTGCGCGATGCCGGTGAGCGGCTCACGGCCCCCCGCGCCCCAGGCCTGCGGGCACCAGCGGGCGAACAGGACGGCGAAGGTGAGGACCTGGGCGAGGTTCGCGGCGACGAAGCACACCGCGAGCACCGGAGGGGCGCCGGTGAGGGTGTTCAGCACGAACGTCGTCACGGACAGCAGCGCGACGTCCAGCCCGCGGGTCCCGGCGCGCCGTTGGGCGCAGAACCAGGCCGCGGCCACCCCCGCGGCGGGCCACACCAGGCTCAGGCTGGTGCCGTCCATGAGGGTGAGGCGCCCCAGGAACACCGAGAGGCCGAACACGACCGCGAACGCGACGCTGCGCAGGACCGCCCCCGTCGTCAGCGGGACCCCGCTCGCGGCAGCTGCGCCCGAGCGGCGCGGTGCGACACGAGGGGTGGACACGGGGGCCTCCTGGCTGAGCGCGCCACGCAGCCGGGATGCCGGTGGCCCTCACCCCTTCGGCCTCCGCGCCCCTGGGCTGTAGGGGTGTCCGCCACCGGGTCCACCTCGACGGGGAGTGACGGAAAATGACACCGGTTCCGGCCGCTACGAGCCGGTCGGAACTCCCGCGGTGTGGACGACGGTGGCGTTCCGCCCGTTCTGCTTGCCCCGGTAGAGCGCTTCGTCGGCGTGGGCGATGACGTCCTCGGCCAGCAGCCCGGGCTGCCACTGCGCGACGCCGACGGTGCAGGTCTGGCGTCGCGGGACCGCGGCGCGGATGCGGTCGGCCACCACCGCCGCGGCCTCCGCCGTGCAGCCGGGCAGGGCGACGACGAACTCCTCCCCGCCCCACCGGGCCAGGGTGTCGACCTCGCGCAGGCAGTCGCCGGCGGCGGCGGCGAACTCGCGCAGCAGGGCGTCCCCGCCGAGGTGGCCGTGGGTGTCGTTGTAGTCCTTGAAGTGGTCCAGGTCGATCAGCACCAGGCTCAACGGTTCACCGCTGCGGGCGGCGCGGGCGACCTCGGTGGTGATCGCCTCGTCCCAGCGGCGGCGGTTGGCCAGCCCCGTGAGGCTGTCGCGTTCCGCGGCCGAGGCCAGGCGCTGCACGAGGTCCGCGCGCTCCAGCGCGTGGGCCAGCTCCCCGGACAGGGTCTGCAGCACCGGCAGCACGTGCTCGGGCAGGTCCGCCAGCGGGGTCCGCCAGAACACCCCCAGGACACCCACGGTCCGCTGCCCGGACAGCACCACCGGGTACCAGAGCCCGGACACGACCCCGGTGGAGGCGACGACGCGCAGGGCGGTCCGGGGGTCACTGCCGACGTCGGCGACGAAGACCTGGGTGGCGGTGGCGAAGCAGGTCGCGGCCAGGGAGGACTCGGCGTCGCGGTAGAAGACGCCGCCGGCCCCCGCCCCCGCGCCGAGGGGCGAGCTGAGGTCGGAGGCGAAGCCCGAGGTGACGACGGCGCGCAACCCCGCGATGCCGTCCCGGGTGTCCGGGCGCAGCAGGTAGGCCGCGTCGGCGCCGGTGAGTTCCTGCAGCGACCGGCAGACGGACTCCTGCGGGTCGGCGGCGACGGCCAGGGCGCGGGAGGCGTCCGCGAGGGCCTGCACCCGTCGGCTGTGCCGGGCCAGCGCGGCGTGGGCCTCCTCGATGGTCGTGTGCGCGGCCGCCCGGTCCGCGTGGGCCGCGGCCAGGGCCTGCTCCCGTTCCCGGGCGTGGGTGACGTCGTTGACGGCGACCACCGCCCCCAGCGGGGTCCCGTCCATGCGGCGCATCGCCCGTCCCGAGCACACCAGGGTGCGGCGCGGCTGCCCCGGCGCGGCCAGGACGATCTCGGCGCCCTCGACCGCACCCTCGTGCAGGGCCCGCAGCCACGGCAGCTCCCGGGCGCTCAGGGGGGTGGTCCCGTCGGCGGCGAAGAAGGTCGCGGGAGCTTCGGAGGGGGTCGCGGACCTGCCCTGCCACTGGCGCATGGCCCGGTTCAGGGAACCGACCTGCCCGTCGGCGTCGACGACGACGAGGCCGACCTCGATGGTCTCGGCGACGACCTCGCTGAGTTCCCAGCGCGCCTCGGACTCGTTCATCGCCAGCATGGCCAGCTCGCGGGCCTCCGCGGCCTGCTCGCGCTGCTCGAAGGCCTGGCGGCGTTCCTCCACGGCGCGCCGGGCCTGGCGGCGACGCTCGAAGAGCGCGACGAGGACCCCGGCGAGGTCGCGCAGGACGCCGAGCTGCTGCTCGCTGAGCCGGCCGGTGACGGTGTCGAAGACGCAGAGCGAGCCCAGGGCGTGACCGGCGGGGCTGACCAGCGGGGCGGAAGCGTAGAGGCGCACGTGCGCCATCCGCCCGTCCACCCACGGGTTGCGTGCGAACCGGGGGTCCTGGGAGGCGTCGGGGACGTGGACGACCTCGCCGGCCTCGAAGTGCAGGGCGCACATGGAGTCCGTGCGGGCGGAGTCCGCGCCGTCGAAGCCGACGGTGGTCAGCTGGCACTGGCGGTTCTCGTCGATGAGGTTGAGCGTGGCGTGCGGGACCCCGGCCACCAGCGCCGCCGCCCGGACCACGGCGGAGAGTTCGTCGTCGGCGGGGGCGTCGAGCAGGCCGTACTCGTGCAGGGCCGCCAGCCGCGCCGCCGCCGGCGCGGTCGTGAGGGCGGACAGGACGAGGGGGACGACGGGAGGGCCGGGGAGCGCCGGGACGGCCTCGGAGCGGGCGACGTCCTCCTGCACGCTCGCCTGCGCCAGGGCCAGCCAGTCTTCCCGGTTCACCCTCAACTCATCGGTCGCGGGCGATCCCCCCTTGATCCTGCCCCGGGCGGGAACCGGTCAGCCGTGGGGTGCCGAGCCAGGACGACCACGGGTCCACCGCGCGGGCCGTGGTCGCGGTCCACGCCAGGAGACCCGCAGACCTATTATGGATAGTGCTACTATCCGATAGTGCGAATATCTGTTCTGGCCGACCGAGCCGGTGTCCCGCTCTCCGCCGTCAAGTACTACCAACGCGAAGGTCTGCTGCCCGCGGGCGTCCGGACCGCACCGAACCAGGTGTCCTACGACGACTCCCACCTGCAGCGCGTCCGACTGATCCGCGCGCTGCTCGAGACCGGCAACCTCTCCGTCGCCGCCACGAAGGACGTCATCACCGCCCTGGACACCGACTCCGCCCCCCTCGCCGAGACCTTCGGCGTGGCGCAGCACGCCATGAGCGGCCCCCGCACCCAGGACTCCGCCCCCAGCGACGACGCCCGGCGCGCCGTCGAAGCCGTCGTCGCCGCCCGCGGCTGGGCCGTCAGCGCCGACAACCCCGGCTACGACGCGGCCGCGCGCGCCCTCGACGGACTGCGCGCCATCGACTTCGACGCGCCCGACACCTACCTGCACGCCTACGCCGACGCCGCGGCCACCGCGGCCGAGGCCGACCTGCGGGCCCTGACCCACCGCGAGGGCCGCGACGCCGTCGCCGAGCTCATGGTCGTCGGGACCGTCCTCGGCGACCCGCTCCTCGCCGGCCTGCGCCGGCTCGCCCAGGAGAACGCCACCCACCACCTCTTCCCGGTCGCCGCACCAGGACCGGTCTCCCCCGAGCCCGACCCCGCCCCCCTCACGGAACGAGCCACGCCATGACCGCAGCCACCCACGTCGTCCTCGGCGGCAACGGCGTCGTCGGCCGCGAGACCCTCCGGGCCCTCGTCGCCGCCGGCCACACCCCGACGTCCGTCGGCCGGCACCCCACCAACGTGGACGGGGTCGTCCCGCTCGTCGCGGACCTCCTCGACCACGACGACGTCCACCGGGCCCTGCGCGGCGCCGACGTCGCCTACCTCGTCGCGGGACTGCCCTACTCCTCCCGGGTCTGGGCCCGGCAGTGGCCCGTGATCCTGGACAACGTCGCCGCCGTCGCCGCCGAGCAGGGCACCCACCTCGTCTACCTCGACAACGTCTACGCCTACGGCCCCGTCGACGGCCCCATGACCGAGGACACCCCCGTCCGACCCGGCGGCAGGAAGGGCCGGGTGCGCGCCGCCGCGCTGGACCTGCTCGCCCGGGCCGCCGCCCGCGGCGTCGACGTCACCGTCGGCCGCAGCGCCGACTTCTACGGCCCCGGCGCCACGACGAGCGTCTTCAACGGCTTCGTCCTCGACAAGGTCGCCGCCGGCCGCAGGAGCACCTGGCTCTACGACGCCGACCAGCCCCACTCCCTGACCTACACCCCCGACATCGGCCGGGCCCTCACCGTCCTCGGCACCGACGACCGGGCCCGGGGACGCACCTGGCACCTGCCCACCGCCCCCGCCCTCACCGGCCGGCAGTACGTCCGGACGGCCGTCGACGTCGCGGCGGGCACGACCGCGCCGGCCGACGTCCCCCTGGGGGTCATGAGCTCCACCACGATGCGGATCGGGGCCCTCTTCATCACCTCCGCCCGGGAGACCCTGGAGCTCAGCTACCAGTACCGCGCCCCCTACGTCTTCGACTCGACGGCCTACGAGACGACGTTCGGCGTCTCCCCCACCCCCGTGGTGGACGGCATCACCGCGAGCCTCGCCGCAGCCCGCCCCACCGCATCGTCACGGACGGCGTCGCTGTCGTGACCGTCGCCGTCGTGCGCGTCGCTGTCGTGAGCGTCGCCGCCTGGCGCCGCGCCCACGCGTGGCACCCCCCGCTGATGACCGTCGCCGCCCTCATGGGCGTCTGCGCGCTCGTCAGCGCGGTCGGACTCGTCGTGGACCCGCGCGAGATCCTCGGCGCCCCGGCCTGGGCGAAACCGCTGAAGTTCTCGCTCTCGATCCTTTTCTACACGCTCACCTGGGCCTGGCTCATCGCCCACCTGCCCCGGTGGCGCTCGCTGACCCGCGCCCTCGGCACGGTCATCGCCGTCACCCTCGTCGTCGAGCAGGTGCTCATCGTCTGGGCCGCCGCGACCGGCACCACCAGCCACTTCAACGTCAGCAACGGCCTGCACGCCACCGTCTGGGCGGTGATGGCCGTCTCGATCACCGTCATGTACCTCGCCACGTTCGTGACCTCCGCGGCCGTCTTCCTCGTCCGCTTCGAGGACCCGGCCCTGACCCTCGCGCTGCGGGCCGGGGTGCTCGTCGCGCTCGTCGGCATCGGGGTCGCCTTCCTCATGACCGCCCCGACGCCGGCGCAGCTCAGCGCCCCGACCGGGATCATCGGGGCCCACGCCGTCGGCGTGCCCGACGGCGGACCCGGCCTCCCGCTGCTGGGGTGGAGCACGAACGGCGGTGACTTCCGGGTCGCCCACTTCGTCGGGATCCACGCCCTGCAGGTCCTCCCGCTGCTCGCCCTCCTGACCCGCGCCGCGGGCCGGCGCGTGACCCGGCCGGACTCGCCCACCACGCGGCGGCACCTGAGCCTCACCGCGGCCGTGGTCTACGCCGCCGCCACGGTCCTCCTCACCGTCCAGGCGTGGCGGGGGCAGTCCGTCGTCCACCCCGCGGGGGTGGTCCTGGTCCTCGGGTGCGGACTCGCCCTGGCCGCGGTCGTCACCACGACCGTCCTCGTGGTCCGTCGGCCCCACCCCGCCCTCCTCCCCGCGACCCGACCCGCGCGGCCCGCAGCCACCTCGAGGCCGACGTGATCTCGCCGGGGACCGGAACCCCTGCGGGGTCGGTCCCCGACGTCACGGTCGTGGAGTGCACGGTCATGGCGAGGACCACGACCGCTCACCCGCAGGGAGCACTCAGGCGGCACCCTCAAGCACCGAGACGCAACGGTCGAAGAGGCACGCATGCTGAGCGCGACACGCACCACGACGACCGTCGCCGCCGCCCTCCCCCTGCTGTTCCTCTCCGGTGGACAAGTCCAGCAGGACATCTCCACACCGGCGCTCTCATCGCTGCGGGCCTCCGCGGAGTACATCCCCGCCGACTGCTACGTCACGAGCATCCTCGACCACGACTCAGACACGGTGGGACTCATCTCAGACCTGGACGCGGCCCAGGCAGACCTCGCCCTCCAGGCGAAGGAACTCACCGCTCACCTCCCCGAAGCCGGGACCCTCGACGTCTGGCAGGTACGCGCCATGGCCAGAGCCGCCGACGTCCTCAGTCGACCCGATGCGCACCGCTCCACCCGGGGCAGCTCCGCCTACCTGACCGCCTACGACACCCACGGCCAGGTACTCGCCGAAGCCGGCTACGGAGCCCCCACTCAGGTGTTCCTGAACCCCACCCCCGCCGACGGCTACCTCCTGCAGAGCTTCACCTTCCCCGTGGAACCTCAGCCTGGACGGAAGAGCTGCACCTGGTCCAGCCGCTGAACCCTGGGCCGCAGCGCCAGCTGGTCCGGGTCGTGGGCGCGGTGCGCGAAGCGTCAGGTGGCCAACGCCGCGGTCACGGAATGAACTGATGACCGGCCCGCGCCTCGCCCCCCTCGGGTGTGGGCCAGGGGCTGGTCGTGACGTGTCGACCCCGACACGACCAGCCCCCCTCGCACCGGTGCTCGCCGGTCCGAGACGTTCGGTCAGGGCGTTCCTCTGGACGAAGATCGACAGCCGGCAACGTCCTGACCCGCCGGTGACCGGGGCGCCACCGGCAGGTGGCGCGTCAGGCCGCAGTCGTTGATCGAGTTGAGTTTCCTGGCGCTCCGGTGCTGACGGCGACGCAACAGATTGCCCGAAGTGGCCGTGCTCGGTCACCACGTCATCGTTCCCGACGACCACACCTGCGGCCGGGGCACCCACGCGCAACCGACAGCCGCAACGACCGGACAGTTCCGCGGCGGCCCGTCAGGACACGCGGGCTGAGGGTTCCTCGCAGCCCTCGATCCTCCCGTGGCGTGCTGAGGTGGTTCTGTCAACGCCGCCGAAACTCGTGACCCGCCCGCTGAACAGGACTGACGTGGCTTCCACGACGATCTCGAACGTTCGCGTCTTCGTCGGCGAACACGTGCTCGAGAACCAGACGGTGACGATCGAGGAGACCAGGATCGCCTCGGTTCGTCCCTCGTCCACGGACGACGAGGCGCACACCGTGACCGGTGCGTCGATCGACGGGACCGGCAAGACCCAGCTGCCGGGACTCATCGATACCCACACGCACTCGTCCCGGAAGCTGCGTTCCCCGGCCAGGGGGAACCAGGGTCCGGCGACATCGTGATGCCGCTCTCCACCGATCCCGAGCAAGCCGTGTCCTTCATCCCGAAACTGATCGCGTCGGGATCGGACCACATCGAGTTCCTCATCGAGTTCCTCATCGAGGACGGGTCCACAGCGAGCGCTCCCGGGCTTCCGATGCTCGACCAGGCCACGCTGAACGCCGTCGCCGGGGCTCGACGCCTCGGCATGATGACGCTGACCCACACGCTCACCGTCCGCGCGACGCGGACGGCCCTCGAGGCGGGGATCGACGGTCTCGCGCACCTGTTCGTCGACGAGGCGCCGACGCCGGAGATCATCGATCTCGTCGCGTCCGCAGGGGTGTTCGTCGTTCCGTGCATCCATCGAGGCGAACAGCACCGAGGGGTTTCCCACGGATCAAACTGCGCCGGCGGCGAACCTCCGAGGCACTGCGACGACCGCCGCCGGGTGCGTCTCGAGACGTCCTTCGCGCGACGTGGGACGCAGCGCGACCACGGTTCGGACGGGGCGGCAGGCGCACCCTGCGCTCGCTGCCTACTCTGCGAGGCGGTCGAGCCAATCGCCCAGGAGTGCGCGCTCGTTCGCGGTCAGGGCTGTCGTCTCGGCGATCTGGTGCCTGAGCTGCATGGCGGCTCCTGAGCGGTCGCCGTTCGCGTCAGGGGCACTGAGGATCGTGCGGAGGGCCGACTCGCGACCCCGCACCGACAGACGCAGGTCGCGGTGTTCCTCCGGCATGGCGAGAAGGGTGAACACGACCCCCACGCCCACGGCCCGCACCACGTGCACCGCGTCGTCGACGGGGACGGCGAGCAGGCCCTCCTTGGCCGCCTCCCGGATCTGCACCCGCAGGATCTCGTCGATCGCGGACGCGGCCGACGTCGACGTGCCCAGGTGCGGTTCGCCGTAGGCGATCGAGTAGACGTGCGGGTTCAGCAGTCCCCACTCGACGTGCATGTCCCAACCCTGACGGATCGACTCGACCGGGTCGGAACCCGGTTTCCACCCGGTCCAGCTGGCGAGGTGGTTGGAGAATCCGTGCAGGGCCACCGCATCGAGCACACCCTGCTTGTCCCCGAAGATCCGGTAGATCGTCGGGGCCTGGATGTGCAGCGCCGAGGTGATGGCGCGCGTCGTGACCGCGTCACGACCGCCGTCGGTGAGGAGCGCGAACGCGGTGTCGAGGATGCGGACTCGCATCTCGTCAGAACGGGTCAACGCGCTTCCTCTTCCGCCGGTGACGACATGACGGCCGGTGGGACGACGGCCATCCACCATCATCCCACCGGTGACGTCCAGCCGGCGCAGCCGCTCCTCGATCACGGGCGAACGCGCCGGAGCACCGGAAGGGCTCAGTTCTGCTCGATCGCCCGACCGACGCGGAACAGCACGGCCTCGTCGAAGTGGCGTCCGATGATCTGGAGTCCCACCGGGAGTCCGTCCAGCGTGCCGCACGGCACGCTGAGAGCAGGGTGGTGGGTGATGTTGAACGGGGTGGTGTTCGCCGACATCTCGATCGACGCCCCGATGGCCGCGCCGGCGCCGTGCGCCGGGTCCGGCAGCGGGCGCGCGGTCTGAGGGGTGGTCGGGGTGATCAGGACGTCGAAGCGCTCCAGCGCCTGGTCGTAGGCCGCGCGGAGGGTCCGGGCCCGGTTGACGGCCTTGGCGTAGTTCAGGCGACCCTGCTGCTGGTCGACGTAGCGACCGACGAGGGTGAACAACTGCACGTTCGCGGGGTGCTCCGCGGCGGCCGCACGGTGGTCGAAGAGGTGCTGCATCATGTCGACGGGGTAGTGGTCGGGACGACCGAACCCGAAACCCTGGTTGCGCAGGACCGTCTCGGCCATGCCCTCGATGGCGATGGCCGTCCAGAGCGCGGGAGCCAGCTCGTGCAGCGGCACCGACACCTCGTCCACGATCGCACCACGCTCGCGCAACGCTTCCGCCGCTGCGACGACGATCTCGTCGACGCCGGCTTCGGCGTGGTCGCCGCCGAACCCTTCCGTGAGGATGCCGATCCGGAGTCCTCGGACTCCTGCGTCGAGGGCGGTGAGGTAGTCGCCGACGGAGATGTCGCGTTGGCGCGGGTCGATGCCGTCGGAGCCGGCCAGGACGGTGAGGAAGCGTGCGTTGTCCTCGACCGTGCGGGTCATGGGGCCGACGTGGTCGAAGTAGCCGTCGAGCGTCGCGATGCCGGTGTAGGGGACGAGTCCGTAGGTCGGTTTCAGGCCGACGACACCGGACCAGGACGCCGGCATCCGGATGGAACCGGCCTGGTCGGCGCCGAGGGTCATGTCGGCGTCGCCGGTGACGAGCGCGACGGCGCTGCCGCTGGAGGAGCCACCCGAGGAGAAACCCCTCCGGTGCGGGTTGTGCACCACGCCGGTCGCTGCGGTGTGGCTGCCCCCGGACATGCAGAAGTACTCGTTGGTGGTCTTCCCCACCACCTCCGCGCCGGCGGCGAGGGCTCGGGTGACGACCGTGGCATCAGCGTTCGGGACGAAACCCTCGAGTTCCTTCGAACCGTTCCGCATCGGGAGACCGGCCACGAGGATGCTGTCCTTGACCCCCAGGCGAACTCCGGCGAGGAGACCCCCCGCGGCTCCGCGGATCGACGCACGGACCTCCCACGCGTGGTGGGGGTCCTCCTCCGCAGAGGGGACCGTGTGCTCGACCGCGTCGCGGCCGGCCAGCACCTGTGGCTCCGGGAACGCGTCGAGAGCGTCGTACACCCCGAGCATGCCCGAGATCATCCCGGTGTACTCCTCCGGTGCTGCGGCGATCGAGGAGTAGCCGATCTCGGCGGCGAGGCCGGCGATCTGCGCGGGCGAGGGTTTCTGGATCGGCACGGGTGCTCCTGGGGTCGGGGATGAACGTTTGACTTAGACGCTAACAGAAAAATGTTAGCGAGTGAGGTCGGTGGTCGAAACCGAGCCGAACGGGTGGTCGCGGCGTTGCACGACGCGCGGGTTCGGACCCGGACCACCACCACCACCGCTCCGGTCGTCGTCGAGAACCAGGCACGGTCGCTGCACAGCAACGTGAGGATTCCGCCGCCGGCGCTGATCGTGGGCTGACCCCGTGAGCGTGCACGTTTCGACCTGTCGCCGGCCTCTTGGTCGCAGCGCGTCGGTCGGGGGCAGGTGGTGGCTGCCTCCGCCTGACGTCCGGCCGTTCCGTCGTCCCGGGACCAGCACGGTCGAAGCCGTCCAGAACTCCCACTGGCGGGCCTTCGCCGTCACATCGACAGTCGTGACATGGACCAGACGGCATCAGACCTTCCCGGCGCGGCAGACCGCCCCGACGAACCCGAACACGAAGTGGAAGACGCCTTCGACCGCCTCGTCGAAGAAGGCGAGGACCGTCTGCGCCGCCCGCTGCTGCCGCTGCTCAGCGTCGGCCTCCTCGGAGGAATCGACGTCGGAACGGGTCTGCTCGCCTACCTCGTCGTCAAGCACGAGACCGGCAACGACCTGCTCGCCGGTCTCGCCTTCTCGGTGGGCTTCGTCGCACTCCTGCTGGCCCGCAGCGAACTGTTCACCGAGAACTTCCTCGTACCGGTGATCGCCGTCGTCGCCCGCCGGGGCACCCTCGCCCAGCTCGCCCGGCTGTGGGGGACGACCCTGCTGACGAACCTCCTCGCCGGATGGGTCATCACCTGGATCATCATGACCGCCCTCCCCGACCTCGCGAGCACGGCGGTGGACTCCGCCCGCCACTTCATCGACCTCGGCGTCGGCAAGGAGTCCTTCGCCCTGGCCGTGCTGGCCGGCGCCGTCATCACCCTCATGACCCGCATGCAGCACGCCACCGAGGCCGTCGGCGTGAAACTCGTCCCCGCCATCCTCTTCGGTGCGCTCCTGGCGGGGACGCAACTGCTCCACAGCGTCCTGGACTCCCTGCTGATGTTCGCCGCCCTCCACGTCGGTGCGCCGTTCGGCTACGCGGACTGGGCCAGGACAGCCGCGTGGGCGGTGCTGGGCAACGTCGTCGGCGGCCTCGTCCTCGTCACCGCCGTCCGCCTGCTCCGTGTTCCCCACCGCGTCGCGGAAGAACGAGACAAGGTGGAGTGAGAGCCGAGCACTGGGCGACGGCGTCAGTGTCGAGCGGCGACCGACGTGCCTGACGGGGCGCTGACAGCCCAGGGAATCTGCCCCGGTCCGGTCCTCCCCGAGGATCCGCGTTGGTGAGGAGGATCGGTTGAACGGCCCTCGACGGGTCGACGTCGGGCGTCTCCACGAGTTCCCGGAGTACTCCCGCCGGAGAACCACGAGGAGCCGTTCCACCCGGACGACCGCCCCTTCCCCGCGGGGAGAACGCACCGGACACCAACCTCTTCGAGGCGTTTCCCGACACGGGGATGCGCGTCACAGCCGATGCCGAAACGCTGTCCGCCCCCGAACCACCCCTGCTCGTGCTGCACGTCATCGACGACGTGGCCGTGGAGGTGCGGGTCGTGGCGAACCGGGCGGTGGCCACGGAAACGAACCTGACCCTCGGCAACCGGGACGGGGAGGAGTACCTGGATGAGGTGGACCGGACGGGGTCCACATCGGTCGACAGCGTCCGCGACAGTTCACGGTCACCCCGCGTCGTGCGCGGTCCCGAGCTGGCAGCGACATCGAGGTCGTATCGATGTCCGGATGCAAGCCCAGCACGAAGATCGCCCGCACATCGTCGATGAGCGGTCACTCACAGGCGCACCGCGAGGTGCCCTCGCGGGGTGCACCAGCAAGGATGCAGATCATGTTCCGACCGTGGAGCAACGTCGTCCTCATCGTTGCCGCTCTGGCACTCATCGCCGCCGCCATCGTCGAGGTCAAGCGGCGGCGACGGCGCGGGGAGCAGGGGTGGACCACAGGTCACGAGCTGGGGGTCGTGTCCATGTCCCTCGTCGTCTTGTCGCAGGCTCTACCCCTGATCTGATCGTCGCTGGTGCTGCCGCCATCACATCGATGTCCCCGCGGTCTTGAGGAGAGGTACGGGCAGCACCGGGCCTCCACCGCCCAGCTTTGATCAGCTCCAGCGGTGTCAGCAGTTGGCGATGCATCTGGGCGGGTGGTCAGTGACACTGCTCAGCATGTTGACCGGACGACAACGCATCGCAGGCATGGTGATCGCGGCAGTCATCGTGGCCGGCGTCGCGATCGCGATGAGGTCCTGGATCCCTGTCGTCATCGTCGTCCTGGTCGCCGTCCTGCTGCGGCTGACCATGCCTTCGATCGTGCGCCAGCGCGAGAAGGATGCCGAGTGGATCGAGAAGCGGAAGCGTCCAACTCCTCAGCCCTGACGCGGCCGTTGAGCGCTCGGCCAAAGGGCCCAGTCGGCATGTGGCTGGCGAGCAGCGCGGAACGCAGACGCACGGTCATCCCGCGATGTGCGCGGTGCTGAGCTGCCGGCGGCGTCGCGGTCTTGACGATGGTCGCGATGTCGCCTTCATCCCGAAAGACTGAGCCAGCGCGCTGAAACTCGCCTGCGCTCGAAGCCACGACCCGGGCAGGATCACCAAGTGCTGTCCCACTCAGACCTGCCCGGTCGAACCATCCACGTCATCGCACCACGACAGGTGAACCCGAGCTGGCCCGACCCCATCGACCGGGCCCGGGCCGTCGTGGCGACCCTGGACGTCCTGCGCCCGGTCACCGCCAGCCTGGTCATCGACCTCGCCGCCGACCGCTGGGTCGAGCACGGCTCCTCCCTGTCCCCCATCGAGGTCAAGTCCACTGAGGTGGTGTACGACGTTCGCCGCGTGATGCTCCGTGCGATCAGGCCGTCAAGGCCTGCATCGTGAGGTCAGAGTTCACCTCCACCACGGTCTCCACGGTGCCCTCGCCTTCGCCAGCGACGGAGGTCATCCGGCAGCGAGCAAGTAGGTCCAGACCGAGGTAGCGCCGGCCCTCGGTCCACTCATCGTCCTGCTCAGCCAACACCGCCCCGACCAAGCGGATCAGGGAATCACGGTCGGGGAAGATCCCAACGACGTCGGTGCGGCGGCGGATCTCCCGGTTCAACCGCTCCTGCGGGTTGTTCGACCAGACCTGACGTCACACCTCCTTCGGGAATGCCGTAAACGCGAGGACGTCGGCGCGGGCGGTGTCGAGGTGGGCGGCGACTTTCGGCAATTTCTGCTCGACGGCGTCCAGCAGGCGGTCGAACTGGGCGTGCACCGAGTCTGCGTCAGGCTGGTCGTAGACGCTGTGCAGCAACGTCTTCACCCAAGGCCAGGACGTCTTCGGAGTCACCGCCATCAAGTTCGCCGCGTAGTGCGTCCGACACCGCTGCCAGGACGCGCCGGGCAGGGTCGCGCCGATCGCGGCGACCAGACCGGCGTGGGCGTCGGAGGTCACCAACCTGACACCGCTCAGGCCCCGGGCGGTCAGATCCCGGAAGAACCCCAACCAGCCGGCCCCGTCCTCCGCGCTCGAGGTCTGCAGGCCGAGGATCTCCCGGTGCCCATCAGCATTCACCCCGACCGCCAGCATCGCGTGGACGTTGGCGACCCGGCCGTCCTCGCGGACCTTCATCACCAGCGCGTCGGCGGCGAGGAACGTGTAGGGACCGGCGTCCAACCTCCTCGTCCGGAAGGCTTCGACCTGGGCGTCGAGGTCTTTGGCCATCTCGCTGACCTGCGACTTCGACAACCTTGTGATCCCGAGGGACTCCACGAGCTTCTCCATCCGGCGGGTGGAGACGCCGAGCAGGTAGGCGGTGGCGACCACAGTGGTCAGCGCCCGTTCGGCCCGTCGGCGGCGCTCGAGGAGCCAGTCGGGGAAGTACGACCCCTGACGCAGCTTTGGGATGGCGGCGTCGATGGTGCCGAGGCGGGTGTCGAAGTCGCGGTGGCGGTAGCCGTTGCGGGAGTTCACCCGCTCCGGGGACGAGGCGCCGTAGGTGGCTCCGCAGACGGCGTCGGCGTCAGCGGACATGAGGGTGTTGATGAACGTGGACATGAGCTCGCGCAGCAGGTCTGGGCTGGCTTGGGCGAGCTGCTCGTCGATGAAGTGGGCAGGGTCCATCATGGGGTTGGCGGTCATCGCGTTGTCCTTCTTCGGTCTCGAGCGGGAACTCAGGTCGAAGCATCACGCGGTGGCCGCCTCACACGTTGGTGGACACGCCCTCACTCACCGGGGGCGCCGTACACCACTCTGGTGGACTCCACTACCCGCCACCGCACCCAGCGACATCACTGATGCAAACAACACGCGGCAACCCTTCGACGCGTCCCGGCAGGGCGAGATCATCGTTGCTTCCGAGGAGCAGCGCGGTCACATGGCCGCCGCCCTCCAGGGCCCCCTGTCACGGGTCGGCTCCTGCCTCGGGGTGCACGACATCCTGGTGATCTGGTCGGCGGGAACAACATGGGACGCCTCAACCTCCACACTCACCCTCGCTGACGGCAGCACCACCCAGCTCGGCGATGAGATGCAAATCGGTGGCGGCAACTCCACAGCGGAGATCGCCGACCTGTCGGAGGAAGCGGCCCAAGCCCTGACGGAGTGCGGAGCTTCTCCTGGACAGGACATCTGGATCATGTGAGTAGAAGAGATCTCTACCTCGCGGTCATCCCGCTCTCCGGGCAGTTGCCTGGGGCCGACGACGTCGCGCTCGTGGCGAATTGCGCGAGGTCTCGCAGCACCGCCAGAAAGTGGCTGGACTAGCCAGGTACCACCTCGGCACTGTGATCACCATGACGGGGATCTACCTTGGCGGCGGCGGCAGCGAGCACGATGAAGCAGCGCTGTGGGACGAGGCGTTCACCCCTGGCCAGCGCGTGAGCATCTGGTCCTTCGCGATGCCTCTCGGCCCGGCCCGAACCGGCAGCGCCCAGTGGCTCTCCAACGCCCTGCACACCCGAGGGGACTTCACCCTCGACGCCTGGGGCCTGGAGAAGACCGATGACGACCACAGCGCCCAGCGTCTACAACGCAGTCAGGTCGTCGCCATCCCCGGCGGCAACACCTTCGACCTGCTGCACCACCTACAGCAGCACGACCTGCTCAGCGCACTGAACGCCTTCCTCAACGACGGAGGCCAGGTGTACGGCGGCAGCGCCGGCGCGATTCTGCTCGGCGCGGACATCGCCATCGCCGAGGCCGAGGACCCCAACGACGCTGGCGTAAGCGACACTCGCGGTCTGAACCGCTTAGCCGGGGCAGTGGTACGACCGCACTACCAACCGGAGCAGGACACCGAGCTGCAGCAGTGGGCCACGGTGCACCAGCAGGTGGTGCTCGCCCTGCCCGAACGCAGCGGTGTCGTCGTCACCGACACCGCCGGCCGCGTCATGGCGCGCAACGTCGGACCTGAGGCAGTGCAAGTCTTCAGCCCGACCGGCCTCCAGGCTCGACCAGCAGGCATGGCCTGGGACCTCAGCGAGTCCTAACGCCCATCTCGCGTTGTGTGCGCTGTCGCTGGCGGCCGGCGACCTCGCGGATCTGCCGAAGAGCGGAGGAGACGGAACTCGAGCAGGTACCTGAGCCACATCAGGGTCTGCCCAGAAACACCGCCTCGACGTGCAACCAGATCTTGACCCTTCCGCGTCAGGGCAGTGTGGACGACATGAACCGGGAAGAGCACTTCACCTCCTGGGCCAACGAGGCAACCCCGCAGCTGCGGCGCATCGCCCGACTACTGGCCGGCGACTTCCACATCGGTGAAGACCTCCTCCAAGACGTCTACGCCAAGATGTACGCCCGCTGGCCACGCATCCAAGACCCCAGCGCCTACGCCCGCCGCGCCCTAGCCAACGCCGCCACCTCACGCTGGCGCAGCCGCTCACACCGCTACGAAGCCGTCCGCGACGTCGACGACCACCTCGCCGGATCCGAACCCTCCCAGCCGCTGGTCGACCTCGAACAACGCGCCGACCTCCTCGCCATCCTGCGCCCCCTACCACCACGCCAACGCGCCGTGATCGTCCTGCGCTACCTCGACGACCGCAGCGACGAACAGGTCGCTGACCTGCTCGACATCAGCGTCGGCACCGTCAAAAGCCAGGCCTCACGCGCGCTGGTCCGGTTGCGCCAGACCCTGCCCGACCTCGCGGCTGAGCAGCGATCTCAGCCGGACCGGTCGAGTCCGGACACTCCCTCCTCCACTGTCTCCTCTGCTGCCTCTTTCGTGGATTGGAACCGCTCGTGAACACCGAGACCCACGACCCCTTCCCCGCCGCCCTACGTGCTGACCTGCACGCCGCCGCCGGACCCGTGGGGGACTCCTCCGCGTTCATCGCCGAGGCCACCGGCCGCGGCCGCACGCGACTGCGCCGTCAACGCCGGACCCGCTGGGGCGTCGGCTCCCTGGCCGCTGCTCTGTTGACCGCCGGGGCCGTCGGTGGGGCGCACCTGCTGGAACCCACGCCGTTGGGCCTGTCCGTGGCCGGTCCCATCCTGGGCCAGTCTGACCCGGCCCCGACGCCGCTGAAGACCCTTGAGCACGGCGGGGTGCAGGTCGATCCCGCCGTGACCGCCGCGGCCGCCGACACCATGGACACCGTCGTCGAAGCTCACCTGCCGGGTTGGTCCGCCGGCGGTGTCGTCGAAGGCTGGCGATTGCCTTCCGTCACGCTGGTGAACTGGAAGGCGACCAGCACCGCTACCTCCCCGGCGGTCACCCTCCAGATCGAGGTGAGCCGGGACGCTACGAACGAGCCGGTCGACAAGGACGCGCTGTGCCACGAGACCGCTTCCTGCTCGCAGCAGACGCTGGCCGACGGCAGCTTCCTGACGGTCGGCACAAGCCAAACCCTCGTGCAGCTGGGGTCGATGCCCGAGCCTGCGCGACCGGTCGAACCGTTCGCGTCGCTCGACCTCCCTGATGGCCGGAAGATCGCCGTGGTCGCCTCCATCGCTGCTCCCGACATTCCCGTCGACAGCGTCTACCCGGCGGACTCACCGGCCACGGCAGATGCCCTCCGGGCGATCGTGACCGACCCGCGTCTGCAGGCAGTGACGATCCCCGCACCCCAGTAACCCCTCCTGCTTCACGGGTGCGCTCATTTCGTAAAGCGGGCCCCACGCTGCGCGTGGCGTCACGGTCATCCCGCGGTGCGCGCGAAGCACACGGTCATCCCGCGTTGTTCGCGTGACTGGCGATGGCCGTGCGGGATCATGATGGCTGTGGACAGTGTCGAGACGCCTCCCGCCACCCAACCAGCCCTCCTGACGGTGCAAGCCGAACTGCAAGAACGGGAGCCCATCTTCCACCGCCCCGAGCTGGGGACCAGCGCTGAGGACCTGGAACAGCAGATGGCCCCCGACTTCTGGGAAGTCGGCGCCTCGGGTCGCTGCTACAGCCGCCACTACGTCAAAGACGTCCTGTTACGCCGCTACGCCGCAGGCGAAGACGACCCGTGGGAAACCTCCAACTTCCACTGCCGCGACCTGGGCTCCAGCACCTACCTGCTCACCTACACGCTGCGCCAGGATCGACGCCTCACTCGACGCGTCACGGCATGGCGTCGGGCCGAGACGGGCTGGCAGGTCCTGTACCACCAGGGCACCATCGTCACCGAATGAACCGCTGAGCCGACCTACCGGTCATCCCGCGATCCGGTGCACTCAGCCGGCCGCCCCGCAGCGCGCGGACTGCACCCCCGCGTGAGGCGAGCTGGGTGGCGGTGAACACGCGGCCAGCGGGACCGGAACGACCATGGCGAGCACCACCGGGTGAGCCGTCAACGGCTCACCCGCACCGCCTCGACTCCACGGTCACGAACGTCACGGTCAGACGAGATCCGGTCGGTCGCGGAGTTCCGTAGCGCCCCATCGGACGCCACGCCAGGATCAGACCGCGCGGCCAACTCGCTTCCTGCGCAGTCGTTCGGGATCGTCAACGGGCCTTCGTAGCGATGAGCAAGCGGCAGTCACCAGGCGCTGAGGTCCGTGGTGATGTCCTTGGAGGCGGGGAACACCGTGATGCTGTCGCCCGCCAGGGGCGCCAGTTCCAAGTAGCTGAGTCGGTCCTCGTCGACGAAGAGCATCAGCACTGCCCCGGGAGCTTCGGCTTGCAGCACGACGCGACCGTCGACGGTGGCCGGGGTGTGGCCCTCGGCGTCGGTGAGCTCGATCGAGGGACAGATGCCGCACTCGCACGAGCGGCCGGCCAGGGTGTGGGGCACCTGACTCAGCCACCGGGCGCGGTCGGCGGTGGTGATGGGAAGCTTCCTGATGTTGGTGCCCCGATCCAGCACGGCGATGATCGCCTCGCGCTCACGCAGGGTCAGTGCCCTGGTCAGGTCCGCGGGGGAGGAAGTCGACACGGGTTCCATCTTTGTCCGGTAGGTGCTCGTGCAGCCACCACGAGGGTGAGGCCGCCACAGTGTTGAGCCGTCTGCCGCAGCAGTGCAGCTGGTCGGAGTCCTACCGGGCCTGTCCTGGCCTGGCTCGGTCTGCAGGCCGGGTGGTCGCGTGCCAGAACGTCCGGTCATCCCGCGGTGGCTGCGCGCTACGACGGACCGAGGCCTGTCCGGTAGCACAAGTGCTACCCTCAGTCCATGACAGTCGTCGGTCTTCGCGAACTGCGCCAGCAAGCCTCCGACCTCGTCCGCCGCGTCGAAGCAGGCGAGGAGGTCACCATCACCGTGGCCGGCCGAGCCAGCGCCCGACTCGTACCCGCCAGCAACAGGTCCTGGCGCACCTGGACCGATGTCGAGGAACTGTTCTCCGGCCCCGCCGACCCGACCTGGGAGCAGGACCGCGACCTCATCGACTCCGAGGTCCGCGACCCCTGGGAACCACGGTGAGGGCGGTCATGGACACCAGCGTCGTCATCGCCGGGGACATCGGCCCACTCCCCGGGGAACTGGCGATCAGCTCTGCGACCTTGGCCGAACTGCACTTCGGAGTCCTGGTCACGACCGACCCGGCAGTCCGCGCCGAACGCCTTCGCCGGCTGTCCCTCCTGCAGCGACGGTTCGACGCCCTCCCCCTGGACGAAGCCGTCGCCGCCAGCTACGGGCAACTGGCTGCCGCAGTCGCCGCCGCAGGACGGCAACCACGCGGTCGCACGATGGACCTGCTCATCGCCGCCACCGCCCACGCGCACGACGCTCGCCTTTACACCCGCAACGCAACAGACCTCAAAGGGGCAGACGAACTCGTCGAGGTCATCGCCGTCTGACGGGCTCGTCACTGCGGCTGCGACGTCACGCACATCCCGCGTTGTGCGCGGGCGTGGACCGCTCTCCCCACCCCTGCCACACTGAGCCCATGCCGTCCAGGTGGGCCGACGAACCACGTTGGACACGCCTCGCCGTCACCACTCTGGTGCTCCTGCTGGCCTGGGGGTGCCTGCAGCACCTCCTCAACTTCGCCACCGACGGCCCGCGCCCCTACACCGACGCCCCGACCTGGCTGGCCACCTACTGGAGCGCGCTGACCGCGCTGGATCCCCTGGCCGCGGTCCTGCTCGCCTTCCGCTTCCGCACCGGCGTCCTGCTGGCCCCGACCATCCTGCTCACCGACGCCGCGGCCAACGGCTACGCCATCCACGTCCTGGACCTGGGTGGGTCGCTGGCACCGATCGGCCAAGCCGTCGTCAGCTTCCTGGCCCTGGCCAGTGCAGCCCTGGCCCTGCACCTGCTCCGTCCGGCCTCCTCGAGCCCAGACGTCCGGTGAGGTGACTCGGAGGCAGTTCGTGGCAGTTCGCGGCCACCGACCCGACGGTCCTACTGAGGTGCGGATGCCGTTGAACACCCCACGACGATCGCCACCAGGGCATGCTGGACGCCGTGAAGACGTGGAAGAAGTTCGTGATCGTCGGTTTCCTCGCGGGCCTGGTCCTGCAGATCGTCGGCATCTACAACGACACCACGCCGCCACGTCTCATCGGGGCCGCGCTACCTCTCGCGGCCTTGGCGCTGGGGCTCGTTGTGGAGAACCGTCGAAAGAGCGAGCCACGCCCCGACTGATGCGCTCGGTCTGCCGCTGTCGTAGACGCCGATGACGACGCCCTCACCGCACCTGGCTCACGCGACGGTGCCTGGACTTGCGCACCGCGGTGATCGAGACGTTGATGACCGTGTCCAGGAAGGACGCCGGCGCGAAGCACTGGATTCCCTGGGCCCCCACGTCCTGCAGATCCGCGGTGAACAGCACCACGACGTAGACCACCCACACCGGTGTCGACGTCCACGACGGAAGTGTGCCCACTCGTCGAGCCGCCGGGTGACCGGGTGCGGATCCGCGTCGCCGTGAACGGTCCGGGAATCCGTGGTGGTAGTGGCGTTCCGGGAACTTCCGCGGAGCCGAACTCCTCCGTGACGTCGTGACCACCGGCACCGTCCGGAGTTTGCTGGGAAGGATCCGATGGTTCCCTGGAACCTTCGCGTGCGGTTCCGGTGGGGGCCCCGAACGGGACCGGCGGCGAAACTCCCGACCACACCCCGCGAACGCCGGCGGATCACTAGTGTGTGCTTGGACGAACGGAGTGGGGGAACCGGTGGATCGCGAGGTGGTGGGTCGACAGGGGCGGGTCACCGTCCGCATCCGCGGCGCGGGCCGGCCGGGAGAGGTGACCGTCGAGGTCCGCGGCGCCAGTGAGAGTTTCATCGCCTACTGCGACGGCGAGGTCCAACTCGGTGAGGCCGTCCTGGTGGCCGCCAGCCGAGGCGACCGCGCCGTCGAGGTCTACCCCGTCAACCACCTACGAGTGCCGCCGCGCAACCCGCCGGCCGAGGAGATCTGAACGATGTTCGGGTACCGCATCCCGCAGCCGGACGAGGCGCTGCTGATCTCCGGCCGCCGCGCCCGCGACGGTGGAGAAACCCCCTTCCGGATCGTCACCGGCCACGGTGTCTTCGTGGTCCCCGTCCTGCGTCGCGCCAGCACGCTGACCCTGGCGATGCAGGAGGCGGAGGTCGACGAGGACTGCTACACGACGCAGGGTCTGGCCGTCCACGTCCGCGCGGTGATCGCGTTCAAGGTCGGCGACGACCCGGAGAGCATCACCAAGTCCGCGCGGCGTTTCCGCCGCGACCAGCGACAGATGCCGGCCCTGGTCGGTCGGATCTTCTCCGGGCACCTGCGTTCCATCGTCGGGAGCATGACGGTGGAGAGCATCATCCGCGACCAACAGGCGCTGGCGGAGAACATCATGAGCGCCTCCAAACCCGAACTGGCTCGGATCGGCCTGATCGTCGACTCGCTGCAGATCAGCCAGATCGACGACAAGGACGCCGGGTACATCGCCGCGCTGGCGAAACCCCACCAGGCGGAGGTCAACAAGGCCGCGGCCGTCGCGGCGGCGCGGGCGGCGCAGCAGGCGGCTGCGGCGGAGCAGGAGAGCGCGCGCAACCAGGCCGAGTACGCCCGCCAGACCGCGATCGTGCGCGCCCAGTACCAGGCCGAGGTCGACGCCGAGCAGCGCAAGGCCGCCGCCGCCGGCCCGCTCGCCGACGCCACGGCCCAGCAGGCGGTCATCGAGGCCCAGCAGGAGGTCGCCCGCCGCAACGGTGAACTCCGGCGGGAACAGTTGACGGCCGAGGTCGTCCGGCCCGCCGAGGCGGAGGCCGCCCGGGTCCGGATCGCCGCGGAGGCGGACGCCGACGCGATCCGCCGCCGCGCCGAGGCCGCGGCCAGCAGCGACCGGATCGCCCTGGAACAACGGCTCATCGAGTTGCTGCCCGAGATGGTCCGCGCGGCCGGCGCCGGTCTGGGCGGTGCGAACGTCACCGTCCTCAACGGCGCGACCGGGCTGAACGAGGTCGTCGCGCAACTGGCCGGCCAGGGTTCCGCGGTGTTGCGGTCGGTGCTCGAGGGTTTCGAGTTCAGCGACCGCGCGAAGGACGGGTCCCGCGAGGAGGCCGAACCCCGCACCCGGGCCCAGCTCGAGCCGTGACGACCCGGGCGGAACGCGCCGGGTCCTAGCGGGTCGTCCCCCGAGGCACGAACGTGTGGTGCACGAACTGCTGCCGATCCTCCGCACCGAGCGCCGCACCCGTCGACCACCGCAGGGCCGCGTCCACGCTCACCTGCGCGACGACCTCCGGGTCCAGCACCACCGTCGACAGGGCGGGGGCGGTGAACTCCGCGACGGACAACCCGTCGATGCCGAGCACCTGGGTCTGGTCGGGAACACCGATCCCCCGCTCGGCGAGGGCGGCGAGGGCGCCGATGGCGATCGGGTCGTTCCAGACCACGACCACGTCGGGAACGCCGCGCCGCAGGACCTCGTGGGTGGCGCGGTGTCCGTCGCGGTACCCCGGGCCACCGGCGGGGTGCGTCACGGCGTGCAGGCCCGCGCGGGCCAGGGCCTCCAGGACGATCTCGGTGCGGCGGTCGGGCCCGGCCCAGGCGTTCAAGACCACCGCGTGCACCGACCCGCTCGCGCGCAGGTGCGCGGCCGCGGCGGCCAGCGCCGTCGTGGGGTCCGGGGTGATCCGCGCCCCGGTGGTGGGCAGCGGGTCGCCGGGCGCACCGACCCAGACGGTGGGGACGTCGGAGAGGACGTCGGTCCAGCTCTCGTGGCGGCCGAGGTAGGCGATGACGGCGTCGACCTGTCGGGTCAGACCGGTCAGCAGCCGGACGGGGTTCTGCGACGACGCGACGTCGACCAGGACGACGTCGTGACCCGCCTGACCGGCCCGGCGCATCGTCGCCGCGGCCAGGGGTGCGTAGAAGGGGTCGGTCAGGTCGCTGACGGCGACGCCCAGGGCGTCGTGACGGCCGCGGGCCATCGCTCGTCCCGACCGGGACGGGCGGTAGTCCAGCTCCGCGGCCGCGCGCAGCACGCGCTCCTTGGTGACGGCGCTGATGCCGGTCATGTCGTTCACGGCGCGGGTGACCGTCTGCCGGGACACGCCCGCCGCCCGCGCGACGTCGTCGATGGTCGTGGCGCTCAGGCGTGGGCGTGGTCGTCGTGCTCTCGAGGTGCCGGCGCCGTCCACGTCGCGATCATCGTCCCGACCGGGCTGACGGGAGCGCCGGGGTCGGCGGATCGACGGTCACCACGCGACGAGGTCGGCGGCGCGCACCAGGGTGCCAGGTGCACGCCCCGGCAGGCGTCGGGTGTGCCAGGGTGGAGGTTCGTCGACGCAGAGGAGCAACTCGTGATCCTGGCTACGGTCATCGCTGTCGGTGTCGTGCTGGTGGCTCTCGTCGTCCTGCTGGTCCTGCGTGATCGCGGCCGGGACCGCTCGGCCCGCCGGCAGCCGGAGCGCGGTGACTTCGACCGCGCCACCTCCGAGGGGGTCGCGACCTACCGCCACGAGCAGTTCCCCAGCTCCTGACCCCTCACCGGCGCTGATCGGCGAGGCCACCGGACGGCGCACGTGAACGAGTCGGCGGACGCGCAGCCACGGTCGTTGCGGGAGTGCCGCGGGTACGGGCGGCTGTGGTCCGCCGGGGTGACCTCGGCGTTCGGCTCTTACATCACGGCGCTGGCGATCCAGGTCCTCGTCGTGGAGACCCTCCACGGCAGCGGCGCCGCGGTCGGCCTCGTCAACGCCGCCCGGTGGTTGCCCTACCTGGTCGTCGGTCTGCTCGTCGGGGTCCTAGTGGACCGGGTGCGGCGGCGCCCGCTGATGGTCGCCACCGACCTGGCCTGCGCGCTGGTCCTGACGTCGATCCCCGTGCTCGCGGTGACCGGGCACCTCGACCTGGGCCGCCTCGTCGCGGCGATGGTCGTGTTCGGGACGGCGACCCTGGTCGGCGACGCCGCGTCCCAGTCCTTCCTGCCCCGGGTCGTCCCCCGCCCGCTGCTGGGCGCGGCCCACGCGCGCATCGACCAGGCCGACGCGGTCGCGCAGGGCAGCGGTCCCGCCGTGGCCGGCGTCGTGGTCTCCCTGCTCGGGTCGGCGTCGGCCGTCCTCGTCGACGCGGTGAGCTACCTCGGCTCGGCGGTCCTGGTGGCCACCGTCCAGGTCACCGAACCCGTCGCCCCGGAAGCGACACCGCGGCAGGGCGACGGCCTGCGGGGCGGGGCGCGCGGTGTCGTGACCGACGTCGCGGAGGGCCTGCGGTGGGTCTACCGGCACCCGACGCTGCGGCCGTTCGCGATCTCGACGCACCTGTGGTTCGCGGGCTCGGCCGTGGCCGGGGCGGTGCTCGCGCCGATGGCCCTGCGCGACCTGGGCCTGAGCGCGGCCACGCTCGGGCTGGCGACGACGGCCGCGGGCCTGGGGGCGCTGGCGGGGGCGACGGTCGCGGTCCGCCTGGGCCGACGCTGGGGGGCGGGGCGGGTGATCATCGCGACCCAGGCGGGGACGGGACTGGCGTGGGCGGTCATGGCGCTCGCCCCTTCGGTGGCGCCCGCCGGTGGCGGCGACGGACCGTGGGCCGGCGGGATCGCCTGGGGCGTGTTCGCGCTCGGACAGCTGTTCCTGGGGTTGTGCATGGGCGCGTCGAACGCGAACGAGATGAGCTACCGCCAGGTCGTGACCCCGGACCGCTTGCAGGGTCGGATGAACACCACGATGCGTTCGTTCAACCGGGCCGCGGTGGTGGTCGCGGCGCCGTTGGGTGGTCTGCTCGGCGACGCGGCCGGTTACCCGCTCGCACTCGTCGTCGCGGCTGCGGTGGTCATCGGCACGGCTGCGGTGATGACGACCTCCGCGCTGCGCGGTGCCCGACTCGACGACGAGCACGTGGTGGCGGGCCCCGCCTGACGCCACGACACGAAGGGTTGCGGGTCGCGAGCGCCACCCGGGACGCCGCTCTGCCGACGGACGCGGCCGGCCCTGGGTCACGGTTCCGCCCGCGGGACGTCGGCCACGGTCCGGCGACGGCTCGGAATCGGTGCGGGCGGCTCTGGACCGTCGGAACGACTGGCTCCAGGGTGCCCTGCGAGCTCCAGA
This sequence comes from Kineococcus sp. NBC_00420, assembly GCF_036021035.1. Lineage (NCBI taxonomy): Bacteria > Bacillati > Actinomycetota > Actinomycetes > Kineosporiales > Kineosporiaceae > Kineococcus > Kineococcus sp. NBC_00420. The sequence continues at coordinate 2,807,527 of NZ_CP107930.1, read as the reverse complement.
TCACCTTCGGGGGTGTCGATGCAGCGCCGACGGACGATTACACCCAGCGTGAGGAACCCTCCATGTTCTCTGCCCAGCGGCTTCGCGCAGAATCGGCCGAACTGGCTCGAGACGAAGCCCTGGCCGACCTCAGCGCTACGGCTCAGGTGCTGAAGGCCGTGTCGACGACCTCGTCCGCCGGTGAGGCCGTGGGGCGCGCGCTGGACTCGGTGCGGGAGGCCTTCGGGTGGGAGTACGGCTCGTACTGGGCCATCGATCCCACCGCCGGCGTGCTGAGGTTCGTGCAGGAGTCCGGCACGGCCGGGCAGGAGTTCCGCGAGGTGACCCTGGCGGCGTCCTTCGCCGAGGGGGTGGGACTCTCCGGACGGGCGTGGAAGACCCGTGACCTCGTCTTCGTGGCCGACCTGGGCACCATGACGGACTGCGTGCGCGCCCCCGCCGCCCAACGTGCGGGAGTCAAGTCCGGAGTCTGCCTGCCACTCCTGGTGGACGGTCGCGTGGTGGGCACGATGGACTTCTTCTCTACCTCCACCCTGACGCCGACGGCGCAGCGCCTGGACGCTCTGCGCAGCATCGGGCTCATGGTCTCCCAGGCCGCCGCGCGGATCGCCGAGATCGAACGGCAGTCCGAAGCGGCGGTGAACAGTGCGGCCCTGAACGCCGTACTGCGTGACGTCGCCAGCGTCCCGGACCAGAAGCGGGCCGTGCAGGCTGCCCTGGACGCGATCCGTCGCGAGTTCGGGTGGGAGTACGGCTCGTACTGGGCCATCGATCCCACCGCCGGCGTGCTGAGGTTCGTCCAGGAGTCCGGCACGGCCGGGCAGGAGTTCCGCGAGGTGACCCTGGCGGCGTCCTTCGCCGAGGGGGTGGGACTCTCCGGACGGGCGTGGAAGACCCGTGACCTCGTCTTCGTGGCCGACCTGGGCACCATGACGGACTGCGTGCGCGCCCCCGCCGCCCAACGTGCGGGAGTCAAGTCCGGAGTCTGCCTGCCACTCCTGGTGGACGGTCGCGTGGTGGGCACGATGGACTTCTTCTCCACCTCCACCCTGACGCTCACTCCGGAACGACGTGACGCGCTGCGGAACACCGCTTTCCTGGTCGTCAAGTCGATGGAGCGCGTCCTGGAGTCGGGCAAGCTCAGCGCGGCCGGTGCCCGCCTGATCGCTTCCATCAACGACGTGGAGCACAACGTCGTCCAGGCCACGGCGATCGCCGCGGATGCTGCGCGCCTGTCGGCCGAGGCGAACGGGAGCGTCGACCGGCTCTCCTCCTCGTCGGTGCAGATCAGCAACGTCGTCAAGGCCATCACCTCCATCGCCGAGCAGACGAACCTGCTGGCGCTGAACGCGACCATCGAGGCGGCCCGGGCCGGGGAGATGGGGAAGGGCTTCGCCGTCGTGGCCGGGGAGGTCAAGGAGCTGGCCCAGCAGACTGCCCGCGCCACCGAGCAGGCGATCCAGCAGGTGCGGGCGATCCAGGAGGACGCCAGCGAAGTGGTGATCGCCCTGTCGGGCATCGACGCCGTGGTGGCGCAGATCAACGACACCCAGAGTCTGATCAGCGGCGTCCTGACGCAGCAGAGTGCGCTGACCCACGAACTGCTCAACTGAACCAGGGGCCACGGTCACGCACGAGACGTGGACGAGGGACGGGGCGCGACAGCTGTCGTGGGGGCCGGACGGTGTGTCGGAGAAGCCGAGAGGCGCCCCGGTGTCCCGGTGGACCACGGCGAGACGCCGACGCGCTGGGTCGGGGAGCACGCCGAGGTGGGCTGGCTCCTCCTCGCGGCGGTGGAGCCGGCGGTGACACTGCTGGGAGGCGCTGCGTCCTTCGAACACATCGGCTCCACCTCGGTCCCCGGCCCGCCGACCGAGAACTGCGTCGATCGCTCGGGGTGGACCAGGTGTCGGCCGCCGCGCACGACGGCGACCACACTCGTGCCGAGACCGCGTCCTTCGACGAGGTGCAGGACGAGTTCGAGGCGTGGGGCGCGAACGCTGCTGTGTCCCGCCGACGCGTGCTCGGAAACCGTTCAGTTCTCCCCTGCGACCGCCGATCTCCTACGAGTCACGCAGACGTCCTCGAGCATCGGGGAGGCCGTGATTGCCCGGGCTCGACCCGGCGCGAGAAGGGTCGGCACATGCCGCGACTGCGTTGGACGATCGGCAAGCGACTGGCAGCGGGTTTCGTCATCGCCGCCCTCCTCCTCATGGCCGTGGGCGGGGTGTCCTACCGCAGCTCGGGCCAGTTGTCGAAGAACGAGGCGGCGGTGAACCACACCTACGCCGTGCTGGCCGGGATCGACGCGGTCGGTGAGGACCTGAAGAACGCCGAGACGGGGCAGCGCGGCTTCGTCATCACCGGGGTCGACGACTACCTGCAGCCGTTCACCACCGCCACCGCGGCGGTCGGTGGGCACCTGGACACCGTCGCCGAGCTGACGAAGGACAACCCGGCGCAGCAGCAGCGGATCGCCACGCTGCGTCCGCTGATCCAGGCGAAGATCACCGAGATGCAGCAGACCATCGACCTGCGCAGGGCGCAGGGCTTCCCCGCCGCCCAGGCGGTCGTCCTGACCAACGCGGGCAAGACGGTCATGGACCAGATCCGCGCCCTGACCACCCAGATGAGCGACGACGAGGACAGCCTGCTCACCGTGCGGGCCGCGGCCTCGGCCAGTGCGCACGCCACGATCGAGCGCACCGTCATCGGTGGCACGGTCCTGGGCCTGATCGCCTTCCTGGTCATCAACGTCGTCGTGACGCGCAGCATCGTGGTGCCGCTGCGGGGGGTCAACACCCGCCTCGCGGGCATCGCCGACGGCGAGGGGGACCTGACCCAGCGTCTGCCCGAGGACCGCGCCGACGAGTTCCAGGACACCGCCACGGCCTTCAACCGCTTCGTCGCCAAGGTGCAGGCCACCGTGCGGGAGACCGCGCAGGCCGCGGAGGACCTGACCGCGGCCACCGGCGGGTTGCAGGCCACGGCGGCGCGGATCGAGGCGGCGTCGGAGGTCGTGACGGGCCGGGTCTCCTCCGTCGCCGCCGCCGCCGGGCAGACGTCGGCGAACGTGCAGTCCGTGGCAGCCGGCGCGGAGGAGATGGGCGTCTCCATCGAGGAGATCGCCTCGAACACCACGCAGGCCGCCGGGGTGGCCGGGGAGGCCGTGGCCCTGGCCGACACGAGCACCCGCATCGTCACCGCGCTCGGGGAGTCCTCGCGTCAGATCAGCGACGTCGTCAAGGTCATCACCGCGATCGCGGAGCAGACGAACCTGCTGGCGCTGAACGCGACCATCGAGGCGGCGCGGGCGGGTGAGATGGGCAAGGGGTTCGCGGTCGTGGCCAGCGAGGTGAAGGAACTGGCGCAGGAGACCGCCCGCGCCACCGGGGACATCACCGGGCGCGTCGCGACCATCCAGCAGGACACCGACCGGGCGGTGGAGGCGATCGGCGGGATCAGCGAGATCATCTCGCGGATCAACGCCTTCCAGACCACCATCGCCGCCGCGGTGGAGGAGCAGTCGGCGACGACGCGGGAGATGTCGCGCAGCGTCGCCGAGGCCGCCACGGGGTCCTCGCAGATCGCGGTCACCATCGAGACGGTCGCGTCCGCGGTGCAGGAGACCAGCGCCGGGGTGCGCTCCACGCGCGAGGCCTCCGAGGACCTGGCCGGGATGGCGGAGCGCCTGAAGACCGTGGTCGGCCGCTTCCGCTACTGACGGTCCGCCGACGCGCGGACCGCTGAGCCTCGGCGTGCCGACTGTCGTCCTGCGGTGGTGGAGCACGAGGCAGTCGTCCGCACGCGGCCGATGAACGCGACCGTGGGGCTCGGTCTGCTGCGCGGGGTGGAGTGCGGCGCCGAGGGTTGCCGAGGACCCGTTCAGCGTGTTCCTGATGGGCTACGTCGCGGGATCGCTGCGCTGGTGGGGGGCTGTGGTGGGCCTGCTGACCTCGGCGGCGGCGATGGTGCAGACGCTCGTGCCGGGTGTCGGCGCCGCCGCGGTGGCGTTGTGGCAGGTGCGTCCCTCGCCGTGAGGGGACACGCTCCTCGCGATCGGATCACGGACCGGTGCGGTTGTCACGGAGGACACGTGAGTTGCCCGTGAACGATCCCCGGTCGAGGCCTGCCACGGCGGGTGTGGCAGCTCGCCGGCGTCCTGGAGACGAGCCGCAGGAGTTCTCCGTGCGCGCGCAGTGCGGGACGACCGTGACGTGGGTGCCGGCCCGCGTCAGGTCGCTGAAGACGCCGGCCCGTCCTTCACGAACGAGACCGCCGACGCCGCGACCTGGCGCACGCCGGGCAGATCCAGGGTCGTGGAGGTCGGAGCCAAGGCCGGTCCCCAGGACACCTCGAACCCCAGCTCGTCGTCGGTGGGCAACCCGAAGATGCGGACCGCGCAGGACAGGCGCCGCACGCGACCGTCGTCGGAGGTGTCGATGCGCTCACCCAGGGCCAGTCGCTGCGGCACGTGATCGAGGAAGGCGTGGACGAGGGGGTCGTTGAGCTGCCCCGGCCACACCGCCTCCAGGTCCCCTCGCACCCTGGCCTCCGCCTCGCTGCGCGGGGGAAGGACCTGGGGGATGAACGCGAGGTCCGCGCGGGCCACCAACCAGGCGGTGAGGCGGTCGGGGTGGGCGAAGACGCAGCGCAGCCCGATGACGATGCCCGGTACTCGGGCCAGGACCACCGGTCCGTGGACGACGGCTCCCAGGCTGCGCCAGGTCTGGTCGGAGTCCTCGATCTGCCACGGCTTCCACGGCTGCTCCCACGGTTGCGGGTACTCGCTCGTCATCCCAGCCTCACCACGTGCCCAGCCAGCTGGTCGAGGTTCTCCATGACCAGCACGGTCGTGGTCATCGGGGCTCCCACCTCGGGCCAGCCGGCTTCCAGAGGTAGACGTCCGTCGGCGGGTAGGTCCGGCCACCACACGTCGAGGTCGTGGACGTAGGCCGGGGTGCCCGGGTCGTGTTCGGAGTGACCGCGGGCAGTGTGGGACGTGCTGCTGTGGTGGTGCTCCAGGCGCAGCCAGAGCTCGCCGTCTGGTCGAGTTCCGGCGGCCGAGGCGGGCACGCTCAGGCGGGGTGAGCTGTGCGGGCGTGAGGGGAGGTTCCGTCGACCACCGCGGCCGCTGCGGGGGTGGGTGTCGGATTCGTAGGCGTCCCGGGCGGCCTGGCCGATGGCCTTGACCTCGACGGAGAGCAGCAGGCCTTCGTAGTAGGCGAAGACGCAGCGCAGGCCGATGCCGATGCCTGGTCCCGCGCTGAGGACGCACGGGCCGTGGGCGAGGGCTCCCATGCCTTCGGTGAAGGGATAGGACACGTCGCTGGTCACCTGCTCAGAGTGCCGTAGATCGAGGATCTGGTCATCAGCGGCACGGCGCGATCGTGCTGCTGGCCAACGGTCTCGCGCAGTTCGCCGGACGCATGCACTCCGCGGGATGACCGTGCGGTTGCGAAGTCGTCGAGCCCTCCGGCCCGCCGTGACGCCTTCGACTCGTACCTGGCCGCCCTCGAACTCCCCGAACTCCTCGCCGCCCGAGCCCGCGGCGGTCACTGAGCACCGCCGGGTGCCGCACCTGGATGGCAGCGGACCCTCGAGTGCATCTTCGTCGGCGGGGGCACGATGACCTGGGACGAAGGAGAGGGCGCATGTTCACTGCGGTGTCAGCGGGGTGGGGCTTGCTGGTCGTAGCCATCCTGGTGGCCGTGGTCGTGTCGATGACGAAGAACGGCACCTTGAGCCTCGAGGGCGGGATCGGTCTACGTACCCCCGCGACGCAGCACTGCGACGAGTGCTGGATCGCTGGTCACCGGGCCGCGTTGCCCGTCATGCGCTGGGTGGCCCCGGTGGCTGTCGTCGTCGCGGTCGCGGCTGTGCTGCTCGTCGTCCTTCTACCGCTGCGTGGGGATGCTCCCGAAGTGGTGGCCGGCGTGGCCGGCGTGGTCGACGGGGTGGGGTACGTGCTGGTCGTGGGGTTGGCGTTGTGGGCGGCCCTCCGGCCGGATCGCGCCGCACTGTGGGTGCACTCCTGAGGCGAGCGAGTCAGGTCAGGTTGAACGCGGTAGAGGAGTTTTCAGCGATCGTGCGGCCTTCAGGCAGATGAGTGACGTCGTCTGCAGCTCAGGAACGCGCTCACCGCGGGATGACCGTGCGCTTCGCGCGCACCGCGATGATATGTGGGTGATCGGGGGCTAACCTCCGGTCTGAGCCTCACCGGCTCGACGTCCTCAGCGTGGAGGCACCCTCATGACCGTTCTGGATCTTCGACTCACCCAAGGTTCAACGCCCTCCGGACTGCCCGCCGTGCGCCTGGGTGAGCCCTGGCTGGACGCCTACCTCGACTTCCTCACCGCCCGCTGTCGACCCAACAGCGTCCTGGCCGCCGGCTACGACCTGAAGGTCTTCTTCACCCTCATCGCCAAGACCCCGGCGGAGGTCACCGCCGCCGACGTGCTGGGTTTCATCACCGCCCAGCGAACAGGATCAGCGGAAGTGCTCGGCCCGGTGATCGCCGTCGTCGCCGACGCCGACGCTGCTGGAGGGGTCAGTGCCCGCACCGTTCGACGCCGGTTGTCCAGCATCAACGGTTTCTACACCTTCCTCCTCGCCCGCGGCGACATCACCGCCAACCCCGTCCCCCTCGGCCTGCCGACACGGCGCGAACACGACGAGCCCCACGACCGGCCTGGCGGCAGTCGCGGATCGAGAACCCCACTGGTCCGCTCCCCGCGGACCCTGCCGGTCATCCTCAACCCCGACGAAGCCGACGCCCTCACCACAGCACTCCGCACCCACCGCGACCGCGCCATGGTCGCCGCGATGCTGCTCGGGGGTTTGCGTCGCTGCGAGGTCCTGCGCCTGCGCCTGGAGGACCTGAACGTCGGGGCACGGCGGGTGTTCATCGCCGAAGGCAAAGGCGGACACCAACGCCAGATCCCGATCTCCAGGCGGTTCTTCACCCATCTCGGCGACTACCTCAGCCTCGAACGCCCAGCCGAAGCCGACCAGTTGGGGCACGGACACGTCTTCTGCGTTCTCAAGGGTCCCCGCCGCGGGCACCCACTGTCGGCCTCGGGACTCGACGAGGTCCTCGACGGAGCACGGCGCCGCGCCGGCCTGGCGCACGTCACCTGCCATCAGTTGCGTCACACCTGCCTGACCCGGCTGCGCGAAGCGGGCATGGCCCTGGAAGCGATCCAGGCCCAGGCCGGTCACGCGTCCATCGAATCCACCCGCATCTACCTCCACCTCGGCGATGACTGGCTGGCGGGGCAGTATCGCCGCGCCGCCGAAGCCATCGATGCTCAAGCGTTCGCTGGCCACCGCACTGCTCCACCCACTCCCGAGGTCATCTCACCGATCACGTCAACGGTCATGGGACTGCGAGGTCGGCGATGAAGCAACCCGACCGCTTCCTCAGCTGGGCCGAGATCGACTCTGAGGCAATGGGTGACGCAACAGAGCTGACCGTTCCCATGCACGCCTACCTGAGGCAGATCGCCACCACCTTGCGCTCCGGCAGTGTCCGTAACTCCGACATAGCGCTGCGCTGCTTCACCCAGTTCATGTTCCAGGAACACCCTCAGATCACCCGCTTGGCTGACGTTCGTCGCGTCCACATCGAGGACTACAAGCCCTGGCTGGCCACCCGCACCAACCAGCGCGGGAAACCCGTCACCGCCGCCACCCGCGCCCACCGCCTGGGCAACCTACGCACCTTCTTCATCCGCATCCGCGACTGGGACTGGCCGCAGGCCCCACCCACGGTTCCCATCCTCTTCGGTGACCTGCCGCGGCAGGAGAAACCCCTGCCGAAGGCCCTGGACGATGCGGCGGCGGCGAAGTTCCTGCGCGCCGCGCAGACCCGACCGCGTCTGCTCGAGCGGGTCATCTGCGAGGTCCTGATCCGCACCGGACTGCGCGTCGGGGAGTTCACCGGTCTGCGCCGCGACGCCGTCCGCCAGATCGGGGCTGGGCACTGGCTGCACGTTCCTGTCGGCAAACTCCTCGACGATCGCTACATCCCGCTGCACCCTCAACTGGTCGAGCTCATCGCCGATTACCGTGACCGCTTCGTCGACCCTGCCCACCCGCTGCTGCTGCCGCGGGAGAACGGCACACCCATGGACCGTTACAGCGTCACCCGCTGCCTGAACAACGTCGCCACCGCCGCCGGCATCGGCCACGTCCACCCCCATCAGATGCGCCACACCCTGGCCACTCAGGCCATCAACCGCGGCATGAGTTTGGAAGCCATCGCTGCCCTGCTGGGGCATCACTCGATGGACATGACCCTTCGCTACGCCAAGATCGCGAATCGGACCGTCGCTGATGAGTACTTCGCCGTCACCGAGAAGGTCGAAGCGCTCTACGCCGCCCACGACCCCGACAACCTCGACGGCGAGAACACTGCGTTGCCGGCCTCCGCGGCCGGCCCGGAGATGGCCCGCCTGCACCGCGAGATGCATCAGCGGATGCTGGGCAATGGCTTCTGCACACGACCTCCGGCGCTGGACTGCACCTTCGAGTCGGTCTGCGAGACCTGCACGTTCTTCCAGACCTCGATCGCCTTCCGACCGACGTTGCAGGCCCAGTACGACCACGCCGCCGAACATGATCAACAAGGGCGTCAGCAGCTCTTCGCGGGCCTCCTCAGAGGCCTCGACCAGCCCGCGTCCTGACCCCCTTGACACCGATCACCCACATAAGCGGGATGACCGTGAACTCGGAGGCGCCCAACTAGAAGATCGCAAGGGGGTTCACGGGCACGCCGGTGGCCCCGCGCAGTCGAGGCGGTGCGACGGTGAGCAGGAAGGCGTAGCGACCGAGTTCGGCGCACAGCGCGGCCAGCTCATCGACCTGGACGCCGTCGATCAACGGCATCCCCAGGCGGGTCAATCCGACCATGTGCAGCGGCATCGGGACCTGCGGGTCCACCGGCGGGAAGGTGTCGCTGATGTCGCCTGCGTAGAGGGAGACGTCGCGCTGCTGCATCCACGTGACGGCGTCCATGGTCATGCCGGGTGCCGGGGTTTCCCCGTCCCAGGAGAATGTCCAGCCACTGCGCACGACGAGTGCGTCGCCGGGCTCCAGGTGCACCCCGCTGCGCAGCTCGGCGGCCTCGAGGACGGCGGCGGTGATCGGGTGTGCGGACGGGAGCCGATCACCGGGAGCCAGGTCGAGCAGCACCCCTCGGGTGAGCACACCGTCGGCGAACGCCGTGCTCGAGCCGTGCACGACACCACCTGCGGTCACGGCTTCGGTCAGGGGGCGGCCTGGGTAGACGAGTCCGTCTACCGGCATGTGTGCGAAGGCATCGAGGTGGGTCAGCTCGGGGTGGTGCGGGTTCAGGACGAGCAGTTCAGCCATGCCCATGGGCGGGGTACCGGTGTAGAGCAGGGCCTGCTGGACGGGCGGGGACGGAGGCGCGGGAGGGGCGAACGGTCCACCGAGCATCGAGGCCGGGTCGACGGGCATCGCCAGTGACACCCACCGGCCGGTGCGGGCCTCGGCCACGGCCCGCGCGCGGACCTCGTCGGTGATCAGGTTCAGGGTGCCGAGTTCGTCGTCGGCACCCCAGCGGCCCCAGTTGCTGGGGAGCGAGCTGCTGCTGTCACTGCTGGTGCTGTCACTGCTGGCGACGTCGATCACCGAAGACATGGTGGTCACTCGATCCTGAGGGGAGTCCATAAAAGCATAAGGAGCCTTATGCCCATCAGGGAACTTACACTCACTTCATGTCCATCGCACCCACGGGCTGGAGCGGCGGCGACCCCGAAGCGTTCACGGCGCTGACCCTGGTTCGCGCTTCCTTGGCCATGCGGCGGGTCTTCATCGCCACGCTCGCTCCCCACGACCTGACCCCGCAGCAGTTCAACGTGCTGCTCCACCTCGTCCAGGACCCCGGGCGCAGTCAGGCCGACCTGGCCCGCGAGGTGATGGCCACCCCTCAGTCGGTGGGCGAACTGCTCCGGAGCATGGAGGAGGAGGGGATGGTTGAGCGCACACCTCCCGCCGGTCGCGGCCTGCCGTCCGCGGTCTACGCCACCGCGACCGGTCGCGCGCTCCTGGATGAGGTCACCCCGTTCGTGCTGGCCGCGTTCGCCCCCGAGGCCCTGGGCCTGGACCCGACCGCGTACGCCCGGCTCAACCTCGACCTGCACTCGATCCTGGCTGCGCTCGGGACCTGAGCGAGCACCTCGAACGTCCTCGAGCGGCAGCGCTCCTCCACCTCGTGGGGTGACGGCGTGCTCAGCTCTCGCTCGGACATCGCCAGAAGCGTGAAGTCGCCGGCCGCCGAGGATCGCGCCACGACCGGACGCATGCGCAGTGCGCCATGGGTGTGAGGCGAACTGTCCGCGGTGGTGCAGCGGGCACCGGCCCACGTCACGCCTCCTGCTCCGAACCGAGTAGACGGATACCCAGAACCGCGACCACCGGCGCCAGAGCGGCGCAGACGGTGTCGTCAGCGAGCCTCACCGTCCTGACAGCTCGACGGAGAGCGGAAGACGACGACCCAGCAGGACGGCGCCACCGGCCGCGACGAGCATGCCGATCGTGACCACGCCGACCCAGGAGTTCGGTGTTCCACTCCCGATCAGGACTCCGGCCAGGGGCGGACCGATGAACTTGGAGACCGGGTAGGTGGCCGAGTTCAGCGCGTTGTACCGACCGCGGAGGTGATCTGGCGCCAGAGCGTTCGGCACGGCGTTGATGACCGGGCTGAGGAAGGTCTCCCCCACCCCGAACACCCCCAACGCCGACACCAAGAGCGTTCCCGCCACCGTCGCCGGAAGTCCGGGCAGGCTCGCGATCCCGGTCAGCACCCACGCCAGAGCCCCCGAGAGTGCGCACGAGGCCAGCAGCCGGCTGCGTCGCAGTCCCCTGGTCCAGCGTTCCACCGGCAGTTGGAACACGACGATCGCTGCGGTGTTGGCCGCGAAGCCGAGACCGATGACCCGAGTGGACCCGCCGGGCGTCAGGGCGACGAACGCCGCCCACGGACCCTCGGTCTGCGAGCTCCCGAAGATCGCCAAGGCCAGCAGAACCACGAGGTGGGCGACGAAGTGCCCGTCTCGCAGCACCGTCCGGTAACCGGTCGGGGCGGCCTCCCTCGTGCGGTGAGCGTGCGCCGTCCAGCCCGCCGTGTTCCGGAGTCCGACGAAGAGGATGAGCGCGAAGACCGCGGTCGATGCGCCATCGAGCAGGTAGACCACGTGGAAGCTGCCCGGACGCGCGACCGACACCGTCGTTGCCGCAGTGAGGGATCCGGCACCGAGCCCGACGTTCATGAGGCCGAACCGCACGGCGAAGGCGCGCGACCTGCGCTCGGCCGGGACCTGGTGGGTGACGAGCCCGTTCAGGCTGGGCCACACGAACGCGTTGCCCATCGACAGCACGGCCAGGCCTGCGGCCCCGGCCACCGGTTCACGCGCCAGGGCCAGGAGCGTGGTTCCGCCGGCTTGGAGCACCAGACCGAGAACCGCGACCCGTCCCAGCCCGATGCGGTCGGCGATCACGCCCCCCGCGGCGGTGGCACCCAGGGCGAGCACGGCTGCACCGGCCACGACGAACCCCACGACGGGCAGCGCGAGCCCGAGGACGTGGTCGAAGTACACGAAGGTGAACGGCAGCGTCAGTCCGAGCCCCACCGACGTGACGAGCGTACCGAGGAGGGTGGCGCGGAAGGCTCTGAGATCGGCGGTGTTCAGGGTCGAGACCGGGCCCCGGACGCGCCCGAGCGGGAAGAGCGCGGCACGCAGGGCGTCGAGGATTCGAGGAGGCACGCAGGTCGTCCGATCTGATCGTTCGCCGTCAGGCGAACCGGCATCAGAGGAGACGTGGCCTCATCGCAGAGCAGCGGGCCGTGGCGAAGCCCACGACCAGGTCGATTCCGGCTCCAGGAGCCGCGTCCTGCTCATCGTCCCCGGGTGAGCGGTCGTCGGGGAACTTCGTGACGCGGGGTCAACCCGTGCCGCCTCGTGGCCGATGCAGGAACGACACCCCGTCGGTGTCCGCCTCCTCCGCCGAGCCCTGGAGCCTGCGTGCCCACGTCCGCCGATCCGCCGGCCCCGGCACCCTCCCGCGCCCGGGTGCTCGCGGCCCTGGTGGGCGTCTCGGTCCTCATCGGACTGCTGGCCGGACTGGATTCGACGACCCTGCGCCCGGGACCGTGGACGGTGGCCTTCCACTGCTCGCTGGCCACCGGCGGACTCAGCGCGCTGGGCCTGCTCACCCTCGGGCGTCGCTGGTCGGACAGGGTGCTCGTCGTACTCATCACGGGCCTCATGGGCCTGGTCGTCCTGTCGGTGCTGGCCAACCAGAGCCGGGCCGGCGGGATGCTCAACGTCGTCCTGCTGCTGCCCAACGCGGTGTTCGCGGCCGTCTACCTCTCCCGCGGTGCGTGCCGCGTGGTCTCGCTCGTCCTGACGCTGTGCCTGGCGGTCGTCATGCGGGCGGTGACCGCGGAACCGCTGCAGTGGACGACCTTGGTGGCCCTCCCGCTGCTGGCCTTCGTCGGCACCAGCGAGGTGGTCCTGCGACTGCGCGGGGAGCTCGAGAGCGCCGCGACCGCCCTGCGGCGGCAGTCGCTCACCGATCCCCTCACCGGGTTGTCGAACCGCCGTGCGCTGCAGGAGCACCTCGCTGGATCCGCCGGCACGGGGACCTGCACGGTCCTCGCGCTGGACATCGACCACTTCAAGGCCATCAACGACACCCACGGTCACGCCGTGGGCGACGAGGTGCTGCGCTGCTTCAGCGCCGGGCTCGCGCGGGAGACCCGCCACGACGACGTGGTCGTCCGCATGGGTGGGGAGGAGTTCCTCGTCCTCTCCTCGACCCCGGTCGACCGCGCCGAGGAGTTCGCCCAGACGCTGCGCACGCGTGCGGCGCACTGGATGGCCCCGTGGTCGGCGACGGTCAGCGTGGGTGTCGTGACGGTCGAGCGTCCCGAACGCCGGGGCCTGGTCGGCTCCGGGCTGCAGGCCGCGATCGAACGGGCGGACGTCTGCCTCTACGCGGCCAAGCAGCAGGGCAGGAACCGGGTGGTCACCCAGGTGTGGCCGGAGGCCTAGGCCGGATCCCCGGACCGGGTGGCCCGTCACTCCCGGGTGGAGAGTTCCAGCACCAGTTCCATGCAGCGGCGGCGGGCCGGCGACCAGTCGTGGGGCAGGTTCCGGACGGCGTCGGTGGCGCTCGGGGAACTCCGCCTGCCGCGGGAGCCACCGGTCGCGTCCGGTCCGTCGTCGACGCCGGCGGGGTGCAGAGCGTCCCAGGAGTCGAAGAGTTCTTCCTCGGCGTCGGCCAGGCCGGACTCCTCGATGACGGCGTGCAGCGCCAGTTCGAAGGCGTGCCGCTGACCGGCGACCCGGGCCACCCGGGGGTCGTCGACCGCGACGGTGTCGTCGAGCGCCTCCTCGGCGGCGTCGAGGCGGTCCTCCTGCTCCCGCAGGTCGTCACGGGTCGCCAGGGCGATGAAGCGGGACGCCTGGACGGCCGCACCGAGCGGGCCGAAGATCCGCTCGGTGATCAACAGCGCGTCCAGGTCCGTCCGGCGCAGGGAACCCTCGGGCAGGCCCTCGAGGCGGGCGGCGACGACGTCGGAGAGCAACCCCGACCGCGGTCCGCGCCGGCGCATGCGCTGCACGGCGGTGCGCTGCCGCCGCAGTTCCGCCTCCTGGGCGGCGAGGGTCGCCTCCAGTCGCTCCAGGACGCTCTGGACGGCGTGGTCGCCGTCGGAGCGGTCCGGGGCGTCGGTGAAGGCGTCCCGGACGTCGTCCAGGGCGATCCCCGCGTCGGCCGTCTTCCGGATCCACAACAGCCGCAGCACGTCGTCGTAGCCGTAGCGGCGGCGGTTGTCGCTGCCCCGCTCGGGCTCGGGGAGCAGGCCGATGTCGTGGTAGTGCCGGATGGCGCGCGGCGTGGTGCCGACGAACGCGGCCGCGTCACCGATCGTGACCTGACGCCGGACGAAGGACGAGAGCATGGGCGGGCCTTCCTCGGTGCGGGAACGTGGGCCCACCGCACCACATGACGCTGCGGGAGGTGCAACTCCCGCAGTTCACGCCTCGGTCCGGTCGCCGGGCGGTCAGGTTCGGGCTCCGGGTGGAGACGCTGGAGTGCGACGACTCGTTCCACGAACCCGGCGCCGTCGATGCGTGCGTGTTCCTACGCCCCACTCGTGATCCTTCTGTGTTTCCCAGGAAGAGCACGGACGGGGGCGGGGCGCAGTCGCGGATCGGGGTCTGCGGGGTCTGCGGACCTCCTCCCGCTCCCGGCCGGATCAGCGGTGGGTGTCGAACTCGGACGTGCGCTGGCGTGCCGCGCACGGTCGGCCACAGACCCGTCACCAGGGCGAACAGCGCTCCCCCGGTCATGGTCGAGACGGCCGCGAACCGCCGCTCGTCGATCGAGCAGTCGTACCGGCCGCCGATCCGAACTCGAGGCGGACACCGCTGACCGAGGTCGAGGACCATCGAACGGAGCGGGGTGGTTCTCGCGCTGCTCTGCGCCCGGTCAGCCGGTCTTCCGCGGTGATCCTGCGCGCCGCCCGCTCCACCGCTCGAAACCCGCGGGGCCGGTCACGACGACGAAGACGAGGACGGCCTGGACGGCGGATCCGCCGGTGCTGTCGCCGAAGCCGAAGTGCCACAGCAGCCACGTGACGACCGCGGCACCCAGGGCCGCCAGGACGACGCGTCGGAGAGAGGTCCGGGGCCCGGCGCTGGGGGGCTCTGCGGAGGACGTCACGTCGCTCAGCGTGCCCACTGCGGGCGGCGGTGTCGAGAGGGTGCGGGTTCCGGGCCGAGGCGGGCCACGGCGTCACCCGTCCCCGTCGACCATCCGCAGCAGGACCCCGTTGAGGGCGGCCACCTCGGCCGCGCTCATGTCCAACCGTTCGGGCCGGTTCGCGGCCTGGACCGACGGCCAGACCTCGGCGAGCAGGTCGCGGCCGGTGGGGGTGAGGGCCAGCGGGTTGCGCCGTCCCCTGGTCCGCTCGGAGTCCCGGGTGATGAGGTCGCGGGCCACCATCCCGTCCAGGACCCCGCTCAACGACTGCGGTCGCACCAGCACCTTGCGGGCCAGTTGGGCCTGGGTGAACTCGGCTCCGGTGCCCAGGTGCGAGAGCACGCCGAACTGCACCGGCGACAACCCGTGGTGGGCGAACACGGCCGTGAGTTCGCGCTGGGCGCGGTGCGCGGCGCGGATCAGCGACCACGTCACGAGCGCGTCGATGTCGTCCTCGGTCACGTCCACGGTCGGCTTGCCACCTCCTCGAGAGGAGTGCAGTCTCTCACCAACAGGTTCCTGCTAGTGAAGAGGTCGACGTGACTCTCCCCACCCCGCCCCGTCCCGACGACACCCCGGCCCGGTCGCTGGTCATCGGCGCCACCGGGGACGTCGGCACCCACCTCGTGGACGACCTCGCCGCCCGGGGCGTCCCGTTCCGGGTCCTGGCCCGACGGCCCGGACAGGTCCGCGCCTTCACCGAGCGCGGCCTCGACGCCGTCCTCGGCAGCTTCGAGGACACCGACAGCCTGCGCGCCGCGATGCGCGGGTGCGACCAGGTCTTCCTGAACACTCCCCCGGGCCTGGAGCAGTTCCGGCAGAACCGCGACGCGATCGACGCCGCGGTCGCCGCGGGGGTCCGCCACGTCGTCAAGGTGTCCGCCTCCGACGCCAACCCCCGCTCGGCGATCCCCTGGGCCCGCGACCACGCCCTGGCCGACGAGCACCTGCGGCGCAGCGGTCTGGCGTGGACGCGCCTGCAGCCGGGTGCGTTCACGAAGAACCTGCTCGTGGAGGCGGCGGCCATCCGGCGCGGGTGGCTGCCGCAGACCAGCGGGCACGGGGCGACGGCCTGGATCGACGTGCTCGACGTCGCCGCCGTGGGCGCCCGGGTCCTCACCGATCCCACCGTCCAGGGTGGCGCCGGGGACGACGGACGGGTCTACCGGCTCACCGGCGACCGGCCGCTGTCCTACCCGGAGGTCGCCGGCGTGCTGACCGCCGCGCTCGGGCACCGCGTGCGCTACGTCCAGGTTCCTGCGCCGCTCTTCTACGGCGTGCTGCGCGCCACCGGTGCCCCCGCGTGGCAGGCCAGGGGCCTCGTCCACCAGTTCGTGGACGTGGTGCGCCGCGGTGCGGACGACGGCCGGCTGTGCACCACCGACGTCCCCGACCTGCTGGGACGCCCCGCCGTCACCGTCGCCGACTTCGCCGCGGCCCACCGCACCGAACTCCGCACCGCCTGAGCCGCGCGGCGCCCACGGGTCACTGTCCGCGGTACAGCCCGTCGGCGTAGCTCGGACCGTAGTAGTCCTCGAGGTCCGACAGCGTCGCGTCCGGTCGTTCCAGGGTCTGCGCCAGGACGGCCCGCGGGGGGACGGCCTGCGGCGCCCAGGTCTCCGGCTGCCACAGCTGCGAGCGCAGGAACGCCTTGGAGCAGTGGTGGAAGACCTGTTCGACCTCGACCACGATCGCCAGGACCGGGCGGTGGCCCTTGACCACCATGTCGTCGAAGAAGGGGGCGTCGCGCACGAGGCGGGCGCGACCGTTGATGCGTAGGGTGTCCCCCCGTCCGGGGATCAGGTGGATCGACCCCACGTGGGGGTTGGTCAGGATGTTGCGCAGGCTGTCCACGCGACGGTTCCCCGGGCGCTCGGGGATGGCGATGGTCCCCTCGTCGAGGACGAGGGTGTACCCCGCCGGGTCGCCCTTGGGCGAGACGTCGCAGGAGCCGTCGGCGCCGGCGGTGGCCAGCAGGCAGAACGGGGACGCCGCCAGCCAGGCCCGGTCCAGCTCGTGCAGGGACGTGCGTTCCTTCTCCCACGCCCGCGGCAGCGGTTCGCCGATGAGCTCGCGCAGTTCGGTTTCGTCGGTGATCTCCTGCATGCCCGCAGTCTTGCCGATTCCCGCCGTCCGCGGGTGGTTCAGCCCCGGTGGGCGCGGGCCGCGAGGCGGGTCGCGACGAGCTGGATGACGACGGCGACGCTCAGCCCCGACGCCATGACCGCCCCCATGGCGACGGCGGTCCCGCCCAGGGCCCCGGCCAGCGGTGTCCCCAGACCGCCGACGCCGAAGGCCAGACCGCCCTGCAACGCCGCGGCCGTCCCGGGGAGGGCCTGCCCGAGGGCCTGGGTCCGCGTCGCGGACCCGGTGATCACGAACCCCCAGGCTCCGGTGACCACGGCCAGGCAGGCCCAGACCGGTCCGGGTCCCGCGCCGAGCAGGGCCGCGGTCAGGACGCCCAGCGACCCCACGGCGGCGACGCCCAGCCCGATCGAGAGCAGGACGTCCTCGTCGTGGCGGCGCACGAGACGACGGAAGACCAGCGTGCTCGCGATCATGCACGACGCGTTGGTGGCGAAGACGAGCGTGTACGCCGGTTCCGAGAAGCCGAACTGGCTCTGGAAGACGAACGAGCTCGTGGCGATGTAGGCGAAGAACCCCGCGGTGGCGCAGCACGAGGTCACCAGGTAGGCGCTGAAGCGCGGGATCCGCAGCAGGGTCCCCATGCGGGCCGCCGAGGCGCGCAACCCGACCCCGGAGGCCCGGCGGTGCGGGGGGAGCGTCTCGTGGAACGTGAACTTCACGCTCGCGGCCAGGACGAGCCCGAGGCACGCCAGCGCGACGAACATCAACCGCCACTCCCCCACCAGCAGCAGTGCCGCCCCCAGCAGCGGGGCCAGGACGGGACCGAGGGCGTTGATCGCGGCGAGCGAGCTGATCGTCCGGGCGCGGGCCGCGCCCTGCAGGACGTCGGTCACCACCGCCCGCCCGACGACGGACCCGGCCGCGCCGGCCAGACCCTGCAGCAACCGCGCCACGACCAGGGTCACCGGGTCCGGAGCCAGCGCGCAGACGACGGAGGCCACCGCGAACGTCGTCGTCCCGGCCAGCAGCAGCGGTCGGCGCCCCACCGCGTCGGAGATCGGTCCGATGAGCAGCTGCCCGACGGCGAAGGCCACCAGGAAGGCGGTCAGGGACAGCTGGACGGCCGACGTGCTGGTGCCCAGGTCGGCGGCGATCGCGGGCAGCGCCGGGATGTACATGTCCGTGGCCAGCGGCGCGATCCCCACCACCACCGCCAGCGGCAGCAGCGGGGGCAGCCCGACCGCGGTGTCCCGCCCGGCGGGTGGGGAGGACGTCTCGGCGGTTCCTGCGGTGTCAGCCATCCGGACCAGCTTCACACTCCGGCGGCTCCACCACCCGCCGGCGCGGCTACGAGCCCCGATGGCCGGGAGGTGCAGCCCTTCGGACCGGAGCGAAGCCGCCCGGTGGCGGTCGCTGCTGCGGCACGGTGAGTTCGTGACGCAACCGCTCCACGGCCTCCGCCCGCCGCGCCGGTCCGCACCGGTCGTCGTCGGCGGGCTGGTGGTGCTGCTCGTCGTGGTGAGCGCCCTGGTCATCTGACGCTCCACCGGTCCCTGCGGCGCCGGGGCGGGTGACCCCCGGGAAGGCGGTGCGGGGGGTGCTGGCGGCGCTGCACGACGACGACGAGCGGGGCGACGAGCAGATTGGGCAACCTGCACGTCCTGGTCGCCTCGTCGGACGGTTCCAGACGATCCCCGGTCAGCGCGGAGCGCTGGTCGTGCGGGCCACCTCCTCGGACACGACCTGGTGATCCCGGCGCGGTCCCCCTGCGGTCTCGCGGGGTGACACCGTCGGGGGCCGGCCCAGCTGGGAGGTCGTCGCCGTGAGGACGGGAGGTCTGGAGATGCCGGACGGAGAACGACCGGAGCAGTTGCCGAGCGAGGTGGTCGAGGCCCTGCAGGGGTTGAGGCGTGGTGAGGAGCTGACGTCCGCGCTGCGGCCGTTCACCCGCGCGCCCGGTCACCTGCACCGGTCCTGGGTTCCCGTGACCGCGGACCGCCTGCACCTGCTCACCGGCTCTGCCCCGGTGCGCCTGCCCGGCCGCCTGACCACCGGTCAGCGGGAAGTGCTGGCCGTGCCGGGGCGAGACGGTGAGCCGACCCTCGACGTCGACCAGGACGGGCGGGAGGTCACCGCGCTGTTCGCGGCCTTCTACCTCCCCCGGCAGCTGGACTGGCGTCAGGCCAGCAGGTCCTCCGTGCTGCGATCCGACGTCACGGCGCTCTACGTCCAGGAAGCCGACGACCGGCCCTGGCCGCTGTCGATGGTCCACCGCCGGCAGCACCTGGACGTCGACGGCTCGCTCGTCCCTGCACAGGCGGGGGGTGACTGCACCGTCGTCGAGGTCGGCGGGACCGCGGTCGGGGTCCAGGCCGACCGCAGTGGAGCGGTCAGCGTGGGGTGGTCGGTCTCCCGCTCCGCGGAGGGGACGGATCGTCGGTGGAACGTCACGATGCTCACCCGGCGATCAGCGGTGGACGCGGTGCAGCTGGCGCGGGACGCGGGATGACCGTGCGCACCGCGGCACGAGCGCGCGTCCTGTTCGCGGCACGGACGTGGCTACGGTGGTCGCCTCACCAGCCCGTCGGAGGAGCACCGTGACCACTCACCCGACGACCCCCCTCGAGCCGACTCACGATCCGGTGCTGTCGAGGACGCTGGAGGCCGCCGGTCTACCCACGACGGGACGGTTCCACCCGAAGTCCGGCTGGGTGAGTCGCGCCTGGGTCGGCGATGGATGCGTCGTGCGTCTGAACACCGACGCACGGCACCGCGACGCCTACCGCCACGAAGCCGCAGTCGTCAGCCTCCTCGCCGGTAGCGACGTCCCCCACGCACGACTGCTCGCCCACGGCGACGGCCCGGACGGGCCGTGGTCCGTCTCCGAACGCCTGCCCGGGCAGACCCTCCACGAGGCGTGGCCGACGGCGGACCCACCCACCCGCCGATCGATGATCGAAAGCCTCGGCTCAGCGTTGCGGGCCCTTCACCGCATCCCCGTCCCGGCCGGCCTGTTGCCGCCCTGGTTGGTCGGAGCGCTCGATGGTCAGCCGTGGCCTGCGTTCCACCCGCCCGTGGTGGGTGCCACGCTGGCGTTGGTGGAGGCGGCCCGACGGCTGCCCGGTCACGATCCGCACCTGCTCGTCGACGTCGCCGGTTGGATCGAGCAGCGGCTGGCCCTCTTCGCCCCTGACGTACCCGTCCTCGTCCACGGTGATCTGCACGGGTCGAACGTGATCGTCGACCAGGGACGCGTCACCGGCCTCATCGACTTCGCTGAGGCGTTGGCCCAGCCGGTCGACGTCGAGCTCGACACCGTCCTGCGCTGGTGTGCGCGGTCGCGGGAGTTCCCACCCGCGCCCGACGAGCGAGGGCTCGAGGAGACCTCGCTGGCAGAGGTCCCGCGGTGGCTGCGCGGCGCGTACCCGGAGTTGTTCGAGCGGGAGCACCTGCGCGAGCGTCTGAACTTCTACGACATGTACGTGGAGCTCGCCCTCTACGCCCATCATCCTCAGCCTGGGGTCCGTGAGATGGCGCGGAACCGCATCACCGGTCTGCTGTCCGGTCGCAACCACCTCGACGGACTCACCTGGTGAGTCGCAGGTCATCTCCGCAGGGTCAGCTCGATCACGACGACAGCACCTCGCGGACATCGTCAGATGAGTGAAGTCGGGTCAGGTGCCGGAGCCAGGTCGGAGTCGGCGTGGCAGCGGGTTTCGCCGCGGTGGCGGGCGAGTCCGGTTCGCGGGGCGGGGAAGGCAACGTGCTGGCCAGGTACTGCAGCTCTTCGATCACGTGGCGCTCCCACAGCGGTGGACGGCGGCTGAGGGCGGTGATGAAGTCCTTCAGCTCTCGCCGTGAGGTCGAACCGTCGTGCAGCGGGACCCAGTCGTTCAGGACCGGCCCTGAGGCTGGACTCGTCGCGGCGCCAGGACGGTCTGCTCGATCAGCTGGTCCAGCTGGGCCTCACCCAACCGCGGACGCCCCGTCGGAGGTGCCGGAAGCGGGCGCGGGCGGCGCAGCAGCCCCCGCGCAGCGTCCTCGAGGTGGTCAGCACCGCGCCAGCGCAGCACACGGAGCGCCTGCCGGGTCTGGTCGCTGAGCACGGCTCCATCGTAGTCGCCGGCGGATCCCCGCGCGGGGTGCTCGGTCAGCCGTTGACCGGACCTGGTCTCGTGCGACTCGCCAGGGGTGGGGGTCCAGGGGTGGTCCGAGGCGACAACGACGCACACGACTCCGGGATGACCGTGAAGTCCTGCGAAGACACTGCGACCAGTGCTGCTGCAACTCTTCTCGTCGCCAGGGTCGACGCGCACGGCGTGTAGAACAGCCCCACCGTGGCGTGGAGAACGACACGATCCGGCGGGTCTGTCGTCATCACCGGCGGTCCTGGCTGCGCGACCACCGCCGAGCGCGACGCCGGGTCCGGCCGGCCTGAGTCATCCGGTCCACGCGGCGGAGATGCTGCGATCCACGACTCGACGCCAGCCGTCCGGAGCTGCGGGGTCGTGGCTCGCCATTCCTGCCATCCACAACAAGGCCATGAGGTCGTCGGGAGTGAAGTCCGGCGCGAGCACGCCGGCGGAGTGGGCGTTCTCGACGAGCTCTGCCCCGAGGGCCATGGACCGCTCACAGGCGTTGATGAGGAGCACGGCGTCGGGGTAGCGCCGCAGCATGGCGTCGTTCATGGCCGGGTCGCTGAGCTGCAGGTCGATCATCTCGCGGATGAACGTCTCCAGCCGTGCGCGGGGCGAGTCCCGGCTCAGCGTCCGCTCCCTGAGCGTGCGGAGCTTCTCGCCGGCGATGTCGTCCACCACGGCGTCGATGAGTTCCTCTCGGGACCCGACGCGGTTGTAGAGGGTTCCGATGCTCACCCCGGCTTCGCGGGCGATGTCCTCCAGAGGAGCGGACAGTCCCCGCTGCGAGAACACCGCCAGGGCCGCCACGCGAAGCTTCTCGAGGTTCGCCTGTGCGTCTCGACGTAGGCCAGGCGGGGGGGGCACGGCGACTCCAGTGGAAAGTGAGGCCGGTCTCAAGTTAAGCTCGGCGGAGTTGGGAACGGTCTCAACTTACCGCACCCGAACGCACCCGGCCCTGCGGTGGCCACGGAAGGACGCACCATGCCCCTCATCACCATCATCGGAGCCGGTCCCGGTCTGGGCCTGGAGATCGCCCGGGCCTTCGGGCGCAAGGGCTTCGACGTCGCCCTCGTGGCTCGCGACCAGGCCAAGCTCGACACCCTCGCCCAGACCCTCGCCGGCGAGGGGATCCAGGCTCGCGGGTTCGCTGCCGACGTCAGCGAGCCCGACACGGTGCGGAGTGCGATCAGGTCGATCCGGGAGACGCTGGGCCGGATCGACGTCCTGGAGTTCTCCCCGGCGGACCGGACGCTGGAGTCCGTCGACGCCCTGGACGTGACGATGGAGAACCTGCAGCCGCAGATCGACTTCTACCTGGGGGGCGCCCTCGCTGCCATCGGCGCGGTCCTGCCGGACATGATCGCGGCCAAGTCCGGAACGGTCCTCGTGACCACCGGTGGCGGGTCTCTCGCCCCGACGCCCGTGCGCGGCAACGTCAACATCGCCGCAGCGGGACTGCGGAACTGGACGCTCAACCTGCACGCCGCCCTCGCGGAGCAGGGGGTCTACGTCGCCTTCGTCGCCATCACCGCTCTGATCGGTGGTGGTCGCCCAGACGCCGAGCCCGCGGTCATCGCCCAGTCGTACGTGAAGCTGCACGAGGAACGAGAAGACG
This sequence comes from Kineococcus sp. NBC_00420, assembly GCF_036021035.1. NCBI lineage: Bacteria > Bacillati > Actinomycetota > Actinomycetes > Kineosporiales > Kineosporiaceae > Kineococcus > Kineococcus sp. NBC_00420. The sequence goes on along the minus strand of NZ_CP107930.1, from coordinate 2,784,889 downwards.
CGGAGCTGCACTACGTCGCCTACGACGGCTACAACGGCTGACGCGCTTCCCGTCCGGGGCCTCCGGTTCCGGACGGGACAGTGCCGCAGCACCCCGTGATCCCGGCCGGCAGGGTTCAGGCGGCAGGACCAGCGGCAGCAGCAGCCGCGGCCGCGAGCGTGCGGAGCGTCGCGACCTGCGCGGCGGTGCTCGGCGGGGAGTCGGCCATCTGCCACGTGGACACGAGCGCCACCATCCCGCCGATCGCGAAGATCCGCGCATCGCCGGTGAGGGCGATGTCCGAGCGACGATGATCACTACCCGACCCCGTCAACCAGGTGGTGACGGCGGCTGCGATGACCTCGCCCACCCGCTCGCCGCGGGGGACGGCGCGGAGCTTGTCGAAGAACTCGCGATCGGCTCGCCCTGCGGTGAGCAGTGGTTCGATCCCGCGCTCCGCGACGGCGTCGGTGAGGGCCTGAGCGAGGTTCGCAGCGCTCTCGTCGAGGGGCAGCCAGTTCTCCAGCAGGCGACTGATCCACACGTCCGTCGCGAGGTCGCCCACGTTGGCGTAGTGGTTGTGCAGCGCCTGCCGGCTCAGGCCTGCCCGCTGCGCGACCGCGCTCATCGAGATCGCCTCACCTCTCGGCGACTCGGACACCAGAGCCGCCAACGCGCGGATGAGGGCGGCGCGGGTCCGGGTGACGCGTGGGTCCACCCGGTGCGCCTCGGGCGGGAGTGCGTTCGTGGCCTGCGACATGGGCGCATCTTGCCAGAGTCCGACCACTAATGTACGTTTGTCATCTACTGGACAATCGTAAAGGACATCATGACACACGTGATCGAGTCGACACCTCGGCGGGCAGAGTCTGCACAGCACCCGGGATCGGCCCACCGCTACCGGAACCTGATCCTCGGCGCGGTCGCGATCCTGTTCCTCGCGATGGCGATGCTGACGAGCTACTCGAGCGCGTTCGGCAACCCGACACCCAACAACGTCCACCTCGCGGTCACCGGTGACGCCGGCGCGATCGTGGCGCTCGAGCAGCAGGGCTCACTCGAGCTCACGATCGTGGCCTCTGCTGCGAACGCCCGCGACGCGGTGCTCGACCGAGACGTGGACGGCGCGCTCGTCCTGCCCGCTCCGGGAGGGAACGCCGTGGTGACCACCTACATCGCCAGCGGTGGGGGTCGTGGCCTCGGTCAGGCGATCTCCGGCATCGGCACCTCCATCGCAGCGAAACTGTCCGCCACCAACACGACCACCGACCTCGCCCCCCTGCCGGCGAAGGACCCGGTCGGGTCGGTGGAGTTCTACGCGATCCTCTTCGTGGGCCTGGGCGCAGCGCTCGGCGCGACGGTGTTCGGGCGCATCCTCGGCTCGGTCGACACGGCGGCGACCTTCGTCGAGCGCAGCGTCGTCCTCGTGCTCTACACGGGAGTCCTCGCCGGACTGATCACCGTGTGGATCGACTCCGCTCTCGGCGCGGTGACCGTCGAGCCCGGGGCGGTGTTCGCGGTCCTGTGGCTGACGGGCGTGGCCATCGGAGGAGCCGTGACGGGAGTCGCTGCTCTCGGAGGGATGAACGCGGCGCTGGTCATGACGCTCGCTCTGGTGATCCTCGGCAACACCTCTTCCGGAGGCCCGCTCGGCATCCACGTCCTCAGCGACTTCTTCCAGGCTCTCTACCAGGTGTTCCCCCAGGGTGGGGCTCTGGACCTCCTCCGCTCCGTCCAGTACTTCGACGGCGCGGCCGTCTCGGCTCCCATCATCCGGCTGGGGATCTGGGCAGCGGCGGGCATCCTGTTCACGCTGGCCGCGATGCTCCTGCGGAACCGACGTGAGGCGGCGACTCGACCGAGGGGAGGCGCCGGCATCGAGCTCGGCCACTTCCCGCCCGCCGCACCGACGGGCTCCCGCCCGCAGCCCGCAGAACTCACCACCGGTTCGGCATCCGTTCCAGTGACCCGACGTGGGCACGACACCGGCACTGCTGGAGGCTGAGACGCGAGAGCGCCCGCTGAGGGCCGACTTCGCCGAGGTGGTGCGCGAGATGGTCGTGGCCACCATCACGGCGCCGCTCGAGGAGGCGGGACAGGGCTTCGCGACCCGCGGGGAGGTGAGTGCCGGCTCCTCGCTGCTGCGCTCGGCGGTAGCCCTCGCGGCCGGCCTGCCCGAGGTGCAGGACCGCTTCACCCCGGGCGAGTTCACCCTGCTGAAGGAACTCCTGGGACGTCTGAGCTGACCCCACGGCCGTCGCAACCGCGACCCGACGGGTCGGGGTGGCAAGGTGTGGGGGTGCGTCCGCGGATCTTCCTACCTCGTCCGGAGCTGGCGGCTGGTGAGCAGGTGCTGCGCACCTGGCACGCCAACTGGCTGCGACGGGGCATCGCGCGGGGTGGAACCTTGAACCTCACCGACCGTCGGCTGCTGTTCCAGCCGAACACCGTGGAGGCGCTGATCGGACTGCGCGCCAGGTCCTGGGACAGGGCGCAGCTCAGCGGGACCGAGCTGGTCCGGGGTCGGCGCCGCATCGCCACCTGGCAGCGGAGACTGGGTGTGGTCCTCACCGACGGCGAGGTCGTGGAGTTCGTCGTCTGGGAGCCGGAGGCTGCGGTGCCTGAGTTCGCTGCCCTGCTGACCGACGGGGCGCCGTCTCGCTGACGCTGGAGCCACCAACTGCGGCCATCGACGTGGTGACGAGACGCACCGACTCTCCTCCTGGCTGAACCTCCTCGAAACACTGGTTCGTCGAGCTGACGACGAAGAAGTTGCAGCGATCCACTCACCGCTCGGTGACCACTGCCCACGAGACATCGACTCACGACACTAGCTGCTGGGCGTCAGCTCCACGTCGTCGAAGTTCAGCCACTGGCCTGCCGAGGCGTTCGACCAGAACCCGACGGTCGCCTGACCGGCCGTCACCGACACACCCGGAATCGTGACCTGGGTCCACTTCCCGGCGGGGCCGATCGGGAGGTAGTTCTTGCTGCCATTGCCGGCGTAGTCCTTCACCTCGACACCAGCCTCGGCCTGACCACCACTGGATTTCACCCAGGCCGTCAACGTGTAGTTTCCGGCAGGCAGGTCCGGGATGGTCTGGTAGGTGTAGACGCGGTACGGGCGTGCGGCCCACTGGGTTCCCTGGAATGCGCCCGTGTGCCCACCAGGCTCGGTGTAGAACGCAGACTGGTCACGGTCGGTCGTGGTCCAACCGCTCGGGAGCGAGCGAGCTCCCCGGTCGCGCTCGAATCCCGCGTTGCGGACCAGAGCATCGGCCCCGACGTCCCAGGCCGGCGTCTGCAGACCGGTGGAGGCCGGGGTCGGAAACACCGGGGCTCCGTCGGTTCCCCACGTCAGACGCTGCACGCGGGCCGTGCGGTGGTTCCCGCAGCCCTGCCCTGCAGCAGAGTTCGCGTGGTAGACGACGTAGTCCTCACTGCCGTCCGGGGACGTCGTGAACGAGTTGTGCCCGGGCGCGAAAACCCCTGCCGTGGCGTTCGTGCTCATGACCGGACCATTCGCCTTCGTCCAGGCCGCTGGGTTCAGCAGATCGCCGCCCTGGTCTGCGCTCACGAGGCCCATCGAGTAGTCGTCCGACCCACAGTCGTTGGCGGAGTATGAGATGAAGACGCGGCCGTTGCGGACCAGAACGGCTGGACCTTCCGTGGTCCACTGCCCCTCCCATGCCTGCGTCGGGCGGATGATCTCGACCGGCGTCGTGCTCAAGGTCCAGGGGTTGCTCATCCTGGCGATGTAGACGTGGTTGCCGTTCTGGGAGTAGACGAAGACGAAGTACCGAGAACCCCCGCTCTCGAAGATCGTGCCGTCGAGGGACCCGATGGACGTGTCGATGCCGTTGACCGTCCCGAGGTTGGTCCAGTTCCCGGCCAGCGGGTCGGAGGAGGTGTTCTGCAGCACCTGGATCCGGTTGCGTCCGACGGCCGGGTTGCCGACGGTCCCGTAGTCCAGGTCCGAGGCGGTCGTGTAGATGTACCAGACCCCGTCGATCCGGTGAAGTTCCGGCGCCCACACGTCCTTGTTGAAAGGGGCCGGCGGTACGTAGACGATCTTCCGGACGGCGCCACGCATGTCCGTCAGCGAGGCCGAGCGGATGATCTCGATCGAGGAACTGGTGGTGGTTCCCGTGAGGTAGTAGTACCCGTCGTCGCCCAGGGTCACCTGGGGATCGGGCAACCCGCTCGCGGGGTAAACAGGGTTGTCGTACGTCACCCCGCCACTGGCTGCGTTCCGGGTGCGGTCGGTGGCGGTGGCGGGAGGGGCGGTCGCGAGGGTTGCGACCAGGCCCAGGCCCACGAGGAGGGTGGCGGCCCGGGCCGGAGTGCGCCCGACGCGGCGGCGGGAAGGGATGGTCGTCATGGTGTTCTCCTTCGAACGACGAACCAGGGGGCCGGCGGAGAGAGCCTCACGGCCGGTTGATGTTTTCGAGAACATACAAGGGTCCACGAATCGTGGTCAAGGGTTTCTCGCGATCTGACCCCGTCAGGCGCGGGTGGTCGACCCTCTGACGACGAGCAGTGGGGCGGGCACCTGGCTCGGCACGCCCGGGGGTGCGACACCCTCGATGCGGTCGACGAGGGCGTCGACGACGTGGCGTCCCTCGGCTGCGTGGTCCACGGCGACGGTGGACAGACCTGGCCTCGCGTACGCGGCCTGCGGAAGGTCGTCGACCCCGATGACCGCCAGGTCCTCGGGCACACGGACGCCCGCGTCGAAGAGTGCGGAAAGAGCACCGAGAGCCATGGCGTCGTTGGCGACACCGAGCGCGGTGGCGTCTCGCAGACCGGCGGAGAGCATCCGAGTGGTCGCCTCGTAGCCAGAGCGGGGAGACCAGTCGCCCGTCTCGACCAGCACGACCGAACCACCCCCTCGTGTCAGGGCTGCGCGAAACCCACCGGCACGACTACCGGAGGCGGCCCAGGCAGCCGGCCCCTCCAGCAGGGCCACCCGCCGGTGGCCCTGCGCGAGCAGGTGCTCGGCTGCGATCTGGCCCACCCACTCGTCGACCGGCGTCGACGTCCCGGCGACGTGGAGCTCGAAGTCGTCGACCACGGGTACGGAGAATGCGCGCCGGGTCAGGACGGAGCGGGCGGGCTCGGTGCGGCCAGACAGGACGATCCCCGCGACCCGTTCGCGTCCGACCAGGTCCACGGCGGCGTCGACGGACATCACCCCTTCCCCGGTCGGGACGACGTCGAGGATGTAGCCGCGGGCCCGGGCGGCCGACAGAGCACCGAGGAGCAGTTGTGAGGGGCCGTGCTCATCGAGGCGGTCGGCGAGGTAGGCGATGCGGTCGATGCGTTGCAGACGCAGGCTGCGTCCCATCGGGTTCGGCGTGTAGTCGAGTTCAGCCACCGCAGCGGCGACCCGCTCGCGGGTCGCTGCGCGCATCCCGCTGAATCCGCTGAGGAACCGGCTGACGGTGATGTGCGAGACCCCGGCCAGCTCGGCGACGTCGTAGATCGTCGCCGGTTTTCCCCGCGCCGCATCCGCCGCCATGCCGTCCTCGCTCCACCTCGCCTGCGTCCTCCAGCGAGGAGAACCCTACGGCGACCTCGGAGCCCGGCTGCGGGTCGCCGTGGCCGGCAAGAGGTCCACACCGCTTGTTATCGAGAACATTGACGTCTACGGTGCTCTCACCTGGACGCCCGACGACGAAGTGAGCCAGCCCCGATGTTGCCTCCTCCCCTTCCCGACACCGACGGGACCGCAGCGCCACCCGGTCTCCAGCTCGGCGTCGCCTACTACCCCGAGTACCACCGCAGCCCCAGGACCGAGCTCGACCTGGATCTCATGCACCGGGCCGGCATCACCGTGATCCGCGTCGGGGAATCCGTCTGGTCGACCTGGGAACCCCGTGACGGTGAGTTCGACCTGGAGTGGCTCTCCCCCGTGCTCGAGTCCGCCCACGACCGCGGTGTCCGAGTGATCCTCGGGACGCCCACCTACGCGGTGCCGCCGTGGTTGCAGGTCTCCCATCCCGAGATCGCCGCGGAACGCCGAACCGGCGAGCCGGTCCCCTGGGGCGCGCGACAGGAACTGGACTACACGCAGCCGGCCTTCCGCTTCTACGCCGAACGGGTGATCCGGTCCATCTTGGACCGCTACGCCCGCCACCCGGCCGTGGTGGGTTTCCAGGTCGACAACGAGCCGGGCCTGGAACTGCTGCACAACCGCGCCGTCTTCACCCGGTTCGTGCGCTGGCTCCGACGTCGGTACGCGACCGTCGATGACCTCAACGCCGAGTGGGGTCTGACCTACTGGTCGCACCGCCTCGATGACTGGTCGGAACTGTGGCGACCGGAGGGGAACTCCTTCCCGCAGTACGACCTCGCCTGGCGCACGTTCCAGACCGAGCAGACCACCGAGTTCATCGCCTGGCAGGCCTCCATCGTGGACGACTACCGCACGCCAGGTCAGTTCGTCACGACCTGCCTGCAGTATCCCCGGCCCGGGCTGGACGAGCGCACGGTCAACGAAGTGCTCGACGTCGCGGCGGGAAACCCCTACTACGGCGTTCAGGACCACCTCGAGATCGGTGTGACCAAGGACCAGCCCAACCGCTGGACCACCACCGGCGTCGCCGGCCTGCTGCGTCAGGCCGACCGTGCCTACGCCTCGCGCCAGGCCCGCTTCCTCGTCACCGAGACCAACGCCCAGTCCATCGGCACCATCGACGACGGTCGCCCGCCGTACCCGGGCCAGCTGCGCCAGATCGCGTGGACGTTCGTCTCCCGCGGGGCCTCGATGATCGAGTACTGGCACTGGCACACGTTGCCCTTCGGAGCCGAGACCTACTGGGGTGGTGTGCTTCCGCACAGCCTACGACCGGGTCGGGTCTACGCCGAGATCCAACGGATCGGCGCCGGCTTCGCGGCCGCCGGCAACACCTTCGACGGATACGTCCCGCACTCCGACGTCACGATCCTCTGGTCGACCGCGAGCCGGCACGCCCTGCAGTTCCAACCCCCGTTCCAGACGAGCGGGGCGCCGGACCCGGAGTCCTACGAGCACCTCGTCGACGCGTTCCACCGGGGCACCGTGGACTCCGGCCGACAAGCCCGCCTCCTGCACGTGGAACAACTCGAGGAGATCACGAGCGATGTCGGCATCGCCCAGATCGTGTCCCACCACCCCCTGCTCGTCGCCGCAGGAACCTACGTCCTCACCGACGCGCAGCTCGATCTGCTGCGCCGCTACACCCTGGCCGGCGGACACCTGGTCCTGACGCCCCGCACGGCCTACGCGGATCAGGAGGCGCGAGCCCGCACGGAAGTGGCCCCACCGGGACTGACCGACCTCGCGGGTGCCTGGTACGAGGAGTTCTCGACGGTCGACGGGGAGATACCGGTGATCTCGACCCACACCTCACCCCAGACCTCGATCCGACCCCTTGCCGACCTGCCGGAGGGATCCACTGCCCGATGGTGGATCGACGGCCTGATGACCACCGGAGCCGATGTCCTGGCTCGTTACGACCACCCCCGGTTCGCCGACTTCGCCGCCGTCACCACCCACCGGGCCGGCGACGGGCGGGTCACCACCGTGGGATGCGTGCCGTCCCCCGCACTGGCCGCCGCGCTGATCGAGCAGGCCGCCGCCGCTCCTCCCCTCGCAGCGGCGTTCGTACTCCCCGTGAGCGAAGCCGTCCGCACCACCAGCGGGTCTCTGCCCGACGGGCGGATCGTCGTGGTCGTCACGTCCTGGGGATGGCAGGAGGGACGCGCACGGCTGGTCCTGGACGCCGACGACCTGATCGATGGAGCTCGGATCAGCGCCGGCACCCTGCTGGAACTCCCCGCCTGGTCGGTCCGCGTCCTCATCTTCGACGCCTGACCCGCAGGTCCCACCCCTCTCTCGCGTTCACCCGCGCCGTGCGGCGCCGCGCACCCTCACCCACCTCGCCCGCCCCCACCGGTGCGGACCCTTCTCGATGGAGAGACGACCATGAACCCCACCCGACGCGCAGCCGCGGCGATGTTCGCCGGCACCTTCCTCACCGGTCTCGCGCTCAGCGCCTGCTCCAGCGGCACCGACGACACCGAACCGGTGTCCAGCGACGACGTCCGCAAGGCCCTGGACACCGACACCCAGCTCACCTTCTGGACATGGGTGCCGGACATCCAGAAGGAAGTGGACCTGTTCCAGCGCAAGTACCCCAAGATCAAGGTCAAGGTCGAGAACGTCGGCCAGGGCCTGGCGCACTACCAGAAGGTGCGCACGGCGGTGAAGTCCAAGGACGGTGCCCCCGACGTCGTGCAGATCGAGTACCAGTACCTCAGCTCCTTCGAGGTCAACGACTCCCTCCTCGACCTCGGCCCCCTCGGCGCCGGCGACCTCTCCGCGGACTACGTCGACTGGGTCTGGAAGCAGGTCTCCACCGGCGATTCCGTGTGGGCGATCCCGCAGGACACCGGGCCGATGGGGAACCTCTACCGCAACGACCTCCTCCAGAAGGCCGGGGTCGAGACACCCCCGGTGACGTGGGCGGACTACGCCGCGGCCGCGGAGAAGGTCCGGAGCACCGGTAGCTACATCAGCAACTTCGCCAACAACGACTTCGGTCCGTTCATCGGCCTGCTGTGGCAGGCCGGTGTGAAACCATTCGCCTACGACGGCGACAAGGGCGTCTCGATCTCGGTCAACAGCACCGGAGCCAAGAAGGTCATCGCCTACTGGCAGGACCTGATCCAACGCGACCTGGTCTCCGTCGACGCCGACTTCAACGACGCCTACTACCAGGCGTTGAACTCCGGGAAGTACGCCGGATGGCTCACCGCCGCCTGGGCCCCGGTGTTCCTGCAGGGCACGGTCGAGTCGACCACAGGGTTGTGGCGGGCGGCGCCACTGCCGCAGTGGTCGGCGGGACAGAACGTCTCGGGCAACTGGGGCGGCTCCTCCAACGCCGTGCTGTCCACCACCCAGAACCGCATCGCCGCCTACGAACTGGCGAAGTGGATCAACCACGACCCGGCCTCGACGACGAAGCTGGCCCTCGAGCAGTCGTTGTTCCCAGCCGCCGAGGGCGTCTTGAAGGACCCGACGTTCACAGACCAGTCGGTCGACTTCTTCGGCGGCCAGAAGGTCAACGAGCTGTTCGCCGAGATCTCCGGGACCGTCGACACCGAGTTCGCGTGGCTCCCGTTCACCGACTACGCCGCCTCGCAGTACACCGAAGTGGTCGGCAAGGCGATCGGGGCCAAGGGCGACCTGTCGGCCGCCTTGGACGACTGGCAGGGCGTGCTGGAGAAGTACGCGAAGGACCAGGGATTCACGGTGACAGGTCGATGACCTCCGACACGGCCCTCACTGGCTCGCCGGCCCGGCCTCGCCCCCCTGCTCGGTCGGCCGGAGAACGCCGCCGGGCGCGAGCCGCGTACCTCTTCCTGGCACCCTTCTTCGTCGTCTTCCTGGCCATGCTCGTCATCCCCCTCGGGTACTCCGGCTACCTCAGTCTCTTCCGCACACGGCTGATCGGCGGCACCTCGTTCGTCGGCGCGCAGAACTACCTCACCGCTCTCACCGATCCGGAGTTCCTCGCCGGGGTGGGCCGGATGGGGTTGTTCCTGCTCGTCCAGGTACCCGTGATGCTGGGCGGCGCCCTCTTCCTGGCGCTGGCCCTGGACAGTGGCCGGGCCCGGGGGGCCGGAGTTCTTCGCCTGTTGTACTTCGTCCCGTACGCAGTGCCTGGTGTGGTGGCGACGATGATGTGGGGATACCTCTACGGCCGCGACTTCGGCCCGCTGGCCCAGGTGTTCAGGGCCTTCGGAGCGAGCGCCCCCGACGTCCTGGCTCCGGGCACGGTCCTGGGGTCGATGATGAACATCGTCACGTGGGAGTTCGTCGGCTACAACATGATCATCATGTACTCAGCCTTGCGGACGATCCCCGCCGAACTCCTCGAGGCCGCCTCGATCGACGGCGCCGGGTTGGTCCGACAGGCGTGGAGCATCAAGATCCCCGCGATCGGACCGGCGATCGTCCTGACGGTGATCTTCTCCATCATCGGGACGTTCCAGCTGTTCAACGAACCCGCGCTGCTCAAGGGCATCGCGCCCACCGCGATCTCGAACGGCTTCACCCCGAACTTCTACGCCTACAACCTGGCCTTCGTGAACCAGGACGTGAACTACGCGGCTGCGGTCGCGTTCCTCCTCGGTCTGGTCATCGCTGTCATCTCCTACCTCGTGCAGTTGCGGGTCAACCGCGGCGGCACCGCGAACTGAGGCGCCCCGTGAGCACCCTGAAGACCCTGCGGACCCGCCCAGGCGTCCCGTCCGCGACCGATCCAGCCGCGAGGTCCCGACGCAGCTCCACGCGATCAGGGAACCGACTGCTGAGCGTCCTGCTCTGGCTCGTCGCGGCCTACTTCGTGCTGCCGCTGCTCTGGCTGCTGATCGCCGCGACCAAGGACAACTCCGACCTGTTCAGCACCTTCGGGTTCTCGTTCGGGCACCACTTCGCGCTCTGGGACAACCTGCGCGACGTGTTCAGCGCGGGCGACGGGATCTTCCTCCGCTGGTCGGTGAACACCGTGCTCTACGCCGGGACGAGCGCAGCCGGCGCCACCCTGCTCGCGACCCTCGCCGGGTACGCCTTCGCGAAGTACCGGTTCGCCGGGGACAGGTTGTTGTTCAGCATCTCTCTGGGTGCGGTGATGATCCCGTTGACGGCACTCGCACTGCCGACCTACCTGCTCTTCAACTCACTGGCACTGACCAACACCCCGTGGGCGGTCATCCTGCCGTCCCTGGTCAGCCCGTTCGGCGTCTACCTCATGCGGGTCTACGCCGCCGACGCGATCCCCGACTCCCTCCTGGAAGCGGCCCGCGTGGACGGGGCCGGTGAGTTCCGCACCTTCGTGCAGGTGTCCCTGCGTCTGCTCGCCCCCGGCATGGTGACGGTGTTCCTCTTCTCCCTCGTGGCCTCCTGGAACAACTACTTCCTGCCGCTCATCATGCTGAACACGTCCTCGCTCTACCCCCTGACGGTGGGGCTGGCCCAGCAGCAGGCCGCCAGCGCCGCCGGGGGTGGTTCGCAGGCGCTGTTCTCGACGGTCATCACCGGCTCGGCCGTCAGCGTCATCCCGCTGGTCGTGGCGTTCGTCGTGCTGCAGCGGTTCTGGCAGAGCGGCCTGTCGAGCGGCAGCGTCAAAGAGTGAGCACGTGGCCTCCGGACCGGGCACCCCGCTGGTGGACGATGTGGTCGGGATGGCCTGCCGGCGGGAGGGGACGCCGACGAACGCCGGTGTCCTGGGTCGGTGGTCCGTGGGTCGGGCGCTGCGAGGTACCCGGCGAGGCGGTCGAGGATCTCGTCGACGGTCGTGCCCCAGACGTCGGGGTGGGGATCCTCGTTCCAGTTCGCGATCCACTCGCGGACGTCGGATTCGAGGTCGATCACGTCGGCGTGCTGGCCGCGGCGAAGGACACGGGATTCGGCGTCGGCGAGCAACCGTTCGACGAGGCCGAGCGAGCTGGGGGGAGGTGGGGGTGAAGCGCAGGGGGCCGGGATCGTCGAGCGGGCGCAGGAACTGTGCACCACCACCCCCGCACGCCGAAGCCGCTCGCCCGAGACCGCACGGTTGATCTCTGAGGTCGCCCCGGCCGGGCTGGAGACGGTCTTCTCCACCAACGGCGGCGCCGACGGGATCGAGCACGCCGAGCGCATCGGGCATGAGGTCCTGGGAGCCGGCCTCCGTGCTCTGCAGGACGAGCACCCCTCATCGGGGAAGTCAGCCGCCTCGGAGTTTCCGGGCCTCGACCTGGGTACCGACCGTGCGAGCGAGGAACCGATCGCGCCCTGAAGCGGGGCCAGCCTGACCATGGCTGCCCTCGTCACCGCCTGCGAGGACCAGGGCGTACCGCCCTTCAGCGTCGGGTCGGGACCGCTCCTCGACCCGGACCGTGCGGTGGTTCGCGTCGTGGCACGGGGGGACGGAACGGCTCCGACGTCGCCTCACCCGTCGGGGTGGCGGAAGGACTGCTCCGGCACGTCGATCCGCACGGCGAGGACGGCGATGTCGTCCAGGCCGGTGGGTCCCATCCGTCGCAGCAGTTCTCGGGGCAGGTCCTGCAGCGGGGTGTCGGAGAGGTCCTCGCCGGCCGCCAGCAACCGCTGGAAGCTGACGGTCAGGGACTCGTCCGGGTGTTCCACCAGACCGTCGCTGTACAGGACCAGCGTGTGCGCCTTCGATCCCGGCGAGCGCCCGCCGGTCCCCGGGGCGGGGGGACCGTCTCCGGCGGGGTTCGGCGGTTCCGGGGTGAAGCGCAGTCGTCCCGTCGTGAGCAGGTGGTGGGCGTCGGTCCGCTCCTCGTTCTCGTCGACGCCGAGCGGGAGGTCCACGACCTCGTCGAGCAGCCGCGCGGGTTCGCCGGCCCGCAGCAGCAGCGGCGGCGGGTGCCCCGCGTTGGCCCACTGCAACGTCGTCCCGGCTGTGTCGCTGTGCAGGCGCGCGTAGACGAGGGTCGCGAGGTCGTCGGGGGCGAAGCGGTGCAGGATCCGGTCCAGACGCGCGATGACCTCGGACGGCGGTGCGATGCGGTCCCCGGCCAGGGCACGGAGCTTGTGCCGGATGGCGCCCATGCGGGTGGCGGCGTGCAGGTCGTGGCCCGCGACGTCGCCGATGACCAGGGCGACGCTGCCGTCGGGCAGGGCGAAGGCGTCGTACCAGTCGCCTCCGACCTGGACGAAGTCGTTGGCGGGCTGGTACAGCCCGGCCAGGTCCAGTGCTCCGATCCGCGGCGCGAGTTCGGGCAGCAACGCCCGCTGCATCTGTTCGGCGCGCCGGGCCTGGCGCTGCAGGACGCGGGTGGTGTCCAGCAGCGCACCCGCGCGGACGGCGAGGTCGGCGGCGAAGTCGGAGTCCTGCTGCCGGTAGGGACGGGAGGGATCGGTGCGGACCAGGGTGATCGCGCCCAGGGTGTGCCCCCGGGCGCGCAGCGGAGCGGTGACCCACTCCGACGCGCCGAGTTGCCGGGCCAGTTCGAGACGGTTGCCGGCGAGGGCGTCCACGGCCAGCGTCCACGCCTGGTCCGGCGCCGGCATGCGTTGGTGCTGTATCCCCGCACCGTGCAGGACCTGCGCCAAGCGGCTGGTCATCCCCGGTTCCAGCGACGGCAGGGGACCCAGGTTCGCGGCGGCCGTGGCGTGGAGGCCGGGGTCGCGGTGGGCCAGGGCCACCCGCTGCAGGCTGGTCCCGTCCTCGGCCAGGACGTCGACGCTGACCCAGTCGGCGAGCGCCGGGACGAGCAGTTCGGCCAGGGCGGTCAACCCGGCCTCGACGTCGTCGGCCCCGCCCAGGACCCGGGAGGCCTCGGCCAGCAGGGCCAGGCGGACGTTGGCCTCCTCCAGCGCGTCGAGCCGTTGTCGCTGACGGGTGGCCTCGGCGTGCTGGGCGGTGGTGTCGGACAGGGTGAGGACACCACCGACGAGGGTCCGGGCCAGGACGGTGGGGGCGAAGGCCCAGGCCAGGACCAGGGCGGAGCCGTCCCGGCGGAGGAACACCCCCTCCCCGGCGGCGGGACGCGCTCCCCGGAGGGCGAGCAGGATGGGGCTCTCCGCGGGCGCGACCGTCCGTCCGTCGAGGTGCTGGTGGTGCAGGTGCTCGTGCAACGGGTGGGTGACGAGTTCGGCCTCGCCGTAGCCCAGAAGACGTTCGGCCGTGGGGGTGACGGCGGTCACCGCGCCGTCCTGGTCCAGGGCGAGGACCGCCACCGGGGCGCCGCTGAACATCGACGGCAGGAGCACGGCGTCGACGGCGACCCGGGTGTCACGTTGTCCCGATCGTGCCGGCCCGGGCTCCCGGGGGAGTTCACCGTTCAGCGGGACGCCCGCAGGTACGGGTTCACCGTGACCCAGCCCGCCGGTGTCCATGTCTCTCCCTCGCACGTGCGTTCCCGAACCGCGACCCCCGGGTCCGTGCGCGGGTGCGCCGGGTCAGCCGGGACCTGGGGTGGATGGTCGCCGCGGGACCACTCCTCCTCGAGCTCGTCGCACGGCACGGGGCGCACCAGGTTGCGTCTCTCCGACGGTCGTCACTGACGCTACAAGGGCGCGCACGTTCCGTGCCACGTGAGGGAACGCGGGGCGGCGGTGGGTGAGGCCGGCGCCCGCGTCACGGCGCCGGCGGACGACGATCCCCCACGGGTCCGGGGACGCTCACCCGCTGCGACGGCGTCGAGAGCCGGAGCGACAGGTCGCTCGTGAGCGAGGTGAGCACCAGCAGGGTCACGTCGCTGTCCGGACCGCGGAACGAACCGATCCGGACCAGACCCCACCGCTCGTACATCGCCACCGCGTCCTCGGCACTCTCGTAGACCCCGATGAGCACCCGTGCCTCGTCGCGGTCCCGCAGGACCTCCCGCAGCAGGGTGCGTGCGACTCCCCGGCCGCGGAACCCTTCGTGGACCGCCAGCTCGTGGACGACGAGGGCGTCCTCGGGCCGGTCGAGGGCGTCGACGGCGGCCGGGTGTGCGGCCAGGGTGGCCAGGATCGCCTGCCACGGCTGGTCCTCGACCAGACCGTGGACCAGGGCGAAGCCGGCGCACTGCGCACCCTGCCGGGCCACGGTCAGTCGTCCGCCCGGGTGGGACAGCTGGGTCGGCCCCCAGGTCCGGATGCGCGCCAGCTCCTGCGGGTCCTCCCCGTAGGGGGCCGCCGCGAACGCGGCCACGAACAGTGCCGTGACCTCGGCCCACGTCCCAGGAGGCGCGCTCCCCTCGTAGGTCGCACAGGTCGTGGAGGGGTCAGCGCCGGGCACGGGCGCAGTCTCGGGCACGGCGCGTCGTCGGGCGACCGGTCCGACCCCGACGCGGCAAAGGCGTGGCGTGCGGACGGAGGGGCCCGCCAGACTGCCTCGGTGATCACCGACGACCCGCCCGCGGTCCTGCGCCCCCGTGCCCTCGCGCGGGGGGACCTCGTCGTCATCGCCTCGCTGTCGGGACCCCTGCACGCCCGGTACGAGCCCGACCTCCGGGAGGCCGAGGCGGTCCTGGAGCGGATGGGGTTCCGGGTGCGGCGCGCCCCGTTGCTGCGGGTCGGGCTGCAGCACTGGTGGAGCGCGGCCCCACCGGCGGAGATCGCCGCGGAGCTCAACGGGCTGCTGCGCGACCCCGAGGTCCGCGCGATCGTCGCCCACGACGGCGGCCAGACCGCCTTCGGCTACCTCGACCTCCTCGACGTCGACGCGGTCCTCCGCGACCCGAAACCGATCCTCGGCTACAGCGACGTCTCGCTGCTGCACCTCGTCCTGCACCAGCGGACGGGTCTGGTCGGCTTCCACGCCGACCTGGCCACCCCGGGACTCGGCGGCGCGTGGCGACGCTCCCCGCCAGGACGTCGGACCGAGCTCGAGGACCTCTACCTCAGGCTGCTGACCGGGACCGAGGCGATCGGTGCCCTGCCCACCACCCCGTCCTGGGAGTGCTGGCGCCCGGGACGGGCGGAGGGCCCCCTCCTCGGCGGGGTCGTCAACCGCATCGCCCTCGTCCAGGCCACGCGGTACGCCCTGCCGGTGGATCACTTCACCGGTGCGGTGCTGTTCTGGGAGGAGATGGGCGGGCACGCCTCGCACGTGTGGAGCTACCTGCACGTGCTGCGCCACGCCGGAATCCTCGACCGCATCGGGGGGATGGTCGTGGGTGTCCCCCACCTCGTCGACGGGCTCGAGGGACCCGATCCGTCGCCGTCCCTGCGCGAGATCGTGCTGGACGTCCTCGGTGACCGGGACGTCCCCGTCCTGGGTGGGGTGGAGTTCGGCCACGCCGGCCCCAACCTGCCGATGCCGGTGGGGATCCGGGTGGCTCTCGACGCGGGCGACCGCGAGCTGTCGCTGCTGGAGCCGGCGGTCCGCTGACCTCCGCGTCCGCCCCGGTCCGGTCGCGCCGTTCCCCCGCGGGCGCCTGAGCGACGGGTCCTCAGGCGCAGATGTCGTCGGAGGCGACGCGGCCGGTGACGGCGGGGCTCGGGGCCGCGGTGGGCACGGTGCCGGTGACGCGGGCCCGGACGTCGGTCACGGTCACCGCCGCCGTCGAGACCTCGACGACGATGGTCTTGCCGAGGCTCGCGTCGAGCTGGGTCTTCGCCCCGCCGAGCGCGGCCGCGACGGTGTTCGCGGAGTCGCCCCGGCCGGTGCCGTAGCGGACGAGGACGTCGGCGCCCGGGTCGGTCGCGGGCCCGTCGCTGGTGGAGGCGCTCGCGAACCCGACCCCGGTCAGCTGGTCGGCGACGTTGGCGGCCGTCCCGGCCGGGGCGCCGACGTTGAGGACCTGGACGGAGATGCCGGACGGTGCGACGAGCAGTTCGGAGCTGTCGGAGGGGTCCCCGGTGGCCGTCGCGGTCGGGGTCGCCGACGTGGGTCCGGCGGTGTCGGTGGCGATCTGCTGCCACAGCCCGGCGGCGGCGGCGGTCCACTGCACGCGGTTGTGGTCGGCGGGGTACTCCTCGGTGGGCACCGTGACGAACTGGACGCCCTTCGCGGGCATCTTCTGCAGGCTCTGCGCGAGCGAGGCGATCTCGCTGAGGCTGGCGAACCCGGTGTCGGTGGTGACCGACTTCGTCGCCGCGTCGAGGAAGGAGAAGAGCTTGGTCGGGGACAGCAGGATCTGCGAGCTCGTGACCTTCTGGACCACCGAGCTCATGAGGGCCTGCTGGCGGGAGATGCGGGAGAGGTCCGAGCCGTCGCCGATGTGACGGACACGGGCGTAGGCGAGGGCGGTCTGACCGTTGACGTCGTCGTGGGTCCCCGCGGTCAGGTGCAGGTTGGAGGCCTTGTCGTCGATGTCGTCGGGCGTGCAGATCGTCACCCCGCCCAGGGCGTCGATCATCGACTGGAACCCGGAGAAGTCGACGACGACGTAGTGGTCGACCTTCACGTGGGTCAGCGACTCGACGGTGCTGATCGTGCAGGCCGCGCCGCCCAGGGAGAAGGCGGCGTTGAAGATGCCCTTCCGGGCCTTCGTCGTGGAGCCGTCGGCGAGCTTGCAGGCCGGGATCTGGACGACGGAGTCGCGGGGGATGCTGACCATCGTCGCGCTCTGGCGGTCCGCGGCCAGGTGCACGAGGACGGTGGTGTCGGAGCGCGCACCCGGGTCGGCGGACTCGCCGCCGTACTCGTCGCCGGTCCCGTCGGAGAGATCACGGGTGTCGCTGCCCATCACGAGGATGTTGACGGCGGACTGCCCGGTCGTCGGGTCCACGGTGGACTGGTCGGTCGGACGGTTGCTGAGCAGGCCCGTCACGTCCTGGGCGTTGATGTTGCCCTGGAGCCTGTAGTACGCGTACACCCCGCCACCGGCGCCGAGCACGGCGAGGACGACGACGGCGACGAGGAGGCCGCGCAGCACCCGGAACGCCGCACCGTGGGCGTGGCTGGAGTGCTGACCGCGCGCGCGGCGACCGGCGCCGGGGACCTCGTGCTGCGAGCCGGGGTCGGTGGAGGTGGGCACGTCGTCACGGTACGGCGCGTCGCACCCGTTCCTTGAGCCCCATCCGCACAGTTCCGCAGCGTGTGCGCGAGGCCTTCACACGTGGTGCGGCGGTGGTCAGCGGTCGAGGTCGAGGCGGTAGGTGTCCGCACAGGCCTGGACGGCGGCCTGGCTGCCGTTGGTGTCCAGGAAGCAGTTGACGGCGTCACCGCCGCCGTTGGACCAGATGGCGCCGAAGGCCACCGCGTAGATGGTGGTCAGGACGGCCGCGATGAGCAGGGCGAGGACGTTGACCACCAGCCCGGTGATCGCGACCCCGCGGTTGGTCGCGCGCCGCTTGCCGATGCGACGGAAGCCGATGATCGAGAGGACGAGCCCGATGATCGCGAGGGGCAGCCCGATCACGATCCAGGACAGCAGCAGGGCGACGATGCCGAGGACGAGTCCCGCGACACCTGCGCCGTTCTTCGCGACGGTGCCGGACTCGCCGTAGGAGCCGTAGCTCCCGGGTGCGTACTCGCTGGACATCGTGTCCTCCCTGGTCGTGGGCTGCGATCCTCCCAGACCCGGCGCTACCGCCCGTCCACCGTGCCGTCGTTGATGGCCAGGTGGTCGGCGATCGCCGGGAACACCCACACGAAGCAGACCAGGACGACACCGGCCGCCACGACGAGGCTGATCAGCAGCCGCAGCCACCACGGACCGGGCAGGGTGCGCCACCAGAACGCGTACACGAGCTACCCCTGTCCCACGGCGGCGAGCGACGCCGGCGGCCCGGCGCTGCGGTCCTGCACCGACTCCAGCAGCGCGTGCACGACGTAGCGCTGCCTCGCCGAGTGCATCGGGTGGCAGGCCGTCATCGTCAGCCAGGCCTGGGTCGGCGTGGCCCCCGGCTGGTCGGGGACGGGGGCGATGACGGACACCTGCTTCGGGCTGACGATCTCGTGCGACTGGACCCGGTAGGTGAACCACTGGGTGGCGGTCGCCACGACGACGGCGTCGCCGTCCTGCAGGTCGGCGATGAGGTTGAACGGCTTGCCGTAGGTCACGCGGTGACCGGCGATGGCGAAGTTGCCGACCTGGCCGGGGAGCGCGGCGTCGGCGTAGTGCCCGATGCCCTCCTGGAGCTCCGCGGTGCCGGTGCCCTCGACGACGGGGACGGCGTAGTCGCTGCCGAAGCGCGGGACGTAGACGATCGCGAACGCGTCGCCCGTGGGCGGGGTCTGGTCGACGTCCACCGTCGGGGCGGCGGCCGGGGCGGACGCAGAGGCACTGGGCGCCGGGGTCGCGTCCCACTGCTGCTCCAGGGACGTGACGGTCGCGGCCTGCACGCGTCCGGAGGTCAGGTCGGTCCAGTACAGCTGCCAGACGACGAAGAGGAGCGTGAGCACCCCGGCCGTGACGAGCAGTTCCCCGACCACCGAGGTGATCCGGCGGATCACCCGGCACCGGCCTTCGCGTAGGTCGTGCTCGTGGTCCCGTCGAAGGCGGGCAGCTGCAGGTCCTTCCCGGCGGAGACCTGGTAGCCGAGACCGTAGGCGCTGACGTACTCCTGGTAGATCGAGATCGCGCTCGAGCGCGCGAGGCCGGAGCGCAGGGCGTCGACGTCGCCGATGGCGCTGATCCGGTACGGCGGGGAGTAGGTGCGACCCTGCAGGACGAGGACGTTGCCGACGCAGCGCACGGCCGAGGTCGACACGATCCGCTGGTCCATGATCATCATCGCCTCGGCGCCACCGGCCCACAGCGCGTTGACGACGGCCTCCACGTCCTGCTGGTGCACGACGAGGTCGTCGGGGGCCGCGCCGGCCGGTCGCGGTTCGCTCGTCGGGGCGTCGTCGAGGGTGACCGTGACCCCCGGCCCGGTGACCGCGAGCGCCCCGGAGGTGGTGCCCAGCCCGGTGTCCTGCAGCGGGTCACCGCCGGTGCCGGCGCTGCTGCCGGCGTCGCGGGTGAGGGTGTCGACCTCGCCGCGCAGCGCGGAGACCTGGGCGGAGCGCTGTTCGTTCTCGCGGGAGCGCTGGGCGACGAGGGAGCCGAGGTCGGCGTTCTCGGAGCGCAGGTCGGTCCCGCGCGAGGTCTGGGCGCTGGTGGCGAAGAGCAACCCGGCCAGCGCGAAGACGCCGGCGACGGCCAGTCGCCGGGCGGTCGGTCGTCGAGCGGACCGTCGCCAGGGTGGACCACCCACCACGTGCACCCCCCAGTGAACCGACCGCACACCGATCGTCGCACTACGCTAACCAGAGGGGCGCACCACGTGTCCCGGCCCCACCCCCTACTGGAGGTCGACGTGCCCCGCCGCAAGGAGTCCGACGACACGGAGTCGAGTGTCGACGCCGTGAACGACACGCCGGCCAAGGGTCGCAAGGGCCGGAAGGGCCAGGTCGACGCGGTCGCCGACGCCGACCGGGCCGTGAAGCGCAAGAACCAGCTCACGCCGCGCTGGTGGATCTGGACGATGGTCGGCCTGATGGTCGTCGGCCTGCTCTGGATCGTCGTGTTCTACCTGTCGGGCGCGCTGCTGCCCGTGCCGGGCTGGAACAACTGGAACCTGGTGATGGGCTTCGGGCTCGTGCTCGTCGGGTTCGCGATGACGACACGCTGGCGATAGCACTCGTCACATCGGGTGACCCCCCTGCACGAGCGGTGAACCCTGACGGCGCGTGACGGTTACGATCGCGGTCCGATCGTGACCGAGCAGGGGGACCAGTGCTGCACGTCGTCTACCGATCCCACGGCGGGGAGAACGCCAAGGGGCGACCGGCCTGGTACTCCAAGCAGGTCGCCCTGCTGTCGTTCCTGCGCGCCGCCCGGGGCGCCGAGCACGCCGACCTGGTGTTCCTCAACGACGGTCCGATCCCGCAGGAGCGCCTCACGCTCATGCGCGAGCACGGCCGGGTCTCCGCGATCACCGGCGGCAGCAACCGGGCGAGCTACCTCGCCGCGCTGCGCCTCGCCGTCCGCTCCGACTGGGCCGACGACGACGTCGTCCTGTTCGCCGAGGACGACTACCTGTGGCGCCCGGACGCGCTGACCTCGCTGGTCGCGACGGCCGCCACGGCGCGCGCGGAGTACTTCGCGCCCTACGGCGTCGGAACGCACGACGACATCGAGGGCCGGGTGCCGCAGTGGCGCCGTCCGCGCACCTCCCGCGGGGAGGACAGCCTGCCCGCCGACGTCGTGCGCTGGGTGCCGCACGAGTCGACGACGAGCACCTTCGCCGTCCGCGTGGGGGCGTTGCGCCAGGACCACCGGCTGCTGGTCCTGTGCTGCTTCTCCGGGGGCGACTTCGACCACACCAGCCTGCTCGCCGTGCAGGGCATCCCCCGCTTCCGGCTGCGGGACCTCGTCTCGCACCACCGGGGTGCGTCGTCGAACCCGGCGGTGCGGCTGGCCCGTGCCGCGTACCTGACGACCGTCCGCGGCGCGGTCGACGTCGCGTCGTTGCGCACGCCGGCGCGCCGTCGTCGCCTCGCCGCCGCGGACCCCGCGGTGTGCACGCACATGGAGGACGGCTGGCTCGCGCCCGCCCCCGCCGGACGCCCCCGCTACTGGGAGGACCTCGCCGCGCAGACGCTGCGCTGGGCCGCCGGGCGGGAACCGTCGGCGCTCGCCTGACGCATCCGGGCGGTGGACCGTTGTCCACTGCCTGGGGATGACGTGTGGACAGCCGGGGGATGACGCCGCGGTTGTCCACAGAGTTTGTCCACCGCTTCATCCACACCCTGTGGATAGATGTGGGAAACGAGCCGTTCCATCCACAGAGGTACCCACACGCGGTGGATGAACGTGAGGCTGTTCGCACACCTGTGCGAACAGCCTGTGGACGACGGTGGGCGTCCTCAGAAGCGCGAACCCGTTGCCGCGTAGGCCAGCAGGCCCACCACGACGACGGCGACAGCACCCGTGCCGGCCCACTGCAGAACCGGGTTGCCCTTGCGTCCACGGGCCATCGCCCAGGCGACGACCGCCCCGGCGAGCAGTCCACCGAGGTGGCCCTGCCAGGAGATCCCGGCCACGAAGACGCCGATCAGGAAGTTGATCACGATCAGGACGGCGATCTGGCTGGTCTGACGACCGAGGTGGCGGTTGACGACGAACATGGCGGCGAAGAGGCCGAAGATGCCCCCGGACGCCCCCACGGTGACGGTCAACGGCGCGGCGAGCAGCAACGCCCCGGCGGCGCCCCCCAGCACGGAGACCAGGTAGAGCGCGGAGAAGCGCAACCGGCCCAGCAGGGGTTCCAGGTACTGCCCCGTGATCCAGAGCGCGTACATGTTGAAGAGCAGGTGCACGGTGTTGCCGTGCAGGAAGGCCGCCGTGACCGGCTGCCACCACTCCCCCGAGGCGAACGAGCCGCCGTACCCGTCCCCCACGAGGGCGAACTGGTAGTAGAAGGAGTCGGGCACGACCTTGCCGCCGAGGAAGGCGAGCACGCAGAGCGCGATGAGCACCTTGGTGACCACGGTGTCACCGCTGCGCAGGGCGCCACCGAAGCTCGTCCGGGCGGTGCGGACGTCGCGGTTGCCCGCTGCCACGCAGTCCACGCACTGGACGCCGACGGCGGCAGGGCGCTGGCACTCCGGGCACGCGGGCCGGTTGCAGCGCTGACAGCGCACCCACGACTCGCGGTCGGGGTGCCGGGGACAGACGGGGACGTCGCTCACGTGGGGTCCAACGTGCGGGACGCCCCCGTCGTTCGTGCTCAGAGCTGTGGTCTCAGTCGCGTTCGACGTCGACGCTGGTGATGACGACCGGTTCGCGCGGGGCGTCGCCAGGGCCGGTGGGAACGTTCTCGATCGCGTCGACGACGGCCTTGCTGGCCTCGTCGGCGACCTCACCGAAGATGGTGTGCTTGCCGTTGAGGTGCGGCGTGGTGGTCACGGTGATGAAGAACTGCGAGCCGTTGGTGCCGTGACCGGCGATCTTGCCGGCGTTGGCCATGGCGAGCAGGTACTTCTTGTCGAAGCGCAGGTCCGGGTGGATCTCGTCGTCGAACTGGAACCCGGGACCGCCGCGGCCGTCGCCGCGCGGGCACCCGCCCTGGATCATGAAGCCGTCGATGATGCGGTGGAAGGTGAGCCCGTCGTAGAAGGGCTCGGACTTCTTCTCGCCGGTGGCGGGGTCCTGCCACTCCTTCGTGCCCTCGGCGAGGCCGACGAAGTTCGCCACCGTCTTCGGGGCGTGGTTCTCGAACAGTTCCAGGCGGATGTCGCCGTGGTTGGTGTGCAGGGTGGCGTACATGGCGGCCATCCTTCCACGACCCCTGCACGCCTTCCTGCGGGCGTCTACTGGCGGTCTGCCTCCACCTGCGGTGGGATGAGCGGTGGTGATCGTCGCTCTCCGTGGTCCGGGGCACCTGCCCGGGACGCCGGACGTTGGCGACGACAGAGCACGACGACGCAGGAGGAGGATCGGATGTCGCTGAGCAAGAGTCGTACCGAGAAGCTGCAGGCCCAGGGTGCGGCGCTGGCGGAGAAGGTCGGACCGGCCGTCGGGAGTGCCCGCGACTGGGCCACGCCCAAGGTCGAGGCCGCTGTCGACTGGGCACAGCCCCGCCTCGAGAAGGGCTGGAACAGCTCCCTCGAGGCCGCCGCGCCGCGCGTGGAGGCCGCTGCCCAGCGGGTCTCGCCCGCGGTCGACAGCGCCCGCGACAAGATCGTCGACGACCTGCTGCCCAAGCTGATCGAGGCCGTGCAGGACGCCGCCGGAACCGCGCGGGACTCCGCGCAGCACGCGGCGGCCCCCGTCGTCGCCGCCGCGACGGCGGCGGCCGCGTCGACGTCGGACACGGTGAAGGACGCCGTGAAGGACGCCGTCGGCAACGCCAAGGACGCGCAGAAGTCGGTCCAGAAGCCCCTCAGCCGCTCCGCGAAGAAGTCGGCGAAGAAGGCCGCACGTCGGGCGGCGGCGGCTGCGGCCGCCGCCAAGGGCGCCAAGAAGGTCGCCCGGAAGACCGCGAAGACCGCGAAGAAGCACCCCGCCGCCACCCTGGCCGTGGTGACGAAGGCAGCGGCGAAGAAGAAGCAGAAGAAGGGTGGCGCGGGGAAGAAGTTCCTGGTCCTCACCATCCTCGCCGCCGGTGGCACCGCCGTGTGGGCGGCGACCCGGGGCAAGAAGGAGGACCCGTGGGCGGCGCCGGGCGCGGCCTGGACCCCCGCTCCCGCGGCGAGCACCCCCGTGACCCCGAAGACCGAGGCCTCGACGGAGAACCTCGAGAAGGCGACCGCTCCGGAGACGACCCCGGACACCACGCCGGAGACCACGCCGGAGACCGTCACCCCCGGGACCGTCACGGACGCGACCCCGGACGAGCTCAAGGGCGACTGAGCGTGTCCTGACGGAGGGTTCGGCGTGCCGGGGACCTACCCGGTCCAGTCACGCCGGACCCTCCGTCACCTCGTGGCGGGCACCTCCGGGGTGACGACCCACCGTGAACGGAGCAGCTCGTCACTGGTCACCGGACGCGACCACAGGAAGCCCTGACCCTGGTCGCAGCCCAGGCGGCGCATGACCTCCGCCGTCGCGGCGTCCTCGATGCCCTCGGCGACGAGGCGGAGTCCGAGGGCGTGGACGAGACCGACGGTGTGGCGTACGACGGCCTCCGCCGCGGGGTCGCTGCCGATGCCGATGGTGAAGGACCGATCGAGCTTGACCTCGTCGACCGGCAGCCGCCGCAGGTAGGACAACGACGAGTAGCCCGTCCCGAAGTCGTCGAGGCTCACGTGCACCCCGAGGGCCCGGACGGACGCGAGCACCCCGGCGACCCGTTCCGGGTCGGTCACGAGGCTGTCCTCGGTGAGCTCCACGGTCAGCGCCGACGCCGGCAGACCGAACTCGCCGAGGAGCTGCGCCAGGCGGGCGGCGAGGGTGAGGTCCTGGACGTCGACGGCGGACAGGTTCACGGCCACGGGGACGTCCAGACCCCCGGCGGTCAGGCGCCGGGCGGCGTGCAGCGCGGCGTGCAGGACCTCCGAGGCCAGGGCCGGCAGCAGACCGGCCCGGGCCATGAGGGGCAGGAACTCGCTGGGTGGCAGCAGGGTTCCGTCGGCGTCGCGCCAGCGGGCCAGGGCCTCCACGCCGCTGAGGGTCCCGTCGCCGAGGTCGATCTTGGGCTGCAGGAGGACCTCGACGTGTCCGGCGGCGGCGCGCCGGGCGGGGTCGCCGGTGAGACCGTCGCGCAGGCGCGAGAGGAGGGCGAGGTTGAACTCCCCCACGTGACCGGCACCGGCGTCGGCAGGGGTGCAGACCCGACGTGGGCTGCCCTTCGCCGCGTACATCGCGACATCGGCCATCCGCAGCAGCGCGCCGCGGCTCTCGGGCCCACCGGACGTGCCGGCGACGCCGACGGAAGCGTCGACGGTGATGCGGGCGGTGCTCAGGGTGAACGGTTCCTGGGCCGCGCGCACGACGTCGGCGGCCAGGGCCACGCCGTCGGCCTCACCGGTGCCCGGGAGCAGCAGGGCGAACTCGTCACCGCCGAGGCGGGCGAAGAGCTGACCCGGTCCCAGGACGCGTTCGACCCGACGGGCGAAGGCGACGAGGAGTTCGTCGCCGGCGCTGTGACCGAGGCTGTCGTTGACGTCCTTGAACCCGTCCAGATCGACCAGGAGCATCGTGGTGCTCGTGCCCTCCCGGGCGGCGGCGCCCAGGACGACGTCGCACTCCTCGTAGAGGGCGCGGCGGTTCGGCAAGCGGGTCAGGTCGTCGGTGCGGGCCTCCCGGTGGACGTCGGCCAAGCGGCCCAGCTCCCGGAACGTCATGGCGGCGCGCAGCCCGGCCCCGGAGACGCAGGCCGCGGCGAAGGCGCCGGCGACGGGCGGGAACCGGTCCCCCTGCCCGAGGAAGAGCAGCACGAGGCTGGCGCCGGCGCTGAGCAGCGGGACGAGCAGGACACGCAACGAGCCACCCCGGCGACGGGTGAGGACCTCGAGGGCGTCGACGGTGCGGGCCCGGTGGCTGCGGTGCGCCCCGAACGCCATGAGGACGATCCCGGCGAGGAACCCGACGTCCCCCCAGCCGCCCTGGACGTAGCTGCCCTCGACCGTCCGGGTGGACAGGACGATGTCGCTGGCCGTGGTCACCGCCAGCCCGGCGGTCAGGAGCAGGACCCAGTCGCGGGTCGCGGTGCGCAGGATGAAGAGCACCCCGACCAGCAGGACCAGGAGCAGCAGGTCGAAGACGGGGTAGGCGATGGAGGCCACGACGGTGAGCAGGGGGGCGCTGGGGTCGACCGCGGTCAGCGGCCGGAACCACAACGCCGCCGCGACGGCGGCCACCCCGGCGCCGGCCACCAGACCGTCGAGCCACACGCTCAGCGGGAACCGCCCGACGTGGGCGGTGAGGACCAGCACGATCGCCAGGTAGCAGGCCGGGTACCAGCACAGGTAGAACGCGTCCGAGAGGGAGGGGTAGGGGACGACGGGCAGCTGGGCCAGGACCAGGGAGAACCACACGTTCCCGACCGCGGTGCAGAGCATGCCGACCGCCAGGACGCGCCAGCCGACGGCGTCGCGCCGGGACGGGGAGGCGTGCAGGAACAACCCGGCGGCGGCGCTGACGTAGACGACGTTGTAGAGGACCAGGTCGACGACCGTCGAGACCGGCGCGCCACCGAACGTGCGGTCGAGGAGGGGACGCAGGGGGACGCACGCGCAGGAGGCCGCGAAGGCCACTGCCATCACCACCACCGCGACCCGGGTCGCGGTGGCCCGCAGGGACGGACCGCGCACTCGACCACCTCCCGGACTCGGCGACCCGCGCCGGGCCCCTGTCTCACGTCGGCTGGTGCGGGCGGGGCCTTGACCGTCTCGCGGGGACGTCCGGCGTCGAACGGCCACGGTGTGCGTGCACCGCTTCGGAAGGGCCTCCTGGGTGCCGATGGTGGGGAGGGTCGTGCGACGGGTGCGACGGCGGGTGCAGCATCGACGGATCGGGGACGCGCGGGCCGTGCGGGGGAGATGGTGGTGAGACCGCGGGGCCCCGGGGCGGAACGCGGGCTCGACGACGCGGCGACGTCCCTGCGGGCCAGTCAGGTGTTCATCGCCCTGTGCGCGCCCGCCCTGCTGCTGCTGGCGGTCGCGGTCGTGACCCTCGTCCCCGAGATCCTGCGTCCGGGCACGGTGCCCGTGGTCCTGGGGGCGGGCGTCCTCGCCCAGCCGGTGGCCGCCCTGGCCGTCCTGCAGCACCGACGCACCCGGAGACCCCAGAGCTGGTGGTCGGTGTGGGCCACCCTGCTGATCGCCGTCCTCACCCTGTGCGTCCGCGATCCCGCGTTCCGGCAGGAGGCGGTGATGGCCCTGGTGGTCGGCCCGCTCTACGCCGCGATGTTCACGAGCATCCGCTCGATGCTCCTCCACCTGGCCCTGGCCGGCGGGACCGCCTCCAGCCTGGTCCTCGCGATCGCCGGGGACCCCCTGGTCCGGATGGCGCGGGTGCTGGCCGTCGACATGGTGCTCGTCATCACCGTCAGCGGGTTCTTCATCCTGCGCCGACGTCTCGACGCCGCGCTGCACCGGGCGGTCACCGCGCTCGAACGGGCCGACCACCTCGCCGCGCACGACCCGTTGACGGGCCTGCTGAACCGGCGGGGACTGAGCGCGGCCCTCGAGGTCGCGCCGTGCGGCGCACCGGGCCCCGACCCGGCGACGACGGGCGCGGTGCTGCTCGACATCGACCACTTCAAACGCATCAACGACACCCTGGGGCACCAGACCGGCGACGAGGTGCTCTGCCGGGTCGCCGCCGTGCTGACGAGGACGGTGCGACCGGGTGACCTGGTCGCGCGCGTCGGCGGCGAGGAGTTCTTCGTCGTCGTGCCCGGCGCCGACCTCGCCGACGTGGCGGCGCTGGCGGAACGGCTGCGCACCGCCGTCAGCGCGGACGTGGACGGCCCGGCGGTGACCGTCAGCGCGGGCGTCGCGGCCACGGCGGCGCACGCGTCCGGCTCGTTGGACGACCTGTACGGCCGCGCCGACCGCCTGCTCTACCGGGCCAAGGTCGAGGGTCGCGACCGGGTCTGCGTCGACGCCGCCTGACCCGCCGGCCCCCCGCGTCGATGCGCACGCGGTGCACCGTGCCACGGAGGTCGAGGGTCAGGGGGTGGACGACGAAGGCCGGCCACGCTCTCGCGCGACCAGCCTCGACGGGTTCCGGTGGAGGCAAGGGGACTCGAACCCCTAACCCCCTGCTTGCAAAGCAGGTGCGCTACCAATTGCGCCATGCCCCCGGAGGGTGGACCTCAGCGGACCGAGTCGGTCGCCTCGGCCCAGAGGTCGCGCTCGGCCTTCTCCGACGCCTTGCGGCGCCACACGACGGCGGCACCCGCGAGCACCGCCACCAACAGCAGCTTCTTCACCGGGGAACCTCCAGGACGTGGTCGAGACGACAGCAAAAAGCTAGCACGCGCGACCCCGGGTGATCGCCCGGGACTCAGGTCTGCGGGCCGGGTGCCGACCGGTGGGTGTCATGCCGACGCCCCCGAGGTCCCGCAGCCACCCGCGCACCGCGCTGGTGCACGAGTGGATCGCGGCGCGCGCCGGGGCGGAACAGGTCTTCGAGGTCCTCGCGGGACAGTTCCCCGACGCCGACCTGCACGCCCTCAGCGCCGAACCGGGCGTCGTCCTCGACCTCGGCGGGCGACGCGTGCGGACGACGGCCCTCGACGCCCTCCGGGGGCACCGCGCGCTGGCCCTGCCGCTGATGGCCCCGGCCTGGTGGGCGCACGCGCGCGACGTCCAGGGCGGCTACGACCTCGTCCTCACCTCCCACCACGCCTTCGCGACCTCGAACCGGCTCGTCGCCCCGGACGGGGTGCACCTCGCCTACGTCCACACCCCCGCCCGCTACGTGTGGAGCCCCGAACTCGACGGTCGCGGCACGTCACCGCTGCTGGCCCCGGCCCGTCGGGCGTTGTCCGTGCTGGACCGCCGGGCCGCCGCCGGGCTGACCGCGATCGCCGCGAACAGCGCCGAGGTCGCCGCCCGCGTCGAACGGTTCTGGCACCGCGAGGCCGTCGTCATCCACCCACCCGTCGACGTGGGTTCCTTCGCCGACGAGGCGCCGGACACCCTCGACCTGCCGGCGGGGTTCCTCCTCGCCCTCGGCCGGTTCGTGCCCTACAAGAACCACCTCGCGGCGATCGACGTCGGTGAACGCCTCGGGCGGGCCGTCGTCGTCGCCGGCCGGGGACCGCTGCTCGCGCAGCTGCGCGAGCGCGCGGCGACGAGCCGGGTCCCCGTGCTCGTGCTCGACTCCCCCACCCGGCCGCAGGTCCGCGAACTGCTCCGCCGGGCGAGCGTGCTGCTGTTCCCGACGGTGGAGGACTTCGGCATCGTGCCCGTCGAGGCGATGGCCTCGGGGACCCCCGTCGTCGCGCCCGCCCGCGGAGGTTCCGGCGAGACCGTGCTCGACGGGGTGAGCGGGGCGCTCGTGGAGGACCTGCACGTCGAGACGCTCGCGGCCGCCGTGGCGCGGGCCGAGCACTGCCTGCCCTCGGCCTGCCGCGACCGCGCGAAGGTCTTCGACGTCACCCGCTTCCGCGACGAGGTCACGGCCTTCGTCGAGCGGTACGCCGGGGGGCGCGGGTGATCCTGGAACTCGGGCTCGCGGCCGCCGGGGCCTTCACCGGTCTGCTGTTCTGCGTCACCGCCTCCGACCGGACCCGGTTGTCGGTGGCGGCGTTCCTCGCCGTGCCGCAGTTGTTCGTCGGGCCGCTGGGCAAGCTGTCGCTGCCGCTGAGCCAGTGCTGGGTCATCCTGATCGCCGTCTGCTGGCTGCTGGAGCGCAAGGAACTCCCCGTCCGCGACCCGGTGTTCCGCGTGGTGCTGCTGCTGGCGCTGGCCGAGGGCCTCGCCATCGCCTGGTCGCCCGTGCCCATGTACGGGATCCTCGAGGTCGCCCGGATCGTGTCGTTCCTCTTCCTGATCCTCTACGCGACGCGGGTCGAGCGGTCGAGACCCGGGGCGCTGACCGGGCCGTTCACGATCGTGCTGCTCTGGGCCCTGCTCAACGCCGTCCTGGTCTGGACGTTCCGGCTGCTGCCGGCGGTCGAGTCGACGTTCCTGCACTCCCCGCTCGCGACGCTCATCGTGGGTCCCGACGCGATCACCGCGTTCTTCAACGGCTCCGCCAACAACGTCACCGACCCCGACAAGGCCGGCGGATTCTTCATCAACGCCAACGTGTCGTCGATGTTCCTCGGCGTCGCGACGTTCTCCTTCCTGGCCCTCGGGGTCGGTCAGCGCGGGCTCCGCCGCCGGTTCTACGCCGCGGGGGCCCTCGTCTGCTGGTCGGCCACGTTCGCCACCGGTTCCAAGACCGCGGCCGCGCTGGCGCTCCTGCTGCCCGTCGCCGTCCGCGGCGTCCAGGTCCTCGGCCGGCCCAACGCGAAGTGGTTCCTCCCGCAGGCCGCCGGAGCGATCGGTCTCGGTGCGTGGGTCCTCCCGGGCATCCTCGAGAAGTTCGTGCCCGGCTACGCCGAGGCGTCCACGGAGAGCCTCGAGAGCCGGCAACCCATGTGGGACTTCGCGTTGCAGATGTTCCGCGAACACCTCGTCCTCGGCCTCGGCCACGGTGGCTGGGACCTGACGATCGCGCAGTTCGCGTCCCTGGGGATCACGACCCTGCCCCCGCACAACCTCTTCATCGCCGCCTGGTCCGCCGCCGGACTACCCGGCGTCGCCGCCCTGCTGGCGATGGCGGTCACGATCCTCGTCGTCCTCACCCGCACCGTCGTCACCACCGTGGGAACCCCCGTCGCCCGCACGGCGGCGTTCGCCCTCGGGGCGTGGTGGTGGGTGCTCATCCACGGCATGGGCGACAACACCGCGATCTACGGCGAGTCGAAGTCGATGATCCTGCTGGCCATGCTGCTGGCCCTCGTCGCCACCCGGGTCCAGGCCGCCCGGGCCGTCGAACCCCAGGAGGCGGCGTGCCCCGCGTAGCCGTCCTGCGGCACACGTTCGGGATCGCCTCCGAGACGTTCGTGCTGGAACAGGCCCGGGCGTTCACGCGCTGGGAACCCGTCCTGCTCTCCCGCGACGCCCTTCCCGCCGGGGTGTCCGGTGCTGTGCTCGGCCGCGGCGCCGCAGCGCACACCGCCGGCCTCGGGTCCGCCCCGATGACCCGGCTGCTGCGGGACCTGCGGGTCGACGCCGTCCTGGCCCACTTCGGGGTCGAGGGTTCCTGCGTCCTGCCCGCGACCCGCCGGGCCGGTGTCCCCCTCGCGACGGTCTTCCACGGTTTCGACGCGACGACCACCACGGCCGCACTGCTGCGCGCCCGGACGCCGTCCTGGGTGACGTACGCCCGCCGCCGGGCGCGGCTGGCCCGCCAGGGTGAGCTGTTCCTGCCCGTCTCAGAACACCTGCGCACCCGGTTGCTGGACCGGGGTTTCCCCGCGGACCGCACCGTGACCCACCACCTCGGACTCGACCTGCGGAAGCTCCCCGCCGCCAGGGAACCCGAACCCCGCACGATCGTCCACGTCGGGCGACTCGTCCCGAAGAAGGGCCACGTCCACCTGCTGCGGGCGCTCGCGGAACTCCCCGGCGTCCGGTTGACGTGCGTGGGCGACGGACCGCTGCTCGGGGAACTCAAGCACCTGGTCGGCGAACTGGGTCTGGGTGACCGGGTGCGGTTCGTGGGTCGCCTCGACAACACCGCCACGCTGGAACTCGTCGCGCGTTCCGCGGTGCTGTGCCTGCCCTCGACGACCGCTCCGAGCGGTGACCAGGAAGGACTGGGCCAGGTGCTGCTGGAAGCGGGAGCGCTGGGTCGTCCCGTCGTGGCGAGCCGGCACGGCGGGATCCCGTCGGCCGTCGTCGACGGCGTCACGGGGTTGCTGGTCCCCGAGGCCGATCCGGTGGCGTTGGCCGCCGCGCTGCGCCGCGTCCTCGACGACCCGGAGCTCGCCGCCCGGCTGGGTTCGGCGGCACGCGAGCACGTCACCGGGGAGTTCGACGTGAACAGTCGGACCGCGCGGCTCGAGGAACTCCTCGACGGGCTGGTGCGGCGGTGAAGCGCGTCGTCGTCGTGACCCGCAGCCTGCCCGTGCACCACGTGGGCGGGATGGAGTCGGTGGCCTGGGACCTGTGCCGGGAACTCGCCCGGACCACGGCGGTCACGGTGCTGACCACCTCCGTTCCCGGCCGTCCCGACGACTCCGTGCTGGACGGGGTGCGGCTGCGGGCGTTGCCGAGAACCCCGAGCGGACGCTACTCCGCGGCGTGGTGGCGGGCCTCCCGCGCGGGGCTGGCGGAGGAACTCTCCGACGGTGACGTGGGCGGGGTCCTCTCGATCAGCGCAGGGGCGTTCTCCGGCGTGGACCTGGTCGCCGGTTCCGGCGCCCGCGCGGTCATGCAGGCGCACGGCACTTCCGTCATGGAACTCGCCTCGAAGCTCGGCAGCCACCGGTTGCGGCCCACGGTGTCCTCGGTCCGCAACGTCCGGGGACTCCTGCGCGACGTCGCGACGTACCGGAGGTTCGACGACGTCGTGGCCATCGGCCCCAGCGTCGAACGATCGCTCTCCCGGGCACCGCTGGGCAGCCTCGTCGGGATGCCACCGATCCACCTGCTGCCCAACGGGGTCGACGGTGCGGTGTTCCGTCCCGACCCCGTCGCGGCTGCGGCACTGCGGGCGGAGTTGTCGATCCCCGCCGGTCCTCCCCTGCTGCTGGTGGCCGGCCGGTTGCACCCGCAGAAGCGCGCCGACCGCTCGGTGCGGTTGCTCTCCGGGCTCGACGGTTTCCTCGTCCTCGCCGGTGACGGTCCCGACCGCGCCGCGCTGGAACACCTCGCCCGGGAACTCGGGGTCTCCGCACGGATCCGGTTCCTGGGTTCCGTGGCCCGGGAACGCGTCCCGGCCCTCTACGCGGCCGCCGACGTCTCGCTGCTCACCTCGCAGTGGCGGGAGGGCTTGCCGATGGCCGTCCTGGAGTCCCTGGCCTGCGGGACCCCGGCCGTGACGGCCCTGACCACGGCGGAGGTCACCGGCGCCGGCGATGCCGTGACCCGGGTCGACGCGAGCGACCCGACGGCGCTGCTGGAGGCGGTCCGCACCGTCCTCGCGCGGGGGCGGTCGAGCAGTTCGCTGTTGCCCGCGGGGTACGACCTCGCCGGGGTCGCCGCGCGCTACGCGGACCTGCTGGGCGTCGGCTGATGCGGGCCGCCGTCCAGCGTCTCGTGCTCGGCGGTCTGGCGGGGAAACTGCTGGGGATGCTGCGCGAGGTCCTGCTCGCCGCGGCCTACGGCACGGGGATCCCGGCGACGGCGACCCGCGTCGCGCAGACCGGAACCCTCA
The DNA here is from genome assembly GCF_036021035.1 of Kineococcus sp. NBC_00420. NCBI lineage: Bacteria > Bacillati > Actinomycetota > Actinomycetes > Kineosporiales > Kineosporiaceae > Kineococcus > Kineococcus sp. NBC_00420. The sequence goes on along the minus strand of NZ_CP107930.1, from coordinate 2,752,162 downwards.
TGCCGGTCGACTTCTTCACCGCCGACGTGCTGACCGCGGGGTTCCTGCCGCTGCACAAGGAACTCCTGAGCACCGATCCGGCCCGGGCGGCGACGCTGTTCCACGGACTGCGCACGGCCCTCTGGGTGCTGTCCGGGATCCTCACCGTCGGGTTGCTCGTGTTCGCCCGGCCGGCGGTGGACCTGCTCGCGCCGGGCCTCGACGCCGAGGCGGCGACGGCGTCCGCGGAGTTCCTGCGGGTGATGGCCGTCGGGATCCCCAGCTACCTGCAGTTCTCGCTGCTGAGCTACCTGGAGATCTCCCACGACGGGTTCCGGCTGTCCAGCGCGCGGGCGACGGCGCAGAACCTCGGCATGCTCGCGTCGCTGGGACTGGCCTGGCTGCTGCACCGACCCGTCGTCCTGGCCGGGGGTTTCGCCGCGGCCTACCTCGTCCTGCACGCCTGGGGGTACGCGTCGGTACGCCGCCGCGGGTTCCTGCCCCCGGTCTCGGGGGTGGGCGGTCGGGAACTGCGCGGGCGGTTGTGGCGACGGTTGCGACCGTTGCTGCTGCTGCCCCTCGTGCTGCAGGGTTCCGTCGTCACCGAGCGGATCGTCGCCTCGCTGCTCGGGGACCAGGTCGTCGCCGCCGTCGACTACGCCCGGTTCGTGGCGAGCACGGGAGTGAACCTGCTGGCCGTCCCGCTGGGCCTGGCCGGGCTGGCGGCGTTGTCCGGTCTGGACACCGCCGTCGCCCGCGAGCGCCTGGCCGGGATCCTGCCGGGGTTGCTGCTCGTCGTCGCGCCGGTCTCGGTGGTGCTGGCGGTGGGGAGTTCGCAGGTGGTGGAGGTCCTCTACGCCCGCGGTGCGTTCGACGTGGGCGCGGTGGCGACGTCGGCGTCGGTGCTGACGGGTTTCGGTCTGGGTTTCTGGGCGCAGTCGTGCGCGTACGTGTTGGTGAAGGCGCTGAACGCGGCGAACGAGAACACGGTGGCGGCGGGGTCGCTGCTGGCGGGACTGGTCGTGACGTTGGCGGTGAACGTGTCGCTGCACGCGCTGCTGGGCCCGGTGACCCTGGGGCTGGCCGCGTCGGCCGGGGCCGTGGTGACGGCCGCCGTCGCCGCGCACGTGCTCGGGGTCTCGCGGACGTTGTGGCGCTGGGTCGGGGCGTGCGTGCCGGTGGCGCTGGTGGCGTGGGGTGCGTGCGCGTGGGCCCCCGCCCGGGGGTGGCCGGGGCTCGTCGCCGTCGGCGGGTGCGTGCTGGCGGTGTTCGCGGTCGCGGTGCTGGTGCTGGCGCCGTGGCGCCGGGTCGTCCTCGCGCTGGTGCGCTGAGTCAGAGCGGCCAGCGCAGTGCGGCGGCGCGGTTGGGGTCCTGGGCCTCGGCGGGGTCGGGCGTCGGGGGGAACGGGTCGTGGGTCTCGACGGTGTCCTCGAGTCGCACGGGGTCGGGCAGGGTCCGGAACCGGGCCCGCGGGTCCTTCGCGTCGGTCATGGGACCAGCATGCGCCTCGGCGCGCTCCTGGGGCCAGGATCGCCGCGAGTCCGGGGTGGTCGCCCACCTGGACCTGCGGTGCGGCACGCCTCAGCGCTGGTCCGCGAGCTCCGTCTCGCGCCACGGGCCGGGCAGGCCCGCGCGGTGCCGCACGACCTGCACGACCTGGTTCTCCTGTCCGCTCTCGAGTCGCAGGTGCAGCGCGCTCCCGTCGGCGAAGGTCAGTGCGAGGACGACCCGCCGGCTCTCCGAACCGTCCTGCCCCTTCGACGTGTCCAGCAACTCCGCCCCGGCGATCTCGCCGTGGGCCACCCGCCAGTCGGGTTCGCAGAGCGCCGGGACGGGCCGGGACGCGAGGACGTCGGTGGAGCGCCACCGGTAGCGACCCCGGGAACGGCGCTGGACGAAGAGTTCGACGTGCTCCTCCCCGGCCCTGAGCACGAGGCGCTCGCGCGGGAGGATCCCGCTCTTGTCGCTGCGCTTCACGTCGATGGTCTGCGGGAGCCCCGTCAGCACCCCGCCCTCGACGAACCGCAGCGCCGGAGCGTGCACCCACTCCACCTCACGACGTTCGGTCCAGCGCCCCCACGACTCCGGCTGGACGAACTCGTCCTGGCCGGAGCCCCCCGAGGACCACCCGGTGGCCGCCCCGGCGGCGTCGCCGACCACCATCAACGCCACCAGCCCGAGGAGTCCGACCCCGGCGACGACCACGCCACCGATCTCGAGCGCGGTGGTCAGGGCACTCGACCGGTCCTGCTCGGGAGGATCCAGCGGTGCGTCGTCCGCGGGGACGCGAGCCCAGCCCAGCACCCGGGGGTCGAGCCGGTCACCGGCGGCGTCGACGAGCCACGCAGGACGGAGCGAGGCGTCGAGGGTGACGCTCGCCACCGGCCGGGCGGTCGACAGCCACTGCTCGAACGAGGGGAGATCACGGGCCACGACTCCAGGGTGGAACAGCTCACCGCCGTCCCGGGGCCCGACCGGGCACGCGGCGCCCGAGCGGGCGAAGGCCCTGGTGTCACGGGGCGGGTGCGAATCGTGAGCGGTCCCCGACGGGTGGGTGAGGTCCGTTGCGCCATCGGGCGGACCACGAGGGGATCGAGCCCCACGATCCGCAGCCCACGGGTGACCGTGGTGGCCCAGCCCCCCGTCCCGAGAGGTTCCCGTATCCGACCTGCGCCTGACCGACGCCGCCGTGACGTCCCTGCGAGGTGACCTGCGCTGCGTCGCCGACGACCTCAGCACCGCCCGCCGCCGCCTCGGCGGCCACGACACCGCTGCGCTCGGGGCCCCGAAGCTGATCCGGCGCCTGGAGGACTTCTCCGATGACTGGAACCACGGCCTCGGCAGGCTCGCCGACCAGGTCGGGACGGCGAGCGCCGACCTCGACGTCATCGAGAGAACGTTCGCCGACGTCGACACCAGGCTCTCGGAGTCGTGCCGGTGACCGTGCGCAGCTTCCCCCACCTCGGCGCCGACCCCACCCCGGGCGACGTGCACGGCACCGGCTCCCTCGCCGGCTCCCTGCGCGACCTGGCGGGCGGCCTCGGTGACACAGCCGGCCGGTTGCGCCGCATCGAGGCCGGCGAGTGGCGCGGCCAGGCGGCCCAGGCCTTCGTCGACCAGACCCACCAGGACCTGCTGCCGCTGGTCGAGCGGGCCCGCGACGCCTTCGACACCGGGCGTGACGCCCTGCTGCGGTGGCAGACCCAGCTCGCCGCGTTCCAGGCCGAGGCCGAGCGGCTCGAACGCGAGGCGGCCACCGCGGCGGCCGGGGTCAGCGCCGCGCAGGCCGCCCGGAACCAGCCCCGCGTCACCGCTCCCGAGGACACCGCGCGGGTCGTCGGGGAGCTCGCCGACGCCGTCGACTCCGCCCAGGCGGGGCTCACGGCCGTCCGCAAGCGCTCGCTGGACCTGCACCAGCGCTACCTCGACGCCGCCGACGAGGTCGGCGCCGCGCTCGAGAAGGCCGCCGACCAGGCGCTCCAGCACCACCTCTGGCAGCAGATCGGCGACACCGTCGCCGACGGATGGGAGAAGACCTGGGACTGGGTCCAGGAGCACGCCGACGACTTCGCTGCCGTCGGGGACGCGCTCTCGACGCTGTCGTCGGTGTTCGCGACCCTCGCGATCCTGACGTCCTGGCTCGAACCGGCCGGGGCGGTCTTCGCCGCCGGCGCACTGCTCACCAGTGCGGGTGCACTCGCCGCCCACGGGATCGCCAAGGCCGCCGGGGCGGACGTGGGGGTCGTGACGCTCGCCGGGGACGCCCTCGGGCTGATCCCGTTGGGCGCTGCGTTCACCGGGGTCAAGGCGGCCGGCGAGGGCGCCGAGGCGATCGCGAAGGGTGCCGCGTCGACCTACAGGCTCACCGGTGAGGCGGTCCAGGGCACCGCGGCCAAGGTGCCGTGGGCGGCCAAGGCCTTCGACATCACCAAGGCCTCGAAACTGCCGGGCAAGGCGGGGACGTTCCTGACCGGAGTCGAGAAGTCCGTGAAGACGCAGGTCCCCACGTGGACGGTGAAGCCCGGTTCGCTCGCCGAGCGTGCGAGGACGGCCGTCGCCGGCGCGGAGATCAAGTTCGGGTCCGGTCAGCTGGTGGGCACGAAGGCCGTCAACGCCGCAGCGGGGGTCATCGGCACGAAGGTCCCCGCCGCGGCGAAGCTCGTCATCGCGGACACCTCGAGCGTCGCGGCCAGGGTCGTCGACGCCCACGTCAAGATGGCGACCACGGTCGCCGGAAAGGCCTGGGCCGCAGCGAACCCGCGCGAGCCCCACCCCAGCGACCCGTTCGTCGCCGCCGTCCAGGGAGCCTCCCGGTGAACCCCGTCGAAGACCTCGGCCTGGAACTGGTCGTCCCGGCGGGTTTCCACGCCCTCCCCCTCGACCTCGACGCCGAGGGGATGCCCGACCCCGACGCGTTCGAGGACCTCGTGACCGGGCTGCTGCCGCACGGCGGCGACGAGCACCGCCTCGTCGTCGCGACCCGGATCCTGGTGCTGCTGCGCGCCCAGGCCGCGGCCGCGATCGAGGTCGGGTTCGCCGCCCTGGGGCTGCTCGGCGACGAGCAGGGCGGGATCGCCCCGGTGACGCTGTCGGTGTCGCGCTCGCCGTCGGCGCACGACGACCCCGAGGTCGCCGCCCGCGGCATCCTGGAACTGCTGCAGCGCAGGCACTCTCCGGCGGACGGCCCCGCGGACGTCCGCTGGCTGGACCTGCCCTGCGGGCCGGCCGTCGTCGACACCCGGTTCGAGCGGCGCAGTTTCGCGGCGGACCCCGCGCCCGCCGAGGACGGACCGTTCCTCGACCACGGGCGCTTCGACGTCCACATCCCGCACCCCGCAGGGAGCTCCGTCGTCGTCGTGACGATCGACTCCCCCGCCCTGCACGTCTGGGGCTCGGTGAGCAACCTCGCGGCCGCCGTCGTCAGCTCCGTCCGCTTCCTCGTCGCCGAGGTCGCGGCGGCCTGAGCTCTCAGCCGGCGGCCTCGGCGGGTCGCGGCTCGCTCCAGGGCCCCGGCAGACCCGCCCGCCGGCGGACGAGCTGCCTCGCGGAGTCTCCGCGTCCGGTCTCGAGGTCCAGGTGCAGCGAACTCCCGTCGGCGAAGGTCAGCGCGAAGACGTAGCGCTCGACCTCGCTCCAGTGCTCACCCTTCGCCGACCGGAGGAGTTCCGCTCCGACGACCTCCGTGTGCGGCACCCGCCAGCTCGGTGCACAGCCGTCGGGGACGGGCCGGGAGACGGGGACGTCGGTGGACTCCCAGCGGAAGCGGCCCCGCGAGCGGCGCACCGTGAACAACTCCAGGTGGTCACGCCCGACCCGCAGCTTCAGCTCGTGACCTCGACGGGACCGGGCTGCGTCGATGATCTGCGGCAGACCGGTCAGCACCCCGCCCTCGACGAAGCGCAGCGCCGGCGCCTCGGTCCACGTCACCGACCGGGGCGCGGTCCAGCGTCCCCAGGACTCCGGCTGGCGGAACTCCTGCCGGCCCGAGCCCCCCGACCGCGCCAACCAGCCGAGGTCCCCGGCTCCGCCGCTCACCACCTGGAACGCCGCCATCCCGAGGAACCCGATCCCGAGCACCACCCCGACACCGATCGTCGCCGCGGTCTCCAGCACGCCGGAGTCGTCCTGCGGCGCGTCGACGACCGGCAGTCCGTCCTCGACGATCCGCGCCCAGCCCAGGACGGCGGGGTCGAGGCGCTCCCCGGCGGCGTCGACCAGCCACGCCGGACGCCGGGCGTGGTCCAGGCCGACGGACAGCACGGGCTGGGCCGTCGCCGACCACTCCTCGAACGTGGGAATCCTGCGGGCCATCTCTCCAGGATGGATCAGGGCCCGACCGCTCCGGGCGAGAACGGGAGGTCGCCACCCGACCGGCTCACGCCGCGAGCAGCGCCCCGGCGAGCGCCCGCAGTTCCCGTCCCCGCGAGGTCCAGTCCTGTCCCTGCGCCACCGCGGCGACGCGTTCGGGTCGCGACGGGTCGTCGACGGCGAGCACGTGCAGGACCTGGCGCACGAACGCCTCGCGGTCGGCGACGAACACCGCGCCCGGAACCGCGGTGACGGCCGGCAACGGTGTGCTCACGACGGGCAGTCCTGCGGCGAGGTACTCGAAGGTCTTCAGCGGACTGATGCCCACCGTGAGGGGCGAGACGAGGTAGGGCACGATCCCGACCGTGGCGGCGGCGAGTTCGTCGGCGAGCGCCGCCGCGGGGAGGGCGCCGACGATCTCGGCGCCGGCGGCGATCAGCCGCGACCACGCGGGATCCGTTGCGGCGGAATCGGTCACGGGTCCGATCAACCGCAGTCGCGCGGTCCCGAGGGAGGCGGCGAGGTCGGCCAGCAGCGCCAGGTCGACCTTGTGCGGGGCCAGCGTCCCGGCGAAGACGACCGTGGTTCCACGTGGAACACCGCGTCCGCGGGCCGCGGCGAAGAGGTCGACGTCGCACACGTTGGGCAGGCACGTCGTCCGGGTGAACCCCTGCGCGTCGAGGTGGGCCTGGACGAGGGGACTCGTCGCGACGGCCAGGTCGCTCCTGCGGGCGAGGAGACGCTCGGCCGCCAGGAGGCGTCCCCGGTGCACGCCGGGGTTCTCGTGCAGCAGGTCGACGAGGTGGTAGACGGCGGCGTCGGCGTGACGTTCCAGGCCGTAGGTGAACGGGGTGTAGGTCCAGAGCAGCCGCGGCCCGTCGTGCTCGATCCAGCGCCGGACCTGGCGGCGCAGCAGCCGGGCGTTGACCGCGCGGGTCGAGGGGGCGTGGTGCGGGACGAGCCGGGTGCTCACGACCTCGAGCCCCGCCGGGAGCACACGTCCTGCGACGGGGACGGAGGGACGCAGCCGGCGCAGGACGCGACGGGCGTCGGAGGGCCGCAGTCGTCGGGTGCCGGCTCCCTCGGTGAACAGGACCGGCCAGCGCTGCGCGAGGGCCGCACTGACGTGGTGCTGGTTCGTCGCGATGACGGCGTCCCAGTCGGCGGTGCCCAGCACCAGGACGAGGGGCTTCACCGACCGGCTGCCGTGACGACCTGGACGACGGTGCGCAGCAGGATCTTGACGTCGAGCCACAACGACCAGTTCTCGACGTAGTAGTTGTCGAAGCGGGCGCGCTCGGAGATCGAGGTGTCGCCGCGCAGGCCGTGGACCTGGGCCCACCCGGTGACGCCCACGGGCACGCGGTGGCGCCAGAGGTAGTCGTCGTAGTCGACGGTGAACTTCTCGACGAAGTGCGGACGTTCCGGACGCGGTCCGACGAGCGACATGTCGCCGCGCAGGACGTTCCACAGCTGGGGCAGTTCGTCGAAGGAGAGGCGACGCAGCCACCGGCCGAAGGGCCCCACCCGACTGTCCTCGCCGACGCTCCAGCGGGTGTCGGACTCGGCGTCGTCCACCCGCAGGGTGCGCAGCTTCAGCAGCGGGAAGTGCCGGCCGTCCATGCCCACGCGCTCCTGGCGGAACAGGACACCGGGGCCGACCTCGAGGCGCACGGCGAGCGCGCACGCGGCGATGACCGGGCTGAGGACGAGCAGCCCGATCGCGGAGGCGGTCACGTCCATGACCCGCTTCAGCCGCCAGCTCGAGGCGCGGAACGCGGGGCGGCGCAGCCGGACGAGCGGGACGCCGCGCACGGACTGCACGGAACGTTGGGTGTTGGTGACCTGCCAGAACCGGGGGACGGTGAAGATCTCAACGTCGAGTCCCTGGCACCCGCGGAGCACGTCGACGACGACCATCTCGGGGGCGTTGGAGTAGGCGATGACGACGATGGCGACCTCGTGCTCCGCGACGAGCCGTTCGAGGTCGGCGATACCGCCCAGGACGGGCAGCGGTCGCGCCGCGGCGGGCAGTCGGGGGTCGTCGTCGATGAAGCCGACGGGCAGCAGTCCGTGCTCGCCGGAGCCGAGGATCTCGACGAGCTGGGCACCGAGGCCACCGCACCCGACGACGAGGGTGCGCAACGCGACGCGGCGGGACAGGCGGTGGCGGAGGCGGACGGAGTACACGACGGTGCGGACGACGGTGAACAGCGCGGTCTGGACGAGGACGGCCCGCAGCGCGGTCCCGTCGATCTGCCCGATCCCCAGCGCCCCCTGGGCGATGGAGGCGAGACCGATCGCGGCGATGGCCGCGCCGAGCAGGAGGGGCAGGTCGTCGAGGATGCTGAGGTCGAGACGAGGCTGGTGGAGACCCGCGAAGGCGTGGACGACCAGCACGGCGGGGGAGAAGACCAGGACGGCGGGCTCGTCGTGGCCGAGCAGCAGGACGACGGCCAGGACGCAGACGGCGTCGGTGGCCAGCAGCAGCAGCCCCAGCTGGGACCTGGGTCCGTGGGTGCGTCCGATCCCGGACGAGACCCAGCGATCGGCCGGGCGCACACCCGTGCTCGGATCACTGGCCATGGTCACGCGGTCCTCCACCTCGGACGCCCGATAGCACGAAGCCCGGGCCTGACCCCGTGAACGTCGTCCGCCCGGCGTGTCGACTTGAGGCCCGAAGCCGCCTCCGTCGCGCCCGGGCGTCCGGGTCCCGGCCCCGGGGGCCGGGGTCAGGTGCGGACGGGGACGGCCGATGGACGTCCGTGGAACTCGTCGACTACCTGCGCGCGCTGCGCAAGCACTGGATCCTGGTGATCCTCTCCGTGCTGCTCGGCGCCGGGGCGGGCGTCGGGGCCTTCAGCGCGAGCGCACCCGTCTACCGCGCGGACAGCCTGCTGTTCGTGTCGATGTACGACACCGGGAACGCGACGGCGCTCATGCAGGGCAGCATGTTCACCCAGCAGCGGGTGCAGTCCTACACGGGCGTGCTGACCAGCCCGAAGGTGCTGCAGCCCGTCATCGACGAGCTCGGTCTGAAGACGACGGCCCGTGCGCTGGCGAGCCACGTGAACTCCAGCGCGCCGCTGGGGACGGTCCTCATCGAGGTCACCGTCGACGAGTCCTCGCCGAGGTTGGCGGTGGACGTCGCGAACGCGATCTCCAAGCACTTCGGGACCGCCGTCAGCGAACTCGAGCAGGCCACCCCCGACACGATGAGCCCGGTCCGGGTCAGCGTGCTGCGGCCCGCGGTCGTCCGCGAGGACCCGATCGCGCCGAACCTGCCCCGGACGCTGGCCCTCGGCCTGCTCGCCGGTGTCGTCCTCGGAACCGGTCTCGCCGTGCTGCGCGAGGTGCTCGACACGACCGTGAAGTCGCTGACGACGATCACCGACCACGGCGCCCCCGCCCTCGGGTCCGTCCCCGACGGCCCGGGCGGTCCGCGCCCCGAACTCGTGCTGGAGGGGTCGCGCTCCCCGCAGTCGGAGGCGCTGCGCCAGATCCGGACGAACCTGCAGTTCGCCGACGTCGACCACCCGCCCCAGGTGCTCGTCGTGACCTCCGCGCTGCCCGGTGAGGGCAAGAGCACCACCGCGGTGAACCTCGCCCTGACGGCTGCGACGGCGGGGATGCGGGTCATCCTCGTCGAGGGTGACCTGCGGTTGCCGAAGGTCGCGGACTACCTCGGGGTCGAGGACAGCGCCGGCCTCACGACGGTGCTCGCCGGCCGCGCGGACCTCGACGACGTGCTGCAGCCCTACGGCGACACCGGGTTGTCCGTCCTGGCCAGCGGTCCCATCCCGCTCAACCCCGCGGCCCTGCTGGGGTCGCGGCACATGTCGGACCTGCTGACGCGGCTGCGCGAGCGCGCGGACCTCGTCATCATCGACTCCCCACCGCTGCTGCCCGTCGCGGACGCCGCCGTGCTGGCCCGCCAGACCGACGGGGCGATCATGGTCGTCAAGCACGGCAAGACGACCCGCGACCACCTGACCCGCGGCCTGGAACGGCTGCGTGCCGTCGACGCGCGGGTGCTGGGCGGGGTGCTGACGATGGTCCCGGCGAAGGCGTCGGAGTTCTCCTACGCCTACGAGTACGGCTACGGCTACAAACCGACCGTCCCCGAGGACGCCGAGGCCGTCGTGCTGGAACGCTGAGACGCGGCTAGCGTCGCGGCTCGTGCACTCCTACCGACCCCGCGAAGGCCACCGCCTCGCCCACGACCCCCTGAACTCGATCGTGGCGCCGCGCCCCATCGGCTGGGTCTCGACGCAGGCGAGCGACGGGACGCTGAACCTCGCGCCCTACAGCTTCTTCAACCTCTTCGCCTACCGCCCGCCGATCGTCGGGTTCTCCAGCATCGGGCGCAAGGACAGCGTCGCCAACGCCGAGGCGAGCGGCGAGTTCGTCTGGAACCTGGCCTCCGCCCACCTGGCCGAGCGGATGAACGCCACCTCCGCCGCGGTCGGTCCCGAGGTCGACGAGTTCGCCCTCGCCGGGCTGACGCCGGAGGCGTCGCTGGAGGTGGGGCCGCCGCGGGTCGCGGAGAGCCTGGTGTCCTTCGAGTGCCGGGTCAGCGGGGTGCAGGAACTCACCGACGCCGCAGGGGCGGGAGTGGACGCGTGGCTGGTGCTCGGTGAGGTCGTCGTCGTGCACGTCGACGAGAGCGTGCTCGTCGACGGGGTCTTCGACACCCTCGCCGCGGACCCGCTGCTGCGCGGCGGCGGCCCGAGCGACTACTTCACGATCAGCGCCGAACGGCGACTGCGGATGGACCGGCCCGCCTGAGTCGTGACGCCGTCAGTGCCACTGTCCCCGCCCGGACCCGACTGCCGGCTCACTCCCCTGGCCCGGGTCGACCGCTCACCCATCGAGGGGGTCGGTCTGTTCGCGACCGGCCCCCTGCGCGCCGGCACGGTCGTCAGCCGGTTCGGCGGACGCCTCGTCTCCGACGCCGAGCAGCACCGGCTCTTCGCCGACGCGGCCAGGTCCGGGACCTACGTGGACACGCTCTCCGTCGGGGCGGACCTCAACCTGGTCCTACCCCCGGACGCGCCCCAGCGCGCGGGCAACCACAGCTGCGACCCGAACACCTGGTGGGTCGACCCGTACACCGTCGTCGCGCGGCGGGACGTCACCGCCGGCGAGGAACTGACCCTCGACTACGCGACGATCACGGACGACCCCGACTTCGCGATGTCGTGCTCGTGCCGGGCGCTGTCCTGCCGCGGTCGGGTCACCGGCCGGGACTGGCGCCTGCCCACGCTGCAGGTGGGGTACGGGCCGCACTGGGTGCCGATCCTGCGCGAGCGCATCGCCGGTTCCCGGCGTCCGCGGCTGGACGGGGCCGCAGGTCCGGGGTGAGCGTGCCCCCGTGGAGGTCGAGGTCGGCGACTGGGAGCACGAGTGCTGTGGCGCGGCCACCGCCCGCGACGACGTCGTGGACCTACCTCGTCGAGACCCACCACGACCTCGGCGGTCGACCGCACGAACGGGTCCGCGGGCGGGTGGTCGCCCTGCACCTCGTGGAGGACGCCGTCGTCCTGCGGCCCTGCTCCCGGCCGTTCCTGCGCCTGGACGGCGGGGAGCACCCCCCTGGCCCACGGGGACGGGCCGCCTGCAGGTCGAGGCCGCGCCGGGGGCCGACCTCGACGTCCCTGACGTCACCGCGCGGGGACGACCTGCCGCGGCAGGTCGTCGCCGGCTGGGTACCCCCACGGAGGAACTCCTCGCCGATCAGCAGCGCTGCGACACTCCCCGCCACCGGCCAGGGCCGGTCCGAGGAGCACCACGGCGGACACTCCGCAGACCACCGCAGACCACCGCAGACCACCGCAGACCACCGCGCACCAGCGCGCGGGGCGTTCAGCGGCCCGGGTGGTGAGCCACACGACGAGCCCGACGATCACGAAGACGGGGAGCACCCCGGCGGCAGCAGCGAGCCCGTCCACGTCCTCACCCCAGAGTGGTCGACGACCTGCGCGGCTGCCGCGGCGGAGCGCGGGACCACGAACATCCGGGTACCGATTCCGTCTCGCCTCTCACGGACGATCGGCGGTGTTAGCGTGAACCAGTGCCCGAACCGCTGATCGCGTCCACCCCGCCGCTGCCGCCGGCGCCGGGGACCGCGGCCCACGTGGGGTTGGAGCTCGCGAACAGCACGCTGCGCGTCGCCGGTCGGGGTGGCGCCGGTCACGAGGTGGTCGAACTGCTGCCCACCCCCGCCGCGGCCACCGCCTGGCTCATCGCCCACGACCTGGCCCCCAGCGACGCGCAGTTGCAGCGTCACTGCGCCGACCGGCTCACCGCTCTGCGCGACGCGGTCCGGGACCTGCTGTCGGCGGCCGTCGCCGACGAGGCACCGTCCGCCGGTGCGGTGGAGGCGCTGAACGACGCCCTGACCCGCACGCCGGCGGTCCGGTTGCTGCGGTGGGGCTCTCCGGCCGGGTTCACCAGCGAGCTGACCCACCCGGCGACCCAGGTCGTGGAGCACGCCATGGCCGCGATCGCCGCCGACGTCGTGGACGTGCTCACCGGTGCCGACGCCACCCTGCTGGCGACCTGTGCGGCCGCACCCTGTGACCGCTTCATGCTGCGCACCCACGGCCGGCGGCAGTGGTGTTCCACGCGCTGCGGCGATCGCGTCCGGGCGGCCCGTTCCTACGCCCGCCGGACCGGCCAACCCGCCTGAGCAGGTACTGAATCTCACGGAGAAAGGCCATCTTTGACGTGATGTGCAGGTAGCGTGGGGACGTCCCCACCCGGGGAGCCCGGACCGATCACCACCCCGCCCCGCGACCACCTCACCAGGAGCGACCATGACCTCCCCCCGCCGCGCCCTCGTCGTCGTCGACGTCCAGCAGGAGTACTTCAGCGGTCCCCTGACGATCCAGCACCCCGCACCCGCGGACGCGCTGGCCAACGTCGTCCGCGCGGTCGAGACCGCCCGGGCGCACGACGTCCCGATCGTGCTCGTGCAGCACGCCATGCCCGCCGGAGCACCGATCTTCGCGGCCGGGTCCCCCGGCTTCGACCTGCACCCCGACCTCCTCACGGTCACGGACCCCCGGGACGAGCGGATCAGCAAGTCCTTCGGCAGCGTCTTCGCCGGCACCGGTCTCGCGGACCGGCTGCGCGAACGCGACGTCGACACCGTGACGATCGTCGGGTTCATGACCAACAACTGCGACCTGGCCAGCGCCGTGGAAGCGGAGGGCCTGGGGTTCTCCGCCGAGGTCCTCTCCGACGCCAGCGGGGCGATCGACCTGGACAACGCCGTCGGCCACGTCCCCGCGTCGGTGCTGCACGAGACCCTCATGGTCCTGCTGCACTCCAACTTCGCCGCGGTCGCCACCACGCAGCAGTGGGTCGAGGCGGTCGCCGGGGCGCAGCCCCTGCCCCTGGACAACCTCGTCGACTCCGCGGTCCGCGGCCGCGCGCGCGTCGGCGGGTGATCGCGGGCCGTCCGGAAAGCGCTCCAGGACGTGCGCAGCGTACTGGGGGTGCAGGCAGTCATCGCCGCCGACGGGTTCAGGCTCGTCGGCACGGCGAGCGGCGGACCAGGCCGCGCCGACGGCCGGTGGATCAGGCCGGAGGCGCGGGCAACGCGGCCACGAGCGCCGCGAACGCCTCGTCGAGGCGGCGCCCGGCCTTGAGCTGCTCCTCGAGCTTCTGCCCGTGCACGTCGGCGACGTCGTCGGAGGCCTGGTCCCGGGGGGCGGTCGGCCCGCGCCACGCGGGGGCCGCGGTCACCAGGGAGCGCAGACCGGCGGCAGGGGCGGCGCTCGCGGGCAGTCGGTGGTCCTCACCGAGGCGGCGGGAGATCCGGGCCAGTTCCAGCACCGTGAACACACGCCGCTGCACGGGCGGGACGGTCGTGATCACGTGCGCGCGCTGGTCCCGGGTCATGGTCAGGACGAGGTCGGCCGCGCCGACGAGCTGCGGGTCGACCTGGCGGGCCGGGGTCGGCTCGGGGACGGGACGCCGCAGCGCACGCAGCACCTCCGCCACGGCGCGGTCGGTCGGTTCGCCGACCAGCGCGATCGTCCCGGCGGAGGTCACCCGGATCGTCGCGGCGGCCTCGCCGAAGCGCGCACCGAGGTGGTGGCGCAACAGGGCAGCGGCCATCGGTGAACGGCTGATGTTGGCCGTGCAGACGACGAGGACCTCGAACCGGGTCCTCACGAGGGGCTCACGGAGCCATCTTGAGCATCTGTCGTCGTTCGCGCAGCGCCGCCAGCAGCGCGCCCGTCTCGACCTGCGGCGCGCCGTCGAGGATGCACTGCTTGGCGGCCAGCGCCGCCGCGGCCGCCACCTGCTCGTGGCTCAGTCCGCTGGCGGTCGAGGCGACCCGGGGCCACTCCACGGTGCTCAGGTCGAACCCGCGCAGCCGGCGCAGCACGATCTCCTGGACGACACCGGTGCTCGGCAGCGGGTAGTCGATGACGGTGTCGAAGCGGCGCAGCACCGGCCGGTCGAGCAGTTGCGGACGGTTCGTCGTGACGACGAGCACGCTGGCCGAGGCGTCGAGTTCCAGCATCCCGGTGAACGCGCGCAGCACGTCGCGCAGCCGGGAGCGGCTGCGCTCACCGCCGTCGGGGTCGATGAGGGCGTCGACGTCGTCGAAGAGGCAGACGCCGCGGCTCTGGGCCAGCAGGTCGAAGACCAGGGACAGCTTCGCGATGGCGTCCTCGGCGGCGAGGTCGGCGAAGACGTCGAGGCGGACCGCGAACACGGGCAGCGCGAGCTCCGCGGCCAGGACCTCGGCCGTCATGGACTTGCCCGTCCCGGACTGCCCGGTCAGGAGCAGCTTGCGCAGCGGGTCGAACCCTTTGGCCCGCAGCGTGTCCGCGTGTCGCTGTTCGGTGAGGACCCGGTGCAGGCGGGCCATGACGTCACTGCCGAGGGCGAGGTCGGCCAACCCGACGGTGGGCAGCGAGACGGTGAGGACCTGGGCGAGCTCACCGCGGGGCTGCGCGACCGAGGACGGCGCGGCCGGCTGCGGGGGCGCCTGCGGGCGGACGCTGGCCCGGCGGGTCTCGAGCAACCCGCGCAGCTCCTCGACCTCCTTGGAGCGCCCGGCCTTCTCGAGGACCTCGGCGACGGCAGCACGGAACCGCACGTCGTCGCCCGCGCTGTGACTCTCCACGAGTGCCCTGACGTGCGCCGCGGTCGCCAGCAGCCGTGCCTCCACCCCAGCAACTTACCGTGAGTCACCCCACGTCACACCAGTGTCGCGAGCACCGAGCCCCTCACCCCACGAACAGGCAGAACGGGTGACCCGCCGGATCGGCGAGCACGTACAGCGGTTCCTCGGGATCGTTGGTGCGGTCCACCAGCACCTGCGCGCCCAACGCCAGCGACCGGGCGTGGTGGTGCTCCAGGGCGGCCCGGTCGGGGACGGTGAAGTCGACGTGCACCTGCATCGGGACGTCACCCGCCGGCCACGTGCTGCGGGCGAGCTGCTCGACCTGCTGGAAGGCCAGGACCCGCGCGCCGTCACCGTCGAGGAGGACGAGCCACTGCGCCGGCCCGGTCCCCTCGTCGCCCGGGCGGTAGCGCAGCCCCAGCAGTTCCCGGTAGAACTCCGCGAGGCCGCGGGCGTCGGTCGTGTCCAGGACGGTGTGCAGCAGCCGGGGGAACGACGTCGTCATCGTCCCAGGGTGCACCGCACGCTCACCGCAGGCACGAGAGAACCCCCGGAGAACGATCTCCGGGGGTTCCAGGGTGGGCCTAGGAGGACTTGAACCTCCGACCTCTTCCTTATCAGGGAAGCGCTCTAACCAACTGAGCTATAGGCCCTCATGCCACCCGCTCTGCGCGCGCGGCATCGTCAACCTTACCCGACTCGGGGCCGTGCTCCGAACCGGAATTCAGTCGTCGGACAGGGTGACGTGCAACCCGCCGACCAGCGCGGACGAGACGTTGTAGAGGAAGGCGATGATCGTCGACAGCGCCGTGAGCAGCACGACGTCGACGACGGCGATGACCGTGGCGAGCGAGATGACCTTGCCGAACCCGACGTAGTCGAGCAGGTTGAACTTCACCTCGTTGCCGACGACGTCCTTGAGCAGGCCGTTGAGGTCGGTGAAGACACCCATCCCGTTCAGCACGCTCCAGATGACGGCGGTCGCCACCACCAGGGCGATCCCGACGGCCACCGACAGCAGGAACGACAGCTTCGTCACCGACCACGGGTCGACCCGCGCCAGCGTCAACCGCACACGACGGGGCACTGAGTCCACGCCGCTGCGGGGGCGGGCCTGAGCCTGCCCCGCGGTGGTCGCCTGTGCTGCTGAGGGCTGTCCTGCCGAGGACGTCGCGGACCTAGCGGCCTGACTGGCCGACTGGGCCGACGACGCGGTCGCGCGTTCGGCGGGGGTCACTCGTCACCTCCGGGTTCGTCCTCGCTGTCCGAGGCCTCCGGCGACGGTACGCCATCGACTGCCCCACCCACAGGGTCGTTCGCCGGTTCCTGCACAGGTGCTCCACCGTTCGGCAGCTCATCCACCCCTTCGGCGGCCGCGAGGTCGTCCCCGGAGCCCGCGATGTCCGGGTCCGGCTCGGTCGTGACGGGGTCGGTGCCGTCGTCCGCGCCGTCGGTGTCGTCGGTTCCCAGCTCCACGTCGATCACCCGCTCGACGTTGCGGGCGACGGCGAGGATCTTGTCGCCCTTCTCCGGCTTGGCGAACGTGACGCCCATGGTGTCGCGGCCCTTGGCCGGCACCTCGTCGACGCGGGAGCGGACGACGCGGCCGGCCTGCATGACGACGAGCACCTCGTCGTCCTCGGCGACGGTGAGCGCCCCGACCAGGTCACCGCGTTCGTCGGTCAGCTTGGCGACCTTGATGCCGAGGCCACCGCGTCCCTGCTTGCGGTACTCCGCGATCGCGGTGCGCTTCGCGTACCCGTGCTCGGTGACGACGAAGACGTAGAGGTCGTCGCGGGCGACGGCCATCGCGAGCAGCTCGTCGTCGCCGCGGAACTTCATCCCCGTGACCCCGGAGGTGGCCCGGCCCATGGGGCGCAGGTTCTCGTCGGTGGCCTCGAACCGGACGCTCATCCCCTTGCGCGACACGAGGAACAGGTCCTCGTTCTCGCTGACGAGGGTCGCACCGAACAGTTCGTCGTCGACCTCCTCCTCGCCCTCGGCCCCGGCGTGGGAGCGGAGGTTGATGGCGATGAGACCACCCGAGCGGTTGGAGTCGTACTCGGAGAGCTTCGTCTTCTTGACGATGCCGCCCCGGGTCGCGAGCACCAGGTACGGCGCCTGCTCGTAGTCCTCGATGTCGAGGACGGCGACGATCTTCTCGCCCGGCTGGAAGGCCAGCAGGTTCGCGACGTGCTGCCCGCGACCGTCCCGGCCACCCTCGGGCAGTTCGTAGCCCTTGGCCCGGTAGACCCGGCCCAGGTTGGTGAAGAAGAGCAACCAGTGGTGGGTCGTCGTCGTGAAGAAGTGCTCCACGACGTCGTCCTCGCGCAGGCTCGCACCGCGCACCCCGCGCCCACCCCGCCGCTGCGCGCGGTAGAGGTCGGTCTTGGTGCGCTTGGCGTACCCGCCGCGGGTGACGGTGACGACCACGTCCTCGACGGGGATGAGGTCCTCGGCCGTCATGTCGCCCTCGAAGGGCAGGATCTGCGTCTTGCGCTCGTCCCCGTAGCGCTCGACCAGTTCGACCAGTTCGTCGCGGACGATCTGTCGCTGCCGCTCCGGACGGGCGAGGATGTCGTTGTAGTCCGTGATCAGCCGCATGAGTTCGTCGTACTCGTCGGTGATGCGCTGACGTTCCAGCGCGGCGAGACGACGCAGCTGCATCTCGAGGATCGCGCGGGACTGGATCTCGTCGATGTCGAGGAGTTCCATCAGGCCGTCACGGGCGATCTCGACGGTGGCGCTGGCGCGGATGAGGGCGATGACCTCGTCCATGGCGTCGAGCGCCTTGAGCAGCGCACGCAGGATGTGCGCGCGCTCCTCGGCCTTGCGCAGCCGGAACCGCGTGCGGCGCTGGATGACTTCCAGCTGGTGGGTGATCCAGTGCTTGAGGAACGCAGTGATCGGCAGGGTGCGCGGCACGCCGTCGACCAGCGCCAGCATGTTCGCACCGAAGTTCGTCTGCAGCTGGGTGTGCTTGTAGAGGTTGTTCAGCACGACCTTCGCGACGGCGTCACGGCGCAGGATGATGACGAGGCGCTGTCCGGTCTTCCCGGAGGTGTGGTCCTGCACGTCGGCGATGCCGGTGAGCCGGCCGTCGCGGACGAGGTTCGCGATGTTCTCGGCGAGGTTGTCCGGGTTCACCTGGTACGGCAGTTCACTGACGACGAGGCAGGTCCGGCCCTGGATCTCCTCGACCTCCACGACGGCGCGCATCGTGATGGAGCCGCGCCCGGTGCGGTAGGCGTCCTGGATCCCCCGCTGGCCGAGGATCAACGCACCGGTGGGGAAGTCCGGGCCCTTGATGCGCTGCAGCAGCGCGGCGGTCTGCTCGTCCTCGGCGGCGTCCGGGTTGTCCAGCAGCCACTTCGCACCCTCGGCGACCTCGCGCAGGTTGTGCGGCGGGATGTTCGTCGCCATGCCGACGGCGATGCCGGCGGAACCGTTGACCAGCAGGTTCGGGAACCGGCTGGGCAGGACGTCGGGTTCCTGGGAACGACCGTCGTAGTTGGGGGAGAAGTCGACGGTCTCCTCGTCGATGTCGCGAACCATCTCCATGGCCAGCGGCGCCATCCGGCACTCGGTGTAGCGGTAGGCCGCGGCCGGGTCGTTGCCGGGCGAACCGAAGTTCCCCTGCCCGTCGACGAGCGGGTAGCGCAACGACCAGTCCTGGGCGAGGCGCACGAGGGCGTCGTAGATGGAACTGTCACCGTGCGGGTGGTAGTTCGACATGACGTCGCCGACGACGCGGGCGCACTTGTAGTACCCACGGTCGGGGCGGTAACCCCCGTCGTACATCGCGTACAGCACCCGGCGGTGGACGGGTTTCAGACCGTCCCGCACGTCGGGCAGGGCACGCGAGACGATGACGCTCATCGCGTAGTCGAGGTAGGACCGCTGCATCTGCGCCTGCAGGTCGACCTGCTGGACGCGGTCGTCGGTGGGGGGTTCGGTGGTGCTCTCGCTCACGGCGGGGGTTTGCCTCTCAGGTCACGGTCTCGGCGTCGGACGTTCCACGTGGAACATCGATCAGACGTCGAGGAACCTCACGTCGCGGGCGTTGCGCTGGATGAAGCTCCGGCGCGATTCGACGTCCTCACCCATGAGGACGGAGAACACGGCATCGGCGGCGGCCGCGTCCTCGAGGGTCACCTGGAGGAGCGTCCGGTGCGCCCGGTCCATCGTCGTCTCGGACAGCTCGTCCCAGTTCATCTCACCCAGACCCTTGTAGCGCTGGATGGCGCTCTCCTTGGGAAGCTTCTTCCCGGCGGCGCGACCGGCCTCGATCATCGCGTCGCGCTCCCGGTCGGAGTAGACGAACTCGTGGGCCGCACCACCCATCCACTTGAGCCGGTACAGCGGCGGCTGCGCCAGGTACACGTGACCGTTCTCGACGAGCGGGCTCATGTAGCGGAACAGCAGTGTCAGCAGCAGCGTCTGGATGTGCTGACCGTCGACGTCGGCATCCGCCATCAGGATGATCTTGTGGTAGCGGAGCTTCTCGAGGTTGAAGTCCTCGCCGATGCCCGTGCCGAACGCGGTGATGAGGGCCTGCACCTCCTGGTTGCCCAGGGCGCGGTCCAACCGGGCCTTCTCGACGTTCAGGATCTTCCCGCGGATTGGCAGGATGGCCTGGGTGCGCGGGTCGCGACCACGGGTGGCAGAACCACCGGCGGAGTCCCCCTCGACGATGAAGACCTCGCACTCGACGGGGTTGTTGGACTGGCAGTCCTTCAACTTCCCCGGCAACGAGTTGCGCTCCAGCAGCGACTTCCGGCTTGCCTCACGGGCCTTGCGCGCCGCCGACCGCGCAACCGAGGCCGCCTGCGCCTTCTTCGCGATCGTCCAGGCTTCCTTGGGGTTGGCCTGGAACCAGTGCCCGAGGTGCTCGCGGACCTGGGCCTGGACGAAGGTGCGGGCCAGGGTGTTGCCCAGCTTGGTCTTCGTCTGACCCTCGAACTGCGGTTCGGTCAGCTTGACCGAGACGATCGCGGTCAGACCCTCACGGATGTCCGACCCCTCGAGGTTGTCCTTGTCCTCGAGGATCTTCGGCTTGGCCGCGCGGGCGTACTCGATGACGAGGTTCGTCAGCGCGGTGCGGAAACCCGCCTCGTGCGTCCCACCCTCGGAGGTGTTGATGTTGTTGGCGTAGGTGAAGACGGCCTCGGAGTACGACGTCGTCCACTGCATCGCGATCTCGACCGCGATGCCCTTCTCCGTGTCCTCCGCCTCGAGGGAGATCACGGTGTCGTGCAGCGGTTCGTTCTTCTTCAGGGCGTTGATGTGCTTGACGTAGTCGATGAGACCGTCGTCGTAGCGGTAGCTCGCCGAGCGGACCGGCTTGTCGTCCGTGGCGCCGTCGTCGGCCTCGTCCTCGGGGTAGGCGCGCTCGTCGGTGAGGTTCAGCGTGAGGCCCTTGTTGAGGAAGGCCCGCTGCTGGAAGCTCGTGCGCAGGGTCTCGTAGGAGTAGTCGGTGGTCTCGAAGATCTCGTCGTTGGCCCAGAACGTGATCGTCGTCCCGGTCCGATCGGTCGCCTCGCCCTTGACCAGCGGCGCCAGCGGCACACCGTTCGCGTACGACTGGCGCCAGGCGAAGCCCTGCCGGAAGACCTCGACGTCGAGGCGGGTGGAGAGGGCATTGACGACGGAACTGCCGACGCCGTGCAGACCACCGGACACCGCGTAGCCACCGCCACCGAACTTGCCGCCCGCGTGCAGGACAGTCAGCACGACCTCGACGGCCGGCCGGCCCTCGCCCGGCATGACGTCGACGGGGATCCCCCGGCCGTTGTCGACGACCCGGACGCCGCCGTCGGCGAGCAGGGTCACGTCGATCGTGTCGCAGTACCCCCCGAGGGCCTCGTCGACGGAGTTGTCGACGATCTCGGAGACGAGGTGGTGCAGACCGCGTTCACCGGTGGAGCCGATGTACATGCCCGGACGCTTGCGGACCGCTTCGAGACCCTCCAGGACCTGGATGGCGTCGGCGCCGTACTCCGGGTTCGGCTGACCGTCCGGGGTGACGGCGTCCGCGAGCGACGCGGCGTCCTCCGGAGCGGGCTGTGCTTCCTGGCTGTCCTCGGGACGTTCCTCGTCTGGCACGAGCGGGTGCTCTCCCTCCGCGTCGAGGCGGTCGGCGCGGCCCGCGGACGGCGCGCACCCACAGGGCCGGACGTACGTGGCCGAGCAGTACGAGGACGTGCGTCCTCTGACCGCCTGGTTCACCGCACAGTCTACCCCGAAGTGACCGGGGCCTCTCACTCAGCGCGCCTCAGCGCGCCCCCTGAGCGGTTCGACCCCCGTTGTCGTGGGGGACCACACGAGAGGGGTGCCGGACGTTTCAGCGCCGGATCTGGGCCAGGACTCCTCAGCCGTAGGTGTCGCGAGGTCCGCGACCGCCCGGGGCGGTACGACCACCCTTGCGCCACGACGGGGCCTGCGGCCCGCGGACGACGACCTTGGTCACGACCCCGTGACCGAGCTCCTCGTCCAGGCGCCGCACGAGGTGGCTGGTGAGGAGGCGGACCTGGGTGGCCCAGGCGGTCGACTCGGCGCGGACGACGAGCGTGCCGTCCTTCAGCGTCTCGGGGGTGCAGTGCCCGGCGAGCTCGGGCCCGACGACGACGTCCCAGCGACCGAACGCACCGCCGACGGCGACGGGCTGCTCCCACCCGCGCTCCCCGACGAGACGCCCCAGCGTGGAGTCCAGGGACTGCGGGTCGCGGGCGTCGGGGTGGGCCCCGGACCGCCCGGCCGTGTTGCGCCGGGCCTCCTTCCACTCCTCGCGCGTCTTCGGACCGCCCAGCGGGACGCGTCCCGGGCGCAGCCCCTTGGCCGCCGCGGCGGCGCGGGCCCGACCCAGCGCGGTCCGGGCGAGGTCGGCGCCGAGGGTGTCGTCGAGCTCCTCCTCGGGACCCGGCTCCGCGTCCCCGCTCTCCGCGTCCTCGTTCTCGGCGCCGGGCTGGTCAGTCACCGCGGACCGCCACCCCGGTCGTGACGTGGACCCGGTCGGCGTGCTCCCCCTGCAGCGCAGCGGGCACGTCCTCGGGGACGGCGGCCGTGACGAGGACCTGCTCGGCGTCGGCGACGATCGCGGACAGCCGTTCGCGGCGGCCGGCGTCGAGCTCGGCGAAGACGTCGTCGAGGATCAGGACCGGTCCCCCGGGATCGTCCATCTCGTCGTCGGCGAGCAGCAGCCGGTAGCTCGCCAGCCGCAGGCCGAGCGCCACCGACCAGCTCTCGCCGTGACTGGCGTAGCCCTTGGCCGGCATCCCGCCGAGGGTCAGCACCAGGTCGTCGCGCTGCGGGCCGACGAGGCAGACCCCGCGGTCGAGCTCGGCCTTGCGGTTCTCGACCATCGAGGCCAGCAGGCCCTCGCGCAGCTCCTCGCGCGTCGGCACCTCCCCGCCCGGGGTCGTGGCGACCCCCTCCGCCAGCAGCGGCAGCGCCGAGCGGTACCCCAGCTCCAGGTCGCCCTGTCCCCCGCTCACCGAGCGGTAGGCGGAGTCGGCGGGTGCACGCAGGTCGGCCAGCAGCGCCAGGCGGGCCGACAGCAGCTCCGCCCCCGTCGTCGCCAGGTGCTCGTCCCAGACGTCGAGGGTGTGGGTGTCCGCCCGACCCGAGCGCATGGCCGCGCCGGCGGACTTCAGCAACGCCGTCCGCTGCCGCAGGATGCGGTCGTAGTCGGCCCGCACCCCGGCGACCCGCGGCCAGCGGGTGACCAGCAGCTCGTCGAGGTAGCGACGCCGCTCGCCGGGGTCGCCCTTCACGAGGGCGAGGTCCTCGGGGGCGAAGAGGACGGTGCGCAGCACGCCGAGCACGTCGCGGGTCCGGCGGACCGGGTTGCCGTTGAGGCGGGCCCGGTTCGCCTTGCCCGGCGTGATCTCCAGCTCGACCAGCGCCCGCCGACCGCCGCGCTCCAGCTGAGCGCGGACGACGGCACGCTCCGCTCCCTGCCGGACGAGGGGCGCGTCACCGGAGACCCGGTGGCTGTCCAACGTCGCGACGTACCCGATGGCCTCGACCAGGTTGGTCTTGCCCTGCCCGTTCAGCCCGACGAAGGTCGTCGTGCCGGGGCGCAGGTCCAGTTCGAGGCTCGGGTAGGAGCGGTAGTCGACGAGCGAGAGGTGCGCGACGTGCACGCGAGGGTCAGTCGTTCACGGAGCCCGTGCCCGAGGAGGGCCCGGCCTGCGTCACTGCGTGCCCGCCGAACTGGTTGCGCAGGGCGGCGACGGCCTTGATCGAGGGCGAGTCCTCCTGGCGCGAGGAGAAGCGCGCGAAGAGCGCGGCCGCGAGGACCGGCATCGGGACGGCGTTCTCGATCGCCTGTTCCAGGGTCCAGCGGCCCTCACCGGAGTCCTGGGCGTAGCCGCGGATGTTGTCCAGCTTGGGGTCCTCCTCCAGGGCGCGGACCATGAGGTCCAGCAGCCAGGAGCGGACGACGGTGCCCCGGGTCCACGCCTTGAAGACGGCCGGGACGTCGTGGATGATCCCCTTCGCCTCGAGGAGCTCGTAACCCTCGGCGTAGGCGTGCATCAGGCCGTACTCGATGCCGTTGTGAACCATCTTCGAGTAGTGGCCCGCCCCGACGCCGCCGGCGTGGACGAAGCCCTCCTCGCGCGGACCCTCGGGACGCAGCGCGTCGAAGATCGGCATCGCGAGGTCGACGTGGCCCTTGGCGCCACCGGCCATGAGGCCGTAGCCGTTGTCCTTGCCCCACACGCCGCCGGAGACGCCGCAGTCGAGGTAGCCGGTACCGCGCTCGGCGAGGAGCTTGGCGTTGATCTCGTCGTCGGTCCACTTCGAGTTGCCGCCGTCGATGACCAGGTCACCGTCCTTGAGCAGCGGAGCCAGGTTGGCGACGGTGTCGCGGGTGATCTTGCCCGAGGGGACCATCACCCAGATGACGCGCGGCGAGGGCAGCGCCTCGACCAGGGCCGCGAGGCTCGCGACGTCGGTGACGTCGGGGTTCGGGTCGTACCCGGTGACCTCGATGCCCTTGTCGCGCAGACGGGAACGCATGTTCCCGCCCATCTTGCCGAGACCGACGAGACCGATGTGCATGCCAGACGTTCCCTTCTCGTGCCCGGCCTTCACACCGGGCTCATGTGGACTGACCGGGCTCAGCCGGCGAGCCGGACCGGCATGAGCAGGTACCGGTAGGTGTCGTCGTCGTCCCCTTCGAGGTCCGCCTGGCCGGTGAGGACCGCCGGGCGGGTCGACTGGGTGAACGACAGTCGGGCGAACGGGGCACCGAGTGCCCCGAGGCCGTCGAGCAGGAACTGCGGGTTGAAGGCGATGGCGATCGATTCACCGACGAGCGCGGCCTCGAGGGCCTCCGTCGCCTGTGCGTCCTCGCCCTGGCCCGCTTCCAAGGAGAGCACGCCGTCCTCGAAGCGCAACCGTACGGGCGTGTTGCGCTCCGCGACGAGGGCCACGCGCTTGACGGCCTCCGTCAGGGCGGCGGTGGAGACGACCGCGTGGGTGGACGATTCGGCCGGGAACAGCGCCCGGACCTTCGGGTACTCACCGTCGACGAGCAGCGAGGTCGAGTAGCGACCGCCGGCCTGGAAGCCGATGAGGTCACTCTTGCCGTCGGCCATGGCCATCGTCAGCGAACTCGTGGAGCCCAGCGAACGGGCGACGTCGGACAGCGTTCGGGCCCGGACCAGGGCCACGGCGGACATGTCGGGGCTGCTCGGGTTCCAGCGCAGTTCGCGCACCGCGAGGCGGTAGCGGTCGGTGGCCAGCAGCGTGAGCCGGTCGCCCTCGATCTCCATCCGGACCCCGGTGAGGATCGGCAGGGTCTCGTCCCGGCTGGCCGCCACGGTCACCTGCGCCACGGCCTCGACGAACTCGGCTCCCGGCACTTCACCGGAGGAACCCGGCAGCGACGGCAGGGCGGGGTACTCGTCGACCGTCATGGTCAGCAGGGTGAAGCGGCTCGCCCCGCAGGTCACGACGACCTTGGAGCCCTCGGTGGTGAGGGTGACCGGACGGTTCGGGAGGCTGCGCGAGATGTCGGCCAGCAGTCGTCCGGAGACCAGGACGCGCCCGGCTGTGCGGACGTCGGCCGGCAGCTCGACCCGGGCGGACACCTCGTAGTCGAAGGTCGACAGCTTCAGGGAGCCCTCGTCCGTGGCCTCGAGGAGGACACCGGCCAGGACGGGCACAGGAGGCCGGGAGGGCAAGGCCCTGGCTGCCCACGCGACGGCGTCGGCCAGCACGTCGCGCTCGACCTGCAACTCCACCGGGCACCGCCTTCTCTCGAACCTCTGTCGCGTCCCCCGTCCGGCAGGGAGCAGGACGAGCGGCTTCCGACAGTAGTGGAGACCGCCGACGCCGGTGCACGCGCCTCCACAGGGTCGGGGAGATCCGTCATCCCAGACTTCTAGAAGACCCTCACCTCGAGGTCACGCTGCGTGATCAACGTGCCGAGGGGTACCCCACACCTTGTTCGAACAGGGTCAGGCCTCCGGGCCCTTCAGTCTTCCTCCAGGCCGCCTTTCCCCACAACCTGTCCACACTGGACGTGGGCTGACGGGATTCACCATGGATAGATCAGTCGTAGTCGTAACCCTTGTGGACCCTGTGGACAACTCGGCGTCGTCGCAGGTCAGAGTCCTTTTGACCCCCTCTCGGGGGGTGTGGACGGCATGGGGACGAGCGAACCGGGTCATCCACAGGTACGCGTTCCCGAGGCGGTCTGTCCACCGCTGTCCCCAGGTTGTCCCTGCTGGATCCACCTCTCGTCCACCGGGTTGTCCACGGGTGTGGGCTTCTCTGTCCACAACCCTGTCCCCAGCATGTGGACAACTGTGGAGAACTTTTCCGACGAGGTCTGACGGCGCCCGGACCGACTCTTCGTCAGGGGTGAGGGACGTCGGCGACCTCGAGCGGTCGCCCGCCCAGGACGGCTCGACGGCCGGCGCCGGGCACGCGTCAGCACACGGCGGGACGGCTCGGGCGCCGACGGCCTGAACGGCGGCGTCAGGAGGCCGCGGGAGACGTCATGGGCTTCGCCGCGGGGGCTGAGTCGGAGGCGCCCCCGCGGGCGTCAGGAGGAGTGGCAGTGCGACCACCACGACGTGTGCCCGGTCGTACCGGATCCCACGCTGGATCCGGCACGACCGGGGCGGTCACGTCTCTGCGTTGCCGACCCCGGACCTGTTGTCGTCGGGGCTCAGCGTCGGGTCAGGCGCCCGCTTGCTTCTTGATGCGGTTGGTGAGCTCGGTGACCTGGTTGTAGGTGCTGCGCCGCTCGGCCATCTGCTGCTTGATCTTGCGTTCGGCGTGCATGACCGTCGTGTGGTCGCGGCCGCCGAAGTGCTGACCGATCTTCGGCAGCGACAGCTCGGTCAGCTCGCGGCAGAGGTACATCGCGATCTGGCGGGCGGTGACGAGGGTCCGCGAACGGGACGTCCCGCAGAGGTCCTCCAACGTGATGCTGAAGTACGACGCCGTCTGGCCCATGATCGCGGCGGCCGTGATCTCGGGGCTCTCGTCGTTGGGGATGAGGTCGCGCAGCACGATCTCGGCCAACTGCATGTCGACGGGCTGCCGGTTCAGGCTGGCGAACGCCGTCACGCGGATGAGCGCGCCCTCGAGCTCACGGATGTTCGAGGAGATCTTCGACGCGATGTACTCGTTCACGTCGTCGGGCACCTCGAGGCGTTCCCCAATGGCCTTCTTGCGGAGGATGGCGATGCGCGTTTCCAGGTCCGGGGGCTGGACGTCGGTGATGAGGCCCCACTCGAAACGGCTCCGCATGCGTTCCTCGAAGCCGGACAACTGCTTCGGCGGCAGGTCGGAGGTGATGACGACCTGTTTGCTCGCGTTGTGCAGCGTGTTGAACGTGTGGAAGAACTCTTCCTGCGTCTGGACCTTGTTCGACAGGAACTGGATGTCGTCGATGAGGAGGACGTCGACGTCGCGGTGCCGGCGCTGGAACGCCTGGGCCTTGTCGTCGCGGATCGAGTTGATGAAGTCGTTGGTGAATTCCTCGGAGTTCACGTACCGGACCTGCACACCGGGGTAGAGGTTCTGGGCGTAGTGCCCGATGGCGTGCAGCAGGTGCGTCTTTCCCAGCCCGGACTCCCCGTAGATGAACAACGGGTTGTAAGCCTTCGCCGGGGCTTCGGCGACGGCCACCGCGGCCGCGTGCGCGAAACGGTTGCTGGCGCCGATGACGAAGGTCTCGAAGATGTACTTTGGATTCAGCCGGGCGTTCTCGATCTTCGTCGTGGAACGGTTCCGCGGGGCCTGGCGGCCCGTTCCGGCGCCCCGGTCGACCTTGTAGCCGGTGAACAGCAGGTCGGGGTCGGAATCGTCGAGCGGGGAATCCTCCTCGACGGCGCTCAGGTGACGCTCGTCGGTGCGGGAGTACCGACCGGGATCACCTTCACCATCGATGCCGCGCAGGGCCGAGACCCGTTCGCGCTCCACGCTGGGAACCCCGTCGAGACCGTCGACGAGCTCGCCGGTGCGTTCCGGGGTGAGCATCTGCCCGATCGAGGGGTCCACCGTGACCGCGAGACGGATCGCCGAGCCGTAGACCTCCGAGAGGGCGCGGGTCAGCGGTTCGCGGACCTTCTGCTCGATGACGTCCTTGGTGAGGTCGTTCGGCACGGCGAGCAGAGCTGTCCCGTCGAGCAGGCCGAGGGGTCGGGTCAGGCGCACGAACGCCCGCTGGTGCTGAGTGACGCCGTCGTCCAGTTGGGCGATGGCACGTTCCCAGACGCTGGGGAAGTCCCCGCTGTCGGTCTCCACTCGAGCCCTCTCCCGTCGTACCGGATCCGTCGGACGGGTCTCGTCCACAACCCTGTCCACAGCTGTGGAAGACGGTCGGGGCACACGAGATGTCCGTCGCAGCACCTCGAGCGGTGCGGGCGTCGGTACGTCGAGCGGGACCGTAACAACGCGACGGCCACTGTTCAAGTGGCGTCCTCCCCGACGACGTCCGGCCGCCACTGCCACGCCCGTCCCCGTCGAGCGGGGCCTGGAGCGGCGCCTGTCGAGGACCGCGGTCTCGGCGGGTCGTCTCCCGCCGGACCTGACGGGAACGGTACCTTCCCGGCGTCCCCCGGAGGGCCCGCTCGCGCGTCCTGTGGACGGCGGTCGCGCCGTCGTCGCCGGGCAGACCCTGCGCGCTTTGACCGCAGTCGGTTCGGGACCGTACCCTGCTGGAGATTGCGCTCCGCATCGCCGCCCGTCCCCGGGTTCGTCCCGGGTCCACGGTCCGGCAGTACGGCGGGGCCCGCCCGCACGAGTCCCGCCCGAGTCTTGGAGTACTGACGTGAGCAAGCGCACCTTCCAGCCGAACAACCGTCGTCGCGCCAAGGTGCACGGTTTCCGTCTTCGCATGCGGACCCGTGCCGGCCGCGCCATCCTCTCGGCGCGTCGCACCAAGGGCCGCGCGCAGATCTCCGCCTGACGCCGTTCCCCCAGCCCGCGTGCTGTCAGCGGAGCACCGCCTTCGCCTCAAGGACGACTTCACCGTCGCCCTGAAGCACGGCACGCGTGCCGGAACCCGTCGTCTGGTCCTGCACTGGACGGCGACCGACCGAGCCCACCCCACGCGGGTGGGCTTCGTCGTGTCCAAGGCCGTGGGCAACTCCGTCGTCCGGCACCGCACGCAACGCCGGCTGCGGCACCTGGCGTCCGCCCGACTGGTCGTCCTGCCCCCCGAGGGCGGTCTGCTGGTCGTGCGGGCGCTCCCCGCGGCCGGCGACGCCACCTCGGCCGAGCTCGCCGCCGACGTGGACAAGGGCCTGCGCCGGCTGGGTCTCCTCCCGGTCGAGGCGACGGCTCGTGCCTGACCGACACTGGTGGCACCCGTTGCGCTGGCCGGCATCGCTGCTGGTCGGGCTGGTGCGCATCTACCAGCTGCTCGTCTCGCCCGTCCTGGGCCCCACGTGCCGCTTCTACCCCTCGTGTTCCGCCTACGCCGTCGAGGCGTTGCGCACCCGAGGTGCTCTCGTCGGGACTTGGCTCGCCGTCCGACGACTCCTCCGCTGCCACCCGTGGAACCCTGGTGGGGTGGACCCCGTTCCGCCGAAGGGCCACTCGCGGGTGAAGGCCCCGTGAGCCCGACCCCTGTGAGAGGACAAGCCGCACGATGATCGATTTCTTCTACCAGCTGCTCCATCCCATCCAATGGGTGGTGGCGTGGATCATGGTGCGCTTCCACGACCTGTTCACGGCCATCGGGTTCAACCCCGCCGGCGGTGCGGCGTGGTCGCTGTCGATCGTGGGCCTCGTGGTCGTCATCCGCATCCTGCTGATCCCGCTCTTCGTGAAGCAGATCAAGGCCATGCGGGGGATGCAGGTCATCCAGCCCGAGATGCGCAAGATCCAGGCCAAGTACAAGGGCAAGAACGATCCTGCGTCCCGCCAGGCCATGCAGCAGGAGATGATGGCGCTCTACCGCGAGTCGGGGACGAACCCGATGGCGAGCTGCCTGCCGATCCTGCTGCAGTCCCCGATCTTCCTGGCGCTGTTCCACACGCTCAACGGCATCGGCCAGGGCAAGTCGATCGGCCCCTTGAACGCCACTCTGGTGGAGCAGGCCGACAACGCGACGATCTTCGGCTCTCAGCTCTCCGACATCTTCATGAAGTCGTGGGCGACGCACGAGTGGAACACGATCGTCCTCACCGCAGTGATGATCATCCTCATGTCGGCGTCGCAGTTCATCACCCAGCGCCAGCTGATGGCGAAGAACACGTCGTCGGCATCGATGGAGGGCAACCCCTTCGCGCAGCAGCAGAAGCTGATGCTCTACGTGTTGCCGATCATCTTCGCCGTCTCCGGCGTCAACTTCCCGATCGGTGTCCTCCTGTACTGGCTCACCACGAACATCTGGTCCATGGGGCAGCAGTTCTTCGTGATCCGGCGCATGCCCAACCCGGGCTCGCTGGCCGAGAAGGAGCTCGAGGAGCGCAAGGCTCGTCGTGCCGCTCGCCGCGGTCAGGTCCTCACGACCGACACGTCGGGCCCGTCCGGCACCGGTGTGACCGCCGAGCACACCACCAACGCCCCGGCCCGCCGGCAGCGTCAGCAGCCCAAGCGCGGTGACAGCCGTGAGCAGCGCCGTCCCGGCGGTCCGCGCTCCAGCCAGGGCCCGAACCGCTGAACACCTCAGAACCAGCTGCACAGCGAGACCCAGGAGGACCTGTGAACGGCACGACGGACGCGGTCGAGGAGACCTCGGTGGCAGAGACCGAGGCCGCCGCCGCGACGGAAGAGACTCCGAAGCGCGGATCGGCCAAGTCGCGACTCGAGGAGGAAGGCGACATCGCCGCCGACTACCTCGAAGAGCTCCTGGACATCACCGACCTCGACGGTGACATCGACATCGACATCGAGAACGGCCGTGCGTCGGTCGCGATCGTCGCGGACGAGGCCGGTACACCCGCCCTCGAAAAGCTGGTCGGTGCGAGCGGCGACGTCCTCGAGGCGCTGCAGGAGCTCACCCGCCTGGCCGTCCAGGCTCAGACCGGAGACCGCACACGGCTCATGCTCGACGTCGCCGGGCACCGCCTCACCAAGCGCGGCGCTCTGGTGCGCCTCGCCGGTGAGGTCGTCGCCCGGGTCCGCGCCAGCGGCTCGGCCGAACGCCTCGAACCCATGCCCGCGTTCGAGCGCAAGGTCGTGCACGACGCCGTGGCCGCGGCCGGTCTGCTCAGCGAGTCCGAAGGTGAAGAGCCCCGTCGTCGCGTCGTGGTGCTCCCCACCGTCATCGAGAGTGGTCCACAGGGCGACGACGACTGAACAGGCAGGCTCCCGTCAGCCGATAGGGTGACGGGGTGTCTGATGAGGTGCCTGAGGGCGGTGGTGTTTCACGTGAAACGCCACCGCCCTCCGTCGTTTCCGAGAGTTCCTCCGAGGTCCCGACCGAGGCGGTGTCACGCGTCTTCGGGGACCGCGCCGATCGCGCCGCCGCCTACCGCGAGCTCCTTGCGACGGCCGGTGTCGAGCGGGGGTTGATCGGCCCGCGTGAAGTCCCGCGGCTCTGGGACCGGCACATCCTCAATTGTGCTTACCTCAGTGAAGTCATCGACGAGGGGTCGTCGGTCATCGACATCGGCTCCGGTGCAGGTCTGCCAGGCATCCCGCTCGCTCTCGCCCGGCCGGACCTCCACATCCGCCTCGTCGAGCCGCTGGAACGGCGCTACACCTTCCTCCGCGAGGCGATCGCCGAACTGGACCTGCGAGACCAGGTCGCGGTCGCGCGGGGTCGCGCTGAGGACGTGCGGGGTGAGTTCTCCGCTGCGGTCGTCACGGCTCGAGCCGTCGCTCCGCTCAAGACCCTCTACGGCTGGGCGCTGCCGCTCGTCGTGACCGGTGGGCACCTCATCGCCATCAAGGGCCGGAGCGCCTCCGAGGAGATCGCCGCCGCAGCTGCGACCCTGCAGCAGATGGGCATCACGACGGCTCCCGAGGTACTGAGCGTCGGACCCGACGACGGCACGGGGACGACCGTGGTGCGGGTGGCCCGGGGGCACGGTCGGCTGCGCGCTGCACCGGCACCGGGCGCACCGGCCGTGGCGAAGCGCCGCCCCGGCAAGGGCAACCGTCGATGAGTGAGGGAGAGGGACGAGGAGTGGCACAGCTCGGCTGGTTCAGCAGCTCGCGGCCGGCGTCGAACGGCTCGGGGCACCTGGGGTGGTTCTCGGTCTCCGCCCTGATGCTCGATGAGCCTCAGGCTGTCGACGTTTCACGTGAAACCGAGGTGCACGTCGACACCGTCGATGTCGATGTTCCGCGTGAAACCCTGCTCGTCGCCGTTGAGCCGGTAGTGCCCGTTTCACGTGAAACCGAGCCGCACTCAGAGTTGGTGGACGTTTCACGTGAAACGCCCATTGCTCCGCCCATCCTGACGTCGGTGGAGACCTTTCCGTCGCCCGATGAGGTCGACGAGCTCGAGGCCGCCGAAGAGGAGCTCCCCCCGGTTCCACGTGAAACACGGCGCGCGACGGTGTCGGAGCGCTTCCCGCTGCCGACGGAAACCCGTGTCATGACGATCGCGAACCAGAAGGGCGGCGTCGGCAAGACGACGACCGCGGTCAACATCGCTTCGGCGCTGGCGGCGGCGGGGCTGAAGGTCCTCGTCCTCGACCTCGACCCGCAGGGAAACGCCTCGACGGCCTTGGGGATCGACCACCACCAGGACGTGCCCGGCGTGTACGAGGTCCTGGTCGAGGGCAAACCCCTGGCCGACGTCGTTCAGCGCTGCGACGAGGCTCCCGACCTCTGGTGCGCGCCAGCGACGGTCGACCTCGCCGGTGCTGAGATCGAGCTGGTCTCCATGGTCGCTCGTGAGATGCGTCTGCAGCGTGCGCTCGCCAAGTACCTGAAAGCCTTGGAGAAGGCCGGGGAGCGGCGCATCGACTACGTCCTCATCGACTGTCCGCCGAGCCTGGGCCTGCTGACCATCAACGCCTTCGTCGCGGCCCCGGAGGTCCTCATTCCCATCCAGTGCGAGTACTACGCACTCGAAGGGCTGAGCCAGCTCCTGGCGAACATCGAGCTGATCCAGGAGCACCTGAACCCGGACCTCGAGGTCACCACGATCCTGCTGACCATGTACGACGGTCGCACGCGGCTGGCCGCCCAGGTCGTGGACGAGGTTCGTCAGCACTTCGGGCAGCAGGTCCTGAGGTCTCTCGTCCCCCGCTCGGTGCGGATCTCGGAGGCACCGAGCCACGGTCAGACGGTGATGGCGTACGACCCGTCATCCTCCGGTGCCCTGGCCTACCTCGAGGCGGCGCGTGAGATCGCCCAGCGTGGCGTCCACGAAACGGTCGCGCCTGCAGGGGATGCTGCCGTGGGAGCGCCGCCCGCTGTGGCGGACCCGTGGGCGCGGTGGAGTGATGGAACGGGGACGCGACGTGGGTTCGCGTCGAAGGAAGGTGGAGCGTGAGCGACAAGCGACGTGGACTCGGCCGGGGACTCGGTGCCCTGATCCCCAGCGGTGGACCGACGACCTCGAGCCGGGTCGGCATGGGAACCGCCACGCTGCCCCCGGCGATGCGCACCGGGGGACGTCCGGTCGACCTCTTCTTCGACCAACGCTCCGACGAGACCGACGCGACGGTCGACGAGACGCCTGACGCGCCGGAGAGCCACGAGGAACGCATCGGCGACCTCGCAGTCGTCACGACCGAGGAGGCGCCCGCAGAGGCCCCCCTGGAGCCGGAGATCACCCCGGAGGTCGAGGTCGAGCCCACCACGACCGACGCCGCGACCGACGATGGCCTGGTCGACGTGCCCGGGGCGCGCTTCGCCGAGGTCCCCGTCACCGCGATCGTGCCGAACTCCCGTCAGCCCCGCACGGTGTTCGACGAGGACGAACTCGCCGAACTCGTGCACTCCATCCGCGAGATCGGGGTGCTGCAGCCCATCGTCGTCCGGTCCTCGGACCCGGCGGAGGACGGCACCCCGCGCTTCGAGCTGGTCATGGGTGAGCGTCGGTGGCGAGCCGCGACCGAGGCCGGCCTGGAGACCATCCCGGCGATCATCCGCGACACCGCCGACGACGATCTGCTCCGTGACGCGCTGCTGGAGAACCTGCACCGCAGCCAGCTGAACCCGCTCGAAGAGGCGGCGGCGTACCAGCAGCTGCTCGAGGACTTCGGCTGCACGCACGAGGAACTCGCCTCGCGCATCGGCCGCTCACGTCCGCAGATCAGCAACACGCTGCGTCTCATGAAGTTGCCGCCGCTGGTGCAGCGCCGGGTGGCGGCGAACGTCATCTCCGCCGGCCACGCTCGTGCGCTGCTGTCGCTCGAGGACGGCGCGGCGATGGAACGTCTCGCCCAGCGGGTCGTCGCCGAAGGTCTCTCGGTGCGCGCCGTGGAGGAGATCATCTCCCTCGGGGACGCGGACCACGAGCCGCGACGCCGCAACCCCGCGCAGGCGCAGCCGGAGCTGGACGACCGTGCCTCCACGTTGGCGGACCGGCTCGACACCCGGGTGAAGATCAGCATGGGACGCACCCGAGGGCGCATGACGGTGGACTTCGCCGGCCTGGAGGACCTCGATCGGATCCTCCGCCTGCTCGACGCCACACCCACCCCCTGAGCACGGGCGGCGCGCCGGTGACCCCCCACCCGACGCGCCGCCCGTAGCACGTCCGCAGGTCAGCTCCGGAGCGCGCTCTCCACGATGGAGCGGTAGACGGAGTCGAGTTCCAGCCCCGCGGCCTCCACGGCCTGCGGCAGCAACGACGTCTCGGTCATCCCCGGTGCGGCGTTCGCCTCGAGGAACACCGGATCACCGGAGTCGGTGACGATGAAGTCGATGCGGGACAGGTGGCGCAGTCCCAGCGCCTCGTGCGCGCCACGAGCCGTCCCGGCCAGCCGTTCGGCGTCGTCGGCGGACAACCGGGCCGGTGCGAAGAACTCGGTGGCCCCGGCGGTGTAGCGGGCCGCGTAGTCGTAGGAGCCGCCGTCGGCGACGATCTCGACGGCGGGCAGGACCTGGACCTCCCCGTCGATCTCGACGACGGAGACGGCCACCTCCACCCCCGGGACGTGCTGCTGGACCAGGGCGGTGTCGCCGTAGGCGAACGAGTCCACGACGGCGCGGGCGAGGTCCCGCGGTTCCCCGACGACGGCGACCCCCAGCGCCGAGCCTCCCCGGCTCGGCTTCACCACGAGCGGGAAGCCCGCCCAATCGGCGGCTGCGGCCAGGACGGGCTGGGCTCCGAGGTCGCGGAAGGTGGCGTGCGGCAGCGCGATCGAGGGGGGGACCCTGATCCCCGCCGCCGCGACGATGCTCTGGGCGATGGGTTTGTCCCAGGCCAGTCGACAGGCCCCCGGGCGGGCGCCGACGTAGGTGAGCCCGAGGAGTTCCAGGACGTCGCGCAGCGCGCCGTCCTCCCCGATCGCCCCGTGCAGCACGGGCCACACGACGTCGGGTCGTTGGGCGGCCAACGTCGGCAGCAGGTGCGCGTCCGCGTCGAGGATCGTCACCTCGCAGCCGGAGGAGCGCAACGCGTCCGCGACCCGGCGACCGGAGCGCAGGGAGACGTCCCGTTCGTGGGAGAGACCGCCCGCGAGGACGGCGACGTGCAGGTCGCGGGTCATGCCAGCTCCGGTCCGGGGTTGTCGTGGCCGGCTCGACCGGCGCGCGGGGTGACGGGGCCGAAGGTCTCGGCCACGTCCAGTTCGTCCTGCACGACGGCGGCGAGGCGGCGGACACCCTCACGGATCCGTTCGGCCGGCGGGAAGCAGTACGACAACCGCACCGACCGGCTACCGCTCCCGTCGGCGTAGAAGGCGCCGCCGGGGACGTAGGCGACGCGGCCGGTGACGGCGCGCGGCAGCATCGCCTTCGCGTCGAGACCGTCGGGCAACGTCATCCACACGTAGAACCCGCCGACGGGGTGCGTCCACGTCGCTCGGGGGAGGTGCGTGGCGAGGGCGTCCAGCATGGCGTCGCGCCGCTCGCGGTAGAGCTCGCGGAAGACCTTGACCTGGCCCATCCAGTCGTAGCTCGACAGGTACTCGGCGATCGCGAACTGGCCGAAGGAGGTCGGGCAGAGGATCGCCGACTCCGAGGCCAGCACGAGCTTCTCCCGCACGGCGTGCGGCGCGACGGCCCACCCCACGCGGTAGCCCGGCGCGAACGTCTTGGAGAAGGACCCCAGGTGCACGACGTGCTCGGGGTCCATCGAGCGGAGCGCGGGCAGCGGGTCGCCGTCGAAGCCCAGCAGCGCGTACGGGTCGTCCTCGAGGATCAGCAGCTCGTGGCGTCGGGCGATGGCCAGGACCTCCCGCCGCCGTTCCAACGAGAGCGTCACGCCCGCCGGGTTGTGGTGGTTCGGCACCGTGTAGAGGAACTTCACCCGCTTCCCCTCGGCCCGGAGGCGCACGAGCGCCTCCTCCAGCGCCGCGGGCTGCAGCCCGTCGTGGTCGAGGGGCACGTGCACGACCTGCGCCTGGTAGCTGCGGAACACCCCGAGGGCACCGACGTAGCTGGGCGCCTCCGCGAGGACCACGTCACCCGGGTCGAGGAAGATCCGGGACACGAGGTCGAGGGCCTGCTGGGACCCGGTCGTCACGACGATGTCGTCGGGGTGGGCGTCGATGCCCTGGGGGCGCATGACCTCGACGATCTGCTCGCGCAGCACCTCCTCACCCTGACCGGAGCCGTACTGCAGGGCCACGGCTCCCTTCTGGGAGATCAACCGCGCGGAGATCTCGGCGATGGCGTCGAGGGGGAGCGCGGGCAGGTAGGGCATGCCGCCGGCGAGCGAGACGACCTCGGGCCGGTTCGCCACGGCGAACAGCGCCCGGATCTCCGACGCCGTCATCGACGCGGTCCGTTCGGCGTAGGCGGACCGCCAACGGTCCAACCTCCGGCCAGCCCCAGTTCCGGCCCCGGCCGCCGCCGACGCGGGGGACGCGTCACCGGGACTCGAGGGCGGGCGGTGCTGGCTCATGACGGCCTCCTGGGACACGGGTGCTGAGTGGACGAGTGCTCGTCGCACTCTCCGAGACTGCCACCTAGGATGCGTTCGACGCGTGGACGCAACGCGGACGCGTCGTCGAGACGCCGAGCGGGACTGGGGAGGCTGACGCCGGTGGGTCGTCGGATGGCGCCGTTGACGCTCGACACGCTGGCCGACCTGCCCAAGCAGTCGCGGCAGTGCGTCTTCTGGGAACTCGACGCCGGAGCCGCCCAGCGGGCCGCCGCGGCGGGGTACCCGGACTTCGAGAAGGAGGCCTGGATCTCCAGCGTCCTGCTGCAGTGGGGTCCGTGCGGCCGGCTCGTCTACGTCGACGACCAGGCGGCCGGGTTCGTCATGTACGCCCCGCCGGTCTACTCACCCCGCTCGACGGGTTTCCCCACCTCGCCGGTCAGCGGTGACAGCGTCCTGCTGACGACGGGCTGGATCGAACCGGCCTTCCGGGGCGAAGGGCTGGCCCGGATGCTGCTGCAGGGCGCGGCCAAGGACCTCACCCAACGCGGGGTGAAGGCCGTCGAGGCGTTCGGCGGGGCGGCGGCGGCCGTCGGCGGTGACGGCAGCGAG
Organism: Kineococcus sp. NBC_00420; assembly: GCF_036021035.1. Taxonomy (NCBI): domain Bacteria; kingdom Bacillati; phylum Actinomycetota; class Actinomycetes; order Kineosporiales; family Kineosporiaceae; genus Kineococcus; species Kineococcus sp. NBC_00420. The sequence continues at coordinate 2,715,185 of NZ_CP107930.1, read as the reverse complement.
GAGTCCCCGCACGACCACGGCGACCCCTGCGTGCTCCCCGCGCACCTGCTGGAGTCGGTCGGGTTCACCGTGGTGCGTCCCCACCACCGCTACCCGCGGTTGCGGCTGGAGCTGAAGACGGCGCTGAGCTGGCGCGAGGACGTCGAGGCGGCGCTCGAGCGGCTGCTCGGCAGCATCCGGGTCCAGACCCTCACCGGGGTAGCCCACCCCTGACAGCAGAGCGCCGGCCCCCACGAGGGGACCGGCGCTCTCCGCGAACGGGATCAGCCGACGAAGTCGTCGAGCTCCTTCAGCAGCACGGGCTTGGGCCGCGCGCCGATGATCGTCTTGACGACCTCACCACCGGAGTAGACGTTCAGCGTCGGGATCGACGTGACGCCGTACTTCGCGGCGATCTTCGGGTTCTCGTCGGTGTTGACCTTCACCACGGTGATCTTGTCCGCGTTCTCGGCGGCGATCTCCTCGAGGATCGGGGCGACCTGACGGCACGGGCCGCACCAGGGCGCCCAGAAGTCGACGAGGACGGGCTTGTCGGACTGCAGGACCTCGGCGTCGAACGTGTCGTCCGTGACGTGGGTGGTGCTCATGGTCGTTCTCCTGATGTGGGTGGGGGTCAGACCCGCGGCTGCGGGCGGTCGACGGTGTCGGAGTCCGCGACGTCGGGCGTCCGGGTCTCCTCGCGCGGGGGCTGCTCGTCCTGCGCGACGTCACCGCGGGCGGCGAGGAACTTCTCGGCGTCCAGGGCGGCGGAGCACCCCATGCCGGCGGCGGTGATGGCCTGCATGTACTCGTGGTCGACGACGTCACCGGCGGCGAAGACGCCGGGGAGGTTCGTGCGGGTGCTGCGACCCTCGACGAGGATGAACCCGTTCTCGTCCAGGTCGACCTGCCCCTTGACGAGGTCGGTGCGCGGTTCGTGGCCGATGGCGATGAAGAGCGCGGTCGCCGCGATCTCGCTCGTCTCACCGGTCACGGTGTCCTGCACCGTGAGGCCCTCGACCTTGTTCTCGCCCAGGATGCCGGTGACGGCGGAGTTCCAGACGAACTTGATCTTCGGGTTGTCCTCGGCGCGCTTCGCCATGATGCGCGAGGCGCGGAGCTCGTCCCGTCGGTGCACGATCGTCACGGTGCGGGCGAAACGGGTGAGGAACGTCGCCTCCTCGACCGCGGAGTCCCCGCCGCCGACGACGACGATGTCCTGCTCGCGGAAGAAGAAGCCGTCACAGGTGGCGCACCAGCTCACGCCACGACCGGACAGCCGCTTCTCGTCCGGGAGACCGAGCTGACGGTAGGCCGAACCGAGCGCGAGGATCACCGCGTGGGCGCGGTAGGTCTCACCGGAGCCGGTGACGACCTCCTTGACGTCACCCTCGAGGCGGACGTCGACGATGTCGTCGGTGATCAGCTCGGCGCCGAACCTCTCGGCCTGCTGGCGCATGTTGTCCATCAGGTCCGGGCCCATGATCCCTTCCGGGAAGCCCGGGAAGTTCTCGACCTCGGTGGTGTTCATCAGCGCACCGCCGGCCGTCACCGATCCTTCGAAGACCAGCGGCCGCAGTTCCGCACGGGCGGCGTAGAGCGCCGCGGTGTAGCCCGAGGGGCCCGAACCCACGACGATGACTTCGCGGATCTCGTTCGTGGTGGCGTCGCTCACCTGTGCGGACCTGCTTCCTCGATCGGTGCCGACCCCGCGGTCACGGGGCTCCGGCGTTGCTGCTTCTTCAACCGATCGTAGGGGTGCGCTGTTCCCGGCGCCGAACCCTCACACCACGTTCAGGAGCCGTTCGGGAGGGGCACGTCGACCCGGCTGTAGGCGGGGTCTCCGGGGACGCAGTCGAGGGCCACGACGACGACCTCGGCCCCGTCGGTGGTGGTGTGGACGACGAGAGCGGCCGGTGTGGTGCGCCAGGTCGCGATCTCGACGGCGAGGACGGAGTCCGGGTCGACCCCGAGGCTCTTCGTGCAGGCCAGAGCCTTCTCGGCAGCCGGGCGTTGCGCCGGGTCGCTCGTCGCGGACTCCGTGTCCTGCGGCGCCATCAGGGTGGTGCGGCCTTCGTCCTTCGTGCCCAGGCCCGGGGTCGCGTCGGGCGCGGAACCCCCGGTGGGGGCGCCCTCGTCGAGGGTGTCCTCGGCGAGGTCCTGGACGGCGGTGGCGTCGGTGTAGTCCTTGCCGCTGAGCAGGACCTTCGCCGACGGCGGCACGGACTCACCCATCGCCACCGAGCCACCACCGGCGGCCGTCGAGGAGGACGCCCCGGACAGCGAGTGGTCCTGCGAGAGCCAGAAGCCGCCGCCCCCGACGACCACGACCGCGGCCGCCGCGGCCAGCAGTCGTGGCAACCGCGACGGGCGCCGACGGGCGGCCAGCGAGGCGACGGGGGTCTCGGTGCGCGCGGCCGCGAGCGCCGCGTCGACGCGGGCCACGACGTCGTCGGGCATCGGACCGAGGTCGGCCGCTCCGCGCAACCGGTCACGGACCCGTTGCTCCTGGGGGCTCAGCACCTCGTCCTCGGTGCTCTCCTCGAACTCCTCGCTCACCGCGGACCTCCTCCCGTCTCCCGAACTCGACCAGGGGTGTGACGTCGTGCGACGTTCAACGGTTCCCCGCGCTCATACGCGATCGCCGAGGAGCTCGGCCAGGGTCACCCGTCCGCGCGAGCACCGCGACTTCACCGTGCCCACCGCGACGCCGAGGATCTCGGCGGCCTCGGCGACCGGGACGTCGTACATGTCGACGAGCACCAGGGCCGCCCGTTGGGCCTCGGGGAGGCGGGCGAGGGCGCGGGTGACGTCGAGCCCGGCCTCGACGTGCGGGGTCGCGTCCTGGACGACGGCCAGCGCCGCCCCGGTGCGGGCGCTCTCGTCCCCGCCGGGACCGACCTCCTCCTCGAGGGGACGGGTCGGGCGCACGGCCCTGCGCCGGGCCCGGTCGAGGCAGGCGTTGACGACGATCCGGTGCAGCCACGTCGTGACGGCGGAGTCCCCGCGGAACCGGTCGGCCGCGCGCAGGGCCGAGACGAGGGCGTCCTGGACGGCGTCGGCGGCCTCCTCGCGGTCGCCCGTCGTGCGCAGCGCCACGGCCCACAGCCGGTCACGGTGCCGGCGGACGACCTCGCCGAAGGCCTCCGGGTCGCCCGCGACGTGCGCGGCGAGGAGCTCCGCGTCGGTGCGCGGGTCCACCGGCGCACCGGTTCCCGCGGGGGTCACGGCGCCGGGGTGGGGATCGTCCCCGTGACGGCGATCTCGGCCACGCGGGCCCGGAAGACGCCGTCGGTCGTCGGGAGCTGGGTAAACCAGACGACGAGGTAGCGGCTGCGGACCGGCTGCGCGGGGGTCAGCGTCTGCGCCCCGCCGGCCGGGGCGCTCGCGACGGGGGTGGAGCCGTCGAGGGCCGGGCCGGGGGCCGTCAGCAACGAGACCGACCCGCCGTCACCGCCGTCGGTGAGCTGGACCTGGCTGACGTCGGCCTCGACGCCCAGGTCGAGCACGAGGCCCATGCCGTCCTTGAGACCGGCGAACGTCGCGGAGTTGTAGCGCTGGCTCTCCCACGCCGTCGCCGGGTCGCCGTCGATCGCCCGCGGAGCCGTCGCCGAGGACTCCCCGCCGCCCTGTGGGTCGAGGGCGGCGATGGAGGCCACGGGCAGCACGATCGGCGTCACCGGCGGCGGGGCGGCGGCACTGGGCGAGACCGCGGGGGCGCTCGTCGCGGCGGGCGCCGAGGTCGTCGCGGCGGGGGTGCTGGCGGCACTGGTCGGGATGTCGGGCACGGCGATCCGGCTCAACTGCCACAGCGCGAGCACCAGCCCGACGACGATCACCGCGCCGACGATGGCCAGCACCAGGCGGGAGTCGTCGCGCGGGGGCCGGGCGGTGGTGTGCGGGCGGGTGAACGGGACGGGCGGCTCCTCCTCGGGGACCACCTCGTCGCGGTTCTTCAGCCGACCCCGGAACTCCTTGGTCGCGGCCTCGCCGCGCATCCGGCGCAGGGTCTCCTCCCAGGGCGCCATCGTCCACGGTGCGAGCTGCAGGGCGAGCTCCGCGGGGTCGCGCGGACCGTCCTCGTGCGGGCCGAACGTGACGCTGCACAGGGTGTCCAGGTCGTTCGGGACGTCGGGGCGGATGTCCTTGGGCGGCAACGGTTCACCGTCGGCGGTCGGCGACTGCGGGAGGCCGGCGTGCGGGGCCAGCGCCTCCAGCGCGGGCCAGCGCGCGACGAGTCCGGCGTAGACGAGCGCGACGAGCGCGACGGCGTCGGCGCGGTTGGCCAGCACCGCCGCGCGGGCCGGGGAGAGCGCGGGCGGGTCGATCTCGAGGGCCGCCTCGATCCCCACCCCGCGGACCCGCACGACCCCGTCGGGGCCGAGGACGACGTCGTCGGGGGTGAGGCGGGTGTGGTGCAGTCCCCGGCGGGCGGCGACGTCGAGCGCGGACGCGACCTCGCCGACGAGGGCGCGGACGGCGGCGGGCTTCATCGGACCGGACCGCAGCAGGTCGCTCATGGAGCGCCCCTCGACGAACTCCTCGACGACGAAGACCGTGGCGGTGCCGTCGGCGGCGGTCAGGTCGGTGCCCGCGTCGAGGATGCGGGGGATGCGCGGATCGGTGATCATGGCGGCGCGGCGGGCGGCGTCGAGGAACTCCTCGGCCCGGGTGTCGCCGGCGGGCAGCGTGCGGACGCGGACGGGCCGGTCCAGCGTCAGGTCACGACCGCGGAACTCCCGCGTCCCCAGCTCGGTGGCGACCGACAGCTCCCGGTCCAGGGCGTAGCGGTCGGCCACGAGCTCGTCGCCCGCGTTGCGGCCTACCCCGTCCAGACGTACCCCCCGGTGACCCGTGCGTGATCGCGAGGCCGCGTGCGCGGTCCCGGGCACCATGCTAGGGCGCGATCGGTACGGGACGGTCCGGGCGCGCGGACCGGCGTCCCGGGACCGAGCATGTGACCGTGAACTCCAGCCGAACCTCCCGTGGCCTCCTCGGTGGACTCGCCGCCGGTGCCGTGGGCACCGCGGTCCTGAACGCCGTCACCTACGCCGACATGGCCTGGCGGGGACGTGAGGCCAGCACCATGCCGGCGGACACCGTCGAGGCGCTCGCCGAGCGGATCCACCTGCCCGTCGGGGGGTCCGCAGCCCAGCGCGGCAACCGGCTCACCGCACTCGGGGCGTTGTCCGGCACGGTCGCCGGGCTGGGCGTCGGGGCGCTCGTCGGGACCGTCCGCGCGGCGGGGCTGCGACTGCCCCGCGGGGTCGGCGCGGTGGTCACCGGGGCCGCCGCGATGGCCGCCACCGACCTGCCCGCCGCCGCCCTCGGGGTCACGGACCTGCGGGAGTGGACCCCGCAGGACTGGGTCTCCGACGCCGTACCGCACCTCGCGTTCGGGGTCGCCGCGCACTCCACGCTGCATCTGGTCGACCCGGGTGTCCGCCGGGGCTCGACGGTCGTCGTGGACCGGCCCGCGAAGGCCTCCGCCGGTCTCGTGGCGCGTTCGGCCCTGCTCGGGGTGGCCACCGGCGGACGTAGTTCGCTCGGGTTCGCCGGACCCGCGCTGACGGGGTCGTCGTCGCCCGCGAAGGTCCTCGCCCTCGCCGGGCTCGGGTTCGAGCTCTACCAGGACAAGCAGCCCGCCACCCCGAGCCGGCTGTCCGCCGCGGGGCTGCCCGCCCGGATCGCCTCCGGCGTCGGGGGCGCCGTGGCGCTGGCCCGTCGTGAGCACCGGCGGGTGGCGCTGCCCGTGCTCGCCGGGGCGTTCGGTGCCCTCACCGGGTCGATCGCGGGAGCGTCCTGGCGGTCCTGGGCCGGCGAGTTCGTCCCGGACTGGCAGGCCGCGGTCGTCGAGGACGTCGCGAGCGTGACCCTCGCCGTCCTCGCGTCCCGCTGAGTCAGGCGGCCGAGGGGCGGACGGCGCCGAAGAGGCCGGACATCGCGACGCCCGCCTCGCGGACGACGTCGCCGGTGTGCGGGGCGTGCAGGACCTTGCCGTCGCCGAGGTACAGCGCGACGTGGTGGATGCTCGACGGGTCGCTGCCGTTGGCGTAGAAGACCAGGTCACCGGGCTGCAACTGGTTCATCGGCACCTTAGGGAGGCCCGCGTACTGCTGACGCGACGTCCGGGGGATGGAGACCCCGGCCTGGGCGTAGGCCCACTGCGTGAGGCCCGAGCAGTCGAACGTCGTCGGACCGGTCGCCCCCCACACGTAGGACATGCCCTCGCGGGTCCAGGCCGCGGCGATCGCCGCCGAGGCCGTGCTCGAGGCGCCCGCGACGGCGTCCGCGACCGACGAAGTGTCCGCGACGGAGGAGGCGTCCCTGGCCTTCGCGTCCGCGACCCCCGCCGCGGCGGCCTGCTGGGCGGCCGCGGCGAGCGCGGCCTGGCGGGCCTGCTCCTCCTCGTCCGCGACGGCCTGCGCCACCGCGGTGTCGGCCGCCGCCAGCAGCGTCCGCTGTTGGGCGAGAGCGGTGGTGACCTGCTCCTCCGCCGTCTTCGCGGCCGCCTGGGCGGTGGTCTTCGCGACGCGGACCTGCTGCAGGTGTGCCTCGGCGGCGGCCGCGCCGGCGCGGGCCGTCGCGGCGGCGGTGACGGTGGTGGTGTCGTCGGCGACGACGCTGCGGGCGAGGAGCGCGCCCCGGGCGGTGGCGTCGACGTCGTCCAGGTCGCCGCTCGAGAGGACCCGGCTGATGCCGCCGGTCAGGGACGCGGAGCCGCCGCTCATGTAGAGGGAGCGGACCCGGCGCGTCGCGTCCTGCGTGGCGGTGGCGCTGTCTCCGGTGGCGGCGTCGAGCGCCGACTGCGCCCGGACCTCTTCCGAGATGGCGGTGGTGGTGTCCTCGACGGCGGTGTCGTAGGCCTCGGTGGCGATGGACTGCTGCAGCTGCAGGGCCTCGACCTGGGCGCGCAACGCGTCGGCCTGGGTCTTGAGGGTCTGGCTGCGCGGCGCGAGCGCCGGGTCCGCGTGCGCCAGGCCCGCGGAGCTGAGCGGTGCGAAGAGGGCGAGCGTCAGCACACCCGTCGACACGACCCGCCTGACGCTCATCACCTGTTCTGAGTCGTCACCGCGTGTGAAGACCTTGACGCGACGGGGGAGTGATGACCCGGTTGGCGCACCGATCCGCCACCATCGTCGGTGTGAGTGCACCGCAGGACCAGACGACGGCCACGCCGGACGAGCCCGCGGCGAGGGACTCCCTCGCCCGGTCGAGCGCGCTGATGGCGAGCGGGACGCTGGTGTCGCGGTTGCTCGGGTTCGGTCGCAGCGTCGTCCAGGGTGCCGCCATCGGCACCACGACGCAGATCGGCGCCCAGACGTTCGACGTCGCCAACAAGGCCCCGAACCTCTTCTACATGCTGCTGGCCGGGGGCGTCCTGAACGCGGTCCTCGTCCCGCAGATCGTCCGGGCGCTGAAGGCACCCGACGGCGGCAAGGAGTACGTCGACCGACTGGTGACGCTCGCCCTCGTGATCATGGCAGTGGCGACGGTGGCCGTGACCCTGGCCGCACCGCTGGTCGTGCACGCCTACGCCACGACCTTCCCGCCGGAGTGGCTCACGCTCACCGCGGCCATGGCCTTCTGGTGCCTCCCGCAGGTCTTCTTCTACGGCCTGTACACCGTGCTCGGGCAGGTGCTGAACGCCAAGGGCAGCTTCGGGCCGTTCATGTGGGCGCCGGTGCTGAACAACGTCGTCGCGATCGCCGGGCTCGTCGTCTTCATGGTCATGGTCCCGAACGCCGGTGAGCTGCGCGCCGACCAGTGGGAACCGTGGATGATCGCCCTGCTCGCGGGAACGGCGACGCTCGGCATCGTCGCCCAGGCCCTCGTGCTCTTCTGGCCGTTGCGTCGCGCCGGTTTCCACTACCGACCGCGTTGGGGCTTCCGTGGCTTCGGCCTGCGCAGCGCCGGCCGCGTCGCGGGCTGGACGTTCGCCGCCGTGGTGGTCGGCCAGCTCGTCTTCTTCTTCACCACCAACACGTCGAACAACGCCGGGCAGGAGCTGACGAAGGCCGGGATCGACGGGGCGACCGGTGCCTCGTACACCTACGCCTACCTGCTCTTCATGCTGCCGCACTCGCTCGTCGCGGTGTCGCTCGTCACCGCCCTGTTCACCCGGATCAGCACCGCGGCCGCCGTCGGGAACGTCGCCGCCGTGCGCCGGGACTTCTCCTCCGGTGCCCGCACGGTCACGGTGACGGGGGCCCTGGCCACGGCCGGGTTCGTCGCCCTCGGACCGGCCCTGGGATCGGCGATGTTCGCCGGGGGCCGGCCGATCGGGCAGGTGCTCGTCGCGATGTCGTTGGGCCTCGTCCCGTTCAGCGTGAACTACCTGGTCAGTCGCGTGTTCTACGCCTACGAGGACGCGAAGACGCCCTTCGTCGTCGCCACCGTCAACGCCGTCGTGACCGCTCTGGGCAACCTGGTCTGCTGGCTCGCGGTCCCCGCGCAGTGGACGGTCGTCGGCGTCGGCGTGACCATGAGCGTCGCCAATGTGATCGCGGGGGTCGTCGGACTGGTCCTGCTGCGGCGTCGGCTGAACCACCTCGACGGGCACGGGATCGACGGGTACCTGCTGCTCCGCACGGGGGTGCGCGTCCTCGTCATCACGGTCGTCGCGGGCGGGATCGGCTTCGCCGGCACCTGGTTCGTCGGGCCGGTGGACGGCCGGCTGCCCAACATCGCCGTCGTCCTCGTCGGTGGGGTCGTCGTCCTGGCCGTCTTCGTCGCCCTCAGCCGGGTGATGCGGGTCCGCGAGCTCGAGGACCTGGTCGCGCCGCTGCTGCGGCGGCTACCCCTGCCCGGTCGGCGCTGACTCGTCCTCGTCCTGGTGGGCGGGGGCGGGGGTCACGTCGGCGTGCTCGGCCTCGTCGACGCGCCGCCGGCCCTTCTTCACAGCGCGGACCACCCCGAGCACGAGCAGCGCGGCCGCGCCCCCGCCGACGACCCCGCTGATCCAGTTCTCCACGTCGGCGCGGACGTTGAGGTCCACCGCGACGGGCGCCCCGATCGCGCTGCCGGCGGGGGTCCGCAGCTGCGCCTCGACGACGACGCTGCCGTTGGCCAGCGCGCGCACCGGCACCCCGACGCGCTGCTGGCTGCGGGCGGGGACGGTCTGACGGGGCACCGCGTCGAGCTGGACCCGCGGGCTGCGGGGCGTCAGCACGAGGTCCACCTGCACCGGGACGTCCAGCTCGTTGACCAGCGTGATCGGCAGCTCGCTGCGTTCGGCGGCCAGGTTGCGGACGCTGCCGCCGGCGATGCTGATGCCCGTCGTGAGGGAGGCGACCGTCCGTTCCAGCGTCTCGCGCGCGGCGGGGAGCTCATCGGTGTGCCCCCGCCAGGACGCCCCCAGCAGCAGCAACGCGGCCCGTTGCTGGGTCAGCAGCCCCGCGTCGGGCCGGCCGTCCGTGGTCTGCAGGGCGCTGGAGAAGTCGTCGACCTCGGTGAGGGCCGACTCGACGTCGGCGACGTGGCGGGCGGGCAGCGCGGCGCGGGCGGTGGCCGTCGCGATCTCCGGGCCGGAGCGCGACCCCGGTCCGGGGTCGGTGGCGATGAGGTCGGTCAGCGACTGCCAGCTCGCCCACCCCGACGCCTCCACGTCGGCGACGAGCGCCTCGATCGCCCCGGCGACGGGGTTGAAGCTGCGCGGGGCCACCAGCAGCTGACCGCGCGCGTCGCTCGGGCGCTGCAACGTCGTCGTCGCGGCCTCGGCGATGAGCCGCTGCCGCACGAGCACCACCTGGTCGGCGTCCACGGAGTCCGCGAGCACCGACGACATCGTCCGGTCCGCCACCACCGCCTCGACGACGGAGTCGAGCACCGTCACGCTCGCCCGCCCCGCCGGGGTGTAGGTGAGGTCCACGTCGGGCGGGAGGCAGGCGTCGTCCAGGACGACGGTGGAGGCCCCGACCCCCAGCGCGAGCGCCAGCAGGTCGTCGTCGGCGGCCTCGTCGGCGGGCCAGGCGACGTCGCGGACCACGACCGCGCCGAGGTCGTCGAAGGCCCCGGCCCCGGCGGCGACGCAGCGTCCCAGCAGGTCGGGCCCGTCCTCGGAGCGGTCCAGGGCGGCGAGGTCCGGGTCGCCGTAGGGCAGGGCGACGACGACGCGGCCGGTCGCGGCGGCCCGCAGGTCGGCCAGCCAGACCGAGACGGTCCGGCTCTCGTCCACGGTGGGTTGCGGGGTGCTCGAGGCGGTCGGCTGACCGCTCGTCCCCGCCGTCGTGACGTTCGCGGCCGCGGCGAGCAGGGCCGGGTCGAGCGCCCACGCGACCCGGGGGTCGGCGCTGGCGCTGACCAGCGGCGCGAGGCGGCCCTCGACGGCGCTCGCGAGCCCGCTCGCCGAGCCGTCACGGCCGGCGACCAGCGGCAGCAGCAGCGTCAACGGCGTCGGCGTGACGCCCTGCGGGGCGGAGACCAGGAACGTGCGGGCACCGCCGACCTTGCCGCTCTTGTCGGAGACCTCGACGGCCGCGAGGTGCGCCCCCACCCCGTTGCCCAGCGCGGCCGCCGGCAGGGTCAGCTCGACCTCGGCGCTCTCGTCGACGGCGAGGTCACCGGTGCCGACGGTGACGTCCTCGGAGCTCGCCGAGGAGCGGGTGATGGACGTGCGCTCCGACGCGCGGGCCCAGCCGTCGAGGGCGGAACGGGCCACCGACGGCGAGCGCTGCGCGACGAGCCGGGCCGTCAGACCGGTCAGGGCGTCGCTCCCGGTGTTCTCCACCCGGGCCCGCACGAGGATCGTCGAGCGGGCGGGATCGGCCGCGGAGTAGGCCGACGGGGTGACCTCCAGCAGGACGACGCGCGCCGGCAGGGTGCTCGCGGTGGTCTCCGCCGTGTCCTCCGGGGTGGGTTTCGCGGTGCTGGCCCGCGCCGGGGCGGCGGCGGCGAGCAGGGCACCACCGCCCGCGAGACCGGCGAGCAGCTGCCGCCGGCTCGGGCCGTTCCCGCTCATGCGGTGGTCACGCCAGTTCGCCCAGCAGTGCGGTCGCGGCGAGGGCGGCCCGACGCTCGTTGGGGAAGGCGAGCCGTGCGTCGAGGTCGCTGAACGCGATCCACTCGACGTCGATGGCCTCGGCGTCCGGGTCGTTCTCCACGGTCAGGGTGCCGCCGGTCGCCTTGAGCAGGAACAGGTGCACGACCTTGTGGATGCGACGGCCGTCGGCTGAGAACCAGTAGTCGATGCTGCCGAGGTCCTCGACGATCTCGCCGCGGATCCCGGTCTCCTCCTCGATCTCGCGCACCGCGGCCTCTTCGAGGGTCTCCTCGCCTTCGAGGTGACCCTTGGGCAGGCACCACTCCTGGCGCCCCGCGCGGTTGAGCCGGCAGATCACCGCGGCCCGCGGGACCCCGGTCGAGAGGTCGACGACGAGCCCACCCGAGGACGTCTCCTGCACGGTGGGCAGCCGGCGACGCGGCTCCCGGGCAGGCTTGACCATCGGCTCACTCTAGCCAGCAGCGCGCACGGCTTCGGGCGTAGACGTGGCAGGCTTGCACCCCGTGCTGCCAGACCCGCTCGCTCGAAGCGCCCCGACGGATCCGAAGACCGCCCTCGAGCAGGCGATGGAGCAGGCCAGGACGCGCGCGATCACCGCGCTGGAACCGGTCATGCCGTTGCTGGTCGACCTCGGCCGCGTCTTCGAGCGGGCCGGGTTCGAGCTGTCCCTCGTCGGCGGGCCGGTCCGCGACGCCTTCCTGGGGCGCCGCTCCGCCGACCTCGACTTCACCACCGACGCCCGCCCCGACGACACCGTCCGGCTGCTGAAGGCCTGGGGTGACGCGCACTGGGAGATCGGCCGCGACTTCGGCACGATCGGCGCGCGCAAGAAGGACGTCGTGGTCGAGGTGACGACGTACCGCTCCGAGAGCTACGACGTCGACTCCCGCAAACCCGAGGTCGCCTACGGTGACGACCTCGTCGGGGACCTGTCGCGGCGCGACTTCACCGTCAACGCGATGGCGATGCGGCTGCCGTCGCTGGACTTCGCCGACCCGCACGACGGTCTCACCGACCTCGCCGCGGGCGTCCTGCGCACCCCCGGGACGGCCGAGCGGTCCTTCTCCGACGACCCGCTGCGGATGATGCGCGCGGCCCGGTTCGCGGCCCAGCTGAAGATGCGGGTCGCGCCCGACGTCGTGACCGCGATGACGGCGATGGCCGAGCGGATCACCATCGTCTCGGCCGAACGCGTGCGGGTGGAGCTGGAGAAGATGCTGCTCGCGGTCGACCCGGTGGCGGGTCTGCGGCTGCTGGTGGACACCGGCCTGGCCGAGCGGGTGCTGCCGGAACTGCCGGCGCTGCAGCTGGAGATCGACGAGCACCACCGGCACAAGGACGTCTACGAGCACTCCCTGACCGTGCTCGAGCAGGCGATCGCCCTGGAGGGCTCCGGCCCCGACGACGAGGTGCCGGGCCCGGACCTGCTGCTGCGGCTGTCCGCGCTGCTGCACGACATCGGCAAGCCCCGCACCCGCCGGTTCGAGGAGGGCGGCGGCGTGAGCTTCCACCACCACGAGGTCGTCGGCGCCAAGCTGGTGGCGAAGCGGTTGAAGGCCCTGCGCTTCGACAACGACACCATCAAGAGCGTCGCCCGCCTCACCGAGCTGCACCTGCGCTTCCACGGCTACGGCGACGGGGAGTGGACGGACTCCGCCGTCCGCCGCTACGTCACCGACGCTGGCCCGCTGCTGCCGCGCCTGCACCGGCTGACCCGCAGCGACTGCACGACCCGCAACGCCCGCAAGGCCAAGCGGCTCTCCGACGCCTACGACGACCTCGAGACCCGGATCGCCCGCCTGCGGGAGCAGGAGGAGCTCGACTCGATCCGTCCCGACCTCGACGGCACCCAGATCATGGCGCTGCTCGGGATCGGACCCTCCCGCGTCGTCGGCCGCGCCTACCAGCACCTGCTGGGGCTGCGGATGGACCGCGGCCCGCTGGGGCCCGAGGTCGCAGAGCAGGAGCTGCGCGCGTGGTGGGCCGAGCAGCCGGAGTCCGCCGGGTCCTGAACCCCGGTCAGCGCCCGGTCCGGTGTCGCCGGGCCAGGACGGCGAACCCGGCCGTCGCCAGGCCCAGGTAGACCAGGACGAGGAGCTCGGCCCCGGGAGCGACGGCGACGTCGACCCCGGTGCGGAAGGACGCGCTGGGGAACACGGTGCGGTTGACGGTCAGGAACGTCAGGTGCGCGGCGACGCAGGCCCACACCGATCCCGTCGCCAGCCGGGCCAGCACGAGCATCGACCCGAAGACGGCGAGCAGCACCGCGTAGGCCACCGGGTCCTGCCCGCCCGGCGCGAAGGTCGGGGGCGGCACCGGCAGGCCCAGGGCGGAGCCCACCGCCCACGTGAGGGAGATCGACGCGGCCGGCGCCAGCACGAAGAGGGCCGTGGTCGCGGCGGCGGCCGGCAGGGTCGGCACCCGGGACGCCAGTGCCCCGAACACCCCGCCCCGGAACGCCAGCTCCTCCGGCACCGCCTCCAGGGCCAGCGCGGCCAGTGTGTTGAGCACCAGGAAGGTCACCAGCACGGAGGCGTCGACCCCGCTGACGCGGGTGGCGCCGGCGGCCGCACCCACCCCGAAGACCGCGACGGCGGACGTGAGGACGACGCCTGCGCCGACCACCGCCTGACGGGGGTTCCGCAGGGCCAGCACCGTGCGCCGGCGACGGTGCACCACCAGCAGCAGGGGGACGGCGACCAGCAGCGTCGTGAGGGCCGGGGCCGCCCGCACGAACCACCCCTCGCCGGTCCCGACCTCGGCTGCGGCGGCGGCGACACCGGCGAGACCGAGGGCCAGGACGAACACGGCCCAGCTGACCGGCGCCGACCACGCGGGCACGGACCGACGACCACGGACGATACGACTGTATCGGAGCATGGAGCCATGGTGACGATACGGTCGTACCGGGCGCAAGGTGTCGGCCTGACGGATCGGACGGAGGGGGACGGGTGTCCGCACGAGAGGCCATCGCGCTCGCCGCGCTCGACCTGGTCGCCGCCGGCGGGGTCGAAGCCGTCAGCGTGCGCACGGTGGCGGCGCGCGCCGGCGTCAGCCCCGGCTCCGTCCAGCACCACTACGGGACGAAGCAGCAGCTCCTGGTCGCCGCGGTGGAACTCGTCGGCCGACGCGTCCGGGCCCGTCTCGAGACCGCCGCCGCCGACGCGGACCCGACGGAGCGCCTGCGCACCCTGGCCCGGCAGCTGCTCCCCCTGGACGACCGGCGCCGCGACGAGGCCCGGGTGTGGCTGGCCTTCGTCGCCCGCGCCGCCGTCGACCCCGAGATCGCCGCCCTGCACAGCCGTGAGTGGGCGGCCCTGCAGGCGGTCTTCGCCGCCCTGCTCGCCGCCCGTCGCCCCGGCGCGGCCGCCGTCACCCCCGCCGACGACGACGCCGCTGCGCACCTGCTCGCGGTCCTCGACGGCCTGGCCGTCGCCGGCATCGCCGAGGACGGCCGCATGGGCCCCGACCGCACCTCGCGTCTGCTCGACGACCTGCTGGAACGCTGGCCACTATCGTGACGCGGTGATCCCACCCGTCTTCGACGTCCTCCGGCGCCGGCCCGACATCGAGGCGCCCGAACTCGTCGCGGTCGACGCGGCGGACCGGCTCCTGCTCGACGAGGCCGCCCCGGCGCTCGCGGGCGCCGACGTCGCGGTGATCGGCGACGACTACGGGGCCATCACCCTGGGGGCGCTCGCGGGCCACCACCCGGCGCGGGTCCGCGTCCACCAGGACCGGCTGTCGGGGGAGCTCGCGCTCGCCGCGAACGCCGCGACCCTCGGCCTGGACGGGTTCCGCTCCCACCCCGTGCCGAACGCCGCGCTGGTGGCCGGCGCGGGCGTGGTGCTGGTGAAGCTGCCGCGCAGCCTCGAAGCCCTCGACGCCACCGCACGGCTCATCGCCCGGCACGCCGCCCCGGACGTCCGCGTGTTCGCGGGTGGTCGGGTCAAGCACATGACGCGCGGGATGAACGACGTCCTCGGGTACGCGTTCACCGAGGTGGACGCGAGCCTCGGCCGGCAGAAGGCCCGGGTGCTGCGTGCGTCCGGGCCCCGCGCCGACGTCGCCGAGGCCGCGCCCCGCCGGGTCCACCACGACGACGTCGGGCTCTGGGCCTGCGCGGTGGGCGGGGCGTTCGCGGGCGCCGGCATCGACATCGGGACCCGGGTGCTGCTGGAGCACCTCCACGTCGTGGCCCGGTCGGATCCCGGCACCGTCCTCGACCTCGGCTGCGGTACCGGACTCCTCGCCGCCGCGGCCGCCCGGGCGTTCCCCGCGGCCCGGGTCCTCGCCACCGACGAGTCCGCGGACGCCGTCGCCAGCGCCGAGCTGACGGCCGCGGCCAACGGCGTCGCCGTCACCGTCACCCGTGACGACGCCGGTGCGTGCATCCCCGACGCCAGCGTCGACCTGGTGCTGCTGAACCCGCCCTTCCACGCGGGCGCGACGGTCCACGCGGCGATCGCCTCGAAGGTGTTCCGGGCGGCGGCCCGCGTGCTCGCGCCCGGTGGCACGTTGTTGACGGTCTGGAACTCCCACCTCACCTACCGCGGAGAGCTCGAGCGCGTCGTCGGACCGACCCGCCAGGTCGCCCGCACCCCGAAGTTCACCCTCACGCGCAGCACTCGGGTGGACTCGGCTCAATGAAGGGCCCCGGCCGGTCGAAGAGATCCCATGACGTGCACCGCGGTGGGTGAGGAGGCCTCCTCGACCCTGCTCTCCTTCGCCGAGGCCGCGTCCCGGGTGCTGGAGCACCTCGAGGCGCAGCTCCCGCTGGGGATGTGGGCGGTCACCCGTCGCGACGGGGAGGAACAGGTCCTCCTCGAGGTCCGCGACCACCTCCACGGTTCGGTCAACGGTGACCGGGTCCCCTGGCGGGGGTCGCTGTGCGAGGCGATGACGCAGGGAGAGGCCGGTTCCACCGGGGCGACCCTCCTCGTGCCCGCCTACGCGGACCGGCCCGCGGTCCGGGAGTGGGGCGTCCGCGCCTACGTGGGCGCGGCGATCCGCACCGACGTCGAGGTCTTCGGAACCGTCTGCGGCTTCCACCCGCAAGAGCTCGACCCGGCCACCGTACGGGGACTGCAGCCGTTGCTGGACCTGCTGGCGGCCCTGCTCGGTCAGATCCTGGTCGCCGAGAAGCTGCGCGAACGGGCCTTCGCGCGCGAGGCCGAACTGCGTCGCCTCGCCACCCGCGACCACCTGACCGGGTTGGCGACGCGGGCGGTGTTCGCCGACCGGCTCGAGCACGCCCTGGACCTGCACCGCAGCACCGGCCGGGCCCTGACCGTCCTGCTCTTCGACCTCGACGACTTCAAGAGCGTCAACGACACCCTCGGCCACGCCGCGGGCGACGAGGTGCTGGTGGCGCTGGCGCAGCACTGGCAGCCGATCATCCAGCCGGGGAACACCCTGGCCCGGTTGGGCGGTGACGAGTTCGCCCTGCTGGTCGAGAGCGGGCTCAGCGTGGGCGAGGTGTCGAAGCGGGCCGAGGCGGTGCTGGCCGGCCGGCACGAGATCGCCGGCACGGCGATCACCGTCGGGGTCAGCGTCGGGCTGGCGCACCTCCCGGGGCAGGCACCCACCCTCGACGCCAAGGAGTTCCTGGGTCGCGCCGACGCCGCGATGTACGCGGCCAAGCGGGCCGGCAAGGGACGCCTCGTCGACTACGACACCCTCAGTGCTCCGGTCCCGTCCGCGCGCAGCTCCCACAACCCGTAGCGCACGACGTAGGAGTACTCGTCGTGGCGCCAGGCCGGCACGAACCGGTACGACCACGGCGACAACCCCGCCGCGGTGATCGCCGCGAGCTGCGCGGTGGCGTCGTAGGCGTGCATGTCGATCCCGGGCAGCCCGTCCTCGGAGAACGCGCGCCGCGAACTGCCCGGCGTGGTGCGGTCCTCGACGATCCCGACCAGCACCCGCGCCCCGGGCGCGCACACGTCGGCGAGGTTGCCCAACGTCCCCGGCAGGTCGCGGCAGAACTCCAGGCAGCCCACGGCGACGACGACGTCGAAGCGTCCCCAGGAACCGGGCAAGGGGTCGTGGAAGTCGTGCTGCTCGTAGCGACCGTCGGGCCGGCCGAGGTTCGCCTCCGCGAGCATGCCGGGGGAGAGGTCGGTACCCGTGACGTGGACGTCGGGGGCGAGGTCGCGGGTCAGCTGCCCCGGCCCGCAGCCGACGTCGAGGACGCGGCACTCCGGCGTCACCTCACGCAGCAGGAAGTCCGCGACGAGCGGGCCGTAGTGCTCCAGCGACCGCCAGCCCGGCACGTAGTGCGGGGCGAAGTCGTCGTAGTAGAGCTCGATGGCTTCGCTGTCGTTCACCCCCCGACCATCCCAGGCCGCACCCGGATCAGCCCCACCCGAGGGCGCGCAACCCCGCCGCGGTCACGGCGGCGAGCACCACGACGACGATGAACGGCGCCCGGCAGACCAGGGCGACCACCGCGACGGCGAGCCCCGCGGCCCGGGCGTCGAGGACGAGGTGCGGTCCGGTCGTGAACGTCTGCAGCACGACGAGCGAGGCCAGCAACGCGGCGGGCAGCACCCCCGTGACCCGACGCACGCGGGGTTCCTCGAGGACCGCCGGCGGCACGACGTAGCCGGCGAACTTGGCGGCGAACGCGATCGCCGCGGCCGCGAGCACGGCCACCCAGACGCTCACGCGGCAGCCTTCCCGCGCCAGCACCACGCGAGCACGGAACCCGCGAGCGCCGCCGCGATCACCGGCAGCCCCGGCGGGACGACGGGGACGAGCGCGGTGGTGAGCAGGGCGCCCACGACGGCGATCGCGACGGGTTCCCGCGCGCGCAGCCGCGGCCAGAGCAGCCCGGCGAACGCCGCCGACGCGGCCGCGTCCAGGCCGAAGCGCTTCGGATCCCCGAGGGCGTTGCCGGCCAGGGCACCGACGAGGGTCATGACGTTCCACCCGACGTAGACGCCGAGCCCGGTCACCCAGAAACCGACCCGCCGCAGCGCGGGGGCAGTCTGCGCGACGGCGACCGCCGTGGACTCGTCGATCGTCAGCTGGGGCACGACGATCCGCTGCCAGCCGCGCGGTCGCAGCGTCGGGTTGAGCTGCAACCCGTACAGCGCGTTGCGCAGCCCCAGCAGTGACGACGCCGCGACCGCCGCCCCGACGCTGCCGCCACCCCCGAGCACCCCGACGAGCGCGAACTGCGACCCGCCGCTGAACAGCAGCAGCGAGAGCAGGCAGGTCTGCAGCACGCTCAGTCCGCTGGTGACGCTGAGGGCCCCGAAGCTGACGCCGTAGAGCCCGGTCGCGAGGGCGACGGAGAGGCCTTGCCGGACGACCGCCGGACGGTCGGGGGGCGCGGGGGCGACGTCGCTCACGGCACCAGGATGCCCGGCCCTCAGTCCTCCAGGTGCAGCAGCCGCGGGTCGGAGACCAACGCCCGCAACGACTCCACCGTCACCGGGGAGCCCGGGGACAGCGTCGTCCCGAGGGTGAGGGTGTCGATCGAGGCGTCTTTGGATCCGGCCGCGGAGACGCGAGTGCCGCTCGGGCTCGTGGCCGTGGCGAACGGCGAGACGACGCTCACCTGGTGGTCGTCGTTCTTGCCGTCGGTCCCGACCCAGACGGTGCTCGTGAGGACCCCGCTGTCGACGCGGGTTCCGTCCGCGAGCCGCTGCGTGGAGCAGGAGTCGATACTCAGGCCGCGGTCGTGGTCCGTGCTGGCGCAGGTGGGGAACAGGCCGGGAGGAACGTCGCGCGACGAGGTCACCTCCAGGTCGAGTCGTGTCGTCGGGGTCGCGATGTCGTCCAGGAAGGACGCCTGCCACCCGTTCGTCGGTCCGTTGCCGTCCCCCCAGACCGCCGGGGCGACCGCGCCGCCGAACCCCGGCAGCACGGCGGCGACCGCGCTGTCGTACGCGCTTTGGGCCCGCTGCTGCCGTTCCTCCGGGGTGAGGGCCGGGGTCGTCGGTCGGGTGCTGGGCGCGGGGTCGAGCGGGGGCGGCGACGTGGCGAGGACCGCGCCCGCGGCGACGACGACGGCCGCGACCCCACCGGCGAGCACGCCCCGGCGCCGGCGACGACTGCGGCGCTGCGCCCCGGCGCGCGCCCGGTCGATGAGGTCGTCGGGCGGCGACGACGGCCCGGCGGCGGCGCGGAGCGAGGCCCGGAACGCGTCCGGGTCCAGCAGGTCCTGGTTCATCGCGTGCTCCCGGGGTTGAGGGTGGCGGGCTCCAGCAGTCCGGCCGACCGGAGCCGGGTCAGGGCCCGCGCGGTCTGGCTCTTGACCGTGCCCACGCTGACGTCGAGGAGGTCGGCGACGTCGTGCTCGGTGCGGTCCTCGAGGTAGCGCAGGACGACGACGGCCCGTTGGCGGGCGGGCAGTTGCGCCAGCGCGGCCAGCAGGTCGAGGCGGTGCTCCACGGTCGCTGTCCCCGATCGGGCGTCGGCCACGTCGCGGTCGGTGTCCCACGCCGCCTCGGGACGACGCGCGCGGTAGCGCCACCGGGAGGTGACGGCGTGGGTGAGGGACCGCCGGGCGTAGGCGTCCGGGTCGTCGATGCGGCCCCACCGCGGGTACATCCGTTCCAGGACGTCCTGCACGAGGTCCTGACCGGCGTGCGCGTCCCCGGCGAGCAGCTGGGCGATGCGTTCCAGCTGCGGAACGGCACCCCGGGCCCACGCGGTGAAGGCGTCGTCACGTTCGTGGTGCACGTCCACCGCCCTGTTCGTCCCTGATCACACTGCCCCGACGCCGCAGCAGGGGGAAAGGTTGTCAGGCCGACGCCCGGGGACGCGGAAGCGCCCGCCGGTCCGGGGGACCGACGGGCGCTGCGGGGTGACTCAGCTGCGCGACTGCTTGGCCAGCTCGCTCAGCACGCTGCGTTCGAGCGCCTGCGCCGCGCCCTCCTCGAGCTCGACGAAGCGCACCACGGCCTCGCCGGACTCCTCGTCCACGCGCAGCACCTCGCCGCGGGCGTGCACCTCGAACCCGTCGCCGAGTTCCAGGGAGACGTCGACGTCGGTGTGGGCGGGCATGTCCATCGCGCCTTCGATGCGCATGCCGGTGCGGGAGTAGTCGATGGTGCGGACGTCGGCGACGCCTTCGGCCATCGTCAGGTGCGCGGGGACGGAGGCGGGGGCGCGGACGGCGCCTCGTCGGGTCTCGGAGGCGAGCAGCATGACGCCGGTGAGGGCGAGTTCGTCGTCGCGGTGGGCCTGGGCGACGGCCTGGAAGACGGCGTGGGGGGTGACGGAGCCGGAGTCGCCGGCGTCGGTGCTGACCCAGACGCGCTGGCCGTCGAGGGCTTCGACGGTGTCGGGGGTCGCGCTGACGTGGCTGGTGATGACGAGGCCGGCGGCTCCCGCCGTCCAGGAGCGCACGGTGCCGGTGTGCCAGACGGCCGCGGCACCGGACGTCGTCGTCGTGGGCATGAGCGTGACCGTGGTGTCCACCGCCGGTCCTTCGGTCATGAGCATGCCGCCCTGCGCGCCGTCCATGCGATCCCCCAGCTGTGTGCGAATGTGTAACCGACTCAGCACGCTACGTCACATCGAGGGCCCACTCGACCCGAACGTCGCAGGTCACCGCCGGTCGGAGCCACGCTGAGTCACAACCGTCACTCCGTTCTCAGGGGCCCCAGGTCGACCGGCGCGGGACTGTTCTCCTCCCACGCCGAGCGCAGCAGTTCCTCGACGTGGTCGGCGCTCGCCGTCGCCAGCTCGACGCGTGTCACCCCCTGCACGTGGACCTCGGCGACGCCCGCCGACAACCGCACCAGCCAGGCCCCGCCGGCGCGGCGGAACTCCGTCCGCCCCGTGGAGTCGACCAGTTCGACGACCTCCGGGAGGGCCAGCGCCAGGGCGCGGACGTCCGGTTCCAGCAGCGAGCCGGCCGGCCCCTCCAGGACGAGCTCGTAGCCAGCGGGGGTCTGCAGCCGCAGCGTCCACTCGCCGCCACGTCGCTGGGGTTCCTCGGCCACGACCAGCCCCGCCTCCAGGGCCAGCGCCAGCACGGCCGTGACGTCGTCCACCTCGAGCTGCCAGGACAGGCCCGGCGGCGGGACCGCCACCTCGACGGAGCGCAGGCCGAACAGCACCGCATCGCGCTGCAGGGCGACGAAGTCGTCCTCGCGGTGTTGCACGTGGAACATCAGGGCCTCGTAGAAGGCGATCTCGGCATCGAGGTCGTGCACGGGCAATACCGGGAGGGCGCGCAGGAACTCCATGGGGGTTAGCGTCCTCCTGTGCTGCAGATCCCCTCCGTCGCCCTGCTGGCGGGTCGCCGATCGGCCCAGGGTCCCGCCGATCCGGCGCTGCGCGCCTACCTCAACGAACAGCTCGCCGCCGTGACCGGCGTCGCCGAGCAGCTGCGTCGCGCCGCCGCCTCCGACGCGCTCATCGCCGAGCGCACGACCCTGCTCCGGGTACGCCGTGACGTGGCCGCCGACCGCGCCGCCCTGCGCACCGCCATGCGGCGCCTCGGTGCCTCGACCGACTGGGCCGTCGTCGGCTTCAGCTGGCTCTCCGCCTACGCGGGCCGCCTCAGCCCCCTGCTGCAGCGCGTCCCCGCCGTCGACCGGGTGGCGAGCGTCATCCCCACCCACCCGACCCGCGAGTCGGTCGTCGAAGGTCTGCTCGCCCTGGAGGACGTGCTCGGCAGCCTGCACCGGCGTGCCGTCGCCGCCCGCCTGCTCGGTGAGCTCGTCGCCGACGATCGGGCCGACTGGACCCACCCCGTCCGCGGGTTGGCCGACCGTGCCCAGGCGCAGCTCGACGAGGTCGAGGCGGCCCACCGCCGGTGCGCGGCCCCGTTGCTGCGCCGCACCTGACCTCGGGATCCTGACCGGCTGAGGTCAGTCCCGCGCCTTCGCCGTCGCCGCGTCGTTGGCCTTCCGGACCGCCTGCACCAGTTCGGCCTTCGTCATCGACGACCGCCCGCGGACGTCGAGCTCGCGGGCGATCCCCAGCAGGTGCTCCTTCGTCGCGTGCTCGTCGACCCCGCCCGAGGAGCGTCGGTGGGTGTCGACGTTCCCCTCGGACTGCGGGTCCGACGGGCCCTTCCGGCCGTCCTCCTTGGTCTGCCAGTGGTCCCCGACCTTCTCGTGGGTGTGCTTGACCGCACCCCACGCGACCCGGTTGGCCCGGGCGCCGTCGTGGTACTGCTCCTCGGCGGAGTCGTGGGCCTGGGCGAACGTGTCCTTGGCCTTCTGGTCCGAGCGCTGCAGCGTGCTCGGCAACTCGCTCTCGACGGGCTTGCCCGATCGCGTCGTCTTCGGCATGGTCCCGACGGTAGGACGGGGTCGTCGCGCCGACATCCCGAGGACTCAGCGCGTGAGGGTGGGGACCTCGGCGTGCGCGCGCGGCCGCAGCGAACGCCACACCACCAACGCGGCACCCGCGGTGAGCAGAGCCCCGGCCACCGCCGTCGCGTCCAGACCGTGGGCGAACGCCGTCCGCGCCGAGTCCAGCAGCACCGACCCGTCGGGCAGGGCCGCCGACACCTCGACCGCCCCGCCGAGGGTCTCCCGCGCGGCGGACACCTGCTCCGCGGACGCGCTCGCAGGCACCTCGATCCGGCTGCGGTAGACCGAGTTCAGCACGCTGCCCAGCACCGTCGTCCCGAGCACCGCACCGACCTCGTAGGCCGTCTCCGAGATCGCCGACGCCGCACCGGAACGTTCCGCGGGCGCCGCGGAGAGGATCGCGTCGTTGGTCAGCGTCTCGGCCAGACCCGCCCCCGCGCAGAGCACCACGAACGCGACGGCGAGCTGCAGCGCCGCACCCGAACCGGATCCCGACCCCAGGAACGCCATGATCACGTAGCCGAGCGTCCCCAGCAGCAGACCGGTCGCGATGAGCAGGTCGAGGCGCAGGCGACGGGCCAACCGCGCCGCGAGCAGCCCCGACCCGAAGGTCACCACGGCACCCGGCAGCAGCAGCAACCCCGCGGTCAGCGGCCGCAGCCCCAGGACCAGCTGCAGGTACTGCGAGACCGCGAACAGCATCCCCGTCATCCCGCAGATGCTCATGAGGTTGGCCAGCACCGAGCTGCGGAAGACCGGCAACCGGAACAGGTCGACGTCCAGCAACGGGTCCGCCAGCGTCAGCTGCCGGCGCACGAACACCACGCCCAACCCGACGCCCAGGGCGATCGTCGCGACCGGGGTCGTCTGGACGCCGTGCTCGGCGAGGGTCTTGATCCCGTAGACCAGCGCGGTCAGCGCCAGGATCGAGACGACCACGCTCAGCACGTCGATCCGGCCGTGCGTGGCGGCCGTGGGGCGCTCGCGGACGAGCAGCGGCACGAGCACCAGCAGCGCGACCATGAACGGCACGTTGAGCAGGAAGACCGAACCCCACCAGAAGTGCTCCAGCAGCCAGCCGCCGACGATCGGGCCCAGCGCGCCACCGGCGGCGAACCCGCCGGCCCACACGGCGAAGGCCGTCCGGCGCTGCTCGCGGTCGGTGAAGGTGCTGCGCAGCAGCGACAACGTCGACGGCATGAGCGTCGCGCCGAAGACGCCGAGGGCGATCCGGGCCGCGATGAGGGCCGTCGCGGTGTCCGCGAAGGCCGCGACGAAGGAGACGACGCCGAACCCGGCGCCACCGATGAGCAGCATCCGCCGCGCGCCGTAGCGGTCACCGAGCGTGCCCATCGTGACGAGCAGACCCGCGATCGCCAGCGAGTAGCCGTCGACGATCCAGAGCAGCTGGGTGCCGGTCGGGGCCATCGCCTCGCTGATGGCCGGCAGCGCGAAGCTCAGCACGGTCATGTCGATCGAGATCAGCAGCACGGGCAGGACCAGCACCGCGAGCGCCGCCCACTGCCGCCGCGTCGTCGCGGGCACGCCCGGGTCCACCGGGAGCTCGGCGGGACGGCGTGCGGAGTGCTGGGTGGGCGGGGTCATGCTCTCGTTCCTCGAGTCGATGGTCCTTCTACTGTACCGTCCGGACGGTACAGTGCAAAGTCGTTTACCCTGCTCCGAATGGCCCGTGACCCCGCCGCGACGCGCGACCGCCTCGTCGACGCCTTCGCCGAGATCGTCGTCGGCAGCGGTGCCCGCTCGGCCACGCTGGAGGCCGTCGCCGCCGCGGCCGGCGTCTCCAAGGGCGGGCTGCTCTACCACTTCGGGTCCAAGGACGCCCTCGTCGACGGTCTGCTGGAGCGGCTCCGGAAGCTGGCCGCCGAGGACCTCGAGCAGATGCGCACCGCCCCCGAGGGACCCGCCGTCTACTACGTGCGCACCTCCGCCACCGAGGGCCTGCAGGGCGACGAGGTGGTGGACCCGCTGAGCCGGGTGATCATCGCCACCATGCGGCTGGCCCAGGAGGGCGACACCCGCACGGTCTCGGCCTACGCGGCGATCAACGAGGCCTGGCGCGAGCTCATCGAGGTCCAGGTCGGCGGCGACCGCGTGCTCGCGCGCCTCGTGCAGTGCATCGGCGACGGCCTCTGGGCCTCCTCCTCGATGGGCATCCCCACCCCCGACCTCGACGACGTCGTCGCCCGCGTCCAGCAGCTCGTCGAGTCCAGCCAACACGCCGACGGCGGGGCCTGAGCCACCCGTTCAGCCCCTCGCGCCGCATCGCACCGCCGCCGAAGTTCCAGGGGTAGGGCCCCTCGGGGCCACGGACGGACTCCACGAGGGGGCGACGCGGTGCAGCTCGAGCAGCGGGACGTGGCGAGCCGCTTCCTCGACCGCTTCCCGGACCCCACCTGGTCGCTCGACCGCGACGGACTCCTCGTCGGCTGGAACACGGCCGCCGAGAACGTCTTCGGTCGCACCGCGGGCGAGGTCCTCGGCACTCCCGTGCTCGACGTCCTCGGGCAGGTCCCCCCGAGCACCGGTCCCGTCGAGCTGCACGACTCCCTCGGCCGGCTCGTCCACGGGGCCGTCGTCACCTGGGACGTCGACGAGGTCCGCCACACCGCGCTGCGCGTCTCGACGGGCGACGCCGGGGTCGTCAGCCGTCGCCTCCTGGAGGGGCTGCTGGAGCACGTCAGCGACGCGATCGTCACCATCGACGCCGAAGGTCTCGTCCTGTCCCTGAACAAGGGTGCCGAGAAGCTCTACGGGGTCACGGCCCACGACGCGACCGGTCGTTCGGCCCGCAGCCTCGCGCGCAGCGTGGGGAACCCCGGTGACCTCGACGCGATGCGGACGGCCCTCGTCGCGGGGGAACCCTGGTACGGCGTGGAGGTGCAGCTCACGACCCACGGCGGCCGCGAGATCGTCGTCGACAGCGCGGCGACCGCCGTCCTCGATCCCGGCGGCGGCTACGTCGGCGCGATCCTCGTCAGCCGCGACATCACCCCGGTCCGCGAGCTCGAGCAGTCGTTGCGCGCCGCGACCCGGGCCCTGCGGGACCGGGCCTCGCAGATCGCGAAGGCCACCCACCGCGACTCGCTCACCGGCGTCGCCGCCCGCAGCCTGCTGCAGGAACGTCTCGCCGCGGCCCTCACCGCCGCCGCCGAGAACGACGAGCCGGTCTGGGTGCTCGCCACGGACCTCGACGGCTTCCGCGCCGTCAACGACTCCTACGGCCTGGCCACCGGCGACGCCGTCCTCATCGCCTTCGCCGCGCACCTGCGCGCCGCGCTGCCGCCGAGCGCGACGGCCGGCCGCCTCGGCGCGGACGAGTTCGCCGTCGTGCTCCCCGGCCTCGACGAGGAGGAGGCCGCCCGCCTCGCCCGTGCGGTCACCGGCTGGACCCCGCCCACTCCGCTGCCCACCCGCGGTCGACGCGGCGACGACCCCGACGTCGGCGTCACCGTCGCCGTCGTGCGCGCCACGCCGCTGGAGTGCCGCTCACCCTTCGACACCGGCGTGCGTTCGTTGTTGCAGCGGGCCGAGGACGCCGTCGCGGCGGCCAAGCGCCCCACCTCCTGATCCGGGCACGGCGACGCCGAACGCGGGTCCGGCGTCGCCGTGCCCGGTGCGTTCACGCCGAGGCGCTGGTCTCGTCCGGGTCCCGGCGCCAGGCGTAGTCCATCTGGCGTGCGGTGGCCACGGCCAGGTCGTGACCGGCGAGTCGGGCCACCAGGTGCAGGGCGAGGTCGAGGGCGGCGCTGATGCCGGCGCTGGTGGCCAGGTCGCCGTGGTCGACGAAGCGCACGTCGTCCCGCACGTGCAGGTGGGGCCAGCGGGCGCGCAGGTCGTCGACGTCCTCCCAGTGGGTGGTGACGGGGCGGTGGTCGAGCAGGCCCGCGGCCGCGAGGACGAAGGCGCCGGTGCACACGGAAGCGATCACGCGGGCGTGGCTGCGGCTGCGCTGCAGCCACGCCAGCAGCTCCCGGTCCCGGGCCGCGTCGTCCACCACGCCGCCGGGGACCAGGACCACGTCACAGGTGGGGGCGTCGTCGAGGTGGTGGTCGGCGCCCAGTCGCAGCCCCCCGCGGGCCCGTGCTCCCGGAGGCGCGTCGACACGCCTTCCGGTGGCGATGAGGGCCAGCTCGAAGGGGGCGGGTCGCCCGGCGCGGGCGGCGAGGCGGTTGGCGACGCCGAACACCTCGAAGGGGCCGCAGGCGTCCAGCACCTCCACCTCGTCGAAGAGCACGATGCCCACGCGGATCGCTGCGTGGGCACCAGCGGCCGAGGTGGCCGGGAGGTCGGGTGCGGGTCGCGGGGTGGGGGAGGTCACGAGGTCAGCGTGGTGGACGGCGCCGGCGGGGAGGAGGGGCAGGAACGCCGTGTCCGGTCGATTTCCTGCCACGTCTTCCTGCACGTCGCGTCGTGCGCACCCTCGACGAGGGCGGCGCGGAGCCGGGGAGACCGCTCCCCGGGGCACCTCCTACTGGACCAGTTCCGCGCGCGCCTCGTCGGCGGCGACGAGTTCGGCGTAGCGCCCACCCGCGGCGAGCAGGTCCGCGTGCTTCCCGCGTTCGACGATGCGGCCGTGGTCGAGGACCACGATCTGGTCCGCGTCGCGGACGGTCGAGAGCCGGTGCGCGATCGTCACGGTGGTGCGTCCGCTCGACAACCGCTCCAGCGCGGCGGCCATCGCCCGCTCGGTCCGGGTGTCCAGCGCGGACGTCGCCTCGTCCAGCAGCAGCACCGGTGGGTCGCGCAACACGGTGCGGGCCAGCGCGATCCGCTGCTTCTCACCACCGGAGAACCGGTACCCCCGTTCCCCCACGACGGTGTCGTAGCCCTGCGGCAGCGCGCTGATGACGTCGTCGACCTGGGCGATCCGGGCCGCGTTCCGCAGCTCGTCGTCGGTCGCGTCGGGCTTCGCGAAGCGCAGGTTGTCGGCGACGCTGGCGTGCAGCAGGAACGTCTCCTGGGTGACGACGCCGACGGTGTCGGACAGCGAGCGCGCGGTGAGTTCCCGGACGTCGTGACCGTCGATCGTCACCGCGCCGGAGCCGACGTCGTACAACCGCGACAGCAGGTACCCGAGCGTCGTCTTCCCCGAACCGGTCGCGCCGACGACGGCCAGCGAGGAACCCGCCGGCACGTCCAGGTCGATCCCGGTCACGGTGTCGGTCTCGGCGCCGGGGTAGGCGAAGGTGACGTCGGAGAACCGCACGTGCCCGCGGGGGTCCTCGAGGGCGACGGCGTCGGGACGTTCGACGACCTCGGGCGGGGTGTCCAGGTACTCGAAGACCCGCGCGAACAACGCCATCGAGGCGTGCAGGCGCACGACGATCCGCAGCAGCGCCCCCAGCGGCCGGAACAGCTGCCCCTGCAACGTGACGAGGGCGACGAGGGTCCCGATGCTCAGGGCCGTGCCCGTTCCCCGGATCCAGCCGCCGAGGAGGTAGGTGAGGGCGGGGACGGCCGCCATGGTCAGGGTGATGAGCGACCACTGCCAGCGGCCGGCCATCTCCGACCCCACCTCGAGGGCGGCGACCTCGTCGGACTGCCGGGTGAACCGTTCGACGACCTCGGGGGTGCGCCCGGTCGTGCGGGTCAGCAGGATCCCGGAGATCGACAACGTCTCCTCGACGGTGGCCGACATCTCCGCGAGCTGGCGCTGGCGTCGGGCCGTGATGCGTCGGCGCAACCGACCGACGCGGCGGTTCAGCCACACCGAGAAGGGCAGCACGCAGAACGAGAACAGCGCGAGCCGCCAGTCCAGCGCGAGCATCGCGACGACGGTGACGACGACGGTCGCGAGGTTCTGGACGAGGTCCGCGCCCGTGGAGGTGACGACGGTCTGCATCGCGCCGATGTCGTTGGCGATGCGCGACTGGACCTCACCGGTGCGGGTGCGGGCGAAGAACCCCAGCGACATGCGCTGCAGGTGCGTGTAGAGCGCGGTCCGCAGACCGTGCATGACGGCCTGCCCGACCCGGGTGGTGAGCAGTCCCTGCACGACGTCGAGCGCGGTGCTGACCGCGACGATGCCGATGAGCCCGGCCGCGAGCCAGGCCAGCAGGTGCAGGTTCCCGTCCGGCAGGGCGACGTCGACGACCTCGCGGATGAGGAACGGTGACGCGACGCCGGTGACGGCGGAGAAGACGATGAGAACGCCGACGACGGCCAGCGTCCGGCGGTGCGGGTGGAAGAGCCGCAGGACCCGGCGCACCTCGTCGCGCTGGGGGCGGCCCGGGTCGGACGTGTCGGCCTTGCCGGGCCGGAAGGGATCGCGGTTGGGATCTCCGCGCACGGGCCCACCTCCAAACAGATCGTGTGGATACCTCACGATGAGGCTACCTCACGATCCGGTAGGGTGTCGACGTGGACGACCTGGACGGCGAACTCCTCGAGACGCTGCGCTCCGTGCAGTGGCGCCTGCGCCGACGCAGCCACGGCGACGTCGAGGACCTCGCCATCACCCCCGCCCAGGGCCGGGTCCTGCGCGTCGTCGGCCGCTGCGCCACCCCGCCCCGGATGGGCGAGGTCGCCGCCCGCCTGCACATCGCGCCGCGTTCGCTCACCGACCTCGTCGACCCGCTCGAGGAGGCCGGCCTGCTGCGCCGCGCCACCGACCCCGGGAACCGTCGCTCGCTGCTGCTGGAACTGACCCCCGCGGGCACCGGGGTCCTCGAGGAGCTGGGCCGGCGCTCGCGGGACAGCGCGGCCCGGGCCTTCGCGGTCCTCGAACCCCCGGACCGCCGTTCGCTGCTGCAGCTGCTCCGGCGGGTCGAGGAGGCGCTGGGCGAGGAGCCCGGGTCCGCGTGAGGACCCCGGGAGGAGCCCGTCCGGCCAGTACAGTCGGCAGGTCACGCGAACCGTGAGGGAGGTACGACGCCCGTGCTGGACCCGACCCGCGTCCGTCTCGACCTGGCCATGGAGGCCGCGGGAGTCGCGTCGTTCGAGTACGACCTCGGCGCGGCCCGGCTCGTGGCCGACGACGCCCTCGCCGCGTTGTTCGAGCACCCCGAGGACACCACGGCCCGGGGCTACGAGGCCCGGCTGCAGGACGTCGTCGTCGCCGGCGACCTCGTCGAGTTCCGCGACGCCGTCACCACCGCCGTGCGCACCGGTGAGCCGCTCCACCACGAGTTCCGGTTCCGTCGTCGCGACGGGAGCCTCGGCTGGATGGGGGTCCGCGCGCGCGTCCTGGTCGAGGGTGGTGTCCCGCAACGGTTGCTCGGTGTCGCCTACGACACCACCCGCGACCACGTCCTCGGTCTCGCGAGCGCCCTCGAGTCCCTGCCCGCCGCCTACTACGCCCTCGACGGCGACCGCGTCCTGCGCCACCTCAACGCCGAGGCCGAACGGCTGATCGGGCGACCGCGCTCGGAACTGCTCGGGCGGAACTTCGGGGACGTCTTCCCGCTCTCGGCCGGTTCCCAACTCGACGCCGTCCTCCTCGAGGTCGCGCGCACGGGGAACTCCGCGAGCCTGGAGCTCCTGCACCCCGACCCGCTGGCCGTGTGGTGCGAGCTGCGCGCCTGGCCCGACGGGGCCGGGACCAGCGTCCTGCTGCTGCCCGCCGCGGCCCGTCGTGCCGCCGAGGAGGCCGCGGAACGCGCTGCGCTGCAGGTGCAGCTCCTCGCCGGCGTCGGTGCGCACCTGTCCGGGACGCTGGACGCGGAGACGGCCGTCGCGCGGCTCTCCGGGGTCCTCGTCCCGGTGCTGGGGGACTGGTGCATCGTCACCCTCGTCGACGAGAACGGTGAGCTGCGCGACGTCGGGACCCAGCACGTCGACCCCGCCCGGCAGGGGCTCATCGAGGACTACGCGCGCACCCGGTTGCGGTCGCTGCGCGGTGCCGAGGGCACGTCCTACGTGCAGGACGCCATCCGCAGCGGCCGCCCCGTGGTGCTGCCCGAACCCGCGGTCGACGCGATCTGCGCCGTCCTCGGCCCCGGTGAGGCGCAGGACCACGCCCGGGCGCTGGACCCGCGGTCGGCGATCGTGCTGCCGTTGCGGGCCCGCGGCCGGACCGTCGGCCTGGTCACCCTCGCCCGGGGCCGGCAGCGACGGGGTTTCGACTCCGAGGACGTCGCCACGGCCTCCGGGGTCGCCGAACGCGCGGCGCTGGCCCTGGACAACGCCCGTCTCTACGGTCAGCAGCAGCGCATCGCCGAAGGCCTGCAACGGGACCTCCTCACCCCGCCCGCGCAGTCCCCGCACTGGCAGACCGCCGTCCGCTACCTGCCCGCCGCCCAGGCCGCGCAGGTCGGCGGCGACTGGTACGACGCGTTCCCCCAACCCGACGGGGCGACGACGTTGGTCATCGGGGACGTCGTCGGCCACGACATCGGGGCCGCCGCCGCGATGGGCCAGTTGCGCAACCTGTTGCGCGGCATCGCCTTCGCGGCTCCCGACGGACC
The DNA here is from genome assembly GCF_036021035.1 of Kineococcus sp. NBC_00420. Classification (NCBI taxonomy): domain Bacteria; kingdom Bacillati; phylum Actinomycetota; class Actinomycetes; order Kineosporiales; family Kineosporiaceae; genus Kineococcus; species Kineococcus sp. NBC_00420. The sequence goes on along the minus strand of NZ_CP107930.1, from coordinate 2,684,493 downwards.
GTCCGGGCTGCTCTCGCGGCTGGACGCGGCGATCGAGGGCCTCGGGGTCGAAACCCTGGCCACGGCCCTCGTCGGACGGCTCGAACCCCGACGCGACGGGGTGTTCCTGGAGTTCTCCAGCGCCGGTCACCCCAGCCCCGTGATGCTGCGCGCCGGTGGCGTCGTGGTGCCCCTCGTCGTCGCCGACGGCCGCGACGGCCCCGACCTGCTGCTCGGCATCGACCCCGCCACCGCCCGCCACGACGGTGAACTCCTGCTCCGCAGCGGCGACACGATCCTGTTCCACACCGACGGCCTCGTCGAACGCCGCGACCAGTCCGTCGAGGTCGGCACCGCCCGCCTCCTCGAAGCGGTCTCCCGTCACGTCGACCTGGGTCTGGAGGAGCTGTGCGACGTGCTGCTGCGCGAACTGCTCCCCGCCCACCCCGAGGACGACGTCGCCCTCGTCGCCGTCCGGATCCGCTGACCGCGTGGACCCCGGGGTCGTCCTGCGCGGGTTCCGCCTCGACGACGCCGCGATGGCGGTGGAACTCTCGAGCGACCCCTACGTCCCGCTGACCGGTTCGTTGCCCGCGAACGCCGACGAGGCGCAGGCCCGGGCGTGGGTCGAGCGCCAGCAGGGGCGGCTGGCCGAGGGGATCGGGTGGTCGTTCGCGATCGCGGACGTCTCCTCCGACCGGGCCCTCGGCTCGGCCGGACTGTGGTTCACGGATTCCCCCGGGGTCTTCACCGTCGGGTACGGGGTGGTCCCCTCGGCCCGTGGACGGGGAGTGGCGACCGAGGCGTTGGCGCTGCTCGTGGAGTTCGCGGGGAACCTCCCCGCGGCTCGCCGACTGCTCGCCCACGTCGAACCCTGGAACTCCGCGTCGATCCGAGTGGCGGAACGGGTCGGGTTCCGCCGGGAGGGGAGGACCCGGCACGAGATCGGCGGCGGGCTCCGGGAGGTCCTCGTGCTGGTCCGGGAACGCTGACCTCAGCGGACGAGCGCCTCCACGTCCCGGACGTGGTGCAGGACGCCGTGCCGGTTCCGCAGCGCGACGTCGTGCGCGGTGAGGGAACCCCGCGAGGCGTGGCGGACGAGAACTCCGGCGGCCTGCGCCGCGACGACCACGTCGCACCAGTCGGCGGTCGCCCGCCGCACCGTCCACAGCGCGGCGCCCGCGTCGAAGGACCCGTACCGGCGGGCCCGCGCGAGGTCGTCGGCGTCGTGCCCCGCAGGGACCCGCGCGTCCCCCGCGAGGGCGGCCGCCAGGCGTTCGGCCCACGAGCGCAACGTGTCGGCGGTGTGCACGACGTACTCCGTGGCCGACCACCCGTCGGCCGGCGGCCCGGCGCGGGGGAGCAGTTCCGCCAATCGTTCCGGAACTCCGGCGATGTGCTCGACGGCGACCTCGAACGGCACGACCCAGGACGTCCCGCACTCCCGGCACGGGTCGCCGTGCACGTCCTCCCACCACGGGGTCACCCCAGGACCCACGGGTCCTCGATCCGCGACGCCGGGACGAAACCGGCCGCCCCCGCGGCGTCCGCGGCCGCGGCGAAACCCGTTCCGACCGCCTCGGGGACGTGGGCGTCGCTGCCGAAGGTCAGCAGCCGCCCACCCTCCTCCGGCCACCAGCCCAGGATCGTGCGGTGCAGCGGCAACCTCGTGTTGAGTTCCAGGGCCCGTCCCCCTGCGGCGAGGGACCGCAGGGCAGTCCGAAGTCCCTCCTCGAACTCCCGCGGGTCGAACGCCCCGGGCCAGCTGCGCACCGGGTAGTCGATGTGCGCGAACGTCGCGAACGCGTCCGACCCCGCGACCATCCGCGGGATCTCGGCGAGGTACTCGCGGAACACCTCGACCGGCTCCCGGTGCTCGAACAGCAACCAGGGTTCGGCGTGGGAGTCCCCGTCGGGCAGGCAGTGCAGCGAGCCGACGACCCGGTCGAAGCGACCGCGGCGCAGCAGGCCGGCGACCTCGTCACGGTGCAGGTGCGGTTGCCCGACCTCCATCCCGGTGAGGATCGTGAGGTCGGGGAACCGGGCCCGGCACTCCTCGATCGCGGCGAGGTACCCGTCGACGTCCAAGGGCGGCGCGTGCAGGATCCCGTCGGTGACGAGGTCGGGGTGCTGGTCCACGAGGAACCCGGCCCGGAAGGGTGTGAAGTCGACGTGCTCGGTGAAGGCGAGCGACGGCAACCCGATCTCGACGGCGCGGGCGCAGGTCGCCGACATCGACCCGACCGTCCGCGCGTCCCAGGAGAACTGGCTGTGGACGTGACCGTCGGCGGGCAGCACCTCCTCATCCGACTCCCGGTGGGTGCCGGTGTCAAACCCCGCGCCGACGCTCCCGTGCGCGGCGTACCCAGGCCCCCGCACCGGCGACCCCCGCGACCACGGCGGCCGCCCGGAACGCGTCCGCGCTCCCACCGGACTCCACGAGGAGACCCGCACCCGCGGTGCCGAGGGACGCCCCGAGGTTGGTCGCGGCGTTCACCCAGCTCGTCGCCTCCGAACCACCGTCCTGCCCGCCCAACCGGTCGGCGGCGGTGTAGGTGACGACCGCGAGGGGCGCGCCGGCGGAACCCACCACGATCAGGGCCACCACGAGGAGCACCGACCCGGACCCGAGGGCCGCGACGACTGCCGCGAGCGCGGTCACCGTCGCCAGGACGGCCAGCACCGTCCAGTCCGCCGCCCGCCGCAGCGGGAACCAGCGGCCGACGACGTGACCCCACGTGAGACCGGAGACCGCCGCCGAGATCGACAGCACCGCCAGCAGCAGCCCCGCGGTCACGGCGGAACCTTCTTGTCCGCGTGCGACGACGGCGACCTCGAGGGGGTCGTTCGCGAGTCCGGTGCCGAACGTGAAGAGCAGCAGGACGGCGTACCCCGGCCGGGTCAGCGGGCCCAGGAGGTTCCGGGTGCGTGACGGCCGGGCGGTGGTCGCAGCGGGCGCCGCGACCCGGGTCAGCAGGGGAGAACGGGACATCAGCATCGACCCCAGCACGTGGGTCCCGGCGGTGACGGCGAGCGCCCCCGCCGGTCCGAGGGTCACCGCCGTCGCGCTGGCCACCACCGGACCGACGGCGAACAGCGCCGACTCCACGACGGCGTCCAGGGCGTAGGCCCGCTGCCGGGCGGGCGGTCGGGGCGTGAGCCGGGCCCACGCGGCCCGGACCGTGGGCCCGACGGGCGGGGCGGCCACGCCCGCGGCGACGGCGGCCGCGCAGCACAGGACCGGTGAGGACGTGCGGGTCAGCGACAGCACGGCCACGGCGAAGCCGACGCTCATCCACGGGAGCACCCGGCGGGCTCCGCGCCGGTCGAGGAACCGGGACTTCAGCGGCATGGCGAACCCGGTGACGCCGTACGCGCCGAGCGCGGTGCCGGCCACCGCGTAGGAGCCGGTGGCGGTCTGGACCGTCAGCAGCAGGGACAGGACGAGGGTGGCGTAGGACAGCCGGACGAGACTCGAGGCGACGAACACCAGCGGCACTCCGGGCAGGGCCAGGAGCGTGCGACGGTCCGCCACCCGTTCGGGGTGGGACACGGGGGAGATCTCCCTCAGGGCAGGCCGGAACGCCGGCGTGGCCGGTCGTCCCGACGGGGGTCGGATGGCTCGTGCGGCGAGCCCGACCTATCCCTGGAGCGTGATCACGCCTCCACGCTAACCGAGCAGCGCGCCGGCACCGTCGTGGAGTGAGCCGTCGGTGGGACGAACCGGTCGTGAGGACGCCACGATCGGCGCACCCAGACCTCAACCCACGTGGTGACACCGGTGGGTGCGACGTCGCGACCGCTCACCCGAGCACCAGCGCCAGGTGCAGCGCCAACCGGTCCCGCCCGTCGTCCAGGTCGTACCCGCTGACCGCCGCGATCCGCCGCAACCGGTGGTAGAGGGTCTGGCGGTGGATCGACAGCGCGGCGGCCGTGCGCTGCGCGCTGCCGGCCAGGTCGAGGTAGGTCCGGGCCGTCTCCACCAGCTCCGGTTCGGTGGCGAACAACCGCACGGCCCGTTCGTCGCGCACGACGGTGGACAGCGCGACCGGGTCGGCGAGCGCGTGGAGCCGCAACGCCCCCAGCCGTTCCCACTCGCGCACTCCAGCGCCCCCGGAGCGCAGCGCGGCGTCGGCCTGCTGCCACCCGGTGTGCGCCTGGGTCGCGTTGACGATCCCGGAGACCCCGACGGCGACCCCCGCGGGGTGCTGGGACGACAGCGCGCCCGCCGCGCGCGCCGCGATCCCCGCCCCGTCGAGCGTTCCGGGGACGACCAGCGCCGCGCGGTGCCCGACCGCCGACACGAGCACGGAGCGGGGCAGCAGCCACCCGTTGACCGTCCCGGTCGGGCCGCCGTCGGCGGGGGCGAGGGCCACGACGGTCACGACCGGGGGCAGCAGCCCGTCGCGCTGCAGCTCCTCCACGGCCTGGGCCCGCGAGCCCGCGTCGCTGGACAGCAGTTCCCCGACGGCCCACGTGGTGCGGTCGGCGGCGCGGGCCCGGGTCGCGAGGTGCGCCGCGACGAGGTCGAGGGCGTCCCGGACCCGCTCCAGGTGGGTGGCCCGCACCCGTTCGTGCGGGTCCAGCAGCCACAGGTAGCCGTAGGTCACGCCGCGCCAGCGCACCGGTACGCACCACCGGGGGAGGCGCCCGGCGTCGGGGTCGCCCGGGATGCGCAGCGGCCCGGTCGCCCGGGCGATGCCGAAGCCCGCGAACAGCTGCTGCACGACCGGGTCGGAGCGCCGGCGCAGGATCGAGCTGCGGCGCACGTCGTCGATGACCTCGTCGTGACCGGAGGAGGCCACCAGCAGCAGGTCCCGGTCCTCCAGGGTCACCGGCGCCCCCGTCTGCTCCGCGACGGAGTCGACGAGGTCCTGGAGCTGGTCGGCCGGGTTCACCCGGCCATCATCCACCTGTACGACGAGAACGGTCGAAGGTCTGACGATCGTCAGTGGCCCCGGAGCCCGTGGGGTCCTAGCGTCGAGGTGTGTTCGGACAACTCCTCCTCGGCGTCGCCGGCAACCGCGGCGTGCGGTCCCTGGTGACCGGCAGCAGCCTCAGCCGCCCCGTCGTCGCCCGCTTCATCGCCGGTGACGACGTCGCCGCCGCCACCGCGGCGGTGCGCGCCCTGCACGGCGACGGCATCGCCGTCAGCCTCGACCGCCTCGGGGAGGACATCACCGAGGCGAGCCAGGCCGACGAGACCGTCGCGGGGTACCGCGACGTCGTCGAACGCCTCGCGGCCGAGGGGTTGGCCGCGGGCAACGAGATCTCGATCAAGCTCTCCGCGCTCGGTCAGGGCCTCGGTCCGACCGGTCCGCGAGCGGCCACCGAACGGGCCCACGCCCTCGCCGAGCTCGCCCGCGCCCACGGTGTCGACGTCACCGTCGACATGGAGGACCACACCCGCGTCGACGACACCCTCGAGACCGTGCGCGCCCTGCGCCAGGACTTCCCCCGCACCGGCTGCGTCCTGCAGGCCATGCTGCGCCGCACCGAGGGCGACGCCCGCGACCTCGCCGTGCCCGGTTCCCGGGTCCGCCTCGTCAAGGGCGCCTACAACGAACCCCCCGAGGTCGCGTACCCGGCGAAGGCCGACGTCGACAAGGCCTACGTCCGCTCCCTGAAGGTCCTGCTCGACGGCGGTGCCTACCCGATGATCGCCACCCACGACCTGCGCCTCGTGAATCTCGCCGAGTCGCTCCTGCGGGGCCGTCCCGAGGGGACCGCCGAGTTCCAGATGCTCTACGGCATCCGGTCCGGGGAGCAGCTCCGCCTCGCGCGGGCCGGGCACACCGTCCGCGTCTACGTGCCCTACGGCACCGACTGGTACGGCTACTTCTCCCGTCGCCTCGCCGAACGACCCGCGAACCTCGCCTTCTTCGCCCGCTCCCTCGTCGCCGGCTGACCCCGGCCCGGAAGGAAACCAGACGTGCACTCCGTGACCGACGTCCCCGCCCCCCGCAACGAACCGATCCACGGCTACGCCCCCGGCAGCCCCGAGCGGAAGCTGCTGCTGGAGTCCCTCGCCGAGCAGGCGGGCAACCCCGTGGAACTCACCCAGACCATCGGGGGGAAGTCCGTCCTCGGCGGCGGCGAGAAGGTCGACGTCGTGCAGCCGCACCGGCACGCGAGCGTCCTCGGGACGTTCGGGACGGCCACCAGGGAACAGGCCCGGCAGGCGGTGGACGCGGCGCTGGCGGCCGGTCCGGCGTGGGCCGCGATGGACTACGACGACCGCGCCGCGGTGTTCCTGCGCGCGGCCGACCTGCTCTCCGGTCCGTGGCGCGAGAAGATCGCGGCCGCGACGATGCTCGGGCAGTCCAAGACCGCGCAGCAGGCCGAGATCGACGCGCCCTGCGAACTCGTCGACTTCTGGCGCTGGAACGTCTCCTTCGGGCGCCGGCTGCTCGCGGAGCAGCCGGTCAGTTCCCCCGGCGTCTGGAACCGGATGGACCACCGTCCGCTCGAGGGGTTCGTCTACGCGATCACCCCGTTCAACTTCACCGCCATCGCGGGGAACCTGCCGACCGCCCCCGCGCTCATGGGCAACACCGTCGTCTGGAAACCCTCCCCGACGCAGACGCTCTCGGCGTGGTGGACGCTCAAGCTGCTGGAGGCCGCGGGACTCCCCCCGGGGGTGATCAACCTGCTCACCGGTGACGGCCGGGACGTCTCCGAGGTCGTCCTCGCGGACCGCGACCTCGCCGGGATCCACTTCACGGGGTCCACGGCGACGTTCCAGCACCTGTGGCGTGCGGTGGGCGAGAACATCGCGAACTACCGCACCTACCCGCGACTCGTCGGTGAGACCGGGGGCAAGGACTTCGTGCTCGCCCACCCCTCGGCCGACCCGGCGATCCTGTCCAACGCCATGCTGCTCGGCGCCTTCGAGTACCAGGGGCAGAAGTGCTCCGCCGCGTCCCGCGCCTTCGTCCCGCAGTCGGTCTGGGACGTCATGGGGGAGGAGTTCCTCGCCAAGGTCGACTCGCTGCGCTTCGGCGACGTCAGCGACCTCTCGAACTTCGGCGGTGCCGTCATCGACGCCCGCAGCTACGCGAAGAACGTCGCCGCGATCGAGCGCGCGAAGGCGACACCCGGCCTGACCGTCGCCGCCGGCGGGACCTACGACGACTCCGAGGGCTACTTCGTCCGCCCCACCGTCGTCCTGGGGCAGGACCCCACCGACGACGCGTTCTGCACGGAGTACTTCGGTCCGGTCCTCGCCGTCCACGTGTTCGACGACGCGCGCCCCGGGGCCTGGGAGGAGACGCTGCGGACGGTCGACGCGGGTTCCCCCTACGGGTTGACCGGTTCGGTCATCGCGACCGACCGCGCCGCCGTGGCCCACGCCTCCGAGGCGCTGCGCTTCACCGCGGGCAACTTCTACGTCAACGACAAGCCGACCGGCGCGGTCGTCGGCCAGCAGCCCTTCGGTGGTTCCCGGGCCTCGGGCACCAACGACAAGGCGGGTTCGATCCTCAACCTGCAGCGCTGGACCAGTCCGCGGGCCCTCAAGGAGACGTTCGTGGCGCCGACGGACCACGTGTACCCGCACATGCGGTGAGCTTCGGGGTGTCGTCCGGGCCGAACACGGGTAGTCATGGGGCATGAGCCAACCCACGGGGTCCACCCGGAGCGACGACCTGAGCGTCTCGCACGGACCGGGACCGGTCCAGTCCCCGACGCGCGCGGACGAGACCGTCGGGCAGCTGATCGGTCAGCTGACCGAACAGGTGTCCCACCTCGTCCGTGACGAGGTCGCGCTCGCCAAGGTCGAGCTGACCGAGAAGGGCAAGAAGGCGGGTCTCGGCCTCGGGATGTTCTCGGGGGCGGGCCTGCTGGCCTTCTTCGGCTTCGGTGCCCTCGTGACCACCGCGATCCTGGCGCTGGCGATGGTGGTGAGCGCCTGGCTCGCGGCCCTGATCGTCGGGGTCGTGCTGTTCCTCGTCGCCGGCGCCCTGGCCCTGGTGGGCCGCAAGGAGTTCCAGCAGGTCACCCCGGCGCTTCCGCAGGCGACGGTGGACAGCGTCAAGCAGGACGTCAACGCCGTGAAGGAAGGGTTCCAGCGATGAGCGACAGCCTCCCGAACAGTGCCGTCCCGACCGACCGCGCGGGGCTCGAGCGCGACATCGCCGAGACCCGCGCCCGCCTGGCCTCCACCGCGGACGCGCTCGCGGCCAAGGCCGACGTGAAGGCGCAGGCGAGCGCCAAGGTCGAGGACGTCAAGGCGAAGGTCCACGAGGTCAGCGCCGGCGCCCCCGGCTCCGGCGCTCAGCAGAGCGGTGTGCTGATCGCCGGCATCGTGGTGGTCACTGCGCTGGCCGTGTGGTTGGTCGTGCGCAAGCGCTGACCTCGTGGACACGACCCCACCCGTGATCCCGCTGGGTCTCCCAGCGGGATCACGGGTCAGGGGGCGAGGGCCTTGCGGACCAGGGGGGCGACCTCGGTGCCCAGCAGTTCGATGGCCCGCAGGACGTCGGCGTGCGGCATCGTCCCGGCGCTGACGTGCAGCATGAACCGGTCGATCCCGAGCTGTTCGTGCTGCTTCACGATCTTCTCCGCGACCTCCTCCGGCGACCCGACGAGCAGGGCGCCACGGCGGCTGCGGGCCGCCTCGTAGCTGGTGCGGGAGAAGTGGTTCCAGCCGCGCTCACGGCCGAGTCCGTTCATGACGGCCTGGTAGGGCTTGAAGTGCACGTCGGTGGCCTGCTGCGTCGTCGGGGCCACGAACCCGTGGGAGTGGGTCGCGATCCGCAGCGTCGACGGGTCGTGGCCGGCCCGGGCGCCCGCTTCGCGGTAGAGGTCGGCCAGCGGCGCGAACTGCTCGGGCATCCCGCCGATGATGGCGATGGCCAGCGGCAGGCCGAGGGTTCCCGCGCGCACGACGGACTGCGGGTTCCCGCCGACCGCGATCCACACCGGCAGCGGCTGCTGCACGGGTAGCGGGTACACGCCGAGGCCGGGGACGTCGGCCCGGAACCTCCCGCCGGACCAGTTCACGCGTTCGGGGTTCTCGCGGATCCTCAGCAGGAGGTCGAGCTTCTCGGCGTAGAGGTCGTCGTAGTCCTCGAGGTCGTAGCCGAACAGCGGGAACGACTCGATGAAGGACCCGCGGCCGGCCATGATCTCGGCGCGGCCGTTCGAGAGCCCGTCGAGGGTCGCGAACTGCTGGAACACCCGGACGGGGTCCTCGGAGCTCAGCACGGTGACGGCGCTGGAGAGCCGGATCCGCGTGGTCCGGGTGGCCGCCGCGGCCAGCACGACGGCGGGGGCGGACGCGGCGTAGTCGGGACGGTGGTGCTCGCCGAGGCCGTAGACGTCGAGGCCGACCTGGTCGGCGACCTCGATCTCCTCGACGATCTCGCGCAGCCGTTCCGCGTGGCTGAGCAGGGCGCCCGTCTCCGGGTGCTCGGTGGTCTCCGCGAACGCGCTGACGCCGATCTCCACGACTTGCCTCCAGGTAAAGTGCTTGAAGGCTCAATCATACCGCACGAGCGTGCCGCCGTCGAGCACCAGCTCACCGCGACCCCGCGTCCCGGACAGGTCCACCACCAGTCGCGACGGCCGGGCCAGGTGGTCCCGCGTCGGGAACCAGGCCCGACCGGGCGTGACGAGCACCAGCAGCCCGTCGTCGTCGCCGACGGCGCTGAACGTCTCCGACCCCGGACCCCCGAACGGCGCCGCCCCCACCTCGCGCGCCAGTCGCCGCCGGGCCTCCGCCACCGACGCCACCGGGATCCCCACCTCGCTGATCGCCAGCAGGTGCCCGGGCCCGAAGTCGTCGCCGCCGAGACGTTCCGGCCGTCGCCGACGCGCGATCAGTTCCAGGACGGTCCCGTCGGCGCCGAGGAAGTAGCTGGAGCAGGCGTCCCAGGACGGTGGCGCCTCGAACAGGTCCTGCCCGTCGTGGCCGAGGAGCTCCACCCGCTGCGCCAGCCAGTCGTGCGCCGCGCGGCCCGCGTCGCCCGGCACCGAGAACGCCAGGTGCTGCGTCGCGGGGACCGCGTCGGCGGCGGGAACCAGCCGCAACCGGCTCCGGCCGACCTGGACGAGCCCCCCGTCGACGGGCAGGCCCAGCACGTCGCGGAAGAAGGCGGTGCCGGCGGAGACGTCCGGCACGGGGAACTGCACGTGGTCGATGCGCACGCCGACACGTCACCAGCTCAAGCGAGCTTGAGGTCAACCCCCTCGTGCCGGATGCTGCCCGGGTGAGCGTGCGAGACGACCTGCTGAGCATCGGCACCGTGGCCGAACGCGCCGGACTCAGCGTCCCCGCGTTGCGCTACTACGAGGAACGCGGGCTGCTCAGCCCGGTCCGCGACGCCGGGGGGCGACGCCGCTTCCCCCGTCACGTCCTGCGGCGCCTCGCCGTCATCGCCGCCGGACAGCGCGTCGGCCTCTCCCTGGCCGACATCGGCGAGGCCCTCGACACCCTGCCGTCCGACCGGGCCCCCTCCGCCCGGGAGTGGTCGCGGGTCGGGGAGGTCTGGCAGCGGCTCCTCGACGCCCGCATCCGGGAGCTGCAGGCCCTGCGCACGTCGCTGACCGGGTGCATCGGCTGCGGGTGCCTCTCGCTGACCCGCTGCACCTTGTTCAACCCCCACGACGCCGCCCGCGACGAGGGCAGCGGCTCGCGCTGGTTGCGCGACGCCGAGCACGGCCCGGCGAAGCTCGGGAGGGAACCCGGGCCCTAGATCGCCGTTACATTGCCAGGGTGGTGTTCAGTCTGCCCTTCGGCTCCGCGGCAGACCTGCGGTCGGCCTACGAGGCCGTCGACTGGTCCGCGACGACCCTGGGGACGCCGGACGAGTGGCCCCGCACCCTTCGCCGAGCCCTCGAGCTGGCGCTCGAGACGCGGTTCCCGGTCCTCATCGCCTGGGGCCCCGACCTCACGATGCTCTACAACCAGGTCTACGCCGACACGATCGGCCGCAAGCACCCCGCGCTGGGACGCCCCGTCCGCGAGGTCTTCGCCGAGACCTGGGCGGAGCTGGAACCCCTCTTCGCCCGGGCGATGACCGGGGACGCCGTCTGGTTCACCGACATGCCGGTGATGATGGACCGCAGCGGGTTCCTGGAGGAGACGTTCTTCACGTTCTCCTACTCCCCGGTCCGCGACGACGGCGGGGCCATCGCCGGGGTGGTGGACATCGCGGCGGAGACCACCCGACAGGTGCAGGACCACCGTCGCCTCGAACTCCTCAGCCGCCTCGGCGACCTCGCCACCGAGCTGCAGCCGCCGCTCGAACTGGCGAAGCGCGCCCTGGACGTGCTGACGACGCTGCCCGCGGACCTGCGGGCGGTCGACCTCCAGCTGCCCGGCCACGAGTCGACGTTGCCGCCCCCGCCGTCCGTGCTGAGCCCCCGCCAGGTCCTCGTGCAGGACGAACCGGGTGCGCCGAGACTCGCCTGGGTCCGCATCCCGGCGGCCCTCGGGGGCGAGTCCCAGGGGGTCCTGGCGGCCGTGCTCAGCGACCACATCGCCCTCGACGCCACCTACCGCGACTTCCTCCGCCTCGTCGCCGCCACCGTGGGCGACGCCCTGTCCGCCGCCGCGTCCTACGAGGCCGAACGTCGCCGCGCGGACCTGCAGCAGTGGCAGGCCCGGCGCCTCGCCGGTCTCGTCGCCGTCGCCCAGGCCATGCCCGACGCCCAGGACGAGCACGACGTCCTGCAGGTCCTCGGCCGCGGCGCGATCGGCCTGCTCGAGGCCGACGGCATCGTGCTCGGGGTCCTCCAGGACCGCAGCCTGCAGGTCCTGGGCGACGTCGACGACCCCGCGGCCGCCGCGCTCGCGGGAGCCCTCGGCGGGGCACCGGTCGTCCGCGACGACGGCCCCGGCACGAGCGCCGCCTGGCCGCTGCGCCTGACCGACCGCGTCGTCGGCGCCCTCGGCCTCTCCTGGCGCCGGGACCGCGTCCTCACCGCCGAGGACGACGACCTCCTCAACGCCCTCGCCGCCTCCACCGCGCAGGCGCTGGACCGGGTCCGGGCGCTGCGCTCCGAACGCAAGGCGGCCGCCGCCGTCCGCAGCCTGGCGGAGACGTTGCAGCGCAGCCTGTTGACGTCGGCGCCGCTGCCCCAGCACCTCGAGATCGCCGTCCGCTACCTCCCCGCCGCCGAGCACGCTCAGGTCGGTGGCGACTGGCACGACGCCTTCCTCACCGCCTCCGGCACCACCTGCCTGGTCATCGGCGACGTCACCGGTCACGACCAGGACGCCGCCGCCGCGATGGGTCAGGTCCGCAACCTGCTGCGCGGCATCGGCTACTCCCTGGAGGTCTCGCCCGCCGCGGCGCTCGCCGCCCTGGACCGGGCGATGCGCGACCTCGGGGTCGGTGCGCTGGCGACCGGCGTGCTCGCCACGATCGAACCCCTCGACGGGTCGCAGGACTGGCGGCTGCGCTGGTCCAACGCCGGCCACCCCCCGCCGCTGGTCGTCTCGCCGGACGGTTCGAGCCAGCTCCTGCGGACCCGGCCGGACCTGCTGCTGGGCCTGGAGGCGGAGTTCGTCCGGGCCGACCACGTCCACGGCCTCCCGCCGGGCGCGACGGTCCTGCTCTACACCGACGGGCTCGTGGAACGCCGCGGCGCCTCGATCGACGACGGCCTGCAGTGGCTCGCGGAGACCGCCGCGGGGTTCGCCGACCGCTCGCCCGCCGAGATCTGCGACGCCGTGCTGGAACACGTCGCCGGCCACGCCGAGGACGACGTCGCGGTCCTGGCGGTGCGGGTCCGCCCGGACCCCCTCGACGAGGCCGTCATCCCGTCCTGAGGTCCCGGTCCCGAGTCCGCTGCGGGTGTCGGTAGCCGCCGTCCTCGAGTCCCGCCCAGCGTTCGAAGACGTTGTGGTGCGGGCGGTTGCGGGTCACCAGCGCGTTCAGGCCGTAGAGGGCGAGGAACGGGGTGGTGCCGAGCAGCGCGTACTGGTCGGCGTGGCGGAGCTCGTGGCGCCGTCGCTGCGGCCCGCCCAGCCCGCCGTGCAACCAGACGTTGCCGAGCGTCGTCCCGCCCCGGCCGTAGCTCCCGCGCGGCATCCCGGAGCACTCGACGAACAGGTCGTCGCCGAGGGCGATCGTCGCGCCGTGCGCGCGGGCCCACAGGAGGGCGAGGGTGCTGACCGGCAGGTTCCGCCAGGCGCGGAAGGCGGTCCATAACGCAGAACGGCCCCTCATGAGAGGGACCGTACCTGCTGTGCTGCGTGAGAGCGGACGACGAGACTCGAACTCGCGACCCTAACCTTGGCAAGGTTATGCGCTACCAACTGCGCTACGTCCGCAACGTGCGTCACCGACTCTACACGGCTGAAAGCGCCAGGGCGTACTCCGGCCACCACTCCCCGGCTGCGGGTTCACCCGGTCGGCAGGCGCCGTCGGACTCCCCGGGACGCTTCACCCACAGCCACGCGTCGACGAGACGCTCGCCCGTGGAGGTGCTCGGAACCCGCCCGATCGTGGCCCCGGCGGGGTTGCACCACGCGAACTCGTCGCCCGTGTCGGAGGCTCCGGAGCCGTTGCGGCTGGTGTCGACGACGAAGTGCGCGCCGCCCGAGAGCTTCGACAACCGGCGACCGTAGGCGACGTTCGCGGCGGTGGTCTCGAAGTTCGACACGTTGAGCGAGAAGCCCGCGGCCCGGTCGATCCCGCTGGCCTGCAACGCCACCGCCAGGACCGGGAGGTCCTGCACCCAGTCCGGGTGCCCCGCGTCGAGGTAGACGTGGGTCTGCGGCAGGGCGGTGAGGACCTCGACGGCCTGACGCAGCAGGCCGTAGCGCGCCCGCGGGTCCAGGTGGGGGCACCCGGTGATCGAGAGCGGGATCGCGTCCGGCTCGAGGACGACGATGGCGGGCCGGTCCCCGATCCCGGCGGCCAGTTCGCGGATCCAGTCGAGGTAGGCCGCCCCGTCGGCGGCACCCCCGGCGGACTGCGACCCGCAGTCCCGGTCGGGGATGTCGTAGGCGACGAGGACGGGCAGGCTCCCCGTCGCCGCGGCCGCCGTCGTCAGCCGTTGCGCCGCCGCACGGGGCGGGTCGCCGGTGAACCAGGTCGCCGTGGGCTCCTGCGCGAGGGGCCGGAGCTGCTCGGCGAGCCCGGTCCGGCCCTCGGCCTCGTAGGCCGCGAGCTGGCGCCGCGCCGAGGAGTCCGGGTCCGCGTACAGGGACTGCCCGCTGAGGGGTCCCGTCATCTCACCGGTGCCGCCGCCCCCGCAGGTCAGGGCGACCAGCAGACCGCCGACCACCCCGAGCGCGCTCGTGCGACGACGAGCCACGACACCCCCAGCACGCACAGCGGCGGGGCCGTCCCGCGGTCCCAGTAGACCCGGACGACCCCGCCCTGTGACTCTCCGTCACCTGCACGGCCCTCACTCACCCCCCGAACAGCCCTCACGGGTGGGCTCAGGCGACGCGGGCCCCACGGTCGGCGCGGGCGACGCTGAGGCGCACCCGGCCCACGACGTCGGGCCGGCCGAGGACCTCGAGCAGCTGCCCACGGATCTCCGCGGCAGCGGCGGCGACCTCACCGAGGTCCGCGCGGGGTTCGACGGTCGCCGAGAGTTCCGCGACGAGGTTCCCGCGGTCGTGCACGAGGCGGCCACTGGCCGAGCGGACCCCGGGAACACCCGTGAGGACCTGCGCGGCGGCCCGGGTCGGACCGTCACCGTTGACCTGGAACGTGCCCCGGCCACCGGAACCGGGTAGCAGCACCGCCCCGATCCTGCGCTGCGGCAGGTGCGCGAGCAGCCACCACAGCGCCAGCAGCGCGAGGACGACCGCGACCGCCCCGCAGGCCGCGGGGAACCACCCGGCGTCGAGCGCCGAGGTGATCGAGCCGGTGTCGAGGGTGGTGTCGGGCAGCAGGTCACCCGTCCACCAGGCCAACCCGGCGACCCCACCGGCGAGCAGGACGAGACCGAGGAGGACGGCGAGCGTCCGGTCCAGGGCGAGGACTCCGCGTTTCACGACAGCACCTCCGGTGCGTTGACCCGCACCCGGACGCGGGGAGCGCGGGACAGGGGGGCGAGCTGGGCCGCCACGGCCCGGGCGACGTCCTCGCGGACGTCCGCGGACGTGGCCTGCACCGCGACCGACACGATCTTGCGCGACGCGGTGGTCTTGGCCTCAAGCACCCCGTCGCAGCGACGGGCGGCGCCGGAGGCGAGGCGGGCGACGTCACGGGTGGAGAGGTGGACCCCGGCCGCGCCGGCGACCGAGATCGCGCGGCGGGAGCGGCGACCGAACCCGGTCACCACCAGCCACGCGCCCAGCACGATCGCGACGCAGCACACCGCGACGAGGGCGCCGGACGGCGCGAGACCGTCCAGGGACTTCGCGAGGGACGGGAGCCAGCGGCCCCCGCCGAACCAGCCCAGGCCGATCCCGGCCTCCCGGCCCAGCACGACGGCCAGCGCCAGCAGCAGCACGGCCAGGACGGGACCCACGGCGCCGATGCGACCGGAGCCGGTGCGCGCGGCGGCCGCGCGTTCGGAGCTGCTCACAACACCCTCCTGGTGGTCTCGGGCTGGTCGGTCACGTAGGTGGCGACGACGACCGACACGTCGTCGACCGTCATCCCGGCGTAGTGGTCGAGGGCCTCGGTGACCGCCGCCTGGACGCGGGCCGCGACCTGCGGGGCGGGCACCGGCCACACGGCGGCGACCTCGACCTTCACCCGGGCCCGGTGACCGGCGACGGTGCAGTCGACGTCGGGGTAGGAGCGCCCGAGGACGCTGTCCACGACGCCGGAGACGGCCGCCGCCGCGGTGCGGGGGTTCGCGCTCGAGGTGCGTCGCGTGCCCGGTACGGCGGCCGCGGCCTCGACGATGCGGGACACCGCGCGCTCGGAGACGACGAGACGCCCCCGCTCACCCGCTTCGACGCGCTCCGGCGCGAGGGTGTCAGCCACGACGGCCCGGCAGCAACGACGTCAGGTCGACCCGCCCCTCCAGGTGGGCACCGATCAGGTAACCGATCGCACCGAGCAGGACGCCCAGCAGCAACCAGCCGAAACCGGCGGTCGCGCCGATGAGGGCCAGCAGCAGGCCGGCGATCAGGCCCGTGGTGGAGGAGGACATGACAGTTCCCTTCGAGGGGGTTTCAGAGGTTTTCACGCGAGGTCGTCCACGTGGACGCGGACCTCGGGGCGGGCGCCCGCCGCGGTGAGGAGTTCACCGGCGGCGACGTGCACGGCCTGGGCGACCGTGCGGAGCGGCACGTCCGGCTGGAGCACGACGTGCACCTCGGTCGGTGCCTCGGTGCTGCCCAGCCGGATGCCGGCGACGCGGCGACCCGGCAGGTAGGTGCCGATCTCACCGAGCGCTCCGGCGTTCAGCCGGACGACGCCCGGGACCTGGAGCACAGCGGCCGCGAGGGCGTCGGCCAGTTCCGGGACGTCGCTGGGATCGGCGGGTGTCACTGGACGCGCGTGGTGGTGGTGCGCACCGGGGTCTCCTCGGCGTCGTCCTCGTCGGGCAGGTGCACGTCGGAGACCTCGAGGTTGACCTCGGTGACCTCGAGCCCGGTCATGCGCTCGACGGAGTTGATGACGTTGCGGCGCACCGCGGTCGCGAGGTCGGCGATGGCGACGCCGTACTCGGCGATCAGCTCGATGTCGACGGCGGCCTGACGCTCGCCGACCTCGACGGACACGCCCTGGGAGTGGTTGGTGCGGCTGCCGGGGATGCGCTCGCGCAGGGCACCGACGGCGCGGGCGGCGCCGCCACCGAGGGCGTGGACACCGGAGACGTCCTTTGCGGCGAGCCCGGCGATCTTCGAGACCACGGTGTCGGCGATGGTCGTCACGCCGTGCGCGGAGGCCAGGCTGGAGGGAGCGGTGGAGGTGGCGGTCGCCCCGGTGGAGGTGATGGTCGACTTCTGGTCGGCGGTCTGGGTCATGGGTTTCTCCTCGTGTCGTCCCGCGGCGTGGTTGCCGCGTTCACAGGGGGTAGAGGGAGCCGCCGGGGAAACGTCACGCGACCTTGAGTGTGACCTGCACCACAGGTTTCAACGGGTGGTCCAGCGCCGCCCGTGCTCTGATGCGGCAGGACGGAACAGGGGGTCGGCAGGTCGATGCACGACGGATCCACGGACGGGACCAGGGACGACGCGACCCTCACCGCGCTCGCCACCATGGGCGACCGCGACGCCTTCGCCGAACTCGTCGAACGCCACGGCCCCTCCCTCTACCGCTACGCCGCACGGCTCCTCGACGACCGCAGCCAGAGCGACGACTGCGTCCAGGAGACCTTCCTCGCGGCCTGGCGCGGTCTGAAGAACTTCCGCGGCGACTCCTCCGTGCGCACCTGGCTGTTCACCATCTGCCGCCACGAGGTGTTCCGCCGTTCCCGGCGCAAGAACGACGACCTCGTCCTCGACGTCGAGCTCGACGAGGTCCGCGACCAGATCCGCGACCTGCGCGCCGACCCCGCCCGGACCAGCGAGGCGGCCGCGCTGCGGGAGGCGCTCGACCTGGCCCTGCAGCTGCTGCCCCCGCGACAACGCTCGGCCTGGATCCTGCGCGAGGTCGAGGAACTGAGCTACGAGGAGATCGCGGAGGTCCTCGGCACGACGAGCACCGCGGTCCGTGGTCTCCTCGAACGAGCGCGCACCGCGTTGGCGAGCACCCTGGAGGGATGGCAGTGAACCGCGAACCGCGATCTGGTGACGAGGCGTTGGCCCTCGCGACCGCCGCGCTGCGCGCCCACACCGAGACGGGCTGGGTGGCCGTGCGCGCCGCCGTCCTCGACCGCGTCCGTCGCGCCTTCCGCCCCGCCGACCCCGTCGTCGGCGCCCACGAGCTCAGCGAGTTCCTGCTCAGCGGCGACGTCCTCGTCACCCAGCTGCGGCCCGCCGTCGACGCGGTGACGGGGGTCTCGGCGCTCGCGATCAGCTGCGCCACCGACGAGGCGCAGCACCTCGAGACGGTCGTCGTCGACGTCTCCGCCGGCTACGGCGTGCACCTCCCGTCGCTGGGTCGCGAGGTCCGAAGCGCTGTGCTGCAACGACTCCGGACGGTCCTCGGCGACGCGGCCCCGCAGGCGGACCAGGTGCTCGTCGACGTCCACGTCGCCGACGTGTCGCGGGCCCTCAGCCGCGGAGGCGAGCGTTGAGCCGGGCGGCCCGGCGGATCAGGTGCTCGCGCTCGGCCAGGTTCCCGGCCGCGAGCGCTGCCTGGGCGTAGAGCCGCGCGGCGCCCGCGAGGTCGCCGTCGCGTTCGTGCAGGAACGCCGCCACGGCCGCGTGGCGGGGGGTCGCGGCGTCGACCTCGGCGAGGGCGGCCAACCCGGCCCGCGGCCCGTCGGCCTCCCCGAGCGCGACCGCCCGGTTCAGCCGCACGACGGGGGTGTCGGTGAGGCGCAGCAGTTCGTCGTACCACTCCACGACCTGGACCCAGTCGGTCGCCTCCGTGCTCGTCGCGTCGGCGTGCAGGGCGGCGATGGCGGCCTGGGCCTGGAACTCGCCCAGGCGGTCCCGGGCCAGGGCGGCCTGCAGGATCGCCACCGCCTCGGCGATCGCGCCCGTGTCCCAGCGCGAGCGGTCCTGCTCCGCCAGCGGCACCAGCGACCCGTCGGGGGCGGTCCGCGCGGCGCGGCGCGCGTGGTGCAGCAGCATCAGGGCCAGCAACCCGCGGACCTCGGGGTGCTCGACGGCGAGCGAGAGCCGACGCGTCAGCCGGATCGCCTCCGCGGCGAGGTCGACGTCGCCGGAGTACCCCTCGTTGAACACCAGGTACAGCACCCGCAGCACGGTCGCCACGTCGCCGGGGGTGTCGAACCGGACCCCGGCGACCGTGCGCTTCGCACGGCTGATGCGTTGCGCCATGGTCGTTTCCGGGACGAGGTAGGCCGCGGCGATCTGCCGGGTGGTCAGTCCGCCGACGGCGCGCAGCGTGAGCGCCACCGCCGAGCTCGGGGTCAGCGACGGGTGCGCGCAGAGGAAGTACAGCTGCAGCGAGTCGTCCCGCGACGTCGTCGGGCCGGTGGCGGGTTCCCGGTCCCGGCGTTCCTCCCGCCGCCGGCGGGAGGACTCGGCGCGGGTGGCGTCGAGGAACCTGCGCCAGGCCACCGTGACGAGCCACCCCTCCGGGTCCCGCGGGCGCTCGGACGGCCACACCCGCACCGCCTCGACCAGCGCTTCCTGCACCGCGTCCTCGGCCGCGGCGAAGTCGGCCCCGCGGCGGACGAGGACGGTCAGCACCCTCGGGGTGAGGGTCCGGAGCAGGTCCTCGTCCACCGCCGCGCTCAGTCCCCGGTCGTGGTCGGGTTGGCCAGGAACGGGCGGAGCTCGAGCCACTCGTGGATCGGCCGGCCCCCCGCGCCGGGGGCCGCGGACAGTTCCCCGGCGAGTTCGACGGCGCGGTCGTAGCTGTCGACGTCGATGACCATCCAGCCCGCGATGAGGTCCTTGGTCTCGGCGAACGGCCCGTCGGTGACCGGCGGCCGCCCCTCCCCGTCGTAGCGGACCCAGGCCCCCTCGGGCGCCAGGGCCTGACCCTCGACGAACTCGCCCGACCCCACGAGGCGTTCGGCGAAGTCGTTCATGTACGTCATGTGCGCCGAGACCTCCTCCGGCGTCCACCGGTCCATCGACACGTCGTTCACCGGGGCCGGGGCGCCGCGGTAGTGCTTGAGCAGCCGGTACTTCGCCATCGTGGGTCTCCTTCGTCGGCGTGACCTCCACCGGTCACGGTCACTGCGGGGACGGAGCCGGTCCCGCGTTCTCGACATCGTGCTCGACATCGTGGCGCACCTCCTCAGAACGCGGCGCGCTCGCGGCTGCGCGGGTCGTCCACGGGATCCGCGGTCGACGCCTGCCGGGCCACCCGGCGCCACGGCCGCGCCTTCGTCACCGCCACCTCGACGTCGGGGGCGCCCTCGTCGAGCTCGACGGTGACCAGGTCGGTGGCCAGGTCGGTGCCCGGGTCGGTGTCCGGCGAGCACTGCCCGAGCCACCGGCCCCCGGGGGCGACGACCCCCGAGCTCGCCGACGCCTCCGCCTGCGGCGGCACGGCGAAGCTCACCCAGAACCCGTTGGTGGCAGCGTGCCCCCGGCACTCCAGCGCGAACGTCGCCGCGTTCCCCGCGCCGTCGCCGGTGCTGGAGAACAGCACGCAGTCCACGTCGAGCCGTTCGTACTCCCCGAACACCTCGGGGAAGTGGCACTCGATCCCCAGGGCGCAGCCGAAGCGACGACCGTCGACCTCGAAGGTGACGGGTTCGCGGCCGGGGGAGTACATGAACGTCGTCTTCGTGTGCGACATGAACCGCTCGTCGTAGCGGGTGTGGACCGCACCGGCGGCGGAGAGGACGTAGAGGCTGTTGTGCGGACGCAGCGGCGGGGTGAGCCGGTGCGTCGAGCCGAGGACCGTCCAGAGCGACAGTTCGCCTGCGAGAGCAGCGGTCTGCTCGAGTTCGGCGTGGAGGACGTCCCACGCGGTGGTGCTCCAGTCGGCCGGCCCGGGAGCACCCGGGGTGCTGGACACGACGAGCTTGTCCGGGAAGCACGTCGCCCCTTCGGGCAGGTGCAGCAACCGGGCGCCGGTGCGGTGGGCCCGCCGCATGAGGTCGCGGATCCGGGTCCCGGCGTCGCGCAGGGCGGCGGCGTCGGTGGGGTCGCCGTGCACGGGCAGCTGCCCCACGGCGAGACGGAACGGGTGGTGGTCGGTCACGGTGGTCTCCTCGACGGTGGGGAGGAAGTGCCGCAGGGCAGCCGTGTAGGACTCGCCGGTGCGGGCGGCGCGCGCACGCACGAGGCGCTTGAAGTTCTTGCGGGCTGTCACGTGGGCCTTCCGCGCCTCGAACCGGTGCCCCCCAGCGACGCGGCCGAGACGGAACGGACCACGACAGCGGACCCGAGGCGCGAACCCCTTTGCCTCCGCGGTGGGCCGAGCTGGGGTCGGCCGAGGAGGTTGGGCGTGAGCCACGCCGTACCTCCACCCTGCCCCGTCGGGGGGAGGTCGTCAACGCTCTCCTCGCTCCAGTCCCAGGAGGGTGGCGAGGGAGCGGGTCATCACCTCCCGCGGGTCGGGGTCCTCGGAACCGGCCCACCGCACGAGGGACGTCGACACCGCGGCGAGGACGGCCCGCGCGACCGCCTGCGTGGCGACGTCGTCGGCCCCGGTCCCCCGACGTCGCGCGACGAAGGCGGCGACGACGTCGGCGGCGGCCTCCTGCTCCACCAGGAGGTGGGCCCGCAACGACGGCGTCCCGCCGATGACCCGGAGCCGCTGACGCAGCAGGGCGGTGTCGTCTCCGGGGTAGCGCAGCGTGCGCGGCAGCGTCTGCACCAGGGCCTCGCGCCAGGTGAGCTGTTCCGGAGCGGCCGCCAGGGCGTCCCGGATCGCGTCGTCGGCCTCCTTGCGGCCTTCCCAGACGATGGCGCTCTTGCCGGGGTAGTAGGTGAACAGGGTCCGTCGGGCGATGCCGACCCCGCGGGCGACGTCGTCCATCGTCGTGGCCTCGAAGCCCTGCTCGACGAACAGGGCCAGTGCCACGGCGGCGATCTCCGCGGCGGACGTCGCGGGGGGTCGGCCGGGGTTGCGCCGAGGGGGTGGGCTCCCCTCGGGCGGTTGATGCACTGAGTGCTTCAATGTGCTCACCACGTCCGATCGTCGAAGGAGACGCCATGTCCACCACGCCTGCCGGTGCCGCTGCCCCGGAGTTCCCGCCGCAGTCTGCAGCGTCCGCGCCCGTCCCCGCGCACGTGCCCGGACGCTTCGCGGGGAGGACCGCCATCGTCACCGGGGCCGGGTCGGGCATCGGCCGCGCCACGGCGCTGCGCCTGGCCGCCGAGGGCGCGCGGGTCGTCGCCGCGGACGTCGTCGCCGAGCGCCTCGACGCACTGGTCGCCGAGAACCCCGACCTGGACCTCGTCCCCGTCGTGGGCGACATCACCGGCGAGGACGGCGTGCGGTCCGTGGTCGACGCCGCGGGCGGCCGGATCGACGCGCTGGCCAACGTCGCCGGCATCATGGACGCCTTCCTGCCGCCCGCCGAGGTCGACGACGCCACCTGGGACCGCGTCCTCGCCGTCAACCTGACCGCCCCGATGCGGCTGATCCGCGCGGTGCTGCCGGTGATGCTCGAGGCCGGTCACGGCGCGATCGTCAACGTCTCCTCGGAGGCGAGCCTGCGCGCCTCGGCCTCCGGCGTGGCCTACACCGCCTCCAAGCACGCCGTGAACGGGCTCACCAAGAGCGTCGCCGTCTTCCACGGCAAGCAGGGCATCCGGTGCAACGCGGTCGCTCCCGGGGCGGTGGCCACGAACATCGAGGCCCCCATGAGGTCCGAGCACGCGGCGCGGGTCGTCGGCCCGATCATGCAGGCCATCGTGCCCGCCCCGGCCACGGCCGAGCAGCTGGCCGCGAGCATCACCTGGCTGCTCAGCGACGACGCGGCCAACGTCAACGGCGTCGTGCTGCCCTCCGACGGGGGCTGGTCCGCCATCTGAGCGGGCCGCCGGACCCGGGTTCAGACGGTGGCGAGGACCTTCTCGGCGAAGGCCGCCGCGCGCTCGCGCAGCGCGGCCTCGCGCTGGGAGATGCTCAGACCCGGGTCCGGCTTCAGCGTCGGCGTCGGGCGCAGCACCCGGACGTTGTCCGCGCAGGCGAGGTCGGTGCAGACGTAGGTGCCGACGGTGTTCAGCTTCCGGCCCGAGGCGCCCGCGCGGGCGGCGACGAACAGCGACACCTCGCCGGGGGCGCGGGTCGTGCGGCACAGGTCGCACATCGCGGTCGTGCGGACGCCCTTGCCCGGGGTGGCGCGCAGCGCCAGACCCACGACGGCCCGGCCGAGCGGGACGAGCATCCAGCCCCGCTCGGGCGACTTCGGGTCGCGCCAGCCGACGACGTCGTGCGCGGGGTCGCTCCCGTGCACCCACTCGGGGACGCGCATGCGGTGCGCCTCGCCGCGCGAGCAGTTCGTCATCGTCGAGCGGATCGCGTCGTCGGTCACGTGACCGGCGTCCAGGGCCGAACCGTTGTGCGGCAGAACTGACACGTCATCTCCCTCGGAGGAAAAACCTCCGCGAGAGTACGCCCGTCAGCTCGCCGTCTCGAACCGGCAGGTCTCGTCGAAGATGTCCTGGCAGCCGCGGACGGCTCCTTCGAGGCGGTCCGCCGGGACCGGGCGGGAGAAGTAGAAGCCCTGGACGGTGTCGCACCCGGTGGCCTGCAACGCGTGCACCTGCTCCGGCTGCTCGACGCCCTCGGCGACGACCCCGAGGCCGAAGCTGCGGGCGGCGCCGACGACGAGGCGCACGAGTTCGACCGTCCGGGGGTCGTCGGAGTCCACGAAGCTCTTGTCGATCTTCAGGACGTCGACGGGCACCCGGGCCAGCTGCCCGAACGAGGTGTAGCCCGTGCCGAAGTCGTCGATCGCGACGCGGACGCCGATCGCGCGCAGCTCCGCCAGGCGCGACCAGGCGCCCTGGTCCTCGACCATGACGGTCTCGGTGATCTCCAGCGTGAGGCGGTCGGGGGAGGCCCCGGCGAGCGCGAGCGCCTCCCGGACGTCGTCGACGAGGCGGGGCGAGCGCAGGTGCCGCCCGGACACGTTGACGGCCACGCGCAGTCCCGCGCACTTCCCGCCGGCGGCGTCGAAGGTCCGCAGCTGCTCCAGCGACGTCTTCAGCGCCCACCGGCCGAGGTCGCAGATGAGGTCGGAGCTCTCCGCGATCGGGATGAACCTGCCCGGCGGGACGAGTCCTTCACCGGGCTTCTCCCAGCGGACGAGGGCCTCGACGCTGCGGACGCGACCCGTCGCGAGGTCGGTCACCGGCTGGTAGTGCAGGACGAGCTCGTCGGCGACGAGGGCGTGGCGCAGTCCCTCCTCGACGGCGGCCTGGGTGGCCAGCGCCTGGCGCAGTTCGTCGTCGTAGACCTCGACGCGACCGCGTCCGGCGGCCTTGGCGCGGTAGGCGGCGGTGTGCGCCTCCTGCAGGAGGCGGTCCGCGCCCAGGGTGTCGTCGAGCGCCTCGTCGGGACGGCTCAACGCCACCCCGATGCTGGCCCCGACGCGGGCCTGGGTCTCGCTGGACCCGGCGAGGCCGATCGGTGCGGACACCGTCTCGATGAGGGCGTGCCCGAGGTCGAGCAGTCCCCTCTCGTCCGGGACGGGTTCCACGAGCACCAGGAACTCGTCGCCGCCGAGGCGGGCGACGACGTCGACGGCGCGGACGCGTTCCCGCAGCCGTTCGGCCACCGTGCGCAGCACGGCGTCGCCCGCGCCGTGACCGAGGGAGTCGTTGACCGCCTTGAACTGGTCGAGGTCGATGAACAGCAGTCCGACGCGCTCGCCGGTGCGTCGGGTGCGGCGCAGGGCCCGGTCGGTCTGGGCGAGGGCCTCGGCCCGGTTGGGCAGGGTCGTGAGGGCGTCGTGGGTCGCCTGGTGGGCCAGGTCCTCCTGCAGCTGCTCCCGTTCGTGCATCGCCCCGAGGATCTGCTGGACGGAGGCGTGCACGACGCGACCGAGCGGGCCGCCGACGGGACGTCGCAGGATCTCGTCGTCGAGGTCGCCGTCGGCGACGGCCTGGGCCTGGGCCTGCACGGAGCGCAGGCTGGCCACGGCCGCGCCGAGACCGCGGGCGACGGTGCGGGTCTCCGGCGGGCCCTCGACGACGACGTCGACGAGTTCCCCGAGGCTGATCGCCTCGGCCGCCCCGGCGAGGCGGGCCAGCGGCCCGCCGATCGAGCGGCTGGTGTAGAGCGTGCCGCCGACGGAGAGCACGAGCAGGACGGCGGTGATGAGGGCGTACTTCACGAGTTCCTCGTGGGCCTGCGTGCGGTAGGCCTCGGCGGTGGCGACGGCCTGGCCGGCGGCGATGTCCAGCGTCGCGCGCAGGGCGTCGTCGCGGCCGACGACGGCTCGGCTGAGGGTCAGCAGCACTTCGGCGTCGGGCACCGTGGCGGTCGGGCTGGCGACGGCGGCGGCCAGGGTCTGGTCGATGGTCCGGGCGTCGCCGTCCGCGAGCGCCTCGATCCACCCCGACCGGACCTTCGCCTGGGCGGCGTTCAGGACCTGGTCGGAGGCGAGGCGGAACCCGGCCCAGCTGCCGAGGAACAACTGCCGGGCGGGGCCTTCGCTGCCGACGGGGGCGGCGACCAGACCGAGGTAGTAGGGGATCTCCTCACCGGCGAGCGTCGTCGCCCGGGCCGTCCACTGCAGGTCGGCGACGGACTGCTGGATCTGCTGGTCGGCCCCCTCGTCGGCCGCGAGGGCCAGGTGGTGGTCCACGGCCGTGCTGAGCGCGTCGACGAGGTAGCGGTACTTGTCGAAGAGCTGACGGTTGTTCGTCGTGCGCTGGCTGGGGGTCTCGCCGGCGCCCCAGGAGGCGCGGACGGCGGCGAGGCGGCCCGCGGTGGAGTCGACGACGACGCGGACCAGGGCGTCCTGGCGTGCGGAGGTGACGGTGGCGTCCGTGCGGGCCGTGGCGCCGCTGTAGAGGGTGTGCAGGCTGATCGCGAGGTCGTTGCGTTCGTCGGTGGTGCCCTCGGGCGTGCTCAGGTCGAGCATCTCGACGCTGGAGACCAGCGGGATGGCCTCTTCCGCGATGCGGGCGCGCAACCCGTCCAGGGCCACGGCGGCGCGGACCTGGCGGACGGCGTCCTCGGCGGCCTGGACCCGCTGGAAGCGGTGGGTGACCAGGATGGAGGCGAAGGCCGAGAAGCCGATGAGGGGCACGAGGACGAGGACGAGGAGCCTGGTGCGCAGGCTGATCGTGCGCCGGTCGCGCTGCTCGGGAAGGTCCGCCACCTGACATGGATCGACCGGCACGGGCCTCGTCCTGAGTCCGATGCGTCGGGGTGCGTGATCCGTCGCCCGTTCGGCCCATCGGTGGCCCGGGTGGTTGCTCTGAGTGATGGAGCGAAAGCTGTGGGGAGTGGTGGCTCTGTAACGTTTGTGCCATGGCCCTCGAGGCGGCAGACTCGTCGATCAGCTGGATTCTTCTAGAAGATTCGGCGATGGGCTGCGGCCTCGAGGGGGTGTGCCGTGCAGGACGGATCGACGGGCGTGGACCTGGCCCAGGTGGTGATGTCCGCTGCCGTGGGGCTGGCGGTGACCGACCTGCGTGGCCGGCTGCTCCGGCTGAACGACGCCTTCGCCGAGCTGCTGCACCGCAGCGTCGACGACCTGCAGGGTCGTGCGACCGCCGAGGTCCTGTCCTCGCCCGAGGGCGCCCACGACGTCGACGGGACCGTGGAGCAGCTGCTCCAGGGGATCCCGACCGTCACCGGTGACGTCCTCGTCCACCGCCGCGACGGATCGGTCCTGCGCGGCCAGACGCTGTCCTCGCTCGCCACGACCGGTGCGGGGACCTCCGTCGTGCTCCTGCAGCTGCTCGACGCCGGCACCCGCGGTCGTCGTCGGCCCGTGGGCGACCACGACGCCCTGACGCACCTGCGCAGCCGCTCGGCCGTCCTCGCCGACCTCACCACCCGCTTGCCGGCCCGGTCAGGACTCGTCGGGGTCCTGACCTGCGACCTCGACCGCTTCCGCGTCGTCAACGAGAGCCTCGGCCACCGCGTCGGTGACGAGGTGCTCGTGGGCGTGGCCCGCCGGCTGCTGGCCGGGGTCCGTTGTGGCGACGTCGTCGGGCGCCTCGGCGACGACGAGTTCGTCGTGGTGCTGGGCGGGCTGACCGACGTGGCCGAGGCCGTCGACGTGGCCCACCGGCTGACCCGCAGCCTGGCCGCACCGCTGGAGATCGAGGGGACCGACGGGCCGCGCGAGATCCGCTGCGCCGTCAGCACCGGCCTCGTCGTCGTGGACCTCGGGGCGCCGCCCTGCCCGAAGGCCGGGCCCGGGGTGCCGGCCCTCGACGCCGCGGCCCTGCTGCGCGACGCCAATACCGCCCTCGACGCCGCGAAGGCGGCCGGGGGCGGGTGCTGCCGGGTCTTCACCGGGGCCATGCGGGAGGAGGTGATCCGTCGCCTCACGGTCGAGAACGACCTGCGCCGCGCCCTGGAACGGGGTGAGCTGCGGGTCCACTACCAACCCGTCGTCCGCCTCGCCGACCACCGGCGCACGGGGTTCGAGGCGCTCGTCCGCTGGCAGCACCCGGACCGCGGGTTGCTGCTCCCCGCGGAGTTCCTGGACGTGGCCGAGGACTGCGGGCTGGTCACGGCCATCGACGCCGTCGTCCTGGAGGAGGCGCTGGACTTCCTCGTCCGCCACCCCGGGGACCGCGTGGCCGTGAACACCTCCGCCCGCCGGCTCGACGGGACCTTCGCCACCGCCGTCGCGCGCGGCCTGCGGCGCCGCGGGCTGGCGCCGGAGCGGCTCGCGGTGGAACTCCTGGAGACCTCGCTCGTCTCCGGTGACGCCACCACGGACGGCGAACTCGCCGACCTGGCCCGGCTCGGCGTCGCGGTCCTGCTCGACGACTTCGGCACCGGCTACTCCGCGCTGTCCTACCTGCGTCGCCTGCCCGTCTCCGGGCTGAAGCTCGACCGCTCCTTCGTCTCCGACCTGCCCGACGACGTGACGTCGGACCGCATCGCGGCCGCCGTCGTCGGCCTCGCCGACAGCTTCGGGCTGAGTTCCATCTGCGAGGGGGTCGAGACCGCCGCCCAGGCCGCGCACCTCGCCGCCCAGGGGTGGGAGTCCGCCCAGGGTTTCCACTTCGGCGTCCCCGCTCCCGAGGAGAGCTGGTTCCCCCGCGTCGGCGCACCGGTCCCCACCGTCCAGGTCTCCGCCTGACCCGTCCCGCGGCTGTCGACGTGAGGTGACCGAGGGCACACCCGCCCCGTGGATGGCCCCACCGCCCGGTGGCGTTGAAACGGGTGATGGACACCGTCGCCCGCACGAAACCCGTCCTCTGGGTTCCCCGCCACGTCCTCGTCACGGCGTCCGCGCACGCCGAACCGCACGGCCGCGCGATCCTCGACCGGCTCGTCGCCGCCGGCGTCGAGGACGTCCGCGTCCTGACCGCCGACCGGTTGCCGCCGTTGCACGGCGACGACGAGCGAGCCACCTACGCCCGAGCGAAGCGCACGCTGGCGATCGTCACGAGTTCGCCCACGAAACGTCGCCCCACCCCCATCCCCCCCAGCGCGGACTTCTCGTTCCCGCTCGCCGAGGGGTGCCCCGGGCACTGCCAGTACTGCTACCTGGCGGGTTCGCTGTCCGGTCCGCCGATCACCCGCGTCTACGCCGACCTCCCGCGGATCCTCGCCGGTCTCGACGAGGTCGTCGGGCGGGGTGGGGTGACGTCCGGCACCGAGGAACGCGGTCACGAGGGGACGACGTTCGAGGCGTCCTGCTACACCGACCCCCTCGCCCTGGAACACGTCACCGGGTCGCTGGCCGCGACGATCACCCACTTCGGCACCCACGACTGGCCGGGTCCCGTGCAGCTGCGGCTGACGACGAAGTACGACGACGTCGAACCCCTCCTCGACCTCCCGCACGGGGGCCGGACCCGCATCCGCGCCTCGGTGAACGTCGCCGACGTGGAACGTTTCGAAGGCGGTACGGCGAAGGTTCCCGCCCGGTTGCACGCGCTGGGCCGACTCGCCCGCGCCGGGTACCCGGTGGGCCTGACCATCGCCCCGATCATGCCCGTCGAGGACTGGCCCGCCCGGTACGCGGAACTCCTCGACGCCGCCGCGGCGGAACTCCCCGCCGACGCCGACCTGACCGTCGAGTGCATCACCCACCGGTTCACACCGAAGAGCAAGGACGTCCAGCTCGACTGGTACCCCCGGACCAAGCTGGACCTCGAGGAGTCCACGCGGTCGCGCAAGCACGGGAAGTTCGGCGCGGTGAAGTACGTCTACGACCGCGACACCATGCGTTCGTTGCGCGGCTGGTTCGAGTCCGCGATCGCCGAGCGCCTGCCGGCGGCCCGGTACCTGTACTGGACCTGATCCTCGCGACCGTCGCTCAGCCGGTCCGCCGCGGCCGAGAGCTAGTGGTCTGGTGCGAAAGTTCATGATCACTGAACTGCCGCAACAGGTCCACAAGTCGCTACCCGGTCCGTGATCAACGACACGGCACCGTCGGTGTGCATGGGAATGCTTCTGCCGACGATGCCGCGCCTCGACGATGCTACGCGGGCAGCGTTGACGAAGATCGCCACCGGACCCACCAGCCAACAACGCCACGCAGACCGCGCCCGATGGGTCCTGGCCCTGCACGACAGCGGTGGTGAAGTCCGTACCGTCGCCGACACCTTCACCGTCAGCCCCACCACCGTCCGCAAGTGGACCCGCCGAGTCGCCGCGGCAGGCGTAGACGGCCTGCAGGACGCTGAACGCAGTGGCCGGCCACTGCTCTACGACGACACCGCCGTCCGCGACCTCATCACCCTGGCCACCTCTCAACCTCCCTCGCCGGCGGCCTTGTGGACCCACGCCGCCCTGGCGGCAGAGATGGGTGAACGCAACTGGGGCGTCACGGCCTCCTGGGTCACCCGCACCCTGACCCGACTGCAGCTGAAGGTCCACCAGGTTCGCGGCTGGATCCATCGGCGCACCGACCCTGACTTCGACACAAAAGTAGCTGCCGTACAGCACGTCGTCGCTAACGCAGCGCTCGACCCGTACCCGGTACTGAGTCTGGACGAGAAGACCGCGTTCTCCGTCCGAACCCCCGTCTGCGCCGACACCTGCGATCGGCAGGGACGCACCCGCCGCGAGTTCGAGTACGTCCGGCGCGGGACGATCTCCTGGTACGGCGTCCAGGACGTCGCCACCGGCGCTGTCTCGATGCGGCGCGCCACCGCGCGGATGGACTCCGCAGCGTTCACCGATCTGCTCAAGAACCTCCAGGCCGAGCACGGTCCGGTCTTCACCCTGGTCATGGACAACGGGTCCGCCCACACCAGCAAACACACCCGACAGTGGCTCACCGAGCATCCGGGGGTCACGGTCGTTCACACTCCCGTGCACGCCTCATGGGTCAATCCGATCGAATCAGTGTTCGGGATCTGCGTTCGCCAGGTCCTGCGTCACGGAGTCTTCGAGGGCACCGATGACTGCGACGCGATGGTTCAAGCCTGGGCTGAACGCCGCAACAGATCGCTTCGTCCGGTCACTTTCACCTGGCAGAGCACCCCTGCTTGATCACGAACTTTCACACCAGACCACTAGGTTGGCCCGGTGGAGTTCACCATCACACAGTTCCTCTCCCTCGACGGCGTGACCCAGGCGCCCGGGGACCCGGACGAGGACACCGCCGGTGGGTTCGACCGGGGCGGCTGGTTCGTCCCCCACGTCGACGACGAGTTCCTCGAGACCGCCGTCGAGTGGATCGGTGAGGCCGACGCCTTCCTCCTCGGGGCGCGCACCTACGCGGCGTTCGGCCAGGCCTGGCCGCACGTCGAACCGCCGGACCCGTTCGCGCCGTCGATGAACGGCCTGCCCAAGCACGTCGTGACCACCTCCGCCCTCGACACCGGCTGGGGCCCGGTCACCGTGCACCGCGACCTCTCCACCGTCGCCACGCTCAAGGCGGCACCGGGCCGGGAACTCCAGGTGCACGGCAGCACCACCCTGAGCTGGTCGTTGCTCCAGGCCGACCTCGTCGACCGGCTGCGGCTCGTCGTCGTGCCCGTCGTCCTCGGTGCTGGGCGGCGGTTCTTCCCCTCCGCGGGGCCCGTCAGCGGGTGGGACACCGTGAGTTCCCGGGTCACCTCGACCGGGGTCGTCCTCTCGGTCCTGGAACGCAGCGACACCGTCGAGTTCGGCCGCTACCCACCCGAGTCGTGACCCCCGCCCGCACCGATGACGCCGACGTGCTCGCGATCGTCGACAGGTCCGGCAGCGACGAGCAGTGGTGGGCCACCGCCGGTCCGCGCGCGGCGGCGGACGTTGGCACGAGGCCGCCGAACTGGGAGGGTGGGAACCCCGCCGAAGGAGCCGACGTGACCCGGCAGACCATCTCGACCCCGGACGCCCCGACCTCGCCGTTCTACAGCCAGGGGGTGAAGGCCGGACCTCAGGTCTTCGTCTCGGGGACGACCGGCATCGACCCGAGCACCGGTCACCTCGCCGGTGACACGATCCAGGCCCAGACCCGCCAGGCGCTGACCAACTGCCGGGCGGTGCTGGCGGCCGGCGGCGCGAGCCTCGACGACGTCGTCGAGGTGGGCGTGCTGCTCGCCGCTCCCGAGGACTTCGCGGGGATGAACGAGGAGTACGCGCGGTGGTTCCCCACGGACCCGCCCACCCGCTACGCGGCCAAGCTGGGCGTCGAGGTCCCGGGACTGCTGGTCTCGATCCGGATGACCGCGTTCACCGGCTGAGCCTCGGCCTGCGGGTTCTCCCGACCTCCGGTCAGCTCGCGTTCCGCACCGCGTGGCGCACCTGCACCACGCCGTTGCCGAACCGCCGGTGCTCCAGCAGTTCGAGGTCGACGCGCAGCTCCCGGGGCAGCGCCGGCTTGCCGCCGCCGACCACGACCGGGCACAGCAGCAGCACGACCTCGTCGACCAGACCGTGCCGGAACGCCTCCGCGGCCAGCGTCGCGCCCCCGATGCTCAGGTCCGCGCCGGAGGCTTCCTTGAGCGTCCGCACCGCGTCGGGGTCGAAACTCCGCTCGATCCTCGTCCGGGCCGTGGACACTTCCCCGAGGGTGGCGGAGTAGACGACCTTGTCGGTGTCGCGCCAGATCTCCGCGTACTCGCGGACGACGTCCGGTTCCCCCCGCAACCACTCGTCGTCCTCCCAGACGCGCATGGTCTCGTACATCCGCCGGCCGTAGAGCGAGGTCCCGATGCGGCGTTCGTGCTCGTTCCAGAAGGAGTGCACCTCCTCGTCGGGCACCGACCAGTCGAAGGCGCCGGTCTCGTCCTCGAGGTAGCCGTCGAGCGACGTGTTCGCCGCGTAGATGAGCTTGCCCACGGGTGCCTCCGCTCTGGGGGCTCACAGCGTCCCGCCTGCCGGAGTCACCGGCAAGGGGTCACGCGAGGCGCCGCGTCGGCCACCGCGCGAGGTCGGCTTCGAGCAACGCCGGGTCGCGGGCCGGCGGGACCTCGTCCAGGATCTCGAGCCGGGTGATCCGCTCGATGCGAAAACCGCGGATCGCCTCCCGCAGACGGCACCAGCCGACGAGCAGCCACGCGTCGCCCGCGCGCAGCAGGCCCATGGTCTCGACGTCGCGGACGGTGGCCGTAGCGCGGTCGTCCTCGCCCGCGTAGTCGAGCCGCACGACGCGTCGGGCGGCGATGACGTCGGCGAGCATCCCGAGCGGGACGGCCTCCCCCGCCGGGGCGACGGCGTCGACGACCTGCACCCTTTCCAGGACGTCCTGCACGGGCGCGCGGTGGTCCTCCGCCACGACCGCGGCGATCTTCGCCTTCGCGCGGCGCGCGGCCCCGCGGTACGGCGAGGAGTCCAGCAAGGCGAGCCCGGCGAGGACCGCCAGCGACTCGGCGGCCGAGAGGTTCAACGGGGGCAGCGAGTACTCCCTCAGGACCGAGTAGCCACCCCTGGCCCCGTGGTCCGCGTAGATCGGCACCCCGGCCAGCTGGAGCGAGGAGACGTCCCGTTCGATCGTGCGTGCGGACACCTCGAACTCCTCGGCGAGCCGGGCGGCGGACCACGGTCGACGCGCTCCGCGGAGCAGGTCGACGAGGGCGTACTGCCGCTCCGCTCGTTTCACCTCCCGAGTCTCGCAGGGTCAGCTGCGCATGCTCCGCTGGCCGCCGACCGACCAGACCCGGGCGACCCGCCCGTCCGCCGCGAAGTCGAAGACGTCGACGCCGCCCGCCTGCTGCCCGCCCGCCTCGACGTCCCACAGCAGCCGGCCGTGGTCGCCGTCGACGGCGTCGGCGACCCTGCTGAAGACGGTGCCGGGGTTCTGCCCGTGCCACCACGCGAGGTAGCGCACGAAGTCCTCGGCGGTGCGGATGTCGTCCGCCGGGGTCGACCCGTCGGGTTCGGTCACGGCGAAGTGGATGCGGAAGTCGTCCGCGCAGATCTCCCGCGCGATGTCGCCGTCGGTGTTCCACATGGTCAGCCACCGGTCGAGCGAGTGCCGGGCGGTGGTCGTGGGGTTCGTGGTCTCGGTCATGCGCCAGTCTTCGACCCCCCGCGCGACAGCGGTGTGTCGGTGTTCCGAGGATCCGGTCGCACGCCGAGCACGCTCAGCCGACCTGCCCGGTGGCGGCGGTCCAGGTCAGGACGCCGCCCTGGAACTGCTGGCGGACCCCACCGGGGAACCCCACCTCGTCACCGACGGGGAAGCCCAGCGACGACTGCTCGTAGCCGAGGCTCGCCCAGTGGTCCAGGATCGCGCCGCGGACGGCGAGGACGTTGAAGGTGCTGTCGAACCCGTAGAGCATGCCGCCCTGGAACTGCTGACCCCATCCGGTGGTCCCGAAGGAGTTCGCGCGCGGCGTCGGGAACGCCTCCCCGGCCGGGTACCCGAGCGGGCCGGTCTCCCACCCTCGCGCCGTCCAGTAGCCGCGGAACCCCGTCCGGTCGGAGACGACGTGGAACCCGGTGGCCCGGCTGCGGTAGATCGAACCGTCGGAGCCCTGGACGAACTCCCCGGCCCCGTCCGGCGTGCGCGTCGGGAAGGTCTCGGGAGTGCCGACGGTCCGCAGCGGCTGGTTCGTCGACCCACGCCACGCCGTGAGGAACTCGCCGTTGAGGACGACGACGCCGAGCGGCGCCGCCGGGGTGACCCGCGTCGTCGCGAACGCCGTGCCCCCCTCGAACCCGATGGAGGTCGTCGACATCGTGAGTTCCCTCGGGTAGCCCAGCGGTCCGTTCTCGTACCCCGTGGCGGCCCAGTAGTCCGGGATCGGGCCGTTCCACAGGACGAGGCAGCCCGACCCCGGCCGTTCCACGAGGGTGCCGCCCTCGTACTGCTGCCGCCACCCCCCACCCCGCAACGGTCCGACGGCTTCGGCCACCGGGAAGTCCGTCGACTGGGGGAAGTAGTACCGGTCGGGTTCACCGAGGTTCCAGTTCGTGCAGCTGTCGTCGAGGAAGGGCGCAGCGACCGAGTGCGTCCCGGTCACCCCGCTGGTCGCGATGTAGCCGCCGGCGAAGCCCGTCGACCAGCGGTCGCGGTAGGTCTGCATCCACGTGCTGTGCCGGACCGCGCCGAGGATCCCGCTGGGGCCACCCTTCGTGCGGTAGAGGCGGGCGGCCTCCCCCGGGACGGCGTGGGCGGTCCCGTCCGGCCCGACCCAGAGGTCCCCGGCGGTGCCCGCGTAGGAGGTCGACCCGTCCGGCCAAGGTTGCGGCGTGGCGGACACCGTCCCCAGGTAGAGCGGCCGTCCGATCTCGTCGGCGCCGCTCGCGAGGTACCCGTCGCGGCCGGCCCAGTCGTCGCAGGACGTGACGCGGACCGTTCGGGACGCGACGACCGTGCCGTCCTCGTCGTAGGCGGTCACCGTGGTGGACCCCGCGGGCTCGGCGAAGTCCAGGGGGTAGGCCCGGTGGGGCGCGGGGTGCGGCCCGGGGTAGTCGTAGGGCGGCGTCGTGTAGCTGAGTCCCGAGCTCGTCGTCCAGCGCACGGCGTAGCTGTCGACCATCCGGACGCGCAGCGTGTCGCCGTCGGACGTGCACACCGGGTCCACCCGCATCGACGCCACCGACCGCGTTCCGCGCTCGACCGGTGCCGCGGCGGCCGTGGGAACCGTCACCGCCGTCGCCAGGACCACCAGGGCAGCCGCTGCACCCCGGACGTGACGCTTCCCCACCTCGACCACTGCCTCTCCTGTGTCACTTGGTGATCACGTTAGGTGAGCGAGGTCCGCCGCGGGCCGGTTCCGACGGTTCAGCCGCCGAACAGTCGCCGCCGGAGCTCCTCCGCGTGCCGTTGGACGGCCTCAGCCAGCTCGACCCGGCGCTCGTCCGTGACCGCCGTCCCTTCGAACGTCACCGCCAGGCTCGTCACCGGCCACCCGGCGTGGTCGGTCACCGCGACCGCCACCGACGAGAACCCGGGGGTGATCTCGCCGTCCTCGACGGCGTACCCCCGGGCCCGGGTCCGGACCAGTTCGGCACGCAACCCCGCGTGCGTCTGCGTCGTCACCCCGCGCCGGGTGAACGCCGACGCGTCCGGGAACAGCGCCCGCACCTGCTCGCGCGGCAGGGCGGCCAGCAGCGCCCGACCGCTCGCCGTCAGGTGCGACGGCAACCGCACCCCGACGTCGGTGACCAGCGCGGGCCGCCGGGGCGCGCGTTCCTCCACCAGGTACACGACCTCCCGGCCGACGAGCACCGCCAGGTGGGCGCTCTCCCCGACCCGGTCGACCAGCGTCGCCAGCACCGGCCGCCCCAGCCGGGTGACCGGTTCCTGCCGGACGTAGCCCGAGCTCAGTTCGAAGGCGGCGATCCCCAGCCCGTAGCGCCGGGCCTCGGGGAAGTGCAGGACGAAACCCTGCTCGGACAGCGTGCTCAGCAGCCGGTAGACGCTGGAGCGCGGGAGACCCAGCGACCGGGCCAGCGTCGCCGCGGCCACCGGACCCTGCTGCGCGGCCATGAAGGACAGGATGCGGAGCGCCGCCGCGACGGTCGGGGCCTCCGCGCTGGTCACCACGCCGTGAAGTGTCCAGCATCCTGGACACCAGCGCCGCGCCGGGCGGCGACGCGTCCCGCGAACCGGTGTCTGATGGCGGGTGTGAACACCGTCATCGTGTCCTCCGGACCGGTCTCGCCGGGCGACGTCGTCGCCGTCGCCCGCCACGGCGCCCGGATCGAGCTCGACCCGGCGGCCCTGACCGAGGTCGGGGCCTCGCGGAAGCGGATCGAGGCGCTCGCCGACGACGTCGAACCGCACTACGGCATCTCGACGGGTTTCGGCGCGCTCGCGACGAAGCACATCCCCACCGAGCAGCGGGCCCAGTTGCAGCGCAGCCTTGTCCGTTCGCACGCGGCGGGTTCCGGCCCCGAGGTCGAGACCGAAGTCGTCCGCGCGACGATGCTGCTGCGCCTCTCCACCCTGATGACCGGCCGCACCGGCGTCCGCGTCGCCACCGCCGAGGCCTACGCCGCGCTGCTGAACGCCCACCTCACCCCCGTCGTGTTCGAGCACGGCTCGCTCGGCTGCTCCGGTGACCTCGCCCCGCTCGCGCACTGCGCGCTGGCCGTCATGGGCGAGGGCACCGTCCGCACCCGCGACGGCGAGGAACTCCCGGCCGCGCAGGCCCTCGCGGCTTCGGGTCTGGAACCCGTCGTCCTCGCCGAGAAGGAGGGCCTGGCCCTCATCAACGGCACCGACGGCATGCTCGGCCAGCTCGTCCTGGCCCTCGACACCCTCGAGAACCTGTTCGCGACCGCCGACCTCGCGGCCGCGATGAGCGTCGAGGCGCTGCTCGGCACCGACGCCGTGTTCGCCGACGACCTGCAGGCGCTGCGCCCGCAGACCGGTCAGCGCATCGCCGCCGGCAACATCCGCCGGGCGCTGGCGGGCTCGCCCATCGTCGCCAGCCACCGGGGCCCCGAGTGCACCCGCGTGCAGGACGCCTACTCGCTGCGTTGCGCCCCGCAGGTCCACGGCGCGGGTCGCGACACCGCCGCCCACGCCCGGAACGTCGCGACCGCGGAACTCGCCGCGGCCGTCGACAACCCCGTGGTCACCCTGGACGGCCGAGTGGAGTCGAACGGGAACTTCCACGGCGCCCCCGTCGGCTACGTCCTCGACTTCCTGGCCATCGCGGTCGCCGACCTCGCGAGCATCTCCGAACGTCGCACCGACCGGTTGTTGGACACCAAGCGCAGCCACGGCCTGCCCGCGTTCCTCGCTCACGACGCGGGGGTCGACTCGGGGTTGATGATCGCGCAGTACACCTCCGCGGGGATCGTCAGCGAGCTCAAGCGCCTCGCCGTTCCCGCCTCGGTCGACTCGATCCCGAGTTCGGCCATGCAGGAGGACCACGTCTCGATGGGCTGGTCCGCCGCCCGGAAGCTGCGTCGCGCCCTCGACGGCCTCACCCGCGTCCTGGCCATCGAGGTCATGACCGCCGCCCGCGGTCTGGACCTGCGGGCTCCCCTGAACCCGGGACCGGTCACGGGAGTTGTCCTCGCCCGTGTCCGCGAGACCACCGCGGGCCCCGGACCCGACCGCTTCCTCGCCCCCGAGATCGAGGCCGTCGTGGCCGCGGTCGTCTCGGGCGAACTGCTCGCCGCCGCCCGTTCCGTCACCGAGATCGCCTGAGGAGAACCGCTGTGGAACACCTTCCCCGCCCCGTCCGCGCCCAGCGCGGCAACGCACTGCAGGCCAAGAGCTGGCAGACCGAGGCGCCGCTGCGCATGCTGATGAACAACCTCGACGCCGAGGTCGCGGAACGCCCCGACGACCTCGTCGTCTACGGCGGCACCGGCAAGGCCGCCCGCTCCTGGGAGGCCTACGACGCGATCGTCCGCACCCTCGAGACCCTCGAGGACGACGAGACGTTGCTGGTCCAGTCCGGCAAACCCGTCGGGGTGTTCCGCACCCACGAGTGGGCACCCCGCGTCCTCATCGCGAACTCGAACCTCGTCGGCGACTGGGCGACCTGGCCGGAGTTCCGCAAGCTGGAACAGGCCGGGCTGACGATGTACGGCCAGATGACCGCGGGTTCCTGGATCTACATCGGGACCCAGGGCATCCTGCAGGGCACCTACGAGACGTTCGCCGCCGTCGCTGACAAGAAGTTCGGCGGAACCCTCGCCGGTACGATCACCCTCACCGGCGGGGCCGGCGGCATGGGCGGTGCGCAACCGCTCGCGGTGACCCTCAACGAGGGGGCGGTCCTCGTCGTCGACGTCGACCGCGCTCGGCTGCAGCGTCGCGTCGACCACGGCTACCTGGACGAGCTCGCCACCGACCTCGACGACGCGCTCGCCCGCGCCGTGGCGGCCCGCGACGAACGTCGCGGCCTCTCCGTCGGGGTCGTCGGCAACGCGGCGACCGTGTTCACCGAACTCCTCGACCGGGGCGCCCCGATCGACGTCGTCACCGACCAGACCTCCGCGCACGACCCGCTCAGCTACCTCCCCGAGGGGGTCAGCGTCGAGGAGTGGCACGACCTCGCCGCCAAGGACCCGGAGGGTTTCACCCTCATGGCCCGGGCGTCGATGGCCAAGCAGGTCAAGGCCATGGTCGACTTCCAGGACCGCGGGGCCGAGGTGTTCGACTACGGCAACTCGATCCGCCAGGAGGCCGTCCTCGGCGGCTACGACCGCGCGTTCGAGTTCCCCGGGTTCGTCCCGGCCTACATCCGCCCGCAGTTCGCCGAGGGGCGCGGGCCGTTCCGCTGGGTCGCGCTCTCGGGCGACCCGAAGGACATCGAGCGCACCGACCGGGCGATCCTCGAACTGTTCCCGCACGACGAGAAGCTCCGCCGCTGGATCACCGCCGCGGGGGAGAAGGTGCACTTCGAGGGCCTGCCCGCACGGATCTGCTGGCTCGGCTACAAGGAACGTCACCTCGCCGGGCTGAAGTTCAACGAACTCGTCGCGAACGGCGAGATCTCCGCGCCCATCGTCATCGGCCGCGACCACCTCGACTCCGGTTCCGTGGCCTCGCCCTACCGCGAGACCGAGGCCATGGCCGACGGTTCCGACGCCATCGCCGACTGGCCGCTGCTGAACGCCCTGCTGAACACCGCCTCCGGGGCCACCTGGGTCTCGTTGCACCACGGGGGCGGCGTCGGCATCGGCCGTTCCATCCACGCCGGGCAGGTCACCGTCGCCGACGGCACCGACCTCGCCGCGCAGAAGATCGAACGCGTCCTCACCAACGACCCGGGGACGGGCGTCATGCGCCACGTCGACGCCGGGTACGAACGCGCCGCAGAGGTCGCGCGGGAACGGGGTCTGCGCGTCCCCATGTGGGAACAGTGAGCTCCTTCTGGTGCGAGTCGGCGTGGCTCGACGGGGGCCCCGTCCGCGGGGTCCGCGTCGAGTTCACGAACGGCCGCACCACCTCAGTCACCCGCGAACCCCGGCCGCTCGACGGTGATCGGGAACTCCGGGGACTGGTGTTCCCGGGTTTCGCGAACGCGCACTCGCACGCGTTCCACCGCGGCCTGCGAGGGAGGACCCACGCTGACGGCGGGTCGTTCTGGACCTGGCGCACCGCCGTGTACGCCCTCGCCGGCCGCCTCGACCCCGACGGCTACCGGGAACTCGCGACGGCCGCGTTCACCGAGATGGTCCTCGCCGGCTGGACCGCCGTGGGGGAGTTCCACTACCTGCACCACCGCCCCGACGGAACCCCCTACGACGACCCGAACGCGTTCGCCCTGGCCCTGCGCGACGCCGCCCGCACGGCCGGGATCCGCCTCACCCTGCTCGACACGCTCTACCTGACCTCCGCCCCCGGGAAACCCCCGCTGGCGGAGCAGCGTCGGTTCTCCGACGGCACCGCCCAGGCCTGGGCCGCCCGTGTCCGGGCGATCCCCACCGACGAGTTCTTCCGGGTCGGGGTGGCTGCGCACTCGGTGCGGGCCGTCGGCCCGGCTGACCTCACCGTCGTCGCCGAGACGGGCTGGGACCTCGGGGTCCCCGTGCACGTCCACCTCTCCGAGCAACCCGCCGAGAACGAGGTCTGCCGGCAGGCCTACGGCTGCACGCCGACGGAACTCCTCGACCGCGCCGGGGCCCTCAGCCCGGCGCTCACCGTCGTGCACGCCAACCACGTCACCGACGCCGACGTCGCGTTGCTGGGTGCCCGCCAGGTCTCCGTCGCGGCCTGCCCCACGACCGAGGCCGACCTCGGCGACGGTGTGGGGCGCAACCGCGCGCTGGCCGACGCGGGGGCGGTCCTCGCCCTCGGCACCGACCAGCACGCCGTGGTCGACCCCTTCCTGGAGACCCGCGGTCTCGAGGCCGCCGCCCGGCTCGGGTCGTTGCGGCGCGGGGTGTTCGACCCCGCGGAACTCGTTGCCGCGCTCACCACCGGCGGCCACCGCAGCCTCGGCCTGGAGGGCGGTTCGATCGTCGTGGGCCAGCCCTGCGACCTCGTCGCCGTCGACACGGACTCGGTCCGCACGGCCGGTTCCGACCCGGCCCAGGTCCCGATGACGGCGACCGCGCAGGACGTCACCGACGTCGTCGTCGCGGGGGAGTTCCGCGTCCGCGGTGGGCAGCACGAGACCGTCCCCCGCGAGCGCGTCGCCGAGATCCTCCGGAGCCTGACGTGAGCACCGTCTACACGGGGATCGGCGAACTCACCACGAACGACCCCGAGGTCGGGGGGGAGGACCTGCTCGCCCGGGTCCCCGACGCCGCCCTCGTCGTCGAGGACGGCCGGGTCGCCTGGACCGGTCCTTCCGACCGGGCTCCCGCCGCCGACGAGCGCGTCGACCTCGGCGGCCGCGCCGTCCTGCCCGGCTGGGTCGACTCCCACTCCCACCTCGTCTTCGCCGGCGACCGCACGAGCGAGTTCGAGGCCCGGATGGCCGGGAAGCCCTACGCGGCGGGCGGTATCGCCACGACCGTCACCGCGACCCGCGCCGCCACCGACGACCAGCTGCGCGCGGGACTGCGCCGGCACGTCGCCGAGGCGCTCGCGCAGGGCACCACGACGCTGGAGACGAAGACCGGTTACGGGCTGACCGTGGCCGAGGAACTCCGCGCGGCGCGGCTGGCCGCCGAGTTCACCGACGAGGTCAGCTGGCTCGGCGCCCACATCGTGGCCCCCGGCGTCTCCCCCGAGGACTACCTCGCCGAACTCGTGGGCCCCCAGCTCGACGCCGTGGCGGGCCACGTCCGCTGGGCCGACGTGTTCTGCGAGACGGGCGCCTTCGACGAGGAGCAGTCCCGCGCCGTCCTGCTCGCCGCCCGGGCCGCGGGCCTCGGCCTGCGTGTCCACGGCAACCAGCTCACGCAGGGACCGGGGGTGCGGTTGGCCTGTGAACTCGACGCCGCCAGCGTCGACCACTGCAACCACCTCGCCCCGGCCGACGTCGACGCCCTCGCCGCCTCGGACACGGTGGCGACCGTCCTCCCCGCCTGCGACCTCTCGACCCGGCAACCCCTCGCGCCCGCGCGTCGGCTGCTGGACGCGGGCGCGCAGGTCGCGATCGCCGCGAACTGCAACCCCGGTTCCAGCTACACCAGTTCCGTCGCGTTCTGCGTCGCGACGGCCGTCCTGCAGATGCACCTCACCGTCGCCGAAGCCGTCCACGCCGCGACCTTCGGCGGCGCGCAGGCCCTGCGCCGCACCGACGTCGGCCGCCTGACGGTGGGGGCCCGGGCCGACCTGCACGTCCTCGACGCCCCCTCGGTGACCCACCTCGCCTACCGCCCCGGCGTCCCCCTCACCCACGCCGTCCACCGCGCTCACCGACCGGACTGACTTCGCCGAACCGGCAGACCTCAGCCCCCGCACCGGTCCATGCTGACCCCGTGACCGACGTGTTCGACGCCCCCGACGTCCTGCTCTACGAGCACCGGGGGGCCTTCGCGGTCCGGCACCGCTACGAGATCGTCCTGCCCGACGGCACCCCGGCCGCCGCCGTCGAGGAGACCCTCGGCGCCGGGGGTGCCTTCTTCGGGAGGGTGGTCTCCTCGCGCTACCTCGTCCAGGACGCGAGCGGGGTCCTGCTGGCGATCGAGCGTCCCGGCGGCCTCGGGAAGTCGGAGTTCTTCGCCACCTGGGCCGACGGTCGACCGCTGGGCCGGGTGCGGCAGGAGAACAGCTGGGCCGCGCCCCGTTTCGAGTTCGCCCTCGCTGACGGCCGCAGCGGCCGGATGACCGGCGGCGGGTGGGGGAGCCGCGACTGGGACGTCGCGCTGCACACCGACCCGCGCCCCGCCAGCCTGCGGAAACCCGACGACGAACCCCGCCGGATCGCCACCGTCCACCGCGAGCACCGCTCCTTCGACCGGGTCCTCGTCGACGCCGACGCCTTCGCCCTGTCCACCGACCCGACCCTCGACCGCGACCTGCGGGCCGTCCTGCTCGTCGGGGTCGTCGCCCTCGACGCCGTGCGCGACGCCCGGAAGAACTCCGGCGACTGACTCAGGCCGGGCCGTCCGGGTAGGCCTCGCGGTACTCCTGCAGCGTCATCCCCAGCTGCCGGGCGCTGGCGGTGTCCTCCTCATCGGCGAACGCGTTCCAGTCGTCGACGACACGCTGGGTCAACGGCGAGCCGTAGGTGCCGCAGAAGTACGTCCTGTCCTCGGGTACGTCCGGTGGCGGGGTGCACTGCGGCTCCTCCGTCCAGAAGTCGTCCGGGTCGAAGCAGCTCATCCACGTCAGGTCTGAGTACGCGAACTCGTCCTCGGGATCGGCCGTCGCGAGTTCCTCGTCGGTGGGCTCGTGGGTCACGCACGTCCGGGTGGGCATCGAGGTCGCCATCGGGCCACCGGTGAGCCACTCGTCGTAGTCCGCCCACTCCTGCTCCGAGGCGGACTCGGCGGGCCGTGTCGTGGGGGCCGACGTGGGCGCGGACGCAGTGGGCGCCGACTCCGTCCCGCAGGCCGTCAGCGTCAGCGCGAGGGCGAACAGGGGCAGGACGACACGACGCACCGCAGCACGCTCCCAGCCTCCGCACGGCTCGCAGGCCCCGGCCACCGCCGTCTCACCCGTTCGGACCACCGCAGGAGACCGTCCAGGCCCGGGAGAGTGGATGGGAGGATCGCCGGGTGCACCCCGACGCCCCGCCCTTCGGTCTCCTCCTCGACGTCGACGGGCCGATCGCCAGCCCGGTGACGCGTTCGATCAGCGCGGCGGGGTTGCTGGACAGCCTGCTCGAACTGCTGGCCGCGGGAGTCCCCGTCGTCTTCAACACCGGCCGCTCCGACGACTTCCTGCGCACGCAGGTCGTCGGCCCGATCCTCGCCGCCGGCCTGCCCGCGCGCGCCCGGCTGCACGCCGTCTGCGAGAAGGGCGCCGTCACCTTCACCGTCACCGCCGCCGGGATGGGCCCCGTCGAGGTCGACGAGCAGGTCGCCGTCCCGCGCCCCGCCGTCGAACGCCTCGAAGCTCTGGCCCGCGCGCACTACGCCGACGTCGTCTTCGTCGACGGCGGCAAGCGCGCCATGGTCTCCCTCGAGCAGCGCCTCGACGTCGACTCCGCGACCTACCTCGCCCGCCAGCCCGAGTTCGAGGCGGCGGCGCTCGCGGTCTTCGCCGACCTCGACCTCGGCGCGACCTGGAAGGGCATCGACCAGCCCGACTCCGCCGGCCGGGTCGACTGGCGCATCGACCCGACGATCATCTCCACCGACATCGAGTCCGTACTGCTCGGCAAGGACCGGGGGGCCGAGATGGCGCTGCGCCTGCTCGCCGCCGACGGCCTGCCGCCCACCGCCTGGCGCACCGTCGGCGACTCCCGCACCGACTACGCGATGGCCGACTGGCTGCACGCGCAGGGTCACGTCGTCGCCCACGTCGACGTCCGCCCCGCCGACGGCGTGCCCACCACCCCCTACCCGGTGCTGCAGCCCCGCCACACCGTCAACGACCTCGCCGGCGCAGCCTGGCTCGCGCGCCTGGCCGCCGTCGTCCGCGGCGACGCCCCCGACGACCGCGACTTCGACGCGCCCCGTCCGGGTGGGGTGGTCGCTTAGGCTTCCGCCGTGGCTGAGCAGCGGATCGACACCCAGTACGAGGACCTCCTGCGACACGTCCTCGCCACCGGCACCCCCAAGTCCGACCGCACCGGCACCGGGACGCGCAGCGTCTTCGGCCACCAGATGCGCTACGACCTCGCCGCCGGGTTCCCGCTGATCACCACCAAGCGCGTGCACTTCAAGTCCATCGCCCTGGAGCTCCTCTGGTTCCTGCGCGGCGACGGCAACGCCCGCTGGCTGCAGGAGCGCGGCGTGACGATCTGGGACGAGTGGGCCGACGAGAACGGTGACCTCGGTCCCGTCTACGGCGTGCAGTGGCGGTCCTGGCCGACCCCGGACGGTCGCCACGTCGACCAGATCACCGAGGTCCTCGACACCCTGCGGACCAACCCGGACTCCCGCCGCATGATCGTCTCGGCCTGGAACGTCGCCGAGCTCGACAAGATGGCCCTCGCCCCCTGCCACGCGTTCTTCCAGTTCCACGTCGCCGACGGCAAGCTGTCCTGCCAGCTCTACCAGCGCTCGGCCGACCTCTTCCTCGGCGTCCCGTTCAACATCGCCAGCTACGCCCTGCTGACGATGCTCGTCGCGCAGGAGGTCGGCCTCGCACCGGGCGACTTCGTCTGGACCGGCGGCGACTGCCACGTCTACGACAACCACGTCGAGCAGGTCGAGGAACAGCTCTCCCGGACGCCGTACCCGTTTCCGCAGCTGACGATCGCCCCCAAGGGCCTGTTCGAGGTCGCCTACGAGGACCTCGAGGTCGTGGACTACCAGCACCACCCCACGATCAAGGCTCCCGTGGCGGTGTGATCCGGTGATCGGCCTGGTGTGGGCCCAGAGCGCCAACGGCGTCATCGGTGCGGACGGCCGGATCCCCTGGCGGATCCCCGAGGACATGGACCACTTCTCGCAACTCACCGCCGGCTCCACCGTCGTCATGGGCCGCGCCACCTGGGAGTCCCTGCCGCCGAGGTTCCGGCCGCTGCCCGAGCGTCGCAACGTCGTCCTCTC
Source organism: Kineococcus sp. NBC_00420 (assembly GCF_036021035.1). Classification (NCBI taxonomy): domain Bacteria; kingdom Bacillati; phylum Actinomycetota; class Actinomycetes; order Kineosporiales; family Kineosporiaceae; genus Kineococcus; species Kineococcus sp. NBC_00420. The sequence goes on along the minus strand of NZ_CP107930.1, from coordinate 2,640,037 downwards.
CCGGGACGCGGACTACGTCGCCGACGGCGCCGAGGTCGTCCACGACCTGACCACGGCGCTCGCGGGCACCGGTCGGGCAGATGGCGACGTCTGGGTCATCGGTGGTCAGGCCGTCTACCAGGCCGCCCTCGGGCACGCCGACGTCCTCGTCGTCACCGAGGTGGACCTCGAGGTCGAGGGCGACACGCGTGCCCCGCGGATCGGGGAGGAGTGGTCGCAGACGGAGACGGGGGAGTGGCGCACCTCCACGAAGGGGCCGCGCTTCCGGATCTGCACCTGGCACCGATCGGGCTGAACCCCTCGCGCCGGGACGGACTTCGTGGCACCGTGAGGCATCGAGCCCCTACGGGGCTCCCGGCCGGAGGAGTGCCTCGTGACCCTCTTCGTCTCGTTCTTCGTGATCCTGCTGGTGGCGGCCGTCGTCGGTCGTGTCTGCTCCTCGTCGCGGCCGGGTGACCGTCCGGGCGTCGAGCCGGACCGGGTCCACCTCCCCGACACCGGCCACCACTCCGGCTGGGCCCACGCCCAGGACCGCCGCCGCGACTGACCTCAGTCGCTGAGGTCGTACACCGTCGTCGTACCGACGGTCATCGCCGTGTGCGCCGCGGCCGCCCACGCCACGACGTCCGACGTCGCCGCTGACCTCGACCCGTCGGGGACCAGCAGGTACCGCACCCGTCCGGTCGCCACGTAGGACTGGAACTGCGTCAGGCTCACCGTCGCGTCGCCGGTCCGGAGCGCCAGTACCGCGGTACCGCTGGCGAGCTCGAGCGTCGCCGCGTCCTGCGGGGAGGCGACCGTGGCCGCCGACCAGGTCGTGCCCGCGGCCTGGAGCAACGACGTCGTCGACGTGTCCGCCGGGATGGTCGACGCGTCGTGCGCCCGGGCGCCGGCGCCGAGACCCGCGGACAGCACCAGGGCCAGGACCAGCACGACCCGCGGAGCGCCCCGCCACCGTCGCCACAGCCACGTGCCACCGAGCGCGAGGGCCGTCGCGGCCAGCGGAGCCAGCACCCCGGCCCCTGGGCCGATCCACACCCCCGAGGAGACCGGCGGACCCCCCGGCCACCCGGGTGCGACGACGAACCAGACCCCGACGCAGGCCGCCGCCGTTCCGGTGAGGACGGCCACGTCGAGGACCGCCCGGTGCCGAGGCGTCCAGCGCAGGAGCAGGGTCCCCACGAGCAGCGCCACCCCGAGCGCAGCCCCCCACCCCCCGACGAGCACCGCGCCACCCCCGGCCAGTCCCGCGCCGAGCGACCAGCGGGCCGAGCCCCGGTGGCGGACGAGGAGGTACCCCGTGACGCCCAGCAGCAGCGCCGTCTGGGCCTCGTCCCCGGAGCGCAGCAGCAGGGCCAGCACCGCACCGGCCACCAGACCCGCTGAGGGACCGGCGATCCGCCGGACGGTCACGGTCAGGACCGCCACGGCCAGGACGGCCAGGACGGTCGCGAGCACGGCGAGGTCCGCGGAGGCGGAGATCCGCAGCACCAGTCCGGAGAGCCATCCCGCCGCAGGCGCCCCGACGGAGGTCGCCGCCTGCGGGTCGAGGGTCCCGAAGAACCACGCCTTCCAGCTCTGCGACCCCGACCACGCGACGGCCCGGTCGAGCACGTCGATGCGGTCCGGCCGGAGCGAACGGACCACCACGGTCGCCGCGAGCAGGGCGAGGACCCCGGCCCGACCCCGCCGCGGTCCGGCGAGCGCTCGGGTGGCCACGGGAACGGGGATCTCCCGGACGGTGAGCGCGGCGACTGGGGTCATGCCTCCACGGTCCGCCGCCCACCGCGGTGTCACACCGGTGTTCCCCGTGCGGTCCCTGTGAGGCTGACCCGACCAGGTGGCGGCACGGAACAGTCCCGTCCTGCCGGAGGTTGCCCACGGCGTGAAGGTGGAGATCTGGTCCGACGTCGTGTGTCCCTGGTGCTACATCGGCAAGCGCCGCTTCGAGAGCGCGCTGCGCGCCTTCGAGCACCGCGAGGACGTCGAGGTGGAGTGGAGGTCCTTCGAGCTGGACCCCACGACGCAGTCGGTGACGACCCGCGCCGACGGACCCAGCGACGCCCACGCGCGCAAGCTGTCGGCCAAGATCGGCCGGCCGGTGGAGGAGGTGCGGGAACTCATCGCCCACGTCGACGCCGTGGCCGCCGCCGAAGGCCTGGAGTTCCACCAGGACGTCTCCGTCCCCGCGAACACCGTCAACGCCCACCAGTTGCTGCACCTGGCCCGCGAGCACGGCGTCCAGGACGCCGTGAAGGAACGCTTCCTGCACGCCAACTTCTCGGAGGGCGAGCCCCTCGGTGACGACGACACCCTGGTCCGCCTGGCCGCCGAGGCCGGACTGGACGAGGCCGAGTCGCGCGCGGTGCTGGCCGAGGACCGCTACGTCGACGCCGTGCGCGCGGACGTCGCCGAGGCCCAGGCCCTCGGCGCCCGCGGGGTCCCGTTCTTCGTGATCGACCGCAAGTACGGCATCGCGGGCGCCCAGCCGACCGAGCAGTTCCTGCAGGTGCTGCAGCGGGCCTGGCAGGAGAGCCGCCCCCTCACCCTCGTCGGTGGCGACGACGCCGAGGCCTGCGGCCCCGAGGGCTGCGCGATCTGACGCGGGGCTCGCGGTGGGGGATCGTTGCCTCCCCGAGGACACTAGACGTCCTCGGGGAGGCAACGATCCCGCCGGGAACCCCCGTCAGGCGACGTCGACCCCGAAGTCCTGCGCGATCCCCCGCAGCCCGGAGGCGTACCCCTGCCCGACGGCGCGGAACTTCCACTCGCCGTTGTAGCGGTAGACCTCACCGAACACCATCGCGGTCTCGGTCGAGGCGTCCTCGGACAGGTCGTAGCGCACGACCTCGCTGCCGTCGGTCCGGTTGACCATGCGGATGAACGCGTTCATGACCTGACCGAAGCTCTGCCGGCGCGCCTCGGCGTCGTGGATCGAGACCGCGAAGACGATCTTGTCGACGTCCTGCGGCACGGAGTTCAGGTCGAGCTCGATGCTCTCGTCGTCGCCCTCACCCTCACCGGTCCGGTTGTCCCCGGTGTGGCGCACCGAGCCGTCGGGGCTGGCGAGCTGGTTGTAGAACACGAAGTGGGCGTCCGAGAGGACCTTCCCGTTCGGGCCGAGCAGCAGCGCGCTGGCGTCCAGGTCGAAGTCCATGCCGGTGGTGGTCCGCACGTCCCACCCGAGGCCGACGAGGGCCTCGTTCAGGTCCGGTGCCACCTTCGACAGCGAGACGTTTCCACCCTTGGCGAGAGTCACACCCATGGCGCGAACTTATCCGAGCCGGCTGGACACCGCCTGGGCGGTGCGGGGGGGAACGGTGAGACGTTCGACCAGCAGCTCGACCACGACGTCGACGGACGGGGCGGGCAGTCCGAACAGCGCCCGGAAGTAGATCGGCGCCACCAGGTGGTCGAGGACCCGCGTGGCGCTGGGAACCTCCTCGCCGCGCTGCGCCGCACGGTCCAGGATCTCCTCGGCCTGCGAGCTGCGACCGACCAGACAGGCCGAGCAGGCGGACTCGAACCCTTCCGGTGCACCGGAGCCGGCGCCCGGCGCCGGAGGATCCGCGGGTCCGGCGGCGACCGCGGCCCGCAGCAGGGCGAGTTCCGCCGGACGTCGCGACTCGGTGACCAGCGCGGTGGCCCAGGCGTGCAGGTCGCCCCGCAGGCTGCCGGTGTCGGGGACGGCCCCGCTGGTGCCGAAGCGGACGAGGGCGGTGTCGGCCAGCAGGGCGGGGACGTCACCCCACCGTCGGTACACGCTCGTCGCGTTGACCCCGGCGCGGGCGGCGACCTGGGGGATCGTCAACGGTTCGCCCTCGGCCAGCAGGTCGAGCACGGCCTGGTGGACGGCGGCCGTCACCTTGGCGCTGCGCCCTCCTGGACGCGTCATCGTCGGTGCCACCCGTCCACCCTAATGCAGTTCGCGTTGCCTTTGTGCACGGTGGGGAGTAGTTTCCCGAAGACACCTCCCCGAGTTCCTGGAGCACCCGTGTCCACCGACACCCCCACCCGGACGGGTTTCTCCGTCGTCACCGTCACGCTGGGCCTGCTCGTCGCCGCGAGTTCCGCGCCGTCCCCGATCTTCCCCGTCTACGAGGAACTGTGGGGGATCGGCGCCACCGCCGTCACCGTCGTCTTCGCGATCTACGCGGCCGCGCTGCTCGTCGCGCTGCTCACCGTCGGCTCGCTCTCCGACCACCTCGGCCGTCGCCGGGTCGTCCTGGTCGCGCTCGTCGGTGTCCTCGCCTCGATGCTGGTGTTCAGCCAGGCGGACTCCGTCGGCTGGCTCGTCCTCGGCCGCGTGGTGCAGGGGTTCTCCACCGGTTCCGCGATCGGCGCGCTGGGTGCCTGGTTGCTCGACCTCGCGGGTCCGGAGCGGGCCGCGACGGCGCAGCTGGTCAACGGTGCGACGCCACCCGTGGGCCTGATGGCCGGCGGCCTGGGCTCGGGCCTCCTCGTGCAGTTCGCACCGGCCCCCACCGAACTCGTCTACCTGGTGCTCGCCGGGCTGCTCGTCGTCGCGGCCGTCGGGATCGCTGTGACCGCCGACGTGGTCGACCGCGTCCCCGGCGCGCTGGCCTCGCTGCGACCCGTCGTCCGGTTGCCCGCCGCCTCGCGCGCAGCGTTCACGACCTACCTCCCCGGCTTCCTCGGCAGCTGGGGCCTGGGTGGGCTCTGCATGGGGCTGGGGCCCTCGGTCGTGGTCGGAGTCCTCGGGATCGCCAACCACGTCGCCGGCGGGCTCGTCGTCGCGGCCGTCGCCGGGGTGGGGGCGGCGACGGGGATCTTCACCCGTCACGTCGCCCCGGCCCGGGTCATGACGCTGGGCATGTCCGCGCTCGTCGTCGGGCCGGTCCTGCTCGCCCTCGGGGCCGACGCCGCCTCCACCCCGTGGTTCTTCGCCGGCGCCCTCGTCGCCGGGATCGGGTTCGGGGCCGGGTTCCAGGGTGCGCTGCGCGGGGTCCTCTCCACGGCTCCCGCCCACGAACGCGCCGGGGTCCTCGCCGCCGTCTACGTCGTGAGCTACCTGGTCTTCGGGGTCCCCGCCGTCGTCGCGGGTCTGCTGGCCCCGCACGTCGGCCTGACCGCCGTCGTCGACGGCTACGCGGTGCTCGTCGTCCTGGCCGGCCTCGCCGGCCTCGTCCTCGGCGGGGTCCAGCGCGCCCGCGGGACCGCGACCCTCCCGGCCCAGCGCCGTCGACAGGTGGCCCCGGACGACACCGGAGCCCCCTCGCAGTCCTGACCCGCCGCTACGGTGGAGCGGTGACGTCAAGCGAACGGTCCAACCTGTCGATCACGGACTCGTGACTCTCCACGCCGGTCAGCACATCGCCTTCAGCGGCCACTTCCTCGAACCCCGCGCGGCCCTCGCGGCCCGCGCCGAGGAAGCGGGGCTCCACGTCGACCCCGACGTCACCGAGCGCACGGACGTCCTCGTCGCCAACGACGCGGGGTCCGGTTCGTCGTCGGTCCGCGCGGCCATCGCCCACGGCATCCCGCTCCTGGACGAGTACTCCTTCGACGACCTGCTCAGCTCGGCCGTCGCCGGCTGACCCGTCCGCCCGAGGCGTGTCCGAGCACGCTCACCGCAGATGTGACACGCCCGAAACACCATGAGCATGCGCTCGTGACCCGGAAGTGGTTGCCTTCCCCAGTCCATCTCGCGATGTTGCACTGTGGAAGGGGACCCGCATGTCCGTCGAAAAGGACACCGGATCAGGGGTCGGCGTCCAGCGCGACTTCTCGCACGAGGACGGTGGGCTGCACAAGGGCCTGAAGAACCGTCAGCTCCAGATGATCGCCATCGGCGGCGCCATCGGCACGGGGCTCTTCCTGGGTGCGGGCGGTCGTCTCGTCACCGCCGGTCCCGGTCTCTTCATCATCTACGGGGTCTGCGGCTTCTTCGTCTTCCTCATGCTGCGGGCCCTCGGCGAGCTCGTCCTGCACCGGCCCTCGTCGGGCTCGTTCGTCTCCTACGCGCGTGAGTTCTACGGCGAGAAGGCCGCCTTCGTCGCCGGCTGGATGTACTGGTTCAACTGGGCCATGACCGCGATCGTCGACATCACCGCGATCGCGACGTACATGCACTACTGGCAGACGTTCTCCTCGGCGCCGCAGTGGCTGCTGGCCCTCATCGCCCTCGTCGTCGTCCTCAGCCTCAACCTCGTCTCGGTCAAGATCTTCGGCGAGATGGAGTTCTGGTTCGCGCTGATCAAGGTCGTCGCGCTGACCGCCTTCCTGCTCATCGGCATCGTCTTCCTCGCCGGTCGCTTCCCGATCGAGGGGCAGACCACGGGGCTCAGCGTCATCAGCGACAACGGTGGCTGGTTCCCCACCGGGGCCGTCCCGCTGATCGTCGTGATCTCCGGCGTGGTCTTCGCCTACGCCGCCGTCGAGCTCGTCGGCACCGCGGCCGGGGAGACGGAGAACCCCGAGAAGATCATGCCGCGGGCGATCAACACCGTCATCGTCCGCATCGTCGTCTTCTACTGCGGCTCGCTGATCCTGCTCGCGCTGCTGCTGCCCTACACCGCCTACTCCAAGGACACGAGCCCCTTCGTCACGTTCTTCTCCAAGATCGGCGTTCCCGGGGCCGGTGACGTCATGAACTTCGTCGTCCTGACCTCGGCGCTCTCCAGCCTCAACGCCGGGCTCTACTCCACCGGCCGCATCGTGCGGTCGATGGCGCAGAACGGCTCCGCGCCGAAGTTCGCGGCCAAGCTCAACAAGGGCGGGGTCCCCTTCGGCGGCATCGCCATCACCGGGGTCGTCGCGGTGCTCGGCGTCGTCCTCAACGCCGTCGCCCCGGGCCGGGCCTTCGAGATCGTCCTCAACGCCTCCGCGCTGGGCATCATCGCCAGCTGGGGCACGATCGTGCTCTGCCAGATGCGGCTGCACTCCTGGGCCAAGAAGGGGATCGTCACCCGCCCCGACTACCGCCTCTTCGGCGCCCCGTACACCGGCTACGCGGTGCTGGTCTTCCTCGTCGCCGTCCTCGGGATCATGGCCTACGACAAGGACAGCCGCCCCACGGTCTACGCCCTCGGCGTGATCATCCCGCTGCTGGTCGTCGGCTGGTTCTCCGTGCGCAAGCGCGTCCTGGCCGCGGCCGAGGAGCGCATGGGCTACACCGGTGAGTTCCCGGTCAAGGCCAACCGACCGGGCGACGGCGGCAAGAAGTAGGGACCTCGCCCCGGAACGAACAGGACGCCGTCGCCCCCCGCGCCTTACGCTGCGGGGGACGGCGGCGTCCTGCTGCGTCCTGCCCGCCCGGCGCTGTGCGGTGCACCCTCGACGAGGCCCCCTGAGGACACCCTGCGCATGACCGCGCCCACCACCCGGCCCACCACCAGGCCCGCCCCCGCGCGCGCCACCCCCCGCACCCCCTCCACGTTCGGACTCGTCGTCCTCCTCGGCGCCATGGCCGCCCTCGGTGCGGTGACGATCGACCTCTACCTCCCGTCGCTGCCCGAGGTGGCGATCGACCTCGGCACCACCGAGGCGCGCACCCAGCTGACGATCACCGGGGTCCTCGTCGGCTCCGCGCTCGGCCAGCTCGTCGTCGGCCCGCTCTCCGACGCGTTCGGTCGCCGGAAGCCCGCCGCCGTCGGGTTCTGCGTCTACGTCGTCGCCACCCTGCTCTGCGCGATCGCGCCGAACCTGCCCACCCTCGTCGCCTTCCGGGTCCTGTCCGGCGTCGGCGCCTCGGCCGGGGCGGTCATCGGCATGGCTGTGATCCGCGACCTCTTCGTCGGACCCGCCGCGGCGCGGCTGCAGTCCCGCCTCGTCCTCGTCATCGGCGTGGCCCCGCTCTTCGCCCCCACCGTCGGGGGCGCGATCGCCGCCCACACGGGCTGGCGTCCGGTGCTGGCGCTGCTCTCCGTCGCCGGTCTCGCGGTCCTCCTCGCCGTGTGGCTCCGACTCCCCGAGACCCGCCCCGAGCTCACCGACACCCCCGCCCAGGCCCTCGCCGAGGACGAGCGCGCCCCCGTCACCCCGCCGCGGCGCGGCCGGGTCCGGCGCACCTTCACCGGCTACGGCGTCCTGCTGCGCGACCGCCGGTTCCTGGCCTTCGCGGCCATGCCCGGGCTCGCGCTGGCCACGATCATGGCCTACGTCTCGACCTCGCCCTTCGTCCTCAAGGACGGGTTCGGCCTCTCGAGCACCGGGTTCGCGCTCTTCTTCGCGGTCAACGGCACGGCCCTCATCGGCGGCACGCAGCTCAACGCGGGCCTCGTCGAACGCTTCGGCTCGGCGAAGCTGCTCCGCGTCGGCGTGCTCGCCGCCCTCGTCTTCGGTCTCGCGCTGACGGTGTCGCTGCTCTCGGGCACCGACCAGCTGCTGCTCTTCGCCGTGCCGCTCTACCTGCTGCTGCTCGCGCTCGGCCTGATCATGCCCAACGCCGTGACCCTCGGCCTGGAGCCCTACGGCGACAGCGCAGGGGCCGCGGCGGCGCTGGTGACCGCCCTGCAGTCCGGCATCGGCGGGCTCGTCGGGGTCCTCGTGGGTGTCCTCGGTGGCGACGAGCACGCCATGGGTCTCGTCGTCGGGGCCGCCGTCGTCCTCAACGTGGCCCTCCTGCTCTCGGTCTCCCGGAGGATCCGCCCTAGTGTGAGGTCATGAGTTCGATCACGGACGCCCAGCCCGCGGGCAGCGACGTCGACCCCTCGGTCCGACCCCAGGACGACCTCTTCCGGCACGTCAACGGCCACTGGCTGGCGACGACCGAGATCCCGGACGACCGCGCCGTCGACGGCGCCTTCGTCCGCCTCCGCGACGAGTCCGAGGCCGAGTGCCGCGCCATCGTCGAGGCCGCCGCAGCGGCGGCCGCCACCGGTGAGGCCGAGGCGGGCAGCGTCCAGCAGAAGATCGGCGACCTCTACGCCAGCTTCATGGACACCGAACGCATCGAGGCCCTCGGCGCCACCCCGCTGGACCCGGAGCTCGCCGCGGTCGACGCCATCACCGACCACGCCGACCTGGTCCGCCGGCTGGGCGCCTTCGAGCGCTCCGGCGTCGGTGGCCCGTTCGCCTACTGGGTGGACACCGACAACGCGAAGTCCGACGAGTACGTCGTCTACCTCACCCAGTCCGGTCTCGGCCTGCCCGACGAGTCGTACTACCGCGAGGAGCAGTACGCGGCGATCCGCGAGGCCTACCTCGGCCACGTGGAGCGCATCCTCACCCTCGGCCACCGTCCCGACCCGGCCGGTTCCGCCCAGCGCATCCTCGCCCTGGAGACGGAGATCGCGAGCCACCACTGGGACCGCGTGAAGAACCGCGACGCGAACGCGACCTACAACAAGGTCGACCGCGCGGGCCTCGAGGCGCTGCTGCCCGGCATCGACCTGGCCGGCTGGCTCGAGGCCGCGCAGCTGCCCGACTCCGCCTTCGCCCAGGTCGTCGTCCGCCAGCCCAGCTACCTCACCGGCCTGGCCGAGGTCCTCCTCGCGACGCCGGTCGAGACCTGGCGCGAGTGGCTCGGCTGGCGCATCCTGCACGGCGGCGCGGTCTTCCTCTCCTCCGACTTCGTCGACGAGAACTTCGCCTTCTACGGCACGACCCTGACCGGTGCCCCGCAGCTGCGCGAGCGCTGGAAGCGCGGCGTCGGGCTCGTCGAGGGCAACCTGGGCGAGGCGCTGGGCGAGCTCTACGTCGCCGAGCACTTCCCGCCCGCCGCGAAGGCCCGGATGGAGGAGCTCGTCGCGAACCTGGTCGAGGCCTACCGCCTCGACATCGAGGCCCTGGACTGGATGACCCGGGAGACGAAGGACCGGGCGCTGGAGAAGCTCGGCCAGTTCACCCCCAAGATCGGCCACCCCGACACCTGGCGCGACTACGCGAAGCTGACCGTGGACCGCCACGACCTGCTGGGCAACGTCCGTCGCGCCTTCGCCTTCGAGGTCGAACGCGAGCTCGCCAAGCTCGGCTCCCCGGTGGACCGCAGCGAGTGGTTCATGACCCCGCAGACGGTCAACGCCTACTACAACCCGGGCATGAACGAGATCGTCTTCCCCGCGGCCATCCTCCGACCGCCGTTCTTCTCCCTCGAGGCCGACGACGCCGAGAACTACGGCGGCATCGGTGCGGTCATCGGTCACGAGATCGGTCACGGCTTCGACGACCAGGGCTCCAAGTACGACGGTCTGGGCAACCTCAACGACTGGTGGACCGACGCGGACCGCGAGGAGTTCGGCAAGCGCACGGACGCCCTCGTCGCGCAGTTCGACGCCCTCGAGCCGCCGGAGACCCCCGGCAAGAAGGTCAACGGCTCGCTGACGGTGGGCGAGAACATCGGCGACCTCGGCGGGCTGACGATCGCCCACAAGGCCTACGAGATCGCCCTGGAGGGCGAGCCCGCGCCGGTCGTCGACGGCCTCAACGGCTCCCAGCGGCTCTTCTTCGGGTGGGCCAAGGTGTGGTGCGGCAAGGTGCGCCCCGCCGAGGTCGAACGTCGCCTCGCCGTGGACCCGCACTCCCCGCCGGAGTTCCGCTGCAACGCCGTGGTGAAGAACCTCGTCGAGTTCCACGAGGCCTTCGACACCCAGCCCGGTGACGGGCTCTGGCTGGACCCGGCGGAACGCGTCCGGATCTGGTGAGCGGCAGGGCCTGAGGGGGTTCAGTCGGCGAGCGCGACCTGGTCGCGCCCGCCCTCCTTCGCCTCGTAGAGGGCGCGGTCGGCGCGCAGCAGCAGTTCGTCGGGCGTGCTCCCGTGGTCGGGGCTGGTGGCGACCCCCGCGCTGATCGTCACCCGCAGCCCCTCGACCGCGAAGGGGATCTCCGCGCACGCACGACGCAGCGCCTCGGCCCGCGCGCGGGCCGAGGCGGTGTCGAGCTGGGGGAGGATCACGACGAACTCCTCACCGCCGTAGCGGACGAGGTCCTCCGGCCGGGCGTGCCCGCCCAGCGCGCGGGCCACCGCGACGAGGACGTCGTCCCCGACGGCGTGGCCGTAGGTGTCGTTGATGGCCTTGAAGTGGTCGACGTCGAGCAGCACCAGCGACAGCGGCTGCCCTGCGGTCGCGGCGAGGTCGAGCCGGGTCGTGAGGTCGTCGACGAAGCGCCGCCGGTTGCGCAGCCCCGTGAGCGGGTCCTTGGCGGCTTCCTCGGCGAGGTCGGCCTGCAGCTTCTCGATGGTGGCGACCTGGGCGCGCAGGGTCTCGTTGGCCTCCTGCAGCGCCCGGGCCGCGGCCAGCTGCTCGGTGACGTCCCGGGCGACGACGACCCGGCCCAGCGCGTTGCCCCGGTGGTCGCGGATCCAGCGGGTGCGGACGTCGATCTGCACACCGCTCGCCAGGGCCACGACGCTCTGCCCCTCACCGTCGCCGACGGCTCGCACGAGCACCGGGTCGACGGTCTCCCCGAACGGTCGCCCGACGACGGCGGCCTGCGATGGGCACCCCTCCCCGGCCAGCATCGCGCGGCCGGCGACGTTCACGTCCACGAGGCGCAGGCGAGCGTCGACGACGTAGACCGCGTCGGACACGGTGTCCACGACGAGGGAGCGGGCGACGGGGACCAGCCGCAGCAGGTCCTGGTGCAGCACCGCGTAGGCGAAGAGGACCCCCGTCACCGCGAACGCGACCGGGGTGATGTCGACGTCGAGGCGCGCGAAGGGGGTGAAGACGACGGTGAGGTTCGCCGCGAACGGCGCGGCGATGGCGACGAGCATCGTGCTGGCCTGCCGGCGCAGCAGCCCGCTCGTGGTGCGCCGCAGGTGCCAGATGGTGAGGGCGGCCGAGACGATGACGAGGTAGCTGTAACCGGTGTGCACCCAGAACAGCGGGCCCGCGGTCGTGCTGAGCCGTTCCGGGTCCCCGACGTGCGTGACGCTGGCGTGGAACCAGTGCGTCCACGGGTCCAGGGCGACCGTGATGACCAGCAGCACCGGCTCGACGCACAGCAGCAGCGTCCGCCGTCGCCGGAACGGACGTCCGGTGACGGCGTCGACGAAGAGCCGGAGGCTGAGCACGGTGCCGGCGACGGCCGCGAACTGCGGGACGACGAGCAGGTCCAGCCACGGTCGCGGCGTCCCGCTGTTCATCAGGACGACCACCACGCCCCAGGCGGTGACGGAGGCGAGGGCTCCGGTCAGCGGGAGCGCGGCCGGTGTCTCGTCCCGTCGGCGGAACGTCAGGATGCCCGTCGCCGCCGTGATGACGGCGGCGAAGGCGACCAGCAGCGCGAGGGGTGCCATCGACGCCCGGTCCTCCCGGATTCAGCCCGACCTCGGTGGCCGGTGCCTTCCAAGAGTGGCATCGACCGCCGACTTCCGGGAGCGCAGCGGCCGACCGGGTGGTTCAGCTCGCAAGGACCTCAGCGACTCGGGGGGTTCGGCGGCAGCCGGGGGTGCAGCAGGTGGGCGACGAGCGCGGTCCACCCGGTCTGGTGGGTGGCCCCGAGCCCTTCACCGGTGTCTCCGTCGAAGTACTCGTTGAACGAGATGTGCTCCTGCCACAGCGGGTCCTGGGTGGCCTCGATGCGTCCGCCGTCGGCCGGGCGCCTGCCCTCCACGGGCCGGAACAGCGAGACCAGGCTGTCGTCGATGAGGTCGGCCGCCTGGACGAGGTTGATCTGGTTGCCGGAGCCCTTGGGCACCTCGACCGTGAGGTCGTCGCCGTAGAACCGTCCGAGCGTGCGCAGCTTGTCCGCCAGCAGCACGTTGACCGGGAACCAGATCGGTCCCCGCCAGTTGGAGTTGCCGCCGAACAGTCCGGTACGGGACTCCCCGGGTTCGTAGGTGATCGACGACGTCTGCCCCTCCAGCGACGTGGTGATCTCCTGCTTGACCGCGGCGGAGAGGGAGCGGATGCCGTAGGCGGAGAGGAACTGGTCCTCGTCGAACATCCGGTCGAGCAGGCGGACCAGGCGCGGCTTGTCCACGAGCGAGAGCAGCATCCGCCGTCCCTCGGGGGTCGAGCGGGTCAGCAGCGGCAGCGTGAGGTCGGGGCGACGTTTCTGCAGCCACCGCAGCCGGGCCGTGAGGTCGGGAGTCTCCTCGGCGATCCAGGCCGGGACGTCGGTCGCGCCCAGGATCGGCAGCAGTCCGACCATCGACGGGACGCGCATGGGCTCGACGGCGCCGTCCGGGTGCAGCAGGACGTCGTAGAAGAAGCCGTCCTCCTCGTCCCACAGCGACACGTCGTGGGAACCGAACGACGTCATCGCCTGCGCGATGGAGAGGAAGTGCTCGAGGAACTTCGTCGCCGCGTCCTCCCAGGCGGGGTCGTGCCGGGACAGCTCGAGGGCGATCTTGAACATCTGCTGGCAGTAGAACGCCATCCAGCTCGTCGCGTCGGACTGCTCCAGGCGGTACCCCGGGGGGAGCTTCGCGCTGCGGTCGAAGAGACCGATGTTGTCCATCCCGAGGAAGCCGCCCTCGAAGAGGTTCGACCCGCTGGAGTCCTTGCGGTTGACCCACCACGAGAAGTTCAGCAGCAGCTTGGTGAAGACCCGGACGAGGAAGCCCTGGTCGCGGTAGCCGTCGAGCCGGTACACGTGCCAGGCCGCCCAGGCGTGCACGGGGGGGTTGACGTCGCCGAAGGCCCACTCGTAGGCGGGGAGCTGGCCGTTGGGGTGCATCGACCACTCGCGGCACATCAGGACGAGCTGCTCCTTGGCGAACTCGGGGTCGACGTGCGCGAGCGGGATGACGTGGAAGGCGAGGTCCCACGCGGCGAACCACGGGTACTCCCACTCGTCCGGCATCGAGATGACGTCGGCGAGCGAGAGGTGCGACCAGCTGGTGTTGCGCGCCCCTCGCTGCTTGCGTGAGTCCGGCGCGGGTTCGGTCTCGGGGTCGCCGTTCAGCCACTGCCGCACGTCGTAGCGGTAGAGCTGCTTGGTCCACAGGAGCCCCGCGTAGGCGCGGCGCGCGATGTGGCGGTCGGAGTCGCTCAGGTCGGGGTGGATGACGGTGCCGTAGAACTCGTCGGCTTCGCGCTGCCGGTCCTGCACGACCGCGTCGAAGCCGGCGCCGAAGGTGCTCAGTCCGGGGGCGTTGGGTGACAGGCGAAGTCTCACCTCGACGGTCTCGCCCGGCGCCACGCTGTCGAAGCTGTACCAGAACGCGGCCTTGGTCCCCGTGTGCCGGGGGTTCACCGCGTCCAGCTCCCCTCGGACGATGTGCCGGTCGATGCCGTCCTTGGTGAACGCGGTCGGGTTGTGGTCGGCACCGAAGAGGTCGACGAGGTTCGTCTCGTTGTCGCAGAAGAGCACCTCGGGGTTGCCCTCGGCGGAGACGTGGTACCGACCGAGGTGCCCGTGCTCGCACTCGACGTCCTCGAGCCCGCCGACGGCGAGCGTCGGCGGGAGCACCTGGGTCATCGTCCCGCGGCGACGGTCCCAGCCCCACGTCCAGGTGTTGCGGAACCACACCTGGGGGATCAGGTCGAGCGGGGCGGCCTCCGGTCCGTGGTTGGTCGCCTGGACGACCATGCAGAGGTCGTCGGGGCCGGCCTTGGCGTAGGTGACGGTGACGTCGAAGAAGCGGTTCTCGTCCAGGACGCCGGTGTCCCCGAGCTCGTACTCCCGCTCGTCGCGTCCGCGCCGTCCGTTCTCCTCGCGCAGCTGCTGGTAGGGGAACTCGGCCTGCGGGTAGCGGTAGAGCCACTTCATCCAGCTGTGCGACGGCGTCCCGTCGAGGGACCACCAGTACTCCTTGGCGTCCTCGCCGTGGTTGCCCTCGCCGTTGGTGAGGCCGAACAGCCGTTCCTTGAGGATCGGGTCCTTGCGGTTCCACAGGGCGACGCCGAGGTTGAGGAACCCGAAGCGGTCGCAGACCGCCCCCAGACCGTCCTCGCCCCAGCGGTACGCACGTGCCCGGGCCTGGTCGAACGTGAAGGCCGACCAGGCGTCGGCGTTGTCGGAGTAGTCCTCGCGGACCGTGCCCCACTGCCGGCCGGAGACGTAGGGCCCCCACAGACGCCAGGGACCGTCCGCACCGGGCGATTCCGCCATCCGCGCGTGCTCCGCGCTCCGGTGTTCAGGGGCCTGCTCGTGGGACTCAGTGGCCTCGCTCACCCCGACAGTCTGGCAACAGATCACCGACGAGGGGGACCGGAGTGTGGGAAGCGAAGGAAGTCGTTGCGCCACAGCACATCACCCCGGACAGACGTGGGCGATTTGCCTTGCCGTCACCCACCCGTCTAATGTTCCTCATGTCGCCACGAGCAACGGGGCGGCCGCTGCGGGTCACAAGCTCACAGAGGCCGGACTGAAGCTCTAGCGGCGCCGGAAGCCTTGATGGTGACTGGGTTGCAGTTTGGCCTGGTTGGTGGTTAAGGTGGGAAAGTTGCCCCTCTTCGGGTGGCCCTCTGTGTGGGGGTTGTTGTGGGTGGGTGCGTCCGGTTCTTGAGAACTCAACAGTGTGCCAAAAATGTTGATGCCATATATGTATCAACCCCCAATCGACTGTCACTGCGCTGCGTTTTCTGCGTGGGTGGGTGATGGTTTGGGGTTCCTTTGGGATTGATCTCCGCCTCTTTCACGCCAGTGGGGGGTGGGGTTTTCGAGTCCAAGGGTCAACTATGAAGTGCTAAAGATCTTGGCTGTGCTGCTGCTTTTGGTGGTGGTGTGGTCGTAGGTTTTTCGACGGAGAGTTTGATCCTGGCTCAGGACGAACGCTGGCGGCGTGCTTAACACATGCAAGTCGAACGGTGAAGCCCTTCGGGGTGGATCAGTGGCGAACGGGTGAGTAACACGTGAGCAACCTGCCCCTGGCTCTGGGACAACCACTGGAAACGGTGGCTAATACCGGATACGACCTGCCTCGGCATCGAGTGTGGGTGGAAAGTTTTTCGGCTGGGGATGGGCTCGCGGCCTATCAGCTTGTTGGTGGGGTAATGGCCTACCAAGGCGACGACGGGTAGCCGGCCTGAGAGGGCGACCGGCCACACTGGGACTGAGACACGGCCCAGACTCCTACGGGAGGCAGCAGTGGGGAATATTGCACAATGGGCGAAAGCCTGATGCAGCGACGCCGCGTGAGGGATGACGGCCTTCGGGTTGTAAACCTCTTTCAGCTCCGAAGAAGCGAAAGTGACGGTAGGAGCAGAAGAAGCACCGGCTAACTACGTGCCAGCAGCCGCGGTAATACGTAGGGTGCAAGCGTTGTCCGGAATTATTGGGCGTAAAGAGCTCGTAGGCGGTGTGTCGCGTCTGCTGTGAAAACTCAGGGCTCAACTCTGAGCTTGCAGTGGGTACGGGCACACTAGAGTGCTGTAGGGGAGACTGGAATTCCTGGTGTAGCGGTGAAATGCGCAGATATCAGGAGGAACACCGGTGGCGAAGGCGGGTCTCTGGGCAGTTACTGACGCTGAGGAGCGAAAGCATGGGGAGCGAACAGGATTAGATACCCTGGTAGTCCATGCCGTAAACGTTGGGCGCTAGGTGTGGGGTCCATTCCACGGATTCCGTGCCGCAGCTAACGCATTAAGCGCCCCGCCTGGGGAGTACGGCCGCAAGGCTAAAACTCAAAGGAATTGACGGGGGCCCGCACAAGCGGCGGAGCATGCGGATTAATTCGATGCAACGCGAAGAACCTTACCAAGGCTTGACATGCGCGGTGGAATCCCAGAGATGGGGTGTCATTTAGTTGGTCGCGTACAGGTGGTGCATGGTTGTCGTCAGCTCGTGTCGTGAGATGTTGGGTTAAGTCCCGCAACGAGCGCAACCCTCGTTCCATGTTGCCAGCACGTTATGGTGGGGACTCATGGGAGACTGCCGGGGTCAACTCGGAGGAAGGTGGGGATGACGTCAAATCATCATGCCCCTTATGTCTTGGGCTTCACGCATGCTACAATGGCCAGTACAGAGGGCTGCGATACCGTGAGGTGGAGCGAATCCCAAAAAGCTGGTCTCAGTTCGGATCGGGGTCTGCAACTCGACCCCGTGAAGTCGGAGTCGCTAGTAATCGCAGATCAGCAACGCTGCGGTGAATACGTTCCCGGGCCTTGTACACACCGCCCGTCACGTCATGAAAGTCGGTAACACCCGAAGCCGGTGGCCCAACCCGTAAGGGGGGGAGCTGTCGAAGGTGGGACTGGCGATTGGGACGAAGTCGTAACAAGGTAGCCGTACCGGAAGGTGCGGCTGGATCACCTCCTTTCTAAGGAGCATCAACCCCGTCACTGAGTTGAATCTCAGGTCTCAGGCCTCCTTCGTGGGGTATGAGGTGTGGTGGGGATGGGCCAGTTTCGTCGGCGTATGTTCGGCGGCTGGTGCTCAAGGGTGGAACATCAACACGGCATCTCTTCGACGTCTCGCGTCGCTAGTACCCCGGGTTTCGATCTGGGTGGAACGTGGGGTGGGGGTCGGGGGGTGTCTGGCGCACTGTTGGGTCCTGAGGGACCGGCCGGCTGGCGTGCTTTCGGGCATGGCTGGTGGTTGGTGTCTTGGTCTGGGCCTGCCCTGATCGTTCACATCGGCTCGAGAGTTTTCTCGGGTGTCTGGTGTCGGTCTCTACGGGGTGGGTGCGGGTTGTCTGTTGAGAACTGCACAGTGGACGCGAGCATCAAGTAGCGCTCCTTTGAGGGGCGTGAAAGTAGTGATGTTCGTCGAGTGATAATCCTCTGATGAGCGGGCTGTCATCTCACTTCGGTGGGTGGTGGTCCGTACTGTCTTTGTGGTTTGGGTTTTTATTGCAGTTTCGCCTTGACCTGCATGTCTGCTCTGCTGCTGTTGTCCTGCTTTCGGGTGGGTTGGTGGTGGTGGGTGGTGTGTGGTGGTCAAGTGTGTAAGGGCGCATGGTGGATGCCTTGGCATCAGGAGCCGATGAAGGACGTGGGAGCCTGCGATAAGCCTCGGGGAGTTGGCAACCGAATGTTGATCCGAGGGTGTCCGAATGGGGAAACCCGGCCGTCGTCATGGGCGGTCACCCGCACCTGAATGTATAGGGTGTGTGGAGGGAACGTGGGGAAGTGAAACATCTCAGTACCCACAGGAAGAGAAAACAAATAGTGATTCCGTGAGTAGTGGCGAGCGAAAGCGGATGAGGCTAAACCAGTTCCGTGTGATACCTGGTAGGGGTTGCGGGGTTGGGGTTGTGGGAGTGTTCTGGACTGGGCTACCACCTGGTCGGGGAGTGAGAAAGTCGTGGTGTAGCCGAAGGGCCTGGGATGGTCCGGCGTAGTGGGTGAGACCCCCGTAGGCGAAACATTGCGGCCTCCTTGGGAGCATGTCCCGAGTAGCACGGGGCTCGTGGAATCTCGTGTGAATCTGCCAGGACCACCTGGTAAGCCTAAATACTTCCTGATGACCGATAGCGGACAAGTACCGTGAGGGAATGGTGAAAAGCACCCCGGGAGGGGAGTGAAATAGTACCTGAAACCGTGTGCCTACAATCCGTCGGAGCAGGCTTGTACCTGTGACGGCGTGCCTTTTGAAGAATGAGCCTGCGAGTTAGTGGTGCGTGGCGAGGTTAACCCGTGTGGGGTAGCCGTAGCGAAAGCGAGTCCGAATAGGGCGTCCTATAGTCGCGTGCTCTAGACCCGAAGCGGAGTGATCTACCCATGGCCAGGTTGAAGCGCGGGTAAGACCGCGTGGAGGACCGAACCCACCAGGGTTGAAAACCTGGGGGATGAGCTGTGGGTAGGGGTGAAAGGCCAATCAAACTCCGTGATAGCTGGTTCTCCCCGAAATGCATTTAGGTGCAGCGTCACGTGTTTCTTGCCGGAGGTAGAGCTACTGGATGGCTAATGGGCCCCACCGGGTTACTGACGTCAGCCAAACTCCGAATGCCGGTAAGTGAGAGCGTGGCAGTGAGACTGCGGGGGATAAGCTTCGTAGTCGAGAGGGAAACAGCCCAGATCATCAGCTAAGGCCCCTAAGCGTGTGCTAAGTGGGAAAGGATGTGGAGTTGCGCAGACAACCAGGAGGTTGGCTTAGAAGCAGCCACCCTTGAAAGAGTGCGTAATAGCTCACTGGTCAAGTGATTCCGCGCCGACAATGTAGCGGGGCTCAAGTACACCGCCGAAGCTGTGGCATTCACATATTAATCTCTCTTCAGCAGTGATCTTTGTCTGTGGCCTTCGGGTTGTGGGTGGGGGTTGGGTGTTGGTGGGCAGGTGTGTGGATGGGTAGGGGAGCGTCGTGTGTGGGGTGAAGCAGCCTGGTGATGGGTTGTGGACTGCACGCGAGTGAGAATGCAGGCATGAGTAGCGAATGACGGGTGAGAAACCCGTCCGCCGATTGACCAAGGGTTCCAGGGCTAGGTTCATCCGCCCTGGGTAAGTCGGGACCTAAGGCGAGGCCGACAGGCGTAGTCGATGGACAACGGGTTGATATTCCCGTACCGGCGTAGAACCGTCCATGGTGAGGCCGGGGATGCTAAGCACCCTAAGCCGCCGGCGCCTTCGGGTGGTGGTTGGTGGAGCGTGTGATCCGATCCGGTAGTAGTCAAGCGTATTAACAGGGGTGACGCAGGAGGGTAGCTTCCGCGTGGCGATGGTTGTCCACGTCCAAGGGTGTAGGGCGAGGTGTTGGTAAATCCGCACTTCTGACTTCAATGTCGTGTCTGAGACCTGATGGTGACCCTTTCGGGGGGAAGTAGGGTGATCCCATGCTGCCTAGAAAAGCCTCGGCGCGAGGTTCGAGCCGCCCGTACCCTAAACCGACTCAGGTGGTCAGGTAGAGAATACCGAGGCGTTCGAGTGAATCGTGGTTAAGGAACTCGGCAAAATGCCCCCGTAACTTCGGGAGAAGGGGGGCCTGAGACGTGAAGCTCCTTGCGGGCTAGCGTTTGAGGGCCGCAGAGACCAGGGGGAAGCGACTGTTTACTAAAAACACAGGTCCGTGCGAAGTCGCAAGACGATGTATACGGACTGACGCCTGCCCGGTGCTGGAACGTTAAGGGGACCGGTTACCCACGCAAGTGGGGACGCTGAGAACTTAAGCGCCAGTAAACGGCGGTGGTAACTATAACCATCCTAAGGTAGCGAAATTCCTTGTCGGGTAAGTTCCGACCTGCACGAATGGCGTAACGACTTCCCCGCTGTCTCAACCGCGAACTCGGCGAAATTGCACTACGAGTAAAGATGCTCGTTACGCGCAGCAGGACGGAAAGACCCCGGGACCTTCACTATAGTTTGGTATTGGTGTTCGGGACGGCTTGTGTAGGATAGGTGGGAGACTGTGAAGCGGTCACGCTAGTGATGGTGGAGTCATCGTTGAAATACCACTCTGGTCGTTCTGGATGTCTAACTTCGGTCCGTGATCCGGATCAGGGACAGTGCCTGATGGGTAGTTTAACTGGGGCGGTTGCCTCCTAAAGAGTAACGGAGGCGCCCAAAGGTTCCCTCAGCCTGGTTGGCAATCAGGTGTTGAGTGTAAGTGCACAAGGGAGCTTGACTGTGAGACCGACAGGTCGAGCAGGGACGAAAGTCGGGACTAGTGATCCGGCCGTGGAGTGTGGAATCGCGGTCGCTCAACGGATAAAAGGTACCCCGGGGATAACAGGCTGATCTTGCCCAAGAGTCCATATCGACGGCATGGTTTGGCACCTCGATGTCGGCTCGTCGCATCCTGGGGCTGGAGTAGGTCCCAAGGGTTGGGCTGTTCGCCCATTAAAGCGGTACGCGAGCTGGGTTTAGAACGTCGTGAGACAGTTCGGTCCCTATCCGCTGCGCGCGTTGGAAACTTGAGAAGGGCTGTCCCTAGTACGAGAGGACCGGGACGGACGAACCTCTGGTGTGCCAGTTGTTCCGCCAGGAGCATGGCTGGTTGGCTACGTTCGGAAGGGATAACCGCTGAAGGCATCTAAGCGGGAAGCCTGCTTCGAGATGAGGTTTCCGTGCCCTGTTGAAGGGGTGGGAGGCTCCCTGTAGATCACGGGGTTGATAGGCCGGGTGTGGAAGCAGCGACGAGAGAGCTGTGGAGCTGACCGGTACTAATAAGCCGATCACTTGTCTACCACGCACCAGCTGCCGCCGTGTCGACTCTTTGGGTTGATGGTGGTGGGTTTGGTGGGTCGGGGTGAGTGTGATAACAATCCAACTAACGATTTCACTGCTGTTGTGGTGTTCGCGTCCATTGTGTGGTTCTTGGGAGAGAACTCGAACACATGCTCCAGTCCTATTCGTGGGGGTGGGGGGTGTGGTTTGATCCTGGCCTTTGTGGTCCGGTGGTCATAGCGGTGGGGAAACGCCCGGTCTCATTCCGAACCCGGAAGCTAAGCCCACCTGCGCCGATGGTACTGCTCGGGAGACTGGGTGGGAGAGTAGGTCACCGCCGGCCACTCACTCTTGTAGTGGGTAAGCGTGTGGGGAGCAACCCTTCTGGGGGTTGCTCCCCACACGTGTTTCCGGGTGTAGTTGCGTCCTTCCCGCGATGTCGTGGGGGGAGGTTGTTCAGCGTGTGGGGGTCCACCCGAGGTGGGGGGCGACGTGCTCGGCGACGGCGCGCAGCACGCGCTGGTGGACGTCGAGGGAACCCTCAGCGGGGAGCACGATGACGAGACCGTCCGTCTCCTCCGTGACCTCGTCGGCGAGCAGGCTCTCGACGATGCTCTCCGGGTCTCCGCTGAGGATCGAGCTGAACCGCACGGGAAAGGGCGACGGCTCCTTGGGCAGACCGTCTTCGGTCATCCCGGAGGTGTACCCCTCGATGAACGTCCGGTGGTCCTCGGCGTCCCGACGGTCGAGGAAGGGCAGCACGATGCGTCCTGCCGAGACCCGCGGAGAGCGCCGGCCTGAGTGGCCCGCGTCGGCGAAGGCCTTGCGGTAGCTGCGGATCTGTCGTGCCTGCACGACGTCGAAGGGTTCACCGGTCTCTTCGCTGTTCAGGGTGGAGACCTGCAGGTCGAACCCCTGGGTGCCGGCGCGCACGGCTGTTCGCTCGCTGCCGGCGCCGTACCAGAGCCGTTCCGACAACCCGGCGGCGTGCGGCGTGCTGAGCATGTCCCCGCCCGCGGGAGTGCCCATGTACTGGGCGGCCGCCCGGGCGATGGGCTCGCCGCTGATCGCACGGCGCAGCACGTCGATGCGGTGCTGGGCCTCCCCGGCGAAACCTCGCTCCGAGGCGCCGTGGATGGGGTCGAGCGCAGCGGCGAGCGGCGGGATCCCGTTGCTCAACCCGAGTTCGAGACGGCCTCCGCTGAGGAGGTCGACCGTCGAGGCGTCCTCGGCCAGGCGCAGCGGGTCTTCGTAGCGCATCGGAATGACACCGGTGCCCAGGTGGATCCGTCGCGTCACCTGCGAAGCCGCCGCGAAGAACGTCATCGGCGAGGACAGGAACGGCTCGTGGTGCCGGACGCGGACCCACGCCGAGTCGTACCCGAGGTCTTCCGCGTACCGGATGAGTGACAGGCCGTCCTGGAGCGCTCCTGCGGGGCCGCCGGAGCCACCGTCCGCGACGAACGTCAGGAACCCGAGCTCGAGCCGTCGGCCGTTGCGGGACATCTCGCCTCCAAAGTGTTTGAGGCTTTAACTATACCTCGTCCCGCAGGTGCGGGAGCCTCTGAGACATCGGCGCCCCAGACGGCCCGCTTGATCGGTGCCTGTGGACGAGTCGACGCCTCCCCGCCCGCCTGCCGGTAGCGTCCCGACCTCACCGGTGGAGGAGGAAGCATGCAGTTCGGCGTTGCGACCGAGGAGCTCGAACAGTCGGCGGCGACGTTGCGCGCGGACGCCGACGACGTCGGCACCCTCCTGGGATCGTTGGAGGCGGCAGGTGCAGGCGCGGACGACTGGGTCGTCGGTCGGGCGCAGCGTGCGGCCCGAGCCTTCTTCGACACCCTGGCCCAGGCCGCCCGAGGCGCCGACAGCGGGCTGCGCGAACTCGGGAACCGTGCCGCGTCCGGAGCTGGTGAGTACGACTCCGTGGAGGGGCGCCTGTTCGCACGACCGTGAGAACGCGTCAGCCAACCGGGTGGTTCGAGGGTTCAACGCTTGATGCGGCTCTCCGGAAGGCCGAACTCCTTGTCGTGGAAGAAGGACGACATGCCGCCCCGGGGATGCCCCCGACAGCGCACAGCCCTGTCGTGGGACGGCGCGTTCGCGGGCTGCTGCACGGTCTCGCCGTCGGTGAGGCCATCGGGTCGGGAGTCTCGACGAGAGGTGTCCTGCGCCACGGGGTCGCTACCCAGCTGGCCTGCTTCACCGCCGCCGCGAGCATCCGCACCTCTCTGCGCCGGTCGGTGACCGGAGCGGCCGACCCCCGGGCCGACCTGCTCGCCGCCTACCGTCGGTGGGCGCGGGTCTGGTCCGCACCCGGACGTTCGAGCACCACCGGTGTCGCCTGGCTCGAGGAGGTTCCCCTCCTCGCCCAGTCCGCTGGTGACCCGGGGGACACCGTCCGTGGACTGGCTACCGGTTCCGGGGGGACCCGCCTCGACCCCGTGACAACGGCAGACGGATGGCACTCGCTCGCCCGCGCGTTGCCGCTCGCGGCGCAGGTCGCTCGTGACCCCGCTCAGGCGGTGGACACCGCGATCGACTCCGCTGCCCTCACCCACGGACCCCGGACCTTCGCCCCGACCGGGCTCGCCGTCCTGCTCGCGGGAGCGGCGCTGCGCACGGGCGACGCCGTGGAAGCGGTCGGCGAGGGGATCAGCGCAGCGATCATGCAGGGCATCGACTTCACCGCCGTCTCGGTGGTCGACGACGCCGTCCGGGCAGCCCGGGAGACCCCGGCGTCCCCGCTCGTCCTGCGGGCCGCTGCGGGCGACGGGAGTTCGTCGTCGACGCTGTGGGGAGCGGTGTACTGCCTGCTCAGCCACCCCGAGGTGACGGGTGCCCGTGCCGCCCTCGCCCTGGCGGCCGCGGCACCCCACCCGGTGGCGGTCTCCACGGTCACCGGTGCCCTGGTGGGAGCAGTCCACGGTGAGACCGCCCTCCCGCAGACCGTCCTCACCCGCATCGACCTCGCCTACGTCATCGACCGGTTGGCCCGGGACCTGGTGCGGGAGAACACGTCCAACCCCGACGGCAGCTGGGGTGCAGCCAGCGACCCGACGTGGCGCGCCCGCTACGGGATCAGCTGAACCCGATCCCGGGGACGCCGAGCGAGTGACTGCCCGACCGTGCTGAACTGCCCTCCGGTCGAGACGGGGCTCGACTGCCGGACACGGGAAGTCGACCGGTGGGGATCGCGATCGCGGGCATCGCTACCGAGACCAGCACCGCACCCGCCTCGAGGACTTCCACGTCGATGCGCTGACCCGGTGGTCGTCCGTTCGTCACCGGCCGAGGAGGTAGACCTTCCGGAGGGTCTCGCTGACCGTCCACGTGGTGCGGCTCCCGGCGGCCAGCCGGCCGACGGTCCCGGGAGCGAGCACGAGGGGCGCGGCGACACCCTCGATCAAGACCTCGGCGCGTCCGGCGACGACGACGAACACCTCGTCGGTCTCGACGTCGTGCATCGTGCCCGTGGTCATCTCCCACACCCCGAGTTCCACCCCTCCCACCGTCCCGAGGTCGAGGGAACCCGTGGTGGGTGATCCGTCGACGACCTGTTCGGCACCCAGGGCGGAGTTCTCCAGCACGAGTTCTCGGGTGTCCAGGGCGCTGCCCGCGGGGAGTTCCACGGTGCGAGCGTAGACGGGCGCGCGAGCGCCTGGCCGGAGCAGTTCCGGCCAGGCGCTCGCGGTCAGCGGATGAAGAGCATCTCCTGGTAGGTCGCGAGCGGCCAGAGGTCGTCGGCGACGAGGGTCTCGAGTTCGTCGGCGGCCTCGCGGACGGCGGCCATCGCCGGGAGCAGGACGTCCTTGGCGTGCATCGCGGCCTCGACCGGTGTGTGGCCGGCCTCCTCGAAGGCGACGGCCTTCAGGGTGACGAGGGCCTTGCGCAGCGCGGTGATGGGCGTCGTGACCGCCTGCAGCAGCGAGGCGTCCGCCTCGACCCCGGCGGCCGTGAGCGCGGCGACGTTCTGGGCGAGCTGCGTCTGGTAGCGGATCGCGGCGGGCAGGATGCTCGTCCCCGCGACCTCGACGGTCAGCTTCGCCTCGACAGCGATGGCGAGCTCGTACTGCTCGACGGCGATCTCGTAGCGCGAGTGCATCTCGCGCTCGGAGAAGATGCCGTACCTGCTGAACAGCTCCACGGCCTCGTCCGAGATCAGTTCGGGCAGGGCGTCCATCGTCGTGCGCAGGTTCTTCAGACCGCGCGCCTCGGCCTCGGTCTGCCAGTCGTCGGAGTACCCGTCACCGTTGAACACGACCGCGCCGTGGTCGGTGATGATCTGCTCGAGGACCTTCTGCACGGCGTGGTTGAAGTCCTCGCCGGCCGCGACCCGCTCCTCGAGGTCGGTCGCGATGAAGTCCAGCGCCTCCGTCACGATCGTGTTGATGGTGTAGACCGGCGAGGAGATCGACTGCATCGAACCCGGTGCGCGGAACTCGAAGCGGTTGCCGGTGAAGGCGAACGGGCTGGTGCGGTTGCGGTCGCCCGGGTCGGTCGGCAGCACGGGCAGGGTGTCCACGCCGATCGTCATGGTGCCCTTCTCCTTGGAGGAGGTGGCACCGCCCTTGGCGACCTGGTCGAAGACGTCGGCGAGCTGCTCGCCCAGGAAGATCGAGATGATCGCCGGCGGGGCCTCGTTGGCGCCGAGCCGGTGGTCGTTGGTCGCCGAGGCGACCGAGGCGCGCAGCAGGCCGCCGTACTTGTGGACGGCGCGGATGATCGCGGCGCAGAACACCAGGAACTGCGCGTTCTCGTGCGGCGTGTCACCGGGCAGCAGCAGGTTGCCGACGGTGGAGGAGCCGAACGAGAAGTTCACGTGCTTGCCGGACCCGTTGACGCCGACGAACGGCTTCTCGTGGAAGAGCAGTTCCATGCCGTGCTCGCGCGCGACGCGCTTCATGGTGACCATGAGCAGCTGCTGGTGGTCGGCGGCGAGGTTGGACCGCTCGAACATCGGCGCGATCTCGAACTGGCCGGGCGCGACCTCGTTGTGCCGGGTCTTGGCGGGGATCCCGACCTTGAAGAGCTCACGCTCGGCGTGGAGCATGAACGCCAGCACGCGGTCGGGGATGGCGCCGAAGTAGTGGTCGTCGAACTCCTGGCCCTTCGGCGGCTTCGCGCCGAACAGCGTCCGTCCCGCGTTCAGCAGGTCGGGGCGGGACAGGAAGAAGTGCCGGTCGATGAGGAAGTACTCCTGCTCCGGGCCGGCGTAGGAGACGATCGTGCCCGGGTCGTCGTGACCGAACAGCCGCAGCACGCGGGCGGCCTGGGTGGCCATCGCCTGCTGCGAACGCAGCAGCGGGGTCTTGTGGTCCAGTGCCTCACCGGTCATCGAGACGAACACCGTCGGGATGCACAACGTGTTCCCGTTGGGGTTCTCCAGCACGTAGGCGGGGCTGGTGACGTCCCACCCGGTGTACCCGCGGGCCTCGAACGTCGAGCGCAGACCGCCGTTGGGGAAGCTCGAGGCGTCCGGTTCGCCCTGGACGAGCGTCTTGCCGGCGAACTCGGCGATCGAGCCGCCGTCGTCGTCGGGCTCGAAGAAGCTGTCGTGCTTCTCGGCGGTGGAGTGCGTCAACGGGTAGAAGACGTGCGCGTAGTGCGTCGCGCCCTTCTCCAGCGCCCAGTCCTTCATCGCCGAGGCGACGGCGTCGGCGATCGCCGGGTCGAGGGGCATCTGCTTCTCGATGGTCGCCATGACCGACTTGAAGACCGCCTTCGGCAGCCGCTTCTGCATGACGGCCTTGCTGAAGACGTTCTGGCCGAAGACCTCGCCCGGCGCCTCGGCCGCGATGAGGCTCGGGGTGGGGGCTTCGAAGGCGATGACCGCGTCGATCGCTCGGAGTCGTGCTGCGCTGCCGCTCATGGAGGGCTCCAGTTGCTCGCCTCGGACCGTGCGGACCCAGAGGACCGCACTCTTGTCGCAGACGCTAGGGCCTTCGAGGACGCCGCAGGTTTCGTCCGTGTGACGAGCGTGTGGCCTGGTGCTGTGAGACCACCCGCTCGTCACTCCGCGTCGACGTGCGGTCAGGGGACGAGGATGGCCCGGCCCCTCACCCGGCCCCCGTCGAGGTCGTCGACCGCGGTCTGGAAGTCGTCGAGGGCGTACTTCACGGTGTGCAGCTTCACCAGACCGCGCGCGGCCAGGGCCATGAGTTCCGTCAGGTCGTTGTACGACCCGACCAGGTTGCCGATGACGTTGATCTCCGCGGAGATGATGTCGATGGTGGGGACGTCGATGTTCTCGCCGTACCCGACGACGTGGTAGTCGCCGGCCTCGCGCAGCATCCTGATCCCCGCTGCGGTCGAGCCGCCCTCGCCGACGAAGTCGACGACGACCTCCGCGCCGCGGCCGTCGGTGAGTTCCAGGACCTGCTCGACCTGGGTCCCGTCGGCCACGACCGCGTGGTGCGCGCCGATCGAGCGGGCCAGCTCCACCGCGTCGGGGTTGCGGTCGACGACGATGATCTCGGCCGCGGTCATCGCCGCCAGCACCTGGATCCCGATGTGGCCCAGGCCACCGGCCCCGATGACCACGCACCGGTCCACCGGCCGCAACCGCTGGGCCGCTTTGGCGCACGCGTGGTAAGCCGTCAGGCCGGCGTCGGCCAGGGCGGCGACGTCGGAGGGTTCGAGGGAGTCGTCGATCTTCACGACGCTGCGGGCGGAGGTCTTGAGGTGTTCCGCGTACCCGCCGTCCACGTCGATGCCCGGAAAACCCTTGGCGACGCAGTGGACGTCGTCGCCCGAACGGCACGCGCGGCACAGTCCGCAGGTGGTGTTCGGGTGCAGGATCACCTTGTCGCCCTCGGCGACGTTGGTCACCGCGGAACCGACCGCGCTGACCCAGCCCGCGTTCTCGTGCCCGATCGTGTACGGCAGGGTGACCCCGGACTTCTGCGCCCACTGCCCTTCGAGGATGTGCAGGTCGGTGCGGCAGACCCCGGCCCCGCCGATCTTCACCACGACGTCGAAGGGGCTCGTCACCTCGGGGGTGGGAACCTCCTGCATCTGCAGCGGCTGGTGGTACCCCACGACGCGGACGGCTCTCATGGTGCTCATGACGTCGCCTCCCGGCGGACGGTGAGGGGTAGCAGCGGGTGGTCGCCGGGTTCGGAACCCTCGGGCCGGGGAACCTGGTCGGCCGCCGAACCCGGGTAGCGGGTGGCGAGCAGGCCCCGGCAGAAGTGCGCGTTGCCGTCGATGGAGATGCGGGTCGAGCGGGCGCGGCGCAGTCGCAGCGGGACCTCCGCGCGGGGGTAGGAGTCGCCGTGCTCGTCGACGAGGACCTTGGCGCCGGGTTCCGAGGAGATCCCCAGGGCGACGCGACGACGCAACAACGCCAGCGTGGTCCGCTCGTCCCGGAGGTCGGCGAGCGTCACCTCGCCGAGGTCCTCCTCGCGCAGTTCGGGGTCGGCGCGCAGCAACAGGGTCAGGGCGCGTTCCATGGCCGCGGTGTGCGCCTTGCGGCGGAACGTCAGGCGCAGTTCCTCCAGGTCCTGCTCGGCCTCGTGCCCGAACGTCCCGCGGTAGCCCGCGTCGGCGGCCAGACCGGCGTTGATGAGGTCGGAGTCGTGGTGGTCGTCGAGCTCCACCACGACCCGCTCGACCCAGAACAGGTCCACCAGGGCGTCCTTGGCGTCGGAGGCCATGAGGTAGGCGAAGTTCGGCGAGCAGAACGACGTGGGCAGTCGCAGGTGGACGCTCACCGACGCGCCGTCGACGTCGACGGCGCGGACGAAACCCAGGTCGGTGATGGGTTCGTCGAGTTCCGGGTCCAGGACGACCGACAGCGCGTCGGTGACCTCCTGCCGCCGGTCGAGGGTGGTGAGCGTCATCAGGCCACCGCCACGGCCTGCGGCTCCGCCATCGCCGGCGGGTTCGCGACCTGCAGTTCGGCCGGGACGTCGATGCCGTAGACGGCGGCGGCGTTCAGACCGAGGATCTTCTTCTTCTGGTCCGTGGTCAGCGGCGCGTACTCCGACATGTCCTCGGGGATCTGGAAGTCCACGAACGTCTCGACCAGCCACTTCGGTGTCCACAGCGCGTAGTCGCTGGAGAAGAAGATCCGGTTCTCGTCGAGCCAGTAGAGGAGCTCCCCGATGATCTGCGCGAAGTAGCGCGGCCGGGTGTGCATGAACGGGATCGCCACCGCCAGTCCCGCGTAGACGTTGGGTTCCTGGGTCGCGATCCAGCAGAAGTCCTCGAGGCGCGGCAGCCCGCAGTGCTCGACTATGAAGTTCAGGTCGGTGAAGTCCGTCGCGGCGTGGTCGACGTCGGCGACGTCGAACGCGTCGCGGTCCAGGGGGCGGATCGTCGGGCCCTTGTGGACGTGGATGTTCTTGATCCCCAGTTCGCGGCAGACCTCGAGGTAGCGGTACGTCCACGGGTCGGAGAGCTTGTACCCGCGGGAGTCGCCGTGCCAGTCGGCGGTGTAGAGCTTGACGCCCTTCAGGTGCATCTCCTCCGCGTCCTGGCGCAGCTGGTCGAGGCCGCGTTCACCGTCGCGCGGGTCGAAGTAGTGGTTGTAGGTCAGCTTGTCCGGGTTGGCCCGGGTGATCGCGAGCGCCTCCTCGGTCTGACCGAAACCCTTCCGGTAGAACTCCCCGAGCCGGGCCGGCTGGAAGATCGCGTGGTCGACGTAGCCGACGTCGAAGAGGTCGTGCATCAGGCGGTCACCGCCCTGGTACAGGTACTCCTCGTAGGGCCACAGCTCCGAGGCCGGGCTGAGGTTGCGGTGGTAGTCGTAGAAGCAGTCGATGAACTGCTTGCCGTGGACGTTGCGCTGGTTCTCGGGGCGGGCGTCCCACAGCGCGACGTGCGCGTCGAGGATGAAGTACTTCTCGCCGTCCTTGGTGTACATGCTGCTCTCCATCTCCGGTGACGGGGCGGTGCGTGGGCACGACCGTAGGGACGCCGGGGGTCGCTGCGGTGGTTCCGGTGTCTCACTTTGAGACGGCGACCCTCGTGCGGGCGGGTGCCGAGGTCGTACGGTGGGCCCACCACGAGGGAGGTGGGCGTGAGCGACGAGGCTCGACGGCAGAGGACCGGACGCGCCGACCCGCGCCCGGTGCGCGGCGGGGTCCGGGTCGACGACCGGCTGGCTGCGTCCTGGCGTCGCAGCGAGGACTACGGCGTGCGCACCGGGGACGTCGAACCGGTCTTCTCCGGGACGTGGGAACGGGAGTCGCTGTTCTACGAGTGCGGCCGCGAGGTGCTGACCGAGCTGCACCGCACGCTCGTCGACGAACCCGTCAGCCTCATGCTCACCGACGCCGACGGCCTCGTGCTCAACCGGCTCTCGGGCGACACCTCGCTGCTGCGCAGCCTGGACGCCGTGCACCTCGCCCCGGGGTTCGCGTTCTCCGAGCGCGAGGCCGGGACCAGCGGGCTCGGACTCGCGCTCGCCGACCGGTTGCCGACCGTCGTCCGCGCCGACCAGCACTACAGCGCCAGCCTCGTCGGCTACACCTGCGCCGCCGTCCCCGTGCTCGACCCGCTGAGCGGCCGGCTCGAGGGCAGCGTCAACATCACCACCTGGGCCGAGCAGCCCGGGAAGCTGCTGCTCGCCCTCGCGCAGTCCGCGGCCGGCGCGACGTCGGCCCTCATGCTGGCGCGTTCGCGCGGCCGCACCCCGCGTCCCGCCCCGCGCGGGGAGGTGTTCCACGTGCAGCACGGAACCCTCGAGCCGGGCAGCGGGACGGTCGAGGGCCTCTCCCGGGCCTGGCGCGAGGCGTTGGTGCAGTGCGAACGCTCCGTGCGCGAGGGACGGGTCGTCGTGGCGGTCGGGGAACGCGGTGCCGGTCGCTCGACCCTGCTCGCCCAGGCGGTGCGCCGGGTCCGCCCGCGCGACCGGATCCTGTCGGCGAGCCCACCCGCCCCGCAGGACCTCGAACGGTGGCTGGCGCTGTGGTCACCGGAACTCGGCAAGGCCGACACCGCCGTCGTCGTGTGCGAGGTCGACCACCTCCCGGCCCGGGTGGCGGAGGAACTGCGCGCCCTCATCGCCGCCGCCCGCACGCTGCGACCGGACCTCCCCGTCGTCCTCACCGCCGAGGACCTCGCGGAGGTCCCCGCTCCGCTCGCCGTGCTCGTCGACGCCGTCGTGGCCGTCCCGCCGCTGCGCGAACGACCCTCCGACGTCCTCCCGCTCGCCGCGCACGTCGTCCGGCACACCCGCGGCCGCGACCTCGAGATCACCCCCGCGGCGGCTCGGGCCCTGGAGAGCTGCTCCTGGCCGGGCAACGTCGACCAGCTGCACACCGTGGTCAGGCGCGCCGCGCTGCAGGCGGACACGATCGACGTGCGGCACCTCCCCGCCGAGGTGTTCAGCGGGTCCTCGCACCGGCTGAGCCGGCTGGAGACCGTCGAACGCGAGGAGATCGTGCGCTGCCTCACCACGCCCGGGATGAGCGTGAAGCAGGCCGCCGAGGAACTCGGGATGAGCCGCGCGACGATCTACCGGAAGGTCGCCCAGTACGACCTGCACATCCCCCGCTGACGTCGCCGGTCTCCTGCGGGTGGGGCGTCCCGCGCTCTCGTGACAACCTGGGAGCGTCCTGGACGCACGTCCGGGGCGTCGACGACGGAAGGATCCCGCGCGTGAGCGGTGGACTCGTGGCCCTGCTGGACGACGTGGCGCTCATCGCCCGGGCGGCGGCCGCCTCGATGGACGACATCGGCGCCGCAGCCGCCAAGGCCGGCGCGAAGGCGGCCGGGGTCGTCGTCGACGACGCCGCCGTCACCCCCCAGTACGTCCGGGGTCTCACCCCCGACCGTGAACTGCCGATCATCAAGCGGATCGCCATCGGGTCGCTGCGCAACAAGCTGCTGATCATCCTGCCGGTGATCCTGCTGCTGAGTCAGTTCGCGGACTTCCTGCTCACCCCGATCCTCATGCTCGGGGGCGCCTACCTCAGCTTCGAGGGCGCGGAGAAGGTCTGGGCCAAGGTCAGCGGTCACGGCCACGGCGCGGACGAGGGACCCAAGGACGAGAAGACCGTCGTCGCGGGCGCCATCCGCACCGACCTCATCCTGTCCGCGGAGATCATGGTGATCTCGCTCAACGAGGTGGCCGACCAGCCGTTCTTCGCGCGCCTGGTCATCCTGATCATCGTCGGCGTGCTCATCACCCTGCTCGTCTACGGGGCGGTCGGGCTGATCGTGAAGATGGACGACGTCGGCCTGAACCTCGCGCGTCGCGACGGCGCCGGCACCGCCCGGTTCGGTCGCGGCCTGATCGCGGCGATGCCGAAGCTGCTGACGTTCCTCACCGTCGTCGGCACGGCCGCCATGCTGTGGGTCGGCGGGCACATCCTGCTCGTCGGGACCGACGAACTCGGCTGGCACCCCGTCTACTCCTTCGTGCACCACCTCGAGGAGGCCGCGCACGACGCGACCGGCGCCCTCGGCGGTGTCGTCGGCTGGTTGGTGAACACGTTCTCCAGCGCGGTGATCGGGCTCGTCGTGGGTGCGGTGATCGTGCTCGTCCTGTCCGTCACGGTGCACCGCAAGAAGGCGCACTGACGCGGACCGCCGCGACGGATCAGGCGAGCGAGACGACCCCGAGCCGGCGGGTGGAGCTCAACTGCCCGGACAGGGGCCCCTCGTAGGTCCCCGCGGTGGGGGCGACGTCGGCGTAGTCGCGGCCGGTCGCGATGGTCAGGTACCCCCGACCGGCGCGGCGGTCGTTGCAGGGGTCGAACGGGATCGCGACGACGCGGTCCCCGGCGTCGACGAGCACCTCGAACCAGGCGTGCGTCCCGCCCTGGCCCAGCAGGTGGCCCGAGACGTAGCGGGCGGGCAGACCCAGCTCGTGGCAGAGCGCCAGGGCGATGTGCGCGTAGTCCTGGCAGACACCCCGGCCACCGGCGAGGGCCTGCGCGGCGGTCGTCGAGGTCCCGGTGATCCCGAACTCGTAGGTCATCCGGGCGTGCACGGCCGAGCAGATCCGCTGCGCCGTGTCCTCGGGGCGCTCGCCGTCGCGGTGGAGCTCCGCGGCCCAGTCGCGCAGCGCGGCGTCGGGGGTCGTGAGGCGGGTCAGCTGCCGCCAGCGGGCGTCGCGCAGCGCCTTCGACGGCAGTTCCGCCAGGCGGCGGTCGCCGGCGCGCTCGACGTGGGCCGTGAGCCGGAACTCGATGAACTCCTCGACCCGGTCGGCGCTGACCCGCACCACGCTGCTGCTGTCGCTGCTGCCGCCGTGGTGGCGGATGGTCTTGCGCGAGACCGCGCCCAGCACGTCGAGGGAGTGGTGGACCAGCGTCGCGTCGCCGTGGCGGGCCGGCGGGACGATGACGAGGCGCTGGCGCACCGACGTGACGGGCTCGGTGTAGTCGTAGCGGAACGTCTGCTCCAGGCGGTACGTGACCCGCGCTGCCCCCTCGAGGTCGAGGGCGCGGTGGTCGAGGAGGCCCGGCCGGGTGGTCACTCCGGCTGTCAACGTCATGAGATCTCCTCGGCGTGAACGACCATCGACTCCAGCAACGGTGCCCCGAACGTCGTCAACATGGCGACGTCGGACGCGTCGCGGCCCCGTCCGATCAGAACACGGCCCTTCATCCGGGTGTTGTTGCGGGGGTCGAACGTCCACCAGCGATCGCCCAGCCAGACCTCCATCCAGGCCGCGAAGTCACTGGGGGCGTCGGTCGGCTCGATGTCGATCTCGGGCAGGTAGCCGAAGACGTAGCGGGCGGGGATGTTCAGGGCCCGGCAGAAGGTGATGGCCAGGTGGGTGAAGTCGCGGCAGACGCCGTAGCCGCTGGCGTTGACGTCGGCCGCCGTGGAGAGGGCGGTGCTGCTGCCGTACTGGAACTGCAGGTGCTTGTTGACGTGGTCGCAGATGGCCTGGACCCGTCGGTAGCCGCGCGGGGTCTCGGCGAACAGGGTCCACGCCTCGTCGGCCAGGACGTCCGGGACGACGTAGCGACTGGGCAGGGTGTAGAGCAGCACCTCGTCCGGCAGGTCGGTCGGGGCGATCTCGGGTGCGTCCTCGTCGGCGTCCTCGGGCGCGTCCGCGACCTCGGCGACGGCGTCGTAGCGCAGGACCGAACGGCCGGCCGGGAGCGTGAAGCGCACGCACTCGTTGCCGTAGACGTCGGTGTACGTCCGGCGCTCCATACCGGGCTCGGTCACCCACTGCTCGTCACTGATGGCGACGTCTTCGTCACGTCGAGGTGTGACCTGGGCGATGGCCGGGACACTCCACTGCGCAGAGTGAACGAACTCGCACCCGATGTGCACACGTCTCGTCGTCATGCCCCACCCTCTCCTACCCGGGTTTCGTCGGTGTTTCCGACGGGCGCGCGACCCGGCGGCGATCGGGTCACGGGTCGAACCGGTACCCCATCCCGGGCTCGGTGATGAGGTGGCGCGGACGCGCGGGATCGTCCTCGAGCTTGCGCCTCATCTGCGCGAGGTAGACCCGCAGGTAGTTCGTCTGGTGGCCGTAGGTCGGTCCCCACACCTCGCTCAGCAGGCGTTGCTGACCGACCAGCCGGCCGGCCTGCCCGAGCAGGACCCGCAGCAGCCGCCACTCGATGGGCGTGAGCTTCACCGTCGCCCCGTGCCGGGTGACCGACGGTGCGTCGAGGTCGATGCGCAGGGCCCCGGCCTCGAACAGGGTGTGCTGCCGGACCGGCCTCGCGTCCCGCCGCGTGGCGGCCCGCAACCGGGCGATGAGCACCTCGAAGCTGAACGGCTTGGTGACGTAGTCGTCGGCGCCGGCGTCGAGGGCGGCGACGGTGTCCGCGGTCGACGTGCGGGCCGTGAGCACCACGACGGGTGTCCTGCCGCGTTCCCGCAGCCGGCTCAGCACCTCGAGGCCGTCCATGTCGGGCAGCCCGAGGTCCAGGAGGACGACGTCCGGCTCCCGCTCGGCCAGGGTCAGCGCGGTCCGGCCGTCGGCGGCGGTCGAGACGTCCCAGCCGCGGGCGCTGAGGTGGATGTCGAGGGTCCGCCGCAGCCCGGGTTCGTCCTCCACGACGAGGACGCGGCTCACACCGTGCCGACCGGGGATCCGGTGTCCGAGCGCGACCCGGTCTCGGCCAGTTCGTGGGCGTTCCCGGCGAGAGGGAGGTCGAGCACCATGGTCAGCCCCCCTCCGGGGGTGTCCTCGGCCAGGAGGCGACCGCCGACGGCCTCGGCCAGGCCGCGGGCGACGGCGAGACCCAGGCCGAGGCCCGCGCCGGAACGGTCACCCAGACGCTGGAAGGGGGTGAAGGCCTGTTCCTTCGCCGCCGCGGGCAGACCGGGTCCGTGGTCGACCACGAGCAGGCGAACCCTCCGGTCGGAGTTCTCGACGCTCTCCTGGACGTGGATCTCGACCCCGCTCCCCGGGCGGTCCCCCGCGGCCCTCCCGTGGCGCAGCGCGTTCTGCACCAGGTTCGTGACGACCCGCTGCAGGAGGCCGGGATCGGTGGAGACGAGGGGCAGGTCCTCGGGGACGGTGACGCGGTCGACACCCGGACCGACCTCGGCGACGACGAGTTCGAGGACGTCGTGCAGGGAGACCACGAGCATGTGCGGTTCGACGATCCCGCTCCGCACGCGGGTGAGGTCGAGCAGGTCGTCGATGAGCGCCTGCAGCCGGTCGGCGGAGTCGGCGACCCCGGCGAGCAGCTCCGCACGGTCGGCCTCGCCGAGCTGGATGTCGACGGCTCGCAGGCTGTCCACGGACGCCTTCAGCGTCGCCAGCGGGGTGCGCAGGTCGTGGGAGACGGCGGTCAGCAGCGCACCGCGGACGGCGTCGCCCTCTTCCAGCCGGCGGACCTGGGCGGCCTCGGCGCGCAACCGCTGCCGTTGGCGCAGCGCGGCGATCTGGGCGGCGAAGGCCTCCAGGACGCGTCGGTCGTCGGCGCTGAGGAGGCGTCCGCGCAAGGCCAGGGAGAACGTGTCCTCGACGACGACCTCGGCGTCCCCCTCGGCGGGGGTCGTGCAGACCGGGGCCCCGGCGGTGGTGGTGATGCGCCAGGGCGCCGCGGCGTCGTCGCGTTCGAGGAGGGTGACGGAGTCGACCGCGAAGGTGCGACGGGTGTGCTCCATCGCCTCGTCGAGGGGGTGGGTGGCGACGAGCGCCGTGCGGGTCAGCACCGACAACGCCTCCGTCTCGGCGCGACTGCGGGTGGCCTCGACCGTGCGTCGGGCGGCGCGGTCGACGGTGTTCGAGACCGCGACGGCTACGAGCAGGAAGACGGCGAGGGCGACGGCGTTCGCGGGCTGGGCGATGGTCAGCTGGTGCACGGGTGGGGTGAAGAACCAGTTCACCGCCAGGCTCCCGAGGAACGCCGAGGCCAGCGCCGGCCAGACCCCGCCGGCGAGGGCGGAGACCACGACGACGACGAGGAAGGCCATGAGGTCGGTGGCGAGTTCCTGCTGCGGGACGGCCACCAGCAGCAGCGTGACCAGCGCCGGGCCGACGAGGGCCAGCACCCACCCCAGCATCCGACGGTTGCGGGAGAGGGCCGCACGGGCCGGGGCGGGTAGCCGCAACGCCTGACCCTGCTGGTCGTGGGTGACGACGAGGACGTCGATGGCACCGGAACCGCGGACGACGGCATCGCCGACCCCGGAGCGGAACAACGAGGACAGGCCCCCGTGCCGGCTCGCGCCGACCACGATCTGCGCGGCGTTCAGACCCTTCGCGAACCCGAGGACGGATTCGGCGACGTCGTCCCCGACGACCTGGTGGTAGGTGCCGCCGAGGTTCTCGACCAGCGTCCGCTGGGCGGCGAGGCGGGCGGGGGAGGTGCGGACGAGACCGTCGCCGCTGGCGACGTGGACGGCGTGCAGTTCCCCCCCGGCCCCCCGGCCGGCGATGCGGGCGGCGCGGCGGACCAGCGTCTCGCCCTCCGCGCCGCCGGTGAGGGCGACGACGACCCGCTCGCGGGTCGGCCAGCTCGTCGAGATGCCCTGCTGGGCGCGGTACCGCTCCAGCCCTTCGTCGACGCGGTCGGCCAGCCAGAGCAGGGCGAGTTCGCGCAGGGCCGTCAGGTTGCCGATGCGGAAGTAGTTCGACAGCGCCGCGTCGACCTTCTCCTCGGCGTAGACGTTACCGTGGGAGAGCCTGCGCTGCAGCGCCTCAGGCGTCATGTCGACGAGTTGTACCTGCTCGGCGCGGCGCAGCACCTCGTCGGGCAGGGTTTCCCGCTGCACCACGCCGGTGATGGACTCGACGACGTCGTTGAGGGATTCGAGGTGCTGGATGTTGACCGTGGAGACGACGTCGATCCCGGCGGCCAGGAGTTCCTGGACGTCCTGCCAGCGCTTCTCGTGGCGGGAACCGGGAGCGTTGGTGTGGGCGAGTTCGTCGACGACGGCCACCTCGGGCTGGCGGGCCAGGACGGCGTCGAGGTCCATCTCCTGCACGGCGACACCGCGGTGTTCGACGCTGCGGCGGGGGAGCACCTCGAGGGAACCCAGGGCCGCGGCGGTCTGCGGACGGCCGTGGGTCTCGACCACCGCGACCACGACGTCCACCCCGCGTTCGCAGCGTCGACGGGCCTCGTCCAGCATCGTGAACGTCTTGCCGACCCCGGGCGCCGCCCCGAGGAACACCCGCAACCGTCCCCGGCGCTCGTTCGCGTACCGCTCCCTCAGCACCGGCCGACTCAGCCCTGTGCCAGGCGCTTCAGGGCGAGGTTGAGCTCGAGCACGTTGACGTGGGGTTCACCGAGGAAACCCAGCGCCCGGTCCTGGGTGTGCTCGGCGACCAGGGTGGCGACGGCCTGGTCGGTGAGGCCGCGGGCGGCGGCGACGCGGGCGATCTGCTGCTGCGCGTACTCGGGGGAGATGTCGGGGTCGAGACCGCTGCCGGAGGCGGTGAGGGCGTCCGGGGCGACGTCGGCCGGGGCGATCCCGTCGGCGGCGGCGACGGCCGCCCGGCGTTCCTCGACGAGCTTCGCCAGGTCGGTGGACTCGGGGCCGAGGTTCGAGGCCGAGGAGGCCAGCGGGTCGTACCCGTCGCCGGCGGCGGAGGGACGGGAGGCGAACCACTCGTCGCCGTCGAAGGTCTGGCCGATGATCGCCGAGCCGACCGGGGTCCCGCCGACGCTGACGACCTGGCCGTCGGCGCGGCCGGGGACGAATCGGCCCACGCCGTAGACGGCGAGCGGGTAGATCACGCCGAGCAGGAGGGTGGCGCCCACGAGGAGGACCAGACCGGTGCGGGACTGGCGCAGCAGGTTCGAGATGGAGGCCGAGGGGCGCAGCGTGGTGGTGGACATGGTGATCAGCCGATCCCGGGGATGGTGGAGATGACGAGGTCGAGGAGCTTGATGCCGATGAACGGGACGACGATCCCGCCGAGGCCGTAGACCAGCAGGTTGCGACGCAGCAGGGCCGCCGCGCTGGAGGGCCGGTAACGCACCCCGCGCAGGGCCAACGGGATGAGCGCGACGATGACGAGGGCGTTGAACACGACGGCGGAGACGATGGCCGACTCCGGGGTCGAGAGCCGCATGATGTTCAGCGCGTCGAGCTGCGGGAACGTCGTGACGAACATCGCCGGGATGATGGCGAAGTACTTGGCGATGTCGTTGGCGATGGAGAACGTGGTCAGCGCGCCGCGGGTGATGAGCAGCTGCTTGCCGATCTCGACGATCTCGATGAGCTTCGTCGGGTTCGAGTCCAGGTCGACCATGTTCCCGGCCTCCTTCGCGGCGGAGGTACCGGTGTTCATCGCCACCCCGACGTCGGCCTGGGCCAGCGCCGGTGCGTCGTTCGTGCCGTCACCCATCATCGCGACGAGCCGCCCACCGGACTGCTCCCGGCGGATGAGTTCCAGCTTGTCCTCCGGGGTGGCCTCGGCCAGGACGTCGTCGACGCCGGCCTCGAGGGCGATGGCCTGCGCCGTGCGGGCGTTGTCCCCGGTCACCATGACGGTCCGGATGCCCATGGCGCGCAGCTGCTCGAAGCGTTCGCGCATGCCTTCCTTGACGACGTCCTTGAGGTGGATGACCCCGAGGACGCGGGCCCGGCCGTCGCGGTTCTCGGCGACGACGAGCGGGGTTCCGCCGGCGGTGGAGATGTCCTCGACGGCCTGGTCGACCTCACGGGCGACGTCACCGCCGAGTTCGCGGACCCAGCGGGTCGCGGCCGCGGCTGCGCCCTTGCGGACCTGGCGTTCACCCTCGTCGGTGACGAGGTCGACCCCGGACATGCGGGTCTGGGCGGTGAACGGGACGAAGGTCGCCCCGGGCAGTTCCCCGTCCGCCCGGCCCCGCAGGCCGTAGCGCTCCTTGACCAGGACGACGACGGAACGGCCCTCGGGAGTCGCGTCGGCGAGGCTGGACAACTGGGCGGCGTCGGCGAGTTCCGTGATGTCGATCCCCGGCGCGGCGACGAGTTCGTGGGCCTGCCGGTTCCCGAGGGTGATGGTGCCGGTCTTGTCGAGGAGCAGCGTCCCGACGTCCCCGGCGGCCTCGACGGCCCGCCCGGACATGGCCAGGACGTTGCGCTGCACCAACCGGTCCATACCGGCGATCCCGATCGCGGAGAGCAGCGCCCCGATCGTGGTCGGGATGAGGCAGACCAGCAGGGCCACCAGCACGATGAGGGACTGCGGGCGTCCGGAGTAGATGGCCATGGGCTGCAACGTGACCACGGCGAGCAGGAACACCAGGGTGAGGCTCGCCAGCAGGATGTTCAGGGCGATCTCGTTGGGCGTGCGCTGACGCGAGGAACCCTCGACGAGAGCGATCATCCGGTCGACGAAGCTCTCCCCGGGTTTCGCGGTGATCCGCACCACGATCCGGTCCGAGAGGACCGTCGTCCCACCGGTGACGGCGCTGCGGTCGCCGCCGGACTCGCGGATGACCGGAGCGGACTCGCCCGTGATGGCCGACTCGTCGACGCTGGCGACCCCGTCGACGACGTCGCCGTCACCGGGGACGGTCTGGCCCGCTTCGACGACCACGAGGTCACCGACCCGCAACTGGCTGGAGGGGACGTTGACCTCGTCGCCGTGGAACCCGGTGGGGTCCACCAGCCGACGCGCGGTGGTGTCCGAACTGACTTTGCGCAGGGACGCCGCCTGGGCGCGGCCGCGACCTTCGGCGACGGCCTCGGCGAGGTTGGCGAAGAGGACCGTGATCCACAGCCAGGCGACGATGACCCAGGCGAAGACCGACGGGTCGGTGATCGCCAGCACGGTGGAGAGCGCGGCACCGATGGCGACGACGAACATGACCGGCGTCCGCACGAGGTGGCGCGGGTCGAGCTTCCGGAACGCGTCCGGGAGGGAACTCACGAGCTGGCGCGGGCTGAAGGCACCGCTCGCGATCCGGT
Organism: Kineococcus sp. NBC_00420; assembly: GCF_036021035.1. Lineage (NCBI taxonomy): Bacteria > Bacillati > Actinomycetota > Actinomycetes > Kineosporiales > Kineosporiaceae > Kineococcus > Kineococcus sp. NBC_00420. The sequence goes on along the minus strand of NZ_CP107930.1, from coordinate 2,599,856 downwards.
GCGGTCCCGCGCTCGCGGGGTTTCCCGCCGCGGCGGGGTTCGTGGTGTCGGGGAGGGTCGGGGTGCTCATGCGAGTGCCTCTGCGAGGGGTCCGAGGGCGAGGGCGGGGAAGAAGGTGAGACCGGTGACGACGACCACGACGGCCGCGTGCATGCCGGCGAACGTGACGGTCTGGGTGGGCAGGGTCCCGGCGGTGACGCTGGCGGGTCGCTGCCGGGCGAAGGTGCCGGCGAGGGCGATGACCAGCAGCATCGGGAGGAACCGGCCGACGTACATGCACAGTCCGAGGGCGACGTTGTAGAACGGCGTGTTGACGCTGACCCCGGCGAAGGCACTGCCGTTGTTGTTCGCCGTCGAGGCGAAGGCGTACAGCATCTCGCTGAGACCGTGCGGCCCGGAGTTCAGCATCATCGCGCGGGTGGACTCGCTCGAGAGCGCGATCGCCACGCCGACGAGCAGCGCGAACGGGGTGGCCAGGATGTAGAGCGCGGCCAGGGTGATCTCGCGCTGGCCGATCTTCTTGCCCAGGTACTCCGGGGTCCGTCCGACCATCAACCCGGCGACGAACACGGTGATGATCGCCAGGACGAGCATCCCGTAGAGGCCCGAACCGACGCCACCGGGGGTGACCTCGCCCAGCATCATGTTGACCAGCAGGGCGCCGCCGCCGAGGGCGGTGTAGCTGTCGTGAAAGGAGTTCACGGCCCCCGTCGACGTCGACGTCGTCGCCGTCGCGAACAGGGCCGAGGCCCACTCGCCGAACCGGGTCTCCTTGCCCTCCATGGCCGCGCCGACGGCCTGCGGGACGGTGCCCAGGGCGTGGGTCTCGGCGTAGAGCGTGACGGCGCTGGAGACGGCGAAGATGCCGGCCATCACGGCGAGGATCGCGCCCCCCTGGCGCTGGTTGCCGACCAGCGTCCCGAACGTGCGGGGCAGGCTGAAGGGGATCGCGAGGATGAGGAAGATCTCGAACAGGTTGGAGATCGCGGTCGGGTTCTCGAAGGGGTGCGCGGAGTTGGCGTTGAAGAACCCACCACCGTTGGTGCCGAGTTCCTTGATGGCCTCCTGCGAGGCGATCGGGCCCCCGACGATCGATTGCGTCCCGCCGGTCAGAGTCGTGTACGCGGTCGCGCCGGTGAAGTTCTGCACGACCCCGGTGAGGACGAGGACGATCGCGGCGAGGAAGGCCAGCGGCAGCAGGATGCGCAGGGTGCTGCGCACCAGGTCCACCCAGAAGTTGCCGATGGTGCCGGTCCCGACGCGGACCAGGCCCCGGACCAGGGCGACCGCGACGCAGAGGCCGACGGCGGCGGAGAGGAAGTTCTGGACCGCCAGGCCGCCCATCTGCACCAGGTGCCCCAGCGCGGACTCCCCGGAGTAGGACTGCCAGTTCGTGTTCGTCACGAACGACACCGCGGTGTTCCACGCCTGGGTCGGTTCCATGCCGCCGAAACCCAGCGACAGCGGGAGGTGGCCCTGCAGGCGCAGGAACGCGTACAGGAAGAGGATCGAGACGGTCGAGAAGCCGAGGACGGAGAGCGCGTAGACCGGCCACCGGGTGTCGGCGTCACCGTCGACGCGCAGGACGCGGTAGATCCCCCGTTCCACCCGCAGGTGCTTCGCGCTGGTGAGGGTGCGGGCCATGTAGTCGCCGAGAGGAACGTGGACCGCGGCGAGCAGGACGACGAGGAGGCCGATCTGGAGCAGGCCGGCGGTGCTGTCGGAGAGCGTCATCAGTGGTTCCCGTCAGAACTTCTCGGGGCGCAGCAGCGCGTAGAGCAGGTATCCGGCGACGAGGACCGACAGGACGAGTCCGGTGGCCCCCTCGAGGCTCATCGGCGCTCCAGCGCGCGGACCAGGAGGGTCGCGGCGAGGGCCAGGACGAGCGTGAGGGCGGTGAAGCCGACATCCAGCACGGGGACTCCAGAGAAGGTGTGTGGGGCACGTGTGTGCTCGATCAGAGAAGCACCCGCGACACCGTGATCAGGCGATCCTGACGCCCTCTTGACGCCCGTCCCCGGATCTTGACGGCATCTTGACGGCCCCCACTGCGCGAGCTCGCCCACCGGGCCGGCGGGGGGACCGACACTGGGCCCGTGGCCAGAGCGCACCGACACCCGACCGACGACGCCACCCGGCACGCCCCGGAGGCCGGTGCGTCGCTGGCGGCGCTGCCGGTCGTGGCCTGCAAGCTGTACCGCCCCGGGACGGCGCCGCAGGTCGTGCACGACGTGACGCAGGCCCTGCAGCAGGCGCAGTCCTCCGGCGGCTTCGTCTGGATCGGGTTGAACGCCGCCTCGGCGGCCGACGTCCACCGGCTCACGTCGATCTTCGACCTGCCGGCGCTGGCGGTGGAGGACGCCGTGAACGCGCACCAGCGGCCCAAGTTCGAGCGCTACGGCGGCCAGAGCTTCGCGGTGCTGAAACCCGTCCGCTACGTCGACCACGACGAGGTGGTCGACGTCAGCGAGATCGCCCTCTTCCTCGGCCGGAACTTCGTCGTCACCGTTCGCCACGGTGACTCCACCGTCGTCGCCGACGTCCGTGCCGACGTCGACCTCCTGGCCTCGGAGCCGGTGGGTCCGGCCTCGGTCCTCTACCGCCTGGTGGACCGCGTCGTGGACGGGTACCTCGACGCGGTCGACGGCATCGCCGTGGACGTCGAGGACATCGAGGAACGGGTCTTCGGCGGCGCCGACGACGAGCACGCCGAACGCATCTACAAGCTCAAGCGGGAGGTGCTGGAGTTCAAGCGCGCCGTCGTCCCCCTGTGCGCACCCCTCCAGCGGCTCGTCGAAGGAGAGGCGTTCGTCCCCGGCGAGGTTCCCGGCCACGAGGAGCAGCGTCAGCGTTCTGCCACCTACCGGGACGTCCTGGACCACCTCCTGCGGGCCGCGGACGCCATCGACGGGTACGACCGTCTCCTCACCGACGTCCTCCAGGCGCACCTGGCCCAGGTCAGCGTCCGTCAGAGCCGCGTCGCCGCACAGCAGAACGAGGACATGCGCCGGATCTCGGCGTGGGCGGCGATCGCTCTCGTCCCCACCGCGATCGCCGGCATCTACGGGATGAACTTCGACAACATGCCCGAACTGTCGACCCGCTACGGCTACTTCGTCGTGCTCGCGGTCATCGTCAGCATCTGCACGGCGTTGTACGCCGTCCTCAAGGCGAAGAAGTGGTTGTGAGCGTCGGCGCCGAGATCGCGTCGGTCAGGACCCGCTGCTGAGCGCCGCGCTCCCGGCGGGGCCTCCGTCGGGCACCGGCTCGTCGTACCCGTGACCGACCGCCCCCACGTTCGGAAGCCGTTCGAACGCAACGCCTCGCCCGTCCGGGGTCGTGTCGGACCCCTCTGTCATCGTCTGTCCTGTTCGACAGGCAAGGAGAGACCCGATGACCGTCATCGACCCCACCGCGCGCTTCCCCCGCGCGGTCACCCGGCGCTACCGGCACCGCTACGCCGTGCTGGACGTCGAGACGACGGGTCTGCGCCCGGACGCGGGGGACAGGGTCGTCCAGATCGCCGTGACGCTGCTGGACCACCACGGGGTCGTCGAACGGAGCTGGTCGACGCTGGTCGACCCGCAGCGCGATCCCGGACCCACCCACGTGCACGGCATCACCGCCGAACGGCTCGTCGGCGCCCCCACCTTCGGCGAGATCGCGCCGCAGGTCGCCCAACTCCTGGCCGGGCGGGTCTTCGTGGCCCACAACGCCCGGTTCGACTGGAAGTTCGTGACCGCCGAGATGCGGTCCGCCGGTGTGGACCTCCCGGTCCGGGAACGGCTGTGCACGTGGAAGCTGGCGCAGCGGCTCGACCTCCCGGTGGAGAACCTGAAGCTCGCGACGCTCGCCCGGCACTGGGGTGTGCAGCAGTTGCGCGCCCACGACGCCGAGGACGACACCCGGGTCCTGGTCGAGGTGCTGCGGGAGGCGCTCGTCACGGCCGCGGAGCAGCGCGTGCGGCTGCCGGTGGTCACGCCGCGGGGGGTCGCTCCGCTGTCCCGGTCCGGTCGGATCCGTGCTCGGCTGCGGGGTTGGCTGCGCCTGCCGTGAGGTGAGCCGTGCTCGTCGGGGGGCGGCTTCCGTGCGATGGTGGGGGCGGACGCCCCTCCAACGAAGCCGCTGTCCGGCGGTCCGGTCGGCGCGCCGGGGGCGAGTTCGTCGGCTCTTCTGCACCTCGTGCAGCGCTCGATGAGGCGAGGAGCCCATCCGTGGCCGACTTCATGTTCTGCACCAACTGCCAGGACGACGCGCAGATGCAGCTGCCCATGAGCGCCCCTGACGGCGGTGTGATCCACACCTGCCTCGACGACCACGGCGGTACCGGTCCCTGGGTCTTCACCGTCTACCCCGCGATCGAGTCCACCCGGATCGTGCGGCGCACGGCCGCCCGGGTGGAGAACGGCGGCGTGACCGCCGACCTCCTCGAACCCTTGTCGCAGGTCTTCGAGGTCGGCGGCCCCTGGCTGGAGTTCGGCGTGGTCGAGGCCCGCCTGCGTGAGCGCGCCCCCGAGGTCTTCGCCAAGCACGTCGCCGAAGCCGGTCACACGATGTTCGGTCCGACCTCCAACACCGCGTCCGGTCGGATCGCGATGGCGCTGAGCGCCCTGCGCGCCCGCGGCAAGGTCGCCGGTTTCGTCGGCAAGAGCACCGGGACCCCGTGGCGTGGGCGCACGATCAGCCACTGGTGCCTGGACGGGAACACCCCGCGCACCGAGGTCCTGTCCTGGGTCCAGCACCGCGAGGCCCTCGGGCTGAGCGAGGACTGGACCGACGAGGACCGCGCCGGGCTCACCCCCGCTGCGGTGACCGTCGGCGTCTGAGTCAGCGCACGACGACGAGCGACCCCTGCGGCATGAGGTCGCGCGACCAGATCACGTCCATCGCCGCGTTCGTGACGCGCGCGCAACCGTGCGAGGCCGGGTAACCCGGGACGCTGGCCGCCCCGTGCACCGCGATCCCCTGGCTGGGGTCGAAGTAGCGCGGCCGGTAGAGCCGTCCGAGTTCCGCGTTCCGGATCCCGTCGACGCTGCGGTAGACGTGGAAGCTCCCCGCGGGGGTGTCCGCGAGGTCCGTGTGACCACTCGGTGAGCGGTACGTCTGGTAGGTACCGGTCGAGGTGTGGAAGATCGCGGCGATGCGGCCGTCGTCGGCGACGGTGAGGGTTCCCGCCCCACGGTCGACCTCGACGACGTGACCGGTGCGGACCCCGACCGCGGGCTGCGCGCCGCGTGCCAGGGCGGCCCGGGTGGCGGGTCCGACGACACCGTCGCGGGTGAGGCCGGCCGCCCCCTGCAGGGCCATCACGGCCTGCTTCGTGTTCTCCCCGAAACTGCCGTCCGGGGTGCCCAGCCAGTAGTTCAGGCCGGCCAGCCGCTGCTGCAGCGCGAGGACCTCGGGCCCGCGTGCGCCGGCCTTCAGCGACGTCTGGGTGAACGCGACGGTCTGCACCGCAACGGTCGTGGTCTTCGGGGTGGTCGGTGCCGCCTCGGCGTGGGTGAGGACGGCCAGTCCGCACGCGGCGAGCGCCGCGGTGGCGAGGGCGAGGCGAACGGTGCGCCGCAGGCGGGTGCCCTGCGCGGTCCGGTCGGTCGACGTCTCGTGCTGCGGACGGTGGGTGGTCATCTCGGTGTCCAGTTCTCGAAGGTCTGCCTCGGGACCCGGTGGTCCGGGTTCCGACGAGGAGACGCGCGAGGAGGGCTCCGTGTTGCACGTGCCGGGCCACGAGTTCCGCCGGTGGTCTCACCAGTCGTGCACGGTCCCGTCCGCGAGCCGGTTCACGGGCAGGTAGGCGGCCTCGTAGGGGTGCGCGGCGGCCAGTTCCTCGTCGAGCTCGACCCCGATCCCCGGCGCGTCACCGGGGTGCAGGTGTCCGTCGGTGAACGTGTAGGCGTGCCGGAACACCTCGTTCGTGAGGTCGGTGTGCCCGGAGTACTCCTGGATCCCGAAGTTGTGGATCGCGAGGTCGAGGTGGATCGCGGCCGCCGTCCCGACGGGGGAGATGTCCTCGGGGCCGTGGACGGCGCTCTTGACCTGGTACACCGCGGCGAAGTCGAAGAGCTTCTTCAGCGGTGAGATCCCGCCGAAGTGCGTCACCGCGGACCGGGCGTAGTCGATGAGCTGCTCGGTGATGAGGGTCTGGTAGTCGTGGACGGAGTTGAACACCTCCCCGACGGCCAGCGGGGTCGTCGTGTGCCGGCGGACGGTGCGGAAACCCTCCTGGTTCTCCGCGGGGGTGCAGTCCTCGAGCCAGAACAGGTCGTAGCGCTCGACGTCCTTGCCGAGCTTGGCGGCCTGCACCGGGGTGAGGCGGTGGTGGGCGTCGTGCAGCAGCGGGAGTTCCGGACCGAACTCGTTCCGCACCGCCTCGAGGACGCTCGGCAGGTGCCGCAGGTACGCCGGGGTGTCCCAGTCCTCGACGACCGGGAGCGCACGGTGCGTCGGGCGAGCGATGGCCTCGCCGGTGTGCACGCCGTAGACCGTCCGCAGCCCGGGCACCCCGGTCTGCACCCGCACCGCCTGGTACCCCTCGGCCCGGCGCGCGCGGACGGAGTCGAGGAGTTCCGGGACGTCGCGACCGTTGGCGTGGCCGTAGGTGCGGACCCGTTCCCGGGAGGCGCCACCGAGCAGTTGGTACAGCGGCAGACCCGCGACCTTGGCCTTGACGTCCCACAGCGCGACGTCGACCGCGGCGATGGCCGCCATCGTCACCGGCCCGCGCCGCCAGTACGCGCCCCGGTACAACGACTGCCAGGTGTCCTCGATGCGGTGCGGGTCGGTGCCCAGCAGCAATGGGACGACGTGCTCGCGCAGGTAGGCGACGACCGCCTGTTCGCGGCCGTTGAGGGTGGCGTCACCGAGCCCGGTGAGACCCTCGTCGGTGGTGAGCTTCAGGGTGACGAAGTTCCGGCCCGGGCTGGTGACGACGACGTCGGCGGCGACGATCCTCACGAGGAGGCTCCCGTCCCGGATCGGCGGTTCGTGGGGAGGTGGGGCACGCCGGCCAGGCTAGGCGGCGGGCTGTGCCCGAGGAAGACTTAGCTCACGCGGTCTCGACGGTGGTCCGGAGGTGTCCGTCGGCGGCGAGGGCGTTCTGGGAAGTGGTCACACCCCTGCTTCGGCGCGACGGGCGGCGGCGCGGAGCCGAGTCACTCGGATGGGCGTCTCCGTTCGCCCGGGTGGCGCAGGGGGTGCACTCACCGGTGATCGCCTCGTGGTCCGCAGGACCGTGTGGGGCACGATGGACCCGTGACCAGCACGCCCGTCCGTCGTCCCCGTGTCCGTGCCCCGCAGCTGGTGGGCCGCCGTTGGCTCAACACCGAGGGCGACCTGTCGCTGGCCGACCTGCGCGGCAAGATCGTCCTGCTGGACTTCTGGACGAGCTGCTGCGTGAACTGCCTGCACGTCCTCGACGAGCTGCGGCCGCTGGAGGAGAAGTTCGCCGACGTCCTCGTGACCGTCGGGGTGCACTCGCCGAAGTTCGCCCACGAGGCCGAGCCCGCGACGCTGGACGCGGCCGTCGACCGCTACGCCGTCCACCACCCGGTGCTCGACGACCCCCAGCTCACGACCTGGCAGGCCTACGCGGCCCGTGCCTGGCCGACGCTCGTCGTCGTCGACCCCACCGGCTACGTCGTCGCGTCGATGTCCGGGGAGGGGCACGCCCACGGGTTGGACGTCCTGGTCTCCGAGCTCGTCGCCGAGCACGAGGCCGCCGGGACGTTGCGCCGGGGCGACAGCCCGTACGTGCCACCGGCGCCCGCGGGGTCCGCGTTGCGGTTCCCGTCGCGGGTCGTGCGGCTGCCCGACGGCGGGGCCCTCGTCGTCGACACCGGTCACCACCAGCTCGTCGAGCTCGACGCGGACCTGGAGACCGAACGTCGCCGGTTCGGGACCGGCGCTCGCGGGTTCACCCCCGACACGTTCGCGGAACCCCAGGGGGCGGTCGTGCTGCCGCCCGAGGTCGCGGAGCAGGTGGGGTACGACGTGGTCGTCGCGGACAGCGTGAACCACGCGTTGCGCGGTCTGTCGCTCTCGACGGGTTCCGTGGTCACCGTGGCGGGGACCGGTTCCCAGCTCCGACGCCGCGAGGGTGGCGGGCCCGCGCTGGAACAGGCCCTCTCGACGCCGTGGGACGTCGCGTGGTTCGACGGTCAGGTCGTGATCGCGATGGCCGGGGTGCACCAGTTGTGGGCGTTCGACCCGCTCACGTCGGTCGTGCGGGTCCTCGCCGGGACCACCGCGGAAGGCATCAAGGACGGCCCGGCCGAGGAGGCCTGGTTCGCGCAGACCTCCGGCCTCGCGGTGTCGCCCGACGGCTCGACGGTGTGGCTGGTGGACGCCGAGACGTCCGCGCTCCGGTCGCTGCGGCGCAGTGGTTCGGTGGACCGTTCCGTTCCCGTGGTCTCCGACGACCGGATGGCGAACGTCGCCGCCGTCGCGGGTTCGGGCTACGTCGTGGAGACCCACGTCGGGCAGGGGTTGTTCGACTTCGGGTTCCGCGACGGTCCCGCCGCGGAGGCGTTGCTGCAGCACCCGTTGGGCGTCGCGGTCGCCGACGACGGATCGATCCTCGTCGCCGACACCTACAACGGCGCGCTGCGCCGGTTCGACCCGGCGACGGGCGAGGTCTCGACGCTCGTGCGGGACCTCGTGGAACCCTCCGACGTCCTCGTCGACGGCGACACGTTGGTGGTGGTGGAGAGTTCCGCGCACCGCCTGACCCGGGAACTCGCTCCCGCGAGCGTGCGGGTCGACGGGTCCGCCCACCGCGTGCAGCGGCCCCCGACCGACCTCGCACCCGGCGTGGTCTCCCTCTCGGTCTCCTTCACCCCGCCGACCGGGCAGAAGCTCGACGACCGCTGGGGCGACCCGACCCGCCTCACCGTCGCCTCGACCCCGCCGGAGCTCCTGGTCTCCGGAGCGGGTTCCTTCGAGGGGTTGTCGCGGACGCTGGAGTTCGCTCCCGGGGTCGAGAACGGGGTGCTGCACGTGAGCGTCCAGGCGGCCGCGTGCGACGGGGACCCGGAGACCGGGGAGGTGCCGGAGTTCGCGGCGTGCCACCTGTACCAGCAGGACTGGGGGATCCCGGTGCGGTTGGTCGACGGAGCGGCGGCGGAACTGCCGTTGGACCTGCGGGGGGCGTAGTCGGACAGGTTGCGCAGGAGTTCCGCGGGCGACTCCCGTGCACAACCCGCACGTGCTCCGACAGGCGGCCTGCGAACCCCGGAACCCGACCGTGCACCGCTGACCTGGATCGCGGCACGGCGTCGGTGCGTGTCCTGAGGCCCAGTGCGATTGGCTACCCTGACGTCCGTGTCGGACGCCACCGTGGACCCCTTCTCCAGCGCCTTCGGCCTCGCCGTCGGTGGCAGTGCTGCCGGAGCCGCAGAGAGCACCCGGTTGTCGTCGGCCGCCGGCAACCTGCTGCGCAAGGCGTTCGACTGCCTGAACACCGACGAAGCGCGGGCCCGCCGTCTCGTGGAGCGGGCGCTGGCGTTGCCCTACGACGAACACGAGCAGACGGTGCCGGCGGTGTGGGAGGCGTTCATGCTGCTCCACGAGGTGGTGCTTGATGAGCTCGAGTCGTCCGTCCCGGAAGAGCACGGCTGGTTGGACGCCGCAGCGGACGTCCTCGCCCGGCACACCGGCCCCGGCGCCGACGCGCTGCGCGGGGTGCTCGACTTCGACAGGTCCGCCGTGGAGCTCACCCCTGCGGAGGCTCAGCGGTGTCGGGAGCTGAACCGGGGCACGACGGAGGACACCTGGTTCGACGCCTCGCCGGGGGAGGTCACCGCGGAGACCGTGCTCGACGTCCTGCGCGTCGCGGCGGCGTTCCAGGAGGCCCTCGAGGTGGGACACGGCTGAGGCCGCTCCGCGGTCGGCTCACGTCGGTCGAGCTGCGCTTCCCGGCCGTCGTGGGCCGGCGACACCCGACACGGTGGCGGCTGCTCGGTCGCGCGGCAGGATGATCACGTGGAGACGATCGTCCGGACACCCCACGAGGTGTTCTACGCGCCCCAGCGCCTCGACGTACCGCTGTTCCAGCGGCCGTACGTCTGGACCCGCGAAGGACAGTGGGCACCCCTCTGGGCCGACGTCCGGCGGCTGGCCGAACTCGCTCTGAACGGTCCGGACACCGTGCCGCACTTCCTGGGGGCGGTCGTCCTGCAGAGCCGCCCGTACGTCGTCGGTGGCATCCCGAACCTCACGGTGATCGACGGGCAACAACGGCTCACGACGTTGCAGCTGCTGCTCGACGCCGTCCGTTCCGTCGCCCTCGAGGCCGGCGCGCACCAGGCCGCCGACCAGTTGCGCACGCTCGTCGAGAACGACGCGCCCTTCCGTGGGGTCGAGCACGACCGGTTCAAGGTGTGGCCCACGAACCGCGACCGCGACGCGTTCGTCGCCGCCATGACGGGCACCGGACACACGGGCCCGGCGGTGGGGCAGCAGCAGGTGGCGGCGGCACACACCTGGTTCCGCGACGTCGCCGAGGAGTGGATCGGGGACGAGGACGCCGTTCGGCGGGCGACGGCGCTGACCCACGTCCTGCGGACCAAGCTGCAGCTCGTCGTCATCCAGCTCGGCGTCGACGAAGACGCCCAGGAGATCTTCGAGACCCTCAACGCCCGCGGCACTCCGCTGTCGGCAGCCGACCTGGTGAAGAACTTCGTGTTCCAGCGGCTCGACGCCACCCCGAGCCAGGCGCAGACGATGTACGAGAAGTTCTGGCGGCAGTTCGAGACCCCGTTCTGGGAGAAGGAGGTCACCGTCGGGACGACACCGCAACCCCGATCGTCCGTGTTCCTCACCCAGTGGCTGACCGCGCGGGTGGCCGAAGAGGTGCCGCCGCGACAGGTCTTCACCCGCTTCAAGCACTACGCCCAGGTCGAGGCCAGCGAGGCGATGACGGACCTCCTCCCGCGGCTCCACGCCTCGGCCGTCGTGTACCGCGAGTTCATCGTGAGCGGCCAGCGGTACGACGGAGACCTCGACCGGCTGGGGTTGTTCGTCTACCGCACGGGCGCGTTGAACCAGGAAAGCGTCCGCGCGGTCCTGCTGTGGGCGCTGGATCCGGACCAGGAGCCGATCCCCGGGGACCAGCTCGACGAACTCCTGGGGTCGGTGGAGAGCTGGGCCGTGCGCAGATCGCTGCTGCGGCTCAGCACCGCCGGGTACGCGCGGTTGGTGGCGGAGCTCTTGCAGGTGCTGAGGAACTCCCCGCGGTCGGAGGCCGGCTCCGTGACGACACGCGTCCTGGCGCAGCAGACGTCGTCCGGGACGTACTGGCCACCGGACGCCGAGGTCCGTGATCAGCTGCGGACCTCGCCGGTCTACCGGCGTCTGCGACGCGGCCGGCTGCGCATGGTGCTCGAGGCGGTCGAGGACCACGCGCGCGGCTATGGCATCCCCGGGGCCAAGCGTTTCGCCGATTCCCGCGTGGGCCGGAACAAGCTGGCGATCGAGCACGTCCTGCCGCAGACGTGGGAGACGAACTGGAGCATCGGGGACAACCCCGTCGCGAAGCAGCGCCGGACCGAGCACGTCCACGTCCTCGGGAACCTGACCCTGGTCACGGGCAGCCTGAACAGCAAGGTCTCCAACGGTCCGTGGCTCGGGACCGGCGGGAAGCGCGAGGCTCTCAACGCCCACGACGTCCTCATGCTGAACCGGCGTGTTCGCGAGGCCGGCGAGGACGGCTGGGACGAGACGGTGATCGACGTGCGGACCGACGAACTGACCGGACGACTGCTCCAGGTCTGGCCCGCACCCGCCGGCCACGCCGTCCGTCCCGACCTCGGCAGCACCGACCTGGCGCACATCTCGGTCCGCGACCTGTTGCAGGCCGGTCTGCTGCAGCCGGACCAGCCGATCTACGCTCGCCGTGCGGAGCGTGAGCACGAAGCCCGGGTCCGGGCCGAGGGGTGGATCGTCGTCGACGGTGTCGCGTTCGAGACCCTGTCGGGTGCGGCCAAGGCCGTGGCCGGGCACGCCCTGAACGGTTGGTGGTTCTGGTCCACCGATCGCGCGGGGGTGACCACGCTGCGGAAACTCCGGGAGCAGCTCGCGGCGGGGGACGGCGTCGACGACGCGGCGGAGTGAACTGAAGCCTCGCCCGGAGCGCCGTCCGGGGTTCGTGCTCGACGACGGCTCGCTCGTGCACCCGGCCTTCGACCTCGTGGTCGCCGCGGTCGGTGACGCGCACGAACAGTGCCTCCTCGCCGGGTACGTGGACCGGTTCGGCTGGTGGGCCGGCGTGCGAACGCTGGACCGTCCCGGACGCCTACGACAGCGCTGCGGCGCTGATGGCGTTGGATCCCGCCTCCCGGGAAGCGATGCCGAACGGGTGACGGCGCTGCTCCAACTCGCCGCCTACGCGCACCTGCTCGAGCGGACGGGAATCCCGGTGCAACCGGAGGTGCACCTCGCCCACGGATCCGGGCAGCGGGTCTCGCGACGCGTCGGCGAACTCGTTCCCGTGTTCCTGATCCGCACCGAGCGACTGGTGCGGTTGCTCGAGACCCAGCGCGAGCGGCCGGGTTCCGTCGAGGTGCGGATGTGCGGGCGGTGCCGGGAGCGAGACCGCCGGGCTGGAACGGCTCCGCGTTCAGGACCTGTTGCACGTCGCGCAGGAGGATTCCGGGCTGTGCTCGTCGAGGTGTTCGCGCCCCCGACCGCCGGCTCGACGTGGCGCTGTCCCGCGCGCTGGGACCACCTGCCCTCGAGTCCCGACGGGCGGGCCGAGTGGGGGCGTTCCTGCGGATCACGGGCGGTGGGCCCGGCGGAGATCGGTGAGCAGTTCGGGGAGAACGGCCTCCTCGTCGACCCCGGACCCGTTCTCCTCCATCGCTTCACGGAGTTCCGGGTCCCACGGGGTCGCGACGGCCCGTCCGCGGAGCGGTCGCCCGACGTGCTGGTGGACGGCCGAACGGTAGCTGTCGGCGTCGAGCCGCCACGGCTCCGCCGGGCCGAGTTCCATCACGGTCCTGGCGATCGCCATCCCGCCCCAGTCGAAGTCGCCGTGGTGGGCCAGTCGGCCACCGCAGGCGAGGACGGCGCGCAGCAGTGCGACGACCGCTGCGCCGGGGCGCCCTGACGTGCACACCAGGGGAGGGGCCCCGGCCGCCAGCTCGTCCGCGGCAGCCGCGACGACGACGGGGTTCTCGCAGACGTGGACGGTGACCCCCGCGAGGTCGGGGAACTCGAGGGGGGACCGGGCGAGGTGGCGCAGGGTCAGCACCACCGGGGTCCCGGTGTCCCGCCAGGCGGTGAGCGCCCGGCCCGTGGGTGTCCCGTCGCCGGGCAGGCCGAGGCTGAGGACGGTGGAGGAGAGTTCGTCGCGGACCACGCCGAGCCGAGCCCACAGGGCCCGACGTCCCGCTGCCGAGACGGGGCGCTCCAGGTCGTGCCAGCGGGCGCCGGCGGCGAGGACGAGGTCGGCCAGCGGGCCGTCGTCGAGCGCGTGCGGGTTGTGGCACGTCCGCTGCGCGAAGGCTCCGAGTGCCTCGTCACGACCGGGGAGTGCGTCGAGGACCGCGGCGAGGGACGCGGTGAACCCTGCGGCGTCCGTCTGCGCGGCCAGCGTTCGCCGGAGGGGGCTGGCATCGCGGGTGGCGGCCCACCAGTCGGCCCACCGCTCCACCGCGCACACCTGGTCGAGCGGGGCGACGAGTTCGTCCCACGCGCTCGCCCGCTCGGCGAGCAGGTGCGCCCGGATCTGCACCGGACCCGTCAAGGTCTCGACGGCCGTGGCGAGGCCGGGGAGACCGGCAGTGCGCAGCACCGCGTCGACGTCCTCCAGGCGGACGCTCAGAGACCGACCGCGTCCTGCCGGGCGACCCAGCAGGGTCTCGAGCGCAGCCCGCTGCTCGGCCGAGGCTCGAGGGAGGGTGACGGTGCCCTGCGTCGTGCTCCCCGCCGCGAGGCGGCGCCGCACCCGGTCGACCAGCCAGCGGGTGTGGGGTCCACCCAGCAGCCGCTCCAGCCGGGCATCGCTCACGGGAACAGGCCCTCCTGGTCCGGAACGCCGGTCCGGGGCGCGACGACCGGCAGTTCCTGACTGACCGGGCGTGCGACCCGCTGCTTGCGACGCCCGTCCCACCGGTAGGAGGTGACGAGGACGGCGTCGACGCCCTCCCGACGGGAGACGTTGCTGATCGCGATCCCCGGCACCTGCGGGTAGCACGCCCACTCTCGTTCGCTGGTCATGACGACGTCGAGGTCGAACTCGGCCAGCAACCCGAGGTAGTCGGCCCGCGCGGTGTCGTCCACGCCGGCGAAGGCTTCGTCGAGGGTGATGATCCGGGGCGCGTGCGGGTTGCCTGCCGAGCGGTAGTGCGCCGAGGCCGCGGCGAAGAGGGGAACGCTGGCGGCGAGCACCTTCTCCCCGCCCGACGCGGGGCCGGACGCGGGCCGCCACTGCCCGTTTTGGTAGCGCTGCACGACGAACCGGTGCCACGACCGGTAGTCCAACGCGGTCGTGAGGTGTTCCAGCCACGTGCCGACCCCTTCGCGGTCGGCGCGCACGGCGTCGATGCGGTCCTTGAGGAAGGCTCCGACCGCGGACTGGTCGGAGAGCGACCAGGCATCGGCGCTCTGCCGCAACAGCCGTTCCCGCGCCTGGGTGAGACCCGCGGGACCGTCCTCGACGACACGCCACTGCATCCGCAACCGCATGCCGGTGCTCGTGGGGCGGCGTTCCAGTTCGGCGTTCATGTCGTTGACCTGGCGGTCGGCGGCTCCGATGAGTTCCTGCAGGGCGCTCGCGACCTCGGCGACGAGGTGGTTCTCCAGGACCTCGCGTTCCCGCGCGTCGAGGAGTTGTCGACGCTGCTCCGCGTCGGCGACGAGTTCATCGCGCAGCGCCGGCACGGTCCTGGGTCGTCCGGCGTAGCGGACCTCGACGCGGACGACGTCCTCGGACAGGTTGAGTTCCGCCGAGTGCCCGTGACGGGAGAGCGTGTCGGCGAGGGGTTTCACCTCCTCCGTCACGGTCTGCTGCACCCGGCGCCAGGCGTTGTCGTCGAAGGGGATCTCGAGGGCCTGTTCGACCTGGCGCGCCAGACGGACGGTGGGGTCCGGGGCCCACACCACTGCGGTGTCCGGGATCTCCAGCTCGGGGAGGGCGACAGCGAGGACACCCGTGCAGGCGAACCGGTACAGGCTCTCGGCGGCCGTCGCGCGTCGTTCGGTCTCCTGGGCGAGGTCGAGGTCGAGGCGCACGATCTCCCCCTTCGCGTGACCGAGCGCCTCGGTCGTCGTCGTGAGGCGGGAACGGGTGGTGCGTTCACTGTCCCGGGCCTTCCTACGGGCCGTCTCCACCTCCCCGAGGCGCCGGCGGAGTTCCTGAACGGCCGCACCCACCGTGGCCTCGAGTGTGGTGAAGCGTTCGGCGGCGGCGGCCTCCTCGCCGCGTCGGGTCGCCAGTTCCCGCTGCGCGGCTCTCGACTCCTCCTGCCGCAGCTGCGCGGCGCCCGACGTCGTGCTCACCCGAGTCGTGGCGAGCTGCAGGCGGACGCGGGCCGGGACGTAGCCGGCGACGGCCAGCCGGAACTCCGCCAGGGCCCCGGTGACCTCCTGGAGGCCCTCGCTGGTGAACGGCAGCCCGAGTTGTCCGGCGTCGTCCTCGCCGCCCGCGCGGCGGGAGAGGGCCCGTTCCCGGGCCGCGGTCACGTCCGCGCGATCGCGTTCGAGCTGCTCCTCCGCTTCGGTCACCGCGGTGCTCAGCGTGAGGACCAGCGAGTGGGCACTCCGCAGGGGGCCTTCGTCGGGAACCTCCGCGAGTTCGACGCCGAGGACGCGCAGGTGCTCCTCGACCTCGGTGATCTGCTCCTGGAGCGCGGCGACCTCGGACTGCAGGAGCCGGGTCTCTTCGTCGATCTCGCGCAGGCGTCGGCGGCGCGCCGCTTCCCGGGCGCCCCGACCCAGGAACTCCGCCTCGGGTTTCGACCACCGCCCCGTCAGGACCCCGAGCTGGTAGCTGCCGTCGACGTCGGCCCGCACCTCGCCCTCGCCCGTCCCGATGCACTCGAGCAGGGTCGTGAGGGTGGGGTCGGAGACCGTCGCCGCCCGAGGTTCCTCGCGGTCCACGGCTGGACGCAGCAGACCCGCCAGGGATCGTCGCGGTCGCCCGGTGGTGGGCACCAGCAGCGCCTCTCCGTCCGGGCTGGTGAGGTCGCCCGCGGGGGACACCCAGCCGTCGAGCAACCCGGAGGCCTCCAGGGCTCCCTCGAGACCCGCTCGCTCGAGGGCCGTCAGATCCTCCCGGAAGTCGACCAGGCGCCACAGGGGTGCTCCGTCACGGTCGCGGCCGGACCCGCGGAACCGCGCCGCGGGGGGCGAGCTGTCCTCTCCGGCGAGGAGTCGTCCGCGTTCGGCCTCCAGGGTGTCGATGGCGTCGCTCCGCGCCCTCTGCGCACTCCTCAGGTCCGCGTCGCGGCCCCCCAGCGTCCGACTGCGCCGTTCGACCGCTGTGGTGACGGCCGTGCGGGCCGGCGAGGCACCGGTCATCGACTCGGTCCAGACCTGGGTCCGGGAGAGCAGACCTTCCAGGTCGTCGACGCGGAGTTGCGACGTCGACGCGAGGTGCGCGCGCAGGTCGGCGACGTGCTCGGCGGCGCGGGTGGCGACGTCGGCCCGCGCGAGGGCGAGACGCTCCTGCAGTCTGGCGGCGGCGGCCTCCTCCCGGTCGAGTTGGGTCTGCAGCCGTCGGTGTTCACGCTCGAGGGAGGCGACCTCGTCGAGCAGGGCGGAGACGTGACGCACCTGCCCGGCACGCCGCGCGGTCTCGCGCTCCGCGCGGGTGCGCACCGTGGCAGGGTCGGTCGCCTCGAGGTCGTCGGTCGGCAGGCCGGCGGCGGTCGCGGCGGTCAGCACGTCGTGAGCGGCCGCGCTGGTCTCGGTGGCGGCCCGGTCGTGCTCGGTGCGTGCGTCCTCCAGCTCCCGCTCGGCGGTGCGTTCCCGGGCCAGCGCCTGATCGTGCAGCTCGGCTGAGGTCCGGGCTGCCTCACGTGCCCGCGTCGCGGCGGCCGCGACCTGCTGGAGGTCTGTCGCGGCCCGCGCGTCGTCACTGTCCTGCAGGGCCTTCTCCCGGGCCTGCAGGCGCTGCAGTTCCAGGTCGAGTTCCTCGAGCGTGGTCTCGGCCCTTCGGACGGCAGTTTCGGCCTCTTGCCGTTGCGCGTGCGCCAGGCCCAGCTGTCGACGGACCTCCTCGTAGGCGGACTGGGCCAGCCGGGGGGCCTCGGCGCGGCGGCGGGCTGCCGTGCACGCGTAGCGGTGGTAGTGCTCGAGGAACCGGCCGGCGGCGTCGCGGGCCTCGACCACCGCCTCGAGGTCCCGGCGGTCCTCCTCCAGCGCGCGGAACGCCTCCGCGACGTCGGCGAGAATGCCCCCGTCGATCGGGGGCAGCGCTTCGGTGAGCGCGGCCGACGTCAGCGCTTCGTCCGGTTCCTTCGTCAGTTGCGGTCGGCGCAGCTGGATCAGCAGGTCCACCAGAGCGGCGTACCGGTCCTCACCGAGCCGGAACAGCTTCTCGTCGAGCTGCTTGCGGTAGCCCTTGGCGGTGTCGTGGACGGTGCCCGTCGCTCCGATGGCCTCGGCGAGGCGGGCCTTGGCCAAGGCTGTGCGGGACGGGCTGATCAGCGAGAGCTCCGCGCCGATGCGCCGGGAGGTCGTGAAGAACCACGTCGTGACGCCGCTGCGACCGCGGACGGCCTTCATCCCGCAGCCGATCCCGAAGAACTCCGGGCCGGTCTCGGCGTCGAGCCGGCCGAACTCCAGCCACGCGTACCCGGTCCGTTCGGAGTTCTCGTGGGCTCCCCCGAGGAGCAGGTTCCACTCCATGTGCTTCTTCCGGTCACCGTCGGGCTCGACGCGGTAGGGCGAGGTATCCCCGTCCAGCAGGAACGGGAGCGTCAACGCGAGCACTTTCGACTTGCCCGCTCCGTTGTTGCCGCGCAGCAGGAGACGGCCGTCGTGGAACCAGAACTCCTCGGTGTCGTAGTGGTACAGGTCGACGAGACCGAGCCGCAGCGGTTGCCAGCGATCGAGGTGCGGGACGGGCAGGTTCACGGTGTCGAGCCTCCGAGGGGTCCGGCCGGGGTCAGTGCGTAGCGGTGCAGCGGGGGGAGGGCGCGGACGGCGTCGGTCTCGCGTCGGGCGAGGTGCAGTGCCTCGAGACGGTCGACCGCGATGGTGACGAGGCCCACCTCCGCCCCCGCCAGTCGGGCGTCCTTGCGCCAGTAGGCGGCGTACCGGCTCGCTTGCGACGCGACCATCGCGTGCAGCACCCGCACGGGGACGGCGTCGGGGTCGGCGTCCAGCAGCCGCTCGGCGACCAGCAGGGCCACGTGCCCGTCGGTCCCGTCCTCCGGCATCCGGAGGTCGGTGAGGTCGTCTGCGGGATCCACCATGGCGACCCCCTCGGCCCGGATCTCCGCGCGCAGTCCGGTGAACTCCTCGACGCGGTCCACGAGGGCGCGCCGCTGGCTGAGGAGGTAGGCCCGCTCGTCGGCGTCCAGTTCAGCCGCCAGCAGGACCGGGTCGTCCAGCAATCGGCGCGTGAGACGTTGCCGCAGTGCGTGGTTGCGGGCGTCGTCGGTGAGGGGTGGCGTGGTGGCGAGGAGTTCGGTCAACCGGTCCTCGGGTGCCACCTCGGCGAGCAACGACGGCCCCCGCGGTGCCACCAGCAGCGCGGCCAGCACGTGCCGGTCCACGTCGTAGAGGACGTCACCACCGCTCGCGACGAAGGCGTCCTCGTCCCCGCTGATGCGGCTGAGCACGCCCAGGGCGAGGAGGGCCCGGACCACGGCGACCAGGTCCCCACGTTCGTCGCGCGTCTCGAGGCTGAACGTCAGACCGACGCTGCTGAACTCCTCGTCGGTGACCATGAGCAGGACCTCCTCCGCCAGTTGGCCGAGGGTCGTCTGGGCCTCGGAGCGTTCCAGGGCGGCCAGCGCGAGACAGAGCAGGACGTAGCGGCGTCGGGTCAGCGGGCGGCCCTGGCGGTCCAGCGCGGGCCGTGTCCCGTCCGTCGCATCGGCCGGGACCTTCTCCAGCCGGGCGAGTTCCGGTTCCACCCGCAGCCGCCACCCGGTCTCCCGGTCGAACCACCTCCGCAGGTGGTCGGCGTGCCGGCGCACGAGGACGAACTCGTCGGCCTGGGGTCCCCGGGGCAACAGCAGGGGGTTCGCCAGCAGGGTCCGGGCCGCCCTGCGGCGTTCGCTGCTGCGGTCGAGTTCCAGCCGTCGGCTGAGTCGCTCGCTCACGCCGCACCGTCCGGTGCTTCGTCGTTGTCGACGATCACCAGGAGGCAGTCGTCGATCGTGAAGGCGCCGTCCGGAGTTCTCACGGTGGTCCTCCCGGCCTCGGCGACGGGGGTCAGGACGATGTCCAGCGAACCGTCGGCGGACGTCGCCCGGACCGGGGCGGACCGCCGGTCGGCGTGCCGGGCGGTGACGGCCTGCCCGAGCAGGCCGAGGAACAACCCGAAGGCCGGGGTGGAGAGTTCGGGAAGTTCCGAGAGCCGGGTGGCTCCGCTGCGGAGGAGTTCCGCGCGGGCAGCCGCGAGTTGGGCCACCTCGGCGTCGGCCTGCTCGGCCAGGTGCCGGCGGGCGAGGGACCGGTCGGCGACCTGTGCGATGCGACCGCGGCGTTCGTGGTGTCCGGTGCGACGGAACTGAGGACTGATCTGCAACGGTGGAGCCTGCGCCCACGGGGTGCTCGACGGCACGGGCTGCTCGTCGCGGGCGGTCAGCGAGTCGGTGTCGATGCTGAGGTGGCGTGCCGGGCTCACCCCGAAGGCGGCGCGCCACAACCGGTGCCGGGCGGCGTCGTCCGGCGCCTCGGCGAACCACACCGCGAGCCGGCGGAAGTCGGCCGAACGGTCCGAGCGGCCGGTGCGGCGTTCGTTGAGGACGGCGACGGCCCGCAGCAGTTGGGGGATCGCCGAACGGGCTCTGCGCCGGAGGAGGTCCTTCTGGCTCGGGCTCGACCGCGTTCCGCGGAACCAGTCGTGCAGGCCGCACCACCGCTGTCGCCACAGCAGCGTCAGCCGGGCCAGCTCCGCGGCGCGTGCGGAGTCGTCCTCGGTCCCCGGGGCCACGTCGGAGGCCTCACGTTCCGCGACCGCCACCAGCAGGCGGTCCACGTCGAGGTCCTCGGCCCGCGCGACCAGCCCGCTGATCTCTGCGCCGATCGTCACGAGGTCGGAGAGGAACCGTTCGAGGTAGTCGATGATGCGGTCCTTGTAGGCGAGGAACGCGTCGGTGTCGGCGTCGTGCAGGTCGATCGAGCGTTGCAACGACCCCATGAAGACCGACGCGTTGTCCGCCAACGACTCCAGCCGGGTCACGAGCACCGCGAGCAACACCGAGGCCTGCGCTGGATCGGGCTCGCCGGACTCGGCCAGGACGACCAGAGCGCGCAGGTGCTCGACGATGTCGCCGAGGGCGACGGCCTGCAGAGCTCCCCGTCGGCCCAGGTTCTCGTCGTAGGTCTGGAGGGCGCGTTCGGCGGCGAGACCCTCGGGGGTGAGCTGGTACAGGAACCGGGCCCGGTGGAAGTCCTCGACCGTCTCGACCCGCGCGGTGTCCGGATCGGCACGCAGGTTTCCCCAGTCGACCAGGCGTCCCAGGGCGGTGCTCACCCGGTTCAGGTCGAGTGGGTCCCGGCCGGTGAGCTCGGCGAGGACGTCCTCGGGGCGCAGGTGCAGGACGTAGCGGGCGCGGGCCTCCGCGAAGACGTCGAGGACCGCCCGGTAGGTCTCCGTCAGCTCCGTCCCCAGGTGGGCGAAGGGCTGGTACTGCACGTCGAGCTCGCCTCCGCTGGTCCGGTGGTGGTCGTGGCGACGACCTTACGACCCGCGGCGCGTCGAGTCGCGGTTCTCGAGCGTCAGGAGGTAGCTCCTCGCGCCGCCAGAAGGTAGCGTCGGAAAACGCCAGAAAGTAGCGTAGATGAGTAGTGGAAGGTTAGCGTCGCTGCATGGCTGCTGCTGGCGGGTACTCGCCTCGCGTCGTCGACGCGGAGCTCGCCAAGTACCTGGCGGGCTTGGCGGCAGTCGCCCTCGAGGGTGCGAAGGGCGTCGGCAAGACCCGCTCCGGTCTCCAGCACGTTGAGACGGTCGTCCAGTTGGACGACCCCGCCCAGCGCGATCTCGTGGCGGCCGACCCCGGCCGAGTTCTCCGGGGCGAGCCCCCGGTGCTCATCGACGAGTGGCAACGAGTCCCGCCGACCTGGGACGCGGTGCGACGGGCCGTGGACGACGGAACTGCGCCCGGATCGTTCTTGCTCGCGGGGTCGGCCGTGCCCAGGAACACCGGTGTCCACAGCGGTGCCGGTCGGATCGTGCGCCTGCGAATGCGCCCCATGACGCTGTCCGAACGTGGTGTCGCGCGGCCGACGGTCTCCTTGGCGCAGCTCCTGACGGGGCGACGGGGCGACGTCGCCGGCGCGACCGGCGTCGGGATCGACGAGTACGCCGACGAGATCTGTCGCTCGGGACTACCCGCTGTGCGGGCGCTGTCGCCGCGCCTCCGCCGAGCCCAGCTCGACGGCTACGTGGACAGCATCATCGACCGCGACTTCCCGGACCTCGGACGGGCCGTTCGCAATCCCGCCCCGCTGCGTCGCTGGATGTCGGCCTACGCCGCAGCCGTTTCCACGTCGACCGCGTACGACCGCCTGCTCGAGGCGGCGACTCCGGGAGACCTCGACAAGCCCGCCAAGACCACGACCACCGCCTACCGGGACATCCTCCAACGGTTGTGGTTCCTCGACCCCGTTCCCGCCTGGACGCCGTCCCGCAACCACCTCGCCCGCCTCGCGGCGGCACCCAAGCACCACCTCGCCGACCCGGCCTTCGCGGCACGACTGCTCGGCGTCGACGCCGCGGCGCTCGCGGGTGCCGAGCCGGCCCGGCGGCCCGGGCGAGAGGCGACGTTGCTGGGCCAGCTGTTCGAGTCGTTGGTGACGCTCGACGTGCGGGCGTACGCGCAGGCGGCGGAAGCCCGGACCGGGCACCTTCGTCTGCGCGGCGGGGACCACGAGGTGGACCTGATCATCGAGCGGAACGACGGCAAGGTCGTAGCCCTCGAGGTGAAGGTGGCCGGGGCGGTGACCGACGCCGACGTGAAGCACCTGACCTGGTTGCGAGGGGCGCTCGGTGAGAACCTGCTCGACGCCGTCGTCGTCACGACCGGCCCCGAGGCCTACCGCCGACGGGACGGGATCGCAGTGGTGCCCGCGGCGTTGCTCGGGCCGTGAGCCGTCAGGGGCTGCTCGCCGCCGGCGGTGGGACCAGGCTGTCGGCCATCCCCTGGAGCACCGTCAGCCCGACCACCATCCCGAGGAACCCGATGAGCCCCGCCATGGCCAGGGTGAGGAGCACGAGCAGCAGCCGCCGAGACCACGAGGGCCGGCGGTGCGTCCTCCGCGGGATCGGCCTGGGGCGTGCCGCCACCGGGCGCCTCGCTCGCGCGGGCGGTTCGTGGGGTGCGGGTGTCGGGGTGCCGACGTCGGCGGTGGTCACGAGCACGGGGCTGCGGGCACCGTCGAGGGTGGCCCGCAGGAAGGTCGCGATCCGCTCGACCTCGTCGGCCCCCAGTCGACGTTCCAGCCCGCGCACGACGGCGACGAGGTGGGCGCGCCCCACGACGGTGACCCCGGACGTCGTCGCCTGGGGCTGCTGGTCCTGGGCGACCAGGCAGAGCAGGCCCTGTGTCGTCGAGCGGACCGCCGGTTCCAGCAGCGCGGCGACGGCCGCGGCGGCGCTCGCGATCCCTTCCAGTTCCCGGTCCTTGCGCCACGACTCGTTGCGCAGCACACCGTCCCGGACGGTCACCTGCCCCGACCAGTTCTTCGCGTCGATGACGACGACCCCGCCGGGACCGACCGCGACGTGGTCGAGGTTCGCCTTCGGGCGGCCGGGCCAGTGGACGTCGTGCAGGACGAACCATCCCTCGGCCTCGAGCTCCCCGAGGGTCTCGGCGACCAGGCGCTCGCCTTCGGCCCCGGCGGACCACGCGTGGTGGCGTCGTTCGGCGGCGTCGAGGCGGGCTGTCGTGTCCTCGGTCGTGGGTTGGCGACGGAGCCGCTCCACGTGCGCCGCCGCGCGTCGGGCCTGCTCGTCTGCTCCTGCCCCGGCAGCCCCCATGCCAGGGGTTTCGGGAGCCGGTGCCGGCCGCTTGATGGGGCGTCACCCGGCTGGGGCAATGGCGGAAGGGGCTGCGGATCCGTTGTCGTCTCGATTCGGATGAGCGCCGCGACGGGCTGGGAAACAGGTGGTCAGAGCGGGACGGCGGTGCCGTCGTGGAAGTCGTACAACCCGGGAGCGCGCCACAGCGGAGAGCCCGCGCCCGTCGACCGGTACAGCCCGCGGGCCGCGCCGCGCACCCGCTCCGTCTCGACCGGCCAGCGCACCGGTGCAGAGATGACGACGAGGTCCGCCTCGGGCCGGGCCAGGACCTCCCGCACGTGGTCGAGGACCGGCAGTGTGGCCGCCTTGTCGCCGTTGCAACGCGGATCGGTGAGCACCAGGTTCCGCACCCCGTCGATGGCGACCCGCGACCACGGCAGCACGTGGTCGACGTGCACCGCCCCGGTGAGGGTCCTACCGCAGTAGAAGCAGCGGTTCTGCTGGAACTCCCGCAGACCGGGGGCCAGTCGTGCAACGGCCGTGCGGTCCGCGTCGAACAGGAACGCGTGCAGGTCGGGGATCTCGAGTTCGGCGCTGTTGTGGCGCTGGACGTCCTCGACCCACCACTGCTGCAGGACGGGTTGCAGCATCGGGGAAACCCGCGCCAAGGCCGTTGCGACCCCGGGAAACAACTCGATGGACCAGTCGTGCGCGTCGAGGTTCCCGATGCCGACGTCATCGCTGAGCCAGGAATCGTCGTACAGGAACGCGACCCCCGGCTCCCGACCTCCCGTCTTCTGCAGGCGGAACAGAGGCTGCCTGGCCAGGGTGATCGCGATCTTCCGCACCGTGGCCGTCCACTGGTGGGGCTCCTCGGTCCGGAACTGCGCCGGCGTGGACAGGCCCCGACGGTCGCTGTTCCGCCGCAGATCGGTGACCAGATCGATGACCGACACGGCGCCTGGACGGGTGTGCTGGATCTGCCGCAGCACCCCGTGCTCACCGAACACCCGGACCTGCGGCCAGTACGCCTCGACGACCCGGGACGCGAGGTCGCGGACGGGTACGCTGAGCGGCGCGTCGTCGGCGACGGGGTTCTCCAGGCAGTGTTGGACGAGGGCGTCCAGGGTCGCGAGCTTGTACGTCGAGACGCGACGGCCTGTCGCCAGGAGCTGGGCGAGGCGGGCGCCGAGGTCGAGCGGGTCCATGGTGTCTCCCTCCAGGACGTTTCTCGCGGTGGTCCATCGGGTCCGACCACGCCACGCGCAGTAGTGGACATGCCCTCGTACATCAGAAGAACCGGCGGAGGTACTCCCTCAACGTCGTGTCGTGGACGTAGACGTAGGTCCCCAGGATTCCTCGTGTCAACAGCACCGCGTAGATGTTCTTGACGAACTGGAGCAGCTCCTCGTCGGAGTACGTGATCCCGCGCTTGACGTTGTTCTGCTTCCCCTTGGCGTCGAAGTAGCTCGCCTTGTCAAAGACGAGGCGCTCGCTGGCGGGATCGAACCGCAGGTCGCCGCCGATGATGACGCCCGCAATGTTGAGGTCGTACCCCTGGATGGTGTGGATGGAACCGACCTCGTCGAGGGACGTTGTCGTGTTGACCCAGTCGACCTGCGTCTTGTTCCACCACAGCTCGACTCCGTCGACGACGATGTCGAAGGCCTGGGGATCCTTCTTGCTCGCCCAGGGCCACGCGTAGCCGGCCAGGAGACGAGCGAGACCGTGCGACGCGTCCTGCTCGATGATCGCTGTCCGCATGGCCTGCAGACTGTCGAAGAACCGGAGGTCGTACCCCTCGAACGTCTGGCGTTTCGTCACCGAGCCGTCGAGGACGCCGCGCACGTAGCCGACGTAGTCGGACCCAGCCTGGACGCGCATCTGGGACGTGAGCCGGTAGTGCCGCTTCGCCGTGTGTGCCGTCGACACCAGGGCGTCCAGAGCCGCTCGCGGCAGGTCCGCGGGGCGGACCGTCTGCGCTGCGTCGATGAGGTAGATCTGGTGCCGGCTGATCTTGTTGATCCAGTCGAGCTGCGTGAGTTCCGGGTCGTCGTGTCCGAAGAGCTTCTCGTTCACGACGCGGAAGTCGGCGTTCTGCGGACCGGAGCCGAGACTGGCCCGCTGGTTGAGGCGGTGTGCCTCGTCCACGATCAGCAGGTCGAACATGTCGTCCGCCTTGCCGGCCTCGAAGGCCGTGATGACCATGTCAGGGCCGAGGCCGGGCGTTTTCTTGAAGACCTTCCGGATCGAGCCGCGCAGGGACTGCTGCGGCACCACCAGGCCGACCCGGAAGTCCCGCAAGAGCTGCGGGTAGCCCTCGACGAAGAACTCGGAGAGCAAGGAGTCGCTGTCGACGGGTTCGCTCAGGTCCGCGTTCTTGATGTCGCTCAGAAGCTTCATCAGGTAGATCCCGACGACCGTCTTACCGGTTCCAGGATCGCCCTGGATCACGATGCGGCTGGACCGGTCGTGCTCGAGGTCGTCGAACAGTCCCGAGAGGATGTCCTCGACGGCGATCGCCTGGTCCGGGGTGAGGGCCTTGAAGGGCGACAGCTTGAAGAGGTCGGTGTTCTCGATCTCCTTGATGGAGCGGCTGAACGCACCCAGCTCGCGCAGCTCGTCGAAGATCGCCTCGAAGGTGGGCCGGTACGTCGAGCGGAGGTAGTAGTCGGCGTTGGTGATCCCGTCGTTCCGGTTGAGGACCTGGTACTTCTCGTCCCCGTGGAACCAGCGGATCAGGTGTGATTCCAGGTCGAGGCACACCGACTTGTTGAAGGTCGGGTCCAGTACGACGCGAGCGTGACGCAGTGCCTTCTTCGTCGTGTCGAGGTGCTGCTTGAAGCGCCCGGCGGCGTTCAGCGATTCGCCGACGTAGACCTTCCCCGCTCCGTCCAGCGTGTACACGACCGGCCAGTTGCGGTGCCGCCCGTCGAGCGCCTGCCAGGCCTTGAGGTCCTCGCCGGAGAACGTGAACTGCTGGATCTCAAAGTCGGTCATGCTTGGTGCTCCGCCCTCGCGCCTTCTCGACCGGGTACTTCAGCCGCGTCTCGGCGAGCTTCTCCACGACGACGGTGTCCGCGTCCATGCCGAGCGCGTCGGCGAGGAGGAGGCAGTAGGTGAACACGTCCGCCAGCTCACCCCGCACTCGCTGCGGGTCGGCCTCGGAGGACCACTGGAAGCATTCCAGCAGCTCGCCCGCCTCGATGGCGATGCTCTTCGCGAGGTTCTCGGGGGTGTGGAACTGAGCCCAGTCGCGCTCGGCCACCATCTCGCGCAGCTGCTCCTGCACGGTCCGTTCGTCCATGATCGGATCCTAGTTCTGAGCCTCGGTCAGGCGTCGCCGACTGCTGCATCGCGTACGCCGTGACTTCCGCGGGGATCGTGCCCTCACGCCGTCCACAAGCGGTCGAGTGGCAGGGCGTGCAGCCTGTCCTCGTAGGTGTAAGCGTGTTCGCCGAGGTAGAGCGCGTACCCCGCCACGAACTGCTCCCCGATCTGGTCCCGCAGGGCACGAAGGCCCCGGAAGTCATCACCCGGCAGGCGCCCACCGGCCTTGATCTCGATCCCGATCACCGTGCCGTCGTCCCTCTCGACGGCCAGGTCGACCTCAAGTCCGTCGTGGGTGCGCCAGTGGTGGAGCCCGTCGATGTCGTCCCGCCAGGACGCCTGTTTGGCGACCTCCATGACCGCGAAAGTCTCCAGCAGGTGACCGAACTGCTGAAGGGCCACCGCGGAGCGTTGTCCCAGCTTCTCGGGTGTCAGTCGCAGCAGCCGCGCGGCGACACCGGAGTCGACGAGGTGGACCTTGGGACGCAGAGCTGAGCGAGCGGAGGTGGTCCTCGCCCAGGCGGGGATGCGCTGGAGGAGGAAGACCGCTTCCAGCAGCTTCGTGTAGCCGTCGGCCGTCCGGTCGTCGAGGCCGACGCTGGCGGCGGCTGCGCTGACGTTGAGCACCTGGGCCGTCTGTCCGGCCAGCCGTTCCAGGAGCTGTGGGAGCGCGGCGGCCTGACGGACCCGGGACAGGTCGCGGACGTCGCGCTCGAGAGTCAGTCGTACGTAGTCGTCGAACCACCGGTTGCGGGCAGCGGTGGTCGGTCGCTCGACGGCCAGCGGAAAGCCGCCGGTGGTGACGCGACGGATGACCTCGTCGCGCCCGACGCGTGACGGACCGAGCTCGACCAGGGACTTGGGCGTTTCGAAGGCCATCGGCAGGAAGTGCTCCTCGTGCCGGTCGAGCTCGCCCTGGGAGAAGGGCCGAAGGGTGAGCCGGTGCAGGCGGCCGGTGAGTGACTGCGCTGCCGTCGGGAGCGCGTCGAAGCGCGTGGAGCCGGCCAGGACGAAACGCCCCGGTCGTCCGGCGTGGTTGAGCTCTGCCTTGATGGCGTCGAGGACCAGCGGGACCTTCTGGTACTCGTCGAAGCAGACCGGAGGGTCGCCGGCGGCGAAGAGCCGGAGGTCTCGGCTCACCGCTTCACGTGTGTCGAGGTCGTCGAGGTCGATGACCTCCACGCCGGCCTGGGTAGCCAGGTGGCGCAGGAGCGTCGACTTGCCGACCGAGCGCGGACCCTCGATGAGGAGAACCTGCTCCTCGGTCAACCTGGTGGCGGCGATGTCGGCCATGCGCCGACCCAGCTGCGCGTCTTGCACGCGACCAGTGTACGCGAGCTGCGGAAGCGAGGCCCGGGAATTGCGATTCTAGAGGCCTCTTTCCTGCGGAACTCGAGGGTACTGTGTTGCGGAAGTCGAGGCACAAGAGGGCAGTCATCTGCACTTGATCGCCGTCACGAGAGTCGCGGAGGACGGCCAGCTTCAGACGGTCAGGATCGTCCTCAGCCCTCGCATGTCACCACCCTCCGGCAGGATGACTCCAGAGCGTGAAGGGAGATCCACGTGGAAGAGACGAACACGGCGCACCGCCGCGAGATGGTCAGCCAGGTCAGTGCGCTGGTGGACTTTTTGCGCGCCTTGGCGACGATGGGCTCTGCCCCCGTCCGCGACGTCGACACGCACCCGCAGGTCCTCTGGCTCCACGACCTCCCGGCCGAGATCAGCGGTGACGCCACCGCCGGCCCGGGTAGCCGGCTGGCGACCTTCCCGGCCCTCGCCGCTGAGCCGCACCCACCGCTGCCCGAGGCCCTGGTCGACTGGGTCGACGCGACCCGACTGGCCGACCCGACGACCGCGGTCCCGTTGCTCGTCGACCCCACGGCCGACGCATCGGGCACCGTCGACGGCTTCGTCGGGGACTCCGGGATCCGCCGTGAGTACGCCCGCTGGAGCGGGGAGTGGCGTGCCTGGGCGGAGCACGAGCGGCGCTCGGCGCCCTCGCGGCGCTGGTACGAGGCCCTCAGCGGGATCCACCGCCAGCTCTCCCAGCAGGACGACCAGTTCGAACTCGTCCTGCAGACGGGGTTGCTCACCTGGGCACCGGACGGCGGCGAACGCACCCGCAACCACCTGCTGAGCACCCGGCTCTCCCTCGCGGTGGATCCCAGGACCGGGGCCATCGCGCTGCTCGTCGCGGATCCACCGACGCCCCGCCTGCACGATCGCGAGCTGCTCGACGGCGTCGAGGCCTTCGACGGCGCGCGGGCCGAGCCGGTGCGGGCGGAGGTCCGCGAGGGCCTGGAGGTCCCGCTGGACGAGTCCGTCCACGAGCTGCTCGAGCAGTGGCGGGCACTCGCCTTGCCCTCCTGCCGCGCCTACGCGAAGGATCTGACCCCACCCGCGCAGATCGACGCCGTGCCGGCGTTGACATTCGCTCCGGCCGTGGTGCTGCGCCCGCGCGGTCGGGCGAGCCTCCTCGCCTACTACGACCAGATGTCCGCGGCCCTGCAGGGCCCGGACGCCGAGGCACCCCTCGGTCTGGTCCAGCTGCTGCAGTCGATGGAACCCGAGGAGCGGCTGGCCTGGTTGGAGGCCGAGGACGGCTCGTCCAGCAGCGCCGTCGCGGCGGACCCGCTGTTCCCGTTGCCCGCCAACGACGAACAGCGCCAGATCATCGCCCGCCTCGGCCGGGACACCGGCGTCGTCGTCCAGGGACCACCCGGTACCGGCAAGACCCACACCATCGCCAACCTCGTCTCCGCACTCGTCGCCGAGGGGCAGCGGGTTCTCGTGACCAGCCAGAAGGCGCAGGCCCTGAGCGTCCTGCGCGAGAAGATCCCCACCGAGGTCCGCAACCTCTGCGTGTCCATGACCGACCAGGGGCGCGGTGGTTCAGTGGAACTCTCGCGCAGTGTGAACGCGCTCGTCGACCGCTACGGGACGTACGACGCCGTCCGGTACGCCCAGCGCATCGAGCGCCTGACGGGGGAACGCGCTGCGGCACAGTCCCGTCAGGTCGAGCTGATGGAGGAGATCCGGGCCCTGCGGGAGGCCGAGACCTTCGTCCACCCAGAGGAGACCGTCGCGCCCGGTTACGGCGGGACCCTGGCCGCGATCGCCGGGCGTCTGCGCGAACGCGACCACCGCCACGCCTGGATCCCGACACCGCTGCCGGCGGCGGCGCCCCCCAGCTTGCCCCTCGACCCCGTGGACGTGGCGGAACTCGTCCGGTTGACCGCGCTGAGCACCCCGGAACGACGGGCCCGGACCGCTCAGGTGATCCCCGCGACGGCGGACGTCCCGGCACCCGACGAGGTCGCCCGACTCGTCGCGGCCGAGCAGGCGACGGCCGCCGCAGCAGGTGCTGCTGCCTCTGACCTGGTGCGCGCAATGGAACCCGTGGACCGCGCCGTCCTGACCCAGCTCAACCAGCAGAACGAGGCGGTCCGCACGACGCTCGCCGGGCTGGCTCGAGGTGACGCCGGCGACGACTGGCAGCGACGCTGCATCGACGACTCGCTGCGCGACCGGAACACTTCGCTCTGGCAGGGGCTGCACCAGGTCTCGGGTCGGGCGGAGGAGCTGAACAGTTCCCTCGACGCCCTCGCGTTGCAGCAGATCGCCCTCCCCGAGTTCGACGCGTCCGGCCCGACGGGCAGGTCGGCACAGCTCACCGCAGGGCGGGCTCTCCGCACACATGCCGCGAACGGCGGCAAGATCCGCGCCAAGGGCCTGTTCCGTTCCCAACCGGAGAAGAACGCCGAACGACTGCTCGCCGCGACCGTCAACGACGTGGCCCCGAGCACCCCCGAACAACTCGACGCCGTCCTGACCCGGCTGACCGCGGAGGTGGAGGCCGATGCGCTCGTCGCACGCTGGGCCGAGGTCGGCCACGTCATCGGCACACAGGCGTCCGTCCGGTTCACCGTGTCCGCGTTGGTGGACGCCCACCTGGCGCTGTCGCGCGCAGTGCAGGCCCTGGCCGCGATGGCGGCCGTTCGCGTCCTGCTCCGCGACTCCGGCGTGACGGTTGCGCTGGAATCGAGGGAGGACTGGACGGCGTTCTCCGAGGCCCTCCCCGGGGTCGCCGCGCAGCTGGAGGCGCAGGACGCCCAGCTCGCCGTCGAGGCCGCCCTGGCCGGCGTTCGTCATCTCGCCGACGTCGAACGGTCGGCCCCCGAGGTACGCGACCTCGTCCAGGCCCTGGCCCTGCGCGATGTCCCCGGGTACGCGCAGGCCCACGCGGCGCTCGCGGTCGCCGCCGTCGAGGCCGAGAGCCAACGACGAGCCGACGAACTCGCCCGCGAGGTGAGTGCGCAGCACCCAGGGCTGCTGGCCCTCATCGACGCCACCGCCACCGACGAGGAGTGGTCGACCCGCCTCGGCGACCTCCAGGGCGCCTGGGCGTGGGCCAAGGCCCTGACGTTCTTCGAGGACCAGCGCCGTCCCGGCCGCGAGGCCGCGCTCGACCAGCAGCTCGCCGAGGTGACGACCTCGTTCGGTTCAGTGACCGGCGAACTCGCGGCCGAGAAGGCGTGGAACGCCACGCTCACCCGCATGACCTCGCACCAGTCGCAGGCGTTGCGCGCCTACCAGAGCGCCAGCGCCTCGCGAGGGGCCGGAACGGGGAAGTTCGCCCACCGGTTCTCCGCTGCGGCCAAAGAGGCCATGGCCGAGGCGCGCGGCGCGGTCCCTGCATGGATCATGCCGCTCGCCGAGGTGCTCGAGACGGTCCCGCCGCACAAGAACTCCTTCGACGTCGTCATCATCGACGAGGCCAGCCAGGCCAGCATCGAGACCCTCTACCTGTTGTGGCTGGCGCCCAGGGTCATCGTCGTCGGCGACGACCGCCAGTGCGCCCCGTCCCAGGTCGCCATGGGTGCGCTGCAACCGATCTTTGACAAGCTCGACAGCTACCTGTCGGAATTGCCGAACTACCTGCG
Organism: Kineococcus sp. NBC_00420; assembly: GCF_036021035.1. Classification (NCBI taxonomy): domain Bacteria; kingdom Bacillati; phylum Actinomycetota; class Actinomycetes; order Kineosporiales; family Kineosporiaceae; genus Kineococcus; species Kineococcus sp. NBC_00420. The sequence continues at coordinate 2,568,446 of NZ_CP107930.1, read as the reverse complement.
GGTGTCCATGACGCCCAAGGACAGCCTCTTCAGCCTGTTGACCACCCGGTTTGGTTCAGTGGTGCGACTGCGCGAGCACTTCCGCTGCATGCCGGAGATCATCGACTGGTCCTCGCGCGAGTTCTACGCCGATGCTCCCCTCGTCCCGTTGCGGCAGTTCGGCCGCGACCGGCTCGCGCCGCTGAAGGTCCGCTACGTACAGGGTGCGCCCAGCGAGGGCGAGAACGCCAGGCTCCGCAACCCGCGCGAGGCCGCGGCCATCGCGCAGCAGGTCGCCGACTGCATCGCCGACCCGCGCTACGACGGCAAGACGTTCGGCGTCGTCGTCCTGCAGGGCCAGGCGCAGGTGGACGCGATCGAGAACGAACTGCGCAGCCGCATCGCGCCCGACGTGTACGAACAACGCCGCCTCCGGGTCGGGACGCCGCCGGACTTCCAAGGCGACGAGCGACACGTCATGATGCTCAGCCTCGTCGTAGGCGCCAACCGCAAGAACACCGCCCAGGTGCTCGAGGAACAACGCCGGCGCTACAACGTCGCTGCCAGCCGCGCCCAGGACCAGATGTGGCTGTTCCACTCGGTGACCCAGGACGTCCTGTCGCCCAAGGACCTGCGGCGGCTCCTGCTGGCCCACCTCAGCGACCCGCCCGCCGCCCGGTCGTCGGAAGACCTCGGCAACGTCACCGCCGGCGAGAAGCACCCCGCCTTCGACTCACTCTTCGAGCAACGCGTCTTCCTCGCGATCCGTGACCGCGGCTACCAGGTGACGCCGCAGTGGGAGGTGAACGGCCGCCGCATCGACCTCGTCGTGACCGGCGCGAGGGGCCGGCTCGCCGTCGAGTGCGACGGCGACGCCTGGCACACCAGCGCCGACCAGGTCGACAACGACGTGCACCGCGAACAAGAGCTCAAGCGCGCCGGGTGGCGGTTCTGGCGGGTTCGCGACAGCGAGTTCAACTGGGACCCCGAGCGGGCGCTGGAGAGTCTGTGGACGGCGCTCGCGGGCCGGGGGATCGAGCCGCACGAATCGACGGTCGAGGAAGAACCTCACATCGGGGTCATTACCGACGTGGCCCCAACTTCGGCGCCGACGCAGGTCGTTCCGGAGCGGGTTGTCGTCGAGGTGCCTCAGACACGTGTTGCTGCCCGCACTCTCTCTGTGTCGCCTGCGGAGGTTCGTGCGTGGGGGCGGGAGAACGGCTGGGAGGTCGGGGAACGGGGTCGGCTGCGGCCGGAGTTGATCGCGGCGTACCAGGAAGCGCACGTGCTGGAGCCGTAGTTCTGCGGGGTTCGGGTGCCGGGACGAGTTCATGGTGCGAGTCGTCGAGCAGGTCTCGTCCCGGGAGCACTGGTACGCAGCATCCCTCCTCTTCGAGGACGCTGGATCGGCGCAGGGAGGGGGAACTCTCCAACCCCGTCCGCCAGACGCTCCGCTGAACACGGAGTACTCCGGACGCGGTGCCCGTGAACGACACGAGGTCTTCGTTGCGTGTGGGGTGTTGTCGCGGGTGAACGACAGGCCGCGAGGGCGACCTTGGCTGATCGGCCGGCTGTGGACAACCGGAGCTGGTCTCGAGCGGTCGCCCGTACAGTCCTTGAGGTGCGGACGACCGTGACCTGGGAGGAACCCGGCCCGGCGCCTCCGCCCTCCACCCCGGCGGTCGCGGCGATCATGCGCAGGACGGGTCGGCGGGACACTGCGCCGGAGTTGGCGTTGCGTCGGGAACTGCACCGCAGGGGTCTGCGGTACCTCGTGGACCGGACCCCACCGGGGACCAACCGCCGACGTCGTGCGGACCTGGTGTTCCGCGGTGCCCGCGTCGCGGTGTTCGTCGACGGCTGCTTCTGGCACTCTTGCCCCGTCCACCTACACCTGCCGAAGGCCAACGCTGACTGGTGGCGCGTGAAGCTCGCGAGCATCACCGCCCGCGACCGCGACACCGACGCGCAACTGGCCGGTGCCGGCTGGCGGTCGCACCGGGTGTGGGAGCACGAGGACGTCGTCGAGGCAGCGGACCGGGTCGAGCGGCTCGTTCGAGGTGTACGGCGCCCTGTCCGGTGACTGTTCCGTGGGAGGCTGGATCACTGCCAGAGGCTGTCCACAGGCGCGATGTGCAGGCGATGCAGGCTACGGCGTGGCGTGTGGCGTCTTCGATGAGGATGACCGGATCCTCGGCCATCCGTTGCACTGCCGGGTCGGCGCACGCCTGCGTGCGGTGACGAAGCGGAGTCACCCGCAGTCCTTGAGGAACCGCTCTTCCATCGTCAGGCTGACTGCACCACCGTCGCAGCGGCGAAGAAGTCCATCGGCATCTCATGATGCAGCTTCCAGGTGATGGCGATCGGGCGATCTCCCCGGTGGCTCACGTACTCGGCCTCACCGAGGAAGAGGAAGGGGTCGGGGCCGAGGTCACCCGTCTTCGTGGGCCGTACGAAGAGCATGACGTGCGTTTCGTTCTCGCGGTGGTTGAGGTACCGCTGGCCCGTCACCGAGCTGACGCTGGTTGTCGACTGCGATTCCCAGTGGAAGAGGTCGCGGGTCAGCGGGTAGTCCTGGTACATCGTCGTGGGGGAGAAGTCAGCGTCGGACTTGTTGAGGGTGATGAGAAAGGCGTCCGTGTTCAGGTGGGGCGCCCAGAGAACACCTTCACGGAAGCGCTCCGGCGGACGTTTGTCGCTGATCAACCCGAGGGCTGCCACGATCTCGTTGCGGGAGTATCGCGCGTGAACGGCCAGAGGGACGCCGTGCAGGGAACCGGTGAGCTCGACGGTCGGTCGGCGGGCGCTGTCGAAGGCCAGGTCGACGACCTGCCCGAGTTCCGTGCTGACGGCTGACTCTCCGCCGACGCTCGCGAGCTGCCCGACCTGCCCGTCGGTGTAGGTCCCCGGTACCAGCGAGGCCGTCAGCATCCGTGCGAGGACCTGCTCGACGGGGCTGGTCGGCTGTTCTCCGCGGAGGAGGCGTCGGTAGACGCGGGCGCGTGAGCTGTCGTCGACGTGCGCGAACGCAGCGACCCGCTTGAGGAGCTTCTGCTCCAGGGCGCCGCCCGCAGGGACGTCGAGGCCAGCCTCACGGCAGAGCGTCGTCCACGAGCGGTCGTTCTTGAGAACTTCTCGCAGCGCGTGGCCCGACTCCGCCAGGAACTGCGAAAGATCGGTGGTACCGATGCTCCTGACCTCGTTGACCAGGGCCCGGCGCATCGGCTGGAGTTGTCGTTTCAGGCTGCTGAGCACTCGCTCTCGGACGACACGGTCCAGGACGATGGAGCAGCCTGCCGGTAGGAGAGGGAATCCCTTCTCGACTTGCTGGGACAGTCGCCCGCGCGCGAGGCCGGTCAAGGCCTGGAAGCGGGCGTCGAACCGGAAGCTCTCGTTCTGGTTGCCCACGAAGTCGAGCACGGTGAGGACGGCCTTCCCGTGGGCGGTCCGGAGTCCGCGGCCCAACTGCTGGAGGAAGACAGTGGACGATTCTGTCGGTCGCAAGAAGAGGACGGTGTCGACTTCAGGAACGTCGACACCTTCGTTGTACAGGTCCACCGTGAAGATCGTGGCGATCTCGCCTCGACGCAGCCGACCCAACGCGGTGCTGCGGTCCTCCACGCTGCTCTCACCGGACACGGCGACCGCGGGAATGCCTGCCGCGGTGAACACCCGTGCCATGTACTTGGCGTGCGCCACGGAGACGCAGAAGCCGAGTCCCTTGATCCCCGCGGGATGGCTGACGCGCCGTTCCAGTTCTCGAAGGACGATGCGGGCGCGGGCGTCGTTGCCCGTGTAGAGGTTCTCGAGCCCCTCAACGTCGTAGCGCCCCCGTGTCCACGTCACGGCCGAGAGGTCGATCTCGTCGTTCACACCGAAGTAGTGGAAGGGGACCAGGAGGTCGTCGGTCAGCGCGTCCCAGAGCCGCAGCTCCGTTGCGATCCGGCCGTCGAAGAGGGCCAGGACGTCCTGGCCGTCACCACGCTCGGGGGTCGCAGTGAGGCCGAGGAGTTCCAGCGGTGCGAAGTGTTCGACGACCCGGCGGTACGTGGGTGCCGTCCCGTGGTGGCACTCGTCGAGGACAACCACTTCGAAGGCGTCGGCCGCGAACGTCGCGATGCGTGCAGGCGTCAGCGATTGGACGCTGGCGAACACGTGACGCCCCTCGGCCGGCTCGTAGCCGCCGACGAGGAGTTCTCCGAAGGTCCCGTCCGCGAGGACCTGGCGGTACGTGCGCATCGCCTGTTCGAGGAGTTCCTTGCGGTGGGCGACGAACAGCAGCTTCAAGTCTCGTCCGTGCAGCCGGCACAGGTTGCGGTAGTCGAGCGCCGCCAGGACGGTTTTGCCGGTGCCCGTGGCCGCTACCACGAGGTTGCGGTGTCGGTCGTGGAGCTGACGCTCACCCGCGAGCTGCTCCAGCATCTCCTGCTGGTGTGGTCGTGGCGTCACCTCGATGGACGACATGTCGACCGGAGCGCCGCTGCGACCCGTCGAGCCCGCGTCCCGCAGCGCTGCATCGAGTCGACCTGCGTCGCGATCCGGGTCGTACGTCTCGAAGGCCGGGTTGGCCCAGTAGCTCTCGAAGGTGGCGTCGAACTTCTGCAGCAGCGCCGGGGTGGCCACGTTCGACAACCGAACGTTCCACTCGAGCCCATCGAGCAGAGCAGACCGAGACAGGTTCGATGAGCCGACATACCCGGTGTGGAAGCCCGTGTTGCGTCGGAAGATCCAAGCCTTGGCGTGGAGTCGAGTGCGCGTGGTCTCGTAGATGACCTTGACTTCGGCGCCGTAGTCCCGGACGAGGGCGTCGACCGTGCGTCGGTCCGTGGCGCCCATGTACGTCGTGGTGATGATGCGCACCTTCGCGCCACGATCGCGCAGGCGTTTCAGAGGCTCATCGAGTAGGCGCAGCCCGGACCACTTGAGGAAGGCGACGATGAGGTCGACGGAGTCGGCGCTTTCCAGTTCCGCACGGATCTCGCTGCCCAGTCCGGGTTCACCCGGACTGTTGGTCAGGAGTGCCGCCTCCGACAGGGGAGTGGTTGGGCGCGGCGGGACGATTCCTGTCGCGAGCGACAGCAGCTGCTGGAAGCGTCCCTTGTCGTCGAGCACCGGTGTGTGGGGCGTCGCGTTGAGGACTGCCAGGATGCCGCGGACGAGCTCGTGCTGCGAAGCCGTGCTGGACCGGGCTTGGAGGGCTTTGAGGATGGCCCGGTTGAGGTGCGCGCTGACGACGTGCGGGGCGTCCTCCTCGTCCACTGACCCCAGCTGAGCGGCCTCGTGTGCGCTCACGAGCTGCGCGGCCAAGCCCTCGGAGACGAGTTCCTCCCACAGCCCCCGGCTGAGTGGGCCGTCGATCGCGGACATCGTCACCTCGTGGTCCTTGGTTCCAGCCTGGACGATCAAGCTATCGGGCTCACCAGCAGTGATTCGCCCGGGGCGATGTCACGAGCCGCGGTGCTCTCTTCGTGGTGTCCCCCTGATGAGGGACGCCCACGCGATTGCCGGCACCCCGCCGGGTGAAAGGCGGTGCCGGGTTGACCACGTGCCTACTTTTCCGGTCATTCGACTCTTATACTGGGCACGTGGATCTCGGCCATCCCGTTCGAGTCGTCGTCCCGTCCTTGGATGGGCCGGTGCTCGTCGCGCTGGCCGGATTGACGGTTGCGATGTCTGGCCGTGAGGTCGCCCGCCTTGTCGGAACAGCGTCCCCAGCCGGGGTGCAACGCGTCCTCACTCGCCTCGCCGAGGAGGGGGTCATCACCGTCGAGCGCCGGAGGAACGCTGCGTACTACAGCGCCAACCGGAACCACCTCGCCTGGCCCGCGGTGGAGATCCTCGCCGACTTGCGCCGGGAACTCCTGCGCCGCATCGAGGAACGGGTCCGGTCCTGGGCCGTACCGGTCGAGACAGCCGCGGTCTTCGGTTCCCTCGCCCGAGGGGAGGGGAGTGTCGATTCCGACGTCGACCTCTTGCTCGTCCGTGCTGACGAGGTGACGGGGGAACGAGCCCTCGCCTGGGACGACCAGGTGGACTCCCTCGTGACCGCCGTCCAGTCCTGGAGCGGCAACCCGGCGCAGCCATACGACATCTCGGTGAGCGACCTCCGAGACCACGTCGAAGCCGACGAACCGATCGTCGGCTCGTGGCGGCGAGAGGCCATCACCCTGGTCGGTCGAGACCTCAGCGCCCTGCTGCGGAACGTGGCGCGGTGAGCCCGTCCGGTCGCACGAGCGACTGTTCCCCCGCTGAGGGGCACACCCGGCTGGAGCAGGCGCGAGCGTTCCTCGAGGTCGCCGAACTGGTCATCGACGAGACCGATGACGGTCTCGCCACCCCGCAGGTGGCAGCGTCGTTGGCGGTCCTGTCCGGCATCGCCGCGTCCGACGCGGTGTGCTGCAGCCGACTGGGGCAGCGCTCGCGAGGGCAAGACCACCGGCAAGCCGTCGATCTGCTCGCCACCGTCCGACCCGACGGGGTGGCGATGGCGAAGGACCTGCGGCGCCTCCTTGAGATCAAGGACCAGGCGCACTACGCCGCCACGATGGTCTCCGCCCCTCGCGCTGAGCAGGCCGTCCAGTGGGCGCGCCGGCTGTACGACCTCGCGGTGCGAGCCGGCTGAGGTCGATCGACGAGACCGGTCCGAGAGCGAGTGCCCTGGTGTTCTCCTCACCGTGTCGGCTTCCTCCGCCACAGTCGGCGACGGAGCGTCACTGCAGCGGGAAGTCGTCATGGCGGGTGTGCTGATCGAGCTGGGTGTCCGGTTCATCGCCTGGTACGTGGGCCTGCTGGTCCGCTGCTGGCGCGGGGTCTCCCGCTGGATGACCCCGCGGTGGCGCATCGACCCGCACGTGGAGCGCCTGCAGGCGTGGCGCTCCTGGCTCGGCTACGCCAGCGTGGTCGTCGCCGTCGGCTTGTCGGGGGAGGAGACGACGGGCTTGGCGGACAAGATGCTCACGGGGGCGATCGTAGGTTTCCTGCTGAAGGCGGCGGTCGCAGTCGTCGTCGTGCTCGTGTCCCTGGCCGTCGTCTCCCTCTGCAGCCACCGCACGCAACGTCGCGGACGCCTCCGTCCGGTGGTTCGTCCCCTCTCGCTGCTCGTGACCGTCATCGCCGTTCCACTGCTCGTGCTGCAGTTGAAGGAGTGGGCAGAGCGGCGACCAGCCGGCTCCGTCGCGGTCGAGCACCTCGCGCCGGTCCTGGTGAGCGGCGGCGTGGTCCTGTACTTCACCTGGCCCTTCTTGGTGGTGGCGGCCGCGGCCGTCGTGGTGCGCGGCGTCCGCCACCTCTTCTGCGCCGGTGACGTGCACCCGCTGCTGCCGTCCGTCCTCGCCTTCGCGGTGGCGCTCGCCAGCGGCGCGGAGAACGTCCACCAGGCCCTGCAGCCCGCCGTCGGCGTCGAGCGGACGTTGTCCCTCCTCGCGCTCGGGGGGGCCCTGACCGTCCTGGGGCTCACCGCCTACGAGCACCACCGGTTGCGGCGGTACCGGTTGCGGCGGCTGGGGTGGCGGTGGTCCGACCTGCGGGTGCCGCTGCACGAGCTGCCGGCCGCGCACCCGGTCCACCGGCTCGCTCAGAGGTCGACGTGAACCTGGTCGTCGTCCCTATCTTGTTCAAGCTTCAGCTTCAACCTTGATTATGATGTCGGCATGGGCCGACTCGTCAGCACGCAGTGGACCCCCGACCGGGACATCACCGGCGTGCCCCGACGCCACCGCCAACCCTGCCGCTACGACGCCTTCGTCCCCGCCCGCCTCGTCGGACGCGAGGTCATGCTGCCCGCCGACGTCGCCGCCGACGTCTCCGACGCCGAACGCGCCGTCCAGCAGCTCAACGCCTCTGGTCTGCCCTACCGCGGCTACAAAGCCATCGCCCGACTGCTGCTGAGAGCGGAGGCGGTCGCGTCCTCCCGCATCGAAGGGCTGGAGATCGGTGGCCGCCGACTGGCGCGCGCCGACGCCGCGCTGGAGCTCGACGGATCCTCTCCCGACCAGGGGGCGGCTGACGTCCTCGGCAACATCGACGCCATGCGAGCCGCCGTCGACGACGTCGCCCGACGGCCCCGGCTGGACGTGGACGCGATCCGCGACATCCACCGCGCCCTGTTGGCCGGCACTCGCGACGCGAGCTGGGCGGGAACCGTCCGCGACCGCCAGAACTGGATCGGTGGGTCGAGCTTCAACCCGTGCGCCGCCGACTTCGTGCCGCCACCCCCGGACGAGGTCGAGGCGCTGCTCGAGGACCTCGTCGAGTACGTGGACTCGGACGTCCACCCGCCGGTCGTCCAGGCCGCGCTGGCCCACGCGCAGTTCGAGACGATCCACCCGTTCGCCGACGGCAACGGTCGGACGGGTCGCGCCCTCATCCACGTCGTCCTGACCCGTCGCGGCCTGAGTCCCCACCACGTCCCGCCGGTCAGCCTCGTCCTGGCCACCCGGAGCCGGGACTACGTCGCCGGTCTCGAATCCTTCCGCGAGGACGGCCACACCGGGATCGCCGAGTGGATCGCGACCTTCGCCGCGGCGACGACCGAAGCCTGCGCACGGGTGTCGGGACTTACCGACGGACTGGCAGGACTCAGCCAGCGCTGGCGGGAGGCGGTGGGACCGCTGCGTGCGGGGTCGACGGTCGCCCAGTTGCTCGACGACGTCCTGCCGCAGACCCCGGTGACGACGGTCGCGCAGTTGGTCCGGCTGACGGACCGGTCGACCCAGGCCGTCAACGAGGCCGTCGACCGGCTGCACACGGCCGGAGTCCTGGTGCAGACGACCGCCGGCCGACGCAACCGCGCGTTCGAGGTCGACGGCCTGATCGACCTCATCACCGGGTTCGAGCGGTCACTGGCCTCACCCGTCGGGGACACCGCTGTCGAACCGCCTGCTCGCCCCGTTCCCCGGCGCTCGCCGAACCGCTGACCCCGGTCAGTCGCGGACCGACCGCAGGTGCGCGGTGGCGATCTCCTCCAGGTGCACCACGTCCCCCGCCACCGTCACCACGTCGAACCCCTCCGCCAACCGCTTGGCCGCGACGTCCCCGCTCGGAGTGTGGATCCCCACGCTCTTCCCCGCCGCCCGCCCAGCCGCCTTGATCCGCTCCAACGCCGCGTCGAACTCGTCCGAGATCGCGGGGTCGCCGGGGAACACGGCTCCCAACCCGAGCGACAGGTCCGACGGCCCGATGTACAACCCGTCGAGTCCCTCGACCGCGGCGATCTCCTCGACGTTCGCCAGCCCGTCCGCCGTCTCGATCATCGCCAGCACCAGCACGTCGCGGTTCGGCACCTCGGTGGAACGCCCCAATCGCAGTTGGGCCCGCATCGGTCCGAACGACCGGCGCCCCATCGGCGGGTACTTCGCGTTCTGCACCGCGAGCCGCGCGTCGGCGGCCGAGTCGACCAGCGGCACGATGATCGCGGACGCACCTGCGTCGAGGGCCTGGCCCATCCACGTGATGTCGTTTGCCGCCGCGCGCACGATCCCTACCGTGTCCACGTCGCCCAGCCGCGCACCGGCGTCCACGGCCATCAGCCCACGCAGCAGCCCGTCGTAACCCATGAGGCCGTGCTGCTGGTCGAGGCAGATGTAGTCGTAGCCGACACGGGCGAGGCGTTCGGTGGAGGCGGGTGAGTCGAGCATCACCCAGTAGCCGACGAGGGGTTCGCGGGCGCGGAACTTGCGGGCGAACTCGGGGGAGGCGGTGTGTTCGGGCACGGGTGGATCTCCAGACTCGTGGGTTGGTCACGGGCGGGAAGGCCCGACGGCATCTCACGCCGTCAGGACGGCGCTCGGCAAGGGGGAGGCGTTCGCCGGCCACGGCGATTGCGCAGTCCACGCAGACGGACTAGCGTGGTTCGCGCACGTTGTGCGTGATGGAGACCTCGGTCGGCGCAGCGTCGCGTCGGTCGCGGAGGAGGTTCGGTGGCTGGCTTGCTCGTCCTCGCGGACGACCTCTCGGGCGCCGCCGAGTCCGCAGGCGCGCTTCGCGTGCGTGGTTCGCGCAGGGCCGGCCCGGTGCGCATCGGCCTCTGGCCCACGCGGATCACCGACCACGACACCGTCCTCGACCTCGACTCCCGTCACCTCACCGCCCGGGAGACCGGAGCGCGCGTCGCCGAGGTCCTCCGGGTAGCACCCGGCCGGACGGTGGTCACGAAGATCGACAGCCTGCTCCGCGGCAACCTCGCCCCCGTCGTGCGTGCTCTGGGCGGGGCGGTCGTCCTAGCGCCCGCGCTTCCCGTCGCCGGTCGGACGGTGGTCGGTGGGCGGCTGCTCGTCGAGGGCCGGCCGCTCGCCGAGACCGCTGCCTGGGCGACGGAGGGGCGCGAGGCACCGGCGACGGTCTCCGACGCCCTACCGGGAGTCGCGACCACGACGATCACCCTCGACGTCGTGCGGTCGAGCGATCTGATCGCGCAGATCGCGCAGGTCCCAGCGGGAACCGTCGTCGTCTGCGACGCCGAGACCGACGACGACCTCGACCTGATCGTCACCGCCTCCCACGGCCGGCCGCTGGTCGGTTCGGCTGGACTGGTCGCCGCCGTCGCCCGCGCGCTCCCCGCGGAGGCGGCCCACGAGCAACCCGACGCACGGAACGTCCCGCGCCTCGTCGTGGTCGTCGGCACCGCCGAACCCACCGCGCAGCGCCAGGCCGAAGAACTCGTCGACGCCGGCGCCACCCCGGTCGACCTGCCGTGCGCCGACGTCCTGCGCGGCACCGCCGTCGCCCAGCTCGCCCAGGCCGTCTCGCGGAACTCCCTGACCGTCGTCCGGCTCACCGGGACAGCCCACGGCCGACAACTGTCCCGGGCGTTGGGTCGCGTCGTCGCCGATGCGGTCGGGCCCGCCGACCTCGTCCTCACCGGCGGCGAGACGGCCCGCCACGTCCTCGACGCCCTGCACGTCCCCTCGTTGCGGTTCCTCTCGCAGATCGAACACGGCGCCGTCCGCTCCGAGACCCCCGACGGTCGTCACGTCGTCACCCGCCCCGGCAGCTTCGGCGGCCCGGACAGCCTGCTCCGGATCGTGCGATCGCTGAACCCCGAACTCCTCCCACCTCTGGAAGGCCTTCCCATGAGCAGCAGCACGAGTCCCGCCATCGCCGTGACCATGGGGGACGGAGCCGGTGTCGGCCCGGAGATCGTCGTCGCCGCGCTCCTGCACCCGAGCGTCGTCGAGAACTCCCGATCCGTCGTCGTCGGGGACGCCGCCCGGCTGCGGCTCGCCGCGGACGTCCTCGGGGTGGACGTGAAGATCGTCCCGGTGGAGGGAGTCGCGGACGCCGTCTTCGAACCCGGTCGGATCAACGTCGTGGACCTCGAACTGCTGCCCGCCGACCTGGCCTGGGGACAGTTGTCCCCTGTGGCAGGGGACGCGGCCTACCACTACGTGCGGGTCGCCAGCGAGATGGCGATGCGCGGTGAGGTCCAGGCGATCTGCACCGCCCCGCTGAACAAGGAGGCGCTGCACCTCGGCGGCCACGTCTACCCCGGTCACACCGAGCTGCTCGCGGAACTCACCGGGACGGAGGAGGTGTCGATGATGCTCTCGACGCCGACCCTTAAGGTCATCCACGTGACCACCCACATCGGGTTGGTCGACGCCGTCGCCAAGATCGAACCGGGACTCGTCGAACGCACGATCCGCCGTGGGCACACCGCGCTCGTCGCCGCCGGGAACGCGAACCCCAAGATCGGCGTCTGCGCGATCAACCCGCACGCGGGGGAAGGTGGGTTGTTCGGCTACGGCGAGGAGGCCGAGAAGATCACGCCCGGCATCGAGGCCGCGCGCGCCGACGGGATCGACGCCCGCGGACCGCTGCCCGCCGACACGTTGTTCTTCCTGGCCGGCCGCGGTGACTTCGACCTCGTCGTCGCGATGTACCACGACCAGGGACACGGGCCGGTGAAGGTGCTCGGCATCGAGGCCGGCGTCAACATCACGGTCGGGCTGCCCGTCATCCGCACCTCCGTGGACCACGGCACCGCGTTCGACATCGCGGGGACTGGCAAGGTGGACACCCGCAGCATGGTCGAGGCCATGCGGCAGGCCATCGAGGTGGCCCCCCGCCCCACGCAGGACTGACAGGGAGACACATGCCCTCCGTGGCGACCGAGACCCGGCGTTCAGCCATCGTCGACCTCGCCCACGAGGGCCTCGCCAACGTCGAGACCCTCGCGTCCCGCTTCGACGTGTCTCCCTCGACCATCCGGCGCGACCTCGCGATCCTCACCACCGAGGGCCGCATCGCCCGCACGTACGGCGGCGCGATCCCCATCGGGGCGCACAGCGAGTCGACGCTGCGGCAACGCATGGACGAGGCGCACTCTGCGAAGGTCGCGATCGGGCAGTGGGCCGCGACGCAGGTCGCCACCGGCGACACCGTCCTGCTCGACGTCGGCTCCACCGTCGGAGCACTCGCGGCGGCGTTGACGGGAGCGCGAGGCCTGACGGTCATCACCGCCAGCCTCACCGTCGTCACCGAACTGAGCGACGCCGGCGGAGTCGTCGTCGAGTGCCTCGGTGGCCGGCTCCGACCGTTGAGCCAGGGCTTCCTCGGACCGCTCACCGAGGCGGCCCTGGAACGGGTCAGCGCCGACGCCGTGTTCCTGGGAACGGACGGGATCTCCGACGAGGGGGAGATCTGCGAGGCCGACCTGGGGCAGGTCCGCCTGAAGGAGCTCATGGTGCGCCGCGCCGAGCGGGTCTACGTCCTCGCCCACGGCGAGAAGATCGGTGCCCGCCCCTTCCACGCCTGGTTCCGGATCCCCCTGCCGTGGACGATCGTCACCGACACCACTGCGCCGACGGAGCGCGTCGCGGCGTTGCGAGCTCGCGGGGTCCAGGTCGTCGTCGTGGACGAGACGCAGGGATCCCGCTCGCCCACGGCCACCGAGTCGGTCGAGTGAGCTGCGGTGTGGTCGATGGCCTCCGGGTGAGGGTCGTGGCGCCTCTCCCCCGGGCGTTGTTCCGCAACGAGGAGCGGTAGAGGGTGACGATGCGTCCCCGTCGTCGGCCTGACCTGTTCGTCGAGAAGCTGCAGGCCTGGCGATCCTGGCTCGGCTACGCGTCGGTGGTTGTGGCGGTCGGGCTCTACGGCAGCGCCCCCGACGACCTGGGACAGCAGCTGTTCGAAGGGGCCGTGATCGGGTTCTTCGTCAAGGCAGTGGTCGCCGTCCCGATCGTCGCCGTCGCGATCGTGATCATCGCCATCGTGAGTCACCCCCTCAGCGGCTCGCCCGGATCGAGCCGGCCCTGCGGACGTTGGGTCTGCTCGGCGCCGCGATCGGACTGCCGTGGTTCGCGGTGACGATCGTCGAACGCTTGGACGGATCCGCGACCCGTCCGGACTTCCCGCTCCTGGGCCTGGCAGTGCTCGTGGTGTCGTCCTCGCGATACCGCTGCTGTTCGTCGGCGCGGCGTCCGCGCTCGTGCACGGCGTCCGGTACCTGTTCTGCGTCGGGGACGTGCATCCGCTGTTGTCATCGGTGCTGGCGTTCCTCATCGCGCTGTTCTCCGGGGCGGAGAACGTGTCAGGAGCCGTCGACCCCGGGCCAGGCGTGGAACTCGTCCTCGCCTGGCTGGCGGTCGGAGGATCGCTGGTCGTGCTCGGCCTGACGGTGTTCGAGCACCGTCGGTTGCGGCAGCACGGAAGCCGGTGGAGCGACGTACGTCGGGAGCTCAGGGACCTGCCTCGACGTGATCCTGTGCGCCGATGAGCGTGAGGGACCAGAACGGAGCGACCAGCCGGTCGGCGAAGGGGCATGACCGGTAGAAGTCCGGGCTGATCACCCTGCGGGCTCAGGTCAGTTGGTGGACTGCCGATGAAGAGTTCTGGGTACAGGGCTGCCGGGGAACCACCCGCAGTCGAACCGGCTCCGGTGGAGGCGATTTGCAGATGCCGTCAGGAGCCGCGTACTGTTCCTCATGTCGCCCCGACGGGGCGGAAAACCGGAGCTTCGCAGCTTGGGTGGTCCGCGTCTGACGGGTGGCGCCGGAAGCCTTGATCGCGGCTGGGTTGCAGTTTGGCCTGGTTGGTGGTTAAGGTGGGAAAGTTGCCCCTCTTCGGGTGGCCCTCTGTGTGGGGGTTGTTGTGGGTGGGTGCGTCCGGTTCTTGAGAACTCAACAGTGTGCCAAAAATGTTGATGCCATATATGTATCAACCCCCAATCGACTGTCACTGCGCTGCGTTTTCTGCGTGGGTGGGTGATGGTTTGGGGTTCCTTTGGGATTGATCTCCGCCTCTTTCACGCCAGTGGGGGGTGGGGTTTTCGAGTCCAAGGGTCAACTATGAAGTGCTAAAGATCTTGGCTGTGCTGCTGCTTTTGGTGGTGGTGTGGTCGTAGGTTTTTCGACGGAGAGTTTGATCCTGGCTCAGGACGAACGCTGGCGGCGTGCTTAACACATGCAAGTCGAACGGTGAAGCCCTTCGGGGTGGATCAGTGGCGAACGGGTGAGTAACACGTGAGCAACCTGCCCCTGGCTCTGGGACAACCACTGGAAACGGTGGCTAATACCGGATACGACCTGCCTCGGCATCGAGTGTGGGTGGAAAGTTTTTCGGCTGGGGATGGGCTCGCGGCCTATCAGCTTGTTGGTGGGGTAATGGCCTACCAAGGCGACGACGGGTAGCCGGCCTGAGAGGGCGACCGGCCACACTGGGACTGAGACACGGCCCAGACTCCTACGGGAGGCAGCAGTGGGGAATATTGCACAATGGGCGAAAGCCTGATGCAGCGACGCCGCGTGAGGGATGACGGCCTTCGGGTTGTAAACCTCTTTCAGCTCCGAAGAAGCGAAAGTGACGGTAGGAGCAGAAGAAGCACCGGCTAACTACGTGCCAGCAGCCGCGGTAATACGTAGGGTGCAAGCGTTGTCCGGAATTATTGGGCGTAAAGAGCTCGTAGGCGGTGTGTCGCGTCTGCTGTGAAAACTCAGGGCTCAACTCTGAGCTTGCAGTGGGTACGGGCACACTAGAGTGCTGTAGGGGAGACTGGAATTCCTGGTGTAGCGGTGAAATGCGCAGATATCAGGAGGAACACCGGTGGCGAAGGCGGGTCTCTGGGCAGTTACTGACGCTGAGGAGCGAAAGCATGGGGAGCGAACAGGATTAGATACCCTGGTAGTCCATGCCGTAAACGTTGGGCGCTAGGTGTGGGGTCCATTCCACGGATTCCGTGCCGCAGCTAACGCATTAAGCGCCCCGCCTGGGGAGTACGGCCGCAAGGCTAAAACTCAAAGGAATTGACGGGGGCCCGCACAAGCGGCGGAGCATGCGGATTAATTCGATGCAACGCGAAGAACCTTACCAAGGCTTGACATGCGCGGTGGAATCCCAGAGATGGGGTGTCATTTAGTTGGTCGCGTACAGGTGGTGCATGGTTGTCGTCAGCTCGTGTCGTGAGATGTTGGGTTAAGTCCCGCAACGAGCGCAACCCTCGTTCCATGTTGCCAGCACGTTATGGTGGGGACTCATGGGAGACTGCCGGGGTCAACTCGGAGGAAGGTGGGGATGACGTCAAATCATCATGCCCCTTATGTCTTGGGCTTCACGCATGCTACAATGGCCAGTACAGAGGGCTGCGATACCGTGAGGTGGAGCGAATCCCAAAAAGCTGGTCTCAGTTCGGATCGGGGTCTGCAACTCGACCCCGTGAAGTCGGAGTCGCTAGTAATCGCAGATCAGCAACGCTGCGGTGAATACGTTCCCGGGCCTTGTACACACCGCCCGTCACGTCATGAAAGTCGGTAACACCCGAAGCCGGTGGCCCAACCCGTAAGGGGGGGAGCTGTCGAAGGTGGGACTGGCGATTGGGACGAAGTCGTAACAAGGTAGCCGTACCGGAAGGTGCGGCTGGATCACCTCCTTTCTAAGGAGCATCAACCCCGTCACTGAGTTGAATCTCAGGTCTCAGGCCTCCTTCGTGGGGTATGAGGTGTGGTGGGGATGGGCCAGTTTCGTCGGCGTATGTTCGGCGGCTGGTGCTCAAGGGTGGAACATCAACACGGCATCTCTTCGACGTCTCGCGTCGCTAGTACCCCGGGTTTCGATCTGGGTGGAACGTGGGGTGGGGGTCGGGGGGTGTCTGGCGCACTGTTGGGTCCTGAGGGACCGGCCGGCTGGCGTGCTTTCGGGCATGGCTGGTGGTTGGTGTCTTGGTCTGGGCCTGCCCTGATCGTTCACATCGGCTCGAGAGTTTTCTCGGGTGTCTGGTGTCGGTCTCTACGGGGTGGGTGCGGGTTGTCTGTTGAGAACTGCACAGTGGACGCGAGCATCAAGTAGCGCTCCTTTGAGGGGCGTGAAAGTAGTGATGTTCGTCGAGTGATAATCCTCTGATGAGCGGGCTGTCATCTCACTTCGGTGGGTGGTGGTCCGTACTGTCTTTGTGGTTTGGGTTTTTATTGCAGTTTCGCCTTGACCTGCATGTCTGCTCTGCTGCTGTTGTCCTGCTTTCGGGTGGGTTGGTGGTGGTGGGTGGTGTGTGGTGGTCAAGTGTGTAAGGGCGCATGGTGGATGCCTTGGCATCAGGAGCCGATGAAGGACGTGGGAGCCTGCGATAAGCCTCGGGGAGTTGGCAACCGAATGTTGATCCGAGGGTGTCCGAATGGGGAAACCCGGCCGTCGTCATGGGCGGTCACCCGCACCTGAATGTATAGGGTGTGTGGAGGGAACGTGGGGAAGTGAAACATCTCAGTACCCACAGGAAGAGAAAACAAATAGTGATTCCGTGAGTAGTGGCGAGCGAAAGCGGATGAGGCTAAACCAGTTCCGTGTGATACCTGGTAGGGGTTGCGGGGTTGGGGTTGTGGGAGTGTTCTGGACTGGGCTACCACCTGGTCGGGGAGTGAGAAAGTCGTGGTGTAGCCGAAGGGCCTGGGATGGTCCGGCGTAGTGGGTGAGACCCCCGTAGGCGAAACATTGCGGCCTCCTTGGGAGCATGTCCCGAGTAGCACGGGGCTCGTGGAATCTCGTGTGAATCTGCCAGGACCACCTGGTAAGCCTAAATACTTCCTGATGACCGATAGCGGACAAGTACCGTGAGGGAATGGTGAAAAGCACCCCGGGAGGGGAGTGAAATAGTACCTGAAACCGTGTGCCTACAATCCGTCGGAGCAGGCTTGTACCTGTGACGGCGTGCCTTTTGAAGAATGAGCCTGCGAGTTAGTGGTGCGTGGCAAGGTTAACCCGTGTGGGGTAGCCGTAGCGAAAGCGAGTCCGAATAGGGCGTCCTATAGTCGCGTGCTCTAGACCCGAAGCGGAGTGATCTACCCATGGCCAGGTTGAAGCGCGGGTAAGACCGCGTGGAGGACCGAACCCACCAGGGTTGAAAACCTGGGGGATGAGCTGTGGGTAGGGGTGAAAGGCCAATCAAACTCCGTGATAGCTGGTTCTCCCCGAAATGCATTTAGGTGCAGCGTCACGTGTTTCTTGCCGGAGGTAGAGCTACTGGATGGCTAATGGGCCCCACCGGGTTACTGACGTCAGCCAAACTCCGAATGCCGGTAAGTGAGAGCGTGGCAGTGAGACTGCGGGGGATAAGCTTCGTAGTCGAGAGGGAAACAGCCCAGATCATCAGCTAAGGCCCCTAAGCGTGTGCTAAGTGGGAAAGGATGTGGAGTTGCGCAGACAACCAGGAGGTTGGCTTAGAAGCAGCCACCCTTGAAAGAGTGCGTAATAGCTCACTGGTCAAGTGATTCCGCGCCGACAATGTAGCGGGGCTCAAGTACACCGCCGAAGCTGTGGCATTCACATATTAATCTCTCTTCAGCAGTGATCTTTGTCTGTGGCCTTCGGGTTGTGGGTGGGGGTTGGGTGTTGGTGGGCAGGTGTGTGGATGGGTAGGGGAGCGTCGTGTGTGGGGTGAAGCAGCCTGGTGATGGGTTGTGGACTGCACGCGAGTGAGAATGCAGGCATGAGTAGCGAATGACGGGTGAGAAACCCGTCCGCCGATTGACCAAGGGTTCCAGGGCTAGGTTCATCCGCCCTGGGTAAGTCGGGACCTAAGGCGAGGCCGACAGGCGTAGTCGATGGACAACGGGTTGATATTCCCGTACCGGCGTAGAACCGTCCATGGTGAGGCCGGGGATGCTAAGCACCCTAAGCCGCCGGCGCCTTCGGGTGGTGGTTGGTGGAGCGTGTGATCCGATCCGGTAGTAGTCAAGCGTATTAACAGGGGTGACGCAGGAGGGTAGCTTCCGCGTGGCGATGGTTGTCCACGTCCAAGGGTGTAGGGCGAGGTGTTGGTAAATCCGCACTTCTGACTTCAATGTCGTGTCTGAGACCTGATGGTGACCCTTTCGGGGGGAAGTAGGGTGATCCCATGCTGCCTAGAAAAGCCTCGGCGCGAGGTTCGAGCCGCCCGTACCCTAAACCGACTCAGGTGGTCAGGTAGAGAATACCGAGGCGTTCGAGTGAATCGTGGTTAAGGAACTCGGCAAAATGCCCCCGTAACTTCGGGAGAAGGGGGGCCTGAGACGTGAAGCTCCTTGCGGGCTAGCGTTTGAGGGCCGCAGAGACCAGGGGGAAGCGACTGTTTACTAAAAACACAGGTCCGTGCGAAGTCGCAAGACGATGTATACGGACTGACGCCTGCCCGGTGCTGGAACGTTAAGGGGACCGGTTACCCACGCAAGTGGGGACGCTGAGAACTTAAGCGCCAGTAAACGGCGGTGGTAACTATAACCATCCTAAGGTAGCGAAATTCCTTGTCGGGTAAGTTCCGACCTGCACGAATGGCGTAACGACTTCCCCGCTGTCTCAACCGCGAACTCGGCGAAATTGCACTACGAGTAAAGATGCTCGTTACGCGCAGCAGGACGGAAAGACCCCGGGACCTTCACTATAGTTTGGTATTGGTGTTCGGGACGGCTTGTGTAGGATAGGTGGGAGACTGTGAAGCGGTCACGCTAGTGATGGTGGAGTCATCGTTGAAATACCACTCTGGTCGTTCTGGATGTCTAACTTCGGTCCGTGATCCGGATCAGGGACAGTGCCTGATGGGTAGTTTAACTGGGGCGGTTGCCTCCTAAAGAGTAACGGAGGCGCCCAAAGGTTCCCTCAGCCTGGTTGGCAATCAGGTGTTGAGTGTAAGTGCACAAGGGAGCTTGACTGTGAGACCGACAGGTCGAGCAGGGACGAAAGTCGGGACTAGTGATCCGGCCGTGGAGTGTGGAATCGCGGTCGCTCAACGGATAAAAGGTACCCCGGGGATAACAGGCTGATCTTGCCCAAGAGTCCATATCGACGGCATGGTTTGGCACCTCGATGTCGGCTCGTCGCATCCTGGGGCTGGAGTAGGTCCCAAGGGTTGGGCTGTTCGCCCATTAAAGCGGTACGCGAGCTGGGTTTAGAACGTCGTGAGACAGTTCGGTCCCTATCCGCTGCGCGCGTTGGAAACTTGAGAAGGGCTGTCCCTAGTACGAGAGGACCGGGACGGACGAACCTCTGGTGTGCCAGTTGTTCCGCCAGGAGCATGGCTGGTTGGCTACGTTCGGAAGGGATAACCGCTGAAGGCATCTAAGCGGGAAGCCTGCTTCGAGATGAGGTTTCCGTGCCCTGTTGAAGGGGTGGGAGGCTCCCTGTAGATCACGGGGTTGATAGGCCGGGTGTGGAAGCAGCGACGAGAGAGCTGTGGAGCTGACCGGTACTAATAAGCCGATCACTTGTCTACCACGCACCAGCTGCCGCCGTGTCGACTCTTTGGGTTGATGGTGGTGGGTTTGGTGGGTCGGGGTGAGTGTGATAACAATCCAACTAACGATTTCACTGCTGTTGTGGTGTTCGCGTCCATTGTGTGGTTCTCGGGAGAGAACTCGAACACATGCTCCAGTCCTATTCGTGGGGGTGGGGGGTGTGGTTTGATCCTGGCCTTTGTGGTCCGGTGGTCATAGCGGTGGGGAAACGCCCGGTCTCATTCCGAACCCGGAAGCTAAGCCCACCTGCGCCGATGGTACTGCTCGGGAGACTGGGTGGGAGAGTAGGTCACCGCCGGCCACTCACTCTTGTAGTGGGTAAGCGTGTGGGGAGCAACCCTTCTAGGGGTTGCTCCCCACACGTGTTTCCGGGTGTAGTTGCGTCCTTCCCGCGATGTCGTGGGGGAGGGATCTTCAGACCGCGGGGGTCCACCCGACGTGATCGGCGGCAACACCAAGACCTGCTCTGCCTCGGCGCAGAGAACCGTCGCGATAGCCGCCGGCCCGGGCGAGCTCAGGTGACAGATCAGGTGACAGATCAGGCGTGCTGTGCCGTCCACGAGGCGTGCAGGCGCGAGTAGGGACCGCCGGCGTGGGCGAGCTCTGCCGCTGAGCCGACCTCGACGACACGACCGGCATCGACGACGATCACGGTGTCCGCGGCTTCCGCCGTCGACAACCGGTGGGCGATGGCGACGGACGTCCGACCGCTGAGAACGCCCTCGAGGGCCCGCTGCAACCGGACCTCTGTCGCGGGGTCCACCGACGACGTGGCCTCGTCCAGGACGAGCAGGTCGGGGTCGGCGAGGTGGGCGCGGGCGAGGGCCACCAGTTGGCGTTCGCCGGCCGAGAGTCGTTCTCCGCGTTGGCCTACAGGGGTATCGAGACCTTCGGGGAGGCCGTCGAGCCAGCCGCCGAGGCCCAGGTCGACGAACGCAGCACGTACGTCGTCCTCGGTGGAACCGGGGCGGCCGCGGCGTACGTTCTCGCCGACGGTCGCGTCGAAGAGGAAACCTTCCTGCGGGACGGCCACCACGCGGTGGTGCAATTCCCTCGACGGCAGGTCGCGGGCGTCGACGCCGTTCAGCAGCACCGTCCCGGACGTGGGGTCGACCAAGCGGGTGATGAGGCGGGACAGCGTCGTCTTGCCGGAACCGGTCTCGCCGACGATCGCGGTGCGCGAGCCGGCGAGGAAGTACAGGGACACCCCGGCGAGGACGACCTTGTCGGTCCCCGGGTAGGAGTAGGCGACGTCGTCCACGCGCACGTCGATCGGGCCGGTGGGCAGCGTCCGCGGTGTCGCGGGTTCGGGCACGGTGACGGGGGTGTCGATGAGGTCGACCACGCGACGCCAGCCGGCGAGCGCGTTCTGCAGTTCGTTGAGGACCTCCGTCGCCGCTTGGACGGGGCCCACCCACAGCTGGGCCAGGAACAGGAACGCCAGCATCTTGCCGAGGGTGATGTCCCCGGCGAGCCCGAGCAGGGTTCCGAGGACGATGACGAGGGCGCTGACGAGACCGGACACGAAGACACCGGCGGTGAACGTCACGGCTGTCGCGGTCTGGGCCTTCACCGCCTGCTGGCGGTGCGCCTCGATCGCGCCGTCGATGCGGCGCCACGAGCGGTCCGACGCCGCGTGGGCGCGGATCACGTCAGCGCCCACCACCGTCTCCGAGATGGCGGCGAGCAGTTCGCCCATTCGGGCCCGGACCGCCTGGTAGGCGCGGGACACCGGGCGCTGCAGTCGTTGCCGGGCCAGGACGAGCGGGACGAAGCAGCCGATGACCACCAGCGCCAACTGCCACGAGTAGAAGAACATCAGCGCCGTCGCGAGCAGCACCTGGCCGGCGGACAGCACGAGGACGAGCATGCCCGTCTGCAGGAACGTCGAGATGGTGTCGACATCACTGGTCACGCGACTCACCAGGGATCCGCGCCGTTCGCCGCTCTGGGTCAGGACGGCGAGGTCGTGGACGTGGCGGAAGGCCCGCACCCGCAGGCTCGCGAGCCCCGCCTCGGTGGCCTGGAACAACCGGACGTTGACGAGCCACGCGGTTCCCGAGGTCACCAGCAGCACGAGGGCCGCCAGCGCGCAGAGGAGGACGACGTGCCCGACGTCGGGCCCACCGCCGGCCTCGACGCCGGTGTCGATCGTCTGCTGCACCGCGATGGGGACGGTCAGCTTCCCCAGCGTGGTCGCCGCGGCGATCGCGAGGGTCACCCCGAGGCCCTCCGCGAACTCCGGCGTGAGTTCCTTCGCCCGGGCGATGACCCCGCGCTCGACGGTCGTTGCGGTGCTCACGCGACTTCTTCCTCCTCGGCAGCGGCACGCGCCGCGGCTGCTCGTGCGTAAGCCGTCACCAGTTCCCGGTAGCCCGCGTCGCGTGCTTCCACCTCGGCGGCGGGCCCGCGGTCGACGACCCGGCCGTGTTCCAGGTGCACCACCTCGTCGGCGAGGGCGATCGTCGCAGGGCGGTAGGCCACGACGACGACCGTCGTCCCGATCCCCGTCCGCTCCAACCCGTCGAGGACGGCTCGCTCGACGGTCGGGTCGAGCGCGCTGGTCGCGTCGTCGAGCACGAGGAGTCGGGGTCGCCGCACCAGGGCGCGCGCCAGGGCGAGTCGTTGGCGCTGACCGCCGGACAACGTCGAGCCTCGTTCACCGACGAGTTCGTCCAGGCCCAGTGGCAACGACTTCACGAATCCCTCGGCCTGCGCGAGCTCCAGGGCCTCCCACACCTCGTCGTCGGTGACGTCGAGGCCGAGGGCGACGTTGCCGCGGATGGTGTCGTCGAAGACGAAGGTCGACTGGGGGACGAGCGAGGCGGCGCCGGCGATCGCGCCTTCGGCGAGTTCGCGCACGTCGACCCCGTCGAGCAGCACGTGACCGGTCGTCGGGTCGACCAGCCGCACGAGGAGACCGGCCAGCGTCGACTTCCCCGCACCCGTGCCGCCGACGATGGCGACCGTCGTACCGGCGGTGACGTCGAGGGTCACGTCCGAGAGGACGGGCACGGGGGCCGGGTGGGGTTTCGCGGGTTCCTCGGCGAGCGGGTCCACGGCCGGGGCCGGGTGGCGGTAGGACAGGTCCGTCGTCGAGACGGTCAGCGGGCCACCCGCGTCGACGGGTCGGGCACCCCAGGGGGTCGTCTCGTCGGACTGGAGCACGTCCTGCACCCGGGCGTCGCCGGCGACCGTGCGGGGGAGGTCGGCCAGCAGCCAGCCGAAGGAGCGGACAGGGAAGGCGAGCAGGCCCAGCAGGTAGGCGATCTGGACCAGGTCGCCGACGGTGGTGGTCCCGGCCGCCACCCGCACCGTTCCCAGCACCAGGACCATCAGGGTCCCGAGCGAGGGGAGGGCTTCGATGATGGGGTCGAAAGCGCCGCGGGTCCGGCCGGCGGCGACGTTGGCGTCGCGCAGGCGTTCGGCGTCCCCGCGGAACCGGTCGACCTCGTCGTCGGCCAGGCCCAGGGTCTTCACGACGAGGGCGCCCTCGAAACTCTCGTGGGCGGTCGTCGACACCTCACCGCGCAGGTGCTGCACCCGGACGACGAGCGGGGACATCCGGCGCTGGTAGGCGATGTTCGCGATCACCAGCGCGGGAACCACGATGAGACCCACCGCCGCGAGGACGGGGTCGGCCGAGACCATCGCGATCCCCGCGAAGAGGATGAGGACGGCAGTCCCCAGGGCGAAGGGCAGCACGAGGGTCGCCTGCCACATGGCCTCGACGTCCGAACCCGCGGTCGCGAGCAGCCGTCCGGCGGGGTGGGCGTGGTGCCAGGCCAGCGGGAGATCGAGGTAGCGACGGGACAGGAGCCGTCGGTAGCGGGCCTGCAGGGCGTAGGTGAAGGCGCCACCGAAGATGCGGCGCAGCAGGACGCCGCCGACCAGCACCAGCGTGATCGCCATGAGCGTCGCGCCGGCCAGCCACACGTCACCGGCGCTGATCGAGGCGCTCCCGGTGAGGGCGGGGACGACGATCCGGTTCGTGACGCGCCCGATCATCCATCCCGAGGCCGCGTTGCCGATGCCGTAGATGAGCGAGCCGACGATGGCGATCCGGAAGGGGCGCGGCTCCTCGCGGACGCCCCGGGCCAGTGTCTTCACGCCGATGATGAAGGTGCCGCTCACTGGTAAACCCTTTCACAGGAGGGTCTGCCCCGCGTCTCAGCCGACGGCTCGATGTTTCTCCGAAACACCGGGCGGAGACCCTTGACCGTAGATCGTGCACGATCTACGGTTTACGACATCAGCTCACCGCAGAGCTGAGGTCGAGGAGGTGATCCACGTGCCGCACCACCCGTTCTCCACCACCCCCCTCAGGAGGGCTGTCTACGATGACGTTCGTGGATCAGCCGACGACGCGACGGTCTCTGGCGCCGAGCCGGCAGATGCTCGCCGACCACGTCTACGACGCGGTCCTCGACCTGCTCATCGACGGCGAACTGCAGGCGGGCGCCACCCTCGGGATCGACGGTCTCGCCCGGCAGTTCGAGGTCTCGCAGACACCCGTCCGCGAGGCGCTCGCCCGCCTGGAGTCCACGGGACTGGTCCGCCGGACCGCCCTCAAGGGCTACCGGGTCGCCCCCGTGGCAACGCCCGAAGAGCTCGTCCGGCTCATGCAGGCCCGGCTCGTCCTGGAGCCGGCGCTCGCCGAGCTCGCCGCGCACCACCTCACCCCCGAACTCCTGGCCGAACTCGAGCTCGCCGTGCACGACCTCGCGGCGGCACCCCTCGGGCCGTCGTTCCACGAGTTCCGGCAGTACTGGGAAGCCGACGAACGGTTCCACCGGATCATCGCCCGGGCCACCGGGAACGAGTTCCTGATGTCGGCGTACACCGCCCTCGGCGGCCAGATCCAACGGTTCCGCCTCTTCGGGGGCGGCGGGGTCACCGACTCCGACCACTGCGTCGCCGAGCACACCCGTGTCCTCGCCGGACTCCGTTCCGGTGACCCGGCCGTCGCCCGTGCGGCGATGGCCGCACACATCACCGAGGCCCGGGACCGCGCGCTCGGGGCGTACGACGCCCCCGACGCCGCCCACGCCTGACCCACTGCTCCACCCCCTCCACCACTCCCGTTCGCGACGTCGCGATCACCCACGCCCGGAAGGCGCCCCATGAGCACCAGCACTGCTCACAACCCCGGCCTGTCCACCGACACCAACCACTTCCCGCGCTCCGCACCCAGCGACCCCACCGCGCCGCACGTCGGATCCGCGACCGTCGTCGTCGACGCGTCCCGCGAGACCGGACCACTGGCCCGCATCTGGGAGAGCATCGGCTACGACGAGATCAACTGGACCTACACCCCCACCGGCCGTCGGCTGCTGAAGACCTTCGGGGAACTCTCGCCCCGGCCGTTCCTGGTGCGCCCGCACTACGTGTTCTGCTCGGGCACCGGCTTCGGGATCCCGCACTGGGGCAACGGGAACGTCTACCACGAGGACGAGCACGGGAACCCGGTCTACGACTTCACCATCGTCGACCAGACCTACGACTCCATCGTCGAGGCCGGTCACCACGTCCTGGTGGAACTCGCGTTCACCCCGCGCGACCTGCTGCCGCCGGAGGCCGACGAGCTGAAGGTCGTCTCGAGCCCCACCGTCTACAGCAACTACGAGGCCGGGGCCTGGGCCTACCCGCCCAAGGACTTCGAGAAGTGGCGGGGTCTGGTCGCCGAGCACGCCCGGCACTGCCTGGAGCGCTACGGGGCCGACGAGGTCCGCGAGTGGCTCTGGGAACTGTGGAACGAACCGGACATCTTCTACTGGAAGGGAACACCGGAACAGTTCTGCGAGCTCTACACCGTGACTGCCGAAGCCGTCCGCAGCGTCCTGCCGGACGCCAAGGTCGGCGGGCCGGCCGTCACCGGCGGTGGCGTGGAGTTCCTGCGCACGTTCCTGCAGCACACCTCGGAGCACGACACCCCCCTCGACTTCGTCTCCTTCCACACCAAGGGGTCGGCGTTCACGCCCTGGCGGGTCTACGGCCCGACGGGTGCCCCCGCACCGGAGCAGCAGAGCCCCTCGGCGCACAAGATGCTCTACGAGATCCGCCGCATGCAGCAGGTCATCGCCGAGTTCCCGCAGTACCGGTCGCTCCCCGCCATCGTCGACGAGTGCGACGCGGGGGTCCCCGCGCACTTCAGCGTCTACGACAACGCGAACTTCCAGTTCCAGAACACCGAGTACTACCCGGTGTTCCAGGTCAAGCTGTTCAAGAAGATCCTCGACCTCAACGAGTCCGAGGAGGTGAAGGTCGAGCAGGCCACGTCCTGGAGCTTCTACTTCGAGGGCGAGCGGTTCTTCGAGGGCACCCGGAGCTTCCTCACCGCGGGAGGCATCGAGAAACCCTTCCTCAACGCCTACCGCATGATGGCCCGCCTCGGCGGCCGGCGGTTGGCGGCGACCTCGGACGCCATGAGCCCGGCCGAGGACCTCGACTCCGGTGACGGCCGCAGCATGCGCGAGGAGGTCGACGTGCTGGCCTCCAGCGACGCCGCGGGCCGGGTGACCGTCCTCGTGTGGCGGCACACCGACGACCAGTACCGCAGCGACGACGGACCGGTGCCCGTGGACCTGCGGGTCGAGGGCCTGTCCGGTCGGGACTACTCGCTGAGCCACCACCGCATCGATGCCGTCCACAGCAACTCCCACACCGCGTGGACGGGGTTGGGGAGCCCGCAGAACCCGAGCGAGCAGGAGATCGCCGCGATCAGGGCGAAGCAGGGTCTCGAGGAACTCGAACCCACCCGGTCGGTCACCGTCGAGAGCGGTACGTTCTCGACGACCGTCGCGCTCCCGCTGCCCTCGGTCTCGATGTTCGTGCTGGAGCCGAGGTGAGCACCCCGTCGCTGGCGGCGGTGCGACTCGCCGACGACGTCGTGATGCCGCAGCTGGGACTCGGGGTGTTCCAGGTCCCTGCGGCGGAGGCGCAGCGGGTCGTCGAGGATGCCCTCGCCCTCGGGTACCGGCACGTCGACACCGCCGCGGCCTACGCGAACGAGGCGGGAGTGGGGGCCGCCCTGCGGTCCTCCGGGGTCGCCCGCGACCAGGTGTTCCTCACCTCCAAGCTGCGCAACGGCGACCAGGGGTTCGAGCAGACCCTGCGCGCCTACGACGACTCCTGCGAGCGGCTCGGGGTCGAGTTCCTCGACCTCTACCTCGTCCACTGGCCGAACCCCGCGGCAGGTCGCTACCGGGACAGCTGGGCCGCGCTGCAGCGCCTCCACGCCGAGGGCAGGGTGCGGGCGGTGGGGGTGTCGAACTTCCTCGTCGAGCACCTCGACGCCCTCGACGGGCCACCGCCCGCCGTGAACCAGATCGAACTGCACCCGACCTTCCAGCAGCGGGACCTCGTCCGCACCTGCACGGAACGGGGGATCGTCGTGGAGGCGTACTCCCCGCTCGGGCAGGGAGCCGACCTGGACGACCCCGCGGTGCAGGACGTGGCCCGGGCGCACGGCGCGAGCCCCGCGCAGGTGGTGCTGGCCTGGCACCTGCACCGGGGGCACGTCGTCATCCCGAAGTCCTCGCGCCGGGACCGCATGCAGGAGAACCTCGACGCGGCCCGGCTCGAACTCACCGACGCGCAGGTCGCGTCGATCACGGCCCTGGAACGCGGGCACCGCATCGGTGGCGACCCGACCACCTTCTCGCTCAGCCAGATCCGGTAGGAGGTCCTTCGATGGCGAGGACGATCACCCCGGTGGACACGCCCGTCACGACCCCGGCGCCCCGTCCGGGACGCCCGCGCAGACGCGGCGTCGACACCCGACGACAGACGATCTGGGTGTGGGCGTTCCTCACGCCGACGATCGTCCTGTACGGGCTCTACACGCTGTACCCGATCGTCGCCAGCTACTGGTACTCGCTGGTGGAGTGGAACGGGTTCAGCTCCGACCAGAGGTTCGTCGGCGTCCAGAACTACCGCGCCGTGCTGGCCGACCCCGCCTTCTGGTCCTCGGTCAAGATCACCCTGGTGTTCATGCTGCTGGTGGCCCCGGCCCGGATCCTGCTGAGCCTGCTGCTGGCCATGGTCCTCAACTCACCGAAGCTGCCGCTGCGCAACCTGTTCCGGACCGTGTACTTCCTGCCCGTCGTCACCACGACGGCCATCGTCGGGGTCGTCATGCAGTTCGTGTTCGACCCGGCCAGCGGGCCGTTCACCGCGTTCCTCAAGGCCATGGGGGCCGAGAGCGGGATCGACTTCCTGGGTGACTCCGGGACCGCGCTGGTCACGGCGGCCGCGGTGTACGTGTGGAAGTTCTTCGGGATCACGATGGTCTACTGGCTCGCCGCGCTGCAGACCGTCCCGACCGAGCTGTACGAGGCGGCGCGCATCGACGGCGCCGGCGCGGTGAAGCTGTTCCGATACATCACCCTGCCGCTGCTCACCCCGTTCCTGCTCATCATCACGGTGCTGACCGTCGAGGACACGTTCCACGCCTTCGACCTCATGCAGACGATGACCGGCGGGGGACCGTTCTTCTCCACCGAGATCATCGAGATCTACATCTACCGCTGGGCCTTCAGCGCCTCGATCCCGCAACTGGGGTTCGCGTCGGCCGCAGCCGTCCTCTTCGGGTTGTTCGTCATGGCCGTCGGTGCGTTGCAGGCCTGGGCCCTCGTCGTCTCCCGTCGGGCCCGGAAGGAGTTGTCGTGAGCACCCTGACCCCGCCCCTCTCGCGAGGACGGCGCATCGCCCAGCGGGCTCCGTGGTGGGGGGTCGTCCTGCTGCTGACCGTCCTCGCCGTGGTCTGGATCTACCCGTTCGTGTGGATGGTGTCGGCCTCGCTGAAGAGCTCGCTCGAGGTCTTCACCGCCGGTCTGAAGATCGTCCCGCAGGACTTCGCCTGGGAGAACTACGCCCGGGCCTGGAGCGACGCGCACTTCGGGCGGTACATGCTGAACACGGTCATCCTGACCGTGTCGACCGTCGTCATCGTCGTGGTGCGCTGCGCGTTGGCGGGCTACGTCCTGGGTCGCTACCGGTTCCGCGGGCAGAAGGTCATCATCGGCATCCTGGTGGCGACCCTGTTCGTGCCGACCGGGTACACGATCATCCCCATCGTCAAGCTGTCGATGGAACTGGGTCTGCTGAACTCCCTCACGGGGATGGTCCTGGCCCTGTCCGGGGCGGCGAACGTGTCCGCCATCCTCATCTACGCCGGGTACTTCCGGCAGCTGCCGAAGGAGCTCGAGGAGGCCGCCACCGTCGACGGGGCGGGCTTCCTGCGGACCTTCTTCCAGGTCATGCTGCCGTTGTCGATGCCCGTGACGGCGACCGTCGCCCTGCTGACCTTCCTGGCCACCTGGAACGCGTTCTTCCTGCCCCTCGTGTTCTCGTTCAGCGATCCGGACCTGCGGACCCTGTCGGTCGGCATGCAGGCCTTCGTCGGGGAGAACGCCACCGACTGGTCCGGGATGGCGGCGGCCGGCGTCATCTCCATCGTGCCCATCGTGGCGCTGTTCCTCTTCCTCCAGCGGTACTTCGTCGAAGGCATCGCCGGCGCAGTCAAGTCCTGAAGACCCTCCCGCACGACCACTCTCGATGAGGAGAACCGTCATGCCCCAGATCTCCCGCCGCTCGCTGCTCGCCGGCGGCGGCGCACTCACCGGAACCGCGCTCCTCGCCGCCTGCGGTGGCGGCAGCAGTGGCGGCAGCGGGGGTCCAGGTGCCCCCGTCACCCTGCAGTGGTGGGACCACTTCAGCGCCCTGCAGAAGTTCCACAAGGGGTGGGCGGCCACGGAGTCCAAGGCCCTCAACGCCTCGATCGAGTACACCTACAACGACGTCAGCAAGTCCACCGAGGCGCTGCAGCTCGCGAACCAGTCCAAGCAGCTGCCCGACATCTACAGCAACGTCGTGGGCCTGCCGTTGCCGGCGCTCGTCGCCGAGGGGTGGTTGCACGAGATCACGCTGTCGGACGAGGCCAAGGCGTCGCTGCCCGAGGGGGCCTACACCGAGGGCATCACGACGATCGACGGCAAGCTCTACGGTCTCCCGCTGTTCAGCTACCAGCAGTACGCCGCGGCGCAGTGGTTCAACGTCGACATCATCTCCGGCGCCGGACTCGACCCGGACGACCCGCCCACCTCCTACGACGACTTCCGCAAGAACCTTCAGGCCATCAAGGCCAAGGGGGGCGACGCGGCCCCCATGGTCCTGGCTCTCGGTGGGGTCGCGCGCATGCGGGAGCAGATCGACGACCTCGCCCAGGCTGGTGGTTTCCCCGGGTTCCAGGGGATGACCTACACGACCGGGGAGTTCAGGTACGACGACGACAGCTACGTCGACGCGATCGAGTTCTGGAAGGAGCTCAACGACTCCGGCCTCATCCTGGCCGGCAGCGGCAGCCTCACGGTGGCCGACGCCCGCACCCGCTGGGCCTCGGGCATCGCCGGGTACTTCCCGGACGGGCCGTGGTGCGCGGGCGGTGCGAAGAACGTCGTCCCCGAGTTCGTGGACAAGATGGGGGTCGGTCCGATGCTCACCCCCAGCGGGGGACCGGTGACGACCTACCGCGGCACGCCGGCCGCGCAGTTCTTCGTGGCCGGCAACACCAAGAACCCCGAGCAGGCGATCGCCGTCATCGAGTCGATGACCACCACGGAGTACCAGAAGGGACTGGCCAGCGGGATGGACCAGCCCCCGACGGACCTGAGCGTCGTCGAGTCGGCCGACGTCATCGCCCCGTACAAGGAACTCGCGACGTGGTTCGCCGCGTCGGTGAAGCGGGCCCCGGAACCCATCGTCCGCAACCCGGCGGTCAGCGCCGTCCAGTCCGCGCAGAAGCCGATCAGCCCGCACCTCGGCGACATCGTCCAGGGCTACCTGGGCGGGGACGTCAAGGACCTCAAGGGTGCGTTGCGCGGCCTGAACGACGCGTTCAACACCGACCTCGACGCCGCCATCGCCACCGCCACGGCGGGCGGGGCGCAGGTGTCGCGGGCCGACTACGCGTTCTCCGACTGGGTACCCGGTCAGGACTGGGTCCGCCCGGCCTGAGCGGCCTGTGGACAACTCTCGGGGTCGGTCCCGGTGTTCGCCTAGCGTGGGTCTCCGTCGAACGGAGGAGCACCGTGAGCAGACACCCGGGGCCGACCCCGAGCCCGTCCGGGGACCACGCGGTCCGCCGGGTGGAGCGGGCGTTCGCGGAGTGGCTGACGACGCACGAGCCGTCACAGCACGTCGGGGTCGGGGACCTCGCGCTGCGTCTGCAGGTGCTGCGCACCTCCCGCCGCGACCTGGCGCGCCGACGGGGCGACCGGCATCCGGACCGGGTGCTGACGACGCTCGTCCCGGACGACGTCGAACTGCTCGTCGCGCAGTCCCGTCGTGCGGCCGAGTGGTGGGGGCTGGAGTCGGTGGCCGAGGTGCGGGCGACGTGCCGGTCGTGGCTGGACTACCTGCGGTTCCTCGTCGAGTCCGGGCGGTGGGAGGGAGATCGGGGGACGGCGGCGGCGGTCCGCGACGCACTGCTGCGCCGGCTGCGCACGGAACGGGGTGAGCTGCTCGCGAGCGGAGGCCACACGGTGCGGACCTCGTTCCCGGTGGAACTGGCGCAGCTGCAGCGGACCCGGCTGGTCCGGGAGGCCGAGGACGTCCTGCGGGGACGCACACCGGGCACACCCCGGCTGCGGGCCCAGCTCGAGGACCTGGGCTTCGGCCAGGAGGACGGTCGGCGCGGTCCGCGGTGGCCGTCCTGGGACTCCCCGCAGGAGGCGGACGCCGCCTGCGCGCGGCGGCGACTCGTCGTGGCCGAGGTGGTGCGCGTGGTGCGGACCCTGCACCACGGCGACGACGACGACCACGCGCGGACGCTCGCCCTGGCGACGTCGGAGAGCCCGGCCGACGTCGCCGAGGGCGGCCGACGGCTGGAGGCCGCCGTGTCGGCGGGAGCCCTGGCCGGGCTCGTGCGGGCCGGCGTCGTGCCCGTCGCCCGGCCGTGGCGCATCGCCCGCGGGCTGCAGCACTCCGTGCACGTCGCGCTGTCCCGGCTCGTGGACGAGGGAGTGCTCGACGGGGAGCTGCGGCGGCCCGTGCTGGCGGTGGCGGGGTGACCTCGGTGGTGGTCCGCACCCGCGCGGGATGACACCCTGGTGCGGTGGCAGCTGCAGACCGGCCCCCCGTCAGTGAGTCCTACGAGCTCGGCCAGCGCGCGCTGGGCGACCTGCGCGGTGACTTCGTCGCGTGGCTCGAGGAGAACGTCGAGGTCGACGAGGAGGTGGGCGCCGCGGCCGTCGCCGAGGCGCTGACCGTCGGGGCGGGTGGTCTGCTGACCGTCCGGTCCGGAGCCGTGGTCTCCCGGCTCACCCCCGTCGACGTCGAGGCCCTCACCGCCCAGGTGATCCCCGCGATGGTCTCCGACAGCGGCACCCCGGAACCCGCGGAGATGCAGGAGGACCTGGAGGCCATCTGGTACCAGTTCCTCGCCTTCCTCGGCGAGACCGGGCGCTGGACCGGGTCCCAGGGCGACCTGGAGACCAGCCTGACCCTGCTGGCCGGTGAACCGCCGGAGCTGGCGGAGGTGTTCGCGGCGGCGGCGGACGGCGTCGACGAGGGCGAGGAGGACGCGACGGTCCTGGCCTCCTTCCCGGTCCGCGCGGCGCAGGCCGTCCTGGCCCACGTCGGTGAGGGTCTCGTCGTGCCCGACGACGCGGAACTCGCGCCGGACTCCGTCACGGCGGTCCTGGCCCTCTTCGAGAACCCCATCCCGATCACCGCCGACCAGGACGGTGCACCGCAGGACCTCGAGGACGTCCCGTGGTTGCGCCAGGTCGTCCTCACGATGATCGACCTCGACCTGCTCGACGGCGACGACGAGACGCTGCTCGTCCCCGGGGCGGAGGCGCAGGGGTGGCTCGACCCGACGCCGGAACCGCGCGAACTCCGCCGCCTGCTGGTGGGCCGGTTCGTCCTGGACGACCCCGGAACCCTCGACGGTGGGTTCTCGATCACCGAGGCCGTGATGCCGACGGTGCTCGCCTCGGCCGTGGCCGGGAACCCCTTCGACGACGCGGCCCTCGACGAGCTCGTCGTCAACGCCGACGTGCTGGGGCCCGCCGCGGGGGTCGCGGTGGAGGAACTGCGGGAACGCCTCTCCGACCTCGCCGTGTTCGGCGTCCTCAGCGAGTCCGCCCCCTGGACCGTCGCCCGCGGGTACTGGCCGGCCCTCGCGGCCGCCGCCGAGGAGGACGGCGACGAGGACCCGCTCGGCGACCTGTTCGGCGACGGGGAACCGCACTGGCTCGAGAACGTCATGGGTCAGCTCGGGGTCGGCGACGACCAGGTGCAACAGATCCGGAACATCCTCGGCGGACGGTAGTCGCCGGGGCCGTGGTTCAGTCCGCCTCGACGGCGAGTTCGGCCCAGACGGTCTTCCCGTCGTCCCCGACGAGAACTCCCCAGGCGTCGGCGACGGCTTCCACGATCCCGAGTCCCCTGCCGCCCAGGGCGTCCGGCCCGGCCGTGCGTTCCTGGGGGTGGCGGGGCGAGGAGTCGTGCACCGAGATCGTGAGCCGGCGTGCGGCACCGTCGAAGCGCAACGAGAGACCGGCGCCGCCGCCGGTGTGCACGAGGGCGTTGGTGACGAGTTCGGACAGCACGAGCTCCGCCTCGTCGAGGAGTTCGTCGGTGGACCAGGCGAGGAGCCGGTCGCGGAGGAACTCCCGCGCCGAGGCGACCGCGCGGATGTCCGGGGGCAACCAGAGGGAGGCGTCGAGGCGGCCCGAGTCCGTGCCCGTGAACGTCGCGACGAGCATGGCGGCGTCGTCCGTCAGGGCGTGCGGGATCGCGGCCATGATGGTGGAGGCGAGCCGTTCCGCGGGCTGGTCGGGCTCCTCCCGCAACGTCGCGCGCAGCGTGTCCCGCAGGGTCGCCTCACCGACCTCGGAACCCTCGCCGAGGACCTCCACCACTCCGTCGGTGTGCATCACCAGCGCGCTGCGACCCAGCAGGCGGTACCGGGTCGTCGGGTACTCCGCCTCCGCCAGGACCCCCAACGGGGGACCGGGGTCGACGTCGATCTCCCGGTACCCGGACTCGTCGACCACGAGGGGCGGTGGGTGGCCCGCCGTCGCGACGGAGAGGAGGCCCGTCGAGGTGTCCAGGCGCGCCAGGCAGCACGTCGCGAACAGTTCCGCACCGAGTTCCAGCAGCAGCCGGTTCGTGCGCCGCAGGACCGTCGAGGGGTCGTGGCCCTCGCTGACGTAGGCGCGCACCGCCGTCCGCACCTGACCCATGAGCCCGGCCGCGCGGGTGCTGTGCCCCTGCACGTCGCCGATGATGAGGGCGATGTCGTGGCCGGTCTGCACGGCGTCGTACCAGTCGCCGCCGATCTCGGAGCCGGCCAGCGCCGGGGCGTAGCGCGCCGCGACCTGCAGCCCCTCCTGCTGGGGCAGCCACGTCGGCAGCAGACCGCGTTGCAGGTCACGGGCCAGGGTGGCGAGCGCCTCGTGCGACGTCGCCAACTCCGCGCGTGAGGACCGTTCCGCGTCGAGCAGCTGGGCCCGCTCCAGGGCCACCGCCACCTGGGAGGCGACGGCGGCGAACAGCTCCAGGTCGGCGTGCTCGAGGGGGGAGCGGTCACCCCAGCCGACGCTCAACGCGCCCAGGACCTTCTCCCGCCCCGCCAGCGGGACGACGAGCGTGACGCCGATCTGCTCCGGCTCGACCCCCGTCAGGTCCCGGTAGCGGGCGATGTCGTCCCCGCTCACGACGACCGGTGCGCCCGTGCGGACGGCCTCGGAGATCGGGTTGTCCGCTGACCGGTGCACCCGGCGCAGGTGGTCGTGCTCCGGCGGCAGCGGCGGCAGCCCGTCACCGCGCAGTTCCTCGCCCTCGAGCACGTAGACCCAGGAGGAGCGGCAGTCGAGGACCTCGATGACCGCGGCCGGGATGCGCTGGGTGATCTCCACGGCCGTCGCGCTCGTCTGCAGCAACCCGGTGACGCGTTCCAGCAGGGTCGAACGGGAGGCGGTGGCGGCGGCGAACCGCTCCGCGGCGCGGAGCAGCGTCGCCTCCAGCGCCATCCCCAGTGCCGACGCGACGATGCCCGCGGCCGCTTCCTCGTCCGCGGTGAACGGATCGGTGCGGGTGAGGACGACCGCGCCCCGGGTCGAGGACGTCGAGAGCGGTGCGACGACGACGTGCGCGGGAACCTCGGCGATGCCCGGCAGCGTGGTGCCGTCGCACCGGGCGACGGACGCAGCCGCCGCCTCGGCCGCGAAGGGCGGGTCGGCGACGTCGAGGAAGGCGTCACCGTCGACCAGGTAGAGCGGAGGGTGCGATGACGCGCCCGCGAACCAGACGACGCAGTGGTCGGCGCTCAGGGCCTGGCGCCCCGCCCGCGACGCGGTGCGCAGCAGGCCGCGGAGATCGCCCGCCGTCTCGGGGGCGTTGATCGCCCGGAGGTAGACGTGCAGGCCGTGGAGCACCTCGGCACCGTACCCACCCCGGCTGTGCTTCTCTCGTCGGTCGGTGGCGATCGTGGTGGCGGGGGGTCAGGCGGGAGGAGCGAGGCTGGAGGGTCCGCCGGAGAGGACGGCGGCCGCCAGCGCCCGTGAGGCGGGACGGTCCTGGGTCTTGGGGTTCGTGAGCAGCACGAGGTCGATCTGGCCCAGTTCCGGCAGCTTGTGCTGGGGGCCGAGGGGCACCAGCTGCACGGGCACCAGCGAACTGGCCAGGCAGGAGACCCCGATGCCGGCGGCCACGGCCGCGATGAGGCCGTTGACCCCGCGGCAGACGCAGGCCGAGCGGTAGCCGATGCCGACGCGGTCCAGCGCCTCGTGCATCGCGGTCCCGCTCAGCGAGGGGGAGGGGTAGACCGCCAGGGGCACCGGCTGGCTCAGGTCGAGGCGGGTCTGGGGGTTGCCGACCCACACCAGCCGCTCGCGCCGGACGAGCTTCCCCTCCCCGGAACGGGGTGGCCGCTTGCCGATGAAGATGTCGAGCCGGTCGTTCTCGAGGCGGCGGTGCAGGGTTCCGGACTGGTCGACGGTGAGTTCCAGGTCGACGCGCGGGTTCTCCGTCCGGAAGTCGCGCAGGATGTGCGGCAACCGGGTCAGCGCGAGGTCGTCGGACATCCCGATCCGCAGCCGACCCACCGGCCGGGCCCCCGTGAAGTACGCCGCGGCCTGTTCGTGGGAGGCCAGGATGGAGCGGGCGAACCCGATCATCGCCTCACCGTCCGGGGTCAGCGTGACGGAATGGGTGTCGCGGTGGACGAGGTGACGGCCGACGGAGTCCTCCAGCTTGCGGACGTGCTGGCTGACCGTCGACTGGCGGACCCCCAGCCGGGCCGCGGCCTGGGTGAACGAGTGCGTCTGCGCCACAGCGAGGAACGTGCGCAGCTGAACCGGCTCGAACGTCCCCGTGGGCACCTGGCCTGCGGTCATGGTCCTCCGCCCCGTCGCGGGTCATCACGACACGTGATGACTGATAAGCCGTCAACCGGGCTGCAGCATAGCGCTGCATCGGCCGATGATGGTGACGCACAGTGGTCGGAACCAGATGGTCAGCTCGAGAGGTACTCAGGTCGTGACACCGGCAGCCGCCGAGGCAACTGCAGATCCCACCGGAACCACCGCACGAGAGTCCAGGGGCCGAGCGACGTTCGCCGCCCTGCGCGTCCGCAACTTCCGGATCTACGCCACGGGGCAGGCCTTCGCCAACACCGGCGTCTGGGTCCAGAACATCGCCCTCGACTGGCTCACGCTGGAACTCACGCACTCCCCGGCCGCCGTCGGCATCACGATGGCGCTGACCTTCCTGCCCATCCTCGTCTTCGGGATGTACGGCGGGATGATCGCCGACCGCTACCCCAAGCGGAACATCCTGCTCATCACCCAGCTGTGCAGCGCGAGCATCGCCACCACGCTGGCCGTGCTCACGATCAGCGGGAACATCACCGTCGGGACCATCTACGCCCTGGCCGTCGTCACCGGGTTCGTCATCGCCCTCGACAACCCCACCCGGCAGGCCTTCGTCGGCGAAGTCGTTCCCGCGGAGCACATCCGCAACGCGGTCGCACTCAACGCGGCGGTCTTCCAGACGACCCGCCTCGTCGGCCCCGCCGTGTCGAGCGTCCTCATCGGCACCGTCGGCTCCGGCTGGGCGTTCGCCGTCAACGCCCTGCTCTACGTCGGCCCGACGATCACCCTCGCCAGCATGAACACCGCCGAACTGCGCCCGGTCACCGCGCTGCCGCGGGCCAAGGGGCAGCTGCGCTCGGCCCTGCGCTACGTCGCCGACCGCCCGCACGTCGGCTGGACCATCGCCCTCGTCGGCGTCTTCGGCACCTTCGGCCTGAACTTCCCGGTCGTCCTCACCGCGATGGCCTCGGAGACGTTCCACGCCGGCGCCGGGCTCTACGGCACCTTCAACATCGTCCTGGCCGTGGGATCCATCGCCGGAGCGCTGATCGCGGGCGGACGCAGCCACTCCCGGCTGCGGTTGATCCTCCTCCTCGGCGCGGCGTTCGGCGCCGCCCAGACCCTCGCCGCGTTCGCCCCGAACCTCGCGACGTTCATGGTGGTGCTCGTCGTCATGGGCGTCACCAACCTCGCCTTCCAGGCCATCGCGAACTCCTCCGTCCAGCTCTGGGTCGACCAGGAGTACCGCGGCCGCGTCATGGGTCTCTACGTCCTCGTCTTCATGGGCGGCACCCCCATCGGCGGACCGATCGTCGGCTGGATCACCGAGCACGTCGGGGTCCGCGCCGGGATGGCCGTCTGCGGAATCGTCCCGCTGGCCGTCGCCGTCGCGATGGCCGGTGTCCTGGCCGCGCAGCCCGTCCTCGCCCGTCGTCGGGAGACCGCGGCGGCGCTCGCCGGGTGACCTTGGCGGGCCTTCCGCCGTGATGGTTGTGCGAGTGCAGCGGAAGACGCTCTCCGCGCTCAAGGCGGCCACGAAGATCCCGATACACCCAGGGTGCCGCTCCGCTCCACGCCGACCTCGAGGTGGAGTGCGCCCCGGTGCGTCCTCACCGTCGCGGTGCTCGGCTGGGTCGCCTACGCGCTGCTGACCCTCTTCGCCCACGACGCCGGACGGACGCTGGACACCTGGCTCGGTTCCACGGTCGAGCTCCTCGCCGTCGCCGGGCTGTGGATGCGGACCCGGATCGCCGACGGCGAAGCACGGGCCTGGCGGGAGTTCGCCGTCGGCTGGTCGATCTACACGGCCACCGAGATCGCCGTCGACGTCCTCGACACCGTCAACGGCAGCGACGTCGCCCTCACCGCCCTCGAGGCCGGCTACGTCGTCGGGTACGTGTTCTGGCTGCGGGCCGTCGGGCGACTGCTCTGGCCGCACCGGGTGCAGCGTCGCGGGTACGCCCTCGAAGTCGTGACCGTGCTCGTTCTGCTCGCCGGTCTGGTGACCCGTTTCGTCGCCGCCCCGCTCGCCGCCCTCACCGGGATCCCCGCCTTCGACGCCGGGTGGTGGCTGTACCTGCCGTCGGGGGACCTGATCCTCGCCGTCTGCGCCGTCGTCGTCGCCGCCACCAGCGGCAGCGACCGCCGGTGGTGGGTCCTGGCCGGCGGGCTCGCCGTCTTCGACGCCGGCGACATCGGCTACTCCGCCGTGCTGCTGGCCAGCGGCGGGACCGCCCCGACCTTCGGGATCGGGTTCGACGTCGCCTGGGTCGGTGGTCTCCTCGCCGTCGCGATCACCGCCTGGATGCCGGCTCGACCCGTCCGCACCACCCACCGCGACGGCCGGACCCTGCAGGTCGTCCCGCTCGTCACGGTCCCCGGGGCCGCACTGCTGCTGTTCGCGGTCGCGGTCGGCCGTCCCGACCCCCTCACCGCCGGCCTCGCCCTCGTGGCGCTCGCCGGCGGCATCGGGTTGTTCGTCGCCGGACAGCGGGACCTGCTGGACCTGGAGCGGTTCCGGCGCGCCGCGCTCGTCGACGACCTCACCGGCGCCCCGAACCGGCGGGCGCTGCTGGAGGAGGCCGACCGGCGGGTCGGGGAGGGCGGGGACCTGGTCCTCGCCCTCTTCGACCTCGACCGGTTCAAGGCCGTCAACGAGTCGCTGGGTCACGCGGCCGGCGACGACCTGCTGTGCCAGGTCGTCGCCCGGTTGCGTGCCGCGCTGCCCTCGGAAGCGGTCGTCGCCCGGCTCGGGGGCGACGAGCTCGCCGTCCTGCTGCCCCGCGACCTCGAGGCGGCCGCGGAATCGGTCCGGGCCGCGCACGCCCGCGTCAGCGGCACGTACTCCTTCGACGGTCAGCGCATCCACGTCGGGTGCAGCGTGGGGGTCGCCGCCCACCCCGGTCACGCGGGGACCGCGGCGGAACTCCTGCACGTCGCCGACCTCGCGCTCATCGCCGCCAAGCGGCACGGTGACCGGGTGGAGGTCCACTCCGCCGCGACCTCCGGCGGACTCCCCGGAGAACTGCTCCTCGTCGAGCAGCTGCGGACCTGCCTCGACCTCGACACCGAGGCCGACGCGGACGACCGGCTGCGGGCCGGGGCGCTGCTGCTGCACTTCCAGCCGCAGGTGCGCACCGACGACGGTGAGGTCGAGGGGGCCGAGGCCCTCGTGCGCTGGCAGCACCCCGACCACGGACTCCTGCCCCCGCTGACGTTCCTCGGTCTGGTGGAACGGCACGGGCTGATGCACGCCCTCACCGCCTGGGTCATCGACGAGGCCGTCCGCGTCGCGGCGACCTGGCACCGCGACGGCCGCGCGGTGCGGGTCGCCGTCAACCTCTCCGCCACGAACCTCGGGGACGTCGACCTGCCCGCCCGGGTCGCCCGGGTCCTGCAGGCCCACGGCGCGCCGACCACGGCCCTGGCGCTCGAGATCACCGAGACGGTCGCGATGGAGGGTTCCGGGGTGAGCCTCGCGGTGCTGCGGGAGTTCTCCGAGATGGGGTTGTCGCTGAGCATCGACGACTTCGGGACGGGCTACTCCTCGCTCGGGTACTTCCGCCAGCGCGAGTTCGACGAGGTCAAGCTCGACCGCAGCTTCGTGACGGGGATCGGCACCGACCCGCGCGCCGAGGCCGTGATCGTCTCGACCATCGAGCTCGCGCACCGGCTCGGGGCGCGGGTCGTCGCGGAGGGCGTGGAGGACATCGACACCCTCCGCGAACTCACGCGCCTCGGCTGCGACCTCGTGCAGGGCTACCTGCACAGTCCCGCCGTCCCGGCCGCCCAGTTCGAGCGGTGGTGCGACGAGCGCCGCGCGCAGGTCACCCTCGACCCACGGCCCTAGTCGAACCGGATCCGCCCCGCCTCCCGGTGCCGCACCGCCTCCGCCAGCCGGGCCTGCACCTGCGCGAGCGGCACCCGGACCGCCGGACGGCCGATGGCGAGGGCGTCCGCCGCGACCTCGGCGTCGCCGACCACGGCGACGACGGGCACGCGCCGGGCGCGGGCGTCCCGGATCCGACGGGGCAGCGGACCGTCGTCGACCACGTCGACGCGCACCCCCGCGAACCGGGCGGCGAGGGCGCGGGCGTGCTCGCCGTGCCGGTCGCCGCTGACCGGCAGCAGCCGGAGCTGGACCGGCGCGAGCCAGAACGGGAGCCGGCCCCCGTCGCGTTCGAGCAGCATCGCCACGAGGCGCTCCATCGAGCTCAGCAGAGCGCGGTGGACCATCACGGGGCGGTGCCGGCGGCCGTCCTCGCCGACGTAGTGCAGGTCGAACCGCTCCGGCTGGACGTGGTCGACCTGGACGGTGGAGAGGGTCTCCTCCCGACCGGCCGCGTCGGCGACCTGCACGTCGATCTTCGGGCCGTAGAACGCGGCCTCGCCGACGCCGATCTCGTGCTCGTCGTCGCCGAGGGCCTCGCGCAGTTGGTCCTCGGCCCGCTGCCACCGGTCGTCGTCGCCGAGGTGGCCGCCGCCGGGCCCGCGCACGGACAGGCGCAGCCGGCGGATCTCCAGCCCCAGCACGGCGTAGGCCTCCCGGATCGCGTCCAGGGCGGTCCGCACCTCGGCGACGACCTGGTCGGGTCGGCAGAAGACGTGGGCGTCGTCGAGGCTGATCTGGCGCACGCGGCGCAGCCCGACGAGGACGCCGGAGAGTTCGCTGCGGAACATCGACCCGAGCTCGGCGTAGCGGACCGGCAGGTCGCGGTAGCTGTGCGGGCGGGCGGCGTAGACCTGGGTGTGGTGCGGGCAGTTCGCCGGTCGCAGGACGAAGTCCTCGTCGCCGACCCGCACGGGCGGGAACATGTCGGCGGCGAACTTCTGCCAGTGCCCCGAGCGTTCGAAGAGCCCGCGCTTCGCGAGGACGGGGGTGTGGACCCGCCGGCAGCCGCTGCGCAGCGAGAGTTCCAGGGCGAAGCGTTCGAGTTCCCCGCGGACGACACCGCCGTCGGGCAGCCACAGCGGCAGACCGGGCCCGACGAGGGGGGAGGTGTCGAAGAGGTCGAGTTCGCGGCCGAGGGCCGAGTGGTCACGGGACAAGGGGTTCTCCTCAGGGTGGAGGGGAACCTGCCGGTGGCACGAGGAGAGCCCCGGGGAAGGTCCCCCGGGGCTCGGAAAGTCGGATCAGCTCAGCGCTGTCCGCGACGCCGGAGGTGCACCGGCGTCGTCGTGTCGGACGGACTGAACTTCACGAGACCGAGCGTGCCACGATGTGGTGGTGGACGTCGAGGGGTTTCCGGTGCTGCGCTTCGACCCGGCGGACCCCGCCGACGCGGACGAGCTGTTCCCGATCATGTCCGACCCCGAGGGGTGGTGGTTCGACCCGTCGGGTCGCCACGTCGAACCCGCGACGACCCGCTCCTGGCTGGAGCGGGCGGCGGCCCGGTGGTCGAGCGACGGGTTGAGCTACTGGTCGGTGCGCCTGGACGCCACGGGGGAACTCGTCGGTGTCGGCGGGGTCCAGAAGCACCGGACCGGGATGTGGAACCTGTCGTACCGCATCGCCGTCCCCCACCAGCGGAGGGGTTTCGCCGTGGCGCTGGGCCGGGCCGGGCTGGACGCCGCCCACGCCGCCGAACCCGAGACCGTCGTCGTGGCCTGGGTCCTGGCGACCAACGAACCCTCGCGGCGGGTCGCGCGCCGCCTCGGGTTGCGCCCGGAGGGACCCCGCGTGGACGCCAGCGACGGGGTGGTGCGGATCGCCTACGTCGACCGGGAACTCAGCCCAGGGCCCGGCGCAGGGCGCTGACGCCGAGTTCTCCGGAGGTCCGGGCGACGGTCGAGGTCGCCACCATCTGGTAGCCGTGGAACGCGCCGGGGTAGACGTGGAGTTCCGTCGGAACCCCGGCCCGGACGAGGCGCAGCGCGAACTCGACGTCCTCGTCGAGGAAGAGGTCGAGGCTGCCGACCTCGAGGAACGTGGGTGGGAGCCCGGTCAGGTCCTCGGCGCGGGCGGCCGCCGCGTACGGGGAGACCCCGTCGCTGCCGGGTTCCGCGCCCAGCAACGTGCGCCAGCCGAAGGCGTTCGAGGCCCGGGTCCAGACGAACTCCCCCGTGGTCGGGTTGGCCTCCCGGGTGACCGTCCGGTCGTCGATCATGGGGAAGACGAGGTACTGGAACGCGACGGGAACCTCGCCCCGGTCGCGCGCGAGCAGGCCGAGCGCGGCGGCCAGTCCGCCACCGGCGCTGCCACCCCCGATGGCGATCCGGCTGCGGTCGACCCCGAGGTCGTCGGCGTTCCCGTGCAGCCAGCGCAGCGCGGCGTAGCAGTCCTCGACCGGCCCGGGGTGCGGGTTCTCCGGGGCCAGTCCGTAGTCGACCGAGACGACGACCATCCCGACGCCCAGGGCGAGCTGGGCGGCGTTCAACTGGTCGCTGTCGGCGCTGCCGACGACGTAGCCACCGCCGTGGATCCACACCAACGCCGGGGCGCCCGCGGGCAGTGCGGTGGGGCGGGTCACCAGGACCCGGACGTCGGGGGCGGCGTCACGCGGAACCCGGACCTCGTCGACGGTGAGTCCCGGCGGGAGCTCCGGCAGGGGCAGCTGCGCCGCCGCGGCGCGCACCGCGGGGAGTTCCTCGACGGTGAAGTTCCGGGCCGGCAGCAGGTCGAGGATGTCGCGGAGTTCGGGATCGACCAGGTGGAGCGTGCTCACGGTGTTTCCTCCTGAGGGGTGGGGACGAGGACGCGGAACCCGGCGGTGCCCGTGATCTCGCGGTAGGGCTGGGTCGGGAAGACCAGGTGGGTGCTCGAGGTGCCGCCGGCGAACACCTCGACCGAACAGCGGTCGAGGTGGACCGCGAGTTCTGCGGTGCCCGGCGGCAGCGGGGAGCGGGTCACGCGGGGGAAGGACGGGTGGAAGTCGACGAGCCCTGAGGTTCGCCGGTCCACCACGAGCTCGTGGCCCTCGACGGCGACGCGGAGGACCGCCTCGCCCGCGCCGAACTCCCAGGAGGCGTCGCCCGCGAACCGGCAGACCACGACGCAGTCGGTGCCGGGGAGCTCCCCGACCTCGTGGACGAGTCGTCCGGTGACCTCCTCCGGAACCCGTTGCCGCAGGGTCGGCGATCCGTCGACGGTGCACAGCGACAGTTCACGGGGCAGCGTCATCGCACCCCGCCACGGGGCGGTGGGGGTCGAGCCCGCGTAGTCGGGATCGGCCATCCAGCCCAGCAGGACGCGGCGGCCGTCGGGCGCGTCGGTCCAGGTCGCCGCGGCGTAGACGTCCGGGCCGGCGTCCAGGCTCCGCGGTGGGCCGACGTCGAGGTGTACCCCGTCGAAGGAACCGACGCGGTACACGACGTCCGACCCGTCGGGGCCGTTGACGCTGAGCAGGAGCACCCAGCGGACGTCGTCCGGGTCCCCGGAGTCGTCACCGTCCAGGGGGAGCGGGAACAGGTCGGGGCACTCCCAGATCCCGGTGGTCGTGCCGTCGTCGAAACTGCTCAGGAACTCCCAGTCGAGGAGGTCCTCGGAGCGGTACAGCACGACGAGGCGTTCGTCCGCCTCGACGGCGACCATCACCCAGTGGTCGTCGTACCGGAACACCTTGGGGTCGCGGAAACCCGTCGACGCACGGTCCAGGACGGGGTTCGACGCCTCCTTCGTGAACGTCACGCCGTCGCTGCTCCAGGCGAGCGACTGCGCCTGCCTCCCGTCGTCGTAGGCGCTGGTGTAGATCGCCGCGATCCGTGACCCGTCGACCACTGCGCTGCCCGAGAAGACGGCCTCGGGGCCTTCGTGCGGGATCGCCAGCGGCAACCGGTCCCAGTGCACGAGGTCCGCGGAGGAGGCGTGACCCCAGGACATGTTCCCCCAGTCCGGCCCCTCGGGGTTGTTCTGGAAGAACAGGTGCCAGCGGCCGTCGTGGAAGAGCAGCCCGTTCGGGTCGTTCAGCCACGTGTCCTCGGCGGTGAAGTGCGCGTGCGGGCGGAAGTCCACGCCGCGAAAGCTACCCGTCGCGTCGGAGCGAGGAACCAGCGGTCAGGCGGTGGCGACGACGGCGGCGAGCAGCGCCGTGCGTTCCAGCAACCCCGACACCGTGGCGTGCTCGGACCGGGCGTGCGCACCACCGCCGACCGCGCCGAGGCCGTCGAGCACGGCAGCCCCTGCGGCGGAGGCGAAGTTGCCGTCGCTGGCCCCACCGACGGCGATCTCGGCCAGGTCGATCCCGAGACCCGCCGCCACGTCGCGGGCGCGTTCGTAGAGCGCGGCGGTTCCCTCCGTGCGGACCATCACGGGACGGTTCCACCTCCCGGTCAGTTCACAGGTCACCCGCTCGTCGCCGGTGTCGAGGTTCGCGAGGACGCTGTCGATGCGCGTCTGTTCCGCCGGGTCGGTGACCCGGACGTCGAGGCTCGCCCAGGCCGTGCCGGGGGTGACGTTGGGGCGGCTGCCCCCGGTGACGACCCCGACGTTGAGCGAGGTCCCGGCGTCGAGGTCGGTCGCGGCGTGGACCTGCGGGACGATCCGGGCCAGCGCCAGGACCGCGCTCGCCCCGGCGGTCGGGTCGAGGCCGGCGTGCGCCTCGACGCCGGTGAGGTGGACCTGGAAGAGGCCGACGCCCTTGCGAGCCGTCTTCACCGCACCCCCCGGCCCGCTGGCCTCGAGGACCAGGACCTCGGCGGCGGAACGGGCGACGTCCTCGATGACCGTGCGGGCCACCGG
The DNA here is from genome assembly GCF_036021035.1 of Kineococcus sp. NBC_00420. Lineage (NCBI taxonomy): Bacteria > Bacillati > Actinomycetota > Actinomycetes > Kineosporiales > Kineosporiaceae > Kineococcus > Kineococcus sp. NBC_00420. The sequence continues at coordinate 2,523,720 of NZ_CP107930.1, read as the reverse complement.
TGAACCGACCTCCTCGTCGCCGTTGAGCAGCAGGCGCACCGTGCGTCGCGGAACCCCGAAGTGCTGCAACGCCTTCAGTCCCCAGACCAGCTGCACGAGACCGGACTTCATGTCGAACACCCCGGGGCCGCGCAGGACGTCGTCCTCGAGCGAGAACGGCATCCCCGCCAGGGTTCCGACCGGCCAGACCGTGTCGTAGTGGGCCAGCACCGCGACGGGCGCGCCGGGCAGGTCGCCGGGCAGGTCCAGCACGACGGTGTCGCCGTGTTCCCCGCCGTCCGTCACGGTCCGGGCGGAGGGTTCACCGAGGTGGCCGGTGATCCACGCCTCGACGAAGGCGAGCCCGCGCTCGAGGGCGGCCCGGTCGTCGGAGGGGGTCTCGATCTCCACGTAGGCGCGGAGTTCTTCGAGCATCTCGTCGCGGTGCCCGTGCACCCAGGCGGTCAGGTCGGCGGCGGGGACGGTCAGCGGCCAGGTCGCGGAGGACGTCACCCGGCCCATCCTGCCGCTCGGTCGGGGAGCAGCGCCTCCAGCAGGCTCGTGAGTTCGGTCTCCACCTCGTCGAGCGGAGCCGTCGAGCGGTGGCCGCGGGCCAGGATCAGCGCCCCCTGCAGGGAGGCCTGGACGAGGGTGGCGAGGGTGGCGGCGCGGGCGGCGGCCAGGCCCCCGTTCTCGAGGACGGCGGCGAGGTCGTCGTGCCAGGCGCCCGCGTAGTCCGACACGACCGCCCGGAGCGTGGGGTTCGCGGCCGAGGTGTCGACCGTCGTCGCGGCGAACGGGCAGCCGCGCCGGAAGTCCTCCGCCACCAGCAGGTCGCGCCAGCTCGCGAGGATCCTGCGCACCGTCGTGACCGGGTCGGCTCCTTCCGCGCGGGCGGCGCGGACGGTGCGCCGGCTCGCGGAGTCGGCCTGGGTCAGCGCCTCGGCGACCAGCTGGTCCTTGCCGCCGGGGAAGTAGTGCTGCAGGGAACCGCGGGGGGCGCCGGCGTGGGCGACGACGTCGCGCAGTCCGACGCCGTGCACGCCGCGTTCCTGGATGAGTTCGCGGGCGCTGGCGACCATCCGCTCCCGCGCCGTGGGGGTCTCCGTCGTTGTGTCCATGACAGTCGTCATGCTACAACGTCCCCATGAGATATGACAGTCGTCATAGCGCGAGGGACCGCAGCCCGTGGTGGACGGTGGCGGTCGCCTGCCTCGGCATGACGATGAGCTTCCTGACCATCACGGCCACCCTCACCGCGCTGTCCTCGATCACCTCCGACCTGGGGCTCGGGCCCGTCGAACTCGTGTGGACCAGCAGCGCCTACGCCCTGGCCCTCGCCGCGTTCGTGCTGTCCTCGGGCGCGCTCGGCGACCTCCTCGGGCGCCGGACCGTCCTCCTCGCCGGGACCGCGGTGCTCGGCGCGGGTGCCGTCCTCACCGCCTCGGCCGCCAGTGCCGCGGTGCTCATCGTCGGCGAGGTGGTCATGGGGGCCGGGGCCGCACTCATCGTGCCCAACAGCCTCGCCATCGTCTCCGGCGCCTTCACCGACCCGCGCCGCCGCGCCTCGGCCGTGGGGGTCTGGGCCGCCTGCTCCGGGATCGGCCTGGCCGTCGGGCCGATCGCCGCCGGCCTCCTGCTGTCCGCGTTCAGCTGGCACGCCGTGTTCCTCGTCGACGTCGTCGTGGCGGTGCTCGTCCTCGCCGCCGCCCCCTTCGTCGTCCCGAACACCCGGGTGGCCGGTCGCGGGATCGACCTCCCGGGGACCGCGCTCGCGACCCTCGCCGTGGCGGCCCTCGTCGTCGGCGTCGTCGAAGGCGGCCGCTCGGGGTTCGGGTCCCCGGTGCCCGTCCTCGGGTTCGTCCTGGCCGTCGCGGCCGGGGCGGGCTTCGTCCTCGTGGAACGGGTCGTCGCCCGACCGGTCGTGGACCTGGCGGCCTTCGCCGCACCGCGCACCGTCGGGGCCCTGCTCGTCTCGGCCGTGGCCCTCTTCACCTTCACCGGGCTGGGGTTGCTGACCACGCTCGAGATGCAACGGGCGCAGGGGCTGTCCGCCCTCGCCTCCGGTGTCCGGCTGCTCCCGCTGATGGCCGCCTACGTCGTGGCCAGCTCGCTGGCGGCGCTCGCCGTCCGGCGCGCCGGGATCCGGCCGGTGCTCCTCCTCGGACTGTTCGCCACGGCCGTCGGGACCCTCGTCCTGCACCAGACCGGGCTGGGGAGCGCCTACGCGCCGACCGCCGTCGGGTTCGTCCTCGTCGGTTCCGGCCTCGGCCTGCTCATCGCCCCGACCACGGCGCTCGTCGTCGGCAGCGTCCCGGCCGAGCGGACCGGAATGGCCGGGTCCGCCGTGACCACCGTCCGCCAGGTCGGCGGCGCCCTCGGGGGGAGCGTCCTCGGGACCGTCGTCACGAACCGCCTCGCCGGCCACCTCTCCGACGGTGACGCCGCGCCGCTCGCCCTCAGCGCCGCCGTGCACGACGGGTTGCTCGTCGCCGCCGGAGTCCTCCTCCTGACCCTCCTCGCCACCGCTGTGCTGTTGCGCGCACCGCGGGCCTCGACCACCACAGCGATCGAAACCCCCGAAGGGATCCCAGCATGAAGATCGACGGAACCACCGCACTCGTCACCGGCGGACTGCGTGGCCTCGGCGCCGCGTTCACGGCCGAACTCCTCGCCCGCGGCGCGAAGAAGGTGTACGCCACCTCGCGCGGCACCGCCTCGCGCGGCACCGCCTCGCACGACGACCCCCGGGTCGAGACCGTCGCGCTGGACGTGGACGACGCCGCCGCCGTGGCCGCCTTCGCCCGGACCGCCACCGACGTCGACCTGGTGGTGAACAACGCGGGGCTCGCGACCGGCTCGAACCTGCTCACCTCACCGCTCGACGACGTCCGGCGCGAGTTCGAGACGAACGTCTTCGGGGTGCTCCACGTGGCCCGCGCCTTCGCGCCCGTCCTCGCCGCGAACGGTGGCGGCGCCCTGCTGGACGTGCACTCGGTGCTCTCCTGGGCGACGACCGGTTCGGGTTACGAGGCCAGCAAGGCTGCCGCCTGGGGGGTGACCAACGGGCTGCGGGCACTGCTCGCTCCGCAGGGGACCCTGGTGACCGGGTTGCACCTCGGCTACACCGACACGGACATGATCGCCCACCTCGACGTCCCCAAGAACGACCCGCGCGACGTCGCCCGCGCCGCGCTCGACGGGATCGGGCGCGACGCGACCGAGGTCCTGGCCGACGAGGTGTCGCGGCAGGTCAAGTCCCTGCTGTCCGGCGATCCGGCCGCCCTGGTGCTCTGAGCGGGACCTCCTCGTCGGGTGCCCCGGGCAGGCCCGCTGGACGCGCCCCGGAGTCGGCACGCGACCCTGGGGCCCGCCGCGTTCCCGCACCGTCGCCCGACGAGGAGCTGTCCCCGTGTCACGTCCCACCCCCGACCTCCCGGCCGCCGGAGCCGTCCTGCCCGCCGACGCCGACCGCGCCGTCCTCGTCGGACGCCTCCACGACCCGGACGTCGCCGGCCCGTGCGTGGTCGTCGTGCGCGGGGGACGGGCCCACGACATCACCGCGGTCGCGAGCACGGTGAGCGAACTGCTCGACCGCGAGGACGTCGTCGAGCTCGTCCGGGCGGCACCGGCGGGACGGAGTTGGCCGATCGACGACCTGCTGGCCGCGACCACGGCCGGCCACCGCGACCGACCGCACCTGCTGGCCCCGGTGGACCTCCAGGTCCTCAAGGCGGCCGGGGTGACCTTCGTCTCGAGCATGCTCGAACGGGTCGTCGAGGAGCGGGCGGCCGGCGACGCCACCCTGGCCCGCGAGGTGCGTGACCGCCTCGCCGAGGTCATCGGCGGGGCGATCTCCTCGGTGCGGCCGGGATCCCCCGAAGCCGAGCGGGTCAAGCAGGTGCTCCGCGAGGAAGGCCTCTGGTCGCAGTACCTGGAGGTCGGCATCGGGCCGGACCCGGAGATCTTCACGAAGGCCCCGGTCCTCTCGGCCGTCGGCAGCGGGGCGACGATCGGCGTGCTGGCCCGGTCGACCTGGAACAACCCGGAGCCGGAACTCGTCCTGGTCGCGTCCTCGCGGGGGCGGGCGGTTGCCGCCACCCTCGGCAACGACGTCAACCTCCGGGACTTCGAGGGCCGCAGCGCCCTGCTCCTGACCGAGGCCAAGGACAACAACGCCTCGTGCGCGATCGGACCGTTCCTGCGGCTCTTCGACGAGGACTTCACCCTGGCCGACGCCGTCGCCCAGGACGTGCAGCTCACCGTGCGCGGGCGGGACGGCTACACCCTGAACGGCGTCAACTCCGTGAGCGAGATCAGCCGGGCACCGGAGGAACTGCTCGCCCACGCCTGGGGCCCCCACCACCGCTACCCCGACGGGTTCGTCCTCTTCACCGGGACGATGTTCGCCCCCACCGAGGACCGGGACGCACCGGGCCAGGGGTTCACGCACGCTCCGGGCGACGTCGTGACGATCAGCTCGCCTTCCCTCGGCACCCTGGTCAACACGGTGGACACCGCGGAGAACGCCCCCGACTGGACCTTCGGCATCCGTGAGCTCATGCACAACCTGGCCGCCCGCGGCCTCCTGGGCGCCCCCGGGACCGCGGGCTGAACGGCACGCGCGCTCAGAGGTCGGGGGCGGCGAGGACCTCGTACGCGTCGAGTTCCGCCAGGAACCCCTCGCGGACCTCGTCGCTCGCCCAGGAGACCTCGATCGCGTTGCGCTGCAGCTGGATGAGGTCGTCGAAGTCGAGGGCCGCCGCGCGGGTGAGGGCGATGAGGTTCTCGGTGACGTAGCCGCCGAAGTAGGCGGGGTCGTCGGAGTTCACCGTCACCTTCACCCCGCGGCGCAGCAGGTCGGCGATGACGGGGGCCTTGGAGTCGTCGGTGACGAACGAGTTCGAGATCGGACAGCAGGTCAACCCGATCCCGCGCTCGGTCACCAGGGCGAGCAGACGCGGGTCCTCGACGACGTTCGTGCCGTGGTCGATGCGGTCGACCCCGATGTCCTCGATCACCTGGCGCAGGTGCTCGGTGGTGTTCTCCTGGTCGATGTCGCAGTGCGCGGTGAGCCTGAACCCGGCCGCGCGGGCCTTCGCGAAGAGGTCCGCGAACTTCGCGGGCGGGTTGCCGCGTTCGTCGGAGTCCAGGCCGATCCCGACGATCTGGTCGCGGAAACCCATCGCCGCCTCGATCGTGGCCTCCGCGCTCTCCAGCGGCAGGTCGCGCACGATGCAGAGGATCAGACCGGCACTGAGCCCGAACTCGCGCTCCGCCTCGAGCACGGCGTCGTGGTAGCCGAGGACGACGTCCTCGAAGGCCACCCCGCGGGCCACGTGCACCTGCGGGTCGAAGAACACCTCCGCGTGCCGGACGTTCTGCGAGGCCGCCTTGCGGAAGTACGCCATCGCCAGGTCGCGGAAATCGGCGCGGGTCACCAGGACGTCCATCGCCGGGTAGTACACGCCGAGGAACGAGGCGAGGGAGTCGAAGACGTAGGTCGCGCGGACCTCCTCCACGCTCTGCTGCCCGATGTCGATCCCGTTGCGGCGGGCGAGTTCGAGCTTGAGGTCGGGTTCCAGCGTCCCCTCGAGGTGCAGGTGCAGCTCGACCTTGGGAAGTCGGGCGGTGAAGGCGGCGTGGTCCGCGACGTCGTTCATGGCCGTCATCCTGCCCGCTCGCCCGACCCCCGGCGCGCCCGCCGGTCCCGGCTCCGCGCAACACGAACGCAACACGACGGCAACGCGCGGGGCGATCGCGGCACCGAGGATCGGAGCACCCGGCGTCCGTCCTCCCACGCCGCGACCGAGAGGCCTCCGATGACCCAGCCCCGCCCCCGCCGCGGCGTCCTGCCGGGTCCTGCCGGCGGTCACCCCGCATGAGCGGGGCACTCGTCGAGACCGAGACCGAGACCGGGCCCCCGCGGACGACGGTCCACGAACGCGTCCGCCGCTCGCTGCGCGACGACATCCTCTCCGGCGTCCGGAAACCGGGGGAGCACCTGCGCCAGAGCGCCCTCGCCGCCGACCTCCAGGTGAGCGTCGCCCCCGTGCGGGAGGCGCTGCGCGACCTCGCGGCGGAGGGCTACGTCCGCTTCGACCCGCGTCGCGGCGCCACGGTGCGGCTGGTGGACCTCACGGAGCTCCTCGAGATCCGGATGCTCCTCGAGGCGGTGGAACCGCTGGTGGCCCGGTTGGCCGCGGAACGCGTCACGGCCGAGGAGCTCGCCCGGATGCGCTCGGTGCAGGAGCGCCTGGAGCAGGTCCGGACGCCCGAGGAGCACGCCCCCCTGGACGCCGCCTTCCACGACCTCCTCACGGCGGCGACCCGCTCCCCGCGGCTGCAGGCGCTGGTGGAGTCGCTCAACGGGTCCTGGCACCTGGCCGTCGCCGCGGCCCTCGACGCCGTCCCGCACCGCGTCGCCGAGGCCGTCGCCGAGCACCGCCCCGTCCTGGCGGCCCTCGCGGCGCACGACGCCGCGGCGCTCGCGAGCGCCTGCCTGGCCCACCGGCGTCCCGCGTGGGACGCCGTCGAGGCCGTCGTCCGTCGAGGGGCGCAGGACCGCGCGCTCCCGGGGGGTTCCTGATGGCGGGCCCCTCCTCCCGGGGTGTGCGCTCGGCGACGTCCCACCCGACCCCGGGAGATCCCCCGGACGTCGAGCTCGACCCCCGGCTGAGCGATCCCCAGGCGGCCCGGCTGGTCGCCCGCCGCGAGCGGGAGACGGGCCGGCTGGTGCCGCGCCACGTGGCCGGCATCGCGGTGGCCCGGGCCCGGGCCCGGCAGGACGCGCCGGGACCGGTCGAGGACGCCGCGCTCGTGGTGCGCGACGTCACCGTCCGCGGGGCGGCCGGTCCGCTGCCGGCGCGCACCTACCTGCCGCGCACCGGGAGTCGGGCCAGCGTCCTCTACCTGCACGGCGGGGGGTGGGCGCTGGGGGAGCGCGACGTCGACGACTCGCTCTGCCGCGCGATCGCGACGGGCGCCGGGGTGGCGGTGCTGAGCCTGGGGTACCGGCTCGCGCCGGAGCACCCCTACCCGGCGGCGCTCGAGGACTCCGCGACCCTGCTGGGTGCGCTGGCCGACGGGGACGTCGAAGGGTTCGGGGGGCCGCTCGTCGTGGCGGGTCTCGGCGCGGGAGGCCAGCTCGCGGCCGTCCTGGCGTTGCGCTCGCGGTCGGGGTTCGTCCCGCCGATCGTCCACCAGTCGTTGTTCTGCCCCGTCCTGGACTGCGACCTCGACCGACCGTCCCACCGGGAGTTCGGAGCGGGCCTGGGACTCTCCCTGGAGGACCTGGCGTGGTTCTGGCGGATGTACGTGCCGGACCGCGCGACGCGTCGCCGTCCGGACGTCTCGCCGCTGCGGATCCCCGACGCGAGCGGTCTGGCCCCGGCGACGGTCGTCGTCGCGGGTGCGGACCCGTTGCGCGACGAGGCGTACGAGTACGCCGAACGGCTGCTCGCGGCGGGGGTGGACGTCCGCCGCGTGCTCGTCGAGGGGGTGCCGCACGGTTTCGTCGCGGTGCCGGGCCTGGTGAGCGCCGCCGGTGCGGTGCGGGCGGCGACGGACCACCTGGCCACCACCCTCGACCGCCGTCCGCCCGCGGGACCACGGGTCGTCGACCTGCGCGACCGGGCCGTCACCCTGCCCACGACGGGCGTCCCCGCAGGTGGGGGGCTCGCGGCGGGCAGGTGAACCGGGCGGAGGTCGACCGACCGGCGGAACGGCCCCACGGCGACGCAGAGTAGGGCAACATCTCTCTTCGTGAGCGTCGTCTCGTCAGGTGCCGTGCTGCGGGTCCCGCAGCCGCGCGCTGCGGACGTCCGGCACCCGGTCACCGGGGAGGGCTGACGCGTGGCGCAGGAGTTCCCGGTCGACGCCGTGACCCTGCGACGGGCCAACCGGGCGAGCTGGGTCCTGGTCTTCGCGGCCCTGGCCTACGGGGTGGTGTGCCTCGGCGTGGCCCTCGGACTCCTGCCCTCGGGCAGTGGCCGCTTCGCGGACACGACCCTGGGCAACGGCGTCGAGGTCGCGGCCCTCGTGGCCCTGGGGTGGCGGGCCTGGCACTGCCGGCGGATCAGCCCGTTCTGGGCCGTGCTGGCGCTCGGGGTGGGGGCGTACTGCGCCTCCGAGATCGCCTTCGACGTCGCCGAGGCGGTCCTCGGTCGCGGGGTGCGCGGGATCACCGGCCTGGACGTCGGCTACGTGGTGGGCTACGGGGCGATGCTCGTCGCGATCGTGCGGCTGGTCTGGGTGGGGGCGAAGCGCTGGCGCGTCGGGTACGTCGCCGAGGCCCTCGGGATCGTCCTGCTCGTCGCGGCCCTCGCCCAGGAGTTCCTGGTGCGGCCCCTCGTCGGCGCCAGCGGGCTGCCGTCCGCAGCGGTCACGACCTGGGTGATGCTCGTCGTGGTCGACGCGCTCCTGCTGGTGGGCAGCGTCCTCACCGCCCTGCGCACGGGCGGGCGGTGGTGGTTGCCCGCCGCGGGCTTCGCCGCGTTGGTCGCGGCGGACACCACGTTCGCCGTCGTCTCGATCGCCGGCCGCTACGCCCCGGGCAGCGGCGTCGACGGGATCGCCGTCGTCGGGATCGCCCTGCTCGGGGTCTCCGCCCTGCAGGTGCGGACGGCCGTCGGCCCGCGCACCCGTTCCCGGATCTCCATCGTGATCACGCCCGCGGTCGTCCTGCCCGCCTGCTTCGCGCTGCTCGTCGTGGACCACGTGCACCCGTTGACGGACTCGGCGATCTGGCTGGCCGCGGGGGCCGCGGCCGCCGCCGTCGTGCGGATGGTGCTCTCCCAGCAGGAGCTCCTGGAGCTCGCGACGCTGCGCCGCGAGGCCCTCACCGACGACCTGACGGGCATCGCGAACCGCCGGGCGCTGCTCGCCGACCTGGAACGGCGGTGCGCGAGCGAGCAGCCCTTCGGTCTCGCGCTCGTCGACCTCGACCGCTTCAAGGAGGTCAACGACGGCCTCGGGCACGCCGCCGGTGACGAGCTCCTGCGCCAGGTGGTCCGTCAGCTCGTCCAGGCGGCCCCGGCAGCCGTCCTGGTCGCCCGGTTGGGCGGGGACGAGATCGCCCTGCTGATCCCCGACGCCGACCAGGCGAGCGCCGTCGCCGACGCCGTCGCCCTGCACACCGCGATGGTCCGTTCCTACGACCTGCTCGGGCACCGCGTCCACGTCGCCGCGAGCATCGGGGTCGCGGGCTACCCGCACGACGCCCAGCGCCCGTCCGACCTGCTGCGGTGCGCGGACATCGCCATGTACGAGGCGAAGACGCTGGGCGGTCGGGTGTGCGCGTTCGGGTCGGGTGAACCCGGGGGGACCGCCCGTGGCCGGGGCAGCCTGACCCTCATGACCCAGCTGCGCTCCGCCCTGGGCCTCGCCGACCCCGGTGAGGTGCCCGGGGCCTGCGGGCACCTGCGCGTGCTCTTCCAGCCGCAGCTCGACGTCGCCGACGGCGCCGTCGTCGGAGCCGAGGCCCTGGTCCGCTGGGACCACCCCGACCTGGGCCTGCTCAGCCCCGTGGAGTTCCTCGACGAGGCCGAACGGCACGGGCTGATGGGCCACCTCACCCACCAGGTCCTCGACGACGCGCTCGCCGCGGCGGCGTCCTGGCGCGTCGAGTTCCCCGGGTCGCGGTTGCGGCTGGCGGTGAACCTCTCGGCGACGAACCTGCTCGACGTCGACCTGCCCACCCGGGTCGCGGAACTCCTGGGCCGGCACGCGGTGGAACCCGCCGGACTCGGCCTGGAGATCACCGAGACGGTCCTCATGAGCCGGTCCCCCCGGACCCGCTCCGTCCTCGACGGCCTGCGGGAACTCGGGGTCGCGTTGTCGATCGACGACTTCGGGACGGGGTACTCCTCACTGGCCTACCTCAAGGAACTCCCGGTGGCCGAGGTGAAGCTCGACCGGGGTTTCGTCGCCGACATCGCCCGCGACCCGCGCTCGGCCGCGATCGTCGCCTCCACCATCTGGCTCGGTCACGAACTCGGGGTGCGGATCGTGGGGGAGGGGGTCGAGGACCTGGCGACGCTGGAGGTCCTGCGCGAGATGGGCTGCGACACGACCCAGGGGTTCCTGCACGCCGAACCCCTGTCGGCCGCGGCGTTCCGCGACTGGCTGACGGTCCGCCTCGCCGGGGTGGGGAGTGCGCCATAGGGTTTCGGCATGAACCAGGTACCTCTCGTGAAGTTGCACGACGGCGTCGAGATCCCCCAGCTGGGGTTCGGCGTCTGGCAGGTTCCGCCGGAGCAGACCGCGGAGGTCGTGCTGCAGGCCCTGCAGGCCGGCTACCGCCACATCGACACCGCCGCCGGGTACGGCAACGAGGCCGGTGTCGGTGACGCCCTGCACGCCAGCGGGATCCCCCGCGAGGACGTGTTCATCACCACCAAGCTCACCAACGAGGAGCACGGCCGGGACAAGACCCTCGCGGCCTTCGACGCCTCGATGTCCAAGCTGGCGCTGGACTACCTCGACCTCTACCTCATCCACTGGCCGACGCAGGCCGACGACTACGTCGAGACCTGGAAGGCGTTCGAGGAGATCAAGGCGTCGGGACGCGTGCGCACCATCGGCGTCTCGAACTTCCAGAAGACCCACCTGCGCAAGCTCCTCGACGAGACCGGCACCGTCCCCACGGTCAACCAGGTCGAGGTCCACCCCTACCTCGTCCAGGACGACCTGCGGGCCTTCCACGCCGAGCACGGCATCGCGACCGAGGCGTGGAGCCCGCTGGCCCAGCGCCTCGACCTCGTCGCCGACCCGGTCGTCACCGGCATCGCGGCGGAACTCGGCCGCACCCCGGCCCAGGTCGTCATCCGCTGGCACCTGCAGCAGGGCAACATCGTCATCCCCAAGTCCGTGACGCCGGAACGCATCGTCTCGAACTTCGACGTCGTCGGCTTCGAGCTGAGCGGTGACCAGGTCGCGGCGATCAGCGGGCTCGAACGCGCCGAGCGGACCGGGCCGGACCCGGACGTCTTCGGCTGAGGACCGCTCCCGGTCACTGCAGGGCGAGCTCGAACCAGACGGTCTTGCCCGCCCCCGCAGCGTCCGAACCCCACCGCAGGGCGAGGGTGTCGACGAGCGCGACGCCCCGCCCTCCGGTGGCGGTCGGGGGGACGTGGTGCACCTCCGGCGTCCCCGGCCCGCCGTCGCTGACCGAGACCCGCACGGACCCGACCGCGCGGCGCAGGCGCAGCTCGATGGGCTCCCCGCCGTAGCGCACGGCGTTGGTGACCAGCTCCGTGGTGAGCAGCTCCAGCGTCTGCCGGACGCGGGTCGGGAGGTCCACGGCGGCGAACTCCTCGCGCAGCCAGGACCGGGCGCGCCGAGCAGCCGACGGGTCAGCCCGCAGCTCCAGACGCGTCATGCCACTCCCGTTCGTCCCCACTCGTGTGGAGTCAACTCTGGCACCCGGTCCCACGTCGGCAACCGGGACGCCCCCCGATCGCCCGACCGGTGCTGGGGAGCGCACGCACCGGGCATGATGCTCCGGTGGAGGAACGGGTTCGCGGACTGAGCAGCACCACCCTGCTTCCCGCGCACCCGGACGCGGACTTCGACCGGTTCGCCCGGCTGGGGACCCTCGCCCTCGGCACGCCCGTGGCGCTGGTGTCGATGGTCAGCCGCGATGGTCAGGTCTTCCCCGGGGCGGTCGGACTGCCCGAACCGTGGCAGACCCGGCGCCAGACCCCGCTGACCCACTCGTTGTGCCAGCACGTCGTCACCTCCGGCAAGGTCTTCGCCGTCGAGGACGCCCGGCTCGACCCGCTGACCGCCGACTCCCTCGCCATCCCCGACCTCGGCGTCGTGGCCTACGCGGGCGCGCCGCTGCGTCTGCCCGACCCCCGGACCGGGGTCGCGGACCCGACCTCACCCGTCGTGGGGGTCCTCTGCGCCATCGACGGGGCACCGCGGCGCTGGACCGCCGAGCAGATCGAGGTGCTCGAGGACCTCGCCGCCGCCTGTTCCGCCGAACTGGGCCTGCGCGTCCTCGAGGAACGCAACCGGCTGCTGCTCAACCTCGCCGACGCCCTCGTGGGAGCCCGGACCGTCGCGGAGGTCAGCGCGACCGTCGCCAACGTCACCCGGTCCTGGCTGGGCGGGGCCTGGAGCGGGCTGCTGCTGCCCGAGGCGGGCAACCGGCGGCTGCGCTTCGCCGACCTCACGACCCTCCCCCCCGGCACCGGGGCCGGGTGGGAGCTCGTCGACCTCGACGCGCCGCTGCCCATCGCCTGCGCCGCCCGCGAGCGCCGGCCGCTGCTCTTCGCCGACGTCGACGAGCTGCTCGCCGCGTTCCCCGCCGTCGGGGCGCAGGCGACGCTGCCCGTCTTCGCGGCGTCGGCGTACCTGCCGCTGCTGGTGCAGGACCGGCTGATCGGCGTGCTGTGCCTGGTCTGGGACTCCGAGCGCCTCACGCTCGCGGACGAGGCCGACGTGTGGAGCGCGTTGGCCCGGTTCACCGCCCAGGCCCTGGACCGCGCGACGCTGGACGCCGAACGGCGTTCCCGGGCGGAGGTGCTGCAGCGGTCGTTGCTGCCGCGGTTGCCGGCGTCCACGGGTGAGCTCGCGGTGCGGGGGCGTTACGTCCCGGCCAGCCGCGAGGAAGAGATCGGCGGCGACTGGTACGACGTCGTCGTCGGGCCCACGGGGGACACGACCCTCGTCCTGGGCGACGTCACGGGCCACGACATGGTGGCCGCGGCCACGATGGGGCAGGTCCGGGGACTGCTGCGGGCCTTCGTGTGGGACCGGGAGGGAACGCCCCCGGAGCTGGTGTCGCGCCTGGACCGGGGGATGTCCGGTCTCGGGGTGGACGGGTTGGCGACGCTGGTCCTCGCCCGGGTCGAGGCCTCCGGTGCGGGGTACCGGTTGCGGTGGACGAACGCGGGACACCCGCCGCCGGTGCTGCTGCACCCCGACGGGACGACCGAACTGCTCCACCGCCCCGCCGACCTGCTCGTCGGGTTGCTGCCCGAGGTCGAGCGCCACGAGCACGTCGTCGACGTCCCGCGGGGCGCGACGCTCCTGCTCTACAGCGACGGGCTCATCGAGCACCGCGGGCACAGCCTCACCGGCGGGATCGAACGCGTCCGGTCCTCCCTGACCCGCCACGTCGGCGCGGGCCTGGACGTGCTCCTCGACGAACTGCTCGCCGAACTCGTCGGGACGCGCGGCGAGGACGACTGCGCGCTCCTCGCCGTGCGTTTCCCCTGACTCAGAGGGGCGCGGTCAGTTCCAGGTTGATGTCGTCGGGGTCCTGCAGGGACAGGATCGCGATGCCCATGTCGGTGAGTTCGACGATCTCGCCGTGCGCGACACCGCGTTCGGCCAACCGTTCGGCCGCCGCGGCGAGCTCCGCCGTCGTGGCCACGGCGAGGCTGAGGTGGTCGAGGCCCACCCGGGTGGAGGCGAAGGTGTCGCCGGCCGGGGCGACCGGGCGCAGGCCGAGGATCTGGTCGCCTACCGCGAAGGCGCACCCGCCGAACATCTTCTCCGGGTCCTCGCGAACTCCGGTCTCGTCGACGCGGTCGCTGAAGTCGACGACGGGGTGGACTCCGAAGACGTCCTCGTAGAACGACTTCGAGCGGGCGATGTCGGTGACGGTGAGCCGGACGTGGTGGATGCCCGTCGGGCGGGCGGAGGGCGCGTTCGTCATGGCGCCACGTTCACCCCCAGCGCCCGTTCCCGCGCGGCGGAACTAGCGTGGGCGCGGTGAACGGTTCCCTCACCGACGTCCCCGGCCTCGAGGTCGGCCACGTCACCCGCCGGGGCGACGGCTGGCTCACCGGCGTCACCGCCGTCCTCGTCCCCCCGGGCACCGTCGGCGGGGTCGACGTGCGCGGCGGCGGGCCCGGGACCCACGAGACCGACGCCCTCGACCCGCGGACCCTCGTGCCGACGGTCGACGCCGTCGTGCTCGCCGGAGGTTCCGCCTACGGCCTCGTCACCGCCCACGGCGTGCAGCGGTGGCTCGCCGAGCGGGGCCGCGGGTTCCCCGTCGGTCCCGGCCCGGGCGAGGTCGTCCCGATCGTGCCCGCCGCGGCGGTCTTCGACCTCGGTCGCGGTGGGGTCTTCGGCCACCACCCCACCGAGCAGATGGGCTACGACGCAGCCGCTTCCGCCCACCCCGGCCCCGTCGAGCGCGGGATCGTGGGCGCCGGGACCGGTGCGGTCGTCGGGGGCCGGTTCAAGGGCGGGGTGGGGTCCGCCTCGGCGCGTTCGGGCGAGGTGGTCGTGGCGGCGCTCGCGGTCGTCAACGCGGTCGGGCTGCCCGTGGCGGGGCCCGCTGCCGGACCCGTGGAACCGGGGCCGCTGAACACCACGCTCGTCGTGGTCGCCACGAACGCGCTGCTCGACCCGGCAGAGACGTCGCGGACCGCGACGGTCGCCCACGACGGCCTGGCCCGGGCGCTGAACCCCGTCCACACCCTCGCCGACGGCGACACCGTCTTCGCGCTCGCGACGGGGACGGTCCCGCTCGCGGCGGAGCGGGCCGCCCGGGTCCGCGAACTCGTGGACCTGCAGCGGGTCACCGCCGACGTCGTGCGGGACGCGGTGCTGGACGGCATCGCGAGCGCCGAGACGGTCGGTCCGTTCGCGCGCTACCCGGGCTGAGGTTCAGGCGCCCGCGTGGCGCAGGTCGATGGTGCGGGCGACGGGGCCGGCGCTGCGGACCCGGCCCTTGCCGGAACCCTTCGCCTCGTACATCGCGGCGTCGGCCTGCTGCAGGACGCGCGCGGCGTCCTGGTCGAGGTCCGCCATCGCGAGCCCGACGCTGATGCCGACCGTGAACTCCCAGCCGGCGACGGGGAAGGGGTCGGTCATCGCGGCGACGACGCGTTCGGCGACGGCGGCCGCGGCGGCCTCGTCGGGCAGGTCGGGGCAGACGACGGCGAACTCGTCGCCCCCGAGGCGGGCCACGGTGTCGCCGGGACGGACGGCCGCGGCGAGTCGTTCGGCGACGCCGATGAGGACGTGGTCGCCGGCGGCGTGGCCGCCGGTGTCGTTGACGGGCTTGAAGTCGTCGAGGTCGCAGTAGAGCAGCGCGACGTGGTTGCCGCTGCGGTGGGCGGCGGACAGCGCGTGCCGCAGCCGGTCCTCGAGGAGGGTGCGGTTGGGCAGGCCGGTCAGCGGGTCGTGCAGCGCGGCCTCGCGCAGGCGGCGCTGGACGAGGCGGCGCTGGGTGACGTCGGCGACCTGGACGACGGCGCCGACCTCGCCCGGACCGTTCTCGCCCGGGGTCGGCCAGGCCGCTGCCGCCAGTTCCAGCCAGACCTCCCCGTCACCGTGCTGCAGTTCGGCGTGCCAGTGGGCGTTGCGACCGGCGACGACCTCGTCGGCCATCTCGGCGACGGCCGCGACGAAGGTCCCGCGCTGGTCGGGGTGGACCTGCTCGGCCCAGTCGGAACCGACCTCCACCTCGACCCCGAGCATCGACTGCAGACGGTCGTTGACGCGGGCGACGACGGCCGAACCGTCCGGGCGCAGCCGCAGCAGTGCGACCCCGAGGAGGGCGTCGTCGAAGGTCCGGCGGAACACCTCCTCGCGGCGGGAGGCGGTGACGACGGCCCGTTCGCGGGAGCGCACGACCAGCGACATGACCAGCGCGACGGCGCCGGAGGTGAAGAGCAGCGCCTGCAACGCCACCGGCCCCTGCCCGCCGGCGGGGTGCACGCCGGCCCCGGCGGTCGCGATCACCGCGACGACGAGCTGGCAGGAGAGCGCGCGGCCGACCCCGAGACGGGCTGCGCCCCAGAGGATCGGCAGCACGACGAGGAACGACCAGGGTCCCACGGCACCGCGGTGGAGGACCGCGGCGGAGACGACGGCGGAGAGGATCAGGACGAGCAGCCACTCCGAGATCGCGGCCCGGGCGCGGTGGTCCCCGGTGCCGGCCCGCGGCGGGCGGGGCATCAGCATCAGCGGTGCGACGAGCAGGATGCCCAGCAGCTGGCTGAGGGCGTAGGCCACCGCGCTGCCGGACTCCGAGGTCTGCAGCAGCAGCGCGGCTGCGGCCACCCCGGCCAGTGCGCCGGCGGTCAGGCGCCACGCGTCACGACCCCGTCGCAGGCGCAGACCGGTGCGCGAGCTCGCAGACTCCCCTCGGCCGAGCACGGAGACGACGGCAGCGCCGACCCCGCACTGCAGCGCCTGCGCGCTCGCGATCACCGTCGTGCCGTCCTCGACCCCGCCGGGGAGCTTGCTCGCGGCCAGGGCCCCGACGAGCGTCCCGGCGACGCACCACCACCGCCGGGCCGGTCGGCGCACCGCCAGGGCCAGCGCCGCCCCCGCGGCCGGCCACCAGACGACGTCCGCCGCGTGATCGGCCCGGACCAGGAACGGCGCCACCACCGACAGGACCGCCACGACGACGGCGGTCGTGACCCCGAGCCGGACGCCGCCGCCACGCAGGCGCTGCGGCTGCTCCGTCCGTTCGTCCGAACGGTCGACGGTGTGGCCACCCGTCCGGAGGTCGTGGACTCTCGCGATCATGACCCCCTCCTCGGCAGGTCCGGCCGCGGACTTGAGTACTCCGTCCGGGTGAATCCGAATCGTGACCACGCCGGTACCGGACCGTCGTCGACCCGCTCCCGCGGCGGGGGAGCGACGCGCGCCCCGAGCGACCCGCCGCATCGGCGATCCTGGGGCGGTGAGCAGCTCCGGGATCCCGCACTCCTCCCACTGGGGGGCCTTCCACGCCACCTCCGACGGCGAGGGGCTGCGGGTCACCCCGCACCCCGACGACCCGGCGCCGTCGTCGTTGCTGCACAACGTCCCGGTCGCGGCCACCCCCACGGCGCGGGTGCTGCGACCGCACGTGCGCCGCGGCTGGTGGGAGGACGGACCCGGACCCGACGAGCGCCGGGGCCGCGACGAGTTCCTCGCCGTCGGGTGGGACGAACTGCTCGACCGGGTCGCGGCCGACTACACCCGGGTGCTCGCGGAGCACGGCCCGCGGGCCGTCTACGCCGGGTCCTACGGCTGGGCCAGCGCCGGCCGCTTCCACCACTCCCAGAGCCAGCTGCACCGGTTCTCCAACGTCCTGGGCGGTGCCGTCCGCTCCACGTGGACGTACAGCCACGGTGTCGGTGAGGTGCTGATGCCGCGGATCGTCGGCAGCCAGGAACCGCTGATCTCGCCCACCGCGTGGAGCAGCGTCGAGGCCCACACCGACCTCGTCATCGCCTTCGGCGGGCTGCCCGCGAAGAACTCCGAGGTCGCCAGCGGCGGCATCAGCCGGCACGAGGTGGCCGGGCGGCTGCGGTCGGCGAAGGCGCGCGGCGCCGAGTTCGTCCTGGTGTCCCCGCTGCGCGACGACCTCGCCACCGAGCTCGACGCCGACTGGCTCGACGTCGTCCCGGGGACCGACACGGCGCTGCTGCTGGCGATGTGCCACGTCCTGCTCACCGACGGCACCTGCGACGCGGACTTCCTCGCGACGCACACCGCGGGTTCGCCGGAGTTCCTGCACTCCCTGCGCGGGGGCGACGACGGGATCGAGAAGACCCCGGAGTGGGCGGCGGAGATCTGCGGGATCCCCGCCGGGCGCATCCGCGACCTCGCCCGCCGGGCCGTCCGCGGCCGGACCATGGTCATGGTCAGCTGGTCCGTGGCCCGCGCCCGGTTCGGGGAGCAGCCCCTGTGGGCCGCCGTCGCGTTCGCCGCGATGATCGGCCAGATCGGCCTGCCCGGGGGCGGTTTCGGGCACGGCTACGCCTCCACCGGTGGCGTCGGGAAACGCGCCGGCAGCTACCCGCTGCCGACGTTCCCGCAGTTCGCCGACCCGTTGCGGGTCCGCATCCCCGTCGCCCGCATCTCCGACGCCCTGCTGCACCCCGGCGAACCGTACGAGGTCGACGGTCGGCACGAGGACTACCCGCACCTGCGGATCGTGCACTGGGCGGGGGGCAACCCCTTCCACCACCACCAGGACCTGCAGCGCCTGCAGCGCGCGTTCCGCGCGGCCGAGACGGTCATCGTCCACGACCCGTTCTGGACCTCCACCGCCCGCCACGCCGACGTCGTGTTCGCCGCGACGACGACCCTGGAACGCGACGACATCGGCGCCGCCCGCTACGACGACCGGCTCATCGCGATGGGCCGGGTGCACGCCCCCCTCGGCGAGGCCCGCGACGACCACGCCGTCCTCGCCGACCTCGCGCGGCGCCTCGGCGTCGGCGACCGGTTCACCGAGGGGCGCACGGCGCAGGAGTGGGTCGAGCACCTCTACGAGGAGTGGCGTTCCGGCCCGGCGTCCCGGGCCGGGATCCTCGCCCCGACCTACGCCGAGTTCGTCGCCGCGGGGGAGTTCGCCCTGCCCGTCGAACCCGGCGAGAAGGTCATGTTCGCCTCCTTCCGGGCGGACCCTGAGACGTTCCCGTTGCGCACCCCCAGCGGCCGGATCGAACTGCACTCGAGCACCATCGCGGGTTTCGGCTACGACGACTGCCCCGGCCACCCCGTCTGGCTGGCGCCCGAGGAGGAACCCGACGGGGAGTTCCCGCTGCGGTTGGTGGCGAACAACCCCGCCACGCGACTGCACAGCCAGCTCGACCACGGCGCGACGTCGCAGGCGGGCAAGGTCGCCGGCCGCGAACCCGTCCGCATGCACGCCCGCGACGCCGCCGCCCGGGGACTGCACGACGGTCAGGTCGTCGTGCTGCGCAGCCGCCGCGGCAGTTGCCTGGGGGGACTCGTCGTCTCCGACGCCGTCCGGGAGGGCGTCGTGCAGATGTCCACCGGTTCCTGGTTCGACCCCGTCGCGGGGGCCGCGGCCGGGGTCACCTGCGGGTACGGCAACGTCAACGTCCTCACCCGCGACGTCGGTTCCTCCCGGCTCGCGCAGGCCTGCACCGGTCAGCACGCGACGGTCCAGGTCAGCGCGTTCGACGGCGTTCCGCCGCGGGTGACGATCTTCGACCAGCCGTAGCGGCGGAAACGGCTGGCCCCGGGGTCGGGGAACCCGGCAGGCTCGGGACGTGCTCCCCGTCGACCTGCACCCCTTCGCCGACCTCCGCCTCGTCGTGCCGGACCCCGAGGGTGACGTCGAACTGCGCACCGGGGACCTCGACGGGGTCGTGGAACTCGCCGCCGTCGCGGCCCGCGGCGTCCACGCCCCCGACGCCATGCCCTTCGCGAACCCCTGGACCGACGGCGAACCGGCCGAACGCGCCCGCCGGACCCTGCGCTGGCAGCTCAGCGGGTGGAGCGGCTGGTCACCGGAGGCGTGGCGCCTCGACTTCGTCGTGCGCCGGGGCGGGGTCGTCGTCGGGACGCAGTCCCTGGAGGCGAACGGGTTCCCCGTGCTGCGCGAGGTCGTCACCGGGTCCTGGCTCGGCCTGGAGCACCAGGGTCGCGGGACCGGGCCGCTCATGCGGGCGGCCGTCCTGCACCTGGCGTTCGAGGGGTTCGGCGCGGTCTGCGCCCGCAGCGAGGCCTACCTCGACAACCCGCGCTCGCTCGCGGTCTCGCGCCGGCTCGGCTACCGGGAGGACGGACAGCACCGGAGCGTGCGCGGGGGAGGTGTCGCGGTGCAGCAGCGCCTGCGCCTCGACGTCGCCGACTGGGCGGCCGGACCCCGCCGCGAGGTGCGCCTGCAGGGCGTGGAACCCGCCCGCGCGGCGCTCGTCCCGGGTGTCCCATAGCGCGCCGGCCGGTGAACTTCAAGGTTTCGTCCCGTGGGTGCTGCGTTCGGGTCCGAGCGCTGCTCCGCGTGGGGCATCATGGAGCCCCGAACACGGTGCGCCCTCGTCCTGAGGCGCGGCACCGCCGAGGTGCGGAGGTGCCGCAGGTGACGACCGAGGGCTGGCCTGACGACAGGCTGACCTCATCCGACGCTCCTTCGCTCGTCCGTCACCACGCGGGACCCGCTGACGATCCGGACCGGTACGAGCTGCTCGGTGAGGCCGAAGGCGCCGACGAGGCGTGGCACGTGATCGACCACCGTGCCGCGACCGGTGAGGCGCTGTTCACCCTGGCCGCGTTGCGCCCGACGGTCACCGACGGCCTCGAGGTCGTGCACGAGGGCGACGACAACGGCGACGACGTGGTCACGACCCCGCCCGAGGTGCTGTGGCGCGAACGCGCCGCCGGTCTCGCCCGGGTCCGCCACGCCCGCCTGGCCGGGGTCGTCTCCACGTTCGCGGGCCCCGCCCCGCACCGGCCGGGCCGGGCCGACCCCGACGCCCGGGAGTGGAACTACGCCGTCCTCGAGCAGGCCGCGGGGCGCTCCGTCGCCGACTGGCTGCGCGACGACCCGGGCGCCAGCGTCGAGGAACGCTTCACCGTCCTCGCGACCGCCGCCGGCGTCCTGCAGGAACTGCACCGCGGTTCCGAGGACGCCCCGCCCGTCGTGCACGGCGACATCACCCCGCGTTCGGTCCGCCTCGGCGGGTTCTGGCCCGCGGACGGGGTCCGGCTCTCCGGCGCCAGCCTCGGCGGCCTGCGCCGCGGTCCCGTCGCGCAGCGCTCCGTCGGCGCCTACACCGCCCCGGAGGTCCGCGAGGGGGCGCTGCCCTCGGCCGCCAGCGACGTCTTCGGCTTCGGTGCGACCGCCGTCCTGATCCTCACCGGCATGCCGCCCTCGACCTCCCCGGACGGTGTCCTCGACCCCGCCCTGGTGAAGCGGCAGCTCGCCGCGGCGACGCTGACGGCCCAGCACCCGGGACTCGGCCACCTCCTGCTGCAGGCGCTGTCCGCCGACCCCGCCCAGCGCCCCGACCGCCTGCCCGCGTGGGTGAACGGGATGCGCGCCTTCGTCGAACCGCGTCCTTCGCTGGACCCCTACGACGGCACCGACTTCCCGCCCGCGGTCCTCGCGGCCCCGGTCGCGCGCGAGGCACGGTCGCTGCCCAAGCGGCCGGTCGTCGTCGTGGTCGGCGCGTTGCTCCTGGCCACCGCGGGGACGGCCGTCGCGATCGCGGCCGTGCAGCAGGGCCGGTTGAAGGACGTCCCCAACCCGGTCGCGATCGTCCAGCCGCCCCGGACGGCGGACTCCCTGCCGACGTCGTCGGCGCCGGCCGCTCCCGCGGCCACCGACGGGTCCTCGAGCACGTCCTCCGGTGCGCAGGCCCCCTCGACCCGGCGGTCGTCGTCGTCCACCTCCGCCACGACGGGGGCCTCGGTCCCACCGACCGACCCCGCCCTCGTGCCGCCGCCCTCGCTCCCCCCCGCGGCCGCACCGCCCGCGCTCGCGCAGACGACCGCGCCCGTCGTCCCGCCGGCCGCGACGCCGACGACCTCGGTGATCCCGCCCTCGGGTGGAGTCGGCGGGGGGATCGGCGCCCCGCCGCTGCCGCAGGGGACCCGCACCCCGGGCGGACCCTCCAGCACTCCACCGACGTCCACCCCGCCGACGTCCACCCCGCCGACGTCCACCCCGCCGACGTCCACCCCTCCCACGACGACCGGCCCGACCTCGCCCGGCGGCACCGGGTCCCTCCCGCCGAGCAGCACCCCACCGGGCGGGTCGGCGTCCCCGTCGAGCAGACCGACGATGACCTTGGGCGGCCTGCCGACCCCCGTCGGCGAGCCGACCCCCTAGCCGACCTCCCGGTCGACCCTCAGTCCGCGACCCGGGCCCGGCCGCGGCCCTGCGTCAGCGCGCAGACGCCGTAGCCGACGCCCAGGACCACGGCGACCCCGCCGAGCCGGCCGTCGGCGGGCACGAGTACGACGGCCGCGGCGCACGCCAGGCAGTAGCTCACGTTGAACACCAGGTCGTAGGCCGTGAAGACCCGCCCGCGGAAGGCGTCGTCGACCGTGCGCTGGACGACGGTGTCGACGCCGATCTTCGCGCCCTGACCCCCGAGCCCGAGGAGGCCGGCCGCCACCGCCAGCGCGACCGGCGACTGCGTCAGCCCGATCGCGACCTGGGCCGCACCCGCCACGAGCAGGCAGACCCGGATCCAGGCGTGGACCCGTCCGCGCCGGGCCCCCCACGGCGCCAGGACCGCCGCGGCCCCCGACCCCGCCGCGACCGCCCCCAGCAGCAGCCCCAACGCGGCCAACCCGGCCGCCGGGTCGTCGACGTCGGCCACCGTGGTGCGGCACAGCACGACCATCGCCACCGTCGTCAGCCCGAAGGACCAGCGGTGCCACGCGATCAACCCCAGGGCACCCGCCGCGGGAAGCCGGTCGCGCAGGTGCGCCACCCCCGCCACGACGTCCGCGACGTCGGCGCGGAAACCCCGCGCGGACGTCCCCGCGGAACCCGGTGGCGGCCCCAGCAGCTCCCGGGGGAAGAGCAGCGCCAGGCCACCGGCGACGACGTAGCCGATCGCGGCGACCAGCAGCGCCGCGACGTCCGCCCCGCCACCCGGCCCGACGACGGCCGTCACCCCGACCGCCGCGACGGCGCCGGCCCCGGCCGCGACGGTCCCCGCCGTCGGGGTCACCGAGTTCGCCAGGACGAAGCGCTCCGGCGCCACCACGTGCGGCAACGCCGCCGACAACCCCGCCAGCAGGGCGCGGTTCACCGACAGCACCGCCAGGGCCAGCACCCCCACCGCCACGTCGCCGGCCCCCGTGAACAGGGCCCCGGCCGCGACGAGGGCCAACCCGCCCCGCAGCAGGTTCCCGTGGCCCAGGACCGAGCGGCGGGACGTACGGTCCAGCAGCACCCCCGCCCACGGGCCGACGACGGTGAACGGCAGCAGCAGCACGGCCGCCGCGAACGCGACCCCCGCCGGCGTCGCCTGCCGCTCGGGGGAGAAGAAGAACAGTGACGCCAACCCGGCCTGGAAGATCCCGTCACAGGCCTGCCCCGTGAGGCGCACCCCCATGAGGTGGCGGTAGCGGCCGGTGCGCAGCAGCCCGCCCAACTCGTGCAGCATCCCGTTCTGCGACGTGGTCTCCGCGGTCGGCACGCGCCACACCGTAGCGATCACCGGGCGACCTCGGGAGGGTTGCCGAGAGGGCTGTGGAGGTGTGGTGCACACCCGGTCGGCTCAGCACCGGCGGCGGGCGGCACCCGCGGCTCGACGCATACTGGGAGGGTTGAGCACCCAGGGCGTGGTGCCGAAGGCCGCGCCGCGCGCAGCCGATGGATCGGCAGCACCCAGGACGCGACCGGCGCGGGAGAGAGTCCCCGCGCCGACGCGCACGACCGCCGGAGGACCAGACACACGTGGCCGCACGACGACCCGCACCCAGCTCGCCGACCCCGCGTCGGGGCGCTCCGAAGCGTCGTCCGCGCCGCCGCACGATCCTCGGCTGGCTCCTCGGGCTCTTTCTCACCGGCATCGCGCTCGCCGTCGGCGGGTTCGCCGCCGCCTACGCGCTGGTGAAGGTCCCCGACCCGAACAAGCTCGCCGACGCCCAGACCAGCACCGTCTACTACTCCGACGGCACCACCGTGATCGGCACGTTCGCGGCCCGCAACCGCGAGAACGTGTCGCTGGACCAGGTGCCGGACAGCGTCCAGAAGGCCGTCCTCGCCGCCGAGGACCGCAGCTTCTACGACAACCGCGGCGTGTCGCCGACGGGCATCGCGCGGGCGGTCTGGACCAACGTGAGCGACGGGACGAGCCAGGGCGGCTCGACGCTCACCCAGCAGTACGTCAAGAACTACTACCTCTCCGCCGAGCAGTCCTACAAGCGGAAGTTCGAGGAGTTCTTCATCTCGCTGAAGATCGACCAGCAGCAGACGAAGGACGAGACCCTCGAGAACTACCTGAACACCGTCTACTTCGGTCGTGGCGCGTGGGGGATCCAGGCCGCGTCGCAGGCCTACTTCGGGGTCGACGCCGCGCAGTTGAACGTCTCGCAGGGCGCGCTGCTCGCCGCCCTCCTGAAGGGTCCCGGCAACTACGACCCGCGCAAGGGCGAGACGCAGGCCGCGGCCGCGAAGGCGCGCGTCGAGTACGTCCTCGACGGGATGGTCACCGAGGGCTGGTTGTCGGCGGCCGACCGCGCGACCGCCGGTCTGCCCGACACCATCGAGCAGCAGCCGAACACCCAGTGGTCCGGCTCGAACGGGTACCTGCTGAAGACCGTCGAACTCGAACTTTCCAAGACGGTCGGGCTGTCCGAGGAGGACATCGAACGCGGCGGGCTGAAGATCGTCACGACGTTCGACGTGAACTCCCAGAAGGCGGCCGAGGCCGCCGTCGCGGACCAGTTGCCGGCGCAGCGGCCGGAGGGTTTCCACGTCGCGCTGTCCGCGATCGACCCGAAGACCGGTGGGGTCAGGGCCATGTACGGCGGTGCGGACTACCTCACCACGCAGTTCAACGACGTCACGCAGGCCAGGGCGCAGGCCGGTTCGACGTTCAAGCCGTTCGCCCTCGTGGCCGGGTTGGAACAGGGATACTCGCTGAAGACCACCTTCAACGGGTCCAGCCCGCAGACGGTGGACGGGAACCCGTTCAAGAACTTCGGTCGCGAGCAGTTCGGCACCATCGATCTCGTCACGGCCACCGAGCACTCGGTCAACACCGTCTACGCCCAGCTCAACGAAGAGGTCACTCCCGCGAAGACCCGGGACGTCGCCGTCGCAGCCGGGTACCCGGAGGACTCCGCCACGGGGACGGCCGGGGACCAGTACATCGCCAACGTCCTCGGCACCGCGTCGCCGCACCCGATCGACGTGACCCAGTCCTACGCGACGTTCGCGGCCCAGGGCACCCGCACCCCGTGGCACACCATCGCCAGCATCGACGACACCTCCGGCACCCGGACCTACACCGCGTCGCCCACGACGACGCAGGCGTTCCCCGCCGACGTGGCCGCCGACGCCACCTACGCCATGGAGCAGGTCGTGCAGTCCGGGACGGGTTCCTACGCCAAACGGCTGAACCGTCCCGCCGCGGGGAAGACGGGCACCACGAACGACAACCTGGCGGCCTGGTTCGCGGGGTTCACGCCGAACCTCGCCGCCTCCGTCGCGTTGTTCCAGACCAGCCCCGACGGCACGAAGAACGTCCCCCTCGACCTCGGTGGCGGTGAGGTCACCGGTGGTTCCTACCCGGTGCGCATCTGGACGACCTTCATGAAGGCCGCCCTCCAGGGCGTCGACGAGGAGGACTTCCCGGCGCGCGCGAACGTCGGCGTCTCGAAGGGGTCGACGTCCAGCGGCTCGTCCTCCTCGAGGTCGTCGTCCTCGACCACCTCGCAGTCCCCGACGGACAGCCCGACGGACTCCCCGACGGACACCGCGACGCAGACCCCGACGGACTCCCCGACGGGTGACCCCACCAGCAGCCCGACCGGGACGCCGTCCGGTTCCCCCAGCAGCTCCTCGAGCTCTTCCTCCTCGTCGTCCTCGTCCTCGTCGAGCAGCAGTTCGTCCTCGTCCGGGGGCAGCGGTGACGGCGGGAACCCCGGTGGCCAGGGCGCTGCGGCCGCGACCCAGGACGCCGCGGCCGCCACCGGTGCCGCGAGCGCCGCGAGCGTCGGGTAGGGGAAGCTGAGGGGGTGAGCACCGAGTCCCCCGGTCACACCGGCCCTGCCACCCCGGCGAAGCCTCCGCAGGTCCCCTCGGTCCCGCCGACCGCGGTGGACGCCCTGGCCCGTGCGGGCAGCGAGGTCCTCGGCGGTCCGGCCGGCCGTCGCCTCGCCGGTGACGGCCCGTGGTGGGCGCGAGCGCTCCCCGTCGCGGTGTCGCTGACGGCGGTCGCCGTCGCGCTGGGCGCCGTCGGCAAGCACCACTGCCGCACCCTCGGCTGGAACACCCCGGACCAGTTCGTCCACGCCTGCTACACCGACCTGCCGGTCGTCTACACGTCCTCGGGACTGGCGAACGGCCTCGGCCCCTACGCCGACGGTGTCTCGTTGAACCAGCCGCCGGTGACCTCCGCGCTGGCCTGGCTCGTCGCCCGGTTCGCGCCGCACGAGGTGACGGTCACCGCGCAGCGGGTCTACTTCGACCTCTCGACGGTCCTGCTGCTCGTGGCGGCCCTGGTCGTGACGATCGCGGTCTGGACGATGGCCGGTCGCCGTCGCGGCTGGGACGCGCTGCTCGTGGCCGTCAGTCCCGTGCTGGCGCTCTCGGCCCTGCTGTCCTTCGACCTCGCCGGCGTCGCGCTGGCCACCGCCGGGATGGCCTGCTGGGCCCGACGCCGTCCGGTGCCGGCGGGGATCCTGCTGGGTCTCGCCGTCGCGACCCGCACCTACCCGGTGCTGATCCTGCTCGCGATCGTGCTGCTCGCGGTGCGCACCGGCCGGTTCCGCGGGGCGGCGACGACGGTGGGCGCCGCGCTCGCGGCGTGGCTCGCCGTCGACCTGCCGTTCGCCGTGACGAACGTCGACGCCTGGAGCGCCTACCTGCGGGCGTTCTTCGACCAGCGCGCCGGGTACGGATCGCTCTGGGTCCTGCCGCAACTGGCCCAGCAGGCCGTCGACGCCACGAACACCTCCGGTCTGCCGGGCCCCGCCGTCGTGGTCCTGACCATCGGTGCGTGGGTCGTCTGGACCGTCCTCGTCGGGGTGTTCGTGCTGTGGGCGCCGCGACGTCCCCGGCTGGTGCAGGTCGCGTTCCTGCTGGTCGCCGGCTACTGCGCGCTCGGGGTGTCCTTCCCCCCGCAGGCCGCGTTGTGGCTGCTGCCGCTGGCCGCCCTGGCGGTCCCCCGCTGGCGCGACCAGGTGCTCTGGTGGGTGGCCGAAGGGGCCTACTTCGGGGCCGTCTGGCTCTACATCGCGGGGCAGACCAACACCAACCGGGCGTTGCCGCCCGAGTTGTACGCGATGGTCCTCCTCGTGCGGCTGGCCGCGATCGCCTGGCTGGTGGTCTGCGTCGTGCGCGAGGTGCGGACGCCGTCGACCGACGCCGTCCGCGCGACCCGCGGACTGGACGACCCGACCGGTGGCGACTTCGACGGGGCGCCCGACGCGCTGGTCGTGCGCGTCGCCTGAGGCGCCGTCCGCCGCCGTCCGCGTCGTCCGTGCGTGCACAGGCCCGACCGCGGCCCCCGCCTGTGGAGGACCGCAGGGGCCCGTCCGGCCGCTGCGGCAGGGTGGGCGTCCTGGGGCCGGTAGACTCGTGTGGTTCCCCGACCGTTCGCACCTGTGAGCGGGTGGGGGAAGACACGCACCGAGACCCTCCTGCCACGGAGAGACCGTGGCCGCATGAGACCGAAGGAGGTGGGGAATGAGCGCGCGTCAGTACGAGCTCATGGTGATCCTCGACGCGGAACTGGAAGAACGGACGGTCGCCCCGTCCCTCGACCGCTTCCTCAACGTCGTTCGTCAGGGCGGTGGCGAGGTCGGCAAGGTCGACATCTGGGGCCGCCGTCGGCTCGCTTACGACATCAAGAAGAAGTCCGAGGGCATCTACGCCGTCGTCGAGCTCACCACCGAGCCCGCCGTCGCGCAGGAGCTCGACCGCCAGCTGAACCTCAACGAGGGTGTGCTGCGCACCAAGCTTCTGCGAGCCGAGGCTGCCTGATGGCGGGTGAAACCGTCATCACGCTGATCGGGAACCTCACGAACGACCCCGAACTGCGCTTCACCCCGTCGGGTGCCGCGGTGGCCAACTTCACGGTCGCCTCGACGCCCCGCACGTTCGACCGTCAGTCGAACGAGTGGAAGGACGGCGAGACGCTGTTCATGCGTTGCGCGATCTGGCGCGAAGCGGCGGAGAACGTCGCCGAGTCGCTCACGCGCGGCACGCGGGTCGTGGTGACCGGTCGGTTGCAGTCGCGGACCTTCGACACGAAGGAAGGCGAGAAGCGGACCGTCATCGAGATGCAGGTCGACGAGGTCGGCCCCTCGCTGCGCTACGCCACCGCGAAGGTCAACAAGACCTCCCGCGGCGGTAGTGGTGGTGGCGGCGGTTTCGGTGGCGGCGGTGGCGGAGGGTTCTCCGGCGGCTCCGGCTCCGGCGGCGCCAACTCCGGCGGGGGCAACTCCGGCGGCGGTGGCGGCGGCTGGGGTGGCGGTTCCGGCGGCAGCGCCCCGCAGCAGCAGGACGACCCCTGGGCGACCGGCCCGTCCGGCGGCGGAAACGCTTCCGGTGGCGGCGGTGGCTGGGGCGGCGCGTCCAACGACGACCCGCCGTTCTGAGCGACTGGACTGCGGCATTCAGAGAGACCGGTGACCCGGAGGCCAGTCCTCCGCGACCCGCGTCTCATCGACCTCACGACAGCGACCCCGTCGCCGTCCGCCAGGTCGCACACAAGACGTCATCCCAGGTCTGAACCCCTGGGCTCTCACGAGAGGGGAGCACCACGATGGCCAAGGTGCCCGTGCGCAAGCCCAAGAAGAAGCAGAACCCGCTCAAGGCCGCCAAGATCGAGGCGGTCGACTACAAGGACACTGCGCTGCTGCGCAAGTTCATCTCCGACCGCGGCAAGATCCGCGCTCGTCGGGTGACCGGTGTGTCCGTCCAGGAGCAGCGTCAGATCGCCAAGGCGATCAAGAACGCTCGTGAGATGGCGCTGCTGCCCTACAGCAGCTCCGCGCGCTGAGAAGGGGGAACGAGATGAAGCTCATCCTCACCCACGAGGTCTCCGGCCTCGGGACCCCCGGCGACATCGTCGAGGTCAAGGACGGCTACGGCCGCAACTTCCTGCTTCCCCGCAACCTGGCCACTCCGTGGACCAAGGGTGGCGAGAAGCAGGTCGAGACGATCAGCAAGGCCCGCAAGGCCCGCGCGATCGCCAGCCTCGACGAGGCCAAGTCCGTCAAGCAGTCGCTCGAGGCTCGTACGGTGGCGTTCGCCGCTCGTACCGGTCGCGGTGGCCGCCTGTTCGGTGCGGTGACCCCGTCCGACGTCGCGAACGCTGTGAGCGCCGCCGGTGGGCCGTCGATCGACAAGCGCAAGGTCGAGATCCTGCAGCCGATCAAGACGACCGGTCAGCACAAGGCTCTCGTCCGTCTGCACGCGGACGTCTCCGCGACGGTGACCATCGACGTCGTCGAGGCCACCGCCTGAGAGCGGTTCAGCACTGAACGAAGGCCGGTCGCGCGCTGCGCGGCCGGCCTTCGTCGTTCCCACGGCGGGCCCGATCCGTCCGCCGTCCCCGAAAAGCGGTGGTCCCCGATCGCGCGGCGTCGATACCGTCGTCGCTTCCTGCCGGTCGACCGAGGGCGAGCCGTTGTCCGTTCTGTGAGAACTCCCGAGAGCTGATGTGTCGCGCGCCGGCTCCGTGCCGCGTGCTCCTCCTGCTTGCGGAAACTCACCGAACGGTGCCCCTCCATGCCCACGACCTGGGCGGTCACGCCCACCTGCCTGCCCCTCATCGTCCGTCGTTGCCCCCGGTGCGGTCACGACCGCTTCGCGCCCAGCGGGAGGTTCCGCGTCAACGCCAGCGGCAAGCTGCTCGACGCCTGGCTCCTGGCGCTCTGCACGACCTGCGGCGAGACCCTCAAGGTCCCCGTGCTGGAACGGGTGCACGTCCGCCGGGTGCCGGCGGACCTGCTGAACCGCCTGCACCGCAACGACGTCGACCTGGTCGCGGATCTGCTCCACGGGGCGCCGGCCCTCCGCCACGTCGTCCTGGACTGGACGGGCGCCTGGCGGCTGGACACCGGCGGAGCGTCGGTCCCGTCGGACCCGAACGCGGTGCTCGAGGTGTTGGTGCGGGTGGAGGCGCGGATCCCCGTCCGACCGGTCCGTCTCCTCGCCGCCGGGCTCGGGCTGTCGCGGGCCCAGGTCGAGCGGTGGGTCGAGAGCGGGACGATCGTCGCGTCGGTGGACCTGCGCGGCAGGGTGTCCGGCGACTTCGCCTTCCTGCTCAAGCGCTGAACGCACGACGGCCCGGCCCCCCGCGGGGGACCGGGCCGTCGTCCCGGACTCAGTCCTCGGGAACCTCGCCGAACGGGACCGTCACCGGCAGGTCCTCGACCACCGTGCGGTCGTGGGCGGCGTAGGTGAAGGTCTGTTCCTTGCCTTCGCCCTCGGTGTCGACGGCGACGACGTGCCCGGCCCGGAACTCCCCGAAGAGGATCTTCTCGGACAGGACGTCCTCGATGTCGCGCTGGATGGTGCGGCGCAACGGACGAGCCCCCAGGACCGGGTCGTAGCCCTTCGTCGCCAGCAGGACCTTCGCCGACGGCGTGAGCTCGAGACCCATGTCGCGGTCCTTCAGGCGGTCCTCGACGCCGGCCAGCATGAGGTCCACGATCTGGACGATCTGTTCCTGCGTCAGCTGCGGGAACACGACGATGTCGTCGACGCGGTTGAGGAACTCCGGCCGGAAGTGCTGCTTGAGCTCCTCGTTGACCTTCGACTTCATCCGGTCGTAGTTCGTCTGCGTCGTCTGCGACCCGGCGGCGAACCCCAGCCCGGAGGCCTTGGAGATGTCCCGCGTCCCCAGGTTCGTCGTCATGATGATGACGGTGTTCTTGAAGTCGACCATGCGGCCCTGGGAGTCGGTCAGACGACCGTCCTCCAGGATCTGCAGCAACGAGTTGAAGATGTCCGGGTGCGCCTTCTCGACCTCGTCGAAGAGGACCACCGAGAACGGCTTGCGCCGCACCTTCTCCGTCAGCTGACCGCCCTCCTCGTAGCCGACGTAGCCGGGAGGGGAGCCGAACAGCCGCGAGACGGTGTGCTTCTCGGAGAACTCCGACATGTCCAGCTGGATGAGGGCGTCCTCCTCACCGAAGAGGAACTCCGCCAACGCCTTGGCCAGCTCCGTCTTCCCGACCCCGGTGGGGCCGGCGAAGATGAAGGAGCCACCGGGACGTTTGGGGTCCTTCAACCCCGCACGGGTGCGTCGGATCGCCTGGGACAGCGCCTTGATGGCGTCGTCCTGGCCGATGACGCGCTGGTGGAGCTCCGCCTCCATGTTCAGCAGGCGGGTCGACTCCTCCTCCGTGAGCCGCACGACGGGGATGCCGGTCGCGGTGGCGAGGACCTCGGCGATCAGTTCCTCGTCGACCTCGGCGACGACGTCCATGTCACCGGCCTTCCACTGCTTCTCGCGCTCCTTGCGCTGCGCGATGACCGTCTTCTCCCGGTCCCGCAGCGAGGCCGCCTTCTCGAAGTCCTGCGCGTCGATCGCGCTCTCCTTCTCGCGGCGGACGTCGGCGATGCGCTCGTCGAACTCACGCAGGTCCGGCGGTGCGGTCATGCGGCGGATGCGCAACCGGGCGCCGGCCTCGTCGATCAGGTCGATCGCCTTGTCGGGCAGGTAGCGGTCGTTGACGTAACGGTCGGAGAGGGTGGCCGCGGCGACGAGCGCCGCGTCGGTGATGGTCACCCGGTGGTGGGCCTCGTAGCGGTCACGCAGCCCCTTGAGGATCTCGATGGCGTGGGCCAGCGTGGGCTCCGGGACCTGGATCGGCTGGAAGCGACGTTCCAGGGCCGGGTCCTTCTCGATGTACTTCTTGAACTCGTCCATCGTGGTGGCACCGACGGTCTGGAGCTCACCACGAGCCAGCATCGGCTTGAGGATGGAGGCGGCGTCGATCGCGCCCTCGGCGGCACCGGCTCCGACGAGGGTGTGGATCTCGTCGATGAACAGGATGATGTCGCCGCGGGTCCCGATCTCCTTGAGCACCTTCTTGAGGCGCTCCTCGAAGTCACCGCGGTAGCGCGAGCCGGCGACGAGCGCCCCGAGGTCGAGGGTGTAGATCTGCTTGTCGCGCAGGGTCTCGGGGACCTGTCCGCGGGCGATCTCCTGGGCGAGCCCTTCGACGACGGCGGTCTTGCCGACCCCGGCCTCGCCGATGAGCATCGGGTTGTTCTTGGTCCGTCGGGACAGGACCTGCATGACGCGTTCCGTCTGCTGGTCGCGACCGATGACCGGGTCGAGCTTGCCCTCACGGGCGGCCTGGGTCAGGTTGCGCCCGAACTGGTCGAGCACGAGCGAGCCCGCGGGGACCCCTTCGCGCTGCTGATCGCCGCCGCCGGCACTCATGGGCTCCTTGCCCTCGGAGCCCGACAGCAGCTGGATGACCTGCTGGCGGACCCGGTTGAGGTCGGCGCCCAGCTTCACCAGCACCTGGGCGGCGACGCCCTCACCCTCGCGGATGAGCCCGAGCAGGATGTGCTCGGTGCCGATGTAGTTGTGGCCCAGCTGCAGCGCTTCGCGCAGCGACAACTCCAGGACCTTCTTGGCGCGGGGGGTGAAGGGGATGTGACCGGACGGGGCCTGCTGGCCCTGACCGATGATCTCCTGCACCTGGGCCCGGACGGCGTCCTGCGACACCCCGAGCGACTCGAGGGCCTTGGCGGCGACGCCTTCGCCCTCGTGGATCAGGCCGAGCAGCACGTGCTCGGTCCCGATGTAGTTGTGGTTGAGCATCCGCGCTTCTTCTTGGGCCAGGACGACGACCCGGCGGGCGCGGTCGGTGAACCTCTCGAACACGACGATCTCCTCGGCTCACCGTCCCCTGCCTTCAGCCCGAGGACACAGTCCCGAGCATGCGTGCCGTTGGCGGGGGTGGCAAGCCCGAGAGGGCCCCGTTCGCTGAGGGCGTCGTCACGTCGGGGTCGCCGGTCGGGTCGGAGTCGCACCTCGACCCGTCCACCACGGGCCTGGCGTTGCGCCACGGAGGTGCCCGGCGCTCCTCGCGCGCCCCGTGGAGGCGCTCGCCCGGGGGCGCCGTTCCGCGATCAGTCCGCACCCACCGCGGCGCGCAGGTCGTCGAGGCACTCCTGCACGACGTCGGCGAACTCGGGTTCGCCACCGCGGTCGATCCAGCGGTCGTAGGCCGAGGTGAAGATCGTCGTGCCCGTCCGAGCGGTCAGTTCGGCCTGCTGCGCCTCGACCCCTCGTCCCTGCAGGGTCCTCGAGAGGGCGGCGGCGAGCGAGGCCGTCTTGAGCAGGTCCCGCTCGCGGAGCTCGGCCGAGGAGGCGACGAGCTCGCGGACCGCGCCGGCGAACTGCCGGTACTCGGTGAACAGCGCGGCGCCCCGGGTCAGGGCGGCGGTGACGGCCCTCAGGGGGGCCACCTCGGCGGGGGTCGCGGTGAGCGTCAGGACAACGGTGTCCTCGAGGGCCTGTGCCCGGGCGAAGACCACGTCGCGCTTGTCGGTGAAGTGCCGGAAGAACGTGCGCTTGGTCAGGCCCGCGCGCTCGGCGATCTCGGCGACGGTGACGGCCTCGAAGCCGCGCTCGAAGAAGAGGGCCATCGCCGCCTGCTGCAGCCGGTCCCTCGTGTCCGGGTCCCAGCGCGTCATGGGGTGATCCTACCGGGGATGACACCGGGTGACATCGCTGCTAGCTTCTCCATGTCACCGGGTGACATCACCTGGTCCGTCCGGAGAGGACACCACGCATGACCACCTGGTCCGCAGCCTGGATCGACGAGCGCTCCGCGCGCCTCGTCGTCCGGCCCGCCCCCGCCACTGCCGCGGGAGCCGACGAGATCGTCGTCCGCAACCACGCCGTCGCCGTCAACCCGTTGGACTGGATCGTCCAGGTCGCCGGGAGCGTGGCCTACCGCTGGTTGCGCTACCCCTTCGTCCTCGGTTCCGACGTCGCCGGTGAGGTCGTCGAGATCGGTTCCGCGGTCACCCGCTTCGCCGTCGGCGACCGGGTCCTCGCTCACGCCGTGGGCAGCGACAAGGACAGCAACCGGGCCGCCGAAGGGGGGTTCCAGGACCGGACGGTCGTGCTGGAACGCCTGGCGAGCGCGATCCCCGACGACCTGCCCTACGAAGACGCCTGCGTCCTGCCCCTCTCGGTCTCCACGGCGTCCTGCGCCCTGTTCCAGACCGACCTGCTGGCCCTGCGCCACCCCGTGGCGGACCCGGTGCCCACCCGGGAGGTCGTCCTCGTGTGGGGCGCGTCCACCAGCGTCGGGCTCAACGCCGTGCAGCTCGCCGTCGCCGCCGGGTACCAGGTCGTCGCGACCTGCTCGCCGCGCAACGCGGACCTCGTGCGCTCGCTCGGCGCGGACCAGGTCGTCGACTACGCCGGCCCGACCGCGGTCGACGACGTCGTGGCCGCCCTGGCCGGACGGCGGCTGGCCGGGACGCTCGCCATCGGTGAGGGTTCCTCGTCGGCCTGCGTCGAGGTCGTCCGTCGCTGCGAGGGGCGGAAGTTCGTGGCGATGCTCAGCACCCCGGTCTCCTTCGCCGGGGTGGGCGAGGGGGCCGGCCTGCCGCGCACCCTGCTCCGGATCGCCCGCTCCACCCTCGCCCTGCAGGTGAGGAGCCGTCGCCTCGGGATCGTCACGAAGTTCGTGTTCGGGAGCACGCTAAAGGCGAACGAGGTCGCCGAGGCCGTCTACGAGGACTTCCTCCCCGCGGCCCTGGCCACGGGTCGCTACCGCGCGGTCCCGGAGCCGCTGGTGGTCGGGACCGGGCTCGGGGCGGTGCAGGAGGCCCTGGACGTACAGCGACGCGGGGTCTCCGCGCGGAAGGTCGTGGTCTCGCTCGTCCCGACGGCTGTGTCCGATCCCCGCTAGACCCGGCGGGGCCCGGCGGGGTTCCATCGAGGCGTGGACACCGCACCCGTGGACGAGCGGGACCTCGCGTTCGCCGAGCGCTACCGCGCCATCGGCGCCCGCGACGTCCGCTTCGACGGTCAGTTCTTCACGGCCGTCTCCACGACCGGGATCTACTGCCGACCGTCGTGCCCCGCCCGCACCCCGAGACCCGAGAACGTCACCTTCCACCTGACCTCGGCCTCCGCCCACGCGGCCGGGTTCCGGGCGTGCAAGCGGTGCCTGCCCGAGGCGACCCCGGGAACCCCCGAGTGGAACCTGCGCCGCGATCTCGCGGCCCGCGCGATGCGGCTCATCGGCGACGGGGTCGTCGACCGCGAGGGTGTCGACGGGCTCGCGACGCGTCTGGGGTACACCTCCCGGCACGTCCAGCGGATGCTCGTCGCGGAACTCGGCGCCGGCCCGCAGGCGCTGGCCCGCGCACGACGGGCCCAGACGGCGCGGTCGCTGCTGGTGGGCAGCGACCTGCGGATCGCCGACGTCGCCTTCGCCAGCGGGTTCGGCTCGGTGCGGCAGTTCAACGACACCGTCCGTGAGGTGTTCGCCGTCGCGCCCGGGGAGTTGCGCGCCCGCCGTCCCGCCTCGACCGGCGCGGCGGCCGGGCAGGCGGTCCGGCTCGACCTCGCGCTGCCCGTCCGGCACCCCTTCGACGCGCCGGGGGTGTTCGGCTTCCTGGCCGTGCGGGCCGTCGAGGGGGTGGAGACCGCCGACGTCTCCGACGGGGACCGGTTGCGCTACGCGCGGACCCTGTCGTTGCCGGCCGGTCCGGGGGCGGTGCGGATCACGGCGTCGCGGACCGCTCCGGGGTCCTGGCAGGTGCGCGCCGAACTCGAACTCGGTTCGCTCTCCGACGTCGCGACCGCCGTCGCGCGGGTCCGCCGCCTCCTCGACCTCGACGCCGACCCGGTCGCCGTGGACGCGGCGCTGGCGGCTGATCCCGCCCTCGCCCGCGCGGTCGCCTCGACGCCGGGGATCCGGGTGCCCGGGGCGGTGGACGCGCACGAACTCCTCGTCCGCAGCGTCGTGGGGCAGCAGATCTCGGTGGCCGCCGCGCGCACCCACCTCGGTCGGCTCGCGCGGGCCCTCGGAACCCCGCACCCGTCGAGGTTCCCTGGGCTGGACCTCCTGTTCCCGACCCCGGAGCAGATCGCGGCGGGGGTCGTCGAGACAGGGGCCGACCGTGCGTTGCGCCTGCCCGCCCGGTCGGTCCGCACGGTGGTCTCGGCGGCGCGCGACCTCGCCGCGGGGGACCTCGTCGTGGACGTCGGGGTCGACCCGGACGTCCTGCGCGAGAACCTCTCGGCCCGCGTCGGCATCGGACCGTGGACGGCTGCCCACGTCGCGATGCGGGTGCTCGGTGACCCTGACAGCTGGTTGACCGGCGACGTCGCCCTCGCCGCGGGGGCCCGCTCGCTGGGACTCCTCGACCCCGGTCTCCCCAGCGCCACCGCCCACCGACGGCTGCGCGAGCACGCGGCCCGCTGGGCGCCCTGGCGTTCCTACGCCGCCATGCACCTCTGGACCACCGACCGCTGGACCACCGATGGAAGGCCGCCACGATGACCACCGCAGAAACCCTGACGACGCCCGACGGACCCTTCTCGGTGGTCGTCGCCGACGACGCCGTCCTCGCCGCCGGCTGGACGGACTCGATCGACGAGCTGGTGGCCCTCGTGCACCCGCAGCTGCGCACGGCGACGGGTTCCCCCGCGGTGCTGCGGGCCGCGCAGGAAGCGGTCCGGGCCTACTACGACGGCGACCTGGACGCGCCGGCCGCGGTCCCCGTCCGGCAGCGGTCGGGGGAGTTCCGCGAGCACGCCTGGAAGGTCTTGCGCGACGTCGAACCGGGGGAGCGGATCTCCTACACCGAGTTCGCGGAACGCTCGGGTCGGCCCGCGGCCGTGCGGGCGGTCGCCGGGGCGTGCGCCAGGAACGCCGCGGCCCTGTTCGTCCCGTGCCACCGGGTGCTGCGGTCCGGCGGCGCCCTCGGGGGTTTCCGCTACGGAACCCCGCTGAAGACCGCGCTGCTCGACCGCGAGGCCCTCACGCGCCCGTGACCATCCAGGCGCCCCCACGTTCGCGGCGGACGAGGGTCAGCAACCGGGCCAGCGTGTAGACACCGGCGAACCCGACCCACAACCAGACGAGCCCGGCCCGTCCGGTCGGCACCAGCCACAGCACGGCCAGCGCCGCGGGGACGTAGCAGGCGAGGGTGACGACCCCGGCGCGGGCGAGGTAACGACCGTCACCGGCGCCGATGAGCACCCCGTCCAGGACGAACACCCAGCCCGCCGCGGGCAGGCAGACCCCGAGGACCACCAGCGCTGCGCTCAGGTAGCCGCGGACCTCGGGTTCCGGGGCGAAGAACCCGGCGACGGGGGAACGCGTGACGATCAGCAGGGCCCCCAGGAGCACGCCCACGCCGACGCCCCACTGCGTCATCCGGCGGATCGTCGCCCGGACCCCGTCGACGTCCGCGGCCCCCAGCGCGCGGCCGACGAGGGCCTGCGCGGCGATCGCCAGGGCGTCGAGGGCCAGGGCCGTCGTCGTCCAGACGGTGTTCGCGACCTGGTGCGCGGCGATCCCGGCGTCACCCTGGGCCGCGGCGACGAACGTCGTCAGCAGCGCCGCGACGCGCAACGTGACGGTGCGGACGAGCAGCGGGATCCCGTCGACGGCGTTGCGCAGCACCCCCAGCGGGTGCGGACGCACCCGCGCCCCGGTCCGCAGGACCCCGCGCGCGACGACCGCTGCGAGGGTGATCGCCATCAGCACCTGCGTCGTCGCCGTCCCGATCGCCGACCCCGCGATGCCCCAGCCGGCGCCGTTCACCAGCAGCAGGTTCAGCGCCACGTTGAGGAGTGCTCCGGCGCTCGCGACGACCAGCGGGGTGCGGGTGTCCTGCAGGCCGCGCAGGACCCCGGTGGCGGCCAGGACCACGAGCATCCCGGGCAGCCCCAGCAGGCTCCAGTGCAGGTAGGTCAGCGCGGAGGGTCGCGCCGCCGCGGAGACGCCGAGGAGGTCGACGAGCGGACCGGAGAGGAGGCGGGTGACGACGGCCGTGACGACGCCGAGCCCGAGGGCGAGCCACATCCCGTCGACCCCCTGGCTCAGCGCGCCCTTCGCGTCCCCGGCGCCGAGGCGGCGGGCGACGCTCGCGGTGGTGCCGTAGGCGAGGAAGACGAAGACGCTGACGGCGGTCCCGAGCACCGCGCCGGCGATACCCAGCCCAGCCAGCGGGAGGGTGCCGAGACGACCGACGATGGCGGAGTCGGCGAGCAGGAACAGGGGCTCCGCGACGAGGGCACCCAGGGCGGGGACGGCCAACCGGAGGATCTCGGCATCACGCTGCGTCACCTTGAGCCGCCTTGACAGAGCGTTACCGAACTGCAACGTGACCGACTTCCCTTCACCCGAACGGTTCTTTTCGTCTCCACACGCGGTGGACGGCATCGTCGCAGGTCAGCGGGGCGTCCCGGAAGTTGTCCACCGCTTTGGCCGAGTTTGTCCACAGGGTTGTCCACCCCCTGTGCACAACGGTCCCCACGTCATCCACAGGCTGTCCACCGCCCTGTGCACAGGGCCGTTTGACCAGCCGGGGGACGGTCGGTCACTGTGCCAGGGAGTGGGTCGGAGGGCGTGTCGGAGGCGTGCCGTAGGACTACGGCGAGCGATTCGTCGCGGGGACGTATCCGGGGATCCCGGGGACTTGGAGCTGGCTTCTGTGACCACGTACGACGAGCCCCCCGCGGACTTCGACTTCCCCGACGAGGGGTCGTCCGGAGGTCGCCGCAACGGTGGCCGGGGTGGCCGCAAGGGCGGCGACCGCGACGGCGGACGCGGCGGGGAGTCCTTCGACCGGATGCCGCCCCAGGACATCGCCGCCGAACAGGGCGTGCTCGGCGGAATGATGCTGTCCAAGGACGCCATCGCCGACGTCGTCGAGGTCATCAAGAGCCAGGACTTCTACCGTCCCGCGCACGAGCTCATCTACGAGGCGATCCTCGACCTCTACTCGCGCGGCGAACCCGCCGACCCGGTGACGGTGTCGGCCGAGCTGACCAACAAGGGCGAGCTCACCCGCGTCGGCGGCACCCCCTACCTGCACGACCTCATCTCGACCGTCCCCACCGCCGCCAACGCCGCGTTCTACGCGCGGATCGTCGGCGAGCGCGCCGTCCTGCGCCGCCTCGTCGAGGCCGGCACCCGGATCGTCCAGATGGGCTACGGCTCCGAGGGCATGGACGTCGAGTCCGTCGTGAACTCCGCGCAGGCCGAGATGTACGCCGTCACCGAGAAGCGCACCAAGGAGGACTACGCCGTCCTCGGTGACGTCATCGAGGGGACCATCGACGAGATCGAGGCCAGCTCCCACCGCGGCGAGGGCATGGTCGGCGTCCCCACCGGCTTCGCCGACCTCGACAGCCTGACCAACGGCCTGCACCCCGGTCAGATGATCGTCATCGCGGCTCGACCGGCGGTCGGGAAGGCCCTGGCCCTCGACACTCCCCTGCCGACGCCCACGGGTTGGACGACGATGGGGTCGGTCGCGGTCGGCGACGACCTGATCGGCGCCGACGGTCGGCCCACGCGCGTGGTCGCCGCGACCGAGGTGTTGGAGGGGCGCCCCTGCTACGAGGTGCACTTCTCCGACGGCAGCGTGATCGTCGCGGACGCGCAGCACCAGTGGGCCGTGCACCGGAGCGTCGGTCCGGTGATCCGCACGACCGAAGAACTGCGTGCCGACCTGCAGTCGGACGTGGTGCAGATCGCACCGGTCCGGGGCGACGTCGAGTTCCACAAGGTCTCCGAGGTCCGACCCGTCGCCTCGGTCCCCGTCCGTTGCGTCGAAGTGTCGAACGACGACCACCTCTACCTCGCCGGCCGCTCGATGATCCCGACGCACAACTCCACCCTCGGACTGGACATCGCGCGGGCGGCGTCGATCAAGCACGGTCTCGCCTCGGTCATCTTCTCCCTCGAGATGGGGCGCAACGAGATCGCGATGCGCCTGCTCTCCGCGGAGGCGCGGGTCCCCCTGCAGAAGATGCGCAAGGGGAACATGGACGACGCGGACTGGACGCGGTTCGCGCGGACGATGGGCGCCATCAACGAGGCGCCGCTCTACATCGACGACTCTCCGAACATGTCGCTCATGGAGATCCGCTCCAAGTGCCGCCGGTTGAAGCAGCGCGCGGACCTGAAGCTCGTCATCGTCGACTACCTCCAGCTGATGACGTCCGGCAAGAAGGTCGAGAGCCGCCAGCAGGAGGTCTCGGAGTTCTCCCGTGCGTTGAAGCTGTTGGCCAAGGAGATCGAGGTCCCGGTCATCGCGCTCTCGCAGCTGAACCGTGGGCCCGAGCAGCGCACGGACAAGCGGCCGATGGTCTCCGACCTCCGCGAATCCGGTTGCCTGACCGCGGAGACGCGCGTGCTGCGTGCGGACACGGGTGCGGAGACCACGATGGAGGAGCTCTTCGCCCTGCAGGCTCGCGACGTGCCCGTCTGGTCGCTCGACGAGTCACTGCGCTACGTCCGTCGGCACCTGACCCACGTCTTCCCGACCGGGGTCAAGCCGGTGTTCAAGCTGAGGATGGCGTCGGGCAAGGAGGTTCGCGCGACGGCGAACCACCCCTTCCTCACCTACGACGGGTGGAAACCGCTCGGCGAGCTCTCCGTCGCCGATCGTCTCGGTGTGCCGCGTCACGTTCCCGCCCCCGAGCGGGTCGCGAGCTGGACCGACGAGCAGGTCCTGCTCCTGGGGCACCTCATCGGTGACGGGTCGTTCGTGCGCAGGCAGCCCCTGCGCTACGCGAGCGTGGACGAGGAGAACCTCTCGGCGGTGGCCGGGGCCGCCGCCGCGGCGTTCTCGATCGTGGCGATCCGTGACGAGTACGCGGCGGCTCGCTGCGTCACCCTGCGGCTGCCGGCGCCGTACCGGCTGACGCACGGCCGCAGGAACCCCTTGGCCGAATGGCTCGACGAGCTGGGTCTCTTCGGCAAGCGGAGCTACGAGAAGTTCGTGCCGCAGCAGGTGTTCCACCTCCCGAAGCAGCAGATCTCGCTCTTCCTGCGGCACCTGTGGGCGACCGACGGCAGCGTCACCCTGAACCAGTCCGGGCGCAGCGGGCGCATCTACTACGCGTCCACCAGCCTGCAGCTGATCCGCGACGTCTCACGCCTGCTCCTCCGGTTCGGCATCTCGACCCGGGTGCGCGTCACGACGCCGAAGGCGAACTACCGCCCCGGGTACACCCTGGACGTCTCGGGCGTCGACGACCAGCGCCGCTTCCTGCAGGAGATCGGGGTCCACGGTGCCAGGGGCCTCTTGGCCGACCAGTTGCTGGACGTCATCCGGGACGTGTCCGCGAACACCAACGTCGACACCGTGCCCCGCCAGGTGTGGGACGACGTGCGCCGGACGCTGACCGAGAAGAACATCACCCACCGCGAGTTCGCCACCGCGATGGGAACGTCGTTCGGGGGCAGCTCCCTCTGGAAGCACGCGCCGTCGCGGGAGCGTCTCGGTCGCGTCGCCCAGGTCCTCGACAGCGCTGAGCTGGAGGTGCTCGCCGTCAACGACCTGTTGTGGGACGAGATCGTCTCGATCGAGGCCGACGGCGAGGAACAGGTCTACGACGCGACGGTCGCGGGCGGACACAACTTCATCGCCAACGGCATCGCGGTCCACAACTCGATCGAGCAGGACGCGGACATGGTCATCCTGCTGCACCGCGAGGACATGTACGAGAAGGAGTCCCCGCGGGCGGGTGAGGCCGACTTCATCGTCGCCAAGCACCGCAACGGCCCGACGGACACCATCACCGTCGCCTTCCAGGGGCACTACTCGCGCTTCGTCGACATGGCCACCTGATCGACTGGTGCGTTTCGCGTCCTCCGGAGCCGGATCGGACGCGAAACGCTCCAGTCGACGAGGGTGGTCAGCGCCGGCGTGCCTCGCCGGTCGGTGCGCGGCTCCAGACCACGACGCGCGACCCGTCGTCCTCGTCCGAGGTGTCGGCGAACACCTCGGCCGAGAAACCCGCGGGGATGAGTTCCACCGCGGCCGGGACCTGGTCCTCGTCGAGTTCGCTCAACGAGATTCCGCGCCCGGACAGGACCCCGTCGAGACCGGCGAGGACCCGCCGCAGCACGTCGAGGCCGTCGGCGCCCCCGTCCAGGGCGGAACGCAGCTCGCCCTCCCGCATCTCCGGCGGGAGGTGGGCGATCTCGGAACTCGGGACGTAGGGGACGTTGGCGAGCAGGACGTCCACCCGCAGGCCCTCGGGAACTCCGCCGAAGAGGTCGCCGGGGAAGACGTCGGCACCCGGCAGGTTCTCCCGGGCGCAGGCGACGGCCGCGGGGTCGACGTCGGTGGCGTGCAGTTCGACCCCCGGGACGCGGGCGCGCAACGCGCCTCCGAGTGCTCCGGTCCCGCAGCCCACGTCGAGCACCACGTCACCGGGTCTGGTCCGGGCCACGGCGATCTCGACGAGGAACTCGCTGCGGTGGCGGGGGACGAAGACGCCGGGGGCGACGGTGAACCGCAGCCCGACGAACTCCGCCCACCCCAGGACGTCCTCGAGCCGTTCGCCGGCGATCCGTCGCAGCACGAGCCGTTCGGGGTCCGCCGTCGCGAGGAGCAGCTCTGCCTCGCGCTCGGCGAACACGCACCCCGCGGCGCGCAGCCGGGCGACGACGTCCTCCAGCTCCACGGTCACCACCGGAGTCTGGCACCACCTGCAGGGGGTCGGGCGGGGCGCACGGAATCCCCGGGCCGCTCCGGAGGTTGGCTCCAAGAGGAACCAGTCCCGTTCGAAAGGTCGCACCATGTCGTCGCTCGTGCTCTCGGTCCTGGACCTCGCCCCCATCGCACCCGGGGAGTCGGCGGGCGAGAGCATCGCCGCGAGCGTCGCGCTCGCCCAGACGGCGGAGGCCCACGGCTACCGACGGGTCTGGTACGCCGAGCACCACAACATGCCGTCCATCGCGTCGTCCGCTCCTGCGGTGATGATCTCGCACATCGGTGCGAAGACGACGTCGATCCGCCTCGGCGCGGGTGGGGTCATGCTCCCCAACCACTCGCCGCTGGCCATCGCCGAGCAGTTCGGCAC
Source organism: Kineococcus sp. NBC_00420 (assembly GCF_036021035.1). Classification (NCBI taxonomy): domain Bacteria; kingdom Bacillati; phylum Actinomycetota; class Actinomycetes; order Kineosporiales; family Kineosporiaceae; genus Kineococcus; species Kineococcus sp. NBC_00420. Next base: position 2,481,274 of record NZ_CP107930.1, on the reverse strand, counting down.
CCTCGAGGCGATGTACCCGGGGCGCATCGACCTCGGTCTGGGTCGCGCGCCCGGCTCGGACGAGGCGACGACGTACGCGTTGCGCCGTGACCCCGCGGCCTCTGCCCAGTTCCCCGAGGACGTCGCCGAACTGCGCGCCTACTTCGCGGGCCAGTCGCGCGTCCCCGGGGTCGACGCGGTCCCCGGGACGGGACTGAAGGTCCCCCTCTACGTCCTGGGCTCCTCGACGTTCGGCGCGCACCTGGCCGCCGCGCTCGGTCTGCCCTACGCCTTCGCCTCGCACTTCGCCCCGCAGCAACTCGGTGCGGCGGTCGCGGCGTACCGCAACGAGTTCCGCCCCTCCGAGCAGCTCGCCGAGCCCCACGTCATCGCCGGTGTGAACGTCGTGGCCGCCGACACCACCGACGCGGCCCGCGAGTCCTTCGCCGGGGTGCAGCGCCGGTTCGCGACGTCGCTCTTCGGCCGCGGCCGCACGTTCAGCGAGGCCGAGGTCGACATCCTCATGGAGACCGCTGCGGGCCAGCACGTCCGCCAGATGCAGGCGTACGCGGCAGTCGGTACCCCCACCGAGGTGCGCAGCTACCTCGAGGAGTTCGCCGCCTCCACCGGCGCCGACGAACTCATCGTCGCCCACCAGGCGCTCTCGACCGAAGCGCGGCTGCGTTCGGTGCAGCTGACCGCCGAGGCGCTGCAGCCCGTGGGTGTGTGACCCCTGGGAGGTGCGCGGAGTCAGGTGGTGAGCGCGCGGCAGGCGAGGTGCAGCGCCAACCGCTGGTCGGGGTCGCCGAGGTCCACGTGCAGCAACTGCTCGACGCGCGCGGTCCGCGCCGCGACGGTGTTGCGGTGCACGCCCAGGACGGCCGCCGTCTCCGTCACCGACGACTCCGCGTCGAGGTAGGCCGCGAGCGTCCGCACGAGTTCACCGTCCGGGGCCCCGAGGGGCGCCAGCAGGCTCTGCGCCGCAGGTTCGAACGTGTTCGTCCGGGTCCAGGCGAGCAACGTCTGGGCCACCCCCAACTGGTCGACGTGCAGGAACCGCCCCCGTTCCGGACGGTTCCCGGCCAGTCGGGCCGCGTCCGAGGCCTCGGCCAGGGTCGCTGCGATCCCACCCGGTCCGGGGTGCGGACGGCCCACCCCGGTCGCGCACCCCGTGGACCCCTGCAGCTCGCGGTGCCCGGCCCGCAACGACGCGGCCAACGTCCGGACCTGTTCCGCGCTCGGTTCCCGGGGCGCCGTCCACCACCCCGTCCAGCCCGAGTCCTGTTCCACGAGCACGAGTTCCGTCCCCGTCGCCGCGAACGCCGCCAGCGCGTCCGCCCGCAGCCCGGCGTTGTCGACGCCGTCACCCGTGCTGACGTGGACGCCGACGTGCCAGCCGTCCAGCGGCCACCCGGTGGCCGCCGCGCGACGACGCAGGAGTGCCGAGGCGTCGTCCCCGCCCCGCAGGACGTCGGCGAGGAGGGCTGTCCGGGCGCGGGCGTCGCGTTCGAGGACCAGCCGGTCCATCGCGAGCCGACCGGCCAGGGCGACCGCGCCGGCGACGAGGCAGTCGGCCGCGGTCTCGCCGACGTCGTCCCGTTCGTTCGGCACCCAGGCCACCAGCCACCGCTGCACCCCCGGGATGCCGGGCAGCAGCACCGGCTGCGCGAGGGTGGTACCGCCGGCCAGGACCGCCCGCTGCGGCACCGCCTCACCGGGCCGGGGGATCGCCAGCCCGGCCTCCTGCGGGGAACCCTCGAGGTGCTGACCGCCCCGGTCCAGCACGGCCACCGGGACCCCGAGGGCCTCCGCGACCAGGGTGACGAGCCGGGCGGGTCCGTCCCCGCGGCCCGAGGCCAGCCCGGTGTGGACCCGGAGCACCGTGCGCGCCCGGACCACCTCGGGGGCGGCCAGCGCGACCGCGGCCTCCGTCAGCAGCTCCAGGAAGGACCCCTCCGAGCCGAGGACGCAGACCTCCAGTCGTGAGCACAGCAACCGCGTCGGCGCCGGCAGGTCCGTCGTCGTGGGCAGCAGCACCGCGCCGGCTCCGGCGTCGGCCGCCCGTCGCAGCAGGGCGTCCAGCCGCCAGGCGCTGCCTTCCGCGGCCGGGTCGGACGCGGTCGCCACCAGGACCCCCACCCGAGGCTCGACCCGATCGGTCACCAGCACGACCGACCCGACCCGTCGCCCGGTCGGACTGCCACCGAGGACACGGACCCGGCCACGCCAGCCCGGCAGGTCCAGCAGCGAGGCCAGCGGGAGCATCACGGCGACACCGCCGCGGGGAGGAGGACGGGATCGACGTCGATGCCGAACGCCCGGGGAGCCACCGCGTCCAACCGCGGTGCGTCCCGCCAGAACGCGGGACCCGGCAGGTGCAGGGCGACGACCTCCGACCCACGGGTCGCCCGGTCGCACGAGATCGCCTGCAGACTGCGCCGTTCCAGCACGGCGATGACGTCCGGGGTCGTGGCCACCGGGGCACCGTCCTCGAAGGCCACGAGGTACTCGTTCTCCATCTCCAACCGCAGCAACCCGGAAGTCCGCCGATCGCGCAACGTCAGGCTGCCGCGGCCGAAACCCCGCGCGGAACTGCGCACCACCTCGACGACGCGCCCCGCGCCCAGCACGCGACCTCCCGTCGCCGCCTCCAGCCGTGCGGGTGCGGCGGCCTCCGGAAGGTCCAGCAGTCGCCGTCCCACGTCGAGGCAGCGCCGGGTCGTCGTCGGTGTCCCGCTGCGACGCAGCACCTCCAGGGACATCGGTGGGAAGGCCACCGCCGCCCAGCCACCACTGGACCCCAGGACGCTGCGGACCGTCCGCTCGACCTGGGCCGGTCGGGCGTGGTCGAGCACGACGAGCGAGCCACCCGGCGGGCACAGCACCAACGGCGTCAACGGCAGGCCGTCCACCGCGATCGAGAACTGGTCCAGGCGGGGCAGGGCCCGGCCGCAGAGGTCCACGTCGACGACGGGGAGCCCCACGTCCGTCGCGACCAGCAGGGCCGTCAGCGCGTTCGCCCCTGCCGCCTCGATGCTCGCGAGGGCCTGCGCGCGCGTTCCCGTCCAGCGTTCCACGGCGCGCAGGGCCGTCGTGAACTCCGCGCCGCCCGGCAGTTCCTCGGCCAGCACGATCGTCGCCCCGACCAGCCCGACGGGGACCACGACCGTGTCGTCCGGCGCGTGCTCGGGATCGAGGAGTTCCACCCCCTGGCCCATCGAACGGCTCAGCAAGATCGCCGTGTCCTGCGTGTCACCACCGCCGCCCGAACCGAACAGGGCCGCGCCGCGGACCAGCGCAGGCACGTCGGACGCGGTCAGCAGCACGGCGGCAGCGTGCCACGGACCGCGTCCACCCGTGCAGCCGGTTCAGCCGACGGGAACGGCGGACAGTTCCTCGACCGGGGTGAACGCCAGGTCCAGCCCGAACGCCGCCGGCCCGAACGTCGCGAGCGCCGCCGGGGTGCGCATCAGGTCCGGCGTCGAGATCCCGACCACCACGACCCGCTGTCCGTAGCGCAGACCCTCCGTGGTGATGGGTTCCCCCGTGGAGTCGTCGAGGACGCAGATGAGGTCCGGCACCACGCAGACGACCTCGCCGTCCCGGCGGGCGATGAGGTGCTCGTTCTGGAACTGCAGTACCAGCGTCCCGCCGTCGGGACCCGTCATCAGGGTCGAACCCCGGGCGAAACCTCCCGTCGTGCGCCGCTCGACGTCGCTCACCTTCCCACGGAACAGGACACGCAGGTGGCGGTAGATCGTCGTCGCGAAGAACTCCTGCAGGGCCTGCACCGGATCCGCGTGGGCCTCGCGGGCCTCGCGGATGGTCCGTCCGGCCCCGAGCGCCAGGGAGAGCGTCCTCGGCACCGCCGTGCGCTTCGCGTCGGCCCCGCTCATCGGGTACTCGGCGATCAGAGCGGCCCCACCGAACTGGATCGTGACGGCCCGGGAGAGCCGTTCCATGCGCACGTCGTCGGCGCCGGTCTCGATGAGCACCGTCTCCTCCCGGTCGCTGGCGACGACCATGGGGGAACCGTGCACGCCGTAGACGCTGAACGTCTCCATCTGCAGTTCCGGGAACGCGCGGCCCATGCCGTCGGCGTCGACGACGGGCAGGCCGGTGCGGGCTGCGACGAGCAGCGGGATCATCGAGTTCAGCCCGCCGCACTCGATCGGCATCGTGGCCCCCGCGGTGCGGCCCAGGTGCTTCTCGAGGCGGCGCAACGCCACGACGGGTTCGCTGCCGCGGGGCACCTTCTCGACCATGACCGTCGGAGCGCCCATCATCGCGGTGGGCACGATGAACAGGTCGTCGTCGAGGCCGTCGGGGTCGAGGACGGTGATCGGCCCGTGCTCGCGGATCGCCTCCTGGACGAGCAGGCGTCCGATGTAGGGGTCCCCGCCGCCGCCGGTGCCGAGCAGGGCCGCCCCGCGCGCCAGGTCGGGCAGGTGGGACTCGTCGAGGATCCAGTTCACGCCGGCACCCCCGCCGCCAGGTCGATCAGGACGGGTTCCACGTCGTAGCCGAACACCCGCGGCCCGGCCAGGGCCAGTCCGGCGTCGCTGCGCCAGCGCGGGTCGCAGGGCGAGGCGATGACGGCGACCCGGTGGCCGAAGCGCAACGTCTCGGTGGTGACGGCCTCCCCGCTCGCGAGGTCGAGGGTGCTGATGAGGTCGGGGACCGTCGCGACGAGCTCACCGTCCCGTTCGGCCACCAGGTTCTCGTTCTGGAACTGCAGCAGCAGGGTCGAGCCGGTGAACTCCGCCGTCCCTTCCAGCCGCGCCTCGCCCCGGGCGAAGCCCGTGGTGGTCCGCCGCGCCACGTCGACCACCTTGCCGGTGAACAGCAGGCGGCCGCCGAGGTGGTCCACGACGGGGGCGACGGGGTCGTCGGACCCCTTGGCCGCCGTGATGGTCCGTCCGATGGCGGCGGCCAGTGACAGGGTTCCGGGCACCAGCGACCGCCGGGCCTCCGCGCCGGACATGGCGTAGTTGCTGATCATCGCCGAGCACCCCATCTCGACCGTCGCGGTCCGGGCCAGGCGTTCGGCCCAGGTGTTGTCGATCGTCTCGAAGATCCCGGCGTTGCCCTTCTCGTCCACGATGGACATCGGGGTCCCCTTGATCCCGTAGAGCGTCGGCAGGGTCATCTGGAGTTCCGGGAACGCCCGGCCCATGCCGTCGGCGTCGACCAGGGGGAGACCGAGTTCCGCCGCGGCGACGACCGGGATCAGCGAGTTCACCCCACCCGCCTCGTCGCAGGCGATGTGGGTGACTCGCAGGCCGAGGTGGCGGGTGAGGACCTCGACGGCCCGGCCCACCTGCTCGGTCGAGGGGAGCTTCTCGACCATGACCGTCGGGGCACCCATCATCGCGACGGGCAGCACCACGGCGTCGTCGGGCAGTTCCGCCAGGGCGGTGAGTTCGACCGGACCGTGCCTGCGCACCGCGGAGCGGGCCAGCAGTTCCCCGATGTGCGGGTCGCCGCCCCCACCCGTCCCGAGGACGGCGGCGCCGCGCGCGACGTCGGCGAGGTCCTCGATCCTCAGCCGCTGCAACCGGTGTCCCCCCGTCGGATCAGACACCGGCCACCTCCGGCGCTCCGGCCCGCGCCCCGTGCAGCTGCAGGTCCCCGACGGCCTTGACCCGGATGCGGGTGGCCCCACCGGGAAGGTACGGCAACGGCACCTCGTCGACCTCCAGGACCTCGACGGAGTTCGGGGTGGCCCCGGCGGCCACGGCCCGTTCGACGGCCTCGGCGCGGGCGGCGTCGAGGACCTCGTGGCGACGGCCGGGTTCGATCGTGAACACGCGGTCCACCTCACCGCTCACCTGGGCGATCGCGGCACCGATGGCGTTCGCGACCGCGAAGTTCTCCGGTCGCAGGACCTCACCGCTGCCGGCCAGCACATCGGGGAGCAGGACGGAACCTCCTCCCACCGCCACGACGGGCAGGGGAGCGGACGACGTGCGCATCCGGTCCACGGCGTCGGCCACGTCGGCCGCGATGCGCTCGAGCGCGGCCCGCACGAGGGAACGGTCGAGGTGCGCCACGAGGGACGCGTCGCCGATGTCGGCGCGCCCGGCGGCCACGGCGATGTCGGTCGCGGTGAGGGTGGACCCACCGAAGACGAGCGCCTCCTCGGTCAGCCGGTACCCGACGGACCGTGACCCGACCGCGGCGGAGTCCGGGGTACCGGTGACCAGGCTGCCGCCGCCGATCCCGATGGAGAGGACGTCGGGCATCCGGAAGTTCGTCCGGATGCCGGCCACGCTCACCTCGGTGGTGGCCTCCCGCGGGAAACCCCGGGTGAGCACGCCGACGTCGGACGTCGTGCCCCCGACGTCGATCACGGCGCAGTTCCCGACCCCGCTGAGGACCGCGGCCCCACGCATCGAGTTCGTCGGCCCGGAGGCGAACGTCGAGACGGGGTAGCGGCGGGCGTGCTCGACGTCCATGAGCGTGCCGTCGTTCTGGCTGAGGTAGATCGGGGCGAGGATGCCCGCGCCGAGGACGGACGCCGTCAGGCCGTCGACGATCCCGGCCGCGAGCTCGCGCAGGGCGGCGTTGACCACGGTCGCGTTCTCCCGTTCGAGCAGGCCGATGCGACCGATCTCGTGCGAGAGCGAGATCGCCATCTCCGGGAGTTCCGCCGCGATGACCTCGGCGGCGCGGAGTTCGAACTCGGCGCTGACGGGGGAGAACACCGAGGTGATCGCGAGGCTGCGCACCCCGTGGGCGGCCATGTCGGCGGCGTGCCGGCGCAGTTCGTCCTCGTCGAGGTCGGAGATCTTCCGGCCGTCGAACTCGTGCCCGCCGTGGGCGAGGTAGGCGCGACCGTGGACGGCCTCGACGAGCCGTTCCGGCCAGTCGACCATCGGCGGCAGCGAGGCCGTCGCCGGTAGTCCGAGCCGCAGGGCGGCGGTGGGGGCCAGTCGCCGGGCTTCGACGAGGGCGTTGATGAAGTGCGTCGTGCCGATCATCACCGCCCGGACGCCGATCGGGTCGAAGGCGTGCTTGCCCTGCAGCGTCGCGAGAGCCGCGACGATGCCGCCGGAGACGTCGGAGGTGGTGGCCGTCTTCACGGCGGCGAGGACCTCGCCCGCGTCGCCGAGCAGGACCGCGTCGGTGTTCGTGCCGCCGACGTCGATGCCGATGCGCATGGAACTGCCTCTCTGGTGGATCTTCGGATCAGGCCGGGGCGGGGGTGTTCTCGACGGCGGCGGTCGACTCGCCGTCGGTGGTACGGCTGCTGCCGACCTCGCGCAGCAACCCGGTCTTCCCGGCGACGACGTAGAGGACGAAACCGACGACGAGCGAGTTCACGCTGCCCAGGCCGACGGTGACGAAGTGCCCGATCAGTGAGGCGACCAGCCACACGGCGAGGGTGGCCGGGACCCAGGTCGGCGACGTGGACGGCACCGCACCGCCGTCGGCGCGGGAGGACTCGAGGACCCCCCGCCAGCGCTTCACGACGAAGTACTCCGCGACCATGATCCCCGCGATGGGCGGGAAGACGACGCCGAGGATCGTCAGGAAGTCGGTGAGGCGACCGAGGATGCCGCCGGCCGCGAGCAGCGATCCGACGACCCCGAGGACGGCCGTGGTGAGCGCACGGTTGACGGGCCTCCCGGTCAGCGTCCCGATGAAGTTCACGACGCCCAGACCCGAGGAGTAGAGGTTCCAGTCGTTGATCTTCACGGTGCCGAGGACGACGATGAGGACGCCGACCCAGCCGACGGAGGACGTCAGGATGGTCGTGATCTGGTCGCTGCCGACGGCGTGGGCGAGCAGGACCCCGGCCATCCCGATGACGTACTCACCCAGGGTCACACCGACGAGGGTCTGTTTGACGACGTCCGCGGTGCTGCGGTTGAACCGCGTCATGTCGGGGGTCACGACGGCACCCACGATGAAACCGCCGGCGACGATGGTCGTACCCGCCGCGACGCTGATCTGCGGTCCGGGGGCGGCCTGCGAGATCAGGGTGCCGACGTCGTGGCTGAGGAGTTCACCGATGATCGCCCAGCCGACGAGGACCAGGAACAGGGGGACGGTGACGTAGGCGGTCCAGGCCATCTTGTCGAAACCGGCGACGCAGATCGCGGTGACGACGAGACCGAACAGCAGCGACCAGCCCCACGCCGGCAGGACGCCCAACGTCGCGGCGAGCCCCTGGGCCGAGACGGCGGACTGGATGCCGAACCAGCCGATCAGGCTGATGCCGATGGCGAGCCCGATGAGGGCGGAGCCGCCGCGGCCGAAACCGAGCCAGCGCGCCACCATCGAGGTCGACATCCCCTCGCGCGCCCCGATGATCCCCACGAAGACGGCGACGACCTCAAGGATCACGGCACCGAGGGTGAAGGCCAGGAACGCGTTCCAGAACGTCATGCCGAAACCCAGGGTGGCGCCCAGCAGGAACTGGCTCAGCGCCGACATCTGTCCGAAGCGCTGCACGGCGACGGACCACCACGAGTACCGGGCGGTGTCGGGCACACGCCCCAGGGCGTGGTCGTCGACGGCGGAAGCAGTGGCCATCGTGAACTCCTCGGTCGGCGGGCGGGGTGCGCCGAACGCTAGGGGGCGTGCTCTCGACTGTCAGTAGGCTCCCTGCACACCGGAGCGGTCCCACCTGGGCCAAGTGCACAGCCGCAACGTCTCGCCCCCTCCGGTGCGGGACGGGAGACTCACCGCCGTGGGAGCTGACGCGTGGCAGGGCTGGTGCGAGGAGCGCGATCGCGCCGTCGCCGGGGTGCCGGGGAACCTGGCCCTGGTGGCGTTCCTCCCGGTGGGTGCGGAACCCGTCCCGGTGGAGCAGGTACCCGGTGCCACCGTGCGCGACGCGGGCGGCGGGGCCCTGGTCTGGACGGCGGCCGACGGGACGTCCGTGCGGCTGGCCGGCAGCGGGCAGCAGGCGCGCCGGATCCACCGGGAGCGCTGGTGGTTCGAGGCGTTCTCGCTCGACGGCCGGGACGTGGAACTGCGCGTCTACGACGAGTCGGCGCCGGCCCTGGCGGCCTTCGGTGGCATCGAGCGGTGGGACTTCGACGAGCGCTGGGTGCTGCCTGCCGTCTTCACTCCCGCCCCTGCGGTCGACGAGGTCCCCTGGGGTTTCACCCGCGTCGTCGACGACGGTCACCGGAAGCGCGTTCCGGGCACGGTCGACCTCGACCTCGACGGGATGCGGCACCGGCTCACCGTCTTCCTGGACGGGACCACCCCCGTGCTCGTCTTCGCCGACGCCACGACCGGGACGGAGTCGTACCGCCCGGGGCGCTTCCTCGTGCTCGACGTCACCCCCGGCCCGGTTCCGGTCTCGTTCGAACTCGACCTCAACCGTGCCTTCCTACCGCCCTGTGCGTTCTCGGACGCCTACTCCTGCCCCGTTCCGCCCCCGCAGAACCGGCTTCCCGTGGCCGTCCGGGCCGGCGAACGACGGGTGCGCCCGACGGGTGCGCCCGACGGGTCCCACGTCTGCCTGATCCGTCGACGGTGCGGGAACCCGCCTGACCTCGGGTCTGCGGTTCCCCGTCAGTCCTCCGGCGGGTAGCGCTCGGACAGCTCCCGCCCGATCCGCCCCAGCTCCCGGCGCACCGGCCCCGGACCCTCCACGTCGAGGCTGGATCCCCAGCCGGCGAGGTGGCGGGCCAGGTCCAGCGGGGCGGGTGCCGCGAGGGCGCAGCGGGTGCGTCCGTCCCCGAGGTCCTCCTCGTCGGTGCAGTGCCGGCCGAACTGCTCGCGCAGCACGGGGAGGAACCGGTTCGGCACCACGACGGTGGCGCCGCTCAGCGCCCGGCGCCGCTCGACCTCGTCGACGACGCGCTGCCACTCGCGGGCGAGGTCGAAGGCGGTGGGGTGCTCGAAGCGTTCCCCGGTGGCCTCGACACCGCTGATCCGGTCCACCCGGAACGTCCGCCGACCCGACTCGCCGTCGGCCACCAGGTACCAGACGTCGTCCTTGTCGACGAGGCCGAGCGGGTCGAGGAGTCGTTCGCTCGTGCCGCGCCGGTTCGCGTAGGTGAGGCGGACCCGGGTGCGGGCGACCACGTGCCGCTGCAACCGTTCCACCAGTGCGGGGCGGGTGCGTTCGGCGGCTCCCCAGCGGGCCGGGTCGACCACGACGGCCTGCCCGGCGGCCTCGGCGTCGGCGCGGAAGGTCGCGGGCAACGCGCGGACGAGCTTGCGCAGCGCTGCCCGGGCGACCGGGTCGGTCGCGGTCGGTCCGACGGTGAGGAAGAGGGCGCGGGCTTCGTCGCCGGTGAGGCCCGAGAGGTCGGTGCGGGCGCCGCCGACCAGCGACCAGCCACCACCTCGACCGGGCTGCGGGTAGACCGGGATCCCCGCGGTGGACAGCGCCTCGAGGTCGCGGCGGGCGGTGGCCAACGAGGTCCGGAGCTCGGCGGCCACCTCCGCGGCCGTCACCCGCCCCCGCGACTGCAGGAGCAGGAGGACGGCCACGAGCCGGTCTGCGCGCACGTCAGGAGTCTGCCGTGGAAAGTGCTCAGGAGGTGAGCACTTCAGGCGCCAGGGTGGGGACCACGAACCACCCGAACCGATGGAGGACCCGATGTTGCGAGGGATGTCGACCGTGGCGCTGCTGGCGAACGACTTCGAGGGGGCCAAGCGCTGGTACACCGAACTGCTGGGGGTCGCGCCGTACTTCGACCAGCCCTGGTACGCCGAGTTCCGCATCGGCGACTACCAGCACGAGCTGGGCATCCTCAACGGGGAGTTCGCCGGGCAGCTCGGCGGGGTGCCGTCCACCGACCGGCCCGGTGGCGTCGTCCTCTACTGGCAGGTCGACGACCTCGACGCGGCGATCGAGCGCACCCTGGAGCTCGGGGCCACGCTGTTCCAGCCCGCTCGCGAGTTCGGGGAGGGTTTCACCGGGGCCTCCGTCGTGGACCCGTTCGGCAACGTCCTGGGGTTGATGCACAACGCGCACTACCTCGAGGTCCTCGCCGCCGGGACCCCGGCCCCGGTCCGGTGAGCGACGCGGCCCCGCCCGGGAGGAGTCCGCGTGGGAGCATCGGGACGTGCCCTCCGTCGCCCCGCACGCCCTCCGCATCCCCGCCTCCGCGATCCGCCGGATCTACGACCTGGCGCAGGGGATCGACGACGTCGTCTTCCTCAACGTCGGGGAACCCGACCTCCCCGTCGCCCCGCACGTCCTCGCCGCCGGGGCCCGGGCGTGGGAGCAGGACGTCACGAACTACACGCCCAACGGCGGGATTGCCCCGCTGCGGACGGCGATCGCGGCGAAGCTGAGGCGGGACAACGGTCTCGACGTCACGCCCGACCAGGTGTGGGTCACGGCCGGCGGGATGCAGGCCCTGCACCAGGCGATGTCGCTGACGCTGGACGCGGGGGACGAGGTCCTGGTCCCCGACCCCGGGTACGTGAACTTCGCCATGACGGCGCGCCACGTCGGCGCGGTCCCGGTGCCCTACCGCCTCGACCCCGCACGGGGTTTCCGCCCGGACCTGGCGTCGTTGCGGGCGGCGATCACCCCACGCACCCGGGTGCTGCTGGTGAACTCCCCGTCGAACCCGTTGGGCACCGTCTACGAGGCGGAGGTCCTGCGGCAGTTGCTCGACGTCGCCGCGGAGCACGACCTGTGGGTGATCAGCGACGAGGTGTACGAGCAGTTCACCTACGGGACCCCGCACGTCAGCACCGCGTCGCTGGACACCGACGGACGCGTGCTCAGCGTGTTCTCGTTCTCCAAGACCTACGCCCTCACCGGGGCCCGGGTGGGCTGGCTGGTGGCGCCGCCGCAGTGGGACGCGTTGCTGCGCACCGCGCAGGAGGCGACGGTCAGCTGCGTCAACGCGCCCGCCCAGTTCGCCGCGCTCGCGGCGCTCGAGGGAGACCAGCAGGTCGTCACCGACGCCCGCGAGCACTACCGCGGGAACCTCGAGGCCGCGTGCGACCTGCTCTCGCGCAAGGGGATCCGGTTCCAGCGTCCGGCGGGGGCGTTCTACCTCTGGATCGAGGTCGCGCACGCCAGCGGCGGCGACGTCTCGACCTGGTGCGAGCGGTTCCTGGTGGAGCACAAGGTGGCTGTCGCACCCGGGTCGGCGTTCGGTTCCCAGGGTGAGGGGTGGATCCGGGTGTCGCTGGCCGGGACCCGCGACGACGTCGTGACCGGGCTCTCCCGGCTTCCGGACCGTTCCTGATCCGGTCGGGACCGGCCGGGGTGAGCCCCCGGCCGGTCCCGCTCCTCACCAGGCGTAGGCCTCCGGTGCGGGCTTGCTGCCGTTCGGGAACGGCGCCGGGAACAGCTCGTCGAGGCGCGCGAGCGCCTTCTCGTCGAGGACGAGGTCGATGCTGCGCAGGGACTTCGTGAGTTGCTCGACCGTGCGGGGCCCGATGATGGGGGCGGTCACCGCGGGCCGCGTCAGCAGCCAGGCGATCCCGACGTCCGCCGGGTCCTCACCCAGTTCGCGGCAGAACCCCTCGTACGCCTCGAGCGTCGCACGGTTCTTCTCGATGCCCTCGGTGTTCGCGGTGCCCCGGCCTTCGTCGCCCTTCGCCTGCTTGGCGAGGACCCCACCCAGCAGACCGCCGGCGAGCGGCGACCAGGGGATGACGCCGAGGCCGTAGTGCTCTGCGGCCGGCAGCACCTCGAGTTCCACCCAGCGCGACATGAGGTTGTAGAGCGACTGCTCGCTGACCAGGCCGACGACCTTGCGTTCCGCGGCGCTGGCCTGCGCGGCAGCGAGGTGCCAGCCGGCGAAGTTCGAGGAACCCGCGTAGAGGATCTTGCCCTGCTGGCGCAGGACGCTCATGCCCTCCCAGATCTCCTCCCACGGCGTCGCGCGGTCGACGTGGTGCATCTGGTAGAGGTCGATGTGGTCGGTCTGCAGCCGCTTCAGCGAGGCGTCGCAGGCCTGGCGGATGTTGTAGGCGGAGAGCTTGCCGTCGTTGGGCCAGTCGGTCATGTCGCCGTACAACTTGGTGGCGAGGACGGTCTTCTCGCGGCGCCCGCCGCCCTGGGCGAACCAGCGCCCGACGATCTCCTCCGTCTCTCCCTTGTGGCTGCCGTAGCCGTTGGCGCTGTCGAAGAAGTTGATGCCGTGCTCGTGCGCTGCGTCCATGACGGTGTGACTGTCGGCTTCGCTCGTGCGCGGGCCGAAGTTCATCGTTCCGAGGCACAGCGGCGAGACGCGCAGCCCTGTGCGTCCGAGGTGTCGGTACTCCATGCCGGAACCCTACGCGGGCGAGGTGGTGCGCGACAGGGGGCGCTGCGATCGTTCCCAGGTCACCTCGTCCCCGGTCACCGTCAGTCGAGACGTTCCAGCCAGCGTCGCAGCAGGGCGCTCTCCTCGGGTTCCAGCGCCTCCGTCGGCGTGACCTCGAGGGCGGCGCGCAGTTGCCGGGCGGCGGCCGAGGTGCCCCCCGTGCCGACGGCCGGGGGTTCCGCCAGCAACGACGCGAACACGGTGTCGCGCATCCGGTGCGAGAGCTCCGCGTCGAACAGTTCCGGTTGGGCGATCCGGTTCAGGGCGGCTCCCACGTTGGCCGAGAGGACCACCTGGGCGGCGTCGCGCGGTTCCGCGCGGAGCCCGCCGGTGGCCGCGACGCGGGTGAGGGCCTTCGCGAGCAGGTCGAAGACCCGTCGGCGCGCGAGCGACCGGGAGCGGGGGCGCGGGACGAACATCAACTGGTAGAGCGCCGGGTTGGCCGAGGCCCAGTCCATGTGGTCGTCCCACCCCAGGCGCAGGTCGGCCACCGGGTCTCCCGATTCCGGCAACTCTGCCTTGCGGGCCGCGTAGCGCTCGAAACCGGTGTCGGCGAGGGCGTCCAGCAGCCCCTTCTTGTCCCCGAACTGGCGGTAGAGGACCGGCTGGGTCACCCCGGCGGCCTCGCACACGGCACGGGTGGCGATGTCGTGGTCCTCGGAGGCCACGAGGAGGCGCTCGGCCGCCTCCAGGATCGCCGCGCGCGTCTCGGTGCTCATGTAGCGATGGTACGTGATGAGGGTAGCGATGCTCCAGAGTGCGTGCTACGGTCGCTGTATCGACGATACGTACAAGACGTATCGACGCTATGAGGAGGTTGTCGAGATGACCGACCAGCGCGTGGCCATCGTCACCGGGGGATCCCGCGGCATCGGCCGCAGCATCGCCACCACCCTCGCCGCCCGCGGGCAGGCCGTCGTCGTCGGCTACGCGGGTTCCGCGCGGGCCGCGGCCGACGTCGTCGAGGAGATCACCGCAGCCGGCGGGAAGGCCGTCGCCGCCCAGGCCGACGTCGCCGACGAGCACGCCGTCGCGGCGATGTTCGACACCGCGCAGGAGACGTTCGGCGGGATCGACGTCGTCGTGAACTCGGCCGGACGGTTGTCGCTGTCCACCATCGCCGACCTCGACCTCGACGACCTCGACGCCCTGCACCGCACCAACGTCCGGGGCAGTTTCGTCGTCGCCCGCGAGGCCGCCCGCCGCGTCCGCGACGGGGGCGCGATCATCGGCCTCTCGACCTCCGTCGTCGGTCTGCAGCTGCCCACCTACGGCGCCTACGTCGCCAGCAAGAGCGCCGTCGAGGGGATGACCATGATCCTGGCGCGGGAACTGCGCGGGCGGGACATCACCGTCAACGCGGTCGCGCCCGGCCCGACGGCGACCGAACTGTTCCTCGACGGCAAGGACGACGCCACCGTCGCGCGGATGGCCGCGCAACCGCCCCTGGAACGCCTCGGACAGCCGACGGACATCGCCGAGGTCGTGGCCTTCCTCGCCGGACCGGGACGCTGGGTGAACGGACAGGTCGTCCGCGCGAACGGCGGGATCGTCTGACGTCTCCGCACGTCCCCCGCTGAGCACCCCCGCGCAGGAGGACCAGGAGAACGCGGTCGAGGAGGTCGTCGACGGCGGTTCAGTCGGTCGTCGGCGCGACAGCGGCCGTGGGCACGACGTCCCAGTGCTCGACGATCTTCCCGCCGGCGACGCGGAACACGTCACCCGCGGTGATGTCCTGCGGGTTCGGCGACCCCACGGGCCGGGAGAAGGTCCAGACGAGATCGCCGTCCGAGAGGGACACCGCCGACTCCTGCGGAGGGAAGGCGGCGCCGGCGAAGAACTGCTTGAGAGACGCGGTCCCGTCGGGCACCAGCGGGTTGTGCTGGAGGTAGCCTGGGTCGAAGGAGCGGTCGAGCACGCTGGGGTCCTGGTCGCGGAACAGCGTGTCGTAGGCGCCGACGGCGAACGCGCGCTGCGTCTCCTCGCCCTCCTCGCCGGGCGGCGCGCCCGTCGCCGGGTAGGCGTCGTCGAACATGGTGTGGCCGCTGGCCCCGGACGCGGGAACGTCCTGGGCCAGGGCCCAGTGGGAGGTGACCTTCCCGCCGGCGAGACGGTAGAGGTCGATGTGCGCTCGACCGCTCCAGGGCTGTGACGGATCGGCGGTCTCGTGCCAGTGGACCGCCACCAGGTCGCCGTCGGCGGCCGTCCGGGCGATGACGGCCTGCTGACCGGCCTGCAGACCGGGCGGATCGGTCGTGAAGATCTTCTTCACGACGGCCAGGTCGGCGTCCTCCGTCGCCCGGTCGGCCCGGTCCGGCTGGCTGGCGGTGGGTGTCGCGGACGTGGTGGTGGAGGACGGCTGCGTCGCCGGCGCGTCGGTGGAGCTGCACCCGGAGATCAGCACGGCGATCGCGGCACCCGCGGTGAACAGCGTTCGGCGAGAGGTCCTCATGCCCTGCGGAACGGTGTCCGGTGCCGTGGCGTTCGGACGAGGGCCGGTGATCCGGCTCACACGCCGTCAGGGTGTGACGGAGTCCAGCCAGCCGGACGGGAACCCCGTACGGCGTCGGGCCAGGGCCTTCGCCCGGGGGACGGAGAGTTCGGCGAACGGCTCGACGTCGAGTTCCGTCCCGGCCCGGGTGAAGGTACCGACGACGTTCCCCGCCACCACCACCGTCCCGCGGAAGATCCCGTTCCCGCCGGGGGTCACCCGCTCGGCGTAGCCGGGAGCCAGGACGTGCGAGCGGTCGGCGTAGCCGAGCAGGAACTCGTCGAACCCGGGCAGCAGGTGCAGGTCGCGCACGGCCCGGCGGTGGGTGGCGAGCAGTTCGGGAACCTCGGCATGGACGAGGTGCTCGACGTCGTCGACGAGAACCGCCTCGAACTCGTCGCGCACGGCGGCGAAACCCCGCCGGGCGGTGCCGAGCGGCAGTCCCGTCCAGGCGGCGAGGTCCGCCGGGGTCGCGGGCCCGTGGGAACGCAGGTAGCGACGCGTCCACTCCGCCAACGGGTCCTCCGGTGTCCGCCGAGCCCGCACCCAGTCCCCGGCGAGCACGAACGTCTGTTCACGACCGGCCAGCGGTCCCTGGCAGAGGACGCCGAGCAGACAGAGGTGGAGGAGCAGGTGGTACCCGCGGCCGCCCGTCGTCGCCTGGCCGTGCCGTGCGAACTCGGTGAGGAGGTCGGCCCGGGTGGAGCGGCCCGTTCCCGCCAGGAACTCCGCGGCCACGCGGTGCGCGGTCTCGAGGTCGGCGTCGGCGATCCCCAGGTCCGCGCGACGACGTCTCGTCGCGGTGACCGTCCGACCCGCGCACAGCTCGAGGACCCAGAACAGGTCCGCCGCGGCGATCAGGTGCAGGGTGCCGCGCATCGGCCAGGACCGCACGACCTCGCCCGCGTCCAGCGCCCTCGCCAGGTCGGCCGTGGTCCGGGCCGGCGTCCGGATCGCGACGGCGGTCGCGGCGCCGCGCAGGTCCTGGGCCTGGACGGCGGCCAGGTGCCCGACCACGGCGGTCGCCGACGCGAGCACCGGGACGACCCGTTGCGCCACCAGCCGCCAGGTCCCGACGTCGCGTGCCGCCAGCCGTGTCACCCGGACAAACTACCTGCGCACCGACCCCGATCCGCCGACCACCAGCCCGCGGTGATCCCGGTCTCCTCCCGGCGGGGACCGACGTCGACCGAGCCTCAGGGACGGAGGGAGATCGCGGCGACCGCAGGTCGGACGAAGAAGCCCGGCTCGGGTCAGGGTTTCGGTGGGCTGACCAGCACGTCCTGCTCGGCCACCGCCCACCACATCTCGTGCAGCTCGTGGTAGCGGCTGCCGGGTTCCGTCCGGCCCTCCCACGGCTTGTCGATGATGTAGTGGATGTTCTTCACCTCGTCGAGGTTCCACAGCGCGGGGTGCTGGTGGGGGAGGGTCTTCAGTGCGTTGTAGACGTAGGGCATGGGGCGCCAACGGCCGGCGAAGAACTCGTTGAGGAAGTCCTGCTCGGCGAACTGGTACTGCGAGAGGTCCGTGAGCCCGCTGAGGCGGGTCAGCATCGACGTGAACGCCTCGTGGTCGGGTTCGATGACGAGGAACCCGCCGTTGAAGTAGTTGTCGACCTCGTCGGGTTCCTCGGTGTGCTCGATCCCGCGGCAGTGCGTGTAGAAGCAGTTCTGCGGGGTCCACGACGCGGGGTAGCTGGCGATCCGGTTGGGGTTGCACCGGCAGGCGTGGCAGGCGGCGACCCCGCCGTCGGGGAGGTCGAGGTCGAACAGTTCGTCCATGCCGGCCACGACGAGCATGTCGGCGTCCAGCACCACGAGGCGTTCGAACTCGACCAGGTCCCAGGCGCCGAGCTTCGTCCACACCTCCGCGAACCGGGCGTTGGCGTACCGCGCCTCGAGACGGCTGTCGGGCCGCAACGGCGGGAGTTCGCGGACGAGGCAGCCGTCGTCGACGAGTCGTTGCCGGCTGGGGTCGTCGATGTTCGGGGTCACCATCACCACGAGCGGGTGCCGGGTTCCCGAACGTCGCAACGAGGCGTGCAGGACCTGCACGCCCACCAGGTACTCCGGCTGCGTCAGCAGCGTGGCCCACGCCTTCATGGATGCACTCCCTGTTCGGTGCTGGATCTGTGTGGTGCGAGATCTGCGTGGTGCTGGATCGGTCGGTTCTGGTCGGGACGTGGTCGACGAGGCCTCGGTCGGACCGGGTGGAGCGCAGATCAGTCGAGCAGGTCGTCGGCGAACGCGTTGGCGAAGCGGTGCCCCGGGTCGAGCTCGTCACGCACGCGGCGGAAGTCGTCCCACCGCGGGTACAGCGAGCGCCAGTCGTACAGCGGCTTCTCGAAGTACTTGCCCCAGTGCGGACGCCCGCCCTCGGTGGCCAGCACCTCCTCCACCGCGCGGAGGAAGTCCATGCCCCCCTCGGACAGGGTCCCGTCCTCGGCGTAGTAGACGACGAAACCGAAGTACACCGTCTCCTGCCCCTGCGACGGGCTGAGCCACGCGGTCGAGGGGCCGGTGCAGCGCAGGATGATCGGGTAGTGCATGTGCGGACGGGTCCGCGCGTGCCACTCCTTCAGGACGGCGATGACCTCGCCGGCACGGTGCAGCGGAACCCCGATCTCCACGTTGATCTGCGGGGTCGCGATGCCCCGGCAGAACACCTGATACACGTCACCGGTCACGTCGGAGAAGTCCTTGAAGCGGTTCACCGTGCGGTACGGCTTGCCGTTCTCGTCCGTGATCCGGGTGTCGCCACGCATGTTGGCCAGGGCCTGGTCCACGGTGCTGTTCATGGCGTCGCTGGTCTGGTCACGTTCGATGAGGCGCCGGCCGCCCGCCTCGTACTCGCGGTACTCCTCGGGAGTCGCCTCCTGCGCCGTCCACACGTGGACGAGGTTCTCGTCCGGGAACCACCACGCCTTGCTCATGGCGTGGTCGCGGTTCCACGTCAACAGCTGCGTCTCCAGGCCGTCGGCGCTGACCGCGTCCTTGACGCAGGTGTAGACGATTGACGGAACGGTGCGCAGCGTGACCGCGCTGACCGCGCCGAGGACCCCGAGGCCGAGCTGGACGGCGGGGAACGAGGGGTGGTCGCGGTCGAACTCGGCGACGGAGCCGTCGGCGAGCACCATCCGCACGCTCAGCACCGCGTCACCGATGGACGACTGACGCAGACCCTGCCCGTGCGTCCCCGTCGCCAGGGCGCCCGCCAGGGTCTGGGAGGCGATGACGCCGGGGGAGGAGGGCAGCATCCGGCCCATCGACGTCAGCACGCCGTAGATCTCCTGCAGCGACGTCCCGCCGGCGAACGTGGCGCTGTCCTCGTCGGTGCCCAGCAGGCCGCGCAGGCCGCTGGTGTCGATGAGCCGGTCGCCGCTCGCGGCGAGTTCCAGCATCCGGCCGGCGGACATCCGGGACCCGGTCAACCTCAACCGGCCCGCGCTCGAGGTGACCGCCTCGCGGAGTTCGGCCTCGGTGGTCGGCGACACGACGGCCGTCGACGGCGCGATGGCGGCGTTGCGGGCCCAGTTCCAGATTTCCGTCCCGTCGTCGGTTGAAGTGCTGCGACGGGGGTAGAGAGCCAAGGGGACGTTCATCGACGACTCCTGACGTGTGCGGACTTCGACCGGGCGGACGATCGGCCCGGGTGGCTCGGGGAACCTAACCCCCCTCGGGCCGGAGCGGCTCGGCGAGGACGCCGAAGGTGGCGCACGTCTCACTCCACCCTGCCCGCCCGCCGTGCGTCCGTCGTCCCTCTCGGCTACAAACTCCATGTGATGAACCCCGACGGCAGGACCGGTCTCCGCGCCGTCCTCTTCGACCGAGACGGGACCGTCGTCCACGACGTCCCGTACAACGGTGATCCCCAGCAGGTCCGCCTCGTCGACGGGGCGGTCGAGGTCTTCGCCCGGCTGCGTTCAGCGGGACTGCGCACCGGAATCGTCACCAACCAGTCCGGTGTCGGCCGCGGGTTCATCACCCGCGAACAGGCCGACGCCGTCACCGCGGAGGTGGTGCGCCAGATCGGCGGGGTCGACGTCGTCCGCACCTGCCCGCACGCCCCCACCGACGCCTGCCGTTGCCGCAAACCCGCGCCCGGTCTCGTCCTGGACGCCGCCGCCGCGCTCGGCCTGCGGCCCGACGAGGTCGCCGTCATCGGTGACTCGCCCACCGACGTCGGGGCCGCCGACGCCGCCGGGGCCCGGTCCGTGCTGGTCCCGGGCCCGCAGGCCGCCGACCTCACCGCCGCGCTCGACCTCCTGCTGAACCCCGTGCTCGCGAACCCGCTGGCCGCCCGGTGACCGGCCCGCGGATCCTCGCCGTGCGGCTCGACAGCGACGGCGACGTGCTGATGACCGGGCCGGCGATCGCCGCCCTGCGCCACGGACCGGACGGGGTCGAGGCCTCGCGCGTCGACCTGCTCGCCGCGCCCCCCGGGGCGGGCGCCGCCCGGCTGCTGCCGGGGGTGGACGAGGTCCTCGTCGCCGACGTCCCGTGGTCCGGCTACCACCCGCCCGCCCCGGACGCCGAGCCGCTGCTCGCGCTCGTCGAGACCGTCCGGGCCGGGCGCTACGACGAGGTGGTCGTCTTCACCTCGTACCACCAGAGCGCGATGCCGATGGCCCTCATCGCCCGCCTCGCCGGGGTCCCCCGGGTGGTCGCGGCCACCGACGACTACCCGGGCAGCCTCCTCGACGTCCGGCACCGCCGCCCCGGCAACCCCGACGGGACCGGCGGGGAGCACGAGGTCGTCGCGAGCCTGGGCCTGGTCGTCACCTCCGGGCGGACCATCCCCGCCGACCCCCGGATGGCGCTGCGGCACCCGCTGCCGGAGCTGCCGGCGGACCTGCTCGCCGAACTCGGTGACGACCTCGCCGCCGGCCGCGTCGTCGTCGTCCACCCCGGCGCGTCCGTGCCGGCCCGGGCTCCCGACCCGGCGGTCGCTGCCGCGGCCGTGGCGGCCCTGGACGCCGAGGGCTGGCGGGTCGTGGTCACCGGTGGGCCCGGCGAGGTGGACCTCGCCGCCCGGGTCAGCGCCGGACGCCCCCGGGTCGTCGACGCCGCCGGGCGGACCTCGTTCGGGCAGCTCGCGACGCTCCTGGAGGCCGCCGCCGTCGTCCTCGTCGGCAACACCGGCCCCGCGCACCTCGCCGCCGCCGTCGGGACTCCCGTCGCGAGCTGGTTCTCCGCCGTGATGCCGGTGGAGCGCTGGGTGCCGTTCGGGGTCCCCGTGGTCGTGCTCGGTGACCTCTCCGCCCCCTGCCGCCTCACCCGGGCACAGGTCTGCCCCGTCGCCGGGCACCCGTGCCTCGACGTCGCCCCCCAGAAGGTGCTCGACGCCGTCGAGGCCCTGGCCACCGGCAAGGTCCCCGTCCCCCCGCCGTCGGCACCGCTGCCCCCGCAGGGCGACGTCCGGCCCGGTGCGGAGCAGGCGCTGTGAGCCGAGCGCACGAGCAGCAGCCCCCTTCCTCGAGCACCCAGGAGCACCGATGACCGACCCGACGCAGGACCGTCCCGCGGTGCAGTGGCTCGCCCGGCACCAACCGCAGGTCGCCGAGGCCATGACGAGCCTCGTCGCCCAGGGTGAGGTCCTCGACGGCTGGGCGGCGCGGCTCGTCGACGTCTACGTCCGCGGCGGCCGCCTGCTCGCCGCCGGCAACGGCGGCAGCGCCGCCGAAGCCCAGCACCTCACCGCCGAACTCGTGGGCCGCTTCGAAGGCGAGCGGCGACCGCTGTCGGCGATCGCCCTGCACGCCGACACCTCCAGCACCACCGCCATCGGCAACGACTACGGCGGCGAGGAGGTCTTCGCCCGCCAGGTCGAGGCCCACGGCCGCCCCGGTGACGTCCTGGTGCTGCTGTCGACCTCCGGCAGGAGCGCCAACGTCGTCGCCGCCGCCGAGCGGGGACGCCGGTGCGGACTGCTCGTCCTGGCCATGACCGGCCCCGGTCGCAGCGCGCTGTCCGAGGTGGCCGACGAGACGTTGTTCGTCGGGGTCGAGGGCTCGTCCACCTCGGCGGTCCAGGAGGGTCACCTCATCGCCCTGCACGCGCTGTGCGCCGCCGTGGACGCGCACCTGCGGGGGGAGACGGCCCTCGCGCTCCCCACCACCTCCGGCACCGCCGCGTCGAGCACCGCCCCGCCCTCGGACGCCTCGTCCGCGGCCCGCACCGTCGAGGTGGCCCGGGGGTCGGGAACCCGGCACGTGGTCGTCGTCGGCGACAGCGTGCTCGACGTCGACCTCCTGGGCCGCAGCGACCGCATCGCCCCCGACGCCCCCGTCCCCGTCGTCGACCTCACCGACCGTCAGGAGAGTCCCGGTGGGGCCGGGTTGACGGCCCTGCTCGTGGCCGCGGGGGGCGCCGGCGTCGTCGGGACTACCACGACGCTGGTGACCCCGCTCTCCGACGACGACGCCGGTCGACGCCTGCGAGCCGGTCTGGAGGACGCCGCGCACCCCGTCACCGTCGTCGGGATCGGTCACCGCGGTGCGACCCGCACCAAGACCCGTGTCCGGGTCGCGGGGCAGTCCCTCGTCCGCCTCGACGAGGGCGGCCCGGGCACCCCCGAGGCGGTCGACGCCGGCGCCCTGGCCGCCGTGCTCGCGACCGCGGACGTCGTGCTGGTCAGCGACTACGGCGCCGGCACGACCCACGACCCCGTCGTCCGTGCCGCGCTCACCGAGGTCGCCCGCCGGGTGCCGGTGGTCTGGGACCCGCACCCCCGCGGTGGGGCCCCGGTGCCCGGGGCCGCGCTCGTCTCCCCGAACCTGTCCGAGGCCTCGGCCGCGGCCGGTTCGCTCGCCCCGACCGCGCCCGACGAGCTGGCCGAGCACCTCGCCACCCGGTGGGGTGTGCAGGGCGTCGTCGTCACCACGGGTGCGCAGGGCGCGTGGCTCGCGGCGCCGGGCACCGAGGCGATGTTCGTCCCCGCGCCCGTCGTGGCCGTCGGTGATCCCTGTGGCGCCGGCGACCGGTTCGCGGCCTCGGCGGCCCTGTCGCTGGCCGCGGGGCGGTTGCCGTCGCAGGCCGTGGTCACGGCGGTCCAGGACGCCTCGGCGTGGGTCGCGGCCGGGGGCGCCGCCGGCTGGCGGGCCGCCCAGCACCAGCCCCCCGCCGACCCGGCGCCCGTGGCGGGTGGGTCGGGGGACGCCGTCGCGCGGGTGAGGGCCGCGGGCGGGACCGTCGTGGCCACCGGCGGGTGCTTCGACGTCCTGCACGCCGGGCACGTCGCCTGCCTGGAGGCGGCCCGACGGCTCGGTGACACCCTCGTCGTCCTGCTGAACTCCGACGCCTCCGTGCGGCGGCTCAAGGGCCCCGGGCGCCCGGTCAACGACCAGGTCGACCGGGCCCGGGTCATCGCGGCGCTGGACTGCGTCGACGCCGTGGTGGTCTTCGACGAGGACGACCCGAGGGAGGCCCTCGCCGCGCTGCAGCCCGACGTGTGGGCCAAGGGCGGTGACTACGGCGGGGCGGAACTGCTCGAGGCGCCGCTGGTGCGGAGCTGGGGCGGACGCGTCGTCCTGCTGCCGTACCTCGCGGGCCGGTCCACCACCCTCACCCTCGCCCGGGGCGCCGCGTTGCCCACCGGCCCGGCCGGAGAGCACTGACGATCGTCCCCGCCTCGGCGACCACCCCCTCCGCGATCTCGTACCGGACCGCTCCCGTCACACCGGTGCGAGATCGTCGAGGGGGTGAGGTGGGTGCCGTCGGCGGTCGATGAGCGCAGGTGGCACGAACAGCGACCACGAATCGTGAGCAGGTGCCGCGGTCGGGCGTCGAACCTCGAGCTCAGCGCAACAGGTTGAGACCCGAGACGACCGAGGCGCCGAGCACCCAGTTCTCGAACTTCTTCTGGTCCAGCCGCTTCGCGATC
Organism: Kineococcus sp. NBC_00420; assembly: GCF_036021035.1. Taxonomy (NCBI): domain Bacteria; kingdom Bacillati; phylum Actinomycetota; class Actinomycetes; order Kineosporiales; family Kineosporiaceae; genus Kineococcus; species Kineococcus sp. NBC_00420. The sequence goes on along the minus strand of NZ_CP107930.1, from coordinate 2,457,676 downwards.
CACCAGCCGATCAGCGTCCCCACCACCACGGCGGGCGCGAGGCGGAGGTCGAGCTGCAACGAGTCCAGGCTGAGGAGGCCCAGGCCGATGCTGAACGGCACCTTGAAGCAGTTCACGATGAAGAAGAACCAGGCGCCGGTGCCGAGGAACGACATCACGCCGAGCCCCATGGTGAACAGGTAGATCGACATCGGGGGGCCACCGGCGTTGGCGACCATCGTGGTGAACCCGGCGAGGAAACCGAAACCCAGGGACGTGAGCCGGCGGCCGCGGACGGTCATCGGCACGACCGCCTCCTGCTTGCGCAACCGGTGCTGGCGCAGCAGGTGGATCGCGACGAGGAGGATCAGCAGCACGCCGATCGAACGGCGCATCACCGTGTCGTCGACCACGCGGACGAAACCCGCCCCGGCGACGACGCCGAGCGCGACGTAGGGGAAGAGGCGGACCAGCAACCCCCAGTCGGCGTGCCGGCGGTAGATCGAGATGGCGAACACGTCGCCGAGGATCAGCAGCGGCAGGATGATCCCGGTCGACTCCTTCGCCGGGAGGACCGCGGCGAAGATCGCCACCGCGATGGTGCCCGCACCCCCGATGGAGGTCTTCGAGATCCCGATCACCAGGGCCGCCAGGTAGAGGGGGATCAACTGCGGCGTCGACAGGTCCAGCACCGTCGGAGCCTACGGTCCGCCCCGGCCCTTCCGGAGGGCGGTGTCGGAACCAGGAGGCAGACTCGGGGGATGGGTGCGGAGGTGGGGGAGCGGGTACCGCTGCGGGGTGGTCGTCCCGATCCCACCCGGCCGAGCGTCATGCACCTCGACCTCGACGCGTTCTTCGCCGCCGTCGAGCAGCGCGACAAGCCCTCGCTGCGCGGGAAGCCCGTCGTGGTGGGCGGCACCGGCGGTCGGGGGGTCGTGGCCACGGCCAGCTACGAGGCCCGGGTCTTCGGGATCGGGTCGGCGATGCCGACGGCGCGGGCGCGTCGGCTCTGCCCGAACGCCGCCTACCTCGCGGGTCGTTTCGAGGCGTACCGGACGGTCTCGCACCAGGTCATGGAGCTCGCGCACGCGCTGTCCCCGCTGGTCGAGCCGTTGTCCTTCGACGAGGCGTTCGTCGACCTCTCGGCCGTCCACGAGGGCCTCGACGTCACCGCGGTCACCGACATCGCGGAACGCTTCCGGGCCGACGTCCGCCACCGCACCGGCCTCACCGTCTCGGTCGGGGTGGGGGCCAGCAAGCTCGTGGCCAAGATCGCCTCGGACCTGCGCAAACCCGACGCCCTCGTCGTCGTGCCCCCGGCCGAGCAGCAGGCGCTGCTGGCGCCGATGAGCGTGCGGAAGATCCCCGGCGTGGGTGCGGTGACGGGGGACCGGTTGATCCGGTCGGGGTTGAAGACCATCGGGGACCTCGCGGTCGCCGACGAGGGGGAACTCGTCCGGATGCTGGGAAAGGCGCACGGCAGCGGGTTGCTCGCCTTCGCCCGGGGGGTCGATCCGCGGCCCGTGGTCTCCGAACGCGAGGCGAAGTCGGTCTCGGCGGAGGAGACGTTCGCGGTCGACCTCACCGACCGGGCGGACCTCGACGAGCGGATCCGGCGGATGGCCGACCGGGTCGCGGCCCGGCTGGCGACGTCGGGGGTGTCGGGGCGGACCATCACGATCAAGGTCCGCCGCTACGACTTCAGCACCCTGAACCGCTCCCGGACCCTGCCGCACGCGAGCAGTTCCGCGAAGGAGATCAGCCACCACGCCACCGAACTCCTCGACATGATCGACGTCGCCGACGGGGTGCGCCTGCTGGGCGTGGGGGTCTCGGGGCTCTCGGAGTACAGCCAGATCGACCTGCTCGCCGAGATCGAGGAGGACCCCGTACCCCTGCCCGACGAGGACGAGCCGGAGGACGGCGTGGAAGGCGTCGTGGAGGGCGGTTCGCCGGACCCCTACGGCCCGCCCGCCGCGACGGGGTGGCGCCCGGGGCAGGACGTCACGCACACCGGGTTCGGCGCCGGCTGGGTGCAGGGTTCCGGCGCGGGCCGGGTGACCGTCCGGTTCGAGGGCCCGCACACCCCGGTCGGGCGCATCCGGACGTTCCGCGACGACGACCCCGACCTGGCCCCCGCCGACCCGCCCGTGTTCACCCCGGAACCGTCGTGAGACCTGCGGTCGCCCAGCGGCTCCTGGAGGTCCCCGGCGGCCTGGCGGCCGATCCGCTGCGCCGGTTCCTGCGCGCCCACGTCGTCCCCGGGGCCGAGCGGCACCTCGACGGGGTGCACGAACGGGTGGTCCCGACCCGTCGCGGTCCGGTGGAGGTCCGGATCGACCTCGGCACGTCGCCGCGGTGCGCGACGGTCGTCCTGGACGCTCCGGGTGACGTCGTCGACGAGGTGACCCCTCTCGTCCGCCGCTGGCTGGACCTCGACGTGGACCACGTGAGCGCCGAGGCGTGGCTGGGCGCGGATCCGCTCCTCGCGCCCCTCGTCGCGGCCCGCCCCGGGCTACGGTTCCCGCGCGCCGTCGTCGGCGCCGAGACGGCCGTGCTGACCGTCCTCGGCCAGCAGGTCTCCCTCGCCGCGGCCTGCACGTTCGCCGGGCGCCTCGTCGCGGCGTACGGGACACCGGTGGACACCCTGGTCGCCTTCCCCGGACCGCAGGCGCTGGCCGCGGCCGGCGCCGAGGAGATCCAGGCCGTCACCGGGATCACCGGCGCCCGGGCCCGCACCCTGCACGCCCTCGCGACGGCCATCGCGGACGGTCTCGACCTCGAGGCCGCGGCGCTCGACCCGGTCCGGGCGGCGGCGGCGCACGCCGAACTCCTCGCCCTGCCCGGCATCGGGCCGTGGACGGCGGACTACGTCGCGCTGCGCGTCTTCGGCGACTCCGACGCCTTCCTCTCCGGTGACCTCGTGCTCCGGCGGGCGCTCGGCGGGATGAGCGCGAAGGCGGCCGTGGCGCGGGCGGAGCCGTGGCGGCCGTGGCGGGGCTACGCCCTGCTGCACCTGTGGACGGCGGAGGTCTTCGCTCCCTGACCCTCACAAGATCGCCACACCGGCGGTGTTCCCACTACGGTGCGTCCGTGAACGGAACCGTGGTGGTCACAGGCGGTAGTCGCGGGATCGGTGCGGCGGTCGTGCAGGCGCTCGCGGCCCGGGGGATCCGGACGTGCTTCAGCTACTCCACGCACCGCGAGGCCGCGGACGTCATCGCCGCCTCCGCCGCCGACCTCGGGACCGAGAGCCTCGCGGTGCAGGCCGACGTCTCGATCGAGTCCGACGTGCGGCGGCTGTTCAACCGGGCCGAGGAACTCGGCCCCGTCGTCGGTCTGGTCAACAACGCCGGCATCACCGGCCGGCAGTCGCGGGTCGTCGACATGGACGTGGACCGGATCCGGCGGGTGCTCGAGGTCAACGTCGTCGGTGCCTTCCTGTGCGCCCGCGAGGCCGTGCGACGCATGAGCCGCACCGGCGGCGGCACCATCGTCAACGTCTCCTCCCGCGCGGCGGTCCTCGGCAGCGCCGGGGAGTACGTCGACTACGCCGCCTCCAAGGGCGCCGTCGACACCCTGACCGTCGGTCTCGCCCAGGAGGTCGCCGAGGACGGGATCCGCGTCGTCGGGGTGCGGCCCGGTCTGATCCGCACCGACATCCACGCCGGCTCCGGTGAACCCGGCCGCGTCGAACGGCTGCAGAAGAACGTCCCCCTCGGCCGGGGCGGGGAACCGGGGGAGGTCGCCGAGGCCGTCGTCTGGTTGCTCTCCGACGCCGCGAGCTACGTGACCGGGACGACCATCGACGTCAGCGGCGGTCGCTGACCCGGCCCGTCGCGGCTGGGACACTGGCCGCACGACCACCCGGTCAGCCAGCTTCCCCCGCCAGGAGATCCCCGTGAACCAGGACCGACGCTCCCGCCGTCGCCTCGGCCAGTACCTCGTGCTGCTGGTCCTCGTCGTCGTCGGGCTGGTCCTGCTCGCCCGCGGACAGGACCTGTGGGCCTGGGGCGCCTTCGGTGCCGCCGGCGGCGGCGTCATCACCATCGCGCAGTCCCGCCGCCGGGAGGGTCGGGACCGCTAGGGCAGGAGCAGGTGCGGCCGCGCGAGCACGCTGTCGCGGAACGCCGCCGTCACCCGCGGCAGGGGTTCGTCGCGCCACACCAGACCCAGCGTCCGGGTCGACGACGGTCCCTCCAGCGGTCGTTCCACCACCCCGACGAAGGCCTCGGAGGTCCCCGGGTGGGCGGCCGGGACCACCGCGACGCCCAGTCCCGCCGCGACCAGACCGCGGAGGGTGTGCGCGTCCTGGCCCTCGAACGCGATCCGGGGCACGATCCCGGCCTGCGCGAACATCGCCTCCACCGTTTCGCGCAGGCCGTAGCCCGGTTCGAAGAGCACGAACTCCTCGTCGGCCACGGCGGTCAGCGCGATCGGCCCGGGCACCCCGAGCGGGTGGTCCCCCGGCACCGCGAGGACCAACGGCTGGTCGACCAGGGCCGCGCAGGCCAACCCGGGTCGCCGCGGCACCGGTGACGTCAGCACCAGGTCGACCTCGCCGGCCGTGAGCTGGTCGAGCACCGCGCCGGCCGCGCCCTGGTGCAGCTGGAAGCGGACGCCGGGGTGGTCCTGGCGGAAGGCCCGCACCAGCGCCGGGACCGCGGCCGCCCCCAGGGTGTGCAGGAAGCCGAGCGCGATCCGGCCCGTGGTGGGGGAGTCGTCGTCGCGGACCGCCCGGATCCCGCGGTCGAGGTCGGCGAGCGCCCGCGCCGCCACCTCGGCCAGTGCGCGCCCTGCGGCGGTGAGGCGGACCCCGCGCCCGTCCGGCACGAGGAGCGGGACCCCGACCGCGTCCTGGACCCGCGCGAGGGTCCGGCTGACGGTCGGTTGCTGCAGGCCCAGGGCGTGCGCGGCGCGGGTGACGTGCTCGTGCTCGGCGACGGCCACCAGCACCTGCAGCGGGCCCACCAGCTCGCGGAGTGCGTCCTTCACCCTCGAAGTGTGCATGAGTCCGCACCGCTTCATGCATTGGACGCATCGGTACCGTGTTCCTACCGTCGGGGGGTGAGCCTCGACGACCGCACCCGTCCCGACACGCAACCGTGGGCCGGTCACGAACGTGGGACCCCCGGGTACCGCCGCGTCGTCATCGCTCTCTTCGCCGCGGGGGTCGCCACCTTCGCCCAGCTCTACTCCGTGCAGGCCGTCCTCCCCGCCCTGGCCACCGGGCTCCACCTCGACGCGTCCCGCTCCGCCCTCGGCGTCTCCGTCGCCACCGGGGCGCTCGCGGTCTCGGTGCTCGGCTGGAGCGCCGTCGCCGACCGGCTCGGGCGGGTGCCGGCCATGGTCGTCTCGATCGTCGCCGCGACCCTGTTCGGGCTCGCCGTCCCGCTGGCCGGCGGTCTCGCCCCGCTGCTGCTGCTGCGCGCGCTGCAGGGGGCCGCGCTCGGGGGACTGCCCGCGATCGCCATGGCCTACCTGGCCGAGGAGGTCCACGCCCGTGAGGTCGCGCTCGCCGCGGGGGCCTACGTCTCGGGGAACTCCGTCGGCGGCCTGACCGGCCGGATCGTCTCCTCCAGCGTCGCCGACGTGCTCGGGTGGCGGTGGGGCGTGGCTGCCGTCGCGTTCGTCGGGGTCGCCGCGACGGTCCTGTTCTGCCTCGTCGTCCCGCGCTCGCGGGGTTTCGTGCGCACCGCTCGCGTGGCCGGTCCCTCGCTGGCCGTCCGGGTGCGGGGTGCGCTCTCCGACCGGGGACTGCTCGTCCTCTACGCCCAGGCCCTGCTGCTGATGGGGGCGTTCGTCACGGTCTACAACTACCTCGGCTTCCGCCTGCTGGAACCGCCGTTCTCGCTGTCCCAGGCCGTCGTCGGGTTGCTGTTCGTCGTGTACCTGGCCGGCACGGCCAGTTCCTCGCTCGCCGGTCGCCTCGCGGGGCGGGGTCGGTTGCGCGTCCTTGTCGGCTCCGCCGCCGTGTTCGTGCTCGGGGCGCTGCTGACGCTGTCGAGCTCGATCGTCGTGGTCGTCGCGGGGCTGGTGCTGCTCACGGCCGGGTTCTTCGCCGCGCACGCCGTCGCCAGCGGCTGGGTCGGGGCGCGCGCCCGCCCGCGGTTCCGGGCCCAGGCCTCCGCGCTCTACACCTTCGCCTACTACGCCGGGTCGAGCGTCGTCGGCTGGCTCGGCGGGTTCGCGTTCGCCGACGGCGGCTGGGGCGTCGTGGTCGGGGTGGTGGTGGCCCTGGTGGTCGCGGCGGCGCTGCTGGCGACCCTCACCCTGCGCGCTGAGGACACGCGCGGCAGCATGGTCGCGTGACCGACCTCGCCCCGCTCGCAGACCTGCTCGCCGACGGGCGGGTCCTCGTCCTCGAGGGGGCCGGGATGTCCACCGGCTCCGGGATCCCCGACTACCGCGGCCCCAACGGGTCGCTGACCCGGCACACACCGATGACCTACCAGGAGTTCACGGGTTCCGCCGAGGCCCGTCGTCGCTACTGGGGGCGCAGCCACGTCGGCTGGGAGCACTTCCGGCGCGCCCGGCCCAACGAGGCCCACCGGGCCGTCGCGGCCCTGGAACGAGCCGGTCTCGTGACCGGGACGATCACCCAGAACGTCGACGGTCTCGACCTGGCCGCCGGCACGCGGGAGGTCGTGGAACTGCACGGGAACCTCGACCGGGTGGTCTGCCTGAACTGCGCCGAGGTCACGGCCCGCGCCGAACTCGCCGTGCGGCTGGCGGAGGCGAACCCGGGGTTCGGTGCCCGGGTGGAGGAACTGCACGCGCTGAATCCCGACGGCGACGCCGACCTGAGCGACGCCCAGCTCGAGGGTTTCGTCACGGTGGCCTGCCGCCGGTGCGGCGAGGACGCGCTCAAGGCGGACGTCGTGTTCTTCGGGGAGACCGTGCCCAAGGACCGGGTCGCGCGGTCCTTCGAACTCCTCGACGCCGCCCGCGTGCTGCTCGTCCTCGGGTCCTCCCTCGCCGTCATGTCCGGGTACCGGTTCGTGCTGCACGCGGCAAAGAACGCCCAGCCCGTGGCGATCGTCACCGCCGGCCCGACGCGGGGCGACGAGAAGGCCACGCTGAAGGTCGACGCTGCGCTGCAGGAGGTCCTGCCGGAACTCCTGGGCCGGTTGGGGGTCACCGCCGCGGTCTAGCCTGGTCGGGTGCTGGCACGTCGCGAAGGCCGGGGAACCCCGCTGCTGCTGATCCACGGGGCGGGGGTCGACCACCGGGCTCTGCTGCCGCTGGAACAGCTCTTCACCACCGACCCGCACCTCGACGGGACCTGGGAACGCTGGTACGTCGACCTCCCGGGATCGGGGGAGAACCGCTGGCACCCGGGGATCGACAGCAGTGACGCCGTGCTGGACCAGCTCGACGGGTTCGTGGGTGCCGAACTCGGCGACCGGCGGTTCGCCGTCCTGGGGAACTCCTGGGGCGGGATGCTGACCCGGGGTCTGGTGGAACGCCGGGCCGCGCAGGTCCTCGGGATGGGCCTGCTCTGCCCCGCGGTGGTCGCCGACCGGACCCGCCGCGACCTGCCGCCGCGACCGGTGCTGGTCCACGACCCCGACCTCCTCGCCGGTCTCGACCCGGGTGACCGTGCGGAGTACGAGCAGGTCTCGGTGGTGCAGACGGCCGAGAACTTCGCCGCGTTCTCCGAGTCCGTGCTCGCCGGGGTGCGGGGGCTGCACCCCGGTTCCCTCGAGGCGATCGAGCAGAACTACGCGCTCACCGTCGAACCCCGGGCGGTGTTCGCCCGTCCCTCCCTGGTCGTGACCGGCAGGCAGGACGACACGACCGGCTACCGCGACCCGCTGGCGCAGCTCGAGCAGTACCCGCGGGCGACGTTCGCCGTGCTGGACACCGCCGGTCACAACGCGCTGCTCGACCGCCCCGCGGCGTGCCGGGCGCTGGTCGCCGACTGGCTGGAACGGATCGAGCTCACCCCCTGAGGGGTGGACGGAACCACCCTCCCCCCGCCGCCCTCAGCGGCCGGCCGAGACGGGCGCGGGGCCCGTCGGGTCACGACACCAGGTCCGTGCTGAGCCGCCACAGGGCCCTGGCCGTGTCGGGGTCCACGGCCCACCGCTTCACACCGTGCGGGTGCTCGGCGAGCGTCGCGTCGTCGGGGACGACGTGGGCCTCGCGGCACTCGTCGAGGTAGCGGCCGCCGACGGCGGCGAACTCCGGCGAGACCGCGGCGACGAGGATCGTCGCCGCCCCCTGGGCGGAGGTCTTCCAGGAGAACGTCCCCGCGGCCTCCGCGGCCGCCAGCGAGGCCCGCTGCACGGGGGAGAAGCTGCGCTGCAGACCCGTCGCCACCCCGCCCGGGTTCACCGCGTTCGCGACGACGCCGTCGTCGCGCCAGCGCCGCGTGGCCTCGACGGCGAAGAGGGAGTTCGCCGACTTGGACCGGGCGTAGGCGATCTGGGGGTCGTAGGGCCCGTGCTCGAAGTGCGGGTCGGCGAGGTCGACGGGGGCCCGCATGTGGGCGGTCGAGGACACGACGACCACGCGGGAACCACCCCGTGCCGCGGCCGCGTCGGCCAGGTGCCGGTGCAGGCCGGTGGTCAGGGCGAAGTGCCCGAGGTGGTTGGTGGCGAACTGCAGTTCCCAGCCCCGCCCGGTGCGTTGCAGGTCGGAGGTGACGAGCCCGGCGTTGTCGACCAGGACGTCGAGCAGGGAGTTCCAGGCGTCCACGAACGCGGCCACGCTCGCGGGATCGGCGAGGTCGACGGCGCGGACTGCGGGCGCCCGACGACCCGTCTCGCTCGCGATGCGGCGGGCGACCTCGGAGCCGGCGGCGACGTTGCGCACGGCCAGCGTCACCTCGGCTCCCGCTGCGGTGAGGGCGCGGGCGGTCTCGAGACCCAGCCCGGAGGAGGCCCCGGTCACGATCGCACGGCGACCGTCGAGGTCGACGCCCTCGACGACGTCCGCGGCGGTGCTGGCGGCGTCGAAGCGGGTGGTGATGAGTTCCGGCACGACGGTGTCTCCAGGGGTCGATTCGAGCGTTCTCGCTTTACAGAGTAGGCTGAATCTGTAAAGTACGCCGAGGTGAGGGGTCCGTTCGTGGAGCAGGTGAGCGCCGGTCCGGACCGCCGCGAGAGCGTTCTGGCGATCTCGGTGGAGGCCTTCCTCCGCTACGGCTACCGGAAGACCTCGATGGAGGACGTCGCCCGGGCGGCGTCGATCTCGCGTCCCGGCCTGTACTTCCTCTTCAGCTCCAAGCAGGAACTCTTCGCCGCCGCCGTCGAACGCGCCCTGCAGCAGGACCTGCAGCGGGTGGCGCAGGCGCTCGGGGACGGTGCGGTGCCGCTGGAGCAGCGGTTGGTGGACGCCTTCGACGCCTGGACGGGGCGCTACCTCGGGGCGGTCGGGGGCGAACTCCTCGCCGTCGTCGAGGCCCACCGCGAGGTCATGACCGCGGACGCCCTCGACGCGCCGCGTCGTTTCGCCGGGCTCGTGCACGACGCCGTGTCGGTGGCGGACCCCGCTCGACCGCCGCGAACCACCGACGCCGTCGTGCGCACGATGATCAGCGCCGCCATCGGGGTGAAGCAGCAGACGTCCTCCCGGGAGGCCTTCCGGGACGAGATCCGTGTCGCGGTCGAACTGCTCCTACACTCGAGGGGCCATGCAGTGTGACTACTACGACGCCCACGTGTGTCGTTCCTGCACCCTGATCGAGCTCCCGTACCCGGACCAGGTGCGGGACAAGGAAGAACACTGCCGAGAACTGCTCGCCGACCACGCCGGCCTGCGCTGGCTGCCGAGCGTCCGCAGCCCGGAGGCCGGGTACCGGAACAAGGCGAAGATGGTCGCCGGCGGCACGCTCGAGCGGCCGACGCTGGGCATCCTCGACGCGGCGGGCCGAGGTGTCGACCTGCGCGAGTGCGCCGTCTGCGCCCCCGGCATCCGCGACGTCCTGCCGGTGCTGGCCCGGTTCGTCACCCGCGCCGGGCTGGTGCCCTACGACGTCCCCCGTCGCCGGGGGGAACTCAAGTACGTCCTGGTCACCGAGTCCCCGACGGGTGAGCAGATGGTCCGCTTCGTGCTGCGGTCCCAGGACCGGGTGGCCGCCCTGCGCAAGCACCTGCCCCGGCTGCTGGCGGAGGCTCCGCAGATCACCGTCGCGACCGCCAACCTGCTGCCCGAGCACAAGGCCGTCGTCGAGGGGGACGTCGAGATCCCCCTCACCGAGCGGACGACGTTGCGAATGCCGATGGGCGCCGTGGACCTCGACCTGCGCCCGCAGAGCTTCTTCCAGACGAACTCCCTGGTGGCGCAGGAGCTCTACGCCCAGGTGGCGCGCTGGGTCGACGAGGTCGCGCCCGCGAGCCTGTGGGACCTCTACTGCGGGGTGGGCGGCTTCGCGCTGCACTGCGCCGCACCGGGTCGAGCGGTGACCGGGATCGAGGTGAGCGCCGAGGCGGTCGAGAGCGCCCGCGCCGCCGCCGTCGGTCTGCCCGACGTCGAGTTCTCCGTCGGCGACGCGACCAGGTTCGCCCTCGACGCGCCGGAACCGCCGGAACTCGTCGTCGTGAACCCGCCCCGGCGGGGGATCGGCGCCGAGCTCAGCGGGTGGCTGGAGACCTCCGGTGTCCGCCACGTCGTGTACTCCAGCTGCAATCCCGTGACGCTCGCGAAGGACCTCGCGGCCATGCCGTCGCTGCGACCGGTGCGGGCCAGGATGCTCGACATGTTCCCCAACACCCAGCACGTCGAGGTCGTGGTCCTGTTGGCCCGGATGGCTGCACCTCGCGGACCTCGGAGCGTTGCTTGAGCTTTCCTTGGCCTGGTCGGGCCGAGGAGAGCCCAACGAGGGCACGTGAGGGGCACACGTACTCGCACTTTCACCATCGCCTCTGACTCTCGGCGATTGGTTCAGATGGTTCTGCAACCGCCTCATCGTCATCAGCCTGGTCGTGCTGGCCGTCTCGACGATCTGGTACTGGACTGTCGACGGCATCAGCCTGATCGCGCTGCTGCTGGCCTTCACGGGCATCCTCGACACCACCACCACCACCACCACCACCATCATCGGCGGCAGCCTGCGCCTGATCTTCCTACGTGGTCGCGGACACGGCGGGGAAGACCCGTCCTCAACCTCGGGGGCGGTGGCGTGGGCGACGCAGGAGGCTTCTGACCTTCAGCTTCACCCGCACCCGCCATTGCGTCCCGTCCTGCGGGCCGACCCCGTGCACGGCGACGACCTCGTCCCGGGATCACGTCGCCTCCACCTACGCCCTCGCGGCCTGGTCGTCGACGGCCTCGATGACGACGGAGGCGCGGTGAGGCCGGCCCTCAGGGGCTGCTGGAACGTGACGCGGTAGGTCTCCACGGTGCGCAGCACGGATCGGCCACCGGCATCGTCGGATCAGTGCGTTCAACGCGTTCATCCCGCGAGGACGCGTCCGGGCCCTGCAGGCTGGCGCCAGGAACGATCTGGGCGAGGAGCAGATCATCGAGTTCGTCAACGGCGTCGACCGCGGCAAAGTCTCCGGGCCGGCCACCCCGGCGCGGCACCCACAGGTCCAGAGCTTCGTCAGCAGCGAGTTCGACCGTGGCTCCCTCGAGGAGGAGTGGAGTCTGAACCGCCTACCCCTACCTCGACACTGAGGGCTTGCTCGCCACGCAGTGGTTCGGAGACGACGACCTGCCGATCCAGTCGAGCCGACGCCGGCCGGCCGCGGACAGCGCCGAAGCTCAACACCTTGCGCTCGCGGCGGCCTACGAACGCTTGTTCGACAGGGCGCTGGGTGGTATTTTTTCTGGTATGAATTCGCACCCGGGTCCCGATGAGGTGCTGGCCGACCTCGGAGACAAGTTCGTTCAGGCCTTCCTGGAGGCGATGGACGTCACTCGCGACGATCTTCAGGACTTCCGAGGCTGGCGCTCGAGCTGGTTCCCGACCTTCACTGAGCGATTCCTGGGAAACTTCATCCACGAGCGCATGTGGGCGGAGATGGTCCAGCGCGTCGACGACCTGCCCGGCCTGCAGATCGTCGACAAGGAACCTCGACGCGAGATCGAATGTCACGGTCGCTACACCGTTCGCTTCAAGCGGCACCGTCCTGGCGACAAGATCGCCACCTACGCCACCGAGGGCGCACTTGCTTACTGGACGAACCGGGTGACGTTGCCCGGTCTCGAACTCGTCAGCCTGGCGATGGGGTACCTGTGGGACGCCGAACTGCGGCAGATCGGCGACACCGTACTGTCCTTTCGCGACGGCAAGGACAACCCCCTCTGGGCGATCACGTTGAACCCGCCCGTCGCTGGCACCGCTGGTATCACCTGGAACTCGATCGACCCGCAGCTGCCCTCGATCGACCTCAGCGACATCCTGGACGAGACTGGCGAAGAAGACGGGGAGGCGACTGGATCATGAGGCAGACCGGCGACGTCATCCTCACGGTTCGCCGGGCGCTTGGATTGACGCAGGACGACCTGTGCGAGCAGTTGGGTGTGACGCAAGCCACGCTCTCACGCTACGAGCACAACGAACGGGAGCCCGACGAAGCGATGCTTGAGAAACTCGGCGCCGCCCTCGGAGTTTCCGTGCCGTTCCTCAAGCACCCGTTCAAACTGCAGGGTGCTATCGCGGCCGATGCTCACATGCGTCGACAGAAGACGGTCAAGGCGTCGGACTGGAAACGTCTCGAGGCGCAACTGAACATGCTTCGCATGCGTTCGGCGTTTCTCCTGGCGCGGGTGTCCATCGATGCTGAGAATCAGGTTCCATCGTTCGACCCGATCGATACAGCGCCTGAACAAGCAGCCAGAATGGTCAGAGCTCAGTGGCGGATGCCGATAGGCCCTGTTCGCAACCTCACCCGATGGCTGGAGGCCGCTGGCATCCTCGTGATGCAGCAGGACTTCGGGACTCAGCGCATCGATGGGGCGTGTCAGTGGGCGGCAGCGAACCCTGTCGTACTCATCAACGAGGGTCTTCCGACTGATCGCCGCAGATGGACTTTGGCGCACGAACTGGGCCACCTCGTACTGCATTCCCAGTACGTTGATGAGGACATGGAGAAGCAAGCCGATGCTTTCGCTGGCGAGTTCCTGATGCCCGAGCACCTGATCAAATCGCCACTGAGGAACCAGTCAATCCCGCGCCTGCTCGAGTTGAAGGTGGAGTGGGGTGTTTCCATGCAGGCCCTGTTCATGAGGGCTGTTGCACTCAAGTTGGCCACCCGTGAAGATCAGACCCAATTCTTCAAGATGATGAATGCGCGAGGCTGGAAGCGACAAGAACCTGGAGCGGATCGTCTTCCCGATGAACAGCCAGCGCTGGTGGCATCCATAGGAGACCGCCTCCGCGAAGCTGGGCTCAGTGACGACAAGATCGGGCAGTTGACCGGTGCCCGTGGGCACGAGGGAGCCCGGCCCTTCGTGCATCCACGGACACGGCTGCAGGCAGTCTGAGTACAGAGGTGCGTCCCCATCCGACGTGATCAGGTGGGGGCGCCCTCGGCGTCGGCTCTGACGGGATTGCCGTCGACGCGCGTGTCCAATCCCTTGAACATCTCGTCGTGAACCTCGACGAGCATGTGGCGTTCGTCGAGGGCCGGTATCGGCTGCCGCACACGTGCTCGCACACGGCCGCGTCGTTGCTGGTGCAGGAGGGAGAGCCCCGCTGTACGAAGTGCAGCGACAACCGGCCACTCCCATCCAGCGGTAGGCACACCTGTCCCCGGGCCGCCGCACCAGCGTCTTGGGTGCCTGGGAGAAGCGGCGGACGCACGGGGCACGAGGCAGGCACCCAGCTCGGCAGGCAACCCATTCGGACGCGGCCCATGTCCACTCCCTGGAGGGGGTGAACCTGTGCCCGCAGACCCAGCACGTCGAGGTCGTCACGCTGCTGGAACGCCGTTAGCCCAGCACTTCCAGGCGGAACTCGGCCAGGTCGTCGAGCTCGAGCCCCTCCTTCGTGCGGACAGCCTTCTTCACGGGCAGCACGTAGGTCTCGGTGACGCCGGGGAAGATCGACGTCGTCCACGTGGAGCGGCCGCAGGTGACCCGGACGGGGACGGCGCCGAAACCGGACCGCGGTCGCGGGACGTCCCGGACCTCCTCGCTCAGCTCTCCCGGCAGGCTCACGAACACCCACAGCTCCGTCCGCGCCTCCCACCGCCTCGACCGCGCCGAGAACCCGAACTCCATGCCCGCATCCTCCCCGACCGGGAGTTCCGGCAGGATCGGGGTGTGGAGGACTTCCTGGGGGACCTGGCGGGTCGCGTGGCGATCGTCACCGGCGGGGGACGCGGCATCGGCTTCGCGTGCGCGCAGCGGCTGGCGCGGTCGGGGGCGTCGGTGGCGCTGCTGGACCTGCGTCCCGAGGTGGCCGACGCGGCGGCGCGTCTCGCGACCGAGCACGGGGTCGCCGCCCTCGGGGTGGCGGTCGACATCACCGACCCCGACGCCGTGACGGCCGCGGTCGCCGAGGTGAGCGCCACCCTCGGTGTCGCGACGGTGCTGGTGACGGCGGCCGGGATCCCCGGCAACGACGACGCCTTCGACGTCACCCGGGAACGGCTCGAGCAGGTCATGGCCGTCAACGTGACGGGGACGCTGCTCGTGGCCCAGGCCTTCGCGCGGACGTGCCGGGACGCCGACCGGGGCGGCAGCGTCGTCGTCGTGGGGTCGATCTCCGGACGGATCGTCAACGTCCCGCAGCGCCAGAGCGCCTACAACGCGTCGAAGGCCGCGGTCGAGTCCCTGATGCGCTCGCTCGCGCTGGAGTGGATCGGGTTCGGGGTGCGGGTCAACGCCGTCTCGCCGGGCTACGTCCGGACCGAGATGACCCGCTGGGACGTGGAGAACCTGCCCGAGCGCGCCGCGGAGTGGCGCTCCCGCATCCCCGCCGGCGACCTCGGCCGACCCGAGGACGTCGCGAACGCCGTGGCGTTCCTCGCGAGCTCGGCGTCGAGCTACGTCGTCGGTCAGACCCTGGTCGTCGACGGGGGCTACACGATCCTGTGAGTCCTCAGGACGGCGTCGCGGTCCCGTCCAGCCACCCCTGCAGGACGGTGCAGAGCGGCTGCAGGTCCCGGTCGAGCTCGGGCACCAGCTCCTCGGTGGGGTGCTCGACGGCCAGCCAGCGGCGCAGCACCGAGAGGTAGGCCGCGTGCACGGCCCCCGCGACGGCCTGCGGGGCGATGTCGAGGACGGCCAGGTCGTGGCGGCGGGCCACGAACGAGGCGACGTGCTCGCGCCAGTGCGCCCACTGTTCCGACTCCCCGGAACGCAGTTCGGTGGACTCGTCGATGACCCGGAAGCGCTGCATCCACATGCCCTGGCCGTCGATCACCCGGTACAGGGCGCCGAGGACGGCCCCCCGGACGAGGTCGAGGGTCGCGTCCTCGCGGGCGGCCGCCTCGTCGAGCAGCCCGGCGAAACCTTCGGTGTACTCGTCGAAGCGCCACCAGACGATCGAGGCTTTCGAGGGGAAGTACCGGAAGAAGCTCGTCTTGCTCACTCCGGCCCCGGCGGTGATCTCCGCCAGGGTCGTCTCCTCGAAACCCTTGCGCAGGAACAACTCCACCGCGACGGTCTCGATCTCCTCGCGGGAGGAGGCCGGAGGGCGTCCGCGGCGTGGGGCGGGGGTCTCCACCTGTTGCTCACTCACGTCCGACAGCGTGCCACAAGCACCTGCGCCCAGAGCCACTCCGGGGGAGCTGTCCACCGGACGGGCGGTCACCGACAGGTGTCGACCACGCTCGGGACCGCGGGAGCCGTCGATGCCATAACCTCGCACCGTGGTGACTGTGACGACCGGTGCGGCGGAGCGGACGACCTACGTGGTCGTTGACGGCGAGAACATCGACGCGACGCTGGGTGCGTCGATCCTCGAGGGACGGCCGGCCCCGGAGCAGCGGCCGCGCTGGGAGCGGCTGATGGACTTCGCGCGCACCACGTTCCAGCAGCCCGCCAAGGGTCTGTTCTTCCTCAACGCCTCCTCCGGGCACCTGCCGATGTCCTTCGTGCAGGCCCTGCTGGCGCTGGGCTACCAGCCGATCCCGCTGGCCGGCGGCCCGGGCGAGAAGGTCGTCGACATCGGCATCCAGCGCACGCTGGACGCCCTCGTCGACCGCGACGGCGACGTGCTGCTCGGCAGCCACGACGTCGACTTCCTGCCCCAGATCGACCGGCTGCTCACCGGCGACCGCCTCGTCGGGATGGTCGGGTTCCGGGAGTTCATGAACTCCCAGTACGCCGGGCTGCACGAGCGCGGGCTGAAGGTCTTCGACCTCGAGGACGACGTCCGCGCGTTCAACGTCGTGCTGCCGCGGGTCCGGATCATCCCCCTCGCGGACTTCGACCCGTTGCGCTACCTCTGAGGTTCACCCCTCGTCGAGGTCGGCCTCGGCCCGTTCCGGGCTGCCCTCGGCGAGGCCGCGCTCGATCGAGGCGCGGAACACGAACCACAGCACGACCCCGGCCAGCAGCACCGCGATCTCGGTGACGGTCAGCGCCCAGACGATCCCGCTCAGCCCGAACCAGACGTGGAACAGGATCACGGTCGGGACGAACAGGACGCCCTGCGTCAGCGACATGACCGTCGCGGGCACGGCCTTGCCCGTCGCCTGGAACAGCGACGTGATGAGCCCGGTGAACCCGTTGGCGACCATCGCGACCAGCTGGGCGGTGATGATCGTGGCGCCGATCGAGAGGACCGAGCGGTCGGACACGAACGCGGAGAACACCTGGTCGCGCAGGACGAACACCGTCACCGCGAAGACCAGCGCGATCCCGCCGACCGTCACCGCGGAACCCCGCACCGCCGCGAACAACCGGTTCCGGTCGCCCCGGCCGAAGGAGTGGGCGAGCAACGGCAGGACGCCGAGGGTGACGCCCATGACGAGGAACTCCGGCACCTGGGCGATGCGGACCGCGACGCCCATGGCGGCCAGTGGGCCGTCACCGTAGTTCGCGGCGAGGTTGTTCAGGACCAGCGACGTGACGATGAGGAACGCCGCCTGCAGGAGTTCCCCGACCCCCACCCCCAGAACGGGTCTCACGACGTCACCGGCGAGGGTGAACCACTTCGGGGCGAGGCTGACGTGGTCGCTGTTGCGGGTGAGCCAGATCGCGAAGTACACGACCGTGACGAGGTTCGCGAGGCCGGTCGCGAGGGCGGCCCCGGCCACGCCCCGGTGCAGGACGAGGATGAACAGGGCGTCGAAGGCGACGTTCGCGACGGTTGAGGCGATGAGCCCCACCATGACGGTGCGGGAGGCGCCCTCGGCCCGGACGAGTTGTTCCAGGCACATCGCCGCGGCGAGCACGGGAACGAACGCGAGCAGGACGGCCACGAATTCACGCGTCGCGTGCAGGGCGGTCGCGTCGGCGCCGAGCAGGGTCACCAGAGGGTGCAGCAGCAGCAGTCCGAGGACGGCGACGACGATCCCGACGACGACGGAACCCCAGAGGGCGAAGGACGACGCGCGCCTGATCCCGGCGGCCTGGGTGGGATCGTTCTCGGCCGCACCGAGCAGGCGGGACACGAGCGTCCCGCCGCCGACGCCGAAGACGTTCCCGACGGCCATGACCAGACCGAGGATCGGCGATCCGAGGGTGACCGCGGCGAGCAGGGCGGTGTCGTGCTGGGCGCCGATGAAACCGGCGTTCACGACGTTGTAGAGCGCGCCGACGATCAGCGCGGCGGCCATCGGCACGCACAGGTGCAGGAGCGCGCTGACGATCGGGGCGGAGGTGAGGTACCAGCGGTTGGTGCCCACCTCCGGGGAGGTGTCGGGTGGGTTCACGGCGGGCTCCGTTTCCGGGCAGGGTGGAGCGCACGCCGACCGGGGTGGGCGCGTCGCAGGAGGTGGGGGACTAGCGGGAGGGACGTTCCAGGTCGGCGGTGATCTTGGCGAGCAGGGCGTGCAGGGCGTCCCGCTCGGCCGGGTCGAGCGGGGCGAGGATCGTCTCGTCGGCCGCGGCCATGGCGGTGTCGAAGCCCGCGATCACCTCGGAGCCGGCCGGGGTGACGAAGGCGCGCTTGCTGCGTTCGTCGCCGGGCGCCGTGCGTCGCTCGACGAGACCGCGGGCCTCGAGTCCCTTGAGCAGGCTCGAGACGCTCGCGGCACTGGTCCGGGTGATCTCCGCGAGGTCGCGCTGGATCGCCCCGGGGTTCTGGGTGAGGTAGCCGAGCACGAAGGCCTGTTCGCGGCTGACCTCGCGGGAGCGGATCCAGTCCTCGCCCGCCTTGCGCTGAGCCCACCCGATCCAGCGGACCAGGTCGAGGGTGCTGGTGAGCTCGGGTGCGTCCATGGTCAGAACGCTAACTGTTAGAGCCCTGACCGTCAACCCTCGAACTGATCGGACCACCTCCTCGCCGGTCAGCGCGCGAGCTTCAGGACCGTCTCCAGGGTGTCGGCCTCGTCCGCCGTCTTGTCGTCGCGGTAGCGGACCACCCGAGCGAAGCGCAGGGCCACCCCGCCGGGGTAGCGCGTCGAGCGCTGCAGGCCGTCGAAGGCGATCTCGACGACCTGCTCGGGGCGGACGGTCACGACGTACCCCTGGTCGTCCGTCTGCAGTTCCCGGAACCGGGCGGTCTGCCAGCTGAGCATCTCGTCGGTCATGCCCTTGAACGTCTTGCCCAGCATGACGAAACCGCCGGTCTCCGGGTCGCGGGCACCGAGGTGGATGTTCGAGAGCCACCCCGAGCGGCGGCCGGAACCCTTCTCGACGGCCAGCACCACGAGGTCGAGGGTGTGGACGGGTTTCACCTTCACCCAGGCGCCCCCGCGGCGACCCGCCGCGTAGACGGAGTCGAGGTCCTTCACCACCACGCCCTCGTGACCCGCGGCGACGACGTCGTCCGCGAACCCGCTCGCCGCCTCCGCATCGGCGGTCACCAGGCGGGGAACCCGCCAGCGTGGCGGGACGAGACCGTCGAGGGCGTCGAGCCGCTCGCGCAGCGGGACGTCGAGGAGGTCGACGCCGTCGAGGTGCAGCACGTCGAAGAAGTACGGGGTGACGATCGTCCCCGACGTCTGAGCGGTCCGGGACGCGGTGTCCTGGAACGCCTTCGGCCGGCCGTCGTCGTCGAGGGCGAGGGCCTCGCCGTCGAGCACGAACTCGCGCGCGGGGAGTTCCCGGACGATCTCGACGATCTCCGGCAACCGGGTGGTGATGTCGTCCAACGTCCTGGTCGCGATCCGGATCCCCTCGGGACCGCGGTGCACCTGGATCCGGATGCCGTCCAGCTTGGTGTCCACCGCCACCTCGCCGGTGAGACCCCCGACCGCTTCGGCGACCGACGTCGCGCTCGAGGCGAGCATCGGCAGCAGGGGCCGGCCGACGTGCAGCCGGAAACCGGCGAGTTCCCCGGCACCGCCGTGCAGGGCGGCGACGACGGCGTCGACGGTCGAACCCGCCAGCATCGCCGCACGCCGCACGTCCGGTCCGGGAACTCCGGCGACGACCGCCGCGGCGTCCTGGACCAGCGCGTCCAGCGCCCCCTGGCGCAGTTCCCCGGTCACGACGCCCCGGAGCCAGCGCTGCTCGTCGGCGGTCGCCCGGGCGAAGAGGTCGTCGACGGCGGCGGCACGCTTCGCCGCGGAACCGGCCCCGCCCAGGGCCGAGATGCCCTCGAAGCGGTGGTGCACGTCGTCGACGGTCAGCGACGCCGCCTCGGCCGGATCGGGGAGAGCGCTGAGCCCGCGCCACCCCAGACCCGTCCTGCGCTGGCGCAGGCTGCCCCCGAGGTAGGAGGCGACCACGGCGGCCCGGTCGGTGTCGTCGCGGTCCAGCCGTCCCAGCAGGTCGGCGAGAGCGGCGACCTTCGCCGTCCGCGAGCGGGTGGCGGCGACGGTGGTCGAGGTGGCGACGACGTCGGCGAGCAGCACGGGATCATCCTGCCCTCGGCCCCGCGGGACGGCCCTCCCGAGGGTGCCTTCCGGTCCGCACCGATCCGTGGCAGGGTCGGTGATCTTGCCCACCCCGGAGGTGCACGTGTTCCGCAACCTGGTCGACCACCCGGCCGTCCTCATCGCCTTCCCGCTCCTGGGGCTGATCGTGCTGGCGGTGGTGGTCTACCTCGTCTACCGGGTCGTTCGCGCCGGCGTGCGGGACGGCCACCGCGACGCCGACCGGGGGCGGGACCCGAGGGACTGACAGGACGCCCGGCCGTGTGTGATCGTGTCCGGGTGCGGTGGTGCCGGGGCGAGAGGGCTCGTCGAGCGTCGGTGCACCGACGCCGGTCGAGCAGCTCCGGGGTCACCCCGGGGACAGCACGAGAGGTTCGGCACGACGTCGCAGGGACGTCAGCGCGCTCCGCGCGCCCTCGTCCCCGCAGCACAGGACCGGTCGCCCGGCACCACCGCGCGCACGCATGACCGACCGTTCCGCCGATGCCGTCGTCGTCGCCCTGGCGGCCGCGTTCCTCGACGGACCCTGGACCCCCGAGGGCCTCACGCACCGCGGTCGGGCCGCCGTCGGGTCGCCGAGGGCGGGATGGGTCGCGAAGGTCGCCGCCGCGGTCCTCGCGCAGTTCCACCGGCCGCCGCACGACGCGCCGCGGGAACTCCACGCCTGCATCCTGCGCAGCACCGCGTACGGGAGCGCGAAGCGCGCCGCCGCGAGGCGCGGGGCCCCGCTGCGGATGGCGCACCTGGCGGTCGGGACGACCCGCATGCGCGGCAACCGGTTCGGTGTCCCCGAACTGCACACCGTCCTCGACGTCGCGGAGTTCCTCGAGGTCGAACCGGAACACCTCGACTGGTTCGCGGACCTGCGGCGCTACCAGGTCCGGACCGCCGGCCGGGCGCTGCACCACTACCGGTCCGCGTGGACCGCGAAACGCGGCGTCCCGCGGCTGCTGGAGGCGCCGAAACCCCGGCTGAAGCACCTGCAGAGGCGGGTCCTGCGCGAGGTCCTCGACCGGGTGCCCGCCCACGACGTCGCCCACGGGTTCGTCCCCGGACGGTCCGCGCTGACCGGGGCGTGGGACCACGTCCAGGCCCGCACGGTCGTGCGGTTCGACCTGGAGGGTTTCTTCGCCTGCGTCCCGGCGTCGCGGGTCTACGGCAGGTTCCGGCTGATGGGCTACGCCGAACCCGTCGCCCACGTCCTCACCGGACTCACGACCCACGTGACCCCGTTGACCGTCCTGCGCACGATGCCCGACGGCGGGGCCGCTGACGCGCGGTTCCGATTGCGGCGCAACCTCTCCGAAGCGCACCTCCCGCAGGGGGCGCCGACCTCGCCCGCGTTGGCGAACCTCTGCGCGCACGCGGTGGACCGGCGGTTGGACGGGTTGGCGCGCGCGGTCGGGGCGACGTTCACCCGCTACGCCGACGACCTGACGTTCTCCTCCACGACCGGGCTCGACCCGGCGACGTTGGCGCGTTCGGTGAGCCGCATCGTCGCCGACGAGGGTTTCGTCCTGAACCCGGCGAAGACCCGCACCCGCGGCCGGGGCGCCCGGCAACTGGTGACCGGGCTCGTCGTCAACGACCACCCGAACGTCCCGCGCGACGAGTTCGACCGGTTGAAGGCCGTCCTGCACAACTGCGTCGTGCACGGCCCGGCGTCGCAGAACCGGGCCGCGCACCCCGACTTCCGCGCCCACCTGGAGGGGCGCGTCAGCCGGGTCGAGTTCGTCAACCCCGCGAAGGGGAACCGACTGCGTCGGAGCTTCGAGCGGATCCCGTGGTGAGCAGGCCGTGCCGGACGAGCCAGCGTTCGAAGACGATCGTCCCGAAGGGCGGGAACCCCGCGACGAACCCCAGGAGCGTGACCCGCAGACCCCACCCCAGCCGGCGAGCGGCCCACACCGTGGACAGCAGGTAGATCACGAAACCCACGCCGTGGATCATCCCGACCACCGGGACACCACCCTCGTGCGGGGCCTTCACGATCCACTTCAGGAACATCGCGACGAGCAGCGCGGTCCACGAGATCGCCTCGAAGGTCGCGATCACGCGGAACCAACGGGCGGCGAGCGGCCCGGACGTCATGGGGGTCCTCCTCCTGGCGGGGTCGTTCCCCCAAGTCTGACGCCCCGTAGGAGACCCTCGGACCGCCCCCGGTGTGTGATCCCTCACCCCGAGCGGCCCGGTCAGGAGAAGACGGTCCGGTGCCACTCCTTGCGGGCGGTGCCGGTGCGGTCGAACATCACGTGCTTGACGGCCGTGTACTCGTCGAGGGAGTAGGTGGACATGTCCTTGCCGAAGCCCGACGCCTTCACCCCACCGTGCGGCATCTCGCTGATGATCGGGATGTGGTCGTTGATCCACACGCACCCGGCGCGCAGTTCCGCGCTGGCCCGCATCGAGCGGTAGACGTTCTGCGTCCAGGCCGAGGCCGCCAGCCCGAAGGGCGTGTCGTTGGCGAGGGCGAGGCCCTCGTCGTCGGTGTCGAAGGGCAGGGCGACCAGCACCGGACCGAACACCTCCTCCTGCACGATCTCGGAGTCCTGCGCCGCGCCCACCAGCAGCGTGGGGGAGTAGAACGCACCCGGACCGGACGGCGCGTGGCCCCCGGTCACGACCTTCGCCCCCGCGTCGACGGCCCGCTCGACCATCCCGGCGACCTTGTCGCGCTGGCGGACGTGGATGAGCGAGCCCATGTCGGTGGCGGGGTCCGTCGGGGACCCGACGCGGACCCCGGCCATGAGTTCCGCGGTCCGGGCCACGAAGTCGTCGAACAACGGCCGCTGCACGTAGGCGCGGGTGGCCGCGGTGCAGTCCTGGCCCGCGTTGACGAGGGAGGCCGCGACCGCTCCCTGGGCGGCGGCCTCGAGGTCGGCGTCGTCGAACACGACGAACGGCGCCTTGCCGCCGAGTTCGAGGTGGACGCGCTTCCCGGTGCGCGAGGCCACCTCCATGACCCGTCGCCCCACCGCGGTGGAACCGGTGAACGAGCTCATGGCGACCCGCGGGTCGCCGACCAGGGCCTCCCCGGCCTCCGGCCCGGTCCCGGTGACGACGTTGAAGACCCCGTCGGGAAGGCCGGCGGCGCTGAAGACCTCGGCGAACAGCAGGGTCGTCAGCGGGGTGTTCTCGGCGGGCTTCAGGACGACGGTGTTCCCCGCGGCGAGCGCCGGCAGGACCTTCCACGCGGCCATCTGCAGCGGGTAGTTCCACGGGGCGATCGACCCGATCACGCCGAGGGGTTCGCGGCGCACGTAGGAGGTGTGGTCGCCGTCGTACTCGCCGGCCGCCCTGCCCTCCAGCACCCGGGCGGCGCCGGCGAAGAACACCGTGTTGTCGACGCTGCCGGGGACGTCGAACTCGCGCGACATCCGCAGCGTCTTGCCGGTCTGCGCGGTCTCGGCGGCGGCGAACTCCTCGCTCCGTTCCGCCAGCAGTCGGGCGGCCGTCGCGAGGACCTCGGCCCGGGCCGCCGGGGTGCTGCGCGACCATCCGGTGAAGGCCCTCGCCGAGGAGGCGACGGCCTCGGCCACGTCGGCCGCGGTCGCGGCGGCGCCCGTGGCGATCACCGCGCCGGTGGCGGGGTCCTCGACGACGAGCTGCTGCCCGTTGCCGGTCCTGCGGGATCCGTCGATGTACTGGAAGTCGTCCACGGGAGGCTCCTCGGGTGCGGATTCGTGGGCGCCAGACTGCCTGATCGACGGATCGCGCGGAAGAGCGGGTCGGGGACGGACCCGTCAGATCAGGACGCCGTCGCTCTCCTGGCCGTCCTCGGCGTGCGTGCGCTGCACGAGACCGGGGACGTCGTCGGCCGCCATGGCGCTCCCGAACCAGTGCCCCTGGGCGCGGTGGACGCCGAGGGCCAGCAACGGTCCGAGCTGCTCGGAGCGTTCGACGCCTTCGGCGAGGATCCGCAGGTCCATCGCCCGGCACAGGGCCGCGATGCCCTCGAGCAGCGACGTGTCCCCACTGGTCACCAGCGTCGTCAGCGAACGGTCGAGCTTCACGGTCGAGATCGGGAACCGGCGCATGTAGGACAGCGAGGTGTAGCCGATGCCGAAGTCGTCGAGGTCGAGCTGGAACCCCGCGGCGACGGTCTCGCGCAACGACTCCGCGATGCGGGGGTCGTCGGGGAGTTCCTCGTGCTCGGTGATCTCGAGGTGGATCCGTTCGGGGGCGATGCCGTGCGCGGCGGCCAGGGTGGTCATCCACCGGGCGAGGCCGTGGCGGTGCAGGCTGCCGACCCCGAGGTTCACGGCGAGGTGCAGCGGCGGGACGCCGAGGGCGTCCCACTGCGCGAGGTGGCGCACCGCGCGCGTCGCGACGTGCTCGTCGAGGCGGGCCCCGAGACCGGCCGCCTCGGCGTGGTGGAGGAACTCGTCGGGCACGAGGAGCCCCGCACGCGGGTGGCGCCAGCGGACGAGCGCCTCGACCCCGACGATGCGCACGGACGACCCCTCACCGAGTTCGACGATCGGCTGGTGCACGACGACCAGTTCGCCGACGTCCGCGGGGGACCCGTCGTGCAGCAGCAACCGGCGGAGTTCCTGCTGCATGGTGAGCCCGCCGAGGACCCGTTCGCGCAGTTCGGGCCGGTAGACCTGGGCGCGGCCCTTGCCGGCCTGCTTCGCCGCGTACATCGCGATGTCGGCGTCGACGAGCGCGACCTCGAGGGTCACCCCGGCGGGGAGCGGTGCGATGCCGATGCTGGCGCTGACCTGGTACGGCAGCCCGCTGAACTCGAAGGGCGCGTCGAGGGCCGTGAGCATCAGGTCGGCCGGTCCCTCCTCGTCGTCGGGCCCGGTCCAGCAGACGACGATGAACTCGTCGCCACCGGTGCGCGAGACGACGCCGCGCACCCCCACGGCCCGCTGCAGCCGGTGCGAGACCTCGACGAGCAGGGCGTCGCCGACGGCGTGGCCGCGGGTGTCGTTGATCTGCTTGAAGTCGTCGAGATCGACCAGGCAGAGGTGCAGGTCCTCGCCGCGCAGGCGCTGCTGCAGCTCGCGGGTGGCGTTGGGCAGACCCCGGCGGTTGACCAGGTCGGTGAGGGGGTCGCGGTCGGCGCTGCGTTCGGCGCGGCGCACCGCGAGCGAGGCGAGGGCGACGCCGGCGCAGGCGAGGACGTAGCCGCTGGGCGCGACCACCTGGACCGCGACGTCGGGGAGGACGTGCAGGTTCCCGAGGCCCCACAGCACGGGCACGGCGAGGAACACCGGGACGACGGTGAGCAGGCGCTGCCCGTCGCGGCGCAGGGTGCCGCCGGCGTGGGGGGTGCCGAAGTGGCGCATGCTCGGGTGCCAGGCGGCGGTGGCGAGCAGCACCATGGCGAGGCACTCCAGCGCGGGCAGGACGCGTGCCTGGCCGAGCAGGTCGCCGCGGGCGGTCACCAACGAGGCGATCGCGAGCAGCCCACCGGAGGCGGACAGCACGAGCGCGGTGGCCGGGGCCATGCCGGTGCGGGTCGAGAGGATGCGCAGCAGGACGACGACGAGGACGACGTCGGCGGCCGTGCCGATGAGGACCGCCGGTTCGTCGCCGAGTCCGGTCTCGTGCAGCATCCCGAGGACCTGCACGACGACGAGTCCGCCGCCGCAGAGGGTGAGGAGGACGTCCGGCCAGGTCGTGCGGGACGACCCTTCGCGGCGCAGCGTCCGGACGACGAACGGCACCAGGGCGAGGCCCACGACCTGGACGCCGACGACTCCCCAGCGGGCGACCCCGAGGTCGCCCGGACGCAGGACGGCGGCGACGGCGGCGACGAGGCCGGTCGTCACCAGGGCGAGGACGGCCGCCCAGGCCTGCGGCAGGGTCGGCCGGTGCCGGCGCACCCCCAGCGCGGTCACGAGCAGGGCGGCGGCGTGGACGAAGGCGACGACGAGATCGGCCGGTCCGGGACCCGTCGCGTCGGGCAGGAACGCCACGGCGAGACCGAGGAGGCCCAGGACGGCCAGCACCGCGGCGGCTCGCTTCGACATCGGCTCCCCTTGGACGTCCTCGCTCCCAGAGGCCCGGGACCACTTGACGTATCGGCGGGTCCCGGGTCCGACTCATTCGCCCGATCGGGGGTGCACTCCCGGTGGTGGACACGGTGGGTGACGGGAACACCCCGTGGGGGGCCCGGGGTTGGCGCCGACATGAGCACACCCACGACCCCCCGCCGGCTGAGCCTCTGGGGCGGCGGCCCCTGGCAGGACCCGACCCGCGTGGCGGAGGCCCGCGAGGTCGCCGCGGAGGTCGAGGAGCTGGGGTTCGCACGGCTGTGGTTCTCCGGCGGCTTCGCACCGGGGATCCTCCCCGCGTTCGGTGAACTGCTGTCGGCGACCACCTCGCTGGGCGTCGCGAGCGGCATCGTGAGCATCTGGACGGCCACCCCGGCGCAGTCCGCCGCGGCGTTCGCGGACCTCGAGCGCGACCACCCGGGACGGTTCCTGCTGGGGCTCGGGAACTCCCACGCCCCCGCCGTCGAGGGGCAGGGGCGGGCCTACGAGAAGCCGTTCACCCGGACGGTGGAGTACCTCGACCAGCTCGATGCGCTGTCGCCGTCGGTCCCCGCGGACCGGCGGGTCCTGGCGGCGCTCGGCCCGAAGATGCTGGACCTGGCGCGGACCCGGACGGCCGGGGCCCACCCGTACTTCACGACCGTCGAGCACACGGTGTCGGCGCGCGAGGCCCTCGGCCCCGAGCCGTTGCTGGCCCCGGAGGTGGCCGTCGTGCTGGAGACCGACCCGTCGAGGGCGCGGGCGATCGCCCGCGAGTACGCGGCGGTGTACCTGGCCCTGCCGAACTACACGAACAACCTGCGCAGGTTCGGCTGGGGCGACGCGGACCTGCTGGACGGCGGCAGCGACCGGGCCATCGACGCCCTCATCCCCTGGGGCACGGTCGAGCAGGTCGCCGCGCGCCTCGAGGAGCAGTTCGCGGCCGGGGCCGACGAGGTCCCCGTGCAGGTGCTCGGTGGCGGCGGGGACTTCCCCCGCGAGCAGTTCCGCCTGCTCGCGGAGGCCTTCGCCGGCTGAGGCCACGGGGCTTCGAGCGCCCTGGACCCCGCGGCGCGTTCAGTCCACGTCGAGGATGGACCCGATCCCGGTGACGTCCAGCAGGAAGCGCACCTGGTCCGGTGCGTGCCGCAGGCGCGGTCGGCGGGGCGCGATGCGCTGGGTGAGCCTCACCAGGAAGGCGATGCCCGAGGAGTCCATGAACGTGACCGCCCCGAGGTCGACCACGACGACGTGCTCGGCCTCGGCCCCGTCCAGGACGACGCGGGAGCACAGGGCGGAGAGTTCCCCCTCCAGGCCTGCGTCCACCTCGCCGCGCAGAGCGATCGTCGTGCACCGCGTGACGGGGTCGACGAGGAGGGTGCCCACCGCGTCGCCGGGGCTGGTGGTGTCCTGGCGTGAGCTCACCGGCCGCCGACCCCCCGACGACGGCCCGCAGCCCGCTTCGTGGAGGCGCGGTTGCGACGGCCGGCCAACGCCGACGCCCCCCGCAGGCCCCGGGACAACGCGGTCGGGCCCTCGGAACGTTCGAGCCTCCCGGCGATCGCCCCCATCGTCCTGATCCCCAGGGGTACCGCCACGGAGGCGATCACCCAGCGGCGCAGTCCCTGCGAGAGCAGAACCCACATCGTCGTCGTCCTTTCGAAGCCGCACCCGGGGCGGATCACGACCCCGGTCGACGTTGTGAGTGCTCGAACCCCTCGTTCGTCACGCCGTCGAGACCGTGACGTGCGTCACTTCCCTGGGTCTTCTAGTAGTCAAGAGTTCAACTGGCTCGTGGGCTCGGGAGGTGGTCCCATTCCTCGACGCAGTCGTTCCCGGCGCACGAAGAGGCATGGCGATGGTTCCCACAGCTCGACCCGGAGAGTCCGCGGAACCTCTCGTCGTCCTCGACGCCGGTGCGCTCCGCGGGACCTCACCCCGGTGGGGGACCAAGGAGGTCAAGGGCACGAAGGAGCACGGCGCCCGGGCCGTCGGCCCCGACCTGCTCGCGGAGGCAGTGGCGATCGGGGCGGGTGCCCCACCTCCGCACGGCCGACCCCCGGGCGCCGGGGTCGGGGGAGGACGTGCTGCCGCAGGAGGGGGACCGGTGGAAGGACCGCAGGACGTGACGAGTGGTGGACCCGGGGGCGAGGCCCCGTCCGGGTGGGACCTGGAGGGCGTGCCCGACGAGGCACTGGCCCGCCGGGCCGGGCTCGGTGACAAGGCGGCCTTCGCCGTCCTCGTCGACCGGCACGGCCCGGGGCTGCACCGCCACGTGTCGAGGATGCTGCGCGACCGCGGTGCCGTCGAGGACTGCCTGCAGGAGACGCTGATCGCGGCCTGGAAGGGCCTGCGCGGGTTCCGTGGTCAGGCCAGCGTCCGGACCTGGCTGTTCACCATCGCCCGGCGACAGGTCTTCGCCCACGGCCGGCGCGTCCCGGAGTCCGGCTCGCTGCCCTACGTCGACCCCGCCGAGGTGCTGGACCGGATCGCGGACCTGCGAGACGATCCCGCCCGGACCAGCGTGGAGTCCGGGTTGCTCGAAGCCGTCGACGTCGCGCTGACCCTGCTCCCCGAGCGGCAACGTTCGGCCTGGCTGCTCAAGGAGGTCGAGGGTTTGAGCTACGCGGAGATCGCGATCGTCCTGGACGTCGGCCCCACCGTCGTCCGGGGCCTCCTCGCCCGCGCGCGGACGACCCTCGCGAGCACGTTGGAGGACTGGCGGTGAGCGGCGAACCCCGGGTGGAGTTCCAGGACCTCGGCGCCCGGCTGATCCGCCGCCACACCGAGAACGGCTGGGTGGCGCTGCGCGACGACCTGCTCGACCGCGCCCTGCGGAGCTTCCGACCCTCCGCGCCGGTCCGCGGTCGTCACGGCGGCGGTGACTTCTTCGTCGCCGCGGACGCGCTCGTCGCCCTGCTGCGACGCAGCGTCGACGCGGAACCGCAGGCCGCGGCCTCGGACATCACCTGCGAGACGGACGGGTCGGACGTCCTCGTCTCGGTCACGATCCGGCTCGTCGCCGCCTACGGAGCGCACCTGGTGACCCTCGCCGACGCGGTGCGGGCCCGGGCCCTGGTGGAGCTGCAGGAGGTCCTCGGGGTCCTCGCCCCGGAGATCGCCCGGATCCACACCCACGTCCACGTCGAGGACGTCCACCGCGACCCGCGGATGCTCTGAGCACGGCTTCCCGGGCGGTGGGCGCCGGTGTCCGGGACGCGTACTGTGCGAGAACCGCACGAGGCGCTGAGCCCCGTACGTCACCCGGTCCGAGCAGGAGGGCGCACGGCTGGAGTCGACGGCCACGCGGTACCCCGCCGTCCGCGGCGAACACCCGGCCCCCGGGTGGACAGGAGACGCACCATGGACAAGTCGCCCCGCAACACCAGTGCGAAGAAGACCGGCAAGTCCCTCAAGGAGAAGCGCGTCGACAAGAAGGCCAAGAGCGCGTCGCGCAGCGCCTCCGACGCGGTCAGCGACAGCGTCAAGGGCACCAAGCGCTGAGACCGGTGCCGCCGCGCAGCACCGGTGCTGCGCGGCGGCGGTCAGTCGTGCGTCGAGGTCTCGTGACCGCTGTGGCCGACGGGTTCGAGCTGGAAGGTCGCGTGCTCCACGGCGACGGGGAAGTGCTCGGCCACGCACTCCTGCAGCCGGTCGAGGATCTCGGGTGCGTGACCGTCGCGGAAGCAGGACTCGTCGAGGACGACGTGCGCGGACAGCACCGGCAGGCCCGAGGTGATCTGGCTGGCGTGCAGGTCGTGGACCGCGTGCACGTGCGGGAGTTCCAGCAGGTGCCGGCGCACGTCCTCCAGGTCCAGTCCCGGCGGGGTGGACTCCAGCAGGACCGCCGTGGTCTCCCGCAGCAGACCCAGCGTGCGCGGGACGATGAGGACGCCGATGAGCAGCGACACCAGGGCGTCGGCGCGGGTCCAGCCCGTGAGGGCGATGACCCCGGCGGCGACGATGACGGCCACCGAGCCGAGACCGTCGTTGACGACCTCGAGGATCGCGGCCCGCACGTTGACGTTGCGCTCACCTCCGCCGCGCAGGAGCAGCCACAGGGCGATCACGTTGCCCAGCAGGCCGATCACCCCGAACGTCAGCATCGCGCCGGAGTGCACCTCCGGTGGCTCCAGCAGGCGTCGGACCCCTTCGACGAGGACGAAGACGCCGATGGCCAGCAGCGCGGCGGCCTGAAGCGTCGCGGCGAGGACCTCCGCACGCCGGTAACCCCAGGTGCGCTGGGCGGACGCGGGACGCGCCGCGAGCGTCGCGGCGATGAGGGCGATGACCAGACCCGCGACGTCGGTGAGCATGTGCCCCGCGTCGGCCAGCAGGGCGAGGCTGCCCGAGACGAACGCCCCGACCGCCTCCGCGACGAGGACGGTGGCCGTGACGGCGAGCGCGGCCGCCAGCCTCCGACGGTTCTGCTCGGCCGCCCCGTGACCCCCGTGGCCGTGGCCGTGGCTCACGACGCGACCTCCTCGTGGGCGTGTTCGGGGCAGACCTCGTCGTTGACCGCGAGGACCACGCCGAGCAGGTCGCCCAGCGCGTGCGTCATCCGGGCGTCGGCGATCTCGTACCGCACGCGACGTCCCTCCGGCACGGACACGACGAGGCCGCACCCGCGCAGGCAGGCGAGGTGGTTGGACAGCGACTGGCGCGAGACCCCGAGGAGTTCCGCGAGTTCCGCCGGGTACCCGGGCGCCTCGCGCAGCGCGAGCAGCAGCCGGGACCGGGTGGGGTCGGAGAGGGCGTGGCCGAAGCGGGCCAGGACCTGCGCGTGCGTCGCGATCACCACTCGACAGTACATCGCCGGATGAACTGACGGGGCCCGGCGAGACGGGTAGCTTGCGCAGCACCCACCACTGCTCACCGCTGCGCACCCCGGAGGAACCCACGTGACGATCGAGGACACCGTGCTCGGACACCCGCAGGCGGTTCCCGGGCCGCACGGCGACGTCGACCTGCGCGTCTACCGACCGGCCGGCACCCCCGACGCGGCGCTCGTCTGGGTCCACGGCGGCGGGTTCGCCGCAGGGGACCTCGACATGCCGGAGTCCGACGCCGTGGCCCGTGCCCTGGCCTGCGCCGGGGTGCTCGTCGTCGCCGTCGGCTACCGGCTCGCGGGCCCCGGCACGTTCTACCCCGTCCCCTCCGACGACGTCCTCACCGCCTGGCGGTGGGGCCTGGAGCACGCCCTCGGGGCGGGGGTCGCCCGTGACCGCGTCCAGTTGGGCGGGGCCAGCGCGGGCGGGAACCTCGTCGCCGGCGCGGTGCTGCGCCTGCTCGCGGCCGGAGAACCCGTCCCGGCGGCCGTCTTCCTGGCCTACCCCACCCTGCACGCCGTCCCACCGCTCGCCTCCCCGGTCGCGGACGCCGCGGTGCAGCGACTCCCGGAGGACGAGCGCTGGCCGGTGCCCACCGTCGAGGCGATGTACCGCGGTTTCGTCGGTGGGGACCCCGCGACGGCGCCCGCCGCCGCCGTCCCCGGCACCGCCGACCTCACGGGTTTCCCGCCCGCCTTCGTCCTCACCAGCGAGGTCGACGGCCTGCGGGGTTCGGCCGACGAGTTCGTCCGGCGGCTCGCCGCGCAGGGGACGTCGGTGCTGTCGGTGTGCGAACCGGGGACGGAGCACGGGCACCTGAACCGGCCGGGTCCGGAGTTCGATGCCAGCCTCCGCCGGGTGGTGACCTGGCTCCGCAACGCCCCCGAGCTGGCGGGCTGAAGAACATCCACGGAAAGGGTAGGAAACTTTCCTAACCCCTGCTAGCGTCCTCGCACGGTCAAGCTCCGACGTGGGTGGGAGGTCCTCGGCATGGCGACGCACGACGACCTCCCGGGAACTCCGCGCCTGCTGCGGGCGATCAACGACCGTGCGGCCCTGCGTCTGCTCCTGGAGCACGGCCGGTTGTCCCGCACCGAACTCGGCACCCTCACCGGGTTGTCCAAACCGACCGCCTCACAGATGCTCACGAGGCTCGAGGCCGCCGGTCTGGTCCTGCCCGTCGAGGGGACCGCCACCGGCGGCCCGGGGCGGGTCGCCCAGCTCTACGAACTGAACCCCACCGCCGGGTTCGCGCTCGCGGTCGACGTCACCCCGGAATCCACCCGGGCCGTCGTCGTCGACCTCCTCGGGAACCATGTCGGCGACGCCGACCTCCCCCGCACGGGGGACGACGCGGTGGACCTCTTCCGCCGGGCCCGGGAACGGGCGCTGGCCGCCGCGGGTGTCGGAGCCACCGACATCACGCACACCGTCGTGGCCCTGCCCGGCGCCTACGACAACGCCACCCGCACGCTGCGCCACGCCCGGCACCTGCCCGGCTGGCACCGCGACGGGGTCTTCGCGGAACTCGGGGAACTCCTCGAGGGCCGGGTCGAGTTCGAGAACGACGTCAACCTGCTGGCCCTGGCCGAGCTGCACCAGGGCGCCTCCGTGGGCACGGGAACCTCCGTCCTGCTCTGGTCCGCCAGCGGCATCGGCGCGGCCGTGGTCGTCGGAGGTCGTTTGCACCGCGGGGCCACCGGTAGTGCCGGGGAACTCGGGTACCTTCCCGTCCCGGGTGCGCCGCTCGTCCGCGAGGTGAACCAGGACACCGGGGGGTTCGAGCAGTCCGTCGGTGAACCGGGACTCCTCGAACTCGCCCGCCGCCACGGGGTCCCGGGCGGGAGCCCGGAACAGGTCGTCGCGGCGGCGTCCCCCGGCGGGGAGTTCCTCGCCGAGCTCGCGACCCGCTACGCCACCGGGATCGCCGCCGTCGTCGCGGTGCTCGACCCGGAGGTCGTCGTCTTCTCCGGGCCGGTCGCCGAGGCCGGTGACGAGGTCCTGCGCGCGCTCGTGGAACGGGAGATCGCCGCCCTGGCGATGCGTCCCGTCCCCGTGCGACTCGGCACGATCCTGCACGACCCGGTGCTCACGGGAGCGACGCACGTCGCCGTGACCCGACTGCGCGACAACGTGTTCGACTCCGCCGGCGCGCCCGACGCGCGTTCCGGCGAACGCTCCGCCGGCTCCTGACGGACCACTGCACGACCACCCCGTCCCGCGGGGTGGCGCGTCGCCGTACCTCGATCCCGACCCCGTGAGGGTTCCCCAGAGCTCCCGCCACTTCGTCGTACCCGGCAACGGGTGCGCAGAAAGGACCGGACGTGTCGAAACTCCCCGCTCGCCGCCCCGCGCTCAACCGCCTCGGAGCAGCGCTCACCGTGTTCTCCCTCGCCGCCCTCGGGGCATGCGCACCGTCCTCGAACGGCGGCGACGGCACCAGCGCCGACGATCAGCAGACCATCACCTTCTGGCACGGCTGGAGCCAGGACACCGAGACCGCCGCGATCGACGCCAACATCGCGAAGTTCGAGGAGTTGCACCCCAACATCGAGGTCAAGACCGTCGGTGCGGTCACCGACGACAAGATCCTGCAGGGCATCCGCGGGGCCGACGCCCCCGACGTCGTCTCCTCCTTCAACACCCTCAACGTGGGCGCCTTCTGCGGCGGCGCCCTCGTCGACCTGAACCCGCTCATGGCGAAGGACGGGATCGACAAGGACACCACCTACGTCAAGTCCATGACGCAGTACAGCTCCTACGACGGGGTCCAGTGCACCGTCCCGCTGCTGAGCGACAACTACGGACTGTTCTACAACACCGACATGTTCGCGGCGGCCGGGATCCAGGGACCACCGAAGACCTGGACGGAACTCCAGCAGGACGCGATGAAGCTCACGAAGGGTTCGGGGGACAGCTACTCCCAGCTCGGCATCATGCCGAACCTGCACGGGTACGAGAACGGCACCGGGCACTCGATGGTCCAATGGGGAGCCACCTACTTCGACGCCGACGGCAAGGCCGTCATGTCGAAGGACCCCGCCGTCACGAACTTCCTGACCTACTGGAAGGGCCTGGAGGACTCCCTCGGCGGGTACGTGAACCTGGAGAAGTACCGGACGACCTTCGGTGAGGAGTTCTCGCCCGAGAACGCCTTCGAGGCGCAGAAGGTCGCCATGCAGATCGACGGTGAGTGGCGGACCCAGAACCTCGCGACCGACCAGGTGCCGTTCGGGTGGGCCACCGCCCCGATGCCCGTCCCCGACGACCGGCTCGACGAGTACGGCCGCGGGTGGACCTCGGGCACGGTCGTCGGCATCCCCGCCCGGAGCAAGCACCAGCAGGCCGCCTGGGAACTCGTGAAGTTCCTGACGACGGACACCACCGCCCTGGTCGGTTTCGCCAACGCCATCCACAACGTCCCCTCCACCTACGCCTCGCTGCAGTCGCCGGACCTCGTCAAGGACGAGAAGTTCCAGACCTTCCTCGACATCGCGGCGAACCCGCTGACGACCTCGCCGGTGGTGACCAAGGACGGCGACCAGTACCTGCAGATCTTCGAGGACTTCGCCTACCGCTGGGAGTCGGGTGAGGTGACCGACCTCCAGGCCGGCTTGCGCGAGGTCGACCAGCGCATCGACGCAGCGATGGCCCAGGCCGGTGAGTAGCGCACTCGCCGCCGGCCGGCGTCGGGGGGTCTCCCGCTCGCGGTGGGTCGTGCTGGCCTTCGTCTCCCCGTTCGTCCTCGGCGTCGTCCTGTTCTTCGGCTACCCGCTGGTCTCGACGATCGTGTACTCCTTCGAGAAGTACGACCAGATCAACCCGCCCACCTGGGTGGGGACGCAGAACTGGCACTACGTCTTCGACGAGTACCCGAGGTTCTGGACGGCGCTGCGGAACACGGCCTGGCTGGTCGTGGTGATGGTGAGCCTCCGCCTCGTCTTCGGGCTCGCGGTGGGGATGCTCATCGTCCGCGTACGCGCCGGGGTGGGGATCTTCCGAACCGTCTTCTACCTGCCCTACCTGGCGCCCCCGGTGGCCTCGACGCTGGTGTTCGTGTTCCTGCTGAACCCCGGTAGCGGGCCGGTGAACGGTCTGCTGGAGGCGGTGGGCATCCCGGCCCCGGCCTGGTTCACCGACCCGAACTGGTCGAAACCGGCGTTGGTGCTGCTGTCGCTGTGGGGCATCGGGGACCTCATGGTCATCTTCACGGCCTCCCTGCTGGACGTGCCGCGCGAGTTGTACGAGGCGGCCGAGCTCGACGGCGCCGGGGCGTTCGGCCGGTTCCGCTTCATCACGTTGCCGACGATCCGGCCCATCCTGCTCTTCACGACGGTGACGGGCGTCATCGCCACCATGCAGTACTACACGCAGGCCCTGGTCGCCGGGCAGGCCGCGAGCGGTCAGCTGAGCTCCGCGGGCAGCCGGGTCGAACCCGGCTACCCGAACGGTTCGACGCTGACGCTGCCGCAACTGGTCTACAACCTCGGCTTCCAGAACTTCGACACCGGCTCGGCGAGCGTCATCGCGGTGGTGATGTTCGTCCTGGCCATGGCGTGCACCGTCCTGCTGCTGAAGGCCGGCGGCGGGTTCCTCAAGACCGGGAGGATCGGATGAGCACCGGAGTCCTCACGAAGCCAGGGCCCGTCGAGGTCGTCGCGACCGACCGCGGGTGGCGCCGGTTGGGCCGCACCCGGACCCAGGTCCTGCTGTGGATCGCGACGCACGCCGTCGCGGTCGGCCTGGCCGTCCTGTTCCTGGCCCCCATCGCGTTCCTGCTGCTCACCTCGGTGATGTCCGACCGACAGGCGTTGTCGGGGTCGTTGTGGCCGGACACCTGGCAGTGGTCGAACTACCGCCGGGTCTGGGACACCCCGAACTTCCTGCTCTGGTGGCGCAACTCCCTGGTCTACGCCGGGGTGGGCACGCTGCTCGCGATCACCTCCAGCGTGTTCCCCGCCTACGCGCTGGCCAAGTTCCGCTTCCGCGGGTCCAACGCCCTGATGGTCGTCGTGGTGGCGGCCATGATGCTGCCGCCGCAGGTCGTCGTCGTCCCGATGTACGTCGTGTGGTCGCAGTACTTCGGGCTGACCGGGTCGCTGTGGCCGCTCATCATCCCGCTCGCCTTCGGGGACGCCTTCTCGATCTTCCTGCTGCGCCAGTTCATGCTGACGTTGCCGGACGAGGTCGTGGACGCCGCCAAGGTCGACGGCTGCGGGGAACTGCGGACGTTGTGGCACGTCGTGCTGCCGATGTGCAAGCCGGCCGTCGTGGCGACCTCGCTGTTCCAGTTCTTCGCCCTGTGGAACGACTACTTCGGTCCGCAGATCTACGCCAGCGACGACCCGCGCGCCTGGACGTTGTCCTACGGGCTGCAGACGTTCAAGGGTGCGCACTCCACCGACTGGAACGTGACGATGGCGGCCACCGCCCTCGTCGTGCTGCCGGTGGTCCTCGTGTTCTTCCTCGCCCAGCGCGCCTTCGTCGAAGGCGTCACCCTGACAGGAGTCAAAGGATGAAGATCGTCGTCGTGGGTGGTGGCTCCACCTACACACCGGAACTCGTCGACGGGGTCGCCCGCCTGCAGCACGAGCTGCCGATCTCGGAGATCGTGCTCGTCGACCCCGACGTCGGGCGCCGCGACCTGCTGGCGGGGGTGTCCCAGCGCATCCTCGACGCGCAGGGTGCGCCCGTCCGGGTGCGGGCGAGCGCCGACGTCGCCGAGGCGGCCGACGGGGCCGTGGCCGTCCTGCTGCAACTGCGGGTCGGCGGGCAGGCCGCGCGGGCCCGGGACGAGAGCTGGCCGCTGGAGTGCGGCTGCCTGGGCCAGGAGACGACCGGGGCCGGTGGCCTCGCGAAGGCGCTGCGGACGGTACCCGTCGTCCTCGACATCGCCGAGCAGGTCCGGCGGGTGAACCCCGACGCCTGGATCGTCGACTTCACCAACCCGGTCGGGATCGTCACCCGGGCGCTGCTGACGCAGGGCCACAAGGCGCTCGGGTTGTGCAACGTCGCCGTGGGGTTGCAGCGGTTCTTCGCCGCTCGCCTCGACGTCGCCCCGGAACGGATCTCCCTCGACCACGTGGGGTTGAACCACCTCACCTGGGAACGTGCCGTCCGGGTCCTCGACGAGGACGGCGGCCCGGGGGAGGACGTGCTGCCGCGCCTGCTCGTCGAGGACGGGGAGACCATCGCCAAGCACCTGCACCACCCGCTGGAACTCGTCCGGGCCGTGCGGGCGCTGCCGTCGTACTACCTGCGCTACTTCTACGAGCACGACACCGTCGTCCGCGAGCAGACCGGGGTCCCCTCCCGCGCCGAGCAGGTCGCGGGGATGGAGGCGGAACTGCTGGAGATGTACGCCGACCCCGCCCTGCACGAGAAACCCGAACTGCTGCAGCACCGCGGGGGCGCGTTCTACTCCGAGGCCGCGATCGCCCTGGTCGCGTCCCTGGTGAACGACCGCCGTGACGTCCAGGTCGTCAACACGTTCAACCGCGGCACCTACGGGTTCCTTCCCGACGACATGGTCGTCGAGATCCCCGCCGTGGTGGGAGCGCACGGTGCGACACCCGTCGTCCCCGCGCCGCTGGACCCGGCCAAGGCGGGGCTGGTCGCGCACGTCGCGGCCTACGAGCAGCTCGCGCTCGAGGCCGCGCTGCACGGGGGACGGGACCGGGTCGTCGAGGCGTTGCTGGCGCACCCGCTGATCGGGCAGTGGGACCAGGCCACCTGGCTCGCCGACCGGTTGCTCGCCGAGAACGCCCGGTTCCTGGCGTGGGCGTGAACGGTGACGACCCGGTGGTGGTGGCGCTCGACGCCGGGAACTCCAAGACGGACACGGTGGTCGTCGACGCGGAGGGGACGGTCCTCGCGAGCGCCCGGACGGGCGGGTTCCGGCCCAGCGCGGTCGGGCTGGCCACGGCGTTCACCGAACTCACCGACGGGATCGAGCTCGCGTTGCGGCGCGCGGGCGACCCGCCGGTGGAACTGCTGGCGGCCTACCTCGCCAACGCCGACCTCCCTGCCGAGGAGGAGCGCTACGCAGCCGACCTGACGGCCCGCGGCTACGCCCGGCGCGTCGTCGTGGGCAACGACACGTTCGCGTTGCTGCGGTCCGGGGTCGTGGCCGGAGCGAGCGCCCCGCAGGGGGTCGCAGTCGTGTGCGGGGCGGGGATCAACTGCGTCGGGCTGGCCCCGGACGGTTCCACCGCGAGGTTTCTCGCCCTCGGCCCGACGACGGGGGACTGGGGCGGGGGTGGCACTCTCGTCAACGAGGTCATGTACGCCGCGACCCGGGCCGAGGACGGCCGGGGTCCCGAGACCGCCCTGCGGCCGGCCGTGGCGGACCTCTTCGGTCTGCCGACCGCCCTGGACGTCGCCCTCGCCGTGCACCTGGGCAGGATTCCCGCCCCGGACCTGCACGCGCTGGTCCCGGTGCTGTTCGACGTTGCCGCGGCGGGGGACGTGGTGGCCCGTGCCATCGCACGGCGACAGGCCGAGGAGGTCGTCGCGATGGCCCGGGTCGCGCTGCAGCGGTTGGGGTTGGATGCCGCGCCGGTCGACGTCGTGCTCGGCGGCGGAGTCCTGGCGGGGGGTCACCGCGTGCTGCTCGACGCCGTCCGGGAGGGGGTCCTCGCGGTCGCACCCGGCGCCCGGTTCGTCGTCCCGGATGCACCGCCGGTGCTCGGGGCGGCGTTGCTGGCCCTCGACGGACTGGGGTTGGGGAGCGAGGCCCGGGCCCGGGCCGAGCGGCGGTTGCGGTCCGGGGCGGTCGCGGCGGCGCAACCGGTCTGAGCGGTCGGTCCTCCGGGACCTACCGGCCGGCGGATCCCCCTCCTCGCGGCAGCAGGACGACCTTGCCGACGATCGTCCGCGACTCGGCCAGGCGCATCGCCTCCACGATCTCCTCGAGCGGGAACGTCGCGGCGACGTGGGTGGTCAGCCGACCGTCGGCGAGGCGGGCGAAGACGTTCCCGAGGTCCTCGCGGATCCTCGCCTGGAACCGTGCGGGGTTCCGGCGGCCGGCCCAGACGTTGAAGAACGTCGCGCGTCGGCCGTCGGGCCGGACGTTCCACCAGGCGAGTCGGGCCATGAGCTTCAGGATGGGCCAGGTCGGGCTCCCGCTGCCGTCGCGGGTCGCGGCGGTCCCGTAGGAGACCAGGGTCCCCCCGCGACGCAGCAACCGGTGGGAGGCGAAGAGGCCCGCCCCGCCGACGTGGTCGAAGACGGCGTCGACCCCGTCGGGGGCAAGGGCCCGGACCTGCGCCTCGACGTCGCCGCGGTAGTCCACGGGTTCGACCCCGAGGTCGCGCAGCGCGTCGTGGTGGCGTGGCGAGGCGGTGCCGATCACCCGGGCACCCGCGTCGCGGGCGAGTTGGGCGAGCACCGTCCCGACGCCGCCGTTCGCGCCGTGCACGAGGACCGTCTGACCGGCCCGGACCTTCGCGGACCGGTGCAGCATCGACCACGCGGTGATCCCGTTCACGACCAGGGTCGAGGCTTCGGCGGGGTCGACGCCGGCCGGCACCGGCACCAGGTCCTCGGCCGGGACGAGGGCGTGGGTGGCCCAGCCGCCGGTCTTCGTCATGGCCGCCACGCGCTGTCCGAGGAGTCCGGCGGGGGTGCCGGGTCCGAGGTCGACGACGGTCCCCACGAGGTCGTAGCCGGGGGTGAAGGGGAACGCGGGCTGGTCGTAGTAGCGGCCCCGGCGCATCTGCTGCTCGGCGTAGGAGATGCCGCTGGCCTCGACGGCCACCAGCACCTGGCCGGTGGTGGGCGCGGGGAGGTCGACCTGCTCGAGGCGCAGGCCCTCGGGGTCGACGACGCCGGGGAGGACGACTCGGGTGGTGGTCATGGTGGTCTCCTTGTGTGTGATTGGTCAGTCACTTCATGGAGCACGCTGAAGAGCGCTGCGGTGCAGCGCTCTTCAGGGGTGGCGGATGCCGTGGGTGAGGGTGTCCGCCCACGCGTGCGGCAGGTCGTGGAGGTCGGCCGTCACGACGAGGTGGCACAGCTGGCCGTAGGCCAGGAAGCGCTGGACGGCGTCGGGGTCCGCGCCGGAGAGGTCGGTGGCCGTCTGCGTCACCAGGGCGAGACCGCGGCGCACCGCGTCGCGGATCTCGGGGACGTCGCAGGAACTCTGCGCGTGCACCTGCAGCATCAGCAGGTCGCGGTCGGCGATCAGCTGGGCGTAGGCGCCGCCCATCGCGTGCAGGATCCCCGCGGGGGAGGGGTCGGCGGCCTGCTCGGCCCCTTCGTGCAGGGCCCGTGCGACCAGCGAGTAGCAGTGGTCGAGGGCCGCCGTGAAGAGGCCGAGCTTGCCGTCGAAGAGCCGGAACACGTAGGCGGGGGAGATCCCCGCCTCCGTCGCGACGGCTGCCACCGGGGTCGCGTGGTAGCCGCTGCGCGCGAAGACCCGGACCGCGCCGGCCACGACCAGGGCGCGCTGGGCCTGTGCCGTCGACCTCGTCGCTGTCATGTGTGTGATTGAACAGTCACAACAGCTCGACGTCAACCCCCCGTCACGTCACCAGCTCAGGCGGGTCGCGGTCAGGCCGCCGTCGACGTCCAGCGTGACGCCCTGCACCATCCGGGCCGCGTCCGAGACGATGAAGGCCACGGCGTCCGCGACGTCCTGCGGCGCAGCAGGTACCCCGGCCGGAGTCGTCGCCGCCTGGGCCAGCACCACCTCGCGGGCGTAGTCGTTGCCGGGCGTCAGGGTGATGCCCGGGGCGACGGTGTTCACCCGCACCCCGCTGGGGCCGAACTCGGCGGCCCAGGTCCGGGTCATCTGCTCCACCGCGGCCTTCGTCGCCGTGTACATGGCCCCGAACGCCACCCCTGTCCGCGACATCCACGACCCGATGTTGACGATCGCACCGCCACCGTGGGCGACCATCGCCGGAGCGATCTCCCCCACGAGGACGTGCGGGGCGCGGACGTTCACCGCGAGCATCGCGTCGAGGTCCTCGTCGGAGGCGCTCGCGGTCGGGCCGACGGGGTAGATGCCGGCGTTGTTCACCAGCACGTCGATGCGACCCCCGAGCAGCTGCGTCGCGGTCTCGACGAGGGCGCGGAGTTCGGCGGCGGGACGGGAGAGGTCGGCGGCGAGGAAGTCGGCCTTCGCGCCGGCGGCGCGCAGTTCCCCGACCAGGCGTTCGCCGCGGGTCGTGTCGCGCCCGCTCACCAGGACGTGGGTCCCGGCGGCGGCGAGGGTGCGGGCGATGGCCTCGCCGATCCCGCTGGTGGATCCGGTGACCAGGGCGGTTCGGTTCGGGGTCTCGTTCGTCGTCATGACCACAGTCCAACCGGGTTCGGTGAACCGGACCAGAGCCTGTCCAACCTGGTCACGGCAGGACCAGGTCGATCCTGGTGGCGGGTCGTACCGTGGAGGCGTGCCTGCCGACCGTTCCGCCCTGGGGGCCTTCCTGCGTTCGCGCCGTGACCGGCTCACCCCCGCCCAGGCCGGGATGACCCCGTTCCCCGGACCGCGGCGGGTTCCCGGTCTGCGCAAGGAGGAACTCGCGGTCCTCGCCGGGCTCAGCCCCGACTACTACAGCCGGCTGGAACAGGGCCGCCAGGCGAACGTCTCGGTGGGGATCCTCGACGAACTCGCCCGCGCGCTCCGCCTCGACGACGTGGAACGGCAGCACCTGCACGACCTGGCCGCCCCCGCAGGGCGACCCGGCGCGGTCCGGGAACCGCCGCAGGTCGCCGACCCGGGGTTGTTGCGGGTGATGACGACCCTCGACCACGTTCCCGTGCTGCTGCTGGGCGACCGCTCGCAGGTCCTGGCCCGCAACGCGTTGCTCCGCGAGGTGCTGGGGGACCCGATGGAACCGGGGCGGGTGTTCTCCGACTGGTTGCTGACCGATCCCGTGGCCCGCGAACGCATCCTGAACTGGGTCGAGTTCGCCCAGTACGCCGTCGCGGCGCTGCGCCGGGAATCCGCCCGCCGCCCGCACGACCGCCGCCTGCACGCCGAGATCGCCAGGTTGCGCACCGACCCGGACGTCGACCGCTGGTGGGAGGACCACCGGGTGCGGGACTACGCCTCGATGACCAAGCGGATCCAGCACCCCGCCGCGGGGTGCCCTGACGTTCGGGGTGGAAGTGCTCGTCGGTCCGCTGGACCCCGGGCAGCGGTTGATCGTCTACACCTGCGAACCGGGTTCGGCGACGGCGCTCGCCCTCCCCCTGCTGACGTCGTGGGCACTGGATCCGGTTCCGCCGCGAGGATGAGGAGCGGTCCGCCGGAGCGTGAGGTGCGTCCGTTCAGGCCGAGCGGCGGATTTCCGCGAGGACGAGACCGGTCGCCGTCTCGCGGTCCAGGTCGACCCCCGCCGCGCGGAGCGCGCGAACGGCCGGCCCCTCCGGGTGGTCGAGGATCGCGAGCAGGAGGTGCTCTGTACCGATGTGGCTGTGCTGCAGCGAGATCGCCACCCGCAGGGCGTCGGTGAGGGTTTCCCGGCCCGTGCTGTCGAACGGCAGGTGGCCGGGACCCGTTCCGCCCAGGAACCTGCGTCGGCGGGGTTCTCCGTCGAGCGCACCGGGCCCGAAGGACTCCTCCGCCCGGCGTCGCACCTCGTCCACGTCGATCCCGAGTTCCCGCAGCGCAGCCGCGTCCGCGGCCGGCCCGGCGGAGTCACGGACGAGGGGAGCGAGGGTGGCGGCGTCGGCGCCCGCGCCGACGAGGACCCGCTGCGCCCCCGAGGGGGTGGCGAGCAGGGACAGCAGGAGGTGCTGGGACCCGATGCCGGCGTGGCGGAACTCCCGCCCGACGGTCTGGGCGTGCACGACGGCCTCGCGGGCGGGTCGGGTGAACCGTTCGAACACAGGTTTCTCCTCCGGGTCAGAGTTTCCGGGAGTGCTTCTTGTGGACGGCCTGCTTGCTGACGCCGAGGGCCAGGGCGATGTCCGCCCACGACCACCCGAGAT
Organism: Kineococcus sp. NBC_00420; assembly: GCF_036021035.1. Taxonomy (NCBI): domain Bacteria; kingdom Bacillati; phylum Actinomycetota; class Actinomycetes; order Kineosporiales; family Kineosporiaceae; genus Kineococcus; species Kineococcus sp. NBC_00420. Next base: position 2,415,052 of record NZ_CP107930.1, on the reverse strand, counting down.
CACGGGCCCGGGCGACCTGGAGGTCCTCGAGCCGCTCGAGCAGGCGTCGGAGGGCGGCGACGGCGCGCAGGCCCACCGCCGGGTCGGGATCCGTCCCGCGGGTGACCAGCAGGTCGGTGCCGTCCGGTTCGCTCATGCGTCAACTGTGGTTGACGATCGTGGGGTTGTCAACTGTGGTTGACGGGCGGCTCGGGTCACGTGGAGGTCTCTGGTCTCCTGTGTAGGGTCCCGATCTACTTTGCGCCGTCCCACGTCAGTTTGCGCCTACTTTGCGCCCGCGCAAAGTAGGCGGGACGCGATGACCGGCTCCGGGACGGTCGGTGACTTCCACGACAGCGGGATGACCGGTAGATCCTCGAGTACCCAGACAGGCCTATCCGCTCGAGAGTGCAACGGACAGTGCCTCGGCGCTGGCATCGTCGACGTCATGACGGAGCCGACCCACGACCAGAGCTACCAAAGTGCGAGGTGGGACGCACCCCTCACCGCTCTGCCTCTGCCACCGCAAGCGGAGCACGTCCTGGACTCTCTGCTGCCCATGCGTGGACTCAGCCGACGCGGCTACAACCGCCCACCGGACACTCTCGCCGAGGCCTGGCAGCTCGCCTCCCGGGCGATGTTCCGGGACTGGTTGGGGTTCGAGCCGCCCACCCTGCCCAGCCTCGCCGAGGACCACGAACTGGTCGAGCACTTCGTCGTGCAGCCTTCCCAGCCGCTCCCCCCGCGTTGGGCCATCCCCTCGGGGACCAACGTGACCTTGAGCGTGCTCTACGCACCAGCCGCCTACGAGTGGGGTGCGCCTGGTTCCTACGCCGCCGCCGCTGAACGGGGCATGGTCCCCGTGTCTCTACTGACCGGCTACGGCGCACCGTGGCCGCAGGCGCCACGACCGACGTGGGAAGTCCGTGAGAACTCCGGCAGCGGGGACTCCGTCGTCGTCCCTGTCGGGGACGCCCTCATCGGAGTGCAGCGCCGTCAGGAGGCGTTGACGCGCTTGGCGTGGTCTGCGCCGGTGCCGACTCCGGGGTTCAACGTGACGGTGTGGGCGTACTCGCCGCCGAGGGAGGCGGTGACCGCGTTGGTCAAGGATTGGAAGTCGATACGGCTGCGTCCCCTTCCGCATCCTCGCTAGGACCTGGTGGACACGGCCGGCCAAGATCAACGTCCACGACAGCGGGATGACCGTGCGATGAGGGTCCACGGGTCGCTGGCCTAACCGTGTGAGAGAAGCGACGCGCCTGACGGCAGCACTCCCTCCGAGGCACGCTGTTGACGTGATCTGGATGTTGCTCCTCGCTACGGCAGCCTTGTCGGCGGTCGCTGGTCTGCTCGTGATGCGCGCCAACCCCGGTCGCAGACTGCCTTGGTCCGGTCGAGTCGCGCCGTCGTGGTCCTACACAGCGGATGCAGATCCCTGGTCCGCGAAGGCAGCTCGCCTTACATCCCTGATGCTCGCCATCTTCACGGCTTCCCACGGGGACGCCGACGTCGGCGATGGCCTGTGGTTGTGGGCCCTGGCTGCGGTGATCGTTCCACTGTTGGTGGTCTACGCGGTTCACAACCATCGAGTACGACCACCGGACTGAACGACCACGCACCATGACTCGTCCGTCTTGGTGATCATGCGCTCCTCGCCGTGACTGCGACGTCGCCGACCGCACGCACCGCGGGGTGAGCGGGCGTTGGTCAGCGATGCCGAGAGCGAGCCACGATGACCGTCGCGAATGAACGAGCGGCAACGACGCTGAAGAAGAGAGCAAGGACGAGCCGCAGGCCCCACCAATCGGCTCCGATGAGCAGCAAGATCCACGACAGGACCGCCGCGAGGCCCATGAGACGGCCCACCACCAAGGCTCGTTGCGGTGTGTCCGCGGACTGCCACCACGGTCGCTTCGTCGGCTGATGCGAGGGACTCAGTTGGTTGGACGGGTCACTGTCGTTGCTCACCACAACAGATTGAGGTCTGAAGGCTTGCGTTCGCAGCCCGAAGGACGGTCCGCGTGCTCTTCGCAGCTTCACCCGCTCTTCGACTACTTGTTCACTGGACCCACGGTGACAGCCCGGCCAGGCTGTGCCGAGGTGCCCGGCGTGACGCTCTCATTTCGACTGCCCACCAGCTTCACCGGTGTGGCTCCCTCTTGGCATGCGGAGCGTCGGGCACCGCCCGGCGGGGTGTGGCTCAAGAAGGGACTGTTGCACTCGAAGTAGTACTGCCCATCCTTGCCAGCAGTGACGGCCGGATCGTCTGGTCTGGCCGCAGGCTCGAGGTGGGGAACGAGGTGGACGCCACGATGAACGTCATCATCGGGATGGATCCGCACAAACGTTCAGCAACGATCGAGGTGCTCGGCCCCGGCGAGCAGGTCCTGGCCGGTGGGCGGTTCGGCACTGACACCTCCGGCTACCGCGAGATGCTCACCGCCGGCCGAGCATGGCCGCAGCGGACGTGGGCGGTCGAAGGGGCCGGCGGCATCGGCAAACACCTGGCTCAGCGTCTGCTGGCCGATGGTGAGCAGGTGGTGGACGTGCCAGCGACGTTGTCGGCGCGGGTGCGGGTGTTTTCCACCGGCAACGGCCGTAAGACCGACGCGACCGATGCCCACTCCATCGCCCTGGCCGCGGTGAGAACGTCGACCCTGCGGCGGGTCCAGGCTGATGGGGAGAACATGGCACTTCGCCTGCTGGTGGATCGCCGCGACGAGCTCGGGGTACTGCGAACTCAGACGGTCAACCGAATCCACAAGCTACTGCTGGAACTGCTACCCGGTGGGGCAAAGACGTTCCTGACTGCGGCGCAGGCCAAGAAGCTGCTGGCCACGGTCAAACCGCGTGACGTCGTCGGCAAGACCCGGCGGGCGTTGGCGGTGGAGAAGATCGCTGACCTGACGGTCATCGACGCCAAGATCAAGGCGGCGAAGAAGCAGCTGAGCGAGCTGATCACCGCGACCGGGTCACGGTTGCTGGAGCTCAATGGGATCGGCCCGTCGGGGGCGGCGCGGTTGCTGGGTGACGTCGGCGACATCGCCCGGTTCCCGACCAAGGCTCATTTCGCGTCCTGGAACGGGACCGCCCCCATCGATGCGTCCAGTGGTGACAACAGCAGGCAGCGGCTGTCGCGGTTGGGCAACCGTCGGATCAACAGGGTGCTGCACATCGCTGCGATCGTGCAGATTCGTCATGACACCGAGGGGCGGGCCTACTTCCGGCGGAAGTTGGCGGCGGGGAAGTCGCCTTTGGAGGCGATCCGGTGCTTGAAGCGGCGTCTGTCCGACGTGATCTATCGCCAGATGGTCGCTGACGCTGCAGCCGTCACGACCCCGGTCGAGGCTGACGCAGCACCCGCCGTCTTGGTCGAGGAAGACGCTCAGCAGCAGGTGCTGGTGACGGGCCCGGGAGGACAGGCGGGGGCGTCTGCTGGCTCCAGCGCGACCGGCTCGTACCCCGGTGCCGGTTCTTCGGAGAAGTCACTTCCCGGGCCCGCAGCACCCATCGTCGCTACTGGAAGCCGACGCCGCAAGACCCCCACTTCACGGGCCGGTTGACACAGAAGGGGTCCAAGACCGCGACGTCGCCAGCCGCTCGAGACTGCGCACAACTCGTCATGTCTGGTAGATCGATAGCGGGTTCAGCTGCTGCTGACCAGGCACCCGCACGGTGACGAGGAAGTCGTTGCGGGTTGCGACCACGATCTCTCCGGTCCACGGGTCCTCGAGGTGGCCATCGTCGTCACCGAAGCCGCAGAGCGCTGTTCCCCCGGGCACGCGAAGGACGGGTCGAGTACTCCCGTCGTCCAGGACGACCTCGACGTCGACCACTCGTCCTCGGACGCGCTCGAAGGGGTGAGCGACCTCCAGGTCGTGGTGGGTCGCGGCTGGGCACCGGGTTCGGTGATGAGGAGGCACGTGAAGTCGACCACCTGGTCACGCTCGACGGGACCTCCGCAAGGGTGAGTCCCCTCGAGTGGTGTAACTCCGGCCCGCCTCAGGACCCGCCCCAGCGTGTCCCACCAAGCAGGTGAGGGCCACCGCGTGAAGCTCTGCGAGTACCCGCCAAGGAACTCGTAGAAGGAGATCAACGCGATGGCCCTCATGGACCAGTCTGCCCTGTCCACCCTCACCGAAGCACTCACCACTGCCGACGACGGCACCTTCATGCGCCGAATCCTGCAAGGCGCCCTGCAAGCCCTCATCGATGCCGAAGCCGAGCACCACATCGGCGCCGGCCACCACGAACGCTCAGCCGGGCGCACGACCCAGCGCAACGGCACCCGCGACCGCCTCGTCGCCACCACCGCAGGTGACCTCGCACTGAAGATCCCCAAGACCAGGACGGGGTCGTTCTTCCCGACCCTGCTGCACCCTCGCCGGCGCATCGACCGGGCCCTGCGCGCCGTCGTCATGGAGGCCTACGTCCACGGCGTATCCACCCGCAAGGTCGACGACCTCGTCGAGGCCCTGGGCGCTGAATCGGGCATCTCCAAGTCCGAGGTGTCCCGCATCTGCGCCGACCTCGACACCGAGGTCGCCACCTTCACCAGCCGCCCGTTGGACGCGCAGGCGACCCCATACGTGTTCCTCGATGCGACGTACTGCAAGGCCCGCGTCGGCGGTGACCAGCACGGCAAGGGCGCACGTGTCGTCTCTCAAGCAGTCGTCATCGCCACCGGCGTCACCGCGGATGGACACCGGGAAGTATTGGGCTGCAACGTCGGAGACGCCGAGACGTTGGCGTTCTGGAAGGAGTTCCTGACCTCACTGCGCGAGCGGGGTCTGCACGGGGTGCAGCTGGTGATCTCCGACCAGCACCGCGGTCTGGTCTCGGCGATCGAGCAGAGCATGACCGGCGCGTCCTGGCAGCGATGCCGGGTCCACTTCATGCGCAACGTCTTGAGTCGGGTCACGAAGGGGCAGTCAGACGCGGTCGCGGCGATGGTCCGCACCATCTTCGTCCAGCCCACCGCGGAGGCTGTCGGTGAGCAGGTCCGCGTCGTCGCCGACACCCTGCGCGCGCAGTTCCCTGCGGTCGCGGAGATGCTGGATGAGGCCGGTCCGGACGTGACGGCGTTCGCGGTGTTCCCCGAGGCGCACTGGAAGAAGATCTGGTCGACGAACCCGATCGAACGCCTGAATCGGGAGGTCAAGCGCCGCACTGACGTGGTGGGGATCTTTCCCAACGCCAAGGCCCTGCTGCGTCTGGCCGGGTGCGTGCTGATCGAGGCCCACGATGAGTGGCAGTCCGGGGAACGTCGCTACCTCTCCGAGGCCTCCATGGCCTTGCTGACTCCGCCCGAACCCACCGTCCTGCCCACCGCCGCGGTCACCGTGAACCCCGACACGGTCACCCCGCTCGACAGGACCGCCGCCCTCACGGCATAGTCCGAAACCGCAGCGCTTCACGCGCAGGAGTTACACCACTTCACGGGACTCCATCAAGTCCGGTAGCTGCTCAGGCGGTCCCTTGAGCGGCACGCCGCTACGGTGCGTGCGTGGACTCGACGCTGTGGGGCGCGATCATTGCCGGCGCCGTCGGGGTGATCGCTCTGTTCGTTCAGGGCCGACAGAACCGCATCTCGACGAAGGTGGCCGCCGAGCAGAACCGCCTGACGCTGGCAGCCGCGGATCAAGCCAATCGCGACACGCAGGCCGCCGCCGCGCGCGCGGAGCTGTGGGCACGCTTCCACTGGGCGGTCGAGGCGGTGTCACAAGCGGGCAACCCAAAGCTTGAAGAAGCTGGGTGGGTGGTCTTGACGTCGTTGTCCCGTGACCCCTCGGCATCCAGCGTCGATCGGGGGATGATGTACGACGTCATGGTTGAGCTGGCGAGGTTGAGTGGAGGGCCAACAACGTGACGGTCACGACGGAGACAGCGAGTCGCGCCGACGTGCTCGCCGCGCGTGCGCTGGTGGCGATGGGTGACGCGGCCGGTCGACCGGTGGATGCGCGGACACGTGAGCTCGCCAAGCTGGACCCGGCCACGCGCGGATCTCGTCGACGTACTCCAATGGCGCCGGCCTCGCAGCGGCCGGATTTCCCGAACCCAGACGACTACGACGATGTTGTCAAGGTTGACGCCGACGAGGTGAAGCGCGACGTGGCGGCAAGTAATCGGGCGGCAATGGCTTCCTATAACCGCCTGCACGCGTTGTTCCGCGGGGACGGTGCGATGGCGAGGTCTTTTGTCGAGGGTCTGGCGCCGGAGGATAGGGCGTTGCTGGCCGCTTCGCTGGCGTTGCCGAGCGAGGGGCTCGAGTAGTCCTGAACTGCGGTCTCGTGAAGTAATTCACCCGCCAATGTTATGAGGAAAAATTACCGGCCCATCTCGACGCTGCCGAGGTCGGGCTCTGTTGATGGCTGACCTGCGCGATTTTAGTCTTTTGCCGCATTGCCGACGGGGTTGTCGAGCCGTTAAGTAGGTATTGACTCCCCGTCTATAGACGGCCCGGTCGGAAGACGGTTGGAAGGGTGTTGATGGCGGCTGCGGCGGCGTTGTTTCCATCGCAGACAGTCATTAACGGTTCCAAGGCCGGCTTATCCATGGCGCGGAATCCATCGTCGTCTCGACTGGCGACGACCCAATCGAGCGCCTGAGCCGTCATTGCCTTATTGACTAGATCAGCCAATTCTGCGGACTCTCTTGCTGTCACGTGCTGCGCCTCGATGCCCCCATCGAACGCCTCATTCTGCAAGGGTCCCCACCAGAGGAGGGCTTTGGGGCTGATAGGTAAGATCAACTCAAGGGCCACGCCGATCCCTTGGGTTTGTGTCGGGCGGAAATGCACCGTACGATGAATTTCCTTCCTGCGTTTAAGTTTCTTTCTGGCTTCTCTGTTTACTTTGGCTTTGAACTGTTCGTCTGTCAGAAAGCAGTCAGGTAAGTGTCCCGCCTCTCGAGTGGCTCCGTTGATAAGTAGGGGCTCGTCTCCGATGCGTAGTCGAACGTCTTGCAAGAAAACAACCTCTAAAGGACGGAAAGCAAAGAAGTGAATGAGATCACCAGCATGCTTCATCGATGCGACCAGCAGGTCGTTCTGTGGAGGCGTGACCCGAAGTTCGCGCAAGTCCGCATCGGCCAGCCTTCCTTGCGCGAGGGTCTTTGCGAACCACTCGCCGTGCAGCTCCAGCTCGCGCCGCCGTCGAGTCGTGCGTACTGCTTGAAAAGCGGCGAACTGGGCTAGCGCGTATTTCTCTTCGGGCGTGGTCATAATGGTCGTACTGAAAGGAGACAAGAGTCGCTTTGTGATGTCTGCAATGGGAGACTCAATTGTGCCTAGGAGGGATTCGAAAGTAGAGTTCCGCTCGCCGTCTCTATCGATGAAGGTGTAGAAGTCCCGTACGGCGAGATCCTTCACGTTGCGAGTTGAGTAGCTGTTGCTGAGCCGACTGTAAACTTCGACCTGATTCTTTCTCGACCATCTGTCAAGAAGAAATCTAGGAACTGTGTGATGAACCGAGCCGACATAGCGTCGAGGGTCCACGTCGGCGAGCCACTCATTGGCCTTCAGCTGGGTAGAAACCTCTACCGGTTCCTGATCCAGGCGCTTCAAAGCTTGCTGCAGCGAAAGCGCCTTGTGCAGGCGGTCTTGATAAGGGACAAGGGATGGCTCTTTGTTGGATGTCGACATGGTTTGACCTTACGTCATGGGTGTGACACGGCCGCCTTCCTCGACAGCGGAAATCAGGCTGATCACTAGGAGCCTTTGATTGTCATTCAGGTCCCCTCGATAAGTTGGCAGTAAGAATATCGGCGTCCCCTGGAAAGTGTAGAGTCGGTCTAGTGGACGTCAGGGGCCACTGGCTCAAGCTCTGGATCTCCAAAGGTCCATGCCAAACTACGCAATGACGCTTTCGACTGCTGGGACTGCCCACTTGGAGCTGAGGATGGCTCCGGTGAAGATCGCTGTCCGAGGACGTCAACACTTCGCGGCCCTGGATGCTTAGTAGGCCATGAAGCAACCTCACGACGAGCCAGACGGGCTTGTCTTCGACGACTGGTACCGCCAGGAGTACCCCCGGGTACGCCAGGCAATCACCCTAGCCATCGCCGACGCGACGCTGGGTGAAGAGGCCACCGCTGAAGCTTTCGCGCTGGCCGTCGTGCACTGGGCGCGGGTACGGGTCATGGACTCACCCACCGGCTGGGTCTACACCACCGCCCTCAGCCAGGTCCGTCGCTCCTGGCGGCGAGCCGCGCTGGAGCGCCGTCACGCCGCCCGCACCCGGCTGGGCGAGTACCTACCCCCGCCGCTGCCGGATACGACGCTGTGGCAGGCCGTGGCCGCGCTGTCCCCGCGGGCTCGCACCGCGGTGGCGTTGCGCTACGTCGCGGACCTGCCCGAAGCCGAAGTGGCGCAGGCGATGAACGTCTCGCGCGGCACCGTAGCCACCACTCTTTCGCGGGCTCGTCAGCAGCTCGCCGCCCACCTGCAGACTCTTGGTGAAGGAGACCGGCGATGAACCGCCAGCACACCCCCAGCAGCGCCGACGGCCCCCACGACCTCAGCGGCGCCGACGAGCTCGACTTCCTGCACGACCTGGCTCAACTGCACGACCAGCAGGTACCGCCGGTGGAGCAGGTGCACCGCCGCGCCGGCGCGATCCGCACCGCCCACCGCCGGGCCCGCGCAGGGGTGGGGGTCGCCGTCCTGGCCACCGTCCTGGCTGTCGGCGGTGTCGTCCTGCCGCAGGACTCCGCCCCCGGCATGAAGGGCAGCGCCACGGTGGCCGCTGCCTTCATGGGCGTCATCCCCGCCCGGGCCGCCGACGGCAGCGACGTCAACTGCCGGGTTGGGGTGGCCAGCGCCCTCGACCGTGCGCAGTGGGTGAGTACCCCGGTGGCGGCGATGACCACCCTGCTGCCGGAGACGGCCGTGGGGGCTCCGCTGCGGGCGGTGGCCGCAGGGCAGGCGGAGGGGACCTGCCCTGCGCCGACGCCGGCGGCGGTGCTCTACGCCCAGGACCCGCAGTTGAAGGGGCTGACGTTGTGGGCCGACGTGGCCGATCCGTACACCGGGCAGGACGGGCTGCGCACCGTGGAGCTGCGCGGGACCACAGGTCAGCTGTTTAACCCCAGCCCCGACAGCTTCAACCTCAGCTGGGTCGCTGCCGACGGCACCCGCTGGCTGGCTGAGGCCAGCGGTATCGATGAGGACACCTTCGTGCGGACGCTGAACGGGTTCCAGCTCGACGGCGGGGAGCTAAGCATCGCCAGCGTGCCCGCTGGCTGGGAGCAGGCTCCAATCCCGGTGCGCAGCACGCAGACGACGGAGTTCGACTGGCGGGTGGAGTACGGGTCGCCGGGGGCGAAGTGGACCCCGGACCGGGTCACGCTCGAGGTGCAGCGGGCCGTGGACTCGCCCGCAGTCGCTCTTGCCCGGTTCGCGGCCGGGTCGACCTTGACCAGCGTCAACGGTCACCTGGCCGTCTGGAGCACCAACGGCCCGGCCGGCAGCGACATCGGCGCCAGCCTGCAGTGGCAGGACGAGCAGTTCACGTACGTTCTGAGGGGGGAGGGGGGTGCGCAGCGGCTGCAGGCGATGGCTGAACGGGCCGAGCACGTCGCGATCATGGACCCCCGCATCCAGGACGCACCCGACGCGCGTGACGTCCCCGACGAAGGGCACTGACCAACACCTGCTGCCGTGCGCGCCGCCAGTGCGGGGTCGCAGTCATCGACTGCGGCCCAGCACTCACGGCGTCGGCGCGGTCATCAGCGACAGGGGTGATCTTCATGCGCGACGACCGATCGCTCTTCAAGCAGGAGCGGTCCGTCTTAACGAGTCATGATCGCGCCCGTATCGCGGGATGACCGGACGTTCCTCACCAGCCCCCATGCTCCGGCCGGCCGGCCTAAGGCCACCTGTCGACTCAAGGTCTAGGTGCGCGGTGCCGAGGAGGGCTGAACCGTCACCTGAATGGAGCAGAACCATGAGAGCAAAAGCTGTCACCACCCTTGTGGTCACGGCAGTCTGCCTGGCGGTTGCCGGAGGCTTTGCCGCTGAGCACCGAAGTGGCGGACTACCCGAACACGAGCCAGTGTCCTCGCAGACCCAAGACGCCCCGGTTTCGCAGCTGGGCCCGCAGCTTGGCTCGCAGGGGGTCGCGCCGGCGTCGGGTGTGACTCATGACGTCTTCGACAACGTGTCAGCGGCGGCGCACTGACACCACTGGTGCGGCGGGCGGTTGCCGAGCCGTCCCCATGGATCGACGTGGACCTGGCCAAAGCACGAGAGTGCGCACTTCGCGGGATGACCGTGAAGTCCGGGCTCAGGCGGGTTGCGGAGTTCGCCCGACCCGTCAGGGGCGCGTGTCGGAGACGGCGACGCGATAGGCGGTGACGGGGCCGCCGGTGATGTCGAGGGTGACGACTTCCGCCGCAGCGCCGTTGAGGGCGTAGGACTGGCGTTTGCTCTCCGGCTGGCACGGACCGTCTGCGTGGTACCCGTCATCGACGATGCCCGCAGGAGACCAAGAACGCTGGTCTCGGTGCTGCACGACGAGGCTGCTGCCGGTCGGGCCCGCGCAGTCGATGACCAGGAAGGCGTGACCGTTGCTGGGCAGGGTCGCGGTCAGCGAGTTGTGCACCTCCTGCAGCGAGGAGGTGGGGTCGGCGTTGAGCACGGTCGTGGTCAACGCCGACCCTGGGGGTAGCTGCGGCAGGAGGGGGACCGGTTGCGCTGGCGAGCCGGTCGTCGTCACCACGACGGCGAGACCGGCGGAGACGACTCCCGTGATGAGGAGCTGCAACCGCTGTCCGCTACGAGTCGCCATCGAGTTCTCCTGGTGCGGTGTCTGCTGAGCTGATCAAGGAGCAGGCTGACATATCGGTCCTCCCCGCGCAGCGACTTCTGATCTTGAAGCCCACCTGCGACTACCGCGCGCTTCTCGTCACGAGCGCGACAGCGCGGTCATCGCCATGTGCGGTAAGTCGCTTGGTCGGTTGGTCGGTTGGTAGGACCGCAGCGGTGGTGAGGGCTCGAAGCGGAGCGCCGAGGAAAACGAAAAGCAGTTGAGACGATGGCCGCGAAAAGTAGGTGAGACGCGCGGTCGCGTCCCTGCTCAGAGCAGCCGCGGACGCAAGATCGAACGGGAACCTACATCCTGACCCCGCCGACCACCCCGGGAGGAATCGGCACCGACTCCTCCCGGGGTTTCGGGGAACGCGGGGTGGATCCGTTCAGCGGATGGAGCGGTCCGCCTGGTCGAGCCGGGCTCGCAGCTCGTCGCGGGTCCGGCGCCGCGGCTCGGCGGGATCTCCGCTCTCGGTGTAGACCCCGGCGTAGGCGGGCTGGTCGCGCTGGAAGCGCCAGCTCTCGGCCAGGGGGCCCGTGTCGAAGACGTCGTAGCCGATGGCCTCGATGAACTCGGTGACGACGCGTTCGGCCGCCTCGTCGTCCCCGGCGATCGTGAGCGTCGCGCGGTCGGGTGCCCCGGCGGGACGCTGCAGCTCCCCGAGGTTCTGCGCGAAGATGTTGTTGAAGGCCTTGACGACGCGGGCGCCCGCGAAGTGGCGTTGCACGAACTCGCTGGTGGTCAGCTCGTGGCTGTCCAGGACGGCGATGTCGCCGTCGCGTTCGGGGTAGTAGTTGCAGGTGTCGATGACGACCTTGCCGTCCAGGGACTGCGCCGGGAGCTCCGGGACGCGACCCAGCGGGATGGTGACCACCACGAGGTCCCCCGCAGCGGCGGCCTCCGCGGTCGTCGCGGCGCGTGCCCGGGGCCCCAGCTCGGCCACGAGGCCGGCCAGCGACTCCGGGCCGCGGGAGTTCGCGATGACGACGTCGTACCCGGCGTCCACCGCCAGACGGGCGAGGACGCTGCCGATGTTTCCACTGCCGATGATGCCGATGATGCTCATGTCCCGTGCAAGGCGCCCCGGGAGGAGGGCATTCCGCTGCGTCCGGCGGACCGTCGGGGTCGTCGACCTCGCTCAGGTGAGCGGTCCGAGGTGCCGATGGGCCCCGGGAGCGGCCCGACGGCCGCCAGGAGCACAGGAGACATCCGCATGACTGAGGGGATCGTCGGTCCCGACGTCCAGGCCGGAGGCCCACGATGAGAACGACCACCCGCCGCACCGCCGGCACCCTGCTCGCCGGTGCCGCCCTCCTCGGCGCTCTCGCCGGGTGCGGCGCCGACGCCCCCGGCACGACGGCGGCCGCGGCGCCGGCCGACGGACCCCACGTCGCGTTCCTCGTCCCGTCCACCTCCCTGCGGTCGATGGCCTACGACGTCCCGAACTTCTCGGTGGAACTGGCCGAGAAGTGCCCCACGTGCGTCGTCGACGTCCAGAGCGCCCCCGACCAGGCGACCCAGAACACCCAGGCGCAGCAGGCGATCGCCGACGGCGCCAAGGCCCTCGTCGTCGTGGCGCTCGACGGGGCGAAGGCCGGAGACCTGGTGAACGCGGCCAGGTCCGCGAGCGTGCCCGTCGTCGCCTACGACCGCCTCGTCAAGGGCGCGCCCATCGACTACTACGTCTCCTTCGACGGCAACGCCGTCGGGAAGCTCGGTGGCCAGGCGATCCTGGACGCCGTCGGCGAGGACACCGCGGGCGGGGCGATCGTGATGCTCGAGGGTGACCCCGCGGACAACAACGCCGGGTTGTTCGCCGCCGGGGCGCACTCCGTCCTGGACGGCAAGGTCGACATCGCCACCGAACGCTACGTGACCGGGTGGAGTCCCGACGAGGCCGCCGTGCAGATGCGGTCGGCGCTGAAGGACCTCGGGAACCGCCGTCTCCTGGGCGTGTACACCGCCTACGACGGGCTGGCCGCCGGTGCCCTCCAGGCGCTCGGCGACGCGGGTCTGAGCGGGGTTCCCATCACCGGGCAGGACGCCGAGACCGCTGCGCTGCAGCGGATCCTGGGCGGTACGCAGACCATGACGATCTACAAGGACCTCCCCGCCCAGGCGCGGACGACGGCCGACCTCGTCGACGACGTCCTGAAGGGGCGCACCCCCGAGACGACCGGCACCACCGACAACGGCGCGGGTGCGGTTCCCACCGTCCTGCTCCAACCGCAGGCGGTCGGGAAGGCCGAGGTGCAGAGCAAGGTGCTCGCCGACGGGTACACCACCGTCGACGCGTTGTGCGCCGGTGCGGCCAGCGCCGCGTGTGCGTCGGCGGGGATCTCGGCAGCCGGCTGACGAGGACAGGAGTTCCGACCGGGGTTCCGGTTCTCACCCGAGTCCGGCCCGCGGGTCGTCCGCGCGGGAACCCGGTGACCGTCCACGCCGCGGAACTCGGCGTCCAGCGCATCGGGTTGCGGTGCGATCTTCTCGGTGGTCGAGGCCTGGCCGGAGAGGCGGAGCGGCGCGACGGTGGGAAGTGTCAGTGCCCGCCGCCGAGGTGACCGGCGAGTCGCTGGTGAAGGGTCGAGCTGGCCTCGTTCAGGCCGGTGATGCGCAGCGTCTTGCCGCGGGCGGCGTACTTGGTCTCGATCGCGTCCAGCGCGGCGACGGTGGAGGCGTCCCACACGTGAGCACCGGAGAGGTCGACGACGACGTGGGCGGGGTCGCCGGCGTAGTCGAACCGGGTGACGAGGTCGTCGGAGGAGGCGAAGAACAGCGCGCCGGCCACCGAGTAGGTGCGGGTCCGAGCGTCCGGGTCCAGCGTGCTGGTGACCTCGACCAGGTGCGCCACCCGCCGGGCGAAGAGCAACGCTGCGAGCAGGACCCCGACGATGACGCCGATGGCGAGGTTCCCGGTGGCGACGACCACGACGACGGTGGCGACCATGACGGTGGTCTCGCTCTTGGGCATCCGCGCCAGCGTGGCCGGGCGGACGGAGTGCCAGTCGAAGGTCCCGACCGCCACCATGATCATCACTGCGACCAGGGCCGCCATCGGGATGACGGCGACGACGTCCCCCAGTCCGACGACGAGGACGAGGAGGAAGACCCCGGCGAGGAAGGTGGAGGCGCGGGTCCGGGCGCCGGCCTTCACGTTGATCATCGTCTGGCCGATCATGGCGCACCCGCCCATGCCGCCGAGGAAGCCGGTGACGATGTTCGCCACGCCCTGTCCCCAGGCTTCGCGGCTCTTGGGGGAGCGGGTGTCGGTGACGTCGTCGACGAGTTTGGCCGTCATCAATGACTCCATCAGACCCACCAGCGCCATGCCCAGGGCGTAGGGGGCGATGACGGAGAGGGTGTGGAAGGTCAGCGGCACGTTCGGCAGCAGCGGGAAGGGCAGGCTGTCGGGCAGTCTCCCCTCGTCGCCGACGTTCGGGATGGCCAGGTGGGCGGCCACGGTGACCACGGTGAGCAGCACGATCGCCACCAGCGGTGCGGGCACGGCCCGGGTCAGGCGGGGGAAGAAGACCATCAGGGCCAACCCCACGGCGATCATCGGGTAGACGATCCACGGCACGTCACGCATGTGCGGAACCTGGGCGAGGAAGATCAGGATGGCCAGGGCGTTCACGAAGCCGACCATGACGCTGCGCGGAACGAAACGCATCAGCTTCGCCACCCCCAGCACGCCGAGGACGACCTGGAGCAGTCCGCCGAGGACGACGGTGGCGAGCAGGTAGTCCAGGCCGTGGTCGCGGACCACGGGGGCGATGACCAGGGCGATGGCCCCGGTGGCGGCAGAGATCATCGCGGGACGCCCGCCGAGGACGGCGATGGAGACGGCCATGGTGAAGGAGGCGAAGAGCCCGACGCGGGGGTCGACGCCGGCGATGACGGAGAAGGAGATGGCCTCCGGGATCAGGGCCAGCGCGACGACGAGGCCGGCGAGGGCTTCGGTGCGCAGGACCCGGGGCGTCAGCCACGACGGCCGACGGTGCGGGGTGGTCGGCGCGGGGGCGGCCGGGGACGTGGTGGGGAGGGCCAAGGGGGTGCTCCGTTCACGGGTGTCCAGGAGACGGCACCGACGCTGGGCGAAGGTGACCGGCGTTGCGTGGGTAGGTCGGTGCTCGGGAGGCGGCGAGCGGCGCACCGGCTGCCGGGTCGTTCCCCTCGTTCCCGACCCGCCGGCCGCACCAGAGCGGGATGGCCGCTGTGCCGGCGACGACGACTGCGTGACGACTGCGTGACGAGGTGACCCGATCGGTCGACGGGCGTCTCGTCTGCCGCCAACTCTACCCTAACGTAAGAGTAGAGTCTGGGTCCTGAGAGGCGTCCCGATCGGCTCACCGATCGCTGCGTCCACCACCCCGGGGCCCAGCTCACAGAGGGCCGGGTGAGGAGTCCCCGGGCTGCGCCGGTGCTGCCGCTCCGTCGCTGCTCGGCCGGTCGGCTGCTCCCGGCCGCACTTCGTCGGCATCGGCGATCTCCGTGGCACGAACGCCGTCGAGAAGCGGTCGTGGTGGTCCCGAGCTCGACGCTGCGCAGACGAGGTCGGGGTGGATGCTTGACTACCCGGATGAGCGCAGCAGGCACCGGCCGTCAGGTCCGGGAAGAGGGTCGGGGGCCGCTCATGCAGATCGGGGAAGTCACCGAGCGGGTGCAACTCTCCCACCGCACGGTGCGGCACTACGACGACGAGGGGCTGCTCACCCCGGTCCGCAGTGCCGGCAACTTCCGCCTGTACGCCGAAGCCGACGTCCAGCGCCTCCTCCTCATCCGTCAGCTGAAACCCCTGGGCTTCTCCCTGGACGACATGCGCCAGTTCATCGCCCTCTCGGACACGCTGCGCGATCACCCCGACGACGAGGAAGCCCGGGAGCGGTTGCGCACCTTCGTCGACACGGCTCAGCAGCGCCGCGACGAGATGGCCGCCCAGGTGAAGACCGCCGACGTCTGGCTCGAGGGCCTGCGCGCCCAGCTCTGAACGACCCGCTCCCGCCACGCCGCTGCAGGCCGTGGTGCAACGACGGTGAGACCGCCGGCAGGCGCCCCACTGCGGCTCGCCGATCCGGAGAGATGCCAGCCCGTCGTCAGGGGGAGGTGCTGCGCGCCCGGTCGAAGCAGGCGGTCGTCGTGGCGCGGGCCCGCTCCAGACCCAGGGTCAACCCGTTCCGGCGGTGCTCGTCGGACAGGATCTCCACCCCCCACGGACCGTTCCACCCGAGGTCCTCGAGGAGGCGGATGAACCCCGTGACGTCCTGCACGCCCTCCCCGCAGTAGCGCCGTCGATCGCGGGTGTCCTCGAACAGGTCGCCGACCGGGTCGGCGTCCGCGTCGCTCAGTTCGACGGCCGCCACCTGTTCCAGGGTCAGGCTCCGTCCCAGTTCCGCCAGTGGGGTGCCCGCGCGGAACACGTGCCAGAAGTCGACGGCGAGGCCGGCGGCGGGGTGGTCGACCGCGCGGACCAGGTCCGCGCCGGCCGGCAGGGAACCCACCCTCGAGAACGGCAGGGGTTCGAGAGCCACCCGGGTGCCCACGCCGGCCGCCTCGACCGCCAGGCGCCGCAACGGTTCGACGAGCGGGGACAGGTCGCTCCAAGGTTCGCCGAACGCGGTTCCCGCCTTGACGAAGGGGGAGCCGAACGCGCTCGCGGCCTCGAGCAGGAGGTCCCAGCGCTCGCGCCAGGCCTCCTCCGGCAGCCACCAGTCTGCGATCAGTTCGACCTCCAGGTGACGCAGCCCCCGCCCCCGGGCGTACTGCGCGACCTGGTCGAAACCTGTCGTCGACCTCATGAGTTCGAGGTCCTCGTGGGCGAAGCCGAGTCCGGCCCACCCGCCGGCGGCGACGGCGTCGATGCGTTCGAACGGGGTGAGGGGGGAGACCTCGGAGGGGTCGAGAGGACGCGCGGTCCCAGCGGTCGTCCAGCACGTGGCGACCAGCTCGGGTGCGGCCATGTCGGTTCCGTTCGCCGTGAGGGATGCCGTGGGAGGGATGCAGTGGGAGGGGTCACGAGGGTGGATCGAGCGTACCCAGGGCTCGCGATCCCGGCGGTCCCTCAGGGGACTCCCAGCCCTCCCGTTCTTGACCCGTTCAAGCTGGGCGGGCAGGATGGCCGTGTGCCCACCACCGAGGAGCTCGAGCGCGTGCTGCGCGGCGCGGGCCTGCGGGTGACGCAGCCGCGCCTCGCCGTCCTCGACGCGGTGCACGCCCTGCCCCACGCGGACACGGAGGCCCTCATCGGCGCCGCCCGGTCCCGCGTGGACGGGGTCTCGCACCAGGCGGTGTACGACGTGCTGCGGGTCCTGACCGACAACGGCCTGGTGCGACGCATCCAGCCACAGGGTTCCGTGGCCCGCTACGAGGCACGGGTGCACGACAACCACCACCACCTCGTGTGCCGGGTGTGCGGGGACATCACCGACGTCGACTGCGCCACCGAGCAGGCGCCGTGCGTCACGCCACCCCTCGTCGACGGTTTCGACGTCGACGAGGCCGAGGTCATCTACTGGGGCCGGTGCCGGTCCTGCGCGACGACCCCGGCCCCTTCCACCGATTCCTCCGAACCCGTTCCCTCAGCAGAGAGAAGCACTTCGTGACCGAACTCGACAAGGCCCAGTCCCAGTCCACCAGCGAGAGCGAGAACCCGGCGATCAAGTCGCCGACGCCGGCCACGAACGGCCGGCCCCGCACCGCGCAGGACTGGTGGCCGAACCAGATCGACCTGTCCGTGCTGAACAAGCCGTCGCGCGACTCCGACCCGCTGGGGGAGGACTTCGACTACGCCGCCGAGTTCGCCAAGCTCGACGTCGCGGAACTCAAGCGCGATCTCGTCGAGGTCATGCACACCTCGCAGGAATGGTGGCCGGCGGACTGGGGTCACTACGGCCCCCTGTTCATCCGGATGTCCTGGCACGCCGCGGGTACCTACCGCATCGCCGACGGCCGCGGTGGTGGCGGTGAGGGCGGGCAGCGCTTCGCACCGCTGAACAGCTGGCCCGACAACGCCAACCTCGACAAGGCGCGTCGCCTCCTGCTGTCGATCAAGCAGAAGTACGGCCGCAAGATCTCCTGGGCCGACCTGCTGGTCCTGGCCGGGAACGTGGCCCACGACGACATGGGCCTGAAGACCTTCGGTTTCGCCTTCGGCCGTGCCGACAACTGGCAGCCCGGTGAGGTCTTCTGGGGCCCCGAGGACACCTGGCTCGGCGACGAGCGCTACCAGGACGACACCCCGCTGGACCTCGAGGAGGGTCACCTGGCGGCGGTCACCATGGGCCTGATCTACGTGAACCCCGAGGGCCCGAAGGGACAGCCGGACCCGCTGGGCTCGGCCCACGACATCCGCGTGACGTTCGGGCGCATGGGGATGAACGACGAGGAGACCGTCGCGCTCGTCGCAGGCGGCCACACGTTCGGCAAGACCCACGGCGCCGGGAACCCCGAACTGGTCGGCGTGGAACCCGAGGGCTGCCCCGTCCACGGCAACGGCCTGGGCTGGAAGAGCGAGTTCGGCACCGGCAAGGGTGCGGACGCCATCACCAGCGGTCTCGAAGGGGCGTGGACCCCCACGCCGACCCAGTGGGACAACACCTACTTCGAGACGATGTTCTCCCACGAGTGGGAACTCACGACGAGCCCTGCCGGGGCCAAGCAGTGGAAGCCGAAGGACCCCGCGGCGGGCGACCTCGTGCCGGACGCGCACATCGAGGGCAAGCGCAACGCCCCGATGATGCTCACCAGCGACCTCGCGCTCATGGCGGACCCCGTCTACCACGAGATCTCCAAGCGCTTCTACGAGAACCCCGAGCACTTCGCCGACCAGTACGCCCGCGCCTGGTTCAAGCTGCTGCACCGCGACATGGGCCCGCGCAGCCGTTACCTCGGGCCGGACGTCCCGGCCGAGGAACTGGTCTGGCAGGACCCGACCCCCGCCGTCGACCACGAACTCGTGGGTGAGGCGGAGGTCGCCGACCTCAAGCAGCGCCTGCTCGCCGCGGGGCTGAGCGTCTCGCAACTGGTCCACACCGCCTGGTCCGCGGCGGCGTCCTTCCGCGGCACCGACAAGCGGGGTGGCGCCAACGGCGCACGCCTGCGTCTGGAACCGCAGCTCGGCTGGGCCGTCAACGCGGGCGTCGCCGACGTCCTGCCGGTCCTCGAGCGCGTCAAGGACGAGTTCGAGGCGGCGACGGGGAAGAAGGTCTCCCTCGCCGACCTGATCGTCCTCGGCGGGAGCGCCGCGGTGGAGAAGGCCGCGCTCGACGCGGGCGTCTCCCTCACGGTGCCGTTCTCGCCCGGCCGCACGGACGCCACCCAGGAGCAGACGGACGTCGAGAACTACCGCTGGCTCGAGCCGCGGGCCGACGGGTTCCGCAACTGGATCGACCCGTCGAGCAAGCTGCACCCCGAGACGCTGCTGCTGGACCGCGCCGGGATGCTCGAGCTGACCGCCCGCGAGATGACCGTCCTCATCGGCGGTCTCCGGGTGCTGGGCGCGAACACCGGCGGCGTGCAGCACGGGGTGTTCACCGAGACCCCGGGCGTCCTGTCCCAGGACTTCTTCCGCAACCTCCTGGACCTGGGCGTGCAGTGGCGGACGGCCACCGACACCGAGGGCGTCTACGAGGGCCTGGACGCCGCCGGCGACGTCGTCCGCACGGCCACCGCCGTCGACCTGGTGTTCAACTCCAACTCCATCCTGCGCGGCATCGTGGAGGTCTACTCCGCCGACGACGCGCAGGAACTGTTCGTCCGGCACTTCGCCGCGGCGTGGCAGAAGGTCATGGAGCTCGACCGCTTCGACCTGCGCTGAGCACCACCCGGGAGTTCTGAACCAGGGCACCGGAAATCGGGGACGCCCCGGCCCGCGCACCGCGGGCCGGGGCGTTCCGCTGCCCGGCGGACCCTGGCCACGACCCACGACTGGCGGGCTCACCGTCTGGCGCGGAAGGTGGCCCCGTGACCACCCCCCGTCGAGCTCCCCGCCCCACCGATCCGGTCACCCACGCGGAGGTCCTCGTCGTCGGCGGTGGCAACGCGGGCATCTCGCTGGCCGCCAAGCTGCTGCGCGACGGTGCCCAGGACGTCGTGGTCCTCGAGCCGTCCCCGGTGCACCGCTACCGCCCGTTGTTGAACTACGTCGGGGCGGGTCAGGCCGCCCCGGCCGACGTGGAACGGCCCATGGCCTCGGTGGTCCCGGACGGCTGCCGGTGGGTGCAGGACGCCGTCGCGTCGGTCGACGCCGAGACCCGCACGGTGCGGACCCGGCGGGGGGCGAGCATCGGCTACACCACGCTCGTGCTCTGCCCGGGCATGCGTGAGGACTGGGCGGCCACCCCGGGTCTGCAGGACGCCTACAGCTCCGGCTGGGCGGGATCGACGTACGTCCCGAGTTCCGCCCCCCTGGTGTGGCCGGCGCTGACGGGGATCCGCACGGGTCCGGTCGTCTTCTCGATGCCGCCGGAACCCGCACCCTGCGCGCCGACGGCGTTGAAACCCCTCTTCATGGCCTGCGACCACTGGCGCCGCCGCGGCGTGCTGGCCGACCTCGACGTCACCCTGGTGATCCCCGAGGAGCAGGCGCTGGGGGTGGCCGGGGCCGACGAGCACCTCGAGGTGGCCTTCGCGTCCTACGGCATCACGGTGCTCCGTCGCTCGCGGGTGCAGGCCGTGGACCCGGTGCTGCGTGCGGTGGACATCGTCACGCCGGCCGGGACGCGGCGGGTGGACGACGTCGCCTACGCCCACCTCGTGCCCCACTACCGCGCCCCGGAGTGGATCACCGAGAGCGGCCTCGGCGACGCGGGCCCGGCCGGACTCGTCGACGTCGACCCCGCGACCCTGCGGCACCAGCGCTTCGGGGACGTCTGGGCCATCGGGGACGCCGCCTCGATCGGCACCCGGTCCTCGGGCGGGGCCCTGCGCAAGCAGGTCCCGGTCGTGGCCCACAACATCGCCGCGGCCGCCCGGGGACGCCGGCTGCGTTCCTACGACGGGTACACCGTCATGCCGGTGACGACCGCCCGCGACCGGCTGATGCTGGTGCAGGCCGACCGGAAGGGCCCGCGCCCGCTGAAGCTCCCGGACCCGTTCGCGCCGCGCCGGGCCGCGTGGTGGCTCGACCGCTACGTGCTTCCGCAGACGTACTGGCACCGTCTGCTGCGCGGCAAGGTCTGACCGGCCCACCCGACCGGGGGAGTCTTGCCCGGTCGAGGTCCGGTGTGTTCCACTCACCCCGCTCCACCTCACGACCCACCGACCGGCGGGTGCACGGCCTGCGCGGCGCAGGTGAGACGTCCTCTCCTGAAAGCGCAGTCGTGTCGTGAAGCAGATGCACCTCGGAGTCTTCGAAGTCCTCGGTCCCCAGGTCGGCGGGACGCTCAGCTGGCCCCACCCCCGCTCGGCCGGTGCGAACTTCACCTCGCTCGAGCACTGGGTGCACCTCGCCCAGGTCATCGACCGGGCGGGTTTCACCTTCCTGTTCCTGGCCGACACCTTCGGCTACCCGACCGCCGACGGCGAACTGGCGGAGACGGCGGCGGCCCGGGGCATCAACTTCCCGACCCTGGACCCGGCGGTCGTCGTCACGGCGTTGGCGCGGGAGACGGAACGCCTCGGGTTCGTCGTCACCTCCCCGACCGGCCTCGACCACCCCGTGCAGACCGCTCGGCGTTTCGCCACGCTCGACCACTTCACCGAGGGCCGCATCGGCTGGAACATCGTCACGGGATCGGCGCAGGACGTCGTCGCCGAACTCTTCGGGCACGACGAGATGGTCCTGCACGACGAGCGGTACGCGATGGCCGACGAGTACGTCGACACCGCCCTGAACCTCTGGGAGGGAAGCTGGGAGGACGACGCCCTGGTCGTGGACCGTGCGGCCGGGCTCTACGCCGACCCGGCCAAGATCCACCGGGTGTCGTTCGCGGGCCGTTGGTTCCGGTCCTCCGGCTACTTCGCCTCCCCGCCCTCACCCCAGCGGACACCCGTGCTGTTCCAGGCGGGGACGTCGGAGCGCGGACGGGCCTTCGCGGCCCGCAACGCCGAGGCGGTGTTCGTGCAGGCCACCACGATGGACGCCACCGCGCAGGCCGTCGCCGACATCCGGGCCGAGGTCGCCGCCCACGGGCGGGATCCGCAGTCGGTCACCACGATCATCGGGGTCACCGTCGTGGTCGCCCCCACCCACGCGGAGGCGGTCGCCCGACGCCGCGAGTTCGAGGCGTTGCAGTCGGACGAGATCGTCGCCGCGCTCTACTCGCACAACACCGGCATCGACCTGCTCTCGCTGGACCCGGACGGAACCCTCGAGCAGGTCCTCGGTCGGGGAGCGGCGGGCCAGACCGGTCAGACGAACATCACCCGGTTCACCGGTGGTGACGGCGAACCCGCGAAGACCGTCCGCGAGGTGCTCGACGCCCTGCGCGGCCGCGGGACACGGGGTTTCGCGATCACCGGGGACCCCGTGGAGGTCGCCGACGGGCTCGAACGGATCCTGGACGCCACCGACCTCGACGGGTTCATGCTGGAGCCGGTCTTCGCGCCGCGCGACGTCGAGGACTTCGTGGAACTCGTCGTGCCGGTCCTGCGCGAGCGCGGTCGTCTGCCCCAGGTCCCCACGACGGGAACCCTGCGGGAACAGTTGTCCGGTCGGGGTTCGGCCCACCTCGCCGCCGATCACCCGGGAGCGTCCCGTCGAGCGAGACCGGGAGGGGCCGAACCCGCACGGACTACTGCTTCAGCGCCTGCACCAGCAGGTCCGCCGCGGCAGCGGACGACCCCGGGTTCTGACCGGTGATCAGCACCCCGTCCTCGAGCACGTAGGAGCCCCAGTCGGCGCCCTTGGAGTAGTCGCCACCGAGGGCGACGAGTTCGTCCTCGACCAGGAACGGCACGACGTCGGTGAGGCCGACGCCCTCTTCCTCCGAGTTGGTGAAACCGGTGACCCGCTTGCCCTTCACGACCGGGGTCCCGTCCTCGTCCACCACGTGGCGCAGCACGCCCGGTGCGTGACAGACCAGTGCGGTGGGCTTGCCGGCCCGCAGGAAGTCCTGGATCAGGCTGATCGAGTGCTGGTCCTCCGCGAGGTCCCACAGCGGCCCGTGGCCGCCGGGGTAGAACACGGCGTCGAAGTCGGCCGCGTCGACGGTGGACAGGACCTCGGTGGAGGCGAGCGCGGCGAGCGCCTCGGGGTCGTTCTCGAAGCGGCGGGTCAGCTCGGTCTGGGAGTCCGGTTCGTTGCTCTTGGGGTCCAGCGGGGGCCGGCCGCCCTTGGGGGAGGCGAGCGTGAGTTCCGCGCCGGCTTCCTTCAGCCCGTAGTACGGCGCGGCGAGTTCCTCCAGCCAGAAGCCGGTCGTGCGGCCGGTGTCGCCGAGCTGGTCGTGGGAGGTCAGGACGATCAGGACCTTCATGGGGAGTGCGCCTCGCTGGGTTTGGTGGGTACGGCCGGTGGTCCGGCGGTGGTGGGAACACTAGACGACCGGTCTAGTCGCGTCTAGTCTCGTCGTCGTGACCCTCGACACGCCCGGTTCCTCGACCGCCGTCCAGCCGCTCGGGCCGGGTGCCTGGCGGCGCCCCGCGTTCGGGGCGCTGGTCGTCGCCTGGGGCGCGAACATGTTCGCCTCCCTGCTCCAGACCTACCGGGGCGATCTGAGCCAGGTGCAGGTGACCACGCTGTACGGCGCCTACGCGCTGGGGCTGATCCCGGCGTTGCTGGTGCTGGCCCGGCTCTCCGACCGGTGGGGACGACGGGCCGTGCTGGGTTCCGGACTCGTCCTGTCCGCCGTGGGAACCCTGGTGATCCTCCTGTCCGGCAACGACTTCGCCGGCATCCTCGCCGGCCGGGTGCTGGTCGGGGTCAGCGCCGGTGCCGCACTGGCCCCGGCCACCGCCTGGATCCGGCGGCTCTCCGACGACGCGGGCTCCGGGGCCGCCGGTGCCCGCCGGGCCGCGAGCGCGCTCACCGGTGGGTTCGCCCTGGGGCCGCTCGTCTCCGGGATCGTCGTCCAGTGGTTCCCGGCGCCCCGCCCCGTGGCCTACCTGCTCCACGTGGTGCTCGTCGGGGCGGCCCTGCTGGCGCTGCGCGGAACGCCGGAACCGCCGGCCGCCCGACCGAGCGCCGGCACGATCCCCGGACCCGGTCTGCGCACCGTGCTGGGCGGGCGGCTGTTCTTGTTCGCCATCGTCACCACCGCACCGTGGGTGTTCGGGGCCGCGACCACGGCCCTGGCGGCACTACCCGTCCTGGTGCCGCTCGGTGGCTACGGTGCGGTCGGCAGCGGGGTGATCGCCGCCACGACGCTCGGCGCGGGCATCCTCGTCCAGCCGCTGGCGCAACGTCTCGAGCGACGATCTCCCGCCACGCCGTTCCGGGTCGGGGTCCTCGCGGTGGTCGTGGGCATGCTGGTCGCCACCGTCACGGTCGCGACCGGGTCGGTGGCCCTGCTGGTCGCCACGGCGGTGGTCCTCGGCTCCGCCTACGGCCTGCTCCTGGTCAGCGGGCTCCGACTGGTCCAGGCCCTCGCGCCGGACCAGCACGCGGCGGTGGCGACAGCCGTGTTCTACGCCCTGACCTACGTGGGGTTCGCGGCTCCGGTGGTGATCCAGGCCCTCGCGCAGGTCTGGAACCCCGAGGCGGTGCTCGTGGGCGTCGCCGCCCTCGCGGTCCTGAGCCTGGTGTCCACCTCGCTCGCGTGGACCCGCCGCCGCGCCGAGGCCTGAGTAGGCTCCGCCCGGTGAACCCCGACGTCGTCCAGCGCGCGTACTCGGCGCTCGCCGACCGCTACGTCGAGACCCTGGGAACCATGGACGTCGTGCACCCCGACGACCTCCGGCTGATCGAGCGACACCTGGGGCGTCGCCGCGGCCCGGTCCTCGACCTCGGGTGCGGCCCGGGGCACCTGACCGCCCACCTGCACGAACACCTGCACGCGGCCGGGGCCGACGTGACGGGGATCGACCTGGTGCCGGAGTTCGTCGCCCACGCCCGCGCGATCTACCCCGGGGTCCGGTTCGAGGTGGGTTCGCTGACCGGGCTCGACCGGCCCGACGGGACGGTCGCCGGCGTCCTCGCCTGGTACTCGCTGATCCACGTCGAACCCGCCGACCTCGACACGGTCCTCGCTCAGCTCCGCCGGATGCTGACGCCGGGAGGTTCGCTGGTCGTCGGGTTCTTCGACGGCGAGGTGTGCGAACCGTTCGCGCACACCGTGATCACCGCCCACCGGTGGCCGATTGACGAGTTCGTCCGCCGACTGAGCGCGGCTGGGTTCGAGGAGGTGGAGCGGGCGCAGCGGGGCCAGGAGGGCAGACGGCGTCCGCACGCCGTCGTCGCCGCGCGAGCGGTCTGACCCGTGGACGTCCCCGCGGGTCTCCTCGGGAGCCCGTCGTTCGCCGGTGGAGCCGGCGCACGGTGGTTGTCCGGGTTGCCGTCCCTGCTGGCCGGGGTGAGCGAACGCTGGCACCTCACCGTCGAGGACGGGGAACCGGTGCGCCACGGAGCCCACGCGGCGGTCGTCCCCGTCCGACGGGGTGGGGAACGGATGGCGCTGCGGCTCGCCCCGCCGGAACCGGGGGTCGTGGCGGCCCTCGAGGCCTGGGACGGTGACGGTGCGGTGCGGCTGGTCGCGGCCGACGAGGACCGGGGGGCGCTGCTGCTCGAACGCCTCGACCCTGCGCGGTCACTGCTCGACCTGCCGCCGGTGGAGGCCGCCCGCGTGGCGGGCCGGCTCGTCCGTCGGCTCGCCGTCCGTCCACCGCCCGGGTTGCCCACGACCTCCGGGCAGGCACGGGCCATCGCGACGGAGTGCCGGGGTGTGCCGGACGAGTCGATCCCGGAGGTGTGGCGGGACGAGGCCGCGAGGTGCGCCGGGGAACTGGCGCGCGGGCGCGGGGAACCCGTTCTCGTGCACGCCGACCTCACCCCGGAGAACGTCCTGCACCGCCCCGGCGGGGGTTTCGTCGCGGTGGACCCCCGGCCGGTGGCGGGAGACCCGGAACGCTCCCTCCCGGAGTTCCTGCTGCGCAGCGTCGACGGGTGCCCCGGTGAGGGGGAGTTGCCGGAGGTGTTCGACGCCTTCGTGACCGCCGGTGACCTCGACCCGGGACGAGCGCGCCGCTGGCTGGTCGCGCGCACCGTGCAGTACTGGGCGTGGGCACTGGGCGCGGGGCTGACCGAGGACCCGGTCCGGTGCCGCCGGCTCCTCGCCGAGTTCTCGCAGGCGCAGCCCGGTGGTGGGCCCACCGGAGCGCCTACCGTGGTTCCGTGAGTTCTTCCCCGGTCCTGCCCGTCCTCCTCGACCGGGTTCCCGAGCGGTACGAACTGGACGAGGCGTTCCGGGCCGCGTTCGCGGCCAGTGCCGGTCGTCGTCTCCTGGTGTCGCTCATCGGCCTGGTCCTCGTGCTCGCCGGAGGCGCCCTGCTGCGAACGCCGTTCCTGGCGCTGGTCGTGGCCGAGGACGGTGTGCACGTGCGGACCGCGAGCGGCTCGACGTCGCACACCGTCCGGGTCGACGTCCGCGGGATCGCGGAGCGACCGCACGTCCTCGTCCTGGAGCTCGGTACCAGGCTGTTCCTGGCCGTCCCGCGGCGGGTGTTCCCCTCCCCGGAGGTCGTGGAGTTCGTGCGCCGGACCGTCGCCGAGCGTGCGCCGGGACCCACGCGCTGACCGATCGCCGTCACCGGAGGTAGCGTCCGGGGGTGGAGACGATCGAGTTCCGGGTCCTCGAGGAGCAGTTCCCGACGGGTCTGCACTCCTCGATCGCCCCCTTCCTCAGCGGTGTTCCCCTCGCGGCCCTGCTGCGCAAGGTCGAACTCCCGGCCGCCCGACGGCGGGGGGACCCCTCCCTGGCCGGCTGGTACGCCGGGCTGACCGGGACCGGGATCCGCTGGCCCTCCCGGTACTACCTCGGGGAACCCGCCGCGGGCTCGGGGACCGTCCTGCTGGGCTGCACCTGCGGCGAGGCGGGGTGCTGGCCCTTCTCCGCCGTCGTGCGGGTCGAGGACGACACGGTCACCTGGTCCGACTACCGTCACGGGTTCCTGGACGCCGACTACCGCGAACTGCGACCGTTCACCTTCGACCGGCGGCAGTACGAGGACGCCGTCCGGGCGACGGCCGACTGACCCGACCCGAGGAGGACCCGTGCCGACCAGCCCGGGCACGGACTACACCGGCGACGACTTCTACTGCGACGTCGCCCTGCCGGACCCGCAGGCCCTCCGGGTCGTGCACGAGGACGACGAGGTCCTCGCCTTCCACCACACGAGACCGTTCTGGCCGACCCACGTCGTGATCGTCCCGAAACGGCACATCGCGTCCTTCACGACGGTCACGGCCGCCGACGAGTCGACGGTCCGTGCGCTCCTGCGCGTCGTGCAGCGGATCGCCCGGGAGGTGGAGGTCCGCGAGGGCGCCGCAGCGGTCCTCACCAACCTCGGCACCTACCAGGACTCCAAGCACTTGCACGTGCACGTCCACTCCGGACGGCAGCTGCGGGACTGACCCCTACTCACCGTCGCCGAGGACGAACGGGTACACCGCGTCCGCGCCCGCACGACGCACCTGCCGGGCGGCGACCGTCAACGTCCACCCGCTGCGGGTGCGGTCGTCGACGAGCAGGACGCGCTTGCCGGCGACGGGGGCGTCGTCGGGGAGTTCGAACCGTCGCGCGACCTGGGACAGGCGGTGGGCGGAGTTCACGTCGCTGCGGGTCGGGGAGTCGTCCAGCAGGCGGAACGTCGCGAGGACCGGGAGACCGGTGTAGCGCGAGAGACCGTCGGCGAGGTGAGCCACGAGCTGGGGCCTCGACGCCGAACACAGCGCCACGATGCCGTCGAGGGCCAGGTCGCGGGCCCAGTCGTCCAGGACCGCCGCGGCCGCGTGCCGCAGCGGGACGGGGGTCTCGCCGTCGGGAACACCGGTGGCGAAGAGTTCGCGGACGGCGTTGCCCCAGCCGAGGTCCGTCGTGCGCGCGACCGCACGTCCGGTACCGGGCTGTTCGGCCGGTGCGATCTTCCCCGACACGGCGACGTCGAGGGCCTTCATGCCCGAGGGCCACATCTTCTTCGGTTCCAGCGGAACCCCCGGCCGGTCGAGGTCGGCCCCGGCCCGGGTGACGGCGCTCTCGTCGACGTCGCGCGACACCTGGAACCCACCGCAGTTGTCGCAGCGTCCGCAGGCAGCGGCGTCCGGGTCGTCGAGGGCGCGGCGCAGGAACTCCAACCGGCACCCCGTCGTGGCGACGTAGTCGATCATCGACTGCTGCTCGACCTCACGGGTCTGCGCGACCCGGGCGTAGCGTTCGGTGTCGTAGTTCCACTCCGCGCCCGTCGCCTGCCACCCACCGCGAACCCGCTTGACCGCGCCGTCCACGTCGAGGACCTTGAGCATCATCTCCAACCGGTTGCGGCGCAGCGTGACCCGTGCCTCGAGGGCCGGGGTGGACATCGGTGTTCCGGCGTCACCGAGGACGCTCAGCGCGAGCCGGACGTCGTCCTCGGCGGGGAAGCCGATGGAGGCGAAGTAGCGCCAGATGTCGCGGTCCTCGGCGCCCGGCAGCAGGACGACCTCGGCGTTGTCGATGCCACGACCTGCACGCCCGACCTGCTGGTAGTAGGCGATCGGGGAACTCGGCGCCCCGAGGTGCACGACGAACCCGAGGTCCGGCTTGTCGAAACCCATCCCCAGGGCGCTCGTGGCGACCAGCACCTTGATGCGGTCGTTCACCAGGTCGTCCTCGGCCTGCAACCGCTCGGCCGGGTCCGTCTGCCCCGTGTAGGGCACGGCCTCGATCCCGTGCCTGCGCAGGTGCGCCGCGACGTCCGCGGCCGCCGACACCGTGAGCACGTAGATGATCCCGGAACCCGGGAGTTCCGGCAGGTGCTGGACCAGCCACGCGAGGCGGTGGGCGTGCGTGGGCATCGACACCACGGCCAGCCGCAGCGACTCGCGGTCGAGGGAGCCCCGCAGGACCAGGACGTCCTCGAGGGTTCGCGTCCCCGTCACCGACAACTGCTCGGCGACGTCGGCCGTCACGCGCTCGTTCGCCGTCGCCGTCGTCGCGAGGACCGGGATGCCCTCGGGGAGGTCCGCCAGCAACGTCCTGATCCGCCGGTAGTCCGGTCGGAAGTCGTGGCCCCAGTCGGAGACGCAGTGCGCCTCGTCCACGACGAGCAGGCCCGTCGTGGCGGCCAGCGGCGGGAGGACCTCGTCGCGGAAACCGGGGTTGTTGAGGCGCTCGGGGGAGACGAGCAGGACGTCGACCGCCCCGTTGCGGACGTCCTCGTAGACCCGGCCCCAGTCCTCGCCGTTCGTGGAGTTCACCGTCACCGCGTGCACCCCGGCCCGTTCGGCGGCCGCGATCTGGTTGCGCATCAGGGCCAGCAGGGGGGAGACGATGACCGTCGGACCGGCCCCGCGGGCGCGCAGCAGCGCCGTCGCGACGAAGTACACCGCCGACTTCCCCCAGCCGGTGCGCTGCACGACGAGCGCGCGGCGACGATCCGCCACCAGGGCCTCGATCGCCGTCCACTGGTCCTCGCGCAGCCGCGCGTCGGGGCTGCCGACGAGCCGCTGCAGCACCTGCTCCGCCTCGGCGCGCAGGGCGGTGCGGTCGAGGGTCGTCGCGGAGGGGGCGGTGGCGGCGGGCATGGGCAGGACTCTGCCACCGACGTCCGACACGGGCCCACCGCCGTCCACAGGTGTCCGGGACCGGGGCGGGGATCAGACCGGCGGCTGCGGGTCGTACTGGATCCCGCGCCGCACCTCGCGCGCCCGTTCGACCCCGGCCAAGCGCGACACCAGGTGCAGCGCCATGTCGATGCCCGCCGAGACCCCCGCGGAGGTGATCACGTCACCGTCGTCGACGAAGCGGTCGTCGGGGCGCACGTCGATGCTCGGGTCGAGCTCCGCCAGCACGTCCAGGGAACCCCAGTGCGTCGTGGCGGGGCGGCCGCGCAGCAGACCCGCCGCCGCGTAGACCAGCGACCCCGTGCAGACGCTCGTCATCAGCGGGACGGCCTCGCGCTGCGCGCGGACCCAGTCCAGGTGCTCGGGGTCGACGAGCTGGGGGCGGGTGCCGCGACCCCCGGGGTGGAGCAGGACGTCCAGCGGCGGGGCGTCGGCGAAGGAGTGGTCCGCCCCGACGAGCAGGCCCTTCGCGCACCGCACGGGTCCCCCCGTCCGCGACAGGCAACTCACTGACCAGCCGTCGTCGGGGAAACCACGCGCCCAGAAGGCGAGCACCTCCCAGGGACCGACGGCGTCGAGCTCCTCGACACCGTCGAAGAGGACGATGCCGATGTTCCGCGTCTCTGCAGGAGTGGTCACGGCGCCAGTCTGCCGCCCGGCGGGACGGGACCCGCCGCGAGGAGCGCGACCGCGCGACCCCGCCGCCGCAGGAGCCGTCGGAGGTACGGCGCGAGGACGACCCGGGCGACGACACAACCGGTTGCGCCGCAGGGGAGCGCCACGTCCATCCGGTCGTGCATCAGGGTTCTTGCCGGCCCCGCGCGCACGAACAGGTGCTCGTGCCGCATCCGGGCGAACGGGCCGTCGACCTGTTCGTCGACGAAGAACCCCGGGCGTTCGTGGGTGGTGATCCGGCTCGTCATCGTCCACCACACCCCGAGGTGGTGCGCGGAGAACGTCACGTCGTCGCCCAGCTGCAGGACCCGTCGACCGGAACTCGTCGAGGCGGTCTCGGAACTCCCGGCCAGCGACGCCGCGTGCACGTCGACGTCGAGCTCCAGGTCGAAGACGACGCCGGGTTCCGCCTCGACGACGGTGACCACCTCGATCCGGGTCACCCGGCCCTCCCTCCTCACGCGGGCGCCGAGAACACCAGGGAGTACCGCCAGAACAGGTGTCGACGGATCGCCGCCCCGGGGGTCTGACGAGCGGCCGCGGCCCGCACCTGCGTGAGGGTCGACACCGCAGGAGCCGTCGGGGCGGAACCCGCGACCCGACGCTGCCGCAGGTTCTTGACCCAGCCCACCACGAGGTTCGCCGGCACGGCGAGCAGGCTGAGGGCGACGTCGCTGCGGGACTCCTCCCGGTACACGCCGAGGACGACGAGGGTTCCGCCGGGGGCCAGGAGCTCGCGCAACCGGCGCAGCGCGGGTTCGAAGGGGACGTGGTGCAGCACGGCGAGGGCGGTGACGACGTCGTAGCCGGGTTCCAGGGCCGCGTCCCCGAGGTCCGCGACGCGGTAGTGGACGCGGTGGTCGACGGGGAGGCCGGAGGTGAGTGCGCGGGCCGTCGCGACGACCCGTGCGTCGCGGTCGACGGCGTCGACGTGGCGGGCGCTGCCCGCGAGCCGACGGGCGAACTCGCCGGTCCCGCAGCCCACGTCGAGGGCCCGGCCCACCGGCCCGGGCAACCGGCGCAGGATCCACCGGTGGTGGTGGGCGTTGTGGTCCCAGGGGTGCTCGCGCATCCACGCGTCGCACCCGCGCAGGACGATCCCTCCGAAACCCCGCACCGGACCTCCCTCGTGGGGAGGCAGTCAAGCACGCCCGCACCGGTCGAGGGGCGGCTCGCCGTCACCGATCGGCCACCGCGACCTCCGTCGCGCACGAGCCGCGGTCCGAGCACGGGTCGACGACCCGTCGTCGCGCTGCTGCTGGTCGCACGGGACAGCAGCGCGGCCGCCCCCCCGCCGCCTCGCCGTCACCGAGCGGCTCGAGGCGCCGGGCGGCCTCGCCTCCCGCCCCACCACGGGCCACCTCCGGCTGCCGCCGCGACGTTCCTCGGGGCAGCCCCTGCTGCTGCGCGGCGCCGTCGCGGCCGGCGCTCCGGTCGAGGAGGTCCGGGGCGTGAACGCCCCCACCGGCTCCCACCGGTGGGCGAGCTCGTGGGGTCGGGGAGCCGGTGCCGGAAGTCGGTGCTTCACTGCCTGGGTGCGCTACGTCGTGATCGGGGCAGGAGCGATCGGCGGGACGATCGGTGGACGACTCGGCCAACACGGTCACGAGGTCGTCCTGGTCGCCCGTGGGTCCCACGCGGACAGGTTGCGGGAGAAGGGGTTGCGACTCCTCACCCCCACGGGTCCGGTGGAGCTCAACGCCCCTGTGGCCAACTCCCCGGCCGACGTCGTCCTCACCCCCGACGACGTGCTGGTGCTGGCCGTCAAGGTCCAGGACGCCGCCGGTCTGCTCGCCGACTGGGCGGCCGCCCCGGTCGGTGACTCCACCGCCGGGCACGAGCTGCCGATCGTCTGCGCGCAGAACGGCGTCGAGGGGGAACGGCTGGCCCTGCGGTGGTTCCGCCGGGTCGTCGGCGTCTGCGTGTTCCTGCCCGCGACGCACCTCGAACCGGGCGTCGTCAGCTCCGAGGGGGCCCCGGTGTCCGGTGGTTTCGTCCTCGGTCGCTACCCCCGCGGTCGGGACGAGCTCGTCGAGCAGATCGCCGCCGACCTGGCCGGCGCCGGGTTCGCGACGATCGTCAGCGACGACGTGATGGCCGCGAAGCGCGGCAAGCTCATCGACAACACCGGCAACGCACTCGACGCCGTCTGCCGTCCCGAGGACGGCAGCGACGCGTTGCGGGAGGAGGCCCGGGCGGAAGGGCTCCGGGTCCTGGAGGCCGCGGGAACGCCACCGCTGGGCCGGGCCGAGGCCCTGCCGGAACTCGCCGAGATCGGCTTCCACACCGCCCCCGTCGCGGGCAGCGAACGGCTCGGGTCCTCCAGCTGGCAGAGCCTGCACCGCGGGGGCTCCGTCGAGACCGACTGGCTCAACGGCGAGGTCGTCCGGCTCGGTCGCGAGCACGGGGTGGCGACACCGGTCAACGAGGCGCTCCAGGTCCTGGCCGACGCCTCCGTGCGGGGAGGCCTCGGGCCCAGGGCCTTCGGGGTGCAGGACGTCAAGGCGCTCGTGGCGAGCGTCGGGGGGGACCAGGCGGCTGCCACCGGGACCCACCTGAGAGGGTGAGCCCCATGCGCGTCGACCACGTCGGCTTCGCCGCGGGCCCCGAGGGGCTGCAGGAGACCGCCAGGTCCCTGGCGGCGCGACTCGGCGTGCGCGTCGTCGACGGGGGTCCCCACCCCCGCTTCGGCACCCGCAACGTCGTCCTGCCGCTGTCCGGGGGCAGCTACGTCGAGGTCGTCGAGGTCCTCGACCACCCCGTCGCCGAGAAGGCGCTCTTCGGGCGGGCCGTGCGCGAACGGACGCTGCAGGGCGGGGGCTGGTTCAACTGGTCGGTCGTGGTCGAGGACCTGGCCTCCTTCGCGGAACGCCTGGGCGAGACCGCCGAGGAGGGTGTCCGGCGCCGTCCCGACGGGGTCGAGCTGCGCTGGCACCAGATCGGTGCGCCCGCGCTCAGCGAGGAACCGCAACTGCCGCTGCTCATCGAGTGGGACGGGCCGGACACCCAGCACCCCTCGGCCATCGCGCTCGCGGGCGGCAGCCGCCTGGCGGGGCTCACCATCGCCGGCCAGCGCGAACGGGTCCGCGGCTGGCTCGGCCTGCCGCCGGACTTCAGCGCCGACCGCATCGACTTCACCTGGCTCGACGTCGTCGGAGGACCGCGCAGCACGGGACTGCGCTCGGTCCGCTTCGAGACCCCGCGCGGAACCGTCGAGATCTGATGGAC
The DNA here is from genome assembly GCF_036021035.1 of Kineococcus sp. NBC_00420. Lineage (NCBI taxonomy): Bacteria > Bacillati > Actinomycetota > Actinomycetes > Kineosporiales > Kineosporiaceae > Kineococcus > Kineococcus sp. NBC_00420. The sequence continues at coordinate 2,381,674 of NZ_CP107930.1, read as the reverse complement.
TGGTTGCCCGGCTGGATCCCCTCGATCACGGCCTCGGCCATCGCGCTGCTCGTCGTCGACCTCGTGGTGCGCCTCACCGCGATCGCCGTGGTCCCCGTCAACCGGCGTCCGAGTTCCGCCCTGGCCTGGTTGCTGACCATCTTCTTCATCCCCTACATCGGGGTCGTGGCGTTCCTGATCATCGGCAACCCCAAGCTGCCCCGCAAGCGCCGCCGCAAGCAGCGGGAGATCAACGAACTCATCCTGTCCTCGACCAAGGGGATGGACCTCGTCTCCTCCGACCACCCGTGGCCGCCGTGGCTGACCGGGATCGTCGAGCTGAACCGCAACCTCGGGGCGATGCCGCTGGTCGGCGGCAACCAGGCCCAGCTCGAGGGGGAGTACGACGAGGCGATCCGGGCGATGGCGCGCTCGATCGACGGCGCTCGCGACTACGTGCACGTCGAGTTCTACATCATGACCAAGGACCCCACGAGCGAGCCGTTCTTCACCGCGCTCGAACGCGCCGTCGAGCGCGGGGTCAAGGTCCGGTTGCTGCTCGACCACGTGGGGTCGTTGCGCTACCCCGGCTACCGCCGCACGATCCGCTTCCTCGAGGACGTCGGCGTCGAGTGGCACCCGATGCTCCCGGTCCAGCTGCACAAGCTGAAGTACCAGCGTCCCGACCTGCGCAACCACCGGAAGCTCCTCGTCATCGACGGCGACGTCGCGTGGATGGGGTCGCAGAACGTGCTGGACCGCAGCTACAACAAGCGCGGGAACCTCAAGCGCGGACTCCAGTGGCAGGACCTCATGGTGCGCCTCGAAGGGCCGATCGTCGCCGGGGTCGAGGCCATGTTCATCACCGACTGGTACTCCGAGACCGACGAACTCCTGGAGACCGAACGACCCGAGGTCTCCCCGGTCGGATCACCCGGGCGCCTCGAGTGCCAGGTCGTCCCCAGCGGCCCCGGGTTCGACGGCGAGAACAACCTGAAGCTCTTCAACGCGCTGCTGTACTCCGCGCAGCGCACCATCTCCATCACCAGTCCGTACTTCGTGCCGGACGAGTCCATGCTCTCCGCCATCACGACGGCCGCCGAACGCGGGGTCGACGTCGAACTGTTCGTCTCCGAACTCGGCGACCAGGCCCTCGTCCACTACGCCGAGTGCTCCTACTACGAGAACCTGCTGCGCGCCGGGGTCCGCATCCACCGCTACCCCGCGCCGTACGTGCTGCACGCCAAGCACATGACCGTCGACGAGGAGGTCGCGGTCATCGGTTCCTCGAACATGGACATGCGCTCGTTCCTGCTCGACCTGGAACTCACGCTGATGGTGTGCGGGCGGGAGTTCTGCGACGACCTGCGCCGGGTCCAGGACGAGTACCGGGCGAAGTGCACGGAGCTCACCCTCGAGCAGTGGCTCGCGCGACCGCGCTGGAACGTCATCAAGGAGAACCTGTCCCGCCTGACGTCGGCGCTGCAGTAGGCCGGTCCAGTCCCAGCCTCGCCAGTTCGAGGTCGGCCAGCGCCCGCACCGCCGCCGGGTCCTGGCCCTGCCAGGCGGCGGCCGGATCCGCGTGCACGGCGAACAACCGGTCCGGCGGGCTCGACGCCAGAGCGCGCAGAGCCAGGACGCGGTCGCCGCCACGGGTGCCGACGAGCCGCCCGGCCTCGCGCGCACGTCGCGCCCACCGGAGGCGTTGGGCCAGGCGGACCGCCGTGACGCACAGGATCGGCAGCAGAGCGGTCAGCACACCGAGCAGCGTCGCCACGTGCAGGACGGACTCGATCTGCGCATCGGCGGCACCGGCGAGCGAGGTGGCGCTGTCGGCCGAGCGGTCCAGGACCCCGGCGAGGTCGTCGCCGATCAGCGGGGTCCGCGCGGCGGTCCGCCCGGCGGCGGTGAGACGGTCCGCGAGGTCGCTCGAACCCGCGGAGAACTGCCGTGCGGGGTCGACGGCACCGGCGATGACCCCGTGCACGGTGGTTCCGGCGAGGACGCTCGCCAGCACGGCCAGCAACCACAGCAGGTCGGCTGTGAGCTGCCGGTTCCGGCGGGCGCGACGGTCGGCGTAGAGCTTCACCCGGCGCGCTCCACGACGCCGGTCCGGTTGTCGTGCAACGGGTCGAGCTGGGTGTCGAGCGGCTCCGGGACGTCGGGGACCACGGTGGAGGAGGTGGTGTTCCTGGTCAGCCGGTCCATCGAGGGACGTTCAGCGGAGGTCGTCGCGCACGGTCCGGCGGCGAGCGCTGCGGACGACGAGGACCAACCCGACGATCGCGATGATCGGGCCGAGCACCGCCCAGAGCGTCTTGCCGCTCATTCCCGATCCACCGAGCACGTCCAGACCCTGCAGGGTGAAGAGGACCCCGGCGGCGGTGATGACGATCCCCACGATGGTCCCCACGATTCGGCTCATCTCCGCGACGCTACAGCATTCAACAAAGCGGGGTAGGTTTCCGTCATGACGCCGTGGAAGCGGGTGCACCGGGGCCCGCCGGTGAGGACCGGTGCGGCGGAAACCGTGCTGTCCGACCGGGACGGTGCGCCGGTGGGTCGCCGGATCGCGCTGGGACTGCTGGGGCTCGGGGCGCTGGGGGTGGTCACCGGCACCCGCGCCCAGGACCTCGCCCTGCGCGTGCTGGCTCCGCTGCAGAACCGCGACCCGACCGGACTGCTGTCGCTGCTGCCGGTGGGAAACACCTTCCGCTTCTACTCCGTGACGGCCAGTGCGCCGGTGCGCGACGAGGCGTCCTACCGGTTGCACGTCTCGGGTCTCGTCGAGCGTCCGCTCGAACTCACGGTGGCCGATCTTCGAGCCATGCCGCAGGTTGAGGTGGTGCGTGACTTCCAGTGCGTCACCGGGTGGCGGGTGCCGCAGGTGGCGTGGAGTGGCGTGCGGGTCTCGGTGCTGCTGGAGGCGGTCGGCGTCCAGGAGGCCGGCACCGCCCTGCGTCTGACGTCGTTCGACGGGACGTACACCGAGAGCCTCACCCTGGAACAGGCCCGGTCGGCCGACTGCATCGTGGCCCTGCGGATGCTCGGTGCGAACGTGACCCACGACCACGGCGGCCCCGTCCGCCTCTACGTCGCCCCGATGTACGGCTACAAGAGCCTGAAGTGGCTCGAAGGGATCGAGGTGACCGCGCAGGTGCAGCCGGGGTACTGGGAGCAACGCGGCTACGACGTCGACGGTTTCGTGGGTTCCTCGAACGGACGTGAGATCGATGAACGGACCTGAGGCCGGCGCCGCTCCCGGTGTCGACGGCCTCGAACGCGGCCGGGTGCTCCCGCGTTTCGCGGCTCCTACCCGGTGGGTCCACGGGGCGACCGCGGTGTTCACGATCGTCTGCGTCCTCAGTGCCGCGGTGCTCTACAACGGAACCCTCGCCGTCGCGGTCGGCCATCGTGGGCTGGTGGAGCACGTCCACGTCTACACCGGGTTCGCGTTGCCCGTTCCGCTGCTCGTGGGCGTCGTCTTCCGCAGCTACCGCGAGGACGGCCGCCGGCTCAACCGCTGGACCGCGCGCGACTGGTCCTGGCTGCGCCGTCGCACCCGCCGGGACGGAACGCTCCAGGTCGGGAAGTTCAACGCCGGGCAGAAGGCGAACGCGGCGCTCTCGGTCGGCTCGATCGCCGCCCTGCTCGTCTCGGGTCTCACGATGTGGTTCCCGCAGCTGGCGGGCATCGCCTGGCGCAGCGGGGCGACCTTCGTCCACGACTGGTTCGCGCTGGCCTTCGGACTGCTCGCGGTCGGACACGTCGCGATGGCCCTGCGCGACCCGCACGCGATGACGGGTATGCGTACCGGGCGGGTGCCGTTGCGCTGGGCCCGCCGCGAGCACGGCGCCTGGGCGCGCGAACTCGCCGGGGAGCCACCGCTCGTCCCGGACCCACCCTCGAGCACCTCGCGCGACCACTGACACCTGTCGCCCGACCCTGACCTCGCGTCAGCCGAGGAGTTCGTCCACCCAGCACCACCGCCACGCCTCGCCCGGTTCGGCGCTGACCATGGCGGGGTGCGCGCTCTCGCCGAAGTGGGCCCGGGCGTGCCGCAGCTCGGAGGAGTCGCAGCACCCGGTGTACCCGCAGGCCAGGCAGGTCCGCAGGTGGACCCAGGCCACCCCGGCCGCGACGCACTCCGCGCACTCGGTCGGCGGCTCGCCGTAGCGCTCGGTCGCCTCGTCGCGCGAGCACCCGGTGCGCAGGTGGGCGCAGCCGCCGTCACCGCGCGGGGCGAGCCGGCGGTCGAGGGCGAGGGGTTCGAGGTCCTCGAGGCGGTCCAGCAGGGCCTCCTCGAAGTCGACGTCCGCGAGCGCCCGCTGCAGCACCTCCGGTTCCGCGGTGCCGCGGTCGCGGGCGGTGACGACGATGGTGCGCTCGGCGGCGAGCATCTCCAGGCGGAGGCGGTGGTAGACCGCCGACGGGGTCATCGAGTCCGACAACGGCCGGCCGAGGCGTTCCCAGGCGGCGTGCGAGCGCGACTTCGAGCGGCCGCGCAGCTGCATCACCACGTGCCGGGGTTCCTCCCCGGTGAGCAGTTCGTCCAACCGCCGCATCCCGGCCTGGGCGGCCGCGTCGCCCAGGGCCGCGGCCTGCAGGGCGTCCTCCGCGGGGTCCGGTGCGGGCAGTCCGACGCGGCGCACCACCCAGGGCAGGCTGAGGCCCTGCACGAGCAGGGTCCCGACGACGACGGCGAACGCGGCGAGGAGCAGGACGTCGCGGCCCTCGACGTCCTCGGGGATGAGCTGCGCGGCGGCGAGGGTGACCACCCCGCGCATGCCGGCCCAGGACAGCAGCAGCGAGATCCCCGGCGACCAGGCCTTCGGGCGCAGGTGCGGCACGGCGTGGAAGACCCCGGCGGAGGCGAAGACGAACACGAACCGGGCCGCGATCGTCGCGACGAGCACACCGAGGCAGACCAGCAGGATGCGACCACCGGAGAACCCGCTGTCGGCGGCTCCGCGCAGCAGCAGCGGGAACTGCAGACCGATGAGCACGAAGACCGCGTTCTCCAGCAGGAACGCCACCGTCCGCCAGTTCAGCGTCTCCGCGACCCGGGACGCGGCCGTCTGCACCGTCGGTGAGACGTGCGCCATCGCCAGCCCCGTCACCACGACGGAGAGGACGCCCGACACGTGCAGCGCCTCGGCGGGCAGGAAGGCGAGGTAGGGCGCGACGAAGGAGACCGCGGTGTCCAGGACGGGGTTGCGGATCCGGGTCCGCACCAGGGCCAGGACGGCGGCGACGACCCCGCCGATGAGCACCGCGCCGACGACGGCGAGCAGGAACTCGCCCCCGATGTGCAGCGGGGAGAGCTCCGTGGTGAGGGCGGACGTCGCCGCGGCGAGGGCGATGAGGGCGGAGGCGTCGTTGAGGAGGCTCTCCTCCTCGAGGAGGGTGGCGACCCGGCGGGGCAACCCCAGGCGGCGGCCGATGGCGCTCGCGGCGACGGCGTCCGGCGGGGCGACGACGGCTCCGAGCGCCATGCACGCCGCGAGGGCGACCCCCGGCAGCAGCAGCGACGTCGTCCACCCCACCGCGAGGGTGGTGAAGACGACGAGCACCACCGACAGCAGGACCGTCGCCGTCTTGTTGCGGGTGAAGTCCACCAGTGACGTGCTGGCCGTCGCCGCGTAGAGCAGCGGGGGCAGCAACCCGTTGAGGACGACCTCGGAGCCGAGGCTGAAGTCCGGGACGGCCGGCACCAGCGAGACGACGGCGCCGACCACGACGAGGACGAGGGGGGTCGGCCAGCCGAAGCGGTCGCAGACCGCCGACACCAGGCACACCCCGACGGTCAGCGCCACGAGCGCGATCGCGATCTCCACGAGCGGACCCTACGACCCCCCGACCGGTGGGTGGTGGGCTGCGCTCAGGGGCGCAGGACGGTGATCCCCGCGGTGGTCGCGGCGCCGACCTCGGCGAGGGCGCGCGGACCGGCCTCGAGGGGCAGTTCGCGGGTGACGAGCTCGGCGAGGGGGAACCGGCCGGAACCCACCAGGGCGAGCAGGCGCGGGTAGTCGTGGGCCGCCATCCCGTGGCTGCCGAGGACCTGGAGCTCGCCGGCGATCACGAGGTCCATCGGGACGGAGGGTTTCCCCGCTGCGGCCGGCAGCAGCCCGATCTGGACGTGACGACCGCGACGGCGCAGGGACCGGACGGAGTTCTCGCACGTCACGGGCAGGCCCACGGCGTCGATCGAGACGTGGGCTCCGCCGTCGGTCAGGTCGCGAACCGTCTGCACCACGCTGTCTGCGGAGCTGTCCGCGACGACGTGCTCGGCACCGAACGCGAGCGCCAGGTCGCGTGCGGCGGGGGAGGGGTCGACGGCGACGACCCGGGCACCCGCCGCGGCGGCGATCGCGATGGCCGACAGGCCGACCCCGCCCGCGCCGTGGACGGCGACGAACTCGCTCGGTCGCACCCGTGCGACGTCGCTGACGGCGCGGAAGGCCGTCGCCACCCGGCAGCCCAGGGCCGCGGCGGTCGCGGCGGAGAACCCCCCGGGCAGCGCGACGAGGTTCACGTCGGCGTGGTCGAGCGCGACGAGTTCGGCGAAGGACCCCCAGCCGGTGAACCCCGGCTGGGTCTGCGCGCGGCACACCTGCTGCTGCCCGGCCGCGCACTCCGGGCAGCGCCCGCAGGCGGTGACGAACGGGGTGGTCACCCGGTCGCCGACCGCCCAGTTCCGCACGTCCGCGCCCACGGCGACGATCCGGCCGGCGAGCTCGTGACCGGGGACGTGCGGCAGCGTCACGTCGTCGTCGTGGCCCTGCCAGGCGTGCCAGTCGCTGCGGCACACCCCGGTCGCCTCGACCGCGACGACCACCCCGTGCGGTGCCGGGGTGGGGTCGTCGACGGTGGCGAGGCGGGGGGTCCCGCCGAACTCCTCGATCAGGACCGCGCGCACGTCACGCCTCGTCGAGCGGGTGGTCGAGCACGCTGACGAGCGCCGACGCGTCGCCGGTGTAGTCGCCGGGGGTCAGCAGCGACAACCGGGCCGCTTCACCCTCGGGCAGGCCGAGACCCGCGACGAACTCCCGCAGCTTGGCCTGGTCGACCTTGCGGCCGCGGGTGAGTTCCTTGAGGCGCTCGTAGGGTTCGGGCAGCCCGTGCACGCGCATGACGGACTGGACGGCCTCGCCGAGGACCTCCCAGTTCCCGTCGAGGTCGGCGGCCAGGGCGGCCGGGGCGGCGTCGAGCCCGGCGAGGCCGCGCTGGGCGTTCTCGATGGCCAGCAGCGAGTGCCCGAACGCGACGCCGATGTTGCGCTGCATCGAGGAGTCGGTGAGGTCGCGCTGCATCCGCGACGTCGTGAGGGTCTCCTCCAGCACCCGGAACAACCCGCCCGACACCTCGAGGTTGGCCTCGGCGTTCTCGAAGCGGATGGGGTTCACCTTGTGCGGCATCGTCGAGGACCCCACGGTGCCCTGGCCGCGGACCTGCGCGAAGTAGCCGAGGGAGATGTAGGTCCACACGTCGGTGCAGAGGTTGTGCAGCACCCGGCCGAAGCGGGAGACGTCGGCGTAGAGCTCGGCCTGCCAGTCGTGGGACTCGATCTGCGTCGTCAGCGGGTTCCAGGTCAGGCCGAGACCGGTGACGAACTCGTGGGAGGCGGCCGGCCAGTCCGTCGTGGGGACGGCGGCCTTGTGCGCGGCGTAGGTCCCCGTCGCGCCGTTGAACTTGCCGAGGTACTCCGCACCGGCGATGCGCGTGAGCTGGCGGCGCAGGCGGTGGGCGAGGACGGCGAGTTCCTTGCCCAGCGTCGTCGGCGTCGCGGGCTGGCCGTGGGTGCGCGAGAGCATCGGCAGGTCGCGCAGGTCGTGGGCCATCGTGACGACGTCGTCCACGAGGCTCGTCGCGGCCGGCAACCAGACCTGGGCGACGGCGTCACGGACCATCAGCGCGTAGGAGAGGTTGTTGATGTCCTCGCTCGTCGCGAAGAGGTGGGTCAGCTCAGCGATGTCGACCAGCGAGGTGCCTTCGAGGCGACGCTTGATCCAGTACTCGACGGCCTTGACGTCGTGCACGGTGACCCGCTCGATCTCGCCGAGCTCGGTGACGGCCGCGGCGTCGAAGCGCAGCGGCAGTTCGCGCAGGAAGGCGATCTCGTCGGCGGTGAGCCGGCGCACGCCCGGGACCACGTCGTGGGTGCCGAGGAAGACCAGCCACTCGACCTCGACGTGGATGCGACGACGGTTCAGCGCGGCTTCGGAGAGGTGTTCCGCGAGCGGCGCGACGGATCGGCGGTAGCGGCCGTCGAGCGGGCCGAGCGCGGGCTCGCCCAGGCTGGCGGGGGCGTCGGACGGGGAGGCGGCAACGGCCGAGTCGGTCACGTGCCTCATGGTCCCACGCCCCCGCGGGAGTCAGGTCTCGTCGACGGAGGACTCCTTGTGGGCGGCCTCCTTGCCGGACTTGCCGCTCTTGACGATCACCTGCGGGTCGTCCTCGGAGGCCTTGCGGTGCTTGCCGTAGAGCTCGAAGTCGTCGGTCTTCTCCTCGACGACCTCCCCTTCGGTCCTGCCCTGCGGGGTGTTCCAGCTGACCTCGTCGCCCTTCTTCACCATGGTTCCACCGTGGCGTCGACCCGGTCCGTGCGCACCTCAGGGCAGCGGGGTCCGCCGCCGCACGGCCTCCCCGGCCCGATCGGGGTCGAGCTCGACGGGGGAGTGCAGCACCCCCGGCCCGCGGGCGATCCTGCCGTCGCTCAGCGGGGTGCAGCGCAACCCGCCGCGGCCGCGCAACGCGGCGTGGGCGCCGTCGGCGACCATCCGGTCCATCCACGCGCACGGGGCGGCCGGACGTCCGCCGTGGACGGTCACCGACCCCACGGCCGTCACCAGGTCGAAGTCGTGCCCCCGCAGCGGGTCCAGCTCGACGCCGCGGACCACGACGTTGCGCCGGGCCAGCAGCGGGTCCGGGACCGCGGCCAGTCCGAGGTCGTGGGCGACCGCCTCCCACGCCTCGATGGCCAGGAACGTGATCGCGGCGTCCATGTGCGCGGCCTTGCCGAAGAACCGGTCGCCGCGGATCCCCTTGCCCGCCACGACCTCCACCGTGTCGAGGTCGTGGGTCTCGACGTCGGCGGCGCCCTCGCGGGGACGGCCGAAGTAGGCGTGCTCGGGGGAGACGAGCAGGTGCAGGACCTCGACGGGGTAGCTGTGCGTCACAGGGCCGACACCCTCTGCGCGGCCTCGAGCGCCTGCGCGGCGTACGCGCCGCCGAAGAGGACGGCGTGCACCAGCAACGGGTGCAGCTGGTGCAGCGGGACGCGCTCCCGCCGGCCGTCCGGGGTACCGGCCGCCTCCCCGTAGGCGTCGAGGACGCGCGCCAGGTGCGGCAGCCCGAACAGCTCCAGCATCGCGAGGTCGGTCTCGGGGTGCCCGCCGTGGGCGGCGGGGTCGATGAGGACGGCGCCGTCGGCGGACCACAGGACGTTGCCCGACCAGAGGTCGCCGTGCAGGCGCGCCGGCTTGCCCGCCCCCGCGACCAGGGCCGGGTCCTCGGCCGTGAGCCGCTCGCAGACCCGTTCCACGACAGCCACCTCGGCGGCGTCGAACGTGCCCGCGTCCCGCGCCAGGCGGAGGTAGGGCTGCACGCGCTGCTCGGCGTAGAACGTCCCCCAGCCCGCGTCGTCCCTGGTCACGTCCCTGGTCATGGGCCTGGTCATGGGCAGCGGGAGGGTCGCGATCCAGGCGTCGCCGTCCATGCCGGGAGGTGGAGCCCCGAAGCGCGGCGCCCCGGCGGCGTGGGTGCGGGCGAGGTCACGTCCGAACCGTTCGGCCGCCCGTGCGTCGGGACGCTGCTCGCGGACCCGCTCCAGGACCAGGGCGTCGGGGCGCACCTCGAGCACCGGGCAGACGGCGACCCCGCCGGCGTCCGCGAGCCACCGCAGCCCCGCGGCCTCGGCGGCGAAGGCGGCGGCGGGTACCCCGGTCTGCTGCTTCACGAAGGCGGTGGACGGCACCGGTCCATGGTCACCGCGGTCTCCACAGCGGGCACGTCGGGCCGGGCCGTCCACAGACCGTCGCCGGTCCCCGACGACGCCACCCTCGCCTGCCTACCGTCCACGGGCTGGGGTTCCACGGAGGGAGAAGGACGGATGGATCTGGGGCAGGTGGCGTTGACGCGCCGGGTGGAGGAGGTGGCCGAACGGGTGCGGTCGGTGCACCGGCAGCTGGGTGCGGTGGGCACGGGCGACTGGACGGGACTGGCGGCGGCCCGGTTCCGGGCGCGGCTGGGCGACGCGGTCCAGGAGGTCGCCGGGGTCGCCGAGACGTGCGACCGGTTGTCGGGGAGGGTGACCGAGCACGTCCGCGCGCTCGAGCTGGTGGCGTCGTGAGCGCGGGCCTCACCGTCGACACCGGGTACGCGGTGGACCCCGACGCCCTGGACGCGGCCGCCGCCCGCCTGGCCGCACTCGCCGCCGACCTCGGCGTGGTGGGACTGGACCTCGTCTCGATCGCCGTCGACCCGGCGTTCGCGGCGAGCGTCGCGTTCGCCCCGGCCAGTGCGGCGCGGGTCGCCACGGCGATCGGGGACCTCCTGGTCGGGCGTCGGACCCCCGTCGCGGCGGCCGCGACGCTGGCCGCGCTGGCGGTCGAGGTCGAGACCGCGGCCCTGCGCTACCGCGTCGGTGACGAGATCGCCGACGCGGTCGTCGCCGTCGCCCGACGGGCGGTGGCGCAGGCCGTCGTGGAGTGGGCTCCCGAGATCGCCGGCGCCACGGCCGTCCTCGTCGGCGCGGACGTGCTGCGGCACGTGGGGATCGCGGAGTACCGGGTCCTGGCCGGGGCGGTGGCGCAGGTCCTGCGGACCGGGACCGTCGACCTGTCGGAGCTCGGCGCGGACGTGGGCGAGGAGTTCGCCGGCGTCGACGACGCGGTGGCGGACGACCTCCGCGGGGTCGGCCGGTTCCTCGCGGCGCACCCGGAGGTCGCCCAGGAGGTCGTGGCCACGACCCCGTACCTGCTGGAGGCGGCGGGGTTCCCCCGGGTGGACGGGGTCGCGGGCGTGGCCGGGGCGCTGACCGCCCTGGGCGCGGTCGCCCCGGTGTTCCGGGAGACCGGCGTCGCGGTCCGTCCCACGGCCACGGCCCGGGCGACGCCCAGCCGGCCGCCGCGCGGGATCGCCGAGGTGCTCGACGGCGTCGCGCACCAGTCGACGGGGTACGAGGGGCAGGCCTCCGTGGGCGGCCGCCTGGCTCCTGCCGGGACACCCGCGCCGGGTGGGATCCGGCTGGAACGGGTCACCCAGGCCGACGGCGGCGTCGCGTGGGTCGTGGAGATCCCCGGGACCCAGACCTGGACACCGGTCCCGGCGGCGGGCGGGACCCCGATGGACCTGACGACGAACCTGCGCGCGGTCGCCGGGGAACCGACGGCGACGGCCGACGCGGTCGTGCAGGCCATGCGGCAGGCGGGGGTCGGCGCAGGTCAACCGGTGATGCTCGCCGGGCACAGCCAGGGTGGGTTGACCGCGGCGGCGTTGGCCGCCGACCCCGCGGTGCGGGCGGAGTTCGACGTCACCCACGTCGTGACGGCGGGTTCCCCGATCGACGGGATCGACGTCCCGGACTCGGTCGAGGTGCTCTCGCTGGAGCACACGGGCGACCTCGTACCGGCTCTCGACGGCGAGACCGCCGCGGGTTCGGCGCACCGCACCGTCGTCGCCCGCGACGTCGGCGACGACCCCCGCTTCGCCGCCGACATCGCGCAGGACCCGCTGAAGGCCCACGGCTGGTCGGCCTACATCGCGACGGCACAGCTCGTCGACGGATCGGGAGATCCTGCGCTGCAGGGTTTCCGCGACTCCGGGAGCGCCTTCTTCGACGCCCCCGGAGCCCGGGTGGAGACCTTCGACTACTACGCCGAGAGGGTCGAGCCGGCACCGGCGGTCGCGAGCAGGGTGGAACCCCAGCGCTCGACGTAGGCGGCCAGGGCGGGGGTCTCGGCGCCCTTCTCCTCCGCCTCGCGGTCGATCAGGTACAGCCCGGGGGCGGGGCACGCCGCGCCCAGCTCGGACAGCACCGGCTTGAGCAGGAGCTCGGGAGCCAGCGCGTGCGTGGGGGCGGCCCCCAGCATCAGGGGGACCGCGGTGACCCCGCGCAACCCTTCGCCGCCCGCGAACTGGTCGAGGAACAGCTTCAGCAGCCCGCTGTAGGTCGCCTTGAAGGTGGGTGAGGCGACGACGAGCAGGTCGGCGGAGGCGACGTCGGTCACGGCCTGCGCCACCGTCGGGTCGCCCCAGCCGAGCAGCCCGGGGCCGAGGGTGGCCACGTCGACGACCTGGTCCACCTGTCCGACACCGGCGGGGCCACCGGAGAGCAGCCGCGCGGTGGTGGTCGCGGCGGTCAGGGTGCGCGAACCGACCTTGGGGTTGCCGCAGACGACGACGGTCCGCATCAGGCGGTGGCCTTCGGGGTCAGGGTGCGGAAGGCGGAGGAGTGCCACACCAGGGGTTCGGTGTCGGGGGCGTTGCCCATGGCGTGGACCTGCAGGAGGACCACGTCGTGGTCACCGGCGGGGACCTCGGAGTAGATCGAGCACTCGAGCCAGACGGGAGCACCGTGGACGAAGTTGGCGCCGGAGTCGAGGGTGGTGGTGTCGATGCCGGCGAAGCGGTCGGCGGCCTTGGAGGCCAGCTGGCGGGCCGCGAGGTCGTGGGCCTCGCCGAGGACGGAGACGCCGATGCGGCCACCGGCGGTGGCGCCCGCCTTCAGCTTGGGCCAGCTGGTGGAGGTGTGCTGCACGGCGAAGAGCACGAGCGGCGGGTCGAGCGAGATGCCGACCTGGAAGGAGGAGGCCACCAGCACGACGGGTTCGGGTCCGTCGCCGCTGTCGACGATCGCGGAGAGGGCGGCGACGCCGGAGGGGAAGAGCGCGAAGGTGGTGCGCAGGGCCATCGGGTCGTCCTCGAAGGCGACCAGTTCGAGGGGAGTCGTTCCAGGGGCGTCGGACACGGGCGGTACCTCTCCAGCGTGGGTCGAGTGGTGATGACGTGACGTTGACAGAGTCAACCGCAATTGTTTCCCGAGCGTTTCGCCGAAGTGATCGAACTCATTGCGCCGCGCGGTCGCGGTCCTGGAGCGGTGTTCGGGGGAGGTCGCTGGTTGGATCCGTACCGTGAGCGACTCCGCAGTCACCCCGGCCGAGACCGCCCGCAGCGGGCCCGTGACCGGCTACGACGTCGCGCGGGCCGCGGGCGTCTCCCAGTCCACGGTCTCCCGCGCCCTGCGGGGGGACACCCGCGTCGTCCCGCAGACGCGCGAGCGCGTCCGGCAGGTGGCCCGCGAGCTCGGCTACGTCGTGAACCTCTCGGCCCGCAGCCTGATCACCCGCCGGACGGCGACGATCGCGATCGTCTCCGGGGATCTGCGCAACCCCTCCTTCCCGCTGCTCGTGCAGACGCTGCAGGAGCAGTTCCACGCGCGCGCGCACCGGGTGCTGCTGTTCGCCGACCACGACGAGGAGTCCGGACGCTTCGAGGAGGACCTCCACTCCCTGCGGGGTGGACTGGTCGACGGCATCGTCTACCTGTCGGCGCGCACGGACTCCGCGGCGGTCGCCGAGCTCGTCGACGTGGGGTTGCCGCTCGTCGTGCTGAACCGCGACGTCGACGGCGAGCTCGGCGAACGGGTGGACCGCATCACCTCCGACAACGTCGGGGGTGGGCGACTCGTCGCGCGGCACCTGTGGGAGCGGGGAGCGCGCCGGATCGCGGTCGTGGCCGGTCCGCAGGACAACCCCAGCCTGACCCGGCGGGCCGCCGGGTTCGCCGAGGAACTGGGCCGGCACGGGGTGTCCGTGGACCCGGCGCACGTCCGGCGCGGGCCCGTCAGTCCCGCCTCCGGGCTCACCGCCGCCCTCGAGCTGCTCGACGTGCCCGCCGACGTGCGCCCGGACGCGGTGTTCGGCCACACCGACTACATCGCCCTCGGGGTCCTCGACGCCGCGGGGCGTCTGGGGCTGCGGGTTCCGCAGGACCTCCTGGTCGTGGGCTACAACGACCTCGACTGGGCCGGCTGGTCGATGATCGACCTCACCACGGTGCGCCAGCCCCTGGTCGAGATGGCCCGGGTCGCGGCCGACGCGCTGTTCGCCCGGATGGCCGACCCCGACGCCCCGCACCTCGTCCGCGAGTTCGGCGTCGAGCTCGTCGAGCGCGGCTCCACGCGCCGCTGACGCGCCCGGGGGGACGGGGACGACGGCGAAACACAGCGTTCACCTGAGCGAGACGAGCGAGCAACACCGCCCTCGTACATTCGCAGTCACGGCTGCAGCAGACGACCAGGAGGTTCCTCGTGGACATCGGCGTGTTCATCCCCATCGCCAACAACGGGTGGCTGATCTCCAAGTCCTCCCCGCAGTACATGCCCACGTTCGACCTGAACAAGCAGGTGGTGCAGAAGGCCGAGGCGTACGGTTTCGACTTCGCGCTGTCGATGATCAAACTGCGCGGGTTCGGCGGCGAGACGGAGTACTGGGACCACGCGCTGGAGTCGTTCACGTTGATGGCCGGCCTGGCCGCCGTCACCGAGAAGATCAAGCTCTACGCCTCGACCGCGATCCTCACCCTGCCGCCGGCGCTGGTCGCCCGCATGGTGTCCACGATCGACTCGATCGCCCCCGGCCGCATCGGGGTGAACATCGTGACGGGGTGGGCTCCGGGTGAGTACACGCAGATGGGCGTCTGGCCCGGAGACGAGCACTTCCAGAACCGCTACGCGCGCGCCCGGGAGTACGTCCAGGTCCTGCGGGAACTCACCGAGACGGGTCGTAGCGACCTCGAGGGCGAGTTCTACCGGATGGACGACTGCGTCCTGTCGCCGAAGCCCGGACACATCGACATCGTCGCGGCCGGGCAGTCCGACACCGGCATGCAGTTCTCCGCCGAGCACGCCGACTACGACTTCCTGCTCGGAACCGGTGTGAACACGCCGCAGGCCATGCGCGACACCGCTGAACGCTACGTCAAGGCCGTCGCGGCCTCGGGTCGTGACTCCGGTGCGCTGGCCCTGTTCATGGTCATCGCCGACGAGACCGACGAACTCGCGATGGCGAAGTGGCACGACTACCACGACAACGCCGACCTGGCGGCGCTGAACTACCAGGCCGACGAGGCCGGTGCCGACGCCACCGCCGGTGAGGGTTCCACCGCGAAGACCATCGCCCTGCCCGAGGGGGCCGTGAACTTCAACATGGGGACCCTCGTGGGTTCCTACGCATCCGTCGCGCGCATGCTGGACGAGGTCGCGCAGGTCCCGGGGGTCAAGGGCATCATGCTCACCTTCGACGACTTCCTCGGGGGCATGGACGACTTCGGTGAACGCATCCAGCCCCTCATGCGGAGCCGGGCGCAGATCCCGTCCCCCTCACCGGCCACGGCCTGACCCGTAACACCGGCCCGAGGAACCAGCACGAGAACCGGCACCAGGAACCAGCACGTCCGATCGATCGAACGGGGTAGGGCGTTGCTCGAGCAGTTGAGGACCGAGGCGGCGTCCGACGTCGAGTTCCAGGGGTTGCTGGCCGGTCGCCGGGCCCGCCCGCACCCCGCGTCACCCTCGGTGGAGGTCCCCGAACCGGCTGCAGCACAGGAGTTCCTGCGCACGGCTCCCCGCCCCGAACCCGCCACCGGTCCGGTGCCGGAGCCCCCCGAGGGGACGCTGGGCGTCGCCGGGTTGCTGCGCGCCTACGCCGCCGGCGGTGCCGATCCGGTCGTCGTGGTCGAGGACGTCCTGGCCGCGACCGGTCCGGACGGTCCCGCCCCCACGGCGTTCCTCGCCGTCTGCGCCGGGGCCCGCGAGGCGGCGCGGGAGAGTTCCCGGCGCTGGACGAGCGGACAGGCCCGCCCGCTGGAGGGGATCCCCTTCGGGGTCAAGGACATCGTGGACGTCGCCGGAACGGTCGTGACCTGCGGCTCGCACCAGACCGGTGACCGCGTCGCCACGAGCGACGCGACCGTCGTGGCCCGGTTGCGGGCCGCGGGGGCGATCCCCGTCGTCATGACGGCGACCACCGAGTTCGCGTGCGGGCTCGCGGTCAACGCGCGCTACGGTGCGGTCGAGAACCCGTGGCGGCCGGGCCGCTGGACCGGGGGTTCCTCGACGGGTTCCGCCGCGGCCGTCGCCGCTCGCGTCCTGCCCTTCGCCCTCGGCACCGACACCGGGGGTTCCGTGCGCGTCCCCAGCGCGCTGTGCGGGATCACCGGCCTGAAACCCACCCACGGTCTGGTCCCCCGCACCGGGGTGGCGGCGTTGTCGTGGACGCTCGACCACGTGGGTCCGATGACCCGCAGTGCGGCCGACGCCGCCCTGGTGCTGTCCGTCGTGACCGGCCCGGACGGGTCGGACCCGACCGCCGCCCACGACGTGCCCCGCGTCGGACCGGCCCAGGTCTGGGCGCAGAGCGGGTTGGTGGGCCGGCGGATCGGCCGGGTCCGCGGCTGGTTCGAGGAACGCTGCGACGCGGCCGTCGTCGCCGCGGTGGACGCCGCCGTCGAGGTCCTGCGCGCGCACGGGGCACTCGTCGTGGACGTCGACCTCCCCACCGCCGGCGACGCGTACGCCGACGCGCTGGTCGTCCTCTCGGGGGAGCTCACGGCCACCCAGGAGGCGAACGTCGAGCGCCTGGAACTCTTCGACGCCGGAACCCGCAAACGCCTCGGCCGCGGTGCCGCCGCCAGCGCGGCGGACTACCTGCGGGCGCTGCGCGGACGGGCCGTGGCCCAGCGCGAGCAGCTCGCGGTCATGGACGCCGCGGGGGTGGACGTCCTGCTCACCCCCGGCGTCGGGACGACCGCGCCGCACCTCGACGACCTCAGCACCGACGTCGACGGCGAGCGCGTCCCGCTGCAGGAGATCGTCCCGCGCAACACCTCATCGTTCAACCTCACGGGTTTCCCCGCCCTCGTGGTCCCCGCCGGCCGCGGCCGCGACGACCTGCCCGTGGCCGTGCAGTTCGTCGCGCGCCCCTTCGCGGAGGCGGTGCTGCTCGGGGTGGGGGTGGGTTTCCAGTCGGTCACCGAACACCACCTCGCCGCCCCGCCCGGCCTCGTGGCGGTCGTGCCGGCGTGAGCCCGCGCAACCCCTGGACGGTCTTCTCGGCCACCAGCACCGGTGTCGTCGCCGTGTTCCTGAACATCTCCGGGGTGAACGTCGCGCTGCCGACGATCGCCCGGGAACTCGGGGCGAGCGCGGCGCAGTCGAGCTGGGTCCTGCTGTCCTACATGCTCGTCACCACGGCCCTGATCCTCGCCATCGGCCGGCTCGCGGACATCGTCGGGCGCCGCCCGCTCTACCTCGCGGGCTACGTGGTGTTCACCCTCGCCACCGCGGCCTGCGCGCTGGCGTCCGGTCCGGAACTCCTCATCACCGCACGGACGGTCCAGGCCGTGGGGGCGGCCGCGCTGGTCACGAACACGACGGCGCTGCTGACCGACACCTTCCCCGCCGCGTCGCTGGGGAAGGGGCTGGGGCTGAACGCGACCGTCGCGGCGGTGACGCAGGCGATCGGCCCGCTGGCCGGGGGGGCCGCGACGACCCTGCTCGGCTGGCGCGGCACGTTCCTGGTGACGTTGCCGATCTGCCTGGTGGGCCTCGTCTGGTCCGCCGCGGTCCTCCCGCGGACCGCCCGCAGCACCGCCCCGCGGGAACGCTTCGACGGCGTCGGGGCGGTGCTGTCCGCGCTCGCCCTGGCCGCGACGTTGCTGACGCTCTCGCCCGACGTCCTCGCGGCGACGGGTTTCGACGGGGTCGGCCCGGCGGTGGTCTGCGGCGTCGTGGCGGCCCTGCTGTGGGTGCTCTTCGTGGCGCGGCAACGGCGGCGCCCCTCGCCCCTGGTGGACCTGGGCGTCCTGGTGCACCGCATGCGGGGCCCGCTCTACGCGGCGGTCCTGCTGAACGCGGCGGCGCAGTACGCCGTCGTCGTCCTGGCCTCCCTCGTCCTGCAGTCCACCGGCCGCCACGACGCCCTCGCCGCGGGCCTGCTCGTGAGCCCGCTCGCCCTCGGGACGACCGTCGCGGCGGTCGTGGCGGGGAACCTCGTCGGGCGGGTGGCGGCCCGGACGATGGTCACCGCCGGCAGTGCGGTCGTCCTGGTCGGGACGTTGCTGCTCGCCCTCGTGCTGACCCCGGACGGGGCCTACGCCGGCGTCTTCGTCGGGCTGTTCGCCGTCGGGGCCGGCACCGGGCTGTTCATGACCCCCGGGACGAGCCTGCTGATGCTCACCGTCCCCGCCGCCCAGCGCGGCATCGCGAACGGTGTCCGCTCGGCCCTGCAGAACGTCGGGTTCCTGCTGAGCACGGCGGTGGCGCTCGGCATCGCCACCGGAGGGCTGTCCGGCGCCGACCGCGCCGACGCCTACTCCGGTGCGCTGTCGGCGGCGCCCTCGGCGCTGGGCAGCTTCGGTGACGGGGTGCGGGCGGCCCTCGTCGTGCTGTCCGTCCTCGCCTTCCTGGCCCTGGCCGCCTGCGTGGCCCTCCCCGTCCGGCGCAGCACCCGCGTCGCGTCCACCACCCCCGAGGAGACCTGAGACATGAGCGTCGACGACTACGCCGGGGCCGGGTTCGGTGCCGGGCTCACCCCGGGAGCGCGACCCGCCCTGCTGCTGGTGGATCCCGCCTGCGCCTACACCGACCCCGGCTGCCACGTCTACGCCGGTCCGCCGGCGCTCGCGGCGGCCGAGGCCATGCGGACCCTGCTGGCGAGCGCCCGGGCGGCCGGCGTCCCCGTCGTGATCACCCGGGTCGCGATCGCGGCCGACGGCAGCGACGCGGGGGTCTTCTTCCGCAAGGTGCCGGGGCTGCGCGCGTTCGGGCCGGGCAGTCCCTTCGCCGCCTACGTCGACGGACTGGCCCCGGAGGCGGGGGAGGTGGAGATCGTCAAGCAGTACCCCAGCGCCTACTTCGGGACCGACCTGGCCGCGCGGCTGCACGCCCTCGGGGTGGACACCGTCCTGATCGGGGGGTTCAGCACGTCGGGCTGCGTGCGGGCGAGCACGCTCGACACCCTGCAGCACGGGTTCACGCCCGTCGTCGTCACCGAGGCCTGCGGGGACCGGGACGCCTCGGTGCAGGCGGCGAACCTCTTCGACATGGGCCAGAAGATGGCCGAGCTGTGGGACCTGGGCACGGCGCGGGCCTACCTGGAGCGGGTGGGGGGCGGGGTCTCCGTACCCTGACGCCCATGACGACGATCCCCGGCACCTCTGCGGCTCCGCGGTTGCGGGCGAACATGGCGGGAGTCCCGGCCTACGTCGCCGGGAAGCCGGCCGTGGCCCGTGAGGGGCTGGAGGTCTTCAAGCTCTCCTCCAACGAGAACCCCTACCCGCCGCTGCCGAGCGTGCTGACGGCGATCTCGCGGGCCGCCGCCGACGTGAACCGCTACCCCGACCCGGCCGCCACGGCGATGCTCACGGCCGTCGCGACGCGCTGGGGCGTCGCGGTGGAGAACCTCGCGGCGGCGACCGGCAGCGTGCGGTTGCTGGCCCAGCTGGCCGAGATCACGTGCGCCCCGGGCGACGAGATCGTCTACGCGTGGCGGGCGTTCGAGTCGTACCCGATCGTCGCGGCCATCTCCGACGCCACGACGGTCGAGGTGCCGCTGACCGCGGACGCCCGGCACGACCTGCCGGCGATGCTCGCGGCGATCACCGGGCGGACCCGGTTGGTGATCCTGTGCTCGCCGAACAACCCGACGGGCCCGGCGCTGCGCCGCGGTGAGCTGAGCGGGTTCCTGGACCGGGTGCCGGCCGACGTGCTGGTCGTCCTGGACGAGGCCTACCGCGAGTTCGTCGACGACCCGGACGTGCCGGACGGTGTCGAGGTGTTCCGCGAGCACCCGAACGTCGTCGTGCTGCGGACCTTCTCCAAGGCCTACGGGCTGGCGGGCCTGCGCATCGGGGTCGCGCTCGCGCACCCGGACGTCGCGTCGACGTTGCGCCGGTCGTCCACGCCGTTCGGGGTGTCCGCGATCGCGCAGGCCGCGGTCGTCGCCTCCTTGCAGACCGCGGCCGAGGCGGAGCTGATGGAGCGGGTGGGGGCTCTGGTCGCTGAGCGGAACCGCGTCGTGGCCGGGCTGCGGGAGCAGGGCTGGGACGTCCCCGCGGCGCAGGGCAACTTCTTCTGGCTGCCGGTGGGCGAGCGGGCGCTCGAGCTCGCGGACGCCTTCGCCGCCGAGGGGCTCGTCGTGCGGGCCTTCGCGGGTGCCGGTGTGCGGGTGACGGTGGCCGAGACCGCCGCCAACGACCGCTTCCTCGAGGTGGCCGCCACGCTCGTGTCCTGACTCCCCGGGGGGTGCCCGGTCGGTGGCGGGAGGGTTCGGGTTCGGCCCCGTGTGGCGGTTCCCAAGCTACGGACCCGTAACGTACGCTCCCGTAACGTACGGAACCGTAGGTTCGCCGCGGGGACGTGCACCACAGGCAGCACCGAACGACCCCCCGACACGCGGAGGACGCACGTGAGCGACGCAGCGGAAGGCCCGGACCGGGCCGAGCACGAGGTACCCGGACGGCACGACGACATGGTCCAGCTGCTGGACCAGCACGGCGTCCGCCGTGAGCACCCCGAGCACGAGGTCGACCTCGAACCGGAGGAGCTCCTGGGGCTGCTGCGCGACATGGTCGTGCTGCGCCGCCTCGACACCGAGGGCGAGGCGCTCCAGCGCCAGGGCCAGCTGGGTCTGTGGGTCGGGACCCGCGGCCAGGAAGGCGCGCAGGTCGGTTCCGCGCAGGCCACCCGCCGCCAGGACCACGTCTTCCCCACCTACCGCGACCACGGTGCCGCGCTGGCCCGGGGCATCGACCCGGTGCACGTCCTCAGCCTCTTCCGCGGTGTCGACCACGGCGGGTGGGACCCGGTCGAGCACGGCGTCCACCCCTACACCCTCGTGATCGCCGCGCAGCTGCTGCCGGCCGTCGGCTACGGCATGGGCGTCCAGCGCGACGGGGCCGTCGGCACCGGCGACCCCGCGCGCGACACCGCCGTCGTCGCCTACCTCGGTGACGGCGCCACCTCGCAGGGCGAGGCGTCCGAGGCGCTCAACTGGGCCGCGGTCTTCCAGGCCCCCGTCGTCTTCTTCTGCCAGAACAACCAGTGGGCGATCTCCGAACCCGTCGCCCGCCAGTCGACCGTCCCGCTGCACCGCCGCGCCGAAGGGGCCGGCATGCCCGGGGTCCTCGTCGACGGCAACGACGTCCTCGCCGTGCTCGCCGTGACCCGGGCCGCGCTCGAGCGCGCCCGCAGCGGCGGTGGCCCCACCTTCATCGAGGCCTACACCTACCGCATGGGCGCGCACACCACCGCTGACGACCCGACCCGTTACCGCCTCTCCGCCGAGACCGAGGCCTGGCGCGAGAAGGACCCGATCGACCGGTTCCGGACGTACCTGCGCTCCGAGGGCATCCTCGACGACGACTACGAGGCGGCCCTGGACGCCGAGGCCGACGAGTTCGCGGCCCGACTGCGCGCGGGGGTCATCGCCCTCGTCGACCCCGAACCGGTGTCGATGTTCGACCACGCCTACGCCGAACCGCACCCGCAGGTCCTCGCCGAACGCGACGAGTTCCTCGCGGCCTGGGAACAGCACGACCGCGAAGCTCACGGAGAACTCGTCGGAGGGGCGTCCTGATGGAGACCATGCCGATCGGCAAGGCGATCAACGCCGGCCTGCGGGCCGCGATGGACCGCGACCCGCGCGTGCTGCTCATGGGGGAGGACATCGGCCCCCTCGGCGGCGTCTTCCGCGTGACCGACGGTCTGCAGAAGGACTTCGGCGAGCACCGCGTCATCGACACCCCGCTCGCCGAGGCCGGCATCGTCGGCAGCGCGATCGGGATGGCGCTGCGCGGGTACCGCCCCGTCTGCGAGATCCAGTTCAACGGTTTCGTCTTCCCCGCGTTCAACCAGATCACCACCCAGCTGGCGAAGCTCCGGGCCCGGTCCCACGGCAAGCTGTCGGTGCCCGTCGTCCTGCGCATCCCCAGCGGCGGCGGCATCGGTTCCGTGGAGCACCACTCCGAGAGCCCCGAGGTGCTGTTCGCCCACACCGCGGGTCTGCGGGTCGTGATGCCGAGTTCCGCGCACGACGCGTACTGGATGATCCAGCAGTCCATCGCCTCGGCCGACCCGGTCGTCTTCCTCGAACCCGAACGCCGGTACTGGGAGAAGGGCGACGTGGACGTCGACCTCGGCCCGGGTGAGGTCACCCCGCTGCACAGAGCGCGGGTCCTGCGCGCCGGGACCGACGCGACGCTCGTCTGCTACGGCCCCACGGTGAAGCTCGCCCTCGACGCGGCCACCGCCGCGGCCGAGGACGGCACCAGCCTCGAGGTCGTGGACCTGCGCTCGATCTCCCCGCTCGACGTCGACACGGTGGCGGAATCGGTGCGTCGCACCGGGCGGCTCGTCGTCGTCACCGAGGCGCCGGTGTTCCACGGCCCGGGTGCCGAGGTCGCGGCCCGGATCCAGGAGGCGTGCTTCTACTCCCTCGAGGCGCCGGTCAAGCGGGTCGGCGGGTACCACCTGCCCTACCCCGCGGCCCGGATCGAGGAGCACTACCTGCCGAGCGTCGACCGCGTCCTCGACGCCGTCGAGCAGTCCCTCGCCGCCTGAACCGCCTGAACCCCGACGCCCGGAACCCCCCGCACTTCGAGACCCCAGAAGGACTCCGTTGAACCAGCGGTTCGCCCTGCCCGACGTCGGTGAAGGACTCACCGAGGCCGAGATCGTGACGTGGAAGGTCAAACCCGGTGACACCGTCGCCGTGAACGACGTCCTCCTCGAGATCGAGACCGCGAAGTCCCTCGTCGAACTGCCGAGCCCCTACGCCGGGGTGGTGGCGGAACTGCTGGTCGCCGAGGGCGACACCGTCGAGGTGGGCCGGGACATCGTCGTGGTCGACGACGGGACGAAGACCGCACCGGCTCCCGCCGCACCCGCCGCAGCCGCTCCCGCGCAGGACAGCGGGTCGGGGGCGACGCTCGTCGGCTACGGCACCCGGGAGACCGTGGGCCGGCGCCGCCGCGGCGCCGTACCGAGCGTGGAAGCGCCTGCCCCGCAGGCGGTCCCCGCGGTTCCCGCGGCCCCGGTGGCCCGCGACGTCGTCCCGCACGTCCTCGCGAAACCCCCGGTCCGCAAGCTGGCCCGCGACCTCGGCGTGGTGCTGGCCGACGCGACCCCGACGGGCCCCGGCGGCACGGTGACCCGGGCCGACGTCCTGGCGCTCGTCCCCACCGCACCCCCCGAACCCGAACGCCGCGTCGAGCAGCACGCCCGGGAACGGCACGTCCCGATCCGCGGCGTGCGCAAGGCGACCGCGGCCGCCATGGTGGAGAGCGCGTTCTCCGCCCCGCACGTCACGGTGTTCACGACCGTCGACGCGACCCGGACGATGAAGCTCGTCCAGCGGTTGAAGCTCGACCCCGAGTACGCCGGGATCAAGGTCTCGCCGTTGCTGCTCGTCGCGAAGGCCCTGATCGTGGCCGTGCAGCGCAACCCCGACATCAACTCGACCTGGGACGAGAAGAACCAGGTCATCGTGGTGAAGAACTACGTCAACCTCGGGATCGCCGTCGCGACGCCGCGGGGGCTGCTCGTCCCGAACATCAAGGACGCGGACGAGCTGTCGCTCAAGGACCTCGCCGTGCGCCTCAACGGCCTCGCGGGGACGGCGCGGGAGGGCAAGGCGTCGCCGAAGGACCTCGCCGAGGGGACCATCACGATCACCAACGTCGGGACGTTCGGCATCGACACCGGAACGCCGATCCTCAACCCGGGCGAGGCCGCGATCCTCGCGGTCGGCAAGATCCAGCAGCGGCCGTGGGTGCACAAGGGGAAGATCAAACCCCGTTACCTCGCGACGCTCAGCCTCTCCATCGACCACCGGATGCTCGACGGCGAGAGCGGTTCGCGAGCGCTCGCGGACATCGCCGCCATCCTCGAGGACCCGGCGCGGGCGCTCACCTGGAGTTGATCCGGCACCGACTCGGTGATCACTCCGAGTGAGGTCTTCTCACCGGGGTGTTCGGAGGTCTACCTTCTTCGGTCAGGGAGCCTGTGAGGTTCCCGTGACCGAGGAGAAGTGCAATGGTGCAACGCCTCCGTTCTGCAGCAGTGTTCCTCGTGGCCGCCACCGCCTCGGTGGTCCTGGCCGCCCCCGTCCACGCCGCGCCGGCCCCCGCGCCGGTGACGGTCGTCGCGACCGGTTTCGACGACCCGACGGGCCTGTCGAACTGGGCGGGGAAGTTCTACGTCTCCGAGAGCTCGACCGGTGAGATCAGCGGGTTCGCCCCCGGGACACGTCCCTACACCCGGCTGAACAAGATCCCCGGACCGTCGGGGGTCGACCGGAAGTTCGACACGTTCTACTTCGTCACCGGCGAGGCGGGCACCCCCGGCGCGTCGACGCTGTACTCGACGGTCACCGGGAAACCCCGGCACAGGATCGCCGACCTCGCGGCCTACGAACTCGCCAACAACCCCGACGGGCAGCAGCAGTTCGGACCCGACGGGGCTCCGCTGGACGCGCTGAGCAACCCGTTCGCCGTCCTCGCCGGCCGCGGTTTCGACAACCGCGTCTTCGTCGCCGACGCCGGGGCGAACGCGGTGCTCGTGGCCGCCCCGGACGGGAAGGTGAGCACGTTCTTCGTGCCGCCGGTCGTCACGACGGGTGCCTGCAAGGGACGCCCCAACAACGATCCGCAGCACACGGGCTGCGACCCGGTCCCCACCGGTCTGGCGTGGGGCCCGGACGGCAACCTCTACGTCTCGACCCTCTCGGGGGAGGCGCCCGGACAGGGCCGGGTCTACGTGCTCGACCCCTTCGGCGGGAAGGTCCTCGGGACCATCTCCGGGTTCAGCTCCCCGACGGGGGTGGCGGTCGGGGACTCCGGGGCGGTCTACGTCTCCGAACTCCTGGAGGGACTGCCTGCGGGCGACGGGCCGCCGCCGGCCGGTTTCGACCCGAGCACCGTCGGCCGGATCGTCCGCGTCGACCGGGCGGGGGTGCGCACCGCGGCGCAGGTGACGATGCCGCTGTCGCTGAAGGTCGTGGACGGTCAGCTGTATTCCACGGCGTGGAGCACGGCCGGGATCTTCGGGTTCGGCGCGCACCTCGGCCAGGTCGTCCGGGTGGACGGCTCGGCGTTCGTCCGGAGTTGAGGGTTCCCGGTCAGCGTGCGGTGACGGAGAGCTTCACCGGGCCGCCGCTGACCGGGACGCTGTCCTGGTCGGCGTCCCAGCCGTAGTAGAGGCCGATGAGGTAGGTCGTGCCCTGCTGCAGGGTGACCGGGGTGTCGCAGTCCCACGGGTCGTCGTTGGTGACGAGCCGGGTCCCACCGTCGGCCAGCACCTCGAGGATCCCGGCCTGCTGCGCCCAGCTCCCGTGGGTGTCCGCGTCGGCCCAGCCGGTGGCGGGGGAGACGGAGATCGCCGGAGCCGGGCCCGTGGCGGTCGCGCGGTAGCTGTACCAGACGGTGTTCCCCTGGGTCGGGGACCAGTTCGAGAGTTCGCAGTGCTCGTAGTCCTTCAGCGCCGGGCCGTCGGCGTCGGCCGCGGAGGTGTCGGCGGTGGTCGTGAACGGCAGTGCGGAGATGGGGTGCGCGTTCTCCAGCCGGTCGTTCGACGGCGCGGTCGCGGACGGTCCGGCGATCGTGACGTCGAAGCGGGCGCCACCGGTCGGGGCGCTGAAGTAGGCGACGACGTCGACGGGGCGGCTGGCGCGCGCCACCGTCCCGCCGGTGCAGGCGAGGACCGCGCCGCTCCAGTGGTCGATGACCGCGGTGCCCGCGCCGCTACCGGTGACCGTGGCGACGAGGGACCCGGTGGCCTTCTTGCCGACGGCGAACCACTGCGGGGCGCTGAGGGCCCGGCCGTCGTTGCAGGCCGCGGCCACCGCCCGGTTCGCCCGGACCGTGCCGTGTCCGCCGGTGCCGGTGCCGTCCGCGCTGCCGCTGCCGCTGAACGGGAGGGTGCGCACGGTGGCCGCCGTCGAGCTGGAGGTGGCGGCCTGGGCCGGCGCCGCGGCCACGACGGCGCCGACGAGGGCGGCCCCGACGACGATTCCCGACCACCGCGTGCGGCGGCGGGCGGCGACGGACGGACGTGCGTTCATGAGATCCCCCTGATTTGACTCTCTGTCACTCCCCAGGAGGAAGTTACGGCGTTAGGGTGATCGCCCGGGCACTTTCCGTGACATTGCTGCCGAAGATCATGACGAGGCGACCCGGCCGCAGCTCAGCGGGCGGTCACCGAGACGTCGATCGGTCCGCCCGTGAGGGGGACCGAGTCGCTGTACTCGTCCCAGGTGTAGGCGACGCCGATCAGGTAGGTCTTGCCCTTGGTGAGCCGCACGGGGGTGTCGCAGTCCCAGGGATCGCCGTTCGTGACGAGCCGGGTGCTGCCGTCGGGGCGCAGTTCGAGGATCCCCGCGCGCAGACCCACCCCGGCGTCGGTGTTGCCCGCGGTCCAGTTCGTCGACGGGGACACGGAGACGACGGGCGCCGGACCGGTCTTCGCCGGGCGGTACCGGTACCAGACCGTGCCGGCCTTGACGGGGTTGATCGCCGAGAGCAGGCAGTGCTCGTAGTCGATGAGGTCGGGACCGTCCGCGTCGGCCAGGGAGGTGTCCACGCGGGACGTGAACGGCAGGGCCGGGACGGGCTGGGCGTCGATCACCTCGTCGTTGGCCGGTGGCGCGGAGGCCGCCGGGACGATGGTCGTGACGAGGTCGAACGGGCTGTAGGGCGAGTAGCCGTAGGGCACGGTGGTGAAGCCCACCACGTCCACGGGGCGGCTGGCCCGGGGCAGCGTCTGTCCCGTGCAGGCCAGCACCTCACCGCTCCAGTGGTCGACGACGGCCGAACCGGTGGGGAACTGGTCGATCCCGCGCGGGTACCAGACCCCGTCGACGACGACCCGCAGCGAACCGGTCGGCTGCTTGCCGAGGGTGTACCACTGCGGCGCGGAGATCGGGTTCCCGCCGTTGCAGGCCGCGCTCACGGCGGCGTTCCCCCGGACCGTCCCCCGACCGCCGTCCCCGTTGCCGTACTCGTCGCCGTGACCGGTGAAGGGCAGGGACCGCACCGTCTTCAGGGTGGGCCGGGCGCCGGCGTCCAGGGCGTTCGCGGAGCCGGCGAGCGCGGTCGTCGAGCCCGCGACGAGCGCGAGGGTGGCGAGGCCGTAGGCCGTGCGTCGCAGCACGGCGGCGGTGGCGGTGGCCCGTCCTCGGGCGGCGCCCGCGCGTCCGAGCGTCCGTGCCGTCCCCGCGAGCACCGCCCGCCCGGAGCGCCGCTTCTGTCCGTGCGTCATCGTTGTGACCATCTGTTCTCCCTGGACGACGCTCAGTAGTATCCAGGGTAGAAACTACGCTGATCGGGTGAAGATCGCGCTGGTTCGTTCAGATTCCCGGTGCACCTGCCGACGGAGTCAGAGCGGCTGGATCCCGAAGGCGTCGGCCAGTTCCTGGATGCGCCGGGCGCGGCCGAGGCGCGGGAGGTCGGACCCGTCGCGGACCACCCCGCCGCTCTTCTCGAAGTTCTCGATGAAGTCGCGGGCCCAGGTGGCGTCGGAGACGTTGGGGCTCATGACCTCGTTGATGACGTTGGACTGCTCGGCGTCGAGGCAGAGCTTGCCCATCATCCCCATCGCGACCCCGACCGAGGAGGCCTCGCGCAGCTCGGGGTGGCCGCCGCCCGTGGTCGGGCCGTCGATCGGCCCGGGGAGCTTGCCGATCGCGCTGGCGATGACGAGGCGGCTGCGGGGGTAGGCCATCGCGAGGTCCTCGGCGCTGGCGCCGGTGTCGCGGCGGTAGTCCCCGGAGCCGAAGGCGAGGCGGAAGGTGCCCCGGGCGCAGGCGATCTCGCGGGCCTCCTCGATGCCGAGGGCGGACTCGCACAGCGCGACGACGGGGGTCTGACCGCCGAGGGCGTGGTAGGTCGCCTCGACCTGCTCACCGGCCTCGGTCTTGGCCAGCATCACGCCCAGCAGGTTGGGGACACCCTTGAGGGCGTCGACGTCGTCGCGCCAGTGCGGCGTCGTCACGTCGTTGATCCGGACGAAGGCCTCTCCGCCGTCGGTCAGCCAGCGGACGGCGTCGTCCCGGGCGGAGTCCTTGTGGCTCGGGTCGACGGCGTCCTCGAGGTCGAGCACGACCTGGTCGGCCCGGGAGGCGGCGGCCACGTCGAACAGCTCGGTCCGGGTGGCGTTGACGAGCAACCACGTGCGCGCGTAGCGGGGCTCGACGATGTGCACCTTGCGTTCAGCGGTCATGGGCACCGACGGTAGCGCCGACGCGCCGCCGGGTCCGTCCCCACGCCCGTTCGAGTGGCCAGTCTCACGCCCAGGCGGCGAGGAGGTGGCTCGTGAGGGCGTCGAGGTCGGGGCCGCGGCCGGTGGTGAGGACGGAGTAGACGAGCGGACCGACCAGTTCGGCGACGTGGAGGTCGTCGGTGAGGCGGTCCCGTCCCAGGTGCGTGCCGACCCGCTCCAGGCAGGCCCGGGCGCTCGGGGCCAGGATGTCGGCGCGCGCGACGAGGTCGTGGACCCTCGTGTCGTGCTGCGTCTCCCCGAGCAGGACGCGGTAGCAGGCGCCGGCGTGGGAGTGCAGCAGGAACGCCTCCAGCAGGCGCAGGTACCCGTGCACCTCGCGGTGGGCGTCGGGTTGCGGGGCCGTCGCCAGTTCCTCGCGGGCGTCGTCCACGCAGGCCTCGAGGAGGATCTCGGCCGTCGTCGACCACCACCGGTACACCGTCTGGCGCCCGACCCCCGCCCGTTGCGCGATCCCCTTCATCGTCACCCCGGCGTAGCCGACCTCGACGAGGAGGTCGTCGACGGCGCGCAGGACGGCGTGGCGGGCGGACTCGCTGCGGGGGCGGCCGACGGGTCCGGTGGTCATCCCCCGACCATACCGGTACACCGTGTCTCGGAACGGTGGTAGTTTGCCGAGGCACTGACCCACCGTCGAGAGGAGGGCCCGCCCGTGTGCGCCGGCTGCGGAACCCCCACCCACGTCCCGGAACCCGTCGCCGCCGGGCCCGCGCCCGTCCGGCGGTTCGCCGCCCTGCGCCACCGCGACTGCGGTCCCTACCTCGTCGGCGGGATGCTGTCGATGATGGCCGACAACGTCGAGCACGTCATCACCTACTGGGTGCTCTGGCAGCAGTTCCACTCCCCGGCGCTGACGGGTTTCCAGGTCATCAGCCACTGGACGCCGTTCCTGCTGCTCTCGGTGTGGTTCGGTGGACTGGCCGACCGCTACGACTGCCGGCGGGTGATCCAGGTGGCCCAGCTGCTGTTCATGGCCGTCTCGATCTCCTGGGGCGTCCTGTTCGTGACCGACCACCTCAGCATCCCCGCCGCCTGCGTCCTGCTGGTGCTGCACGGAACGGCGGGCTCGCTCTGGCGACCGGCGGAGCAGATGATGCTGCAGGACTTCGTCGGGCGTGACGAACTCCCCAGCGCCGTGCGGATGAACTCGACGTTCCAGGGGCTCGGCGTGCTGCTGGGCCCGGTCGCCGGGTCGGCGCTGCTCGTCGGGTTCGGACCCGAGACGGGGATCTTCGTCAACGCCCTGATCTACCTGCCGCTCACGGTCTTCCTGCTGCGCACGAGGTTCACCGGTCACACCCGTTCGGGGATCGTCGCCCGCGAACGCATCGGCGCGCTCGGTGCCCTGCGCTCGGCCCGGCAGGTGGTGCGCGACCCGGAGATCGCCGGCGCGATCGCCGTCGCCGGTCTCACCTCGCTGTTCATCGGCTCCGCGCTGCAGACGGTCATGCCCGAGTTCGCCGAGCAGTTCGGGACGGGAACCGCCGACACCGCCTACGGGGTGCTGCTGTTCGCCAACGGCCTCGGTGGGGTCGTGGGCGGGATCGTCCTGGAGGCCACCGGCTGGGTCCGCCCGAACCTCGCGGCGGCCGTCGTCTCGACGTTCCTGTTCGGTGCCGCCGTCGCGGCGTTCGCGGTCAGCGGGAGCCTCCCGCTCGCCGTGGGGGTCCTGGTCGTCGGCGGCCTGGCCAACATCGTGTCGGTCTCGGTGACGCAGACGATCGTCCAGCTCAAGGCCGATCCGGCGGTGCGGGGCCGGACCATCGGCGTCTACTCGATGGCGTCGGGTGGGTTGCGGGTCGGGGGCGGTTTCACCGTCGGACTGCTCGGCGCGGTCGTCGGCGTGCACACCTCGGTGTTCGCCGGCGGGGCGGCGCTCGCCCTCGGGGCGGTGGCCGCCGGTCTCCTGGTGGCGCGGAGCCGGCGGCCGGTGGTCAACGCCGGCTGAGGACGCGGCGGCGGGCGGCGACGAGGTCGGTGACGGCCTGCTCCTGCGAGGTGGTGCGCAGTTCGCCGTCCTCGACGACGATCCGACCCTCCACGGTCGACAACGCCAACGGCGGGGTCGGGCCGATGACGAGCGCGACGACGGGGTCGTCGAGGTCGGCGTGACCGAGGCCGCGCAGGTCCCAGAGAGCGAGGTCGGCGCGCTTGCCGACCTCGAGGGAACCGATCTCCTCCTGCCGTCCGAGGCAGGTGGCACCCCCGATCGTGGCGGCGCGCAACGCGTCCCGGGCGCTCATGGTGTCGGGCCCGCCGCGCAGGCGGGCGGTGTAGACCATCTGGCGCAACTCGTCGGCGAGGCTGCCCTGCTCGCTGGACGCGGCGCCGTCGACGCCCAGGCCGACGGTCACCCCGGCGGCGAGGAGGTCGCGGGTGCGGGCCGTCCCCGCGCCGAGGCGGGCGTTGGAACTCGGGCAGTGCGCCACCGAACTCCCCGTCCGGGCCAGCGTCGCGATGTCGGAGTCGGAGAGGTGGACGCAGTGCGCGAGCCAGACGTCCGGCCCGAGCCACCCGAGGTCCTCGAGGACCTCGACCGGGCGGGCGCCGAAGGTGCGGGCGCAGAACTCCTCCTCGTCGTCGGTCTCGGCGAGGTGCGTGTGCCGGCGGATGCCGAGTTCCGCCGCCTGCGTGGCCGTCTGCCGCAACAGGTCCGGGGTGACCGAGAACGGCGAGCACGGAGCCGCCCCGATGCGGACCATCGATCCCGCCGAGGTGTCGTGGTGGCGCGCCACCGCGTCGGCCGTCGCGGTCAGCACGGTGTCGATCGTCTCGACGACGGAGTCGGGTGGCAGACCGCCGGCGGAGTTCCCCAGGTCCATCGACCCGCGGGTGGGGGAGAAGCGCAGCCCCACCGTCCGGGCGGCCTCGATGCTCGCGGCGAGCTGGTCGCCGCCGTCGTGGGGGTGCAGGTAGTGGTGGTCCATCGACGTGGTGCAGCCGGTGAGGGCCAACCGTGCGAGGCCGGCGCGCGCCGCGGCCTCGACGTCGGTCGCGTCCAGGCGCGCCCAGATCGGGTAGAGCGTCGTGAGCCAGTCGAAGAGTCCGCTGTCGACGGCGAAACCCCGCGTCGCCCACTGGTAGAGGTGGTGGTGGGTGTTGACGAGGCCCGGGGTCACGAGGTGGCCCCGGGCGTCCACGACGCGGTCGGCGGTCGTCCCGGCCGGCGGCTCACCCGCGCCGATCTCGGCGATCACCCCGTCGCGGACGAGGACGTACCCCTGGGGGTGTTCGGTCCCGGCGGCGTCCACCGTCACGACGGCGGCCCCGGTGATGAGCAGGCTCGGCATGGTGGCGATCCTGCCCCACCGGGGCCGTGTCGTCTCAGCCCCACCGGGGCCGTGTCGTCTCAGCCCTGTCAGGGCTGCGGCGTGGAGGGAGGTCAGCGGCGACGCGGCGCGCGGTTCTCCGAACCGATCAGCCAGGCCTGCTTCTCCAGGCCGAGGATGAAACCGTGCAGCAGGTCGGCGGTCGAGGGGTCCTCGGCGTCGATCGGGTCGTGGACGCGGCGGATGGTGTCGATGGTGCGTCGCGTCATCGCGACGATCGCCTCGACGGCGGCGGAGGTGGAGATCTCGTCGGCGCCGAAGTCGCCGATGCTGGTGGTGCTCGCGACGGTGCCCGGGCGGGCGTCGGGGATGCCGCCGACGGCGCGCATGCGCTCGGCCGCGTCGTCCGCGTAGGTGCGGGCGGCGTCGATCAGCTCGTCGAGCTGCAGGTGCAGGTCGCGGAAGTTCGCGCCGACGATGTTCCAGTGGGCCTGCTTGCCCTGCAGGTGCAGTGCGGTGAGGTCGACGAGGACCTCCTGCAGACCGCTGTTCAGACGCGAGCTGGCGTTGAAGCCCGCGACCTTCTCCTGGGTGAGGCCGGCGGTCTTGACGTCGTCGACGGTGGTCACGGTGTCCTCCTGGGTTTCGGTGGGGTCAGCGGGTTGGGCGGGTCAGCGGGTCGCGGTGGGGGCGCAGTTCACGCACAACCCCGACCAGGTGATGTCGGCGTGCTCGACCACCGCGAAGTCCGGGGTCGACGCCGGGGTCAGGCAGGCGGCCCGCCCGGTCGCGCAGGCGACGTCGGAGACGGCACCGCACTCGCGGCAGACGATGTGGTGGTGGTTGTCGTCCACCTCCGTCTCGTAGCGCGGGGCGGACCCGACGGGCTGGATGCTGCGGAGGACGCCCGTGCGGGTCAGGTCCTCCAGCACGTTGTGGAGGCTCTGGCGGGACATGCCGGCTCCCGCCTCCCCGAGCAGTTCCGCCACACCCGCGGCGGTCTGGTGCGGGTGGTCCTCCAGGACCTGCAGGACGGTGCGGCGGGGTGCGGTGCTGCGCAGTCCTGCGGTGCGCAGCAGCTCCTCGGTCGCGGTGTCGTCCAGCGGGCTCATGACGACGAACCTACCTCTTCTTTTGCTTTTGTCAAAATAAGGTGAGCCTACGCATGGCAAGGGAAGGCTGTCTTCCGTGACGACGGGGACGCAGGACGGCCCCGGAACGCGGGTGCGTTCCGGGGCCGTCCTGCGTCAGGTCAGCGCGTCAGTTCTGCGCGCCCAGCTGTTCGCGCGCCGGTTCGGCGGCCTCCTCGGGAGCACCCGCGTGGCGACCTCGCGGAGCCGAGGCCTCCTCGCCGAGGGCGGCCTCGATCGAGGACTCGTCGAGTCCGAGTTCGCGGAGGTTCTCCACGGCGGTGTCGAACGCGGCCTCGCGGCGTCCCGCCTCGAGGGCGAGTTCCGCCATGGCGAGCTGCGCGGCCTTCGCCTGCTGCACACCGCTGCGGATGCGTTCGGCCAGTTCTCCCGGTGCCATCCCGTCCACGGCAGCGACCGTACCGGCGGAGGAGGGAGAGCCGCCAGTGGACGGCGCCTTCCCCTGCGCGGTGAGGGCCACGGCCTCGGTGGGGGCGCCGGCGGCCTCGACGGGGGCCGCGGCGGCACCCTCCGGGCCGGGACCGGCCGGAGCCGCACCGGGTGCGCCCCGCAGCGGGAGCGCCGGCAGGAACAGGACGGTGATGAAGCCGAGCAGCATGACGCACGCCGCGACGAGGTAGATGAGGCTCGTCGAGTCGGTGAAACCGACCTTGAACGGGTGGGTCACCGCGTCGGGCAGCGTCGAGAGGATCGACGTGTTGTCCGTCGCCTTGGCCAGCGTCGCCTGCAGCCCGGGCTGGTCGAGGTTCGCCTGCGCGAGCCCGGCCTGGAAGGCCGGCGTCGGGCCGGCCTTGGCGTACTCGTCGGCGATGTGGCCGCCGAGCGAGGAGAACAGGATCGACAGGAACACCGCGGTGCCGAGGGTCCCGCCCATCTGGCGGAAGAACGTCACGGAACTCGTGGCGACACCGATCTCGGTGCGGGCGGCGGCGTTCTGCACGGCCAGGATGATCGGCTGCATGTTGCCGCCGAGGCCCCAGCCCATGAGGAGCATGCAGATCATGGTCTGCCAGATCGGGGTGTCCGCGTTGACGCGGGAGAACCCGAACAGCGCGATGACCATGAGGCCCGTGCCGATCACCGGCAGGAACTTGTACTTCCCGGTCCGGGCGATGACCTTCCCGGAGATCATGCTGGCCGACATGATGCCCAGGACGATCGGCAGCATCTGCAGACCGCCCTCCGTCGGGGTGGAACCCTTGACGACCTGCAGGTACTGCGGCAGGACGGCGAAACCACCGAACATGCCCATGCCGAGGATCAGGCTGCTGAGGCTGCCGACGAAGAACGTGCGACCGCGGAACATGCGCAGCGGGAGCAGTGCCTCCTCGCCGTAGGCGCGTTCGGCGAGGATGAACCCGATGAGGCCGACGAGGCCGACGGCGTAGCAGATGATCGACCCGGCGCTGAACCAGCCCCAGGTGCGGCCCTGTTCGGCCACGAGCAGCAGCGGCACGAGGCACATGACGAGGGTGAGCGCACCCGGCCAGTCGATGCGGTGCTTGGTGGAACGCTTGGGCAGCTTGAGGTTCTTGAGGACCACGAACAGGGCCAGGGCGCCCAGGGGCACGTTGATCCAGAAGATCCAGCGCCATCCGGTGAGGCCGAGGATCGACGACTGGCCGGAGAGGAAACCGCCGGCGATGGGGCCCAGCACGCTCGAGGTGCCGAAGACCATCATGAAGTAGGCCTGGTAGCGCGCACGCTCACGGGCCGGGACGATGTCGGCGATGATCGTCAGCGCGAGCGACATCAGACCGCCGGCGCCGAGACCCTGCAGGGCGCGGAACCCGGCGAGCTCGTACATCGAGGTCGAGATGCCGCAGAGCGCGGAACCCACGACGAAGATGACGATGGCGGCGATGAAGAACGGCCGCCGTCCGTACATGTCCGACAACTTGCCGTAGAGCGGCGTGGAGATCGTCGATGTAATGAGGAACGCCGTCGTGGCCCAGGCCTGCAGCGAGAACCCGTCGAGGTCGTCGGCGATGGTGCGGATCGCGGTCGAGACGATCGTCTGGTCGAGCGCACCGAGGAACATGCCCAGCAGCAGCCCGTAGAGGATCGCCAGGATCTGCCGGTGCGTCAGCACGGGCATCTCCGGGGCCGAGGGGGAGTGCGCCGGTGACGAACCGGCGGTCGTGTTGCTCATGCGTTCTCCTGGGCGGCGGGGGTGGAGGTGGGGCGGAGGCATTCGGGGTGGGCCCCTTCGAGGCCGTCCACGAACCGGGCGAGCAGGCTGGTGAACACCGTGAGCTCGCGGGCGTCGAAACCGTCGACGGCCGCCGCGAGCTGTTCGAGGCGGCGCTGCTTCATGGTCGCGACGACGTCGTGGCCGGCGTCGGTGACCGCGAGCAGGCTGGCGCGACGGTCGTCGGGGTCGGGGAGCTTGCGGAGCAGGTCGCGCTTGATCAGCTCGCCGGTCTGGCGGCTCGTCGTGGACGGGTCCGTGCCGAGGCGTTCGGCGAGGGCGCTGACCCGCAGGGGTCCGGCGTCGGCGAGCACGAAGAGGACGACGTGCATCGCACGTTCCACCTCCGACTGCCCGCGCGCCATCCGGGCCTTGAGGGAGTGCAGGGCACGCACCTGGCGGCTGACCTCGCCGGAGAGCGCGGCGAGCTGCTGCTCGTGCGTGGGCACCGGCGTCGCAGGGGTCGGCTGCGCCGCGGTGCGGGGAGGCTCGGTGGTCGTGGTCACCGCCGTGCGCTCCGGGTGGGAGAGGTCATGCGTGGGCTCCAGGGAGGTGGGCTGACGTTGCCGGTGCGTTCCGCCGCTCACTGGGTGTAACGGTGAGTGCGGGCGGGACGAAGTACCACCCGGGAGATGACCGCCCAGACGGTGTCTGTGAGGTCATCGGACGCGGTGGTCGGATCCTTGACTGCTACATGCAACTACAAACAAGTTACCAGCCGCAAGCACGTATCGGGGGGTACAGCGTGGTGATGGATCAACAGGCCCGGTCCGGGTCCTCGCACGGGCTTCTGCATGCGCCGACGCGACGGACTACGCCGTTCGAGCGACGCTGCGCTACGGTGCTTGGTAACCCTACGTACCGGGAGAGTCACGGAGTGTCGTTTACGGACTGGTCGCACGAGACGACGCTGGCACCCGTCCCGATGTCCTCGCGCGCGGCCCGGCACTTCGTCGCCGACTGGTGCATCGCCGAGGGGATCTTCGGGGACGTCGTCGACACGCTGCTGCTGCTGACCGCGGAACTCGTCACCAACGCCGTCCTGCACGGCCGCAGCGAGGTCGTCCTGCGCGTCGGGCACGCCGGATCGCACGTCCGCGTCGGCGTCGGCGACGAGAACACCCGCCTCCCGCAGCGCCGCGACGTCGACCCCGAAGCCCTCAACGGCCGCGGCATGGCCCTGGTCGAAGCGCTCGCCGACGCCCACGGCGTCGACGTCGAGAGCTACGGCAAGACCGTCTGGTTCGACGTCGCGACCGCCGTCGCCCCCGTCCGCGCCAGCGCCTGACCCTCCGGGTCCCCTGGCGGTCCACCCGTCGGCCGGTGTGACCGAGGACGCCCCGGACGGGGCGGGCGATCCTCAGGGTGACGACCTACCCTGGCCACGTGGCCGCACCTACCCGCCCGGCCCGCAGCGCAACCCCGATCACCGGCGCCCTGCTGACCTCGGCAGCCGTCCTCCTCGCCGCGCTCGCGGTCCTGCTCACCGCTCTCGCCCTCGGCGGCGGACTCGCCGTCCCCGCCCTCGGTGACCCGGGAGCCCTCGTCCGCTACGGGCTGCCGATCGCGCGCACCGTCCACGACCTGTCCGCGGCGCTCGCCGTCGGCGGGTTCGCGGTGGCGACGTTCCTGCTCCCGCAACCCAGCGACGCCTTCACCCGCGCCGTGCGGATCGGCGGGGTCGCCGCCGGGGTGTGGGCCGTGGCCGCGCTCCTCGTCCTGGTCCTCACGGCCATGGACATCATCGGCGCGGCCCCCGGAGGATCGGACTTCGGCGCGCAGTTCGCGCAGTTCGCCCAGTCGATCGACCTCGGACGCGCCCTGCTGGTCACGACCGTCCTCGCCGCCGTCGCCGCGACGATCGGAGCCGCCGCGACCGGGCCCACCGGCGCCGCCTGGGGGACGGCGGTGAGCGTGATCGCGCTCCTCCCGCTCTCCCTGTCCGGGCACGCGTCGGGGTCGTCCTCGCACGAGACCGCCGTCAGCTCACTGGCCATGCACCTCATCGGCGTGACCCTCTGGGTGGGGGGACTGGGGGCCGTGCTCCTCGTCGCCCCCCTGACCGGTCGTTCCGCCGGGCCCGCGAAGGGGCGCCGTGCCGTCGACCTGACCACCCTCGCGACCCGGTACTCCACCCTCGCCCTGTGGTGCTTCGCGGCCGTCGCCCTGTCCGGGGTCCTCAACGCCTCCGTCCGCCTCGGCGGCTGGTCCGGACTGGACTCGGCCTACGGCGCGCTCGTCGTCGGCAAGGTCGTCGCCCTCGTCGGGCTCGGCGCGTTCGGGGTCTGGCACCGCCGCCGCACGATCCCGCTGCTCGCCGAGCGGCCCCGGGCCTTCCTCCGCATCGCCGCCGGCGAACTCGTCCTGATGGGCGCCGCGACGGGCCTCGGCGTCGCGCTGAGCCGCAGCCCCACCCCCGTCCCGGACAGCGACCCCAGCTCCTCGGCCGCCGCGACGCTGCTGGGTGAGCCCGTCCCGCCGGCCTTCACCATCGTGCGCTGGTTCACCCGGACCAGCCCGGACCTGCTGTGGCTGACCATCGGCGGTCTGCTGCTGGTCGGCTACCTCGTCGGGGTCCGGCGGCTGCGCCGGCGCGGCGACGGCTGGCCCGTGGGCCGGACGATCTGGTGGGTCGTCGGCTGCCTCGCGCTGCTCTTCGTGACCAGCGGGGGTCCGGCCGCCTACGGCCGGATCAGCTTCAGCACGCACATGATGCAGCACATGCTGCTGACGATGGCGATACCGCCGATGCTCGTCCTCGGAGCCCCCGTCACGCTCGCGATGCGGGTCCTGCCCGCCCGCCGCGACCACTCCCGCGGCGCCCGCGAGTGGCTGCTCGTGGTCGTCCACTCGCGCTACTTCGCGATCCTGGGGCACCCGCTGGTGGCGGCCGTGCTCTTCGCCGGATCGATCATCGTCTTCTACTTCTCGCCGCTCTTCGAGCTCGCGCTGCGCACCCACGTCGGGCACGAGCTGATGATGGTGCACTTCCTGAGCACGGGGTACCTCTTCGCGTCCGTGCTCATCGGCGTGGACCCCGGCCCGCAGCGGCCCGCCTACCCGCTGCGGCTCATCCTGCTGCTGGCGACCATGGCCTTCCACGCCTTCTTCGGCGTCTCGCTGATGGTGGGCACGACGCTGCTCGCACCGGACTGGTTCGCCCACATCACCCCGACCGCGAACCTGCTCGCCAAGCAGCAGGAGGGCGGCGACATCGCCTGGGGCATCGGTGAGTTCCCGACCCTGCTGCTGGTGCTCGGGGTGGCCATCGGCTGGTCCCGCTCGGACACCCGCGAGAACCGCCGCAGCGACCGCAAGGCCGCCCGCGACGGCGACGCCGAGCTCAACGACTACAACGCGATGCTGCAGCGCCTCGCCGACCGCAAGGAACCCCACTCCTGAGGGACCCCGCCGTGACGGGAGTCACGACGGGTGCCCGATGATGGAACCTCGACGTCGTCGCCAGGAAAGGACCAGCGCAGCCATGGCTGAGCCCATCGACAGTCCCGCGCGTCGTGAGCCGATCGACTTCACCGTCGAGGCGCTCGGACCGCGCACCGTCGACTCCCCGCTCGCCCCCCGCCTCCAGGCCCGGCGCACGACGCACCACTACATCGAGGAGACCGACCGCGTCCTCTTCGACGACACCCTCTCCAAGGTGTCCCGTCGCGACGGGGACCTCGAGGACCTGCCCAGCCTCGAACCCACCGGGCCGCGGAAGAAGATCTTCTTCGACCCCTCCAAGACCCGCGTCGGGATCGTCACCTGCGGTGGGCTCTGCCCGGGCATCAACAACGTCATCCGCGGCCTGGTCTCCGAGCTCACCACCCACTACGGCGTCCGCCGGATCCACGGGTTCAAGAACGGCTACCAGGGCTTCATCCCGCGCTACGGCCACGACGTCGTCGACCTGACGCCCGAGTCGGTGGGCAACATCGACGGTGAGGGCGGCACGATCCTCGGGACCTCCCGCGGCCAGCAGGACGCCGTCGAGGTCGTGGACTGCCTCGAGCGCATGGGCATCTCGATCCTCTTCGTCATCGGCGGCGACGGCACCATGCGCGGCGCGCAGAAGATCTCCGCCGAGATCAAGGAACGTGACCTCAAGATCGCGATCGTCGGCATCCCGAAGACGATCGACAACGACATCCCCTTCATCGACCAGAGCTTCGGCTTCCAGTCGGCCTTCAGCGAGGCCACCCGGTCGATCCGCTCGGCGAAGGTCGAGGCGCGGACGGCGCCCAACGGCGTCAGCATCGTCAAGCTCATGGGGCGCCACTCGGGCTTCATCGCCTGCTACGCCGCGCTCGCCCAGAACGACGCCGACTTCGTGCTGATCCCCGAGGTGCCGTTCAGCCTCGAGGGCCCCGGCGGGTTCCTCGAGAAGCTCCGCGAGAAGGTCGCGACCCAGGGCCACGCCCTCGTCGTCGCTGCGGAAGGTGCCGGGCAGGAGCTCTTCGACGACGACGGACTCAAGGACGCGTCCGGGAACAAGAAGCTCCAGGACGTCGGCCGGCTGCTGCGCCAGGCCATCACCGACGACTTCGCCAAGCACGACCTCGAGCTCAACATGCGCTACATCGACCCGAGCTACGTCATCCGCAGCGTGCCGGCGAACCCCTACGACAGCGTCTACTGCATCCGGCTCGCGCACGCCGCGGTCCACGCCGCGATGGCCGGCCGGACGAACATGGTGGTCGGGCGGTGGCGCCGACGCTTCGTGCACATCCCCATCGCCCTCGCCGTCTCGGCCCGCAACCAGGTCGACCCGCACGGCGACCTGTGGTGGTCGGTGCTGGAGGCGACGGGTCAGCCGTGGTCCTTCGGCGAGTTCGCCGCCGAGCACGTCAGCGCCTTCGGCGGCCAGTGACCGCACCCCGGGTGGGGTCGGGGTGTCCTACTTCGCCTCCGACCACCGCCCGACGATCGAGACGTCGGCGACGAAGCGCACCCCGCTGCCCGCCGACCAGCGGGCGGCGGTCTGGTCCAGGGCGGCGGTCAGGAGTTCTGCGGCCTGCCGCGCCTCGGCCTCCGGGACGTGCAGCAGCAGTTCGTCGTGCAGGCACAGCACGATCCGTCCCCCGGTGCCGGACAACCCGGCCCGGACCGTCGCCGCCCACGCCTTGAACAGTTCCGCGGCGGCACCCTGGACGACGGCGTTGCGGGCGAACCGCCCCCGGGCGGCGATCGCGGCCCCCGCGTCGCCGCCGTCGGCGATCTCGTACATCCGCACCCGCCGCCCGCCGTAGGTCCGGACGTCCTGCCCCTGACGACCGGCCTCCTCCGCCGCGCGCAGGTAGCCCAGCGCGCTCGGGTACGCGCGGTCCATCCGCTTCAGGGCCTCGCCCGCCGCGCCGGAGGTCTGCCCGTACATCGCGGCCAGCACGGCGACCTTGGCCGTGGGGCGGTCGACGGCGAGCGCGGCGGCGACGGGGGCGTAGAGGTCGTCGGCCTGCGTCGCGGCGACGAAGCCCGGGTCGTGCGAGACGGCCGCGAGGACCCGGGGTTCCACCTGCCCGAGGTCCGCCCGGACGAGGACGTGTCCCCGCTCGGCCGCGACGGCGGGGCGGAGTTCCGCCGGCAGGTTGTGCAGACCGGCCTGTGCCGTCATCCGCCCGGCCGCCGCGTCGGCCGAGGACCACTCGCCCCGCAACCGGCCGTCGGGACCGACGTGCTCGTCCAGCCACCGGTAGCCGTACGTGGTCGCCAGTCGTTCGCCCTTGCGCCACGACAGGAGGGCCGCGATCCCCGGGTGCGCGTCACGCAGGCGTTCCAGGCGCCAGGCCCGGGTGTCGGTGACGTCGAACCCCAGACCGCGCAGCCCCGACAGCACCTGGGCGGGGTTGCGCAGGTCGATCTCCCCGAGGTGTTCGCGGACCGGTGCGTCGCGCAGGGCGCGCAGCCGCTGCTCGTCGCCGGGGGAGGAGGGGCGCGGGCCCACGGCGTCGCTGACGATCGCCTCGGCGGTGCTCCGGTCCACCGGCAATCCGGTCCGTGACAGTTCCACGGCGAGCACGGCCGCCGCCGACTCCGCGAACGCGGTCTGGACCGCCAGGGGTGGCCCGCCGGGGGTGACCCGCCCGTCGGGCAGGGTGGCGAGGACCCGGGACTGCGCTACCGCGACGGCCAGCGCCAGTTCGGCCCAGCGCGCGGCCCGCTCCAGCCGCAGCGGCAGGTCGACGTCGAAGGCCGACCCCTCGGCCCAGGTGGGTGACACCTGGCCGTCCTCGCGGACGGGCTCGTCGTCGGCCCCCGCCCCGTCGAGGTCGAGGAGGCCGGTGCCGTGGGCGGCGAGAGGCCGCCGCGAGGGTGGTGGGGGAGCGGGACGGTCGTGCGCGCCCGCCCAGACGGCGCCGGCGTCCTCGCGCGCGCCGCCGAACGCCAGCCGGTGCACCGCGGCGAGGTCGTGACACCGGGCCAGGTGCACCGGAGCGACGCGGCCGAGCGCGGTGGACGCCGACCACCACGTCCAGCGGGGCGCGAACTCCGCCTCCAGCGCGCGTAGCAGGTCGGCGGGTTCGGTGGTGGCCACGGCCCAGCGGTGGCCACCCGCGGCCAGCCCGAGACCGCCGGGCACGACGACGAGTCCCAGCTCCGGCACCCGGCCCAGAGCGCGCAGGTCAGTCGTCACGTCCACCCGGACAGTCTGTCTCTCGCCTCCGACACCGGTGGACGGGGTCTGGGAGGGAGATCACAGCACCTGGGACAAGAAGCTGCGCAGCCGCTGCGTGCGGGGGTCACCGAACAACTCCTGCGGCGGGGCGTGCTCGACGACGAGACCGCGGTCCATGAACACGACCTCGTCGGCGACCTGGCGGGCGAACCCCATCTCGTGGGTCACCACGAGCATGGTCATGCCGTGTTCGGCGAGTCCCTGCATGAGGGCCAGGACGCCCTTCACGAGTTCGGGGTCGAGGGCCGACGTCGCCTCGTCGAACAGCATCACCTCCGGTTCCATGGCCAAGGCGCGCGCGATGGCGACCCGCTGCTGCTGACCGCCGGAGAGGTTCGCCGGTCGGTGCCCGGCCTTCGCCGCCAACCCGACCTCGGTCAGCCGCTCCACCGCGATCCGCTCGGCTTCGGCGGCCGAGAGCTTCCGGACCGTTCGCAACGGCAGGACGATGTTCGCGAGGACGGTCTTGTGCGGGAACAGGTTGAAGTGCTGGAACACCGTCCCGACCCGACGCCGCAGGA
This sequence comes from Kineococcus sp. NBC_00420, assembly GCF_036021035.1. NCBI lineage: Bacteria > Bacillati > Actinomycetota > Actinomycetes > Kineosporiales > Kineosporiaceae > Kineococcus > Kineococcus sp. NBC_00420. Next base: position 2,339,557 of record NZ_CP107930.1, on the reverse strand, counting down.
CGTCGGGGCTCTCGCCCAGCATGCTGCGGCCGCCGAGCAGCACGTCACCCCCGGACGGTTCCTCGAGGCGGTTCACGCAGTGCAGCAGCGTCGACTTCCCGGAGCCGGAGGGGCCGATGACGCAGGCCGTGCGACCTGCGCCGACCGTCAGCGAGACTCCGCGCAGGACCTCGTGGTCGCCGAAGGACTTCGTGAGTCCGCGCACCTCCAGGCTGGAGGCGTGGACCTCGGGAACCGTGTCCGACCCGGTCAGGGGTGTGGTGGCGTTCACCGGCCTGCCCTTTCCGCGACCTCACGGTCGCTGCGTTCGATCTCGATGGCGCGGGGGTCGATCTCGGTGACGTGCTTCACCCGAGCGCCCGTCCGCAGGCGGTCGTCGGTCCAGTTCACGAGGTAGGTCAGCGGGACGGTGATGACGAGGTAGCACAACCCGACGGTGACCAGCGGGGACAGGTTGCCCGAGGTGACGGCCGCGTCCTGCCCGACCCGGAACAGTTCGCGCTGGCTGGTCAGCAGGCCGAGGAAGTAGACCAGCGAGGAGTCCTTGATGATGGCGATGAACTGGTTGACCAAGGCCGGCAGGACGCGTCGGACCCCTTGCGGGACGACGACGAGACGCATCGCCGAGGCGTAGGACATCCCCAGGGCGCGACAGGCCTTGAGCTGGCCGGCGTCGACGCTCTGGATGCCGGAGCGGAAGATCTCCCCGATGTAGGCCGAGGCGATGAGGCTCAGGGCGAGGATGCCCAGCGGGTAGGGGTTTCCCCGGAACCACTGCGACGTCAGCGGGGCCAGACCCTGACCGATGAGCAGGATGGTGAGGATCGCCGGCAGGCCGCGGAACACGTCGGTGTAGACGCGGGCGGGAACGCGCAGCCACCGGCGTCGTGAGACGCCCATGACCGCGACGACCATGCCCAGGACGATCCCGACGACGGTGGCGGAGGCCGCGAGCACGAGGGTGTTGCGGAGACCGTAGGCCAGCACGTCGGGGATGACCGCGACCATCGCCTCGGGGTCGAAGAAGCTCCGCAGGACGTTGTCCAGCACGTCGTCCCCTCAGCTCGCGGCCGGCTGGAACTGCTCGGGCACGGGCTGGTCGGGGAAGTACCGCTTCTCGATCTCCAGCCAGCTGCCATCGGCGATCATGTCGGTGATCTGCTGGTTCAAGCCGTCCAGCAGTGCGCTGTTGCCCTTCTTGACCGCCATGCCGACCGGGAAGTCCGGCACCGGGATCTCCATCGCCACGTGCAGCGCACCGTCGGAGGAGGCGACGTAGTCGTTGGCGGGTGGCAGGTCGAGGAAGTGCGCGTCGACCGTACCCGCGGTGAGGGCGGAGATCGCGGAGTTGTTGTCCGGGAAGCGGACGATCTCCGCACCGGGGAAGTTCTCCTGGGCGTAGGCGTCCTGGATGGTGCCCTGCACCAGCCCCAGGCGTTTGCCCGAGAGGCTCTCCGCGGCGTCGGTGATGCCGCTGTCGGCGGCGGTCACGATGCCGAGGTAGCCGATGAAGTACACGTCCGTGAAGTCGACCGACTTCTTGCGTTCGGCGGTGGCGCTGATCGAGGCCACGCCCACGTCCACCTGGCCGTTGGCGACGGCGGGCAGGATGGCGGAGAAGTCCTGGGCGACGAACTCCGGTGTCAGGTCCATCCGGGAGGCCGCCTCCTCGAGGACCTCGACGTCGAACCCTGTGTACTTCCCGTCCTCGGCGTAGGCGTAGGGCTTGGTGTCGCTGGTCGTCCCTACCCTGATGGTCCCCTCGCGCAGCGTTCCCGCGGCGGTGGACTCGGCGCTGCCGCACCCGGTGAGGACCACGACGGCGGCAGAGGCGAGGAGGAGGAGGTTCCTGCGGCGCAGAACGTTCACGGTGAGCCTTTCGAGAGGGTCAGCGGAGGACGAGCAACGAGGGACGGTCGACGTGGACGCGGTCCGGGTCGGCGAAGGACATGTCGCTGTGCGGTTCCTCCCCGACCGCCATCCGGGCCAGTGCGTCGCCCACGCCGGTGGCGTGCTTGAAGCCGTGGCCGCTGCACCCACCGCCGACGAGCAGTCGGGAGTCGCCACCGGGACGGCCGACGAGGAACTGGTGGTCCGGGCTGTTGGTGGTCAGGCAGGCGATGACGGACTCGGGCTGCGGGTCCACCCCGGGGAAGGTGCGGGCGACGAGCGCGGAGATCTCGGCGACGTCGCGTTCCCAGGAGATCGCGCGGTCCACGGTGTCGGGGTCGCAGTCGGTGAAGTTCCGCCCGACGTCCTGCATGCCGATCTTGACGCCGTGGCCGAGCATCGCGCCGTGCCCCCAGACGGCCATGTCGCCGTCGAGCTCGCGGATGAAAGCGGGCAGGTTCGCGATGTCGAAGGAGGGGTCCGGGGTCGGCGGCCGGAACCAGAGCATCGGGGTGCGCCGGGGTTGCAGCGGGAGGTTCGGGACGAGCTTCGACAACCACGCGCCGGCGGTGACGACGACCTGCCGGACTCGCCAGCTCCGTGCGCTGGAGTGCAGCACGACTCCGCCCGGGACCAGTTCCACCTCGAGCACGCGGGTGTCGGCGTGGACCCGCGCACCGAGCGTTCGGGCTGCGGCGACGGCGGCCCGCACCCCCTCCTCGGGACGGGCGACGCCGGCGTCGGGGTCCCAGACTCCGACGTGGGTAGGGTCGACGTCGGCGAACTGCGGGAAGCGTTCCGCGACCTCGGCCAACGACATCTCGTGCGCGGCGAGACCGTGGGTCGCGGCGGCCTCCAGGGTCCCGGCGACGACCGAACCGTCCTTCGGGCCCAGCATGACCGCCCCGACCTGGTCCAGCAGCGTCCGCCCGCTCGAGGCCTCCAGCTCGCGCCAGAGATCACGGGAACGCTGGGCGAGGGGGACGAGCGCCGGGTGTTCCAGGCAGGCGACGCGGAAGAGGCGGGTGGCGCCGTGCGTGGAACCGAGCTCGTGGCCGATCCCGAAGCGCTCGATCCCGATCACATCCACACCTCGAGCCGCCAGGCGCCACAGGGTGGAGGATCCCCAGGCGCCGAGGCCGACGACGGCGACGTCCGCGTCGAAGGACGGGGTGGTGCTCACGTGCGACTCCTGACCGTCCGAGAGTATCGAAACACCCTCGAAACATCCGCGAAACAATTGCGGCACAAGGTTTTTCGTTGTGCTGGGTCATTGGTAACCCATCGGGGGGTGTTCGCTCCAACACCGGTTGGGCCCTGCGCTCATACCACCGGGATATGTTGGCGACCGTGGAGTCCCGGGAACTGCGCCACTTCGTGGCGGTGGCGGAAGAGCTCAGCTTCACCCGCGCGGCCGCCCGGCTGGGCATGGCGCAGCCCCCGTTGAGCCAGTCGGTGGCGCGGTTCGAGCGACGGCTCGGGACGCAGTTGTTCGTCCGCGGTGCCCGGCGTGCGCCGACGTTGACCCCCGCGGGTCGGGTCCTGCTGCGGGAAGGACGACGCATCCTGGAGGCCCTCGACGAGGCCGAGCACCTGGTGCGCTCCCTGGAGCACGAGGTCGAACCGTTGCGGGTCGGTTGCATCCCCTCGGTGATGTCGGGGGTCATGCCGCAGGTCGTCCCGCAGTTCCAGCTGGAGCGGCCACGCGGCGGCATCTACCTCTACGAGATCGAGGAGCGCCAGCTCCTCGACGACGTCCGCGCCGGGGTCGTCGACGTCGGGCTGTGCCGGTTGCGCGAGGAGGAGCAGGGGCTCGACGTCGAGCTCCTGCTGCTGGAACCCCTGGTCTGCGCGGTACCCGCCGACCACCGGCTGGCCGCGCTCGACGCGGTGCCGCTCGCGGAGCTCGCGGGCGAGGAGTTCGTCATCTTCCGGCGCGAGGACGCGCCCCGCGCCTACGACGCCATCGTCGCCGCCTGCCACCTGGCGGGCTTCTCACCCCGGACCTCGTTGCGCGGGGTCCACGACCTGTCCGAGTTGTCGATCATCGCGTGCGGACTGGCGGTGACGCTGATGCCCCGGTGCAGCACGGTCGTCTCGATGGCCGGTGTCGTCTACCGGCCCCTGGTGGAGGACTGGGCGGTCACGCCGCTCGCCCTCGTCCGGCGCGCAGGCGTCCGCTCCCCGGTCCTCGAGGAGTTCGCCGGCCTGGTGCGCGAGGCCGTCGAGGCCACGCGCGGGCCGGGCCGGCGCACCAGGTCGTCGTGACGACGGTCCGGGATCAGGCCTTGGGTGCCGCCAGCTCCAGCGCGATCCCGTCGGGGTCGCGGAACTCCAGGAGGAACATCGACCCGATGTCCTTCACCGCACCGTGCGGCGCGCCGAGGGAGTCGAGCACCTCGACCGCCGCGTCGAGGTCGGCGCGGGAGGCCACCGACAGTGACAGGTGGTCCAGTCCGACCCGGTCCGGGGAGAACCCGTCGCTCCCGGGTGCGACGGGACGCAACCCGAAGAGCCCGCTCGGGGAGTCGTAGATGATCCCGCCGAAGAGGAACCAGAGCTGTTCGCGGGTCGCCTCGTCGGCGTCCGCGGGCATCTCCACCGCGACGTCCCAGCCGAAGAGGGTGTCGTAGAAGTGCCGCGACGCGGCGAGGTCGCGGACGGTGAGGCGGAGGTGGCTGATGCCGGTGGTGGTGATGGTCACGCACGCACTGTCGCACCGTCGGAGCCGCCCGGCAGTCCGGACCGGCGGGGGAGTAGGACTGTCGTCGTGCCCCGTGCCACCGATCCCGTCACCGGTCCTGCCACCGGACCCTTCGCCGACCTCGACTCCTTCCTCGCCCTGCCCCGCCTCAGCGGGCTGGCCCTGTCGCCGGACGGCTCGCGGCTGGTGACGACGGTCGCCACGCTCGACCGCGAACGCACCCGGTGGCGCGGGGCGCTCTGGGAGGTCGATCCCACGGGAGGACGACCGGCCCACCGGCTGACCCGGGGTTCCGCCGCGGAGGGGGCACCGGCGTTCGTCGCCGACGGCACGTTGCTGTTCACCTCCGCACGTCCGGACCCGGACGCCGAGTCGAAGGACGACGCCCCGGCGGCGTTGTGGGCCCTGCCGGTCAGCGGGGAGGCACGAGCCGTCGGGTCGCGCCCGGGAGGCGTCGCGACCCCGCTCACCGCGCGCCGGGGGGACCGCGTGGTGGTCACGTCGTCGACGCTGCCGGGGTCCGACGACGCGACCGAGGGTCCGACGTCGGACGCCGCCCGGCGCACGGCCCGCAAGGACGCCGGCGTCAACGCCATCCTGCACGCGGGCTACCCCGTGCGGTACTGGGACAGCGACCTCGGACCGGACGAACCGCGCTACCTGACGGCCGACGTCCCGTCTGAGTCTGCTGCGGGAGAACGGGATGCGTGTCGTTGGCGGGACCTCACACCGACGCCGGGACGCCGCTACGACGAGGCCTCGGCCGCGCTGACCCCCGACGGCCGGGAACTCCTCACCACCGAGACGGTGTTCAGCGGGCACGGGACGCAGTACGTCCGCGTCGTGGCGATCGCCACCGACGACGGTTCCGTCCGCGTCGTCGCCGAGGACCCCGAACTGGAGTTCGGAGCGCTGTCGGTGTCCCCGGACGGTCGCTGGGTAGCCGCGGTCGCGGAGTCGGTCTCCACGCCGACGCTGCCGCCCCGCCTGCGGCTGGTCGTCGTGCCCTTCGACGGTTCGGCCCCGGCCCGCGACGTCGTCGTCGACTGGGACGTGTGGGGTGCCGCGCCGCAGTGGGGGCCGGGTTCCGACGAACTCTTCCTCGCCGTCGACGACCACGGCGCCGCACCGGTGTTCCGGGTGGCGCTCGCCGACGGGTCCCGGACCCGGCTGAGCGGTGACGCGGGCGCCTACGGGTCGTTGCAGGTCTCCCCCGACGGCGCGCACGTCTTCGCGGTGCGCTCCGCCGTCGACGCCCCGCCCGCGGTCGTGCGCCTCGACGCGCGGGTGGCCGGTCAGGAACCGGTCGTCCTCCGCGGGCCGACCACGGTGCCCGACCTGCCCGGATCGCTCACCGAGGTCACCGCGACCGCGCTCGACGGCAGCCCGCTGCGGGCGTGGCTCGCGCTCCCGGCCGGGGCGGGCGACGCCGCACCGGCACCGCTGTTGCTGTGGATCCACGGCGGTCCGCTCGGGTCGTGGAACGCGTGGTCGTGGCGGTGGAACCCGTGGTTGGCCGTCGCCCGCGGCTACGCGGTCCTGCTGCCCGACCCCGGGTTGTCGACGGGCTACGGCGCGGAGTTCCTGGCCCGCGGGTGGGGCGGCTGGGGCGATCAGCCCTACACCGACCTGATGGCGGTGACGGACGCGGCGCTCGAGCGTCCCGACCTCGACGCCGCCCGGACGGCCGCGATGGGCGGGTCCTTCGGCGGTTACATGGCGAACTGGATCGCCGGTCACACCGACCGGTTCCGCGCGATCGTCACCCACGCCAGCCTGTTCGCGCTCGACCAGTTCGGCCCGACCACGGACGCGGCCTGGTACTGGTCGCGGGAGATGACCCAGCAGATGCAGGCGGCCAACGACCCCGCCGCGCACGCCGCGAAGATCGTGACGCCGATGCTCGTCATCCACGGGGACAAGGACTACCGCGTCCCCATCGGCGAGGGTCTGCGGTTGTGGTGGACCCTGAACCAGCAGTGGAGCGGTGACCCGGCCGAGCTGCCGCACCGGTTCCTCTACTTCCCCGACGAGAACCACTGGGTGCTCACCCCGGGCCACACGGCGCTCTGGTACGAGACGGTGTTCGCGTTCCTCGCGACCCACGTGCACGGGGTGCCGTTCCGGACGCCGGAGCTGCTGCGGTGACTCGACGCCGTCCTGGCCCCGTCCTCCACCACCCGCGATCGTGCCGGGTGTCCCGGATGCGGGGCCGGGGCGCGCGACCTACCGTTCCGGGGCCAGCTCTCGTGAACTCCCCGCAGGAGGACCAGTGCCCGTCTCCGCCAGTGGAACCATCGACCTCGGCGGCAAGACCGTCCACCGACTCGGCTACGGCGCCATGCGCATCACCGGCCCCGGTGTCTGGGGTCCGCCGAAGGACCACGACGAAGCCGTCCGTGTCCTGCGCCGGGCCGTCGAACTCGGCGTCACCTTCATCGACACCGCCGACTCCTACGGCCCCTACTACTCAGAGGACCTCATCAAGGAGGCCCTCCACGACGGTTCGGGGTACGGCGACGTCGTCATCGCCACCAAGGGCGGTCTGACCCGTTCCGGCCCCGACGTCTGGCCGCCGCTGGGTCGCCCCGAGTACCTGCGCCAGTGCCTCCTCATGTCGCTGCGCCGCCTCGGTGTCGAGCGGATCGACCTGTGGCAGTTGCACCGCATCGACGCGAAGGTGCCGGCGGAGGAGCAGTTCGGCGAGATCAAGTCCTTCGTCGACGAGGGCCTCGCGCTGCAGGTCGGGTTGTCCGAGGTCGGCGTGGACGAGGTGAAGGCCGCGCAGGCCGCCGGGTTGTCGATCGCCTCGGTCCAGAACCGATACAACCTGGGCGACCGTCGTGCCGAGGACCTGCTCGAGTTCTGCGAGGAGCAGGGGATCGCCTTCATCCCGTGGGCCCCGGTCGACGCCGGAACCCTCGCCCGACCGGGCGGACCGCTCGACGAGATCGCGAAGCAGCACCGCGAGGCGTCCACCTCGCAGCTCGCCCTCGCCTGGTTGCTGCGGCGCTCGCCCGTCATCGTCCCGATCCCCGGGACCTCGACCGTCGCCCACCTCGAGGAGAACCTCGCCGCGGCCGACGTCGAACTCACCGACGAGGAGTTCGAGACCCTCGCCACCGCCGGCCGCTGACCCCCGACCCTGATCCCGCTGGGTTCCCCAGCGGGATCACGGGTGGTCAGACGTCGAGGAGGCCGGCGTCGTGGGCGACGATCGCGACCTGCACCCGGTTGTGGGCCTCGAGCTTCGTCAGCAGACGCGACACGTGCGTCTTCACGGTCGCCTCGCTCATGAACAGTTCCTTGCCGACCTCGGCGTTCGACATCCCCTGACCGACGCAGGCGAGGACCTCGCGTTCGCGTTCGGTCAGCAGGGTCAGCCGTTCGGTCGCCTCGCGACGACGGGGGTTCACGGCGTCCGCGGCGTAGTGCCCGACGAGGCGGCGGGTCACGGTGGGGGAGAGCATCGCCTCGCCGGCGGCGACGATCCGCACCGCGGCGACGAGTTCGCGCGGCGGGGTGTCCTTCAGCAGGAAACCCGTCGCCCCGGCCTGCAGGGCCTGGAACACGTACTCGTCGAGGTCGAACGTCGTGAGCATCACGACGCTCGGGGCCTGCGGGCGTTCGGTGATGGCCTTCGCCGCGGTCAGCCCGTCCATCACGGGCATCCGCACGTCCATCAGCACGACGTCCGGGCGGTGCGCCGCGACCCCCTCGACGGCCTGGGCCCCGTTCTCGGCCTCGCCCACGACCTCGATGTCGGTGGCGCTGGACAGGATCATCCGCAGCCCCGCCCGCACCAGGGCGTCGTCGTCGACCAGCAGCACCCGGGTGGGCCTGCCGTCCTGCTGCGACCCGTCGGGTCCGCTCACCGGGTTCTCCTCGTCACTGTCGGCACTCTCGGCCTTCACGGTTCCTCGGCCCGACCGGTCCCGGCCGGGGTCCGGACGATCCTCGCATCCGGCGGCGTCCAGGCCGCGGATCCCTGCCGCCGGGGACGGCCGTCCGCGGCGGCCCACGGCAACCGGGCCCGCACCGCGAAACCGCCCCCGGGCTCCGGACCGGAGGTGATCGTCCCGTCCGCCAGCCCCACCCGCTCCGAGAGCCCGACGAGACCGGAACCGGCCCCGGGCAGGCCCGTCGCCTGACCGCTGGGCCGCGCGTTGACCACCGACACCAGCATCTCGCGGCCGACCTCACCGGAGATCGTCACCACGGTCTGCGCCGACGGCGCGTGCTTGTGGACGTTCGTCAGCCCCTCCTGCACGACCCGGTACACGGTGCGCCCGAGTTCGGCCGGGACGTCGGCGTGCACGGGGACGTCGGTGCGGAACTCCGCCGCCACCCCCGCCTCGCGGGTCGACTCGACGAGCCGGCGGACGTCGACCAGCGTCGGTTGCGGGGCGAGTTCGGCGGCGGACGTCGCGGCCGACGACGTCCCGGGAGCCCGCAGGACCCCGAGGACGCGGCGCAGGTCCTCCAGGGCCGAGCGCGCCGTCTCGCGGATCGTCGCGGCCGTCGACTCGACCTGGTCCGGCCCGACGTCGGGACGCACCTCCAACCCGCCCGCGTGCAGCGCCACCAGCGAGATCCGGTGCGCCAGGACGTCGTGCATCTCCCGCGCGATCCGGGTGCGTTCGGCCAGCCGGGCCTGCTCGGCCCGCAGCACCTGTTCGTGCTCGGCCCGTTCGGCGCGTTCGCGCAGCGACCGGACGAGATCACGACGGGCGCCCACGAACGCCCCGACGAACGTGCCCAGGGACACCCCGATGAGCGACCAGGTGATCGCGAGCGTCCAGCCGTCGGCGGAGGTCCGCAGGCTCGAGGACGTCACCGCCACCCCGGCCACGACCGCCGCCAGCACGAGCAACCGGTCCCGGCGCCGGACCGCCAGGGTCAGGAGCGCGAGGAAGAGCGCACCGTCGAAGGCGAACAGGAACGCCACGGCGAAGGTCACGATGCACAGCAGGACCGGGTGGCTGCGCCGCCACCACAGAGCCAGGCACGTCGCCACGACGACGACGGCCATGCCCACCTGGACCGGGGTGACCGAGCCCCACGGGATCCCGTGCGAGACGAACGCCGGCGGGCCGCCCGCTTGGCTGCGCTCCGGGCCGACGACGACGGCGTGGAACCAGGCGAACCCGAAGAACAACGAGACGAGGATGGCCAGCACGTCCCGCACCCGCGGCGCGAAGCGCCAGCGGGTGACCCACGGGTCGACGGGAGTGACGAGGGCGCTCACCGGGTCAGCCTAGGGACGTGGCCCGGTGTCCGACGTCCGTCGATCGTCCCTGATCGCCTCCCGCCTCCGTCGCTCGGCCGCGCACCGCGGCGAACCGTGGGGTGCCGCGGGGGAGGCCCGCCCGTAGCATCCGGCCGTGCCCACGCAACCGCCCACCGATCAGCCCCGCCGGATCGCCTTCCTCGGTCTCGGCCGCATGGGGCGCGTCCTCGCCGGCCACCTCGTCACCGCCGGACACGACGTCCACGTCTGGAACCGCACGCCCGGAGCGGACGCGGAACTCATCGCCGCCGGCGCGAGCGCCGCGCGCGACGCCCAGGAGGCCGTGACCGGGGCCGAGGTCGTGGTCACCGCCCTCTTCGGGCCCGCCGCCGTGCGCGAGGTCGTGCTCGACGGGCTCGACCCGGCCGCCGGGACGTTGTGGATCGACGTCACCACGATCTCGCCCGCCGACGCCGCCGAGCACGCCGCCTGGGCGCACGACCGTGGCGTCCGGCACGTCCACTCCCCGGTCGTCGGATCGCTGGGGCCGGCCGCGAACCGGTCCCTCGGCGTCCTCGTCGGCGGCCCGGACGCCGACGCGGCGCTCCCCTTCGTGTCGCTGTGGGCCGACCCCGAACGTCTGCAGGTGCTGCCCGAGGCGGCGGCCGCCGCGACCGGCAAGCTCGTGGCGAACCTGGCGCTCGCGGTCTCCTTCCAGGGCCTCGTCGAGGCCGTCCGGCTCGGCACGTCCGGTGGGCTGGAACTGGAGCAGGTCCTCACGACCCTCAAGGGCACCGGGCTGGGCCTCATCGCGGGGATGAAGGGGGACAACCTGCGCAGCGGGGAGTTCGGGAACACGCAGTTCTCCGCGGACCTGCTGCTCAAGGACGCCGGGCTGATGCTGGACACCTCGACGCTGCCGCTGCCCGCGCTGACGGCGGCGGCCCAGGCCCTGCTCGAGGCCCAGCGCGCCGGTCACGGTGACGACGACTTCTCCGTCATCGCCCGGCACGAGCCCCGCTGAACTGGTTCCCCACCACCCCGAGCAGCTCCAGGGCCTCCGCGGCCGCGGAGCCCTGCGGCGCGGTGAAGAGCACGACCTCCTGGTCCCGGTCGGGGACCAGGAGGACGCTGCAGTCGAGGTCGAGGCGCCCCACGACGGGGTGGTCCACCGCCTTGGCGAGGTGCCGGGTGACGACGACCTCGTCGTCGCGTTCCCACCGTTCGACGAACTCCGGGCTACCGGACCGCAACTCCCGCAACAGGATGCGCAGACGGCGGTCGCCGGGGTAGCGGGCCAGGGCCGAGCGCAACCGGGCCACGGCGTAGCGGGCGAAGTCCTCACCGTGCGACAGGCCGTAGTGCCGGGTCGCGGGGTCCAGGCCCAGGAAGTAGCGGCGCAGCAGGTTCCGCTCCTTCGGCGCGACCGCCGAGAAGTCCTCCAGCAGCGCCGCGGCCAGCGGGTTCCAGGCGATGACGTCGAACCGCGCGTCGAACACCAGCACGGCGGTCCCGGGCAGCCGGTCGAGGAGCTCCCGCACGTGCGGGGGGACGTCGGTGGAGATCTCGTCCGGACGGTCCAGCGGTTCCCCGGCGAGGTCGAAGAGGTGTCCGCGTTCGGCGTCGGACAACCGCAGCGCCCGGGCCAGTTCCGTCAGCACCTGCCGCGAGGGCCGCGAGCCCCGCGCCTGCTCCAGGCGGGTGTAGTGCTCCGGAGAGACGTGCGCGAGGGCGGCGACCTCCTCCCGACGCAGGCCCGGGGTCCGGCGACGGCCCACCGGGAAACCGGCGTCGTGCGGGGCGATCCGTTCCCGCCGGCTGCGCAGGAAGTCGGCGAGTGCTCTGCGGTCCACGTCCCCAGGGTGCGCCCCGGACGCCGACCCAGCCAGGTACGCGGTGTACCTGGCTGTCCCCGTCCGGCCCGCGCACGGTGGGGACATGACCGAGAAGATGTTGCAGGACAAAGTGACCCTCATCAACGGAGCGAGCCGGGGGATCGGTGCCGCCGCGGCCCGGCTGTTCGCCCGGGAGGGCGCGACGCTCGTCCTCGCCGCCCGCAGCGACATGACCGCCCTCGTCGAGGAGCTGCGCGAGCACGGCGCCACCGTCTCGAGCGTGACCGCCGACCTCGGCGACGTCGCGGACGTGCGGCGGGTCGTCGACGTCGTCCTCGAACGGCACGGCCGCCTCGACGCGGCCTTCAACAACGCGGGGATGAACGTCCCCCCGCAGGGCATCGCGGAGTTCTCCGAGGAGGACTTCGACCGGGTCCAGCGGCTGAACCACAAGGGGGTGTTCTTCGCCGTCGCCGCCCAGGTCCGGGCCATGCGCGCCGGCGGTGGCGGCGCCATCGTCAACACCTCCAGCATCGGGGCGCTGCACGCGAACCCGATGTTGCCCGCGTACGGAACGGCGAAGCGGGCCGTGAACTCCCTCACCGCGAGCGCCGCGGTGACCTACGGGCCGGACGGGATCCGGGTGAACGCCATCGCGCCGGGCCTGACGTTGACGGACATGGTGCGGGACTGGGAGGTCGCGAGCCCCGGGATCATCGAGGCCGGGACCGCGGCGATCCCGTTGGGGCGCATCGCCCGACCGGAGGAGATGGCCGAGGCGGCCTGCTGGCTGCTCAGCGACCGGGCGTCGTTCGTCTCCGGGGCGGTCCTGCCGGTGACGGGTGGTCAGGGGGCCTGACCCGGGTGTCCGAGGACCGGGAGGTCAGAGGGTGAAGGCGCCGGTGAGCTGCTTCAGGCGGGTCGCGGCCCGGGAGACCTCCGAGGCCGTGGTGGCGGTCTGCCGGGCACCACTGGTGGTCTGCTCGGCAGCGGCTGCGACACCGGAGATGTTCAGCGCGATCTCTTGACTGCCGGTGGACACCTCGCTGACGTTGCGGACCATCTCGTTCGTGGTGGCGGACTGTTCCTCGACGGCGGCGGCGATGGTGGACTGCAGGGCGTCGATGCGGGCGATGACCTCGGTGATCTGGCCGATGGCACCGGCCACCTGGTCGACGTCGTTCTGGGTGGTGGCGACGCGGGCGGTGATGGACTCGGTGGCGCGCGCGGTCTGCTGGGCCAGCTCCTTGACCTCACCGGCGACGACGGCGAAGCCCTTGCCCATCTCCCCGGCGCGGGCCGCTTCGATGGTGGCGTTGAGGGCGAGGAGGTTGGTCTGCTGGGCGATCGAGGTGATGAGCTTGACGACGTCGCCGATCTCCTGGCTGGACGTCGAGAGGCGCTGCAGGGTCTGGACGGCACCGTCGACGGCGCCGACGGCGGAGGCTGCCGTGGTCGAGGCGTCGGCGGTGGAGGTGGCGATCTCACCGATGGCCGCGGTCATCTGCTCACCGGCAGCGGCCACGGTCCCGATGTTGGCGCTGATCTCCTCGGCGGCCGCGGAGACGACCTGGGTCTGGGCGGCGGACTCCTCGGCGCCGGAGGAGAGCTGGGTGGCCACGGCGGAGAGTTCCTCGCTGGAGCCGGCCAGGACGTCGGCGGTGGCGGTGATCTCGGTGAGGGTCGCGGTCAGCTTGTCCATGGTCGTGTCGACGGCGTGGGCGAGCTGGCCGATCTCGTCGGCGGCGGGGTGAGCCACGCGCTGGTCCAGGCGACCTTCGGCCAGCCCCCGGACGACGGCCGCCGTCCGCGCCAGCGGGCGGGTGATGGAGCGGGCCACGACGACGGCGATGACCGCGGCCACCAGCAGCGCCACCACACCGAGCCCGACGAGGAGCAGGAACGACTGGTGGTAGCGCGCGGCCCCCAGGGCCGAGGTGGCCTTGGCGTTGTCGACCTCGGCCTTCTGGATGCGGTCCAGCGTGGTGTTGATCCGGGTGGCCAGGGGCAGGATCTCGCTGTCGCGCGCCGCCTTGAAGGCGTCGAGGTTTCCGGCGGTCGCGGCGGCCACGAGGTCCTTGCGGGCCTCGCGGAACGCCGCCAGGTCCGCGGCGAAGGAGTCGCGGTCGGCCTGGGTGGAGACGGGCGAGGTGTCGAGGTAGCCCTTCCACGCCGTGTCGAGCGTGGCGTCGTCGGAGGCCAGCGCCGACTGCGCCGTGCCCAGCGCGGCCGGGTCGGAGGCCAGCGCGGTGGAGGTCAGGTCCAACCGCGTCTGGGCGAAGGCGTACTTCACGGTCCCGCTGTACTGCACGCCGGGGACGACGACGTCCGACATCGCCGCGATGGTGGCCTGCGAGGTGTGCAGGGTCTGCACGCCCAGGCCGACCGCCGCGATCAGGAGGAGGCAGACGGCCCCGAAGCCGAGAGCGAGCTTGCCGGCGATCTTCAGGTCACCCAGTCGTTTGCGCATGTGCATCAGTTCGACGTACCGCACTAGTTGCTTGAGAGTTCAACTGGTGTGACGAGGTCCTGTCACCCGGACGAACCAGCGGATGGGCGTCTGGCCGTGCGCGCCGCCGGATGAGTGCTCACGGCCACCGCGGTGTCGCCGTCACGGGGTTCTCGTAGCCTCGGGGTCCGGGGCGGGGGAGCGGGTGAACCAGCTCCTCCCGGCGCCCTCCTCGTAGCGCCAGTAGGTCACCGCCACCGGACCGCCCCCCTGCACACGGGTCACGAAGGTGAACCCCTCGTCGAAGACGGGGTTGTGCGCGTACACGTCGTCCTCGACGGCGATCCCGTCCCCGCTCTGTCCCTCCAGCGGGACGAACCGCCACGAGCCGTCGGTCTCGTGGCGGGCGATGACGGCGTCGACGCCGCCGCTCATCGAGCCGCCCTGCAGGTAGACGACGGCGTCGGGGTAGAGACCGCCGGTCAGGTAGTGCCACTCCGGCGAGCGTCGGGGCAGCAGGGGTTCGTCGGCGGTGACGCTCCCCGCCGGCTGGAAGGCCGACCCGTCCCAGGCCCAGAACGAGATCGAGGTGCTGATGTCGTCGGTCGTGCTCGCCAGCACCGCGAGGTCGGGGGAGTCCTGACCCACGGCGGGCGCGAGCGCCGACGTCTGCGCACCCTGCTGCCGGGCCAGCTGCGGCAGGGCCTCCTGCGCTGCCGGATCGGCGACCGGTGCCGTCGTCGTGGGGCTGCTCGCGCTGCTGGGACGGGGGCTGGTGCTGGAGGGCTGGACAGCGGGCGAGTCGCCCGACCCGGCGCTGCACGCCCCGAGGGCCACGGTCATCGTCGCGACGGTCAGGAGCTGGGTGAATTTCCTGGAGCTCACGTGCAACAGACGCACGGAGCAGCGCGTCTGTTGCACGGAGACGCCGGACAGTCCGGCTCTCGCAGAGGGGGACCGGCATGAGCGAGCACAGGAGGGGAGTCGACGAGGCGGAGGTCGTCCGCGCGTTGCAGCGCGCAGGATCGGCGGACGCCGGGGTCGACGTGAACGCTCTCGCGGCGGGTGCGCGGGGGCGCGCCCGCACGATCCGACGGCGTCGGCAGGGGATGGCCGGCGTCGTCGCGGTCCTCGCCCTCGGGGTGCCGATCGGGATCTCCCAGTGGCCCGGCACGCCGCCGACCGTCGTCCCGATCGCGACGGCGACCCCGTCGCCGAGCACCGTGGCGGCCATCCCGGACGCGCTGCTGCCGACGACGCCGGAGGCGACGGCCGTCCTACCGGGGGTGGAGCCCCTGGACGACCCCGCCCCGACGACCGACACCGGTTTCTGCACGGACGTGGCCTACGACGGAGCGGCGAGCGTCGTCGACTCACGCGGTCTCAGCTGGGGCGGGACGCCGTCGGTGGCCCAGCCCTATCCCGAGAACGCCTCGGTGCGGGTGATGCTGTTCCGGGGTGCGGCCGCCGAGGACTGGATGGCCGGCGTGGAGACCGACGCACAGGCGTGCAGGCAGCAGGGCGACGAGACCGCGCCGTGGCAGCTCGCGGACCAGGTCGGTGTCCGGGCCGACCAGGTCGTCGCCGGAACGGCGCTGTACCAGCAGTCCGGCACCAACCCCATGTGGCGTTCCGCGGTCGTCGCGCGCCAGGGACAGCTCGTCGTGCGGGTCGACCTGGAGAGCTACCAGCCGACCAGCAGCGACGCCCTCACCCAGGCCGCCGACCTCGCGACGACCGCCCTCGCCAAGGCCGCGGCGCTGCAGGACGCGGGCGGTGCGCCACGATGACCGTGAGCACCCGCAGTGACCAGGAGGTCGCCAGGTTGACCTTCGAGGAGTTCGTCGAGGCCCGTGGTCCTGCGCTGGTCCGCCTGGCGCGCGGGTTGCTGCGCGACCCGCACACGGCCGAGGACGTCGTGCAGGACGTGCTGGCGAAGGCCCTGCTCAAGTGGGGCCGGGTCAGCACGGCCGACGACCCGGTCGCCTACGTCAACCGCATGGTGGTCAACGCCTCGACGTCGTTCTGGCGCCGGGCGGCCCGCCGGGAGCACGCGACGGAGGTCCTCCCCGACGCCGGTCTCGCGGACTCCACGAACCAGATCGCCGACCGGGACGCGCTGCTCGAGGCGCTGCGCAAGCTGCCGACCAAGCAGCGGACGGTCCTCGTGCTGCGCCACTTCGAGGACTACTCCGACGAGCAGATCGCCGACCTGCTCGACGTCACCACGGGCACCGTGCGCAGCAACGCCCACCGCGGGCTCGCCGCGATGCGCGAACACCTGTCCTGACCGCACCTCAAGCCCGCCACCCGTTCGGCCGATGAGATGGGAGCAGTGCTTCTAGAAGCTTCGTGATTCGGGGGGGACCGACGTGTTCGGACGCAAGAAGGGCTCGGTCTCGGCCGGCGGCGCGGTCTTCACCGGTCCGATGCCCCGCGACGTCGAGGCGCTGGAGGCGGTCCTCGCGGCCCTCGACTCCGGCATCACCACCGAGCTCGAGGCGCAGCTGGCCTGCGTCCGGGCGCTCGTCGAGGCGCTGGACCTCTGCTACGGAGCGATCTGGGTGCCGGGTCCCGACGGCCGGTTCCGCCTCGCCGGTGAGGTGGGTTCGCTGGCCCCCGCCCTCGCCGGGTCCCGCTCGACGTTGATCACGCCGGGGGAGGGCTGCGGCGGTCGGGCCATCTCGACGCGCGAACCGGTGCAGTGCGACGCCACCCCGGACGCCCTGAACTCCCCGCGCTGGCACCTGGCCCACGCGGCCGGGGCGGGCAGCGGCGCCAAGGTCCCCATCGTCGAGGACGGCCGGGTCATCGGCCTGCAGGAGTACTACTCCTACAACGAGCTGCCGTTCTTCGGCGGCCGCGCCGAGAAGTGGCGGGCCATCGCCCGCGTCGCTGCGCACGCCCGTCGGCGCGCGCTCGACACCGCAGGCCTGCAGGAGACCCTCAACGACCGGGCCGCCGTCACGTCCGTCGTGTCCAGCGTCGGTGACGCCCGCAACCAGGACGGCGCGCTGCGCCGGGCGCTGGAGACGGTGCGCGAGGCCTTCGGCTGGGCCTACGGGTCCTACTGGGCGCTCGACCCCGCCAGCAACACCCTCAAGTTCCAGGTGGAGTCGGGTTCGGCCGGCGAGGAGTTCCGCCGGGTCACCCTGTCCGCGAGCTTCGCCGAGGGGGTCGGCCTCTCCGGTCGTGCCTGGCGGGCCCGTGACCTCGTCTTCGTCCGCGACCTCGCCGAGATGACCGACTGCGTGCGGGCCCCCGCGGCGCAGCGTGCCGGGGTGAAGTCCGGGGTCTGCTTCCCGATCGTGTCCGAGGGGCAGGTCGTGGGGACGATGGACTTCTTCACCACCGACGTCATCGACCTCTCCGAGTCCCGCTCCTCGGCGCTGCGCAACGTGCAGCAGCTGGTGTCCCAACGCCTCGACGTCCTGCGCCGTTCGGAGAACGACGCGGCGTCCTCGGCGGCGCTGCTGGACACCGTCTCCCGGTTGCGCGACGCCGTCACGGACGCCGGCCGGGTCGCCGACGCCGCCGTCGGGCAGGCCTCGAACATGACCGGTGAGGTCGACGCCCTCACCCAGGCCTCGGCCGCCGTGGGGGAGGTCATCAAGATCATCTCCGCCATCGCCGACCAGACGAACCTCCTCGCGCTCAACGCGACCATCGAGGCCGCCCGTGCCGGTGAGCTCGGCCGCGGTTTCGCCGTCGTCGCCAGCGAGGTCAAGGACCTGGCGCGGGAGACGGCGGACGCCACCCAGCGGGTCGCGCAGCAGATCGCCGGGATCCAGGCCTCGAGCAACGCGGTGTCCAGCGGCATCAACGAGACCGCGGCGATCATCCGCGAGCTCGACACCGTCCAGGCCCGCATCTCCGACGTCATCGACGAGCAGGTCGAGATGGCGACGGTCTACGAGCGTCGCTGACGCACCCCCAGAACCCGCCGCGCTGCTGTCCGCCCTGAGCGGACAGCAGCGCGGCGGCCCCAACTCCGGGCGTAGCTTCACGAGGGTTCCCTCGCCTGGAGGTTCCCGTGCCGAAGCTGACCCTGGTCCCGACCCGTGCGTCCCGTGACCGGGTCCGTCGTCGCCCGGATCCGCTGCTGCGTCACGCGATCGGCGTGGTCCTGCGCACCGAACGGCTGGAGCAGCACCGCACGCTCTCCGACGTCGCGGTCAGGGCCAGGGTGTCGCTGCCGCACCTCTCCGAGGTCGAGCGCGGGCGCAAGGAACCCTCCTCGGAGGTGCTGGCCGCGATCTGCTCGGCCCTGGAACTCCCGCTCGCGGAACTGCTGCAGCGCACCGGTTCCTACGTCACCGACGTGACGAGCGCGACGGCCTTCGCCCCCGCGTCCACCGCGCCCACGGTCTCCCTCTCCCTCGTCGCCTGACGAACCGCTCTCACGCGGGCAGCGCCGGGGGCGGGGTGATCACCCGGTCGGCGACGCCGTAGGCGACGGCCGCGGCGCCCGGCAGGACGAGGTCGCGGTCGAGGTCGGCGCGCAGCCGCTCGACCGGGTGACCGGTGTGCCGCGCGAGGACCTCCTCGATCTCCGAGCGGATCCGCAGCACCTCCTTCGCCTGGATCTGCAGGTCCGCGGCCGTTCCCTGCGCACCGCCCGACGGTTGGTGCAGCAGGACCCGCGAGTGCTCCAGCACCGAGCGCTTCCCAGGAGCGCCGGCGGCCAGCAGCACCGCGGCGGCCGACGCCGCCTGCCCGACGCAGAACGTCGCCACGTCCGGCTGGACGAACTGCACGGTGTCGTAGATCGCCATCAACGCCGTCGCGGAACCGCCGGGGGAGTTGATGTAGAGGTTGATCTCCGCCGTCGGCGACTCCGAGGCGAGGTGCACCAGCTGGGCGATGACGACGTTCGCGACCCCGTCGTCGATCTCGCCGTGCAGGAACACGATCCGGTCCGACAGCAACCGGCTGAACACGTCGGAGGTGCGTTCCCCGCGGGCGGTGGTCTCGACGACGTAGGGGATCGGGTAGCTCATCTGCGCAGCCATGTCACAGCCCCACCTTCCGGGCGCTGCCCAGCCGGACGTCGGTGACCCCCGTGACGACGTGGTCGACCATCCCGTACCGCCGGGCCTCCTCGGCGGTGAACCACCGGTCGCGCTGGGAGTCGAGCTCGATCGTCTCGACGTCCTGACCGGTGTGCTCGGCGATGAGGCGCTGCATCGTGGCCTTGGTGTGGGCGAGGTTCTCGGCCTGGATCGCGATGTCGGCCGCGGTGCCGCCGATCCCGCCCGAGGGCTGGTGCATCATGACCCGCGCGTGCGGCAGGGCGTAGCGCTTGCCGGCGGTCCCCGCGCAGAGCAGGAACTGCCCCATGCTGGCGGCCATCCCCATCACCAGCGTCGAGACGTCGTTGGGGATCAACCGCATGGTGTCGTAGATCGCGAGCCCGGCGCTGATCGAGCCCCCGGGGGAGTTGACGTACAGCGCGATGTCGCTCTTCGGGTCGTCGGCCGACAGCAGCAGGAGCTGCGCGGCGACGCGGTTCGCGATCGCGTCGTCGACCTCCTGCCCCAGGACCACGATGCGTTGGAACAGCAGGCGTTGGGACAACTGGTCGTCGAACGGGCCGGCCAGGGTGGTCGTGCTCATCGGTGCCTCCCTCGGTGAGTGGATGACTCCACCGTCGGCCCGCCCCGGTCGTGCGGGAAGGGTTTTCTGCCGGGAGGAGATCCACCACCGGCGAACGCGGTGGGGGTGGTGCGGGTGCCGTTCGGCGTGCGGGGTGAGCGCCGGGGGAGGACGGTGGGGCCCTTCGACCTGGAGGTCCACCGTGTCCGATCAGCCGTCCGTCCCGCAGGACGTCAGCACCGTCGCGAAGTTGCTCAAGGGCAGCCGCACCGCCTTCCTCACCACGAGCGACCTGGACGGGAGGCCGATCAGCCGTCCCATGGCCGTCCAGCAGGTCGACTTCGACGGGGACCTGTGGTTCTTCGCCGAGCGCACGTCCCGGAAGTTCGAGCAGCTGGCCCGCAACCCCCTGGTGAACGTCACCGTCGCCACCGACAGCAGCTGGGTGTCGCTGACCGGGAAGGGGATGCTGGTGGTCGACCCCGCCCGCAAGGCCGACCTGTGGAACGCGGTCGTCGAGGCGTGGTTCCCCGACGGGAAGGAGGACGCGGACGTCGTCCTCCTCCACGTCACGGGGGAGTCGGCCGAGTACTGGGACACGCCCGGTGGTCGCATCGCCTCGCTCGTCAGCTTCGCCAAGGCCAAGGTGACCGGTCAGCCGTACTCCGGCGGGGAGAACGAGACCGTCGAGCTCTGAGCGACGGGGTCAGTGGGCGATGACCGGTGCTGCGTCGGGGTCGATCGAGGGAGCGCCGCGGCGCAGTAGCAGCACGGTCACGACGGCGCCGACGGCGAAGAAGCCCGCCGACCACCAGAACGCCGTGTGGTAGCTCGCGACGGCGGCGTGCGCCGCGTCCGCCGCCGTCGGGGCACCGGTGACGTTCTCGCTCAACCAGTTCGACGCGGCGCTGCCGGCGAAGGCGGACAGCAGGGCGGTCCCGATCGAACCACCGATCTGCTGGGACGTGTTGGCCATCGCCGAGCCGACGCCCGCGTCGGAGGCCTGGATGCCCAGGGTCGCCGTCGCCATGGCCGAGGCGAACACGAAACCCAGACCGAGCCCGGTCACGAGCAACCCCGGCAGGATCGCCGAGGCGTAGGCGGAGTCCACGTCGATCCCGGTCAGCCAGACCATCCCGAGCGCGGCGAGCAGCAGGCCCGTCGGGGTCAGGGGTTTCGGCCCGAAGCGCGGCATGAGCACCGAACCCACGACGCCCGCGGCGACGGAGATCGCCGCGATCATCGGCAGGAACCCCAGGCCGGTCTGCACGGGGGAGTACCCCAGCGTCGAGGTCATGTAGTAGGTCAGGAACAGGAAGATGCCGAACATCCCCGCGCCGACGACGGCGATCCCGATGAGCGCCCCGCCGCGGTCGCGGTCGAGGACGACGCGCAACGGCAGCAGCGGGTGTTCCGCGCGGGACTGCCACCAGCAGAACACGGCGAGCAGCACGACCCCGGCGGTGAGGAAACCCCAGGTGGACGGCGCGGCCCAGCCGTTCGACTCCGCACCGGCCAGGCCGTAGACGACCCCGACGAGGCCCAGGATCGCGAGGACCGTTCCGGCCCAGTCCAGGACAGGACGGTCGGGGGACTTCTCGTGCTTGAGCAGCAGCGCGCCCGCGATCACCGCGACGACGGCGAGGACGACGTTGATGTAGAGGCACCAGCGCCAGGACAGGTGCTCGGTGAGGACCCCGCCGAGGAGCAGGCCGATGCCACCGCCGGCGCCGGAGACACCGCCGAAGATGCCGAACGCCTTGGTGCGGGCGGCGGGGTCGGTGAAGGTGGTGGTCAGCAGCGACAGGGCGGCGGGGGCGAGCATCGCCCCGAACGCGCCCTGGAGGGCGCGGGCCACGATGAGCAGGCCGAAGCCCTGGGCGGCACCGCCGAGGGCCGAGGCGAGCCCGAACCCGACGAGCCCGACGAGGAACATGGGTTTGCGCCCGACGAGGTCGGACAGCCGACCGCCCAGCAGGAGGAGGCTGCCGAACGCCAGCGCGTAGGAGGTCACCACCCACTGGCGGTTCTCGTCGGAGAACCCGAGGGCCTGCTGCGCGGTCGGGAGCGCGATGTTCACGATGGTCGCGTCGAGGACGACCATCAGCTGGGCGAGCGACAGGACCGCCAGCACGATCCACTGCGCCTTGCCGGGGGCCGCGGTCACGGCCACGTGCGCGCCGTCGCCGGGCGTGCGGGGACGGGGGGTCCGCGCTCCGTCCGCGGTCGTCGCGTCCGGTCGCGCGAGGTGGCGACCCTGCTCGGTACTGCTCATCCTGGGGTTCCTCCAACTCAGCGGAGACGACTTCTCCGCTTCGCGTCGAGGGTACCAGCGAAAAGGGAGAACACACCTCCGCTTCGGCGTAGGATGCGGCCGTGGACACCGACGACACGCTCCAGCGACCGCTGCGCCGCGACGCGGAACGCAACCTCCGGCGCACGCTCGAAGCGGCCGTCGAGGTCTTCGCCGAGCGCGGACTCGCCGCCACCCTCGACGACGTCGCCCACCACGCGGGTCTCGGGGTGGCCACCGTGTACCGGCGCTTCGCCGACAAGGACGCCCTGGTCGAGGCGCTGTTCGAGGACCGCATCCGCGCGCTCGTCGGTCTCGCCGAGACCGCCTGTGCCGCAGAGGACCCGTGGGACGGTCTGGTCACCTACCTGGAGGCGGCGAGTTCCCGGATGGCCGCCGACCGGGGCCTGCGCGACGCGGTCCTCTCTCCCGCGCACGGTCGGGTCGGGGTCGCCCTCGCCCGCGCCGAGCTCGGGCCGCTGGTCGACCGGCTGACCGCGCGCTGCCGCGAGGCCGGGGTCCTGCGACCAGACGTCGCGGGGACCGACGTCGCCACCCTGCTGCACGCCGTCCAGGCGGCGGCCCAGATCGGCGGCACCGTGAGCCCCGAGCACTGGCGACGGACCCTGGGCGTCCTGCTCGACGGACTCGCCCCCGCCCGCGACCGCCCCCACCAGCTGCCCGGAGCGCCGCTGTCGGAGGAGGAGTTCCACGAGGCGATGACCCTGCGGCCGCGACGCTAGACCGTGCGCTCAGGCCTTCCAGCCGCCGTCGGAGAACAGCAGCTGCGCGTTCATCCACCCGCCCTGCTCGGAGAGCAGGAACGACACGAGGTTGGCGGTGTCTCGCGGGGTACCGTTGCGGCCCAGCGGGTTCCGCTCGAGGACACTGGCCCGCAACCCCTCGTCCATCCAGCCGGTGTCGACCGGTCCGGGGTTCACGACGTTCGCCGTGATCCGCAGGTCCTGCAGTTCCCGGGCGGCGGCGAGCACGATCCGGTCCAGCGCACCCTTGCTCGCGCCGTAGGGCAGGTTGTGCACGGTGTGGTCGCTGGTGAGGGCCACGATCCGGCCCGCGCCGGGCTCTCCCCGGTAGCGACGGGCGAACTCCGCGACGAGCAACCACACCGCGCGGGCGTTGACGGCGACGTGCCGGTCGAAGCTCTCCACGGTGGTGTCGAGGATCGAGGAGTCCACCGACTCGCAGTGCGCCATGACCAGAGCCGTCACCGGCCCCAGCGCGGACTCGGCCGCGTCGAAGAGTTCCGCGGGTGCCTCGGGCCGGCTCAGGTCGGCCTCGACGGCCACCGTCGTGGCGCCGTGCGCGCGCAGCTCCGTGTGGACCTCGTCGGGATCGTCCTCCCGGCGGCCCCAGGGCATCCGATCGTCGTAGGCGGTCCAGTGGCTGGTCGCCACGTCCCACCCGTCTGCGGCGAGGCGCCCGGCGATCCCCGCCCCGATGCCCACCCGTCGTCCGACACCCGTCACGAGAACCACCGGTCGCTGGGCCACCCGGTCACTGTGGCGGAAACCCCCCACCCGCGGGCAAGGGGTTTCCGCGCGAGTCACTGCTGGTAGTGCTCGACCTCGCTGACCGGCCGGGCCTCGGCCGCGTCGGGGCTCTCCCCGGCGTGGCGACGGGCGTCACGCTGGCGCAGCAGGTCCCAGCACTGGTCGAGGGCCTCCTCGGCGGCCTTCAGCTGCGCGTGCTCCTCGGCGGCGGTCAGTTCCCCGGACTGCAGCGCCTGCCGCAACCGGTGCTCCTCGGCGACGAGGTCGTTGATCTTGACGTGGATGTCGTGCTCGTTCACAGGGGTCTCCTCTCGGTCGGAGGAGATCATCCCGCCTCGGCGTCGCGATCGCGAGCCCCGCACGCGGACGGGCACGGGGTCAGCCCTGGTCGACGCGGTGGACCACGGACCAGCTGGGCCAACTCCCCTCGCGCGGACGTGCGGAACTACTAGCATCCACGCGTGCAGTCACCTGATCAGCTGGTCGACGAGGACGTCGACGCCGTGCTCGCGGGGTCCCGGGCGGTCGTGAGCATCAGCGTGCGTTCGCTGGCCGACGCCCTCGAGTCCCTGACGCTGCAGCAGTACCGCGTGCTGGTGCTCATCTGCAGCCGCGGGCCGTTGCGCAGCGGTGCGATCGCGGCGGCGATCGGCGTCCACCCCTCGACGTTCACCCGCGCCGTCGACCGGCTGGTCACGGCCGGCTGGGTGACCCGCGAGGACAACCCGGACACCCGCCGCGAGGTCCTGGTCGCGCCGACGGACAAGGCGCGCGTGCTCGTGGGGCAGGTGCTGGACCGGCGGCGCACGGAGTTCGAGGAGGTCCTCGGGCGTCTCGGCGCGGAGGACCGGGCCGTCGTGCGCGACGGGTTCGCCCGGTTCGCGGCGGCCGCCGGCGACGTCGACGTCCCCGACGCCACGGCGCTCGGTTACGAGGGCTGAGGCTGCGTCTCCCGCACGTCCACCGTCACCGGCCGGTGCGCCTTCGTCTGACGTCGGCCGTGGTGGCGGCGGCAGAGGACCTCGTACTCGACGGTTCCCACGTCGCCCACGTCGAGGGTCCCCTCGGGGTGACCCCCGTTGACGACGTCGCCGACGACGACCTGCTCGCCGGCCACGACCATGACCCCGTCGACCGTCCGTGCGTTGTGGGTGGCCCGTCGCCCGCACCAGCACAAGGCCTCGACCTGCGGGACCTGCACCCGGTCGGCGAGCTCGATGAAGCGGGCCGAGCCGGGGAAGAGCCTGGTGCGGAAGTCGGCGGTGATCCCGAACGCGAAGACCTCGATGTCGAGGTCGTCGACGAGGCGCGCGAGCTGCTCGACCTGCTCCGGGTCGTAGAACTGGGCCTCGTCGCAGACCACGTAGTCGAGGGGTTCCTCGGCGTGCCGGCGGCTCACCTCGGCCCACAGGTCGGTGGTCTCCCCGACCTCGAGAGCCGGCCGCGCGAGACCGATCCGGCTGGAGATCGTCGCGGTCCCCGCCCGGTCGAAGCGCGTGAAGAGCAGTCCTCGACGCCCCTGGACGCGGTGGTTGTGATCCGTCTGCAGCGCCAGCGTCGACTTCCCGCAGTCCATCGTTCCCGAGAAGAACACCAGTTCAGCCACGAGGGGCCATCTTGCCGCACCACCGCGCCCCACCCGTTCCGCTGGGACGGGTGGGGCGCGTGAGGTGGGGCGTCAGGCGTCGCCGGCGGTGACGGCCTGGGCCTCGGCGGGGGTGTGCGGGGCGGGGTCGTCGTGCACGACGACGAGGTGGTGACGCCCGCTCTGCAGCACGACCAGCCCGACGAGGACGCCGACGCCGCCGAGGACGAAGGGGGACCAGTCGGTGAAGACCTCGCCGAGCTCACCCGCGGCCCAGGCGGCGATGGCGCCGCCGATGAACCGGACGAAGGAGTAGGCGGCCGACGCCGTCGAGCGCGGGACCGGCGAGACCTCCATGACCAGCTCGGTGACGATGGTGTTGTTCACGCCGAGGAAGAGCCCGGCGACGATCGTCCCGACCACCAGGACGGCCTTGTCGTGGACGAACACGGCCTCGAGCAGCAGGACGACCGCGAACAGCGCGAGCATCGCCGTCACCACGGGGACCGTCCCGAACCGGCGCTGCAAGCGTGGGGCGATGGCCACCGAGGCGATCGCCAGGCAGAGGCCCCACCCGAAGAACACCAGCCCCAGCCGGATGGGTGAGGAGATCTCGAGGGCGAACGGGGTGTAGGCGAGCAGGGTGAAGAACCCGAAGTTGTAGAGGAACGCCATCGACGCGACCGTCCGCAGGCCCTTGTGGCCCAGCGCCCGGATCGGGTCGGTGATCGACACCTTGACGGCGGGTTTCGGGGTGGCGGGGAGCAGGGTGACGATGGCGACGAAGGCGATGGCCATCAGGACGGCGGTGCCGAAGAACGGTCCGCGCCAGGACACCTCACCGAGCAGGCCACCGACCAGCGGACCGGTCGCGATGCCGAGCCCGAGCGCCGCCTCGTAGAGGATGATCGCGTTCGCCATCCCGCCGCTGGCCGCGCCGACGATGGTGGCCAGGGCGGTCGCGATGAACAGCGAGTTCCCCAGCCCCCAGCCCGCACGGAACCCGACGATCTCGCCGATGGAACCGGAAGACCCTGCGAGAGCTGCGAAGACGACGATGAGGACGAGGCCGGTCATGAGGGTCTTCTTGGCCCCGAACCGGCTGGAGACCCACCCGGTGAGCAGCATCGCGAGACCGGTGATGCCCAGGTAGGACGTGAACAGCAGCAGCGTCTGGGCCTTGGTGGCGCCGAGTTGACCGGCGATGGCCGGCAGGATCGGGTCGACGAGACCGATGCCCATGAAGGAGACGACGGCGGCGAAGGCGACGGCCCAGACCGCGATGGGCTGCTTCAGCAGTCCGGGTTTCACATCGGTGTCGGAGGACGACACGGGAATCCTTCCAGGTGGTGTCAGCGGGGTGCGGGGACGCCTGCGCGGACCGACCCCGAGAGCCCCTCGAGGAGTTCGGTGACGCGGGCGAGTTCGGTGAGGTCGTCGGGGCCGCGGTCCCCGACGGCGCGGACGAGGGGTTCGCGGAGCAGGACCCGGTGCCGCGCGAGTTCGTCGCGGCCGGCGGGGGTCACGGCGACGAGCACCGCCCGGGCGTCGTCGGGGTCGGTGCTGCGGCTCGCGAAGCCCGCGGTGGCGAGGCGACCGACGAGGCCGGTCATGCTCGGCTGGGCGCAGTGCTCGAGCTCGGCGAGGCGGCTGACGCGCAGCGGGCCGTGCCGGTCGAGGTTGCCGAGGACCCGGGCCTGGGTGAGGGAGAGGCGGGTGTCGTCGGCGGCCGCGGTCACCGCGCGGGTCAGGTCCGCGCAGGCGAGGAGCAGGCGCTGGGCCAGGTCCTCACGTAGTTGCATAGGGACACTATATGTCGTTCTCGGTGGGTCGTCGACCCGGGAACGGGGCGGGTGAGGTGACACGCGAGCACACAGCGTGGTGAGCTTGTCCGGTGAGTGACGATCAGCCGGTCGAGCAGACCGACGAGGACGCCCAACGACGCCGTCGGGACGACCGGCGCAGTCTCATCGACCTGACCCGCGTCGAGCGGGGCGAGCCCGAACGGCGCCGGCTGCCCGGCGTCGAGCGCCGGGGGCCCGACGAGGAGACCCCCGACGACTCAGCCGGAGAGCGCTGAGAACGCCTCCACGTCGCGGATCTGCCCGGAGACGATGATCACGTCCTCGGCGGCGAGGACGGTCTCCGGGGTGGCGTAGGTGAACCCCGTGCCGGGGGAGTGGTGCGCGACGACCGTCACGCGGTAGGTGCTGCGCAACCTCACCTGACCGAGGCTCTTGCCCACGATCGGCGCCGGCGGGGTCGTCTTGACCATGGCGAAGCCGTCGTCGAACTCGATGTAGTCGAGCATCCGGCCGCGCACCAGGTGGGCGACCCGCAACCCCATCTCGTGCTCGGGGCGGATCACCTTGTGGGCCCCGAGCTGCGTGAGGATCCGGGCGTGGGACTCGCTGATCGCCTTCGCCCACACGTTCCGGATCCCGAACTGCAGCAGCAGCGACACGGTGAGGATGCTCGCCTCGAGGTTCGTCCCGATGCCCACGACGGCCCGGTCGAACTCCTGCACCGACAACTGCCGCAGCGCCTCCTCCTTGGTGGAGTCCGCGACGACGGCGTGGGTCAGCGAACTCGCGAGCTCGTCGACGAGGGCCGGGTCGTTGTCGATGCCGAGCACGTCAACCCGACCGTCCTCCATGAGCTCCAGTGCGAGGGACCGTCCGAACCGGCCGAGGCCGATGACGACGACGGAACGGGGACTCGCCAGAGCCGAGCGCTTAGCCAATGAT
This sequence comes from Kineococcus sp. NBC_00420, assembly GCF_036021035.1. Classification (NCBI taxonomy): domain Bacteria; kingdom Bacillati; phylum Actinomycetota; class Actinomycetes; order Kineosporiales; family Kineosporiaceae; genus Kineococcus; species Kineococcus sp. NBC_00420. The sequence goes on along the minus strand of NZ_CP107930.1, from coordinate 2,311,718 downwards.
CGGTCTCCCTTCGGGGTACTCGTACATGCGGGTCCGTTCGCGCAGCGCGAGGGCTGCGCCGAGGGTGATCGGCCCGAGCCGGCCGATGAACATCAACAACGCCAGGATGACCTGTCCGGAGTCGGGGAGCTGGACCAGCAACCCCGAGGAGAGCCCGACGGTGGCGAACGAGGACACGACCTCGAAGACGACCATGTCCAGCGGCGCACGGGTCATCTCGACCAGGAGGGTGGTCGCGACGACGACCACCGCGACGGACACCAGGGCGACGGTGAGGGCCTGGCGCACCACCCGGTCGGGGACGCGACGGGCGAAGATGCTGACCGTGGGCTCGCCGCGGGCCTCCGCGTACACGGCCACCGCGAGCAGCGCGAACGTCGTCACCTTGATGCCACCGGCCGTGCTCGCGGACCCACCGCCGATGAACATCAGGACGTCCATGACGAGCCACGAACCCCCGTTCAGCTGGGTGATGTCGACGGAGTTGAACCCCGAGCTGCGGGTCGCCGAGGCCTGGAACAGCCCGGCCAGCGGGCGGGCCCACCAGTCCAGCGGGCCCAGCGTCGCGGGGTTGTGCCACTCGTTGACGGTGAGGAACAACGTGCCGAGCACCAGCAGCGGGACGGTCGTCGCGAGGGTCAGCTTCGTGTGCAGCGACCAGCGCCGCGGCAACCGGAACTGCCGTCTGAGCTCGAGCAGGACGGGGAAGCCGAGCCCGCCCAGGAACGAGGCGACGACCACCGGCAGGCACATCCACGGGTCGCTCACGAAGTCGGTCATGCTGTTCCCGCGCAGCACGAACCCCGCGTTGTTGAAGGACGAGATCGCCAGGAACGTCCCCTCCCACAACGCCGAGGAGAAGGGCCGCCCGTAGCCGAGGAACAACCGCGCGGACAGGACGACGGCGGTCAGGAGTTCCAGTGCCACCGAGACCCGCACGACGCCGAGCAGGACCGTCCGCACGTCGCCGAGGTCCAGCCCGCGCGACTCCGTCGCCGTCAGCAGGCGCGAGCGCAGCCCGAGGCGGCGCGAGGCGAAGACGCCCAGCAGCGAGGCGGACGTCATGATGCCGAACCCGCCGATCTGGGCGAGGGCGAGGATGACGACGAGCCCGACGTTCGACCAGTGCTCCCGGGTGTCGACGACGACGTGGCCGGTCACGCAGAGCGCGCTGATGGCGGTGAACAGCGCTTCGACGAGCGTCGCGCCGCCCTCACCGCGCCGGGAGACGGGGATCAGCAGCAGGACCGTGCCGACCGAGGCGACGGCCGCGAAGGCCAGTGCCACGACCTGGGCCGGGTGGCGCATGATGCGCGGTCGACGCGGGGAACTGGCGTCCACCGGCAGGGCCTCCGCTTGCGTCGATCGCACGACGCGGGCGCGTCGACCGGGTCAGGCTACCCAGGTCCTAGTCCTCGCCGGGCACCTCGAGCAGTTCCAGGATGTCGGCTCGGCCGAAGAACCGCGCCGATTCGAGGGCGTTGGGCGTTCCGAGGTAGGGGTCGGCGTCGGCGGCCACGAGGGCGGCGACGACGTCGCGTTCGCCCTTGAAGACGGCGCCGGCCAGCGGGGTCTGGTCGCGGGCGTTCACCCGGTCGGGGTCGGCGCCGCGTTCGAGCAGCGCGATCACGGTGCGCGGGTGCCCGTGGTAGGCGGCGAGCATGACCAGGGAGTTGCCCTCGCTGTCGGTCGAGTTCACGGGGATGCCGAGGTCGAGGTACCCGCACAGCTCCCGGGCCCGGCCGTTGCGGGCGTGCTCGAAGACGCGGTGTGCGAGTTCGAGGGCTCGTTCCTCGCCCTCGTCGGCCGGTCCGACCGGGTCGGTCCGGGGTGGCCCGGCGGGGGTCTCCTCACGGCGCTCCGTCACGCCACGAGGGTAGGACGGGGGCAGGTCGGAGTGCATCCCGGTCGCGTGTCCCGCGTCAGGATCGTTCGAGAACTGAACCGACAGTGACCATGGCGCCACTCAGTGCTGCCAGGTAGGCGCGGGACACCTCGTAGACGGCGTGTCCGGCGTCGGCGATCACGAACGGTTCGTCGTCCTCGTAGGCGAGCACGGCCCGCAGGGCCGAACCGGCCGGCCCACGGCGCTCCACGAGGGCGTTGCGCACCGTCCGGGAGACGCCGGTCGTGTCGACGAGCTCGTCGTCGCGCATGCCCAGCACGCCGGCGACCCCGGAGAGCAGCCCCACGGTGTAGGCGAGGTCCTCGTGGGCCGGGGAGAGCCGTGCGCAGGCCGAGGCCCGGGCGAGCACCATGGTCAGGGCCTCGGTGTCGACGCTGGTGACCCCGCCGAGGAGCATCAGCACGACCCAGGAGCAGAGCTGCTGGCGCCCGAGCAGGACGATCGCCTGGCGCAGCGAGGTGATCTCGCTCTTGGAGCCGACGGCGGCCGACATGACGGTCTTGAGGACGCGCAGGCTCAGGGCCGGGTCGGAGGCGACGAGATCCTCGATCTCGCGGATCGGGACCTCCGCACCGGTGAGGGCCCGTACCAGGCGGAGGCAGACCAGCTGCGACGGCGTGAGGCTCACGGCCTCCAGCGTCACCGGCCGCTGCAGGCCGTAGCCCTGGAACAGGTCGACACCCGCCTCGCGGCAACGGGTGAACAGCGCGTCGTCCTCGATGCGCTCGACGACGATGAGGGCGGTCGGGGCGTGCTCGCGGGCGAGGGCCAGGACGTCGTCGAAGGTGTCGCCGGCGGCCTCGATGTCGATCTTCACGTAGTCGGCGAGGCCCAGGGCGGGCAGTCGGCCGACCTCGCCGATGAAGTCGTCGATGGCGATCCGGTAGCCCTGGTCCTTGACCCGCCGCAACCCGGCCATGACCTCGTCGTCGACCTCGACGTTCTCGAGGAGTTCGAGGACGACCTGGTGCGGTGAGCAGGGGATCGGGAGTTCGCCCGTGAAGAAGCCGCGGGTGAGGTTGATGAAGAGCAGCTTGTCCCCGGCGATCTGCTCGACGCCGAAGTCGCCGAACGTGGCGCTGATGACCTGCGACGTGGCGTGGTCCTGCTCGGACCCCTCGGCCAGTTCGGCGCTCGCCCGACCGTGGTTGCGGAAGAGCAGTTCGTAGGCCACGAGCTGACGGTCCCGGTCGTAGATCCCCTGGCGGCCGACGCGTACGGGCGCGACGGACCCCGGCAGGTCGTCTGCGTCTGCAGGCGGGGAGGGCCAGTGGCTGCTGGCGGCTTCCCCGTGCGTCGTCACCACGGGCTTCACCTGAGTGTCAACGGCTCGTGCGGCCCGCTCCTGAAGCCTTCGAGCGCGAACCTTGGGCCGAACGAGCGCGTGATCTTCAGCTCCTCGACCCGGTGACGGGGTCAGCTCGCGATCTCGACCGCTCCCACGGCCGTCGTGCGCCCGGCGCCGTAGGTCTCGAACCAGGCCTCGACGACGTCGCGCGCGGACTGGTCGTCGCCGACCAGGAGGGTCGTGCGTCCCAGAGGGCCGGCGGCGAGGGCGTCCACGAGGTGACCGCTCAGACCCGGCGCCAGCAGGAGGTCCTGCGCGGGCAGACCGCGTTGGAGCGACTCGACGGCCACGGCGGCGGCCGTCCCGAAGCGGTCGGCACCCTCGGCGCGGTGCGGCGTCGGCAGGGTGGCGAGAGCCTCCGGGAGGACGCCTTCGGGGCCGCCGACCACGGTCGTCGACGTGGCGCCACGCGCCCGCAGGGCCGCACCGGCGGGGACCGGGTCGGCGTCGTCGACGAGGACCAGGGCCTCACCCAGTCGGGCCGCCGGGCCGGCCGCCGCGAGGGCGTCGACGAGGTGCGCGTCCTCGCCCGAGGCGGCCCAGGCGTGCGTCGCCGTGGGCATGAACGCGGCGACGGCGCGCGAGGTCGCGTACCGGTCGGCGCCGGCGATCCGCTGCACGTCGCCGATCCCGAGCGCCCGCAACCGGTCCGGGGTCGAGGTGGACAGGGCGTCCTCGCCCCCGACGAGCAGGACGGAACGCACCGCGTGCTCGCGCAGGTAGGCGGCGGTGGCGGCGGGGACCTCGTCGCGGGTGGCGAGCAGGACCGGCGCCGCGAGGCTGCGCGCCAGCGGCCCGGCGGACAACGCGTCGACGAGGTGGCGGTCCGCCCCGCTCACGAGGACGGCGACGTCGGCCTCGGGGAACCCGTGCTCGGCCACCGCGACGGCCGTCGCGAACCGGTCCGCGCCGGCGAGGCGGACGACCTCGTTGGGCGTCCCGCTGGGCAGTGGGGCACCCCGGTGGGCCGTGCCGCAGCCCGGGTGCTGCACCGGCGGAGCGGGGGAGCACAGCGGGGTGAGCGTCTCGGAACCGGCCTGGGGCGCCGCGGTGGCCGGAGCGGACCCGACGACGAGGGTGAGCGCCGCGAGCAGGGCGACCGGCAGGGCCCGTGCGGTCCGGGAGCGGTGGATCGGCGTGCGGGTCACAGGGCTCTCCAGGGGGGTCGCAGACCCGACCGCGGCGTCGTCGGGTGTGACCAGTGTGGCAGCTGTGACTCGCTCAGATCGTGGTGCGGTGGAAGTTCTGCGCCGACCGGCTCGGCGTCGGACCGCGCTGACCCTGGTAGTGCGAGCCCGAGCTGCTGCTGCCGTACGGGGTCTCGGCGGGGGAGGACAGCTGGAAGAAGCAGAGCTGCCCGATCTTCATGCCCGGCCACAACGTGATGGGCAGCGTCGCGACGTTGGAGAGCTCCAGCGTCACGTGCCCGGAGAACCCCGCGTCGATGAACCCCGCCGTGGAGTGCGTCAGCAGCCCGAGCCGCCCGAGGCTGCTCTTGCCCTCCAGCCGGGCCGAGATGTCGTCGGGCAGCGACACGACCTCGTACGTCGAGCCGAGCACGAACTCACCCGGGTGCAGGATGAACGGGTCCTCCGCGGGCACCTCGACCAGGCGGGTGAGGTCGGGCTGCTCCTGCGCCGGGTCGATGACGGAGTACTTGTGGTTGTCGAAGAGCCGGAAGTAGCGGTCCAGGCGCACGTCGACGCTGCTCGGCTGGACCATCGAGGGCTCGGACGGTTCGAGGACCACGCGGCCGGAGGCGAGCTGGGCGCGGATGTCGCGGTCGGAGAGCAGCACGGCGTCACGGTACCGTCGGTTGGACCACCTCCCGGTGTCCGTTACGATGGCTGTGCCCGGTCCTCGTGACCGTGTTCGCGGGTGTAGTTCAATGGTAGAACTTCAGCTTCCCAAGCTGATAGTGCGAGTTCGATTCTCGTCACCCGCTCCAGTGCGAAGGCTCAGGTCAGCGGCACGATCGCTGGTCCTGGGCCTTCGTCGTTCCGGGGGACCGTGTGCGCCCCAGCTCCCCCCGCCCTTCCGGCCGTGATCTTGCTGGGAAACCCAGCAAGATCATGATCGGGGGTGGACCTCTTCGGTGCCCGACGCCGTCGTGGCGAGCACGGCCCACGTCGTCTTCCCCGACCCGTCCGCGCCGTTCGTGCCCCGGGACGTCACCGCGGTCACGCCCCACCGCAGGGACAACGCGTCGACCAGGGCCAACCCGCGTCCGGAGGTCGCGTCGTCGGCCGCGGCGCGGGGGTGGGGTCGGGAGGAGCCCGCGTCGGTCACGGACACCGCGAGCACCGGCGCGGACGCGGGTCGGGTGTCACCCGTCAGCAACGACAGGAACGGGGTCGAGGCGTCGACCGTGAGGACGATCCCGCCGCCTCCGTGCCGGACGGCGTTGCCGACCATCTCAGCCGTCACGAGTTCGACCGCGTCCTGCGTGGGGATGTCGAGACCACGTCGACCGCAGACGTCCACGACCCAGTGACGGGCCGTCGTCACCGCCCGGGGGTGCTGTTCGAGTGTCAGGAACTCCACGCCTCGCACCTCTTCGTCCTCGCCCACGCAGCGCTTCGGAGCGGGCGGGGGCGTGGATGGGTGGAACGCGGCGGCGAAGAGGCCGAGAGGGTGACGCGAGGGACCCGTCCCCTCGGCTCATCAACGAGGACGCGCAGCGAGGTGGAGGGACCACTCGAACACGCCGGCGCCGGACGGGAGGCGTAACCTCCCCGACGGACGAGGAAGTCGAGACGCGGAGAGAGAACCCCCCATGGCGTTGCGCGTGCTGTTCATCGGCGGTACCGGGATCATCAGTTCGGCGTGCTCGACGCTCGCCGTCGAACGCGGGATCGACCTCACGATCCTCAACCGGGGCAGCGGCCGGCGGGAGGTTCCTGCCGACGCGAAGGTCCTCACGGCCGACGTCCGTGATCCGGCGGCGGTGCGAGAGGTGCTGGGGGACAGCGAGTTCGACGTCGTCGTCGACTTCGTCGCCTTCACCCCCGACCACGTCCGCGCCGACGTCGAGCAGTTCCGCGGCAAGACCGGGCAGTACGTCTTCATCTCCAGCGCGAGCGCCTACCAGAAACCCGTCGCGCACCTCCCGATCACCGAGTCGACGCCGCTGCACAACCCGTTCTGGCAGTACTCCCGCGACAAGATCGCCTGCGAGGAACTGCTGACCCGGGCCTACCGCGAGGAAGGTTTCCCCGCGTTCGTCGTGCGCCCCAGCCACACCTACGACCGGGCGTCGATCCCGCTCGACGACGGCTGGACGGCCATCGACCGGATGCGTCGCGGGAAGCCCGTCGTCGTGCACGGGGACGGCACGTCGACGTGGGTGCTGACCCACCACACCGACCTCGCGAAAGGTCTCGTCCCGCTCCTCGGGGAACCCGCCGTCGTCGGCGACGCGGTGCACATCACCGGTGACGAGGTCCTCACCTGGGACGGGATCGCGCGCCGGCTGGCGACCGCGGCGGGTGTGGCCGAACCCCGTCTCGTGCACGTCCCCAGCGAAGTCATCGCGCGGGAGACGCCGGGAGGTGCCGCGGGACTGCTGGGGGACAAGGCGCACTCGGTGGTCTTCGACAACACCAAGCTCAAGCGGCTCGTCCCGGGTTTCGCGGCGACGACGTCGTTCGCGGAGGGAGCCCGCGAGATCATCGCCCACCACGACGCGAACCCGGCCCTGCGGGTCGTCGACGACACCGTCGAGACCCGGCAGGACCGGCTGGTGGAACTGTTCGGCTGAGGATCAGTCCTTGAAGGCGTCCTTGACGTGCTCGCCGCGCTGCTTCAGGTCGGCGGCGGCCTGGTCCTTCTGACCCTCGTGGCGCAGGGCGTCGTCGTCCTTCGCCCCGCCGACCGCTTCCTTCGCCTTGCCGGCGACGTCCTGGGCGGCGTTCTTGATCTTGTCCGCAGCGCTCACGGTTCCTCCTCCAGAACACCGGGGAGGTGGCGGACGGACGTCCGCGCGAGCCCGTTCCCGGTGCGGTCACATCGCAGCACGCAGCGGACGTGACCGCACCCGGAGATCAGGAGTTGGCCTTCACCGCTCCGTCGTCGCCCGGGCCGAGACCCGGAGGCAGCTCACCGAAGCTCTTGCGGTACCAGGCGGCGGCCTGGCGTTCGACGATCAGCCGGGTCAGGCCGATGATCGCGCCGGAGGCGAGCGCCCAGACGACGGCTTCCTTCCACGCGACGTCCGGGTCCTCCGGGTTGTCCGGCGGCGGGGACTTGGTCACCGAGACCCACACCTTCTTGGTGACGCGGCTCGCGACAGCCGTCGCGATGATGCCGGCACCGGGGCCGACCAGCTTCCAGACGATCGAACTCATGGCCCGAACCCTGCCCTACAGCAGGTCCAGGAGCCACCCCAGGACCGGCGTGAGGGCGGCGGCGCTCGCCCCGAGGACCGCGATCACGACGATCAGGGTCATCAGCCGGACCGCCCGGGAGGGGCCGCCGTCGGGTCCACGCATCATCCGGAGCACCCGGCCATGGTCGCAGTTCCCCACCGGTGGTCCGGCGGGCGATCCCCGCCCCGATCACGAGTCGGGAGGGAGGACGGGGGTAGTAGGGTCGCGGGACAACGACAGGGGAGCGCCGGGTGGCGCTGAGAGTGCGGGTTCCCGCAGACCCTCGAACCTGATCCGGGTCACACCGGCGTAGGGAGTCGGGACGTCCTCGACCCGCGGCCACGGTGGCGGCGGGTCCCCCTCCTGGACCACAGGAGGACCACCATGAGCACCACCCTCACCCGCTCGCGCGGGACCGCGCACTGGCGCACCGTCGACCTCGTCACCGCCGCCGTCCTCGGCGTCGCGTTCGGCGTCGTCTTCTGGGGCTGGGACGTGCTGTACCTCGCCGTCGAACCGCTGTTCGCGGCGCTGCCGCCGCTCAAGGGCCTCGTCGCCGGGGTCTGGCTGCTGCCGGCCGTCGTCGCCGCCCTCGTGATCCGCCGCCCGGGCGCCGCGCTGCTCGCCGAGATGGTCGCCGCGACCGTCGAGGCGCTGCTCGGCAACTACTGGGGCATCACGACCCTGGTCTCGGGCACGATCCAGGGCGTCGGGGTCGAGATCGCCGTCGCGCTGTTCGCCTGGCGCCGCTTCGGACCGCCCGTCGCCGTCCTCGGCGGGATCCTCGCCGGGGTCCTGGAAGGGCTCTTCGAGCAGTTCTACCGCTACGACGGGACCTGGGACCTCGGCTGGCGCCTCTTCTACGTGGGCACCTTCGCCGTCTCCGGCGCCGTCGTCGCCGGCCTGGGCGGCTGGCTGCTGGTGCGGGGACTGGCCCGTTCCGGCGCGCTCGGTGCCTTCGCCGCCGGCCGCGAGCACCACGGCCGCGCCCGCGACCGTGGCTGACCTGACCCTGCGCGGCCTGACGGTCACCCCCGCGGGGTCCCGTCGACCCGTGGTGGCCGACGTGGACCTCGACCTCCGGCACGGGGAACGGGTCCTGCTCGTGGGGCCCAGCGGGGCGGGCAAGTCGACCGTCCTGCGGGCGCTCGCGGGACTCCTCGAGGACGACGTCGACGCGAACGGCGAGGTCCTGCTCGACGGTCGGGCTCCGCGCGCCGGGGAGGTCGGGCTCCTGGTCCAGGACCCCCTCGACGCCGTCGTCGCCGAGCTCGCCGGCCGGGACACCGCGTTCGGGCCCGAGAACGCCGGCCTGGACCGGTCGCTGATCTGGCAGCGGGTGGCCCGCGCCCACGCGGCCGCCCGCTACACCGCCGGTCGCGACCGCGAGGTCGTCACGCTGTCCGGGGGGGAACGCCAGCGGCTCGCCCTCGCCGGGACGCTGGCCGCCGACCCCGGCGTGCTGCTGCTGGACGAACCCACCTCGATGCTCGACGCCCCCACCGCCCGGGCCGTGCGCGCCGCGGTGCTCGAGGCCGCCCGCGACCGCGGGCTCGTCGTCGTCGACCACGACCTCGCCGGGTGGGCCCCGCACGTCGACCGCGTCGTCGTCCTCGGCCGCGACGGCCGGGTCCGTGCCGACGGCCCCCCGGACCGGGTCCTCGCCGACCCGGCCCTGCTGGCCGACGGGCTCTGGCTGCCCGGGGCTCCCGCCCCGCAGCCGCTCGACCTCCCGGCGGGGCTGCTCCGCCCGGACCTGCACGTCGTGGGAGACGTGCTGCGCGGCAACGGGCTGGGACTGGTCCGCCGCCGCCGTGGACTGCGCCCGACCCCACCCGTCACCGTGCTGCACGACGTGGACGTCACCCTCCGCGCCGGCGTCACGACCCCCCTGACCGGCGACAGCGGGTCGGGGAAGTCCAGCCTGCTGGCCGTCCTCGGCGGGCTCGAGCGCCCCACCGGCGACCTCGTCGCCGCGACCGGGTTCGCCCCCCCGGGACGTCCCGCACCGCACACCTGGCGCTCGCGCGACCTGGCCGCCCGGACCGGGTGGGTCCCGCAGTCCCCGGAGCACTCCTTCCTCGCCACCGACGTCCGGGGCGAGGTCCGGGCGACCCCCCGGGTCCTCGGTCGGGACACCGCCCGGGCCGACGCCCTGCTCGACGTCCTCGGCCTGCGGGAGCGCGCCGACGTCAACCCCTTCCGGCTCTCCGGCGGCGAACAACGACGACTGGCGCTCGCGGCCGCCCTGGCCGCCGGCCCGGCGCTGCTGCTCGCCGACGAACCGAGCGTCGGGCAGGACCGGGGTACCTGGGCCGTCGTCGCGGGACTGCTCGCGGGTGCGGCCCGGGACGGGGCCGCCGTCGCCGTCAGCACGCACGACGCCGGTCTGGTCCACGCCGTCGCCACGGGCGCCGGGGTCCACCTCGTCGCCGGTCGCAGCTCGCGCGGGGCGGCGGCGGCGTGAAGGACGGTGAAGTCCTCCACAGCGATGTCCACAGGACTGTGCACACACCTGTGGACAAGGTTGTGGGACTGCACCCCACACCTGTGGACGACGGGGTTCCACCGACGGCCGCGCAACGGCGCAGCGCCGGTCCCGGGCCTCTCGTCCGGCACTGCGGACCCCTGCCGCTGCTGGCCGTCGGGGTGCTCTGCGCCGTCGGCGCCTTCGCCGTCCAGGAGTGGTGGCAGGCGGCCGGAGCCCTTGCCGTGCAACTGCTCTGCCTCCCGCTCGTCGTCGGTGACCGGCGCGCGTTCCTGGTGCGGTCGTTGCCGCTGCTGGTCGCCGCGGTCTCCGTCGGGTGGTCCACGGTCGTCGCCGGCAGCAGTGCCGAACCCCTGTGGACGGCGTTGACGGCGTCCCTGCGCCTGCTCGTGCTCGTCCTCCCCGGTGCGCTCCTGCTCGGCTGGATCGACCCGGCCGAGGCCGGCGACCACCTCGCCCAGCGGCTCCGGCTGCCCGGACGCGTCGTCGTGGCCGTCGTGACCGCCCTCGGTCAGCTCGACACCCTCGCCGCGTCCTGGGCGCAGATCGCCGCCGCCCGCCGGGTCCGCGGGTTCGGCCCCGGACGGGGCCCGCTGTCGCGCTCGCGGTGGTCGGCCTCGACGGCGTTCGGGTTGCTCGTCGACGCGGTGCGGCGGGCGGGACGGACGTCCGTCGCGATGGACGCCCGGGGGTTCGCCGGCGACACGGCGCTGCGCCGCAGCTGGGCGCTGCCCGCTCCCTGGCGACGCGCGGACACCGTCCTGGTGATCGTCGGGGTGGTCGTCGCCGCCCTGCCGCTGGTGCTCCGGCTGGTGGGGGGAGCGTTCGTCACGTCGGTGGGCTGAGTGTCGGGCTGAGCCTCAGGTGAGGTCCCACAGGTCGGCGAGCATCCCGCCGTCGGGAGTGTGTCGCTGCGGCGCGGGGGAGTCGAGGACGACCAGCAGTTGAGCCACGGTCCCGGTGACGTCGGCGGGGAGGAGGGTGATCCCCTCGGGGTGGTCCTCGCCCTGGCCGTGCGGGAGGTCCAGGACCACCGGGAGCTCCGCGGCCCGGACGACGTCGGCGGCCTCGGTCACGCACCCGCCGATCCAGCGGTGCACGCGCACCGGTCCCGAGAGACCCATCGAGGGGCCGCTGAGCACGAGCAGGTCGTCCCCGTCGGGGCAGAGGTCGCGGATGCCGAGGCCTCGCAGGTCGAGCAGGTGCAGCCGGTAGGTCGTGCCGTCCGCGAACTCCTCCAGGACGAGGCGGCCCGGGTTCCTGCGGTGGGTGCGGGGGCGCAGTTCCAGCAGGACCGCCCAGCCGCGCAGCACCGGCCCGCGCAGACCGACCCAGAGCCGGTCGCCGTCGGGGGAGTGGTGGACGGCGATGCCCTCGATGTCGAGGCCGTTGTCCTTCGAGGGGATCGCGAGGAACGGTGCGATGAGGTCGTCGTCGGCGAGGTGGGTGCTCAGGTCGTCGTCGTGGGCCCCGAGGACGGCCGCGGTGCGGGTCTCGCCGTCGACGTCGACCTCGCGGGCGGGGAGGCCGGTCGCCGGGTCGATCGGCAGTCGGACGAGGACGAACCGGTTGGGTTCGCGCACGACCCGGCCGAGGCGCCGGCGGGCCTTGTCGTCGTGGTCGCGGATCCGCTTGCGCTTCAGGCTGTGCGAACCGACGGCCCACAGCCAGGGGCCGCTGCGGGCCAGGCCCTCGACGTCGGCCTCCTCGTCGTGCGGTCCGGGCAGGTCGACGAGTTCGGCCAGGGGAACGCTGACCTGACGGTCGTAGCCCTGGACCCGGCCGTCCTCGACGACGGCCGTCAGCCGTTCGACCGTGGCGGTCTCGTCGCCCGCCACCCAGAGGTGGGGGCCGTCGGCGCGGACGGCGGAGAGGTTCACGTGGGTCATCCCGGCCTTCGACGCCTCGTCGAAGTGCAGGGGCAGCCGGCGCAGGGGTTCCACGTCCTGAGAGCGAACGGTTCTCCCCCCGAGTTCCCCCGTCGGGAACAAGACCCCCTCCTCGTGAGTTGAGCCCATCAGACTCAAGTTGCCGACGTTCCGGCTTGACAGATCCGGGGCGTTGGGCAGACTTGAGTGGAGAACGCTCAACACTCACCCAGCGCAGGAAGAGGGCTTCAAGCCATGGCACGTGCGGTCGGCATCGACCTCGGGACCACCAACTCCGTCGTCTCCGTCCTGGAGGGCGGCGAACCGACGGTCATCGCGAACGCCGAGGGTGGGCGCACCACGCCCTCCGTCGTCGCCTTCGCCAAGAACGGTGAGGTGCTGGTCGGCGAGATCGCCAAGCGCCAGGCCGTCACCAACATCGACCGCACCGTCCGCTCGGTCAAGCGTGAGGTCGGCACCAACTGGACGACCACGATCGACGACAAGAAGTACACCCCGCAGGAGATCAGCGCCCGCGTGCTGCAGAAGCTCAAGCGCGACGCGGAGAGCTACCTCGGCGAGGCCGTCACCGACGCCGTCATCACCGTCCCCGCGTACTTCAACGACGCGCAGCGCCAGGCCACCAAGGAGGCCGGTGAGATCGCGGGCCTCAACGTCCTGCGCATCATCAACGAGCCCACTGCCGCCGCTCTCGCCTACGGGCTCGAGAAGGGCAAGGAGGACGAGCTCATCCTCGTCTTCGACCTCGGTGGCGGCACCTTCGACGTCTCCCTCCTCGAGGTCGGCAAGGACGAGGACGGGTTCTCCACCATCCAGGTCCGCGCCACCTCCGGTGACAACCACCTCGGTGGCGACGACTGGGACCAGCGCGTCGTCGACCACCTGCTCAAGAAGGTCTCCAGCGCCTACGGCATCGACCTGTCCAAGGACAAGATCGCGATGCAGCGTCTGCGCGAGTCCGCCGAGCAGGCCAAGAAGGAACTCTCGACGGCCACCAGTACCGGCATCTCCCTGCAGTACCTCTCGATGAGCGAGAACGGCCCCGTCCACCTGGACGAGACGCTGACCCGCGCCCAGTTCGAGCAGATGACCCAGGACCTGCTGGACCGCACCAAGAAGCCGTTCCACGACGTCATCAAGGACGCCGACGTCAAGCTCGCCGACATCCACCACGTCGTGCTCGTCGGTGGTTCCACCCGCATGCCGGCCGTGACCAATGCCGTCAAGGAACTGCTCGGCGGCAAGGAGCCCAACAAGGGCGTCAACCCGGACGAGGTCGTCGCCATCGGCGCCGCGCTGCAGGCCGGTGTCCTCAAGGGCGAGCGCAAGGACGTCCTGCTCATCGACGTCACCCCGCTCTCCCTGGGCATCGAGACCAAGGGCGGGATCATGACCAAGCTCATCGAGCGCAACACCGCGATCCCGACCAAGCGCTCCGAGGTGTTCACCACCGCCGACGACAACCAGCCCTCGGTCCTCATCCAGGTGTTCCAGGGTGAGCGCGAACTGGCCCGCGACAACAAGCCGCTCGGCACGTTCGAGCTGACCGGCATCGCCCCCGCCCCGCGTGGTGTGCCGCAGGTCGAGGTCACCTTCGACATCGACGCCAACGGCATCGTGCACGTGAACGCGAAGGACCGCGGCACGGGCAAGGAGCAGTCGATGACCATCTCCGGCGGCAGCGCGCTGTCGAAGGAGGACATCGACCGCATGGTCAAGGACGCCGAGGCGCACGCGAACGAGGACAAGCAGCGCCGCGAGGAGGCCGAGGCCCGCAACCAGGCCGAGGGTCTCGTCTACCAGACCGAGAAGTTCGTGGCGGACAACTCCGACAAGCTCCCCGAGGACGGCAAGGCGAAGGTCGAAGCCGCTGTCGCGGAACTGAAGACCGCCCTCGCCGGCACCGACGCGGCCGAGATCAAGGCCAAGTCCGACGTCGTCGCGCAGGCCTCGCAGGAACTCGGCTCCGCGATGTACGCGGCGGCCCAGTCCGAGGGTTCCGCCGACGCGGGCGCCTCCGCCCAGGGGTCGTCGTCCTCCAACGACGAGGACGTGGTGGACGCCGAGGTCGTCGACGACGAGAAGGACAAGTGATGGCGGAGGACCACCAGCAGGACGAATCCGTCGTGGTCCGCGACAACCGCAGGCTCGACCCGGAGACGGGTGAGGTCCGGGGCGCTCCCGCGGCCGAACCCGCTCCGGCCGCGCCCACCGTGGGCGGCCCGAACGACGGCGCGGCCGAGGCCGACCTCGACGCGGCGCAGAGCCTCGCGGCCCAGCGCCTCGACGAGCTCCAGCGGCTGAACGCGGAGTACGCGAACTACCGCAAGCGCGTCGAACGCGACCGCGACGTCGCCAAGAACACGGCGCTCGCGGGCGTGGCCGAGTCGCTGCTGCCGGTCCTCGACGACGTCCACCTCGCGCGGCAGCACGGCGACCTCACCGGTCCGTTCGTCGCCATCGCCGACAAGCTCGAGGCGACGCTCACGCGGTTCGGCCTCGAGCGCTACGGGGAGGCCGGGGAACCGTTCGACCCGGCCGTCCACGAGGCGCTCATGCACAGCCACTCCGACGAGTACGAGGTCGCGACGTGCGTCCAGATCCTCCAGCCGGGGTACCGGTTCGCGGAACGGGTGCTGCGTCCGGCCCGCGTCGCGGTGGCCGACCCGCAGGGATGAACTCGACCAGGTCTGAGGAGGGGGGACGTTCGTGAGCATGCAGGACTGGGCGGAGAAGGACTTCTACGCCGTTCTCGGCGTCGCCCACGACGCGGACACGGCGGAGATCAAGAAGGCCTACCGCAAGAAGGCCCGGACGCTGCACCCGGACGCCAACCCGGGTGACGCGGCCGCCGAGGCGAGGTTCAAGGAGGTCGGGGAGGCGTACGCGATCCTCTCCGACCCCGAGCAGCGCCGGCAGTACGACGGTGTCCGCGCGATGGTCGGCGGCGGGGCCAGGTTCTCCTCCGGGGGTTCCGGGCCCGGCGCGGCCGGTGGCGGCGCGGGGTTCGAGGACCTCCTCGGCGGCCTGTTCAACCAGGGCGGCGGGCGTGCCCCCGGCGGGGTGCGCTTCGGCACCCCCGGTGGGGGTTCCGCGGGTGGTTTCGAGGACCTGCTCGGGGGGTTGTTCGGTCAGGGCGGTGGCGCGGGGTTCCCGGGCGGTCAGGCTCCGCCGCAGCGCGGTCAGGACCTCGAGGCCTCGGCCCGGGTGTCCTTCCGTGACGCCCTCGACGGCAAGACCGTGTCGCTGCGGGTCCCCGACCCGCGCGGCGGCCCGGCCCGCAACGTCAACGTCCGGCTGCCCCAGGGTGTCCGGGACGGGCAGAAGGTCCGCCTGCGCGGCAAGGGGATGCCCGGCCCCGGCGGCACGGCGGGCGACCTGCTGGTCGCCGTGAACGTCGAACCGCACCCGGTGTTCAAGCGGGACGGTGACGACCTGCGGATGACTCTGCCGGTCTCCTTCGACGAGGCCGTGCTGGGCGCGACCGTCGAGGTCCCGACCCTGGACGGCGTGGCCGTCAAGGTGAAGGTTCCGGCGGGAACCCCGTCGGGACGGTCGTTGCGGCTCAAGGGCCGCGGTGTCAAGCGGTCACGCACGGACGACGACCGGGGCGACCTGTTCGTCACCCTCGACGTCGTCGTGCCGCAACGTGTCGACGGGGCGGTGCGCGAGGCCGTCGAGGCGTTCGCCGCGGCCACCGCCGGCGAGGACCCGCGGGCCGGTCTCGCCGACCGCGCCCGCAGCTGACCCACCCCGTTCCACCCGTGATCCCGCTGGGAAACCCAGCGGGACCACGGGTGGAGAGGGCCGAGACGAGAGGAGAGGGAGTGTGTACGACGACGACACCGCGTTGTTCGTGATCTCGGTCGCGGCCGAACTCGCGGGCATGCACCCGCAGACGCTGCGTCAGTACGACCGCCTCGGCCTCGTCTCGCCCAGCCGGGCGCGGGGCCGCGGGCGGCGCTACTCCGCCCGCGACGTCGCGCAGCTGCGCGAGGTGCAACGGCTGTCCCAGGAGGACGGCGTGAACCTCGCGGGCATCAAACGCATCATGGACCTGGAGAACCACGTGCTGGCCCTCGGTCAGCGGGTCGAGGAACTCGAGGCCGAGGTGGCGCTCGTGCGGTCCCAGGCGCGGCGGATCTTCGCGGCCGGGATGGCCGGGGACATCGTCGCGACCCCGATGGGTCGTCGCCCTGAGTCACAGCGTTCCAACGCCCTGGTGGTGTGGCGGCCTGAACCCCGCCGTTGACCCGGCCCCCGCCCCCGGTGTGGGGCATGATCTGGCCGTGACGTCATCGCCGACCGGTTCCACGGTCCTCGCCATCGGGTCCTACACCTCCGCCACCGGGGGCCGCGGTCAGGGCATCACGCTGGTGCCGCGCGACCCGTCCTCCGGCCGGCTCGGCCGTCCCGGTCACGTCGCCGACTGCGCTTCACCCTCCTTCCTCGCGACCGGAGCTCCCGGTCTCGTGCACGCGGCCCACGAGGTCGACGAGGGTTTCGTCTCCACCCGCCGCTACGACGGCGGCCGCTGGGAACTGCTCGGTGAACAGTCCAGCGGGGGTTCGTCGCCCTGCCACCTCACCGTGACGCCCGACGTCGTGCTCGCCGCGAACTACGGCGGGGGCGTCGGGGTCCTCGGTCTGACCGGGGGAGTCGTCACCGGACTGCGACAGACATTGCACGGCAACGGTTCCGGTCCGGACCGCGAACGCCAGGAGGCGTCGCACCCGCACTCCACGCGGCTGCTGGCGCCGGACGCGTTCGCCGTCCTCGACCTCGGGACCGACGAGGTCCGGGTCCACACCCTCGGCGCGGACGGCGCCTCGCCCGACCCGGTGCAGGTCGTCGACCTGGCGCCGGGGACCGGGCCGCGGCACGCCGTCGTCGACGCCGGCCGGGTCCACGTCGCGGGTGAACTCGACGCGAGCGTCACCTCGTTCACGCTGCGGGAGGGCCGGTTGTCCGACCCCGTCCGCACCTCCGCGCTGGTCGGCTCCGGCGACGAACCCGTGTACCCCTCGGAGATCGCGCTCGCGCCGTGGGGTCTCGTCGTCGCCAACCGCAGCGCCGACGTCATCACCTTGTTCGAGGTCGTCGACGGCGTCCCCCGTGCCGTGCGCGACGTGACGATCGGGGTCGCGAACCCCCGCCACGTCCTGGTGATCGGCCACCACCTCTACGTCGCCGCCCAGGACTCCGACGCCGTCGTGCACCTCACGCTGGACGACGACCTGACCGTCGTCGACCGTTCGGTCGTGGAGGTCGGCTCGCCGACGTACGTGCTGCCCCTCTGAGCCCACTGGACCGCGCCCGTCCGCCGCGGCAGGCTGGTGCGCAACGAAAGGGGGTTCCGGTGGCGTCGGACGAGGAAGTGCTCACCGGTGGTGGGGTCAACGAGGTGGTCCGCACGGGGGACGCCGTACGTCGTCCCACCGGCCCCCACACCCCGAGGGTCCACGAGTTGTTGCGCCGTCTCGAGGACTTCGCCCCCGTTCCCCGGGTCCGCGGGCTCGTCGACGGTTTCGAGTTCCTCGACTTCCTGCCCGGGACCGTCCCGAACTACCCGGTCGGTGACGAGGCGGCCTCCCGGACGGCCCTCCTGAGCGCTGCGGAACTCCTGCGCGACTACCACCGGGCGACGGCGGTCTTCGCCGCGGAACTCCCGCGCGACGGGTGGCTGTTCCCCGCGCAGGACCCCGTCGAGGTCGTCTGCCACGGCGACTTCGCCCCGCACAACTGCGTGCTGCAGGGGGAACGCGTCACGGGGCTGATCGACTTCGACACCGCACGACCGGGTCCACGCCGCACCGACCTCGGTGTCGCCGTCTACCGCTGGGTGCCGCTCTCGGACCCCGGCCACGACGGCGTCCGACCCGGCACCGCGGAACAGGCCACCCGGCTGGCGGAGTTCTGCGACGCCTACGGGGCGACGGCGGCGGACCGGGCCGGCGTCGTCGACGCCGTGCTCGAACACCTCGACCTGCTCGTGCGGTACATGCACGAGCAGGCCGCCGCGGGCAGCGCCGCGTTCGCGTCCCACGTCGCCGACGGCCACGACCGGCTCTACGTCCGGGACGACGCCCACGTGCGGGCGAACCGGTCAGCGTTCGAGGACGCGATCCTGCGCTGACGTGAGCGGCAGCGCGTCGGAGATCCGGGTGGGGGTGGACGTCAGGCGATGGCCTGCGCGAACAGCGGCACCGCGTGGTCGAGGGCGTAGCCGAGGCCCAGGGTGGTCCCGCTGGAGAACGCGTTGGCCTGGGTGGTGTCGTCGAACACCACGATGCGCCCGTCCCGGGTGGCCTGCAGGTTCTGGATCCCCGGGTTCGCGGTGATCTCCGCCGTCGTGGCGCCGATGGGGAACACGACCACGAGGTCGGCCTCGAGCTGGTCGAGCTGCTCGTCGGAGAGCGACACGTAGAAGCTGGCGTCGGTGGAGAGCGCCTGCACCGTCGGGCTCTGGGTGAAACCGAGTTCGGTCATGAAGTCGACGCGACTGTCGCCGGTGACGTAGGCGCCGAAGGCACCGGAGAAGAACGCGGCGACGGAGACGGTCTTGCCCGCGAACCCGGGGTTCGCCGCCGCGACGTCCTTGAACTTCGCCTCGAGGTCGGCGATCAGCTTCGCGCCCGCGTCGCTCGTGCCGAGGGCGGCGGAGACGAGTTCCACCTGGTCCTGCCAGGAAGTGCCGTACGTGACCTTCTGGCCGGGCGGCGGACCGACCGTGGGGGCGATCTGCTTCAGCTCGTCCTGCTGGGCCTGGGCGTTGCTCTGCCGGGTGTTGAGGATGACGTCGGGGGTCAGCGCGGCGACGGCCTCGTAGCTGAGTTCGGTGGTGCCCAGCACCTCGGGGGTCTGCTTCACCAGGTCGCTCGCCCAGGGGCCGACGCCGTCGCCCCCGAAGGCCAGCCAGTCGGAGGTGCCGACGACCTGACCCCCCAGGGCCAGCACGGTCTCCATGTCTCCCCAGCCGAGCGCGACGACGTTCTTCGGGTTCGCGGGGACCTCCACGGCGCCGAAGAGGGTGTCGATCGAGGTGGTCGAGGACGCCGTCCCGGAGCTGCTCGCGGAGGCGCCCGCGTCGTCGGACGAGCCGCAGGCGGCGAGGGCGGTGAGACCCGCGACGGACGTGCCGGCGAGCAGGGTGCGGCGGGACAGCGACGGCACGGAGGCTCCGATCGGGGGGACCACCCCAGCGGATGCGACTGAGGACAGCCTGACCATACCCGACCGGCATCCCGTCGGCAGAGCGCGCGGGCCCCCCGGCGGGTGGCCCGCGCGCTCGTCGTCAGTGCGCCCCGAGCACCGCGGCCACCTCGGGGATGCGGTCGACGTAGCCGTCGAGGAGCTTGCGCCCGACCGTCACCGAGTCCACGAGCGGGTGCAGGGCGAACGCCTGCAGCGCCTCGTTCCGGTCGCCGGTCAGGGCGGCCGCGATGGTGTGCCGTTCGACGGCCTTCACCTGCTGCATGAGGCCCAACTGGTGCAGGGAGGGGGCGGACGTGGTCAGCGGGTGGACCCCGTTGGCGTCGACCGTGGTCGGGACCTCGACGACCGCGTCGTCGGGCATCCCGGCGATGGTTCCCCGGTTGCGGACGTTGAGGATCATCGTCGCGCGCTCGTTGCGGGTGATGGCGGCCATCACGCCCAGCGCGACGCCCGCGTAGCCCTGGTGCGAGGGGTCGGTCTCGACCTGGTCGGTGTGCACGGGTTTCCCCTGCTCGCCGCCCTTGGCCTCGGCCATGTAGCTCGCGCTGCGCGCGGTCACCGTCTCGCGCCAGAACGCCGCGGCGTCGGCGCCCTTGGACCGGACCTCGCGGTAGAAGCTGTCCTGGGTCTCGAGCAGGAACTCCCCGCGGGTCGTGCCCGAGTCGACGATCGCCCGCACCGCGTCACGGGTGAAGTAGTAGTAGTAGAGGTACTCGTTCGGGATGAGGCCCATGGTGCGCAGCCACTCCGGCCCGAAGACGATGCCCTCCTCGAGGACCGAGAGCTTCTCGTCGTCGGCGAGCAGGGTCGGGAGCACGTCCACCCCGTCGTACAGGACCCGGCGCATCCACCCGAGGTGGTTCAGGCCGACGTAGTCCATCTGGACGCGGCGGTGGTCCAGGCCGAGGACACCCGCCACGCGACGTCCCAGACCCGACGGGGTGTCGCAGATCCCGAGGACCCGGTCACCCAGGACGCCCTGCATGGCCTCCGTGATGATCCCGGCCGGGTTGGTGAAGTTCAGGAAGTAGGCGTTCGGAGCCAGTTCGCGGACCTTGTGCGCGATGTCGACCATGAACGGGACGGTCCGCAGGGCGTAGGCCAACCCGCCCGGACCGGTCGTCTCCTGACCGATGACGTTCAGGTCCAACGCGACCCGCTCGTCGCAGCAACGGGCGGCGAGACCGCCCACACGCACTGCGGCGAAGATGAAGTCGCTCACCGCCAGCGCCTGGTCCAGGGAGGTCGTCGGCACCAGCCGGGGCGCGTCGGGGAACTCCCGGGCGAACTGGGACAGGACGAGGACCATGCCGTCGAGGCGGTCCTGGTCGGTGTCGTACAGGGCCACCTCCTCCACCCGCGGGGTTCCCTGGTCGCGCAGGAGGGCCTGGTAGACGTAGGGGGTTCGGAACCCGCCGCCGCCGAGGATGCAGAGCTTCACGTGATGATCACCTTTCCGCCGGCATCGCGGCAGAGTTGGAGGGGGGCGGGGTCGGCGCCCTCGGTCGTGATGAGGACGTCGACCTCGCTGACGGAGCACAGCCGCAGGGAGCCGGTGCCCGGGAACTTGGTCTCGGTGGCCAGGAGGACGACCTTTTCGGCGGCCTCGATCATGGCGCGTTTGACGGGTTCCTCGACCGCCATGTCGTCCACCACGCGACCGTTGTTGCGCACTCCGGTGCAACTCAGGAGGACGGTGTCCGCGTTGAGGTGACTCAGCACCTGGCGGGTCACCGAGCCGACGAGGCTCTGGTGGTTGCGCCGCACGACGCCGCCGAGCAGCACGAGCCGGACGGCGTCGTCGTCGCGCAGGACGTCGAAGACGGCGAGGTTGGAGGTGATGACGGTGAGGTCGCGCCCCCGGAGGAGTTCGGCCACCAGCGGGGTCGTCGTCCCGACGTCGAGGATGACGACGTCGCCGTCGTCGATGGAGGCCGCGGCCGCGGCGGCGACGCGTTCCTCCAGTGGGCGGTCGGTCGTGGCGACGAGGTCGAGGGGGCGTTCGCGGTTCTCGCTGCCCCCCTCGAAGGACGCGGCGCCGGTCGCCGGCTGGGGTCGCAGGACCTCCGCCCGCAGAGCCTCGCCCGCGGTCCGGTCCTCGAGGGCGATGGCGCCACCGTAGGTGCGGACCAGTTCGCCGTCCTCGTCGAGCACCTGCAGGTCGCGGCGGATCGTCGACTCGCTCACCTCCATCCGCTCGGCGAGGTCACGCACGCTCGTCGCGCCCTCGTGGTCCACCGCGTAGAGGATGCGTCGGCGCCGCTCAGCGGAGATCACCGCATCACGGTAGGACGTTCGCGCGAACTTGACCAGACTCGTGCAGAGAACGCCGAGATCGTCAGGTCACGGCCGGAAGGTCGGCAACGTCTCGTCCCTGACTCTGCGCGTCCTGCTCGTACGATCGGCGGATCGCCCTCGCCCCCGCACGCTGAGGAGCACCCGTGCCCACCGCCGTCCCCGCGTCGCCCGGACCGTCCGTCGAGGCCGACGTCGTGTTCGGCGGCACCGTCTTCTGCGACCTGGTCCTCTCGGGAACAGCGCTCCCCGGACCGGGCGAGGAGGTCTTCGCCGACGGGTTCGCGCTGGTGGCCGGTGGTACCGCGAACCGCGCGGTCGCGACCGCGCGGCTCGGGATGCGCACCGGGATCCTCGCCGTGCTGGGGACCGACGTCCTGGGTCAGCGCGTCCACGACCTCCTGGCGCGCGAACCCGGACTCGACCTGCGGTGGCTGCAGCGCACGTCCGGCCTCCAGACCCCGGTCACCGTCGCCGTGACCGACGAGCACGACCGGGGTTTCATCACCTACCTCGAGGACGGCGCCAGGGTGCCGCAGGAGTGGCCCGGGCCGCTGCCCGCGGTGAAGGCCGCCCACGCCGGGATCGCCTCCGGCGTCCCCGGCTGGATCGCGGAACTCCGCCGGGCCGGGACGACGGTCTTCGGCGGCGTCGGCTGGGACGGTTCAGGCTGCTGGTCCGAGGAGGTCCTGCACCGCTCGGCCGAGGTGGACGTCTTCGTCCTCAACGAGGTCGAGGCGCTCAGCTACACCCGCACCGACTCCGTCGAAGCGGCCGCGAAGGTGCTCACCCGCCACGTCCGCTCGGTCGTCATCACCCGGGGCGCGGACGGTGTCACCGCCGTGGACGCCGGCTCCGCGGGTGTCGAGTCCTGGGTCCACGTGCCCGCCGTGCCCGTCCGGGCCGTCGACCCCACGGGGGCCGGTGACGTGTTCACCGCCGGGCTGATGACCGGTTCCGTCCTCGGCTGGGACCTGCGGACCCGCGTCGCGTTCGCCGGCCTCGTCGCGACCCTCTCGGTCCGCTCGCTCGGGGGTTCCGCCAGTGCTCCGCGCCCTGCGGACGTCGCGGAGTTCCTCACGTCGCGACGACCGGCAGGTGACTGGACCACGGTTCTCGACTGGGCCGCCCGGGCGGCAGTCGCACCGTCCTGAGCGCTACCCGTCCCGGAGGACCGACCGAGGTCAGCGCTCGATCTTGTCCAGCTTCAGCATCTTCGTGATGACGCTGTCGAGTTCCTCGTCGCGGAAGATCTTCTTCCAGTCGTCCTTGACGATCGACTCGCGGCCGTAGTCCATGGCGATGAGGCACGCGTCGGAGAACGGGTTCGACCCGCGGAGGCTGTTGGTCAGCGCGATCTGCACGTGACCGAAGAGCATCGCCTTGGCGGCCTCCTCGGGGACGCCCACGGTGTGGACGGTCTCGTGCAGGGCTTCCTTGAGCAGGGCGCCGATCATGCAGGCGATGGTCTCGACCAGGGTCGGTTCGAGGACGGCGAGCTGCTTCACGGTGACCCAGTGCACGGTGTCGACGGGGCCGTACATGATCCGGATGACGTCCTCGGCGATGTCGCGCTTGCCGAGGTCGTCGCTCTCGAACGCGGCGACGACGTTCTGCAGCGCGCCTTCCCCGCCGAAGTTGTCGGCGTACTCCTCGGGCCGGGTGCGCTCGAGGAACACCGACGGGTGGCAGGGGTGCGCGACGGCCTGCAGGACGTCCTCGCGCTGGGCGAGGAGGTTCGCGTAGGCGGCGGCCGGGTCGAGGGTCAGCAGGATCGAACCCGCCTTCATGGCCGGGACGACGGACGTCGAGACGACGCCGAGGACGGTGTCGGGGACGGCGAGGATGACGACGTCGGCGCCGTCGACGGCCTCCTCGGTGGAGACGGCGGTGCGGCCCTCGGCGGCCATGCGTTCCTTGCCGGCCGGGGAGTTCTCGGCGTAGCGCAGGGTGTGTGCGGACTTCATGAGGTTGCGGGAGACCCGCATTCCCATCTTGCCGCCCGCGCCGACGACGGCGATGACGACGGACGGGGTGACGGCGGGGGCTTCGGTCGTTGCGGTCATGGTGTTCGACTCCTCGGGGTTTCTCAGGCGGTGGTGGTCTGGGGGGAGGGTTCCTCGAGCGCGGCCCGGCTGCGCCGGGACATGACGAGGAGGATGACGGCCGACAGCACGAGGAAGCCGCCGGTGATCATGAGCGGGATCTTCTCGTCGCCCGTGAGGTCCTTCAGCCACCCGGTGACGTAGGGGGCGGAGAACCCGCCGACGTTGCCCAGGGTGTTGATGAAGGCGATGCCCGCGGCAGCCGCGGCACCGGTGAGGAACTGCGGCGGCAGCGACCAGAAGTTCGGCAGCGCCATGAAGATCCCGCAGGCCGTGACGGCGATGACGAGGATCGTCAGGTACGGCGAGTTCATGTACAGCGCGACCGGGACGCTCAGACCGGCGACCAGGGTCGGCAGCGCGATGTGCCAGCTCTTGAAACCGTGCTTCGCGATGTGGCGCGACCACAGGAACAGGGCGATCGCCGCGGGGACGTAGGGCACCGCGTTGACGAGCCCCTTCTCGAAGACCGAGAACGTCGTGCCGAAGCGCTCCTGGAACCCGGAGATGATCGTGGGCAGGAAGAACGCCAGCGAGTACAGGCCGTAGATGAGACCGAAGTAGGCCAGGGCCAGCGCCCAGACGCGACCCTCCCTGAGGATGCGGCGCGCGGGGACGTGCCCGCGGTTCTCGCTCTCGGTCTGCTCGGCGTCGAGTTCACGGCGCAGCCAGGTGCGCTCGGTGGCGCTCAGCCACTTCGCGTCCTCGGGCTTGTCGGTGAGGTAGAACCAGCACGCGATCCCCATGACGATCGCCGGGATGCCGACGCAGAGGAACATGAAGCGCCAGCCCTCGAGGCCGAGGACGCCGTGACCCTGCTGCATGAGCAGACCCGCGAGCGGGGCGCCGATGACCGTGGTCAGCGGCTGCGCCAGGTAGAAACCGGCGAGCGCCTTGCGGCGGTACTCGCGCGGGAACCACAGGGTGAGGAACAGGATGGCGCCGGGGAAGAACCCTGCCTCGGTGACGCCGAGGAGGAACCGCAGGGCGTAGAGCTGTTCGGTGTTCTGCACCCAGGTGAACAGCGTCGCGACGATGCCCCAGGTGATCATGATGCGGGCCAGCCACTTGCGGGCGCCGAAGCGGTGCAGGGCCAGGTTGCTGGGGACCTCGAGGAAGATGTACCCGAGGAAGAAGATCCCCGACGCGAACCCGAACTGGGCCGCGGTGAGGCCGAGGTCGTCGCCCATGCCGTTGGGCTCGGCGAAACCGATGGCCGTCCGGTCGAGGTAGTTGATGAAGAACATCACCGCGACGAAGGGGATGAGCCGGACCGCGGCCTTGCGCAGCGCGGTGCTACCGGCGGTGGGGGAGGTGCTGGTGTCCATGGGAAGGCGTGCTCCCTTGCACGGGTGGTGGTCGTGGTCGCCGTCGTGGTCGCCGTCGTGGTCGGACCGGTCGGCTCCAGGAGACTGTCGCACCGTCGTGCAGATTGGTCAACCGGTTGTGCGCCTCAGTTGCCCGTCTGGTAGCTCGCCAGGGTCGCCAGCGATCGGACGGTCCAGTCGGCCTCGACCGCACGCGTCGTCGCGGCGTCACCCTGGGGCACCAGCCAGTGCTCGAGGACCTGGTGGACCGTGGCCGGGTCGGGCTGGACGACGGCGAGCAGGTCGCGGAAGTCGAGCTGTCCCTCGCCGAGGGGGCAGCTGGCCAGGGTGAAGCCCGCCCACCCGTCACGACGCGTGAACGTGAAGTCCTTCACGTGGATGTTGACCACGCGGGGGGCGAGTCGGCGCACGACGTCGCGGGGGTGCTCGAGGTTGGCGACGCAGTTGGCCGGGTCGAGCACGATGCCCAGGTGCGGGGAGTCGACCTCGTCGACGATCGCGAGCAGGTCGGTGGTCGGGATCTGCTCGTAGGTCTCCAGGCCCAGCGTGACGCCGGCGGCCGCGTACTCCGGGACGACCTCGCGCAGGCGGTCCACGCTCTCGCCGGCGGTGGGTCGGTCGCTCACTCCGCCGTGCTCGGAGTAGACCATCGTGCGGACCGTCCGCACCCCCAGGGCGAGGGCGTGCGCGAGGTGCGTGCGCAGGTGCTCGACCCCGGTGCCGCGGGTGCCCGTCTCGAGGATCAGGCCGCGTTCCGCGGCGGCCGTGCGCAGCGTGGCCGCGAGCTCGGGGGTGAGGGCCTCGAGGTCGGGGTGGTCGCAGACCTGGAACACCTGCCCGCCGAGGTCGGCGATCTCGTGCAGCATCTCGACGAGGGAGATCGGCTGCGGTGCAGTCGGGTTCCAGCGGTGGCTGTACGCGTAGGTGGACACTCCGACGGCCACGATGCCTCCTTGGGTACCCCGGGTCTCCGGAGCTCGATTGGTCAACCGGTTGCAGGGTATCGCTCCGGAAGGGGTGGGCGCGAGGAACAAGACGACGCCCGATCCGCTTGAACCGGGTGAGTGCGCACTGCGCGCCCGTGCGGGGCCTCCACCGCTGCGACGCCGCGGGAGCCGCCCCCGGCCCTGGTCACCCGGACCACCGCCGCCGAGCATCGAGGGAGAACCTGGACATGACTGATCTGCAGTGGCGTGTGGTGCTGGCCGCCGACGAGGCCGGTGTCTCCTACAAGAACGCGATCAAGGCCGACCTGCTGAAGGACCCCCGGGTCAAGGAGGTCCTCGACGTCGGCGTCGACAGCGACACGGACAAGACGGCCTACCCCCACGTCGCCGTCGCCGGGGCGCGCAAGATCGCCGCGGGTGAGGCGGATCGCGGGATCTTCGTCTGCGGGACGGGCATGGGCGTGGCGATCTCGGCGAACAAGGTCCCGGGGATCCGGGCCTCCGTCGCGCACGACTCCTTCTCCGTGGAGCGTCTGGTGCTCTCCAACAACGCCCAGGTCCTGACCCTGGGTGAGCGGGTCATCGGCAAGGAGCTCGCCCGCCGTCTGGCGAAGGAGTTCCTGGGCTACGTCTTCGACGAGACCTCCGCCTCGGCGGAGAAGGTCGACGCCATCAGCGGCTACGAGACCACCGCGAACACCGACGCCGACGTGGCCGCCTCCTCCTGCTGAGCCCCCGGCCCGGCGCCGCGTCCTGACTCCCGTCCCCGGGTGACAGGATGCGGCGCAGGATCGGCGCAGGGAGGCGTGGACGGTGCAGCGGGATCTCCTGCTCGGGGTCGACATCGGCACCGGCAGCAGCAAGGGCGTGCTGACGACCCTCGATGGACGGGTCCTGGCCCGTGCCTCGCGCCGGCACCGGACCGACAACCCCCGCCCCGGCTACGTCGAGCACGACGCCGACGCCGTGTGGTGGGACGACTTCTGCGCCGTCTCCCGCGAACTCACGGTCCGCGCCGCTGACCCGACCGACGTCGCCCACGGCCGGGTGGTGGCCGTCGGCGCCAGCGGCATCGGCCCCACGGTCCTCCTCGCCGACGAGCACGGGCGCCCGTTGCGTCCCGCGATCCTCTACGGCGTCGACACCCGCTCCGTCCAGGAGGCCGCCGACCTCGAGGAGCGCTACGGCGCCGAGGACCTGTTGCGCCGCTGCGGTTCCACGATGTCCACCCAGGCCGCCGGCGGGAAGCTGGAGTGGCTGCGCCGCCACGAACCCGACGTGTTCGCCCGGGCGCGCCACTTCTTCATGTCGAACTCCTACCTCGCCTTCAAGCTCACCGGCGAGTACGTCCTGGACCAGCACTCCGCCAGCCAGACGACCCCGCTCTACGACCGCCACGAGGCGGCCTGGATCGAGGACCGCTGCGAAGAGGTCGCCGAGGGTCTGCCCATGCCTCGGCTCGTCTGGCCCTCCGAACGGATCGGCACCGTGACGGCCGCGGCGTCCGCGGCGACGGGGATCCCGCTCGGCACGCCCGTGGCGGCCGGCACCTGCGACGCGTGGGCGGAGGCGGAGAGCGTCGACGTCGGCCGGCCCGGGGACCTGATGGTCATGTACGGCTCCACGACGTTCTTCATCGCCGTCACCGACGGTCCCCGGGTCCACCCCGCGCTGTGGGGGACGGCCGGGGTCCGTCCGGGGCAGGACACCCTGGCCGCGGGCATGGCGAGTTCCGGCAGCGCCGTCGAGTGGTGGCGGGAGACGAGCGGTTCACCCGACGTGATGGACCTCGTCGCCGAGGCCGCCGCCGTACCGCCGGGTTCCCACGGGCTGCTCGCGCTGCCCTACTTCGCCGGGGAGCGCACACCGTTCGCGGACGCCGACGCCCGAGGCGCGTTGCTGGGCCTGACGTTGCGCAGCACCCGCGGCGAGGTCGACCGGGCGCTGCTCGAGGCGACCGCCTACGGGGTGCGGCACAACCTCGACGTGATGCGGGACGCGGGCGTCGACATCCGCCGCGTGGTCGCCGTCGGGGGTGGGACGGGATCTCCGTTGTGGCCGCAGATCGTCACCGACGTCACCGGCCTGCGCCAGGAACTCCCCGCCGAACGGGTCGGGGCCGCCCTGGGGGACGCGAAGTTCGCCGCGGTCGCCCTCGGCGCCGTCGACGTGGACGCCACCTGGAACCGCGTCGAATCGGTCACCGAACCGGATCCCGTGGCCGCCGAGGTCTACGCCGAGCTGTACCCGGCCTACCGCCGCCTGCACGAGGTGACGGCGGACCTCCAGCACCAGTTGTCGGCGCTGGAACGCCGCACCCGGCGCTGAGCCCTCACCCGATCCGGGCGAGTTCGGCCCCCTCGTGGAACTGCCGGCCCGGCGTCGCGGTCAGCTGGATCCGGCCCGCGCGGTGGGCGAGCAGCGGGGTCTCCATCTTCATGGCCTCGATCGCGCCGAGGTGCTCACCCACCCGGACCTCCTGGCCGTCGACGACGTCCCAGCCCACCAGACTGCCGCCGACCGGAGCGCTCAGCACGGCGTCGTCGGTCACCGCTCGCGGGGCGACGGGTGCCGGGTTCGCCTGAGCGAGACCCGCGGGCAGGGCGAGGGTGAACCGCCGGCCGTCGAGTTCCACCCAGGTGCGGACCACCGCGTCGTCGGAGGGGGGAAGCGGTCGGTCCGCGGCGAGGTCGCCGAGCCAGTCGCACTCGGTCTCGATCCAGCGCGTGTGCACCGCGAAGTCGTCGGTGAACGCGGGGTCCTCCAGGAGTCGGCGGTGGAAACCCGCGACGGTCGGGAAACCGTCGAGGCGCAGTTCCGCCAACGCCTGGCGGGCCCGGCGCAGCGCGTGCCGACGGTCGCGGCCGTGGACGACGAGCTTCGCCACCAGCGAGTCGAACGCCGGGGCCACGACGGAACCCGTCGTGACCCCGCTGTCGACGCGGACCCCTGGACCGCCGGGCAGGTCGAGACGTT
Organism: Kineococcus sp. NBC_00420; assembly: GCF_036021035.1. Taxonomy (NCBI): domain Bacteria; kingdom Bacillati; phylum Actinomycetota; class Actinomycetes; order Kineosporiales; family Kineosporiaceae; genus Kineococcus; species Kineococcus sp. NBC_00420. The sequence goes on along the minus strand of NZ_CP107930.1, from coordinate 2,282,854 downwards.
CCACCGCGCCGGGGGTGGGCAGGAAACCCCGACCCGGGTCCTCGGCGTTGAGGCGGAACTCGAACGCGTGCCCGCGGGGTGCGGGGGTCTCCGTGACCTCCAGCGGCAGGCCGTCGGCGACGAGGAACTGCTGGCGCACCAGGTCGATCCCGGTGGTCTCCTCGGTGACCGGGTGCTCCACCTGCAGGCGGGTGTTCACCTCGAGGAACGAGACCACCCCACCCGCCCCGACGAGGAACTCCACCGTCCCCGCGCCGCGGTAGTCGACCGCGGCGCAGATCTTCTGCGCCGCAGTCACGACGGCCTCGTGCTGCGCCGCGGTGAGGAACGGTGCCGGGGCCTCCTCGACGAGTTTCTGGTTGCGCCGCTGGACCGAGCAGTCCCGGGTGCCGACGACCACGACGCTCCCACGGCCGTCACCCACGACCTGTGCCTCGACGTGTCGCGGGCGTTCCAGGTACTGCTCGACGAAGCACTCACCGCGTCCGAACGCGGCCACGGCCTCGCGGACGGCGGAGTCGTAGGCCTCGGGGACCTCCTCGAGGTCGTGCACGACGCGCATCCCCCGACCGCCACCGCCGAACGCGGCCTTTACGACCAGGGGCAGCCCGTGCTCGCGCGCGAACGCCAGGACCTCCTCGACCCCGGACACCGGCCCGGGGGTGCCCGCGGCCAGCGGTGCGCCCACCGAGCGGGCGATCTCGCGGGCGGCGGTCTTGTCGCCGAGCCGTTCGATCGTGTCGGGGGTCGGACCGATCCACGTGAGCCCGGCGTCCTCGACGGCGCGGGCGAACCCCGCGTCCTCGGAGAGGAACCCGTACCCGGGGTGGACGGCGTCGGCACCGCTGGCGCGCGCCACCGCGAGGAGCTTCGCCGCGTCGAGGTAGGTCTGCGCGGGGGTGGTCCCGGGCAGCGCCCACGCCTCGGTGGCGGTGCGGACGTGCAGCGCGTCGGCGTCGGCGTCGGCGTAGACCGCGACGGAGGCGATGCCGTAGTCGGCGCAGCCGCGGGCGATGCGGACCGCGATCTCGCCGCGGTTGGCGATGAGGACCTTCTTCACGCCGACGTTCCTCCTGGTGTCGTGGGGCGGAAACGCATGCGGGCCCCCGGAGGGACCTGCGCGAGCAGGTCGAGGTGGTGGGCGGCCACGCAGGCGATGACCGGGTAGCCGCCGGTGACGGGGTGGTCGGCGCCGAACACGACGGGCCGCCCGTCCGGCGGGACCTGGATCGCACCGGGAACCGTTCCTTCGCTGGGCAGTTCGCCCGGCACCCGGCGCTCCAGGGGTTCTCCGTCGAGACGCAGGCCGACCCGGTTGGAACGCGGGGTGACCGTCCACTCCTGGGTGGCGAAGCGGTCGAGCGCCCCGGTCGTGAACCAGTCGTCGCGCGGGCCGAGCCGCACGTCGATCTCCACCACCTCCCCGCCAGCGGGGAGGTCCTGCACCGCAGCGGTCCCCAGGGTGACCGGACTCCGGGGCGAGGGGCCGACGGGCAGGTGGTTCCCGGCCCGCACCGGGTCCGGTCCGGTACCGGAGAGGAGGTCGGTGGAGCGGCTGCCCAGGACGGGCGTGACCGCGAGGCCGCCCCGCACGGCCAGGACCGACCGCAGCCCATGGGCGGGACTCCCGACGAGGAGTTCCTCGCCCGCGTCGAGGGCGAACGCCCGGTCCGCGGCGACCGGGAACGTCGCGGTCGGGGTCGTGACGGTGAGTTCCGCGGGGGCGCCGGTCAGGGCGAGGACGAGGCGTCCGTGGGCCCGGACCCGCAACCCCCCGGCGACGACCTCGAGGGCGGCGAGGTCCGGTGCGTTCCCGACGAGGCGGTTCGCCCGGCGCAGCGCGGCGCGGTCCAGCGCACCGGACCGGGAGAGGCCTTCCGCGGACCGGCCGGGACGGCCGAGGTCCTGGACGAGGGTCTGCGCTCCCGGGGCCACGACCTCGAGGAACGGCGCCTCGACGGGTTCGCACCGCACCGGCGGGGGCACCGCGGGGACGGGCGGCTCGGGGGTCTCGACGAACCGGACGCGCATGCCCGGCCGCAGCAGGGCCGGTTCGGCTCGCTCGACGTCCCACGTCGTGGCCGACGTCCGTCCCAGCAACCGCCAGCCTCCCGGACTGGCCCGGGGGTAGATCCCGCCGAACCGGCCGGCGAGGGCGACGGACCCGGCGGGGATGGTCGTCCGGGGCGTCCCGCGGCGGGGGACGTCGAGGACGGGGTCGTCCCCGGCGAGGTAGGCGAAACCCGGCGCGAAACCCGTGAACGCCACCGTCCAGGTCGCGGCGGTGTGCCGGCGGACGAGGTCGGGGACGTCGATCCCGCACGTCCGGGCCACCTCGGCGAGGTCTTCGCCGTCGTAGTGCACGGGGATCTCGACGAGGGTTCCGGTCGCTGTCGCGCCACGGGACAGGGACCGGTCGCGCACCGCGGCGGCCAGGGTGGCGGCACTGGTCAGCAGGGGCTGGAAGCGGATGAGGACGGTGCGCGCGGCGGGGACGAGTTCCGTCGTCCCGGGCGGGGGCCCGGCGGTCAGCGAGGCGTGCAGGGCGAGGGCTTCGTCGAGGTCGGCGACCTCGACGAGGAGGCCGTCGGACCCGCAGGGGAGGAACCGCACGGTCAACCGGCGAAGGCGCGGACGGTGACGCCCGCACCCTCGAGTCCGCTGCGCACGGCCCGGGCCATCTCGACCGCGCCGGGTGAGTCGCCGTGGACGCAGATGGACTCGGCCGCGACGGGCACCTCGGAACCGTCCACGGCCGTGATGGTCCCGTCGCTCACCCACCGCACCATCCGGTCGGCGATCTCCTGCGGGTCGTGCAGCACTGCCCCGGGAACACGTCGGGAGAGGAGGTTCCCCTCGGGGGTGTAGGCCCGGTCGGCGAACGCCTCGGCGACGACCGTGAGTCCCGCGGCACGGGCCCGCTCCAGCAGCGGTGACCCGGCGAGGCCGACGAGGGGGAGGGACGCGTCGAAGCTGAGCAGTGCGGTGATGACCGCGCGGGCGTGCCGTTCGTCGTGGGCGATGGTGTTGTAGAGGGCGCCGTGGGGTTTCACGTAGTCGACCTGCGCGCCCAGCGTGCGGGCGACGCCGGACAGGGCGCCGAGCTGGTAGACGACGTCCCCGGTGAGTTCGTCCTCGCTCGCGTCGACGTAGCGGCGGCCGAACCCGGCGAGGTCGCGGTAGGAGACGTGGGCGCCGATGCGGACCCCGCGCTGCTTCGCGCTCGCCACGGTGCGGGTCATGGTGGCGGGGTCCCCGGCGTGGAACCCGCAGGCCACGTTGGCGCTGGTCACCGTGGCGAGGACCGCGTCGTCGTCGCCGAGCTCCCAACGGCCGAAGCCTTCGCCGACGTCGGCGTTCAGATCGATGGTGGCCACGGAGCGATCCTGCCGATCGTTCAACGATTCCGCAAGAGGTCCCGCTGGTACCGTCCACGACGTGGAACCCCAGGACCGCTCCGGTCGCGCGCACCGGGTCGCCGACCTGGTGCGGGACGGGATCCTCGACGGCAGCTACGGCGTGGGCTCGCGGTTGTCCGAACCCGAGCTCTGCACGGCCTTCGAGGTCTCGCGGAACACGCTGCGCGAGTCGTTCCGGATGCTGGCCGAGGAACGGCTGGTGGTCCACGAGCTCAACCGCGGGGTGTTCGTCCGCGTCCCCAGCGAACAGGACGTCCACGAGCTCTACGACGCCCGGCGACTCGTGGAGTGCGCCGCCGTCCGCGACCACGGCCGGCGCACCGACGGCCTCGCCGACGTCGCCGAGACCCTCGAACGCGCCGAGCGCCTCGCCGCGGCGGGGGACTGGATCGGGGTCGGTACCGCCGACATCGACTTCCACCGGGCCCTGACCGCACTGGGCAGCGTCCGCATCGAAGGACTCATGCAGAGCATCTGGAACGAGATGCGTCTCGCCTTCCACGTCGTCGGTTCCCCCGAGGACTTCCACGGCTCGTACCTCGCGCGCAACCACGTCGTCCTGGACACCCTGCTCGAACGCGGTGGCGTCGCGGCGGCCAGGGAGTTGCGCAGCTACCTCGACGAGGCCGAAGGGCGCGTGCTGCAGGCCTACCGCGACCGCCGCTCCGCCTGAACGGCCTCGGCCGCGGCACGGACCAGCGCGATCGTCTGGTCGACGACCGCGCGGCGGTCCTCCTCGAACGCGGCGTCGGTGATCGCCGCGGGGTCGACGGGGTCGACGATCGCCGAGACGTGCAGGTGGCCGCCGGGGACGTCGTCCGCCCCGAGGGCGAGCCGCAACCGGTTCGAGCGGTACATGCTCTCGTTGCTGAGGTAGTCGCCGCCCGTCCCGGCCGCCGCGGTGCTGCCGGGCGAGGGGTCGGGGTTCGAGCGCAGCGCCGCGGGGTCGGGGAACGACCCGGCAGGCCACTCCCGGATCCCCTGCTTCAGCACGACGGGCCAGGGGCCGGTGCCTGCCGCGACCATCGCCGCGTGTGGCAGGGTCGTCCCGATCCACTCGGGGTTCTGGTCGGGCTGGGCCCAGCGGGCGGCGCGGCCCACCGGCCCGAAGTGCTGGTCGCGGCTGTTGTCCGGGGTGCCGCCGCGGGCGTTCGCCGCCCACTTCTCCACGTCCATCCGCCCGCGGCTGGTCATGCTGATCGTGGTGATCAGGTCCGCTCCCGCGAGCAGGGCCGGGCCGAAGGCGTCTTCGACGATCCCCTGGTCGAAGTCGCCGTAGTTCACCGGGAGCACGACGGACCGGACGACGACACGCCCCGCCGGGGTGTCGAAGGTCGCGCCGTCCAGCTGCAGCGCAGCGCATCCGGACGGGTTGGAGTGCCGGACGTCGGCGTCGAGGCCGTAGGGGTCGAAACCGCTCACCGCGACGCGCAGGTCCCCTGCGGCGGCTCCCGGCCAGAGCGGGCGGTCGATGCCGCGGGAGGTCCGGTCCAGGACGTGCAGCAGGGCGAGGCGCTGGTGCTGGACCTCCAGGACGTCGTTGTCGAGGCTGCGCAGCACCGAACCCGTCGCGGTGCGGGCCCAGTACAGCGGGCGGTCGTCGTAGGGGTCCAGGCCGTCGGAACCCGGTCGGTTCCCCGCCCGCCGGACGGCGCTCTCCCACAGCCGGGTGCCGTGGTCGCGCACGACGGCGTGGAGGGCGTCGAGGGTGCTCGCCGTGCTCGCGGCGGCCGTGAACTCCGCCACGAGCGTCGAGAACCCGGACGCGGTGAGGACCTGCTCGGCGACCGGGGCGGTGAGCCGGGATTCCTCCACCGTCGGCGGGAGCGGACGGGACGGGCTGTCGTGGGGGGTGCGGTTGGTGGTGGGCATGTCGACGTCACCTCGGGGGCTCGACCGGGAGTTGCCTGCGGAAACTGGTCCGACCGTACCCCTTGCGCGATCGTTGAACGATCCCTAGCGTCGCCGGGAACACTCGACCTCCCGTTCGTCCTCCGGAAAGGCGCGGAAGTGCTCGTTCTCCTCGGAATCCTCGTCGTGGTCGCGGGTTTCGCCCTGCGGCTCAACCCCATGCTCGTCGTCACCGTCGCCGGTCTCGTGACCGGTTTCCTCGGCGGGATGACCCCCGTCGAGGTGCTGAACGCGTTCGGGACCGGTTTCGCCGGTTCCCGGTCCGTCAGCATCTTCCTGCTCGTCCTCCCCGTGATCGGGATGGTGGAACGCAACGGTCTGCAGGAACAGGCCCGGCGGCTGGTGTCGAAGATGTCCCGGCTGAGCACGGGCGGGATCCTCGCGGGCTACTTCGTGATCCGCCAGGTCACCGCGGCCATCGGCCTGATGAGCATCGGCGGCCACGCCCAGACCGTCCGGCCGCTGGTCGCGCCGATGGCCGAGGCCGCGGCCGTCCGCCGGTTCGGGCCCCTCCCCGACGCGGTCTCGCAGCGCATCCGCGCGTTCGCGGCCAGCACCGACAACGTGGGCGCGTTCTTCGGTGAGGACATCTTCGTCGCCGTCGGTGCCGTGCTGCTGATCACCTCCTTCGTCGACACGACCTACGGCTACACGCTCGAACCCCTGCAGCTGGCGCTCTGGGCGATCCCGACCGCGGTGGTGGCGCTGCTGGTCCACGGCACCCGCAGCCTGCTCACCGACCGGGGGCTGGCCCGGGAGATGGCGAAGTTCGGGACGTCGGAGGTGGCGGGGTGATCCGCGTCGAGTGGTTCTACTGGGTGATGGGGTTCTTCTTCCTCGTCGTCGGCGCCCTCGTCGCCCGCGACCGGAGCAACCCCCGCCGGGCCACGAGCGGCGCGTTCTGGGCGTTGCTCGGCCTCTGCTTCCCCTACAGCTCGTTCGTCGTGGCGCAGACCGCGCCGGGGTGGCCGCTCGGACTCGCGATCGTCGCCATCGCCGCGATCGCGGGGACGGGTCGGTTGGCGCGCAGCGGGTCCGCCGCGGGCGGAGGGACGGCCGCGGTCGTCGACGGCCCCGCTTCCCCGGCCGGTCGTGCGGGGACGACGCTGCTCGCGACGCGCGAGGTGCTCGCCGCCCGGTTCGGGAACCGTCTCTTCGTCCCGGTCCTCATCATCCCGGTCGTGACCGCGTTGTGCGCCACGGTGGGCAAGGACATCACCGTCGGCGGTCAGCCGTTGCTCCAGAGCGGCAGCGAGACCGTCATCGGTCTCGCCGCGGCGGGGATCATCGCGGTCCCGGTCGGGATGTGGTTGTTCCGGCAACGGACGCCGGCCCTCGCCCTGACCGAAGGACGTCGCCTCACCGAGGACCTCGGCTGGGCCCTCGTCCTGCCGCAGTTGCTGTCGGTGCTCGGGCTCGTGTTCGCGACCGCCGGGGTCGGGGACGCCATCGGCACCACGGTCTCGGCCGTCCTGCCGGACGGCGCGCTGCTGCCGGCGGTGATCCTCTACTGCGTCGGCATGGCGGTGTTCACCGTCGTCATGGGCAACGCCTTCGCGGCCTTCCCGGTGCTCACCGCGGCGATCGGCTACCCGGTGCTCGTCGAGGCCATGGGCGGGAACCCGCCGGTGGTGTTCGCGATCGGGATGCTGTCGGGGTACTGCGGGACGCTCTGCACCCCGATGGCCGCGAACTTCAACGTCGTCCCCGTGGCGTTGCTGGAACTGAGGAGCAACTACGCCGTGATCCGGCAGCAGATCCCGACGGCCGTCCCGCTGCTCGTCGCGAACGTCGTCCTGATGTACTTCCTGGCCTTCTGATGCTCGCCCCGCTCGCCGGGCGGTTGGCCCGGACGGCCGTGGCGAACGTGCGGCGGGAGTTCCCCCACGCGCCGGGGACGGAACTCCGGGGTCCCGGGGACCTGGTCCGGCCGAGGGCGGCGCACCCGGCCTTCCACGGGTGCTACGACTGGCACTCCGCCGTGCACACGCACTGGCTGCTGGTGTTCCTCCTCGAGCACCACCCCGAGGAGATCGACGTCGAGGCGGTGCGGGCCGTTCTCGACGACCACCTCACCGCGGCCGACCTCGAACGCGAGACCCTCGCCCTGGTGACGTCGCCGGGTTTCGAACGGCCCTACGGCTGGGCCTGGCTGGTGACCCTCGCCGCGCAGTGCCGGGCCTGGACCGGTGCGAACCCCGCCTGGGGATCGGCGCTGCGCCCCGCGGCCGACGCCGTCGCCGACCTCGTCCTCGACTGGCTGCCGCGGGCGGGGCGTCCGGTGCGCGCCGGAACCCACGCGAACTCCGCGTTCTCGCTCGGCCTGCTCCTCGACGCGGCTCCCGTGCTGGGCCGGGACGACCTGGCCGACGCCGTGCGCGCCACGGCCACGGACTGGTTCCTGCCCGACCGGGACGCCCCCCTGACCTGGGAACCGTCGGGAGAGGACTTCCTCTCGCCGGGTCTGGCCGAGGCCGACCTGGTGCGACGGTTGCTCCCCGCCGAGGAGTTCCCGCCGTGGCTGCAGGGGTTCTGGCCGGGACTGGCGCAGGGGGAACCCCGGACCCTGCTCGAACCGGTCGCGGTGCCCGACCGGTTGGACGGCCGCCTCGGCCACCTCGACGGGCTGAACCTCTCGCGCGCGGCCGCCCTGGCGGACCTGGCCGCCGCGCTGGACCCGACCGACTCGAGGCGGGGCGTCCTCTCCGGGGCCGCCGACGTGCACCTCGGGCGGGGCCTGGAGGCGTTGTCCGCCGACGGCTACGCCAGCACTCACTGGCTGGGGACGTTCGCGGCGCGGGCCCTCGCCGCTCGGGCGGGCGACCTCGGCGGACCTCGGCCACGATGAGCGGGTGCGCCGGCTGTCGAACGACGACGTGGCCTGCTGGCTGGTGAAGTCGGCCGGTCGGCCCGCGGAACTGGAGCCGGCGGGATGGCAGGCGGTGCGACGATGCCTGCGCCCGAGCTACCGGCTGGGCCTGATGGCCGCCGGGCAGCCGTGCCTGCTGTGGGTGAGCGGAGCGCGCGACCCCGGGGTCGCGGCGGTGGGACGGCTCGCGGGGGTCCCGGGCGACGACGACCGGGTGGAGCTCGACCTCCTGCCCCTCAGAGCGCCGGTCGAGCGGTCCGCGCTGCTCGCCGACGGCCGGTTCCGCGCGGCGGAGGTGATCCGGATGGCGGCGGGGAGCAACCCCTCCTACCTGCGCAGCGACCAGCTCGCGGCGGTGCTGGAACGGCTCGCCGACGACGACCGGGACGCGTGGGGTCTCACGCCGCCGTGAGGAGCTTGGCGGCCGTCGCCGGGTCGGTGACGAGGTGGTTGAAGAAGCCGCCGCGGGCGCCGGCGAGGACGCTCGGCACCTTCACCGCCCCGTAGACGACGGCGATGCGGTGCGGGACGGCCCGCAGCACGTCGAGCGGGATCGCGATGAGGCGGTCGGCGCCGTCGTAGGAGATCTCCACGCCGTGCGCGTCGTAGAAGCGGGAGGCGACGTCGCCGACGGCGTCGCGCAACGGGGTCTCCGCGGTGGGGACGAAGCTCGGGATCGAGTCGCGCTGCAGCGGAGGGGCGCCCACGCCCATGACCGCGCACCGGGCGCTCTCCCAGAGCGCGGTGAACCGCTTGAACTCCGGGTCCGCGACCAGGCTGCGCCGCAGCCCGCGCCCCGGGAACGCGGGAGCGTGCAGGAACCGCGGGGTCCCGCCCACGGCGGCGGCGACGCGACGGGTGATCTCGTTGGTCTGGTACCAGGCCTCGGCCTCGTCCTGGCCGCCGACCATCGGGGCCACGACGACGCCCGGCAACGCGGGCAGTTCGCGTCGGGCGATCTCGTAGGCGGTCCGCCCCGAGGAGACCAGGAGCACGTCCCCGGCGACGAGGCCGAGGCCGGCGAGCAGCACGGCCAGGACGGGCGAGACGGCCTCGGCCACGTGCTGGGTCGTGGTGGCGGGCGACAGCCAGACCCCCTCCAGCCCGAGGGCCGTGCGCAGCCGTTCCGCGAGGTCGTCGGGGTCCTCCCGGGGGAGCGGCAGCACCTCGATGCGGACCAGTCCCCGGTCCCGCGCCTCCTGCAGCAGACGGCTCACGGTCGCGCGGGACGTGCCCAGTCGCTCCGCGATCTCGGCCTGGGTCGCGTCCTGCAGGTAGTAGAGCGTCGCGGCGGTGTGCGCCAGCGCCAGTGGGAACCGGCTGTCTCCCTTGGGTCCCTTGACCACGCCCCCACCTCCTGTGTCGGCCGCCACGCTACCCAGCGGCGGGGAGGGCACTCGAGTCGGCCGTGCACATGTGTGCTGGACATCTGTGCTGGCCGGTCCTAGGGTCAGGACAGGACGGACCCGTGAGGGGTCGACGGACTCTGCGAGGGAGCAGCTGATGACCGGCACTGAACCACAGACCATGCGAGCCGTCGTGGTGCACGGACCGGAGGACTACCGCCTCGAGGAGATCCCCGTCCCGGTCGCGGGACCGGGGGAGATCCTGCTGAAGGTCGAGGCCGTCGGCATCTGCGCCAGCGACCTGAAGTGCTACCACGGCGCCGCGAAGTTCTGGGGCGACGAGAACCGCCCGGCGTGGACCGAGACCGGGGTCGTCCCCGGACACGAGTTCACCGGCCGCGTCGTCGGGATCGACGCCGAGGCGACCGCCCGCTGGGGCGTGTCGGAAGGCGACCGCGTCGTCGCCGAGCAGATCGTCCCGTGCTGGAACTGCCGCTACTGCAACACCGGCAACTACCACATGTGCCAGCCGCACGACATGTTCGGGTTCAAGCGCCGCACCCCGGGCGCCATGGCCGAGTACATGGTCCTGCCGAAGGAGGCGCTGGTCCACAAGGCGCCCTCGGACCTCCCGCCGTGGCAGGTCGCCTACGCCGAACCGCTGTCCTGCGCGCTGCACGCCGTCGAGCGGGCGAACATCCGCTTCGACGACACCGTCGTCATCGCCGGCTGCGGCCCGATCGGCCTCGGCATGATCGCCGGTGCGGCCGCGAAGTTCCCGAAGCGCATCATCGCCCTCGACGCGCTGCCGCAGAAGCTGGAACTGGCGAAGAAGTGCGGGGCCGACCTCACCCTGAACATCACCGAGGTCGACGTGGTCCAGACCGTCAAGGACCTCACTGACGGCTACGGTGCCGACGTCTACATCGAGGGGACCGGTCACCCGTCGGCGGTGGCGCAGGGCCTGAACCTGTTGCGCAAGCTCGGGACCTTCGTCGAGTACTCGGTGTTCAAGGACCCGGTGTCGGTCGACTGGTCGATCATCAGCGACGACAAGGAACTGAACGTCCTGGGGGCCCACCTGGGGCAGAACACCTGGCCCGCCGCGCTCAAGCTCATCGCCTCGGGCCGGCTGCCGCTGGACGAGATCTGCTCCCACCAGCTGCCGCTGGAAGAGTTCCAGAAGGGACTCGACCTCGTGGCCGACTCGGCGAACTCCGTCAAGGTGTCCATCGTCCCGGGGTTGTCGTGACCCCGCAGAGCACGACCGACGCGCCGTCGGAGGGCCGGCTGCAGCGACTGGGCATCCCCCCGGTCCTCCGCTGGGGTTTCGTCGGGGTCCTGGTCTTCATGACCGGCAACGGCGTCGAGTCGAACTTCCTGACCCCGCACCTGGTCGACGTGCTCGGTCGACCGGAGAGCGCCGTCGCGAGCATCATCACCTACTACAGCCTCTGCGTCCTCGTCGGCAGCTACGTGTCCGGGGCCCTGTCCGACCTGTTCGGGCCGCGCCGGGTCATGGCCCTGGGTTTCGTCGTCTGGGTCGTCTTCGAGGTGCTGTTCCTGCTCGCCCTGCAGGCGGAGAGCTTCCCGCTGGCCGCGGCCGCCTACGCCGTCCGGGGGTTCGGGTTCCCGCTCTTCGCCTTCGCGTTCCTGGTGTGGGTGAACATCACCACCCGGCCAGAACGCAACGGCGCGGCCGTCGGCTGGTTCTACGTCGCGTTCACCGGTGGTCTGCCGACGCTGGGCTCGCTGTTCGCCGTCGGGGCGATCCCGCTGTTCGGTGGCGGCACCCCGGGTGAGACGGGCGCGATGGTCGCCTCGATCGGCCTCGTGGTCATCGGGTTCCTCATCGCCTGGCTCGGCGTCCGCGACCCGCGCGGGAACCAGCGGATCGCCCCGGCGGAGGAGTCAGCCGCACAGGTCCTGACCTCGGGCGTCCGTCTGGCGTTCCGGCAACCCAAGGTCGGCATGGGGTTCCTGGTGCGACTCATCAACACCGCGCCCGAGTTCGGGATGTTCATCGTCCTGCCGGCCGTCATCGCCACCGAACGCGGCTGGGGCCAGTCCCGCTGGCTGGTCATGACCGTGTGCGTCTACGCGACGAACATCCTGGTGAACGCCATGTTCGGCGCGATCGGGGACAAGATCGGCTGGCAGCGCACCGTTCAGTGGTTCGGGATCGTCGGATCCGCCTGCGGTCTCGTGCTCTGGTGGTACGTGCCGCAGCTGGTTCCCGCCGGCAGCACCTGGGGTTACGTCCTGTCCGTCCTCGCTGGCTGCGTCTTCGGGATGCTCCTCGCCGGTTTCGTGCCGATGGGCGCGATCATGCCCGCGCTCGCCCCCGACCACAAGGGTGCCGCGATGGCGATGTACACCACCGCCGCCGGTGGGGCGACGTTCCTCGGATCCGCCGTCGTGTGGGTGGTGCTGCAGCTCGGTGGCAGCAACCAGGCCGTCGTGTGGTCCTTCGTCGGCCTCTACGCCGTCGCGTTCGTCCTGGTGCAGTTCCTCCGGGTTCCCCAGGTCCGCGCGACGCACGGGAAGCTGGAGACGGTCACCGCCTGACCGACCCAGGCCATCGAGGGAGCCCATCGCCACCCGGCGGTGGGCTTCCCGCGTCCGGTCCGTCCTGCGGGAGGACGACGGGGAACCAGTGGGGCCTTCGAGGGCCACCCGGCCTCGCACAGGCGCTCACCCGGCACCCCCAGCGGCCCCGGCTCAGGGAGCCTCGCCGGCGTCGGCGACCTCCTCCTCCGGACGGGGCGGCACGTCCTCGTCCTCCTCGAGCTCGGGGACGGGCGGGTCGGCGGGGTCGAACGTCGGCTGGCTCACGCCCCGACGCTACGACGCCCGGGACGCCGGCGCAGGGTGACGTCGGGGCGGTACCGCGACGACGTCGAGGTCGCGGGCGACGTGGACCGTCGTCCCGGCTCCGACCTCCGCGATCGCGGCCCGGGCTTCGAGTCCGAGTTCCTCCAGGTCGGGGTAGCGCTGCGAGAAGTGCGCCAACACCAGCGTGCGCACTCCGGCACGGGCGGCGGCGAGCCCGGCCTGACGGGCGGTCAGGTGCCCCCGGCTGAGGGCCAGGTCGGTGTCGCGGTCGGCGTACGTGCACTCCAGGACGGCGAGGTCGGCGTCGCGGACGACCTCCTCGACGGCCGGGCAGAGGCGGGTGTCCATCACGAAGCCGAACACCTGCCCGGGGCGTTCCACGGAGACGTCGCCGAGGCGGACCCCGCGGAGTTCACCCCGTCGTGCCAGTTCCCCGACGTCGCGACCGCTGATCCCCGCGGCGGCGAGGGCGTCGGCGTCGAAGGACCGGCCCGCGGGTTCGGCCAACCGGTAGCCGATCGTGGGGACCCGGTGGTCCAGGGCCTGCGCGGTCAACCGGCACCCCGCGACCTCGGCCACGTCGACGGGCTCGTCCAGGGTGGGAACCCCCTCGACGGTGACCGCCACGTGCGCGTCGGCGACGACGGCGAGCGCGTGGAGGTGCTCGAACGCGTCGACCGGCCCGTGCAGGGTCACCGCACGTCCCGGTCCGTCCTGGGCCATCCGGTTCAGGACGCCGGGGATGCCCAGGCAGTGGTCGTTGTGGCGGTGGGTCACGCAGATCCGCTCGATACGGGGTGCGGAGACCTCGGCGTGCAGCATCTGACGCTGGATGCCTTCGCCGGGGTCGAAGAGGATCGAGGTGCCGTCCCAGCGCAGCAGGTACCCGTTGTGGTTGCGGGTCCTGGTGGGTGCCTGCCCGGCGGTGCCGAGGACGACGAGTTCGCGGGGGCTCACCCGACCATCCTGCCGAGTCGGCCGCAGGACGGCGCGACCGCGCAGCCCCGCGCTGAACTCCTCCGGTCGTTCCACGGGGACCAGGGTGCGGGCGCCGTGGACCCGGGCGTCGGTGCAGTTCGTCGCCGAGGTCGCTCCGTCCGACGACGAAGGACCTCAGGGTTTCCGCGGCGCTGTGCCGTCGCGCGTCGTCGAGGCAACGGCTCAGGAGTTCCACGAACGTGCTGTGCCACGACGCCGCCGTCGGGCCGCCCCCGTGCTGTGCACCGCCAGGCGGGTGGGGACCAGCGTGGTCGACGGGGTGGTGCTCATCGTCGCGTTCCGTTCCGGACGTCGGTACCTACCGGGGCGAGCGCCCCGGCGCGTCGACACCCGAACCCAACCCGTCGTGCCACCGGCTGCAGGTAGTGCCGGTCGGCTACTCGCTGTGCTTCACAGGTGACTCCAGGCGGGTCTCGATGGCGAGGACAGGTGAACCTGCTCCTCGTTCGGCGGCTGCTCGGTGGCGGATCGTGGTCGGCCGGGACCCCGGTCCGCAAACCTTGCGGGACCGGCGGTGACCACCCCGTCGGGCCCCACCTCGTCTGGAGAACCGACCATGCGCACCAAGACCCTCGCCTCCATCGCCGCCGTCGGGCTCGCCGCCGTCGCGGTCGCCTCCGCGAGCGCGGCCTCCGCCACCGACGCCCCGCAGACCGACCGCCACGCGCGCACCCTCTCGGCCGACACCCTGCGCAGCGTCGAGACCAAGTCGTCGCAGACGGCGGCCGGCAACCTCCGCGTCTCCGGCGCGGACCGCTACGAGACCGCGGCCCAGATCTCCGCCCTGGGCGGCTGGGACCACGACACCACGTCCGCGGTGTTCCTCGCCTCCGGGACCTCGTTCCCCGACGCCCTCGCCCTGGGCAACACCTTCTCGGGGTTCGGTCCCGTGCTGCTGACCGAACGCGACAGCCTGCCCGCCGCGACCCGGGCCGAGCTCGCCCGGATCCGCCCCTGCTTGATCATCGTCGCCGGTGGGGCCCCGAGCGTCTCCGACGCCGTCTTCGCCGACGCCGAGCAGTACGTCGACCACGCCGGGTGCGACATCTCCTGAGCGTCCCCGCTCTGCCGCGACGGCGGCTTCAGTCTCCCGTGCCGGGTGAGGCGAAGACGCCGTCGGGGTCGACCGTCTTCCGCACCTCTCGCAGGCGGGCGAGGTTGTCGCCCCAGCAGGCCGTCGCCCGGTCGGGGAGCCCGGCGTCGGCGTAGTTCACGTAGGCCGCGTTCCCGGTCCACCGGCTCAGCGCCGCACGGGTCCCGGCGACCACGGCGTCGAAACCCGCGGCGTCCTGCCGTCCCGTCCAGGTGGCGGTGTGCTGGACGGTGGCGAGGGCGGTGCGCCAGGGGAACGCCGTGGCGTCGGGGGCGACGTCGGCCACCGCGCCCCCGAGGGCGTCGAACGACATCCCGGCCTCGACCAGACCGGCCGGTGGTGCGTCGATGACCGCCTGCACCGCAGCGACTCCCGCCTGGACCCCGGCGTCCGGGAGTTCCCGGCCGAGCATCGAGGAGGTCGCGGCGAAGGGTTGCCGGTGGTCGCCGTCGAGGGCCTTCGTCGTGCACGCCGCCGCGTCCAGCCCGGAACACCCCGCCTCGTAGGCCATCGCCGCGGCGTAGTCGAGACGGCGGTGGGTGTTCGCGGCGGGCGCGGGGAGGCGGCCGAGGAGACCCGCGAGGGCGGTGTCCAGGGAGGCCGACCCGGTCCACGCCCCGGAGACCTGCACCCGGTCGCCGTCGCCGGGGTTCGCGAGGAGCTTGCACGTGGACCACAGTTCCCGCGGTGCGTCCGGCAGCCACGCCTGCCAGGCGGCGAGGACGTCGGCCGCGCGTTCCCACGGCCAGCGCAGGAAGAACACCTCCACGTCGGGAGCGGGACGCAGCGCGAACTCCCACGACGTCACCGCGGCCAGTCCGGGGCCGCCGCCGCGCAGCGCCCAGAACAGGGCGTCGTCCCCGTCGACGGTCTGCTGCCTCCCGTCCGCGGTGACGACCGTCGCGGAGCGCAGCTGGTCGCAGGTGAGCCCGAACGAGGGGGCGAGCACGCCGACCCCGCCGCCGAGGGTGAGTCCGCTGACGCCCACCGTGGGACACGATCCGGCGCCGATCGCGAGACCCCGGGAACCCAACTGCGAGTAGACGTCGATGAGGGTGGCGCCCGCCCCGACGCTCGCCGTCGTCCCGTCGGCCGACACCTCGACGGAGTTCAGCGCCGCCAGGTCGACCACGAGCCCGTCGTCGGCGGACCAGCCGCCGTAGGAGTGACCTCCGTTGCGCATCCTCAGCGGGGTTCCGGAGTCGGCGGCGAAGGCGACGCAGGCCGCCACGTCGTCGGCGGTGCGGACGGGGGCCACGGCCTGCGGGGCGGCCGTGAAGCGGGGGTTGTAGAGCAGGTTCGAGGGGTTCCAGCCCGTGGTGTCGGGGCGCAGCAGACCGCCGGGCAGGCGGGCGGACAGGTCGTCCCAGCTCGGCGTGGACGTGGATGTGGGCGTGGGCGTCGTGGTCGGACGAGCCGGTGGAGCCGGGCGGTCGCAGGCGGCCGTGGCCAGGGTGAGCCCGACGGCCAGGACCGTCCTGCGGGTCGTGGTCGCTGAGCGAGCGGTGGGTTCACCCATCGCACCAGCCTCTCACCGGGCCGGATCACCCCGGGGAGATGGGCGGGTAGTCGGTGTAGCCGGCGGCTCCCGTCCCGTAGACGGTGTCCGGGTCGTACGCGCTCTCGGGGTGGCCTCCCTGCCAGCGCGCCACCAGGTCCGGGTTCGCGATGAACGGGCGGCCGACGGCCACGACGTCCGCGGTCCCGTCGTCCAGCAGCGACTCCGCGTCCGCCCGCGTGGTCTCGGTGCCGAACCCGCTGTTGAGCATCAACGGTGATCCGCTGCGCGCCCGCAGGTCCTGGACCAACCGGCCGGCCGGGTCGTCGTGGAGGACGCTGAGGTAGGCGAGGCCCAGCGGCGCGAAGGCGTCCACCAGGTGCCCGTACGTGGCCGACACGTCGTCGAGGTCGGGTTCCCGTGCCCCCAGGCGGTCGTGCTGCGGCGAGATCCGGACCCCGACCCGGGACCGCCGATCTCCGCGGCCACCGCTTCGACGACCTCGTGTGCGAGCCGGGTGCGGCCGGGGACGGATCCACCCCAGCCGTCGCCGCGCCGGTTGGAGGTCGGAGCCAGGAACTGGTGCAGCAGGTACCCGTTGGCGCTGTGCACCTCGACGCCGTCCAGTCCGGCCTCGGCGGCGAGCCGGGCGGCGAGGACGTGCGCGGCCACGACGTCCACGTTCCCCCGCGATCCCGGGCTCGGGTAGGTCGCCTCGGCCACGAGTTCCCCGGGGACACCCGTCACCCCTGACCGCAGCCGGGTCGTGGGGGCCATCACGATCCGGTTGGGCAGTTCGAGCGCGCCCAACCGGATCGGGGAGAACGAGCCGCCCACGTCAGACCCGGCCCGCGGGCACGAGACCGTCGAGGTACTGACCGAACGTCGTCGTGGCGCTGAGGAACTCGCCCTCCGGTACGAGGTCGCCTCCGGCCAGCTGCAGGGCCAGGGCGTCGGACACCGGCAGGGTCTCCACCTGCCGGCTCACCCCTCGTCGCGCGAGGACGCGACGGGCCATGTCGGCCACCCACAGGGCGTCGGGACCGGCGATCGGGGGCACGGTGCCCCGCGCCGGACCCGTCACGAGTTCCACCAGGCGGGTGGCCACGTCGATCGCCGCGACCGGCTGGGTCAGCATCGGTGGGACGTACACGACCGGTCCGTCGGCGACGTCGAGCAACTGGGCCGCGAACTCGTGCAGCTGGGTCGCGCGCAACAGGGTCCACGGCAGCGGGCCCGTCGTCACGAGTTCCTCCTGCCGACGCTTCCCGTGGTAGTAGCCGAGGTCCACGACGTCGGCACCGACGATGGAGAGGAACGCGATGTGCCCGACGCCGGCCTCGTGGGCGGCGGACAGCAGGTTCCTCGCGCTCGCGGAGAAGAACGCCTCCGACTGTTCGCGGCCCGCGTCGGCGCGGGTGTTCGACAGGTCGAGGACGCGGTGGCAGTCGACGAGACGCCCCTCCAGACCCCTCCCGGTCGTCAGGTCCACGCCCGTGGAGGTCGTCAGCACGACGACCTCGTGGCCCCCGCGTCGCAGCAGGTCGACGGCGTGGCGTCCGATGGTGCCGGTCCCGCCGGCGACCGCGATCCTCATCGCCGACCACCGGTCGCGTTCCCGGGCACGGTGAGCCACTCGGCGTAGGTGGTCGTGGAGGTCGTGGCGTCGGGGGCGGGAACGAGCGAGTCGTCGTCGAGGACGACACCGAAGTACGGGGCCGCGGGGTCGGTGACGACCTTCTGGTCCGAACCGGCCGCCGCCAGCCCGATCCGGACGAACTCGTCGAGGTGGAGCTTCTCCGGACCGGCGATCTCGAGGAAACCCTTCACGGGTTCACCCGCCGCGGTGCGGGCCACCGCTGCGGCGACGTCCGCGGAGGCGACGGGCTGGAACAGCGCGGGCGAGATGCGCGCGTTCCCCTGGTCGTCGGTCGAGGACGCCGCGATGCCGCGGGCGAACTCGAAGAACTGCGTCGCGCGGACGACGGAGTACGGGACGCCGGAGTTCCGGAGGAGTTCTTCCTGCGCGGCCTTCGCCCGCAGGTACCCCGAACCGGGGTGACGGTCGTTGCCGACGACGGACAGGGCGACGTGGTGGCCCACTCCGGCGGACTCCTCGGCCGCGAGCAGGTTCCCCGTGGACGTGGTGAAGAACCGCAGCACGTCCGCGTCGGCGAAGGAGGGGGAGTTCGAGACGTCCACGACCACTGCGGCGCCGACCAGGACGTCGGCGAGACCCGCCCCGGTGAGGGTGTCGACCCCCGACGCGGGGGAGGCCGGGACGGCCTCGTGCCCGTGGGCCGTGAGCAGCTGGACGACCTGGGAACCGATGAGCCCGGTTCCACCGATGACGACGATCTTCACGAGGAGCACCTCCGGAGAATGACTCGGACATCCTTTGTCCGGGTTCATCAACTCAGACAATGACGGTCCGGGTCAAGTACTCTGAGCAGGTGAAGATGTCCGACGGTGTCGAGTGGGCCGTGCACTGCTGCGTGGTCCTCACGGCCGCCTCCGGTCCGGTGCCCGCGGCGCGCCTCGCCCAGTTCCACGACGTGTCCGCCAGCTACCTGGCCAAGCACCTGCAGGCCCTCTCTCGGGCCGGGATCATCGCCTCCGTGCAGGGCAAGGACGGCGGGTACCGCCTGACGCGCCCCGCCGACGAGGTCAGCGTGCTCGACATCGTCGAGGCCGTGGACGGGGCGCGTCCGGCGTTCGTGTGCACCGAGATCCGACAGCGCGGGCCGCTGGCCTCCCCGCCCGAGGCCTGCACGCGCCCGTGCGGAGTCCTGCGCACGATGGCCGCGGCCGACGAGGCGTGGCGGGCGTCGCTGCGGGCGACCTTCGTCGCGGACCTCGCGCGGGGGATGGACGAGCAGTACGGCGTCGGCGCGATGGAACCCGCCCGGGCCTGGCTGGCGGCTCCGCACTGACCACCGCGCGCGACCGTCCCACGCAGGGTTGAGCGGAACAAGCTCAACTCTGGCATGGTTGTACCCAACGTCACTCACCCACCTCACGACCGGAGGTAGCCCGTGGACCTCAAGCTCACCACCCGCGCCCAGGAGGCCCTGGCCGACGCCGTCGGCCGGTCCACGTCCGCGGGTCACGCGCAGGTCGAACCCCTGCACGTCCTCGCCGCGCTGCTCGAGCAGGAGAACGGCGTCGCCGGTCACCTGCTCGCCGCCGTCGGGGCCGACCAGGCCCTGCTCACCCGCCGGGTCGAGGGCGCGCTCGCGTCGCTGCCCAGCGCGTCCGGCTCGTCCGTCAGTCAGCCGCAGCTGTCGCGTCCCGCCCTGCAGCTCATGCAGGACGCCGGCGACGAGGCCCGCGCGCTCGACGACGCCTACGTCTCCACCGAGCACCTCCTGCTCGGCGCCGCCGCGTCCACGTCCGCCGCCGGTGAGGCCCTGCGGGCCGTCGGCGCCACGCGCGACGCGCTGCTCGACTCCCTGCCCGGCGTCCGCGGTGGGGCGAAGGTCACCTCGCCCGACCCCGAGGGCACCTACAAGTCCCTCGAGAAGTACGGCATCGACCTCACGGAGCAGGCCCGCGAGGGCCGCCTCGACCCCGTCATCGGCCGTGACGCCGAGATCCGCCGCGTCGTGCAGGTGCTCTCGCGCCGCACCAAGAACAACCCCGTCCTCATCGGCGAGGCCGGCGTCGGCAAGACCGCCGTCGTCGAGGGCCTGGCCCAGCGCATCGTTGCTGGCGACGTCCCCGAGTCGTTGCGCGGCAAGCGGTTGATCTCCCTGGACCTGGCCAGCATGGTCGCCGGGGCGAAGTACCGCGGCGAGTTCGAGGAACGCCTCAAGGCCGTCCTGCAGGAGATCCAGAACTCCGGGGGACAGGTCGTCACGTTCATCGACGAACTGCACACCGTCGTCGGCGCGGGCGCCGGCGAGGGCGCCATGGACGCGGGCAACATGCTCAAACCCATGCTCGCCCGCGGCCAGCTCCGCCTCGTCGGCGCGACCACGCTGGACGAGTACCGCGAACGCATCGAGAAGGACCCGGCGCTCGAACGGCGCTTCCAGCAGGTCTTCGTCGGCGAACCCTCCGTGCCCGACACCATCGGCATCCTGCGCGGTCTGCGGGAACGCTACGAGGCCCACCACAAGGTCTCGATCTCCGACGCCGCCCTCGTCGCCGCCGCCACGCTCTCCGACCGCTACATCACCGGCCGGCAGCTGCCGGACAAGGCCATCGACCTCGTCGACGAGGCCGGGTCCCGGCTGCGGATGGAGATCGACTCCTCGCCCGTCGAGATCGACGAGCTCCGCCGCTCCGTCGACCGGATGAAGATGGAGGAACTCGCGCTGTCCAAGGAGGGTGACGCGGCCAGCCGCGAACGCCTCGAGACGCTGCGCGTGAACCTCGCCGACCGCCAGGAGCAGCTCACCACGCTCACCGCGCGCTGGGAGCAGGAGAAGGCCGGGCTCAACCGCGTCGGCGACCTCAAGCACCAGGTCGACGAACTCCGGTCGCAGGCCGAGCGGCTGCAGCGCGAGGGTGACCTCGGCCGCGCCAGCGAGATCCTCTACGGACGCATCCCGGCCCTCGAGCGTGAGCTCGAGACCGCCCAGGCGGCCGAGGAGAACGTCTCCAGGACCGCCCCGATGGTCGCCGACGAGGTCGGACCGGACGACATCGCCGAGGTCATCGCCGGTTGGACGGGCATCCCCGCCGGCCGGCTGCTCGAGGGCGAGACCGCGAAGCTGCTGCGCATGGAGGAGTTCCTCGGTGCCCGGCTCATCGGGCAGAGCACTGCGGTGCAGGCCGTCTCCGACGCCGTCCGCCGTTCGCGCGCCGGGGTCAACGACCCCGACCGCCCGACCGGCTCGTTCCTGTTCCTCGGACCCACCGGGGTCGGGAAGACGGAACTCGCCAAGGCGCTCGCCGACTTCCTCTTCGACGACGAGCGCGCCATGGTCCGCATCGACATGAGCGAGTACTCCGAGAAGCACGCCGTCGCCCGTCTCGTCGGGGCCCCTCCGGGTTACGTCGGCTACGAGGAAGGTGGGCAGCTCACCGAGGCCGTCCGCCGTCGGCCGTACTCCGTCGTCCTGCTCGACGAGGTCGAGAAGGCGCACCCGGAGGTGTTCGACATCCTGCTCCAGGTCCTCGACGACGGGCGCCTCACCGACGGTCAGGGCCGCACGGTGGACTTCCGCAACGTCATCCTGGTGCTGACCTCGAACCTGGGGTCGCAGTACCTGGTGGACCCGGAACTCTCGAAGGCGACCAAGCACGACGCCGTCATGACCGCGGTGCGGCAGAACTTCAAGCCGGAGTTCCTCAACCGCTTGGACGACGTCGTGGTCTTCGACCCGTTGTCGACGCAGGAACTGTCGCGGATCGTCGAGATCCAGGTGCAGAAGATGGCCGACCGCCTGGCCGACCGTCGCCTCACCCTCGAGGTGTCCGACGCCGCGAAGGACTGGCTGGCCATCACCGGCTACGACCCCGCCTACGGCGCGCGGCCGTTGCGCCGCCTGGTGCAGCGCGAGATCGGCGACAAGCTCGCCCGGGCGATCCTGTCCGGCGAGGTCCGCGACGGCGACACCGTCGAAGTCGACGTCGCCGGCCGCAGCTTCGACCTGGACGACCCGGGGGCCGGCGACGCGCCGGGCCTCGTCGTCCGGCGGGCGGACACCGCGCTGACCGTCTGACCCGCGCAACTCGCTGGACATGACCACCAGGCTCCGAGAGCCTGGTGGGCATGCACGCGTCCGGAGGAAACCGACTGCGCTGGAACGACCTGCCCGCAGCGGTGCACGCCGTCGTCGCCGAGGTTCTCGGTTCGCCCGTGGTGTCGGCGCAGTCGCAGTCCGGGGGGTTCTCGCCCGGGTCGGCGGACCGGGTCCTCGCCGCGGACGGGACCCGAGCCTTCGTCAAGGCGGTGAGCCCCGCGCAGAACAGCGACACCCCGGCCATGCAGGAACGCGAGGCGAGGATCACCGCCGCCCTCCCGGCCGGGGTTCCCGCCCCGGGGTTCCGCGGTGCGCACTGGGTGGAGGACTTCCACGTCCTCGTCCTGGACGAGGTTCCCGGACGGCAACCGGAACTGCCCTGGCGGCCCGACGACCTCGACCTCGTGGTGGTGGCGCTGGAGCGGCTCGCGCGCACCGCGACCCCCTGTCCGGTGCCGGACCTGCCCACGGCGACCGAGTCGCTGGCCGGGCAGTTGCCCGGGAGCGCCCGGGAACTCCTCGGCGGGGACACCCTCGTCCACCTCGACCTCCGGGCCGACAACGTCCTGATCACCGAGGCAGGTGCGGTCCTGGTCGACTGGCCGCACGCCTGCGTCGGCCCGCCCTGGCTGGACCTGCTCGCCCTGCTCTTCGAGGTCGATCGGCTGGGCGAGGAGGACCTCGCCGAGCGGGTCCTCGCAACGTCCGCCCTCACCCGCGACGTCGATCCCGAGGTGTTGACGACCGTCCTGGACGGGTTCTCGGAGTTCTTCCTCGGCCGCGCTGCGCAGCCGGCGCCGCCCGGGTTGCCGACGTTGCGCTCCTTCCAGCGGGTGCAGGGCGAGGCCCTGCTCCGGTGGGTCGAACGGCGGCGGACCGCAGCGCGGTGACGCGGCTCACATCCGTCCGGCCGTGGATCGCTGCGCCGGGCTGTCCGCCGAGGAGGACGCCGCCAGTGCGCGGTACTGCGGGCTGAGGAGGGCCACCACCGTCGCGACCAGACCCAGCAGCCCGATGGCCACGAAGACCAGAGCGATCGCCCGGGTCTGCCCGGTTCCGAACCAGTCGCCGATCGCCTCCGCCCCCGCGTCGTCGGTCATGAACGGGACGACGAGGAACTGGGTGATCGGACCGACGAGGAACGCCGTGACGGGAGCGGCGGACTGCTCGACGCTCTGCGCGAACCCGAACACCCGGCCCTGGCGCTCGTAGGGCACCACGCGTTGCAGGACCGTCTGCTCGGTGGCCTCCGCGAAGGGCATGAGCAGCATGAACACGACCATGGCCAGCGTGAGCGTCACGATCGAGGACGCCAGCGGGAACAGCATCGTCACCGTCCACGAGACCAGGTTGACCAGCAGCAGGAGTCGCACCGGGCGGCTGCCGAGACCGAGACGCGCGACGAGCAGCCCCCCGACGATCATCAGCGCGCTGAGCCCGCCCCAGAGCAGCCCCCACACCTGCACCGACACCAGCGACAGCCCGTAGGCGTCCATGAGGGCCATGAACCCGCCGCCGATGAAGTTGTTGAAGCAGCTGAAGGCGATCAGCGGCACGAGTCCCGGGACGCCCCGGACCAGCCGCCACGTCCCGCGCAGGTCGACCCCGGCCCCGGCGCCGGACGCCCCGGCGTCGACGGTCCGGTCCTCGGGCACCTCCACACGGGCCAGGTGCAGCACCGAGGCGGTGATCACGACGATCGCCAGCAGCAGGACGTGCAGCATGCCACCGGAGGCGACGAGGACACCGCTGATGACGGAGGTGACGAGCATCGAGGTGCCGGTCACCGTCCCCACGAGGCCGTTCGCGCGGTCGCGCACCTCCGCGGGCACCAGCAGCGTGACGAGCGTGGGCAGGGCGATCCCGCGCGGGTTGCCGGCCACCACCCCCAGCACGCACAGCACCACGAAGGCCCACAGCTGCCAGGACGCGACGTCGGAGAACGTCCCGTCGGGGGTCGCCAGGTACACCGCCAGGCACACGCCGTAGACCGCGACCGAGACCAGCGCCGAGGCCTGCAGCACCGAGCGCTTGCGGTGGTGGTCGACGAGGCTGCCGAACCAGATCCCCGTCGCGGCGGTGGCCACGACGAAGATCCCCGCGATCGTCCCGGTCGCGAAGACCGAGCGGGTCGCGAGGAACACCCAGAACGTCACGGCGAACCAGACCGTGTAGTTCACGACGCTGACGATCGCGTTGCTCACGAGCAGGTGCGCGAACACCCGCTGCGGGCCGGAACGCAGGTCGAGGCGGGGCGAGGGGACCTCGGGTGTCGACACGGTGGGCTCCTGCCGTCGGAGAAGGGGCTGCCCGTGGTGACCCGATCGCCGCGCGGAAGTCATCGGTGCCCTCCGGCGCGTCGTGACCAGGCCCGCGCAGCGGGGATGATGGAGGGGTGAGCGCCGACATCGAGACCCCCGGACAGATCAGCGACGTCAGCCCCGCGCAGATCGTGGCCGAGGCGGCCCGTCGTCGCACCATCGCCGTCATCAGCCACCCCGACGCCGGGAAGTCGACGCTGACCGAGGCGCTCGCGCTGCACGCCAACGCCATCCGCGAGGCCGGCCACGTCCACGGCAAGGCGGGCCGGGCGGGGGTCGCGACCGACTGGCAGGACATGGAGAAGCAGCGCGGGATCTCGATCAGCTCCGCCGTGCTCCAGCTCTCCTACCGCGACCAGGTCGTCAACGTCGTCGACACCCCCGGTCACGCGGACTTCTCCGAGGACACCTACCGCGCGTTGACCGCCGTCGACGCCGTGATCATGCTCGTCGACGCGGCCCGCGGCATGGAGGTGCAGACTCGCAAGCTCTTCGGCGTCTGCAAGCAGCGCGGGCTGCCCGTGATCACGGTCGTCAACAAGTGGGACCGGCCGGGCCGGGAGGCCCTCGAGCTGCTCGACGAGGTCGAGTCCGTGACCGGGCTCAAGCCGACGCCGATGACCTGGCCCGTCGGGATCGCGGGCGACTTCCGCGGGCTCCTCGAACGGGGGACCGGCGAGTACGTCAAGTACACGAAGGCCCCCGGTGGAGCCACCCGCGCGCTCGAGCAGCGGATGAGCGGTGAGGAGGCCGCCGCCCTGGAGGGCGCGTCCTGGCAGCAGGCCCTCGACGAGCACGACCTGCTCACGGCCACCGAGGCCGACCACGACGAGGAGGCGTTCCTCGGGTTCCGCACGACGCCGGTGTACTTCACCGCCGCGGTCGCGAACACCGGTGTCGGCCAGGTCCTCGACGCGATCGTCGACGTCGCCCCGCACCCGCACGACCAGGACGACGTCGCCGGGCACACCCACGCCGTGACCGAGAGCTTCAGCGCGCAGGTCTTCAAGACCCAGACCGGCATGAACCCCGCCCACCGCGACCGGCTCGCGTTCGCCCGCATCCACTCCGGGGTGTTCCACCGGGGCATGACCGTGCGCGACGACAAGAGCGGCCGTCCGATGGTCCTCAAGCACGTGCAGACGGTGTTCGGTGCGGACCGCTCCACGGTGGACGTGGCCTGGCCCGGTGACGTCATCGGCCTGGTCAACGCCCGCCACGTCAACGTGGGCGACACGCTGTCGGAGAACGGCCGCATCGCCTACCCGCCGCTGCCGGTCTTCGCCCCGGAGCACTTCCGCACCGTGCGCCCCTCCGACCTCCGCGTCGGCAAGCAGTTCCGGCAGGGCCTGCGCGAACTCGACGCGGAAGGGGTCGTGCGCGTCCTGACCTCCGACTCCCGCGGGGACGGCGAACCCGTCATCAGCGCGGTCGGCGCCCTGCAGTTCGACGTCGTGCAGTACCGCATGACCCACGAGTTTCGCTCGCCCGTGCTGTTCACCGAACTGCCCTACACGACGGCCCGCATCATCGACGCCGAGGACGCCCCGCTGCTGCGCGCCCACCGGGGCACCGAGGTCGTCCACAACGCCGACGGCCGCACGTTCGCCCTGTTCACCGACGAGTGGCGCGTCCGCAGCTTCGAACGCGACAACCCCGACGTGCGCCTCGAGGAGCTCGTCGCCACCAGCGACTGAGCCGCGCCCGTCCGGACGACTCCCCAGGGTCGAGTCGTCGAACTCCACCGCGAACCGCCGCGCTGTGCCACTGTGGTCGGGTGCGCACACGGTGGATCGGTGCCGCGGCGGTGACCGCCGCCCTCGTCCTCACGCCCCTGCCCGCCACCGCGCGGGTCCCGGGGCACGAACTGGCGTTCACCGGGTGGGTCGGGGACGACGTCCGGCAGCGACTCCTGGTCCTCGACACCGCGACGCAGGAACCCCGGACCGTCGCGCCGGGTGGGATCGCCGACCTGGTCTGGTCCGCCGACGGCTCGCGCCTGGCGTGGATCGGTTTCCAGGAGCCGACGGGTTCCGTCGTCGACACCGCGACGACCCTCTACTCCGCCCGGCCGGACGGGACCGGTCGTCGCACCCTGTTCGCCGGGTCCAGCCTCGGGGACGTCGCTGCGGCACCGGACGGGAGCTTCGCCGTCGCCCGCTCCGACGTCCGGGAGATCGTCGACTGCTCGACCCACCCACCCGTTCCCGCCGCCGACATCACCCTGGTCTCGCCCGAGGGTCGCGCCCGCCGGCTGACCCCGACGCCGGTGGGGACCTTCGACCTGCAGTTCTCGCGGGACGGCCGCGACCTCGTGTGGTCGTCCAGCGACGGTGACCCGTGCGGTTCGACGGGTTGGCCCCACCTCAACCTCACCGACGTGGACACCGGGGCCACCCGGGTGGTGACCGGCGCCCGCAGCCTGCAGTCCCCGACGTTCTCCGGTGACGGCCGGACGGTGATCGCCTCGACGTCCGACGAGTTCGGTCAGGACCTCGTCCGCGTCGACGTCGCAACCGCTGCAGCGCAACGGGTCGAGACGCCGGGTTTCGCCGAGGAACACCCCGTGGTCTCGCCGTCCGGGGACGCGGTCGCCGTGGTCCGGACCGCGGTGGTTCCTGATCCCGGGACGTACTTCCGGCCCACCGAGGACCCGCACGTCGTCGTCCTCGACCTCCGCGGGAACCTGCTGCAGGACCTCGGGCAGGTGCACCTCGGGGTCGACCGCCTCGCCTGGAGCTCCGACGGTTCGACCGTCGCCGTCGCGGGGGACAACTTCGTCCCCTCCGAACCCGGGAGCGACGTCGGCTCGGCGGATCCGGCGATCTGGTCGTTCTCCGTCGCCGGTGGAGGGCCCGTCCGGCTGAGCTCGACCGCAGGGTTCGCCAGCGCCGGACTGGCGTTCCGGCCGACGTTCCCGGACCCGCCCACGATCGAGCGTCGCACCCGGGGGCGGCGCTGACTCAGCTCCGGGTGAACCGTCCCGGTGTCGTCCCGAGGACCCGGCGGAAGTGGCGGGTCAGGTGCGACTGGTCGTGGAACCCGGCGAGGGCGGCGACCTCGGCGGGACGGTGACCGGTGAGGAGCAACGCGCGGGCCAGGTCGACCCGACGCGAGGTCAGGTAGGCGTGCGGCGGCATGCCGACCTCGCGGGTGAACGTGCGGACCACGTGGGCGGCGGAGACCCCGAGCCCTCCCGCGACGGACGCCAACGTGATCCCGTCGACGACGTGCTCGTCGAGCAGCGACCGCACCCTACGGGCCAGGGGGACGTCGCGGGCCGTCACGGGGGGAGTGCGGCGCAGGTGCGCGGTCAGCGCCTCGACCAGGACGGCGGTCCGGGCCTCCGCCGCGAAACCCTCGGAGGGGTGCAGGAGGAGGGGGTGCAGTTCCCGCAGCGCCGCCGTGAACCCCGGATCGGGGACCTCCGGTGCGTCCGCGGCGCGACCGGCGAGTTCAGCGGGAATCGCGGAACCCTCGAGGTAGACGACGCGCTTGCGGAACCCCGTACTCGTCGCCGCCCGACCGTCGTGCGGTACGTGCGGGGGCAGCAGCGTGACCAGGGAACCCGTCCCGTGGGTGCGGTGGTCCAGGTCGTAGCGGACGGCGCCGGAGTCCACCAGCAGCAGCGTCCAGGTGTCGTGGGTGTGCAGCGGGTAGGCGTGCCCGACGAAGCGGGCGTGCAGGACCTCGGCGATTCCCGGGACGTCCGGGCGCCAACTGCGGACCAGCTCACCCACGTCACGAACGTACAAGACGGACGTCGCGCGGGGGCCGAGGATCACCCCGTGACCGACCCGAGCGAACCCGTCCGCTTCGACACCAAGATCGCCGTCCTCGTCCGCGACGACCTGGCGACCTGGCAGCGGCTCAACGTCACCGCGTTCCTGGCCAGCGGCATCACCGCGGCCCATCTCGACCTCGTGGGAGCGCCCTACGCCGACGCCGACGGCACCGCCTACCTCCCGTTGCTCGGGCGGCCCGTCCTCGTGTTCGAGGGCGACCGGGACGCGCTGCGGGCCGCGCACGGCCGCGCGCTGGGCCGGTCGCTGCCGCTGGCGGTGTTCACCGCCGACATGTTCAGCACCGGTCACGACGACGCGAACCGGGCCGCGGTGGCCGCGGTGGCCGGCTCCGACCTCGACCTCGTGGGACTGGCGCTGCACGGTCCCCGCAACGCCGTCGACAAGGTCCTCAAGGGCTCCCACGTGCACCCCTGACCCCTGGCCCGCGGTTGCCGGACGGCGCGGTTCTGGTGGAGTGGCTGCGTGAACCGCCTCGACGTCCTCGACTGGCGCCGCCGCGTCGGCGCCCTCTACACCGACGTCCGGTCCGCGCAGGACCCCGCCGCCGGGCACGCGCAGTGGGTCGCCGGCCGCGACGACCTGTTCGCCACCCACCCCGCGAGCCCGCTGCTGCCCCAGGACCGCGCGACCTTCACCGGGCTGCCCGTCGCGGCCTACGACCCGGCGATGCGTTTCGTCGTGCCCGTCGACGACGCCCCGCCGCTCACGCGGCAGGCCGTCACCGGCACCGACGGCACCGTGCACTTCGAACGCGTCGGAACCGTCGCCCTGCAGAACGTCGGGACACTGGACGTGTGGTGGCTGGACCAGTACGGCGGTGGCCTCTTCGTCCCGCTGAAGGACCCCGGCCCCGGCTACGGCGGCGGTCGCTACGTCCTCGACACCGTCAAGGGCGCCGACCTCGGGGGTGACCTCACGAGCCTCGTCGTCGACCTGAACTTCGCCTACCCGCCCAGCTGCGCCTACGACCCCGAGTGGGCCTGCCCGCTCCCGCCGCCAGGCAACGTCGTCGACGTCGCCGTGGCGGTCGGGGAGGCCGCCGGGGCCTGGTCGGTCTGACCCGGCCCGGGCGGGTCGGCTACTCGAGCCGGACGACCTGGGCCGGTACCACCGACCCCTGGGCGGGAACGGCGGTCAGGACGCCGTCGCGCAGGTCCACCGTCCGTGGCGCCCGGCCGCGACGCCACGCCCCGAGCAGCTGCTCGGTGGCATCGTCGTCGCCGGCGCAGCGGAACATCCCCAGCGTGTAGATGCGGGAGGCCTCCTCGCCCTGGCGGTGCCAGGAGAACTCCTCGCCCAGGTGCAGGTAGACGTCGACGTCGTCGCCGCGGGTGTCGAGGACCTCGTCGGCCAACGCGACCGCCTCCCGCAGGTGGCCGCACACCAGCAGCGCCGCGACGACGTAGCACCGGGTGTCCGGGGCCACCACGTCACCGGTCGCCAGGGCCTGGTTGGCCAGGCGCAGGGCCCGCCGGGCGTCGCCCGCGAACGCCGCGTGCTCGCTGGCCGCGACCAGCAACCGACCGCGGGACACCGAGTCCCCCGGCACGGCTCGCCGGGCCCAGGACTGCAGCAGGTCCGCGACGGCCCGTTGGCCCCGGGCGTCGTTCGCCGCGTTCAGTTCGACCTGCTCGAGGTCGTCGCAGCTGACAGGTGCTCGCACCGTTCGAACCTAGTGAGGTGCAGCGCCCGAGTCTCCCCCGCAGGAGCCGATCGGGCAGGGTTCACGCGTTCGGCGCAAGCTCCACGATCACCGGGGCGTGATCCGAGGCGCCCTTGCCCTTGCGCTCCTCGCGGTCGATCGTCGCGCCGCTCACCCGCGCCTGCAGCGCGGGGGAGCCCAGCACGAAGTCGATCCGCATGCCCTGACGCTTCGGGAAGCGCAGCTGCGTGTAGTCCCAGTACGTGAACGTCCCCGGGCCCGGGGCGTACGGGCGGACCACGTCGGCGAACCCCGCCTCCACCAGCGAGGAGAACGCCTTCCGCTCCGGCTCCGACACGTGCGTCGCGCCCGCGAAGACGTCGACGTCCCAGACGTCGTCGTCGGTCGGGGCGACGTTGAAGTCACCGACGAGCGCCACCGGGGCGTCGGGGTCCTCCGCCAGCCAGGCCTTCCCGGCCTCGCGCAGCTGCTCCAGCCACAGCAGCTTGTAGGCGTAGTGCGGGTCCTCCAGGGAGCGGCCGTTGGGCACGTACAGGCTCCACACCCGCACCCCGCCGCAGAGCGCGCCGATGGCCCGCGCCTCCGCGACCGCCGGGTCCCCGAAGTGCGGGACGTCGAGGGAGAAGGCCGTGCTGACGTCCTCCAGACCGACCCGGGACACCAGGGCGACACCGTTCCACTGCGACAGGCCGTGGTGGGCGACCTCGTAGCCGAGGTCGCGGAAGGCCTGCTCGGGGAACTGCTCGTCCTTGCACTTGGTCTCCTGCAGAGCGACGACGTCGACGTCGCTGCGCTCGATCCAGGCGATGACCCGGTCGAGGCGGGCGCGGATGGAGTTCACGTTCCAGGTGGCGAGGCGCACGCGGCGGCACGTTACAGGCGAGGCCCCCACGTGCTCGGACCGGAGCCGGACAGCACCTAAGCTGCGGTCCCGTGAGCACACCGAACTCCAGCGAACGCGACCGCCTCGCGGAACTCATCGCGGCCAAGGCCGTCGTCCGCGGGACGGTGACGCTCTCCAGCGGCAAGGAGGCCGACTACTACGTCGACCTGCGCCGGATCAGCCTGGACGGCGAAGCCTCCGCCCTCGTCGGTCCCGTGCTGCTGGACCTGGTGCAGGACTGGGACTTCCAGGCCGTCGGCGGGCTCACGATGGGCGCCGACCCGGTCGCCTTCGCCATGGTCCACGCCGCCAACGCCCGCGGGTGGGCCGCCGCGCACGACGGCGCCCCGCTGGACGCCTTCGTCGTCCGCAAGGCCGAGAAGGCCCACGGTCTGCAGCGCCGCATCGAGGGCCCCGACGTCGCCGGGCGCAGGGTCGTGGCCGTCGAGGACACCTCCACCACCGGAGGGTCCGTCCTCACCGCCGTCGAGGCGCTGCGCGCAGCGGGGGCCGAGGTCGTCGGGGTCGTCGTCATCGTCGACAGGAACACCGGCGCCCAGGAGAAGGTCGAGGCCGAGGCCGGCGTGCCCTACCGCTTCGCCTACGGCCTCAGCGACATCGGGCTCGCCTGATGGGCGCCACCGGGGCCGTCGTCCTCGTCGTCGTCGTCCTGCTCGTCCTCGTGATCGCCCTGTGGGTCGTCGCGACCCGCGCGGCCCTGGTCCGGATGCGCGACCTGGCCGTCGAGGCCGGCGCGCTCGCCGATCAGCGCCGCAGCCGCCTCGCCGACCTGGCCACCCACCTCGCCGCGCAGGAGGCCGCCGCGGCCGAACCGGACCCGCAGACCGTCCGGGCGCTCGCCGACGCCGAGCACCGCCTCGCCGGGGACATCGCCTTCCACTCCGCGGCCGTGCGCGCCTACGACCACCGCCTCGCGGGTGTCCCCACCTCCTGGGTCGGTGCCGTCTCCGGCCTGCACCCGCTGGGCGCGAGCGCCGAGCAGCAGCGCTGAACGCCTTCGAGGCCGCCCTCCCGCTCCTGCGCTGCCCGCTCTGCGCGGGCCGCTTCGAGCTGACCGGGCGGACCCTCGGATGCGCTGCGGGACACCGGTTCGACCTCGCCCGTCAGGGTTACGTCAACCTCGCCGTCGGGTCGAAGGCGACCGGTGACACCGCGGCGATGGTCGCCGCTCGTGAGGAGTTCCTCGGCGCCGGGCACTACGCACCGATCGCCGCGGCGCTCGCCGACCGGGGCGTCGCGGGGTTCGTCGTCGACGTCGGCGGCGGGACCGGGTACTACCTCGCGCACGTCCTGGAGCGCACCGGCGGGTCCGGGGTCGTCGTCGAGGTCTCGGCCGCGGCCCTGCGCCGAGCCGCCCGTGCGCACCCCCGGGCCGCCGCGGTCGGGGCGGACGTCTGGCGCGGACTGCCCTTCGCCGACGCCTCCGCCGACCTCGTGACGACGGTCTTCGCCCCCCGCTCGGTCCCGGAGGTGGTCCGGGTCCTGCGGCCCGGGGGCCGGTGGGTGATCGTCACCCCGTTGCCGGAGCACCTCGGTGAGGTCCGCGACGTGCTCGGCATGGTCGGGGTCGAGGAGCGCAAGGCCGAACGGCTGCACACCGACCTCGAGGGGTTCGTCGACCTCACCGAGGCGGAACTGCGGGTGCCCCGCCGGTTCGACCGCGCTGCGCTGCGGGCTCTGGTGCTCATGGGGCCCAGTGCCCACCACGTCGACGCCGCGGCCCTCGAGGAGCGGCTCGCCGGGTTGCCCCACGTCGTCGACGTGACCGTCGCCGTGCGGCTGACGGCCGTCACGAGACCCTGAGCCACCCGCCCGGGGACCGGGGCTCACGGCCCGGTGATCAGGTGGCGTTCCCTACGGTGCGCACGGCCCGTCGCGGTGCCCCGAGCTCGGTGGCGAACCCGCCCGCGGCCAGGTGGGCGGCGAGCGCTCCCGTCCCCTCCGGGGCCAGGGCGAGCGTCGCGGACCAGCCCTCGCCGCCCCACACCACGTCCTCGACGTCGAAGCCGTGCCGCAGGTCGGCCTCCAGGCGGCCGCCGTCGGCGAGGCTCGCGCGCACTTCGACGAGGTCGACCCAGCGACGGCGCAGCACGCCGGCCTCGGCGAGCGCACCGGACACGGCGGAGCCGTAGGCGCGGACCAGCCCCCCCGTGCCCAGCAGGACACCGCCGAAGTACCGCGTGACCACGGCGAGCACGCCGGTCACCCCCGCACCGTTCAGCGCGGCCAGCATCGGGGCACCCGCCGTACCGGCCGGTTCGCCGTCGTCGTGCGAGCGCTGCTGCGTGCCGTCCTCGCCCAGGACCGAGGCCGTGCAGTGGTGACGGGCGTCGGGGAACTCCTTGCGGACCCGGGCGAGCACCGCGTCGACACCGTCGACGTCGCGCACCGGCTCCAGGGTCGCGACGAACCGGGACCGCTCCACGCTCGTCTCGGTCCGCACCGCGCGGGCCGGGACGGGCAGGGGGTCCCTCACGCGCGCGCCCGTCGACGCCGCCGGATCCAGGCCGCGAGAGGCACGACGAAGGAGAAGACGATGGCGGTCCCGGCGATCGCGTACGCCGTCGTCCGCACCCAGGGGTGGGAGTCGGCGGCGTGACCGGCGAGCACCAGCAGCGCGCCCCAGCACAGGGCGCCCACGACGTTCGCGGAGGCGAACTTGGCGTAGGGCATCGCGGCCGTGCCGGCGATGATCGGCGTGAACGCGCGCAACCACGGGATGAACCGGCAGGCCACCACCGCGAACCAGCCGTACTTCGCGTAGAACGCCTCGGCCCGGGGCAGGTGCCGGGCGGCCTTCCGGGCCCGGCGCAGCAGCCAGGGCCGACCCAGCCGGCGTCCGGACCAGTACCCGACGGTGTCGCCCAGGACGGCCGCCAGCGTCACCCCGACGACCAGGACGGTCAGCGAGACGGGGGAGTCGTCGCGGGCGGAGATGAGACCGGCCGTGAAGAGGACGCTGCTGCCGGGCAGCCAGAACCCGATGAGGGTGCCCGTCTCGGCGAACACGATCCCGAAGACGAGGACGTACAGCCCGACCGCGCCGAGGTCCTCGAGCTGAGGGTCGGCGAGCTGTGCGATCCAGTCGGACACCTCGTGATCCTGCCAGAAGGCAGGTCGACCTCAGTCGTCGGCCAGCAGGGCCAGCCTGCGGCGTTCGTCGTCGTCGAGGCGCCGGGGACGACCCTCGTCGAAGTCGTAGGCGACGCACACCGTGGAGGCGCGGACGTAGGTCCGGAGCTCACCGACGGCGTCGGTGTCGGGTTCGAGGAGCTCGTAGTCGACCTCGAAGCTGGCTCCACCCGTTCGGCCCACCCAGAGGTCGACGGCGACCGGGGCGAGGCGGTAGTCCAGCGGTCGCAGGTACTCGACGGTGTGCTTCGCCACGACCATCCCGGTCGCCAGCATCGGCGCCGAACCGTCGGGGGACTCCAGCCCGAAGGCGCGCACGCGGGCCTCCTCGAGGAGCCGCATGATCTCGACGTTGTTGATGTGGCGGTAGGCGTCCATGTCCCCCCACCGCAGGGACAGGGACAACCGCCGACGAGCCACCCGGACATCCTGCCGGGTGGCGGCTCAGCGCTGGTTCTCGGGGGTCTTGCCGTTCGACTGCGCCGGCAGCGAGGCCGTGCGGTGGCGCTCCTTGGCCCGGGCGCGCAGGAACTCGATCCCGACCGGGATGAGCGAGAGCACGACGAGCAGCAGCAGGCCCAGTTCGAGGTTGTTCCGGATCAGCGTGATGTTGCCCAGCGCGTAGCCGAGCAGCGTGATGCCGGTCGCCCAGAGCACGGCGCCGATCGCCGAGAACGTCAGGAACGTCCTGCGGGACATGGCACCTGCGCCCGCGGCGAGGGTGATGAAGGTGCGGACGACGGGCACGAACCGGGCCAGGATGATGGCACGGGCCCCGAATCGCTCGAAGAACTCGCTGGTCTGCTGGATCCGCTTGGGGGTCAGCAGTTTCGAGTTCGGCCGGTCGAACAACGCCGGCCCCGCCTTGCGTCCGATCTCGTAGCCGACGACGTTGCCGAGGAACGCCGCGACGGACAGCAGCAGGCAGGAGAGCCAGATCGGTTCCCGCAGGACGTCGGAGTGGGTGAACAACCCGACGGTGAACAGCAGGGAGTCGCCCGGCAGGAAGAACATGAACAGCCCGCACTCGACGAACACGATGGCCATGGCGACCCACAGAGCGGCGGGGCCGAGGGTGTCCAGGAACGTCTCGGGGCTGGCCCAGTCGGGCAGCAGAGCGGGTGCCGCCGCCGGCAACGAGGTGGACAGCGCGGTCGTGAACTCGGCGAGCAGGGGCACGTGCCCCAGGGTAAGTCTCTTTCGGAGCCCCGTGGACGTCCCGGGCTGGAGATCAGCCCAGAGGATGACCCGTCCGGGCCGGCATCAGCCCCATGGCCGATGCCCGGTCCGTGATCCCGTTGGTGGTCCCGCGGGATCACGGATCGGAGGCGGTCAGACCGTGGCGGCCGTGGGGTCCCAGTCGTCGGGGAGCGGGGCCGCGGCCTCGACGGTGCTGCTCACGGGCACGAACGCGCCGCTCTGCGCGGACTCGGCGATCGACTCCATGACGTCGACCACGTGGTGGGCCAGGGCGCCCTGGACGCGGTGCGGACGTCCCGCCCGGATGGCGCGGGCCATCTCGAGGACCCCGGTACCGCGGGTGGACAGCGCCGTCGTGGAGGCCAGGACCTCCCACTCCTCACTGCCGCGGCGGCGGATCTGGACGTCGCCGTCGAAGGTGTTCGGGTCCGGCAGGGCCAGGGTCGCGTCGGTGCCGGTGATCTCCACGAACCCCGCCCGGGGGAGGGGGGAGTCGAAGCTGAAGATGCTCTGCGAGCTCTGGCCGCTGCGGAACTGCGCGATGGCGCTGACGTGGGTCGGCACGGTCACGTCGAAGGTCTCGCCCGCCTTGGGCCCCGAGCCGATGACGCGCTGGGACCGCGCCGTCGAGGCGATGGCCGCGACCGAGGCGACCGGGCCGAACGCCTGGACCAGCGTCGTGAGGTAGTAGGGCCCGATGTCGAACAGCGGACCGGCCCCGGTCTGGAAGAGGAACGCCGGGTTCGGGTGCCAGGACTCCGGACCGGGGGACTGCATCAGGGTCAGCGCCGTCAGCGGGGTCCCGATGTCGCCCCGGGCCAGCGCCTTGAGCGAGGTCTGCAGCCCCGCGCCCAGGAACGTGTCCGGCGCACAGCCCAACCGGACACCGGCCGCCTCCGCCGCGTCGATCAGGCGCTGACCGCCCTCGCGGTCGAGGGCGACGGGCTTCTCCGACCAGACGTGCTTGCCGGCCGAGATCGCCGCGAGCGACACCTCGACGTGGGCCGCGGGGATCGTCAGGTTCACGACGATCTCGACGTCCGGGTTGCCCAGCACGGCGTCGATGCCGCCGTGGACCGGGACACCGTGCTCCGCGGCCCGGGCCGCGGCGGCCTCGGGGAAGAGGTCGCCGATGGCGTGGACCCGCACGTCGGGGAACGCCGTGAGGTTCTCCAGGTAGGTGCCGCTGATGACGCCGGCGCCGACGATGCCGATCCCGACCGGTCCTGTGCGGGTCTCGCTCACGACAGGGCCTTCGTCAGGTAGTCGTAGCTGCCCTGCACGGCGTCGAAGACATCGCCGGTGGTGTCGTCGAGCTCGACGACCCCGAGGTCGACCCCCGCCGAGGCCGCGAGGATCGCGGCGACGTCGAGGTCGCCGGACCCGAAGGCGACCTGCTTCTTCGTGTCCCGGCTGCCGTCACCGTCCTTGAGGTGGACCGCGCGCACGCGCTCGCCGAGGCGGCCGAGCAGGTCGGGGACCTCGACGCCGCCGACGACGACCCAGTAGGTGTCGACCTCGAGGGCGACCCCGTCCGCGAGGTGGTCGGCGAAGACCTCGAGGGCGGGGCGGCCGCCGATCTTCGTCTCGAGCTCGAACTGGTGGTTGTGGTAGCCGATGGTCACCCCGGCGTCGGCGGCGCGGAGCGCGGCGGCGTTGAGCTCGGCGGCGACCGCGGCGACGTCCTCGGCGGTGGTCCAGCGCGCGGGGTCGACGTGGGGTTCGACGACGAGCGTCGTCCCCGTCTTCGCGGCGGCGACCAGCACGGCCTCGATGTCACCGCCCACGACCTTGGCGTGGGTGCTCGGTGCGGTCAGCCCGGCCTTCGCCAGTGCCGGGGCGAGCTCGTCCGCCTTCTCGGTGAGGCCGAACGGCTCCACCTGGCGGAAGCCGAAGCCGGCGAGGCGGGCCAGGGTGGCGTCGAGGTCGGCGGCGAGCGCGTCGCGCACCGTGTAGAGCTGTACGGAGATCTTCGACGTGTCGAGTGTCTTGTCGGCCATGAGTGGGGTTCTCGTCCTCTCGCGTGCTGCTCGCGGGGCGACCGTCCCTGGACGCCCACGTCCCCGGTCCGAGGAACCGAACCGGTTCAGCAACCGTACGGCCGTGACCCGTGCGGGCGCCAGACCCCGTTACGATCCGGCGGTGAGCGAGGGACCCCGCACCGCCCTGACCGAGGACGAACTGGCCTTCCTGCACGAGACCTTCGACCTGGCCCGCGAGGGCGAGACGGCGGAGCTGACCGCGCGGGTCGACTCCGGGGTCCCGGTCAACCTCACGAACTCCGGCGGGGACACGCTGCTGATCCTCGCGGCCTACCACGTGCACACCGAGACGGTCCGGGCCCTGCTCGAGCGCGGCGCCGACCACTCCCGGGTGAACGACAAGGGCCAGACGGCGATCGGGGCGGCGGTCTTCCGCCAGGCCACCGACATCGTGACGGAGCTGCTGGACGCCGGGGCCGACCCGGAGCTGGGCCGCCAGTCCGGTGTCGCGGTGGCGCAGGTGTTCGCCCTGCCGGAGATGACGGCGTTGCTGCGGGCCCCGCGAAACTGATCCGCACCTGCGGTCTTCGTGCGGACTGCTAGCCGTAGTTGCGGCTACAGTCGGGTCGTGCCGCTCTACCGCATCCGTGACGTCGCCGACCTGCTCGGCGTCTCCGACGACACCGCCCGCCGCTGGGCGGACGCCGGCGCACTGGCGAGCAGCAAGGACGAGAACGGCCGGACCGTCGTGGACGGAGCCGTGCTCGCCGCGTTCGCGGTGCAGCACGCCGCCTCGGCCGCCACCGACACCACGGGCGTGACGCGCTCGGCGCGCAACCACTTCGTCGGACTGGTGACGCGGGTCGTCGCCGACGGCGTCATGGCGCAGGTCGAGATGCAGTGCGGTCCGCACCGGGTCGTCTCGCTCATGAGTCGCGAGGCCGCCGAGGAACTCGGCCTCGAACCCGGTAGCCGGGCCACGGCCGTGGTCAAGGCGACGACGGTCATCGTCGAGACCCCCGAGGGGAACCGCTCGTGAGGATCCGCCCACTGCTCGCCCTGGTCGCCGCAGGTGCTCTGCTCGCCGCCTGCGGTTCCAGCGACGACGCCGCGACCCCGGCGGCGACGTCGAGTTCCGCCACGACGACAGCGGAGGCCCGGACCCTCACCGTGTTCGCGGCCGCGTCGCTGAAGAACTCCTTCACCGCGATCGGCAAGGAGTTCGAGGCCGCGAACCCGGGCGTCACCGTCACGTTCAGCTTCGCCGGTTCCTCCGACCTCGTCACCCAGATCACCGAGGGTGCCCCGGCGGACGTGTTCGCCTCGGCCGACGAGAAGAACATGGCGAAGGTCACCGACCAGTCGCTGACCGCGGCCGATCCGGTCGACTTCGCCACCAACGTCCTCGAGATCGCCACTCCCGCAGGCAACCCCGCCGGGATCAAGACGTTCGCGGACCTGGCGAAACCGGGGGTGAAGGTCGTCGTCTGCGCCGCGCAGGTTCCCTGCGGTTCCGCGACGCAGACCGTCGAGACGTCCTCCGGGGTCACGCTCAGCCCGGTCAGTGAGGAGTCCTCGGTGACCGACGTGCTCGGCAAGGTCACCTCGGGCGAGGCGGACGCCGGCCTCGTCTACGTCACCGACGTCACCGCCGCGGGCGACGAGGTCACCGGGGTGGAGTTCCCCGAGTCCGCCAGTGCGGTGAACACCTACCCGATCGCCACCCTGAAGGACGCGAAGGACGCCGACCTCGCGTCGGAGTTCGTCACGTTCGTCACCGGCACCGCGGGCGAGAAGGTCCTGCAGGACGCCGGGTTCGGCGCGCCGACGAAGTGACCCGGCGCGGCGGTGCGGTGGAGGGGAGTGCGCTGCCGCGGTGGGTGTTCGTCCCGGCGGCGGTGGGGTTGCTGCTGTTCCTCGCCCCGCTCGCCGGGATCCTGTCGCGGGTGCCGTGGGCGGGCTTCGTGCCGCTCATCACCTCCGACTCCTCCCGCGCCGCGCTGCTGCTCAGCCTGAAGACGGCCTCGGCCAGCACCCTCGCCTGCCTCGTCCTCGGGGTCCCGATGGCGTTGGTGCTGGCCCGCAGCGACTTCCCCGGGATGCGGGTGCTGCGCTCCATCGTCCTGCTGCCCCTCGTGCTGCCGCCCGTCGTCGGCGGGCTCGCGCTGGTCTACACCTTCGGCCGCAGGGGCCTGTTCGGGTCCACGCTGGAGGGTTTCGGCGTCACCGTCGCCTTCACCACCGTGGCCGTGGTCATCGCCCAGACGTTCGTGTCGCTGCCGTTCCTGGTCCTGAGCCTCGAGGGAGCCCTGCGCACGGCGGGCCGGCGCTACGAGGCCGTCGCCGCGACGCTGGGCGCGAGACCCGGTCGGGTGCTGTTCCGGGTGACGTTGCCGCTGGTGGTGCCGGGGCTGGTGTCCGGTGCGGTGCTGGCCTTCGCCCGCGCCCTGGGGGAGTTCGGCGCGACCCTGACGTTCGCCGGCAGCCTCCAGGGCGTGACCCGGACGTTGCCGCTGGAGATCTACCTCGTCCGCGAGACCGACCCGGACGCCGCGGCCGCGTTGTCGCTGCTGCTCGTCGTCGTCGCGGTGGTCGTCGTCGTGGTGGTCCGCGGACGGCAGGGGCGGGGGGTGTTCTGATGGCCGGTCTGGAGGTCGCCGTCCGGTTCGCCCCGCGGGACGTCGACCTCGAGTTGTCGGTCGCCCCCGGGCAGGTCCTCGCCGTCCTGGGGCCGAACGGCGCCGGGAAGTCGACGCTGCTGGGACTGCTCGCAGGGTTGCTGCGACCGACCGCGGGACGGGTCGTCCTCGACGGCGAGGTGCTGGTCGACGACCGCGGGACCTTCGTCCCCCCGCACCGCCGCGGGGTCGGCCTGCTCGCCCAGGACGCGATGCTCTTCCCGCACCTCAGCGTCGAGGCGAACGTGGCCTTCGGCCCGCGCAGTGCCGGTAGCTCCCGCACCCACGCCCGCGAACGGGCCCGGCAGCTGCTCGGGGACGTCGGGATGACCCCCTTCGCGGGCCGTCGCCCCCACGAACTGTCCGGCGGTCAGGCCCAGCGAGTCGCGATCGCGCGGGCGCTCGCCGCCGAGCCGAGGCTGTTGCTGCTGGACGAACCGATGGCCGCGCTCGACGTCACCGCCGCCCCCGAGGTCCGGCAGGTCCTGCGCCGGGTCCTGCGCGGCACCGGGCGCTGCGCGGTCCTGGTGACCCACGACCCCCTCGACGCGCTGGCCCTCGCCGACCAGGTCGTCGTGCTCGAAGCCGGTCGGGTCGCTGAACGCGGTCCGGCGCAGCAGGTCCTGTCCTCGCCGAAGAGCGCGTTCGGGGCCAGGCTGGCGGGTCTGGTGCTGATCCCCGGGACCATCACCGCGGACGGCCTGGCCACCGCGGACGGCACCGTGGTGCACGGGCTGGTCACGGGCGCGGTGGGGGAGCACGGCGTCGCCCTCTTCAGCCCCTCCGTGGTGTCGGTGCACGCGAGCGACCCCGGCGGGAGTCCGCGCAACCGGTGGTCCGCGACGGTGCTCGACGTCGTTCCCCGCGGGGAGGTCGTCCGCGTGCGGGCCCGACCGGACGCGCCGGCCGGTCACGACGTCCTGGCCGACATCACCGTCGCGGCGGCGGCGGAACTCGACCTGGCCCCCGGCAGCCCCGTGCACCTGGTCGTCAAGGCGACGGCGGTCCGGATCCTCGCCAGCGCCTGACGACGACGGCTCGCCCGTCCCGCCGACCCGGGGGAGCTCGTACTGCGACGATCGTCGGACGCGGGGTCTCTCAGGGTTCCCCTAGGTTCGGGGGATGCTCGTCCTCGACAAGATCACCAGGACCTTCGGGGACCGTCTCGCTCTCGACGGCGTCAGCATCAGCGTTCCGGACGGACGCATGGTGGGCTTCGTCGGGGCGAACGGTGCCGGGAAGACCACCACGATGCGGATCGCCCTCGGCGTGCTGGCTGCGGACTCCGGGACGGTGACGTTCCGCGGGAAGGTCCCCGACCTCGCCGTCCGCCGCCGGTTCGGCTACATGCCGGAGGAACGCGGTCTCTACCCCAAGGGCAGGTTGCTGGAACAGCTGGTGTTCCTGGCCCGGCTGCACGGGGTGGACCGCGGGGTCGCCGCGAAGCGGGGCCAGGACCTGCTGGAACGGCTCGGGCTGGGTGACCGGTCCGGCGACAAGCTGGAGTCGCTCTCGCTGGGGAACCAGCAGCGGGTCCAGGTGGCGGCCTCCCTGGTGCACGACCCGGAACTGCTGGTCCTCGACGAACCGTTCTCCGGTCTCGACCCGATCGCCGTCGACGCGATGGCGGACCTGCTGCGGGAGAAGGTCGCGGCGGGGGTGGGTGTCCTCTTCTCCAGCCACCAGCTCGACCTCGTCGACCGGCTCTGCGACGAACTCGTCATCCTGCACGCCGGTCGGGTCGTCGCCGCGGGAGAACCGGAGAAGCTGCGCCGGGAACGGGCCGGATCCCGCTTCCGGCTCGTCGCCGACGCCGACCTCGGCTGGCTGGACGACGTCCCCGGCGTCCGGGTGCTGGAACGGCGTGCCGACGGGACCGTCCTCGAACTCCACGGTGATCCCGACCTCGACCAGCGGGTTCTCGCCGAGGCCCTCCGCCGCGGCCCGGTCCGCTCCTTCGCCCCGCTGCTGCCCTCGTTGTCCGACCTGTTCCAGGAGGTGTCCCGGTGAAGGCCCAGTGGTGGATCATCGCCCAGCGCGAGATGACGGAGAAGTTGCGGGACAAGGGTTTCATCTTCTCGACCGTCCTGCTCTTCGTCCTCGTCGCCGCGGCCTCCGTCCTGCCCGGGGTGATCTCCGGAGGTGGCGACGACTACGACGTCGCGGTCACCGCGCAGGCGCAGCCGTTGGTGGTCGCCCGACCCGGCGAGGACCCGGACACCCGGATCGAGCTGAAGGAGGTCGCCGACGACGCGGCCGCCGAGGCCGCCGTCCGGGCCGGGGACGTCGACGCCGCCGTGGTGGTCGGGGACACCAGCGCCGTCATCCTGGGTGACCGCAACGTCTCGGACACCCTGGCCGGCGTCCTCCGCACCCGGATCGGTTCCGCCCAGACCGTGCTGGGTTTCCAGGCCTTGGGGGTGGACCAGACCGAGGTCCAGCGCGTCCTGTCGTTGCCGCCGCCGTCGACGCGACTGCTCGACCCCGACGCGGTGGACCCGTTGCTCGTCTACCTTCTCGGCCTCGCGTTCGCTCTGCTGTTCTTCCAGATCGTCGTCCTCTTCGGCTACTCGATCGCGCAGAGCGTGGTGCAGGAGAAGCAGACCCGCGTCATCGAACTGCTCGTGACGACCGTCCCGGTGCGGCAGTTGCTCATCGGCAAGATCCTCGGCAACGGGATCCTGGCCTTCGGCCAGATCCTGCTGCTCGTCGTCGCCGGGGTGGCGGCCCTGCGCATCGCCCAGCCGGAACTGCTGGACAGCATCCCGGGCATCCCCAGCGCCGCCGCGTGGTTCCTCGTCTTCTTCGTCCTCGGCTTCGCGATGCTCTCCTGCCTGTGGGCCGCGGCGGGCGCGATGGCGAGCCGGCTCGAGGACCTGCAGTCGACGGCGACCCCGGTGCAGATGTTCGTCATGCTGCCGTTCTTCGCCAGCTTCCTCGCCAACGAACCCGGCCCGCTGCAGACCGCGTTGAGCTACATCCCGTTGTCCTCGCCGATGGTCATGCCCAAGCGAGTGGTCCAGGGGGACGTCGCCCTGTGGGAACCGTTGCTCTCGCTGCTGATCATCGCGGCCACCGCCGTGCTCTTCGTCACCGTCGCGCGCCGTCTCTACGAGAACAGCCTGCTGCAGACCGGCCGCTCGCTGGGTTTCCGGTCCGCGTGGAAGAAGGCCGTCTGAGCCTTGCGATGATGGTCCGGTGAGTGACGAGGTCCAGGAGCAGCGGGTCGTCGGCGTGGGGCCCTGGGAGGGGACCTGGCCCGACGACCCGCGCTTCGACCCCGAGCTGCTGCTCGAGGGTGACCGGCGCAACGTGGGTGACGAGTACCGGTACTGGTCCAACGCCGCGATCGTCGCCGACCTCGACACCCGCCGGAACCCGCTGCACGTGGCGGTCGAGAACTGGCAGCACGACGCGAACATCGGTTCCGTCGTGCGGACCGCGAACGCCGTGAACGCGGCCGGTGCGCACGTCGTGGGCCACCGGCGGTGGAACCGGCGCGGCGCGATGGTCACCGACCGGTACCTGTCGGTGCACCACCACGCCGACGTGGAGGCCCTCGTCGCCTGGGCCGCCGAACGGGGGCTCCCGATCGTCGGCATCGACAACGTCGAGGGATCGGTACCGCTGGAGACCTACGACCTCCCGCGCGAGTGCGTGATGCTCTTCGGGCAGGAAGGTCCGGGACTGAGCGACGAGGCGGTCGCGCACTGCGTCGACGTGCTGGCCATCGCGCAGTTCGGCTCGACCCGCTCGATCAACGTGGGGGCGGCGGCGGCCGTCGCGATGCACGCCTGGGTGCGCCGGCACGTCTTCGACCAGCGTCCCTGACGCTGGTCGGACCACCGTCCGCGATCGTGCCGGGGATCCCTGCACGATCGCGGACGGGAGGGGTCAGGGGAGGACGAGGACCTGGCCGACGGCGATGTGCGCGGGGTTGTCACCGATGAGGCCGCGGTTGGCGTTCCACACCGCGACGTACCCGCCGGCGACACCGTTGTTCACGGCGATCCGGTAGAGGGTGTCGCCGGGGGCGACGGTGTAGGTGCGGGCGGCGGGCGCCGGAGCGGCCTCGACGACGGCGACCGGCGCGGGGGCCGGAGCAGGCGCGGGGGCCGGAGCGGGAGCGGGGGCCGGAGCGGGAGCGGGGGCGGGCGCCGGGTGGAGCAGCGCGGCCTCCTGGCCGACGGGGTCGGCCGAGCCGTGCAGGCCGAGACGGCGCGAGCAGGACGGCCAGGCGTTCCAGCCCTGGGCCGCGAGCACGCGCTCGGCGACGACGATCTGCTGCTCACGGGAGGCCTGGTCGGCGCGGCCCGCGTACTGCCCACCGCCGAAGCTGGTCCAGGTGCGCGGGTTGAACTGCAGCCCGCCGTAGTAGCCGTTGCCGGTGTTGATGTGCCAGTTGCCGCTGGACTCGCAGTGGGCGAGCGCGTCCCACTCCTGCACGGGAGCGGCCGAGGCGCTGGAGACGGGGCCCAGCAGAGCGGCACCGGCAGCGCCGGCGGCGAAGGTGGCCAGCAGGCCACGGCGGACGAGACGGGACGGGGCGCGACGGATCGCAGACATGGTTGGCCTCCAACGCCTGCGAGGTCAGCTGTCGGGTTCGGGTCGAAGGTGTGACCCGGCCGCGCGGACGCGGCTTCACCCCGAGGACTCCGCAGCGGACTGCGGTGGTCCGAGGAACCTTGGGTCCCCCGCTCCTGCCCACGGGTTCTGCATC
Organism: Kineococcus sp. NBC_00420; assembly: GCF_036021035.1. Classification (NCBI taxonomy): domain Bacteria; kingdom Bacillati; phylum Actinomycetota; class Actinomycetes; order Kineosporiales; family Kineosporiaceae; genus Kineococcus; species Kineococcus sp. NBC_00420. The sequence continues at coordinate 2,238,785 of NZ_CP107930.1, read as the reverse complement.
CGGCGCGGTGGGCAGGACTCGGCGTCTCCGCGACGTGTCCCCGAACGGGCTCAGGGACGGGCCGACCGTAACAAGCGCGAGGCCCGGCGTACACCGTGCCGTGTCCGCACCGTCACGTGAACGTGCACGAAACCCCTGATCAGGCTGGTGAGTGACGTCCGCGTGTGGCGCAGATCACGCCCTGGAGCGCTCGGATCAGCTGTTCGCGAGCAGTTTCGCGACGGCTTCCTCGATCCGGGGGGTGAAGTCCCCGGCCCGTTCACCCTCGCGTCCGTGCAGCGGCTCACCGAAGGTCACGTGGATCGGCGGACGCCCCTTCACCGGCCAGTTCCGCTTCGGCGGCATCGCGTCGTAGGTCCCGCGCAGGGCGATCGGCACGACCGGCACCCCGGCCTCCAGGGCCAGGTACGCCGCGCCCTTCTTGAACGGGCGCATCTCACCGGTGTAGCTGCGCCCACCCTCGGGGAACATCACCAGGCTCCAGCCGTCGGCGAGCAGCTGCGAGGACGCGCTCGCCCCCGCCGTCCCGCGGCGTTCCAGCGGGAAGGTGCCGATGACCAGGCCCGACGGGGCCGCGCGCCACCACACGTCGAAGAAGTAGTCCGCGGCCGCGGCGATCGCGATCCGGCGGCGACGGCGCGGTCCGAGGGCCTCCAGCAGCACCGGGGCGTCCAGGTGCGAGGAGTGGTTGGCGACCAGCACGGCCGCGCCGCCGAGGCGGTCCAGCACCTCGGCGTTGTGCACGTGGACCGTCACCTGCGAGCGGAGGACGGGGGTCATCAGGACCCGCTGCAGCCCGGAGCGCACCGCCGTGGCCGGGCCCGAGCGCACCCAGTCGTTGCGGTGGACCGCCCGACCGGCCTTGTCCTCGGGAGCAGACCCGGAGTGCTTGCGCAGCAACGGCAGCGCACGCACGATCCGCGTCGGTCGGGGGATCCCCATCAGCCTCGCCATCCTTCGGTCCTCGACACCGGCGGTCCGCATCGACTGCTCGACGGTGTGGAGTGCACGGTTCGCATCCTGCCACGTCGACCCCCCGGGGAGCCTTCCGGCACGGCTCAGTCGGTGCCCGCGAGCACCTGCTGCGGCACCCGCAGCCGCCGCGCGGGCGAACTCGCCGCCCAGTCCGCCACCGGCCAGCGCGAGGCGCGGGCCACCCGGAACAGCGGGACGTCGGGCGAGACGGCCGTCGGGTTGCCCACCGACTTCAGCAGCGGCACGTCGACGTGGGAGTCGGCGTAGGCGTAGCTGGCGGACAGGTCCGCCCCCTCGACCTCGGCGTAGCGGCGCAGCCAGGCGGCCCGCGCCTCCCCGACCAGGGGTGGGGACTTCAGGAAGCCGCTGGCCCGACGGCGCCCGCCGAGGTCGAGCTCCTCGTCCAGGTCGGTGCAGACGACCTCGTCGAAGAGGGCCGACAACGGCCGCGTCACCTGGCGCACGTCGCCGGTCATGAGGATGGTCCGGTGCCCGGCGTCGCGGTGACCCTGGATGCGCCGCAACGCGTCCGAGGAGACCTGCTCCAGGAAGCGCGGCGCGTGCACGTCGTCGACGTAGGCCTCCAGCAGGTCCAGGTCGACGCCCGCGTACCCGCGGAAGAGGGAACGCAGGAAGCTGCCGCGGTCGCGCCGTTCGGCGGCGATCCACCCCGGCAGGTGGCGCATGATCCGGCCGAACTCCGCGACCCGCGCCGGGGCGTCCAGCGCCGAGAGGCGCAGCGTCAGGTACGAGTCGACGACGGTCCCCGGGATCAGCGTCCCGGCGAGGTCGAAGACCGCGAGGACGGGCGCCGAACCCTCCGCGACGGGCTTCAGCGCCCGCGGGCCGGTGGACTCGGTCAGCGTGCGCCGACGGCGGATCTCCTCGTACTTGCGCATCTGCGTCGTGACGCTGGGGCAGTGGCTGTCGAGCCAGTAGTGGCGCCAGTCCACCGTCGAGGTGTCGAAGCCGAAGAGCTCCGCGTCCGCGGGGTCCAGCGACTCGTGCAGCGCCAGCGTCTTGTCGTCGACGAACCGGAGCTCGGCCTCGGTGTAGGCCTTGTACAGGTCCATGTAGCGACGACCGCTGTCGAGCTGCCGGCTGAGGGTGTCGAGCTTGCGGGAGGCCTCGCGGACCCGTTCCGAGCGCGGCGCGAACGCCAGCAGCCGGTTCCCCGCGCCGGTGAGCAGCTCCCCGGCCCGGACCTTGCGCTCCACGGCCCGACCCCCCGGGAAGTCCCACGTGGGCATGACCGCGGGGGAGGAGTCGAAGGGGTGCTCCGTGAAGTACTCGCGGATGAACTCGTAGATCTGGCGGAACGTCAACGGGTTCCGGTTGCCCGAGGACACGTGGTAGTACGCCGGCTGCGACAACGGCGGCGGGGTCGCCGACGCGACCAGGATGGCGTTCACGACGTGGTCGATGGGCACCACGTCGAGGACCGCGTCCGGTGCCGCCGGGAACTCCGTCAGCTCACCGCGGCCGTAGGCCAGGATCAGCGGCTCGGCCATCTTGAAGCCCTCGATCCAGCCCGGGTGCGGGTGCTGGACGGCGGACTCCACGACGCTCGGGCGCAGGATCGTCGTCGGGATGACGGGGGCGGCGATCTCCTCGACCAGCCGCTCACCCATCGACTTGGTGAAGGTGTAGCAGTCCGTCCAACCCAGCGTGCGGGCCCGTTCCTTGCCCGCGGCGCGCTGCTGGTCCGCGACCCAGCGCACCCGGCGTTCCTCGGCCCCGGCGGCCACGCTCAGCGGACCCGCGCGACCGTGGTCGCGTTCGGCGGCACGCAGGAACGTCCGCAGCTGCACCTCCAGGCGGGAGTCCTCCTCGATGCGGGCCGCCAGGCGCAGCCCCGCCTCGGTCTCGGTGCGCCAGTCGACCCGGTGCTCCACGGCGCGTTCCGGGACGGCGCCCCGACGTCGGCCGCCGACGAAGGCCGTCGAGACGTGCACGTAGTGGACGGCGCCGTGACCCCGTTCGTTGGCCTCCAGCGTCCGCTCGACCAGCGCGCGGGTGCCCACCACGTTCGTCGTGAACGCGTCCTGGATCAGCGGGTCGAACGAGACGTCACCCGCGCAGTGCACGACGACGTCGATGTCGGACGGCAGCTCCGGCACGTCGGCGAGGTCGCCCTCGAGGGCCTGCACCCGCGTCTTCAGCAGGTCGTCGACCTCACCCGCGGCGCGGAAGATCTCCTTGCGCAGCACCCCGCGCAGCCGGTCCTCGCCGGACTGACCCGGCTTCGGACGCACCAGGGCGACCGCCGTCGTCCCGGGCAGGTCGACGAGCAGACGCTGCAGCAGCGCCTCACCGATGAAGCCCGTCACCCCGGTCAGGAGGAAACGCTTGCCGTCGAGCTGCTCAGCCAATCGCACCGGCGAATCCTGTCACGTCCCCACCACTGCCCCGTTCCCTCGCGCTTCCCCCGCCGCGCACACCACCGGGCCGTAGGGTCGCGCCCGTGGAGATCGCCTGCCTGCAGACCGCCGGGACGACCGGCGATCCCGAGGCCAACCTCGCCGCCCTCGAGGTCGCCGCGGGTGACGCCGTGGCCCGCGGGGCCGAGCTGCTCGTCACGCCCGAGATGTTCCTCACCGGCTACGACCTCGGCCCCGACACCCCGGAGCGGGTGCGGGCCCTGGCCCCCGGCCTGCTGGACCGGGTCCGCGACACCGCCCGCCGCCACGGCCTCGCCCTGGTCGTCGGGATGCCCGAGGTCGAGGGTGGGCACTGCTACAACGTCGCCGTCTTCGTCGGCCCCGACGGTGAGGTGCTCGGCCGCCACCGCAAGGTCCACCTCTTCGGCGACGTCGACCGCGCGGCCTTCAGCGCCGGCGACCAGCTCGTCTCCACGGTGCGGTTCCGCGGCCTGACGATCGCGATGCTCATCTGCTACGACGTCGAGTTCCCCGAGGCCGTGCGGGCCGCGGCGCTCGCGGGCGCGCACCTCGTCGTGGTGCCGACCGCTCAGATGCACCCCTTCGAGTGGGTCGCGGAGCAGCTCGTCCGCGTCCGGGCCTGGGAGAACCAGGTCTACGTCGCCTACGTCGACCACGACGGTCACGAGGGCGCCTTCGACTACGTCGGGCGCAGCAGCGTCGTCGGTCCCGACGGTGTCGTGCTCGCCTCCGTCGAACACGGCGAGGCGCTGCTGGTCGCCCGGGTCGACGCCGACCGGGTCGCCCGTCAGCGGCGGGAGAACCCCTACCTCACCGACCGGCGCGGACCGCTCTACGGAGCCCTCGTCCAGGACTGACCCGCGGCTGTGCTGCGGCTGTGGGTGACCGCGCTACCGTGGTTCGCGGGGTGCACCGTCGCACCCGCAGCGACCCGCGAGGAGGCGGCCGTGAGCCGGTTGCAGACCGATTCGGTGGAACTCGTCCGACGCCGTCCGACACCACGCTCGATCGCGGTGTGGAGCGCCGTGGCCCTCGTCGGTGCCGTGGCGTGGACGGTCCTGGCCCTGGCCCGCGGCGAGTCCGTCAACGCGTTGTGGATCCTGTTCGCGGCGCTCTCCTCCTACGCCATCGGCTACCGGTTCTACTCGCGGTTCATCACCTACCGCGTGCTGGGGGCCGACGACCGCCGCGCCACCCCGGCCGAGAAGTACGAGAACGGCGTCGACTTCGAGGTGACCGACCGGCGGGTCCTCTTCGGGCACCACTTCGCCGCGATCGCCGGTGCGGGACCGCTCGTCGGGCCCGTCCTCGCGGCGCAGATGGGGTACCTGCCGGGGACGATCTGGATCGTCGTCGGGGTGCTGTTCGCCGGGGCGGTGCAGGACCTCACGGTGCTCTTCTTCTCCATGCGCCGCGGGGGGAAGAGCCTCGGGCAGATGGTGCGGGAGGAGATCGGGCTGGTCGGCGGGATCGCGGCGCTGATCGCCGTGTTCGCCATCATGATCATCATCCTGGCGGTCCTCGCGCTGATCGTGGTGAACGCCCTCGCCGCCTCGCCGTGGGGGGTGTTCTCCATCGCGCTGACCATCCCCATCGCGTTGTTCATGGGGGTCTACCTGCGGTTCCTGCGGCCCGGGAAGGTGCTGGAGGCCACCGCGATCGGCGTCGTGCTGCTGCTCGCGGCCATCGTCGGCGGCGGCTACGTCGAGACCTGGGGTCTGGCCGACACCCTCACCCTCACCCCGGAGACCCTCGTCATCGCCCTCGTGGCGTACGGGTTCATCGCCTCGGTGCTGCCGGTCTGGCTGTTGCTGACCCCCCGCGACTACCTCTCGACGTTCATGAAGATCGGCGTCATCCTGCTGCTCGCGGTGAGCCTGCTGGTGGCGCGGCCGGTGCTGGCCAACGACGCCGTGACGTCGTTCGCCCGCGAGGGCGACGGCCCCGTGTTCGCCGGCTCGCTGTTCCCGTTCGTGTTCATCACCATCGCCTGCGGGGCGTTGTCGGGTTTCCACGCCCTCATCGCGTCGGGGACCACGCCGAAGATGGTCGCCAAGGAACGACAGGTGCGTTTCATCGGCTACGGCGGGATGCTCGTGGAGAGCTTCGTCGCGATCAGCGCCCTCATCGCCGCCTCCGTCATCGACCAGGGTCTCTACTACGCCGTGAACTCCCCGGCCGGGGTCACCGGCGGCACCGTGGGGACGGCGGCGCAGTTCGTCAGCGGACTGGGGTTCACGGCGACCCCGGACGCGCTCGACGCCGCCGCGCGGGCCGTGGGCGAGGACAGCGTCGTCTCCCGCACGGGTGGCGCCCCGGCGCTGGCGCTCGGGATCTCCCAGGTGTTCCACCAGGCCTTCGGCGGTGGGTTGCAGGCGTTCTGGTACCACTTCGCCATCATGTTCGAGGCGTTGTTCATCCTGACCGCCGTCGACGCCGGGACCCGGGTCGGGCGGTTCATGCTGCAGGAGACCCTCGGCAACGTCTGGAAGAAGATGGGTGACCTGTCCTGGCGGCCGGGGAACCTCATCGCCAGCGCCGTCGTCGTCGCGGCCTGGGGCTACTTCCTCTACACCGGCGTGACCGACCCGCTGGGCGGCATCAACCAGTTGTTCCCGTTGTTCGGGATCGCGAACCAGTTGCTGGCGGCGATCGCGCTGACGCTGGTGACGACGCTGCTGGTCAAGCACGGCCGGGCCCGCTACGCCTGGGTGACGGCGGTCCCGCTGGTCTGGGACCTCGTCACGACGATGACGGCGAGCTGGCAGAAGGTGTTCTCCGACGACCCGACGATCGGGTTCTTCGCCCAGCGCGCGAAGTACTCCGACGCCCTCGCCGCCGGGGACGTCCTGGCCCCGGCGAAGGACGCGGCGCAGATGCAGCAGGTCGTGACGAACTCCACCGTCAACGGGGTCCTGCAGTCGTTGTTCGCCGTCCTGGTCGTCGTCATCGCGCTCAACGCGGCCGTCGTCGTGGTGCGGGCCCTGCGCGCCGGCGGACTGCCGACGACGGAGGAACCCGCGGTGCCCTCGAAGCTCGTCGAACCGGCCGGGCTCGTCGTGACCGCGCAGGAGCAGCGCGAACTGACGCTCGCGCGGGCGGAGCTGGAACGGTGAGGGCGCTGCTCGGGGCGCTGGGGTGGTGGCGTCGCCAGGTCGACGGGACCGACCGCTGGGAGGCCTACCTCCGGTCCTGCGCGGCCCACGGTCACCCGCCGGTGAGCCGCGGGGTGTTCGAACGCCGACGGGCGGACGCGAAGGCCGCGCGGCCCGGGGCGCGCTGCTGCTGAACCGACGGGTCACCCACCTCGTGGAGAGGTCGGGGGGATCGACGACGGACGACCTGAGACGGAGCTGAGACCTCGTGCTCGACAGCCGGCGCACCCGCAGACAGGATCGAGCCATGAAGCGCTTCCGGGTGACCGTCATCGCCCACCGCCGTTCGGCGGTGCGGACGGACGGCGACGCCGGGTCCGGCGTCGTGCACGTCGAGACGGTCCGCGCCGACGACGCCGGGTTCGCCCGCGACCTCGTCCTCGTCCGGGTCCACGCGGAGTCGGCGCTGGTCAGCAGCGCGGCCGTCGGGGTCGACGCCGTCCTCGTGGAGCGGCTGCGCTGGGGTCGTCCCCCCGTGCGCGAGTTCGACCGGCGTCGCGTCGTCGCCGCCCGCTGACCGGGCCGTGGTGGAACTGAGCCTCGAGGAGTTCGAGATCGCCGTCGGCGACGCGCTGGACTCGATCCCCGGGGAACTGGCGCGCGCGATGGACAACGTCGTCGTCCTCGTCGAGGACGAGCCCGGCCCGGAGTTCCCGCCCGACCTGCTCGGACTCTACGAGGGGACCCCGCTGACGGAACGGGACTCCTGGTGGGCCGCCGGCGCCCTGCCCGACCGGATCACGATCTTCCGCCGTCCGACCCTCGCGGTCTGCGCCGACCGGGCGGAGGTCGTCGCCGAGGTGCGGATCACCGTCGTCCACGAGATCGCCCACCACTTCGGTCTCGACGACGCCCGGCTGCACGAGCTGGGCTGGGCATGATCTCCGAGCCGTGGGGGGCGGCGCTCGATTTCCTGTCGGCATACAAGCAGAGTGATCCTCAGGCGCGCAAGGCTGACGTGGAGAAGGCTTTCGTCGACGCATTCTCTAACCATCGGATGCGTAGCGTCTACGTTGCAGACGGGTACGCTCTTCGGTTCACCGAAGCAAACGGCCCCACGTTTTCAAATACTGTACTGTCGCTCTCTGCTCTACAAAGGCACGACCGTGAACCCTTCATTGTGGTGATCGTGAGACCGGGAGGGGTCGAATTTCGCCTGAGTAACACCAGCCTACTGCGCAAAATCAGTCATAGCTCGCGGGACCTGACTTTAGACCGACTGAGGGGGAGCTTCAACGGGACGGACATCTTGAGCAGCCTCGATGGTCTCAGCAACGAACGGCGGAACTTTCCCGACTTGTTCGCACACCACGCGGCTTTCACATGGGAGGAGAATCTGGGGCGCCTCGTCGAGGCAACGAGCGCCATTCTTCCTGCGGGGAGCCCGTTCCGTGTCTCGATTGCGGACCGGGAGAGCATTCTGAACGCTCCCCAGCGCACCGCGAATATGTTGAGTGCAGGTCTATTCTCCGAACTACAGGATCGCCTGGACCGCATCGTCCAGACTGCCAGTGAAGACGTTCTTCGCATCGCCCGGGTCGAGAATGTCAATCTCCGCGGGAACGCTATAGAAGAGCTGATTACGCACCTGACGCCCCAGCACCGTCTGGAAGACATTGGCCTCCGACACCCCGGCGGGGTTCTGGGAGTTGATGTCAAGACAACAACAATTGGCAAGTCATCCGCGCCCAAAGGCTACAACGTAGACAAGATGTTGGCCTGGCTTGCGAGTGTGGAGCACGCCGCAGCGTTCTATTTCATCGGCGTTGACTCATCTGCGGGGCGCATCGCCACGCGACTCGTGCCCATCTTTGACCGGACCGTCCTCGACGCAACTCACGTCACACACCATTGGGCCGGCCGTGCGTCACGGGGGGTCACTCAACTTGACGGTCGCTTCAAGGTCGTCCTTGACGCCGGGTTCTCCTCAATTGTGGACGTCAGTAGTTCGCGCGACTTCCTGATCGGTCTGCTCGATAGCTAGGAGGGTGCTGGTCACCCTCGATAAGGGGTTCAGGCGCGTTGAGGGAATGCCCGCTCTCACGGCTTAGTTGAGACCCTCGTGAACATCGACCTCCTGAGCTTCGAACTCGCCCGCGAGGCGTTCGACGACCGCCGCTTCACCGAGGGCGTGCGGCTGCTCGAACCCCTGGTCGAGAAGAACCCCGACGACCGCTCCCTGCGCGAACTCCTGGCCCGCACCTACTTCGGTGCCGCCATGCTGTCCAAGGCGGAGGAGCAGGCGCGGGACCTGGTGCGCCGCACGCCGTCCGACGCGTTCGCGCACCTGCTGCTGTCGCGCACCCTCGAACGGCAGAGCCGGCACGACGAGGCCCGGGGCCACCGCGTGATGGCGCACGTCCTCGGCGCCGAGGTCTGACCCGCAGCCCCGACCTCAGATCAGGTCGATCAGGTCCCCGATGCCGTCCACGATCCGGTGGGGCTGGAACGGGAACCGCCGGACCTGTTCGCGCTTCGTCGACCCGGTGAGGACGAGGAACGTGCGCAGGCCGGCCTCGATTCCGGCGACGACGTCGGTGTCCATCCGGTCGCCGATCATCGCGGTCGTCTCGGAGTGCGCCTCGATCCGGTTCATCGCCGACCGGAACATCATGGGGTTGGGTTTCCCCACGAAGTAGGGCTCCGCCCCGGTCGCGCGGGTGATGAGCGCCGCCACGGACCCCGTCGCCGGCAACGATCCCTCCTTCGAGGGGCCGGTGGCGTCGGGGTTCGTGGCGATGAACCGCGCCCCGGCCTCGACGAGGCGGATCGCCTTCGTGATGGCCTCGAACGAGTACGTCCGCGTCTCGCCGAGGACGACGTAGTCGGGGTCGGTGTCGGTCATCGTGTACCCGGCCTCGTAGAGCGCCGTCGTCAGCCCGGACTCGCCGATGACGTAGGCCGAACCGCCGGGCATCTGCCGGGCCAGGAAGTCCGCCGTCGCGAGCGCCGAGGTCCAGATGTTCTCCTCGGGGACCTCGATCCCGCTGCGGGAGAGGCGGGCGGCGAGGTCGCGTGGAGTGAAGATCGAGTTGTTCGTGAGCACCAGGAACCGGCGGCTCGAGTCCGCCAGCCGCTGCAGGAACTCCGCCGCACCGGGCAGCGCGTGGTCCTCGTGGACCAGCACGCCGTCCATGTCGGTCAGCCAGCACTCGATGGCCCGGGTGTCGCCCATCTCGTTCCCCTCCACGGCTCTCACTCCGCCAACCCGGCCAGCACCGCGGCCGTCCCCGACAGGCCCAGGCGGGTCGCGCCGGCGTCGAGCAGCGCGAGCGCGGCCTCCGTCGAACGGATCCCGCCGCTGGCCTTGATGCCGAGCCGACCTCCGACGGTCGCGTGCATGATCTCGACGGCGTGCACGCTCGCACCGCCGCTGGGGTGGAAACCAGTCGACGTCTTCACGAAGTCGGCGCTGGCAGCCTCGGCCGCCCGGCACACCGCGACCAGCGCCTCGTCGGGCAGCGCGGCGGACTCGACGATGACCTTGAGGACGGTCGGGGACGGGATAGCCGCCCGCACGGTTGCGATGTCGTCGCGGACGGCGTCGTAGTCACCGGCCAGGGCCGCGCCGACGTCGATGACCATGTCGACCTCGTCCGCCCCGGCCCGCGCGGCGAGGGTGGCCTCCGCCGCCTTCACCGCGCTGGTGTGCTTGCCGGACGGGAAACCGCACACCGTGGCGACGACGAGACCCTCGCCCCGGACGGGGAGCATGTTCGGCGAGACGCAGACGGCGAGGACGCCCAGCGACCGAGCCTCCTCGCACAGCGCCGCGACGTCGGCGGCGGTCGCCTCGGGCTTCAGCAGGGTGTGGTCGACCAGTCGGGCGACCTCGGTGCGGGTGCGTTGGCTCACGGCGCCGAGTCTGCCACCGACCCGGCGCCGCGCCGCTCCGACGTCCGGGGGGATCGGCGACCAGCCGGTCCCGTCCCGCCCCCTTCGTGCGGTTCGGGGCAACCACGTCTCGCCACCACGAACGCCCTCAGGACAGTGCTCACGAACGACGGCAGCAGGTGGAGCGCGGGGTCGGTCGGGGATCGGCGGTTCGGGGCCCGACTGCAGCCGCCGTCCGTGGGATCCGCGGCCCGGCGGTTAGGCTCGCGTCCGTGGTGAGCTTCCCCGGTCGCAAGAGTGGTCCCGTCCCCGACGTCGACGGAGCTCTGCGCACGACGCAGCGCCTCACGGGATGGGGGCGCACCGCGCCGACGACGGCCACCGTCCTGCACACCCAGGACCTCGACGTCATCGCGGAAGCCGTGCGCACCGCCGGTCCCCGCGGCGTCATCGCCCGGGGCCTCGGCCGCTCCTACGGCGACCCGGCGCAGAACGCGGGGGGTCTCGTCGTCGACATGACCGCGTTGGACCGCATCCACGACATCGACGTGGACGCCGCGACCGCCGACGTCGACGCCGGCTGCTCCCTGGACCAGCTGCTGCGCGCCGTCGTGCCGCACGGCCTGTGGGTGCCGGTCCTGCCGGGGACCCGGCAGGTGACCGTCGGCGGCGCGATCGGCGCCGACATCCACGGCGGCAACCACCACACCCAGGGCACCTTCACCCGCCACGTGCTGTCGCTGGACCTGCTGACGGCGGACGGACAGGTGCGCACCCTCACCCCCGACGGCCCGGACCGCGACCTGTTCCTGGCCACCACGGGCGGCATGGGTCTGACCGGCATCGTGCTCCGCGCGAAGATCCGCCTGGACCGCGTGGAGACGTCGTACTTCATCGCCGACGTCGAGCAGACCCCCGACTTCGACGACATGCTCGAGCGGCTGCAGAAGAACGACGAGAACTACACGTACTCCAAGACGTGGTTCGACTCCGTCACGACGGGCCCGCACATGGGTCGCGGGTTCCTGCTGCGCGGCTCCTCGGCGAAGCTGTCCGACCTGCCTCCGGAACTGCGCAAGGACCCGCTGAAGTTCGACGCCCCGCAGCTCGCGAGCTTCCCCGACCTCTTCCCCTCGGGGATGCTCAACCGGCTGTCAGCGAAAGCCCTGAACGAGTTCTACTACCGGAAGTCGAAGACCAAGTCCGGTGTGGTGCAGAACATCACGCAGTTCTACCACCTGCTCGACCTGTTCGCGGACTGGAACCGGGCCTACGGTCCGAACGGCTTCCTGCAGTACCAGTTCGTCGTGCCCCTGGACCGGACCGACGTCCTGAAGGCCAGCATGGAGGCCATCGTCGAGTCCGGTCACATCTCGGCGCTGAACGTCCTCAAGCGCTTCGGGGACGCCAACGACGCCCCGCTGTCGTTCCCGACCCGCGGCTGGACCCTCGCCGTGGACCTGCCCGTCCGCAAGGGCCTGGACCAGCTGTGCGACCTGCTCGACGAGATGGTCCTCGACGCCGGTGGCCGCCTCTACCTGGCCAAGGACTCCCGCACCACGGCCGACCGCTTCGCACGCATGTACCCGGAGCTGCCGGCCTGGCGGACGGTCCGTGACCAGGTCGACCCGGAGCGGAAGTTCTCCTCGGACCAGGCGCGACGTCTGCAGCTCGTCCGCGACTGAGCTCAAGTCGCGGCCGCCCGGTACCGATCCCTCACGGAAGGGTCGCGACGGGACCCGGTGAGTCGAAGGACGGGTGGTGTGGGCGTGGCGGTGCGCGACGTCTCGCTCGACCCCGTGCAGCAGTTGCGCCACGAGCTCGACGAGCTCGACGACCTGGTCGGCATGGACCCCGCGGAGGGCGCCCGGGTGGCCCGCTCCCTCGCCGGGCGGGCCTGGGACCTGGGCGCGCGCGGGGCCCTGGCCTGTGCCCGCGTCTGGGAGGCCGAGGCCCTGCAGCGCGACGGTGACGGTGCGGCTGCGGCGGCCGCCATCGCCGCGGTGCGGCGTGAGCACCCCGACCTCACGAGCGAGCTCCGGGTGCGGGCCAGCTGGGTCCTCGCCCGCTCCTTCACCGACATCGGCGACCGGCCGACGGCGCTCGAGCACGCCCTGGACGCGGCGGCGGCCTTCGACGACGACGTCCCGCAACGCGTCCGGACACGGGTCCTCATCAAGGTCGCGGACCTCCTGGACGAACTCGGAGCGCACGAGGACTCCCGGTCCTGGTACCGACGCGCCGAGGAACTCGCCCTCGGTGACGCTCAGCTCCACCTGCTGGTCGTCAACAACCGCGCCTACTGCGAACTCGAACGCGGCGACGTCACGGCCGCCCGACGGGAACTCGCCCTGCTCCAGGAGCTCAGCCGGCGCTACGACCGCCCCCTGAACGCGAACACCCTCGACACCGTCGCGCGCATCCACCTGCTCTGCGGAGACGCGGCCGCGGCCCAGGAGGTCGCCCGGGTCGCGGTCCGGACGAGCTCCGCGATGGAGATCAAGAACGCCGACGACCTCCCCGTCTACCTGCTGACCCTCGCGGTCGCCCAGCGGGTCCTCGGGGACGCCGCCGCAGCCTCGGCGACCCTCCAGGAGGCCCGGGCCGCCTGCACCGGGGTGGGGTTCGCCGACGTCCGCACCCAGATCCTGGAGGAACAGGCCGAGGTGTTCGCCGCCCTCGGCGACCTGCGGGCGGCCTTCGAGACCCACAAGGCCTTCCACGCGGCCGACAAGGAGTTGCTGTCGGAGCAGCGCGAGGCGCAGGCCCGGGCCCGGCAGGCCATGTTCGAGACCGACGTCGCCCGGGAGGAGGCCGCCCGCTACCGCGAGGAGGCCCGTCGCGATCCGCTGACGGGGCTGGGCAACCGGCTCTTCGTCGACGAACGGCTCCCGGAACTCATCACGGGGTTCCAGGTGGGCGGACGGCTCGTGAGCGCGGTCCTGCTCGACCTCGACCACTTCAAGACGGTCAACGACACGTTCTCCCACGAGGTGGGGGACCAGGTCCTCTGCATCTTCGCCGGCATCCTGGCCGACGCCGTGGTGCGGTTCCCGGACTCCTTCGCGGCGCGCCTGGGGGGCGAGGAGTTCGTGCTCGTCCTGGCGAGCGACGACGAGGGGTACGCGGCCCGTGCGGCCGAGTGGGTCCGGCGGACGGTCGCGGGGCACGACTGGTCCGCGGTCACCCCCCGGCGGGGCATCACCGTCAGCGCCGGGGTCGCCACCCTGGACCCCGCGGGGGACAAGGCGTCGCTGCTGTCCGCGGCCGACGCGCGTCTCTACGCCGCGAAGGCGGCGGGGCGCAACTGCGTCGTGACCCGCTAGGCGCCGATCTCGTGCTCGAGGGCGATGGACCCGCGAGTGGAACGTTCTGCGGGTCTTCGGGTGCCGGGGAGCCGCTGAACGTTCCACTCCGTCCCCACCCTCCGGTCGGAACCGTGGCGCACCCGCGTCACGCGATGGGCACCGCGGACCCCGTGACGACGATGCCGCCGGTGGCGGGGACGTCGACGGTGAGCACGCCGGGACGTCCGACGTGCCGGCCCTGGTGGATCGTGACGCGTTCCGGCGGGTGCACCAGACCCAGTGCCCGCAGGTAGCCCCCGAACGCCGCCGCGGCCGACCCCGTCGCGGGATCCTCGGCGATGCCGCCGACGGGGAAGAGGTTCCGGGCCTCGAACACCCCGGGTTCGCGGCGGTGCAGGACGCTGACGGTGGCCGGCCAGCCGTGCGCGTCCAGCACCTGCCGGGCCCGCACGGGGTCGAACCGGAACCCGTCGAACGTCGGACCGTCCCGCAGCACCAGGACCGGGTGCGGGTTCCCGGCGGCCGCGAGGCGCGGCGGGTGGTCCGCGTCGAGGTCCGCCCGCCGCAGCCCCAGCAGGTCGAGGACCTCGCTGAGCGTCGCGTCCGGCAGCTCCTCGACCGCGGGTTCGACGCTGGTGAACGACGCGGTGGCCACGCCGTCGGTGAGGTGGGTCTCCAGGGCCACGAGCCCGACCGGGGTCTGGAAGGTGAAGGGTCCCGCCCCGTGGCGTTCGGCGAGGGCGACGGCCGTCGCCACGGTCGCGTGCCCGCAGAAGGGGACCTCCGCGTGCGGGGAGAAGTAGCGCAACCCGAACCGCCGTTCCACGCCGTGCGCGACGTCGACGACGAAGGCGGTCTCGGCGTAGCCCACGTCCGCGGCGACGGCGAGCATCTCCCCGGCGGTCGCGTCGACGGCGTCGAGGACGATGCCCGCGGGGTTCCCCCCCGCCGGGTCCGTGGTGAAGGCGGCGTAACGCAGGACGTCCACGTCGCGGACTCTACGACGTGGACGTCCTGCGGTGGGAGCGGCTCAGCCCTTGAGCGCTCCGGCCGCGATGTTGGCGATGAAGTGCCGCGAGCCGATGAGGAAGATCCCGATGAGGGGGACGACGCTGACCACGGCGCCGGCCATGATCATCCCGTAGTCGGTCGTGTAGACCGAGTTCAACTGGGCCAGCGCCGTCTGCAGGGTCTGTCGTTGCGGGTTCACCAGGACGACCAGTGGCCAGACGTAGTCGTTCCAGGCCGTCACGAAGGTGAAGATCCCGAGGAACGCGAGACCACCACGCAGCATCGGGATGGCGACCGACCACCAGGTGCGGAAGAACCCGGCGCCGTCGAGGGTCGCCGCCTCGACGAGCTCGTCCGGGATCGAGGCGGTGGCGAACTGGCGCAGCAGGAAGATCCCGAAGGCGTTGGCGATGCCGGGGACGATGAGGGCCTGGAGGTCACCGACCCAGCCGAGCTTCGACATCAGGATGAAGCTCGGGACGAGGGAGAGGTTGCCCGGGACGAGGAAGGTCGCCAGCAGGACCGTGAACAGCACGTTGCGACCGGGGAAGCGGAACTTCGCGAAGGCGAACGCGGCGAGGGAGTCGAAGAGCACGACGAGGACCGCGAGCGACCCGGAGACGACGAACGAGTTCAGCAGCGAGCTCGGCAGGTCCACGCTCGTGACGACGTTGCGCAGGTTCTCCAGCAGGTGCGTGCTGGGGATGAGCCGGGGCGGGTACCCGAAGATCTGCGCCGTGGTGCTGGTCGACATGACGAGCAGCCAGTAGAACGGGAACAGGGCGAAGACGACCCCGATGATGATGCAGCCGTGGGTGACGACGCGACCCAGGACCCACTGACGGCTTCGACGCGGTTTCTGGACGACGAGGGTGTCGCCGTGGCGGCCACGCCCGCGCGTGGAGCCGGACCGGACCAGTTCGGGTGCGCTCATCGTCCCGCCTTCCTCGTGCGCTTGGGGGCGGGGATGGTGTCCCGGTCCCGCAGCAGTCGCCAGTTGATGATCGCGAACACGGCCGCGAGGATGAACAGCGCCCACGCGATGGCCGACCCGTAGCCGAAGTCGAGCTGGGAGAACGCCTGGTTGTACTGGTAGAGGACGATGGTCATGCCGGCCTCGTTGACCCCGCCGACGGTGCCGTTGCCGTTGGCCGCGCCGAAGAGGATCTGTGGTTCGGTGAACAGTCCCAGCCCGCCGATGGTCGAGGTGATGACGGTGAAGAGGATCACCGGTCGCAGCATCGGGATCGTCACCGAGAAGAACGTGCGCCAGAACCCGGCGCCGTCGACCTTCGCGGCGTCGTAGAGGTCGCTGGGGACGGCCTGCAGCGCAGCCAGGTAGAGGATCGCGTTGTACCCGGTCCAGCGCCAGATGACGAGCATCGCCAGCGTCACCTTGATGCCCCACCCGGTGGACAACCAGGCCACCGTCGGCAGGCCCAGGGCCGTGAGGGCCGAGTTGACGATGCCGAAGCTGTCGGAGAAAACCGACCCGAAGACGATCGCCATGGCGACCATGCTCGTGACGTTGGGGACGAAGAACGCCACCCGGTAGAAGCCCTTGAGGCGGATGTTCTGGTGCAGCAGGAACGCCATCACCAGCGCGATGAACAGCATCGGGACGGTGGAGATGACCCAGATGATCAGGGTGTTGCCCACCGCGTTCCAGAACCGGGTGTCGTGGATCAGGTAGTTGTACTGCTGGAGGCCGACGAACTTGATCTGGCTGATCCCGTCCCAGTCGGTGAACGACAGGTAGATCGAGAACAGGATCGGCAGCAGGCCGAAGACCAGGAAGATCACGTAGAACGGGGTGATCGCGAGGTACTGCGGCCACCAGGAGCGCAGCCCGCGACGGGCGACGGTGACGCCGTCGGGACGGTTCCGGGAACCGGTCGACGTGCCGGTCGGCAGGGTGACGGCCATCAGAGGACACCTCGCTTCTTGAGCAGCTTGTCGATGGCGGCCACGGCGTCGCCCCAGGCGTCGTCGGGGTTCTTCCCGGCGGACTCGACCACGCGCAGCTGGTCGGTGAAGGACGTCGTGAGGTTCTCGTAGGTGCTGATGAACGTGGTCGGCACCTTCTGCGCGGCGGTGCTGAAGAACTCCAGCGGGTCCTGGTCGCCGTAGAAACCACCGGCGTCCGCCATGGTGCCCAGGTCGAACGCCGCGGGCGCGGAGGGGAACAGCTGGATCTCGTTGTAGGACTGCGCCTGGTTCTCCGGGGTCGTCAGCCAGCGGGCGAAGTCGAGGGCGGCCGCGGGGTCCTTGCAGGACTTGGGGACGGCCAGGAAGGATCCGCCGCTGTTGCCGGGGTCGCCGGGCTGCTGCGCGATGCGCCACTTCCCCGAGGTCTGGGGGGCGGTGTCGGTGAGGACCTTCATCCACCAGGCGCCCTCGATGTTCGCACCGAGCTTGCCGCTGTTCCAGGCGGCGTTCTGCTCGGTGTCCAGCTGCAGGTTGCGCGTCACCTTCGCGGCGATGGCGGCGACGGCGGTGTCCCACGCCTTCTTGATCGCGGAGTCGGAGGAGTGGAAGAGGGGTTTGTCGTCGGAGTCGAAGTACCGTTGCGGTGAGGCGTTGACGTACTGGTTGAAGACCATGACCGCGTTGGTGGCGAGGGCGACGTCGCTGGTCTCGCGCAGTTTCGCCCCCAGGGCGATCCACTCCTCCCAGGTCCGGACCGCCGCACTCACGTCGGCCGGTTCCGAGGGCAGCCCGGCGGCGGCGAAGAGGTCGGCCCGGTAGAAGAACCCGGTCGGACCGGTGTCCATCGGGAAGAAGAGGAAGCGGCCCGAGGGGGTGCGGCCGAGGTTCCACTTCCAGTCGTAGTAGTCGTCCTTGTAGTCCTGGGCCCCGTAGTCGTCGAGGTTGAAGAACTGGTCCTCGCTGGGGAAGTACAGCGCGGCGTTGGAGTTCACGGCCGTGAGGTCCGGGATGTAGGCCTGGGCGGCGAAGCTGGTCCGCAGCTTGGTGTCGAACGCCCCGCCCAGGACGTCGGCCCGCAGCTTCCGGTCCGTCCCCGGGATCCCCTTCGCCGCCGTCGCGAGGAGGGTGGGGGCGATCGAGCGGTTCCAGTACCAGAGCACCAGTTCGTTCGGGTTGCTGGAGATGGAGGTCCCCGATCCGCACCCCGCGAGGGATGCGGTCAGCGGGATCCCCGCGGCGGCGGCCAGGCCGCCCTGCAGCACGCGGCGTCGGGACAACCCCGGGCCGCTGTGCCGTCCGGGAACCGCGCCCGGAGCGGATGACGACAACGACAATCCAACCAGCCCACTCTCTTCGTCGAGACCTTCGGCCGTGAACTCCGCGGACGCTGTCGTGAGCGCTCACGGAGTGATAGGACGGTGCCACCGCGGGTGGTGACTGTCAAGGCACGCGATGATGCGTGCCGGACATCCGGGACCGGACTGGGGAGTTTCTGTGAGCGCTGGACAGGACGAACGCGTCGTGCGCCGTGCCCGGCGGGCCTCGGCCACGATCGAGGACGTCGCGCAGGCGGCGGGGGTGTCGCGTCAGACCGTCACCCGGGCCATGAACGCCATGGACGGGATCAGCCAGGCCACCAAGGCCCGCGTCCTGGCTGCGGCCAAGGAACTGCACTACCGGCCCTCGCGGTTCGGGCGCGGTCTGGCCCGGGCCACCCACGACACGCTCGGTCTCGTCGTCTCCGACCTGGCCAACCCCTACTACCCCGAGTTCGCCGCGGCAACCGTCCGCTACGCGGGGGAGCTGGGCTGGAACGTCGTGCTCGTCGACACCGTCCACGCCACGGACCGGGACCGCGTCCTGCGGGACCTGGCCAGCCAGGTCGACGCCGTCCTCGGCTACCTGGGGGACAGTGACGTGTGGGCCGACGCCCTCGCCGGGATGACCGTCGTGAGCATCGACCCGCCGGCCGCTGGTCTGCTGCCCACCACCAGCGGTGTCTCGCTCGACCCGCGACCGGCGCTGCGGGAGGCCGCGGCCCACCTCGCCTCGGTCGGCGTCCGCGACGTCGCCATCGTCGACGGTGACCGCGAGCGCGAGGTCAGCACCCGCGCCGCGATCATCGCCTCCGCGTTGGGGGCCGAGGGGATGGACGTGCGGTTCGTCTTCGCCGGGGCCCAGGACGTGGAGGCCGGCCGGTGGGCGGCGCGTGAGCTCATCGCCGGTGGGTTGCCCGACGCGGTGTTCGCGTGGAACGACATCCTCGCCGTCGGTGCGCTGGCGACGTTCACCGAGCAGGGCATCTCGGTGCCGGACGAGGTCCGGGTCGTGGGGATCGACGGGCTGTCCCTGGGCACGTTCATGACCCCGCAGCTCACGACGCTCGCCGTCGACATGGCCGAGGTCGCGCGGCTCGCCGTCGACCTCGCCGTCGCCGCCCTCGACCCCGTGCACCCCGCGGAACCCGAGGTCCGCTGGGTGGAGCACGTCTTCACCCCGCGCGGGTCCGCCTGATCAGCGGCGGGACTGCCCGCCGCGGTACTTCTCCCACGGGTCGTAGTCGACCTCGAGCTCGGCCTGTTCCGGACGGTCCGCCTCGGGGACGTGCTGCAGGTTCACCCGGATCCGGTACCAGAGCGAACTGCTGCCGCGCATCCCGTCGAGCAGGACGTCGGACTCGGTGAGCATCGGCACGACGTCGGGGTGCCTGGCCTTCCACGCCTCCAGCCCGGCGAGGACCTCGGGTCTCGTCCGCGCGCGGGCGATCTCGATGAGCGGCATCGTCTTCGTCCGGGACCCCGTGCCCTTGGGGGCCTTCTCCGCCGGACCCAGCCGGTCGGCGAGGTCGAGCAGCCCCTCCAGGGAACCCCCGACCCCGTCCGTGCCGGCCCACGGATCACCGCCGAGGTCCGCGACGCGCCGCGGCACCGTGAGGACGGTGTGGTCCTCGGGGCGCACGTCGCGCACCTCGTCCCAGGTCAGCGGGGTCGACACCCGGCCGTCGGGGAGGGCGCGGACGGAGTACGCCGAGGCGACCGTGCGGTCCTTGGCGTTCTGGTTGAAGTCGACGAAGACGCCCTCACCGCGTTCCTCCTTCCACCACCGGCTCGTCGCCAACCCGCCGGCCCGGTTCTCGACCTCGCGGGCCACGGTCTCGGCCGCGAGCCGCACCTGCGGGTAGGACCACACGGGATCGATCGGGGCGTAGACGTGGAAACCCCGGGACCCCGACGTCTTGGGCCACGCGCTCAACCCGTGGTCGGCCAGCACCTCGCGTGCCACGAACGCGACGTCGACGATCTGGTGCCAGTCCACGCCGGGCATCGGGTCGAGGTCGATGCGCAGTTCCACCGGGTGGTCGAGGTCCTCGGCGAGCACGGGGTGCGGGTTGAGGTCCAGACAACCGAGGTTGACGACCCAGGCCAGGGAGGCCTCGTCGCGCACGACCGTCTCGGCCGCGGAGGTCCCCCGCGCGTAGTGCAGTTCCGCGACTTCGATCCAGTCGGGGCGTTTCTCCGGCGCCCGCTTCTGGAACACCGCCTCGGCCTCGATGCCCTTCACGAACCGCTTGAGGACCATCGGCCGTCCGCGCACGCCCCGCAGCGCGCCGTCGGCGACGGAGAGGTAGTAGCGGATCAGGTCGAGCTTCGTCGTCCCGGTCTGCGGGAAGACCACCTTGTCCGGGTTCGTGACCGTGACCTCGCGGCCGGCGAGTTCGAGGACGATCTGCGGGGACGCCACGTTCCGACCCTAGTGTCCGTGGCATCCTGAGGACAGGCAGCAGGGGGCGGAGGAGGCAGACCGTGAGCACCACCACGTACGTCGTCCACGGCGACGCGCTGGACCTGTGGATCGCCGAACGCCGCCGTCTCGGCCTGGACGCACGCGACGAGGTCTGGAACGGGGTCCACCACGTGGTACCGCGCGCTCGCGCCTCCCGCGGCGCGCTGTCTCACCGCCTCGGTGCGCGTCTTCATGACCGCGCTGAGGCCCGGGGACTGGTCACGCTAGGCGAGTTCAACCTGGGGACCGAAGGCGACTACCGCATTCCGGACATGGGGTGGATCGCGACTGGGTTCTCCGCTGATCAGCTGGGCTTGTACGTCCCCACCGTCGACGTCGTCGTCGAGATGGTCTCTCCAGGCGACAGTGACAGCGGTGCGACGGAAGAGAAGATTCCCTGGTACCTGGGGCGGGCCGTTCGCGAGGTCTGGAAGATCACCCCGGCCGCCGAGACGGTCGAGGTCGTCGGTAGCGGTGGTCCCCGCCCGAGGAGCGACGCCTTCGACCTGAGCGCCGCCGACATCAGGGGCCTGCTGGGCTGGGCCTGATCCTCAGATCGGGTTGATCAGGCGTTGCAGGAACCGGCGGGTGCGGTCCTCGCGAGGGTTCTCCAGGACCGCCGACGGGGGACCCTGTTCGACGATGACGCCACCGTCGAGGAACAGCACCTGGTCGGCCACCTGGGACGCGAACCGCATCTCGTGGGTGACGACGACCATCGTCCAGCCCTCACCGGCGAGGTCCTTCATGACGGCCAGCACCTCCCCGACGAGTTCCGGGTCGAGCGCGGACGTGGGTTCGTCGAAGAGCACGACCTGTGGCCGGATCGCCAGGGCCCGGGCGATCCCGACGCGCTGCTGCTGACCACCCGACAGCTGGTAGGGGTGCTGGTCGGCCTTCTCGGACAGGCCGACGCGTTCCAGCAGGGCGAGACCCTCGGCCCGGGCCTCCTCCGGCGGGCGACGCTGGACCAGGACCGGGCCCTCGATGACGTTCTGCAGCACGGACAGGTGCGGGAACAGGTTGTGGCTCTGGAAGACCATGCCGCTCTGGGCG
Source organism: Kineococcus sp. NBC_00420 (assembly GCF_036021035.1). NCBI lineage: Bacteria > Bacillati > Actinomycetota > Actinomycetes > Kineosporiales > Kineosporiaceae > Kineococcus > Kineococcus sp. NBC_00420. The sequence continues at coordinate 2,217,332 of NZ_CP107930.1, read as the reverse complement.
CGCAACCGCGTGGTGGCCCGCTGCAACGCCCGCCCGCGCAGCGCGGGGGAGAACTCCACGCTGACGTCGCCGATGCGCACGGTCCCCGCGTCGGGCACCTCGAGCGCGTTGAGGGAACGCAGCACGGTGGTCTTGCCCGAACCCGAGGGGCCGATGAGAACGGTCACGGAACCCGGGGCGACGTGGGCGTCGATCCCGCGCAGCACGTGGTGGTCGCCGAAGGACTTGTGCAGTCCGCGGACCTCCAACAGGGGACTCACGTCGCTCACCTCGCCACGAACCTGTTCAGCCGCGTCTCGACGCGGGACTGACCGAAGGACAACACCAGGCAGACCACCCAGTAGTAGGCGGCCGCCAGGGCGTACAGCGTGAAGAACTGGTACGTGGGCCCCGCGATCTCGGCCGCCTTGCGCATGATGTCGGCCACCTGGATGGTCGAGGCCAGGGAGGTGTCCTTGACGAGCGAGATGAGGGTGTTCGACAACGGAGGCACCGCGACCCGCGCTGCCTGCGGCAGGACGATCCGCCGCATCGTCGTCGGATAGCTCATCCCGATGGTCAGCGCCGCCTCGGTCTGGCCCTTGGGCACCGACAGGATCGCCGAGCGGATGACCTCCGAGGCGTAGCCGCCGACGTTGAGGCTGAAGGCGACGACGGCGCTGGGGAAGGGGTCCCACGTGATCCCGAACTCCGGCAGGGCGTAGTAGATGATGAGCAGCTGCACCAGGAGTGGGGTTCCGCGGATGATCGAGACGTAGAGCCGTGAGATTCCCTGCAGGACACGCACGCTGGAGAGCCGCATCAGGGCCAGCAGCAGGGCGAGGACGAGTCCGATCGGGAAGCTGGCGAGGGTGAGGGGGATGGTCCCCCTGACCAGACCGCTCGCGAAGGGGACGAGGGAGTCCTTCAACAGGTCCAGGGTGCTCTGGTCCACGTGGTGCCCTCCCTCGTCCCGTCCGGTCTCAGCCGGCGGCCGGGCCGGAGACGTCCTGGCCGAACCACTTCTGCGAGATGGTGGCCAGGGTGCCGTCCGCCTTCAGCTTGGCCAGTGCGTCGCTGACCTGCTGGGCGGTGTCGGCCTCGTCCTTGCGGAAGACGAAGGCCTGCTCGGTCTGGTCGTCGGTCTTCGCGGCGATCTTCACCCCGGTGTCCCCGGAGGTCTTGAGGTAGTCGAGGACGGCGAGCTGGTCGTTGACGGTGACGTCGACGCGGCCCTGCTTGAGCAGGGTCATGGCCTGGGTCAGGCCCTCGACGGCCTCGACCTTCGCGCCGGCGTCGGTCGCGGTCTGGGCCCAGTTGCTCGTCGTCGACTGCGCGGACGTCTTGCCCTTGATGTCGGCCAGCGAGGTCACCGAGGTGTCGTCCGCGCGGGTCACCACGACGCCCGTGGACACCGTGTAGGGGGTGGAGAAGACGTACTTCGCCTTGCGCGCGTCGGTGATGGACACCTGGTTGGCCACGCCGTCGTAGCGCTTGGCCTCCATGCCGGCGAAGAGGGAGTCGAAGGTGTTCTCCGAGAACTCGACCTTGCGGCCCAGTTGCTTCCCGACGGCCTCGGCGACGTCGACGTCGTAGCCGGTGAGCTTGTTGGTCTTCGGGTCGTGGTAGCTGAACGGGGCGTAGGTGCCTTCCGTGCCGAAGCTCAGCGAGTCGTCGGTGGAGCCCGCGGTGTCGCCGCCTCCGCACGCGGCCAGGAGGCCCGCGAGGGCGAGTGCGCTGATGGTGCCGAGGGTCCTGCGTCGCATGGCTGAGCTGTCCTCCTGAGAACGGGCACCCACCGTGAGCACCCGACGGTGCAGCGACAACGTAGGGGCTGCGCATTCCCGGCGCGCCCCGGACGGCCCTCAGGCGGGGACGGTGGACTGGCGGACGACGAGGCGGGTGGGCATCGTCGTCGAGCCCGGGGAGGTGGTGCCGGCGACGGCGTCGAGCAGCAGTTCGCCCGCACGGCGGCCCAGCGCCTCCAGCCCCAGGTTGACCGTCGTCAGCGGGGGACGGGCGGCCAGGGCGATGACGTCCCAGTCGTCGAAGCCCACGACGGCGACGTCCCCGGGCACCGTCCGGCCCGCGTCGCGCAGGCCGTCGCAAATCCCGCGGGCGATCTGGTCGCTGCCGCAGGTGATGGCGTCGAGCTCGGGGTGCTTGCGCAGCAGCAGGTCCGCGGCGAGGCGACCCCAGCGTTCGCTCCAGTCGCCGTGCAGGGTCGGGCCGACGAGGGCGTCCCCGGCGGTCTCCTCCGCGGCCGCGCGCCGGACCCGGGCCGCGTGGTGGTCCTCGGGACCGGTGACGTGGGCGATGCGGCGCCGGCCGAGGTCGAGGACGTGGCGGACGGCGGCGGCGGCCCCGCCGCTCTGGTCGATGGTCAGCGAGGTGTCCCGGGGGTCCTGGGAGGGGGTGAAGGCGTAGACGACCGGGACGTGACCGGGGATCGCGATGGGGGCCCGGGACTCGGTGCGGCGGCCGGTGACGATGATCCCGTCGACGCGACGGGCCAGCAGCGTCCGCAGGTAGTGCTGCTCGCGCACCGGGTCGTCCCGGCTGTCGCAGAGCAGCACGCTCATCTCGCCCGCCCCGAGGGCGTTCTCCGCACCCAGCAGGATGGGGATGGAGAAGCGGCCGAAGCTGTCCGTGGTGATCAGCCCCACCGTGTAGCTGCGCCCGGAGGACAGGCCGCGCCCGAGGGAGTCGGGAGTGAAGCCGAGCTGCTCGGCGGCCCGGCGGACCCGTTCGCGCGTCTCGGCCCGCAGTTGCCCTGTGCCGTTGAGGGCCTTGGACGCCGTCCCCGCGGAGACACCGGCGAGCGCGGCGACGTCGACGATCCGAGCCGGAACAGTGCTTTCCGTCATCGCGCGCTCTCCGATCCCTGTGAGTCGCAGCAGACTACAGGTCCCTTGACGACGCCAGAGCGGCGTTCTACGGTGACCGCAGAAAACGTGTTCCGGCGTTTCCGAGACTCGATGGAGAGCTGATGACCAGCACGACCGCTGGGCCCGACCTGACCGTGAACAGCACCGCCGGCGCCCCCGCGGCGCCGACGGCCGACGCCGCCGTCGTCCTGCACCCCGTCCCGCTCGGCGCCTCGCGCATCACCAGCGGCTTCTGGTTCGAACGCCAGGAGGCCAACCGCCGCCAGGCCATCCGAACGGGCTACGAGAAGCTCGAGACGGCCGGCAACCTGCGCAACCTGCGGATCGCCGCGGGAACGGAGCAGGGCGAGGTCAAGGGTCCGATCTTCATGGACTCCGACGTCTACAAGTGGCTCGAGGCCGCCGGCTGGGAGTACGGGCGCGGCGCGGACGAGCAGATCCTCGCCTGGATCCGCGAGGTCAGCGACGTCGCCGCCGCCGCGCAGGCCGAGGACGGCTACCTCGACTCCGTCCAGCAGGTCCGTGGGAAGGGCGAGCGCTACGTCGACCTGCCCTGGAGCCACGAGCACTACTGCGCCGGGCACCTCTTCCAGGCCGCCGTCGCCGTCCACCGCGGCACCGGCGAGACCCGCCTGCTCGACGTCGCCGTGAAGCTGGCCGACCACCTCGTCGCCACCTTCGGCGCCGGCAAGACGGAGGAGGTCGACGGCCACCCCGTCGTCGAGATGGGCCTGGTCGAACTCTTCCGCGAGACGGGGAAGCGGGAGTACCTCGACCTCGCCACCTGGTTCGTCGACGCCCGCGGCACGGGGATCATCGAGCGGCTGCACGGCAAGGAACCCACGTACTTCTCCGACCGCGTCCCCGTGCGCGAGCAGACCTCGCCCGAGGGCCACTCGGTCCGCGCCGTGTACTTCACCGCCGGTGCCGCCGACGTCGCGGCCGAGACCTCCGACGCCGGGTTGCTCGCCGCCCTCACCACGCAGTGGGAGGGGATGGTCGCCTCGAAGACCTACGTGACCGGCGGCATCGGGTCCCGTTGGGACTTCGAACAGTTCGGCGACCACTACGAACTCGGCCCGGACCGGGCCTACGCCGAGACCTGCGCCGCGATCGGCAGCGTCCAGTGGACCTGGCGGATGCTGCTGGCGACGGGGGACTCCCGCTACGCCGACCTCGTCGAACGCACCCTCTACAACGCGTTCCTGCCCGGGGTCTCGCTCACCGGGACGGAGTACTTCTACGTCAACGCGCTGCAGTTGCGCCACGGTGCGCACGCCGAGGAGGAACGCAGCGCGACCCACGGTCGACGCGCGTGGTTCGACTGCGCCTGCTGCCCGCCCAACATCATGCGGACGCTGTCCAGCCTCGACGCCTACGTGGCCACCAGCTCGGCCCAGGGCGTGCAGGTCCACCAGTTCACGACCGGCACGATCGAGGCGGCCGGAGCCACGCTCGCCGTCACCACCGACTACCCCTGGGACGGCACCGTACGCGTCGAGGTCACCGCGACCCCGGGCGAGTTCGAACTCGCCCTGCGCGTGCCGGCCTGGGCCGAGGGTGCCACCGCGACCGTCAACGGTGCCGACGTCGCCGTGACGGTGGGGGAGTACCTGCGCGTCCAGCGCGAGTTCGCCGTCGGTGACGTCGTGGAACTCGTGCTGCCGATGACGGTCCGCGTCGTCGAGGCCGACACCCGGGTCGACTCCGTCCGTGGTTCCGTCGTCGTCGAACGCGGCCCCCTCGTCTACGCGGTCGAGCAGGCCGACCTCCCGGCCGACCTGCCCGCCGACGACCTGCGGGTCCGCGTCTCCGAGCTGCGCGGAGCGGTGTCGGAACACCGCGCCGACCTGCTGGAGGGCGTCACCGTCCTTCAGCTGCCCGTGCACGTGGCCCTCGCCGCGGCCAGCGGCCCGCTCTACCGTCCGGCCGGGGACGACCCGGCCCCCGAAGCCGCCGAGGAGACCCTCCTCGTGCCGGCCATCCCGTACTACGCGTGGGCCAACCGTGAACTCGGTGCCATGCGGGTCTGGTTCCCACGGGCCTGATCCCCGTGAACCCTGGAGGAGGTGCGATGGAGCTCCACCGCAGGAACGTGCTCGGACTGGGCGGACTCGCAGCGCTGGCAACCTTGCTACCGGCCTGTGCGTCCGCTCTGCCCGAAACCGACGTCACCGCCGCGGGTTTCGGTGAGAACGCCACCGGGACCGTGCGGTTGTGGTGCCGGGCGGCGACGGTCGTCGGTGTCCGGCAGACCGTCGATGCCTTCAACGCCTCCCAGGACCGGGTGACCGTCGAGGTCACCCCGGTCCTGGACGGGCAGTACGTCACCAAGCTCGCCACGGCCATCCGGGGCGGGAACGTGCCGGACATCGTCGACATCGACGACATCAACTCGATGTTGTTCATCTACCGCGACTCGTTCACCGACCTGACCCCGCTGGTGCAGCAGCTCGGCTTCGCGGACCAGCTCAACCCCGGTCAGCTCCGGTTGGCCGTTCGGAACGACAAGAACTACGGGATCCCCTACATCGCGGACAACTCCGCGGTGTTCTACAACACCGAACTGTTCGAGAAGGTCGGCCTCGACCCGCTGGAGCACACCCAGGACATCGACGGGATGCTCGAGGCCGCCCGTGCGATCGGCGATCTCGGTGACGGCACCTACGGCTGGTCCGTCGAGGGGAACTCCGCGGGGATCCTCGGTTTCGTCGTCCAGCCGCACATCTGGGCCGCGGACGAACCGAACATCGTCGGCGACGTGGGGGCGCAGAAGGGGGCGATCGAGGGCAACGACGCGATCCGGCGGACCTTCGACTTCTACCGGACGATGTGGAAGGAGAAGCTCATGCCGCAGGCGAACTTCTCCGGCGACGGTTCCCGCTGGGGGGCCGACTTCCGGGACGGGAAGGTCGGCATGTTCCCGTCGAACTTCTCCTTGGCGGTCCTGAACGCCACACCCGAGATGCAGGCCAAGACCGGGGTCGTGCTGCTGCCCGGCCCGGACGGGGGCCGGGCGACGTTCGCCGGCGGGGACAACCTCTGCATCCCCCGCGGTGCGCCCAACGCGTCGGGGGCGTGGGAGTTCGCCAAGTTCGCCCTCGACGTGCCGCAGCAGCAGAACCTGCCGGCCGGGGGCTACATCCCGGTGCGTTCCGACGCCGCGACGCCGGAGTACCGGGAGAAGTTCCCGTTGGCCGTCGCCCCGCTCGACGGGATCGCCGGCGCCTACGCGCCGACGACGCTCGCCTACAACCTGCTCTTCAACCAGCAGGACTCGCCCTGGATCGCCGCCTTCCGCCGGGCCGTCTTCGACGACGACCTCGACGGAGCGCTGGCGCAGGGGCAGAAGGACTTCGACCGCATCCTGGAACAGGCCCAATTGTGAGCACGCTGACCAGACCCCCGATCGACCGTCGTCCGAAGTCCCTCACCCACCCGCCCCTGACCGGGGTGCTGCTGACCCTCCCGGCGCTGGCCTTCGTCGTCGTCTTCGTGCTGGTGCCGCTCGTCTTCGCGGTCTACATGTCGTTGACGAACTGGCCGCTGATCGGGTCCTACCACTTCATCGGTCTCGGCAACTACGCGGCCGTGGCCTCGGACCCGGTGTTCTGGAAGTCCGTCGGGTACACCGTCCTGTACACCGCGATCGTCACGATCCCGATCCTCGTGCTGGGCTACGTCCTGGCCGTCGTGGTGCGCAGCAACCGCCGGTTCTCGACGGTGTTCCGCACCGTCTTCTTCATCCCCTACGTCATCGGCCTGACGACCCTGAGCTTCCTCATGGTGCTCGAGGCGCAGCCGAGCTCGGGGGCGGTGAACATCGTCCTCAAGGCCCTCGGGGTCACCGACGGGACGACGGCGTGGCTGGCCGACGGCCCGCTCGCGACGGGCCTGATCTGCGTGATGATCGTGTGGGCCGTCTCCGGTCTCACCATGGTCCTGCTCATGGGCGGCATGCAGGGGATCCCGCGCGACGTCTACGAGTCGGCCGAGATGGACGGGGCGAGCTGGTGGCAACGGGAACGGGACATCACCATCCCGATGCTCCGCCGCACCATCGCGATGAGCCTGGTCATCTCCGTCATCGGCTCCCTGCTGGCGTTCACCCAGTTCTACATCCTCACCCGTGGTGGTCCGGGGACGGACACCCAGAGCGTCGTCATGTACGTCTACCAGCGCGGTTTCGTCCAGCTGCAGCTCGGCGCGGCGTCGGCGTTGTCGATCGTCCTCGTCGTGGTCATCGGCCTGGTCACCGCGGCCCAGTTCCGCCTGTTGCGAGAGAAGGCCTGACGATGGCGACCCTGACCACGACGAAACCCGGTGGGGAGCTGAAGGTCCGCTCGACCGGTCGGGCCCCGGTGAACGGGCGGGCCGAGACCCGTACGAAGCTCACCCTGTACTGGCTCGGCGGAACCCTTGCGGCCCTGGTGTTCCTGGTGCCGTTGCTGTGGTCGATCCTGCGGTCGTTCCAGAGCAACGACGCGATCGTCTCGGCCACCCCGACGCTGTCCGCCCTGACGCAGTTCACGACCGAGAACTTCAAGGCGCTGTTCACCGGCGACGCCGACATCGTCCGCGCCGTCGCCAACAGCCTGGTCGTCTCGGTCTGCACGGCGGTGCTGACCGCGGTCCTGGCCACGCTGGCCGGCTACGGGTTCGGCCGGTTCCACTTCCGTGGTCGCAACGTCCTGTTCGGGTTGATCGTGGTGACGATGATGGTGCCCTTCCAGGCCATCATCACCCCGCTCTACCTGCAGATGAACGCCATGGGTCTCACGGACTCCCGCCTGGGGCTGGTGCTGTTCTACTCGACGGTCAACCTGCCGTTCGGGGTGTTCGTGATGCGGAACGCGTTCGAGAACATCCCGGCCGAGATCGAGGACTCCGCCCGCGTCGACGGCGCCGGGACCATGCGCGCGCTGGTGTCGGTGCTGCGCCCCATGCTCGTCCCCGGGATGGCGACGAGTGCGCTCTTCGCGTTCCTGGCCAGTTGGACGGAGTTCCTCGGGGCCCTGACGTTCCTCACCGACGACAAGCTCTACACGCTGCCGCTGTCGCTGGTGAACCTGCAGGCCGGGGCCTACGGCGCGGTGAACTTCGGGTACCTCGTCGCGGGTGCGGTGGTCGCGATGGTTCCGTGCGTGATCCTCTACGTCGCCCTGCAACGGTTCTACGTCGCCGGCCTCGCCTCGGGGGCGGTCAAGGGCTGAGTCAAGGGCTGAGAGGCGTCAGACGAGGACGGCGAAGGGCGACGGCGAGGGGGCCGTCGCCCGGACGTCGTTCCAGGCGTGCGCGAGCCTGGCCACCGCCTCGCGCAGGGTCTCCGGGTCGGCCCCGAACGGCAGCCGCAGGTAGCGCTCGAACGCGCCGTCCACCCCGAAGCGCGGGCCCGCGGTGACGTGCACGCCGTAGCGGCGCGCGGCGACCGCCAACGGCGAGCTGAGCGCGCGGCCGAGGTGCACCCACAACGCCAGGCCACCCGGCACGACGGGGAGTTCCCACTCGGGCAACCGGTCGCCGACCTCCGAGAGGAGGGCGTCGCGGCGGGCCCGGAGTTCGACGCCCCGTGCGGCCAGGACCGCGTCGAGGTCCGGCAGGGCCCGGGCGACGACGAGCTGGTCGAGGACCGGGGTCCCGAGTTCCCACGGGGAGCGACGTTCGGCGAGGCGGCGGACGGTGGCGGCGTCGGCCCGGATCCAGCCGATCCGCAGGCCACCCCAGAGGGTCTTGGCCGCCGAGCCGACGTGGATCACGTCGGAGGGGAACGGGGGCGGGACCTCCCCGTCGATCGCGAGGTCGTTGGTGGTCTCGTCGACGACGAGCCGGGTCCCGTAGCGGCGGGCGAGTTCGCAGACCCGCCGGCGCTGCGCGGCGGGCATCACCGAGCCGGTGGGGTTGTGGAACCCCGGCATCAGGTACCCGAGCGCGGGGCGGGTGCGGGCGAAGGCCTCCTCGAGCGACTCCTGGTCCCAGCCTCCCGGCGACGTGGCGGTCGTCGGTGCCACGGGGACGGCGACCGGACGACCCCCCACGGCGCGGACGGCGTCCAGGGCGTGGGGGTACCCCGGGGACTCGACCAGCACCCGGTCCCCGGGGGAGGTCAGGGCCCGGGCCAGCAGGCCGACGGCGTGCTGGGCGCCGAGGGTCACGAGGACCTCGTCCGGCCGCGTCGCCAGACCTCGCGCGGTGTAGCGCAGGGCGAGCTGCGTGCGTAGTTCCGGGAGGCCGACGAGGTCGTAGCCGACTCCGGAGAGGTAGCGGGGCAGGTCCTCGACCGCTTGCCGGGAGAGGTCGAGGACGGTGGTGGCGGCGGGCAGGGCCGCCCGGGTCAGGTCGATCTCGACGTGGGCGGGTCGGGCGTCCCCCGGGGGTGTGACGGCGGGGAGGGCGATCACGCTGCCGGAACCTCGCACGCTGGTGACGTACCCGGTCTCGCGCAGGTGCGCGTAGGCCGCGGCGACGGTCGTCCGGCTGAGCGCGAGGACGGCGGCGAGCTCACGCTCGGCGGGCAACCGGGTGCCCGAGGTGATGCGCCCGTCCAGCAGCAGCAACCGGATCCGCTCGGCGAGCGCCCGCAGGGCCGAGCCGGTGTCGCGCCAGTCGCCGAGGAGGTGGCCGAGGGTGGACGCGGACAGGCTGGGCACCAGTCCACGGTAGCCGGATTGGCACTGTCGGGGCGAGAGTTGAGTACGGTCCAATCCGTGCTGTGAGAAGTCCAGTGCTCGGTGCCCGCATCGCCCGTCTCCTCGTCGGCCTCGGCCTCTACGGCGTGGCCGAGGGGCTGATGGTCCTCGCCGGGATCGGGGTCGGGCCGTGGACGGTCTTCGCGCAGGGGGTCTCGCGACACACCGGGATTGGCCTGGGCTGGCTCGCGAACCTCATCGGGCTCGCCGTCCTGGTGCTGTGGATCCCGTTGCGGCAGAGACCAGGAGTGGGGACCGTGCTGAACGTCCTGCTCGTGGGGACGGCGATCGAGGCGACGGTCGACCTGCTCCCCGCGCCGCACGCGCTGCTCGTCCGGATCCCGTTGTTCGCGGTCGGTCTGGCGCTGCTGGCGGTCGCGAGCGGGCTCTACCTCGGGGCGGGTTTCGGGCCGGGGCCGCGGGACGGGCTGATGACCGGCCTGCACCGGCGGACCGGTCTGCCCCTCTGGCTGGCCCGGGCGATCGTCGAGGTGTCGGTCCTGGTGGTCGGCTGGGTCCTGGGCGGCAACGTCGGGGTCGGCACGGTGGCGTTCGCGCTGGGGGTCGGACCGCTCGTGGGGTTCTTCGTGCCGCGGCTGACCACCGTCGCCGCGACGCCGGCGAGGATCGTCCCGGTAGCGTCCGGGCCATGTCCTTCTTCGTCGTGACCTACGCCTACTCCCCGGACGTCGCCGCCCGCGACGCCGTCCGCCCCACCCACCGCGAGTGGCTCGCCTCGCTGGGCGACGCCCTCGTCCTGTCCGGTCCGACCGACGCCGAGGGCGCGTTCCTCGTGTTCGAGGCCGCGACCGCCGCGGACGTCGAGGCGACCCTGGACGCCGATCCGTTCTTCGTGGACGGGCGGATCGTGGCGGGCCGGACCGTGGCCGGCTGGACCCCCGTGCTCGGACGGGCCAAGGACCGGCTCTGACGCGAAGTACCTCGCGACGCAGGAGTACTTGCGCGTCTGGAAAGTACTCCGGTAGAACTGAGGCATGACCTCCGCCGACCGTGCCCAGGCCGACCTGCAGACCGTCTCCACCGCCCTCGCCGCCGCCCGACCGGCCCCGCTGCCGCGCTGGCTGCCGCCGGCGATGGCCCTCGCCTACAGCGCCGGCTTCGCCCTGCTGGCCGTCACCGCCTGGACGACGGACTGGCGCTGGGCCGTCCCCGGGTTCGTCCTGATCGTGGCGTTCCTGGTCGCGGTGGGGTTCACGGCCTCCCGTGGTGGCCTGCGCCCCCGGGTCCGCCAGGGACCCCGCCAGCACCTGGTCAGCGGGGTGGTCCTGCTGGTGTCGATGGTCGTCTTCGCGGTCGACCAGGGCTCCGGTCTGCTCCTGCTGGGACTGGGGTTCGGCGCGACCGCCTGGTGGCAGTTCTCCCGGACGGGGCGGGCGTGAGCGTCGAACCGGCCCTCGACCCCGCGGTCCAGCACCCGACGAAGCTCGCCGTCGTCGCCTTCCTCTCCGGCTGCGTCGAGGCGGACTTCAAGACCGTCCGCGACCGGCTGGAACTCACCGACTCCGCGCTGTCCCGGACCCTGTCCGGTCTGGAGGAGACCGGCCACGTCACGGTCCGCAAGGGCTTCGTCGGCAAACGACCGCGCACCTGGGTCTCGTTGACGGGAGAAGGGCGCGCGAAGCTCGCCGCGCACCTCGCCGCCCTGCAGGGGATCGCGGCGGGCGCTGTGGCCCTGGCGGCCGACCTGCCCACCTGATCCGGAACCACGACGTGCCGCAGCGCGTTCACAGGGCAGGCCCCGACGGTGGAGAGGTGAGGTGCGCGATGGGCGTGGTGTCCGTGGAGACGGGAGAGAACTCCTACGGTGCAGCCGATCTCGAGGCGTTCCGTCGCGTCCGTGAGGACTTCGTCCGGTTCATGATGGCCTACCGCTTCGCCGTCGACGAGGTGCTGACGAAGGTCTCGATCCTGCGCGAGGAGTTCACCCACCTGCACCGCTACAACCCCATCGAGCACGTGACGTCCCGGGTGAAGTCCCCGACGAGCATCCTCGAGAAGGTCGTCCGCCGTGGGCTGGACCCGTCGTTCGAGACCATCCGCGAACACATCACCGACATCGCGGGGGTCCGCATCACCTGCAGCTTCATCGCCGACACGTACCGGATGCTCGAGATCCTCACGGGACAGGCGGACATCCGCGTCCTGGCCGTCAAGGACTACATCGCGCACCCGAAACCCAACGGCTACAAGAGCCTGCACGCCATCGTCGAGATCCCGGTGTTCCTCTCCGACGGCCCCGTCCCGGTGACGGTGGAGGTCCAGATCCGGACGATCGCCATGGACTTCTGGGCCAGCCTGGAGCACAAGATCTACTACAAGTACGACGGCGAGGTCCCCGGTCACCTGGCCGCGAGCCTCACCGAGGCCGCGGCGGTCGCCGAGCAGATGGACCGCCGGATGGAGGAACTGCACACCGAGGTGCGTTCCCTCGCCCCGGACGTCGGGGAGGCCGCACCCGAACTCGGGATCGACGACCGGGTGCTCCGTCAGCTCCTGGCGCTCTCCGGCGGTACCCCGGCCTGAGGGGTCCCCGAACTGGCGTACAGCTGGCGCAGCACGTCGGCGATGTCGGGTTCCTCCACCGACAGGTCCCGCACCTCGGCGTGGGCGGAGACTCCCGCCAGCACCGCGGCGGCGGTCGTCTCCTCCGCCGAGAAGGCGAACCGATGGCGCAGACCCTCCGCCTCGACGCCGAGGAGCTGGGCTCCCTCGACGTGGATCGGCCCGGTGGGTGCGGTGAGGTCCACGACGAGGACGCGCCGAGCGCCGACGCGGCGCACCAGCCCGGGCAGGTCGCCGTCGTAGGCGGCGCGACCGTGGTCGACGACGAGCACCCGGTCGCAGAGACGCTGCACGTCACCCATGTCGTGCGTCGTCAGCAGCAACGTCGTCCCGCGTTCGGCGCGTTCGGCCCGTAGGAACTGGCGCAGCCGTTCGCTGGACAGGACGTCGAGGCCGATCGTCGGTTCGTCCAGCAGCAGCAGTTCGGGGGAGTGCAGCAGCGCGGCCGCGACCTCCCCGCGCATCCGCTGGCCCAGGGACAGCTGCCGCACGGGGGTGGTGAGGAACTCGCCCAGCCCCAGCCGGTCGTCGAGGTCGCGCAGTCGTGGCCGCCAGACCCCCGCGGGGAGGTGGTGGATCGCGGCGAGGAGGCGGAAGGACTCGCTCAGCGGCAGGTCCCACCAGAGCTGGCTGCGTTGCCCGAACACCACCCCGATGCGGCGGGCCAGGTCGCGACGCCGGGCCACCGGGTCCAGCCCGCACGTCCGCACGCTGCCGGCGGAGGGGACGAGGATGCCGGTGAGGAGTTTGATGGTCGTCGACTTCCCGGCGCCGTTGGCGCCGATGAACCCCACCGACTCCCCGGGGTCCACCCGCAGGGACAACCCGTCGACGGCGCGGACGACGCGACGCTGCCGACGGAACCTCCCCTCGGCCTTCTCGCGGACGACGTACTCGCGGACGAGGTCGGTGACCTCCAGCGCCGGATTCACGATCCGCTCCCCGTGTAGTGCCGGATCCCCTGGCGCCACAGCAGCAGGGCGACGCTCCAGAGCGCGGCGGCCGCGACCGGCGAGAACCACCCGAGCCAGGAGGGCAGGCCGGCGGGCCCGTCGTTCCCCAGCAGAGCCAGGACGGGGAGGTAGGCGACGAACGCCGCCGGGACGACGTAGCAGAACAACCACCGCAGCGGTGTCCCGTAGAGCGAGGCGGGGTACTGCGCCGCGTTGGAACCGCCGTAGGTGAGGGAGTTCACCGCTTCCTTCCCGTCGAGCAACCAGAACTGGCAGGCACCCGCGATGACGAACAACGCCGAGAAGATCGCGGTCCCGCCGACGACCGCGGTGGCGAGCAGGGCCACGGCGCGCAGGTCGAGCGCGATGCCGGTGTGCGGCCACGCGACGCACAGCACCACGACACCGACCAGCACCCGACCGATCCGGCGCAACGAGACGTCGGAGGTCGCCAGCTGGGCGAGGACCGGGAGGGGACGCAGCAGGAACGCGTCGAGGGTTCCGCTGCGGACGTGGGTGGGCAGGTTGTCGAGGTGACCGGCGAGGAGGTCCGCGAGGGCGAAGGCCACGTTCGCCAGCGCGAACACCAGCGACGCCTGCCACACGTCCAGCCCGCCCAGGGTGGAGGTCCGCGAGAAGACGACGTAGATCGTGGCGAACTCGCTGATCCCGATGCCCAGGTTGGAGAGCAGGTCGGCGACGAAGGACGTCCGGTAGCTCAGCTGGGCCCGCACCCGGCTGCCCAGGACGGCCCGGTAGGCGGCGACCGTCGAGCCCTCAGCCACCCTGCACCACCAGTCGTCGGGACCCCAGCGCCAGCAGGACCCGACCGGCGAGCACGAGGACCGCCAGCCAGGCCAGCTGCACCACGACGAGTTCCAGCGCGGCGCCACCCGTCGCGGTGCCGGTCAGGACGTCGATGGGCGACTGCAGCATCGAGGGGAACGGGGTCGCGTGGGCGAGGGTCCCGAGCCAGTCCGGGAACCAGCGGACCGGGATCGCCAGTCCGGTGAGGACCGTCGCGACGACGGTGTAGAGCATGAGGATCCCGCGGATCTCGGTGAGCCAGAACGCGGTCAGGCTGACCAGCCAGCGCGCGGAGAACGAGATCGAGACGCCGAGGACGAGGCTGACGAACCCGAGGAGGTAGCTGCGCGGATCGCTCGGCAGCGCGAGTCCGGTGAGCAGGATCCCCAGCACGAGGGGTGGGACGCCGCGGGGCAGGAACATGAACGCCGCGCGGCCGAGGTCGGTGGCCCACGCGGCCAGCTGCGGGTCGATCGGGCGGGCCAGGTCGACCGCGATGTCCCCCGTGCGCACGCGCTGCGCGACCTCGTCGCCGGCGAAGACGTTGACCGGGGCGAGCAGGGCCTGCGTCACCCAGGCGAAGGTGGCGGCCTGCTCGACGTCGTAGCCGGCGACCGCACTCCCGGCCCCGGAGACCGTGCCGACGAGGACGGCGGCCTTGATGGCGCCGAACACCGAGTTCGTGAGAGCGCCGGCCGCGGTGGCGGCCCGGTAGGTGGAGAACCGCCGGAACCCCGCCGCGACGAGGGCGGGGTAGGCGGACACGACGTTCGACCCTAGTCGGGTTCCCCGTCGCTGTCAGGTGCGTACCAGGGGTGGTTGCAGCGTGGTGGCGCTCCCGCGTCGGAACAGCTGCGCCGGTCGGCCGCCGTCGCGCGTCGTGGTCGCCCCGGCGGGTTCGAGGAAACCCTCGGCCCCGGTGACCTTGCGGTGGAAGTTCCGGGCGTCCAGGGGGTGCCCCCAGACCTGCTCGTAGACCCGGCGCAGTTCGGCGACGGTGAACTCCTCGGCGCAGAAGGCCGTCGCGAGCGGTGAGTACTCCAGTTTCGCCCGGGCGCGCTCCACGGCGTCGGCGAGCAGGCGGTCGTGGTCGAAGGCGAGGTCCCGGGCCTCGCGCACGGGTACCCACCGCGCGTCGGCGGCGTCCGTGCCCGCGTGCGGGGTGGGCAGGTCGGGGGCCAGGGCCAGGTAGCAGACCGTCACGACGCGCTGGCGGGGATCGCGGTCGGGCGCGCCGTAGCTGGCGAGCTGTTCCAGGTGCACCGAACCGCGGGGGAGCCCCGTCTCCTCGGCGAGTTCCCGTTCGGCGGCGCCGAGCAGGTCCTCGTCTGGTCGGACGAAACCCCCGGGCAGCGCCCAGTCTCCGAGGAACGGCTCCTCGCCGCGTTCGACGAGCAGGACGGACAGTCCCTCGGACCGGACGGTGAGCACGACGAGGTCCACGGTGACGGCGACGGTGGGGTAGGTCACCTGGTCAGCGTACCGGCTTGTCGTCGGATTGACGATTAGTGAGGTGCAGGCTTATCGTCAATCCGACGACAACAACTGTCCCGAGGAGGACGACATGGCCGACATCACCCGCTACCCCTTCGCCCGGCACCTGCGCAGCACCCCGACCACCCACGTCGTGCACCACCGCGGCGGGAAGCTCGTGCACTCCGGCACCGGCCAGGCGTTCTGGTTCCGCCCGCTCTCCGCGGCCCTGTCCGAGGTGCCCGTCGACGACCGCGAACTCCCGCTCGTCCTGCACGCCCGCACCGCCGACTTCGTCGACGTCACCGTCCAGGCCACCGTCACCTTCCGCGTCGAGGACCCCGAGCTCGCCGCCACCCGCGTCGACTTCTCCCTCGACCCCGTGACCGGCCGGTGGCGGAACGCCCCGCTGCAGCAACTGGCCGGGCTGCTCACCGAGACCGCCCAGCAGCACGTCCTCGACGTCCTCGCCCGGCTGCCGCTGCGCGAGGTGCTGGTCAGGGGGGTGACGCTGACCCGGGAACGCATCACCGCGGGCCTCACCGCCGACAGCCGCCTCGCCAGGACGGGCCTCGCCCTCGTCGACGCCCGCGTCGTCGCCGTCCGCCCCGATCCCGACGTCGAGAAGGCGCTGGGCACCCCGACCCGGGAGGCGTTGCAGACCGAGGCCGACCACGCCACCTCCCAGCGCCGGGCGCTCGCCGTCGAACGGGAACGGGCCATCAGCGAGAACGAGCTGCAGAACGAGATCGAGCTCGCCCGGCGCGAGGAACAGCTCGTCGCCCAGCGCGGAGCCAACCAGCGCCGGACCGTCGAGGAGGCCGCCGCCGCGGACACCGTCCAGGCCACCGCCGAGGCGGAGCGCGAGGAGCGCCTGGCGCAGGCGCACGCCACCGCGACCCGGTTGCAGGGCGAGGCCGACGCCGGCGCCGAGGCCGCCCGGATGGCCGCCGTCGCCGGTACGCCACCGGAGGTCCTGCTCGCTCTGGCGCTGCGGGAGTTCGCCGGTCAGCTGCCCGAGATCGGGACCCTCGTCCTCACCCCGGACGTCATCACCGGGGCCCTCGCCCAGCTGGCCGGTACCCGGTGAGCCTCGCCCCGCGCGCGGTCCTGGTCCACCGCCGCACCCCCTTCGCCGACGCGATCGCCCGGCACGGGACCCGCGGGGCCGCCGAGTTCTTCCTCCGGACCCGCGGCCGCACGCTCGACGACCTCGAAGCGGGCGACGCACGTCAGCGCGCCGCCCTGGTCGCGGTGGCCGCGGCCGTCCCCCTGGACTGGCGGACGGGAACGGTCGAGCGCGCCGACCTCTCCCGGTTCCTCTTCGCCCCCGAGGACGTCGTCGTGGTCGTGGGGCAGGACGGGCTGGTGGCCAACGTCGCCAAGTACCTCGACGGCCAGGTCGTCGTGGGCATCGACCCCGACCCCGGTCGCAACGCCGGTGTCCTGGTCCGCCACCCCGCCGCGCATGCCCGAGACCTGCTGCACCGCAGCATATCCCGCCCCGTCTGCGAGCAGCGGACGATGGTCCGTGCGCGCACTGACGACGGCAAGGAGCTGCACGCCCTCAACGAGGTCTTCGTCGGTCACCACAGCCACCAGACCGCCCGCTACGTGCTGGGCTGCGGGGACCGGCGCGAGGAACAGGCCTCCAGCGGGGTCGTCTGCGGGACCGGGACGGGCGCCACCGGCTGGCTCGCCTCCCTCGCCCGCGCCCGTGGGGGAGCCGCCCTGCCCGGGCCCACCGATCCGACCCTGGCCTGGTTCGTGCGCGAGGCGTGGCCCTCGCGGGCCACCGGTGCCGACCTCGTCGCCGGGTCGGTCGGGGCCGAGCCCCTGACCCTCGACGTGCTCTCCGACGAGCTCGTCGTCTTCGGCGACGGCCTCGAGGCGGACCGGCTGCTCCTGACCCGCGGCCAGCGGCTGACGATCGACGTCAGCCCCCGCCACCTCGCCCTCCTCACCCCCCACCCGTGATCCCGCTGGGGGACCCGGCAAGATCACGGATCGGGTGGGGGTGGCTGGGTGCGGAGCACGGCCCGCGCGGCGGCACACTGGGCACGTGACCCTGATCGACGAGACCCGCGCCGAGGCCGCTGCCGGTGCGGACCTGCTGACCAGCCTGAACGCCGCCCTCGGCACCACCACCGGGTCCGGCGTCGTGGACGCCTCGAGCCGGCGCCGCGCGGAGTACACGACCGACGCGTCGAACTACCGCGTCGTCCCGCAGGTCGTCGTCTTCCCGCGCACGGTCGAGGACGTCGAAGCCGTCTGGGCGGTCTGCCGCCGTCTCGGGGTCCCGTTCACCTCCCGCGGCGCCGGCACCTCGGTCGCGGGGAACGCGATCGGGGAGGGGGTCGTCCTCGACTTCTCCCGTCACCTCCACCGCGTCCTCGAGATCGACCCCGAGACCATGACCGCGCTCATCGAACCCGGCGTCATCCTCGACGACCTGCAGCGCCAGGCCGCGCCACTCGGCCTGCGGTTCGGGCCGGACCCCTCGACCCACGCCCGCTGCACCGTCGGAGGGATGATCGGCAACGACGCCTGCGGATCGCACGCGCTGGCCTACGGCCGGACCTCGCACAACGTCGTCGCCCTCGAGGTCCTCGACGGTCACGGCCGCCGCTACTGGACCGACGCCCCGCCCGCGGACCTCCTCGCCGAGCTGCAGGCCGTGGCCTCCCGCCACCTCGGGACCATCCGGACCTCCTTCGCCACGTTCGGTCGTCAGGTGTCCGGGTACGCCCTGGAACACCTGCTGCCCGAGACCGGCGGGCCCACCGGGACCGCCCTCGCCCGGCTGCTGACCGGGTCGGAGGGGACGCTGGTGACGATCCTGCGGGCCCGGGTCCGCCTCGTGCGCCAGTCCCCGTCGACGACGTTCGTCGTCCTCGGCTACGCCTCGATGCACGAGGCCGCCGACGCCACCCCCGCCCTGCTGGAACACGCCCCGCTCGCCGTCGAGGGCATCGACCGTCGCCTCGCCGACATCGTCGTGCGCCGCGGAGGTTCCGTCGACGGCCTCCCCGGCGGTGACGGCTGGCTGTTCGTCGAGATGGGCGGGGAGACCCCGGAGGAGTCCCTCGCTGCTGCGGAGGCGATGGTGCGCGACTCCCGGGCGCTGGACTCCGTCGTCATCCCGACCGCCGCCGCCGCGCGGAAGTTGTGGCGCATCCGCGAGGACGGCGCCGGACTGGCCGGGCGTTCCCCCGAGGGGTTGCCGGCGTGGCCGGGCTGGGAGGACGCCGCCGTCCCGCCCGCACGGCTGGGGGCCTACCTGCGCGAGTTCGACGCGCTGATGGCGACCCACGGTGTCGACGGGCTGGCCTACGGGCACTTCGGGGACGGCTGCATCCACGTCCGCATCGACTTCCCGCTCTACGAGAACGGCGGCGGCGCCGTGGCGAAGGCGTTCCTCGAGGACGCCGCCCGGCTCGTCGCGAAGCACGGCGGTTCCCTCTCGGGAGAGCACGGTGACGGCCGGGCCCGCGGTGGGTTGCTGCCGCTGATGTACGACGCCGAGGCGATCTCCGCCTTCGAGGAGGTCAAGCGCGCCTTCGATCCCGATGACCTGCTGAACCCGGGGATCATCGTCCGACCCGCCGACGTCGCCGCGGACCTCCGCGTCCCCTCGGCCCGGCCGGCGCACGCGCTGGGCATGCCTGGTCGTTCGGGACTGAAGTTCGCCTACTCCCAGGACCAGGGCGACCTCACCCGCGCCGTCCACCGCTGCGTCGGGGTCGGCAAGTGCCGCGCCGACTCCGGCGGCGTCATGTGCCCGAGCTACCTGGCGACCGGTGACGAGAAGGACTCCACCCGTGGGCGGGCCCGGCTGTTGCAGGAGATGGCCAACGGCACCCTCGTCACCGACGGCTGGCGCTCGCAGGAGGTCAAGGACGTCCTCGACCTCTGCCTGTCCTGCAAGGGGTGCAGCGCGGACTGCCCCGCCGGGGTCGACATGCCGACCTACAAGGCGGAGTTCCTCGACAAGTTCTACGCGGGCCGGTTGCGGCCGATGAACCACTACCTCCTGGGCTGGTTGCCGCGCTGGTCGAAGCTCGCCTCCTACGCGCCGAAGGTCGTGAACGCCCTGACGTCGGTGCCGGCGCTGGCGTGGACGGCGCGGGCGCTGGGTGGGGTGGACCAGCACCGGCCGCTGCCGGCGTTCGCGGAGGAGACGTTCCGGGCGTGGTTCCGCCAGCGCCCCGAACGTGCGGGCGAACCCGTCCTGCTGTGGGTGGACTCCTTCACCGAGAACTTCTCCCCCGAGGTCGGCCAGGCCGCCGTGAAGCTCCTCGAACACCTCGGTTTCCAGGTGCGACTCACCGAGCAGCAGGTCTGCTGCGGTCTCACCTGGGTCTCCACCGGGCAGCTCGACGGAGCGAAGCGGCAGCTGCGCTCGTCGCTCGACGCGCTGGGGAACTCCGAGATCCCCGTGGTCGGGCTGGAACCGTCGTGCACCGCGCTGCTGCGCGAGGACGCCGCGGAACTGCTGCCCGACGACCCCCGCGCCCACGCGCTGGAACGTCGGGTGAAGACCCTGGCGGAACTCATCGCGGAACGGCGTCCGGACTGGATCCCGCCGCGGGTGGACCAGAAGGCCGTCGTCCAGCCGCACTGCCACCAGCACGCGGTCATGGGTTTCTCGCCCGACGAACGCCTGCTGGCCAAGGCCGGGGTCGAGGCGAAGGTCCTGAACGGCTGCTGCGGACTGGCCGGGAACTTCGGGGCCGAGAAGGGCCACTACGACGTGTCGGTGAAGGTCGCCGAGCACGCGTTCCTGCCCGCGCTGCGCGAGCGCGGGGACGCGGTCGTCGTGGCCGACGGGTACTCCTGCCGGACCCAGTCGGACAACCTCACGGGGATCAAGCCCAAGCACCTCGCGGAACTGCTGGCCGACGCGCTGCCGGAGGACGATTCCCGCGCCTAGCCGGTCGGCACGATCCAGAGCTGGCTGGCTCGGTTGTCAGCGATCCGCGCAGCAGGCCCTGCGTGGCCTTGGAGGCTTCGGCACGGACGTTCACCCACTAGCATTCAGCTCATGCCGGGTCCGCGTCGCAAGGCGTCCACGATCGTCGACGTGGCCCGCGTCGCCGGTGTTTCGCTTCCGACCGTCTCCCGCGTGCTGAACGACACCGTGCCCGTTCGTCCGGCCACCAGGGCACGCGTGCTGGCCGCGATGGAGGAGTTGTCCTACCGGCCCAACAGCGCCGCCCGGACCTTGAAGTCGGGGCAGCAGTCGATCGTCGGGGTCATCGCGCCGGACACGGTGTCCTACGGACGGGCACGCATGCTGGCTCAGATCGAGGAGCGGGCGCGAAGCCGGGAGTACCTGGTTGCGGTGACCTACGTCGAGCCGGACGTGGTGGGGAAGGCGAGCTCGGCCCTGGACGTGCTCCTGGGCCAGTCCGTCGTCGGGGTGGTCGTGTTGGACCTGAACACCTACGACGCGCCGGCGTTGCAGGCCAGGCTGGGTGATGTGCCGTGGGCAACCGTGACCAACGGGTTGGGACTGACCATCGACGTGCCGCACGTCATGGTGGATGACCGCCTCGCCGCCGCTGACATGACCCGCCACCTGCTCGGCCTGGGCCACCACACGGTCCACCACGTCGCGGTCCCGGGCTTCGGCAGCGATGTCCACTCGCGGGAGCTGGGTTGGCGCGACGCGCTGCTGGAGGCAGGCGTGCCCGTCCCGGAGCCCGTGATGTGCGACTGGACGCCCGCGTCGGCTCGACTGGCGGGCTTGCGGCTGGCTGGAGACCCCTCCCTCACTGCGGTCTTCTGCACCAATGACGAGATCGCGCTCGGAGTCATGCGTGGGTTGCACGAAGCAGGACGCGAGGTGCCCGGAGACGTGAGCGTGGCCGGGATCGACGATCAACCGCTGGCGCAGTGCTGGGTGCCTGCGTTGACCACCTACCGCATGGACTTCGACTGGGCGGGGGCCGCGGCCTTCGAGTTGCTGCTGGACCCCCTGCACGGGGCTGATCGAGCTGGACGACCGACGTCGGGGATCATCGTCCGCGAGAGCTGCTCGCAGCCGAGGCCCTGACGGGGCCCGAAGTCTCAGAAGTGCTGCGGGACAGGCTGGCCCGCGTCACGCACTCACGCACGCGTGCTGCGGTCCCGAGTCGTGGTGTATCCGTCAGCAGTTGATCGTGCTGCTCCCTTGCATCTGGCGTGAGAGCCCCCTACAGTCCTGATCAACGTTTTCATGATTAACGTTTACATCGGACGTCAGACGCTATCTGGAGCACAGGAGCCTCAGTTGCCCTTCGACACGACGCTCGTCACCATCCCCCACGCTTCGCCGGCCGAACGCGACCCGAGCCGTCCCCACCTGAGCATGCACACCGACGACTCCGGTCTGACGTGGAGCCCCGGAGAACTCGCGATCGTGCTGCGTTGGGGGGTCGACGAACCGGTCCGCGTCGCCGGACTCGGGGGTGGCGGGACGGCAGAGGTCACCTCGGCCCTCCAGCCCCTGGTCGAAATCATGGTCACCGGTGACGGGCGCATCCGGAACACCACCCGGCACACCCACACGGGGGTCGGGGCGCGGCTGCGCTACCTCGAGCACGAGACGAGCAACCTGCAGGACGAGGCAGTTCTCGCCATCACCCAGTTCGACCCTCGGACGGGTCTGCGCGTCACCTCGACGTTTCGATGCTCGCCCGACGTCGCAGCCGCTCGGGTGACCACGACGGTCGAGAACACGAAGTCAGCGTCCGTGGTCCTGGAAGCCGTGACGTCCTTCGCCACAGGTACTCTCACCGCCCCGGATGAAGATCCGCGTGACCTGCTCCTTCACCGCGGAACCGGTGAACAGCTGGCCGAGAACCGTTGGTCTGCAGAACCTCTCTGGTCGCAGATGGGACTGGCCGACTTCAACTCGGGCATCCAGAACCAGCCGGGTCGATCCTCGGCCCGCGCCGTGGGAACGTCCACCTGGACCACGGTGCGCCACTTGCCCACCGGCATGGTGGAGAACCGGGTGACGGGCCGAGCGCTGGCGTGGCAGATCGAGCACAACGGTGGATGGCGCTGGGACGTCGTCGACCGTCGGGTCGGGGAGGACTCCACCGCGCTGATCCTCCTCGGTCCTGAAGACCTGGACCACCACTGGTCGCAGGAGCTCCTGGCAGGTGAGACCTTCGTGTCGGTCCCTGCATCCTTCGCAGTTTCCGAGCGGGGAGCGACTGCCGCGCTGGCTCAGCTCACCGCTCACCGCCGGTGGCTGCGCCGGGGTCACACGGCGGACGCAGGGTCGCTGCTGGTCTACAACGACTTCATGAACACCATCCGTGGGGACCCCACCACCGCGGCGCTGCTCCCGCTGGTCGAAGCGGCCGCTGCCGCTGGGGCGGAATGCTTCTGCATCGACGCCGGCTGGTACGACGACACTGACGACGGGGGCTGGTGGGGGACCGTAGGTGCGTGGGAACCGTCGTCGCGACGATTCCCCGGGGGAGGCATGGGGGTCGTCACCCGGCGCATCAGGGACCTGGGGATGACGGTCGGCCTGTGGCTCGAACCTGAGGTCATCGGACAGGACAGCCCGTTGGCCCGGACACTTCCGGAGGAGGCGTTCCTGCGCCGTCACGGACGTCGGGTCCGCGAGGACCGGCGGTTCTTCCTGGATCTTCGGCACCCGGCTGCCCAGCAGCACCTCGACGACACGATCGATCGATTGGTAGCGGACTTCGAGGTCGGGTTCTTCAAGCTCGACTACAACGTCACGCCGGGCCCGGGCACTGATCACGAGGCCACGTCCGTCGGTGCCGGCCTGCTGGGACACAACCGGGCCCACCTGGCCTGGTTCTCCAGGCTGCGCCGACGGCATCCCGCCGTCGTCTTCGAGAACTGCAGTTCGGGTGCCATGCGGGCCGACTTCGGGATGCTCGAGCTGTTCGACCTGCAGTCGACCTCCGACCAGCAGGACTTCCGTCTGTACCCGGCGATCGCGGCGGGAGCGCCCTTGCAGATGCCGCCAGAGATGGCGGGGAACTGGGCTTACGCCCAACCGACGATGAGCCTGGAGGAGATCGCCTACTGCATGACGACCGGACTCAGCGGCCGACTCTACCTGTCAGGGTTCATCAACCAGATGGACGGACCGCAGTTCGCGCTCGTGCGCGACGCCGTCCAGGTCGCCAAGGATCTACGGGACGGCATCGCACGCTCCGTCCCAGGGTGGCCCTCCGGTTACCCCCAGTGGTACGGCGACTCGGTCACCCTGACGTTGAACACCCCGGATCGAGCCTTGCTCTTCTGCTGGTTCCGCGGGGATGACGAGGGCCAGGAGATCCAGCTCGACCTCGGCGCCGGAACCACCGCGGGTGATCTCGTGGAGGTGTACCCCCGTGTTCTCCAGCCTTGGGGACGCGACGACGTGGAAGGCCGCATCGTCTTGCGCCCGGGCATGGCTGGTCCGTCGGCCAGGGTCTACCAGTTCACTCCGGCGTGATCGCTGCGGTCGAGCCACTCCAGAACGTTCCACAGCATCAAACCAGCACCAGCACCAGCACCAGCACCGACCGAGCGGGCGGTGCCCGATCACGACCTGAGGACGACAGCGATGAAGCTCTCACCTTCCACCATCTCGCGCCGAGCGATCCTGGCCACGGCGGCAACCACCTCCCTCATGGCATCGGCTGCGTGCAGTCGCAGCACCGCCGGTGACAGCGCCGGGGGCAAGGCGCTGCAGATGTTCGTGAACATGGGGGCCGACACCCCGCAGGCAGCGGCGATGAACAAGATCGTCGCGAGCTACCAGCAGGAGACCGGTCAGGCCATTCAGGTCACGGCGGTGTCGACGGGTTTCGAGAACCAGATGAAGGTTCGGTTGGCCTCCAAGGACATCCCGGACCTGTTCTCGACCCACGGCTGGTCGCTGCTGCGCTACTCCAGCTTCCTGGAACGACTCACGGACAGGTCGTGGGCAGCTGACGTCAACCCACAGCTGGACTCCTCGATGCGCGACGCGAACGGTGACATCTACGCCTTCCCCGGCGAGACCAACGTCGCGGGCGTGCTGTACAGCCAGAAGGCGCTCGCCGCGGCCGGCGTCGATGCGGCGCAGCTGACGTCCTGGGAGGCCTTCGGTACGGCTGCCGATGCCCTGCTCGCCGCTGGAATCACACCGATCTCCTGCAGTGGAAAGGATCAGGGGCCAGCTGGACACATCGCTGACCACCTGGCCATCGACACGTTCACGGACGAGCAGCTGCAGGCGATGAAAGACGGTACGTTCCAGGCTGACGCCTACGACGAGGTGCTCACGCGGGTCGCGCAGTGGCGCGACGGTCGCTGGTTCAACCCCGACTACGCCTCCGCCTCCCAGGACGACATGGCGCACGCACTCGCCGACGGGACGGCAGGCTTCGCCTTCCTGGGAACGTCCCTGCTCAGTCAGGCCCTGACCTACGCACCCGCCGCCGCCCTGGGTTTCTGCCCGTTGCCTCCGACCCACGGGACCGAGCCCTACCTCGTCGGTGGCGAAGGAAACCTGGCCTTCGGCGTCTCCAAGACCAGTACCCAGAAGGAGGCCGCACTCGCCTTCCTGGACCACCTGGCCAAACCCGAGAACGCCGCAGCTCTCGCGGAGTCGACGGGGTCGGCACCTGGTCTGAGCAGCGTGCAGGTCGACTTCGGCAGCCTCGCCAGCAGCTACGAGGCGTACGTCACGCCGGGAAAGGTTCCGGTCAAGCCCTACTTCGACCGGGTCTACCTCCCCAACGGCGCCTGGGACACCGTCGTGGCCACCACGGACTCCGTCATCTCCGGTCAGGGCAGTGTCGAGGACGCAGTGACCCAGATGCAGCGCCAGTACGAGACCCTGTACGGGCAGCAGTGAGTAGCGTTGGTCCTGCCGTCGCTGTCGCCGGCCGGCCCGCACCGGCTCCAGCGCCGGCCCCGATGCGTCGGCGTGGTCGCCTACCGCTGGTGAACCTGATGTACGTCCCGGCGCTGCTGCTCTTCGGCGTCTTCATCGTGTATCCCCTGGTGCGGGGGGTGGGCATCGCCTTCACCAACTGGGACGGGTACACCGACAACGAGTCCTTCGTGGGGTGGGCCAACTTCCGCCAGTTGTTGACCGACTCCGTGTTCCACACGGCGTTGCGGAACACCCTGGTCTACGGGTTCGGGTGCACGTTGCTCCAGCAGGTCATCGGCCTCGCCTTGGCCATCGCGCTCGACGGCGGAGGCCGCGCCAAGTCAGTGGCGCGGGCGGTCATCTACCTTCCCGTCCTGGTCTCCCCGGTCGTCATGGGGATGATGTACTACTTCCTCGTCCAGTACGATCGCGGTGCCCTGAACGATGTCGTGACCGGGCTCGGATTCGACCGGGTCGCGTGGCTCAGCAGCAGTACCGGTGCCGTCGTCATCATCGTGGCCGTGAACACCCTGCAGTTCGTCGGTACCTCGATGATCATCTACCTCGCCGGGCTGCAGTCGATCGGGACAGAGATCAACGAGGCGGCCGAGATCGACGGCGCCCGTGGGTGGAAGCTCCTGCGGCTGGTCACCATCCCGTTGCTCAAACCGGCGATCGTCTCCAGCGTCATCATCAACCTCATCGGCGGACTCAAACTGTTCGACGTCATCCAGGTCCTCACCGGCGGCGGCCCGGGGTACGCCACGCAGAGCGTGTCGACCTTGATCGGTCGCACGTACTTCGGCCAGCAGGCGGCCGGATACGCCTCGGCCATGGGGGTGGCGCTGTTCGTTCTGATCGCGGCCGTCTCCGTGGTCCTGATCATGCGGATGGAACGTTCGGGGAGGACGTCGTGAGCAGCGCCGACATCAACCGTCGACAGGGTCGAGCGGGGCAGGTGGTCAAGGTGGTCTTCATCGTGGTCGCCGTGCTGGCGCAGCTGACGCCCTTCTACCTCGGGGTGACGACCGCCCTGAAACCGGCGACCGACGGGTCCTCGCTCTGGTTGCCCCCCCTGTCGGGCGTCACCTTCGACAACTTCTCCACAGCAGTCTCCGTCGGCAAGCTCGACTGGGCTCTGCAGAACACCCTGCTCGTCACCGTGGCCAGCACGGCCCTGGTGTGTCTCGTCGCCTCCTTCGCGGCCTACCCGCTGGCTCGGAGGAACACGACGGGGAACCGCTTGGTGATCCTGGCGGTCCTGGGAATGTTGATGGTTCCGCCGCTGAGCATCCTCGTCCCCCTGTACTCGATGCTCTCGTCCTGGGGTGTCCTCAACACTTTCGGCGGTTTGATCCTGGTGGTCACGTCGACGCACCTGCCGCTGGCGATCTTCCTGTTCACCCAGTTCACCCGCAGCTTGCCCGTCTCGCTGGAGGAGGCGGCCGCGATCGACGGCGCGGGGTTGCTCACGACGTTCTTCCGCATCGTTCTGCCCTCGCTGCGTCCGGTGATGGCTACCGTGGTCATCCTCACCTCGACGAGCGTCTGGAACGAGTACGCCCTCAGTTCCTACATCAACAGCAAGACCGAGATGCGGATGCTCGCTCCCGCTGTCGCCTCCTTCTTCTCGGCGCAAGGCAACAACATCGGCGCTGCAGCGGGAGCTGCGCTCATCGGTCTGGCTCCGATCCTGGTCGTGTACCTCTTCCTCCAGAAGTACTTCGTCAAGGGTGCGTTGGCCGGCGCCGAGAAGTAGCTGCTCCGGACGGGAACCTCGAGGCAGGGCAGTCTTCTCCCCAGTCGAGCCGATCTGCTCTTGAGGGTGAGAAGAGCGTGGACAGACTCGCGGTGACGGGTGGTTGCGGCCGTCGCCGACGTGGCTGTCGCCACGGTCAGCACGGCGATCGGGGTACGACCTCCTCGGGAAGACGTGCGCTGTGGCGCCGGCTGATGAGCGGAGGGGCGAAGTTCCCGTCGGGCCGTGGCCCTGGACGCCGGTCCGCAGGTCGTCAACGACGACTGCGGAACTCCTGTCGTGAGCAGTCGCGTCGCCGCGACCGGCATCACCCCGGTCGCGTCCACCCACCGTTCGCCCTGCGCAGCATCGTGCAGCTGCACACCGAGGACGGGGCCACCGGACTGGGACCAGCCCGTCGCCACCGCGGCTGCCTCGATGCAGTGCGTCACCACGCGGAGGGACTCCGCAGCGTTCACCGACCTGCTCGGGAACCTCCGGTCCGAACGCGCTCCGGTCTTCACCCTGGCCATGGACAACGGGTCCGCCCACAACCCCCGAACACGTCCGACAGTGGCTCTCCGAGCATCCGGGGGTGACGGTCGTCGACACTCCCGTGCACGCCTCGTGGGTCGAGTCGGTGTTCGGGGATCTGTGTCCGCCAGGTCCTGCGTCACGGAGTCTTCGAGGGCCCCGACGACTGCGACGCGACGGTTCAGGCCTGGACTGGACACCGGAACAGATCGCTTCGGCCGGTCACTCCCACCTGGCAGACCACCCCGGCTCGATCACGAACTTCACGCCAGACCACTAGGAGTTCCGGTGCAGCCGGCGCAGGACGAGCGCCAGCTGCAGGCGCTGCAACCCGGCCACGTCCTGCAGTTCCCAGCCCAGCGCGCGCTGGGCGGTGAGCACCCGGGCCTGCACCGTCGAGTGGTGGACCGCGAGTTCCGTCGCGGCCGCGCGCCGGCTGGACGTCGTGGCCAGGACGTCCAGGGTGCGCAGCATCCAGGGCGCGAGGACGGCGGCGCGTTCCACGGCCCCGACGTCGGGAACCGGGGGCGCACCGGCCGGCACGGCCGCGGCCAGCAGCAGCAACCCCTGCACCGCCTCCGCGTGGACGATCCGTGGCCCCGGGTCGGTCGCGGTGCCCTCGGCGGTGAGGCGCAGCGCGCGACGGGCGGCGACCCAGGAACCCGGGAGCTCGTCCACCGTCACGACCGGTCCCACCCCGGCCCGCCGCGACCCGAGCGGGGGTTCCACCGGGCCGGTGAGGACCAGGGCGGTGCCGTCGACCACCGCGACGGCGCGGCAGGGGGTCTCCGGTGCGAGGCCGAGGCTCCGTGCCGCACGACGACGGTCGTCGCGCGGCGTCCGCGGGTCGAGCACGACCTCCAGGAGGTCCGCGTCCTGACGTCGCGATGCCGACGCCGCGAGCGGGCGGGTGCGTTCCAGGACGCTGCGGGCCAGGGCGCAGGCGCGTTCCAGCACGACCGCGTCCACGACGCGGGGCGGACCCGACCGTTCCAGCCACAGGACCGCCACGTCGTCGACGGCCGCGCTCAACCACGCCGGGTCCGGTCCCGACGACCCGTCCGCGACGTCGTCCTCGCCGGGCTCGTTCTCGCCCGCGGAGTTCACCCGCAACCGCAGGTGCCGACGCGCGTCGAGGAACCTGGCGGGACTGCCGGTGAGCGACGTCGCCCCGCGGACGATCGCGTGCAGACCCGCGTGCCCCGCGGCGAGTTCGTCGAAGTACGACACGACGCGCAGCGCGGCCCCCGCGTCGGGGTCGAGCGCCGAGAGTCGCACCGTCAGGTCCCTCACGAGCCCATCCTGCGCTCGCGGGGGCCCGACGGGAAGCGGTTCAGGCCTGCACGAGGCGGGACAGCCACGCTCGTCGTGCGGCCCGGGCTGCCTGGGAGATCGCCGCCTGCGGGGCGAACACGTCGAAACCGTGGAACCCGCCGGGCCAGACGTGCAGTTCCGCCCGCCCGCCGGCCTGCCAGATGCGGCTCGCGTAGGCGATGTCCTCGTCGCGGAAGTTCTCCGCCGAGGCCACGTCGACGAACGTCGGCGGCAACCCCGTCAGGTCCTGAGCCCGGGCCGGCGCGGCGTAGGGCGAGACGTCCGGGCCTCCCCTGGCCGCGCCCAGCAACGCGCTCCAGCCGGTGTCGTTGGCCGTGCGGCCCCAGGTCCCGGTGTCGGCCATCTGCACCGCGGACGGGGAGTCGTTGCGGTCGTCCAGCATCGGGTAGATCAGCAGCTGGCCCAGCAGTCCGGGACCGCGGCGGTCACGGGCCAGCAGGGCGACCGCGGCGGCCAGCCCGCCGCCGGCGCTGGCCCCCGCGACGACGATGCGCGCCGGGTCGAAACCCAGTTCGCCCGCGTGCTCCGCGGTCCAGACCAGCCCGGCGTAGCAGTCCTCGACCGGTCCGGGGTGTGGGGTCTCGGGTGCGAGGCGGTACTCCACCGACACGACGACCAGGCCGAACTCCTGGGCCCAGTCCAGGGCCTCGGCGATGCCGCCGCGGTTGTCGCCGAGGACCATCCCGCCCCCGTGGATCCAGTAGACCGCTCCCGTCACGGTCGTCGTGGGACGGCAGATCAGCAGGCTGACGTCGGGGGCGCCGTCGGGACCGGGGACGCTGCGTTCCTCGACGGTGAAGGCGCCGTCGCGGGCGAGTTCCTCGTCGCTCGGGGGCAGCTGACCGGGCAGGCCCTGGCGCACGACCGGGATGAGGTCGGGGGTGATGGGCGGGAAACCCCCGAGGGCGGCCAGCGCGGCCGCCGCTTCGGGGTCGAAGGGGGTGACGGAGCCCGTGGTGCTCGTGATGTTGGTGGTGGTGGTCATCGTTGACCTCTCGACGGTGTGTTCCGGTCGACGGCCGACCGGTCGCCCCCCAGACTGCACCCGGGGCCGGCCCGCCGAGCGTGCGAGGCGGCGGGCGCCGTCCGCCAGGTGGCGGACGGTCGTCCCGCCGGCCGCTGAGTCCTGACCGATCCCGAGCGCCACCCTCGACGGAGGTCCCACCCGCATGAGTCGTGTCGTCTGCCACCAGACCGTGTCCCTCGACGGCTTCACCGCCGGTCCGGACCAGAGCCTCGAGCACCCCATGGGGGTCGGGACCGAACTGCTGCACCAGTGGCAGTTCCGCTCCGGGGAGCCCGGCCACGAGGCCGACGCGGCCTGGCGCGCGGGTCTGCTGGCCCCGCTGGGGGCAGTGGTCATGGGCCGCAACATGTTCGGTCCGGTCCGGGGTGAGTGGCCGGACGAGACCTGGCGCGGGTGGTGGGGCGAGGAACCGCCCTACCACGCGCCGGTCTTCGTCCTCACCCACCACGAGCGGGCCCCCCTGGAACTGACCGGGACGACCTTCCACTTCGTCACCGAAGGTTTCGACGCCGCCTTCGCCCGCGCCCGGGAGGCGGCCGGGGCCGGCGACGTGCGCATCGCCGGCGGTGCCTCCACCGTCCGGCAGGCGCTGGCCGCGGGCGTGGTCGAGGAACTCGCCCTCGACGTCGTCCCGATCCTGATCGGGGCGGGGGAGCGACTCCTCGACGGGGTGACCGATCCCGGTCTCGTCCCCGTCGAGGTCGTCCACTCACCGCTCGCGACCCACGTCCGCTACCGCGTCGGTCGCTGAGGCGCGCCGCACGGCGAGGTCCACGAGCACGTGCACGTCACGGCGATCACGACCGGCGAGGAGCTTCCCGGGCCGGTGGACGTCGCGCAGTTCCTCCGTGCCGCCGACGGGGCGCCGGTCGTCGGCCGGCCCCCGGACCGCCCAGTTCACCACCTGGACCCGGACGGGGAACCCCGTCGTGGCGGAGGTGGAACCCCGCGGTTCGTACGAGGCGTGCAGGCGGGTGGACCCGGACGGCCAGGGAACCCGGTCGTCGGGGCGGTGCGTGAGGAACCAGGTGATGTCGTCACCGACGGTGGGGCGTGGCCGGCCGCCGGTGAGTTCCCGCACGTGCAGGACGACGGGGACGAGCTGGAAGAGGCGCAGGCTGACCGGGGTCAGCGGCGTGTGGCGATGCAATGAACGACCCGTGCACTCGACAGGTCCGGGGTGCGAAGCCCCCGGGCACGGGTTCACCGTCCGCGGACCGTACCTCCTCGCGCGGGTCGGGCGCCACCCACCGGCACCCGGTCGGAGGCGGGCATGCTGGGGGCGTGCGCACCGTCCGTCACGACGACGTCCCCGACCAGCCCTGGCGCAACGGGGGCGGGACGACGCGGGAACTCCACCGCGACGAGCGGTGGCGCCTCAGCGTCGCGACCATCAGCGCCGACGGCCCGTTCTCGACGTTCCCCGGGGTGACCCGCTGGTTCGCCGTGGCTCGGGGTGAGCTTGTGCTGGACCTGGACGGCGCACCCCAGGACGTCGGGCCGCGGGCGGTGCTGGTGTTCGACGGTGAGCTCCCCGTCGTGGCCCACCCCGAGGGGGAGGTGCTGGCGGTCAACGTGATGGCGACGTCACCCCCGGGGATCACCGTCGTGGGCGGCCGCTACGCGGGCGGGAGCGCAGTGGCGGTCGTCGACCTGGACACCCTGCAGGCACACTTCGAGGTGGCCCGCGGGGACCTCCCCGCCCTCGAACGGGCCGTCGTGATCCTGGAGGCGTCGGATGTCGCAGTTCCTCGTGGTCGGAGCCGGTCTCGCGGGAGCGTCCACCGCCTGGCGACTGACTGAGCGGGGCTTCTCCGTCACCCTGGTCGAACGCGACGTGCCGGCCTCGGCGCGGGGCAGCTCGCACGGGTCGGCGCGGATCTTCCGGTTCGCCTACCGGGAGCGGGACTACGTCGACCTCCTCGCGGCGTCGGTACCGCTGTGGTCCGAGCTGGAGCGGCGGCACGGAGCCCCGCTCATCACCCGGTGCGGGGCCCTCGACTTCGGTCCCGACCACGACGTGGCCGGGTTGGCGCGGGTCCTCGCCGCGGCGGGCGTCGAGCACGAACTCGTCCCCCGGCGCGCGGCCCGGGAACGGTGGCCGCACGTCGCCGCCGACAGCGACGTCCTGCTGCACCCGGCGGGCGGTGTCCTGGACGCGGAGCGGACCGTGGCGGCGATGGTCGCGGCCGCCCGGGCCGGTGGTGCGGAGGTGCTCACCGGCTGGCCGCTGCAGCACCTCGAACGCACCGCGACGGGGTTCACCGCCCATGCCGTCGACGGGCGCACGCTCGCGGCGGAACGCGTCGTCGTCAGTGCCGGCGGATGGCTGCCGGACCTGCTCGGGAACCTCTCGTTGCCGGCGGAGTTCCTGGCCGCGTTCCCTCCGCTGCAGGTGCGCGAGGAGAACGCCTTCCACTTCCGCTACCGCGACCCTGGTGCGTCCTGGCCGACCACCATCCACGAGCAGGACGGCACCTCCGTCTACTCCCTGCCCGGGGGTCGCGACGCGCAGTTCCGCGGGCAGAAGGTGGCCGAGTTCAACGGTGGCCGGGTCCTGCCCTCCGCCGCGGCCCGCACCGGTGCGATCGACCCCGCGAACCGCGCGCGGGTCGTGGAGCACGTGAGCCGGTTCCTCCCCGGCCTCGATCCGGAGCCCTACGCGGAGACGACCTGCCTGTTCACCAACACCCCCACCGAGGACTTCGTCGTCGACGGGGTGGACGGGGTGACCGTCCTGTCGCCCTGCTCCGGGCACGGCGCGAAGTTCGCACCGCTGCTCGGTGAGGTCGCCGCGGACGTCGCGCTCGGCACCGGGACCGTTCCCGAGCGGTTCCGGGTAGGTTCGGCGGGTGTCCGAGACCTCTGACCTGCTGGCCGCCATCGCCGACACCGGCCGGGACGCCACCCGGGGCGGGTACTCGCGCCCGGTCTTCTCCACCGCCGAACGCGATCTCGTGTCCTGGTACACGGCGGAACTCGCGGCGCGCGGGCTGGAGGCCGAGACCGACCGCAACGGGATCGTCTGGGCGTGGTGGAACCCCGCCGGTCTCCCGCTGGAGGGGGCCGTCGTCACCGGTAGCCACCTCGACTCCGTCCCCGGGGGTGGCGCGTTCGACGGACCGCTGGGGGTCGCCTCGGCGTTGCGGTCGCTCGACCTGCTGCGCCAACGCGGTGTCGTCCCCTCGAGACCGCTGGGTCTCGCGGTGTTCCCCGAGGAGGAGGGGTCCCGGTTCGGGGTGGCCTGCCTCGGTTCCCGGTTGCTGACCGGCGCCATCACCGCCGAGAAGGCGCTGGCCCTCACCGATCCGGAGGGGAACACCTTCGCCGACGTCGCCGCCCGCTCCGGGTTCGACCCCCGGGGTTTCGGCCGGGACGAGGAGACGCTCGCCCGCATCGGGACCTTCGTCGAACTCCACGTCGAGCAGGGCCGCGGGTTGATCGACCTCGACGCCCCCGTCGCCGTGGCGAGTTCCGTCATCGGTCACGGACGCTGGCGGTTCAGCGTCCACGGCCAGGGCAACCACGCGGGGACGACCCTGCTCGAGGACCGCCGCGACCCGTTGCTCGCGGCGTCCCGACTGGTCGTCGCGGTGCGCGAGGTCGCCGCCGCGAACCCCGGGACCCGGGCCACCGTCGGGCGGTTGCACCCGGTCCCCGGCGGGACGAACGTCATCGCCTCCCGCGTCGACCTGTGGCTGGACGTGCGTCACCCGGAGGACGTGGTGACGGTGGCCGTGGTCGCCGAGATCACGCGGCGCGCGCAGGAGATCGCCGCGGGGGAGGGGTGTTCCGTCGAGGTCCGCGAGGAGTCCTTCGGCGCCACCGTGGACTTCGACCCCGCCCTGGCCCGCCGCATCACGGGCGTGCTCGACGGCGCCCCGAACCTCTCGACCGGGGCCGGGCACGACGCGGGGATCCTCGCCGCGGTGGTCCCGACGGCGATGCTCTTCACCCGCAACCCGACCGGGGTCTCGCACTCGCCCGAGGAGGCGTGCACCGACGAGGACGCCGAACTCGGTTCGACCGCCCTCGTCGACGTCCTGGCGGACCTGCTGGTCTGAGACTCAGGACTCCTCGGCGATGACGGGAGCGCTGACCCCGGCGGGACACGGTTGGACGGGGAACTCCACCGGTCCGCCGTCGCGGGTGTAGCTGTTGCAGACCAGGTCGATCCGGTCGCCCTCCACGAGGAACCCGCCGACGTGCTGCCGGTTCCAGATGAACTTCGAGTTCTGGACGATCCCGCCGCACTCGAACACGTCGAGCCCGGTACCGTTGCGCTGCAACGTGGTGCGGTCGACGTCGTAGCGCCCGTCCTGGCTGCAGGAGATCCCGGCGCCCCGGTTCCCCCGGATGAGGGAGTCGCGCACGACGAAGGCTCCGGGATCGATGGAGAAGGTGAAGAATCCCGTCTGGTTGGCCTCGGCCGTGGACCGCTCCACCCGCAGTCGCCCGTCGAAGA
The DNA here is from genome assembly GCF_036021035.1 of Kineococcus sp. NBC_00420. Lineage (NCBI taxonomy): Bacteria > Bacillati > Actinomycetota > Actinomycetes > Kineosporiales > Kineosporiaceae > Kineococcus > Kineococcus sp. NBC_00420. The sequence continues at coordinate 2,182,981 of NZ_CP107930.1, read as the reverse complement.
CCGCGACGCCGCCCCGGGAGTTCCCGCTGAGGAGGGAGTTCCGCACGACGACGTCGCCACCCTGCTCGCTGTCGACCCCGACCCCGTTGCCCTGCAGTCGAGCCTCGCGCACGGTGCCGCCCACGCTCACCGGCCCGTCGTCGTTGGAGTAGTTGGCGGTGACCCCCGTGCCCCACCCCGAGATCGTGCCGTTGCGGACGGTCACGTCGCGGGCGGCGAAGAAGACGCCGCTGCTGTCCGTCCCGGCACCCGGGCCGGTGACCGAGTGCCCGTTCAGGTTGAGTTCGATGCCGTCGCGCGCGAGCTGCAGCCCGCCGCCCTGGGGGCAGACGACGTCGGCGGCCAGTCGCACGCTGGTCGTGAGGGTCGTCCCGCAGGGGACGACCACGGCCCGCGGCGCAGCCGCCGCCGACGCCCCGGGAGCGAGGGTCAGGAGCGCTGCGGTGAGAGGAGTGATCGCGAGAACTGCCGTGCGCTGACGCATGAAGACCTTCTTCGCCCGAGACCCCGATGTCTCCACGCAGCGTAGCGCTCCGGTGACACTCGGGAAAGGTTCAGGCGGCGCCGCCGCGACGGCGTACGCCGGTGCCCGGGCAGGTCGTGCCCGGGCGCCGGCGGGTCGGGAACGATCAGCCCGGTTCAGCTGGGGGAGGGGTCAGACCCCTGCGCCGCCTCGCGCAGGGCGGGGATGATCTCGCTCTGCGCCACCTTCAGGAACTCCGACTGGTGCTCCCCGCCGATCTGGACGAGCGAGAGGTCGGTGAAACCCGCCTCGAAGTAGGCGGACGCGGCTTCGACGATCGCGTCGACGGAGTTCCCGCAGGGGATCGTCCCGGCGACGTCCTCGGGACGCACGAACTGCGTGGCCCCCGCGAAACCGGCGGTCGTCGGCAGGTCGGCGTTCACCTTCCAGCCACCGGCGAACCAGCGGAACTGCTCGTGCGCCCGCGCGGTCGCGGCGTCCTGGTCGGCGTCCCAGCTGACCGGCATCTGCCCGATCTTGCGGCTGGGCCGCTGGCCGGGTTCGCGGGCGGCGTCCCAGGCGGCCAGGGCGGCCTCCGGTTCCACCGCGACGAGGTGGTCGGCCAACGGAGAGAACCTCGTCGCCGACTTCTCACCGCTGACCGCGACGGCGATCGGGACCCGGTGCTCGGGAACGTCCCACAGGCGGTGGGAGTCGACCCGGAAGTGGTCGCCGACGTAGGTGAGGAGTTCCCCGTCGAAGAGGTTCGAGATGATCTCGCAGGCCTCGACGAGCATGTCCTGACGTTCCTCGACCGCCGGCCAGCCCTGGCCGACGACGTGCTCGTTGAGGTTCTCCCCGGAACCCAGGCCGAGGACGAAGCGTCCTTCGGAGAGGATCTGAACCGTCGCGGCCTTCTGGGCCACGATCGCGGGGTGGTAGCGGATCGTGGGGCAGGTCACGTACGTCATGAGTTCCACCCGCGACGTCGTCGCCGCGACCGCCCCGAGCACCGACCAGGCGTAGGGCGCGTGCCCCTGCGAGGTCAGCCACGGCGAGGCGTGGTCGGAGAAGACGATCGTGTCGAAACCGGCCTCCTCGGCCGCCATCGCGTCCCGCACCAACCAGCGCGGGTCGGACTGCTCGCTCATGCAGGTGTAGCCGATGCCCGTGTTCACGCGATCGCCTCCACGAGGGCCTTGGTGAACGCCGGCAGGTCGTCGGGGTTGCGGCTGGTGATGAGCGGGCCGGGACCGGAGAGGTCCACGACGACCTCCTCGTCGACCCACTCGGCCCCGGCGTTGCGCAGGTCCGTCCGCAGCGAGGGCCACGACGTCATCCGTCGGCCCTTGAGCACGTCGGCCTCGACGAGGGTCCACGGGGCGTGGCAGATGGCGGCGATGGGGCGCGTCGACGCGGCGAACTGCCCGACGAACTTCACGGCCGACAGGCTCGTCCGCAGCGCGTCGGGGTTCGCGACCCCGCCCGGCAGGACGAGCGCGGCGTACTCGCTCGGGCTGGCGTCGTCCACGACGACGTCGACGTCGAAGGTGTCGCCCTTGTCGAGGTGGTCGAAGGCCTGCACCTGACCGGCCTTCGTCGAGATCAGCACGGGCTGCCCGCCCGCCTCCTGCACGGCCTTCCACGGTGCGGTCAGCTCGACCTGCTCGATGCCCTCGGTGGCCACGAGGAACGCGACCTTCTTGCCCTGCAAGCTGGTGTCCGTCATGGCCCCACGCTGACACCACGACGGGCGGTCGGCATCCGGGAAGGGCACCGGGAAGGGCACCGTGAAGGGCACACTGCGCTGCCTGAGGGGGGCGTGGAAGGATCGCCCTGCCAGAGTCGCCAGACGGAGGAGTCTCCATGCCCATCGCCACCCCGGACGTCTACGCCGAGATGCTCGACCGCGCGAAGGCCGGTTCCTTCGCCTACCCGGCCATCAACATCTCCTCGAGCATCACGCTGAACGCCGCCATCCGTGGTTTCGCCGAGGCCGAGAGCGACGGCATCGTCCAGGTCTCCACCGGCGGTGCGGAGTTCCTGTCGGGCACGACCGTCAAGGACATGGTCCTGGGGTCGCAGGCGCTCGCCGAGTACGCCCACCACGTGGCCAAGGGCTACGGCGTGAACATCGCCCTGCACACCGACCACTGCCCGAAGGACAAGCTGGACGGCTTCGTGCGTCCGCTGCTCGACATCTCGGCCGAGCGCGTGAAGTCGGGCCGCGACCCGCTGTTCCAGTCGCACATGTGGGACGGCTCGGCCGTGCCGCTCGACGAGAACCTCTCGATCGCGGAGGAGCTCCTGGCCCGGGCCGTCGCCGCCAAGATCATCCTCGAGGTCGAGATCGGCGTCGTGGGGGGCGAGGAGGACGGTGTCGCCCACGAGATCAACGACAAGCTCTACACGACCGTCGACGACGCGCTGGCGACCGTGAACGCGCTCGGCTCGGGGGAGAAGGGCCGCTACCTGACGGCCCTCACCTTCGGCAACGTCCACGGCGTCTACAAGCCCGGCGGGGTCAAGCTGCGCCCGGAGATCCTCAAGGAGATCCAGGAGAAGGTCGGCGCGCAGGTCGGCAAGGACAAGCCGTTCGACCTGGTCTTCCACGGCGGCTCCGGGTCCTCCGACCAGGAGATCAGCGACGCCGTCGACTACGGCGTCATCAAGATGAACGTCGACACCGACACCCAGTACGCCTTCACCCGCCCGATCGCGGACCACATGCTCCGCAACTACGACGGTGTGCTGAAGGTCGACGGCGAGGTCGGCAACAAGAAGACCTACGACCCGCGGGTCTGGGGCAAGGCCGGCGAGACGGGCATGGCCGCCCGCGTCGTCGAGGCCGCCCAGGCGCTGCGCAGCGCGGGCAAGAGCGTGAAGTGACGCGCTGAACGCGAGAAGGCCCGGTCCCCTCGCGGGGCCGGGCCTTCGTGCTGCGCGGTTCTCAGGCGGGCTGCGGCCCGTCGTCGTCCGGCGCGGTCAACCCCGGTTCCTCGTCGACGACGTCCAGGAGCTGGACGATGTTCGTCGTCTCGATGAGGAACTTCACGACCGCGGGCGGGCGGATCAGCGTCACCCGGCGCCCCTTGGACCGCGAGGCGAGGCGCGCGAGGAACGCGAGCCCCGTCGAGTCCATGAAGGTCACGTGGTGGGCGTCGACCTGCAACGGCCGGCCCGAGGTCAGCGCGTCCTCGGCCGCCTCGAGCAGGTCCGGGCCGAGTTCGGCGTCGATCTCGCCCGTGAGCACCACCCGGGTGGCCCGCGGTTCGTAGAGGACGTGCACCGAGCCGGGGTCCACCGAGCGCACCTGGGGCACCCGGGGGGCCTCGCCCGGCGGTGTCGCGTCGTTCGTCATGGGTCCTCCGTGGTCCGACCGCTGTGTGCCGTGCCCGGCTTCTACAGGCAGCGGATGTCCTTCCGCCCGGTCTCGAACCGGACGGTGGACCCGACGTCGTGCCCGCCACCCTCGACGCGCGCTCCGTTCGAGCCCCCTGCATGCTATCGACCGAGGCTCGCGCCGTTGTCGCGCACCTGTGACGACCCATCGCGTCCCAGACCACGAGGAGCTCCACCCCGATGTCCCGCAGCAGCCCGCAGGCGCTCGCGCTGCGCGAGCCGGCCGCCGTGCTGCTGCTGGTGTCCGTCCCGGCCCGTGCGAGCGGTGAGCTGCTGGCCCTCGACGCGAGCGCCCGTGCTGCCGCCGGGGTGGCCGAGGGCGGGTCCCCGCCGCGCGACCTGCGGGACTTCCTGCGCCGCGCCGGGATGGTGGACGACCCCGTCTGGGACCGCCTCGAGCGGGGTGAGGTGGTCGCGGGTGCCCGACTGCCCGGTGACCTCTGGGTCAGCGCCGGCCGGGTCCCCGACCACGACCAGCTCCTCGTCGTCGTGGTGCGCACCCACGCCGTCGAGCACGTGGGCCACGACGACACCCGCGGCGTCGTCGCCGCCGGCCCCGGGACGGCGCTGTCCGCCCTGCGCGAGGGCCACCTCGTCGTGGACTGGATCGACGGCGCCTTCACCCGCACCACCGGGGCCACCGCGCACGACGTGCTGGGCCGCTCCTGGGAGGAGCTGCTGAGCACCCGTGACGAGGCCGCGCTGGCGGAACTGACCCGCGGCGTCTCCCTGGCCCGGTCCACGACCGTCACGGTCCTGGACCACCGCGGCGACGGCACCGCCTTCCTGCACGAGGTCCGAGCCGTCCCGCTGCTGGACCGCACCGGCGCCGTCTGCCACGTCGTCTCCTGGCACTCCGACGTGACCCGTCGCACCGCCGAGGCGAGCGCCACCGACCACACCACCGATCGCACCGCCGAACGGCGGGCCGCCACCCGCCTCGAGGTCCTCGGCCGCCTCGACGCCGTCGTGCTCGACGAGGACGTGACCCACGGGATCCGCTCGGTCGTGCGGGTGCTGGGCGACCACCTCGTCTCCGCCGCGATGGTGGCGCTGCTGCGCGAGGGACCCGGGGGCGCCGCCACCGAGGTCGAAGTCGTCGCCGCCCACGGCCCGCGCCTGCACGGGCTCGTCGGCCACCGGCTGCGCCGTTCGCGCCAGGCCGGCCCGGACCCGCTGCTCGACCCCGCCGCGCCCGACACGGGGGAACCCCTGGAGATCGCGGCGCTCGACGCGCCTGCCGGGACCGCGACCGCGTGGCTCGCCGAGCTCACGGCCGGAACCCCTGCCCTGGCCCTGCCCCTGCGGGGTCGGGAGAACGTCATCGGCGTCCTCGTGGTCGTCCCGCACCCCGGGGGGACCGGGCCCGAGGACCGCACCGTGCTCGCCGGGGCAGCGCGGCGCGCGGGGTTGCTGGTGGAGAACGAACGACTGCACGCCCGCGAGCACGCCCTGGCCGAGACGCTGCAGCGCAGCATGCTGCCGGACGCGACGGGCCTCGACGGGATCGAGGGCCTCGACGTCTGGACGTTCTACGCCTCCAACGTCGAGCACGCCCAGGTCGGCGGTGACTGGTACGACGTCCTGCCGCCGGCGGTCGACGGTGGCGGCCAGCACGTCGCCGGGATCGTCGTCGGCGACGTCGTCGGCCACGACGTCGAGGCCGCAGCCGCGATGGGCCAGATCCGTTCCGTCGTCCGCTCCGCCGCCCACGAGCTCGACGACCCCGCCAGCGTCCTGATGCGTGTCGACCAGCTCACCGGCGGCATGCGCATCCCGCGGATGGCGAGCCTCGTCTACGCGACCCTGCAGCGCCTCGACGACGGCGGCTGGGAGATGGCCTGGTCCAGCGCCGGGCACCTGCCGCCGCTGCTGCGCCGCGGGAACGCCGACCCCCCGGCGGTGGAGGTCCTGAGCGAGGCGACCGGAACCCTCGTCGGGCTCGGCGAACGACCCCGGCCCACCCGCGAGCGCGCCCTCGCGCCCGGCGACGTCCTCGTCTTCTACACCGACGGCCTCATCGAGACCCGCGCCCGGCCCGTGCACGACGGGCTCGAGGTCCTCGTCGAGGTCCTCGCCGCCTCCCGGGCGCGCGACGCCGCCGGCATCGGGGAGGAGCTGCTCAGCGGACTCGGCGACACCCCCGAGGACGACACCGCCATCGTCGTCGTCCGCGTGCCGGAGGAGTCCGAGGCCGACGGCGGAGCGCTGCCCACGGCCGACACCCCACGCCGTCGCCGCTGGCAGCTGCCCGCGGAGCCGTCCTCCATCGGCAAGGCGCGGCACGCCACCCTGCGCGCCTGCGCCGTCTGGGGCCTGCGGTGCGGCCCGCAGGCCGAGATCGTCGTCTCCGAGCTCGTCGCCAACGCCGTCCTGCACGGCTGGGGGACCATCGGACTGCGCCTCTTCGACCTGCCGGGTGCCCTGCGCCTGGAGGTGGAGGACGACAGTCCCGAGGAACCCCAGGTCGTCGAGGCCCGTCCCGACGGCGGGGGTGGGCACGGCATGCGCCTCGTCGCCTCGCTGGGCCGGTGGGGGACCACCCGCACCCGGCGGGGCAAGATCGTCTGGGTCGAGATCCCGACCGCCCCGAAGAACTAGGAGAGGACCTCCCGTGACCACCGGAACCAACCTGCTCGGCGGACCCCCGCCCACCCACCTGCCCGCCGTCCCGGAGGTCGACGCGGAGCTCGCCGCCGGGACGGACCCCGACGCCGTCGCCGCGGGGCACCCCTCGGCGTCGTTGCCCTGGGCCCTGCTCGCCGAGCGCGCACTCGCGGCGGGGGAGACCATGACCGCGTACGCGTTCGCGCGCACCGGGTACCACCGCGGGCTGGACGCGTTGCGTCGTGCCGGCTGGCGCGGACACGGTCCCGTGCCGTGGGCGCACGAACCGAACCGGGGTTTCCTGCGGGCGCTCGCCGTCCTGCAGCAGGCCGCGGCCCGCATCGAGGAGACAGAGGAAGCCGTGCGCTGCACCACGTTGCTCGAGGACTGCGACCCGATCGCCGCCCGGGAGCTGATCCCCTCGTGACCACCCCCGCGACGCCCGAGCGTCCCGTCCTCGTCGTCGGGGCCGGCATCTCCGGTCTGGCCTGCGCCCGCGTGCTGGCCGACGCCGGCGTGCCCGTGCGGGTCCTGGACCGCGGGCGTCGCGTCGGGGGCCGCATGAGCGGGCGCCGGGTCGAGACGAGCGTGGGGACCCGCGTGGTCGACCTCGGTGCGGCCTACTTCACCGCCGAGGGGTCCGGGGGGTTCTCCGAGGTCGTGGCCGACTGGGAACGCCGGGAACTGGCCCGGCCCTGGACCGACACGTTCGCCAAGATCTCCGGCCGCGCCGCCGCGGGCGGCGGGCTCGCGGGGTCCTCGACCGGCCCCGTGCGCTGGGGGACCCCCGGCGGGTTGCGGAGCCTGCTCGACGACCTCGTCGCCCCGCCGGGACGGGACCCGCTCGACGTCGTGAGCGGCATCGACGTGGAGGCCGTGGACGGCACCCTCGACGGCCCGGTCGTCGACGGGCGTCCCGCCGCCGCGGTCGTGCTCGCGATGCCGGACCCGCAGGCCGCGGACCTGTTGCCGCGCATGGTCGCGACGCGTCTGGACGTGTCCGCGCGCTGGAACTGGCGTCCCTGCATCGCCGTCTACGCGGCCTGGGACCAGCGCTGGTGGCCGGACTTCCACGGAGCCTTCGTCAACGACTCCGACCTGCTCGTCTTCCTCGTCGACGACGGGTCCCGCCGGGGCGACGGGGCCCCCGTCCTCGTCGCGCACACGGCCCCGGACGTCTCCAGCGACCACCTCGACGCCCCCGCGGCCATCGTCCCCGAGGTCCTCGCCGAGCTCGGACCCTTGCTGACGTCGGCGGCGACGCCCGCGCCGACCTGGGCCCGCGCCCACCGCTGGTCCCTGGCGGAACCGTTGCGTCCGCACGCCGACGCGGCCTTCGGCTGGGACGAGGGCAGTCGGATGGGCGTCTGCAGCGACGCGTGGGGTGGACGGCCCAAGGTGCAGACGGCCTGGGAGTCGGGCACCGCGATCGGTCGCGATCTCGCGGAGCGCTTCGCCGGCTGACCGCCCGCGCGTTCACCACCCGGTAAGCTCGGCGTGGTCTGCGGCGACCGCCCCACCGCTCTCGGGTGCCGGGTGGTCCGTGGGGCCAGATGCACCCGGACAAGTCGTGTCACAGGAAGACAGGGGATCTCATGCCCGCGATCGTGCTCGTCGGCGCCCAGTGGGGGGACGAGGGCAAGGGCAAGGCCACCGACGCCCTCGGTGCACGGGTCGACTACGTCGTGAAGTTCAACGGCGGCAACAACGCCGGCCACACGGTCGTGGTCGGCGACGAGAAGTACGCCCTGCACCTGCTGCCCAGCGGGATCCTCACCCCCGGGGTCACCCCCGTCATCGGCAACGGTGTCGTCGTGGACCTCTCGGTCCTCTTCGAGGAGATCGACGCGTTGACGGCGCGCGGGGTCGACTGCTCGAAGCTCCTGCTCTCCGCCTCGGCCCACGTGATCGCGCCGTACCACCGCGTGCTCGACCAGGTGACCGAGCGGTTCCTGGGCAGCCGCAAGATCGGGACCACCGGTCGCGGGGTCGGACCGTCCTACGCGGACAAGATCAACCGCATCGGCATCCGGGTCCAGGACCTCTTCGACGAGTCGATCCTGCGGCAGAAGGTCGAGGGCGCCCTCGACCAGAAGAACCACCTGCTGCTGAAGGTCTACAACCGTCGTGCGGTGTCGGTCGACCAGACCGTGGACGAGCTGCTGTCCTACCGCGAGCGCATCGCGCCGATGGTGACCGACGTCAGCCTCGAACTCTCCCGCGCCCTCGACCGCGACGAGATCGTCCTCTTCGAGGGCGGCCAGGCCACGATGCTCGACATCGACCACGGCACCTACCCGTTCGTCACGTCCTCCAGCGCCACCGCGGCGGGCGCCTGCACCGGGGCGGGGATCCCGCCGAACCGGATCGACCGCATCGTCGCCGTCGTCAAGGCGTACACGACGCGTGTCGGCGAGGGGCCGTTCCCCACGGAACTGCTCGACGCGGACGGCGAGAAGCTGCGCCAGGACGGTGGCGAGTTCGGCACCACGACCGGTCGCCCGCGCCGCACCGGCTGGTACGACGCGGTCATCTCGCGCTACGCGGCCCGGATCAACGGGGTGACCGACTTCGTGCTGACGAAGCTCGACACCCTCACCGGCTGGGAACGCATCCCGGTCTGCGTCGCCTACGACGTCGACGGCGTCCGGCACGACGAGATCCCGATGTCGCAGACCGACTTCCACCACGCGACGCCGGTCTACGAGTTCTTCGACGGCTGGACCGAGGACATCACCGGCGCCCGCACGATGGCCGACCTGCCGAAGAACGCCCAGGCCTACGTCGAGGCCCTCGAGGAGTTCTCCGGTTCCCGGATCTCCGCCGTCGGCGTCGGTCCGGACCGCGAGCAGACCGTCGTGCGGCACGACCTGCTCGGGTCGTGAGCGACCACACGGGTCCCGTCCGGTTCGTGGTGCGGGAGGCGGCGCTCGCCGACCTCCCGCCCGCGGTCCTCTACGCCCTGCTCCGGCTGCGGGTCGAGGTGTTCGTCGTCGAGCAGCGCTGCGCCTACGCCGAACTCGACGGTCGCGACCTCGAACCCTCGTGCCTGCACGTGTGGGCGCAGGCGCCGGACGGTTCCGTGCTCGCCACGCTGCGGGTCCTGCGCGACACCGACGGACGCGGCCGGATCGGGCGCGTCGCCACGGCCGCCGGTGCCCGCGGCGCCGGGGTCGCGGGGGCGTTGATGCGCCGGGCGCTGGAACTCCTCCCCGGGGTGGACGTCGTCCTGGACGCCCAGGCCCACCTCGAGCACTGGTACGCCCGGTTCGGTTTCGCCGCCAGCGGCCCCGAGTTCGTCGAGGACGCCATCCCGCACGTCCCCATGCTGCGATCCGCCTGATCTCCGCAGCGACCGGACGCACCCCGCGACGTGGCGGGGTGCGGGCGCGGTCGGCGCGCCACGTTTCGCGCAGGTCAAGCTCGTGTTTCCATTGCGCTACGGGCTGGGCGGATTGTTTGGTGCATCGTCGGAGATGTGGTCAAATCGTCCAGCCTCGGACAGGATGCACGTGAGGACTACAACGGGGTGAGTCCAGTCCGTCTCCCACCACGAACGAAGCGGGACCATGAAACGACGTTTGTCCGCCTCCATCGCCGCACTGGGTCTGCTGGCGTTGAGCGCCTGCTCGACCTCCACGGCCCAGAACGACGACAACGCCGCCGGCGGGAGTGACGCCCTCACGGTCGGCACGACCGACAAGGTCACCAAGATCGACCCGGCCGGGTCCTACGACACGGGCTCGACGTTCGTCGAGAACCAGGTCTACCCCTACCTCGTGGAGCAGAAGCCGGGCAGCTCCGAGGTGGAACCCAGCATCGCCGAGTCCGCCGAGTTCACCGACCCCACGACCTACACCGTGAAGCTCAAGTCGGGTCTGAAGTTCGCCAACGGTCACGAACTCACCTCCTCGGACGTGAAGTTCAGCTTCGACCGCCAGAAGGCGATCGCCGACCCCAACGGACCGGCCTCCCTGCTGGGATCCCTCGACTCCGTCGCGACGCCCGACGCCAGCACCGTCGTCTTCACCCTGAACCGGGCCGACCAGACGTTCCCGCAGATCCTCGCCAGCGCCGCCGGGCCCATCGTGGACGAGCAGGTGTTCTCCCCGAACTCGCTCACCGCGGACGCCGACATCGTGGCCGCGAAGGCGTTCGCCGGCCCGTACACGATCGCGAGCTACCAGTTCAACAAGCTGGTCTCGTACAAGGCGTTCGACGGCTACCAGGGGCTGCTGGGCAAACCCGCGTCGAGCACCGTGAACATGACGTACTACACCGACGCGAACAACATGAAGCTCGACATCTCCAACGGCAAGATCGACGTGGCGTGGCGCTCGCTGTCCGCCACCGACATCGCCGACCTGGAGAAGAACGACAAGGTCAAGGTCCACAAGGGCCCCGGCGGGGAGATCCGCTACATCGTCTTCAACTTCGACACCATGCCGTTCGGGGCCAAGTCCGACAGTCCCGACCCGGCCAAGGCGCTCGCCGTCCGCCAGGCGATGGCCGACTCCGTCGACCGCGAGGCGATCGCCAACCAGGTCTACAAGGGCACCTACACCCCGCTCTACTCCTACCTCCCCGAGGGTCTCGCCGGGGCCAACGAGTCCCTCAAGAGCGCCTACGGCGACGGTTCCGGTGGGCCGGACGTCGACAAGGCCAAGCAGGTCCTCGCCGCGGCCGGGGTGACCACCCCGATCGACATCAAGCTGCAGTACAACCCCGACCACTACGGTGCGTCCTCGGGTGACGAGTACGCGCAGGTGAAGCAGCAGCTCGAGGACACCGGGCTGTTCACGGTCGACCTGCAGTCGACGGAGTGGGTCCAGTACTCCAAGGACCGTTCCTCCGACGTGTACCCGATGTACCAGCTGGGCTGGTTCCCCGACTACTCCGACGGGGACAACTACCTCACGCCGTTCTTCTACGACACCGACGAGTCGGCGAGCTTCCTCGCCAACCACTTCCGCGACCAGGCGATCAACGCCGAGATCGCGGAGCAGGTCGGGATGACCGACGCCGACCAGCGCAAGGCGCTGATCGGGAAGATCCAGGACGACGTCGCCGCGCAGCTGCCGACGCTGCCGCTGCTGCAGGGTTCGCAGGTCGCGATCTCCGGCACCGACGTCAAGGGGGTCGACGACACGCTCGACGCCTCCTTCCGGTTCCGGTTGTCGTCGCTGAGCAAGTAGGCCTCCGGCCGCACGACGAGGCGCTCGCCCGCGCGGTGGGCGCCTCGTCGTGCGTGCGGTCCCCGTCGCCCCGGCGCCACGACCCTGCAGGCGCTGCCCACCCCCGGAGCAACCCATGTCATCGACGACCGCTGTCCCCGGTACCACCGACGGCGCACCCGACCCGGTCGCGGCGCCCCGACGAGGCGGTGGTTCCGGCCTCCTGCGTTACCTGGTGGTCCGGTTCCTGCTGATCATCCCGACCGTGTGGATCCTCACCACGCTCGTGTTCTTCCTGATGCGGATCACCGGCGACCCCATCACCGCGGCCCTCGGCGGGCGGCTCACGTCGGCGCAGCTGGCCGAACGCGTCCACCAGGCCGGTTACGACCGGCCGATCCTCGTCCAGTACGTCGAGTACATGGGGAACCTGCTGCACGGTGACTTCGGGACCTCCATCTCCGACGGCCGTGCGGTCACCGACGTGCTGCTCGAGTACGGCGCCGCGACGCTCGAACTCGCGTTCTACGCCGTGATCGTCGCCGTCGTGCTGGGCATCCCGCTCGGGATGGTGGCGGCCCGGGTGCGGGACCGCTGGCCCGACGCGACCCTGCGCATCCTCGCGGTCCTGGGCTACGCGACCCCGGTGTTCTTCGCCGGTCTGCTCCTGAAACTGGTGTTCGGGTCGTTCTGGCCGGTCCTCCCGGTCGCCGGCCGGGCGAGTTCGAACGTGCAGCTCGTCATGGGCGGGGTCGTGAACCCCACCGGGATCTACACCCTGGACGCCCTGCGCATCGGTGACCTCGGCGCGCTGGGCGACGTGCTCTCGCACGCGGTCCTGCCGGCCGTCTGCCTCGGGGTCATCACCGGCAGCACGTTCCTGCGCCTGACTCGGACGAACCTCATCGGCACCCTCGACGCCCAGTACGTGGAGTCCGGGCGCTCCCGCGGGGTCAGCGAGTTCCGCCTCGTGACCCGGCACGCGCTGCGACCGGCCCTGATCCCGATCATCACCGCCATGGGCCTGCAGATCGCCATGCTCCTCGGCGGAGCCGTCCTCACCGAGACGACGTTCGAGTGGGGTGGGCTGGGGAACCAGCTCGCGCAGTACCTCACCGCCCGCGACTTCGTCGCCGTGCAGGGCATCGTCGTCCTGCTCGCCGTGATCGTCGCCGTCACGAACTTCGTGGTGGACGTCATCGCCGCCCTGATCGACCCTCGAGTGAGGTACTGACATGACGGATCCGCAGCAGGACACCGTGGCCCCCGATCCCACCTCCGACCTCCCGACGTCGGGCCGGCGGTCGTCACCGCTGTGGCGCCTGCCCGTCCTGCGGGAACTGCGGTCCTCGGTCGGGCTGCAGCGCGGCATGCTCCTCACCGGACTGGTCATCGTCGGCGTGGTCGTCCTGATCGCCGTGTTCGTCCCGCTCATCGCGCCCTACGGGTACGCGCAGTTGAGCGACGCCGACGGCGGGTTCGGCGCCCAGCAACCGCCGAGTTCGGCGCACCTCTGGGGCACGACCGTCGGCGGCTTCGACGTCTTCTCCCGCGTCCTGTGGGGTACGCGGACCGCGCTGTTCGTGATCGTGGTCGCCGTGGCGATGAGCCTCTTCGTCGGGGTGGCCCTCGGTCTGGTCTCCGGGTACCTGGGCGGCTGGTTCGACCGGGTGCTCGTCGTCGTCGCCGACGCCGTCTACGCCTTCCCGTCGCTGCTGCTGGCCATCGTCATGACCATCGTCATCTCGGGCGGTCAGTCGAAGGTCGTGGGCGGGGTCCTCGCCGCCGCCATCTCCATCACCGTGGTGTTCGTGCCGCAGTACTTCCGCGTGGTGCGTTCGGAGGCGGCCCGGATCAAGGCCGAACCGTTCGTGGAGGCCGCCCAGGTGCTGGGGGAGTCGACCCTGCGCATCATCGTGCGCCACGTGTTCCGCAACGCCACCCGCAACATCCCGCTCATCTCCACCCTCAACGCCTCCGAGGCGATCCTGACGCTCGCGGCCCTGGGCTTCCTGGGTTTCGGCATCGAGCCGACCTCGGCGTCGGAGTGGGGTTTCGACCTGAACAAGGCCGTCTCCGACGTGACGAGCGGCATCTGGTGGACGGCGCTGTTCCCGGGTCTCGCGATCGTGCTGACGGTGCTCGGCATCACCCTCGTCGGTGAGTCCATGAACGACCTGTCCGACCCCCGGCTCCGCCGCCGCAAGCGTGCGCTGAAGGCGGCGTTCGCCGCCGGGCACGTCCCCGCGCGCGCCGCCGTCCCCACCCGTTCCGAGGGCGCGATCCTCGACATCTCCCACCTCGACGTCACCTTCGCGACGGACTCCGGTGACGTCCCCGCGGTCCGCGACCTGTCGCTGCGGGTCGTGGCGGGCGAGGTCCTGGCGATCGTCGGTGAGTCCGGTTCCGGGAAGAGCGTGACCGCCCGCAGCATCCTCGGGTTGCTGCCCGAGACCGCGACCCGTTCGGGGGCGGTGGTCCTCGCCGGGACCGACGTCCTCACCGCGTCGTCGGCGCGGCTGCGGGCGATGCGCGGTGCCGACGTGTCGATGGTCTTCCAGGAGCCGTCGACGGCGCTGAACCCCGTCTACACCGTGGGCTTCCAGATCGTGGAGGGGTTGCGGGCGCACAACCCACGGACCCCCCGCAAGGAGTTGAAGGCGCGGGCCGTCGCGGCGATGGAGCAGGTGGGCATCCCCGACGCGGCCTCGCGCTACGACTACTACCCGCACCAGTTCTCCGGCGGGCAGAAGCAGCGCATCGTCATCGCGATGGCCCTGGCCCTGGGCGCGGAACTCATCGTCGCGGACGAACCCACGACGGCCCTCGACGTGACCGTGCAGGCCGAGATCCTCGACCTGCTGCGGGACCTGCGGGACCGGACGGGTACGGCGATCGTCCTCATCACGCACAACATGGGCGTCGTCGCCGACCTGGCCGACCGGGTCGCCGTGATGTACCGCGGGGAGGTCGTCGAGGTCGCCGACGTGGCGACCCTGTTCGCCGCGCCGCAGGCCGACTACACGCGGCGTCTGCTCGCCGCGGTACCGCGGCTCTCGGTCACGGAGGTCGACGGGATCTCGACCGGGGCCTCCTCCGGGGAACCGCTGCGCGAGGTGTCCGTCGCTGACCCGGTCGTCGTGTCCCGGGGGCTGCAGGTCGTGTTCCCCGGGGGGATCGGCAAGCCGGACTTCCACGCTGTGCGCGGGGTCGACTTCTCGATCGCGCGGGGTGAGGTCCTGGGTCTGGTCGGGGAGTCCGGTTCGGGGAAGACGACGATCGGGCGGACCCTCGCCGGTCTGACCCCGGCCGCCGGTGGGTCGCTCACCGTCTTCGGTCACGAGATGGTCGGGTTCAAGGAGCGCGCGTTCCGGCCGCTGCGCAAGCAGATCGGGTTCGTGTTCCAGGACCCCGCCGCGTCGTTCAACCCGCGGCTGACGATCGGGGAGTGCGTCGCGGAACCCCTGGTGGTGCACCGGCCCGAGGTCGGCGCGACCGCACGGGCCGCGCGCGTCCGCGAGCTGCTCGAGGCCGTCGAGCTGCCCACGTCGTACGCGGACCGCTACCCGCACGAGTTGTCGGGCGGTCAGCGCCAGCGGTGCTCGCTGGCCCGGGGGATCGCCCTCGACCCCGAGCTTCTCATCGCCGACGAACCCACCTCGGCGCTCGACGTCTCGGTGCAGGCCACCGTGCTGGAGCTGTTCACGCAGTTGCAGCAGCGGTTCGGTTTCGCGGCCCTGTTCATCTCCCACGACCTCGCCGTGGTGGACATGCTCGCCGACCGGATCGGGGTGCTGTTCCACGGCCGCCTCGTCGAGCACGGCACCAGCGAACAGGTGCTGCGCGACCCGCGCCACGACTACACGAAGCGCCTGATCGCCTCGTTGCCGGTGCCCGACCCCGCCGAGCAGGCCGGTCGCCGCGAGCTCGCCCGGACCCTGCGCCAGCAGGCCTGACCCCCACCCCCGACCCGTGATCTCGTGGGGATTCCCAGCGGGATCACGCGTCGGAGGGGTGGCGGCGGGCGGCGACGAGGCGGGTGACGACGAGCAGGCAGGCCGCGGCGACGCCCGCGACGATCGCCGCGGTCAGCGCGATCACGCCGGAGACCGTGGCGACGGTCAGGATCGCGGCCGCGGCCGTGTACATCGGAGCGGCCCTGAACCACCACACGCCGGCGGGTTCCGGGTCGGGCTGCCGGTCGCGGGCCAGGGCTCCGAAGACGATCGTGAAGGCGAAGAGGACCCACAGCATGCTGGTGTCCGGGTCCTGGCGGAGAGCTAGGACGGCCGAGACGACGGCCACCCCCAGGGCCAGGAGCGTCCAGTAGGCCAGCTCGATCCGGTCGGGGATGCTGCCGGCGTTGCGTAGCGGGACGTGCCACCAGGCGCGTCGCCGGAGCAGTGCGCCGAGCGCGTCGGGTCCGATGAAGCTGAACGGGGCGACGAAGCCGACGGCCGAGGACCCCCTGCCCACTCCGAGCGCGAGGCCGAGGAGGGCCACCCAGCCGAGGAGCTGCACGCCGAGGCCGCTCGCGTAGAGCCGCCGCGCCGGGCCTCGGCGCCGCAAGGGGTGCGTCGGGAGCGTGTCGATGAGTTCCTGGGACATCGTCGTCGTCCTCACAGTCCACGGTTCCTGAGGGTCTTGTGCAGGGCCTGCCGGGAGACGCCGATGAGTTCGGCGAGTTCCACCAGGCTGTGGTCCTCGACCAGGTCGGCGAGGAGCGAGGCGCGCGCACCGGCCACGTGCGAGCGCAGCGCCGACGCGGCGGCGTCGACCTCGGCCAGCACCAGTGCGGCCCCCAGCGGGCCCCCGCACTCGCCGAGCCAGTCGCGGTCGGCGGGCTCTCCCCACAGCTGGGCGAGGAGGCCGCGTCCGAGGTCGTCCACCACGTCGCGCACGACGGCCGGGGTCGTGTGGGTGGCGAGGCGGGCCGAGACGGCGCCCAGGGAGAAGTCGCCGGCGCGGTGCGGCAGGGCCTCGCGCCACTCCTCGGTGTCCGTCACCCAGACCATGAAACCCAGGGTTGACGACTGTGTCAACCCTGGGTTTCACCCTGCTGTCCGTGATCTTGCCGGGAATCCCCGCAAGATCACGAGTCGGAGGGGGTGGCTCCTTCGCCGAGCTCGACCTCGACGTCGCGGTGGGTGCCCTCGTCGACCTCGACGGTGGTCGCGACGGGGGCGTAGCCCGCCGCGGTCAGCGTGTAGTGGCCGGCGGAGAGGTCGTCGAAGTGGAACGACCCCTCGGGGTCGGTGGTGGCGCGCTCGACGACGGAGCCGCCACCGTCCACCAGCGTCACGGCGGCCTCGGGCACCCCGCGTCCGTCGCTGGCGGCGGACACCTGGCCGATCAAGCGGCCACCGTGGCTGAGGCGCACGTCCTCCTCGAGCTCCTGGCCGGGCCCGAGGTCGATCGTGCGGGCCACCGGACGGAACGACTCGCTCAGCACGCTCAGGACGAACGTGCCGGCGACCAGGTCGCTCAACCGGTAGCGACCCGTCTCGTCGGTGCGGGTGGAGGCCACCACCCGGCCCTGGACGTCGAGCAGGGTGAGGACGCCGTCGCACACCGGGTCCCTCCCGTCGGCCCCCGTCACGAGGCCGTGCACGGCGGCGTTGCCGACGAGCCGGACGTCGTGGCGCACCGTGCGGTCGGAGACCGGGACGAGGTGGGCGGCGGGCTTCGCGTCCGCCGCGGCGACGATGAGGACGAACGTGCCGCCCGCCTCCAGCGGCAGCTCGTAGAACCCGACCTCGTCGGACGTGCTCCGCACGACCTGCTGTCCCGCGGGGTCGGTGACGGTGAGCACGGCGCCGGCCAGCGGGTTCCCCGCCGACCCGGTGACCAGCCCGACGATCCCGAGCGGGAGGTCCTGCAGGATCCGCGCGACCCGCTGCTCGGCCGGCATCCCGTGCGGGGTCCTCGCGAGTTCCGGGTCGACCGGGCGGCGACGTTCCTCGCGCTGGCTGGGGACCGGAACCGCCTGCGCGGGAGCCGGTCCGCTCGAGGCGGCGGCCTCGGTGCTGAGGAGGGCCTCGAGGCTGCGACCCTCGGCGTCCACGTTCGGGACGAGCTTCTGCATCCACCGCGGCATCCACCAGGCGGCGTTGCCGAGCAGGGTCAGCGCCGCGGGCATGATGACCATGCGGACGACGAGTGCGTCGGCGAGGACGCCCACGGTGAGGGCCATGCCGATCGACCCGATGATCTGGTCGCCGCTGGTGGCGAACCCGACGAAGACGCCGGACATGATGAACGCGGCCGCGACGACGACGGGCGCCGACCGGCGGAACCCGGCGAGGACGGCGTCCTTGGGCCTGCGGCCGTGGGCGTGCTGCTCGTGGATCGCCGAGACCATGAACATCTGGTAGTCCATCGCGAGCCCGAACAGGATCCCGACGACCAGCACCGGCATGAAGCTCAGCAGCGGTGCCGGCTGGGCGACCTGGAAGACGTCGGAGAGCCAGCCCCACTGGTAGATCGCGACGACGGCCCCCAGCGAGGCACCGAGCGAGAGCAGGAACCCGACGGTGGCCAGCAGCGGGACCGCCAGCGAGCGGAACAGCATGATCAGCAGGAGGAGCGCCAGGACCACGATCAGCGCGATGTACTTCGGCAGCGCGTCGTTGAGCGAGTCGGTGACGTCGATGTCCAGCGCGGTCTGACCGGTGACGAGGACCTCGGCCCCGGTGGTGCCGCCGGTGGCGGAACGGATGCTGCGGACCAGGTCGCTGGTGCGGGTGTCCGTCGGCCCGCTGCCCGGCACGACGGTGATGAGCTGCGCGGTGCCGTCGGCGGAGGGGATGCCCGGCACGACGGCCGCGACGTCGGCGAGGCCCTTGACCTCGTTCGTGACCTCGGTGGCCGCGCCGGCGACGGCGGTCGCGTCCGTGCCGTTGACCAGGACGAGGAGGCTGGACTGCGAGCCCGGCCCGAAGCCCTGGACGAGCAGGTCGTAGGCCTGGCGGGAGGAGCTCGCCGGGTCGTCGTTCTCGGCCGAGGGCAGCGCCGTCCGCATCGAGGCGACGGGGATGGCGATGGCGCCGACGAGCACGACGGCCACGAGCAGCGAGACGACGGGGTGGTTGGTGACGCCGCGGGCCCAGCGGCCCAGCAGCCCCGGACCGGCCAGGTCGGCCTCGGCGTGGTCGTCGCTCTCCGCGGCGGCCCGCAGACCGGCCGGGTCGCGGTGGCGTTCCTTCTTGGGCAGCACCTTCAGGCCGAGGACCTTGAGGAACGCCGGGACGGCGGTCAGGGCCACGATGACGGCGATGAAGACCGTGGCCGCGGCGGCCAGACCCATCTGGGTGAGGAACGGGATGTCGACGACCGCGAGACCGGCCAGGGCGATGATGACCGTGGTCCCGGCGAACACGACGGCCGTCCCGGCCGTCCCGGTGGCCTTGGCGATCGCGCGGTCGAGGGTCTCGCCGCGGCGCAGCTCGGTGCGGGTCCGGGCGAAGACGAACAGCGCGTAGTCGATGCCGACCGCGAGCCCGAGCATGCCGGCCAGGGCCGGGGTGGTGGCCGAGAGCGAGACGACGTTGCCCAGCGCCGTGATGCCGAGGATGCCGGCGCCGACCCCGAGGCCCGCCGTGAGGAGGTTCGCCCCCGCGGCGGCCAGGGCGCCGTAGGTGAGGATGAGGACGAGGAACGCGACGGCGACGCCGATGGCCTCGCTCGCGTGCCCGGCCTCGCTCGTCACGACCTGCGACGTCATCTCGACGCGGACGTCGCCGGCGTCGTGGTCCGTCGCCGCGACGAGCGCGTCGGCCTGCTCCTTGGTGATGTCCCCGACGACCCCGTCGAAGGTCACCGTGGAGGACGCGATCGTCCGGTCGGCGGAGAGCATCGGGGTCTCGGCCGCGAGCGGGTCGCTCACCGAGACGACCCCGTCGAGACCCCGCAGCTGCGCCAGCAGGTCCTCGACGGAGGCCGCGTCGGCACCGGTGAGGGTCTGCCCCGCGGGGGCCTGGAAGACGACCGTCGCGGTGGCGTTGTTGGCGCCGGAGGAGAACTTCTGCCCGATGAGGTCCAGACCCTCGCTGGCCTGCGTCCCCGGGATCGAGAAGCTGGTGTCGGTCGCGGCGGTCTTGTCGACGCCGTAGGCGAGGCCGGCGAGGACGGCCAGCAGGACGGCCCAGACGGCGAGCACCTGCCAGTGGCGGCGGGCGCTGAAGCGGCCCAGTCGGTACAGCAGGGTTGCCATCGGGGGAAGGCTCCTTCGTGAGGGACGACACGAGGTCCGTCGGCGCCGGTGGCGACGTAGCTCTACTGCGTGGAGATGCTCGACGGTACCCCGGCCGCGCGAGGCGGGCCAAGGGACGTCACCTAGTCGATCGGCTAGTTGTCGACGGGTGGATCATCCGTCGAAAGTCGTAGCCGCAGGTACAGTGACGTCCGGACGGCACCGGACGTCCACGGTGACGGGCGGGAGATCGATGACGGCGACGGTCGGCGACGGACGTCCGCCGGGGCCCGGTCGGACCCGCCTGCACGAGGCGGCGCTGCGGTTGTTCGCGGAGCACGGCATCAGCGGCACGTCGTTGCAGATGATCGCCGACGAGATGGGCGTCACCAAGGCCGCGGTGTACCACCACTACAAGACCAAGGACGAACTCGTCGTCGGGGTGGTCGCGCCCTTCCTCGACCGCGTGCTCGAGATCGTCGAGGCGGCCCGGGCCCGGCGGGGTCGTCGGGCGCAGGTCGAGACCGCCCTCACGGGTCTCGTGGACCTCATCGTCGAGGTCCGCCGGATCTACGTCGTCGCGGCGGTCGACCCGGTGTTCGCGCACCTGCAGGAGCACCACCCGCGCATGCGCGAGATCGGTGAGGAACTGCGCGAACTGCTCGCCGGCCCGGACGCCGACGACGAGCGGCGGGTGGCGACGGTGTTCTTCCTGACCGGGATGGTCGGCCCGCTGGGCGACGAGACGTGCCGGGACATCCCGGACGACGCCCTGCGCGGGATGCTGATGGACATCGGTCGACGCTTCCTGCTGCCGCGCAGGGCCTCCCGGGTGGTGAGGTGCCGGTGAGCCTGATCGCGATCCTCAGCGAGGCCCTCGTGGTCCTCGATTACGTGGTGAAGGTGGTGGCGGTCGGAACCGTTCCCGAGAACCGAAAACCCGGTTCCTCCTCGGCCTGGCTGCTGCTCATCCTCTTCCTGCCGATCGTCGGACTGCCGCTGTTCCTGCTGCTGGGCAGCCCCTACGTCACGGGCCGCCGGCACCGGCTGCAGCAGCAGGTGAACCAGGTCATCGCCGAACGCGTCGAGAACCTCCCCTCGCTGCCGCCGGGTCTGGTGGCCGACGCGCACCTCGCCTCGCTGCTCGGGCTGAACCGCCGGCTCACCTCGCTGCCCTGCGTCTCCGGCGACCACCGGCGGCTGCTGCCGGACGGGGAGTTCGTCGGTGCGCTCGCGGCGGCCGTCGCGACCGCCGAGCGCAGCGTGCACGTCGAGTTCTACATCGCGGCCCTCGACGCCACGACGGAACCCTTCTTCGACGCCCTGCGCGACGCCGTCGCGCGCGGGGTGACGGTGCGTTTCCTCTACGACCACCTCGGGTCGCGCAAGTACCCCGGTCACACCCGCATGAACGAGCGGCTCACCGCCGACGGGGTCGAGTGGCACCGCATGATGCCGATCGACCCGTTGCGCGGCCGGTGGCGTCGCCCGGACCTGCGCAACCACCGCAAGCTCGTCGTGGTCGACGGCCGGACGGGTTTCGTCGGTTCCCAGAACCTCATCGACCCGGGCTACCTCGTCCGCAAGAACGTCCGCGCCGGGCGACGCTGGGTCGACCTGAACGTGGAACTCACGGGGTTCGTCGTCCAGTCGCTGGAGTCGGTGTTCGCGACGGACTGGCTCGCCGAGACGGGGGAGACGCTGGTGCAGGCGGACGCCGTGGGGCCGGAACCGTCCGGCGGCTCCACGGGTGCCTTCCAGGTCGTCCCCTCGGGTCCGGGGTTCCCGACGGAACCGAACCTGCGGATGTTCTCCGCGCTGATCCACGCCGCGACCCGTTCGGTCTCCGTCGTCAGCCCCTACTTCATCCCCGATGACGGTCTGGAGCAGGCCATCACGACCGCGGCCTACCGGGGCGTCGACGTCGAGCTCTTCGTGTCCGAGAAGGCGGACCAGTTCATGGTCCACCACGCGCAGCGGTCGTACTACACGACCCTGCTCGACGCCGGGGTCCGGATCCACATGCTGCCGTTCCCCGCCGTCCTGCACAGCAAGGTGCTGGTCGTGGACGGCGAACGGGCCGTCATCGGGTCCAGCAACATGGACATGCGCTCGTTCAGCCTCGACTACGAGGTGTCGCTGCTCGGCCTGGAACCCGCGTTCGTCGGGGAACTCACCGCGAAGGTCTCGGAGTACCGCGAACGGTCCCGGGAACTCACGCCGGCGGAGTGGTCGCAGCGACCCCTCCGCCAGCGCTACCTCGACAACGTCATGCGCCTCACCGCCGCGTTGCAGTGAGAGCCCGGCCCGCCCGTCCCCGGCCACTCCTGGGAAGGTTTCCACCCTTCACGACGTGAGGTGGGGTGGAAACCTTCCCAGGAGTCGGTCGATCAGGCGCCGGCGACGTGGATCTTCAGGCCGTCGAGGTAGGACGCGACGTTCGCGCGCACCTGCTCGACGTTGTCGCCGCCGAACTTCTCCAGCACCGCGTCGGCGAGCACGAGCGCCACCATGGCCTCGGCGACGACACCCGCCGCGGGGACCGCGCAGACGTCGGAACGCTGCGCGATCGCCTGCGCCGCACCGCCGGAGGAGGTGTCGACGGTGTCCAGGGCGCGCGGGACGGTCGAGATGGGTTTCATCGCGGCGCGGACCCGGAGGACCTCGCCGTTGGTCATCCCGCCCTCGATGCCGCCGGCCCGGTCGGTGCGGCGGCGGACGGTCATGCCCTCTGCGCCGTCCCCGCCGTCGGTGCGCTCGATCTCGTCGTGCGCCGCGGAACCGCGGCGGCGGGCGGTCTCGAAACCGTCGCCGACCTCGACGCCCTTGATGGCCTGGATGCCCATGAGCACCGCGGCGAGACGCGCGTCGAGCTTGCGGTCCCAGTGCACGTAGGACCCGAGGCCCGGCGGTAGGTCGTGCACCACGACCTCGACGACCCCGCCGAGGGTGTCGCCCTCGGTGTGGGCCAGGTCGATCTCGGCAACCATCGCCGCGCTGGTCGCGGGGTCCACGCAGCGGACCGGGTCCGCGTCGATGACGTCCCGCTGCCCGCGGGCGGGGACGACGCCGGCCGGGGCGGCCACGGTGCCCAGCGACACCACGTGCGAGACGACCTCGGCCCCGACGGTCTGGGCCAGGAAGGCGCGGGCGACCTCGCCGAGCGCGACGCGGGTCGCGGTCTCGCGGGCCGAGGCGCGTTCCAGCACCGGCCGGGCGTCGTCGAAGCCGTACTTCTGCATGCCGGTGAGGTCGGCGTGACCCGGGCGCGGCCGGGTCAGGGGGGCGGAACGGCCCCGGGCCGGCAGCCGGCCCGGCTCGTCGTAGCGGCGGCCCTCGGCGTCGACCGGGTCCGCGGCCATGACCTCCGACCAGCGCGGCCACTCGGTGTTGCCGATGCGCAGCGCGATCGGACCGCCCTGGGTGACCCCGTGGCGGATGCCGCCGATGACCTCGAGCTCGTCCTGCTCGAAGCCCATCCGGGCACCGCGGCCGTGGCCGAGGCGGCGACGGGCGAGCGCCGTGCGGATCTGGGCGCTGTCGACCTCCACCCCCGCGGGGAGGCCTTCGAGGATCCCCGCGAGCGCGGGTCCGTGGGATTCACCTGAGGTCAGCCAGCGCAGCACGCGCCTGATTCTGCCGCACCGGGGGGCCCCGACCTCGCCGCGAGGGGGGTCGGGGGGCCCGGGAACGGCCGGGTGGCGCCGCCGATCAGTCGGCGAGATCGCTCAGCAGCGGGTCGATCCGGTAGGGCACGAGTTCGCGCATGGCCAGGGAGGTCCGGGTCCGGACGACCCCGGGGATGGACAGCAGCCCCTGTCCCACCCGGTAGAGGTCGTCGGCGTCGCGGGCCACGACCCGGCACATGAGGTCACCGTCACCGGTGATGCCGTGCACCTCGAGGACCTCGGGGGTGTCCTTGAGCCGGCGCAGGGTGTCGTCCTGCTGCCCCTGGTGGATCTCGATCATGACGAACGCGGAGACCGAGAACCCCAGCGCGGCGGGGGCGAGCCGCCGGGAGAAGCGGTGCAGGACACCGTCGGCCTCGAGGCGTTCGAGGTGCGCCTGGACCGTGCCCCGGGCCAGACCCAGCTGGCGCGAGAGGCCCAGCACGGTCGCGCGGGGATCCTCGTCCAGGGCGAGGAGGATCCGGGCATCGATGGTGTCGAGACGGCGCACGGGTGACATCTTGGCGCATGGGAGGCCGTGCTCGACGAGCAATGTGCCCACTCGATCGTGTCTCCGGTGCGTTTTGTGGTCGGAGCGGGTGGTGCGCGGCGTTCAGAGGACGCCGCGCACGGTCTCCTCGAAGCCCGTGACGTGCTCGTGGGCCAGTCGCGCCGCCTCGTCGGCGTCGCCCGCGACGATCGCCTCCAGCAGGGCCACGTGCTCACCGACGTGTCCGGCGAAGGTCGGGAGCCGGTCCAGGACGAGGCACCAGATCCGCGTCGCGAGGTTGTCGTGGCGGACGAGGACGTCCGCGAGGTAGGCGTTCCCGCAGTGCCGGTAGATGCTGCGGTGGACCTCGACGTCGTGACGCATGAGCTCGCGCTGGGTCAGCGTCCCGCCGTCGACCTCGGCGTGCAGGCCGGCGACGGTGCGGGCGAGTTCGCGCAGCTCCGAGCGCGCGGCCGCACCCGCCCGCCGGGCCGCACCGGCGGCGGCCAGGGGTTCCAGGGCGCGGCGGATCTCGGAGATCTGGCCCAGGTCCGTCATGTCCACGGTGGTCGCGAACGTGCCCCGGCGGGGGTAGGCGACGACGAGGCGGTCGGCCTCGAGGCGTTTGAACGCCTCGCGCACCGGTGTCCGTCCGACGCCGAACTCCTTGGCGAGGGCGTCGTCGTGGAGTGGCTCACCGGGTCTGATGTCGAGGACGAGCAGACGGTCGCGCAACCGCTCGTAGGCCTGGTCGGCCAGCGACGGGGCCGGCTCCAGCGAGGTCTCCGCACTCACGGCAGCATCCTAGGCGGCTGCCCGTGGACTGGTACGTCAGTCCGCCGGCAGCGCGGTCCGCTCGGGCGGTGGCCCGGCGACCCGTTTGAGACCATGTCGGCGTGAGGACCACGTGAAGGACATCTCCGGTGGCGACGCACCGCGCACCTCGCCGGTGCAGTCCGTCGACCGGGCCGTCACGATCCTCGAGGTCCTCGCCGAGCTCGGGGAGTCCGGGGTCACCGAGATCTCCCAGCGCCTCGACGTCCACAAGTCGACGGCGTTCCGGCTGGTGACCGCGCTGGAGGGCCGCGGGCTGGTCGAGCAGGTCGGGGACCGCGGCAAGTACCGGCTCGGGATGGCCGTCGTCCGCCTCGCCGGTGCCGTCGCCGACCAGCTGGACGTCACGCGCCGGGCCCGTCCGGCGTGTGAGGAACTGGCCGCCGCCACCGGGGAGACCGTGAACGTCGCCGTCGCCGACGGGGACGCGGCGATCAACGTCGACCAGGTCCGGGGCGCGTCCTCCGTGGTGACCCACAACTGGGTGGGGGAACGCACGCCGTTGCACGCGACGTCGAGCGGGAAGGTCCTGATGGCGTTCTGCCCGCCGGTCCGCTCGGCCGGTCTGTCCGGCCGGTTGCGCCGCTTCACCGACGCCACCCTCGTCCGTCGCCGTGACCTCGAGGAGGTCCTCGACAAGATCGCCGTCGACGGGTACGCGACGACGCTGGAGGAGCTCGAGGTCGGGCTCCACGCCGTGGCCGCGCCGGTGCACGGCCCCGACGGGACGGTCGTCGCGGCCATCAGCGTCTCCGGTCCGGCCTACCGCCTCACCACGGAACGGCTGCTCGAGGTCGTCCCCGCCGTCGTGGAGGCGGCCGCCAGGGCGTCGCACGCCCTCGGTGGGCGTCCGTGAGGGCTGCACTCGTCCCTTGACGTCGCTCACGGCTCACCCCTAGGCTCGTCGACGACTGATATACCAGTCGTCGAGACCCCGACGGAGACGAGCCGATGACCACAGTGGACGCCTTCTCGCGCGACCCGGGTGACGCCGTTCCCCACCCCCCGCGCACCCCGGGGGCGGACCTGCCGGAGCACCCGGACTTCCTGTGGCGCAACCCCGAGCCGAAGACGTCCTACGACGTGGTGATCGTCGGCGGTGGTGGGCACGGGCTGGCGACGGCGCACTACCTGGCCAAGAACCACGGGATCACCAACGTCGCGGTGCTCGAGAAGGGCTGGCTGGCGGGCGGGAACATGGCCCGCAACACCACGCTGATCCGCTCGAACTACCTGTGGGACGAGTCGGCGGGGATCTACGAGCACTCGCTCAAGCTGTGGGAGGGCCTCGAGGAGGACCTCGGCTACCCCATCCTCTTCAGCCAGCGCGGGGTGCTGAACCTGGCACACACGCTGCAGGACGTGCGGGACTCGGTGCGCCGGGTCGAGGCGAACAAGCTCCAGGGCGTGGACGCGGAGTGGCTGGACGCGGACGAGGTCCGCAAGGTCTGCCCGATCGTGAACACCTCCCAGGACATCCGCTACCCGGTGCTCGGGGCGACCTACCAGCCGCGGGCGGGGATCGCGAAGCACGACTACGTGGCGTGGGGTCTGGCGCGACGGGCGGACGAGGCCGGGATCGACATCATCCAGAACTGCGAGGTGACGGGTTTCCGCACCGACGGCGACCGGGTCACGGGCGTGCGCACCACGCGCGGCGACATCGCGTGCGGCAAGGTCGCGCTGACGGCGGCGGGGAACACGTCGGTGCTGACGGACCTGCTGGGTTTCCGGGTGCCGATCCAGTCGCACCCGTTGCAGGCGCTGGTGTCGGAACTGCTGGAGCCGGTGCACCCGACGATCGTCATGTCCAACGCCGTGCACGTGTACGTCTCCCAGGCCCACAAGGGCGAACTGGTGATGGGAGCCGGGGTGGACTCCTACAACGGCTACGGGCAGCGGGGCGCGTTCCACATCATCGAGCGCCAGATGGCGGCGGCCGTGGAGTTGTTCCCGGTCTTCGCCCGCGCCCACCTGCTGCGGACGTGGGGCGGGATCGTGGACGTGACCCCCGACGCGTCGCCCATCGTGGGCAAGACCCCGTTCGAGAACGTCTACCTGAACTGCGGCTGGGGGACGGGTGGTTTCAAGGCGACGCCGGGGGTGGGTTCGGTGTTCGCGCACACGGTCGCGCACGACGAGCCGCACCCGTTGAACGCGGCGTTCTCGCTGGACCGCTTCGTGTCCGGTCGCCTGGTCGACGAGCACGGCGCTGCCGCCGTGGCGCACTGAGGGAGGTCGTCGTGCAACTCATCGAGTGCCCGTGGTGCGGGCCGCGCGAAGAGGTGGAGTTCCACTACGGGGGCCAGGCGCACGTCGCCTACCCCGAGGTCCCCGCCGAGACGAGCGACGAGGCGTGGGCGGAGTACCTGTTCTTCCGCGACAACACGAAGGGGTCGTTCGCGGAACGGTGGTCGCACAGCGCGGGGTGCCGGCGCTGGTTCAACGCCGTCCGGGACACCACCACCTACCAGTTCACGACGGTCTACCGCGTCGGGGAGAGGGCCTCGTGAACACCACCATCACCCAACCGTTCCGCATCCCGACCGGGGGCCGCGTCGACCGTGACCGGACGCTCGAGTTCACCTTCGCCGGCCAGACCCTGACGGGGCACCCCGGCGACACCCTGGCCTCGGCGCTGCTCGCGCACGGCATCCACCAGACCGGCACGAGCATCCGCCTCGGCCGCCCCCGGGGGATCGGCGCGGCCTGGGCCGAGGACCCGGGCAGCCTCGTCCAGGTCGAGGAACCCTTCCCCGAGCCGATGCTGCTGGCCAGCACCCTGGAACTCTTCGACGGGCTGGTGGCCCGGGGCATCCCCGGCCAGGGCAAGCTCGCCGAGGTCCCCGACTCCGCCCACTACGACCGTTCGCACCTGCACGTCGACGTCCTCGTCGTCGGGGCGGGGCCGGCCGGTCTCGTCGCCGCCCTGACCGCGGCCCGCACCGGCGCCCGCGTCGCGATCGTCGACGAGCAGTCCGAGGCGGGTGGCGCGTTGCTCGGCGGTACCGACGTCCTCGACGGTGCCCCGGCGGCGGAGTGGGTCGCGGCGGTCGTCGCCGAACTCGCGGGGTTCGCCGACGTCACCCACCTGCAGCGGACGACGGCGTTCGGCGTCTACGACGACGGTTTCGTCCTCGCCGTCGAGCGCCGCACCGACCACCTCGGCGCGTCCGCCCCCCGGAACCTGTCGCGGCAACGGGTCTGGCGCATCCGGGCCGAACACGTCGTCGTCGCCACCGGCGCGCACGAACGCCCCGTCGTGTTCGCCGACAACGACCGACCGGGCACGATGCTCGCCGGGTCCGCCCGGACCTACCTGCACCGCTACGGCGTCCTCGCCGGGAGCCGGGGCGTCGTGTTCACCACCAACGACAGCGCCTACGCCGCCGCGTTCGACCTCGCCGCCGCCGGGGTTCCCGCGACCGTCGTCGACGTGCGGGCGACGGTGTCCGAGCACCTGCTCCGCACCGCCGCGGCGCTCGGGGTCGAGGTCCTCCCGGACTCCGTCGTGCACGGGACCACCGGGGTGCAGCGCGTCACCGGGGCGTCGGTCTCGGGTGCGGCGGGCGAGCGGGAACTCGCCTGCGACCTGCTGCTGGTCAGCGGCGGCTGGAACCCCGCGGTCCACCTCTTCAGCCAGGCCCGCGGCCGGTTGCACTTCGACCCCGTGCTGGGGGCGTTCCTGCCCGCCGACGAGGTCCGCGGCATGACCGTCGCCGGGGCCGCGAACGGCACCCTCGACCTCGCCGGAACCCTGGCCCGGGGTCGGGACGCCGCGGTGACCGTGCTGACGAACCTCGGTCTCGACCTGGCGTCCCCGCCGGCGTTGCCCGAGGTCGCCCCCGAACCCCTCCCGGCCGACCCGGCGCTGCTCTGGCGGGTCGAGGGTCCGCCCGAGCGGCAGTTCGTCGACGTGCAGCGCGACGCCACCGTCGCCGACGTCCACCGGGCCGTCGGCGCCGGGATGCGCTCGCCCGAGCACGTGAAGCGCTACACCACGATCGGTACCGCGCACGACCAGGGAAAGACCTCGGGAATCCTCACCTCCGGCATCCTCTCGGAACTACTGGGAGCCGGTCCGGACGCCGTCGGCACCACGACGTTCCGCCCGCCCTACACGCCGGTCGGCTTCGCGACCCTGGCCGGACGGGAACGCGGCCGGTTGTTCGACCCCGAACGCACCGGCGCCGTCCACGCGTGGCACGTCGCCGCCGGTGCGGTGTTCGAGGACGTCGGGCAGTGGAAGCGACCGCGCTACTACCCCCGCCCGGGGGAGGACGTGGAGACGGCCGTCCTGCGCGAGTGCGCCGCCGTCCGGACCTCGGTGGGCATCCTCGACGGTTCCACGCTCGGCAAGATCGACGTCTCGGGTGCCGACGCGGGCGAGTTCCTGGACCTGCTCTACACCAACCTCATGAGCTCGCTGAAGGTCGGCCGCGCCCGCTACGGCGTCATGTGCGGCCCCGACGGCATGGTCCTCGACGACGGCACCGTCCTGCGGCTGGCCGACGACCGCTTCCTCGTCTACACGACCACGGGCGGGGCCGCGAAGGTCCTGGACTGGATGGAGGAGTGGCTGCAGACCGAGTGGCCGCACCTGCGGGTGCACCTCACCTCAGTGACGGAACAGTTCTCGACCTTCCCCGTCGTCGGACCGCGCTCGCGCGACGTGATCGCCGCCGTGTTCGGGATCGACGCCTCCGCCGAGGCCTTCGGGTTCATGACCTGGATCGACGTCGAGTTCGAGGGTGTCCCGGTCCGGCTCTCGCGCATCAGCTTCTCGGGGGAACTGGCCTGGGAGGTCAACGTCGCGGGCTGGTACGCGGCCCCGGTCTGGGAACGTCTCGTCGCGGCCGGCCGGGAGTTCGGCATCACCCCCTACGGCACCGAGACGATGCACGTCCTGCGGGCCGAGAAGGGGTACCCCATCATCGGTCAGGACACCGACGGCACGGTGACCCCGCACGACCTCGGCCTCGGGTGGGCCGTGTCGAAGAAGAAGGTCGATTTCCTCGGCAAGCGGTCCTTCAGCCGGGCGGAGAACCTGGACCCGCTGCGCAAGCAGCTGGTGGGTCTGCTGCCCGAGGACGCCGAGACGGTGCTGCCGGAGGGTTCCCAGATCGTCGAGCTCGTCCCCGGTGGTGTGCTCGGGGAACTGCCCGCACCGCCGGTCCCGATGCTCGGGCACGTGACGTCCAGCTACCGCAGCGCGTTCCTCGGCCGGCCGTTCGCGCTGGCCCTGGTCAAGGGCGGGCACGCGCGGACCGGTGAACGCCTCAGCGTCCCGGTGAACGGTTCGCTGGTGACCGTCGAAGTCACCTCCGCCGTCCTCGTCGACCCCGAAGGAGCCCGTCGTGACGGTTGAGACCCTCCCGCGCA
Source organism: Kineococcus sp. NBC_00420 (assembly GCF_036021035.1). NCBI lineage: Bacteria > Bacillati > Actinomycetota > Actinomycetes > Kineosporiales > Kineosporiaceae > Kineococcus > Kineococcus sp. NBC_00420. Next base: position 2,152,770 of record NZ_CP107930.1, on the reverse strand, counting down.
GCCACGCCCTGTCCGCCCGCGCCGACCTGACGGAACGCACCGGCGGTCTCGTCACCGTCGAGGAGTTCCAGACGGGGGTGTCGCTGCGGGTCCCGCCGGGGCCCGGGGCCGCTGTCGTCGCCGGGATCCTCGGCGCGGACCTCCCGGTGAAGAACAACACCTGGACGTGCACCGAGAGGGGACGCGCCGTGTGGCTCGGCCCCGACGAGTGGCTGGTCACGGAACCCGCGGTGTCCGCCCGCGGCGGCCTCGACCTGGAGACGACCCTGCGCACCGCGGTGACCCCGTTCGGGGGGACGGCCGTCGACGTCTCCGCCCAGCGGGTCGGTCTGCGGCTCGCCGGTCCGCACGCCCGGGCGGTGCTGGCCAAGGGCTGCTCGATCGACGTCCACCCCCGCAGCTTCGCCCCGAACGCCTGCGCCCAGACGACGCTGGGTCAGGCCGGCGTGGTCCTGCTCTCGCTGGGCAGCACCGGCGACGCGTTCACCCTCCTCGTCCGGTCGTCGTTCGCGGGGTACCTCGCCGACTGGCTGGTCGACGCCACCCTCGAGTTCAGGAGCTGACCGTGACCGATCCCCGAGTGGTGATCATCGGCGCCGGCATCGTCGGCGCCAACCTCGCCGACGAACTCGCCCTGCGCGGCTGGACCGACGTCACGGTCCTCGACCAGGGACCGCTCCCGCTGACCGGGGGTTCCACCTCGCACGCGCCGGGCCTGGTGTTCCAGGCGAACGCCTCGCGCACCATGACCGAACTCGCCCGCTACACCCGGGACAAGTTCTCCGGCCTCGACGTCGACGGCGCCTGGTGCTTCAACCCCGTCGGCGGTCTCGAGGTCGCCACGACGCCGGAACGCCTCGCCGAGATCGAGCGCCGGCTCGGGTGGTTGCAGGGCAGCGGCGTGGGGGCGGAGGTCCTCTCTCCCGCCGAGTGCGTCGCGAAGCACCCGCTGCTCGACCGCGAACAGGTCCTCGGCGGGTTGTACGTGCCGACCGACGGTCTGGCCAAGGCTCCGCGGGCGGTGACGGCGCTGATCCGGCGGGCGTCGGCGGCCGGCGTGGAGTTCCGCGGAGGAGTGCGCGTCCTCGGCGTCGAGCAGTCCGGTGGCCGGGTCACCGGCGTCACCACCACCGACGGCCTGGTCCCCGCCGACGTCGTCGTGTCCGCCGCCGGGTTCTGGGGACCGGCGATCGGCGCGATGGTCGGGATGCGCGTCCCGCTGCTGCCGCTGGCCCACCAGTACGCCAGGACCGGTCAGGTCGAGGAACTCGTCGGGCGCAACTCCGAGCTGCAGGAGGCCGGGTTGCCCATCCTGCGCCACCAGGACAGGGACCTCTACTACCGCGAGCACGGCGACCGCGTCGGCATCGGCTCCTACGCGCACCGGCCGATGCCCGTCTCGCTCACCGACCTCGACGAGGACGGCGAGGTCACCGCCACGTCCATGCCGTCGATGCAGCCGTTCACCGAGGAGGACTTCGCGCCCTCCTGGGAGGACACCCTGACGCTGCTCCCCGCGCTGGCCCGGACCAAGGTCGAGGAGGGGTTCAACGGGATCTTCTCCTTCACCCCCGACGGCGGCTCGCTGGTCGGGGAGTCCCGCGAGGTCGCGGGGTTCTTCGTCGCCGAGGCCGTCTGGGTCACGCACTCCGCCGGGGTCGCGCGGGCCGTGGCCGAACTCCTCGTCGACGGCCGGAGTTCGGTCGACCTGCACGCCCTCGACGTCCACCGGTTCGAGGACGTCCAGCTCGACCCCGGCTACGTCAGCGAGACCGCGCAGCAGAACTTCGTCGAGGTCTACGACATCCTGCACCCGTTGCAGCCCCGGCAGTCCCCGCGCGACCTGCGGGTCTCGCCCTTCCACGCGCGCGAGCAGGCTCTGGGCGCGTTCTTCCTCGAGGCGGGCGGGTGGGAACGCCCGCACTGGTACGAGGCGAACGCTTCGCTGCTGGAGCAATTGCCGGCGGAGTGGGTCCCGCCGGTCCGGGAACCCTGGGCCGCGCAGTTCCACTCACCCATCGCGGCCGTGGAGGCGTGGAAGACCCGCACCGCCGTCGCGATGTACGACATGACCCCGCTCAAGCGGGTCGTCGTGTCCGGCCCCGGCGCGGTGGAGTTCCTCGAACGGCTGACGACGTCGAAGATGGACAAGTCGATCGGGTCCGTCACCTACACGTTGTTCCTCGACCCCGCCGGCGGCGTGCGCAGCGACGTGACGGTCGCCCGGCTCGGTGCGGAGGAGTTCCAGATCGGCATCAACTCCGGGGCCGACGTCGCCCACCTCGAACGGGAGGCCCCTGCGGGCGTCTCGGTGCGGGACACCACCGGGGGCACCTGCTGCATCGGGTTGTGGGGCCCGCTGGCCCGCGACGTCATCGAGCGGGTCTCCGCCGACGACTTCTCCAACGACGCGCTGAAGTACTTCCGGGCAAAGGCGGCGACCGTCGGCGGGGTTCCGGTCACCGCGATGCGGCTGTCCTACGTCGGCGAGCTGGGCTGGGAGATCTACACCAGCGCCGAGCACGGCGCCCGGTTGTGGGACGCGCTGTGGAGCGCCGGTCAGGACTCCGGGATCGTCGCCGCCGGGCGGGCCGCCTTCAACAGCCTCCGGCTCGAGAAGGGCTACCGGTCGTGGGGGACCGACATGACCACTGAGCACAACCCCTACGAGGCCGGGGTGGGTTTCGCCGTCCGGTCCCCGCTGGACAGCTTCACCGGGGGCCCCGCGCTCGCCGGGGTGTCCGCGGACACGGTGCAGCGCAGGCTGACCTGCCTCACCGTCGACGACGGTTCATCCGTCGTGCTGGGGGGTGAGCCCGTGTCGGTGGGTGGCGCCGTCGCCGGCTACGTCACCAGCGCCGCGTTCGGCCACACCGTCGGGCGGCCGATCGCCTACGCCTGGTTGCCCGCGTCCCTGCAGGTCGGTGACGGCGTCGAGATCTCGTACTTCGGACGGCCGGTCGCGGCGAGCGTCGCGGCCGAACCCCTCGTCGACCCCGGGATGGAGAAGATCCGCGGATGAACGTCCCCCGCACCCTGACGTTGAGTTGTCCCCAGCGTCCGGGCATCGTGCACGCCGTCAGCTCGTTCCTGTTCTCGCACGGCTGCGACATCGTCGAGCACCAGCAGTTCGACGACCGGACCAGCGGGAAGCTCTACTCGCGGACGGCGTTCTCGGGGGAGACGTGCATCAGCGACCTGGAGGCCGAGTTCGCGCCGGTGGCGGCGGAGTACGGGATGGAGTTCTCCCTCGCCGGGGAACGTCCCACCCGCATCCTGGTGATGGTCTCCAAGATGGGGCACTGCCTCAACGACCTCGTCTTCCGCTGGCGTTCGGGCAGCCTCGGCGGCGAGATCGTCGCCGTCGTGTCCAACCACGAGGACCTGCGGCCGATGGCCGAGGCCGCGGGTCTGCCCTTCCACCACGTCCCGGTCACCGCGGCGACGAAACCCCGGGCCGAGGCGCGGCTGCTGGAACTCGTCGAGGAGCACGAGGCCGACCTCGTCGTCCTGGCCCGCTACATGCAGGTCCTCTCCGACGACGCGTGCCGGTCCCTGCACGGGCGGGCCATCAACATCCACCACTCGTTCCTGCCGGGTTTCAAGGGCGCCAAGCCCTACCACCAGGCCTTCGACCGCGGGGTGAAGCTCGTCGGGGCCACGGCCCACTACGTGACCCCCGACCTCGACGAGGGTCCGATCATCGAGCAGGAGGTCATCCGCATCGACCACACCCACGACCCGGTCGCCCTGGCCACGGTGGGCCGGGACGCCGAGGCGCTGGCGCTGTCCCGCGCGGTGAAGTGGCACTGCCAGCAGCGCGTCCTGCTCAACGGCCACTCCACCGTCGTCTTCCGCTAGACCCCGTCAGTTCGGACGCGGCGTCCCGACCTCGACGACGACCTCCCCGTCGACGACCTCGACGAGGTGCGTCCGCACCGGGGTGAGGGCGGGTGGGCTCCACGGCACCCCGGTGCGCAGGTCGAAGGCCGAGGCGTGCCGGGGGCACTCCACCGCGCAGTCCTCGACCCAGCCCTCGGCCAGGGATTCGTCGGCGTGGGTGCAGGTGTCGTCGATGGCGAAGAGTTCGCCGTCGACGTTGAAGACCGAGACGGGCGCGGTGAGTTCGGGGCGGTCGAGCCGCACCACCTCACCGGGGGGCAGGGCGGCCAACGGGCAGGCCACCACCCGGGTTCCAGCAGACATCTGGTGTTCCTCCTTGCACGCGATCACTTCCAGCTGGGATGGTCCCACCCGGACGACCACCCCACACCTGAGGAGGACCCAGTGCCTGAACTCTTCGTCGCCGGTGAGTGGCGCTCGGCCCTGGCCGGGGAGACGCGCGAGGTCGTCAACCCCTACGACGGCCGGACCTTCACCGTGGTGGACGAAGCCGGCGCTGCCGACGCGGAGGCCGCCGTCCTCGCCGCCCGGGCCGCCTTCGACGAGGGCACCTGGCCCTCGACGCCCGTCGCCGAGCGCGCGGCCCTGCTGGAGCGCACCGCGGACCTGCTGCAGCGCGACCGCGAGGAGATCGCCCACACCGAGACCCTGGACACCGGCAAGACGCTGGCCGAGGCCCGCATCGACGTCGACGACGTCACGGCGGTGTTCCGGTACTACGCCCGGGAAGCCCTCGTCGAGGTCGACCGCACGGTCGACACGGGCCGCGACGACGTCCTCAGCCGGGTCGTGCACCACCCCGTCGGCGTCTGCAGCCTCATCGCGCCCTGGAACTACCCGCTGCTGCAGATGTCGTGGAAGGTCGCCCCGGCGCTCGTGGCGGGCAACACGGTGGTCCTCAAACCCAGCGAGGTCACCCCGCTGAGCACGGTCCACCTGGTGAAGCTGCTCGCCGAGGCGGGGGTTCCCGACGGGGTCGTGAACCTGGTCCTGGGCGGCGGCGCGGCCGTGGGGCCCACGCTGACCAGCCACCCCGCCGTCGACCTCGTCTCCTTCACCGGTGGGCTCGCGACCGGTCGCGGGATCCTCAAGGCCGCCGCCGACACCGTGAAGCGGGTGACCGTCGAACTCGGCGGCAAGAACCCGAACATCGTCTTCGCCGACGTCGACCTCGAGGTCGCCGTCGACACCGTCCTGACGGGGGTGTTCCTGCACTCCGGGCAGGTCTGCTCCTCGGGGACCAGGCTGATCGTCGAGGAGTCGATCGCCGACGACCTCGTCGCGGGGGTGGTCGAACGGGCCCGGCGCATCCGCTTCGGCAGCGGCCTGGTCGACGGGGTCGAGAGCGGACCGCTGGTCTCGGCCCAGCACCGCGAGAAGGTGGAGGCCTACGTCGCGCTGGGCCTGGAGGAGGGCGCGGCGCTCCTGACCGGTGGCCGGCGCCCCGACGACCCGGACCTGCAGCGGGGGTTCTTCTACGAACCGACCGTGTTCGACGGGTGCGACCGCTCGATGCGGATCGTGCAGGAGGAGACGTTCGGTCCGATCCTCACCGTCGAGAGGTTCCGCACCGAGGCCGAGGCGGTCGCGCTGGGCAACGACACCACCTACGGTCTCGCCGGCGCGGTGCAGACCCTCGACGCCGACCGCGGTGACCGGGTGGCGGCCGCCCTCAAGCACGGCACCGTCTGGATCAACGACTTCGGTCCCTACGTCCCGCAGGCCGAGTGGGGCGGCCAGCGCATGTCCGGCAACGGCCGGGAGCTCGGGCCGTCCGGCCTGGCGGAGTACCGCGAGAGCAAGCACGTGTGGCGCAACACGCGACCCGCAGCCCCGGGTTGGTTCACGGCTTCCTGACCTTCGAGCACACGGAGACACGATGACGACGAGTGGGGCAACCAGCAGCACGACGGATTCGCACGGTCTCGACGAGTACGGGTACAAACCCGGGCTCGAACGCAGCATCGGTTCCTTCGCCAGCTTCGCCGCGGGCGTCAGCTACATCTCGATCCTCACGGGCACGTTCCAGCTCTTCTACTTCGGGTTCGGCACCGCCGGGCCGAGGTACCTGTGGTCCTGGCCCATCGTCTTCGTCGGTCAGCTCATGGTGGCGCTGTGCTTCGCCGAGCTCTCCAGCCGCTACAGCGTCGCGGGTTCGCTGTACAACTGGACGAAGCGCCTCGCGTCGCCGACCGTCGCCTGGGCCGCGGGCTGGACGATGCTCGTCGCCTCGATCGTGACCCTCGCCGCCGTCGTCCTCGCGGTGCAGCTGACGCTGCCGCAGCTGTGGTCGGGCTTCCAGTTCTTCGGTGACGGTTCGGACCCGACGGACTACGCGCTGAACGCCGTCGTCCTCGGGGGGATCGTCGTCGTGTTCACGACGATGGTCAACGCCTTCGGCGTCAAGCTGATGTCGCGCATCAACTCGACCGGGGTGTTCCTCGAACTCATCGCGGCCGTCGTCATCATCGTCCTGCTGGCCGTCCACGTGACCCGCGGTCCCGGCGTCGTGCTGGAGACCCGCGGCGTCGGGGTCGACCACAGCGGCGGCTACTTCGGCGCGTTCCTGGTGGCGGCGCTGGCGTCGGGGTACGTCATGTACGGGTTCGACACCGCCAGTTCGCTGGGCGAGGAGACCAAGGACCCGCGGCGCACCGCTCCCAAGGCCGTGCTGCGCGCGGTGGTCGCCTCGTTCGTGCTCGGCGGGCTGATCCTGCTGCTGGGGCTCATGGCCGTCCCCGACGTCGACGACCCGGAACTCGCGTCCGCGACGGGCGGGTTGCAGCACCTGGTGCTGGCGACCGTGGGGTCCGGTTTCGGCAAGCCGTTCCTGGTCTGCGTCGTCATCGCCGTCCTGGTCTGCTCCCTCGCCGTGCACACCGCCACCATCCGGATGATGTTCGCGATGGCCCGCGACAACAACCTGCCGGCGGGGGAGAAGCTCGCCCGGATCAGCCCGCGGTACAAGACCCCCGTCGTGCCGGCCGTCGTCGTCGGTGTCATCGCCATCGTGATCCTCGTCGTGAACGTCGGCCAGCCGCAGATCTTCCTGGTCCTCACCAGCCTCGCGGTCGGCATGATCTACCTGGCCTACCTGCTGGTGACGATCCCGTTGCTGGTCGCGCGGTTGCAGGGCCGCTGGCCCGTGCCCATGCCGGACGGGTCGAGGGCCCCGTTCTCGCTGGGGAGGTGGGGCCTGCCGGTCAACATCGTCGCCGTCCTCTGGGGCCTGGGCATGATGGTCAACCTGCTCTGGCCGCGCGGGGAGGTCTACAACCCCGCGGCACCGTTCCACTGGTACCTCAAGTGGGGCGCGCTGCTGTTCATCGCCGTCGTCCTGGGCGGCGGTGTCCTCTACTACCGGTTGCGGCTGCGCCACCACTCCGGGGTCCTCCCCAGCCACGCGAGCGAGGTCGCCCTCCCGGGGGAGCCCGCGACGAAGGAAGGGATGCAGTGAGCGAGTTCAGCGACCTGGGCGAGTTCGACTACGTCGTCGCCGGTGGGGGGACGGCCGGGTGCGTCGTCGCGGCCCGGCTCTCCGAGGACCCCGACGTCACCGTCTGCGTCCTCGAGGCCGGACCGAGCGACGTGGACGACCCCAACATCCTCGTGCTGGCGGACTGGATGCACCTGCTGGACTCCGGCTACGACTGGGACTACCCCGTCGAACCGCAGGAGAACGGCAACAGCTTCCTGCGCCACGCCCGGGCGAAGGTCCTCGGGGGATGCTCCTCGCACAACTCCTGCATCGCCTTCCACCCCCCGGCGGAGGGTCTGGACGCCTGGGCGGCCCTGGGCTGCACCGGGTGGGGGGCCGCCGACGTCCTGCCGCTGGTCCGCCGGCTGGAGAACAACGCCGCCGCCGCGCCGCACCACGGCACCGACGGTCCCGTCCGGCTCCGCGACGTCCCACCGCTCGACCCGTGCGGCGTCGCCCTGCTCGAGGCCGCCGCCGCGGCGGGGTTGCCGACGGTGCGGTTCAACCGGGGCGAGACCGTGCGCCAGGGGGCGGGCTGGTTCCAGATCAACTCCGGGGAGGACGGCTCGCGCATGTCCTCCTCGCACGCCTACCTGCACCCGGTCATGGCGTCGCGGCCCAACCTCACCGTGAAGACCGGGTACTGGGTCGAGAAGGTCGTCGTCGAGCCCGGCGAGGACGGGGCCCTGCGGGCGAGCGGGGTGCAGTTCCTCGCCCCCGACCTCGTCCACCACGGCACGGTCACGGCGCGGCGCGAGGTCGTGCTCTCGGCGGGGTCGATCGACACCCCGAAACTGCTCATGCTCTCCGGCGTCGGGCCCGCGGCCCAGTTGAAGGAGTTCGGTCTCGACGTCCTCGTCGACTCCCCGGGGGTGGGGGAGAACCTCGACGACCACGTCGAGGGTCTGGTCTTCTGGGACGCGCTGCAGCCCATGGTGACGAGTTCGTCGCAGTGGTGGGAGATCGGGCTCTTCGCGACGACCGGGCTCGCCGACCCGGCGGCCGGGGTCCCGGACCTGATGATGCACTACGGCTCGGTGCCCTTCGACATGAACACCGTGCGGTGGGGCTACCCCACGACGGACAACGGGTTCTGCCTCACCCCGAACGTCACCCAGGGCCGGTCCCGGGGGACGGTGCGGTTGCGTTCGCGCGACTTCCGGGACCGGGCCAGGGTCGACCCCCGGTACTTCACCGATCCCGAGGGGCACGACCTCGCCGTCATGACCGCCGGGATCCGGCTGGCCCGGAAGATCGTCGAGCAGGCCGAGATGGCCGGGTGGGCCGGAGCGGAACTCGCCCCGGGCCGGGACGTGGTGACCGACGACGAGATCGCCGACTACGTGAAGAAGACCCACAACACCGTCTACCACCCCAGCGCGAGCGCGAAGATGGGTCCGGACTCCGACCCGATGGCGGTCTGCGACCCGCAACTGCGGGTGCGCGGGGTGCGGGGCCTGCGGATCGCCGACGGGTCGATCATGCCGTTCCTGCCGGCCGTCAACCCGAACATCACGACGATGGCCATCGGCGAGAAGTGCGCCGACCTGCTCAGGGCCGCCCGCTGACCTCCTGCGTCTCCACCGCGGCGGCGAGACGCTCGAGGGTGCGGCGCAGCGCGTCCTCGGGGATCCGCGGGAAGGTGATCCGGGCCAGCAGGGCCGGATCGGTGACCCGCGACCAGTCGTAGGTGTGCGTCACCCGGACCCGGCCGGGGCCGAGGGGTTCCAGGGCCCAGCTCCACCACAACCCGGTCGGGTGCTTCCCGGGGCGGGCGGTCTCCCAGGTCAGCAACGCGTCCGGGACGAACTCGACGACGAGGTTCTCGGTCTCGTAGTCCGACACCTCGGGGTGCCCGAGGGCGGTCTGGTCCATGGACATCACGAACACCTGACCGGTACCGGTGAGCACGGAGGTGCCCGCCGCCGCCCGCACGGTGTCCGAGCCGTCGATCTCGGGGTGGCGGCGCGGGTCGGCGAGCAGGGCGAACACCGTCCGCGCGTCCGCGGCGACCTCACGGGTGACGACCGTCTGCTGCGCTGCGTTCTCCGTCATGCCGTGACGGTAGTGGACGTGCGTCCCGTGTTTCGGGGGTGTTGGATCGATGTTCCGTTCTCGTGAACCTGTTGCTCATCGCGCAACAGCGGTCCTAGGCTGCGAAGGCTCCACTCCCACCCACGGGTGCCCGCACCCCCCTCCGGAGAGGACCCGGCATGGCGATCGACCCAGGGGTCAGCGAGAAGCACTCCAAGCTCCCCCTCGACAAGCCCGTCCTGCTCGTCTCACTGGCCGTGCTGGCGATCCTGCTGGTGATCGGCGTCGTCGTCCCCGACCAGCTCGCGTCCGGCAGTGGCGCGGTCCTGAGCTGGATCACCACCAACCTCGGCTGGGCCTTCGTGATCGGCGCCACCGGCTTCGTGGTCTTCGCCCTGGTCCTGGCCTTCAGCAAGGTCGGCAGGATCCGCCTCGGCCGCGACGACGAGCGTCCCGAGCACTCGCGCGCCTCGTGGATCGCGATGATGTTCTCCGCCGGGATGGGCATCGGCCTCATGTTCTACGGGGTCACCGAACCGGTGACCCACCTCATGACCCCGCCCGAGGCCGGCGTCGCGGCCGGTACGAACGCGGCCGCCGACACGGCGATGAGCTACACGCTCTTCCACTGGGGTCTGCACCCGTGGGCCATCTACGCCGTCGTGGGCCTGGCCCTGGCGTACTCCAGCTACCGCAAGGGCCGGACCGGTGGCTTCTCGGCCGTGTTCGCGCCCCTGCTGCGCGGTCCGCGGGCCAAGGGCGCGGCCCGGGCCATCGACGTCCTGGCGATCTTCGCGACGATCTTCGGGTCCGCGGTCAGCCTCGGCCTGGGGGCGGCCCAGATCAACGGCGGCCTCTCCGAGGTCTTCGGTGCCGGCAGCGGGACGAGCTGGCAGGTCGGCATCATCGTCGTCCTGACCGTCTGCTTCGTCATCAGCGCCATCAGCGGCATCGAGAAGGGCGTCAAGATCCTCTCGAACACCAACATGGTGCTCGCCGGGCTGCTCCTGCTGTTCCTGTTCGTCGTCGGACCGACGGTGTTCATCCTCAACCTCATGCCCAACGCGGCCGGCGACTACCTCGCCGCACTGCCGGCGATGTCGGTGCGCACCGGCGCCTACGGCGGCGGCGACTGGCTGTCCGGCTGGACGATCTTCTACTGGGCCTGGTGGATCTCGTGGACGCCCTTCGTCGGGGCGTTCCTGGCCAAGATCTCCCGCGGCCGCACGATCCGTGAGTTCGTCGTCGGCGTCATGCTCATCCCGACCCTGGTCAGCCTGATCTGGTTCTCGGTGTTCGGCGGCACGGCCATCCACGAGCAGCTGACCGGGGCGCTCGACGTCCTCGCCGGCGACTCGCAGGAGACCCAGATGTTCGCGCTGCTCCAGCAGTTCCCGCTGGCCACGGCGACCTCGATCCTGGTCGTGGTGCTGGTGGCGATCTTCTTCGTCTCCGGGGCCGACGCGGCGAGCATCGTGATGGCCTCGCTCTGCAGCTTCGGCGACGACGAACCCCGTCGGTGGCTCACCGCGATGTGGGGCGCGCTGACCGGTGTGGTGGCGATCGTCCTGCTCTACGCGGGCGGGCTGCAGGCGCTGCAGAACGTCACGATCATCGCGGCGACACCGTTCCTCGTCGTCATGGTCTTCATGTGCGTGGCGATCGTGAAGGACATCCGCAGCGACGGGATGATGCGCCCGGTCTCCGGCCCGACGCTGCGGGTCCCGGACACCGCGGTGCACCTCAACGGTGTCGACCGGCAGGTGGTCGAGGTCCCCGCCGGGGAGTGAGCGGAGCGACCCCCGTCCCCGTCGGGACGGGGGTCAGCCCGGTTTCAGGTGGCCGAGGCGCCAGGAGATCCGGGCGGCGGCGTCGAGCAGCGGCTCGCAGAACCCCGGCAGCGTGTCGGGGTTCACGCGGTAGCTGGGACCGCCGACGGTGAGGGCGCCCACGACGGCGTCGTCGGCGTTGCGCAGGGGAGCGGCGATCACCACGAGCCCGAGTTCGTGCTCCTCGACCACGCTGGCCCACCCGCGGGTGCGGACCTCGTCCAGTTGCGCGCGCAGGGCGGAGGGGGCGGTGACGGTGGCCTCGGTGAACCGGGGGAGCCCGCGGCGCAGGACGACCTTCAGCTCCTCCGGGGTCATGGCGGCGAGGAACACCTTGCCGGCGGCGGTGGCGTGCAGGGGGCCCCGTCGGCCCACCCAGTCCGAACTGCTCACGATGGACCCACCCGCGGCCTGGTCCACGGTGGTGACCTCCAGACCGTCGCTCACGACGACGTTCACGGTCTCGCCCACCGTCGCCGCCAGTTCCTGGGCGAGGGGACGGGCCGAGGCCGCGACGTCGATCCCGCCGACGGCGCCGGCGGCGAGCCAGCGGACGGTCTGGCCCAGGCGGTACCGGCCGCGGTCGCCGTCCTGCTCGACCAGGCCGCGGGCCTCCAGCGTGGACAGCAACCGGAAGACCGTCGACTTGTGCACGCCGACGTCGCTCGAGAGTTCCGTCACCCCGGCGGCGCCCCGCCGGGCGAGGGCCTGGAGCAGGGAGACGGCCCGGTCGACGGACTGCACGGTGGAGTCACGGGGGCCGTTGCGGGGAGACACCCGCAGACCCTACCCACCCGCCGTGCGGGTTACGGCCGTGTTTCGTCCAAACCCGTTGCCGCCGCTGGCTTCGGGGCCTGCGGCGCGGCGCGCCGGGAGTGCTTGACACGCGGTTCGCGCCATCCCAGACTTGTTCCGCGATGGGGCACTGTTCCGCAGGGCGGAACACAGTTCACGACAGGCACGAGGCGCACCGAACCCCGAGAGGGAGAGCCGCATGACCGCTCAGACCGTCGTCGCCGCGCCCGCGGAGGCGATCGACGACCTCGTCACCCGCCGCGTGCCGGGTCAGAGCCTGGAGGCCCCGTTCTACACCTCCGACGAGGTGTACCGGCGGGACCTGGATGTGATCTTCGCGAGGAACTGGATCTTCGTGGCGGCCGCGGCCGAGCTCCCCGAACCGGGCGACTACGTCACGGTCGAGGTCGGCGCGTACTCGGTCATCGTCGTGCGCGACGACGACGAGCAGGTCCGGGCGTTCCACAACGTCTGCCGGCACCGCGGTTCACGGCTGCTCGAGGAACGACAGGGCGCGGTCGGCAACATCGTCTGCCCGTACCACCGCTGGACGTACGGGGTCGACGGGAAGCTCCTGTTCGCCGAGTCCCAGCCGGCGACGTTCGACAAGAGCTGCTTCTCGCTGCGCCCGGTCCACGTCCGGAACCTGTCCGGGCTCGTGTTCGTCTGCCTCGCCGACGAGGCTCCGGAGGACTTCGACGCCGTCGCCGAGATCCTCGAACCCCACCTCGCGCCCTACGCGCTGGACACGGCGAAGGTCGTCGTCACCTACGACCTGGCCGAGGCCGGCAACTGGAAGCTGGTGATGGAGAACAACCGCGAGTGCTACCACTGCGACGGGCACCCGGAACTCATCACCGCCTACTTCCCGCTGTTCGCCTACGACCCTGAGGACATCACCCCGCGGCTGAAGCCGATCTTCGACCGTTACACCGCGGCGGCCGAGGCGCTGGAGAAGGTCCGGGCGGCGCACGGTCTGCCGCTGACGGACCACCGCGAGCTCGACACCCGCGTCGTCGGGTTCCAGCTCTCGCACCTGCCGCTCGACGGCGAGGGGAAGTCGTTCGCACCGAACGGGGCCGCGGTCTGCCGGAAGCTGATGGGCTCGGTCCAGGACGCGGCCTTCGGCGACCTGTCGCTGCACATGCAGCCGAACTCGTGGTTCCACCTGCTCTCCGACCACGCCGTCGTGTTCTCGGTGCTGCCGACCTCGACGGGGACCAGCGTCCTGCGCACGACGTGGCTGGTGCACCCGGACGCCGTCGAAGGGGTCGACTACGACCTCGACGCGCTGACGTCGGTGTGGCGGGCGACGAACGACCAGGACCGCGCGCTCGTCGCGAACACCCAGCGCGGCTGCGCGAACCCAGGGTACGTCCCGGGGCCGTACTCGATGGTCGAGGACGACGTCGAGGCGTTCGTGAACTGGTACGTCACGCGGCTGCGCGAGCAGATCGCATGACCGTCACCGACCCCCTCGGGGTCGTCGCCCACCCCGGGCAGGTCGGGGTGTGGGGTGACGAGGAGGACCTCGGCGAACTCGTCTGCCTCGGGGTCCGCGACATCACCCACGACGTCAAGACGTTCTGGTTCGAGTCGGCCGGAGGGCACGTCTTCCACTTCGACCCGGGGCAGTTCGTCACCCTGCACCTCGACGTCGACGGCCGGCGGGTCGAGCGGTCGTACACGATCTCCTCGCCCCCCACCCGTCCGCACCGCCTCGCCATCACGGTCAAGCGGAAGCCGGGCGGTCTGGTGTCGAACTTCCTGCACGACACGATGGTCCCGGGCACCCGTGTCATGGCGGCGCCGCCGCTGGGGGTGTTCAGCGTCGTCCGGCACCCGCGGACGAAGTACCTCTTCCTGTCGGCGGGGTCCGGCATCACCCCCGTGATGTCCATGGTCCGCACGCTCGTCGACCTGGGCTCCGACGTCGACGTGCTCTTCGTGCACTCGGCGCGAACCCCCGCCGACATCGTCTTCCGCTCCGAGCAGTGGGGGATGCCCACCCAGTTCCCCGCCGTCAACGTCGTCCAGGTCTGCAGCGAGGACTCCCCGGGCCAGGACTGGCACGGGCACCGCGGCCACCTCGACGCGGCCCTGCTCGAGGAGATCGCCCCCGACCTGGCCGAGCGCGAGGTCTTCGTGTGCGGCCCGGAGGGCTACATGGCCACCGTGCGCGAGGCCCTGCGCGAGCGCGGTTTCGACATGGCCCACCACCACGAGGAGACCTTCGTCTTCGAGTCCCTCGCGCCGTCGTCGTTCGTGGAGTCCGTCGCCGAGGGCGTCGGTGACATCGGCGACTTCCAGCCCACCCCGGACGACGAGCCGGCGGCCACCGCGTTCACGGTCCGGATGGCGAAGTCCGGACGGAGCTTCCCCTGCGGCCCCGACGAGTTCATCCTCGACGCCGCGTTCCGGGCCGGGATGTCGCCGCCGAGTTCCTGCAGCCAGGGGATGTGCGGGACGTGCAAGACGGTCCTGCTCTCCGGCGACGTCGACATGCAGCACAACGGCGGCATCCGGCCCCGGGAGATCGCGGCCGGGAAGGTGCTCATCTGCTGCAGCAGACCGCTCGGGGACGTCTCGATCGACTCCTGAGCTCAGACGCCCCGCAGTCGCACCGCCGCCAGCACGGCCCCGACGGCGGTGACGACCGCACCCACGGTGAGCACGAGGGAGACGGCGTGGGTGTGGGCGGCGGCCGACCCGGTCGCGACCCCGGCGATCACGAACAGGACGCCGACCGCGCCCGAACCCGTCGACTGCGACACCGTGCGGTTCAGGTTCAGCACCCCCGCGGCCGAGCCGGCGAGGCGCAACGGGGCGGCGGCCATCATGTCCCGGTTGTTCGGCGACTGGAACACCGCGAACCCCAGACCGCACACCCCGGTGCGGACCAGGATGTCCACCGTCGAGGCACCGTCGGGCAGCAGGGCGAGGGAGAGCAACCCGCCGGCGAGGACGACGAGGCCGATCAGGGCCAGCAGGCGCGGCGAGACCCGGTCCGCCGCCCGTCCGGACAACGGGGCCACCACCACGATGACCAGGGGCCAGGGCGTGAACAGCAGGGCCGAGCGCAACGCGCTGTCCCCGAAGGACTCCTGGAACAGGAACGGCAACGCCACGAAGGCGGTGCCCTGCCCGAAGAACGAGCACGCGGCCGTCAGCACCGCGAGCGAGAACGGCCGGGTGAACAACCCCAGCGGGATGACCGGGTTCGCGCTCCGCGCCTCGTGCCGGACGAAGAACCCGATCAGCACGACGGTGAGCACGAGCAGCGCCACGGACAGCGGCAACGTCGAGGTCGCTCCCACCCCCCGGATGCCGAGCAGGAAGCAGGAGATCGCCGCGGCGATCAGCACGGACCCGGAGGCGTCGAAGCGGCCGGGCCGGGCCGGGACGCGGGGCAGGTGGCGCAGGCCCAGCACGAACGACACGGCGGCGATCGGGACGTTCACGAGGAACAGCCACGGCCAGGGCGCGACGCTCAGGAGCAGACCCCCCAGCGTCGGGCCGGCGGAGGTCCCCAGGGCCACGGTCATGGCGTTGAGGCCGAGCGCGCTGCCGAGCCGTTCCGGCGGGAACACGTGGCGGTAGGTCGGGATCGGCACCGCGAGGATGAGCGAGGACCCGATGCCCTGCACGACGCGGGCGGCGACGAGCAGGCCGAGGGTCGGCGCGGCTGCGCAGGCGATGGAGGCCACGGCGAAGACGGGCAGCCCGACGAGGAAGAGCCGCCGTCGCCCGACCCGGTCACCGAGGGCCGCGGTGGCCGGGATGCAGCAGGCCGCCGCGAGCAGGAACGCGGTCGTGACCCAGACGGTGTCGGACGCCGAGGCGTCGAGATCACGGGCCAGGGTCGGCAGTGCGACGTTGACGATGGAGGCGTCGATCGTGGCCATGAGGGTCGCCGAGAGCATGGCGGCCACGACCAGGTTGCGCCGGACCACGGGAGGTGGGGTCGTCGAAGGAGTCATGCGGGGCGCGCGGCCGGTCCTTCCGTCGGTCGGCTCCGCCGGGATCCGGCGAAGTCGAGAGCCTCAGGCAAGTATCCGACCGCGCGGCCCGGGACCTCCTGGTGGGGTCAGGCCGACTTCCTCGCCGTGGTGGTCTTCTTGGCGGGTCCGCTCGCCTTCTTCGTCGCGCTCTTCCCGGCGGCGGTCCTCTTCGCCGCCGTCTTCTTCGCCGGCGCGGCCTTCTTCGTCGCCGTCTTGCGCGCCGTCGTCTTCCTCGCGGCCGGCGCTTCGTCCTCGACCTCGGCGGGCTTCTCCGCCGACGAGCCGCCGCGGGCACGTTCGACGCTGCGCTGCAGGGCGGTCAGCAGGTCGACGACCTCGCCACCACGCGGACCGTCCGTCCCGGACGCGGCGGAGCCCTCCTCGGCCGCCGCGGACGGTGCGGCGTCGGCGTCCTCGAGGCGGGTGTCGATGAGCGTCTTCACGGCCGCCGCGTACTCGTCCTCGAACTCCTCGGGGTGGAAGTCGCCCGCGAGCGACTCGACCAGGGAGGCGGCCATCCGCAGTTCCTGCGGACGGAGCTCGACGTCCGTCTCGAGCACCTCGAAGTCGGCGGCGCGGACCTCGTCGGGCCAGAGCAGGGTCTGCAGCACGATGGCCTTGTCGCGCACGCGCAGGACGGCGACGGACTCGCGCTGGCGCAGCGAGACCTTCACGACGGCCATCCGGTCGGTCTCGGCGAGCGCCTCGCGCAGCAGCGCGTACGGCTTCGCCGCCCGCGACTCGGGTTCGAGGTAGTACGGCTTCGACAGCAGGATCGGGTCGACCTGGTCGGCCGGGACGAACCGGAGGACGTCGATCTCGTGCCCGCTGGCCACCGGGAGGTCGCTGAAGTCCTCGTCGCTGAGCACGACGAGCTTGCCGTCGGGGCTCTCGTAGCCCTTCGCGACCTCGTCGTAGGCGACCTCCTCACCACAGACCGAGCACGTCCGCTTCATCCGGATGCGGCCACCATCGCTACGGTGGACCTGGTGGAAGTGGATGTCGTGTTCGCCGGTGGCGGCGTAGAGGCGCACGGGTACGTTGACCAGACCGAAGGACACGGCGCCCTTCCAGATGGCGCGGGCCATGGCGTACTCCCTCAGACGACCGGAATCCCACCGTACGGGGATGACCACGACACCGCACAGGATTCATCGGTGACCACTCTGTCGTCACCGCAGTGGCGTTCCCGCGAGGCCGCCCACGCGCAGCGCGCGCACCGGTTGACCGCTGCCGCGGTGGAGCGTCGCGGCCGGGGGGAGAAGCACCCGGTCGAGGACTTCCTCTTCACCTACTACAACTGGGCGCCCGGCAAGCTGGCCCGCTGGCACCCCGGGGTGGGGGTCGTCCTCGAGGACGCCGGGGAGCGCGCGGACTGGGCCAACTACGTCCGCTCCGGTACCGGGGTGGCCGTCGACGGGCCCGGACTGGCCTCGGCCCGCTCCGCGACGATCCGGCTGGCCCGCGACGTCCTGGCCGCGACCCGGGGCCGGGCGCCGATGCTCGCCTGCTTCGGGCTCCACGAGTGGGCCATGGTCCACCGGACCCGCCCCGAGCAGGTCCGGCACGCCGGCCTGCCGCTGCGCCTCGGGCACGACGGGACGGACGACGTCGTCGAGTCGCACAAGATCCGCTGCAGCCACCACGACGCCTTCCGGTTCTTCACCCCGAGCGCCGTCCCGCTCAACGAACTGCAGCCGACGCGGGTCGACCAGGCCGCGCAGGAACAGCCGGGCTGCCTGCACGCCACGATGGACTGCTACCGCTGGGCCATGAAGCTCTCGCCCGCGGTCCCGGGGGAGTTGCTGCTCGACTGCTTCGAACTCGCCCGTGACGTCCGGATCCTCGACATGCGGGCCTCGCCCTACGACGTCACCTCGATGGGTCACGAACCCGTGGCGATCGAGACCCCCGAGGGCAAGGCCGCCTACGTCCGCGCCCAGCGGGAGTTCGCCGAGCGGGCCGACCCGCTGCGGGTCCGGTTGATCGCCGTCTGCGACGCCCTGCTGGCTCGGGCGGGGTCGGCGTAGGGCGACCGCCCGCACCAGCACTGCACCGGAGGCGCCGTTGACCCTGACGGGTGAACGTCGACGGTCCCCGGAGAAACCTCCGGACGCACCGACTCCCGGGGGAGGAGCGGCGCTCCGGGGTGCGATCCGCCGTCACCGGAGCCGTTTCCCGGATGAGGACGGACACGGGGCAGCACCGGCCGGACGGGGACGACGGACGGCGGGTACCCCGTCTCCGTTCCCGGCTCGCGACCGCTGTCGCGCAGCTGAGCTAGGCTTTCGGGACCACCGGCCAGATCGTTGCACCCACAGCCCGATGAGGCGCCGCGAACCGGGAACACCACACCTGGGGCACCACATCCCGAGCACCCGAAGGACCTCTGAGTGCCAGAACCCACGACCGACCGCTCGACTCCCCCGGCTGGGACCGGTGTTCCTGCGAACCGGTCGTCGAACCCCTCGGCGAGACGTCTGGACGAGGTCTCCCGGACCCTGGACGCGCTGGTCCACGACCGCGGGTTCCCCGGTGCTCTCGCGAGCATCCGCGATGCCGACGGCTCGGTCCGCAACGTCGCCGCCGGGGACGGGGTCCCCCTCGACGGTCAGGTGCGCATCGGCAGCAACACCAAGTCGTTCACCGCGGTGGCCCTGCTCCAGCTGGTGGGGGAGGGAACCCTCGACCTCGATGTCCCGGTCGGGAAGTACCTCCCGAACTTGTTGTGCGGCAAGGGGATCGACGGTACGCGGATCCTGGTGCGCCACGTCCTCCAGCAGACCAGCGGCCTGCCGGACTACATGGCCGCGTGGGCCGGGGATCCTGCCTCGTTCCGCTACCGCTACGCCGACCCGCGGGACCTGCTGGACGTCGCCCTCACGATGCCGGCCCTGTTCGAGCCCGGTGACCGGTGGTCCTACTCGAACACGAACTACGTCGTCGCCGGTCTCCTGCTGCAGACGATCACCGGGCGTCCCTGGTCGGAACAGGTGCACCGACGCGTCATCGCGCCGCTCGGTCTGCAACGCACGTACGTGCCGGCTGCCGGGGAACTCGGTCTGCGCGGTGCCCATCCCCAGGGTTTCCTGCGCGACGGCGCCGGGAACCTGCAGGACCACACCGAGTTCGACCCGTCGATCGCCTGGGCGGCCGGTGCGGTCATCGCCTCCCTCAGTGACCTCAACCGGTTCGCGACGGGGCTGCTGCGCGGGGAACTGCTGTCCCCCGCCCTGCTGGCCGAGATGCAGAACACCGTTCCCTCCGACGGTTTCCCGGGTACCGGTTACGGGTTGGGGCTCGCGAGGTTCCCGCAGGCGGACGGGAGCGTCGCCTGGGGCCACGGCGGAGACATCTTCGGGGCTGAGACGCGAGGTTGGGCCACCGCGGACGGGAGGGCTGCCACCGTCGCGGTGACCGCCCTGCCGTCGGACGCGGCCGGTCTGGAGGCCGTCATGGCCGCCGCGACGACGAGCTTCGAGGCTGCCCGGTCCTGACGGCCCTCGACCGCCGGAGCCCGATCACCGCGAGGGACGCCTGCGGTGCCCGAGCAGCCCGGCAGCGGGCGTCAGACCCCGGCGGTCGCGTCGTCGGAGTCGGCCGCGGCGGCCCAGTCGCGCTTCTCGGAGCGCCAGCCCTCCTCGGTGCGCCCGCGTCGCCAGTAGCCGGACGCCGACAGCAGTTCCCGGGTGACCCCGAGGTCGGCGCGGGCCCAACGGCGGACGGCGCGCACGCTGTCGGCCTCCCCGTGCAGGAACGCCTGCGGCACACCGGTCGGCAGGTCGAGGGAACCCAGGAACGCGACGAGGGCCTCCGGGTCGGGTTCCTCCCGGTGCACCCAGTGCAGCCGCAGGTCCCCCGGCGAGGTCAGCTCCAGCTCCTCCGCGGGGCCGGGCACCTCGACGACGGCCACCGCGGTGGCGCCGGCGGGAACCCGTTCCAGCGCGGCGGAGATGGCAGGCAGCGCGCTCGCGTCGCCGATCAGCAGGTGCCACGCCGAACCCTCCGACGGGGTGTACGCCCCGCCCGGACCCGTGATCCACAACTCGTCGCCCGGCCGCGCCCGCGCCGCCCACGGCCCGGCGAACCCCTCGTCCCCGTGCACGACGAAGTCGATGGTCACCTCGCCGTCCACGACGGAGCGGACCGAGTACGTCCGCTGCACGGGCCACTCGGTCCGGGGTCGCTCCTCGCGGATCCTCGCGACGTCGAACGGTTCGTCGTAGCCGACGCCCTCGACCGGGAAGAGCAGCTTCACGTAGGAATCGGCGTGCTCGACGGTGAAGTCGGAGAGGTCCTCGCCACCGAAGACGACCCGCACCATGTGCGGGGCCAGCTGCTCGGTGCGCTGGACCACGGCCAGCCGCTGCCCGCGGCCACCGGTCTTCTCGCGCCTGAAGGGGTTGCGCACGTCGTCTCCCACCGGTCAGTCCGACTCG
Source organism: Kineococcus sp. NBC_00420 (assembly GCF_036021035.1). Lineage (NCBI taxonomy): Bacteria > Bacillati > Actinomycetota > Actinomycetes > Kineosporiales > Kineosporiaceae > Kineococcus > Kineococcus sp. NBC_00420. The sequence continues at coordinate 2,132,291 of NZ_CP107930.1, read as the reverse complement.
GCGCGACCCTCGCGCCAGTAGCCCATGAAGGCCACGGAGGTCCGCGGCACCCCCACGTCGCGGACGAGGTGACGTCGCAACGTCCGGACCACGCCCGCCTCTCCAGCCAACCACGCGTAGAGGCACTCCGGGCCCACGGCCTCGGCGTTCTCGGGCACGTCCCAGAGGATGTCGTCCCCCTCGAGCCCGACCTCGGTGAAGTCCTCCGCGCTCGCCCGCGACGCCTCGTCGACCAACGCCGACGCGAGCGCCTCGACCCGGGCCTGCAGCAGTTCGCCCACGGCGTGGGAACCGTTGCGCGGCAGCCACTCGACGGTGAGGTCGGCGGGGGAGCGCAGGTCCAGCAGGTCGCCCCCGCGCGGCACCTCGAGCACCACCGTCGCCTTCACGCCCACGGGCAGTCGTTCCAGGATCGCCGAGACCGCGGGAACAGCCGTCTCGTCCCCGGCCAGCAGCAGCGTGCGGGCCTCGGCGGGCGGGGCCCACTCCACTCCCCACATGCGCCCGGTCCCGGGACTGCTCGGCCCGACGAGGACGACCTCGCTGCCGACCGTGGCGGCCGCGGCCCACGCCGACGCCGGCCCGGCGTGCCCGTCCCGCGCGCCGTGCAGCACGAAGTCGACGTCGATCTCGGCCTGCGCGTCGGCGCTCGCGGGGCGGTACGCGCGCACGGTGTAGGTCCGCATCACCGGGCGCACGTCGTCGTCGAGCCCGCGCCACCACGTGTACCAGTCCTCGGCCGGGAGGTCGTAGGCCTCGAACGGCTGCTTCAGCAGCAGCACCTTGAAGCGCTGGTCGTACCCGCCGGCGCCGAAGTCCCCGAGGTCGGGCGAGGTCATGGTGAGGCGCACGAAGCTCTCCCCGAGGCGCTCGACGCGCGAGACCCGGACGCGGAACAGCGCGTACGACGCCCGCCTCAGCTGGGTCTGCGTCGTCCGTTCGGCCGTGTCGGTCACCGTGCTCATCCCTCGAACTCCCCACGTCGTGTGAGGACAGGCTAACCAACAATCGGGGCGCCCCGCTACGAGCGGTCGCCGGGTCCGGTGGCCCCGGTCGCCGGTCGGCGACAGAGTGTGACCGTGTTGCCCATGCTCGCGACCGCGGCCGCGGCCTCGCGCGTGCCCACCGACGCCGACCGCTGGGCCTACGAGGTGAAGTGGGACGGCATGCGGATCCTCGCCGACGTCCACGAGGGGAGCGTCCTGCTGCGCTCGCGCACCGGCCGCGACGTCTCGGCCACCTTCCCCGAACTCACCGCGCTCGCCGAGGCGCACGCCGACGTCCACCTCGACGGTGAGGTCGTCGCCCTCGAGGACGGTCTGCCCTCGTTCTCGGCGCTCGCCGACCGGATGCACGTCCGCGACGCGCGGTCGGCGACGATCGCCGCCCGGCGCACCCCGGTGACGCTCATGGCCTTCGACGTCCTGCGGCTGTACGGCGTCGAACTCCTCGACCGCCCGTGGCAGGAACGGCGCGAGTCCCTCGACCGGCTGCAACCCTCCGGCAGCGCGTGGCAGGTGTCGCCCGTCTACCCCGACGCGGCCTCGCTGCTGACCGCGACCCGGGAACAGGGACTGGAGGGGATCGTCGCGAAGCGCCGGACCTCCCCCTACCAGCCGGGGCGACGCAGTCCCGACTGGGTGAAGCACGCCCACCGCCGGCACCAGGCCTGCCTCGTCGTCGGGTGGCGACCCGTCGAGGGGGCGGGTTCCCGGATGGGCGGTCTGCTCCTCGCCGTCCCCGGGGCCGACGGGGCGCTCCGCTACGTCGGGCGGGCCGGCAGCGGACTCGGGGCGGGGATGGAGGAGGAGCTGCGGGAGGCACTCGCCGGGCACGAGCTCCCGCGACCCGTCGTCGACGTCCCGCGTCCCGATTCCGCGGGCGCACACTTCACCGCGCCCGTCGTCGTCGTCGAGGTGCGCCACCTCGGGGCGACCACCGGCGGGAGGCTGCGCCAGCCCACCCTGCGCGGGGTGCGCAGCGACCTCGAACCCTCCGACGTCCGGGAGGAACGGTGACGGGCACCTCCGGGGGGCACGACGAGACCGTCGTCGACGTCGAGGGACGCCACCTCCGGCTGCGGAGGTTGGAGAAGGTCCTCTACCCCTCCACGGGGACGACCAAGGCCGAGCTCCTCACCTACGTGAGTTCCGTGGCCCCGGCCCTGCTGGCGCAGCTCGCCGACCGGCCGCTGACCCGGAAGCGCTGGCCGGACGGGGTCGGGAAGAACTCGTTCTTCGAGAAGAACGTCCCGCGCGGTCTGCCGGACTGGGTGCGAACGGTGGAACTCGACGCCCCCGGCAGCACCAAGGACCGCGAACGCGTCCGCTACCCGTTGATCGACGACCTCGCCGGGCTGGTGTGGCTGGTGAACCTCGCCGCCCTCGAACTGCACGTCCCGCAGTGGCGCGTCGGGCCGCGCGGCGGGGTGCACCACCCCGACCGCCTCGTCATCGACCTCGACCCGGGGGAGGGGACGGGGCTGGCGGAGTGCGCCGAGGTGGCGCTCGCCGTCCGCGAACGCCTCGACGCCGACGGGCTGGAGTGCCACCCCGTGACCTCCGGGTCGAAGGGGATGCAGCTGTACGCGAAGGTCTCGGGGACCCAGGACGCCGACGTCCTGCGCTCCTACGCCCACCGGCTGGCCCGGGAGATGGAACGGGACCGGCCGGAACTCGTCGTCTCGCGCATGACCAAGGTGCTGCGCGGCGGCAGGGTCCTGCTGGACTGGAGCCAGAACAACTCCGCCAAGACCACGATCGCCCCGTACTCCCCGCGGGGGCGCGAACGACCCTGCGCGGCCGCACCCCGCACGTGGGCGGAACTCGCCGACCCGGGGTCGTTGCGGCAGGTGAGCCTGGACGAGGTCGCGGCGCGCTACCTCGGCGACGGTGACCTGCTCGCCCACCTCGGTCCGGACGCCGAGCCCGGACCGCGCGTCCCGACCTCGTGAACCCTCAGACCTGCACGCGCGCGATCCGGATCGCGCCCGGGTGCAGGCTGATCCGCGGGGAGTAGCTGAAGACGGCCCGGGCCTGCAGGAACTCCTCCGGACCGAAGTCGATCGAGGTCAGGGTGACCTCGAGGTAGCCGCGCAGGGCGGCGAGGTGCTCCTCCGCGACCACGGCGTGCAACGGCGTCTCGCGGCGGCTCATGAGCAGCACGTCCGCCTCGCACCACTCGGCGTCGACGAAGCGGCGCCGGGCCAGACCACCACCGCTGGCGCCGAGGCGGGCGTGGCGCCGCAGCAGCGTGTCGAGGTAGGCGTTGGGGGTGCAGGTCGGGGCGACCGCCTCGGTCACGGACGCCGTCGCCGCGACCAGCCACCCGGCCAGCGCGTCCGCGCTGACGTCCTCGACGGCCACCAGGGAGAGCAGGTGGGTGAGGCACGCCTGGTCCACCGCGCCGCCCAGGGAGACGAGGGCCTCGGTCTCGGCGCGGGCGACGTCGTCGAGGTCGCTGCGGCGCACCGGGACGGGCTCGCTGCCCGCGTGCAGCTGGGTGCCGGGGTCGACGCCCGCGGGAACCCCGTCGACGTCGTCCCAGACGCTGAAGGCGCTGTGCCGGTGGACGTCACCCGCGGTGTCGGGGTCCAGGGTGATCGTCTCGCCGCGGCGGGACAGCACGGGGGGTTCGGTGTCCATCACCTCCGATGGTAGTGACGGGGTCGCCGCCGCGGCGACCGACTTCCGGGCGTCACCCGGACGGAGGTCTCAAGCGGTTGCCGGGACGAACCGAAACAAGGTGTGTGCAGCAACCATCCGCTCCTCCGGCGCCCATGACGCACCGCCAGATCATGGAGGCCCTCTCCGGCCTCCTGCTCGGCATGTTCGTCGCGATCCTCTCCTCCACGGTCGTCTCCAACGCCCTGCCCACCATCGTGGCCGACCTCCACGGCAGCGAGTCCGGGTACACCTGGGTCGTGGTCGCCTCGCTGCTCGCGACGACGATCTCCACCCCCGTGTGGGGGAAGCTCTCCGACCTCTTCGACAAGAAGGTCCTGGTGCAGTCCGCGCTGGTCCTCTTCGTGGTGGCCTCGGCGGTCGCGGGGTTGTCGCAGAGCATGGGGATGCTCATCGCCATGCGGGTCGTCCAGGGGCTGGGCGCCGGCGGTCTCACCGCGCTGGCGCAGGTGATCATGGCCTCGATGATCGCGCCGCGCGAACGCGGTCGTTACTCCGGCTACCTCGGGGCGACGTTCGCGCTGGGCACCGTGGGAGGCCCGCTCGTCGGGGGCGCCCTCACCGAGCACCTGTCCTGGCACTGGTGCTTCTTCGTCGGGGTCCCGTTCGCCGTGCTCGCGTTCTTCGTCCTCGGTCGCACCCTCGACCTGCCCACCGTGAAGCGCGAGGTCCACATCGACTACGCCGGGGCGCTGCTGCTGGCCGGTGGGGTGTCGGCCCTGCTCGTCTGGGTCTCGCTGGCCGGTCAGCAGTTCGACTGGGCCTCCTGGCAGACCGCCGCCCTCGTCGGCGGTGGGATCGTCCTGCTCGGCCTGACCGTCCTCGTGGAGTCCCGCGCGGTCGAGCCGATCATCCCGCTGCGGTTCTTCCGCGACCCCACCGTCGTGCTCTCCGCCGTGGCGAGCTTGTTCGTCGGCATCGCGATGTTCGGCGGCACGGTGTTCCTGTCGCAGTACTTCCAGTCCGCCCGGCTGCAGTCGCCGACGACGGCCGGCCTCTCCACCCTGCCGATGATCCTCGGTCTCACCCTGGCCTCGACGGTCGCCGGCCGGTCCATCACCCGCACCGGACGCTGGAAGGGCTGGATCGTCGCCGGTGGGGTCCTGCTCAGCGCCGGTCTCGCGCTGATGACGACCATCGCGGCGGACACCGCCTACGTCCTCGTCGCGGTCCCGATGTTCCTCCTCGGCGCCGGCGTCGGGATGATGATGCAGAACCTCGTCCTGGCCGTGCAGAACGTCGTGGCCCGGGAGGACCTCGGGGCGGCGAGTTCGTTCATCGCCTTCACCCGCACCCTGGGTGGCGCGATCGGCGTCTCCGCGCTCGGAGCCGTTCTCGCGCACCGGGTCGGAACCCATCTGATGACCGGCCTGCGCTCCGCGGGGATCGAGGCCTCCGCCCTCGGCGGGGGTGGCGTCCCGAACGTCCACACCCTGCCCGAACCCGTCCGCGGGATCGTCGCGGCGGCCTACGGCGCCGGCGTGGCGGACGTGTTCCTCGCCGCGACCCCGTTCGCCGTGCTGGCCCTGGTCATCGCGTTCTTCTTCCGCGAGACGAGTCTGCGCTCCGCGACGGGGACGCCCGCCGGGACCCCCGAGGTCACGGCCGGGATCCCCGCGCCAGCAGGTGCCCCGCGACCCCGAGCAGCGCGGGTTCGCGTTCGGTCGCGCGGACGAGGCCGAGCAGGCGTTCGCGGCTGACCGGGTCGTCGAGGAGTTCCCCGAGGTGGGCGTCGGCCAGACCGGCCAACCCCTCGACCGCGACGGGACCGTCGACCGTGAAACCCGCGGTCGACAGTTCCGCCGCGAGTTCCTCGGGACGGTGGAAGTAGGCGGTCGTGAACCACCGTTCGCGGCGGGAGTCGTTGCGGTGCCGACCGGTCCGCAGGTCCTCCTCGACCACCGCCGCGAACTGCTCGTCCGCGATCCAGCCGCGGAGCACGCCGTCCAGCGCGGAACCCCAGCGGCTGATGGCCGCCGCGACCACGACCCCGCCGGGGCGCAGCACCCGGAACGCCTCCCGCAGGGCGAGCGCGCGATCCGCGGCCTCGACCAGGTGGTACAGCGGCCCGAGCAGCAGAACGGCGTCGGCGCTGCCGTCGGGGAAGGGCAGGGCGCGCGCATCCCCACGCAGCACGGAGGCCAGCGGCGCGGGGGTCTCCACCGCCCGGGCCTGTGCCACGTGTAGTTCGACCGGGTCGAGCAGGTGCACCGCGTAGCCCCGCTCCGCGAGGGGGAAGGCGTGGACGCCCGCGGCCCCGCCCACGTCCAGGACCGTCGCCGGCGCCGCGGGCAGCCAGCGGCCCAGCAGTTCCGTGGTGCGCCAGAACTCCAGGCGTCCCGCGCCCGACGTCAGCCGGCCCCGTTCCCGTCCGCGGTCGTAGTACGCGGTGATCTCGTCGTCCACGCGACCACCCTGGCCCGGACCGGGGGGCGGTGACCAGCGGATTCCCGGTTGACCGCCGTGCGGCGGAACCGGTCGGATGGGGGTGTGCTGCAACCCCGGACCCGCCTCTCCGACGACGACCTGCGCGCCGTCGCCGACCTCGAACGCCGTGTCGTCGCCCACGACGGCGGACGCCTGAAGATCGAGTGGGAGGACCTGCGCCACCGTTCGGAGGAGCGCACCAACGACCTGCTGTGGTTCGAGGGGGACCGCGTCGTGGGGTTCGCGGCCTTCGACTCCCACGGCGGCCCGGCGGTCGAGATCGCCGGGATGGTGGACCCCGGCGCCCGGGGACGCGGGATCGGGACGGCGATGCTGGCCGCGGCGATCGACGTGTGCCGGGAACGCGGTTCCGAGCAGGCGCTGCTCATCGTGCCGCGCGCCTCCGAGGCGGGCCGCCACCTCGCCGAGAGCGTGGGAGCGGCCCTGGAGCACTCCGAGCACGCCCTGCGCCTCGACCGCGTCCCGGCGGAAGGTGTCGAGGACCCCGCGACGACGCTGCGGGCCGCCACCGTCGACGACGTCCCCGTCCTCACGCAGGTGCTGGCCGCCGCCTTCGGGCACGAACCCGGGCACCTGCTGCAGAGCCTCCGGACCACCCGGACGCTGGTCATCGAGCACGACGGGGAACCCGTCGGGACCGTCCGCCTCACCCGGGACGGCGCGGTCGGCGGCGTGTACGGGTTCGCGATCGACCCCCGGTCCCAGGGCCGCGGCATCGGCCGCGACGTGCTGCGCCGCAGTTGTCGGGAGTTCTTCGCCGACGGGGCGACGTCGGTGCGCCTCGAGGTCGCCGTCGACAACCCGCGCGCCCTCGGTCTCTACACCTCGATCGGGTTCGAGCCGGTGACGACGGAGGACTACTACGACCTGCCGCTCACCTGAGCCCCGAGGAACCGGGGCAGTTCGGCGAGGGACCGCATCCGGTGCGGTTCGTCGAACGGACCCGCGTCGTGGCGGTCCAGGTGCACCGCGGGCATCCCCGCCGCACGCGCGCCCACGACGTCGACGGGGTGGTCGTCGCCGACGTGCAGGGTCGCGGCGGGGTCGACGCCCAGACGGTCGCAGATCGCGCGGAACGCCTCGGGCCGGGGCTTGGCCAGGCCGAGCTCCCCGGCGGTGACGACCGGCCCGACCCGTCCGGCGAGGCCCAGGACCTCGAGCTTCGCGTTCTGCTGCTCGGGCATCCCGTTGGTCAGCAACCCCACGCGGAGGCCCGCCGCGCCGATCGCGGCCAGGGCCGCCTCGACGTCGTCGAACGCCCGCCAGTGGCGGCGGTAGCGGGTGAGGTAGTCGCGCTGGAACTGCTCGTCCAGGACGGCGTCGTCGCCGACCGGGGAGTCCACCAGCGGGAGGAAGTCGCGGAGGCGGCGACGGCGGTGCTCGTCGTGCGAGACCAGACCGGCCCGCCAGTCGGCGTGGTGGCGTTCCTCGATCTGCGACCAGGCCGACTGCGTCGCCTCGTCGGGTTCGCGGCCCAGACTGCGGAGCCAGTCCGCCACCGCGGCGCGGGATGCGCCGCGGTGGTCGAAGAGGGTGCCGTCCAGGTCGAGGACGACGGCACGCAGGCGGATCAGAAGACGCCCAGTTCCTCGACGTGCTTGGCGCGGGTGCGTGCGGCGCCGGCCGCGATGACGATGCCCAGGGCCAGGTGCAGCCAGTTGCTCGCGACGTTCACCGGCAGGACGTCGCTGGGGGAGTTCACGACGATGCCCGCCCCCGCCAGACCGGCGACCAGGTAGGCGATGGCGACCCAGCAGACGGTCTTGTGCGCCTGGCGCGGCGACCCGGAGAACGCGAGGACCGTCAGCCCGAAGAGGATCTGCAACGACGCGCTCACGACGGACGTCGTGAACAGCCCGAAGAGGTGGGCGTCGGAACGGAAGAACCCCATCGCGTCGTAGTTCGTCGTCACCCCCGGGATCAGCCCGAGGACACCCAGGCCCAGGACGAGGACGGCCACCCCGCGGGCGTACCCCGAGACGGGACCGCCGCTGACCGGGGCTGCTTCGATGGCGGCGGGAGCCGCGGCGTGAGAGCTCATGCTCCTACTATCCCAGGTCGTTGCGGCCCGGGTCGGCGGGGCGAGGTCAGGGCGGCGGTCAGTGCGGCAGCAGTCGGTGCGCCTCAGCGGCGCTGACCCCCTGCGCCTGCAGCAGGTCCACGACCGTCGAGCGCAGCTGCGCGACCACCACCGTCGCCGACAACGACTCCGCCCCGAGCGTGCGCGGGCCCAGCGTCACCGCCAGCTCCTTCAGACCCGCCACCGAGGGCGGGACGGTCTCCCCGGCGTAGGCCGGTTCACCCAGGGAGCGCACCGACGCCGCGAGGGAGTCCAGGGCGCCGGCCAGGGAGTCGGGCATCTGCTCGCCGTACTGCAGGGCCGTCGCGACCCGCCGCAGCGCGACCCGGACGTTGCGCGTGGCCCGGTCCATCCCGGCGTGCAGCTTCTTCTGCTGCGCGATCTCGCCGCGACCGCTGCGTCGCAACGGCGACAGCCGGTGCACCTCCTGACCGGCGTTCACCGACTGCGACCAGCCCTCGAGCTCGGTCGAGGTGCTCCGGGCCCGGGCCAGCACCTCCTGGGCCTTCGCGGCGTCGTGGCTGCGGATCGCGTCGGCGCCGTCCTCCAACAGGTCCGCCAACTGTCCCGCGTAGGCCCGGGACCGGCCGCGGACGTCGCGGCGCGGGTCCGGCGGCAGCAGGGCCGCGATCGCCAGCGCGACCACCACGCCCGTCATGGCGTCCAGCCAGCGCGCGGAACCACTCCCCCCGGCCTGCGGGGGGTAGGCGACGATGAACGACGCCTGCAGCGCCGCCTGGTTGACCAGCAGGATCCCCGAGTCCAGGAACCGCGCGATGAGCATGGCCGCCGCGACGATCGCGGTGATCTGCAGCGGTCCCCGGCCGACCAGGGCGACGACGCCCGTCCCGAGCAGCACCCCGATCGTGACGCCGACCCCCAGCTCGCCGACCCTCCGGAGCCGCTGGTTGTTCTGCACCCCGAGGCAGACGACGACGGCGACGCACGCGAAGACGGGGTAGGGCTGGTCCCACAACGCCTGCGCGAGCATCCACGCCACCCCGGCGCCGAGACCGCACTGCATGATCTGCCACCACGAGCCCTGCCACCGCTGCCAGCCGGTGCGGCTGCGCCGTCGGACGGTGACGGCGAAGGGGATCGTGCGGGGCACGGGAGTGATCCTCTCCTACGACGTCGTGAAGGCCACCCCGGAACCTCTACCCTCGGTCCCCGTGGACGTCCTCGTCATCGGATCCGGTGCCCGTGAGCACGCCTTGGTGCGTGCCCTGCTCGAGGATCCCGGGGTCGACCGCGTGTTCGCGGCCCCCGGCAACGCCGGGATCGCGCTCGTCGCCCCCGTCGAACCCGTCGACGCGAGCGACCCCGACGCCGTCGCGGCGCTCGCGGTCCGCCTCGGCGCCGACCTCGTCGTCGTGGGTCCGGAGGCACCGCTCGTCGCCGGTGTCGCCGACGCCGTCCGCGCCGCCGGCATCGCCTGCTTCGGCCCGTCGGCCGAGGCCGCCCGCCTCGAGGGGTCCAAGGCCTTCGCCAAGGAGGTGATGGCCGCCGCCGCCGTCCCCACCGCGATGGCGCACCTCTGCACGACGGAGGACGAGGTCGCCGCCGCGCTGGACGCCTTCGGTGCCCCGCACGTGGTCAAGGACGACGGCCTCGCCGCCGGCAAGGGCGTCGTCGTCACCGATGACCGGGAGGCGGCCCTCGCGCACGCCCGCACCTGCCTGGCCCACGGCCCGGTCGTCGTCGAGGAGTTCCTCGACGGCCCGGAGATCAGCGTCTTCTGCCTCACCGACGGCGAGAGCGTCATCGCCCTGGCCCCCGCGCAGGACTTCAAGCGGGCCCTGGACGGCGACGAGGGCCCGAACACCGGCGGCATGGGGGCCTACTCGCCGCTGCCGTGGGCGCCGGCCGACCTCTCCGACGTGGTCGTGGAGCGCATCGCCCAGCCCGTCGTCGACGAGATGGCCCGGCGCGGCACCCCGTTCAGCGGTGTCCTCTACTGCGGCCTGGCCATGACCTCGCGCGGTGTGCGGGTCATCGAGTTCAACGCCCGCTTCGGCGACCCCGAGACCCAGGTCGTCCTCGCCCGGCTCGCGACCCCGTTGGGCGGGGTGCTGAACGCCTGCGCGACCGGTGTCCTGCGCGACCAGCCGGCGCTGCGCTGGCGCGCGGACGCGGCGGTCACCGTCGTCCTCGCGGCGCCGGGGTACCCGGAGGCCCCGGTGACGGGCGGTCTGCTGCGCGGTCTCGACGCCGCGGACGCCGTCGGCGGGGCCGCGGTGCTGCACGCGGGCACCGCCCCCGCCCCCGACGGCACCGGGATCGTGAGTTCCGGGGGGCGCGTCCTCTCGGTCGTCGGCGTCGGCGCCGACCTCGCTGCGGCGCGGGCGGTGGCCTACGAGGCCGTGGAACTGATCGACCTCGAGGGTGGCCGGTTCCGTCGCGACATCGCGCTGACGGTGGCGACCGGGTCGCGAGCGACGGACGTGATCGCATGAGCGTTCTCGAGCTGGACGGCTGGACCCACACCTACTCGGGCAAGGTCCGCGACCTCTACGTCCCGGCCGGGGGCGAGAACGGGACCGTGCTCGTGGTCGCGAGCGACCGGATCTCCGCCTACGACCACGTGCTGGCCAGCACGATCCCCGACAAGGGGAAGGTGCTGACCGCGCTGTCGTTGTGGTGGTTCGAGCAGCTGCGCGACGTCGTCCCGAACCACGTCCTCTCCACCGACGTCCCCGTCGCCGTGGCCGGACGCGCGATGGTCTGCCGCAACCTCGCCATGTTCCCCGTCGAGTGCGTGGCCCGCCGGTACCTCACGGGTTCTGGTCTGGCCGAGTACCGCGAGAGTTCCACCGTCTGCGGACTGGAACTGCCCGCGGGACTGGTCGACGGTTCCCGCCTCGACGAGCCGATCTTCACGCCCGCGACGAAGGCCGAACTCGGCGAGCACGACGAGAACGTCACCTTCGAGCACGTCGCCGCGACCATCGGCGCCGACGCCGCCGCGGAACTGCGCGACCTGACGCTCGCGGTCTACCGCCGGGCCGAGGGGATCGCGCGCGAACGCGGGATCGTGCTGGCCGACACGAAGTTCGAGTTCGGGACGGTCGATGGGGTGACGATCCTCGGGGACGAGGTCCTCACCCCCGACTCCTCGCGGTTCTGGCCCGCCGAGACCTGGGAACCCGGTCGCGCGCAGCCCAGTTTCGACAAGCAGTTCGTCCGCGACTGGCTCACCTCGCCCGCGTCGGGCTGGGACCGCCGGGGTGCCGACGCGCCGCCGGAACTGCCCGCCGAGGTCGTGGAGAAGACCCGCGACCGCTACGTCGACGCCTACGAACGGTTGACGGGTCAGACCTTCAGCGCCTGACCCCGCGATCCACGGGGGTGGTGGCCCGTTCCCGGTCGCGGTCTGCGACGGTGGTCGGGTGACCGGACGTGCAACCACCCTCGCCGAGCTCGTCGCCGCCGTCCCCGGGTTGCCGTCGGGGCGGCTGGTGTCCCCGGCGGGCTACCCCGGCGCGGAACCGCTGCTGTGGGTCTCCGCGGTGCCGGCGTCGGTCGGGGCGTGGACGGAACTGGCCGCCGCGCACGCGGTCACGGGGCTGTGGCCGGTCCTGCTCGAGGGCCTCGCGGACGACGACGTCGCCCGCCCCTGGCTGGAGGGCGAGTTCGCCCCCACCGGCTGGCGGGCCCTGGACACCGCGGCGGTGGAGGAGTTCCTCGCCGGGGACTTCGCGGACGCGTTCGACGACGACGAGTTCCCCGACGGCGCACCCGCCTGGCCCGGTCTGTCCCCGGCGCTCGCGCCCCTCGCCGACCCCGCCTCGGTCGCCGCGGTGCTCGCCGACGAGCTGCTGACCCACGGGCCCCACCGTCACCTCGGACTGGTGCAGGCCGAGCGGGGGGCCGACGTGCTCGCCGAGCTCGGCTGGCTCGGGGCGACGAACCACGACGCCGACCCGGGGACGCTGTCGTCCGTCCTGCGCAGCTGGGAGGACCGGTTCGGGGCGCGAGTGGTGGCGATGGGTTTCGACACCCTCTTCGTCAGCGTCGCGGCCCCGCCGAGCGACGCCGCGGAGGCGTTCCCCGTCGCGGCGGAGCACCTGGGGTTCTGCTACGACGCGATCTTCCAGGACGGGCCCGGGGACCTCGCCGGGTACGCGGGCGAACTCGTCGGCGTGGGGGTGTGGCGGTTCTGGTGGGACTGAACCCCGGTGCCGGCGGGCGTGACGCCCCCCGCCCGCCCGGCCGCGGCTGGGCCCCGCACGTGCCCGCCGTCCTCGCGGCGCTGGCCCTGCTCCTCGGGCTGCAACTGCTCGGTACGCTGCTCGTCGACGTCACCCACCTCCCCGTCCCCGGGGCCGTGGTCGGGCTCGTGGTGCTCCTCGTCGTCGGAGCCCGGTTCCCCGGCCTCGTGCGTCGGGCGGAACCCGCGGGCGAACCGCTGCTGAAGCACCTGCAACTGCTCTTCGTCCCGCCCGGGGTGGGGGCGCTGACGCAGTTGTCGACCCTGGTCCACTCGGCCGGGCCCCTGGCCCTCGCCGTCGGCGGTTCGTTCGCGACCGGCCTGGTCGTCGCCGGGTCGTTGCTGCAGAAGATGTTGCGCCGCAGGGAGTCGGCGTGAGCGCGCTGATCCACGCGCCCGGTTTCGGGTTGGCCCTCACGGTCGCGGCCTACCTCGGCGCCGGGGAACTGCACCGCCGGCTCGGGCGGCCCGCGCTGCTGGCTCCCGTCCTCGTCGCGATGGTCGTGGTCTCGGTGGTGCTGGAGGTCCTCGGCATCTCCTACCAGGAGTACCTGGCCTCCGTGTCGATCCTGACCCTGCTGCTCGGCCCGGCGACGGTGGCCCTCGCGCTGCCCCTGCTGCGGTCAGGTCGGGCGCTGCTCGCCGATCGGGCGGCGGTGCTCGTGACCCTCGTGGTGACGGGTGTCGTGAGCGTCGGCGTGACCGTGGCCGCGCTCCTGGCGCTGGGGGCCGACGACAGCCTCGTGCTCACGACGTTGCCCCGCTCGGTCACCACGCCCGTGGCGCTGACGGTGGGGGAGACGATCGGGGCGAACACGACGCTCGCCGTGGTCCTGACGCTGGTCTCCGGTGTCCTGGGGGCGACGGTCGGCCCGTGGCTGCTGGACCGGGTGCGCGTGTCCGACCCGCGGGCGCGCGGTTTCGCGATCGGGATGGTGTCGCACGGGATCGGCACGTCGCGGGCGCTCACCGAGTCCGACGTGACGGGTGGGTGGTCGAGCGCGGCGATGGTGCTGAACGCCCTGGCGATGACGGTCGCGCTGCCTCTGGTGGCCCGGTTCTTCTCCTGATCTCCTCCTGACGGGACCCCGTCGTCAGCCGGTCAGGTCGAGGGCTTCGTCGCACCAGCGGACCAGGTGGAACAGGACCAGACCGCGTTGCCGGTACAGGTGCCCGGCGTCGACGGGGCGGTGGTACGCGTCGTGCTCGGGTTCGGCGGCCCGTTCCAGCAGCAGCGGCAGCAGCCACGCGTACTTCACGCACGAGGCCACCACGCCCAGCCGGACGTCGCGCTCGTCCCCGTCCCACCCGCCCGCCCGCAACCCGTCGAGGTGGGCGGGCCAGCACGCGGCCTCGAGTTCCCCGAGGCGTTCCGCGGGCCAGAACAGGTCGAAGCAGGCGTCCGGCAGCCAGTTCCCCAGGTCCTCACCGACGGCACCGTCCCCGCCGGACGCCCAGTCCAGGAGGACGACCTCGCCGCTGGGCCGGCGGATCGCGTTCGCGGCCCAGGCGTCGAGGTGGCACAGCGTGCGGGGCAAACGTTCCACCACGGACACCAGGTGCTCGCGGTGGTCGAGCAGCCGGCGCCACCCGGCGCGCAGGTCGGCCGGCCAGTTGTCGCGGACGAGGGGCCGGTGCCAGGCGGCGTCGTCGTCGACGAGGCCGGGGTCGCCGGGGCGGCTGGTGGAGTACGCGCGCAGGAACCCGCGTGACGCCCAGATCGGTCGTGGCTGCGGCGGTCGGGCCTGCCAGCGTCCCAGGGCGGTCGCCGTCGCGACGTGGTCGGCGAGCGCGAAGTCGGCTCCGGCGGTGCCGGGGACGTCCTCCAGCCACAGGCTCGTCGTGTCGCCGTGGGGGACGACCTCGGCGGCGGGCAGGTCGAGGCCCGTCCCGGCCAGCGACGCGCGGAAGGCGGGGTCGGCGTACACCTCCGCCTCGCGGGCCCAGTGGTTCCAGTCCGCGGGGGTCGACGACGACCTCCAGTGCGCCGGGGTGTCGGTGCCGGTCCCGGTGCGTCGCAGTTGCTTGTGGACGCGGGTGGAGCCGTCGGGGGTGTGGACGCGTTCGACGACGTCGGTCGTGGCGTTGTCCGGGTTGAACCTCAGGGTCTCGCGTTCCGGCGAGGTCATGGCCGGATCCTCGCAGGGATTGATCCGCGAACGCCACAGGTGAGGCTAGGCTTCCCTCTTGTGCGCTCCCGACCCCTCGCCCTCGCCCTGACCGCCGGACTCCTGCTCGGTGGGTGCTCCGACGTCTCCTCGGCCGAGGAGGACACCGCCGCCGCGGCCGAGCGCAGCGTGACGCACGCCCGGGGCACGACGGAGGTTCCCGCGGAACCCCGGCGGGTCGTCGTGCTCGAACCCCTCGAACTCGACACCGCCGTGGCGCTGGGGGTGACCCCGGTCGGAGCGGCCGTCGCGAGCAACGTGGCGGGGATCCCCGCCTACCTGGGCGTCGGCGACGCCGTGAAGTCCGTCGGCACGGTCCCCGAACCGGACCTCGAGGCGATCGCGGCGCTGGAACCCGATCTCATCCTCGGGACGGACTCACGGCACAGGGACCTCTACGACGAGCTCGCCGGCATCGCACCGACGGTGTTCATGGCGACCCAGGCCGACCCCTGGCAGGACAACGTGCGGCTCGTCGGGGAGGCGCTCGGTCGGGCGCAGGAGACCGACCGGTTGCTGGCCGGGTACCGCTCGCGGTGCGAGGAGATCAAGGCCGAGCACCGGTTGACGGGGACGACGGCGAACCTCGTCCGTCCCCGGGACGAGACGACGCTGAGCCTGTACGGGCCGACGTCGTTCGCCGGGAGCGCGTTGGAGTGTGTGGGGTTCACGATCCCCGACCGCGACTGGCAGGACTCGATCCTCGTCGACGTCTCCCCGGAACGGGTTCCCGAGGCCGCCGCGGACCACGTGTTCGTCACGACCACCGACGTGGCCGACCCGGGTTCCGTCCCGACGTTGATCCGGGACAACCCCGCCGCCTTCCCGGCGGTCTCCCTCGTCGACACCTCCTACTGGGTGTCCGGGGTCGGGCCGCTGGGTGGGCAACGCGTCCTCGACGACATCGATCGGATCCTCGACGCGGGCTGACCCCGGGAACACGAACCGCGATCCCGCTGGGTTTCCCAGCAAGATCGCGGTTCGGGGTGGGGTGGGTCAGTGGGCGACGGTCGGGACCGGGATCGAGCCGATCGCGGCGAGGCGTTCCTGACGGACGGAGTGCCGGTTGATGAGGCTGCCGGAGATGACCGCGACGAGCACCAGGGCGAGCGCGCCGCAGGCGAAGGCCACGTGGTAGCCGTGCAGGACGGCGTCGACGGGGTTCCCGCCGTGAGCGGCGACGGAACTCGCGAAGATCGTCGACAGCAGCGCGGTGCCGATGGAACCGCCGACCTGCTGGAACGTGTTGACGCTGGCGCTGGCGGCGCCGGCGTCCTCGCGGGCCACACCGCTGGTCGCGGTGTTCATGGCCGAGGAGATGATCAGCCCCATGCCCAGACCGGTCACGACCAGGGCGGGCAGGATCGTTCCGGCCCAGTGGCTCTCGGTGTTGGTGCGCAGGAACAGCAGCACCCCGGTGGCGGCGACGAGCGAGCCGATGGTGATGAGCGCCTTCGGCCCGATGCGCGGCAGCAGGCGCGGCGTGATCTGCGTCGCGGCCGTCATGATCGAGAGCGGCATCGGCAGGAAGGACAGCCCGGTCTCCAGCGAGGAGAACTGCAGCGTCTGACGCAGGTAGTAGGTCAGGAACAGGAAGATGCCGAACATCGCGACCCCGACGAGGCCGATCGCGATGAGCGCTCCACCGCGGTCGCGGTCACGCACGATCCGCAGCGGCAGCAGCGGGTGCGAGACCCGGGACTCCACGACCACGAACAGGGCGACGAGGACGACGCCGGCGGCGAGGCAGGTGATGGTCACCGCGTCGGACCACCCGTTGGTCTCGGCGGAGGAGAACCCGTAGACGATCCCGACGAGGCCGGCGGTGATGGTGATGGTGCCGATCAGGTCGAGGCGGGGACGGGGTCCGCGGGTGGCCTTCGGCATGAAGAGGAGGGCACCGACGACGCCGATGGCGGCGAAGACGACGTTCACGTAGAGGCACCAGCGCCAGGTCGTGTACTCGGTGAGGACGCCACCGAGCAGGACTCCCGTGGCGGCGCCGGATCCGGCGATGGCGCCGAAGACGCCGAACGCGCGGGCCCGGTCCTTGGGATCGGTGAACGTCGTGGTCAGCAGGGCCAGGGCCGAGGGGGCCAGCAGGGCGCCGAACACGCCCTGGAGGGCGCGGGCCGCGACGAGCTGTCCGAAGTTCTCGGCGAGGCCGCCGATCACGGAGGCCCCGGCGAAACCGATGAGCCCGATGATGAAGAGGTTCTTGCGCCCGAACAGGTCGCCGAGGCGACCGCCGAGCAGGAGCAGTGACCCGAAGGCCAGGGAGTAGGCCGTGACGATCCACTGGCGCTGGTCGTCGGCGAAACCGAGGTCCGCCTGGGCCGCGGGGAGCGCGATGTTGACGATGGTCGCGTCGAGGACGACGGCCAGCTGCGCGATGCCGATGACGGCGAGGACGAACCAGCGGTGGTCCTTGGTGGCCTTGTGGGCGGGGTGCGCCGCGGCGTGCTGCCCCGCGTGCGGCGGTGTGTTGGTCGGAGCGGTGTCGGAGCTCACGAGTTCTCCAGGAGTTTCGAGGTGCCGGCGGCGATCGGAGGCCGGCGTCAAACGGACGGGTCGCGTCCACTTCCACCAGCGTACACGCAAACGGACGCGAGGCGTCCATTTGTTCCCGGCGCACGAGTACCCTGGAACCGTGAGCACGACGACCCACGACCGACCGCTGCGCGCCGACGCCGTCCGCAACCGGGCGCTCATCGTCGACGCCGCCCGCCGCCTCTTCGCCGAGCGCGGTCTGGACGTGACCCTGCACGACGTGGCCGAGGCCGCCGGGGTGGGGGTCGGGACGGTCTACCGCCGCTTCCCGGACAAGGACGCCCTGCTCGGGGGCCTCGTCGAGGCCAAGCTCGAGAACCTGCTCGCGCTGGCCGAACGCTGCGCGGACCGGCCCAGCGGCCGGGAGGGCCTGCGGTCCTACCTGCTGGGGACGATGGAGCTGCGGGCCGGGGACAAGGCGTTGTCCACCACCGTCATGCGGGCCGCCCCCGCCACGGCGGACGCCGAGCGGCTGCGGGCCGACCTGAGCGAAGCGGTGACCCGGCTCGTGGACCGCGCGCACGCGGAGGGGGCGGTCCGGGAAGGTTTCACGGCGGCCGACGTGCCGTCGGTGTCCTCGATGATCGGCTCCATCGCCGACCGGACCCGCGGTGAAGGCCCTTCCGCCTGGCGCCGGTACGGGGCCCTGCTGCTCGACGCGGTCTGCCCTCCCGAAGGGGAGCTGCCGCCCATGGAGGGCACGCCGCCCGCGTGGGTCGTCGGTCCACCGCCCGCCTGCGCTTAGAACGACCGGCAGTAGTGCGTCACCGCAGCCGGCGGGTGGTGGGGCGACCAGGCCAGCGGTAGCGGTTGCGGGCCTCGTTGATCAGGCGGCGCAAGACGGTGATCGCGGCCGCGAGGTGGGTGCAGAACTCCACCACCGGACGGGACCGGTCGGTGATCCGGCGCAGCTTGCCGTAGCCGTTGAACCAGGCGTGGGTGCGCTCCACCGGCCACCGTTTGCCGACCTGGATCGGGGCCCTCACTCCCTTCACCGCAATGCGACCCTGCAGCACGCCGAGGCGGACCTCGACGCCGATCTGCGGCTAGGTGCGACGAAAGTCTCGACCCGCCCAACGCTCGGGTGGAACCGGCAAAGGGCCTTGCCGTTCCCGTCGCCGTCTGCGTAATGTTCAAGTCAGGTTGAACATCGCGCAGGAAGGTTGGTCGTGGAACCGTGGCTTGAAGCGCTCACCGACAGCGACCGATCCTTCGTGCGCACCCTGGTCCTCACCTCCGGCTCCTTGAAGGCCGTCGCTGCCACCTACGGCGTCTCTTACCCCACCGTCCGCGCCCGCCTGGACCGCATCATCGAGAAGGTCCAGGCCGTCGAGGCCGCACCCGCTGACCCCTTCATCACCGCCATCTCCGGGATGGTCATCGACGGCAGCGTCCCCCGAGACGTCGCCGACCGCGTCATCGGCGCCTATCGGGTTGCCGCAGAGAGGCAAGCACCATGAACAGCGTCATCGATCACCTGCTGAGTGCGGCCGTGGGACTCGCCGTCCTGCTCCTGCAAAGGTTCGTGCTCTCCAACCGCCCCCAGGTATGGCTGGGCGCAATCCTGCCCGCCGTCCTGATAGCCGCCCTGATCTTCTTGGGCGTGCAGGGACGTATCAACGACGCACGCTCCTGGATCCTCTTCACCCTCGGCCTCGTGGGTTTACTCGGCATCTGGGGCGACGGTCAAGCCGCCCGCAAGAAGCGCCTTCAGCGGGAGAACGAACGCATCGACGCCATCCACGCCCAAGGCGCCGCGAACCACCAACTCTGACGCCAGAAAACTCCCCAGCACGTAGTTCCCAGGCCCACCGGAGCAGCGGTCATCCCGCCACCAGAGCGCCTCGCTGCGGCGGCGCATCAGGCGAGCGCCAACGGCAGTCGAGGGCTGCCACGTGG
This sequence comes from Kineococcus sp. NBC_00420, assembly GCF_036021035.1. NCBI lineage: Bacteria > Bacillati > Actinomycetota > Actinomycetes > Kineosporiales > Kineosporiaceae > Kineococcus > Kineococcus sp. NBC_00420. The sequence continues at coordinate 2,113,253 of NZ_CP107930.1, read as the reverse complement.
GTGGAGCATTCCCTCGAAGCCTCACCGGCGCCGACGTCAGGTGCGAGCATGCGGTCGTGATCACGACCGTTCACCAGCGCTTGGGCCTCGCCGCGACGGGCCTGTGCGCGCTACTGCTCACCTCGTGCGGCGGCGGGGAGCCGGACAGCTCGATCGAGGTCACCGCTTCCTTCTCGCTCTGCCACGAGGGCACCTGCCATGGGCTCCCGGCCGCGCGCGCGAACGTCTCCTTCCGCGACGGCGGGGGTCGTGAACTGTCCAGCGACACCCTCGACGACGCCGGACACATCAAGCGCTACCTGAAGGCGGGCACCTACACCGTCGAGGTGTCCCTGCCCGAGCTGGGCCTGGCCGTCAATGACGACGACACCCCCATCGTGCTGAGTGAGGGAATGGGTTTCTCCGCGCTCATGTACTTCCCCACCGACCTTGCCGTGGCAGAACAGGATCAGCCCGCGTCGGCCGCCACGAGCGAGTCCGCCTCGACTACTGAGCCTGCTGAACCTGGGGCGCCTGCTGGAGGGTGACGAGGAACTCCGACCCGCGGGCCGCGATCAGCTCCCCGGTCCACGGGGTCTCCAGGTGCCCGTCGTCCCCGTCGTCGGTGCCGCACAACGCCGAGCCGCTCGGTACCCGGGCGATTGCCTCGATCGTGCCGTCCTCGTGCACGACATGCAGGTCCGTGACCCGACCGCGCACGCGCTGGTAGACCGGAGTGCCCGCTTCCCCGATGTCGTGGCGGCCCTCGACGAGGCGCTCGCGACCGTCGGGCCCCGTCCAGGGGTAGACGCTCAGCTCGATCACCGCGTTGCGCTCGATGGCGGGACCGCAGCAGTCGTGCTCCCAGCCGCCGACCTCGACGACGAGGTCCTGCGCGTGCTCTGAACTGCCTGCGTCATCTGCTGGTCCGGCCGAGCTTGCCCTGTCGTTGCCCACCGCCCGACTCCAAGAGCGACGGCAGTCGGTCGGTTGCCCTGTTCGCTGGGCCCGGCGTGGAGCGTCCAGAGACCGCACCAGCAGCGGGCTCTCAGCTCCCAGGTCGTGCGGCATGGTCCCCCGCGTTCCGCCTATTGCCGGTCGCTCTTAGCCCCGGCGGACGCCGGGCCGGCAGCGGCGGCTCAGGACCACTCGCCCTCGCCCGTGCCGAGGTGGTCGCGGCCGAGGTCGGTGAGGGGGACGGCCGCGAGGCTGGTGAGCCCGATGTCGAGCAGCGTCGCGCGCGAGACCCCCGACCCCCCGAGCGTGGACATGCCCTCGAGGACCGCGCAGAAGTAGGCCCCGAGGGAGTCCGCGTCGGCGTCGGTCTCGATCTCACCCGCGCTCTGGGCCTCGACGATGCAGGCGGCGTAGTGCGCCCGCATGGACTCGAAGGCGGCGGCGACGGTCGCTGCGACCTCCGGGTCCTGGGCGGAGAGTTCCACGGCGGCCTTGGTGAAGAGGGACGGGGGCGCCTGCGCCGAGCCGTGCTCGACGGCCACCTTCACCAGCTGCGCGCGGATGCGGGTGATGGGGTCGTCCGAGCCGTGCCGGATCGACTCCACGGCGTCCACCGCCTCGGCGGCGTCGCTGAGGAACGCCCGCATGAAGAGGTCCCGCTTGCCGCCGAAGGTGTTGTAGAGGCTCTGGCGGGCCAGGCCCGTCGCCTCCAGCAGCGTGTCGAGCGAGGTGCCCGCGAAACCCGTCTCGGCGAACGCCTTCCGCGCGCGGGCGATGACGTCCGCCTCGTCGAACGAGCGGGGTCTGGGCATGGTCGTCCCTCCGGGGTCGTTACCTGGGCGTCGGACCATCCTGACGCACCCCGGCGAGCTGGTGCGTCGCCGACGTCCGCCGCGCCTACGGGGCGAGCGGCGTGAGCGACGGGGTCGCCGCGGGGTCGTAGCGGCGGAAGACCGCGTCCGGGAAGTGCGGCCCGACGAGGACCGCGCCGTCGCGACCGACGCGGTCGGCCAGGTCGACCCGCGTGCGGATCGCCGCCGCCGCGTCGTGGTCGCCCACCCAGGCCAGGTGCGGGTGCAGGACCTCGGCCGGGCAGTGGACGGCGTCGCCGACGACGAGCGCGTGGCCTCGGGTTCCCCGGACGGCGAAGGCGAGGTGTCCGGGGGTGTGTCCCGGGGTCGCGACGGTCCGCACCCCGACCACGGGCTCGCAGCCCTCGACCAGGGACCGGCGCCGGGCACCGATGATCTCCAGCTCATGGGGTCGCGGACCGACGGGGTCACCCCGCTGCTCGGGGCGGGTCCAGAAGTCCCACTCGTCCTCGCTGAGCCAGAGCTCCGCGTTCGGGAAGGTGGGGACGCCGTCGCCGGCCTCGTTCCCGAGCCAGCCGACGTGGTCGGCGTGCAGGTGCGTCAGGAGGACCGCGTCGACGTCACCGGGTTCGACGCCCACCTCGTGGAGGCTGTCGAGGAGCGTCCCGCCGCGCATGTAGGCGTCGCGGGTCGTCCCCGGACGGACGAGGGGGATGGTCCGGGCGCCGATGCCGGCGTCGACCAGGACGCGGCGCTCGCCTGTGCTGATGAGGACCGCGCCCACGCTGAGGACGAGCAGGCCGTCCCCGTCCACCACGTCGAGGTCGTCGGCGAACAGGTCGTCGTGACCCGCCGGGTAGGCCACACCGGGCTCGGCGCGGAACTCGCCGTCGGGCAGGTAGGTGAGGGTGGTCCCCCCGAGGTCGAGGGTGGTGGTGACGGCCGGAGAGGCGCTCACGGTGCTCCAGGTGGGATCGAACCGACGGGGGAAGGGGTCTGCGCGGCAGCGTGCGCGGTGCGCCGTGCACCGAGGACGACGAACACCAGGGCCCCGGCGAAGGCGATCGCGCCGGCGAGGCGGAAGTCCGTGTCGAGGCCGGCGGAGGTCACCACCAGACCGCCGAGGACGGAACCCGCGGCGATGGCGAGCTGGATGGTCGTCACGAACAGCGCGAGGCCGGTCTCGGCCCCGGCCGGTGACGCGGTGGACATCCACGTCTGCATCGCCAGCGGCAGGGCGCCCCACGCGAAGCCCCACACCACGACGAGCACGAGGACCCCGACGGTGCTGCGCGCCAGCAGCGGCAGCAGCACGACCGTCGCCGCGAGCACGACCTGGGCCGTCCCCGCCGTGCCCAGCACGCTGCGGCCCAGCGTCGCGCCGGCCGCGAAGTTGCCGGCGATCCCGGCCAGGCCGAACACGAGAAGCGCGCAGGTCACCGTCCCGGGGCCGACGCCGGCGCGGTCCTGCAGGAAGGGGGTGACGTAGGTGGACGCGGCGAACTGCGCGGCGAAGGCGAACGCGGCCCCGAGGAGTCCGACCCGGGCGCGGGGCACGCGGAACAGCGCGCCGAGCGCCGAGACCCGGACACGCTGCGCCGCAGGGAGACCGGGCAGGGCGATCAGTTGCAGGACGAGGGCGGCGAGGCCGACCGCACCGCCGATGACGAAGGCGAGGCGCCAGCTCGCGAACGCCGAGACCGCCGCGCCCAGCGGGAGGCTGACGACCGTGGCGACGGAGATCCCCCCGGTGATCAGGGCGGTCGCCCGGATCGTGTCCGCCGGGGCCACGAGGCGCCCGGCGATCCCGGCCCCGATCGCCCAGAACCCGCCGAGGCTGATCCCCAGGAGCACCCGGGCGAGCAGGAGGAGCGGGAAGGTCGGGGCCAGGGCGGCGAGGACGTCGGAGACGACCAGCAGTGCGCTGAGCCCGGTGAGCACGACGCGCCGGTCGAGTCCGGAGGCGGCCACCGTGACCGCGGGAGCGGCGACCGCCGCGAGGAGCCCGGTGACGACGACCATCAGTCCGGCCGTCCCGACGGGCACGTCGAGGCCGGAGGCGATGGCCGGGAGGAGTCCGACGGGGAGGAACTCCGAGAGGACGATCGCGAACGACCCGAGGGCGACGGACGCGACGCCGAGTCGTCCCCGGCGCGCGGGCGACGGTGGGGGTGCGGGTTCGCGTTCCGTCGTGGCCGGGACGGACGTGGTGCGGTCGCTCACCGGGGTCTCCTCCTCGTCGGCTGGTGTGGTGCGGGCTGGTCCGGACCGGGTGGGTCAGGCGATGGTGGAGCCGCCGTCGACGAAGACCTCGCCGCCGGTCATGCCGGAGCTCTGGTCGGAGACGAGGAAGAGGACGGTGGCGGCGACCTCCTCGGGGCGCAGGACCCGGCCGAAGGGCAGCCCGGCGGCGATGGCCGCCAGGAGACCGGCTTCGTTGCCCGGGGCCAGACCGGTCAGTCCCGGCGTCTCGGTGGGGCCGGGGACGACGGTGTTGATGCGGATCCCGCGCGGGGCGAGCTCGGCGGCCCAGGTGCGGGTCAGCGTCGCCACCGCGGCCTTCGAGGCGCCGTAGAGGCCGAAGTCCTTCTCCGTCCCCGATCCGGCGGTGGAGCCGGTCACCACGATCGCGGCGCCTTCCCCGAGGAAGGGCAGCGCGCCCTGCACGGTGAGGATCGTGCCGCGGACGTTGGTCGCGAAGGCGGTGTCGATGTCCTGCGCGCTGACCTCGGCCAGGGGCTTGAACTCCCCGCCGCCGGCGTTGACGTGGACCGCGTGCAGTCCGGTGCCGCGAGCGGCGACGGCCTCGAACAGGGCGTTCACCTGCGCCGGGTCGGAGGCGTCGGCCTGCACGGTGGTCACCGCGTCGCCGAGTTCGGCCGCGACCGCGTCGAGCTGCGTCTGGCGCCGCCCGGTCACGACGACGTGGGCCCCTTCCTCGACGAACCGGCGGACGACCGCCAGGCCGATGCCGGAGGTCCCGCCGGTCACCAGGGCCGTCTTGCCGGTGAGTGCTGCGTTCATCGTCGTGCTCCGTTCTCGTAGTGGACTGTTCGGTCTTTAACCTACGCCGTGGTGGACCGTTCAGTCAAGAACAGGTGGCTGACGACGGGCCGGGTGGGTGGCCGGGTTCGGGCGCGAGGACACCGCGCCCGTCCCGACCACCCCGCCGGGGGCTCAGACCTGGGAGACCAGGACGGTCGGGTCACCCTCGAACCAGGCGCTGTCGATGCTGAGGTGCTGGATGCGCCACGTGGCCCCGTCACGCACGAGCCGGGCGGTGTAGCGGTTCATCATCAGGGCGTGCCGGGTCTGGACGGGGTCGGGTCCCTGGCCGGGCAGGAAGTGCATGGCCTGGGCGTAGCAGGTCAGGACGGCGGTGTCGCCGGTGATCTCGCTGCGCGGGTTGGTGACGCTGTGGCTGGTGTCCAGGGGACCGACGGCGCCGACGAGAGCGCCCACGACGGTCTCCCGGGGCGTCAGGACGGGGAACTCCAGACCGATCTTCGCCGTGGCCGGGGTGAGGTCGACGGTCGCGTCCGGCGTGAGCGCCGAGGTCATGAGGTCGGCGTCGGCGAGGTCCAGGGCGCGGGTGTAGCGCAGGACGGCGTCGACGACCTCGTGGTGGTCCACGAGGTGGCTGAGTTCCGCGGACGTCGCGCTTTCGGTGGTGAGGGTTCGCGTGGTCATTCTCGTTCTCCAGGGGAGTCGCATCAGGAGCGGGGCAGGACGTTGTGGTTGAGGCGGAACAGGTTCTGCGGGTCGTAGGTCGCCTTCACCCGCTGCGCACGGGCGAAGGTCTCGGGCAGGTAGGCCCGGCGGACGTCCTCGGGGTCGGTGTCCCAGGCCGCGACGAAGTTCGCGTACGTGCCCGGCGCCGAGTGCGGTTCCAGGCGACGGAACGCCCGGTCCGTCCACGCCGACGCCGGGCCGGCCTGCGCCGGGCCGATGACGAAGACGCACAACGCGAACGCGGCGTCGTGGTGCGCTGCGGCGTAGGGCAGGTCGGGGTTCGTGGCGAGCGCACCACCGAGCTGGCGCAGTTCCACGATGTGCGCCGGGCAGTCGGAGTCGGGACCGAACAGGTCGACGAGGTCGGCCAGCGACCCGGGCGTGAACTCCCGCAGCAGCACCGTGCGCTGGACGAAGGGCGCCGGGTCGACGGGATCGTCGTGGATGGCCGCGTTCTCCCGGTAGGGGATCTCGGCGACCGTGTCCAGCACCACCGGGGCGCACCCGCGCAACGGCGCGAGCAACGCGTCGGCCGTGGCCGCGTCTCCGAGGAGGGAGAAACGCACGTGCACCGCGAACTTCCCGCTGAGGAAGTCCGGCAGGAACGGCAGCGGCGGGAAGCGCGTCAGCGCGATCGAGGTGGTGAGTTCGTCCGGGGCGTTCGCGGTCAGGTCGGCGTAGGCGGACAGCACGGCTCCGGCGTGCTCACCGGCGAAGAACAACCCCCCGGCGTGCAGGTGGGTCACGGGGAACAACCCGAACTCCAGCGCCGTGACGATCCCCACGTTGCTCTTGGAGGCCAGCAGACCCCACAACAGGTCGGCGTCGGGGGAGTCCGGCCGGTTCTCGAGGTGGTGCAGCCGCCCGTCGGCGGTCACGACGTCGAGGGCGGTGACGTGGTCGGAGGCCCAGCCGTGGGCGCGGCCCATCGTGGGACTCAACCCCCCGCCGAGGGTGTAGCCGACCACGCCGACCAGGGGCGAGGACCCGTTGAGCGGGGCGAGCCCGTGCTCGGCGGCGGCGTCCACCACCGCCTGCCAGCGGACCCCGGCCCCCACGCGCACCGTGCGCCGGACGGGGTCGACGCTCACGTCGTCCATCCGGCGGGTGGTGATCAGCACCGCACCGTCGGTGGACGGCGAACCCTGGTGACCGGTGGCCATCACGGCCACCGGCAGTCCCCGGCGGGCCGCGAAGAGCACCGCGGCCTGCACGTCGGCGGCGCTCGCGGCACCGACGACGACTGCCGGCGCGTGGGCCACGGCGAGGTTGTAGGGCGAGCACTCGGCGGCGTACCCGTCGTCGCCCGGGAGCAGGACCTGCCCGTCCACGGCACCGACCAGGGCGTCGAGGCCGTCCAGGGCGGGGGTGACCGGGGACTGCCCGGTCGCGGTGTCCACAGCGTTCTTCACAGCATCGTCTCCAGGAGGTGGAACGTGGTCGCCGCTCGTTCCGGCGTCGTGGACCACTCCACCTCCTGCCCGTCGACGACGTGTCGACGCCGCGTGGACGCCCCGTGGACGCCCGTGTCGACGTCTCGTCAGCGCGACCGCGCGGCGGCCACCGCCCGGTCCAGCGGGAACTCCAGCGGGACGCCGTGCCCGGGACCGATGACGTCCGCCGGCACCGCAGCCAGCACGTCCAGGGCCGCCGCGGTGGCCGCCGGGTCGTGGTGGAAGAAACCCCGCAGCAGTTGCGGGCCCTCGACCGCGCTGAGCGGGTGTCCCGTCACGAGGGCGTCGCCCGTCAGGACCACACCCAGGTCGGGGAGGAGGAACGCGCTGTGCCCGCTGGTGTGCCCGGGGGTCGGCACCGGCACGGGGCGGCCGGGGACGTCGAGGGCCGCGCCGGCGCGGGGGGACGGGAACGCCTGCGCGTCGGCGATCCGCACGTCCCGGGTGCCGCCGCTGCGCACCGCCCGCACGGCCCAGGCCGCGACGCGGGGACGCCACGCCTGGCGCAGCACCGTCGGGACGCCGACCTGTTCCAGGTGCTCGCGACGGGCGTGCGCGACCTCGGCGGGGTCCAGCAGCACGGGGACCCCCGGCACCGCGCGCAGCACGGCGCCCAGCCCTCCGACGTGGTCGACGTGGGCGTGGGTCACCAGGACCGCACGGACGTCGCGGGGCTGGTGCCCCAGCGCCGCGACGGAGGCCAGCACGAGTTCCCCGTGGCCGGGGTAGCCGGCGTCGATCAGGGTCAGGTCGCGCCCGTCGCGCAGCAGGTACCAGTTCGCGAGGGGCGTCCGCGCGCAGAACACCTCGGGTGCGATCTGGAGGAGTTCCCAGCCTCCCGCGGGACGACGGACGTGCACCGGTCTCCTGGAACTGTTCATGCTGGGAAACTACCGGCCGCGGGGGACCGCGCCGTCCACGGAAGGACGGGCATGAGTTCCGGCCTCGCGTCGGCCGGTCGAGAGCCGTTGTGCAGCAGAAGGTCCGCTGGTCCTCGGTTTTCCGCGTCGACGAGACGTCCACGCCACGTCGACAACCCCGTGCGGCACTGGTGCCAGCACCCGTCGAGCACGTCCCGCCCCACCGAGCACCGGAGGCAGCACCCGTGGTCACCGTCACCCGAACCCCGACCCGTGCGCGGCGGTACCGTCCGCCCGCAGCACTCCGCGGAACCGAGGTGGGCTGACCGTGCGCATCACACTCCTGGCCATGGGTTCCCGCGGCGACGTCCAGCCGGCCGCCGTCCTCGGAGCCGAACTGGTCCGCCGCGGCCACGAGGTCGTGCTGGCCACCACCGACGACCTCACCCACTTCGGTGAGGCCCTCGGCCTCCCCGTGGTCCCGTTCGGGTTCGACATGCGCGCGTTCCTCCGCTCCGACCAGGGCCAGGAGTTCCTCCGGAACTCCGACGTCCACCAGTACCTGGAGGGTTTCGTGCGGATGAAGGCCGTCCACGCGGACGTCCTGCACCCCGCGATGGTCCGGGCCTGCGAGGGCGCGGACGTCATCGTCTCGAACACCCTGCTGCTGGACGAGGCGTCGTGCCTGGCCGAGGCGTCGGGGGCCGCGGTCGTCGCGATCCACCACGCCCCCCGACGGGCGAACTCCGCCTTCCCGTCGTTCATGCTGACGCGGCGACGCGTTCCCCGGCCCCTGAACCGGGCGACCCACGCCCTGTACGCCCGGTGGGAGCAGAAGGCCACCGCGGGCTACACCAACGCCTTCCGCCGCTCCGTGGGCCTGCCCGCGATCACCGTCCCGATCGCCCGGCGCCTGGCGCAGGCCGGTGCGCTGGAACTGCAGGCCTACGGCGAGGCGCTGGTCCCGGAACTGAGATCCTGGTCGCCGCGGTTCCCGCTCACCGGGCCCGTCGTGGCGACGCCGGAGCAACGGGAGCGCTGGGGCGAGGCGACGTGGGACGCGGACCTGGAGGAGTGGCTGCGCGCGGGCGAGGCGCCGGTGTTCTTCGGGTTCGGCAGCATGCCCGTCGCCGATCCCGCCGCCCTCTTCGCCCTGGTGCAGGCCGTGTGCCGGGAACTGGGGGTCCGCGGGCTGGTGGGGGCCGGGTGGACCGACCTCGCCGCGGCGGACGCGACGGAGCGGGTCCGCGTCGTCGGGCCGGTGGACCACACGCTGCTGTTCCCGCGCTGCGCCGCCGCGGTTCACCACGGGGGCGCCGGGACGACGGCGGCCTCCGTGACCGCCGGGCTGCCGACCGTCGTCTGCGCCGTCTCCTTCGACCAGCCCTTCTGGGGCGGACGCCTGCACGACCTCGGCATCGGCGCCTGGTTCCCGTTCCGCGACCTGACGGCCCCCCGGCTGGTCGAGGCCCTCCGCGGCGTCCTGACCGAGGCGGCCGCCGGACGTGCACGCTCGATCGGTGCCGCCCTGGGGCAGGAGGACGGTGCCCGGGCCGCGGCGACGGAGATCGAGCTGGCGACCAGCGCCCGTCGCCCGCTCGGAACGGTCACGCACGCCGGAACCGACCCGAGGAGGACCCCGTGAACGACACCCGACCGGCCGCCCGCGACCACCTCGTGGCGGCCGCCTGCGATCTCGTCCCGGCGCTGCGTGCGGGGGCACCGGCGGCGGAACGGGGGCACCGCCTGACCCCGGCAGACGCGCGCTCCCTGCACGAGGCGGGGTTCTTCGCCCTGCACGCCCCCGCCGCCCTCGGTGGCCTCGGCGCCTCGATCGCGACCGCCGTGGACGTGCACGCCGAACTGGCCCGCGGGTCCGGGTCGGCCGCGTGGTGCGCGGTGATCCTCTCCGGCGCCGGCCTGCTCGCCTCCCGGTTCCCCGCGGCCGGTCGCGAGGAGCTGTGGGCCGACGACCCGCGCGCCGGCGTGTGCGGGAGCTTCTTCCCCACCGGCACCGGCCGCCGCGTCCCCGGCGGGTTGCGGGTCAGCGGACGCTGGCAGCCGATGTCGGGCATCCACCACGCGCGGTGGGCGTTGCTGCCCGTCCTCGTCCAGGACGTCCAGGACGAACGGCCCGCGGTGGAGGCGGTTCTCGTCCCCGTCGAGGCGCTGGACGTCGAACCCACCTGGGACGTCGTCGGGATGGCGGGCACGGGCAGCGACACCGCCGTCGCGCAGGACGTCCTCGTGCCGCAGCGGCGTTGCGCGCCGTTCGCGGCCCTCCTCGGGGCGGGCGCGCCGGACGCGGCCGACCCCCTGCGGTCGACGACCGCCTACTCGGCCCTGGGCGTGTGCGCCGGTGCCGTCCTGGTGGGGATGGCGCGCGCCGGTCTCGAGCTCGTGCTCGACGCCCTCGGGAAGGGCCGTCCGCTCGCCTCCTCCACCTACGCCGACGCGCGGGACGCGCCGGGCGTGCGGTTCGACGTGGCGAGCGCCGCCCGGCTGGTGGACACCGCCGGCCTGCACCTGGCCCGCGCCACCGGCGACGTCGAGCGGGGGGCGCGGGAGGGACGTCAGCTCGACGTCGCGACCCGGGCGCGCGTGCGGGCGGACCTGGCCACGATCACCGTCTCCACGCGCGCGGCGTTGGGGCACCTGCTCGACGCCGGCGGGGCCCGCTCCTTCGCCGCGGGCAACCCGCTGCAGGCCGTCTGGCGCGACGTGGAGGTCCTCTCCCGCCACCCGCTGCTCGCCCCGGGGCTCAACGTCGACGTCTACGCCCGCACCCTGCTGGGCTCGCAGGAGCAGGTGGCGGCGTTCGTCTGACCGCGGGTCGACCGCTTCGGGGCCGCTCGCTGCGGGTCACCCGTCGCGGGTCCAGTCGACCAGGAGCGTGCGGCACAACCCGTCCCACGTCGTCGGGTCCCACCCGGTCAGCGTCCGCCAGCGGTCGAGGCGGTAGCGGACGGTGTTGACGTGCACGTGCAGGGCGCTCGCCGTGGCCGACAGCGACGACCCCGCGTCGGCGAAGGCGGTGACCGTCTGGAGCAGGTGCGGGTTGTCCACGGCGGCCCGCAGGCCGGGTTCGAGCACCTGGCGCAACCGCGGGGCCTGCTCGCTCAGGCTGACCGGGAGCCACCACTGCTCGAAGGCCACGACCGGTCGGCGGGGGTCGGCGTGGGCCAGGCAGAGGACGGCGTCGCGGTAGCTGTCGACCGCCCCCGGGACGCCCGGACGGCTCAGGCCCACGCCGACCCGGGCGGCGGGGTCGACCCGGTGGACCCGGGCGACGAGCTTCGCGGGGTCCGTGCCCTGCAGGACGGCGACCATGGTCTGCCCGACGCCGGCGACCTGCAGGTGCTGCGTCGCCGGCCGCGGTACCCCGTCGCGTTCGTGCCAGCGCTGCACCTGCAGTTCCGACCAGCCGCCGACCGACCAGCACACCACCTGGAACTGCCCCGCGAGGTCGTAGCCCAGGCTGACCGCGGCGCGTTCGGCGACGTCGCGTTCGACGTCGCCCTGGCTGAGGGCCTGCACGAAGCGGTGGGTGGAGCGGATGTCGACCGCCTCCAGGGCCACGGTGGCCTCGCTGTGGGCCTGGGAGGCGGCCGCGGTGATGGCCTGCATCCAGGACCAGACGCCGTCGACGCCCGCCAGCAGGTCCAGCTGCAGCTCCTGGCGCCCGGACTCCCGGGCGAGTTCCTGCAGGTGGGCCCAGAGCCGCTGGAAACCGACCTGGAAGGCGCTGATCAGTGCGTGCAGCGGGACGCGGTCGAGGGCCCGCTGCCGGCCCAGGTCGCGAGCCGCTCCGAGTTCGCGGTCGTCGGGGCCCCGACCGCAGGCCAGCCCGGTCACCAAGTCGCGGAGCTGACCCTCGGTGTGCCCGATCTGCTGGGTCACCGTCGTCGAGCCGTACTCCACCACCCGGTCGTGGATGAGGTCGATGACCTCCAGGGTCAGGGCGGGAACGCTGTCCTGGGCGCGGGTGAAGAGTTCCGTCAGCGTCGTGATCGGGGGCCGGTCGGCCCCGCGCTCGGTCCGCTCGGACGTTCCGGTCACCGGTTCCCCCTCCAGCTGTGGACCTTGTGAGATCCACAAGGTGGGGCCGTCCATCTCTGGCGCTGCAGCTCTGTCCCCGCGGGGGCCCGAGCGCTCACCCTACGAGCACACCCACCGCGCACTCGAGAGGACCGTCCCGTGCCCCACGACGTCTCCCGGCAGGACCGGGAGCCCGCACCGGACCTCGAACTGACGGTCCTCGGTGCGGTCTCGATGCGCTGGTGCGGCACGGACGTGGACCTCGGCACCCCTCAGCAGCGGGCCCTCTGGGCGGTCCTCGTGCTGCGGTCGGAGCAGGTGGTCCCCGTCGAGGAACTCGTCGAGGCGCTCTGGGACGGCGAGGCCCCCACCGGGGCGCGCACGACGGTCCGCACCTACGTCTCCCGCCTGCGGCGGGTCCTCACCGCCTGCGGAGCCGACGGCGAGGTCCGGCTGGAGTCCCGTTCCGGGGGGTACGGCCTGTTCCTGCCGCCGGGGGTGGTGGACGTGGACCTGTTCCGCGGTGAGGTCGCCGCGGCCCGCGCCGCCGTGCGCGAGGGACGGGACTCCCTGGCGCACGAGCGGTTGCGCACGGCCCTGGCGCGGTGGACCGGTCGTGCGCTGGCCGGGGTGGACGGCCCGTACCTGACCGCTCGCCGCGCCCACCTGGAACTGCTGCACGCCGACGCGGTGGAGGACCTGTGGGCGGCCGAGCTCGAGACGGCCGGGCCCGGGCCCGGGCCCGGAACCGTCGCCGAGCTGGTGGACGCCGTGGCCGCGGAACCGCTGCGCGAACGCCGCCGGGAACTGCTGATGCTCGCCCTCTACCGCAGCGGCCGTCAGGCGGAGGCGCTCGCCACCTACCGCGAGGCGCACGAGTTCCTCGCCGCCGAACTCGGTGTCGACCCCGGTCCCGGTCTGCAGTCGTTGCACGAGAGGGTGTTGCGGGCCGACCCCGCGCTGGCGGGACGGATCGCGACCCGCCGCCCCGACGCCGACGCCCCGGGTGGGGCGCCCGCCGGAGTTCCGGCGCAGCTGCCGCCGCGGGCCGAGCCGTTCGTGGGACGGGCGGAACTCCTCGACCGGTTGGCGGCGTCCCTGCCGGACGCGGGCCGGCTCGTGGTCGAGGGTCTCACCGGGCTGGGCGGAACCGGGACGAGCGCCCTGGCCGTGCAGGTCGCGCACCGGGTGCGGGGGAGCTTCCCCGACGGTCAGCTCTACGCCGATCTCCGCGGCGGTGCGGGCCCGGTGAACGCGCACGACGTGCTGGGTGCGTTCCTGCGCGCGCTGGGGACCGCACCGCACGCGGTCCCCGAGGCGCGCGCCGAACGGATCGCGACCTGGCGCACGGTGACCGACGGACGGCGCCTCCTGCTGCTGCTGGACCACGTCACCACGGCGGAGACGGTGCGGGACCTGCTGCCCGCCGGAGCCGGCAGCGCCGTCCTGTTCACCAGCGCCCGGCGGCTGCCCGCGCTGTCCCCGGTGCGCTGGACCACCGTCGGGCCGTTGCCCGCGGAGGAGTCGCTCGAGCTGCTGGGAGCGGTGGCCGGCCACGAGCGGGTCCTCGCCGAGCGGGAGGTGTCCGAGCAGGTGGTCGCCGCGTGTTCGCACCTGCCGCTGGCGGTGCGCGTCGCGGCCGCGCGCCTGCTGGACCGGCCGGGGTGGAGCATCGCCCAGATCGCGGCCCAGCTCGCCGACGACCTGCGCGAACCGGTGGTGATGGCCGCCGACTGCGCGATCGTCGACGCGCCGCTGCGACGAGTGCAGGACAGCCTGGGACGCGAACTGGGGCAGGCGTTCTGCCTGCTCGCGGTGCCCGACTGCGCCTGGCTCGACGGCGGTGCCGCGGCCGCGGTGCTGGACGTCGCCCCGGTCCACGCCCGTGGGGTGCTGGAGGAACTGGTCGACGCCCACCTCCTGCGGGCCGAACCCGGTGGCCGCTACCGCTTCCCCGGCCTGGTCAAGGCGTTCGCCCGCCGGCAGGCCTGGGTCGCCGACCACGACCGCTGCCGCGCTGCGCTGCAACGCCTCGTCGAGCACCACGCCCAGGCGCTGCGCGAACGGGTGCCCTCCTCCGGGGCCTCGCTGCGCAGCCTGGGCACGGCTCGCCGCGACCTGCCGGTGCCGGTCCTGCAGGAGTTCCTGGCCACGCTGCCCGTCGCCTGAACCGGCGCCTGAACCAGCGGCGCGGACCCGGTCCTACCCGCGCCCCACCCCACGGGTGTGCTCGAAGATCAGGCTCGTCTCGGTGAGGCCCACGTCGGCGTCGTGGGAGAGGTGCTCGGCGACGAAGTCGCGCAGGGCCGCGGTGCTCTCCACCGCCACGTGCAGCAGGTAGTCGTCGGCCCCGGCGACGAAGTAGACGTCGAGGACCTCGGGGCGCCGCCGCATCCGGGCCACGAAGGGCCCCATGCTGCCGCGCGCGTGGGCGGCGAGCTTCACGGCGATCATCGCCTGCAGGTCCAGCCCGAGGGCCGCGGGATCGACGTCGGCGTGGAAACCCCGGATGACCCCCGACTCGCGCAGCGCCCGGACCCGCAGCAGGCAGGTCGAGGCGGCGATCCCCACCTGCTGGGCCAGGGCCGCGTTGGTGGTGCGGGCGTCCTCGGCCAGGATGCGCAGGATCGCGCGGTCGACGGGGTCCACCACCCGTTGCAGCTTCTTCGGCGACGGCGGGTCGAGGGGGCGGTCTCTCGAAGGATCTGCCACGAACCGACCCTCCCACGAATCTCCTGCAGGTTGCTTGCCGTCCCCTCGAACCCTCTTCACCCTGGACGGAGAGCGACCAACCCGTCACCACCGACCGACCTGAGGAGAGCACCATGCGCATCGGCGTCCCCCGTGAGGTGAAGAACCGCGAGTACCGCGTGGCGCTGACCCCGGCCGGGGTCCACGAACTCGTCGGTCACGGCCACGAGGTCCTCGTCGAGGCCGGTGCCGGCCTCGGCAGTTCCCTGCCCGACCAGGACTACGAGGCCGCGGGTGCGAAGGTCCTCGCCGATGTCGACGAGGTCTGGGACGGTGCCGACCTGCTGCTCAAGGTCAAGGAGCCCATCGCGCAGGAGTACCACCGCCTCCGCGCCGACCAGGTGCTGTTCACCTACCTCCACCTCGCGGCGTCGCGCGAGTGCACCGACGCGCTGCTCGCGTCCGGCACCACCGCGATCGCCTACGAGACGGTTCAGCTCGTCGACCGCTCGCTGCCGCTGCTCGCCCCCATGAGCGAGGTCGCCGGCCGTCTCGCGCCGCAGGTGGGCGCCTACTCGTTGATGCGGGCCGCTGGTGGCCGGGGCGTGCTCATGGGTGGGGTCCCCGGCGTCCGCGGGGCCGACGTCGTCGTCATCGGCGCCGGCGTCTCCGGTCAGAACGCCGCGCAGATCGCGCTCGGCATGGGGGCCGAGGTGACCGTGCTCGACCTGTCGCTGCCCAAGCTGCGCGAGGTCGACGCCCGCTTCGGGGGTGCCGTCCGCACCATCGTCTCGAACTCCTACGAACTCGCCCGCGCCGTGCGGGCCGCGGACCTGGTCATCGGTGCGGTGCTGGTCCCCGGCGCGAAGGCGCCGAAACTCGTGAGCAACGACCTCGTGGCGCAGATGCGTCCCGGGTCGGTCCTCGTCGACATCGCCATCGACCAGGGCGGCTGCTTCGAGGACTCCCGCCCCACCACCCACGACGACCCGACGTTCACCGTGCACGGGTCGGTGTTCTACTGCGTCGCCAACATGCCGGGTGCCGTCCCGCACACGTCGACGTACGCCCTGACGAACGCGACGCTGCCCTACGTCGTGAAGCTCGCCGACCGCGGCTGGAAGGCGGCGCTGACCGCGGACGCCGCGCTCGCCGGTGGGCTCTCGACCCACGCTGGTTCGCTCGCCAACGCCGAAGTCGCTGCGGCGCACGGCCTCCCGGCGATCACGGTGGCCGAGGCGCTGGCGGGCTGACGCCCACTGTCAGGCCTCGTGCATCTCCCGCACGAGGGAGTCGACGACGTCGTGCAACGGGTTCTCGGCGCCCCGCTCGCAGGCTTCCGCGAACGTGCGGCGCTGCCGCTGGTAGCTCGCGCCGCGGCGGGGGATCTCTGCGACCAGGGCGAGGTCGTCGGCGCACCCCAGCTGCCGGGCGACGGGTTCCAGGCGGTTCAGCCAGTCCGTGAGGTCGTCGGTGACCAGGCGCTCGCGGCCTGCGCCGTCGACGATGATCTCGGCGTCGAGGCCGTAGCGGGAGGCGCGCCACTTGTTCTCCTGGACGTGCCACGGCGGCATCGTCGGGAGTTCCTCACCGGCCTCGAGCCGGTCGTCGAGGTGCACGACGAGGCAGTGGATGAGCGCGGTCACGGCCCGCAGTTCCCGCATGGTCGGGGTCCCGTCGCAGACCCGGACCTCGATCGTGCCGAACTTCGGGGAGGGGCGGATGTCCCAGCGCACGTCGGAGAGACCGTCGATGACGCCGGTCACCAGCATGTCGTCGACGTAGGTCTCGAACTCGCCCCAGGCGCCGAACTGGAACGGCAGCCCCGCCGTCGGCAGCTGCTGGAACATCTGCGCGCGGTTGCTGGCGTAGCCGGTGTCGAAGCCCGTCCAGTACGGCGAACTCGCGGAGAGGGCCTGCAGGTGCGGGTAGTGGTTCAGCAGGGTGTTGAGGATCGGCAGGACCTTGTGCACCGAGTTGACGCCGACGTGGACGTGGACGCCCCAGATGAGCATCTGGCGGCCCCACCACTGGGTGCGTTCCAGCAGTTCCGCGTAGCGCTCGTCGGGGGTGACCTGCTGCTCGTCCCAGCGCGCGAAGGGGTGGGTCCCCGCGCACATCAGCTCCAGGCCCAGCGGATCGCTCACCCGGCGGATCGCCGCGATGGAACCCGAGAGGTCCTCGACGACGTCCCCGACGGTGTCGCAGACCCCGGTGACGATCTCGAGGGTGTTGCGCAGCAGTTCCTTGGTGATCCGCGGCCCCGTCGGGGAGTCCTCGCGGTCGACCGCGTCCAGCACCTCCGAGGCCCGGGAGGCGAGGTCGCGCGAGGACCGGTCGACGAGCACCATCTCCCACTCGACGCCCAGCGTCGGGCGGGGGGAGGCGTTGAACTCCACGGCACGTCGACCCACGCGACGATCACACCACACCGGGGCCCCTGTCGCCGCACGACGGGCTTGCCCTAGCGTCGCGAGCGTGAGCACTCAGCGAGAGGTCGACGTCGTGGTCATCGGAGCCGGGGCGGTGGGCGAGAACGTCGCGGACCGGGCCGGGCGGACGGGGCTGGACGTCGTGGTGGTGGAGAAGGAGCTCGTCGGCGGTGAGTGCTCGTACTGGGCGTGCATGCCGTCGAAGGCTCTGCTGCGCTCCGGGCAGGCGCTCGCCGCGGCGCAGCGGCTGAAGGGCGCGGCCGAGGCCGTGACCGGGTCCCTGGACGCGGCGAAGGTCCTGGAACGCCGGGACAGCTTCACCAGCGGCTGGGACGACAGCAGCCAGGCGAAGTGGCTGGACTCCGCGGGACTCGGTCTGGTGCGGGGGACCGCGCGGCTGACCGGGACGCGGACGGTCTCCGTCGAGACGGCCGAGGGGACGGTCGAGCTGACCGCCCGTCAGGCCGTCGTGGTGTCGACCGGTTCCGTGCCCGTCCTGCCCGACGTCCCGGGGCTCGCGGACTCCCGGGTCTGGACGAGCCGGGAGGCGACGAGCGCGAAGAGCGTGCCCGCGCGCCTGGCCGTGATCGGTGGCGGCGTCGTCGGCTGCGAACTCGCCCAGGCCTGGGCGCGTCTGGGGTCGCAGGTCACCCTCCTCGTGCGCTCCGGGCTGCTGGCCGGGCAGGAGGACTTCGCCGGCGAGATGGTCGCGGAGGCGTTGCGCGCCGACGGGATCGACGTCCGCACGGGCGCCGAGCTCGCGCGGGTCTCCCGGGACGACAGCGGCGTGCACGTGACCCTGGGTGACGGTTCGACCGTCGACGCCGACGAGTTCCTCGTCGCCACCGGACGTCGCCCCGCCACCCGCGGCATCGGGCTGGAGACCGTCGGGCTGCAGGACGGCGGATCCCTCGAGGTCGACGACACCGGACTCGTCGCCGGGGTCGAAGGCTCCTGGCTGTACGCGACGGGCGACGTGTCCGGCCGCGTGAAGCTCACCCACCAGGGCAAGTACGACGCCCGCGCCACCGGTGACGCGATCGCCGCCCGGGCCGCCGGGCCGATCGAGACGCCCCCGTGGTCGCGCTACACCGCGACGGCCGACCACCACGCCGTCCCGCAGGTCGTGTTCACCGACCCCGAGGTCGCGCAGGTCGGGTTGACCGCCGCCCAGGCCCGCGAGGAGGGCCTCGACGTCAAGGTCGTCGACTACGACCTCGGCAACGTCGCGGGTGCGTCCCTGGTCGCCGACGGCTACGCCGGGAAGGCGCGGATGGTCGTCGACGAGCAGCGCACAGTGATCGTCGGCGTGACGTTCGTCGGTCAGGACGTCGCCGAACTGCTGCACGCCGCGACGGTCGCGATCGTCGGCGAGGTGCCGTTGGAGCGCCTCTGGCACGCCGTCCCGAGCTACCCCACGGTGAGCGAGGTCTGGCTGCGGTTGCTGGAGACCTACGGCCTGTAGTCGTCCCGTGGCCGCGGTTTCGGGTCGTGGTCACCACACGCCAGTAGGTTCGGCGCGTGGTGACCACGACCCACAACCCCGGCGGCTCAGTCGTGGACGGTGAGCAGGTGCTGCAGCAGTTCGGCGGACAGCACGACGTCGACGGGGCGGGGGGTGCCGTCGACGCTGCGGACGGGGGCGCTGAGGCGGCCGCTGGAGACCAGCCACAGCGCGTCGGCTGAGTGCAGGTCCGCCAGGCCCACCCGCCCGATCTCGGTCCGGTCGCCGCGCTGCTGCGCGAAGTCGAAGGCGCGGCCCTGGGTCGTCCCCTCGAGGATGCCGAGTTCCGGTGGTGTCGTGACCCAGCGGTCGCCGAAGACGGCGACGACGGTCGAGTTCGGGCCCTCGAGGACCTCGCCGTCGGAGGCCAGGAACACGACGTCGTGGGCGCCCCGGGCGCGGGCGTGGCGCAACGCGGCCATGTTCAGCGCGTAGGACAACGTCTTGGCTCCCTGCAGCAGCCAGGGCGCCCGCGTCATCACGTCGCTGGGGTAGGCGCGTTCTAGGGCCAGGACGTCGATGCCCTCGGCCCGTTCGCGGGTGTGGTCGGCGGCGACGAAGGCGTGCACCCAGCCGGTGGGGACACCGCTGCCCTCGACCCCGCGGGTCATGATCAGCTTCACCAGCAGTTCGGGCACCGGGTCGTGCGCAGCCACGGCCTGCTTCAGCGCGACGGCCCACGCGGTCGCGTCGGGGGCGGGGAGGTCGACCATCGCGGCGGAGCGCGCGAACCGGTCGAGGTGGTGGCGCAGGCTCTGCGCGACGCCGCCGACGACGTTCACCGATTCGAAGATCCCGTCGCCGCGGGTGGCGCCGAGGTCGTCGACGCGCAGGTGCGGGGCGCTCGGGTCGGCCGGCGCGAACGCCGTCGTGCCGTCGGGGCCGGTCGACATCAGGAACAGGACGGGACTGGACACGTCACCATCCTGCCCGCCGGCGGCCGGGCCGTCAGCCGTGGGTGGTGCGCGTCACGAGCCGGGTGAACGCGCGCGTCGCGGGGGAGGGGTTCTCCCGCCGCCAGAGCACCTGCACCCGACCCACCAGCCCCGGCCGCACGATCCGCAGCGGGTGCACGGTGTCTCCCGTGGAGGAGTCCGCGAACGAGGCAGGGACGAGGGCCACGCCCAGCCCTTGTGCGGCCAGGGACGCCAGCAGGACGGGGGAGTTCGCCTCCAGGGCGATCCGGTACGTCAGGCCGTGGGCGGCGCAGGTCTCGTCCAGCACCGTGCGCAGACCCCCGCCGGGTGGGACCGACAGCAACGGTTCCCCGCACAGTTCGGCGAGGGGCACCGTGCGACGGCGGGCCCACCGGTGGTCCGTGGCGACCAGCGCGGCGAGGGGTTCGTGGGCGACGGTGACCCCGGTCAGGTCGTCGAGCTCGCGGTCCGCGGTCGCCGTCCACACGACGTCGAGCGTCCCCTCCCGCACGGCGACGAGCAGGTTCGCCGCGTCGTCCTCGGTCACCCGGAGTTCGACGGCGGGGGCGAGGTCGCGGAACTCCCGCAGGAGGGCGGGCATCTGCATCCCGCTGCTGGAGAGCAGCATCCCGACCCGCAGCGTCCCGCGCAGCAATCCGGTGAGCGCGGCGACGTCGTCGGCCACCGCGGCGGCCGAGGCCAGGGCCGCCCGGGCGTGCGGGAGCGCGACCTGCCCCGCGGCGGTGAGGGTCGCGCCGCGGGCGTGGCGTTCGAACAACGCCTGTCCCAGTTCGCGTTCGAGGTTGCGGACCTGGGAGCTGACCCCGGGTTGGGCGACCCGCAGCTTCGCCGCGGCGCGGGTGAATCCCCCCTCGTCGACGACGGCGACGAAGTGTTGCAGTGCCCTCAGCTCCATCACCGCATCGTATGGCAGCGGTCACGAACCGGTCTTGGACTTCTGGCTCGAGCCGGAGCAGGCTCGGAGGACCAGGACGACGAGAGGAGATCACGATGACCACTGCAGGGGCCACCGCACGTGAGCACGCCGAGGACTACTTCCGCGGCTGGAACGCCGGGGACGCCGAGGCCCTGCGCGGCCTGTTCGACCCGCAGGTGTCCTTCCGGGGTCCGATGGGCGTCGCGGACGGACCCGACGAGTGCGTCGCCGGGCTGCTCGGCATGCGCGAGGGCTTCCTCGAGGAGGTCGTGGTGGAGAAGCTGCTGGTCGACGGCGACGAGGTCGTCACCTGGTTCGAGATGCGGACCCGCCTCGACGGCGTCGATCCGTTCCCCGTGGTGAACCGGATGCACGTCGGCCCGGACGGGATCGACCGCATCCGGGTCGTCTTCGACCCGCGCCCGCTGCTGGGGTGACCTTCCCCCCGGGTACGACGCCGCTGCGCCGCCCCTACGGTGGACGGGTGCCCGACGACTCCCAGCGCGACGACTTCCTCCACGTCCGCGGTGCCCGCGACCACAACCTGCGCGACGTCGACGTCGACCTGCCCCGCGGTGCGGTCGTCGCGTTCACCGGGGTGTCTGGTTCGGGGAAGTCGTCGTTGGCCTTCGGCACGATCTACGCGGAGGCGCAGCGGCGCTACCTCGAGTCCGTCGCGCCGTACGCCCGGCGCCTGATCCAGCAGGTCGCGGCGCCGCACGTCGACGCCGTGACCGGCGTTCCCCCGGCGGTCGCCCTGCAGCAGAACCGGTCCGGGTCGTCGTCACGTTCCACCGTGGGCACGGTCACGACGTTGTCGAACTCGTTGCGGATGCTGCTGTCGCGGGCCGGTGACTACCCGGCGGGTGCGTCGCGGCTCGACTCCGACGCGTTCTCACCCAACACCGCGGTGGGGGCCTGCCCGCGGTGTCACGGGGTCGGCACGGAGTTCTCGGTCACCGAGGAGTCCGTCGTCCCCGACCCGTCCCTGAGCATCCGGGACGGGGCGATCGCCGCGTGGCCGCGGGCCTGGCAGGGCAAGAACTTCCGGGACGTCCTCGCGACCCTCGGCCACGACGTCGACGCCCCCTGGCGCGACCTGCCCCGCGCGGACCGCGACTGGATCCTCTTCACCGACGAGAAACCCGTCGTGACGGTGCACCCCGTGCGCGAGGCGCACCGCATCCAGCGTCCTTACCAGGGCACCTGGACCAGCGTGCGCGACCACGTCATGCACACCTTCGCGACGACGGGGTCGTCGAGCACGAAGGAACGGCTGCGGGGTTTCCTGCAGGCCACACCGTGCCCGGCGTGCGGTGGTCGCCGGTTGCGGCCGGAGGCGCTGGCGGTGACCTTCGCGGGGTACGACGTCGTCGAGCTGGCCGGGTTGCCGGTGCGGCGCCTCGTCGAGGCCCTCGGTGGCGCCGACGTCCCCGCCGACGGGCCGGCGCACGTCATCGTGCGCGACCTGCTCGCCCGTGCCGCCGCCGTGGTCGACCTGGGTCTGGGCTACCTCGCCCTCGACCGCACGGTGCCGACCCTCTCCACCGGGGAGTTGCAGCGGTTGCGGCTCGCCACGCAACTGCGGTCGGGGTTGTTCGGCGTGGTCTACGTCCTGGACGAACCCTCGGCGGGGTTGCACCCGGCGGACACCGTCGCGCTGCTGGACGTCCTCGCCGGCCTGCGCGACGCCGGGAACAGCGTGCTGGTCGTCGAGCACGACATGGCCGTCGTCCGCTCGGCGGACTGGCTCGTCGACGTGGGGCCGGGAGCGGGGTCGGCCGGTGGCCGGGTCCTGCACTCCGGCCCGGTCGCGGGTCTGCAGGACGTCGCGGAGTCGGTGACCCGGGAGTTCCTGATCCCGGGGTCCCGTCCCGAGCTGCGGAGGCCCGCGAGGACCCCGACGGGGTGGCTCGGCCTCACCGGGGCCTCCTCGCACACCGTCCGGGACCTCGACGTCGACCTCCCGCTGGGGGTGTTCACCGCGGTCTCGGGGGTGTCCGGGGCGGGGAAGTCGACGCTGGCGGGGATCGTCGCCGACGTCGTCGCGGACCACCTGGGGAGCGAGGAGCCCACCGAGTCCGACGGTTCCGACGAGGCGGACGGACCGACGGGGGAGCGCCCCGTCGTGCGCGGCGCCACCGGCCTCGACGGGGTCACCCGGCTGGTGCGCGTCGACCAGCGCCCGATCGGGCGCACCCCGCGCTCGAACCTCGCGACGTACACGGGGTTGTTCGACGCCGTCCGCGAGGCCTTCGCCCGGGAACCCGAGGCGAGGCGCCGCCGGTGGACGGCGAGCCGGTTCTCGTTCAACGTCGCCGCCGGCCGCTGTCCCACCTGCAAGGGGGAGGGGGCGCTGTCGGTGGAGCTGCTGTTCCTGCCCGGGACGTGGTCGCCCTGCCCGGACTGCCACGGCACCCGCTACGCGTCGGAGACCCTGGAGATCACCCACCGCGGCCTCACCGTCGCCGACGTCCTCGCCCTGACCGTCGACGAGGCCTGTGCGGCGCTCGACGACCTCCCCGTCGCGCTGCGCGGTCTGAACGCGCTGCGCGACATCGGGTTGGGCTACCTGCGCCTCGGGCAACCCGCGACCGAACTCTCCGGTGGGGAGGCCCAGCGCATCAAGCTCGCGACGGAACTGCAGCGCACCAGCGTGGCGGGGACGCTCTACCTGCTCGACGAACCCACCACCGGTCTGCACCCCGCGGACGTCGAACGGCTGCTGCGGCTGCTGCACGGACTCGTGGACGCGGGCAGCACCGTCGTCGTGGTGGAGCACGACGCCGCGGTGCTGCTCGGCGCCGACTGGCTGGTCGACCTCGGCCCCGGCGGTGGTGAGGACGGTGGCCGCGTGGTCGCGCAGGGAACGCCGATCGACGTCGTCGCCGCGGACGTCGGCGCCACCGCCGCCCACCTCCGGCTCAGAAGCTGAGGGGAGTCGTGCCCTCGGTGTCGCGGACGGCCAGGCCGCCGAGGTTGCGGACGTGGCCGGCGTAGGTGGCGCGCCCGGGCGGGGCGAGCAGGGCGTCGTGGATGAGCAGACCCTCCCGGGCACCGACGGCGCGGACGAAGTCGACGGTCTCCTTCGACGCGGCCCACGGGGCGTTCAACGGGACGGCGAGCACGTCGACGCCCTCCGGGACCGCCTCGTAGGAGTCGCCGGGGTGGAACAGCGTGGGCTCACCCTCGGCCGTGAAGACCAGGCCGACGTTGCCGATGCGGGCGATGTCGGCGTGGATGACGGCGTGCCGACCGCCGACCGCGGTCACCGTGACGCCCCCGATGACGACGGAGTCCCCGGGGTGCAGGGGCGAGGCCCGCAGACCCGACTCGGTGAGCGAGGCCGCCGTCGACGGTTCGGCGTGCAGCACCGCTGAATCGTTGCTGTCCAGCAACGACGGCAGGCGCTCGACGTCGACGTGGTCGGGGTGGGCGTGGGTGACGAGGACGGCGTCGAGGTCCTCGAGCTCCTCGAAACCGTGGCTGTAGGTGCCGGGGTCCACCAGGATCCGGGCGGCACCGGTCTCGACGAGCAGGCACGAGTGGCCGAAGTGCGTGACGCGCATGGTCACGGAATATATCCGCGAGGTTACAAGCGCGAAACCTGAGGTCAATAGCGTCGTTCCAGCGCCGGTCCCGCCGGTGCGCCCGAGACGGGCCCCACACGCACCACGAAGCGCAGGAGCTGCCATGACCGAGGTGACGCGAGCCGAGGTGGAACTCACCGGCCATTCGCACGCAGCAGGGGACGGCCTCATCAAGGACGGATACCACCCGCGCCTGACGAACTCCGATCTCGCCCCGTTGAAGCAGCAGAGCTGGAAGTCCTACAACTTCTTCGCCTTCTGGATGTCCGACGTGCACAGCGTCGGCGGGTACGTGACCGCCGGCAGCCTCTTCGCCCTCGGGCTCGCGGCCTGGCAGGTGCTCATCTCGCTGCTGGTCGGGATCGTCATCGTGTACTTCCTCTGCAACCTCGTCGCGCGACCCAGCCAGGCGACGGGTGTTCCCTACCCCGTGGTCTCCCGGGTCACGTTCGGGGTGCTGGGTGCCAACGTCCCCGCCGTCATCCGCGGGCTCATCGCGGTGGCCTGGTACGGCATCCAGACCTTCCTCGCCTCCAACGCCCTCGTGCTGCTCGTCCTGAAGATCGACCCGGACCTCGCGCCCTACGCCGACAAGGCCCAGCACGGGTTCGTCGGTCTCAGCACGATCGGCTGGGCCGCGTTCGGTGTCATGTGGGTCCTGCAGGCCCTCGTGTTCTGGCGGGGGATGAACGCGATCCGCAAGTTCATCGACTTCTGCGGTCCCGCCGTCTACGTGGTCATGTTCGCCCTCGCCGCCTACCTGGTGACCGAGGCCGGCCCCTCGAACGTCTCGCTGAACCTGGGCAACATCACCCACCACGGGATCGGTGCGGTGGGGATGATGATCTCGGCCATCGCGCTGGTGGTGTCCTACTTCTCCGGGCCGATGCTGAACTACGGCGACTTCGCCCGGTACGGGACGTCGATGGCCGCGGTCAAGCGGGGGAACTTCCTCGGCCTGCCGGTGAACTTCCTCGTGTTCGCCGTCCTCTGCGTCGTCACGGCCTCGGCGACGATCCCGGTCTACGGCCAGCTCATCACCGACCCGGTCGAGACCGTCTACCGCCTCGACGACATCACCGTCGCGATCCTGGGCTGCCTGACCTTCATCATCGCGACCATCGGCATCAACATCGTCGCGAACTTCGTCTCACCCGCGTTCGACTTCTCGCACGTCTCACCGCAGAAGATCTCCTGGCGCACGGGTGGGATGATCGCCGCCGTCGGTTCCGTCCTCATCACGCCGTGGAACCTCTACAACTCGGCCGAGACGATCCACTACACCCTCGACACGCTGGGTGCGTTCATCGGGCCGTTGTACGGGGTCCTCATCGCCGACTACTACCTGGTCAAGAAGCAGCAGGTCGTCGTCGACGACCTGTTCACGATGAGCCCCGAGGGCACCTACCACTACACGAAGGGCTGGAACCCCGTCGCGGTCGCAGCGACCGCGGTGGCCGCGGTCATCGGCATCGTCATCGTGTTCTTCACCAACCCGACCGCCGCGTCGTTCAGCTGGTTCATCGGGGCCGCGATCTCGTTCCTGCTCTACCTGGCCCTGAAGAACTCCATCCCGAGCCGGGAAACCGTCTGATGCCCACGATCCTGGTCGTCAACGTCAACACCTCCGAGGCGGTGACCGAGGTCATCCGGCGTTCCGCGCAGGCCGCGGTGTCGGCGACGACCAGGATCGTGGCGCTCACCCCCACCTTCGGCCCGGCCTCGGTCGAGTCGAACTTCGAGAGCTACCTCTCCGCCGTCGGTGTCCTCGACGCCGTCCAGAACCACGACGGCGAGTTCGACGCCGTCGTGCACGCCGGTTTCGGCGAGGTCGGTCGCGAGGCGTTGCAGGACGTCCTGCACGTGCCCGTCGTCGACATCACCGAGGCCGCCGCGCACACCGCGTGCCTGCTCGGGCGGACCTACGGCGTCGTGACCTCCCTCGATCGGGCCGCACCCGCCATCCACGACCGGTTGCTGCTCGCCGGCCTCGCGGGGCGCTGCGTCGGCATCCGCAGCGTCGACCTGCCCGTCCTGGAACTCGAGGCGAACCCCGAGGTCACCGCGAAGGGTTTCGTCGAGCAGGCCCGCCGCCTCGTCGAGGAGGACGGCGCCGAGGTCGTCCTGCTCGGCTGCGCGGGGATGTCCGGCGTCCACGAGACCGTCACCGCCGCGCTGGCCGTGCCGGTCGTCGACGGGGTCGCCGCCGGTGCCCGCCTCGCCGAATCGCTGGTCGCCCTGGGGCTGTCCACCTCCAAGGTCCGCAGCTACGCTCCGCCCCGAGCCAAGGACGTGCGGGGATGGCCCCTGCGCGCAGGCGCGGGTGGAGGAGGTCGGTCGTCGGGTGGTCTCGGCCGGTAGGAGCGGTCGTCCGGTGCTGGACGCCATCCGCAACGACATCGTCGAGGGGATCGTCCCACCCGGTTCGGCCCTGGAGGTCGACGTCCTCGCCACCACCCACGACGTCAGCCGCATCCCGGTGCGCGAGGCCCTCATGACGCTCGTGGGGGAGGGGCTCGTCGAGCACCAACCCCGTCGCGGGTACACCGTGACCCTGCTCGCCGAGGGGGAACTCGCCGAACTCTTCGACGTCCGCGGCACGCTGGAACTCGCGGCGCTCGCCGTCGCCGTCCGGCTCGTCCGCCCCGGCGACGTCGCCGCCGCCCGGGAGGCCCACGAGAAGCTGCAGCAGGCCGTCGCCGACGGGGACGAACGCGAGTACCACCACCAGAGCCGTGCGTTCCACGTCGCGTTGACCCGGCCGTCCGCGATGCCGCGACTGCTGGCCGTCTTCGACCGGATCTGGGACCTCACCGAGCCGTACCGGCCGATGGAGGACCTCGCCCCCGCCGAGGCCGCGCACCTGCACGCCGAGCACGCCGCCATGCTCGCGGCCTTCGCCGCGGGGGACGCGGAGGCCTTGCTGGCGACCGCCTCCGCGCACCAGGAGAACCTGACCGCGCGGGTCCGGTCCCGCCGGTCGTCCTCACCGCCGGCGGCGGCTCCGGTGCGCCGGACGCGCTACCGCACACTGGGCGGACGGGACACGGGCGGAACGGCGTCGACGGCAGAGGAGGAACGGTGAGCGAGGACGTGCGGGTGGATCTGGTGCTGCGGGCGGCACGGGCTGTCGTGGACGGTGCGCAGCGACCGGTCTCGGTCGGGGTGCAGGACGGGCTGGTCGTCGGCGTCGAGGCGTTCGACCACGTCTGGGACGCGGCCCGCGAGGTGGTCCTCGCCGACGACGAGGTGCTGCTGCCGGGCCTGGTCGACACCCACGTCCACGTCAACGAACCCGGGCGTACCGAGTGGGAGGGTTTCGCCTCGGCGACCCGCGCCGCGGCGGCCGGGGGGATCACGACGATCCTCGACATGCCGCTGAACAGCACCCCGGCGACCCTGGACCCCGAGGCGCTGGAGCTGAAGCGGACGGCTGCGCAGGGGAAGTGCGTCATCGACGTGGGTTTCTGGGGCGGCGCCGTGCCGGGCAACGCCGACCAGCTCGAACCGCTGCACGAGGCCGGGGTGTTCGGGGTGAAGTGCTTCCTGCTCGACTCCGGGATCGAGGAGTTCCAGCCCCTGGACGCCGCCGGTCTGCAGGAGGCGCTGACCGAACTCGCGCGCTTCGACGGCCTGCTGCTGGCCCACGCCGAGGACGCCGGGGAGATCGGCGCGCACGCCCACCCGGGTGGTCGCCGCTTCGCGGACTTCGTCGGATCGCGTCCGCCGGCCGCGGAGGCGCTCGCCGTGCGCTCCGTCGCCGAGGCGGCCGCCCGTGCCGGGGCCCGCGTGCACGTCGTGCACCTGTCCTCGGCGGCCGGCCTCGCCGAGGTCCGGGCGGCGAAGGCGGCCGGCACCCACCTCTCCGTCGAGACGTGCCCGCACTACCTGACCCTCGACGCCGCCGAGGTCCCCGACGGCGACACGTCGTTCAAGTGCTGCCCCCCGATCCGCGACCGCGCCGAGCAGGACGCGTTGTGGCGGGGGCTGCTGGACGGGACGATCGACTGCGTCGTCTCCGACCACTCCCCGTGCACCGCGGAGCTGAAGCGCCTGGAGGAGGGGGACTTCGGGGCCGCCTGGGGCGGCATCGCCTCGGTGCAGCTCGGCCTGCCCGCCGTGTGGACGGCCGCCCGCGGCCGCGGGGTCGCGCTGGAGACCGTCGTCGGCTGGATGTCCTCGGCCACCGCCGACCTCGCGGGGTTCACCGACCGAGGTCGGATCGCTGCCGGGAACGTCGCCGACTTCGCCGTCTTCGCCCCTGAGGAGGAGTGGATGGTGGACGCGGAGACGTTGCAGCACAAGAACAAGGTCACGCCCTACCAGGGGCGCACCTTCACCGGCGCGGTGCGCTCGACCTGGCGTCGCGGTGAACTCCTCGACCTCGGGGCGCAACCCCGCGGGGAACTCCTCACCCGTCCCTGAGCAGTCCCTGCTGGGCCCGGGTGAGCAGCGCGAGGTGCAGCGCCACCCGGGTCTCCGGGTCGTCGAGATCGCGGCCGAGGCGCTGGGCGAGCCGTTCCACCCGACCGTAGGTCGCCGGCCGGGACAGGTGCAGCCGCGCCGCGAGCGGGGTCATCGAACCGCCGACCTCGAGGTAGGCGGTGAGCAGGGCGAGGTCGGCGTCGCCACCGTCGACGGCGTCCAGCACCGAGGACAGCTGCGCCTCCGCGAACTGCGCGACCCGGTGGTCGCCGCGCAGGTGCCACAACAACCCCCGCACCCCGAGGTCGGCGGTGCGGTGGACCGCACCCGGGACCCGGCGCGGCGCGGCGGCCGCGACCTGGGCGACGTGACGGGCTTCGGCGAAACCCTCCGCCGTGGCGCTGAGCTCACCGACCACCCCGGCGGCGCCGAGGGTGGCCGCGGCGGGGAGGGCCTGCGCGAGCCGCGGCAGCAACGTCGCCGTCGCGTCCTCCCGTCCCACCAGCAGCACGCCGACGACGTCGTGGCCGAGGACGCCGGTGATGCCGACCCCGCCCACGTGGGCGAGCGTCTGCGCCACCGTGGCCCGGTCCGCGCCGCCGGGAGTGTGCACGGCCGCAGCGGCGAAACCCCCGCGGGTCGGCAACCCGAGGGCGCGGACCCGTTGGCGCAGTGCGGCTTCGTCCACGGGGCGGGCCCGCAACAGGTCCTGCACGAGGTCCGCGTGCGCGCGGTCGGCGAGGTCGCGGTCCCCCTCGGGGGACAGCAGCCGCAGCACCGTCAGGACCTCCGCGGCGCGTTCCAGGACGAGCACCGCGTCGCGGCCCCCGCTCGGGCCCGGGGCGACGAGTCGGCCCCAGCGGTTGCCCGGTGCGCCCACCGGCGCCGTCGACCACCCCTCGTGGCCGCCCTCGCGCCGCGAGCGCCGCGACCAGTCGAAGAGCACCTGCGCCGTCCCCGCCGGCCCGGCGACGTGGGCGACCGCGCGGTGGGCCACGTCCTCGAGCACCACGGGCCCGTCGAGGAGTTCCGCCGCCCGGTCCAGGACCTCCGCCGTCGTGGCCCCCGTCGTGCTCAGCCCCGCGAAGGAGGCGTGGACGCGTTCGGCGAAGCGCAGGCGCTCGTGCTGGTCCACCAGCAATCGGGCGTGCACCTGCTCGGTCACCTCGACGAACCGGACCACCCGGTGCAGTTCGACCAGCGGGAACCGGGCGGCGCGGGCGGCGCGGACCAGCGCCGGCGGCAGGGCGGCGAGGTGGTCGCCGAGTTCGACGACCAGGCCGACGGCGCCGGCGTCGACGAGGGAGGCGACGTAGCCGGCGAGGTCCACGTCGCGCAGCCCCATGCCGGTGGAGAGCAGCAGTTCGCCACCCCCCAGGAGCCCGGCGACCTCCGTCTGCTCGCTGACGTGCACCCACCGCACGCGCACCCCGAGGCGGTCCTCGCCGGAGCGCACCCGGGGGCCGCCCGCGGCCAGGACGGGCAGCGCCAGGACGTCCGCGACGGTGAGCACGGGGGCAGGCTAACGCCGACGGTTCGTCGGTGGTCCTGGCGCAGCACCGACGATGCGTCGCTGGTGCCCCTGTCATCTGCGGCGGGAGGGTGGGAGGATCGACGGGCAACCCCCGGCGGACAACCCCCGCAGACGTCGTCGTTGGAACTCGAGGAGGGTTCGGCATGACCGTGACCGAGCAGGTCGTCCAGGGTGCGGGGTCCTCCGACCTCACCACCGCCGCGCGCGACCACCTGTGGATGCACTTCGCGCGCATGGGTGCCTACCAGGACAGGCCGGCTCCCGTCATCGTCAAGGGCGAGGGTGCCTACGTCTGGGACGACCAGGGTCACAAGGTCCTCGACGGCCTCTCGGGCCTGTTCGTCGTCCAGGTCGGGCACGGTCGCGCGGAACTCGCCGAGGTCATGGCCAAGCAGGCCGAGACCCTCGCGTTCTTCCCCGTCTGGGGCTACGCCACCGAACCCGCGATCCAGCTCGCGGAACGGGTGGCGTCCTACGCCCCGGGTGACCTCAACCGGGTGTTCTTCACCACCGGGGGTGGCGAGGCCGTCGAGAGCGCCTGGAAGGTCGCCAAGCAGTACTTCAAGCTCACCGGGAAACCACTGAAGCACAAGGTCATCTCGCGGGCGACCGCCTACCACGGGACTCCGCAGGGGGCGCTGGCGATCACCGGCCTGCCGGCGATGAAGCAGGCCTTCGAACCGCTGACCCCGGGTGGTTTCCGGGTGCCGAACACGAACATCTACCGTGCCGAGCGGATGGGTGCCCCGACCGACCCGGTCGAGTTCGGCCGGTGGTCCGCGGCCCGCATCGAGGAGGCGATCCTCTTCGAGGGTCCCGACACGGTCGCGGCCGTCGTCCTCGAACCCGTGCAGAACTCCGGTGGGTGCCTCACCCCGCCGCCCGGCTACTTCCAGCTGGTGCGGGAGATCTGCGACAGGTACGACGTGCTGCTCGTCTCGGACGAGGTCATCTGCGGTTTCGGCCGCCACGGCACGATGTTCGCCTGCGAGAAGTTCGGCTACCAGCCCGACATCATCACCTGCGCGAAGGGCATGAGTTCCGGCTACGGCCCGATCGGCGCGATGATCGCCTCGGACCGCATCATGGCGCCCTTCCTCGAGGGCAAGAACTTCTTCCCCCACGGGTACACCTTCGGCGGGCACCCGGTGTCGGCGGCGGTGTCGCTGGCGAACCTCGACATCTTCGAGCGCGAGGGGTTGAACCAGAACGTCCTCGACCACGAGCAGGCCCTCGGCGACACCCTGAAGAAGCTGCTGGACCTGGACATCGTGGGCGACGTCCGGGGCGACGGGTACTTCTGGGCCGTCGAACTCGTCAAGGACAAGACGACGAAGGAGACGTTCGACCTCGGGGAGCGCGAGACGCTCATCAAGCAGTTCCTGCCGTCGGCCCTGTTCCGGAACGGTCTCTACGCCCGTCCGGACGACCGCGGCGAACCGGTCATCCAGGTGGCGCCGGCGCTGACCACCGGTCAGGCGGAGTTCGACGAGATGGAGCAGATCCTGCGGACGACCCTGATCGAGGCGATGAAGCTGGTCTGACTGCGGGGCGCGGGGCCATCTGGTCACATGAACTGGTCAAGTGACCAGATATCTGCCTACAGTGGAGGAGTCCCGGACCAGGGACCCGCCACGACCAGGAGGACCCGTGCTCCCGACCCCGCTCACCCCCCAGGACGCTGCCGCCCCGCCGGTCGTCGAGGTGCGCCCCGCCGCGCCCGGTGAGCTCGAGGTCGTCACCGACGTCCTGGCCACCGCCTTCGCCGCGGACCCCGTGATGGCGACGTTCACCGGGACCGGACCCGAGCGTCACCGGCGCACCCGCGGCTTCTTCGGGGCCGTGCTGGCGTCGGGGGCCCTGCGCCACGGTGCGGTGGACGTCGCCGTGGGTCCCGACGGGCGCGTGCTGGGTGCGGCGGCCTGGGAGGCCCCCGGGAGCGCGGGTCACCTCCCGGCGCAGGTCGCTCAGCTCCCGACCTTCTGGAAGGCGCTGGGCTGGAGGGGGATCCGTCGTGCCCTGGCCAACCAGGCCGTGCTGGCGCGGCACCGCCCGGTCCCGGAGCACTGGTACCTCACCGCGATCGGGGTGGGCGACGGCGCCCGGGGTCTCGGGGTGGGGTCGACGCTGCTGGCCTCCCGGCTGCGTCAGGTGGACGCCGCCGGGGCGGCCGCCTACCTGGAGGCGTCGACCCCCCGCAGCCGGACGCTCTACGAGTCCTTCGGGTTCCGCTTCCTGGCCACCGTCGAGGCGCTCGGGACCGTCACCGGCCCGGCCTCGATGTGGCGACCGGCGCGCCCGCTCGCCTGACCCGGCCGGGACCGCGGGGCAGGGCCACGGCGGCTGCCCCGCCGGTCAGGACCACCACCGCGGCGACGAGGAACAGCGGTGCGAACCCACCGGCCGCCGCGACCACGAGCGAGGCCAGCAGCGGGCCGAGGTTCTGGGGCAACGAGGACGCGACCCCGAGGACGGCGACGTCACGTCCCCGTCCCTCGACCCCGTCGGTGACCGTGGCCACGACGGCCTGGTCGACCGCCATGAAGGCGCCCCACCCGACCCCGATCACGACGGCGGCGGTCACGACGTCCGTCCGGGTGGGGGAGAGGGCCAGCACGAGGGCCGCCCCGGCCTGCAGCACGCCGGCGGCCACGAGGAAGACCCGCCGCGCCTGCAGCAGGTCCGACAGCGGACCGCAGACGGCGGCGGTGAGCACCGTCGCCACCACGTAGACGACGACCACCTCGACGAGGAACGTCTCGGCGTCGGGCAGGTGCAGGTCGTAGGTGAAGAAGAACAGCAGCAGGGTCGTCCCGAGCGCGTTCCCCAGGGTCAGCAGGCTCCGAGCCGTGAACGCGACCCGCAGCGGTCGTCGCGAGCGCGTCGCCGGCCCCGGTCCGCTCCCGTCCGGCGCCGCGGCGGTCGTGACGGTGTCGACCCGCGGTGGTGGCCGGGTCAGGGCGAACGGCAGGCAGGTCACCAGCACCGCCAGGGCCAGCAGCGCTCCTCCCCGCGCGAAGTCGTCCCCGCTCGCCCCGGCGAGCGCCGTTCCCAGCACGACACCAGCGGCGTTGGCCACCGCGACGGCCGTGGAGACGGTGGCCTGGTAGCGCGGCGGCACGTGGCGGGCGAGTGCGGTGGTGAGGACCACGCCGGCCGCGCACTGCCCCAGCAGGGCCACCGACCACGCCAGCGTCGCCCCCACCACCGTCGTCTGCAGGCCGAGCGCGACCAGCCCCACCACGCAGACGCCCACCGCCGTGGCGAACCACGCCCGGTGTCCGCTCCCGCTCCCGTCGGCGCGGTCCAGGGAGCGACCCACCCGCGGGACGACCACTGCGGCCACCCCGCCGGCGACGCCCGCGACCACGCCGAACACCAGGACCACCCGGATCCAGGACGTCGACGTCACCACCCGGGAGGTCAGCCCCGGCAGCAGGACCTGCAGCGGCGCGAACTGGGCGATCCACAACCCCAGCCAGGCCAGCGTGAGGGTGAGCACCCACCGCGTCGGTGGCGGGTCGGCGGCGGTGTCCCCGCTCACGCCGGTGACCCACCGGCGTGCAGCCACACGGCCTTGCGCCGGGTCCACTGGGCGAAGGCCTCCAGCGACTTCTCCGGGGCGCCGAACCCGGAGGACCCGAAACCGCCGAACGGGGTCGCGACGTCCCCCTCGCTGTAGGCGTTGATCGAGACGATCCCGGCGTCGAGGGACCGGGCGAGGCGCAGCGCGCGGTCCACGTCGCGCGTCCACACCGAGGCCGCGAGGCCGTAGCGGGTGTCGTTGGCCCGGGCCACCACCCCGCTCTCGGTCCGGAACGTGGAGACGGTGACGACGGGTCCGAAGACCTCCTCGCGTTCGATCTCGGCCCCGGCGGCCACGTCGACGAGCACCGTGGCCGGGTAGCCGAAACCCGGACCGGGGCAGGGGGTTCCGCCGGTGAGGACACGGGCCCCCGCGGCCACGGCCCGCAGCACGAGACCGTGGACGCGGTCGCGGGCCCCGGCGCTGATCAGCGGCCCGAGCCGGGTGGCCGGGTCCGCGGGGTCGCCGACGGTCAGCGTGGCCACTCGTTCCAGCAGAGCGGACAGGAGTTCCTCGGCGACGTCCTCGTGGACCAGGATCCGCGAGCCCGCGGTGCAGTTCTGGCCGCTGGAGAGGAACGCCGACTCGACCACGTGGTCCAGGAGGCGGTCGAACTCCCCGGGGCCGACTCCCCGGACCGCGTCGGGGAACACCACCTGGGGGTTCTTGCCACCCATCTCCAGCGTCACCCGCTTGAACCCGCTGTCCGCGGCCGCCCGCAGGATCGCCGCACCGGCGGTGGTGGAACCCGTGAAGGAGATCGCGTCGATGTCGGGGTGACCCGCCAGGGCCGCGCCGGTGTCGGCGCCCGTTCCGGTGAGGACGGTCAGCGCGCCGTCGGGGAGCCCGGCCTCGCGGGCGAGTTCCGCCAGGTGCAGGGCGGATCCCGGGGTCGCCTCGGCGGGTTTGAGCAGCAGGCTGTTGCCCGCGGCCAGCGCGGGCCCGACCTTCCAGGCCGCCATGGCCAGCGGGTAGTTCCACGGCAGGATCGCCGCGCCCACCCCGACGGGTTCGAGCAGGGTCAACGACAGCGCGTGCCCGGTGCCCCCGTTCGGCCCGCCGGTGACGGGGGAGGTGAGCTTGTCGACGGCACCGGCGAACCAGTGCAGCGACTCCACCGCACCCGGCAGGTCGTTCTCCCGGACCTCGGTGATCGGCCGACCCGACTGGCGGGAGTCCAGGCCCGCCAGGTGGTCCGCGTCGCGTTCCACCAGGTCCGCGAGGCGGTGCAGGACCGCGCCCCGTTCCCGGACCGGACGCGCCGACCAGATCCCCTCCCGGACCCGCTCGCGGGCGACGCGGACGGCCTTGTCCACCTCTGCCGGACCCTGGACGGGGGAGGTGCCGACGGTTTCACCGGTGGCCGGGTCGACGAGGACGATCACGCTCACCGGAGGACCAGCCGGCCGTCGACCTCGACGACGTCACCCCGCCGCTGCAGTTCCGCCAGGTAGCGGTGGCGACCCGCCTCGCCCTTGCCCTCGAAGAAGGACAGCGCCACGGGGAGCAGGTTCGGGAACGCCATCGCGGCGCGGACGAGGCGCGCCTCCCGCGGTTTCGGGTACCCCTCCAACCTCGGTCTGTGCAGCAACCGCACCACGGCGTCCACGACGTCCTCCGCGCTCTGCGGGGGTGACTGGAACTGCAGGGCGTTGCCCCCGTCGACGGCCTCCTGGCGCAGCATCCGGGTGTCGGTGGCCGAGGGCAGGACCGAGGAGACGCGGATGTGCGGCTCCAGGTCCAGGGCGATGGAGAGCATGGCTCCGCGGAGGCCGAACTTGGAGGCGCAGTAGATCGGCGTCTCCGCCTGCGGCATCATCCCGGCGAGCGAGACCGTGGAGATGATGCGCGGGTCGCTCGCTCTGCGCAGCAACGGGATCGCCGCGCGGGTGACGTAGAGGGGGGAGGTCAGGTTCACCAGGAGCTCGTGGTCGATCGACTCCAGGGACCGGTCCGCGAACCGTTCGGCACTGGTCATCCCGGTGTTGTTGACGAGCACGTCGACGTACCCGTAGACGCCGCCCACGTCGTCGAGGAGTTCACTCACCTGCGCCGGGTCGGTGAGGTCACCCACGAAACCCTCGTGGTGGGCGGTCCCCACCCGCGGGAGGTCCGCCACGACCTGCCGGCAGCGCTCGGCGTCGCGGTCGAGCACGGCGATGCTCGCCCCGTCGCGGGCCAGTCGGCGTCCGAGGGCGCTGCCGATGCCGCCGGCGCCGCCGGTGATGACGACCACCTTGCCCCGGGGGTCGAAGCCCGGGGCCCGCAGCAGTCCGGTGAGCGCCCGTGCCGCCTGCCGGATCACGACCGCACCCCGGCGAGGTCGCGGCGGGTGCCCGTCTGCAGGCGCCACCCGAACCGGCGTCCGACCGCGGCGCGGTACCGGGTCAGGGCATCGGCGTCGACGTAGCCCTGGTGGCGTGCGGAGGAGTCGAAGGAGAGCCCGCCGGTGAGGTCAGGGGTGTCGTCGGCGATGAACTGCCGGAAGCCCCGGTACTGCTCCGGCCGGTTCCGGCGGTCGTCCAGGTGGCTCGCGATCATCTGCGCCAGGGCGTCGAAGTGCTTGAACGCCCCGGAGTTCGTCTCGGTGAAACCGATGCCGAACAGGCCCTCGTACTGCCGGGAGAAGCTCGTGAGGTAGAGGTCGGGGTGCTGGTCGCTGCCCAGGAAGCGCTGGGCGTAGGGAACCGCGTGGCGGTAGCCGGTCGCGGCGATGATGGTGTCGACCTCGGCCTCCTGACCGTCGGTGAACACCACCCGGTGACCGTCCACGGAACGGATCGCGGGACGTGGTTCGACGTCCCCGTGCTGCAGGGCGAGGAACAGGTTGCTGTTCAGGACGGGGTGGGTCTCGAAGAGCCGGTGGTCGGGTTTCTGCAGGCCCCACCGTTCCGGACGACCGTTCAGCAGGTTCAGGACCCACCCGAAGACCTTCTGCTGCAACCGGACCGGCAGGTGCGGGCCGCCCGCGGCGAAGACGTCGGAGGGTCGTCCGAAGACGTGCTTGGGGATGAACCAGTACCCGCGCCGCATGCTCAGCAGCACGCGGTCGGCGGTCCGGGCCGCGTCGACGGCGATGTCGCACCCGCTGTTGCCGCCACCGACGACGAGGACCCGCCGGCCGCGGACCTCGTCGGCGCTGCGGTAGGTGTTGCTGTGCCGCAGTTCACCGGCGAACTCACCCGGCAGGTCGGGCAGCACGGGGAACCACTGGGCGCCGCTGCAGCAGACGATCCCCGCGTACTCCCGCCGACGGCCGTCGGCCAGCGTGACCCGCCAGCGGTCGCCGGACCGGTCGACGTCACGGACCTCGACCCCGGTCTCGACCCGGTCGCTGAGGTCGTAGGCGTCGGCGAAGGCGCGCAGGTACGCGAGGACCTGACGGTGGTGGGGGTAGTCCGGGTAGTCCGCGGGCATCGGGAAACCCTCGAAACCCGACAACGTGCGGCTGGAGATGAAGTGGGCGGCCTCGTACATCGGCGAACCGGGGGCGTCGATGTCCCAGATCCCGCCGACGCCGTGGCGGTCGACGTGGTCGTAGGTCAGCCCGCGGGCCCGCAGGGCCCGGGCGGCCGCGAGTCCGGCCGGTCCGGCGCCGACGACGAGCACGGCGTCACCCCGGTCCTCGAGCGGGCCGAGGGGCGGCGAGGGGGTGGACATCAGGACCTCCAGGAGGTGGGGGGGAGAGGAGTCGGGCTGTGCAGGAACACGATGCGCGCACGGTCACCTTCTGGTCAAGCGTCCAGGTCAATTGACCGGAAATTTGTCCGGTGCCGCGACGGGTGTGCGACCATCCCGGGTATGGCGCCACCGAGAACCCGTCGAGACCCGGCCGCGAAGCGGGACGAGCTCATCGCCGCCGCCGCCCGGGTGGTCGGCCGTGACGGGGTCGCCGCGACGACCACCCGCCGCATCGCCGAGGAGGCGGGGGTTCCGCTGGGCACCGTCCACTACTGGTTCGCCAGCAAGGACGAACTGGTGCAGGAGGTCGCCCTCGCCCACCTGCGCGAGGTGCAGGGCGCCGGACGCGACGTGGCCCCCGGAGTCGCCCAGGGTCCGGCGGAGGACGCGCTCCGGCGACTGCGCGCCGCCCTCGCCGCGGAGGAGTCCTTCGACCGGGGCCGCCGCCTGTCCCTCTACGAGTTGACCACCTGGTCGCTGCGGTCCGAGGGGCGGGCGGAGATCGCCCGGCAGCAGTACAGCGCGATGCGGGAGGCGGCGCGCTCGGTCACCGACCCCTGGGTGCAGGCGCACGTGCCGGACGGCAGCGGTGACGTCGACCCGGAGGTGCTCGCCGGGTTCGTCGGGGTCTTCGTCGACGGACTGGCCCTGGCCGAGCTCGCCGACCCGGAGGGCACGCCGGCCGAAGAACTCCTGCAGTTCTTCAGCAGGCTCATGGGTCTCTGGATCCGGGACCAGGAAGGCTGACCGACCTCAGGGTCGAACGACCCCGGACACCACGACGGTCGTGGCGCCGCCGACCCACACCCGGGAACCGTCCCGCTCGACGTGCACCCGTCCGCTCCGACCCATCGCCGTTCCCTGCGCCGCGACGTAGCGGGGCGGGAGGTCGGTGAGCCACTGCCCGATCCCCGCGTTCAGGCTGCCGGTGACGGGGTCCTCCGCGACTGCCCGGCCGTCGCTGAGGAACGCCCGGACCTCGACCTGCGCCTCGTGCCCGGCGGGGTGTCGCCCCACCACCCCCACGTCGAGGCCGACCAGTGGACCCGGAACCGGTACCACACCCAGAACCGTTGCCGCGTCGGTCACCTGCAGCACGACCCAGCGGGGTCCGTTGTGCAGGTGTGCGCCCGAGACGACGTCCGCGGGGGAGATCCCGAGGCCCGCCACGAGCCGTTCCAGGAGTTCCGCCTCGAGCGGGCCCTCCCGGAACAGCGGCGGTGCGGCGAAGGCGAGGTGCGGTTCCTCGACGCGCACCTCGACCAGGCCGGCCCCGCACTCCTGGACGACGGTTCCGGGCGTCTGAGGGGTCCCTCCCGCGGTCAGCCACGCCCGCGCCGAGCCGAGGGTCGGGTGCCCGGCGAACGGCAGTTCCTCCTCCGTCGTGAAGATGCGCACCCGGTAGTCGGCGTCGGAGGAACCGGGACGCAACAGGAACGTCGTCTCCGACAGGTTCGTCCAGTTCGCGAACCGCTGCATCTGCCCGCTCGTCAGGTCGTCGGCGTCGTGGACGACGGCGACCGGGTTCCCGCTGAGGGGTTCTTCGGAGAAGACGTCGACCTGGGTGAACGGCAGCGCGGGCACCTGTCGACCCTAGAGGCGGGTCGCGGTGCGGACGAGGTCGGCCACGGCGCGGGACCGGCTGCTCGGCGGCCACGCGATGACCGTCGTGACCTCCGGTGCGTCGAGGACCGGGACGGCGACGACGTCGTCGCGCAACTGCGACCGGGCCGATTCCGGGGCGACGGTGAGGGTGCGACCGAGGGCGACGAGCTGCAGCAGTTGCGCGTGGTCGCGGACCTCGGGCCCGGGCCCGTCGGGGTAGCTCCCGTCGGGCCGGGGCCAGCGGGGCATCGGCAGTCCCGCCTGCCCGTCGAGTTCCGCGAGCCGGACGGTGCGGCGGGTCGTGAGCGGGTGGCCCGCGGGGAGGATCGCGACCTGCCCCTCGGTCAGCAGTTCCTCGGTGTCGAAACCCCGGGTGTCGTCGAACGGGCGGTGCAGGATCGCGACGTCGGCGCGGCCGGTGCGCAGCAGCCGCTCCTGCTCGGCGGGACCGCAGAGCAGGACCTCGACGTGTGCGGCCCCGGGTTCGGCGGCGTAGGCGTGCAGGAGCTTCGCGAGGAGTTCGCTCGAGGCCGCGGCCTTGGTCGCGAGGACGACGGAGGGTTCGGCCGTCGCCGCGCGGCGGGTGCGCACCTCTGCCGCTTCGACGGCGTCGAGCGCGGCCCGTCCCTCGTGCAGCAGGACGCCACCCGCCTCGGTCAGCGTCACCGAGCGACTGGTCCGCAGGAGGAGGGGGGTCCCCAACCGACGTTCCAGCCGGCTGATGGCTCGGGAGAGGGGTGGTTGCGCGATGCCGAGTCGCTCCGCCGCGCGACCGAAGTGCAGCTCTTCGGCGACGGCGACGAAGTAGCGCAGTTCCCGGGTCTCCATCCGGGAAGGCTACCCCCATCGATACTCCACGGGTATCGGTCGTGACCGGGACGGTGTTGGACCCGGGAACCGTTGCGCCCGCACGATCGTCGGCATGAGTGAGCAGAAGGTCGCCCTGGTCACCGGGGCCAACAAGGGCATCGGGTTCGAGATCGCCGCCGGGTTGGGGGCGTCGGGTTTCAGCGTCGGGGTCGGAGCCCGCGACAGCCTCCGACGGGAGGAGGCGGTGTCGAGGTTGCGGGAGCGAGGGGTCGACGCGTTCGGCGTCGCGCTGGACGTCACCGACGACAGCAGCGTCGCGGCCGCGGCCGCAGCGGTCGAGGAACGCTGGGGTCGACTGGACTCGCTGGTCAACAACGCCGGCATCACCGGTGGGATGCCGCAGAACCCGATCGGGGTGGACCTGGACATCGTCCGTGCGGTCGTCGAGACCAACGTCCTGGGGGTCATCCGGGTCACCAACGCGATGCTGCCGTTGTTGCTCCGGTCCCCCTCCCCGCGCATCGTGAACCTCTCCAGCAGCGTCGGTTCGCTGACCCGCCAGGCCGGTGCGGGGAGCGCGACGACCACCGGCCCCGTCGCGGTGGCCTACGCGCCGTCGAAGACGTTCCTCAACGCCGTGATGCTGCAGTACGTCCAGGAACTCGCCGGGACGGACGTCCTCGTCAACGCGGCGTGCCCGGGTTTCGTCGCCACCGACCTCAACGGTCACCGCGGGATCCGCACCCCGGAACAGGGGGCGGCGACGGCGATCCGGTTGGCGACCCTGCCCGACGGCGGACCGACGGGTGGGTTCTTCGAGGACGACGGGGTCATCCCGTGGTGAACGACGTCAGTCGCGGAGCCGGCTGAGTTCCACCAGGTCGGCCTTGCGGATCGTCCCGTGCACGCCGCTCACCCGGTCCACGACCTGGGAGACCGCGAAGTCGCCGGCGGCGGAGAGGTAGGCCAGCGCGTGGGCGGGATCCATCCCGAGGTCGACCAGCAGGGCGATCGCGGTGCGGACCGACTTCCGCATGGCCTCGCCGAGGTCCAGGTCGATGCCGATGGGCACCAGGAGTTCCGGGGTCTCCCCCCACAGCGCGTCGCGGACCCGGACGGCGTCCGCGGGGACGAGGTCGAGGCGGAGGGTGGCGCGCAGCGGTGCCTCGAAGGCGGTCAGCGCGACCTCCCCGTCGCCCTGGGAGTAGTGCGGGTCGCCGGTGTAGAACAACGCGCCGTCGACCTGGACGGGCAGGTGCAGCGTGGAGCCGACCCCGAGCGCCGAGACGTCGACGTTCCCGCCGTGCATCCCCGGCGGGACGGAGTGCAGGTGGTCCGGGCCGGGAGTCCCCACCCCCATGAGACCGAGGAAGGGTCTCAGCGGGAACCGCACCCGGACGTCGGTGTCCGGGCCGGCGGGGAGGCTGCCGCGGCGCAGACCGGTGTCGGGGTCGGTCTCGACCCGGGCCAGCACGGAGACGACGTCGACACCACCGAGCGGGAACTCCCCGGGCAGGGCACCCCGGCCGTGCCGGTTGCTGACCACGCCGTAGTCCGCGCGCAGTTCCAGAGCCTCGACGGTCACCGACAGCACGTCGCCGGGTCGCGCGCCCCGGACGCGGACGGGGCCGGTCACGACGTGCGGGCCCTGGACGAGGGGGTCGTGCGCGACGGAACGGGCGATCTCGACGGCGTCGGCCAGGACGGCCGCCGCGTCGATCCCGCGGGCGGTGAAGAAGGCGATCGGGTCGCGGCCCTGGTCCTCGAGGATCCCCTCGTGGCTCACGGTGTCGACGACCACGACGTCGCCGGGGTCGACCTCGAGCACGGGGCGGTCCCCGGCGCAGGGCAGGTCGCCCCACCGGACGGTGCTCGGCGTGGAGGGAAGCAGGTGGACCGTCACAGGAGGCTCCTCAGGGCTGGTCTTTGGAACGATCGTTGCATAAGGTCGATGTCGTGGAACAGTCGATCCCGCTCCTGAACCCCGGCCTGCTCCGCTCCTCGGTCGGGGCGCCCGTCGCGCCGCCGCCGCGACTGCTCATGGGCCCGGGGCCGATCACCGTGGACCCGCGCATCCTGAGCGCCATGTCCGCCCAGCTCGTCGGGCAGTACGACCCGGCGATGACGGCGTACATGAACGAGACGCAGGCCCTCTACCGCGAGGTGTTCCGCACCACCAACGAGGCGACCGTCCTCGTCGACGGCACCTCGCGCGCCGGCATCGAGGCGGCGCTGGTGTCCCTCCTCTCGCCCGGCGACGTGGTCCTCGTGCCCGTCTTCGGCCGCTTCGGCCACCTGCTGCGCGAGGTCGCCGAACGCTGCGGCGCGGAGGTCCACACCATCGAGGTCCCCTGGGGTGAGGTGTTCACCCTCGAGGCCCTCGAGGCCGCCGTCCGCGAGGTGCGGCCGAAGCTCGTCGCGATGGTCCAGGGCGACACCTCGACCACCATGAACCAGCCCCTCGAAGGGGTCGGCGCGATGTGCCACCGCTACGACGCCCTGCTCTACGTCGACTGCACGGCCTCGATCGCCGGGAACCCCTTCGAGATGGACGCGTGGGAGGTCGACGCCGCCACCGCCGGTCTGCAGAAGTGCCTCGGTGGTCCCTCGGGCAGTTCCCCGGTCTCGCTGTCCCCGCGCGCCGTCGAGGTGATCCGGGCCCGGCACAGCGTGGAGGCCGGGCTGCGCGCCGACCCGGAGTCCGACGAGGACACCCTGCCGAGCCCGGCCCGCATCCGCTCGAACTACTTCGACCTCGGGATGATCCTCGACTACTGGAGCGAGAAGCGGCTGAACCACCACACCGAGGCCACCACGATGCTCTACGGCGCACGGGAGTGCGCCCGGCTGGTGCTCGAGGAGGGGCTCGAGAACGGGATCGCCCGGCACCGGCTGCACGGCGACGCCATGCTCGCCGGCGTCCGGGGTCTCGGGCTGGAGGTCTACGGCGACGTCGAGCACAAGATGCACAACGTCGTGGCCGTCCTGATCCCCGCCGGGGTCGACGGCGACGCCGTCCGCGCGGAGATGCTGAACGACTACGGCATCGAGATCGGCACGAGTTTCGGCCCGCTCGCCGGCAAGGTCTGGCGCATCGGGACGATGGGTTACAACGCCCGCAAGGACACCGTCCTCGTGACGCTCGCGTCCCTCGAACAGGTGCTCCGTGCGCACGGTGCGGACGTGGCGCCCGGCGGCGGAACCGTGGCGGCGCAGGAGGTCTACGCCCGGTGAGTGCGGCACAGCGCGCGATGGACCGCTGCGAAGAACTCGCCGCGGTCTCCGCGATCGGACACGGGATCGAACGCGTCCACCTCTCGCCCGAGCACGCCCGGGTCAACGAGATGGCCGCTGGGTGGATGGCCGGGGTCGGGATGCGGACCTGGCGCGACCAGGCGGGGAACCAGTGGGGACGCCTGGAGGGCCGCGAACCCGGGCTGCCCGCGCTCGTGCTCGGTTCGCACCTGGACACCGTGACCGACGCGGGACGCTACGACGGGATGCTCGGCGTCGTGAGTGCGATCGAGGTCGCGGCCCGACTCGTCCCGCGCGCCGCGGAACTGCCGTTCGCGCTCGAGGTGGTCGCGTTCTCCGACGAGGAGGGCACCCGGTTCTCCACCGCGCTCACGGGCAGCTTCGCGGTCGCCGGGAACTGGCACGAGGACTGGTGGGAGCGGACCGACCGCGACGGCGTCAGCGTCCGGTCGGCGGCGGAACGGTTCGGCCTCGACCCCGCCCGGATCGGCGAGGCGGCCCGGAGGCCGGAGGAACTCGTCGGGTACCTGGAACTGCACATCGAACAGGGTCCGCACCTCGAGGCCGCCGGGCGCCCCCTGGGGGTCGTCTCCTCGATCGCGGGAGCCCGGCGCTTCACCGGCCGCGTCGTCGGTGAGGCCCGCCACGCCGGGGGAACTCCCTACGGCAAGCGGAAGGACGCCCTCGTCGGTGCGTCCCAGGTGGTGCTCGCCGTCGAGCGCCTCGCCGTGGAACTCGGCGGCATCGCCACCGTCGGTCGGCTGCAGGCCTTCCCCGGTGGGGTGAACGTCGTCCCCGGTCTGGTCGAGTTCACCCTCGACGTCCGGGCCGAGCACGACGAGCAGCGCGACGTCCTGGTCGACGCGATCACCGCCTACGCGCAGGAGTTCTGCGGCCTGCGCGGACTGGGTTTCGAACTCATCGAGGTCCACGCCGCGGCGGGGGTGTACTGCGACGCCGACCTCGTGGAGTCCGTCACCGCCGGCATCGCCGCGACCGGTGACCCCGAACCCCTGACGATCTGGAGCCGGGCCGGGCACGACGCCATGGCCATCGCCGCCGTCACCCCCGTCGCCATGATCTTCGTGCGCTGCGAGGACGGCATCAGTCACGCCCCGGGGGAGAAGGTGACCCTCGAGGACGTGGCGATCGGTATCGACGCGTTCGAGGCCACCGTGCTCGACGTGGCCCGCCGACGAGCATGAGCGAACCGGGCGTGAACGAGCCGGGTGTGAGGGGCCGCATCGACGCGGTGTGGTCCGACCTCACCCCCTCCGAACGTCAGGTCGCCGAGGTGGTCCTGGAACGGGCCGACGACCTGGCCGGGTTCAGCGGCGCGGAACTGGCGGAATTCTCCGGTGCTTCGAAGGCGACGGTCAGCCGGTTCTTCCGGCGGCTCGGTTTCACTTCCTACGCCGAGGCCAGGGTGGACGCGCGGTCGTTGCGGGCCCGGGGGGTACCGACGGGCGGTCTCCCCGACGGCAGCCCAGGGCCGGTCGCGACGCACGTCGCGCACGACGTCAAGAACCTCACCCGGACCGCGGAGAACCTCTCTGCCACCGACCTGGACGGCGTCGTCACGACGTTGGCGGCGGCCCGGCGGGTTCTCGTCCTCGGCTGGCGCAACAGCTACCC
Organism: Kineococcus sp. NBC_00420; assembly: GCF_036021035.1. Taxonomy (NCBI): domain Bacteria; kingdom Bacillati; phylum Actinomycetota; class Actinomycetes; order Kineosporiales; family Kineosporiaceae; genus Kineococcus; species Kineococcus sp. NBC_00420. The sequence goes on along the minus strand of NZ_CP107930.1, from coordinate 2,068,819 downwards.
GGTGGCGTTGCACCTCCGTGAACAGCTCCTCCAGGCCCGGCCTGACGTCTCCGTCGCGCCGTTGCCGGGACAGACCGTTGCCGAGGAGGTCGCGGGACTCGACGCGCGGGACCTCCTCGTCGTCGTGGGTTTCCGGCGTCGGACACCGGCGGTCCCGGCGGTGCTGGAACTGGCCGCGGAGCTCGGGATCCCGTGCGTCCTGCTCACCGATCCCGCCGCCGGGCCACCCGCGGCCCCCGTCGCGCACCGGCTCGTGGTCCCGGTCGACGGTCCGGGAGCCTTCGACAGCTACGCCGCGGTCATGACGACGGTCGCCGTGCTGGCCGAAGGTGTCCTCGCCCGACGTGGCAGTGCAGGTCGGCACCGCGTCGGTGAGGTCGCGAAGGCCCACGACGCGCTGGCCGAGCTCGAGAGCTGACCCCGCGCCCCACCCTCGCCGGATCGACTGGAGCGGAAGTCGGCTCGATCCGCTCTGCGAGAAGCTCTTCGTTCCACTCCGGCGTGACGGAACCTGAGCGACGAGGACTGTGCTCGATCGCGACGGAGTGGGGGCTAGAGGACCGCGAGCATCCCGCCGTCGACGTGCAGCGTCTGCCCGTTGACGAAACCCGAGGCGTCGGAGCACAGGAACAGCAGCGGGCCCACGAGTTCCGCGACGTCGCCCCAGCGGCCGGCGGGGGTCCGCCCGGAGACCCAGGCGGTGAACTCCTCGTCGGCCACCAGGGCCGCGGTGAGTTCGGTCGCGAAGTACCCGGGACCCAGGCCGTTCACCTGGATCCCGTACCCGCCGAGGTCGGCGCACATGCCCTTGGTCAGCATCTTCAGCCCGCCCTTGGTGGCGGCGTAGGGCGCGATCCCCGGGCGGACGACCTCGCTCTGCACGGACAGGACGTTGACGATCTTCCCCCGCCCGCGCGGGACCATCCGCCCGGCCACGGCCCGGGCCACGGTGAACGCGCTGGTGAGGTTCACGTCGAGCAGCCGCTGCCACTCGTCGTCGGTGAACTCGGTGAAGGGCTTCCGCTGCTGCATCCCGGTGTTGTTCACCAGCACGTCGATCGGCGCGACCTCCTCCAGCGCGGCGACCGCGGCGTCCACCGCGGCGGAGTCGGTGACGTCGAACGCGCAGGCGTGGGCGGTGCCCGGACCGAGCGCGCTGAGTTCGGCGGCGACCCGCTCCGCGGCCTCCGCGCTCCGTCCGTTGACGGCGACGTCGCACCCGGCCCGGACCAGACCTTCGGCCAGGGCGCGCCCGATGCCGCGGGTGGAACCGGTCACCAGGGCGAGGCGGCCGGAGACGTCGAAGAGGGAGCTGGCGGTCACGGGGTTCCTCGCAGGTCGGACGGTCCGGGGAGTGGATCGTCTCAGATCCCTCGACGGGCGGGACGCCGGGCGGAGTGCTTGTATTGGACGTTTCGCACCTGAGAACAGGAAACCGCCCACGATGACGTCGGAGGAACCCCATGACCGAGCACCACGGGTCGGATCGTGCCGCGGACGGCGGTGGTGGCCTGACCGGTGCGGTGGTGGTGGTCGCCCTGGTGTCGGCCATCTCGGGTCTGCTCTACGGCTACGACACCGGCATCATCTCCGGTGCCCTGCTGCAGATCAGTGACGACTTCGAGACCGGCAACGGCTGGGAACAGGTCATCGCCGCCTCGATCCTGGCCGGCGCGGTGGTCGGGGCCCTCACGTGCAGTCGGCTCAGCGAACGCCGGGGCCGTCGGGGAACCCTGCTCGTCGTGGCCGTGATCTTCGTGATCGGCACGCTCGGTGCCTCGCTGGCCCCCGATCCCGTGACCCTCTCCCTCGCGCGGCTCGTGCTCGGGTTCGCCGTCGGTGGCGCGACCCAGACCGCCCCCACCTACGTCGCCGAGCTGTCGCCGACGAAGTACCGCGGTCGCCTCGTCCTGTGCTTCCAGATCGCCATCGGGGTCGGCATCCTCATCGCCACGATCGTCGGAGCCAGCGAGAAGGTGGACTGGCGGATCTCGATCGGCGCGGCCTCCGTCCCGGCGGCGATCATGTTCCTGCTGATGCTCCGCCTGCCGGAGAGCCCGCGCTGGCTGCTGAAGTCGGACCAGGAGGACCGGGCCCGTGAGGCGCTCGAGCGCGTCCGTCCCGACCGCGCCGACGTGGACGGGGAACTGCGCGAGATCAGCGGGCTCGTGCACGCCGAGAGCGAGGCCAGCACCAAGGGCTGGCGGGGACTGCGCGAGGCGTGGGTGCGGCCGGCGCTGATCGTCGGCTGCGGGCTGGCGATCTTCACCCAGCTGTCCGGGATCGAGATGATCGTCTACTACTCCCCGACGATCCTCACCGACAACGGGTTCTCCGACAGCGCCGCGCTGCAGGTCTCGGTCGCCCTCGGCGCCACCTACCTGCTCACCCAGCTCATCGGCCTCGCCATCATCGACCGGGTCGGCCGGCGTCGGCTCACGCTCATCACGCTCCCGGGGGCGGCCCTGTCGCTGATCGTGCTGGGCACGTTCTTCGTCACCGGCCAGGACGGCAAGGCGCAGGTCCCGTGGATCGTGGCCACCCTCGTCGCGTTCATGGCCTTCACCGCCGGGGGGATCCAGCTCATGGGGTGGCTCACGGGTTCCGAGATCTACCCGCTCGCCACCCGGTCCGCCGGCGCCGCCGCCCAGTCGGCGTCGTTGTGGGGGACGAACCTGCTCATCACGTTGTCGTTGCTGAGCATCATCGACACGATCGGCACGGGCCAGACGTTCTGGCTCTACGCCGCGTTCAACGTCGTCTCGTTCGTCTTCCTGTACCGGAAGATGCCCGAGCTCACGGGGCACAGCCTGGAGGAGATCGAGAGCCGGTTGCACGAGGGCCGGTTCCGTCCGCGCGACTTCGCGCAGGCTCGCGAGAAGACGTCCGCACGGTGATCGTCCGCCCCGCGATCGTCCGCCCCGTGACGGTTCACGCGAGCTGCACGTCGACGAACCGCAACCACCCGGGGACCAGGCTGCGCCAGTAGCCCATGGTGTGGGCGCCGTCGCCGATCCCGCCCGCCGGGGCGGGATCGCAGGCCGCCCGGTACGCCTCGGTCTGCTCCCGGAAGGGGTCGTCGACCCCGCAGGACACCGAGAGCGCGACCGACCCCGTCGCCGGGCCGGGGACCAGGTCGCCGAACTCCCGCCAGTCGGCGGCGTCGTCGAAGGACCCCGCCGACGTCGCCCCGGCGGAGGCGAACAACGCCGGGCTCCCCGCGGCCGCGGCGACGAGTTCCCCCGACGTGGGGAACCGTCCCGCGGTGACCTCCCGGGCCAGCAGGAGGGCGCCGAAGCCACCCATCGACCACCCCGCGACCGCCCAGCGGGACAGGTCGAACCCCGTGTCGTGGAGCCGGGGGAACAGTTCCTCGCGCAGCATCGCGAGCGGGTCGTCACCGTTCGCGCGGGGGTGCCAGTAGCTCGACCCGCCGTCGACGGAGACCACCGCCAACGGGGACCCACCGCCCCCGACGTGCGCGGCGAGGAACTGGTGGACGCCCAGCTGGGTGAACGCGGCGCGCGCGTCGTCACCGCGGCCGTGCAGGACGAGGAGCACCGGCAGACCGGCCGGGGCCACGCCCGGGGGAGTCGCCCAGCCCCAGGTCACCGGGCGAGCGCGGGCCGCGGAGTCGAAGGTCGCGAAGACGGGTTCCCCGGCCCCGGCCGACGGCACGGGGTCCGCGACCTGCCCGATGCCCAGGGTCGTCCGGATCCGGCTCCGGACGGGCCGGACCTCCAGGGCCACCGCGGCCCCGCCCACGACGAGCACACCGGCACCGGTCGCGAGCACTGCCCGCCGCGTCGAGGTCGTCACTCTCCGATGGTGGCCCGGCACCCCCGTCGAGGGGTGCCGGTCACCGGATCTCCGCGAGGACTCCCCAGGACCTCGTCCCGCCTCCCGTCCCGCCTCCCGTCCCGCAGCCCGTCGTCACTCGGCGAGGACGCACCGCCCGCCGCCGGAGCGCTTGGCCGCGTACATCGCGGCGTCGGCCCGGGAGAGCAGCGAGTCGGCGTCGTCGCCGTCCTCGAAGGCGGTCAGCCCCACGCTGGCGCTGATCGTGGCCGGCCCGGCGGAGAGCAGGAACGGCGTGCGCAGCGCCACGACGACGGCCTCGGCCGTGTCGTCGGCGACCCCGGGGAAGAGGTCGGGCAGGACCAGGGCGAACTCGTCGCCCCCGAGCCGGGCGGCGAAACCGCCGGCCCCGGCCGCGCTGCGCAGCCGGTCCGCGACCTCGCAGAGCAGCTCGTCACCCGCCGCGTGCCCGAGCGTGTCGTTCACGGCCTTGAACCCGTCGAGGTCGACGAAGAGGACCGCGATGGCCGACTCCGCGCCCACGGCCTGCTCCAGCCGGCTGGTGAAGGCCCGCCGGTTCGGCAGCCCGGTCAGCGGGTCGACGAGGGCCAGCCGTTCCGCCTCCGCGGCCAGTCGCAGCCGGACCAGCGCGGCCGAGGCCAGCGAGCCCAGCGAGGCCAGGGCGACCTCGTCGAACTGCTGACCCTCCCGGTTGCTCGCCCGGGGGGCGACGATCCAGCGCAGTGGATCCTCGTCGCCGAGCTCGTACCCGACCTCGCCAGGACCGGGGGGCTGGGTCCGGACCGCGAGGCGCCCGCCGGAGACCAGCGTCGCGGGCTGTGCTTCGAGCACGGTCACGAGGTCGTCCGCGGTGGTCACCGCGTGGATGCGGACGGCGGCCTCGAACAGCTGACGCTGCTGCGCACGGCTCTGGTGGGCGCGTCGCCACGCCCACGCCGCGACAACGACGGCCATCCCGGGCACGAGGATCAGCGAGGCGATCCACGTGGGCATCGCGATGTTGACGGCCGCCGCGAGGTAGCCGAGGACGGAGACGAGCAGGAACAGCGCCCCACCGATGAGCGCGCCCGGGTCGGCCAGTTCCTCGAACAGCGTCCGGCGGTACTCGATCGCGATGGACACGGCCGAGAGCAGGGTGTCGGCGGCGAAGTAGGTCGCCGCCCCGGCCAGCACCGCGAACAGCTGCGCCGGACGGACCGGGTCGAGCGGCTGCAGCGCGGCGACGACCAGGGTCGCGAGCAGGCTGGAGACGATCGAGGAACCGGCGTTGAAGAGCCGGCTCGTCCAGGCCCGCCGGTCGACCAGGTACGCGGGCAGCGCGGTGAGCGGCCAGGCCAGCAGCGCGACGGGGGTGTCGTAGAAGGTCTGCAGGTAGAACAGCAGCACGGGGGCGAAGGGCACCTGGATGCCGGTGGCCACGCTCGTCACCATCAGCGGGAAGCGGGTGAGGACCCAGCCGACGGGGATGCAGAAGGCCAGCGCCGTGAAGACGTCCCGGTTGGCCCCGGTCGCGTGCCACCACAGGGCGGCGCCCACCAGCACGAGCAGTCCCGCCGCGAAGACACCGACGTCGAAGAGCACGGACGTGCTCACACGGCGTCGGGCGCGAGCGGTGTCCACGTCCTCTGGTCGGCAGGAGCGCGGCGGTCCTTGAGCCTCCGCGGCGGCGGTAGCCTGAGCACGCCGATCTCCCCCCTCCTCGAAGGAGCGCCGCGCATGGGCCGCGTCGTCATCGACGTCATGCCGAAACCCGAGATCCTCGACCCGCAGGGGAAGGCCGTCGTCGGCGCCCTTCCGCGCCTCGGGTTCGATCTCTTCACCAGCGTCCGTCAGGGCAAGCGCTTCGAGCTGGAGGTGGCCGGCGAGGTCACCCCCGAGGTGCTCGAGCAGGCCCGGAAGGCCGCCGAGACGCTGCTCTCGAACCCCGTGATCGAGGACGTCGTCAGCGTCCGGGACGCCTCCGGCACCCCGGCCGAGGTCACCGCGTGAAGATCGGCGTCGTGACCTTCCCCGGGTCGCTCGACGACGGCGACGCCCGTCGCGCGGTGCGTCTCGCCGGCGGCGAGGCCGTCGTGCTCTGGCACGCCGACGCCGACCTGCACGGGGTCGACGCGGTCGTCCTGCCGGGCGGGTTCTCCTACGGCGACTACCTGCGCTGCGGCGCGATCGCCCGCTTCGCGCCCGTGATGGCCGAGGTCGTCCGCGCGGCCGGGGGCGGGATGCCCGTCCTGGGCATCTGCAACGGCTTCCAGGTGCTGTGCGAGTCGCACCTGCTGCCGGGTGCGCTGGTCCGCAACGACCACCAGAAGTTCCTGTGCCGCGACCAGCGGCTGCGGGTCGAGTCGACCGCCACCGCGTGGACGTCCACGTACGCGGCGGGACAGGAGATCACGATCCCGCTGAAGAACGGCGAAGGCGGTTTCGTCGCCGACACCGCGACGCTGGACCGCCTCGAGGGGGAGGGCCGCGTGGTCTTCCGCTACCTCGACGGCAACCCCAACGGGTCGATGCGCGACATCGCCGGGATCAGCAACGAACGCGGCAACGTCGTGGGGCTCATGCCGCACCCCGAGCACGCCGTCGAGGAACTGTTCGGCCCGGGACTGGACGGCCTCGGCCTGTTCACCTCGGTGCTGAGCGCCGGACTGGAGGCACTCGCGTGAGCACGCTCACCGCCCTGGACACCGTGGGTCGTGCGGAGCAGACCCCGGACCACCCGCAGCCGTGGAAGGAACTCGGCCTCAAGGCCGACGAGTACGAGCGGATCCGCGAGATCCTGCAGCGCCGCCCCACCGGCGCCGAGCTCGCGATGTACTCGGTCATGTGGAGCGAGCACTGCTCCTACAAGAGCTCCAAGGTCCACCTCAAGACCTTCGGCGACCACCTCACCGAGGACATGAAGACGTCCCTCATGGTCGGGATCGGCGAGAACGCCGGGGTCGTCGACATCGGTCAGGGCTGGGCCGTGACCTTCAAGGTCGAGTCCCACAACCACCCCAGCTACATCGAGCCCTACCAGGGTGCGGCCACCGGCGTCGGCGGGATCATCCGCGACATCATGGCCATGGGTGCCCGCCCGATCGCCGTCATGGACTCGCTGCGGTTCGGGGCGATCGACCACCCCGACACCGCCCGCGTCGTCCCGGGCGTCGTGTCCGGGGTCGGCGGGTACGGCAACTGCATCGGGCTGCCGAACATCGGCGGCGAGGTCGTCTTCGACCCGACCTACCAGGGCAACCCCCTCGTCAACGCCCTCTGCATCGGTTCGCTGCGCCACGAGGACCTGCACCTGGCCAACGCCCGTGGCGTCGGCAACCTCGTCGTGCTCTTCGGCGCCCGCACCGGCGGCGACGGCATCGGCGGCGTCTCGGTGCTGGCCAGCGAGACGTTCGACGCGACCGGCCCCTCGAAGCGGCCGGCCGTCCAGGTCGGGGACCCGTTCCAGGAGAAGGTGCTCATCGAGTGCTGCCTGGACCTGTTCCACGCCGGTCTGGTCGAGGGCATCCAGGACCTCGGCGGGGCCGGGTTGTCCTGCGCCACGAGCGAACTGGCCTCGGCCGGTGACGGCGGGATGGTCATCCACCTCGACCGCGTCCCGCTGCGCGACCCCTCGCTCTCGCCCGAGGAGATCCTCATGAGCGAGTCCCAGGAACGCATGATGGCGATCGTCACGCCGGCGAACGTCGAGGAGTTCCTCGCGGTCACCGCGAAGTGGGACGTCGAGGCCGCCGTGCTCGGCGAGGTCACCGATGGCACCCACCTCGTCGTGCAGTGGCACGGCGAGACCGTCGTCGACGTCCCGCCGCGCACCGTCGCCCACGACGGCCCGGTCTACGAACGCCCCTACCAACGTCCCGCGTCGCAGGACGCGCTGCAGGCGAACACCCCCGACTCCCTGCCTCGTCCCGGCACCGACGTGGAACTTCGCGACACCCTGCTGCGCATGGTCGCCTCGCCGAACCTCTGCTCGCGGGCGTGGGTCACCGACCAGTACGACCGCTACGTCATGGGGGGGACGGCGCTCGCGACCCCCGACGACGCGGGTGTCGTGCGCGTCGACGAGGAGACGAACCTCGGGGTCGCGCTGAGCCTCGACGGGAACGGCCGGTTCGCGCGGCTCGACCCGCGCACCGGGGCCCAGCTCGCGCTGGCCGAGGCGTACCGGAACGTGGCCGCGGCCGGGGCGAAACCCCTCGCGGTCACCGACTGCCTGAACTTCGGCTCGCCCGAGGACTCCGGGGTCATGTGGCAGTTCGCCGAGGCCGTGCAGGGTCTGGCGCTCGCGTGCGAGGAACTCGGGGTTCCCGTCACCGGTGGCAACGTGTCGCTCTACAACCAGACCGGTGACGACGGTCTGAACTCCGCGATCCTCCCCACCCCGGTCATCGGGGTCCTGGGCGTCCTCGACGACGTCCGTCGTCGCACCCCGTCGGGGTGGAAGGAGTCCGGGCAGAACGTCTACCTGCTCGGCACCACCCGCGACGAACTCGGTGGTTCCGAGTGGGCCTGGGCCGAACACGGTCACCTCGGCGGCCTGCCGCCGGTGCTCGACCTCGCCCACGAGAAGCTCCTCGGGGACATCCTCGTGCAGTGCTCGCGCGACGGTCTGATCGACGCCGCCCACGACCTGTCCGACGGTGGCCTCGCGCAGGCCCTCGTCGAGTCCGTCCTGCGGTACGGGGTCGGCGCACGGGTGTGGCTCGACGAACTCCTCGACCGCGACGGGATCGACGCGTTCACCGCGTTGTTCTCCGAGTCGGCCGGCCGGGCGATCGTGTCCGTGCCGCGCGAGGAGGAGATCCGGTTCACCGACATGTGCACCGCGCGCGGTCTCGCGCACGTGCGCATCGGGGTGACCGACGACGGCGACGGGAGCGTGCCCGGCCTGCTCGACGTGCAGGGCCGGTTCCAGGTTCCCGTCGCGGAACTCCGCGAGGCGCACACGGGGACGCTGCCCCGGCACTTCGGCTGAGTCCCCACCCACCCACCGCCCGGTGGGACGAACGCAGGAGGAACTGTGACCCCACCCGCCCCGACCCGTTTCGCCGTCGTCGGGAGCGGGTGGAGGTCGCAGTTCTTCGTGCGCCTCGCCCGGATGGCGCCCGACCGGCTGCGGGTGACCTCGGTGGTCACCCGCACCGCCGGTCGTGCCGAGGAGATCAGCGCCGGGTGGGGGGTTCCCGCGGTGCTGACCCTGGAGGAGGCGTTGCGCGAGCGGCCCGACTTCGTCATCGCGTCGGTGCCCTGGGCCGCGATGCCGGACCTCGTCCGCGAACTCGTCGCGGCGGGCGTGCCGGTCCTGGCCGAGACGCCGCCCGCCCCGGACGTCGAGGGTCTGCGGTCGTTGTGGCACGACGTCGGCGGTTCCGGACGCGTCCAGGTGGCGGAGCAGTACCTGCTGATGCCCGGTCACGCGGCCCGGCTGGCCGTCGTCCGCGACGGGACCATCGGGGAACCGACGTCGGTGCAGATCTCCTCGACGCACATGTACCACGCGGTGTCGCTGGTCCGAGGCCTCCTCGGCGTCGGGACGGAGGACGTCGTCGTGAACGCCCGCGAGTTCACCGCCCCGCTCCTGGACCCGCTCTCGGGTGCCGGGTGGGACCCGTCGGCGCGACCCCGGGACGCGACGACGACCCTCGCGACCCTCGACTTCGGCGGCCGCACGGGGCTCTACGACTTCACCGACAACCAGTGGTGGAACCCGCTGCGGGGCCGTCGCCTCCTGGTGCGGGGAACCCGCGGTGAGATCGCGGACGACGCCGTGACGCGGCTCGTCGACCCGGTCACCCCGGTCACCTCGCTCCTCTCCTACCGGCGGCGCGGGATCGACCTGAACCTCGAGGGCGTGGACCTCGACACGATCGCCCTCGACGGCCGGGTCGTGCACCGCAACGCCTGGGCCGGGACGCGGATGAGCGACGACGACGTGGCCGTGGCCGAACTCCTGGCCCGGACGGGGGCCTGGGCGCGCGGCGAGGGGGACGAGCCGTACCCGTTGGCGCAGGCCTGCCAGGACCACGCGATCAGCCTGGCCATGGCCGAGTCGGCCCGCGCGCACGCCGACGTCCGGGTCGGCGGCGAACCCTGGAGCTGAGACCGCCCGCGCCGCGCCGGGCCGGCGGGTTCTGGTTCAGCCGGTTCAGCCGGCCAGGCTGAGGCGCAGGGCCGCGAACAGCTCCTGCTGGATCTGCGTCATCGTCCGGCCCGTGTCGTCCGCGATCCAGGTCTCGAACGCGACCCGGAACACCGTGATCGTGGAGTGCGCCAGCAGGGTCGCCGCGGGTTCGTCGACCCCGCGCTCGCGCAGGGCAGCGGCCACGGCCGTCGCCAGGGCGCTCATCTTCAGCTGTTCGCGTTCGGCGAGCGCGGGGTGGCCGAAGACGACCGCCGCGCGGCGCCGGGCCCACGGCCGGCGTTCCTCGCCGAAGAACTCGCTCGAACCGGCCAGCGCGTCCGCGGCCATCTCGGCGGGGGCGGTGGCGGCGGAGTTCGCCACGGCGAGGGTGAACTCCTCCAGCAGTCGCTCGCTGCCCGCGAACAGCACTTCGCGCTTGTCGCTGAAGCAGCGGAAGAACGTCCGCTCGGTCACCCCGGCGCGGGCCGCGATCTCGGCCACGGTGGTCCGCTCGTAGCCCTGCTCGTCGAAGAGGTCGAGGGCCGCCTGCTGCAACCGCTGCGACGAACCGGGTTCCCACCGTGCCATGTCCCCATCCTAGGTGATGACAGAACCTGACATCGAGCGCTACGGTGATGTCGCAAGCTGACATCACTACTTGAGGAGAACCACGTGCGCGTCTTCATCACCGGAGCATCGGGCTGGATCGGTTCGCACACCGTCGACGAGTTCCTCGCCCACGGGCACCAGGTCCTCGGCCTGGCGCGCTCCGACGCCTCCGCCGCCGCGCTGCAGGCCAAGGGGGCCGAGGTCCTGCGCGGCGACCTCGACGACCTCGACGCCCTGCGCCGCGGCGCGGAGTCCACCGAGGGCACCGTCCACCTCGCCAACAAGCACGACTTCGCGAACCCGGCCGTCTCCAACGCCGCCGAACGTGCTGCGGTGCAGACGATCGCGGACACCCTCGTGGGTTCCGACCGACCGTTCCTGATGGCCAGCGGCCTCGGTGGCATCGCCCGGGGCCGGGCCGGCACCGAGGACGACGTCAACCCCTCGTACGGCCTCGACTCCTTCCGGGGCGGGGCGGAGAACCTCGCCCTCGAGTACGCGCAGAAGGGGGTGCGGGTCCTGGCCGCCCGGTTCGCCCCGACCGTCCACGGCGCCGGGGACCACGGTTTCATCGCCGCCCTCGTCGCCGCCGCACGGGCGGCGGGTTCCTCCGGGTACGTCGGTGACGGCTCGAACCACTGGTCGGCGGTCCACGTCACCGACGCGGCCCGCATGGTCCGTCTCGCCGTCGAGTGTGCCCCCGCCGGCAACGTCCTGCACTCCGTCGCCGAGGAGGGGATCACCACGAAGGAGATCGCCACCGCGATCGGCGCGGGGCTCGACCTCCCCGTGGTCCCCGTCGCCCCGGAAGCGGCCACCGACCACTTCGGCTGGATCGGGACGTTCTTCGCGCTCGACCTGCAGGCTTCCAGCCTCAGGACCCGGGCCCTGCTCGGCTGGGAACCGGCCGGTCCGACGCTGGGCGAGGACCTCGCCGGGGGTGGCTACTTCGCCTGAGGCCCGACAGGGTGGGGGCGTGAGCACCGTCGTCGAAGTGGCCGTGACCGACGTCGACGGGGTGCGGGTCGCCCGCGCCGCCGGCGCGCACCGGGTGGAGTTGTGCGTGGCCCTGGAGGTCGGCGGTCTGACCCCGTCGCTCGGCCTCGTCGAACGGGCGGTCGAGGCTGCCGGACCGGTCGGGGTGCACGTCCTGCTCCGGCCCCGGCCGGGCGACTTCGTCCACGACGCGGACGACCTCGCGATCGTCCTGCGCGACGCCGGGACGGTGCTCGGGGCGGGCGCCGCGGGGATCGTCGTGGGGCCGCTGCGGTCCGACGGACGTCTCGACCTCGACGCCCTGCGTCGCCTCCGTGACGTCGCCGCGGGTGCGGAACTCACCGCCCACCGGGGTTTCGACGTGAACCCCGACGTCGAGTCCGGCGTCGAGGACCTCCTGGCCGTCGGTGCGGACCGCGTCCTCACGTCCGGGGGTGCGTCTTCCGCCCACGACGGGACCGACCGGATCGCCCGCGCCGTCGTGGCGGCGGCCGGCCGGCTCACGGTGATGGCGGGCGGCGGGGTGCGTCCCGAGCGGGTCCCGGACCTGGTGGCCGCCACCGGCGTGGGTGCCGTCCACCTCTCGGCCCGGTCGCTGCTGGCCGCCGACGCGGGGTTCGGGGCCCGGTACCGGACCGATCCGGACCTCGTCACCGCGGCCGTGGGGGCGATGTCGTGACGCTGCCGATGCACGAGGACCAGGTCGACGTGAGTGCCGAGCTGGTGAGGCGGCTCGTGGCCGGGCAGTTCCCGCGCTGGCGGGACGAACCGGTCCGCGCCCTCGACGGACCGGGGACGGTGAACGCCGTGTTCCGGCTGGGGGAGCGGTGGGTGGTGCGGTTGCCGCTGCACCCCGGAGCGGCCGGGCTCGTGCGCCGCGAGGTCGAGGCCGCCCGCGAGCTCCTCGGGGTCACCCGGTTCCCCACCCCGGAACCGGTGGCGCTCGGAGCGCCGGGGGAGGGGTACCCCTTCGAGTGGTCGGTCTTCACCTGGCTGCCGGGCACCACCGCGGACGAGGTCGACGTGGCCCACGGCGCGGAACTGGCCCGCGACCTCGCCGGGTTCGTCCGCGACGTGCGCTCCCTCCCGTTGCACGGCAGGCGCTTCACTGGTCCGGGTCGCGGGGGTGACCTGCACGCGCACGACGCGTGGATGGCCGAGTGCTTCGAGCGGAGCGAGGACCTCCGCGACCTCCTCGACGTCGCGCGGTTGCGGGCGCTGTGGTCGGGGTTCCGGCGGCTGCCGCACGTGTCGGCTGACGTCGTCGTGCACGGGGACCTCGTCCCGGGCAACGTGCTCGTCGCCGCGGGGCGCCTCGCCGGTGTCCTCGACGTCGGGGGCCTCGCGCCGGCGGACCCCGCGCTCGACCTGGTCGTCGGGTGGCACCTCTTCGACGACCCGGAGCGGGAGGAGTTCCGGACCGCGGTCGGGAGCGACGGGCTCGCCTGGGTCCGGTCGCAGGCGTGGGCGTTCCAGCAGGCGATGGGTCTCGTCTGGTACTACGAGGTCACGAACCCGCGGATGAGCGCGCTGGGGCGCTCGACGCTGGCCCGGATCGTGGCCGATCCGCTGGTCTGAGCCCGCGCCGGGCCCGGTTCCGGGGCGGTGAGGGGACCCTTCTCACCCGTCCGGCCCAGTGGGGTCTCACCCGCCCAGAAGCGGGTCGCTCTGCCACTGGGGGTAACCGCAGGGTCGCTAGTTGAACACTCACGGTCACCGCGACATGGTTGAGGTGTCGGGGCGAGCAGCCCCGCCCACCACTTCCCGGAACGCCTCGCCCCCCTCGAACCCAGGAGCACCGCTGTGAGCAACGTCAACGAAACCCTGAAGAGCGCCCTCGAGATCGAGGGTGCCATCGCGGCCCTGCTGGTCGACCACGAGTCCGGCATGACCCTGGGCTCCGCCGGGGGCGGCACCCTCGACCTCGAGGTCGCCGCCGCGGGGAACACCGACGTCGTGCGCGCCGAACTGCGCACCCTGGCCCGCCTGGGCCTGGACGACGCCCCCGAGGACATCCTCGTCACCCTCGGGACCCAGTTCCACCTGCTCCGCCTGCTGCAGAGCACGAACGGCCAGGGCCTGTTCCTCTACCTCGTGCTCGACCGCTCCCGCGCCAACCTCGCCATGGCCCGTCGCCTGCTGGCCGTCCTGGAGCGCGGCATCGAGCTCTGAGGCGGGCGACGACGGGTCAGTACTCCACGCGGAACCCGCTGATCAGCGTCACCGTGTTCCCGGCCGGGTCCCTCAGCGCGGACAACCGGACCCCCTTGCTCGCCTCGAGCACCTCACCGGGCTGCAGTCCCCGCCCCCGGAGTTCGCTGAGCGCTTCGTCGAGGTCGGCGACGGCCAGGTTGACGGTCGTCGTCCCGGGGGAGCCGCCGGTGCGGAAGACCTGCAGCCACCCCGTGTCGGTGAGCCGCCACTCGACCAGGGTCTCCATGGGGCGGTTGTCGGGGACGCGGCCGAACAGGCGCGTGTACCAGTCGGTCGCCGCCGCCAGGTCGGTGACGGGTGCGACGGCCAGGACGTGGTCGATCCTCATGCCGGTCACGACCTCCCGCCGGCCCGGAACTCATCGCCCCCGGTCGTCAGGGCCGGGTGGGGGCGAGGAACTCCGCCAGCACGCGGACCACGAACGCGTGGTCCTCGGCCTGGGGCAGCCCCGAGGCCGCGACGGATCCGACGACGCCCACCCCGCGCACCCGCAGCGGGAACGCCCCGCCGTGCGCGGCGAACTCGCGGGGGTCCAGCCGCGCGTCCACGTCGAAGTCGCCCCCGCTGAGGCGCCACCGCGTCCCCACCAGGAAGGACGAGTGGCCGAAGGCGTCCACGACGTTCATCTTGCGCTGCAGCCAGCGGTCGTTGTCCGCGGCGGAACCGGGCAGCGCGGCGTGGAAGAGGCGTTGACCGTTGCGGCGGATCGCGAGCGCCAGCGGCAGTCCCTCGGCCCGCCCGCGCTGCACGAGCAGCGAACCGAGGCGCCACGCGTCGTCCTCGTCGAACCGGTCCAGGAGCAGCTCCTCCTCGTCGGCGGTGAGGCGGGCGAGCAGGTCGGCGTCGTTCACGGGACTCCCCAGGGATCGCGGTGGCTGCGGGTACCCGGTGATCCTCTCGCGCGGCTGCGCCGGCCGCCTCGTCGGAGGGGTGGAGGGTCGCGTGAGGTTACTTTGTCTTGACATCTTGACGAGCAGCCGCTTACGGTTCCGGTCGAGGTGCATCCGGAACGAAGGAGTTCTCCCGTGTCGACCACCCAGGGCCAGTCGGTCCCGTCCGGACGAGGAGCGGGGACGGCGCTGCCGCCCCTGAGCGCAGGTCCGTACCGCCGCAGGCTCGGGGTGGTGGCCCTCGTCGCGACGTTCGGCGGCCTGCTCTTCGGCTACGACACGAGCGTCATCAACGGGGCCCTCGACCCGATGGTCGAGGAGCTCGGGCTCACCGCGTTCACCGAGGGGGTCGTCACCAGTTCGCTCCTCTTCGGCGCCGCCGTCGGTGCGATCACCGGTGGACGGCTCTCCGACGCGTGGGGTCGGCGCAAGGCCATCCTGCTGATGTCGGCGTTCTTCTTCGTCGGCGCCCTGGTCTGCGTGTTCTCGCCGACCTTCGCGGTCATGGTCGTCGGCCGCGTCCTGCTCGGCCTGGCGGTCGGGGCCGCCTCGACGGTGGTGCCGGTGTTCCTGGCCGAACTCGCGCCCTACGAGATCCGCGGGTCCCTGTCGGGACGCAACGAGATGATGATCGTCATCGGCCAGCTGGCCGCGTTCGTCGTCAACGCGATCGTCGGCAACGTGTGGGGCGAGTACGGCGGGGTCTGGCGCATCATGCTGGCCTTCGTCACCCTGCCCGCGATCGCGCTCTTCGTCGGGATGCTGCGGGTGCCGGAGTCCCCGCGCTGGCTGATCGACCACGGCAAGTTCGACGAGGCCGTCGAGGTCCTGCGCGAACTCCGTCCCGCCGGCCGGGCGGAGGCCGAGGCGCGCCAGATCGTCGACGCCACGTGGGAGGACTCCAAGCGCGTCGCCCTGGACTGGCGCCAGATCCTGTCCAACCGGTGGTTGCGGCGGATCCTGCTGATCGGCATCGGACTCGGTGTGGCGCAGCAGCTCACGGGGATCAACTCGATCATGTACTACGGCCAGGCCATCCTGAAGGAGGCCGGGTTCGACGACAGCACGGCGCTCATCGTGAACATCGCGCCCGGGATCATCGCCGTCGTCGGCGCGCTCATCGCGCTGCGGATGATGGACAGCTTCTCCCGCCGGAAGACGTTCGTCATCGGCTACACCCTGACGACCGTCTGCCACCTGTTGATCGGTGCGGCGTCGCTGGCCCTGCCGGTGGGCAACGCCCTGCGTCCGTGGGTGATCCTGTTCCTCGTGGTGGCCTTCGTCGGGTCGATGCAGACGTTCCTCAACGTGGCCACCTGGGTCACCCTGTCCGAGATCTTCCCGCAGAAGATGCGGGCGCTCGGCATGGGGACGTCGGTGTTCGTCCTGTGGCTGACCAACGCGTTCCTGGGGTTGTACTTCCCGACGCTGGTCGCGTCCGTCGGCATCACCGGGTGCTTCTTCGGTTTCGCCGTCATCAACCTGCTGGCCCTGGTGTTCGTGCACACCCAGGTCCCGGAGACCCGCGGCCGGACGCTGGAGGAACTCGAGGACGCGGTCACCTCGGGCCGGATCTACGACAAGGAGGTGCGCGACTTCGCCAGCTGATCGACGAGCTGCGAGGTCGTGCGACGCACCACGACGTCGATCGTGCCCTCCACCCCGTCGAGCCAGGCCTGGACGGCGGTGTGCATGAGGGTCGTGCTGACCCCCGCGGCCAGCGCGGCTTCCTCCCGGGCCACCCCGTGGTCCAGGAGGCCGCGCTGGACGGTCGCGGTGAGGGCGGCGCGTTTGCGCAGTTCCCGTTCGACGAGCCCCTCGTCGGAGGCCACCAGGCCGCGGCGCAGCCGGAGTTCCTCGCGGCGGTCGCCGAACATCGCCAGCGCCACGCCGGGCAGGTCGGCCAGCAGGCGGGGCAGGGCCCCGTCGGAGAGGTCGGCCGTGGCCAGGTGGCCCGCGACGGAGGCGAGGACCTCGTCCTCGCCGGCGAAGAACACCTCGCGCTTGTCGGCGTAGTGCCGGAAGAACGTCCGCGTGGTGAGGCCGGCCCGCGCGGTGATCTGCGGCACCGTCGTCTCCGCGAAACCCTGCTCGACGAAGAGCTCGAGGGCAGCGCGCTCCAGACGTTCCCGCGTCCCCGGTTCCCATCGGCCCACCCCGTCATCGTACGGGGATGACACGGCATGTCATCACGGCTATGGTCATGACACGCCATGTCATCAGGAGGAACACGTGAGTGCAGAGGTGTGGGTCCTCGGGGCCACCGGCCGGGTCGGTCGACGGGTCGCGCAGCACGTCGCGGCGACGGGGCGTCCCGTCGTCCTGGTCGGCCGCGACCGCGGTCGGTTGGAGGCGCTCGGGATCAGCGGTGACATCCGGGTCCTCGAGGCCGACACGCCCCGGGCGCTGGCGGCGATCGCCCAGGCGGGGCCGGCCGTCGTGGTGAACACCGTCGGCCCGTTCCTGGAGACCGCGGGCCCGGTGCTGGACGCCTGCCCGCCCGGCACGCACTACGTCGACGTCGGCAACGAACCCGATGCGCTGCAGGAGGTCCTGGACCGTCACGACGCCCTCGCGGCCACCGGGCGGACCGCGGTGGGCTGTGCCGGGTTCGGGGTGCTCGGCACCCAGGCCGCCCTCGGGGCGGCCCTCGCCGGACAGGAGGGGCGCGGGGTCCCGAGCCGGGTGCGGATCGACGCGATCGCCTCCGTCGCGGGTGAGGAGGGGCGGCTGGGCGAGGCGCTGGCCCGCACGATCGTCCGCGGGTTCTCCGAGGCCGGCACCCTCGGACGCGAGCCCGAACGCGTCGCCACCCCCGACGGCGACTCCGTCGTCACCGGGACCCTGCCGTCGGGGGAACTGCTCGCCGCCCGACGGCTGAGCCGTACCGACGACGTCACCGCGGCCTCGGCGCTCGTCCCCACCGGGGTCCCGGCCGGGGTGCTGCGCGCCCTCGCGCCGGTGCTGGCGACGCGGCCCGTCTCCCGGGTGGCGGCCCGTGCGCTGGCCCGGATCCGGATGAAGGCCACTCCGCGTCCGCGCGCCCACACCTGGGCCCGGGCCCGCGTCGG
This sequence comes from Kineococcus sp. NBC_00420, assembly GCF_036021035.1. Classification (NCBI taxonomy): domain Bacteria; kingdom Bacillati; phylum Actinomycetota; class Actinomycetes; order Kineosporiales; family Kineosporiaceae; genus Kineococcus; species Kineococcus sp. NBC_00420. The sequence goes on along the minus strand of NZ_CP107930.1, from coordinate 2,051,102 downwards.
GTGGCCCGACGGCACGACCCGCACGGCGTGGCTGCGGGCCGAGGAGGCCATGGACTTCACGGTCGCCGCCGCGACCGAGGTCGCGCTGCGGCTCGCGGCCGGGGAAGGACGACCGGGGGCCTTCACCCCGGTCGAACTCTTCGGGACCGGACTCGCGGAGGTCGCCGGCGCGGTGCTGATCGACGGCTGAGCGTCAGCGGTCGACGAGGGTGACCTCGAACGCGTAGCGGCTGGCCCGGTAGACGTGGCGGCCGTACTCGACGACGCGGCCCGAGTCGTCGTGGGTCGTGCGTTCCATCGTCAGCAGCGGCGCACCCCGGCGCTCGTCGAGCAGCGAACACTCCTCGGCGCTGCCCCGGCGGGCCCCGATCCGTTGCCGCGCAACGCGCATCCCCACCCCGCGGCTGCGCAGCAACTGGTACATGCCGCGTTCGGTGAGGGCCTCCAGCGTCAGGTCGGTGTAGGGGGCGGGCAGCCAGTTCTCCAGCACCGCGAGGGGTTCACCGCCGGAGGTCCGCAGCCGGCGCAGGTGCAGGACGGGGGTCCCGGGGGCGATCGCGAGACTGCCGGCCACGTCGTCGGCGGCGCCGTCCATCTCGTGCAGCAGGACCTGCGTCGCCGGGTGCTGTCCCGACTGCACCAGGTCGTCGTGCAGGCTGGTCAGCTCGACGGGGCGGGTCACCTGACCGTGCACGACCTGGGTGCCGACGCCGCGCTTGCGGACCAGCAGGCCCTTGTCGACCAGTTGCTGGATCGCGCGACGCATCGTCGGGCGGGACAGCCCGAGCTGGTCGGCCAGGTGGATCTCGTTGTCGAGCCGGGAACCCGGGGGGAGCTTGCCACCCTCGATGGCCTGCTCGATCTGGCGGGCGACCTGGAAGTACAGGGGGACCGGGCTCGAGCGGTCCAGGTCGTAGAACAGATCGTTCACCACAGCTCCGAACGTCGCGATGGGCGGCGCAGCTACATCGCCGTGCCGCCGAGCCGTCATCGTAGCCGTCCGGAGGTGTGCACGTCAGGAGGTTCGTTTGTCCTGACAAAGCTTGACACGGAGGCCTTCCGCGGAGCACGCTCGTCCCTGCCACCGCGCCGCTGCGGCCCGGAACGGCACAGATCATCCGGACTGGGAGGGGACCTCGCGTGAGCAACACGGCCGCGCTGGACGTCGTGACCATGGGCAGGGTCGGCGTCGACCTCTACCCGTTGCAGGACAACACGGGCCTCGAGGACGTCGAGACCTTCGGGAAGTACCTGGGAGGCAGTGCGACCAACGTCGCCGTCGCCGCCGCCCGGCACGGTCGCGCCGCGGCCGTCATCACCCGCACGGGTCACGACGCCTTCGGGACGTTCATCCACAAGGCGCTCGCGGACTTCGGGGTCTCCGACCGGTTCGTCTCGGGGGTCGACGGGCTCAACACGCCCCTGGCGTTCTGCGAGATGTACCCGCCCGACCACTTCCCGCTGCTCTTCTACCGTCAGCCCACCGCGCCGGACCTGCAGATCCGCGCCGAGGAACTCGACCTCGACGCCGTCCGCGCGGCCGGCATCTTCTGGGCCACGGTCACGGGACTCTCCGAGGAACCCAGCCGCGGAGCGCACTTCGCCGCCTGGCAGGCCCGCGGGCGCGCCCCGCTCACCGTGCTCGACCTCGACTACCGCCCGATGTTCTGGTCCTCCGCGGCCGAGGCGACCGAACAGGTCCAGCGTGCGCTGCAGCACGTGACCGTCGCCGTCGGCAACAAGGAGGAGTGCGAGGTCGCCGTGGGCGAGACGGAACCCCGCAGGGCCGCCGAGGCGCTGCTGGCCGCCGGGGTCGAGATCGCCATCGTCAAGCAGGGACCCAAGGGCGTGCTCGGCGCGACCCGCGGCCCCAACGGGACCGAGTTCGTCGAGGTCCCGCCGACCCCGGTCGAGGTCGTCAACGGGCTCGGCGCCGGCGACGGGTTCGGCGGTGCGCTCTGCCACGGCCTGCTCTCCGGCTGGGACCTCGAGAAGGTCCTGCGCTTCGCCAACGCCGCCGGCGCCATCGTCGCCACCCGGCGCGAGTGCTCCACCGCCATGCCGTTCACCTCCGAGGTGGAGGCCCTGCTCGAGGAGGTCGCTGCCCGTGCCTGACCAGTTCGCGAAGGACTACGCCGAGGTCTCGGAGATCCGCGCGCGCCACCCCGAACGCATCCTCGAGCTCTCCCGGGCGCGGCGGCGACGTCCGGTGCTGGGGTCCGACGGTCGCCTCATGGTCATCGCCGCCGACCACCCCGCCCGCGGGGCCAACGGCGTCGGCGGCAACGCCATGGCGATGGCCGACCGGACCGAACTCCTCGACCGGTTGCAGGTGGCGCTCGCCGTCCCCGGCGTCGACGGCCTCCTCGGGTCCGCCGACATCATCGAGGACCTCACCCTCCTCGGGGCGCTGGAGGACAAGGTCGTCTTCGGGTCGATGAACCGTGGTGGCCTGCAGGGGGCCGCGTTCGAACTCGACGACCGCTTCACCGGCTACGACGCGCAGGCCATCGAGGACATGAACCTCGACGGCGGCAAGTTCCTCACCCGCATCGCCCTCGACGACGCCGGCACCCTGCCGACGCTGACGGCCTCGGCCGACGCCATCAGCGAACTCGCCGCCCGCAGGCTCATCGCGATGATCGAACCCTTCTGGTCGCGCAACGAGGGCGGCAAGGTCGTCCACGACCTCAGCGCCGAGGGGGTCATCAAGTCCGTCAACGTGGCCCAGGCCCTGGGGCGCACGACGGCGTACACCTGGCTCAAGATCCCCGTCGTCGACGACATGGAACGCGTCATGGAGTCCACCACCCTGCCGACCCTGCTGCTCGGCGGGGACCCGGCGACCTCCCCGGAGGAGACCTTCGCGACGTGGCGCAAGGCGCTCGCGCTGCCGTCGGTGCGCGGCCTCACGGTGGGCCGGACGTTGCTCTACCCGCCGGACGGTGACGTCGCCACCGCCGTCAAGACCGCCGTCTCGCTCGTCCGTTGAGGAGTCTCCCGTGACCGATCTCCACGTCCCCGCCGGTAGCGCGGGGGCCGACGGCTTCGACCTGGTCGTGACGCCGGAGTCGGCGGGCTGGGGGTTCTCCGGCCTGCGCACCCTGACCCTGGCGCCCGGCGCCCGCCACACCTTCGCCACCGGTGCGGACGAACTGCTCGTCCTGCCGCTGTCGGGTTCCTGCTCGGTGACGGTCGAGGGGGAGACGCTCGAACTCCACGGCCGCACCGGGGTCTTCGACGGGGTCAGCGACTTCGCCTACGTCGGCCGCGACAGCGCGCTGAGCGTCCACAGCGCCGCAGGCGGCGTGTTCTCGTTCCCGGGCGCACGGGCGTCACGCCGCCTGCCCTTCCGCTACGGCCCGGCCTCGGGGGTTCCCGTCGAACTGCGCGGGGCCGGGCAGTGCAGCCGTCAGGTCAACAACTTCGCCACCCCGGCGGCGTTCGAGACCGACAAGCTCATCGCCTGCGAGGTCATCACCCCCGGCGGCAACTGGTCGTCCTACCCGCCGCACCGCCACGACCGGACCAGCGACGTGGAGAGCGACCTCGAGGAGATCTACTACTACGAGTTCCGCGCGCTGGCCCCGGCCGGTGTGCCGACCGTTCCCGGCGGCGTGGGGTTCCAGCAGGTCTACGGCGACGTCGACGACCCCGCGCGACCGATCGAGGTGCTGGAGGAGGTCCGGTCCGGAGACGTCGTGCTGATCCCGCACGGCTGGCACGGGCCCTCGGTGGCCAACCCCGCCTACGACATGTACTACCTGAACGTCATGGCCGGACCGGAGACGGAACGGGCCTGGAAGATCTGCGACGATCCCGCCCACGGTTGGGTGCGATCGACCTGGGAACAGCAGCCGGTCGACCCCCGGCTGCCCTTCTACTCCACCCCGACGGGCGCCAGTCCCGTACCCCGCTGAGAACTGAGAGATCGAGATGAGTGCGGTTCCCCCCAACCCGACGGTGCAGACGGTGCGGTTGACGGTCTCGCAGGCCGTCGTGCGGTTCCTGCAGGCCCAGTTCAGCGAACGCGACGGCGTCCGTCAGCAGTTCTTCGGCGGCGTCTTCGGCATCTTCGGTCACGGCAACGTGGCCGGGATCGGGCAGGCCCTGCTGGAGGCCGAGGTCGGCACGCCGGACTGGAACCCGCCGGCGCAGCTGCGGTACATGACCGGTCGCAACGAGCAGGCCATGGTCCACGCCGCCGTGGGTTTCGCCCGCCAGCAGGACCGGCTGCAGACCCTCGCCGTGACGGCGTCGGTCGGCCCGGGGTCCACGAACATGCTGACCGGTGCCGCGCTCGCGACGGTCAACCGGATCCCCGTCCTGCTGCTGCCCAGCGACGTGTTCGCGACCCGGGTCGCCTCGCCGGTGCTGCAGGAGCTCGAACAGCCCTACGGCTACGACGTGTCGGTCAACGACGCGTTCCGACCGCTGTCGAAGTTCTTCGACCGGGTCTGGCGTCCCGAGCAGCTCCCCTCGGCGCTGCTGGGCGCGATGCGCGTGCTGACCGACCCGGCGGAGACGGGGGCGGCGACGATCTGCCTTCCCGAGGACCTGCAGGCCGAGGCCTGGGACTTCCCGGTGGAGCTGTTCCGGGAACGGACCTGGCGCATCGCCCGGCCCGTCCCGGAGAAGGTCGTGATCGCCGAGGCCGCGGAACTCATCCGCTCCGCGAAGGCGCCGCTGGTCGTCGCGGGGGGTGGGGTCGTGTACTCGCGGGCCACCGAGGCGCTCAAGGCGTTCGTGGAGGCCACCGGCATCCCCGTCGGGCAGTCGCAGGCGGGCAAGGGGGCGATCCGCTACGACCACCCGTTGTCGCTGGGGGCCATCGGGTCCACCGGGACGACGGCCGCGAACGAGATCGCCGCGGAGGCCGACGTCGTGATCGGCATCGGTACCCGCTACTCCGACTTCACGACGGCCTCCCGGACGGTGTTCCAGAACCCCGACGTGAAGTTCGTGAACGTGAACGTCGCCTCCCTCGACGCGGTCAAGCACGCCGGCCTCCCTGTCCAGGCGGACGCCCGGGAGGCCCTCGAGGCCCTCACCGCCGCGCTGGAGGACTTCTCGACCCCCGACGCCTACCGCGAGCGTGCGGCCCGGCTGAACCGGGAGTGGGACGCCGTGGTGGAGGAGTTCTTCCACTCCGGGAGAGGTGAGGAGACGGGGTTGCTGGCCCAGGCCGAGGTCATCGGCGCCGTCGACGAGGTGGCCGGGGACCGCGACGTCGTGGTGTGCGCCGCGGGTTCGCTGCCCGGTGACCTGCACTGCATGTGGCGCAGCCGCGACCCGAAGCAGTACCACGTCGAGTACGGCTTCTCCTGCATGGGCTACGAGATCCCCGGTGGGATCGGGGTGGCCCTCGCCGCGCCGGACCGGGACGTGTTCATCACGGTCGGGGACGGTTCCTACCTGATGATGCCGACCGAACTCGTGACAGCGGTCCAGGAGGACGTGAAGCTCATCGTCGTCCTGCTGCAGAACCACGGTTTCGCCTCGATCGGCGCGTTGTCCGAGCAGCACGGTTCGCAGCGCTACGGGACGAAGTACCGCCGGCGTGCGGAGTCCGGTCGTCTCGAGGGCGCGAAGCTCCCCGTGGACCTCGCGGCGAACGTCGAGAGCCTCGGGATCCGGACGCTGCGCGCCGGGACCCGCAAGGAGCTCGTGGCGGCCCTCCAGGACGCCAAGGCGTCCACGGAGTCGACCTGCGTGTACGTCGAGACCGACCTCTACTCCGAGGCCCCCGACGGGGGCGGCTGGTGGGACGTCCCGGTCTCGGAGGTGTCGCGCCTGGAGTCCACCCGCACCGCGCGCACCTGGTACGAGGGGAAGAAGGAGGCGCAACGCCCGCTCCTCTGACGTCACGTCCCCCCGGGTAAGCACTTACCCGGGGGGACGTTCGTCGTCCGGGCCCCGGTGGGGCCGGGTGCCGCTTCTCCTGAGGTCGCGGAGAGGTAAGTATGTAACGACAATCGCTTGACAGTTCGCGCGTTCACGCGCGACAGTTTCCGCAGTCGCCCTCCCCGCCGGGACGGCGACGCACGACGACGTGGAGGAACTTCCCCATGGGCCGCACCCCGACAACAGGCGCCGTGACCATCGGCACCGCTCCGGACTCCTGGGGCGTCTGGTTCGCCGAGGACCCGCTGCAGACCCCAGCCGCCCGCTTCCTCGACGAGGTCGTCGACGCCGGCTACGAGTGGATCGAGCTGGGGCCGTACGGCTACCTCCCGACCGACCCCGCCGAACTCTCCGACGAGCTCGAGAAGCGCCGGCTCAAGGTGTCCGCCGGCACGATCTTCGCCGCCCTGCACCGCCCCGACCACTACGACGAGGCGTGGGCGCAGGTCGAGCAGGTCGCCAAGCTCACCCAGGCCATGGGCGGCACCCACCTCGTGGTGATCCCCGGCCAGTGGCGCAGCGACAAGACCGGCGAGCAGATCGAACCGCGCGAACTCGACGAGGACGGCTGGGCCCGCCTCGCCGCCGGCATGGACCGCCTCGGCCGGGACGTGCGCAACGGCTACGGCCTGCAGATCGCGGTCCACTCCCACGCCGACACCCACATCGACACCCACGCCGAGGTCGACCGGTTCCTCGAACTGACCGACCCCGACGTGGTGAAGCTCTGCCTCGACACCGGGCACGTGTCGTACTCCGGTGGCGACAACCTGAAGATCATCGCCGACCACCCCGACCGGATCGCCTACGTCCACCTCAAGCAGGTGGACCCGGCGATCGTCGCCAGGGTGAAGGCCGAGGACCTCCCGTTCGGCGAGGCCGTCAAGCTGGGCGCCATGGTCGAGCCGCCGCACGGGATCCCGGCCATGCCGCCGATCCTCGAGGCGCTCGAGGGCCTCGGCCGCGACCTCTTCGCGATCGTCGAGCAGGACCTCTACCCGGTGGCCTTCGACGCACCCCTGCCGATCGCCACCCGCACCCGCACGTACCTCAACTCCTGCCGCTAGACCTTCGCCGTTCGAACGTCGGATCGGCTCGGCACACCAGAGAGGAACGGATCGATGGAGATTCGCACTGCGACGGGGAGCGTGACCCCGTGAGTCACAGCGTGCAGAGCGCCACGGGACAGGAACCCCCGACCACGCACTCGGGGGGGAAGGCCACCTCGGCCGACGACCGCGTCCAGCGCCGATCGGCGCTGGCCTCGCTGGTCTCCCGTCCCGAGATCGGGTCGCTCATCGGAGCGATCGCCCTGCTCGTGCTGTTCCTCGCCGTGGCCCCGACGCTGCGTTCGGGCGCGAGCATCTTCACCGTGCTCTACTCCAGCTCCACGATCGGCATCATGGCCGTCAGCGTGGCGCTGCTGATGATCGGCGGGGAGTTCGACCTCTCCGCCGGTGTCGCGGTGACGACGGCGTCGTTGACGGCGGCGACCACGGCCTACCAGCTGCACCTGAACATCTGGGTCGGCGTGCTGATCTCGCTCGTCGTGGCCCTGGCCGTCGGTCTCTTCAACGGCTGGCTCTTCGTGCGGACGGGGTTGCCGAGCTTCATCATCACCCTCGGGTCGTTCTTCATGCTGACCGGTCTGAACCTGGGCGTGACGAAGGTCGTCTCCGGCGGGGTGTCCTCGCCGACGATCACCGACATGGCCGGGTACTCCTCGGCCAGGGCGTTCTTCAACTACTCCCTGCCGGTGGGCAACGGGCTGCGGGTGCCGATCATCTTCTGGGTCGTCCTCGTGGTCGTGGCGACGTGGATCCTGCTGCGGACCCGGGTCGGGAACTGGATCTTCGCCGCCGGCGGGGACCCGGCCGCGGCCCGCGCGGTCGGTGTCCCGGTGAAGGCGGTGAAGATCGGCCTGTTCATGGGCGTCGGGTTCACGGCGTGGCTGCTGGGGATGCACAACCTGTTCGCCTACTCCAACGTCCAGTCGGGCAACGGCGTCGGCAACGAACTGTTCTACATCATCGCGGCCGTCGTCGGCGGTTGCCTGATGACCGGTGGGTACGGCTCCGCGATCGGTGCCGCGATCGGCGCGCTGATCTACGGGGTCGTCACCAACGGCATCGTCTACGCGGGGTGGAACGCGGACTGGAACAAGCTGTTCCTGGGCGCGATGCTCGTCATCGCGACCGTGGTCAACCTCGTGGTGAAGAACCAGGCGGCGAAGAGGTGAACGCGATGACAGGTTCCGACAGCGGCCAGCAGGCTCCCAACCAGGAGATCCTGCGCCTGGACGACGTGGGCAAGAAGTACGGCAACGTGCACGCGCTCCGGGGCGTCACGTTGTCCGTGCGCCAGGGCGAGATCACCTGCGTGCTGGGGGACAACGGCGCCGGGAAGTCCACGCTCATCAAGATCATCGCCGGGTTGCACACGCACTCCGACGGGGTCCTCACCGTGAACGGTGAGGAGGTGCACTTCTCCTCCCCGCGCGACTCGCTGGAACGGGGCATCGCGACGGTCTACCAGGACCTGGCGCTGGTGCCGCTGATGTCGATCTGGCGCAACTTCTTCCTCGGTCAGGAGATGCGCAAGGGCTGGGGTCCCTTCGCCAGCCTGGACGTGAAGTCGATGGTGCGGATCACCGGCGAGGAACTGACCAAGATGGGCATCTCGGTGCCCGACCTGGACCGGCCGGTGGGGGCGCTCTCCGGGGGGCAGCGCCAGTGCATCGCGATCGCCCGGGCGATCTACTTCGGGGCGAAGGTGCTGATCCTGGACGAGCCGACGGCCGCGCTGGGCGTCAAGCAGTCCGGGGTGGTGCTCAAGTACGTCGCGAAGGCCCGTGACGCGGGACTCGGGGTCATCTTCATCACCCACAACCCCCACCACGCGTACCTCGTCGGCAACCACTTCGTGATCCTCAACCGCGGCAACGTGTCCCTGGACTCCTCCCGCGCGGAGATCTCGCTGGACCAGCTGACCAACGAGATGGCCGGGGGCGCCGAGCTCGAAGCCCTCAGCCACGAACTGTCGGCCGTCACCGCGGCGACCGACAAGCTCTGACCCCGAACACCCCGCAGCACGAGAAGGAGAGACGACCCGTCATGAGCACCTCGACCACCACCGCCCTGGAACCGGACAGCGCCCGGGCGGGCTACGACCGGGACCGCGCCGTGCGGGTCGCCGTGCTCGGGGTCGGCATGATGGGCCAGGACCACGCCCGGCGGTTGGCGACGCTGACCGCGGGCGCGGAACTGGTCGCCGTCAGCGACGTCGACGCGGCGCGGACCGACGCCGTGGCCGCCGAGTTCGGGGTCCGGGCCATCCACGACCCGAAGGCCGCGATCCTCGACCCCGAGGTCGACGCCATCGTCATCGCCACCCCGGGTTTCACCCACGAGGACCTCGTGCTGGTGGCCCTCGAGGCCGGCAAGCCCGTCCTCTGCGAGAAGCCCCTCACGACCTCGCCGGAGACGTCGCGGCGGATCGTCGAGGCCGAGGCGGCCCTGGGTCGCCCGCTCGTGCAGGTCGGTTTCATGCGTCGCTTCGACGCCGGGTACCAGCAGCTGCGGGGGCTCGTCGAGTCCGGTGAGTACGGCCGGACGCTGTTCCTGCACTGCGCCCACCGCAACGCGACGACCCCGCCGAACTTCTCCTCCGAGATGCTCATCCTCGACTCCGTCGTGCACGAGGTCGACATCGCCCGCTACCTGACGGGGGAGGAGATCGTGGCCATCCGCGTCATCGCGCCGCGGTCGACGAGCGCCGCCCCCGAAGGGCTGCGGGACCCGCAGTTCGTCATCATGGAGACCGAGTCCGGGATCCTCGTGGACGTCGAGATCTTCGTGAACACCACCTTCGGCTACGAGGTGCGCACCGAACTCGTCGCCGAGAAGGGGCAGGCGCGCATCGGCCTGCCCGAGGGCATGGTCACCCAGTCCGGCCAGGGCTGGGGTGGCAGCATCCCCAAGGACTTCAAGGAACGGTTCGGCGCCGCCTACGACGTGGAGTTCCAGCGCTGGATCGATGCCGTCCGCTCCGGGGCGAACGTCGACGGGCCGGGTGTCTGGGACGGCTATGCGGCGGCCGCGGTGTGCGCAGCCGGGGTGGAGTCCCTGCGCACCGGGGAGCGCGTCGAGGTCGACCTGGGGGCGAAACCGTGAGCCTGGCTCCCGGGTTCGTCGCCGACGCCGTACCGCGCAACGCGGACCTGCAGATCGCGCTCGACACCTACATGTTCCGCGAGGTGCCGCTGCTGGACCTCCCCGGACTGGTCGCCGACCTCGGCTACGAGTGGATCGAGCTCTCGCCGCGCGAGGACTTCATCCCCTTCTTCCGCCACCCGCGGGTCGACCTCGCGACCGTCCGGAAGTTCCGGTCCGCCCTGGACGCGGCCGGGGTCGGGGTGGCCTCCACGCAGTTCGTCCAGCGCTGGTCCGGTCCGGGTGAGGACGAGCGCAAGCAGGCCGTGCGCAACGTGGAGCGCATCCTCGAGGTGACGAGCGAGCTCGGCGTCCCCGTGGTGCAGAGCGAGTTCAACGGTCGCCCGGAACTCCCCGAGGCCAGCGAGGCGCGGTTCTTCGACTCCCTCGAGGAACTGCTCCCGCACTTCGAGGAGAAGGGCGTCGAACTGCGCCTCGAACCGCACCCCGACGACTTCGTCGAGGACGGCTACCGGGCCGTCGACCTCGTCCGGGGTCTGGACCAGCCCTGGATCGGGTTCGTCTACTGCACCCCGCACACCTACCACCAGGGCGGCGACGGCCCGGGGATCATCCGCTACGCGGGTGACCTGGTCCGCCACGTCCACGTGGCGGACAGCTTCGACTTCCGGGCCTCCAGCGGGTTGCGCTACATCGTCAACCCGCCGGGTTCCACCGCACGGATCCACCAGCACCTGAACATCGGCGAGGGTGAGGTCGACTTCGACGGCATCTTCTCCGCTCTGGGTGAGGTCGGGTTCTCCGGAGCCCTCTGCTCCAGCGTCTTCGCCTGGGAGGAGAAGGCCGAGGAGTCCAGCCGCTCCATGCGCCAGCGGATCCAGGAGTTCGTCGACCGCTGGTGATCGACCGGTGACCCACCCACCCGGGTGGGTCACCCCACGGATGCACCGCCCGGCCCGGCCGTCGGCGCAGGTGAGCACGACCAACAGGCCGGACTGAGTCACCCGCACGGTGCGGGTGACGCCTGTCGACGAGGATGGGAACGACATGAAGACGTCTCGTGGAGGACTCCGCACCGCAGCAGTTCTGGCGGTCGCGGCGCTCGGGCTGGCGGCCTGCAGCAGCACCGGTGGAGCCGAGAAGAGCGGTGACGACGCCAGTGGCGGCGCCGTCGCCAGCACGCCGAAGTTCAAGGTCGCCCTGATCACGCACGCTTCGGCGGGTGACACCTTCTTCGACATCATCCGCAAGGGGGCCGACGCCGCCGCGGCCAAGGACAACATCACCTACCAGTACTCCAACAACGACAACGCGGCGCAGCAGGCGACGCTCATCCAGAACGCCGTCGACTCCAAGGTCGACGCCATCGCGGTCTCGATGCCGAACGCCTCGGCCCTCACGACCGCACTGGCGAACGCCAAGGCCGCGGGCATCCCCGTCGTCGCGTTCAACGCGGGGTTCAACGACTGGCAGTCCGTCGGGGCCATCGGGTACTTCGGTCAGGACGAGTCCATCGCCGGCAAGGCGGCGGGCGCGCGCCTGGGCACCGACGGCGCGAAGAAGGTCCTCTGCGTCATCCAGACCCAGGGACAGGTCCAGCTCGAGGACCGCTGCAAGGGCGTGGCCGCGGGCCTCGGTGGGGCCGGCTCGGTGGAGAACATCTACGTCAACGGCACGGACTCCTCGGCGGTGCAGACGACCCTGACCGCCAAGCTCCAGCAGGACTCGTCCATCGACCACGTCATCACCCTGGGCGCTCCGATCGCGCTGATCGCCACCCAGTCGATCGCGGAGGCGGGCAGCTCGGCCAAGCTGGCGACGTTCGACACCAACGCCGAGCTCGTCCAGGCCATCGTGGATAAGAAGGTCGAGTGGGCCGTCGACCAGCAGCCCTACCTGCAGGGGTACGAGGCGATCGACTCGCTCTGGCTGTACCTGAACAACGCCAACACCATCGGCGGTGGGCAGGCGACGCTGACCGGGCCCGCGTTCATCGACTCCAGCAACATCGACGCGGTGTCGAAGTACGCGAAGGCCGGCACGCGCTGACCTGACGCGCACCGGACCACCCGGACCCCGGCAGGGTTTCCCTGCCGGGGTCCTTCCGCGTCCGGGGTCGGCGGGAGTTCGGCCTGGCGCAACGCGAGATGGGTGGTTGGCTGGTCCCATGCGCATCTTCTTCACCGGCGGCAGTGGCAAGGCCGGACACCACGTCGCCCCGTTCCTGGCCTCCCAGGGCCACCAGGTCACCAACGCCGACCTCACCCCGCTGCGCCACCCCGACGTCACCGACCTGCGCGTCGACCTGACCGACGCCGGCCAGGTCTACTCCGCGATGGCGGGGGTGCCGACGATGGCCGACCTCGACGAGCTGGGCCCGGCCGCGGCCGAGGGTTCGGCCTACGACGCCGTCGTCCACTTCGCGGCGATCCCCGCGATCCTCATCGCCCCGGACGCCACGACGTTCGCGACGAACATCCTGGCGCACTACAACGTGCTGGAGGCCGCGACCCGGCTCGGCATCCGCAAGGTGGTCTTCGCCTCCTCGGAGACGACCTACGGCATCTGCTTCGCCCGCGGCGAGCGCAAACCGCTGTACCTGCCCGTCGACGAAGACCACCCCGTCGTCCCGGAGGACTCCTACGCGATGTCCAAGGTGGCGGGGGAGGTCGTCTCGCGCTCCTTCCAGGCCCGGACCGGCGCGGACGTCTACGGCTTCCGGATCAACAACGTCATCGAGCCCCACGAGTACGCCGAGAAGTTCCCGCCCTTCCTGGCGGACCCGGCGTTGCGCCGGCGCAACATCTTCTCCTACATCGACACCCGCGACCTGGGGCAGATGACCCTGCGCGCACTCGAGACCGACGGCCTCGGGTTCGAGGTGTTCAACGTGGCCAACGCCGACACGTCCGTCGCGGCGAGCACCCAGGAGCTCCTCGACACCTTCTACGAAGGGGTCGAGGTCCGCGGAGAACTGGGGCGGAACGAGACCCTCTACAGCATCGACAAGGCGCGCCGACTGCTCGGTTACGAGCCGCAGCACTCCTGGCGCGACGTGCTGCCCGACCCGCGGGCGTGATGCCGGGGTCAGTCCCCGTCCAACTCCTGGGAGGATTTCCACCCTTCTGAGCCGCGGGAAGGGTGGAAAGTTCCCCAGGAGTCGTCAGAGGCGGGCGATCCACTGGGTGAAGGTCTGCCGCCCCCGGTCGGCGTCGGGACCGGGCAGGATCGTCCCGTCCCGCAACGCCTTCCCGAACCCGCCCGGCAGCGGTACCGCGACCACCGGCCCCCTGCGGCCGGTGGCGCGGGCGTAGTCGCGGACCATGTCGACCATCCGCAGGACCTCCGGTCCACCGAGGTCGCGCACGCGCCCGGCGGCTCCCTTTCCCGCGAGTTCGACGAGCCGTTCACCGACCTCCCGCGCCGCGACGGGTCGTGACCGCATGACGGGGACGAGGTTCAGGGGACCGATCGTCGCCTGACCCAGGACCTGCCCGACGAACTCGTGGAACTGCGTGGCCCGCAGGACGGTCCACGGGACCCGCGCCTGCGCCAGGAGTTCCTCCTGCAGGGCCTTGCCGGTGTAGTAGCCGAACGGTGCTCGCTCGACGCCGACGATGGACAGCGCCACGTGGTGCCCGACCCCGGCGGTCTCCTCCGCACGCAGCAGGTTCCTCGTCACCGCGCCGAAGAACTGCCGCGAGGTGTCCGCGGACCGCGTCCCGACCGAGGAGACGTCGACGACGACGTCGGCCCCCTCCAGCGCGGGTCGCAGGCCCGATCCGGTGACGAGGTCGACGCCGGTGGCCCGCGACAGGACGACGGTGTCGTGCCCGTGCTCCCGGGCCACGTCCACGACGTGGCGTCCGACGGTGCCGGTTCCTCCGGCGACGGCGATCTTCACGGGCTGACCTCCTGGGACGGTGTGTTCACGTCCTCCTGACGACGCGGCGGGCCGGAGTGTGAGGTGGCCCGGCGACCGGGCAGGCTGTCCGCTCACGAGGAGCGGGAGGAGCCGGCATGGACGAGGTCCCCGGGGAGCGTCGGCGGCTGGTGTCGTTGGCCTACCGGATGCTCGGCACGATCGCGGAGGCCGAGGACGCCGTCCAGGAGACCTACGTCCGCTGGTACCACCTGGGCGACGCCGAACGGGCCGTGATCGGGAACCCGCAGGGGTGGCTGACGCGGGTCGCGAGCCGGGTGTGCCTGGACGTCCTGGGGTCCGCCCGGTACCGGCGCGAGCGCTACGTCGGCGAGTGGTTGCCGGAACCCGTTCCGGCGCAGCTCTTCCCAGGACCGAACCCCGCGACGGGCGACCCGTTGGACCGCGTCACCCTCGACGAGTCCGTCAGCACCGCTCTCCTCGTCGTCATGGAGGCCATGACCCCGGCCGAGCGGGTCGCCTTCGTCCTGCACGACGTCTTCGCGATGCCCTTCCCCGAGATCGCCCTGGTCGTCGGGCGCACGCCGGCCGCGGTGCGCCAACTCGCGTCGTCGGCCCGGCGGCGGGTGCGCGAGCACGACGCCGTCGGGGGTGACCGGCGCGAGCACGACGCCGTCGTCCGGGCCTTCGTGCGGGCGGCGGGGACCGGCGACCTCGCCATGCTCGCGGCCCTGCTCGACCCGTCCGTCGTGCTGCGCTCCGACGGCGGCGGTGTCGTCAGCGCGGCCCGACGTCCCGTGGTCGGCATCGACGCCGTCGCGCGGTTCCTGCTCGGCATCGCCCGCAAGAACCCCGGGATGGCCTTCGCCGAGGAGATCACCGGAGACGGGCTCGCCTACCGCGTCGACGACGGGCCCGGCGTCCGCGCCGTGCTGAACCTCCGGGTCCGGGTCGGGCTGGTCACCGACGTCTGGATCCAGATGAACCCCGGCAAGCTCGGAACCTGGGCGGTCCCCGCCGACGCGGGCCGACTACCGGAGGCTGTCGACGGTGTCCAGAACGGTGGCGACGCCGTCCCGCGGCTGCCAGCCGAGCACCGTGCGGGCCGCCTCGGTGGAGACGACCGGCGAACCCGGTAGGTCGAGGCCCGGTGCGGCGCGGTCGAGCACGACGCGGGTCAGCCACTCGAGCGTCACGGCCGGGCCGGCGCTCGCCAGGAACCTGCGCCCGCGCGCTGCCGGATCGTCCAGGGCGCGCACGTGCAGGTCGACGACGTCGCGCACGTCGACGATCCCGAACGCCCGTCCGGGGTCGGGCACGGACCGGCCCGCGAGCACCGCGGCGACCATCGCGACCGAGGCCGAGAGGCGCGGGGACAGCGTCGGGCCGAAGATCCCGGTCGGGTTCACCACGGCCAGTTCCGGTCCGCCGTCGGCCACGAACGCCCACGCAGCCCGTTCGGCCAGCGCCTTGGACCGGACGTAGGGCGGGGCGGTGACGTCGTCACCGTCCGTCCAGTCCGCTTCGGTGAACGGTCCCCCGCTGCTGCGGGAGTAGCCGACCGCCGCGAACGACGACGTCAGGACGACCCGGCGGACGCCCTGCGCGCGGGCGGCGCGCAGGACGCGGAGTGCGCCCTCGCGGGCCGGGCGGATGACGTCGTCAGGGTCCTCGGGTTGTTGCGACGGGAAGGGCGAGGCGTGGTGCAGGACCCCGTCCGCACCCGCCAGTGCCTCGTTCCAGCCGTCGTCGACGTCGAGGGTCGCCGTCGCGAACTCCAGCGCCGTCGCGTCGACGCCGGCCCGGTCCACCGCCGCGAGCACGACGTCCTTCCCCTCCGGGCCACGGACGAGCGCCCGGACGCGTTCGCCGTCGGCGAGCAGGCGGACGAGCGAGTGGTTCCCGACGTGACCGGTCGCCCCGGTCACCACGATGGTGCGGTCCACGGTGTTCTCCTTCAGAATCTGGTGAGGACCTCGGTCACGGCGGCGACGGCGCGCCGTTCGGCGTCGGCGTCCCCGCGCACCCGGGCGTCCCACAGGTCGGTCTTGCGGTGCAGGTACTCGGCGCGGACCCGGAGCCGGGCGATCTCGGCCTCGACGCGTGCCGCCTGCGCACTGAACAGGTCACGTTGCGCGGCAGCGGATTCCGCGTCACCACGCGCGAGCAGGTCGAGGTAGCGGCGCAGGTCGGCGACTCCGACGCCGGCCGAGCGCAGGCAGGCCAGCGCCTCGATCCGGGCGGCCGTGGCCTCGTCGTAGCGTCGGTGCCCGCTGTCGACGTCGCGCGGGACCGGGCCGAGCAGGCCGATCTTCTCGTAGTAGCGGAGCGTGGGTTCGCTGAAACCCGACCGTGCCGCCATCTCGGCGATGCCCAGGTCGTCGACTCGTGTGCGCACGAGGAGATCCTGCGCGCCCTCGAGCGCTTGAGGTCAAGCGTCCTCAGCCCGCCGAACGTGCCCACGCGCTGAACGAGCGCAAGGACCCCGAACCGGGTCGGCGCAGCCACGGCCACGGGTGGCGGGCGACGACGTCCGCCCGCGCCGACCGGCGGGCGAACCCGGGGACGGGGGCGTGGGTGACGGCCAGACGGCGTCCGGCCAGTTCCACCACGGGGTCGCCGAGGTGCACGTCGCAGCCGAGTTCCGCCAGGGTCTCGGCGAGGAAGACGAGTCGCTTGCCGGACAACCGCAGGCGGGCCAGCAACGGCTCGTCGAACACGAAGACCGCGGGGAGGTCCGGGTGGGCGAGCAGGGCCGGGTCGGTGTCCCCGAGGGACTCCGCCGTCAACCAGACCGTGTCGGGTTCCCCGGTGACCTCCGGTGACCGGGGGCCGGCGTCGGTGGGACCGCCCGCCAGCGCGTCCGGGGTCTCGGCGCGGGGACCGGCCTCGGTGTCCGGCCACTCCTGGACGGGACAGGCCCGCTGCAGGGGGCAGCTGCGGCACAGACCGGGGGCGCGCTTCTCGACCTGCCAGCGGCTGAAGCCGTAGACCTTGCCCGTCCCGGTCCCGACCGCCCACTGCCAGCCGAGACGGTTGGCGGCCTGGGAACCGTCGAGCAGGTGGCGGTACATCTCCTGCGCGCCCTCGCGCCAGTCCGCCCCGGCCCGCACCGACCACTGCGACGCCAGCCACATCCGGGTCTGGTTCACCAGCCAGCCGTCCTCGTGCAGTTCCGCGGTGGTCGCCGCGACGCAGGCCATGTCCTGCGGCCAGGGTTCACGGGGCCAGGCCTGCGCCGGGACGGGAGCCTCGAAGCGCAGGGCGTCCGCCGTCCGGTGGCCGAGGCGCGCGTAGAGGTGGCGGGCGTACTCCTGCCAGAGCAGCTCGTCGCGGAACTTCGAGCGGTCCCGGGCCGGTGCGTCGGCGGCCGCCGCCCACACGGCGGGCAGGGGGAGGAGGCCGTGGCGGATGTAGGGGGAGAGCCGCGTCGCGCCGCGGCGCTCCCGCGGGAACACCTCGTTGCGGCGGGCGGCGTAACCGGTCAGGTCCAGCGTGGCGAGGGCGGTGTCGGCGGCGGTCTGCCCGCCGCGCACCGGCGAGACCGGTACCGCCTCGTCCGGGGCCTCGCAGGTCAGGTGCCCGAGGTGGGTGGCGACCCAGGCGCGCACGGCGTCGCGCTCGGTCGGCGGGGGAGGCAGGAGGGGCACCGGCCCATCGTCGCCCCGGCGGGCGGGGTCGGCACCCGGCGCCGCGGTTCAGTCGGTGGTCGCCGGTGCGGGCCCCGTCGTCCGGCGGACCGCGAGCGTGGCGGCGACCCGGTGCACGCGGCCCCCCTGGCCGGCGCCGGCGAGGCGTTCGGTGACGAAACGTCCGCTCTGGACGCCGATGGCGAAGGTCCCGTTGTCGACCGACGTCAGGGACAGGTGGCGGATGGCGGCGAGGTAGGTGTTGTCGTAGCCGATGACCGACAGCTCCCCGGGAACGCTGAGCCCCAGGTCGTGCGCCGCCGACAGGGTGCCGATGGCCGCCAGGTCGTTGTAGGCGAAGATCGCGGTCGGGCGCTCACGGCTCTCGAGGACCCGCCGGGCGGCGGCGTACCCGCTCTCCTCGCCCGTGCCGCCGGCTACGACCACCGCCGTGAGGCCGGCATCTGCGAGGGTCCGCTCGAACCCCTGGGCGCGCAGCGAACCCACCCGTCCCGGGCCGCGCAGGTGCACGATCCGGCGGTGACCGAGGTCGAGCAGGTGCCGGGTCGCGCCGGCCGCGCCGGCCTCGTCGTCGTTGACCACCACGTCGGCGTCCAGGTCGCCCGGTTCGTAGGTCCCGGCGAGCACGATCGGCACGTCGGCGCTCGCGGCCCGGCGCAGCTCGTCGTCGTCGTCGGTGGTGCCGACGACGACGACCGCGTCGACCCGCTGCGAGCGCAGCTGGTCCACCGCCGAGCGCCCGACCCGCCGGGAGGTGAAGGAGTCGGCGAGCACGGGCGCCAGCCCGGCCCCGTCGAGGGAGGCGGTCAGACCGGCGAGGAGCTCGACGAACCAGGGGTTGCGCAGGTCGTTGAGCAGGACCCCGACCGTGCCCGACCGCGGCTGGGCCAGCGCCCGGGCCAGCCGGTTCGGGTGGTAGCCGAGCTCCTCCGCCGCCTGCCGCACCGAGGCGCGGCGGGCCTCGCTCACGCCGGGGTCCCCGCGCAGCGCCAGGGAGGCCAGCGACTTCGACACCCCGGCCTGCTCGGCCACGTCCCGGATCGTGGGCATCCGCGGTGCCGGCGTGCGTCCGTCGCGGTGTTCCACGGAGGCAGCTTAGGGGTAGGCGCCGCAATTGCTGGACGCTATTCTGGACCGGTCCACACCTGTCCAGTCGCTCAGCGAGGAGCACCGTGTCCACCTCCACGACCCGCCCGGTTCCGGCGGCACCCCCGGCGTCGTCCCCGAAGTTGTCGATGAACGTCACCACCACCTTCTTCGGCAACGTCGTCCAGGACATCGCCGTCGCCCAGCAGGCCGGGTTCGGGGGCATCGAACTGCAGAGCCCCAAGCTGTACCGCTACCTCGACGCGGGTTTCTCGGTGCACACGCTGCCGCCCCTCCTGGAGGGCCTCGAGGTGACGGGCCTCGGCGCGGTCCTCGACGTCGAACGCCAGGGCGCCGCGCGGGAGGACTTCCTCGCCGAGGTGCGCCGCATGTGCTCGATCGCCGCCACGCTCGGCGCCCCGATCGTCCAGCTGTGCACGGGTCCGGTGGACGTCGGCGTGGTCAAGGACCACCGCGCGGGCACCCTGGCCGACGACGACGCCCGCTACCGCGCGACCCTGGGGATGGACGAGGCCGAGGCCGTCGCCGTCACCGCGGCGAACGTCCGCGAGGCCGCCGACATCGCCGCCGACCACGGTCTCGAGCTCTACCTCGAACCCCTCGCCTGGGCCCGGCTCAACCGCTGTCGCCACGCGCTGCGGATCATCGAGACCGCCGGGCGGCCCAACGTCGGGATCGCGCTGGACACCTGGCACTTCTGGTCCACGGGGGACACCCTCGAGGAGGTCGCCGCCCTGCCGCCGGAACTCATCAAGGCCGTCCACCTCTCCGACGGTCTCGACCTCGACCGCGAGCACGACGTCGCCGACCAGGGCGTGCACCGCAACGTCGTCATCGGCGGGGGAGCGATCCCGTTGCAGCAGTGGGTCGACGCGATCAAGTCCACCGGGTACGACGGCTGGTGGGTCTCGGAGATGTTCTCCGACCGTGCCAACGAGCACGATCCGCTGGTGGTGGCGACGACCATGCGCAACCTGCTCGCCATCCTGGTCGGCTGAGCCCCGTGCAACGCTTCGCCCTCGTCGGTGCCGGGTTCATCGGATCCGTCCACGCCCGCAACCTCGCCGCGCACCCGGACGTCGACCTCGTCCTCGTCTACGACATCGACGAGGCCCGCGCCCACGACCTCGCCCGCCGTCACGGCTCGCGGGCCGCCGGCGATCTCGGTGAGGTCTTCGACGCCGACCACGTCGACGCGGTGTTCATCGCCTCCTCCACCGACACCCACGCCCAGCACCTGCGCGCGGCCGCCGACGCCGGCCTGGCCGTCATCTGCGAGAAACCCCTCGCGCCCGACCTCGCCGCGGCGCGCGACGTCGTCGCGCACGTCCGCCGCAGCGGGGTGCCGGCCATGCTCGACTTCAACCGCCGCTTCGACCGCGACCACGCCGCGCTCCGTCGCGTGGTGGCGGAGGGGGGCGTCGGGGAGGTCGAACTCCTGCAGCTGACGTCGCGCGGCCCCTCCCTCCCGCCCATCGAGTACCTCGAGGTCTCCGGGGGTCAGTTGCGCGACCAGACCGTGCACTTCTTCGACCTCGCGCGGTGGATCAGCGGTCAGGACCCGGTCTCGGTCTCCGTCACCGGTTCCGCCCTGGCCGATCCCCGCATCGCGCGCTTCGGCGACGTCGACACCTCGGTGGCCGTGCTGACCCTGCCCTCGGGGGCGCTCGTGCAGATCGACAGCGTCCGGCGCACCGGGTACGGCTACGACGAGCGCATCGAGGTCATGGGGTCCACGGGACTGGTGGAGTCCCGGCGTCAGCACCGGGGAAACGTCGTGCACTACGGCGTAGCCGGGGTCGTCGCCGACGCGTTGCCGCCGGGCTGGTTCGAGCGGGTCGAACCGACCTACGCCGCGACGCTGGCCGCCTTCGTCGACGCGCTGGAGCGGGGGACCACCCCGCCCGTCACGCTGGAGGACGGTCTCGTGGCGCAGGCCGTGGCCGACGCGGCCACCCGCGCCCTGGTCAGCGGGCGGACGGAGACCATCGCCTATCCGTGACGAGACGCCCTGCGCGACAGGGCGCCCCGTCCGGGCCGCCGCCTCAGACCCCGGCGGCCCGGACAGGGCGCCCCGTCCGGGCCGCCGCCTCAGACCCCGGCGGCCCGGGCGGCGTCCTTGAGGACCTCCGCCGCCACCTCCAGGCCCTCGATCCGCCCGAGGGAGGTGTCCTCGTGCTCGATGTTCACGGCCATGTCCGGGTCGACCTCGTGCAGGGCGCGCAGGAACTCGGCCCAGAACGCGGTGTCGTGGCCCCTGCCGAGGGCGACGAAGTCCCACGCGGACTCCTTCGGCCACTCGTTGACCCACTCGTCGCCCCCGAGGTTCGTGCGGTCCTCGGCGGGGTCGAGGCGACGGAACCGGTTGTCCAGCACGCCGTAGACCGCGGCGGCCGGATTGATCCGCACGTCCTTGGCCGCGGCGTGGAACACCAGTGGACCGAGGTCCCGGACGACGGCGACGGGGTCCATCTGCTGCCAGAACAGGTGCGAGGCGTCGAGTTCGACGCCGAGGTGGGTCGCCCCCGTGCGTTCCAGCAGTTCGCGCAGGTTCGCCGGGTTGAAGACGGCGTTCTGCGGGTGCAGTTCCAGGGCGACCTTGACGTCGAGTTCGCGAGCGAGGGCGTCGATCTCCTTCCAGAACGGGGCGGCCACGCTCCACTGGTGCTCGATGACGTCGAGGTCGCGGGAGTTCCAGGCGTTGACGACCCAGGTGGGGCGGGTCGCCCCGGGTTCGGCGCCGGGGAGCCCCGACATGGTGACGACGCGGTGCTGGCCCAGGCGGTTCGCCAGCCGGATCGACCGGCGGACGTCCTCGGCGTGCTGGTCGCCGATGACCGGGTTCGGGTGCAGCGGGTTGCCGTTGCAGTTCAGGCCGGCGATCGAGACCCCGGTGCCCTCGAAGGTCCCGAGGAACTCGTCACGCGCGGTGTCGCTGACCAGGATGTCGTCGAAGGTGGGGATGTGGACCGGCGGCAGGAACCCGCCGGAGTTCAGTTCGATGCCCTGCAGGCCGAGGTCGGCGACGACCTGCAGCGCCTCGGGCAGGGATCGGTCGTGCAGGATCGCGTTGTAGACGCCGAGTTTCACGGTCTGCTCTCTCTCAGTCGAGGGGGACGGGTTCGCCCGTGCCGTCGGCGGCCCGGGTGACCGCCTCGAGCACGCGCAGGTTGTGCAGGCCGTGGGCCATCGGCGGCACGACGGGGAGGTCGCCGATCGGCGAGCCGACGCCGCCGGCGACCTCGTTGAGGAACGCGCGGCACTGGAAGCTGAAGAAGTCGCTCTGCCCGTGCCCGACGCCGCCGAAGTCCATCGGGAGCCCACCGGCGACGTAGGGGTGCTCGGGGCCGACGAGGACCTGACGGTAGCCGTTGACCACGCCGGGCGCGGTCGAGTCGGCGATGGTGAACTCACCGGTGCGGTTGAGGTCGAAGGCCCCCGCGCCGTGCTCGGTGAAGATCTCGAAACCCAGTCCGTTGGGCAGGCCGTGCGCGATGCGCGAGACCGAGAACGTCCCGGTCGCTCCGTTCGTGAAGGTCGCAGTGAACGTCGCCAGGTCCTCGTTCTCGACGTCCTCGAACTCGGCGCTCACCTCGGACAGGGCGTGCCCGACGACGGCGCCGACCGGTTTCGGCCGGCGCGTCGTCACCTGCGAGAACACCGTCCCCCGCACCGACTCCAGCGGCCCGCAGAAGTACTCACCGAGGTCGACCAGGTGGCTGCCGATGTCGGCGAGCGCACCGGACCCCAGACCGCCCTGGTAGCGCCAGCTGATGGGGGCGTTCGGGTTGGCCGCGTAGTCGCACCAGTAGTGGCCGTTGAAGTGGCGGACGGTCCCGAGGTGACCGTTCAGCACCTGCTCGCGCAGGGCGTTGATCGCGGGGGAGCGGCGGAAGGTGAAACCCACCGCGGCGACGAGGTCCGGGTGCTGGGCGGCGGCCGCGACCATCGCCTCCGCGTCGGTGACCGAGGGGGCCAGCGGCTTCTCGCAGAGGACGTGCTTGCCCGCGGCCAGCAGACCCTCGACGATCTCGCGGTGCAGGTGGTTGGCGACGACGACGCTGACGGCGTCGACGTCGTCGGCCTCGGCCACGGCCTGCCAGGACGTCTCGGCGCGCTCGTAGCCGTAGCGCTGCGCCGCGGCCACGGCGAACGGTTCGTGGGCGTCGGCGACGGCGACCAGGCGGACCGGCGGCAGGCCCTCGCCGTAGGAACCACCCGCGAGGGTGGAGGCGGCGCGGTAGCCGGCGAGGTGGGCGCGGCCGGCCATCCCGGCGCCGATCACGGCGACGCCGATCGGGCGGGTGGGGGAGGTGGGGGGCATCGGGCGGGCCTCTCGGGAGGGTCGCGGGTCGGCACCGGCACTGGTGCGACGTGATTTTCAAACCGGTTTGAACGACTGCCGCTAGAATCGGTTCGACCGTCCGCCGTTGTCAAGCGGGCCAGGAAGGGAGTCCGGTGTCCGCTCGACCCACGATCAAGGACGTCGCGGCCCGGGCCGGGGTGTCGAAGGGCATGGTGTCCCTCGCCCTGCGGGGGGCGCCGGGGCCCAGCGCCGAGACGGCCGCCCGCGTGCTGCGGGCGGCCGCCGACCTCGGGTACCGCGCCGACCGCGCGGCGAGCAGCCTCGCGCTGCGGCGCACCCGCCTGCTCGGGATCACCGTGGCCGTCCGCAACGCCTTCCACGCCGAGCTCGTCGAGGAGCTGCAGGACGCCGCGGAGGAGGCCGGCTACGACGTCGTGCTCGCCGCGGTGACCCGCACGCGGGGGGAGCGGGCGGCGGTCGAGACCCTGCTCGACTCCCGCTGCGAGGCGCTGCTGCTGCTCGGGCCGGAACTGCCCGGTGCGGAGCTGATGGAGCTGCGGCGACGCGTGCCCGTCGTGGTCCTGGGGCGGCGCCCGCGCCTCGCGGACCCCGGGTCGCCAGGGCCCGACGTCGTGCGTGCCTCCGACGAGGTCGGGACGCGGCTGCTGGTCGAGCACCTGGTCGGCCTGGGTCACCGGGACCTGCTGCACGTCTCCGGCGGCGCGGGGGACATCGCCGCCGACCGCCGCGCCGGGTTCGAGGCCGCCGTCGAGGCCGCCGGGGTGCGCGGGCGGGTCGTGGAGGGGGCCTTCGACGAGGAGGGCGGGGCCGCCGCCACCCGGCGGGTCCTGGGTGGGGGGTGGACGGGGACGGCGGTGGTGGCCGCCAGTGACCGGATCGCGCTCGGCGTCCTCGACGTCCTCCTGCGGGACGGGATCGCGGTCCCCGGGCGGGTGTCGGTGACCGGCTACGACGACAGCCTCCTGGCCCGGCTGGGGCACGTGCGGCTGACGTCGGTGAGCCAGGACGCGGCGGGGCAGGCGGCGTGCGCGGTGCGGGCGGCTGTGCGGCGCCTGGACGGCGAGGACGATCCGGGCCCCGCCGACGTCGTCCTCGTCCCGCGGCTGGTGGTGCGGGACACGACCGGTCCAGTCATGTCAGAATGACAGGACAAAATATCCGGAGGTTCTCGTGCCCCTGCTCCGCTTCGACCTCGTCGCCGGCCGTCGCCCCGACGAGGTCCGTACCCTGCTCGACGCCGCCCACGCCGCCGTGGTCGAGGCGTTCGGCGTCCCCGACGGCGACCGGTACCAGGTCGTCCACCAGCACCCCGAGGATGAGCTCGTCGTCCACGACACCGGCCTCGGCATCGAGCGCACCCGCGACGTCGTCGTGCTGCAGGTGACCAGTCGCCCCCGCCCGCGCGCGCAGAAGGAGGCGTTCTACCGTCTGCTCGTCGAGCAGCTGCGCACCCGCTGCGGGACCGCACCCTCCGACGTCGTCGTCTCGGTCGTGGAGAACTCCGACGCCGACTGGTCCTTCGGTCACGGCCGCGCCCAGTTCCTCACCGGGGAGCTCTGACCCGGCGCGGCGGGACGCGGCGGCGCTGGTCCCCGGGGGCGGTCGTGTGCCACGCTGACGGCCAGCACAACTGAACACACGGCCGCTTCCCCCGGGCGGGAGAGCCCCACCGGTCCCACCGGTGGGCACCGAAGGAGCAACCACCCCGGAACCTCTCAGGTCCACGTACCGCCACGGGCAGGCCGCTCTGGAAAGCAGGACCCCTGGGTCCTCACCGACGGGGAAAGCCCTGCCCCGCAGGGTGAAGCTCTCAGGTTCCGCGACAGAGGGGGTCCAGCACGTGACCGCACCGCGCGGTCGCGACGAGAGGAGCCCGGTGAACACCCAGGTCAGCAGCGCGACGGTCAGCCCGACGAGCACGCCCCTCGCCGACGTCCACGCGGCGCTCGGCGCCTCCTTCACCGACTTCGCCGGCTGGCAGATGCCGCTGCGCTACGCCTCCGACCTCGCCGAGCACAAGGCCGTCCGCGAGCGCGCCGGGGTCTTCGACCTCTCGCACATGGGGGAGATCCGGGTCACCGGCCCCGAGGCGGGAGCGGCGCTGGACGCGGCCCTCGTCGGGCGGGCCTCGACCATGCCGATCGGCCGGGCGGCCTACGGGATGCTCGTCGACCACGAGGGCGGGATCGTCGACGACCTCGTGACCTACCGCCTCGGCGAGCAGGAGTTCCTCGTCGTCGCCAACGCCGCGAACGTCGAACCCGTCGTCGTGGCCATCGCCGACCGGTGTCGCCCCTTCGACGTCCACGTCGCCGACGAGACCGCCCGCTGGGCCCTCGTCGCGGTGCAGGGGCCGGCGTCGGTGGCGATCCTCGGACCCCTCGTGGACGTCGACCTCGACGTGCTCGGCTACTACCGCAGCGCGTCCGCCACCCTGCTGGGCGTCCCCGTGCTGCTCGCGCGCACCGGGTACACCGGGGAGGACGGTTTCGAGGTGTTCGCCCCGGTCGAGCACGCGGTCACCGTCTGGGACGCGCTGCTGTCCGCGGCCCGCGAGCACGGTGGGGTCCCCGCCGGGCTGGCCTGCCGGGACACCCTGCGCCTGGAGGCGGGGATGCCGCTCTACGGCCACGAACTGACCCGCGAGACCAGCCCGTTCGCCGCCGGCCTCGGCCGCGTCGTGAAGCTGGACAAGGACCCGGGACCGGTCGGGCTCGAGGCGCTGCGACGACTCGCCGAGGTCGCACCCGCCCGGGTGCTGGTCGGCCTGAAGGGATCGGGGCGCCGGGCTCCCCGTGCCGGCTACGCCGTCGTCGCCGACGGGAACCCGGTCGGAGAGGTCACCAGTGGCGCGTTGTCGCCCACGCTCGGCTACCCCGTCGCGATGGCCTACGTCGACGCCGCGCTCTCCGCCCCCGGCACCGCGCTGGCCGTCGACGTCCGCGGTTCCGAACTGCCCGTCGAGGTCGTCGCGCTGCCCTTCTACCGTCGGGAGCGCTGAGTCGTGAGCGCTCCGCTGTCCGTCTTCGACATGTTCTCCATCGGCATCGGCCCGTCGAGCTCGCACACGGTCGGCCCGATGCGCGCCGCCCTCGCCTTCGCCGAGCACCTCGAGGGAACCGCCGCGCTGGAACGGGTCGTCTCCGTCACCATCGATCTCTACGGATCGCTGGGGGCCACCGGGCGCGGACACGGCACCGACCGGGCCGTCGTCCTGGGACTGCTCGGTGAACGGCCCGAACTCATCGACCCCGACGCCGTGGCCGGGCTCCTCGACGAGATCCGGCGCAGCGGTGAACTGCGGGTCCTCGGCCGGCACGCGGTGGGTTTCGACCTCGACGGCGACGTCCGCCTGATCGGCCGGACCTCGCTGCCCGCCCACCCCAACGGCATGGTGTTCACGGCCCGCGACGCCGCCGGTGACGTCGTCGCCGAACGGACGTCGTACTCCGTCGGTGGGGGTTTCGTCCGCGACCACCCGCTGGACGCGAGCGAACCCGTCGTGGGGACCGGGGCAGGGTTGCCGCACGGTTTCCGCAGTGCCCAGGAACTCCTCGACCACTGCCGCTCGACCGGCCTCGGGGTCGCGGACCTGGTGCGCCGCAAC
Organism: Kineococcus sp. NBC_00420; assembly: GCF_036021035.1. NCBI lineage: Bacteria > Bacillati > Actinomycetota > Actinomycetes > Kineosporiales > Kineosporiaceae > Kineococcus > Kineococcus sp. NBC_00420. The sequence goes on along the minus strand of NZ_CP107930.1, from coordinate 2,024,452 downwards.
GAGGAGAGCCTCCGCTCCGGGAACGACGTGGACTCCGGGCTGCTGGACATCTTCGCCGCCATGGCCGCCTGCGTCGACCACGGCCTCGTCACCGACGGAACCCTCCCCGGCGGGCTCGGCGTCCGCCGCCGCGCCCCGCGCCTGCACCGCGAACTCCTCTCCGAGGAGGGGAACACCGCCGCCGACGTCCTGCACGCGATGGACTGGGTCAGCCTCTTCGCGCTCGCGGTGAACGAGGAGAACGCCGCCGGCGGCCGGGTCGTCACGGCCCCGACGAACGGCGCCGCGGGCATCGTCCCCGCCGTGCTGCACTTCTACCGCCGTTTCGTCCGCGGCGCCGACGACGCCGGGACGGTCCGGTTCCTGCTGGCGGCCGGGGGGATCGGGATCATCCTCAAGGAGACGGGTTCCATCTCCGGCGCCGAGGTCGGGTGCCAGGGCGAGGTGGGTTCGGCCAGCGCGATGGCCGCCGCCGGTCTCGCCGAGGTCCTCGGGGGAACGCCCGAACAGGTGGAGAACGCCGCCGAGATCGCCGTCGAGCACCACCTGGGCCTCACCTGCGACCCCGTCGGCGGGCTCGTCCAGATCCCCTGCATCGAACGCAACGCCGTCGGCGCGACCACCGCGATCCACGCGGCCCGCACCGCGATGCGCGGTGACGGCAGCCACGTCGTGAGCCTGGACACCGCCATCGCGACGATGCGCCAGACCGGTGCCCACATGCGCTCGGAGTACAAGGAGACGTCCCTCGGCGGTCTCGCCCTCACCGTCATCGGCCGCCCCACCGTCGGGGTCAACGTCCCCGAGTGCTGACCCCCGGGGCCGGCGCGGAACGGCGGACGTGGCGGTCGACGGCCTCGGCGAAGGCGGTGACGGCCTTGCGCACGGGACGTTCGGGGGAGGGACGCGAGGTCGCCAGCGACAACGTCCAGCTCAGCGGCTCACCCGCGACGGGCTGCTCGTGGCAGCCGGCCCCGACGGGGACCGAACCCGGCACGAACGCCGGGCCGAGACCGGCGGCGACGTAGCGGGGGAACGTCGAGACGTCCGGCACCTCCAGGACCACCCGTCGCGTCGCGCCGACCCGCGCGAACAGCGCGTCGACCTGCAATCGGTTCGCGAAACCCGGCGGGCCGTCGATCCAGCGGTCCCCCGCGAGGTCCGCCAGTTCCACCGGGGCCGAGGAGGCCAGCGGGTGCCCGGGGGGCAGCAGCAACCGGAAGGCGGTCCGGTCGAGGTGACGCAGCACGACGCTCGCCGGCGGCCGGAACGGCCAGGACAGGAACGCGACGTCCAGCTCGCCGTCGACGAGGGCGCGCAGCAGACCCCGCGAACCGTCGGCGAAGACCCGCATCGACACCGACACCCGGGGGTTCGCCGTCGTGAACCGCTGCAGCAGCAGGGGCAGGTCCACCGGGTGCATCGTCGTCACGACGCCCACGGCCAGCGGCCCGGAGGGTCCACCGTCGGCGTCGAGCACCGCCGAGCGCGCCTCGGAGACCCCGGCGAGCACCCGTCGGGCCTCCGGCAGCAGGGCCCGGCCCGCGTCGGTGACGACGGCGCGGCGTGACGTGCGGACGAACAGGGCGACGCCCAGGTCCTCCTCCAGCGCCCGCACGACGGTGCTCACCGCGGACTGCGCGGCCCCCAGCCGCCGGGCGGCCGCGCTGATCGTCCCCGCCTCGACGACGGCGAGGAACACCTCCAGCTGACGCAGCTCCACCGCTCTCCCATCGCTGATCCCGATGGATGGTCCCACTGCCCAGCGTTGGAACGGAAGGCTTGATGCCCGCCGGTGCTTGCACGGTCCATGGGATCGAACCGCCGGCACCGTCTCGGCTTCTGGATCGTCGCCGCCGCCTTCGCGACCGCGCTGGCCTTCGCCACCGTGCCGACCCCGCTGTGGGCCCTCTACCGCCAACGCGACGGGCTGCCCACGGTCGTGGTGACCATCGCCTTCGCGGTCTACGCGGCCGGCGTCGCGATCGCCCTCTTCACCGTCGGGCACCTCTCCGACCACCTGGGCCGGCGCCGCGTCCTGGCCCCCGCCCTCGTGCTCGAGGCCGTCGCCGCGCTCGCCCTCGCGCTCACCCCGAACCTCGCCGTCCTCATCGTCGCCCGGATCGTGACCGGGCTCGCCGTCGGGGCGCTGACCCCCACCGCCACCGCGTACCTCGCCGAGCTCCACGGCCGGACCGCCTCCCGCAGGCCGGGGCTCGGCGCCGTCGTCGCCACCGCCGCCAACCTCGGCGGTCTCGGCCTCGGGGCCCTCGTCGCCGGGTTGCTCGTCGGCCACCTCGGGGACCCGCTGCGGGTCCCGCACGAGGTCTTCCTCGTCCTGCTGCTGCTCGCCGCCGCGGCCGTCGCGCTGCTCGTCCCCGAGACCGTCGAGCGCGAGCACCGGCCCTACCGCGTCCAGCGGATCGCCGTCCCGGCCGCCGCCCGGGGCCGCTACCTCGCCGCCGCCCTGGCCTCCTTCGCGCTCTTCGCCGTCCTGGGGCTCTTCACCTCCCTCGCCCCCGCCGTCCTGGCCTCCCTCGGGCACCCCGGCCCGGTGACCGGCGGGGCGAGCACCTTCGCCGTCCTGGCCGCGGCGGCGCTGAGCCAGGTCCTCCTCGTCCGCCTGCACGCCACCCACCAGGTGCGGATCGGGCTGGCCCTCACCGCCCTCGGCGTCGTCGGTCTCGGGGTCGGGGTGGTGCTCGGGCTCGTCGCGGTGTTCCTCGGCGGCGCGGTCGTGGCGGGGGCGGGCGTCGGCGTCCTGCTCAAGGGCTCGCTCACGACGGCGACCTCGCTGGCCCCCGCGGGTGCCCGCGGTGAGGCGGCCGCCGGCATCTTCCTGGCCGGCTACCTCGGGATGGCCGTCCCGGCGCTCGCCGTCGGGTTCAGCAGTTCCGCCGGGGTCGCCTACGACGTCTCGGTCCCCGTCCTCGCCGTCGTCGTGCTCGCCCTCCTGGGCACCGTCGCGGTGGCCCTGCGCCGCAACCCCGCTCCCGGTTCGGAGCCTGCTGACAGCGGCCCCGTCCAGGTGTCTACTGGTAGCGGCGACGACCGGCAGGGGGTCGTCGCCGGCCCTCGGTGAGGAGGTCCACGTGCGCACCACGAGAACCGCTGCCCCGGACCGTCTCGAGGTCGAGCACCCTCCCCACCCGCACCCCGGCCTGGCCGTCGCGCTGCTCGGGCTGGCCCTGGTCGTCGCCGTCGTCGTGGCGGTGGTCGTCGTCCTCCTCGTCCGCGCCGCCGACGGCGGAGTGCCCGCAGCACCGGGGCTGCCGGGCCACGTCCCGCAGCCCGTCCCGGGCCCGGTGGTCCCCGCCTGACCTGGAACGATCGACCTGGGACGATGACGCGGTGCCCACCCGTCGCCGCACCGACCCCACCGAAGGCCTCGCCGCCGTCCGCGCCGTGGAGGACCTCTGGGAACGGGGCGAGAAGCCCGCGCGGCCGGTGCTGGCCACCGCCGTGCGGTACTCGCTGGAGGAGCTCGCCGCCCGCTACCCCGGGGGGAGCGTCGAGGTGCGCGTGCCGCCGTTCGCGGCGGTGCAGGTCATCGAGGGCCCGCGGCACACCCGGGGGACCCCGCCGGCCGTCGTGGAGATGGACGCGACGACCTGGATCGAGCTCGCGACGGGCCGGACGGAGTTCGACGCGGCCCGGGCCGCGGGGCGGGTCCAGGCCAGCGGCAACCGCGCCGACCTCGGCGAACTGCTGCCGCTCGTCCCACCGCGTACCGTTCTCCCGTGAGCGAGCAGGCCCAGACCCCGTCCCCCGGCGACGCGCCGGGGGAGACCCCTCAGGTGTCCCCCGAGGTGTCGCCGGAGCGCGAGGGCACCGCGTTCGTCCAGGTCACCCGTCGTCGAGCGCCCCGGTTCCGCGCCTTCGTCGTCACCGGACTGGTGCTCGCCTTCGTCGTCGCCGCGATCGTCGCGGCCGTGACCCCGGCGCGCGACGGCTACTCCCAACGCGCCCTCTTCGGGTACCTGTTCTGCGCGCTGGCCCTGTTCGGGGTCCTGCTGGGCGGTCTGGTGGCCGTGCTCGTGGACCGCCGCACCGGGACCCGACCCGCCCCCCGCGTACGGCGCGGTCGCCGTCGTTGACGTGGGTCCCCGACGCCGTCGTCGACGTCGGTCCCCGACGCGGGGGTGTGACACACTTCGAGCGTGGCCCGCGGTGACGGACGTCTGAACCACGACCTGCTTCCCGGCGAGAAAGGACCTCAGGACGCTTGCGGCGTCTTCGGGGTCTGGGCTCCCGGTGAGGAAGTCTCCAAACTGACCTTCTACGGTCTCTACGCCCTGCAGCACCGGGGGCAGGAGGCGGCTGGCATCGCCGTGAGCAACGGCGAGCAGATCCTCGTCTTCAAGGACACCGGTCTCGTGTCCCAGGTCTTCGACGAGTCCGCGCTGGAGTCCCTCCAGGGGCACATCGCGGTCGGTCACGCCCGCTACTCCACGACCGGTGGCGGCGGCTGGCAGAACGCCCAGCCCACCCTCGGCGACACCGCCGGCGGGACCGTGGCGCTCGCGCACAACGGCAACCTCACGAACCTGTTCGCGCTGCGCGATCTGCAGGCCGAGCGCTACCCGAACTCCGCCCGTCCCGTGCTGCCCGGACGGCCCTCGCCCAGCGAGCTGGCCCGCGGCAACACCACGGACACCGCGATCCTCACGGCCCTCTTCGCCGGGGACCCCGACCACACGCTCGAAGCGACGGCCGCCGAGGTCCTGCCGCACGTGCAGGGCGCCTTCAGCCTCGTCTTCATGGACGAGCACACCCTCTACGCCGCCCGTGACCCCCAGGGCATCCGCCCGCTGGTCCTGGGGCGCCTGGACCGCGGTTGGGTCGTGGCTTCGGAGATCCCCGCGCTGGACATCGTCGGCGCGAGCTTCGTCCGCGAGATCGAACCCGGCGAGCTCATCGCCATCGACGCGGACGGCCTGCGCAGCACCCGCTTCGCCGAGGCCAAGCCCAAGGGCTGCGTCTTCGAGTACGTCTACCTGGCCCGCCCGGACACCGCCATCAACGGCAAGGTCGTCCAGGAGGCCCGTGTCGAGATGGGCCGGGTCCTCGCCCGCGAGCACCCCGTCGAGGCCGACCTCGTCATCCCCACCCCGGAGTCCGGGACGCCCGCCGCCATCGGCTACGCCGAGGAGTCCGGCATCCCCTACGGACAGGGGATGGTGAAGAACTCCTACGTGGGGCGCACCTTCATCCAGCCCAACCAGACGATCCGCCAGCTCGGGATCCGGTTGAAGCTGAACCCGCTCAAGCACGTCGTGGCGGGCAAGCGCCTCGTCGTCGTGGACGACTCGATCGTCCGCGGCAACACCCAGCGCGCCCTGATCCGGATGCTGCGCGAGGCCGGCGCCGCGGAGATCCACGTCCGGATCTCCTCCCCGCCGGTGAAGTGGCCGTGCTTCTACGGCATCGACTTCGCGACCCGGGCCGAGCTGATCGCCAACGGCCTCTCCGTCGAGGACATCGCCCAGAGCATCGGGGCCGACTCCCTCGGCTACATCTCGACCGAGGGCATGATCGCGGCGACCGAGCAGCCCGTCGAGCGGCTCTGCACCGCCTGCTTCTCCGGCGAGTACCCCGTCCCGCTGAACGACCTCGACCGCCTCGGCGAGCACGCGATGGACAAGCCGCGCATCCCGATCACACCGGTCTCCCGGTCCGAACCCGCCCAGGGGGCCCAGCAGTGAGTGCGACGACGACACCGGCGACGACACCCGCGGGGACGACGTACGCGGACGCGGGGGTCGACGTCGTCGCGGGGGACCGCGCCGTCGAGCTCATGAAGGCGTCCGTCGCCCGGACTCAGGGGCCCGAGGTCGTCGGCGGCTTCGGCGGCTTCGCCGGCCTCTACGACGTCTCGGTGCTCAAGGACTACCGCCGCCCGCTGCTGGCCACCAGCACCGACGGGGTCGGCACCAAGGTCGCGATCGCGCAGGCGCTCGACCGGCACGACACCATCGGCTCCGACCTCGTCGGCATGGTCGTCGACGACATCGTCGTCTGCGGTGCGACGCCGCTGTTCATGACCGACTACATCGCGTGCGGACGGGTCGTCCCCGAGCGGATGGCCGCGATCGTCGCAGGCATCGCCCGCGGCTGCGAGGAGGCGGGCGTGGCGCTGGTCGGCGGCGAGACCGCCGAGCACCCCGGTCTCCTCGGGCCGGAGGAGTACGACGTCGCCGGAGCGGTCACGGGGGTCGTCGAGGCCGACGAGCTGCTGGGCGCGGAACGCGTCGAGGTCGGCGACGTCCTCGTCGCGATGGCCAGCTCCGGGCTGCACTCCAACGGGTACTCGCTGGTCCGCCGCGTCTTCGCCGACGCCGGGTGGGCCTACGACCGGCACGTGGAGGAGTTCGGCCGCACCCTGGGCGAAGAGCTCCTCGTCCCGACCCGGATCTACGCCCGGCCCGCGCTGGCCACGTTGAGCTCCGGTGGCGTGCACGCCATGAGCCACGTGACCGGGGGCGGCCTCGCGGCCAACCTGGCGCGCTGCCTTCCGGCGGACGTGACGGCCGTGGTGGACCGCACGACCTGGACCCCGGGTGCGGTGTTCAGCCTGGTCCGCGACCTCGGCCGGGTGCCGACGGACGACCTCGAGCGCACCCTGAACCTGGGCGTGGGCATGCTGGCCGTCGTGCGTCCCGACAGCGTCGACGCCGTGGTGGCCACCCTGGAACAGGCCGGCATCCCGGCGTGGGTGTGCGGTGAGGTGCGTGGACGCAAAGAGGCGGACGGCCCCAGCAACGGCAAGGGCATCGCAGGAGGCGTGACCCTCCTCCAGGGCCGGCACCAGGGTTGGTGACGGCGGTGGAGGCGGGCACGCCTCGTGCGATGCCTCGGTCGTGCGTGCTGCGGTAGACCCGTAGCCTCCGAGCCGGTCAGGCTCGGCGCTTGGACGTCCACTCGTCGTGGTCGTCCGTCGCGGTGTACTTCGACCAGTCCTCGGCTTCGTCCTCCGAGTCGTCGTCCTCTACCACGTCAGACTCCGGCGCCTTCTGGGGCTCTGGTCGCCCGAGTTGGCGGTACGGGTCGGGCCCGTGAAGCTCACGTTGCAGAGCGTTGTAGTCGGTGTCGGGACTGAAGTACTTCAGCTCCCGAGCGACCTTCGTCTGCTTGGCCTTCTGACGGCCGCGCCCCATGGCGTCGACCCCCTCGCGCGTCGGCCGGGGCAGACAGTGCTGACCCCGGAGCAGCTGTCATCTCTCCGTGGCTCCAACGGTACATGTTCGCGAGACCTTCCGGCATCCCGGTCGGCCCCTGGACACCCCGGACGGCCCACGAGCGTGTCCCGCGCGGCTGCCGCGCATGCTGTTAGCTGTGCCCATGACCAGCGTCGGAGGCGGAACGGACCGCCGTGTCGTGGCCGGGATCGACTCCTCCACCCAGTCCTGCAAGGTCGTCGTCCGCGACGCCGGAACGGGCGAGTTGCTGCGGATCGGGCGGGCCAAGCACCCCGACGGCACCGAGATTGACCCCGCACGCTGGTGGCAGGCCCTCGAGGAGGCCGTTGCCGACGCCGGCGGCCTCGACGACGTGGACGCGCTCGCCGTCGGCGCCCAGCAGCACGGCTCGGTGCTGCTCGACGAGTCCGGCGAGGTCGTGCGGCCCGCGCTGCTCTGGAACGACGGTCGCTCCGCGCCCGCGGCCGAGGCGCTGACCGCCGAGCTGGGCGGCCCGAAGGCCTGGGCTGACCAGGTCGGCAGCGTCCTGGTGGCCTCGCTGACGATCACCAAGCTGCGCTGGATCGCCGAGCACGAGCCCGAGAACGTGGCCCGTACCGCCGCGGTCTGCCTCCCGCACGACTGGCTGACCTGGAAGCTCGCCGGTGGTCAGGGGGCGCGGCTGGTGACGGACCGCGGGGACGCGTCCGGGACGGGGTACTGGTCACCCGCCGAGGGGGGCTACCGCAGGGACCTGCTGCAGTCCGCCTTCGGCGCCTCGCCGGACCTGCCGGACGTCCTGGGGCCGGCGGAGTCCGCGGGCGTCAGCGCCGGCGCTCTCTCCCGGGGCGCCCTGATCGGGCCGGGGACCGGGGACAACATGGCCGCCGCCCTCGGGGTGGGGGCCCGGGTCGGTGACGTCGTCGTGTCGATCGGGACGTCCGGTGTCGTCAGCGTCGTCAGCGACGTCGCGACCCACGACCCGAGCGGTCTGGTCGCCGGGTTCGCCGACGCGAGCGGTCGCTACCTGCCGCTGGTCTGCACGCTCAACGCCGCACGCGTCCTGGACGCCGCCGCCCGGATGCTGGGGGTCGACCACGACGAGCTGTCCCGGCTGGCCCTCTCGGCCCCCGCCGGCAGCGGGGGACTCGTCTTCGTGCCCTACCTGGAGGGGGAGCGGACCCCGGTGAAGCCGGACTCCACCGGCGCGCTGCACGGGCTCACGCTGTCGACCTCGACCCCCGCGCACGTGGCCCGCGCCACCGTCGAGGGACTGCTCTGCGGCCTCGCGGACGGTCTGGACGCCCTGGTCGCCCAGGGGGTCGAGATCGGGCGCGTGGTGCTCGTCGGCGGCGGGGCGCGTTCGGAGGCGGTGCGGCGCCTGGCTCCCGCGGTGCTGGCCCGTCCCGTCGTCGTCCCCGAACCGGGGGAGTACGTCGCCGACGGTGCCGCGCGGCAGGCGGCGTGGGTGCTCTCCGGCGCGGAGGCCCCACCGGACTGGACGCTGAACGCGTCGCAGACCTTCGAGGCCGACCCGACCCCGCACGTGCGGGAGCGCTACGCGCAGGTGCGCGACCTGACGGCGAACAGGATCTGACGTCGAGGTCTGACGCCGCCGCGCTCAGGCGTGCGGACCGGTGCTGTGGATCCCGGGCAGGTCGACGGTGCGACCGGCGCGCTTGTCCTCGTACATGCGCGCCTCCGCCTCCGCCAGCACGGCCTCCGTGGTGCGGGTGAGGTCGTCGGCGGCCCAGCCGACCGAGAGCCGCACGTGGACGCCGGCCTGCACGACGGCGATGCTCCGGCGCAACCGGTGGGCGAGGGCCTCGACGTGGGCCGAGGGCACCGCCTCGACCAGGACCACGAACTCGTCCCCACCGAGACGGGCGACGGTGTCGCTCGGGCGGACCTCCGCGGCCAGCCGGCGGGCGACCTCGACGAGCAGGGCGTCCCCGGCCCGGTGCCCGAGCCCGTCGTTGACCTCCTTCAGCCCGTCGACGTCGCACAGGAGGACGAACGTGGCCAGGGCGGGGTCGGCCTGCACCCGGGAGCGGGAACGGCCCCAGCGGTCCGCCAGGAGCGCGCGGTTGGGCAGCCCGGTGAGGTGGTCGTGGCTCGCGCGGTGCCCGAGTTCCCGTTCCACCGCCAGCCGGTGCGAGACGTCCCAGGCCGCCACCACGAGGTGGTCGGCGGCGCGGGCCCGGGCGACGAGCTCGAGGCGCACCTCGGGACGTGCGGCGGGCCGCAGCCGCAGCGGCCCGGAACGCTGCCCCGGCTCTCGCACGGCACTCAGCGCGGCGCGGGCGCGGGGGCGGTCGGCCGCCAGGACGAGGTCCAGGGCGTCGGTGCCGACGAGGGCGGGCGGGTCGATCAGGACGAACTCCGCGAGCCCCGGCGAGGCCCACTGCACGGTGCTGCCGAGCAGGAGGGCGGTGGCGGGTGCCCCGGCGGCCAGCGCGCGCCAGTCGGGACTCGTCCCGTGGGGGGTCACGACCCGGCGCTGCCGACCCGTCCCGCGAGGCCGTCGCCCACGCCCGCCAGGACGGCGGCGGCCGCGGACGTCGTCAGCACGGCCGGCCACGGGCCCAGGCGCTGGGACAGTGGGTGCGAGACGCCCACGAGACCGACCGTGCCCAGGGCGAGGGCGGCGGCGAGGACGGGGGAGCGCTTCGTCCAACGGGGGAGGGCGAGGCCCAGACCGGCCGCGAGCGCGACCCCGGCGAGCGCGCGGTTCCCCGTCGTGCGTCCGAGGACGTACCCCCCGAGGACGGCGGGGCCGATGAGGGCGGGACTCGGGATCGCGGGCACGCCAGGAGGTTAACGGCCGGACCTCGGCGCAGCGCAGGGTGGGGCTGGAGGCCGGCTGGGAACGACGAAGGCCCCGACGCAGGTGCGTCAGGGCCTTCGGGAGGTTCTTTCCAGGTGGCCAGGAGCGGGGTCGAACCGCTGACCTTCCGATTTTCAGTCGGACGCTCTACCAACTGAGCTACCTGGCCGTGCCGGGTCGGTGAACCGACACGACGAGCGACCCCGACGGGACTCGAACCCGCGACCTCCGCCGTGACAGGGCGGCGCGCTAACCAACTGCGCTACGGGGCCTCAGAAGAGACCTTGTCTTGCTGTCGTGCTTGCTTGCAGAGAAGACCTTACCCGATGTCGGCCGGTGGTCGTGACCACCGTTCGGCACCACCTGACGGCAGGACTGCTGCGTACCCCCAACGGGATTCGAACCCGTGCTACCGCCTTGAAAGGGCGGCGTCCTAGGCCACTAAACGATGAGGGCGTGGCGCTACGACACTGGTGCCGAAGCCCGTCCAGCATAGAGGACTCGACGGGGTGCTGCTGACGGTGCCGGTGTCGCGGCGATGGGGCAGAGTGGTCCACGCTCAGCTCGACCCGGACCGGGAGGTGGCCGTGGATCCCGTGCAGGCGTTGCGGCGCACCGCTTTCCTGCTGGAACGCGAACAGGCGAGCAGCTTCCGGGTCGAAGCGTTCCGCAAGGCCGCCTCGGTCCTGCTGGCCCTGCCCGCCGAGGAGTTCGACACCCGCCTCGCCGCCGGCACGCTGACCGACCTCGCGGGGATCGGGAAGTCGTCGGCCGAGCTCGTCACCCAGGCCGCCGCCGGCCGCACCCCTGACCGCCTCCGGAAGCTCGAGGACGCAGCGGGCCCCCTCGTCGAGGGCGGGGAGGCGCTGCGCGCGCAGTTGAAGGGCGACCTGCACACCCACACCGACGCCAGCGACGGCGGCAGCCCGCTCGCCGAGATGGCCTTCACCGCCGTCGAGCTCGGTCACGACTACATCGCCGTCACCGACCACTCCGAGGGTCTCAAGGTCGCCAACGGTCTGGACCGGGGCCGCCGGGAGGACCAGCTGGCCCAGGTCGAGGCCCTCGCCGCGCCGCTGCGACCGTTCCGGCTGCTGTCCGGCATCGAGGTCGACATCGGCCGGGACGGGGTCCTGGACTGCCCGCCCGACCTGCTGGAACGCCTCGACGTCGTCGTCGCCTCGGTGCACTCCGAACTCCGCATGCCCGGCGACGCGATGACCCGCCGCATGCTCGCGGCGATCCGCTCGGGCCGGATGGACGTCCTCGGCCACTGCACGGGCCGGATGGTCAAGGGCGGCCACGGCCGGGTCGGCGAGAAGGGCCGCCCGCCCAGCGACTTCGACGCCGAGCAGGTGTTCGCGGCCTGCGTCGAGTTCGACGTCGCGGTCGAGATCAACGCCCGCCCCGAACGTCTCGACCCACCGCGGGCGCTGCTGCGCCAGGCCGTCGCGGCCGGCTGCACGTTCACCCTCTCCACCGACGCGCACGCGCCCGGCCAGCTCGACTGGCAGCCCTACGGCTGTGTGCGCGCCGAGGAGTGCGGCGTCCCGGCCGAGCGCGTCGTCACGACGTGGCCGGTCGAACGGGTGCTGGAGTGGACGGCGCGTCGCCGGCGCGCTGCCCTCGGGTGACCCGCAGGAACTCCAGCTTCTCCTCGTCCACCGAACCCGGCACCGGGGTGTAGACCACGAGCCGGACGTCGGAACCCGGAGCGGTGAGGACGTCGCAGTCGAGGGTGATGTCGCCGACGTCGGGGTGCTCGACGGTCTTGCGCGAGGAGACGTGGCGTCCCACGGTCCCCTCCCGGCAGTATCGCGCGAACTCCGGGCTCGCCGCCTTCATCTCCTCGGTCAGGGCGACCAGGCCCTCGTCGTGCGGGTAGTCGACCAGGGCCGAGCGAAGGTCCGCGACGAGCGCCGCGGGCAGGCCCACGTCGGCGTAGCGCACCGGCCAGTTCGAGAGCCCGCTGCGCCCCTCGGTGAAGACGGCGCGGATGAGGTTGAGCTCCTTCGGGGACTTCCCGCTCGGGTCGCCGATGAGCACCGCCCACGACGGGGTCCAGGTCAGCAGCGTCCAGTCCGCGGCGAACACGCCGACGGGGAAGGCCCCCAGCCGGGCCAGCATCCGTTGCACGCCGGCGGGGACGAGGTGGGAGATCGTCCCGTCCGCGGGGGGAAGCAGACCGGACAGCCGGTAGGCGTGGTCCCGCTCCTCCCGGCTCAGGTGCAGCGCACGGGCCAGGGTGGCCACGACCTGGGCCGAGGGGTTCGTGGCCCGGCCCTGCTCCAACCGCACGACGTAGTCGACGGAGAGGCCCGCGAGGTCGGCGAGCTCCTCCCGCCGCAACCCCGCCGCCCGTCGCTTCGCCCGGTGCGGCAGGCCGACGGCCTCCGGGGTCAGCCGGTCCCGCCACCGTCGCAGCGCCGTTCCGAGGTTCTCACCTTCCACCACCAAACCATCGTGCCTCCTCGCGAGGCGTCGGACGCCATCCCAGCCTGGTACTGCGCGTCCCCCTGTCGCAGCGGGCACTGGTTGAGCCCGGGGAAACGGGCGATGGTCTTCCCATGACCACCACGTTCATCACCGGAGCCAACAAGTCCCTCGGCTACGAGACGGCCCGTCGCCTCATCGCCGCCGGGCACACCGTCCTGATCGGCGCTCGCGACCCGCAGCGCGGGCAGGCCGCCGCCGAGGCCCTCGGTGCACGTTTCGTCCAGATCGACGTCACCGACGACGCGTCCGTGCAGGCCGCGGCCGACGACGTCGCCGCCCACGAGGGCACCGTCGACGTCCTCGTCAACAACGCGGGGGTCTCCGGCCCCTTCACGCCGGCCGACGAACTGACCGCCGCCGACGCCGCGGCCGTCTACGACGTCAACGTGTTCGGCATCGTGCGGGTGACCCACGCGTTCCTGCCGTTGCTGCGCAAGTCCTCCAACCCCGTCGTCGTCAACGTGTCCAGCGGCCTCGGGTCCTTCGCCGTGACCCACGACCCCGACCGCGTCGAGGGCCGGCTCGCCGCCCCGCTCTACACCTCGTCCAAGGCGGCGGTGACGATGCTGACCACGCAGTACGCCAAGGCGCTGCCCGACGTGAAGTTCAACGCCGTCGACCCCGGCTACACCGCGACGGACTTCAACGGCCACGGCGGCCCGCAGACCGTCACCGAGGGGACCGACGCGATCGTGGAACTCGCGAGCATCGGCACCGACGGCCCGACCGGTGTGTTCCGCGACCGTCACGGTGTCGTCGCCTGGTGACGACGCGCCGAGCCGAGGGCCGGTTCCTCGGACTCCAGTCGGCGCGGACGTGCTGCCGTCAGGGGTCAGATCTCGTCGGTGCGTCGCCGGGCAGCGTAGGCGTCCAGTTCCGTCGTCGCCTTCCCGACGTCCCACCCCTCGGCCAGCGCCTGGTGCAGGAGTTCCGTCTCCGACAGCGGGGTGAGTCCGTTGACGTTCGGGTCGAGGTCGAGGTTCGTGGGGAACGGGTACCCTTCGGTGGCGCTGGTCACGGCGTTCGCCAGGAACTCCTGGCTCGCACCGGAGTCCTTGCGGGACAGCAGGGCCGGGTAGACGGCCTTGGCGGTCTTCACCCGGTCCACGGTCTCCATGGCGCGACCGAACGCCGAGGAGACCTGCAGCAGGTTCGCGACCCGTTGCACGTCGCTGGAGACGTTGGTGCCGGCGCCGTGGAACAGGGCGGGGTTGAAGAACCCGGCGTCGCCCTTCTCGAGCGGCAACTGCACGTGGTGCTCGGCGAAGTACTCCTTGAACTCCGCCTGACGCCAGGCGAGGTACCCCTGCGGGTACTGGTGGGAGTAGGGCAGGTAGAGCGTCGGACCGCTCTCGAGCGGCATGTCGCTGTGCGCCACGGCGCCCTGCAGGGTGAGGACCGGGGAGAGCAGGTGGACGTGCGCGGGGTAGCGCGCGGCGACGGGGTTGGACAGGAAACCCAGGTGGTAGTCGCGGTGCGGGTCCTGCGCCCGGCCGCCGGGGCGGACGACGTTGACCTGGGAGGTGACCTGGTACCCCGGGCCCAGCCAGGCCGTCGAGACCAGGGCGAGCACGTCGTTGGCGTAGTAGTCGACGAACGCCTCGGGGTCGCGCACGGCGAGCTTCTCGAGGGCGTTCCAGACCCGGTCGTTGGCCCCGGCCTTGGCGAAGTGGTCGCCCTTCGCCGTCCCGGACGCCTTCTCGTCGGCGATGACCTGGTCGAAGACCGCAGTCACGCGGTCGACGACGGAGAGGTCGGGGAAGGCGCCCTTGAGGACGACGACCCCGGGACCGTCGGTGAGGGCCCGCACGAGTTCGCCCTCCACCTCCTCGCGGCCCGCGTCGGTCGCGACGGCGCGCCGCAGGAGCGCGGAGTCGTAGACCAGGACGTTCTGCTGGACGTCGACAGCGTGCGGGAAGTCGGCCAGGACGGTGGTCCGGTCGAGCAGCTTCGCGAACTCCGTGACGTCGCAGTCGCTCTCGCGGAACCGGATCGGGGTGTGCCGGGCGGTGGTCGGTGCGCTCATGGGGTTTCTCCTCGTCGAGAGTCGTGCGGTGGGCTGCGCGCTGGTCCAACGGTAGGACGCGCTGACGCCGCCGTGGCATCCTCGACGCATCAAGAACGCATCACACACGCATCGGGGGATGGCGATGGCGCACCCGTACCGCATCCGTGAGATCGCGCAGCAGGCCGGCCTGAGCACTGCGACGGTCGACCGCGTGCTCAACGGACGGGCCGGAGTGCGCGCGAGCACGGTCGCCGAGGTGCACCGCGCGATCGCCGACCTGGAACGGCAGGCGTCGCAGGTCCGGATCGATGGCCGCACGTTCTTCCTCGACGTGGTCGTCCTCGCGCCGGACCGCTTCTCGCGCGAAGTGCGGGTCGCCCTGGAGGCCGAGCTCCCGTCGCTGCGCCCGGCGGTGATCCGGGCGAGGTTCCACCTCCGCGAGGAGGGCAGCGCCGCGGACCTCGCGACCCAGCTCGACGCCATCGCGTGCAAGGGTTCCAGCGGTGTGCTGCTCAAGGCACCGGACGACCCGGCCGTCGTGGCGGCCGTCGCCCGGCTGGAGGACGCGGGGATCCCGGTGGTCACCTTCGTCACCGACGTGCCCACCAGCCGTCGCGTCGCCTACGTCGGGATGGACGACCGCGCGGCCGGGGCCACCGCGGCCTACCTGCTGACGGTCGTGGCCCCGGACGCGGGTGGGGTCCTGGTCTCGTTGAGCCGCAGCAGCTTCCGCGGCGAGGGAGACCGCGAACTGGGTTTCCGCACCGCGTTGCGCGACCTCGCGCCGCAGGTGCCGGTGACGGTGGTCGAGGGCACCGACGGACTCGACGCGTCGATGTTCGCGACGGTGTCGGCGGCGTTGGAACGCGACCCGGGGATCGACGCGGTGTACTCGGTCGGTGGGGGGAACCAGGCCGTCCTCGCCGCCTTCGACGCCGCCGGGCGCACCGTCCGCGCGTTCGTCGCGCACGACCTCGACGCCGAGAACCTCGTCCTGCTGCGTCGCCGCCGCCTCACCGCCGTGCTGCACCACGACCTGCGCACCGACGTGCGCCGGGTCTGCCGCGCGGTCATGCAGGCCCAGGGGGCGTTGCCGGGACGACCGGGTTCCCGACCCTCGCAGATCCAGGTGATCACGCCGTTCAACGAACCGGCGGGGTTGGTGGACGAGGTCTGAGTTCCCGTGGCATGCTCCTGGCATGTCGTCGACCCGTGCTTCCCGTCGTGACGCGCTCGCCGCGTCCCGACGACGCGCCGGGCGACGCCGACTCGCGGTCTGACCGAGCCGCAGTTCGTCGCGGGTCCTCCGGCCCCGCACGCCCGCCCGACGTCCGGGCACCCCCCTCCGGCCACGAGGAAACACCACCGTGCTCACTCCCGATCAACTCCTCACCTCCCGGTTCCGGCCGGCCCTCGAAGGGCTCGGCGCTCGTTACGCCGGGTGGGACCCCGAACTGCGACCGGCCACCCGGCCCGAGTTCGGGCACTTCCAGACCAACCTCCCGGTGCGGTTGGCGAAACCCCTGGGACTGCCGCCCCGGGAGATCGCCGACCGGCTGCTCGCCGGGTCGCACCTCGAGGACGTGTGCCTGCCGCCGACCTTCGCCGGAGCGGGGTTCCTGAACCTCACGTTGCGGCCGGAGTTCCTGGCGGGGCAGGTCAGTGCCCTCCTCGCCGATCCGCACCTCGGTGTGGCACAGGCCGATCCACCGCGACGGGTCGTCGTCGACCACTCCTCGCCGAACGTCGCGAAGCAGATGCACGTGGGGCACCTCCGCTCGACCGTCATCGGGGACGCGCTGGCCCGGGTCTTCGCCGCGGTGGGGGACGTCGTCGTGCGGCAGAACCACGTGGGCGACTGGGGGACCCAGTTCGGGATGCTGATCGAGCACCTCCTCGAGGAGGGTCACGACGGCGCCGACCTGAGCCTGTCGGCGCTGGACGGGTTCTACCGGCAGGCCCGGGAACGCTTCGACGCCGACCCGGGTTTCGCGGGCCGGGCCCGGGCCCGGGTCGTCGCCCTGCAGGGCGGCGACCCGCGGACGCACCACGTCTGGCGCGGGCTGGTCGACACGTCGATGAGGTCGTTCGCCGAGGTGTACGCCCGGTTGGGATCGGGCCTCACCCCGACCGACACCGCGGGGGAGAGCAGTTACGCCGCCGCCCTCGCCGGGGTGGTGGACGACCTCCGCACGGCGGGACTGCTCGTGGAGTCGAACGGTGCGTCGTGCGTGTTCCCCCGGGGTTTCGCGAACCGCGACGGGGAACCGTTGCCGGTGGTGGTGCGCAAGTCCGACGGGGGGTTCGGCTACGACGCGACCGACCTGGCGGCGCTGCGGCACCGGGTGACGGCGTTGCGGGCCGACCGGATCGTCTACGTGGTCGACGCCCGGCAGGCGTTGCACTTCGACCAGGTGTTCGCCGTCGCCCGGGAGGCCGGGTGGCTCCCCGAGGAGGTGACGGTGCAGCACGTCGCCTTCGGGACGGTGCTGGGGGAGGACGGTCGACCGTTCAGGACGAGGACGGGAGGCACCGTCCCGCTCAGCGCGCTGCTCGACGCGGCCGAGAGCCGGGCGGCGGAGGTGCTGGGCGGACGGGGGTCGCGCCTCGACGCGTCGGAGCGCACCGCGGTGGTGCGGGCCGTCGGGATCGGCGCCGTGAAGTACGCCGACCTCGTCAACGGCCTCGGGCGCGACTACGTGTTCTCGCTGGAGCGGATGGTCGCCATGGACGGCAACACCGGCCCCTACCTGCAGTACGCGCACGCCCGGGTGGCGTCGCTGCTGGAGCGCAGCGCGATCGTGCCCCGGGACGTGTCGGTGCTGGACCACCCCGCGGAGGTGCGGCTCGCGCTGCTCCTGACCGGCTTCCCCGGAGCCGTCGCGTCGGTGGCGGAGACGCTCGAACCGCACCGGCTGTGCGGTCACCTGCACCAGGTGGCGACGGCGCTGTCGGCGTTCTACGAGGCCTGTCCGGTGCTCTCGGCGGAGGGAGAGGTCCGGGTGAGCCGGCTCGCTCTGTGCCGGGCGACGCGGGAGGTGCTCGCGGCGGGCCTGGGCCTCCTCGGGATCGACGCTCCGGAGCGCATGTAGGGGCCTGGAACGACGAAACCTCGGTCCGGCTGATCGCCGATCCCGAGGTACGTCGTGATCCTCCCAGATTTCGTGGTGGTTGTCAATCGAGGCTACGTACCGGTCGGGTCGACGAGGAGGGAGGACCCGAGGGCGGCGAGCAGCTCCACGACCTCGGCGCGGTCGAGGCGGACGGTCGAGATGCAGGTGGAGTCCTGCCACGTCGAGAGGACGACACGACCGTCCCCCGGGGCGGCAGCGGGGTGCGCGCTGACCCGCAACGCCCGCCCGGGCCGGTCCGCGTCCCGGACGACTCCCGTGAGCACTCCCCGCTCGACCGCCGCACCGTGCTCCATCGACCGAGTCTGCGCCCCGGCCGGACGGCTGTCGAGACTCAGGGGATGCGGGCCACCCACTCGCGCGTGGCGAACTTCCGGGTGACCAGTTCCTCGGCCGCCGCGAGCTCCGCGGCGCTCAGCGCGGAGTCGGTGAGGCCGTACTGGCGGCGGAAGGTGGCGACCATCGAGTCGATGACGTCCTCGCGCGGCAGGCCCGTCTGACGGCGCAACGGGTCGACCCGCTTCGCGGCGCTGGCGAGACCCTTGCCGGACAGCTTCTCGCGGCCGATCCGCAGCACCTGCAGCATCTTCGCCGCGTCGATGTCGTAGGACATCGTCACGTGGTGCAGGACCGTCCCGTCCGCGAGGCGCTTCTGCGCCGCGCCCGCGATCTTGCCCTGCTCGGTCGCGATGTCGTTGATCGGCTGGTACCAGGCCTTGATGCCGAGGTCGCCCAGCGCGACGAGGACCCAGTCGTCGAGGAACGCGTAGGACTCGGTGAACGAGAGCCCCTCGACGAGCGAACCGGGTGCGTAGACGGAGTAGGTGATGGTGTTGCCCGGCTCCACGAACATGGCGCCACCCCCCGAGACCCGGCGCACGACCTCGACCCCGAGCCGCCTCGCCGCGTCGCCGTCGACCTCGTTCACGAGCGACTGGAAACTCCCGAGCACCACGGCCGAGCTGCCCCACTCCCACACCCGCAGGGTGGGCGGACGACGGCCGGCCGCCACCTCACGGGTCAGGACCTCGTCCAGCGCCATGTGCGTCTGCGGGGACTGGGGACCCGTGTGGACGAACTGCCAGTCGTGGTCCAGCCACCCGCTGGCCCCGCCGACGGCGCGTCGCACCGTCGTCGCGACGGCCTCGGGGGTGAAACCGAGCAGCACCGCGCCGCTCGGCAGGGCCGAGCGGACGCGGTGCGCGAGGTCGGCGGCGTCGCTGTCGGCGGGGACCCCCGTCAGCGCCGCGTCGATGGCCTCGAGCGCGTCGTCGGGTTCGAGGAAGAAGTCCCCGCTGAGGCGCACCCCGGCGAGCCGTCCCTCCACGATGTCCAGATCGACAACGACGAGCTTCCCGCCCGGGACCTTGTACTCACCATGCACTCGCGCAGGCTACGTGAGCCCCACGGCGCGAGTGGGGGCTGCTGCGGCCCCGGGCTCGGCCGTGGACGCCTGCGGCGCCCTCGCCGCCCGAGCGCGGCCCCCGGACTTCGCGAGGTAGAGGCCCCGGTCGGCCAGGTCCAGGAGTGCCAGGACACCGCCCGTGGCGGCGCCGGGGACCGCTGTCGCGATCCCGATGCTGACGCTGACCCGCCCCTCCACGCCTTGGCCGTGAGGGAAGGCCCTGCGTCGCAGTCCGTCCAGCAACCGCTCGGCGACCACCGCGGCTCCTGCGCCGTCGGTGTCGCTCAGCACGACGACGAACTCCTCTCCGCCGTAGCGGGCCACGAGGTCGGACGGTCGGCCCGGCGCCCGGCGCAGTTCCTCGGCGACCTGCTGCAGGCACCGGTCACCGGCCAGGTGACCGTAGGTGTCGTTGTAGGCCTTGAAGTGGTCGACGTCGACCATCAGCAGGCTGAGCGGACTCCCGCTCCGGTGCGCGTCCTGCCAGACGTGGGCGAGGTGCTCGTCCAGCGTCGGCCGGTTGGCCAGGCCGGTGAGGCCGTCCCGCTGCGCCGCCTCGCGCAGCCGGTCGTTGAGGGCTCGGAGTTCCTGCTGCGCGGCCCGCCGTTCGGCGATCTCGCGCCGGAGCTCCGCGGTCCGCGACGCCACCAGGTCGTGGAGCTCCCCGGCCCGGTCCGCCGCCCGCCGGGTGCGCCCGAGTCCGTCGAGGGTCGAACTCAACGCGGCCCGCAGTGGTTCCGAGACCGCGAACGCATCCGGCGCGTGGCCGGTGAGGAGGTAGCCGAACCACTGCTCCCCGGCGAACAACGGCTGCAGGACGAGGGTTCCACGGTCGAGTTCCGCGACGCGGTGCGGCGGGAGGAGCTCCCCGAGACCGTGGGTGTCCTCGAGCGCGGCGTAGGGACCCTCGACGTGGTCGACGGCCAGTCGAACCCGCACGTCGTCGGGTTCGGTGGACGGGGGCGGCCCGTCGGTGAGCAGGGACACGAAGCAGCGGCGGACCCCGACCCGGGGCAGGAACGCCGCGAGGAGGTCGCCGAGGGCGCTCGTCTCGGTGGCGGTCCCGAGGGCCCGGATGAGTTCCACCAGGACACGACCGGACCGCGCTTCGTGGGCGGCCCGCTCGACGTGGGCGCCGGCCACGGCGCGCAGCACCGTGAGCTGCATCCGGTGGACGGTGCGCAGGGCGGCGTCGAGCGCGGCTCCCACGGCACCGTTGGCCGCCACGTCGTTCTCGAGGGTGGTAAGCACCCGGTCCCACCAGGACTGCTCGGGGTGCAGCCGGACGACCTCGGCCAGTTCCGCGCACAACTGCGCCGTCCCCGCGGCGTCGAGAGTGCCCGTGACGACCTGACGGATCCAGCGTCGGCGGACCGCGGCGAGGCGCTCGGCGACGGCGACCTCGGAACCGAGGGCGACGGACGGCGCGGAGGTGGCCACCCCCGAGGCGTCGAGGACGACCCGCTCGTCGACGGGGGCCACGAGGGCGCTGGAAGCCCGCGCGACCACGTGCGGAGCGGGCGGGCCGGCGGGTACGGGATGCAAACCGCCCGACAGGTTCAGCAGGAGCGTCGCGGCCCGTCGACCGAGAGCCGTGAGGTGCTCGTCCACGGTCGTCACACCGGCCCACGCCGCCTCCGAGGAACTCGTCCCGGCGGAGCCGGTGACCGCGACGTCCTCGGGGACGCGGTAGCCCTCGCGTTCCAGCGCCTCCACGGCAGCCATCGCCAGGTCGTCGTCGCAGCAGACGACGGCGTCGACGGGACGACCGTCGTCCCGCGCTGAGGCCAGCGCGGCCGGGAGGAGGCGGTGCACGTCGACCGGGTCGACGACCCGGAGGAAGGGCGTCCCCGGGAGCTGGTGCACCTCACCGTCGGGCAGTGAGCTCACGACGAGCAGCGATCGACGACCGCCGCGGTGCAGGTGGTCGCGCTCCACGTCCAGCGCCTGCGCGCGGGGGCGGTCCACCCCGGTGGTCCCGGCAGCGCGTTCCCCGAGCGTGACCGTGGGTAGCCCGTCGGGGATGACCCCGAGGACCGCCGCCACCGCCGAGCGCCCGGACAGGTCGCGGACCGGGGTCACGACGACCCCGTCGACCCCTCCGCTGCGGCACAGGTGGGCGAACAACGTCCCCCGGCGCGGGTGGTGCGGGTGCCGGACGACCACGAGGAGCGCCGCCCCCTCGGGGTGCAGGACGCTCTCGAGGCCGTGCAGGTACTGCTGGACCTGCTCCCCGAGTCCGTCCACGACGACGGCGATGCGCCGTCGTCCCCGCTCTTCCGCCACGGCGATCACCCCCTCGGACAGAGTCATCGGGGTGCCCCGGGGGAGTCTTGAGGAACCGGGGCCCAGCTCGCCCGCTCAGCCCAGGCGGTTCACGGCACCAGGGAGGAGGCCAGCCAGGACCGCGGCGTCCCGAACCCGTCCAGCAGTTCCCCGGTCCGCGGCCGCAGCTTGCGGCACACCGCGTTCACCGCGGTCGTGACCGCCTTGGCGCGCAGCGTCGTCATCCGGCGGTGCTGGAGGTACCAGCCCTTCTCGGCCTCGAGCACCGAGAGGGCGTGCAGGTCGAAAACGTCGGACAGGAGTTCCACGACGGCCGGGTCGTCGCAGCGCGCGATGGCGGCGGCGAAGGCCTCCGCGACGACGCGCTCGACGTGCGCACGACCGGCCAGCAGCAGGTGGTCCTGCAGTTCGTCGACGGCCTCGAACCGTTCCGCCTCGGGCTTGGACCGCGCCTTGCGCATCCGCTTGGCCAGCGACTCCACGACGTGGCGCTCGCGGTCGGCGAGCATCCGCAGCTGCCAGGCCCGGTCGTGCAGCTCCTCGGGGATCCGGCCCGCTTCGACGACGTCGGCCACGAGGGAGCGGGCGGGGCTGCGGCCGGCGTAGGTGCTGACGAAGTCGCGCGTCGCGAACCGCGCCATGCCGAGGGTGTCGAGGTCGGAGAACTGCTGGGCGTACGCCGTGAGCTGGCCCTTGGCGACGAGTTGCAGCAGGACGGTGTTGTCGCCCTCGAAGGTGGTGAACACGTCCGTGTCCGCCTTCAGCTGCGGCAGGCGCGAATCGGCGAGGAACCCGTTGCCGCCACAAGCTTCGCGACAGGTCTGCAGGGTGCGGGTCGCGTGCCAGGTGGAAGCGACCTTGAGGCCCGCGGCGTGCGACTCGAACGCGCGCTGCCGGGTCGCGTCGGGCTCGTTCCCGGCGAGCTGGACGCGCAGCAGTTCGTCCATCTCGCTCAGCAGGTCGTCCTGCGCGAACGAGAGCGCGTAGGTCGTCGCGAGCGGGATCAGCAACCGTCGCTGGTGGGCCAGGTAGTCGAGCAGGACGACTTCGCCGTCGCCCCCCGGGCGCTTGAACTGGGTGCGCTGCAGGGCGTAGCGCAGCGCGATCTCGAGACCCACCTTCGTCTGCGACAGCGCACCGCCGGAGACGCTGACCCGGCCCTTGACGAGGGCACCGAGCATCGTGAAGAACCGCGAGTTGGCGCTCGCGATGGGAGAGGAGTAGCTGCCGTCCTCGGCCACGTCGGCGTAGCGGTTCAGCAGCGCGGTCCGGGGGATCCGCACCTGGTCGAAACCGAGCCGGCCGTTGTCGAGACCGTTGAGCCCCATCTTGCGGCCGTCGTCACCGCGCCAGATCCCCGGGAGGTCCACCCCGTCCTCCCGCAGCGGGACGACGAAGGCGTGGACGCCCTGCGAGGTCCCGCCCGTGACGAGCTGGGCGAACACCACAGCGACGTCGGCGTCCTCCGCCGCGCCGCCGATGTAGTCCTTGCGGCAGGAGACGTCCGGGGTGTGGACGACGAACTCCTGCGTCGTCGGGTCGTACGTCGCGGTCGTCCCGATGGAGGAGACGTCGGAACCGTGCCCGGTCTCGGTCATCCCGAAGCAGCCGACGAGTTCCAGTCGCAGGAGCGGTTCGAGCAGGGTCGAGTGGTGGCGTTCGGTGCCGAGCGCCTGGACGGCGCCGCCGAACAGACCCCACTGCACCCCCGACTTGATCATGAGGGACGCGTCGCCGAACCCCAGCATCTCGAACTGGGCGACCTGACCGCCGGGGGAGTCACCGCCCCAGGGCCGGGCGTAGCCCAGTTCGTGCCCGCCGAGTTCCGCGAGCTGCCGCAGCCGCTCCCGGGTGAGGTCCCGGTGGTCGCGGGTCGAGAGGTCGTCGGTGGGGGTGAAGAGGTCGGCGGGGGCCTCGCGGCGGAACTTCTCGCGCAGGTCGGCGAAACGGCCGTCGAGGACACGGCGCAGGACCTCGGTGTCCAGTGGCGGCGGAACCTCGACGGGCTCGTCGAGGGGGGTCTCGGGTCGCAGTTCGGTGGTGGTCACGGAACCTCCTCGGGAACGGGTGCCAGGGGTGGGGCGCTGAGAACGGTGGCGAGGCCACCCCAGGCCAGGTGGGTGAGATCGGAGACGAGCGTGGCCGCCGGCACCCGGTCGGTGCTGGAGATCCACCGGTCCGCGGCGGTGCGGATCATCGCGACGAGGCCGTGGGCGAGGGCGTCGGCGGAGGAGTCGCGGGCGCCGCCCACGCGCAGGTGGGCGGTGATGGTGCGGGCGGTCTCGTCGGCGATGGTGCCGGAGATCCGCTGCACGGGGTCGTTGCTGAGCGGCCGTTCCAGGAACGGGTGGACCACGACGAAGCGGTAGACCTCGGGATCGGCCTCGACGAGCTGGACGTAGGCGGCGATGATCCCGCTGAGGGCCTCGCGGGGGGAGTTCGAGGAGGCGACGGCCTCGCCGAGTTCGCGCAGGATCCGCGAGTTCACCCGTTCGGCGACGGCGAGGTAGAGCTCCTCCTTGTCGGCGAAGTGCCGGTAGAGCACGGTCTTGCTGGTGCCGGCGGCCGCGGCGACCTCGTCCATGCCGACGCCGGCGCCCTTGGCCGTGATCGCGCGCAGCGTCGCCGTCACGAGTTCTTCGCGACGCCGTTTCCGGTGCTCTTCCCAGCGCGTGGCGCGACCGTCCATGCCTCGACGGTACCCCGGACGACGGGTATCGGGTACCCGTAGTACCTGATAAATTCGGCCGAGTGAGCAACCGTGCTGTCCGCAACGTCGCGATCATCGGTGGCAACCGCACCCCGTTCGTCCGGGCCGGTCGTCGCTACGCCCAGGCCTCGGCCCAGGACCTGCTCGTCGCGGCCCTGGACGGGCTGGTCGCCCGCTACGGGCTCGCCGGGGAACGCCTGGGCGAGGTCGTCGCCGGGGCCGTGCTCAAGCACAGCCGCGACCTCAACCTCACCCGCGAGGCCGTCCTGTCGACCGCGCTCGACCCGAGCACCCCCGCCTACGACGTGCAGCAGGCCTGCGCCACCGGCCTGGAGGCCGCTGTCCTGTTGGGCAACAAGATCGCCCTGGGGCAGGTCGACGTCGGGATCGCCGGGGGTGCCGACTCCGCCAGTGACGCCCCCATCGCGGTCGACGACGGACTGCGGCGGGTGCTGCTGGAACTGTCGAGGGCCAGGACCGCCGGCGCCAAGCTGGCCGCACTCGCGAAGCTGCGTCCCGGTCAGCTCAGACCCGACCCGCCGCGCAACGCCGAGGTCCGCACGGGGCTGTCGATGGGGGAGCACGCGGCCCGCACGGCCCTGGAGTGGAAGGTCGGGCGCGAGGCGCAGGACGAACTCGCCCTGGCCAGCCACCGCAACCTCGCCGCCGCCTACGACCGCGGGTTCTTCGACGACCTCCTCACCCCCTACCTCGGCGTTCGACGCGACGACCTGCTGCGCCCCGACACCTCGCTGGAGAAGCTGGCGGCTCTGAAACCCGTCTTCGGTCGCGACCTCGACGGCGAGGCCACGATGACCGCCGGGAACTCGACCCCCCTGACCGACGGCGCCGCCGCCGTCCTGCTCGCCACCGACGAGTGGGCCGCCTCCCGCCGACTCCCCGTCCTGGCCCACCTGGTCGACGCCGAGACCGCCGCCGTCGACCACGTCCACGGTGCGGGGCTGCTCACCGCACCCGTCGTCGCCGTGCCGCGGTTGTTGCAGCGCAACGGGTTGACGCTGGCCGACCTCGACCTCGTCGAGATCCACGAGGCGTTCGCCTCCACCGTCCTCGCGACGACGGCCGCGTGGGCCGACGCCGGTCTGGGCACGGTGGACCCCGCGCGCCTCAACGTCACGGGCTCCTCCCTCGCGACGGGACACCCCTTCGCGGCGACCGGCACCCGCATCCTCGCGACCACCGCGAAGCTGCTGCACGAACGCGGGGGTGGCCGCGCGCTCATCTCGGTCTGCGCCGCCGGCGGGCAGGGCATCGCGGTCCTGGTGGAGGCGTGATGTCCGACCCCTACGGCGCGTTCGTCCGCACCCCGGCCGGGAAGTTCCTCGCCGCCCGGACCGGGCTGCCGCGGCCTCCGCGGCTGCGCCGGCACCAGCCCGGGCAACCGCTGCTCACCGGGCCCGTGCTGGTGATCGGCCTCGACGGCGCGAGTCGGGTCGAGGAACTCTCCGACTGGTTGCGCGCGGCCGGGGCCGCCGTGAGCGAGGGGACCGGTGAACCCCTCGGCGCCGTGATCGTCGACGCTACCGGTCTGCGTCGCGTCGCCGGCCTGGAGGAGGTGCGGCAGCGGCTCGCCCCCGCGTTCCGCCGGACCACCGGCCGCGTCCTGGTCCTCGCGGCCGATCCCGCCACCGATCCCGCCGTCTCGAGCGACCTCGAGGCCCGTGCCGTGCAGCAGGGGCTGGAGGGTCTCGTGCGCAGCCTCGCCAAGGAGGCCCGCGGCGGCACCACCGTGAACCTGCTCCGCGTTCGCCCGGGGGCCCGCACCGCGCTGCGCTCGGCGGTCGAGTTCTTCTCCTCGGCCCGTTCCGCGTTCGTCGACGGGCAACCCGTCGTGGTCGGGTCAGGAACCCCCGTCCCGGTCCGGGACCGACCGGTCGCCGTCGTCACCGGTGCGGCGCAGGGGATCGGGGCCGCGGTCGCGGACGTCCTGGCCCGCACCGGGCACCACGTCGTCTGCGTCGACATCGCCGCCTCGGGGGAGAAGCTGGCCGCCGTGGCGAACCGCGTCAAGGGGTCGACGCTGCACCTGGACGTCACGGCCGAGAACGCGGCGCAGACCCTGGCGACCCACCTGGCCGACCGGTTCGGCGGGGCCGACGTCGTCGTCCACAACGCCGGCATCACCCGCGACCGCTCCTTCGTGAACGTCGACGAGGCGGCCTGGAACTCCGTCCTCGCGGTGAACCTGCTCGCGCCGGTGCGGCTCACGACGGAACTCCTCGCACACCCCGGTGCGCTGGCGCCGGGGGCCCGGTTCGTCTACCTCTCCTCGATCAACGGGCTCGCCGGTGCGAAGGGACAGACGAACTACGCGACGAGCAAGGCGGGCCTCGTCGGCCTCGTCCAGGCCCTCGCGGAACCGTTGGCGCAGCGTGGTTTCGCGGCCAACGCCGTCGCCCCGGGTTTCATCGAGACCCCCATGACCGCGGCCATGCCGCCGGTCCCGCGCGAACTCGGCCGACGGATCGCCAGTCTGCAGCAGGGCGGGTTGCCGATCGACGTCGCCGAAGCGGTCGGCTGGCTCGCGCAACGAGACGCCGCCGGCATCGACGGTCAGGTGCTGCGGGTGTGCGGCCAGAGCCTGCTGGGGGCGTGATGACCCGGGAACTCCGGACGGCCCCGTCGCTGTCGGCGCTGTACGCGCGTTCGCTGCTGCACCGGCCCCGGCGCGCGGTGGACTTTCCCCGCACCGCGGTGTCCCTGCGGGGCAACCGCTTCGACGTCGACCGGGTGGCGGCCTTCTGCCGCAGCACCGGGTTCCCGCTCCGCGATGCCGTGCCGCTACCGTTCCCGCACCTCGTCGGTTTCGGTCTGCAGGTGGACCTCCTGGTCCGGGAGCCCTTCCCGTTCACCCTGCTGGGTCTCGTGCACCTCGCCCAGTCCTTCGAGCAGACCCGGCCGCTGTCGGTCGAGGAGAGCTTCGACGTCAGCGTCCGCGCCGTCGGGATGCACGCCCACCGCCGCGGCGCGACCGTCGACCTGGTGACGGAGGTCCGCACCGGGACCGAGAAGGTCTGGACGGGCCGCAGCCGCTACCTCGCGCGGGGGGTGTCGTGGCCCGGTCGGGCGGAGGAGCCCGCACGGCTCCCCGCACCGGAGGGGCCGGGCACCCTCTGGCGGGTCCCCGCCGACACGGGCCGCACCTACGCCGCCGTCTCCGGTGACGTCAACCCCCTCCACCTCTCCCCGGTCACCGCCCGCCTCCTGGGGTTCCGACGTGCCCTCGCGCACGGGATGTGGACGGCGTCCCGGAGCCTCTCCGCGATCGGCGGCCCCCCACCGGGTGCTGCACGGTTCGAGGTCGAGTTCGGGAAACCCCTGCTGCTCCCCGCGACCGTCCGGCACGTCGCCGTCGAGGAACCCGACGGGTGGTCCACCGCCGTTCGCAGTCGCGACGGCTCGAAGCTCCACCTCGCCGCCCGCCTCACCTCCTCGTGAGCAGGGGAACAGGACCTCGTGATCGAGGAGGCCGCGGCGGCACCCGGGCCGTGGACCTCTTCACCTCCCTCTCGGGCGGGTTTCTGCTCGTGCTCGGCGTGGTGCTCCTGGCGACCGCCGACGATGCCGGATCGGTCACCTCGAGCCTGACGTCGATCCTCCTCGGCCTCGCCGTGGTCCTCATCGCCCCCGGCCGGTCCCGACCCTGGGTGAAGGCGGTCGGCATCGCCGCCGTCGTCGTCGAGATCGCCCTCGTCGTCTACCAGTTCACCGGGTTCTGACGCGGAGGACCGTGACCGAGCACGACCCCGGAAGGCCGTCGGGTCGTCGGCGGGCCGGAACCCGACGTGTTCGGGAGCCCTCCGCGGATTCCCAGACCGGCTGAGCGGTGCTCAGGCCGGGGGAGTGCACGGAGACCACGGCGTAGGTCGTGCCCCGCAGTCCACCACCCCGCACCGGTTCCGCTCCGACGACCCGTGAGGTTCGTCAGGGGTGAGGGGTGCGGGAGGCGGCGGAAATCGTGACGGCGGACACGGGGACGACGCCCGGTCCGCCGCCACCCTGGAGACATGAGCGCAGTCGTCGTCAGGGACCTCGAACGGACCTACGCCAGCGGCACGAGAGCCGTCCGCGGCATCAGCTTCTCCGTCGAACGCGGTGAGGTGTTCGGCCTCCTCGGCACCAACGGGGCCGGCAAGACCTCCACCGTCGACGTCGTCACGGGGCTGGCGAAACCGTCCGGCGGCAGCGTCAGCGTGCTGGGGCACGACCCCGTTCGCGAGCGCCGCCAGGTCCGGCCGCGCACGGGTGTGGTCCTGCAGTCGGGCAACCTGCCCGGGGACCTGACCGTCGCGGAGTCGTTGCAGATGTGGAGCGGCACCCTCACCCGGCGGCGACCCATCGCGGAGGTCGTCGAGGTCGTGGCTCTGCACCACAAGCTCGACGCGCCGGTGAAGTCGTTGTCCGGCGGGGAGCGTCGGCGCCTCGACCTCGGGGTCGCCCTGCTCGGTCGCCCGGAGGTCCTCGTCCTCGACGAACCCACCACGGGACTCGACGCGCAGTCGCGTCGCTCGGTCTGGGAACTGGTCCGCGACCTCGTCGCGGGGGGCACGGCCGTGATGCTGACGACCCACCACCTGGAGGAGGCCGAGGAACTCTCCGACCGCCTCGCGATCATGCACCGGGGCCTGGTCGCCGCCGAGGGGACCGTCGCCGACGTCGTCGCCGGGCACCGCTCGGAGATCCGCTGGAAGGCCGACGCGGGGCGCCCCGACGTCGCGGACCTCAGTCCGGGCGACACCGTCCAGCACCACGGCCGCTACGTGGTCGTCCGGACGAACCACCTGCAGCGCAGCCTGTCCCGGGTCCTCGCCTGGGCTGACGACCACACCCTCGCCCTGTCCGAGCTGAAGGCCACCCCGGCCTCCCTCGAGACCGCCTTCCTCGAACTCGCCGGTACCCACGTCACGGAAGAGGCCGCCTGATGACCACCCTCCAGACCGCACCCGCACCCGCGGTCCAGACCACGAACCGCTTCGCCGCCAGCGCCCGCCGCACCTGGTCCCTCACCCGGGCCGAACTGCTGCTGCTGCGCCGCAACCGGACCCTGATGTCCATCACGTTGATCATGCCGATCAGCGTCATCGGCCTCTTCAGCACCCTCGACGGTGTCGGGGACGGGGGGAACGCCACGGCGCTGGCGATCGCCAGCCTGGTCGGGATGCTGTTGTTGTTCGTCGTCTACTACAACGTCCTCTCGGCCTCCGTCGCCCGCCGCGAGGAAGGGGTCCTGCAACGGTTGCGGACCGGTGAGGCGGCCGACGGCGAGATCCTCGTCGCGCTCGCCGCGCCGTCGGTGGCGATCACCCTCGTGCAGTCGCTCGTGCTGGCCGTGGCGGGTGCCGTCGTGCTCGGGTTGCCGGTCCCGCAGAACCCCGTCCTCACCCTGGCCGGGATCCTCGTCGGGTCGGCCGTCTTCACCGGGCTCGCGCTGGTGACGGCGGTGTTCTCGCCGACCCTGGAGTCGGTGCAGATGACCAGCCTGCCCGTCATCGGGATCGCCGTGCTGGGTGCCGGTCTGGCGATGCCGCTGGACGCGCTGCCCGAGAGCATCAACCGGATCGCCCAGTTCACGCCGATGAGCCCGGTGCTGGACCTCGTGAACGCCGGCTGGACCGGAGACCCCGCGGGGATGGACGTCCTGCAGGCCGCGGGGGTGGCGCTGGCCTGGATCGTCCTGACCGTCGTCGTCGTGCAGCGGCGCTTCCGGTGGTCGCCGCGGGTCTGAGCTTCTGGGAGAGTCGAGCCGTGAACCTGCTGGGACGCTGGCGCGCCGCGGACGACCCGCGGCGCGTCGAGCTGTACACCCACTGGTCGCTGGTCCCGGCGGTGTTCTGCGCGCCGGTGCTCGTGCTCGGCCTCGGGTCCGGGGCGAACGCCTCCGAGGCGTGGGTGGCGGCGCTCGCCTCGCTCGTGCAGGCCGCGGCCGTCGGGATCGCGGTCAGCCGGGTCGTGCACCGCAGGGCCTGGGGGCGCCCGGTGGTCGTCGCCTGGGTCACGGCGTCGGCCCTGGCCTACGTGGTCGGGCTCCTGATCCTGCGCGGGACCGACGCCGCCGTGGGCGTCACCGTCACCGCCGCGGTCCTCTCCGTGGTCCCGCTGGGCCGGTTCCGGTTCCGTCGCTACGCCCTCGTCGTGGTCGCCGTCGTCGGCGCGACCACCGCCCCCCTCGTCTCGCCCCCGGCGCTCGCGGTGCTGTTCGTGGTCTACGGCTGGATCCTGGCGTCCATCCTGCAGCTCTCGATGTGGCTCCTGGACGTCGTGCGGCGCCTCGCCGACGCCGAACGGGCCGGGGTCCGGCTGGCGCTCGCGGAGGAGCGGTTGCGGTTCGCCCGTGACCTGCACGACGTCGTGGGGCGCGACCTCTCCGCCATCGCGGTGACCAGCGACCTCGTCGCGGAACTGGCCCGACGGGGCCGCCCCGAGGCCGTCGACCGCGCCGAGGAGGTCCGCACGATCGCGCAGAACTCGTTGCAGCAGATCCGCGACGTCGTCCGCGGCTACCGCGCCGTCGACCTCACGACGGAACTCGAAGGGTCGGTGGCGCTGCTGCGTTCGGCGGGGGTCGAGTGCACCGTGGAGCACACCGCGAGCGACCTGCCCGTCGAGGTCCGGTCTGCGGCGGCCTGGGTCATCCGCGAGGGGGTCACCAACGTCGTGCGGCACAGCGCCGCGACGTGGTGCCGCATCACCGTCTCCCGCTCCGCCGACGAACTGGGCGTGCTGCTCGAGAACGACGGGGTGAGCTCGGCCGCCACCGGGAACGGTTCCGGCCTGGCGGGTCTGGCCGAACGGTTGCACCCCCTCGGCGGTCGCCTCGACGTCCGACGGGGCGACGGCACGTTCGTCCTCGACGCCCGGCTGGAGGTCCCCGCGTGATCAGAGTCCTGCTCGCCGACGACGAGAACCTCGTCCGCAGCGCCGTCGCCGGTCTGCTCGACCTGCAGGACGACCTCGAGGTCGTCGGCCAGGCCGCGTCCTGCGCGGAGGCGCTGGCCGTGGCGTCCAGGACGACCCCCGACGTGGCGGTCCTCGACCTGCAGATGCCGGCGGGGGATGTCCGCGCGGGGGCACCGTCGGACGGCATCGCCCTCGCCGAGCGGCTGCACGTCGAGGTTCCCGGCATCACGACCCTGCTCCTGACCAGCCACGGTCGTCCCGGTCACCTGAAACGGGCCCTGGAGGCGGGCGTGCGGGGTTTCCTGCCCAAGACGTCCTCGGGATCCGTTCTCGCCGAGGCGATCCGCACCGTGTCGTCCGGGGGTCGCTACGTCGACCCGTCGCTGGCGGCCGACGCGATCGCCGCCGGGGCCAGCCCGCTCACCGCCCGGGAGTCCGACGTGCTGGAACTCGCCGCCGACGGCGCCGGGGTCGAGGAGATCGCGGTGAAGGTGTCGCTCTCGCCCGGGACGGTCCGCAACCACCTGTCCTCCGCCTCCGGCAAGCTCGGGGCCGCCAACCGGCACGAGGCCGTCGCCCTGGCCCGGAAGGCGGGATGGATCTGAGCGCGAGGACCCCCGAGGAACGGGCCCTGGCCCGGGCGCTGACGAACCCGGCACCTGCTGTCGGGCTCCCGCTACGTCACGCGGTCAGGGCGACCGAGGAGATCGTGATGGTCTCGCACTCAACCGGGGTCGACCGAACCCGGCCCGCTCTGCCGCCGGTGATGGGTCCGCTCGATCCAGGTCACGACAGCGATCCGCAGTTCGCCGCGGGTGGCCTGTTGCCAGCGGTCCAGGACGTTGTCCTGCAACAACTCGAGGAAACTCTCCACTGCCGGATCCCTCGTCCGCGGCGGTGGCGGCCGCGAGCACGCACACGCCCTTGGCCACCGAGTGGACGTCACGACGGACGTCTTCGCTCCAGCGGTGCGCCGCACTGTCCCCGCCGCTGCGCACGTGCACACCGTGCGCGGTGAAGGCGTCGGTCTCGACGCCGCGGACGAGGTGGTCGAGGCACAACCGCCGGCACGACGATGGTGCGGAGGGGTGGGTTGGGCCGGATCCAGGGGTGGGTCACGGGTGGTCACCGGCTCGCTGTGGGCGATGTGCACGGATGGTTGAGACGGCGCTCAGGGCATCGCAGAGGGTGCGCTTTCCAGGGCCAGAGGCAGCCAGGGCCTGCTCGTGATCGCGACCATGACCCGCGACGTGAGGCTTCGTCCCCACAGCTTCAGTCCCGACGGCTTCAGCCTTGACGGTGGCTGCCGAACCGCTACGCAGTGCACGCAGCTTCCTGCTGCGGTGCACGGGCCCGTCTCCTTGTTGAGGCGGGCAAGAGACGACGGTGCCGGTTCGTGGTCACACACAGGTCGGGAGCGGGTCGTCGAGGGAGCCTTTCGGCTCACCGACTGCGGAACGAGCTCGCAGAAGACTTGCGAAGTGAGCCTTCAGATACCTAGCTACTAGTCGATGAAGTACTAGTAGTCGGCGACCAGGAGGGGCGCACATGTCTCGTTTCGTGATCACGGCCTTTGGAGGCCGCGGTGGTCGACACCAGCGTGGACGCGCCGTCGGTGCTCACGCGTCCTCCCCGACGGACGTGGCGCCTGACGTGGCGCCCGACGTGAGAACGGGTGTAATGACACCGCGCGGGACGCAGGCATGACCAACCGCCGCTTCCTGGGCATCCTGCTCTCCAGTCTCGGACTGTTCATCGCCGCCGGTCTGCTACTGGCCCACTTCGGCCTCGGCTTGAGCACGCACACGGTGCTCAGCAACAGCATGCGTCCCGCCTTCGCCGCGGGTGATCAGATCCTTACCCTCGACATCACACCCCAGCAGGTCCACCGCGGCCAGGTCGTCATCGTCCAAACCCCGGACATGCCCGCCCCGATCGCGCACCGCGTCGCAGACGTGAAGATGATCGCCGATGCGGTGAGCGTGCGGACCAAGGGTGACGCCAACGCCAGCCCTGACGTCTGGACGAACCTGCTTCCTGGGGCGCAGATCCCCGTCGTGGTCGCCGTCGTCCCGGGTGTGCCGGGATGGCTGGAGCACGGTCCGAGTACGTGGGGCATCGGCCTACAGGTCCTGATCATCGCCGGGTTGGGTGTGGTCGCGACGGTGATCACCGTGGCTCTGCAGTGGCGGGGTCGCCATTGCGACTGCCTGGACTGCGCTGAGAGCACGGCCGCGGATGACGGCGCAGATCACCGTGACGGCGGTGGCGACGCCTCGGCCCCGCACTGCCCGTCCTGCAGCGAAGAAGTCCCCGCCGCAGAAACCTCCAACGGGAGCAGTCCCGCCGCTTCCTCGCCCGATCCGGAACCCACCGCGCCCGACCAGGACCACCAGGAGGTTCACCATGCCCGCAGCTGAGAACAACACCGGGCCCGCCCCGGTCGCCGACCGCGCCCAGCGCCACACCCACTCCAGGAGTCGACGAACGCGTCACGGGGCCCGGCGTACTTCCCTGCAGGTCGCTGGCATCGCCGCGACGATCGCGGCGGGGGTGGCCATCACCTCCGGCGGGGTTTACGCCGCCCTGACCGCCGAAGCGTTCAACGCCAGCGCGCAGAACGTCGGCAGCGGAACTCTCATGCTCACGCTGAACAACACCACCGGCAGCGTGGGGTTTGGCTCTCCCATCGCCAACATCGCCCCCGGCGACGTCGTCAACCGCTACGTCCAGGTGCGCAACACCGGCACACTGACCGGGCAGAACCTCACCCTGGGACTAGCGGACAGCACCCCCACTCTGCTGACCACCAGCACCACCAAGGGCCTGACCGTCGCGGTGAGCGAGTGCTCGGTGGCATGGACGATGCCCGGGGGAACGTGTAGCGGCACGAGCACCGCCGCACTCACCCTCACCCCCGCCGCCACGGTGATCTCCAGCGGGGGATCGACACCCGTGACCCTCGCAGCGCCGGCGTTCACCTCCTCCACCGACCGTTACTTCCGTGTGTCGGTGACCCTTCCTGACCTCGCCAACGCGGAGGTGTCGACCAACGGGGCCCTGCCTGCGGTAGGAACCACCATCCAGGGCTTGGCCGCGAACCTGACGTGGAAATTCACCCTGGCGCAGCGGACCCCCACCACCACGAACACCTGAGCGGACTCCAGCGCTGAGGTGGCAGCGTGGCTGCTCCCATGGTGAATGATTCGTTGCGCGACCTGCCCAGTGACCTGTCGGACAACCCACTGAGCAGCCCGTCCAGGTGGTCTGTCACGCGCAGCGCCGGCGGGGCGGGAGGGGGAGGATCGCGATGTCGAAGCCTGGTCGCGGATGGAGCCTAGGTGTGCGCTTGGGGGCGGCGATCACGGCGTGCGTGACGTGGTCGGCTCCCGTTGCGCACGCCGCGTCCTCGAGCGCGGCGACGTCCACCGCGGACCTGACGTCGGCGAGCTGGGGGGTCGTGATCACCCAGTCGAGCACACCGCCCTACGTTCCCGGACCAGCGGTCACCATCTCGGCATCAGTTGTGGGGGCGCGCTACTACACCGTCGCCAACACCGGTAGCCGGTTGCCGGGAAGCATCACCTACCGCCTGAACTCATCCCTGGGTCTGTCGGTCACCCTGGAGACGTGCCCGACGCCCTGGTCGGGACTGGGGTTGTGCGCCACCACCCCCACCCCGGTGACGGCGAACACCGCCCAGAGCGCGGCGTCGGGGATGCCGCCGGTTGGAGGTGTTCTGTACCTGAAGGTCCTGGTGCTGGTTGCCGGGAGCGCAACCCTGTACGTGGAGGCGACCCGCCCCGATCCGGTGGTGGTGAATGCCTGATCGCGGTGTGGTCGCCAGGAAGAACACGAGCTCGTCAAGTCCTCTCCTCCCCTCCGCCGGAGATCCGCCACCAAAGCACGATGATGGCGATGCCTCGAACTGGACGCCCCAAGGCCGAGCTCGTACTCACCGACGACGAACGCGACCAACTGCAACGCTGGACCCGACGCCACACCTCAGTCCAGGCCCTGGCAGGCCACCACCTCAGGAGGGTCGGTCTGAACGGTCGGCTGGAGCAGTCCGCAAGGGTGCTCGATGTCACTGTCGTGGCGCGTCCAGGACGGCGACGGTGGGGGCGGGGCCACGGCCGTCGGCGATGCGCAGGCGGTCGCGCAGGGTCTCGTGGACGTCGTGCCAGACCCCGGCGGCGGTCCAGTGCTCGAACCAGCGGTAGGCCACGTTCCCGGGGACGAGGTCTTGGGGCAATATCCGCCACGCGCACCCGGTGCGCAGGACGGAGAGGATCGAGTCGATCACGAGCCGGGTCGGGTAGGTGCCCGGACGGCCACCCCGCCGTGGATCTGGTTGCGGTACGGGCGGTCGCAGGACCTCCCTCTGCCTGTCGGTGAGGGAGGAGTCGTGGCGCAGAGGAGAGACCGCTTCGGCGTTGGTGGGGCAGGAGCAGGCGCACAGTCGCGTGATCTTGGAGATGACGGCATGCATGGCTCATGCGACTCGTCACTCCACCGTTTCCATGATCACGATCCGTCAACGGAGGTAACCCAACACGCCGCTGAGGCGGACACGGCAGGATGGCGGGATGAACCCCGTCCTGCTCCTCGGTGGCCGCAGCGAGATCGGACTCGAGGTGGCCGAACGGCTCGTCCGGGCCGGGGCGCGGACGGTGGTCCTGGCGGCCCGCCGTTCCGGGGAACTGCAGGAGGAATCGGCCCGGCTCAGCGCCCTGGGCGCGAGCGTGGAGACGGTCGAGTTCGACGCCGACGACGTCAGCTCGCACGGACCGCTGCTGAGCGACGTCGTCGCCCGGCACGGCGCGGTCGACGCCGTCGTCGCGTTCGGGATCCTCGGTGACCAGGCGCGGGCCGAGACCGACGTCGCGCACGCCCTCGCCGTCCTGCACACCGACTTCGTCGCCCAGGTCAGCGTCCTGTCGCACCTGGCGAACCTGCTGCGGCCGTTGCGGTCCGGGCGGATCGTCGTGTTCTCCTCGATCGCCGGGGCGCGGGTGCGCCGGGCGAACTACGTCTACGGGTCCGCGAAGGCCGGACTCGACGGTTTCGCCTCCGGACTCGCCGACGCGTTGCACGGCAGCGGGGTCCGCCTGCTGCTGGCCCGGCCGGGTTTCGTGGTCGGGCGGATGAGCGCGGGGATGTCGCCCGCGCCGCTGGCCAGCGATCCCGCGCAGGTGGCCGACGCCGTGGTGGCCGGTCTGGCCGCCGGGCGCGACGTCGTCTGGGTTCCCGGCACCCTGCGCGCCCTGGCCGCCGCGATGACGGTCACGCCGCGCGCCGTGTGGCGCCGGGCGCCCCGGTAGTCCACCGGGCGGCCTCGCCCGGCCGTGCCCGGCGTGACCGGCATGGACCTGCAGATCACCGCCGCCGTCCGGGTGGTGCGGACGTTCCTGGACGGCGTGCGGCAAAGGATGGGGACGCATCGTCCTGCTGGTCTCCGAGGACGCCGTGGAACTCGGCACGAGCGTCGAGGCGGCGATCATCAGTTTCCTCGACGAGGAACGGCCGTTCACGGAGCTGAAACGGCGAGGGGAACCCGAGGAGTTCGCCGCGCCCATCGCGTTCCTGGGGTCCGAGCGCGCGAGTTTCGTCGACGGCAGCAACCACCGCGTGGACTCCGGGAGCGTCGCGACCGTCCAGAGCCCAGCACCTAGGCTTGGCGAACGTGAGCGCACCCACGACCGTCTCGCAACGCCTCGACACGTTGCCCTTCACCCGCCGCCACCGGCGCCTGCTCGTCGGCTCCGGGGTCGGCTGGGCGCTCGACGCCTTCGACGTCGGCCTCGTCGCCTACGTGCTCGTCGCGCTCAAGGCGCAGTGGCACCTGGACGCGACGCAGTTGTCGTGGATCGCGTCGATCGGGTTCGCCGGGATGGCTCTCGGTGCCACGTTCGGCGGCCTGCTCGCCGACCGGATCGGGCGACGCCAGGTCTTCGCGGTGACGTTGTTCGTCTACGGGATCGCCACCGGCGCCGCGGCGTTGTCGTGGTCGCTGGGAGCCCTGCTGGTCTTCCGCTTCCTCGTCGGCCTCGGGCTGGGCGCGGAACTACCCGTCGCCTCGACCCTGGTCAGCGAGTTCGCACCGCGTCGGATTCGCGGTCGGGTCGTCGTGGCGCTGGAGGCGTTCTGGGCGCTGGGCTGGACCCTCGCCGCCCTGGTCGGGTACCTCCTGGTCCCGGCGTCGGAGGACGGGTGGCGCTGGGCGCTCGCGCTCGGGGCGCTGCCGGCCGTCTACGCCGTCGTCGTGCGCCGCGGGCTGCCGGAGTCCGTGCGGTTCCTGCTCTCGAAGGGTCGCACCGCGGAGGCGACCGCGGTCGTCGAGGAGTTCGAGGCCGCCGCCGGGGTCCGGCCCGCCGGGGACCTCGTGCCCGATCCGCGACCGGTCGGCGGGCACGGGATCTGGCACCCGACGTTGCGTCGCCGCACGCTGGGCCTGTGGCTGGTCTGGTTCTTCGTGAACTTCAGCTACTACGGCGCGTTCACCTGGATCCCCAGCCTGCTCGTCGAGGACGGGTTCACCGTGATCCGGTCGTTGCAGTTCACGCTGATCATCACGCTCGCCCAGTTGCCGGGGTACGCGGTCGCGGCCGTGCTGGTCGAGACGTGGGGGCGGCGGCGGACCCTGGCGCTGTTCCTCGTCGGCTCGGCCCTCTCCGCCCTGGGTTACGCCGCAGCCGGTTCCACGACGACGATCCTCGCGGCCGGGATGGCCCTGTCGTTCTTCAACCTGGGGGCGTGGGGTGCGCTGTACGCCGTGACGCCCGAGGTCTACCCGACGGCCGTGCGCGGGCGGGGCACCGGGTCGGCGGCGGGTTTCGGCCGGATCGCCTCGATCCTGGCCCCGCTGAGCGTCCCGGTGCTCCTGGGCACCGGGGGCAGCGCGGTCGTGTTCGTGGTGTTCGCGCTGGCCTTCGCGATCGCCGCGTCGGCGAGCTTCCTGCTCCCCGAGACCCGCGGGACGGCACTGGACTAACGGCTCCGCGCCGCCTCGGCCTCGAGGGCGGCGAGGTCCACGAGCATGCTCGCGGCCCCGTGCAGCCCGGCGCTGAGCGCGTCCATCCCGGGGGAGAGGATCGTCAGGTCACCGCGCTCGGCGAGTTCGGCGAAGATCCCGTCGTTGCTCACCACGAGGAACTCGACCGGGTCCGCCACCTTCGCGGCCGCGGCCAGCAGCGCGTAGTCGGCCACGTCGGCGCCCTGCGGGACGGCCTTGGCCCGGTCGGCGAACTCCTCGAGCCACGGCCTGGAGCGGGCCACCGCCCCCACCTGCCCGGCGAGCGCCACGTGGTCGGCCTGGCGGGCGAGCTCGACGACGACGGCGAGCCGGGCGCGCAACCGGCTGGGGGAGGCCCGCAGGTTGTCGAGGTCGACGAGCAGGACCCGCTGGGCACCCTGCTGGGCCCACACGGGGTAGTCCCGCACGAGCAGGCGCAGCGCGTCGCTGGCCGGGTCCGGGCCGACGCGGACGACCTCGGGGGCGGGGACGTCCTCGAGCCTGAACCACTCGTAGTCGGCCCACTCGTCCGGCGCTCCACCCAGTCCCATGGCCCAAGACTCCCACCGATGATCAGCAGAGCGTGCCCTGGTGGTGCCGCAACTTCCAGCCGTCCGGGGTCCGGCGCCACAGCGAGGACCGGTGGGCGCGGCGACCGGTCGGGTCGGAGACGTAGGTGAGGAGCACGACGCCCGGGGCCAGGACCTCCCCGGTGAGCTCGGCGTGCGGGAGCGGCTCGGTCCGGTCCTCGCCCGCCAGCAGCTCGATCGTCTCGGCGCGCGACCAGACCCGACCGGAGGCGCCGATCTCGCGGAAGTCCGCGTCGAGCAGCTGCCCCAACCGCTCCGGGGAGCGTCGGGCGGTGGGGGAGAGCAGTTCGACCTCGAGGTCCCGGACCACGTCCACGTCGTTCACGACCCGATCCTGGCAGCGCCGGCCCCGCGCCGCGGTGGAGGATGGCGTCGTGCGCCACGTGACCGACGCCGAACGCCGTGCCCGGATCGCGTGGCGGCACGCCCTGGCGCCGGCGGCGCGGCTGGACGGCCCGGAGGCCGTCACCCGGGCGATGACGGTCCTGCACTCCACGGAACCGGCGACGGTGCACCTCTCCTGCTGGGCGCGGGGACGGGACCTGCAGGTCGCCGACGTCGAACGGGCGCTCCACGTCGACCGCACCCTGGTCAAGCAGCTCGCGATGCGGCGCACGCTGTTCGTGTTCCCGCGGGAACTGCTGCCCCACGTCTGGCCGAGCGCGTCGGCGCGGGTCGCGGGCACCGAACGCGCGACGATCGCGAAGGACGTCGTGAAGGCGGACCTCGCGCAGGACGGCCACGAGTGGCTGGACCGCGCCCGCCGGGAGGTCCTCGCCGTCCTCGCCGACGCGCCGGAAGGCCTGACGGCGCAACAGGTCCGGCTCGCGGTGCCGATGATCGACGTCAAGGTCTCGGTCTCACCGGGGTCGTCGTGGTCGGCCTCGCGGATCCTCACCCACCTCGGGCTGACGGGACACGTGGTGCGGGGCGTCAACACCGGGCACTGGCGGACGTCGCGGCCCCGGTGGACGCTGACCCCGGACTGGCTGGGCGAGGTTCCCGCACCCACCTCGGCGCAGGCGGGCTACCGGGAACTCGTCCGGCGCTGGCTGGGGACGTTCGGGCCCGGGACCGAGGACGACGTCGTCTGGTGGCTGGGCGCGACCAAGACCATCGTGCGTGCGGCGCTGCGCGAACTCGACGCCGTCGAGGTCTCGCTGGACGGCGGATCGCTCGGGTACCTCCTGCCCGACGACGTCGAGGAGACGCCCGACCCGGGCGCCTGGGTGTCGCTGCTGCCGGTGCTGGACCCGACCGTGATGGGCTGGAAGGCGCGGGAGTTCCACCTCGGCCCGCACCGCGAGCAGCTCTTCGACCGCAACGGCAACGCCGGCACGACCGTCTGGGTCGACGGGCGCGTCGTGGGCTGCTGGGTGCAGGACGAGGCGGGTGTGGTGCACCTGCGGCTGCTGGAGCAGGTCGGCGCCCGCGCCCGGAAGGCGCTGCGGGCCGAGGCCGCGCGTCTGACGTCCTGGCTCGGCGGGGTGCGCGTCGGGACGGTCTACCCGTCCGCGGCGATGCGGGAGCCGATCGTCCCGCCGTGACCTACCAGCCGCGTTCGCGCCACTGCGCCAGGTGCGGGCGTTCGGTGCCGATCGTCGTGGGAGCCCCGTGGCCGGGGTGCACGACGGTGTCGTCGTCGAGGACGTCGAACAACCTCGTGCTGACGTCGTCGAGGAGCCGGGCGAAGTCGGCGACGTCGCCGCGGGTGTTGCCGACGCCACCGGGGAACAGCGAGTCGCCCGTGAAGACCTGGTCGGGACCGTCGGCGTCGCGCAGGACGAGGGCGACGGACCCGGGGGTGTGCCCGCGCAGGTGCACGACCTCGAGGACCACGTCACCGACGCGGACGACGTCGCCGTGCGTGAGGCGCTGCTGCACGGGGAGGGGCAGGTGGTCGGCGTCGTCCTCGCCCGCGGCGGTGGTGGCGCCCGTGGCCTCGACGAGCGCGGCGAGGGCCCCGACGTGGTCGTGGTGGCGGTGGGTGGTGACGATCAGGTCCAGCGGGCCGCCGACGAACTCCAGCAGCTTCGCGGGCTCGGCGGCCGCGTCGACCAGCAGGCGGCGGCCGGTGCTGCGGCAGGTCACGAGGTAGGCGACGTTGTCCATGTCCCCGACGTGGACGGAGTCGACCTCGGCGGAGCTGGTGGTGGTGGCGCTCATGTCCCGACCGTAGCGACCGCGGGCGGCTCAGCGCGGGCGGGCCACCGGGTGGAGGGCCGGTGTCGCGGCGTTCTCGCGCAGGTCGATGACGTGGTCGTGCGCGGTCCGGCGCTGGGCCAGGCCGATGGCGAAGGTCATGGTCAGCAGGCCGTAGAAGACGGCTCGGGCGACCTCGCCGTCGGCGGCGAACCCGCCGGTCAGGGCGAGGCACCCCAGCGCACCGATGAGGTGCACGAGGTCCATGAAGGACTTCCAGACGGCCACCTCACGATGGTGGCCCGGCGTCGGGTTCGATGCACGGTCGAGCGTCGAAGTCGACCGGGCCGGTCCACGCCTCAGGACACTGCGTTCCACCTCATGAACTGTAAGTAACTAAGGCGCGGAGTGCGCGCCGAGGCGACGTGAACGCCGGACGACCACCCCCGGGCCTCAGCAGGAACGTCGTCCGCATGAACCTCACCGCCCTGGAGTGGGAACTGCACGGAGGACTCGACCAGCGCCGGAAGGAGGCCGAAGCCCTCGCCGCCCGCGAGCACCTCGTGCGGGTGCTGCGCACCGCCCGCCGCGCCGCGGGCCCGCCGCAGCGACGTCACTGGTGGACGCGACGGCTCCGGCGCTGACCGGCCCCGCGTCCCCTCTCGGTGCCACGATGTCCGGCGTGCCCGCGCTGCCGCCCGACCCGACCCGCCTCGTGGGGCGCGCCCGGGAACTCGACGTGCTCGAGGGAGCCCTCGGCGCGGCCCGCGCGGGAGCCTCCGGGGCCGTCCTGGTCGAGGCCGACGCCGGGGTCGGCAAGTCCCGGCTCGTCGCCGAACTCGCCCACCGCGCGCGCGGGAACGGGGACACCGTCCTCCTCGGCCACTGCGCCTCCGCCGGTGGTGAGGCCCTGCCCTACCTGCCCTTCGTCGAAGCCCTGGAACCGTTGCGCGGCGACGACCCCGACCGGTGGTTCGGTGACCGCCCGGGCCCGACCCGTTCCGACCTGTCCCCGCTGCAGCTCTTCGACGCGGTCACCGCCACCCTCGCCGCCGCCGCCCGGGACCGGCCGGTCGTGCTCGTCCTCGAGGACCTGCACTGGGCCGACAGCGCCAGCCGCGACCTGCTGACCTACCTGCTGCGCCGGGTGCGGGAGGAACGACTCCTCGTCGTCGCCACCGTCCGCACCGACGACCTGCACCGGCGTCACCCGCTGCGGCCCGTCCTCGCCGAACTCGGTCGGCTGGCCTCCGTGCGGCGCCTCGCCCTCGAACCCTTCACGGGTGAGGAGATGCGTCAGTTCCTGCGCGACCTCCTCGGGCGCGACGTCGACGCCACGACGGCGAGCCGCATCCACCAGCGCGCCGAGGGGAACGCCTACTACGCGGCGGAACTCCTGCTCGCCGCGCCGGTGCGCGGTGGCCGCCTGCCGACCGCCCTCGCCGACGTCGTCCTCGCCCGGGTCGAGACGCTGCCACCCGAGGTGGCCGACCTCGTCCGGGCCGCCTCCGTCGGCGGCCGCCGCGTGCGGCACGACCTGCTGCGGGCCGCGACGGGAACCTCCGACGACGACCTCGACGCACGGGTGCGGACGGCCGTCGCCCTCCGGGTGCTCGACGTCGACGGCCAGGACGGCTACGCCTTCCGGCACGCCCTGCTGCAGGAAGCCGTCTACGAGGACCTGCTGCCCGGTGAACGGGTCCGGCTGCACGCCGCCTACGCCCGCGCCATCACCGGCTCCGCCGCCGCGACACACTCCTTCGCCTCCGCTGCTGAACTCGCCCACCACGCCCGCCGCAGCAACGACCTCGCCGGGGCGCTCGTCGCGGGTGTCGCCGCCGCCGACGAGGCCGAACGGTTGCGCGCCCCGGCCGAGGCCTGGCGACACCTCGAAGAGGTCCTCCCGCTCTTCGACGCCGTACCCGACGCCGCCCGACGGTCCGGGACGACC
This sequence comes from Kineococcus sp. NBC_00420, assembly GCF_036021035.1. Classification (NCBI taxonomy): domain Bacteria; kingdom Bacillati; phylum Actinomycetota; class Actinomycetes; order Kineosporiales; family Kineosporiaceae; genus Kineococcus; species Kineococcus sp. NBC_00420. The sequence goes on along the minus strand of NZ_CP107930.1, from coordinate 1,981,795 downwards.
CTCCTCGAACTCACCACGCGTGCCTCCGACCTCGCGATGGTCTCGGGGGATCCCGGACGGTCCGCCCTGCTCGCCCGCGCCGCGGTCGAGCTCCTGCCCGACGACGCCGCGCCCGCGCTGGCCGCCGAGGTCCACCGGCAGTGCGCCACCGCGCTCTGGGGGTGCGGGCAGCAGGAACGGGCCATCACCCAGGCCCGCGAGGCGCAACGCCGGGGCGGCGACGATCCCGCTGCGGCGCACGCGGTCTGCTGGGCCACCGCCGTGATCGCCCGGTGCTACCTGAACCTCGACCGGTTCTCCGAGTGCCGGCGGGAAGCCGAACGCGCGCTCGCCCTGGTCGCCACGTCGGGCGACCTCGCGGGGGCCGAGGCCGACGTCCTCATCACCCTCGGCGGTCTCGACAACCTCGACGGCGCGCTCGCCGACGCCGACGCGCTCTTCGCCCGCGCCGCCCGCACGGCCGAGGAGGCCGGCCACCTCGGCACCGCCCTGCGGGCCCGGTACAACCTGGCCGTCGAACGCTACGACCGGGGAGACCTCGCGGGTGCGGCGGAGGTCCTCGACGACTCCTGCGCCTGGGCCGCCTCGGTCGGGCTGTCCTGGGCGCCCTACGGCCTGCAACTGCTCTGGCTGCAGGTCACGACGAGCTTCGTCACCGGGGAGTTCGACCGCGCGCTGCGCCAGGCCCGGGCGATCGGGCCGCAGGCCCCCCACCTGGCCGCCGCGGCCGTCGGCGTCGTCCAGGCGCAGGTCCTCGCCGCGCGCGGAGCCTTCGACGAGGTCGCCGCCCTGCTCGACCCAGCCTGGTCCGACGACCCCGAGGAAGGCCTCTCCGTCACCGTCGTGCAGGCCGAGGTGCTGAGCTGGCGCGGGGATCCGGCCGGTGCCGCCCGGCTGCTGACCGAGGCCCTCTTCAGCTTCGAGGGCATCGAGAACCCCGCCCACCTGCGCGGTCTGCGCCTGGGAGCCCAGGCCGTCGCGGCGCTCGCGGACGCCCGTTCCACCGACGACGCGCTGGTGCAGCGCATCCACGACCGCGTGCTGCACCTCGTCGAGGTGGGACAACCGCGCGCGGGGACGATGGGCCCGGAAGGTCGCGCCTGGCTCGCGACGTCGCACGCCGAGGTGGCCCGGTTCCGCGGGAGCGACCCGGTGGAGCAGGTGCGGGCCTGGCGCCTCGCGGTCGAGGAGTTCTCCTACGGCGACGTCCACGACCTGGCCCGGGCGCGGCGTCGTCTGGCCGAGGCGTGCAGCGCGGCCGGTCTGCGCGAGGAGGGGTTGCTCGCCCTCGACGAGGCGCGTCGGGCGGCGTCGGCGATGCGCGCCGTGCCGTTGTCGGCGGCGCTGGAGGACCTGGCCCGCCGGATGCGCGCCACGGCCGCTCCCGGGCGCGGCCCGCTGACCGCACGGGAGTTGCAGGTCCTGGACCTGCTCGCCGCCGGCCGCACCAACCGGCAGGTGGGGGAGGAGTTGTTCATGGCCGAGAAGACCGCCAGCGTGCACGTCTCCCGGATCTTCGCCAAGCTCGGGGCATCCTCCCGTGCCGAAGCGGTGTTGATCGGGTTGCGCGGCGGCTTGCTCTCCCGATCCGCTCCGGGTGAGGATCGACAGGAGTCCCACTAGCTCCACCCGAGCCCAGGAGTTCGCGTGCACCGCAACGCCGAAGTCGTGTCGCAAGCCCTGCACGCGGCCGGGGCGGGTGGTGAGGTCGTGGAACTGACGACGTCGGCCCGCACGGCCGCTGACGCCGCCGGTGCCCTGGGGTGTTCGGTGGGGGCGATCGCCAACAGCTTGGTGTTCCTCGCCGACGGTGAGCCGGTCCTCGTCCTCACCAGCGGTGGGCACCGCGTGGACCCGGAGCACACCGCGGCCGCCCTCGGGGTGGAGAAGCTGACCCGCCCGAACGCGGCGACGGTCCGGGCCGCGACGGGGCAGCCCATCGGTGGGGTCGCACCGCTCGGGCACCCGGCCCACCTGCGGACGGTGATCGACGTCGACCTGCTGCGCTACGACGTCGTCTGGGCCGCCGCGGGAACCCCGCACACGGTCTTCCCGACGACGTACTCCGAGCTGCTGCGCATCTGCGACGCCGAACCGGTGACCGTCGCGCCGTGACGGTCTGACCCCCGGAGACGGTCAGTCGGTGCCGGTCAGTCGGTGCCGGTCAGTCGGTGCCGGTCAGTCGGTGCGGGTCAGTCGGTGCCGGCCTCCATGGCCGCCCGGTCGAGGAGTTCGTCGCCGCTGCCCGTGCCGCGGGACGCGATCGCCTCCGCGCCACCGGCCTCCAGGGCCCCGATGAGGCTGACCTGGGAACTGCCGACCATGCCCATGCCCGCGTACTGCTCGAGCTTGGCGCGGGAGTCGGCGATGTCGAGGTTGCGCATGGTCAGCTGCCCGATGCGGTCGACGGGACCGAAGGCGGAGTCCTCGGTGCGTTCCATCGACAGCTTGTCCGGGTGGTAGCTGAAGGCGGGTCCCTGGGTGTCGAGGATCGAGTAGTCCTCGCCGCGACGCAGTCGCAGGCTGACGGAACCGGTGACGGCGTTGCCGACCCAGCGCTGCAGCGACTCCCTCAGCATGAGGGCCTGCGGGTCCAGCCAGCGGCCCTCGTACATGAGGCGACCGAGGCGACGACCCTCGTTGTGGTAGCTCGCGACGGTGTCCTCGTTGTGGACGGCGTTGACGAGGCGTTCGTAGGCCGCGTGCAGCAGGGCCATGCCCGGCGCCTCGTAGATCCCGCGGGACTTGGCCTCGATGATCCGGTTCTCGATCTGGTCGGACATGCCGAGCCCGTGCCGGCCACCGATGGCGTTCGCGGCCAGGACGAGGTCCACGGCGTTCTCGAACGTCTCACCGTTGATCGAGACGGGGCGGCCCTGTTCGAAGCCGATCGTCACGTCCTCGGCCGCGATCTCGACGGCGGGGTCCCAGAACCGGACGCCCATGATGGGTTCGACCAGTTCGACGCCGACGTCGAGGTGTTCGAGGCGCTTGGCCTCGTGGGTGGCGCCCCAGATGTTCGCGTCGGTGGAGTACGCCTTCTCGGTGCTCGCGCGGTAGGGGAGGTCGCGGGCCTGCAGCCACTCCGACATCTCCTTGCGCCCGCCGAGTTCGGTGACGAAGTCGGCGTCCAGCCACGGTTTGTAGATCCGCAGCGAGGGGTTGGCGAGCAGGCCGTAGCGGTAGAACCGCTCGATGTCGTTGCCCTTGTAGGTGGAGCCGTCGCCCCAGATCTGGACGTCGTCCGCGAGCATCGCGCGCACCAGCAGCGTGCCGGTGACGGCCCGGCCCAGCGGGGTGGTGTTGAAGTAGCTGCGGCCGCCGGAGCGGATGTGGAAGGCGCCCGTGGTCAGGGCGGCGAGGCCCTCCTCGACCAGCGCGGCCCGGCAGTCGACGAGGCGCGCGAGTTCGGCGCCGTAGGCCGAGGCCCGTCCCGGCACGGAGTCGATGTCGGGTTCGTCGTACTGCCCGATGTCGGCGGTGTAGGTGCAGGGAACCGCGCCCTTCTCGCGCATCCACGCGACGGCCACCGACGTGTCGAGACCGCCCGAGAAGGCGATGCCGACGCGTTCGCCGGCGGGCAGGGACGTGAGCACCTTGGACATGCGGAACATTATGCACAAGAGTGCATGTTCATGCAAACGTCAGCCGACCGACGGACAGGACCGTCTCACGGCGCGGCGATGTCACCGGAGCGGGACGGGACGGCGTCGAGCGCGGCCAGGGTCGCGGCGTCCAGCGTGATCCCGCCGACGGCGAGGTTCGCCTCGAGGTGGGCGAGGTCCGCCGTGCCCGGGATGAGGTGGGTGGTGGCGGTGTGGGCCAGCAGCCAGGCGAGACCGACCTGGGCGGGAGTGACCCCGAGGGCCTGTGCCGCAGCCCGAACCGCCGGTTCGTCGATCACCTTCGGCAGGCCCGGGAACGCCCCGCCGAGAGGGAAGTACGGCACCCACGCGATGTCCTCCGTCGTGCAGAGGTCGAGGAGGTCCTCGCTGCCGCGGCTCACCAGGCTGTAGGAGTTCTGCACGCAGGCGATCCCGACGGGCAGTGCCCGTCGCAGGTCGGACAGGGTGACGTTGCTCAGGCCGATCGCCCCGACCTTCCCGGCGTCCCGCAGTTCCGTCAGGACGGCGAGCTGGTCGTCGAGGTCGACGACCTGGTCGCCTTCGGCGATGAGGCCCGGTCCGACCTCGGCCCGGCGCAGGTTCACCAGAGGGAGCCGGTCGAGGCGGAGGCTCGTCAGGTTCGCCTCGACGCTCGCCCGGAGCTGCTCGGGACGCTGGGCCAGTCGCAACGCGATCGCGCCGCCGGGGTTGGGTTCGCCGCCGACCTTGGTCGCGACCAGGACGTCGTCGTCGCGGCGCAGTGCGTCGCGCAGCACGCCGTTGACGAAACCGTCGCCGTAGAACTGCGCCGTGTCGACGTGGTCGACGCCGCGGTCGAAGGCGTGGCGCATCAGGGTGATCGCGGCTTCGCGGTCGGTGTGGAGCCGCTCGAGCTGCATGGCGCCGTAGCCGATGCGGTGGACGGTGCGGCTCGCGAGCGTGGCGGTGCTGGTCATCGTGGGATCCCTCTCGGCGTGGGATGATGATCTGAAGCGGAGGAGCCTCCGCAGCGACGACGTTAGCACTGAACCGGAGGAACCTCCGCTTTGTCTGCCGCTCCTCGTCGTCCGCGCGCCGACGTCGCCCGCAACCGCGAGCTGCTGCTGAGCGCCGCCCGGGCGGCCTTCGCCGGTGGCGAGGCCGTCGCGCTCGAGGCCATCGCCCGTGACGCCGGGGTCGGGATCGGGACGCTCTACCGGCACTTCCCGACCCGGGACGCGCTGGTGGAAGCCGTCTACGGCGCGGAGCTCGACGGCGTCGTCGAGGCCGCGTCCGGGGTGCTGGCCGAGCTTGCGCCGGACCTCGCCCTGCGGGCCTGGCTGGCCCGCTACGCCGAGTTCGTCGCCACCAAGCGCGCGATGATGGACACGTTGCGGGCCGGCTGGGCCTCGGGTCGGATCACCACCCCGGCGACGCGGGAACGCATCACCGCGGTCCTGGCGACGTTCCTCGCGGAGGGGGCGAGGACCGGCACGTTGCGCGCCGACGTCGAACCCGACGACGTGGCCGCGATGCTGCTCGGGGTGTTCCTCTCCACCGCCGGCGGGCCGCCCGGACAACCCGTCCGCCTGCTCGACCTGCTCGTCGACGCCCTCCGCGCTGCCCCGCGGTGATCAGACGGCCTTGCCGGGGTTGAGGATCCCCAGCGGGTCGAACACCGCCTTGATGCTGCGCTGCAACGAGAGCGAGTCGTCGCCGAGTTCCCGGCGCAACCAGGTGCGTTTCAGCAACCCGACGCCGTGCTCACCCGTGAGGGTTCCGCCGAGCGCCAGGGCGAGGTCGAAAACCGCGCAGGCCGCGTCCCACGGCGGGCCCTCCGTGACCGTCCCGCCGCGTTCCACGACGATGATCGGGTGCAGGTTCCCGTCGCCGGCGTGGGCGATCGTCGCGATCCGCACCCCGGTGCGGGCGGAGATCTCCTGGATGCCGGCGACGGCCGCGGCCAGCTGCGACCGCGGCACGGCCACGTCCTCGATGAACACGTCGCCCGTGCGTTCCAGGGCGGGCAGCCCGGCCCGGCGGGCGGCCAGCAGTTCCTCGGCCTCGACGGGGTCGCTGGTCGAACGCCACGACGACGCGAACGGCGCCACGACCGCGGCGACGGCGTCGATCTCGGCCCGGGCGCTGAGTCCGTCGCACTGCACGACGAGGACGGCGGCGCCCAGGGCGCGCAACGAGGAACCCCGGGCCGCGTCGACGGCCTCGAGGGTGACGCTGTCCACGAGTTCCAGGACGGAGGGTTGCAGGCGGGCCGTCGTGATCGCCGAGGCGGCGGCCGCCGCGGCCACGAGGTCGTCGAAGTGCGCCGCCAGCGTGGCGATCGCGGCCGGTCGCGGCCGCAGCCGCAGGGTCGCGCCCACGACGACGGCGAGGGTCCCCTCCGAACCCACGACGAGGCTGGTGAGGTCGTAGCCGGCGACGCCCTTGACGGTCTGGCGCCCCGTCGAGACCTTCCGGCCGTCGGCGAGCACGAGGTCCAGACCGAGGACGGCGTCACGGGTCACGCCGTACTTCGCGCAGCGCAGCCCGCCCGCGTTGGTGGCGATGTTCCCGCCGATCGAGGAGATCGCGGAACTGGCCGGGTCGGGCGCGTAGAACAGCCCGTGCTCACCGGCCGCGGCGTCCAGGTCGGCGGTGAGGACGCCGGGTTCGACGACGGCGACCTGGTCGTCAGGGCGGATCGCGACGATGCGGTCCATCCCGGAGAGGTCCAGGACGATCTCGCCCGCCTGGGCGCTCGACCCGGCGGCGAGGCCCGTCCCGGCGCCGCGGGTGACGACCGGGGTGCGGTGCTCGGTGGCCCAGCGGAGGGTCTCGACGACGTCGTCGACGGTGGCCGCGCGCACGACCCCGTCGGGCAGGGTCGCCGGCAGGTGGCCGGAGCGGTCGGTGGCGACGGCGCGCCGGGACTCCTCGTCGGTGAACAGCTTCACGCGACCCCCTCGGCCCGGGGAGCCGGTGCGGCGCAGTGGGTCACGAGGTCCGCCAGGGGCAGGTCCAGGGCATCCGCGAGGGCCACGACGGTGAAGAACGCGGGGGTCGGGATGCGACCGGACTCGATCTTGCGCAGCGTCTCGGCCGGGACGCCGGAGGCGGCGGAGATCTGCGGGACGGTGCGCTCGCCGCGCGCGGAGCGGAGCAGTTCGCCCAGGAGACGACCTCGGGCGCGGACTTCCTCGGGCAGCGGCGGACGGACCATGGAGTGATACTAATACCGGGATAGGAATACCAGGTCCGTGACGAGCAGGAGGTCGACGTGGTCGAGCTGAAGACACCCCGCGAGATCGAGGGGATGCGGGCCGCCGGTCGGGTCGTCGGCGCCGCCCTGGCCGCGGTGAAGGAGCACGCGGCCGTCGGGATGCGCCTCGACGAACTCGACGCCGTCGCCCGTGAGGTGATCTTCGGAGCCGGCGCGACCTCCCCGTTCCTCGGCTACCAGCCCGGGTTCGCCGACTCGCCCTTCCCCGGGGTCATCTGCACCTCGGTGAACGACGCGGTGCTGCACGGGATCCCCGGCCGCTACGTCCTGCGCGACGGTGACCTGCTGAGCGTCGACTGCGGTGCGGTCCTCGACGGCTGGGCCGGTGACTCCGCCACGACCTTCAGCGTCGGCACCCCCCGCCCCGGTGACGCGGAACTCGTCGCGGCGACCAGGGAGGCGCTCGCGGCCGGGATCGCCGCCGCCGTCGTCGGGAACCGGATCGGTGACGTCTCCGCCGCGATCGGCGCCGTCGGCCGGGCGCACGGGTGCGGGGTCAACACCACCTTCGGCGGTCACGGCGTCGGGCATACGATGCACGAGGACCCGTCGGTCCCCAACGACGGCCGCGCCGGTCGCGGGCTCGTCCTCAAGCCCGGGCTGGTCGTCGCCATCGAACCCTGGTTCATGGCCGGTGGGAGCCCCGAGTTCACGACCGACGACGACGGGTGGACGATGCGCAGCGTCGACGGGAGTTCCGGGGCGCACGAGGAGCACACCGTGGCGATCACCTCCGACGGCCCGGTCGTCCTCACCCTGCCCTGACCCGGTCCCGTCGACGGGGAGTTGCGCGGAGGGGGTTTCGTTGACACCCCTCCGCCCGCTGCCTAGGGTCGGTCGCACACGCTGCGAGGAGGCAGACACCCCGTGCCCACGAGCATCACCGACGTCTCGGTCCGGGTCTTCGAGACCGAGACCCGGCTGCACGTCGACAGCGACGGTCACGCCCACCCCGGCCCCGGGCGCACGACGACGGCCGCGCTGCTGACGGTCCGGGACGGCGACGGGGTCGAAGGCCGTTGTCTCGCAGCTCCTTCCCACGCGGTCGAACGTTCCCTGGTCGAGCAGCACGTCCGGCCCGTCCTGCTCGGGGCGGATCCGTACCAGCGCGACCGGCTCTGGTACGAGCTGGCGAAACGTCGACGCGGTACCCACGGCGCACTGCTGGACCGGACCCTCAGCACCGTCGACCAGGCGTTGTGGGACCTGCTCGGACGGCGGACCGGGATGCCCGTGTGGCGGTTGCTCGGCGGGGTGCGCGACCGGGTTCCCGCCTACGGCAGCACGATGTGCGGCGACGACGTCCCCGGCGGGCTGAGTTCCCCGCAGGAGTACGGGGAGTTCGCGGTGCAGCTCCTGGACCAGGGGTACCCGGCGATCAAACTCCACACCTGGATGCCGCCCGTCCCCGGGGCTCCCGACGTCCGGCGGGACATCGCCGCCTGCATCGCCGTCCGCGACGCGGTGGGGCCGGACGTCCCCCTGATGCTCGACGCCAACCACTGGTACTCCCGGGTGGAGGCGCTCACCCTGGGCCGGGCCATCCAGGAGCTGGGTTTCGCCTGGTACGAGGAACCCATGGAGGAGTCCTCGATGCAGTCCTACCGCTGGCTCGCCGACCAGTTGGAGATCCCGGTCGTCGGGCCCGAGACGGCGTTCGGGACGTTCCACGTCCGTGCGGAGTGGGCGGTCGCCGGGGCGTGCGACATCCTTCGGGTGGGGGCCTCCAACGGGGCCGGCATCGGTGCGGCGATGAAGGCCGTGCACGTCGCCGAGGCGTTCGGGATGGACTGCGAGATCCACGGGCCGGGATCGGCGAACCTGGCCCTGCTCGGCGCGATGGGCAACGGTCGCTGGTACGAGCGCGGGTTGCTGCACCCGCACCTGGACTACGACCGGGTCCCACCGCACCTGAACTCGATCGTCGACACGATGGACGCCGACGGGTTCGTGGCCATGCCCGAAACCCCTGGGCTCGGCGACGACCTGGACCTGGAGCACGTGGAACGGCACACCGTCGCCACGTGGTGAGCAGGGACGGTCGGAAGAGCGTGGGGGGAGGTTGCGGTGTGGGAGGACGAGGACGAGTTCGCCTGCCCCAGTGGGCTTCCGCCCGAGGAACTCGGTGGGGTCCTGGTCCGGGCCCACGACGAGGTCGGGGGCGGGCGGCAGGCGGCCGTGGAACTGCTGCGACGCCGCACCGGGTGGTTGGCGTCGATGGACGCCGCGGGGTTCATCGCGATCGGAGCGCCTTCCCCGCGCGACCCCGACCAGCGACCCCGCGCGGTCGTCCGGTGGGCCGAGGCCGTCGCCGCGACGGAGTACGGCGGTGTGCTGCACGACGAGGTCCGCCACCCCGGGAAGGACCCGCGACTCCTCAGGATCGCCGCCGGTCTCGCCGGCGCCGGCCCCGTCGACCTCGCCGACGTCCTCAGCGGCCTCGACCACGAGACCACCCGTTACGTCCTGGCTGCCGTGGAGTCCAGCACCCAGGCCCACGTCCAGTACTACTCGCCGCGGTTGCCCGACGGTCGCGACGGGTTCTACGGCATGGGTGGGGTTCCGATGCCGCGCATCGTCGAGTGGCCGCTCGCGGAGCCGAGCACCTGGCAGCAGCCGGAACTGGCCCTGTGGCCGGCCCGGGTGGCCGAGGAGGCCGCCGCCGCGTGGGCCGTGGCGAACCCCGAACCCGAGGTCTCCCTCCCGCTGGCGGCGGAGGTCGTCGAGGTCCTGCGACACCTGCGGCGTCCCGGGGGGATGCGTGGCGGTGGACTGGGGCTGTGGGGACGCGGCGCGATCGCGCAGGAACTGCGCCGCCGGACCTCCCGGGAGCTCGCGGACCGGCTCGGTCTCCCCGTCCCGGAACTGAGCGCGCTGACCGAGGCCGGGTACCGGCGGGAGTGCTTCAGCTGGGAGGCCGGGGAACTTCCCGACCGTGCGGTTCCGCTCCTGCGGGAGGAGGAACACCGGCCGGTGTTCGTGTGCTGGGTGCCGCCCGGTGTCTCCCTCGACGAGGTGCCGTTCCACCAGGAGGTGGGATCCGGAGTGGCGACGCTCACGATCGTCGTCCGGCGTCGCGACGCCGACCACACCGACCCGGGACCGACGACCGACCTGCACTCCGCGGCGGGCGGGCGCACCCTGGTCCGCGTCGGCGGCCACCGGGTCGGGATCCAGCGTTCGGGCCGCACGTCCACCCGGTTGGGCTGGCGCCGCGACCTCGGGGACGAGACGGCCCACCTGGTTCTCGAGGTGCCCCTGCGACCGGTCGAGGCGTTGGACGTGCTGCTGCGCAGCGGGATCCCGTCGGCGAGGGGTTGACGTGGCGAAACCCTGGGATGCGGCGCTGCACGGCGACCCGCGCCGGTCGCACCCGCGGGCGCTCGGCGTGGGCGGTGAGGGGTTGCGGCTCAGCACGTCCGAGGACGCCGAACTCATCACCGGGTGGTTGGCCGACCCCCGTGTCCACCGCTGGTGGGGCGGCGAACCGGTGCCGCTCGCGGAGGTCCGGCGCAAGTACACCGGAGCGCGCGCCCCCGACGTCGTCGTCCACCTCGTGCTGCGGGACGGCGAGCCGGTCGGGTTGCTGCAGGCCTGGCGCGACCCCGACGGCACTGCCGGCCTCGACATGTTCCTGGCCGCGCACGCGCAGGGTCGGGGGACGGGCCCCCGGGTCGCTCGGGCCCTGGCCGAGGAGCTGACCCGTTCCGGCTGGGGGACCCTCACCGTCGACCCCGGGGTGGACAACGCCCGGGCGATCGCCGCCTGGCAGCGGGCGGGTTTCGTGCCCACGGGGGAGCGCGGTGAGGACGAGACCCTCCTGATGGTCTTCCGCCCCTGAGGACGGAAGACGTTCCTCCACCCGTCACGGTCGGGTCGACCCCTCGAGCACGCGTTCGACGGCCGCGGCGACCGCCTCCGTCGCGGTGTCGACCACCAGCCGGTTCCCGTCCCACGGCTCGAACTCCACGGCCTGCACGTCCTCCCAGGTGGGCAGCGGCAACCCCGCGATGTCACCGACGCGCTCGCGCACCCGCCGTTCGTGCTGCGCGACGTCGGAACACACGACCTCGACCTCGCGGAACCCCACGCCGGCCTCGCGCGCGACCTCTCGCCACGTCTCCCGCGTGATCGTCAACGGGTTCACGCTGTCGGCGACCACGGTGTGTCCCTGGCGCAGCAGGTCGCCCGCCAGGGCGCGCAGGACGTAGTACCCGGCGGGGCTCACGGGGTGGGTCTCGTGGCCGGAGTCGACGAGGGCCTGCTCCACGGTGTCCATCCGCAGGTGCACCGCGCCCGCGCGGGCGGTCAGTGCCCGGGCCACGGTCGTCTTCCCGCTGCCGGGCAGGCCGGACAGGACGATCAGCATCGTTTCCTCCTCAGGTTCCCGGACCCAGTCCACCTCTCCCCGGGACGGAGCGACAGGTTCCCGGTGCTCACGGGCATGTTCCGGCGTCTACGGTGCAGGGGTGCTCGGTGATCTGCTCGGCGGGAGGGTCCGCACGCACGTCTCGCTCTCCTACCTGGCGCAACCGTGGGGGATGCGGTTCGTCGGCGACGCGGGACTGACCGTCCACGTGCTCGTCCGCGGTGCGGCCGGGTGCGCCGGGGAGGTCGTCGAACCGGGCGACGTGCTGCTCGTCCGCGGCCCGCACGAACTCCGGGACGCCCGGGGAACCCTGCCCGGGGTCGTCGTCGAGGGTCCGGGGCGGAGTCGGGAACCCGGTGAACCCGCGGTCGCGGCGGGCGACCGGTGGCGCCTGGACCAGGCCCGCAGCTACGGGACCGCGCTGGGGGCGGAGACCCTCGTCGTCCACGCCACCTACCCGACGGGTGACGTCCTCGACCGGCGTGTCCTCGCCGCCCTCCCCGCGGTCGTGCGGGCTCCCGCACCACCGGCGCTGCGGGAACTCCTGACCACGGAGTCGGTGCGGGAAGGGGCGTGGCAGCACGCTGTCCTCGACCGTCTCGTGGACCTCCTCGTCATCACGGTGCTCCGGTCGCGCGACGACACCGGGTGGCTCGCGGCGGTGGCCGATCCCGTGGTGGGTCCGGTGCTGGAACTCCTGCACGGCGATCCCGCCCGGCAGTGGAGCGTCGGGGAGCTCGCGGGTCGGGTGGGCGTCTCCCGGGCGTCCCTCGCGCGGCGTTTCCCCGGTCTCACGGGGGAGCCGGTGATCGCCTACCTCCGGGCCCACCGCCTCGACCTCGCCGCCGAACTGCTGCGGACCGGCGACCGGACGATCGCCGCCATCGCCCGCGAGGTCGGCTACGCCGACGCGTTCAGCCTGAGCGCCGCCTACCGGCGACGGACCGGTCGCCCGCCCTCGGCCGACCGCGGTCCCTCGACGGCGCGGTAGGTCCGTTGCAGCGCAGCGGTGGCGGAACTCCCGAGTCGCTGCACGACCGCCACGTACAGGCAGTCGAGGACGAGCAGGGAACTCGCGCGGCTCGCCATCGCCCCCGCGCGGTAGGCCGTCTCCCGCCCGGTCGCGACCAGCGTGTGGTCCGCGTACCCGGCCAGCGGCGAACCCGCCGAACTCGTCACCGCGACGACGGTGGCTCCCCGGTCCCGCGCCTGCCGGGCGGCGGTCACGACGTCGACCGTCCGCCCCGAGTGGCTGACGACGAGGGCCGTGTCGCCGGGTTCCAGCAGGGCGGAACTGACGAGGGCGCCGTGCCCCTCGGTGCGCAGCCGGGTGAGGAGACCGACCCGGGCGGCCTTGTGGTCGAAGTCCGCGGCCAGCAGGCCCGAGGCGCCGATGCCGTAGCAGTCGACGACCCGCGCGGTGTGGACCGCGTCGGCGGCTGCGGCGAGGGCGACGACGTCCAGCGTGCGGGCGGTCGCGGTGATCGCCTCGGTCTCGACGGCGGCCAGCGTCGCGACGACGGTGGCGAGGTCGGCGGAGTCCTCGAGCGAACCGGTCAGCAGGGCGGCGGGTTCGTGGGCGGCGCCGGAAGCAGCGAGGGCGAGGCGCAGCTGCGGGTAACCGGGGAAACCCAGGGACCGTGCGGTACGCACCACGGTCGCCTCGCTCGTGGCGGCCCGGCGGGCGAGCTCGGTGACGGTCAGCTGGGCGGCGCCCGCGGGGTCGTCGAGCAGTTCCCGCAGGACGCGCGCCGCGGACGCCGTGGCCGAGGGCAGCGCGGAGAGCAGGCGAGCGTGCAGCGTCGTCGCGTCGTGCGTCGGGTCGGTCGTCGGGGCGTGCGCGGGGTCGGTCACGGAGCTCCGTCCAGCAGGGGTCTGGCACTGACTTTCACGAACGGCTACGGTCGTGTCAACTTCCTTCATCGTCAGCACCACGGAACTGGAGCAGCGCGTGAGCACCCCCCGGGGACACCTCGTCCGATCCGAGATCGCCGAACAGCCGGCCGTCGCCGACCGGATCCTCTCCAGCGCAACGGGGGAGATCGCGCGCCTCGCGGGCCTCATCCGCGAGGCGGCCCCGCGGGCCGTGCTGCTGACCGCGCGCGGCACCAGTGACCACGCCGCCCTCTACGCGAAGTACCTCGTCGAGGTCGGGCTCGGGCTGCCCTGCGGGCTGACCTCCACCTCGACGCTCACCGTCTACGGCGCGACCCCCGACCTGCGCGGGGTGCTGTGGATCAGCATCAGCCAGTCCGGCGGGTCACCGGACCTCGTCGAGTCGACCGCCGCGGCCCGTCGGGCCGGCGCGATCACCCTCGCCGTCACCAACAACCCGTCCTCCCCGCTGGCCGCCGCCGCCGAGCACCACCTCGACGTCCACGCCGGACCGGAACTCGCCGTCGCCGCGACCAAGAGCTACACCGCCCAGCTCCTCACGCTGTGGCTGCTGATCACGACCTGGCGCGGGGGCGACCTCACGCCCGCGAAGGCGTTGCCGCAGTTCCTGGAACGAGCCGTCTCCAGCCCGGACGTCCCCGAGGTCGCCGCGCGCTACCGCTTCGTCGACCGGCTCGTGGTCACCGCCCGCGGGTACTCCTACCCGACGGCGCGCGAGGCCGCGCTGAAGCTCATGGAGACGAGCTACCTCTCCGCCCAGGCGTTCTCCGCCGCCGACCTCATGCACGGCCCGCTGGCGATGGTCGACGCGGACCGGCCCGTCATCGCGATCGTGGCCGAAGGTCCCGGCGGGGACGCCATGGCGCCGGTCCTCGACGCCCTGAAGGACCGCGGAGCCGACGTCTGCGCGGTCGCCCCCGCCGGCCGCGCCCCGGACGCGACCGTCCGGCTCGACCTGCCGACCGGGATGCCCGAGGACCTCGCTCCCGTGGTGCAGATCGTTCCGCTGCAACGCCTCGCCCTCGAGATGGCGGTCGCCCGCGGTCTCGACCCGGACGCGCCGCGCGGGCTGCGCAAGGTGACGGAGACCCGGTGAGCACCGTCCTCGCGCGGGGGACGGTCCACACCGGGGGACGGGTCGTCCCCGACGGGTGGGTGCTGCTGCGGGCGGGGGAGGTCGTGGCCGCCGGGACGGGTCCCGCGCCCGCGGCGGACGAGGTCGTCACCGGCGCGCACGTCGTCCCCGGTTTCGTCGACGTCCACTGCCACGGCGGGGGCGGGGCGAGCTTCGGGGGTTCGCTCGAGGACGCCCGCACCGTCGCCGCCGTGCACCGCGCGCACGGCACCACGACGCTGGTCGCCAGCCTCGTGACCCGTCCGATCGACGACCTCGCCGCCACCCTCGACGCCTACGCCGACCTCGTCACCGACGGGGTGCTGGCCGGGGTCCACCTCGAGGGGCCGTGGCTCAGCCCGCTGCACCAGGGGGCGCACGACCCGTCGCTGCTGCGGGAGCCCGAGCCGGGCGACCTCGACCGCCTGCTCGGCACGGGGCTGGTCCGCGTCGTCACCCTCGCCCCCGAACTGCCGGGTGGACTGGCTGCCGTGCAACGGATCGTCGCGGCCGGAGCGGTCGCGGCCATCGGCCACACCGACGCCGACGCCGCCACCGCGCGACGGGCCGTCGACGCCGGGGTCAGCCTCGCCACGCACCTCTTCAACGCGATGCCGCCGTTGCACCACCGTGCCCCCGGCCCGGTCGGGGCGCTGCTGGACGACGACCGCGTCACCGTCGAACTCATCGCCGACGGGGTGCACCTCGACCCGCTCGTCGTGTCGCTGGCCGCCCGCCGGGCCGGCCGGGGCCGCGTCGCCCTGGTCACCGACGCCATGGCGGCGACGGGTTCCGCGGACGGCCGCTACCTGCTGGGAGACCTCGAGGTCGACGTCGTCGACGGGGTCGCGCGTCTCGTCGAGGGGGGCTCGATCGCCGGCAGCACGCTGACCCTCGACCACGCGCTGCGCTTCGCGGTGCAGACCGCCGGGATCGACCTCGACGACGCCCTCGCCGCCCTGACCTCCACCCCCGCCCGGGTGCTGGGCCGCACCGACGTCGGGCACCTGGAACCCGGTGCCCGCGGGGGAGCCGTCGTCCTCGACGCCGACCTGACCCTCCAGCGCGTGCTCTGAGTCCTCAGAGGCCGCCGATGGGGGGCTCCCCGGTCTCCGGGACGAGGATCGGGGTGTCCGCGTCGAGGGTCTCGCCCCGGAAGAACGCGCGCAGCCGTGTCGCGCAGAGCAGCATCAGCGGGACGCCCAGCACGAGCATGCCGACGCCGATGACGAACACCCCGCCGAGCGGGCCGAACTGGGTGTAGCCGTAGTCCGGGGCGAGCATGTCCACGCAGCTCTGGACGAAGGCCCAGAGCATCGCGATCCCGCCGAGCGCGGGCAGCAGACCCCGCAGCAGGAAGTCCCGGGCGGACCGGTTCAGGGTGCGGCGGAAGTACCAGACGCAGGCGAACGCCGTGATGCCGTAGTAGAAGGCGACGGCCAGCCCCAGCGAGGCTATCGAGTCCTGCAGGGCGTTCTGGCTCACCAGGCTGAGGACGAGGTAGAACGCGACGGCCGCGGCCCCCATCACCACCGTCCCGAAGGACGGCGTCCTGAACTTCGGGTGCACCTTCGCGAACCGTTGCGGTAGAGCGCCGTAGACGGCCATCGACAACGTCCCGCGCGCCGTCGGCAGGATGGTCGTCTGGGTCGAGGAGGCCGCCGAGATCGCGACCGTGAACAGCAGCAACCCCGACATCACCGCCCCGCCGACCGGGTCGCCGAGCAGGGTGAGGACGTCGTCGGCGTTCTCCTCGTTCGCCAGCCCGATGCCGCTCGTCCCGAAACCGGCGTAGGCCTGCACCGCCACGGCCACCAGGACGTAGGTCACGACGAGGATCACCGTCGCGAGCAGCGCCGCCCGTCCGGGGGTCCGGTCGGCGTCCTTCGTCTCCTCGCTCACCGCGAGGCAGGCGTCCCAGCCCCAGTAGATGAAGATGCAGAGGATCACGGCTTCGGCCAGCGCCGAACCGCTCACGCCGAAGGGGCTGAACCAGTCCCACGACGGGTGCACCGCCTGGGCGCCCGCCCCGCCGGAGTAGACCAGGTACAGGGCGCCGATCGAGATGATCCCCAGCACCGCGAACTGCACGAGGATCAGCACGTTCTGGATCCGCTCGGAGATGGTGATCCCGCGGTAGCTGACCCAGGTCATCCCGACGATGAACGCCAGGCCGAGGCCGACCCGGACGAACAGGTTCTCCGACGCGGCGTCCAGGCCGAGCAGGCGCAGCGTGTAGACCGCGGAGATCTCCGCGACGTTGGCGAGCACGATGATCGCGGACACCGCGACCCCCCAGCCGCCCATCCACCCGACCCACGGCCCGAACGCCTTGGTGCCCCAGGTGAACGTCGTCCCGCAGTCCGGAGCGGCGCGGTTCAGCTCGCGGTAGGCGATCGCGACCAGCAGCATCGGGACGAACGCGACCAGGAACATCGCCGGGGCCTTGTCGTGCACCGCGAGCACCACGTACCCCAGCGTCGCCGCCAGGCTGTAGGCCGGTGCCGTCGCGCCGAGGCCGATGACGGTGTTGCCCCACAACCCCAGGGCGCCGGACTGCAGGCCCTTCCCGGAGGGTGCGGCGGTGGGGTGGTCGGTTGCTGCCACGGGGGCTCCTTGCGGGCTTTCAGGGTCGAGAACCCGGAGACACTAGCAGTCCCAGGGGGTCTCACCACGGAATCCGTGGTGAACCGGGAGGCACGCGACGGAGAACGCCGGTCGAGCTTGTAGGGGGTGCGGGATGCGGTCACACTGTGGCTCCGACGCCCCGCCCAGGAGGACCCCGACGTGCCTGCGCACCCGCTCACCCCCCTCCGCGAGGAGGAGTTCCGCCGCAACCTCGACGTGCTCCGCGCCGAGAGCCGCCTGACCCCCTCGATGCGCTTCGCCGGGGTCGTGCTGGCGGAACCGCCGAAGGAACGGGTGCTGGCCTGGGAGCCCGGTGACCCCGTCGAGCGCCGGGCGCGCTCCACGGTCTGGGACCGCGCCGACAACCGCACCTACGACGTGCTGGTCGAGCTCGAGGGCGGGGTGGTCGAACGGTTCGAGCCCCTGCCCGGGATCACGCCGAACTTCACCCTCGACGAGTTCCACGAGGTCGCCGAGGCGCTCATCGCGGAACCCCGCGTGATCGCGGCGCTCGCGGCGCGGGGCATCACCGACCTGTCCCTGGTCCTGCTCGACACCTGGACCTACGGCGCGGCCGTCATGCCCCCGCAGTGGCGCGACCGCCGCCTCGGGTGGGTCGACGTCTGGGTGCGCGAGACCCCGAACGGGAACCCCTACGCCCACCCCGTGAGCGGGCTCAAGTTCGTCGTCGACGTGAACACGTTCGAACTGCTGTCCGTCGACGAGGACGTCGCGGCGCCGGCGGCCCCCGTGATGGGGGAGTACGTGCCCGAACTCGTCCCCGGACTCGTCCCGCGGGAACCGTTGCAGCCCCTGGAGATCACCCAACCGGACGGCCCGTCGTTCACGATCTCCGACGACGGGGAGCTCCGCTGGGCGCAGTGGTCGTTGCGGCTCGGCTTCACCCACCGCGAGGGGCTCGTCCTGCACCAGCTCGCCTGGGACGACGGCAGCGGGCGACGCGAGATCGGCTACCGCCTGTCCTTCGCCGAGATGGTCGTGCCCTACCGCGACGCGAGCTTCGACCACCGCCGCCGCACGGCCTACGACATCGGCGAGTGGGGCCTCGGGTACATGACGACCTCGCTCGAACTGGGCTGCGACTGCCTCGGGGAGATCCGCTACCTCGACGCGGTCCTCTCCGACTCCCGGGGGGAGCCGTACTCCGTGCCGCAGGCGATCTGCCTGCACGAGGAGGACGACGGCGTCCTGTGGAAGCACGTCGACGAGAACGCCGGCGCGGAGGTCCGCCGGTCGCGACGGATGGTCGTCTCCTTCCACGCGACCGTCGCGAACTACGAGTACCTCGTCTACTGGCGGCTCTACCTCGACGGCACGATCGAGTGCGAGGTGCGAGCGACCGGGATCATGGTGACGACCCCGTTGCCGGAGGGGGCCGCCACCCCGTCGACGGGAACCCTCGTCGACCAGCGGACCTACGCCCCGATCCACCAGCACTTCCTCGTCGCCCGCCTCGACCTCGACGTCGACGGCCGGCGGAACACGGTGCACGAGGTCGACACCCACGTCGTGGCGACCGGCCCGGACAACCCGCACGGGCTCGCGCTCGCGACGACCGCGACACCGGTCCGTTCCGAGCGCGAGGCGGGCCGCGACGTCGACTGGCAGCGCCAGCGGGTCTGGAAGGTCGTGAGTTCCGACCGGCGGAACTCCCTGGGGACCCCGACGGCTTACGCCCTGCACACCCCGAACGCGTTGCCGCACCTGTTCGCACCCGATGCGCCGCAGTTCCTGCGGGCCCCCGTCATCGGGCACGACGTGTGGGTCACCCGCCACCACGACGACGAGCTGTGGCCGGCCGGTGACCACCCGACGCAGAGTTCCGAGGACCTCGGGATGACCCGCTGGACCGCCGACGACGAACCGCTGGTGGACACCGACGTCGTGCTCTGGCACGTCTTCGGCATCCACCACGTTCCCCGTCCCGAGGACTGGCCGGTCATGCCCGTGGACGTCGTCTCGTTCTCGCTGACCCCGTCGGGGTTCTTCGACCGCAACCCCACCCTCGACCTGCCGCGGAGCCCGTCCGGGCACTGCCACCCGCCCGCCACCGGCAAACCCTGAGCCGTCGGGGTTCAGGAGTCGAAGCCGAGACCGAACCGGTCGAGGGCCCGCAACCACACGTTGCGCTGACCCTCGTGCCGGTCGGCGTGGGCCAACGACAGGGTCGTCGCCTCCACCCCGGCCCAGGCGAGGGGTTCCGGCGGGAACGGGACGGGCGTGCGCCGGACGAGTTCGAGTTCGGTGAGCTCGGTGGGGCCCTGCTCGTCGGCGGCGAGCAGGTCGAGCAGGACGTCCGCGGCGAACCGCGTCATGCCGACCCCGAGGCCCGTGTAGCCGGCGACGTGCGCGACGCGGCCGTCGTGGGCCGTGCCGAAGAACGGGAAGAACCGCGTGCAGGTGTCGATCGCCCCACCCCAGGCGTGGGTGAACCCCAGCCCCTCGAGCTGCGGGAACGTCTGCTGGAAGTGCGAGGCCAGCGTCCGGAACGACTCCGGGTTCTGGTCGTGCTCCGAGGACAGCGACCGTCCGTAGTGGTAGACGGCGTCGAAACCGCCGAACAGGATGCGGTCGTCGGCGGTCAACCGGTAGTAGTGGAACCGGTTGCCGAGGTCGTCGATGCCCTGCCGGTTCTGCCAGCCGATCTCCGCGAGCTGGGCGGTGGAGAGGGGTTCGGTGACCAGGGCGTAGTCGTAGACCGGGATGGTGTGCAGCCGGTAGCGCCGGAGCAGGGCCGGGAAGACGTTGGTGGCCAACGCCACCCGGCGGGCCCGCACGGTTCCCGACGTCGTCTGAACCGACACCCCCGACCGGTTGGAGCGGATCGCCCGCACCGGGGTGTTCTCGGCGATCCGGACCCCGAGGTCGAGGCAGGTCCGCTTCAGCTCCCAGACCAGGCGGGCCGGGTTCACCAGGGCGGTGTCCTCGGGGGTCCAGACCCCGGCCAGGTAGGTGGGGGAGTTCACCTGGTCCCGGACGGCCGCGGTGTCGAGGAAACCGTCCTGCCCCCGCAGCTCGTCGACCTGGTACGGCTCGGTCGCCACCGACAGGCCACCGGTGCGTTCGTAGTCGCAGACCCAGCCGTACTGTGCGACGGACTTGCCGAGGGCGTCGAGGTTCGCGAGCCCGAGTTCGTCGAGCCGGTCCACCTCGTCGGGCAGGTGGAGTTCCCCGTTGCTGCGCCCGTGGGTGAGGCTCGCCGAGACGAACCCGCCGTTGCGACCCGACGCCGCCCAGCCCGTCCACGCCCCTTCCAGGAGCAGCACGTTGCGGTCGGGGTCGCGTTCCTTGGCGCGCAACGCCGTCCACAGCCCGGTGAAGCCGCCGCCGACGACGACGAGTTCGGCCGTCGAGTTCCCGCGCAGGGCGGGTTCCGGGTCCGGGCGACCGGGGTCGTCCAGCCAGAAGGGGGTGCTCGCGGCGTGGCGCAGAGCGTCGTCGACGGCCGGGGAACTCATCGAGAGGAACGGCACCTCGGGAGTTCTACCGTTCCCCGGCCGGTCGGACAAGGGGGAACCCCTGACCGTGCAGGGTGTGGCCCGTAGACTCACCCGGTGTCCAGCCGCCTTCCCGCCCCCGCTCTCGACGACGTCTCCAAGCGGATCATCGAGGTCCTGCAGGAGGACGGACGGATGTCCTACGCGGCGATCGGGAAGGCCGTGGGGTTGTCCGAGGCGGCGGTGCGTCAGCGGGTGCAGCGCCTCCTCGACGGTGGGGTCATGCAGATCGTCGCCGTCACCGACCCGGTCCAGGTCGGTTTCGCCCGGCAGGCGATGATCGGCATCCGCGCCGAGGGGGACACCCGCGTCGTCGCGGACCGCCTCGCCGAGCTGGCCCAGATCGACTACGTCGTGGTGACGGCCGGCTCCTTCGACATCCTCGTCGAGGTCGTCTGCGAGGACGACGACGGCCTGCTCGAGCTCATCAACGCCAAGATCCGGGCCATCCCCGGCGTGGTCGCGACCGAGACCTTCGTCTACCTCAAGCTGCGCAAACAGCTCTACAACTGGGGTACTCGCTGACGGGATCCGTCGCTCATCTCCGATTCGACGACTGAATCCCTTGTCGGAGCCGGGCTGAGCGCCTAGTCTCCGGGCATGTCCAGCCTCCCCGCGACGACCCCGCGCGGCACGGAGCGCTCCGCCGCCGCCCGCGACCACCTGTGGATGCACTTCACCCGCCACGCCCCCTACGAGCGGGGCGAGGAGGTTCCGATGATCGTCCGCGGCGAGGGCGCGCGGATCTGGGACCAGCACGGCCGCGAGTACATCGACGGCCTCGCCGGGTTGTTCACCGTCCAGGTCGGGCACGGTCGCACCGAACTCGCCGAGGCCGCCGCCCGGCAGGCCTCGACGCTGGGTTTCTTCCCGCTGTGGTCCTACGCGCACCCGGCGGCCGTCGACCTCGCCGAGCGCCTGGCCCACGAGGCACCCGGTGACCTCGACCGGGTGTTCTTCACCACGTCCGGCAGCGAGGCCGTCGAGACGGCCTGGAAACTGGCCAAGGCCTACTTCAAACGCGTCGGCAAGCCCGGCAAGCACAAGGTCGTCAGCCGTTCGATCGCCTACCACGGCACCACGCACGGCGCGCTGTCCATCACGGGGATCCCGGGGGTGAAGGCGGAGTTCGAACCCCTGGTGCCCGGCACCTTCCGGGTGCCGAACACGAACTCCTACCGGGCTCCGGAGCACCTGCGCGACGATGCGAAGGCGTTCGGGCGCTGGGCCGCCGACCGGGTGGGGGAGGCCATCGAGTTCGAGGGCCCCGACACCGTCGCCGCGGTGTTCGTGGAACCCGTGCAGAACGCCGGTGGGTGCTTCCCGCCGCCACCCGGGTACTTCGAGCGTCTGCGTGAGATCTGCGACGAGCACGACGTCCTGCTGGTCAGCGACGAGACGATCTGCGCGTTCGGCCGGATCGGGGAGTTGTTCGCCTGCAAGGACTTCGACTACGTCCCCGACATGATCACTTGTGCCAAGGGACTCACCAGCGGGTACTCCCCGCTGGGGGCGGTCATCGCCTCGGACCGCATCTTCGAACCCTTCCGCCGCGACGAGGACAGCTTCGCCCACGGCTACACCTTCGGTGGGCACCCGGTGTCGGCGGCCGTCGCGATGGCCAACCTCGACATCTTCGAACGCGAGGGACTCGTCCAGCACGTCCACGAGAACGCACCGCTCTTCCGCTCCACCCTGGAGAAGCTGCTGGACCTGCCGATCGTGGGGGACGTGCGCGGGGCAGGGTTCTTCTACGGGATCGAGCTGGTGAAGGACCGCCAGACCCGGGAGACGTTCGACGACGCCGAGGCCGAGCGGTTGCTGCGGGGGTTCATCTCCCCCTCGTTGTGGGAGGCCGGCCTCTACTGCCGGGCCGACGACCGCGGCGACCCCGTCATCCAGCTGGCGCCCCCGCTGATCATCGGTCCGAGCGACTTCGACGAGATCGAGCGGCGCCTGCGCTCGGTCCTCGACGAGGCGGGGAAGCGCCTGTGAGGGTCCGCTCGCTCTGGGCCGACACCGCCCCGGAGGCCCCGGAACGGCCCCCGTTGGACGGGGACACCGAGGTCGACGTGTGCGTCGTGGGCGCGGGGTACACCGGCCTGTGGACCGCCTACTACCTGCTGCGCCGCGACCCGACCCTGCAGGTCCTCGTCGTGGAGGCCGAGACGGTGGCGTTCGGGGCCAGCGGTCGCAACGGCGGCTGGTGTTCCGCCCTGTTGCCGCAGGGCGTCGAGCGGATGACCCGTGACCACGGACCGGTCGCGGCGCAGGCGATGCGCACCGCGATGCGCGGAACCCTCGACGAGGTCGAGCGGGTCGTGCGGGAGGAGGGGATCGACTGCCACTGGCGGCGCGGAGGGACCGTCGTCGTCGCCCGCAGCGCTCCGCAGCTCGCCCGCGCCACGGCCGAGGTCGCCGAGGACGAGGCCGGCGGGTCGCCCGAGGGCCTGCGCCTGCTCGACGCGGAGGAGACCCGCAAGACCGTCGGCATGACCCGCGCCCTCGGAGCGACGCACACCCCCGACTGCGCCCGCATCCACCCGTTGCGACTGGCCCGCGGCCTGGCCGCGGCGCTCGAACGCCGCGGCGGGCGCATCGTCGAGCACACCCGGGCCCTCGACCTCTCGCCCGGTGCGGTCCGCACCGACCGCGGGGTCGTCCGGGCGCGGCACGTGCTGCGCGCGACGGAGGGGTGGACCCCGCGACTGCCGGGGGCGGCCCGCGAGGTCGTCCCGGTGTACTCGCTCATGGTGGCGACGGAACCGCTGCCCGCACCGTTCTGGGACGAGGTCGGACTGTCCGGCGGGGAGACCTTCTCCGACTTCCGCCACGTGATCGTCTACGGCCAGCGCACCGCCGACGACCGGCTGGTGTTCGGCGGACGGGGTGCGCCGTACCACTTCGGTTCCTCCGTGCGCCCGGAGTTCGACGGGGACGAGACCGTGTTCCGGAGGCTGCGGAGCACGCTCGCCGACATGTTCCCCGCCGTGGCCGGGGCGCGCTTCACCCACGCCTGGGGCGGCCCGCTCGGGATCTCCCGGGACTGGCACGCCGCGGTCCGCCACGACCCGGCCTCCGGGCTCGGGAGTGCCGGCGGGTACGTCGGCGACGGGGTCGCGACGACGAACCTCGCGGGGCGGACGCTCGCCGACGCCGTGACCGGGACCGGTTCCGACCTCGTGCGGTTGCCCTGGTTCAACCACACCTCGCCACGGTGGGAACCGGAACCCCTGCGTTGGCTCGGCGTGAACGCCGGCCTGCTCGTCGCGCGCGCCGCCGACGCCGCGGAGAACGTCCTGAACCGTCCCACACCGCTCTCCGGCGCCCTGGCCCGCCTCACCGCGCACTGACGCCTCCGCGCAACCTTCGTCCGAGGTCCGCCACGGAAGTCCGTCGACGGCGAGGTGAAACTCCGCCCGGTGTCGGCGAGTTCCCGATCGCGACGAGGGGAGCAGAATCCGTGGTGGCAACACGATCGAAACATCGAATCCGTTGTCACAGCGACGAGTTGCTTGTACGTTCCGGTTCATGAGGGACAGCGCAGAACTCGTCCTGCACTCGGGCCGGGTCTTCACCGGGACCGGGCTCCACGAGACGGCCACTGCGGTAGCCGTCTCGGGGGGACGGGTCGTCGCCGTCGGCAGCGACGCCGACGTGCGGGCGGCGGTCGGAGCGGCGGCGGAAACCCTCGACCTCGCGGGGCGGCTCGTCCTGCCCGGTTTCACCGACGCCCACGTCCACCCCGTCATGGGCGGGCTGGAACGGCTGGGGTGCGACCTGACGACGACGTCGGGACCGGACGGCGCGTTGCGGCGGGTCGCCGATTTCGCCGCGCAGAACCCGGGGGAGTGGATCTCCGGCGGGGGCTGGGCGATGGCCGACTTCCCCGGCGGGACCCCGCGGCGCGAGGACCTCGACCGGGTGGTGCCCGACCGGCCCGTGTTCCTGCTGAACCGCGACCACCACGGGGCCTGGGTGAACTCGCGGGCCCTCGAACTGGCCGGTGTCGACGCCCACACCCCCGACCCGACCGACGGTCGGATCGAACGCGACCCGGACGGTACTCCGACGGGAACCCTGCACGAGGGCGCGATGGACCTCGTCTCCCGGCACCTGTCCCCGGTGACCCGCGACCAGCTCGCTGCCGGCCTCGCGGAGGGCCAGCGCTACCTCCACTCCGTCGGCGTGACCGGGTGGCAGGACGCCATCGTCGGTGCCTACGCCGGCCACGAGGACACGACTCCCGTCTACCTCGACGCCGTGGCCGCCGGAACCCTGACGGCCCGTGTCGTGGGGGCGCTCTGGTGGCCCCGCGGGCACACCGTCGCCGACGTCGACGCCCTGGTCGCGGGGTTCGCCGCCCACCGCGAGGCCGTCGCCGCGCGGACGGCGGAACTCGGGTCGGACCGGTTCGTCACCACGAGCATCAAGATCATGCTGGACGGCGTCGCGGAGAACCGCACGGCCTCGATGCTGGCGCCCTACCTCGACGGGTGCGGCTGCAGCACCGGTGAACAGGGGTTGTCCTACCTCGACCGGGACCTCCTGCTGGCCGCCGTCCCGGCGCTCGACGCCGCGGGTTTCGACGTCCACGTGCACGTCATCGGCGACCGGGCCGTGCGCGACGCCCTCGACGCGGTCGACGCGGCCCGCCGGGCCGCGGGCACCGGTCGCCACCACCTCGCGCACCTGCAGGTCGTCCACCCCGACGACGTCGCGCGGTTCGCCGCGCTCGACGTCGCCGCCAACGCGCAGGCCCTCTGGGCCTGCGACGACGCGCAGATGTCGGAACTCACCGTCCCCTTCCTGGGCCCCGAACGCAGTTCCTGGCAGTACCCCTTCGCGGGGTTCCTGCAGGCCGGGGCGCGGTTGGTCATGGGCTCGGACTGGCCCGTGTCCACCCCCGATCCCTGGCAGGCGATCCACGTCGCCGTGAACCGCACCCCACCGGGGGAACCGGGGGAACCGTTCCTGCCCGACCAGGCCCTCACCCTCACGCAGGCCCTCACCGCCTACACCGCCGGATCGGCGTGGATCAACCGCCACACCGGAGCCGGGTCGATCGCACCGGGTGCGGTGGCGGACCTCGCCGTCTGCAGCACCGACCCCTTCGCCGTCGACGCCGTCGACCTCTGGGAGGTCGCCGTCGACCACACCTTCGTCGGGGGCCGTCCCGTGCACGAGAAGAACCTGACCAGCGGAGGAGTCCTGTGAGCGTCCTGGCCCCGGACACGGCGTCCCTCACGGGGGTCGGCGGAGGATCCGTCACCCTCACCGGCATCGTCAAGCGCTTCGGCACCGCGACCGCCGTCGCCGGGGTCGACCTGGCCGTGGAGTCGGGGGAGTTCCTCTCGCTGCTGGGGCCCTCCGGGTGCGGGAAGACGACCCTGCTGCGGATGCTCGCCGGTTTCGAGGACCCCGACGAGGGGGACATCGCCATCGCCGGGTCGTCCGTGCTGGGGCTCCCCGCGCACCGGCGACCCGTCAACACCGTGTTCCAGGCCTACGCGCTGTTCCCGCACATGAGCGTCGCCGAGAACGTCGCCTACGGGCTGCGTCAGCGCCGGGCGGGCGGCCGAGCCGGCCGGGCCGGCAAGGACGAGATCAGCCGCCGCGTCGGCGAGGCGCTGGAGATGGTGCGCATGAGCGCCTTCGCCACCCGGGCCCCGGCCGCGCTCTCCGGCGGGCAGCAGCAGCGGGTCGCCCTCGCCCGGGCCCTGGTCAACCGGCCGCAGGTGCTGCTGCTGGACGAACCCCTCTCGGCGCTGGACCGCAAGCTGCGGGAGGAGATGCAGGTCGAGCTGAAGCTCCTGCAGAGCTCGCTGGGGACGACGTTCGTGTTCGTCACCCACGACCAGGAGGAGGCGCTCTCGATGAGCGACCGCATCGCGGTCATGCTCGACGGGCGCATCCAGCAGTTCGGGGCACCCGAGGACATCTACGCCGAACCGGTGAGCGCCTTCGTCGCCGGGTTCATCGGCAAGCAGAACTTCCTGCCCGCGACGGTCGTCCAGCCCGGCGTCCTGCACTGCGCCGACGCGACGCTGTCGAGCTCCCGCGCGGGCGACCTCGCCGCCGGGACGGCGGTGCTGGCCGCGGTGCGGCCGGAGTCGCTGCACGTCGGCACCACCGAGCCGGTCACGACCCCGAACCGGGTCCGTGGGCGCCTGGCCGGGGTCGCCCACCTCGGCGACGTGGTCCAGCGCGTCGTCGTGACCGCTTCGGGGATCGAGCTCCTCGCGCGTGCTCCCCGCGGGGCTGACGGACCCGCCACCGCCGAGGTCGGGGTCGAGGTGTGGTGCGGTTTCGCGCCCGAGAACGTCCACGTCTTCCCCGCCTGAGACCGATCCCAGAACCTGGAGCCCCCGTGTCCCGCACCGATCGACCTGCCGCGTCCGTCCTCGTCCCGACCGCGACCGCGGAACGCGTCGGGCGGACCCTCGCCCGCCGCCGCAGCGTCCTGACCGCGCTGGCGTCGAGCGCCGCCCTGGCCGCCTGCGGTGGGAACAGTTCCGGCAGTGCCGGCACCTCGGTCGACGGGAAGGTCGAGGACAGCCTGAACGTCTACAGCTGGGCGGACTACGACGATCCGGACGTCCTGAAGGCCTTCGGGGAGACCGGTCCGCGATTGCAGGTCGACAGCTACGGGTCCAACGAGGAGATGCTCGCGAAGCTGGTCGCCGCCAACGGGGCCAGCGGGTACGACATTGTCGTGCCGACGGGGGTCTACATCCCGCAGATGTCCAGCAACGGCCTGCTGGCCGAACTCGACCACGGCAAGCTGAAGAACTTCGGCAACCTCGACCCGGCCTACCTCGGGCAGAGCTGGGACCCGGACAACAAGTACTCGGTGCCGAAGGACTGGGGCACCACGGGGTTCGTCTACGACACCAGCGTGATCAGCCGGGACCTCGTCTCCTGGGCCGACTTCCTCGACGCCGCGCAGAAGGAGGGCAAGGGGAACACCTCCATCCTCGAGGACCCCTGGGAGGTCACCTCGATGTACTTCGCGGCGAACGGGATCGACCCGAACACCACCGACGACGCGGAGATCGCGGCCTGCAAGGAGTGGATGGTCGCGAACCTGGCCCCGAACCTCAAGGGTTTCGAGTCCAACCCCGGTGGCAGCGCGATCGCCCAGTCGACGTACGCCCTCATGCAGTGCTGGAACGGTGACGCCCGCCTGGGCATGGACGGTTCCGAGGAGCCGGACAAGTGGAAGTTCGTGTACGCGACGCCGACGGCGAACCTCTGGATGGACAACTGGTGCATCACGGCCGGGGCGGAGCACCCCGACGCGGCCTACGCCTTCATCGACTTCATGCTCGACGTCGACAACTCCGTCAAGGACGTCCTCTACATCGGCTACAACACCGCGCTCACCGACATCGAGGCCAAGGCCACGGCGGCCGGGCTCGACCGTCCGGAACTCGTCTTCCCCAGCCAGGACGTCGTGGACCGGTTGACGGCGAGCCGGATCACCGAGAAGCACGACAGCATCGTCGCCATCCTCGACGCGATCCGCGCGGCGGCCGGGTCCTGATGCTGCGCCGGCTCCGGGCCCCCCACGGGGCGCTGGCCCTGCCTGCCTGGGTGTTCCTGCTCGGGTTCTTCGTCGCGCCCGTCGCCCTGGTCGTCTGGTACAGCTTCGGCTACAAACCCGGGCTGTTCGGAACCCACGCCAACGACGTCCTGTCCCTCGACCGCTACGGCGAGGCGCTGGGCGGGTCGTTCCTGCGGACGTTCTGGAACACCCTGCGCATCGGTGTCGTCGGCACGCTGATCTGCCTCGTCGTCGCGCTGCCGTTCGCGTACTGGCTCGCGGTGAAGGTCCCCGCCCGCTGGCGCGGTCTGCTGCTGGCGCTCGTCCTGGTGCCGTTCTGGACGAACTTCCTCGTCCGGACGTTGGGGTGGCAGATCGCGCTCTCCCCGGAAGGACCGTTCTCGACCGCGCTGCAGGCGATCGGCGGTGGTCCGCTGGACGTCCTCTACACCCGCGGCGCCGTCCAGCTGGGGGTCGTCTACAACTACCTGCCGCTCATGCTGCTGCCCGTCTACGTCGCCCTGGAGCGGACGAGTCAGGCCCTGCGCGAGGCGAGCCGGGACCTCGGGGCCGGGCGGTGGCGCACGTTCGCCGACGTCACCCTGCCCCTGGCGTTCCCCGGGATCGCGTCGGGTTGCCTGCTGGTGTTCGTCCCGCTGATGGGTGACTACGTCACCGCGACCGTCCTGGGCGGGGCGAAGGGGAACATGGTCGGGCAGCTGGTCGCGAGCCAGTTCCAGACCGCGCAGAACTGGGCCCTCGGGTCGGCGATGGCCGTGGTCCTCGTGCTGTTCACGGGGGGCACCGTCCTCCTGACGGCGGCCGTGCTGCTCGTGGTGCGCCGCGTCGTGCGCGCCTCGCGCCGGGTCGACCTCGAGGGGGTGACGGCGTGATCGACGAGCGGCCGGCGGAGGTCGGGGTTCCTCCCTCGCGGCGGCGGCGCCGGTCGGGGTCGGCGACGGTGCTGGGGATCTGGGGCGTGCTCGTCCTGGCGTTTCTGTTCCTGCCGATCGTCGTCATCGTCGTCTACTCCTTCAACACCGGGCGGTTGCTGACCTCCTGGCAGGGGGCGGGGTTCGACGCCTACGTCGCGGGACTGGACCGCCCGGTGATCCGGGCCGCCGTCGTGACGTCGCTGGAGTCGGCGCTGGGCGCCGCGGTGCTGTCGGCGGTCATCGGATCGCTGGCGGGCCTCGCGCTGGCGCGTCGTGCGGGGCGCTGGACGGCGCTGCTCACCCTGTTGCTGGGCCTCACCCTCGTGACCCCCGAGATCATGGACGCGATCTCCTTGCTGGGGTGGTTCGTCTCGCTGAACACCGAGGCCGGGTTGCCGTTGTTCGGCGACGGGATAGCCCGGCTCGTCATCGCGCACTCGGTGCTCTCCACGGCCGTCGTCACCTTCATCGTGCGGGCCCGGGTCTCGGGGCTGGACTCCCGGCTGGAGGAGGCCGCCGCGGACCTCTACGCCACCCCGTGGCGCAGGTTCCGCGACGTCACGCTGCCGCTGGCCGCACCGGGGGTCCTCGCGGGTGGGTTGATGGCCTTCACGTTGAGCCTCGACAACACGATCGTCGCCAGCTTCGTGTCGCTGCCCGGGGCGAGTCCGTGGCCGGTCTACGTGTTCTCGGCCCTGCGGGCCGGTCTCCGACCGGAGATCGCCGCCGTCTCCACCCTGTTGCTGCTGCTGACCCTGGTGGCCCTGGGCGTCGTGGCGTTGGTCCTGCGCCGATCGGGTGACTCCGCCTCCGACATCGCCCGCACGATGGCGGGTGGGTGAGTGGTCACACGTTGTGCGCACGGGCTCACCGGGGCACCATCGGGGGTGGAACCGCACTGACGTCGCGGTCCGACCGCGAGGAGGCGGCGCATGCGCACGACGGTGGGTTTCTCCGGGTCCGGCGCGTCCCGGCGGGCGCTGCGCTGGGCGGTCCAGGACTGCGCGGCGACCGCGCACCCGCTGCACGTCGTGCTGGCCTCCGGAGCCGCGGCCGGACCGGGTGAACTGGACGCCCTCCTCGCCGAGGAGCTGAGCCGGGTCCCGGGCCGGGAACCGGAGGTGGACGTCACCGTCACGACCGGCGACCCGGCGAGCGCCCTCCTGCGGGCGGCGGCCGACAGCGCGGAACTGGTCCTCGGGTGCGGGCGGAAGGTGGCCCCGATCGGCCCCGGGACGGGGAAGGTCCTCAGCGTGGTCCTGCCGCGCAGCCCCGCCGCCGTCGTCCTCGTCGGCCCGCAGGCCGTCCTCACGGCCCCCCGGCGGCTGCTGATCGTCTCCTCGACGGACGCCGCCGTGAGCGAGTGGGCGCTGGAGCGGGGCGGTGACCTCCCGCTGCGCCTGCTGACGACGTGGCAGGCCCGCTCCGTCGCGACCCGGCCCAGCGACGCCGAACGACGTCGTGCCCACCTCGTCGCCGTGGCGCGCCACCAGGCCGTCCGCTCGGTGCTGTCCGCCGCCACGGCCCGTCCCGTGCGGGCCGACGTGACCGAGGGGTCGGTGGGGGAGGTCGTCCCGCAGCGCCTCACCGTGGGCGACCTCGTCGTGGTCGCGGCGGCGAGCGTACGGGCGATGCCGATCAGGACGTTGCGCTCGCCGGTGGTGCTCGTCCCGGCGAGCGAGCGGCGCGTCGAACTGCCCGCGCCGGACGTCGTGGACCTGCGGGACGACGTCCGGCAGGGCCTGCAGCGCAGCTGAGAGCGCGCCTCAGGTCGGCCACTCGGCGTCGGTGGCCACGTCGAACCAGACGGTCTTCCCGTCCTCGGGCTCCTCCTCCACGCCCCAGCCGGTGGCGAGCTGGTCGATCAGCGCGACACCGCGACCGCCGGTGGCCATCGCATCGACGTGGCGCAGGACGGGGTGGTCGGGGCAGGTGTCGTGCACGGTGACGTGCACACCCCGGCCGAGGGTGTCGACCTCGACGGTGATGGGTCCGCTGCCGTGTTCCACCGCGTTGGCCACGGCTTCGGTCACGAGCAGCTGGAGGACCCCGAGCGCCTCGGTGGGCAGGCCCTGCCCGCTGCAGACCTCCGAGGCCCAGTGCCGCGCGAGAGGGACGGCCGAGGTCTCGGCGTCGAGGACCAGGCGTCGGGGTTCACGCACGAGGGGTCCGGGCATCGTGGACGAACAGCGGCACGGTGCCTCCTCCCGGGTCGGGCGGAGACTACCCAACCGCGAACCCGTGGAACCAGGAGCGTCCCCGCGAAGGTGGTGGTCACCCCGGCACGGGTCAGGTCAGGGTTTTGCGCACCTGCTGCGTGGTCACGGTGCAGCCGGCGCTGCGGTGGAGGTGGACGGCGCGGGTGTTCGCCCCGGACACGTCGAGTTCCCGGGCGCCCCTGGAAACAGCGGGAGGCTTCCCTGCGCTCGCCTGCCACCCTAGGATGTGAACGCTCTCAACGGTGAAGGGGTCCCATGCGCACTGTCCGGATGTCCCGCCGTGTCTGAAACGATCCGCGGGAACGTCGACGGTGCCCGGCCCCCGGCGATGAGCGACGTGGCCAAGCTCGCGGGGGTCTCCCACCAGACGGTGTCGCGGGTCCTCAACGACCACCCCAACGTCAAGGACGAGACGCGGGCGCGGGTGCGCTCGGCGATCGCGGAGCTCGGCTACCGGCGCAACGAGGCCGCCCGGGCCCTCGTGACGCGCCGCACCGGGGCGATCGGCGTCATCACCGAGGACTCCCCGCTCTACGGGCCGACCATGACGCTGATCGCCATCGAGGGCGCGGCCCGCAGTCAGGGCACCTACGTCTCGGTCGCCACGGTCACCCGCTGGGAGGTGGCGACGGTCCAGGCGACCCTGGAGCACTTCCTGGACCAGGGCGTGGACGGCGTCGTCGTCATCGCCTCGCACGACGAGGCCGTGCGGGCGGTGAAGGACTACAGCCGACGGTTGCCCGTCGTCATGGTGGGGCCCACGCGCGTCAACGGGGACATCCACACCGTGGCCGTGAACCAGTACGCCGGAGCGGGTCTCGCGGTGGGCCACCTCCTGGACCTGGGGCACACCGAGATCCTGCACGTCAGCGGGCCGTCGATGTGGCTGGACGCGCGGGCGCGGGAACGCGGGTGGCTCGACGCGATGCTGCAGTCCGGAGCGGTGCCGCGCGATCCGGTTCCGGGGGACTGGACGGCGTCCTCGGGTTTCGCCATCGGGCGGTCCCTGCTCGGACAGCGGGACGACCGGGCTCTGCCCACGGCCGTTTTCACCGCCAACGACCAACTCGCCCTCGGCCTGCTGCACGCCTTCGCCGACGCCGGCGTCAGCGTCCCGCGGGAGGTGTCCGTGGTGGGTTTCGACGACGTCGAGGGGTCCGAGCACTTCTTCCCGCCGTTGACCACCGTGACGCCGGACTGGGCCGCGCTCGGGGCCCGCTGCCTGGAACGCATGACGGCGGCCATCGACCACCTGCCCGCCGAGGGGGCCCTCGTCGGTGCGCGGTTGACCGTGCGGGCCAGCAGCGGTCCACCGCGTCGCTGAGTTCCAGGGTGGCGACTCGGTCGTGACTCGGCCGTGACCGGGAACCGCTTGACCCCCGTGGTTGTGAGCGCTCACAATCCAAGTCGGCCCGACACAGCAGTCGGCCACGCTCTAGGAGGAGCCCATGTCCACGTTCCCTTCCCCCTCTCGCCGCTCGTTCGTCGCCGCCGGTCTCGCCGCCGCCGTCTGGGGGCTCAGCGCCTGCGGTGCGGACGAGTCCACCGGGACCGCCGCGGCCGGCGACGCCGTCAGCGTCGGCTTCTCCCAGCTGGGGGCCGAGAGTGGTTGGCGCACGGCGAACACCGAGTCGGTCAAGGCCAGCCTCACGACGGCCAAGGGGTTCGACCTGAAGTTCGTCGACGCCCAACAGAAGCAGGAGAACCAGATCAAGGCGCTGCGCGACTTCATCGCCCAGGACGTCGACGTCATCGCCTTCTCCCCGGTCATCGAGACCGGCTGGGACGAGGTCCTGCAGGAGATCAAGGACGCCGGGATCCCCGTCGTCCTCGTCGACCGCACGGTCGACACCTCGGTCGAGGACCCCTACACCACCTGGATCGGCGCGGACTTCGAGCAGGAGGGCAAGACCGCGGGGGAGTGGGTCGCCAAGAACGCCCCGGGCGCCAAGGTCTTCGAACTCCAGGGAACCCTCGGCTCCGGTGCGCAGGTCGACCGCGAGAAGGGTTTCAACGCGATCGCCGGGAACCAGGTGGTCGGCAAGGCCAGCGGGAACTTCACCCGGGCCGAGGGCAAGACCGCCGTCGAGGCCGCGTTGCAGACCTACCCCGAGACCACCCTCATCTTCACCCACAACGACGACATGGGGCTGGGCGCGATCGAGGCCGTCGAGGCCGCGGGCAAGACCCCCGGCAAGGACGTGCAGATCGTCTCCGTCGACGGCGTCCGCGACGGCCTGCAGGCCCTGGTGGACGGCAAGTTCAACTACGTCGTGGAGTGCAACCCGGTGTTCGGGACCCAGCTCGCG
Source organism: Kineococcus sp. NBC_00420 (assembly GCF_036021035.1). Taxonomy (NCBI): domain Bacteria; kingdom Bacillati; phylum Actinomycetota; class Actinomycetes; order Kineosporiales; family Kineosporiaceae; genus Kineococcus; species Kineococcus sp. NBC_00420. The sequence continues at coordinate 1,948,397 of NZ_CP107930.1, read as the reverse complement.
GAACTGGTCAAGAAGGTGGCGGCCGGCGAGGACGTTCCCAAGGAGACCATCGTCAAGGACGAGGCGTTCGACCAGACCACCACCCAGGCCACCGTGGACGCCCGGGCCTACTGAGGCGGTCCCGGAACCCCGGGTCCCTGGAACCCTGACGGCCCAGAGAGGGCGTTGATGTCGAACACGCGAACCACGGCGGGGGAAACCGTCGTCCGGATGACGGGGATCACGATCAGCTTCCCCGGGGTCAAGGCCCTCGACGGGGTCGACCTCACCCTGCGCCGGGGTGAGGTGCACGCTCTCATGGGCGAGAACGGCGCCGGGAAGTCCACGCTCATCAAGGCGTTGACGGGGGTGAACCGCATCGACCACGGCGGGATGACGGTCGAGGGGCGCGACGTGCGCTTCACCGGTCCCAGCCAGGCCCAGACCGCCGGGATCGCCACCGTCTACCAGGAGGTGAACCTCTGCCCGAACCTCACGGTGGCCGAGAACGTCATGCTCGGCCACGAGATCCGGCGCGGTCCGTTCATCGACTGGGCGGCCACCCGCCGGGCCGCGCGTGGTTACCTGCAGCGGCTCAACCTCGACGTCGACGTCCGCTCCCAGCTCTCCGCGCACAGCATCGCCGTCCAGCAGTTGTGCGCCATCGCCCGGGCCCTGGTCGTGGACTCCAGGGTCCTCATCCTCGACGAGCCCACCTCCAGCCTGGACCGCGCGGAGGTCGCGGAACTGTTCCGCGTCATCCGTCAGCTGCGCGACGCGGGGGTCGCGATCCTCTTCGTCTCCCACTTCCTGGAGCAGGTGTACGACCTCTCCGACCGCATGACGGTGCTGCGCAACGGCCGTTTCGTCGGAGAGTTCCTCACCGCGGAACTGCCTCGGCGCGAACTGATCTCGCACATGATCGGCCGGTCGGGGGAGGCGCTGGCCGGCATCGAGGAACAGGCCCGCGCCGCCGTGACCACCCACTCCGCCCGCGAGACCCCGCTCATGACGGGCCTCGGGATCGGGCGCTCCGGCGTGGTGGAACCCTTCGACCTCGACCTCTACCCCGGGGAGATCGTGGGTTTCGCCGGTCTGCTGGGATCAGGCCGTTCCGAGGCGGCCCGGCTCCTGGTCGGAGCGGACCGCCCCGACCAGGGGACGCTCACGCTGGACGCCCGCCCCGTGAAGCTGCCCACCCCGCTGGCAGCCCTGCGCCGCCACATCGCCATGTCCAGCGAGGACCGCAAGAAGGAGGGGATCATCGGCGACCTCACGGTCCGGGAGAACATCGCACTGGCCCTGCAGGCCGGCCGCGGTACCTGGCGGCGCATCCCCGCGCGTGAACTCGACGAGATCGTCCAGAAGTACATGGTCGTCCTCAACATCAACCCGCCCAACCCCAACGCGCTCATCCGCAACCTCTCCGGGGGCAACCAGCAGAAGGTCCTGCTGGCGCGTTGGCTGGCCACCGCCCCCCGGCTGATGGTCCTGGACGAACCCACCCGGGGCATCGACATCGGGGCCAAGACCGAGATCCAGCGCCTCGTCGCCGACCTCGCCGCCGACGGGATGTCCATCGTCTTCATCTCCTCCGAACTGGAGGAGGTGCTGCGCCTGAGCCAGCGCATCGTCGTGATGCGCGACCGGCAGAAGATCGCCGAGATCACCAACGACGCCTCGGTCACCACCGACACCATCCTCGAAACCATCGCCGACACGGAGGTGAGGGCGTCGTGAGCGGCACCCCGAAGAACGCGAACCCGTCCGCGGTGCTGCAACGGGTCTCCCAGCACGGTCTGCTCTGGCCGGTCCTGGCCCTGGTCGTCCTGCTCCTGGCCTGCGGTCTGAAGAGCCCGGGGTTCCTCGACGTCGCCACCCGTGACGGCAACCTCTACGGCCAGCTCATCGACCTGCTGCGCAACAGCGCGACGCCCCTGCTGCTGGCGCTGGGCATGTGCCTGGTCATCGCCACCGGCGGCATCGACCTCTCCGTCGGAGCGGTGATGGCGATCTCGCTGGCCGTCTCCCTCACCTACCTCGCCGGAGCCTCCGACCCCGGTTCCCCCGGGACGGTCGTGATCGCGGTCGTGCTCGGTCTCGCGCTGGGTCTGGTGGTCGGCGCCTTCAACGGGTTCATGGTGACCTCGCTGGGGATCCAGCCCTTCATCGCGACGATGATCCTCATGGTCGCCGGGCGCGGCATCGCCATGCTCATCACCAAGGGGCAGATCACCACCGTCACCAGCGCGCCGTTCAAGTTCCTGGGTTCCGGCTTCGTCCTGGGCGTCCCCGTCCCCGTTCTCATCGCCGCCGTGGTCTTCGTCCTCGTCGCCCTCACCGTGCGCCGCACCGCGCTCGGCATGTTCCTGGAGTCCATCGGCATCAACCGCGAGGCCAGCCGGCTCGCCGGGGTGAAGGCCCGCTCGACGACCTGGACGGTCTACGTCCTGGCCGGGGTGCTCGCCGCTCTGGCCGGGATCGTCTACGGCGCACCGACGATGGCCGCCGACGCCAACAACATCGGGCTCCTCAAGGAACTCGACGCGATCATGGTGGTCGTTCTCGGTGGTACCCGGCTGGACGGTGGGCGTTTCCACCTCGGTGGTCTCGTCGTCGGCGCTCTGCTGCTCTCGACCCTGGAGCGCGCGGTCATCGTCTTCGAGCTCCCCAGCCAGACGACACCCCTGTTCAAGGCCCTCGTGCTCATCGCGGTCTGCGTCGCGGCGTCGCCGTACCTGCGGTCGCGTCTGCACCGGTCCGCATCCCGGCCCCAGCGATCGATCCCCACGGAGGTGGCGGCATGAGCACCGAACTGTCCCCTGCGCCCCCGAGTGCCACCCGCCGCCCGCGCGAGCACCGCGTCCGCCGGGTCCTGGACCGCCTCGACCGTCGGTTCCTCCCCGTCGTCGGCACGGTCCTGACCCTGGTCGTCATGCTCGGGGTGGGTCAGCAGCGGTACAGCACCGCACGCGCCGACTTCCTCAGCATGCGACTGCTCTCCAACCTGCTCCTGGACAACTCCTACCTCCTCGTCCTGGCCGTCGGCATGACCTTCGTCATCCTCGCGGGCGGGATCGACCTGTCCGTGGGAGCGGTGGTCGCTCTCGTCGGACTCATCACCGCCAAGTTGTTCACCGCCGGGGCGCCGTTGCCGGTGGTGCTGGTGGTGGGGGTCCTCATCGGAACCTGTTGCGGGCTCCTGATCGGGGTCATGGTCCAGGTCTTCGACATCCAGCCGTTCATCGCGTCGCTGGCCGTCATGTTCCTGGCCCGCGGCCTGGCCAACGTGGTCAGCACCAATTCCCTCGTCATCGACGACCCCTCCTTCTCCGCTCTGGCGTCGTGGAGCATCAAGTTCGGTGAGGGCCGGGGGACGTGGCGGATCAACGCCAGCATGGTGATCGCCGTCGCCGTGCTGCTGCTCGCGGTCTACGTCCTGCACTACACCCGCTTCGGGCGCAGCGTGTACGGCCTCGGTGCCGGGGACCGCGGCGTCGCGGTCGAACTCATGGGCCTGCGTCCGGCCCGCACCCGCATCGGGGTCTACGTCATCTCCGGCACCTGCGCGGGCATCGCGGGGATCCTCTTCGCGCTGTACACGAAGTCCGGGTTCAACCTCACCGGGATCGGCATGGAGCTCGACGCCATCGCCGCCGTCGTCATCGGCGGGACCCTGCTCTCGGGGGGTGTCGGGTTCGTCCTCGGCACCGGGGCCGGGGTTCTCGTCTACGGCCTGATCCAGGTCCTCATCGCCCGCGAGGGGCTGGACTCCTGGTACACCCGCGTCTTCATCGGCGCCGTGCTGCTGGCCTTCGTCGTCCTGCAGAAGGTCGTCACCGCGCGCCGGACCTGAGCGCGGCGGCCGCACCGTCGGCGGGCCGGCACGGCAGTGGTGGAGCGGCGGACCGAGACCGGTGCAGTCCGACGGCGAGCTCGTGAGGCGGCCGCTGCTGCGGCCGAGGCCACCGTCGTGAACGTCCTCCGAATCCGTGCTCCGAGGATCTTCGACCTCGTGGTCTCGGCCGCGTGTAGCAGATCGATGCTACGGTTGTCCCGTGAGGACGATCAGTCAGCGGGAGCTCCGCAACGACAGCGGGAAGATCCTCCGCGAGCTGCGCGACGGGGAGGAGTTCGAGGTCACCATCAACGGGGAGAGCTTCGGCATCCTGCGGATGACCCCACTCCCTGCCAGGCCCCAACGGTTCGTCAGCGCCGACGCCCTTCGAGCTCTGTACGCCGAGGCACCGTTGAGCACCGAACAGGTCGAGGCCTGGAAGCGGGACGTCCGCGACGTCGTCGACGACGAGCTCGACGACCCGTACCTCCGAGCCACCCTCCGCGGGGAACGGTGAACTCCGACGCAGCCGTTCTCATCGACACCAACGTGCTCATCGACGGGATCGTCGTCGACGGTGCCGCCATCTCCATCCTGACGATGTTCGAGCTGGCCGGAGGGATCAACAGCATCGCCGACCCGGCGGTGAGGGCGGCCCGCAAGCGGCGCTACGACGTCGCCGCCTCGGTCTTCGACCCCTTCCCGGTGTCCGGACGGGTTCTCGAGGCCTACCCCGACATCGACGCTGCCGTGGTGGCCATCGGTCGCAAGCCGAGGCCTCGGCGACTGGACTTGATGATCGCGGCGACCGCTCGAGCACACGAGCTTCCGCTGGTGACTTCCAACCTCGACGACTACCGAGGGCTGGAAGCGCTGCTCGACCTGCGAAGCCCTTGACGCGAGGCGGGTGAGCCATCGAGAACCGCACGCGCGAACGCGAGGACCCTCCCGGTCAGGCCGCCCGCTCTCCGATCCGCGCGTGCCGCAACGACCGACGGGGCTCGCGCGGTGGGCCCTGACCTGGCGTCCAACGCCCGGCGGGAACGTGAGGTACGTCGGCACCGGTAGGCGCCGGGACGTCGGTTCCTCGACCTCTCGGCACGAGAGTGTCACCGACGTCCTGTGACAGGACACGTCGCTTGACGCAGGATGTCGTCTTCCTGGTCGAGCTGCTTCGCTCGTCCGCGCAGCTCACGGTTCTCCGCCTCGAGATCCACGCTGACCGCGGGGCGGAGTCGGACGCACCCTCGTCGTGATGGGCGGTCTCCGACCAGCGTCCGAGGCAGGACCCGGAGATGTCGACGTTGTGGGCGGTGTCAGCTCGGGAGGGGCTGCCGTGGCGGGCGACGGCGATCACGTCGCGGCAGAACTCCGCCGGAACGGCGCGGGCACGGGGTCATCGCTTCCGGGTCATCGCTTCCAGCGAGGACCATGGTCCTCGGAGGTCAGCAGCGAACCAGAGCGGTGCCAGACCCGGGGCGCCGCTCGGGTGGACTCCGTGTGGGTGCGCCCCGCGGGCGGCGGCGGAGCTGTTCCGGCCGTACCCCCCTGCCCTGTCCGTCGTGCCCGTGAGGTGGTCAGGCGGCTTGGACCTCGGCGGCGTAGATGAGGTCGGCGGTGTGGAGGAGGGGAGCGAGGTCGAGGTCGCAGGTGTTGCAGAGGTGGTGGATGTCGGTGAGCAGTTCGATGAGGGCCTGCTGCACGTCCTCGGCGTCGCTGGCACTGGCGCGGGTGTGGTGGTGGAGGGCCTGGGCGGCGTAACCGGCACGTTGTGCGTTGTTGTGGCGGGTCCGGGCAGCGCGGGTGGCGGGGTCTTCACCCTCGTGGTTGAGGACGACGACGTCAGCATCGCCATCAGCGCCTGCACGGGTGCTGGTGGGCTCGTGACTGGGGATCTGGGTCATGGCGGGTCCTTCGGTGTGGTCCTGGGATGGGAGGTGCCAGCGATCTGCGGACAGCCCTGCTGCTCAGGGCCCGTGCACGGCGTACGGCTGTGTCGGTGCGGCCCTCAGCGGAGCAGGTGCTCGAACTGAGTCGGGCCGGGTCTCAGCTGGTGAGGTGCCGATCGGGATGGGTGACGATGAGGGTGAGGTGGGGGCTGCTCTCGTCGAGCCCGCCAGGAGCGGCGTCAGCCGGTGCGTCGGGGGTCGCGACGGCTCCGCGGCTGGACGCGTCCACCAGGTGGAGCCCGGGCCGGAGCTGGTCTGCCGGGGGTCGGGCCAGGGCGGCGAGGTGGCCACCCCCGATGGGTGAACCGGTCCCGGGGCCGGGGACGGGCTCGCTGACCACGGTGACCACCGGCGCAGCCGGCTGGGCGGTGACGGCGGCACTGCGTTGTGCGGCCTGCAGCTGATCGATGTGCTGCTGGATCTCCTGCAGCCGCTCGTCGTGGGAGTGGGGGCCCGTCGCAGCGGTGTGGCCGGCGAGGTAGCCGAGGAGCACGGCAGCCGGGACGGCGGCGAGCAGCAGGAGCACCCGTTCGCTGGGCTTGGCCGGGGCCAGGAGGGGAAGGAGGGTGAGGGTGGCGAAGGAGGTCAGGGCGACGGTGCCGGCGCGGCGCATGGTGGTGCGGGGCACGTCATCACTCCTGCCTGCTGCAGATGTCGGTTCACCGGTGTGTTCCTCGACCCAGGTGGCGACGACACCTCCGGTGGAGGCGACGTCGTCGGTCTACAACGTCATCGGGTCGAGGGGTTGTTCCGTTTCACTGCGGGTCCACCGTGTCGTCGTCCTGGAGTGAGCCTGCCACATCGACGCACCAACAGCCCAGGGGTGCAAGGCACGGTCAGGTTCCGGGCCCCGCCCGTCCCGGCCGGCCGCAGCGCCGTCGCGAGCACCGGGGAGTCCAGGCTCACCGTCGTCAACGGTGGGCGCGCTCGACGCCCCGGGGCGTCAGTCCGCGACGTCGAGCGTGAAACCCCTGCGGCGCAGACGATCCACGAGCGGGAGCCCGATGCCCGTGGCGGGGGTCAAGACCCCCGCGCGGGCAGGTAGGCGGTCGCCGTCGAGCGCGAGGGCCAGGGCGCTCTCGCCGAGCATGACCGCGGTCGCGGCGTAGCCCGGGTCGCCCTGGGCGGCGACGGTCACGGTGGTGCGGCGGCCGGACTGCGTGCGCGCGTCGAGGCGCAGGTGGAAGCGGCCCGTGCGGCGGGTGTGCTCGCTGGGGCCGGTGCCGGGGGAGGGCAGCAGACGGTCGAGCAGCGGCCGCAGGGGCTGGACGGCCAGCAGGCCGGTCAGCCCGGCCAGCACCCCCGTGACGGCGGTCGCCCGCAGGGCCGCGGTGCGCCCGGAGAACGCCATGACCTCCGCGTAGCGCAGGCGCGGGCCGTAGGCGTGGTCGAGGAGGGCGTTGCTGCGTCGTACCACCCGGGTGTTGTAGGAGGCCATGACGAAGGGGGCCACCCAGTCGCCCGTCACCCCGCGTCGGTGGGGGCCGAACGCGTCGGGCTGGCGGCCCAGGTCGGGTTCGCTCGCGCGCTCGGGGCTCAGGGCGTACGGGTCGGCCACCAGCCGTCGGGCCTGCGGGTCGCGGCGCGCGGTGTCCAGCTGCAGGCGCAGCGAGTCGACCGTGCCGCCGCTGAAGCCGCCGCGCGCCGAGACGACCTCGAGCGTCGCGCTGGCGAGCGGTCCGGCGTCGTGGATCCGTGCCCAGTCGTGGGCGAGCAGCACGGCCAGGTCGGAGGGGACGGAGTCGAAGCCGCAGGAGTGCACGATCCGGGCTCCGCTGGCGCGGGCCGTCTCGTGGGCGGTGTCGATGCTGCGGCGTGCGAACAGGACCTCGCCGGTCAGGTCGGCGTAGTGGGTGCCGGCGCGGGCGCACGCCTGCACGAGCGGCAGCCCGTGCCTCAGGTAGGGGCCGACGGTCGAGACCACGACGTGGGTCGACTCGGCGAGCGTGCGCAGGGACGCCTCGTCGGAGGCGTCGGCCACCACGAGCGGCCAGTTCGCGGCGGCGGGTCCCAGGTCGCGGGCCACGGCCGTCAGCCGTTCGCGCGAGCGGCCGGCCAGGGCGATCCGCGTCCCGGTGGGGGCGTGCGTGGCGAGGTGCGCCGCGGTGAGGCGCCCGACGAAGCCGGAGGCGCCGAAAAGCACGATGTCGATGTCGCGAGCCAGGCCGTCACGCTAACCCGCCGGCCCCGGTCCTGGTCCCCTGCCCTCACCGCCGGGCTGTCGACCACGGCCATCGAGCAGGTCTCGGCAGGGCGGGACCGTCGGCTGCTGGATCCGGCCGGGGCGCCGTGGGAGTTTCCTCCACGAGGGGGAGTTTCCCAACGCGATGCTCGTCGTCGGACCCGTGAACCTGGTGCTGCTCGATCGTGCTTGCACCCTGGCGGAGATCAGCAGCAGGACCGGCGACCGTGGAACGAGCCGGGTCGGCCTCTGTGCGGGCGGAGTTCCTCCGATAGAAGATCGGTGTCAAGTACATTGCAGCACAGAAGCTTGAGAACGACGCAGTGTTCTCCTTCCCGGAACCACCAGGAGGTTTCCGGGCCGGTCCACACCGGTCTGAACACCGACGTCGAACGTCGGGTCTCAGCGATCCTCCGGTGCCGGCGGACGAGGTCAGGAGGGAACTTCTCCCGGCTGATCCGCCTGCCGGAGTTCTGCGGGTCGTGGAACGACGGCCGCAGCCCGTCCTGCCCGTTCGGCGAGGCGGGTGAAGGCGTCCCGCAACTCCTGGGGTTCGACGACCTCGACGTCCTCGTCCAGACGGGCCAGAGAGGCCGCCAGCCCGGTCCAGGACCAGGATCCCAGCACGAGACGACAGCGTCGCGGACCGATGCTCTCGAGGGTTCCGTCCCCGACGAACGGTGACAGCTCAGCGGCGGACGCGTGCACGACGACCACCCCCGTGCACGGCCACGCGTCGCCCGCGGGCGAACCCTTGAACCGGCCCGCGACGAGGGCGGCCGCGTCACCACCGGGGATCTCGCGCGGGGTGAAGCGGGCCCCGCCGGGTACCCGCAGTCGCACCCGGTCGACGCGGTAGGTCCGCCAGTCCTCCTTCCGGGGTTCCCAGGCGAGCAGGTACCACCGGCCGGCGCGCAGGACCAGCCGGTGGGGGTGGACCTCCCGGGCCGCCGCCGGTCCGGTCGGGGGGACGGTGTCGTGCTCGTCCGCCGGGGGCACGCCGTAGTCGAAGCGCAGCCCTTCGCTGCGCTGCACGGCCTGGGCGATGGCGAGCAGCACGTCGACGTCGACCTGCTCGCCACCTCCTCCCGCGGTCCGCTCCACCACGACCGGGCGGAACCCCTCGACGCGTCGGGTGAGGTGGGAGGGGAGGACCTGCGAGACGGTGCCGAGCGCTCGGGCGGCGGCTTCCGCGATCCCGGCACCGGTGACGACGGCGAGTTGCAGGGCCACCGTCAGGGCGACGGCCTGCTCGTCGTCGAACAGCAATGGCGGCAGTCGGGCACCGGCCTCCAGCCGGTACCCGCCGTCGGGTCCCTTGACCGCGTTGATCGGGTAGCCGAGTTCCCGCAGACGGTCCACGTCACGGCGGACGGTCCGCTCGCTGATGTCCAGCCTCCGGGCCAGCACGGACCCGGGCCAGTCGCGTCGGGACTGCAGCAGGGACAGCAGCGACAGGAGGCGCGAGGACGTGGCGGAGGCGGGAAGAGCCATGGCGACAGCGTGCCCTCTCGGTGGTCAGCGGGTGTCCGCACGTCCGGACGACCTCGAGGCGCCGCCCCACGACCGGGGCTCACTCGGCCGGGGACCAGGGGACGATCACGTCGATGATCCAGGTGACCCCGAACTGGTCGGTGAGCTTGCCGTAGAGCGGGCTGAAGATCGACGGGCCCAGTTCCACCTCGACGTCGACGGCGCTGGGGCGCATGCCGTTCCAGTACCGGGTGATCTCCTCGGCGTCGGTGCTGCGCAGGGACAGGTAGTAGGGGTTCCGGCCCTGGTCGTAGGGCTTGGACCCCTGCACGTCGTAGGCCATGACGTGGAACCCGCTGGGCGAGACCACCTGACCCCAGGCGATCTGCTCGGCCTGGTCCGGTTCCTGGCCGGCGGGGGCGCTGCCGTAGGGGATGGCGACGACGTCGCCACCGAACACGGACCGGTAGAACTCCAGGGCCTGCTTGGCGTTGCCGCGCAGGTTGACGTGCAGGGTGCTGGTGACGCTCACGGTGGTCCTCCTCCGACCTGAGCGGGCCGTCCGCTCGGGTGTGGAAGAACCATCTCGGGAGAAGAGGTCAGGGGCTGTCCTGCACCAGTGCGCAGTTCTCCGCGGTTCCGCCGTTCGGGGAGCGGTGCGCGCGCAGACGACCGGGACCCCGCGCGAGGGTTCGTACAGGTGTTCGAAGCTGTGCGATGCTCGCGGGGTGTCCGGGGGTCAGTCGCGCAGGAACGGGCAGCGCCCGCTCTACGAGCTGGTGCGCGAACACCAGGCCCGTCGCGAGGCCGGGGAGCGCCCCGCCGTCCGGCACTGCTGGGTGCGACCGGCCGACGGCGGGGCGGAGCCGTGGCCGGGGATCGTCGTCGCCTGGTCGAGGGGACCCCGGGGGTGGCGTGGCCGGGTGGTCTACGTCGTGCCGGGTCCGGAACCCGTCGTCGTCGAGGCGTGGGTCGAGGCGGTGAACCTGCGTGCGGCCGGAGCCGGCGGTGACCCTAGCGCTGGATGATCGCGTCGACCTCGACCTCGACCAGCAGGTCCGGTTCGATGAGCGCGCGGACCTCGACCATCGTCGTGGCCGGCCGCACGTGGCCGAAGAACTCGGCGTGGACGCGTCCGACCTCCTCCCAGCGGGAGATGTCGGTGACGAACATCCGGGTGCGCACGACGTCCTCCAGGGTCGCGCCGGCCTCGATCAGCGCCGCGCGGATCCGCGTCAGGCAGGTGCGGGTCTGCTCGCCGACGTCGTCGCCCCCGACGGGACCGTCCGGGGTCGCGGCGGTGGTGCCCGAGACGCTCACGTGGTCGCCGACGCGCAGCGCCCGCGAGTAGCCCACGATCGGCTCCCAGGTCCCGCCGCTGGAGATCGACTGTCGAGTGCTCACGGGGAGACTGTGCCACCAGGGCCCGGCCGGTAGCGTCCGCACCATGGTGCCCGCCCCCTGGCTCGTCCTCATCGACCTGCAACGCATCTTCGGCGCCCCGGAGAGCCCGTGGGCCGCGCCCCGGTTCGACGCTGCCGCGCGCGTCTGCGCAGAACTCCTCGAGCGCTACGCGCCGCGGGTCGTGCTCACCCGGTTCGTCGCCCCGGCGCAACCGCGGGGGGCGTGGAAGCCCTACTACGAACAGTTCCCCTTCGCCCTCGTCCCCGACGAGGACCCGCTCTACGCCCTCGTCGACGGGTTCTCCGGGCGCGGGATGCCCGTCCTGACCCGCACCACGTTCGGCAAGTGGGGTCCGGAACTCGCGCAGATCGTCGGGGACGCCCCCGTCGTGGTCGGCGGGGTGTCCACCGACTGCTGCGTCCTGTCGACGGTCCTGGCCGCGGCCGACGACGGAGTTCCCGTGACGGTGGTCGCCGACGCCTGCGCCGGCGCGAGCGACGTCGACCACGAGCGGGCGCTCGACGCCCTGCGCCTCTACGCGCCCCTCGTCTCGGTCGTGACCTCGCGCGACCTCTGACCCGCCTGCGCGGCCGGTCGCCGCACCCTCGGCCGGTCCCGGGTGCGGGCGACGAGTTCATCCATCGCGGCCCCCGCGGTGGTGTCGTCGCCGGCGGCGACGGCGCGGGCCAGCGTCGTGTGGAGTTCCACGTCGCGGGCGACCGGGGCGATCTCGGCGCGTTCCTCGAGAGCTTGCGAGACCACCGCACCCAACCGGACGAACATCGCGTTCCCGGAGGCCTCCAGCACGGCGGAGTGCAGTTCCTCGTCGGCGGCCAGGAAGCGGGTGGGGTCGGCCAGGACGGCCGGGTCCTCCAGAGCCGTTGCCGCGTCGAGCAGGCGCTGGGCCATCCCCGAGCGGGAGATCCGCCGGGCGGCGGCCACCGCGGCGGCGGGTTCCACGGCCGCCCGCAGTTCCCGCAGTTCCTCCAGCTGCGTGTCGCGGTCCGGGCCCTGCAGTCGCCACCGGATGACTTCGGGGTCCAGCAGGTTCCACGCCGGGCGCGGACGCACCACGAGCCCGACGCGCGGCGACGCCGTCAGCATCCCGAGGGCGGCCAGGACCCGGGTCGCCTCGCGGACGATGCTGCGGGAGGTCAGGGTCCGCGCGGTCAGCGTCTCCACCGACGTGGTGTGGCCCGGTGGGAACTCCCCGGCCACGACGGCCCGGCCGAGGTCGTCGAGCACGCGGCGGAACGCGGGACTGCGGCTGCTCACGCCTGGGAGACGGGGGAGACGACCAGTTCGTCGATGCGCACGTGGGCGGGGGAGTCCAGGACGAACTGCACCGTCCGGGCGACGTCCTCCGGGGTCAGCATCCGGGCCCGGGCGGCGGCGTCGGGAACGTTCGGGCGCTGGTCGAGGAAGTCGGTCGCGACGTCACCGGGGCAGAGGTGCGTCGCGCGGACCCCGGACGCCGCCTCGTGGGCGTTCAACGTGCGGACCAGGGAACCCAGGGCGGTCTTGCTCGCCGAGTACGCCACCCCGGCGCCGGGGTGGAACGACCAGCCCGCGTAGGAAGAGATCACCACCACGACGCCACCGGTCTTCCGCAGGTCCGGCAGGGCCGCGTCGACCGTGGTCGCGACCGCACCCAGGTTCGTCGCCACGACGTCGTGGAAGGTCGCGATCTCCTGGTCGTCCCAGCGACGCTTCGGGGTGTTCACGCCGGCGGCGAGGACGATGCCGTCGAGGTGATCGAACTCGGCCACGATCCGGGCCCGGGCCGCGGCGACCGCCGCGCCGTCCTGGACGTCGAGGGGAAGTGCGAACGCGGTCCCGCCGGACCTCGAGATGGTGGAGGCGGTGTCCTGCAGCGGTTCCGCGCGACGACCGCTGAGGGCGACCGTCCACCCGGCAGCGGCGGCGGACAGAGCGACGGCCCGTCCCATTCCCGATCCGGCACCGGTGATCCAGAGCACTCGTTGCACGTGGGGCCTCCTCGACCGTAGGTTCTCCGACGACAATAGTATGTCCAATGGGAGGAGAACCCCGTGCACCTCGACGTCGCAGGCCGGGTGGTCGTCGTCACCGGAGCAGGACGGGGGATCGGGCACACCCTCGCCCGCCGCTTCGTCGCGGAGGGCGCGCAGGTCGTCGGTCTCGACCGCGCCTTCGAACCCCAGGACGGGGTGACCGAGATCGTCTGCGACGTGACCGACCCCGCCTCCGTGACCGCCGCGGTCGAGGAGGTCGTGCGCCGTTCCGGGACGATCGACGTCCTCGTGAACAACGCCGGGATCAACGTCGACGGCCGGGTCGCGGACCTCACCTGGGACGGTTGGCGGCGCTGCTTCGACGTCAACGTCGGCGGGGTTTTCCTCGTCAGCCAGGCGGTCGCCGAGGTCATGAAACGCGCCGGGAAGGGGCGGATCATCAACGCCGCCTCCTTCGCGGCCATCGTGCCGAGCGTCGGCAGTGCCGCCTACGCGGCGTCCAAGGCGGCCGTCGTGCAGTTCACCCGCGTCCTGGCCTCAGAACTCGGGCCGTGGAACATCACCGTGAACGCCTACGCACCGGGGATGATCCCGACCGCGATGAACGGTTTCGCCGAACTCCCGCCCGAGAAGGCCGACGAACTGCTCGACACGTTGTCCCTGCGCCGCTGGGAGAGCGCCGACGACGTCGCCGACCTGCTCGTCTTCCTCGCCAGCGACGCGGCCGGCTACATCACCGGCACCCTCGTCGACGTCTCCGGGGGAAAGCTCGCCACCCAGATCCCGCGACGGGCCTACGAGGGTCTCTGACGACCGGGCGCCGGGGGGCCCGGGTGGAGACCGTCTCCACCCGGGTTCCACCCCGGATCGGTTCGGCGGTGGACGACGTGGGGCGCCCCACCGGGCGAACCTCGAGGTGTTGCAGGAAACACCGAAGAACACCCCACGGAAGGCCGGACCATGTCTCTCACCACCGCCCTCGTCATCGCCCTCGTCATGATCGTCTCGACGCTCCTCTTCGACCGCGGCGTCCGCCCGGTGGACCGGAGGCGGGTGCTGCGCCCCCTGCTCGTGGGCGTCCCGATCACCCTGTTCTTCACGGCACACCTCGTCACCGGTGGCACCGGACTCGCCGTCGAGGCGGCCGGCGCGGTCCTCGGTCTCCTCGTGGGGACCGGCGCTGCACTGCTCGCCCGGGTCGGCCGGGACGAGACGACCGGGCAGGCCGTCACCCGCGCCGGTACCGCCTACTTCGCCTTCTGGATCGCCGCCTGCGCCGCCCGCTTCGCCTTCAGCTACGGCGCGCAGCACTGGTTCGGGCAGGACATGGGCACCTGGCTCTACGGGCACGGTGTCGCGCTGGACGACATCACCGCCGTCATCACCAACGGGATCGTCTTCTCGGTGCTGGGGATGCTCCTCGGCCGTGCCGCCGGGATGCTGGTCCGCGCCGGCACCGTCACCCGCGAGGCCACGGTGCTCGGTTCCCGCACCCCCGCGCTCTGATCCGCCCGACCCCTCCCCGGAGGGGCGGGCGGGGTGGTGGGCAGCCGTCTGGGATCGTTGCCGGATGCCGAGCCGCGAGGTCCCCTGGCGTTCGCTCGCGGCGATCTACGCCCCGGCTGCGTTGTTCAGCACCAGTCAGGGGGCCGTCCTCCCCGTCCTGCCCCTCACCGCCCGCGACCTCGGCGCCTCCGTCGCGGTGTCGGCCTTCCTCGTCGCGCTCCTCGGGGTCGGACAGGTCGCGGGGGCGCTGCCGGCCGGGGCGTTGGTCGCCCGGTCCGGGGAACGGACCGCGATGCTGCTGGCCGCTCTCGTCTCCGCCGCCGCGCTCACCGGGGCGGTGTTCGCCCCCGGTGAGGCTGTGCTCGCGCTCTGCGTCCTCGCCCTCGGGTTGGCCGCCGCCGTCTGGAGCCTCGCCCGGCAGTCCTTCCTGACCGCGGCCGCGCCCGTCCACCTGCGGGCGCGGGCGTTGTCGACGCTCGGCGGGGTGGGCCGGATCGGGACCTTCGTCGGACCGTTCCTCGGCGCCGGTGGGAGCGCGCTGTTCGGGCTCCGGGGTTCCTACGTCGTCGCCGGCATCGCCGTCCTGCTGGCCGCCGGAGTCGTCCTGCTGCTGCCGGACCCGGAACTCCAGGATTCCCAGCACGGACCGGCCCCGACGCTGCGCGAGGTCCTGCGTTCCCACGCGAGGGTCCTCGCCACCCTCGGCGTCGCGGCGCTCGCCGTCCAGGCCGTGCGCCAGTCGCGCCAGACCGTGCTGCCCCTGTGGTGCGACCACATCGGCCTCGACGCCACCACGACCAGCCTCGTCGCGGGAGTGTCCGGTGCCGTCGACATGCTGCTCTTCTACCCGGCGGGTTCGGTGATGGACCGCTTCGGCCGGGCGGCCGTGGGAGTTCCCTCGATGCTCGTCCTCGCGCTCGGGCACGTGCTGCTCCCGTTCACGCACACCGCCTGGACGGTGGCCCTGGTCGGGGTGGTCCTCGGCTTCGGCAACGGCATGGGCGCCGGGTTGGTGATGACGCTGGGCGCCGACGCGGCCCCTCCGGGGGGACGGGCCGTGTTCCTCGGGGCCTGGCGACTGGTGACCGACGCGGGTGCCGCCTCCGGCCCGTTGCTGGTGGGGGTCCTGGCCGGTGCGGGGAGCCTCGTCGTGGCGACCGGAGGCGTTGCGGTGCTGGCGGTCGGGGCCGCCGCCGGGTTGTTCAGGTTCGTGCCGCGACACCGACCCGGGCCGTGAGTTCCCCGGTCGTGGCGAGTCGCCGCCGAACCCCGGTCCGGGTGGGTCGGCCACCACCCGGGGGTTGCGGCGTCAGCGGATCCCGACGGAGCGGAGGTGCCGGGCGAGCTCGCCGGCGTGCCGGGTGAGGATCTCCGCGACCCGCTCGATCTCCTCCTCCGTCGCGATCTCGGCGGGCAGGCTGCAGCTGATCGCGTCGGTCGCGGGGATGCGGTACTCGACGCGGACCCCGACGCAGACCGTCCCGGGCAGGTTCTGCCCCCGTTCCACGGCCCAACCGCGACCGCGGACGGCGGCGAGTTCCTCGTCGAGCGCGGCCCGGCTCGACACCGTGTCCGGGGTGAGCGGGGGCAGGACGTCACCGGGGAGCAGGGCGTCGAGTTCCGCGGCGCTCCGTTCGGCGAGCAGCGCCTTGCCCAGCGACGTCGCGTAGGCGGGCAGGAAACGGCCCACCCGGGAGTGTCCGCGGTGGGCGTCGGCGGCCTCGCGGGTCGCGAGGTACACGACGCTGCCCCCCTCGAGACGCGCGATGTGGGTCGTGCACCGGCTCTCGTCCCGGACGGCCTCGATGGCGGCGATGGCCGGTGGCAGCGCCGGGTCGCGGTCCAGGTAGGCGGTGCCGGTCAGCAGGGCCTGCGCGCCGATCCCGTACCCGCCCGTCCCCGTCGCGCCCCCCGTGGGCGTCTCGATCCAGTCGAGGTCGACGAGCGTCCGCAGCAGCGCGTGCAGGCTGGAGCGCGGGTAGCCCGTGCGTTCCTGCAGCTGCGCGACGGTCAGCACGTACGGCGGTTCGGCGAGGGCCTGCAGGATCCGGACCGTCCGCTCGGCGGACTTCACCGGCCCGCGCCCTGCGTCGGACTCCTGCTGTTCGGCCTCGGTGTCCTGCGTCGTCACCGGTCCCACCTCCAGACCGCGAGTCTAGAGGGGTGGCAGCCGGCGGTCCGGGAGGACCGCCGGCTGCTCGGCGTTCACCAGCGTGGACGGGGACCAGGTACGGGGCGGACGGTGGGGCCGGGTTCGCGTGACCGGTGGACAGGTGTCACCCCGGGAGTTCCACCGCGTCGGACGTGACCGCCCCGCTCGCCCCTCCAGACGCCCGACCCCACCGCACGACGTGTCTACCCCACATCGTGATCACGGCAAACCTCAGCGCTCGGCGCGGAGCTTCCCCACCAGTTCGTCGAGGACGCGGACGGAGTCGGTGTGCGGGACCTGGCAGGTCCCCGCCGCCAGGTGACCGCCGCCCCCGTACTCCAGGCACACGGCGCCGACGTCGACGGGGGAGGTGCGGTCGACGATCGACTTGCCGATCGCGAAGACGGTGTTCATCTTCGCCTTGCCCCACAGCACGTGCATCGAGACCCGCGCCTGCGGGTACATCGCGTAGACGAAGAACCGGTTCCCGGCGTGGATCGTCTCCTCCTCGCGCAGGTCCAGGACGGCGACGTCGCCGTGCAGGGTCGTGACGCGTTCCAGCTGGGCCTCGAACAGCTCGGCCTGGGCGTGGAACAGCTCGACCCGCTCCGCGACGTCGGGCAGCGCGAGGATCTCCTCGACGTCCTGGTACTCGATGCAGATGTCGATGAGCTGCATCATCAACTGGTAGTTGGAGATCCGGAAGTCGCGGAAACGGCCCAGACCGGTGCGCGAGTCCATGAGGAAGTTCAGCAGGGTCCAGCCGGTCGGCTGGAGGATCTCCTCGACGGAGTACTGCGCCGAGTCGGCCTGGTCGACGGCGCGCATCAACTCGTCCGAGATCTTCGGGAAGCGGTCCGCGCCGCCATAGTGGTCGAAGACCACCCGGGCCGCCGACGGTGCGTCCGCGTCGATGACGTGGTTGGCGCGTTCGCCGTTGCGCAGCGTCTCGGAGTGGTGGTGGTCGAACACCAGGTGCGCGCGCGGGTCGTAGGGCAGGTTCGTGAGGATGTCCCGGCTCGAGATCTCGACGACCCCGTCCTGCACGTCCTTGGGGTGCACGAAGGTGATCTCGTCGACGAGGTCGAGCTGGCGCAGCAGGACGGCGCAGACCAGCCCGTCGAAGTCGCTGCGGGTCACGAGGCGGAAGGTGTCGCTCACGGTTCAGTGATCGGCTGCCCCGGGGCCGGGCTTGACCCCTCGTCGGGACGGATCGCGGACCGCCCGGCCACCCACCGGCGGCTTGACGGTCCGGGAGGGCTCGCCCACACTGCCGGAGCCCTGTCGTGAATCGTGTCAACGAGTCCGGTCACCGTCGACCGCTCCTCCGGAGGAACCCGCGTGAGTGAACGAGCCTGCTTCCTGCTGCACCTGCGGCCGGAGACGTTGCCGGAGTACCTGGAGGTCCACCGCGAGGTGTGGCCGGAGGTGCTCGAGGCGTTGACCCGGACCGGATGGCGCAACTACTCCCTCTTCCTCCGCGAGGCCGACGGCCTGGTCGTGGGGTACTGCGAGACCGACGACTTCGCGGCGACGACGGCGGCGATGGACCGCGAGGACGTGTCGGCCCGCTGGGAGCAGGCGATGGGGAGGTACTTCCAGCCCAGCGCCGCGGCCACCGGGGAGGACCGGCCCCGGGAGCGGCTCGTGGAGTACTTCCACCTGGACTGACCCGCGGAGGACGAGGAGCGCGCCACGCCCGCGGTCCTGTGCCGAGCGCCGGCCGCGGAGGTGACATCCTGCCCGGATGGCGACGGTCAAGGAGGTCGCCCGGCGCGCCGGGGTGTCGCTGGGGACGGTGAGCAACGTCCTCAACCGACCCGAGGTCGTCTCCGAGGGACTCCGCACCCGGGTCCTCGACGCGATCGCCGAACTCGGCTTCGTCCGCAACGAGTCCGCCCGCCAGCTGCGGGCCGGGGTCAGCCGGACGATCGCGATGGTCGTGCTCGACGTCGCCAACCCCTTCTTCACCGACGTCATCGCCGGCGCCGAGGAGCTCGCCGAACGGCACGACTCGCTGGTCGTCATGTGCAACAGCGCGAACTCCGCCGACCGGGAGGCGCGTCACCTGCGCCGCCTCGACCAGCAGCGGGTGCTCGGGGTGCTGCTGACCCCCGTCCACGACGCACCGAGCGCAGCTCTCTCGGAGGTCCGTGACCACGGCACGCCCGTCGTGCTCGTCGACCGGGGGGCCGCCAGCTCGGGACAGTCCTCGGTGGCCGTCGACGACGTCCTCGGCGGGCGGCTCGCGGGGGAGCACCTCGTCGGTGCGGGGCACCGCCACATCGCCTACGTGGGGGTCGCGACACCGCTGCGCCAGGTCGAGGAACGACTGCGCGGGGTGCGGGAGGCCGTCGGTGCGGCGGGGACCGTCGAGGTCGTCAACGCCACGGGGCTCTCGGTCCGGGCGGGTTCGCAGGCCGCCGCGCAGATCCTCGCCTCCCCGCCCGGGGAACGGGCCACCGCCGTGTTCTGCACCAACGACCTGATGGCCCTCGGGGTCCTCAACGAGTGCGTGCGGCGGGGAGTCCGGGTTCCCGACGAACTCGCCCTCGTGGGCTACGACGACATCGGTTTCGCGGCGACCGCCAGCGTTCCGCTGACCTCGGTGCGCCAACCCCGGGAACTCCTCGGGCGCACGGCCGTGGAACTGCTGCTGGCCCAGGTGGAAGGTCGGCCGGCCCAGCAGATCGTCTTCGAGCCGGAACTCGTCGTGCGGCGCTCGACGGCTCGACGCGTCACCCCCTGAGTTCCTCCCCCTGATCTCCCCGGTTCCCACTGCGACCGTCCGTGCGGCAGGGTTGGGGCGTGCGCATCGCCCTGGCTCAGATCTCCAGCTCCGCCGATCCCGCCGCGAACCTCGAACTGGTCCGCGAGGAGGTGGCGGCCGCCGCGTCGGCCGGCGCCCGGTTGCTCGTCCTCCCGGAGGCGACGATGTGCCGGTTCGGGGTTCCGCTGGCGCCGGTGGCCCAGCCCGCCGACGGACCGTGGGCGAGCGCGTTGACGGAGCTCGCCGACGCGGCCGGCCTCACCGTCGTCGCGGGTGGTTTCACCCCCGGTTCGCGGGGGCGGGTGCGCAACACCCTCTTCGCCCGGGGCGGCGGGGTCCACGCCGACTACGACAAGGTCCACCTCTACGACGCGTTCGGCTTCGCCGAGTCCGACAGCGTCGAACCGGGGGCGGAACCCGTCCTGCTCGACGTCGACGGGGTCGGCGTCGGGCTGACCACCTGCTACGACCTGCGCTTCCCGGGGTTGTTCACGCACCTCGCCGGGTCCGGGGCCCGGATCGTCGTGGTCTCGGCCTCCTGGGGGGCCGGGCCCGGCAAGGTCGAGCAGTGGCGACTGCTCGCCCGCGCCCGGGCGCTCGACTCGACCTCCTTCGTGGTGGCCTGCGGGCAGGCGCTGGCCACCGAGGACCACGGTGGGGCGCCGACCGGCGTGGGGCACAGCCTCGTCGTCGCCCCGGACGGTGAGCTCCTCGCCGAGCTGGGGGAGGAACCGGGTCGCCTCGTCGTCGACCTCGATCCGGCGCTCGCCGACGACGTCCGCGCGGTCCTCCCGGTCCTGCTCAACCGACGGTTCTGACCGCTCGGCCCGGACGGCGGGCCAGGACGGCGAGGCCGACGGCGATCACCGGCAGGGCGGCGACGGGTGCGGTGAACCGGTGTGCGGGGACCTTGTCCACCGTTCGGGAAACCGCTTACCATCCGCAACGGCAGCGTGGCCGGAGATCGCGTGCTCCGCCTCGCTGCGCCTGGTCCGAGTCCGCGCTCCACCCCGGAGGTCCCGTGCCCGTCGTCGCCCCCACCCGTCGCAGCCTCCTCGCCGTCGGCCTCGCCGCGCCCGTCGCCCTGCTCGCACCGGCCCGCGCCACCCAGGCCGCGCCGGCAGCGTCCCCGTCCGCGTTCGTCGACAGCTACCGCACCAACGTCCCGGAGAACACGACCGCCGCCACGAACGCGGCGGTGCGGATCCTCTCCGACCTGGGCCGGTACTGGGGGACGGGCCCGACGTGGGACACCGGCCGGGTCCTCGACCCCGCGGTGCTGCGCCGCAACGTCCGCTACTGCGTCCGCACCACGGCCTCGCGCACCGCCGAGCAGGCGGCGGAGGCCTTCGTCGCCGACCGGCAGGACCAGAGCTACGCCCTCATCGCGGCCCTCGGTCCACTGGCCGAGTCGTACCTGGCCGGCAGCCTCGCGGTCACGAGCATCACCGCCGCGCCGGCGACCACCCCGCCCACGAAGGTCGAGGACGAGGTCCCCGAGGGTGCTCCGGCAGGAGCGGCGACCGGGGCCGGCTCGCCCGACTCCGACCTCGGCGACGTCGTCCGGCTCGTCCGGACCGTCCGCGGGCCGTTCGCCTCGGGCAACCCCAGCAAGAACGCCCTGCAGTACCCGCGGCCGTGGCGGCTGGCCCCCGACAGCACCGTGCGGCCCACGGGCCGCACCGACGCCCTCGGCTACCCCGTGTACCGCTCGGACGTGGCCGTCGTGCCGACGCTCCTGCGGCAGCGCTCGAGCACCCCCGAGACCGACGGCGGTTTCCCCAGCGGGCACACGAACGCCTTCCACCTCGCCGCCCTCGCCTTCGCCCACGCCGTGCCGGAGCGCTACCAGGCGCTCGTCGCCCGGGCGGTCGAGCGCTCGCACCTGCGGATCGTCGCGGGCATGCACTCACCGCTGGACGTGCTCGGTGGGCGGGTGCTCGCCACCGCCCTGGCCGCCGCGACCCTGGCCGATCCCGCGAACGCGGCGCTGAAGCGGGCGGCCCGTGCGAGCGCGCTGGCCCACTTCGAGGACGCCACCGGCCGGGACGCGACCGGGCTGGTGGAGTTCGCCGTCTCCGACCGCGACGCCGTGCGCGCCCAGGTGCTGGACCACCTGACCCTCGGCTTCCCGCGCACCGGTCGCCACCGCGCGATGGTCGTGCCGAAGGGCGCCGAGCTGCTCCTGGAGACCCGCCACCCGTACCTGGACGCCGCCCAGCGCCGTGAGGTGCTGCGCACGACCGCACTGCCCGCGGGCTACCCCGTCCTGGACGGCCCGGAACTCTGGGGACGGTTGAACCTCTTCGACGCCGCCGACGGCTACGGCCGCTTCGACACGACCGTCGACGTGGTGCTCGACGCCGCGGCCGGCGGGTTCTGCGCCACCGACGCGTGGCGCAACGACGTCGACGGTGCGGGTGGGCTCGTCAAGCGCGGGTCCGGCCGCCTGGCCCTCACGGGCCGCAACACCTTCCGCGGCGGTGTGCGCGTCGAGGCGGGCACGCTGCTCGCGGGGTCCGCGACGGCCCTGGGGTGCGGCGACGTCGACCTGCGCGGGGGCACGCTGACGCTCACGACCGACCTGCGACTGGCCGGCGACCTCACGCAGGCGGCCGGCGCCGTCCTGCACGTGCCGGTCGGGGGCCACCGGGCTCCGCTGACGGTCTCCGGGACGGCGACGCTCGCGCCCGGCAGCCGCCTCGAGGTCGACCTGGGCGAGGACTGCCGGGTGGGAGAGGTCCGGCCCGTGCTGGCCGCCCGTTCGGTGCGCGGCGGGTTCGGTGCGGTGTCGGTGCTCGGGGGCGGCCGGGCGGAACTGGTGGCGACCCGCCAGGGCGTCGGCGTCCGGCGGCTCGCGGGCTGAGCTCCCGCGCTGCGGCGGGCGCTGGGGGAGGCCGGCTGGATCCGTGCCGCGATCGTCGTGGGCGGCTCCAGAACCGCTCGAGCAGGCGTTCACCGCCATCAGGCCACCCCCACATCTGGGGCGGAAAGGGTTCGGCGCCCCCAGGTGTTGTGGATGAGTGTGTGGACGTCATGGGGACGGAGGTGTGGACGCCTGTGGAGGACACGCCGACGCAGATCGACACGCCGCTCACGCTGCGTGCATCTCTACTGACGACGCGTGCCCGCCAGACGGGTGGCGCAGGGGTAGAACCGCAGGTCAGAGGCTTGCGACGGTCGGTGGCCGTCCGCTCCGGCCGATGGGGTGAATAACATCCTTGTCACACACCATCTTGTGGTGGTTTGCCATCCGGCCCCCTAGGGGTAGTGTCTGAGAGACCCCAGCAGCACGGGACGCGTCGTCCAGCCGACACGGATTCCACGCTCCACCTGGTGCCGATCAGCTGGACCCGCACGACACCACCCGAGGGAAGGACCACCCCGATGACCACCACCGTCTACAGCACGCCGTCCTGCGTGCAGTGCAAGGCCACCTACCGCGCGCTCGACCGCAAGGGCATCGCCTACGAGGTCGTCGACGTGACGCAGGACGCCGATGCGCTGGCGCTGGTGCGCTCCCTCGGGTACGTCCAGGCGCCCGTCGTCGTGGCCGGCGAGGACCACTGGTCGGGCTTCCGTCCCGACCGCATCGACGCTCTGGCTCGCGCCACCGCCTCGGTCTGAGCACGTCCGGAGGAACGGCCGTGAAGCCCGGCGTCGTCTACTTCTCGAGCGTCTCAGGCAACACGCACCGCTTCGTCGACAAGCTCCAGCTGGAGCGGCCGGCCCTGCGGATCCCGCTGCACTCGCGTGACGAACCCCTCGTCGTCACCGACCCCTACGTCCTCATCCTCCCCACCTACGGTGGCGGCGGTGGGGTGGGAGCGGTCCCCAAGCAGGTCATCCGCTTCCTCAACGACCCCGTGAACCGTGGCCTCGTCCGAGGCGTGATCGGCGCGGGCAACACCAACTTCGGGGAGCACTACGCCGCTGCCGGTGACGTCGTCGCCGTCAAGTGCAAGGTGCCCCACCTGTACCGCTTCGAACTCTTCGGGACTCCCGACGACGTGCGCCGTGTGCGCGACGGATTGGACTCGCTGTGACCCTCACCTCCGACGCCCCCGAGCTGGAGACCGTTCCCGCTCCCACCTCCCCCGGGTACCACACGCTCAACGCGATGCTGAACCTCTGGGACGAGGACGGGAAGATCCAGTTCGAGGCCGACGTCGAGGCGGCGCGGCAGTACTTCCTGCAGCACGTCAACCCGCGCACCCGGAAGTTCCCGACCTTCGAGGCGCGTCTCGCGCACATGGTCGACAACGGCTACTACGAGCAGCACGTGCTCGACCAGTACTCCCCGGAGTTCGTGCGGTCGCTGACCGACCACGCGCACGCCGCGAAGTTCCGGTTCGCCACCTTCCTCGGGGCCTTCAAGTACTACACGAGCTACGCGCTCAAGAGCTTCGACGGCAAGGAGTACCTCGAGAACTTCGAGGACCGCGCCGTCATGACCGCCCTCACCCTCGCCGTCGGTGACGAGGCGCTGGCCACCGCGATCGTCGACGAGGTCATCGCGGGCCGCTTCCAGCCCGCCACCCCGACGTTCCTCAACGCTGGCAAGTCCTCCCGCGGCGAGCTCGTCTCGTGCTTCCTGCTGCGCATCGAGGACGACATGGAGTCGATCGGCCGCAGCATCAACTCCGCCCTGCAGCTGTCCAAGCGCGGGGGTGGCGTCGCCCTGCTGCTGAGCAACATCCGCGAGTACGGCGCGCCGATCAAGCGCATCGAGAACCAGTCCTCCGGGGTCATCCCCGTGATGAAGCTCCTCGAGGACTCCTTCTCCTACGCCAACCAGCTCGGTGCGCGTCAGGGCGCGGGTGCGGTGTACCTCTCCGCGCACCACCCGGACATCCTGCGGTTCCTCGACACCAAGCGCGAGAACGCCGACGAGAAGATCCGCATCAAGACCCTGAGCCTCGGGGTCGTCGTCCCGGACATCACGTTCGAGCTCGCGAAGAACAACGAGCCGATGCACCTGTTCTCGCCGTACGACGTGGAGCGCGTGTACGGCAAGCCCTTCGGTGACGTCCCCGTCAGCGAGAACTACCGCGAGATGGTCGCCGACGACCGCATCCGCAAGACGCAGATCAACGCCCGCGAGTTCTTCCAGACCCTCGCGGAACTGCAGTTCGAGTCGGGCTACCCCTACATCGTGTTCGAGGACACGGTGAACAAGGCCAACCCGATCGCCGGCCGCATCAACATGTCGAACCTCTGCTCCGAGATCCTCCAGGTCAACACACCCAGCACGCTGGCCGAGGACCTGACCTACGCCGAGATCGGCAAGGACATCTCCTGCAACCTGGGCTCGCTGAACATCGCCCTAGCCATGGACGGCGGGAACCTCGGCCGCTCGGTCGAGACGGCCGTCCGTGCGCTGACCGCCGTGTCGATCGCCAGCGACATCCAGTCGGTGCCCTCGATCGCGTACGGCAACTCGAAGTCGCACGCCATCGGCCTCGGCCAGATGAACCTGCACGGCTACCTCGCCCGCGAGCGCGTCCACTACGGCAGCGAGGAGGGCCTGGACTTCACCAACGTGTACTTCGCGGCGGTGCTGTTCCACGCCCTGCGCGCCAGCAACCGGATCGCCATCGAACGCGGCGAGACCTTCGAGGGCTTCGAGAACTCGAAGTACGCCGACGGCACCTTCTTCGACACGTACCTCGAGACCGACTTCCTGCCGGCCACCGAGCGCGTCGCGGAGCTGTTCTCCCGGGCGGGCATCGCGCTGCCGACCCGGGCGGAGTGGGCCGAGCTGAAGGCCTCCGTCGTCGAGCACGGCATCTTCAACCAGAACCTCCAGGCCGTGCCGCCGACGGGTTCGATCAGCTACATCAACAACTCGACCTCCTCGATCCACCCGATCGCCTCCAAGATCGAGATCCGCAAGGAGGGCAAGCTCGGCCGCGTGTACTACCCGGCGCCGTTCATGACGAACGACAACCTGGAGTACTACGCCGACGCCTACGAGATCGGCCCCGAGAAGATCATCGACACCTACGCCGCGGCGACGCAGCACGTCGACCAGGGTCTGTCCCTGACGCTGTTCTTCAAGGACACCGCCAGCACCCGTGACATCAACCGTGCTCAGATCTACGCGTGGCGCAAGGGCATCAAGACGATCTACTACATCCGGATCCGGCAGATGGCCCTCGAGGGCACCGAGGTCGAGGGCTGCGTCAGCTGCATGCTCTGAGCAGCTGCAGCCGCGAGAAGAGGGAACGATGGAAAAGCTGAAGCTCGTCGACCGCGTCAACGCGATCAACTGGAACCGCCTCCAGGACGACAAGGACCTGGAGATCTGGAACCGCCTCACGAGCAACTTCTGGTTGCCGGAGAAGGTCCCGTTGTCCAACGACGTCCAGTCGTGGCAGAACCTCAGCCCCGAGGAGCGCACGCTGACGCTGCGCGTCTTCACCGGTCTGACCCTGCTGGACACGATCCAGGGCACCGTCGGGGCGGTCTCGCTGATCCCCGACTCCCTCACCCCGCACGAGGAAGCCGTCTACACGAACATCTCGTTCATGGAGTCGGTCCACGCGCGCAGCTACTCCTCGATCTTCTCGACGCTGGCCACCACCCGCGAGATCGACGAGGCGTTCGGCTGGTCCGAGGACAACGAGGCGTTGCAGCGCAAGGCCTCCATCGTCATGGAGTACTACCGCGGTGAGGACCCGCTGAAGCGGAAGGTCGCCTCCACCCTGCTGGAGTCCTTCCTCTTCTACTCGGGCTTCTTCCTGCCGATGCACTTCTCGTCCCGCGCGCAGCTGACCAACACCGCCGACCTCATCCGGTTGATCATCCGGGACGAGGCCGTGCACGGGTACTACATCGGCTACAAGTTCCAGTGCGGTCTGGAACTCGTCGACCAGGCCAGGCGGGACGAGATCAAGGACTACGCCTTCGAGCTGCTCTACGAGCTCTACGACAACGAGTGCAAGTACACCGCCGACCTCTACGACGGTGTCGGCCTCACCGAGGACGTCAAGACGTTCCTGCACTACAACGCCAACAAGGCGCTGATGAACCTCGGCTACGAGGGGATGTTCCCCTCCGACATGACGAAGGTCGACCCGTCGATCCTCTCGGCCCTGTCGCCCAACGCCGACGAGAACCACGACTTCTTCTCGGGTTCCGGTTCCAGCTACGTCATCGGCAAGGCCGTCGCCACCGAGGACGCCGACTGGGAGTTCTGACCTCCTCACACCCCTGACCCCGCGGTGGTCGAGCACTCGACGTGCTCGACCACCGCGGGGTTCGTCATTGGGCGGTGCGGGCGACGGTGGCCGCGTCCAGCTGCAGCGCAGCCGAACTGAGCAGTCGCGCCGGTGCCGGGTCGGCGGGGCGGCGCAGGTGGAAGTCCGAGACCGCCTGGTGCGCGGCGGCGACCTGCAGCAACCGGTCCTCCTCGTAGGGCTGGCCGCCGAGGATGACGCCGACCGGGGCGAGCGGCCCGCTGTCGTAGGCCGGAGCCTCGCCGATCGGGAACGCGATCTCGGGCAGGCCGAGGATGTCGAAGGGCACCGGTGAGGTCTGCAGCACCACGTCGCACTGCGTGAACAACCCCGAGAACAGTTCCTGCAACAGCCACGTCTTGGCGCGCTGCCCGGTGATCCACTCGTCCCCGGAGAGCAGCAGGCCCTGCAGCCAGGACAGCGAACTCACCCCGAACAGCGACAGGTCCTGGCGCAGCCAGTGCCGGAACGGCTCGGTGCGCTCGGAGAGCCGGATCGCGTTGAAGGCTCCCGTGAGCAGTTCCCAGTCGGTCGGGTACGTGACGTCCACGAGGGTGACTCCGGGGACGGCCGCGAGGCGGTCGAGGAAGCTCTGGCGGGCGGCGGCGACCTCCGGGGTGAGGTCGGTGAAGAAGTCGCCCGGAACCCCGATCCGGGTGGCCCGGCGCAGCTCGACCCCCCTGGCGCCGTAGACGGGCGTCGCCGCCGTGACGAGGTCGGGGACCTTCGGCAACCCCAGCGTCCGCGGGTCCAGCGGGTCCGGGCCGGCCAGCACCGACAGCACGATCGCCGCGTCCATGGCGTCCCGGGCCAGCGGGCCGGAGTGGTCGCGGGTGAAGGACAACGGGATGATCCCGTGGATCGAGGTGCGGCCCATCGTCGGTTTGAGACCCGTGAGGTTCTGCTGGCGCGACGGTTCGGTGATGCTCCCGCCGGTCTGGGTCCCGATGGAACTCGTCGCCAGCCGGCCCGCCACCGAGGTCGCGGGTCCGGTCGAGGAACCGCCCGGGTCCACGGTGACGTCCTCGGGGGTCCAGGCGTTGACCGTCGTGACGACTCCGGCGGGGGTCGTCGCGCGGGTCGTGGCGAGCGGGCCCATCTGTCCCTTGCCGAGGACGATCCCGCCGGCCGCGGTCAGTCGGGACACCGCCGTCGCGTCGGTGTCGGGGACGAAGTCGGCGAAGATCCGGGAGTTCGCGGTGGTCCGCACGCCGGCGGTCCAGTAGTTGTCCTTGATGCACAGCGGGATCCCGGACAACGCCCGGCGCACGTCGCCCCGGGCGTCCACCTCGGCGGCCTTCGTCAGTGCGCTGTCGGCGGTCACGGTGTTGAACGCCTGGTAGGTGCCGTCGAACCGGTTGATCCGGTCGAGGTGGGTCTGGACGAGTTCGGTCGCGGACAGGGTGCCGGCCCGCAGCATCGTCAGGGCTTCGGCGATGGTCGCCTCGGTGGGGTCGTCCACGGCGGCCGCGCGCAACGTCACGTCGGGCGCGGCCTGGGCGGTGGGGGACACCGCGGCAGCGGCTGCGAACGTGGCCCCGCCGGAGGCGGCGAGGAACGTCCGGCGGTTCAGGGCGCGGCTCACGCGGCACCCCCTTCCGACCCGGGGGCCCAGGCCGTCGCGATCGAGGGGTAGAGCAGTGGCGCGGCGGCCTGCTGCGCGGCCTCGGGGGAGGCGACGGGCGGTTCCCAGGCGTTGAGCTGCGGCACGGTCTGGACGAGGAACGCGCGCAGCGACTCCAGGGCCGCGGCGCGGGTCGGGACCCCGGTCGCCGGGTCGGCGACCTCGGGGAGTTGCGCCAGGTCGACACCGGCCAGGGCGAGCCGGGTGGTGATGAGGGTGTCGAGAGCTTCTTCGCTCAGAGTTGCCAGGTCGATCACGAGGTTCCTCCGCATCAGGATGGGTCACCTGTGACTGTGGTGACTCCTGAGGCGGGGGGAAAGACCTCCCGTGTTACCTGCCGGTTACGTCTGTGCGTCGGAGGGGGTGGCGTTGTCCTCGTCGGAGTGCTCGACCCGGCTGCCGGCGGTGCGCATGTGCGTCCGCATCGCCGCTTCCGCGCGGTGCGCGTCGTGGGCCGCGACGGCCTCGTAGACGGCGCGGTGCTCCACGCAGGCGGTCTCGGCCTGTTCCCGGCGGCGCAGCCCGCGGTCCACCCACAGCCGCAGCAGGCTGCGCGTCGTCTGCAGGAGATCGCCCAGGACGTCGTTGCCGGAGGAGCGGGCGATGGTGACGTGGAACAGCGCGTCGGCCTCCACGAAGGCCGGGAGGTCGTCGAGGTTCGCCTCCATCTGCCCCAGCGAGGTGCGCAGGGTCTCGACGCCGCCGTCGTCGATGCGCTCCGCGGCGAGCGCCGCCGCGTGCACCTCGAGGGCGCTGCGCACCTCGGAGAGCTGCGAGGTGTGCTTGGCCGAGAGCATGAGTCCCCAGCTCAGCGTGGTCGGCAGGAGTTCGGACATGCTGTCGCGCAGGTAGGTCCCCGAGCCCGGACGCACGGTGACGATGCCGAGGACGTCGAGAGCGGCCAGCGCCTCGCGGACGGCGGAGCGGCCGACGCCGAGTTCCTCGGCGAGCTGGCGCTCGGGGGGCAGACGGGAACCGGGGGCGAACTGACCGGAGGACAGCAGACCCGTCAGCTGGCGGACGACCTCCGACACGGCGCTGCCGCGGGGGACGGCCTTGAGTTCCATCTGCACGAGCGCAGGGTCGTCTCTGCGGTAGGCCGGCACGCCGTCAAGGTACCCGACAGTGGGGAGGGGCACCGGTCAACCGGTTGACACACAGACGGGTGCCGCGCACGATGCGGAGCCGGACCGGTCCGCGACGCAGTGGTCGGAGTCAGGGGAGACGCGTGAGCGAGCGACTGCAGGGCAAGACCATCCTCGTCACCGGGGCCGCCTCCGGCATCGGCCGGGCGGTGGCCGAGGGGTTCGTCGCCGAGGGGGCGCGGGTCGCCTTCACCGACCGCGACGGTGCCGGCGCCGCCGAGGCGGCGCGCGCGGCGGGTGGCGGATCGTTCGGCCTCACCCTCGACATCGCCGACGAGAGTTCCGTCGAGGCCGCGTTCGCCGCGGTGCTCGAACGCGGGTCCACCCTCGACGTCGTCGTGGCCAACGCCGGGGTGCAGTTGTTCGGCCAGGACGCCCCGATCGCCGACCTCGACCTGGCCGTCTGGGAACGCACGGTGGCCGTGAACCTCACGGGAACCTTCCTGACCGTGAAGCACGCCGTGCGCGCGATGCTGGCGACCGGTGGGTCCATCGTCCTCACCGGTTCCCCGACGGGCTTGAACGGCGAGGGCCGGGACTTCACCGCCTACTCCAGCACCAAGGCCGGGATCCACGGCCTGGCCCGGACCGTGGCCGCCGCCTACGCCGACCGCGGGATCCGGGTGAACACCGTCGTCCCCGGGTACACCGAGACACCCCTGGTGACCTCGATCTCCGGCGACGCCGGGTCCCGGGCCGCCATCGTCGCCCGGACCCCGCTGGGTCGCCCCGGCCGCCCCGCCGACGTCGTCGGCATCATGGTCTACCTGGCCAGCGACGAGTCCTCCTTCGCCACCGGCAGCCTGTTCCGGGTCGACGGGGGGATGACGACGTTGTGAACTCCCTCGACCTCGGCGGGATCTGGCGCGACGAGGAACCCGGACCCCGCCGGGTCGACCTGGGGCCGTGGTCGCTGGAACTGCGCCGGGGCGGGTCGTTGTCGAACCTGACCTTCTCCGGGGTCCCGGTGCTGCGGGCCGTCCGCGGGGTCCTGCGCGACCGCGACTGGCGGACCGCGCCGGCCACCGTCCTCGACGTCACCACGCGCGACGGGGAACTCCGGTTCCAGGGCCCGTTCCACGACGAGGGGGGTGAGGACGTCGTCGACGCGACGTGGGAGATCGGCGCCCGCGCCGACGCCGGGACGCCCCTGCGGGTTCGGCACCCGGACGGCGCGTGGACGGCGTCGGAGTTCCCGGTCGCCATCGCCCCGCACCAGCCGGCCCGCGACGTCGCGGAACTGCGGTGGAGCCGCCCCGGGGTCGACGTCGCGGTCGAGTTCCGTGGCGACGTGTTCGAGTTGGAGGACCAGCGCAACTGGAGCGACGCGTCGTTCAAGACGTACAGCACCCCGTTGTCCGAACCGTTCCCCGTGCGGCTGGAACCGGGGGCGGTCGTGCGCCAGCAGGTCGTGGTCCGCTGCGCACCCAACGCCCTCCCGGCGCCCGTCCCCGCCCGGCCCACCCACGTCGACCTGGTGGTCACCGACGAACCGTTGCCGCAGTGGGGGACCACGTCGGACTTCGAGGGTTTCGCCGGGCCGCTGCTCGTCGAACTGGTCACCGCGGACCCGGAGTGGCCCGGGGTGCTGGAACGCGCCCGGCGCTGCGCACGCCCCCTCGACGTCCGCATCGTCACCGACGATCCGGCCGAGGTCGGGGCCGTGGTGAACGCGACGCACGGCGTCGAGGTGCTCCGGTTCGGCGTTCACTCGCGCACGACGCACGTCAGCACCCCGGAACTCTGGGCCGCCCTGCGCGCGGCCTGCGCGGGGCTCACCGCCGACCTCGTCGCCGGCGCCCGGTCGCACTTCACCGAACTGAACCGGACGGTGGAGGTGGTGCCCGCGGACGCCGCCGGGGTGGTCTTCGCCAGCACGCCGCAGATGCACGACACCGGTCGCGATCAGGTCCTCGAGGCCCTCACCGTCCAGGAGCTCACCGCCCGGCAGGCGGTGGCGATCCCCCTCGTGGCTCGAAGGGTTTCGCGGCCTGGGTGGTCGCGAGCGCCGCCGCCTTCGCCGTTCCCGGGGTCGCGAGCGTCAGCTTCGGCGACGTCGACGGCTCCACGGCCGCCGGCGTGCGGCTGCTGGCCGGGCTCGACGGGTCGCGGCGGTTGCGGCTCGCGCCGGGATGCGTTCTGCCGCAGGGGGTCCACCTGATCGGCGGTGCTGGGGCGGGCGGTAGCGCGGTCCTGGTCGTCGACCTCGCCGACGACGTCCGGGTCGTCGATCTCGCCGGAACGGACCTCGTCCTCGCACCCGGTGAGGTCCGCCGCCACGTGGGCTGACCGGCCGCGGTGCGAGAACTGGAGGTGAGGGTAGGCTAGCCTTGACGGGTGCACCGTCGATCCGTCCTCGCCGCGCTGGCTGCTTCCGGCGCCCTCACCACCCTCGCCGCCTGCGGAGGCGGTGACGACTCCACCACCCCGGGGTCGGCGTCCTCGCAGACCACCTCCTCCGCCGGTGACGGCGCCTTCCCCGTCACCATCCAGCACAAGCTGGGTTCCACGACGATCGAAGCGGCCCCCACCAAGGTCGTCACCGTCGGCTACAACGAGGAGGACTTCGTCCTCGCCCTCGGCGTCATCCCCGTGGGGGCCCGCACCCCGCTGGGCAGCTACGACGCCTCGAAGCGCCCGTGGGCCGTGGACCTGCTCCCGGCCGGCGGGATCACCTCGGTCGGGCAGGCGGAGCTGAACTTCGAGACGATCGCCTCGCTCGAACCCGACCTCATCATCGGGGCCTACGCCTACCTCGAGCAGGCCGACTACGACAAGCTCTCCCAGATCGCTCCGACCATCGGCGACCTCGTCCCCGCGGGGCAGGCCGCGAACTCGACGGCGGCCGCGAGCTGGCAGGAGGAGCTCGCCGCCATCGGGAAGGCGCTGGGCAAGGCCGACGAGGCGAGTTCACTGACCGACGAGGTCGAGGGCCACTTCCAGACCGCCGCCGACGCGCACCCCGAGTTCACGGGCAAGACCGTCAGCGTGCTGCTCTTCAACGAGGGCTACTACCCCCTCGACTCCACCGACCCCCGCGGGAACTTCTTCCTGCAGTTCGGTTTCGACGAGAACACCGCCGTGGACCCGAAGGGCCTCAGCGAGGAACAGGTCGGGTTGCTGGACACCGACGTGCTCGTGGTCCTCGGGCGCAGCGCGGCGGAGTTCGCGAGCAACCCGGCCGCCGCCGCCCTGGCCGTCGTGACGCAGGGCCGCACCGTCTACGTGCCGACCTTCGACAGCGACTTCGCCGGCGCGCTGGGCAGTTCCAGCCCGCTCTCGTTGCCGTACGCGATCGAGCAGGCCGTCCCGGCGCTCGCCGCTGCGGCCGACGGCGACCCCGGCACGGTTCCCGGCACGCTCTGAGCGTCGGCGGGGTCAGAACGAACCCTGCACCCCGCCGAGCACCACCATCGAGAGGACGAACGCCCAGCCGCCCCGCAGCCGCCGGGAACTCGTGCGTTCCGTGGGGCGGCCCGGTAGCGGCCCGCTGAGCAGCAGGAACGCGGTCACGCCGAAGGGCAGGGAGAACAACCAGAACCACGCCCAGCGGGTCGCGCGCCAGGGCGGGGCGGCGTTGACCAGGACCACCAGCCCGCCGAAGCCCTGCACCAGGGTGAGGACGCCGACCCAGGTGGGGACCCCGAGACCCAGGACGTCCCACGTGGGCCCGGAGCCCCAGGGGACGGTCTCGACCGGGACGCTGCGGTCCCAGGACGCCACGAGCACCCTGACGTCCGGCGCGGTGCTCGTCCCGCCGAGGACCTGGCGGTTCTCGGTGCGGTGGCGCTGCCGGCCTTCGCGCCAGGAGACCTGCTGGGTGGCCTCACCGCTGGTCGCCTCCGGCGGTAGCCCGCCGGAGACCTGCACGCTCGACACCCGGCCCGCGAGCACCGCTCCTTCGAGGTCGGCGACGGTGGACTCCCGCACTCCCAGCAGCAGGGCCCCGAGCACGGTCACGGCGGTGAGCACCAGCAACGCCGCCCGGACCGCGGCCCAGCCCCGCCACGTCGCCCGGGTCGGGGGCAGGAACTCCGTCGGGGCACTGATCACGACGCGAAGCTACCGTTCCGCGTTCGCCCGCAGACCCCGATCGAGGAACTCGATGAGCCAGTCGAAGCTCTCGTCGACGTCGGTGGCCATCTGGAAACCGTCGGAGGCCTCCAGGGTGGCGAACCCGTGCAGCACGCTGCGCAGCATCCGCAGGGCGTGGACCTCGTCGGCGGGGTCGAGGCGGTAGCCGTGCAGCACGGCGGAGAGGGACGCGAGGGTCCGCAGCGAGGCGGCGACGAACGGGTCGTCCGATCCGCTCGCGCGGACGCCGACGGTCGCCGCGTAGCGGCCGGGGTGGGCCTTCACGTAGCGCCGCAGCGCCTGCGCCGCACCGGCCAGCGCCTCGCCCCCGGCGCGGCCCTGGGTGGCGTCGCGCAGCGCGTCGCCGACCTCGGTGGCGGCCAGGACCGCGATGCGGTGGGTGAGGTCGGCGAGGCCGTCGACGTGCTTGTAGAGCGAGGGGGTCTTCACGCCGAGCCGTTCGGCGAGGCCCCCCATGCTGAGCTGGGCGATGCCGATCTCGTCCGCGAGCGCGGCGCCGGCCTCGGTGACGGTGGCGGGGTCCAGTCCGGCTCTAGGCACGGGCGGCGTCCTGGGGGAGGGACCGGGCGAGGAAGGGCAGGACGAGGGCGAGTAGTGCGTCGGGGGTCTGGGTGTGCGGGTAGTGCCCGGCACCGTCGATGACGGCGAGTTCGCCGAGACCGGCGGGCAGGTCGGCGACGATGCGTTCCCCCTCGGCGCGGGGGTCGGCCCAGTCGGGGTCGAGACCACCCTCGACGACGAGGACGGGGCAGCGGACGTTGGCCAGCTGGGCGCCGGCGTCGACGGGGGAGGTCTTCGTCATGCCGCGCAGGGCGGCCATCCGCTCGGGCCGGGCGAGGGTGTCCTGGATGCGGGCACGTTCGGTGTCCCAGTCGGCGGGCTTGGTGGGGAAGGCCAGGTCGAGGTAGGCCAGCCAGCCCTTGAGGCTGCCGGTGGTCATGACCTTGCCGAGCTGGAGCGCCCCGCTGCGGTGGTTCTTGTTGCGCAGCAGGCCGACGAGGTCGACGGACTGCTTGCGGGTGAAGGGGGCGAGCTCGACCACGGCGGAGATCGCGTCGGGTGCGGTGGCGGCGGCGATGGTCGCGGCGCCGCCGCTGATCGACTGGCCGACGATCACGGCGGGGCCGCCGAGGTGGCGGACGAGGGCGACGAGGTCGCCGGCGATGTCGGTGCGGCTGTAGCTCGCCCAGGTCGGGCTGGAGTCTCCGCAGCCGCGGAGGTCGACGTTGGCGACGCGGTAGCCGGCGGCGACCAGGGCCGGGGCGACGAAGCGGTAGGAGTGCCGGCTGTCGCCCATCCCGTGGGCGAGGACGACGAGCGGTCCCGTGCCGGTCAGGTCGTAGGCGAGGGTGCCCTCGTCGGTGGTGAGGTGCTGGAGCATGTCGTCCTCCGGGCTAGTGGCTAATTGCGTTAGCTAAAAGCTAAGGCCATTAGCCGTAGTTGTCAACTAGCCTGCGGACGTGACCTCAGCGGACGAGTTCGGCTACCTCTTCGTCCACCACGTCGAGGACCCCGACGGGCACGGCGAGCAGGTGTTCTTCTCCCTCAGTGACGGCGACGACCCGAGGTTCTGGCGCCGGCTCAACGGGGGAGCGCCTGTCCTGCGGCCGACGCTGGGCACCGGCGGCATCCGCGACCCCTTCCTCGTGCGGGGGGACGGGGAGTTCTTCGTCCTCGCCACCGACCTGCGGATCTACGGCGGCGACGACCGCGGTTGGGACGCCTGGACGCGCCACGGTGCGCGCAGCATCGTGGTGTGGCGCTCCGTCGACCTGCTCACCTGGTCGGACCCGTGGCTGCTCGAGGTCGCCCCGCCCGAGGCCGGGATGGCCTGGGCCCCGGAGGCGAGCTTCGACCCCGGCAGCGGGGAGTTCACCCTCGTCTGGTCCTCGGCCCTCTACGACCCCGCCGACGTCGAGCACGCGGGCGACAGCTACAGCCGCGTCCTCACCGCCAGGACGCGGGACTTCCGCAGCGTCGAGGGGGTGGAGGTCCTCATCGACCGCGGGGTCGCGGTCATCGACACCACCGTCCACCGGTTCCCCGGTGCCGTGCTCCGGGTGTCCAAGGACGACTCCCGGCTGCCGGGTTCGCGCAAGCTCTTCGCCGAGGTCGACACCGGTGACGGTTTCCGCGTCGTGGCCGAGCGGATCGCCGACGACCTCTACGCCGACGTCGAGGCCCCCGTGCTGGTGCACGACGCGCGGCGCGACCGGTGGTTCCTCTTCGTCGACCAGTTCTCGGTGCGCCCGCAGGGCTACCTGGTCCTCACCAGCGACGACCCGCTCCGGGGCGGGTGGTACCCGTTGCCGCCCGGGGAGTTCCACGTCCCCGCGAACACCAAGCACGGCGGGATCCTCCCGCTGCGGGCGGGGGAGTTCGAGCGCGTCGAGGCCCGGTTCGGCGCTCAGCGGCCCTGAACCGGTGCACCCCCGACGTGGTCGCCCAGGACGTCGCGGACGCTGGTCCACGCGTGGGGGCCGTAGCGGTCGTTGTCGACGTGGCGCAGCTGCGCGTGACCGCTGAACATGCTGGCGAAGTACTGCATGCCCTGCCAGGCCGGGAAGGTCTCGTCGGGGTCGCGGGACAGTGATCTGGCGACCTTGCTCATGGCTGAGAGGGTTCCCGTCGTACCGGCCCACTGCAGCCGGAAGGGGGTTCCTGTCAGTTCCGTCATCGTCCGGGCGACGTCCCGGGCGCAGACCCGCGAACCCGCGACCTCGAGGACGCGCGGGGTGTCCGGGTCCAGGACGGCGAGCGCGGTGAAGCGGGCGACGTCGTCCTTCGTCGTGAAGTCGAGCACCTGGTCGGGCGAGGACCAGAACAGGACCCGACGGCGGCCGAAGAGGATCATCGGCGCCTCACCCGTGAGCAGGTCGGTGAACATCCCGTTGAGGATCGACGTCGCGCGGACCGGTGCGGCGTCGACGTCGGCGGCGAACTCCCGCCGGAGTTCGAAGTTGCGGTTGCTGCCCGGGGCGATGCTGCGGTAGTCCGCGGAGTAGTCCGAGGGGACGAACCGCGCGACGCCGGCGGCGACCGTGGCCGCGAGCAGGGCGCGCTGGGCGTCCACGATCACGGGACGGGTGCCGCTGACCGCGGAGACGACCACGTCGACCCCCGTCGCGGCCGCGGTCAGAGCGGCGTGGTCGGAGTAGTCGGCGACGACCACCTCGACGCGGGGTTCGGCACCGAACGACGTGGTGGCCGTCGTGCTGCCGGGGCGGGTCAGGACCCGCAGCCGGAGGTCGTGCCGCAGGAGTTCGCGGACGATGCGGTGGCCGAGGTCGCCGGTGGCGCCGGCGACGAGGACGGTGGTGGTCACGGGGTTCGTCTCACTTCTTCTCGGGAGCAGTGGTCGGTCGACGTGATCGACCGGGGACGGCCAGGGGGACGTCGGGAACGGCCGGCGTGCCGGGCGCGACGTCGACGGCCGTGAGGGCGACCCGGGCCAGGAGGTGTCGCAGCCGGGTCCGTTCGGCCTCGCTCAGGTGCCGCATCAGGTCCGCCTCCGCCGCGCGCAGGGCGGTGCGGGCCGCGGCGAGCGCTGTCCGACCCGCCGGTGTCGGGTGCACCTGGCGGACGCGCCGGTCGGCGGGGTCCGGGCGTCGTTCGACGAGCGCTGCCGCTTCGAGCGCGTCGACGACGTAGGTCATCTGCGTCTTGTCGATGCCGAGACGGTGGGCCAGCGCGAGCTGCGAGGAGGGTTCCTCGGTGGTGATCGCCACGAGCACCTGGTACCCCCGGGGCCCGGCCGGCAGGTCGGCGACCGCGGTCGTCCCGGCGCGCGAGAAACCCTGCTGCACCGCGGCCAGCCCCCAGCCCAGTTCGGTCTCGATCCCGCCGGCGTCCCAGTCGATCTCGGGCAGGGGATCTACCGCTCGCAGAGAACTCGTCACCCCAGGACTGTACGTCGTACAGAACGTCATGTCCAAGGATCATCTTTCATGGAGATGATTAAGTCTGCGAGCGCACGGGAGACCACGCCACGACCGACGCCACGGCCGTCGTCCCCTTCACCCTCGACGTCGCCCAGGCCGACCTCGACGACCTGCAGCGTCGCCTCGTGAACACCCGGTGGCCCCGGCTGGGGGCAGTTCACGACCCGAGTCGACGGCCCAGGCCTTCGCGGGCCGGGAACGCCTTCCACCTCGTGATCCCCAGCCTGCCCGGGTTCGGCTTCTCCGGGAAACCCACCACGACCGGCTGGACCCTCGGCCGGACCGCGAAGGCCTGGACCGTCCTGATGCAGCGTCTCGGGTACCCGAGGTGGTTCGCCCAGGGAGGCGACCTCGGCGCCTCGGTCACCGCCGAACTCGCCGCCCTCGAGGCCACCGCCACCATCGGCCTCGCCGGCGTCCACCTCACCACGGCCCTGTTCACACCCACCGACGAGGAGGTCCGGGCGACGACCCCCGAGGAACGGACGATGCTGGAGGGGTCCGGCTACCACTGGCGGGTGCTGTCGGCGTACTCGCAGGAGGTGTCGACCCGACCCCGGACCATCGGGTACTCCCTGACCGACTCCCCGGACTGGCGTCCTGGATCGACGCGATGTTCCAGGACGTCGGAGTTCCCGCTCGAGGACCCCCTGACCGTCCCGGTCGGGCTCAGCGTCATGCCGGGCGAGTACGTCCGGCGGTCCCGGCGGCGGGCGAACGTCGCTACCCGAACCTCGTCCACTTCGGTGAGGTCGCCCGCGGTGGCCACTTCGCACTGCTGGAACAGCCGGAACTCCTCGTCGAGGAGATCCGGACGACGTTCCGTCACCTCTGACGGTCCGACCCACTCCTCGGCGTGAGGTGGATCCCGCCCAACGTGCAGCGGACGGAACCCCCGGCGAGTTCCAGGGTGGGGACGGGGACGGGCAGCAACCGCACGTGGTTCTCCACGACCGCGCGGACCCGGTCCGGGAGAGCCCGTTCGGCGCGTTCGGAGAGGGCGAGCAGGCGTTGCGAACCCTGGAGTTCCAGGCAGTTCCCGGCGAAGTTCCGGATCGCCTCCCGGGGCAGGTCGACGACCTCGCGGCCGGAACCCTCGAGGGCGGCGACCAGCCGGCGGCGCTGGCCCGCGTCGGTGAGGAGCCCGGTACCGACGAGCGCGACGTCCGTGCCGACGGACATCAGCACGTTCGTGTGGTAGACGGGAACCCCGTCGTCCTCGGCGTCGACGACCACGGGCTCGAACTCCAGTTCCCGGCAGAAACGCTGCAGGAGAGCCGGGTCGGTGCGGCGGGAACGGCACACGAACGCGGTGCGCGAACGGTGGTCCAGGACCATCGCGCCCGTCCCCTCCAGGGCCGTCCCGGGGGTGACCCCCGCGCCCAGGTCGAGGGTCCGGGTGACGACGTAGTCACGGGCGAGGAGTTCCAGGACGTCGGCGCGACGTTCTCCCCGTCGGTTCTCGGCGTGCATCGGGTAGACCACGACCGTGCCGTCGGGGTGGGTGGAGAACCAGTTGTTGCAGAAGACGCTGTCCGGGGTGGTGTGCCCGGTGTCCTCGACGAGGTGCACCCGGACCCCGTGCGCCTCCAGGGTGGCCGCCAGGGTGGTGACCTCGGCGTGGGCCGGGCCCGCGGTGTCCCCTCCCCGCGCGGGCCGCTGGAAGCTGTTGTCCGCGACCGTCTCCGGGTTCGGACGGAAGTGGTGCGGCCGCACCAGCACCACCGCGGCCGGGGCCTGGGCGGTCCCGGTGGACGTGGGCGTGTCGAGGGTGGCGGTCACCCCACGACGGTAGGCAGCGGCGGTGCGCGCAGACCAGCGGCGAGCTGCACCGTTCGTGGCCCCACGCTGCGCGGAGCGCGCAGTTGCGACCGACGATGTGCGGGGTCAGGCCAGCGGACCGCTCGCCGAGACCAGGGCGAGCGCCTCCTGCACCTGACGGCGCGCCGCCTCGGGCAGCGGCAGCAGGGGCCGGGGCGGGGTGGCGGCCGGGACGCAGCCGAGCGCCTCGACCACCGCCGAGACGACCCGCAGTCCGCCGTACCCGGCGAAGAGGTCCCACAGCGGCAGCAACTGGTCGGAGAGTTCCCGTGCGCGGTGACCGTCGCCGGCGGCGAGGGCGTCCACGACCGCGCGGCAGCGACCGGGGAGGGCCCCCGCCAGCACCGAGTACCAGAGGTCGCAGCCGGCCCCCAGACCGGTCACGGCGTGCACGTCGCCGGAGACGCCGACGCTGACCCCGGCCGGGAGGACGGCCCGCAGCCGGGCGACCCGCTCGGTGGCCTGGGCGGGATCGCCCGGGACACCGGGGATCTTCACCGACACCACGTGCGGCAACGCGGCGACCCGTCCCAGCAGTTCGTCGCCGAAGCGGAACCGCGTCGTCGTCGGGTTGTCGTAGACGCACAACGGGACCGACAGTTCCCCGGTCACGTCCTCGTACAACGCGAAGACCTCGTCGTCGGTCAGCGGCTGGTAGCTCAACGGCGCCAGCAGGACGCCCGCCACCCCTGCGGCCTGCGCGTCCTCGACGTGCTCCAGCACCTCGCGCGTCGACAGCGCCCCGACACCCACGAGCACCGGGACCGGGCCCGCGGCCTCGACGCTGAGTTCCGCGACCCGCCGGCGGTCGGCCCGGCTCAGGTAGGGGTAGCCACCGGTGGAACCGAGGGCACCGATGGAGTCGGCGCCACCCCGCGCTGCCCTGCTCACCAGGGTGTGGACGCCCCGCGCGTCGACGCGGCCGTCGTCCAGCGGCGTGACGGGGAACGCGCTCAGCGGCCCGAACACGTCAGGAGACCCGTCCCTCGGAGGTGACCGTGCGCTGGATCCGCGTCATCGTTGCGCCTGCCCCGTCGTGCGTGGTGGTCGTGGCGGTCCTCGTCGCGGGACCCCGGTGATCGTAGCCTCGTGATCACCACCCGGACCCGGTGTCGCCCAGGACGCGTGGTCGTGAAGAATGGACGGGCACGTGCAGCCCGGGGCGTGCCGACGAGGTGTGGCGGGACGACCAGCCGGCAGAACGCCGGCTTCGTGGAGGACTGGCGTGGACGTACGCGCCGATGCGGTCGCCGCGGCGGTCAACGACGTCGCCCAGGTGCTCGCCGACCACGGTGAGGCGCTGGACCTCGCCCACCGCCTCGTGCACCACTGCGCCCGGCTGCTGTCGGCCAGCGCGGTCGGTCTGGTCGTCGAGGACGGCGACGGGCACCTGCAACCGCTGGCCGCCACGTCCGACGACGTCCGCGGCGTCGAAGTCGTGCAGCTGCAGACGGGCCAGGGCCCCTGCCTGGACGCCTACCGCACGGGGCAGGTCGTCTCGGTCCCCACCGCGGCCGAGCTCACCGCCCGCTGGCCCGAGTTCGCCCGCAGCGCCCGCGAGGCCGGGGTGATGGCGGTCCACAGCGTTCCGGTCGGGAGCGGCGGTCGGACCATCGGGGCCCTGAACCTCTTCCGCGACCACGAGGGTCCCTACTCGGCGGTCGAGTCCGACGTCGCCCACGCGATGGCCTCGTTCGGGGCCATCGGCCTCACTCAGCTCGAGCACGTCGCCGAAGGGGCGCGGGTGCGGGCCCAGCTGCAGGAGGCCCTCGACAGCCGGATCGTGCTGGAACAGGCCAAGGGTGCGCTCGCGGAGCGCTACCGCTGCCACCCCGACGAGGCGTTCCAGCGGCTCCGGGCCCGGGCCCGGGCCGAGCGACGGCGACTGCGCGACGTCGCCCAGGAGATCGTCGACGACCTGGACCCGGTGGACGGTGTGCTCCGACGCGCCGGGCAGGTCTGACGGGGTTACGTTCCAGCTGGTCGTGAAGCCCTCCGCGACACCGAGATCCGGAGGTTCCCGCACGTGCCCATCCAGCAGGCGCTCGCCGTGGCGAGCAGTTCCTCGGCGACCGTGCCGCTGCCCGGATCCGGCGACACGTTGCGTCGCTGGCGGTTCCTCGCCGCGTCGGCCGCGGAGGACCTGACGACGGCCCGGATCCTCGAGGCCCACCTCGACGCGGTCGCCATCCTGGCCGAAGCCGGGCAGGCCCTTCCCCCGGGAAGCACCTGGGGGGTCTTCGCCGCCGAGTCGGGCACCGTCCGGCTGGACGCCCGCACCGCGGCGGGGCGGTGGGTCCTGGAGGGCACCAAACCCTGGTGCTCGCTCGCCGGCGACCTCTCCCACGCCCTCGTCACCGCCCACACGCCGTCCGGTCGCCGGCTGTTCGCCGTCGACCTCGCGGCGGGCCGGGAGAGCGGGGCCGTCGAGGTCGAGGCCGGCGCCTGGCACAGCCGGGGTCTCGTCGAGGTCCCCAGCGGACCCGTGCACCTGCACTGCGCACCCGCCGAGCCCGTCGGTGAGGCCGGCTGGTACCTGCGGCGACCCGGTTTCGCCCACGGCGGCATCGGGGTCGCGGCCTGCTGGTTCGGGGGTGCCGTGGGCGTCGCCCGCGCCCTGCGGCACGGGACCCGGGACGACCAGCTCGCCCGGTACCACCGTGGGATCGTCGACCTGCGGCTGCGCAACGCCCGGCTGGCGCTCGAGGCGGCCGCCGTCGACGTCGACGCCGGAAGGGCCACCGGACGGGCCGGTGAGGTGCTGGCCGCGCGGACCCGCGCGATCGTCGCGGAAGCGGCCGAGGACGTCCTGCGGACCGTGGGTCACGCCCTCGGGCCGGCGCCGCTGACCTTCGATGCCGCCCACGCGGCCCGGGTCGCCGACCTCACCGTGTACCTGCGCCAGGACCACGCCGAACGCGACGTCGCCGCCCTCGGCGAGATGCTCGAGGAACCCGACGAAGAACCCGGCGAGACAGCAGACCAGGAGACCGAGGAGGGGACGGCATGGCCGTCGTGAACGAGGGACCCGTCGAGTTCACCCACGACGGCGACGGGACACCCGAAGCGGACTGGCTGGCGTGGCCCGGCCTGCGCGACCTCCCGCGGTTGTCCTGGGACGGCGTCGCGCACGTGCTCGTCGTCGCCGCCCACCCCGACGACGAGACCCTCGGCGCCGGCGGGCTCCTCGCCACCGCCGCCGCCCGCGGCCTGCCCCTGGACGTCCTGGTCCTCACCGACGGCGAGGCGTCGCACCCCGCGTCGTCCACCACGACCCCCGACCGCCTCGCCGAGGTCCGTGCCGTGGAGGTCGCCCGCGCCGTCGCCCTGACCGCGCCGGACGCCCGGGTGCACCGGGCGCAGATCCCCGACGGGACGCTGACGGCAGCCCCCGCTCGCGTGCGCGACGCGGTGCACCACCTGCTCCGGCCCGGAACCCTGCTGATCAGCCCGTGGTCCGGGGACGCCCACCCCGACCACGACACCGCCGGCCTGGTCTGCGCGGAACTGGCCGTCACCGCCGGCGTCCGCTGCCTGCAGTACCCGGTGTGGGCGTGGCACTGGGCGCACCCCGGTGACCACCGGATCCCGTGGACGGCCGGTGTCCGCCTCGACCTCGACCCCGTCGCCCGCGGGCAGAAGGGCGCCGCCCTCGCCGAGCACGTCTCGCAGACACGACCGTTGTCCGAACTCCCGGGGGACGAGGTCCTGCTGCCGCCCGCCGTCCAGCAGCACTTCGACCGGGACGTCGAGGTCTTCCTGGTCCCCGACGGGCAGGAACGCACCGGGAGCCTCGGCGTGGAGTTCTTCGACGGCTTCTACACCGAGAACGGCGACG
This sequence comes from Kineococcus sp. NBC_00420, assembly GCF_036021035.1. NCBI lineage: Bacteria > Bacillati > Actinomycetota > Actinomycetes > Kineosporiales > Kineosporiaceae > Kineococcus > Kineococcus sp. NBC_00420. The sequence continues at coordinate 1,905,445 of NZ_CP107930.1, read as the reverse complement.
ACCCCTGGGGTTTCGAGGACCGCTGGTACGAGCAGCGCAAACGTGCCCTCACCGCTGCGGTGCTGCCCCGGCGGAGGTTCACGTCCGTCCTCGAGATCGGCTGCAGCGCAGGGGTCTTCAGCGTCGACCTCGCCGCCCGGTGCGACCGGCTCCTCGCCCTCGACATCGCTGCGTCCGCCGTCCGGCAGGCCCGGGACCGCGTCACCGCCGCGGGTTTCGGTGACACCGTCGAGACCAGGGTGGCCCGGGTCCCGCAGGAGTTCCCCGCCGGGGAGTTCGACCTCGTCGTCCTGTCCGAGGTCGCCTACTACTGCGGACCGGCCGACCTCGCCGACCTCCTCGCCCGCGCCACGGCCGCGTTGAGCGCGGACGGGGTGCTCGTCGCCTGCCACTGGCGACACCTCGTCCAGGGTTACCCGCTGACCGGCGACGAGGTCCACCGCGTGCTGCGCGCCACCCCGGAACTCACCGTCCTCGCCCACCACGAGGAGGAGGACTTCCTGCTCGACGTCCTCGTCCGACCCCCCGCGACCTCCGTCGCCCGGGCCGGTGGACTGACCCCGTGACCGCCCTCGAGCGGATGGTCGTCGTCGTGCCCGCCCGCGACGAGGAGACGACGATCGCCGCTGCCGTCACCTCGGTCCTCCTTTCGGCCGGCCGTCTCGGGATCCCCGTCGACCTCGTCGTCGTGGCGGACCTCTGCCGCGACGCGACCGCCGAGACCGCGGTCGCCGCAGGCGCTCACGTGATCCGCTCCCGGGCCGGCAACGTCGGTGCGGCCCGGGCCGCGGGAGTCGACGAGGCGCTCGCGGGCCGCTCGGCCCGGGAACTCCGTTCGACCTGGATCGCCTGCACCGACGCGGACTCGGTCGTGCCCGGGCAGTGGTTGCCGCACCACCGGCGCGCGGGCGACGCGGGGATCGACCTGCTGCTCGGAACCGTCCGACTCGCAGGGCCCGCCACGCTCCACACCGAGTGGCGGAGACGGTACGCCGCAGGCACCTGCGCCGCGGGCCACCGCCACGTGCACGGCGCGAACCTCGGCGTGCGCGCCTCGACGTACCGGGCCGCCGGTGGGTTCCCGTCCCGGCCGGCGCACGAGGACCGGGAGTTCGTCGACCGGGTCCGGGCGTTGCCGGGGGCGAACGTCCTGAGTTCCACCGCGCACCCCGTCCTCACCAGCGACCGGCTCCTGGGACGGACCCCCGCCGGTGTCGCCCACGACCTCAGCGCCTGACGCCGCTCACGGGTGGGGACCAGGGCCCCGTCACTCCTCGGCGACCGCGGGACGACACCGCGCCCGCCACGATCCCGGCGAGGGGCGCGGCGAGCGCGGTCCGCAGCGCGAGACCGCGGCGCGGGTGGTGCAGCAGGCGTCAGGGTTTGAGGACGACCTTGATGCACCCGTCACGCTTGGTCTGGAACATCTCGTACGCGTCCGGGGCGTCTTCGAGCGGGACCCGGTGAGTGGTGAGGTCGTCGATGCCGAGCGGGTCGGTCGGGTCCTCCACGATGGGCAGCAGGTCCTCGATCCAGCTCTTCACGTTGCACTGGCCCATGCGGAACTGCAGCTGCTTGTCGAACATCGTCATCATCGGCATCGGGTCCGCCTCGCCGCCGTAGACGCCCGACAACGACACGGTGCCCCCGCGACGGACGGCGTCGACGGCCGTCCGCACGGCCCACAACCGGTCGATCCCGCCGGTCTCCATGACCTTCTGGGCGAGCTTGTCCGGCAGCAGACCGACGGCGGTCTGGGCCGCCTTGGCCACGGCCCCCTCCGTCCCGCCGTGAGCCTCCATGCCGACGGCGTCGAGGACGGCGTCCGGGCCGCGGCCGTCGGTGCGTTCACGCAGCTGCGTGACGACGTCGGAACCGCTGCCGTCGGTGAAGTCGATCGCCGTCACCCCGTTGCGGTGGGCCATCTGGCGACGTTCCTCGACCGGGTCCACGGCGATGACCTCGTACCCGAGGTGTCGGCCGATGCGGGCCGCGAACTGACCGACCGGCCCCAGGCCCAGCACCGCGAGGGTGCCGCCCTCGGGGACGTCGGCGTACTGCACGCCCTGCCAGGCGGTGGGGAGGATGTCGGAGAGGAACAGGTACCGCTCGTCCGGAAGTCCGTTGTCGCCCTCCCGGCCGACCTTGATCGGGCCGAAGTCGGCGTGCGGGACGCGCAGGTACTGCGCCTGGCCGCCGGGGACGGAGCCGTAGAGGGAGCTGAACCCGAAGAGGGCCGCCCCAGAGCCCTTCTCCCGCACCTGGGTGGTCTCGCACTGCGACATCAACCCGCGGTCGCACATGAAGCAGTGGCCGCAGGAGATGTTGAACGGGATGACGACCCGGTCGCCCGGGCTCAGGTTCGTGACGGCGGACCCCACCGCTTCGACGATGCCCATCGGCTCGTGACCCAGGACGTCACCCTTGGCCATGTAGGGGGCCAGGACCTCGTAGAGGTGCAGGTCGGAACCGCAGATCGCCGTCGAGGTGATCCGCACGACCGCGTCCGTCGGCTCGACGACCTGCGGGTCCGGTACGTCCTCGACGCTGACCGAACGCTTCCCCTGCCACGTCAGTGCTCGCACGCTGTTCTCCTTCTCCTCGGGTGTTCTCGAACTCAGAGGGGCGGTCCGACGACGCGCGCCATGACGCGCCCCGCCTCCACCCGGGTCTCGACGACCGGCTGCGGAGCGGTGGCCGGACCGTCGACCACCTCACCGTCGGCGAAGCGGAACTCGCTCGCGTGCCAGGGGCAGGTGATGGTCGTCGCGGAACCCGTCCCCGTGACCTCGCCGTCGTGCAACGGGGCGCCGAGGTGGGTGCAGGTGTCGGTGAGGGCCATGACGGAACCGCCTCGGCGCAGGACGCACAACGGCGCGTCCCCGATCCACCGCTGCTCCGGACGGCCCTCGGCCAGGTCGTCGAGCGTCCCGATGTCGGAGAACTCCTGCCCGTCGCCGGCCAGGTGGACCAGGTGCTCGGCGTGGTTCACTCCCGCCGACCAGCGGTAGGCCAGGTGGCCGCCCAGGGCTCCGGCCGCCCCGGCGGCCAGGGTTCCTGCGGTCCGCAGCAGCCGGGCCCGTCGACCGGCGAACAACGACGCCGTCCACAGCGTGGCCGCGACCGCGTTGCCCGCCGCGTGCACGATCGCGGTGCGCTGCTGGTCGGGGTGCAGGTCGACGTAGTCGGCCCAGCCGGCGACAGCGGTCGGCGCGACGGTGGCGACGCTCGCGGCAGCGAGCAGCCGCGCGGGGGCGCCCAGAGCCTGCCCTCCCGGGAGCAGCACCGCGGCGGCGTCGAGGACGAACGCCGAGACGGAGGTGCCCACGGGGACCATCGCCATCGCCGGGTGGACGGGATGGCCCGCCGGGCGGCCGTGCAGCAGACCTCGCAGCGAACCACCGGGCAGCAGACGGTCGGCGGTGTCCTTGGCCCGTGCGGCCACCGGGTCGAGGACCGTCCACCGCGAGGGAGCGTCGAACAGGGAACGCATCAGGGGCATGCGACGGTCCTACGCCCTCCGCCGAGGTTGCGCGAGGTGGAACGAACGATGTTTCGGGGGGTCCGTGAGGGGGTAGCGGAAACTCGTGAGCCCCTCCTCCGCCCCTCGTCGTCGACGTCCCGCGTGCGATGACGTCCGGTTGCCGGACCGGAACCCGATGGGAGCGTGGTGACATGCGCATCGCCATCACCGGAGCCACCGGCAACGTCGGAACCGCCCTGCTGCGTCGCCTCGCCGCGGAGGACGTCGAGGTCGTCGGGATCTGCCGACGGCTGCCCGACCCGGTCGGGGTCTACGCCGGGGTCCGGTGGGAGAGCCTCGACGTCGCCGGACCCGCTGCGCTGGAACGGCTGATCGAGGTCTTCGCCGACGTCGACGCGGTGATCCACACCGCGTGGCTCATCCAGCCGGCCCGGGATTCCCGGGAGATGACCCGGGTCAACGTCACGGGGAGCCGGCAGGTGGTGCACGCGGCGCTGCGGGCGGGGGTCCCGCACCTCGTCCACGTCTCCTCCGTCGGTGCCTACACGACCCACCCGAGCGACGACGAACCCGTCCAGGAGTCCTGGCCCGCCACCGGGATCCCGTCCTCGCAGTACTCCCGCGAGAAGGCCTTCGTGGAGACCCAGCTGGACGACGTGGAGCGCGAGCACCCGGAACTCGTCGTGACGCGCATCCGTCCGGCCCTGGTGTTCCAGCGGGACGCGGGCAGCGAGATCGCCCGCTACTTCGCCGGTGGGTTCGCACCGACCCGGGCCATCCGGCGGATCCCGCTGCCGACCCTCCCGCTCCCGACGGGTCTGCGTTTCCAGGTGGTCCACGCCGACGACCTCGCCGACGCCATCACCCGTGCGGTGCAGCGGGTTCCCGGTGGAGCGTTCAACGTCGCCGACGACCCGGTGCTCACGGCGGACGACCTGGCCCGGGCGTTCAAGGCGCCCCGCCACGTGGCGCTGAACCGCAGGCTCGTGCGAGCGGCGGTCGACGTCAGCTACCGCGCCCACGTGCACCCGGTCCAGCCGGGGTGGCTGGATCTCGGCCTGGGAGTGCCGGTGATGGACACCACCCGCGCGCGCGAGGTGCTGGACTGGAGGCCCGTTCACGCCGCCCGGGACGTGCTGACCGAACTCCTCGACGGCATGCGCGACCACGCAGGGGTGGCCACGGGGCCGCTCCGCCCTCGTTCGGCGGTGAGTTCGCGGACGGGTACCTGATCCTCGAGGAGAGCGCGCATCCGTCGGAACAAGGTGTTCAGCAGCCGCGAGACCTGCATCTGACTGACCCCGAGTTCAGCCGCGATCTCAGACTGCGTGGCGTCCTCGTAGAAGCGCAGGTGCAGGATCCGGCGGTCCCGGTCGTCGAGGTCCGCTGCGATGCGGCGCAGGGAGAGGAGGTCGTCGACGGTGGCGACGTCGTCGGAACCGTCGGCGAGAAGCTCGGTCAGCGGTGCGTCGTCGGAGTCCCAGGAAGCGTCGAGGGGTACGGCGGAGTAGGCGTTGGAGGCCTCCCGTGCGGCCCTGACGTCGGCCACGCTGGCTCCCAGGCGGGCGGCGAGGACCTCGTCCGGGCCGGCCTCCTCGGCCTGCAGGCGCAACCGCAGTTCCTGCAGACTGCGCGGGGGGCGGACGAACCACCCGTGGTCGCGGAAGTGGCGGCGGATCTCGCCGATGATCGTGGGGGTGGCGTAGGAGGCGAACCGGTAGCCGGTGGTGGGGTCGTAGCGCTGCGCCGCCTTGACCAGCGCGAGGCTCGCGACCTGAACCAGGTCGTCGTAGGGCTCGCCGCGGTTGCGGTAGTGCGCAGCGAGCGACCTCGCCAGGCTCAGGTGCGTCAGCACCAGCTGGTCGACAGCGGGATCATCGACCACCGTCGCGGTGGGTGGTTCCATCAGCAGCCTCCGAAGCCGTTTCCACGGTCGTCAGGGCGGCCTGCTGCACCCGGTGAGGTTCACTCCAGCACCCACCGTCGACGTCGGCAAGCGGAGGCCTCGGGGAGCCGCACGCTCCGGGTCGGGGTGCGCCCTGGACAGTTGCGGGGCCAGGGCCTTGAACGAGCGACCCGCGCAACCCGGGCCTACGGTCGATCCGCAGGACCAGCAGTCGAAAGCGTCGCGCAGGCGGCGGAGCGGTTCACCAGGAAGGCCCACCCATGACCACCGAGTCCGAACAGCCCATCCGTCGACGTGCGGACCAGTCGGCGCCCCGGTCGGTGAGTCCGACCGGCGTGACCTACCAGGGCCCCCGCGCGGGCCGCGATCCCCGGGCGCAGGGAGGGGAGCGGCTCACCAGCCCCCAAGGCGTCCGGATCTCCGACACCGACCACTCCCTCAAGGCCGGACCACGTGGACCCGTCCTGCTCGAGGACTTCCACCTGCGCGAGAAGATCATGCACTTCGACCACGAGCGCATCCCCGAGCGCGTGGTCCACGCGCGGGGTGCCGGGGCCCACGGGGTGTTCACCGCCTACGGCAACGCCGCGTCGGTCACCCGGGCGCAGGTGCTGGCCCAGGAAGGCCTGCAGACGCCCGTCTTCGTGCGCTTCTCCACCGTCCTCGGGTCGCGGGGATCGGCCGACACCTCCCGCGACACCCGCGGGTTCGCCGTGAAGTTCTACAGCGGCGAAGGGGTCTGGGACCTCGTCGGCAACAACATGCCGGTCTTCTTCATCCAGGACGCCATCAAGTTCCCGGACATCATCCACGCCGGGAAGCCCAGCCCGGACACCGAGATCCCCCAGGCGCAGTCCGCGCACGACTCGTTCTGGGACTTCGTCTCCCTGCACACCGAGGCGACCCACCACACGATCTGGAACATGAGCGACCGGGGGATCCCGCGCTCCTACCGGACCATGGAGGGTTTCGGGGTCCACACCTTCCGGTTGGTCAACGCCGACGGCGGGACCAGCCTGGTGAAGTTCCACTGGAAGCCCGTCCTCGGGGTCCACTCCCTGACCTGGGAGGAGGCACAGATCGCGATGGGTGTCGACCCGGACTTCCACCGGCGCGACCTTTCCGAGGCCATCGCCGCGGGCGCCTTCCCGGAGTGGGAACTCGGGCTGCAGGTCATGCCCGACACCGACGAGGAGACGTTCGAGGGGATCGACCTGCTCGACCCGACGAAGCTCGTCCCCGAGGAACTCTGCCCGGTGCAGAAGGTCGGCCGGTTGACGCTGAACGCCAACCCCACGAACTACTTCGCCGAGACCGAACAGGTCGCCTTCCACACGGGGCACGTCGTCCCGGGCATCGAGTTCACCAACGACCCGCTGCTGCAGGGCCGGAACTTCTCCTACCTCGACACCCAGCTCACCCGCCTCGGTGGGCCGAACTTCGCGCAGATCCCCATCAACCGTCCGCACGCGCCGGTCAACGACAACGTGCGTGACGGGTTCCACCAGCACGCCGTCCACGAGGGCGTCGCTCCCTACACGCCCAACACCCTCGACGGCGGTGCGCCGTTCCCCTCCAGCGCGGAGGAGGGCGGTTACGTCAACGTCCCGCGACGGGTCGAGGGCGAGGTCGTCCGTGGGGCACCCGCCTCTTTCGACGACCACTTCACGCAGCCGGCGATGTTCTACGCCAGCCTGTCGCCGGTGGAGCGGACGCACGTCACGGAGGCCTACACCTTCGAACTCGGCAAGGTCCGCGAACAGAGCATCAAGGAACGCACGCTCGCCGTCCTCGCCAAGATCGACACCGACCTCGCCGCGACCGTCGCCGCCGGACTCGGGCTGCCCGCCCCGGCGCAGGACGCCGTGGACCACCTCCCGCCCTCGCCGGCTCTCGCCCAGATCACGGGGGAGACCTACCCGGTCGCCGGCCGGATCGTGGGGGTCGTCGCCGGTCCGGACGCGGACCTCGCCGGCATCGCCACCCTTCGCGCGGCCCTGCTCGCCGAAGGCGTGCAGCTCAAGGTGATCGCCCCTGTCGGCGGTGTGCTCGGCGCTGGGAGCGAGGCGGAACAGGTCGTGGAGCGCACCTACGTGACGGCCCGGTCCATCGAGTTCGACGCCGTCGTCGTCGCGGACGGCGCACCGACCGGAGCCGACGTCAAGGCCGTCGTGCTCCTGCAGGAGGCCTACCGGCAGTTGAAGGCGTTCGGCACCTGGGGCAGCGGGGACGCGGTCCTCGCCGGCGCCGGCATCGGCGCCGGCGGGCCCGGGGTCCTGGTGGCCGCCGACGCCACGCAGCTCGCTCCGTCGCTGCTCGCCGCTCTCGGCACGCACCGCGTCTGGGACCGAGCCGACCTCGTGACCGCCTCCGCCGTCCCGCCCGTCCAGTGAGTCCCACCGAGGAGAGGATCGACGTGTCCACACAACCCGAGGAAACGCCCGGCACCGACGAGGCCGCCGAGTCGCCGACGTTGGACGGCTACGGCAACGACACGGGCTTCGCGCAGGAGGCCGAGGAGGCCGACGAGCGCACCCACGAGGATCCCGAACCGACCTGACCTCCTGTGACCGGGGCCGGGCGTCGTCGTGCAGGTTCTTCCGCGGGTTGAACCTCCAGCCACACGCACGACCGCTCGGCCCTGGTCGCGTCCACACCGTCGACCGCGACGAACGGCAGTGCTCACTGGGGTTCGGACCCTGCCTGGCTGCGGCGCAGGCGGACACCACCCTCCGGATCGAGGACACCAGCACCGTCGAGGCCTTCCCGGACTTCTCCTCGGCGACGAGACGGATCAGTCCCTGTGGCTGTTCGCGCAGTACGCGGGCGTGGCTCTGGGCAACGCCGCGCCGCCGGCCGAGTCCGACGGCCGGGCGGACAACCTGGTGGTCGCCATGCAGCCCCGGGCTGTCATCGAGCAGGCCGAGGGTGTGCTCATCGCCCGGCACGGCATCACGCCCGACGTGGCGTTCGGACTCCTCACGTCGCGGTCCCAGAACCAGAAACTCCACTCGATCGCCAGGAGGTCGTGGCGACGGCCGTCGGACGCACCGCGGCCGTCTCCAGTGCCCACCCTGCGACCCGGGGTACGCGAACGGCCCGGCACCTCGAGGGTGCCGGGCCGTTGCGCGCGCACGTCAGGTCGCGGGGGTGACGTCTCCGCGCCAGGCGCCGGTCTCGCCGCCGCGGGACTCGATGAACGCCTTGAAGCGCTTGAGGTCCGCCTTGATCTGACGGTCGTCGGCGCCGATCGCGGCGCCTGCCTTCTCGATGAGACCCTCGGTCTCCCAATCGAGCTGCACGGTGACGCGCGTCTCGTTGTCACCGAGGCGGTGGAAGGTCACGACACCGGCGTGCTCCTTGCCGTCGACGCTCTTCCAGGCGACCCGCTCGTCGGGGTGCTGCTCGGTGATCTCCGCGTCGAACTCGCGCTCGACCCCGGCGATCTTCGTCACCCAGTGGGTGTGCGTGGAGTCCGTCTGAGTGATGCGCTCCACGCCGCCCATGAACTCGGGGAAGGACTCGAACTGGGTCCACTGGTTGTACGCGGTGTGGACCGGGACCGAGACGTCGACGGTTTCGATGACACTGCTCATGCGGTGCTCCTCCTGCGGCGTCGCGGGACGCCGACTGGATCGAGGTCTTCTCTGTGGTGCGCCCTGAACTGCGGGCGCCTGTGTCCACAGTGCCCACGACCGCGCCGCCCCGCATCCTGAACCGGCCGTGTTCTCCGGATCTTCACTTCAGCGGGTCGTTGCCCCAGTTCATGAGGGAGTAGCGCCACTTCGTGTCCGTGACGTCGCCGTCGGGGCGCTGCTTCGAGTGCCGGGCGACGTAACCGGCCACCTTGCGCATGTGCTCGGCGTCGGCGTCGGCGTCGGCGTCGGTACGGTCCCCCTTCTTCCCGCGGAGGATCTCGACGATGCGCCGGCCCGAGTGGTGCCCGACCGATTCTCCCTCACCCACCCCGACGGACTTCGACTCCTCGGTGGCGAGCCAGTCCTCGAGTTCCTTCGGGGTCATGTTCACGGCGTCGTCGAAGTGCTGCGCGACGTCCTCCTCCTCGTCGTCGTCCATGCCACCAGCGTGAGGTTCCCCCGCCCCGGTCGCACGCCGACGGGCCGTGCGACCCGGCGAGCGGGGTTCCTCCGTCCTGCCTACCGTGGAACCCATGACCGACCAGTACACCTTCAGTGACCCCGTGACCCGTTACCACCAGGGCGGTTTCGACCCCCAGCCGCAGGACGGCCCGGGACTCGCCGCCGAGCAGTCCCCGAAACCCGACCACGGGGAGTCGACGTACCGGGGGACCGGTCGGCTGTCGGGTCGCAAGGCCCTGGTGACCGGGGCGGACTCCGGCATCGGGCGGGCCGCGGCGATCGCCTTCGCGCGCGAAGGTGCCGACGTCGTCCTCAACTACCTGCCGGAGGAGCAGGTCGACGCCGAGGAGGTCGCGAAACTCGTGACCGAGGCCGGGCGCAAGGCCGTGCTGGCCCCCGGCGACCTGGTCGACGAGCAGTTCGCCCGTGGCCTCGTCGCCACGACGGTGCGCGAGCTGGGTGGCATCGACCTCGTCGCCAACGTCGCCGGCAAGCAGCAGCACGTCGAGGAGATCGCCGACCTCACGTCGCATCAGTTCGAGGAGACGATGCGCACGAACTTGAACTCGCTCTTCTGGATCGTGCAGGAGGCCGTCCCGCACCTGCCGCCGGGGTCCACGATCATCAACACCGCCTCGGTGCAGGGTTACCAGCCCTCCCCGAACCTCGTCGACTACGCGACGACCAAGTCGGGGATCATCGCCATGTCGCAGGCCCTGGCCCAGCAGCTCGCCCCCAAGGGCATCCGCGTCAACGTGGTCGCACCGGGCCCGGTCTGGACGCCGCTGCAGATCGCGGGCGGGCAGCCGGACGACGCGATGCCGGAGTTCGGCACGTCGACGCCGCTCGGTCGCGCGGGTCAGCCCGCCGAGGTCGCCCCCGCGTACGTGTTCCTGGCCTCCGCGGAGTCCAGCTACGTCGTGGGTGCGGTGATCAACGTCAACGGCGGCATGCCGACGCCGTGACGGGCTCGCCGTGACCAGGGTGGCGGGTCACTCCCCGGAGGCGTCGCGTGCGGACCGGGGTGCGCTGGGGGCCCGCCACCCGCCCAGCACCCCACCGACGCGCAGCCCGGCGCAGACGACACCCCCGGCGAAGGCGGCCACCCCCGATTCCAGACCGACCAGGGGACCCACGACGGCCACGGACGAACCCACCAGCGCCGGGACCGCGTAGAGGCCGCCCGTGAGGATGGTCGGGACCTTCAGGACCAGGACGTCGCGCAGGGTGCCGCCACCCACGCCGGTCAGCCCCCCCAGGAGGATGGCCTGGCCCGCCCCGAGTCCCGAGTGCACGGCGAGCTGCGCGCCGGTCACGGCGAACAGGGACAGTCCGATCGTGTCGAAGACCAGGATGGGGCGGGACATGCGGCCCACGAGGCGGTGTCCCCAGAAGGCGACGAGAGCGCCGACCGTCGCGGTCGTCAGGTAGTACCAGGTGCGGAACGTGGCGGGCGGGAGTTCCCCGAGCAGCAGGTCCCGCAGGATCCCGCCCCCCAGCGCCGTCACGATGCCCAGGGTCACGACCCCGAACAGGTCGAGGTGGGCGGCCCGCATGGCGGACAACGCACCGTCGAGGGCGAAGGCGAAGACCCCGACGAGTTCGAGCAGCAGCAGGAAGCCTTGAGCGGTCACCGCACGATCCTCCCGTCTCGACGGTGCGGGACCGGCCCGCAGCCGCCACGATGGACCCATGAGCGCCGCGTCCTCCCGCGAGGTGCTGGGCCAGGCGGCCCAGGTGATGGCCCGAGCCCGACGGACCGACGAGCGGCTGCGGTGGGCCAACCGGCAGCTGGCCGGACGCCTGGGCGGTCGCCCCTCGCCCGGTGATGACCCGCGGCCGCCGCGGCTCTCGGAGACCTCGCCCGAGCTCGCGTTGTGCCTCGAGACCGCCCGCGTCGTGCCCTTCGACCGTGCCGCCGTCAGCCTGGTCTCGGCCGGCGTGCCGGTCGCTCCGCTGGCGGGCTCCGACCCGGGGCTCGTCCTGTTCGTCGACCAGCAGCACTCGGTCCAGGAGGGACCCGAGGTCGAGGCGCTCCGGACCGGACGCCCCGTGCTCGTCGCCGATCTCGCCTCGCAGCACGGGCGCTGGCCCTACCTCGCGGGTCTCGGGCGGTGGGCGTCCTTCCGTTCCCTCGCGGCGCTGCCCGTCGCCTCCCCCGGAACGGGCACGGTGGGGGTCCTGACCGTCGCCCGCGACCTGCCGCGGGCCTTCGACCGCCAGGACGAGTTCGTCCTCACCCGCCTCGCCGACCTCCTGCTGGCGTTGCTGCTGACGCGCACGGCCCCGCCCACCGCGAGCGGGTCGTCGGCGGCCGGGGAGACGGTCCCGTACCTGCGTCCCGACACCGTGTCGACGGCTCTCGGGGTCCTCCGGCAACGGCACGGGGTTCAGGTCGACGAAATCGTGAGCCGGTTGCAGGCCGTCGCCTTCGTCACCGGCCGAACGGTCCACGAACTCGCCGAGGCCGTCGTTCAGGGCCGGTGGGACCCCCTGCTCGACGACGCCGGCGGGGTGTGACCCGTCGTCACGGCTAGGCTCGCGAGGTGAGCACCCGGGACGTCGTGCTCGTCGGTGCCAGTGCCGGCGGGGTGGAGTCGTTGCGCGAGTTCGTCGCCGGTCTACCGGCCGACTTCCCCGCGACGGTGCTCGTCGTGCTGCACGTGTCGGCGAGCGGGACCGGGGCGCTCGCGGCCATCCTGGACCGGTGCACGCCGCTTCCCGTCCGCTCTGCGGTCCCGGGAGAGGCCCTGCCGCGGTCCACGGTGCTCGTCGCCACCCCCGACCGGCACCTGATGCTCACCGACGACCACGTCGCGCTCTCCGCGGGGCCGCACGAGAACGGTCACCGTCCCTCGATCGACACCCTCTTCCGTTCTGCCGCAAAGGCCGTGGGACCGCGTGCGATCGGGGTCGTCCTCTCGGGAACGCTGGACGACGGTTCCGCCGGCCTCGTCGCCCTCCGGGCCCGCGGCGGGATCGGGGTCGTGCAGGAACCCTCGGACGCCCTCTACGCGGCGATGCCGCTGAACGCGATCGCCGCCGCGGACCCCGAACACGTCCTGCCGTTGGCGGAGATCCCGGCCCTGCTCGGGAAGCTGGTGCGCGAGACGGCGCCGGAGGCGCCGGTGGGGACCGGCGCCGAACTCGACGCGGAGATCGCCGAAGCGGGTTTCGACCTCGGGGTCATGGCCGCTGACGACCACCCCGGAACGCCGTCCGGTTTCTCCTGCCCCGACTGCGCCGGGGTGCTCTGGCGCATCGAGGACCACGGGTTCCTGCGGTTCCGGTGCCGGGTGGGGCACGCCTGGTCGGCCGAGAGCCTGTTGCAGGAGCAGTCGGCCGCCCTCGACCGCGCGTTGTGGATGGCTCTGCGCAGTCTCGAGGAGCGTTCCGCGCTGAACCGCGAACTCGGCCGGCGCGCCGAGGAGTCGGGTCGCCGCATCAGCGCGACGCGCTTCGACGAACGCGCTGCGGAGACCGCCGAGGCCGCGCACCTCATCCGCCACCTGCTGGTGGGGCGGGAACGGGGCGACACCACGACCCCGCCACCGGGTGAGCCGGACGAGCGGAGCGGGGTGGCCGGATGAGCACCGAGGAGGGAGCGGCGGGCGTCCAGGAGGGCGCGGAGTTCGAGGACTTCCTGCACCACCTGCGCTCCGTCCGCGGGCTGGACCTGACGGGGTACAAACGGGCGAGCCTGCTGCGCCGGGTGCGCCGCCGCATGAGCGACGTCGGGGTCGCCTCCTTCGCCGAGTACCGCGACGTCCTCGAGGTGGAGGCCGAGGAGTTCGCGGCCCTGTTCGACACGATCCTCATCAACGTCACGTCGTTCTTCCGCGATCCCGAGGCGTGGGCGGTGCTGCGCGACGTCCTGCTCCCGGAGGTCCTCACCCGGCGATCCGAGGGGACGTTGCGGGTCTGGAGCGCCGGGTGCGCCTCGGGTCAGGAGGCGTACACCGTCGCGATGGTCCTCGCGGAACTGCTGGGCCCGGACGAGTTCCGGAGCCGGGTGAAGATCTACGCCACCGACGCCGACGAGGCGGCGCTGGCGCAGGCCCGGACGGCCACCTACTCCGAACGCGAGGTCGAGGGGATCCCCGAGGAACTCCTCGCCCGGTACTTCGAGCGACGCGGCGGTCAGTTCACGTTCCGGCAGGACCTGCGGCGCTCGGTCATCTTCGGCCGCGCCGACCTCGTCCAGGACGCGCCGATCTCGCACCTTGACCTCCTGGTGTGCCGCAACACCCTGATGTACCTGACCGCGGAGACCCAGACGCACATCGCGGGACGTCTGCACTACGCCCTGCGACCCCACGGGATCCTGTTCCTCGGCAAGGCGGAGATGCTCCTGGGTCACTCGGCCCTGTTCAAACCCGCGGACCTGAAGAACCGGCTGTTCCGCCGGGTGGAGGGTCTGCGCGAGGCCGGGAGCCGGACGTCGCTGCACGAGCGTGGGGACCAGGCCTCCGACCACGACGTGCTGCGTTCGGCGGCGCTCGCCGCGAGTCCGGTGGCCCAGCTGGTGCTGGACGCCGACGGTCGCGTCGTGACCTCCAACCAGCGTGCCGACCTCTCGTTCGGGTTGTCCGCCGCCGACGTCGGCCGCCCGTTCCAGGACCTGGAGGTCTCCTACCGCCCGCTGGAGCTGCGGTCGGCGGTGGAGGAGGCGCACGCGCACCGGCGGACGGTCTGGATCCGGGACGTGGAGTGGTCACGCGCCCGCCAGGACGTCCAGTGGGTCGACGTCCAGGTCGTTCCGCTGGTCGGCCCCCAGGGGGCCACGCTGGGTACCGCGGTGAGCTTCGTGGAGGTGACCCGGACCCACCGGCTGCAGGTCGAGCTGGAGGCCACGCACCGCCAGCTCGAGACCGCCTACGAGGAACTGCAGTCGACCAACGAGGAACTCGAGACGACGAACGAGGAGCTGCAGTCGACCGTCGAGGAGCTCGAGACGACGAACGAGGAACTGCACTCGACCAACGAGGAACTCGAGACGATGAACGAGGAGCTGCAGTCGATGAACGACGAGCTGCAGATCTTCAACACCCAGCTGCGCGACCGGACCGACGAGGTCGACGCCCTGAACTCCTACATGGAGAGCGTCTTCGCCAGTCTGCAGGTCGGGGTGGCCGTGGTGGGTGCGGACCTGGGCGTGCGGATCTGGAACTCCTGGGCCGCGGACCTCTGGGGGGTGCGCAGCGACGAGGTCGTGGGAGCGCACCTGCTGACCCTCGACATCGGCCTCCCGCTGGAACGCATCGGACCGGCCGTCCGGGCTGCCGTCGCCGACGGTGTGTCCTCGACGTTGCTCGTGCCCTCGGTCAACCGGCGGGGGCGCCCGGTGACGGTGCAGGTGACCGTCAGCTCGCTGCAGGGCGAGGGCGACGCGGGAGCCGTGGTGATCATGGAGCAGGTCGACCCGCGCGACGCGCCGGAGCGTCCGGAGTCCTGAGTCGTCTCGTCGTCTGCCCCCGGGTCCCCCGGGACAGGACGGGGGCGTGAGCCGGAACCTGTTCTCGTCGCGCGTCACTGCAGCGCAGCACCTGTCGCTCATCGTGGGCGTGCTCGCCCGCACCGGGGCGCGCCGCGACCCTCGACCCTCGACCGCGGAACTCGACCGAGGGGCGTTCACCCGCCCGTGTCGCCCGGTGGCCGGTCGGCGGAGACGACGCGGTGGACGGCCGTGTGGTCGAGACCACCCAGACCGCGTTCCACGGCCTCGACGAAGAGTTCCGCGGTGCGGCGGGCCTGACGCAGAGGGGCTCCGGTCTGGTCCGCCAGTTCCGCGGCGTAGCGCAGGTCCTTGACCTGGTTGTCGATGCTGCCGCCGAGGCTGTGGTCGCCGGTCAGCATCCGGTCGGCCTTGCTGTCCAGGAACACGCCCCCGGCGAGACCGCCGCGCAGCACCCGCAACAACTGCTCCCCGTCGACCCCGGCGCGCCGGGCGAGGTCGAGGGCCTCGGCGACGGCGGCGACGGTGGCCGCGACGACGACCTGGTTCGCGAGCTTCGCGGCGGTTCCGGTCCCGACCGGTCCGAGGTGCTCCACCGTGGTCGCGAAGCTGCGCAGCAGGGGTTCCACGGTGGCGAACGACTCGGGGCTGCCGCCGACCATCAGGCTGAGGGCGCCCGCCCGCGCGCCCGCGTCGCCACCGCTCATCGGAGCGTCGACGAGGGCGATCCCGTGCCCCTGCAACCGGTCCTGGAGAGCGGTGACCTTGTCGCGCGAGGTGGTGCTGAGCACCACGACGTGGCGGGTGCCGTGCCCGGCCCAGGTGCGCACCACGTCGTCGGGGGCGACGTCGTCGAACTGGTCGACGTCGGGCAGGGCGGAGAACACGACCTCGGCGCGGACCTCGGACGGTCTCCCGACGGCGCGGTCGCCGAAGGCGGCGGCGACGGACGCCGTGCGGTTCCAGACCCGGAGGTCGACCCCGTGGTCCAGGAGGTGCCCGGCGATCGGGCGCCCCATCGGGCCGAGCCCGAGAACCGCGGCGCTGCTCACGCGTCCGGGTCGGGGCTGACGGCCAGGACGGTCTTCGACGACTGCGCGGAGTCCGCCGCCCGGGCGAATGCGGCTGCCGCGTCGCCGATCTCGTACACGTCGGTGACGACGGCCGCCAACCCGGGTTCGGCGGCGAGGAGGGCCACGGCGGCGTCGAGCTCGACGTCGAAGCGCTGGGTCCCGAACAACGCGACCTCCTTGCCGACGAGTTCGGACACGGGGATCGGCTGCGGCCCGGCCGGCAGGATGCCCAGTTGCAGGATCGCGCCGCCCGGCCGGACGGCCCGGATCGCCGCGACGAGGGAGGGGACGACACCGGCCGCCTCGACGACGACGTCGAACTCCGCCTCGGGGAGCCCGCCGGTCGAGAGGTTCACTGTCGCGTCGGCGCCGACGGCGGAGGCGACCCGCAACGGGAGTTCCTGCAGGTCGGCGGCCGTGACGTGCTCGGCACCGGCGTGGCGCAGGGCCGCGACCGCGAGGGCGCCGATGGGCCCGGCCCCGCTGACCAGCACCCGCGCGCCGCGGACCCGGTCCCCGAGGCGGGAGACGCCGTGCAGGACGACGGCCAGCGGTTCGGCCAGCACGGCCCGGCGCAGCGGCAGACCGTCGGGGAGGACCCGCAACCGGTCGACGCCCACGCGGAGCAGTTCGACGAAACCGCCCTGCGTGTGGGGCTGCGTCGACGCGCTGCCCAGGTACGTCCCGCCGCGCTGCAGGTGCAGGCCGGTCGCTCCGGTCGCGCCGGCGGGTGCGGAGGGCGTCGCGGGGTGGATCGCGACGCGGGTTCCGACCGGTGGCGCTGCGGGGGTGTCCGCCCCGACGTCCGAGACGACACCGACGACCTCGTGTCCCAGGACGAGGGGTTCCAGGACGCGGTAGTTCCCGTTCCGGGCGTCCTGGGCGTAGTGCAGGTCCGACCCGCAGATCCCGCCGTAGACGATGCGCACGAGGACCTCGCCGCGGGCCGGTTCGGGGGTCGGGAACTCCTCGACCCGCAGGTCACCCGGGGCGTGCACGGTCACGGCTCTCACGTCGTCACTCCTCGATCGGTCGTGCTCAGGCGATGTGCGATCCGCCGTTGACGTCGTACGTGACGCCGGTCAGGTACCCCGCGTCCTCGCTGAGCAGGAACGCGATGACCGCCGCCACGTCCTGCACCGTACCGATGCGTCCCACCGGCAGCTCCCGCAGCAGGAACTCCTTGCGCTCGTCGGTGAGCGGGCCGCCCATGATGTCGGTGTCGATGGAGCCGGGCGAGACCGAGTTCGCCGTCACACCGTAGGGCCCGAGCTCGCGGGCCAGGGTCCGGGCCAGACCCAGCAGGGCGGCCTTGGAGGCGGAGTAGGCGGCCCGGCCGTACACCCCGCCGCCGCGTTGGGCCGAGGCGGAGGACACGTTGACGATCCGTCCGAGGCGGTGGGCGACCATCACCCGCGCGGCCTCCTGGGTGACGTGGAACGTGCCGTGCAGGTTCACGTCGACGACCCGTCGCCACTCCTCGTCGGTGACCTCGAGGAACGGGACCGGTGAACTCACGCCCGCGTTGTTGACCAGCGCGACGAGCTGCGGGAGTTCGGCGACCACCGTCGCGACGGCGTCCCGCACGCTCGGCCGGTCGCTGATGTCCACCCCCAGGCCCAGGCAGGGGACGCCGTGGAGTTCCTGCAGCTCCGCGGCGACGGCGGAGCTGGCGGTCGGGTCGAGGTCCAGGACCGCCACCGACCACCCGCGGGAGGCCAGCCGGCCGGCGGTGGCCCGGCCGATCCCGCGCGGGGAGGCCGCGCCGGTGACGATCGCGGTGCGCTGCAGGGGGAAGGGGCTGGCCGGGTACGGCGGCAGGGCCATGGCGGTTCCTGTTCTCCTCGGTGAGTCCCCTCATCCTCCTCGACGTGCGGGGAGGAGGGCGCGCAGGCCCGCGAGGAGGGCGCCGAGGCCGAGGTCGAAGGCGGCGAGGGCGGTGTCACCGCCGGGCCGGGCACGGGTGGCGGCGGTGAACACCGGGGCCGAGTCCTCGAGGTCGCCGGGGTCGAAGATGTCCGCCGGCGCCTGGGTGTCCAGCGCGGAGCCGAGGACGAAGGACTCGACGGCGACGACGACGTCGGTCAGCAGGTGCTCGGGCCAGCCGCCCGCGAGCAGCCCGGCCGTGACGCGTTCGTACATGGCGACGGTGTGCGGGGCGCTGCGGACCGGGGTGATCGCGATGACGGGCACGAGGGCGGGGTGTCGGGCGTAGGCGTCGCGGTAGGACCGGGCCCACGCGGCGAGCGCCCCGTCCCAGGGCAGCGTCTCGAAGGCCGAGCAGTCGATGCGGGCGTTCACGTGGTCCTGCACCGCGCGCAGCACGTCCTGCTTGTCGGTGACGTGGTTGTAGAGCGCGGAGGGCGCCACACCGAGCCTGCGGGCCAGCGCCGCCATCGTCAGCCCGTCCTGCCCGCGTTCCTCGAGCAGCGCGACGGCGGCGGTGGTGATGCCGTCGACGGTCAGCAGCGGGTTGCTGGGCCGGCCGCGGGGACGGCGGGGTGGGACGATCACCGGGTCATCCTGACGCACTCGAATCCTTCCGCAACCCTTGACAGCACCGTTCCGCAGGTCATTAATGAAGCCCAATCACTTTAGGTGGTGCCTGGCCGACGACGACCTCAGGAGGACCCGTGGAGTCCGCAACACCCCCCGAACCGATCGCCGACGTCGTGGTCGTGGGCGCCGGCCCCGCCGGCCTCAACGCCGCGCGCCACCTCACCCGGGCCGGCTTCGACGTCGTCGTCCTGGAAGCGCGGGACCGCGTGGGCGGGCGCACCTGGACCGACGAGGTCGAGGGCGCCACCCTCGAGATCGGCGGCCAGTGGGTCTCCCCGGACCAGACCGAACTCCTCGGCCTCCTCGCCGAACTCGGCATGGACACCTACTCGCGCTACCGCGACGGTGAGAACGTCTTCATCGGCGCCGACGGCGTCCGCTCCCGCTACCGCGGCGACACGTTCCCCGTCTCCGACGCCACGGCCAAGGAGATCCACCGCCTCACCGAGCTGATGGACGACCTCGCCGCCTCCGTCGGGGCGCACGCACCGTGGGCCCACCCCCGTGCCCGGGAACTCGACACCGTCTCGTTCGAGCACTGGCTGCACCAGCAGTCCGACGACGAGGAGGCCCGGACCGCCGTCGCGCTGTTCATCGCCGGGGCCATGCTGACGAAACCGGCCCACGCGTTTTCGACGCTGCAGGCCGTGCTGATGGCCGCCTCGGCCGGCTCGTTCACGAACCTCACCGACGAGTCCTTCATCCTCGACAAGCGCGTCGTCGGCGGGATGCAGTCGGTCTCCGAGCGCCTCGCCGCCGACCTCGGCGACCGGGTGCACCTCTCGACGCCGGTCCGCACGATCCGCCACTCCGACTCCGGCGTCGTCGTCGAGTCCGACCGGGTCACGGTGCGCGCCCGCCGCGTCGTCGTCGCCGTCCCGCCGCCGCTGTTCTCCCGCATCAGCTACGACCCGCCGCTGCCGCGTCGTCAGCACCAGATGCACCAGCACCTCTCCATGGGCCTCGTCATCAAGGTCCACGCCGTCTACCCGACGCCGTTCTGGCGCGCGGACGGCCTGTCCGGCACCGCGTTCGGCACCTCCACGCTGGTCCAGGAGGTCTACGACAACACCCTGCACGGCGACGACCGCGGCACCCTCGTCGCGTTCGTCTCCGACGAGAAGGCCGACGAGCTGCACGCCCTGACCGAGGGCGAGCGCCGCGCGCGCATCCTCGCCTCCATCGCGGAGTTCCTCGGCGACCGCGCCCTGGAACCCGACGTGTACTTCGAGTCCGACTGGGGCAGCGAGGAGTGGACCCGCGGGGCCTACGCCGCCAGCTTCGACCTCGGCGGCCTCTCCCGCTACGGCGCCGACCAGCGCCGCCCCGTCGGGCCGATCCACTGGGCCTGCTCCGACCTCGCCGCCGAGGGGTACCAGCACGTCGACGGCGCCCTGCGCAGCGGACGGGACGCCGCGGCCGACGTCACCGCAGCGCTGTCGTGACCCCCGTCGATCGGGTCCTCCGGTACTCCCACCCGTCCTACGTCGTCGCCTTCGACGGCGGTGACCGCGGCCAGGACGCGCTGAGCTGGGCCGCGGTGTTCGCCCGCTCCCTCGACGTCACCCTCGACGTGGTCTCCGTCGTCAAGACCGACGACCCGTTCGGCGGTCCGTACCCGCCGGTCGGGGACGTCACCGGCCTCATCACCGCACAGGCCGAGAGCTGGCTGGCCGAGGCCGTCGCGCAACTGCCCGACGACGTCGAGCTGCGCACCCACGTCCGCACCGCCGGCTCCGTCCCGGAGGGGTTGCTCGATGCCGCCGCGGAGTTCGGCGCGTCCGCCGTCGTCGTCGGCGCCGGCGGGGGAGCGATCCCGTTCGGCGTCGGCCCCGCGGCGCGTGCCCTCTTGCACTCCGCACCGCTGCCCGTGATGCTCGTGCCCCGACGGGAACCCCCGGCGGGCATCGATCAGCTCTACGTCGCGGTCGGCACCCGCCAGGGTGCACCGACCGTGCTGGAGGAAGCGTGGGAAGCGGCCGCCCGCACCGGGTTGCCGTTGCACGTCGTCAGCCTCGTCGAACTCGACGAGAACGCCGGCGCGGACCGCGAGGCCGTCGCCACGGTGCAGCACCTGGTCGACGACGTCGCGAGCCGCTCCCGCGGGGTGGACGTCACCGTGGAGATGGGGCGAGGACGCACGATGGCTGAAGCAGTCGGCTCGATCAACTGGGCCGCAGGAGGTCTGCTGCTCCTGGGCTCCTCCCGCCTGGCCCAGGGCCGCCAGACGTTCCTCGGGCCCACCGCGGCGCGGATCCTGCGCCACGTCCCCGTCCCCGTCGTCGTCGTGCCCCGGGGTGACTCGTGACCGCCGCACCGGAACGACAGGTCAGCGAGTCCAAGGGACTCGGTGACGGCCGGGTCGGGCTGCTCGGTGCCGTCGTCATCGGCATCTCCACCATCGCCCCCGCCTACACCCTGACCGGCGCCCTCGGTCCGACCGCCTCCGCGGTCGGCGAGCACCTGCCCGCCATCTTCCTGGTCGGCTTCGTCCCCATGCTGCTCGTCGCCCTCGGCTACCGCGCCCTCAACAGCGCCATGCCGGACGCGGGGACGACGTTCACCTGGAGTTCCCGCGCCTTCGGCCCCTGGATCGGCTGGATGGGCGGCTGGGGCCTCCTCGCCGCGACCGTGCTCGTCCTGTCCAACCTCGCCGGCATCGCCGTCGACTTCTTCTACCTGATGCTCTCCCAGGTGACCGGCCGGGACTCGATCGCCGACCTCTCGACGAACGTCGTCGTCAACGTCGCCACCTGCCTGGTGTTCATGGCGCTCGCGTGCTGGATCTCCTACCGCGGGCTCGAGGCGACGAAGGTCGTCCAGTACGTCCTCGTCGCGTTCCAGGTGGTCGTGCTGCTCTGGTTCGCGATCGCCGCGTTCGTCCACGTCGTCGACGGTTCCGCGCCGGCCGGTCTCGCGATCGACCCGGAGTGGTTCAACCCCCTCGGCGTCGGGTCGTTCTCCGCCTTCGCCACCGGGATCTCGCTGTCGGTCTTCATCTACTGGGGCTGGGACGTCGTCCTCACCATGAACGAGGAGACCTCCGGCGCCCGCAGCACCCCCGGACGCGCGGCGCTCGCGACCATCGCCGCGATCGTCGTGCTCTACCTGACGATCGCCCTCGCCGTGCTGTCGTTCTCCGGGACGGGATCCGACGGTCTCGGCCTGGGCAACGCCGACATCCAGGAGAACATCTTCGCCGCCCTCGCCGGCCCCGTCATGGGCCCCGTGGCCGTGCTGATGTCGCTGTCGGTGCTCGCGTCCTCGGCCGCGTCGCTGCAGTCGACGTTCATCTCCCCGGCCCGCACGATGCTCGCCATGGGCCACTACGGCGCGCTGCCGCCGGCCTACGCCCGGGTCAGCCGCACGTTCCAGTCGCCCGGGTACGCGACGATCGTCTCCGCCGCCGTCGCCTCGGCGTTCTACGCCGCGATGCGTGTCGTGTCCGAGGACGTCCTGTGGGACACCATCTCCGCACTGGGGATGATGGTCTGCTTCTACTACGGCGTCACGGCGCTCGCCTGCGTCTGGTACTTCCGCGGCAGCTGGGCCGGTGACGTGAAGGCGTTCCTGTCCCGCTGCCTCGCGCCGCTGGTCGGTGGGGTGCTGCTGCTGGTGTTCTTCGTGCAGACCGCGGTCGACTCGATGGACCCCGACTACGGTTCGGGGTCGCAGGTGTTCGGCATCGGGCTGGTGTTCCTGCTCGGGGTGGGGGTGCTCGCTCTCGGTGTCGTCGTGATGTTCTTCCAGTACCGGGCCCGCCCGGGGTTCTTCCGGGGCGAGACGATCGTCCGTGGCCGCAGCAGTTCCGCCGACCTCGAAGGAGAAGTCCAGTCGTGAAGCAGTTCCAGAACGTCATCGCCGGTGAATCGCGGGACGCGCTCGACGGTGCGACCAGCGAGGTCGTGAACCCCTCCACCGGACAGGCCTACGCGACGGCTCCCGTCTCGGGTGCCGCCGACGTCGACGCGGCGTACCAGGCCGCGTCGAAGGCCTTCTCCACCTGGGGGCGCACGACCCCCTCGGAACGGCAGAAGTTCCTGCTGGACCTCGCCGACGCGATCGAGGAACGTGCCGAGGAGTTCATCGCCGCCGAGGTGGAGAACACCGGGAAGCCGATCGCGCTGACCCGCAGCGAGGAACTACCGCCCGCGGTGGACCAGCTGCGGTTCTTCGCCGGTGCCGCGCGGGTCCTGGAGGGCCGGGCGGCGGGGGAGTACCTCGCGGGTCACACCTCGTGGGTGCGCCGGGAACCGATCGGTGTCGTCGGTCAGGTGACGCCGTGGAACTACCCGCTGATGATGGCGATCTGGAAGATCGGCCCCGCCCTGGCCGCCGGGAACACCATCGTCCTGAAGCCGTCCGACACGACGCCCGCGTCGTCGGTGCTGCTGGCGCAGGTCGCGAACGAGGTGCTCCCGCCGGGGGTCCTCAACGTCGTCTGCGGTGACCGCGGGACGGGACGCGCGCTCGTCGAGCACCCGACCCCGCAGCTCGTCGCCATCACCGGTTCCATCCGCGCGGGCATGCAGGTCGCGGAGTCGGCGTCGAAGGACGTGAAGCGCGTCCACCTGGAACTCGGCGGCAAGGCACCCGTCGTGGTGTTCGACGACGCCGACGTCGCCGCGGCCGCCGAGGCGATCGCGGGCGCCGGCTACTTCAACGCCGGCCAGGACTGCACCGCCGCGACCCGCGTCCTCGTCGCGCCGCGGTTGCACGACGACTTCGTCGCCGCCCTGTCGGAGCAGGCGAAGAACACCAAGGTGGGTCTCCCCGACGACGCCGACGCCGCCCTCGGCCCGGTCAACAACGCCAACCAGCTGGCCCACGTCTCGGGGTTCGTCGACCGCCTGCCCGACCACGCCCTCCTCGGGGCCGGTGGCGCGCGTTCCGTCGGCGACCTGGCCCGCGGTTTCTACTACGAACCCACCGTCGTGTCCGGCCTGACCCAGGACGACGAGGCCGTGCAGAACGAGATCTTCGGCCCCGTCATCACCGTCCAGCGCTTCACCGACGAGGACGAGGCGATCCGCTGGGCCAACGGCACGAAGTACGGCCTCGCCTCCAGCGTGTGGACGAAGGACTTCGGCCGCGCCATGCGCGTCTCCGCGGCCCTCGACTTCGGCTGCGTGTGGATCAACACCCACATCCCGCTCGTCGCCGAGATGCCGCACGGCGGGTTCAAGCAGTCCGGCTACGGCAAGGACCTGTCGATGTACGGCATGGAGGACTACACGCGCATCAAGCACGTGATGGCCAACCTCGACTCCTGACCCGTCTCCTCGTGACCGGGCACGTCGCCGTCGGGGCGTGCTCGGTCGCGGGGGAGAGGGCAGGTCTGCGATGATGGCCGCGGACCTTCCGGGGTCCGGGGCCTCTAGCTCAATTGGCAGAGCAGCGGACTTTTAATCCGCGGGTTGTCGGTTCGATCCCGACGGGGCCCACCCCCTCTGACCGGCGGAAACGCCCTAGGCAAGGCGGCTCACCGTTGCCTCAGTCCGCAGCTGGTCCGCACGAGCGATCCGAGCGGCCTCAGCAGCCGCATCCAGCCGGTCCGCAACGGCGTCCAGGTCATCGTCGAAGAGGTGCTGGTAGGTCGACAGCGTCAGCACCGGCGAAGCGTGACCCAGCAGGGCCTGGACGTGTCGCACGCTGGCGCCGGCAGACGCCGCTAGGGACGCCGCAGTGTGCCTGAGCCCATGAGGCGTTAGCCCCTCCAGCCCTGCCTTCTTGATGGCGTGCTTGAAGACCTTGGCCCGCCAATTGCGCAGTAGCAGCAACCCGCCCCTGGGTGCTGTGAAGACGAGGTCGTCCGGCCCCTTGCCCGCGACCTCGGCCGCCAGCTCGTCGATGAGGCTCCGCGGGACCGCGATGACGCGCGTGGAGCTTGACCCGGTTTCCCGGGCAGGTGGGTGGCTTGATCATGCCGCAGCAGTCGCTGCGGTGTGAAGGGCTTCGTACTCGACGAGGCTGAGGTAGCCGATACCGAAGTGACGCCGGCGCGGGTTGTGGAACGCCTCAATCCACTCGAACACCGCCGAGCTCAGCTCCGCCCTGGTGGCCCAGGCGCGGCAGTCCAGCAGCTCGCGCTACATCGTCGACCAGAAAATCTCTATCAGCCCGTTGTCGACGCTGGAGGCGACCCGGCCCATCGAACCCAGCAGACCAGCCGCCCGCAGCCGGTGCCGAAAACTCAGGAGGTGTACTGGGCGGGTTCAATCGGCCTGGACGATGATTCCCGGCTGCGGACGACGTCGCCAACAGGCCATCTCGAGGGCATCGACAACGAGTTCAGCAACGAGTTCAGCGCGGATGTGATCGGCGACGGACCAGCCCACCACCATCCGACTGAACACATCGACTGAACACGTCGACCATGGCGGTGCAGTAGACCTTGCCTTCGCTCGTGGGGTGCTCGGTGATGTCCGAGACCCAGAGGCGGTTGGGTTCCTCGGCGATGAACCGGCGCCGCACCAGGTCTTCGTGCGGGGCCGGTAGTGGCTTGGCGCCGGAGCGTTTGCGGCGGTGACAGACCCCGACCAGGCCGGCCGCGCGCATCAGCCGGGCGATGCGCTTGCGTCCGCAGGCGATACCCAGGTCCAGGTCCAGGTCCAGGCCCAGGCGCAGCTCGGCGGGCACCCGCGGCGCGCCGTAGGTGGCCCGAGAGGAGGCGTGGACCTCGACGATCGTCTGGGTCAGTGCCGCATCCGCCCTCAAGCGGTCCGACGCGGGATGGTCGCGCCACTCGTGGTAGCCCGAGCGAGAGACGCCCAGCACCCGCCAGGTCACCGCGACGGGTAGACCGTCGCCGGCAAGGTCGTGGACCAGCGGGAAGATCATTTTGGGTCCGGCAGCACGTCCCGGGCGAAGTAGGCGCTGGCCCGCTTGAGGATGTCGATCTCCATCGCCTGCACCCGCGTCCTACGGCGCAGCTCGATCAGCTCAGCGTGTTCGCCGGCGTCGAGCGCGGCAGCGGTGTCTGACCCGGCGCGACCGCCGGCGCTCCTGCTGCCGCCTTCGGCCAGGCGCACCCAGCGTCGCAGGCAGACTCGCTGACGCCGAGGTCAGCGGTGATCTTGGCGATCGGCTGCTCACGCAGCTGGGCCAGCTGCACGGCGCGTTGACGGAACTCCGGCGGGTGGGGTCGGGGCATCGTAGGACTCCTCTCTGGGCGACATCATCACCTCAGGTTGGTGTCCGGAAAACCGGGTCAAGCTCCGGCCGTGTTAGTCCTGGTCGTCCCGTTTCTGGATGAGGATCTTCAATCCGAGGTCGTGGGCTTCATCGGCCGCGCTCAGGCTTGCCCGGAGTGCGTCCTCTGCGGCCTTCATCTCGTTGATGGCGACCTGCGCGTTGACGGCTATGTGATCAAGTCCCATCGCTTTGGCCTTCTCCTGCAGTTCGACCATCTTCTGCAGCATCGCAGCGCGTCGAAGGTCGTCAAGATCGGCCTGACCGCCTGCGCTACTCGCTTTCGCCTCTTGCAGGACACGTTGGAGGTGTTCCCGGGTCGGCTTGTCGCTCATGCATCGATGCTCGCAGGTCAGGCCGGGGAAGTTCCCCCTACGGCCCAGCCCGCTCAACCTCGCCCGGCCACCGTGCCGCATCCTGGGCCCATGCCCGCGCTCTTCGATGCCACCCGGATGACTGGTGGGCCGGGCACGACTGGGGGCACTGGTGGGCGCGACTCACCGACGGGGACCGGGCCCGGCTCCTCGAGCTCGGGTGGGGCGAGGAGCCGGCGCCACTGCTGGGTGTCATCCTCACGTCACTGCGGGGGACCACGGTTCCCGTCGTCGAGGAGCACCCGCCTGCCCAGCCGTGGGACCTGCCCCGCCAGGTCACGACGTACCGGGCTACCGACGAGTTCCGCATCTGGCTCGAGGAGAAGCGCGCTGACCGGGACCGCTGAGGTCACTGCAGGACGAAGTCCTCGCAGCCACTGACGGAGAACACCTTGTCCTTGGCGGAGACGGTGATGATGGTCGGGCCTTCAGGGGTGACCTCCTGCTGGTTGATGTTCCCGTTCCCGTCGCTGGTGTCGGCGTAGCAGAGGCTGCCGTCGACTCCGGAGGACTTGTAGGTCCCCGGCTCCACGTCGCTACCCACGAGCCAGTCGCCGTTCCCGACGCTCTTTCCGCTGGCCTGCTGGACAGCGGCGGGGGCCGGCGCTGGCGCGTCTGCGGTGACGGTCACGGTTGCAGCGGGCGCGGTCACAGTTGCAGCGGCTACGGGCTCGGCGGCCGAAGAGGCGGTCACCGTAACGGTGGCGGTCGGAGCGCTACCTGCCACATCGGCGGAAGCGTCGTCGCTTCCGCCGCCGCCAGCTGCGGCACCGACGCAGAACGCTATGAAAATTCCAGCGCCGATGAGGATCCGCTTGTTCGTGCGCTTGCGCTTCGCAGCCTGCTCGACGGTGAGCGGCGCCTTGGGGGTCTTCGACACGGGGGCTCCTGGGTAGTTGGACTGCCACTGAGCGTTGCAGGTACATCGGTGCAAGGTGACGAAACGTCACAACCTGCGTCACCCCCTTCCGGGGGGCGCCCAGCGCCGCCAGCGCGAAGATCAACTTCACCATCGGGAGACAAACCACGGACCTCGACGTCCGCGGCAAGTCTTGACGCACTGCAGTCGGCCTCTGCCGAACGCGGCGTGTCACGGCGACACCAATACGGGCAGTACAGGATCTTCCGCGTTGTGACTGCGCCCTATGACGGCTACCAGCGGGACCCCGTGCTGGTTCTGACCGAGCACGTCGCGCGCCTCACGGAGCAGGTGTCCGCACTCGTCGAGCACCTGGGCGGCGCGCCGGCTCCAACCCTGATGACCTGCGCGCAGGTCGCTGAACTGCTTGGCGTCACCGAGAGCTGGGAGCCTGTCAAGACTTCTGTGTAAGTGACTGTTGAGTTCGTCAGTTGATGTGACCATCGAGACGGTCGGGGAACATGAGTTCGAGCTGGTTCAGCGCGATCTTCCAGCCGTGGGTGCCGGCACCCTCGATCAGTTTCGCTGGCCCTGAGCGCTGGTTGGCGGGCTTGCCGCGGTCCTTCTCCCGCGCCCGGGCCCGCTTGTCCTCGATATCGCGGATCGCCAGCCACAACAGCTTCACCGCCGCGTCGTCGGAGGGGAAGTGACCCCGATTCTTGATGATCTTGCGGAGCTGGTAGTTCAACGACTCGATCGAGTTCGTCGTGTAGATGACGCGACGGACGGCTGGTGGGAAGTCCAGGAACGGGGTGAACCGTTCCCACGCCCGCTCTCACACCGCTATCGCCGCCGGGTACTTCCGGCCCAACGCGGACTCGGTGAACTCCTCGAACGCGATCCGCGCCGAGGCCGCGTCAGCAGCGGTGTAGACGGTCTTCAGCCCCGCGGAGAACGCTCTGCGGTCCTTGTCAGCGACGTAGCGGTTCGCGGCCCGGATCAAGTGCACCACGCACGTCTGCACCACCGCCTTCGGCCAGGTCGCCTCGATGGCCTCCGGAAGACCCACGAGCCCGTCGCAGCAGGCGATCAGGACGTCACGCACGCCCCGATTCGCCAGCTGCGCACACACCCCGGCCCAGAATTTCGCACCTTCGTTGGCATCGACCCAGATCCCCAGGACGTGCTTCACACCATCGGTGTCGACACCGATCACGATGTGCGCATGACGGTTACGGACTTGGCCACCGTCACGGACCTTCACGACGATGGCGTCCAGGAACAGCACCGGCCACACCTCATCCAAAGGGCGCGACTGCCAGGCTTTCACTTCCTCCAGGACCGCGTCGGTGACGTTCGCGATCGTCTCGTGTGAGAGGTCGGTGCCCAGGGTCCGGTTGAAGTGGGCCTGGATGTCGCGGACCGTCATCCCACCGGCGTAGAGGGAGATGATCTGTTCTTCGAGCCCACCCAGACGCCGGGCGCCCTTCGGCACCAACCGCGGTTCGAACGTCCCCGCCCGGTCCCGAGGGGTCGCCAACGCGACGTCCCCGACCTCGGTGGCCACCGTCTTCGGTGTCGAGCCGTTGCGGGAGTTCGCCGTCCCCCGACCGGCGGGGTCGCCCTTCTCATAGCCGAGGTGGTCATCGAGTTCGACGGCCATCCCGCGTTCGAGGACACGGCGGATCAGCTCGGGCAGGAACCCGCCCTCGCCGGTCAACGCGACACCGCCCTGACCGGCCTGGGCGATCATCTGATCGATGACGTCGTCGCCGAGGAACTCCCGCCGCAACGCGGCGGCAGGCGTCGCCTCGCGGGGGTCGGGTCGGCGTTTGGGCACGGCCTCAGGCTGCAACTGTTGCTCGGCCCTGTCCAGGGCTCGTGCCAGGCGTCCTGCGGTGTTGGTGCTGGTGCTCATCGAGGTCTCCTCTCGCCGGCTTCACGCCAGCGTGTTGGCAACGCCTCTTACACAGACCATCTGACACGCTCTTCAGTCTCGCCACCGGGGTGCCGGTCTACTTCTGCGATCCGCACTCGCCGTGGCAACGCGGGTCGAACGAGAACACCAACGGCCTGCTGCGCCAGTACTTCCCCAAGGGGACCGACCTGTCGCTACACACTGCCGCAGACCTCGAGCACGTCGCACAACAGCTCAACGGCCGCCCACGCAAAACGCTCGGCTGGGAGAACCCAGCCGAGCGTCTGCGTGATCTACTGACGACCGTCTAACCATACGGTGTTGCGAGGACCACAAGAATCCGCCGATACACCACCTGGGGCTTCTGTGCGTCTCAGCGCTGACGCCAGGCCAGTCCACCGATGAACACGTTGACCGCGATCAGCCACGCAGCCGGCAGCCACACCGCGTCGGCCACAATGGCCTGCGCCAATAGCCACAGGCTCGCCAGGCGGCCCACGCCAGCGCAGACGAGGGCGAGAGTGAACCACCCGCTGCCACGTCGCTCCGGGGCCTGCAGGGCGCTCATCGCGCACCTCGGGCCGGCTCGACGGACCAGTGCGCCTCCAAGGCTGCGGGCAGCTCCTCAAGGCGGTCAAAAGATCGAGGAGATCGCCGAACTCGCAGTTTGATCCCGTGCCTACGAATCCGGGAACAGTCCATTGTTCCTCGGCAACGGCGGGGGACTGCTCGGCCTGCCCACGCGAGCGCTCGGCCAGTGCGCGGGATTCCTCGGCTTGGGTGCGGGCCGTTCGGCTTGTCCTCGGGCGGCTTCGGCCTGCCGTCGGGCGGTCTCAGCTTGCGTTCGTGCGCGGTGGGCGACCTCGCGCGCGGCGTCGGCTTGGGCCCGGGCGGCATCAGCCTGGGCCCGTGCGCTCTTCTCAGCGGCGAGGGCGGCATCTCGGGCTTCATCTGCGGCGACTCGGCCGCTGGCGTCGGTCTGGATGCCGACGAAGTGGGTCAGTTCGCCGCCCGGACCGAAGATGGGACTCACCGCGACCTGGTTCTAGAACGCCAGGCCGTCCTTGCGGTAGTTGAGCAGGGTGGGTCAGGTCCTCGGGACGGTCGTCGTGACCTGCCTCCACCGTCTCGCCCAGCGCCGCCGCCGGCAGCGTTCGAGGTCCTGCTGCTCGCCGCGGTGGGCCTCCCGGTCGGCTCCGACGTCGGCAAGGGCGCAGGTCCCCGTCGAGTCGGGGACGTGACCCAGGGGGACATCACGCCGGGTAGACGTCCGGTCGTCGGTCGTCGAACAGGTGGGCCCGAGGGGTCAGCTGCTTGTCGCGCGTCGGCGCCAGGTCGACGTCGACGAGCAGCAGACCCTCGTGGTCGCGCGACGCCACCGGCCACCCGTCGGCCCCCACGACCGTCGTTCCCGCCGTCCACTCCTGGCCTCGTTCGGTCCCGGTGCGGTCGCAGCACGCGACGACGACCCGGTTGACCCGGGCCGTGGCCATGGCGATGACGACCTCGGGCGGACGTTCATCGGCCGGGCGCGGGACGAGGGGCCAGTTCGTCGGGACGGCCAGCAGTTCCGCGCCGGCCAGCGCGAGGGCGCGAGTGAACTCGGGGAACTCCAGGTCGTAGCAGACCAGCGGGGCGATCGCGCCGACCCGCGTCGTCAGCACGGGCGGCAGGGCGTTGCCGGGCCGGAAGAACCGCTTCTCCTCGTCCCACAGGTGGACCTTGCGGTACACGGCCAGGACACCGGACGCGTCGACGACGGCGGCGCTGTTGTACAGACCGTCCTCCCCGCGTTCGCAGAAACCCCCGACGACGACCGCGTCCCCGCGCGCCGCCTCCTCGGCCCAGCCGGCGAACACCTCGTCGTCGCGGGTGATCGCCACCCCCGCCGCCTCCTCGGGCGAGGCGAACACGTACCCGGACGTGACGAGCTCGGGCAGGACGACGAGGTCGGCCCCGGCGTCCACCGCCGCGCGGACGGCGGCCCGCGCGTCCCGGGTGTTGGCGGCCAGGTCGGCGATGCGGGGGGCGGAGCTGTGGCAGGCGATCCGGACCACGGAGGTGGTCATGCGCGCTCCGTGCACCGCGTCACCGCCAGCGGGCGGTGCGCAGGGTGGCGGTGGCGCTGTGCGCGGCCATGCCTTCGGAGTCGGAGATCACCTGGACCGCCGTCGCGAGGTCGGGCGTGGCTTCGCGCGAGATCCGCTGGTACGTCAGCGGTTTCAGGTAGCGCGCGACGGACAGCCCGGCACTGTGCCGGGCGCCGCCAGCCGTCGGCAACGTGTGGTTGGTCCCGGCCATGCCCTTGTCGGAGTAGGCGACCGTCGACCACTCCCCGAGGAAGAGCGAGCCGTAGTTCGTCAGTCGGTCGTGGTACCAGTCGTCCTCGGTCGTCAGCACCTCGAGGTGTTCCGGGGCCAGGTCGTCCATGAGCGTCGCGGCCGTCTCGCGGTCCGCGGCCCAGGTCACGCTGCCGTGGTCGCGCCAGGCGGCACCGGCGATGTCGCGCGTCGCGAGCCCCCCGAGCTGCCGGTCGACCTCGGTGACGACGGCCTGCGCGAGTTCCCGTGACGTCGTCACCAATGCCGCGGGGGAGTTCGGACCGTGCTCGGCCTGCCCGAGCAGGTCGGCCGCGACGAGGACCGGGTCGGCGCTGTCGTCGGCCAGCACCGCGACCTCCGAGGGACCGGCGAGGAGATCGATCGCGACGGTGCCGAACAGCTGGCGCTTGGCCTCCGCGACGAACGCGTTGCCGGCTCCCACGAGCATGTCGACGGGGCCCTCGCCGACGAGGCCGAAGGCCATCGCGGCCAGGGCCTGCACCCCGCCGAGGACGAACACCCGGTCGACCCCGGAGACCGCCGCGGCGTACAGCACGGCGTCGTTGGCGCCGCCGTGGGGTTGCGGCGGGGTGCAGGCCACGACGGAGGGAACCCCGGCGACCTTGGCGACGCCCACCGTCATGAACGCGCTCGCCGTCAGCGGGAACCGCCCGGCCGGCAGGTAGGCCCCCACCCGGCCCACGGGCACGTAGCGCTGGCCCACGAGCAGGCCCGGGGTCAGCTCCACGGAGAAGTCGCTCAGGTGCGCGCGCTGGGCCGCGGCGAAGGCCCGGGTGCGTTCACCACCGAGTTCGATCGCCTCGCGCAGCTCGGGGGGCAGGCGCTCGCCGCTGCGGGCGATGGTGTCGGCGTCGAGTTCCACGGCGCTGCCGTCGCTGCCGTCGTAGCCGTCGAGTTCCGCGGCGTAGCGCAGGACGGCGTCGAGCCCGCCCTCCTCGATGTCGGCGAGCATCCCGGACACGCGCGCGGCGACCGCGGGGTCGCGCTGGGCGGGCGGGGTCTGGACGGCGGGAACCTTCACCGGCGAGAACCGGCCGGCGAGGGCGGAGAGGACGGCGGGGGTGAACTGCATGCGGGAAGGCTAGGAACTGCGCGACCCTCAGGACAAGACCCGGAGATCCTCCGGTACCCGCAGGACTACCCTGTCGATCGTGACGCTGAACCAGCTCCGGGCCTTCCTCGCGGCCGCCCGGGCGGGATCGTTCACCGCGGCGGCCGTGGACCTGGAGATCGCCTCGGCCTCGGCCTCCGAACTCGTCCGGCGGCTCGAGGAGGAGCACGGGATCGCGTTGTTCACACGCGGGCCGAGGCGGCTCGTCCTCACGGGCGCGGGTGAGCAGCTCCTGCCCTTCGCGGAGCAGTCCGTCTCCGCGGCCGACGCCGGGAGCGACGCCGTGCGGGCGTTGCGCAGTCTGGGCGGCGGGGTCGCCACGTTCGGGGTCCTGCGCAACGCCGACTACTACCTGCTCTCCGACCTCGTCGCGGAGTTCCACCGGCGCCACCCCGCGGTCCGGGTGCGGCTGGTGGGGCTGAATTCGGTGGCGGTGGCGGCCGCCGTGGCCGCGGGGGAGATCGAGGCGGGCCTGGTCGTCCTGCCCGTCGACGACGCCGGGCTGACGGTCACCCCCGTCCTGCGGGACGAGGTCCGCTACGTCAGCGCGGACCCGGCCCGACTGCGGCGTCCGGTGACGATGGCCGACCTGGCCGCCGCGCCGCTGGTCCTCTACGACGCCCACCACGGCTGGCGGGACCCGACGCGTCGCCAGCTCGCCGACCGCGCGCGGCTGGAGGGCGTCCGGCTGGAACCCCTCATCGAGGTCGAGCACGTCGAGGCGGCGCTCGGCCTCGTGGCGCGGGGGATCGGCGACACCTTCGTCAGCCGGGCCGTGGTGGACAGCGCGGCGTTCCCCCCGGGGCTCGGGACGGTGGGTTTCGAAACCCCGCTGCACGACGTCGTGGCCCTGGTGCAGCGTGAGGGGATCGCCCTGTCGCCGGCCACGCGCGAACTCGTCCGGCTGGCCCGTCAACGCCTGCTCGCGCACGACGCCGACGGGGCCGGCGAGGCCTGGCCCGGCTGAACGGGGCGGTCAGTCGTCCTCGGTGGCGGTGACCATGACGCCGACCGGCGCGAGGTAGCCGTTGGGGTCGATCATCCGATCGGTGCGGCGGGCGGCGTAGACGACCTCGGGAGCCCATTCCAGGTAGACGCGGTCGTCACCGGAGTTGATGACCAGCAGTTCACCCGGGCCGTCCGGACCTTCCTGCACGCAGCGGAACGCGCGCCAGGCCCCCGGCGGGACCGAGAACGAGTCGCCCACGCCGAGTTCCATCGCCGTGGCCGGATCGCCGTTGAGGGTCACCGACCAGCGACCGGACTTCACCAGCAGGGCCTGGTTGCGGTCGTGGCGGTGCAGCAGCAGACCCTCCTCCGCCACGGCCCGGACCCAGGCGAGGTTGAACGAGTGCGGTTCGGTGATCGACGGGGTCTGGCGACGGTCCTGCGTCATGCCGTACCCGATGACCAGGGCCAGTTCGGCCGCCCCGCCGGGCAACGTCGCGCACAGCAACGCGTTTCGGCTGTAGACGCGGTCGCCGGGCTGCACGACGCGACGGCGCATCTCCTCGACGGAGTAGGACGTCAGCTCGTCGATGTAGCGCGTCTTCATCGGGGTGATCAGGGCGACGCCCTCGGGCAGCGCGTCGCCCGCGACGGTGTCGATCAGCCGGTTGTCGGCCGTCAGGTGCAGGCCGTGGGACTCGGCCTCCTCCAGCACCGAGGGACCCCAGATGATCCCGCCGGTCACGTCGCGGCCCAGCACGGTGTAGAGGATCCCGTCGTCCGGTCCCTCGTTGGTGAACCCGCGGAAGATCCAGGTCGGGACCGAGACGACGTCGCCGTCGGTGCTGACGTACTCGCCCTGCTGCCCATCGACACCCCAGCGCAGGCGGAACTCGCCGCCGAGGTTGACGAACACCTCTGCGGTGAAGTGCAGGTGCAGGTTGTTGGAGATGCCGTTCGGCATCCCCGCGGCCCCGGTGTTGAAACCGTGCGGCTCGGTGAGGTTGATGAACTGGGAGGCGTTCTGCGAGACGCCGCCGCCGATGAAGGCGTAGTTCTCCTTGCGGTCGGAGCCGGGCGTGCGGCAGTCGATGAAGGCCGCGTTGCAGGGGACCCAGTCGCTCTTGCGGACGGTGCGGCGCTGGATCTCCGCAGCCCCGACGGTGACGTCGCTCAGTTCCGGGCGCACGTGCTCGGTGGTGGTCATGCGTTCCTCCTCCAGAGGGAGTACGGATTCTCAGTAGATGTTGACGGGTACGGTGTCGCCGTCGCCGCGGGCGGCCGCGATCTGGGTGCGCAGGGCGATGTCGTCGTACAGGCGCACCTCCTTGACGAGAGCGCCGCGGTGGAACGTGAACTGCGAGATCCCGAGCACGTCGACGGGTTTCCCCGTGCGCGGACCGTAGGTGGGGGCGCCGGTGTAGTCGCCGACGAACTTCCACGTCACCGCGACCCGCAGCCCGGCGTAGCGGACGTCGTCGTTGGTCTGGACGTCGCGGACCTCGAACTGCCCCGCCGGGAAGCACTCCAGGAACCGCAGCAGGGCCCGGCGGTACCCCTCGGGACGGATGACGACCTGGTTGCCGACGGTCAGCAGGACGAGGTCGCGTGCGAAGAACGCCTCCACCTTCTGCAGGTCGCGGTCGTTCCAGACCGTCCGGATCATCTCCAGGACGCGTTCGACCTCGGGGCGGTGCTCGTCCGGACGGGGGCCGGAGTCGCCCGCGGCGACGACGTCGACCGGTGCGGGCTGGGTCCAGGAACCCGTGTACCCGCGGAAGGTCTGGGCCCGGGCGAGCTCGTCGAGGTCCAGCCCCAGGTCCAGCGCGCCGGCGAGGGAGTCGCGCACGACCCACTCCTCGACCATGCGGCCGCGTCGGTAGAGGCAGTTGGCGATGGTGCGGCTGTGCGCGGAGGTGTGCAGGTGCCCCGACAGCACGAGGTGGGAGCTGAGGAACGCGTCCTGGCCCCGCGCCTCCCACACCACGTCCTCGGCCTGGCCGGTCCGGTCCGGGTCCGCCGAGATGCGCTGCAGCGTCCCCTCGATCACCTCCTGCCGTGTGGTGGAAGTCCCGTAGGCGCCGTGGACGATCGAGTCCGGTTCGTAGTTCTCGCGGATGAAGCTGATGGAGCGGTCGACCCAGATGAGGTCGGTCACCTCGCGGATGAAGTCGTCGGGATCCGCGTACGGCGCG
Source organism: Kineococcus sp. NBC_00420 (assembly GCF_036021035.1). Classification (NCBI taxonomy): domain Bacteria; kingdom Bacillati; phylum Actinomycetota; class Actinomycetes; order Kineosporiales; family Kineosporiaceae; genus Kineococcus; species Kineococcus sp. NBC_00420. The sequence continues at coordinate 1,869,930 of NZ_CP107930.1, read as the reverse complement.
TACGCGACCGGATCGAGAGCCACTGGGGAGCATCCCTTCGTCGGTGGTCGCGGTGGGCTGCTGCGCCCACCACGACGCTGAGCGTATGCGTATGCACAAACCGGTGCAAGGGGTTGCGCACGGTGGCTCGGGGGGTCAGCCCGTGGTTCCGAGGGTTCCGCGCTCGACGAAGGTGGTGGTGAACGTGGTGTGGGACAGGGGGGCTCCTGGATCCTCGATGCGGCGCACGGCGAGCCGGGCCGCCTCGCGGGCCATCTGCTCGAAGTCGTAGGCGATGGTCGAGAGCTGCACGATCGGCCAGGCGGCGGGCGGGAGGTCGTCGAAACCCACGATCGAGACCTCCCGGGGGACGTGCACGCCGGTGCGGCCGGCGGCGTTGAGGGCGCCGTAGGCGACCACGTCGTTGCCGCAGAAGATCAGCGTGGGAGGTTCGGGCAGTTCCAGCAGTTCGCTCACCGCGGCGTCGCCGACGGCGGTGTCGTAGGGGCCGCGGCGCACGTACCGCGTTTCCAGGGGCAGGCCGTGGTCGGCCAGGGCCGAGCGCAGCGCGAGTTCCCGGCTCTGTCCCGTGCTGGTGTTGGTCGGTCCGAGCACGGCGCCCACCCGGCGGTGGCCGAACTCGACCGCGCGGCGGACGGCAGCCGTGAAGCCCGGCACGGGATCCACGACCGTGGCGTCGGCGTCGACCTGGGTGCTGGTGCGGTTGAGGTAGACGAACGGCAGCCCCCGGTCGCGCAACCGCAGGGGGGCGGTGGAGTCGATCGTGGTCGTGGCCAGGACGACCCCGTCCATCCCGTTCGCCAGCAGGCGGTCCACCACGCTCCCGTTGTCGTCGGACTCGGTGTGCAGCAGGAGCTGGTACCCGCGGCTCTCGAGTTCGTGGTGCACCGGCGCGATGATGTGGTGGTAGAACTCGTTGTTCAGGTCGGTGACGAGCAACCCGATGCGCCGGGTGCGCCCGGAGGACAGGGCCCGGCCGGCGTCGCTGAGCACGTACCCGAGCAGTTGGGCGGCCTCGCGGACGCGCTGCTTCGTGGCGTTCGAGAGCCGGGGGTCGTCCCGCAGGGCCCGGGAGACCGTGGGCTGGGAGACGCCGGCCACACGGGCGACGTCGCGGCTCGTGACTGCCATGGGTGAACCCTTCCGCGACCCGCTGCGACCGCTGGAGTCTAGCCGACGGGTGCCTCGGTCCGGTATACGTAGACGCAGTTCGAGCATACGTATACGCAAACCCCTGCACACCACGACGGAACGAGGGTCCGACGATGCCCCTGCAGCTCAAGAGCGCCCCCACGAAGTCCTTCGCGGACACGGCCCAGGCCGACGTCGCCGAGCGGGTGGGGACGATCGTCGCCGCTGTCCGTCGCGAGGGCGACGACGCGGTCCGCCGCTACGCCGAGCAGTTCGACGGCTGGACGCGACCCTCCCGGCTCGACGACGACCAGGTCGAGGAGATCGTGGCCGGCCTCGACCCCCAGGTGATCGAGGACATCCGGTTCGTCCAGGACCAGGTGCGCACCTTCGCCCAGGCCCAGCGCGACTCCCTCGTCGACCTCGAGGTCGAGACCCTGCCCGGAGTGCGGCTCGGACAGAAGCACGTGCCCGTGCAGGCGGTCGGCGCCTACGTCCCCGGGGGGAAGTACCCGCTGACGGCGTCCGCGCACATGACGATCGTCACCGCCAAGGTGGCGGGCGTGCCCCGCGTCGTGGCCTGCACCCCACCCATCCGGGGTGAGGTCCCGGCCGCCACCGTCGCGGCCATGAAACTCGCCGGGGCCGACGAGATCCACGTCCTCGGTGGGGTGCAGGCGATCGCGGCCATGGCCCTGGGCACGGAGAGCATCGCCCCGGTGAACCTCCTGGCCGGTCCCGGCAACGCCTACGTCGCCGAGGCGAAGCGGCAGCTGTTCGGGGAGGTCGGCATCGACCTGTTCGCCGGACCCACCGAGATCCTCGTCGTCGCCGACGACTCCGCCGACCCCTTCCTCGTCGCGGTCGACCTGCTCTCGCAGGCCGAGCACGGTCCCGAGTCGCCCGCGGTGCTCATCACCACCTCGCGCGCGCTGGGCGAGCGGGTGCTCGAGCACGTCGAACGGCTGCTGCCCGGCCTGCCGACCGCCGACTACGCAGGACCGGCCTGGCGCGACTGGGGTCAGGTGCTGGTGGTGGACGACCTCGACGAGGCGTATGCGCTGGCGGACTCCTTCGCCTTCGAGCACGTGCAGGTCTTCACCCGCGCACCGCGCGAGGCGCTGGTGAAGATGCACGACTACGGCGCGCTGTTCCTCGGGGAGAACACCTGCGTCTCCTACGGCGACAAGGTGATCGGCACCAACCACGTACTGCCCACGCTGGGCGCGGCCCGCTACACGGGAGGTCTGTGGGTCGGCAAGTACCTGCGCACGGTCACCTACCAGGAGATCAGCGACCCAGCGTCCTCGGCCCGGCTGGGGGAGGTCTGCGGCCGTGCCGCGCGGGTGGAGCTCTTCGAGGGACACGCCCGCTCCGGCGACGTCCGGGCCTGGAAGCACACCGGCCGCCGCTTCGACTGGATCGAGGACGCGCTCGCGGTCGGGACGGGGACGCCGTGACCGACCTCACCGACCTCACCGGCCGGACCGCGCTGGTCACCGGCGGCGGGAGCGGTCTCGGGGCCGCCATCGCGACCGCGCTGCACGGGGCCGGCGCGCGCGTCGTGCTGGTGGGACGCGACCGCGGCCGGTTGGCCGAGGTCGCCGGGCGGCTGGGGGAGCGCACCCGCACCGCGTCCTGCGACGTCGCCGACGAGTCCGCGGTCGAGCGCCTGCGGACCGAACTGGCGGAGGAGGAGATCTCGGTCCTGGTGAACAACGCCGGGGTCCCCGGGCCGGTGGCCCCCCTGACGGAGATCTCCGTCGACGACTGGGACGCGGTGTTCGACGTCAACGTGCGGGGAACGTTCCTGCTGTGCCGCGCCTTCCTGCCGGCGATGGTCGCGCGGGGGGCCGGGGACGTCGTCAACCTCGCGTCGGTCTCGGGCAAGCGCCCGCTCGCGAACCGCACCCCGTACTGCGCGTCGAAGATGGCCGTCCTCGGACTCACCTCGACGTTGGCCTTCGAGGTCGGTCCGGCGGGGGTGAGCGTGAACTCCCTCTCGCCCGGGCCCGTGCTCGGACCGCGGATGGAACGCAACCTCCGGCTCGAGGCGCAACGTCGGGGGGTCCCGGTCGAGGTCGCGGAGGAGGCGTTCGTCTCGCGCGCGGCCCTGGGGCGCATGGTCACCGAGGAGGAGGTCGGACGGGCCGTGCTCGCCATGCTCGCGATGCCCGGCATGTGCGGGGCCGACGTCGACCTCTCCGCCGGGATGGTGGCGTGATGGCGGCGCTGCGCGACACGTCGTTGCGCGAGCGCGCCGACACGTCGTTGCGCGAGCGCGCCGACACGTCGTTGCGCGAGCGCGCACAGGCCGGCGAACGTCTGCTCGGGGTGCTGCTGCGGATGCCCGCGGAGGAACTCGTGGAGATGGTCTGCGTGGCCGGTCACGACTTCGTGCTGATCGACTGTGAGCACGGCCCAGCCGACGTGCTGGCGCTGCGCCAGCACATCGCCTGCGCCGCGCTGCACGGGGTTCCCGTCCTGGTGCGGGTCGGCAGCGACGACCCGGGAATGGTCCTGCGGGTCCTCGACCAGGGGGCCGAGGGCATCCTCGCCCCGCACGTCGACAGCGCCGACGAGGCGGCCGCGGTGGTCGCCGCCGCGCACTACCCACCGGTAGGTCGGCGGGGTTTCGCGACGTACGGGCGGGCCGGGCGGTTCGGCACCACGGACGCCCGGACGCACCTGGCAGACCTGTTGCGCCGCACCCTGGTCCTGGGCATGGTCGAGTCCCCCGCCGGGGTCGGTGCGGTCGAGGAGATCGTCGCGACCCCGGGGTTGGACGGCATCATGGTGGGACCCGCCGACCTCGCCGCGGCCACCGGTCCGGACGACCTGCCGGTCCCCGCGGCGATCGCCCGGGTCAACGCGGCCGTCGCGGCCGGCGGGAAACTCCGGGTGGACATCGTCGGGAGTTCCCAGCGGGCGTCGGCGGCGTTCGAGGACGGTGCGCAGATCGTGGTCTACAACCTCGCGCACGCCCTCATGGCGCACCTCACGGAACTCCTCGTCCCGCACGCCTGACGCCGGGAACGGAGTTCAGACCGATGTCACCAGGAACCCTTCCCCCGGAGCGCAGATGACCGACGACACCGCTGCCACGGCCATCGTGGTCTCGGGCCGGATGAACGACCTCACGCTGCCCACCACCAGCGACCTCTCGGAGAACTCCGCGTGCTTCGCCGAGATGCCCCGGGAGCTCCACGAGGCGACCACGACCGACGGGGCGGTCGAGGGCTGAACGGGGGGCCGGTGGGGTGACGCGCTGGGTGCTGCTGGCGGGGATGAACTGCTCCGAGGACCTGTGGAGCGGGTGTGGGGTGGACGACGCCCTCACCCCGCCGCTGGACCGGGAGAGCGTGGACGAGCAGGTCGGGCACCTGCTGCGCACGCTGCCGCCGCGCTTCCTCCTGGGGGGTTCGTCCCTGGGGGCCGTCGTCGCGACGGCCCTGGCCCTGCGCGCCCCCGAACGCGTCGCGGGGCTGCTGCTGACGGCGACGAACGCCCGGGCGCCCACGGACGGGCAACGCCGCGGGTGGGGGGAGTGGCGACGGCGGCTGGACGCGGGCGTCCCGCCGCGCGTCCTGCAGGAGGAGATCCTGCCCCTGCTGCTCGCCCCGTCCACGGCGGTCGCCCGCCCGGACCTGGTCGAACGGACCCTGGCGATGGCGGACGCCGTCGGAGCGGCGGTGCTGCGTCGTCAACTGGCGCTGCAGGACAGCCGACAGGACCTGCTCGGCCGCCTGCCGACGCTCACCGTGCCCGTCCGGGTGGTCTCCGGGATCCACGACGCCCTCTGTCCGCCCGAGTTCCACACGGCGATCGCGGCGGCCGTCCCGGGGGCGGAGCTCACCACGACGGCGACGGGTCACCTGGGACCGCTGGAGGACCCCCGGGCGTTCGCGGCGCTGCTGCACCAGGCGGGACCCGGCTCCACCCCCCGGTGACCTGCCCCGCTCCGCGTCACGCGCTCTGCCGGGCCAGGTGACTCCGCTGGGCGGGCATGAGGCCGGCCCGCATCCCGAAGCGGGTGGTGGCCGTCTCGACGGCCAGCGCCTCCCGCAGGCAGTCGCGCCGCACGGGACAGGTCTGGCAGACCTCGGCGGCGAGACCGTGGTGGCGGGCACTGGTGCGGGTCGTGGAGTCGAAGGTCTGGTCGAAGACCTCGACGTAGTCGCGGCAGCTCGCGCGCTGCTCCCAGTCGGTGCCGGGCATGGTCGTGCCTCTCGTCGCCGTGGTGCTCCCCGCCTGGTGGGGGCGGCAGAACAGGTATCGGCAACGGTTGCTCCACGGCACAGGCGCCGTACGGGTGACCGCCCGCGGAGGAGGGGAGGAAGAGCGGGTCCCAGGGCTTGAACCTGGCCCTCTCCGGTGGAACCGGAGCGCGTCACCACGGACACCTGACCCGCACGAAGCACCGCCCTCACGGGCGCAGCTCGTGTCACGACCATACCCCGGGTAGCGCCCGTGTCCCCGACTCCCGCAACCCGTCCGGCCCAGTCCGTGCCGGGGGACGCGAGGTCAGGTGTTCACAGACTGATCGCTCGAAGCAACTACCGCGAACGGCCAGGAACTGCTTGGGTGTGGCCCGTGGATCCCACCGGACGTTCTACCCGGCCTCGACGCCGGTCCAGCGCGGCGTTCGTCTCGATCGTCGTCCTCGTCGCCGGCTTCCTCGTCGCCGGCAGCACCGCGGCCGCCCAGGCCCACTCCGGCCCGTCCTGGACGCCGCCGAAGATCAAGCACGTGTGGACGATCGTCCTCGAGAACAAGTCGTACGAGGCGTCGTTCACCGGCCTGAACCAGAACTCCTACCTCTGGAAGACGCTCCCGTCCTACGGCGTCCTCGCCCGCCAGTACTACGGCACCGGCCACTTCAGCGAGGACAACTACCTCTCGCTCGTCAGCGGTCAGGCGCCGTCGCCGGGTCCGCAGGCCGACTGCCCCTACTACAACGAGACCGGCCCGGTCCAGGAGGTCGCGGACGGGCAGTTCAAGATCCTCGACGACACCCAGCGTCCGGACGGCACCTACCACGACGGGTCCACCCAGCCGGGCTGCGTCTTCCCCCGGCAGGTCAAGACGTTGTTCAACCAGTTCGACGCCCAGCACGTCAGCTACAAGGGCTACATGCAGGACATGGGCAACGACCCCGCACGCGAGGCGACGACCTGCGGCAACCCGCTGCCGGGTCCGGGTCCCGCCGTGGTCGACCCGGGTGCCGCCGAGGGGCCCTACGCCTCCCCGGGGAGCCTGGCCGCGCCGAGCACCACCGTCGACGACCAGTACGTCCCCAAGCACAACCCCTTCGCGTGGTTCCACTCGCTGCTCGACAACGGCGACTGCGCCCGGCACGTCGTGCCGCTGGCGAAGAACCTGCTGGCGGACCTCAAGAGCGAGAAGACCACCCCCGCCTTCTCCTGGATCAGTCCGGACAACTGCAGCGACGCGCACGACGCCACCTGCAAGGGGGACAACCTCTCCGGCGGCTCGAACGTGCTGACCGGCGACCGCAAGACCCCGGCCAACACCCAGGGCGGCCTGTACGCCGCTGACCTGTTCCTGGAACAGGTCGTCCCGGCGATCATGCGCAGCCCCGCCTACCAGGACGGCGGGCTCATCGACATCACCTTCGACGAGGGGTTCCCGCCCTACAAGGTCTACGGGAACTCCATCGCGGACAAGAACTACACGCCCGACGCGGGGCTGGGCACCGTGACGGGTGCGGCCAGTGCTGCGAACAACGGCAGCAGCGTCGAGAGCCAGGCGAACACCGCCCAGTCCGTCGTCGCCTGCTGCAACGAGCTGCCCGGCCCGAACACCGACCAGCCCGGCGACCGGGCGTTCAACCAGGACACCACCCCCGGCGGCGGGATCACCGGTTCCGTCCTCATCAGCCCCTACGTGACCCCGGGGTCGGTGACCGACCAGCCGTACAACCACTACAGCTGGCTGCGGTCGATGGAGGACCTGTTCCAGGTCGACCGCGGCGGTTCCGACGGCCAGGGCCACCTCGGCTACGCCGGGGCGGACGGCTTGCGACCGTTCGGACCCGACGTCTACAACAACCCGAAGGCGAAGGTCCTGGCGCCGAGACCGTCCGGCGAGGGCGGGATCTACGCGGCCGTCGCCCGCCTCGACGAGGTCCAGGAACCCGTCAGCCACCAGCCCCTGGACCAGGTGAAGTGAGACACCGCTCGAACGCACGGCGCCCCGCGGCGCTCGCGCGGACCGTCGCGGCCGGCACCCTGGTGCTGGTCGCGACGGCCGGGTGCGCGGACGCCGCCCCGGGCGCGGGTTCCTACCCCGTGGCCACGCCGCAGACCCAGGTCCTCGCGACCCCGACCGCCTCGGCGGGCGGCTACCAGCTCGTGGCCGCGGGAGACCCGGTCCGCGTCGTCCTGCCCGGCGCCGACGTGACCGCGCAGGTGTCGGGGCCGGACGTCGAGGTGCCGACGCCCGCTCCCGGCCAACCGCTGTCCGCGGTGTCGGCGCCGGGAGTGCTGACCGTCACCTTCACCGCGACCTCGGGCCACCTCGACGTCGCGGCGGCCGGTTTCCTGGGGCTCGACGAGAAGCAGGACCCGGAGGCGCTCACCGCCGACGCCCCGTCGGTGACGGTCGAACCGGGCCACCCGGCGACGCTGCACCTGTCGTCCACGTTCGCGACGGGTCACACCACCCTGACGTGGCAACCCCTCGGGACGCCGCTGGTGACGTGGGACTTCGTCGTCGAGATCGACTGACCCGAGTTCCCCGGGTACGGCAGCGCGGGCGGTACCGATTGCCTCCGGCAACGTTCATCCGCTGTTTCCCTGGTGTCGGCCACCCTCACCCGAACGGCCCCTAGCCTCTCGCTCTGAGCGAGGTTGAGGAGCTACCCGTGGAACAGGTGAGGCCGGTACGGGCGCGTGGCGTCCACAAGAACTTCGGGGACGTCATCGCCCTCGACGGCGTCGACCTCGACGTGGGCGAGGGGCAGGTCCACGGGCTGGTCGGTCCCAACGGGGCGGGCAAGACGACCCTCCTCGGCCTGCTGCTCGGTCTCTCCGTCGCCGACCGCGGCAGCGTGGAACTCCTGGGCACCCCGCTGCGGCACGGGAGCGCGGTCCCCGACGGCGTCGCGGGTTTCGTCGACGGCCCGGGTCTCTACCCCCAGCTCACCGCGCGCCAGAACCTGACCGCCGTCGCCGACCTGCGTCGCCGCGACCGCCGCGGGGTCGACGACGCGCTCGAGCAGGTCGGCCTGGGCGACGTCGCCGAGGACCGCGTCCGCGGGTTCTCCCTCGGCATGCGTCAACGGCTCGGGCTGGCCGCCGCCCTCGTGGTGCACCCGCGCGTGCTCGTCCTGGACGAACCCTCCAACGGCCTCGACCCCGCCGGCGCCCGCCACGTCCAGCGGGTCCTTGACCGGCTCGCCGCCGCGGGAACGTCCGTGATCCTCTCCAGCCACCGCATGGACGACCTCGCGGCGCTGTGCAGCGAGGTCAGCGTCCTGGCCGCGGGACGGGTCGTCTTCACCGGACCGCTGGCCAAGTTGGCCGCCGAGTCCGGCGAACTGGACCACCGGCTGCGGACCTCCCGGCCCGAGGAGGCGCGGCGGGTCGCGGCGTCCTCGCCGGGGGTGCGGTTGCTGCCGGCCGACGACCTCGCGCAACAGCGCGACGCGGACGCGCTGCTCGTGCGGGGGGCCGTCCCGGCGCTGGAGGAACTCGTCGCCCGGCTCGTCCACGCCGGGGTGGCCGTGCGCGAGGTCGCGCCCGTCGTCTCCCCCCTGGAAGCGGCGTTCCTGGCCCTGACCGAGGACGTGCGGTGAGCGCCGTCGAGGCACGCCCCGCCCCGCTGACCCGTCCCGCGCCGGCCCTGCCCGGGTACCGGTTCGAACTCCTCAAGCTGACCGCGCAGTGGCGCACCCGCCTGCTGCTCCTGGTGTGCTGGGTGGGGCCCGGCGCCTTCGTGGCCGCCATCAGCCGCCAGAGCACCCTGCCGACCGACACCGTCTTCGGACGCTGGATGGGCCAGACCGGCTGGGCCGGGCCGCTCGTGGTGCTGTCGTTCTGCTGCAGCTGGTTCCTGCCCCTGCTCACCTCCCTCGTGGCCGGAGACGTCTTCGCCGCCGAGGACCGGCTCGGGACCTGGCGGCACCTCCTGACCTCCGTCGGCTCACCCCGGCGCATCTTCGTCACCAAGGCCCTCGCCGCCCTCACCGTGCTGCTGGTCCTGGTGGCGGGGCTGGCCCTCTCCAGCACCGCCGGTGGCCTGCTGGCCGTGGGTTCCCACCCGCTGGTGGGTCTCGACGGGCACCTGCTCAGCCCCGGCCGCGCGGCCCTGACGGTGCTGCTGGCCTGGGCCGCCGCCCTGGCCCCGACGCTGGCCTTCGCCGCGGTGGGGCTGCTCGGTTCCGTCGCGTTCGGGCGCTCGCCGGTGGGCCTGCTCCTACCCGCTCTGCTGGCCCTCGTTCTGCAGCTCGTGCAACTGCTGCCCGTGCCGACCGTGGTGCGGGTGGCGCTGCCGGGGTACGCCTTCACCGCCTGGCGGGGTCTGTCGACCGCACCGGCCCGGACCGCGCCGCTGCTGCTCGGCGTCCTCGTGAGCCTCGCCTGGGCGGTGGTGGCGACGGCCCTGGCGCGGCGGCTGTTCCTGCGCCGCGACTTCACCGGTCCGGGTCACGACGGGTCCCCGCGGCTCGTCCTCGGCCACGCGGTGCTGCCGTTGGCCGGGTTGCTCGCCCTCACCGTCGGGGTCGTCGCGGCGGCCACGCCGGTCAGCGGTTCCGGCGTCGACCGGGAGAAGCTGCAGACGTCGCTGGCGACCGCCTACGCGCACCTGTACCGGCTGCAGGCGCGCGAACTGTCCCGCCCGGACGTGACCGAGGCGCAGCTGCGCACCGACGCGACCTGTGACAAGGGTGGCGACCGGGTCGAGGACACCGGGCCCGGCAACGACTGGCGCTGCGTCGTGACCTGGCACATCCCCGGCGCCACCGCCGTCGGTTCGGCGATCTACCAGCTGGACGTCACCGCGGACGGGCGCTACGTCGCCGACGGGGACGGACCGCAGGAGGTCAACGGTTTCTTCCCGGTCCAGGCCGCCACCGGCCAGGCCCCCAACCCCTTGTGGCAGTTCGACGGTTCCGTCGACCTGCTCACCGCCACGACGAGAGGCTGAACCCCGATGAACCCCGTCACCCGACGCCGCACGACCCCGAAGGCGCGGATCGAACTCCTGCAGCGCCTCGGTCGGCGGCCGTTGCAGGTCGCCGCCGCCGGAACCGCCGTCCTGGTCGTCGTGGGGGGAGGGGTGGCCTACGCCGGCACCACGGGCTTCGACCACCACCAGGTCGGCACCCTCTACCCCGAGGGCCTGCAGGTCTCCGACGACCAGGTCCTCAAACCCATCGGCGACCGACTGGTCACCGACAACGGCAAGATCATGGGCTCGACCGTCAGCCCCGACGGCCGGTTCCTGGCCGCCGCGAGCACCGACAAGTCGATCGTCCTGCAGGTCTTCGACCTGAAGACGTACGAACTCGTCTGGACGGTCGGGACGGCGGCCACGGCCGACCTGAAGGTGACCGACGGCAGCGTCGGGCAGGAGGCCCCGACGTTCTCCCCGGACGGCAAGTGGCTGTGGCTGTCCCAGGCCGACGCGCTGACCCGGTTCCCGGTGAACCCCGACGGAACCCTGGGTGCCGGCACGACGATCGCGCTGCCGCAGCTGAACGGTCAGTCGGCGTTGCCGGGCAGGTCGGTGTACTCCCCGGACCACTCCACCCTCTACGTGCCGCTGAACGGGCAGAACACCGTGGCTGCCCTCGACGCCGCCGGCGGACGGGTCCTGCGCACCTGGGCCGTGGGAACCGCCCCCCGCGAGATCGCCGTCGTCGCCGGCAAGCTCTACGTCAGCGACGAGGGCGGCCGCCCGGCCCGCCCGGGTGAGGCGGCGATCAACTCCTACGGCACCCAGGTGCCCGCCGACCCGTACCTGGGCACGTCCACCACCGGCACGGTCAGCGTCATCGACCCCGCCCGTCCCGACGCCGCGGTCGGTTCCATCGACGTCGGGTTGCACCCCACCGCGCTGCACGTCCGCGCCGGTGCGCTGTTCGTGGCCAACACGAACTCCGACACCGTCTCGGTGATCGACACCCGCAAGGACAAGGTGGTGCAGACCATCTCCACCAAACCCTGGGCGTCCTCGGCGGTGGGGTACCAGCCCACCGCCGTCACCACCACGAAGGACGGCCACCTCCTCGTCACCCTGGGCCGGGCCAACGCCGTCGCCGTCTACCGCTACGCGGGACGGCCCCAGGAACCCGTGGGCTACGTCGGGCTGCTGCCCACCGACTACTACCCGGCCGACGTGGCCACCGTCGGCGACCAGGTCGTGGTCACCAACACCCGCGGCATCGACGCCCGCGGTCCGGAACTCACGTTCCAGGAGGGGACGGGCACGGTCCCGGCGACGGGCCACGGCACGCACAGCACGACGGCGTCCCTGACCCGCTTCCGTCTCCCCACGGACCAGCAGATCCGCCGGGACACCGCGACGGTGTTCGCCCAGAACGGCTGGGGCCAGGACGACGTCGCCCAGGCCGGCCGCCACCCGGCGGCCCCGGTCGCGGTGCCGGAACGGGTCGGCGACCCCTCCACCATCAAGCACGTGTTCCTCCTGGTGAAGGAGAACCGCACCTACGACCAGATCTACGGCGACGACCCCCGCGGCAACGGCGACCCCGCGCTGGCCCAGTTCGGTCAGCAGGTGACCCCCAACCAGCACGCCCTGGCCCAGCAGTTCGGCCTCTACGACAACCTCTACGACGTCGGCACGAACTCCGCCGAGGGCCACAACTGGCTGATGCAGGGCGACAACCCCGAGTACAGCGAGTCCTCCGCGGGGGAGTACGTCCGCAGCTATGACACCGAGGACGACGTCCTGGGCCACCAGCGTTCCGGGTTCCTGTGGACCGCGGCGGAATCGGCCGGGAAGTCGGCGCGCAACTTCGGCGAGTTCACCCAGTTCGAGACGAAACCCCCCACGGCCACCTGGCAGTCGTACTACTGCGCCGCGACGGGTGTGGAACAGGGCGCCGACCCCGCCACCCTGTTCGACCCCGCGATCCGGACGGACACCCAGTCCCCGATCCCCTCGCTGAACGCGATCACCGACCACGCCTACCCGAAGTTCGACACCGACATCCCCGACCTCTACCGCTACCAGGTCTGGAAGCAGGACTTCGAGAAGAACGGCCCCGCGGCGCTGAACACGTTCTGGCTCTCCAGCGACCACACCGGCGGCACCCCCGACCCCGAGGCGCAGGTCGCCGACAACGACCTCGCGGTCGGGAAGATGGTCGACGAGATCTCCCACAGCCCGTACTGGAAGGACTCCGCCATCTTCGTGGTCGAGGACGACAGCCAGGCCGGCGCCGACCACGTCGACGGCCACCGCGCCCCCGTGCAGATCATCAGTCCCTGGGCCCAGCGCGGGAAGGTGGACAGCACCTACTACTCCCAGCTCACGGTGGTGCGCACGATCGAGCAGATCCTCGGCGCCCAACCCCTGAACCAGAAGCTGGCCGCGGCCACGCCCATGTTCAGCGCCTTCACCGCCCAGCCCGACAACACCCCCTTCACCGCGCTGCCCAACCAGGTGCCGCTGACCGAAGGGGTCGCGACCGCACCGAACTGCGGCACGGACACCCTGGGGCGGACCGGGAAGGCGGCGCAGCTGCTCAGCGCCGAGGTGCAGCAGAAGCTCACCGTCCCCGACGAGCAGACGGACGTCGCCGGGCAGTGGACGACCTGGGCGAAGGACCAGCGCTTCACCGGGACCAACGCCGTCGCCGACCACGCGAACCCCGAGCAGATGAACCGCTACACCTGGTACCGCACCCACGGCTGGAAGGTGCCCTACCCCGGCGACTCGGTGATCTACGCCCCGTCGCAGGTCCCCGGCGCCTACGTCCCCAGCGCCGACGCGGACTGAACGAGCACTGAACCTGGATCCACCGCCGGATGACCGGTGAGCTCGTGGTGACCTGCCGGATGACCGGTCACCACGAGCAGGGCATGAGGCAGCCGCCGACCGGGTGCCGGCTCTTCCACCGCGATTCCTGGTCGTGCCCTCTCGGGCGGTGGGCGTCGGGCAGTGCTCAGGTCCGGCGGGTCACGACCGGCTGGGGTCGGACGATCTGACCGATGGCGGCCAACACGTTCTCCGAGCCGGACGGCCAGGGCCAGCCGGACGGGTCGTGCAGCCGCAGCCGTCGGGCCGAGAACGCGACTCGCGCCGGCAAGCTGATCGGCTTGCACCCAATCGTCCTGGCCCGTTCGAGACGGGTGGGTGGTCCCGGCCAACGCGGCAATGGCGCCGGTCACGTTGTGCGCGATCGCAGCCAACGCGGTGATCCTTCTCCGCGACAGCATCGGCAGCGGGGAGTCGGTGAACACCGCGTCGTACCGGTAGGCAACGTCGTGCACGATCGTGGCTCCAGGATCGACGTCACCGAAGCCTGCAGGTCGTCGACGTCTCCTCCTCCACGGTCGACGTCCATGGCGACGCGGTACGAGTGAGGCCGGGTGTCGTTGGTTCCGGATGACGACTCGCGCCTGGGCGAAACCGGAGATCAGGGGAGTCGGCGTGACGGCGGTGTGGTCCTCACACCACCACACCGCAACGTCGGGTGCAGCGGGTCCCTCGCCGAGGCGCTGGAGTTCCGCGCCGGCTTCCAAGACTTCAGCCATCTGATCCGCCTGTGGTTCAGGTCCGGTCTCGGGAGAGGAGGCGCCGTTGGTGAGGTCGTACCCGGTCACGGTGGTGATCAACAGGATCACGGCTGGAACACCCAGGGGGATGTGGCCGGAGGCATCGCGCCAGAAGACGCGCAGGAAACGTTTGCGTCCGATGGCGCGGTTCGCGGACCTCGACCTGAGGTCCCCGTCGGGGCCTCGGGAGGGTCGTCGAGGCGGACGGGGGAGTGCGGCGCGGCCCGCGGGCGGTGTTCGACGGCTCGTCGGCCATCTCCCGCTCCAGCGTCCGCCCACGCAACGTAGCCAGGCAGTGGGGTGTTCGGGGCACTTCGCCCACCGTGGTGCCGGTGGAGCGCCGAGCGGCACCGACGGGGTGGGCCCCGCGGGCCCTGTGGCTCAGGATCGGGGGCGGTAGGGCACCGGGCGTGAGGGCCGTTGCTGGGAGGTGTCCCACTGGGTGCTCGCGAGCTGACGCTCGACGCTGGTGATGAGATCGAAGACGTCCAACGCCAGGTAGTAGTTGGTCTTCTGGTCGTACTTCTTGCGGGTCAAGATGCCCGCCTCGGTGAGTTCGTCGAGGGCGTCCCGTGCTGCCGGTGCGGAGGCGCCGTAGGTGTCCATCACGGTGGTCGTGGTGAGCACGGGGGTCTCCTGCAAGCCCAGCAGGACGTTCGCGGCGGCGGAGCCGGCGCGAGGTTGAGGACGCAGGCCCTTGCGGGAGCGGTGGGCTGCGAGCGCAGTGGTCCACTCGGTGCGCAGGTTCTCCAGCTCGGCGGCGAAGGTGGCGGCCTGCTCGACGGCGGTGTGGGTGGCGGTGAGGAAGGTGCGCAGCCACTGCGAGACGCCCTCGGACGCCTGGGGGCTGGTGGGGGCGCCGTCGTAGCGGTAGGCGGTGAGGGCTTGCACGTAGTCCCGGGAGCGGGTGAAGAGGACCTGGCTGATGGGCAGGACGGCGGTTCGGGTGAGGCCGCGGCGTACGAGGACGGCGTGGATGATGGCGCGCCCGACGCGGCCGTTGCCGTCGGGGAAGGGATGGATCGTCTCGAACTGGGCGTGGGCGATACCAGCCTGGACGAGGGGCGCGTGGGCGCCGCCGTTGAGGTAGGTGATCAGGTCCTGCATGAGGTCGGGCACGTCGTCCGGGACGGGCGGTACGAAGTCGGCGGCGACGGGGTTGTAGCCGTTGCCGCCGATCCAGTTCTGGGTCTGGCGTACGCCGTGGGCCTCGGGTTCGCCGTCGAGCAGGGTGCGCTGGACGGCTTCGATGGCGCCGAGGGTGATGGAGTCCATGTCCGCGACGGTCGTGGCGGCTTGCTGCACGGCCGTGATGTTCGCGGCGACGCGTCGCGCAGTCGCTGATGCTTTGCGGTGCAGGCCCTCGATGGAGAAGAGTTCGGCGATGCCGACCTGCTGGGGCGAGACTTCCAGGCCTTCGATGCGGGAGGAGGCGATGGCTTCGGAGCGCAGGAGGAAGCGGGAGAGTCCTTCCAGTCCGCGCGAGCCGGGGTGGTCCACGAGGCGGCGCACGCTGGTCTCGGTGCGGGCGGCGAGGGCATCGACGTCGGGGTCGAGGATGAGGGGGCGGCTCGTGAGCCGGTCTGGGGTGTAGACGCGGTAGGGCCCGCCCTTGCGGCCGATGCGGCTGGCCGCGTCGGGCTGGCCCTCCCAGTGCGTCTCGTGCGTGCCAGCCACGGATTCATCCTTTCCCGTCCACCCCGGATGCGCAAGGATAGTCCATAAACCAGCGCATCTGAGGTGAACGTGAAAGGTTGGGCGGCTTCACCGCGCGCCCGCGGTCGGTCCTCGACTGCTCACGCTGTCCATGTCCTACGCAGCCACGACCCCGCCGTCACTCCACGACCGGGCGGGGAGCCGCTCAGGCGCTGTCCTTGCGCGGTCGCCGGGTGAACCACTCCCTGCCTCGCACCGGCCGCTGCGGCGGCCCCGGCGGGACCTCCGTGCTCGCGGGTCGCTGCTGCACGACCAGGTCCACCAGCACGCCGTCGTCGTGATCGTGGCTGACGTCCCCGTGCAGAGCCTGCGCAGGTGCACAGTGCTGCTCGAAGTCCCACGCAGGGCCGGTGACCTCACGCAGGCGCAAGCTCTCCGGGACCGGCACCCACACGTCCGCTGGTTCGTAGCCCTCCTGCAGGACCTGGGAGACCAGGACGCGATCGAGGACGACGATGCGGGTGCGCACGACGGTGCCGTAGATGGCGGGGACAGTCTCGGAGGTGGTGTGGAACTCCCCGATCAGGTGCCCGCGCCGGACCCGTCGACCCGTCGCACCCGGGGTCACCTCATCCATGTCTGCCGGGTAGAAGACCTCTTCGGGGAGAGCATCGAGATCGACGTCCTCGTCCAAGCCGGACCACCCGGCGTTGTCGGGACCGGCGGGGGAGAAGAACAGTCGGTAGGTGTCCAGGGGTTGACCGACGATCGGGCGCGGGCTGCAGCACCCGATCTCCCAGTCCGCGATGTGGAACCGGACCACTTGCGCGCGTGCGCCTACCTGGGCCTGGTCTGGGACATCATCCGGGACCGGCGTGGTGGGTGGCCGAATGAACGGAGTCTGGCTGGAACTGCTCATCTTCAAGACCCGCGTGCTGGACGATCCGGGGCACGAAGGCTCCGGCCGCGGGGTACCCGACGTCATCGACGGTAGCACCAGTCCCTGCCCGCGGGGGAGAACTCGACGTTCGTCCTGCTCGCAGCCCACCACCGCGCGCTCGTGACGCCCGAACGCGACCGGGGAACGAACTCGCACACAGTTCGATCGTGGTCAGGACGTTCTCGAACCCGTCTGCCACCGCCACCAGGCAGGGGTGTGCAACCGCAACCGGCGGGCCGAGGGCACGACCCGGGCCGGGACCTGGACGAGTTCACGGCGGATCCTCGCCGCCCCCTCCCGCCGATGCCCGTCACCGGCGACCGCGGCGAACACCCTCATCAGGTCGTGGGTGATCATCACCAACGCCGACCACGCCGCGTCCGCCTGGAACTTCCCGAAGGCAGGTGCGTCAACGCCCGCCCTCGACGTCGCTGATCACCGACTCGATGACCGCGTGCGCGCGGTGGTCCTTCTCCGCCTCCACCATCGACAGCGGGGAGTCGGTGAACACCGCGTGGTACCGGTAGGTGCCGAACGACTCACCCTGCCCCGCGGCCGCCGCGGCGAGGTTCGGGCGCCGGATCCGCCGCACCAGGAGGCGGCAGTGAGGTGCTCGATCTCACGGCAGCCGGTGAAGGTGGCGCACTCGATCTCGGCGACCTCGGCGTCGGACACCCACCGCTGATCCTCCTCGTTCCAGACCTCCTCCACGTACTCGATGCCGATCCGCGCCTCCTCGAGGATCGATGAGCTACCTTGCCGCACAGAGGTATTCGTCCGGGTGTCGATCGAGAACCGCGCCCCGGCCCGGCGGGCCATGGTCACGACTGAGTGGTCGTAGTGCGCCGAACCGGCCCGGACGACGACCAGTTCGTCCTGGCCTGCGTTCCGACCGGCGTGCCGGTGCAGCGTGTGAGGGGGCCAGCCCGTCTCCCGAGAGTTTCCCGGCTCGCCCGCGTCGGGCAGCGCTGGCGCCCCGACCGTCGTCGAAAACGCCTGCAAGTTCGCCAGCAGGCGGGATTGCACCGCGTCCGGTTGGCGCGCGTGGCCACGGGTGAACGAGCGGACGTCGACCACCAGGCCGGCATCACCGCCGCGGTCGAGGAACAGACGGCGACGACCGGTGAACTGGCCCGCACCGTGGCGGCGCCGCGAACGGCACCCACGAGATCGCCGGGGTACTGACCGCCGCGGCCGGGGCCAGCGCCGCAGGCCGTTCCGGTCTGGAGCAGGTGCGCGCCTCCGTGGAGTCGTCGCGGGAGACGTCGCTGCGGTTGCGTCGGGCGGTGGACACCTTCCGCCTCTGAGTGCGCCGCGGTGGTGGAGACGACCGCCGTTCAGGCGCCCGCGTCGAGGAACTCCAGGAACTCGTGCAGGGCGCTGCGCACGTCGTCGGCGCTCCAGGCGAGCCCGGCCTCCGCGACGGTGATCTCGGTGAAGGAGAACCCCGGGGGCAGTCCGGGTTCGCGCCAGGGGTTAGCGAACAGTGCGGTGCCGGTCCGTTCGGCCTGCCGGGTGGCGGCCTCGTTCAGCCGGTCGGCGGACCCGGGGAACCAGAACTGGAACTGGTGGGTGTGCGGGACGGCGGGGTGGACCGCGGCCCCGGGGGAACCGGTGGATCCCCGGTCGGGTCGCTCGGCGAGTTCTCGGGTGAGGGCTTCGGCGACGACACGGGCGTGGGCGACGTGGTCGGGCAACCGGGGGAGTTCGCGGTGCAGGCCGTGCAGTGCGGTGAGGGCGGCCGGGAACTGCTGGAAGACGTTGCTGCCGTAGCGGTGCCGTTCGAGGCGGGTCTCCTCGACGAAGTCGGCGGGTCCCGCCAGGGCGGCCCCGGAGAGGCCGCGCAGGGACTTGTAGAAGGAGACGTAGACGCTGTCCGCCAGGGCCGCGATCTCGGGGAGGGGACGGCCGAAGTGGGTGGTGGTCTCCCAGAGGCGGGCGCCGTCGAAGTGGACGGACGCGCCGCGCGTCCGGGCCGCGGCGGTGACGTCCACCAGTTCCTCGAAGGAGGGCAGGACGAACCCGGCGTCGCGCAGGGGGAGTTCGAGGACCAGGGTGGCGAACGGTTCGGCGACGGCGCGGACGTCCTCGGCGCTGGTGGGTCGCGGTGCGGTGGTGAGGGGGACGGTGTGCAGGCCGGCGAGGCGGGTGAGGGCCTCGGACTCGTGCAGGCGGGGGTGGGACAGGGCGTGCAGGGCGACACCGTCCGACCCTCCGCGGCGGGCCCAGCACCGCAGTGCCGCCTGCTGGGCCATCGTTCCGGTGGGGAAGAACGCGGCGTCCTCCTTCCCCAGGAGGTCCGCCACCCGCCGCTCCAGGACGGTGACGACGCCGTCGCCGTAGAGGTCGGTGGGGGAGTCGAGGTCGAGACCCGCGTCGGTGGCGAGGTCGGTCGCCGCCTCGGTCAGGTCGTGCAGGCGCTGCCCCAGGCGGGCGGTGGTGGCGGGGCGGTCCAGCACGCGGGTGGCGTGCTGCACGGCGCGGACCGCGCGTTCGCTGCGTCCGGATCTCCTGCTGCTGTTCACCCGCGCCAGCGTAGGTGTGCGCGGGCCCGGGGACGGGAACAACCCTTCATTGAGAAGAGTTCTCATGAGGGAAGGTCAGAACAGCCCCATCCGGAGGTCATCGTGAAGCTCCACACCCACCCCGCCTACGACGACGTCGTGTTCCGCGACAAGTCCGCCGGCACCGCGTTCCTGTCGCGTTCCACGCTGACCGCGCGCGCCGGCCTGCCCACCGTGGAGTGGGAGGGCGCCACCTACCCGGTCGTCGACGTCGACGTCTCCTCCGCCAGCCACCCGTTCTGGACCGGCAACGCCCGCGTCCTGGACACCGAGGGACGTGTCGAGAAGTTCCGTCGCCGGTACGGCCGCAGCTGAGGGTCCTGCGTACGGTCCGTTCCCCGGACCGGCTGCAGCGCAGTGACACTCCGTGGACCCCGGCCGGGGCAGCGCCCCCGCCGGGGCCCACGGGTGGAAGTCGCAGCGCACTGCCCCTCCAGATCCCCGCCCACCTGCCGATGTGGTGGGGGCGTGGTCCCGGAACCCCCCGGGCGTGCGCCGTCGAACAACGCTTCTGCGCTCTCGACGAGATTACCCACCAGGTCGAGCAGCCGGCCCCGGGTACCAGCACGGCTCCTCGGTCGAGCTCCGTCAGGACTCGCCGCGCCGCGCCCCCGGACCTCGTGACCGGAAGGACGTGCCCGCACGTGCTCGGACGCCGCAACTCCCGTCCTGCCCACCACGCGCAGCCGATGCCGCGTGACGTGGAAGCCCTCGAAGCGGTGCTCGCCGCCCTGTCCGGTGGCGTCGAGGACGAGGTCGACGCGCACCGTGCGGTCGTCGTGGCCCTCTCGAAGGCGCTGGGGCTGGGCTACGGGGCGGTGTGGTTGCCCGCCCCCGGAGGTTCGACCGGGGTCGGTCACCCCTTCCGCCTGGTCGCGGAGACCGGAGCGTTCAGCGAAGTGCTCGGGCGCAGTGGCAGCGACACGATCACCTTGAACCCCGACCAGCTGCAGTGGGCCGCCACCCACACCATGGCCGTGCTGGACGAGTCCTCCACCGCCGAGGTGCCCACCTACCAGCGCTGGACCGTCGCCGCGCGTGCGGGTGCGGGTCAGGGCGCGATCCTCCCCGTCGTCGTGGGCGGTCGCGTCGTGGCGCTGCACGAGTACTACGGCAGCGCCCCGCTGCCCTTCTTCGGGGTCCGCACGGAGAAGTGGAAGGCCATCAGCCGCGTCGTGGCCTACGGCGTGCAGCACGCGCTGTCCGCCGCGGCGCTCGCGGAGACCCTCCACGACCGCCAGGCCGTGACGACCGTCATCGCCCGGGTCGGGGAGGCACCGGACGCCGCGAGCGCCCTGCGCACCGCGTTGGAGACGGTCCGCAGCGCGTTCGGCTGGGCCTACGGCTCGTTCTGGGCCCTGGACGAGTCGGACCGGACGCTGAAGTTCCAGCTGGAGTCCGGCTCGGCCGGGCAGGAGTTCCGGGACGTCACCCTGCGCGCCTCCTTCGCCGAGGGGGTGGGCCTGTCGGGCCGGGCGTGGAAGGCGCGTGACCTGGTCTTCGTCGCGGACCTGGCGGAGATGACCGACTGCGTGCGCGCACCGGCGGCTCAGCGGGCCGGGGTGCGCTCCGGCGTCTGCTTCCCCCTGCTCAGCGGGGGTGAGGTCGTGGGGACGATGGACTTCTTCACCACCGACACCATCCAGCTGTCCGCCACGCGGGCTGAGGCGCTGCGCAACGTCGCGCAGCTGCTGTCCCAGCGTCTGGAGATGCTGCACCGCGCGGAGCAGGACGCCTCCTCGGCACGGTCGCTCATGGACACGGTGTCGCGGCTGCGTCAGGCCACCTACAACTCCGACCGGGTGGCGGGGGCCGCGCGCGACCAGGCCAGCGCCATGGTGCAGGAGGTGGAAGCGCTGGAGCAGGTCACCACGTCCGTCGGCGACGTCATCAAGATCATCTCCTCGATCGCGGGACAGACGAACCTGCTGGCGCTGAACGCCACCATCGAGGCCGCTCGTGCCGGCGAGGCGGGGAAGGGCTTCGCGGTGGTGGCGGGAGAGGTGAAGGAGTTGGCGCGGGCGACGGCGGAGGCCACCCAGCGGGTCGGTGAGCAGATCGCGGACATCCAGGCCAGCAGCCGCAGCGTCGCGGCGGGGATCGGTGAGACGGGCCGGGTGATCGGTGAGCTGGACGTCGTCCAGGCGGACATCGCGGCGGTCCTGTCCGAGCAGGAGCAGTTGGCCGGCGACTACGGGCACTGACGGTCGCCACCGGCGCCTTCCGGGGCGGGCCTGTCCCGGACCGTCACGCCCCCGAGTTCCGCGAACCGCCGCCGTCGGGGTGGAGGTCGGCGAGTTGTCGCCGCAGGACCTCCACCGCCCAGTCGGTCGACTCGTCCTTCCCCTGACGGATCAGGTGCAGGGCGAGACCGTCGAGGAGGGCGTGCAACGTCGCGGTGGTGCGTTCCGTCCGCGGCGGTGTCGTGAGGACCCGTGCGACGAGACGGCAGGCGTGGGCGACGTCCCGGTGCGCGGCGTCGGCCACGGTCCTCAGCGACGGGTCGGCCAGGGCTGCGGTTCCGAGGGAGAACTGCACCTCCGCCTCCAGGCGACGTTCCTCGTCGAGGGGTAGCAGTTCCTCGAGCACCGCGGCGGCGGACGCCGTGTCGGTGATCTCGGCCAGCGCGGTGATGCGGGCCGTTGCGCGCCGACGGATGAGGTCGAGGCAGTAGGCCAGGAGCGCGGCCTGGGTGGGGAAGGCCCGTCGCAGCGAGGCGGGGGCGAGGCCGGCCTCGGCGGCCACGGAGCGCACCGACACCCCGCGGACGCCGTCACGCGCGGCGACCCGCCAGGCGGCTTCGGCGACCTCGATCTCGCGGGCCGTGTGGTCGATGAGCTTGGGCACGAGGGAACCCTACGTTGCTGGTACGACCGTGCTAACTTGCTTGTTAGTACGATCGTACTCGCAAAGGAGGGGTTCTTGTGGTGCTGCTCATCGCGGCCTGCGAGGTGGGTTTCTGGCTGCTGGTCGTGGCGGGTCTGCTGGCTCGCTACCCGCTGCGGGCACCAGCGGTCGGTGCCGTGCTGTTGTCGGCCGTTCCGCTGGTCGACCTCGTCCTGCTCGTCGCGACCGCCGCGCACCTGCGAGCCGGCGCGCAGGCGAGCTGGGCGCACGGTCTCGCCGCGGTCTACCTGGGGTTCACGCTCGCCTACGGCCGCCGGCTGGTGGCCTGGGCCGACCTCCGCTTCGCCCACCGCTTCGCGGGCGGTCCCGCGCCGGTGGCGCTGTACCGCTGGGACTACGCGCGCCACTGCTGGGCCGACGTGCTGCGCACCGCGGCCGGAGCCCTCGTGGCGACCGCGCTCCTCCTGGGGGTTCGCGCCTGGATCGACGACCCTTCCCGGACCGCTGCGCTGGAGCAGTTCCACCCCGTGCTCGGGGTGGTGGTGGCGGTCGAGGTCCTGTGGGCGGTCGGGTACACGGTGTGGCCGCGATCAGCGCCGGGCGGTGGCCCGGTGACCGCCGGCGGCCGGGGGAGGGAGTGAACCCGGCCTGGCGACGTCACCCCTCGGGACGGGTTCGCGCTCCGCTGGTGGGTCACCTGCGAGTGGTCACGAGTGTCCGGCCCGCAGCTGGGTAGCTGCACGGTGTGGACCGACCTCTCTCGCTGACGTTCGTCGGCACCGCCACCGTCCTCCTCCGGTGGGGGCCCTGACCGTGCTGACCGACCCGAACTTCCTGCACCGGGGCCAGTTCGCCTACCTCGGCAAGGGGCTCCTGTCCCGCCGTCTCACCGAACCCGCGCTGTCCGTGGCGGAACTGCCACCGCTCAGCGGGGTGGTGCTCTCGCACCTGCACGGCGACCACTTCGACCGGGTGGCCCGGCGGGGCCTCGACCACGGGGTGCCCATCGTCACGACCCCGCACGCGCGTCGACGGCTCGCGGGCCGTCACGGTTTCGGTGACGTCCGTGGCCTGTTCACGTGGGAGTCGAGCACGCTCACCACCGGGTCGGACCAGGTCGTCGTCACCGCGACCCCGGCTCGGCACGCCCTCGGGGCGGTGGAGTCCCTCCTGCCCCCCGTCATGGGCAGCGTGCTGGAGTTCTCCCGGGTGGGGGGAGCGGTGGAGCGCCGGGTCTGGTTGTCGGGCGACACGTTGAACGTCCCGGAGTTGCGGCAGATCCCCACGCGCTACCCCGACGTCGACCTCGCCGTCCTGCACCTCGGCGGCACCACGCTGCCGGGGGGCGTGGTGGTCACCCTGGACGGTGTGGCCGGAGCCGACGTCCTCGAGCTGGTGCGTCCGGCGCAGGCCGTGCCCGTGCACCACGACGACTACGGGGTCTTCCGTTCGCCGTTGTCCGACTTCCGGGCCGAGGTCGAACGCCGCGGGCTCGGACCGGTGGTGCGCTACGTCGCCCGGGGCGAGACGGCGGAGTTCTGACGGGGCGGTCCGGTCCGGCGGTCAGTGCACCTCGGCGCCCCGTCCCGAGGAGAACATCGACGCACCTTCCTCCTGGCTCAGTCGGACGTCGAGCACGAGGGGCACGTCCCCGGCCAGCGCCTCGATGACCGCGCCGGCGATCTCGGAGGGGTGGTGCACCTCGACCACGTCGGTGTCGTCGGGGAGCTGGATCACGGAACGGGACTGACCCGTCGGGGTGTCCGTCACGTCGCAGACGACCAGGACACCTCCACCGTCGTGCGCCTCCTCCACGGCGTGGGCGAGGGGGCCCTCCAGGGCGGACCGTGCGCAGACCCCGACGGCGATCGGACCCGGGAACCCCGGGACCCGCGACGACCAGGCGGAGAGCTCGCCGTCCTGCTGCGGGAGCAGCACGGCGCCTTCGGGGTACTGGTCGAGGACGTCCCGCAGGTGCAGCACGAGGGACCGGGTGAGGTGTTCGAGACGCTCTTGCGAGGTGGGCTGCTGCAGGGCTGCTCCTGGGCTCGGACGACGGCCCCGGCTCGACCTCCCGCCACGATGACCCCGACCGGGCGCGCCCGCAAGTGCTCCGTGCCGGGTTCAGCGCGTGGCGCGGTCCCGGACGGCACCGGGACGTGGCGGACGGCCGACCGGACGGGGGCGGGACCGTCGGTACCACCGGCCGAACAGCGCCACCGCGGTCAGGAGTTCGACGACGTCACCGCCGTAGAACAGGAGTTCGGCGGCTGCTCCGCCCCCGCGGGCGTGGAGCAGCTTGGCCAGGACGTCGTGGGCGGCGAAGACGGTCAGCAGCGCCACCGCCCGGGCCGCGAGGACCGGCCGGTGGGGCACGGGGTCGGGACCCACGAGGACCGTCGCGAACAGCCACCCCGCCGCCACCATGTGGACCATCAGCAGGCCGTGCACCGCGGGCGGGACCGGGACCAGGTAGTACAGGTAGAGACCGCCGACCTCGAGGGCGGTCGCGACCGGCAGCCAGGTGACCACCCGCGACCAGTGCAGGTGCAGCGCCCGGACGAGCAGTCCGCGCAGCCGGGGCGGGACGGTCCGCAGGGCGAGGCTCACGGGGGCCGACAACGCCAGCAGCACGGGCGCCGCCATCGTCACCAGCAGGTGGACGACGACGTCGTCGACGGCCCCGCGGACCGGCCACAACCCGGCGACCGCCCACGCCACCGCCGCGGCGACGGCGGCACCCGTCCGCGGGACCGGCCACCGGTCACCCCGCCGGTGCAGACCGCCCTCCGCCACCAGGTACGACGCCAGGAGCACCCCCGCCGCGAGCAGGAGCACCCAGCCGGGGATCACGCGTCCCGCCGCCGCCCGCGCCGACGTCCCACCAGCAGGACGACGGTGCCGGCCGCCAACCCGGCCAGCGCGGCCAGGTTCCACGCCACGTCGTAGGGCCACAGGTCGACGCCGTAGCGGATCTGGTGCAGGCCGAACACCTTGTGCTGCAGGAGCCCGTCATAGAGCTGGAACCCGCCCCAGCCGAAGAGGCCGCCAGCCAGCACGCGGTGGCCCACGACGGCCCGACGCCGCTGGAGGTCCGCGAAGAGGAACAGGCCGGCGACGACGGCGATCCAGCTGCCGGCGTGGAACCAGCCGTCGGAGACGAGACCGACCGTCGACGTGGAGCGGTCGTAGAAGTGGTGCCAGTGCAGGAGCTGGTGGAACACCGTCTCGTCCAGGAACCCCGCGACCCCGATCCCGACGAGGACCCCCACGGGCAGCGAGCGTCGCGCCACGACCACCGGAGCCTCAGCCCCCCAGGACGTCGCGGACCGCAGCGCGCCGCAGCCGTTCCAGCTCGGCGGCCTGACGGTCGGCGCGCTGGACCAGTTCCTCCAGGGCCTCGGCGTCCAGGCGCTCGTCGGTCAGGGCCAGCTCCCGCAGGCTGCGCCACCCGGCGGCCTTGCCCTGGACCCCCAGCAGCAGACCCTCCAGTTCGATGACCGTCCGCAGCGGTGAGGGCCGCACGAGGTGCCCGTTCGGTTTGAGCGCTCCCAGCGCCTCCCCGACCCGGCCGGCGTACTGCAACGGGCGCTCCACGGGGACGCCGAGGACCCGCATCCAGTGCAGCAGGCTCTGCCGGTCCTCGACGATCTCGTGGTGCAGGTGGTCCAGCGCGCGCCCGGTCTCGGTCCCCCGGTGGGCCCGGGCGCTGCGGGCGCTGCGGGCGAAGCGGGCCCGGCCCGCCGTCGCCCCGGCGAGGTGGTCGTTGAGGTAGACGGTCAGGTAGCGCCGGCGATCGTGATCGTTCACACCGGGGAGCTACCCGTGCAGGGTGGGCGGAAACCGAGGGGGGCCGCCGGACCCGGGACCTGCAGACCCGTCAGCGTCCGACCCCGACGGTCAGGGTGGCGGTGCAGCCCGCCGCCACGTCCCCGGGGTCCCCGGGGTCCCCGGTGACGGTGGCCAGCTGCCGCACGCCCAGGTCGTCGCGGAAGACGAGGTCGTCCGCGAGGGTGACGCCGGCCAGTTCGACGGCCGACCGCTCGTACCCGGTGGTGGCGTAGACGGCGGTGCAGTCGGCCTCGGGCAGCGCGAGCTGCGACGTGGTGAGGGCGTCGGCTGAGTCGTCGATCGCGGCGAGGTCGGCGTAGACCTCGAAGTGGACGTGGGGCCACCGTCCCGTGTAGCACCCGGGGAAGACGGAGGTGAAGGTCACCGTTCCGTCCGCGGCGGCCACCTGAACCCCGCGGAGGTAGTTCTCGCCCTTCAACTCCGGGGAGTACAGGGAGTAGCGGCCTTCCCGGTCGCACTGCCAGGCGTACACGGCGGCCCCGGCGAACGGAACCCCGCCCCGGGTCAGGTCGAGGACGGTCAGGGTGAGCGTCAGGGGGATCCCCGGCGCGGTCGTCGCGCTGATCTCGAAGCTCGACCGGATGTCACCGCGCACGACTCCGCTGCGCTGCAGCACGTTCAGCCCGTTCGACCCGTCACCGGGGAACGGTCCGGCGATCTCCGCGGGGATCTCGGCGATCGTGGCGGACGTCCCGCCCGCCCCACGACCGGTGGCCGGCGCAGCAGCGAGTTCGTCGTCGGAGCACGCCACCAACCCGGTCCCCGACAGTCCGAGCCCCAGGACCCCCAGGGCACGCCGACGGGTGAGCACGGTCACGACGTCGAAACCCAGGCCCTGCTCGTCCAGGTCGTCCTGGGGTCGCGGCAGGGTCCTGCCCTCGAACTCCGGCGGGTTCCGCGGCACGTCGGTCACGAGTCCATCGCCTCGGCGAACTCGCGGAACCGCTCACGTCCGGCGTGCATCGACCACAACCGCGTGGCGAGGACGTCGGGATCGTGCGTCGGGTGACCGGGGGTGATTGCACCCGGGACGATCAGCTGACCCACGTGGACGCCGTCGGCCGCCAGACCCTCGTGCAGCAGTGCCCCGTAGGTGCTCTCCGCGGCGAAGGCCACCGACGTCCCCGTGACCGCGAGCCGGGGACGGACGGCGCTGCCACCGTTGACGAGGAGGATCGACCCGCGGCCCAGGGCGCGCATGCCCGGCAGCACCGCCTCGACGCTCGTCGCGAGCCCGACCACCGAGAAGGCGACGGCCTCGGCGAGGTCGGCGCTCGTGGTCTCACCCACGGCACGCAGGTAGTTCTGCGCCGGGATCGGGCTGTACTGCAGCACTTCCACCGGACCCAGTTCCTCGTGGGCCGCCCGCAGCGCCACCGTCAGGGACGCGGTGTCCCGGACGTCGGCCTCGAACCCGCTCGCCGCGGTCCCACCGCTGCGCAGCCCGGCCGCCAGCTCCTCGACGTGGGCGAGGGTCCGGGAGACGAGGGCGACGGCGAACCCCTCGGCCCCGAACCTCCGCGCGACCGCGGCTCCGAGGCCGTTACCTGCTCCGACGACGGCGATGGTGGTCACGGTGTTCCTCCAGGAGGGTGCTCGAGCGGTGGGGACGGGGAACCCGTCGGCGGACGGTAGCGCGTGGTGCTCAGCCGGCCAGGTGCTGGTCGAAGAACTCTCCCAGCAGGTCGAAGGGGATCAGGTCCACCCGGTCGTAGAGGTCGACGTGCCCGGCCCCGCGGACCCAGTGCAACGTCTTGGGCTCGGCCGCGCGCCGGTAGGCGTCCTCGCTGAACCGCCGGGAGTGCGCCTGGTCCCCGGCGACGAACAGCAGCGGCCGCGACGAGATCGTCTCGAGGTCGTCGAAGGGGTGGAAGTTCGCGAACCTCGCCTCCTGCGTGATCGGCCGCATCGTCGTGCGGTCCGGGGAGGCGCCGGCGGGGGTGAACTCGCCGCGCGGGGTCCGGTAGAAGTCGAAGAACTCACGCTCGATGTCGGTGGAATCGGCCGTCAGCTCCAGCGGGGTGCCGTAGCCCCACTCGACGTCGTCGCCGTCGACCTGGGCGTAGCGCTGTTCGGCGGCGTCCGCGAGCCAGCTCTGGCGGGCCTGTGCCGACTGCGTGCCGTCGAGGCCGTCGCGGTGCAGGCCGCCCATGTCGTACATGCTCACGGTGGCGATCGCCCGCATCCGCGGGTCCAGCTTGGCGGCGCTGAGGACGAAACCCCCGCTGCCGCAGACGCCGATCGCCCCGATGCGTCCGCGGTCGACGGGAGCCCGGGTTCCGAGGAAGTCCACCGCGGCGCTGAAGGCCTCCGCGTAGAGGTCGGGGGACACCGACTGCCGCGGCCACCCGTCGCTCTCGCCCCAGAAGGGCAGGTCGAACGACATCGTGACGTAGCCCCGCTCCGCCATCTTCGTGGCGTAGAGGTTCGCGCTCTGCTCCTTCACGGCCCCCATGGGGTGACCCACCACCAGCGCGGGCGCGGCGGCGTCCTCCGGCAGGTCCACGGGGGTGAACAGGTTGCCCGCCAACGTCATGTCGTACTGGTTGAGGAACGTCACGCGGCGGACCGTCACGCGGTCGCTGGTGTGGAAGTTGTCCGCACCCGTGACGTGCTCCGCCTCGCTCGCCACGGCGTCGTCCTGCGGGCCGACGGCGACGGCGGCGGTCGCGAGCGTGCCGACGCCGGCCGCGGCCAGCACACCCCGTCGGCTCGGGGGTCGGCGGTCGGAGCGGGCGGTGGGCGTGGTCTCGATCGACATGCGTCATCTCCTGGGGAAGGTCGGGTGTCGTTCTCCGGGCGCTCGCGCGAGCACCGGGCCGATCGGTTCAGGCCTGGGCGCGTGCGTAGTCCTCGTCGGTCACCGGTTCGAGCCAGGTGACGGGGCTCGTCCCACCGCCGTCGGTGTCGGCGGCCTCGTGGATGGCCAGGTGGGCGGCGAAGGAGTCGGCGGTGGCGCCGTGCCAGTGCTCCTCGCCCGGGGAGCAGACCACGGTGTCCCCGGCCCGGGCCCGCAGCACCGACCCGTCCCGGGTACCCACCAGGGCGGTGCCGTCGGTGACGTGCAGGACCTGGCCCATCGGGTGGACGTGCCAGTGGGTGCGTGCGCCGGGGGTGAACCGCACGTGGGCGACTCCCACCCGGGAGGGCGCCTCGCCCGCGGCCAGCGGGGTCATCAGCACCTCGCCGGTGAACGTGGCCGTCACCCTCTGGGTCGCCGCGGGGGTGCTGAGCTGCATGGTTCTTCCTTCCTGGTGGGGTGGGGGTGTCAGGGCCGCAGGAGCACCTTGGTCGCGCGGCGCTCGTCCATCGCCCGGTAGGCCTCGGCGGCGTCGTCGAGCGGGAGCTCGAGGTCGAAGACCTTGCCGGGGTCGATCTTCCGGTCCCAGATGAGCTGGATCAGGTCGGGCAGGAACCGGCGCACGGGAGCCGGTCCGCCGTGGAGGTGGACGTGGGTCATGAAGATGTCGTCGCCGGTGATGGCGACGTCGTGCAGGACGCCGACGAAGCCGACGTGCCCACCGGCGCGGGTGGCCCCGATGGCCTGGTGCATCGACTCGTGGGTCCCCACCGCCTCGACCGCGGAGTGCGCCCCCAACCCGCCGGTGAGTTCCTTCACCGCGGCGACGAACTCCTCGCCGCGCTCGGCGAGGACGTCGGTGGCGCCGAACTCGCGGGCCAGGGCCTGCCGGTCGGCGTGACGGCTCGAGATGATGATCCGCTCCGCGCCGAGCTGGCGGGCCGCGAGGACCGCGCACAGGCCCACGGCGCCGTCCCCGACGACGGCGACGGTCTTGCCGGGGCCGACCTCGGCCGCGACCGCCCCGAACCACCCGGTGCCGAGGACGTCGGAGGCGGCCAGCAGAGACGGGACGAGGTCGGCGTCCGGCTGGCCCGGGGTGGCGACCAGGGTGCCGTCGGCGAGGGCGATGCGGGCGTACTCCGCCTGGGCGCCGCTGGGGGCACCGGGCTGACGGTGGACGCAGCCGGTCTGGTAGCCGGCCAGGCAGATCTCGCAGGTGTTGTCGGAGGCGAAGAACGACCCGACGACGAAGTCGCCGACCGCCACGTTCCGGACGTCGGCGCCGACCTCCTCGACGACCCCGCAGTACTCGTGGCCCATCGGCTGCGGCGTCGTCACCTCGTCGGAGCCGCGGTAGGGCCACAGGTCGGACCCGCAGACGCAGGTCGCGGTCAGGCGGATGATCGCGTCCGTGGGTTCCACGATCGTGGGGCGGTCGACGTCCTCGACACGGACGTCTCCGGGGGCGTGCATCACGACAGCGCGCACAGGGGTTCTCCTCGGTTCGGTCGGCCTGCACGGTCTCGTCAGGCCGGGTTGGGACACCTCGATGGTGGCCCCGTCCCGGTCCCCGCACCGCCCGGGAGCGGTGCCCTGGTGAGGGGTTCACCGGCAGTACACCCCTCGCCAGGGTGCGCCTGCGGGGTGTCCGCGAACGCCGGGAGCACCTACCGTCGCCACCATGGACAACCGCGCCGAGGTCCGCGACTTCCTCACCACCCGCCGGGCCAAGGTCACCCCGGCCCAGGTCGGTCTGCCCGACGCCGGTCAGCGCCGGGTTCCCGGGCTGCGGCGGGCCGAGGTGGCGTCCCTGGCCGGGGTCAGCGTCGAGTACTACGCGAAGCTCGAGCGCGGTGCGCTCGGCGGGGTGTCCGCCTCGGTGCTCGAGGGGCTGGCCCGGGCGCTGCGGCTGGACGACGCCGAACGCACGCACCTGTTCGCCCTGGCCCAGGCCGCCGACGGAACCTCCGCGCTGGCTCGTCCGCGGCGACGGTCCACGACGCGCTGGACGCCGCGTCCCAGTCTGCAGTGGACGCTGGAGGCGATCACCGTGCCGGCGATCGTGGTCAGCGGGCGGATGGACCTGCTGGCGGCGAACACGGTCGGCGCGGCCATGCACTCCTCGGTGTACGAGTCCGTCCACGCCTCGGTCGCCGGCGCGTCCCCGAACTTCGCCCGCTACACCTTCCTCGATCCCGATTCCCACCGCTTCTACCCGCACTGGGACGTCGCCGCCGCGATCGCGGTCGCCATCCTGCGCACCACCGCCGGGGCCGATCCCCGCGACAAGGAGATGCACGACCTGGTGGGGGAGTTGTCCACCCGCAGCGAGGAGTTCCGTCGGCTCTGGGGGACCCACGACGTCCGCCACCACGGTTCGGGGACGAAGACCTTCAACCACACAGCCGTCGGTGACCTCGAACTGGCCTACGAGTCCACCTCGATGGTCTCCGAACCGGGTCTCACCCTGACCATCTACGCGGCGGAGCCGAGCAGCGTCACCGCGGAACGGCTGCAGCTCCTCGGGTCGTGGGCCGCGACCCGCCTCGAAGCCCGGGAACCCGCCTCCGCCCGGCACGAGGCGTCGCAGAGCCTCGAGCAGCGGTAGACCGACCCGGACGGGCTCACGTTCCCCGTCGTCCCCCCGGCCGTGGCCCCAGGGGGAGGACGTGGGGATCAGAGGTGTTCGTGGAAGAACCCCGCGAGCCTGTCCCAGGGGATCAGGTCGACCCGGTCGTAGAGGTCGACGTGCCCGGCGCCGGGGACGATGAGCAGTTCCCTGGGTTCCGGGGCCTGCGCGTAGGCGTCCTCGGTGTAGTAGCGCGAGTGCGCGTGCTCGCCGGCGACGAGCAGCAGGGGACGGGGTGCGGTGAGTTCGAGCTGGGCCAGCGGCACGAAGCCGGTGATCGCGCCGAGACTGGTGAGGGACAGCGCGTGCGAACGCGGGTGGGCACCCCGCGGCGTCGTGTAGTAGGCGGCGAACTCGTCGGCCGCCGCCTGCTGGGAGGGTTTCAGCGCCACGGCGTCGCCGCCTCCGTAGCGCACCTCGGCGCCCTCGTGCTCCGCCCACCGCTGTTCGGCGGCCTCGGCGAGGGCGAGCTGCCGTTCCTCGACGGTGTTGACCTCGCTCGGGACCGGTGCGTACCCCAGACCGTCCCGGTAGGCGCGGCCCATGTCGTACATGCTCACGGTGGCGACCGCCTTGAGGCGCGGGTCGACCTGAGCTGCGGAGAGGGCGAAACCTCCGCTGGCGCAGACACCGAGGACGCCGATCCGGTCCCGGTCCACGTAGGGGCGGGTACCGAGGTGGTCGACGGCCGCGCTGAAGTCCTCGACGAAGGCCTCGAGGGAGGCGATGTGGCGCGGCCACCCGCTGCTCTCACCGTTGTAGGAGGCGTCGTGGGCGAGCGTGACGAAACCACGTTCGGCCATGGTCTGCGCGTACAGCCCGGAGGTCTGCTCCTTCACCCCGCCGAAGGGATGCCCCACCACGAGGGCCGGCGCCGGCCCGACGAGGTCCAGGGGACGGTAGAGGTCGGCGACCAGTTCGATGCCGATCCGGTTGGTGAAGGTCACCTTCTGGTGGTCGACGGCCGCGCTCCGGGGGAACGTCTTGTCCCACGTGTCCTCCGGCGCGGGTTCCTCGGCGTGGGCCGCGGTCGAACTCGGAACCGTCGCGAGCGTTCCGGCCGCGGCGGCCACGCCGCTCATCGTCAGGACGCGGCGACGGGAGAAACCCGGCGGGAGCAGTTCGGCGGTGTCGGACTCGTGGGACGTCGAGGTCATGATGGCCTTCCTGGAGTTCGCGGAGCGTCGAGCTCCCATCGAAGGTCGGTCGCGGTCGCGGGAGAAGTCCCTGCGGGTAGAGGTACTGCTGGGGTACCCCTGGTGGGGCGCGCCGGGACGCCGGATGCGCTTGGATCGTGGGGATGCCCGTCCGGTCGTGCTAGCCCACCAGTTCCCTTGGAGTCCCGTGCCGACACCGTCACCCGTCTCGACCCCCGTCGAACGGCCCTTCCCCCGGGCGGCTCTCGGCGTGCTGGCTCTGCTGGGTTTCACCCTCATCTCGACCGAGACCATGCCGGCCGGTGTCCTGCACCAGATCGCCTCCGGGATGGGAACCTCCGAGGGGGTCGTGGGTCAGTTCGTCAGCGCCTACGCGTTGGGAACCGTGCTGCTCACCGTTCCCGCGATCGCGCTGACCCGCTCCTGGCCCCGCAAGCGCCTGCTGATCACGGGGATCCTCGCCTTCCTCCTCGCGAACACGGTCACGGCCCTCTCCGGTGGAGTGACGCTTTCCCTGGTCTCGCGGTTCGTCGCGGGGGGTTGCTCGGGGACGTTGTGGGGGATGCTGGCCGGGTACGCGTTGCGCATCGCCCCGCCCGCGGCGGCCGGCCGGGCCCTCTCGCTGATCTCGGTGGGCGCTCCCGTGGGGATCGCGTTCGGAACGCCACTGGGGACGTGGCTCGGGACCACGTTCGGCTGGCGCTGGTCCTTCGCCGGACTCAGCGTCCTGGCCGTGGTCGTCCTGGTCCTGGTCGTCGCCGTGGTGCCCGCCGCCGACGGGCAGTCCACCGCGTCGCACCGGCCCGCGTCGCAGGTCGTCCGGATCCCCGCGGTCGCCCTCACCCTCGTCGTGATCGTCCTGTGGATGCTGGGGAACACCACGACGTACACCTACATCGCCCCCTTCCTCCGCGCCGGTGGTTCGACGGTTCCCCTGGAGGGGTTGCTGCTGGTCTTCGGCCTCGCCTCGATCGTCGGGATCGCCCTGACCGCGGCGCTCATCGACCGGGCGCCCCGGGCGCTGGTCCTGGGCTGCGCCGGCGCGTTCGCGCTGTCCGGGGTGGTGCTCGTGCTCTTCCCGCACTCCCCGGTCGTGGTCCACGGCGCGGTCGCCGTGTGGGGCGTCGCCTTCGGCGGGGCCTCCCCGCAGTTGCAGCGTCCGCTGGCCGCCGCGGGCGGGGAGGACGCGGACGTGGCGAACTCCTTCCTCCCCGTCGCCTTCAACGTCGCGATCTTCGCAGCGGGCGTGCTGGGGGCGCTGGTGCTCGCCTCGGGCGGCGACCGACTGCTCCCCCTGGCCATGACCGTGGGCGGCGGGGCCGCGTTCGCCGTCCTGGTCCTCGGCCTCCGCACCGTCTACCCGCAGCACGCTCCGGCGAGGACGGCCTGAAGGCCGGGAACTTCCCGACGGCCAGGAACAGGTGCACGGGTTCCCCTCGAGGTGGGTTCAGGCCGAGTGGGGCTCGACGACGGCCTTCAGCGACCGGGCGTCGCGGCGGGCGAGGGTCAGCGCCGCTTCGGTCTCCGCGAGCGGGAACCGGTGGGTGATGAGCGGGGTGGTGTCGACGGCGCCGGAGGCGATGAGGGACAGCGCCGTGGGGTAGGTGTTGGCGTAGCGGAAGATCCCGGTGATGGTGAGTTCCCGGCCCTGGACGAGCGGAACCGGGAGGGGTAGTTCGTCGGCGCCCATGCCCACCAGGACGGCCCGGCCGGCCGGGGCGAGGACCTCCACCGCGGAGCGCCACGCGGCCGCGGCGCCGGAGCACTCCAGGAGGACGTCGAAGGTTCCCGTGAGGGGTTCCGTGGCCGGGAGCGCGGTGAACCCGAGGCCCCGCGCCACCTCCAGGCGGAACTCGCTGACGTCGGTCAGCGTCACCGAGGTCGCTCCGAAACCCCGTGCCACCTGGGCGGTGAACAACCCGATGGGTCCGGCGCCGGTGATGAGGACGCGGTCGCCGGGCGTGATGCCGCCGCGGCGTGCGGCCCAGACTCCCACGGACACGGGTTCGGCCATGGCGGCCTGTTCGGCGCTGAGCCCCGCGGGTGCGGGGTGCGCGAACGCCGCGTCGAGGGTGACGAACTGCGCGATGGCCCCGTTCACGGGTGGGGTGGCGAAGAAGACCACCGCGGGGCAGAGGTTGTAGCGACCGGCCAGGCACTGCTCGCAGGTGCGGTCGGGAACTCCCGGTTCGAGGGCGACGAGTTCCCCGAGGCGGCCGCGGTCCACGTCGGCACCCACCTCCACGACGGTCCCGGCGGCCTCGTGGCCGACGACCATGGGGGTCTCGACGACGTAGCCGCCGATCCGGCCGTGCTCGTAGTAGTGCACGTCGGACCCGCAGATGCCGACGGCCTCGACGCGGACGAGCACCTCGTGGGCGGCGGGGACGGGTCGCTCGCGCTGTTCGATGACCAGGGACCGGGGTGCGTGCAGGACGGCGCTGGTGTTCACGGGTTCTCCAGGGGTCGGTCGTGGTGTCGGGGTCAGCAGGTGGTGTAGCCGCCGTCGGCGACGAGGACCGTCCCGGTGGTGAAGGAGGAGGCGTCGCTGGCGAGGAACACGACGGCCGGGGTGATCTCCTCGAGGGTGGCGATGCGTTCCATCGGGGTGTCCTCCAGGACGTGGCGGCGGGTCCGCGGGTCCTCGACGGCGGCTCCGTCGGCGGCGACGTGACCCGGGGCGAAGGCGTTGACGCGCACCCCGAACGGGGCCCACTCGGCGGCGAGGCTGCGGGTCAGGTGGTGGACGGCCGCCTTGGACGCCGCCGCGGCGTGGTCCCAGTGCGGTCGGCCGGCGATGATCCCGGCGGTCGAACCGATGTTCACGATCACGCCGGCGCGCTGGGCGACGAACGCCCGCCCGAAGGTCTGGCACCACAGCCAGACGGTGTCCAGGTTGCCGTCGACGACCCGTCGCCAGTCGGGCGCGGTGACGTCGAGCGCCGCGGACGGGGCGCGCACGTCCACGGCGTTGACCAGGACGTCGACCCGGCCGTACCGGTCCACGGCCGTGCTCAACGTCCGCTCGACGTCGTGGACGTCGGTGACCTCGACGTGCAGGAACTCCGCCGCGATGTCGTCGGCGCGCATGGCCTTGACGAGGTGCTCGCCCTCCTCGGTGTCACCACCGGCCAGGAGGACGCGGGCGCCGGCCAGTCCGAGCGCGTGCGCGCAGCCGCCGGCCACGCCCCCCGTCCCGGTGGTGACGACGGCCGTGCGACCCGTGAGATCGAACCTGTCGGACAGCCTCAAGATCGTCGTCCATCCTCCGGTCGTCCTCGTCCGAGCCGCGCCACCCCGCGCCCGCACGGCGAGCGTAGGTGTCCACGGGTCGTGCGACTAGCGACTCGGACGCTCGATCCTGGTACTTTCCTGCACCAGGAAGCCGCAACACCGGGCCGACGCTGCCGATCGGAGGAAGATCAGTATGACCCCGTCGGAACCTCACGCCCAGGTCGGTCGGCGCTGGGGCAGCGCCCGCGCCGTCCGCGAGGTGGTTCCCCCGGATCCGCGGCTGTCGGCCCGCTGGCACGTCCACGACTACCCGGGACCCTTCGCGCGGTGGAACCACCACCCGGAGTACGAGATCCACCTGGCCCGGTCCGGGCCGGGGCGGTTCATCGTCGGGGACCACGTGGGCCGGTTCGGTGCCGGTCACCTCGCCCTCGTCGGCCCGGAGGTTCCGCACGACTGGATGAGCGACCTCGGACCGGGGGAGGTGATCGAGGGACGCGACGTCGTGTTCCAGTTCCACGGCCGCTGGCTGGAGCAGTGCGAGGAGCTGCTGCCGGAGTTGCGGACGCTGGCGCCGCTGTGGGCGCGCTCGCGGTCCGGCGTGGAGTTCAGCGGCCGGACCGCCGAGGCGGGCGCGCTGGCGCTGGAGAGCATCGGCCTCACGCGGGGCGCGGACCGGCTCGCCCACGTCTTCTCCCTCTTCCACCTGCTGAACACCGCGCCCGAGGACGAGTACCGCCTGATCTCCGGCGTGTGGGAACCCCAGGTGAACGACCCCCGGGCCGAGGAGGTGATCGGCGAGGCTCTGGCCTACGTGCTGGACAACCTCACGGGTGACGTGCGGTTGCCCGTGGCCGCCGCGCACGCGGGCATGAGCGAGTCGGCGTTCTCGCGCTACTTCAAGCGGGCCAGCGGGCTGACGTTCACCGAGATGGTCGGCAAGCTGCGCCTGACCCAGGCGGCGGCCCTGCTGGTCGACACCGACCGGCCGGTGCACGCGATCGCGACCGACGTGGGGTACGCGAACCTCTCGAACTTCAACCGCCGCTTCCTCGACGGTTTCGGCCTCACCCCCACCGCCTACCGGAAGCAGAACCGCCGGGCCGGCTGACGTCCCCCACCTCCCCACCGATCGCCGCGGATGCCCCGACGAGGCGGAACTGGCGGCCCACGCCGCTCGAGCGGCGGGAGGGCCCAGGGAGTTCGGGATCGCACCGCGCCGCGGGTCAGCCACCGCTCACGCGCAGGACGCGGTCGTCGCCCGCCGACGGCCGTCCGCGGCCGTCGGTGTTGTTCGTGAGCATCCACAGGCTCCCGTCGGGGGCGACGACGACGTCACGCAGGCGGCCGAACTCTCCAGCGAAGCGTTCCGTGGCGTTCCCGAGGTCGTCCAGCGCGACGTCGCGCAGCCGCTGACCACGCAGGTTGGCGATGTGGATCGCGCCGTCGGAGACGGCGATGCCGCTGGGGCTGGCCTCCTCGGGTGCCCACTGCTGCACCGGGTCGACGAAACCCTCCTGTCCGGCCACGCCCTCGACGGTCGGCCAGCCGTAGTTCCCGCCGGCCCGGACGACGTTGAGTTCGTCCCAGGCGTCCTGCCCGAACTCGCTGGCGTAGAGGGTTCCGTCCTCGTCCCAGGCGATGCCCTGCGGGTTGCGGTGGCCGTAGCTCCACACCGCGGACCCCGCGAACGGGTTGTCGACCGGGATCGAACCGTCCGGGGCGATGCGCAGGATCTTGCCCGAGAGGGAGTTCAGGTCCTGGGCGCTGCTCCGGTCACCCGCGTCCCCCACGGTGACGTAGAGCATCCCGTCGGGGCCGAACGCGATGCGGCCCCCGTTGTGGTAGCCCGCGGCGTCGAGCCCCGCGAGGATCGTCTCGCCCTCCCCGAGGGAGAGGTTCCCGGGCTCCCCGGTGAGTTCGTAGCGTTCGACCCGGTTCTCCCCCTCGCCCGTGGAGTACGCGAAGAGGTCCCCGTCCAGGACGGCGATGCCGAGCAGCCCGCCCTCGCCGCTGCCCCCGACGCCGTCGACGACTCCGACCTCGCGGGTGGTCCCGTCGTCCGCGATCTCCAGGACCCGGGCACTGTCGCGTTCGGTGACCAGCGCGGTCCGCTCGTGGAACGCCAGGGACCACGGTGCCTCGAGGTCGGTGCTGACGACCTCGACACCGCTCGCTGCGGTCCCGGCCGTCGACGGCGGGCCGGCGGGAGTCGCGCTGGTGCAGGCCGTCAGCCCGAGGAAGGCCGCGGCACCGACCGCCGCGAGGGCGCGCAGGCCGGAGCCGGCGATCGGTTCGTGGGCAGGAGGTTTCGCCACGTTCGTCCTTCTTCCGATGAGGGGGACCGGGGCCGGGACCCTCGCGGCCCGGACCTCACGCTACGACGCCGACCGGGGGAGCCGGGGGTTCCTGGGGTGCCCTGTCAGTGCGCCTCAGAGGAGGAACTCCTCGGGGGACGTGGTCGTGGTGAGGGGTGTGGCCGGATCCGGTCCGGGCGGAGGGTTTCCGGTCGAACGGTTCCCGGAACCGTCGGGCACGACGGTGGCGAGGGACGACGAAGGGGAGACGACAGGTGAGCACGCGGATCGACGACCAGCGGACCGGGACGACCGGGGCCGCTCGCGGCGGCGGAGCGTCTGCCGTGACGGGCCCGCGGGCCCTGCTGATCGCGGCGGTCCTCCTGACCGCTGTGGCGGTGACCTCCTGCAGTTCGTCGCCGACCGCCGCCCCGGCCGGCGATCCGGTCACCGGACCGCCCAGCAGTTCGGCGGGCAGTTCGGCGGGCAGTTCGGCGGGTGAGGCCGCCACCGTGACGCTTCCCGCCACGACCGACGTGGTGGGCACGGTCGTGCGCTTCACCTCCCCGCGGACGAGCGTCGACGTGACGATCGGGGAGGACAGCCCCGCGACCCGGGACTTCCTCTCGATGCTGCCGTTGACGCTCCCGGTGGAGGACCTCGCGGGCCGGGAGAAGATCAGCTACCTCCCCCGGGAGCTGGACCACGCCGGGTCCCCGGGGTCCGATCCCGAGGACGGCGATCTCATCTACTTCACCCCCTGGGGGAACCTCGGGTTCTACTACGACGCCTCCGGCATCGAGTACGCCGACGACACGCTGCACCTCGGGACCTACCAAGCCTCGGCCGAACAGCTCGAACTGCTGGAGGGCGGTGCGGTGAGCGTCGACGTCGTGCCGTGACCTGCACCACCGGGCCGGTGTCGCCCCCTGAGGTGCCCTGACAGGGAACCCCGGAGCGCGGTGGACGCCGGACGTCCGCGGCTACGGTGGGTCCGTGCCTCGACTGCGAACCCGCGGAGCCCGACGGAGTTCCCCGGCGGCGACGACCCCTGCGGAGGGTTTCCCCCTGACGGCGCTCCTGGTGATGGCGGTGACGGGTTTCCTGCTCATCGCCACCGAGACGATGCCCGCCGGGCTGCTCCCGGAGATCGCCGCGGGGATGGGGGTCAGCGAGGGACTGGCGGGGCAGTACGTCAGCAGCTACGCCCTGGGAACCGTCGTCTGCGCCGTCCCGGCCGCTGCGCTGACCCGGGGCGTCGGACGCCGGAAGGTGCTGCTGGTCACGGTCGGGGTGTTCCTGCTGGCCAACTCCGTCGTCGCGGTGTCCAGCGACCTCGTCCTGACCCTGGTGATGCGTTTCGTGTGCGGGGCGTGTTCGGGTCTGCTGTGGGGGATGCTGGCCGGCTACGCCCGGCGGATCTCCTCGCCCGCCTCGGCGGGCCGGGCCCTGTCGATCGCCTCCCTGGGAACTCCGGTCGGTCTGGCCGTCGGTACCCCGTTCGGTTCCTGGCTGGGCGCTTCGTTCGGCTGGCGGTGGTCGTTCCTGCTCGCGTCCGCGCTGGCC
This sequence comes from Kineococcus sp. NBC_00420, assembly GCF_036021035.1. NCBI lineage: Bacteria > Bacillati > Actinomycetota > Actinomycetes > Kineosporiales > Kineosporiaceae > Kineococcus > Kineococcus sp. NBC_00420. The sequence continues at coordinate 1,830,484 of NZ_CP107930.1, read as the reverse complement.
CTGGTGATCGTGGTGGTGGGTCGGTTCGTCCTGCCCGACGCGCCCGGTGGGCGACCCGAGGCGCAGCTGCCGTTGCGCCGGGTTCTGCGCATCCCGGGGGTCGCGCCGATCCTGGTCGTCATCCCCCTGTGGATGCTCGCGCACAACACGATGTACACCTACGTGTCCGCCTACCTGCGGGCGGTCTCCGTGCCGTTGCCGGTGGACCGGGTGCTGGTCCTCTTCGGGGTCTGCGCCCTCGTCGGTCTCCTCGTGACGGGCGCACTCATCGACCGGTCGCTGCGGTCGCTGGTCCTGGGCAGCCTCGTGACGTTCCTCCTCGCCGGAGGTGTCTTCCTCGTGGCCGGGGGTTCCCGGGCCGCGGTGCTCGCCGCCGTCGTCGCCTGGGGTCTCGCCTTCGGCGGCGCGGCCGCTCAGCTGCAGACGGCGATGGCCCACGCGGCGGGGGAGAACGCCGACGTCGCGAACTCCTTCATCGGGGTGGCCTTCAACCTCGCCATCGCCGGCGCCGGGGTCTTCGGCGCGGTGCTCATCGGCGGTGGCTCGGCCGGTTCCACCCTGCCCCTGCTCATGGTCGTCCTCGCGGGCGCGGCGCTGCTCGTCGTGGCGCTCGCGCGCCGGCACGCCTTCCCGGCGCGGGGTTGACGCGACGACAGCCGACCCCCTGAGCGCCGCCGGTTCCGCGCGTCCCCTCCGGCGCGCGGACCCGACGGTGCTCCGGTCGGCCGGAGCGGGAGGTCAGCCCCGGGGGATGGAGAGCGACAGGGTGTAGGTGGCACCCGACGGGATCTGCAGGTCGAGGCGGTAGGAACCCGTCTGCGGCAGGGTGATCGTCGCGTGGCCCTGCTCCTCGCTCATGCTGGTGTGCAGCGGCGACCCGTCAGGAGCGACCAGGGACCAGGTCCCCTTCCCGGAGATGTCCTGGAACGTCACGACCGAGCGCTGACCGGCGGTGGCGTCGAAGTGGAAGTGCGCGGCACCGGTCGTGCCGACCCCACCGGTGATGGTCGTCGACGTCGCACCGGGGGCGAAGCGGATCTTCTCGCCCGCGGCGGTCTGGGTGGCGCTCGTCGCGGCCGTACCCGACGCCGCACCACCCGACGCCGCTGCCGGGATCGCGACCGACAGGTCGTAGCTGGCGGAGCGGGTGGAGACGATGTCGACGTAGTACGTGCCGCTCTCGGGCAGGCGGTAGGTGAAGTCGCTCTGGCGCGGGCTGTGCGCGTTGTGCACCGAGGGCCCGGTCGGCCCCACCAGGGTCCAGGTCATGGCCGAGGTGCTGCGGGAGAGGTGGAACGTCGCCGTCTGCCCGGCGCGGGCCTGGAAGGTGTAGCGGCGGTCGCCGTTCGCGGCGACGTGACCGCTGACGTGGGCCGAGGTCGCGCCGTGGGCGAAGTGGATGGGCGTGGCCGTGGGAACGGCCGGGGTGGAGGACGCGGACGCAGCGCCGGCGCCGGCGATCCCGGCGGCGGCGACGAGTGCGGCGGCGGCGACGGTGATCTTCGTACGCATGGTGTTTCTCCTAGGACGGTTCGGTCCGAGGACCGGTGTCGTGGTCGCCGTTGCGGCCACACCCAGAACGCTAGAGATCCGGTGTGGCACCGTGGTGTCGGCGCCGACACCGTTCCGGCACTGCGTGTGTCGAGTTCGACACACGGCCCACGAGGTCGACGACCGCGCAGGTCGTCACGGAGGAGACGCGGTGCCCGAGCACCTTCCCGCCCCGGTCCACCAGCCGGTCGTCCTGGGGTCCTGGCCGACCCCGTTGGAACCCGCGCCGCGCCTCGCGCAGGCCCTGGGTCTCGGACCGGAGGACCTCTGGGTGAAGCGCGACGACCTCATCGGGCTCGGGGGCGGCGGCAACAAGGTCCGCAAGCTGGAACACACCCTGGGCGCCGCCCTGGCGGCCGGGGCCGGGGCGGTCGTCACCAGCGGAGCTCCGCAGAGCAACCACGCCCGGCTGACCGCGGCCGCAGCATCGCGCCTGGGTCTGCAGGCGGTGCTCGTCCTCGAGGGCGACGAACCGGCGGAGGCGCGCGGGAACCTCCTGCTCGACGCCCTGCTGGGCGCGCGCATCGTCTGGGCGGGCGAGGTCGACCCGACGACGCTGGCCGCCCGCGTGGAGCGGGAGGCAGAATCGTTGCGCGAGAACGGCACCCCGGCCGAGGTCATCCCCTTCGGAGGATCGAGCGTGGTCGGGGCCCGCGGCTACGTCGCCGCCGGGGCGGAACTGCTGACCCAGGCGCCCGACCTGACCACCGTCGTCACCGCGATCGGTTCCGGAGGCACCATGGCCGGGCTGGTGCACGCCCTCGGTGTCGACCGCGTGCTCGGGGTCGACACGGGAGCGGTCCAGGACGCGCAGGCCCGGGTCTCCGACCTGGCCCGCGGGTTGGCGCGGGAGGCGGGGACCGCGGACCCGGGTCGGCCCCGGGTGCGCCACGACCAGGTCGGCGAGGGCTACGGCGTGCTCACACCGGCTGTCGCGGAGGCCGTCGCGCTCGTCGCGCGGACCGAGGGCATCGTGCTCGACCCCGTCTACACCGGACGCGCCGCCGCGGGTCTCGTCGCCGCCGTGCGGGCCGGAGACGTCGGGGCGGGCGAGCGCACCGTGCTCCTGCACAGCGGGGGCCTCCCGGGACTGTTCGGTCATCCGCAGGCCCCGGAACTGGTGCGCTGAACCGGGTCCACCGGACCGCGCGCGTGACGCCTGCGAAACTCGTGCCGGTCCGGGGCAACCCGCGAGCCCGTCCTGACGTCGTCTCGAACGGGTCACCCGTCAACCGCCCGGGCCGGACGACCCACGCTGGTCGACGGCCGCGACAGCGTTGAGCACCAGCGAGGAGCGCAGTGACCGCCGTACCGAACGATGCACCGAACGACGCCGAGCTCGACCGGGCGGCGGCGGTCCTCACCGAACTGCGACGTGCGTTCTCCGCCCGGATCGTGGGGCAGCACCGCCTGTTCGAGACGCTCGTCGCCACCCTGGTCGCCGGTGGGCACGTCCTCCTGGAGAGCATGCCCGGTCTGGCCAAGACGACGGCCGCGTCGACGATCGCGAACGCCCTCGGCGGTAGTTTCCGACGGGTTCAGTGCACCCCCGACCTGCTGCCCAGCGACATCGTCGGGACGCAGGTCTACGACGCCGTCCGCGCGGAGTTCACCACCCGCCTGGGTCCGGTCCACGCCAACGTGGTGCTCCTGGACGAGATCAACCGCTCCAGCGCCAAGACCCAGAGCGCGATGCTGGAGGCGATGCAGGAGCACCAGGTCACCATCGCCGGCGTCACCCACCCGCTGCCGCAGCCGTTCTTCGTCGTCGCGACCCAGAACCCTGTGGAGAGCGAGGGGACCTACCCGCTCCCGGAGGCCCAGCTCGACCGGTTCCTGCTGCACGACGTCCTCGACTACCCCAGCGCGGCGGAGGAGGAGGAGATCGTCCGGGCCCACCGGACCGGGTCGGCGCCCGACCTCCAGCCGTCCTCGGTCTCCCTCGACGACGTCCGCCTCCTGCAGGACCTCGCCCGCCGCGTGCACGTCGACGTCTCGCTGGTCGGCTACGTCGTGGCGCTCGTGCGCGCCTCCCGGGCGGACCCCGCCACGGAGTTCGGGGCCAGCCCCCGGGCCAGCATCGCCCTCACCAGCGCGGCGCAGGTCCGCGCCCTGATGCAGGGCCGCGACCACGTGCTGCCGGCCGACGTCCGGGCCCTCGCCCACCGGGCGCTGCGCCACCGGATGGGCCTGACCTTCGAGGCCCTCGCCGAGGACGTCCGCGCCGACGACGTCGTCGACCGCCTCCTCGAGCAGGTCCCCGCGCCGTGACCGCCCGTCCTCCCGCCGGACGGGGGCCCGGGCAGGTCTCCCCCCGTCTCGCCGCCCTGCTGGCCATCCCGGCGCACCGGCGCAGCCACGGCCAGCTCGACGGCGACTGGGCGGCGGTCTTCCCCGGTCGCAGCCACGACTTCGACGACCTGCGGCCCTACGTCGAGGGCGACGACGTCCGCGACATCGACTGGTCGGCCACGGCGCGCAACCCCGTGCCCCTGGTCAAGCGCTACGTCGCCCGGCGCGACCAGACCGTCCTCTTCCTCGTCCCCACCGGTGCGGAACTCGCCGCGGCCGGTGTCGGCGGGGAACCCAAGCTCGTCGCCGTCCGCCTCGTCGTCGAGGTCCTCGCGGGGGTCGCCGAGGCCCGGGGCGACCGCGTCGCGCTGGTCGCCGGACGTCCCGACGCGCTCACCGTCCTTCCCGCGCGGAGGGGGGCCGCCCACCGCGCCCGGGTGGTCTCGTCGCTGACCGCGGCGATCGGCGACCCACCCGTCGACGTGGGGACCCTGCTGGAGCGGGCGGCCCGCTACCAGCGGCGACGTGCCGTCGTGGTCGTGGTCGCGGACGACGTCGACGTCGACGCCGGGCTCCAGCAGGCCGTCCGGCGACTCGCGATCCGCCACGACGTCCTCTGGGTGACGATCTCCGACGTCGACCCCACCGGGGTGGAGGGAACCCTGGGAGCCCTCGGCGGTCCGCGCCTCCTCCCGGGCCGGGTCCGGCGGGTGGCCCGGGTGCGCGCCGCCCACCTGGCCGCCGACCGCGAGCGCCGCCGCCGTGCCGTGAGCCTGTTGCGCCGCAACGGGGTGAGCGTGGGACGCGTCGACGGTCCCCACGGCGTCATGGCGGGTCTGCACGCCCTGGTGCGCGAGCACGCCCGGGCCCGGGGCTGACGTGCTGACCCTCGACGCGGGTTCCGGAGTGGTGCCGGGTGCCGGGGAACTGCACGCCCCGGTCCCGTTCTGGGGCGGCTGGGCCGTGGTCGGGGTGGGGTTGCTGCTCCTCGCCGTCGTGGTCCTCGCCTGGGCCGTGCGCCGGCGCCGCCCCCGACCGGCCCCACCCGAGGACACCGCCACCCGCGACGCCCCCGCCGGGTCCGTGGAGGACCGGCACCGCACGGCCCGGGAGGCCCTGGCCCGGATCGAGGAGGGGTTCCGGACCGGCACGCTCTCGGCCCGAGACGTGGGCCACCGCACCGCGGCGGTCCTCCGCTCGCTCGAGGTCCCCGCCGACTCCCCGGCGCTGACCGCCTGCCTGCCGTTCCAGTTCGCGCCCCGGCCCCCGGACGACCCTGAGCTCCTGCTGCGGGCCGCCCGGGCCGCGGCCGAGGAGGGCGGGCCGTGACCGAACTGCTGCACCCGTGGGTCCTCGCGGTCGCGCTCCTGCCGGTCGCAGTCCTCTGCGCCGTCGTCGTGCGCCGGGACCGGCGGTCGCGCCGATCCGTGCCCGTGCTCGCCCACGCCGACCGCCTGACGGCGCTGCCGGCCTACCGCCGCGCCCGCCGACGGCACCGCACCGCGCTGGCGGTGGCGACGGTCGCGGCCGTCGTCGCCGTCGTCGGCTGCGCCGTGCTCACCGCCCGCCCGGTCACCGTGGTGGCGGTGGACCAGGACAGCCGCAGCCGCGACGTCGTCCTCTGCCTGGACGTCTCCTCCTCGATGGCCCCCACCGACGCCGCCGTGCTCGACGCCTTCGCCCGCATCGCCCGGGACAGTCCCGGCGACCGCATCGGCCTCGTCCTCTTCGACAGCCGCCCGGTCCAGGTGTTCCCCCTCACCGACGACGCCGACTACGTCTCCACGCAACTGGCGAAGGTCCGCGCCGCCTACGACACGGCCAACGTCGGCTCACCCGCGTGGGCGGGGACCACGGGCGGGGAGGGGACCTCCGTCATCGGCGACGGCGCCGCGACCTGCGTCGGCGCCTTCGACCGGCTCGACTCACCGCGGTCGCGCTCGGTCGTGCTGGCCACCGACGACATCGCCGGCGGCCCTCAGCGCGTGACGCTGGACGACGTCGGCCACCTCGCGCTGGCTCGTGGTGTCCGCCTCTACGGCCTCAACCCCGCCGCGCCGACGACGGACACGGCCCGCGCGGCCGCGCAGCAGTTCCAGACCGCGGTCACCCTCTCGGGCGGGACGTACGCGGAGGTGACCTCGCCCGGCGCCGTCCCGGGCGTCGTCACCGGCCTCCGGGCCCGGGAGGCGGCCCGCGCCACCGGGACCCCGCGCCTCGTGCCGGTCGACGCGTCGCGGAGCGTGGGCGTCGTCGTCGGCGCGGCCGTGCTCGTGCTGCTGGTCGCGCGGGCGCTCGCAGGCGGCCGACCAGCTCGCCGGGGAGTCGTCGTCACGGTCGTACTGGTCGGGCTGTCGGGCGTGCTGGTCTGGGCGCCGACCGTGCCGGGCGGGACCTCGGCGCTGCGCAGCCGTGACGTCGACGTGTACCTCGTCGTGGACGGGACGCTCAGCATGGCGGCGGAGGACGGCGCGGGCGGTCGTACCCGGTTGAGCGAGGTGCAGGCCGACGTGGGGGAACTGACGCGTCGCTACGCGGGGGCGAGGTTCTCCACCATCGTGTCGAGCAGCACCGCGCTGCAGACGATGCCGCTGACGACCGACACCGCGGCCGCCCTCACGTCGGTCGCGTCGCTGGTCCCCTCCAGCGCGGGGTCCGCGCAGGGCGGCGACCCCCGACAGGCCTCGGCGTTGCTGTACCGCCTGCTGAGCGCCGGGGCCCGCCAGGCGCCGGGCCGGGCGCAGCTGGTCTTCTACTTCGGGGACGGTGAGGCGACCCGGCCGGCGTCCGCGGGCAGGTTCAGCGCCGACGGGGCCGGCGGCGGGGCGGTCCTGGGCTACGGGACCGCGTCGGGTGGCCCCATGCGGGACGCCCCGCTGGTGGGGGGAGAGTCGACGTACGTGCGGGACACCCGACCCGGGCACCTGGGGAACGCGATCTCGCGGGAGGACCGGAAGACGCTGCAGGGCATCGCCGACGAGCTGGGCGTCCCGTTCGTGCAGCGGACCGGGAGCACCGGGTTCGACGCCGTCGTCGCCGACGCCGTCCCCGGCCGGTTGCGACCGGTGCGGGCGGCGCTGGGCAGCGCGACGCCGTTGAGCTGGATCGTGGCGGGGGTGCTGCTGGTCGTCCTGGCCGCGGACGGGCTGCACTGGTGGACCAGGAGGCGCTCGTGAGGTCCGGTCCCCGGCGACGGGTCCTGCTCGCCGCACCGCTCGCGGTGGTGTTCCTGCTCGGCGCGGGGAAGGCGCTGAGCCTGAACGCGGCCCTGCACCACCGCCCCGAACTCCTCGCCGTGCTCGACGTCGTCGAACCCTGGAAGTCGAGCCTGGCCCGCGGTGACCGCCACTTCGCCGACGGGGACCTCGGGGCCGCGGAGGAGCAGTTCGGCACGGCGCTGGACCGCGCGCCGGACGACGGTGCCCGCTGCCTGGTCCGGGTCAACCTCGCTCTGACGCAGTTCCTGCACGGGCAGGGGACCGTCGGGACGGACCGCCACCAGGGTTTCCGCTCGCTGGCCCAGGCGGTGCAGACGGCCGAGAGCGGAGGAGGTGAGACCTGTGCCGGCACCGACGCGCAGACCCTGGAGGACATCTCCGCGGCGGCGCAGCAGGCGCAGGTCGACGCGCTGGTCGTCGCCCCCTCCGGGGGCACCCCGGTGCCGAGCGACCAACCGCAGCAGGCTGTCCCGCCGGACCAGGACGCCCTCGACGCCATCGCCCGCACCGCGCAGCAGTCCGCCGCAGAACGGGCGGCCCAGGCGGCCCGGGACCAGTTCAACGCCGAGGACCAGGAGTCCTCGAGCACCCCCTGGTGAGGCCCCACCGCTGCGGAGGAGGACCTCAGGCGCCCGTGTAGGGGGACTGGGTGAGCGTCCCCTGGTCGCAGACCGGTCCGGCCGACCACGGGACGGCGATCTCGGCGATCTGGTCCGGGGGGATGACGCGCAACGAGGTCGGGACGGCCTCGCAGTCGCCGACCGCGGGTTCTCCCACGGCGGTGTTCGCCGTGGTGGACCAGCTGATCGTCGACCGGGCGGAACGTCCGGGCGTCAGGGTGACCGTCGAGGTGGCCGTACCGGAACGGACCTGGCGGGACAGGACGGGGACACCGTCGCTGCGGCTCAGGGAGATCCCGCCGAAACCCCGGACGCGGCAGGTCAGCCCGCTCGTGTTCGTGAGGACAACGGTCGCCGTGGAGGTCCCGGGGCCGGCGGTGACGTCGGACACCTCCCCGACGAGCTGGGCGGTCGTGCACGAGGTCACGGGTGCAGACGCCGTGGGCGAAGGACTCGGGACCGAGGGCGGGGTGGACCCGGTGGGGCCGGGACGCGTCGGAACGGGTTGCGACGCAGAGGGTTGCGTCGGAACGGTCTGCGACGGAACGGGTCGCGTCGGGACGGGTGTCGTCGGACCGGGGTTCGTCGGGGACGCCGCGGTGGGGGCCGGCGTGACCGGCGGGGTCGTCGTGGGCGCCGCGGTCGCCGTCGAGCCGCTCGTCGGTGCCGGTCCCGCCACGACGGGACCTCCACCGCCCCGGGGTTGCTCGATGGCCACCCCCACCTCCGGGGCGTGCCGGGAACCGGCCGGCTCCACCGTGAGGTCCACCCCGGCCGAGCACCCCGCGAGCGCCGTCACCACGGTGAGGCCGAGGAGGACCGGGAAGGAGGAGGAGCGCCGCACGTCGCCATCCTAGGAACCGCGGGGACGGCACGGGAGCGTGTGTCAGGACGGACACACCCGCCACGACCTGGACACACGTCGTCCCGGTCGCCGTCGGGGCCCTCGCGACACGGCATCATCGGGGGGTGCCGACCATCCTGCTCGCGGACGACGAGACGGCCATCACGGACAACCTCGCGCCGCTGCTGCGGCGGGCGGGTTTCGAGGTGGTCGTCGCCCACGACGGGGAGGAGGCGTTGAACCGCCTGCGCGCCGGTGCCCCCGACCTCGTGGTCCTCGACGTGATGATGCCCCGCCTGGACGGGCGGGCCGTCCTGCGCCGGTTGCGCGAGGAGCGGTTCGCGACGCCGGTCATCCTGCTCACCCAGGTCGGGGAGTCCAGCGAGCGGGCGATGGCCCTGGAGGAGGGCGCCGACGACTACCTCAACAAGCCGTTCGACCCTCAGGAACTCATGGCCCGCATCCGTGCGGTGCTGCGCCGCCGGGAGGGAGGGGGAGGTGGCGGTCTCGGGCAGTTCCAGCGTCTGCGCAGCGGCAGCGTCCTCCTCGACCGGGTGTCCCAGCGCGTGTGGAAGGACGGCCGGGAGGTCGTGCTCACCCCCCGCGCGACGGCCCTGCTCGCCTACCTCATGACCCACCCCGACGAGGTGATGACCCGCGAGCGGCTGCTGGAGGCCGTGTGGGGGTGGAGCTTCCAGACGTCCACCCGGTCCGTGGACACCCGCATCGCCGAACTCCGGCGCGAACTCGAGGACGATTCCTCCGCCCCGAAACTCATCAGCACCGTCCTGGGCACCGGCTACCGGTTCTCCGGACACGTCGAGAAGGCCTGACGTGATCTCTGCACCACCCGTCCGCACGTCCCGGAGGGAACGGGTCCTGCGGTTCCTGCCGGCCCTCGTCCCGTTGGCGCTGGGTGGTCTGGCCCGGCTCGCCTGGGCCGTCGGGTGGTTCTCGGGCGGGGACGACCGCGTCGTGGTCCGGGCCGGTGCGCGACCCGGTGACTGGTCGCTCTTCCTGGGTGTGGTCCTGTCCGCCCTGCTGCTCCTCCTCCTCCGGGGGGCGCACCGGCAACGGGTCGCCGTCCTCCGCGCCGCGGAACGCGAGGGGGCCCGCGTCGCGGCCCAGGCCACCCGGGACCGACAACTGCTGCTGGGGCGTCTCGACCATGAGCTCAAGAACCCGCTGACGGCCATCCGGTTGGCGCTGGCGAACGTGAGTGCGGACGATTCCTCTGCGCCGCAACGGGACCGGGGGCTGGGGAGCATCGACGAGCAGGTCCTGCGCCTGAGTCGCCTGACGGCCGACCTGCGCAAGATCGCGGACGTGGAGACCAGCCCGCTGGCCCGTCGTCCCGTCGACCTGACGGCGCTGCTGGAGGAGGCGGTCGAGGTGGTCGGGGAACAACCCCGCGCCGAGGGGCACCGCATCAGCCTGGACCTGCCGCGGGCCCCGTGGCCGCTGCCCCTGGTCCCCGGTGACGAGGACCTGATCTCGTTGGCGTTGGTGAACCTCGTCGACAACGCCGTCAAGTACACGCCCGTCGGTGGGCGCGTGGAGGTCCGGGGTCGCGAGACCCCGGAGGGGGTTCTGGTGGAGGTGGCGGACACCGGGCAGGGGATTCCCGCGGCGGACCTGCCCCACGTGTGGGACGAGTTGTTCCGCAGTCCCTCCGCCCGGGTGGTGGCGGGCAGCGGGTTGGGGTTGCCGTTGGTCCGGGCGGTCGTGGAACGTCACGGGGGCACCGTGTCGGCGCAGAGCCGGGAGGGGGAGGGGACCGTCGTGCGGATCCTGTTCCCCGTCGCCGAGAACCAGGTGGTCGCACCCACGCGGAACTCCGTGGAGGGCTGACGCGGAACCCTCGGACGTCAGGACCGGACGTCAGGGCTGGGCGACGGGGGTGCTGTCGTGGGCGGTGACGAGGACGCCGACCCGGCTCCAGGGGTTCGGGTCGAGCATCGCGCGGAACAACGCCGTCGGGACGTCGTGGTAGTCGTGGAGTTCGCCGGTGTGGAAGGCGACGCGCAGCGTCTGGGTCGCGGGGTCGTAGCCGACGGTGTGGACGGTGTCGCAGACCACGTCGTGCACCTGCGGTGCGTCGCCGTGGAGGGCGTCGTGGGTGAGCATCGTCGTCTCCTCGGGAGTTCCGGCCGAACGGAGGGACACTAACGGTCATCGTCCGCGTGGATGACCTGGTTGACAAAACTTATGCACTCGGTACCGTTTGGCTCGACCCGGGCGGGAGAGCTCGCGCTTCTCCTTCGGGGGATGGGGATGCCGCGAGAGCTCTCGCGCCCGGGTCGAACGCCCCTGCCGGGGAACCGATGCCGCGGGCCTCCCCGGCGGACCGGTCCGTCCACGCCGCCGCAGCCGTTGCTGCCGAGTGGTCGGTGTGCTGGAGTGGTGGCCGCGCGGATACCTCGGCCCGCGCCCGGGCCTGGGAGTGGATGATGTCTGACGGGCAGTCCGAGCAGCCGGGACCAGGGTTCTGGTCCGCGGTGGCGAGACTCGGTCTGGTCCTCAGCGTCGCGTCCACCGTCGAGCAGGTCGTGACCTCCCTCGTCGACCTCGGCGTCCCGGCGTTGTCGGCGGCCGGTCTCGGGATCATCACCCGTGCCCAGGACGGTGGCTGGCAGTTGGGGGCCAGCACGTCCTTCGGACCCGTGCTGCGCGCCCGGTTCGACTACGAGCCGTACGACAGCCCGCTGCCCGCGTGTCGCGCGGCCCGGGAGGACGTGGACTTCTTCCTGCCCGACCGGGCGAGCGCCGTCGAGGTCCACCCGCGGATGGCCGAGGTGGTCGACCTCAGCGGACGGCCGCGGTGGGCGCTCCTGCCGCTGCGGGTCGGTGCGGAGGTGGTCGGCGCCTTGGCCGTCTCCTGGACCTCGCCCGCCCCGTTCACGGAGGACGAGGAGGCGGCACTGCGCACCTTCGCCGCCCACTGCGCCCCCAGCGTCGAACGGGTCCTCGCCGGCGAGGTGCAGCGGCGCTCGAACCGGGCGACGGAACGGCTCGCCACGGCCCTGCAGCGAGGGGTCGTCACCCAGCTCCCCACCCTCGACGGGCTGGAACTGGCCGTCAGCTACCGGCCCTCCGCCGACGGTGCCGCCATCGGGGGGGACTGGTACGACGTCTTCGCCCGGCGCAACGGCGACGTGGTCGTCGTGGTGGGCGACGTCGCCGGTCACGACCAGGTGGCGGCGTCGACCATGATCCAGCTGCGCGCCATGCTGCGGGGGATCGCCTGGGACAGCGACGACGGCCCGGCGCCCCTGCTGGACCGCCTCGACCGGTCGACGGCCGCCCTCGAACCGGGCACCACCGCCACGGCCGTCCTGCTCACCCTGACCCGCCGGGCGGACGCGGGTTTCGACGTGCGCTGGGCGAGCGCAGGTCACCCGCCCCTGCTGCTGCGCCGCCCTGAGGGCGTGGTCGAGGTCCTCGGGGGCCACGACGATCCTCTGCTCGGTGTCGACTGGCCGTCGCCGCGCCGGGGGCACCGTCGGCTGCTGTCACCGGGGACGACCCTCGTCGCGGTCACCGACGGAGCCCTGGAGACGCGCGACCACACCCTGGCCGTGGGGGTCGACCACCTCGCGGCTGCTCTGGGCACCGCCGCGGACGTCGGCGCAGGGCCCGGCACCGTGGCGGAACGGACGCGCGACCACCTCGAGGACTCGACGACCTCCCCGCGTCCGCCCGGGGGGCCGGAACCGCGGGACGGCTCGTTCGACCCCGTGGACGACCGGACGCTGCTGGTGGTCCGCGCCCTCCCGACGGCGGTCGTCCCGGGGAGTTCCGGGCACGGCGACACCTCCCGCGCCGGGGGTTCCGGCGTGGACGGGGGCAGGACGAGCCGGGTCGTGCTGCTCCGGCCCGAGGCCGCGTCGGCACCGGTGGCACGTGCCCTCGTCCGGTCGCTGGCCACGACGGGAGGGTGGGGCGAGGACGACGTGGACACGGCGGAACTCCTGGTCAGCGAACTGGTGGCCAACGCCGTCATCCACGGCCGCAGCGACCTGCGGCTGACCGCCTCGACGACGGCCCACCGGTTGCTGGTCGAGGTCGAGGACGGCAACGAACGGATGCCGGTGCTGCTGCCCGACGACGCGGCCGCCCTCTCCGGCCGCGGTCTGCACCTGGTGCAGAACGCCTCGGACGAGTGGGGTTGCCGTCCGGTCGAGGGCCACGGGCCCGCCGGGAAGGTCGTCTGGTTCGCGCTGGACCGGGGGACGCGGTGACGGTCCCCCGCTGAGGAGCCGGGAACGTCGACACCTTCCTGCCCGACACCGTCCCACCCGCCACCGGGCCAGACGCCGCCGCACCTCGTACGGTTGCCCCCGGTACCCGTCGTCCGGCGGGCCGGGGCGGTGACGACCCGGGCCGGACGGAGGAGGAGCTGGATGACGTCGGCGACAGCGGCGGGTGTGGGTTTCCGCTCCGAACGGGGACCGGTGCTCATCGCGGTCATGCTCTCGACCGCCCTCGTGGCGATCGACTCGACCATCATCGCGACCGCCGTCCCCTCGATCGTGCGCAGCATTGGGGGTTTCGCGCAGTTCCCCTGGCTGTTCTCGATCTACCTGCTGGCGCAGGCGGTCACGGTTCCCGTCTACGGCAAGCTAGCCGACCTCTTCGGCCGCAAACCGGTCATGCTCTTCGGGATCGGGTTGTTCCTGCTGGGGTCCGTGCTCTGCGGATTCGCCTGGAACATCGGGGCACTCATCGCGTTCCGGGCCCTGCAGGGTGTCGGAGCCGGTGCGGTGCAACCGATGTCGTTGACGATCGTGGGTGACCTCTACACGCTCGCCGAGCGGGCCAAGGTCCAGGGCTACCTGGCCGGGGTGTGGGCGGTCAGTTCGGTCGTGGGGCCGACGCTGGGTGGGGTCTTCTCCGAGTACGTCAGCTGGCGCTGGATCTTCTTCGTGAACGTCCCGCTCTGCCTCCTCGCCGGAACCGTGGTGTGGCGGCGGTTCCACGAGACCGTCCGGCGCAGCCGGCCGCAGGTCGACTACCTCGGAGCCGCCGTGCTCACCGTCGGCCTCACCCTGCTCGTGCTCGGCCTGCTCGAGGGCGGCCAGGCGTGGGCGTGGGACGCGCCGCCGAGCCTGCTGGTGCTCGGCCTCGGCGCGGTGTTCCTCGTGGTCTTCGTGCAGGTCGAGCGGCGTGCCGCCGAGCCGGTGCTCCCGCTCGATCTGTTGCGGCACCGGTTGATCACCGCGACCAGCCTGGTCTCGGCCTGCGTGGGCGCCGTGCTGCTGGGCCTCACGACCTACGTCCCCACCTACGTCCAGGACGCGCTGGGGGCCGGCCCTCTCGTGGCCGGGTTCGCGCTGGCCGCCCTGACCATCGGGTGGCCGATCTCCGCCTCGCAGGCCGGTCGGCTCTACCTGCGCATCGGGATCCGGGCCACCGCGCTGATCGGGTCGCTCGTCGTGCTCGCCGCCTCGTCGTCGTTGCTGCTGCTGGAGGCCACCTCCAGCATCCTCCAGGTCGCCCTGACCTGCTTCGCCATCGGACTGGGGATGGGCGTCACCGCCGCCCCCACGCTCATCGCCGCGCAGTCGGCGGTCGGCTGGGAGCAGCGCGGCGTCGTGACGGGGGTCAACATGTTCTTCCGTTCGCTGGGCAGCGCGGTCGGCGTCGCGACGTTCGGCGCGGTCGTGAACGCCACCCTCGGGGTGGCCTCCCTCGAGGGTTCCGGGGTCGGGGCGGGCCCGTTGACGCAGGCCGTGCACCACGTCTTCCTCGCGACGGTGGCCGTGGCCGTGCTCCTCCTGGTCGCGGTCGTCTGCATGCCGCGCGGAGACCGTCGGCCCGGCTGAGCCGGGTCGGGTTCCGCTGCGGGGTCTACGATCCGTCGTCGTGACCACCGCACCGGGGACCCCCGCCTACTTCGAGAGGGTCGGCGCGGCAGCGTTCCGGGCGACCGAGCACGTCGGTGGCGGGTGGCAGGAGCACGAGCAGCACATCGCCGCGGCGCTGGGGTTGTCCGTGCACGTCGTCGAACTCGACCGCGACACCCGGCGGGACGACGGCCTGGTCCTCGGCCGGCTCTCCTTCGACATCCTCGGCACGGTGCCCGTCGACGTCGTCGACGCGAGGGTCAGCGTTCTCCGGCCGGGTCGGACGATCGAACTCGTCGAGGCGTGCCTGGCCCACGACGGCCGGGACTTCCTCCGGCTGCGGGCGTGGCTCCTGCGACCGGGCGACACCGCGGAACTCGGGGGAACCCCTCTGCCGCGGATCCCGTCCCCCGAGGAGACGCCGCCCTGGGACGTCACCTCGGTGTGGCCCGGTGGTCTCGTCGCGTCGCTGGAGGTGCGCCGTCGACAACTGGAACCCGGCCGGGCGAGTTCCTGGGTGCGGACCGCGACGGCGCTCGTGGCCGGTGAGGAGGTCAGCGCCCTGGCCGCCACCGCGGGGTTGTTCGACGTCGCGAACGGCATGACCGTGCGGGCGGACCCGCGTGACGTCGCCTTCCCCAACATCGACCTCACCGCGCACCTGTTCAGGGTTCCGCAGCGTGGGTGGCTGGGTTTCGACACCTCGGTGTCGTTCGGCGCCCAGGGCATCGGACTGACCAGCAGCGTCCTGCACGACGAACTGGGGCCCTTCGGAACCCTGGCCCAGGCCCTCACGGTGCGGCCCCACCACGGCTGAGCCGCGGCGGCGGGGTGGCCCCGGTCGGGGCCACCCCGGTGGGTCAGGAGCAGTTGGTCAGGAGCGATTCCGGGGTCACCGAGGTGGGGCCACCCAGGACGATCTCGCTGCTGATCTGGCTCGTGGAGACGTAGTCGTACAGGGACACCGGGGTGCACGCCTGCGGCAGCAGCAGCATCGGGGCCTGGTTCAGGGCCGCGACCGGAACTCCGGCGAGCGCGTCCGGGAAGTTCTCCCCGGTGGCGATGACCGCGGTGGTGGCGTCGGGGAAGACGCTCGCGGCGACGGCCGCGGCCGTGTCGTAGCGGTCGGCCCCGGCGAGGCGGGTCATCGCGGTGGCGTCGCTGACGTGCGCGGCGAGCTGCGTGGCCACGCTCTCGCTGACCGACGTGGGGCCCCCGACGACGACGGCGGCCTGGAACGTCTGCCCGTTCAACCACGAGGCCACGGGGTCCGGCAGGGTCCCGGGCTCGGTGATCATGAGGGGGACTCCGGCGGCGGCCGCCGCGGCTCCGCCGGAGAGCGCGTCCGGGAACGTGTCGCCCCGGGTGAGGACCACGCCCTTCGCCGCGGGGAAGAACTTCTCCGCGAGGTCGACGGCCGTGTCGTACCGGGTCGCACCGGCGATGCGTTCGACGGTGGCTCCCGGGGAGGCCGCGGTGATCGCGGCGAGGGTCGTGTCGGAGATGCGGTCGGTGCCGCCGACGACGTAGACCTTCGCCGGGGTGAGGCGCGTGAGTTCCGCGGCGGTCGCCGCGGGGAGGGAACCGGCCTGGGTCAGCAGCAGCGGCGCGTCCAGGGAGGCCGCGGCGGGTCCTGCGGTCAGGGCGTCGGCGGGGGCCTCACCGCTGGTGACGAAGACGGCCGAACCGGCCGAGGGCTGGAAGGAACCACGGGCGATGACGGCGGCGGTCTCGTAGCGGTCGGCGCCGGCTGCGCGGACGAGGCCCACGTAGGGGAACGGGGTGCCGACCTTCGGGACGGCCGTGTGCGTGGCGCCCGAGACGCCGGGCTCCGGAGCGGCGGCCTGGGCCGCGGTCCCCGTGAAGGTGCAGGCTCCGAGGAGCGCCGCCCCGGTGAGGGCGGTGAGGGTGAGGCGACGCGCGAGGCGCATGGGGTTTCTTCCTTCGTTCGCGACCGAGCCGGGGGCGACCTCGCCCCCGGTTGATCGCGAAACTAGGACACGGTCCCGCTGAGTTGCTCGAGGAAACCGGATGTTCACCCGGTCAGCGGAACGGGTGGGTGCAGCCCCAGGGCGGTGCAGCCGGGTGCGGACGCAGCGGTCGACGGAGGCCCGGATTAGGCTCGCGTCGGTCACGCTGACGACGGCGGACCAGGAGGAGCAACGCCCCGTGCCCGCAACGCCCCCGACCACCGTGAGCCCGCTGCGTGCCCGGAGTGCCGTGGTCACGCTGTTCCTCATCGCCGGCGCGGTCATGGGTGGCTGGTCCGGGCGGATCCCGACGATCAAGCACCAGCTCGGTCTCAGCGACGCGGGGTGGGGACTCGTGGTGCTGGCTCAACCGGCGGGGACGTTGCTCGCCCTGCTGGTGCTGACCCGGGTCATCTCCCGCACCGGCCCGCGTGCGCTGGCCCTGCCCGGGGCCGTGCTGCTGCTCGTCGTGGTCCCGCTGGCCGCGGCCTCACCGTCGCCGGCGTTCCTGGTCCCCGCGCTGGCGCTGCAGGGGTTGGCGACGGGTCTGCTGTTCAGCCCGATGAACGCCCTCGCCGTCACCGTCGAGCGCCGCTACGGCCGCAGCATCATGTCCTCCTTCCACGCCTGGTTCAGCGTCGGGCAGCTGGGGGGTGGTCTCGCCGGGGCCCTCGCCGGGCACCTCGGGACCGATCCGTGGGTGCAGATCGCGATCTGCGACCTGGTCCTCGCCGTCGTCCTCTGCGTCACGGCGACGGCCCTGCCCCGGGGGGCCGAGGCTCCCCTCGCCGGGGGATCCGGACCGGCCCCCCGGCGGGCACGGCCGACCCGGCAGATCGTCCTGCTGGCGGGCCTCGCCCTCCTCGCCGCCGTCACCGAAGGCTCTGCGGTGCAGTGGAGCGCCCAGTACTCCGTCTCGCTGGGCGCCACCGTCGCCACGGGTTCCCTGACCCTGGTGTGCTACTCGCTGGCGATCGCGCTGACGCGGTCGTTCGGGGACCGCCTCGTCGACCGCTTCGGCCGGGTGCGGTTCATCCGGTTCTCGGCGACGGTGACCGCGACGGGGGTGCTGCTGGCCGTCCTGACCGGCTCGGTCCCCCTGGCCCTCGTGGGTTTCGCCCTCGTCGGCCTGGGGTGCGCCTGCGTGTTCCCGACCATCATGGGTCTGGCCGGGAACCAGCCCGACGTGCCCGCCGGACGAGCCGTCGCGCTGGTCAACCTGGGCGAGTGGCCGGCGTTCTTCCTCGGGCCGCCGGTCATCGGCCTCGTCGCCGAACTGTCCTCCCTGCGGTTCGCGCTGGGCCTCCTCGTCGTGACGTCGGCGTTCGTCGCCGTCCTGGCCGGACGGATCCGTGTCCCCGAGCCCGCCCACGCGGGTGGAGTTCCCCGGGAGCGGTGACGCCGGCGTCCCCGGTGCCCTACATCCCGGTGACGCCGACCAGGACGGCTCCGTCGAAGGTGTGCGCGTCCCACTTCGCCTGGGTGAGGTCCACCCCCGTCAGGACCGCGCCGCGGAAGCTGGTGCCCCGCAGGTCCGCGTGGGAGAGGTCGACCGCGACGAGCCGGGTGAGGTCGAGGTCGGCCGTCCGGAGGTCGGTGTGGCTCAGGTCGAGGTTGAGCAGCGTGGCGCCGGTGAGGTTCGCCCCCTGGAGCTTCGCCCCGCGCCAGTTCCCGGTGAGGGTCTGCAGCTGCAGGTCGCACCCGCGCAGGTCCTTGTCCTCGAGCCGGGTGGCGCCGTGGTGGGCCGCGGAGCAGGAATCCGTCGTGGTGGGCGTGGGCACCGGGGTCGTGGTCGGCGTGGAACTGGTGGGCGTGGAACCGGTGGGCGGGGAACTGGTGGGCGGGGAACTGGTGGGCGGGGAACTGGTGGGCGGGGAACTGGTGGGCGGGGAACTGGTGGGCGGGGAACTGGTGGGCGCTGCGGTCGCCGTGGTGGTCGGTGCCGCGGTCGGCGTTGCGGTCGGCATGGTGGTCGGCACTGCGGTCGCCGTGGTGGTCGGTGTTGCGGTCGCCGTGGTGGTCGGTGCCGCGGTCGCCGTGGTGGTCGCCGTGGCGGTGACGGGGTTCCCTGTGGTCGGGGTCGGAGGGGTCGTCGCCACGGCCGAGGGGACCGCGGTCGCGGTCGGCACGGCCTGCGTCGGGCGGGCGGTCGCCCCCGGGGAGGTCGAGGATCGGGTGGCCGTGGGCGTGGCCGTGAGGGTGGAGGTCTCCGGGCGTGAGGCCGTCGCGGCGAGGGCCACCGGAGCTGCGGTGGAACCGGGTACGGAGCGCTCCGGCGTCCGCGCGGAGAGCGGCTCGATCGGGGTGAAGGGGTCGGCCCCCCGCGCCGGGAAGGTCACGAGGTCGCTCGGGCTGGTGGTGGGGGTTCCGGACGGGCTCGGGACCGCGGCCGCGGCGGGGGAGTTCTCGCTCACGTCGGAGAACGGCGCGGCGGCCACGACGGGAACGGGGTCCGCCGCGGCGGCGTCGGTCGCGACGAAACCCGCTCCGACCCCGACCCCGGCCGTGAGGACGGCGCCGAGGACCTGCCCGCCGACGGTGTGGGCCACGGCGGAGACGTTCGACACGGCCTGCGCCGGGAGGGAACCCACCCCGGGCAACGCGGCGAGCAGGGTCGCCGGACCGGCGATGAGCCGCAGCCGTCCGACGCCGACGGTGAGGAACGCACGGACGACGTCGGGGTCGAACTGCGCTCCGGCGCAGCGGGTGATCTCGGCTCTGGCCTGTTCGGCGGACAGCGGCTTCTTGTAGGAGCGGGCCGAGGTGATGACGTCGTAGGTGTCGGCGACGGCGATGACGCGCGCCGCCAGCGAGATGTCCGTCCCGTGCAGACCGCGGGGGTAGCCGGCACCGTCGAAGCGTTCGTGGTGCTGCTCCACCCCGTCCAGCCACGGACCCAGCCAGCCACGCAGGGGTTCGACGAGGCGCCCGCCGTGGGCGGGGTGCTGCTGGAGCGAGGCCCACTCCTCGTCGTCGGGGCGGCCCTTCTTGTTGATGACCTCGACGGGGACGTGGACCTTGCCGACGTCGTGCAGCAGTGCCGCCCAGCTCAGCCGGTCGACGTCCTCGTGCGGCAGCCCGAGTTCGGCGCCGATGAGGGCCGCGTAGGCCTGGACGCGCTCCCCGTGCGCACGAGTGCGCGCGTCGTGCTCGGCGAGGCTCCCGACGAGGGCCAGCAACCAGTCGACGGGTCCGTCGTGCTCCGGGGGCCCGGCCTGCTGCAGTCGGGACGGGGACCAGGTGCGGCGCGCCACGTCGAAGCGGCTGGGCACGCGGTCGGGCAGGACGAGGCTCAGCCGGAGCAGGGCCGAGAGCGGGACGAGCCGCCGTGTGAGGTGGGAGACGAGGACGAGCACGAGGGAGGAGAGCACCACGACGAGGAGCAGCCAGACCGTGCCCGGCACGCCGATCCGGGACGCCGGGGCCCAGCGCGCGGCGACTGCGCCGACGGCCAGGGCGAACAGCACGGGCCCGAACGACGCGGCGGCGCGGACCAGACGCGCGAGGACGGGCCGAGGGCGCCACCCCAGCGCCTCGGCGCCGTCGTAGTTCTGGGTCGGTCCACTCGCCACGAATCCCTGATCGGGTCACCGGAAGGGGACGTTGAGCGCTCGGCCGCCGGTTCACCCGCCCGGTCGCGCGGCTCCACCCGAACGGGGGAGCAGGGACGGAGCCGGGGATACCGTGCCCCCATGGATCTCCAGTTCCGCGACCGCGTCGTCCTCGTCGTCGGGGGGAGGGGCCTCATCGGTGCGGCCCTCACCGACCGGCTCCGCACGGAGGGGGCCACGGTCGTCGTCGCCTCCCGCAACCCCGGCGAGGGGGTGGTGCTGGACGGCACCGACGACGCGTCCGTGCAGGCGGGGGTGGAGGAGGTGCTGCGGACCCACGGCCGCATCGACGCCGTCATCGTGACCGCCGCCCCCTCCGCGCGGACCCTCGACCCCGAGCGCCGGTCCGACCCGGCGCAGGTCCTGGAGGCGTTCGACGGCAAGGCGATGGTCTTCCTCCGGATCGCCAACGCGGTGGTCCCGTCGATGCGTGCGGCGGGGTTCGGCCGCATCGTCGTGGTGAGCGGGCAGAACGCCCTGCTCACCGGCAACATCACCGGTTCGGTGCGCAACGCCGCCACGATCGTGGTGGCCAAGAACCTCGCGGACGACCTGGCGGGGACCGGGATCTCGGTGAACGCCGTCAACCCGGGCCTGGTGACCGCCCACCCAGACCCGGCCGTGGCGGTCGGCGCCCCTGGGGAGTCGACGCCGGCGCAGGTCGCCGACCTGCTCGCGTTCCTCGCCTCCCCGCTCAACGCGGTGACCGGCGAGTCCATCGCCGTCGGTCACCGCGTCCGCGGGGTCACCTCGTTCTGAGCCGGGGCGTCAGCGCAGACGTTCCGCGCGGAACTGCAGGCGGGGTTCGGCGAAGAACTGCTGGGCCTGGACGATGAGGAGTTCCCGGGATCCCGCGGTGTAGGTCGCCTCGATGAGGTCGAACACCGACGAGGCGGTCCGTTCGAGGGCGAGGGCGGCGTCACCGGTGGCGCGGTGGTGCGCGGCGAACAGCGCGGCGGTGACGTCACCGGAACCGTTGGCCTTGAACGGCAACCGCGGGGTCTGCACGATCCACGCCCCCTGCTCGTCCACGACCGCCATCTCGAGGGTGCCCTCCTCGGCGTCGGGACGTTCGACGCTGGTGATGAGCACCGTGGACGGGCCCATCGCCCGGGCCAGGTCGGCGGAGGCGAGGGTGCTCTCGATGGTGGAGGGCTCGGTGCCGGTGAGGTAGCCCAGTTCGAACTGGTTCGGGGTGATGAGGTCAGCCGCCGGGACGACGCGGTCGCGCAGCAGTTCGGGGATCTCCGGGGCGACGAAGCAGCCCGACCTGGCGTTGCCCATCACCGGGTCGCAGGCGTAGATCGCCGTCGGGTTCGCGGCCTTGACCCGGCGCACGGCGTCGACGATCACGTCACCGATGCCCGTGCCGCCCTGGTACCCGGAGAGGACGACGTCGATCTCGGGGAACACTCCGCGTTCCTCGATGCCGGTGATCACGTCCGCCACGTCCTGGGCCGACATGACCGGACCCCGCCAGGCGCCGTACCCGGTGTGGTTGGAGAAGTTCACGGTGTACACCGGCAGGACCTCGACACCGATGCGCTGCAGCGGGAAGACCGCTGCGGAGTTGCCGACGTGGCCGTGGGCGACGGCGGACTGGATGGAGAGCACCTTCATGCTCTCCATCCTCGCGCATCCGGGGGTGATGGGCTCAGCGGCTGCCGTACCCGCTGTCGACGGTGCTCAGCCCGTGGGCGGGACGTGACGGGCCAGGAACCCGTCCGCACCCGGTGCGACGTGCCAGACGCGGACGTCGCGCCCGCCCGCGTCGCCCATCTTCTCGTGCACGAGCGCGATGTCCCCCGTGAGGTTTCCCACGCCCACCACCTCGTGGTGGTGCGGGCCGTGGGAGACCTGGAAGCACACGTCACCGCAGAACTCGTCCAGGGAACTCGGTGCCTTGGAGGAACCCGCGTGGACGATCTCGTCCACGGCGTAGTCCTGCCCGGAGATCACGGCCTCGGAACGGGAGGTGGAGCTCGACTGGTCCATGGGGTGAGCCTGCCTTCGTCGGCCGTTCTCCGGGGTCCCGGCGTCGGTCCCAGTGTGGCCCACGGAACCCCTCGGCGGTAGAGGTCGTACCAGTCCCCACGGCCGGTCGTCCCAGGCCGAGCGTCGCAGCAGGCGGAGCCCGTTCAGCGCCACGATCACGGTCTACCCCTCGGGTCGGTGCGTGGTCTCGGCGAGCAGCGAGAAGACCCCGGCGGCGAGGGTCACGTACCGGCCGTCGTCCCCCGGACGACGAGGCGGGGCGTGACGACCACCTCGCGACGGACCTCGGCGGCCCCCTCCACCCGGGCGATGGCCTGCTCCACCGCGTGCCGCGCGAGGGTGGCGGGGTCCTGCCCCACGGTCGTGAGCGACACCGTCGAGAGGGCCGCCACAGCGCTGTCGTCGAAGCCGACGATCGAGACGGCGCCCGGGACGGCGACCCCGGCGGCGCGCAGGGCGTGCAGCAGCCCGGCGGCGAACTCGTCGTTGAAGGCGAGGACGGCGTCGGGCACCCCGTCGCGCAGCAGGTCCGCGGCCGCGGCCTCGCCGCTCGCGCCGTCCGCTCCGCCCGGGCGGAGGTCGGCGGGAAGCCCCGCGGACTGCACCGCCCGGCGGTACCCGGCGCGGCGTTCGGTCGCCCCCGGCGCCCGGCCGCCGTGCAGGTGCACGATCCGGCGGTGCCCGAGCCCGACCAGGTGCTCCACGGCGAGTCGGGCGCCGGTCTCGTCGTCGGTGCGGACGACCCCGGCGTCCACCTGGCGCAGGGCCCGGGCCAGGACGACGACCGGGAGCCGCGCGGCGAGTTCCTGCAGTTCGCTCCGCCCGGCGCCCGGGCCGAGGAGGACCAGGGCCTCGACCCGCTGGTCGAGCAGGGCCCGTACGGCCGCGGCCTCGGTGCGGGAGCGCCCGCGCGGTTCGAGCCTGAGGCGCCAGGGCGAATCGGCGACGGCGTCGTAGAGCGCCTCCACCAGTTCGCCGTGGAAGGGGACGTGCAGGCCGTGGACGACTCCGAGCGTCCGGCTGCGACCGGAGCCGAGCAGGCGGGCGCGTTCGTCGGGGTGGTAGTCGAGTTCGGCTGCGGCCCTCAGCACCCGTTCCCGGTTGGCGGCGCTCGCCCCGGGAACTCCGCGGAACACGATGGACACCAGGGCCCGGGAGACCCCCGCCCGGGCGGCGACGTCGGCCATGGTCACCGGCTGCGGACGCGTCACCCACCGCACCCTAACGGCCCGACCGCTTGACGTCCGGCCCGTGCCCGGTCACCCTGGACCGATCTAGACCTAGAGCGCTCTAGGGTGAGGCCGGGTCGCAAGACCCGGCGGGACGAGAGGCGAACGCATGTCCGACGTCGACGGCGACGTGAGAAGCACCGGGATCGGCCTGATCGGGGCCGGCCGCATCGGCAGTTCGCACGCCCGGCTGGTGGCGACCAGGGTTCCCGGCGCACGGCTCGCGGCCGTCGCCGACCCGCGACCCGGCGTCGCCGCGGCGCTGGCCGGACCCCTGGGTGCGGTCGGGCTCACCGACCCCGCGGAACTCCTCGCGCGCCCCGACGTGGACGCGGTCGTCGTGACGGCCAGCACCGAGGCGCACGCGGACCTCGTCGAGGCCGCCGCCCGGGCCGGGAAACCCGTGTTCTGCGAGAAACCCGCCGGACTCTCGATGGCCGAGCTCGACCGCGGCATCGCGGCCACCGACGCCGCGGGCGTCGCGTTCCAGGTGGGGTTCAACCGCCGGTTCGCCCCCGGGTTCGCCGCCGCCCGCGCCGCGATCGACGCGGGCCGCATCGGTCGCCCGCAGCTGCTGCGGTCCCTCACCCGCGACCCGGGCCTGCCGAACCCCGCCGTGGTCCCGGCCTGGGCGGTGTTCGTCCTCACGCTCATCCACGACTTCGACACCCTGCTCTGGTTGAACCCCGGTGCGGAACCGGTCTCCGTCTACGCCGTGGCCGACGCCCTGATCGCCCCGGACTTCAAGGACGCCGGGTTGCTCGACACCGCGGTCGTCACGATCCGGTTCGACAACGGCGCGATCGCCGTCGCCGAGGCCAACTTCTCGGCCAGCTACGGCTACGACGTCCGGGGCGAGGTCTTCGGGTCCGCGGGGATGCTGAGCATCGGTGAGGGGCCACGATCGGCCCTGCAGGTCCTCGACGCCGACGGCCGGCACAGCCCCACCCCGCGCTCCGACGTCGAACTCTTCGCCGACGCCTACACCGGTGAACTCACCGAGTTCGTCGCCGCCGTCCGCGAGGGTCGAACTCCCTCCGTCACCGGTCGCGACGCCCGGCGTGCGCTGTCGATCGCTCTGTCCTGCATCGCCTCGGTGCGCAGCGGCGGTCCCGTCGACCCGGCCGTCGTGGCCGCGACGGTGGACGCGAGGACCCGGTGAGCGGTTTCACGCTGGCGGTCTGCGCCGAGATGGTGTTCCGGGACCTGCCCCTGCCGGACCGGGTGCGGACGCTGCACGACGCGGGTTTCGCGGTCGAGATCTGGGACTGGACCACGAAGGACCTGTTCGCGCTCGCGGCCACCGGGGCGCGGTTCACCTCGATGACCGGCTACGTCGACGGGGAACTCGTCGACCCCGACGGTGCGGACCGGCTGCTGGCGAGCGCCGAGCGCTCGATCGCGGCGGCGGAGGCGCTCAGCGGCGGGGGCCGTCCGAACCTCAACCTGCACGGCACCGGCCTGGACGGGAGGGGGCTGCCCGTGCGTCCGGTGGCCGAGGTCACGGGGGCCATGTGGCTCGCGGCGCAGCGCACCCTGGTCCGGATCGCGGAACTCGGGGAACGCCACGACGTGGTGTTCACGCTGGAGAACCTGAACGTCGCGGTGGACCACCCGGGCACCCCGTTCGCGTCGGCGGCGGACACCCGCGCGCTCGTCGCTGCGGTCGCCAGTCCGCACCTGCGGATGAACCTGGATCTCTACCACGCCCAGATCGGGGAGGGGAACCTCGTGGAACTCCTCCGGGGCTGCGTGGACCTGATCGGGGAGGTCCAGGTCGCCGACGTCCCGGGCCGGTGCGAGCCGGGGACGGGCGAGATCAACCACCCCGTCGTCGCGGCCGCGCTGGCCGGTGCGGGGTACCGCGGGACGGTGGGGATGGAGGCGTTCGCCTCGGGGGACAGCCGGGCGGCGGTCGAGGCGTTCCGGAGCGCGTTCACGCTGTGAACCCGGCTCCCGGGGTCAGCGGGGTCAGACCGCGTCGAGGGTGAACCAGACCACCTTGCCGATGTCGGCGTCGTCGACGCCCCACCGACTGGCGGAGGTCTCGAGCATGCTGAGGCCCCGTCCGGAGAGGGCGTCGTCGTCGGGGGCCTGCAGCAGCGGGCGGCGGTCGTTGTCGTCGGAGACCTCGACGTGCACGAGGTCGGGGGTGGCGGTGATCCGGACCCGGGTGTCGCTGCGGCCGTGGACGATCGCGTTGGTGACGAGTTCGCTGGTCAGCAGTTCGGCGGTCTCGGCGACGGAGTCGGGCAGACCCGAGCGGTGGCAGCACCGGCGGGCGAGGCGGCGGGCGTCGCGCACCGAGCGCGGATCGGCGGGCAGCACGATCTCCTGGGGGTCCCCGGCGGGGGAGCGCAGGGTGTCGGGGCTCGTGTCGGTCTCGATCCGGACGACGAGCAGCGCGGTGTCGTCGGCGGTCCCGGCCGGGCCGAGGGTTCCCAGCAGGAAGTCCGCCCAGGCGCCGGCGGTCACACCGTCGGGGGCGGCGAGGGCGTCGGCGACGGTCGCGATGCCGTCGTCGAGGTCGCCGTCGCGGCGTTCGACCAGTCCGTCGGTGTAGAGGACCAGGACGTCGCCGGGGACGAGGGTGACGGTGTGCTCACGGCGCACGGTCGTGGGGTCGAGGCCGAGGAGGAGGTCCCCGCTCGGCCCGAGCCGTTCGACCCGGCCGTCGGGGTGGCGCAGCAGGGGCGGCAGGTGCCCCGCGTTGGCCCAGCGCAGCCGACGACCGGCGACCCCGTTGACGGGGGCGTCGAGGACGGCGAGCACGGCGGTCGTGAGGGTCTCCAGGCCCAGCCCCGCCATCGCCTGGTCGAGCCGGGCCAGCAGGTTCGCGGGTCGGTCGTCGCCGTCGTAGCTGATGCCGCGGACGAGGTTGCGCACCTGGCTCATGGCGGCCGCCGCGGTCTGGTCGTGACCGCTGACGTCGCCGACGACGAGCACCGTGCCGCCGGAGCGGGTGGGGAAGGCGTCGAACCAGTCGCCACCGACCTGCGCCCCGCGGGCGGCGGGCTGGTAGCGCGTCGCCAGCTGGAGCCCTTCGCGCAGTGGCGGCTGCGTCAACAGGCTGCGCTGCAGCGTTTCCGCCATGCGTCGCACGGCCCGGACCTCGTCCTCGGCGACGCGTTCGCTGCCGATCCGCTCGACGGCCTGCGCGCACTGCGCGGCGAAACCCTCCAGGAGTTCCAGTTCGTCCGCGCTGCAGGTGTGGTCCTGCGTCCAGGCCACGGCCAGCGCCCCGAGCACCCCGCCGCCGACGACGAGCGGGAACAGCGCCCAGGCGTTGCGTCCGCTCTGCTCCCGCACCGCGGGCATCACCGGGTGGTAGGCGTCGGCGGTGGCGGCGTCCGGCAGCAGCAGGCGCTCCCCGGTGCGGGCGCTGTGGCAGACCGGGAGCGGGCTGTCGTGCGGGACGTGTTCCCACCGCGCGCGGTAGTCGTCGTCGAACGCGTTGCTGCCGACGAGGCGCCACCCCCCGTCCTCGGCCGGGACGGCGATCCCGCTGCCGTCCGCACCCAGGGTGGTCAGCCCCTGGGAGACGACGCGGACGACGTCGTCGAGGGTTCGCGCAGCGCTGAGGCGGAGCCCCACGTCGGCCAGTGCGGAGACCTCGCGCGAGTCCTGCACCCGGGACCGGAGGGACGTGCCGAGCGCCGTCCGGAGGGACGTGTCGAGCGCCGTCCGGAGGGACGTGTCGAGCGCCGCGTGGTGCCCGGTGAGTCCCGTCCGTCGGTGCTCCAGCACGGACGCGGTGACGTCCTGCGCGCCGCCGACCACGGCCTGAACCCGTCCGTCGGCGTCCAGGACGGGCGTCGCCGTCAGCGACCACCAGCGTTCGGCCGGTTCGGGCGCGTCCTCGTGCCGGAGGTCGTGCGGGAGGTCGTGGCGCACCAGCGGGACGGCGTCGGGGAGGCGGTGGGCCAGGACCCGTTCGCACAGCTCGTGGAGGCTCCCCGGTCCCGGCGGGAAGACCTCGGACTGCGGACGGCCGACGAGGTCCGCGCGGTGACGCCCGACCAGGCGCAGGAACTCGTCCGTGGCGTCGAGCACGATCTGCTCGGGGCCGAGGACCACGTAGCCGGCCGGCAGCGCGCGGAAGACGGCGGCCCTGACGGCGTCGGGCACCTGCCCTGCGGAGCGCACGGGGACCTCCTGCCGGCCGGGGACGCAGCGGTGTCATCGAACCACCTGCGACCACCTCGCGCAGGGTTTCTCCTCGACCTCCTCCTGTGCGTAGACGCAGAACACCCCGCCCCCCTGGTGGGGGACGGGGTGACGGTGGATCGTCTGCGCTCAGAAGGCCGCCGGGTCGGTGCCCGCGCGGACGCCTTCGCGGGACGGCTGCGCGGCCTGGGTCTGCTGGCGGGCCTGCTCCTGCACGGCCTGCGCGTACTGCTCCTTCACCTGGTCCATGTCCAGGGAGCGGACCTGCTCGATCAGCTGCTCGAGGGCGGGCGCCGGGAGCGCACCGGGCTGACCGAACACGGGGATGCCGTCGCGGTAGGCGACGAGCGTCGGGATCGAGGTGATGCCGTAGCGGGCGGCGAGCTGCTGCTGGTCCTCGGTGTCCACCTTGGTGAAGGTGATGTCCCCGTGCGACTCCGACGCCTTCTCGAAGACCGGGGCGAACTGCTTGCACGGACCGCACCAGTCAGCCCAGAAGTCGATCAGGACGATCCCGTCCTTGACGGTGTCGTCGTGGGTCTCCAGGGTCAGGGCCTGAGTGCTCATGCCTCTCCCAACCACGAGGACCCGTGAAGACTTCCCGCTCCGTCCTCCCCGTCCAGGGCCGTCAGGCACAGTGAGCGGGTGGCCCGCTCCCGTCTGATCCGTCTGCTGGTGACCGTCGTCGCGCTCGGGGTGATCCTCGTCGCGGGCGACCTCGCCGCCCGCAGCTACGCGACCGGACGGTTCGCCGGGGAGCTGCGGACGACGTACGACCTGCCCGCCGACCCCACGGTGACCGTGGCGGGCGGGTCGTTCCTGTGGCAGGCGGTGCGGGGACGCTTCGACGACGTCACCGTCGACGTCGGGCAGATGCCCGCGGGGAAGGTGACGCTGCGCGACGTGCGGGTGCGCATCCCCGAGGTCGACGTCCCGCTCGGGGTCCTCGTCGGCGGGTCCGGGACGGTCGACCTGGCGGCCGGGACCGTCCGGGGACAGGTGTCCTACGCCGACCTCGCGCAGCAGGTGTCCCCGGGTGGTCTGCGGGTGGCCCTGGCGCGTGCCGGGGACGCGATCCGGGCGACGACGACGGTCCGCGTCTTCACCCTCGGGGTGGAGCTGGCCGTGACGGTCCGTCCGGAACTCGACGGCGCGTCCGTGACGCTGGATCCGGTGAGCGCCGAGGTGGCGGGGGCGGAGGTACCCCTGAGTCGGGCGGAACGACTGCTCGAGGCGGCCGGGTTCGGCGGCTGGTCGATCGCGTTGTCCGACGTGCCGCCCCAGGTCGACCTCGACGCGTTCCAGGTCGCCGACTCCGGCGTCCTCGTCAGCGGGACCCTCGGGGCGAGCGCGGTGGACGTCGGCTGACCCTCGCCCGCCTGGTGCTGGTGCACTAGTGTGGCAGTAGTCCACCGCGGAGGGTCCGATGAAGATCACCGATGCCCGGGTCGTCGTCTCGTCGCCGGGACGCAACTACGTCACGCTCGTGCTCGAGACCTCCGACGGTGTCGTCGGGGTCGGCGACGCCACCCTGAACGGCCGGGAGCTCGCCGTCGCGTCCTACCTGCGCGACCACGTCTGCCCGCTGCTGATCGGCCGGGACCCGGCTCGCATCGAGGACACCTGGCAGTACCTCTACAAGGGGGCCTACTGGCGGCGGGGACCCGTCGGCATGACCGCGATCGCGGCCGTCGACGTCGCGCTGTGGGACGTCAAGGGCAAGGTCGCCGGACTGCCCGTCTACGAGCTCCTGGGCGGCGCCTCCCGCTCGGGGGTCATGGTCTACGGGCACGCCGACGGCCACGACGTCCCCGAACTCCTCGACCGCTTCGCCGAGTACCTCGAGCAGGGCTACAAGGCCGTCCGCATCCAGGCCGCGGTACCGGGGGTCGCCAAGACGTACGGCGTCTCCGTCCACGACGGACGCATCTACGAACCCGCGAACTCCGACCGCCCCGAGGAGGGGTCCTGGGAGAGTTCGGCCTACCTCGACTTCGCTCCGACCGTCTTCGAGGCCGTCCGGGAACGCTTCGGGTTCGGGGTGCACCTGCTGCACGACGTCCACCACCGGTTGACGCCCATCGAGGCCGCGCGCCTCGGCCGCGCGCTGGAACCGTACCGGCCGTTCTGGATCGAGGACGCGACCCCGGCCGAGGACCAGTCGGCGTTCCGCACGATCCGCGCCCACACCACCACCCCGCTCGCGGTGGGGGAGGTCCTGAACTCCATCTGGGACGTCCAGACCCTCATCACCGAACGCCTCATCGACTACGTCCGGATGTCGGTGTCGCACAGCGGCGGGATCTCGCACCTGCGCAAGGTGTACGCCCTCGCGGAGTTGTTCGGCGTCCGTTCCGGCGCCCACGGCGCGGGTGACCTCTCGCCGATCGCGCACGCCGCCGCGCTGCACCTGGACCTGGCCATCCCGAACTTCGGCATCCAGGAGTACATGGGGCACCGCGATCCCGCGGGGGAGGTGTTCCGCTCCACCTACTCCTTCGCCGACGGGTACATGCACCCCGGGGACGTCCCCGGGATCGGCGTCGAGTTCGACGAGGCGGCGGCCGCGCGGTTCCCCTACGAACCCCGCTACCTGCCGGTGAACCGTCGCCTCGACGGGAGCATGCACGACTGGTGAGCGACTCCGACGATCACCGGGCCGTGCGGCTCGGTGATCGTCCTCAGCGGTCGTCGGAGAAGAACTCCGGGTGCTCGGCCCGGACGACGGCGATGTCGTCGAACACCTTGCGCAGGTGGCTCCGCAGGGCGGTCGCGGCGGCGTCCGCGTCGTGCGCGGCCACCGCGTCCACCACGGCCTCGTGCTGGTCGATCAGCACGTCCAGCTGGTCCGGCAGCGGCAGCGACAACCGGCGGGCCCGGTCCAGGTGGACCTTGGCCCGGCTCACCGAACGCCAGGCCGCGGCGTGCCCCGAGACGGCCAGCAGGCGGAGGTGGAACTCCTCGTCCAGGGCGAAGAACCGGTCGTGCTCGCCCCGGCCCGCCGCACGGCGCTGATCCTCCAGCGAGCGGTGCAGGTCCTCGACGTCGTCCTCGCCCACCTGCGGGACCGCCTGTTCCAGCGAGGCCAGTTCGAGGGCCTCGCGGACGAACTGCGCGGTGGCGATGTCGCTCTCGCGCAGGGGGGAGACGAACGTCCCGACCTGGGGGACGACGTTCACCAGACCGTCCTCCACGAGGAGGATGAGGCTCTCGCGCACCGGGGTCCGGCTGACCCCCAGCGCGGCCGCGAGTTCGTTCTCGGACAACGAGGTGCCCGGCGGGTACTCCAGTCCGACGATGCGGCGGCGCAGCTCGTCCAGGACCAGCGCGCGAGCTCCCCGCGGACTCCCCGCGCGCTGCGCGGGGCGGGACGTCCGGGCGGGGGGCGGGCTCACGGGACCAGTCTCGCAGGGAGGCCCGATGTGCTCGCCCGGCAGTGCCTCCTGCGGGGTGGTCGTGGCAGGATCGGCGGGTAACGTACACCGCAGACGCTGGACGCTACGAGTCCATGCCCTTCCGCCGCTGCGGCCGCAGCGGGATCGAACTGCCGGCCCTCTCGCTGGGGTTCTGGCACAACTTCGGCGACGACAAGCCGTTCCAGACCCAGCGCGACATCGCCCGCCGCGCCTTCGACCTGGGGATCACCCACTTCGACCTCGCCAACAACTACGGCCCGCCCTACGGCTCGGCGGAGACGAACTTCGGCCGGCTCTTCGCGGAGGACTTCAAGCCCTACCGCGACGAACTGCTGATCTCCTCCAAGGCCGGCTGGGACATGTGGCCCGGTCCCTACGGCGACCACGGTTCCCGCAAGTACCTCACGGCGTCGCTGGACCGGTCGCTGCAGCGCATGGGGCTCGA
This sequence comes from Kineococcus sp. NBC_00420, assembly GCF_036021035.1. Classification (NCBI taxonomy): domain Bacteria; kingdom Bacillati; phylum Actinomycetota; class Actinomycetes; order Kineosporiales; family Kineosporiaceae; genus Kineococcus; species Kineococcus sp. NBC_00420. Next base: position 1,799,280 of record NZ_CP107930.1, on the reverse strand, counting down.
CTACGTCGACGTCTTCTACCACCACCGTCCGGACCCGGACACCCCGCTCGAGGAGACGATGGGGGCGCTCGACGCGATCGTCCGCTCCGGCAAGGCGCTCCACGTCGGGATCTCCTCCTACGGTCCCGAGCGCACGTTGCAGGCCTCGCGGATCCTGCGCGACCTCGGCACCCCGCTGCTGATCCACCAGCCCTCGTACTCGATGTTCAACCGCTGGATCGAGTCCGGGTTGCTCGACGTCCTCGAGGCGGAGGGGGTCGGCTGCATCCCGTTCACCGCGCTGGCGCAGGGTCTGCTGACCAACCGCTACCTCAACGGCATCCCCGAGGACTCCCGTGCGGCGCAGGGGAAGTCCCTCGACCCCTCGATCCTGGGCGGCGACACCCTGGCCCGCATCCGCGGCCTGCAGGAGATCGCCGACGGTCGTGGTCAGACCCTCGCGCAGCTCGCGCTGGCCTGGGTGCTGCGCGACCGTCGCGTCACGACGACGCTCATCGGGGCGAGTTCCGTCCAGCAGGTCGAGGACAACGTCGCCGCCGTGTCGAACCTCGAGTTCAGCGACGAGGAACTGAAGGCCATCGACGTCTTCGCCGTCGACTCCGGCGTCGACCTGTGGGCCCAGGCACGCGCGGGCGGGGAGAACTGACCCAGCGCCGACCCGGCGTTTGACCTTGGCCTGACGGTGCTACTGTCGGCCGCGACACGGGGTGCTCCGCGCAGATCACGGAGCTGAGAACACACCCGTCGAACCTGACGCAGGTAATGCTGACGAAGGGATGTCGCGGCCATGACCGCCGTTGCACCAGAACACGTCCGTCCCGAGCAGGTCGTGGCGGCGCGCGCCGCGCTGAGCGAGCGCGCCCCGCTCGTGCAGTGCCTCACCAACTCCGTCGTGCAGACGATCACCGCGAACGTCCTGTTGGCGGCCGGTGCCTCCCCGGCCATGGTGGACAACGTCCACGAGTCGGCGACGTTCGCGCAGCTCGCCTCCGCCGTGCTCGTCAACGTCGGCACCCTCGACGACGAGAAGGCCCGGGCGATGTCGCTGGCGGCGGAGTCCGCCCACCGGAACGGAACCCCCTGGGTCCTCGACCCCGTCGCCGTGGGTGGGCTGGAGTTCCGCACCCGCGTCGCCCGCGAGCTGCTCCAGCACGCCCCGACCGTGGTGCGGGGCAACGCCTCCGAGGTCCTCGGGTTGGCCGGCGCGGGAGCCGGCGGTCGCGGGGTCGACTCCACCGACGGCGTCGAGAAGGCCCTGGTGGCCGCCCGCGAGATCGCCGACCGCACCGGGGGAGCCGTGGCGGTCTCCGGGGTCGTCGACGTCGTCGTCCAGGGTGGACGCACGGTCCGGGTGAGTGGTGGCCACCCGCTGCTGACCCGCACGACCGGGGCGGGGTGTTCCCTCGGGGCCCTCGTCGCCGCCTACGCCGCCGTCGCCGAGGACCCCCTGGTCGCGGCCGTCGCCGCTCACGTCCACGTCGCCGTCGCCGCGGAACGCGCGGCTGCGCAGGGGGTCGGGCCGGGGACCTTCGCGATCCGCTGGCTGGACGAACTCGACGCCGTCGACGCCGACGCGGTCCGCGACGACCTCGCGCGCTCCGGGCGGATCGCGTGAGACGGGGTTTCGACCCCACGCTCTACCTCGTCACCGACACCGCCCAGTGCGGACCCCGCGGAGTTCCCGCGGTGGTCCGTGCGGCCGTCGCCGGCGGGGTGACCGCCGTGCAGGTGCGGGCCAAGGACGGTGGCGACCGCGAACGCCTCGCGCTCGTGCTGGCCGTGCAGGAGGCGTTGCGGGGAAGCGGTGTCCCGTTGTTCGTCAACGACGCCGTCGACATCGCCCTCATCGCCGGCGTCGACGGGGTCCACCTCGGGCAGTCCGACCTGCCGGTCGAGGAGGTCCGGCGGATCGCCCCCGGGATGCTGCTCGGGGTGTCGGTCTCGACGACCGAGGAGGTCGCCGCGATCGACCCGGGCGTCGTGGACTACCTCGGGGTCGGACCGGTCTGGGCGACCCCGACGAAACCCGACGCCGCCGCGCCGCTCGGCCCCGCAGGTCTCGCGACCGTGGTGGGGGCTTCTCCCGTGCCCTGCGTCGCGATCGGCGGAATCCACCCCGAGAACCTGGAGCAGCTGCACGGCACGGGGATCGCGGGTTTCTGCGTCGTGTCCGAGATCTGCGCCGCCGAGGACCCCGAGGTCGCCGCCCGGTCGTTGCGGACCCGGTGGGGATCGTGAGCGCACCCGTTCCCCCTCCCGTCCGCGTAGCTCTCACCATCGCGGGCAGCGACTCCGGCGGGGGAGCGGGGATCCAGGCGGACCTCAAGACGTTCGCCGCGCACGGGGTCTACGGGGCGAGCGTCGTCACCGCGCTGACGGCGCAGAACACCCACGGGGTGCGGGGGATCCTCGCGGTCCCCGCGGAGTTCGTCCGCCTGCAGCTGGACACCGTCCTGGACGACATCACCGTCCACGCCACCAAGATCGGCATGCTCGCCGGGGCCGACGTCGTCCTCGCCGTCGCCGAGGTGCTCCGCTCCCGCGCGCTCGGACCGGTCGTCCTCGACCCCGTCATGGTCGCGACCAGCGGCGACGCGCTGCTCGACCCCGACGCCGTCGCCGCGGTGCGCGACGTGCTGCTGCCGCTGGCCGACCTCGTCACCCCCAACGTCCCCGAGGCGGCGGCCCTGCTGGGCGTGGACGCCGCGACCTCCGTGGCGCAGTGCCGGGACCAGGCGCAGGAACTGGCGCGGCGCAGCGGCACCGCCGTCCTGCTCAAGGGTGGGCACCTCAGCGGGCAGGCCAGCGTCGACGTGCTCGCGAGTCCCGGGAGCCCCGAGACCACCGTGCTCGTCCGGCGCGACCGGGTCGACACCACCGCCACCCACGGCACCGGCTGCACGCTGTCCTCGGCGCTGGCCGCCCAGGTCGCCCTGCACCCCGGAACCGGCTGGGACGTCCTCGTGGAACCCGCCCGCGACTACCTGCAGGCCGCCCTCCTCGCCGGAGCCCGCCTCGACGTCGGGTCCGGGCACGGACCGCTGGACCACGCCCACGCCCTCCGGGAGGACCGCTCGTGAGCTTCACCGACGACACCTGGACCCGCACCGCCGGCCTGCGCACGGCGGTCGAGAACTCCGCGTTCCTCGCCGAACTCGGCGCCGGGTCGCTGGACCCCGCGACGTTCCGGCACTACCTGGAACAGGACACGATCTACCTCGCCGGCTACGCCCGGGCGCTGTCCCTGCTCGCGGCCCGCGCGCCGGGATCCGACAGCGCGGGGTTCTGGGCCGGTTCCGCGCACGGCGCCGCGAGCGTCGAGGTGTCCCTGCACGCCGACCTCCTCGCCGGCGGCCGGTTGCCGGAACCGACGGGACCGGTCCTCGCGTCCCCGACGACGCTCGGCTACGTCTCCTACCTCGTCGCCGCCGCGGCGACCGCCCCCTACGCCGTCGCCGCCGCCGCGGTGCTGCCCTGCTTCTGGATCTACGCCGACGCCGGGCGACGACTGGCCGCCCACGCGGACCTCGTCGCCGACCACCCCTACGCGCGGTGGGTCGCGGCCTACGACGCCCCCGAGTTCCACCTCGCCGTGGAGCGGGCCCGGCGGTTCGTGGACGAGGCGGCGCTCGCCGCCCCGGGTGACGTCGAGGCGATGCACGAGGCGTTCGCGACCGCGACGCGCTACGAGTGGATGTTCTGGGAGACCGCCCACGCCCGTGAGGGCTGGCCCGCTGCGTGAGAGGGTCGATCCGGGGTTCCGCACGGGCGGGACGAGCACCGTGAGGAGATCAGCGTGTCGACCAGTCAGGGTTCCGTCGTCGTCGTGAACTGCGGCAGTTCCTCGGTGAAGCTGGCGCTCGTGGACCCGGTGACGGGGGAGCGGGCGCTCAGCTGCCTCGGGGAGCGGATCGGGTCCCCGGACGCAGTGGTCCACATGACGACCGCCGTTGACGGTGAGCTGAGAACGCGCACGATCACCCCGGCCGCCACCACCCACCGCGGGGCCCTCGCGCACGTCCTGCAGCGCCTGCTCGACCTCGACCTGCCGCCGCTGCTCGGCGTCGGGCACCGCGTCGTCCAGGGTGGCGCCGTGTTCCGCGGTTCCGTCCGCGTCGACGACCGGGTGCTGGCGCAGATCCACGAACTGTCGGCCCTCGCCCCCCTGCACAACCCGGCCAACGCCTCCGGCATCGAAGCCGCCCGGGCCGTCCTGCCCGACCTGGAGCACGTCGCCGTCTTCGACACCGCCTTCCACCAGACGATGCCCGAGGTGAACTACCGCTACGCGGTGCCGACGCAGTGGTACGAGGAGTTCGGCGTCCGCCGCTACGGCATGCACGGGACCAGCCACCGCTACGTCAGCCAGCGCGCCACCGAGCTGCTGCAGGCCTCCGGGCGGGACCCGCGCGGGCTGAAGCTCGTCGTGGCTCACCTCGGGAACGGGTGCAGCGCAACGGCTGTCCTCGACGGTCGCTCCGTCGACACCACCATGGGCCTCACCCCGCTGGAAGGCCTGGTGATGGGCACCCGCTCGGGTGACGTGGACCCGGCGGTCGTCGAACTCGTCGTCGCCCGGACCGGGATGAGCGTCACCGAGGTGGTGAAGCAGCTGAACTCGAACTCGGGGCTGCTGGCGCTGTCGGGGCTCTCCAACGACGTCCGGACGCTGTCCGGCCAGGCCGCGGAAGGCCACGCCGGGGCCAAGCTGGCCTTGGAGGTCTTCGTGCACCGGGCGGCCAAGCACGTCGCCGCGCTGACGGTGTCCCTGGGCGGGCTGGACGCCCTCGTCCTGACCGGCGGGATCGGCGAGAACGCCAAGAACGTCCGCTCGATGCTGCTGGCCAAGCTGGCGCACCTCGGGCTCGTCGAGGACCCCGCCGCCAACGACGAGCACGGCCGCTCCGCGACACCGACCGGGTGCATCACCGTCCCCGGCGGAGGACCGCTGGCCATGGTCGTCCCCACGGACGAGGAGCTGCTCATCGCGCGGGACACGGTCGCCCTCGTCGAGCACCGCTGAACCCCCGCAGGGGCTGCCGTCGCCCCCCGGGGCGGCGTGGGGGAAGGTGAAGCCATGGCCCGCGTGCTGCTCGTCGTCCCCACCGGCCACGGTGCCGGCCTCACCTCGACCTGCCTCGGGCTGGTCCGGGCCCTCGACGCCCGCGGGGTCGCCGTCGGGTTCCACAAACCGCTGGCGCAGGCGACCCGTGGGTCCGAGGCCGACCGCTCCGTCGCGCTCGTACGGCTCACCACCACGCTGGACCCCTCCGAACCCATCCCGGCCTCCCGCGTCGTCGAACGCCTCTCCCGCGGCGACATCGACGACCTGATGGAGGAGGTCGTCGCCGCCGCCGAGAAGGTCCTCGCCGCCCACGACGTCGTCGTCGTCGAAGGCCTCGCCCCCTCCGCCGACCAGGTGTTCTCCGGCCGGGTCAACCAGGCGCTCGCGACGGCGCTCGACGCCGACGTGCTGCTCGTCGGGTCCGCCGGCGTCGACGGCACCGACCCCGGCGCACCCGAACGCATCGCCGAGGACATGGCCGTCACCGCCGGGACCTACCGGACCGGCGAGGCGCTGCGCGTCATCGGCGGGGTCGTCTCGCGCTGGCCCGTCCCGGAGGACCCCGAGACCGCCGTGGCCCGGATCTCCGCACTGCGCGGCGCGCTGGAGCACCACGAGATCCCCCTCGTGGGGGCCGTGCCCTTCCGCGGTGACCTCACCTGGGCGCGGGTGCGCGACCTCGTCCACGACCTCGACGTCGAGGTGCTCACCCACGGCGACCAGGGCCGGCGCATCAAGGAGGTCGTCGTCGCGGCGCAGGCCGTCCCGGGGATGCTCCCGCTGCTGCGCGAGGGTCGCCTCATCCTCGTCCCCGGCGACCGCCACGACGTCGTCATGGCCACCTGCCTCGCCGCGCTCAACGGCAACCGCCTCGCCGGTCTGCTGCTGACCGCCGGCGTCGGCATGGACCCCCGCGTGCAGGAGCTCACCGCGGCCGCGGCCGCCACCGGGCTGCCGATCCTGCGCTCCGACCGCTCCACCTACGCCACGGCCACGGCCGTCAACCGGCTCGACCCCGAGGTGCCCGCCGACGACGCGGAACGGGCGCTCGCGGTCTCCTCGACGGTCGCCGACGCCCTCGACCCCGGCTGGCTGGCCCAGCTGCCGACGGCCTCGCACACCCCACGCCTCTCGCCCGCGGCCTTCCGGCGTCGCCTCACCACGCTGGCCGCCGAACGCCGGCAGCGGATCGTCCTGCCCGAGGGCGCCGAACCGCGCACGATCCAGGCCGCGGTCATCTGCGCGCAGCGCGGGATCGCCCGACCCGTGCTGCTGGCCGACCCCGACGAGGTCGCCTCGGTGGCGGCCGGGCTGGGGCTGACGATCCCCGAGGGGGTCGAGGTGCTCGACCCGGCCGGTCTGGTCGAGACCTACGTCGACGTGCTCGTCGAAGCCCGCAAGCACAAGGGCATGACCGTCGACGTCGCCCGCGACTCCCTCGCCGACCCGATCTGGCTGGGGACGGCGATGCTGCAGGCGGGAGCCGTCGACGGTCTCGTCGCCGGTGCCGTGCACACCACCGCCGCGACGGTTCGCCCTGCGCTGCAGATCATCCGGACGAAACCGGGGGCCCGGTTGGTGTCCAGCGTGTTCTTCATGTGCCTGCCCGACGACGTCGTCATCTACGGCGACTGCGCGGTGAACCCCGACCCCGGGGCCGAGGACCTGGCCGACATCGCCCTGCAGTCCGCGGCGTCGGCGCGCGCGTTCGGGATCGAACCCCGGGTCGCGATGATCTCGTTCTCCACCGGCTCCTCGGGCTCCGGCACCAGCGTGGACAAGGTGGCCGAGGCGACCCGCATCGCCCGCGAGCGCGAACCCGACCTCATCATCGACGGGCCGCTGCAGTACGACGCCGCCGCCGTCGCCTCCGTCGCGGCCTCGAAGGCGCCGAACTCACCCGTCGCCGGCCGCGCCACCGTGTTCGTCTTCCCGGACCTGAACACCGGCAACACGACGTACAAGGCGGTGCAGCGCAACGCAGGGGTCATCTCGGTGGGGCCGATGCTGCAGGGGTTGGCCAAGCCCGTGAACGACCTCTCGCGCGGCGCGCTCGTCGACGACATCGTCTACACGATCGCGCTCACCGCGATCCAGGCCTCGCGCGGCTGAACCCGTTGCGGCGCACGGCCTCGGGATCGTTGCCTCCCTGAGGTCGTCCAGTGACCCCGGGGAGGCAACGATCCCACCGCGGAGCTGCCGGGGTGACGCCGGGAAGGGTTGAGCGCTCAAGCCTGTTACTCTTCTCAGGACGGTGTCGATGCCGTCATCTCAGCGGGCGAGCCGCCCGCGAGGTCGCTTGAGTCCCATACCTCAGCATCTGTGCGCTACCGCGCGCCCTGGGGGCGGACCGCCGTGCGGCCGACGAGCCCACGTGGAGTTCTTCTTCCATGCCCCAGTACGAAGACCGTTCGTACCGTTCCAGCCGTCCCTCGCGTTCTGACGAGGGCGGGTTCCAGCGCCGCGATTCCCGTGGCTACCGCACGGAGGACCGCCCGTCCTCCGACCGCTCCTTCGACCGGGACGACCGTCCCCGTTCGAGCGGTTACCAGGGTGGCGGTGGCGGCAGCTACCAGAGCCGTGGCGGCTCGTCCTCCGGTGGGTACCAGGGCGGCAGCAGCAGCCGCGGTGGTTTCTCCTCCGGTGGCGGCAGCCGCAGTGGCTACCAGGGTGGCGGCAACCGCCGCAACAGCACCCCGCGCAGCCCGCGCTCCTTCGCCCCCTCGGCGACCGAGCAGGCCCTCACCGCGGCCGAGCTGATCGAGGTCGCCGAGTCGACCTTCGCCGAGCTCGGTCTGCCCGACGAGCTGGTGCAGGCGCTCGAGCGTCGCGGGATGACCGCGCCGTTCGCGATCCAGTCGCGCACCCTGCCCGACGGCATCGCCGGCCGCGACATCCTCGGCCGTGCCCGCACCGGCTCCGGCAAGACCCTCGGGTTCGGCCTGCCGATGCTCGCGCGTCTCGCCTCGCAGAAGCGGGCCCGCATCACCGGTGCACCGCGCGGTCTGGTCCTCGTGCCGACCCGCGAGCTCGCGATGCAGGTCGCCGACGCGTTGCGTCCCCTCGGTGACTCCCTCGACCTGCGGCTGTCCGTGGTCGTCGGCGGCGTCCCCTACGGCCGTCAGATCTCCGCTCTCCAGCGCGGGATCGACATCCTCATCGCCACGCCGGGTCGACTCGTCGACCTGATCGAGCGCGACGCCGTCTCCCTCGCCGAGGTCGACATCGCCGTCCTCGACGAAGCCGACCACATGGCCGACCTGGGCTTCCTGCCCAACGTCCGGGCCATCCTCGAGGGCACCAAGCCCGGCGGGCAGCGGATGTTCTTCTCCGCCACCCTCGACCGCGGTGTCGAAGCCCTCGTGAACGACTTCCTGACCGACCCGGCGTTCCACGCCGCGCCGGCCGACCCCGACGACGTCGGGCACATGGAGCACCGGGTCTTCGCGGTCCGGCCGCACGACAAGCTGTCGATCCTCACGGAGATCAGCAAGCGTCCGGCGCGTTCCATCTTCTTCGTGCGCACCAAGCTCGGCGCCCAGCGCCTGGCCGACCAGCTGCGCGAAGCCGGTGCGCCGGCCGAGGCGATCCACGGGGACCTGCGCCAGTCGCAGCGTTCCAAGGCGATCGACGCCTTCTCGGCCGGGGAGACCCGTGTCCTCGTCGCGACCGACGTCGCCGCCCGCGGCATCCACGTCGACGACGTGGACCTCGTCGTGCACGTCGACCCGCCGAACGACCACAAGGACTACCTGCACCGCTCCGGCCGCACCGCGCGCGCCGGTGCGACCGGGACCGTCCTCGCGATCGCTCTGCCCGACCAGGTCCGCCGTTACGGCTGGCTGCACCGGGACGCGGGTGTCGAGGCCAAGAACGTCGAGAACGTCAACGCCGGGGACGAGACCGTCCGCGCCGTCGCCGAGTCCGGCGAGATCGTGGTCATCAAGCCCCGTCGCACCGAGACCCGCGAAGGTGGTGCTCGTGGCCCGCGCCGCGGCCCGCGTCGTGAGGGCGGCTTCCGTGGCGGTCCCCGCCGCGAAGGCCAGGGTGGCGCTCCTCGCGGTCCGCGTCGCGAGAGCGCTCCGCGCGACTGACGCACGACCGATGCACGACTGACTGACGACAGGGCCCGTGGGGATCTCCCCACGGGCCCTGTCGTCGTTCTCCGCCCCCGAGGAACGGCTCGGGGTGGCGGGCTGCGGGTGAGGTGGCGAGGATGGGGTCGCCAGACGTCCCGAACAGCGGAGGAACCATGCCCACCCGTACCGCACGCACCGCCTGGAACGGCACCCTCGAGACCGGCTCCGGCCAGGTCGAGCTGTCCAGCTCCAAGGTCGGCACCTACGACGTCTCCTTCCCCAAGCGCGCGGCCGACGACGCCGGCGGCACCACGAGCCCCGAGGAGCTCATCGCCGCCGCCCACTCCTCCTGCTACGCCATGCAGTTCTCGGCGCTGCTGGCCGAGGCCGGCGGCACGCCGGAGAGCCTCGAGGTCACCGCCGACGTCTCCCTCGGCCCGGACGCCGCCGGTGGTTTCAAGCTGACCGGCATCGTGTTGAAGGTCACCGGTGAGGTCAGCGGGATCGACAACGACACCTTCGTCAAGACCGCGCAGGCGGCCAAGGAGACCTGCCCGGTCTCCAAGGCCCTCACCGGCGTCGAGATCACCCTCGAGGCCTCGCTCGACGCCTGACGCGAGACGTCGCCGTCGAGACGTCAGACCGGCGCGTAGCGGTCCAGCGGCACCATCGTGATGCCGCTGTGGCCGCGCAGCGTCGGGGTACCGTCCGCACGCCGGCCCAACGTCCAGTCCTCCCCGAACGACCCGAAACCGCCGTCCCGCACGACCTTCAGGGTCTGCCCGTCGAGCACGTCGAACGTCACGGGGTTCGCCGCGGGGTCCACCGTGTCGGGGTCGAAGGAGATCAGTGCGGAACCCGCTCGCACGACGTCCTGCGGACCCCACAGGTTGGCCCACCGGCCGCAGAACGCGTCGAGGTCGACGGCGGGTTCCTCGGTCCCCCACTCGGCGAGGAACAGGTCGACGAGCTTCACGACCCCGACCGCGAGTTCCGACGCCGGGCCGTCGACGCTGTTGGTGAGCACGCTCAGCGCGAGACCCGACTCCGGGTCCAGGAGGCTCTTCGTGATGTGGCCGGGGAACCCGCCGGAGTGCCCGACCAGTTGTCGTGCACCGACCTTCTCGCCGATGAACCCCAGACCGTAGAACCGGTCGGTCCCCTCCGTCGGCCACTCGGCGCGCTGCGCCAGCCGTTTCGCGTGCTCGCTCAGCAGCTCGGTGCGTCCGTGGCGGTGCGCGGAGAACCACGCCGTGAGGTCCTCGGCCGTGGAGCAGAAACCGGTCGCCGCGGCCATCCCGGCGGTCGAGGGGTGCGGGAGCGGACGTCGCGGCCCGGTCGAGGCGGGGGAGTACCCCGTCACGAGCTCGCCCGCCGCCGGCAGGTCCGGAGTCGTGCGCGCCAGACCCAGCGGGGCGACGAGTTCGCTCGCGACGAACTCGCCGTAGGGGGTGCCCGTCACCGCCTCCACGACGAGGCCGAGCAGCGAGTACCCGATGTTGGAGTACTTGAACCGCGAGGAGCGGGGGATCACCGAACCCCCGGACCGCACGGCGGCCCGCAGCCCGTCGACGTCGAGGAACCCGTGCTCCAGTTGCCAGAAGTCGCCGTCGAGGCCGTCGCGGGTGAGGCCCGCGGCGTGGCCGAGGAGTTCACGCAGGCTCGCCCGGGCCAGTTCGGCGTCCTCCTCGGCGACCCACGGCACGTGGGTGGCGAGGGTGTCGTCGAGCCGGAGCCGGCCCTGTTCGGCCAGGCGCAGCACGGCCGTCGCGGTGAAGGTCTTGGAGTGCGAGGCCACCCGGAACACGTGCTCGGGGGTGAGGGCGACGTCACCCTCGCGGTCGGCGTGGCCGTGGGCGCTGGAGTGCACCAGGTCGTCGTTCAACCGGACGGCGAACTGGACACCGGGAACGTCGAGACGCCGACGACGGAACTCGATCCAGTCGGCGGCGACGGCGGCCGCAGCGGCGACGACCTCGGGCGTGAGGGTGGGAGCAGGCACGGGCTCACGGTAGGACACCGGCCACGCGGGGTCAGCACGGTTTCGGTCGTGCCGACGTCCGCCACGTCACCGTTCGCCCTCGGCGCACGTCGCGGGGCTGGGCACCCGGGTGATCCGGACACCACAGTGACGACGTGAGCGAGCACCCGATCCACGTCTCCCTGCAGGCCTCGCCCCAGGACGCCTCGTCCTGGGTCGACCTCGCCCGCCGCTGCGAGGACGCCGGGTTCCGCGCCCTCCTGGTCTCCGACCACCCCGGCAGCGGCCCCTCCCCCTTCACCGCCCTCGCCGCAGCAGCCACCGCCACCACCACCCTGCGACTCGGCACCTACGTCCTGAACGCCGGCATCCGCGACGCCCTGCTCATCGCCGCCGACACCGCCACCCTCGACGTCGTCTCCGACGGCCGCGCCGACGTCGGCATCGGAGCCGGTCACACCCCCGCGGAGTGGGAGATGACCGGGCGCACCCGCCCAGACGCCGCCGGTCGCATCCGGCACCTGATCGACGTCGCCGGCGCCGTGCGCACCCTGCTGGACGGCGAGACGGTCCCCGCCGCCGACGTCGGCGCCGTTCGCGACGTGGTCCTGTCCGGCCCGCGGCCGGTGCAGGAGCGGGTGCCGTTGCTCGTCGGGGGCAACCACCCCGACCTGCTGACCTGGGCCGGCGCCCACGCCGACGCGGTGGGCCTGTCCGGGCTGGGGCGCACCTTGCCCGACGGGCACTCCCACACCGTGTCCTGGACGCCGGCGCGGATCGAGGCGAGCATCGCCGCGGTGCGCGCCGGCGCCGGAGCGGTCGGTCGTGAGGTGCCGCCCCTGGAGGCGCTGGTGCAGGTGGTCACGGTGACCGATGACCGACGTGGCGCCGTCACCGACATGGCGCAGGAGACCGGGACGGACGTCGAAGACCTGCTGGCCGCGCCCTACCTGTGGGTCGGCACCACCGAGGAGATCGTCGAGCAGGTGCGGGCGGCTCGTCAGCGGTGGGGCATCAGTCGTTGGGTCGTACGCGCCGGAGCCTTCGACACCGCAGGTGAGGTCATCGCCCGCCTCGCAGAGAACTCGTGACCGTCCGAGGATTCGTCGAGAACACCACCTGCACCTGCACCTCCCACGCCGCCCCGGACAACTCAGGAGCGAGCTCTGGGCAGGTTCCCGTCCCGCCGACGTAGCCGCGAACTGGGCCACGGCCAGAGCGAGAGCAGTGGGGGTGTGGAGCTGGGCTCCCGCAAGAGCGCAGCAGCCTCGGAGCGACTCGAGTTCACGATCGTCTCGCGATGTGGTCGTCACCCGAGCAGTGCCCGGCCGGCCCGAGCACGCCCGTGACACCCTCGTGGCGCATGGCCCGATGGCTGCTCCCCGAGCGCCTGTCAGTGCTGAGCGAGGCGACGAGCGACTACCTCGGAATCCTCCGGGGGTAGTTCCGGGACGCCGCTCAGCAGCGGCAGCAGATCCGGCTGCGTGGTGAACGCCGCGAAGGCCGTCGCCACGCTCACCCCGTGCGCCGGCACGTCCAGAACCCTGACCTGCATGCCGGCGCTGAGCGTTCCCGGCGTCAGCACCCTCAGGTAGGCCCCGGGAACACGCGCTCGGGTGAATCGCGGCAACCACCGCTGCTCTCCCAACCACACCGCGAACGTCACGCACGGGATCCGCGGGCAGGAAACCTGCAGGACCACCTCACCGATGGACCACCGTTCGCCGATGACCGCTTCGTTCACGGCCAACCCCGAGGTGGTGAGGTTCTCCCCGAAGACGCCGTTGGAGAGCGGACGGCCCAGTTCGCCCTCCCACCGGTCCAGGTCCTCGCGGGCGTAGGCGTAGACGGCCTGGTGGTCGCCGCCGTGGTTCTTGGTGTCGCTGATGTGATCACCGTCCAGGCCGCTGCCACCTTCGCCCTTGGGGCCGGGCGCTCGCACCGCTACCGGGCCGACGACCGGGCGTTTGTCGATGCCACTGGTCCCCGACTTCGCCGCGATGGGTCGCTGCCGGCCGACGTTGACGCTCGAGATGACGGCCACGCGGCCACCCTAGGAGCTGCCGCGTCCGGCGGACAGCGACTTTCCCGCCTCGCCGGATGCTGGATCCTTCGAGGATCGGCTGGTGCTGGTCGTCGCCGAAGAACGCGGTGACGTTCGCCCGCACGTCGGCGTCGTCTCCGTCCTCGTCGACGACGACCCCGGTGACGACGTGCTGGAGGACGGGGATCGGTTCGTGGATGGCCTGCACGGTCGACAGCAGCTGTGCACGGCCGGAGAGGTGTCCGACCGCGGTCGTCGCGCGTATCAGCCGGAGGGAAGCGGAAACCTGCCGAACGCCCTGGAACGGCTGCAGGCGTGGTCCACCGTGAACTGCGACGACGAGTCGGGGCACGGTGAGGGCATCTCGGGTCGAGACCCTCGACGACTTCGGCCGGCGCGCTGTCCCGACTTCACGGTCATCCCGCGGTCCCGTCGGGTCCGACGGACGTCCGGGAGGGCGACGCCCGGACGCGTCGCCGGGACACCTCGGCGTGCGGCCACTCGGCGAGGCGTTGCGGCAGCACGGGTCTCGCGGCCCGCAACCCGGTGCGGAGGAGGCCGGCGGCGGTGCGTCGTCCCCGCGTCGGGGCGATGCCGTAGTCGAGCGCCAACCGCAGCGGCAGCAGGTCGGCCGTGATGCTGCGGGCCAGCGCCGCCACGCCGGGCAACGGGGGAGCGGTCCGCTGGGTGAGGACGTCGCCCGCCACCCGCCGGGCCGCGTCGGTCACGACCAGTCCGGCGACGGTCCGCTCGACGTAGGCGTCGAACTCCTCGACGCTGCCGGGCAGGGCACGGTCGGGGACGGCGAAGAGCCGCGCGAACGGTTTCGACTCCTGCCAGTGCCGTTCGCGCTGCTCGGGGCTGAGGACGAGACCGACGTAGCGTTCCGCGACGCGTCGGGCGGTCCACACCAGCGTCGCGTGGACCCAGAGCGCGAGGTCGGGGTCGTTGGCGCGGTAGGGGGTCCCGGCCGGGGTGCCGGGGGCGTCGGTGCGGGTGGTCCCGCGGACCCGGGCGTGCTGCGCGCCGACGTGGCGGGCGATCGCGTGCGCCTGCTCGGTGTCCCCGAAGGCGATGGTCAGCGCGGCCTGCAACGTGCCCAGCAGCCGGTGCGCCGGACCGGAGGTGTAGTCGCTGTGCACCGCGACGCCTTCGGCGACGAGGGGGTGCGCGACCTGGAGCAGGATCGCCGCCGGTCCGCCGAGGACGACGGCCCGTTCGGCGCTGACCCGCTGGAACTCACCACCGGGGACGCAGACCCCGGGGTCGCCCACCACCCCCGCGGACGGGGGCGGTGGGAGGACCGCGGTCAGGGGCAGTCGCGGGAGCCGGGGCACGCCCGTGATGCTGCCACGGCTAACCGCCCGGGCTCAGGCCCGAGCGGCCCGGACGGCCTCGGCCAGCGTGGTGGCCGGGCGCCCGGTGAGTTCCACCAGGTCGGTGCGGTCGGTGGCGAGCTGGCCCTGCGCGATGGAGGTGTCGAGCGCAGCGACGAACCCGGCGGTGCCGGCGTCGAGGCCGAAGCCCTGCAGCGCGGCGACGTGCTCCTCGGTGGAGACGTCGGTGGAGACGACCGTGGTGCCGGTGACCTCGGTGATCGTGGCGGCCAGTTCGGCGAAGTCGAAGCTGTCCCCGGCGAGCTCGTAGACCTGCGCGGGGTCCTCGGCCAGGAGCGCGGCGACGGCGGCCTCGGCGTAGTCGACGCGGGCGGCGGCGCTGACCCGTCCACCGTGGGTGGAGCCGAGCACGGCCCCGGCGGCGAGGTACTGACCGAGCTGCTCGGTGTAGTTCTCGAGGTACCACGAGTTGCGCAGCACCGTGAAGGGGACACCGGCGCGCGACAGCAGGTCCTCGGTGGCCCGGTGGTCGGGGGCCAGCGGGCTCGTGGAGGTGTCGGCGCGCAGGATCGAGGTGTAGGCGATCCGGCTCACGTCGGCGGTCTTCGCGGCCTCGACGACGTTGGTGTGCTGGGCGATCCGCGCGCCGGGTTCGCTGCCGGAGACGAACAGCAGGCGGTCGACACCGACGAACGCGGCGTCCAGGGAGGCGCGGTCGGCGTAGTCGCCGGCGCGGACGACGACACCACGGGCGGCGAGGTCGGCGACCTTCGCGGGGGTGCGGACGACCGCGACGACGTCGCCGGCGGGGACGCCCTTCGCGAGCAGCGCCTCGACGGCGAGGCGGCCGAGCTTGCCGCTGGCGGCGGTGACTGCGTAGGTCGTGGACATGGGGTTCTCCTCCGGACGGGGCACTGCGTTGTCGATGGCACTAACTATTCCACAGTGCCAGGCATTCCCGCGGTGCCGGGCGTATCCTCGGACCATGAGCGCAGGGCCCACCCAGGAGTTCGTCGTCGACGTGTTCGCCCGCGGGTGCACGTCGCGCGCGGCCTTCGAGGACGTCACCGGCCGCTGGCCCTCGCTCGTCCTGATCGCCCTGGGGGAGGGGTCCTTCCGCTTCAACGCGTTGCGCCGCAAGGTGGACGGGGTCAGCGAGAAGATGCTGGCGCAGACCCTGCAGACGCTGGAACGCGACGGGATGGTCACCCGCGAGGTCGTCACCGCGATCCCGCCGCGCGTCGAGTACGAACTCACCCCGATGGGTGCGCAGGTGGCCGAGAAGCTGCGCGCGCTCGCCGACCTGCTCGAGGCCTCGGCTCTCCGGGTCGGTGTCGCCCAGGCGGAGTACGACGCCCGCTGACCGCCGTGCATTACCCTGGCGGATGACTGTGGATATCCACCAGTGTCATGAAAGGGCGTCCGCATGACCGACGCCGTGCCGTCCCCGGGGGCCGACGGGGTCACCTTCACCACGGGCGCCCAGGTGGGCCGGTGGTTGCGCGGGCTGCGTCTGCAGGCGGGGTTGACCCAGGACCAGCTCTCCGAGCGGACCGGTGTCTCCCAGCGCTACATCTCCGAACTCGAACGGGGTCGGACGAACGTGACGCTGTCCCGCTTGTTCCTCGTGGCCTCTGCCCTGGGCGCCTCCCTCAGCGGTCACGCGCCGCGGTGACGACCCTCGACGTCCGGTTGCAGGGCGACCTCGTCGCCCGGGTCGACGACGCCGGCGCTCGACTGCGGCTCACCTGGTCGGCGGACCTCCTCGACCGTCGACCGCTCGGCGCACCCGTGCTCTCGGTCCGGCTCGACGCCCAACCGCCGACGGTGCACCCGCCTGCGGCTCTCGTCCGGGCCTGGCTCGGGGGTCTCCTCCCGGAGGTCGGGACGAGCTCCCGATCTCGACTGGCCCGGCGCGCCGGTGCGAACAGCGCCGACGTCCTGGCCCTCCTCGCGAGCGCAGGCGGGGACGTTCCGGGAGCGGCCACCTTCACCCTCGCGGGGCAGTCGCCGGGAGAGGGACGTCTCGACCTCCTGCCGGACCCGCGGGCCGTCCGGGAACACCTCGAGCGCACCCGCAGCGACGACCACGTGGGGGTGGGTGACTCCTCCCTGCCCGGCGTCCAACCGAAGGCGGCGCTCACCCTGGTGGCCGGGCGCTGGTTCGTGCCACGAGCCGGGGCGCCGAGCACCCACATCCTCAAACCCCAGCTGCCGGAGCGTCCCGCCCTCGTCCACGACGAGGCGCTCGGTTCCCTCGCGGCCCGGGCGGTCGGGCTCCGCTCGGCGGTCTCGCACGTGGAGCACTTCGACGGGTCGGCCGCGCTCGTCGTCCCCCGGTTCGACCGGTCGGTGGACGCCGCCGATCCCGGTGTCGTGACCCGGGTGCACCAGGAGGACGCCGCCCAGGCGCTCGGCCTCAGCAGCGACGACATCGAGGCGAAGTTCGGGTGGCACCGGCCCGCGGCGAACCTCCGCTCCATCGGGTCGTTGCTCCTCGACAACGGTGGGGACGTGAGCGAGCTCCTGAGGCTGACCACGCTCAACGTCCTGCTCGGCAACACCGACGCGCACGCGAAGAACATCTCGCTCGTGCACTCCACCGACGGTCGGGTGGGGCTCGCGCCCAGCTACGACGTCTCCCCGCACGCCCAGTACGGGCGGACCCGCCTGGCGTTGAGCGTCAACGGCGAGTTCGAACTGCCCGCGGTCGGGCTGGAGGACCTCGTCGCCGAGGGTCGCTCCTGGCGGCTGACCGCGCGCACGGCGCGCTCGGTGGTGCACGACGTCCGGGAACGCCTCGACACGTGGGTGCGGGACCTCGTCGACGTGGACCCGCTCTCGGAACCGGCGATCGCGTGGGTGCGCACCTCGCTCGACGGCCGACGACCGGCGGGAACGCACGCCTGACCGTCGCGGTCGCGCCCACGACCCCACCGTCTCGTCGCCGGTGCACGAGACCGCGGTCACCCTGCGTCAGCTCGGATCGCGGTGGCCGCCACGCCGGTCTGGACCCTGGATCGCGGGCTCCCGGAGCAGCTGCGACGCAACGGCATCCGTCGCCCGCCTCGTCTCCTGGGGGTCCCGCCGGGGACCGGCCCCGCCGCCGAGGCGGCGTGCGCGCCGGCGCTGCGCGAAGATCGACGTGATGTCTCCCAGGATCCGCCGCCCCTCGCGTCCCCTCGTCCCGCGCCTGCCCGAGCGGTGGGGCGCGGCCTGGCGCGGCTTCTGGGCCCGTCGGGCACCCCGCTTCGCGCGCCGGCACGTCCTCCCCTGGTTCGGCATCCTCGTCGTCGCGGGCGTGGGGGCCGCGATCGGTTTCGCCCTCGCCCCCGGCTCCAGCACCTACGTCGGCCCGCTGCAGACCGAGGTCCGCGTGCGGCCCAGCCTCAGCCCGGGTGTAGAGGTCGACCTGCCGCCCGTCGGGAAGGTCACCTTCGACACCCACCGGGCGCCGATCATCGTCACCGCCAACATCGAGAGCGTCGACGTCGACGCCGCCGCCCGCCTCGTCCGCTCGCCCCAGCAGTTGCTCGCGCTCGAGCTCACCGCCGCCGACACCGTGCGCTCCGCGGTGGTCCGGGCCGCCGCCTACAGCCTCGCCTGCGGGTTCGGGGGAGCGGTGCTGGCCGCCGTCGTGGTCTACCGCGGCCGACGTCGGACCCTGCAGACCGGCGCGGCCCTGCTCGTCGTCGTCGTCGCCGCCGGGGCGGGGACCGCCCTCACCTTCGACGCCGGCGCGTTGCGCCAGCCCCGGTTCACCGGTCTGCTCTCCCGCGCGCCCTACGTCGTCTCGAGCACGCAGAACGCCCTGGACCGCCTCGAGAGCTACCGCAGCGGCCTGTCCGACATCGTCCGCAGCGTCTCCACGCTCTACGCCGCGGCGGCCAACCTGCCGGTCCTCGGCGACGAGCAGAGCGGGTCCACGGGGCTGGGGGAGGACGTCACCACCGTCCTGCACATCTCCGACCTGCACCTCAACCCCCTCGGCTACGACCTCACCGACAACCTCGTGAAGCAGTTCGGGGTCGACGCCGTCGTCGACACCGGCGACACCACCACCTGGGGCACCGGGGCGGAGGCCAGCTTCCTGGGCCGCATCGGCGGCATCGGCGTCCCCTACGTCTGGGTGCGCGGCAACCACGACTCCACCGACACCCAGGCCCAGGTCGCCGCCCAGGGCGCGATCGTCCTCGACCAGGGCGCGACGACGGAGGTCGCCGGGCTGGTCCTCGCGGGCCAGGGGGACCCCGTCTTCACCCCCGACGGCGAGGGCAAGGCCGCCACCGGCAGCGCCGAGCAGATCCAGGAGAGCGCCAACGAGACCCTCGCGGCGGGCATCGAGACCTGGGACGACGCCCACGCCGACGACCCCGTCGACATCGCCCTCGTCCACGACCCCAGCGGTCTGCAGCCCCTCTACGGCCGGGTCCCGCTCGTCCTCGCCGGTCACCTGCACAAGCGGTCCGTGACGCTGGACTCCTCCGGCACCCGGATCATGGTCGAGGGGACCACCGGCGGGGCCGGGGTCACCTCCGCCGGCCTGAACCGCCTCGCCGACGGCGCGCCGCTGCCGCTGTCGGCCACGCTGCTCTACTTCGGGAAGACCGGGCCGGACGCGGGCAGGCTGCTCGCCTATGACGAGGTGACCGTCGGCGGGCTGGGCCTGGCCGAGGTCAACCTGCAGCGGACCGTGCTGAGCGACGAGGACCGGCCCGCGCTGAGCGTCCCGACCCCCACTGGTTCCGCCTCCGGCTCGTCCTCGGGCTCCGTGACGTCGTCGTCGGGGTGATGCTTCCCGACTGCCCCCCGTCGGGGTGCCAGTCGGCGTACGGTGGCCTCACCATGACGCACTCGCTCGATCCGCAGCCGGGTGACGACTTCGACTCGTCACCAGACCAGGTCCCCGGGGTCGGTCCTGGTGGTCCCAGCGCCCCCCTCGCCGACGTCGTGCTGGCCGAGGAGATCGAGCTCTACACCGATGTCGTCGTCGCCGCGTCCGAGAGCGACGGGCCGCTGCCCGAGGTCGAACTTGACCGTGTCCTGGGTGTCGAGGGCGGCTCCACCGGGTCGTGAGTGAGCGGGTGCTGTCGGCCCCCGCCACCCGCCTCGCCTAGAGTCGCGGATCGGGTCGGGAGACACCTCCCCCGACGAACCGAGCCTTCCCGGAGCATGGACGTGCGTTTCCGACTGACCCCTCAGGACAACTCGTTCTTCGAGCTGTTCGCCGGTACCGGCAAGATCCTCGTCGAGGCCACCACCGTCCTCACCGAGGCGATCGGCAGTGACCAGGCCCGTCGGGTCGAGCTCGGCGCCCTCATGGAGGAGATCGAGCACCGCGGCGACGAATCGGCCCACGCGGTCCTGCGGCGGGTGAACTCCTCGTTCGTCACCCCCTTCGACCGCGAGGACATCTACCAGCTGACCTCGCGCCTGGACGACTGCCTCGACCTCATGCAGGCCGCGGTCGACCTGATGGTGCTCTACAAGGTCGGCGAGATGCTCCCCGGCGTGAGCGAGATCGTCCAGGTCCTCACCCGCCAGGCCGAGCTGACCGCCGAGGCGATGCCCCGGCTGCGCTCGCTCTCGGACCTCTCCGACTACTGGGTCGAGATCAACCGCCTCGAGAACCAGGCGGACCAGATCCACCGCCGCCTCGTCGCGACGCTCTTCGACGGCGGCTACGACGCCATCGCGATCATGAAGCACAAGGAGATCATCGAGACGCTCGAGGAGGCCGCGGACGCGTTCGAGCACGTCGCGCACACGGTCGAGACGATCGCCGTCAAGGAATCCTGAACCGGTGGAGCTCGCCCTCGTCCTCGTCGTGATCGTCGTCGCCCTCAGCTTCGACTTCACCAACGGCTTCCACGACGCCGCCAACGCGATCGCGACGTCCGTCTCCACCCGGGCGCTCACCCCCCGGATCGCGCTGGGGATGGCCGCGGTCTTCAACCTCATCGGGGCCTTCCTCGGCACCGGCGTCGCCGAGACGATCGGCTCGAACATCGTGAAGGTGGACCTCGGCATCCACGGCATGACCGTGGTCCTGGCCGCCCTGCTCGGTGCCATCGCCTGGAACCTCATCACCTGGCGCCTCGGGCTGCCGTCCTCGAGCTCGCACGCCCTCATCGGCGCCCTCGCCGGGGCGGGGATCGCGTCCAGCTCGACCATCGAGTGGAGCGTCATCCTCGACAAGGTCGTCGTCCCGATGGTGGTCTCGCCGCTGTCCGGGTTCGTCCTCGGCTACCTCGTCATGGTGGCGATCCTGTGGATCGTGCGGCACAAGGCGCCCGCTCCGACCCACCGGCGCTTCCGCATCGCCCAGACCGTCTCGGCCGCCGCCATGTCCCTCGGTCACGGGCTGCAGGACGCGCAGAAGACGATGGGCGTCATCGTCCTGGCCCTGGTCGCGGGCGGGTTCCACACCGGGACGAGCATCCCCGTCTGGGTGAAGCTCTGCGCGGCGCTCGCGATCAGCGCCGGCACCTACTCGGGTGGGTGGCGGATCATGCGGACGCTGGGGCGCCGGATCATCCACCTCGACCCCGCCCGCGGGTTCGCCGCCGAGGCGGTGTCGGCCGTGGTGCTCTACGTGGCGGCCCTGCAGTTCCACGCCCCCGTCTCCACCACCCACACCATCTCGTCCGCGATCATGGGCGTGGGGGCCACGAAGCGGCTCTCCGCCGTGCGCTGGGGCGTGGCGCGGTCGATGGTCGCCGCCTGGGTGCTGACCCTGCCGGCCGCCGGCCTCTTCGCCGCGGCCCTCTACTTCGTCCTGCACCTCTTCCTGTAACGACTTCTGGGGAGCTCTCCACCCTTCCCGACGAGCGGAAGGGTGGAGAGCTCCCCAGAAGTTGGGTGGCGGGGGCTCAGCCGAAGCGGCCCGAGATGTAGTCCTCGGTCGCCTTCTGCGTCGGGTTGCTGAAGATCGTCGCGGTGTCGTCGATCTCGATCAGACGGCCGGGCTTGCCCGTGGCGGCGAGGTTGAAGAACGCCGTCTTGTCGCTGACGCGGGCCGCCTGCTGCATGTTGTGCGTGACGATGACGATGGTGAAGGAGCTCTTCAGCTCACCGATCAGGTCCTCGATGGCGAGCGTCGAGATCGGGTCGAGCGCGGAGCACGGCTCGTCCATCAGCAGCACCTGCGGCTTCACCGCGATGGCGCGGGCGATGCAGAGGCGCTGCTGCTGGCCACCGGAGAGGCCGGCGCCGGGCTTGTCGAGGCGGTCCTTGACCTCGTTCCACAGGTTCGCCCCGCGCAGCGAGCTCTCGACGGCTTCGGTCAGCACCTTCTTGCTGCGGACGCCGTTGAGGCGCATGCCGGCCGCGACGTTGTCGAAGATCGACATCGTCGGGAACGGGTTGGGACGCTGGAAGACCATGCCGACGGTGCGGCGGACGTTCACCGGGTCGATCTTGGAGCCGTAGAGGTCGTCGTCGTCGAGCATGACGCTGCCCTCGACGCGACCGCCGGGGATGACCTCGTGCATGCGGTTGAGCGTGCGGAGGAAGGTCGACTTCCCGCAGCCGGACGGGCCGATGAAGGCCGTCACGGAGCGGGGCTCCACGGTCATCGAGACGTCCTCGACGGCCTTGAAGTTGCCGTAGTAGACGTTGAGGTCCTTGACGTCGATGCGCTTGGCCATGACGGGTTCTCCTACTTCTTGAGCGAACTGAAGCGGGCGATGGCCCGACCGGCGATGTTGAGCACCAGCACGATGAGCACCAGTGTGAGGGCGGCCGCCCAGACGCGCTCCACCGCGGGAGCCAGCGCCTGCTGACGGTCGTTGTTGATCATGAGCGGGAGGGCCGCCATGTTGCCGCTGAAGAGGTTGGTGTTGATCGACTGCGAGTAGCCGACCAGGATCAGCAGCGGAGCGGTCTCACCCATGACGCGGGCCAGACCGAGCAGGACACCGGTGAGGATCCCCGAGAAGGCCGTCGGCAGGACGATCCGCACGATGGTCTTCCACTTCGGCACGCCCAGGGCGTAGGAGGCCTCGCGGAGCTCGTTGGGGACGAGCTTCAGCATCTCCTCGGTGGAGCGGACCACGACCGGAACCATGAGCAGCACCAGGGCCAGCGACACCGCGAAACCGGAGCGCGAGAAGCCCAGGGTGGTGATCCAGAAGGCGTAGATGAAGAGCGCCGCGACGATCGAGGGCAACCCCGAGAGGATGTCGACGGTGAAGCTCACGACGCGGGCGATGCGGCTCGCGCCGTACTCGACCAGCAGGATCGCGGCCATGATGCCGAGCGGGACGGCGATGACCGCCGTGGCCAGCGCCTCGAGCAGCGTACCGACGATCGCGTGGTAGGCGCCACCACCGGCGATGCGCGGGGTGATCCCGCGCTGGGAGTTGAGCCACCAGGAGGAGTCGGGCAGCAGCCCGGCGCCCTTCTGGATGACGGTCCAGAGGATCCAGACCAGCGGGATGACGGCGATGACGAAGGCCAGCACCATGACCGTCGTCGCCAGGGCGTTGCGGACCTTGCGCCCGGTCTGACCGCGGGAGTCCTCCAGAGCGGCCGGGAGCTCCTGGGCCGGGGCGGTGTCGACGGCGCTCATACGAAGGCCTTCCGGCGGTTGATGATCACGCGGGCGATGGCGTTGACCACGAAGGTCAGGATGAAGAGGACCAGGCCGGCGGCGATGTAGGCGCCCGTCGACTCGGGGTTGTTGAACTCCGCGGCGTTGTTGGCGATCTTCGAGGCGAAGGTCTCACCACCCTGGAGCCAGGAGCCGAAGAAGTCGGTGCCGGGGGCGACGCTCGAGACGATGATCGTGATGGCGATCGTCTCACCCAGCGCGCGGCCCAGACCCAGCATCGAGGCGGAGATGACACCGGCGCGGCCGAAGGGCAGCACGGAGGTCCGGATCATCTCCCACTTCGTGGCGCCGAGGGCGAGCGCGCCCTCCTTGTTCGCCGCGGGGGTCTGCGCGAACACCTCACGGGACATCGCGGTGATGATCGGGAGGACCATGACGGCCAGGACGATGCCGGCGATGAAGACCGTGCCGGTGCTGACCGGTCCGCCGAAGAGCGGGAACCAGCCGAGCGCGTCGTTGAGGAAGGTCTGCAGACCCGTCACGTGCGGGGCGAAGATCTGGATGCCCCAGAGGCCGTAGACGATCGAGGGGATCGCGGCCAGCAGGTCGATGACGCTCGCCGCGGGGCGGGCCAGCCACTTCGGCGCGTACTGGGTCAGGAAGAGGGCGTTGGCGACGCCCAGCGGGACGGCGATGATCATCGCGATGACGGAGATCGAGACCGTCGTCCAGAGGATCTGCAGGATGCCGAAGCGCAGGTCGCCCGGCGTGGCCTGCCACTCGGTGGAGGTCAGGAAGTTGACCTTGTCGTCCAGCACGGACGGGACGGCGCTGATGGCGAGGAAGATCCCGGTGAAGGCGACGATGGCGATGACGATGATGCCGGCCAGACCGGCTCCGCCGCCGAAGAGGGTGTCACCGAGGCGTCGTCCGCCGCGCGCTTTGTCACCCGAGGGGCCTGGGCCCTGCTCGACGGCCGAGCGGCCGGTGATCGAGGACATCGTGCTCCTGCACTGTGCGAAGGGGATGTGTGGTGCGGGTCGGTCGTACGGGCGGGGGCGGACACCGTTCGTGCTGGTGTCCGCCCCCGTTCGACGATCAGGTCAGGCGATGGCCGCGATCGCGGTGCGGACCTTGGCGGAGACCTCGGCCGGGAGCGGCGCGTAGCCGATGTCGGCGAGGCCGGCCTGGGTGTCGTCCTCGGCGTAGTACGTGAGGAAGGACTTCAGCAGGGCGGTCTTGTCCGCGGTCAGACCCTTGGAGCAGACGATCTCGTAGGTGACGAGGACGATCGGGTACGCGCCGGCTTCCTTGGTCGCGTAGTCGATCTTCAGCGACAGGTCGTTGCCGGTGCCGACCTGGGTGGCGGTGGCGACGGTCTTGCCGGCCGACTCGCCGGACAGCTCGACGGCGCCCGAGCCGTTGTCGATCTGGGCGACGGAGAGCTTGTTGTCCTGCGCGAAGGACCACTCGACGTAGGTGATGGCACCGGGGGCGCCGGCGACGGCCTGCGCGACACCGGCGGAGCCCTCGCGGCCCTCGCCCTTGCCGGACCACTCCTGGTTGCCCTCCGCGGTCCACGCGTCGGGGGCGGCGGCGTGCAGGTACTTGGTGAAGTTCTCGGTGGTGCCCGAGGTGCCGGTGCGGAAGAACACGCTGATGGCGGTGCTCGGCAGGGTGGCCTTCGGGTTCAGCGCGGCGATGGCCGGGTCGTTCCAGGTGGTGATGGCGCCGGAGAAGATCTTGGCGGACACCTCGGCGTTGAGGACCAGGTCCTTGACGCCCTCGACGTTGTAGGCGATCGCGATGGGGCCGGCGACCATGGGCAGGTCCCACGCCGGGTTGTTCTGGCAGCGCGCGGTGGCCGCGGTCTGCTCCTCGGGCTTGAGGGCGGCGTCGGAACCGGCCCAGTCGACCTGGCCGGAGGTGAACTGCTTGCGGCCGGCGCCGGAACCGGTCGCGTTGTAGTTGATGGTCGCGTCGGTGCACTGCGACTGGTAGCCCGCCTGGATGACCTGGTCGATGGCGTTCTTCTGCGCGCTCGAACCCTCACCGTTCAGGGTGCCGGGCTTGCAGTCGATGGCGGCGGCGGAGGCCGACGAAGAGCTGGCGCCGGCTGCCGGCGAGCCGGTGTTGGTGTTGTCGTCGGAGCCGCATCCGGCGAGGGCGAGAACACCAACGGCAGCGATGCCGAAGAGGCGGGAGGTCTTCCAGAACGTCACAGTCCGGTCCCTTTCGAGGATCGTCACGGCCGGTACCCCCGGCCACGGTTGACCGTGGCGGATCGCGCCCCGGTTCGTTCCGGACGGTAGGCAGGGCAGGTGACGGGGTTGCTCGGTGCAGGTGAACGGACGGTGAACCGCGCCCGTCCGGTCGCCGGACGATCTTCGACGGACGGGCGTCGGGCAGGTGAAGCGCCCCGAACGGGGGGAGACCGTTGCTGCAGGTCACAGCCCCGTCACGGGGTTGCCGGCCGGTCCGCCCCGTTCAGACCCCGTGACGCTCGACGGCGACCACCCGGGCGGTCGAACCGCGCTGGACCAGGTGGGCGATCACGACGTCACCCTTGCCGAGCCGCTCCTCGACCCGTCCCCGCAGGGCGGGGTCCCCGGCGTGCTCGCCGACGACCGACTGCAGGGTCGGCAGGACCGGCCCGTGCGAGCAGAGCGCGACCCCGGACCCCTCGGCGAGGAGTTCGCCGACGAGCTTCCGCGCGCCTGCGGGGTCGAGGTCGTGACCGTCCTCGGTGATCGCGTCCTCCTCGGTGAGGGGGAGGCCGAGCAGTTCCGCCGACGGCAGCAGGGTCTGCACGCAGCGGGTCCACGGCGAGGTGACGAGGTGGCGCAGGTCGAAGCAGGCGAGCAGCGGGGCGAGGTCGCGGGACTGGGCGTGCCCGCGGTCCAGCAGGGGGCGTTCGTCCTCGGAGCCGTCCCAGTCGGTGCGCTTCACGGCCCGCGCGTGGCGGACCACGGCGAGCGGCCACGTGGGCCCGGGGAGGGCGTCCCCGGGCAGGGCCACGTCGAGGAGCTCCACGTCGGCGGGGTAGCTCAGCAGGTCCCGCGCCCCGGCCGGGGAGACCCAGGCGGAGTCGTCGATCTCGTCGGGGTCGGCGGCCTCGACCACGGCCGGGTCGGCCGGCGCCGCGGGGCGGGCCAGCCAGTAGCGGACCCGTTTGCGCAGGCCCCCGGCGACCTCGTAGCGCTGCTCGGGCAACGGGGTCCCCAGGTGCACCCGCACGCCGCTCTCCTCGGCGGTCTCGCGGACCGCCGCGACGGCGGGGTGCTCACCGGGCTCGAGCTTGCCCTTGGGCCAGGACCAGTCGGCCGCGCGGACGGCCGTGGTGGGGCGGTGCACCAGCAGCACCTCGACACCCTGCTCCCCGGTGCGCACGACGACGCACCCCGCGGCCTCGACGTCCACCTGCGGGTCGCGTTCCGAGGCCGCGGTCGGCGGGGTCACCGTCGGCGGCGGGTGCTCGGACGCCGACCCGGACGGGTGGCGATGATGTGTTCCTGCAGGTCCGTGAGCGGGTTGCCGTCGGCGTCGCGGTGGTGACGCGTCCACGTGCCGTCCGGACCGAGGTGCCAGGAACTCGTCGTGTCGGCCATGCAGTCGTCGAGCACCTGCGAGACCTCGCGCACGTGGCGCGGGTCGCTCAGGCGCACCACGGCCTCGACGCGGCGATCCAGGTTGCGGTGCATCATGTCCGCGCTGCCGATCATGACGACGGGATCGCCGGCGGAGGCGAACCAGAAGAGTCTGCTGTGCTCGAGGAAGCGACCCAGGATGCTGCGGACCCGGATGTTCTCGCTGAGGCCGGGAACCCCCGGTCTGAGCGCGCAGATCCCGCGGACGCTGACGTCGACGGGGACCCCGGCGTTCGAGGCCCGGTAGAGGGCGTCGATGATCCCCTCGTCGACGATCGAGTTCACCTTGATCCGGACCCCCGAGGGCAGGCCCTGGCGGTGGTTCTCGATCTCGCGGTCGACGCGGTCGACCAGGCCGGTGCGCAGCGAGCGCGGGGCGACGAGCAGGCGCTTGTAGGCCGTCTTCGGGGCGTAGCCGGAGAGCTGGTTGAACAACCGGGTCAGGTCCTCGCCGACCTGCGCGTCGTCGGTGAGCAGACCCATGTCCTCGTACATCCGCGCGGTCTTGGGGTTGTAGTTCCCCGTCCCGATGTGGCAGTAGCGACGCAGCCCGCCCTGTTCCTGGCGCACGACGAGGCTGAGCTTGGCGTGGGTCTTCAGCCCGACGAGGCCGTAGACGACGTGCACCCCGGCCTGTTCGAGCTTGCGGGCCCAGGTGATGTTCGCCTGCTCGTCGAAGCGGGCCTTGATCTCGACCAGCGCGAGGACCTGCTTGCCCGCCTCGGCGGCGTCGATGAGGGCGTCGACGATGGGGGAGTCGCCCGAGGTGCGGTACAGCGTCTGCTTGATGGCCAGGACCTTCGGGTCGGCCGCGGCCTGTTCGAGGAACGCCTGGACGCTGGTGGAGAACGAGTCGTAGGGGTGGTGCAGCAGGACGTCGCGGTTGCGGATCGCCGCGAACACGTCGGAGGGTTTCGCCGTCTCGGCACCGTCGGTGAGGTCGCGGTGGGTGCGGGCCACGAACTTCGGGAACTTCAGCTCCGGGCGGTCGATGTCGGCGATGTCGCCGAGCCCGCGCAGGTCGAGGGGTTCCGGGAGTTCGTAGACCTCCTGCTCGGTGACGCCGAGTTCGCGCACCAGCAGTTCGCGGACCTTCTGGTCGATGTCGGAGGCGACCTCGAGGCGGACGGCGGGCCCGAACCGGCGGCGCAGGAGCTCCTTCTCCAGAGCCTGCAGCAGGTTCTCCGCGTCGTCTTCCTCGACCTCGAGGTCCTCGTTGCGGGTGACCCGGAAGGTGTGGTGCTGCACGACCTCCATGCCGGGGAACAACTGGTCGAGGTGGACGCCGACGACGTCCTCGAGCGGGACGAACCGCGCCGCGCGCGGGTCCTCGCCCTCGGCCGGTTCCACCGCGACGAACCGCGGCAGCAGCGGCGGCACCTTCACCCGGGCGAAGTGCTCCTTGTCCGTCGTCGGGTTGCGCACGACGACGGCGAGGTTCAGGGAGAGACCCGAGATGTAGGGGAAGGGGTGGGCCGGGTCGACGGCCAGCGGGGTCAGGACCGGGAACACCATGTCCCGGAAGAACCCGTGCAGGCGCACCTGCTCACCGGGGGCGAGTTCGTCCCAGCGCACGATCGTGATGCCGGCCTCGGCCAGCGCCGGACGCACCGAGCCGAGGAACGCGGCGGCGTGCCGTTCGGTGAGTTCGTGGGCGCGCACGGCGATCGCGTCGAGGACCTCGCGCGGCTCGAGGCCGCTGGCGGCGGTGACGGCCAGCCCGGTGGCGATGCGGCGCTTCAGGCCCGCGACGCGGACCATGAAGAACTCGTCGAGGTTGTTCGCGAAGATGGAGAGGAAGCGGGCCCGCTCCAGCAGGTGGACGTCGGGGTCCTCGGCCATCTGCAGGACGCGTTCGTTGAAGGCCAGCCAGGAGACCTCGCGGTCGGCGAAGCGGTCCTCGGGCAGCTCGGCGGGCTCCTCGACCGGACTCACGGCAGGCAGGGGAGCGGAAGCGCGTGTCGTGGCGGTCATGTGGTCAGTCTGCCACCGGCGCCGGTGCCCACCGGTGTGGCCGGCGGCGGGGAGGTGGCGCTCAGCCCAACAGCGGGTGAACGCTCACGCGCGGGGGGAGGCGTACTGCACGTCGATCGAGGCGCGCAGGAAGCCGAGACCGGTGTAGAGCCGGACGGCGGGGACGTTGTCCCCGTCGACGTAGAGGTCGACGGTCCGCGCACGGCCGGCGACCGCGGCGAGACCCCGGACGAGCAGCGCCTTGCCCAGTCCGGCCCCGGCGCGACCCGGCGCGACCCCGAGGACGTACAGCTCGGCGAGGTCGTCCTCGACCTTCATCCAGCAGAACGCCGCCAGGCCCACCGGGGTGTCGGCCAGCAGTAGCAGCGAGGCGTCGAACCACGGCTCGGCGAGCCGGGAGCGCAGGTCCTCGACGCTCCAGCGGCCCTGCTCGGGGTGGGTGGCGAAGGCCTCGGCGTTGAGCGCGACCCAGGCCTCGTCGTCGGCGCCGGGGACGAAGGCGCGCACGCTCACGCCGGCGGGCAGGGCGGGGACGGGCAGCTCGGCCAACCCGGCGACCGGCCGTTCCAGCCGCAGCAGTTCCCGGACGCGCGACCAGCCGGTCCGTGCGGCGAGCGCCGCCGCACCCGGGGTGTCGCCGTGCGACCAGAGCCGGACGTCGGCCCCGGTGGCGCGGGCGCTCACCTCCCGCAGCAGGGCCGCGCCGTGACCCCGGCGCCGGTGCGCCGGGTCGACGAGGAGTTCGCCCTCGAGGCCCGACCCCGCGCCGACGAGCTGGGCGTAGCCGACGAGGGCGCCGTCGGCGTGCCGCATGAGGTGGCGCACGGAACCGTCCTCGGCCCGCAGGCGCAGGACGGCGTCCTCGGACAGCGACGTTGCGTCGTCCGCCTGCGAGGCCGCGACGCCCAGGGCGAGGACGGCCTGCCGGTCGTGTTCGGGCAGGGCGGACGTGGTCGTGGTGCTGGTGCCGGTCGTGCCGCTGGGCGGGGTGCTCACGGTGTTCAGCGGCGCGGGAAGCCGGTGCGGGGCAGTTCGGCACTCGGTCCGGCCGGCGCTGCCGGCGCGTCGAGGTCGGCCTCGGGGCGCGGGACGGCGGGGAGGTCCCCGTCCAGGTCCTCGGCGATCTCGTCCTCGAGCCCGAGGTCGTCGTCGAGGCCGCGACCGGAGGAGACGAAGCGGTAGCCGACGTTGCGGACCGTGCCGATCGCGTTCTCGTGCTCTGCGCCGAGCTTGGCGCGCAGGCGCCGGACGTGGACGTCGACGGTGCGGGTGCCGCCGAAGTAGTCGTAGCCCCACACCTCCTGCAGCAGCTGGGCGCGGGTGAAGACGCGTCCCGGGTGCTGCGCGAGGTGCTTGAGGAGTTCGAACTCCTTGTAGGTCAGGTCGAGCTGGCGGCCGCGGACGCGGGCGGAGTAGGCGGCCTCGTCGATGACGACGTCCCCGGCGCGGATCTCGTTCGGGGTGCCGCCCTCGGGGTCCTCGGCCGGTCGTCGCACGCGGCCCGCGGCGAGGCGCAGGCGGGCGTCCAGCTCCGCGGGGCCGCAGGTGTCGAGCAGGATGTCGTCGGCACCCCAGTCGGCGGCGACCGCGGCCATCCCGCCTTCGGTGACGACGAGCAGCAACGGCTGCGAGAGACCGGTCGTGCGCAGGAGACGGCACAGGGAGCGGGCGGCGGCGAGTTCGCGACGGCCGTCGACGAGCACGGCGTCGGAGGTCGGTTCGTCGACGAGGACGGAGGCTTCCGCCGGCAGGACCCGGACGCTGTGCGGCAGCAGTCCGAGGGCGGGGAGGACCTCCGTCGAAGGGGCGAGCGCGTTGGTCAGCACGAGGATCTGGGCCACTCGGCGTCCTGCCCTCCGTCTCCAGTCAGGAACCGCGGGTAGCGCGTCGCCGCACGGGCGGGCGCATCCCACGAGGTGTGCAGGATAACGGGGCGAAGCCTACGCGTGTCGCCGAAGCGACGGAGAGCGCCCCCGCCGCGGTGGTGCGCCTCTGCGAGGATCACCCGGTGAGTTCCTCGGCGACCGCGACGACCACCCTCGCTCTGGCGGGTCTGGTGGGTCTCGCCTCCTTCGGGCCGACGTGGGTCCTGGGGCTCGCCGTGCTGTTCGTGGGCGCGTTCGTCGCGGTCGGCTGGCCGGACCTGCTGGACCTGCCGACGCGGCGCGGGAGCACCGCCGTCGTGGTGGTCGCGGCGCTCGCCGCGGTGGTCGTGGCCGCCGTCGCCGCCCTCGACGCGCGGGACCTGGGCACGCAGGTCGCGGGGGTCCTCGGGCAGCTGCCCGTGGTGGCCGCGCTGGCGCTGCTGCTGGCCTTCGTGCACCAGCTGCTGCGCCGCGACGGGCGTCCGCGGCTCGTGGAGTCGGTCACCGCGGTGGTGGCCGGGCAGGCCGTCGTCGTGCTCGCCGCGGCGTGGGTGGCCGTCCCCACGACCTACGCCGGCGCCCAGCTCGCCCCCGTCGTCCTCGCGGCCGTCGTCGCCACCAGCGCGGTGTCGGCCACCACGTGGCCGCTGCGCGTCGTCGGGCCGGTGAACCTGCTGGTGGGTGCCGCGACCGGCTACCTCGCCGGTGCGGTGACGGTCCTGCTGGGCGGTCGCGGGGTCGTGAGCGAGCTCCGCTGGGCCGTCGCCGGGATCGTCGCCGGTCTCGGGGTCGGCCTGCTCGTCTCGGCCTGGCGCGCCCTCACCGCCCGCCTCCCCGGCGTCCACTCCCTCCCCGCCGCCCTCGCCGTCGCCGCCGTCCCCGTCGCCGCCTCCGGCGCCGCCGCCTACCTCGTCGGCCGCCTCGTCCTGCTCTGACCCGCCCCCGCTGAGGACCACTGCCGCGTCCAGCCCACCCGCACCCTCCGCAGCGGGACCTTGCCGTGTGGGAGGCCACGCGCGAGGCGACACCGAAGGGTGCTGCGGTGGTGGGGTCGCCGGATGTCCGAAGTGAGCGCTTCCACGCCCCCGTGACGTGCGCGGCCCCCCGCGCGAACGGAGTATCCGGCGACCCCACCACCTCAGCGCCCGGCGCCACACCCGACCGACGTGACCCCCCACACGTCGACGGTCCAGCCCCGCGCGGCGCGGGTAGGCTCGACTCGTGCATGGTCTCGAAGTCTTCTTCCTCGTCCTGCTGATCGTCGTCTCGATCGTGATCATGTGGTTCGCCGGGTACGTGGTGTACCGCCTCTTCCAGGGTCAGCGCTGACCCGTGGTCCTCCCCCTGCGCACCGACACCCCGCTCGCCCTCGTCCCGCTCTCCTGGCTGCTCGGCCGCTGGGAGGGGGCCGGTGTCCTCGGCCACCCGGCCGTCGGTGAGGCCGACACCCGCTTCGGGCAGGTCGTCGAGTTCGGCCACGACGGTCGCGACTTCCTGACCTACTCCTCGACGACGTGGGCCCTGGACGAGGAGGGGAACACCACCGAACCCCTCGACGTGGAGACGGGCTACTGGCGCCCGCTGGCCGTCGACCTGGGCAGCCCCGCGCCGGCCGAGGGGCCGCGTCCCGTGGAGCTCGAGGTGCTGCTCGCGCACCCGACGGGTGTGGTCGAGGTGCTCGTCGGCACCGCCCGCGGTCCGCGCATCGACCTCTCCACCGACGTGGTGGCCCGCACGACGACGGCGCACGAGTACACCGCGGCGAGGCGCATGTACGGGATGGTCGAGGGTGACCTGCTGTGGGCGCTGGACGTCACGCTCGAGGGGCACCCGATGCGCAGCTACGCCTCGGCCCGGCTCAAGCGCGTCTCCTGAGCCGGACGGGTCCCCGGTGAGCCACGGGTGAGCGCCGACCTGGGGTCCGCGCTGCACGCTCGCGGGCTGCGGCTCACCCCGCAGCGCCGTCGGGTCCTGGACGCCGTCCGGGCCCTGGGGCACGCGGGGGCCGACGACGTCGCGGAACACCTGGCCCGCGAACCGGGTTCGTCACCGGTGGACCCGTCGACCGTCTACCGGGCGCTCGCGGTCCTCGAGGAGGTCGGGCTGCTGGCCCGCACCCAGCTGGACCGCAGGGGTCCCTCGTTCCACGCCGTGGAGCACGGTGGGCACCTGCACCTGGTCTGCGAGGGGTGTGGGCAGGTGAGTGAGGCTCCCTCGGTGCTCGCCGCGTCCCTGGCCGCGGACATCCTGTCCCACAACGACTTCGCCGTCGACACCGGGCACCTGGCCCTTCGCGGGCGGTGCGCCGCGTGTCGCGAGCAGTAGGAGGAACCCCGTGAGCGCAGCCACGCAGGCGCGCAGGTCGCCGCTGTTGGACACCCCCGGGGCGGTCGCCGCGGAGGGGCCCGACGCCGGTGTCGCCTGGCACTACGGCGACCCGCACGGCGAGCAGCGGGCCCTGGTGCGCGGGGAGGCCGTGGCCGACCTCTCCCACCGCGGGGTCCTGCGGTTGTCCGGGCCGGACCGGTTGAGCTGGCTGCACTCCATCACCACCCAGGCGCTGACGGGGTTGGCCCCGGGGGTCTCGACGGAGACGCTCGTCCTGAGCCCGCAGGGCCGCATCGAGCACTCGCTGCACCTCGTCGACGACGGTGAGGCCCTCTGGATCACCGTCGAGCCGGGTCAGGTCGACGCGCTGCGGACGTGGCTGGAGCGGATGCGCTTCATGCTGCGGGTCGAGATCGCCGACGTCAGCGCGGACGTCGCCGTGCTCGGCGAGCCGAGCCGGGACGCGGACTCCCCGCTCGGCACGGTGTGGGTCGACCCGTGGCCGGGTGCGACCCCCGCGAACGAGGGCGGCAGCGCGGACACGGCGAGCTACTCCGCGGTCTCCACGCTCGAGCACCCCGGCGCCGAGCGTCCCTGGCGCGAGGTCCTCGTGCCGCGGGCGGACCTGCTCGCCGCGGTCGGGGGTCGACGGCTCGCCGGGACCTGGGCGAGCGAGGCGTTGCGCGTGGAGGCGTGGCGTCCGCGGTTGGGCCTGGACACCGACGAGCGCTCCCTCCCGCACGAGCTGGACTGGTTGCGCACGGCGGTCCACCTGCACAAGGGCTGCTACCGCGGGCAGGAGACCGTCGCGAAGGTCCACAACCTGGGCCGGCCGCCGCGCCGGTTGGCCCTGCTGCACCTGGACGGTTCCTCCCACGACCTGCCGGCCCACGGCGACGACGTGGTGCTGGGGGAGAAGAAGGTCGGGGTCGTCACGACGGCCGCCCGTCACCACGAGCTGGGGCCGGTGGCGCTGGCGGTGCTGAAGCGTTCGCTGCCCGTCGACGCCGAGCTGTTCGCCGTGGCCGGGTCCGCGAAGGGGGAGAGCCGTCCGCTGGCCGCGGCCCAGGAGGTCGTCGTCGCGCCCTGAGGCGCCTTCCCCTCCCGCTCCCGCGGCCGGTGGGTCATACTCGGGTTCAGCACGCTCTGTGGTGCAGGTGTTGCGCAGGGTGTTGAAGCGGTTCCGATCGAGGGGGAGACGGTCATGACGGGGGACAACGTCAGCGGGTACCAGGCGGGGGGCCGACGGGCTCTGGACCGGGTGCTCGCGCCCGACTTCCTCGAGAACCTGCAGGGGATGGACCTGCCGACGCTGCGCGAACACCGCACCGTCGCGGAGCAGGAGGAGGCCGACCTCTCCTACGCGCGACGTCTGCTGCAGGGCCGCCTGGACCTGCTCGGGGCCGAGGAGGCCCGCCGGGTCGGTGCCGACGGCGCCCCCGCGGCGGTCACCCGCGTCCGCACCGACGCCGAGCTCGTCGCCTCGTTGACCGACGTGCTGGCCGACCCGCGGCGCACCGACCACGGCATGGGCCGCTACACCTCCGTCGAGCCGAGCCGGGTGGGGGAGCACCGTCGTCGCGCGGAGCTCGCCGTCGCCGACCCGACGATGTCGAACCTCACCGCCATGGACGACGACCAGCTCGCCGCGGCGCGCGGGCGGCTCGAGGACCTCGAGCAGGAACTGTCGGCCGACCGCCACCGCGTGCAGGTCGCCATGGACGCGTGCACCGAGGAGATCACCCGCCGCTACCGCGACGGCGTGGTCACCATCGACGACGCCCTGCGCGCGACGCGCTGAACGAGTCGCCTCTCAGAAGCCGTTGCTGCGCAACAGGACGCGCAGACCGGAGGCGAGGTCGCGCTGCCGGTCCTCGTCGAGGTCGGCGGCGAAGCGGTGCTCGGCGGCGAGGACCTGCGGCAACAGGCGGTCGATGAGCTCGGCCCCCGCGGGGGTCAGGGACAGCCGGGTCACCCGGCCGTCGCGTTCGTCCGGGGTCCGTTGCAGGTAGCCGACGCCCGTCAGGTGGTCGAGACGCTTGGTCGTCGCCGCCCCGGAGGACAGGGTCGCGGCGGCGATGCCGGTGGGGGTCAGCGGGACGCGTCCGCGGCGCACGGCGCTCAGCACGTCGAACTCGGGGCGGGTCAGGCCCTCGGCCCGCACGGTCGGTTCGGTGGCGCGGGCCAGGGCCGCCGCGACCATGCGCAGCCGTCCGGAGACGTCCATCGGGGTGGTGTCGAGGTCGGGGTGGACCCGGGCCCACTCCTGTCGGGCCACATCGATGGCGTCGATGGCGTCGGTCGGCTCGTCCCGGCGGGTGCTCACGGGGACAGCCTAGTCTCAACTGCTTCGCGAGTGAAACACCTGCTAACGTCTTCCGGGTGCTCCTCCGACACCTCGGCTCCTCCGTCCACGGGTGGCAGCGGATCGCCCCCGGACCGCACCCGTGGTGGGCCGCCGGTGTGGCGACCGCGGCCCTGGGGCTCCCCCTCGCCGTCACCCTCGCCGCCGGGCAGCCCCTGCTCGCCGCACCCGCCACCTTCGGGGCCCTCGCCAACCTCTACGGCCGCACCGAGCCCTACGCCCGCCGCTGGCGGACCCAGGCCTGGACCGGTCTCGGGCTGACGGGGGCCGTGCTCCTCGGTGGCGTCGCCGCCGCCCTGCCGCTCACGGGCTGGCTCGACGTCCTCGTCCCCGCCCTGGCCGTCGCGGTCGTCGCCGTGGTCGCCAAGTTCGTCACCGACGCCGTGCGCACCGGCCCGCCCGGCGGGCTCATCCCCGTCTTCGCCGCCGGCACCCTCACCGTCGAACCGCTGGGCTTCCCCGACCTGCCGCTGGTCGCCGTCGTCACCCTGACCTGCGCGGCGCTCGCGGTCGCCCTGAGCTGCGCGGCCGGGGTGCTGCGCCCGGACGGCCCGGAGCGCAACGCCGTGGCCCGGGCGCTGCGCTCGGTGCTGGTGGCCCTCGCCGACCCGCGGCTGCGACCGCGCGCCTCCGCGGACCTGCACGCCGCCTGGGGCGTGCTCTCGCTCAGCGCCCTCGGCTGCGGGGGCCGGCACGGGGGCTGGCTCGCCCACGCCGAGCGGGCGCTCGACGCGGGCGCCGACCCCCGTCCGCTCTCGTCCGCCCTGAGCGCGCTGGAGGGTCGGGGGAGCCTCCCGTCGGCGCCGCTGACCCGGGGCGTCCGGGCGGAGCTGCTGGGTCGGGAGAGCGCCCTGCCGCGCTGGCGGGCCGTCCGGGCGCTGCGCACCGACCGCGTGCTGGTCGTCCCCGCGCTGCGCGTCGGGATCGCCTGCACCGCGGCCGTCGTCGTGGCCTCGGCCCTCGGCCTCGGGCACACCTACTGGGCCGCCGTGGGCGCGGCCGCGGCCCTGCAGTCGCAGTCGAGCCGGAACACCGCCCAGCGCGCCCTGCAACGCTCGGCCGGGACGCTGCTCGGGGTCGGCGTGGCCGCCGTCCTCGTCCCGCTCGCCACCGACGACGTCCGGCTCTGGCTGCTCACCGTCGTCTGCATGTTCGGCGTCGAGTTCTGCATGCCCCGCAACTACGCCCTCGGCTCGGTCTCCATCACGGCCCTCTCGCTGCTGCTGACCCGGCTGGGGACGAGCGGGACGGGGGTCTCGACGCTCATCGCGGACCGGGTCGCCGACACCGGCGTCGGTGTCCTCCTGGGGGTCCTGGTCGCCGTCCTGGTGCGCAACCGGCACGCCGGCGCGGCGCTCGAGGACGCCGCCGGGGCGCTCCACCGCTCCAGCGCCGGGCACGACCCGCAGGCCCTGCGCCGTGACCTGCTCGGCCTGCGGGAGGCGCGGACGCGGCTCTGCGAGGACGACTGGCGCCTCCCCGGACCGCGCGCGGCCCTCGACGAGGCCGAGGAGGTCGGCTACCGCCGGTTGGGGGACCTCCTGCGGCGCTCCGGTGAAGGCCGGAACCTCTCGGCGTGATCACACGTAGAGTTCCAGTGTGGAGACGCTGAACACCCTGCAGAACGGCGTGCTGCTGATCCTCGGGATCGCGGCCTTCGCCCTCGAGGTCTGGGCGCTGGTCGACGTGCTGCGCCGGCCGGCGGGCGCGTTCGTCGCCGCGGGCAAGCGGACGAAGACGTTTTGGACGGTGATCGTGGTCGTCGCCGCCGCGGTCGGGTTCGTCTCGATCTTCTCGGTCCTCGGCATCTTCGGGGTCATCGCCGTCGTCGGTGCCGCGGTCTACCTCGCCGACGTCCGTCCCGCCGTGCGCCAGTACGGCGGCGGTCCGCGGGGCGGCGGCCGGGGCGGCAGCAACCAGGGGCCCTACGGCCCCTGGTGACCTTCAGCGCGCTGCGACGACCGTGCCGTCGGCGTCGCGGCGGCGGGTGGAGCGGCGCACCAGTCGGTAGGCGCAGCGCAGCAGCGTGATCCCCGCGACGAGCAGCGCGGCCACCGAGAGCAGGTCCGCCTCGGTGAAACCTCGGTCCGCGGTCCAGGTGTGCAGGACCCGCCCCTCCACGGGAGTGTTGACCCGGCTCCAGATCGCGGCCAGCAGGCCCAGCACGAGCGCGACGTCGACCCGCGGGCGGATCAGGGCCCCCAGGGCGCAGACCCCCACCGCCAGCAGGGTCACGGGGATGACCACGGGGCCGTCGATGAGGGTCTGGAGCACCCGCCGATCGTAAGCTCGCAACCTTCACGTCGGGTGAGGTTCAGCCCGGGTCCACCGGATCGTCACCATCCGTCCACCCGGACGGAGCAACCGAGGAGCAACCCGTGCGGGCAGTCGTCCAGCGCGTCACCCGTGCCAGTGTCACCGTCGACGGCGAGGTCGTCGGCGCCCTCGACCGTCCCGGTCTGCTCGTCCTGCTCGGCGTGACCCACGACGACGGACCGGCCCAGGTCGAGCTCGTCGCGCGCAAGGT
The DNA here is from genome assembly GCF_036021035.1 of Kineococcus sp. NBC_00420. Taxonomy (NCBI): domain Bacteria; kingdom Bacillati; phylum Actinomycetota; class Actinomycetes; order Kineosporiales; family Kineosporiaceae; genus Kineococcus; species Kineococcus sp. NBC_00420. Next base: position 1,761,514 of record NZ_CP107930.1, on the reverse strand, counting down.
CGCGCAGCTGCGCATCCTGCGCGGTGAGCAGGCCGCCGCGGACGCCGGCGCCCCGGTGCTCCTCGTCAGCCAGTTCACCCTCTACGCCGACACCCGCAAGGGCCGCCGTCCCACCTGGAACGCCGCGGCTCCGGGACCGGTCGCCGAGCCCCTCGTCGACGCCGTCGCGCAGGCCCTGCGGGGGCACGGGCTGCAGGTCGAGACCGGCCGGTTCGGCGCCGACATGGCGGTCGAACTCGTCAACGACGGGCCGACGACGATCCTCCTGGAGGCGTGAGACCCGTTTCCCCGGAGCCCTGGGAACTGGCGCGCACCACGAGCCGCCGGGGTTCACCGACCGTCGCCGTCGACGGGTGGCCGCCCAGGACGTCCAGCAGCAACCGCGCGGTCCGGGCCCCGTCGGCCACGACGTCGCGCTGCAACGACGTGATCGCCGGGCTCGCGAGCCGGCACAGCATCGAGTCCTCACCGGCGACGACGGCGAGGTCCTCCGGGATCCGCAGGCCCAGCGCGCGCCGCTCGGCGACGACGGCCGCGGCCATGACGTCGTTGTCGTAGACCACCGCCGTCGGCGGGACCGTGCGAGCCAGCAGTTCCCGGGTGCGCGCCAACCCGCCCTGGGAGGTGTAGTCCGAGACCACGACCGGTTGCGGCGCACCGAGGACGGCCGTCGTCACCTCGTCCCAGACGACGTCGCGACGACGGGTGTGCAGGAACTCCCGCGGCCCGCTGATCCGGGCGACGTCGCGGTGGCCCTGCTCAGCCAGGTGGGCGACCACCGCGGAGAACGACTCGCGTTCGGCCTCCAGCGTCAACGCGAGGTGCCCGCCCGCGGGCAACCGGTCGTCGATGCCGCCGCGGAACGCGCAGGGGATCCCGAGGGCGGTGACCAGCGCGAGGCGGGGGTCGTCGACGAGCAGGTCCGTGAGGATCACCCCGTCCACCCGGCGTTCGGCCCACCAGTCGCGCAGCACCTCCACGGCCGTCGCGGCGTCCGGGACGACGCTCAGCAGCAGCGAGAACCCCTCCCGGGCCAGGACGCTCTCGATCCCCGCGAGCAGCCGCATGTAGTACGGCTCCTCCTCGAAGAGCCGCACGTCGCGCGCGATGGCCAGACCGATGGCCCCCGCCCGCGCGTTGGAGAGCGACCGCGCCGCGGCGCTGGGACGCCAGCCGAGCCGGCCGGCCGCGGCCCGGATGCGCTCCCGGGTCTGCTCCGAGACCCCCGGCAGGTCGTTGAGGGCGTAGGAGACCGAGGCCTTGGAGACGCCCGCGAGCCGGGCGATGTCGTTGATCGTGGGGCGGGCGGGGACCCCCGCGGGCGGCTCCACCGGTCCCGTCACGACGGCATCCTCCCCGACGCCTCACCCACGCGGCACGACGCACTCCCACGCCACGCTCAGCTCGCCCAGGCGCCAGCGCGCGACGGAGTCGAGGACCGGCCAGTCCCGCGCCAGGTCGCGGCACGTCGCGATCCAGCGCTGACGCACCCCGAACGTCCCCGCCGGCGCCGCCCGGGCCCACGCCGCGTCCGCCGCCCGCAGCAGGTCGTGGACCCCCTCACCCGCGACGTTGCGGTGGATGAGCACCTTCGGCAGGCGCTCGGCGACCACCGAGGGCTGCGGAAGACCCGCCAGGCGCACCGAGATCGTCAGCGACACCGGACCGGCGTCGCGGTCCAGGGCCACCCAGCAGGCCCGCCGCCCCAGTTCGTCACAGGTCCCGTCGACGGCGAGACCGCCCGGCGCCAACCGCGAGCGCATCAGGTCCCAGGTGGCCAGGACCTCCGCGGTCTCGTACTGCCGCAACACGTTGAAGGCCCGCACCAGCACCGGTGCACCACCCCCGGGGACGCCGAGCTCGAAGCCGCCGACCGCGAACTCGGGCGCCCCGGCGACCCCTGCGGTCCCCGCCCGCGCGAACTCGACGCGTTCGGGGGATATCTCCAGGCCCACCACCCGCACGTCGGGGCGGACCCGGCGCAACCAGCGCTGCAGGTCGGTCACGGTGACCGGCGACGCCCCGTACCCGAGGTCCACGACCAAGGGCGTCCGGGCCCGGCGCAACCGCCCGTCCTGGGTCTGCGCGAGCCAGCGCTCCACGCGGCGCAGGCGGTCCGGACCGGTGGTCCCGCGCGTCACCGCACCGACGGGGGAGCCGGCGAGGTGCACCCCGGAGGCGTCCACGCGGACGCGGGAGGCAGACTGCCGGGGCACGTCGGAAGACTATTTCAGCCGGGAGGACCACGGGTGCGTGCCACGTCGCAGGTCCAGCGGGTCGCCCTCGTGTCCGTGCACACCTCCCCGCTCGCCCAGCCCGGCACCGGTGACGCGGGGGGCATGAACGTCTACGTCGTCGAGGTCGCCCGCCAGCTCGCCCGGCGCGGGATCGAGGTCGACGTCTTCACCCGTCGCACCTCCTCCGACCAGCCGCCCGTCGTCGAACTGGCCGACGGCCTGCGCTGCCGCCACGTCGACGCCGGACCCTACGAAGGGCTCGACAAGGCCGACCTCCCCGGCCAGCTCTGCGCCTTCACCGCCGGGATGCTGCACGCCGAGGCCCGCCACGCCGAGCACCACTACGACCTCGTGCACTCCCACTACTGGCTCTCCGGCCAGGTCGGCTGGCTCACCGCCGACCGCTGGGACGTCCCGCTGGTCCACTCCATGCACACCATGGCCAAGGTCAAGAACGCCGCGCTCGCCGAGGGGGACACCCCCGAACCGGCCGGCCGGGTCATCGGCGAGCAGCAGGTCGTCGACGCCGCCGACCGCCTCGTCGCCAACACCGACGCCGAACGCCAGGACCTGCTCGACCTCTACGGCGCCGACCCCGCGAAGGTCGTCGTCGTCCCGCCGGGGGTCGACCTCACGACGTTCACGGCGCAGCCCGGCCGCGCTGCCGCGCGTCGTCGCCTCGGGCTGCCCGAGGACGCCGAGGTGCTGCTCTTCGTCGGCCGCATCCAGCCCTTGAAGGCCCCGGACCTGCTCGTGCGGGCGAGCGCCGAGCTGCTGCGCGAACAGCCCTGGCGGCGCTCGCGGCTGAAGGTCGTCGTCCTGGGTGGCCCGAGCGGTTCGGGGACGGCGCACCCCGACTCCCTCGCCGAACTCGTGCGCTCCCTCGGGCTGGAGGACGTCGTCCGCCTCGCCGCGCCGGTGCCCCCGGGGGAACTGGCCGACCACTACCGGGCCGCCGACGTCGTCACGGTGCCGTCCTACAACGAGTCCTTCGGCCTGGTCGCCCTGGAGGCCCAGGCCTGCGCGACCCCCGTCGTCGCCGCGGCCGTCGGCGGGCTGCGCACGGCGGTGCGCGACGACCGCGGCGAGGACGAGGGCCGGGGCACGGGGCTCCTCGTCCCCGACCACGACCCGCGCACGTGGGCCCACGCCCTGCGGACGCTGCTGGAGGACCCGGCCCGACGCACGGCCATGGGCGAACGGGCCGCGCGCCGGGCCCAGGGGTTCGGCTGGGGCGCCACCGCGGAGGCGACGCTCGAGGTGTACCGGCGGGCCGCGCGGGAGAGGGCGCTCGAACGGGCCCGCGGCGCTCGGTAGGCTCGTCCCATGACTGAAGCGGCGCACACCCTCGTCCTCCTGCGGCACGGCGAGAGCGAGTGGAACGCCCTGAACCTCTTCACCGGCTGGGTCGACGTGGCCCTCTCGGAGAAGGGGCGGGCCGAGGCCGCCGCGGGCGGGCGGATGCTCGTCGAGAACGACGTCCTGCCCGACGTCGTGCACACCTCGCTGCTGCGCCGGGCCATCACCACGGCGTTCCTCGCCCTCGACGCGGCCGACCGGCACTGGATCGAGACGAAGCGTTCCTGGCGCCTCAACGAGCGCCACTACGGTGCGCTGCAGGGCAAGGACAAGAAGCAGACGCTGGCCGAGTTCGGCGAGGAGCAGTTCATGCTCTGGCGCCGGTCCTACGACACCCCGCCGCCCGCCATCGAGGCCGGCTCGGAGTTCTCCCAGGACGCCGACCTGCGCTACGCCGACCTCGGCGCCGACGCGCCGCTCACCGAGTGCCTGGCCGACGTCGTCGCGCGGATGCTGCCCTACTGGAGCGAGCAGGTCGTCCCGGACCTGCAGGCCGGCAAGACCGTCCTGCTCGCGGCCCACGGCAACTCGCTGCGCGCGCTCGTGAAGCACCTCGACGGCATCTCCGACGCCGACATCGCCGGGCTGAACATCCCCACCGGCATCCCGCTGGTCTACCGCCTCGACGCGGACCTGAAGCCGCTCGTCCCGGGCGGGGAGTACCTCGACCCGGCTGCCGCCGCCGCGGCCGTCGCCGCGGTCGCGAACCAGGGTCGCTGAGCCGCCCGGTGACGGAGACCTCGCCGACCTCGGGGGCCGCGCCGGCCTCGGGGACCCCGGGGCCCGGTCCGCGGGTCCTGCTGATCGAGGGTGCGCTGCGGGACAACGGCGGCCTCCGGGTCTCCCTCGACCTGGCCCGTCGCTGGCAGGCGATGGGGGCCCGCGTCCGGTTCCTGGTCCTCGAGAACGTCGAGCCGGACGGGCCCATGCTCCAGCCCGATCCCGCGCTCGACACCCGCTGGGGCAGTGCGCAGGTGCGCCGCTTCCGCAGCGCGGTCCCGCGGATCGTCGCCACCACGGTGCGCCACGCCCGCCGGGCCGACGTCGTCGTGTCCGGCAGCGAGGTCGGCTACGGCCTGCTGATCGGTTGGGCCGCAGCGAAGATCGCCGGGAAGCCGTTCGTCGTGCTGGTGCAGAGCTCGCTGCCGCGCGCGGTGGCGGCCTGGACCCCGGCGCGGCTGCGCCCCCTGCTGACGTCGGTGCACCAACGGGTCGACGCGGCGGTCTGCGTCTCGCCGGGCCTCGTCGACGACGTCGTGGAGGTCGGGTTGCCGGCCGAGCGCATCCACGTCGCCGACATCGGCATCGACGTGGCCGCCACCCGGCAGGCCGCGCTCGACCAGGGTGGCCCTCGTCGTCCGACGTCGGGCCGCACCCGGTTCGTCGCCGCGGGCCGGCTCGCGCAGCAGAAGGGTTTCGACGTCCTGCTCGAGGCGGTGGCCCGGGTCGTCGCCGCGGGGGACGACGTCGAGCTGGAGATCGTCGGTGCGGGGGAGCTCGACGCCGACCTGAAGGCGCAGGCCGAGCTGCTCGGTCTCGGGGACCGGGTGGAGTTCCCCGGTCACGTCGGGGACCTCCAGGCCCGTCTCGCCGGCGCCGACGCGTTCGTCCTGTCCTCGCGCTACGAGGGCAACGGGAGCCTGGTCCTGCTCGAGGCCCTGGCCCACGGCCGTCCGGTGATCGCCACCGACTGCCCCACGGGACCCCGCTTCGTCCTGCGGGACGGGGAACTCGGCGACCTGGTGCCGACCGAGGACGTGACCGCCCTCGCCGACGCGCTGTCGGCCTTCGTCCGTGACCCGGAGCCGTTGCTTCGCAAGGCTTCCGGTGCAGTGAACCGGGCGTGGGACTTCGACCAGGACGCCGCGGCGCTGGAGGTCGCGACCATCCTCGCCGGACTCGTCCGGCGCTAGCCGCTCGTGGAACTCGCAGAACTCGTCGGGCTCGCGGGTCCCGAGGGACTCGGCGAGCTCGACGGGTTGGCGTTCGAGCCGCCCGAGCAGGCGGCCTCGACGGCGGCCTGCAACCGTTCCTGGGCGGACACGACCTGGGCGGCCGAGTTCGCGTCGGGGCTCACCGCCAGGGTCGCGTCGTCGAGGCGGTCCATGGCCGCGGCCAGGTCCTCCGCCGATCCGCTGCCCGCGGTGAGGTCACCCGCCTGGGTGGCGAGCCGCTGGTAGTAGTCCAGGACGAGCTGGGCGTCCTGCGACTCCTCCGGCGGGGAGGCCGCCAGGACGGCGGCGTAGTAGCCCGGTCCCTCGGTCGTCGTGACCAGGGTGAGCACGGACTGCGCCTGGGAGTCGCCGCGGCGGATGCCCAGTCGGCTCAGCTCGGCCGCGTAGGCGTCGTCGAGGGTCTTCTGGGCCGCGTCGACGGAGGCGCAGTCGAAGGTCGGGCCGCTGCTGGTGGGGCTCCCGGTCACGGCGCTGGAGGGGGACGTCGTCGTCTCGGTCGGGCTGCGCGTGGTGGTGGTGGGGGCCGGATCGGGACTGTCGGACCCGCCGCACCCGGCCAGGACCGCGCCGCTGGAGAGGACACCGCAGACCAGCCCCAGCAGGGACCGCCGTGCGCCCCGCCGCGTGATCACGGCATCGACGCTACACCCCGGTGGGGTGGTGGGCGCGTCCGAGCCCGCCGCGGCGTCGCGGCGGGCTGGGACGGTCAGACCGTCTGCGGCGCAACGTCCTCCTCGCGCGTGCCGGTCACCATGAACAGGACCGACTTGGCCACGGAGACGGCGTGGTCGGCGAAGCGCTCGTAGTAGCGGCTGCACAGCGTGAGGTCGACGGCCACCTCGGTGGGGTGGTCCCAGGTGCGGGAGAGCAACTGCTCGAAGACCTGGCGGTGCAGGCGGTCCATCTCGTCGTCGTCGACCTCCATCTGGGCGGCCATGGCGACGTCTCGGGTGGCGATGACGCTGCCGGCCTTCGCGACGATCCGTTCGGCGACCTGACCCATCTCGAGGACGGTGGCCCGCAGTTCCGGCGGGACGACGGGCTCGGGGTGACGCAGCCGAGCCAGCTTGGCGACGTGGCGGGCGAGGTCGCCCATCCGCTCAAGGCTGGAGCTCATCCGCAGTGCGGTGACGACGACGCGCAGGTCGGTCGCGACGGGGGACTGGCGGGCGAGGACGTCGACGGCCCGCTCCTCGAGGTCGCGCTGGAGCTGGTCGATGCGCTTGTCGGCGGAGATCACCGTCTCGGCGAGTTCGCGGTCGGCGTCGAGCAGGGCGCTGGTCGCGCGGGTCATGGCTGATTCGGCGAGCTGGGTCATCTCGACGAGCGTCTCGACGAGACCTGCCAGCTCGTCGTGGTACACGTTGCGCACGGCAAGGTCCTCCGGGGTTTCGTGACGGCCGGTCGTCCCGTGCTCTGGAGACGCCTCGGTCAATGGTGACCCGGGCAGGCTCGCAGGGCCCGGTGAACGAGCGGCTCCCCGTGGGTGAACATCTGCGTGGCCGGCCGCGTCCGGGCGTCGACGGCTCGGGGTGGGCCCCCGGTCACCGTAGGCTTGCGGGGTGCTGGGCGATGTCTCCGTGTCGATCGCCGCGGTGGTCGGTGTGCTGACCGGCGCGGCCGGGGTGCTGGCCTTCCGCGTCTCCGAACGCCTCCAGCACCCGCCCGTGCCCCCCGCCCCGCCGGCGAGCGGGCTGCCCCCGGGGGTCAGCGACGTCCTGATGGCGCTGCGTTCCTCCGCCGTGGTCCTCTCCGCCGACGACCAGGTGGTGAAGGCCAGTGCCGCCTCCTACGCCACGGGTGTCGTGAGCGGCAACGAGCTCACCGACGCGCAGTTGCGCGACATGGTGCGCAACTGCCGACGGGACGGCCGGGTCCGCGAGGTCGAGACGGACCTGGGTGCGGGGCTGGGCCGCCCGCCCGCGGTCGTGCTGGCCCGGGTCACGCCGTTGGGTCCGCACCACGTCCTCCTGCTGCTCGAGGACCGGACGGAGTCGCGGCGCATCGAGGCCGTGCGGCGGGACTTCGTCGCCAACGTCAGCCACGAGCTGAAGACCCCGGTGGGTGCGTTGATGTTGTTGTCGGAGGCCGTCGAGGACGCCGCCGACGACCCGGACGCCGTCCGGCACTTCTCCCGCCGGATGCGCCGCGAGGCCAAGCGCCTGACGGCCCTGGTGCAGGAGATCATCGACCTCTCGCGCCTGCAGGCCGCCGAGAACGTGGTGCAGCCGGAGGTCATGGACGTCGACGGCCTCGTCGCCGAGGCCGTGGACCGGGTGGGCACCCTGGCCCAGGGGCGTGGGTCGGAGGTCGTCGTCGCCGGTGTCCGCGGACTGCAGCTGCGGGGTGACCGTGAACTCCTCGTCACGGCGCTGCGCAACCTCGTGCACAACGCCCTGGCGTACTCCCCGGAACGCAGCCGGGTGGTCGTCGAGGTGCGCAGGGGTTCCGGCGGGATCGCCGGGAAGCTCGCGGGACAGCAGCTCTCGACGGTGGACATCGCGGTCTCCGACCGCGGGGTCGGGATCAGCGCCGCCGACCTCGACCGCATCTTCGAACGGTTCTACCGCGTCGACCCCGCGCGTTCGCGCTCGACGGGCGGCACCGGACTCGGGTTGTCGATCGTCAAGCACGTGGCCGGCAACCACGGTGGTGAGGTCAAGGTCTGGAGCGCCGAGGGGGAGGGGTCGACCTTCACGCTGCGACTGCCGGGCCCGCCGCCGACGGAGACGGCCGACGCCGGCCCCACGTCCACGACGGCCGGCGCCGTCGGGGACGCCGCCCCGCACGCCCCGAAGGCCCACCCGCAACCGCACCCGCAGCAACACACGGCGCAGAACCCCTCGCCGCACTCGCAACTGGAGGTCCGACCGTGACGCGCATCCTGGTGGTGGAGGACGAGGAGTCCTTCTCCGACCCGCTGTCCTACCTGTTGCGGCGGGAGGGCTACGACGTGGCCGTCACCGAGAACGGCAACGACGCGCTCGAGGAGTTCGACAAGGCCGGTGCCGACCTCGTGCTGCTCGACCTCATGCTGCCCGGCCTGCCCGGGACCGAGGTCTGCCGCCAGCTGCGGACGCGCTCCAGCGTCCCGGTCATCATGCTGACCGCGAAGGACTCCGAGATCGACAAGGTGGTCGGCCTGGAGATCGGTGCCGACGACTACGTCACCAAGCCGTACTCCTCCCGCGAGCTGCTGGCCCGGGTGCGCGCCGTGCTGCGTCGTGGCGCCGAACCCGAGGACCTCGTGCAGACGACGGTCGAGGCCGGTGGCGTCCGGATGGACGTCGACCGCCACGTCGTGACCGTGCGGGGCGAGCGGGTCCCGTTGCCGCTCAAGGAGTTCGAGCTGCTGGAGCTGCTGCTGCGCAACGCCGGGCGGGTCCTGACGCGGGTGCAGCTCATCGACCGCGTCTGGGGTTCGGACTACGTGGGGGACACCAAGACCCTCGACGTCCACGTGAAGCGGCTGCGGGCCAAGATCGAACCGGACCCCGCGAACCCCCGGCACCTGGTGACGGTGCGCGGGCTGGGCTACAAGTTCGAGGGCTGAGCCCGGACGCGCGAGAGGGGGCGGCCCACCGGGCCACCCCCTCTCCTGCGTGACGCGGAGGTCAGCCCTCGGTGGCCGACGGCTCCTCGCCCACGGCCGGGCCGCAGGTGACGGACGGGGACGGCGTCGCCGAGGCGCTCGCGGTGTCCGTCGGGGTGTCGGCGGCTGCGGTCGGCGTGATCACCGCGTACTCGAAGCACGGGAGCACGACCGGCGCCTGGACGGCCTGCGCCTGCCCGTCCACGCGGAAGGTGACGGGGACGGTCTCGCCCGGGGTGACGGGGACCTGCGGGACCTGGACCCAGCCGACCTGGGACTGCGTGCCCGAGTCGTCGTCGGTCGCGGCGGCGTCGTCCGCGACGGCGGAGGGGTCACCCAGGTGCAGGGACGAACCGGGCGCGAGGAAGAACGACTGCGCCGCGGGTGCGCCGGCGTCGACGTCGACCGACACCGAGACGGTGGCGGGGTCCGGACCGGGGTTCACCAGCACGACGGACAGCACGCCCGGCTCGTCGACCCCGGAGGAGACGACGAGGGTGTTGCGGACGGTCACACCGCCCACGGTCGTGCCCGTCCCGTCGCTGGGCTCGTACGGCTTGAGCACCGTGGCGGGCGAGAAGACCGCACAGCCGGCCACACCCATCGTGGCGGCGAGGGTCACGACCGCGAAGGCGGAGCGCTGGGCCACGGGGCGGCGCGAGGAGGTTCGGCGCAGGCGGAGCTTCACACGTTCAGACTACCGGCAGTCGTAGCCGTGTTCGCAGCGGAGCGGGGCGTCGCGCCCGATGACGGGGTGCGATCCGGTCACGTGCCGATCACGCTCCCGTCACGACGTGGGGCCTGCGGCGGACGTGCCGAGAGTGTCTCGACGATCACCCTGGGCGAGGGGTGATCCGGTGCGCGAAGCATGCGATGCGGGGTCTGTCAAGCCCCCGACCGCCGACCGTGAGCCTCTGACCTGCGCAAACGCTCCGATCGAGACTGTCCACAACCCGATCGCCGTGGTAATCTGGAACCAGGGAAAGGGGTCAATTTCTATGGCTTTCACGGTCGGCGAAACGGTTGTCTACCCCCACCACGGGGCGGCACTGATCGAAGAGATCAAGACCCGGACCATCAAGGGCGAGGACAAGCTCTACCTCGTGCTGAAGGTGGCCCAGGGCGATCTCACCATCGAAGTTCCTGCGGACAACGTCGACCTCGTCGGCGTTCGTGACGTCGTGGGTCGCGAGGGGCTGGACCGGGTGTTCTCGGTCCTGCGCACGCCGTACGCGGAGGAACCGACCAACTGGTCCCGCCGCTACAAGGCGAACCTCGAGAAGCTCGCGTCCGGTGATGTGGTCAAGGTGGCGGAGGTCGTGCGCGACCTCTGGCGACGTGACCAGGACCGCGGTCTCTCCGCCGGGGAGAAGCGCATGCTGGCGAAGGCGCGGCAGATCCTGGTCTCCGAACTCGCGTTGGCGGAGAACACCAACGAGGACAAGGCCGAGTCGCTGCTTGACGAGGTCCTGGCCTCCTGAGATCCGCGCTCGTCGTCCCGGCCGCAGGCCGGGGCGACCGCCTCGGGGCCTCGCGTCCCAAGGCTCTCGTTCCACTGGCGGGTGAACCGCTGCTCGTGCACGCGGTGCGGCGCGCTGCGGCCTCCGGCGTCATCGACGTCGTGGTCGCAGTCGCGCCCGCCGCCGCGTGCGACGAGGTCATGTCCCTGCTCACCCCCCTGCACGGCGACGTCATCGTCGTCGCCGGCGGGGCAGAGCGGCAGGACTCGGTCCGGCTGGGCCTCGAAGCGCTCGCCGAGGACGTCGACGTCGTCCTCGTCCACGACGCGGCCCGCTGCCTCACCCCTCCCCACGTCTTCACGGCCGTCGTCGAGGCCGTGCGCGCCGGCGCGCCCGCGGTGATCCCGGTGCTCCCGGTGTCGGACACGATCAAACGGGTCGCGGGTCACCTCGTGGTCGAGACCGTCGACCGCAGCGAGCTCGTCGCCGTGCAGACCCCGCAGGGTTTCGCGGCCGGCCCCCTGCGCGCTGCGCACGCCGCCGCGCTCCCCGGTGCCGCCGCGACCGACGACGCCGGGATGCTCGAATCCCTGGGTCATCCCGTGCGGACGGTGCCCGGCCACGAGCACGCGTTCAAGGTCACCCGCCCGGTCGACCTCGTCCTCGCCCACGCGCTGCTGGCCCAGGAGGCCCCGTGACCACCCTGCCCCGCGTCGGGACCGGCGTCGACGTGCACCAGCTGGTCGCCGGTCGTCCGTGCTGGATCGCCGGTGTGCTCTGGGAGGGCGAGGAGTTCGGCCCGGAGGGTCACTCCGACGGGGACGTCGCCGCGCACGCCTGCTGCGACGCGTTGTTCGCGGCGGCCGGTCTCGGCGACCTCGGCGCCCACTTCGGGACCGCCCGTCCCGAGTTCGCCGGTTCCTCCGGGGCACGGTTGCTGGCGGAGGCCGCCCGCCTCGTGCGGGCGGCCGGTTTCGAGATCGGCAACGTCTCGGTCCAGGTGATCGGCAACCGGCCGAAGATCGGCCGTCGCCGCCCCGAGGCCGAGGCCGCGCTCGGCACCGCCTGCGGCGCGCCCGTCTCCGTCGCCGGGACGACGACGGACGCCCTCGGCCTGACCGGGCGGGGCGAGGGCATCGCGGCGATCGCCACCGCCCTCGTCGCCCTGCGCTGACCGCCCTGCGCTGACCGGCCTGCGCTGACCGGCCCGCGCTGACCGGCCTGCGCTGACCGGCCCGCGCTGACCGGCCCGCGCTGACCGGCCCGCGCTGACCGGCCCGCGCTGACCGGCCCGCGCTGACCGGCCCGCGCTGACCGGTCTCACGCCAGCAGCGCCGCGACGAGCTCCTCCTCGTCGATGCGGGTGCTGCGACCGTCGGAGACCACGACCTCCCCGTCCACCAGGACGGTGTCGACGATCCGCGGGGTTCCCGTGGTGAGCAGACCGGCCCCCGGGTCCAGGACGGGCAGGCACCCGAAGTCGCGGTCGAAGCGCACCAGGGTGAGGTCCGCCGGGGTGCCCACGGTGACGCCCCCGCCGGGCCGCTGCGCCAGGCCCAGCACCGAGGAGGCCCCGTCGACCGCGAGGGCGACCACGTCGGCGAAGCCCAGCAGGTCCGCGCGGCGGTGGGTGGCCCGCTGCAGGTAGGCGGCGGTGCGCATCGTCTCCAGCATGTCCTGCCGGTCGTTGGAGGCCGCACCGTCGACGCCCAACCCCACCGCGACACCGGCGGCGAGCAGGTCGGGGACGGGGGCGACCCCGGAACCCAGCCGCATGTTCGAGACCGGGTTGTGCGAGACCGCGCACCCCGCCGCCGCCAGCGCCGCGACGTCGCTGGCGGTGAGGGCGACGCCGTGCACGGCGAGGAGCCGGTCGCTGAGGAACCCGGCGTCCGAGAGGTACTGCAGCGCACCGACTCCGGCGTGCTCGCGGCACATGTCCTCGTCGGTGCTCGTCTCCAGCAGGTGGATCGAGATCCGCAGGTCGCGCTCGAGCGCGAAGGCGTGGACCGTGCGCAGACCCTCCGGGGTGAGGCTGCGCGGGTTCGGCACCGCGAGGGCAGGGGTGACCCGCGTCCCCCGGGTGGCGCCCGCCAACCGCTCCACGTGGTCGAGGGCGGTGTCCAGGGGCTGCATGAGCCGGGGGTCGAAACCCCACCTCCGGGTGGGGTCGGGGCGGTCGGCGACACCGCGGCCGAGCAGCGCGCGCACCCCGACGTCCGCCAGGGCCTGCAGCACGGCCGCGTGGACCTCCTCCGAGGGGTGCGGCCACATGTGCTCGACGAGGGTGGTGGACCCGCTGCGCAGACCGTCGAGGGCGCCGGCGACGGCGGCGAGGTAGGCCGACTCGGGGGTGACGGCGGCCATGTGCTGCCCGACGGCCAGCAGCCAGGACAGCAACGGCTGCCCCTCGCCGACCCCGCGACACGTCGCCTGCTGCAGGTGGGTGTGGGTGTTGACGAACCCCGGGAGCAGGTGGGCGCCGGTGCCGTCGAGACCCTCGGTGCCGTTCTCGTGCGGGCGGATCGCCACGACCGCTCCGTCGCGCAGGAGTACGTCCTGGTGCTCCCGCCAGGTCCCGCCGTCCCAGACGGTGACGTCGGTGACGGCGGTGGGGAACGTGCTGGGGGCGTTCGTCGTGAGGTTCACCCCCGAACTCTGACCGAGGAGCGTGGCCCGCGGAAGACCCCGGGATCACATGCAACACGATGTTCACACGGCGGCTCTTGCGTCGGATTGCATGCAGCCGACACGGTGGGGTCATGACCGCGCCCCAGCAGATGACCGAGCTCGACCGCGAGTCCCGCATGGGCGACCCCGGGACGGAACGCGACCGGGCCATCCCGCAGATCGACCTCTCCGACTTCGAGGCCCGCCGCAGCGAGATCACCGAGCAGCTGTGGTCCGCGGCGACCGAGGTCGGCTTCTTCCAGATCGTGAACCACGGCATCGAGGCGGCCGCCGTCGACCGGGCGTTCGCGATGGCGAAGGCGTTCTTCGACCTCCCCGTCGAGGTGAAGCAGCAGTACCCCCTCGACCGGCCCAGGAACTCCGGCTGGGAGTCGGGGACCCAGGTCCGTCCCTCGGTGGGGACCCCGGACCGCAAGGAGTCCTACCAGATCACCCGTCCGCACATGGGCCCGCTCTTCCCCTCCGACGCGGAACTCCCGGAGTTCCGCGAGTTCATGCTCGGGTTCGAGACGCGGTGCTGGGAACTCGCGATGCGGGTGCTGTCCTGCTTCGCGGAGAAGCTCGGCTTCGCGCGCGAGTTCTTCACCAACGCCCACGACCCCTCCGCCGACACCTACCAGTCGACCCTGCGGATCCTGCACTACCCGGAACTCCCCGGCGACGTCGCCGTGGAACCCGGGGTCTGGCGGGCCGGAGCGCACACCGACTTCGACTGCCTCACGTTGCTGTTCCAACGCACCGGTCAGGGCGGACTGCAGGTCTGCCCGGGCCGGGACCTCGACGCGCCGGAGTGGACGTCGGTCGTGCCCTCCGACGAGGCCATCACCTGCAACATCGGGGACATGCTGATGCGGTGGAGCGACGACCAGTTGCGGTCCACCTTCCACCGCGTGCGGATGCCCGGGGCGGGGGAGTACACCGGAGCGCGCTACAGCATGCCGTTCTTCGCCCAGGCCAACCGCGAGGTCCTCATCGAGACCCCCGGTGGCAGCTACCCGCCGATCACCGCCGCCGACTACATCGCCGAGCGGATCCGCGCGAACTACGGCACCCCCGCGGCGTGAGCGTCGAACTGCTGGGCGACACCGTCCACACCGCGCTGCTCGCCCGCATCCTCGACGGTCGCCTGGGCCCCGGGACGTCGTTGAGCGTTCCCGCGCTCGCGGCGGAACTCGGCGTGAGCCGGAGTCCCGTGCGCGACTCGGTGCAACGGCTGGTCGCCGAGGGGATCGCGGTGTCCACCCCGCACGCCGGCGCGAGGGTCGCGACGGTGACGGCCGAGGACCTGTCCGAGGTGTTCCGCGTCCGCGAGGTCCTCGACGGCCTCGCCGCGGCGGAGGCGACGGAGCGCGTGGACCGGGAGGGGCTGGCCCGGCTCGCGGAACTCGTCGACGCCGAGGAGGCCGCGTCGGCCGAGACCCCGGAACCCGCGCGTGACGCCGGGCTGGACCTGGAGTTCCACGCGGCGATGCGGGAACTGTCCGGCAACGCGACCCTGGCCGACACCCTGCGCCGCCTCGAGGTCCGTGCCCACCTGTCCGGAGCCGGGCTGTGGGCCGAGCAGCGGCACCGCGAACTCGCCGTCGCCGAGCACCGTCGCATCCTCGCGGCGGTGGAGGCCGGCGACGTGGCGGCGGCCCGCCTCGCCGCGAGTGCCCACGTCGCCGCGATCGGCGTGCGCCTCCGCCGCGCCCAGCTCACCCTCGCCTGACCAACTCCTGGGGACTTCTCCACCCTTCCCGAGCCAGGGAAGGGTGGAGAAGTCCCCAGGAGTTGGGTCGGGGGGAGCCGCAACACAGGTTTCACGACGGGGAAACACGCTCGAAACACGGCTCCGGCCAGACTCGTCCCCATACCTGTCACCCGACAGGTAGAGGTGGTGAGTCACCGAGCGGAAGGCCCGACTGATGACCGTTCCCGCACCACGCACGCACCCCGGCGCCGGCGACGGTCGGGGTTCCGAGACCGGTGACCTCGGCCGGTTCGGCTACGGCCAGCAGCTGCACCGCAGCGTCGGACCGTTCGCCTCGTTCGCCGCCGGTTTCTCCTTCGTGTCGATCCTCACGACGGTGTTCCAGCTGTTCGGTCTCGGTTTCAGCTTCGGCGGGGCGGGTTTCTTCTGGACCTGGCCGACGGTGTTCGCCGGTCAACTCCTCGTCGCCCTCTGCTTCGCGGAACTCGCTGCGCGGTACCCGATCTCGGGTGCGGTGTTCCAGTGGTCGAGCCGGTTGGCGGGCACCGACTTCGGCTGGTTCACCGGGTGGGTCATGGTCGTCGGCCAGGTCCTCACGGTGGCCACCGCCGCCATCGCGCTGCAGGCCGTCCTGCCGAGCGTCTGGTCCGGGTTCCAGCTCGTCGGCGGTCCCGGTGCGGACTCCGCGCCGACGTCCGCGACAGGGGCGCAGAACGCGGTCGTCCTCGGCCTCCTGCTCCTGGTCGTCACCACCGCGATCAACGTCATCGGGGTCCGGCTGATGGCCGTCATCACCTCCGCCGGCGTCGCCATCGAGATCGTCGGCGTCATCGCCCTGGTCGTCGCGCTCTTCGCCCACGCCGAACGCGGCCCGGCGGTCGTCACCACCACGACGGGTGCGGCGGACGGCCCCTACCTCTCGATGTGGCTCGCGAGTTCCCTCATGGCCGCCTACGTCATGGTCGGTTTCGACTCCGCCGGGGAACTCTCCGAGGAGACCCACGCCCCGCGGGCCACGACGCCCCGGACGATCGTGCGGGCCCTGGTCGTCTCCGGCGTCGGTGGGGCGCTGCTGCTGATCGCCGGACTCGTCGCCGCCCCCAGCCTCACCGACGGGACCCTCGCCTCGCAGGGCCTCGCCTACGTCCTCACCTCCCGCCTCGGCGACGTCGGCGGCCGGCTCCTCCTCGTCTGCGTCGCGATCGCCGTCGCGGTCTGCACCCTGGCCGTCCAGACCTCCGGGTCGCGGATGGTCTACTCGATGGCGAGGGAGCGGGCGTTCCCCTTCGCGAACGTGCTGGGTCGCGTGTCGCCGCGCACCGGCACCCCCATCGGCGCCTCGGTGCTCGTCGGGGCCGGGGCGGCGATCGCGCTGGCCGTGAACTGGCACCAGAGCGCCGTCTTCACCGCTCTCGCCAGCCTCTGCATCGCGATGCTCTACCTGGCCTACCTCGGGGTGACGGTGCCGCTCCTCGTGCGCCGGTTCCGGGGCGGCCTGCCCGACGGGGTCGACGAGTTCGGCCGGCCGCTGTTCTCCCTCGGCCGGTTCGGGATCGTCGTCAACGTCCTGGCCGTCGCCTACCAGGTCGTCATGGTCGTGAACCTCGCCTGGCCGCGCGCCGCCGTCTACGACCTCACCGACGGCACCTGGTGGCTGCAGTACAGCGCGCTGCTCTTCATCGCCACCACCCTGGTGGTCGGGTTCTTCGTCCACCGTCGCAACCGGGTCCGCCACCAGGGGCCCATCGTCCTGGGCGCCCGGCAGGTCGCCGGCGCCCGCCCCCACCCCGTGGAGGAACCCGCGTGATCCGCGACACCTCGACCGTGCTGGCCGCCCGCGGTGACGCGCGCGCCCAGGCCGGCGCCACCGCCGAGTGGATGCCCTACCTGCCCGCCTCGAGCTCACCGTTCGCCCCCGACGACGTCGACCCCGCGGACCTCACGTGGGCCGAGACCGTCGCGCCGGGTGGCTACACCTCCAAGGTGCTGGCCCGCGGGACCCGGATCCGTCTCACCGACGTCACCGGCGACGCCTGCGCGAACGTCGTGCTGCTCTCGGCCCTGTCCCCGTGGGAACGGCTGAACGTCGCCGACACCCAGAAGATCCCGTGGCAGGCCTACCTCGGTGCCGGACACCCGTTGCTCTCCGGTGACGGCCGGGTCCTCGCGACCGTCGTCGCCGACTCCGCCGGCCGGCACGACGCGTTCTGCGGCACCACCTCCGACGCCTGGAACGTGCGGAAGTACGGCGACGCGGCTCCGGAGGGACCGAGCCCCTCCGGCCGCGGTCTGCTCACCCTGGCCGCGAGCAAGCAGGGCCTCGGCCCGCGCGACCTGCCCCCCTCGGTGTCGTTCTTCCAGGGCGTGCGGGTCGAGGAGGACGGGAGCTTCCGCTGGCTGGGTTCCGCCGGTCCGGGGACCTCCCTCGACCTGCTGGCCGAGATGCCGCTGACCGTCCTCGTCGCGAACACCGCGCACCCGCTGGACCCGCGCCCGGAGTTCACCGTGGGCCCGCTGCGGGTGCACGCGTGGCGCAGCACCCCCACCGGCCCGGCCGACGCGCGGTTCACCGCGACGCCGGAACTGCACCGCGCGTACCTGAACACCCTGGACCACGTGGAGGCACGATGACCGTCACGACGCGAACCCGCTGGGACTGGGGTTCCCCGCTGGTGGAGGGCGAGGTCGTCCGCGACGACCGGGTCGCCGCCCGTGCCCCGTGGTCGGCCGTCGTGCGCGCCGGGCACGTGCTCACGATCGTCGACGTCGGTGGCAACCAGTCCGCGGACTGCCTGGTCTTCGCCGACGCCGACCGGTCCGAGCGCTACAGCGTTCCCGACACCCTGGCCTGGCAGGGCAACGCCTACGTCCGGACCGGCACCGTGCTGCGCAGCCAGTACGGGAACCCGCTGATGACGGTCGTCGGCAACGAGGTGGAACGCCAGGACACCATCGGCGGCGCCTGCGGCAAGGAGTCCAACACCCTGCGCTACGGCCACCACACGGCCCACCAGCACGGGTGCCGGGAGAACTTCCTCGCCGAGGGTGCCCGCAACGGCCTCGACGCGCGGGACCTGGTGTCGAACCTCAACTGGTTCATGAACGTCCCGGTCGAGGCCGACGGTTCCCTCGGGATCGTCGACGGGATCTCCGGTCCGGGCAAGCGCGTCGCCGTGCGGGCCGAGGTCGACGTCCTCGTCGTGGTGTCCAACTGCCCCCAGGTCAACAACCCCTGCAACGACTTCGACCCCACGCCCCTGCGCATGATCGTGACGGTTCCCTCGTGAGCTTCGACACCCTGCTGATCGCCAACCGCGGCGAGATCGCCCGCCGGATCCAGCGCTCCGCCCGCGCCCTCGGGCTGCGCACCGTCGCGGTGTTCTCCGACGCCGACCGGGCCGCGCCGCACGTCCGCGAGGCCGACACGGCCGTCCGCCTCGGGCCCGCGCCGGCGCGGGAGTCCTACCTGCGCACCGACGCGATCCTGCAGGCCGCCCTCGGCACCGGCGCCGGAGCCGTGCACCCCGGGTACGGGTTCCTCTCCGAGAACGTCGGGTTCGCCCGGGCCTGCGAGGACGCGGGGCTGGCGTTCGTCGGACCCACCCCGGACCAGATCACGAAGTTCGGCAGCAAGCACACTGCCCGGGAACTCGCCGCGGCCGCCGGAGTCCCGCTGCTCGCCGGGACGGGGCTGCTGGCTTCGGTCGAGGAGGCCGTCGCCGCGGCCGAGACCGTCGGCCTGCCGGTCATGCTCAAGGCCACCGGTGGTGGCGGCGGGATCGGCATGCAGGCCTGCGCCACCGTCGAGGAGGTGCGCGACGCCTACGACCGCGTCGTCCGGCAGGCGACGGCGAGTTTCGGCTCGGCCGGGGTGTTCCTCGAACGCCTGGTCCGCCCGGCCCGCCACGTCGAGGTCCAGGTGTTCGGCGACGGTCAGGGCCGGATCGCCGTCATCGGTGACCGCGACTGCTCGTTGCAGCGTCGCAACCAGAAGGTGATCGAGGAGGCTCCCGCCCCCGCGCTGCCCGCCGCGGTCCGCGCCGAGATCGCCACCACGGCCGCCGGGCTCATGGCCTCGGTGCGCTACCGCTCCGCCGGGACCGTGGAGTTCGTCTACGACCCGGTGCGCGAGGAGGCGGCGTTCCTCGAGGTCAACACCCGGCTGCAGGTCGAGCACCCCGTGACCGAACTCGCCTACGGCGTCAACCTCGTCGACCTCATGCTCCGCCTCGCCCGCGACGGTCACACCGACCCCGCCGTGACCGACGTGTTCGAGCGCGAGTGGGCACCGCGGGGCGTCGCGGTCGAGGCCCGCGTCTACGCCGAGGACCCGGCGAAGCAGAACGCCCCCAGCCCGGGTCTGGTGACGCGGGCGGAGTTCCCGGAACTGTCCGGGGTGCGGGTCGACGGCTGGATCGAGACCGGGCTGGAGGTGACCCCGTTCTACGACCCGATGCTGGCGAAGGTGATCGCCTCCGCCCCCGGCCGCGACGCGGCCCTCGACCTGCTGGGTGAGGCGTTGCAGGGCAGTCGGATCGACGGCGTCGTCACCAACCTCGGCCTGCTGCGTCACCTCGTGGACGAGTTGCCGCTGCGCTGCGCCGCGCACTCCACCTCGACCCTCGACGTCACCGAGGACCCGGACCCGCGCATCGACGTCCTCGCCCCCGGGGCCATGACCACGGTCCAGGACCTGCCGGGCCGGCTCGGGCACTGGCAGGTCGGGGTCCCGCCGTCGGGGCCCATGGACCCGCTCTCACTGCGCGAGGCGAACCTCGCGGTCGGGAACCCCGTGGGTGCACCCGGTCTCGAGATCACCGCCACCGGCCCGACGTTGCGGTTCTCCACCGCGTCGGTCGTGTGCGTGACCGGGGCTCCCGCGCCGGTGAGCGTCGACGGCGTCGAGGTCGCGATGTGGGAACCCCTCGAGGTGGCCGCCGGTTCGGTGCTGAGCGTCGGCACGGCGGCGGGTCCGGGGTTGCGCCTGGCCCTCGCGGTCCGGGGCGGTCTCGACGTGCCGCAGTACCTGGGCAGTTCCTCGACGTTCACGCTCGGGGGTTTCGGTGGCCACGGCGGCCGTGCGCTGCAGGCCGGCGACGTCCTGCGTCCCGGGGTTCCCGAGGGGACCGGGTTCTCCCGGATCGCCGGCCCGGTCCCGCTCGAGCGCCGCCCCGAGTACACGGGGGAGTGGCGGATCGCGGTCACCGAAGGCCCGCACGCCGCCCCGGAGTTCTTCACCCGCGCCGACCTCGACGAGTTCTACGCCACCGACTACGAGGTGCACCTGAACTCCGCGCGCACGGGGGTCCGGCTCATCGGGCCACGCCCGCGCTGGGCCCGCAGCGACGGCGGCGAGGCGGGGCTGCACCCCTCCAACATCCACGACACCCCCTACGCCGTCGGTGCCGTCGACTTCACCGGGGACACCCCGATCCTGCTCGGCCCCGACGGACCCTCGCTGGGGGGTTTCGTGTGCCCCGCCGTCGTGGCCTCGGGGGACCTGTGGAAGCTGGGGCAACTGCGACCGGGGGACCGCGTGCGCTTCCACCCCGTCCGCGAGGTGGACGCCGCCCGGCCCCGGCTGCAGCGCAACGACCTGCGTGACCTCGCGGGCGACGGGGACGACGGTGTCCTGGCCCGGGTTCCGGCCGCCCCCGGGCGTCCCGCGGTGACCTACCGCCGCGACGGCGACGACAACCTGCTCGTGGAGTTCGGCGAGCAGGTGCTCGACCTCGGGTTGCGGATGCGGGTGCACGCGCTCATGCGGGTTTTCGACGCCCACCGCCCCGCCGGGATCCTCGACGTGACGCCGGGGATCCGCTCGCTGCAGGTCCACACCGACGCCTCGGTGCTGCGGGCCTCGCAGCTCGTCGGGCTGCTGCGGGAACTCGACGACGCCCTCCCCGCGACCCACGACCTCGTCGTCCCCTCGCGCCGGGTCCGGCTGCCGCTGTCCTGGGACGACCCCGCGACGAAGCTCGCGATCGAGCGGTACATGACGGGGGTCCGCGACGACGCCCCGTGGACCCCGTCGAACCTCGAGTTCATCGCCCGGATGAACGGTCTCGGCTCCGTCGACGACGTCTTCCGGACGGTCTTCGACGCGCAGTACCTGGTGCTCGGCCTGGGGGACGTCTACCTCGGCGCCCCGGTGGCGACCCCGCTCGACCCGCGGCACCGCCTCGTCACGACCAAGTACAACCCCGCGCGGACGTGGACGGCGGAGAACTCCGTCGGCATCGGCGGGGCCTACCTCTGCGTCTACGGCATGGAGGGACCCGGCGGTTACCAGTTCGTGGGCCGCACGGTCCAGGTCTGGAACCGGTTCCGGCGCGGTGGGTTGTTCCAGGACGCCCCCTGGGCACTCCGGTTCTTCGACCGCATCGAGTGGTACCCGGTGTCCGCCGAGGAACTGCTCGAACTGCGGGCGGAGACCGACGCCGGCCGGGGGGAGTTCGAGACGGAGGAGGGCGAGTTCTCCCTCGCCGAGCACGAACGCTTCCTCGCCGAGAACGCGGGCGAGATCGAGGTCTTCCGCGCCCAGCAGGCCGCCGCGTTCGCGGCCGAGAAGGAACGCTGGCGCGCCTCGGGGGAGTTCGACGTCCGCCCCGAACCCGCTCCCGCCGTCGCGGCCGGGCCGGTCGACCTCCCCGCCGGTGCGGTGGGGGTGCCGGCCCCGTTCGCCGCGACCGTCTGGCAGGTGTCCGCCGAACCCGGCGCGACCCTCACCGACGGGGACCGCGTCCTCGCCCTGGAGGCCATGAAGATGGAGACCGCCGTGACCGCACCCGCCGACGGGGAACTGCTCGAGATCTACGTGAGACCCGGGGAGGCCGTCACCGCCGGCCAGGTCCTCTTCGCCGTCCGTCCCGCCCAGGAGGTCGCCGCGTGAACCTCGAGCAGAAGGTGCGTGACGCCTACGCCCGCATCGCCGCCGTCGACCGCCCGGAGGTCTGGATCAGCCTGCGCCCGCTCGAGGACGTGCTCGCGGAGGCCGCCGGCGTCGACCGGGACGCGCCGCTGGCCGGCGTCCTCGTCGCGGTGAAGGACAACATCGACGTCGCCGGTCTGGCGACCACCGCAGGAGCCCCGTCCTTCGCCTACGCCCCGTCGGGCGACGCCACGGCCGTCGCCCGGCTGCGGGCCGCGGGGGCCCTCGTCCTGGGCAAGACCAACCTCGACCAGTTCGCGACCGGCCTCGTGGGGACCCGCAGCCCGCACGGGGCGGTCCGGCACGCCTTCGCCCCGGACCGGATCTCCGGCGGGTCGAGCTCGGGTTCCGCCGTGGCCGTCGCCCTGGGGCTGGTCGACGTCGCCCTGGGCACCGACACCGCGGGGTCGGGACGGGTCCCCGCCGCGTTGCACGGGATCGTCGGGGTGAAACCGACCCGCGGTCTGGTCCCCACGACCGGGGTGGTCCCGGCGTGCCGGAGCATCGACTGCGTCACCGTCTTCGCCCGCGACCTCGACCTGGCCCGGCGCACGGCGGAACTCCTCACGGGACCCGACGGCCTCGACCCCCTGGCCCGGGTGGACGAACCGCTGCCCGCCCCACCCGCACGACCGCGGATCGCCGTCCCCACCCCGGAGCACCTGGCGGGGCTGGCCGAGGGGTGGGCCGAGGCGTTCGCGACCTGCGTCGCGGGGGTCCGCGCGAGCGGCGCCGAGGTCGTGGAACTGGACATCGCCCCGCTGCTCGAGGTCGCGGGCCTGCTCTACGGCGGTGCGTTCGTCGCCGAGCGGACGGCGGCCGTGGGCGCGCACGTCGCGGCCCACCCCGAACTCGTCGGCACCGACCTCGACCCCACCGTCGCGGCGATCGTGGCGGCCGGGGAGTCGGTGAGCGCCGTCGAGGTCTTCCGCGACCGCGAGCGCCTCGACGTCCTCGCGGCCCGTTCCCGCGAGCTCCTGGCGGGGTTCGACGCCCTGCTCACCCCGACGACGACGTGGCACCCCACCCTGGCGGAGGTGGCGGCCGACCCGGTGGGGGCGAACTCCCGGATGGGGCGGTTCACGAACTTCGCGAACCTGCTCGACCTGGCCTCCCTCGCCGTCCCGGCGGGGACCGTGGACGGGTTGCCGTTCGGGGTCATGCTCACCGGTCCGGCGTTCAGCGACCGCTCGCTCGCGGTCCTGGCGGCGCGGTGGGCGAACCCGTCGGTGGACCTGCTGGTGGTCGGGGCGCACCTGTCGGGGCACCCGCTGAACCACCAGCTCGTCGCCGCGGGCGCCACCCTGGTCCGCGCCGTGCGGACGGCCCCGCAGTACCGGCTCTTCGCCCTCGACACCGCCCCGCCGAAGCCGGGCATGGTGCGCGACGCCGACGGGGCCTCGATCGCCGGGGAGGTGTGGCGCCTGCCCGCGGCCGGGTTCGGGACGTTCGTGGCGGGGCTGCCGCAACCGATGACGATCGGGACGGTGACCCTCGAGGACGCCTCGACCGTGCGCGGGTTCCTGGCCGAACCCGCGGCGCTGCAGGGCGCGGAGGAGATCACCGGGTTCGGGTCCTGGCCCGCGGCGCAGCACGCCCGGGGCCCGGCGTCGCGGGCGGTGGTGGCAGCATCGGCGCCGTGAGCAGCGGTGCGGGTCGGGTGGGTCGTCCGCGCACCCGCGCGGGGGACGGTTCCGGTCGCTCGGCGCGCCAGGAGATCCTGGACGCGGCGGCGGCGTTGTTCGGGGAGTCCGGCTACGCGGCGACGTCGACGCGGGCGATCGCCGACCGGGTGGGGATCCGGCAGGCGTCGCTGTACTACCACTTCGCCGGCAAGGACGAGATCCTGCTGGAACTGCTGGAGGCCTCGGTCCGCCCGACCCTGGACGTCGTCGACGCGTTGCGTTCGGCGGCCCCGGACCCGGCGGCGGCGCTGCACGCCCTCGTCGTCGTCGACGTCGCGACGTTGCTGGCGGGACCGTTGGGGATCGCGGCGCTCTACGTCGCGCCGGAGGTGCAGCAGCCCCGGTTCGAGGAGTTCCGCGAGCACCGCCGGCAGCTGCTGGCGGTCTACTGCGACCTGGCGCGGGAGCTCCTGCCCGCCGGCCACCCGGTGTCGGCGGAGGTGGCCGGCCACGCCTGCCTGCACCTGGTGGAGATGGTGGCGACGCTGCCCCCGACGCCGGGTCTCGCGGAGCAGGTCGCGCTCACCTGCCTCGGCGCTCTGGGCCTGCACGGCGAACGCGCCGCGGCCGCCGCTCGGGGCGGCGACCGGGCGCGTTCGGGGCTGGCCGGCTCGCTGCGCTAAGCGGGGTCGGGTTCCGTCGGGGTGGTCGCCTCGGTGGGGGCGTCGTCCGGCGACGGGACGCGACGTCGTCGCTTCCTCGAGCCCTCGTGGACGTTCGGGTTCTCCGGCTCGTCGGGGACGAGCTCGTGGTGCACGTAGCGCAGGACCACGGTCACGATGGCCGCGACCGGTACGGCGAGGAAGGCCCCCGTGATGCTGAACAGGGTCCCGCCGACGGTCACCGACCCGATGACCACCGCCGGGTGCAGCGCGAGCGAACGGCCGACCAGCAGCGGCTGCAGGACGTTGCCCTCCAGCTGCTGGACCAGCAGGACGATCCCGAGGACGATCAGCGCCTGCACCCAGCCGAGGGTGACCAGGGCGACGAGCACGGCCAGCACGCCCGTCGCGACGGCGCCGACGATGGGGATGAACGCGGCGAAGAAGATCGCGACGGCCAGCGGCAGGGCGAACGGCACCCCGACGATGGCCATCCCGACGCCGATGAACACGGCGTCCACGAGGGCCACGGCCGCCTGGGACAGGATGTAACCGCGGATCGCCGCCCACACCCGGCCGCCCAGCGCGGTGACGTGGCGGTGCGCGCCCTCGCTCAGCCACCGACGCGACCACGGCAGCAGCCGGTCGCCGTCGGAGAGGCAGAAGAACGCGAGGACGAGGACGAGCAGGAACGTCACCAGCCCGGACCCGACGCTCGCCCCGATGGTGCCGACACCGCCGACGACGCTGAGCGCGATGCTCTGCGCGTTGGTCTGCAGCTCGGTGATGCCCTGGTCGATGAGGTTGCCGATCTGGTCGTCGCCCAGGTTCAGCGGGGGTCCGGTGACCCAGACCTGCACCTTGTCCAACCCGGCGACCGCGGAGTCGGCGACGTCCCCGGCCTGACCGGCGACGTTGGGGATGAGCGCGGCGAAGATCCCGACCACCACGGCGATGAGCAGCACGATCGAGACGAGAGCGGCCAGCGAGCGCGGCATCACCGCGCGCAGCACCTGGGCCAGCGGCCACAGGATCGCGCTGAGCAGGATCGCGAGCAGCAGCGGCAGCAGCAGCGACCACCCCTTGCCGAGCAGCCAGATCAGGCCGGCGAACCCGATGCCCAGGATCAGCAGGCGCAACGCCCAGCGCGACGCCTCGTTGATCCCTCGTTCGACGACCCGGGTCGGGCGCTCCCGCGGACCGCGCGAGGAGGCGGTGGGCGGGCTGTCCTGCTGATCACTCACCCGGGGATGCTCTCAGGAGAAGCACGGTTGGGCACCCCGCACCTCCCGACCTGCGATCGTGCCGGGTCCTCGGCACGATCGCAGGCCGGAGGGGTCAGTGGCCGCGGGTGATCCACTCCTGCAGGTGCGGGGACTCGTCGCCGATGGTCGTGTCGTCGCCGTGGCCGGTGTGGACGCGGGTGTCGGCAGGGAGTTCGAAGAGCACGTCGCGGATCGAGTCGATGATCGTGGCGAAGCTCGAGAACGACCGTCCGGTCGCCCCCGGGCCGCCCGCGAAGAGGGTGTCGCCCGTGAAGACCGTCGACAGCTCGGGTGCGTAGACGCTCACCGCCCCCGGGGTGTGCCCGGGGGTGTGCAGGACGTGCAGCTCGGTCCCGGCGACGGTGACGATCTCCCCGTTGGACAGGTCGGTCGTGGGGACGCCCGGGTGGGTGAGTTCCCAGACCTCGCGGTCGGCGGGGTGCAGCAGGATCGGCGCACCGAAGCGTTGCGCGAGAGCCGGTGCCTGCCGGACGTGGTCGTCGTGAGCGTGCGTGCACAGCACCGCGAGGACCGTGCGCTCGCCCACGGCGGCCGCGATGGCGTCCGGGTCGTGGGGGGCGTCCAGGACGACGACCTCGCGGTCGTCGCCGAGGATCCACACGTTGTTGTCCACGTCGAAGGTCTGCCCGTCGAGGGAGAACGTCCCGGACGTGACGAGGTGCTCGATCCGCGCGCTCACAGGATCACGACCGAGCGGAGCACGTCACCGGACTTCATGGTCGCGAAGGCCTCCTCGACGTCGCCGAGCCCGATCCGCTCGGACACGAACGCGTCCAGCGGCAGCCGGCCGTTCGCGTGCAGCTCCAGCAGCTGCGGGAAGTCCCGCTCGGGCAGGCAGTCGCCGTACCAGGACGACTTCAGCGCCCCGCCGCGACCGAACACGTCCAGCAGCGGCACCTCGAGCTGCATCTCCGGCGTCGGGACGCCGACGAGCACGACGGTGCCGGCGAGGTCGCGGGCGTAGAACGCCTGCCGCCACGTCTCCGGGCGGCCCACGGCGTCGATGACGACGTCCGCGCCGAAGGAGTCGGTGAGGTCCTGCACGGCCGTGACGACCTCGTCCTCGGAGAGCCCCCGCGAGTTCACGGTGTGCGTCGCGCCGAGCTGCTGCGCCCACCCGAGCTTCTTGTCGTCGAGGTCGACGGCGATGACCCGACGGGCCCCGGCCAGGACGGCGCCCGCGATCGCCGCGCACCCCACCCCGCCGCAGCCGATGACGGCGACGGTGTCGCCGCGCTGGACGGGGGCGGTGTTGACCGCCGCGCCGATCCCGGCCATGACCCCGCAGCCCAGCAGCCCCGCGACGGCGGGATCGATCCCGGCGTCGACCTTGGTGGCCTGACCGGCCGCGACGAGGGTCTTGGGGGTGAAGGCGCCGATGCCCAGCGCGGGGGAGAGCGGGGTCCCGTCGGTCAGCGTCATCTTCTGCGACGCGTTGTGGGTGGCGAAGCAGTACTGCGGCCGGCCCCGCTTGCAGGCGCGGCACTGCCCGCACACCGCACGCCAGTTGAGGACGACGGTGTCGCCGATCGTGACGTTCGTGACGCCCTCGCCGATCGCGGAGACGGTGCCGGCGGCCTCGTGGCCTAGCAGGAACGGGTAGTCGTCGTTGATCCCGCCCTCGCGGTAATGCAGGTCGGTGTGGCAGACCCCGCACGCCGCGACGTCGACGACGACCTCACCGGCGATCGGGTCGGGTACCACGATGTTGACGGTCTCGACGGGGGCGCCCTTGGCGCGCGAGATCACTCCGGGAACGGTCCAAGCCATGGGAAGGACACTAACGACGGGCTCGGAGACAGCGCGAGCCCCGGTATCCTGGAGTCCGTGACCCTCCACCTGCACGACAGCGCCGCCGGCGCGGTGCGCGAGTTCGCGCCGCTCGTCCCCGGGCAGGTCGGCATCTACGTCTGCGGCGCGACGCCGCAGGGGTCACCCCACCTCGGCCACGTCCGCGCCCAGGTCGCCTTCGACGTCCTGCGCCGGTGGCTGACCCGCAGCGGCTACGCCGTGACGATGGTCCGCAACGTCACCGACATCGACGACAAGATCCTCACCAAGGCCGCCGAGGCGGGGACGGAGTGGTGGGCCCACGCGTACCGCTTCGAGCGCGAGTTCGGCGCCGCCTACGACGCCCTCGGCGTCCTGCCCGCCACGGTCGAGCCCCGCGCCACCGGCCACGTCACCGAGATGGTCGAGCTGATCGGGCGCCTGATCGAGCGTGGTCACGCCTACGCCGCGGGCGACGGTTCGGGCGACGTCTACTTCGACGTGCGCTCCTGGCCGCACTACGGCGAGCTCACCCACCAGAAGCTCGACGACATGGAACCGGCCGGCGACGCCGACCCCCGCGGCAAGCGCGACGCCCGCGACTTCGCCCTCTGGAAGGGACGCAAGGACGGCGAACCCGCGACGGCGTCCTGGCCGACGCCGTGGGGCCCGGGCCGGCCCGGCTGGCACCTGGAGTGCTCGGCCATGGCCGGGCGCTACCTCGGCCCCCGCTTCGACATCCACGGCGGCGGCCTCGACCTGCGCTTCCCGCACCACGAGAACGAGCAGGCCCAGTCGCGTGCCGCCGGCGACGGGTTCGCGAACTACTGGCTGCACAACTACTTCGTCACGATGTCCGGCGAGAAGATGAGCAAGTCGCTCGGCAACGTCCTCGGCGTCCCGCACCTGCTGGCGACCCACCGCGCGGTCGTGCTGCGCTACTACCTCGTCGCCGGGCACTACCGCACGCACCTGGAGTACTCCGAGAACTCCCTCGTGGAGGCCGAGGCCGCCTACTCGCGGCTGGAGGGTTTCGTGCGCCGGGCCGCCGAACGCCTCGGCCGGACCGCCGTCGCGAACGTCTCCGCCGGGTTCGCCGCGGCGATGGACGACGACATGGCGACCCCCGCGGCGCTCGCGGTCCTGCACGACACGGCGCGGGCGGGCAACTCCGCCCTCGCGGCGGGTGACGACGCGGCGCTGAGGAGCGCCTACGAACAGGTCCGGGCCGGCCTGGACGTGCTGGGCCTGGACCCGTTCGCGGAACCGTGGGCCTCGCAGGCAGGCGGAACGGACACCGCGCGCACCGCACTGGACGTGCTGGTGCGCGCACGGCTCGACGACCGGGCAACCGCCCGTGCCGCACGGGACTTCGCCACCGCCGACGCGGTGCGCGATTCCCTGAAGGATGCGGGCATCGTGATCGAGGACACCCCCACCGGGGCTCGGTGGGTTCTGGAGGGTGAGCACTAGTGGCAGGGAACTCTCAGCGTCGCGGCGCTGTCAGCAAGGGCAAGAAGGGTCCGACCGGGGGCTCCGGGGGCAAGAACCGCCGAAGCCTCGAGGGGAGGGGGCCGACGCCGAAGGCGACCGAGCGTCCCTACCACCCGGCGGCGAAGGCGGCCGGCAAGGCGGCCCACCGGGCGGCGACGACGAACGCCCGTCCCGGCGGTCGTCCGCCGACGCGGCGCAAACCCTCCGGCGAGACGGAGTGGATCGCGGGCCGCAACTCCATCGTCGAGGCGCTGCGCGCGGAACTGCCGATCACCGGCATCTACGTGGCGTCCGGGGTCGAGTCGGACGAGCGGATCAAGGAGATCCTCTCCACCGCCGGGAACAAGGGCATCCCCCTGCTCGAGGCGTCGCGTCAGGAACTCGACCGCCACACCGAGAACGCCGTCCACCAGGGCGTGGCGGCCACGGTCCCGCCGTACAACTACAAGCACCCGATGGACCTGCTGGACCGGGCCTCGCACTCGGGACGTCCCGCGTTGATCGTCGCGCTCGACGGCGTGACCGACCCCCGCAACCTCGGGGCCGTCGTCCGTTCCGTCGCCGCGTTCGGCGGTCACGGTGTCGTCGTCCCCGAACGTCGGGCGGCCGGCATGACCGCCTCGGCGTGGAAGACGTCGGCCGGTGCCGCGGCCCGCACCCCCGTCGCGCGGGCGACGAACCTCGTCCGCGCGATCGAGGAGTACCAGAAGGCCGGTCTGTTCGTCGTCGGTCTCGACGCCGAGGGTGACGTCCTGCTGCCCCAGCTGAAGCTGGCCGACGGCCCGATCGTCCTCGTCGTCGGCGCCGAGGGCGCCGGGTTGTCGCGCCTCGTGCGCGAGAAGTGCGACCAGGTCGTCAGCATCCCGATGGCCGGCGCCTTCGAGTCGCTCAACGCCGGTGTCGCCGCCGGTATCGCCCTCTACGAGGTCGCGCGCCACCGCTGATCCTCCTCCGGGGTGGAGAGGACACTCTCCGCCCCGGAGCCGCGCTGCGGGACACCGCCGTCGGCCCGGCCGGGTCGTCGGGACGACGTGCGGTTCGTCCGTCCGGGGTGTTCACTGGGTCAGATCCCGCCGTGAACGACCGGGACCTCATCGTCTGAGTTAGTTGAAGATGAAACTATCTGCTACGATGGCCGGATGACCGAGCAGACGCCTCGCTGGCTCTCCACCGACGAACGCCGGGTGTGGCTGCGGCTCAGCGCGCTCATGGAACTACTGCCCGCCGCCCTCGACGCTCAGCTGCAACGCGACGCGGACCTCACCAAGACGGCCTACCTCACGCTGGCGATGCTGTCGGAGGAACCGGGGCGCAGCCTGCGGATGAGCGAACTCGGCGCCCGCTCCAACGCGAGCCCCTCCCGGATCTCCCACGTGGTGAGCCGGCTGGAGAAGGACGGCTGGGTCCGCCGCGAGAAGAGCCCCAACGACGGCCGCGGTCAGGTCGCCGTCCTCACCGACGCCGGCTTCCAGAAGGTCGTCACCGCCGCGCCCGGACACGTCGAGCGGGTCCGTCAGCTGGTCTTCGACCCGCTCGACGAGCGCGACCTCGCCACGCTCGACGAGGTGATGGTAAAGCTGCTCGACATCCTCGACCCCGACGCGAAGTTCGCCGCGACGGCTCTCGCCCGCCAGACCTGACCGAACCGTGATCTTGCTGGGTCTCCCAGCAAGATCACGGACGGGGTCAGACGTGGTCGCGCCAGGAGTGCTCGGGTTCGTAGCCGAGCACCCGGCGGGCCTTGTCGATCGAGAGCAGCGTCTCGTGGTCACCGAGCTCGTGACGGACCTCGACCCCCGGGTAGACCTCCGCCATCAACTCCGCCGACGTGCGCGACATGACGGTGTCGGCGTTCGCGACGATGCACACCTCGACGCCGGGACCCTTGCGCTGCAACGACAGGCGCACGGCCTGGGCGCCGTCGCGGGCGTCGATGTAGCCCCAGAGGTTCCACTTGCGCAGCGTCGCGTCGGCGTCGAAGGACGGGAACTGGGCGTAGTCCTCGACGTGCATGACGTTGGAGAAGCGCAGACCGGTCATCGTCAGCGACGGGTTCCAGCGGCAGAAGTGGTGCGCCATTTCCTCCTCGAGCGCCTTCACCAACGAGTA
Organism: Kineococcus sp. NBC_00420; assembly: GCF_036021035.1. NCBI lineage: Bacteria > Bacillati > Actinomycetota > Actinomycetes > Kineosporiales > Kineosporiaceae > Kineococcus > Kineococcus sp. NBC_00420. The sequence goes on along the minus strand of NZ_CP107930.1, from coordinate 1,730,650 downwards.
CGTCGACTCCGGCCGGACGCGGTACTCCTCGTCGAGGGGGGCGTAGGGCGGGGGAGCGGCGTCGAAGGGCAGACCCAGGACGGTCTCGCTCGAGGCCCACACGACGTTGTCGATGCCCGCGACGCGCGCCGCGTCGAAGACGTTCCACGTCGCGGCGGAGTTGTTGCGGAACGTCGCGGCGTTGGACGCGAGACCGGGGGCGGGGATGGCCCCCAGGTGCACGACCCCGGCGAAGGGGCCGGGGCGTTCCTCGATCCGGCCGGTCAGCGCCTCCACGACCTGGCCGTGGTCGGCGAGGTCGACCTTGACGAACTGCCCGTCGTCCCCCGCGAGCAGGCTCGCGGGGCGCACCTGGTCCAGGGCGAGGACGGAGTATCCGTGGTCGAGCAGATCGCGCAAGACGACCCGCCCGAGTTTGCCGGCCGCGCCGGTGAGTGCAACGCGGGGTTTCTCGGCAGCAGGCACGAGGGTCCTTCCAGAGCTTCAGTCGGCGATGACCCGGAACGACTGGGTGTCCACACCCAGCACGGCCCGTTCGTCGGGTTTCTGCGGCAGCACCCCCACCACGTAGGAGTTCACCGCCTCCTCGAGGCCGACGTCGCGGCCGGCCCGTTCGGAGAGGTACCAGCGGTGTTCCAGCACCTCGTGGAACAGTTCAGCAGCCTCGAGCTTGCCCCGCATCTCGCGGGGGACGGCCCGCTGCACGGGTTCGAAGACGTCGGCCATCCAGTCGTGCGCGACGATCTCCTCGTCCTCGCCCTGGCGGGCGGTGGCCGCGGCGTAGGAGTCGAGGTCGTTGAGCAGTCGACGCGCCTGGTTCTCCTCCGCGTCCAGACCGGTGAGGCGCAGCAGACGCCGGGAGTGGTGACCGGCGTCGACGACCTTCGGCTCGATGCGCACCGACGTCCCGTCGATGTCGGTCGTGATCGCCAGTTCCCCGACGTCGAACCCGAGGTCGTTGAGGCGCCGGATGCGGGCCTCGACGCGCCAGCGGTCACCCCGTTCGAAGGACTCCGCCTCGGTGAGCTCCACCCACAGGGCGCGGTAACGCGACACGATCCGGTCCGCGATCGCGATGACCTCGTCCATGTCGGCGTCCAGCGCCTCGGAGGCCACGACGTCCATGAGTTCGCCGGCGATGTTGGTGCGGGCGAGGTCGAGGTCGTACTCGCGCTGACCGGTGGAGAGCTCGTCGTAGAGCTCACCCGTCTCGGCGTCGACGAGGTAGGCGGCGAACGCCCCCGCGTCGCGGCGGAAGAGGGTGTTCGACAACGAGACGTCGCCCCAGTAGAAGCCCAGCAGGTGCAGCTTCACCAGGAGCACCGCGAGGGCGTCGACGGCGCGCTTGGCGGTGTCGGGCCGCAGGGTCTGGCTGTAGAGGGCGCGGTAGGGCAGCGAGTACTGCAGGTGGCGGGTGACGAGCACCGCGTTCAGCGGCTCGCCGTCGGCGTCGACGCGGCCGGTGATGACGGCCACCGGGGCCACGGAGGGGACGTCGAGCCGGTTGAGCATGCGCAGCATCCGGTACTCGCGGTGCGCGATGTCGGCGTTGGTCTCCTTCACCGCGATGACGCGGCCCCCGATCCGCACGAAGCGGACGATGTGGCGGGAGATGCCTCGGGGAAGGGCCGCGAGGTGCTCCTCGGGCCACTCCTCCAGCGGGATCTCCCAGGGGAGGTCGAGGAGTCCGGGGTACGGGCGGGCGGCCGTGATCTGCAGGGACGCCGCCGTCGGGGTGCTCACGTGCTCATCCTCTCAACATCGGGACCGTTCCGCGCCACCCACGACGGAGGGCCGTCACTCCCGCAGGAGTGACGGCCCCCGTGTGGACGTCGGACGTCAGTTCTCGATGCGCAGACCGGACTGGTGGTCGAACAGGTGCACGTGCCCCTGCTTGGGGGTGAAGTACACCGTCGAGCCCTTCTCCGGGGGACGGCGACCGTCGACGCGCGCGATGACCTGGTGCGCCTCGGTGCCCGCCTGGGCCAGCGAACCGTAGATGTAGGCGTCGGCGCCGAGCTCCTCGACGACCTCGACCTGCACGGGCAGACCCGAGGTCCCGATCTCCAGGTCCTCGGGACGCACGCCGAGCGTCATCTTGTCGCCGGCGTTGGTGAGCAGGTGACGCTCGACCGGGTGGATGGTGTCACCGAACTTCACGCCACCGTCGGCGACGTCGAGGGTGAGCAGGTTCATGGCGGGGGAGCCGATGAACCCGGCGACGAAGACGTTGTTCGGGTGGTCGTACATGCGACGCGGGGTGTCGACCTGCTGGAGCAGACCGTCCTTGAGGACCGCGACGCGGTCGCCCATCGTCATGGCCTCGACCTGGTCGTGGGTCACGTAGACGGTGGTGACGGCGAGGCGACGCTGCAGCGACGCGATCTGGGTGCGGGTCTGCACGCGCAGCTTGGCGTCGAGGTTCGACAGCGGCTCGTCCATGAGGAAGACCTGCGGCTGACGGACGATCGCACGGCCCATGGCGACACGCTGACGCTGACCACCGGAGAGGGCCTTCGGCTTGCGGGTCAGGTACGCCTCGAGGTCGAGGATCTTGGCGGCTTCCTGCACACGACGCTTGATCTCGTCCTTGGGGGTGCCGGCGATCTTGAGCGCGAAGCCCATGTTGTCGGCGACCGTCATGTGCGGGTACAGCGCATAGTTCTGGAACACCATCGCGATGTCGCGGTCCTTCGGGGGAACCGTCGTGACGTCGCGGTCACCGATGAGGATGCGTCCACCGTTGACGTCCTCGAGACCGGCGAGCATGCGCAGGGAGGTCGACTTGCCGCAGCCGGAGGGGCCGACGAGGACGAGGAACTCGCCGTCCTCGACGTGCAGGTCCAGGGCGTCCACGGCGGGCTTGTCGCCCCCGGGGTAGATGCGCGTCGCCTTGTCGAACGTGACCGTAGCCATCGTGTCAATCCTTCCACCGGCAGGTACGTGCCGGACGATCCGTTGTGGAACGAGGTGTTCAGTTGTCCGCGGCGTCACTGCCGGGTCCAAGGAGGAAGGGGTCGCTCCGTCGCGGTGCTCGGATCATGCACGACGAACCGGGAGAGGGCAAGGGCCGCGCGCCCGAACGTCGCGGGATGTTCTGGACGTCACACGGTGTTGTGAGAGCAGGACGTCGCGACGGCGTGGCGTCCGGGGGACAGCTGGCGCCCTGGTCGTCGGCTCCCGCGATCGTGGAGGACACTGAGATCGTGGACCTGGAAGAGACCAAGTTGCCGGGCGTGGGCCTGCGGCACGACTTCACCACCGCTCGCGGTCGGCGCATCGGCGTCATCTCGACCCGCGGTGGCGAGCGCGAGCTGCTCGTCTACTCCCAGGACGACCCCGACGCCTGCCACGCCGTGATCGACCTCGACGGCGACGAGGCCGAGGTGCTGGCGGAGCTGCTCGGGCAGCCGCGGGTCATCGAGCGACTGGCCCGGCTGCGCGAGCAGATCGAAGGCCTCGCCACCGAGGGCATCTACCTCGAGGACGGTTCGCCCTACGTGGGCAAGACGTTGGCCGACGCCGCGATCCGCAGTCGCACCGGCGCCTCCGTCGTCGCCCTCGTGCGCAACGGCGAGGTGACGCCGTCGCCGGCGCCGTCCCAGGCGTTCCTCTCCGGTGACAAGATCGTGGTCGTCGGGACCCAGGAAGGGGTCCGGGCGACCGCCGAACTGCTGCACCAGGGCTGACGCGGCCCGGACGACCCCGCGCCCTCCCGGTGCGGACGACGCGATCTGAGGAAGGACGGAACTCGACAGGTGCACACCGCTGCTCTGCTCATCGAGCTCGGTGCGGTCATCTTCGGGCTCGGTCTCGTCGGTCGCCTCGCCGGACGCCTGGGGATCTCCCCGGTCCCGCTCTACCTGCTGGCCGGGTTGGCGTTCGGGGCCGGCGGTGTCATCCCGCTGAACGCGCCCGACGCGTTCCTCGACGCCGCCTCCGAGATCGGCGTCGTCATGCTGCTGCTGCTCCTGGGGCTGGAGTACTCCGCCGGGGACCTGCTCGGCAACCTCCGCCGACAGGCACCCGTCGGCGTCCTCGACCTGTTCCTCAACGGCCTGCCGGGCGCCGCGTTCGGGTTGCTCCTCGGCTTCGGGCCCGTCGGGGCGCTCGCCATGTTCGGCATCACGGCCGTCAGCTCCTCCGGCATCGTCGCCAAGGTGCTCGCCGACCTGGGCCGCCTCGGCAACCGCGAGACGCCCTCGATCCTCGGCATTCTCGTCCTCGAGGACCTCGGCATGGCGGTCTACCTGCCGATCCTCACCGCCGTGCTCGCCGCGTCCGGGGTCTGGGAGGCGACGGGCTCCGTCCTCATCGCGCTGGCCTGTCTCGCCGTCGCTCTCGTCGTCGCGCTGCGCTGGGGTTCGCTCATCTCGAAGTTCGTCTCGGCGGGCTCCAGCGAGGTGACGCTGCTGCGCGTCCTCGGCCTCGCGCTGCTCGTCGCGGGGGTCGCCGAACAGCTGCACGTCTCCGCCGCCGTGGGTGCGTTCCTGCTGGGGATCAGCCTCTCCAGCGACCTCGAGCAGGAGACCCACCAGCGCCTCGAACCCCTGCGCGACCTCTTCGCCGCGGTGTTCTTCGTGTCCTTCGGCCTCTCGACCGATCCGAGCAGCCTGCCGCCCGTGCTGCTGCCGGCTCTCGCCCTCGTCGTCGTCGGGGTCCTGACCAAGCTCGTCACCGGGTGGGTCGCGGCCAAGCGCGCCGGCATCGCGATCCCGGGTCGGATCCGGGCCGGGGCCGCGCTGATCCCCCGGGGCGAGTTCTCGATCGTCATCGCCGGTCTCGCCACGGCCGCCGGGGTCGACCCCCGGCTCGCGGCGCTCGCCGCGGCCTACGTGCTGGCGATGGCGGTCCTCGGACCGGTGCTCGCCCGCTTCGCCGACCCGTGGGCCCGCGCCTACGTGCGTCGCCAGCGCGAACGCGCCGCCACCACCGCCCGCTGACCCTGCCAGAACGGCTCCGGGGGACTGTCCGCGACGTCCGCGCGGTGGGAGGGTGGTCGGGTGAACCCCGCGACCGAGACCTTCGTGCGTCTGCTGACCGCGGCTGCGCAGGCGGCGCAGACCTGGGCCCCCGGGGACGGGGACAACCCCGGGGTGACCATCCACACCGTGAGCGGTGACAAGGTCCAGGGCCTCGTCCTCGGCGTCGAGGGCGGGATCGTCACGGTGCGCGGATCGCTGCGGGAGAACGAACCCGTGCACCACGTGGACGTCTCGCGCATCGAGTCCCTCAACGCCTTCGCGAGCGTCGTCGAGGGCTGAGCGCCCGGGGAGCCGTCGAGCGCCGGGCGCTCAGGGACGCAGGTCCGCCAGCGCGTTCAGGAGCTCGGCCACCTCGACCGGCGAGCCCACCCGCAGGACCGCGGCGGTCTCGCCGTCACCGACCTTGACCGTGAGGTCCCCGCCCTCGGGGGAGAGGGCCGTGAACGCGTTCTCGTCCGTCACGTCGTCGCCCGCGAACAGCACCGCCTCGACCGCGGGGCCCTCGCCGGTGAGCCGCTCGCGCAACCGCAGCAGCCCCGCGCCCTTGCCCAGCTCCACCGCCCCGAGCTCGACGACCTCCTTGCCGCGCAACGCGTGCACGCCGTCCCACGTCGCCGGGCCGGCCAGGGCCGCCTGCGTCGCGGACTCGGCGTCGGGCCGGGAGGCGCGCCGGGTGTGCAGCACCGCCGACATCGGTTTCCGTTCGACGTGCACCCCGTCGCGCCCGGCGGCGATCTCGTCGAGCGCGGCCCCGAGACGCTGCAGCAGATCGGTCTCCGCCCCGCTCAGGCTCTGACCGCCGGCGGCACCCTCGAGGGAGCTCTGGGTCCCGTGACCCCCGACGAGGACCACCCCGGCCGGCGGGTTCGCGCACGCCCGCAGGTCGTCCAGGTCGCGACCGGAGACCAGCGCGACGTCCGTGCTCGCGACGAGTCGTTCCAGCGCGGCGCTCGCCTCCGGCAACGGCCGCGCGGCCGACGGGTCGTCGACGAGGGGGGAGAGCACCCCGTCGAAGTCCAGGGCCACCAGCACGCGCCCGCGGGCGGCGAACTCCCGCAGCGACGTCAGGACCTCGGGGGAGGGACTCACGACACCGCCCCCTCGGCCGCCGCGGCGACCGACTCCGACGCCTCGGTGGTGCGGTGCTCGGCCAGCGCCTGCAGGAACGACGCCGCCCAGCGCTGCACGTCGTGGTCCCCGACCCGACGGCGCAACGCCCGCATCCGGCGACCCGCCTCCCGCGGCGACATCCGCAACGCCCGCACGATCGCGTCCTTCAGACCGTCGATGTCGTGCGGGTTCACCATCAACGCCTGCCCGAGCTCGTCGGCCGCGCCGGTGAACTCGCTCAGCACCAGCACCCCGCGCTCGTCGTGGCGGGCGGCCACGTACTCCTTCGCGACGAGGTTCATGCCGTCGCGCAACGCCGTGATGAGCATGACGTCCGCCGCCAGGAACAGGGCCGCCATCTCCTCCCGGCCGTAGGAGTGGTGCAGGTAGTGCACCGCGGTGTTCTTGATGGTCCCGTGCGTGCCGTTGATGCGCCCGACGGTGACCTCGACGTCCTGGCGCAGCTGGATGTACTGCTCGACGCGTTCGCGCGACGGCGTCGCCACCTGGATGAGCGAGGCCTCCTCCACGCTGACCCCGCCGTCGTCCAGGAGCTCCTCGAACGCCTTGAGGCGGTGCAGGATCCCCTTGGTGTAGTCGAGGCGGTCCACCCCCAGCAGGACGTGCTCGGGGTTGCCGAGGTCACGGCGGATCTCCGCGGCCCGCGCCTTCACGTCCTCGCGCTGGGCGAGTTCGTCCAGGGCGTTGAAGTCGATGGAGATGGGGAACGACGCCGCCCGCACCTCGCGCCCGCCCTCCGCGTCGAGCCGGATCCGGCCCGAACGCGCCGGCAGGTTGGAGGCGCGACGGCAGGCCCGGGTGAAGTTGTTCGCGTCCGCCGCCCGCTGGAAGCCGATGAGGTCGGCGCCGAGCAGGCCGTCGATGATCGCCTTGCGCCACGGCAGCTGCGCGAAGATCTCGAAGGGCGGGAACGGGATGTGGTTGAAGAACCCGATGGACAGGTCCGGGCGACGTCGCCGCAGCATCCGGGGGACGAGCTGCAGCTGGTAGTCCTGGACCCAGACCGTCGCACCCTCCGCGGCCTGCGCCGCGGTGGCCTCCGCGAAGCGCTCGTTGACGCGCACGTAAGCCTCCCACCAGCTGCGGTGGTAGCCCGGCGCGACGATGACGTCGTGGTAGAGCGGCCACAGCGTGCCGTTGGAGAAGCCCTCGTAGTAGTCCTGGACCTCCTCGGCCGACAGGCCGATCGGCACGCAACGCACCCCCTCGGCGTCGAAGGGCTCCGGTGGGTCCCCGGGCGTCCCCGCCCAGCCCACCCAGGCGCCGTCCTCACGCCTCATCACGGGTTCCAGGGCGGTCACCAGACCGCCGGGGCTGCGGCGCCACGACGTCGAGCCGTCCGGTTCCTCCACACGGTCGACGGGAAGCCGGTTGGCCACCACCACCAGGTCGTAATCGCCGGCCATGGGGTGATCCTCCTCGTGGGTTGCTCTCCGCCGGACCCTACCGGGACCCGGGCCGGAACACCCGTCGTGATCGCGATCACCGGCCGGTCACCACCGTGTGGAGGAGCGGTGCACACCCTGGCCGGAGCCCGTCCCTGCCGTACCGTGGGGACGTGGTCACCCCCTACCCGCACTCCTCCGGCGACGCGCGGACCCGCGCCGTCGGGCCCGGCGCGGGTGGCCCCGACGGCGCGGTCGAGGGGCTCCGCGTCGAGCACACCCCTCAGCAGACCCCCCAGCAGACGTGGCGTCCGCACGCCTACGCACCCTCACCCGGGGACAAGCTCGGCCGGTACCGCCTCGACCGCGAGATCGGCCAGGGCGGCATGGGGATCGTCTACCTCGGACTCGACGACGAGCACCGCGCCGTGGCGCTGAAGGTCCTCAAACCCCACATCGCCGCCGATCCGCAGGCCCGACAGCGCCTCGCCCGCGAGGTGTCCACCCTCGAACGCGTCCGCTCGCCGCGGGTCGCGGAGGTGCTCTCCGCCGACGTCGACGGGCAGTGGCCGCACCTGGTCACCCGCTACGTGCCCGGCCCCTCCCTCGAGCACGTCGTCCAGACCCGGGGACCGTTGCAGGGCAGCCGGTTGCGCGACCTCGGCCACGGCCTCGCCGAAGCCCTGCACGCCATCCACGCGGCCGGCGTCGTGCACCGCGACCTCAAGCCCAGCAACGTCCTCCTCCTCGACGGCCTCCCCGTCGTCATCGACTTCGGCATCGCCCACGTCGCCGACGACGTCCGGCTCACCTCCACCGGCCTCGTCATGGGGACCCCCGGCTACCTCTCGCCCGAGGTCGTCGCCGGTGGACTCGTCTCCCCGGCCACCGACTGGTGGGGCTGGGCCGCCACCGTCGCCTACGCCGCCAGCGGTCGCCCGCCCTACGGGTCCGGCCCGATGGAGGTCGTCCTCGACCGCGTCCGCCGCGCCGACGTCGACCTCTCCGCCGTGCCCGCCGACCTGCGCGGCCCGATCCTCGCGGCGCTCGCGGTCAACCCCGCCCACCGGCCGCACCCGGACGCGCTGCTGCGCGCGCTCGACGGCGCGACGACGGGCAGCCAGGGCCGCGTCGATCCGGTCGCGGCCACCACGGCCGTCCCCGCTCCCGACCCCTCCCGCCCGGCGGCGCCGCCGTCGCGGTTCGAGTCGCTGATCGCCGACGAGACCGCGGCCCTGCCGCGCGTGCAGGCCCCGGCGCCGCACCGGGAGGCGCCCGCGGAGTCCACGACCGTCCTGCCGCCGCAGCAGCCCGCACCGCCGACGGCGCCCTTCGCCCACCCGCCCGCGCCGACCTACCCGCCGGCGCAGCAGGCCCCGCCCGGGTGGATCCCCACCGTGCCCGGTCCCGGGGTCCTCAACCGCCAGCCGTACCCGAACCAGCCGTTCCCGAACCAGCCGTACCCGAACCAGCCGTACCCGAACGCGCAGCCCGCCGCGCAGGCGCCGACGGGGACGAACGGTCAGCCCGCGCGCCCGCAACGTTCGTGGACGATCTTCGCCGCGCTGCTCGCCCTCGTCGGCGTGTTCGCGGTCGCGCCCGCCACGGCCGTGGTCGTCTCGCTGGTGGGCGGCACGGTCGCCCGCACCGTGGACCGCGCGGCGGCGGGGTTGTTCCGTCGTCGGTGGGAGGCGGGCCCCCGGGCGACCGACGCCCTCGCCGTCGGTGCGGCCACCCCGTGGCACGCGTTCCGCGCGGCCGTCTCCACGGTGTTCTCGGCGATCATCCCGCTGCTGGTGGGCATCAGCGTCGTCTTCATCGTCGGGACCTTCGGGCGGGGAGCGGCCCTGGACTACCAGAGCTCCTGGACCCTCGCCCTCGGTGGTCTCGCCGGGACGCTGGTGGCCTGGCACGGCCCCGGTGGCCGGTCGTTGCAGCGCGGCGCGCGCAAGGCCGTCCGCAGCACCCTGCGCGGGGAGCGCGAGACGGGCGTCGCCATCGGCGTGCTGCTGCTCATCGCCTTCGCCGCGGCCCTGATGGTCCTCGGTGGCGGGGCGCCGGACTGGCGCCCGTTGTCCTCCTCGCCCCTCGACTGGTTCAACTGATCAGGAGCGCGGGACGGCGCGGAGGCGGGGACGTCTCGTCGGCGCCACCCCGACGGACTCGCGCGGCAGGACCCGGTGCAGCGACCGGGGGTCCGCTGCCGGGGGTTCTTCGTGGCGCATCAGGGCGATCAACCGCTCCATGGCCTCCCGGCCCTGCCGCTCGAGGTCGTTCGCGACGGTCGAGAGGGTCGGCGTGCAGAACCGGCCCAGCCCGTTGTCGTCCCAGCCGAACACGCTGAGGTCGCGGTGGACCCGCCACCCCCGTTGCGTCGCAGCGCGGATGGCGCCCATGGCGGAGTAGTCGTTGCCCGCCACGACGGCGGTGACGGGGCTGTCGCGGGGGAGGGTGGCGATGGCCTCGTAGCCCGACTCGCCCTGCCAGTCGCCCAGGAAGACGGTGGCTTCGACCCCGAGCTCGGCGGTGACGTCCAGGAAGGTCTGGCGGCGGTTGCGCGCCGAGGTGTAGGTGAGCGGGCCGCTGACGTGCAGGAAGTGCCGGTGTCCCAGACCCACCAGCATCCGCACGATCTCCCCGCAGGCGGTGCCGTCGGCGAGGGCACCCGTGCCGCGCAGTTCCGCGTCGTAGGTCGACATAGTCACGACGGGGGTGGCCGACGTGGGCGTGGGCGCCTGCGTTCCCGTGCCGAGGGCGAGGATCCCTTCGAACTCGCCGGAGTCGGCGATCTCCTGGACCCGCTCGCTCTGCTCGCCCGCCGACCCCTCACGACCGATGAGGTCGATGGTGTAGCCGGCGCCGTGGGCCACGCCCACCGCTTCGGAGATCAGCCGCAGCGGGAGGGCGGGGGTGGCCGTGGTCGTCGGCAGCAGGAACGCGACCCGTCCCGTCCGGCGGGTCCGCATCGAGCGGGCGATGAGGTTGGGGCGGTAGTTGAGTTCCTGGATGGCCGCCGCGACCTTCTCCGTCGTCGTGGGTTTCAGGCCGCCGTTGTTGCGCAGGTAGCGCGACACCGTCTGGTGCGAGACGCCGGCCAGGGCCGCGACTTCGTAGATGGTCGCCCGCTTGCGCACCGGCGAGATCTCCTGGGTCATGGTCAGCCTCTCGGGAGGTGCTGCGGATCGAGTGGTCGATCCGTCGAGCGTCATCGTTGACACCCGAAGTGATCGATAACTACAGTACTCGAAGTCAACGAAGATTATCGATCACTTTCGTGGTCCGCACTGCTTCCACAGATGAGGTCAACGGTGAGCACATCTCTTGAAGACCGGCCCGTGCGCTTCGCGGCCGTCGGGCTCGACCACGCCCACGCGTTCGGTCAGATCGCGGGCCTGCTCGCGCAGGGCTGCGAACTCGTGGGTCTCGCCACGGACGACCGCGACGCCGCGATCGCCCGCGGCGTCGCGGAACGCTGGCCCGACGTCCCCTGGGCCGAGCACCCCGATCAGCTCCTGACCGACCCCTCGGTCGACCTGATCGTCACCGCCGCCGTCCCGGACCGGCGGGGGCCGATCGCCGTGACGGCCCTGCGCAACGGCAAGGACGTCGTGGCCGACAAACCCGGCTGCATCTCCCTCGAACAGCTCGACGAGGTCGAGAAGGCGGTGGCGGAGTCCGGCCGGTTCTGGTCGGTCACGTTCTCGGAACGCTTCGAGGTCCGCTGCGCGGTGAAGGCCGGCGAACTCGTCCAGGCGGGTCGCATCGGCCAGGTCGTGCAGACCATCGGGCTGGGTCCGCACCGCGAGGGGGACCGCGCCCACCTCGCCGGGGGCGCGGGGCGGCCGGCGTGGTTCTACGACCGGGTCCGCACGGGCGGGATCCTCACCGACATCGCCAGCCACCAGATCGACCAGTTCCTCTTCTACACGGGGTCCGAGACCGCCGAGGTGGTGGCGAGCACCGTCGCGAACTACACCCACGAGGACTCGCCCCGGATGCAGGACTTCGGCGAGCTGACCCTGGCCGCCGAACGGGCCCACGGTTACGTGCGCGTCGACTGGTACACGCCCCAGGGTCTGCCCACCTGGGGGGACGGGCGCACGACGATCCTCGGAACCGAGGGGTTCATCGAACTCCGCAAGTACGTCGACCTCGCCGGGCGCGAAGGGGGCGACCACCTCTTCCTCGTCGACGGGAGCACGACCGAACGCATCGACTGCTCCGACGTCGAACTCCCGTACTACCCGGCCCTCGTGCACGACGTGCGCCACCGCACCGAGACGGCCTGCCCGCAGCGGCACACGTTCGAGGTGATGCGTCTCGCGATCACGGCGCAGCAGAACGCCACGCTGAAGGGGTTCGCGGCGTGAGCGCCGTTCCGGGAGCCCTGCGGGTCGGTGTCGTGGGCTGCGGGGGCATCGCCCGCTCGCACGGGCGGGCCTACGCGGCCAACCCCCGGGTGCAGCTCGTGGCGGCCCACGACGTGAACCCCGCGTCGGCGAAGGGCTTCGCCGAGGAGTTCGGCGCTGCCGCGTGCGACAGCCTGGCCGACCTCGTCGCCCAGGACGTGCAGCTCGTCTCCGTCTGCACGCCACCGGGTTCGCATACGGCGACGACCGTGGCCCTGCTCGAACTCGGGGTCTCCGTCCTCCTCGAGAAGCCGCCGACGGTCAACCTGGCCGACATGGACCTCATCGCGCAGGCCGAGGCGGCCAGCACGGGATCGGTCTACGTCGTCTTCCAGCACCGGCACGGGTCCGGGGCCGAGCGGGCGCACCGCCTGCTGGCCGACGGCTCGCTGGGGGTTCCGCGCGTCGCCGTGTGCGAGACGCTCTGGTACCGCCCGGAGAGCTACTTCGACCCCGAGTGGCGGGGGAACTGGGCCGGCGAGGGGGGTGGCCCCACCCTCGGGCACGGCATCCACCAGATCGACCTGCTCCTGCACCTCATGGGGGAGTGGACGACGCTGAACGCCACGGCCGCCCGCATCGCCCGTCCGGTCGAGTTCGAGGACGTGGCGATGGCGACGGTCACCTTCGCCAACGGTGCGCGGGCCTCGGTCGTGACGAGCCTGCTCTCGCCCAAGGAGGTCAGCCGCATCCGGATCGACACCACCGCCGGGACCCTCGAGGTCGACCACCTCTACGGCTACTCCGACGCGGACTGGTCCTGGTTCCCGCTGCCGGGCGCCGACCGGGTCGCCGCCAACGGGAGCGATCCGGAACTTGCCGGTGGGAACTCCGCCGGGGGCGACGGGGGCACCGACGTGTGGACGGCGTCGGCGGGGGTGGACCGGCCCTCGCAGCACGCGGCGCAGATCGACGAACTCGTGAACGACCTGCTCGCGGGTCGCCCGCACGCCACGACCCTGGCCAGCACGCGGCCGACGATGGAGTTCGTGACGGCGCTCTACGCGTCGGCTCTCGGGGGCACCAGCATCGCCCGCCAGGACCTGACCCCCGACCTGGAGTTCTACCGCAGCCTCGACGGAGGACTTCCCGCGCAGCAGGTCTCGGCGCGGCTGGGTTCCGGCCGGTCCGCTCCGGCGTAGTCTCCACCCGCAACACCCCCTCGACTCAACGACGACCGAGAAGGTGGTTCCCATGTTCGATGGACCCCACGGCGGAAGGCCGCCGCGGTGAGCGCGATCTCCGAACTCTCCAACATCCGGACCGCCCGGGGCGACCGTCCCCGGACCCGTGAGGAGAAGGCCGCCCTGCGGCGCGAGAACGGCCGCGACAACAAGGCCGCGTACCTGTTCCTGGCCCCGTGGTTCCTGGGCCTGGTGGTCATCACCATCGGCCCGATGCTGGCCAGCCTGTACCTCTCGTTCACGAAGTACAGCCTGCTGCAGCCTCCGGAGTGGATCGGCGTGCAGAACTACGTCGACATGCTCACCGACTCGCGTCTGCACCACTCGCTGAAGGTCACGTTGATCTACGTGGTCGTCGGGGTGCCGTTGCAGCTGGGGTTCGCCCTGGCCGTGGCGATCGTCCTGGACCGCGGGATGCGCGGTCTGGCGCTGTACCGCTCCATCTTCTACCTGCCCTCGATGCTGGGTGGCTCCGTCGCCATCGCCCTGCTGTGGCGCCAGATGTTCGGCACCGAGGGCCTGGTCAACCAGATCCTGGGGGCCGTGGGCATCCAGTCCACGACGGGCTGGGTCTCCGACCCGAGCTACGCGCTGTGGACGATCATCCTGCTGCACGTCTGGACGTTCGGTTCGCCGATGGTCATCTTCCTGGCCGGCCTGCGCCAGATCCCCGTCATGTACCACGAGGCCGCCGCTGTCGACGGTGCCAGCCGCTGGACCCGGTTCCGGCGGATCACCCTTCCGCTGTTGTCGCCGATCGTGTTCTTCAACCTGGTGCTGCAGCTGATCAACGCGTTCCAGTCGTTCACCCAGGCCTTCGTGGTCTCCGGTGGCACCGGGGGTCCGGCGGACTCCACGCTGTTCTACTCGTTGTACCTGTACCAGAAGGGTTTCGGTCAGTTCCAGATGGGCTACGCCGCGGCGATGGCGTGGTTGCTGGTCCTCATCATCGGTGTCCTGACCGCCGTCAACTTCCTCCTCTCGAAGTTCTGGGTGTTCTACGATGACTGAACTGCAGGAGACCGCCTCTCCCGAGGTCGCGACCCACGGGCCGAAGCCCGTGGAAGGTGCGGGACGTGCGTCCCGCAACGCCCGCTCGGTGGTGAAGCACCTGGTGCTGATCGCCGTGAGCGTCATCATGATCTACCCGTTGCTGTGGCTGCTGGTGTCCTCGTTCCGGCCCACGGACGTCATCTTCCGGACCCCCGGGCTGTGGCTCAACGACCTGATCACCAGCAACTACACGGGCGGCTGGACGGCCCTCGCGCAGCCCTTCGGTCACTACATCGTGAACTCCGCGATCGTGGTCGTCGGGGCCGTCGCGGGGAACCTCTTCGCCTGCTCCATGGCCGCCTACGCCTTCGCCCGCTGCCGGTTCCGGTTCAAGACGCTGTGGTTCGCCGTCATGCTCATCACCGTGATGGTCCCGGTCCACGTCGTCCTGGTGCCGCAGTACATCCTGTTCAACAACCTCGGCTGGGTGAACACGTTCGTCCCGCTGATCCTGCCGAAGTTCCTGGCCACCGACTCGTTCTTCATCTTCCTCATGGTGCAGTTCATCCGCGGCATCCCGCGGGAGCTCGACGAGGCGGCCCGCATCGACGGCTGCGGACACGGCCGCATCTTCCTGCGCGTGATGATCCCGCTGATGGGGCCGGCGTTGGCCACCACCGCCATCTTCACGTTCATCTGGACCTGGTCCGACTTCTTCACCCCCCTGATCTACCTGACCGACCCGAACGCCTACACCGTTCCGGTCGCGCTCAAGCAGTTCCTCGACGCCACCAGCGGCAGCAACTGGGGAGCGATGTTCGCGATGTCCATCGTGACCCTCGTCCCGCTGTTCGTGGTGTTCCTCTTCGGTCAGCGCTTCCTCGTCAAGGGGATCTCCACCACCGGTGGCAAGTGACCGTCCGCACGACCGCTCCTACCCGCGCACCTTCGACGAGAATGGCCTCGCTGACATGAACCACGCGGACACCAACACCTCTCCCACCCCGCACCGGGGTCCGTCCCGGCGCCAGGCCGTCACCGGCCTCGCCGCCGTCGGGTCGCTGGCCGCCCTCGCCGCCTGCGCGCCCGGTAGTTCCGGCGGTTCGCAGGCCTCCGGGGGCGGCGGCACCCTGCGCGTCTCGACCTGGGGCAACGACTCCCGGCTCAAGCTCACCCAGCAGGCGGTGGCGGAGTTCGAGAAGGCCAACCCGGGCATCAAGGTCACCGTCGAGAACTCCGAGTGGACCTCGTACTGGGACAAGCTCGCCACCGGCACCGCCGCGAACGACTCGCCCGACGTCATCCAGATGGACGAGTCCTACATCGCCGCCTACGGGACGCGGGGCGCCCTGCTCGACCTCGGCTCCGTCTCCGGTCAGCTCGACCTGTCGGCGATGGACGAGAAGGTGCGCGACACCGGCATGGTGGACAAGACGTTCGTCGGTGCTCCCATCGGCACCGGAAACTACTCCTTCGGGGTCAACCCGAAGCTGCTGGAGCAGGCCGGCGTGGCGATGCCGGACGACACCAAGTGGACCTGGGACGAGTTCGCCGACCTCGCCACCCAGATCTCCTCGAAGCTGAGCGCCCAGGGCGTCTTCGGCTTCGACGGGTTCGGGGTGGGCACCAACGAGGTGGCCGTCTGGGCCCGCCAGCGCGGCCAGGAGGTCTTCCCCCGCGACGACGAGAAGCCCGCCGACGAGGCGACCGTCACCAACTTCTTCGAGTACGCCGACGCCCTCATCGCCTCCGGGGCGACGCCGCCGGCCGCGATGCAGAGCGAGAACTCGACCGCCGCGCTCGACGCCTCGCTGTTCGCCACCAACCGGGCGGCGTTCCACCTGCTCTTCCACACGCAGATCTCGGCGTTCGCAGCGGCCAGCGGCAACGAGTTGAAGCTGCTGCGGCTGCCCGCCAAGGCAGCGGGGGAGTCCCCGAAGATGGTGAACAAGGCGTCGATGTACTGGTCGATCTCCGCGCGCTCGAAGCAGAGCGAGAACGCGGCGAAGTTCGTCTCCTTCGTGCTCACCAACCCCGCCGCGACGAAGATCCTCACCACCGAGCGGGGGGTCCCGGCGATCCCGTCCGTGCAGGAGGACATCAAGCCGGTCCTGGACCCGCAGGCCAAGATCGCCCTGGAGTTCACCCAGGCGATCACCCCGGAACTGGTCGACCCGCCGCAGGTGACCCCGGCCAACGCGTCGTCGTGGAGCACCGACTACTCCACGATCGCGACCGAGCAGATCTTCGGGCGGAGCACCCCGGCCGACGCCGCCAAGAAGGTCGTGTCCGCCGCGGCGGGCATGCTCTGAGGGCCGGTCCGTGCCGGCACACCGTCACGTCTGTGGCGGTGTGCTGGCGCGGACGAGCACCTCGCCCTCGAACCGTTCCCGGCGCAGCGGCCCGTCCCCGTCGGCGACGACGAGGTCGAAGACGGCCTCGCCGATGCCCCGCAACGGCAAGCGGACGGTGGTGAGGGCGGGGGCGACGTCGCGCAGGGTGGGGATGTCGTCGAAGCCCGAGATCGCGAGGTCCGCGGGGACGTCGACGCCGGCGTCGCGGGCGGCCGCGAGGGCACCGACGGCCATCACGTCGTTCGCGGCCATCAGGAGCGGACGACGCCCCTCCACCCGGGGGAGCGGACCGCGGGCCAGGAACTCCTCGGTGCTCGCGTAGGCCCCGTCGCGGGTGAACGGGCCCGCCAGGTGCGCGACGGGTTCGATCCCGTGCGCTCTCAGCCCGGCCAGGAACCCCGCCGTCCGCTCCCGTGCGGTCAGCAGGTCCTCGGGGCCCTCCAGCAGCACGAACTCGCGGTAGCCGATCCCGACCATGGCCTCGCTCAGACGTCGCGCCGCGCCGACGTTGTCGATGAGGACGGTGTCGACCCCCAGCACGTCCTGGGTGACGGCCGCCACCTGCCCGCCGCTGGCGCGGAACGCGTCGAGTTCGGCGCGCAGGGCGTCCGTCGACTCCTCGTCGGCCCAGCGCGACCCGGCCAGCAGCACGGCCCGGACGCGCTGCCGGCGCAGCGTCGCGACGTGCTGCAGTTCTCGCACGGGATCGCCTCCCGTCACGGCGAGGGTGACGATGACGTCGGACGCCTCGGCCCGGGCCGTCACCCCGGCGGCGAGGGAGGAGAAGTACGGGTCGGCGATGTCGTGGACGACGAGACCGACGACTCCCGAGCGGCCCCGGGCCATCGCCTGCGCCTGCGCGTTGGCGCTGTAGTCCAGCTGCGCGGCCGCGGCGTGCACGCGTTCGCGCAGCGCCTCACCGACGACCCGGGAACTGCCGTTGAGGACGCGTGAGGCCGTCGCCAACGAGACCCCGGCCTCGCGGGCCACGTCGTCGAGGGTCACGGGCCCGTCGGGACGGGACCTGCGGGCACGTCGACGGGGCGCATCGGGGGTCACGGGCCACATCCTCCCGTGCGGGGGGCCTCAGAGGATGTCGGCGTACTCCTCGGCGTGCCGCCGCACGTGCAGGCGGACGAAGGAACAGGCCGGGACGACGCGCAACCCGCGCGCCCGGACGTCGACCAACGCGGCGTCGACGACCTTCGTCGCCAGTCCCTCGTTCTCGTGGGCCGGGACGACCTCGGTGTGGACCATCGCGATCGACGAGCCCTGCGGGACGTAGTCGGCCAACGCCACGACCTGGCCGTCGAGGCGGCCCTCCCAGCGGTGGGCCTGCTCGTCGTGGGTGACGACGAGGTCGTCGACGGTTGCCACGGTGTCCTCCTGTGCTCGGTGGTCGTGCTCGTTCCCGTGGTGCGAACGTCACCGCGCCCGCGGCGCTTCCCGTCACCCGGCGTCGAGGAACTCCCGGTTGGCGGCGGTGTTTCGCGCGATGGCCGCGGCCCACGCCGTGGGGTTGCGCCGCAGCCGGTCGCGACGGGCCCGCTGCACGGCGGCGACGACCGGCACCGCCCGGCTCAGCAGCGGGTGCCGCGGGATGCCCAGCGCGTCCGCGAGCGGGTCGCCCTGCATGGCCCGGGAGACCACCTCGACGAGGGGGGTCGCCACGAGCGCCGGGATCGGGGTGAGTTCGGCCAGCGTGGTGGCCAGCACGGTCAGGCCCGAGGCCGTGAGGGCGCGGGCGTCGTCGTTGGGCGCCGCGGTGCGGGCGTCGATCCGGTCGTGCAGGGTGCGCGCACCGGCCAGGTCGACCACTCCCGCCGTGAGGCCCGGTTCGACCCCCAGCAGCGTTCCGAGGTGGCGCCAGAAGCGGAGGAAGCGCGCGTACTCGGCAGGGGTGAGGTCGATGCCCAGCACCGCGGCGGACTGCGGCGCGACGTAGGTGAAGTCGAGCCAGGTGCGGAGCTGGTCCAGCTGGCTGATCGGGACGGTCCCGTCCGCGGGCGGGTCCTCGCGCTGGACGCGGCGCCGGACGACGGCGTGGCCGAGGCGCACGTGGGCGGTGGAGACGAAACCCCGCCGGCCGGGGCGGGTCCCGCCGGGCAGCGACGCGGCCGTCAGCCACTGCGCCGTCTCCAGCAGCCGGGCGTGGGCGTTCTCCCCCAGGAGCCGCCCCGTCCGGACCAGGATCGTGGACGTCGTCGGCGGCCGGTAGGAACTGATGAGCGCTCCCGCCCCGACGTCGAAGACGTGGACGCCCATCGACGCCGTGAAGGTCGGTTCGGCCGCCGCGTCCAGGACCTCGTCGTCGGCTGCGGCGCAGGTGCGTTCGAGGTCGAGCACCAGGTCGTGCACAGCCGGGTCCACGGCGCTGTCGGCGCCGTGGCGCAACGCCTCGTCGAAGCGTCGCCAGCCGGTGGGATCGGCGAGGACCCGGTCGGCGAGGGCGTCCGCGAGCGGGTCGGAACGGTGCGCCGCGACGGCGAGGTCCGCCTCGGTGGGGAGGGCGGGGGAGGTCGGCGGAGTGCTGGAGGTCCTCACCCCGCTGACTCTGCCTCCTGAACGCCTCCTGCGCCCGCCGGCCCTCGTCGTACCGTTGCCGCAGCAGCACGGCTCGTTCCGGACACGCCGCCGGGACACCGGGCCGACCGCCCACGAGTGCAGGAGGACGCCCATGTCCACCGTGACCGAGACCACCAGCGCCTGGACCTCCACGGCCGACACCGGGCCACGCGTCCACGTGGTGCACGAGAACCCAGGGTGGTTCCCGCCCTTCGAGGCCGCCTTCCGCGCCGAGGGCGTGCCGTTCCAGGAGGTCCTGCTGACCGACGGGTCCCTGGACCTCGACGCCGAACCGGCCCCGGGCGTCTACTGGTCGCGGCTCAGCGCGTCCGCGCACACCCGAGGTCACGGGCAGACCAAGGAGTTCACCCGGGCCTTCTTCGCCTGGCTCGAGGGCTGGGGACGCCGGGTCGTCGGGGGGACCCACGTCGTCGAGCTCGAGGTGAGCAAGGTCGCCCAGCACGCGCTGTTGCGCCGCAACGGGTTCGACGTACCCCGGACCTTGGCCGTCTTCGGCCGCGGGGACCTGGCGGCACGCTCCCGGGAACTGCAGGTGCCGTTCATCACCAAGCACAACCAGGGCGGCAAGGGCCTCGGTGTCCGGCGCTTCGACTCCCACGAGGACTTCGACGCCCACGTGGCCTCGCCGGAGTTCGAGGAACCGGTCGACGGGATCACCCTGCTCCAGGAGTTCCTCCGCTCGGCCGAACCGTTCGTCACCCGGGCCGAGTTCGTGGGCGGGCGCTTCGTCTACGCGGTGCGCGTGGACACCTCCGCGGGCAGCTTCGAACTGTGCCCTGCCGACGCGTGCGAGGTGCCGGGCGTGGTCCCGTTCGCGCTGCGCACGGAGATCACCGGAGACCACCCGCTCGTCCGCCGCTACGAGGACCTGCTGCGGACGGCCGGCGTCGAGATCGCCGGCATCGAGTTCCTCGAGACGGCGGACGGGCGGACGGTCACCTACGACATCAACACCAACACCAACTACAACCCCGCGGTCGAGGCCGTCGCCCCCGTGTCGGGTCCCGGCGCCATCGCCCGCTACCTCGGCGGGCTTCTCAGCGGCGACGCGTGAGCGGAGGTCGCAGACCCAGGTGCTCGCGCAGCGTGGTCCCGACGTACGCGGTCGGGTAGGCGTCCCGTTCCTGCAGGGCCGGGACGAGCTGGTCCACGATGTCGTCCAGGCCGCTGGGGACGAGGAACGGCGTGACGTTGAACCCGCTGCTGGCGCCGCTGCGTACCCAGAGGGTCAGTTCGTCGGCCAACTGCGAGGCCGTACCGGCGAAACCGCGCCGGGCCGAGGTGTGCAGCACGAGTTCGCGCAGCGAGAACTTGTTCTCCTCCGCCACCCGGCGCCACTCCTGGGCGATCGCCCGGGGGTCGTGACCCTGTCGCGCGGCGCCCCGGGTCCCGTCGATGTCCGCGATGACGGGGTCGTGCGCGGGCGCGGGGGTCACCTGCTGCTCCAGGACCCAACGGGCCTTCTCCTCCACCTCGCCCTCGGTGTCGGCGACGACGATCTGGGTCCCCGGGAAGGTGAGGACGTCGTCCTCGGGGCGACCCGCCGCCACGACGCGGCGGCGGACGTCGTCGGCGAACGCCAGCGCGTCGTGGCGGTCGCTCCCGTGCGCGGAGAAGATCACGTCGGCCGAGCGGGCGGCGAAGTCGCGGCCGGTGGGTGAGTCGCCGGCCTGGAAGATCACGGGATGACCCTGCGGGCTGCGGGGGACGGTGGGGGCGATCTCGACGTCGAAGAAGCCGTCGTCGGAGTCCACGGGAGCGAACTCCGACCCGTCCCAGCTGTCCCAGACCCGTCGGGCCAGGTTCACGAAGCGTTCGGCCCGCTCGTAGCGGTCGGCGTGGTCGAGGTAGCCGCCCCGGCGGAAGTTCGCCCCGGTCCAGGCGTTGTCCGTCGTGACGACGTTCCACGCGGCGCGACCACCGGAGAGGACGTCCAGGGACGCGAGACGGCGGGCCAGGTCGGCGGGGTCGTTGTAGGTGGTGTTCTGGGTGGCGACCAGACCGATGCGGTCGGTCAGACCCGCCAGCGTGGCGAGTTCGGTCAGCGCGTCGGGTCGCCCGACGACGTCGAGGTCGTGGATCCTGCCCCGCTGTTCGCGCAGGCGGAGGCCCTCGCCGAGGAAGAACGCGTCGAGCAGTCCGCGTTCGGCGGTCCGGATCAGCTGCGTGAAGGTGGAGTGGTTCATCTGGGAACCGCTGCGGGGGTCCGACCAGATGGTGCTGTGGTTGACGCCCTGGAAGAAGACGCCGAAGTGGACGACGGCGTTCGGGTAGCGCAGGTCGGTCACGGGACTCCTCAGGCCGTCGCGAACTGGTTGACCGGCCGGGGACGGCCGAGGGTGGTGCGCAACGTCGCACCGGCGGCGGGTGGTCGCAGCAGCCGGGCGACGCGCAGGGCGGGGAACGTGGTGCGCAGCAGCGTGCGGAGGTCCTCGTCGAGGACGGCGGCGTGCAGCCGGACACCGTCGACGGAACCCGCGAGACCGGAGAGGTACCGCGCGAAGCCTTCACCGGACCCCGTCCAGCGCAGCCGGCCCCGTGCGGGAGCCGGGGCGTCGGCGTCGAGCGCCTCGACCCGCTGCGCACCCGAGGCGGCCGCGGTGTCGAGGGCGAACTCGACCTCGAGCACGACCAGCGGACCACCGGCGCTGCGCCGGGTCCGCTCGCTGCCCGTGAGGACGACGTCGACCACGCCCGGGTCGAGGAGGTCGCGTTCGTGGGCGGCCACGACCGGCTGCCCCTGCGGGGGACGGGGCACGGTGAGCGGGCCCTTGACCGAGAAGTTGGTGGCGACGACGTCGACGTGGTGCAACCGGTCGCGGTCGACGTAGCGTCCCGTGGCGACGTCGCGGACCACCGCGTCGTCCTCCCAGGAGTCCCACAACCTCCGTACGGCCCCGACCACGTCGGTGAGTTCCGCCTGCGGGTCGTCGAGCACGGGGAGGTTCACCGTCCGGGCCACGGCGGGGGTGGACGTCGTCGCGATCCAGCCGGCTCGGCCGGCGCTGGAGTGGTCCAGCGACGCGATCTGCGCCGCCACGTGGAACGGTTCGGAGTAGGTGGTCGCGGCGACCGGCAGCAGACCGATCGTGTCGGTGGTCCCGGCGAGGAAGGCCGCCCGCTGCACCGCGTCCAGGTGTCCGTGGGGGTTGCGGGGGTCCGGCAGCGTGGAGTCCTCGAAGGTGAGTCCCGTGAGGCCCTGGGCCTGCGCGGTGACGGCGAACTCCTTCAACCGCGCGGGGGAGAACACGGCGTCGGGGGAGACCCGGGAGCGGCGCCAGGCCGCGGGGTGCCACCCGCCGCCGTCGACGTCGAGGAACACGTGGAAGGGGGGCGGCACGGAAATCTCCTGAGTGGTGGGTACGGCAGCCGTCGTCTGTGTCACAGTGCTCTCCACCGATCGACGAGGAGGCGACCATGCGTGACCGGGTACGAGAACTGTTGGCGCACTGGGTGTCGTCGATCGTGGCCGGACTGGCCATCGCGGGGCAGGGGCAGTGGGGGTACGCCTGGTCGCCGCTGGACGACGAGCCGGCCCCCGGTGAGCTGAGCTGGCCGCAGTTCGAGGGGGAGCTGCGCGCGCTCTTCGCCGAGGCCGAACGTGGTGGGATCGGCGACGGGTCCCGGCCCAGCAGCGAGCCGATGCCCTGACGTCCCGTCCCGTCGACCGGGGTGGATCAGGTCTGGGCGGGTTCGCCCACGGTCAGGCCCGCGGCCTTCCAGGCCGGGAAACCGCCGTCGACCTGCACGACGTCGGTGAAGCCGGCCGCCAGCAGTTCGGCAGTGACGGGGCCGGAGCCCGCGGGGGAACCGCAGATCACGACGATCTCCTGGTCCTTCCCGGTGAGTTCCGCCAGCGCGGTGTCGGAACCGAGGGCGAACTTCTCCGCCACCTGGGTCTTGGCCACGACGACGGCCTGCGGCAGGTCGCCGGCGGCGGCCCGCCCGGCGTCGCTGCGGACGTCGACGAACAGCGCACCGGCGGCGACGGCGCGCCCGGCGGTCTCCGCGTCGACGAGCGGTGCCTGGGGTGCTGCGGGGGTGTCGCTCACGTCGTGTCTCCTCGGTTCGTGCGGTCGGCCCCGGCGATCGCGCGAGTCCGTCGTCGCTGCTGGCTGAGGCGTCGGCGAGGTGCTCACCCCAGGTCCGCGTCCGCACCGGGCGCGGGCAGGAAGGACGCGGGTTCCGGGCGAGCGTCGGTCGTGGGACCCCAGTGCCCCGCGACGATCCCGTACTCGAGCTCCGGCCCGGCACCGACGAACTGCTCGACCGCGGCCAGCAGCCGTTCGACCTCGGCCGATCCCGTTCCGACCCCGGTGGAGACCCTCAGACCGCCGTCGGCCAGACCGAGGGAGTCGGCGAACCGGTGGGCGCAGAACCGTCCGTCGCGCACACCGATCCCGTGCTCGGCCGAGAGGAAGGCCGCGACCTCGGAGACCGAGCGACCGGGGACGGTGAAGGTCACGACCCCCACGGCGTCGTCGGGGTGCGGGCGCACGACCTCGACGCCGGCCAGCGCCGTCAGCCCGCCGACGAGCCGTTCGCGCAGCGCCTCCTCGTGCGCTTCGAGCGCTCCGGGGGCCAGCGTCGCGAGCGTGCTGCAGGCCTGGGCGAGGGCGACGGCGCCGAGCACGTTCGGGGAACCCGCCTCGTGGCGGTCGGGCCCGGTGGCCCACCGCACCGCGTCGTGGCGCACGTCGAGGGTGGCGCCCCCACCCGCGAGGTAGGGATCAGCGGCGTCGAGCCAGTCGCGACGACCGACGAGCGCGCCCGCTCCGTAGGGGGCGTAGAGCTTGTGCCCGGACAGCGCGATCCAGTCGATCCCGTCGCGACCGAGGTCCACCCGGCGGTGGGGGAGCAGCTGCGCCCCGTCGACGGCGATGCGGGCGCCGGCCGCGTGCGCGGCCCGGGCCAGCCGACGCAGCGGCAGCACCTCACCGGTCACGTTGGAGGCACCGGCGACGGCCAGCAGCGCGTACCCGCCGCGGGCGAGCTCGGCCTCCAGCAGCGTCGCGGTCTCCTCCGCGTCCGACCCGCCGCGCAGGACCGTGGTCAGGGCTGAGCGCTGCCACGACAACAGGTTCGCGTGGTGCTCGACGTCGGCCACCAGGACCCTGGAGCCCTGCGGGACCGCCCGGGCGAGCAGGTCGAGCGCGTCGGTCGTGCTCCGGGTGAAGACGACGACGTCGTCGGGGCGTGCCCCCAGGAAGGTCCCGACCTCGGCCCGGGCCTGCTCGAACAGGGCGGTGGAGACGCGCGAGAGGTACCCGGCGCCGCGGTGGACGCTGGCGTAGTGGGGGAGGACCTGGGCGACGCGGGTGGCGACCGAGGTGAGGGCGGGTGCGCTGGCGGCGTTGTCCAGGTTCGCGTAGGTGGTCGACCCGCCCTGGGCGAGCGGGACGCGGGTGTCCCGGCCGACCACGGGCAGCAGCGGCGCGACGGGCGCCGGGCAGCGGAGGGGGGAGAGGGTGCTGAGCGTCACGAGGAGTCTCCTGGAGGAACTGGACCCTGCCGGGAGGACCGGGATCGCCCCGGCGAGGTCCGCGCTTGCCGGCGCCACTGCGGCGTCGACCAGGTCGTCACCCGGGGCACCCCGCCGCGGAGGGAGGGTTGCCGGCCAGCGAGCCGGGGCTTGTCGCTGGCGCTCATGACCTGCGCTGAGGTTGTCACGTCGGACCCCGCTGAGCAAGATCGGCGTGTCGCGAACCCGTCGGAACTCCCTCCAGAACCCCACGTGTCGGGTAGTTCCTCCGTTCGGGGGAACCCCGGAACAGCACTTGTGGATCGCGTCGACCCCGGTCTACATTCGGTGAACACCATCCAGAGCGGCCGAGAGTCCTGGCTCGACGACGCCGCAGCAACCCCCCGAGCCCGGGCGAGGGTGCTAAAGCCAGGCCGATGGAGTTCGTGATGCGCCCCACCGATGTTCCTGACGCGTACCCGGTTCCGGACCGGGGCCGGCCGCGATGACGCTGGCTCCCCTCGTCGCCGCCGCGACCGGGAGGCCCACCGTCAGTTTCGAACTCTTCCCGCCCCGTTCCGAGATCGGGCGGGAGTCGTTGTGGCGCAGGCTCTCCGATCTCCTCGACACGCACCCCGACTTCGTCTCGGTCACCTTCGGGGCGGCCGGCGCGACGAGGGGACCGAGTCGGGAACTGCTGGCCCACGTCCTGGGTTCGACGGCCGTGCCGGCGATGGCCCACCTGACGTGCGTGGGGTCCTCGCGACGTGAGGTGGTGGAACTCGCCGGCGAGTTCCTCGACGCCGGTGTCCGCAACGTCCTCGCGCTGCGGGGCGACCCGCCGGTCGGGAGCGCGGACTGGACCCCGCACCCCGACGGTCTGGCGACCGCGCGGGACCTGGTCGAACTGCTCCAGGTCGCCGACCGGCGGCGCTCCGCGCTGCGGGGCGGCCGCGTCCCCGTCGACGAGGGTCCCCTGACCCTCGCCGTGGCGGCCTTCCCCCGCGGTCGCGACGCGGAACTGGCGGCCCTGCGCGCCAAGCAGGACGCCGGTGCGCACTTCGCGATCTGCCAGGTGACGTTCTCGGCGGAGGAGTACGCGACCTTCGTGCGCCGGGCGCGCGCCGCCGGGGTGAGCATCCCGCTGCTGCCCGGCATCGCCGTGACGGACGACGCCCGCCGGTTGCAGCGCATCGGCGAGCTGGCCGGTGTCCCGGCCCCGGAACAGCTGCTCGCGGCGCTCGACACCGACGACACCGCCCAGCGCCGCCGGGCGTCGACGGCGTTCTCGTCGGGACTCGCGGCGGGACTGCTCGACGCCGGCGCCCCCGGACTGCACCTCTACACGTTCAACGCGGCGGAACCCGCGCTCGACCTGCTCGACCACCTGAACCTGCCCCGATCCATCCAGAGCCGCATCGCTGCGGTAGGAGGTCCCACCCCGTGAGCACCGAGAACTTCCCCACCTGGACCGCCACCGTCCTCGGCTACCCCCGCATCGGCGCCGACCGCGAGGCCAAGAAGGCCCTCGAGGCCCTGTGGGCCGGTCGCGCCGACCGCGACACCACCGAGGCCGCCCTGGCCAGGGTCCGTGCCGCCACGGTCCGCCGGCTGAACTCCCTCGGCCTGCCGGCGCACGACGCGTCGATCCCGTGCGCGTTCTCGGCCTACGACCAGGTGCTCGACGCCGCCGTCGCCCTCGGCGCCGTCCCGCCGCGCTTCGCCGACGTCGTGGGCGAGGACGGCCGCGTCGACCTCGTGGGGTACTCCACGATCGCCCGCGGTCGCGGTGCGGACGCCCCGCTGGAGATGACGAAGTGGTTCGACACCAACTACCACTACCTCGTCCCCGAGATCTCCCCGTCGACGGCCTTCCGGTTCGCCGACGACCGTGGGGTGCGGGAGTTCGCCGAGGC
The DNA here is from genome assembly GCF_036021035.1 of Kineococcus sp. NBC_00420. Classification (NCBI taxonomy): domain Bacteria; kingdom Bacillati; phylum Actinomycetota; class Actinomycetes; order Kineosporiales; family Kineosporiaceae; genus Kineococcus; species Kineococcus sp. NBC_00420. The sequence continues at coordinate 1,704,246 of NZ_CP107930.1, read as the reverse complement.
GCTCTCCGACGGGTTCCTGACCCGTCCCGTCGTGGTCGGGCCCGTGACGTTCCTGCTGCTGGCCAAGGCGACCGACGACGCCCCGGCGGGTTTCGCCCCGATCTCCCGGCTCGACGACCTGCTCGGCGCCTACGAGGAACTCCTCGCCGCCTACGCGGCAGCGGGGGCGGAGTGGGTGCAGCTGGACGAACCGGCGCTCGTCAGCGACTCCGCGACGAACGGCGTCGAAGGTCTCGCCGACCTCGTCCGCCGCGCCTACGACCGCCTCGCGGCGCTCGAGGGCCGTCCGCGTCTGCTGGTCGCGACGCCCTACGGCGACCCGGGTGATCTCCTGGAACCCCTGGTCGCCACGGCGGTCGAGGGTCTCGCCCTCGACCTCGTCCGCGGCGCGACGCCGGCGCGTCCGGAACTGCTGCACGGCAAGACGGTCGTCGGCGGCGTCGTCGACGGGCACAACGTCTGGCGCGCCGATCTCGTCGAGGCGCTGGCCCGGCTGCGGACCCTCGAGGGTTCCGCCGCCCACGTCGTCGCCGGGACGTCGACCTCCCTGCTGCACGTCCCGCACGACGTGACCCGCGAGACCACCCTCGACGAGCGCCTGCGCGGCTGGCTCGCCTTCGCCGACCAGAAGGTCGCCGAGGTCGTCGTCCTGGGCAAGGCGCTGGGGGACGCGGCGTCCGTCCAGACGGAGCTCACCGCGTCGGCGCAGGCCCGGGCCGACCGCGTCGGTGCCCCCGGCGTCGTCCGTCCCGAGGTGCGCGACCGGCTCGCAGCGCTCACCCCGGAGGCCTTCGGCCGCAGCGACTACGCCGTGCGCCGCCTCGCGCAGGAGCAGGCGCTGGGTCTGCCGGCGCTGCCGACGACGACGATCGGCTCGTTCCCGCAGACGAGCGAGATCCGCAGGGCGCGGGCCGCGTGGACGCGGGGGGAGCTCACGGAGGCCGCCTACGAGGAGTTCCTCAAGGCGGAGATCGACCGCGTCGTGGACCTGCAGGAGGAACTCGGGCTCGACGTCGTCGTGCACGGGGAACCCGAGCGCAACGACATGGTCCAGTACTTCGCCGAGCAGCTCGACGGTTTCGCCGTCACCGCCCACGGCTGGGTCCAGTCCTACGGGTCGCGCTGCGTGCGCCCGCCCATCCTCTGGGGTGACGTCGTCCGTCCGGCGCCGATCACCGTGCCCTGGAGCCGGTACACGAAGACGCGCACGACGAAGCCCGTCAAGGGCATGCTGACCGGCCCGGTGACGATCCTCGCCTGGTCCTTCGTCCGCGACGACCAGCCGCTGGGCGACACCGCCCGCCAGGTCGCCCTGGCGCTGCGCGACGAGGTCAGCGACCTCGAGGCCGCCGGCATCGGGATCGTCCAGGTCGACGAACCCGCGCTGCGGGAGCTGCTGCCCCTGCGCACCCAGGACCAGCCCGCCTACCTGGACTGGTCGGTGAACTCGTTCCACCTGGCGACGGCCGGTGCCGCCGACGCGACGCAGATCCACACCCACCTCTGCTACTCGGAGTTCGGCGAGGTCATCGACGCGATCGACGGCCTCGACGCGGACGTCACGAGCATCGAGGCGGTACGCTCGCGCATGGAGGTCCTCGGCGACATCGCGCGGGCCGGTTTCGCGCGGGGCATCGGGCCGGGGGTCTACGACATCCACTCGCCGCGCGTTCCCTCGACCGAGGAGGTCGCCGGGTTGCTGCGCGCCGCCGTCGCCGCGGTCCCGGCGCGTCAGGTCTGGGTGAACCCGGACTGCGGCCTCAAGACCCGTGGCTACGCCGAGACCACCGAGTCGCTGCGCAACCTCGTCGAGGCCGCCCGCACCGTCCGCGCGGAACTCCCCGCGCACGCCGTCGCGACGAGCTGACGTGCCCGTTCGTACGGCAGGTGTTCCCGCCGACCTGCCGAGCCGGGTCGTGGTTCTGGCGGGGGGCCTTCTGCTTCCAGTAGAACACCGTCCAGAGCGGCTGAGCGACCTGGCTCGACGACGCCGCAGCCCCCTCCCCGGCCACGGGCGCGGGTGCCTCGGCCAGGCTCCATCGTGTTGTTCTTGTCACCTGCACCGCCGTCCTGCCCACCTCCCGGATGGTGAACCTGAACCGCCACGACGGCATCGGAGTGTCCACCCGCTCACGGGGGAGGGTGGTCAGGCGAGCACCACCGCCACGGCGGGAACGTTCGCGTTCTCACCGCTCCTGACGTTGGCCGATCCGGGTTTCACGCGTCCGGCCCGGACGGGAGCAGGACACCACCTGCGCCCGGAACCACCTCGACCTCTTGTCCGCGCTGCGGGAGTTCATCGACGCCGGCCACGAGGTTCTCGCTGACCCGGGTCGTGGGTGACTGACGTCACCGTCTCACCTGCCCGCACGGGATCTCCGAGCACGACCGCACAACGCGATGACCGGGCCGCTGCGGAGGAGGGCTCGGTGTGGTTGCGGAGCCTCAACAGGTGGTTTCGCCAACAGGTCCAGGTCGGATACCTGCCTCGGCTCAGGGCACATCAGCTCGGTTCGTCGATCCGTGCAGCAGATCCGCTCATGTCGACCACCCGAGCCGAAGATCGCGTGAACGATCGAGGCTAGCTGCAGTTTCAGTTCCTGGCGTTGATGGGAAGACGCATCGTGAAGACGGCACCGTGGGGGGATGCCGCCGAAACCGTGAGTTGTCCACCATGCAGTTCGACGAGCCGTCGTGAGATCGTCAGTCCGAGTCCGTGCCCGCCGGTGGTCCGACTTCGTACCGGATCGGCTCGCCACAACCTGTCGAACATCCGCGCGGCCATTTCCGGCGGTAGACCGGCGCCGTCGTCCGCGACGTCCACGCGTACGCGATCACGTTCCGGCGTGAGTCGGACGATGACGGCCGAAGCCTCTGCGTGGACGTCGGCGTTGGTAAGGAGGTTGTCGACGACCTGGCGGAGCTGCCCACGGTCGCCGGTGACCCAGAACGAGCCTGGTCCCTCGTAGACGAATCGCGGGTGGTCGGTTCGCCGTGCTGCGACGACGGTGCGAAGCATCGAGGCGAGGTCGAACAGCTCCGGGTTCATCGAGAGTTCGCGCGCGTCGGTGAGGGCCACGGTCTGCAGGTCGGTGACGAGTCGTTGAAGGTGCTCCGCCTCACTGTCGACGATGTCGAGCACTTCGGACTCGTGTCGAGCGACACCATCACGCCACGCCTCGATCCAACCGCGGATGTTCGTCAGAGGCGTTCGGAGGTCGTGGGCGATGTCGGCGGTGAACTGGTCGCGCTGGCGCTGCACGTGCTGCAACTGATCGGCGAGCTGGTTGATGGCTGAACCGAGCTGCGCAATCTCATCGTGCCCGTCCTCCACGGCCCTCGTCGCCTGATGCCCTCGCCGCAGACGGTCGGTGACTGCCTGGAGCGTCCGGATCCGCCGGACAGCGCGCCAGCTGAACACCAGGACGAGCATGCTGCTGAGGACGATGAGCCCAAGGACGACCGCGGCGATCCGTGCGAGTGAATCGGTCGTCAGCGATGCGAGAGATGGGCGGTCACCCTGCAGGTCGGTCGTGATGAGGTAGGCGCGCGGTGGTACGAGGTTCTCGTTCAGCGCGAGCCAGGCGTCGGTCACACAGGTTCGCGTCAGCTGAGCCGCCTGCACCGCTACCGGGTGATCGTCGCCGACCAGACGCAGGGAGATTCCAGCGGCGGCACCGGCCGAGGTCGTATCGAGTTCGATCGAACTGAGCGTCTCGAGCGACTTCGCCTGCAGGCAGGTGTTGGTCATCCGGGTCAGCGTGTCGAGGGCCAGTTGCTCGGACGGGAAGGGGGCCCCGTCGTTCCTCCCCTGGCACTCACCGGGCACGTTCGGCAGGACGACGCGGCCGTTCGGCCACGTCCGCAGATCCTGGGGTCTGCCCGCCGAGCATGCGAGGGCAGCCTCGGCCCGTGCTCTGGACTGTGCCCGTTCGGCGGGTGTGAGCGCGAAGGCGCCAGAGACTGTCGTACTGATCGGGCTCAAAGTGTCGGCGTAGGTCTGAGTGAGCGGATCGACCGGCACGCCGGGACTCTGTGGGGGCGGTAGGTCGCGATCGGTGTCGGCGAGCACCCGTCCGTTCTCGTCCATGAGCGCGATGCGCCGGTGATCTTCCTCAGAGAGCCGAATGAGCAGCGGTGTGACACCGTCCCACGATCGCTCACCGCCGGCCCACTGCTGCACCGCGGTCACGATGCGCTGATCGGTCCTGGCGTTGCCGTCGATCCGCAAGGCGTCGCGTCGGGAGACCGCGCTGGTGACGATCCAGGCCGTGCCCGCGATCGACGCTGTCACGATGACGATCGCGATGACGAGGAAGCGGACGAGGAGGCTACGACGCATCCGCGCCGTCGACGAACCCGTCGAAGCGGTATCCGACGCCGTAGACGGTCTGGACGTATCGCGGCCGGCGCGGATCGTCCTCCAGCTTCGTGCGCAGGTTCTTGACGTGTGCGTCCACGGTGCGTTCCGTGATGAAGCGTCCGTCGCCGTGCACGCCTTCGAGCAGCTGCTGACGACTGAGAACGATGCCGCGGTTGCGCAGGAGGGTGTGCAGGAGTGCGAACTCGGCTCGGGTCAGGTCGAGCACCCGACCACGCAGGAGGGCCTCGTGACGTTGCGCGTCCACCACGACGTCACCGGCGCGCAACTGCCTCTCCTGGCGTCGTGCGGCGGTGCGACGGAGTTGGGTCCTCGTGCGCGCCACGAGCTCGCGAGGCCGGTAGGGCTTGATGACGTAGTCGTCGGCGCCGACGTCCAGCCCGATGAGGACATCGGCCTCGCTCGATCGCGCGGTGAGCATGATGACCGGCAGCTCGGACCCCTCCTCCCGGAGCCGGCTGCACACTTGCAGCCCGTCCAGCCCGGGCAGCATGACATCGAGCACCAGCAGCGCCGTGTCGGCCTCACGGGCCTGCGCGAGGGCGCTGGGGCCGTCGGAAGCAATGACGACGTCGTGGCCTTCGCGGGTGAGGTAGCGGTGGAGGAGCTCCTGTTGGAGGGCGTCGTCCTCGGCGACAACGATCCTGGCCATGTCCTGACCCTAGAGCAGCCGTATCCGGTCGGGTCCGCGAATGCGTTCCCCGCGCAGGGTCCGCATTCCGATCGCACTGGTTCTTCACGATGACCCGTCACCGTGGGAGTTCCACCAACGCAGAGGAGAGGCACATGAATCGCAGATCCATCACCACCGTCACGGCCACTGGTGGCCTGCTGAGCATCGGACTCGCCGTGGGCGTCTTCGCCTCGGTCGCGAACGCCGACACGGGGACCTCCCACCCGACGACGGCTTCCAGCTCGGTGAGTACCTCCGCCGTGGCCCGTGGGGCCGTGCACGCACCGATCCCGACGCAGAACACGCAGACGGCGCCGGAGGCAACGACGGCGCCCGCTCTTCAGCGCTATGGCACCCCGCAGCGCGAGACCCTCGGCTTGCAGCCTGCGCAGGACCCGGCGAACGCGCTGCTCGACCGCTGCATCAGTGATCAGGCTGGTCCGGCGACGAGCGTCACCGCCGGGCAGCCACTCACACGCGCCGCATCGCCGGCCGAAGCGGCGCGTGCGGACGCAATCGAGCGCTACTGCGCGCCACTGGTGCCGAAGCCCGCCTGGGAGCTGGACCGGGCCAACCCCGACGGGCTGGCCTTCGCGGAGGCGGTCGTCGCACGCCTGAAGGCCGAAGGCGTCACGGAGGTCGCCCTCGCCTCGGACGAGGGTGACGGCCGGATCGGCTTCGCGTTCGGCGGAGCCTCGAACGACGCGAAGTCGATCCAGCTCGGCATGCAGCTGCTCCCTGCAGTCGAGCTCGCCGTCGCCGGTCGCTGACGGAGAAGCTCGAACAGGACCGAGCCGCGCCGACAACAGGCTCTTCCGTACGACGTTGCCGGGGGTGGTGCAACTCTGCAGACGTGAAGCGCTGCGAATTCGGACTGCCCCGTGAGCGTTGTGGCCGTGTCGAGGGCGGCGGAAGCGTGGAGGGTGGCGGTCGTGTCGACGTCTGCGCACAGCGCGGACGTCGACACGACGGTCGGCTTTGGCGGGGTCAGCGATGCCCTCGACGACTACGAGAGGAACACCGTCCCCTGGACTGCCACTCGTCGTGCGTCTCGATGAGCACGCAGTTGCCCAGGCGGAGCAAGGCCTTGGCGTGGGGGAGATCCCAACCACCAACCACGTCGGTCCGGTGCTTGACCACCCGGTTCGCCCGTTCAGGCGGATGCAGTGACCAGATCTTCCTCCCACGCTCCCCAGGAAGGAGGGTGAAGGCCGTCACATCCGGCCCAGCCTCATTCAGCAGGCTCGCGAGGGCGGAGAACTCAGCGGGGAGGCTTTCGGCGACCACCGGTACCTGCTCGCCGACGGCCGCGGCGAGAGGCTGGGTGAACATGATGCGACCATCACCGCGACCGCCTTCGCCTCGACCTTGGCGACACGCGACAACACGTTGCGCATGAAGTGGACCAAGCAGCGCCACCAGGTCCCCCCGGCCGTTCTCTGCTCGAGGGCCGACCAGGCCTTCACCTGCCTCCAGGGCGCTCCTCACACCAACCGCGCCTACGCCGATGACCGCGCGTGTTGTGCTTGGAGTTCTGCCACTGGGCCCCGTGACGCTGGGATGAGGCGGTCATGTCGGACCTGGCCGCGTTGTCCACCTGCCTACGCGGCAGATCCCTCGACCGCGCTCAGGTACCGGGGTCGCAGTCATCGCGAGTCTCGATGGGGTCCATCGATGGGTTGATCTCCCCACATCGTGCGTTCATCTTCGTTCAATCCCGCGTTACCTGTGGGGCCCGATGACTGATGGACGTTCAGGGCAGGCGCAGACCCGGCAGAACGGCCCCGCCCGCACGCCGGGCCCGGTGGAAGCAGCTCTACGTGTGGGTGGCCGTCGGCATGGTGCTAGGCGCGGCCACCGGACTTCTCGCCCCCGACGTCGGCGTGGCTCTGCGCCCCCTGGGTGACACCTTCGTCAGCCTGCTGACGATGGTGCTCGACCCCATCGTCTTCTGCATGGTCGTAGCAGGTATCGCCTCGATCGCCGACCTCCGCGGCATCGGCAAGGTGGCCCTCCGGTCGATCGTGTACTTCGAGGTGGTCACCACCGCGGCTCTGGTCCTGGGTCTCGTCGTGGTCAACGTCGTGGGCCCGGGTCGTGGCGTCGGGGCCGACCCCGCAGAGCTGACCCTCAGCGGTTCTGCGGCCGAGGGAGCCGATGCTGGAGCGGCCCTGGAGTGGCACGACCACCTCACCCAAGTCTTCCCGTCCACCATCGTGCAGAGCTTCGCAGAGGGGGCGGTGCTGCCGATCCTGTTGTTTGCCATCCTCTTCGGGATCGCCCTCGTCGTCATCGGTGAACGGGCCCGGTCGGTCGCGGCCGCCGTTGAGACGGTCGGCGCGGTGCTGTTCACTGTCGTCCGGGTCGGAACGTGGGCACAGTCGGGGATTACCCGAAGAAGTGTGCAACAGCCTGTTCGAAGGTTGCGGCTGCGGCGATCCTGGCCGCTACGGCTTGGGCGCCGTCTCGGTAGGTCGCTTCGGTCAGAACGGACTTCACAGCTACCTGGAGGTCATCCGGAGTGGTCAACACCACGCCTGCTGAGGCGGAGGCAACGCTCGCGGCGATGCGCGGTTGGTCTGCGCCTTGGGGCCACAGTACGAGGGGTAGGCCCCGGCTGAGGGCGGCGAGAACTGTTCCCGCGCCACCGACGCTGACAACGGCGGAGACGCCGTCGAGCAGGGACGCGATGGGCGTGAACGGGACCCAGGTCACGTGGGGATGGTTCTGGTCGCGCTGTGCCTCTACTACCTCGGTGACACCGAGAAGCATTCCGCGAGTGGCGATGACTTCCACCTCGGTGGCGGCGACCTCGTGCACGAATCGCTCGAGAAGTCCGGCGTCGGAGAACGTCGTGCCGAGGGTGACGAGCACTCGGGGCCGATCTGGGAATGCTTGGACTCGAGGCCCCTCTTCATGAACTCGGCCACCGTGGGCTTCGGCCTGAACCTGCAACGTCGGCGGTTGCTGCGATGTGGGGGCCTCCTCACCGGGATCCGCAAGCTCTGCCGGCCAGATGTCGAACGTTCCGGCGGGGGGTACAGTCGTCAGACCGTGCTGGGTCAGGCGTAGGTCTCGAGCGGACTGGATGGCTGCGGACCATTCAGGCGGCAAAGGAACAGACATCACGAAGCGGTACCAGGGGATGTCGAGGGCGGCGCCGAGAAACTCACCCAGGGTGCTGTACATGTCCGCGATGACGGCTTGAGCACCCCACTCGCGGGCGGCCGGTAGGGCTTGTTCGATCGAGAGGTCGAGGAGAACGCCGCCGAAGGTCTCACCGATCCCGGCAATGGTGGGCTGCATGACGTCGCCGCCGGTGCGACGAGCAGCCTCAGTCGCCAGCTGCAGGGGCATCGGGCCGGCGGGGAGAAACTCGACACCGTCGGGAAGTTCCGTGCGAACCGTGTCGCTGAGATCGACGCTGACCATGACGGCAACCTGGTGGTCGGCGTCGAGGGCGGCCTGCATGAGTGGCGCCAGGGGGAGCAGGTGCCCGTGTGCGGAGACGCTGGTGAACAAGAGACGCATAGTCATCCTCCAAGATCGGACTGGTTCGAAAAGTACGATACCCAAAAGTATCGAAATGTTCAAGGGACAGCCGTCTCGTGGGGTGCGCGTCACATCGGGGCCCGTCCGTCCCCACCTGTCGATCGGGCCCAGCTGCTGCTGTGCGACGCACACTTCAACGCCCACAGGTCGCCGCGTTGAGGATCGTCGGCCACTAGCGCGAGCTGACTGCGGCAGCTCACGATGCAGATCGGCGATGACCTCGTGGCAGATCCGTCAGGGCCCACTTCGACGTGACCGGTGAGGGTGCGGCTCCTGGGTCCTTCACGTGCGCCCCGGGCCCGATCTGCGAACCATCCCGCGACGGGCGCTGCACGGGACAGTGCCAGGGCATCGCAGCGCCCAGCGGCGGACGTCGTCGTCGTGGTCCGGCTGGTATCCCGGCGTAGGAGAGATGGTTCGAGTTCAGCGGGAACGGCCGCGGACACCACGCTCTGCGGGACTCGTGTCGACCACGAGAGTTGGCTGACGTCGTGGTGGTCACATCTGATGAGGGCGAACGCCAGCGTTGGGGGGACCAGTTCGTCGGACGTCGTCATACTGATCCCCAGTATCCCGAGAGAACCGTTCGTGTCCACGACAAGCAACCGTCGTGTTCAAGAGCGTGTCAGCACGGTTGCCCCGTCCAGTCCGCTTGGCGGGCCGCGGCTCACTCGGGACGGTGCACCAGGGAGCGCAGCACAGCGGTGAAGACTGCGGTCACGGTCTGTTCATCCACTTCTTGCGGATCGGTACCGTGCTCCACCGTCAGCCCTAGGGTCAAGGACTGCAACGTCAGGGACAACTGCTCTGGGGTCACCACGGACCGCAACCCCAGCGCGGCGAAGGCGCGCGACAGCACGTCGGTCAGGTCTTGGCGCAACTGCCGCCTCACGTTGACGTAGAGCGCCTGCACTTCCTCGTCCTGGGCGGCCTGCTGGCCGATCTCGACCAACAGGCGAGTCCATACCTGCTGGTGGACGACCGCGTGGGCGAAGGCCGCAGCTGCATCCTCCAGGACGTGAACCGGACGTCTCTGGCTGCGAATCGAGCGAACCTGCTCCGCGGAGTACTCGCGCACCCGCTCCTGGATGAGGTGGGCCAACAGTGCGTGCTTGCTGCTGAAGTTGGAGTACACGGCTCCTTTGGTAAACCCTGCAGCGTAGGCGATCTCGTCCAAGCGGGCGTTGGCGTAACCCTTGGTGGCGAAGACCTGCCAGGCCGCCTCCAGCAGGCGTCGCCGGACCTCCTCGCGGGGTACGCGAGGAACGGGGCCGGCGGGTGGAGTGTTCATCTCGTCATGCTACCGCGGGAATCGAAAGCCTGGAGTATTGAAAACCTTGCGGTATCGAATACCCAAGGGTATGTTGGCTGCATGCCTCGCTCGACAACTGCACCTCTGACATCACCCTGGACCCGGGGCACCCGCCGAGGCCTCCGCATCCCGCACGTCTGGCTACCTCACGCCGCCATCATCGCCAGACAGCGCTGCGGCCCCTCCCGACCACGAGCTAGTCACGTCGGGAGAGCATGGATTCTCCGGTGACGGAGACGACTCATCGAGTGCTACCCCGAGCTGAGCGTCGCCGGACAAGAGTCCGCAGGACATCGCCCATCCCGCGCCCATGAGGCGGTGGGAGACGACCGCTGCCTCCGAGCCGCGTCACACCCTGACTCCCGTGACGGGACACTCATCGCCCGGTGAGGCTTCCGGGTCCCTGGCCATGGACGACGAGTAGGGGACTACCTCGTCGACACGCCAGAGAACCGCCACTGCGTGCGCGAAGAGCACTCGACAACCGGCGACGACAGTCGGCTGATTCCCATCGCCGTCATCGCCCTCCTCGGAGTATCGCGAACTCGACACGACGTGCCTGCTGTTCCCGATGTGACGCCGACCGCACCGGGACGGGCGCTGATGTGCACGACTGCCGAGGTGATCACGACGATCGCCGCCGTTCCGTTCCTGGCTCCAGGCTGCGCCTTCCCCTTCCTCTCGAACTCCCAGCTCGCGAACTTCAGTTCCTGGCCTCTCTGCTTCTGGCCTCCCACCCTGATCAAAGGTTTCTGCCGTGGCTCTCGTACTATCTCGACTCGGCGGCTTCTGCAGCCGCCACCACAAACTGGTCCTTCTCGTCTCGCTGCTGCTCGTCGTGGGCCTGGGGCTAGGTGCTGCGCGTACCGGAACCGCCTACGACGACGAGTTCAGCATTCCCGGCTCGGAGTCGTCCACAGCCCGAGAAGTTGTACGAGACCAGTTCCCCCAAGCCGGCGGGGTCAGTGCGCAGATCGTCTTCCAGGCCCCTGAGGGGCAGACGGTGACCGACCCCCGCTACCAAACGGCCATCGCCGCCAGCGTGCAGGCCGTCCTCGATGTTCAACAGGTCGACGGCGTGTCGGATCCGAAGAAGAACATCAGTCACGACGGAGCGGCGGCTCTGGCCACCGCCGCTCTCCCCGTATCCCGATCGGACCTCGACCCTGACACCTTGACTGACATCGAGGATGCCCTCGACCCCGCCCGTGGCGCCGGATTGACCGTCGAGGTCGGCGGCAGTGCCTACGACACCACCGGGGAGTCAGCACACGCCGCCGAGATCGCCGGGATCCTGCTCGCTCTGCTCATCCTCGTCCTCACCTTTGGATCCGCGCTGGCCGCCGGCATTCCGCTGCTGACCGCGCTACTCGGTATCGGGATCACCATCTCGGCCGTGGGCCTGCTGTCACACACGATCACGATCTCCAGCACGGCACCCTCCCTGGCCCTGATGATCGGCCTGGCCGTCGGCATCGACTACGCCCTCTTCGTGGTGTCCCGGTTCCGCTCCGAACTAGCAACCGGTTCCGGAGTCGAGGAGGCAGTGGCCCGTGCCAACGGCACCGCCGGCACCGCCGTGGTCTTCGCCGGTGTCACGGTCATCATCGCCCTGTTGGGTCTGGCAGTCGTGAAGATTCCCTTCCTGTCGACAATGGGAATCGCCGGTGCCGGCGCGGTGGCCATCGCCGTCCTGGGAGCGGTCACGGTGCTGCCGGCCGTCCTGCGCCTGAGCGGGGAACGCCTGCGTCCCACACCGCGTCCAGCTACCAGGGGTGTGCGCAATGTCACCGCCAGAGGCGAGGCTGCGAAAGCTCACCGTCGGCCTCGGCCCTCGTGGGGAGAACGGTGGGTCCGGTGGGCCAGCACCCACCCCGTCCGCGTGCTGAGTGCAGCTCTCCTGCTGCTGGGCGCGCTGGCCGTACCCGCCACCCAGCTGCAACTGGCGCTTCCCACGAATGCCATGAGCGCGGAAGGGTCGACGCAGCGCGAGGCGTATGAACTGATCGAGGCGAACTTCGGCGCCGGGGTCAACGGACCACTCCTCGTGGTCGCCGACGTCACTACCACCAGCGATCCGCAGGGAGCAGCCGTCGAGGTCCGACAAGCTCTGGCCGCGACGAAGGGCGTTGCCACGGTCGGTGCACCGCAGGTGTCAGCGGATGGGAGCACTGCCCTCATCCAGGTCGTTCCCACCACTGGCCCCTCGGATGTCGCGACAGCCGACCTCGTGCGCGACGTGCGGGAGCAGGAGGGCGCCATCGCCGAGGCTACCGGAGCGCAGATCGCGGTCACGGGTACGACGGCTGTTCAGATCGACGTGTCCGACACCCTGAGCGCGGCCTTGGTGCCTTACGCCATGGTCGTGGTCGGGCTCTCCGTCATCCTCCTGATCGCCGTCTTCCGTTCCATCGCCGTCCCGCTCAAGGCGGCCGCGGGTTTCGTCCTGTCTGTGGCGGCAGCCCTCGGCGCAACCGTCGCCGTCTTCCAATGGGGGTGGCTATCCGATCTCATCGGGGTGAGCGCGGTAGGTCCCATCGTGAGCTTCGTCCCCATCATGCTGCTAGCGATCTTGTTCGGGCTGGCGATGGACTACGAGGTCTTCCTCGTCTCGCGCATCCGCGAAGCGGTGGCCCACGGTACTGAGGCCCGTGAAGCCATCGGCATCGGCGCCCGGCACGCCGCGCGAGTCGTGGTCGCCGCCGGCCTCATCATGGTCGGTGTCTTCGTGGCCTTCAGCCTCAGCCCCAACCCGACGTTGCAACCCATCGCCTTCTCGCTGGCAGTAGGCGTGCTGGTGGATGCCTTCATCGTGCGCATGACCCTCGTGCCAGCGGTGCTGGGTCTGCTGGGGCGGCACGCCTGGTGGCTCCCGCGGTGGCTGGATCGAATCCTGCCTGCTTTGGACATCGAGGGTGAAGCGATGACGAGACGCCCGGTTGAATCTGAGCCCCTACCTGAACCGGTGTAGCAAGTCCTTCGCGGCCAAGAACTCGTCATGCTTCGAACCGCACGGTGAGAGGTATCCCTGTGTCCTGCCGGTGCTGGTTGCACCACGAAGGACCACGACTGGCGATCGTCATCTGGATCGAGGGGACTTGTCACCGCCGGCGTCGTCAGCAGGCTAGGTCGACTGACACCGATCGGGTACGAGACACTGATCCAAGCCGCTCATGCGGCCTGACCACCCCTACCCACCAGGCTCCACCGAAGTAGGGACAGGCCCGTTCCAGTTCGGTTGCTCACTCCGACCCAGAGCCCGTCGGCTCGGTTCGTCGAATGAGTGCAGCGAGTTCGTCGTTCTCGGCGTTGTGCGCGATCGGCTGCGCACGATGAACGAGCAGGTTGGTCTGAGCCGTCCGTTCATCTCCCACGACCCGGCCGTCGTTCGCCGGGCCTGCGACCGGGTCGAGGTGGTGCGCCGGGGCGACCTCGTCGAGTTCGACGTCACCGTGGACCCGGAGACCGTCGGAGTGGTGCCGTCGTTCAGAGCGTCGTCGTCGCGAACGTGTCGCACTGCGCCGGGTCCCCACCCCGGAAACCCGTGGTGAACCAGCGTTGCCGCTGCTCCGAGGTGCCGTGCGTGTAGGAGCCGGGGTCGGTGCTGCCGTCGCCGAGGTTCGTCTGGATGAAGTCGTCGCCGATGCGTGCCGCCGTGTCCAGGGCGCGGGCGACGTCGTCGTCGGTGAGTTCCTCGATGAGCGGGCCGCCCGAGTCGTCCGGCACCGTCGTCGCGTGGTTGGCCCACGTCCCCGCGTAGCAGTCCGCCTGCAGCTCCAGCCGGACGCTGCCGCTGTCCGGTCCGCTCACCCCGGCCTGGACGGAGTCGCTGGTGCCCAGCAGGTCCTGCACGTGGTGCCCGTACTCGTGGGCGAGGACGTAGGCGTTCACGAACGTCCCGCCTTCGGCGCCGAACCGGGTCCGCAGTTCGTCGAAGAAGGACAGGTCCACGTAGACGAGCCGGTCGGCCGGGCAGTAGAACGGGCCGGTCCCCGAGGACGCCGCCCCGCACCCCGTCGAGACGGACCCGGAGAAGAACACGGTGTCGGTCTCCGTGTAGTTGCCGCCCAGCACCCCGCCCCAGTAGGTCTGGATCGAGTCGATGTCGGCGACGAGGGCACACTCCTCCTTCTGGTTCGCGTCCTCGCCGGTGCGGCAGGACGCCGCGAGCTCGGACCCGTCGGCGCTCTGCCCCGACCCGAGCCCGTCCAGCACGCTCGCCGACTGCGGCGACGAGCCGCCCTGCCCGCCGAGGACCTGGAACAGGACGAGGACGAGGACGCCCACGATCCCCAGCCCACCCCCACCCAGGGCGACGGCCCGCCCGCCCCCGCCGCCGCGGCGGTCCTGCACGTTGCCGGTGTCGAGGCGGGCGTCGCCGCGGTACCTCACGGGAGCATCACAGGGTTCGTCACGGGATCGAGCATGCTGTGCCCCCGGGCGGCGCACCACTCCAGAGGTGTTCGTCGCGTTCCGTGACCGGGCTGGTACGCAGGAGCGTTCGGCCTGCGGCAGAGCCGAAGTCGTCCTACCGTTCGGTGACCACGCCCGACCGCACCTGTGGAGAACGATGCTGACGATCCCGCCCCCGCCGGACCCCGGGAGGGCCGTGCGGCGTGCGTTGCTCCTCGCCGAGCGCGAGGCGGCAGCCCGGCAACGCCGGGTGCGCGGGACCCAGCCCCGGCGGTTCCCGGTCCCGCCCCTCGGCAGTGGGCTGGACCCGGTGGTCAGGAGGCGTCGCCGAGGAGACCCAGGAACCGTCCCAGTCGGCTGATGCCCTCACGGAGTTCTTCGCGCGAGGCGGCGTAGGACAACCGGACGTGGGTCTCGGCGGTCGCCTCCCCGAAGTCACGACCCGGCGTCAGCGCCACGTGCGCCCGCTGCAGGGCCTGCTCGCAGAACTCCCAGGCGCCCAGGCCGGTCCCGCTGACGTCGAAGTAGACGTAGAACGCGCCGTCGGGTTCGACGGGGACGGGGAGCCCGATCCCGGCCAGCCCGGTCAGCACGATCCGGCGGCGCTCCCCGAGCTCGAGGCGTCGCTCCTCGCACAGGGCCAGGGTCTCCGGGGTGAAGCAGGCGAGCGCCGCCTGCTGCGCGGGTGCGGAGGCGCAGAGGAAGTAGTTCATCGCGAGCTTCTCGACCGCGGGGACGAGCCCGGCCGGCAGGACCGCCCAGCCCAGCCGCCAACCGGTCATGCCGAAGTACTTGGAGAAGCTGTTGACGACGATCGCGTCCGGGTCGACGGAGAGCACCGTCCGCGGCGCCGCGCCGTCGGGCGCCGGGTCGGAGAGGTCGAGGTAGATCTCGTCGACGATCCGCCAGGCCCCCCGGGCCCGCGCCTGCTCGCAGATCTCGCTCAACTGCGCGAACGGGATCGACGTCCCCGTCGGGTTGGACGGCGTGGCGACCATGACGCTGCGGGTGCGCTCGGTCCACGCCCGCTCGACGCCGCCCGGGTCGAGCTGGTAGCGCGACGCCGCGGTGGTGGGCACCGTGACGACGACCCCGCCGAAGGTCTCCACCATCTGCCGGTTGCAGGGGTAGGACGGGTCGGCCATCACGACCTCGGACCCCGGGTCGGTCGTCGCGGCCAGCACCAGCAGCAGGGCGCTGGACGCGCCGGAGGTGACGACGATCCGCGCGGGGTCCACCTCGACGCCGTGCCGGTCCCGGTAGAAGCCCGCGATCGCCCGGCGCAGCGCGGGAGAACCCATCGACGGGGTGTAGGGGAGAGGACGGCCGTCCATCACCTGCCGCATGGCCTCGCGCACGGCCGGCGGGGCCCCGAAGTCCGGTTCCCCGATGCTGAGCCGCACCACGTGGTGGCCCTGCGCCTCGAGGACCGCCGCCTGCTCGCCGAAGGCCAGGGCGTGGAACGGCTGGACGGTCTCGGCGCGTTGCGCGAGTTGCACTGGTTCCCCTCGAGCCGCGGACTGGTGGCGCGAGGCTACCGCTCGCCCCGTCCCCGGCCCGCCCTGCGCGCGCCGCCGGACGCGTGAGTCGTGGGTGCGGCCGGTCCGGGCGGAGGTTAGGTTGACTTCGTGCCGATCCGGATCCCGCCGACCTACCGCGCGGCCTGGGTCCCCTTCCGCGAGGCCGGGCCACGGGACGCCGCCGCGGACGCGGCGATCGCCTGGATCGAGCAGCGCGGCGCCGAGTCCGGTGCGCGGAGCCTGCTCGTGACCAACGACAAGGTCACGGTGACGGTCAACCAGCGTCTGCTCGCCTTCGCCCGGCGGCACACCGCGGCGACGCCGCGGATGAGCACCGGTGGGGCCCGGGGGGTGCCGGTCCTCGCCTACTGCCCCGACCCGGCCGCCCTGCACCTGGCCGTCCAGCGGGCCCACGGCGCGTCGCTGGTCGTCGTCGAGGGTGCCGCGGGACAGCTGCGCGGCTGGGCCTCGGTGGTGGCGCCCCTGGACCTCGGCGACCCCGGAGCACCCGCCGGGCGCACGGAACCCGCCGACGAGCCGTGGCTGGACACCGTCGCGCTGCTCGCCTCCGAGGAGCACGGTCTGCTCGCGGCACCGGAGCACACCCTCGCGGTCCTGGAGCGCATCGCCCCGGAGCGCCGGACCCTGCTGCCGACGGCGCTCCTCGCGCACGGCGTGACGCTGCACCACGTCCGCCGCATCAGCAAGCTGATCGACGCTCTGTCCTCCTGTCCCGCACCCTGCCGCACCGCCTGACGAGCTCGCGCGAGCGCCCGGGAACCCGCACCATGACTGCCGTGGAGATCAACGAGGCGACGACCGCGCGGGCCGTCCGGGTGCTGCACGTCCCGGGTGGGCACGGTTACGTCGCCAACGTGCAGGACGCACGGGTCCCGGACGTCACCGTGGTACCGGAACCCGCGCCGTCGGGCGTCTGGGCACCGTCGCGGGCGCTCGACGCCGCGTGGGTGGTCGGGCACGCCGAGGAGTTCGACGTCCTGCACCTGCACTTCGGGTTCGAGTCGCGCACCCCGGCGCAGCTCCAGGACCTGGTGGACGCGCTGCGGGGCACCGGGAAGGCCCTCGTCCTCACCGTGCACGACCTGGAGAACCCGCACCTCCTGGACCAGTCCGGGTACCACCGCCTGCTCGACGTCCTGGTCCCGGCCGCCGACGGTGTCCTGACGTTGACGCCCGGTGCGGCGCAGGCGGTCCAGGACCGGTGGGGTCGCACGCCGGTGGTCGTCCCGCACCCGCACCTCGCGCCGCCGGAACGCATCGGGACCCCGCGTCCCGCCCACCCCGCACCCGTGGTCGGGCTGCACCTCAAGAGCCTGCGGGCGAACCTGCTGGCCCTGCCCGCGGTGCGGACCCTGGCCGACGCGGTGGCCCGGGTTCCCGGGGCCCGGTTGCGCGTCGACGTCCACGACGAGGCGCTGCGCCCCGACTTCCCCCGCCACGACGCGGAACTCACGGCGTGGTTGCGGGCCGCCGCGGAGCAGGGACGCATCGACCTGCGGGTGCACGGACGCTTCGACGACGAGGAACTCCTCGACTACCTGCTCGACCTCGACGTCTCGGTCGTCGCCTACGGCCACGGGACCCATTCGGGCTGGCTGGAACTCTGCCACGACCTCGGGGTCGCCGTCCTGGCCGGCCGAGCGGGTTTCCTCGCCGAGCAGCACCCGCTGGAGCAGGTGGACCTGCACGACGTGGAGTCCGTGCTGACGGGGTTGCGGCGCGCGCTCGCGGGCGTTCCCGGGGCCACCGCGGCGGGTCGGTCGGCGCAGCGGCTGGAGATCGCACGCGCGCACCGGGACCTGTACCGGGCCGTCCGGGAGCGTGTCACGAGTGGGGTCGTCGAGGGTGGGGTCGGGGTGACGCGGTGATCGGCTGGTACGCCCACCACCAGGGTTCCGGCCACGTGCAGCGGCTGCGGGCGGTCGCCGGGCACCTGCGCACCCCGGTGACGGCGCTCTCCTCGGCCCCGCGGCCGGCGGACTGGGACGGGGAGTGGGTGCAGCTCGAACGGGACGACACCGAACCCCTCGACCGCAGCCGCGTCGACGCCGGGGGGCGGTTGCACTGGGTTCCCGCGCACCACCCGGGGCTGGCCGCGCGCACCGCCCGCATCGCGACGTGGATCGCGACGGCCCGGCCGGCGCTCGTGGTCGTCGACGTCTCCGTCGAGGTGGCGCTGCTGGCCCGGTTGTGCGGGGTCCCCGTCGTCGTGGCGGCGATGCTGGGGGACCGTGACGACCCCGCGCACCGGCTGGGCCGCGACGTCGCCCGGGCCCTGCTGGCCCCGTGGCCGGAACCCGCGGACCCGTCCCCGGGGTCGGGGACCCCGGTCGTGCACGTGGGCGCGTTCTCGCGCTTCGACGGGCGCCCCACCGTCGAACCCGTTCCGGGCACCGTGCTCGTCCTCTGGGGCAGCGGAGGCCGCGACGTCAGCGACGACGACTTCCGGCGCGCCCGCGAGGCGACGCCGGGCTGGACCTGGGAGTACCTCGTCCCCGGTCGTGGGGACCGGCCGGTCGACGTCTGGGACGCGTTGCAGCGCAACGAGGTCGTCGTCGTCCACGGCGGTCACAACGCGGTGGCGGAGGTCGCGGCCGCGCGGCGGGCGGCCGTCGTCGTGGCCCAGGAACGTCCCTTCGGTGAACAGCGCCGCCGGGCGGCACTCCTGCGCGCCGAAGGGATCACGGCCCTCGACGAGTGGCCGGAACCCCGAGCCTGGCCGGAACTCCTGGTCGAGGCCCGCGCCGTCGGCGCGGGACCCTGGAAGCGCTGGGCGCCCGGCGACGGGGCGGCCCGGGCGGCGCGGTTCCTCGACGACCTCGCGGACCGGGAGGGTGGCGCGTGAACGCCACCGCCGTCCTGGCCACCGCGGTCCTCACGATCGTCGCGGGTCGCCACGACCACCTCCGCGGTCAGCTGATCGGGTTGCAGCGCAGCACCTCCACGCCGCGCTGGCACGTCGTCGCGGCCATGGGTGACCCGGCCGTGGGCGAGGTCGTCGCCGAGTTCGACCGGCCCGGGACCTGCGAGGTCGTCGTCGTCGACGTCCCCGTCGGGCCGGACGGGGAACTCCCGCTGGCCCGGGCGCGGAACGCCGCCGCGGCCGAGGCCGTCCGTCGGGGTGCGGAACTCCTGGTCCTGCTGGACGTCGACTGCGTCCCGGCGCCCGGCACTCTCGCCGCCTACGAACGGGCGGTCGCCCGCGGCGCAGCCGACGCGGGGCCCGCGTTGTGGTGCGGGACCGTCGCCTACCTCCCGCCCGGTGTCGTGGTGCGGTCCGTCCGCGACCTCGAAGGCCTCTCCGCCGCAGCCGATCCGCACCCGGCGCGACCCGTCCCGGCGGCCGGTGAGGTGGTCCTCGCCGACGAGTCGCAGTGGTGGTTGTTCTGGTCGCTCTCCTTCGCCACGACGGCGGCGGACTGGCGCCGGTTCGGGGGTTTCTGCGAGGAGTTCCGCGGCTACGGCGGTGAGGACACCGACGTCGCCGCGACGGTGCGGTCGATGGGCGGCGCGCTGCACTGGGTGGGCGGGGCGCAGGCCTACCACCAGCACCACCCCACGCAGCGACCACCGGTCCAGCACCTGGAGGCCGTCCTGCGCAACGCCGCGGTGTTCCACCGGCGGTGGGGGTGGTTCCCGATGGAGGGCTGGCTGGCGGAGTTCCAGGAGAGGGGACTGGCCGCCTACGACGCGGCGACCTCGACCTGGTCCTCGACCCGGCCCTCGACCCGGCCCTCGGTGGTGTCCGACCAGCGTCCGAGCACCCTCGCGTAGAGGCGCTCGTAGGCGTCGACCACCCCGTCGAAGGACAGGTGCTCCAGCGCGTGGCGCCGGACCTCACGTCGGTCCAGCACCAGGACGTCGTCGACGGCCGCGGCCAGCGCGGCCACGTCGTCGGCCGGCACGACGCGACCCATCGCGGTCGTTCCGCCCGGGCTCAGCACCTCACGGATCCCACCCCGGTCGAAGGCCACCACCGGCGTCCCCGACATGGCCGCCTCCGCGCAGACCAGCCCGAACGGCTCGTCCCAGACCGGGGTCACCAGGACCGCCGAGGCGTTGCCGACCGCCCGGCTGAGGTCGTGACCGCCCAGGTGCCCCCGGTAGGTGGCGTCCGGGCCCAGCAGGGGTTCCACCTCGGCGGCGAAGTACGCGGGGTCGGCGACGGGTCCGACGAGGTCCAGGTGCCGGCCGGCGAGCGCCGCGGCCCGCAGGGCGAGGTGCGGGGCCTTCTCGGGCACGATCCGGCCGAACCAGAGGAGTCCACCGCGTCCCGGACCGAGTCGCCAACGGCGGGGGACGACCCCGTTCGGGACGACCTGCACCGACGGGACGTGCGGTGACCACTGGGCGGCGGTGAAACCGCTGACGCAGGTGAACGCGGCCGATCCGCCGCCCGCGGCCAGCGCGGACGTGAGCCACGGCGTCGGCGGGGTGTGCAGGCTCGTCACGACCGGTACCGGCAGCGTGTCGGCCAGGGCGAGGGGGAGGTAGTGCAGCGAGTTGTTGTGCACGACGTCGACGTGACCGGCGTAGGTCGTGCGCAGGGCGGTCATGACGCGGAGGTGGTCGTGGTGCTCGGTCATGAACTCCGCGGCCGGCATCGACGAGTCGGTGCGGGCGAGGTCGTCCGCCGCCCACGACCCACCCCCGAGGACCTCGGGCTGGACCCCCGGTGAGCCGGCGCCCGCGAAGAGGATGACCTGGTGACCCCGGGCGCGCAACCCGTCGACGAGCGTGCCCACGAAGGACTCGAGCCCGCCCGCGTACGGCTCGGCGACGGGGTGACGGCTCGGTCCGAGCACGGCGATCCGCAGCGGCTCCGAGGGTCCGCGCCGTGCCTGCGCCGTCCGACGCGCCGGGTGACGGGTCAGTCCTCCCGGGAACCGGTGGGAGGAGGCGTGGGTGTCGAGCACAGGAGGATGACAGCACGCCCAGCGCGGTTCCGCTTCCGGGGGCCCCCGGGGGCTGGTCCCTCTATTGTCAACCCGTGACGAGGGAGGAGCACTACGGAGGGTTCTACGGGCTGGTGCCCCTGCCCGTCCACGACGGCCGACCGCTGGTGCTCGTCCACGGCAACTGCCAGGCGGAGTCCCTGCGGGTCCTGCTGGGAACGCCCTCCTCCCCGGTCCGCACCGTGCGGGTGCCGCCGGTCCACGAGCTGACCGCCGCGGACCTGCCCCACCTGGACCGGCTGCTGGCTCACGTCGACGTCCTCGTGTCGCAACCGGTGCGCGACGGCTACCGCGACCTGCCGCTGGGCACGGCGCAGCTGGCCGCGCGTGCCCCGCGCACCCCGCGGGTGGTGGTCGTACCGGTGCTGAGGTGGGCTGCGCTGCACCCGTTCCAGGTGATCGTGCGCAGTCCGGAGTCCGGTGAACCACCGGTCGTGCCCTACCACGACCTGCGTTCCCTGACGCTGGCCGCCGGGCGTCCACCGCTGCCCGAGGTCCCCTCGCCCGAGGCGGTGCGGGAGGTGCGCGCGGTGTCGGTGCGGGAACTGCAGGAGCGTTGCGCCCGGCACGGGGCGCTCGAGGTCGCGGACCTGCTGCTCGCCGCCGGCGCCCGCGCGACGCAGACGATCAACCACCCCGGCAACGACGTCCTTCGCGGTCTGGCCGAACGGGTCCTGCGGGCCTGCGGGCTGCCCGCCGCGGTCGACGATCCGGGCCGCACCCTGCTGGACAGCGTCCACGCCCCGGTGCTGCCGGAGGTCCTGTCCGCCCTGGGGCTGGCGGGGAGCGGGCGGCCGGGCTGGACCGTGGCCGGGCGCGAGGTCGCTGACGCGGAGGTCCGCGAAGCCCACCTGCGCTGGTACCGGGAGCACCCGGGGGTGGCGGAGGCGGGGTTGGCCCGGCACGCGGAGGTCGCGGCGGTGCTGTCGTGACGGTGCTGTCTGTCGTGAGGGTGCTGTCGTGACGGTGTCCCTGGTCGTCGGCCCGGCCGAGCACGGGGTGACGGCGGCGGCGCTGGCCCAGTGGGGGGTCGTGGGCGGCGATCCCGGCCGTCGGCTCGTGCGGCGGGGGGGACGTCCCGACCTCCCCGACGTCCTGCGGGAGCTGGACGGGGTGGGGCCCGGACCCGTCCTGGTGCACGTCACCGACCGGCTCTTCGGCCGGGACGCCGACGAGGCGGCCGCGTTCGTCGAGGGGCTGGCGTCGGCGCGGGACCTGCTGGTGACCCTGCACGACCTGCCGCAACCCAGCGACGGTCCGGTCAACCACCCCCGCCGGGCGCGGGCCTACCGGCGGATGGCGGAGGCGGCCTCCGCCGTGGTGGTGTCCAGCCGGCACGAGCAGCGCCTGCTCGCGGCCTGCGGGGTCAGCCGGCTGGCCGACGTGGTGCCGCTGCCCGTTCCGCGGTTCGCCCCCTCGCCCGCGGCGGACCCGTGGGCGCGACCCGTGGCCGTGGCCGTCCTGGGTTTCCTCTACCCCGGGAAGGGGCACGAACTCGTCCTGGACGCCCTCGACGGCCTGCCCGCCGGGGTCGGGCTGTCCGCCCTCGGCCGGCCCTCCGACGGGCACGAGGACCTCGTGGCGGAACTCACCCGCCGGGCCCACGCGAAGGGACGCAGCTTCGAGGTCACCGGGTACGTGCCCGACGCGGAGCTCCCCGCGCTGCTGCGTTCCGCGGTGGTTCCGGTCGCCCCGCACGAGCACCTCTCCGCCTCGGGTTCCATCAACGCCTGGATCGGGGCCGGGCGACGTCCGCTGGTGCCGCGCAGCGACTACGTCACGGAACTGCTGGAGCGTCACCCCGACTGCGTCCGGGTCTACGACGACCTGGCGAGCGCCCTGCTCGAGGTCTGGTCGACACCGGAACTCAGCTGGGCCGACGGCCCGGGCGGACCGACGCTGGAGGAGACCGTCCAAGAACTGCTGGCGATCGCGGACCGGTTGCCCGCGTGAGGATCCCGCTCGTCACGGTCGTGGTGCCCTACTTCGAGGACCCGCACGGTCTGGACCTCGTGCTGACCGCGCTGGAACTCCAGGACCACCCCTCCCTCGAGGTCGTCGTCGCCGACGACGGTTCCCGGGTGGAGCCGCAGCCCGGGCCACGTCCCTACCCGGTGCGGGTCGTGTCCCAGCCGGACCGGGGTTTCCGGGCCGCGGCCGCCCGCAACCTCGGGGCGGCGGCCGGTCGGGGTTCGCTGTTCTGCTTCCTCGACGCCGACACCGTGCCGGAACCCGGGTACGTCTCGGCCGTGGTGCGTGCGGTGGCCGGCGGTGCCGACCTCGTGGTGGGGCGTCGACGCCACGCCGACCTCGCGTCGACGACCCCGGGCGAGCTCCGCGCCTGGTTCGCGACGGGCGTCCCGGCCGCGCGGGAGTTCCCCGAACCCGCCTGGCTGGTCGAGGCCTACGAACGCACCGACGACCTGCGCGCCGCCGGGGACGACGCCTACCGGTTCGTCATCTCCGCGGTGCTCAGCGTCACGCGGGAACTGTTCGAGGAGGTCTCCGGGTTCGAGGAGGCGTTCACCGCCTACGGGGGCGAGGACTGGGAGTTCGCCCACCGCTGCTGGGTCGCGGGCGCCGGGTTCGTGCACGCCCGTGACGCCGTGGCCTGGCACGACGGCCCGGACTTCGCCGGGCGGACCGACGAGGCGCAGGCGCGGTCCTCGCGCAACCTCGAGGGTCTGACGCTCGCCCGGTTCGTCCCCGACCCCGCGGCCCGCGGGGAGGGCCTGATTTGGTCCCACCCCGACGTCGTCGTCACCCTCGAGGACCGCGGCCGCGAACCGGCGGACGTCGTGGCGTCGGTCCGTTCGCTGCTGCGGGATTCCGACGCCGGGGTCTGGCTGGTCTCGGGGGAGGCGGCGGACCTGCTGGACGACCCGCGCGTCCACCGCGGCCGCCCGCCGTGGGACGTGCTGCGCCGCTGCCGGTTCCGGGTCGACCTCGACGTCCCCGTCCTGCTGTCGGGGAGCACCCTGCGCGACCTCGCGGACGTGGCCCCCGCGCGGGTCGGGGAGCACCTCGTGGTCCGGCGCAGCCGGGACCTGGCCCGCGGCGAGGGGGCCGAGGTCCTCGACGTCCCCGGCGTCACGGCGGCCGAGGCGGTCGACAGCGACCTGCAGCGGACGTGGGGCCGCGAGGACCACCGGCGTCCCCGCCCTCACACGTCGCTGCGGACCCCGTTCGTGCCCAGCGACACCCCGAGCTCGCGGCCGTAGGCCGGCACGACCTCACCGTCCACGTCACCCCGGCCCACCAGTTCCACCAGGCAGCGCACCACCAGGTCGGGCGAGGCGTAGACGTGGTGGGCGAGCAGCGCGAGGTGGGTGAGCTGTTGCGTCGAGAGCTCCCCGAGCTGGCCGAAGTCCTTGACGTAGGCGACGTCGGCCTCGAGGAGCTGCTGGTGGGTCGCGAAGATGTTCCCGTCCAGGACCCCGGGGGAGATCGGCCAGCGCTTGACGGCGGCGAAGGCGTGCGGCAGGAAACCCTGGGCGCGCAGTTCCGCGTCGACGTCGGCGAACAACGGCTGGTCCTGGTAGAGCGGGACGAAGGAGACCTCGGTGTGCACCGCGACGGCGTCGGCGAGGGTCCTCCGGCCGTTCTGGAACACCATGAGCTCCGAACCCTGGACGTCGATCTTGAGCAGGTCCAGCGGTCCGAGGTCGGGGACGTCGTCGAGTCGCGTCGTCGCGACCGGGATGCGCTCCAGCACCTGGCCGTAGCGGGCGAACTCATTCAGGGCCGACAGGCGGGCGACGTCCGGCTCGAAGAGACTGGTCATCCCGTTCATCCAGGTGACCTTGAGCTCGTGGCCGCCACCGTCACCGACCGCGTGCTGCAGGTAGCGCTCGTGGGGACCGGCCGCCGCGTGCAACTTCGCCAGCGCGTCGGCCTGAGGTTCGAACCCGACCACGGTGCACAACCCCGCGGCCAGCATCGGGGCGTAGGGCGGGTCACCGTCGATGGGGTTCGCCCCGATGTCGACCACCGCCGTCCGCCGGGTCGCTGCGAGGAGTTCGATCCACGACTGCACGTTGCACCTTCCTGACGACGGCCCGGGTGGCGCCGATGTGCAGGTGAGGCTACGGGAGCGGCGCGAACGCGCGAGGCGAAGCCTCCTGCGCCCCGGGTGGGACCGTCCGGTGCGGTGAGGGCGTCACCCGGGGACCGGGTGACGCCCGCGGATCACTTCTCGTACGTGTGCAGGGCCAGCCCGACGCCGAAGAAGGTGGGGGCCCAGTGGCCGACGAAGATGCCCCAACGGTCGGCGCGGTCGGTCCCGGCGTCCTCCGCCTGACGGGAGATCCCCCAGGCCAGGAACGAGAGGCCGATGCTCGCGAAACCGGCGGTGTAGGCCCAGTCGGACTTCACACCGGCGTCGTGCAGGTACTTGATCACAGGATTCTCCTCGTCGTCGGTGGGCACGGCGCTGACCGGGCGGGGATTCGCCCGCGCGAGCCCTACCCCGCCATCGGACCGCGAGACGGCCGGCGTCGCATCTCGAAACTCCTGTGGGTTTGACCGCGCCCGGCCGAGGGCACGCCGATACGGTGACGCCACCCTTCCCCCCGCTGCCTCACCCAGCGAGTGCCCCAGCGCCCGCGCAGCCCCCCGGAGTCCTGATGTCGCGTTCCACCACTCCCACCCGACGGCCCACCCGACGGTCGGTCCTGGCTGCCGGCGCCGGCACCGCCGGCGCCCTCGGCCTCAGCGCCTGCGGCGGGTTCTCGACCGGTTCCGACGACCCGCCCTCGGGCGGGGACGACAGCACCCTGACGATGATCACGTGGGCCGGTGACGCCGAGCTCAAGGCGTTCCAGACCCTCGCCGACGGGTTCGAGGCCCAGGGCGGTCCGACCGTGAAGCTGCAGGTCGTGCCGTACTCGGAGGTCCTGACCGCCGTCGACACCGGCCTGCGCACCGACAGTCCGCCGGACCTCTTCCGGGTCAGCTACACCGACGTCGCGGCCTACCGGGCGCAGAACGTGCTGGCCGACCTGAAGGACGCGTCCAGCCTGGAGAAGTCGTTCCTCCCGGCGTTCTGGAGCGCCGTCAGCGACGACGACGGCACGTTCGGCGTCCCGCACCACACCGACACCTCCATGGTCCTGGTGAACACCGCCGCGGTCGCCTCGGCCGGGCTCGGGACGCTGCCGAGCACGCTGGACACCGCGTGGACGTGGGAGCAGTTCCTCGACGCCGCCGGCCGGGTGCAGCCCTCGCGCGCGGACACCTACGCCTTCGCGGTGAACTGGCAGAACGCCGGCGCCTACCGCTGGCTGAACTTCGTCGACCAGGCCGGGGGCCGGCTGCTGACCGAGGACCTGAAGGGCGTCGCGCCCGACGACCCCGGGATGCTGAAGGCCCTCACCCACACCCGGGACTTCTTCCGCCGGGGCCTCGTCCCGCAGGCCTCGTCCTCCCGTGGGCAGCCGGCCAGCGACCTCTTCGTGAACCAGACCGTCGCCATGGTCTTCGCCGGGGACTTCCTGCTGGAGGAGATCGACGGCGCCGGGTTCGACTACCAGGCGACGTTCCTGCCCCGCGACGTCAACGCCTCCGCCGACCTCGGCGGGAACGCCCTCGTCGCGGTCGAGGCGAGCCCGCGCAAGGACGCGGCCCTGGACTTCCTGGCCTACTGCGCGGGTGCGGAGCAGATGGGTGCGTTCTGCGCCGCCGCGACCGTCCTGCCCACCCGGACCGACGTGGACCCGGCCACCCTCGACTACACGGTCCGCCCCGACCTGATGCCGCTGTTCGTGGAGCAGGCGACCACCATCCGCGAGCAGCTCGTCCAGCAGGTCGTCGTCCCCGACTTCAGCGCGATCAACGGCCAGCTCGCCGACCGCCTCGACGCCGTCTTCCTCGGCAGCGACGACGACCGGGCGGCCCTGGCGCAGCTCGTCGCCGGCGTGCAGTCGGTCCTCACGTCGTGAGCCAGAGCGTCGCTCCGCTCGCGGTCCGGCCGGCGGGCGGGCGCCGGGCGGCCGCCGTCCGGCGCTGGGGGGTCTCCTACGCGCTGCTCACGCCGGCGCTCGTCCTGTTCGGTCTGTTCGTGCTCTGGCCGTTGGTGCAGGCCGTG
Source organism: Kineococcus sp. NBC_00420 (assembly GCF_036021035.1). Taxonomy (NCBI): domain Bacteria; kingdom Bacillati; phylum Actinomycetota; class Actinomycetes; order Kineosporiales; family Kineosporiaceae; genus Kineococcus; species Kineococcus sp. NBC_00420. Next base: position 1,677,334 of record NZ_CP107930.1, on the reverse strand, counting down.
CGGATCTCGCTCACGAACTCGACGGGCATCGGCACCGCCGACTTCGTCGGCCTGCAGAACTACACCCGGATGGTGGGCGACCCGTCGTTCTGGCGGGCCGCGGGCAACACCGGTCTGCTCGCGCTCGTCTCGGTGCCGACGAGCATCGCGGCCGGGTTCGGCATCGCGCTGCTGCTGCGGGACCGGTTGCCGGCCCGCGGGATCTTCCGCGCGCTGTTCCTCGCCCCCTACGTGATCTCGGGGGTCGTGGTCGCGATGGCCGGGCGCTGGATCTTCGACGAGAACGTCGGCATCGTCGACCGCACCCTCTCCGGCTGGGGTTTGCCCGCCCCGGACTGGCAGTCGGGCGGGACCGCCGCGGCGGTCTCGGTGTTCGTGATGCTCTTCTGGGCGCGCACCGGACTCGTCGTGGTCCTCTACCTCAGCGCTCTGCAGGGCATCGACGGGGACCTCCTGGAGGCCGCGGAACTCGACGGAGCCTCCCGGTGGCAACGGATCCGGTTCGTGAGCTGGCCGCTGCTGCGCCCCACCACGTTCTTCGTCACGGTCCTCATGGTGATCGAGGTGTTCCAGGTGTTCGACGTCGTCCGCGTCATGACCGGGGGTGGGCCGGCGGGAGCGACGGACATCCTCGTCACCTACGCCTACACCCAGGGTTTCCAGGCCCGTCGTCAGGGCTACGGCTCCGCGATCGGGGTCGTCGTCTTCCTCGTGATCCTGCTCGCCACCCTGCTGTGGTGGCGGATCCAGGCCCGGAGCGAGGAGGAGTCGTGAGCACCTCCACGCGCACCCACGACCTGCGGGTCCAGCGCTCGGCCACGACGACCGCGCGGGGACCGGCCAGGCGGTGGCCGCGGTTCGTCGTCGTCCTCGTCCTGGCCCTGGTGTGGGTCTTCCCGCTGTACTGGATGGTCGTCACGGCCCTCTCCTCCCGCGCCGACCTCGTCGCCGGCCGCGTCTCCCTGCTGCCGCACGGCGTCGACCTCGGGGGTTTCCGCCGGGCGCTGACGGACTTCCCCGTCCTGCAGTGGTTGCAGAACTCGTTCGCGATCGCCGTGGTGGCTGTCGTGATCACCATCGTCGTGGACGTCACAGCCGGGTACGTGCTGGCCAAGCACCGGTTCCCCGGCCGCTCGGTGGTGTTCTTCCTGATCCTCGCGACCCTGATGATCCCCATCCAGACGTTGCTCATCCCGCAGTTCGACCTGGTCAACGACCTGGGCTGGATCAACTCCTACTGGGCCGTCATCGTCCCGCGGTCCGCGGAGGCCTTCGGGGTGTTCCTGGCCCGGCAGTACTTCCTGTCGCTGCCGGACGAACTGCTCGAGGCGGCGCAGCTGGACGGGGCGGGACAGTTCCGCACGTTGTGGTCGATCGTGCTGCCGTTGTCGCGGCCGCTGATCGCGGTGCTGCTGGTCATGACGTTCATGTACCGGTGGAACGAGTTCGCCTGGCCGCTGGTCGCGTTGCGCGACCCCGACCTGTACACGTTGCCGGTGGGGTTGTCGTTCCTGCAGGGGCAGTACACGACGGACTACCCGGCGCTGATGGCCGGCGCGCTGGTCTCGATCCTGCCCGTGCTCGTCCTCTTCGGCGTCGCCCAACGGCAGTTCGTGGCCGGCATCTCCCGCAGCGGGCTGAAGTGAACCCTCCGGTCGTCCGGCCGTCAGGACGGTAGGCGTTCCAGCGTCGTGTTCGAGGTCAGCAACGGGATCCCCGCGGCCAGCACCGCGCGGTCCCCGGGCGCACCGGGGTCGAAGGGGGTACCGCCCAGCCAGGCCCACGCCGCGGGCGTCCGCCCGCAGACCTCGGTGAGCCGACGGACAGGTTCACGCACCTGCCGGTCGACGTCGTCGTCGCTCACCACGTCGGGCGACGCCGCGTGGGTGGCCGTGTGCCCGCACACCTCGTGGTCCTCGGCGAGGTGGGCGAGTTCGTCCCAGGTCATGGCGAGCCGGTCCCCGGGGTTTTCGAGCACGCCGTAGTCGTGGGTACGGGCGAACTCCTGCTGGTCGCCCGGGCGCACGTCCAGGAACTCCGTGGGCGGGTAGAACCAGCCGGTCAGTCCCGTCTCGGCCAGCAGCGGGGCAGCGCAGCGCACCGCGCTGGCGAAACCGTCGAAGAACGCCGGGACGATCCCCGGTCGCCCGGTGCGCCACCGTCCGGTGGCGAAGAACTCGAGGACGTCGGCGGCGGACACGGGATCGAAGCGGGCGGCGTAGCCCTGGAGCTCCACCCGGAACTCCTCCTGCCGCGAGAGCGGGGTGTCGTGGTAGTTCACGACGCGCAGGAGGCGCCCCCCGACGAGGGCGTCCCGGACCCGGGCCGCCTCGGCGTCGCGTTCGGCCCGGGGAGGTGTCCGCCACCCCTCGGGACGCCACGCGGCCAACCGCCCCGGGACCTCGTTCCCCGCCCGGGCGCGGACGGGCCGGAACTCCAGGTCGGCGAGCACCGCGAGGGCGTCCTGCACGGTGACGTCGGGATCCGCCGCGGCCAGGACGTCCCAGACGACGCCGAGGCGACGACCGAGGTCCACGTCGGCGTGCGCCGGGTCGTCGCGACGGGGCGGTGGGGGCTGCAACCCGAGGAACATCGCCACCCCGGCCCGTTCCTCGTCCTCGGCCGCGATCGCGGCGGCGGCCCGGCGGACCTCCCCGGGATCGAGCACGTCAGACATCGAGCGCGTCAGGCGTCGAACGCGTCAGACGAGGTGCACGTCGAGGCTCGTCGCGTCGATCGTCTTCGTGAAGGGGCAGATCGAGAGGGCCTGCTGCAGGACGTCGTCCGGCTCGGCGCCCGCGTCGGGGAGGGTGACCAGGAGTTCGTAGCGGGCCGAGTACCCGGGGCCGTCGTCCTGGGCCAGCGTGACCCGGGAACGCACCTGAGCGCCCTCGGTGCTGCCCCCGGCGGTGCTGGTGGCGATCTTCAGGGATTCCAGCAGGCACGTGCTCAGCGCCGCGGCCATCAGCTGTTCGGGGTTCGTGGCGCCGGAGTCGTCGCTCGACGTCGCCTCGCGGACGTCGAGTTCCAGCAGACCGTCGTCGGAGCGGGCGGTTCCGGCGGACGCCGTGACGTCGGCCGTGTACAGGTCGGTGGGCATGGTGGCGACGCTACGAGCCGGTGACCGGGGCCGCGCGTTGGAGTTCCCCGCGCGCCGGGACCGTGCGCGGCGCACAGTGGGGCCATGCAGGAACCAGGAGAGAACCCGGAAGTGCCGGACGCCGACGCGGACCCGGGGATGCTGAACCCCCGCGACCTCCGGGACGAGGAGTCCGGCGACGGAGCGCGCGACGACGAGGGCTCGGAGGATCAGGACCAGGACGGCGATCCGGCGTCCCTCAACCCGCGGGACGATCAGGGCTGATCGACGCGACGACGGCCGGCCCTCCCGCGGGAGGACCGGCCGTCCGCACGTCGGTGCGTCAGTCCAGCGTGCTGACGTCGATGACGAACCGGTAGCGGACGTCGGAGGCCAGCACGCGTTCGTAGGCCTCGTTCACCTGCTCCGCGCCGATGACCTCGATCTCGGCGCCGAGGTGGTGCTCGGCGCAGAAGTCGAGCATCTCCTGGGTCTCGCGGATCCCGCCGATGGGGGAACCGGCGAGCGAACGCCGCGCCATGATGAGCGAGAACACCGCGAGCGACAACGGCTTCTCCGGCGCCCCGACGTTCACCATCGTGCCGCCCACGCGCAGCAGCGAGAGGTAGGCGTCGAGGTCGACGACGGCGCTGACCGTGTTCACGATGAGGTCGAAGGAACTCGCGAGGTCCTGGAACGTCGACTCATCGGACGTCGCGTGGTAGTGCGTGGCGCCCAGGCGCAGCCCGTCCTCCTGCTTCTTCAGCGACTGCGACAGGACGGTGACCTCCGCGCCCATGGCGGCGGCGATCTTGACGGCCATGTGGCCGAGCCCGCCGAGGCCGACGACGGCGACCTTCTTGCCGGGGCCCGCGTTCCAGTGGCGCAGCGGGGAGTACGTGGTGATCCCGGCGCACAGCAGCGGCGCGGCCTCGTCGAGCTCGATGCCCTCGGGGATCCGGAGCACGAAGTCCTCGGTCACGACGATGGCCTGGGCGTAGCCGCCCTGGGTGGGCTCGCCGTCCTTGCCGACACCGGCGTAGGTGCCGACGTTGCCCTTGACGCAGAACTGCTCCTCGCCGCCCGTGCAGTACTCGCACTCCCCGCAGGAGTCGACCATGCAGCCGACGCCGACGCGGTCGCCGACGGAGTGCTTGGTGACCTCGGAGCCGACCTCGGCGACGATGCCGGCGATCTCGTGGCCGACGACGACCGGGTAGTTCGTGGCGCCCCACTCGCTGCGGGCGGTGTGGATGTCGGAGTGGCAGATGCCGGCGAACTTGATGTCGATCAGGACGTCGTGCGGCCCGACGTCGCGACGCTCGATGGTGGTCGGGGTCAGCGGCTGGTCGGCGGCGGTGGCCGCGTAGGCCTTCACGGTCGTGGTCATGCGGTGCGTTCTCCTCGCGGACGAAAGGGTGGTGGGGTCCGGGTATCGACTACGTGATCGACTCCGGGACCGACGCCAGTCGAACACGACCGGGGCGGTCGGGGACTGCCGGAACGGCCCTCCCGGGGGGCCCTGTCACACCCTCCCTCGCCGGCAGCGGTCGAGCCGGTCCAGCGCGTCGGGCGGCCCCGGCGGCCTGCGGCGGCGCCGGCCGGGGCGCGACGCTCGTAAGCTCCCACCGTGAGTCATCAGCCTGCGGGTGCGTTGCCGGACGGTGTCGGGCAACTCCCCGCCGTGGTGCACGACTACCCGGCGGCGGTCCTGCTCGTCGACACCGAGTCGACCAAGGTCGTCTACGTCAACGACCTGGCCCGCCAGCTGGCCCCGGACGTGCGGCTGCCCCTCGACGTCGAGGACTGGTCGCGCGCGGCGGGACTCGAGGTCGACCCGGGAAGCCCGCTGAGCGCGAGCAGCACCCCGCTCACCCGGGTCGCCGCGGGTGATCCCGACACCGGCCGCCAGGTCAGCGCGGCGTTGCGGTCGGAGGCGACCGAGGCCCGGGAGGCGCTGTGGGCCATCGGGATGCCGTTGCACGACGCGCCGCTGCCGTTGCGGGCGCGCTCGCTGCTGGTGCTGCTGCCGGTGCGCTTCCCCGACGCCGTGGCCGGGGTCCGGGCCGCCGCCGTGGTCGACCGGGCCCACCGCTCGGTGCTCTCCAGCGGTCTCGCGATGGCCATCAGCGACCCGGCCGCGCCGGACGAACCGCTCGTCTGGGTCAGCCGGAACTTCGAGCAGCTCACCGGCTGGGACGCCGCGGAGGTGCTGGGGCGCAACTGCCGCTTCCTGCAGGGGCCGGACACCGACCCCGAGGCCGTCGCGAACCTGCGCGCCGGCATCGCCGCCGGGAGGACGGTGAGCCAGGTCCTGCTGAACTACCGCCAGGACGGGTCGGCGTTCTACAACAACGTGGTCGTGTCCCCGGTCTTCGACGCCGAGGGCCGCCTCATCCACCGGGTCAGCGTCCAGAGCGACGTGACCGGCCAGGTGGTGGCCGCGAAGCAGCGCGACGCGGCCCTCGCCGAGGCCGCCGCCGCGCGCGCGGCCCAGGCCGCCGCCGAGGACGCGGGCCGCTTCGGGCGGCTGCTGCTCACGCTGAGCGAAGCTCTGACCGCGACGATCACCGTGGACCAGGTCGCCGCCACGATCACCGACGTCGTGGCCGCGGAACTCGGAGCCGCGGGCGGTGGGCTGCTGCTGGCGGACGCGGCCCGCACGCACCTCCGGTTCAGCTCGCTGGAGCACATGCCGGCCGGCATGAACCCCTCCTGGGCCCGGGTCGCCTGGGACGAGGACTCACCGGTGGCCGCCGCGGTCCGCACCCGGCGAGCGGTCTTCCACCGGGACCGCGAGCAGTTGCTCGCGGTGCACCCGGACCTCCCGGCCCGCGCCGTCCTGCCCTCCCTGGGGGCGACGGTGAACCTCCCGCTCGTCGTCGGGCGCGACGTCGTGGGCGCCGTCTTCCTCTACTGGGACCAGGCTCAGGACTTCTCCGCGGAGCAGCGGGCGGCGCTGCAGGCGCTGGCCGGCTACACCGCCCAGGCCGTGCAGCGCGCGACCCTCATCAGCGAACGCCGCAGCGCCGCGGAGATCCTCCAGCAGTCGATGCTGACCCGGTTGCCCGAGCCGGACCACCTCGAGATCCGCGCCCGCTACGTCCCCGCTGCGGTGGGGGAGTACGTGGGCGGGGACTGGTACGACGCCGTCGTCCTCCCCGACGGGGCCACCACCGTCGTCATCGGCGACGTCACCGGCCACGACATGACCGCCGCGGGGCACATGGGGCAGCTGCGAGGTCTGTTGCGCGCGTTCGCCTTCGACCGCCTGGAACCTCCGTCGGAGGTCGTGTCCCGCCTCGACCGGGCGCTCGCGGGTCTGCACGTCGAGGGCCTCGCGACCCTCGTCCTGGCGCGCATCGAGCAGACCGAGGAGGACGCCGCGGAGGGGCTGCGCAGGCTCCGCTGGACGAACGCCGGCCATCCTCCGCCGGTCGTCCTGACCGCCGACGGTGGCACGGAGGTCATGGAGTCCGAGCCGGAACTGCTCATCGGGCTGATCCCGGAGACCGTCCGCACCGACCAGGTGCACCTCCTGCCGCCGGGCAGCACGGTGCTCCTCTACACCGACGGCCTCATCGAGCACCGCGGCCGGAGCCTGGACGATGGCCTCGCCGACCTCCGCCGGGTCCTGGGCCGCTGCGGCGGCCTCACCCTGGAGGAACTGCTGGACCGGCTCGTGGTGGAACTCGTCGGCGATTCGCCCGAGGACGATTGCGCGATCCTCGCCGTCCGGGCCCACCCGGAGGACCGACCGCGTCCGCCCGAGGCGGGTCCCGGTCGGATCTCCTGAGGCGTCGCAGGTTCAGGCGTCGCCGCCGACCTGGAACCACACCTGCTTCCCGGTGACCGCCCGGACGCTGCCCCAGCTGTCGGCGAGGACGTCGACCAGGGCCATGCCCCGACCGCTCGTCGCGTCGGCGTCGACGTGGCGCACGACCGGCTCGGCGGGGTTGTCGTCGGAACACGTGACCCGCACCCCGCCCACCGAGCAGTCCACCGTCACCCGCACCCGGTCCCCGCCGCCGTGCCGGACGGCGTTGGCGACGAGTTCGGTGGTCAGCAGGGCCACGACCTGCAACAGGTCGACGCCGGGCGCCGCGGTCCCACCGCGGGTGGAGGCGGCGGCGCAGTCGTCACCGACGCAGTACTCGTGCACGCGGTGACGGGCCAGCGACACCGACCGGGTCTCGGTGGGGAGTTCGAGCTGGAGCACCTGCTGATCCGTCCCTCGTCGGAGCGCCGGCCCGGGGGAGCGCGATCACCTCGGACCCGACCGGGTCCGTGCCCACTGTGGGGCCGCTCGCACGGAGGCGCCACCGCACGCACCCGCCGGGTCGCCCGGCGGCCTCAGCTGCGCAGCTGTGCCGCCAGCGGGCAGGAGTTCTGCCGACGCCCGGCGAGGCCCACGGTGTTGAGGTGCGTGACGACGGCCGCGAAGGCGCCGGTGACGCTGGTCTGGGTGTAGGGGATGCCGACCTCGGCGCAGTGCGCGCGCACCAGGGGCTGCACGAGGCGCAGGTTCGGCCGCGGCATGCTCGGGAAGAGGTGGTGCTCGACCTGGCGGTTCAGCCCGCCCATGAAGAAGTCGACGAGGCGGCCGCCCCCCACGTTGCGCGAGGACAGGACCTGGCGGTTGAGGAAGTCGAGCTTCGCGCCCCGCGCCAGCAACGGCATCCCCGTGTGGTTGGGGGCGAAGGCCCCGCCCAGCAGGACCCCGAAGACGGACACCTCGATCGCGACGAAGGCGGCGGCCTTCCCCGGGGAGACCGCGAGCAGCAGGATCGTGGCGTAGACCGCCCACCGGCCCAGGACCATGAGGACGTCGACGTGGGTGCGCTTCATCGCACCCCGTCGCAACAGGGCCGAGGCGCTGTCGACGTGCAGGTTGAAGCCCTCGAGCATCAGCAGCGGGAAGAACCAGAAACCCTGGTGCGTCAGCAGCCAGCGGTGGGTGCGGCCCATCCCCTCCAGCGCCTCCGGGTGGAAGGCGAGGACCTTGGAGTTGATGTCGGTGTCGCGCCCGACCTGGTTCGGCGCGGCGTGGTGGAGGTTGTGCTTGCCCAGCCACCAGCCGTGGCTGAGCCCGCCGAGCAGGCTGGCCAGGCACCGGGAGGCGAGGGCGTTCCACTTCGGGGTGCTGAAGATCTGCTGGTGCGCGGCGTCGTGGCCCAGGAAGGCGACCTGGCTCAACGTCAGCGACACGACCGGGGCGAGCAGCAGCACCCACCAGGTGTCGCCGATGAACTGCAGGGACGTCGCCAGGACGGCCAGCACGACGACGAGGGTGGTGATGCGGCGCCAGTAGTAGCCCAGGCGGCGTCGCATGAGCCCCGCCTCGCGCACGCGCTGCGCGAGCGCCGTGTACGTGCTGGTGCTGCGGTGGGCCGCTCGCGCGGTGCGCGTCGCGCCCGCCGTCGGGGACTGCTCGAGTGCCATGGCCGTTCCTGTCGTCCGCGTCGTGACCGACGCGCCACCAGGGTTCGGGGCAACACATCGCTGTAGAGGTCACAACACCACCTGCGGGCGAGCAGGGCAAGCGGGGTGGATTCCGCACCACGTCACCGGTTCGGGCGCTCCACCTGCGGAGATGGTTCGCCGATGACACCAGGGTTCCTCCAACAGGCCGGGGATCATCACGATCGAGTCGGTGAGGTTCCCGTGCGCCACCCCAGCAGCCCGTCCGCGTCGCCGCGACCCACCGGTGCGCGCCGCCCGGCGTTGCTCCGTTCCGTGCTGCTCGTGAGCGCTGTCCTCGTCCTGCTCCCCGCGACGGCTGTCGCCGGGGAGATCGTCTCCGCCGGTCTGCGCCTGGTCGGGGTGGGCCTCGCCGTCGTGGTGCTGCGTCACAAGGCGGGGACGACCGACGACGAGCGCGCGGTGTGGCGGTGGCTCGCGCGGGCCACCGCGGTGGTGTGCGCGGGAGCGCTCGCGCAGTTCGGACTGAGCGCCCTGGCCGGGGCGAGCGGCCGGGCGGGCCTCGAGCTGCCCGGGGACGTCGTGCTGAGCGCGTCGTGCCTGCTCGCGTGCGTGCTGGTGTACCAGGGGCTCATCGTCTGGAACCGGACCAGCACGAGGCTCGCCGACCCGGGGGACTGGCTGAACGGGATCAGTGCGAGCCTGGCCGTCTCGGCGCTGCTCCACCTCGTGATCGCCTGGCGCGCCGGAGGTCGCGAGCAGTTGCTGCCCTGGTGGGTCCTCGACCTGTCGGTGGCCCGTTCCTCCGCCCTCTTCATCGTCCTGGGGACGACCCTGACCGTCGCGATCATGGCCGGCCTGGTCCGGGACCCGCGGATCTGGGTGATCGCCCTCGGCGTGGTGTTCCTCATGGCGGTGGAGGTGGCGACGGCGTTCGACCTCCTGCACGGCGCGTGGTCGTCGTCGGGGTGGGGGCTGTTCTGCGTCGTCGTGGCCTGGGCCTCGACGGTGCGGGCGCGGCCGGTGCGGCCCCAGGAGGCCACGACCCAGTCGCTCACCGTCGGCACGTTCGTCGTGCTGCTGGCCAGCGTCGCGATCATCCTGCTCGCCACCCGGCTGCCCCCGCAGTCCACGGGCGTCGCCGTGATCTGCGGAGGGCTGGCCGTGGTCGGGGTCAGCACCCGTGTGGTGCGGCTCGTCTCGGACCTCTCGACGTTGGCGCAGACGCGGCAGGACGCCCTCACCGACGACCTCACCGGTCTGGCGAACCGGCGCGCCTTCGGCCAGCAGCTGGACCGCGCCGCGGAGGGCGGCGACGACGTCGCCGTCTACCTCCTGGACCTCGACCGGTTCAAGGAGGTCAACGACCGGTTCGGCCACGCGGTCGGCGACCGGCTGCTGCAGCGCACGGCGGGCCGGTTGGCGGCCGTCGTCCCGGCGGGCGCGGTGCTGGCGCGTCTCGGCGGGGACGAGTTCGCCCTGCTCCTGCCCGGTGCGGACGCGGTGGGTGCCGTGCGCTTCGCGCACGAGCTGGCGGCCGCCGTGCAGGGTGCCGGTGGGGTCGAGGGCACCGGTCAGGTGTCCGCGAGCGTCGGGATCGCCCTCCCGACCCGCGCCGAGGACCCGGCGGGGACGCTGGACGGGGGCGAGCTGCTGCGCCGCGCCGACGCCGCCATGTACCAGGCGAAGTCGACGGGGGAGGTCGTGCGCCTCTACGACGACGTCATCGACCGCGCCGGCCGCGAGGAGGCCCTGATGGCCGACGAGCTGTCCTGCGCCTTCGACACCGGGGACGCCGGCCGGCAGTTCCGGGTGCACTACCAGCCGCAGCTCGACCTCGCGTCCGGAGCGGTCGCCGGGGTCGAGGCCCTCGTGCGCTGGCAGCACCCCCGCCTCGGTCTGCTCGCGCCGGCCGCCTTCCTCGACCTCGTCGAGCGCGGAGGTCACATGGCCGACCTCACCGAGTTCGTGCTGCGGGAGGCGACGGCGTGGGCGAGGGCGGCGCCGTGGACGGGCGAGGTCCGGGTGTCCGTGAACCTGTCCGCGAGCTCGCTGGCCGACCCGGGTCTCCTCGTCCTGCTCGACGAACTGCTCGCCGAGGGCCTGGACCCGGGCTCCGTCGTCCTCGAGGTCACCGAGACGCTGCTCATGAGCAACCCCGAGCAGGCGGTGGAGATGACCCGGGAGATCCGTCACCGCGGCTTCGGGCTGAGCATCGACGACTACGGGACGGGGTACTCGTCGCTGTCCTACCTCGTCGACCTCCCGGCGACGGAGGTGAAGCTCGACCGGTCCTTCACGGTGCGGCTCTGCGGTGACGAGCGGGTGCGCCAGATCGTGGCCGGCACCGTGGAACTCGCGCACCGCCTCGGCCTGCGGGTGGTCGCCGAGGGGGTGGAGGACGAGGCGACGCTGGAGGTGCTGCGCTCGCTCGGGGTCGACGAGACCCAGGGGTACCTGCACAGCCGCCCGTTGGCGCCGGCCGACGTGCCCGCCTGGGTGCGCGGCCGGTCCGCGCCCGCGCTCAGCGGTGGGCGGTCGAGCTCAGCCACCGCGCCGTGAGGGCCTCGGCCGGTTGCGGCTTCCCGCACCAGTACCCCTGCAGGTAGTCGCAGCCCGCGGCGGCGACCTCCAGCGCCTGGGCCTCGGTCTCCACCCCTTCGGCGATCACCCGCAGGTCGAGGCTGGCGGCGACGGTGACCACGGCGGCGACCAGGGCACGGCGGCGCGGGTCGGTGGTGATCCCGGCGACGAACGACTTGTCGATCTTGGCGAGCCGCACGGGGAGTTCCACGAGCCGGGACAGCGAGGAGTACCCGGTGCCGAAGTCGTCGACGGACAACGGGTGACCGAGGCGCTGCTGCTCCTGCAGGCCGACGAGGACCTGGGGGTCGATGAAGCTGCTCTCGAGGAGTTCGAGACCCAGGTGCCCGGGGTCCAGGCCGTGGCGCTCCAGGGCCGCGCTGATGGTGGGGCCCAGCAGGGGGTCGACCAGTTCGCGGGCGCAGACGTTGACGTAGACCGTGGCGGGCGCCGCGGGACCCAGCCGGTCCCGCCAGAGCGCCATCTGCGCGCAGGTCTGGGCGATCACCCAGCGCCCGATCCCCACGATGGACCCGCTGTGGGTGGCCAGGTCGATGAACTCCGCCGCCGGCAGCAGACCGTGGACGGGGTGCTGCCAGCGCACGAGCGCCTCCACGGCGTGCAGCGCACCGGCGGCGTCCACGATGGGCTGGTAGTGGATCCGCAGCTGCCGCAGCCCTTCGGCCTCGGCGAGCTGGTGCTCCAGCAGACGCAGCGGGGGCCGCAGCGGCTGCCCGTTCGGTCCCGTCTCGCGGGCGAACTCGCCCAGCCGTCCCGGGGTGTGCTGCTTGGCGACGTACATGGCGCCGTCGGCGTCGGCCAGCAGCCCGTCGGCGTCGGTGCGCTGGTCGCTGAGGGCGACGCCGATGCTGGCGGAGACGACGAGGTCGACCTCGCCGACGGGGATGGAGCGCCCCAGGGCCTGACGCAGCCGTGCCACGACCGCCTCGACGCTCTGCTGCAGCTCGGCGGCGCCGGACTGCGGCAGGTCCTCGCACACCAGCACGAACTCGTCACCCGCGAGCCGGGCCAACGTGTCGCCCTGGCGCAGGGTGGCGCCCATCCGGGCCGCGACGGTCGTGAGCACCAGGTCGCCCGCGGCGTGGCCGAAGGTGTCGTTGACGCCCTTGAAGCGGTCGAGGTCGACGAACATCACCGCGACGACGCGGCGGTGGCGCTGCGCGGTGTGCAGGGCGTGCTCGAGCCGGTCGAAGAGCAGGGCCCGGTTCGGCAGACCGGTCAGCGCGTCGTGGGTGCTGGCGTGCGCCAGCTCCCGCTGGGCGCTGCGCGCGGCGTCGCGGTCGGCGGCGATCTCCAGGTAGGACGCCGCCAGGTGCGCCAGCAACCGGACCCACTGCAGCTCCTCGGGCTGCCAGGTTCCCGCCTGGCGGCGGTAGAGGTCCAGAGCCCCCCACACCCGTCCGTCGCTCACCAGGGGGACGGCCACCACGGACAGGAAGCCGACGGCGAGGGTCCGGTCCACGTACGTCGGCCACGCCGTCTGGACGGGGTCCCGCAGGTCGTCGACGACGACCTCGACCGCGAAGGCGATCGCGTCGCGGCAGGGCCCCTCCCGGTGGAGCTGCTGCACGAGCTCAGGGCCGTCGAAGACCTGGTCGCTGGCGTGCACGAACCGGACGTCCTCGCCCTCGCAGATCACGACCCCGGCCCCGTCGACCACCAGGTGCCGCGCGGCGAGGTCGACCAGGCCGACCAGCAGGTCCTCGGTCCCGACGTCGCCCGCCGCGATCCCGGCCAGGGCGGCCAGGGCGTCCAGGAGCGACTGCCGGGGTGGGTCGTCGGAGGCGGTCACGGTCCGACCCGTCGGGAAGGGGCTGCCGACAGGCCGACCTCGTCGACACCGAGGGAACCCCTCACGCCGAGGGTGTCGAACCAGAGGGTCACGACGGGCCGGGCCCCGGCTGCCCGCAACGTGCCACCCGCCGAGCGGGCGAGCCGGGACGGGGAGAGGAGGCTGGAGAGCCCACGGCAGTCGACGAAGGCGGTGTCCTGCAGGTCGACCACGACGTGAGGGACCTCGGCGAGGAGGTCGAGCACGCAGGCCTCGAACGCGGCGACGCTCTCGGCGTCCACGTCGCCCTCCAGTTCCAGGACACCCAGTTCTCCTACGGTGCGACGTCGAACGGAGGAGTCCACGAGAGGCTCCCGGAGGACAGTGCGGGTAGCGCCCACCCTCGACACCGGAGCCACCGTTCGACCGGGGGGTCACGCTAGCGCGGTCGGCCGCGGCTGGCGAGAGCGCTGCCTCGGGGCCCCGCGGGGCTAGGGTCGGCCCACGGCGCGCGCGGAGCCGTTCCCCACGAGGCCACCGGCTGCAGGGGTTCGACCAGCAGCCCCGGCGCACGGCCGCCGCCCGGGTGGTAGTCCCACCCCGCCGTCTGCAGCCGGCGGGCGAGCAGCAGGAGGTGCACCGTGACCACGGACGACCAGGGTGAGGACGTCACGTCCGACACCCGACCGCGGAGGGAACCGCAGGAGGTCCTCGCCGAGCTCGGCGCCATCGTGCTGGGCCAACCGCTGGGCGTGGTCCTGCGGCGGATCGCCGACCTCGTGGTCGCGTGCATCCCCGGAGCCGACGAGGTCTCGGTGACGCTGGTGGACGGGGACAAGACCGCCTCGGCGGCCTTCACGGGGTCGCTGGCGGCCTCGCTGGACGAACGGCAGTACGACGACGGGTTCGGGCCGTGCCTGGACGCCGCGCAGAGCGGCCAGCACCTGCGCATCGACGACACCGCCCACGAGGAGCTCTACGCCGGCTTCGCGGCGGCCGCCGCGCGGCAGGGGGTCCGCAGCACCCTCAGCATCGGCCTCCCCATGCCGCAGCGGGTGCTGGGCGCCATCAACGTCTACCGCTTCGGCGCTGCACCCCTCGACGCCGAGGCGGAGCAGTTGGCGACGGCCTTCGCCGGCTACGCGGCCGTCGCGCTGGCCAACGCGGCGCTCTACGCCTCGACGGCCGACCTGGCGGTCAACCTGCAGACCGCCATGAACAGCCGCGCGGTCATCGAGCAGGCGAAGGGGGTGCTCGTCGGCCGTCTGGGCTGCACGCCCGAGGAGGCCTTCACCCACCTGGCGACCCAGTCCCAGCACCGGAACCGCAAGCTGCGCGACATCGCGACGGAGGTCGTCGAGAACGCCGCCGGGCGTCCCGGGCACTAGCCGGACCCGGAGCGGTCAGGGCCGGAAGAGGTCCTGGCCGACCACCGCCCGCCGCACCGCCTCCGCCGTGCTGGCGACGTCGTAGCGGGCCCGCAGCGACCGCGCCACCGCGACCACCTCGTCGAGGTCGCAGCGCAGCCGGCTGGCGATCTCCGTACCCGAGTACCCGAGCACGAGCATCCGACCGACGGCGACCTGCAGCGGACTCAGGTCACCCGGCGGGTCGTCGGTGGTGGGCCGGGAGTGCGGGGGGTGCTGGGACACGGTCCGACCTCGTCCTGCGACGGAGCCCCCGGCCGCTGCTCGACCGACGTCCCCCACCCCACCGTTCCACACGCCACCCGTCCGTGGTGGGCAGGACGCGTGCGACGATCGGGCGGAGGGTGCGCGTCCGCCGCCCGTCAGGTGGAGGGGTCGACGTCGGTGAACGAGGACGGACGGGCGCTGGCCGCTCTCGAGACCGACACCGCCCGGCTGCGGTCGGCGCGACGGCTGGTGACCACGACGGCGAACCCGGCCCTGGACCGGCTCGCCGAACTCGCGGCGCGCCTGCTGGGCGCCCCGGCCGCCCAGGTGTCGCTCCTCTCCGACGTCCAGACGATCTCCGCCGCAGCGGGTCTCGACGCGCAGGATCGCGGCGTGACGGCGCTGGCGGACTCGTTGTGCTCCGTCACGGCCACGGCGGGGGAGCCGCTCGTCGTGACCGACGCGAGCGCCGACGACCGCGTCGCGCAGCTGCCGTCGGTCACCTCCGGCGACGTGCGCGCCTACCTCGGGGTCCCGATGCGCGGGCAGGACGGCTTCGTCGTCGGCGCGCTGTGCGTCTTCGGTCCGCAGGCCCGGGACTGGAGCGAGACCGACGTCGCCGTGCTGGGCGACCTGGCCGCCGCCGCGGTCACCGAGCTCGAGCTCACGGCGCTCGCGGTCGACTTCGAGGCCGCCCGGGTGCGCTCGGAGCTCGCCGTCGCCGCCGGGGGGATCGGCACGTTCGACTGGGACCTCGCCACCGGGGAGCTGCGCTGGGACGAGCGGCTGCTCGAGATGTTCGGGTACGCCGCCGACGACTTCGGCCGCGACATCGAGGCGTTCAACGCGCGGCTGCACCCCGACGACCTGCCGCGGGTCGGGGCGGCGCTGCAGCGGGCGATCGAGGAGTGCGGCCCCTTCGAGGCCGAGTACCGGGTCGTGCGCCCCGACGGCACCACCCGCTGGGTGCGGGCCCGGGGGCAGGCGCTGGCCGACGAGTCCGGCCGCAGCGTCCGGCTCCTCGGCGCGGCCTACGACACCACCGCCACCCGCACCGACGACGCGCGGGTCGCGCGGGTGCTGGAGTCGATGGCGTCCGCGTTCTTCTCCCTGGACCGGGACTTCCGCTTCAGCTACGTCAACGCCGAGGCCGAGCGTGTCCTGGGCCGCCCGCGGCAGGAGCTGCTCGGCGGCAGCGTGTGGGAGCTCTTCCCCGACGCGGTGGGGTCGCCGTTCGAGACGCACTACCGCGGGGTCGCGGCGACCGGTGAGCCGGCGACCTTCGAGGCCTACTACCCGCCCCCGCTGGACGCCTGGTTCGAGGTGCGCGCGTGGCCGGACCCGGACGGCGTCTCCGTCTACTTCCTCGACGTCACCGCCGGTCGGCGGGCGCGCAGGGAGCTCGAGGCCGCGCACGCGGCGGCGGCCGCGGCGGCCGAGCGGCTGCGCCTCATCGTGACCGTCAGCGAGGACCTCACGGCGACCCTCGACGTCCAGGAGGCGGTGGCCCGCCTGGCCCAGCACCTCGTCCCGGCGGTCGCCGACTGGTGCCTGGTGACGCTGGTCGACGAGCAGGGCGGGCTGCGCGACGTCGGCTGCCACCACGTGGACCCGGCGCTGCGCGACGTCGTCCTCGCCTACCGCGACACCCGGCTCTCCGCGCTGGCCCAGGACTCCTACCTGTACCGGGTCTGGCGGAGCGCGCGCCCGGCGGGCGTCACCCGGGGCGCGACGGCCGAGATCCTCCGGGTGCTGGCCGCCGACAGTCCGGCCCGGGAACTCATCCGGCGTCTGGCGCCGGAGTCGTTCGAGTGCGTGCCGTTGCGGGCGCGCGGGCGCACCGTCGGGCTGATCACGTTGTTCCACGGCGTCGAGCGCGGCGAGCTCGGCGCGGAGGACCTCCTGCTGGCGACCGAGATCGCCGACCGCGCCGGGTTGGCGCTGGACAACGCCCGGCTCTACGAGGCGCAGCACCGGATGGCGGAAGCGTTGCAGCGCAGCCTCCTGACGTCCCCGGTCGAACCGGACCACGTGCAGATCGTGGTGCGGTACCAGCCTGCCGCGCACGCGGCCGAGGTCGGCGGGGACTGGTACGACGCGTTCCTGACGCCCGACGGCGCCACCGTGCTGGTCATCGGCGACGTGATGGGACACGACATCACCGCCGCCGCGGGGATGAGCCAGGTCCGTTCGCTGCTGCGGGGCATCGCGTACACGACGGGCGCGAGTCCCGCCGGGGTCCTGTCCGGGCTGGACGCGGCCATGGCGGGCCTCGCGGTGGACACCACCGCCACCGTGGTCGTGGGCCGGCTGGAGCAGACCGAGGACGAGCGGCACCGCGACATCACCCGGTTCCGGTGGGCCAACGCCGGGCACCCGGCGCCCGTGCTGCTCACCCCCGACGGCACGGTGAGCTCCCTGGCCTCCCTCCCGGCCCAACTGCTGCTCGGCATCGACCCCTCGACCTCCCGGGCCGACGCGGCGATCACGGTCGACCGCGGGTCGACGATCCTCATGTTCACCGACGGCCTCGTCGAACGCCGCGACCGTTCTCTCGACGAGGGGTTGCTGCGGTTGCGCGAGGCCGTCGCGGACCTGGCCGCCGCCACGTTGGACGAGCTCGTCGACGGGGTGCTGGAGCGGATGCTGCCGGGCGAGCACGAGGACGACGTCGCCCTCGTCGCCGTCCGGCTGCACCGCCTCGACGGTGCCCGCCCGGCCGAGGCCGGTCCGGAGCGGACCCCTCCGGCCACGCCGCCCGTTCCGCGCTGAGCTCCCGGGCGGGTCGTCGCGCGCGGGACGTGGAACCTCGGCAGGGTGTGCGCGTGAGCAACCACAGCGACCGGCACCACGACGACCACCCGGCCACCGGCGGCAGCGAGAGCCGCGGCGACGACCCGGCGGGGGCCGGCGGCGGCCACGGCGCGGCCGGAGCCGCTCAGGACGGGCGCTCCGGGCAGGACCCCGTCGCGACGCTGCTCATCCTGGGGGCCAGTGGTGACCTCGCCTCCCGGCTGCTGATGCCCGGCCTGGCCCGGCTCCTGGTCTCCGGACGCAACGAGGACCCCGCGCACGGTCACGGCTCCTCGCTCGAACTGGTCGGCGCCGGTGCGGAGGACTGGGACGACGACCGGTGGCGCGAGGTGGTGACGAAGGCCTTCGGTGACGCGCTGGACGCGGGCGAGGAGTCGGCGGACGCCGCCCGGACGGTGCGCGACACCAGCCGCTACGCGCAGGTCGACGTCACCGATCCCGACGCCCTCCTGGCCCTGATGGGCTCCTGCACCGCCCCGGTCGCGGTGTACTTCGCCCTCCCGCCCGCGATCACGGCGAAGGCGTGCGCGGGTCTGGTCGGCCGGGACCTGCCGGCCAGCACCCGGCTGGTCATGGAGAAGCCCTTCGGCTCCGACGAGGCCTCGGCGCACGAGCTCAACCAGGTCGTCGCGCGCCTGGTCCCGGAGGAGCACGTGCACCGGGTCGACCACTTCCTCGGCACCTCCACGGTGCTCGGCACCGTCGGGGTGCGCTTCGCGAACCGCATCTTCGAACCCACCTGGAACGCGGGCCACGTGGAACGCGTCGACGTGTTCTACGACGAGGACCTCGCGCTCGAGGGCCGCGCCGGGTACTACGACCACGCGGGCGCCCTCATCGACATGATCCAGAGCCACCTGCTGCAGGTGCTCGCGATGCTGGCGATGGACGCCCCCTCGGCACTGGACGAGCGGGAGTTCCGCGACCGGAAGGCGCAGTTGCTGCGGGCGACCCGCCTCGCCGGTCCTCCCGCGCAGGCCAGTCGACGGGCCCGGTACACCGCGGGTCGCCTCGGGGACCGCGACCTGCCCGACTACACCGCCGAGCAGGGCGTGGACCCCGCCCGCCAGACCGAGACGTTGGCCGAGGTCGTCCTGCACATCGACACCTGGCGCTGGGCCGGGGTCCCGTTCCGCCTGCGGTCCGGCAAGGCCCTCGGCCGGGCCCGCAAGGAGGCCGTCATCACCTACAAGCCCGTCCCGCACCTCATGGCCGGACTGCTGGGCACACCGGTCCCCACCCGGCTCCGGCTCGGTTTCAAACCCGACACCGTGAGCCTGGACCTGAACGTGAACGCCCCGGGCGACCCGTTCGACCTCGACGAGGCGACGCTGACCGCCCGCCTGGGGGACTCCGACCTCCCCGCCTACGGGGAGGTGCTGGCCGGCGTGCTCGACGGCGACCCGTTGCTCTCGGTGCGCGGGGACACCGCGGAGGACTGCTGGCGCATCCTGGCCCCGGTGATCGCGGCGTGGAAGGCCGACGAGGTGCCGCTGGAGACCTACCCCGCCGGGAGCGACGGCCCCGAGGCGACCGCGGACTTCCCCGCGGTCTGAGGTTCGTACAGCTCAGATGAGGCCGCGGGCCCGCACGGCCTGCACGGCGGCCGCCGTGCTGTCCACGCTCAGGGCGCTGCGGATGGCCACCAGCCGCTCGGCGAGTTCGGAGAGGCTGCACCCGAGGCGCTCGGCGACCTCGGCGGCGCTCGCGCCGTCGAACCGGCCCAGCAGGCGCACCTGGTCCTCGTCGAGATCCCGACGTTCTCCGCTCATCTCCCACCTCACCGGTCGCTGGCCCCCTTCGGGGGGCCAGTCTGGCACCAGTGGTCCCCGGTCAACCAGTGACCTCCAGGCGGTTCCGCAGCGCCGGGGGGAGAGCGGCGCGGGCGGCCACCGGATCGGGGTGGGCCCGCAGCAGGGCCGCCAGCGTCTCCAGGGCCAGGCCGTCGCCGAGCACGACGTAGCCGTGCTCGCGTCCCACCAGGTCGTCGCAGGCGATCCCGTCGGTCGTCATCGTGAGCCACGGGTCCGGGGTGTCGGGCATCCCGTTGCCCCACACGTCGCCCAGGAGACCACGTACGGCCAGGGCGCGATGGCGCAGAGGGTGCTCGTCCGACACCCGAGAGTTGTACCGCGCCCGCGAGGGTCCTGCACAGGGCTTCAGCACCGTGTCCCGTTTCCGGCTGCAGGCCTGCGATCCGTCTCCCACCGTGCCGCCCCGCGAGGGCGCGGCGGTCGACGACGAGGAGAGCTGCGCCGTGGTGCGCGGCGAACACCGGGTGCGACGGCGGCCGGACGGCACCGGGGGACCGGGACACGAACTCGTCGGCCGAGCGTTTCCGGTTCGCCCGGGGAGGTGCTCACGAAAGCCTGGACACGGGCGGGAACTCCGGCCGGGGTCCACGTGGACTGGTCCGACAGCCCCGAGACGATCCGCCGGCGACAGGTGCGGGTGGCCACCGGGATGGTGGGGCTCGGCTTCACCGTGACCAGCCAGCAGGCCCTCTCGATCCTGCGGGCGCACGCCTTCGCCACGTCGACGACGCTGGACGACCTCGACGACGACCTCGACGACGACCTCGACGACGACCTCGCCGACGACAGCGTCCAGCGACGTTTCGACGTCGAAGAACTCGGCAGCGGCACCGCGTCCTGACGATCAGGACGCGGTCACCGCACGACGCGTCAGTTCCCGCCCGCGACGCGGATCACGGCTCCCGTGCTGTAGCTGGACTCCTGCGAGGCGAGGAACACGTAGGCGGGGGCGAGTTCCGCGGGCTGGCCGGCCCGGCCCAGCGGGGTCTGGGTGCCGAAGTCCTCGACCTGGTCCTCGGGCATGGTCGCGGGGATGAGCGGGGTCCACACCGGGCCGGGGGCGACGGCGTTGACGCGGATGCCCTTCTCCCCGAGTTCCTGGGCGAGGTTCAGGGTGAAGTTCACCAGGGCGGCCTTCGTCATCGCGTAGTCGAGCAGCGCGGGGGAGGGCGTGTCGGCCTGGACGGAGACGGTGTTGACGATGGCGGACCCCGGGGCGAGGTGCGGGACCGCCGCCTTGCACAGCCAGAACGTGGCGAAGACGTTCGTCGTGAACGTGCGCAGCAGTTGTTCCGTGGTGAGGTCCTCGATGCCCTCGACGCTCATCTGGTAGGCGGCGTTGTTGACGAGGAGGTCGAGGCCCCCGAACTCCTGGACGGCGCGGTCGATCACGCTGCGGCAGAACTCCTCCTGGCGCAGGTCGCCGGGAACGCTGATCCCGCGGCGTCCGGCGGCCTCGACGAGGGCCACCGTGGCGTCGGCGTCCTCCTGTTCCTCGGGGAGGTGGACGATGAGGACGTCGGCACCCTCGCGGGCGTAGGCGATGGCGACGGCGCGACCGATGCCGGAGTCCCCGCCGGTGATGACGGCCCGGCGTCCGGTGAGCTTGCCGGTGCCGACGTAGCTGTCCTCGCCGTGGTCCGGGGCGGGCGTCATCCGCGACGTGGCGCCGGGGTGGGTGAGGGTCTGTCCGGGGGTGCTGTCGGGGTGCTGCGTGGTCGGGTCGGTCGGGGTGTGCTGGTCAGGAGCCATGGTGTTCCTCTACCCGCACCGCGGGGTTCGCACACGGGCTGAGCAGCCGTTTCCGGGTGCAGGGTCGCGGGGGCGGGGTCAAGGTGGCCCTGGCCGCGTCCGGCGGCCGCCGGTGGAGCAGCCCGCCGGAGCGTTCCCTGGGGACGTTCTCAGGAACGGGACCACTGCGGAGGAGCAGAGATGGCGACTGGTGTGGCGAGCGTGTGGGTTCCCGTCGACGACATGGACCGGGCGGTGCACTTCTACGGCGAGGTGCTCGGCCTGACGGTGACCTCGACCGGACCGGACTGGAGCGAGATCGACGCCAACGGCGTGATGCTCGGGCTGAACGCCCGGGAGGGCACGTCCGCCACCGCGGACGGCGGGGCGGTCATCACGTTCCAGCCCGACGGAACCCTCGACGAGGAGGTGTCCCGGCTGATGGCCCAGGGCGTCCGCTTCACCGGGGGGATCAGCGAGCACGACTGGGGTCGCATCGCGCCGTTCAAGGACACCGAGGGCAACGACCTGCAGTTCTACGCCCCGCCCGCCTGAGGGTTCCGTTTCGAGTGGCGGGGCCCCCGGTGCGGGCGCACAGTTCGACCTGAGTTCCACCCGACGACCAGAGGAGTGACCATGCCCGACTTCGGCGACATCACCGAGAAGGCCAGCGACGCCGCGATCGACAAGGCGGGGGACGCGGCCGACGAGAAGACCGGCGGCAAGCACGCCGAGCAGGTCGACAAGGCCCAGGAAGCCGCCGACGGCAAGATCGGCGAGTGAGAACTCCGCTCAGCTGACCGCGAGAGCCCCGGCCGTCCGGCCGGGGCTCTCGTGCGTGGCGTCAGCGGCGGGCCACGGCCACCAGGTACCGGGTCGCGCGGTCGCGGTGGTTGGTGAACGTGCAGTCGGCGGCCGGCCCCAGTTCGAGGCAGTCGCCGGCGCCGAGTTCGTGGCGCCGCCCGTCCTCCACGAGTTCCAGGTCACCGGCCAGGACCCAGACCTGCTGGTGGATGTCGCGGTAGGCGTCGGCGGGATAGGTGATCGAGGCGCCCGGGGGGAGTTCGATCTCGGTCAGCTGCAACGGTCCGCCTGCCAGCGGGGACCGGGAGACCCGGCGGTAGCCCGACGCGGGATCGGTCCAGACGGGCGCCTGGCCGGCGCGCAGCAACCGGCCGCTGTCCTCGCGCGGACGTTCGACGCGCGCGAACAACTCCGACAGGGTCAGCCCGAGCGGGGGGCAGAGGCGTCCCAGCAGTGCCGCCGACGGTTGTGACTCGGCCCGTTCGAGCTTCACGATCGAGGCGCGGGAGACGCCGGAGCCCTCGGCCAGCGCGGCGGTGCTCAACCCGCGGCTCAGCCGGGACGAACGGAGCACCTCGGCGAGTCGCGGGGTGAGTTCGTCGTCGGCCACGATGGGCAGCATAGCGACAGGCATGCGTACTGTGGTGCTCATGTCGACCCCCGAAATCCTGCCCGACCGGGCGCCCGTCCCGGTCCGCACGCCGCCGCCCGGTGCCCACGCCCTCGTCGTCGGTGCGACCGGGATCACCGGGGGCGCCCTGGCGGAACGCCTGATCGCCTCCGGCTGGCGCACCTCGGGCCTGTCGCGCCGCCCGCCCACCGTCGACGGGGTCGAGCACGTCGCCGCGGACCTGTTCTCCCGCGGCGATCTGGAGGAGAAGCTCGCCGGGCTGGCCCCGACCCACGTGTTCATCACGGCGTGGGCGCGCCAGGACACCGAGGCCGAGAACGTCCGGGTCAACGGAGCCATGGTCCGCGACCTGCTCGCGGTGCTCGGCCCGCAGGGTTCGGTGCGCCACGTCGCCCTCGTGACCGGGCTCAAGCACTACCTCGGCCCGTTCGAGGCCTACGGGCAGGGCGACCTGCCCGACACCCCCTTCCTCGAGGACGCCGAACGCCTGCCGGTGGAGAACTTCTACTACGCGCAGGAGGACGAACTCTTCGCCGCCGCAGCGGCTCACGGTTTCGGCTGGTCCGTCCACCGCGCGCACACCGTCGTGGGGTTCGCCGTCGGCAACGCCATGAACCTGGTGCCCACCCTCGGGGCCTACGGCGCGATCGTGCGGGCGAGCGGGCGGAAGTTCACGTTCCCCGGCTCGCTCACCCAGTGGAACGGCGTCGTGGACATCACCGACGCCGACCAGCTGGCCGACCACCAGCTCTGGGCCGCCACCACCCCCGAGGTGGCGGACACCGCGTTCAACGTCGTCAACGGCGACGTCATCCGGTGGCGTCGCCTCTGGCCCCGGCTCGCCGCCCACCTGGGGGTCGAACCGGCCGGGCCGGAGGAGACGCCGCTGCCGTTGGAGCAGCAGATGGCCGACTCGGAACCGGTGTGGGACAGGCTCGTCGCCGAGCACGGCCTGGTCGAACCCGACCTGTCCAAGGTGGCGTCCTGGTGGCACAGCGACAGCGACCTCGGCCGTGACGTCGAGGTGCTGGCCGACATGACCCGCAGCCGGGTCGCCGGGTTCACCGGCTACGTCAGCACCGAGCGGGCGCTGCTGCGCCTGGTCGACCGCTACCGCACGGCGGGCGTCCTGCCGCCGGCCTGAGCCGTCAGGGTTCGAGGTTCTCCAGGTCCGCGAGCAGGCTCGGGTGCACCGGTTCCCAGCCGAGCCCCGCGCGGGTGGCGGCACTCGAGGCGGGCTGGTCCATCGCGAAGATCGGGCCGAACGGACCGAACGTCTCCTCCGGCACCGCGGCGACGGGCAGGCCCAGCCGGCGACCGATCACCGCCGCGATGTCGCGCACCGCGTCACCCTCGTCGGCGACGGCGTGCCAGGCGGTTCCGCCGGGCGCGTCCTCCAGGGCCAGGCGGAACAGCGACGCGGCGTCGCCCGCGTGGACGGCCGGCCAGCGCTGGGTCCCGTCGCCGGGGTAGCCGGCCACCCCGGTACGGCGGGCCGCGTCGGTGAGCATCCCGGCGAAGCCGCCCCGGCCCTGGTCGTGGACCGTGCGCGGCATCCGCACGGCACTGGCCCGCACGCCGCGCTCGGCGAGGCGCAGGATCGCCGTGACGGTCGCGCCGCGACCGCCGACCGGGCCCTCGGTGGGCAGCGGGTCGGCCTCCGTGGACGCCCGTCCCGGGATCCACGGGGTTCCCGAGACCGTGACGAGGGGACGGTCGCTCCCGACGAGCGCCTCGCCGAGCGTGGTCAGCGCGGTGGTCTCCTCGGCGACCCCGGCGATCACGGAGTCGGCGGTGGAGTAGTCGCGGCTGAAGGCGAGCTGGATCACCCCGTCGCTCGCCGCCGCCCCGGCGCGCAGGACGTCGAGGTCGCTCAGCGAGCCGCGCAGGGGTTCGGCGCCCGCGGCCGTGAGGGTGCGGGCGGAGTCCTCGGAACGGGCGAGGGCGAGGACGGTGTGACCGTGGGCCAGCAGTTCGGCCGTGACGGCCGATCCGATCGTTCCGGTTCCGCCGGTGAGGAAGACGCGCACGGGAGGGCCTCTCGAGTGATGGGACTCTTGTCTCATCACCGTACAGCCTGATGGGACAAAAGTCCCGTCACCTATGATGTCGTCATGGCTCGATGGGAACCCGGCGCTCGCGAACGCCTCGTCGTCGCGGCCGTGGACCTGTTCGTCGAGCAGGGCTACGACGCCACGACGGTCGCGCAGATCGCCGACCGGGCCGGGGTCACCAAGAGCACCTTCTTCCGCCACTTCCCGGACAAGCGGGAACTGCTCGTCGCGGGGCAGGAGACGCTGAGCGGCCTGCTGGCCGACGGGATCACCACGGCACCCCCCGAGGCCGCTCCACTGGCGGCCGTCGCCGCGGGTCTCGAACGCGCCTGCGCCGAGATGGGCCCCGCGAACCGCGAACTCGGACCCCGGCTCAAGGCCGCCGTGGCGGCCAGCGCGGAACTGCGGGAGCGGGACGCGCTCAAGAGCGTGGGGATGGCCGCGGCGATGACGGAGGCCCTCGTCGGGCGGGGAGTCCCCTCGACCGCCGCCCACCTGGCCGCCGAGATGGGCGTCATGGCCTTCAAGCTCGGGTACGCCCGGTGGGCCGACGCCGCGCCGGACGAGGCCGGAGGGTTGTGGCCGCACGCGTCCACCGCCCTGGAGGAACTGCGCGCCGCCGGCGCCGCACTCGGTTGACGTGTCCACCGGGGTGAGAGCCCCGTCGAGGAGGAGGAACGAGATGATCGTCCGGGTCGGGGACGACGGGTCCGTCGCGGTCGAGGACGTCGACGTGCTCGACCGGTTCCACGTCGAGGCGTCGGGGCTGACGATGGCGGCGGTCGTCGCGGCCCTGGAGTCGGCCGGAGCCGGCACCGGGCACTCGGCGGAGCAGGTCGCCGTCGAACCCGGGTTCCTGCGCCTCGCCGCGGGGACGTCGGCGTCGGACGACTGGCAGCGGGGTTTCGACGGGATGCTCGGCCACGCCCGGTCCAAGGGCTGGGTGGACGAGGCGAGCCGCCTGCTCGCCCACGTCGAGCACCTCGGCTGACCCCGGGAGGTCCTCCTATCAGCCCGCGGTGGCGGTCGGACGACGTCCCCGGCGCAGCACCAGGACGGTCACCAGGCTGAGCGCCGTGAGCACCGCGCAGACGGCGTAGATCCCGCCGTACCCGCGCGAGGTGCCCGCGCCGAAGGCGATGAGCGGGCCGGAGATCACGGCGCCGACCCGGCGGGTGTTCACGTAGAGGCCCGAGGCCAGCCCCGGGCGCGGGATCACCTGCTGGAAGAGGGTGAGCCCGACCCCGGCGACGACGGCGAAGAAGCAGGCGTTGAGGGCCTGGGCGCACAGGAGCGTGACGGGACCCCCGACGAACGTCATCGCCGCGTAGTACGCGATCCCGGCCAGGCAGCCCGCGACCAGCAACGCGAAGTTCGTGAAGCGCTTCGTCAACCGCGCGACCAGCAGCAGCGCCGGGATCTCCAGACCCGCGGCCAGCCCGAGGGCGGCGCCGGCCCACGCCACCGGCAGACCGAGGTCCCGGGTGGTGAACAGGCTCATGACCGAGACGGCGGCGCTGTTCGTCGCCTGCAGCAGGACGAAGGCCACGACGATGCCGGCCACGGCCGCGCGCGTCGTCGGCTCGTGGTCGTCGGCGGCGCCGGACCTCGTCCCGGGGGTGCGCGAGCGGTCGGCCCGCAGCATCAGCGTCGCCGTCCCGACGGTCAGCGCGGCGACGACGGCCAGCGGGACCAGCACGGCCCGGTCGCCGAACGCGCCGATGACCAGGGTGGCGACCGGGGGACCCGCCACCCAGGCGAACGACGCGATGGCGCGGGTGCCGATGACGTCGGAGGAGCTCGCCCCGGAGTGGCGCAGGTGGGCGAAGAGCAGGGAGTTGCCGACCCCGGCGGGGCCGCCGAGCACGACGAGCGCGACGACGGCGAGGGGGAGGCTGCGGCTGAGTCCGAGCACCACCGCCAGCGCGACGGTCATCACCCCGCAGCCGAGCATCGGCCGCAGGTAGTCACCCCGGCGGTCGGCGTAGGCGGGCACCAGCAGGGAGGCCGCGAAACCGCCGACGTTGTAGAGGGCCAGCACCAACCCCACCTGCCGGGCGTCGGCGTCGTAGAGCGCGACGAGCAGCAGGGCCAGGGCGGGGTTGAGGAAGGCGAACTGCAGACCCCAGAACAGGGCCGCGGAGGGGACGAGCAGGCGGTTCACCGGGTGAGCCTCCTCGCCCGCACCCGGAGTGCCTTCACCGCCCCCCTCGGCGCAGCGGCGGTGCGTCGAGCGCGCAGCTCATCTCGTGCGGGGCGGGTGCCTCGCTCTGGTCGGTGTCGGTGCCGGTGCCGGTGCGCAGCGTCAGTGCAGCCAGCACTCCCCCTGCGGCGCAGACGATCGCGGCGATCACGACGGCCGCGTGGAAACCTCCGAGCAGGGCCACCGGGCGCAGGTAGTCGTCGCCGCTGATGCCGGCGGCGGCGGGGAGCACCGCCACGGCGACGAGGCCCGCGGTCCGGGCGACGACGGTGTTGGTGGCGGAGGCGATCCCCGCCTGCGCGTCCGGCGCGGCGTCCAGCGCGGTCGAGGTCAACGGGGCGACGGTGACGGCCAGCCCGAGCCCGAAGACCAGGACCGCGGGCAGCACCTGCGTCGGGTAGGACCCCGAGGCGTCGAGGCGGGTGAGCAGCAGCAACCCGGCCCCGGCGATCAGCGGCCCCGCGCTCAACTGCAGCCGGGGCCCGCGACGCGCGGCGAGCGCCCCCGACCGCGACGACAGCAGCAGCATGACGACGGTCACCGGCAACAGGGACGTCCCGGCGGCCAGCGGGCTGTAGCCGACAGCGGTCTGCAGCACGACGGGCAGCAGGAAGAACGTCCCGCCCAGCGCGGCGTAGACGACGAACGTCACCGCGTTCACCGCGGAGAACTGCCGTCGGCGGAACAACCCCAGCGGCAGCAACGGGTTCCGCGCCCGGGCCTCGCGGAGCAGGAACGCCCCGAACAGCAGCACCGCAGCCAGCAGGCTCCCCAGGACGGCGGCGGAGGACCACCCCCGGCCGGGACCCTCGACGAGTCCGTAGGTGAGGGCGGCCAGGGTGGCGGTGATCGTCAGCGCGCCGAGCACGTCGAGGCGTCCGTCGACGTGCGGCGCCCGGGACTCCGGCACGTGGCGGGAGGACACCAGCACGACGACGACCGCGACGGGGAGGTTGATGAGGAACAGCCAGCGCCAGGACCCCACCCCGAGGATCCAGCCGCCCAGGAAGGGGCCGACGGCGACGGCGACACCCCCCAGACCCGACCACGCCCCGACGGCCCGGGAGCGGTCCTCCGCGCGGAACGCCGCGTGCAGGACGGCCAGGCTCCCCGGGGTCAGCAACGCGGCACCCACCCCCTGCAACGCCCGGGCGGCGACGAGGACCGGGGCGTCCGGGGCCAGCCCGCACAAGAGCGAGGCCAGCGCGAACCACACGACCCCGACCTGGAACACCCGTCGTCGCCCGAAGCGGTCACCGAGGCCACCGCCGAGCAGCAGCAGACCGGCCAGGGTGAGGGTGTAGCCGTTGACGACCCCCTGCAGCGCGGCGAGGTCGACGTGCAGCTCCCGCCCGATGGTGGGCAGGGCGACCCCGACGACGCTGGCGTCCAGCGAGGCCAGTCCCGACCCGAGGATCGTGGTGAGCAGGATCCAGCGCCCGGGACCGCTCGCGTACGCGACGCCGACCCCGGCCGGCGAGGACTCGGTCACGACCCACCTCCTCCGGCCCCGTCCAGGGCGTCGTCCAGGGAAACGCCGCCAGCATGTCAGGACGAGCCCGGCGGCGGACGCTCGTCGGCAGCGTTGTCGGACCCCGCCCCGGTTACGTTGACCGGGTGAGCGAGGACACGCCCGGACGGGCGCTGCGGGCCGTGCTGGACGCCGCCGAGGACGCGGCACCGGTGGACGCCGTCGAGGCCGTCACCGAACGGCTGGGTGCGGTCCTCGGCGCCACCGACGTCTCGTTCCTCATGAGCGACCTCACCGGGCGGGCCCTCGTCCGCCTGGGGGACCCGTCCCGGGCGGGGTCCTCGCCCCTGCCGCTGCAGGCCCACGCCCCGGCGAGCGAGGCGATCCGGACCCAGACGGTCCGGGTGCTGCCGCTGGAGGGGGACCGGGACCGCTGGCAGGTCCACGCCCCCGTGACCGAACGGGGCGAGGTCGTCGGACTGCTCCAGCTCACCCTGCCCGGGGAGCCCGACGCCGCGACGGTGGCGGAGGTCCGGGCCACGGCGCACGCCCTCGCCTTCGTCGTCATCGCGAACCGGCGCCACACCGACCTCTTCGAGTGGAGTCAGCGCAGCACGCCGTTCACCCTCTCCGCCGAGATCCAGCGCCGGCTGCTGCCCGCGGCCTCCACGTGCGAGGCGTCCTCGTTCAGCCTGGCCGGCTGGCTCGAACCGGCCGCCAGCGTCGGCGGGGACACGTTCGACTACAGCGTGGCGCGCGACGTGCTCCACCTCAGCCTCACCGACGCGATGGGCCACGGCGTGGGCGCGGCGCTGACGGCCACCCTGTGCGTCAACGCGTTGCGCCTGGCGCGGCGCGGTGGGGCGGGTCTGGTCGAGATGGCGCAGGCGGCCGACGCGGCGCTCCTCGAGCACGACGGTCCCGGACCACAGCCCTCCGAGGGTTTCGTGACGGGGATCCTCGGACGTCTCGACCTGCGGACGGGCGTCCTCAGCCTGGTCAACGCCGGCCACGTCCAGCCCCTGCTCGTGCGGGCCGGGAAGGTGGTCGAACTGGGCCTCGCGGCGGACCTCCCCTTCGGCCTCCTCCCGGGCAGCGGCTACCGCGCGAGCGAGGTGACGCTGCGGCCCGGGGACCGGATCGTGCTGCTGACCGACGGCATGCTCGAGCGCAACGCGGAACACCTGGACCTGGACGCCCAGGTGGCGGCCGCCGCGCCCCTGCACGTCCGCGAGGCCGTCCGCGCGCTGGCGGACGCCGTCCTGCGCCAGACCGGCGGAACGCTGGAGGACGACGCGACGATCCTCGTCGTCGACTGGTTCGGGGACCACGCCAGCCCCCGGTCCACCTCGGCCGGGGCCGACACCGCGCGCGCCAGCCACACCCTCGAGGGAGGTCCTCAAGGACGCGCCCCGCGCTGACGAAGCACCCTCGTGCACCTCTTGCCGCAGAACCGTCCCTCGTGAGCGCCGTCCTCGCCCTCCTCGCCAGCGTGCTGTGGGGCACGTCGGACTTCCTGGGGGGCAGCGTCAGCCGACGGCTGCGGGCCGTCCAGGTGCTCGCCGTCTCCCAGGTCCTCTCGGCGCTGGTCCTGCTGGTCGTCCTCGTGGCGACGGGTCAGGTCTCCGCCCCGGACGGGAACTGGATCGGCTGGTCGGTCCTGGCCGGCGTGACGTGGGCCGCGGCGATGGGCGCGCTCTACACGGCGCTCGCCATCGGGACCATGGGCGTCGTCGCCCCCATCGCCTCCTGCGGCATGCTCGTCCCCTTCGTCATCTCGGTGGCCGGCGGTGAACGACCCGCGACGCTGCAGGTGCTGGGAGCGGCGCTCGCGATCCTCGGCGTCGTCGCCACCGCCGGACCGGACGTCACGGCCGCGAAGAAGGGGCAGGGCCGGGCGATCACCCTCGCCCTGCTCGCCGCGGTGCTCTTCGGCGTCGAGATCTACGCCCTGGCCCGGGGGAGCGAGGTCTCCGTGCCGGGTTCCCTGCTCGGCATGCGGCTCTCCTCGGTCGTCGTGGTCCTCGGGGTGGCGCTGGCGAAGCGACGGCAGTCGCCACCGGTCGTCCGGGGCGACCTGCCTCCGCTGCTGGGCCTCGGGGTCCTCGACCTCGCCGCGACGGCCGCCTACGCGGTGGCCTCCAGCAGCGGACTGGTCAGCGTCGTCGCCGTCCTGGCCTCGCTCTACCCGGCCGTGACCCTGCTGCTGGCGCGCCGGTTCCACGGCGAGCGACTGAGTGGCGTCCAGTCCGGTGGGGTCGTGGTGGTCCTCGTGGGTGCCGCCTTCTGCGCCCTGGGCTGACACCTGTGCAGCGAGGCACCCGTTCGGCGGGTCGAGGTGGGGGCCCGGGGCACCGACAACTCCTGTGACCCCAGGAGGACCTCGTGTTCGTTCGACGCGGGCAGACCCGGCCCACGCTGACGCGTTGGTCGCTGCCGTTGCACGCCGTGCTGCTCAGCCCACCCCTCGCCTTCGCCCTCTCGACGATCCCGGGGGTCCGACCCCACGAGGGGTACTCGTTCCTGCTCGACGGGCTGCTGAACAACCTCGCCTACGAGTCGGCCGCGGCGCTCTGCCTCCTCCGCACCCTGCAGATCCAGGGCTCCCGGCGGGGCGGGTACCTGCTGAGCGCGGCCCTGGCGGTCTACGGTTCCGGCAACGTGTACTGGACGATCTTCGTCCGTCCCCTGGCCGACCAGCCCTACCCCTCCGGGGCCGACGTGGGGTTCCTCCTGTTCTACCCCTCGATCTTCGTCCTGCTCATCCTGCTCGCCCAGCGCCGCGACGCGCGGCACGCGCGCAGCCTGTGGCTGGACGGGGTCGTCGGCGGCCTCGCGGTCGGCGCCGTCGCCGCGGCCGCGGTGATCGGTCCCATCGTCTCCGCCTCCGGCTCGTGGGCGGCGGTCGCGACGACGTCGGCCTACCCCGCGCTCGACCTGGTCCTGCTCCTCGTCCTCGCCGCGGTCCTCTCCCTCCACGGCTGGCGCCCGCCGAAGGGGTTGTGGCTGCTGGCGGCGGGACTCGTGGTGTTCGTCGTCGCCGACCTCGCCTACCTGTTCTCCACCGCCCAGGGCACCTACACCCCCGGCGGTCCCACCGACGGGGTCTGGGTCCTCGGCGTCGTCCTCATGGGTTTCACCCCCGGCTGGCCCTCCGCGCCCAGCGGTCCGCGACTGCCCGGGTGGGCGCTGCTCTCGATCCCGGTCCTCTCCACCCTCGTCGCCCTCGCCGTGTTCGTCGTCGACCACCTGCACCCCCTGCACCCGGTCGCGGTCGCCCTCGCCGCCGCCGTCGTCCTCAGCGCGCTGGGCCGGCTGCTCTTCACCTTCCGCGAGGTCACCCGCCTCGCCGAGCACCGCGAACTCGCGCTGACGGACGAACTCACCGGCCTCGGCAACCGCCGGGCCCTGTACCGGCGCACGCCGGAACTCCTGGCCGCGGCCGGACCCGACACGCCCGTGGCCCTGCTGCTGCTCGACCTCGACGGTTTCAAGGAGGTCAACGACAGCCTGGGTCACCAGGCCGGCGACTCCCTGCTGCGCGACGTCGCCCGGCGCCTGCGCGAGGTCGCCGACGCCCCGGACACCGTCGTGACCCGCCTGGGCGGTGACGAGTTCGCCATTGCACGGATCGGGGCCGGGCTCGCGCCCGCCCAGGAACTGGCCGACGCCATCCACACGTCGCTGATGCAGGCGTACACCCTCGAAGGGGTGCAGGTCCGGGCCCGCACGAGCATCGGGATCTCCGTCCTGCCGGTGGGTTCCGCGGAACTCCCCACCCTGCTGCGCCAGGCCGACGTCGCGATGTACCACGCGAAGACCCGCCACCTCGGCACGTTCGCCTACACCGCCGACGTCGACGAGTTCGCGTCGGGGGAGCGGTTGGAGACCGCGGAACTCCTCCGCGCCGACATCGCCGCGCGCCGCCTCCTCCTGCACTACCAGCCGAAGGTCGACGTCGCGACGGGCGCCGTGGACAGCGTCGAGGCGCTCGTCCGCTGGCAGCACCCGCGGCGCGGCCTGCTGATGCCGGACGCGTTCCTCCCGGTCGTGGAGACCGCGGGGCTGATGGAGGACCTGACCCGCGCCGTGCTCGAGCAGGCCCTCGACCAGGCCGCCGTGTGGTGGCGGGCCGGGAAACCCCTCGCGATCGCGGTGAACCTCTCCGCGTCGTCGTTGGGGGACCAGGACCTGCCCGACCGGGTCTCGAAACTGCTGACCGAACGACAGCTGCCGGCGAGACTGCTGGAGATCGAGATCACCGAGGACTTCCTCATGGTGGACCGCGAACGGGCCCAGGGGATCCTCGAAGGGTTGCGCGCCAGAGGCATCCGGGTCGCCGTCGACGACTACGGCACCGGGTACTCCTCGCTGGCCTACCTGCGGGAACTGCCCATCGACGACCTCAAGCTCGACAAGTCCTTCCTCACCGACCTCGTGGGGGACACCCGGGCGCTCGCGATCGTCCAGTCGACGATCATGCTCGCGCACTCCCTCGGCCTGCGGCTGGTGGCCGAGGGCGTCGAGGACGAGGCGACGAGCCGGGAACTCGCCGCCGCCGGGTGCGACGTCCTGCAGGGCTGGCTCTACGCCAAGGCCCTCCCCGCGCACGAACTCGAACGGTGGCTGACCGAGCACGACCCGGCCACCGTTCCCAGCCACCCGCTCACCACGCCCGTCCTGACCGCTTCTCCTGGAGGTTCCTCGTGACCACGTCGTCGGTGCGCCGGCTCGCACCCGACCACACCGTGCTGGAAGGCCGCGCCGAGGTGGCCGCGCACCTGGCGCGTTCCCACGACCTGCACGGCCGTCCGGGAACTCCCGCCACGGCCACCACGGCCTGGTTGCGCAGGGTCCTCGACGTCGCGCCGCCCGCCTCGGTCTGGGCCGTGCACGTCCGGCAGGGGCAGGACGAGGCGGCCGTCGTCGTCGTCGACCGCGTGCACGACAGCGGCCGGGTCAGCGAACTCCTCGCGGGGGGCGGCGGGTACGCCGCCTCCTTCCCGGCCACGTCCCCGGAGGTCGCCGACCGGCTCGGGGTGGTCCTGGCGGAAGAGGCACGGCGCCGGGGGAGCGAACTGCACCTGGCCGAACTGCCCGACGACCCGCGCGTGCACGCCCTGGCCGCCGGGGCCGGGGCCCGGCTGCTCGACCTGGCCCCGGTGCCCTTCGTGCTGCGCCCGCAGGACGGCGCCCCGCTGGTGAGCGGGGGGATGCGGAAGAACCTGCGCAAGACCCACAACCGGATCGTCCACGACGGGGTGCACCTCGAGTTCGAGTTCAGCGACGACGCGGCGACGTTCGAGGCGACGCTGCCCGACCTCGAGGCGGCCTACCGGGACCGCGACGCGGCGCACGGCCTCGTGTGCGCGCTGGACACCCCGTCCGGACGCGACACCTGGCGGCACCGGCTGGCCGCGCTGGGCGACCTCGGCCGGCGTGAACTCGCGGTCCTGCGCCTCGACGGCGACCTCGCGGCCTACGTCGTGGGCGTCCGGGACGGGGCGCGCTACGGCGTGTTCGAGGGGCGGTTCGTGACCCGCTGGGCGCGCTACTCGCCGGGTCGGTTGCTGGAGCACGAGGTCCTGGTCCGGGCGTTCGCCGAGCACGGGGCCGAGCTGCTGGACTGGATGACCGGGGTCGCCCCGGAGACGCTGCTGGCCGTCACCGGTTCCGAGCGGCGGTTGGTGCTCCGCGGCTGGTGACCGTCACCCCGGGGTTGCGGGGGCCACCCGGCGGCGGAGACTGACGGACATGGAAACCCTCGAGGTGGCCGGGCTCGGCCCGGTCTCGCGCGTCGGGCTGGGCACGTGGCAGTTCGGCTCGCGGGAGTGGGGCTACGGCACGCAGTACGCCGACGGTCCCGCGGGTGAGATCGTGCGCCGGGCCCTGGAACTCGGGGTGACCCTCTTCGACACGGCCGAGGTCTACGCCTTCGGGCGCAGCGAACGGATCCTGGGTGACGCGCTCGGGGGAAGCCGTCGCGACGTCGTCGTCGCGAGCAAGGTCTTCCCGGTCCTGCCGCTGCCCGCCGTCGTCCACCAGCGGGCGGTGGCGAGCGCGCGCCGTCTCGGTCTCGACCGGATCCCGCTCTACCAGGTGCACCAGGCGAACCCGGTCTTCCCGGACACCGTCGTCATGCCCGGCCTGCAGCGTCTGCTGGCCGAAGGACGCATCGGCGCCGTGGGGGTCTCGAACTACTCCCTCGCGCGCTGGCGGCAGGCGGACCGGGCGCTCGGCGTCCCGGTGGTCAGCAACCAGGTGCAGTTCTCCCTGGCCCACCCCGGGCCGCTGGCGGACCTGGTGCCCTTCGCCGCGGCGAACGACCGGATCGTCATCGCCTACAGCCCGCTGGCGCAGGGGCTGCTGGGTGGGAGGTACTCCGAGGCGAACCGCCCCGGTGGGGTCCGGGCGGCGAACCCGTTGTTCGCGGTCGACAACCTGCGGCGCGCCCAGCCGCTGCTCGACACCCTGCGCGAGGTCGCGGCCGGGCACGGGGTCCGCCCGGCCCAGGCGGCGCTGGCCTGGCTGGTGGCCCAACCCCGGGTGGTCGTGATCCCGGGGGCCTCCAGCGTCGAGCAGCTGGAGTTCAACGTCGAGGCCGCGCAGGTCCGGCTGGAACCCGCGGCGCTGGCGGCCCTGACCGAGGCGGCGCGCTCGTTCAACCCGGCGTCGCCGGTGCGTCTGCTGCGCGACGCGGGGATCGCCCGGCTGGCGGGCGCGGCCGCGCGCGGAACGCGCTGACGGCGCCGCACGCCCCGTCGTGCAGCGGGTGACCGGACCGGACTCCCGGGCCGCGGGCGGGCTCGCCCTCGCCGGGCTCTCCGCGGTCGGCTTCTCGCTCTCCGGCCCGTGGGCGCGGCCTCCTCGACAGCGGCTGGAGCCCCGGCGCCGCAACGTCCTCGCCTCGGGTCCCGCCTCGCCTCGTTCGTCGCCCTGCTCGAGGTGGTCTCGGCCGTCGTGCTGGCCTGGATCCTCCTCGACGAACTGCCCCGGGGGATCCAGCTCGCCGGCGGGGCGCTGGTCCGCACCGGCGTCGTCGTGGTCCGCGCGGGGGAGCGAGCGGCCCCGCCGGCCCCGCCGGCGACCGCCTGAGGGTCAGGCGACCGCGGGAACCACCGCGCTGCCGAGCAGTTCGATGCTGCGCATCAGGCTCGCGTGCGAGGTCTGCGGGTTGGTCATCTGCAGCGAGATGCGTTCCACCCCGCCGAGCGACGCCGCGATCCGGGTGAGCTTCCCGGCCACCGTGTCGGGGTCGCCGATGACGAAGGCCCCCTCGGGTCCGGCCTGCTGCTCGAACTGGGCCCGGTTCGGCGGGGCGAAACCCCGTTCCCGCCCGATGCGGCCCATCATCTCGAACCAGCCGGGGAAGAACGCGTCCCGGGCCGCCGCGGAGGTGTGGTCGACGAACCCCGGCAGGTGCAGGGCCACCCGCAGGGTCTCGGGGGCGTGCCCGGCCTCGGCACCGGCGCGGCGGTAGAGGTCGACGAGCGGGCGGAACCGGGCCGGTTCACCGCCGATGATGGCGACCACCAGGGGCAGCCCGAGGAGCCCCGCGCGGACGAAGGACTCCGGGGTCCCCCCGACCCCCACCCACACGGGCAGCGGGTGCTGCACCGGACGCGGGTAGACGCCCTGGTCGAGCAGTTCCGGGCGGTGGCGGCCGGACCAGGTCACCTTCTCGGAGGCGCGCAGCCGCAGCAGCAGGTCGAGCTTCTCCTCGAACAGGGAGGCGTAGTCGCGCAGGTCGAGACCGAACAACGGGTAGGCCTCGGTGAACGAACCCCGGCCGACGACGAGGTCGGTGCGGCCGTGGGCGATGAGGTCGAGGGTGGAGAACTCCTGGAACACCCGGACCGGGTCCGCGGCGCTGAGGACCAGGACGGCGCTGGCGAGGCGGATGCGGGTGGTGCGCGCGGCGGCCGCGGCCAGCACCACGACGGGGGCCGAGTCGTAGAACTCGGGTCGGTGGTGCTCGCCGATCCCGAAGGCGTGGACCCCGGACTGGTCGGCGAGGACGATCTCGTCGAGGAGGTCCTGCATCCGCTCCTCCGGCCCGACCACCTGACCGGTCGCCGGGTCGGTGATGGCCGAGACGAAGTTGTCGACTCCGACGTGCATGGGCGGTTCTCCTCGGGGTGGGCCGGTCCCCACCGTACGACGCCCCTCCGGACCGTCAGGCGGGGTGTGCGTCGAGCCAGTCCGGCCGGGGCGCCGACCCGGTGCGGAACCGGGCCGCCTCCTCCGAGGGGCTGAACCGGCCGAGGGTCAGGTGCAGCGCCCGCAGCTCCCACCGGGCGCGGAGGAGACGGGCCCGGGCCGCGGGCGAGCGGTCACCCCGGCCGGGGACCCCGGCGAAGCGCGCCACCGACGGGGAGACCACCAGCTGCGCCGCCCGCCCCAGCTCGGCGTAGAAACCTCGTTCGACGCGGTTCAGACCGCTCGGGTCGGCGATGAAACCCAGCAGCTCCGCCGGCACCGGTTCCAGGTGCGGTTCCAGCTCCCGCAGGGCCTCCGCCAGCCCGGCCCGCGAGGACGGGAGGTCCTCCGCCCCGAGCGCCCGGGCACTGCGCGCCCAGTCCGCGACGTAGTCGTCGCCCCAGGCCCGGCCGAACCGCGGTGCGAGGTCCTGCCCGACGGCGGTCTGCGCGGCCAGGAAGGCGTCGGTGAAGGTCAGGTGGACCCAGCGCAGCAGTTCCGGGTCGGACGCCGAGTAGGCCCGGCCCGCGGCCGTCGTGCCGCGCACCCGTTCGTGCATCGCCCGCACCCGGCCGGCCTCGCGCTCGGCGAGCTCCGCCGAGCCGAACGTCGTCAGCACCAGCCAGCGGGCCGTCCCGGCGAGCCGGGCCCACGGGTCGCTGCGGTAGGAGGAGTGACGCTGCACCCCCGCCGAGGCCAGCGGGTGCGCGCCCTGCCCGAGCAGGGCCGCGATCCCGCCGACGAGGGTCGAGAGGTCGCCGTGGACCCGCCAGACCACGCCCTCGGGGTCGAACCACCCGGGCCCGGTCCCGACGAGGGCGATGTCGCGCACCCAGTCCGGTACCCCGGTGGGATCGCCGGAGACGCGGCTGCGGAAGGCCTGACGAACGCGCCGGGCGAGGTCGGAGGTGGGGCGCGAGGGGTCTCGCAGGGCGGGCACCCCGACAGCCTCACCCCGCGACGGGGGTCGCGCACCCCGCGACCGACACGGCGAAACGTCGACGGACCGTCGAGCGTGCCCCCGTGCAACACTCGGAGGGTGGAGGGACCGGAGCGCTTCGTCCAGGTGCACCTGCTCGGACTCCCCGTCCAGGCCCGCGTGCGGTTCGGCCAGCACCTGCAGGAACTCACGCGCGAGCTCTCCCTCATCCGCATCGCGGCCCAGGACGGCGAGGATCCGAGCCTGCCGCTGCGGTTGCTGCAGATCGCCGCGGAGCTCGACACCACCTACGTCGCCTTCCGGGCGGCGCCGGACGCCGTGATCGCCGCCGCGCTCGCCGCGGGGGACGACTTCTGCGACGTCACCTACACCGTGCCGCTCAGCGCGGGCGTCTTCGTCCAGGGGCTGGGCCGGGTCCTCGAGGAGGCCGACGCCTTCTGCCGGTCCGAGCAGCTCCTCAGCCTGCCCGCCTCCCAGGAGGTGGTCGCCTACCGGCGGTGGTTCGTCGAGGAGTCGGTGCGTCAGCTGGCCGGCGAGGAACCGCGCGCCTGGCGTCCCCCGGCCGGGACCTCGTTCGTTCCCGGCCCGCGGCCGTCGGCGCACTCGCTCGCCCCGCGCCCCGGCCCCCGGCCCGACGGTGTCGGCGAGAGCGCGGGGGACCTGGTGGGGGAACCGATGGTCATGGAGTCGATGGCCAGCAGCGTCGCCTCGGCCCGTCGCTACGTGCGCGGGGTGCTGCGCGGTCTCGACGCCGAGGACCTGGAGGAGGCCGCGGAGCTCGCGGTCTCCGAACTGGTCACCAACGCCGTCCTGCACGCTCGCACCGACTTCTCCCTCGCGGTCCGGACGCTGCCCTCGGGCCGGGTCCGGATCGAGGTCCGGGACTCCTCGCCGGCGCCCCTGCAACCGCGGCACTTCGCCACGACCGCGACCACCGGCCGCGGTCTGCAACTGGTCGCCTCGCTCTCGACGAACTGGGGCGTGGAGCAGCTGTCCCCGGGCCCGGGCAAGGTCGTCTGGTTCGAACCGCGGGTGCTCGACGCCGAACCGCTGCTCGACCTGGCCGAGTGGGACCTCGACACCCTGCTCTGAGGGGCCACGGACGGTGATCCCCGTGTGCCAGACTTGCGGGGCACGACCCACGCCCCAGTAGCTCAGAGGCCAGAGCGCCCGCCTTGTAAGCGGATGGTCGCCGGTTCGACTCCGGCCTGGGGCTCCCCGCGTGTGCGAGCCTGAGCCGGTGACCAGCCCGACCTCGGCGTCCGAGACCGCAGCCTCCGAAACCGCAGCCTCCGAGACCGCAGCCTCCGAGACCGAAGGCCTGCCGACCGAGCAGCGCCACCCCGGCACCGCCCACCTCGACGAGGTCGACAGCCTCGAGGTGCTGCGGATGCTCAACGACGCCGACCGCGGGGTCGCCGACGCCGTGACGGCCGTGCTCCCTCAGCTCGCGGCCCTCGTCGACGCGACCGTCGCGGCCCTGCGGCGCGGGGGCGGCGTCCACTACGTCGGCGCGGGCACCTCCGGGCGGCTCGCGGTGCTCGACGCCGCGGAGCTGCGCCCCACCTTCACCCTCGAACCCGGCCGGTTCGTCGCCCACCTCGCGGGGGGCGAGCGCGCCCTCACCGACGCGGTCGAGAACGCGGAGGACGACGAGGACGCCGGAGCCGCGGCGGTGGCGTCGCTCGGTCCCGACGACGTGGTGGTCGGGATCGCCGCGTCGGGCCGGACCCCCTTCGTGGCCGGGGCGTTGCGCGCGGCCCGCGCCCGCGGGGCCACCACGGCGCTGGTCGCGAACGTCCCCGCACCGCGCCTCGCTGGGCTCGCCGACCACGTCCTCGCCGTCGACACCGGTCCCGAGGTCCTCACCGGCTCGACCCGGTTGAAGGCCGGGACGGCGACGAAGATGGTGCTCAACGGGTTCTCGACCGCCGTCATGGTCGGGCTGGGCCGCACCTACTCCAACCTGATGGTGTCCCTGGTCGCCACCAACGCCAAGCTCGAGGCGCGCAGCGTCCGCGTCCTGCAGGAGATCACGGGACTGACCGCGGCCGCCGCCGCGGAGACCCTCGCCCGGGCGGACGGTGAACTGCCCACCGCGCTGGTCGTGGCGCTCACCGGCCGCGACCCCGCCGCGGCCCGGGAGGCGCTGGCGCGGACGGACGGTTCCGTGCGCGCCGCCGTCGCGCTACCGGGGGAGCAGGGCGTCGGCGACGCGTTCCAGCCGTTCCGTCCGTGACGCCTTGACCAGCACGACGTCGTCGGGGGACAGCCTCTCCCGCAACACCTCCAGCGCGGCCCCGGGGTCCGCGACCCACGTGCCGCCCGCCGCGAGGTCCTGCGCGCCGGGACCGACCCCGACGACGTCGACCCCGAGGCGGCGGGCCAGCGCGCCCACCATCCGGTGCCCCCTCCCGCTCGCCTCGCCCAGTTCCCGCATGGCGCCCAGGACGGCCACCCGGTGCCCGGAACCGGCCACCGCGGCGAGGGCCCGCAGCGCGGCGGCCATCGAGGCGGGAGCCGCGTTGTAGCAGTCGTCGAGCAGCAACCCGCCGTCGTCACGACGTCGGGGCTGCAACCGGCGTTCGCCCGCGCCCGTGCGTTCCAGACCGGCCACGACCGCCTCCACCGGGGTTCCCGCGGCCAGGGCGAGGGCGGCGGCGCAGGCCGCGTTGGCGACCTGGTGCGCGCCGACCACCCCCAGGCGCACCGCCACCGGTGCGCCCCCGGGGTGCAGCAGGAAGCTCGCCCGGCCGACCTCGTCCAGCGTCACCGCGCTCCAGCCGACGTCCCCGCGGGTTCCGAACGTCACGACCCGCGCCCAGGTGTGGGCGGCCATCGCCAGCACCCGCGGGTCGTCGGCGTTCAGCACGCAGACCCCCGAGGTCGCCTGCGGCAGTTCGCGCTTCGCCGCCTCCAGCAGGTGCGGGCCACCGAACCGCTCGAGGTGGGAGTGCCCGAGCGCCGTGACGGCGCCGAGGTCCGGCGGGGTGATCCCGGCCAGGTAGGTCAGGTGCCCGACGGCGCGGGCCCCCATCTCCACCACCAGGTCGCCGCCGTGGGCGGGCAACCGCAACGCGGTGAGGGCGACCCCGAGCTCGTTGTTCTGGTTGCCGTGCGTCGCCGTCGCGCCCGGCAGGATCGCGGCCAGGAACTCCTTCACCGCCGTCTTGCCGTGCGAGCCCGTCACGGCGAGGACCCGGGGCGCCCGGCGCGCGACGACCGCGCGGGCCAGCCGGCCGAGCGCCACGGTCGTGTCCGCGACGACCACCGTCGGCGCGGACGTCGGCCGGGAGCCGAGGACGGCGTGGGCCCCGCCCGCGTGGTCGTGGCCGTCGACCCGCGTCCCCGCCACCGCGACGAAGAGCCCGTCCCCGACGGCACGACGCGTGTCGAGGTAGGCGGACCCGCGGACCAGGAGGTCGGGGTCACCCACGACGAGGCCGTCCACGGCGGTGGCGATCTGCTGCAGCGTCATCTCGAGCACACCCCGACGCTGCCGCACCGGCGGGTGGGGACGCCTCCACCTCGAGGACCGGACGTCGGTACCTGCGGGTGATCCCGCGGTACCCGTGTTCACCGCAGGCTGAGGACGTGATGAACGTCGAACTGCTGATGAGCGACCCGGTGGTGGCCGCGGTCCCCGTGCGGGAGGACGGCGACCCGCTGGTCGTCCTGGGTCCCGGGTTCGGGCCCGCCGGCGCCCGGGTGCGCCGTGCCGTCGCGGTCCGGCTCGCCCTCGCCCAGGACGGCTTGCCCCGGGGCACCTCCTTGCGGGTGGTCGAGGGTCTCCGGGAACTCTCCGCCCAGCGGGCGATCATCGCCAGGTACTCCGCGCAGGTCCGTGCCGCCCACCCCGACGCCGACGACGACCTCGTGCACCACCTCACCAGCCGGTTCGTCGCCCCCGTCGCGGTCGCCCCGCACGTCGCCGGTTCCGCCGTCGACCTCACCCTCGTCGACGAGCGGGGCCGGGAACTCGACCTGGGCACCCCGATCGACGCGACGCCCGAGGACTCCCGCGGCGCGTGCGCCACCGCCGCGCCCGTCGGTGCGACCGCCCGCCGCCACCGCGAGGTCCTGGGGGACGTGCTGCTCGCCGCGGGGTTCGTGAACTACCCCACCGAGTGGTGGCACTGGAGCTTCGGGGACCGCTACTGGGCCGCCGTCACCGGAGCGGAGCACGCGCTGCACGGTCCCCTCGAGGAGGTGCGGTCGTGAACTCCACCCTCGCCGCGGCGCCCCGCACGGGGTCGGCGATCGTGGAACTCGACCTCGCGGCCGTGACCCGCAACACCCGCCTCGTCCGGGCCCGCACGTCGGCGGCCGTGATGGCGGTCGTGAAGGCCGACGGGTACGGCGTCGGGGCCCTCGCCGTCGCCCGCGCCGCCCTGGCCGGCGGGGCCACGTCGCTCGGGGTGACCGGTGTGGCGGAGGCCCTGGCGTTGCGCGCGCAGGGCGTGACCGCGCCCGTGCTGAGCTGGCTGAACCCCTCGGGCACCGACTTCCGCCCCGCCGTGGCCGCCGGCGTCGACCTCGCCGTCCCCGGTCTCGCCCACCTGCTCGGCATGCCGCGCGGGGCCCGCGTGCACCTGCACCTGGACACCGGGATGACCCGCGACGGCGCCGCGGTGGGGGAGTGGGCACGGTTGTGCGAACAGGCCGCCGCCGCGCAACGCTCCGGCCGCCTCCACGTCGTCGGGGTCATGTCGCACCTCGCCTGCGCCGAGGATCTTCGGGAGAACGCGCTGCAGCGCAGCCGGTTCGAGGAAGGCCTCCGCGTCGCGCGACGTGCGGGACTGGAACCCGACGCGCACCTGGCCGCCACCGCCGGCACCTTCGCCGACCCCTCGTCGCACCACGACCTCGTGCGGATCGGCGCCGGGTTGCTGGGGATCGACCCCACCGGGACGGTTCCGCTGCGCGGGGCCGTCACGTTCCGGGCGCCGCTGACCGCGGTGCGCCGGGTGCGGGCGGGAACCCCCGTCGGCTACGGCCACACCTGGTACGCGCCGCGGGACACGACCCTCGGGCTGCTCCCCCTCGGCTACGCCGACGGCGTCCCGCGCGACCTCGCCGCCGAGGCCGAGGTCAGCGTCGCCGGCCGCCGCTGCCGCGTCGTCGGGCGGGTGTCGATGGACCAGACGGTCGTGGACCTCGGGCAGCTGGCGGACCTGCCCGCCCCCGAACTCCTCCTCGGCGCCGACGTGACCGTCTTCGGCCCCGGTGACCACGGCGAACCGCGACTGTCGGACTGGGCGCGCTGGAGCGGCCGCCTCGACGCCGAACTCCTCGTCGGCTTCGGCCGCCGGGTCCACCGCAGCACCACCTGACCCCCGCACCGCGGGGGAGAGAAACGGAGTTCTCCGACGTGAACAGTTCCACCCTTGACCAGGGGCAGATCCGGGTCGCGGTCGTCGGCGGCGGCCGCAACGGCGAGCACGACGTCTCCCTCGCCTCGGCCGCCGCCGTCGCCGCCGGACTCGAGGAGACCGGCCACCACCGGGTCGTCCGGTTGACCGTCGACCGCGACGGTCTCTGGCGCGACGACGAACTGCGCCCGCTCGGCCTCGCCGGGGCCGTGCGCGTCCTGCAGACCTGCGACGTCGTGTTCCCCGTCCTGCACGGCGTCCACGGGGAGGACGGCACCCTCGCCGCGCTCTGCGAACTCGCCGGGGTCCGCTACGTCGGTTCCGGCGTCGGCGCGGGCGCGCTGGCCCTGGACAAGTGGGCGACGAAACTGGTCGCCGGGGCCGTCGGCGTCGCCACCGCCCCCGGCCGGCTGCTGGCCGGTTCCGCGGACCGGGAGGAACTCCTCGCCGCACCCTGGGGCGGACCCGTGGTGGTGAAACCCGTCACGGCGGGTTCCAGCCTCGGGGTGTCGCTGGTCCGGAGACCCGGCGAACTGCCCGCGGCGCTCGCGAGCGCCGTCGCGCTGGACGACCGGGTGCTCGTGGAGGAGTTCGTCGTGGGCCGGGAGTTCTGCGTCGCGGTCCTGGCCCGGCCGGACGGGACGCGGCGGACCGCGCCGATCGAGGAGGTCGTGCGGGACGGCATCTTCGACCACGCGGCGAAGTACGGCGGCCACCCCGACATCCGGCTGCCGGCCGATGTCAGCCCGTCCGAGGCGGGCGCGCTGGAGGCGGCGGCGGTCGCCGTCTTCGACGCCCTCGGCTGCCGGGGGCTGGCCCGGGTGGACTTCTTCCTCACCGCCGACGGGGTGGTGCTGAACGAGGTGAACACGACGCCGGGGTTCACGGCGCACTCGGCGGCGCCGTTGATGTTCGCGGCGGGTGGTCTCGGCTACGGGGACCTCCTCGACGTGCTCGTCCGCGACGCCCTGGTGTGAGCGTCCGGGAGACTACGGTGGTCCCGATGGACGACCTCGACGAGACGACCCCGGTGCGCCGGTTCGGTCCCGACGTGCTGCTCGGTCTCCTCACCGCCGCCGCGGGGCTGGCGGAACTCCGGGTCCGGACCGACTCGGGCTACGAGAGCGCGAGCCCGTTCTTCGTCCTCCTCGTCGCGTTGACCGTGGGGATCGCCCGGCCGTTGCCGGGGATCGCGTTGGGCCTGACCTGGCTGACGGGTGTGCTGCAGCTGACCCACTCCGTCCCGATGCTGCTGTCGCAGGCCTTCATGCTCTTCGTCGCGTTCTCGGCGGCGCGGTGGGGTGGTCCCCTCGTCCTGGGGTTGTCCGGCGTCTCGATCGTCACGGGCACCCTCGTGGCTGCGGGGGCGCTGTTCAGCGGGTACTACTACCCGGGGATCCTCGTCCGGCGTCAGGTGGAGTTCGCCTTCAACCTGTTCGGGACGGCGGCGACGCTGGTCGTCCTGCTGCTCGTGCTGGCCGCCGCCTGGCTGGCGGGGCTCGCGCTGCGTTTCCAGGGCAGTGCCGCGACGTCGCGGCGGGAACGCGTCGCCGCCGAACGGGAATCGGCCCAGGCCCACCTGGAGACCGCGCAGGCGTACGAGATCGCGCGGTTGCGCGAGGAGCAGGCCCGCCTGGCCCGCGACGTCCACGACGTCGTCGGGCACTCCCTGGCCGTGATCCTGGCCCAGGCGGAGTCGGGTCAGTTCCTCCCCGACCACGACCCGGCGGCGTTGAAGGCGACGCTCGGCACCATCGCCGGGACGGCCCGGGCGTCGTTGCGCGACGTCCAGCAGGTCCTCTCGGCCTCGGCGGAGGCCCCGGCGCCGGGGCGGTTGCAGAGCCTGGTCGAGGGTGCGCGGGGGACGGGTTTCCGCATCGTCTCCTCGACCTCGGGGGCCGAGCGTCCGTTGCCGCCGGAACTCGCGGCCGTCGCCTACCGGGTGCTGCAGGAGATGCTGACCAACGCCCTGCGGCACGGGGACCGCGACGCCCCCGTGACCGTCGTCCAGCGGTGGCCGGGGGAGTCCTCCGGCCCCGGGAACCAGTGGTTGGAGCTGCACGTGAGCAACGGGATCCCCGCTGCGGGAGGCACGACCTCGGCGGGTGGGCGGGGCGTCGAGGGGATGCGGCGGCGCCTCGAAGGCGTCGGTGGCGGCCTGGAGGTCGCGCCCGGCCCGGCGGGGCGGTTCTCGGTGACGGCGCGGGTTCCGGTGCGCGCGTGATCTCGGTGCTGCTGGTC
Organism: Kineococcus sp. NBC_00420; assembly: GCF_036021035.1. Classification (NCBI taxonomy): domain Bacteria; kingdom Bacillati; phylum Actinomycetota; class Actinomycetes; order Kineosporiales; family Kineosporiaceae; genus Kineococcus; species Kineococcus sp. NBC_00420. The sequence goes on along the minus strand of NZ_CP107930.1, from coordinate 1,632,551 downwards.
GACGACCAGGACCTGTTCCGGGCCGGGGTCCGGGTCATCGTCGACGCGCAGGAGGGGTTGCACGTCGTCGGTGCCGCGGGCGACGGGCTGGAGGCGGTGCGCTTCACCGAGGAACTCTCGCCCGACGTCGTGCTGATGGACCTGCGGATGCCGGAGATGGACGGGGTCGAGGCGACCCGGCAGATCTTCCTGCCCGAACGGGTGGCGCGGCGGGCCGCGCCGGTGCGGGTGATCGTGCTGACGACGTTCGACCTCGACGACCGGGCGGCCACGGCCATCCGGTACGGGGCCAGCGGTTTCCTGCTGAAGGACACCACGCCCGCGCAGCTCGCCGACGCCATCCGCACCGTCCACGCCGGCAACGCCGTCCTGGCCCCGGGGGACCTGACGCGGCTGCTGGAACGCGACCTCACCGCGACGAGACCCCCGCCGCCGCAGTTCCTCGCCCTGACGGCGAAGGAGCGCGAGGTGTTCGACGCCGTCGCCCGCGGGTTGTCGAACGCGGAGGCCGGCCGGCTGGTGTTCGTCTCGGAGTCGACGGTGAAGACGCACGTCGGGGCGATCCTGCGCAAGCTCGGGCTGCGGGACCGGGTGCAGATCGTGGTCTTCGCCTACGAGAACGGGTTGACGGGGTGAGCGTCACACGACCGCGGGAGTGCGTCCGCGCAGCCACCGCAGGAACTCGCCCGCCGGGACGGGCCGGCTGTGCAGGTAGCCCTGCGACTCCTCGATGCCGAGCCCGCGCAGCAGCTCCAGGGTGCCGGTGTCCTCGACGCCCTCGGCGACCACCCGCAGACCGAGGTGGTGGGCGAGGTCCACGGTGCCCGCGACGATCGCGGTGATCCGGTCGTCGACGAGGGCCCGGGAGGTGAACGCCCGGTCGATCTTCAGCTCGGTGGCGGGCAGGTTGGCCAGGTAGGCCAGCGAGGAGTAACCGGTGCCGAAGTCGTCGATGCTCAGCGAGAACCCGCGGGCGGTGATGTCGCGGCACGTCGCGAGGGCCCGTTCGGGTTCGTTCATCAACGAGGTCTCGGTGACCTCGACGACGATGCGCGAGGGGTCGGTCCCCTCGGCCAGTTCGTCGAGGAGTTCCAGCAGCTGCGGGTTGGACAGGTAGGTGCTCGACGTGTTGATGGAGAGCCGCAGGTCGTACCCCGCCGCGCGCCAGGCCGCCAGGTCGGTCACCGCGCGGCGGGCGACGTGGACGGTGAGGGCGGGCATCATGCCGCGTTCCTCGAGGACGTCGAGGAACGCGCCGGGGGCCAGCAGACCGAGGCGTGGGTGGTTCCACCGCACGAGGGCCTCGACGCCGACGACCTCGTCGTCGACCAGGGAGACCTGCGGTTGGTAGTGCACCTCGAACGCGTCCGCGGCACAGGGTCCGGCGTCCACGCCCAGCGCGTCGTGCAGTTCCTCCGACAGCAGCACCCGGCTGCGCCAGGCGCGGTCGGTGACCTCGTCGTGCAGCGCGACGCCGAGCCCACCGACCTTCGCCGTGTACATCGCCCCGTCGGCGCGGCGCAGCAGCTCCTCGCCGCTCAGGCCGTCGGAACCGCTGCTGGTGGCGACGCCGACGCTGGCCCCGACGGTGTGGGCGACGACGGAACCGAGCACGACGTCGACCCGGGACACGGCGGCGAGCATCGAACCCGCCGTCGTGACGGCCTCGGCCGCGTCGGCACCGGGCAGCAGGACGGCGAACTCGTCGCCGCCGAGGCGGGCGAGCAGGGCCGGGTGGGGCAGGACGGAGCCGAGCCGGATGGCGGTGGCGGTGAGCAGCTCGTCACCCGCGGCGTGACCGTGCTGGTCGTTGACCTCCTTGAACCGGTCGAGGTCCAGCAGCAGCACGGCGAACGGAGCGCCTTCGCCGGCGGCGCGGCGCAGGTGGTCGAGGAACTCACGGCGGTTGGCGAGACCGGTGAGGTCGTCGGTGCGGGCCTGGCGGCGGGCCCGGTCGTGGTCGGCGAGATCGCGGACCAGTCGCACCAGCCGCACGCCCGACCCGGCGATGGCCGCGGCCCCGAACCACAGGGCCCAGTGCGTGGGCCGCGGGACCAGCCCGGCGCCGAGGAGGCTCACGAGACCGAGCACCAGACCGGCGGAGCTGACGACGGGCACCGACAGGATGCGGTGGTGCTGGTGGCCCAGCGTCACGGCGGGCAGGCAGGCGGCGATCGCGTAGGCGACGGCCAGGTAGGCCCACGCCGTCCAGCAGGCGAGGACGATTCCGAGCTGCGGCCCGTGCAGGAGGTAGACGACCTGGGTGACCAGGACGAGCGCGACGGCCGCGGCGACCATCGTGGACCGGCCACGCAGATCGCGCGGCATGGTCAGGGCGAAGAACGCCACGGCGCTCAGCAGCACCGCGATCGAGGCGACGTGCACGATCCGCAGCTGCTGGGCCAGACCGGTGCCGCCGTCCGGGACGACCAGGACGACGTTGGCCAGTCCGGCGACCCCCAGGACGCAGCTGATCCCGACCAGCCAGTCGACGCGTCCGGAGGGACGCCCCTTGTCGTGTGCCCGGTACCACCGGGAGATGCCGTGGTAGAGGAAGAAGCAGCCGGTGGTGCTGGTCACCCGCAGCACCAGGACGAGACCGAGACCGACGCGTCCGACGGACTGCCCGAGGAGCACCGGGACCGTCTCGAGCGCGCTGCTCGCGGCCAGCAGGCCCAGACCGGCGCGGTAGGACCGCCACGACCCCCGGACCTGGGTCCGTGCACCGCTCTCCCGCGACGCCCGCCGGGCGACGACGAGGAACGACGCGACGACGACGAGGGTGCGCAGCACGATGAGAGCCGCCAACACGTCGATGTCCTCCTGGTGGTGCGTCGTCCCGTCCCCTCGTCCTCGGCAGCGCGGTCGCCGGAGTTGAGGGTCCGAACGGGTCCGGAGCCAGCTCCGGAGGCGCGATGTTCGAACGTCGACCACACTGCTGGCGTGAGTGAGAACGTGCAGGCGACCGGGAACCACGACCGCGGCCCCGGTTCGGGTACCTGGGGTGGCACGGGCTACGTCCGGCAGGAGCTGGACCCCGCGCTCGCGGCCTGGTGGCAGGCGTTGCCCATCACGACCCGCTCGGCGCTGGCCGCGGTGCGTCCCGGTGAGGTGCTCTCCCGGGAGGCGGCGGGAGCGCTCGCCGCGACCGGACTCGTCTGCCCCGAGGTCGTCGTCGTCGAGGAGGGACGCCGGGTGCGACGTCGCATCGCCTCCCGCGACGTCATCGCGACCGTGCTGCGGGTGCGGCTGAACCACTCCGAGCGTCGCCTCGTCTGACCCCGGCCGCACCCGGGTGCGCTCCCCCCGCCGAGGCGGTGGGATGGGCCGGTGAGCAGACGGTTGGTGGTGACGGGCGCCGGCGGGGCGCTGGGTGCGCGGCTGGTCCCGCGCGCGGTCCGGGCCGGGTGGGAGGTCCTCGCCCTGGACACCGGACGAGCCGTGCCGGAGTCCGAGGGCGTCGAGCCCTGCTCCGTGGACGTCACCGACCCGGTCGCCCTGGCCGAGGCCTTCGCGGGGGCGGGTGGCGTAGTCCACCTCGCCGCCCGGCCGAGCCCGCTCGGGCACGACCCGCACGACGTCCTCTCGCTGAACGTCGGCGGCACGTTGGCGGTGCTGCTGGCCGCCGAGACCGCCGGGGTGGAGCATGTCTGCCTGGCCTCCAGCGTCAACGCCACCGGCGCCGCGTTCAGCGCCGCCCCCCGCTACGACTGGTTCCCGGTCGAGGAGTCCCACCCCAGCTACAGCGAGGACCCCTACGCGATCTCCAAGTTCCTCGGCGAGCAGGCGGCCGACGCCTTCGCCCGTCGCCGTCGCGCGGCGGTCCTCACCAGTCTCCGCTTCCACGGCCTGCGCGAGCGGTACGGGCAGGACGACCCGGGACGGGAGGCCGAGCGGCGCAAGGACCTCTGGGGCTGGGTGTCCTTCGCCGCGGCCTCCGCGGCGTGCCTGCGCGCGCTGGGACGCCGCCGGCCCGGGCACGTCGTGGCCAACGTCGTCGGCGCCCGCACCGTCAGCCCGGTCCCGACCGCCGAACTCGCGGCGCGGTTCCACCCGGGAGTTCCCTGGCGGTCCGCCCCGACGGGGAACTCGTCCTTCTACGCCACCGACGTCGCCGCCCGCGAGCTCGGCTGGGACGCCGCCGACGACGACCCGGTGATCACCGCCGCCGAACGACCACGGACCGCGTGACCGCGCTGCACCACCACCACGGGCAGGTGGGGGCGATCAGCCGGGTTCCGCCCGCAGTTCCCCGAGAGCCGCGGCGAACTCCGGGGGCTGGGCGTAGGCCCCCTGTCCGATCGAGGGGGCGTGCAACCCGGCCGCCTGCAACGACCACGCCAGGTGCGGAGGGAGGGGCTGGCCGTCGGCGATCCCGGCGACCGCGCGCCGGGTTCGTGCGTCGGCCTCGGCCCACCACTGCGAAACGCGCTGGTCCACGGCGCCAGCGTCGCACAGGCTGTGCCCGTGGAGATCCCCGGACCGCTCGTGCACACCGCCCACGCCGACGCCTGGGCCGTGAGCTCCGGCGGCCGGCCCGGTGGCGCCCACGCCGAGTTCGGCGGGGCCCGGACCGCCTGCAGCGGAACGGACTTCGCCCAGTACAACGCGGCCGACCTGGACGACCCCGCCCGGACCGACCCCCTCGCCGTCGCGGCCTGGTTCGCGGCCCGCGCGACCCCGTGGGCCTGGCGGCTGCCGGCCTCGACGCCCTGGCCGCCCGGGTGGCCGGGCGGGGAACCGATCGTCCGTCAACGCCTCGCGGGCCTGTGGCCCGCGAGCTTCCGGCCGGTCGGCGTCCCGGCCGGGACCTCGGTGCGGACCGCGTCCGCGGGGCAGCCGGGGGACCTGGACGCCGTCGTGGCCATCGACGTCGCGGCCTTCGGCGGCCCGCCCGGGGCGGCCCGGGAGTGGCTCGGCGGGCTGCTCGCGAACGGGCGCGTCGAGGTCGCGATCGCCCACCTCGACGGGGTCCCCGTGGCGAGCGCCCACACCGTGCGCTCCGACGGCCGGGCCGGGCCGGCGGTGCTGCTGGCGGGGGTGGCCGTCCTCCCCGCGGCCCGGCGGCGGGGGATCGCGGCGGGGTTGTCGTCCTGGCTGCTCGGGCGCGCGTTCGCCCGGGGCGCCGCACTGGCCCACCTGCAACCCGACGACGACCGCGCCGCCCGGGTGTACGCGCGGCTGGGGTTCACCGAGGTCGAGGCGCTCGACGTCCGCACCGCCGGCTGAAGCGCCACGCCGTCGCGGAGGTGGCGCCGCGGGCCACCACTACGCTGGGGCCTCCGACCGTCCCCGGCCCAGAGGTACCCGTGCCGAAGAAGAAGAAGTCCCACGGCCACCCCGCGCAGCGGGCCGTCACCGGCACCCAGATGTCCCCGTTGCGGGCCGGTGGCAAGGTCCTCGGCGACCTGCAGGTGCCGTTCCGGCGCTTCCTGGAAGCCGAGCTCCTCGACGACGCCGAGGCCGGCGAAGCACCCCTGGAGGTCGGTGACCTCGAGGCGAGGCTCATGGAGTCCCTGGGCTGGCTGGTCCTGTCCCTGGAGCTCGACCTGACCCCGGCCGCCGCGCGCCGGTTCCACCCCGAGGAGCTGCAGGAACTCTTCACCGAGATCGTCCCCGCGGTGGCCGAGCACAACGAGCTCGACGCCCAGGAACTCGTGGACGAGAGCCGCGTCGCGTGGACGTCCTACCTGATGTTCCTCGGGGAGACGGAGGAGTGGGCCGGTGAGCCCGAGGAGCTCGCCGACTGCCTCGACGTCGCCTCCGGGGGTGTCGCGGGCACCACCTCCGGGCGGGGCACCGTCCTCGACGCCCTGCAGGCCGCGGAGCTCGCCGTCCCCACGGCGACCCGGCTGGAGGACCTCTCCTCACTCCCGGTCGTGGCGGCCGGACTCGCCGCCCTCGGCGAACTGGCCCTCGGCGTCGAGGCGGGCGAGCCCGAGGCGAGTCCGGCGATCGACGTCCTCCGCCGCCACCTCGAACCCTTCGCGCCCGCCCTCGACCCCCTGGTGGAGTGGGCCGAGCTGCTGACCCACGAGGTCGTCGTCGTGGTGGACGGGAAGACCACCGTGCCGGCGCTGGACGACGTCGACCACCGCTGCGACGTGGCGACGACGATCCTGGCCTCGGCCGTCAGCGGGACCCTGGCCGCGTCGGAGTCGCCGGCCGCGATCGTCGGTGCGCTCTCCGCCGTGACCGCCTCCGTGCTGGACCCGATGACCTCGGGCCGGCTGCGGGAGCTGCTCACCGAGAACGGTGACGAGGACGAGTTCGAGACGACGTCGGCGCTCGTCGGGCGGATCGTCGACCTCGGGGTGCTGTCGTCGGTGGAGCCGTGGACGGCCCGCCCCGGTCTGGCCGGTGCGGTGCTCGACGTCGTCGACGGGTTCTTCGGGCCCGACGAAGACGAAGCGGACGAAGCGGACGACGCGGACGACGCGGACGACCTGGAGGACGCGGACGGCGTGACCGAGGCCTGACCGCCGTCCGGCGGCGGCGCGGCGTGCTCCGCCGTGGGGTCTGGGTGGGGTCTGCGGGGGGTCAGTCGACCGGCCCGAGGTCGGGGTCACCGTCCACCGTGCGGACCCCCCGGCCCCCGACGCACCCGGTGCTCGACGCGAACTCCGAGGCGTCGGAGGCCAGGGCGTGGGCGACGAGGCCGGGGTACCGGGTGGTCGACGTCGCCCACACCGCGTCCGGTCCGGACCACGCGGTGGTGAGGCGGTGCACGAGCCGGTCGACGTCCTGAGCCAGGAGTTCGGAGTTGAACGCGGGTCGTGAGGTGCCCCAGGTGGCGAGGGCGCACGTGCTCGCAGGCGGTGTCGTCCGGGGCGCCGGTGTTCTTCAGCGTGCTGTGCCGGCGAGCGCGTCACGTACGGGTGACGTCGACCACCTCGGTGGCGAGTTCCGCCACGACCACCTCGTCCCGGGTCACGGTCCTGACCGCCACCGAGACCCGTTCGACGGGGACGACCCGGAGGGTGACCTCGGGAACTTCCTCGTGCAGGACGATGACGAGTTCCGGGGGGAACTCGCCGCCCGTGACGGGGAACTCGTCCGACAGGGGCTCGTGGGTGACCACGAGTTGCTCCACCCGGACGGGGACCTGGATGGTTCGCGTGGTCGTGACGATCCGTTTCGTGAAACGCACCCTCTCGACCGGGACCCGTCGGGTGGTGATGCTCAGTCGTTCCTGGTGCAGCACCACTTCCGCACCGACCTCGGCGCCGACATCAGCTGCGGCGGAGGAGTTTCCGGGGAGGAAACCCTCCTGGGCCGAGTTCGGGTTCTCCATCGTGTGTCCTGACGTCGAGGTCGGTGCGAGGCGGTACGGGTCAGTCGCGGGGGTCGTGCTTCCCCGTGGTGCCGGTCTTGACGGTGCTGTCGGCGTCGAGGTCGATCCGCTCCTCGCGCACCTCCGCCTGGACGGTCTCGGTGCTCTCGACGGTCTTGGTGCCGACCTGGACGCGCTCGACGGGGACGACGTCCTTCTCGACGACGGCGCGCTCCTCGGTGAGGACGACTTCGTGCTCCTCCTCGGTGAGGTCGCCACCGGAGAGAGCCGCGCCGCGGTTCGTCTCGGTGATGGGTTCCCGGGTGACGACGACCTCTTCGTGCGAGACCGGCACGGTGCGGGAGACGTTCTCGGTGGTGATGTACTTGCGCAGGCGTGCCCGGCCCGCCTCGCGGGTCTCGGTGCCGACGCGGAGTTCTTCCTTGGAGCGGGTCATCGCGTTGTCGGTGTCGGGGCCGGACGTGTCGTGCCCGCGGCCCGAGCCCTCGGTGAACTCCTGGGTCGTCCCCGCGGTGCGGCCCGTCGTCTGCCCGGCGGTCCCGAGGGTGTTCTCCCGGTCGGTCGAGGTGTGCTCACCCGTCGCGTGCTCACCCGTGCGGGTGTTCGCGTCCGAGGTGTCGCCGACGGACCCGTGGGTTTCGTCCATCCCGTAGTAGCGGTAGAGGTCGGCCTCGTCGGCCTCGCTGAGTTCCGCACCCGGGTCGTGGTGGGGGGCGTTCTTCACCATGGTCTTGTCGAAGGGGACGGTGACGGTGTCACCGGACACGGTGGCCTGGGCGAGCGGCAGCAGGGAGACGTTCGAGCCGAAGAGCCCGGTCTTCACGGAGATCCACTCCGGGTCGCCGCTGCGGTTGTCGAGGTAGACCTCGTCGACCTTGCCGATCTTGTCCCCGTCGCTACCGGTGACGGTGGCGTCGAACAGGGTGTCGGGGGTGTAGTCGCGGTTCATGGGTGTTTCCTTCCGGGCCGTTTTCCCGAGACGTCCGCCCCGGGTCGTGGAGCAGTGCGTGAGCCCTCGGTCTGGACCCGGCGTCGAGGTGATCGACCTCAGCGTCTTCATCAGCGTCTTCAGCGTCGGAACGTGATCGGTGCTGTGCGGGGTCGATCTCCTCGCCGGTCTTGCCGATGCCCATCGTTGCCTTCCCCGGCGCGTCCGCAACTCAGAGCGGAACGAGGAACGGTCCGGGAGGTGTGCCTCCACCCGGGCGGTGGGTTTCTCCGGTTCAGACCGTCCTGCTGGAGGGGCGGGAGACCGCCTCCAGCTGACGTGCTGCGTCCACCCGTGCGGATCGCGGCGTAGACCGCCGTGACGACCAGGGCGACGCAGCAGAGGGCGGTCCGCACAGGTGTTCTTCCTCGGTTCGGCACGGTCGGGCGCACGCGGTGGGCGGCCCGCTGCTCGACACGCTGTCGCCGGTGCAGCGGCTCCGGACCCCGGCCGGTTCCCGTTCCCGGGACCCGGCTCCAGGATCACCCTCCCGGCCCATCGGGTGTCACGAACTGCGCGAAGGGAGGACGGAAGGTCACCGCGGAGCGGGGTGGAGGACTCGAGACGGTTCGCGCCCCGTGGAGGTGAACACGTCGTGAACTCCGTCCCGGCGGCTCGCGCGGCCCGGATCGTCGTCGATGTGCAGTGGTGCAACGCTGAACCGGTCGGCGTTCGGAGGGTGGCAACGAGAACATGGGTCAGCAGCAGGTGCGTTCGGATCGAGCGGGTGTCGGTGCAGCGGGCGGCTGGCTCGCCAACCGTCGCGTGGGGACCCGGCTGCTGGCGGCTACCGCCCTGGTCGCCGTCGCGGCCCTGGTCGTCGGTCTCGTCAGCCTGTCGGTGATGCAGAGCCTGCAGACGCAACGCCAGCGCGAGGTGGGCCGCGCCGTCCCCTACATCACCGGTCTGCAGCAGGCCGCCCTGGCGGCGAAGTCGGCGGCCACCGACGAGCGGGGTTTCTTCATCACCGCCGAGCAGAAGTACGTCGACGAGAGCCTGGGACGCCAGAAGGGTTTCGACACCGCGATGGCCACGTCGCGCGCAGCAGCCGACAGTGCGGCGCAGCGAGCGACCGTCGACACCATCCAGAAGGACGTCGACGCCTGGTTCGAGGCCCTGAGCGCGGAGTACACCCTCGCCGGCACCGACCGGGACGCGGCGGTCACCGCCTCGTTCGGGGTCAACCGTGACGCGCGGAAGGCCTACGAGGCAGCGCTGAGCAAGGAGACGGAGCGCGCCGGTACCGCTCTCGCCGCCGGGCAGGACTTCGCCGCCACGGTGCGTCACGGCCAGCTCGTCGTCCTGACGCTGCTGCTGGTCAGCCTGGCCGTCGCGGTCGGGGCCGCCCTCGTCGTCCGTCGCAGCATCGTCTCCCCGCTGACCCGTGTCACCGACGTCCTCTCGCGGGTCGCGGACGGCGACCTCGGGGCCACGGTCGACCTGTCCAGCCGCGACGAGATCGGGACCATGGCCCGCGCCCTCGACCACTCCACGCTCCGTTTCCGCGGCGCCATGCAGCAGATCACCGGTAGCGCCGGTCAGCTGGCCGCCTACGCCGGGCAGCTGACGCAGGTGTCCACCCAGCTCTCCGTGGGCGCGGAGCAGTCGGCTGACCAGTCCCAGGTCGTCTCCGCTGCGACGGAGGAGATCTCGGCCAACATCGGCACCGTGGCCGCCGCGGGCGACGAGATGAGTTCGGCCATCCGCGAGATCGCGGCCTCGACCGCCGAGGCGTCCTCCGTGGCCGCGGCTGCGGTCGCCTCCGCGAGCGAGGCCTCCGCGACGTTGGACCGCCTGTCCGCCTCCTCCCGGGAGATCGGCGACGTCGTCAAGCTCATCACCTCCATCGCCGAGCAGACGAACCTGCTCGCCCTCAACGCCACCATCGAAGCGGCCCGGGCCGGCGACGCCGGGAAGGGTTTCGCGGTCGTCGCCGGGGAGGTCAAGGAACTGGCCCAGCAGACCGCCCGTGCCACCGAGGACATCACCAGCCGGGTCGGGGCCACGCAGACCGACGCCGTCGCCGCCGCGGCCGCCATCGCCGACATCGGTGAGGTCATCGCCCGCATCGACGCCTTGCAGGCCACCATCGCCGCGGCCGTGGAGGAGCAGTCGGCCACGACCTCGGAGATGGTCCGCAACGTCACCGAGGTGTCCGGCGGGTCCCAGGAGATCGCCGCGAACGTCTCCGGGATGGCGGCGTCTGCCGCCGAGGCGACCCGCAGCGCCGGCGACACCGCCAGGACCGCGAACGACGTGGCCGACACGGCACGGGAACTGGAGGGTCTGGTCAGCGTCTTCCGCTACTGACCCCGACGCGACAGCGTGGATCAGCCGCGACAGCGCGGGATCAGCCGGGCCCGTCGCTGGCGGCCGCCAGCAGGGCCACCACGACGTCGCTGACCGGTGTTCTGATCCCGTGCGACCGGCCACGGCGCTGGATGACACCGTTGCGGACGTCCCACTCCAGCGGCCGTCCGGCGTCCCGGTCGGCGAGGATCGAGGTTCCCAGGTCGGCGGGGTGGGCGCGGAAGGAGTCGAGGACCTCCTGCGCGACGTCCTCGCCCAGGAGTGCGCCCTCGGCCCGGGCCACCGCGAGGGACTCGGCCAGGTAGGCGAGGGCCAATCCGCCCACGTCGTCGCGGCGGAACATCCCTGCGCGCCGGCCGGTGAGCGCCATCAACCCGGCGACGGAGTTCTGCAGCAGTTTGCGCCAGGCGAGGGTCGTGAAGTCGGCGGCCGGCTCCGCCGTGCACCGGCTGTCGCGCAACGCGTCGAGGACCACCCGGGCGGCCGGCACGTCGGGAACGGTGACGCGGGGTCGGGCGCGCAACCACACGGAACCGTCGGGCTGCGTCTGCGCGGGGAACCAGACGACGGCGGGGAGCACCGGCCCGCCCGGGACGTGCGGGGCGACGCTCGACACCTGCTCGACTCCGTTCTGCAGGACGCACACCACGGTGTCCGGGCGGCACAACGCCGCCAGCCACGCTGCGCTCGCCTCGACGTGGGTGGTCTTCACCGCGAGCAGGACGAGGTCCACGCGACCCGCCACGCGCGCGGGGTCGGTGAGCACCGGCCCCGGGACGACGACGGAGCCGGCGTCGTCGCGCAGTTCCAGCTGCTCGCGGGCCGTGCGGCCGCACAGCACCGGGGTGCGACCGACCTCGTGCAACGCGGCCGCGACGGTCGTGCCGATCGCGCCCGGGCCCACGACGGCGACGCTCGGGTTCACGGACGTCCCCCCGGAACCGTCGGTCGAAGGCGCGCCCTCGCGGTCGAACCCCGCTGGACGGACGAGATGACGCGCAGCAACTGCGCGCCCCCCTCGCCGATCGTGCCGTCGTTGCGGATCATCTGGTCGGGGACCCGGCCGGGCGCGGGGTCGGGCCGGGACAACCGCCGGTCGACGGCCTCGCCGTCCTCCCGTCCGCGGGCCCGCAACCGTTGCGCTCGCACGGCGTCGGACACGGTGACGCCCACCACGACGAGGCGCGCGTACCGCTCCTCGAGCGCGTCCAGCGCGCCACGGGACACGTTCGCCACGACGACCCGGCCCTCGAGGACGGCCGCGTCGGCCGAGACGGGGATCGCGTAGGACAACCCGTGCGCCTGCCACCAGACGGCGAAGGCCCCGGCCTCCCGGGCACGCCGGAACTCGGCCTCGTCCACCGGCGTGGACTCCTCACCGCCCCCCGGGCGCCGCGTGATCACCCGGGTCGGGAAGTGCGCGTCGTCGCCGGCGACCGCGCGGGCGGCGGCGAGGACCGCGTCCTTGCCCACCCCGCTGGCCCCGGTGACCGCGATGAACGCGCCGGGCCCCAGCTTCACAGCACGCGCGATCCGCCGCGGAACACCCCGCGCACCACCGGCACCACGCGCCCACGGACGTGGCGTTCGGTGGCGGGCAGGGCGTGGGTGTGGACGCGCACCAGGTCGGCGCGGCGTCCGACGACGATGGTTCCGCGGTCCTCCAGGCCGACCGCGCGCGGGGGGTTCCCGCTCACGAGCTTCACCCCCTCGACGAGCGGGCAACGACCGTCGGCGTCCAGCTGCACGATCGCCTGCAACGGGCTCGCGGGGACGTAGTCCGAGGACAGGACGTCGAGCAGGCCCTGGTCGAGCAGGGTCGCGGCGGCGACGTTGCCCGACTGGCTGCCGCCGCGCACGATGTTCGGCGCGCCCATGACGATCAGTTGTCCGTGCTCGCGCGCCGCCTTCGCCGCGACCTCGGTGGTCGGGAACTCCGAGATCCGGACGCCGAACGACTGCGACTCCTCGACGTGGTCGAGCGTCGCGTCGTCGTGGGCGGCGAGGGTGATGCCCCGCGCCGAGGCGCGCCGCGCGATCTCCTTCCGGTTGGGCACGGAGAACTCCTCCGCGATGACCTCGAGCCGCGCCATCAGCGCCTCCACGCCGTCGGGGGCGACCTGCCCCTTGCCGACGACGTAGCGCCGGAAGGCCTCTACGTCGGCGTACTGGCGCTGACCGGGTGTGTGGTCCATCAGCGAGGCGAGGCGGACCGAGGTCAGGTCCTCCAGAGCCTCGAACTCGGCGACCGTCTGGGGTGCCGCCACCTCGCACCGCAGGTGGATGAAGTGCTCGGCTCGGGTGAGGCCCGCCCGCTCGGCGTGCTCGACGGCCTCGGCGAGCGAGCGGGCGCGTTCCGTCAACGTGTCGCCGTGTCCCTCCGAGCCGATGCGGACGGCGTCGAACACCGTGGTGACGCCGGCCCCGCTGAGCTGCACGTCGTGCGCCAGCACGGCGGGCACCGGGTCCCAGTCCGTGCCCGGGCGCGGGCGGGCGTGTGCCTCCAGGTGGTCGGTGTGCAGTTCCACCAGACCGGGCAGCAGCAGGTCGCCGTCGAGGTCCACACCGCCCGCGACCGGGCCCGGGGTGATGTCGGCGATCAGGCCGTCGCGCAGCAGGACGGAACCGTCGAGGATGCCGTCGTCGAGGACGACGCGGGCGTGGGTGAGGACGGTCTCGTGGTTCATCGGACCCTTCCGGTCTCGAGGTGGGGGAGTTCCGTCCCGGAAGCGGTCCGGAGCGGGTGCAGCGAACGGAGGAGGAAGGGCGCGCCCGGCTCGTCCTCGGTGAACACCGCGACGGCGTCGAGGCACACGCCACGCCCGAGGAGGGGCGCGAACCATCCCGTCAGGGCGTCCCGGACCCGGGGTTCCAGATCGGGGTCGATCCGATCGGTGAGGGTGAAGTGGAAGCGGAACTCCTCCAGCACGTACGGGTACCCCCACCTCGCCAGCAGCTCCCGCTGCCGGGGGGTGAGCGCGGCAGGGTCGCGGCGGGCGCTCTCCGCCTCCGTCAGGGGCGCACGGAACTCGTCGAACGTCGTCACGAGGGCGTCGGCCAGCGCGTGGAGGGCACTGACCGGGCGGCCGGGGACGAGGGCGAAGAACCCGCTGAGGCGCAGCAGCGCCAGGTCCGGCACGTCGACGGCTGCCCGAGCCGCGGCGAACCGGCTCACGCCGTCCGCCAGCTCCTCCAGCGTCCGCCCCGGCGCGAGCCGGAACGGCGCCTTGAGCGTGCCGTGGAACCCGTACCGCCGAGCCTGCACGGTGACGGCGTCGAGCTCGGAACGGTTCCACCCCGGTGGGGGCGCGGCGTCGGGGACCGAACCGTCCACCCGGCGCCCGAGCCAGGACTCGGCCCGGGCGCGCAGGAGGTCACCGACGTCGTCGCCCGTGCCCGCTCCGGGCAGGGCGTAGAGGGCGACCCGCTGCGTCACGCCGGAACCGCCGCGTGGGGGGCGAAGGCCTCGACGTCGACGACCCGGTCGGCGACCGCGTCGCGCACCTCGAGGTCGTGGAAGATGCCGAGCAGGCCGACGCCCTGTGCCCGTTTCTCGGCGATGAGTTCCACCACGACGTCGCGGTTGCGGGCGTCGAGGGACGCCGTGGGTTCGTCGAGCAGCAGCAGCGGCAGATCGGGCAGGAAACCCCGGGCGATGTTGACGCGCTGCTGCTCACCCCCCGAGAACGTCGCGGGAGGTAGGGACCAGAGCCGCTCGGGGATGGACAACCGGGTCAGCACCTGGGCCGCGCGGTCGCGCGCCGAGGGCAGGTCGACGCCTCGCTCCACCAGGGGTTCGGCCACGATGTCCAGCGCGGGGACGCGGGGGACGCACCGCAGGAACTGGCTGACGTACCCCATGGTGTCGCGGCGGGCCGCGAGCACCTCGCGGGCGTCCGCCCCCGCCAGGTCGATGACGTCGTCGACGCTGTCGCGGTGCAGCAGGATGCGGCCGCTGTCCGCGGAGTAGTTTCCGTAGACCATCTTGAGGATCGTGCTCTTGCCGGCGCCGGAGGTGCCGCCGAGCACGACGCACTCGCCGTGGTGGACGACGAGGTCGAGGTGGTTCAGCACGGCGAGCCGCTGACCGCCCTGCAGGTGCATGGTGAACGTCTTGTCGACGGCGGAGACGGTCAACACCGGACGGGGGACGGGGTTTCCGGTCACGGGCGGGTCATCCTTGCAGGATCGAGGAGACGAGCAGCTGGGTGTAGGGCGCGTGCGGGTCGTCGAGGACGCGGTCGGTCAGACCGGACTCGATGACGTGACCGTCCTTCATGACGATCGTGCGGTGGGAGATGAGCCGGGCCACGGCGAGGTCGTGGGTGACGATGACGACGGCGAGCCCGAACTCGGTGACGAGGCTGCGCAGCAGATCGAGCAACCGCGCCTGCACCGACACGTCGAGCCCGCTCGTCGGCTCGTCCATGAACACCAGCCGGGGCGAGACGACGAGGTTGCGGGCGATCTGCAGCCGCTGGCGCATGCCGCCGGAGAACGTCGTGGGGTGGTCGTCGATGCGGTCCACGGGGATCTCGACGCGACGCAGCCACTCGGTCGCCGTAGCGCGGATCTCGGCGTAGTTGCGCCACCCGTTGGTCATGAGGGGCTCGCCGACGTTCCCGCCCGCACTGACGTGCATGCGCAGGCCGTCGGCGGCGTCCTGGTGCACGAAGCCCCACTCGCTGCGCCACAACCGGCGCACGGCGCCTTCGCCGAGGGTGCCCAGGTCGAGGGTCTCGCCGTCGGCGTTCCGGTAGGCGACGCTCCCCTCGCTGAGTCCGAGGCGCTGGGAGAGGACCCCGAGCAGCGTCGACTTGCCCGAGCCCGACTCGCCCACCACCGCGAGCACCTCACCGGGCCACAGGTCGAGGTCGACGTCGCGGCAGCCGAACCGATCGCCGTAGCGGTGGCCCGCCCCTCGGACCTGCAGCAGCGGCAGCTCGTCGATCACGCGGGGACCTCCTGGTCGTGACTGCTCAGCGTGCGTTCGCAGTGGTCGGTGTCTGAGCACACGAACACGGCCCCGCCGGCGTCGTCGGTGATGACCTCGTCGAGGTAGACGCCGTTCGAGCCGCAGATCTCGCACGGTCGGTCGAAGCGCTGCGGCTCGAAGGGGAAGTCCTCGAAACCGAGGCTCTCGACCTTCGTGAACGGCGGCACCGCGTAGATGCGCTTCTCGCGGCCCGCGCCGAACAGTTGCAGGGCGGGGTTCATGTCCATCTTGGGGTTGTCGAAGCTCGGGATGGGGGAGGGGGCCATGAGGTAGCGTCCACCCACCAGCACGGGGTAGTCGTAGGTCTTGGCGATGTGCCCGAACCGGGCGATGTCCTCGTAAAGCTTGACGTACATCAGCCCGTACTCCTCGAGCGCGTGCAGGCGCCGGGTCTCGGTCTCGCGGGGTTCCAGGAACCGCAGGGGTTCGGGCAGCGGGACCTGGTAGACGATCACCTGCCCCGGTGCGAGCGGGGTCTCGGGGATGCGGTGGCGGGTCTGGATCAGTGTCGCCTCGTCGGTGCGCGTGGTGGTGCGCACGTGGGCGACGTCGGCGAAGAACGCCCGGATGGAGACGGCGTTCGTCGTGTCGTCCGCACCCTGGTCGATGACCTTGAGGACGTCGTCCTCGCCGATGACGGCTGCGGTCACCTGCACGCCGCCGGTGCCCCAACCGCGAGGCATCGGAACCTCGCGGCTCGCGAAGGGGACCTGGAAACCGGGGACGGCGACGGCCTTGAGCAGCGCCCGGCGGATCATCCGTTTGGTCTGCTCGTCGAGGTAGCCGACGTTGTAGACGATGGGTCCGGGGTTCACGCGGGCACCTCCTCGGCGGTCGCCGGCGCGGTCGCGCTGCGTTCGGCGAACTCCCGGTTGAGGCGGCGCACCAGGACGAGTTCGGCCTGGAAGTCGACGTAGTGCGGCAGTTTGAGGTGCTCGACGAAACCGGTGGCCTGCACGTTGTCGCTGTGGCTGATGACGAACTCCTCGTCCTGGGCGGGGGCGGTCGCCCGCTCGCCGAGTTCCTCGGCGCGCAGTGCGCGGTCGACCAGCGACATCGACATCGCCCTCCGCTCGCTGCGCCCGAACGCGAGACCGTAGCCCCGGGTGAACTGGGCGGGGGTGTCGACCGAGCCGGTGAACTGGTTGACCATCTGGCACTCCGTGACCTCGACACGGCCCAGCGGGACCGCGAACCCGAGTTCCGGGGCGTCGAACTCGACCTCGACCTCGCCCACGCGGACCTCGCCCGCGAAGGGGTGGTTGTTGCCGAACCCCCGCTGCGTCGAGTACCCGAGCCCCAGCAGGAAACCCTCGTCACCGCGCGCCAGGGCCTGCAGCCGCTCGGCGCGGGTCATCGGGAACACCGTCGGTTCCCGGGTCAGGTCGCCCGGTTCGACGTCGTCCTGGCCGGGGTGGGCATCGGGTTCGATGAGCGCGGAGGAGCCGAGGAGGTCCGCGACGCGGGGCATGGCCGCGGGTCCCTCGTCGTCGACCCGGGTCTGCGGTCCGTCGGTGGGGGCGGAGGAGAACAATCGGTGGGTGTAGTCGAAGGTCGCGCCGAGCTGCTGCCCGCCGGGCAGGTCTTTGAACGTAGCGGAGATCCGTCGCTGCGGCGGCAGCCCCGCGGTGTCCAGCGGTTGCGTGTACCCGAAGCGCGGCAACGTGGTGCGGTAGCTGCGCAGCAGCGTCACGGCTTCGAGGACGTCGCCCTGCGACTGCAGCAGGGCCCGCGCCGCGAGGGCGGGGTCGTACAGCGAACCCTCGGTCATGACGCGTGAGACGAGCACGCCGAGCTGACCGGCGACCTGGCCGGGGTCGATCGCCGGGGTGGTGGTGTCCCCGCGTCCGACCTGGGCGAGCAGGGCGTGTGCGTTGGCGATGGCGCGCTCCCCGCCCTTGACGGCGACGTACACGTCAGTCCTCCTCGGTGGTGGGTGCGGTGGGACCGAGCCGGGTCGTGCGCGGCAGCCCCGTGACGGAACCGGCGTCGAGGACCAGCAGGTCGACGCCGCGGGGGAACTGCGCCGCGTTGCGGGTCCAGCGGCCGAAGAACTCCGCGTCGGCCCACGGTGCGACCAGGACGGCGAAACCCTCGATGCCCGGCCCGTGCGCCGACCACCGGCGGTCCCCGGTGCAGCCGCGTGCGTCGAGGACGACGGTCGCGGAGCGGTGCGGTTCTTCGTCGCTGCCCTGGGCCAGGTCCTCGAGGGCCGGTACGGCCGCGGCGTCGACGACCACGAAGTCGGCCTCGGCCGCGGTGCGGGCCCGGCGGACCCCGGTGTGGAAGGCCAGCCAGGCGTCGAGCTCGGCGTCGTCGGCGAACCGGCCACCGAGCCACGCGCTGCACTCCTCGTCGAGGAGGGTGAGGAGGACCGCCGCGAGGGCCGGTCCCAGTGACGTGGGTGCCTCGGGGGGACCGGCGACGGGGAGGGGGCGGGTGGGTCGCGAGAGCGCGTCGAGCACGGCGCGGAACGTCTGCTGGGCCTGCCGCGTGGGTTCGGAGAAACCCGGGGCGGGGATGGTGCTGGTGCGCGTGGTCACGCGTGCTCCCGGGAGACGGTGAAGAAGTCGACGAGCGTGCTGCGCGCCTCCTGGTGCCGAACCTCGTCGCGGGCGTCCTGTCGCCGGGCGAGGGGAGCGACGACCTCGGTCTGCACGCGGTCGTGCAGGGTCGCGTCGGTGAGGAGGCCGTCGAAGACCGCGGCGAGCCGTGCGTGCTCCAGGTCGGTGCCGAGCAGGTAGGAACTGCCCATCAGGTCACCGGACAGCCCGGTTCCGTGGAGCCGCACGGTCGAGCGGGTGACGGTCGCCTCGCCGAGGTTGAACCGTCCGCCGCCCGCGTCGATGCGTCCGCGCACCATGACGAGCCCCGCCTCAGGACCGCGGACGTCCTGGACCTCGGGTTTCGGGTGCCAATCCCGCCAGGCCGTGTCGAGTTCGGTGGTCGTCGCGGCCCCCAGGGTCCGCATCCACCCCTGGCGTCGCGCCGTTCTCGTCGCGTCGTCCTGCATCGCGACCTCCTCCGTGTCTCGTCGTGCGGCTCCGGGATGAGTTGTCTGGTGAAGCAGACAACTCGAGGCTAGCCTAGGTTCCGGACACCGGGCACCCCCGTCGGCGAAGAACCCCTTCACGGCCGGTGAACGTTGCAGGAACGAGGTGGCGGAACCGTCGCACCTCCCGGAAACCTTCCGGGAGGACACCGCTACCGCCAGGAACCGGAGGAACAGCGTGAACGCACCGCGTCTGTCGGAGAACGTCCCGGAGATCGACGAGGAGGTGAGCGTGGTCGAGAGTTCGCTCGGCCGGTGGACGCAGGTCGGCGCGGGTACGCGCCTGCTGAACACCGTTCTCGGGGACTACAGCTACTGCGACCGGCTCTGCGACTTCGCGAACACCGACATCGGGAAGTTCTCGAACATCGCGAGTTCCGTCCGCATCGGCGCGACCGACCACCCGCTGGACCGCGCGACCCTGCACCACTTCTCCTACCGGAGTTCCTACTACTTCGAGGACGTCGCCGACGACCCGGACTGGTTCGAGCGACGTGCGGCCCGGCGGACCAGGATCGGGCACGACACCTGGATCGGGCACGGCGCGATGGTCAAACCCGAGGTCGTGCTCGGAGACGGTGCCGTGGTGGCCGCCGGTGCGGTCGTGACCCGGGACGTGCCCGACTACGCGGTCGTGGCGGGGGTCCCGGCGCGGGTGATCCGGCTGCGTCAGCCGCCGGAGATCGCCGAACGGCTGAAGGCCCTGGCCTGGTGGGACTGGGACCACGAGGTGCTGCGCCGGCACCTCGAGGACTTCCGCCACCTCGAGGTCGAGGCGTTCCTGGAGAAGCACGGCGGCTGATCCGCGCGGGGCCGGCCCCGGGCAGGGCCGGTAGAGTACCTGGACCATGGTCACCCGGAGCAGGCCCGCGCAGGGCCGGACCCCGAGCGGTTACTCCGCCTGGCGGCTCATCGCGGAGGAGCTCCGCGGCGAGATCGTGGCCGGGGTCGTGCCGGTCGGGTCGAAACTGCCCTCCGAGAGCGAGCTCGCCCAGCGCTTCGAGGTCCACCGGCACACCGTGCGCCAGGCCGTGGCGGCGCTGGCGGCCGAGCAGCTGGTGGTGGCCCGTCGCGGCAGCGGGACCTTCGTGGCCGAGCACGACGTCGTGGTGCACCGCATCGGGGTCCGCACCCGCCTCAACGACAGCCTGGGCCCGAGAGGGCTGACGGCGCCCGGTCGACTGATCGAGACGGCGGTCGAACCCGACCCGCCCGCGGACGTCGCGCGCCGCCTCGGCCTCGGCGACGGTGCCGCGCGCCGGCTCGAGGTCGTGCGGTCGGTGGAGGGCCGCCCGATCTCGCGGGTGACGTCCTGGTTCGACGCCGGGACGCTCCCCGGCATCGCGGAGGAGTACCGGGAGGTCGGGTCCATGACGGTCGCGCTGCGCAACTCGGGTGTGCCCGACTACGTGCGGGCCGCCACGAGCGTGAGTGGTCGCCTCGCGACGGCCGCCGAGGCCGAGGACCTGCAGCTGCCGGCGGGTTCCGTCGTCCTCGTCGTCCGCGCGCTGGACACCCACCCCGACGGGCGGCCGTTGCTCTTCAACGTCACGCGGTTCGCGGCGGATCGTGTCGAACTCGACGTCGACCACCCTGAGGTCTCACCCCCCGCGGGTCGGCGCCCGGGACGGCCGACGGCCGAGGATCATCGGTAGACCCGCCGCAACCACACCGCGAGTCCCTCCACCAGGAGGACGGTCACGAACACCATGGCCACCAGGGTGGTCACCTGACCGTGCAGGGTCAGCACGCTGGAGGCGTTGGTGAGGTAGAAGCCGATGCCGCTGCCCCCGACGATGCCCAGGATCGTCGCCGCGCGGACGTTGGTGTCCACCAGGTACATCGAACTGCTGATGACCGCGGGCAGGCCCTGCGGCCAGGTGGCGGCGAGGAACCGCTGCCCACGGGTGGCACCGACGGCCGTCAGTGCGCGTTCCGGACCGGCGGCCACCTCCTCGAGGGAGTCCGCGACGAGCTTGCCGAGCAGTCCGATCCCCCCGAACGCCAGAGCCACGACACCGGCCTGGTTCCCGAGCCCGGTGACCATGATGAGGAAGATCGCGAGAACCAGTTCCGGAACGCCGCGGAACACCACCAGGACGACGCGGAACACGCCACGCACGACACCGTTGGGGGCGACGTTCCGGGCGGCGAGGGGGCCGAGGACCAGGGAGAGCACGAGCGACAGGGCGGCGGCGGCGAAGGCGACCTCGACCGTGACGAGCAGGGCCTGCAGGAACTCGGTGGCGGTGTGGCTGCCCAGGCTCGGCGGCCAGAAGCTCTCCAGGGTCGGGACGACCTGGTTCCAGCTGATCTGGCTGAAGTCGACGTCGGCGAGGAACCAGCCGGCGACGACCACCGCGACGGCGCTCAGGACCCAGCTCAGACTGCGGACGCGCTCCCAGGTCCAAGGGCGGTGCATCATCTGCGCCACGGTGGGGCCGGTCACCGTCAGCGTCGCCCCTGAGCGGTTCCGGGGCGCCACGACAGGCGGTCGGCCCCGGGTCGCGGCCCGGGTGATGCGACCTCCGAGGCCGTTGCCGACAGGATCGACGCCCAGCAGCCGGCGTCGGATCGTGGAGGAGACGACCTCGGCCACGACGCAGAGCACGAAGATGACGCCGGCGATGCCCAGCCCCCGCCCGTACCCCTCGGGGAACTGCCCGAAGGCGACCTTCATGGCGTAGCCCAGGCCACCCACGCCCGCGTACCCGAGGATCGCGGAACCCCGGAGGTTGATGTCGAAGCGGTGCAGCGCCGTGGCCGTCCACGACGGCAGCACCTGCGGGAACACCCCGGACCAGAACTCCTGGGCCCGTCCTGCTCCCGAGGCCCGCAGAGCGAGCTGCGGGCCGCGGTCGACCTGCTCGACGGCGTCGGCGAACAACTTCGAGATCATCCCGACGGAGTGCACGCCGATCGCGAGGATGCCGGGCAGCGGACTGCCCAGGGCGAACGTCAGGGAGAACGCCAGGGCGAGGACGACGTCGGGGACGGCGCGCGTCACGACGCCGATCGCGCGTCCGACCCAGCGCAACCACGTGGCAGGAGTGGTGTTCTCGGCCGCGACGTAGGCGACCGGGATGGAGATCAACGAGGCGAGCAGGGTGCCCGTGATGACGATCCCGAGCGTGAGTCCGATGAGGTACGCGAGGTCGCCGGGGCCCGGCAGGCTGACGGGATCCATGTGGGAGAACACCCTGGCCGCGTTCCGGGTACTGCGCAGCAGGTCGTTCCACGAGAACTCGAGGGTGCTGATCGACCAGACCGCGAAGACGAGCAGGGCCGCCACGAGGAGCAGAGCGAGAGGTTTCGCGATCCGGACCGGACGGCGCGGACTGCGGTCCCCGGCGTTGCCGGGGACCGCTCGTTCGGCGGTGCCGAGGGTGCTCACCGGAGGTTTCCGGCTGCGAGGCCACCGACCGGGACGGCCACCCGGCCGTAGACCTCCATGACCTGCGCCTTGGACAGGCCGGCCGTGGGGGTGTCCAGCACGACCTCGCCGCCGCGCAGACCGACGATCCTGTCGGCCCACCCGAGTGCGAGGTCGACCTGGTGCAGGCTGCACACGACCGTCAGTCCCCGTTCGGCTGCGATCTCGCGGATGAGGGCCATGACCTGGTCACTCGATTCCGGGTCCAGGCTCGCGACGGGTTCGTCGGCCAGCAGGACCTCCGGGTCCTGCATGAGGGCCCGGGCGATCGCGACGCGCTGCTGCTGACCGCCCGAGAGCTGATCAGCGCGCTGGTAGGCCTTCTCCAGCAGACCCACCCGATCGAGGTGGTTCAGGGCGGTGAGCTTCGCCGCGCGAGGGTAGGTCCACAGGCCCAGCCGCGGGCCGCGCAAGCGACCCAGCGCCCCCGTCAGCACGTTTTCGAGCACCGTGAGGGAGGGCACCAGTTCGAACTGCTGGAAGATCATGGCAACGCGTCCACGCAAGGTGCGCAACGCACCGGGAGCCAGCGCGGGCACGTCCTGGTCGAGGACGCGGACGGTACCCGACGTCGGGAACTCCAGGCCGTCGAGGTGGCGCAGCAACGTCGACTTGCCCGACCCGGAGAGTCCGAGGAGCACGACGACCTCACCGTGGCGCACCGTGAGGTCGACGCCGCGCAGTGCGTGCGTGGTGCCGAAGTCCTTGGTCACCGCGGAGACGGCGATGACCGGTGAGATCGTCGTGCTGGTCACGGTTGTGCTCCCTCAGTTCGTCCGCACGCTCAGCCGGTGCACTTGGCCGCGGGGATCTCGGTGCACAGGTCCGCGATGGTCTTGTAGTAGTCCGCGTTCTCCGGCTCGACGCCGAAGTAGCCGGAGGTGAAACCGTCGGTCACGTCGACGCCGGAACCCTTGATGGCCTCCACCGACGCGCCCTGGAGGGCCGAGGTGAGCTTGGCCTTGACGTCCTCGGGCAGTGCCGTGGAGATCGACAACGGACCCCCCGGGACGTACTCCTTGCCGATGACCGTCACCTCGCCCTTGGCCGCACCGGGTTCGGCGATGGTGTCCTCGGCGAAGCCGACGTCGCACTGCTTGGAGGCGACGGCCTGTTCCGACTTGTCGTGGGCGCCCGCGAAGTAGGCCGTGAAGTCGCTGAACGTGGGGTTCCCGTTCGCGTCGGTGCCCGACGGTGTCACGTTCAGTCCGGCCTTGGACAACTGGTAGAGCCCGAAGAGGAAACCCGACGTCGAGTTGGGGTCGACGAAGCAGACGGTGTGGCCCTTCGCACCCGCGAGGGAGGTGATGGGCGATCCGCTGGGAACGATGGCCTCGGAGTAGTACCCGGGGTCCTTGACGTCGGGGGAGCTGAGCACGGCGGCGACGGGTTCCAGAGTGGCGCCCTTGTTGTTGGCCATGACGTACTGCAGGGCACCGCTGGTGACCATGTCCACCTTGCCGGCGGCGGCCGCGGCGATGAGGGCCGTGTAGTCGGCGGTGGGGTAGTACTCGACCTCGTAGCCGGTCTCCTTCGCGATGTAGTCCTCGAGGGGCTTCCAGTTCGAGTCGGAGCCGGCCTGGTCCGGGGTGGCGCCGAAGACGATCGTCCCCTCGGACTTCGCCCAGGTACCCCCGGACGACCCTGAAGAGGAACCGGACCCGGTCGCGGCGTCGCTCGCGGCCGAGCAGCCCGTCACGGCCATCGTGGTGAGCAGTGCGCCGGCGGCGAGTGCTCCGAAGCGCCTGGTGCGGGACGTGAGCATGGGAGCGACCTTTCGGGGCGGGTGGGGCCCGGCGGAACCGCGGAGGAGGGCGCGGTCACGGGGAAGTCCCGGGCACAGCCGCGACGCTAGGGAGGGCAGGTGGCAGGCCGCCCCCGGTCGGGTGTCCGAACCGTGAACTAGTCCAGAAGTCCAGACAACTCACGGCCACCCGGTCGTCGAGGGTCTCCGTCGTCGCGGAGGCCGGCAGGGGACCGTGGCTGCGGGTGACGAACGTCACCACCTGTGCTGCGACGTCGTCGGGGACAGGGCCTGAGCTCGCCGCCACGGTTCCACCTCGACCTCTCGCGGCTCCGTCCAGCACCTCGTGCGGCGGCGTCACGGGTGGGGCGCGTCCGTACCGGTACGGCTGTCCGAATGATGTCGATCATGCAATGGTCAGAACGTGCAGGATCCATCCGATACCCCTGCTGTGAGTCTGTGGATCAGCGACCTGCTCAGCACGGGGCCCGCCAACACCTCGGTCGGCGTGCTGGCCGGCCCTCTCGAGACGGTCGCGGCGGATCTGCCCGTCACCGACCTGGACGACCGGTTCCGCTCCGATCCGCGGTTGACGTGTGTTGCGGTGCGGCCCGCTCACCACGCCGCCGATTCCTCGAACCCTCCTGCCGACGCTGCTGGTCAGGGACGGGCCGCGGGATGGGGGTTGTTGACCCGGGCACGTTTCCAGCAGCTCATGACCGGGCGGTTGGGCTACGGGCGGGTCCTGCACGCCCGCAAGACCGTCCAGGCGATGACCGACTGGTCCCCGCTGGTGGTGGACGCCGCCACGGACATCGCCGACATCGCCCGCCTCGTCCTCGAGCACGACCAGGCTCAGGTCTCGGACGGAGCAGGTGCTCCAGGTACCGCTCCGCAGCGGGGGAGGACTGAGAGTCCGTCCCGCGACGCTGCTGACCGTCCAGGCGACGTCGGCGCCCACGTCGGTGCGGCCGGTGTGGCCGTCGGCGACATCCTCGTGGTGGACGAGGACCAGGAGCCACGTCAGGTGTCCGTGGCGGCGGTCTTCCGAGCGCTGTCAGCGCAGTTGGCGCAGCACGCCTTGACCGACCCGCTGACCCGGTTGGCCAACCGCGACCACTTCCTGCAGTACCTGCACCGCTGCTTCCAGCAGCCTGACCGGCGTGAGCGGTTGGCTGTGGTCTACATCGACCTGGACGGGTTCAAAGCCTTCAACGACAGCTACGGCCACGGTGTCGGGGACCAGGTGCTGCAGGTCGTCGCCGAACGGTTGCGCGCCTCGTGCCGTCCTCAGGATCTGCCGGCCCGACTCGGCGGTGACGAGTTCGCGGTCATCGTTCGCCTACCGGGCGACGTCGAGGCCGGTCAGGCGGCTCACGGTCTGGGACAGCGCCTCCTGGCCTGCCTGGGTGGGACGGTCACCGTGGGGCAGCTGGTCCTGCCAGGACGGGCGAGCATCGGGATCGCCGTCGCCGACGACGCCATCCACGACGCCGCTGCGAGAACTCGGCTCGAGAGCGACCCGGGCCCGAACCGATCCACCGGCCGAGAACGCCGACCGAGTGGTGACGTCTTCGCCCGTGCGGACGTGCTGCTGCGGGAGGCGGACCTGGCGATGTACCAGGCCAAGGTCGCCGGCGGACACCGGGCCCACGTGGTGACGGGAGTCACCCATCGGGTCGGGACCAGCTCCTCGGTGATCGATCGGCGGGAGCTGCAACGCGCCCTGGACGCGGGGGAGTTCGTCCTGCACTTCCAACCCATCACCGAGGTCGCGACGGGGCAGTTGGCCAGTGTGGAGGCCCTGGTCCGCTGGCAGCACCGCAGCCGGGGGCTCCTGGGGCCGGGGGAGTTCCTGGACGCGGTCGCCGACGCCGGGTTCTCCGCCGAACTGGACCACCACGTCCTCGAGATGGCGTTGCGCCAGCTGCGGTCCTGGACCCAGGAGCTGGGGTTGCAGGCCCCGCCGTTCCTCAACGTGAACCTGTCGGTGCAGGGGCTGCAGGCGCCCGGTCTGGCGGATGCGGTCCTGGCTGCGGTCGGAGACTGTCAGGTTCCGGCTGAGCGGCTGCGCCTGGAGATCCCGGAGGTGGCGACGGTGCAGCACTTGCAGGCCGCCGCGGAGGATCTGGCGCGGTTGCGGGCTGGGGGGGTGCGCTTGACGTTGGACGACCTCGGAGCCGGCGCATCGACGCTGCACCACCTGACCGACCTGGCGTTGGACGGGATGAAGATCGACCGGCGGTTCGTGGCGGGCATGCTGGAGGACGAGCGAGACGCTGCGGTGGTGCGGATGCTGCTGGAGCTGGGGCTGAGCACCGGGCTGGCGGTGACCGCTGAGGGGATCGAGACGGAGCCGCAGCTGCGGCTGCTGCAGGAGATGGCCCGCGGTCGGGCGGTGTTCGTGCAGGGCTTCCTGCTGGCCCGGCCGGCACCGGCGGAGACGTTGCCGCTGCCCTGGCCCTCAGGGGTCGTGACGCGCTCGCCGAGCGGGCCACGACCCACGAGTCGCTGAGGGTTCCAGACCGTGGAGTCGTTCGTCAGCCCGTTTTCGGAGAACGTCCTCAACCGCCGGACGGCGTGGCCGCGAAGAACCGCGTCTCGCCATCGTCATCTGGATCGAGGGCACCTACCACCGCCGGCGGCGTCAGCAGTCTCTCGCTCGACCGACGCCCACAGGGTGGAGGTGGCGACGAGTTCGTTCAGCTCCACTGCGGCGCGGGAGACCTCCCCGGCGGTGGTGGCGGTGCAGGTGGCTCCTGACGTGGTCCGCAACGTCACCGAGGGGTCCAGCAGGTTCCAGGAGTTCGCCGCGAACGTCTCCGGCCTGGCGGCGTCGGTAGCCGAGGCCACACTGCGCGGGAACTGGGGGCGGGTCAGCGTCTTCCGGTGCCGACCCGACCCGGCGCGCATCCGGTCACCGCAGCCAGCGGTGGAGGCGCTTGGCCCGCAGTGCCTTCCAGGCCTCCTCGACGTCGGACTCGCTGAGCCGGGCGTGGGTCTCCTCCTGCGCGAACAGCCGTCCGTAGGCGAAGGCCACCTCGGGCTCCGCCCGCGCGGCCAGCTCGGCCAACCGCTCGCGGGTGACGACGGAGTCCTGGTGCTCACCGAGGACCTCCTGCACCGCGGTCGTCGCCGCGGCGAACCGCTTGGCGTCCTTCCCGAACACGACGGCGACCGCCTCGGCGGCGTAGCGCACCTGCTTCGCGGCCTTGCGGGCCTCGTGGAACAGCTCGTCCCGTGCGTGACCGGCGGGGGCGTCCTGCGCGGCGGCGACCAGCTCCGCCAGCGTGCGGTACGTCCGGGCGACGCGCTTCGGGAGTTCCTTCCCCGCGGGACGACGGGCCTTCGGGCTCGTCGCCGGGCTCTCGACGAACTCCTGGAGGGTGTCCAGCAGGCGTTGGTAGCGCTCGGAGTCCAGTTCAAGGAGCACCTGGTCGTGGGCCCGTCGGTAGTCCGACCCCAGCTGCTCGGCCACCCGCTGCGGTACGGCTCCCGTCGCTGCGGGGTCCTCGGGGGTGACGTCCAACGACGCGACCGCCTGCACCAGGCGGTCGCGCAGGACCTCCGCGTCGCGTGCCCGTCCCAGCTCGGCGGCGAGCCAGCGCAGCTCGTCCCGCAACGGTTTCGTCGGTGCGCCCAGCAGGGGCTGGAACGTGCGGAGCGCGCTGCGCAGGCGGCGGGTGGCGACCCGCATCCTGTGCACGCTGTCGGGCTCGTCGGCCCGGACGCGGGCGTCCTGGTCGAAGACCTGCTGGACCTGTTCGCGCAGGTGCAGGAAGAGCACGTCGCCCGCGCTCGACGCCGTCGACAGTTCCTTGCGCCGGGGGGTCGTGCCGCGGGACAACGTCCGGGGTTCCGTCGGGGTCGCGGCGGACGGCGTGGTCACCTCGACGGGGACGACCTCCGCGGTAACGGTGTCAGGATCGGTGTCGGTGGTGTGGTCGTCGGCCGCGGGTTCCGGCGGCATCCCCGCCAGGACGCGCCCGACCTTCGAGGAACTCGTCGAGACGACCAGGCCGGCCGCCCGCAGCGCGGCGTCGACGGCGTCGAAGACCGCACGGTCGCCGTCGAGGAGTTCCAGTTCCACCTCGCGCCACGTCTGCCCCGCGCCCGGCTCCCCGGAACCCCCGGCCGGCAGCAGCCGGTGGGCCTCGACCCTGTCGTCGGCGAGTTCCAGCAACCGTCGACCACTGACGTCGAGGACCGTCTGCACGCTCCGGTGCGTGGACAGCCGGACCACCGGTACGAGCGGCTGTCCCTCGGTCAGGGTCTCCACGAGGCGGCGCAGCGCGACGGGGACGGTGCGGACCGCGCGTCCCAGCGGTACCCGGCGTTCGAGGCGGGCGCCGTCGTCGCCGGGGGTCTTCAGGTGCCACCCGGCGTCGACGCCGCCGGTGCGCCGGCGCAGCGTCGTCCTCGCCCCGGAGAGTCGCAGGTCGGGGGTGTCGAAGTAGACGGCGTCGAGGACGAACTCGTCGCGGTCACCGACGCGCAGCCCGCTGGCGTCGTCCTCGGGCAGCACGGCGGCCAGCGGCGGCAGCTCGGCGTCGGGGGCGAACTCGTACTTCACTTCGATCTCTTCGTGGGCGTCGACCATCCTTCTTGTCTACCCGCCCGCGGACGTCGGCGCACGATCATGGCCGGCGGGCGTACTCCGCGCTGTCGATCGACTACCGGGAGTGAGTCCCCGGCCCATCGAAGCACGGAGCGCGGCAACGGGGCGGTGCCACGAGGACACCGCCCCGCCGCGGCTCTCAGGCCTCCTGCAGCCCGGGGCGTCCGGCCTCGACGACGAAGGTCGCGCGGGTGCCCGCTGCGGCCCCCGGCTGCGACACCCGGTCGAGCACCCGGAACTCCGCGCGCATCTCGTGCCGGTCCAGGCGCGCGACGACGTAGCCGCGCTGGTTGTTGGCGAGCTTCAGGTCGGGGTTGTCGGCCAGTTCGCTGTCGCGGGTCGCGTAGTCGTCACCCCCGTCACCCCCGGACGTGATCGAGGTGGCGACCAGTTCGACGCCCACGGGCGCGGAGCCCGGGTCGGTGGCGACCCGGGAGAGGTCCGCCGCGTAGTGCTTGTGCACGTCGCCGGAGAGGACGACGGGGTTCTCCACCCCGCGTTCCGCGAACTCGTCCAGCAGTCGCTGGCGGTTGGCGGTGTACCCGTCCCAGGAGTCGGGGTTGAAACCCCGGTCGACACCCGGGACGTAGTCGTGCTCGTGGAACATGACCTGCTGGGCGATGACGTCCCACGTCGCGCCGGAGCGTTCGAGGCCGTCGAGCAGCCACGCCTCCTGCTCCTCGCCCATGATGGTGCGCTGGGGCTCGTCGCGTTCCGGGCCGGCGCTGGGGAACGTGTCCCCACCGGGCTGGTCGTCGCGGAACTGGCGCGTGTCGAGCACGTGGAAGTTCGCCAGCCGTCCCCAGCTGAGGCGGCGGTACAACTGCATGTCGGCACCCCGGGGACGGGCGTCGGCACGCAGCGGCATGTTCTCGTAGTAGGCCTGGTAGGCCGCGGCCCGGCGGGCGGTGAACTCCTCGAGGGTCGGCACGGGGACCTGTTCCTCGGCGACGAGTGCGGCGTAGTTGTTCTCGACCTCGTGGTCGTCCCAGGTGACGATCCACGGAGCCACCGCGTGCGCGGCCTGCAGGTCCGGGTCCGCCTTGTACTGGGCGTGGCGCTGGCGGTAGTTGGCCAGTGACACCGTCTCCGGGCCCATGTGGTCGCGCACGTTGCTGCCCGAGGGCGAGACGTACGTGTCCGCCTGGTACTCGTAGATGTAGTCCCCGAGGAAGAGGACCACGTCCGGCTGTTCCTCGGCCAGGCGGCGGTAGGCGGTGAACCAGCCGTGTTCGTACTGCGCGCAGGACGCGAACGCCATGGTCAGCGGTGTGCCCCAGGACCTCAGGGCCGGGGCGGTGCGGGTCATGCCGACCGGGGAGACCTCCCCGCCCAGACCGGCGAGGCGGAAGCGGTAGAAGAACTCCCGCCCCGAGGGCAGGCGGTCGACCTCGACGTGGACGCTGTGCCCGAGCTGGGACGGGGCGACCGTCCGGCCGCTGCGCACGATGCGGCGGAACGCGTCGTCCTCCGCGAGTTCCCACTCGACGGGGACGTCGCGGTCCGGCATGCCGCCCCGCCCGTCCTCGGCGTAGGGGTAGGGCGCCAGTCGCGTCCACAGGACGATGCCGTCGGGCGTGGGTTCCCCGGAGGCGACGCCGAGGGTGAAGGGGTTGCCCAGGCGTGAGGCGAAGGACTTCGTCGCCCGGTCGGGGCTCTGGGTCGCGGACGCGCTGTGCTGACCGGCCACGAGCAGGCCGGTGCCGGCGGCTGCGCCGGCGAGGACGCTGCGGCGGCCCAGGCCGCCGGCGGGGGTGCTGACGAGGGGGAACGTGGTCACGGGGATCCTCACGAGGCGGGTGGCTGCGGTGCACTCCGGATGCCCCGAACCCTTCCCGTGCTCGGCCAATCCACAGCTGACGCCGAACAACCCTTCGGTGAACGCTGCGCAGATCCTGTGCGTCGTCTCAGTCCAGGGTCCACGTCGCGACGTGTTCGCACACCAGGCTGCGCCACCACCGCCCGCTCCAGTCGGAACTGGCGGTGCGGTACAGGGTCACGGTGCGACCTCGGAAACCCTGCGGTACCGCGACGTCGAGACCGGTGACGAACTCGCCCACCTCGTCGTGCAGGTCGGGACGTTCGTAGAGGTCGTGCGAGGCCAGGGACAGGTGGGCCAGGAAGCCGGCGCGGTCGAAGCCGTGGACCTGCGGGGAGTTCATCGGCAGCCGCAACGGCTCGACGGCGGCGTCGACCGCGGCGGCGAGGTCCACGAACTCGGCGTTCGGGCTCCCGTCGGCGCGGTGGTGCACGTCGTAGACGAAACCCACCCCGCTGGGCCGCACCCCGCGGTTGTGGACGTCGAAGCCGGGGCGGCCCTCCAGGACGGCGTCGAGGGCGGTGACGACCGCGTCCTCGTCGCGGCCCAGGTGCTGGCTGCCCACCAGGGTGGCGTGCGGCGGGAACGCCCCGGCCGAGACGAACCCGTACTGCGCCCGGAGCTGGGTGGTGATGGTCGTGACGGCCAGGCACGTCCGCGGGTCGGGCCGCAGGTAGACGCCGTAGCGGTAGGGATCGCCCACGTCGCGGGCCCGTTCCCCGGGGCGCAACGCCTCGTCGTGCATGCGGCGAACGTACCCGGCTCGCGCCGGACCCGGGACGTCAGGTCGCCCCGGAGCGGCGGTACGCGCTGGGGGCCATGCCGAGGACCGCGCGGAAGTCGTGGGTCAGGTGGGCGTGGTCGGCGTAGCCGAGGTCGGCGGCGATGCGGGCCAGGTCGGCGCCGGGATCGCTCCGGACGCGCTCGGCGGCCTCCTGCAACCGGCGGCGGCGGATCATCGCCGCGGGCGGGAGACCGACGTAGCGGCGGGCGAGGCGTTGCAGGGTGCGCGGTGACGTCGCGAGCCGGAGGGCGACGTCCTCCACCCGGAGGACCTCGGGGTCGGAGTCGATGAGCTCGGCCATCGCGTTGGCCAGCGACGCCTCCGCGGACGGTTCCCCGACGTGGGCGGCGAGCCAGTCGGCGAACGCGGCGGCCCCGCGGGCGGGGAGACCGTCGGCCGGGCCCGACGTCGCGTCCCGGACGGCCGCCAGCAGGTCGGGCAGGTCGAGGCGCCGGTAGTCGTCGCGCAACGCCGTGGGGTCGTCGGTGAAGGCGGGCACCGCCGCCGGCAGCAGTTGCGCACCGACGGCCCAGCCGCTCCCGCTGAGGTCCTGGTGCGAACGCCGTGTCGTCGGCCCGGCCAGGCCGACGAAACCACCCTCGCGGCTGTCCACGACGAGGTTGCAGGCCGGGAAGGCCACGACGTGCTGGCGGGAGACCCGGCCGGCGTCGACGTCCCACTGCGGGACCCAGAACCAGCGCACCAGCCGGTCGACCGCCTCGGGGGCGGGTACCCGGGTGAAGCGGGGCAGGCGCGCGGGGTAGAGGATCCCGCGGTCCGCTCCGGTCACGTCCGCACGCTACCGCCGGGGTTGGCGCGAATCTCCAAGCCGGACCCGGGCGGCGGCGCCTAGCGTCGCGACCATGAGCGAAACGACCGGTCGCCGGGCCGCGCACGGCGAGCACACCACCCACGGGGTCCCGCACGGTGTCAGCGGCATCACCCCGTTCCTGACGATCGCGCGCGCCCGGGAGGCCGTCGAGTTCTACCGCGACGTCTTCGGCGCGCGGGTCGTCGACGTGACCGAGATGGGTGGTGTCGTCGTCCACGCCGAGCTCGCCTTGGGCGGCGGTCGCCTGCAGCTGGGGGAACCGAACCCCGATTACCACCTCGTCCCGGCCCCGGACGGTGACGACGACTGCTACTCCCTCGGGTTCCACTGCGCCGACGTCGACGCCGTGGTGGCGCGCGCCGGGGCGGCCGGGGCGACGATCCGCGAACCGGCGACCGACTTCGTCTCCGGCGACCGCTTCGCGAGCGTCCGCGACCCGTTCGGGGTGCGGTGGTCGGTCATGACGCGCGTCGAGGACCTCTGCGAGGAGGAGAGCGCCCGTCGGGTCGCGGAGTGGGCCTCAGCCGCCGGCGCCGGCTGAGGGGACGTCCCCGCCCTTCAGTCCGCCCCCGGGTCGGTCGACACCCAGGAGGAGGGTGTCGAGCGCGGAGGGGGCGGGCGGTGGACGGGCCAGCGGCCACGGTGCTCGTCGACTCCCCGTCCCCGGCGGTGCTGCAGGCCGCCCTGCACGACGTCGCGTTCCTCGTCGGCCACGACGTGGAGGCCGCCGCGACCCGTGCGGGGTTCCTCCTGCACCAGGTCCGCCACCACGTCCCCGGTCCGGAGCGGACGGGGCTCGGGTGGCAGGCGGAGCTCGTCATCGCCGACGCCGCGGGCCGCCGCGGTGACGCGGAGCGCCTCGGGGTCGTCGCGCAGGCCGCGCTCGCGTGGGCCGACGGGGCGGGAGACGCGTTCGTCGCCGCCCGCGCCCACCAGTTGCTCTCGACCCTGCACGAGATCCTCGGCGACGGCGGACTCGCCCTCGAGCACGCCGTGCAGGGCGTGGAGCGCCTCCCGGCCGACGCTCCCGCGTGGGTGCACGGTGACCACCGGTCCCGGCTCGGCATCACCCACGAGGTCCTCGGCGACTTCGACGAGGCCCGCACCCGGTTCACCGGGCTGCTGCGGGCGGCGGAGGCCCAGGGCGACCAGAACCTGCGGCTGCGGACGCTGAACAACCTCGCCTACCTGGAACTCCGCGCGGGGCGGGCGGCCGAGGCCGCGGCCCTCGCCGCGGAGCTGCTGGAGCACTCCCGGCGGACGGGCCTGGCGCTGAGCGCCGCGGCCTGGGACACGGTCGCGCACGTCCGCATGGGGGCGGGCCGGTGGGCCGCCGCGGAGGCCGTGCTGCGTGACGCCCTCGCCGACGCGCGCCTGATCACCGAGGCCCGGGACGTCGCGACCCTGCACGTCAACCTCGCCCGGTGCCTGCGCCACCTCGGGCGCTTCGCCGAGGCGGCGCAGAGCCTGGCCGCCGCGGCCGCGCAGTGCGCGGACCTCTCCTTCGGCGAGGTGGGGGGCGACCTCGTGCTCGAGCAGTGCGAACTGGCCGCGGCCACCGGCGACTTCGAGGGCGCCTACCGGCTGCACCGCAGGTTCTACGACCTCACGATGGAGCGCGTCTCCGCGGCGAAGCACCACCGGGCCCGGGTCCTCGCCGCGATCTACGAGACGACCGAGGCCCGTCGCGCCGGCGAGCACTACCAGCGGCTGGCCGAACGCGACCACCTCACCGGGCTGTTCAACCGCCGCTACGTCGAGGACGTCGTCCCGGCGCGGGTGGCGGCGTCCGGTGGACGGGGGTGGGCGATCGCCCTGCTCGACCTCGACCACTTCAAACGCGTCAACGACACCCACTCCCACCAGGTCGGTGACGAGGTGCTGCAGCAGTTCGCCCGCTACCTGGAGCAGTTCTGCGGGCCGGGTGAGATCGCCGCCCGCCTGGGCGGTGAGGAGTTCCTGCTGCTGCTGCGCGACGACCACGACGATGACGATGACGGGGGCGCGCGCGTCACCGTCCTCCGGTTGCTGGAGGCCGTGCGCTCGCACGACTGGGGCGTCCTCGCCGCCGGCTTGCGCGTCACCTGCAGCGCCGGGCTCGTCCCGGTCGGCGGTGGCGGGTCCGCCCTGGTCGACGCGCTGGCCGGGGCCGACCGGAACCTCTACGCCGCGAAGCGTGCGGGTCGTGACCGGTTGCGTTCCGACGTCCCGCGCAGGCGCCGCGACCCGCGCTGAGCCGCGCCGGGTCGGTCCACCGGTCTTCCCCGGTGCTGAGGATCACCGCTGGCGTTCCGCGTTGACCGTCGGCGGAGCGCTGACTACTTTCGGGACCAGGGTTCACGACGACGGGTCACGACGAGGGGCGGGGTGGGTGGCGCGGTGAGCGAACGCAAACCTCCCGGCACGTCCTTCGAGGACTGGGTCGAACGCCAGGTGCGCGAGGCCCAGGAACGCGGCGACTTCGACCACCTCCCGGGGGCCGGAGCGCCGCTGCGCGGCCTGGACCGCGACTTCTCGGCCGAGGAGTGGGCGGCGGACAAGGCCCGCCGCGAGGGCTACGACGTCAGCGCCATGCTCCCGCCCGCGCTGGCCCTGCGTCGCGAGCGGGAGGACATCCTGCGCGACCTCGGCCGGCTGCACTCCGAGTCGCTGGTGCGGGCCGAGGTCGAGGGGTTCAACGACCGGGTGCGTGAGCTCTACCGACGACCCAGTGACGGGCCCCTCGTCGTGGTGGCGCTGCTCCAGGAGTCCGTCGTGCTCGAGGCGTGGCGTGCCGCCCGACCCGCTCCGGTCGTGGCGGCCCCGGTCACCCCGCCGCCACGTCGCCGGAGGTTCTTCCGCCGCGACCGCGGGTGAGTGATCCGCAGCGCAGCGCAGCCGCAGTGCGCCCAACCCGGGGAGGGATCCCCCGAACGTGGGCGTACCCCGTCGCGGCGGGCGCATCCTGACGTGCGTCGCCACCCGCGGCGCTCGGGTGCTGGGGTTGGTGGCCGGCGGGTTGCCCGCCGTGGTGGTCGCGCACACCGTGGGGCTGGCGCTCCCGGACCTCGCGCACGAACTGGCGCTGCTGCGCGAGCGCTACGGCGTGGACAGCACCGCCTCCGCCGTGGCGCGGGCGCGCGCCGTCGGTGACCTGGGCTGATCCGGTTCCGTAGGGTGCGAGGGTGCTCGAACTCTCCTGCGTGGTCCTGAACGACCTGCACCCCACCGCCTTCACCGAGACCGCGCGCGCCGTCGAGGCCCTGGGGTTGCGCACGGTGTTCTGCTACGACCACCTGTCCTGGGAGTCCCTGCGCGACGGGCCCTGGTACAACGCCGTGCCGTTGCTGGCGGCGGCCGCCACGGTCACGACCACGGTGCGGCTGGGCACGCTCGTCGCCTCCCCGAACTTCCGCCACCCGGTGACCTTCGCGCACGAGGTGATGACCCTCGACCAGCTGAGCGGGGGGCGCCTCGAACTCGGCGTGGGGGCGGGGACGGCGAGGCACGACGCCACGGTGCTGGGGATCGCGGAACTCACCCCCGCGCAGCGGCAGTCGCGCTTCGAGGAGTGGACGACGCTGCTGAGCACGGTCCTGGCGCAGCGGGCCAGCGACGTGGCGGGGGAGCGGTACACGGCGCTCGACGCCCGCAACGTCCCCGGTCCGGTGGCCGGCTCGATCCCGCTGACGGTGGCCGCGGCCGGTCCGCGGGGGATGCGCTTCGCCGCCGCCGTCGGGGACACCTGGGTGACCTACGGCGACCGCCGTCCGGGGTCCGAGGAGACCGTCGAGCGCTTCACCGCGCCCGCTGCCCGCTTCGCGCAGGTCCCCGGTGCGGCCGGCGTCCGGGCGATGGCGCTGCTGAGCCTGGACGAGGAGGCGGCCTACCGGGACTACCCGCGGTTCGCGGCCGCCCTGGAGGCGGCGGGCTTCGACGAGGTCGTCGTGCACTGGCCCCGCGGCGACGGCCGGGGGATGCCCGCCGACGTCCTCGACAGGGTGCTGCGGACGCACGGGCTGGGCCGGACGTGAGAGCGCTCGGGTGCGACCTGTCCGGCCGCACCCGAGCGCGTCGAGGGGGTGTTCCCGCGATCCTCAGCCGAGGGTGAGTTCCACCGTCGCGAAGGAGTGCGGGGGCAGGTCGACGACGAGCGCGTCGCCCTCGCGTCGGGCGCCGTCGAAGGCGACGGGTGCCACGGCGGAGGGGTCCTGCACCGTGTTGTGCGCCTGCAACGAGGGAGCCGCGAGGATCTTGGCGGTCGCGACCTGCCAGTCACGTCCCCGCAGGTCGAGCCGGACGGTGCCGCCGTTGCTGGCGTCGAGGTTGGTCAGCGAGACCAGCGCGCTGCCCTCCCGCGAACTCACCGAGGTGGTCAGCGTCGCGTACTCGCCGACCTCGCCCCGGTAGCGGGCGTCGGAGCTGACGACCTGCACCGGGTGGCTGGTGGCGTCCTGGTGCCCGGCGTTCATCGCGAACACGTGGTACGTCGGGGTGAGGACCATCTTCGCGCCGTCGGTCAGCACCATCGCCT
This sequence comes from Kineococcus sp. NBC_00420, assembly GCF_036021035.1. Lineage (NCBI taxonomy): Bacteria > Bacillati > Actinomycetota > Actinomycetes > Kineosporiales > Kineosporiaceae > Kineococcus > Kineococcus sp. NBC_00420. Next base: position 1,596,168 of record NZ_CP107930.1, on the reverse strand, counting down.
GCAGCACGTTGACCGTCTGGGCGATGTTCGCCATGACCAGCCGGCGGGCGTTGGCGTGGAAGACGTCGAAGTGCAGACCGGCGACGAGCGCGTCGCGCAGGGTGTTCTGCTGGAACAGGAACCCGGGGTTGGTGCCGGGTTCCACGTCCCACCAGGTGCCCCATTCGTCGCAGACGAGACCGACGGTGGCCTCGGGGTCGTAGGCGTCCATGACCCGGGCGTGCCCGCGGACGATCTCGTCGATGCGCCAGGCGTTGAGGATGGTGCGGTGGTACTCCTCGGCGTCGAACTCCGTCGCCGAGCCCTTGTGCTGCCAGTCGTCGCTGGCGTGGGTGTAGTAGTGGAAGGACAGGGCCTGCCAGCCGTTGTGCTTGCGGTCGGCCACCGGCCCGCCGAGGGCGCTGATCGACTTCATCAGCGTCTCGGTCCAGTGGTAGTCGTCCTTGTTCGGACCGGCCGCCACGCGGTACAGCTCGTTGCCGTCGTGGTTGCGCGTGTAGGTCGCGAACTGGCTGGCGAGCTGGGTGTACTGCTCGGCGGTCATGTTGCCGCCGCACCCCCAGGCCTCGTTCCCGATGCCCCAGAAGGGGACCTTCCAGGGCTCGGTGCGCCCGTGCTCACGGCGCAACCGGGACATCGGGGCGTCGCCGGAGCGGGTGAGGTACTCGACCCAGTCGCTCATCTCGGCGACGGTGCCGGAGCCGACGTTGCCCGAGACGTAGGGCTCCGCCCCCAGCAGCTCGCAGAGCTGCATGAACTCGTGGGTGCCGAAGGAGTTGTCCTCGACGACGTCGCCCCAGTGGGTGTTGACCATCGAGGGGCGTTCCTCGCGCGGGCCGACGCCGTTCATCCAGTGGTACTCGTCGGCGAAGCAGCCCCCCGGCCAGCGCAGGTTGGGGATGCTGATCTCCTTCAGGGCCTGCACGACGTCGTCGCGCACCCCCGCGGTGTTCTGGATCGGGGAGTCCTCCCCGACCCAGAACCCCTCGTAGATGCACCGGCCCAGGTGCTCGGCGAAGTGGCCGTAGAGGTGTCGGCTGATGGTCGCGCCCGCCACGTCGAGGTTCACGACGCCGTGCAGGTTTCCGGTGCTCACAGGTGGATCAACCCTTCAGGCCGGTGCCGGCAACGCCTTCGACGATGCGGCGCTGGAAGACGAGGAACAGGATGACGAGCGGCAGGGCGCCGAGGATGGCCGAGGCCTGGATGTCGGCGTAGCGCTGCCCGAACGAACCTTGGACGGAGGCCAACCCGACGGGGATGGTCATGAGCTTCGGGTTCGACATCGTGTACAGGGGGAGGATCAGGTTGTTCCACACGCCGACGAACGTGACGATGGCCATCGCCGAGATGACCGGCTTGGACAGCGGCATGACGATGGAACGGTAGATCCGCCAGTTCGAGGCGCCGTCGAGGCGGGCCGACTCCTCCAGCTCGACGGGGATGCCGTCGAAGAACTGCTTGAAGACGAAGAGGGCCACGACGCTGGGGACCTGCGGGAAGATCACCGACCAGTAGGTGTTCAGGAGGTGGACCGCCTGCAACTGCTGGACGATCGGGATGATCAGGACGTTGGACGGCACCATGATCCCGGCGATGACCGCGAAGAACACGATGTTGCGGCCCCGGAAGCGCATGCGGGACAGAGCGTAGCCGGCCATCGAGGCGAAGAGGACGACGAGCGCCGCGCTGACGACGGACGTGATGGCGCTGGAGAGGTACCAGTTCCACAGGTCGCCGCCCTTGAGCAGCGTGGCGTAGGACGAGAACGTCGGGTGCAGGTCCTTGAGGATGGACTCCGCACCCAGCGCCGCGACGGAGTTCGCGGTGAGGGACGTCTTGATCGCCCACAGGCTCGGCAGCAGCCACAGCACCGCGAACACCGTCAGGACCGCGGCGCAGACGATGCCGAAGGTGCGGCCACCGTTGGTCTGGGTCTTGACGACCTTGGCGGCCGGAGCCGCGGCGGACAGACCGTTGTTGCGGGAGCGCGCGGGGCGGGCACTGCCCGTGATGTCAGGGCTCGCCATCAGGCCGCCCTCCTCTCCTGGGCACGTTCGATGAGCTGACGGGCGACGGCGATCACGACGATCACGATGAACAGCAGGAACGAGGCGGCGGCGGCGGCCCCGATGCGGTTGTCGGTGAAACCGGCGCGGGTGATGAACGTCAGGGCGACCTCGGTGCTGATGCCGGGCCCCCCGTCGGTCATGATCGCGACCTGGTCGAAGATCTTCAGGCTGGCGATGATCTGGAGGAGGATGACCAGCGTCGTCGTGCGGCTGAGCATCGGGATGGTCAGGTAGCGGATCTGCTGCCACGGGGTGGCGCCGTCCAGGGCGGCCGCTTCGTACAGTTCGCGCGGAACGTCCTGCAGGCCGGCCAGGTACAGGATGAAGTTGAAGCCGATCGTCCACCAGATCGTGGTGATCGCGATCCCCACCATGGCGAAGGTCGGGCTGGCGAGGACCGGCGTCGGGGCCTCGGCGCCGAACCACTTCTGGATGGTGGGCCAGATCCCGGTGTCGGCGGAGAAGACGAAGACCCAGATGAGGGACACCGTGGCCGAGGGCAGGATGTAGGGCACGAAGAACGCGAGGCGCCAGAACCAGGAACCACGCGTCATCCGGTTGGCGAGCACGGCGAACACGAACGACAGCACGACGAGCGGCGGGACCGTGTATATCGTGAACTGCAGGGTGTGCCACATCGACGACCAGAACGACGGGTTCCCGAGCATCTCGGCGTAGTTCGCGAAGCCGGCGAACGTCCCGAGACCCGTCTTGACCAGACTGGTGTCGAAGAAGCTGGCGATGAACATGTAGATCGACGGGCCCAGCAGGAACGCCAGGTAGAACAGGGCGAAGGGGGCCACGAAGAGCCAGGCGGGCCGGGTCTGGTTCTCGGACACGGCGGCCTTGGGGCGGGTACCGCCGTGGCCGGTCACCGGCCGGTCGAGGGTGGTGCTCACTGCAGATCGCCTCCAGGCGTCGTCCGGGACGTCAGCGTCCGGTTGCTCATCGGCCGGTTCACAAGGGGTTCGCCGTCTTGGCGTAGCTGCCCAGCTGCGACTTGATGGAGGCGAGGGCCGCCTCCGGCTTGGACAGGCCCTGGATGACCAGCCCGATCTCGGACCCGATGACGTTCTCGAAGTTCGAACCCGACCCCGAGTACCACGCGGGGGAGTCGTACTTCGCGTAGTTCGCGGCCTCCGCGTAGTCGTGCATCGGCTCGAGGTTCTCGTACTCGGAGCTGTTGAACGTCTCGGCGTACGCGGGGATGTGCCCACCGGCGGCCCAGGTCATGCTCTGGTCGAGCATCGACTTGACGAAGCCCATGGCGCGCTTGAGACGGTCCTCGTCCCGGTCCATCTTGGGGAGGATGAACGTGTGCGAGTCCGCGTGGGCCGCGGGTTCGTCGTAGAGCGTGGGGAAGGCCGCCATGCCGAACGTGAGCCCCTCGATGCCCTGCGCGGTGGTGACCTCCCACTCGCCGTTGAGGAAGAAGCCCGACTTCCCGGTGAACATCGAGGACTCCGCGCCCGCCGTGTCGGCGTTGGAGGGCATGAGGCCCTTCTCGGCCCAGGACCGGATCAGCACGAGGACGTCGTGGAGGATGCCCTCGTCGTAGCTGAGCCTGGTGCCCTGGTCGGAGAGGAACTCCGGGGCACCGGTGGTCTGGAAGTACAGGGTGTTGACCATGCGCCAGCAGTTCGAGTTGTCCCCGACCGACCCGGTGGTCATGCCCCACTGGCCGCTGGCCTCCTTGGCCGCGGTCATCGCGGCCTCCCAGCCGTCGGTGCCCTCGATCGGCTTGAGCTTCCCGTCGGAGTCGACCAGGCCGGCCTTGTCGAGGACCTCGGTGTTGTAGAACACGACCCAGGGGTGGGTGTCGAGCGGGAGCGCGTAGGGAACGCCGTCGACCTTGACGGACTCCCAGGCCTTCTCGGTGAAGGAGTCGGCCGTGAGGCCGCCGGCCGCGAGCACCTCGTCGGTGATGGGGGAGAGTAGACCGGCCTCGGCGAGGTTCGCCGCGCGGGTGGCGTGCGAGACCGCGACGTCCGGCGGCTTGTTGCCCAGCGTCGCCAGGGTGACCTTCGAGTAGTACGGGTTGCCCCACGCGAAGGTCGCCGCCTCCAGGGACTTCTCGCTGCCCTGTTGCTTGCGGTACTCGTCCTCCATCTGGATCATCCGGGCGCCGTCGCCGCCGCCGAAGAGGTTCCAGAACTGCGTGGTTCCCGGCGCGAGCTCGCTGCCGACGAGACCCGCCGACAGGGCCGAGCCGCAGCCGGAGGTGCCGGCCACGAGGCCGAGCCCACCGGCGGCGAGGCCGCCGCGCACCAGGCTGCGCCGGCTGAGGGCACCCCGTGCCGGGGGTGTCGGGGGATGACTGTTCACTCGAGATCCGTCCCTGCCGTCGTTGGCGGTCGTGGCAGTGCGGCCCGGACGCGTGAGCGCCAGGAACCGCACCGTCCCGTTCAGTGCTGCGGAACTTAGCACGCCGTTTGCAACGCTGCATAGACCTTCGGGAGACCCGCCTTGCAACGATGCACAGGACGGCGTGGCGCGGTTGCCGGAGAGCCTGGCGACGGGGCAGAGTGGGGCCCGCACCGCTGGCGCGTCGTGCCCCCGGGAACGCTCCGGACGCCCGCCGATCGCGGCCAGCGACCTCCAGGCAGCAACCCACTGAGGAGAAGCTCGTGCCCGAAGACCAGACCACCGCCGTCGTCGTCGGAGGACCGGTTCCCCGTCCGGAGTACCCGCGGCCCTCCGTGGTCCGCGCCGACTGGATCACCCTGAACGGGACGTGGGGGTTCGAGGTCGACGCCGGCGACTCCGGCCTCGAGCGCGGACTGCTCGGACGCGACCTGGCCGCGACGATCACCGTGCCGTTCGCCCCGGAGTCCGAGCTCTCCGGGATCGCGAACACCGACTTCATGGCGGCGGTCTGGTACCGCCGTGAGGTGAGCATCCCGCCCGCCTGGGCCGGACGTCGCACGTTGCTGCACTTCGGGGCCGTCGACCACGACGCCACGGTGTGGGTCGACGGCGAGGAGATCGTGCGCCACCGCGGCGGGTTCACCCCCTTCACCGCGGACCTCGGCCACCGCAGCGGCACCGTCACCGTCGTCGTCCGCGCCCGCGACGACCACCGCGGCCCGCAGGCCCGCGGCAAGCAGTCGACGCGCTACGACAACTACGAGTGCCTCTACACCCGCACGACGGGGATCTGGCAGACCGTGTGGGCCGAACCGGTCGCCGACGTGTCGCTGGGCCGACCCCGGATCACCCCCGACGTCGCCGGTTCGACGTTCCACCTCGAGCAGCCGTTGCGGCGCACGGGGACCGGGTCCGTCGGTGACCGCGCCGGCTGGACCCTGACGGCGTCGGTGCGCGACGCCGCCGGGGAGGTCGTCGGCGCCACCGTGCGCGCCGACCTCGACCTCTCCCCGCGGCTCACCCTCGTGGTGCCGAGCGACCGCGTCCGGCTCTGGTCCCCGGAGGACCCCCACCTCTACGACCTCACCGTCACCCTCACCGACGCCGCGGGCGAGGTCGTCGACACCGTCGAGACCTACGCCGGGCTGCGCTCGGTCAGCATCGACGGCAAGGCCGTCCTGCTCAACGGCCGGCCGGTCTTCCAGCGCCTCGTCCTCGACCAGGGCTACTACCCCGACGGCCTGATGACCGCGCCCAGCGACGAGGCGCTGGTCAGGGACATCCAGCTCGCCCTCGACGCCGGGTTCAACGGTGCCCGCCTGCACCAGAAGGTGTTCGAGGAGCGCTTCCTCTTCCACGCCGACCGCCTCGGCTACCTCGTGTGGGGGGAGTTCGGCGACTGGGGGGCGATCGAGGAGGGCAGCAGCGTCCGCGGCGAGCACCAGCAGCCGACGTCGAACTTCGTGTCGCAGTGGCTGGAGGAGCTGGAGCGCGACTACTCCCACCCCTCCATCGTCGGCTGGTGCGGGCTCAACGAGACCCGTCAGCCGCTCACCGACCGCGGTCAGGTCCTCGACGACGTGACCCGGGCGATGTTCCTGGCCGCCAAGGCCATGGACACCTCGCGACCGGTGCTCGACACGTCCGGCTACTCCCACCGCGTGCTCGAGTCCGACGTGTGGGACTCGCACAACTACACCCAGGACCCCGCGAAGTTCGCCGAGGAGGTGTCCGGGCTGCCCCAGGACCGTCCGCACACCAACTACGGCGGCCACGAGGGCGACTACGGCGTCGAGGGCATCCCCTGGTCGCTGCCGTACCAGGGCCAGCCGTGGTTCTGCAGCGAGTTCGGCGGGATCTGGTGGCGTCCCGACGTCGCCGCCAGCAACCCCGAGGTCGACCGGGGCGCGACCTCGTCCTGGGGCTACGGCGAGCCGCCGCGCACCGAGGAGGAGTTCCACCACCGCTTCGAGGGGCTGACGGGCGTCCTGCTCAACGACCCGCTGATGTTCGGCTACTGCTACACGCAGCTGACCGACGTCTTCCAGGAGCAGAACGGCGTCTACTCCTTCGACCGCAGCGACAAGCTCGACGTCGCCCGCGTCCGCGCCGCCCAGCAGCGACCCGCGGCCATCGAGAAGCTCTGACCCCGTTCGATCGGCGATCTTCCTGGACTTCCCGGGGAGGTCGCCGATGAGGAGGGGTGACGCGGACTCTCCGTCACCGAGAGTCATCTAGAAGACTCCGGACGGGGGTACCCCGGGCGGTCGCTGTCGTGACACCGACCCGAGGACGATCACTAAGGGGTGAAGAACCCTCGTGCTCGACTCGTCGCCCCGCTGCTGGCCGCGCTCGTCGCGCTGCCCTGTGCGGGTGTCGCCCAAGTGGTCACGGCCTCGTCGGCGTCCGCAGCGGCGCAGGTCCTCACCCCCGTGGTCTCCGCCACCACCCAGCAGCAGCAGATCCTCGACGGGCTCAACCGCGAGCGCGCCAAGGTCGGCGCGCCCGCGGTGACCCTCGACCCGACGCTGGAGACCGTCGCCCAGAACTGGGCCGACGTCCTCGGGCAGGGCGACGGGATGAAGCACAACCCGAACCTCTCCACGCTGCTCTCGGACTTCCCGCGCTGGGGCGAGATCGTCGCCACGGCGGACATGGGCAACGCCGACACCCACGGCCTCGAGAACGGCGACCTCGCCGTCGACACCTGGATGAAGTCCGACCCGCACCGCGCCGTCCTGCAGGACGGGCAGTACAACACCGTCGGCATCGGGCTGGTCTACACCACCCTGTACTCCGGTGGCCGGACCGTCTGGCGGTCCTACTGGGTCGCCGACTTCGGCTCGCCGCGTCGCACCCCGCTGGTGACCGCGAACACCGACGGTTCGCGCAGCTACGTGGGGATCCCCGTCAAGGGCGCGATCCTGCAGTCCTACGGGGCCACCGGGGCGAACTCCGGTTTCCTGGGCCTGCCGATGTCGCGCGAGATCGGTCCCCTGCGCGACGGCGGGTACGCGCAGAGCTTCGCCGGCGGGTCGATCTACTGGAACCCCGCCACCGGCGCGCAGGTCGTCCGCGGCGCGCTGCGCGACCGCTGGGCCTCCCTCGGTTTCGAGAACTCCTGGCTGGGCTACCCGACGGGTGCGGAGTTCGCCGTGCGGAACGGGTTCGCGCAGCGCTTCCAGGGCGGGATCGTCTACTGGTCGCCCGCGACGGGGGCCCAGGCCCTCGGTGGTGCGCTGCTCGACGCCTACGGCGCGACGGGGTACGAGAACGGCGCCCTCGGGTTCCCGACGTCGACCGCGATCGCCCTGCCCGCCGGTTCCTACGCCGCCTTCCAGAACGGTTCGCTCTACTCCAGCGCGGCCGGCACCCACGTCGTCGCCGGTGCGGTCCGGTCGGCCTGGGGGGCGCAGGGCTGGGAGGGTGGGACGCTCGGCTACCCGAGTTCGAACCTCTTCGGCGGCCTCGTCGGCGGCGGCTCCGGGCAGCACTTCACCGGCGGCTCGATCTACTCCAGCCCCGCCACCGGTACGCACACCGTCCCGACCGCCGTCCGCGCCGTCTGGGCCGCCCGCGGGTGGGAGACCGGTGCCCTCGGCTACCCCGTCTCCGAACCCCGCGCGGTGTCCGGCGGGCTCCAGCAGGACTTCCAGGGCGGCACGGTCACCGTCGCCACCGGGAAGACCGCGGTGGCGTTGCACTCGGTCGCCCGGGGAACGCGCACGCTGTAGGTCGCACGCTCGATCGCCTGCGAGGAACGGGTGGGGCTCGCTACGGTTCGATCATGGACCGTGTCGCGTCGGCGCCCACCCGAGCATCCCGGCGCGGTCGGGGCGTGTTCCGGGTGCAGGCAGCGGGGCCGGTGGCCCTGCTCGCCCTGCTGGGTGCGCTGAGTTCCTGTTCTCACGACGACGCACCGAGCACCTCTTCGGCCGACCTCGACGCGGTCACCACGATCGTCGACGACGCGGCGCTCGCCGCAGGTGGCCCGTCGATGGGAGGCGCCGCCGGTGACGCGCAGACCGACGGCAGCGTGTCCCTGGGGCTCACCGCGAACAGCACCGTCCGCGCGTTCTACGCCTGCACCGGCGGGGGCAGCGTCGAGCTGAACCTCAACGGCACGGAGGAGGACCTGGACTGCGACGAGAAGACCCACGAGATCGAGGAGTTCCTCGTTCCCGACACCGGATCGGTGGTGTTCAGGGCGAGCAGGCCCAACCGCGTTCCCTCCGCGTGGGGTGTGGCGTTGGTCTCCACCTGAGCGGGAGCGGCCCCCACCGGGTGCCGGGGACGTCGGGTGCCGGTGGGGGAGTAGCGTCCGGCCCATGGAGTACCGACGACTCGGAAGGTCGGGGCTGCGGGTCTCGACGATCACCATGGGGACGATGACGTTCGGTGGACAGGGAGGTTTCGCCGCCGTCGGGAACACCGACGTCGCGCAGGCGCGCCGCCAGGTCGACCTGGCCCTGGACGCCGGCGTGAACCTCTTCGACACCGCGGACGTGTACTCCGACGGTCTCAGCGAGGAGATCACCGGTGAGGTCCTCGAGGGCCGCCGCGACGACGTCCTGCTCGCCACCAAGGCCCGGATGGTCGTGGGCGCCGGACCCAACGACGGCGGCGCCTCGCGCTACCACCTCGTCCGCTCGGCCGAGCGGAGCCTGAAGCGGCTGCGGACCGAGCACATCGACCTCTACCAGATCCACGAGTGGGACGGCCAGACCCCGCTGGAGGAGACCCTCGAGGCCCTCGACACGTTGGTGCGCTCGGGCAAGGTGCGCTACGTCGGTGTCTCCAACTACGCGGGCTGGCAGCTGATGAAGGCGCTCGCCGTCTCCGACGCGCACGGCTACCAGCGCTACGTCTCCCAGCAGATCCACTACACCTTGCAGTCACGCGACGCCGAGGACGAACTCATCCCGCTGACCCTCGACCAGGACCTCGGGGTCCTCGTCTGGAGTCCGCTCGCGGGCGGGTTGCTGTCCGGGAAGTACCGGCGCGACGTCACCGCACCCGCCGGTTCGCGACACCTGGGTGAGTGGAGCGAACCCCCCGTCCACGACGAGGGGAAGCTCTACGACACCGTCGACGTCCTCGTCGAGGTCGGAGCGGCGCACGGGGTCTCGGCCGCGCAGGTCGCGCTGGCCTGGTTGCTGGGACGAGCCGGCGTCACCTCGGTCGTGATCGGTGCCCGCACCGAGGACCAGCTGGTCGACAACCTCGCCGCGGCCGACCTCGTCCTCACCGAGGAGGAGCGGGCCCGCCTCGACGCGGTCAGCGCCGTCCCGCTGCGCTACCCGCACTGGCACCAGGCGGCGACGGCCGCGGACCGGCTCTCGCCCGCCGACCTCAGCCTGCTCGCCCCGCACCTCCCGGGCTGACGTCCGACGCGGTCCCCGCGGTGTCGGCGTGCCGCGGGGACCGCGTCCCCGTACCATTCGTCACGGATTCGCACCGCCCAGACCTCGCTGCGCGAACCGCCCCGCCGTCGACCGACGCGACGGGGACGGCTCCAGTGGAGGACGCACGAGGATGCACGACGCTTCGCCCCGCGGTGCGCGGACACAGGTCGAAGACCGCTACGAGACCCACGACGACGTAGAGACCCTGCGCAACGAGCTGACTCAGCTGCGGACCGCGCTCACCCGACGACCGGTGATCGACATGGCGAAGGGCGCCATCATGGCCCTCACCCGGTGCGACGACGACACGGCGTTCAAGCAGCTGTCGCAGGTCTCGCAGACCCACAACGTCAAGCTGTTCGACCTCGCGAGCGCACTGCTCGCCGACCTGCGGGGCGAGTCGTCGGGCAGCGTCGACACCCAGCAGCTCGTGCAGCGGACGTGGACCCGCCGCTGAGGTTCCCGGCCGGTCAGGCCTGGCCGGCCCGCGCGTCGGCGCCCACCCCGCCCGGCGTGGCCCCGACGACCTCGGTCGCCACGTCGAGGAGGCGACGGCGTTCGCTGCGGGCCTGCGTGCGCAGGAGACCGAACGCCTCGTCGGGGTGGATCCGGTGCCGTTCGGCGAGGACACCCTTCGCCTGCTCCAGCACGACGCGGCTCTCCAGCGCGGCCTGGAGCTGGTCCCGCAGCCGTTCGCCCTGCGCACTGGCCTCCAGCTGGCTGATGCCGACGGCCGCGAAGGACGCCATGGCGTGCGCGACGTCCGTCTCCACCGTGGAGTAGGGACCCTCGTGGTCGCGGAACAGGTTGAGGGCGCCGATGGTGCGTCCGCGCAGCTGCACCGGCACCGCGTGGACGGACACGATGCCGTGCTCGCTCGCAGCCCGCGACCAGACGGGCCACCGGTGGGCCAGGTCGGCCGCGTCCGGGGAGACCACGGGCGTGCCCGAGCGGTGGCAGTCCAGGCAGGGACCCTCCTCGGTCTCCAGCTGGAGGAGCTCCACCACCCGCGCCTCGCTCGAGGACGCCGCCAGCAGGCCCAGCCGGCCCGTGCCGTCCTCCACCAGGAAGCCCACGGCGCTCGCCGAGAGCAGCGTCGCGCAGTGCTGCACCACGCGGTGGGCGAGGTCGAGCGGGTCGCCCCGCTCGGCGAGGACCTGCGCGACGTCGTCGACCGCGGCTGCGACCGCCTCCGCACGAACCTCCACGTGGACCTCCTCCGAGTCGACCTGCACCGCTGGCGGTCACCTGCGGTGACTGCCAGGGTGACCGGGTGTCCGGTGCCGAACTCGCACGATCCTTCCACGACGAGGTGGTGGCACCGCTGCTGCGACGGGAGTTCCCGGCGGCGTCCTGGGTCACGGGCCGCTTCGGCGGGGGCTCCGACGTCCTCCGTCTCGACGACGAGGTCTCCACCGACCACGACTGGGGACTGCGGCTCACCGTCCTCACCGCCGCGGCGACCGACGCCGCCGACGTCGCGCGGTTCCTCGAGGAGGACCTGCCGGAGGAGTTCCACGGCGCTCCCGTGCGGTTCCCGACCACCTGGGACGCGGCCGCCCGGCACCGCGTGGAGGTCGCCCCGCTCGCGGAGTTCGTCGCCGGCCGCCTCGGGGTCGGGCCGGAGGACCCCTGGTCGGTCACCGACTGGCTCGCCTTCACGGGACAGGCGGTGCTGGAAGTCGTCGCGGGACCCGTCTTCGCCGACGACGAGGGCCGCTGGGCGGCGTTGCGCGACCGGCTCCGCTGGTACCCCGACGACGTGTGGCGCCACCTCGTGGCCTGTTCGTGGAAGCAGCTGGAACAGGAACTGCCCTTCGTGGGACGGGCGGGTTCCCGCGGTGACGACCTGGGGTCGCGGGTCGTCGCGGCCCGGCTCGTCGACGTCGCGGTGCGCCTGGGTCTGCTGCTCGACCGGGTCTGGGTCCCCTACCCGAAGTGGATCGGGACGGTCTTCGCGCGGTCGGTGTCGGGACGGACCGGGTCGCAGTTGACGGCCTGCTTGACGGCCCCGGAGTGGCGTTCGCGGGAGGCCGCCCTGTGCCGGGCGCTGGAGGGGTTGCGCGAACGGCAGCGCGAGGTCGGTCTCCCCGTCGCCGACGTCGCCACCGGACGGTTCCACGACCGGGAGTTCCAGGGGGTCCCGGAACGGGCGAGCGAGGTGGTCCTGGAGACCGTCGAGGATCCGCGGGTGCGGGCTCTGCCCGTCGGGGTGGGGTCGGTGGACCAGTGGGTGAGCTCGGTCGACCTGCTGGTCGACACCACCCGGCGGAGGTCCGCGCAGGCCGCGGTCGCGGGCCGCGCGTCGTCCGTGCGCGGGGACACGACCCCCGCCCCCTGACCCGGGTGGTAGGACGGAGGGGTGTTCTCCTCCGACCCGGGCGCGGCCCGCTCGATCCTCACCGGCCGCCTGAGCCAGAGCGGCGAGACCCTGCTGGCGGAACTCCCGTTGTCCGGCGGGGCGCTGGGCGGAGCGGGCGCGCTCGCCGTCACCGCGCAGTCGGTGTGGCTGGCCCAGCCGCAACTCGTGGGCGCTCCGTCCGTCGCCTCCGTCCCGCTCTCCGACGTCGGACGGGTGGGCTTCCGGGCACGCCCGGTGTTCGGCGGACTCCGGGTCACGCTGGAGATCGCGGGTCACCCCGTGAAGCTGACCACCTCCGCCGCCGAGGACGAGGTCAGCGAGTTCCTGCGGGTCCTCGAGGCTGCGCGCACCTGAACCGGCGTCAGAACCTCGCCGTCGAACCGCGGACGACGAGTTCCGTCGCCAGTTCCACGTGGTGGGAGTCGAGCTGCTCCCCGTCGGCCATCCGCAGGACGGTGCGCAGGGCGACCCGGCCCATCTCGCGCAACGGCTGGCGGACGGTCGTCAGCGGGGGAGCGGCCATCGGGGCGAGCTCGGTGTCGTCGAAACCCGTGACGGAGAGGTCCTCCGGGATGCGCAGACCGAGGATGCGCGCCGCCTCCATGACCCCCAGGGCGATGGAGTCGCACCCCCCGACGACGGCGCTCGGCCGGTCGGGCAGGGCCAGGAGCTCGGCGCCGAGTCGCCGGCCGGCGTCGTACTGGAAGTCCTCGTTGCGGATGTGGTTCTCGGCGGGGACCAGGCCCGCGTACTCCATCGCGGCGCGGTAGCCGTGCAGCCGGGCCTGGTTGCACGACGCGGCCGGGGGACCGCCGACGTAGGCGATGCGCCGGTGTCCCTGGGCGATGAGGTGGTTCGTCGCGCTCATGCCCCCGGTGAAGTTGGTGGACCCGACGCTCGCGACCTCGGTGCGGGGCAGGTTCAGCGGGTCGATGACGACCAGCGGGATCTTGACCGCCGCCAGGGCGTCGACGTGGGCCCCGGTCAGCTCGCCCGTGACGACGATGACGCCGGTGCGGCCCGACGCGGCCAGGGAACGGGCCCACGACCTCGGCGGCACGGTGAAACGGCCGTTGCGCCGGTCCCGCAGGACGCCCACCACGATCGAGGCCCCCTGTTCCGCCGCCGCCTGCACGACCCCGTCGACGACCTGGGTCGCGTAGGAGGAGAAGTCACCGTCGATGAGGAACTCGACCGCCCTGGTCGTCGCGCTCGCGCGCCGGCCCGACGGGGGGTTGTAGTCGTGGCGCACCAGCAGGTCCTCGACGATGGCCCGGGTCTCGGCGGAGACGTCGTCGCGGCCGTTGACCACCTTCGACACGGTGGCGATCGACACGCCGGCGCTCGCGGCGATCGTGGCCAGCGTGGTCTTGTCCCTGGGGCTGTCCCGGGTGCGTTGCGGGTGGTCCAGCACGGGTCCTCCTCGACTCGGTGGTGAGGTGACTGTACGAGTGCAAGAGCCCCCGGCGCCAGCCCTTCTCGAAAAGTTTCGTGATGCGATCGCAACCTCGCGCCCCTACTGCGGCAGCGGAAACAGCACGAACTGGTCTCGAGTTCACCGACTCGCTTGACCGAGCCCCGATCGTCCTCTTATCGTTCCGGTCAGACGACGTGGTCGAAAGCTTTTCGATCATGTTTCGGCACTGGCCCACCAGGGTCTGGTGCCCGGAGCAGCCGCAGGGACGCGGCTCGGCACATCGGAGATCAGAGTGGATCACAACCGGACTTCGCGTCGGTCCTTCATCGCCCTCGCCACCGCGACCCCCCTCGTCGCCACGGTCCTCGCCTCGTGCGGCGACTCCGGCCCGGGCGCGGCGAGTTCCGACGGAGCCACCGACTGGATCCTGACGGGCGCTCCGAAGGAGAAGATCCGTCAGACCGCCGTGGACGACTGGAACAAGGCGCACTCGGACCAGAAGATCACCACCAGCGCGTTCCAGAACGACGCCTACAAGGCCAAGATCAAGACCGCCATCGGCGCCGGTCAGGCCCCGACCATCATCTTCGGCTGGGGCGGCGGCACGCTGCGCAACTACGCCGAGTCCAAGCTGGTCGACGACCTGACCCCGTGGCTGACGGAGAACCCCGACGTCAAGAGCCGCCTCTTCGACGCCGCCTTCGCCGCCGGGACCGTCGACGACAAGGTCTACGGCCTCCCCACCGAGACCGTGCAGCCGCTGGTGTTCTTCTACAACAAGAAGCTCTTCAAGCAGATCAACGCCGAGCCGCCCACCACGTGGGACGAGCTCATGGCGCTGGTGCCGAAGTTCAACGCCGCGAACATCGCCCCGATCTCCCTGGGCGGGCAGTCGCGCTGGACGAACATGATGTGGCTGGAGATGCTCTTCGACCGCATCGGCGGCCCCGAGCTGTTCGAGTCCATCTACAACGGCACGCCGAACTGGACCGACCCCTCCGCGATCGACGCCCTCACCAAGGTGCAGGACCTCGTCAAGGCCGACGGCTTCATCAAGGGCTTCGCGTCCATCACGGCCGACTCCAACGCCGACCAGGCGCTGCTGTACACCGACAAGGCCGCCATGATGCTGCACGGCACCTGGACCTACGGCGGCATGAAGACCGACGGCGGCGACTTCGTCTCCAGCGGCAACCTCGGCTACGTGAACTTCCCCGCCGTCACCGGTGGCAAGGGCGACCCGACGAACACCTTCGGCAACCCCGCGCAGTACGTGTCGATCTCCTCCAAGGCCACCCAGAAGGCCAAGGACATCGCGCTGGCCTTCTTCAAGAGCGGCCTGCTGCAGGACAAGGAGGCCGAGGCCTACATCACCGAGGCCGGCGAGGTCCCGATCGTCAAGGGCATCGACTCCAAGTTCTCCGGCATGGACGACGAGGAGTGGCTGAAGTTCACCTACGACCTCGCCACCAACGCGCCGTCGTTCGCGCAGTCCTGGGACCAGGCGCTGTCCCCGACCGAGGCCGAGACCCTGCTGGACAACATCGAGAAGCTGTTCGGCCTGGCCATCACCCCGCAGGAGTTCGCGGCGAACATGAACGCGGCGATCGGCTCGTGAGCACGTCCGTGAGCACGGCCCCCAGCACCACCCCGGCGAAGATCACGCCCTCGGCCCACACGTCGACGGGTCGACTGGGGTGGCTGGTGCTGCCGGCGTTGCTGTTCTTCGTCGTCTTCGCCGTGGTTCCCCTGATCGGGGTGTTCGTCCTCAGCTTCACGTCGTGGGACGGCATCGGCGCGATCTCCTTCACCGGGCTCAAGAGCTGGACCGCCGTGCTCACGGACCCGGGTCTCCCGCACGCGCTGTGGGTCACCTTCTTGATCATCGTGCTGTCCTGGATCGCGCAGACGCCGCTGTCGATCCTGCTCGGCGTCTTCATCTCCGGGCACCAGAAGTACCGGGCGGTGCTGGCGGTGCTGTTCTTCCTGCCGCTGCTGCTGTCCGCGGCGGCGGTCTCGATCGCCTACAAGGCGCTGCTCGACCCGAACTTCGGTCTGGGCCCGGGGTTGAAGCTCGGGTTCCTGACCCAGGACTGGCTGGGCAAGAGCGCGCTGGCCATGGGCGTCGTGATCTTCATCATCGCCTGGCAGTGGATCCCGTTCCACTCCCTGATCTACCAAGGTGCGATCCGCCAGATCCCGACCTCGATGTACGAGGCCGCCCAGATCGACGGTGCGGGTCGGGTGCGTCAGTTCTTCTCCATCACGCTGCCGCAGTTGAAGAACACGATGATCACGTCCTCCACGCTGATGATCGTCGGCTCGCTCACCACGTTCGACCTCATCTTCGTCCTCACCGGCGGCGGACCGAACGACGCGACCCGCGCCCTCGCCCTGGACATGTACCTGACCGGTTTCCGGGCCAACCAGATGGGCCTGGCCTCGGCCATCGCCGTCATCCTCGTCGTGGTCGGCCTCATCCTGGCGCAGGTCCTCCAGCGCCTCGGTGGCAAGGAACGCAACTCCCAGCTGGAAGGTGCCTGACCGATGGCGACCGAAACTGCGACGCGCCGGACGGGTTCCTCCCGCTCCGCGGGGGCCTCGGCCAACGGCACCACCGCCCGCAAGAACTGGTTCGGCGGCGCGTTCGGCTGGCTGTGGCTGCTGATCGTGCTGATCCCGATCTACTGGATCGTCATCACGAGCTTCAAGAGCTCCGCCGGCTACTTCGGCACCAACCCGCTGCTCCCGTCGGGGTCGCCGACGCTTGACAACTACAAGCTGGTGCTCGAGAACGACTTCGCCCGCTACTTCGCGAACTCCGTCATCGTCACGGTGGGCGCGACGATCCCCGCGGTGCTCATCTCGTTCATGGCGGCGTTCGCGATCGTCCGGGGTGCCGGCCGCTGGCTCAAGGCGGTCAACGCCCTGTTCCTCATGGGTCTGGCCATCCCGCTGCAGGCGACGATCATCCCGATCTACCTGATCATCATCAAGTCCGGGATGTACAACTCCCTCGGCGCGATCATCCTGCCCTCGATCGCCTTCGCCATCCCGCTGACCGTGCTGATCCTCAGCAACTTCGTCCGCGACGTGCCGAACGAGCTGTTCGAGGCCATGCGCATGGACGGTTCCAGCGAGTGGGGCACCATGTGGCGCCTGGCCTTCCCGCTGACCCGCCCCGCGCTGGTCACGGTGACGATCTACCAGGGCCTGCAGATCTGGAACGGCTTCCTGCTGCCGCTGATCTTCACCGACCGGGCCGACCTGCGCGTCCTGCCGCTGGCGCTGTGGACCTTCCAGGGTCAGTACAGCGTCAACATCCCCGCGGTGCTCGCCTCTGTCGTCCTGACGACCCTGCCGATCCTCGTGCTCTACATCGTCGGGCGTCGTCAGCTGCTCTCCGGCTTGACCGCCGGCTTCTCCAAGTGATCCGAAAGGTTCTTCCGTGACTCGCCAGGCTCTCGTCGTCCGCGGCGGCTGGGACGGGCACTCGCCCGTCGAAGCCACCGACCTCTTCATCCCGCACCTGGAGGCGAACGGTTTCACCGTCCGCGTCGAGGACCTCGGGACCGAGATCGGTGGCAGTTCCCCCAGCACCCCGAAGGTCTACACCGACGCCGACTACCTCGCCACGGTCGACCTCATCGTCCAGTGCAACACCATGAACTCCATCGAGAAGGCGGAGTTCGAGGGGCTGCAGAAGGCCGTCGAGGCCGGTACCGGTTTCGCCGGCTGGCACGGTGGGATCGCCGACTCCTACCGCAACAACTCCGACTACCTGACGCTGGTGGGCGGGCAGTTCGGTTGCCACCCGGGCAAGCACCCCGACGAGCGCGAGGGTGGCCCGCAGGACAACTACATGCCCTACCGGGTCAACATGGCGCCCGCGGCGGCCTCACACCCGATCACCGAGGGCATCGAGGACTTCGACCTCGTCACCGAGCAGTACTGGGTGCTGTCCGACGACTACATCGACGTCCTGGCCACCACGACGCAGGCCGTGCGCGAGTGGGACGCCTGGAACCGCCCGGTGACCTCCCCGGCGGTCTGGACGCGCCAGTGGGGCAAGGGCCGGATCTTCGTGGCCACCCCCGGCCACGACCCCGAGACGCTGAAGAACCCCAACGTCAAGACGATCATCGAGAGGGGCCTCTTGTGGGCAGCCCGCTGAAGGTCGGCGTCGTCGGCGCCGGTGTCATCTCCGCCCAGTACTCCGCGTCGCTGAAGAAGCTGCCGCAGCTGCAGATCACCGCGGTCAGCGACTTCGTCCCCGAGCGTGCGCAGGCCCTGGCCGACGAGCACGGCGCGCAGGTGCTGTCGCTGGAGGAGTTGCTGGCCTCGCCCGAGGTGGACGTCGTCCTCAACCTCACCCTGCCCCGCACGCACGCCGAGGTGGCGCTGCAGGCGATCGCCGCGGGCAAGCACGTCTACGGCGAGAAGCCGCTGGCGATGACCGTCGCCGAAGGGCGCGAAGTCGTGAAGGCCGCCGCCGCGGCGGGGGTGCGCGTGGGCTGCGCCCCGGACACCGTGCTCGGCACCGGGGTGCAGACGGCGCGTGCGCTGGTCGACGCCGGTGAGATCGGGACCCCGTTCGCCGCGACGGCGTTCATGACCACCCCCGGTCACGAGCGCTGGCACCCGCAGCCGGACTTCTACTACCAGCCCGGCGGCGGCCCGCTGCTGGACATGGGCCCGTACTACCTGACCTCGCTGGTGCACCTGCTCGGCCCGGTCGTCCGGGTCGTCGGCGCGTCGGCCCGTCCCTCCCAGAACCGGACCATCGGTTCCGGGCCGCGGGCGGGCGAGTCGTTCGACGTCACCATCGACACCCACATCACCGGGATCCTCGAGCACGCCTCGGGTGCGCTGTCGACGCTCATCATGAGCTTCGACACCTGGGCGGCCCGACTGCCCCGCATCGAGGTCCACGGGACCGGCGGTTCGATCTCGGTGCCGGACCCGAACATGTTCGAGGGTGCGGTGGAGCTGTTCTCCGCCGCGTCCGCCCCGGCTCCGGGCTCCGACGCGGCCCCGGACGCGAACTGGAAGGACGTCGGCGTGACCGCGGGCTTCCTCGACTCCGGTCGGGGCTACGGTCTGGCCGACCTGTCGCTGGCCGTGGCCGAAGGGCGTCCGCACCGCGCGAACGACGAGGTCGCCCTGCACGTCCTCGAGATCATGGAGTCGGTGCAGCAGGCCGCGGACGGGAACACCTCGGTGACCCTGACCACGACGTGCGAGCGCCCCGAGGCGATCAGCTCCCCGGTCGACCTCACGAACTGAGCAGTTCCCGCACGGCCGCCGCCGCGGCCGGGTCGAAGAGCATCGTGGCGTGGTTCGCCTCGACGCGCTCCCACGTCAGGTGGGGGACGACCCGGTTGCCGGCGGCGATCGCGTTTCCGGAGAGGAACGCGGGTCTCGTGTCGTCGGCGCCGTGCGCGGCGGCGACGAGGTGGACCGGTGCGCCGGCGGCCGCCAGGAGTCCCAGGTGCGGTGCGCGGGTGAGGCTGTCGACGGCGTCGGCCACGAGCCGACGCGCGTCCAGGTTCGGCCGGAACGCCTGACCGCTGGGCCGCAGCACCGCCTCCGACCAGGCCCGGAAACCCGTCCGCAGGTCCGGCCGGTTCGCCGCAGCCTTCCCCTCGGCGACCGCCGTGTAGGCGTCGACGTCGGGGAAGTCCCGGACCAGGCGCCGGGTCTGCACCCCGAACACCCCTCGGACGACGAGCGGTTTCAGCAGCATCGACGGTTCGGGCGCGACCCCACCGTCGAGCAGCACCGTGGCGACCACCCGCTCACCCAGTCCCTCGACGACCAGCGGCGCGAGGAACGCACCCATCGAGTGCCCCACGACGACGACGCGGCGCAGGCCCAGCTCGTCGACGCTGCGCACGACCTCCCGCGCCAGACCGGCCAGGCCCGGTCCCGCGGCCGCCGCGACCGAGAAACCTCGTCCGGGCAGGTCGGGAGCCACCACGGGGACGTCGAGACGGTCGGCGAGGTCCGCCCACACCGCGGAGGTGCTGGTCAGCCCGTGCAGGGCCAGCACGACGGGTCCCTCGGGTGCGGGGGTCCCCCAGCTGCGGACGGCGAGACCAGCGACCTGTGCGAGAGCCATCGCGCCACCGTACGACTCAGACGTCCGGGGCCAGCAGGGCGGCGGTCTCGAGGAACGGAGCGGCCAGGTCCTCCGCACCCAGCGAGCGTGCGTACAGGCCGGTCGAGACGCGCTCGAGGAAACCCCACTCCCAGACGGCCTGCGGGTCCTGACCCGACTCCGTGGCCAGGGTCCGGCAGTAGCCGCGGAGCAGGTCCGCCGGGTCGCGCGCGACGAACAGCTGCGGGCACCAGTCGCGCAACGCCACCCCGGGGTCGTAGGCGGGATCGCCCGTGAAGCCGTCGGGATCGACGAAGACGACCCCGAGTTCGGCGCCGCGTCGAGGTTCCGGGACGGTCAGCGTGTTCGCCGGCGCCGGGTCCCCGTGCACGACGAGGGCGTGCTCGGGGTCGAAGGCCGCCGAGCGGCGCCGGGCGAACTCGAGGGCCCGCTCGAGCGCCGGGCCCTCCCACCTGTCGACGCGGTCCTCCACGAACTCCAGCAGACCGGCCGCCTTGTCGAACGGTGTGTCGTGGTCTCCGGGGCGCTGCCACGCCGTCGGCAGCAACCGTCCCAGCCGCTCGAGCTGCTCGCGGACCGGTCGTCCCGCCGTGGCCAGCGACGGCCCGAGGTGCTCCAGCAGCATCGCCCGCTCATCGTGGCGCAGCAGGCGCACGTACCCCGCCCCGTCGGCCCGGGTCAGCACCCGCACGACGCGGTCGTCGGACAGACCCGGGACGGGGACCTTGAGGACGACCGTCGTGCCGTCCTCGGTCAGCGCGCGGGTGACGAACGCGCCCGTCCCCCCGGCCAGCGCCTCGGTGACCCGGATCCGCCAGCGGTCCTCGAGCTCCGCGACGAGGGCCGGGAGCGCGGCGACCCAGTCGCTGCCCTCCCGGCCGGACTCGAGGGCACGAGCGACGACGACGTCCGGGATTTCCACGTCCACGATCCTGCCCGACGTCGGGACTGGTTCACGCCGCCACCGCCCGGTCGCTCGCCACCGGAGCTGGTCCCGCCGTTCTGCCGGTTCCCTCCGACACGACGACCCGGCCCGCGGGGGGACGGGAAACGGCGTGGACCGGCCCGCGCCGACGTCGTAGCTTGGGCAGGTGGACGAGGTCGTGTCGCACGTCGAGTTCCGGGTCGCCGTCGAGGAGCTCGGGATCGGACGGCTGCCGACCGTGGAACCCGTCGTCGACGGTGTCCCGTTCCGCGAACTCGTCGCCTCGGACCTGCACGCAGGGTTGGCCGATCCCGGCGTCCGCTGGCCCGCACAGCACTTCCTCGGTGAGCCGGTCCTGGGCGCGGGTGGCCGGACCGGCATCCTCGGCTGCACCTGCGGCGACTTCGGGTGCGGGCCGTTGACCGCCGAGGTCACGGTGACCGACGCGAAGGTCACCTGGTCGGAGTTCCGCGGCACACCGGACGACGGGGACCTGGGCGCGGTGCGGTTCGTGTTCGCCCGCCGTCAGTACGAGTCCGCGTTGCGGGCCACCGCGCTGTGACCGTCCGCCGCACCGTGGCCGTCCGTCTCGCGGAACCCGACGACTGGGACCTGCTGCCCGCGGTGGAGCGGGCCGCGGACGGACTGTTCCGCGACCTCGGCGTCGAGCTTCCCGACGACGTCTCCTCGGTGGAGGAGCTGCAGGCCGCGGGGTTCGTGCTCGTCGTCGGCACACCGCCGGTGGGTTTCGCGCGGGTCGAACGGGTCGACGGACTCGCGCACCTCCAGCAGGTGTCCGTGCACCCCGACGCCGCTCGGCACGGGGTGGGGAGTTCTCTGCTGGCGGCGGTCCTCGACCGGGCCGCCGCCAGCGGGTTCACCGGCGTCACGCTGACGACGTTCGCCGACGTCCCCTGGAACGGGCCGTTCTACCGTCGTCGAGGTTTCGCGACCATGTCCGACCCCGGGCCGGAACTCCTCGGGCACGTGGCGGCCGAAGAACCGCTGACCCGGTTCGGGCGCCGTGAGGTGCTGGTCCACCCGATCCGGTGAGTCAGTGGTCCAGGCAGAGGCAGAACGGGTGGCCGGAGGGATCGGCGTAGACCCGGAAGCCGGGGTGGTCGCCGTCGTCCTGGACGGGGGTCGCGCCGAGGGCCAGGGCGTGCGGTTCGGTGCTGTCGTAGTCGGCGACCAGGAGGTCGAGGTGGAACTGCTGGGGAACCTCGCCGGCGGGCCAGGTCGGCGGGACGTGGTCGGGGGCCAGCTGGAACGCCATCGGGGCGCCGCCGTCGCCGCGGATCGTCACCCAGTCGTCGGCGGTGTCCTCCGGGTCGAGCTCCCAGCCGAGCAGGCCCGCGTAGAAGGTGGCGAGGCCACGGGGGTCGGGGGTGTCCAGGACGACCATGCCGAGGCGGATACCGGTGGTGTCGGTCATGCGCCGAGCCTGACGCGACGGGGGCGGGCCTGTCCAGGGACGTGTTGCCGCCGGAGGTCCGCCCCGGCAGGGTGGGGGGCATGGACGATCCGGACGTGGCGACCTCGGCGGGGGAGGTCTCGTGAGGTGGGTCGTCCTGCTGCGCGGGGTGAACGTCAACGGCGTGACGATCAAGAGCGCGCCGCTCTCGGCCGCACTGGGCAGGGCCGGTTTCACCGGGGTCCGTTCGGTGCTCGCCAGCGGCAACGTCACGCTCGTCGCGCCGGCGCAGGACCGGGAGACGGTGAAGGGGCAGGTCGAGGAGGCGCTGCGAGACGCGTTCGGCTACGACGCCTGGGTCGTGGTCCTGACCCCGGACCGCCTGGCGGAGATCGCTGCGGGGTACCCGTTCGTACGCCACGACGACGTCGACCACCCGTACTGCGTCTTCGCCTCGGACCAGGGGCAGCTCGCGGAACTCGTGGCGTCGCACACCGCGAACGAGCAGGAGTCCGTGGCGCTGGCCGGCGACGTCGCGTACTGGCGCTGCCCCCAGGGCTCGAGCACCGACACCCCGTTCGCGAAGCTCGCTGCGGCGAGGCGGTGGAAGCCGGTGGTCACCACGCGGAACCTGCGCACGGTCGACAAGCTCGTCGCCGTTTCGAGCGACGGCCGGTCGTGACCCCCCTCGACCCCGACGACCCCTACGCGGGACTGCGCAACGAGACCCCGACGGAACGGATGGACCGGAACTGGGTCGAGCTGCTGCAGGAACTCCGCGTCGTCCAGACCGGCGTCCAACTGCTCACGGGGTTCCTGCTGACGCTGCCGTTCCAGTCCCGGTTCGAGTCGCTGGACCGCTACCAGCTGACCGTCTACGTCGTGGTCCTGCTGCTGGCCGTCACGGCCGTGGTCCTGTTCATCGCCCCCGTCGGCTACCACCGGGCACTGTTCCGGCAGCGCTCGAAGGATCGTCTCGTCGCGGCGGGCACCGCGTTCGCGAAGGCCGGGCTGGCCACGGTGGGGGTCGTCGTGTCCGGCGGGGTGCTGCTGGTCGCGGACGTGATCGGCGGCCGCGTCGCCGGCTGGGCCGCCGGCGGCGTGGTCGCCACCCTCATCGTCGTGTGCTGGTACGTGTTGCCGCGCAGGGCGTTGCGTCAGGTGCTGACGGCTCGCCAGGGTTAGGCCAGCGCCGCTGCGAACTGCGGGACGAGAGCGTTCACGCCGTAGGGCACGGACAGGACGCTGTTGTAGGTCATGGCTCCGCGTTCGTCGACGTTGGGCAGCACGAGCCCACCGCGCCGCACGACCGGCAACTGCTGCAGGACGGGGTCGGCCTGCACCTCCGCGCGGTCGGCGTCGTCGGTCAGCACCACGAGCAGGTCGGCGTCGAGCAGGTCCAGACGCTCGGCGGAGAGGTCGATGAAGAAGCTGTCCCCGGTGTCCAGGGCGGCGACCGCCGGGGGCAGGACGAAACCCAGGTCGGCCATGAAGGCCCCCCGGGCGTCACCGGGCGTGAACACCCCGTACCTGCCCTGGTAGGGCAGGGCGACGAGGGCCGTCCGGCCGGCGAACTCCGGGTGGGCGGCCGCGGCGTCGGTGAAGGCCGCGTCCGCGGTGTCGACGAGAGCCTGTCCCGCCTCGGTCCGGCCCAGGGCGGCGGCGATGGTGAGCGTGTTCGCGCTGCGGTCGGTGCCGTAGTCGGTGCTCCCGACGGGCCGGGCCAGGACGGGGGCGATCCGGGAGAGCTGGTCGTACAGCGCCTGGTCGATGCCGGAGACGAGCGCGAGGATCAGATTCGGTCGCAGCGCCGCGATCTGCTCGACGCTGAACTCGGTGTCGGAGTCGATCTTCACGAGGTCACCCGTGAGCAGGTCCGCGGCCCAGGGGCCGAGGCCGGTCTCGGGGTAGAAGGTGAAGCCCGTGTTGGTGAGCGGTTGTACGCCGAGGGCCAGCAGCGGGTCGGCGTCGGTGACCCCCAGCACCGCGACCCGGGTCGCGGGGGCCTCGACGACGGTCTCGCCGAAGGCGTGGCGGTAGCGGAACGGGAAACCGGCTGCGGCGGAGGCGGGTTCAGCGCCGTCCGCGGTGGACTCCGACGACCCGCACGCGGTGAGGGTGGCGCCGGCGATGCTCAGGCCGGCGCCGGCGAGCAGGCGGCGGCGGTTCAGGAGGAGAGACACAGCATGAGCTTAGCCTAGCCTCACCGGGGTGGGCGACGCATGATCACGTCAACGCCGTCCACGTGGTCCTCGACGAAGCCGTGCCGCTCGTAGAGGCGGCGGGCACCGCTGCCCACGAGGACGTCGAGGAGCAGGGTGGTGCCGTTCGTGTCGGCCGCGCGGGTCGTGTCCGCGAGGAGGGCGCCACCCCGCCCGGTTCCCTGCAGGGTCCGGGCGAGGTAGAAGTGCTCGATCCAGGTGCCCTCAGGGCTCGGTCGCACCGCGATCGAGCCGAGGATCCCGTCCGGGCCACGGAGCACCCGGGTGAACTCCGGGGCGAACGCGCTCAAGAAGTACGCGCGGGCACGGGTCGCGTCGAAACGCCCGACCCGTTCGAGGCTCTCGCGCAGCACGTCCACGCGGAGTTCCGCGATCGACGGGCCGTCGTCCCGATGGGCTGGTTCCCACTGCACGACGAGGAAACGTACTGCATCACGTCCCGGGCAGGTGCTTGCCGAGCGCCCGCGCTGCGGCCCCGATGGTCTCGCGAACCCCCTCGACGACGATCTCCCTCGCCGCCGGGTCGCCCTTGAGCTGCGACTTCGCCGTCCCGAGGAGCTGGTCCAGGCTGACGTGCGGCGGGATCATCGGCACGTTCGGGTCGACCACGGCGTCGAGCACGTAGGGACGTCCGGCCGCGAACGCCTCGTCGAGCACGTCGTCGACCTGAGCGGGGTCCTCGAGCCGCCGGCCCCCGAGACCCAGGAGTCCCGCCCAGCCCGCGTAGGGGACGTCGGGGACGTCCATCGCGGCGTCGAAGGGGACCTCGCCCTGCATGGCCCGTGCCTCCCAGGCGACGAACGACAACTGCCGGTTGGTGAGGACCACCACGACGAACCGCGGGTCGGACCAGCTCCGCCACCGCTGGGCCACGGTGATGAGTTCGTTGACCCCGTTCATCTGCATCGCGCCGTCGCCGATCAGGGCCAGCACCGGCCGGTCGGGATGGGCCTGCTTCGCGGCGATCGCGTAGGGGAGTCCGCCACCCATCGACAGCAGCGTCCCCGACAACGAGGCCTGCATCGTCGGGCGCAGGTCGAGGTCGCGGGCGAACCAGCTCGTCGCGGTCCCGCAGTCGACGGCGATCTGGTGGTCGTCCTCCAGGCGGGACGAGAGGCCGCGGACGACGAGTTCCGGGTTCACCGGGTCCGCCTTCGCCGCAGCGCGTTCCTCGCCCCACTCCCGCCACGCGGTGTTCCACCGGGCGATGTCGCGACGCCACCCCGGATCGGGTTCCGCCCCCGCCAGCATCGGCAGCAGGGCCTGCAGGGTGAGCTTGGCGTCTCCGACGAGGTTCACCTCGGTGGGGTAGCGCAGCCCGCACCGGGTTCCGTCGACGTCGATCTGGACCGCGCGGGCCTGACCGGGCGCGGGGTAGTACTCCGTGTAGGGCATGGTGGTCCCGACCATCAGCAGGACGTCGCACTGCCGCATCAGGTCGTAGCTGGGGCGGGTGCCGAGCAGTCCGATGGACCCGGTGACCCAGTCGAGGGTGTCGTCGAGGACGGCCTTGCCCAGCAACGCCTTCGCGACTCCGGCCCCCAGGGCGTCGGCCACGGCGGTGAGTTCGGCGGTCGCCCCCAGGGCTCCGGCCCCGGCGAGGATCGCGACCTTCTTGCCCGAGCGCAGCAGTTCCGCGGCCTGTTCCAGCGCCTCCCGCCGGGGGATGCCGGGCAACGACCCCGGTACGGCGGAGGTGTGGGTGAAACCGTGGGCGTCGGGAACCTCCAGGACGGCGTCGAGGTCCTGGACGTCGCTCGGCAGGATCACCGCGGTGACGGTGCGCCGTTCCAGCGCCGTGCGGGCGGCGCGGTCGATCGCGTGCTGCACCTGCTCGGGCTTCGTCACCTGGAAGACGAACTCCCCGGCGACGTCGCCGTAGAGGCGCACCAGGTCGAGTTCCTGGTAGTACGAGGTCCCCAGGGCGGCCGTCGCGGTCTGACCCACCAGGGCCACCACGGGGACGTGGTCGAGCTTCGCGTCGTAGAGCCCGTTCAGGAGGTGCACGGCACCCGGTCCGGACGTCACGGCGGCGACCCCGAGGGGCGAGCCGCCGAACTTCACGTCCGCCGTGGCCGCGAAACCCGCCGTCTCCTCGTGCCGGACCTGCACGAACTCCGCCTCGCCGGCCTCGACGGCGCGGCCGACGGCGGAGATCACCCCGCCGATCCCGTCGCCGGGGTAGCCGTAGAACCGTCGCGCGCCCCACTGCCCCAGACGCGAGACGACGTGGTCACCGACCGTGGGAGAACTCATGCCCCCACTGTCGGCGCCACGTCGTCACGTCGCACCCGGAACTCCGCGGAACTAGTCCGTCGGCATGCGGGTGTGGTGCTGCTCCCCGAGGGGAGCGTCGCTGCTGCTGCTGCTGCTGTTGTCGCCGTTGCCGCTGAACTTGTCCTTCACGGAACCCGCGACGGAACCGGCGGCGGCGCCGACCTTGTCCTGGGCCAGCGAACCGGCCTGCTTCGCGAGGTCGCCGGCCTTGTCCTCGAGGTCGCCGACCCGGGACTGGACCTTCGGGTTGCCCCACAGGCGGCCGACCGCCGAGGCGATCTGGTCGTAGCGTTCCCGGCCCGCGCGAGCCCCGAGCACGTAGCCCGTGGCCCCGGCGACCAGGAAGATCATCTTGCCCTTCACGTCGTACCTCCTCGATGCGTGGAATCGGCACCCACTCTGGCAGCGGTGCCCGTCGGGCGCGCGTCAGGAACGGCGCAGCAACGCCCGGGCCAGCGCGTCGACGTCCTCGTCGACGGTGTCGAGGTGACCGCTGACCCGCAGGGTCGGCGTCGTCATCTCGCCCGGGGCGCGTTCGGGACCGACGTAGGTCGTGACGATGCCATCGCGCGCGATGAGCTCGGCGCGCAGACCGGCCAGGTCGATCGCCTCCCGCGGTCGCAGCGTGACCGTCGCGGAGGGTTCGTCGAGGTCCTCGACGACCTCCCACGTCCCGCTGAGCTCGTCGGCGAGGCGTCGCCGCGTCCGCGACCCGAGGGCCGCCAGCCCGGCGTGCACCGCGGCCGGACCGAGGGCGACGTGCTCGGCGACCGCCGCGGCGAACCCGACCCGGCCCGCGACGTGCGCCTCCGCCTGCTCCAGCCCGCCCATCCGGTCCGCGAGGTCGCCGCGGACCGCGACGAAGCCCACCCCGCGCGGTCCGGCCAGCCACTTGCGCGAGGTCCCGTAGACGACGTCGACGTCGGTGGCGCCGGTCGTGTCGACGTGCCCGAAGGCCTGGGCGGCGTCGACGACCACGGGCACCCCCGCCGCGCGGGCGATCGCCGCGACCTCCGCCACCGGCTGCACCGTCCCGACGTGACTGCCGAGCCAGGTCAGGTGGAGCAGGTCGGGACGGTTCGCGGCGAGGGAGGCCGCGAAGGCGGCGGGGTCGAGGCGGTGCGGGCCCGCGACCTCGCTGGTGCCGATGCCGAGGCGGCGCAGGACGGTGAGGTTCGGGCCGTACTCGCCCCGCGCGTGGGCGACGGTGACGGGCAGGTCGCCCGGCCAGCCCAGCAGCACCTGACGCCACGCGTCCTCGGCGCTGTGCACGAAGGCGACGGTCCCCTCCGCCCAGCCGAGCAGGTCGAGGACGTGCCGGCGGGTCGCGTCGAGGAGGTCCGAGACCTCCTGGGCGGCGACGTAGCCGCCGCGCTCGGCCTCACGACGGGCGTGCTGGGCGGTCGCGTCCAGCACCGCCCAGCTGCTGCGCCCGGCGGCGGCGGAGTCCAGGTGGAGCGTCGTGCGCGGGGGGCGGATGCGTCGCCACGCCGAGGAGAGGTCGGAGGTGGGTGCGTCAGGAGCGTCGGGAGCCACCCGGGGATCCTGGCACCGTCGGGCGCGCGGTGACCGGGAACGCGTTTTCCGCACTGGCTAGGCTGCCGCCGTGGCACAGAGAGAGCAACGACTGCTCATCACCGGGTCGAACGGGGTCGTCGGACGCATGCTCACGGCGCGGCTCGCGCGCGAGGGGCGCCGACTGCGACTGCTGGACCTCGACCACGACCCGGACTTCGTGCCCGCGGGCGCCGAGGTCCTGACCGGGTCCGTCGTCGACCGCGAGCTGGTGGCCCGCGCGGTCGACGGCGTCGACGCGGTCGTCCACCTCGCGGGGATCCCCGGGGAGGACACCTGGGAGCGGATCCTCGAGGTCAACGTCCACGGCAGCTGGGTGCTGCTCGACGCCGCCCGGGCCGCGGGGGTCCCGAAGGTCCTGCTCGCCTCCAGCAACCACGCCGTCGGGATGGCCCCGACCCTGGACGCCGGGGCCGACCTGGCCGTGGACGCCATCGCGCCGCCCGACTCCTACTACGGGTGGAGCAAGACGGCGGTCGAGTCGCTGGGCCGGCTGTTCGGCGCGCGGACCGGTCTCGACGTCCTCGCCGTGCGGATCGGCAGCTGCTTCCCCGAACCCAACGGGGAGCGGGCCCTGGCGACGTGGATGTCGCCGGACGACGTGGCCCGCCTCGTCGAGGCGTTCCTGGTGGCGGCGCCCGCGGGGTACCGCTGCATCTGGGGTGTCTCGGACAACACGCGCCGGTGGTGGTCCCTCGAGGAGGGCCGGGCGATGGGTTACGAGCCCGTCGACGACGCGGAGAGCTACGCGGGGTCGGTGCCCGCCCTGAACTCCGTCAGCGAGTGGCTGGGCGGGAGGTTCCCGGAGCACCCGCTGGGAGAACCGATGGGGTTGTGACCGCAGGGCCGGCCGGAGGAGCGGGGCGAGCGCGCCGGCGTGCGCGGATCCGGACGGCGGCCACCGCACCCCAGGCCAGCGCCAGCACGAGCGCGGCCCCGGCGTCCAGGGGGCGGTCCCGGCCGAGGGCGGCACCGGCGGCCACCAGCAGGGCGAGGCTCAGCACCACGTCGGCGACGTCGATCCAGGGTCGGCGCACGGTCGCTCCTCTGCTCCGTCGGTGCTGCTCCGGTGGGTCCTCCGGCTGACCGGTCCACTGTAACCACGTTTTCGGCGCGCCGAACTCTAAACCGCCGACGTGCTGCGATCCTGCCCGCACGCGCCGGGTGGCAAGCTTTCCCCGTGCCCCGCCCCTCGACGACCGCTGCGGCCACCCCGGCGGCCGAGGACTGCCTCAAGACCGTCTACGCGGCGGGGGAGTGGTCCGACGCCAAGATCACCCTCTCGATGCTCGCGACGAGCATGGGCGTCTCGCCGTCCACCGCCTCCGAGGCCGTGCGCAAGCTCACCGACGCGGGCCTGCTGAGCCACGAGCGCTACGGCGGGGTCGAACTCACCGCCGAGGGCCGCCTGCGCGCCCTGGCCGTCGTCCGCAAGCACCGACTGCTCGAGACCTTCCTCGTCGCCGACCTCGGCTACTCCTGGGACGAGGTCCACGAGGAGGCCGAGGTCCTGGAGCACGTCGTCTCCGACCGCCTGCTCGACCGTCTCGACGCCCGCCTCGGCCACCCGGAACGCGATCCGCACGGGGACCCCATCCCGCGTCCCGACGGGACCGTCCCGCAACCGGGCGCGCACAACCTCTCCGACGTCCCCGAGGGCGGCACGGGCGTCGTCGCCCGCATCTCCGACGCCGACCCGGACGTCCTGCGCTACTTCGCCGAACTCGGCATCGGTCTCGACCTGACGCTGGAGGTCTTGCACCGCAGGGAGTTCGCCGGGACCACCGTGGTCCGGGTGGGCGAGGGACGCGACGTCGACCTCGGCGACCCGGCCGTCGCCGCCATCTGGGTCCTCCCCGTCCGTCAGGAGCACGCGTGAGCATCAGCTACGACAGCCACGGCAAGCCGCACGCCGAGAAGACGCACGACGTCACCGTCGTCGGCAGCGTCAACGCCGACCTGGCGATCCGGCTCGACGAGCTGCCGCCCGCCGGTCAGACCGTCCGCGGCTCCGACGCCGAACGCGGGCTGGGCGGCAAGGGCGCCAACCAGGCCGTCGCCGCCGCCCGCCTCGGGCGCAGCGTCGCGATGGTCGCCGCGCTCGGCGACGACGACGAGGGACGCGGCCTGCGTGCGGCGCTGGCCGGCGAAGGGGTCGACGTCGAGCACGTCGCCGCGCTCGACGTCCCGACCGGGGTCGCCGTCGTCCTCGTGCACGGCGGGGAGTCCACGATCGTGCTCAGCCCCGGGGCCAACGACCGGATGGACGAGGCCCGGGTGCAGGCCGCCGCCGAGGCCGTCAGCGGCGCCCGCGTCGTCCTCCTGCAGTGCGAGGTGCCCGACGAGGCCCTGCTCGCCGCGGCCCGGCTGTGCACCGGTCTGCTGGTGCTCAACCCCGCCCCCGCCCGGCCGTTGCCGGCCGAGCTGCTGGCCCGCGCCGACCTGCTCGTGCCCAACGCGGGTGAACTCGCCGTCCTGGCCGGCGAGCCCACCGCCCGCGACGTCGAGGGGATCGTCGCCCAGGCCCGCCGCGTCCGGCCCGCCGGCACCACGATCGTCACCCGCGGTGAGCACGGCTCGGTCGTCATCACCCCGGGCGGGCACGCCGAGGTCGCGGCCGTGCGCGCGCACCTCGTCGACGCCACGGCGGCGGGCGACAGCTTCGTCGCGGCGCTCGCGGACGCCCTGCTCGACGGGGCCGGTCTGCTCGACGCCGCGCACTGGGCGGCCCGCGTCGCCGCGGTGACCGTGAGCCGTGCGGGTGCGTCGCAGTCGCTGCCGCGCAAAGCTGACGTTCCGCAGGAGACACCTGCCTGAGGTTCGAAGGAGGAGCGCGTGAGCGTCGGCTGGGGTTTCGTCGGGACCGGGGGCATCGCCCGCACGGTGGCCCGTGCGCTGGAGCTCGCCCCGGGGGGCCGGTTGGTGGCCGTCACCTCCCGTGACCTCGAGCGGGCGAAGGGGTTCGCCGCGGACCAGGGGACGGGGATCAGCGCCTACGACGACGTGGACGCCATGCTCGCCGACCCCGCCGTCGACGCGGTGTACGTGGCGACGACCCACCCGCAGCACCACGCCCCCGCCCGGGCCGCCCTGCTCGCGGGCAAGGCCGTGCTGGTGGAGAAGCCCATGACCGTGAGCCTCGCCGCCACCCGCGACCTGCTCGACCTGGCCCGCGAACGGTCGGTCTTCCTGCTCGAGGCGTACTGGACGCGGTTCCTGCCCGGGACGATCGCGCTGCTGGAGACCATCGAGCGCGGGGACGTCGGCGAGGTGCTCGGGGTGCACGCCGACTTCGGCTTCCCCGCTCCCGACTCCCTCACCCGCTTCCACGACCCGGCCATCGGCGGCGGGTCCCTCTTCGACCTCGGTCCCTACCCGGTGGGCCTCGCGCTGACCCTGCTGGGGACCCCGGACCAGGTGCAGGTCGCCGGGTCGCTGGGGCCGACGGGGGTGGACCGCCAGGTCGCGCTGGCCCTGGGGTTCCCCTCCGGCGCGATCGCCGCGCTGTCGACGACGATGGCCGCGCGGACCCCGTCCAAGGCGTGGATCGAGGCGAGCGAGGGCTGGATCGAGGTCCACCCCGTGCTGCCCGCGGCGCCGGGTTTCACCGTGCACCGCAGCGGCCCCGACGGCGCCGAGCACGTCGAGGTCCACGACCACACCGTGGCCGACGGGCACCGCTTCATGCTCGAGCACGTGCACGAGTGCCTGGCCGCCGGTCTGACCGTCAGCCCGCTGCTGTCCCCGCAGTTCAGCCTCGACCTGGCCGGCGTCTTCGAGGAGGCCGTGACCCGGCTCGGGGTGGCCCGCGCGGCGGAGCTCCCGGGCACCGATTAGCCTGCCGCACATGCCGTTGACTGGTGAGTACGAACCGAGTCCCGAAGCCTGGGTGCGCGAGCAGGTCGAGAAGTACGAGGCCTCCGGCGGTCAGGAGGCGGGCGACCTGCGGGGCATGCCCGTCGTCGTCCTGACCACGAAGGGGGCGAAGTCCGGGAAGCTGCGCAAGCAGGCCCTGATGCGCGTCGAGCACGACGGGCGCTACGCCGTCGTGGCGTCACTGGGCGGCGCCCCGAAGCACCCCGTCTGGTACCACAACATCGTCGCGACCCCGCTGGTGGAACTGCAGGACGGGGCGGTCAGGCGCGACTACACCGCCCGCGAGGTCACCGGCGACGAGAAGGCGGTCTGGTGGGAGCGTGCCGTGGCGGCCTACCCCGACTACGCCGACTACCAGCAGAAGACCGACCGGGAGATCCCGGTCTTCGTGCTGGAACCGGTGTCCTGAAGCCCACGTGAGCCCCACGTGAGCCCCATGTGAGCACAGCGTGAGCGGATCGTCCGGGTGGCCCAGCCAGGGGTCACCCGGACGTCCACTGCTCCATCCGGGTGACTGACCCTCAGGTCGATCTTGGCCCCGGGTAACACTGGGAGTCACACAGCAGACACCCTGGGCTACGAATGGAGACGGACATGCGAATCGGAACGGTGACCTCGGCACCCGCGGTGCGCAACGCGTCCCGCCTCGACGGCACGGCGGGCATCACCCCCGTCCAGCGGATCAACCCGGACTGGGTCGACGAGGACCCGTTGGACGAGCTGACCCAGTCCGACCGCACCCTGCTCGGCCACCTCTACGGGCAGGACGAGACCGGGGTCGCCCACGAGATCGGCTCCACCCAGGTCTCCTCCCTGGCCCGCGAGATCAACCGCGAACGCGCGGCCGGCATGGTCTCCGACCAGCGCGACCTGACCGCCGAGGACCTGCGCCGCATGATCGGGCGCATGACCTTCGCGGCCAAGGAGCCCGTCCCGGTCGAGGTGCAGCTGCGCCTCATGACGATGCTCAACGGCAGCACCCAGGGGCGCCTGGACGTCGTGCTCTGAGGTCCGACCCGTTCTGAGAGGGTGAGGCGTGCGCCTCTACCTCGTGAGACACGGTCAGACCTCCTCCAACGTCGAGCACCTCCTCGACACCGCCGTACCCGGGGCGGACCTCACCGCCCGGGGCCGCGACCAGGCCGCCGCGCTGGTGGACCTGCTGGGGGAGCAGGGGATCGGCGCCATCACGGCCTCGACCCTGGTGCGCACCCAGCAGACCGCGGCCCCGCTCGCCGCCCACCTCGGCCTCCCGGTGCACGTCGCCGACGGCCTGCGCGAGGTCCAGGCCGGTGATCTGGAGATGCTCGGCGACGAACCGTCGGTGATGCGCTACCTCGGCGTCGTCGGTGCCTGGCTCGAGGGCGACCTCGACGCCGCCGAACCGGGCGCGGAGGACGGGCACGCGTTCTTCGCCCGCTACGACCGCGCCGTGCTCGACGCCGTCACGGCCGCCCGCGCCGCCGGGGTCGAGACCCTCGCCCTCGTCAGCCACGGTGCCGCGATCCGCTGCTGGGCGGGCGAGCGCACGCTGAACCTGTCCGCGCAGTTCGTCATCTCCACCGGGCTGGAGAACACCGGGGTCGTCGCCCTGACCGGGTCACCCGAGGACGGCTGGACCTGCGAGAGCTGGATGGGTGCCGTCGTGGACGCCGTCGCCGCCGAGGCGGCGGGCGAAGGTCCCGCCGCGGAACCGGGGACGGTGTTCTGATGGACCTCGCCGACCTCGTGGAACGCGCCCGCTCGATGACGACAGGACCCCGCCGCGTGCTGGGCCTCGTCGGAGCGCCCGGTTCGGGGAAGTCGACCCTCGCTGCGCAACTGGCCGCCGCCCTCGGTCCGCAGTTGTGCGTCGTCGTGCCCATGGACGGCTACCACTACGCCAACGTCGTGCTCGAAGCGCTCGGCCGGCGCGAGCGCAAGGGAGCCCACGACACCTTCGACGCCGGCGGCTACGTCTCGCTGCTGCGGCGGCTGCGCTCCGGGGAGGAGGCCGTCGTGCACGCCCCGGAGTTCCGTCGCGAGATCGAGGAACCGATCGGCTCGGCGCTCCCCGTGCCGCGGGAGGTGCCCCTGGTCATCACCGAGGGGAACTACCTGCTGCTGCGCGAGGGTCCGTGGGCCGCGCTCGAAGGACTCCTGGACGAGACCTGGTTCGTCGACCCGGGGGAGGCGCTGCGTCACGACCGGCTGATCGCCCGCCACGTCGCCTTCGGCAAGGACTCCGATGCCGCCCGCGCGTGGGCCCTGGGCAGCGACGAGGCCAACGCGCGCGTCATCGCCGCCACCCGGGACCGGGCCGACCTGGTCGTACCGACCTTCTGAGCCGTCCGGTTCCGGTGGCGGGGCTGTGGGGTTGCTGAGAGGGTGCGCGGCATGCGACGTCGCGCTGGTGCTGCCGTGGTGTTCTCCGCCGTCCTGACGTTCGGGTTGGTGAGCCCGGCGCACGCCGGTTCCCCGCCCCGGGAACCGGTGGCCGCCGGGTTCGGGGGCGCCGTCGCGAGCGTCGACCCGGACGCGACGGCCATCGGCCTCGACGTCCTGCGCCGGGGCGGGAACGCGGTGGACGCGGCGATCGCCACGGCCGCCGCGCTCGGGGTCACCGAGCCGTACTCGGCGGGCGTCGGGGGTGGGGGCTTCCTCGTCAGCTACGACGCGCGCACCGGGACCGTCCACACCCTCGACGGCCGCGAGACCGCTCCCGCCGCGATGACGCAGGACGCGTTCCTCGGGGACGACGGGAAACCCCTGCTCTTCGCCGACCTCGTGAACTCCACCCTGTCGGTCGGTGTCCCGGGAACTCCCGCCACCTGGGAGCGGGCGTTGGCCGACCAGGGCACGATGAGCCTCGCCGACGTCCTGTCCGGGCCGCGGTCGCTGGCCGAACGGGGTTTCGTCGTCGACCAGGAGTTCCACGACCAGACCGTCGAGAACGCGCAACGGTTCCGCGACTTCACCTCCACCGCGCAGTTGTTCCTCGCCGACGGCAACGCCCCCCGGGTCGGCGACGTGTTCACCAACCCCGACCTGGCCCGCACCTACCAGCTGCTCGCCGACCAGGGTTCCGGGGCGTTCTACGGCGGCGAACTCGGCCGCGCCGTCGTCGACACCGTCGCCGCGCCGCCCCTCGCCGACGGCGTCACGCGCGAGGTCCTGCGCGGCGGGATGACCCTCGACGACCTGACCTCCTACCAGGCGCGGCAACGGGTCCCGACCCACGTCGTGCACCAGGCGCCCGGCGCCGGCGGACCGGTCGACGTCTACGGCATGCCCGCCCCGAGTTCCGGTGGGACCACCGTCGGCGAAGCGCTGAACGTGCTCGACGCCGTCGACGCCCAGCGCGGAGCGACCTCCGACCCCGTCCAGTCCGAACACCGCAAGCTCGAGGCGGCGGCGCTCGCGTTCGCCGACCGCAACCGCTACGTCGGTGACCCCGACGTGCAGGACGTGCCGCAGTCGATGCTGCTGTCCCCGGAGTTCGCGGCGCAGCGGGCCTGCCTCGTCGACCCGGGCTCGGTGCTGCCCCGGCCGGTCGCACCCGCCGAGGGGTGCACCACCGGTGGGACGGGAACCCCCGAACCCTACGAGGGGACCTCCACGACCCACCTCGTCACCGCGGACGCCGCCGGGAACGTCGTGTCCTACACGTTGACCATCGAACAGACCGGGGGTTCCGGGATCGTCGTGCCCGGACGTGGGTTCCTGCTGAACAACGAACTCACCGACTTCTCCGCCGCCCCGGCGGTGGCGGGCCGGCCCGACCCCAACCTGCCCGGCCCGGGCAAGCGACCGCGGTCCTCGATGGCACCGACGATCGTGCTGAAGGACGGCCGCCCGTTCCTGGCCGCCGGTTCCCCGGGTGGGGCGACCATCATCGGCACCACGCTCGGGATCCTCGTCGACCGTCTCGACCGGGGGGTCGACCTGCCCACGGCCGTCGCGAACCCGCGGGTCTCGGAGCAGAACGGTGCCGCCACCTCCGCCGAACCGGCCTACGTCGACTCCCCGCGGGGTCGGGCCCTCGCCGCGATGGGCCACGTGTTCACCCCCACCGAGGAGATCGGCGCCGCGGTCGCGCTGGAGTTCCTCCCCGACGGCAGCGTGCAGGCCGTCGCGGAACCCGTGCGCCGCGGAGGCGGAGCCGCCGGGGTCGTCCACCCCCTGGGGTGAGCACACGACCTCCACACCACCTCCAGGTGATCGGACGACGGATCGTGCAACGGGTCGAGGGTGCGGTGCGTCCCACCCTCGACCGCACGACCGTGCGGTCGATCGACCAGGAGGTTCGACCATGGCCCGCCGCTCCACCGCACTGCTCCTCGCCGCGCCGGCCCTCGCCGTCACGATCGCCGCGATGACGACCGGGTCGGCCAGCGCGGACACCACCAGCGCTCCGGCCGAGATCAGCACCGCCGTCACCACCAGTCCCGCCGTGGCCGGGGTGCCCGCCTCCGACTACTCCGTCACCGACGTCCGCCTCGCCGACAGCGACCCCACGTGGGCCGCCGCGCAGCTCACCCCCACCGCGGCCGGAGCCGACGTCCTCGACCCCGCCACCGTCGTGCTCCAGCAGGTCGACGGCACCTGGCAGGTCGTCGACCTCGGCACCGCCCAGGTCGGCTGCGGACTGCTGACCCCGGCCGTCGAGGGGGAGCTCGCCCTCTCCTGCTGAAGCCGGGGCCGGGGGTTCGGTAGCGTCGGCGCGTGCCTGCGCTGCGAACCGTGCGACACCTGCGTACCCGGCTGGCGGACCTCATCGCGGGCGAGTCCCTGCCCGACCCCGAACCGCTCGTCGAGGGGGGACTGACCCGGGCCGAGGCCCTCGAGGTCCTCGACGCCATGGCGCGGATGGCCGAGGCCCTGCTCTCCGCAGGGGCCTCCGCCGCCGACGTCACCGCCCTGACCCTGCGCGCCGCCGACGGCGCCGGCCTGCAGCACACCCAGGTCGACATCACCTTCACCGCGGTCATCGTCTCCACGGCCGGTGACGACCGGCACCCGCTGACGGCCGTCCGCGTCGTGAAGGTCCGCGCCAACGACTACTCGCGGCTCTCGGCGCTCTACGACCTCGCCCACGCCGCCGCCGACGGCCTGGCCCCCGACGAGGTCGACACCCGGCTCAAACGGCTGCTGACCCAACGCCGCCCCTACCGGCCCTGGATGTCGGGGGCGGGGGCGATCGGGCTCGCCGTCTCCGTCGCCGTGCTGCTCGGGGGGAGTTGGGCCGTCGCCGTCGGTGCCGGCCTCGTCACCACCGTCCTGCAGCTCGTCCTCGCCGCCCTGAACCAGCGCGGGCTGCCCGCGTTCTTCCAGCAGGTCGCCGGGGCCGGGATCGCCACCGGATTCGCCCTCGCCCTGCTCGAGTGGCAGCCCTACCTGCCCGACTGGATCGGTGAGCTGCCGCCGTCGCTCGTCGTGGGGTCGGGGATCGTCGTGCTGCTCGCCGGGCTGTCCCTCGTCGGCTCCGCCGAGGACGCGATCTCCGGGTTCTACGTCACCGCGGGCGCCCGGGCCTTCGAGACGGTGCTGCTCACGACGGGCCTGGTCCTCGGCATCGCCGGCGTCCTCGACCTCGGCCAGCGCGCCGGCATCTCGCTCAGCCTCAGCTTCTCGGCCGCCACGTCGACCCCGTACCTCGTGCAGGTGCTCGCCGGCACCTGCGCGGCCGTGACGTGGGCCGTCTCCGGCTACGCCGACGGCCGGGCCGTCGGGCTGGCTGCCCTGGCGGGGGCCACCGCGACGGGTGTCTCGGGTGCCTGCGTGCTGCTCGGCATGGGGCCGGCGGCCGCCGCCGGGGTCGCTGCGCTGCTCGTGGGGTTCCTGGCCGAGGGCACCGCCTGGCGCTGGAACGTCCCCGGCCTGGTGGTGTCGATCTGCGGGATCGTGCCGCTGCTGCCCGGTCTGGCGATCTACCGGGCGATCTTCGCGATCGTGGGCGGGGGGACGTCGGCCGGACTCGCCCAGCTCGTGACCGCCCTGGGGACGGCGCTGGCGCTCGCGGCCGGGGTCACGCTGGGGGAGTTCTGCTCGCAGCCGCTGCGCCGCGAGTTCGACCGCATCGAGCGTCGTGTCCGCCGGCGCAGCCTCAACCGCCAGTTCTGAGGCGGGCGAGCAACCGGGCGAGGCGGGTGTCGGCCTCGGCTTCGGCCGCTTCGTCGTGCAGGGTCGTGCTCGTCATCAGCTCCACCGCGCCGGTCCGCTGCACCAGGTCCTGCAGGCGGTCGAGGACCTCGGCCTCGTCGCCGTGCACCGTCGAGGCGAGGTTCCGCTCGACGTCGGCGCGTTCCCGGGCGCTGAGCTGTGCGGCGGCGGCCTCCTCGGGGCTGGGCAGGGCGCCGAACTCCCCGCGACTGCGGGTGCGGGCCAGGGCCACCGCCTGCGGCAGCAGCTCGCGCCGGGCCGCCGCCACGGAGTCGGCGACGAGCACGTCCACGGAGAGCGTCACCCGGGCCCGCCCCGGCGGGGAGGCGGCCCGGTAGCGGTGCAGCGGCTCGGGATCGGTGAGCACCGGCCCCGCCACGACGACCGGCAACCCGGCCCGCGCGGCGATCTCCAGCCCGCCGCCCGTCGCGAGCAACCACACCGGCGGGGGCGGGACCAGCGGTCGCAGGGTCACCGGACCCCGGCCGTGCAACCAGTCGAGCAGCTCCGCGAGGCGGTCCTCGAAACCGTCCGCGCTGCTCACCCCCAGCGCCCGGCGCACGGGCGCCGTGAAGCCCACCGACCGCCCGACCCCGACGTCGATGCGCCCCGGGTGCAGCGCCGCCAGGGTCGCGATCTGCTCGGCGACCACGAAGGGGGTGTGGTTGGGCAGCATCACCCCGGCCGTCCCGACCCGGATCCGCGACGTCACCGCCGCGACGGAGGCCATCAGCACCGTGGGCGCGGAACCCACCACCCCGGGGACGGCGTGGTGCTCGGCCACCCAGAACCGGTGCAGGCCGAGCTGCTCGGCCCGCCGGGCCCGGCGCAGGGTCGCCTGCAGCGCGTCGGCGTCGGAGCGGCCGGTCCGGGTCCGCGAACGGTCCAGCAGCGACAGCAGCACGCCCTCAGCAGACCACGCGTGTGCCGCCGTGTCGTTCCCATCGGATAGACAGGGGGCGTGCTCCACGTCCACCGTTCCGAAAGCGCCACGGCCCTCGTCGCCGGCCTCGCCGACGTCCTGCGCCACCCGGCTCCCGGGGCGGACCCCTTCGCCCCCGACGTGCTGGCCGTCGGCGCGCGCGGGACGGAACGCTGGATCGCGCAACGCCTCTCCCACCACCTCGGCGCCGGGCCGGGCGGGGACGACGGGATCTGCGCCCGCGTCGACTTCTCCTCCCCGGCCGCCCTGCTCGACGGCGTCCTCGCCGACGTCATCCGGGCCACCCTCGCCCGGATCCGCCCGGAGGTGGCCGACGCCGTCGAGCGCTGGGCGCCCGAGGCCCTCACCTGGAACGTCCTCGAGGTCCTCGAGGACATCGCCCCGCTCGAGGGCCCGGCCCCCGACGACCGCCCCGGGTTCGCCGTCCTGCGCCACCACCTCGGGACCGCACCGGGCGAGGACACGCCCCGCGTGCGGCGCACGGCCGCGGCCTCGCGCCTCGCCGGCCTCTTCGCCCGCTACGGCGGGGCCCGGCCGGAGCTGCTGCGCGACTGGGCCGCGGGAGGCGACGGGGGAGTGCCCGCCGACCTGGCCTGGCAGCCGGAGGTGTTCCGCGCCGTGCGGGAGCACGTCGGCCTGCCCGCCCCCGCCGAACTGCTCGACGACGTCTGCACGGCGCTGCGGGGCGACCCGTCCCTGACCGGCGTCGGGTCGCGGTTCGGGGTCTTCGTCGTGACGCGCCTCGCCGCGAGCCGGCTGCAGGTGCTCTCCGCGCTCGCCGAGCACCGCGAGGTCCACCTGTTCCTCCAGCACCCGAGCCCCGCGGTGTGGGACGCGATCGCCCGTCGGGGCCCGACCGGGCTCCGCCGGGGACCGGACGCCGACGACCTCGTCACCCACCCGCTCCTGCAGTCGATGTCGCGCGACGTGCGCGAACTGCAGGCGCGCCTGCATCAGGCCGCCCCCGGCCACGGGGACGTCCACCACCCCGCCCCGACCCCGCGCGACACCCTGCTCGGACGGCTGCAGGAAGCCCTCGCCCACGACGAGGTCCCCCTCCCGCGACCGGATCCGGGTCCGGGCGACACCTCGGTCCAGGTCCACTCCTGCCACGGCCGCGCCCGCCAGGTCGAGGTCCTGCGCGAGGTCGTCCTGGGCCTCCTCGACGCCGACCCCACCCTGCAGCCGCGCGACGTCCTCGTCATGTGCCCCGACGTCGAGACCTACGCGCCGCTGGTGTCCGCGGTCTTCTCCACCGACTCCCACCCCGGCGGGGGCCTGCGGGTCTCGGTGGCCGACCGCTCCGCGCTGCAGACCAACCCGCTGCTCGGCCTCGCCGCCC
This sequence comes from Kineococcus sp. NBC_00420, assembly GCF_036021035.1. Classification (NCBI taxonomy): domain Bacteria; kingdom Bacillati; phylum Actinomycetota; class Actinomycetes; order Kineosporiales; family Kineosporiaceae; genus Kineococcus; species Kineococcus sp. NBC_00420. The sequence continues at coordinate 1,555,709 of NZ_CP107930.1, read as the reverse complement.
GCCTGCTGGTGCTCGCCCAGAGCAGGCTCACCGCCACCGACGTCCTCGACCTCGCCGGCTCCGCCGCCGTCCGCGAACGCTTCGACCTCGACGACGAGGCGCTGGAGCAGATCCGCGAGTGGACCGTCGACGCGGGCGTGCACTGGGGCCTCAGTGCCCGGCACCGCAGCGCGTGGGCGCTGGGCAACCTCGCCCAGGGGTCCTGGCGGGCCGGGCTCGACCGCCTCCTCGTCGGGGTCGCCGTCGGCGGCGCCCACGAGGAGGACCTCGTCGGGCCCCTCGACGCCGCCGTCGTCCCGCTCGCCGACGTCGAGTCCAGCCGGATCGACCTCGCCGGACGCTTCGCCGAACTCGTCGACCGCCTCGACGGGGCCGTGACCCGCCTGTCCGGTCGCCGCAGCGTCGCGGCCTGGTGCGAAGCGCTGCTCGACGGGGTCCTCGACCTCGCCGACACCACCGCGGACACCACCTGGCAGGCCACGCAGCTGCGTCGTGAGCTCGGGGTCGTCGCGGCCGACGCCGCGCGGGCCGGGACGGCCACCGTCGGGCTCGCCGACGTCGCCGCGCTCGTCGCCGAACGCTTCGCCGGCCGCCCCCAGCGCGCGAACTTCCGCACCGGAGCGCTGACCGTCTGCACCCTCACCCCGATGCGCTCCGTCCCGCACCGCGTGGTCTGCCTGCTGGGCATGGACGACGGCGCCTTCCCCCGGGTCACCTTCCCCGACGCCGACGACGTCCTCTCCCGCGATCCCCACCTCGGTGACCGCGATCCGCGCAGCGAGGACCGCCAGGTCCTGCTCGACGCGATCTGCTCCGCGCGCGACACCCTCGTGCTCACCTACTCCGGCAAGGACGTCCGCACCGGCGCGAAGCTGCCCCCGGCCGTCCCCGTCGGTGAGCTCCTCGACACCCTCGAGGCGGCGGCCCCCGGCGTCAAGCAGCGGATCGTCGTCCAGCACCCGCTGCAGCCGACCGACCCCCGCAACTTCACCGCCCACGCCCTGGGTCGCCCCGGCGCGTTCAGCTACGACCGCACCGCCTTCGGCGGAGCGGCGACGGGCCACCGGGAGCCCGTCGCGCCCCCGGAGTTCCTCCCCGTCGGCCTGCCGCCCGCCCCGCCGGCCGACCTCGACCTCGACCAGCTCGTGCAGTTCTTCCAGCACCCCGCCCGCGGGTTCCTGCGCCAACGCCTGGAGGTCGCCTCCGCGACCCGGGAGGAGGAACCCGCCGACGCGCTGCCCGTCGAACTCGACGCCCTGCAGAAGTGGGCCGTCGGCGACCGGGCGCTCGCGGCCCGGCTGCGCGGCACCGACCCGGGCGAGATCGTCCGGCTGGAGTCCGCGCGGGGGGACCTGCCGCCCGGCCCGCTCGGGACGGCCGTCCTGCGCGACGTCGGGCCGGTGGTGGACCAGATCGCCGGGGTGACCGCGGAGTTCGACACCGGCCACCCCCGCAGTGTCGACGTCGAACTCGACCTCACCGTCCCCGACGTCGGGGAGGTCCGGCTCACCGGCAACGTCCGCGGGGTCAGGCCGGTGCGCGCCGGGGGCCGCGCCACCGGTGACGTCGCCGTCACCACCACCTTCTCCCGCGTCCGGGCCAAGCAGACGCTGCGCGCCTGGCTCGAGCTGCTCGCCCTCTCCGCCGCCGACCCCGGCACGGAGTTCCGCAGCGTCGTCGTCGGCCGCGGCGGCGGCGGCAGCGTCGGCCTGCTGACCCTCGGCCCGGTCCCGGCGCAGGTGGCCCGCGACCTGCTCGTCGACCTGCTGGAACTGCGCTCGCACGGTCTGCGGTTCCCGCTGCCGCTGCCCGTGGACACCACCTTCGCCTGGGCCCAGTCCGCCTGGAACCGGCGTCCCGACGAGGTGTGCCGCCGCGACGCCTCCCGGAGCTGGGTGTCGGAGCACGCCTTCGACAAGGAGGACAAGCAGGAGGAGAACGTCACCGTGTGGGGGGAGGGTGCGCCCGTCGACGTCCTGCTCGACTGGACCCCGCCGCCCGGCGCACCACCGGGCAGCCCGCAGAACTTCGCCGCTGCGGCGCAACGGGTCTGGGAACCGTTGCTGGGTGCCTACCGGATGGACGAACGCTGATGCCCGTCGAGGACTTCGCACTCACCGGCCCGCTGCTGAGCGGGACCACCGTCCTGGAGGCCAGCGCCGGCACGGGCAAGACCTACACGATCGCCGGGTTGGTGACCCGCTACATCGCCGAGGGGGTCGCCGCCGTCGACGAACTCCTCGTCGTCACGTTCGGCCGGGCCGCCACGGCGGAACTGCGCGAACGCGTCCGCGAACGGCTCGTCGCCGCCCGCGACGCCCTCGCCGACCCCGCCGCGGCGCTGCGCTCCGAGGACGCCGTCATCGCCCAGCTCGCCACCGCCGACGTCGCGCGACGCCGGGCCCGGTTGAGCGCGGCCCTCGCGGGTTTCGACTCGGCCACGGTCGCGACGCTGCACGAGTTCTGCCGGCAGGTCCTCACCAGCCTGGGGACCGCCGCCGACGTCGACCCGACGGCGACGCTGGTCGAGGACGTCGACGACCTCGTCGAGGAGGTCTGCGACGACCTCTACGTCCGCTTCGCCGTGCGGCCGGGGGCCACCCCGCCGCCGTTCCCGCGCGCCGTCGCCCTGCGGATCGCCCGCGAGGCCGTGCACCGTCCCGACGCGCGGATCGAACCGCAGGGCACCGTCCCCGAGACGCCCGAGAACCTCCGGGTCCGCTTCGCCGAGGGGGTGCGCCGTGAGGTCGCGCAGCGCAAGCGCTCGCGCCGGATCATGGGCTTCGACGACCTGCTGACCCGGTTGAGGGACGCGCTGACCGCCGACGTCGCCGGTCCCGTCGCCTGCGAGCGGTTGCGGCGCAGGTACTCCGTCGTCCTGGTCGACGAGTTCCAGGACACCGACCAGGTGCAGTGGGACATCCTCCGGACCGCCTTCCACGGGCACTGCCCGCTGGTGCTCATCGGCGACCCGAAGCAGGCGATCTACGCCTTCCGCGGCGCCGACGTCCGCAGCTACCTCGAGGCCGCCGGCGTCGCGGGACGGACGGCGACGCTGGGCACGAACTTCCGCAGCGACCCCGCCGTGCTGCGGGGAACGGCGGCGCTGCTGCGGGGTGCCGCCCTCGGCGACGGGCGGATCGTCGTCCGACCGGTGAGCCCGCGGTGGGCGTCGGCGGCGCTCGTCGGTGCGGACGGCGCCGACGATCCCGCCCCCGTCCGGTTGCGCGTCGTGGCGCGCGACGGACTGCCCACGACGGCCCGGACGGGGGTCCCCGCCGTCGCCGACGTGCGGAAGGTCGTGGCCCGCGACGTCGCGGAACAGGTCGTCGCGGTGCTCTCGGAGGGGCTCGAGGTCCGAGCGCGCACGGGTGGGGCACCGCGACCGCTGGCGGCCGGCGACGTCGCCGTCCTCGTCCGGACCGGGGCGCAGGCGGTGCTGGTCCAGGAGGAACTGCGGCGTCGCAACGTGCCCTGCGTGCTCTCCCGCGGTCCCAGCGTCTTCGCCACCCCCGCCGCCCGGGAATGGGTCTCGCTCCTCGAGGCCGTCGAGCAGCCGCACCGCGCGCTGCGGGTGCGGCGCGTCGCCCTGTCCGCCTTCGTCGGCCTCGGCGCCGCCGAGCTCGACGAACAGGGGGACCGCGCGACGGACCGGTTGTCCGTCGACCTGCGCGCCTGGGGCGGCGTGCTCACCGAGCGCGGGGTGTCGGGGATGTTCGCCGTCCTCGGCGAGCAGCACCAGCTGGCCGGTCGACTCCTCGGGATCGAGGGCGGCGAGCGCCGCCTCACCGACCTGCGCCACATCGCCGAGGTCCTGCACGCCGAGTCCGCGCGGAACCCCGGCGGTGGGGTGTCGAGCCTGCTGTCGTGGCTGCGCGGCCGCGTCGACGAGGCCGCGGGCGACGTCGACCAGGAACGGTCGCGGCGGTTGGACACTGACCGCGCCTCGGTCCAGATCGCGACCGTCCACACCAGCAAGGGCCTGGAGTTCGAGGTCGTCTGCGTGCCCTTCGGCTGGGACTCCACCGGAGGTGGTTCCAAGGACCGGCTCCCCGTCGCGCACGCCCCGGACGGGCCGCGCGCCCTGCACGTGGGGGGCGCCTCCGCACCCGGCTACGACGCGGCCTGCCGCGCCGCCGACACCGAGGACCTCGGCGAGGAACTGCGGTTGTTCTACGTCGCGGTGACCCGGGCGATCTCCCGCCTCCTCGTGTGGTGGGCGCCCAGCACGAACACCCAGCGCGGTGCGCTGCACCGGTTGCTGGTGGCCGACGACGTCCTCGACGTGCCCGAGAAGGTGTCGCTGCCCACCGATCCGGTGCTGCGCGACCGGCTCGGCGTGCTCTTCCCGCCCGGTTCCGGGGTGGCCGTCGAGGACGTGCCCGCCCGCGGGGCGCTGACGCGGCTGGCGGGCGCGACGACAGCCCACGCCGACCTCTCGGTCGCCACGTTCCGTGCGGACGTCGACCTCGGCTGGCGGCGCACGTCGTACTCCGGCCTGACCCGGGGCGTGCACGACGACAACGGCAGCGGGCGGTCGGTGCTCTCCGAACCCGAGGTCGGGGCCACCACCGACGAGGTCGACGCCGAGTCCGCCGAACCGGTCGACGCCGGTGACCCGCTGGGCTGGAAGGAGGTCGGATCGCCCATGGCCGACCTCCCGGCGGGGACGGGGTTCGGGACCCTGGTCCACTCGGTGCTGGAGGGTTTCGACCCCTCCTCCCCGGACCGCCCGGCGCACCTCGCGGCGCTGGCCCGCGAGCAGTTCGCGCCGCACCTGGCGGAACCGTTGGCCCTCGCCCTCGACCCGGTGCTGCGCACGGGGATGGGACCGCTGGCCGGTGGGCGCGCCCTGGACGGTTTCGGCGTGGCGGACCGTCTCGCCGAACTCGACTTCGAACTCCCGCTGGCCGGGGGCGACGAGTCCACCGGCGGGGGTTCCCGCCTCGGTGACGTCGCCGGGTTGCTGCGCCGCCACCTGCCGGTCGGCGACCCCGTGCACCGCTACGCGGACCTGCTGGAGGACCCCGTCCTCGCGGCCGAGGGGTTGCGCGGCTACCTCACCGGGTCCATCGACGCCGTCCTGCGCGCCGACGGTCGGTTCCTCGTCGTCGACTACAAGACGAACCGCCTCGCCGGGCCGGGGGAGGTCCTGACCGCCTGGCACTACCGGCGCGAGGCCCTCGACGAGGCCGTCCTCGCCGCGCACTACCCGCTGCAGGCGCTGCTGTACTGCGTCGCGCTGCACCGCTTCCTGCGCTGGCGCCAGCCGGGGTACGACCCGGCCGTCCACCTCGGCGGGGTCCTGTACCTGTTCCTGCGGGGGATGTGCGGGGCGGACGTCCCCGTGGGGCCGGACGGCGTGCCGCCCGGCGTCTGGTCGTGGCGGCCACCGGCGGAGCTCGTCGTCGCCCTGTCCGAACTGCTCGCCGGGAGGCACGCGTGACCAGCCCCGCCGCGACCGAGGTGGAACCCGACCGTTCGGTCACGCTCGCCCGCAGCGCCACCGGCCTGCTGCGGGAGTTCAACGACCTCGGGCTCCTGCGCGCCGCCGACGTCCACGTCGCGCGCCGGCTCGGGGCGGTGACGGGGGAGGAGGACGAACGGGTCCTGCTCGCCGTCGCCCTCGCCGTCCGCGCCGTCCGGCACGGTTCCGTCGTCCTGCACCTGCGGACGGCCCCGGAGACCGTCGTCCCCGAGGACGTCGACGACTCCGGTGCCGTCGCCGCGGTCCCCGTGCAGTGGCCCGAACCGCAGGCGTGGCTGGAGGCGGTGCGGCGCAGCGTGTTGACCGTCGAGCACGCCGCCGGTGCCGACGAGGACACGGCCGCACCGCTGCACCTGGTCGGGGACGGGATCTGGCTGGACCGGTACTGGCGCCAGGAACTCACCGTCGCCCGCGACCTGCGCGACCGCAGCACCGCCGTCGCCCACTACGACCCGGCGCTGGTCGTCGAGGTGCTCGACCGGTTGTGGCCGGGGGACCCGGGCGACGACCAGCGGGTCGCGGCGGCGCTGTGCCTCTCGCACGGGGTCTCCGTGCTCGGCGGGGGGCCGGGGACGGGCAAGACGACGACCGTCGCCCGGTTGCTGGCCGCCGTCCACGCGCTCTCGCCCGGAACCCCGCGGGTCGCGCTGGCCGCGCCCACGGGCAAGGCCGCGGCACGCTTGACCGAGGCCGTCGTGCAGGCGGCCGGCACCGAGGTGTTCACCGCCGCCGAGCGGGAGTTCCTGCAGGGGTCCAGCGCCTCGACCCTGCACCGGCTGCTGGGGATCCGCCCCGGATCGGTGCGGGCCCGCTTCGACGCCGAGCACCGGTTGCCGCACGACGTGGTCATCGTCGACGAGGCGTCCATGGTCGGACTGGGGGTCATGGCGCGCCTGCTCGCGGCGTTGCGCCCCGGGGCCCGGCTGGTGCTCGTGGGGGACCCGCAGCAACTGGCCTCCGTCGAGGTCGGCGCCGTCCTCGCCGACCTCGTCGCCCCCGCGGGGTCCGGCGGCGCCCCGCACGGGGTCGCGATGCTGACCCGGACCCACCGCTTCGCCGACCGCGGCGGGATCGCGAACATCGCCGCGGCCGTCCGGGCCGGGGCCGCCGACGAGGTCGTCGACCTGCTGCGGGCCGGCGGGCCGGACGTGGAGTTCCTCGAGGTGCCCGACGAGGAACTCGTCTCCGGGGCCGCGCTGGAGACGATCCGCGCCGACGTGCTCCTGCGTTCCCGCGCCGTCGTCGAGGCTGCCCGGGCGGGCGACGCCCGGGCCGCGCTGATCGCCCTGGACACCCACCGGATGCTCTGCGCCCACCGGCGGGGAACCCGTGGGGTCTCGCACTGGAGTTGGCTGGCCCAGCGCTGGGCGGTCGAGGAACTCGGGGTGCAGCCCCGCACCGACGGCCGCTACGTCGGCCTCCCCGTCATCGTCACCGCCAACGACGCGGGCGTCGGCGTCTACAACGGCGACACCGGGGTGGTCCTGGAACGCGAGGAGACCCTCGTCGCCGCGATCGCCCGCGGCGAGGGACCGCTGATCGTCCCGCTCGCCCGGCTCGCGGCCGTCGAACCCGTCCACGCCATGACCGTCCACCGCAGCCAGGGCTCGCAGTTCGACACCGTCACCGTACTGGCAGCCCCGGAGCGTTCACCGCTGGCGACGCGGGAGATGTTCTACACCGCCCTGACCCGTGCGAAGGTCCGGGTCCGGGTGGTGGGGTCCGCGGAGGCTGTGGCCGCGGCCGTCAGTCGTCCGCTGGCGCGGGCGACGGGGTTGGCGGACCGGTTGCGGGGCTGAGAGTTTGCGTTTGTCGTTCTCATCCCCGAAACGCGAGTTGCGCGTTAGCATCCGGTATGAGATCTCTGTGCGGCGCTGCCGCTGTCGTCGGTGCTGCTGTGGCACTGACCGTCGCTGTGTCCGCTCCGGCGAACGCCGTTGAATTCCCGCAAGCTACCGCCATCTCCTCGGCAGCGATGGACATCCCTGTGACGGGTTCGTTCGCTGAACTCTGGTCCAGCCAGGGTGGCCAGTCCGGCTTCCTCGGGCAGCCCACGTCGGGTGAGGTGCCGATCAAGAACGGCGGAGTGTTCCAGAACTTCCAGGGCGGGACCCTCTACTGGTCGCCGTCGACGGGCCCGCACTCGGTGTCCGGCGACTTCTTCCGCTTCTACGGTGGCCAGGGCTACGAGAACGGTTTCCTCGGGTACCCGACCTCGCAGGAGGTGCTGATCCGAGCTGGTGGGGTGTTCCAGAACTACCAGGGCGGGACGTTGTACTGGTCTCCCGGCGCAGGGGCGCACAGCGTCTCGGGTTCCTTCCGGGCCCTCTACGGGGCTCGGGGTTACGAGAACGGCGTCTTCGGCTACCCGGTCTCGCAGGAAGTCCCCATCCGCGCCGGCGGCGTCTTCCAGAACTTCCAAGGTGGCACCTTCTACTGGTCGCCCTCGACGGGAGCACAGGCGCTCCAGGGGTCCATCCTGGACGCTTACCGCAGCACCGGTTCCGAAGGGGGGAAGCTCGGCTACCCCACGTCAAGCGAGTTCGACATCGCCGGTGGGAAGCGGACGAACTTCCAGGGCGGCTACATCGAGTGGAGCGCCGCGCGGGGAGCGCTGGTCAACCAGTCCATCGCGCGCCCGGTGGTGGAAGCGCCGCCCACGGTTTCCCAGCAGAATGCCGTCAAGAAGGCCAAGTCCTACCTCGACTTCACCTCGTTCTCCCGCTCCGGGTTGATCGGGCAGCTGGAGTACGAGGGCTTCTCGACCGCCGATGCCACCTACGGCGTGGACCACGTCACCGTGGACTGGTACGACCAGGCCAAGAAGAAGGCCGCCTCCTACCTGCAGTTCAGCTCCTTCTCCCGGCAGGGCTTGATCGATCAGCTCGAGTACGAGGGGTTCACCCACGATCAGGCCGTCTACGGGGTCAACTCGACCGGTCTGTGAACTGCTGACGCCGGGCCCCGGCACCTCGCAAGTGTCGGGGCCCGGTCACGGCTGGTCCAACCGCGTCCGCAGCAGGCAGAACTCGTTGCCCTCGGGGTCCTGCAGGACGTGCCAACCCTCGGTGCCGTCCTGGCCGACGTCGGCGGGGCGGGCGCCGAGCGAGAGCAGGCGCTGCAGTTCCTCGGCCTGGTCGCGGTCGGTGGCGTTGACGTCGAAGTGCAGGCGCGACTTCGCGGTCCGCGGCTCGGTCGTGGGGGACAGGACGATCGTCGGGGCCGGCCCCCCGAAACCGCTCGCCGGGCCGATCTCGATGGCGTCGACGTCGACGTCGAGTTCGACGTAGCCGAGGACGGCGCACCAGAACTCCGACAGCTTCGCCGGGTCGTGGCACTCCAGGACGAGTTCGCTCAGGTGGCAGGCCATGGCCCTCAGCCTAGGACGAGCGCCGCCGGCAGGTCATCGTGTCCAGCCTCCCCGACCGCGGCGGCGTAGGCCGCCGGATCCTTCGCTCCCAGTCCCGACCCGGTGCGGTGCAGGGCGGCCAGGAACGAGGGCCAGTCGCGCAGCGCCGCCTCGAGGTCGACGGGGAGCACGTGGACGACGGTCCCGGCGAGCAGGTCGAGCAACCGTTCGCTGCCGCGTTGAGCCCGGTAGTGGTGGGCGTCGGCGTCGAGCACGACGCGCGGTTCGCACCCGTGGGCGCGGGCCACGGCCACGGCCAGCGGCAGGACGTTCTTCCCGCCGACGGCGAGCACCGGGACGTCCACCAGCGCGGCGAACACCGCCACGTCGGTCGGGCCCTCGACGAGCAGAGCCTCGGAGGTCGCCGACACCGAATGCACGAAACCCGCCGGCAGCGCGGTGTGCGCCAGCCGACGGGCTCGGTTCGTGCTGATCCGCAGGGAGGCGGCGACGTGGGCCACCGCCTCCTCGCTGATCACGACAGCAGTGGTCAGCCGACCTTGGGCTTCTCGGCGGCCTTGGGGTAGATGTCCGTGTTCTGCGCCGGGGTGATGAGCGCGTCCTCCGGACGGGTCTGGTTCAGCGCCACGGCCTGCGGCGGCAGGACGAGGTGCAGCGCCCAGTCGGTGAGCACGCGGATGCGGTTGCTCATCGCGGGGAGGGCGTAGAGGTGGTACCCACGGGCGACGATCTTGGCCGGCAGGCCGGTCATCTCGATGCCCAGCGGCTTGGCGACGGCGGTGCCGCCACCGAGGTCGGCCACCAGACCGAGGTCCTTGTGGACGTAGTCGGCGGCCTGGCCGATGCCGAAGCTGGCGGCGATGTTCTTGCCGACCGCGGTGCCTTGGCGCTGCGCGTGCTGCGCGGTGGGCGGGGTGATCGGCTGCGGGCCGTCGGCCGGCTTCGGCTTGGCGAGGTCGGGAACAGCGGCGGCGTCGCCGGCGGCCCAGACGTCTTCGGCGTCGGCGACCTTCATCTTGGCGTCGACGATGAGGCGGCCACGGTCCAGCGGGAGACCCATGGTGCCCATGAGGGGGCTGGCCATGATGCCCGCGCCCCAGATGAGGGTGCGCGAGGGGACCGGGGTCCCGTCGGTGAGGTTGATGACGTTGCCCTCGACGGAGGCCACGGAGACCCCGAGGCGCACGTCGATGCCACGACCCTTGAGGGCGGACAGCGCGTACTGGCCCAGACGCGGCCCGAGCTCGGGCAGCACGGCGGGGGCGACGTCGATGAGCAACCAGCGGACGTCGCGCACGTCGATGCTCGACCAGCGGTCGGCGACGCGGGAGAGCCAGCGGTGGGTCTGGGCCACGATCTCGGTACCGGTGTAGCCGGCACCGACGGCGACGACGGTCATGCGCTCGGCGCGCTCGGCGTCGAAGCGGGGGTCGTCGGGCAGCGAGTCGGCCGCGTCGAGCTGGGAGAGCAGGTGGTCGCGCACGAACGCGGCCTCGCTGATCGTCTTGACCCCGCGGGCGCTCTCGGAGACGCCGGGGATCGGGAACCGGCGGGTCACGGAACCGGGGGCGAGCAGCAGCTTGTCGTAGGACAGCACCTGGGTGTCGTCGGTGACGACGCCGCGCTCGGAGCGGGAGATGGTGACCGTCTTGGCCTCGGGGTCCACCGAGGTGGCGTGGCCGATGACCAGCTTGTGACGGGGGAGGACCTGGCGCAGGGACACCGCGATGTGACGCGGTTCGATGACGGACGCGGTCACGTCCGGCAGCAGGGGCGAGTAGCTGAGGTGGTCAGTCGGGCTGACGATCACCAGCTCTGCCGTGGAGGCCGGAAGGAGCTTCTCGAGCTTCTTGCCGGCGTACAGGCCGGTGAAGCCACCCCCGACGATGACGACTCGCTGTCGATCGACCATGTGAACACCTCTTGTTCTTGGACTCGCCGGGACAGATTCCCGCTCAGGGTCCCAGTGTCCCACCCACAGGGTCGGGAGCGTTCACGCGGGTGCGTCGGCCGCTGACTCCAGCTCGGCGACGACGAGGCGCTTCATGCCCATCATGGCCGTCGTGGCCCGAGCCGCGCGTCCGGGGTCGGGATCGCCCAGCAGCTCGTACAGCCGGTTCGGGACGATCTGCCAGGAGACTCCCCAGGGGTCCTTCAGCCAGCCGCACTGGCCCTCCGTGCCGCCGTCGGCAACCAGCCCGTCCCAGTAGCGGTCGACCTCCGCCTGGTCGGCGCAGGCGACCTGGATCGAGAACGCTTCGGACTGCGGGTAGAGCGGTCCGCCGTTGATGATCGTGTAGGGCCGGCCGTCCAGGTCGAAGGACACCGTCAGCGGCGCCCCGTCGGGACCACCGGGCGAGGTCGACGTGATCGTCGAGCCCGCGAAGAGCGAGACGTAGAGCTGCGCGGCCGCGAGGCCGTCGTGGTCGAACCACAGGCAGGGGGTCGTGCTGCTCATCGTCGATCCGCCTCGATCTCGTTCCGGGCCGGGCACTGCGCCAGGTGGTCGTTCACGATCCCACAGGCCTGCATCGTGGCGTAGGCCGTCGTGGGGCCCACGAAGCGGAAACCCTCCGCCTTCAGCGCCTTCGACAGGGCGCTCGACTCCGCGGTGAGGGCCGGGACGTCGCCGGGGCTGCGCGGAGCCTCCGGACGCGGTCGCGGGGCGGAGGACCACACGAGGTCGGAGAGGCTCCGGCCCCGCTCGGCGAGCGCGAGCAGCGTCCGGGCGTTGGCGATCGTGGCCTCGACCTTGAGCCGGTTGCGGATGATCCCCGGGTCGGCCAGGAGCCGGGCGACGTCGTCCTCGCCGTAGGCCGCGACCACCTCGGGGTCGAACCCGGCGAAGGCCGTCCGGAAGGTGTCGCGGCGACGCAGGACGGTGATCCAGCTGAGCCCGGACTGGAACGCCTCGAGACTGATGCGTTCGTAGAGCTCCCGGTCGCCGTGGACGGGACGACCCCACTCCTCGTCGTGGTAGGCGGAGTAGAGGGGATCACCGTCACCGAAGCACCGGAACGGTCCGGAGGTCTGCGCGCTCACCCGCCGAGCGTGGCACCCGGCTCCGACACGGGGTCGCTACCGTCCACCGGGTGAAGATCCTCGTGCTCAACGGTCCCAACCTCGGCCGGCTCGGCAAGCGCCAGCCGGAGGTGTACGGGACGACGACCCTGGCCGACGTCGACGCCCGGCTGCAGCGCCTGGCCGCCGAGCTCGGGGTGGAGGTCGAACTGCGCCAGACCGACGCCGAGCACGAGATGCTCGCCTGGATCCACGACGCCGCCGACGCCCGCCTCCCGGTCGTGCTGAACCCGGCCGCGTGGACGCACACCTCGGTGGCCCTGCGCGACGCCTGCGCGGAGCTGTCGGGCGGACTGGTGGAGCTGCACATCTCCAACGTGCACGCGCGCGAGGACTTCCGGCGCCACTCCCACATCACGCCGATCGCGACGGGTGTGATCGCGGGACTCGGGACGCAGGGCTACGAGCTGGCGCTGCGGTTCCTGGCCACGCGTGTCGGAGGTGGCGCGTAGGCTCGCCCGCGACCGAGGTGCCGTGTGGACAGTTGGGGAGAGTCGTCGTGGTCGAGCACATGAAGTGGTGGGGTTGGGGCCAGGAGGGCGTGGCCTTCCACCACGAGGACAAGCCGAACCTGGCGCCGTTCGTGAAGCGCGTCTCGGGCATCGACTTCAACGCTCCGCCCGCGCAGGTCCCGGAGCTGTCCGAGCTGGACGTCCCCGGATCCCGTGCCCCGCAGGAGCTGCGCGACTCCTTCGTCGAGGCGCTCGGTGCCGAGCACGTCCACGACGACGACATGGACCGCGTCGTGCACTGCTACGGCAAGTCCATGCGCGACCTCGTCCGCATCCGTCGCGGGGACTTCGGCCGCGTGCCCGACCTGATCCTCTACCCCGGCACCGAGGCCGAGGTGGAGACCGCCCTGCGGATCGCCCTGGACGCCGACGCCGTCCTCATCCCCTTCGGTGGCGGCTCCAACATCGTGGGTTCGCTGGAGGCCCCGCGCGAGGAGACGCGTCCGGTGCTCTCCCTGGACATGGGCCGCATGCGCTCGGTGCTCTCCCTCGACGAGACGTCCCAGACCGCGCGCATCCAGGCCGGTGCCCTCGGCCCGGACCTGGAGGCGCAGCTCAACGCCCGCGGCTGGACGATCGGGCACTTCCCGGACAGCTTCAAGCACTCCACCCTCGGCGGCTGGATCGCCACCCGGTCCTCCGGCATGCAGTCCGACCGCTTCGGCGACATCGCGGACATCACCCGGGCCGTGCGGGCCGTGACCCCCAAGGGGATCGTCGCGACCTCCGAGGTGCCGGTGCAGTCCGTCGGGCCGTCGGTGCGGGAGATGATCCTCGGCAGCGAGGGTCGCCTCGGGATCATCACCGAGGCGACCGTGCAGGTGCACCGGATCGCCGAGGAACGGGTCATCCAGGCCTACTTCTTCCCCGACTACGCCAGCGGTCTGAAGGCGATGCACGACATCGCCGCCTCCGACGCGACGCCCAGCATCACCCGGGTCTCGGACGCGAACGAGACCCAGTTCACCCTGGCCACCTCCAAGAAGGGCAGTGCGCTCGGGCAGCTGCTCAACAAGGGCGTCCAGCTCTACGCGAGCAAGCGCAAGGGCATCGACCTCGAGCAGATGTGCCTGTCGTTCATCGGGTTCGAGGGGTCGGCCCTGTCGGTGCGCCGCAACAAGGCCCTCGTCGGCGACATCGTCAAGAAGCACGGCGGCTTCGGGGTCGGCTCGGGTCCGGGGAGCCTCTACGACCAGAAGAAGTTCGACACCCCCTACATCCGCGACTTCATCCTCGACCGCGGCGCCTACGGCGACGTGTCCGAGACCTCCTCGTCGTGGACGACGCTGAACACGTTGCACGACAACGTGGTCGCGGCGGCGAACAAGGCCTTCGCCGAGGTCGGCATCAACGGCTTCGTGTTCTGCCACCTCTCCCACAGCTACCACTCCGGGGCGTGCCAGTACTTCACGTTCGCCTTCCAGCCGCCGACGGACCGCGATGGTCTGGAGGCCTACGACGCCGTCAAGGGCGCCATCCAGCAGGCCTTCATGGACAACGGCGGAACCCTCTCTCACCACCACGCCGTCGGGCGTGAGCACAAGCGCTGGGTGAACGAGGACGTGTCGCCGGCGGGGGCCGAGATCATCGGTGCGCTGTTCACGGGAGTCGACCCCGGCCGCAACCTCAACCCGGGCGCCATCGTCGACTGAGGACCGAGCCACGTCCGCGGGGCGAGGACGCGACCCGAGCCGGTCGCGTCCTCGCCCCGCGCACGTTCAGGCGCTCGTCAGGCGCCGGGCCAGCGTCGTCCCGACGGGTACCCCGAGCCCGGTGCAGGCGTCCCACCCGGGACCGGCGGAGTAGTCGCCGTTGTCCCCGACGGTGATGTCGCGGAACCCTTCGGGGCTGTTCCCGGCCCTGGCCCCCGCGTACACCAGGGGTTGCAGCAGACCGAGTCCCGAGCCGCGGGCCTGGACGATCCGCGCGACCAGCGCCGCCCACAACGGGGCCACGGCGCTGGTCCCGCCGATGACCTGGCGCCGGCCGGCGACGAGGACCTCGTAGCCCGTCTCGGGATCGGCCACGGCCGCGACGTCGGGAACCCCCCGCCCGGCCCCGCCGCCGACCCGGTCGAGCACCCCGGCGTCCCGTTGCCAGTCGGGCAGTCCGAAGGCCGCGCTGACCCCGCCACCCGTGGCGCCGCGCCCGTTCCACACGACCTCGCGCTCGACGGCACCGTCCGCGCCGACGCGCAGACTCGTTCCCCCGCAGGCCAGCGCGTGCGGGCTCGAAGCCGGGAAGTCCGCGTGCGGGGCGCCGTCGTCGACCCCGTCGCCGCTGCCGTTGTCGCCGGCGGCGGCCGTCACCGTCACCCCGAGGGCCGCCGCGTCGGCGAGGACGTCGTCGAAGGCAGCCCGGGCCTGCTCGGTCCAGGAGTCCTCGGAGCCGCCCCAGCTGATGCTGACCGCGGCCGGGGTGGGGTCGGCGTGCACCGCCGTGGAGAGGGCGTCGAGGAACCCGCGGTCGGTGTTCGGGGCGAAGTAGACGGCCAGCCCGGCGCCGGGAGCCATCGCCCCGACGACCTCGATGTCCAGCGTGACCTCGCCGTCGGCGCCGTCGGCCGCGCCGGGGGAGTTCGACCCTCCGTCGACACCGATGGCACGGATCGCGGGTGTCGCGAGGCCCAGGCCCCGGAAGTAGGTGTCGAGGTCCTCCGGGCGGAACCCACCGCCCAGCTCGAGGATCGCGACCTCCGTCCCCGAACCGTCGGAGTCGGTGGGGAACTCGTAGACCTCGGCCAGGCGGAGCGGGGTGAAGCTGCTCGTCACGGCCTCGGCCCGGGCCACGCGGAACTGGGCCCGCGCCTGCGGCCGGTCGTCGAGGCCGAGCACCGCGGTCACGATCCCGTCCAGCCCCTCCGGCAGACTGACCGAACCCTCCCGCTGCCGGTGGCGGACGTCCTCTCCCGCAAGGTTTTGCGAGACCACCTCGTGCAGGTCGACGTCGAAGAGGGCCGTGACGGCGGTGACCGGACCGCTCACCGACACCCGCCGCCCGGCCTCGTCGACGGCGTCCACGCGCAGCCCCGCGTCCTCGACGACCGAGCGCACCGTCGCGACGTCGGCGGGGTCCGCCCCGAACCCGGCCCGGAGTTCGTCGCGGGAGAGGACCCGCGGGGTGTTCACGACCTCCGCGGGCAGCGGTGCCCGCCGGCGCAGGACCAGCGTCACGTCGATCGACGCGTCGGGGGCGAGGGGGACCGCGTCGCGCGCACGGGGCGCGGCGGCCCGGGAGCTGCCCGAGAGGGGGCGGCGAGGGTTCTGCGACTGACTCTGCCGGGGCGTCTGGTCCGTCATGGCGTGGACTGTGCCACCCGGCCCTGACACCTGCCCGTGGGACCTGGCACGGTCGGTGCGTGGACTACGACGACGTGCTCGACCGGCTGACGCGGTGGGCCGGTGACGACCCGAACGTGCGGGCGCTCCTCCTCACCGGTTCGGCCGCGGTCGGAGCCACGCACCCGCTCTCCGACCGCGACCTCGAGGTGTACGTGGACGACCCGACCCCGTTGCTGGCCGACGACGCGTGGTGGTCGGAGCTGGGGGAGGTCCTCGTCGTCGAGAGGTTGCACGCACCCGGCTGGTACCCGTCCCGGATCGTCTACTACGCCGGCGGCAAGCTGGACCTCACGGTCCTGCCCGTGGGGGAGCTGACGGCCGTCGTGCGCGACCGCCCGTTCACGGTCCTGGTCGACGCCGACGGGCTGGCGGCCGGTCTCGAACCGTCGCCGCCGCTCCTGGAGCCGCCGAGCGCCGCCGACGTCGAACAGGCCCTGAACTGGGGCTACGCAGCGGCGCTGATGTGCGCGAAGGCGGTCGTGCGCGACGAACCGTGGTCGGCCAAGATCCGGGACCGGGACCTGAAGGAGCAGCTGCTGCGGCTCGTCGAGTGGGACCACCGGGCGAGGTACGGGGCGGCGGTCGACGTCCGCTTCCTCGGGTCCCGGATGCGGGAGTGGATGGACCCCGGCGTCCAACGCGAGCTCGAGGACTGCTGGGGCCGCTTCGACGGTGCGGACACTGCGCGGGCGCTGCGGGCCTGCGTGCGGTTGTTCGCGCGGCTCGCGCAGCGCCTCGCGGCGCGGTGGGACCTCGAACCCTTCGACCACCAGCGGCTGCACGCCGAGATCGAGGCGATCCTTGACCAGGGTCTGTCCTGCGGATCGTGACGAGTGCTTGCAACGCCCTCTCATGACGATGGCCGGACGTCAGTCGGTGACGTCGATGCTCCTGAAACCTCCTTGATCGCGCCACGCCGGGGTCGGTACACAGGGCCGCATGTCCACGCTGCTTGTCATCGCCGGGCCACCCGGAGCCGGGAAGACGACTGTCAGCTCCCTGGTGTCGGCCCGCCTCTCACCGAGCGTCCTGCTCCGAGGGGATGCCTTCTTCCGGTTCCTAGATCAGGGGGCGCAGACGCCGCGGCTACCTGAGGCAGAGGAGCAGAACCGCACGGTCATCCGAGCCTCGGGCGCCGCGGCTGGCCAGTACACGCACGGCGGCTTCGAGACCGTCTTCGACGGAGTGATGAGGCCCTGGTTCCTGCCGACCTTCTTCGAGGCCACTGGGCTGGACGAGTTGCACTACGCCGTCCTGCTGCCTCTGGTGGAACGGTGCGTGCACAACGTCACGACCCGGGAGGGCAACCGCGATGGCGAGCCTGGTACGCGGTACATGCATGAGCAGTTCACGCGAGCGGGCATCACGGATCGGCACTTGGTCGACGGGCCGAAAGGGACCCCGGAGCAGGTGGCGGCGGACATCTTGGGTCGGTACCGACGCGGGGACTTCGCCTACGGCGCTCAGGGCATCGCCTAGCACATCGTCGACTGACCTTCCGGTCACATCGCGGAGCTTGACGTCACGGTCATCCCGCGTTGTGAGCGCTGCCCCGGCGGCCGGCGACTTCACGGACATGACGAAAGTCGGAAGATCGCCGAGCACCGCAAAGCAGTCGCCTCGCCAGCCGGGCATCGCGTAGACAAGTCCTAGTTCGGCGACCACGGTGGCCGCACGACGAGCCGTCGCAAGGAGCTCCATGACCGAGGAACGACTACCGCACGGCTACACCAACGCCACCCGCAACGACGCCGGCATCATCACCAAGCGCTACCTCGGGCCTGATGCCCCCACCCGCCAGCACGCCGAGGTCACCGCCCTGCACTACCTCGCCGGCATCCTGCCCGTACCGGGTCTGGTCCACGAGGAAGCCGGCCAGATCGGCACTGCCTTCATGCCCGGCCGCCCCGGCCAGGAACTACTGGAGATGGCCCCCGACGCCGTGCTGCACAGCGTCGGGCGCACCGCCGCCCTCCTCCACCGCCTCGACGTCAGCGCGCTGGACAGGCCAGAACTGCTCGGCCCCGCTGAGGACGGCGCGGTCCTAGTCCACGGCGACTTCGGTCCCCAGAACCTGCTCCTGGACCCGGACACGTTCAAGGTGAGTGCGATCGTGGACTGGGAGTTCGCGCACCTCGGCGACGGTGTCCTCGACCTCGCGTGGGCGGAGTGGATCGTCCGCACCCATCACCCGCACCTCGTCGACGCCTTGGCGAGCCTGTTCGAGGGCTACGGCACGGAGCCGGACTGGGGACGGCGTCAGGCCGCGATGGTCGCCAAGTGCGAGTGGGCCTTGGACTTCGTCATCCGCTGGGCGCCGGACGGTGAGGCCGCGCGGGTGCAGTGGCGGGGCCGGCTCGAAGCCACCCTCACCTTCACACCATGACCCAGCGGTGTCCTCAGAAGGCGGAAGATCACGCACACATTGACTCGAGCCGCCGGCTCCTAGGATGAGCGCATGACGTCGGGGGTCACCGTTCGCCAGGCACGACCCAGCGACGCGCCACAGATGGCGCAGGTTCACGTCACCTCCTGGCAGCAGACCTACCGCGGCCTGATGCCCGACTCCGTCCTGGACGACCCGAACCTCCTGCCAGCCCGCGAACGCTTCTGGACCAGCGCCCTCACCGATGAGCGGTGGAGCAGCAACCGCACCGCCGTCGCCGAAGTGGACGACACCATCGTCGGCATCGCCATGTCCGGCCCCACGCAGGATCCCGACGCTACCGAGGAGTTCCAGTTGCACCTCATCTACCTCGACGCAGCCCACCACGGCTGCGGAGCAGGACCAGCACTGCTCAACGCCGTCCTCGACCCCGACGAGTCGGCTGCCCTGTGGGTCACAGACCCCAACCCCCGCGCCCAGGCCTTCTACCGCACGCACCGCTTCGCCCCCGACGGACGGAGCAAGATCGAGGACGGGGTGCGCGAGGTCCGATGGGTGCGCCCCACCGGCACGTCGTAGCGACCGCAGTCCTGCTCCGCCCTCGACATCACGGTCATCCCGCGGTGCGCGCGCTGTCGCTAGCGGCCGGCGACGTCACGGTCATGGCGATGTCCGGATGCAAGCTGAGTACGACGATCACCCGCATATCGCCGAACTTCGGGTGATCGACCCAGACCGTCTTGGCCGCCAGTAGCGGCTACTGCGCGGTACCCGCCTCCGGATCCCTGGACAGGTGCAGACGCCTCAGGTGTCGGATCTGGGCCACGCAAGCAAGAGGCAGCGCGACAGCTGGCGCTACTCCCACGAGCCACCACGGCGAGCTCACGACGGTGGCGGCGATCATCACGCCGGCGAAGACGACGCTCAAGATCGAGATGTAAGGCAGCAAGGCACGGTTCAAACGCAGCCGGTTCTCCACCTCTCCTGCGCTCGTCTCATGACTGCGCACCGTGATGCGGACGATGACAACAGCGCTGATCAACGCGCCAAGCGCTCCAACCACCGTCTGCACGACCCGTCCCTCGGCCAGCCCCCAGATGGCGAAGGCGAGGAGGAGCAGCTCTGCAGCCAACAACGCACCCAGTGGGAGGCGGTGCGCGCCTGACTGCGGTCTGTCCCTGCTGAGCATCCAGACAGCCTCCCGTAGCGCATCGCCCTACGCATGGCTGCCGCCCCGGATGGACGAGGGCCGCCACGTACGGTCATCCCGCGATTCGGGTGGTCCTGAGTACCGGCGACGTCGCGCTCGTGGCGATGTCCGGCATCGCTCTGGCCAGCCACGGCGCGTCTCCGACAGGCGCCTACTGCGCCCTGACGGCGTGCGTGGGCAGTCGTCGGGCCAGCCACGGCAACAGCACCAACGCCCCCACGCCGCCCAGCGCGACCGCCGCCCACGGCAACCACAACGCCACCGCGAACAGACCAACCAGCAGGGGCGCCAGCAGGGCGGTGGCGTTGAAGCCGTACTGCACCGTCGCCATGTACCGCCCGTGCGCCTGCACCGGCGCCGACGCCTCGGCCATCGCCATCACCCGGACACCGATCAACATGGCCGAAACCGCCAGCACGACCGTAGAAGCCAACAGCCACACCGGCTGCCACCCCCCACCGATGGACGGAGCCACCGCACACATCACGCACCAGAGGAGGATCAGCACTGTCCCGGCGGCCACGGTGCGGGTGCGCGTCCACCCACTCGTCCAGCGCACCACCAGGGCGGTGCTGGTGGAGGTGATGCCGGTCAGCAGCGCGATGGAGGCTCCCGGCACCCACGCCGGTGCGTGCAGCCGCTCCAGGGCCCACACCGAGAAGCCCACGAGGTGGACGTCGGTGGCCAAGCCGGTCAGAGCGATCACCACCAGCAGGACCAGGAAGGGACGGTCGCGCCACGGCCTCGGCGCAGCAGACGCCGAGGTGCCCGCTGACGTGTCCGTCGACGCGGTCGCCGTGAAGGCATCGGTCATGGCGGCGCTGTGAGCCGGGTCGGTGGCGTGCGGGCCGGCCTCATCGGAGATGGCGGGGTGCGCCGGAGCCTGCACTGCAGGGGAAGCCTGGCGGTCGCGGGCGGTCCCGACGTGGACCAGGCGCCACAGCAGGCCGGCGGCCAGCACGAAGGTGAGCGCATCCACGGCGACCGCGATGCGCAAGGCCGGGGTGTCCAGCCAGGTCAGCAGGACGGCGGCGAGCAGTGCGCCGAGGCCGAAAGCGGCGGATCGGATCATGTCGACGTGGGCGAAGGGCCCGTCCTTGGGCCCATCGCCTGCGACGGCGGAAATGAGGGAGAACAGGGAGCTGTAGAAGGTCTGCGTCCCGGCCGCGACCAGCACCGCCCCACCGACCGCCAAAGCCACCGCGGCCCCTTGCCCAGACCCAGCCCCGCTTCCTGCCCCGCTGCCTGCGCTGCTGCCGGCGGTGCCGGCCAGGAGGTAGAGGGTCATGCCGACGGCCTGGATGAGCTGGGAGGTGATGACGACGCGGCGGGGCCCGAAGCGGTCCACCACGGTGCCCACGACCAGCGGTGCGCCCAGGCCGATGAAGGTGCCGAGGAACAGCAGCGTCCCAGCTAGACCGACGGAGAGGCCGACGACCTGGACGCTGTAGACCAGCACCAGGGGCAGGAACAGGCCGGAGCCAAAGTTGTCGATGGCCAAGGCCAGCAGCAGACCCCAGCGGGAGCGGCCGTTCTCGCGCGACCAGGTTGGGGCCCTCTCGGTGCCCACGGCGGCGTGTGTCACAGATCTTGAACGTAGGGCAGAACTGTCTCCGGAGGAACCGCGGGTATCGGCGTGGCGAAAAGCTCCGGCCGACTTCACGGTCATCCCGCGATACGGACGGTCGTGAGCGGCCGGCGACTTCACGCTTCTGCAGCAGACCCCTACGTGTGAAGTCGGTGATCGATTGCGGAGACGTTGCGGACCATCACTATCCGTGTTCGACAACTGCCATTGTGAGCAGATGCGCTCTCAAAGCCTGCAGCGACTCAAGGTGGCTGCACTGATCGTGGTGGGCATCGTCGCCCTCGGCCTCGGCGTGCGGGTGTTCCAGGTGCACGATCAGACCTGGGAGTGGCGGCTGCGAGCTTCTGCCACGCCTCCCAAGATTCGCTTCGACGACCGCGACTACCGCCGCGATGAAGGTCCCCCTTCGCCTGCATCTGCTTCAGGTGCCACCGAGCTGGGGGTGACCAGCGCCGGCACCCACCTGTACGGGGTGAGCAACGGCTCGTACGCCCCCGTGGGCGTCTACGCCAAAACAGCGCGCGGTTTCGTCAGCTACTCGCTACTCGGCGGCCCATAGGGACCCCAGTCGACTTACCGGTCATCCCGCTGGTCGCGCGAATGCGTTCATCAGCGAAGCGGTGAGTTGAGGCGTCATCAACTGGGCGGGACGTCGTCACTACCCCGTCTCACCGCTGACTGGCCAACCACGCCGTCGCACGCTTTAGCGTGCCGGGCAGCAAGTAGCCCGAGGGACGTGACTGATTCCCGGTACGTCAGCCCGCGTCGATCGTTCCCGACTCCTCGAGAACTGCAGGATCATCAAAGACGTGGAGCCCGTACTCGCTCGGCTGGACCTCATAGAAGTCGAACGTTCTCGCCCCGGCAGCCGCGGCCTGCAGAAGCGCGCTCGGTTCATCCCCCGACTGCAGGAACCATTGACACAACTGGACTTCATCGTCGACGGCACGTCTGTGCTGCAACGAGTCCTCTCGGTGGACCTTCCACTGCCCTACGGCCTGAACGGGTCCCAGTTCGTCAGCGTCGCGGACCTCGCCTGGCCCGAGCCCTCCGCGCTGAGCCTCCAGCAGCTGCTCGGCGCGCTAGAGCGTGGCGCGGACTGGGACCTACTCGAACCGGGCCGGCTGCCCCTTTACGGCTGCCCCGAGTGCGGTGACCTCTACTGCGGCGCACTCACCGTCGCTGTCACACGCGAAGTCGACCCAGCCGATGGGCGAGAGCTTGTGCGCTGGACAGACCTACGGTGCGAAGACGCTCACACTCCGGCTGAGGAGATGCCGGACCTCTCCTCAGCTGGGTCCTTCACCTTCGACGCTGCTCAGTACGACTCCACGTTGCGCTCGGCGCTGCGCCTGATGGAGGACCTGACGCAGGACGAGCAGCAGGCTGAGGCGGCCTGGAAAGCACGACGCAGGTCTCGCGGCCGACTGCGGCGGCTCCTGGCCCCCAGGAGCAGATGACATTGGCGGGGGCATACCCCGCAGCGCACGGTCACCCCGCAATCAGCGCGACGTTCGGTCATACGCGGCGTGTTGACCTCCGTCGTGCGTCGCCGAGAAGTCGAGGGCATCTCAGGATTCGAGCTCGTCCAGTCCCGTCTCAGAAAATACGTATCGCCTTGCGCAAGCGGGACAGTGGACGAGTGGTCGCTGTTGCGGCCCCCAACGCACCTCGACGACCTTCACCTGCTCTTGGTCGTAAGGGCACACCAGGTAGTCCATGCACCGAGGCTAGAACGCGAGCCATCCGATCTACCGATCATCCCGCGGTGCGCGCGTCTGGCGATGGACGCACTGCCACGGGTAGACCGCAGTCCGGCCGGTGGACTCCTCAATGTCCGAGCATGGTGACGCCGATGGCGCGATGCTCCTGCCATGGAACGAGACATCGACAAGCTGGTCGACGACATCACTCGCAACCGAAACGCGCACTGGCCAACACCCGGGAACAGATGGCCCTACGAACCTGCCGCCGGCGATGCGCCCGATGACGGAAGCAGCGCGGGGACCCCCATCGTCCCCGCGGGGCCGAAGCCGGTCCTTCCTGCCGTCGTCGTGCCAGAGCGTGGTGAGCAGGACTGATCGACGGTCGGACGGACCTCAGCGACTTCACGGTCATCCCGCGGTGCGCGGCGGTTACCGGTGGCCAGCTACGTGGCGCTCTTGTCGAGGATCGAGAGGCTCGCGCGTGGGTTGCCCGTACTGATCGTCACCAGGTCGGTTCGTCCTCACCTGCGCCAAAGAGGTCGCACGCAGCGAGAGTGCCCACGGCCTGCATCGGAGTACAGCTCAGGGACACGGCAACGTCGTAGGAAGCCTCAGGACGCACCAGCCGCCAGGACAAGCGGGTCCGGTCCTGCAGCAAATGCTGCACCCCGACGAGCTGGCCCCCGACGTCGACCACCGTGTAGTCACCCGTCGCGGTGAGGCGCACCGTTCTGGGCTGCTCCACTGGCAAAGAGGCCCTGTAGCCGTAGGTCATCGTCAAGGTGGCCGCGACGCCGCGCGCGGCCTCTTCCAGCGGAAGGCCCAGCGTCTGCTCCGCAGGCACGTAGAGCACACGCACAGCAGCGCTCTCACCTCGCCTCAGCTCCGCCAGTCGCTTCACCTGCTGATCACCTGCGATCGTGGCGAAGCGCTCGCGCAAGCCCTGCTCACGCAACACCGAAAGCGTCGGCATCGTGAAGCCCAACCGTTCGCGAACGACGTCGGACTCGTGCCAGATGTACCTGCGCGATGCCGCCGTGCGACTGGATCCACTGCCATGGCGGGCAGCGCGCTGCGGCTGCAGGGACGTCAGCAGCTCCTGCAGGCCCGGGGGCCATGACGTGGCTGTCACCACACCCAGTTCGCTGCCGGCCAGCTCGTCTGCGATCACCTCACCACGATGGAGCAGCCCTGAGCACGTGTCACGCCTCGCCACGAGCGAGACCAGGAGAACGCACGGTCATCCCGCTGTCGTGGAAGTTCATACCGGTCACAGGAGCCGGACGTCGTAGTCGCTGAAACGTCGATCGACGCTGAGCAGTTGCAGCCCCCGCCGGGTGGCCTGCGCGATGAGCATGCGGTCAAAGGGGTCATCGTGGTGGCGCGGCAGGGCGCCAGCGGCCAGGCCGTCGTCCACGGTGACCGGCAACTCGGTGAAGCCTTGACGCTCGATCTCCTCGCGCAGATCATCGGGGGCGGTCAGCTTGCCCAGCGAAGCCTTGATCGACATCTCCCACGCCGAGGCTGCGGAGACGAGGACCTCGTTCTCGCCGTCGGCGACCGCGGTCCGCATGCGCTCGGGCAGGCGTTCGTCGTCGCTCAGCCACCACAGCAGGACGTGGGTGTCCAGGAGGAGAGTCGTCACAGGTGCGGGTCGACGTCGTCGTGGAAAGCGGCCACCAGGTCATCGGGGGTCTGGTCGAAATCGGCGGCGATGACCACTCTCCCCTTCCAGGCCCCGGGACGACGCGTACCACGCGAGTGAGCGGGCACCAGGCGGGCCACGGGCTTGCCGGCGCGGGCGATCACCACGTCCTCGCCCCGCTCGACCGCTTCGAGCAGGCGGGACAGGTGCGTCTTCGCCTCGTGCACGTTGACCGTCTGCGACATGACCACACGATAAAGACTAAGTCTGACTAAGTCCATGGCGGAGACACGGGTTCGCCAGCTGCCCCGACGTCACGGTCGTCCCGCGGTGTGCGCGGTCCTGAGCTGCCGGCGACGTCCGCTCGTGACGATGAGCGAGGTCGAGCTGAGCGCGACGATCGCCTGCACCTGGCCGCGATCCGAGCGTTTCCCCGACCGGTGACCTGATGGGCAAGCCATCCCCTCGACTCAGGTCAACAGCCCGGCCTCGTGAACCAACCGGAGCGCTTCCTCAGGCTCACGTCGCAGGTGCAGCTCCACGTCCCAGCGACGGTCAGCCCCCCGGACCTCCCGGCGCAGGGACCACCCCAAGGCCACGGCTCCACTGGTGTCGACCTGGACACCCACCGCGGTACCGGCGACCTCCACGATCGTGAAGTCCGACGCCGCTGGCAGGGGAAGCAGCGAACCGTCAGCGGCGAACTCCTGCCACCGCCGTCCCATGTCCCTCGGCCACTGCTGCTCATCAGCCTCACGGACGTAGAGAGCCATGGTGTCGCTGCTCAACACCGAGGACCTCATCGCGTTGCGCCACGTCGAGGACTCCGGCAGGTAGAAGACCGCGAACGACGAGGTGAAGGACCTACCCGACTTCTCGCGTTGGAGGCGAGGTTCGCCATCGCGTCCGGACACGGCGAACACCTCACACGAGCCCCCGACCACCGCCGCCGGTACCCGCGGTGGGAGGAAACCCGCCACCGCGGCCAACTCCTCCTCGCTCACCACCGCCCACGCCCACGCCAGGTGGCCCGGGGAGCGCGACATTGGCCGCAACGCCCAGGTGAGGGCGTCGGTCGGCGTCAAGGCGCGCAGGACGGCGCTGACCTTCTCCGGCACCGTGCCGGGCCCTGGTTGCTCAGACATGCGCCCTCCTGTACGTCGACGACCACATCCCCACCGACACGCTGCGGCGGGCGACCGCCGCCACCCGAGGACCTCGTGATCCCACTATGGGCCGGAGACGACGTCACGGTCATCCCGCCGTCCGTGCGCACTGCAGCCGGTGAGCTCCCTCGGGATGAGCTGGTGCCGGCGGTCTCCGTCCCGAACGAGCACCCTGCTGACACGCCCGAGTCCAGCGGTCCGCCCCACCACGACCACCTGCCGCCGGAGCTGCGCGCTCAGACCGTCGAGGGCCGTGTCCGGCTGCTGGAGCAGGCCCGTCAGCCCAAGACCCACCCGCCCCAACGGCCTGGTCACGGCACCGTGGGGGTCATGCCACCCCCTGACGATCCCGCAGGCGAGTCCGCGACTGGGCCGAGAACCAAGCGGCAGCGATCCGGGCAGGATCACGGCTGATCGTGATCCGCAGGACAGGCCCTAGGCGACCAGCAGGTCGGCCCAGACCGTCTTGCCGTCCCCGCGCGGCGCCACCCACCAGCGCTCCGCGACCATCTGGACGATGAGCATCCCGCGCCCGCCCGTCGCGTCGTCGGTGGTCTCGCGGGGTTGGGGGTGCTGGGTGGAGGTGTCCTCGACGCCGACGCAGAGCAGGGATTCGGCCAGGTCGTGACGCAGGGTCAGGGTGGCGGGGGAGCCGGTGTGCAGCAACGCGTTCGTCACCAGTTCCGAGACCACGAGCTCGGCCTCGTCGGCCCGGTCCACGAGGTCCCACGCCTGCAGCGTCGACCGCAGGTAGTCGCGGGCGGTGCGCACGGCGCGGCCGTCCGCGGGCAGCACCAGGCTCGTCTCCCGGGTCCCCGGGGCCGGGCCGGCGTAGTCGACGACGAGCAGGGCGGCGTCGTCGTTCTTGGTGCGCCGTGCCGGGGCCAGGACGTGGTCGGCGAGCAGTTCCGCGGGAGCCCCGGCCATCTCGGCCAGCGCCAGTTCGAGGGTCTCCTCGCCGGCGTCGCCGTCACGCGGCCACTCCACGAGACCGTCGGTGTAGAGCAGCAACCGGCTGCGGGCGGCGAGCCGGTGGCGGGCCTGCGGGAACGTCGCGTCGGGCAGGACCCCCAGCGGCGGACCCGGCTCGACGTCGAGCTCACGGACCGGCCCGGGGGCGAAGAGCAGCGGGACGGGGTGACCGGCGCTGGCGACGACGACCTCACCGGTGCCTTCGTCCAGCGACACCAGGCAGCACGTCGCGAACAGGTCGCCGTCGAAGCTCTGCATCAACCGGTTCGTCCGCTCGAGCACGGCGGCGGGGTCGTGGCCTTCGCTGACGTAGGCCCGCACGGCCGTGCGGACGCGGCCCATCAGCGCCGCGGCGGCCGCGTTGTGGCCCTGCACGTCGCCCATCGACAGCACGAACGCACGGTCCGTGGGGATCGCGTCGAAGAAGTCCCCACCCACCTCGGCCCCGTCGGTCCCGGGCAGGTAGCGCGAGGTCAGGCGCACCGCCGCGGTCTCCGGCAGCCGGTGCGGCAGCAGGGCGAGCTGGATGGCCCGGGCCGTCTCGGCGGCCTGGTTGGCGTGCAGCAGCTGCTCCTCGCGCGAGGCCGTCTGGCGGGCCCGGCGCTCGCGGTCGAAGATCGACACGACGAGCTGCGCGAGGTCGGCGAGATCGGCGCGCTGGTGGTCGCTCAGTTCCGCGGACACCTCGTCGAAGACGCAGAGCGTGCCCAGGGCCAGGCCCTCGGGGGTGAGCAGCGGGGCGGCGGCGTAGCTGCGGATCCGACCGAGGCGACCGTCGACCCACGGGTTGGCCGCGAACCGGATGTCGCGGCGGGCGTCGGGTGCGTGGACGAGCCCGCCGTAGCCGAGGGAGTAGTAGCACATCGAGTCCTCGCGGGCGCAGTCCGCGCGGTCGAACCCCTCCGTGGCTAACTGCCGCTGGAGCTGGTCGTCGATGATGTTCAC
Organism: Kineococcus sp. NBC_00420; assembly: GCF_036021035.1. Taxonomy (NCBI): domain Bacteria; kingdom Bacillati; phylum Actinomycetota; class Actinomycetes; order Kineosporiales; family Kineosporiaceae; genus Kineococcus; species Kineococcus sp. NBC_00420. Next base: position 1,528,299 of record NZ_CP107930.1, on the reverse strand, counting down.
GACGGCGTTGGGCATCCCCGTGACCTTCCGGGCCAACCGCACGACCGCCTGCAGTTCGTGCGGGGGCGCCGCCGCCACGTCCACGTACTCGCGCAGCGCCGCGAGGCGCGCACTCTCGTCGTCGACCGGGGCCACCTCGGTGGACCGTGCCGAGGAAGCACCGTTCATGCCATTTACGTTACTACCGGACTACCCTCCGTGTTCTAGAAACCCGCAGTCACTGCTGGCCGGGGTGGCGGCGCTTCGCCCCGGACGGCATGGCGTTCCAGACCCGGCTGACGAGCCGACGCGGGACGACGTCGAGAGCCGTCGAGACGAGCTTCCAGCGACGCGTCGGGATGCTCACCGTGCGGCCGGCGAAGAGGTCGTCCAGCGCGGAGTCGACGACGTCGTCGATGTCCAGCCAGATCCGGTTCGTCAGGCCCGACCCCCCACCCGAACGCATCCCCGAACGGGCGTGGAACTCGGTGCGCACGTAGCCCGGCTCCACGACCGTCGCACTGACGCCGCTGCCCTTCAGCTCACCCGCCAGGGTCTCGGTCAGCACGATCACGTACGCCTTGGCGGCGGAGTAGTGCCCACCCCCGGGGACCAGGCCGGCGACGGAGCCGACGTTGAGGATCCGACCGCGACCGCGGGGGACCATCGCCCCCGTCGCCGCCCGGGACAGGACCATCACCGCCCGGCAGAGCACGTCGAACATGCGCTCGTGGTCGCCCGGCACGCCGTCGAAGAACCGCTGCTTCAACCCGAAGCCGGCGTTGTTCACGAGGACGTCCACGGGGGCCCCGGGGCTGGTGACCCGCTCGGCGACTCGCTGCAGGTCCGCGCGCACGGACAGGTCGGCGGCGATGACCTCGACGTCGACCCCGTGCTCGGCCCGCAGCGCGGCCGCGGTCGACTCCAATCGGGTCTCGTCGCGCGCGACGATCACCAGGTCGTGACCACGGCGGGCCAGCGAGTGCGCGAACCCCGCCCCCAGACCGGCGGTCGCCCCCGTGACGAGGGCGGTCGGACGCGGCGCGCGGGCAGGCGTGGAGCTGGTCACGAGGGGGGAGCCTACGGGGCGACGGCGACCGGGCGCCGACCCCACACGCGTTGCGCCGCCAGGCAGACCACCGCCGCCGTGAGCACCGCGCAGGAGGCCGTGGTGAGCGCCTCCCGCGGGCCCGCGGCGTCCAGGATCAGGCCGGCGGCGGCGTTGCCCAGCGCCGCGCCCGCGGTGATCGCCGTGGACAGCCACGCCTGCGCCTCCCCGAGCCGGTGGGCCGGTGCCAGCTGGTCCACCAACCCCTGGGCGGCGATGAGGTTCGGGGAGATGAAGAGCCCGGCGAAGAAGAGGACCACCATCAGGACGGCGAGCGGCACGTCCGCCCCGGCGCTCGTCGCGACGGCCAGGAGCAGGACCCCGAACAGGGCCAGCGTCACCAGCAGCCGACGCCGGTCCGGACTGCGCCAGTCCCGGCTGCCGTAGAGCAGACCGCCGATGGCCGAGCCGCCGGCGATCGGCGCGAACAGCACCCCCAGCCGGTCCGCCGACCCCAGCAGGTGCTCGGCCAGCCCGGCGATCGAGACGTCGAGGATGCCGAAGCCGATGCTCATGACGGCCATGACGACCAGCAGCAGGACGAACCCCGGGCTGTGCAGCAGCGCCGCTCCCGCACCGTGCGACCCGCCCTCCTCGAGGGTGGCCGGTGGCCGCCGCGCGCCGGGGGAGCGGACGTAGGCCATCGTCCCGCCGAACAGCAGCAGCACCGTCACCAGCAGGGGCAGCGCGGCGACCCCGAGCAGCAGCAACCCGCTGAGCAGCAGGGGGCCACCGACGAAGATCGTCTCCACCGCGGCCGCGTCGAGGGCGTACCCGCGCCGACGCGGTCGTTCCTCCAGGACCACCACCCGCCAGGTCGTCCGCATCGCCGGACTCAGGGGCGGGAACGCGGTCCCGGCGAGCAGGGCCAGCACGGGCAGGACCGGCTCCGGGACCGCCTGCCACACCGTCGCGCCCGTCAGCAGCAGCAGCAGCCCACCACTCGCCGCCGCGGTGGGAACCAGGACGCGCGGTTGCCCCAGCCGGTCCAGCGCCCGGCCCCAGAACGGCGAACCGAGCGCCAGCCCGACCGCGAACAGCCCCGTGACGATCCCGGCGAGGGAGTAGGAGTCGCGTTGGTCGCGCACCAGCAGCACCAGCCCCAGCGGGGCCGTGGCGATGGGGATGCGGGCCACCACCGAGGAGATGAACGGACGTGCCACCAACGGATCGCGCAACAGCGCGAAGTACCCCGACATCCCCACCAAGTTCCTTCTCGGCGTCCGCTGCACCGCGACCGCACCAGCCTGGGGGTCGAGCTTGTCAGACGGGCCAGATGCGCGCGCAGTGCCCACCGGCACGTCGGGCCGCGTCCAGCGCCGCGACGGCTTGCCGCTGCGCCTCCGCACCCGTGGCCGCCCGCGTCGGGGCGAGGCTCGCGCCGATGCTCACCGACACGTCGGGATGGGTGTCCATCGACGTCTCCACCGCCATGAGCAGGGCGTCGGCGACGCGTTCGACGACACCCTCGCTGCCCGCCCGCGGCAACCCGGTCAGGAGGACGGCGAAGAGGTCGGGGCCGACCGGGATCCACCGGTCGACCGAGCGCACCGCCCGGCGCATCCGGGCCACGACCGTGGCGCGCGACGCCGTCGAGGAGCCCTCGGAGCCGTCGACGCCGACCACCAGCAGACCCGTCCCGGTGCCGACCCGCCGGTCGTCGTCGATCGCCTGCGACACCGTGGCCACCAGGTCCCGCTGCCCGGCCGGGGCCAGGTCCACGACCGCGGGGGACGCCTCGCGGGTGCGTTCCGGGGTCCGCTCCGGTGCCTGCTCCAGCAGCCCCGCCAGGACCGAGACCACCAGCTCCCGGTCGTGGGAGACGACGAGGTCGAACTCGGCGCCCACGGGCCGGGCCAGCACGATCGAGGCGAAGTGCGGCCCCAGCACGACCGCGCCCACCTCGTCGGCGCCGGGCAGGGACAGCGAGAACCCGGCGCGCCGGGCCAGTTGCTCGTGCCGGGCGACGCGCTCGGCCGACGCCGTCCCGAGGCTGACGACCGCGGTGGGTTCGACGCTGCGCAGCGCGTGCCGCTCCAGGTGCCGGAGGGTGTCCTCCACGACGTCCGCGTCGACGCGTCGCGCGTCCCGTCGGCACGCGACCGCCGCGAAGGGCGACCCGGTCAGGGGCGCCGGTCGCGCGACCGGGCGCAGCGGCTCGCGGGTCGCAGCCGTGGCGTCCTCCCTCGGTCGACCGAAGAACCACCCCTGCCCCAGCGTGGCGCCCAGGGCGCGGGCGGTCCGCAGGTCCGCGGCGTTCTCGATCCGCTCGGCGAGCACGACCGAGCCGTCCCGTTCGGCCTGGGCGCCGACGGCCTGGACGATCGTGGCGACCTCGGCCTCGGGTCGGGCGGCCAGCAGGCGCAGGTCCAGCTTGAGGACGTCGGGACGCAGCGCGGGCAGCAGGGCCAGCGCCGCCGGGTCCGCACCCAGGTCGTCCAGGGCGATCCCCCACCCGCGCTCGCGCAGGCGGGCCGCGAGCCGGAAGACGTCGCCCGGCCGCGTGGTGAGGGCCCGCTCGGTGAGGTCCGCCACGACGTGGACGTGGCCTCCGGACGGGACGTCCACCAGGTCCGTGGAGACGTTGACGAAGACGGTGCCCGCACCCGCCCCCGTCCGCTGCGACGTGCTCAGCGCCGTGCGCAGGCAGGCGGCGTCCAGGTCGGCGAGCCGGCCGGCGTCCGCGGCCGCCGTGAACAACTGCCCCGGGGAGGCGAGGGCGGAACCGTGCAGACCGCGGACCAGGGCCTCCACGGCGACGGGTTCGCCGGTGGCCAGGTCGACCACGGTCTGGAACACCGAGCGGAGGGCGTTCTCGCGCAGCACCTGCCCGAGCGCAGGGCCGGGCGCGCTCGTGGGGTCGGTGCGCAGCGGGGTCACCCGGTCGACGTCGGCACGCTGGGCCACGAGCTTGAGCCCGAACGGGTGAACGGTGACGCACCGTCCGGTGCACACGAGAAGCGTTCGACATGGTCGAACGAGACGCGTTGACGCCGGTCCTGACCCCTCCTACCTTCCAGACCACGGCAACTTCGCCGTCTGCACGCCCGACTCAACGTGGAGTTCCCATGTCCCACAGCTCGTCGACGGAGTCCGCCGCGCCCGCGGCCACGGTCCGTCGCAAACCCACGCTCGCCGGTGAGCTCCTCGCGGAGTTCGCCGGTACCGCGATCCTCATCCTCTTCGGCGTCGGTGTCGTCGCCCAGGTCGTGGCCGGCAAGAACGGCGGGGACGACTCGATCCACTGGGCCTGGGGCCTCGGGGTCACCTTCGGCATCTACGTCGCCGGCCGCACGACCGGCGCCCACCTGAACCCCGCGGTCACCATCGCGCTCGCCGCCTTCCAGGGCTTCTCCTGGAAGAAGGTCCTGCCCTACAGCGTGGCGCAGTTCCTCGGGGCGTTCGTGGCCGCACTGCTCGTCCGCTGGGTCTACGCCGGCCCGATCGACGCGCTCGACCCGGGGCACACGTACACCAGCCAGGGGATCTTCTCCACGCTGCCCGGCGCGAACGTCAGCGTCGGCGGCGCGTTCCTCGACCAGGTCCTCGGCACCGCGATCCTCGTGTTCCTGATCTTCGCGGTCTCCCAGGCGAAGGCCATGCCCCCGGGCGCGAACCTCGCGCCGTTCATCGTCGGCCTCATCGTGGTCGGCATCGGGATGGCGTGGGGCAGCAACGCCGGCTACGCCATCAACCCGGCCCGCGACTTCGGCCCCCGGCTCGCCTCGTTCGTGACCGGGTACTCCACCGCCATGCGCGAACCCGGTGGGGCGTTCTACTTCTGGGTCCCGATCGTCGCCCCGATCCTGGGTGGTCTCATCGGCGGTGCGCTGTACAAGGTGCTCGTCGAGCGCCACCTGCCCGACGAGGACGCCCCGGAGCCCGAGGGCCGCGTCCTCACCGAAGACTGACCGACCACTCAACGCAGAGAGACGGACGAGAAGACATGGCAGACACCAGCGGACCCCAGTACGTCGGCGCCGTCGACCAGGGCACCACCTCCAGCCGCTTCATGGTCTTCGACCACGGCGGCAACGAGATCGCCAAGTACCAGCTCGAGCACACCCAGATCATGTCCAAGCCCGGCTGGGTCGAGCACGACCCGATCGAGATCTGGGAGCGCACCAGCTCGGTCATCCAGTCCGGTCTGCGCCAGGCCAACCTGACCTACAAGGACCTCGCCGCCCTGGGCATCACCAACCAGCGCGAGACCGCCGTCGTCTGGAACAAGACCACCGGTCGCCCGTACTACAACGCGATCGTCTGGCAGGACACCCGCACCGACCGGATCGCCTCGGCCCTGGACCGCGACGAGCGCGGCCAGAAGATCCGCCAGAAGACCGGTCTGCCGCCCGCCACGTACTTCTCCGGCGGCAAGATCCAGTGGATCCTCGAGAACGTCGACGGGGTGCGCGAGGCCGCGGAGAAGGGTGACGCCATCTTCGGCAACACCGACTCCTGGCTGATCTGGAACCTCACCGGCGGCCCGCGCGGCGGCGCCCACGTCACCGACGTCACCAACGCCAGCCGCACGATGCTGATGGACCTCGAGACCCTCGACTGGGACGACGAGCTGCTCGCGATCTTCGGCATCCCCCGCCAGATGCTGCCCGAGATCAAGCCGTCCTCCTACACCGAGGGCTACGGCGAGACCCTGGAGACCGGCCCCCTGGGCGGCAAGGTCAAGCTGACCGGGATCCTCGGCGACCAGCAGGCCGCCATGGTCGGGCAGGTCTGCTTCGACCCCGGCATGGCCAAGAACACCTACGGCACCGGCAACTTCATGCTGCTGAACACCGGTGAGGAGCTCGTGCGCTCCAAGGCCGGGCTGCTGACCACGGTCTGCTACCAGTTCAACGACGACAAGCCGGTCTACGCCCTCGAGGGCTCGATCGCCGTCACCGGTTCGGCCATCCAGTGGCTGCGCGACCAGCTCGGCATCATCTCCGGTGCCGGGGAGTCGGAGTCGCTGGCCCGCCAGGTGGAGGACTCCGGCGGCTGCTACTTCGTGCCGGCCTTCTCCGGGTTGTTCGCGCCGTACTGGCGCTCCGACGCCCGCGGCGCCATCGTCGGGCTCTCGCGCTACAACACCAACGCGCACATCGCCCGGGCCGCGCTGGAGGCGATCTGCTACCAGAGCCGCGACGTCACCGAGGCCATGACCGCCGACTCCGGCGTCGAGGTCGAGGTGCTCAAGGTCGACGGCGGCATCACCGCCAACCAGCTCTGCATGCAGCTGCAGGCCGACATCCTCGGCGTCCCCGTCTCCAAGCCCGTCGTGGCCGAGACGACGGCGCTGGGCGCGGCCTACGCCGCCGGCCTGGCCGTCGGGTTCTGGAAGAACCTCGACGAGCTGCGCGAGAACTGGAACGAGGGCGCGCGCTGGGAGCCGACCTGGAACGAGGAGCAGCGCAAGGACGGTTACACCGGCTGGAAGAAGGCCGTGGAGCGCACGCTGAACTGGGTCGACGTCGACTGACCCACCCCTGAACGCGTCGGGCGCGCGCGATGCGCGCCCGGCGCACACCATGGAGCAGGACCCGCACGAAGAGGTTGAGGAGCAGGACGTGGAGATCAAGGCACTGTCACCGCAGGCACGGGAAGACGCGCTGCGCGAGATGGCAGAAGGTGAACTCGACGTCCTCGTCATCGGTGGCGGCGTCGTCGGGACGGGAGCCGCGCTCGACGCGGTGACCCGCGGTCTGCGCACCGCGATGGTCGAGGCACGGGACTGGGCGTCGGGTACCTCGAGCCGGTCCTCGAAGCTGATCCACGGTGGCCTGCGCTACCTGGAGATGCTGGACTTCGCGCTGGTGCACGAGGCGCTGAGCGAGCGCGGTCTGCTGCGCAACAAGCTCGCCCCGCACCTGGTGAAGCCGGTGCCGTTCCTCTACCCGCTGTCCAAGCGCCTCGTGGAGCGTCCCTACATCGGCTCGGGCATCGCGCTCTACGACGGCATGGCGATCTCGGGGGGCAACAACAAGGGCTTCCCGCTGCACCGCCACCTCACGCGGCGCGGTGTCGCCAAGGAGGCCCCCGGTCTGCGCAAGGACGCCATGGTCGGCGCGATCCAGTACTACGACGGCCAGGTCGACGACGCCCGCCACACCATGATGATCGCCCGCACCGCGGCGACCTACGGGGCCATGATCGCCAACCGCACCCGGGTGAAGGAGTTCATCCGCGAGGGTGAGCGCGTCATCGGTGCGGTCCTCGTGGACCTCGAGACCGGGGCCGAGATCAAGGTCCGCTCCAAGCAGGTCATCAACGCGACGGGTGTCTGGACCGACGAGACGCAGGAACTGGTGAACGCCCGCGGGCAGTTCAAGGTCCGGGCGTCCAAGGGCATCCACCTCGTCGTCCCGCGCGACCGCATCCAGTCCAAGACCGGTGTGATCCTGCGGACCGAGAAGTCCGTCCTCTTCATCATCCCCTGGGGCCGGCACTGGATCATCGGGACGACCGACACCGACTGGACGATGGACAAGGCCCACCCGGCCGCGACCAGCGCCGACATCGACTACGTCCTCGAGCACGCCAACTCGGTGCTGAAGTCCCCGCTGACCCGCAAGGACGTCCAGGGCGTCTTCGCGGGCCTCCGTCCGCTGCTGTCGGGGGAGTCGGAGTCGACCTCCAAGCTCTCCCGCGAGCACGTCGTCGGCCACCCCGTCCCGGGTCTCGTCGTCGTCGCGGGCGGGAAGTACACGACCTACCGCGTCATGGCCAAGGACGCCGTGGACGTGGCCGTCGACGGTCTCGACGGGAAGATCCCGGTCTCCACGACCGAGAACGTCCCGCTGGTCGGGGCCGAGGGGTACCACGCGATGTGGAACCGTCGTCACGCCCTGGCGGCGCAGGCCGGCATCCACGTCGACCACGTCGAGCACCTGCTGAACCGCTACGGCTCGGCGATCGACGAGGTCCTCGCGCTCGTCGCGGCGGACCCGACGCTGGGTGAGGCCCTGCCGCACGCGGACGACTACCTGAAGGCCGAGGTCGTCTACGCGGTGACCCACGAGGGTGCCCGTCACCTCGACGACGTCCTCGCCCGCCGCACCCGGATCTCGATCGAGACCTACGACCGCGGCACCGAGACCGCGGAACTCGCGGCCGACCTGATGGCCGGGCCGCTGGGCTGGGACGACGAACGTCGTTCCACCGAGGTCAAGACCTACCAGCAGCGCGTGGCCGCCGAACGCGCCTCGCAGGAACAGCCGGACGACGCCTCCGCCGACGCCGTGCGGCTGCAGGCGCCGGAGATCGTCCCCGTCTGATCCGCTGAGCCCGCAGGCCCTCACCCCGACGGGGTGGGGGCCTGCGGCGTTCACCCTGCGCCGGGCGGGAGCGCGATCTAGGGTCACGTCCGTGAGACCGTTCCTGCTGCTGGCGACCCGTGCCGACGACGCCGTCGCGGCGTCGGAGTACGAGGCGTTCCTGCGCTACGGGGAGTTCGGGCCGGGGGAGCTGCGGCGGGTCCGGTTGGAGCGCGACCCGCTGCCGGAGCTGGACCTGGCGGAGTTCTCCGGGATCCTCCTCGGCGGCAGCCCGTTCTGCACGAGCGACCCGGAGGAGACGAAGTCCCCGGTCCAGCGGCGGGTGGAGCGCGAACTCTCCGGGCTGATGGACCGGGTCATCGAGGAGGACGTGCCGTTCCTCGGCGCCTGCTACGGGGTGGGGACCCTGGGGGTGCACCAGGGTGGGACCGTCGACCACACCCACGGCGAACCCATCGGCACGGTCCCGGTGACGCTCACCGCGGCCGGCCGGGCCGACCCCCTCTTCGGTTCCCTGCCCTCGACGTTCGACGCCTTCGTCGGTCACAAGGAGGCGGTCCGGGACCTCCCCCCGCACGCCGTCGTCCTGGCGTCCTCCCCGACGTGCCCCGTGCAGGCCTTCCGCGTCGGGGACCACCAGTACGCCACCCAGTTCCACCCCGAACTCGACGTCGAGGGCATCCTGGAGCGGGTCGCGGTCTACCGGCACGAGGGGTACTTCGACCCGGCGGAGTACGACGAGGTCGTCGCGCAGTTGCGCCGCTCCGAGGCCACGGCGGCGACGGCGCTGCTCCGGGGTTTCGTGCGGCGCTACCGGCGCGACGAGCGGGAGCTCAAGGCCACGTAGCAGGGCCGCAGGACGTCGGCGATCCCTGCGGCGCCGGGACCGAGGACGAGGTCGTCGAGGTCGTCGACCACGGTCCGGCCCGGGATCCGGCGTGCGACCCCCAGCTCGGGCAGCGGCCCGCCGCTGCGGTGGAACGTCGCGACGTGGCGGGACAGATCCTCCACGGGTTCGGAGGGTCCGGAGGCGGCGGTGGTGATGCGACGCACGAGGTCCCCGAGTTCCACCCCGCGCAGGGTCAGCGTCGTGGCGGGTTCGGCGTCGAGCCGTTCGGCGAGGGCGTAGACGACGGCCGCGGCGTGCTTGCAGGGTTCCCCGTCGTCGGGGCAGCTGCAGTCGTACTCGACCTCGGCGTCCTCGGGCAGGAGTTCGATCCCGATGCCGGACAGCAGGTCCACCAGTCCCGGCGGGACGTCACCCTCGAACAGCGGGGCCAGCAGCAACGGGTTCTCGACGACGGTCGCGACGACGGCCTCGACCTCGGAGGCCGACCACCGGCGGACGAGGATCTCGACCAGGTAGGGCCGGGGCCGGGACCCCTGCACCCGGGCGCCGACCGCCCCCGGTCGCGGGGTCAGTTCGACGACCTGCCCCGCCCGCGCGTACGTCCGGCCCCGGGCCAGCCTCCCGGCGTCACCGGTGCGTTCGAGCGCGGCGGTGAACCGCTGGGACCACCAGTTCTGCGCGATCCGGCCGCGTTGCGACCGCAGCTTCGGGCCCCCGCCCGCGCGCCGCCGGCCGTACTGCTCCCAGTCGGGCATCAGTCGCCCACCGCGTCGTCGCCGAGGCTGATGAGTTCGCGCAGGGCGTCCCCGTCGAGTTCGGTGATCCAGCCCTCCCCGCTGCCGACGACGGAGTCGGCCAGGTCCCGTTTCCGCGTGATGATGGCGTCCACCCGTTCCTCCACCGTTCCGACGCTGACGAGCTTGCGGACCTGGACCTGGCGGTGCTGCCCGATCCGGTAGGCCCGGTCGGTGGCCTGGTCCTCGACGGCGGGGTTCCACCAGCGGTCGACGTGCACGACGTGGTTGGCCGCCGTGAGGTTCAGCCCGGTGCCGCCCGCCTTGAGGGAGAGCAGCATGACCCCCGGTCCGTCGGACTCGGAGAACTCCGCGACCATCCGGTCGCGGCCCCGTCGCGAGACGCCGCCGTGCAGGAACGGCACGGGTTCCCCGGTGCGATCGGCGAGGTGCGGACCGAGCATGTGGCCGAACTCGGCGAACTGGGTGAAGCAGAGGACCTTCTCACCCTCGGACCGCGCCGACGTGACGATGTCGTCGAGGAGTTCCAGCTTCCCCGACCGGTGCCGCCCGCGGTGCAGAACCCCGGAGGAGTCGCCGAGGTAGTGCGCGGGGTGGTTGCAGATCTGCTTCAACCGGGTCAGCGTGGCGAGGATCAGGCCGCGACGGGACATCCCGCCCGGGTCGGAGTCCTTGTCCGCCAGCCGTTTCACGAGCTCGTCGACGACCCTGCGGTAGAGCGCCGCCTGCTCCGGGGTGAGGTTGGCCCGGACGGTCATCTCGATCTTCTCGGGCAGGTCGCCGGCGACGGTGGGGTCGGTCTTGACCCGGCGCAGCACGAAGGGTCGGGTGACGACGGCGAGGCGACGGGCGGGTTCCTCGTGGCCGAGCTTCTCGATGGGGACGGCGAAGGTGTCCCGGAAGCTCGCGGCGCTGCCCAGGAGTCCGGGGTTCGTCGCGTCGAGCACGGCCCGCAGGTCCTCCAGCCGGTTCTCCACGGGCGTCCCGGTCAGGGCGACCCGGTGCGCGGCCGGGATCGCCCGCACGGCGCGGGCCTGTCGGGTGTTGGCGTTCTTCACGTACTGGGCCTCGTCGAGGGCGACCCGGTGCCATGTCGCCGCGGCGAGGTCGGCCACGTCGCGGACCAGCAGCCCGTACGTCGTGACGACCAGGTCGTGCTGCGCCGCGACCGCCGCGAACTCCGCGCCCCGGGGCCGTCCCGTCCCGTGCTGGACGTGCACCCGCAGCCCCGGCGCGAACCGGGACGCCTCCGCGGCCCAGTTCCCGACGACCGACATCGGGCAGACCAGCAGGGTCGGGCCCGGTTCGCGGGGTTTCTCGTGCAGCAGCAACGCGATCAACTGCAACGTCTTGCCGAGCCCCATGTCGTCGGCGAGGACGGCACCGAGGCCGAGGTCGGACATCGTCGCGAGCCAGGTCAGACCGCGGCGCTGGTAGGGCCGCAGGACGGCCTGCAGCCCCGGCGGGTCGGGGAGTTCCGGCAACCGCTGGGCGGCGTCACCCGACAGCACGTCCCCGAGGATCCCGCGCGCGTCGACCCCCGTGACCGGGGCCGGCAGGTCGCGGCCGGCGCCGACCATCGAGAGGACGTCCAGCACCGAGGCCTTGCCGTTGCCCCGGGTGCGGAGGAAGTTCGCGCTGCGCCGCAACGTGTCGAGGTCGACCTGGACCCACTCCCCGCGGAACTGGACCAGCGAGGCCTTGGAGGCGGCCAGGGCCAGGAGTTCGGCCTCGGTGATCGGGGAGTCGCCGAGGGCGACCTGCCACTGGAAGGCGATGAGGTCGTCCTTGCGCACCTGCGGATCGGTGATCATCCCGGGTTGGGTGGCGGAGGCGTTGAGGGACAGCGACAGCGCCTTCTTCGTCCAGTGCCGGGGGAGCTGCAGCGGGATCCCCGCGGCGGCGAGCTTCGGACCGCCGTTCTCGACGAGGTCGAGCAGTTCCTCGATCGAGAGTTCCACCCCGGCCTCGGCGGCCGCGTCCCCGCGTCGTGCCGTCCCGCCGAGGATGCGCCGCAACGGCGGGTGGACGGCACCGGCGCGGGCGGTCCCCGTGAGCATCAGCAGCAACGGGTCCTCACCGTCGGGGGAACTCGCCCCCTCGGCCCGCGCCTGGTCCAGGGTGAGGGTCAGACTCGGGTCGTCCAAGGGGCGCAGCCGGGTCTGGATCCGCCAGTTCAGGTCCGCGACCTGGTCGGACTCGCGGGTGTCGAGCTTCCCGTCGGCCAGTTCCTCGGGAACGTCCTCCCACGGTTCGGGTTCCACGACGCGCAGGACGACGTCGTAACCGGCGTCGTCACCGCTGCGGTGCCACTCGCGGACCCGCCGTGACAGTGCCCGCAGGTTCCCGGCGTCCGGGACGGGTTCCCCCCGCTGCAGTGCCCCGATCCAGCCCTGCACGCTCGGGCCCTCCGGCACGTCGTGCAGCCGGACCCGCTCGGTGCGCTCGGCGGTGAGGACGTCGACGACGAGCGTGCAGACGTCGTCGAGGACCGCGGTGGCCGCCGGCGGTCCGTCGTGGCGTCCCGGTCCGGGCTCGGCGCGCAGCACCGGTGGGCAGGCTTCGGCGACGGCGGCGCGCCAGCGGTGGAACGCGCGGTCCGGGAAGGGGATCCAGCGGGCGGTGAACCGCTCACCGTCGCCGACGAGGTTGGGGACGACGTGCCCCGCGTCGACGGCCGCCCGGGCGCCCGCCGCGACGTGCGCGATCCAGCGCAACCCGTCGGAGACGGGCGGCTGCTGCGCGCTGACCTCGGCGAGGACCTCGACGGCCCGGGCCCCCGGGAGCTCCACGACGTCCACCTCCACCGGGGCGAGCCGCAGGTCCTCGCGCGGCCGCCCCGTGGAGGCGGCCGGACGCCCCGCCGGGGTGCACGGGAGCAGCAGCGTCACCGTCCGGCCGGCCGGGCGGGAGAGGGCGTCGGCCAGCGCCGTGGCGCGGGGTGCGAGGGAGGCCAGGGCCGTCAGGTCGGCGGGCCGGGCGGTGCCGGGACGCCGGCGCGGCACCTCGACCCAGAGGACGAGCGTCTGCGCGCGGGTCCAGAGCCCGTGGACGACCAGCACCGGGGCAGCCTACGGGCACGACAGGTCCGCGACGCCTGGACGAGTTCCGGGGAAGTCACCCGTTCGGCCTAGTGGACGTGGCAGGGTGATGGCCACGGCCACCGCCGGGGGGAGTGGTCGCCTGTCGTCCGCACGTCTCTGGTTCCGGGGGGAATCCCATGTACCGCAAGGTCTTCGCCGCGCTCGCGGCCACGTTCGTCCTGCTCGTCGGGGTGGCGCCGGTGGCGTCCGCCGGCCCGCGGTCCGGTCTCACGCTGTCGGCCGTGGACGTCGGCGTCTACGGTCCCGCTACCAACCCGGTCTTCTTCGGCTGCCAGTCGATCCACCCGCCGTCCTCGGACTGCGGCTACGTCTACGTCACCGCGACGGTCTCCGGCTTCGACGCCTACGGCGGCCTCAGCGACGACCCGTCGAGCCAGAACCAGCTCGGCGGCTTCGGCGGTCCCGGTTCCTCGGCCCGCCTGACCGAGCGCTACACGTGCGGGACGAGCACGCGGGTCCGGTGGCTGAGCACCACCCTCGCCCCGTCCGGGATCTGGGGCGGCTACGGCGGCACCACGAACCGCTACACCCGGCAGGGCACGAACGCCGCCAGGCTGAACGCCGGCTTCCAGTTCCCGAACCCCCGCAGCACCTGCGACGACCTGAAGATCCGCGCCGCCTGGGTGAGCGACGTCCGCCTCGGCTTCGACGGGATCGACGGCGCCCCCGACCGGGTGTTCCGCCTGCGCGGGACGCACCGGGTTCCGCTGCCCGCCTGACCGACCGCCCCGGTGCGGGACCGGGGTCGGCGACACTGTGGGAGTGGACGAGAACCGCCGGGGACGACTCCGGGTCTTCCTCGGCGCGGCACCGGGCGTGGGCAAGACCTACGCCGCGCTCGACGAGGCGCACCGTCGTGCCGCGCGCGGGACGGACGTCGTCGTCGCCCTCGTCGAGAGCCACGGCCGCGAGCACACCGCGGCGGCGGTGCGCGGCCTGGAGGTCCTGCCCCGCCGGGCCGTCGTGCACCGCGGTGTCGAGTTCGCCGAACTCGACGTCGACGCCGTCCTGCGCCGCGACCCGCAGGTGGCGGTCGTGGACGAACTGGCCCACACGAACGCCCCCGGCTCGCGGAACCCCAAGCGGTGGCAGGACGTCCAGGAACTCCTCGCGGCGGGGATCGACGTCGTCTCCACCGTGAACATCCAGCACCTCGAGTCCCTCAACGACGTCGTGGAGAACATCACGGGGATCCAGCAGCGCGAGACCCTGCCCGACGCGGTCCTGCGCGCGGCGGAGCAGGTCCAGCTGGTCGACATGACCCCTGAGGCGTTGCAGCGCAGGCTCTCGCACGGCAACGTCTACGCCCCGGCCCGGGTCGACGCGGCGCTGTCGAACTACTTCCGCACGGGGAACCTCACCGCGCTGCGCGAGCTCGCGCTGCTGTGGCTGGCCGACCGGGTCGACGAGGGGCTGGAACGCTACCGGGCCCAGCAGGGGATCGAGGCGACGTGGTCCGCCCGGGAACGGGTCGTCGTGGCCCTCACGGGCGGGGCCGAGGGGGCGACGCTGGTGCGGCGGGCCGCACGGATCGCAGGCCGGGGCGCCGGTGGGGAACTGCACGCCGTCCACGTCGCGAGCGGTGACGGGCTCGTGCGGACCTCGCCGGCGCGCCTCGCCGACCAGCGGACCCTCGTCGAGAGCCTCGGCGGGACCTACCACCAGGTCGTCGGGGACGACGTCGCCGCGTCCCTGCTGGAGTTCGCCCGCGGCGTCAACGCGTCCCAGCTCGTCGTGGGGGCCAGTCGCCACCGGCCCATCGCCTCGCTGGTCCGCCGCGGGGTCGGGGACGCCGTCGTGCGCGGCTCGGGGGCGATCGACGTTCTCGTCGTGACCCACGAGGCGCAGGCCCGGCCGCTGCGGTTGCCCGGACGCCCCCGGGCGACACTGCCCGCGCCCCGGCGGGCGTGGGGGTGGGTGCTCGCCGTGGCCGGGCCCGCGGTGGTCACCGGGTTGCTGCTCGCCGTCCCCCCGCAGGACCTCGCGACGGACCTGCTGGGTTTCCTGGTCGTCGTGGTCGCCGCGGCCCTGGTCGGCGGGTTGCTGCCCGCGCTGGCCGCGGCCCTGCTGGGGAGCTTCGCGGTGAACTGGTTCTTCACCCCGCCCTACCACCAGCTCGCGATCGCCCAGCCCACGAACGCGGTGGCCCTCGTCGTCTTCCTGCTGGTCGCCGTCGCCGTGTCCAGCACGGTCGACACGGCCGCGCGCCGCACGCGGGACGCGACCCGCAGCCGGGCGGAGTCGGAGGCGTTGTCCGTGCTCACCCGCACCGCGCTGCTCGCGGCCGACCCGTTGGCGCAGGCCCTGCGCCACACCCGGGAGACGTTCGCCGTGGACTCGGTGTCGCTGCTCGAACGCGAGGAACCGACGGCGCCCTGGCACCTCGTCGCCTCCGAGGGGGACCCGGTCTGCCTGCGCCCCAGCGACTCCGACGCCGAGGTCGTCGTCGACGACCTGACGTGCCTGGCGTTGCGAGGGCGCTTGCTCTCCGCCGACGACCGCCGGGTGCTGGAGGGTTTCGCCACCCAGGTCGCGGCCGTCCGCCAACGGCAGCGGTTGCGGGCCGAGGCCGCCCAGGTGCGGCGCCTGGAGGAGGGGGACGCCGTCCGGGGGGCGTTGCTGACCGCGGTCTCGCACGACCTGCGGACCCCGCTGGCCACGTTGAAGGCGTCGCTGGACAGCCTGCGGGCCACCGACATCGACCTCTCGCAGGACCTGCGGGACGAGCTCCTCGCCGAGGTGGGGAACTCCGCGGACCGGTTGCAGGCGCTGATCGACGACCTGCTGGACCTGACCCGGGTCCGCAGCGGGGTCGTCGAGGCCCTGGTCGTGGACGTGGACCTCGAGGAGCTGGTGGGTGCGGCGCTGCGCGACGTCGAACCCGGCCGGGTCCGCCTCGACCTGCCCGCGGACCTGCCGCCGATCGCGACGGACCCCGGGCTGCTGCAGCGGGTCGTGGCGAACCTGGTGCAGAACGCGGTGCGTCACGGCGGGGGCGTGGTCGCCCTCGGCGCGGCCGTGGCCACCGAGGACGCCCGCAGCGTGGTGCGGTTGCTCGTGGTCGACCACGGTCCGGGGTTGCCGGGCGCGGCGAAGGAACGGGCGTTCACCCCGTTCCAGCGGCTGGGCGACCGCTCGGGAGCCGGCCTCGGTCTGGGACTCGCCGTGGCCCGGGGACTGACCGAGGCGGTCGGGGGCCGGTTGGAGGCGGTCGACACCCCCGGGGGTGGCCTGACGATGGTCCTCGACCTCCCCCTGGCAGGATCGCCGTCGTGAGCAGGGTGCTGGTGGTCGACGACGAACCGGGTCTGCGGCGGGCGTTGTCGATCAACCTGACCGCCCGCGGCTGGGACGTCACGGTCGCCGCCGACGGTGGGTCGGCGCTGGAGGCCGCCGCGAGCACCCACCCCGACGTGGTGCTGCTCGACCTCGGTCTGCCCGACCTCGACGGCCTCGAGGTCATCGCCGGGATCCGGGGCTGGAGCCGGGTCCCGATCATCGTCCTCACCGCGCGGACCGCGGCCGCGGACGCGGTGGACGCCCTCGACGCGGGGGCCGACGACTACGTGACGAAACCCTTCGCGATGGACGTGCTGCTGGCCCGGTTGCGCGCGGCGGTCCGGCGCGGAGAGGTGCCCGGTGGTGGTGGTGCGGAGGAGGTGGTCGACGTCGACGACCTGCACATCGACCTGGCCCGGCGCACCGTGACCCGCGACGGTGCCCCGGTGAAGCTGACCCCGACCGAGTGGCACCTGCTGCAGGTCCTGGTCGGCAACGCCGGCCGGCTGGTCACCCAGACCCAGCTGCTGAAGGAGGTGTGGGGACCGGCCTACGGGCGCGAGACGAACTACCTGCGGGTCTACGTCGGGCAGTTGCGCCGCAAGCTGGAGAAGGTGCCCGGTTCGCCCGTGCACCTCATCACCGAACCGGGGATGGGCTACCGGTTCGAGGTCTGAACAGACTCACCGGTGCGCGTTCCGAACGAGCCCGCGGCCCCGAAGGCGACAAGCATCAGCACGGCGATGAGCCACAGCGCGGGGAGCAGACCCGTCGACTGGGCCAGGAAACCGACCCCCGGAGGGCCGGCGAGGTTCGCGAAGTAGCCGATCGCGGCGACGACGCTGACCCGCGCCGCCGGGTTCGGGCCGCTCTGGGCCGCGGCGGTCATGCCGAGCGGGAACCCCATCGACACCCCGACCGCCCACAGCAGCACGCCGACGAGGACGACGACCGGGTTGTCGACCAGGATGAACAGCACGACACCGACGACGCCGAGCGCGATGGTCGCGCGGGTGGTGGTGACCCTGCCGAACCGGTCGACGAGCGGGCCGCCCGCGATGCGGGTCAGCATCTCGGAGACGGCGAAGACGGTGAAGAACAACGCGGCCAGCGCGGGGTCGAGACCGTGCCCGTCCTCCGCGGCGAGCGTCAGCCAGTTGTTCGCCGACCCCTCGCCGAGCTCCGCACCCAGCATGACGACGCCGATCATCAGCAGACGCACGTCCGTCCAGCCCCGCAGCCAGGCGCGGAGGCGTTGCGACGCAGGTCCTTGCGGTGCCTCCTGCCCGGCGCGGACGCCGTCGGGGAGGTTGCGGGCGACGAAGACCGCGGCGGCGGCGATCAGGACGGCCTCGCCGAGGAACTGCTTCGACGGGGAGACGTCGAGGGCGGCGCAGGCGGCCCCGATCCCGGAACCGACCGCCGCCCCACCGGACCAGGCGGCGTGCATCAGCGGCATGAGGGTGCGCCCGGCGGCCTCCTCGGCCGCCGCTCCGTCGATGTTGATCATCACGTCGAGCGAACCGATGCAGAACCCGGCCACGACGAAACCCACGCCGACGACGGGGACCGAGGGCAGGGCCGCGCCGAGGCCGATGAAGGCGATGCTCGCCGCCACGAGGACGATGACCGCGGGGATCGCGCGGCGGGCCCCGAACCGGGTGATCACCGGTGCGGCGCAGAGCAGGCCGGCGACGGAGCCGACCGTGACCCCGGCGAGCAGGACCCCCAGTCCGCCGGTGTCCAGCTGCAGGTCGGCCTTCAGGGCGGGCAGTCGTGGTCCCCAGGTGGAGAGGGCGATGCCACCGAGGCCGAAGGAGACGGTGATGGCGTTGCGCCACCGGGAGATCGAGCTGGGCATCGCGTCCTGAACCTCGTTGTGATCGTGGTGGATGACCATTCGATCATAGATGAGGTACTTTGTGAACATGGATGTGAGCGCGAGACACCGCGTGATCCTCGACCTGCTCCGCGCCCGCGGCCGGGTCGAGGTGCCCGAACTGGCCGTGCGGCTCGAGACCTCCACCATCACGGTGCGCCGCGACCTCGACGTCCTCGCTGGTCTCGGTGCCCTGCGCCGGGTCCGTGGCGGGGCGGTGCCCTCGACGTTGCGCGGTGAGGGGTTGCCCTTCGAGGTCCGCGCGGTCGACGAGGCGCCGCTCAAGGCACGCCTCGCAGCCGTCGTCGCCGGACTGATCGGCGACGGGGAGGCCGTGGTGCTCGACAGCGGGACGACGGGCGCGGCCACCGCGCAGGCCCTGGCCGGTCGTCGGCTGACGGTGATGCCGTTGTCCGTGCAGGGGATCGCCGCCCTCGCCGGCAGCCCGAGCGTCTCCCTCCTGCTGCCCGGGGGAACCGTGCGCCACCCCGAGGGCAGCATCGTGGGCCCGCTCGCCGAACGGGCGCTGGCCGAGCTCCGCTTCGACACCGCCGTGCTGACCTGCTGCGCGGCCGACCCCGACGCGGGGGTCACAGCGCACGACCTGGCCGACGCGGCGGTCAAGAAGGCCCTGCGCCGCAGCGCGCAGCGGACCGTCCTCGTCGCCGAGGGGGCCAAGTTCCACCGGACCGCGCTGGCCGTGGTCTGCGGTCTCGTCGAGGTCGACGTGCTGGTGACGGACTCCTCCGCGCCGGCCGAGGTCGTCGCGGGACTGGTGGCGGCCGGGGTCCGGGTGGAGGTCGTCCCGGCGTAAGGATCGCGTCAAGATCAGTGGCGGGAGGTGCGTCCCGGTTGCTCTCGCCGGCGCCGCCTGCGCTGATGGAGACGTGCGTGCCACTGAGGTCTGTCGTTCGTGGTTGATGTCGGGATCGGAGGAACGGGCCAGCCGCCACCCCGGGCCGCACGGCAAGGGGCGCGTCGAGCACCCGGGCCACCCGTGGTGGAAGGTCGTCTGCCTCACCGGGGTCGACTACTTCTCCACCCTCGGGTACCAGCCGGCCATCGCCTTCCTCGCCGCCGGCGTCATCTCCCCGATCGCGACCCTCGTCCTCGTGGTCGTGACCCTCCTCGGTGCGCTCCCGGTGTACCGGCGCGTGGCGGAGGAGAGCCCGAACGGCGAGGGGTCCATCGCCATGCTGGAGAAGGTCCTGCCCTGGTGGGGCGGCAAGTTGTTCGTGCTCGTGCTCCTGGGTTTCGCGGCCACCGACTTCCTCATCACCATGACGCTGAGCGCCGCCGACGCGACGAAGCACGCCCTGCAGAACCCCTACGTCCCCCAGTTCCTCGAGGGGCACCAGGTGCTGGTGACCCTGGTGCTGCTCGCCGCGCTGGGGGCGGTGTTCCTGCGGGGCTTCTCCGAGGCCATCGGGGTCGCGATGGTGCTCGTCGTCGTGTTCCTGGCGCTGAACGCCGTCGTCGTGGTCGACGCCCTCATGCACGTCGCGGGACACCCGGTGTCGGTGCACGACTGGTGGAACGCCGTGCTGCACCAGGGGTCGTCGCCGTGGGCGGTGATCGGCGCGGCCCTCATCGTCTTCCCGCAGCTCGCGCTCGGGTTGTCGGGTTTCGAGACCGGGGTCCTGGTGATGCCGCAGATCAGCGGTGACCGGATCGCCGGGGCGAAACGCCTGCTGACCGTCGCGGCCATCGTCATGAGCGTGTTCCTGCTCGCGTCCAGCTTCGCGACGAGCGTGCTCATCCCGGCCGCGGAGTTCCAGCCCGGCGGCGAGGCGAACGGCCGCGCCCTGGCCTACCTCGCCCACGAGTACCTCGGCGGAGCCTTCGGCACGGCCTACGACGTCAGCACCATCGCCATCCTCTGGTTCGCGGGCGCCTCGGCCATGGCCGGTCTGCTGAACCTCGTCCCGCGCTACCTGCCCCGCTACGGGATGGCCCCGCAGTGGGCCCGCGCGGTGCGCCCCCTCGTCCTCGTGTTCACGGCGATCGCCTTCCTGGTGACCTGGTTGTTCGACGCCGACGTCGACGCCCAGGGTGGTGCCTACGCCACCGGCGTCCTCGTCCTCATCACCTCCGCCACCGTGGCGGTGACGCTGTCCGCCCACCGCCGGGGCCGACGCGGGGCGACGGTGGCGTTCTCGGCCATCACCGTGGTCTTCCTCTACACCACCGTGGCCAACGTCATCGAACGTCCCGAGGGGGTGCAGATCGCCGGCTGCTTCATCACGGCGATCATCGTGGTCTCGCTGGTCTCCCGGGCCCGTCGCGCTTTCGAGCTGCGGGCCACCGGGGTCGAGTTCGACGAGGTGGCCCGGAGGTTCCTGGACGAGGCCGCGGCCCGGGGCGCGCTCAACATCATCGCCAACGAACCCGACGCCCGGGACGAGGCCGAGTACGCCGAGAAGATGTACGACGAACGCCGCGACCAGCACATCCCCGCCGACGAGCCCGCCGTGTTCCTCGAGGTCACCGTCACCGACGCCTCGGAGTTCGAGACCGAACTGGAGGTCCACGGGGAGGAACGCTTCGGCCACCGCGTCCTGACCGTCCGCAGTTCGGCCGTCGCGAACTCCGTCGCCGCGATCTCGCTCGCCGTCCGCGACCGGACCGGGGTGCTGCCCGACGTCTGGTTCGAGTGGTCGGAGGGGAACCCGCTGGTCAACTTCGCGCGCTTCCTGCTGCTGGGCCTCGGCGAGGTCGCACCCGTCACCCGCGAGGTCGTGCGCCGGGCCGTCCCGGAACCCGCGCAGCGTCCCCGGATCCACGCGGGCTGAGCAGGGTGCCGGACGTCAGCGCCGGACGTCAGTGCCGGATCCAGTCGAACGTCCGCTGGACGGCCTGCTGCCAGTACTCCCAGCCGAGTTCACGTTCCTCCGGCGCCATCGACGGTGACCACTGCCCGGCCCGGTGCCAGCGTCGGCGCAGGGCGTCGAGGTCGGGCCAGAAACCCACGGCCAGCCCGGCCGCGTAGGCCGCACCCAGCGACACCGTCTCGCTGACCATCGGCCGGACCACGGGGGCGTCCAGGACGTCGGCCACGGTCTGCATCAGCAGGTTGTTCGACGTCATGCCCCCGTCCACCCGCAGCGACGCCAGCCGCAGCCCCGAGTCCGCGTCCATCGCCTCGACGACCTCGCGGGTCTGCCAGGCCGTGGACTCCAGCGCCGCGCGGGCGATGTGGCCCTTGGTCACGAACGAGGTGAGACCGATGACCAGACCCCGCGCCTCCGAGCGCCAGTGCGGTGCGAACAACCCCGAGAACGCCGGCACGAAGTAGCACCCGCCGTTGTCCTCGACGGTCCGGGCGAGGGTCTCGATCTCCGGTGCGGTCGAGATGAGACCGAGGTTGTCGCGCAACCACTGCACCAGGGCACCGGTGATCGCGATGGAACCCTCCAGCGCGTAGACCGGGGGTTCGTCGCCGATCCGGTGCGCGACGGTCGTCAGCAACCCGTGGGTCGACCGGGTGATCTCCGTGCCGGTGTTCATCAGCAGGAAGCTGCCCGTCCCGTACGTGCACTTCGCCTCCCCGGGGGAGAAGCAGGTCTGCCCGAACAGGGCGGCCTGCTGGTCGCCCAGGGCCGCGCCGATGAGGGCACCCGGCACGACCGTGGTCGCCTTCCCGTAGACCTGCGAACTCGACACGATGTCCGGCAGCGCCCGGCGCGGGACGTCGAAGACCGCCAGCATCTGCGGTGAGTAGTCGAGCGTCTCCAGGTCCATCAGCATCGTGCGGCTCGCGTTGGTCACGTCGGTGACGTGGCGCCCACCGTCGGGACCGCCGGTCAGGTTCCAGACCAGCCAGGAGTCGATCGTCCCGAACAGCACCTCACCGTGCTCGGCGCGGCGCCGCAGGGCCGGGTCGTGGGCGAGCATCCACCCGATGCGCGGCCCGGCGAAGTACGTCGTCAGCGGGAGACCGCAGACGTCGGTGTAGCGGTCGGCGCCGCCGTCGGCCGCCAGACCCTCGACGAGTTCCGTGGTCCGGGTGTCCTGCCACACGATCGCCGGGCTCACCGGATCACCCGTGCGCCGGTCCCACGCGACGACCGTCTCGCGCTGGTTCGCGATCCCGATCGCCACCACGTCGGCCGCGGTGGCCTCCACCTGGGCCATGGCCTGCGGGACCAGTCGCGCCACGTTGCGCCAGATCTCCGCTGCGTCGTGCTCCACCCAGCCGGGTCTCGGGTAGTGCTGACGGTGTTCCCGCTGGGCGATCGCCACCAGCCGGCCGGCGTGGTCGAAGAGGATGCAGCGGGTCGAGGTCGTGCCCTGGTCGATCGCGATGACGTAACCGCGGTGTTCCGGGCGCTGTTCGGTCACTCCGGTCATCCTGCCCGACGCGGACCGTTCAGCGGTCACGCGCGCCGAGCCCCCGCGAGATGGACCGCGCGGCGTGCCGGACGGCCGGTACCAGCCCAGCCCGGGGTCGCCCGTGGGAGTCCACGAGGCGCTCGGCGTCGCCGTCGATGCCGATCGCCCCCACGACCAGCCCGCCGAGGTCGCGGACCGGGGCGGCGATGCCCGCGCCGCCGACCTCGAGCTCCTCCACGTCCAGCGCCCAGCCCTGTTCCCGGACCGCGGCCAGGGTGCGGCGCAGCGCCGCCGGGTCCACCGTCGTCCGCGCCGTCATCGCCGTGAGCCGTCCCCGGGGACGGACCGGGGCCGAGGCCAGCAGCACCTTGCCGAGCGCGCACGCGTGGGCCGGCAACGAGGCGCCCGTGCTGAGTTCCTGCGCGCTGTC
Source organism: Kineococcus sp. NBC_00420 (assembly GCF_036021035.1). Taxonomy (NCBI): domain Bacteria; kingdom Bacillati; phylum Actinomycetota; class Actinomycetes; order Kineosporiales; family Kineosporiaceae; genus Kineococcus; species Kineococcus sp. NBC_00420. The sequence goes on along the minus strand of NZ_CP107930.1, from coordinate 1,505,309 downwards.
GTCGGGCCGGAACACGTGGTGCACGACGAGCGCGCGCCCCTCCGCCAGCATCGCCAACCGCACCGATTCCCCCGTCCGGCTGGCCAGGGAGTCGGCCCAGTTCACCGCCCGGGCGCGCAGGTCGTTGGCGTCGATGCGGGGTCGGCCCAGGTCCGCCAGCCCGGGGGAGGCGCGGTAGTCGCCCGACTCGTCCTGCTCGACGAAACCCACGTCGACGAGGGTGCGCACGATCCCGTGCGCCGTCGTCTTCGCCAGGCCCAGCGCGTTGCCGATGTCGACGACCCCGAGACCTTGCCCCGCGCTCGCCAGCAACCGCAGCACGGCCGCTGCGCGTTCGATGGACTGGATGGGCCCCGGCACGGGCTCATCCTGCACCCCGGGAGCGTTCCAGCCGCTTCCACGACCGCGACCAGACCAGTTCCGCGGCCCCCACGAGCGGACCGTCCGCGCCGAAGGCCCCGCTGGTGAGCACGGGAGGTGTGCTGCGACGCAGGGTCATCGACCCCTCCTCGAGCGCGGCGCGCACGGTGTCGGGTGCCGCGTCGTGCAGGCGTGCGGCCAACCCGCCGACGGTGACCAGGTCCGCGTCGAGCGCGTTGACCAGACCCGCGATGCCGCGGCCGAGGTTCGTCGCGATCTCCGCGACCGCGCGCAGCGCCTCGACGTCACCGCGCCGGGCGCGGTCCAGGACGCGGTGGCTGAAGGCGACCGGGTCGTGGGGTTCGTCCTGCTGCAGCGACCGCGCGAAGGCGGCTCCGTCCAGGGCCGTGCCCCAGCAACCCCGGGCACCGCAACCGCAGGAACGGGCGGGATCCCCGAAGGGCAGGTGACCGAACTCCCCGGCGCTGCCGTGGGCGCCGTCGACGAGTTCCCCGTCGGTGGTCAGGGCGCCGCCGAGACCGGCGTCGAGGTGCAGGTGGAGGGCGAGCCGGGCCCCGACGGCCCGCCCGCGGACGGACTCCGCCGTTGCGGCGCAGCGGGCGTCGTTGCCCGCGAGCACGGCCTCGGCGGGCAGGTCCGGGGAGCGCGGCCAGGCGGTCCGCAGGTCGACGTCGCGCCAGCCCAGCAGGGGCGCCTCGAGGAGGTGGCCGTCGCGGACGACGCCCGGAGCGGCCAGTCCCGCGCCGCGCACCCGACGGGGGAAGCGGCGCAGCATCGTGCGCGCCGCCGCCCGGACCGCGGTGAGCACGGGATCGGGGGAGTGCGAGGGGTGCGGGGCACCCACCTCGGCCAGGGTCGCGCCGCCGAGTTCGACGACCCGCAGCCGCCAGTCCTCGTGGGTGATCTCCGCGGCCAGCACGAGCGGACCGTCGGGGTGGGGGAGCAGGGGGCGGGTCGGTCGCCCGCGCCGGCCCTCCGAGGAGGCCTCGCCCTCGGACAGGAGGTGGTCGGCCAGCAACCGGACGACGATCTCCGCGGTCGTCCCCGTCCCGGTGCCGAGTTCCCGGGCGGCGTCGGCGCGGGTGAGGCCCGGACGCAGGTGGGTCAGCCGCAGCAGTTCGCTGCCCAGGTTCCGCCGGTTCGACATCCCACTCCTTTTGCTCGACGCACGAGTATATTAGCGGTCGTGCCGTCCCCGCAGCGACTCCCCGTCGCACCGCTCGCCCTCCTGACGGCCGCGTCGTTCGGTGCCGTCACCACCGAGGTCCTGCCCGTCGGGCTGCTGCCCCAACTCGCGACCGCCTTCGACGTGGACGCCTCGGCCATCGGGTGGTGGGTCTCCGCCTACGCGATCGTGGTGGCCGCCGCGGCCGTCCCGCTCACGGCGTGGCTGGCCCGGTTCCCGCGCCGCAGCGTGCTCTTCGGCCTGCTCTCGCTCTACGCCCTCAGCAACGCCGCCGTCCTCGTCGCGCCCGGGTACGGCTGGGCGGTCGCGGCCCGCCTCCTCGGCGGGGTGGCCCACGCCGGGATCTTCTCCGTCGTCGTCGGGACGACCGTCGACCTCGTCCCGCCGCCCCGCCGCGGACGGGCGCTCGCCATCACGAACGCGGGGGTGACCCTGGCGCTCGCCGTCGGCGTTCCCCTCGGCACCGCGGTGGGGACGGCGGTGGGGTGGCGGTGGGCGTTCGGAACGACGTCCCTGCTGCTCGCGGGGTTCGCCGTCGCGGCGCTCCTCGTGATCCCCCGCGGCGCCACCCGGGTCGACGCGGAGCCGCCGCCCGCGGTCCTGGCCGCGTTGCGCGGGCGACGGTTGCTCGTCGTCGCCGCCGGAACCGCGGTCATCACCCTCGGTCAGTACACCGCCTACACCTACGTCACGCCGATCGTGCTGAGCGCCGGAGTTCCCGCGGGCGGCGTCAGCCTGGTGCTGTTCGGCTACGGCGCAGCCAGTCTCGCCGGACTCGTGGTGGCCGGAACCCTCGTCGACCGCCACCCCGGACGCTCCCTCGCCGGAGCCGTGCTCGTGGTCGCCGCGTGCCTGCTGACCGCGGCTGCGGTGCTCGGGTCGAGCGGCGTGGCCGCGGCGGTGGTCGTGGTGGTCGTCGTCTGGGGCGCCGGGTTCGGTGGGTTGCCCACGGTGCTGCAGACCGCGGCCCTGCGGGCGAGCAGCGGCAGCGACGCGGCCCCCGCCGTGGTCAACGCGACGTTCAACGTCGGGATCGCCGGCGGGGCCTGGCTCGGCGGCGTCCTGCTCGCGGTCGACCTCCGGATCCCGCTGCTGGTCGGCGGGATCCTCGCGGTCCTGGGGTTGTCGGCCTTCCGGCAGCGGCGCATGATGCCCGCATGATCAGGACGTGGTTCATCACCGGGACGTCGCGCGGTTTCGGACGGGAGTGGACGATCGCGGCCCTCGAACGCGGTGACCAGGTCGTCGCCACCGCCCGCGACGCCGCCAGCCTCGACGACCTGGTCTCGCGCTACCCCGACCACCTGCTCGCGCTGACCCTCGACGTCGACGACAAGGCGGCGGTCGAAGCGGCCGTGACCCGGGCCGTGGAACGGTTCGGGCGGATCGACGTCGCCGTGAACAACGCCGGGTACGGCCAGTTCGGGATGGTCGAGGAGATCACCGAGGCCGAGGCCCGCGCGCAGTTCGAGACCAACGTGTTCGGGGCGCTCTGGGTGACCCAGGCCGTGCTGCCCGTCATGCGGACCCAGGGCGGCGGGCACGTCCTCCAGGTCTCCTCCATCGGGGGGATCTCGGCGTTCCCGAACATCGGCATCTACAACGCCTCCAAGTGGGCGCTCGAAGGTTTCAGCCAGGCGCTGGCGGCCGAGGTCGCCGACTTCGGCATCACGGTGACGCTCGTCGAACCCGGTGGTTTCTCCACCGACTGGGGCGGGTCCTCCGCCAAGCACTCCGCACCGCTCCCGGCCTACGACGAGTTCCGGGTCAAGGCGGCGGAGGCCCGCGAGCGCCGGGTCTCCTCGCCGGGTGACCCCGCCGCCAGTGCTGCCGCCGTCCTCGCCCTCGTCGACGACCCGAACCCGCCGCTGCGGGTGTTCTTCGGCACCGCCCCGATCGGGATCGCCACCGCCGACTACGAGTCGCGGCTGGCGGAGTGGAAGCGGTGGCAGCACCTCTCGGAGCTCTCGCAGGGGTGAGGTACCTCGTCGGGCTGATCGGCAGCGGCATCGGGCCGTCCCTCACCCCGGCCCTGCACGAACGCGAGGCGGCTGAACTCGGGATGCACTGCGAGTACCGGCGTCTCGACCTCGACGTCCTCCGGGTGCCCGCCCGGGACGTCGGGCGGCTGCTGGACCGGGTCCGCTCGCAGGGGTGGGCCGGGGTCAACGTCACCCACCCGTGCAAGCAGCTCGTCCTCGCCCACCTCGACGAGCTCGACCCCGACGCCCGGGAACTCGGCGCGGTGAACACCGTGGTCTTCGACGGGACGCGGGCGGTCGGGCACAACACCGACACCTCGGGGTTCGGCCGGTCGCTGGCCCGGTTCCTGCCCGACGCGGACCTCGACCGGGTGGTGCTCGTCGGGGCCGGCGGCGCCGGTGCTGCGGTGGCGCACGCGCTGGGACGTGCCGGGGTCCGGTCGGTGGCCGTCGTCGACGTGGACCCCTCACGCGCTGCGGCCGTCGCCGCGGTGGTCGGTGGTTCCGCCCACGGCCCGGCCGACCTGCCGGAACTCCTGGCCGACGCCACCGGGATGGTGCACGCGACACCGACCGGGATGGCCGCGCACCCGGGAGTCCCGTTCGACGTGTCGCTGCTGCGCCCCGCGCAGTGGGTCGCGGAGGTCGTGTACCGACCGCTCGAGACGACCCTGGTCACCGCGGCCCGGTCCCGCCGGTGCCGGGTGCTGACCGGGGGCGGGATGGCGGTGTTCCAGGCCGTCGACGCGTTCCGCTGGTTCACCGGGGTGGAACCCGACGCGGAGCGGATGCTCCGCCACTTCGAGGAGCTGGTGCGCTGACGATGGAGCCGATGCCGGCGGGACAGGGAGGGTGATCGAGAGACACCCACGGCGTGGCGGATCCGAGGCAGAGGAGGATCCAGGGCGCTGCCCCCTCTGCCCGGTCCTTTCGTCCCTCAGCCGAGCGTTGCGTTGCCCGTCGCGTCGGCCGGTTTCGCGGCGGCGCGCCAGGAGGTCAGCGAGCCCTTCTGGGCGGCTGGGGCGTTAGCGACGACGTGGTCGGCCAGCAGGTCGTAGAACTCCCGGGTCGTCCAGGGTTCCCAGCCGTGGGGCTGGTTGCGGCCGAACCGGTACGTGACGTTGGATCCGGCGAGCTTGTCGACGCGTTCCTTGAACAGGTTGACGCCATCGTTGAGGAAGTAGGTGTCGGCGTCGCCCACGTAGATGGTCAGCTGGCCGTCGAGCTTCTCGCGCAGGTCGTCCCAGTGCTTCTCGACGTAGGTCGCGAGGTCGAAGTGGTCCTGCCAGTAGGCGGCGACGGCGTGGTCGATCTTCCCCGTCGTCTTGTCCCAGATCGGCTTCGGGTAGCCGTCCGCACCGCGGGGGGAGAACACCGCCTGCCAGACGTCCCACTGCCCGAGTCCGGAGCGGCCGCGGCTGCCGAGGGCGCGCTCCCAGCCGTTCTCCTGCCCCATCGTGTACTGCGACTTGCCGCTGACCTCGCGCGCCGACGGCACGGGCACGTCGAGGTAGGCGTGGTGCGTGACGTAGGCGTTGTCGTCGCCGTAGACGTCGACGAGCTGGTGGGCGTGGAAGTCCAGCGGGTCGGGGTAGCCGGCCCAGGCGCCCTGGTAGAGGTCGGGGTAGAAGATCTGCGTGGCCGCGGCTTCCCAGCCGCCCGTCGAGCCGCCGGAGAGCACCCGGGCCCACGGCGCGCCGATGGTGCGGAAGCGACGGTCGACCTCCGGCAGCAGTTCCCGGTTCAGCGCGGTGCCGTAGGGGCCGATGTTCGCGGTGTCGACGGCGTAGGAGTCGTCGTAGTAGGGGTTCTCGTGGCGGAAGGTCACGGTGATGAACTTCGGTGCGGTGCCGGAGAGCCAGTACGCGCTGAACGCGTTGCTGCCGTCCTCGGTGAACCTCCGCGGTGCGTCACCGGGGAAGTGACCGTGGTTCAGCTCCATCGGGTAGCGCACGATCCGGTTCGCCGCCTCGTCGTAACCCAGCGGCAGCAGGACGTCGGCGGCCACGTACATGTCGCGGCCCCAGAACTCCGAGAGCACCGCGCTGCGGATCTTCACGTGCTTGACGTGCTGCGACTCCGCGGGGTTGCCCTGCTGCGACGTGCCGCCCGCGGGGACCGGTTCGGAGGGTTGCACGACCGTGTCCAGCGTGAGGTGCACGGTTCCCCGGCCCCCGGTCGCGGGGACGGTGACCTCCACGACGGGGCCGTAGAGGTTTCCGGTGGAGGCGAAGACGTCGTGGCCGTCGCCGCCGGGCAGGTGCAGGTCGATCTCCGCACCGTCGGAGCGGGAGAAGTGCGTGTAGACGTTGAAGAACGCCTGTGCGCGGTAGGTGCCGGGGGGCAGCGACGAGGCGTCGGCGAGGGGGAACCCGACGGCCGGGGCCGCCAGGGGGACGGTGGTGCTGCGGCCCGGGGCGAGGCCGGTGACGTCGAGGCCCCAGAACGGCACCCCGTCGGCGACGTCGCCGGCCTGCTCGCGCGGCTCGCTGTCGGCGTCCGTGGTGAGGATGACGTGGACGCGGCCGGTGACGGCCTTCGGCGTCAGCCCCGGCGCGAGGGTGACGGACGCGGTCAGGGCCGGCCGGCGGCGCGAGGTGGTCTCCTCGGCTGCCGAGGCGGCGGGTGCGCCGCCCACCGCGGCGGCGGCGGCACCCACCCCCGCGACCGCGGCGACGAACGAACGACGGGACGGTGCGGTCACGACGGCTCCAGGTTGTGGTGGGGCGAGCACGTGCAGTCGTGCGGAACGTAGCAGCGGTGCTGGGACGGCACCAGGGTCGGCCCGTGACCGCGGGGTTCCTCCTCCGACGTGCGCTCGCCGCCGACGCGCGGGCCCTGGCGCGGGTCCACGTCGACTCTCGGCGGCAGACCTACCGGGGTCTTGTGGCGGACGCGGTGCTCGACGACCCGGGGCTGCTGAGTTCTCGGGAACGGTTCTGGATCGGCGCCCTCACCGACGAACGGTGGAGCGTGAACCGGATCGCCGTCGCCGAGGTCGACGGCGTGCTGCCGGCCGAACCCGCGGTGCTGAAGGTCGCAGAGCCGAACCGCCGGGCGCAGGCGTTCTACCGCGAACGGGGTTTCGCACCCACCGGGTGCAGTCGACGAGAGTCGATGAAGCGCGGGTCTCCCCGGGGTCGCGGGGTTCTCGCCGGTTTCGACGACTCCGCCGACCTCGGTGGACTGCCGCTGCCGGACGGGTCCAGCGTGCCCGACCGGCGGGTCGTCCGAGCGAACACCCCGCCGGACCTCAGCCCGGGCGACCGAACGGCCCCGGACGCGCGGAACATCGTCGCGATGCTCGACCGCGTCCGGGACGTGCACGGGTCCAGCGCGGGGTACCTGCGCTCGATCGGGCTCGACGGCGAGGAGGTGTCCGCCCTCCGGCGATGGGTGTCGCCCTGACCCGTCAGGTGCGGGGCGGTTCCTCGGCGGTGGCGTCGGCGTCCACGACGAGGTTGATCGCACCGGTCCGCACGTCGTAGATCCCGCCGGCGACGGGCATCTTCGGCGGCAGGAACGGCCACGACCGGATGCGCTGCACGTCGTGGACGAGCGTCGTGCGCTGGTCGGAGATCGTGCGGAAGTCGATGCTGCGCGAGTCCACGCCCTGGGCGAGGACCTTCGCGTGCACGTCGCCGTCGGTGTTCTTCGTCATGCCGCAGTCGGTGTGGGCGAGGACGAGCACGCGGTCCACGCCGAGCAGGTAGTGCGCGAGGACGAGGGTGCGCAGCACGTCCTCGGTCACCCGGGCGCCGGCGTTGCGGAGGATCTTCGCGTCCCCCTTGGCCAGACCGAGCATCTCCAGCGGGGAGATGCGCGAGTCCATGCACGTCAGCACGGCGAGGCCGGAGCCGGCCACGCCGGGGCGGCCGTCGTCGACGAAGGTCTTCGCGTACTCGGCGTTGGCGGTCAGGACGTCGGTGAAGGGATCCACACCGCACATCTCACCATCCCGGCTCGACCTGCGGAACGGGCCCGTCCACGTCGGCCTGCGAGCGGGTGCCGTCGGCCCACGTCACCCGCACCCGGGCGCCGTCGAGGACGACCTCCGGGGCCGGGCCGGGGTCGACCCCGGAGAGCGAGACCGCGACCACGACCAGGCCGTCACCGGCGCGGCCGCGCGCCCGGGGGACGAGGGCCCAGGCGCCGAAGGCGTTGCCCGCGGGCGCGCGGACGACGTCGAGGTCGGGAACGCCGTGGACGGCGAGCAACCGGCTGCTCGGACCGGGTGCGGTGAGGGTGATCGACGTCGTGTCCAGTCGCTGCTCCAGCAGGCCGGGGTGGTCCGCGGCCACCGCCCAGCCCGTGACCGTCACGACGGTCCCGGCGGGGACGGCGCCGAGGCGGAAGACCCGGACCTCCCACGCCCCGTGGGCGAGGACGAGGGAGAGGACCTCCGCCTGGGGGAGTGCCGTGCCGACGAACTCCGGGTGGTGCCGGCTCGCGGCCCAGCCGGGGCCGGTCCCGGCGGGGGTGAAGGCGTACCGGACCCCCTCGACCCCGCGCGCGCCGAGGACGACGGTGTTGTCGGCGACGTTGTGGGCCGACGTCGGACCGGTCCTCGTGGAGTAGGCGAGCCGGGCGTAGAACGGGTCGGGGCGCCCGTCGGGGCCGCCCGGCCGGTGGTGGTCGGACCCGTGGTTGTGCACGCGGACCAGGCCGTCGGCGGTGTTCTGGACGAGCCAGCCGGCGGGGGCGATCGGGGTCGTCCGCGACGGGGCGAGCGCGGGAACGGGTTCTTCGGTGGCCGTCCACAGCGGGTGGTCGGGACCGGCGAGGAGCGCGGAGAACGCCTTGGACGACCAGTACGGGGAACCGGGTCCGGAGTAGCCCTGGACGCTCGCGGGGTGCGGGCCGTGGAACCCGCGGGTCAGGAGCCCGTCGGTGGTGGCGCCGCGGTCCAGGAAGTAGCGGACCCCGGAACTCAGCAGCGTCCGGCTGACGCCGGGCGTCCACGGGGTGTTCCCGGTGACCGCCCCGAGGGCCACCGAACTGACGGTGGCGAACCGGTAGGTGAGCGACCGGCCCTGGTGCAGCGGTGCGCCGTTGCCGTCGAAGGTCAGGGCGAACGTCGTGAGGAACTCCCGCAGTCGCGCGCCGAACCGCTTCCCGAGCTCCTCGTCGCGGCGCAGGTGGGAGTACAGCACCGGGTAGAGGTGCATGGCCCAGCCGACGTAGTGGTCGAACATCCGCCCGTCGCCGTCGGTGTACCACCCGTCCCCGCGGTACCAGCCCTCCAGCAGGTCGAGGGCGCGCGAGATCGCTGCCTCCGTCTCGGCGTCCCCACGTCCGGCACCGGTCAGGAACGAGGCGACGGCCATCGGGAACAGGTACCAGTTGTTGGGCGCGGGTTCGTGGCGCAGACTGCCTCGCAGCCACGCCTCGACCCGGTCCTGCTCCTCGCCGGACAGCCTGTCCCACAACCACTCGCGGGTGAGGTCGAGCGCGAGGGCGATGGAGGCGGACTCCACCATCGGCTGCCCGCCGGACCGGACGGAGCCGATCACCGGCCAGGACTCGGCGTCGTCGGAACCGGGGTCCCGGGTTCCGGCGAGGAGTCCTCGGCGGTAGTTCCCGAGGTGTCCGTGCGGATCTGCGCCCCCCTCGCCGGCGACCCGGAACGCCGCGGTCAGGAACGTCCGGGCGAAGCCCTCCAGGCCGTCGGAGACCCACCCCGCACGGGCGGGTTCCCCCGGTAGGTCGATGCGCCCGAACTCCGGGGTCGCCCACGGCCGGACGGCCAGCAGCAGGTCGTCGGCCACGGCGAGCCAGTGGGCGCGGGTCCAGCCGGTGAGCGGGGAGAGGACGCGGTCCTCGGGGACGTTCTCGAGGAGGGACACCAGCGGAACTCCTTCAGGCGGTGCGGGACAGGGCGGGGTGGGCGACGGGGTGGGCCAGCGGCAGACCGTCCGCGAGACGTTCGACCTCGTCGGCGGCGGCGGCGGTGAGCCGGCGCATCTCGTTGCCCAGCGACCCGGCGACGTGCGGGGTCAGCAGGACGTTCGGGCACGACCACAGGGGCGAACCCGGCGGCAGGGGTTCCGGATCGGTGACGTCGAGGACGGCGCGGAGCCGGCCGCTGAGGAGCTCGCGGGTCAACGCCTCGGGGTCCACGACGGCACCCCGCGCGGTGTTGACCAGGGTCGCGCCGTCCCGCAGCGACGCGAGGACCCGGGCGTCCACGAGACCGCGGGTCTCGGGCAGCAGGGGGGTGTGGACGCTGAACACGTCGCTGCGCCGGGCGAGTTCCCCCAGGCCCACGGGCTCGGCACCCAGTGCCCTCAGTTCGGAGTCCGGGACGAACGGGTCGTGGACGAGGACCTCGAGGTCGTGCGGGCGCAGAAGTTCGAGCACCCGGCGACCGACGAGGGAGGCGGAGAGGATCCCGACGGTCGAGCGGTAGTTCCCGGCCGACTCGCTGAACCGCATCGCGGTCCGGGTGCGCTCGACGCGGAAGGCGTCGGCGGCGGGCAGGACGGCTTTGCCGGCGAGCAGGACCATGGCGAGGGTGTACTCCGCGACGGGGACGGCGTTCGCGGCCGCGGCCGAGGACACCTGGATCCCGCGGTCCCAGCAGGCCGCGCTCACGTGGTGACGCACCGATCCCGCCGCGTGCACGACGGCGCGCAACCGGGGCGCGGCGTCGAGCACGTCGGCGTCCAGGACCGGGCACCCCCACCCGGTGACGAGGACGTCCACCCCGGCGAGGACCCCGAGCGCCCGCGGGCTGGTGAACTCGCTCAGCAGGGTCTCGTCGAGGTCCACGACCGCGCGCAGCCGGTCGAGGAAGGTCCGGTCCACGACCCGGTCGCGACTGGCGGCGCTCATGGCGAGCGCGGCCCGCATCTTCGCTGGCACGGGGTCACCGTCCCGGCGGTGGGCCGGACAGGTCAAGACCGTTCGATCAACGGTGATCGATCGCTCGGACGCTGTGCCGTTCCACGAGTCGGGGTGCGATCTCCAGGTGGCGGCAGGGGGCGTCGGGGGCCGTCGTGCGCCACCCCAGCAGGTCCACGGCGGCCCGGCCGACCTCGCGCTTGGGCGGTGCGACGGCGGTGAGGCGCACCTCGCCGAGCCCCGCCACGACGTCGTCGTAGGTCACGATGCTGAGGTCGTCCGGCACCCGGATCCCCGCGCCGGCGAACCGCGGGAGCATGGACAGGGCGTCCGGGTCGGCGTGCACGAGGATCGCCGTCGCCCCGTGGCGGCGCACCGCCTCGACCGGGTCGGGAGCCGTCAGCCGGTGCTGCTGGTCGGCGTGGTCGGCCGACAGCAGCGGCTCGGCGAGCACCGGCAGACCGAGGGAGCGCAGGGCGTCGGGCAGGCAGGCGCGCACGGTGCGCGAGGTCGGGGAGTCGTCGCGGCAGAAGGTCAGGATCCGCCGGTGGCCGTGCGCGCGCAGGTGCGAGAGGGCCAGGTGGACCCCGGTGGCGTGGTCGCTGCGGACGGCGTCCCGTTGCGCGAGTGCGGATCCACGGGGAGCGAAGCGTTCGAGCAGGACGAGCGGGGGTGACGTCGGCCAGGACGGGACGCTCACGTCCTCGCTCACCTCCTCGGGGGAGTGCCACCGCGGGGCGTAGAGGATGCCGGACACCCCGCGGGTGCTCGCCGCCCGTTCGATGGCCGCCCGCGTCGCCACCGGCCCGCGGGCGACCTCGAGGACGTAGCGGCCGCCGTGCGCGGCGACGGCTTCGCGCGCGCCGTGCAGGATCTCGCCGAGGTAGGCCCCCGAGGAGCACGACACCGCCACGACCGTGCCCAGGACCGGGCCACCGGGCAACGCGGCGGTCACGATCCCGTGCCGCCGGGTGAGTCGACCCTGCTCGGCGAGCGCCTCGACGTCGCGACGGACGGTGACCGCCGCCATCCCCAGTTCGAGGGCGAGGTCGCTGACCCTGGCGCTGCCGCGGGACGTGACCAGGGCGGTGATCCGTTCACGCCTGGCCACCGGGCCGTCGACCGTCATGGGCATCTCCCGCCTCGTCGCGATGATCGAACGATCCTCACCCGTCGGACCCGGCGGCACAAGGGGCGCGTATCGTCACCGTGTGTCGATCCTCGTCGTCCGTCACGGCCAGACCGAGTGGAGCCTCTCGGGGCAGCACACCGGCAGCACCGACGTCCCGCTCACCGCAGCGGGCGAGGTGCAGGCCCGTGGACTCGCCCCCGTCTTCGCCGACCGCACCGTCTCGGCCGTCTTCGTCAGCCCCCGCCAGCGGGCCCGGCGCACCGCCGAACTCGCCGGACTGAGCGACGTGACGATCGACGACGACCTCGTCGAGTGGGACTACGGCGGCTACGAGGGCCGCACCACGGCCGAGATCTCGGCCGAGCTCGGACGCGAGTGGTCGGTCTGGCACGACGGTGTCGTCCCCGGGCAGACGCCGGGGGAGACCGTGCACGCGGTCTCCGCCCGCGCCCGCGCGGTCCTGGACCGGGCGCAGGCCGCCGAGGGCGAGGGTGACGTGGTGCTCGTCGCGCACGGGCACTTCCTGCGCATCCTGCTCGCGACCTGGCTGGGGCTCTCGCCCACCGCCGGGGCGTTGTTCGCCCTCGAGGCGGGCACCTGGGGAGAACTCGGCCGCGAGCACGGCCGTCCCGTGCTGGTCCGCTGGAGCGTTCCACCGCTCGGCTGAACCGGACGGCTCAAGTCGTCACCCAGTGTGCCGATGGGGCTCGTGTGACAGCCGCCTCGATCGCCTGGACCACCTCGGTGCTCGTGATCGTGGTGGCCTCCGTCCTCCTGACCGTCCTCGTCCGCCAACGCGACCGGGCCCGTGACGAACTCGCCCGCACCGATCCGCTCACCGGGCTCGGCAACCGTCGCGCGCTCGTCGAGTCGGGTGAACCGCTGCTGGCCTCGGGGCGCGGTCTGGGGCTGCTGCTCCTCGACCTCGACGGGTTCAAGGACGTCAACGACACCCTCGGGCACGCGGCCGGGGACGAGGTCCTCGTCCAGGTCGCCCGGGTCCTCACCGCCACCGTCGGCGACCGGGGTCCGGTGACCCGCCTCGGTGGGGACGAGTTCGCCGTCCTCGTTCCCGCGCCCGGCCCGGGCGACGACCTCGAGGTCGTCGCGAAACGCCTCCTCGCCGCCCTCTCCGTCGGGAGCTTCCACGCCGGGGTCGTCCCGATCGACCTCCAGGGCAGCATCGGCATCGCCGTCGCGGGGGTCGACGGGAACTCCCTCGGGGAACTCCTGCAGCACGCCGACATCGCCATGTACGCGGCCAAGCGGAGCCGGGTCGGGGTCCTGCGCTACGACGCCGCGAGCGACCCGCACTCGGCCGGGGGCCTGGAACTCCTCGGGCAGCTGCGCGGGGCGATGGACGCCGACCAGCTCGAACTGCACTACCAGCCCAAGGTCTCCGGTGACGGTTCCCGGTTGGTGGGTTTCGAGGCGCTGGTGCGCTGGAACCACCCGACGCGGGGTTTCCTGCTGCCCGCCGACTTCCTGCCGTTCGTCGAACGCACCAACCTCATCCACCCGCTGACGCGCTGGGTGCTCATCACGGCGTTGCGCCAGGCCGCGACCTGGCGGGCCCAGGGCGTCGACGTCTCGATGTCGGTGAACATCTCCGCGGTCACCCTCGACGCGGGCCTGCTGGGCGTGGTCGAGGAGGCCCTGGCCCTCACCCGGTGGACCCCGTCCGCGCTGGTGCTCGAGATCACCGAGACGGCCGTCATCAACGACCCCGAGGGGGCGCGGGTCACGGTCGCGAAGCTGCGCGAGCGCGGGATCCGCGTCTCCGTCGACGACTTCGGGGCGGGCTCGACGAGCCTCGGCCACCTGCGCGGTCTCGCCGTCCACGAACTCAAGATCGACCGGCAGTTCGTCTCCGAGATGGTGGCGCACCCGGAGGACGAGGTCATCGTGTCCTCGGTCATCGCCCTGGCCCACCAGCTCGGACTCGTCGTCGTCGCCGAGGGCGTGGAGACCCTCGCCTCCGCGGACCGGTTGTGCGCGTTGGGCTGTGACGAACTCCAGGGGTTCTTCTTCGCCCGTCCGCTGCCAGCCGAGAAGGCGCTGGCCTGGGCCCGCACCGAGGGGATGACCGGCGCCGCCGTCGAACTGCGGTAGGTCGCGGTCGGCGGATGACCGAGCGTTCCGAGGTCAGTCGCCGAGGTTCTCGAGGAGCCGTTCGACAGCTCGCCGAAGTTCGGGCAGGTCCTGGGTGACGGTGGCGGCGACGATGGCGTGGGTGGTGTCGAAGTAGCGGTGGGCGAGATGATCGCGCATGCGGGCGATCTCCGACCACGGCAGGTCCGGCTCCCCGGCCAGCACCTCGTCCGAGACGGCTTTGACGGCCTCGCCGATCTCGATCAGTCGCACCCGGACGGCGTCGAAGACGAGACCGTCGGAGAGGTCCCCGCGGCGGGTGTGAGCGTCGATGGCGTCCAGGGCCGCCTGCACGTCCAACAGTCGCTGGCGGGCGTGCCGGCTCACGTGAACACCACGGCCCTGCCCATCGTCGCTGTCGTCGCACTCACAGGGGCACCAGGTCCGCTTCGACGTTGGCGCGCACTTCGGGTTTGAGTCCGTCCTCCGGGACCAGGTCGACCGGTGCGTGCAGGAGGTCCTCCAGGTCCCGTCGCAGACGCCCCAGCGCGAACAGCCCCGTCCCGGCAGGTAGGTCAACGAGCAGGTCGACGTCGGAGTCGGGACGTTCGGTGCCGCGGGCGGTGCTGCCGAAGACACGGACGTGGTGCACGCCGTGAGCGGCGGCGATCGTCTTGACCTTGCGCCGGTGCCGGCGCAGGCGCTGTCCCAGGGGGCCGGAGAGCGCGGTGGTGGGTGGGGAGTCGATGGTGATCAGTGAGGCATCGAGCAGGTGACCGCTGGCGCGCAGCAGGTGCAGCAGCGTCGGCAGGGAGGGCTGGCGCTGCCCGGACTCGTAGGCGCTGATCACGCTCTGGGTCACTCCGGCGCGCTGGCCCAGCTGGGCCTGCGTCAGTCCGGCGCGCCGGCGCGCGTCCTTCAGCAGCACCTCGGCGGACTCGATGACGGGCACGTCGTCACCATAGCGAATCGTCGATGCGACGTCGCCGATGAGCCGGCACCGGAGGGTGCTGGTCGTGAACGTCGAGGCACGGACAGCCGGTCCTCGACGGGGCTGACGCCGGTCGGCGACGGCGCGCCTCGCACCGAGCAGGCCTAGGCCCGCCGGCCCGCGGCGGACAGGACCGCGTCCGCGACGGCCTGCGGGGCCAGTTCGGGCACCCAGTGGCCGGTGTCGAGCTCGACGTGGCGGTAGGGACCGCGGACGTGGTCGGCGGTCCGGTCCACGGCGGCGCGGGCGTAGAACGGGTCCCGTCGACCGTGGAGGTAGGTCGTGGCCACCTCGACGTCGCCGACGGGACGGGCGAACGGCAGGGCCCGGTACCAGCCCAGCGCCGCGCGCAGACTTCCCGGCGCGCTGTGCCGGCGGGCGTACCCGGCGGCGAGGTCCGCGGGCAACCCGCTGCGCCGCAGGGAAGCTGAGAGCAGCTCACCACCCCGGGCCCGCAGCAGCCGCTCGGGCAGCAGCGGCAGCTGGAAGAACCCGACGTAGGTCGAGCGCAGCCCCTGCGTCGAGGACGTCACCGCGCGCCGGTAGGCGGCCGGGTGGGCCTGCGAGAGGACGGTCAGGGACGCGAGCCGTTCCGGGTGCGTCGCGGCCAGGGCCCAGGCGACCACCCCGCCCCAGTCGTGGCCGACGAGGTGCACCGGCCGGGCCGGCCGGGTCGGCGTGGCCGCGTCCAGCAACGCGACGACGTCGGCGACGAGCTCGGGCAGCGCGTAGTCGCGGCGGCGCGGGGGCCGGGCGCGCGCGCCGTAACCCCGCTGTTCGGGCACGAGGACCCGCAGCCCGCCCGCCACGAGCCGGGGCACGACGGCGTCGTAGGCTTCCGGGCCCTGCGGGAACCCGTGCAGGCAGACGACCACGTCCCCGTCGGCGGGGCCGTGGTCGCCGGTGGAGAAGTCCAGGCCGGCCCGGGTGAAGGAGTCCACCGACGTGCCGCTCAGCAGGCGGCGACGCGGGTCCAGCCGCCGTCGACCTGGCGCAGCGAGACGATGGTGTAGCTGCTGGTCAGGCCCAGGGCGTCGCGGGAACCGCGGGCGTAGGCGTAGCCGTACAGGCTCACGGCGCGGTCGGCGGCGACGTGGGCCCGGGTGCTGTCGCGCACGCAACTCGTCGGGGTGGGGGTCGGGGTGGGCGTGGTGGGTCCGCCCCCGGCGCGCACCAGACCCGCCGCGAACCGGGCGCCCTCCGTCGTGGCTCCGTTGCTGGGGTAGCTGAGGTGGCTGCCCGTCCCGGTCTTGGGGGCGCTGCCGCAGACGGTGTCGCTGCTGTTGCAGTAGTCCTTCGACTTCGTCCCGTAGGTGGTGCTGGCGGTGGCGATGGTGCGTCCGCTCAGCCCCAGCGGGTTGCCGAACACGACGACCGCGGCGACGCGACCGGACAGCTCGGCGGGGACGGGCGTGCCGGTGGTGGTACCCGTGCGGATGCCCACCGCGATGTCGGTGACGGTCGCGCCCTGGGAGTAGCCCCCGAGGACGAACCGGGTCGAGGGGCAGGCCGCGGCCACCTCGCGCACGTGGGCGCTCATGTCGGTGGCACCGGGGCCGGCGCTGGTCTGGGAGGTGTTGGCGGCGTAGTCCACGGCGTAGGAGGTGACGGTCCGGTCCGACAGCTCGCTCGTGAGGGCCCGCACGAAGGGCGAGCCGACGATGCCGAGGCCGGGCGTCTCGCCGGTGCCGCGCGCGAAGACGACCTCGACGTCGGAACAGGTGGCGGCGGTGGCCGGTGCGGCGGCGCTCAGCAGGGCGCCACCGGTGGCGGCGAGCGCGGCGAGGGTGGCGACCAGCCGGCGGGACGAGGGGATGCGCAGCACGGGTTCTTCCTCCACGACGTCGGAGTACGGCGGCGGGTCGCCGCTCAGCCGGTGCACAGCGTGCCCGGCCCCGCGGTCACCGGCAAGCGCCTACCGCCGGGTGGCGAGCTCGGGTTCGGAAGGGTTTCCCCGAGTCCGGTGACACCATCCGGGTCGAGCTGTCGGCGGTCTCCGGGGGTCAGGAGTGCGGCCGGTCCCCGAGGTCGGCGACCGGCGTCCGGCCGCTGACGACGTCCTCGGCCACCTGCTCCAGCGTCTGGTCGCGGGAGTGGGCGTGGGCGCGCAGCAACGCGAAGGCACTCGAGGTGTCGGTCTGGAGCGTCGAGGTGAGGATCCCGACGGCCAGCCACACCCGGTAGCGCCGGCTCGCCGCGTGCGTGTCCAGCCACTCGGTGGGGAGGGTGAGTTCGACCTCTCCGCCCTCGCCGTCGGCGGTTTCCGCACGGGTGTGACCGTGCAGGGTGGCCTGCAGCAGCACCGAACAGGCCATGCCCGCCACGGCCTGGGCGGAATCGACGTCGAAACCCGGGCGCACCTGGGCATCCGTGAAGTAGAGGTCGATCGCACCGATGCCGCCGCCGCTCCCCAGCACCAGGGGCACGGCGACCACGGAGCGGTAGGGACTGTGCCGACGGACCCGCTGGTGCAGAGTCGGCCAGCGGCGGGCGAAGGACGGTTCGTCGGCCACGACCGGCGCGGAGTGCTGGAACGCGGTGATGCAGGGTCCTTCGCCGAGGGCGTACTGCCACTGCTCCGGGGCGGTGGCCTCGGAGGTGCTGGCCCCCAGCAGGACCCGGTGGTCACCGCCGAAGAAGCTGATGCTCGCGGCGTCGACCTCCAGCACGCTGGCGACGGTCCGGGCCGGGGTCGTGGGCACCAGGTCGGCGTCGTCCCAGCCGGCGTGGAAGACGTAGGCCTCGCGGAAGTGGTCGGCGAGGGTCATGCGGGCCCGCGATCGCCGTGGTGGTGACGGTCACCGTCGAGGCCCGCCGGGACCGCGGGGCGGAAGTAGTCACGGGCCGCGTCGCGGGCGTGGAGACGTCGCACCTCCGTCCGGGCTGTGTCGGCCTCCGAGGCTGTGCCAGGCGTCGAACTCCTCGAACACGTCCTCGACGGCGCCGTGGACCCCGGCCGCTCGCACGGCGCCACCTCGACGACGTGCCCGGCGTCCCGCGTCGAGCCGCACCGAGAGACCCTCTTCGTCCAGCGCGGTGGTGCGGCTGAGGTCGACGACCAGGGACCGGGTCGTGGGCACCGTGGTGTCGAGGCACGCGGAGAGCCGGTCCGTAGTTTCGGTGGTCAGGCTGCCCTGCAACGAGATGACCGCGAGGTCACTCTCGCGGTGCTGGTCGACGGAGAAGTCCGTACGTGCCCTCGGAGTGGGGGTGACGGCGCGCCCGCTGTTGGACCGGTGACTGCGGCCGGCCACCCGACAGGTGGCAAGGCCCTACCCCCACCCGAGGTCCTGAACCACGAGGGTGTGCGGCGACTCCGCCGAGGTGGCCCTGGACCCTAGTCGTCCAGGACGGCGAGCGCGTCGATCTCGACGAGCATCTCCTCGCGGGGCAGGCCGGTCATGACGGTCGTGCGGGCGGGCAGGACACCGGAGGTGCAGTGCGCGCCGACGTACTCGCCGTAGGCCTCGTTCATCGCGGCGAAGTCGTCGCGTGTGGTGAGGTAGACGCGGAGCATGACGACGTCGTCGAAGCTCGCGCCACCCGCGCGGAGGATCGCGTCGACGTTGCGCAGGGTCCGCAGGGTCTGCGCCTTCACATCGCCGGGGTGCAGGTACTCGTTGGTCACCGGGTCCACCGGGCCCTGGCCGGAGACCTGCAGCAGCGGTCCCTTGCGGACGCCCTGCGAGAACGTGTGCGCCGGGGCGGGGGCGTCGGTCGTGGTGACGGCGGTGCGGGTGGTCATCAGGAGTTCTCCTTCTCGTCGGGGTGGTCGAGGAACCCGCAGGAGCGGGAGATGTCCGCGGTCGCGGACAACAGGGCGGGCACGAGGTCGAGGACGGCCTCGTGGGGGAGCAGCACGTCGGGCACCGAGATCGAGACCGCGGCGAGGACGCGTCCGTCGGCGCCGCGGACCGGGGCGCCGACGCAGTTGACGAAGGTCTCGTTCTCCGCGTGGTCCTGCGCCCAGCCCGCCGCGGCGACGGTCGCGACCTCGGCGAGCAGTTCCTCGGGGCCGGTGAGGGTCCTCGTCGTCAGCCGGGGGAACTCCAGGGTCGCCACGAGTTCCGCCCGGTCGGGAGGCCGCAGGTCGGCGAGGAACACCTTCCCGACGGCGGTGCAGTGCAGCGCGGCGGTGTTCCCGATGCGTGAGGCCATCCGGACGGCGGCGCTGCGAGGTTCGAGCTTGTCCACGTAGGTGGCGACGGAACCGTCGAAGGCCGCCAGGTGGACGGTCTGGCCCACGTCGTCGCGCAGGCGCCGCAACCGGGGGGCGGCCACGGCCCGGACGTCGAAGGAGTCCAGGGCCTGCTGGGCGAGGCGGAACAGGTGGGAGCCGAGGGCGTAGCGGTGCTGCTCGTCGTGGTGGACGTAGCCCGCGTCCTCGAGGACCCGCAGCAACCGCAGGACGGTGCTCTTGTGGGCCCCCGCCGCCTCGGCGAGTTCCCCCAGGGTCGCCGTACCGCCGGCGACGAGGTCGAGCAGCCCGAGGGCGCGCAGCAGCGACTGGCTCACCCCGTCAACGCCGGGACCTCGGCGGGGCGGTCGCCCCGGGTCACGAGAGCGGCGGCGGCGCAGCGGTGACCGAACCCGACGGCGGCGTCGACGGCGAACCCGTGGGCGCGCCCGGCGAGGTAGCCGGCGGCGAAGGCGTCACCGGCGCCGACGGGCTCGACGACGTCGACCGTCAGGGCGGGGACGTGACGGTCGGGGTTCCCCGGTTCGAGCACGAGCACGCCGTGCTCCTCCTGCTTCAGCAGGATCCGCCGGGCGCCCGGCAGGGCCGCGCGCAGCGCGGCCGGGTCGTCGGTCCCGAACACCACCCGCGCCTCGTCGGCGCCGAGCAGGACCTCGTCGGCCGCGGCGGCCAACCGGCGCAGCGGTTCCTCGCTACGTCCGCGCCACAGCGCGGGGCGGTGGTTCAGGTCCACCGACAGCGTCGTGGCGCTGCCCCGCGCCCGGTCGGCGAGTTCGACGCAGAACGCGGCCGCGGAGTCGGAGAGGCCGGGTGTGATCCCGCTGACGTGGACGGTGTCGGCCTCGGCCAGGGCCGCGCGCGCGGCGGGTCGGTCGAGGAACTCGGGGGAGAGGGCCGAGGCCGCGGACCCGCTGCGGTAGTAGTGCATGCGCGAACGCCGGGACCCGTCGGCGGCGACCCCCGGAGCCTTGACGTAGAGGCCGGTCGGCCGGTACGGGTCGAGTTCGACGGCGCCGACGTCCACGCCGACCCCGTCGGCGAGGGCCAGGACGTGCTCACCGAACCCGTCGTCGCCCAGGCGCGAGAGCCAGCTCACGTCCACGTCGAGGCGGGCGAGGGTCAGGGCCACGTTGAGTTCCGCGCCGCCGACGGTGCGGACGAAGAGGTCCGCCTCGGCGAGGGGGACGTCCCGGGCGGGCGTCAGCACGACCATCGCCTCGCCGACGCACAGGACCTTTGACCGGGACACGGCGCGATGCTAGAACGGCGTCGACCGCTGCTGCAACGTCCGTTGCGCAGCGCGCAACGCAGTCACGACGCAGTGGAGGTCGGTGTGGTGTACGACGCCCCGGAGATCGGCGCGCTCCCGGCCGGGGGCAAGGCGGTGCCGGTCGACGCCTGGGGGGTTCCGGCCGACGAGTTCGTGGCGACCCGCCCCGGCCTGGCCGACCTCCCCACCCCGCTCGTCACCCTCGACGCCACCGCCCTGACCCGCAACGTCGCGACGATGGCCGCCTGGGCCGCCGCGGCCGGTGTCGACCTCGCCCCGCACGGCAAGACGACGATGGCCCCCTCGATCTGGCGGGCCCAGCTCGAGGCCGGCGCGATCGGGATCACCGTCGCGACCGGGTGGCAGCTCACCGTGGCCCTGCGCGAGGGGCTGGACTGGGTCCTGGCGGCCTACCCCGTCCTCGACCCGCAGGTGCTGCGGTTCCTCGGCAAACCCCGCACCGCCCGCGTCCTCACCTGGGTGGACGGGGTCGACGTCGTCGAGGCGATGGCCCCGCACGTCGCCGACGCCGTCGCACCCGTCGACGTCCTCGTCGAACTCGGGGCTACCGGGGGCCGGACCGGAGCCCGCTCCCGCAGTGCCGCGGCGGAGGTCGCCCGGGCCGTCGCCGCGACCCCCGGCCTGCGGTTGGCGGGGGTCGCGGGCTACGAGGGAGCGCTGGCTCACGACGCGAGCCCCGCGAGCCTCGTCGTGGTCCGCACCTACCTCTCCGACCTCGCCGCGCTGCACTGGACGCTGCTGGACCAGGGTCTGTACGGAGACGTCCCCGGTGGACTCGTCGTCAGCGCCGGTGGCAGCGCCTACTTCGACGCCGTGGCCGACGTGCTCGCCGGGGCGCACGACCCCGACGGGACGCGGGGAGCCCCGACGCGCGTCGTCGTGCGGGCCGGCGCCTACGTCGCCCACGACGACGGGTTCTACCGCGGGATCACCCCGATGAACCGCGGCAGCGAGGGGGAGTTGCGCGCCGCCCTCCACGGGTGGGTCCGCATCGTCTCCCGCCCCGAACCGGGTCTCGCGCTCGGCGACGCGGGCAAGCGCGACCTCGCCTTCGACGAAGGGCTCCCCGAGGTGCAGGCGGTGCGCCGCGCGGCCACGGGCGACACCGAACCCCTCGAGGGAGCCACCGTCACCGCGATGAACGACCAGCACACGTTCCTGTCCCTGACCGGCGACGCCCGGGAACTGCGGGTCGGTGACGTCGTCCGCCTCGGTCTGTCCCACCCCTGCACGACGTTCGACAAGTGGCAGCTCCTGCCCGTCGTCGACGACGCCCTCGCCCCGCAACCCGTGCTCGTCGACTGGGTGCGCACGGTGTTCGGGTGAACCTCGTCGTCCGCGGGGCCACCATCGTCGACGGCACGGGGAGACCCGGCCGCCGCGGTGACGCCCTCGTCGTCGACGGCCGGATCGCGGAACTCGGGGACGTCGGGACGACCGCCGGGGCGCGGGAGCTGCGGGCCGACGGGCTCGTGCTGTCGCCGGGTTTCATCGACATGCACGCCCACTCCGACCTCGCGGTCGTCACCGACCCGCAGCACCTCGCGAAGACCACCCAGGGGGTCACCACCGAGGTCGTCGGCCAGGACGGGCTGAGCTACGCCCCCGTCGACGCCGCCGCCCTCGCCGTCCTGCGCGACCAGCTCGCGGGGTGGAACGGGATCCCCGACGACGACCTCGGGTGGCCCGGGGTCGGGGCCTACCTCGACCGCGTCGACCGCGGCGCCGCCGTCAACGTCTGCTACCTCGTCCCCCAGGGCACGGTACGGATGGTCGTGGTCGGAACCACCGACCGCCCCGCCACCGCGGCGGAACTCCAGCGCATGCGGGAACTCGTGGGACTCGGCCTGGCCGAAGGTGCCGTCGGGATGTCGAGCGGGCTCACCTACACGCCCGGCATGTACGCCGACACCGCGGAACTCGTGGCGTTGTGCCAGGTCGTCGGTGCGGCCGGAGGTTTCTACGCCCCCCACCAGCGTTCCTACGGCAAGGGCGCCCTCGAGGCCTACGCCGAGGTCGTCGACGTCGCCCGCCGCGCCGGCTGCGCCCTGCACCTCACCCACGCCACGATGAACTTCGGCGTCAACGCCGGCCGCGGCGGGGAACTCCTCGACCTCGTCGACGCGGCGCTCGCCGACGGTGTCGACGTGACCCTGGACTCCTACCCCTACCTGCCCGGGTCCACCACCCTCGCGGCGGTGCTGCCGAGCTGGGCGAGCGAGGGTGGCCCGGAGGCGACCCTGCTCCGCCTCGGGGACCCGGAGGCGTTGCGGCGCATCCGGTACGCCCTCGAGGTCGAGGGGTCCGACGGCTGCCACGGCGTCACGGTCGACTGGGACACGGTGCAGGTCTCCGGGGTCCGCCACCCGGAGATCGCGGAACTCGCGGACCTCGTGGGGCGCAGGATCACCGGGTTCGAGATGTTCGTCGACGTCCTGCGTCGCGACCGCCTCGGCACGACGATCCTGCAGCACGTCGGCCACGAGGAGAACGTCCGCGCCATCATGGCCCACCCGCGCCACACCGTCGGCAGCGACGGCCTCCTCGTCGGTGCCCGCCCGCACCCCCGGGCCTGGGGGACCTTCCCGCACTACCTCGGGCACTACGTGCGGGAGGAGGGGGTCCTCGGGCTGGAGGACTGCATCGCCCACATGACCTCCCGTCCGGCCCGGCGGCTGGGGCTGCGGGACCGCGGAGTCCTGCGGCCGGGCGCGGTCGCCGACCTCGTCCTCTTCGACCCGACGACGGTGGCCGCCGGGGCCACCTTCGAGCACCCCCGACGCCAGGCCGTCGGCATCCCGCACGTCCTCCTCGGCGGCGAGCCCGTCGTCGCCGACGGCCGGCGCACCGACGCGCTGCCCGGTCGGGCGCTGCGCCACCACCCCTCGACAGGAGTCACCGCATGAGCCTCGAGCAGTTGTTCACCGACCGGGTGGTGGCCGTCGTCCGCGCGCCGGAGATCCCCGACGCCCGGGCCCTGTGCGCGGCGCTCGCCGCGGGCGGGATCCGCACCGTCGAACTGACGTTCACGACCCCCGACGTCCTGCGCCACCTGCGGGACGCCGCCGGTGCCGAGGGGATCTCCCTCGGCGTCGGCACGGTCCTGGACGACGACGACGCGCGGGCCGCGATCGACGCCGGAGCCCGGTTCCTCGTCACCCCGGGCCTGCGGCCCGCGGTGGCGGCGGCCGCGGTGGCGGCGGGGATCCCGTTTCTCATGGGCGCGTTCACCCCCAGCGAGGTCCTGGTCGCGCACGAGTCCGGTGCGGCTGCGGTCAAGGTGTTCCCCGCGGGTCGTCTCGGACCCGGCTACCTGACCGATCTGCACGGCCCCTACCCCGACGTCCGGCTCGTCCCCTCCGGCGGGGTCAGCGCGGGCAACGCCGCCGAGTACCTCGCCGCCGGGGCGGCGGCGGTCACCGCGGGTACCGGAGTCGTTCCGCCGCAACTGGTCGCCGCCGCGGACTGGACGGGCATCACCGAGCGGGCCGCCGCCTTCGTCGCCGCGATGGGTTAGCGGGGGGCCCGCACCGCGTCCCCGGGTCAGTCCGAACGGCTCCGGCGGTGCCGGGCGAGGAGGGCGAACCCGGCGATGCACGCCGCGAGCCCGACGCCCCGCACCCACCACGGCCAGCGGTAGTAGCCGGCGAAGGCGGCGAAGGCGTAGTACGCGGCGAACGCGAGGACCGCCCAGACCCAGAGAGGCAGACGGCGGCGTCCGCTGGGGGAGGGCATGTCGTCAGGCTACCGCCGGGAAGTGGAACGTTCCGCGGCTCGTGCGGCCTCCCGAGCCGCGGAACGTTCCCCTCGACGGTCGGATCAGCGCGGGACGGCGGAGATCGCCGCTTCGGGGCGGTGCACGCCGCGGGGGCGGTAGCGCAGGACGTCGGAACAGCCGGCGAGGTCGGCCAGCAACCACACGATGGCCAGCCACATCTCGGTCCCCTGCAGGCCCGGTTCGCGGCCGACCAGGAACGAGAAACCCCTGCCGTCCTGCCAGGTGCGCAGCGCGTCGGCGAGCAGCCCCCGGGCGGCCGTGACCACCTCCTCGCGGCGGTGGTGGGTCTGCTTGCCGGCGAGCCAGAGGGGGTGCGCCACGTCGAGGACGTTGCAGGCGTTGCGGCGTTCGGGGGCGAACAGCCTCTGGTCGCCGAGGTGGGTCAGGACGGTGTCGACGACGCGTTCGGGGTGGGGGAGCGGAACCCCGAACTGGGCGAAGGTCCCGCGGCTCGCGCGGTAGAAACCGTTGACGACCTGCAGCACCCCCTCGCCCGGGGCGGGGGTCCCCCACATGCCGGTACCGGGCGCGGCGCGCGCCGTGAGCCAGCCGAAGAGCGCCTCCAGGGTTCCGGGGACCCCGCGCTCCCCGCGGGCCAGGTTCCAGCGGAACGCGGTCCCCGCCGCGTCCACCCAGGCCCCGGAACCCCACGCCCGGCCGTCCCACGGGAGGCCGTCGAGGTTCTCCAGGAGTTCTGGTGCGGTCATCCGGGCGAAGTACCCGATCGGGCGCGAGAACCGCTCACCGAACACGTCGAGGGCGTAGCCCACGGAGAGTGCGTGGTAGAGCACGTTGCCGTCGCCGGCGTCCGGGGTTCCCGGGACGGGGAGGCCGTCGGCGCCGAACAACGGCACCAACCCCGTCTCCGGGTCCTGGAGCGCCGTGAGCCGGGCCAACTGCTCGTCGCGGGGGAGTTGCGGCGGGGCGTCGTCGAGCAGGTAGGCGGCGATCTCGAGGGCGTCGGCCTGGGCGCGGACGGTGGGGCCGGCGCCGGGGGAGTCGGTGAACTGGCCACCGGGTAGCGACGGGTTCCAGCACCTCGCCAGGACGTCGCCGGCCTGGGACCGGGCCCGTTCCTCGAACTGCCCGAGCGCGGTCGCCAGGTCGTCGCCTGCCCCGGCCGGCGGAACCCGCCAGCGGATCCGACGGGCCGGGTTCCCGCCGACGATCGCCCCGGCGGCGACGTCCCGGGTGACGACCGCGCCCGCGGCGAGGACGGCGTGGTCCCCGACGTGGACGCCGTCGAGCACGACGACGTTCGACCCGATCCAGACGTCGTCGCCGATGACGATCCCGCGCGAACTCAGCGGCTGCCGGAACACCGGCGTCCCGGGTTCGATGCCGTGGTTGAACCCGAGGATCGACGTGTGGGCCCCGATGCGGACACCGTCCCCGCAGCGCACGTCGCCGCGGACCACGGCGAAGACGTTCACGGTGCAGTCGGCGCCGAAGCGGACGTCGTGGCTGAGGTAGGCGTTCGCCGCGACGTAGGAACGGTCGCCCAGGACCAGGGAGTCGGTCTCGACGGCGGCCAGCCGGCTGACGAACGTGTCGACGCCGAGCGACCACTTCGGGTGCTCGTCGTGGAAGGCCTGCTGCTCCTCCCGCTCGGCCGCGGTCGCCTCGCGGCGGAATCCCCAGGGTTCGACGTCGAACCTGCTCACCGGTCGTCCTCCCGTCACTGGAAAGCGCTTGCTCACACGCTAGCACCGCCGCCGCTCCCTTGACAGGCAAGTGTGAACTTGCCAATGTCAGGACGTGTGGACGACGTGTTCAAGGCGCTGGCGGATCCGACCCGGCGCGCGATCCTCGACGAGCTGACCCGGCGCAGCGGTCAGACCCTCTTCGAGCTGCGGGTGCGCCTGATCGAACGGCACGGCTCGGGTTCGACCCGCCAGGCCGTCTCGCAGCACCTCGCGGTCCTCGAGGGGGTCGGGCTCGTCGTGCTCCGCCGGGAGGGGCGCTACACGTTCCTGGACCTGGACCCGTCTCCACTGCGCAGGTTCCTGACCGAGATCGAGGAGAGGTGGCGACCAGCATGAGGATCGCGTACACGAGCGTGTTCGTCGACGACCAGGACAAGGCCCTGGCCTTCTACACGGAGGTGCTCGGCTTCGTGAAGAAGGTCGACGTGCCGCTCGGCGAGCACCGCTGGCTGACCGTGGTCTCACCCGAGGACCCGGACGGCGTCGAGCTGGTCCTCGAGCCGCGGGAGCATCCCGTCGCCATCGCCTACACCGAGGGGCTCGTGGCCGACGGCATCCCGAGCGCGGCCTTCGTCGTCGAGGACGCCGCCGCGGAGGCCGAGCGCCTCGCCGCCCTCGGGGTCGTCTTCACCCAGCCGGCGACGGTGATGGGTCCGGTCACCACGGCGGTGCTCGACGACACGTGCGGGAACCTGCTGCAGATCCAGTCCCTGGACTCCTGACCACTCACCTCTTCACTTCCGAGCCA
Organism: Kineococcus sp. NBC_00420; assembly: GCF_036021035.1. NCBI lineage: Bacteria > Bacillati > Actinomycetota > Actinomycetes > Kineosporiales > Kineosporiaceae > Kineococcus > Kineococcus sp. NBC_00420. The sequence continues at coordinate 1,478,982 of NZ_CP107930.1, read as the reverse complement.
TAGCGATATATCGTTGAGGCATCGCGACAGCACGAGGCTGCGCGATGACCCGGAGGTGCAGACATGAGAGGCAACCGATTCGCCGGCCCGTGGGGCGGCGCGTGGGAAGGACGTCAGGACGGCCGGGGGCACCACCCCGGCGGTGGCGGCCCGTTCGGCGGACCCGGACGGGGTTTCGGCCCCGGGTTCGCCGCGTTCGGCGAGATGTTCGAGGGGCGGGGCCCCGGACGCGGTTTCGGGGGGTTCGGCCGGGGTGGCGGCCGTCGCCCGCGCGGTGACGTGCGGGCCGCGGTCCTCGTGCTCCTGGCCGAGGGGCCGAGCAACGGCTACCGCATCATCGGGGAGGTCACCCGCCGCAGCGACGGTGAGTGGAAGCCGAGCCCGGGGTCGGTCTACCCGATCCTGCAGCAGTTGCAGGACGAGGGGCTCGTCGCGGCGGACCCCGCGGACGCCAAGCAGTTCACCCTGACCGACGAGGGTCGCGCCTACGTCGAGCAGGAGTACTCCGAGACCCCGCCGCCGTGGGAGAACCTCGACGGCGGACCCGACCGGGAGCGCGCGCACCAGGTGCGCAGGCAGCTCGGCTCGATCGCGATGACCTACCAGCAGATCGCGCTGTCCGGTCGTCCCGGCGACCTCCAGCGGGCCGGCGACGTGCTCGAGAAGGCGCGCCGGGAACTGCTGGGGATCCTCGCCGAGGACCTCAGGGAAACGCCCGGAGGATGACCTGCGGGGTCGCCACGACAGGGGTCACCGCGTGGACGAGGTGGACCTGCCGCCAGCCGTCGGGCGCGAGCGCGCCGGTGGACAGCAGGTCCGCCCGGACGGCGAGGTTGGCGCCCGGTTCGTGCGGACCCTCGGACCCGCGGACCGGACCGGTGCTGGCCTTCGCGCCCGCCCGGTGGTGACGGACGTGCTCGGTGATCCACCCGACGCTCACGCCGACGTCGCAGGTGGTGGTGAGGACGACGACCTCTGCCGGGTCCACGACGAGGGCGGCCAGGGTGTGGGCCGTCAGCTCGCGCAGTTCCCCGCGGGAGCGCGTGTCGTCGGGGTGGTGGTCGACGGTCAGCTCCACGTCGTCCAGCAGGTCGACCAACGGGCCCCAGTCGCCGAGGAGCGGGGCCAACGCAGGGGCGTCGCAGGACGTCGCGAGCACGAGGGTCGTGGGGATGCCGGCCGCGGAGGCCTCGTCGGCCGCGGCCGCCAGGTGCTCCAGGCAGGCATCCAGCGCAGGCAGGTCGCCCGCAGGGACCGGGAGCAGCACGACAGCCCGCGTGACACGCACGAGAAATCCTCCTCCGTCGGCCTGGACGTTCCTGTCCACTGAGCGTTCGTGTCGTCACGAGACGGCGATCCCTTGAGTCCCGGGCTTGCAGTTGTCGTGGCGTCAACTCCTACCGTCGTCCCGTGCACGCGAGAACACGGGAGTGGACGATCCACGAGGTCGCCACGGCCACGGGAGCGACGGCCCGCACCCTGCGCCACTACGACGACGTCGGACTGCTGACCCCCAGCCGCACCGGGGCCAACGGCTACCGCTACTACGACGCCGTCGCCCTGCGCCGGTTGCAGCGGATCCTGCTGCTGCGCGAGCTGGGTCTGGGCCTGGCGGCCATCGCCGACGTCCTCGAGGCCCGGGTCGACGAGGTCGCCGCCCTGCGGACGCACCTCGCCCTGCTGGAGGAGCAGGCGGACCGGATCGCCCGGCTCACCACGAGCGTGCGCACCACGTTGTCCCAGGGTGGCGACGGGGCCGACGGGAAGGAGATCGAGGTGTCTCGGATGTTCGACGGTTTCGACGCAGGACGGTACGAGGAGGAGGTCGTCGAGCGCTGGGGGCGCCTCGCCCACGACGACGCCGGCCGGACGTGGTCCGAGCTCGGGCCGCAGGGCCGCGCGGAGCACTAGCGCGAGCACGAGGCGATCGCCGCCGGCCTGGCCGCCGCCGTGGGGGAGGATCCGGGTGCCCCGGCCGTCCAGGACCTCGTGCGGCGCCACCGCGCCTGGGTCTCGGTGTTCTGGACCCCCGACGCGGCCGCGTACCGCGGGTTGGTGCGGATGTACGTCGAGGATGGGCGGTTCCGCGCGGCCTACGACGCCGCCGGACCGGGCACGGCCGACTTCCTGGCCCGGGCGGCGGACGTGTTCGCGGACCGTGCGTTGAGCTGACACCCTCCCGTCACCCGCAGGACGGCCCTCGTGTCGGAGGTCGGGTGCACCCTCGGAGGATGAGCGAGACGCAGACGGCGCAGGGACTGCAACTTCTCGGCCGGGCGGGGTTCGACCCCCGGTTCCTGGCGCCTGGTCCGCTGGTCCCGTTGCCCGAACCCCTCGACGGGGCCGAGGTCGTCGTCCTGCCGTACACGCACTTCTCCATCGTGCAGCGGCCGGACCGGCGCCTCGCGGCCGCGACGGTCGTCGCCGTCGACGGCGCCTCCCTGGTGGACGTCGAACGGTCGGGGGACCAGTGGTTCCTCGACCCGCGGCTGGGCCCCGACGACCAGGCCGGTGCCGAGCTCTACGCGCGCAACGACTTCGACCGCGGACACCTGGTGCGCCGCCGCGACCCCGGCTGGGGGGTCGACGCGGTGCGGGCCAACGCCGACACGTTCTCCTACGCCAACGCGGCCCCGCAGGCCTCGACGTTCAACCAGTCGCTGGAGCTGTGGCTCGGGCTGGAGGACCACGTCCTGGCCTACGCCAGGCAGTGGGACCAGCGCCTCGTCGTGGTGAGCGGACCGGTGTTCGCGGACGACGACCCCGAGTACCGCGGTGTGCGGATCCCGCGTCGCTTCTACAAGATCGCGGCGTACCTGCTGCCGCAACCCCTCGACCTCGACCCCTCCGAGGAGGTGTCGGTGCTCGCCAGCGCCGGTTTCGTCCTCGACCAGACCCCGCTGGTGGAGGAGATCGTCGGGTCGCCGCGTTCCCGGGAGGTCCCCGAACTGGGCGGGTTCCGGACGTTCCAGGTTCCCGTCGCGGACGTCACCGACCTCACCCGGCTCGACTTCGGGCCGCTCGTCGCGGCGGACCGGATGCCGGGGCTGGTCCCGGTCTCCAGCGCCGAGGGCGAGGTCCCGCTCTGGCGCCCCGTTGGCCGGGCCGCGGACCTGCTGCTGTAGTGGCCGGGTGACGGCGGAGTGGTGGGAGCGCGCCCGGGCGGCCGAGACCGTCCGGGCGCAGGAGCTGCTGCGCGACTTCGTCGGCGAACTGCGCCGTCGGGGGATCGCACCGGAGGCGCTGCGGGCCCGCGCCGGCTCGGCGCGGTACCGGACCGACCTCGTGGGGTGGTACCTGCGCGCCAACGGTTCCCTCGCGGTCGGGCCCGCGGGGGAGTACTACGTCCTCGACGTGGCGCCGAGCCTGGCCGGACGGTTCCGGGGGGTCGTGATCAGCCCCTCGGAACCGCCCCTGCAGGTCGGTCGCGGCGCCCGCGACGGCGAGTCCGTGGAACTCAGCGAACTGCTGCGCCTGCGGTTGGACGAGCTGTAGGTCAGCCCTTGCGGAGCTGGACGACGGCCCAGGACAGCGGGGGCAGCACGATCGTCGCCTGCTCGGCGGTCACGGTGACCTCGTCGAGGGTGCGCAGACCGACGGCCTGGTGGTCGCCCTCGAGGTTGGTGGTGTGGCGGTCCTGCCCCTCGGTGGCCGCGAGGACCTTCGCCGACACGAGGCGGTCCACGTCGAACCCCCGCAGCGGGACCTCGACCGAGGCTGGTTCGGTCTGGTCGCGGTTGGCCAGGAACAGCGTGAGGAACTCGTCGTCGTAGGTCGCCGCGGCGTCCACGACGTCGACGTCGCCGAACTTGTCGGTCTCGTACTTCTCGCTGGTCGTGACGACCTGAAGCACGTTGCCCGTCGCGAGGCGGCGCATCTGCTCGAAGGGGTGGGCGATGGACTGCTTCCACGCCTCCTTGCCGGGTTCGCTGCGCAGCAGGCCGATGACGTTCACGAGCTGCGCCTGCGCGCCGATGTGCACGCGGTCGGAGTGGCGGAGGAGGGAGTTCAGCAGGGTTCCGACGACGACGGCGTCGGTGATCGAGTACTCGTCCTCGATGACGCGCGGGGCGACGTCCCAGGGTTCGACACCCTCGGCGTGGTGGGGCTTCGACTGGTACCAGACGTTCCACTCGTCGAAGCTCAGGTTGATGCGCTTGGAGTGCTTGCCCTTGGCGCGCACCGCGTCCGCCGTCGCGACGACCTGGTCGATGAAGAGGTCCATGTCGACCGCGGAGGCCAGGAAGCTGGCGGCGTCGCCGTCGTGCTCCTGGTAGTAGGCGTGCAGCGAGACGTAGTCGACCGCGTGGTAGGAGAGTTCCAGGACGGTCTGCTCCCACTCGCCGAACGTCGGCATCGCACGGCTGGAGGAACCCACGGCGACGAGTTCGATGTCGGGGTCGATCGAGCGCATCGCCATGCCGGTCTCGGCGGCGAGCCGGCCGTACTCCGCGGCCGTCTTGTGGCCGGTCTGCCAGGGACCGTCGAGCTCGTTGCCGAGGCACCAGAGCTTGATGTCGAAGGGGTCCTTGCTGCCGTGCGCCTTGCGCAGGTCCGCGAACTTCGTCCCGGAGTTCAGGTTCGCGTACTCCAGCAGGTCGCAGGCCTCCTGCAGCCCACGGGTGCCGAGGTTCACCGCCATCATCGTCTCGGTCTCGACCTTGCGGGCCCAGGCGTCGAACTCCGCGAGACCGAACTGGTTGGTCTCGACGGAACGCCAGGCGCGGTCGATGCGGCGCGGACGGTCCTCGCGGGGGCCGACGGAGTCCTCCCAGTCGAAACCGGAGACGAAGTTCCCGCCGGGGTAGCGGACGACGGTCGGGCCGATCTCCTTGGTGAGTTCGAGCACGTCGGTCCGCAGGCCGTCCTCGTCCGCGCTCGGGTGGTCGGGTTCGAAGATGCCGGTGTAGACGCAGCGGCCCATGTGCTCGACGAACGAGCCGAACAGCCTCCGCGGGACGGGACCCACGGTGAAGGCGGGGTCGAGGGCGAGACGAGCGGTGCGCACGGTTGGTCTCCTGTTTTGACGGTCACGACTGTGTGATGGCCACGGCGGTGTGAAGGGTCGGTCAGCACGATTGCAACGTTGGAAGGCAGTCAACGCGAAAGCTGCAGCGCCGTCAAGGTGCGCGGTGCAAGAATGCGCCGGTGCCTCCCCGAACCGGTTCGCGACCCACGACGCTGCGGGACGTGGCCGAGGCGGCCGGCGTGTCCATCAAGACGGTGTCCAACGTCGTCAACGACCACCCGCACGTGCGGCCGGAGATGCGCGAGCGCGTCAAGGTCGTCATCGAGCGGCTCGACTACCGCCCCAACGGGATCGGGCGTCAACTGCGGCAGGGCCGGACGGGACTGGTCGCGCTCGCGCTGCCCAACGTGACGAGTCCCTACTACGGCGAGCTGACCTCCGCCCTGGTGACCGCGGCCCGGGCCCGCGGGATCACGCTGCTCGTGGAGCAGACCGACGGGGACCTCGAACGCGAGCGCGAGGTCGCCAACGGCTTCCCCGTGCGACTGGTCGACGGCCTGGTCTTCGTCCCGTTGACCATGCCCGGGGGGGAGCTGGCGCAGCGCCGCGACTCGACGCCGGCCGTCCTGATCGGCGAGCACGGCGAGGGGTCGGGCTACGACCGCGTCACCATCGACTCCGTCGACCTCGGGGACATCGCCGTCCGCCACCTGACCGAGGTCGGCCGCCACACCATCGCCTTCCTCGGGGACAAGCTCCAGACGTCGACGCGGCCCCCGGTGGTGGCCCAGCGCATCGAGGGCTACCGCAGGGCCCTGCGCCGGGCGAAGCTCAAGTTCGACCCGTCGCTGCTGTGGCCGCTGCCCGAGTGGGACCGCGCGTACGGCTACGAGGGGACCCTGGCGCTGATGGCCGCCCGCCCCGACGTCGACGCGATCTTCGCGGCCAACGACCTGCTGGCCTTCGGGGCGATGCACGCGTTGCGCGGGCTGGGACTGCGGGTGCCGCAGGACGTCGCCGTCATGGGGGTCGACGACGTCGAGCAGGCCCGCTACAGCGCGCCCACCCTGACCACGATCACGCTGGACCGTTCCGAGATGGCCGACCTGGCCATGGGCCTGCTGGCCGACCGCCTCGCGGGGCACGACGGCCCGGAACGGCTGCTCACGGTGACCGGCCGGCTCGTGGTCCGGGAGAGCTCCGGCGGCTGACGCCGGCCGGGCCGCCACCGGGGCGGGGTGGCAGCATCGGCCCGTGCGAGCCGTGCAGATCGAAGCGACCGGGGGACCCGAGGTCCTCACCGTCACCGAGCTGACCACCCCGGAACCCGGGTCCGGCCAGGTCCTCGTCGACGTGGAGGCGGCGGGTGTGAACTTCATCGACACCTACCGCCGGAGCGGGGTGTACCCGCTGCAGCTGCCGACGGTGCTCGGCAGCGAGGGCGCGGGGCGGGTGGCCCGGCTCGGCCCGGGGGTCGAGGGGTTCACCGTCGGGCAGCTCGTCGCCTGGAAGGAGGCGCCCGGGAGCTACGCGGAACAGGTCCTCGTGGCCCAGGAGGAACTCGTCCCGGTGCCCGAGGGGGTCGAGGCCGCCACGGCGGCCGCGGTGATGCTCCAGGGCCTGACCGCGCACTACCTCTGCACCGACACCTTCGCCGTCACCGAGGGCACCTGGGCGTTGCTGCACGCCGGGGCCGGCGGGGTGGGGTTGCTGCTGACGCAGATGCTGAAGCTGCGCGGGGCGAAGGTCCTCACCACGGTGTCGACGCCGGAGAAGGCCGAGTTGTCGCGCGCGGCGGGCGCGGACGACGTCGTCGGCTACGACGGGGCGAGCGCGCGGGCCCGCGAACTGACCGGCGGGCGCGGAGTCGACGTCGTCTACGACAGCGTGGGCAAGGACACCTTCGACGCGAGCCTGGACGCCCTGCGCCCCAGGGGGTTGATGGTGCTCTTCGGTGGTTCGAGCGGTCAGGTCCCGCCCTTCGACGTCCAACGGCTCAACACCGGCGGATCGCTGTTCCTGACCCGTCCGACGCTGGGTTCCTACACCCGGGACCGGGCGGAGCTGGTGTCGCGGACCGAGGAGGTCTTCGGCTGGATCGCGGCCGGGGACCTCGTCGTGCGGATCGGACACACCTACCCGCTAGCCGACGCCCGCCGGGCCCACGAGGACCTCGAAGCGCGCCGCACCACGGGCAAGCTCCTGGTGATCCCCTAGTCGACGGTGCCGCTCAGGACGCAGAACTCGTTGCCCTCGGGATCGGCCAGGACGGTCCAGCCGGCACCGTCGCCCTGACCGACGTCGGCGTGGCGGGCCCCGGCCGCGAGGGCGTCGGCGATGACGCGTTCCCGGCCGGGGCCGGTCCGGGTGGCGCGGACGTCGAGGTGCCAGCGGTTCTTCACCGTGTGCGGGGTGGGGGAGGAGACGAACTCCAGGAACGGGCCGCGGTTCCCGGCCCGCAGCGCGGACACCTGCGGGCTGGAACGGGCCACGCTGAAACCGGCGACGGGGGCCCAGAAGTCGGCGAGGCCCTGCGGGTCGCGGGCCTGGCAGACGACGGCGGCGATGGTGCCGGTCCTGTCGTACTCCGGTCTCGGGTCGAGGACGCAGAACTCGTTCCCCTCGGGGTCGGCCAGGACCACCCAGGGAGCCTCCCCCTGGCCCACGTCCGCGCGACGGGCTCCGAGGTCGAGCAGGAACTCCACGGTCTCCCGCTGTTCGGCGGTCGAGGAGGTGTCCAGGTCGAGGTGCACGCGGTTGGGAGCGACCTTCTCGTCCTGCACCTGCAGGAACACGAGTTCCAGACCGGGTTCGCCCGCCGGTGGGACCACGTCGATCTCGTCCGCGTCGGAGTACCCGACGCGCCACGAGAGGGCCTGCGCCCACCAGCGGGAGAGGTGGCCGGGGTCGACGGCGTTCACGACCACGTTCACCAAGCGGCTGTCCACGTCCGCGAGGCTAGCCGTTCAGGAGTTCCCGCGGCCGGTCTCCTGCTGCAGTTCGTCGATCATCTCGGAGGCGCGGGCCTTGTCGAGGTCCTCGGGGACCTCGCGTCCGGCTTCGCGGGCCAGGGTCTGCAGGTAGCTCTTCTGCGGACCGGTCATGGGCTCGTCGCCGGTGACCCAGGTCTCGGGGTCCTTCTCGGCGTTCTGGGTGGGGTCGGGGGTTTCGCTCACCGGCTGACCGTACGACGCCTGTACGAAGTGCGCGCGCCGACGGGTGACGCGAGTTCCCGGCCCCGCCACCGGCCGATACCGTGTGCCCACTGAACTGTCGTGGAGGGGGAACCGTGGCGTACGACGCCGCGGCGGAACGGGCCGTGAGGTCCCTGGTCGCTGCACCGCCACCGCGCGTGGCCTGGCCCGACGCCGCCAAGGCCGTCTGCATCCTGCTGGTCGTCCTGGGGCACGTGACCTACCTCCACGTGGAGGAGTCGCGCTGGTACGCGGCGGCCGGCGCCCCGCCGCTCTGGGACCTCCTCGACGTCGTCCTGCGACCCGTGCGCATGCCGCTGTTCTTCGCGGTGTCGGGGTTCTTCGCCGCCCGGGCGCTGACGCGGCCCTGGCGCGCGTCGGTCCGAGGCCGGGTCGGGCAGAACCTCTACCTGCACGTCCTGTGGATGCTGGTGGGCTTCGGGGTCGCGCTCGCGGTCGGGATCCCGACCTTCATGGCCCCCGAGCACGCCTCCGGTCTGCCGGGTGCGGCGCTGACCGCCTCGACGGGACTCTGGTACCTCTACGCCCTCGCCGTGTACTTCGTGCTCGCGCGGGCCACCCGGTCGTGGCCGGCGCCCGTCCCCGTCGCGCTGGCCGCGGCGCTGGCCGTCGCCTCCTTCTCGGGCGTCCTGCCCGGGGCGGGCGACACCCACTCCGTCCTGGAGAACCTCGTCTGGTTCCTGGCCGGGGCGCGGTTCCCCGAGCAGGTCCGGCGACTGTCGCGACGTCCCCGGCCGCTGGCCCTGCTCGCGGTCGTCGTCGTCCTGGTGGCGGTGCTCGGCGCCGTCCGCGTCCTCGACCTGCCGCGGGTGCCGGCTGCGGTCCTGGAGATCCCGACCCGGGCCGGGGCCGTGGTCGCCGGGATGCTGCTGGCCGTCCTGTTCGTCACGTGGTTCCCGCGGGCGGCGTCCCCGCTGCTGCGGCTGGGGCGACGGACCCTGCCGGTCTACGCCCTGCACGGACTCGTCCTCATCGTGGTGCAGCGACCGCTGGCCGCCGTCACCGAACCCCTGTTCGGGGCGTTGCCGCACCCGGCGCAGCTGCTGCTGGTGCTGGTGTACCCGCTCGTGCTGACCCTCGCGATCGCGTGGTGCTGCCTGGCGGCGCAGACGCTGGCGCAGCGGGTCGGGGCCGGCTGGCTCTTCGCCCTGCCGACGCGGAGGAGGTCGCCCGCCCTGCTCGTCCCGCCCGCCTAGACTCCTGACCATGACCCACGTCCTCTCCGCGGTGGCCTGGCCCTACGCCAACGGGCCCCGGCACATCGGCCACGTCGCCGGCTTCGGCGTCCCCTCCGACGTGTTCAGCCGCTACATGCGGATGGCGGGTCACGACGTCCTCATGGTGTCGGGCACCGACGAGCACGGGACGCCGATCCTCGTCCAGGCCGAGCAGGAGGGCGTGACCCCGCAGCAGCTCGCCGACCGCTACAACCGCGTCATCGCCGAGGACCTGCACGGCCTCGGCCTCTCCTACGACCTGTTCACCCGGACCACCACCGCGAACCACTACTCCGTCGTGCAGGAGATGTTCCGCACGGTCCACCAGAACGGCTACATGGTCGCGCGGAAGGGGATGGGGGCCATCTCCCCGTCCACGGGCCGCACCCTGCCCGACCGCTACGTCGAGGGCACCTGCCCGATCTGCGGCTACGACGGCGCCCGCGGCGACCAGTGCGACAACTGCGGCAACCAGCTCGACGCGATCGAGCTGAAGAACCCGCGCAGCCGGATCAACGGCGAGACGCCCGTCTTCGTCGAGACCGAGCACTTCTACCTCGACCTGCCCGCGCTGGCCGAGGTCCTCGGCTCGTGGTTGCAGACGCGCGCCGACACGGGGCGCTGGCGCCCCAACGTCCTGAAGTTCTCGCAGAACCTGCTCGCGGACATGAAGCCCCGGGCCATGACCCGCGACATCGACTGGGGCATCCCGATCCCGCTCGAGGGCTGGGAGGACAACCCCGCCAAGCGGCTCTACGTGTGGTTCGACGCCGTCATCGGCTACCTGTCCGCCTCGGTGGAGTGGGCCCGGCGCAGCGGTGACCCGGACGCGTGGAAGGCCTGGTGGACCGACCCGTCCGCGGAGTCGTACTACTTCATGGGCAAGGACAACATCACCTTCCACTCCCAGATCTGGCCGGCCGAGCTGCTGGCCTACGACGGGCGGGGGGCGAAGGGTGGGGCCCCGGGCAAGTTCGGGAACCTCAACCTGCCCACCGAGGTCGTGGCGAGCGAGTTCCTCACGATGGAGGGCAAGCAGTTCTCCTCCAGCCGGGGGGTCGTCATCTACGTCCGCGACGTGCTGGCCCGCTACCAGCCGGACGCGTTGCGCTACTTCATCTCCGCGGCCGGTCCGGAGAACAACGACTCCGACTTCACCTGGCAGGAGTTCGCCACCCGGACGAACTCCGAGCTCGTCGCGGGCTGGGGCAACCTGGTGAACCGGACGGCCTCGCTCATCGCCAAGAACGTGGGGGAGATCCCCGCCGCCGGTGAGCTCACCGACGCCGACCGCACCCTGCTCACCACCACCCGCGCCGGGTTCGGGACGGTCGGGGACCTCATCTCCCACCACCGCCAGCGCGCCGGGATCGGCGAGGCCATGCGCGTCGTCGGCGAGGTCAACAAGTACCTGACCGAGCAGGAACCCTGGAAGATCAAGAACTCCGACCCCGAGCGGATGAAGTCGGTGCTGCACGTCACGGCGCAGGCCGTCTCCGACTGCCGGACGTTGCTCTCGCCCTTCCTGCCGCACTCGGCGCAGAAGGTGCACGAGGCCTTCGGCGGCACCGGCACCGTCTCGCCGATGCCGGAGCTGCGCGAGGTCACCGACCTCGACGACGGCCGCGACTACCCGATCCTCACGGGCGACTACCGCCGCGGGGAGACGCTGCCGGAGTGGGCCTCGCACCCGGTCGTCCCCGGGACGCCGGTGGCCACCCCGACGCCGGTCTTCACCAAGCTCGACGTCGCGGCCGTCGTCGAGGAGGAACTGGCCCGGTTGCAGAAGTGAGGGGCGAACGCCCGCCCGCGCCGCAACCGCTGGCCGTCGCGGTGATCGACAACCACACCCACCTCGACTCGGAGACCCCCGAGGACGTCGCGGTGCTGTTGTCCGCCGCCGCGGCGGCCGGGGTGCCGCGCAGCGTCCAGATCGGCTGCGACCTCCCCGCGGCCCGCTGGACGGTGGCGGCCCTCGACCGCCACCCGGAGCTGCTCGGGGGAATCGCGTTGCACCCCAACGAGATCCCCGACCTCGTGGCCGCGGGGGAGTACGAGGCCGCCCTCGAGGAGATCCGCACCCTCGCCGCGCACCCGCGCGTCCGGGTCATCGGCGAGACGGGTCTGGACCACTTCCGCACGGGCCCCGAGGGCGTCGAGGTCCAGCAGGAGTCCTTCCGCGCCCACATCCGCCTCGCCAAGGAACTCGGCCTCGCGCTGCAGATCCACGACCGCGACGCCCACGACGACGTCCTGCGCGTCCTGCGCGAGGAGGGTGCCCCGGAGAGGACGGTGTTCCACTGCTTCTCCGGGGACGCCGCGATGGCGCGGGTCTGCGGCGACGCCGGGTACTACCTGTCGTTCGCGGGGACGGTCACGTTCAAGAACGCCGACCCGTTGCGGGAGGCTCTGCGGGTCGCCCCGCGGGACAGGATCATGGTCGAGACCGACGCCCCGTACCTGACCCCGACGCCCCACCGCGGCCGGCCCAACGCCGGCTACCTGGTGCCCCTGACGGTCCGCTCGATGGCCGCGACGCTGGACTGCGACCTCGACGAGCTGTGCGCCGCGATCACCGCCACGACGGAGGCGGTCTACGGCCCCTGGTGAGGGGCCGAAGGGGTTCCGGCGGCTCAAGCGGTCACGGGGACTTGTCGAGAAGGTCTCGGAGCGGTTACGGTCCGCTCCTGTCGGCCGGATCGAGGTGGCCGGACCGAACGGTTCGACGTGGGGACGGGGGTCCCTCCGCGCGGGCCTGCGTCCGGGAACTCGTGCCCGGGCACATCGTCGAAGGATCCCTCGTGCCGTTCCCCCTCGCCTCCGCGGTCCGCCGCTCCTCCCGCACCGTGCGCATCGCCGCGGGAGGCACCTGCCTCGCCGCCGTGGTCGGTGGCACCGTGGCCTTCACGGCCTTCGACAAGGACGTCGTCATCGACGCCGACGGAGCGCGGACGCAGGCGAGCGCCTTCGGCGGCACCGTCGCCGACGTGCTCGAGAAGCAGGGCATCACCGTCGGGGAGCACGACCTCGTCGCCCCCGCCGCGACCACCGACGTCTCCGACGGCCAGACCATCGTGGTCCGCTACGGCCGTCAGCTGACCCTCACCGTCGACGGTCAGACCAAGACCTACTGGACCACCGCGCAGACCGTCGACGCGGCGCTGTCCGACCTCGACGTCCGCGCCGACGGGGCCAAGCTCTCCGCCTCCCGCTCCGAACCGCTGGGCCGTGCGGGCCTCGCCCTCGACGTCACCACCCCCAAGGCCGTGACCGTCCTCGCCGACGGTCAGACCAGGAACCTCACCAGCACCGCCGCCGACGTCAACGGCCTGCTCGCCGAGGCCGGCGTCACGATGCGCCCGGGCGACGAGATGTCCAACGCCGGCGCCGACGCGCTGAGCGCCGGCATGGTCGTCACCGTCGTCCGCGTCGACCGCTCCGCCAGCACCGAGACCGTGGCCATCGCCCACGGCAGCCGCACCGAGAACACCGACACCCTCTTCACAGGCGAGAAGAAGGTCGTCACGCCCGGCGTCGACGGGTCCAAGACCCTCAGCTACGCCGACGTCTTCCGCGACGGCGTCCGCAGCCAGCACGACGTGACCGGTGAGGTCGTCGACGACGCTCCCGTCGAGGAGGTCGTGCAGGTCGGGACGAAGGCCAAGCCCAAGCCCGTCCCGCTCGCCGCGCCGGCCGCGGCCCCCAGCTCCTCCGGCGCCTCCAGCTCCTCGGGCGGCGGCGGGTCCGTGGGCGGCAGCGCCGACGGCCTCAACTGGGGCGCGCTGGCCCGCTGCGAGTCGGGCGGGAACCCCTCGATCGTCTCCAGCAACGGCAAGTACCACGGCCTCTACCAGTTCAGCGTCTCCACCTGGAAGGCCGTCGGCGGCAGCGGGCTGCCGAGCCAGGCCTCCGCCGGCGAGCAGACCTACCGCGCCAAGCTGCTCTACCAGCGCGCCGGTGCCGGACAATGGCCCGTGTGCGGCAAGAACCTCTGAGTTCCCTCTTGTCGGCCAGGGACGTTCGCGACCTGGCCGACAAGCTCGACATCCGTCCGACGAAGACCCTCGGTCAGAACTTCGTCGTCGACGCCAACACCGTCCGCAAGATCGTGCGGGTCGCGGACCTGAGGTCCGAGGACGTCGTCGTGGAGGTCGGTCCGGGGCTCGGTTCCCTGACCCTCGCCCTGCTCGAGGCCGTCGACCGCGTCGTCGCCGTCGAGATCGACCCGGTCCTCGCCGCCGAACTCCCGGCCACCGTCGCGGCCCGCGGCCGCGCGGGCGCCGAGTTCGAGGTCGTCCTCGCCGACGCGCTCCAGGTCGAGGAACTGCCCGGCCCCGCGCCCACCGCGCTCGTCGCGAACCTGCCCTACAACGTCGCCGTCCCCGTCCTGCTGACGATGCTCGCGCGCTTCCCGAGCCTGCGCAGCGGCCTCGTCATGGTCCAGTCCGAGGTCGCCGACCGGCTCGTCGCCCCACCCGGCAGCCGCACCTACGGCGTGCCCAGCGTCAAGACGGCCTGGTACGCCGCGGCCCGGCGCGCCGGGTCCGTCCCCCCGCCGGTGTTCTGGCCCGTGCCCCGCGTCGACTCCGGTCTCGTCGCCTTCACCGGGCGCCCTGCCCCGGAGACGACCGCCACCCGCGAAGAGGTCTTCGCCGTCGTCGACGCCGCCTTCGCCCAGCGCCGCAAGACGTTGCGCGCGGCGCTCGCCGGCTGGGCCGGATCGCCCGCGCTGGCCGAGGAGGCGCTGCGGGCGGCGGGGATCGAGCCGTCCGTGCGGGGCGAGCAGCTCCGCGTGGAGGACTTCGCCCGGATCGCCGCGCACCGCGTGGGCTGAGGGCACCGTCGCGGCGGGGGAGCGGTCCCGGACACCGTAGGGTCGGACCTCGTGTCCGGCAGTCCCCGCAACGCACCCCCCGAGCTCCCCTCGGTCACCGTGCGTGCCCCCGCGAAGGTCAACCTGCTCCTGCAGGTCGGCCCCCGACGCGACGACGGCTTCCACGACCTCGTGACGGTCTTCCAGGCCGTCTCGCTGCACGAGGAGGTGACCGTCACCCCCGCCGAGGAGTTCACCGTCACCGTCGAGGGCGTGGGCGGCACCGACGTCGGCGGCGTGCCGCTGGACGACACCAACCTCGCGGTGCGGGCCGCGCGACTGCTGGCCGAGCGGGCCGGTGTCACCGAGGCGGTCCACCTGCACGTGCGCAAGGAGGTCCCGGTCGCCGGCGGCATGGCCGGCGGCTCCGCCGACGCCGCCGCGGCCCTGGTGGCCTGCGACGCGCTGTGGCGCTTGCGTTCCGGCCTCGACGCGCTCGCCGAACTCGGCGCCGAACTCGGGTCCGACGTCCCCTTCGGCCTGCACGGTCGCACCGCCGTCGGCACCGGCCGGGGCGAACACCTCGTCCCCGTCCTGACCAACGCCTCCTTCGCGTGGGTCTTCGTCCTCGGCGAGGAGGGGTTGTCCACCCCCACCGTCTTCGCCGAGTGCGACCGGCAGCGCGCGAGCGGGTACGAACCCCGCCCCGGCCGGCTCGAGGCCGTCGAGACGGCGCTGCGCAGCGGCGACGCCGACGCCCTCGGGGCGGCGCTGTCCAACGACCTGCAGGACGCCGCCTTCGCCCTGGCCCCCGGTCTCGCCGCGACGATCGCCGTCGGCCGTCGCGCCGGGGCGCTCGCCGGGATCGTCTCCGGCTCCGGCCCCACCGTCGCCCTCCTCGCCCCCTCGGCCCCCGCCGCCCGTCGGCTCGCGCTCGACCTCGCCCCCGTCTTCGGGACCGAGCGTCTGCGCACCGCCACCGGACCGGTCCCCGGCGCCCAGGTCCTCGAAGCCGTCTCCACACCCACTCCCGGAGGGAGGTCCTGATGGCCAACCTCATCAGCGCCGAACAACTCACCGTCGTCCACGGCTCGCGCACCCTGCTGGACGGGGTGTCGCTGGGGGTCTCCGACGGGGACCGCATCGGCGTCGTCGGCCGCAACGGCGACGGCAAGTCGACCCTGCTGCGCCTGCTCGCGAAGTCCCAGGAGGCCGACGGCGGTCGCGTCACCCACACCGGGGGGCTGCGGATGGGGATGCTGTCCCAGACCGACACCCTGGCGCCGGGCGCCACAGTCCGCGAGGCCGTCCTGGGCGACCAGCCGGCCCACGCCTGGGCCTCGCAGTCGCGCATCCGCGACGTCGTCGCGGGGCTGCTGGGCGACCTCGAGGCCTCCGACGTCGGAGGCCTGGAGGCCGTCGTCTCCACGCTGTCGGGGGGGCAGCGCCGTCGCGTCGCGCTCGCCGCGCTGCTCGCCGACGACCACGACATCGTCGTCCTCGACGAACCGACCAACCACCTCGACGTCGAGGGCGTGGCCTGGCTGGCCGAGCACCTGCGCACCCGCTGGCCGCTCGGGTCCGGCGCGCTGCTGGTCGTCACCCACGACCGGTGGTTCCTCGACGCCGTCTGCGAGCGCGTCTGGGAGGTCCACGACGGGGTCGTCGACCCCTACGAGGGTGGGTACGCCGCCTACGTCCTGACCCGGGCCGAACGCTCCCGCGTCGCCGCCGTGACGGAGGAGCGCCGGCAGAACCTGCTGCGCAAGGAGCTCGCGTGGCTGCGCCGCGGGGCGCCGGCCCGCACGAGCAAACCGCGCTTCCGCATCGACGCCGCCAACGCCCTCATCGAGGACGTCCCACCGCTGCGCGACACCGTCGAGCTCGCGAAGATGGCCACCACCCGCCTCGGCAAGGACGTCGTCGACCTCGAGGACGTCACGCTCGCCTTCCGCGGGAAGACGCTGCTCGACAAGGTGACCTGGCGGTTGGGGCCGGGGGACCGGATCGGGATCGTCGGCGTCAACGGCGCCGGGAAGTCCTCGCTGCTGCGCCTGGTCAACGACACGCTGGAACCGGACTCCGGGCGGGTGAAGCGCGGGTCGACCGTCGTCGTCGCCACGCTCACCCAGGAGGTGCTCGAGCTCGACGAGGTCGGCGAGCTGCGGGCCCTGGAGGCCGTGGACAAGGTCGCCAGCCACGTCCGGCTCGGGGACCGCGACGTGCCGGCGGGACAGCTGCTGGAGCGGCTCGGGTTCACGGCCCAGCGGGCCTGGACCCGCGTCGACGACCTCTCCGGCGGTGAACGTCGTCGGCTGCAGCTGCTGCGGCTGCTGATGGCCGAGCCGAACGTGCTGCTGCTGGACGAGCCGACGAACGACCTCGACACCGACACCCTGGCCGCCGTCGAGGACCTCCTCGACGGGTGGCCGGGCACGCTCGTCGTCGTCAGCCACGACCGGTACCTGCTCGAGCGGATCACCGACCGCCAGGTGGCGCTGCTGGGCGACGGGGCCGTGCGCGACCTGCCGAACGGGGTGGAGGAGTACCTGCAGCGCCGTGCGGTGCTGAAGGCCGCGGGCCAGGCTCGACCTGCACCTCAGACCCAGGGTGCGGCGGTGACCGTCGTCGACGGGGCCGCCGTGCGGGCCGCGCGCAAGGAGATGGGCCGCATCGAACGGCAGCTGCAGAAGCTCGACCAGCGCGAGGTGGAGTTGCACGCGCAGATGGTCGAGAAGGCCACCGACGTGGCCGCGGTGACCACGCTGGACGCCGAGCTGCGCTCCCTGAGCGCGGAGCGGGAGCACCTCGAGGAGAGCTGGCTGGAGGCCTCCGAGCTGGCGGAGTGACGCGTTGCGGGGCCGGCGAGCGTTTCGATCACCGACAGTTGCGTCTGGTGACCATTGCGTCGAACGGGTGACGCCAACCGGACGATTCCTGCACCAGGACGGTGACGCGACCTGCCACGCCTTGCGTCGTTCGGGTGGCTCTCCCCTACTCTGTGCCACGTACCGGTGGTCCACACGTGGGGGCGTCGACCGCCGGTGACGCGCCTGGTGATCAGGTGCGACGTACCAGTCCAGGGGGGACTTTGAGCATCAGCGACGTACCCGGCACCAGAACGTCACCAGGGGAGTTGGACGACCAGCTCCTCGGGACCTCGCCGGCGGACGACCTGTCCGACCCCGTCCGGCGTGAACGTCTGCTCGTCCCTCGTCAGCGGAACACCTTCGGCTTCGCCGAACGCACGCCCGCCTGGCAGCGCACCTACGTCCAGAAGATCATCGCCGTCGACGCGCTGGCCGCCGCGTTCGCCGCCTTCGTCGGCTTCTTCGCCCGGTTCAACGACAGCCCCGCCAACCTCGCCACCACCTCCGGTCGGGCCGTCGTGGCCTGCGCGGTCCTGCTGCCCGTCCTCTGGGTCGTGGCCATGGGCGCCCTGCGCACCTACGAACCCCGCTTCCTGGGGGTCGGCTCCGAGGAGTTCCACCGCGTCCTGACGGCCGCGCTCGCCTTCGTCGCCCTCGTCGGGACGAGCTCGTGGGCCTTCGGCCTCGAGATCGCCCGCGGCTACGTCGTCGTCGCCTTCCCCATCGCGACGCTCCTCACGCTCATCGGCCGCTACGCGCTGCGCCAGCAGCTGCACGCCGCGCGCACCCGCGGTGAGGCCGGTCAGACCGTCGTCGCCGTCGGCCACCGCGCCGGTGTCGCGGCGATGGCCCGCCAGCTGCACCGCGCCAGCTACCACGGCATGCGGATCGTCGGGGCCTGCGTCCCCGGTGGCCAGGGCAGCGCCGCCGACGACGCCGAGCTCACCGAGCTGGGCATCCCGGTCATCGGCAGCCTCGACGACGTCCGGCACGCCGTCACCAGCGTGGACGCCGACGTCGTCCTCGTCACCGCCTCGCCCGAGCTCGACGGCCCGGGCCTGCGCCGCCTCGGCTGGGAGCTGGAGGCCACCCGCGCCGACCTCGTCGTGGCTCCCGCCCTGACCGAGGTCATCGGCCCGCGCGTCGCCATCCGGCCCGTCTGCGGCCTGCCGCTGCTGCACGTGGAGCGCCCCGAGCTCGAGGGTGTGCGCCGACTGGCGAAGACCACCGTGGACCGCGTCTCGGCCGCCACCGCGCTCGTCGTGCTCAGCCCGCTGATCCTGGTCCTCGCCCTGGCCATCAAGCTCGACAGCCGTGGCCCGGTGTTCTTCAAGCAGCAGCGCGTCGGCAAGGACGGCAAGACCTTCCCGATGATGAAGTTCCGCTCGATGGTCACCGACGCGGAGAAGCTGCTCATCGACCTGCGGGAGTCCACCGACGGCAACGGCGTGCTCTTCAAGATGAAGGTCGACCCGCGGATCACCCGCATCGGCCGCGTCCTGCGCCGCTACTCCATCGACGAGCTCCCGCAGCTCATCAACGTCGTCCGCGGCGAGATGTCCCTGGTGGGCCCGCGCCCGCCGCTGCAGAAGGAGGTCGACGAGTACGGCTACGACATGCGTCGCCGCCTGCTCGTCAAGCCCGGTCTGACCGGCCTGTGGCAGATCAACGGCCGCTCCGACCTGGACTGGGACGAGTCGGTGCGCCTCGACGTCCGCTACGTCGAGAACTGGTCCTTCACGTTCGACTTCATGATCCTGTGGAAGACCGCCGGGGCCGTGCTTCGGGGACGCGGAGCGTACTGATGTCGCGCCGCGGGGCCTACTGAGCGCTCCGCTCCTTCATTCGAAGGGCGCCGACACCCGCCGCAGCAACGTGGCGAGTGCCCGGCGCTCTTCACGTGGCAGCACGTCCAGCATGTGGTGCTCGGCGTCGACGAGGTCGGCCAGCGCGGCGTCGACGACGGCCGAACCGGCCGGGGTGAGCCGGACCCGGACGCTGCGCCGGTCGTCGGGGTCCGGTCGGCGCTCGACGAGGCCGCGTGAGGTCAGCCGGTCGACGCGGTTGGTCATCGTGCCGCTCGTCACCAGGGTCTCCACCAGCAGCTGACCCGGGGACAGCTCGTGCGGGTGGCCGGCCCGGCGCAGGGCCGCGAGGACGTCGAACTCCCACGTTTCGAGCTCGTGGGCGCTGAAGGCGTTGCGACGCAACCTGTCCAGGTGGCGGGCCAGGCGCGCGACCCGGGAGAGGACCTCCAGGGGCTCGACGTCCAGCTGCGGGGCCTCACGCCGCCAGGCGGCGACGATCAGGTCGACCTCGTCCGAGCTCCGCGTCAGGTCCTGCGTCGCGTCCGCACCCCGGTCAGGCGAGGTCACGGGGCGCCTCCTCCGGCTCGGCCGGTCGCGAGCGGGACGCGAGCCGCGGTTCGGCCTCCAGGCCGGTCAGTCCGTTCCAGGCGAGGTTCACCAGGTGCGCGGCGACCTCCTCCTTGTCCGGCTCCCGGGTGTCCAGCCACCACTGGCCGGTCATCGCGACCATCCCCACCAGCATCTGGGCGTACATCCCGGAGCGCTCCGGGGAGTACCCGCGCGCCGCGAACGCGTCGACCAGCAGGTGCTCGACCTGGCGGGCGATGTCGGAGATGAGGCTGGCGAAGCTCCCCGTCGCCTGGGTGACGGGGGAGTCGCGGACCAGGATGCGGAAGCCGTCGGTGGAGCCCTCGATGTAGTCGAGCAGCGCGATCGTCGCCCGTTCCAGCAACGTGCGCGGACTGCCGCGGCCGGACAGGGACCGGGTGATCGCACCGAGCAGAGCGGCGATCTCACGGTCCACGACGACCGCGTACAGGCCTTCCTTGCCTCCGAAGTGCTCGTAGACCACCGGCTTCGACACGCCCGCCGCGGCCGCGATCTCCTCCACCGAGGTCCCCTCGACGCCCTTGGCGGCGAAGAGCGCCCGACCGACCCCGATGAGCTGCTCGCGACGCTCGCCACCGGTCATGCGGGACCGGGATCGTCCGCTGGGGGCTGGCGTCACGGGCCCATCCTGCCCTGCTGGGCCGAAGGGGTGGTCGCACGGGTGCGGACCGCGAGCCCGTGGAGGACTGGCATCATGGTCCGCGACAGCTGTCCCGGGTGGTGTAACGGCAGCACGGCGGGTTTTGGTCTCGTCCAGTAGGGGTTCGAATCCTCTCCCGGGAGCTCGTGCGGGTGTCCGTCGCAACCTGCAGGGGCCGATACCCTCGGCACCGTCCGCCGACGTCACCCCAGCCGCGAGGAGCGCGCCCCGCGTGACCACCCAGCCCGCCGCCGTCATCGTCCTCGCCGCGGGTGAGGGCACCCGGATGAAGTCGGCCACCCCGAAGGTCCTGCACCCCCTCGGTGGACGTCCCCTCGTCGGGCACGCCCTGCGCGCCGCGCGGTCCACCGGCCCCGGGCACCTCGTGCTCGTGCTGCGCCACCAGGCCGAACGGGTCCGTGCGGCGCTCGCCGCCGACTTCCCCGAGGCGCGGGTCGCGCTGCAGGACGAGGTCCCCGGCACCGGCCGCGCCGTCCAGTGCGGGCTCGACGCCCTCCCCGACGACCTCACCGGCACCGTCCTGGTCACCTACGGCGACGTGCCGCTGCTGTCGGGGGAGACCCTGGAGCGGCTCACCCGGGTCCACACCGAGGGCGCCAACGCCATGACCGTCCTCACCGCCCGGCTGGACGACCCCACCGGCTACGGCCGGGTGCTGCGCGACGAGAACGGCGTCAGCGCCATCGTCGAGCAGAAGGACGCCACCGAGGACCAGCGGGCCGTGCGCGAGGTGAACTCCGGCGTCTACGCCTTCGAGGTCACCGCGCTGCGGACCGCGCTCGCCGGGGTCGGCCGCGACAACGCCGCCGGCGAGGTCTACCTGACCGACGTCCTCGCGCTCGTCCGCTCCGCCGGCGGCCGCGTCGAGGCTCTCGCCCTCGAGGACGAGTGGGAGATCCGCGGGGTCAACGACCGCGTCCAGCTCGCCGACCTCGCCGCCGAGGCCAACCGCCGGACGCTGCGGCACTGGATGCTCGCCGGCGTCACGATCGTGGACCCGTCGACCACCTGGATCGACGCCGACGTCACCCTCGAACCCGACGTGACGATCCGCCCCGGCGTGCAGCTGCACGGGAGCACCCGCGTCGCCACGGGCGCCGTCGTCGGCCCCGACTGCACCCTCACCGACGTCGAGGTCGGCGCCGACGCGGTGCTCGAACGCACCCACGGCTCCTCGGCCGTCATCGGTGCGGGCGCCCAGGTCGGTCCCTTCGCCTACCTCCGCCCGGGCACGCGTCTGGGTGCGGACGGCAAGATCGGCACCTTCGTCGAGACGAAGAACGCCACCATCGGCCGGGGCTCGAAGGTGCCGCACCTGTCCTACGTCGGCGACGCGACGATCGGCGAGCACTCCAACATCGGTGCCGCGTCCGTCTTCGTGAACTACGACGGGGTCCGCAAGTCCCACACCACCGTCGGCGACCACGTGCGGATGGGCTCGGACAACATGTACGTCGCTCCCGTCACCGTCGGCGACGGCGCCTACTCCGGGGCCGGCACCGTGATCCGCAAGGACGTCCCCGCCGGGGCGCTCGCGATCAACGTGGCTCCCCAGCGCAACATGGAGGGTTGGACCCTCTCCAGGCGCCCAGGAACTCCCGCGGCCGAAGCGGCGCAGCGGGCGAACGAGCAGAGCAGCACGGACAGGGAGAGCCAGTCATGACCGGTATCACCACCACGGGCGAGAAGCGGATGGTGCTCATCTCCGGGCGAGCGCACCCGGAACTCGCGGAGGAGGTGTCGGCCGCACTCGGTGCCGAACTCGTCCCGACCAGCGCCTACGACTTCGCCAACTCCGAGATCTACGTCCGCTTCGAGGAGAGCGTCCGCGGCTCCGACGCGTTCGTCATCCAGAGCCACACCTCGAACGTCAACCAGTGGATCATGGAACACCTGATCATGGTCGACGCGCTGAAGCGGGCCTCCGCCAAGCGGATCACCGTCGTCGCGCCGTTCTACGGCTACGCCCGCCAGGACAAGAAGGGCCGTGGCCGCGAGCCGATCTCGGCCCGCCTCATCGCCGACATGTTCAAGACCGCCGGGGCGGACCGCCTCATGTCCGTCGACCTGCACACCGCGCAGATCCAGGGCTTCTTCGACGGTCCCGTCGACCACCTGTGGGCGCTGCCGCTGCTCGCCGACCACGTCGGCAAGCGCGTCGACCGCTCCAACATCACCATCGTGTCCCCGGACGCGGGCCGGGTGCGCGTCGCCGACCTGTGGTCGGACCGCCTGGGCGCCCCGCTGGCGATCATCCACAAGCGTCGCGACCCGAACGTCCCGAACCAGGTGAAGGTGCACGAGGTCGTCGGTGACGTCGAGGGCCGCACCTGCGTGCTCGTCGACGACCTCATCGACACCGCCGGCACCATCGTCCAGGCCGCCGAGGCGCTCATGGCCAACGGCGCCGCCGACGTCATCGCGACCGCGACGCACGCCGTGCTCTCCGGTCCGGCGATCGACCGGCTGAAGAACTCGCCGATCTCCGAGCTGGTCGTGACCAACACGCTGCCGATCTCGGAGTCCCAGCAGTTCCCGCAGCTGACCGTGCTGAGCATCGCCCCGCTGCTGGCCCGCGCGATCCGCGAGGTCTTCGACGACGGGTCGGTCACGTCGCTCTTCGACGGCCACAGCTGACGTCCGCGGGGTGGGATCGTTGCCTCCACGGTGTCGTACAGCGGGACCGTGGAGGCAACGATCCCACCGCCGCGCGCCGAGGCCGCCGTCGACCGGTTAGACTGGTCGGCGGTTGCCTCGGCGAGGGTGACGCGTGAGCGTCACCGTGATCGACGCGGTGGATGAGTCGCTGTTCTCTCCCGGGGCCTGTGCACGCACCAGACCCTGAGATCGAGGAGCCCCACCATGGCCGAGACCAAGCTCACCGCCGAGACCCGCACCAGCTTCGGCAAGGGCGCCGCCCGCACCATCCGCCGCGCCAACCGCATCCCCGCGGTCGTCTACGGCCACGGCGAAGCGCCGATCCACGTGTCCCTGCCGGGCCACGACACCATGATCGCGCTGCGCAGCGCCAACGTGCTGCTCGACATCGACCTCGACGGCACCTCGCACCTGACCCTGCCGAAGGACGTCCAGCGCGACCCGATCAAGGGCTTCATCGAGCACGTCGACCTCCTCGTCGTGCGTCGTGGCGAGAAGGTCACCGTCGACGTCCCCCTGCACGTCGAGGGCGAAGCCGCGCCGGAGACCGTCGTCCAGCAGGAGCTCACGACCCTCTCCGTCGAGGCGGACGCCGCGAACATCCCGACCGCCGTGGTCGCCAACGTCGAGGGCCTCACCGCCGGCTCGCACGTCGCCGCCTCCCAGGTCACGCTGCCCGAGGGCACGACCCTCGCCGGTGACCCCGAGCAGCTCGTGGTGGTCATCACCGCCGTCGCGACCGCCGCGCAGGCCGAGGCCGAGCTGGAGGCCCTCGAGGCCGAGGCCGGCATCGTCAAGGAGGAGCACACCCCGGTCGAGGGCGAAGAGGCCTGAGACCCGACTGCTGAAGGATCGCTCCCGTGAGTGACGTCTGGCTCGTCGTCGGCCTGGGCAACCCCGGAGCCGAGTACGAGCGCACCCGGCACAACGTCGGCCAGATGGTGCTCGACGAGCTGGCGTCACGCACGCGGGTGTCCTTCAAGAAGCACCGTTCCGGAGCCAGGGTCGCCGAGGCCCGCCTCGGCGTCCTGCCCGGCGGTGCGCCGGGACCGCGGGTCGTCCTCGCGGCCCCGACCTCCTACATGAACGTCTCCGGCGGCCCCGTCGCCGGACTGGCGAAGTACTTCGACGTCGACGTCGAGCACCTCGTCATCGTGCACGACGAGCTCGACGTCCCCTTCGGCTCCGTCCGCCTCAAGCGCGGCGGGGGAGAGGGCGGCCACAACGGGTTGCGCTCGGTCTCGAAGTCGTTGGCGGACAAGGACTACGCCCGGGTGCGCGTCGGCATCGGCCGCCCGCCCGGTCGCCAGGACCCGGCCGACTTCGTGCTGAAGGAGTTCGCCACCACGGAGAAGAAGGACCTGCCGTTCCTGGTGATGGACGCCGCCGACGCGGTCGAGAAGCTCGTCGCCGAAGGACTCGAGGCGGCGCAGCAGAAGTTCCACGCCCCCGCCTGAGCGGGCGGGGTCAGCCGTGGCTCGGCCGTGGACGGTCGAAACGGTCCCTGACCATCCGGTAGTGGTCGTGCAGGCGGACCTTCAGACCTTCCGGCGGTTCGGGGTTCTCGTAGACCTCGGTCCGCCAGTTCGCCCCGTACTTGCGGCGCAGTCCGGTGCGCATCTCGGAGGCGGCGTACCACCTGTAGTTCGACATCGTCGCCTTGGCCGTCGTGCCCCGCGCGTGGGTGAGGTACGCCCGCCGGGTGACGACGTTCTTGCCCCCCGCTCGGGTGTTCCGGATGACGTAGTCGGTCATCCCACCCCAGCCGCGACGCGCGAAGTTGCGTTCGTCCAGCGGGCCGAGTTCACGCCACCGGGACGCCGTCACCGCGAAGCAGGTGCCGTCGATGATGCCGGCCTCCACCTCTTCGGACGCAGGCGTGAAGTCCTGCGGGGGTCCCTTGAAGTAGCTGTTCTGCGGGCTGTAGACGTCGTCGTACGACGGGGCGACCAAGTCGCCGGGACGGGTTTCCAGGGCGGTGAGGAGCCCGGAGAAGAAGTTCTCGCTCAGTCGGATGTCGTTGTTGAGCGCGACCAGGCTCGTGCTCCCCCGCTCGAGGGCGTGCTCCATGCCGAGGTTCGTCCCGCGCAACCAGCCGAGGTTCTCGCCCGGCGTCAGCACGACGCAGTCGGGGAACTCCGCGGGATCCAGGTCACCTCCGTTGTCGACGATCACCACCTCGACGAGCTCGGATTCACGGCGGCAATCAGCGACAGCTTGTCTGGTGACGTCCTGCTTGTGGAAGACGGGCATGACAACTGCGGCTCGCTGCATGTTCGAGTCCTTCAAGTCACTTGAGGCAAGATCTGATGACCCAACGTGGTCATGCTAGGTGGCGGCCCTCAAGATCAGCAAGAATCCTCCCGCAGCGGGGTGGCGGCCCAGGAGAACGTGCGGGCCGGCAGGGAACCGCGCTGCTGGCAGAGTCGCAGAGCGCCGGCGACGTCGGTGACGTCGGTGACGTCGGTGGTGTTCCCCTCGCCGGCGGCCACCCCGGAGGTGGTGGTGAGCTGGGCGAGGGGAACCGGGTCCCGTCGGCGGTGCTGAGCTCCGTGCCGTCCAGCCCCGTCGAGTACGCGACGGTCCCCGCGCGGCAGGTCACGCGGCAGGTCACGAGGCATTGGAAGTCCAGACTCTTCTCTGGCTAGAGGTAGCGGGTTGAGTGGCAGGACAGCGCCGCGCCCGCGGCGCCCGCCGGTCAGCGGTCCGGACCCTGTCGGGTGGATCCTCGTCGTCGCCTGCCTGGGAGGCATCGCCCGCGACCGCAACCAGGTCGACTGGCTGTTCCCGCAGGGTGTGGCCGCCCTGCCGGTCGGTTGAGCGCCCGAGAACGCCGAAGGGGCCGCCAGGATCTCCTGGCGGCCCCTTCGGCGTTGCTGCGGGTCAGCTCAGTGCGAGCGACCCGGCTTGCGACGGCTCGCGACGACCATCGCGGCGCCCCCCAGCACCAGGACGGTGCCGGCGGCGGCCCAGGGCAGGACGTCGGCGCCGGTGTAGGCCAGCTCGTCGTTGGAGTTGCCCACGGCGGCCGGGGTGGTGGAACGCGACGGGGTGGTGGAGCGCGACGGGGTCGTGGAACCCCCGGTGGTCGGGCTCGCCGAAGGCGTCACGACGTCCGACACGGTCGGCGTCGGGGTCGCCGGGGCGTAGTTGTCGGCGAAGGCCGCCCCGGAGGTGGCGCCGAGAGCGGCGACGGTCAGAACGCCGGCAGCAGCCAGCCGGGCGGTGGTCTTGCGCACGTGGTCCCCCCACTTTCGAATGCCCCGCAGAACCCAGTGATCGCGGAGCAGACTCCAGGATGACGGAACGTCACCCCTGTAGTCCAGTCAATCGGTCCATTCTCGGTCCGTGTTGCGACGAGAGTGACCACTTCTACACGTTCGGGTGAACCCTCACGGAGTACAGCTACCGGTAGTGAGGGTCGGCGCGGTTGCGGTGCTGGGTCCCGTGACCGTCCGCGGGAGGGCGTCGGCCGCACCGCTCAGCTCCCACCTCACGACCACCGGCGCACCCGGGGGGACGTCGACGGTCAGGCGCACCAGCCGCCAGCCCTCCTCGCCGTCCACCGCGGTCCCGACCACCTGGCCGTCCACCGTCACCCGGTCCAGACCGACCCACGGCGCGACCCAGAACGACACCGTGTCCTGCGCGGTGCGCTTGCCGATCGCCGAGCGGGCCGTCGCGTTGGCGACGTAGGCCGGGATCGTCTCGGGCACCGTGTTCGTCAGGGTCAGCTGCACCGAGGAGGTCGCCGAGCCGACCTTCGCGCACGGCGCGGAGACCTCGACCGCCGGCTGCAACCAGAAGTCCAGCTTGGACGGTTCGGTGTTCGTCAGCCCGATCCGGGCCACCGGTCCGGCGCTCGCCGGGTCGCCCAGCACCCCGGCGACCCCCGCCGCGACGAGCGCGTCCTGTTCCTGCGCCCGGGAGGACCACACCGCGAGGTGTCCGGAGTCGATCGCGGTGCGGGCCCCGTCCAGGGCCGTCGTCGACAGTCCGTCGGAGAGCACGGCCTCGAACGCGGCGGCCGAGGTCGCCGCCAGGAACGCCTTGCGGGCGTCGTTGTCGGCGCCGTACGTGACGTAGGCGTCGTACATCAGGGTCTTGGAGATGTCCGCGGTGGCGACGTCCCCGAACGGGCCGAGCCCCAGCGCGGCGTGGTCGGGGCCCAGCAGCTGGCCGAGCCCGACCGGGTCCACGAAGACGACGACGTCGGGGGTGGGGAGCCCGCCGTCGGTGAAGAGCGACGAGGTGAGGACACCCGCCTCGTCGGCGCTGCCCCCCGCGGTGACGTTCTGGATGATCGCCGCGTCCTGCCCGTAGAGGGCCGCGAACTCCGTACCGACCGCGGAGACGTCCGCGCGGGCGTCGTAGAGCTCGGCGTCGGTACCGGTCCGGGTGAGCGAGATCTTGCCGTGGTCCACGGTGAGGTAGGCGTAGGCGCCCACGATGCCCTGCACCGGCCGGATCTCCGCGGGGTTGGTGAAGGCCACGAGGAAGGTCCGCGCGCCGTCCGCCCCCAGCAGGGAGGGCAGCTGCGGCAGCACCTCCGCCGCGGTGTCCAAGGGGCCGGCGACGTCGTCGAGCTGCCGGGAGACCGGTTCGAGGCGGTCCGCGATGACGCCCAGCACCGCGGCGCTGTCGCCTTCGGCCAGCGCCGTCCGCGCGGCGGCGACCCGAGCCTGGTAGTCGGTGACGATCGGCGTCAGCTCCGCGATCGCGGCGACGTTCACCGTCTGGTCCGCCGAGACGAGACCGTCGCCGACGACCGCCTCGGCGCTCCCGAGGGCGTCCGGCAGCGGCTCGGTGAGCAGGGCCGCGGCGTGCGCGCCGCCGCGGACGGCCGCCAGCTGGGCTCCGAGCCAGGGGAGGTGCTCGGCGAGGCGGTAGGGGAGCTGACCGGTGGCCCGGTCCGCGGCGGCCGCGTCGTCCTTGACCCCCTCCGCGCGCTCCTGCGCGCCGGCGAAGTCCTTGTCGCGCACCTGCCGCTCCAGGGCGGGGGCGGCGTCGGCGACCTTCTGCAGGGACCGGCCGGCCTGCACACCGGCGACGGCGACCGCGACGGCCCAGGCCAGGAGGAGCAGGACCAGGACGCCGAGCACGATCCGCAGCGGGCGCCGCCGCCGGCCGCGGCCCTCCCGGGGCAGTGCGCGGCGGGTCGGCGACGGCTCGTCGGGGGACTGCTCGGAGTAGCCGGACACGCCGCGACAGTAGCGAGTGCGGCTGCGCGGCCGGTCCGGCGACGCTCACGGAGGGCTCGTGTCGGAGGGCGGACGTAGGCTGGCCGCACCCCTCCCACCCCGAACTTCCCCGCGAAGACCTCCCCGCACAACCCCCCCCGCACCTGAAGACACGGAGTGTTCGTGAGCCTCAACGGCCTGCTCGACGTCCTGCGCACCGAATCCGCTGTCCGCGCCGCCGTCGAGACCGCGCACGAGGGCGGGAGTTCCGCGCTCGACGTCGTCGCCCCCCTCGGGGTCCGCCCCGCGCTGATCGCGGCCTTCGCCGCCGAACGCCCGCTCCTCGTCGTCACCGCGACGGGCCGCGAGTGCGAGGACATGGTCACCTGGCTGCGGTGCTACCTGCCGGCCGACCAGGTCGCGGAGTTCCCGGCCTGGGAGACGCTGCCGCACGAACGGCTCTCCCCGCGCAGCGACACGGTCGCCCAGCGCCTCGCCGTGCTCCGCCGCCTCGCCCACCCCTCCCCGGACGACCCGACGACGGGGGAGGTCCGTGTCGTCGTCGCCCCCGTGCGCGCCGTGCTGCAGCCGCTGGTCAAGGGCCTCGCCGACCTCGAACCCGTCCGGCTGCGGGCCGGTGACGACGCCGGCCTGGACGCCTCCGTCGCGGCGCTCGCGGCCGCCGCCTACGCGCGCGTGGACATGGTGGAGCGGCGCGGCGAGTTCGCCGTGCGCGGTGGCATCCTCGACGTCTTCCCCCCCACGCGGCCGCACCCGCTGCGCGTGGAGTTCTTCGGCGACGAGGTCGAGGAGGTCCGCTCCTTCTCCGTGGCCGACCAGCGAACCCTCGAGGTCGAACCCGACGGGGTGTGGGCCCCGCCGTGCCGGGAGCTCCTCCTGACGCCCCTGGTCCGCGAACGCGCCCGGGCCCTGATGGAGACCCTGCCCGGCGCGGCTGACGTCCTGGCCAAGATCGCCGAGGGGATCGCGGTCGAGGGCATGGAGTCGCTGGCCCCGGCCCTGGTCGACGGGATGGAACCGCTGCTCGACGTGCTGCCCGCGGGCACCCACGTCGTGCTGGCCGACCCCGAGAAGGTCCGCTCCCGCGCCCACGACCTCGTGGCGACCGGGGCGGAGTTCCTCGACGCCGCCTGGATGAACGCCGCCGCCGGTGGGGCGACCCCGGTCGACCTGGGCTCCTCTTCCTTCGCGACGCTGGCCGAGGTCCGCGGCCACGCCGAGCTCACCGGCCGTCCCTGGTGGTCGATCACCTCGCTGGACTCCGACGGGGACCTGCGCGACCTCGAGGACGTCCGGATCCTGCGCGTCGCCGCCCGCGACGTCACCGGCTACCGCGGCGAGACGGAGAAGGCGCTCGGGGAACTGCGTGACCTCGCCTCCGCGGGCTGGCGCATCGTCGTGACGACGGAGGGACACGGCCCCGCGAAGCGTCTCGTCGAGATGCTCTCCGGCGAGGACGTCCCGGCCCGCCTCGTCGACGACCTCCTCGAGGAACCCGCGCCGTCGATCGTGACGGTCACGACCGCCACCGTCGAGCACGGGTTCGTCGCGGAGACGTTGAAGACCGCACTGGTCACCGAAGCCGACATCACCGGCGTGGGCGGGCAGTCCACCAAGGACATGCGGCGGATGGCCCCGCGTCGTCGCCGCAACGCCGTCGACCCGCTCGCCCTGCGTCCCGGCGACTTCGTCGTGCACGAACAGCACGGCGTCGGCCGGTTCATCGAGATGGTGCAGCGGACGATCCAGGGCGCGACGCGGGAGTACCTCGTCCTCGAGTACGCGCCGAGCAAGCGCGGCCAGCCCGGGGACCGCCTGTTCGTCCCCTCCGACACCCTCGACCAGGTCACCAAGTACACCGGTGGTGAGGCGCCGACGCTGTCCAAGATGGGCGGTTCGGACTGGTCGAAGACGAAGAACAACGCCCGCCGGGCGGTCAAGCAGATCGCCGGCGACCTCATCAAGCTGTACTCGGCCCGGATGGCGACCAAGGGCTACCAGTTCGGCCCCGACACCCCGTGGCAGCGCGAGCTCGAGGACGCCTTCCCCTACGTCGAGACGCCGGACCAGCTGGCCAGCATCGACGAGGTCAAGGCCGACATGATGAAACCGGTGCCGATGGACCGCCTCATCTGCGGTGACGTCGGGTACGGCAAGACGGAGATCGCGCTGCGCGCCGCGTTCAAGGCCGTGCAGGACGGCAAGCAGGTCGCCGTCCTGGTGCCGACGACGCTGCTGGTGCAGCAGCACTTCAAGACCTTCGCCGAGCGCTTCGCCCAGTTCCCCGTCGTTGCGAAGCCGTTGTCGCGCTTCACCCCGGGCAAGGAGGCGAAGGAGACGATCGCCGGCCTGGCCGACGGTTCCGTCGACATCGTCATCGGTACCCACCGCCTGCTCAGCGGCGAGATCCAGTTCAAGGACCTCGGCCTCGTGGTGGTCGACGAGGAACAGCGCTTCGGCGTCGAGCACAAGGAGGCGTTGAAGACGTTGCGCACCAACGTCGACGTGCTGGCGATGAGCGCGACGCCGATCCCGCGCACGCTCGAGATGGCCGTGACGGGCATCCGCGAGATGTCGACGCTGGCGACCCCGCCGGAGGAACGCCACCCGGTCCTGACCTACGTCGGGGGCCAGGAGGAGAAGCAGATCACCGCGGCCATCAAGCGGGAACTCCTGCGCGAGGGCCAGGTGTTCTACGTCCACAACCGGGTGCAGTCCATCGAGCGCACCGCGGCCCGGCTGAAGGAGCTCGTCCCCGAGGCGCGGATCGCGACCGCGCACGGGCAGATGGGCGAGCACCGCCTCGAACAGGTCGTCGTCGACTTCTGGGAGAAGCGCTTCGACGTCCTGGTCTGCACGACGATCGTCGAGACCGGTCTCGACATCTCCAACGCGAACACGCTCATCGTGGAACGCGCGGACGCCATGGGTCTCTCCCAGCTGCACCAGCTGCGCGGCCGGGTCGGGCGCGGCCGGGAACGGGCCTACGCCTACTTCCTGTTCCCGCCGGAGAAGCCCCTCACCGAGACCGCGCACGACCGGCTCGCGACGATCGCCCAGCACACCGACCTCGGGTCGGGGATGGCGGTGGCGATGAAGGACCTCGAGATCCGCGGGGCCGGGAACATGCTCGGCGGTGAGCAGTCCGGGCACATCGCGGGGGTCGGTTTCGACCTCTACATGCGGATGGTGGCCGACGCCGTCGCCGACGCGCGCAACCAGGTGTCGGGGGCCGGGAGCGACGAGGAACCGGAACCCACCGAGGTCAAGATCGAGCTGCCCGTGGACGCACACGTGCCGCACGACTACGTGCCCTCGGAGCGGCTGCGTCTCGACGCCTACCGGCGGATGGCCGCGGCGAACTCCGACACCGACCTCGTCGAACTGCACGCGGAACTCGTCGACCGCTACGGCAACCCGCCGCAGCCGGTCCTCAACCTGTTCGAGGTGGCGAAGTTCCGCATCGCCGCCCGCAAGGCCGGGCTGCGCGAGGTGTCCCTGCAGGGCAAGCAGGTCCGGTTCGCGCCGATCGACCTGCCGGAGTCGCGCGAACTGCGCCTGAAGCGGCTCTACCCGGGGACGCTGCTCAAGCCCGCGTTGTCGGTGGCGCTGGTGCCGGCGCCGATGACCGCGCGGATCGGGGGCAAGCCGTTGCGCGACGCGGAGATGCTGACCTGGGCGACGGAGTTCGTGAACTCCGTGCTGCTGGACCAGCCGGCGGCGGTGGCGGCGGCCAACGCGCGCTGACCGGTCTAGGGCAGGAGGGCGGTCACGTCGATCGTCAACGAGGCGGGTCCGAAGGACAGCGGGACGGCGGCATCGCCGTCCCGCAGGACGCGATCGGCCCGGAAGACCCCGCTGTCGTCGAGGACGTGGACGCTGAGCGTGCGCTCCCGCGGGTCGACGATCCAGTAGTTCGGCAGCCCGGCCGCGGCGTACTTGGCCATCTTCAGCAGCAGGTCGTCGCTGCGGTTGGTCGAGAGCACCTCGACGACGAGTGCCGGAATATTGGTGAAGCGCTTCGTGCCCGTCTCGTCCTCACGAGCCCAGACCATGACGTCGGGGATGAATTCATCCCTCGCCGGCTTCCATGCCCAGGCGAAGATGGCGCGGTGGGTTGGCGGCAGCACCGCTCGCAGCATCACCACCAAGGCGAGGGAGATGTCCTGGTGGTCCAGGTCAGGGCTGGGCGTCACGATGGCGACTCCGTCGATGTACTCACGGCAGGGATCTTCCGGCAGGGCGTCGAACTGCTCCCACGACATGGGCTCGCCAGCAGGGAGTGGTGTGGCCACGGTCATCACGCTCGCCTCCTCAGGCCGTCGACACGAGTGTAGGTCGGCCACCTACCTCGGTGCACTCGTATCGTGCAGCCCATGAGCGAGACCCCGGCCGGATCCCGACTCCTCGACCTCGTCGCCGTCATGGACCGCCTCCGCTCGCCCGGCGGCTGCCCGTGGGACGCGCAGCAGACCCACGTGAGCCTGCTGAAGTACCTCGTCGAGGAGAGCTACGAGGTCGTCGACGCCGTCGAGAACGGGACGCGGGAGGAACTGCGGGACGAACTGGGGGACCTGCTGCTGCAGGTCGTCTTCCACGCCCGCGTCGCGCAGGAGTCCACCGACGAGCCGTTCGACATCGACGACGTCGCGGCGGCCATCGTCAGCAAGCTCGAACGCCGCCACCCGCACGTCTTCGCCGGCGAGGCCGTCGCCGAGGACCTGCAGGCGGGGTGGGACGCGATCAAGGCGACCGAGAAGGCGCGCGAGAGCGTGCTGGACGGCATCCCGTCGTCGCTGCCGGCGCTGGCCCGCGCCGACAAGGTCCTGGGGCGGCTCCAGCGCAACGGGCTGGACGAGACGGTCCCCGACGAGGGTGGGGACGAGGAGTCGTTCGGCCGGGAACTGCTGGACCTGGTCCGCCGCGCCCACGCGTCCGGGGTGGACCCGGAGGCGGCGCTGCGCACGGCCACCCGGCGGCTGGAGACGGCCGCACGGGCGGCCGAGCGCGCGCCGGCCTCTCGGTAGGGTCCCCGACGTGACGAACGTGCTGGCCATCGACATCGGCGGGACGAAGATCGCCGCAGGCCTCGTCGGGGACGACGGGACCGTGCGGCTGGATCGTGAGGTGCCCACCGACCAGACGAGCGCGAGCGCCGTCGCGTCGGCGCTGGAGGGCCTGGTCACCGACGTCCTGCGCTCGGCCCGGGAGCAGGGCCTCGAGGTGGCCGACGTCGTCGGCGTCGGGTCCGCCGGTCCCGTCGACACCGTGAGCGGCACCGTGCACCCCGTGAACATCGTCTCGTTGCGGGGTTTCCCGCTCGTCGAGCACGTCGCCCGGACCGCGTCGGACGTGCTGGGCCGCAGCGTCTCCGCCGCGCTGGCGCAGGACGGGCAGTGCTTCGCCGCGGCCGAGCAGTGGATCGGTGCCGCCGAGGGGTCGCGCTCGATGATGGGTGTCGTCGTGTCCACGGGCATCGGCGGCGGGATCGTCCTGGACGGCCGCATCCTGTCCGGCAAGACCGGCAACGCCGGGTTCATCAGCCACGTCGGGGTCGTCTTGGACGGGGAACTGCTGCCCGGCTCGGGCGCCCACGGGGTCGTGGAGTCCTACGCCAGCGGACCCGCGATGGTCCGCGCCGCCCTGGCCCGGGGCTGGCGCGCGGGCGAGCAGGTCGACGCGAAGGTCCTCACCACCGACGCCCGGGCCGGCGACCCGATCGCCGTCGACGTCATCGCCCGCGGGACCCGCGCCCTGGCGTCGGCGTTCCTGTCCACCGCGGCGCTCTTCGACCTCGAGGACGTCGTCG
Organism: Kineococcus sp. NBC_00420; assembly: GCF_036021035.1. Lineage (NCBI taxonomy): Bacteria > Bacillati > Actinomycetota > Actinomycetes > Kineosporiales > Kineosporiaceae > Kineococcus > Kineococcus sp. NBC_00420. The sequence goes on along the minus strand of NZ_CP107930.1, from coordinate 1,445,152 downwards.
TCGGCGGGGGAGTGGCCTCGGCCGGTGACGTCCTGATGGAGCCGCTGCGCCGCGCCTACGCCGAGCTCGCCGTCTACCCGCACCTCGCCGACGTGCGGATCAGCGCGTCCGCGTTGCCCCGGATGTCCGGTCTCGTCGGGGCGGGTCGGCTGGGGTGGCAGACGCTCTCGCGGTGATCACCGTCCGAGCCACTAGGCTCGGACCGCAAAGCCCTGAACACGTCGTCGAGCATGTCGAGCATTACGAGGAGTGCGTGTGGCCACCATCGAGGCCGTCGGAGCCCGCGAGATCCTGGATTCGCGCGGAAACCCCACCGTCGAGGTCGAGGTCCTCCTCGACGACGGCACGTTCGCCCGGGCGGCGGTGCCGTCGGGCGCCTCCACCGGCGCCTACGAAGCCAACGAACGTCGGGACGGCGACAAGGGTCGCTACCTGGGCAAGGGCGTCGAGCAGGCCGTCGAAGCCGTCATCGAGGAGATCGGGCCGGCGCTCGTCGGTCACGACGCCCACGAGCAGCGGATCATCGACCGGGTCATGCTCGACCTGGACGGCACCCCCACCAAGAGCCGCCTCGGCGCGAACGCCATCCTCGGTGTCTCCCTCGCCGTCGCGAAGGCCGCCGCCTCGGCCGCGGACCTGCCGCTGTTCCGCTACCTCGGTGGCCCGAACGCGCACGTCCTGCCCGTGCCGATGATGAACATCGTCAACGGTGGTGCGCACGCCGACACCGGCGTCGCCATCCAGGAGTTCATGATCGCCCCGATCGGTGCGTCGTCCTTCCGCGAGGCGCTGCGCTGGGGTGCGGAGACCTACCACGCGCTCAAGGCCGTCCTCAAGGAGCGCGGTCTTTCGACCGGCCTGGGTGACGAGGGCGGCTTCGCCCCCGACCTGCCCAGCAACAAGGACGCCCTCGACCTGATCGTCGAGGCCATCGGCAAGGCCGGCTACACCGCCGGTTCCGACATCGCGCTCGCGCTCGACGTCGCCGCGACCGAGTTCTACGGCACGGACGGCTACGACTTCGAGGGCTCGAAGCGTTCCGCGGAGTGGATGACCGGCTACTACGAGGGCCTCGTGTCCGAGTACCCGCTGGTCTCCATCGAGGACCCGCTCTCCGAGGACGACTGGGACGGCTGGGTGCACATCAACAACGCCCTCGGCGGCAAGATCCAGCTCGTGGGCGACGACCTGTTCGTCACCAACCCGGAGCGTCTGCAGAAGGGCATCGACCTCGGCGCGGGGAACTCGATGCTGGTCAAGGTGAACCAGATCGGTTCGCTCACCGAGACCCTCGACGCCGTGGACCTGGCCCACCGCAACGGTTTCAGCACCATGATGAGCCACCGTTCGGGCGAGACCGAGGACACCACGATCGCCGACCTGGCCGTCGCCGTGGGCTCGGGTCAGATCAAGACCGGCGCCCCGGCCCGTTCCGAGCGCGTCGCCAAGTACAACCAGCTCCTGCGCATCGAGGAGGAGCTCGACGACGCCGCGGTCTACGCCGGCGCCAAGGCCTTCCCGCGCTCGGCCGCCTTCACCGGGCGCGCCTGACCGGATACCGGCAGGACACGGGAGAAGCTGGACCCATGGGTTCGCGACGACCGACTGCGCCTCGCGGCCCCCGCTCGGGCGGGACCGCGGGGCGCAGTGCTGCCTCCCGCCCCGGTCGGGGTCCGGGCAGCACCCGCCGCGCGGCCGGCGCCGCACCGGCCACCCGTCCCGCCGCCGCCGCCCGCGGTCGCAGCGGGGCCACGATGTCGGCGGCCGAGCGGCGGCGCACCCGCGGTCCGCGCGTCCTCGTGCTCTCCGTCGTCGCGCTGCTGCTCGCGATCTTCCTCGTGCCCAGCCTGCAGAAGTGGCTCGAGCAGCGGTCCGAGATCGGCCGGCTGAACGCGCAGATCTCCCAGCAGCAGACCGACCTCAGCGCCGCGCAGGCCCAGGAGCAGCGCTGGAAGGACGACGCCTACGTCATCACCCAGGCGCGCGAGCGGCTGCGGTTCGTGATGCCCGGCGAGGTCCCCTACGCCGTCGACGGTTCGACCGACGCCGACGAGGTACCACCGCAGCAGGCCGCGACGACGGTGCCGAAACCCTCCGCCGCCTGGTACGAGAACATCTGGGAGTCGTTGCGCCTGGCGGGCAACCCCGACAACGCCGCCCCGGTCAAGACGCCGGGACTCTCCGGCAGTTCCAGCTCCACCACCTCGAAGTGAGCCCGAAGTGAGATCGTCGTGACCGGTTCCACCCCCGCCACCCAGGCCGACCTGGACAGCATCGCCGAACGCCTGGGCCGGGTCCCGCGGGGAGTGGTCGCCATCGCCCACCGCTGCCGGTGCGGCCGCCCCGACGTCGTCGAGACCGCTCCGCGACTGCCCGACGGCACCCCGTTCCCCACGACGTACTACCTCGTCGACCCGACCGCCGCGGGTGCCATCAGCACCCTGGAGGCGGAGGGCGTCATGCGCGAGATGAGCGAGCAGCTCGCCGCCGACCCCGACCTCGCCACCGCCTACGCCGCCGCCCACGAGGACTACCTGCGCCGCCGTGCCGCTCTCGGCGACGCCGACGTCCCGGAGATCGAGGGCATCTCCGCCGGGGGGATGCCCTCGCGGGTGAAGTGCCTGCACGCCCTCGTCGGGCACGCCCTGGCCGCCGGCCCGGGGGTGAACCCGTTCGGGGACCAGACCCTGCAACGCCTCGCCGCCGACGGTGGCTGGCCCGCCGTCTGCCCGCACGGGCCGATCGCGTGAGCCGCCGCGTCGCCGCGATCGACTGCGGGACGAACTCGTTGCGCCTGCTCATCGCGGACATCGCCGAGCAGGGGTCCAGCGTGGAGCTCGAGCGCACGATGGAGGTCGTCCGCCTCGGCCAGGGCGTCGACCGGACCGGCGCGTTCGCCCCGGAAGCGTTGCAGCGCACGTTCTCCGCCGTCGACCGCGCCGCGGCGCTGATCGCGCGGCACCGGCCGGGGGCGATCCGCTTCGTCGCGACGTCCGCGTCGAGGGACGTCTCCAACCGCGACGAGTTCTTCGCCGGGATCCACGCCCGCCTGGGTGTCGAGCCCGACGTCGTCACCGGGGACGAGGAGGCCGCGCTGAGCTTCGCCGGGGCCACCCGTGAACTCGGCGACGACGGCGCTCCCTTCCTCGTCGTCGACCTCGGCGGGGGGTCGACGGAACTCGTCCTCGGGGCCCGTGACGTCGAGGCGGCCCGCTCGCTCGACATCGGCTCGGTCCGGATGACCGAGCGGCACCTGCACGACGACCCGGCCTCGCCCGGGCAGATCGCCGCGGCCCGCGCGGACGTCGACGCGGCCCTCGCCGCCTGCGACGTCCCGCTGGCCCGGGCCCGCACCCTCGTCGGCGTGGCCGGCTCGATCACCACGATCACCGCCGCCGCGATGGAGCTCGCCGAGTACGTTCCCGGTGTCCTGCACGGGGTCCGGCTCCCGCTCGACCAGGTCCGTGCGGCCTGCGACCGGCTGCTGCACGCGACCCGCGCCGAACGCGCCGCGATGCCCTTCGTCCACCCCGGTCGCGTCGACGTCATCGGCGCCGGCGCGCTGGTCTGGCGCACGGTCCTCGACCGTGTCGAGGCCGAGGCCGGGATCACCGAGGTCGTCACCTCCGAGCACGACATCCTCGACGGGATCGCCGTCGCCCTCGCAGGCCCCTAGCCGTACTCAGCCGGGAGGGGTCGGCAGCAACTCCCTCAGCTCGTCGGGGAGCGCGCTCTGCAGGCGCCGCGGCGCGGTGCGGCGCCAGGCCTCCAGCACGACGGAGTGCAGCTCGGTCGGGTCCGCGCTCGCCAGCGTCACCTCCACCCAGCCGAAGCGGCCGACGTGCGAGGCGACCCGGTAGGTCTCCGCGTCACCGGCGATGAGCTCGGCCTGGTCGGGTTTCGAGGCCTTGACGGAGGCGACGCCGTCCTCGGCGCGGAGGATGACGAAGATCTTCGTCCGCACCCGGAACGTCGCCGCGCCCCACGTCTCCTCCTCGACGGCCTCGGGCAGCTCCAAAGCCCAGCCGCGCAGGGTGTCGCTCGTCACCACGCGCAACAGCCAATCGCAGATCTGGCAGGGTGGGAAGCATGAGCACCGTGAGCGCAACGACCACCCGACGGATCGACGCGCCCGCCGAGCGCGTCCTCGCCGCGCTGGCCGACTACCGCGGTACGCGTCCCCGGTTGCTGCCCGAGCAGTTCACCGACTACGAGGTCGTCGAGGGCGGGGAGGGACCGGGCACCCAGGTCCGCTGGAAGCTGCACGCGACCAAGAAGCGCGTCCGCGACGTCCTGGCCGTCGTCTCCTCCACCGACCGCCACGCCCTCGTCGAGAGCGACGAGAACTCCTCGATGGTCACGACGTGGCGCGTGGAGACCGACGGTCCCGACGCCTCCGAGGTCGTCGTGACCAGTGAGTGGCGCGGGGCGAGCGGCATCGGTGGATTCTTCGAGCGTACCTTCGCGCCGCGCGGACTGGACCGGATCTACGGTGAACTCCTCGACAACCTCGCCGACGCCGTCGCCCGCTGAGCACCCCGCGACGGGTCGCCCCTTCCCCTCGCCCGTCCCGCCGGGGAGCGGCTGGCCGGGGGACCCCTCGGCCCCCGACACCCCGGTCGCGCACGACGCGGCGCAGGTGCGGGCGCTCGCCGTCACCGACCTCGCCGTCACCGACCTCACCGTCGCCGACCTCGTGGGGCGGGCCTGCGTCTGCCGGGCCTGCCCGCGGCTGGTGACCTGGCGCGAGGACGTCGCCCGGGAGAAGCGCCGCGCCTACCGCGACCAGCCGTACTGGGGTCGACCCGTCCCCAGCCTCGGCGTGGACGACCCCCGGGTGCTCGTCGTCGGCCTGGCCCCGGCGGCGCACGGCGGGAACCGCACCGGCCGGATGTTCACCGGTGACCGTTCGGGGGACTGGATCATCGCCGCGCTGCACCGCGCGGGTCTCGCGAACCAGCCCACGTCCGTGGACGCCGCGGACGGACTCGCACTGCAGCGCACCCGGATCGTCGCGCCCGTGCGGTGCGCCCCACCGGACAACAAGCCCACCACGACGGAACGCAACACCTGCGCGGGCTGGCTGGACGCGGAGCTGGACCTCGTGACCCCGAGCGTGCGGGTGCTGCTCGTGCTGGGCGCGTTCGCGTGGGCGTCCGCGCTCGGGTCGGCCCGCCGCAACGGGTGGGTGGTGCCCCGGCCGCAGCCGAGGTTCGGGCACGGCGCCGAGGCCGTCCTGCAGGGCCCGCACGGTCCGGTGCACCTCCTCGCCAGCTACCACGTGAGCCAGCAGAACACCTCGACGGGGCGCCTCACCGTCGCGATGCTCGACGACGTCGTCGGACGCGCGGCGCAGCTGGGAGGTTAGGGTGCACTCCGTGCCGAAGTCCCCGACCCGCGTCCTCGTCGTGGGGGGTGGCTACGTCGGGCTCAACGCGACGCTGCGGCTGCTGCACCGGCTGCGCCCGGGCGAGGCGGAGATCACCCTCGTCGACCCGCGCGGCTACATGACCTACCACCCGTTCCTGCCGGAGGCCGCGGCCGGCTCCATCGACGCCCGCAACGTCGTGGTCTCGTTGCGCCGCACGTTGTCGCACGTCGGGGGCGGGGCCGAGGTGGTCGCCGCCGACGTCGTGAAGATCGCCCACGGCGACCGCACCGCCCGCATCCGCTGCGCCGACGGCGCCGAACGCGACCTCGACTACGACGTGCTGGTCATGGCCCCGGGATCGGTCTCGCGCACCCTGCCGATCCCGGGCCTCGCCGAGCAGGCGATCGGGTTCAAGACCGTCGAGGAGGCCGTCCACCTGCGCAACCGGGTGCTCGCGCAGCTCGACCTCGCGGAGGCGAGCACCGAGGCGGACGGGCGACGTCGCGCGTTGACGTTCGTGTTCGTCGGGGGTGGCTACGCGGGGATCGAGGCCATCGCCGAGCTCGAGGACATGGCCCGCTACGCGACCCGCCTGCACCGCACGATCCGCCCCGCCGACCTGCGGTTCGTCCTCGTCGAGGCCACCGACCGGATCCTGCCCGAGGTCGGGTCGCGCCTGGGCCGCTACGCCGTCGACGTGCTGCGCTCGCGGGGCATCGACGTCGCGCTGGGCACCACGATGACGAGCTGCGTCGACGGCCGGGTCGTCCTCTCCGACGGCCGCGAGCTCGACGCCGCCACGATCGTCTGGACCGCGGGGGTGAAGGCGCACCCGCTGCTGGAGGCGACCGACCTCCCCCTCGACGAGCGGCGGCGTCTCGTCGTGGACGCCGACCTGCGGGTGCGGGGCGTGGAGGGGGCCTGGGGTGCGGGGGACAGCTGCGCCGTCCCCGACCTCACCCGGCCGGGTGGGTTCTGCGCCCCCAACGCCCAGCACGCCGTCCGACAGGCCCGCCGCCTCGCCGACAACCTCCTCGCCGACCTGCGGGGCAGGCCCACCACCGACTACCGGCACACCTACGCCGGGTCCGTGGCCTCCCTCGGCCTGCACAAGGGCGTCGCGCAGATCTACGGGGTGCGCGTGCGGGGCTACCCCGCGTGGCTGGCGCACCGCGTCTACCACCTGTCCAAGATGCCGACCCGCTCGCGCAAGGCCGGTGTGCTGCTCGGCTGGGTGCAGGCGGCGCTCTTCCACCGCGAGGCCGTGGCGATGGCGGCGTTGTCCGACCCCTTCGCCGAATTCGAACGGGCGGCGCGTTCCTGAGAGGATGACCCCGCGCAGGCTGCGACACCGTGGCCTGTCCAGGCCCGGGTGGCGTAACTGGTAGGCGCACGGGGCTTAAACCCCCGGGCCGTTCGCGGCGTGCGGGTTCGATCCCCGTCCCGGGTACTTTCGTGACTGATCCGTGATCGGTGCAGGGAACCACGGCAGCTGCTCGGCCGTTGCCACCATCACTGAAGGTCTGCTCCGGAGGGGAGCCATGGAGAGCAAGAACCCGGTCTTCGCACGCAGCAAGGAATGGAAGAACAACGGCTACGCCACGTTCGACGCGCCCAGCAGCGCGCAGCGTCAGGCACCGCCGGCCGACGCTTCCGCCCGCACGCTGGAGGACTGGTACCAGAAGCCGTCCGCCACGCCGGCGCAGTCGCGCCGGATGACCCTGGACGACGTCGTCGTCCGCACGGCCTCGCTGTTCGCGATGCTGCTCGTCGGCGCGGCGCTCGCGTGGTTCGGTGACCTGAAGCTGCTCCCGGCGATCGGCGCGGCCCTCGTCGCGATGGTCCTGGGCCTGTGGGCGCAGATGTCCAAGAAGGTCCGCCCAGGCGTGATGTTCGCGTACGCGGCCTTCGAGGGTCTCTTCGTCGGGGCGATCTCGCACGCGTACGCGTCGTTCTACGACGGCATCGTCGGGCAGGCCGTCATCGGCACGCTCGGGGCCTTCGCCGGGATGCTCATCGCCTACAAGACGGGCATCGTCCGCAACAGCCCGCGCTTCACCAAGATCCTGATGATCGCGGGGATCGGCTACCTCGTCTTCGCGCTCGCGAACCTCGCGTTCTCGCTGCTCGGCGGCACCAACGTCTACTCCATCGGCGGCCTGGGGATCCTCGTCAGCGCCTTCGGCGTCGTCCTGGCCTCGCTGTTCCTCGTCCTCGACTTCGACTACATCGAGCAGGGCATCAAGAACGGCCTGCCGGTGAAGGAGTCCTGGCGCGCGGGCTTCGGCCTGATGGTGACGCTGGTCTGGCTGTACCTGGAGATCCTCCGACTGATCTCCATCCTGCGCGGCGACAACTGACCGTGCCCGACCACGACGAGCTCGGTGCGCGGGACCTGCGGGTCCAGCGCACCGAGCTCTCGCGTTTCCTGGACCTGCAGGCCGACCGCGTCCGGGGCCTCCCCCTCGCGCGGCTCGACCGGCCGAGGTCCCCGGACGGGCCCAGCCCCGCGGACGCGGTCCGGTCCGCCGCCCAGGCGCTCGCCGACCTCGCCGCCGACGCCGAGGGTGAACCCCGCCGTCCGTTGCCGAGGCTGGCCACCCACGGGATCGGCGACCAGCTCGCCGTCGTCGGCCACGACGTCGTGCACTTCGGCGACGCCGCGGCGCTCGCCGCCGCCCACGACGTGGTCGCGGCGGTGCGCCGGGCGCTGTAGGTCACCGACTGGAGCATTGCGCGTCGCGAAGCGGCCTCTGCGCCGCGGAACGCTCCAGTCGAGGGTCTGCTCGGAGGCGTCGGCCGAACGGTCCCTGTCCGCAGATCACTCGAGCTGGATCGACCGGCCGGTGCGCCCGGAGTCGTCCCAGGCGACGAGCCGGTCGCCCGCCCACTCGACGGTCGGCACCGAGTCGGGGGCGATGGTGAGCTCGGGCAGGGCGACCCACTGCGTCCCGTCGAGGACGGCCGTGCGGCCCGACTCGCTCACCGCGATCCGGCCGGGACCCACCAGCAGGCGCGGGGAGCCGCGGAGCGCCGCGGGCAGGGCGGGGAGTTCGCTGCTGGAGCCGTCGGCCGGGTCGACGGTCACGACCCCCACGGGACCGGAGTCGTCCCAGCGGATCCCGACGCCGCGCGAACCGTCCCATCCGCTCGCGACCAGTTCCCCGTCGACCGCACGCCAACTTCCCGTGACCGCGTCCCAGGCGTTGAGCCGACCGCAGGAGCCGCCGCTGCTGCACTCGGCGTCGATGATCTTCGAGGTCCCCACGAACAACTCGTGGTCGGTGCCGAAGGTGCTCACTGACTCCCCGGCCGCGGGCGAAGGGACGGGAGAGGTGCGGGTGGCGCCCGTGACGGGGTTACAGGCCCAGAGGGTGTGGGCCACGGGCTCCATGCTCCCGTCGGTCCCCACGCAGACCACCTCCGACCCTGACCACCAGGCCGGGGCGTAGACGAGGAGGTCGCTCCACGGGGCTTGACCCCTCGCCCCGGACGCCGGGTCGAACCACGTCCAGCCGTCGGTGAGCAGGGAGCCGGTCCAGACCGGCTCGTGGTGGAACGCCGGCGCGTCGTCGAAGTGGCGCCAGGTGCCGGTCGCGGGATCGAAGGCCGCACCGTCGGTCACGGGATTCGAGGGGAAGTAGCAGTCGGCGTTCGCCGGGCAGGGAGGCGGCGTCGTCGCGGGGATGAACTCGCCCCCGGTGACCAGGACCTCGGAGCCCGTCCAGGTCAGCGTCGGTCGCCGGCGGGGGACCATCGGCGGGACAGGGAGTTCCTGCCAGGTCGCGGACGTGGCGGGGAGGTCGCCCGGCCAGCCGGTGTTCGCCGACGGTGACGTCGGGTCGTTCCCGCACCCGGCCAGCACTCCCGTGGCGGTCAGCGAGATCAGCAGGTCGCGGCGGCGCAGCACGACGGTGGGACGCGGCGCCCGGGGGCCGGGTTCCGTGCGGGATGATGGGGCCATGCGCTATGCCGAGACCGTCGTCGACCTCGTGGGCGGTACCCCGCTGGTCAAGCTCAACCGCGTCACCGAGGGCCTGGCCTGCACGGTGCTCGCGAAGGTGGAGTACCTCAACCCCGGTGGCTCCGTGAAGGACCGCATCGCGACCCGCATGATCGACGCCGCCGAGGCCGAGGGGCTGCTGAAGCCGGGCGGGACGATCGTCGAACCCACGAGCGGCAACACGGGGGTCGGGCTGGCGCTCGTCGCGCAGCAGCGCGGCTACCAGTGCGTCTTCGTCTGCCCGGACAAGGTCAGCGTCGACAAGCGCAACGTCCTCAAGGCCTACGGGGCCGAGGTCGTCGTCTGCCCGACGGCCGTCCCGCCGGAGGACCCGCAGTCCTACTACTCCGTCTCCGACCGCCTGGTCCGTGAGATCGAGGGCGCCTGGAAGCCGGACCAGTACAGCAACGTCCAGGGCCCGCGCAGCCACTACGAGACGACCGGTCCCGAGGTCTGGGCCGACACCGACGGCAGGATCACGCACTTCGTCGCCGGGGTCGGCACCGGGGGGACCATCACCGGCACCGGGCGCTACCTCAAGGAACAGGGCGACGTGAAGGTCATCGGCGCCGACCCGGAGGGTTCGGTCTACTCCGGTGGCACCGGCCGCCCCTACCTCGTCGAAGGCGTGGGCGAGGACTTCTGGCCCACGGCCTACGACCCCTCGATCCCCGACCAGATCATCGCCGTCTCCGACGGGGACTCCTTCGCGATGACCCGTCGCCTGGCCCGCGAGGAGGGGCTCCTCGTCGGGGGCTCCTGCGGGATGGCCGTCGTCGCGGCGCTGCGCGCGGCGAAGGACCTCGGCCCCGACGACGTCGTCGTGGTGCTGCTGCCCGACAGCGGCCGCGGCTACCTGGGGAAGATCTTCAACGACGACTGGATGTCGTCCTACGGGTTCCTCGACTCCGGCTCCAGCGGGACCGTCGGCGGGGTGCTGCGTGCCAAGTCGGCCGGGCTGCCCGCGCTGGTGCACACGCACCCGACGGAGACCGTCCACGACGTCATCGAGATCATGCGCGAGTACGGCGTCTCGCAGCTGCCCGTCGTCGGGGCGGAACCGCCGGTCATGGCGGGGGAGATCGCCGGCGCGGTGAACGAGCGGGAGCTGCTCGACGCCCTGTTCACCGGCAAGGCGAAGATGTCCGACGCCGTCAGCGCGCACATGGGCCCGGCCCTGCCGCTGGTCGGTGCGGGGCAGTCGGTCGAGGACGCCCGCGCGGTGTTCTCGAGCGCGGACGCGGCCGTCGTGGTGGAGGACGGGAAGCCCGTGGGCGTCATCACGCGCCACGACCTCCTGGCCTACCTCGCCATCTCGCACTGAACGACTCCTGGGGAACTTCCCACCCTTCCCGGTTCGCGGAAGGGTGGGACGTTCCCCAGAAGTGGGTCGAGGGTCAGTAGCGGATCGCGTCGATGACCTTGGCGCGCACGGCCATCGTGGCGGGGACGAGGCCGGCGAGGGCGCCGACGGCGGTCGCGGCGACCAGGCCCTCCACGGCCGCCTCCAGCGGGAACGGCGGAACGTCCTCCAGGGTCACCCCCGCCGGCAGCACGGACTGCAGCGGGAAGTTCGAGATCAGGATGATCGAGAGCATCACCGCGAGGAATCCCGCCACGAACGTGGCCGCGACGGACTCGAAGAGCACGGCGAAGAACACCCGGCTCCCCGTCGCCCCGAAGCTGCGCCGCACCCCGATCTCGCGGATGCGCTGACGCACGGTCACGAGGCCGACGTTCAGCACCCCGATCCCGCCGAGCAGCAGCGCGAAGATCCCGACGCCGCGGACCCCGTAGGCGAGGATCGTGTCGAGGATGTTCAGCTCGTCGCCGGCGTCCTGGCGCTGCACCGAGACGGAGTACCCCGGCAGGCTGGCCTGGACCTCGGTCTGCAGGGCGGAGACGAGGGCGTCCGCGTCGGCGTTCGGGACCCACAGCTCCAGACCCGGGGGGGAGGAGTTCGCCGGGTCGCCCAGCAGGTTCCAGCGCTGCGCGTCGGCGTTGAGGACGTAGGCGCCCGGGGTCGTCGCGTCGTAGCTCGCGGACGACGAGATCCCGACGACGGTGGCGGTGACGGGGGTGTCGCCGCCGAGGACGACGGTCAACGGGTTCGCGGGGTCGAAACCTCCGAGCTGGTCGGCGAAGGCCTGGTTCACGACGAGGCGGGGCGAGAACGCGTCGTCGTCGCCCGCGGAGAACCAGCGGCCCTCGGAGGTGATGACCCGGTGCATCGTGCCGTAGCTCGGGTCGACCGTCGTGGCCGTGACGAGCTGCGTCCCGGCGGGGAAGCGGACGGTGAGCTGCCCGCCGCTGCCGTACTGGTAGGACGCCAGGCCCCACCAGCCGACCTCGTGCCGCACGGCCGTCTCGCGCAGGGCGGTCTCCACCGTCTGCACACCGTCGGCGGAGTTCGTGCCGTTGCTGTAGGCGTCGACCCGGAGGGTGGCCGGGCGACCGCTGGAGCGTTCGGTGGTCTCACCCACCATCTGGCGGGCCATGTTGCCGACGGCCGTGATCGTGGTCATCGCGAACACCGCGAGGAACACCCCGACCAGGGACAGCACGACGCGGGTCCGGTTGACGCGGATCTCGCTCCAGGCCTCGGAGATCGCCGCGAAGAAGCCCATCACATCGTCTCCCGGTGGGCCGTCGCACTCGCCAGGGTGTCCGCCGTGATCTCGGTGAGGACGCCGTGGTCGAGACGGAACTGCCGGTCGGCGCGCGAGGCGACGGACAGGTCGTGGGTGATGGTGACCAGCGTCGTGCCGTCGTCGCGCACGAGTTCCTCGAGCACGTCCATCACCGCCGAGCCCGTGTCGACGTCGAGCGCGCCGGTGGGTTCGTCGGCCAGCAGCACGCGGGGACGGCGGACCAGGCTGCGGGCCAGCGCGACCCGCTGCTGCTCACCGCCGGACAGCTTCTCCGGCATGGTGTCGAGGCGGTGGCCGAGGCCGACGCGTTCCAGCATGGCGCGCGCGGTCTTCTTGCGCCGCAGGAAGTCCCGACCGGTGCCGTACATCAGCGGGTTGGCGACGTTCTCGGTCGCGGTGCGGCCGGGCAGCAGGTTGAACTGCTGGAAGACGAACCCGAACGTCGCTCCCCGCAGCTTCGCGGTGCGCCGGCCGGACAACCCCGAGACGGGTTTCCCGTCGAGCAGGTACTGACCGCCGGTGGGCGCGTCGAGCAGGCCGACGATGTTGAGCAGCGTGGACTTCCCCGACCCGGAGCGCCCCACGACGGCGATGTGCTCGCCGCGCGCGATGTGCAGGTTCACCCCGGTGAGGATGTGCAGGTCCTTCCCGTCGGGCAGGCGGACGGTGCGACTGACGTCGGTGAGGCTCACCACGTCGTCCGATCCCGCCGCGGAGGGGCCGGTCTCCATCAGTAGCCCATCCCGTACGTGCCGGAACCGTCGCTCGGGGTGTCGGTGTTCGGGACGAACTGCAGGATCTGCTGGTTCTCGGTGAGCCCCTGGGTGATCTCGACGTTCTGGCCGTCGGTCAGGCCGAGGCTGACCTCGGTCTCGACCTGGGAACCGTCGTCGGCGACGACCCAGACCTTGCCCTTCCCGACGCTGCCCTGGACCGCGGTGACGGGGGCCAGCAGGACGCCGGTCGCGTTGCCGGCCGTGACGTCGACGGTCGCGCTCAGCCCGGCGAAGACCTGGACCCCCTGCGGCACGGCGCAGGAGACGGTGGCGCCGGTCATCGACGCGGACGGGTCGGCGTAGGGGTCGACGTAGCCGCCGGTGCCCGGGTCCGAGGGCGTGGGGGTGGTGGTGGGGGTCCCGGTGCGCAGGCCCGTGCACTCGAACGTGCCGGGGCCACCGGGCACGGTGACCTGCGCGGTCGTCGGTGGGGCGAGCAGGCGGAACTGCTGGGCCTGCGTCATGGGAGCGGAGATCGAGAGGGTTCCCGGGCTGACGGTCGCGACGGCGTCCCCGACGGTGACGGCCTGGTCGGCGAGCACGTCGAGGGTGGCGAGCTTCCCGGCGACGGTGGAGGTCACCGTGACCGTCTTCTTGGTCGGCTGGGCGGGCGGGGCCAGCGGGTCGGTGGAGACCGGCGGGTCGGTCGTGACCACGACCGTGAACAGCGGGGTGCCCTTGTCGACGGTGTCGCCGACGTCGGCGCGGACCTTGCCGACGACCCCGGTCGTGGTGTTCTTCACGGTGGTCGCGGGGTCGGCCTGGATGCTGCCCTGCAGGGACACGGTGTTGGTCACGTCCCCCCGGGTGACGGCCGCGGCGGGCGGGTCGACGACGGCGGAGGGGCTGGCGGCCGCGTCGGCGTCGTTGCCGGACGGGCGGACGAAGGCGATGTAGAGCAGGGCGATCGCGATCACGGCCCAGACGACCAGTCTGAGGGCGGGGAACACGACAGTGCGGACAACGCCCACGACGGCACCTCCGGGTCTTCTCGGGGGTGGGTCGCTGGTGCACGCTGCAGGCTGCCGGTCCCCCGAACGGCTGGGCCGGAACCTAGCAGCGTCTGTGTGATCTTCGTGGGACGTACGAGAAACCTCCACGAACCGCGTCGACGGTCACGGGTTCAACCACCCCCGCAACGTCGCCGCCTCGCCCGCGAGCAGGTCGGGGTCGTCGCCCGGGACGAACTCCAGGAGCACGTCGTGGTCGCCGCCCGCCGCCCGCACCAGCTCGAACGCCCGGTGCCACAGCGAGTGCCGGGACCGCAGGGGGAGCCGGGTCGTGCCCGGCCACCAGGAGAACGCGTGCACGGTGCTGACCCGGTCCACCAGCGCCGCGAGCTCGGCGATGGCCGCGTCCTCGCCCGCGTCGACGCTCGGCTGCCAGTACGTCGTGAGGGTGCGGGCGCCGACGAGTTCGTCGACCTCGGCGAGCAGGCGCCGGGTCGAGTCGGTGGTGTCGGTGAGGGTGCCGCCGTGGGACTCCGTGCCGATCTCGACGCCCGCGTCGTGGGCGCGCCGGACGGTCTCGGCCAGCGAGGCGACGACCCGCAGCCGGTCCACCGGGCTGGCCTCGGCCGACCCCTGGTCGCCGGCCCAGACCCGGATCCGGGGCGCGCCGAGGGCGGTCGCCGTCGCGATGACGGCGTCGGCGTCGTCGTGGACGCCCGCCCGGTGGTAGGAGCCGTAGGAGGCGACGGTCAGGCCGGCGTCGGCCGTGCGCCGCGCCACGTCGGCCGCGGTGGCGACGTCGCCGACGGGCACGTGGACGTCACCGCCCCACTCCACGCAGGACAGCCCGGCCGCCGCGGCGAGCTCCAGGACGCCGTCGACGTCGAGCTGTCGGTACGTGATCGAGCACAACCCGGGAACCAGCACGTCCGGATCCTTGCACGGGGCGACCGCCCTGGCCTAGCCTCTGGAAAGCGCATTCCCGAACTCTCTTGGAGGCAGCGATGGTGCACCGCCTCGGTGTGGTCATGAACGGCGTCACGGGCCGGATGGGGTACCGCCAGCACCTGCTGCGGTCCGTCCTGGCCATCCGCGAACAGGGTGGGGTCGAACTCCCCGACGGTTCCCGGGTCCAGCTGGAACCCCTCCTGGTGGGACGTTCCGAGGACAAGCTCCGCGAGATCGCCGAACGCCACGACCTGCAGCACTGGACGACCGACCTCGACGCGGCGCTCGCCGACGACGACTACCCGCTCTACTTCGACGCGCAGGTGACCTCCGCGCGCGAACGCTCGATCCTGCAGGCGATCGCCGCGGGCCGCCACGTCTACACCGAGAAGCCCACCGCGGAGAGCGTCGAGGGAGCCCTCGAACTCGCCCGCGCCGCCGCCCGCGCGGGGGTCAAGAACGGCGTCGTCCACGACAAGATCTTCCTCCCCGGGCTGCGGAAGCTGAAGCGCCTCGTCGACTCCGGGTTCTTCGGCGAGATCCTCTCCGTCCGCGGGGAGTTCGGCTACTGGGTGTTCGAGGGCGACTGGCAGCCCGCGCAGCGCCCCAGCTGGAACTACCGCGCGGAAGACGGCGGCGGGATCGTGGCCGACATGTTCTGCCACTGGAACTACGTGCTGGAGCAGACCATCGCCCCCGTCGAGGCCGTGACGGCGAAGGCCGTCACCCACGTGCCGGTCCGCTACGACGAGAAGGGCGAGGCGTACAAGGCCACGGCCGACGACGCCGCGTACGCCATCTTCGAGCTCGAGGGCGGGATCATCGCCCAGCTCAACTCCTCGTGGGCGGTCCGCGTGGACCGCGACGAACTCGTCGAGTTCCAGGTCGACGGGACCCTCGGCAGCGCGGTGGCCGGGTTGTTCTCCTGCCGGGTCCAGCCGCGTTCGGTGACCCCGAAGGCCGTCTGGAACCCCGACCTGCCCGAGCAGCACCGCTACCGCGACGACTGGGCCGTCGTGCCCGACAACGAACCCGTGGACAACGGGTTCAAGGTCCAGTGGGAGCAGTTCGTCCGCCACGTCGTCGCCGACACCCCCCACCCCTACGACTTCCTCTCCGGCGCACGGGGTGTGCGCCTCGCGCAGGCCGGACTGGAGTCCTCGGCGCAGGGACGGCGCATGGAGATCACGGAGCTGTCGCTGTGACCACGCTGACGCAGGACCGTGCCCGGACGGGGCAGGTGCTGCGACTGCCCCGTCGGGGTAGCGACGGCTCCGTGGAACTCGTCGAGCACGCCGTGCACGAACCCGTCGCGTGGGAGGTCCCGTCCGGGCCGGCCCGGTCCCGGACGGTCTTCGCCGCGGCCCACGTCGTCCCCCGCGCCGGGGCCGAGAACGTCCCCGGCGCGGTCGCCGACCTCGACTGGGACGCGACGCTGGCGTTCCGGCGCCGGCTGTTCTCCCTCGGTCTCGGGGTGGCCGAGGCGATGGACACCGCGCAACGCGGGATGGGCCTCGACTTCGCCGCGACGACGGAACTCGTGCGCCGCAGCGCCGCCGAGGCCGCGGCCGTCGGCGGCTCCATCGCCGCGGGGGTGGGTACCGACCAGCTCGCCCCCGGCCCGCACGGCCTCGACGTCGTCCGCGCCGCCTACGAGGAACAGCTCGCGATCGTCGAGGACACCGGCGCCCAGCCCATCCTCATGGCGAGCCGGCACCTCGCCGCGAGCGCCCAGGGCCCGGAGGAGTACCTCACGCTGTACTCCGGCCTGCTGTCCCAGGTCCGCCGGCCCGCCGTGCTGCACTGGCTGGGGGAGGTGTTCGACCCCGCGCTCGCCGGGTACTGGGGTTCGCGCGACGTCGCCGCGGCGACCGACACCTTCGTCGAGCTGGTGCGGGCCAACGCCGCCCACGTCGACGGGGTCAAGGTGTCGCTGCTCGACGCGGACCACGAGAAGGCGTTGCGCGCCCGGCTGCCCGAGGGGGTCCGGCTCTACACCGGCGACGACTTCAACTACCCCGACCTCATCCAGGGCGACGGGCGGTTCCACTCCGACGCCCTGCTCGGCATCTTCGCGGGCATCGCGAACGTCGCCGCCGCGGCGCTGGTCCGCCTCGACGCCGGTGACGTCACCGGGTTCCGGGCGGCCCTCGACCCGACGGTCCCGTTGGCGCGGCACGTGTTCGGGGCGCCCACGCCCTACTACAAGGCCGGGATCGCCTTCCTGAACTGGCTGGACGGTCGCCAGCCCGGCTACGCGATGGTCGGGGGTCTGCACTCCGCCCGCAGCGCCGTGCACCAGGCCGAGACGTTCCGCCTCGCCGACGAGGCCGGCGTCCTCGGCGACCCCGACCTCGCCGCGCGTCGACTGCGCGACTACCTCGCCGTCCACGGCTTCCCCGTCTGAGCCCCACCCCCGCGCGGGGCCTCAGCGGGGCGGGCGCAGGTCCGCCCAGAGCGAACCGGCCCCGTCGAGCAGGTCCACCTCCGTCTCCACCGTGAGCGGGGTCCCGCGCAGCTCCGCCGCCCGCAACGACGTCGCGACCGCGTCGGCGTCGGCGGCGGAGCCGTCGACGGACAACGTCGCGTGCCGCCCGCCCGGGGTGAGCCGCAGGGTGACCCGGGCGTCGGTGCAGACGCGCAGCGCGGGAGCCAGGACGGCCCGCACGGCGGCGACGAACTCGGGTCGGTCCTCGACCCCGGTGCCGCGGTCGTCGACGACGTCCACGGTGCAGCCGCGCGCCCGGGCCTCGCGCAGGCCGGCCCGGACGGTGTCGTCGAGGAGTTCGCGGGCGCGCAGGTCGTCGCGCAGCTGCCGCTCCAGCACCAGGGCGCCCCGGGACAGCAGCGACCACGTCGGGGCCCCGGGCCGGGTCATCGCGACCCGCCGCAGGAGCGGCACGACACCGTGCTCCAGGTCCTCGCGGCGTGCCCGGGCGCTCGCGTCCCGGGCCTGCGTGCTCGCCTGCGCGGCGATCGCCCGTCCGGTGTCGGCGTCGTAGCGGGCGACGTCGCGGGCGGTGCGGTCGAAGACGAACCGGACCCCGACCGAGGCGGTGAACCAGACGATGGCCGGCTGGTTGAGCGCTGCGAACACCACCGCCCGGTCCGGCAGGTCGGAGCCGGCGACGAGGACACCGAGCACCGCGGCGGAGGCGAGTTCGGCGATCAGCCCCGGCAGCCACTGCCGGCGCATCACCAGGGCGGCGACGACGATCTGGGTCAGTCCCGGCCAGTAGTCGCCGTAGGTGCGCCACAGCGACTCGTCGAGGAACGGGGTGACGGCCAGTCCGCTCAGCGGCACGACGAGCGCCATCCCCAGGGCGGCGCGGGTGGAGAGGTCCAGCGGCCGCCCGAGCAGGGGGCGGACCGCGACGGCGCTCACGATCAGGACGACGGTCAGGGCCAGCAGCGACAGCGCGGGCGCGCGGTGCTGGTGCAGGGACAGCAACGCCACCAGCGGCCCGTGCGAGAACAGCCAGATGACCGTGCCGATGAGACAGGCCCGTTGGACCCCGGTCACCCCACGACCTCGGCGGTGACGTCCAGCAACGGGACGCCGAGCAGGACGACGGTGCCGACCCCCGGGACCGAGCGCACCAGCGCCCGGCCGCCGACGACGTCGGCACGCCGACGCACCGAGACCGCGAGCCCGAGGCGGGGGGTGGCGCGACGGGTGTCGAACCCGACCCCGTCGTCGCGCACCTCGACGCTGAAGCGGCCCCGCGCCACGTCCGCGCGGAGCCGGACCCGGACGGTGGGCGCAGCCCCCGCCGACGACCCGTGCCGCACCGCGTTGCGCACGGCCTCCGCCGTCGCCGCGACGAGGGCCTCGAGGGCCTCCGGGGCGAGGCGGCCGACGGGGACCGGCGGCGTGCTCAGCACCGCCTGCGGGTGCAGCGCGAGGACGGTGTCCTGCAGGCGCGACACCGTCTCTCCCAGCCCGACCGGTGCCGGGTCGCGCAGACCGGTGGACCCCGCGTCGATGCTCGCGAGCGCCCGCTCCGCGGCGGCCGCGGTGCGCACCCGGTCGGCGACGTCGTCACGGGCGTGCGCGGTCAGCGACAGCGAGGCGAGCACGTCGTCGTGCACGATGCCGTCCCAGTGGGAGTTCTCCAGCTCCACCGCGCGGGCCGCGGCCGCGGCGGCCGCGGCGCGATCGGCGGTGGTGCGGGCCGACTCGACCTGGTGGGCGGCGTCGTGCACGGCCTGGACGGCGACGGACACGGCGATCGCGACGACGAGCAGTCCGACGGCCTCGAGGACGCCTACGTCGGGGGCGACGAACCAGACGCCGCTGACCTGCAGCAGCCCCCGCAGGGCGAGGTGCAGGGACGTCAGCCCCAGCGTCCCCCTCAGCGACGGCGCGGCCACCGCCCCGGCGCCCACGGTCAGCGCGGAGAGCGCCAGCACCCACGGGACGTCGTCGTCGGCGCGGGTCGCCAGCAGCGGGTAGCCCGCCAGGGCCAGGTCACCGAGGACGACCAGACCCCACGCGGGGACCTGGCAGGAGCCCCGTCGGACGGCCTGGGTCAGCAGCGCCGCCAGGATCACCAGGTAACCGGCGCAGATCGAGGCGGACCAGGCGACGGGGAACTGCGACCGCCCGGCGAGCAGGTTCGTCACGACGGTCGGTGCGACCGAGACCAGACCCAGGGCCAGGACGAGCGCCAGGAGCCGGTGGACGCCGCGGCGCGTCACCTCAGGTCAGTCCCGCAGGTCACGAAGACCCGGGGCGGGGGAGGCCAGCGGGGCGAGGACGCCGTCCTCGACGGCACGGCGGTAGAGCTCCATGCGGGTGTAGGCGGGCCGGTCCAGTGCGGCGTACTTCGCGCGGATCCGCTTCAGGTAGCTCTTGGCCGTCTCGAGCGTGACGCCGAGGCGCAGGGCCACCGACCGGGCGGGCATGCCCCCCGCGTACAGCTCCAGGACGCGTCGCTCCTGCGGGGACAGGTGCGACGTGAGCGTCTCGTCGACCTGCAGCGCGGCCGCGGTCTCGGCGGACTGCAGGGTGTCGCCGTCCGCGATGGACCGCAGCGCCTCGGCGACCGTCGCGACCGGGCGGTCCTTGAGCAGAACACCCTGGGCGCCGGCCTGCAACGCCTCCAGCGCCTCGGCGTGCGCGCGCCCCTCGGTGTAGACGAGGACGCGGCTGCCGGCCTCGAGGAGGGAGCGGACGTTGTCCGCCGGGCGCGAGGCGTCGCCCAACCTGAGGTCGAGCAGGACGACGTCCGGCCCGGGGGCCCCCTGCAGCTGGAACAGCAGGTCGGGGACGGTCGGTGCGGTGGCGACGAACTGCAGGGCCGCGTCCAACCGGGCCAGCTCGAGCTGGAGACCGGTGAGGAGCGCGGGGTGGTCGTCGACCGCCGCGATGCGCAAGATGGTCACGTCGGTCCTCCTTCCGCGCCGAGGCTACCGGGATCTCGGACCGCCTGCTGCCGGGCGGGGACGACGGTGCACCCCGAAAGGGGGGTGTCCGGATGGTGCCGACCAGGTACCCCCCTCTGCGAGGATCGTTGCAGGCACCCCGCCGGGGGGACGGGTGGCCGAGCATGCGCTGGGGGGCGTACGCACACGAGGGGACGGTGCCCACGGGCACCGTCCCCTCGTGGCGTCAACGGGTCAGTCGCCCGTCGAGACCAGACCGATCTGGCAGGTCAGACCGTTCGGGCCGTGGTTGCAGTAGCCGTTGGGGACCTTGTCCAGGTACTGCTGGTGGTAGTCCTCGGCGTACCAGAACGGGCCCGCGTCGGAGGCCTTGCGGATCTCCGTCGTGATCTGGCCGTGCTTGTGCTCGCTGAGCTCGCGCTGGAACGTCTCGCGCGTCTTCTGCGCGGCGTCCCACTGCTCGTCGGTGGTCGTGTAGATCGCGGACCGGTACTCCGTGCCGCGGTCGTTGCCCTGGCGGAAGCCCTGGGTCGGGTCGTGGTTCTCCCAGAACGTCTTCAGCAGGACCTCGGGGCTGACCCGGGTGGGGTCGTAGGCGACCAGGACCGTCTCGGCGTGGCCGGTGCGCCCGGTCGTCGACTCGTCGTAGGTCGGGTTCTTCGTGAAGCCACCCTGGAAGCCCACCGCCGTCGTCACGACGCCCGGGACCTGCCAGAAGATGCGCTCCGCACCCCAGTAGCAGCCCATGGCGAACGAGATCACCTCGGTGCCCTCGGGCCACGGGCCTTCGAGCGGGGTACCGAGGACCGTGTGGGTCGTCGGGACCTCGAAGCGTCGCGTCTCCGAGCCCTTGAGGGCCTCGTCCGCGGTCACCATCGTCGTCTTGAACGGGTTGCCGAACAGCACGTCACCAGCTCCTTCTCCGCCGTCGTGTCTTCCTCAACCACGGTCGCGGCCCGGACGTTCCCTACTCTGGACCTCGTGACTGATGCGCAGCTGCCAGGCTTCTCCACCCGAGCCATCCACGCCGGCCAGGAGGCCGATCCCTCGACCGGGGCCGTGGTGACGCCGATCTACCAGGTCTCCACCTACAAGCAGGACGGCGTCGGCGCGCTGCGGACCGGGCTCGGCGCCGGCTACGAGTACTCGCGCTCCGGCAACCCGACCCGCGCCTCGCTGGAGACCCAGCTCGCCGCCCTCGAGCAGGGTGCCGCCGGGTTCGCCTTCGCCTCCGGTCTCGCCGCCGAGGACGGGATCCTGCGGGCCCTGCTCAAGCCCGGCGACCACGTCGTCATCCCCAACGACGCCTACGGCGGCACCTACCGGCTGGTGAAGCGGGTCGTCGAACCGTGGGGCGTGGAGCACACCCCGGTCGACCTGGCCGACCTGGACGCCGTGCGCGCCGCCGTCCAGCCCGGCCGGACCCGCCTGGTGTGGCTGGAGACGCCGACCAACCCGCTGCTCACGGTCGGCGACATCGCGGCCATCGCCGAGATCACCCACGCCGCGGGGGCCCTGCTCGTCGTGGACAACACCTTCGCGACGCCCTACCTGCAGACGCCGCTGACCCTCGGCGCCGACCTCGTCATCAGCTCCACCACCAAGTACGCCGGCGGGCACTCCGACGTCGTCGGCGGGGCCGTCGTCGTGCGCGACGGCGAGGACGGGCGGGGGAACTCCCTCGCCGAGCGCATCGGCTTCCACCAGAACTCCCTGGGCGCGGTGCCCGGTCCCTTCGACTCCTGGCTCGTCCAGCGCGGGCTGAAGACCCTCGCCGTCCGGATGGAACGCCACTGCGACAACGCCGAACGCGTCGTCGAGTTCCTGCAGTCCCACCCGCGGGTCACGAAGATCCTGTACCCGGGCCTGCCCGAGCACCGCAACCACGACGTCGCCGCCCGGCAGATGAAGCGATTCGGCGGGATGATCAGCTTCCGCCTGGCCTCGGTCGAGGACGCCCTGAAGGTCTGCGGGGCGACCGAGCTGTTCACCCTGGGGGAGTCCCTCGGCGGGGTCGAGTCCCTCGTCGAGCACCCCGGCCGGATGACCCACGCCTCGGTGGCGGGTTCGCTGCTCGAGGTGCCCGACGACCTCGTGCGGCTGTCCGTCGGGATCGAGGACGCCGACGACCTCGTCGCCGACCTCGCGCAGGCGCTGGGCTGAGTCGCCCGGGGGTGGGATCGTTGCCTCCCCGAGGACGTTGAGCGACCCCGGGGAGGCAACGATCCCACCCCACTCACCCGCCCAGCCGCCGTCGGTCAGTCGCCGTGGGCCACGTGGCGCAGCGGCCGCCAGATCAGGACGACGAAGACCGCCGACCCGGCGAAGGCGAACCAGAACGGCGCGGTCACGCCGACGTGCTGCGAGAGAACGGCTCCGAACCCGCTCCCGATGGCGAGGCCGCCGAACGTGCCGACGGTGTTGACGGCGCCGACGCGGCCCTGCAACCCGTGCGGGACGGCGCGCTGGCGCACGGTGATCGACGTCGAGCCCCAGACGAACGCGTGCGCGCCGAAGACGAAGAACACGGGGAGCGCCACCCACGGGGTCCGGGCCAGCGCGAGGCCGAGGTGGGTGAAGGTCTCGACCACCAACCCGATCCGCATCAGGTTGCCCAGGGAGACGTGGCGGGTGATCCAGCCGTAGGCCAGGACGCCGACGATGCCGCCGGCCGCTCCGACGGTGGTCACGAGGCCGAAACCGATCTCGCCCAGCCCGATCCGCTCCCGCGCGTAGAGGACGAGGACCGACCAGGCGGCACCGAAGGTGACGTTGAAGATGAAGATCGTCGCGACGAGGACCCGCACGGCCGGGTGGTGGGCGGTCCAGCGGATCCCCTCCGCGACGTCGTGCCAGGGCGTGGTGCTCGCGCGTTCCGCCTCCCGCGCGGGGAGGCGCATCCGGGCGACGAACACCGCGGCGAGGGCGCAGAGCCCGGCCTGGGCCGCGAACGGGGTCGCGTGGGCCATCGTGAAGAGCAGGGCGCCCAGCGGTGGACCGGCGAGCTGGTTCACCGTGACGAAACCCGTCTGGATGCGGGCGTTCGCGACCGCCAGGTCGTCGCGGGCGACGAGCATCGGCAGCAGCGTGCTCGCCGTGTTGTCCGCGAAGACTTCGGCGGTCGCGAGCAGGAACAATGCGCCGAGGACGAGCGGGATGCTCGCGTGCCCGGTCGCGACGACCGCGGCCAGCGCGACGAGGACGAGGGCCCGCACACCGTCGACGGTGAGGACGATGAGCCGCCGATCGACCCGGTCGGAGAGCACCCCGGCGCTCAACCCGAACAGCAGCGGCGGCAGCCACGCCGCGAGCGCGGCCAACGCCACCGGGAACGCGTCGTCGGTGAGGGAGGCGACCAGCAACGGCCCGGCGGCCAGCGCCAGTCCGTCGCCCAGGTTGCTGGCCCAGCTGGAGGCGATGAGCCAGCGGAAACCCGTCCCGAGCCGGCGGGGGAGGACGACCTCGACCACGCGGGCGGCGTTGCTCACCCGAGCACCGTGGCACACCCCTCCCGGCGGGGACCAGCGACTTCTAGTACTGCAACGGCACTTCAGGTAGATGATGGTGTTCATGGTGGTGGACCTCGCGATGGCAGAGCTGGACCGGCTGCATGAGCGGATCGCGGGGCGGTTCGCGCGGACCGAACCGCGGGCTCGGGTGCGCGCCTACGTGACCGGGCTAGCGGCGGGGCTGGAACGCAAGAACGGCTGGACCTTGGCCGAGCAGGCCGGGGAGGTCTCCCCGGATGGGATGCAGCGACTGCTGCGGCGCGCGGAGTGGAACGTCGACGGGGTGCGTGACGACGTTCGTGACTATGTCGTCGAGCACCTCGGTTCCCCTGAAGGGGTGCTCATCGTGGACGAGACCGGCTTCCTCAAGAAGGGAACCCGCTCGGCCGGGGTGCAGCGGCAGTACTCCGGCACGGCCGGGCGGATCGAGAACTCCCAGGTGGGCACCTTCCTCGCCTACGCCTCCCCGCGAGGACATGCGTTGATCGACCGCGAGCTCTACCTGCCGCAGTCGTGGACCGATGATCGTCAACGGTGCCGAGCCGCCGGCATACCCGATGAGGCGGAGTTCGCCACCAAACCGCAGCAGGCGATGATGATGCTGCAGCGTGCCTTCGATGCCGGTGTTTCCTTCGCCTGGGTCACCGGCGATGAAGCCTACGGTCAGGTCGCTCATCTGCGGGCGTGGCTGGAAGAACGCGACGCCGCACACGTTTTGTCCTGCAAGAGCAACGACACTCTCATCACCACTGATGCTCACCAGGGCCGGGCCGCGCAGATGATCGCGGAGTTGCCGGCGCGGGCGTGGCGGGATTACTCCGCTGGTCCGGGGGCCCACGGGGAACGGATCTACGACTGGGCGCGGGTCCCGCTCCGCATCGCCTGGCGGTCTGGTCGCGGGCACTGGCTGCTGGCCCGGCGCTCCATCGCGACCGGGGAACTGGCCTACTACGTCTGCTACGGACCGCGGGAAACCACTCTGGCGGATCTGGCCCGTGTCGCCGGTTCCCGCTGGCACATCGAGGAATGCTTCCAGCAGGCGAAAGGTGAAGCGGGATTGGACCACTACCAGGTCCGTGACTACCGGGCTTGGTATGCCCACATCACTCTCTCGATGCTCACCCTGGCCTGGTTGGCCGCTACCCGTTCCAGTGTTCATGATGCTGGTGCTCACCGGGAGGCAAAGGGGGCGCCGGTTCCAGCGAACACGGCATGATCGGATACACGCTACCGGAGATCCGACGTCTCCTGACCAAGCTGGTTCTGGCAGCCCATCACGCTGTCGAACACGTCTGGAACTGGTCCACCTGGCGGCGCAGACGCCAACATCAGGCCCGCGCTTGTCACTACCGACAACGTGGGCACCATCTACCTGAAGTGCCGTTGCAGTACTAGGAGGCCCGGCGGTTCCCCCGGCGCCCGGCCCGCGAGCGCAGGTAGTCGTCGACGACGTAGCGCCCCAGTCGTTCGGGGCTGGGCGAGAGGACTCGCCCGCCGTTGCGCCGGGCCACGGCCTCGACGAAGCGACGCAGCCCCGGGTCCTCGCCGAGCATGAACAGGTTGATCGTCGCGCCGAACCGGGTGAGCTGGTCGACCTCCTGCACGGTGGCCCGGATGGTGGCCTGCGTCGGCGGCCACTGGAACACCGCCTCGGGGGTGCCGTAGGTGTCGTCGAGGTGGGCGGTGGGTTCCCCGTCGGTGATGACGAGGACGACGGGTTCGGCGTCGGGGTGGCGGCGGACGTGACGGCGGGCCAGGCTCAGCGCGTGCTGCAGGTTGGTGCCCTGCACGAAGTCGGGTTCGACCTCGGCGAGTTCGCCGACCGTCATGGGCTGCGCGTGCAGCCCGAACCCGATGATCTGCAGCGCGTCGTTGGGGAACTTCGTCGAGATCAGGTGTGACAGCGCGAGTGCCGTCTCCTTCATCGGACCCCAGCGGCCTTCGGCGGCCATCGAGTACGACAGGTCGACGCACAGCGCGACGGCGGCCCCCGCGCGACGTTCGGTCTCGACGACCTCGAAGTCCTCCCAGGACAGCTTCACCGCCCCCGTGCGTCCCTGCGCCGCGCCGCGCTTCAGCGCGTTCGAGACGGTCCGGACGACGTCGAGGGGTTGTTCGTCGCCGAACTCCCAGCCCCGCGTGGACCCGGTCGGTTCACCGCCCGCACCGGCGTCGCGGTTGTCGTGGTCGCCGCGACCACCCGCGTCGAGGCGACCGAGCACGTCGCGCAACGCGGTCTGACCGAGCCGGCGCAACGCCTTGGGGGACAGCGTGAGTCCCTCGGAGGAGCGGGACAGCCAGCCCTGCCGCTGGAGCTCCCGCTCGAGGTCGCGCAGCCGGCGCAGGTCGTCGGCGGCACCGCGGCCGAGCTGGCGTTCCAGGGTGTCGACGTCGACGTCGTCCAGCGTCGCGCCGGGGTGCTCCTGGCCGAGCTGGTCGAGCAGGTCGTCGAGCTCGGAGATGTCCTGCAGCGCGTCGGCCGCCTCGCCGTAGCCGAGGGGTTCGCTGCCGCGCTGACCGCGGACCCGTTCCCCGCGGGAGAAGTCCAGGTCGGGGCGCAGGGCGCGCAGGTTGTCGTTGAGCTGGGACATCTGCGCCTGGAGGTCGACGTCGTCGCCCATGGCCTGCTGCATCAGCGAGGACAGCTCGTCGCGCTGCTGCGGCGAGAGCGAGCGCATCAACCGCGACGCCGCCGCGGCGCGGCGGGCGAGGGAGTCGACCAGGTCGTCGAGGTTCTCGATGCCCTCCTCGCCGAGGGTGTCGCCGTGCTTGGCCATGAACTCGTCGAAGTCGGCCTGGGTGTCCTCCCCCCGGGCCTTCTTGGCGAGGAGGTCGTTGAGGTCGCTCATCATGTCCTTGAGCGCCTGCATGGTCGAGGGGTCGCCGCTCTCCAGCGCCTGCTTCATGCCGCGGAACTGCTGGTCGAGCACGTCGTTGCGCAGGCTCTCGAGGATCTGCTGGTACTGCTGACGGGCCGATTCGCTGGCCCACTGGTAGTCCTCGAGGTCGCGGACGGCCTGGGCGGTGGAGCGGGGGAGCGCGTCGAGGCGGGCCTCGTTGAAGCGGGCGTCGTCGCCGTCGCGGCCGGAGAGTTCGTCGCGTTCGGCGGCGAGGGCCTGGTCGAGCTGGGCGCGGGCCTTGGTCAGGGCGCCGTCGAGGTCCCCGCGGCGGGCCGCGTCGCGGCGCATCCGGGCGGCCCGGGCTCGCAGGTCGTCCATGCCGGAGCGGCCGTCGGGCCCGTTGCGCAGCAGGTCGCGCAGGGCGTCGCGCAGCGAGCCGCCGCGCAGGACCTGCTGGCCGACCTCGTCCAGCGCCGCCCGGACGTCGTAGGGCGGGGCCAGCGGGTCGGGACCACCCGCCCACTCGCCGTAGCGGTACCGTCCGCCGCGTCGCCTGCTCCAGCTGTCCCGACCGCCCGCATCACGTCCTGCCACGCCTCAGAAGCTACGTCCGACCTCGGACATCCGCCACGGGCTTCTCGACGGAGCGTCGCCCGACCCCTGGATTCCATGACAGTTTGTCTGGACAAAGGGGGTCGTCCGGGTGGCATGATGGGCCGCGTTCGACACCTTGGCGGGAGTCGTCCCGCCGATGACGTCCGAGGAGGGCTTCGTGACCACCACCACCGCCAGCACCACCGCCGACGCTGGTGCGCTCGACCTGCCGCTCGTGCAGCACTGGATCTCCGGTGCCGCCTCTGCGGGGTCCGGCGACCGAGCGGCGGACGTCTACGACCCGGCCACCGGCAAGCGCACCAAGACCGTCGCTCTCGCCTCGCCCGGGGACGTGAACGCCGCCGTCGCCGCCGCCAAGGCCGCGTTCCCCGCGTGGCGCGACACCTCGCTCGCCCGCCGCACGACGATCCTGTTCAAGTTCCGCCAGCTCCTCGACGAGCGCAAGGGCGAGCTCGCCGAGATCATCACCGCCGAGCACGGCAAGGTCGTCTCCGACGCCCTCGGCGAGGTCTCGCGCGGCCAGGAGGTCGTGGAACTCGCCTGCGGCATCAACCACCTGGTGAAGGGCGCGTTCACCGAGAACGCCTCCACCAAGATCGACGTCTACTCCATCCGCCAGCCGCTCGGCGTCGTGTCGATCATCTCGCCGTTCAACTTCCCGGCGATGGTCCCGATGTGGTTCTTCCCCGTCGCCATCGCGGCTGGCAACACCGTCGTCCTCAAGCCGAGCGAGAAGGACCCCTCCGCGGCGAACTTCATCGCCCGGCTCTGGAAGGACGCCGGGCTGCCCGACGGCGTCTTCAACGTCCTGCACGGCGACAAGGTCGCCGTCGACGGCCTGCTGACCCACCCCGACGTCGCCTCCGTCTCCTTCGTGGGTTCCACCCCGATCGCGAAGTACGTCTACGAGACGGGCACCGCGCACGGCAAGCGCGTCCAGGCCCTCGGCGGCGCGAAGAACCACATGCTCGTCCTGCCCGACGCCGACCTCGACCTGGCCGCCGACGCGGCCGTCAACGCCGGGTTCGGTTCCGCCGGGGAACGCTGCATGGCCGTGTCCGCCCTCGTCGCGGTGGACTCAGTCGCCGACGAGCTCATCGCCAAGATCAAGGACCGCGTCGCGACCCTGCGCACCGGTGACGGCCGGCGCGGGTGCGACATGGGCCCGCTGGTCACCGGCGCCCACCGCGACAAGGTCACCGCCTACGTCGACGCCGGCGTCACCGAGGGCGCGGAGCTCGTCATCGACGGCCGCGAGGTCGTCCCCGACGGCGATGCGGACGGTTTCTGGCTCGGGCCCACCCTCTTCGACAAGGTCGGCACCGACATGTCGATCTACACCGACGAGATCTTCGGCCCGGTCCTCTCCGTCGTCCGCGTCGAGAGCTACGCCGAGGGTCTGGACCTCATCAACGCCAACAAGTACGGCAACGGCGTCGCCATCTTCACCAACGACGGCGGGGCCGCGCGGAAGTTCCGCAACGAGGTCCAGGTCGGGATGATCGGCATCAACGTGCCGGTCCCCGTCCCGGTCGCGTACTTCTCCTTCGGCGGCTGGAAGCAGTCGCTCTTCGGCGACACCCACGCCCACGGCGTCGAGGGCGTGCACTTCTTCACCCGCGGCAAGGTCGTCACCGAACGCTGGCTCGACCCCAGCCACGGCGGCCTGAACCTGGGGTTCCCGCAGAACGACTGAGTCTCACAGGGGGCGCGTCCACACTGGGTGGGTGCGCCCCCTCCGTCGTCACCTGCGGGGTGCCGAGATCGCCCTGGTCTACGCCGTCGTCGTCCTCGCGGTGTTCGCGGCCCTCAAGGTGCAGCCCGACCGCGACCAGGTCGCGTTCGTCCAGGACTCCAGCACCAACCTCGCGAACCTGCGCCGCTTCCCGTTCCGGGTGCTGCTGCTGTCCTCGATCGTCGTCCCGGACGGCGAGGGCCTGCTCATCCTCGTCCCGCTCGTGCTCGCCCTGACCGCCTGCACCCGGTGGATCGGCCGGGTCCCCACCCTGCTGGCGTTCGGGTTCGGCCACGTCGGCGCCACCCTCACCGTCGCCGTGGTGCTCGCCGCCCAGCTGACCCACGGCCGACTCGACCCGGGCGTCGCGCACGCCCCCGACGTCGGGGTCAGCTACGGGCTGGCGTGCGTCATCGGTCTGCTCGCGGCCAGGGTGCCGCGACGGGTGCGGCTGCCCTACGTCGTGCTGCCCGCCGTCGCACTCGTCGCGATCCTGGCCCTCGCGCCGGACTTCACCGCGGTGGGCCACCTCATCGCCCTCGGGATCGGCCTGACGTTCGCGCTCGTGGCCCACCGGGCCAGACAGGCTCAGCTGCCGTAGACCGTCCGGCCGTCGTCGAGGACGAGCTTGTCGAGACGACGGGTCAGGTGCAGGGACTCGAGGACGAACTCGACCCCCGACGCCGCACGACCCGCGGTGGCGTCCGCCAACCCCAGCCGGTCCAGGACCTGCGCGAGCCCCGCGATCGTCCCGACCTGTTCCAGCAGCTTCTCCGCCGGCACCAGGTCACCGGTCTCGACGGTGCGGCCCTCGGTCACCAGTTCGGAGAACCCGGACAGTTCGGCCCCGCCCAGCAGCGAGCGGTAGGTCTCGGCGATCGCGGTGCGCAGCAGGTGCTCGAGGACCTCGACCTCCCGGCCCTCCTCGCCCTGCTCGAACTCCACCTTCCCGCCGAGCACGCTGACGACGGTGTGCAGGTCCCCGACGCGCGCGACCGGGTCCCCGGTCTCACCGGACAACGCGTGCCGACGCAGGGCGGCCGCGGAGACCGTCTCGGCCGCCGCGATCGAGAACCGGGCCGAGACGCCGGAAGCCGGGTCGACGGCGGGCGACTCGCGCACCGCGCGGGTGAACCGGGCGATCACCTCGAGGAGGTGCTCCGGGACCTCCGCGACGACGTCGGCCTCCTGACGGACGAGGTCGATCTCGGTGGACACCTCCAGCGGGTAGTGCGTGCGCACCTCGGCCCCGAAGCGGTCCTTCAACGGCGAGATGATCCGGCCGCGGTTGGTGTAGTCCTCGGGGTTCGCGCTCGCCACCAGCAGCAGGTCCAGCGGCAACCGCAGCTGGTAGCCGCGGACCTGGATGTCACGCTCCTCCAGCACGTTCAGCAGTGACACCTGGATGCGTTCGGCGAGGTCGGGGAGTTCGTTGACGGCGAAGATCCCGCGGTTGGTGCGGGGCACCAGACCGAAGTGGATCGTCTCCGGGTCGCCCAGGGCCCGACCCTCGGCGACCTTCACCGGGTCGACGTCGCCGATGAGGTCACCGACGGAGGTGTCCGGCGTGGCGAGCTTCTCGCCGTAGCGCAGCGAGCGGTGCAACCAGGCGACCGGCAGGTCGTCGCCCTCGGCCGCCACCCGGCGCCGCGAGGCCGGCGTGAGGGGTGCGTAGGGGTGCTCGTTGAGCTCGCTGCCCTCGATGACGGGGGTCCACTCGTCGAGCAGACCGACGAGGGAACGCAGCAGCCGGGTCTTGCCCTGACCGCGTTCGCCGAGCAGGACGACGTCGTGACCGGCGAGCAGGGCCCGTTCCAGTTCGGGTGCGACGGTGTCCTCGTAGCCGACGACACCGGGGAAGCGGTCCTCACCCGCCCGCATGCGGGCGACGAGGTTGGCGCGCAGTTCCTGCTTGACCCCGACGTGGCGGTGCCCGGAGGCCCGGAGCGCGCCGAGGGTGCGGGGGAGCTCCGCGGGGGGTTCGAGGGGGAGCGTGGGAATCTCACTGGTGCTCACGAGGTGAAACCTACGTCCGGTCGCGACGACGCGCACCGGCGTTCGTGCCCAGCACGGGCTGACCGGCCCGCCGGAGGGCAGGATGATCCTGTGCAACGCGCTGCCGACCGCGCCGGGAGACACCCGGCCCACGATCCCTCCCGCCCCTACGTCTCGCCGGCGCTCCGCCTCGCGGCCGACTGGTCCTGGCGGTTCATCGCCGTCGTCGGCGCGGTGGTCGTCCTGGCCTACGGACTGAGCTTCGTCAGCGAGATCCTCATCCCCGTCCTGGTGGCGCTGCTCATCACCGCGCTGCTCGGGCCGCTCGTCGGCCGCGCGAACCGCCTGGGGGTGCCGCGCCCCGTCGCCGCCCTCGTCATCCTGCTGCTGGCGCTCGCCATCGTCGCCGGCCTCGTCACGCTCATCTCCACCCAGGCCGCCAGCGGGTTCGGCGACCTGTCCGACTCCGCCACCGAGGGCGTCGGCGAGGTCGAGCGCTGGCTCTCCAGCGGCCCGCTGCACCTGTCGTCGTCGGCGATCTCGGGCTACGTCGACCAGGTGGAGACGGCGATCTCCGACAACCGCGAGGCCATCGTCTCGGGGGCGACCTCGGTCGCCACCACGGCCGGGCACCTCGTGGCCGGCTTCTTCATCACCCTGTTCGCGACCTTCTTCTACCTGCTCGAGGGCCGTCGGATCTGGTCCTGGTTGCTGCACCTCATGCCGCAGCCGGCCCGCGACCCCCTCGACGACGCCGCCCGCTCGTCGTGGCTGACCCTCGTGCACTACATGCGCGCCACCGTCATCGTCGCCTTCGTCGACGGCGCGGGCGTGGCGATCGGGGCGGCCATCCTGCAGGTGCCGCTGGCGGTGCCGCTCGGTCTCGTCGTGTTCCTCGGCGCGTTCATCCCGATCGTCGGGGCCCTGCTGTCCGGCATCGTCGCCGTGCTCGTCGCGCTCGTGGCCCAGGGGCCCGTCGTCGCGCTCATCATGCTCGGCGTGATCATCCTGGTCCAGCAGGTCGAGAGCCACCTGCTGCAGCCCTTCCTCATGGGCCGGGCCGTGGCCGTGCACCCGCTGGCCGTGATCCTCGCCGTCGCCGGCGGGGCGACGGTCTTCGGGATCGTCGGTGCCCTCTTCGCCGTGCCGCTCGTCGCGGTGCTGAACACCGGCGTCTCGGCGCTGGCCCGCTCGGGGAGACCCACCGAGGAGGTCGCGGAGATCGACGCCTCGGACGCGCCGCTGGCCCCCGACACCCCCGCACCCAACGACGCCTCCGAGCACCTCGACGACGAGAGCGCGCCGGACGTCAAGCGCTGAGGCTGGTCCCGGGGCGGTGGGATCGTTGCCTCCCCGAGGTCACCAGACGACCTCGGGGAGGCAACGATCCCACCGGGAGCCGCAAGCCTCAGGCGTGGAACGGCTCGCTGCTGAGGATCTTCACGGGCACCTTCTTGCCGCTCGGCGCGGTGTAGGCGACCTCGGTCCCGGGCTGCTTGCCGATGATCGCCGCGCCCAGCGGCGACTTCTCGCTGTACACGTCGAGACCGGCGCCGTCGCCCATCTCCCGGCTGCCGAGCAGGAAGACCATCTCCTCGCCGGCCAGCTCGACCGTCACGACCGAGCCGAGGGTGACCTCGCCGGCCACCGACGGCGGGGCCTCGCCGACCTGCGCGGTCTCGAGCAGGTGACGCAGCTGACGGATGCGCAGCTCCTGCTTGCCCTGCTCCTCCTTGGCGGCGTGGTAGCCGGCGTTCTCCTTGAGGTCGCCCTCCTCGCGCGCCTGCTCGATGCGCTTGGCGAGCTCGGTGCGGCCTTCCCCGGCGAGGTGGTCGTACTCCGCCTTCAGCCGGTCGAAGGCGTCCTGGGTCAGCCACGTCACGCTGCCGGTGGTCGTCTCGCTCACGGTCTGCTCCCTGTCACGTGCCCCGGGCGGGCCTGGTGCCCTCCCGCAAACAATCGAGTCGCCGGCCCCGCGACCGCGGGAGCGAGCGACTCGAATGGGCCAGCTTAGTCCTCGAACCGGGACGGCTCCACTGCTACTCCACCGTGCTGCAGGACTCCACGCCCACCGTCACGGCCCGCGACGTCGTCCTGACCTGCACCGACTCCTGGACGTCGCGCTCGTTCGAGGCGGGGACGTCGACCTGCAGCAGCCCCACCTCGGAGGACCCGTCGTCGAGGGCGTGCACCTGGCAGCGCACGGCCGTCCCCGGCTCGCGGGTCACGCTGAAGCGGATCTCGGCGGTCCGGTCGTCGACGATGGTGTGGCTGATCTCCTGGTACGCCGCGCCCGAGGACTGCGCCACCGAGATCCAGACGCCGTAGGCGATGACCAGCACCGCACCGACGATCGCGGCGCCGAGGCGCACCGGGCTGCGGTACCAGGGCCTGCCGGTGCGCCGGGGACGACGTCCGTAGCGTTGCGCGAGCACGTCGGGGGGAAGGTCCCGGGGCGCCTGGCGGCTGGACACGGTGAGCTCCTGGGGTGACGGGCGAGGGTGGTGCTCGCGGGGCGGGACGGATCGGCGAGGATGGACCCCGATCGTCCCACCCGCCCGGCGCGGGAGGGGACGCAGAGGGCGACAGGTACACGGGGAAGAGGGATCAAGGTGGCGGAGACGTTGCGGCTGATGGCTGTGCACGCCCACCCGGACGACGAGTCGAGCAAGGGTGCGGCCTCGATGGCGCGCTACGTCTCCGAGGGGGTCGAGGTGCTGGTCGTCTCGTGCACCGGCGGGGAGCGCGGCGACGTGCTGAACCCGCGGCTGAAGGAGAACGCGTCCCTGCTGCGGGACATGGGCGAGTACCGCCGCCACGAGATGGCCGAGGCCGCGCGCATCCTCGGGGTGCAGCACCGCTGGCTCGGCTACGTCGACTCCGGGTTGCCCGAGGGCGACCCGCTGCCCCCGCTGCCGAGCGGGTGCTTCGCGCTGACCCCAGAGGAGTTCACCGTCGACGCGCTGGTCCACGTCGTGCGCGAGTTCCGTCCGCACGTGATGACGACCTACGACGAGTCGGGCGGCTACCCGCACCCGGACCACATCATGACCCACGTCGTCTCCCGCGCCGCCTTCGACGCCGCCGCGGACCCGGCGAGGTTCCCGCAGGCCGGGGAACCGTGGCAGATCTCCAAGCTCTACTACCACGCGAACTTCTCCCGGGCCCGGATGCGCACCTTCCACGAGGCGCTGCTCGCCCAGGGCAAGGAATCGCCCTTCGCGGAGTGGATCCAGCGCATGGACGACGAGGCGGCGAACCCCGACGCCCCGAAGCGCACCGAACTCGAGATCACCACCCGGATCGAGTGCGCGGACTTCTTCGAGACCCGGGACCGGGCGCTGCTCGCGCACGCCACCCAGATCGATCCCGACGGCTGGTTCTTCGGGGTCCCGATGGAACTCCAGCGCGACCTGTGGCCGACCGAGGACTACCACCTCGCGTTGAGCCACGTCCCCACGACGACCCCCGAGGACGACCTGTTCGCCGGGCTGCGGGACGGCGCGTGATCACCGCCCTGCTGATGGCGGCGACCCCGTCGCCCACGTCGACGACGACCAAGACGGTCGACGCGAACCTGGTCACCCCTGGGTTGTGGGGTTTCCTGGCGCTGTTCTTCCTGGCGCTCGCCGTGTACCTGCTGGGCCGCAGCATGGCCCGGCGGGTGCGCTCGGTGAACCAGCGCGCGCGCCTCGAGGAGGAGGCGGAGGCCGAACGCGCCGCCGCCGAGTCCGAGGAGGTCGCGGTGCGACGCGCCCACGCCGCCGACGCCTCCGCCGGCGACGAGGAACCCCCGGCTCAGGGCTGAGCCCGCACCGCGGTCGCGTGGTCGGGACGGGCCAGGTGCTCCTCGACCGCGGCCAGCACCGCGACCACCGCACGGGCGGCGGTGACGTCCAGCGGGTCGGCGACCCCGGTCTCCGCCGCGGCGCGCAGCCGGTCCACGGCGCGGCGGAGACCTTCCTGCGGGGTCCCGTGGAAACGGGGTAGCTCGTGCCTGCCGCCCGGGCCCCAGACGGTCGCGGAGGACCCGCCCGTTCCCGGGGGCGCGGTGAGGGTCAACGACAGTTGCGTGCCGGCCCCGTTCGCGTGTTCCAGCGAGACGGTCACGGCGTCGCGCACGCCCCGTCCGGCGGCGACGCGGCTCACCGGGCCGAAGAGTTCGTGGACGATCGACAGCGCGTGCGGTCCGGTGTCCCAGGACCCCAGGCTCGCCCGGCGCCACGGGGAGTCGCCGTACGGGTTCCCCGGAGTGTCGATGCTCCCCGCCCACCGGAACACCCCGCCCTCCCACGGGCCGTGCTCGTCCGCGAGTTCCCGCATCCGCGCCAGCCAGTCGGTGATGTCCGGCTGGAACAGGTAGGTCAGGTAGGTGATCGAGGCGACGCCCGTCTCCCGGGTCGCCGCGACGACGTCGTCGGCCGCGGCCAGGTCGAAGGACAGCGGTTTCTCGAGGAGCAGGTGCCTGCCGCGCCGTGCCGCGGCGGCGGCCAACGGGGCCTGGACGTCGGGGGGCAGGGCGATGGTCACCGCGTCGACGGCGTCGAGGAACGCGTCGAGGTCGTCGAACCCGGAGCCGCCGTACTCGTCCGCCGCCGCGCGGGCCTTCGCGAGGTCGCGCCCGTGGAACCCCACCAGTTCCACGTCCGGGTGCTCCTGCAGCGCCGTGCCGTGACACGTGCGGGCCCAGTACCCGGTGCCCAGGACACCGAAGCGCACCGGCGCGCTCACGGTGCCTCGACCAGTTCGACCAGCGTCATCGTCCGCAGCATGACGAAGCAGATCCGTCGGCCCCCGAACGCGACGGCCGGGACCGGCGGCGAGACCACCCGCGCCCCCACGGCCTGGAACTGCGCGACGCTGTCGTCGAAGGTGGGCGTCTCGTAGGCCTGCTGGTAGATCCGGGCCGGCCCCTTCAGCCACGGGTCCAGCGTCGTGCTGCCCACGAGGTTCACGAGGAGCTCGACGCGCGGCTGTCCCGGTGCGACGAGGAAGCGGCCCCGGACGCCCTGCGTCGGGTCCTCGAAGTCGGGACCCTCCGGGGTGTAGCCGAGGAGTGCGTACCCGGCCTGCTCCCGGTCCAGGTCGCGGCAGGCGACGCCGACGTGGTGGAACGTGAGCCCGGCGACGGGGAGCGGATCGGTCACGGGGAGACGCTACCGGCTGCCCCGGGAGGCGGGTCGGGCCCTGCGCGCCCGCCCTTGCCGCCGCCCGTCCCCGCCGCCGTCGGCGAGCCCGCGGGGGAGGGGCGTGACACCGTGAACCTCGTGCCGAACCGCCTCCACCGCTCCACCAGCCCGTACCTGCTCCAGCACGCCCACAACCCCGTCCACTGGCAGGAGTGGGGGCCCGAGGCCTTCGCCGAGGCCGCCGCGCGGGACGTCCCGGTCCTCGTCTCCACCGGCTACGCGGCCTGCCACTGGTGCCACGTCATGGCCCACGAGTCCTTCGAGGACCCCGAGACCGCGGCGCAGATGAACGCCGGGTTCGTGTGCGTGAAGGTCGACCGCGAGGAACGTCCCGACGTCGACGCCGTCCACATGGCCGCGACGACGGCGATGACGGGTCAGGGGGGCTGGCCGATGACGACGTTCTGCACCCCCTCGGGTGAGGTGTTCTACGCGGGCACCTACTTCCCGCCCCGGCCGCACCCCCAGCTCCCCTCGTTCCGGCAGGTCCTCGGTGCGGTCGGCGAGGCCTGGCACGAACGCCGCGAGGAGGTCCTGGCCTCCAGCGGACGGATCGCGGCGGCCCTCGGGTCGATGACCCCGTCCGCCGGGGAGGTTCCCGACGCCGCCGCGCTGGACCGCGCCGTCGACGCCCTCGCCGCCGAGGAGGACGTCGTCCACGGCGGTTTCGGCGGGGCGCCGAAGTTCCCGCCGGCGATGGTGGTGGAGTTCCTGCTGCGCCACGCCGCCCGGACGGGGTCCGAGGTCGCGGCCGGGCTGGCCGGGCGGACCCTCACCGCCATGGCCCGCAGCGGCATGGCCGACCAGGTCGGTGGCGGGTTCGCCCGCTACGCCGTCGACGCCGGCTGGGTCGTCCCGCACTTCGAGAAGATGTTGTACGACAACGCGTTGCTGGCCCGTGCCTACCTGCACTCCTACCGGGCCACGGGTTCCACGGAGCACCGCCGGGTCGCCGCGCAGGCGTGCGAGTTCCTGCTCACCGACCTGCGCACCCCGCAGGGCGCGTTCGCCGCGTCCCTCGACGCCGACACCCCCGTGCTCGACGCCGACGGCACGGAGCACGCGGTCGAGGGTGCCACCTACGTGTGGACCCCGGGCGACCTCGTCGAGGTCCTCGGCCTCGACGACGGGCCCTGGGCCGTCACCCTCCTCGGCGTCACCGAACAGGGGACCTTCGAGCACGGCACGTCGACGGCCCGGCTCACCCGGGAGCTCACCGGCGACGAGGCCGGCCGCTGGCACCGGGTGCGGGAGCGGCTCGCCGCGGCCCGCACCGACCGTCCGCAACCCGCCCGTGACGACAAGGTCGTGCTGGCCTGGAACGGGTTGGCCGTCGCCGCCCTCGCCGAGGCCGGCGCGCTCCTCGCTCGCCCGGACCTGCTGCTGGCCGCCGACGAGGCGGCCCGCTTCCTCCTCGAGGTCCACCGCACCGACGACGGCTGGCGCCGGGTCTCGCGCGACGGTGTCGTCGGCCGACCCGCCGCCGTCCTCGAGGACCTCGCCGACCTGGCCGAGGGGCTCCTCGCCCTGCACGCGGCGACGGGGGAGCGCCGCTGGTTCGAGGTCGCGCGCGACCTGGGCGAGGAGGTCCTCGCCCGCTTCACCGGGGCGGACGGGTCGTTCCTCGACGTCGCCGACGTCGACCCGGCGCTGTCCGCCGCCCGCGGTGGCGCGGGTGCCCCCTCCGACCCCTCCGACGGGGCCACCCCGTCGGGGACGTCCGCGGCGGCGGGCGCCCTGCTCAGCCTCGGCGCCCTCACCGGCGAGGCCCGGTTCCGCGACGGTGCCCTGCGCGCCCTCGCCACCGTCGGGGCGCTCGCGTCGGCGTCCCCGAGGTTCGCCGGCTGGGGCCTCGCCGTCGCCGAGGCGTTGGCCGACGGTCCCCGCGAGGTCGCCGTCGTCGGCGAACCCGGCGATGCGGGGACCGCTGCGCTGCACCGCACGGCGCTCGCCGGAACCGCCCCGGGGCTGGTGATCACCCGCGGGGTTCCCGGCGACTCCGTACCGGAACTGCTGAAGGACCGGGCCCTCGTCGGCGGTCTCGCAGCGGCCTACGTCTGCCGCGGCCAGGTCTGCGACCTGCCCCGCACGGAGGTGGCGGAACTCGCCGCGGTGCTGGGGGTCAGGCGCTGACCCGGTAGGTCGCCAGCGAGATGGCGACGTAGTGCGCCGCGAAGGCGACGACGGTGAAGGCGTGGAACACCTCGTGGAACCCGAACCAGCGGGGACTCGGGTTCGGGCGCTTCGTGCCGTAGGCGAGGGCACCGAGGCAGTAGAGCAGCCCGCCGACGCCCACCAGCACCGCGACGGCCATCCCGCCGCCCCTCCCGAACGCGGGCAGGTACCCGACGGCCACCCAGCCGAGCGCCACGTACGTGGGGGTGTAGAGCCACCGGGGCGCACCGATCCAGAACACCCGGAACGCCACCCCGGCCAGCGCCCCGGCCCAGACCAGGACGAGCAGGAACCGCGCCCTGCCCTCCGGCAGGGTGGCCACCGCCAGCGGGGTGTACGTGCCGGCGATGAGCAGGAAGATGTTGCTGTGGTCCATGCGCCGCAGCACGGCCTCCGCGCGGGGCGACCACGTCCCGCGGTGGTAGACCGCGCTGGTGCCGAACATCAGGGCCGCGGTGAGCGCGAAGACCAGGGTGGCGACCCGGGTCCTCGGGGTCGGGGCCAGGCAGACGAGGGCGGTCCCCGCGACGAGCACCGCGGGGAACGTCCCGGCGTGCAGCCACCCCCGCAGTCGGGGTTTCAGCCTGGCGCGCGCCGCCGCGGTCTCGTGGGGGAGGTCCACCGTCATGTCGCGACGGTACGTGCCGGACCTGTGCCCACGAGACCGCCCGTGCTCAGGAACCGAGAGCGGCGTTCATGTTCGCCGCGAACTCCTCGGGGGTGATCGCCAGGCCGAAGAGCTTCTCGATGTTGTCGAGCAGCGTCTCGGCCTCGGTGGGGGAGAGCGCCTGGTCCCAGGACTGCTGGAAGGTCTTCGCCCCGGACGCCGTGTCGTAGACGAACTGCAGCCACTTCTCGTCGTCCGACCCGGCGAACATGCTGTCCGAGCCGTTGACGATGGGTACCGAGCCGCTGTCGACCCAGGCCTTGGCCGTCGCGTCGGTGACCAGGCCCTCCGCGAAGAACTTCTTCGCCGCGGTCTTGGCCGCGTCGCTCGCCTTCGAGGAGAGCGCGTAGTACGAGGACGGGTTGCCGACGGTGTTCGTCGGGTCGCCCGCACCGCCCTCGACCGTCGGGAAGGTCGACCAGGCCAGGTTCCCCTTGGACACGAAGTCGCCGCCGTCGGTCTTCATCGACGCGTAGGTCCACGCTCCGTGCAGCATCATCGCGGCCTTGCCCGTGTAGAGCAGGGCCTGGTCGGCGTTGGAGTCGGCGGTGATGGAGGCGAAACCCTTGATGAACCCGTCGGCCTTCACCAGGTCCTGGACCTTGGTCAGCGCCTCGATCGCGGCGGGCTGCGACCAGGCGTCCGGCTTCCCCTCGTAGATCGACTGGAAGAGTTCCGCACCACCGATGCGGTCGAAGAGGAACTCCAGCCACATCATGTTCGTCCAGCGCGACTGCCCGCCCAGGGAGAACGGTGCGATGCCCGCGGCGTTGAACACGGGGAGGAGGGCCATGACCTCCTCCCAGGTGGTGGGGATGTCCTTGCCGACCTTCGCGAACAGGGTCTTGTTGTAGAACATGACGATCGGCGAGACGTTCTCGCAGGGGACGGCGTAG
Organism: Kineococcus sp. NBC_00420; assembly: GCF_036021035.1. Lineage (NCBI taxonomy): Bacteria > Bacillati > Actinomycetota > Actinomycetes > Kineosporiales > Kineosporiaceae > Kineococcus > Kineococcus sp. NBC_00420. The sequence goes on along the minus strand of NZ_CP107930.1, from coordinate 1,405,444 downwards.
ATCTTGTCGTCCACCGTCGCGGCCCCGAAGGCGCTCTCGAACAGCTTGCTCTTCAGGTCCGCGTTCTCGCTGAAGAACGACGTCAGGTCCTCGACCTGGGAGGCCTCCACGTAGTTGCGCAGACCGCCACCGCCCCAGGTCCAGATGATCGTCGGGCCCTGGTTCGCCCCGATGGCGGTCCGGATCTTCGACTTGAACGCGTCGTTCTGGAACGACGACATCGTCAGTTCGCTGTCGGGGTTCGCCTTGTTGAACGCCTTGATCGAGTCGGTGCGGATCCCCTCGGCGGGCTGGCCGGTCAGGATCCAGATGGTGGTGCCGTCCCCCCCGCCGCTGCTGCCGGCGGCCTGCCCGGGGCCGCTGTCCCCGCAGGCGGTCAGCACGCCGACGCCGAACGGGGCCGCGAGGGCGAGGGTGAGGAGGGAGCGACGGGACGTCGTGGCCATGGGGTCTCCGGTGTGCCGAGCCGCGACGTCGCGGCTGTTGCGCCTCCGCGGGCCGCAGCCCCTGGAGGACCGACGTCCTCGTCGGTCCTGCGAGCGTAGTCGACGCTGTCGGCACGCGGTCAAGGATCGCCACACGACCGGGCGTGGGAGCGTTCACGCCGAGGTATACGGTGAGCGCCGATGGGCCTCCGTGATCTCCTCTACAGCGCGTACGGGCGGCGGCTGGAACGGTCGCTCGACTCCGACGCGCTGCCCCGTCACGTGGGGATCATCCTCGACGGGAACCGTCGCTGGGCCAAGGCCTTCGGCGCGCCCAGCTCGCACGGCCACCGCGCCGGCGCCGACAAGGTCGTCGAGGTCATGGACTGGTGCGCCGAGGAGGGCATCGAGGTCGTGACCCTCTACCTCCTCTCCACCGACAACCTCAACCGCGCGGCCGAGGAACTCGAACCCCTCATCGAGATCGTCGAGGACGCCGTGGCCCGGGTGGCCGCGACCACGCGCTGGAAGGTCCACCCGGTCGGCTCCCTGGACCTGCTGCCCGATCCGAGCGCGGCCCGGTTGCGCGAGCTCGCCGAGGCCACCGCCGGCATCACCTCCGGGGTCGTGAACGTCGCCATCGGCTACGGCGGCCGGCAGGAGATCGCCGCCGCCGTCCGCGCACTGCTGCTGGAGCACGCCGCGAAGGGGACTTCGCTGGAGGAGCTGGCCGAGGTCCTGGACGTCGAGCACATCGCCGCGCACCTCTACACCAAGGGCCAGCCCGACCCCGACCTCGTCATCCGGACGTCCGGCGAGCAGCGGCTGTCCGGGTTCCTGCTGTGGCAGAGCGCGCACTCGGAGTTCTTCTTCACCGAGGTGCTCTGGCCCGACTTCCGCAAGGTCGACTTCCTGCGGGCGCTGCGCGCCTACGCCGCGCGCGAACGGCGCTACGGCGCCTGAGGGCCGGCGGCCGCCGCGTCACCACGTCATCGCGTCATCGCGTCGCCACGCCATCACGTCACCGGCCGGTCACCGACTCGTCACCTCCGTTCGTGTGTCGGGCAGCGTGTTCGCCCCCGTTCGCCGGCCTGCGGGGGATAGCGTCGGCTTCAGCCGGGTGGCGTCCGCCACCCGCTCGGGAGGTCGCCGTGCGTGCTGTCCAGCGCAGCGGGGAGGCCCGGTCCCGGGTCGCCCGCAGGGTGACCTGAGGTCCCGGTCCGCCGCTGCTGAAGGGGGGTCCGGGCGTGGACGCGCTCCGGGCTCCCGAGAACGGGAGACGTTCGTGGTCACCAGCTCCAGCCCCGCCGCGCCGCACACCGCAGTCCCGACCAGCGGGAGCCCCGCACGTGCCGGGGCGGTGAAGCCCGATCCGACCCGCCGGACCTTCGTCCTGGACACCTCCGTCCTCCTCTCCGACCCCGCCGCCCTGACCCGCTTCGCCGAGCACGACGTCGTCCTGCCGCTCGTCGTCGTCAGCGAGCTCGAGGGCAAGCGCCACCACCCCGAACTGGGCTACTTCGCCCGCGAGTCCCTGCGCCGCCTGGACGACCTGCGGGTGGAGTTCGGCCGCCTCGACGCCCCGATCCCCGTCGGTGACCTCGGCGGGACGCTGCGGGTGGAGCTGAACCACTCCGACGTCTCGAGCCTGCCGTCCTCGCTGCGCAACGGTCCGCTCGCGACGGCGGGGGACACCCGCATCCTCGCCGTGGCGCGCAACCTCGCCGACGAGGGGCACGACGTCACCGTCGTCTCCAAGGACGTCCCGCTGCGCATCAAGGCGTCCGCGGTCGGGCTGACCGCCGACGAGTACCGCGCCGAACTGGCCCCCGACTCCGGCTGGACCGGCGTGGTGGAGATGACCGCCACCGCCGAGGAGGTCGCGACCCTCTACGAGAACGGCGTCCTGGAGAACGCCGAGGTCCGCCAGCTGCCGGCCAACACCGGTGTCGTGCTGTCCTCCCCGCGTGGGCACGCGCTGGGCCGCGTCACCGCGGACAAGCAGCTGCGGCTGCTCAAGGGCGACCGCGAGGCCTTCGGGGTCCGCGGTCGCTCGGCGGAACAGCGCATCGCCCTCGACGCCCTGCTCGACTCCACCGTCAGCATCGTCTCCCTCGGCGGCCGGGCCGGGACGGGGAAGTCGGCGCTCGCGCTCGCCGCGGGGCTGGAGGCCGTCATGGAACGCCGTGAGCACCGCAAGGTCGTCGTGTTCCGTCCGCTCTACGCCGTCGGTGGCCAGGAACTGGGCTACCTGCCCGGCAGCGAGGCCGAGAAGATGGGGCCCTGGGGCCAGGCCGTCTTCGACACCCTCGAGGCGCTGGTCTCCCCGCACGTCCTCGAGGAGGTCGTGGAGCGGGGGATGCTCGAGGTCCTGCCCCTGACCCACATCCGGGGCCGGTCGCTGCACGACTCGTACGTCGTGGTCGACGAGGCGCAGTCGCTGGAACGCAACGTGCTGCTGACCGTCCTGTCCCGCATCGGGCAGAACTCCAAGGTCGTCCTGACCCACGACGTCGCCCAGCGCGACAACCTGCGGGTCGGTCGCCACGACGGTGTCGCCGCCGTCGTCGAAGCGCTGAAGGGGCACCCGCTGTTCGCCCACGTGACCCTCACCCGCTCCGAGCGCTCGCCCGTCGCGGCTCTGGTGACGGAGCTCCTCTCGGACTTCGGGGCCTGAGAGGACGGGAGTGACGGGTGGTTCCTGCCACAGGCTCGCCCAGGTGACGGGAACCATCCGGGCGCTCATAGCGTCAAACCCCCCGATAGGGGTACGAACCGTGTGAGATGTTCCACAAAAGTCTACGGATCGTTGCGGTCACGTGACCTCACCGTGACGAAACGGGTGATCGCGGTTTGCTTCGACCCCCGTCCGCGGGGCACCGTCCTGGTCGACAGCACCTCCTGAGCGCTCGACCGACCGGACGCACGCAGCGTCCGACGGGTCGACCGGGTCCCACGGTGGCGTTCCCAGCGGAACGACGCGACCCGACGCTGGAGGTGGACGTGTTCGACCGGGCGTGGCCGGGCGATCGTCGGAAGGCCTGGCTTGCCGCCCCACCGCACCAGCGAGCTCACGGACGAGCAGACCCCCACCACCGCACCGAGCACCCGCAGGGAACGCCGCACCCGTCCGTCGCGTCGGCGCTTCGCCCGGATCGCCGCCCCCGGCGTCGTCGCGGTCTCCGCGTGCGTCCTGGCCGGTGCCGCCCTCACGTCGGGTCCGGCACCGAAGGCCGAAGCGGCCGTCCCGGACCGCATCCTGCAGGCCGCCGAGGCGCAGCGTCAGACGGCGACGTCGACCGCGTGGTTCGAGCAGGCCGGTGTCCGCGCGGGCAGCGACCAGCGCGTCGCCCAGGAGCAGGCGGCCGCGGAGGCCGCTGCCGAGGCCGAGCGCCTCGCGGAGCAGGCCCGCCAGCAGGCGGCCGCCGAGGCCACCCGCAACGCCCAGCGCGACCCGCAGTCCATCGCCAGGATCATGGTCGCCGACCGCGGCTGGGGCGAGGAGCAGTTCTCCTGCCTGGACTCGCTGTGGAACAAGGAGAGCGGCTGGGACTACACGGCCGACAACCCCGGCTCGAGCGCCTACGGGATCCCGCAGGCCCTCCCCGGCTCCAAGATGGCCTCGGTCGCCGCGGACTGGCAGACCAACCCGGTCACCCAGATCACCTGGGGCCTGAACTACATCGAGAGCCGCTACGGCTCCCCGTGCAGCGCCTGGTCGCACTCGCGGTCCAGCAACTGGTACTGAGTCCGACCCGCTGAGCCCGACCCGCTGAACCACCCGTGACGCCCGACCCGCCCGGAGACTCCGGGCGGGTCAGCCGTCGTGGTGGACGGAGGGTCGGCCGCCGCCGCAGGGGCACCGGAACAGCCCGCAGAGCGCGCGGACGACGTCGTGCTCGTGGCGCACGGGCTCGGGGAACCCCGCGCGCAGCGTCGTCGTCCCGGAACCGATCGTCGCCAGGACGTCCAGGCCGTAGCGGTCGACGCCGACCACGGCGACCTCGCGGGTCTCACGCGCCTGCTCGGCCGGCAGGGTGTCGAGCACCCAGCCGACGAGGGCGTCGCGGTGCTCGTCCTCCAGGTGGGCGACGATCCCGTCCTCGTCGTCGTAGAGCGGGTCCGGCGCGGCCGCGGTGAACTCCTCGTCCTCCAGCAGGTGCACGCCCGTGGCCGTCGTGACCCGCACGTCGGCGACCTCGAGGCGCCAGACGAGCCGGGTGCTGCCGACGTCCAGCAGGGCGCCGAGGGGCCGCACGGCGGCCGCGGTCTGGGCCACGCGCCGTTGGTCGGCGGGCAGGATCGACTCGACCCAGCCCGTCACGCAGAGCCGCGCACGGGGCAGGGCGGCCTGCCCCGGCGGCACGTCGAGCACGTCGAGGACGGCGGGGACGCCGCTCCAGCGGGCGTCGGTCTCCAGGTCGAGCAGGCGCCGGTGCAGGGCGGAGCCGTCCTCCAGGAGGAGCAGCAGGCCGCCCCAGGCGTCGGTGAGGTGCTGCACGGGGTAGGCCTCGGTGCGCGACGGCGCGGCCCGGCCGCGCCGCTGCGGGACGGCCTCGGCGAAGACCTCGGCCTCGTCCGTGCCGTGGCGGTGGTCGTGGCCCTCGTCCGGGTGGTGGGGGCAGCCCTGGTGGGTGCGCGGCAGGTGCAGCGTCCCGGTCACCGTCCCGACGGCGAGGGTGCGCGCCCACTGCGCGGGGGAGGGCCGGGTGAGCGCGCCGGGGGTCGGCGGGGCCTCCGTCGTCGGAGGCACCCCCTCGGAGGCCGTAAGGTTGGAGGCGGTGCGTTCCGAACCCCCCGATCCTCGGGGGGCTGGTGCCGTGGTCGGCTGGGTCCCCTGGATCCGGTGGTTCACAGTGCCTCCTCGTTGCGCGATCGTCCTGACCCTCTCGAGTGCTTCTCGACTGAGGACAGGCTCACCTTACGATCAGGAGAGTGGAATGAACAACGCCCGACCCAAGGTGCGCATCAGCCGCGCACTCGGGGTGGCCCTCACGCCGAAGGCCGCCCGCTTCATGGACCGCCGTCCGTACCCCCCGGGCATGCACGGCCGCAAGCAGAAGAAGGCGTCGGACTACGCGACGCAGCTGCGCGAGAAGCAGCGTCTGCGCTTCCAGTACGACGTCAGCGAGACCCAGCTGCGTCGTGCCTACGACCTCGCCAAGCGCAAGCCCGGCAAGACCGGTCAGAACCTGGTGCAGTTGCTCGAGACGCGTCTGGACGCCGTCGTGTGGCGTGCCGGCTTCGCCCGCACCATCTACCAGGCTCGCCAGATGGTCACGCACCGCCACATCGTCGTCGACGGTCGCCGCGTCGACCGTCCGTCGTTCCGCGTCGTCGTCGGCCAGACGATCGAGGTCGCCCCTCGCTCGAAGACCAAGACGCCGTTCATCGTCGCCCGTGAGGGCGGCTGGAGCGACAACGAGATCCCGGGCTGGCTGGCCGTGGAGCGCGAGGACCTCACCGCCACGGTGAACGCCCTCCCGGTCCGCGAGCAGATCCCCGTGACCTGCGACGAGCAGCTCGTCGTCGAGTACTACTCGCGCTGACCTGCCGCACCCTTCTCAGGGCGTCGATCCCCCCGGGGGTCGGCGCCCTGCGTCGTTCCCACCTGCTGCCCGAGGTCGTCGCCGACGAGGGCGAGCTTCGCGATCGCGGCCAGGGAGAACTGGGCGGCGTCGTTCGTCGACAGGGTGGGCGCCTCGTCCGCGGCCCGGAACACCTCCGGGGGTTCGAGGTGGACCCGGGCGAAACCCTCGTCGCGGAGGAACTCCCGCTGCGGTGGAACCCCGAGCGTCGCCCCGGTGGGCAGTTCCGCCGGGGGCTCGTCGTCGATCCAGCGCAGCGGGATCCGGTGCATCACAACCTCGGGGAACCGCGGTGCGCGAGGGAGGCCTCGTCGAGGTCGAGCTGTTCCAGCGCCTCGCGCACGGCGTCCTCGGTGAGTTCGCCGTTGTCCTCCGCGCTGAGCAGCGCGCCGCGCTGGGCCGCGATCATCCGCCGGCGCACCTCGACGCTGCGCTTCGCGATCCGACCCGTCCCCTCGTTCTCCTCCTGTTCCGAGGCGCGGACCTGCGCCATCCGGTCGGCGCGCTCCAGGAGGGCGTCCACGACCGCGCGTTCGCTCGGGTCGGTCGCCTCCTCGCGGGCGCTGCGGAGCACCTCGAACATGGTCTGCCGGGCGACGTCACGGGCCTTGTGGCGCTGTTCCGCGCGCCAGTGCTGCTCCTGGGAGGTGTCGAGGTCGAGACGGCGGATGAGCGGCGGCAGGGTCGACCCCTGCAGCAGCAGGGTGCCGACCGCGACGACGAACGCGAGCACCTGCAGGTCGGCCCGGTGCGGGAACGACTCGGGGATCCCGGCCGCGGCCGCCAGCGTCACGACCCCGCGCATCCCCGTCCAGGCGATGACGACGTCCTCGGCCACGGTGAAGTGCTGACCACCCGCGGAGAACCTGCCGTGCAGCACGTTCCGCATGAGGAAGCCACCGGCCACGACCCAGACGACGCGGACGAGGACGACCGCGGCCAGCACCACCAGCCCCGCGACGAGCAACGACCAGGCCCGGGCGCCGTCGGTCACGGCGTCCTGCAGCAGGAAGTGGAACTGCAGGCCGAGGTAGGCGAAGACGAAGGCCTCGAGCAGGACGTCGACGATGTTCCAGACCTCGCGCTCGGAGAGCCTCGTCGCGTAGGCGGCGGCCAGCGAGTGCCGGGACAGCACGAAACCCGCGGTCACGACGGCGAGCACCCCGGAACCCTCGACGGCCTCGGCCACGGCGTAGGCGGTGAACGGGAGCAGGACGGCGAAGGCCGTCATGAGCGAGGGCTCGCGCAGGCGGGCTCGCACCCCCGCCGCGAGGTGGCCCAGCGTCCACCCCACCGCGAGCCCGATCGCGGAGGTGACGAGGAAGAACAGGAACGGGTTCTGCACGATGTCGTCGTTGTCCGCCGAGGCCGACGCGATCGTCACCGAGAACAACGTGAGGGCGGCCGCGTCGTTGACGAGGCTCTCGCCCTTCAGCGTGTCGAGCACCCGCGACGGCAACCCCAGCCGCCCGCCGATCGCGACCGCGGTGACGGCGTCGGGTGGGGCGACGACGGCGGCCAGCACCAGGGCCATCGACAGCGACACCCACGGGATCATCAGGCTGGCGACGAACCCGACGACCGCGGTCGTGACGACGACGAGCAGCACCCCGAGGTTGGTGATCGAGCGCCACCGGCGCACGAAACCCCGCCAGGAGAAGTCCTGGGTGGTCGAGAACAGCAGCGGGGGCAGGACCACCGAGAGGATGACCTCGGGGGAGAGTTCGAGGCGCGGCAGACCGGGGACGAAGGAGATCCCCGCCCCCGCGAGGGCCAGGGCCAGGGGCGCCTGCCACCCCCGCCGCGCGGCGACGATGGTCAGCGCGAGCGCGGCCAGCATGACGACGAGGACCTGGGCGAACACCCCGCGATCCTCCCGCGAGGACCGAGCCGACGACCAGCGGGCCCGGTGCTCGGGCAGGCGAACCCGCCCGAGCGCCGGCGCGCGTCAGGGGTGGGTCAGGGGTGGGTCATGGACATGACGTCGAGGGCCCGGTCGAGCTGCTCCTCGGTGACCTCGCCGCGTTCGACGAACCCGAGGTCGATCACGGCCTCGCGCACCGTCGCCCCCGTGGCGACGGCGTGCTTGGCGACCTTGGCGGCCGCCTCGTAGCCGATCACCCGGTTCAGCGGGGTGACGATCGAGGGCGAGGACTCCGCGAACCGGCGGCAGGCCTCGACGTCGGCCTCGAGTCCGTCGATGGTGCGGTCGGCCAGCAGCCTGGAGGCGTTGCCCAGCAGCCGCGCGGACTCGAGCACGTTGCGCGCCATCACCGGGATCTGGACGTTGAGCTCGAACGCACCGCTGGCACCGGCCCAGGTCACGGTGGCGTCGTTGCCCACGACCTGCGCGCAGATCATGAGCGTCGCCTCGGGCACGACGGGGTTCACCTTGCCGGGCATGATCGAGGACCCGGGCTGCAGGTCGGGCAGGCGGAGTTCGCCGAGACCCGTGCGGGGACCGGACCCCATCCAGCGCAGGTCGTTGCAGACCTTGGTCAGGCTGACGGCGACCACCTTGAGCGCACCGGAGAGCTCGACGAGCGCGTCCCGGGCGCCCTGGGACTCGAAGTGGTCCTCGGCCTCGGTGAGCGGCAGTCCGGTGTCCGCGGCCAGCAGCTCGATGACCCGCTGCGGGAACCCGGGTGGGGTGTTGATGCCGGTGCCGACGGCCGTGCCCCCGAGCGGGACCTCGGCGACGCGGACGACGGTGGCCTCGACGCGCTCGATCCCGCGCTTGACCTGCGCGGCGTAGCCGGCGAACTCCTGGCCCAGCGTCACGGGGGTCGCGTCCATGAGGTGGGTGCGCCCCGACTTCACGACGTCGGCCCACTCGTCCGCCTTGCGGCGCAGCGACGCCTCGAGGTGGCGCAGGGCCGGGACCAGCTCGTTGACGACGGCGGCGGTGGCCGCGACGTGCACGGACGTCGGGAACACGTCGTTGGAGGACTGGGAGGCGTTGACGTGGTCGTTGGGGTGCACGGGGGAGCCGAGGCGCTCCGTGGCCAGCGTCGCGATGACCTCGTTGGCGTTCATGTTCGAGCTGGTGCCCGACCCCGTCTGGAAGATGTCGACGGGGAACTCCGCGTCCCAGCGCCCGGACGCGACCTCCTCGGCCGCGTCGGCGACGGCGCGGGCGAGATCCTGCTCGAGGACGCCGAGTTCGGCGTTGGCCAGCGCGGCGGCCTTCTTGATGCGGGCGAGCGCCTCGATGTGGGCGCGTTCGAGGCCCGTCCCCGACAGCGGGAAGTTCTCGACCGCCCGCTGCGTCTGGGCGCGGTACTTCGCGGCGATCGGGACCTTGACCTCCCCCATCGTGTCGTGCTCGATGCGGAACTCGGTATCGGACGCTTCGACGTCGGATGCTTCAACAGGGGCTTCACTGGCCATGCCCCCATCCTGCCGGGTCGCACACCGGCGCCTGCAGCCGGTGGCGTGGATCACGGGCAGCTCACGATCCGCCGACACCGTGATCTCCCACGTGCAACCTGTGGACAGCAGGTGTAGAGATGCTGCACAGCAACAACGGACGATGGGGTCGAAGGAGGGGCTGTGACATCCCGAAGGCGCATCCGGTGGACGGCGTTGGGCGCAGGCGCCCTGCTGGCCGGGAGCCTCGCCGCGTGCGGGGGATCGAGCACGGCGTCGGGTGCTCCGACGCTCAACTGGTACATCAACCCCGACAACGGGGGGCAGCAGAAGATCGCCCAGGACTGCAGCGCGCAGTCGAACGGTCAGTACTCCATCGAGGTGTCCATCCTGCCGAGCGACGCCGCCCAGCAGCGTGAGCAGCTCATGCGCCGCCTGGCCGGGAACGACACGTCCATCGACATGATGAGCCTCGACCCGGTCTTCGTCCCCGAGACGTCCGAGGCGGGTTTCCTCGCCCCGGTTCCCGAGGACCTGCAGCAGAAGTGGTCCGACGGGGTCGTCGAGGGCGCGGTCACGGGCGCGACCTGGAAGGACCAGCTGGTCGCCGCCCCGTTCTGGGCGAACACCCAGTTGCTCTGGTACCGCAAGTCCGTCGCCCAGGCCGCGGGCCTCGACATGACGAAACCCGTGACCTGGGACCAGCTCATCCAGGCGGCGAAGGCGCAGAAGACCGCCATCGGCGTCCAGGGCCAGCGCGCGGAGTCCATGACGGTCTGGGTCAACGCGATGATCGCCTCCGCCGGGGGCAAGGTCATCGAGAACCCCGACGCGAAGGGCCCCGACATCGAGCTCGGGCTGGAGTCCGACGCGGGCGAGGCGGCCGCCAAGGTGATGCAGGACATCACCGCGGCCGGAGTCGGCGGACCCGGGATCGACAACCGCGACGAGGCCGCGACGGCGAACCTGTTCCAGCAGGGCGGCGCGGACTTCATGGTGAACTGGCCGTTCGTCTACGCGCAGGGCAAGTCCGCGGCCGACGAGGGCACGATGGACCAGGCGATCTTCGACGACTACGGCTGGACGACCTACCCCGCCATGGCGGAGGGGAAGGCCGCCGCACCGCCGCTGGGCGGGATCGACGTCGGTGTCAGCGCGTTCAGCGAGCACAAGGACGCCGCGTTCGCGGCGGTGTCCTGCATCGTCTCGGAGCAGAACCAGGCCGCGTACATGGTCTCCGACGGGAACCCGGCTGCCTTGGAGTCGGTCTACGACGACCCGACGGTCCAGGAGGCGTACCCGATGTACGACACCATCCGCACCTCCCTGCAGGCCGCGCAACCGCGACCGCAGACCGCGTACTACAACGAGGTCAGCCAGGGCATCGCCGACCAGTGGCAGCCGGTCTCCGGCGTCTCGGACAGCACCCCCACCTCGTCGCAGAAGTACATCGGCGAGGTCCTGAAGGGGGAGAAACTGCTGTGAGCACGACGGAGACCCGTTCCACGGGAGGGGTGTCGGTCACCAAGCAGGTGTCCGGCAAGCCCCGCATGACCGACAAGACCCGCGCCGAGGCGCGACTCGGCTGGTACCTCGCCGGTCCCGCGTTCGTCATCCTCGTCGCCGTCACCGGCTACCCGATCCTGCAGGCGCTCTACGAGTCCCTGTTCAGCTTCCGCCTGACCGCCCCGGCCGACCGGGAGTTCATCGGCCTGAAGAACTACGGCGTCATCCTCAGCGACAGCCTGTGGTGGAAGGCGCTCGGCAACACGGCGATGATCACGGTCGTCACCGTGGCCGTCGAACTCGTCATCGGGTTCGCGCTCGCCATGGTCATGCACAAGGTGCTCGGCTGGCTGCGCCCGATCGTGCGCACGGCCATCCTCATCCCCTACGCCGTCATCACGGTCGTCTCGGCCTACGCCTGGCAGTACGCGTTCGGGTTGACGACGGGGTTCATGAACACCGTCCTCGGCCTCGGCGACTACGACGTCTTCGCGCACAAGTGGAGCGCGCTGGCGGTGATCTGCCTCTCCGAGATCTGGAAGACCACCCCGTTCATCTCGTTGCTGCTGCTGGCCGGCCTCGCCCAGGTCCCCTCGGACATGACCGAGGCCGCGAAGGTCGACGGCGCGACGGCGTGGGAGCGGCTGTGGAAGGTGACGCTGCCGAACATGAAGGCCTCGATCATGGTGGCCCTGCTGTTCCGCGCGCTCGACGCGTTCCGCATCTTCGACAACGTCTACATCATGACCAACGGCGCGGCAGGGACCGAGACGGTCTCCTCGCTGGCCTACAACCAGACGATCAGCCGGCTCGAGATCGGTCTCGGGTCGGCGGTCTCCGTGTTGTTGTTCGTGTGCGTCCTGGCGATCTGCTTCGTCGCCATCAAGGTGTTCAAGGTCGACCTGGCCCGGGCGAGAGGGGAAGGCTGATGGGTGCGATGTCCACGAAGGAGAAGACCGGCTGGTACGTCGGTGCCCTCCTGATCGTGCTGTACGCGATCGTGCCGGTGCTGTACATCGTCTCGATGAGCTTCAAGTCCGAGACGGCGCTCAGCGACAAGCAGTTCTTCCCCTCGGACTGGACCTGGACGAACTACTCCGGGATCTTCGCCGGGAACGGGTCCGACCTGTTCCTCCCGGCCCTGCGGAACTCGATCATCACCTGCCTGGTGGCGACGCTGATCGCCGTGGTGCTGGCGATGTTCGCGGCCTACGCCATCGCCCGGCTGAACTTCCCGGGCAAGCGAATCGTCCTGACCAGTGCGCTGGCCGTCGCGGTGTTCCCGGTCATCACGATGGTGACGCCGCTGTTCAACCTGTGGCGCCAGATCGGCCTCTACGACACCATCCCCGGCCTGGTGATCCCGTACCTGGCCCTGACGCTGCCGATCTCCATCTGGACCATGTCGGCGTTCTTCCGCGGGATCCCGTGGGACATGGAACAGGCGGCCCAGGTCGACGGGGCGACGAACTGGCAGGCGTTCCGCAAGGTGATCGTCCCGCTGGCGGCCCCGGGGGTGTTCACGACGGCGATCATCGCGTTCTTCATCGCCTGGAACGACTTCGTCTTCGGGATCTCGCTGACCTCCACGAAGGCGGCGCAGCCGGTGCCGGCAGCGCTGTCCAGCTTCACCGGGTCCAGCTACTTCGTCCAGCCGACGGGCGCCATCTCGGCGGCCGCCGTCATCGTCACCATCCCCGTCGTCATCCTCGCGCTGGTCTTCCAGCGCCGCATCGTGGCGGGTCTCACCAACGGCGCCGTGAAGGGTTGATCAGCAGATGGCTCGCATCGAACTGAAGAACATCGTCAAGCAGTACGGCGACGGGTTCCCGGCCGTCAACGACATCAGCCTGGACATCGCCGACGGGGAGTTCGTCATCCTCGTGGGACCGTCCGGCTGCGGGAAGTCGACGCTGCTGCGGATGATCGTCGGGCTGGAGGACATCACCTCCGGGGACCTGCTCATCGACGGCAAGCGCGTCAACGACCTGGCCCCGCGCGACCGTGACCTGGCGATGGTGTTCCAGAACTACGCGCTCTACCCGCACCTCACGGTGGGGGAGAACATCGCCTTCCCGCTGCGGCTGAACCACTCCAAGGTCCCGGAGAGCGAGATCAAGGAACGTGTCCAGCGGGCCTCGGACATGCTGGAGCTGAACGAGCACCTCGACCGCAAACCGGCGAACCTCTCCGGTGGCCAGCGCCAGCGCGTCGCGATGGGGCGCGCGATCGTGCGCGACGCGAAGGCCTTCCTCTTCGACGAACCCCTCTCGAACCTGGACGCGAAGCTGCGCGGTCAGATGCGCACCGAGATCGCCCGCATGCAGCGTTCGCTGGCCACGACCACGGTCTACGTCACCCACGACCAGACCGAGGCCATGACCCTCGGTGACCGCGTGGCCGTCCTGCGCAAGGGGATCCTGCAACAGGTCGCGAGCCCGCGGGAGCTCTACGAACAGCCCGTCAACCTCTTCGTCGCCGGGTTCATCGGCTCGCCGCCGATGAACTTCCTGCCGGCGCGGGTGGAGGGGGACGTGCTGAAGCTCCCCTTCTGCGACGTCCCGAAGCCGGCCGCGGTGGGGGCGGAGCACGACGGCAAGCTGCTCATCGTCGGAGTGCGCCCGGAGCACTTCGACGACGCCGACGTGACCGACGCCCCGGCGGGGGCGATGACCTTCCAGGCGCAGGTCGACGTCACCGAGTGGCTGGGCAACGAGCTCTACGCCTACGTGCCCTTCGAGGCGGCCGACGAGACGAAGCAGCAGCTCGCCGAGCTCGACCGCGAGCTCGACGGGGAGAGCATGCGCAGCCAGCTCGTCGTCACCCTCGACGCCATGAGCAGCGTGCGCGACGGCGACACCGCGGAGCTGTGGTTCGACCCGCAGCGGATGCACGTCTTCGACCCCTCCAGCGGCGCCAACCTGACGCGCGACGAGGCGAAGGCCAAGAAGATCGGCGAGCAGTCCGAGGCCCTGCGCAGGCGTTCCCTGGAACGCGCCCAGAAGAACGCGCAGAAGACCCCCGCCCACGCCTGAGCCCCGCCCGTGATCTTGCTGGGGGCCCAGCAAGATCACGGGTGGGTGGCGTTGAGTGATTGCGAATCACGCTGCGTCGATAGTGGCGTGGCGCAGCCCGGGGCTGCCGGACGCGCCCGCCTCGCCCGGATATCGTGCGCACGAGTCCTCCACAGGGGAGGGCGGTCGCACGACGGAGGCCGGTGAGGGTGACGGACGCACTCGCCCTGCCCACGGAGGAGCGCCGGCGCACCGACGGCCTCGCCCTCGTGCAGGACCCCGCCGAGGGCCTCTCGGTCACCGTCCGCCGCGGGCTCGAAGGGGCCCCCGTCCCGGAGTGGCGCGTGCTGGCCACCCGCGCGGGACAACCCCCCTTCACCGGCCCGGACTGGTTGCGCGCCGTCCACACCCACCTCGGCGTGGGCGAACCGCTGCTCGTCAGCGTGCGCCGCGACGGGCGGCTGCTGGCCTTCGGCGCCTTCGCCCTCCTCGGGGGACCCCGGCCGCTGCTCACCTTCCTGGGCTCCGGCGCCAGCGACTACGCCGCCGTCCTGGCCGACCCGGACGCCGGCATCCCCACCGGGCGCCTGCTGGCGGCCGTCGTCGACGGGGCGGTGCGCGAGGCCCCCGGCGCCGTGCTCGACCTCGAACAGGTTCCCGCCGAGGGGGAGCTGCCCGAACTCCTCACCGAGTGGGCCTACCGCCGCGGCTACGCCGTCCGCACCCTGCCCCAGGCGACGGTGCACGCGCTGGAACTGCCGGAGACCGTGGCCGAGCACGATGCCGCGCTGGGGCGTCACGCCCGGCACGAGGAACGGCGGCAGTGGCGTCGCCTCGCCGAACTCGGGGACCTCGTCGTCGTCGACGACCTCCTCGACGGCCTCTCCGAGCTGCGCGACCGCGACCCGGACGCCGCCGCCGACCGCCTCGACGAGCTCGTCGCGGAACTGGCCGAGGTCGACGACGCCCACCCCCGGGCCGCGTACCGGCGGCGGCCCTGGCGCGGGGCGTCGGGGCGCACGCTGACCGAGGTCCTGCGCACCACCCCCGCCGGGGTCGTGCAGCTCTCCGGGTTGCGCCTGGACGGCGAGCTCGTCGCCTACGCGTTCTGCCTGGCCGGCCCGAAGGCCCTGCACGGCTACGTCCAGTCCTACCGGGCCCGCTACGCCGCCACCGGCCCCGGCTCGCTGCTGCTGCTGCGCATCCGGCGTCGGGCCCTGCTCAGCGGGTACCGGGAACTGGACCTGCTGCGCGGGGACGAGGCCTACAAGCGTCGCCTGGAACCGACGACCCGGCACACCGTCCGGTTGCTGCTCGCCCCCGCCACGCGAGAACTCCTCCCCGGGCTGGTGGACCGGATCAGCCTGCTGCGCCGCACCTACCGCGACGAGCTGCGCCGCAACGAACGGCTCGGCCGGGGCTTCGACGCCGTCAGTGGGGCCGCCGAACGCCTGCGCGGCGACCTCGCCCGGCGGCGGGCGGAGCTGCCCTCGCCGAAGTTCCCCAGCCCGAAGCTCCCCAGCCTGACCCTTCGCCGCCCGAGCCTTCCCCGCCCGAGCCTCCCCAACCCGAGGGAGACGCTGCGCACGGTCTGGCGCCGTCGCGGCTGATCAGCCCGCGAGCTCCGCCCGGGTCGGCGGGTTCGCCCCGGCGCGCGAGCAGGTGATCGACGCCGAGCGGATCGCCGTGGCCACCAGGGCCTCCAGCGTCCCCAGCCCGAGGTGGCGCAGCCGCGGCAACCCCTGGGCGCCGAGCAGGTCGTGCTCGGCCAGGGCGTGCAGCAGCCCGGACATGAACGCGTCCCCCGCCCCGACCGTGTCGACGACGTCGACCTTCGGGGCCGGGACGTGCAGCGTGCCCGCACCGGAGACGGCGATCGCCCCGGCACCCCCACGGGTCACCACGACCAGGGCGGGGCCGCGGGTCTGCCAGCGGTGGGCGACCACCTCCGGGTCCTCACCGGGCAGCAGCCACGCGAGGTCCTCGTCGGAGGCCTTCACGACGTCGGCGGCGTCGACGAACCGTTCCACGAGGGCCAGGGCCTGCTCGCGGGAGTCGAAGAACGACGACCGCACGTTCGGGTCGTAGCTCGTCGTCGCCCGGCCCCGGACCCTGCGCAGCAGCTCCAGGACCGTCTCCGCGCCGGGGGAGACCGCGGCGCCGATGGACCCGGTGTGCACCAGGGCGACGTCGTCGGGGACGGTCACTTCGGGGACGTGCCAGACCAGGTCGAACTCGTAGCTCGCCTTGCCCTCGGCGTCGATCTCGGCGCGCGCCACAGAGGTCGGGTCGTCGTCCACCGTGCCCGGGAACAGCTGCACCGCAGCCTGTTCCAGGTGGTCGCGGAGGAGCTCGCCGTGGGCGTCGTCGCCGAACCGGGTGAGCAGCGTCACGTCGTGCCCGAGCCGGCCCAGACCGTAGGCGACGTTCAGCGGCGAACCGCCCGGGTGCTCGGCGGTGGCCGAGGACCCGGCGGCGTGCACGACGTCGACCAGGGCCTCTCCGACGACGATGGTGGAGGGGCCCCCCATCAGCGCGGTCCGGTGAAGTCGACCGCGGAGTACGCGCGCAGCTTGGAGAGCTTGTGCTCGCTGTCGACCTTGCGGATCGTGCCGGACTTGGAGCGCATCACGATGCTGGAGGTCGTGATGGTGTCGCCGAGGTAGCGGACACCGTCGACGAGCTCGCCGTCGGTGATGCCGGTGACGACGAAGTAGACGTTGTCGCTGTTCACCAGGGCCTGGGTGTCGAGCACGGCGTCGAGGTCGTGCCCGGCGTCGAGGGCCTTCTGCTTCTCGTCGTCGTCGCGCGGCCACAGCTTGCCCTGGATGGTGCCGCCGGTGCAGTGGATGGCGCAGGCGGTGATGATCCCCTCGGGGGTGCCGCCGATGCCCAGCAGCAGGTCGACCCCGGTGCCCTCGCGGGCCGCCATCACGGCGCCGGCGACGTCGCCATCGGAGATGAACTTGATGCGGGCCCCCGCGTCGCGGACCTCCTCGGCCAGCTTCGCGTGGCGGGGGCGGTCGAGGATGCAGACGGTGATGTCCTCCGCGGAACGCTTCTTGGCCTTGGCCAGGCGGCGGATGTTCTCCTTCACCGGCAGCCGGATGTCGACGACGTCGGCGGCCTCGGGCCCGGCGACGAGCTTGTCCATGTAGAAGACGGCGCTCGGGTCGTACATCGTGCCGCGTTCGGCGACGGCGAGGACGGCCACCGCGTTCGGCATGCCGCGGGCGGTCAGGGTCGTGCCGTCGATGGGGTCGACGGCGACGTCGCACTCGGCGCCCGTGCCGTCGCCGACGCGTTCGCCGTTGAAGAGCATGGGGGCGTTGTCCTTCTCGCCCTCGCCGATCACGACGGTGCCGTTCATGCTCACGGTTCCGATGAGGGTGCGCATGGCGTTGACGGCGGCGCCGTCGGCCTTGTTCTTGTCCCCGCGCCCGACCCAGCGGCCGCCGGCCATCGCCGCGGCCTCGGTGACGCGGACGAGTTCCATGGCGAGGTTGCGGTCGGGAGCCTCGGTGCCGACGGCCAGCGCCGGGGGGAGCAGGGGTGAGGTGTTCTGCGACAAGGGAGACCTCCTGGAACACCGGCGCCCGCAGCCCCCTCTGGGCCGCCGGCCTGCCGGTGCGCGTCGTCGGGTGCCGATGCTATCCGTCACCATGGAGGGGTGAGCACGACCGGTTCGCCCGACGCAGGTACCTCCGCCGACTCCGGGGAGGACCCGCGCGGTGTGCCGCGTCCGCCGCGCTCGGGCGGGAACGTGCAGTCGATGGTCCTCTCGATGGCCGTGATCCTCGCGCTGGTGGCCGTCGTCGTCTGGCTCCTGCCCCGTCCCAACCAGATCGAGCAGCCCGCCGTCGACGTCGCCAACGCCGCCGAGGGCAACGCCGCGGCACTGCCGTTCGCCCCGGCCGTCCCGGACGGTCCTGCGGGGTGGACGGCCACCTCGGCCAACGTCAACCGCTCCACCGACGGCGTCGTGACCTGGCACGTCGGCTACCGCAGCGACGAGGGGCAGTACCTGGCCCTCGAGGTCGCCGAGGACACCACGAAGACCTGGCTGAAGGCCCAGACCCAGGGCGGCACCGCCGACGGGACCCGGACCGTGCAGGGTCAGCCCTGGGACGGTTACCTGCAGCCGGACCGCAAGCGGTACAGCCTGGTCCGCACGCAGGACGGCGTGACCGTGCTCGTCACCGGCGAGGGCGGCTACGCCCCGATCACCGAGCTCGTCACGGCCACCCTGGACGGCTGGACGAAGGCCGGGACGCCCTGGGGCGCCAAGGCCTGAGGCTCAGTCCTGCGCGCCCGCCGGGTCGCTCCCGGAGGGTTCGGCGCGGGCGGCGTCCAGGCGCGCGCGGGCCCCGTCCAGCCACTGCTGGCACCGGTCGGCCAGCGCCTCGCCGCGCTCCCAGAGCGCCAGCGCCTCCTCGAGCCCGGTGCCTCCCGTCTCCAGCCGGCGCACGACGTCGACGAGCTCGTCGCGGGCCTGCTCGTAGGTGAGTTCGCTGGGTTCGCTCGCTGCTGGCACCGGGCGAGGCTACCCAGCGGTGGCGCCGACCTCCCCGTCCGGCAGCCGGATCCGCAGTCGCGTCCCCTCGGGGGCGTCCTCGGGGGTGCGCACGAGTTCGCCGTCGGGGCGTTGCACGACGGCGTAGCCGCGCAGCAGCGTCGAGCGGGGCGAGAGGGCCGAGACGCTGGTCCGCAGGTGCTCCACGTCGACGTGGGCGCGCTCCAGCCGGTTCTCCAGAGCGCGTCGGGCCCGGTCCCGCTGGGCGGCGACCTCCGCGGCGCGCTGGTCCACCAGGACGTGCGGCGAGGCCAGCACGGGACGGCTGCGCAGCGCGGTGAGGGTGTGCTGCTCGCGCTCGACCCGGGCGGCGATGGCCCGTCGGGTCCGGTGGCGCAGGCCGTCCAGCTGGGCGAGTTCCTCGGTCACGTCCGGCACGACCCGGCGGGCGGCGTCGGTGGGCGTCGAGGCGCGGACGTCGGCGACCAGGTCCAGCAGCGGCGCGTCGACCTCGTGCCCGATGGCGGAGACGACCGGGGTGCGGGCCTTGGCCACCGCCCGGACCAGGGTCTCGTTGCTGAAGGGCAGCAGGTCCTCGACGGAACCGCCGCCGCGGGCGATGACGATGACCTCGACCTCGACCATCGCGTCGAGCTCGGCCAGCGCGTCGACGACCTCGGGCACCGCGTTCGGGCCCTGCACGGCCACCTCCCGGACCTCGAACCGGACCGAGGGCCAGCGCTGCCGGGCGTTCTCCACGACGTCGCGCTCGGCGGCGCTCGCGCGGCCGCAGACGAGTCCCACGGTGTGCGGGAGGAAGGGGAGGTCGCGCTTGCGGGCGGCGTCGAAGAGCCCCTCGCTGCGCAGGACCCGTTTGAGGTGCTCGAGGCGGGCGAGCAGTTCGCCGACCCCGACGGGGCGGACGTCGTCGGCCGCGAGGCTGAGGCTGCCGCGCTTGGCGAAGAACTCCGGCCGGGCGTGCACGACGACCCGGGTGCCGTGGCTCAGTCCGTCGGGGAGGGCGTCGCGCAGGCGGCCCATGACGCGCCGGGCGATGGTGACCGGCAGCGACATGTCGGTGTCGGCGTCGCGCAGGGTCACGAAGACGACGGAGGAACCGGGGCGGTCGCTGACCTGGACGACCTGCCCCTCGACCCAGGTCCAGGGCATCTTGGCGATGTAGGCGTCCATCTTCGCGGCGAGGAGGCGGACGGGCCACGGGTTCTCCGCCGTCGTCTCGCCGGCGGTGGTGGGTCGGCGGCGCGGGGCGGGGTCGGCGGCGGGCACCTCCCCATCCTCTCCCACCCCCCTCGGGCGGATCGTGAGCACTCGGCGTGCTGCGTTGGACACGGACCGTCCGGTGGCTGCTCCGTCCCGGCGAAGACCCTGCCGTGCGGGGAGAGATCCGTCGCCGGGAAAGTTTCCCGAGCGAACTCCTCGCGCGGCGACGCGTGTCACCATGAGTGTCGCTGTGCCGGCGGATTCCGTTCCGGTGCAGCGACTTTGCGTCACTCTGGGTAGTTGGCGGGGGACGCTCCGGGGGAGTTCGGGGAAGCAGAGGGTGGGGGCACCGCAGTGGAACGCACGGTGGGGATCGACGAGAAGGTTCCGGTCTACAAGCCGTACCTGGGTCAGGAGGTCCAGGACGCGGCGCGCGACGCGCTCGAGGTCGGCTGGCTGGGGATGGGCAAGCTGAGCAAGCAGTTCGAGGAGGCCATCGAGGCCAGGCTCGGGCTGACCGACCGTCGGGTGGTGTCGACCAACTCCTGCACCGAGGCCCTGCACATCGCGGCACGCCTCATCGGGCTCGGCCCGGGCGACGAGGTCATCGCACCCGCGTTCACCTACGTGGCCGGTCACCAGGCGATCAGCCGCAGGGGCGCGGAGATCGTCTTCTGCGACGTCGAGCCGGACTTCCTCACCCTCGACCCCGCCCGGGTCCGCGAACTCATCACCGAGCGGACCAAGGCGATCGTGGTCGTCGACTACACCGGGCTGCCCGCGCGGGTCGACGAACTCCTCGAGATCGCCCGCGAGCACGGCCTGCGCATCATCGAGGACGCCGCGCACGCCTTCGGGTCCTCCAGCGACGGTCGTCCCGTGGGGTCCTTCGGCGACCTCGTCTGCTTCAGCTTCGGGCCGGTGAAGACCATCACCACCCTCGAGGGCGGCGCCGTCGTCACCCCGAACCCCGAGGACGTGCAGACCCTGCACGAGCTGCGTCACCTCGGCATCAACTCCGACACCGACGCGCGCTACAAGAACCAGCGCAACTGGGACTTCGACGTCGTCCGGCAGGGCTACCGCTGCCACCTCGGTTCGGTGCCCTCGGCGATCGGGCTGGCGCAGCTCGCCATGGTCGACGAGTTCGTGAAGAACCGGCAGGACTACTGCCGCTACTACGACGCCGCGCTGCGCGACGTCGAGGGCGTGCAGCTCTTCGACACCGACTGGGAGGGCGTGGCGCCCTACATCTACGTCGTCCGGGTCCGGGACCCCTCCCGGCGGGCGGCCCTCGTCGAGCACCTCGCCGAGCGCGGGATCGCCAGCGGCATCCACTACTACGGCGCGCACCAGTACTCGTTCTACGAGGACTGCCGGCGGGGAGACCTGAGCGTCACGGAGCTCGCCGCGCAGCAGGTGCTCACCCTCCCGCTGCACCCCTACATGGAGGACGGCGTCCTCGACCGCGTCGTCGAGGGGGTCAGGAGCTTCTTCGCCTGAGGGTCAGCGGCACGGGTCAGCAGCGCGGGTCGAGGAACTCGCCCAGCGCGCGGGCCCAGCCGTCGGCCATCACGGAACGGTCGAAACCGTCGGCGTGGGCCGGCCCGAGCGCGGCGCGGGTGCGCAGCGCGCCCTGGTCGGCGAGGTGGTCGGCCAGCGCCTGCGCGAGGGCGTCGACGTCCTCGACCGGCACCAGCCGCCCCACCCGACCGTCGTCGAGGGCGACCCGGACCCCTTCGGCGCAGTCGGCCGCGATCACCGGCACGCCCAGCGCGACCGCCTCGAGCAGGGCCAACGGCAGTCCCTCGTGCCGCGAGGGCAGGCAGAACAGGTCGGCGTCGGCGACGCTGGGCAGCGGGGGGACCTCCGAACCCGCGAAGCGCACGGTGGCGGAGACCCCCAGCTCGTCGGCGAGCTGCTGCAGCGCAGCGAGTTCCGGCCCGTCGTTGAGTACCAGCACCTCGTGCGGGTGCCGGTCCACGACGCGCGCGTGCGCGCTGATCAACAGGTCGTAGCCCTTCTGCGGGGCCAGTCGCCCGGTCGCCACGACCACCGGCACGGACCGCCCGCTCACCAGGCTCCCCGGCCCGTTCGCGGCTGCGCGCACGGCGGCGACGTCGATGCCGTTGCGGATGACCCGCACCTTCGACGCGGGCAGCCCGTTGCGCACCAACGGGTCCACCAGGGCGGGGGCGACGGCGAGCGCCCCGTCGGCGTGGCGGTGCACCCAGTAGGAGAGCCGGTGCAACCGCGGGGAGACCCACTCCTGCAGCGCGTCGTCGAGGTCGGCGTGCACGGCGACGACGAAGGGCCGGCGCGTGAGCCGGGCCGCGAGGAACCCCAGCAGCAGACCGGGACCGATCTCGGAGGCGCCGACGACGACGTCGGAGGCGGCGGCCCGGCGCAGCAGGCGCGGCAGTCCGGTGGCCACGGCGGCGCGCAGGCGGGCACCGGGCGCGAGTTGCTCCACCGGGGCGCCGGCCGGGATCCTCGCCGTCTGCTCGGCGCTGCTCAGGACCAGCAACCGGGCGCCCGCGCCCGCCCAGCGGCGGGCCAGGTCGATGGTGATGCTGACGGCGCCGTTGTTGCTCAGGGCGTCGACCACGAACAGGACCCGAGGGACGGGAGCGGTCAGCTGCGGGGTCGGCGGGTCCAGGGTGCGGGGCTGCGACACCGCCACAGGGTAGGCGGACGGCGCCGTGCGGACGGGCCGCCGGTACCCGATCGACCCAGCACCTGCACGCGCGGTGGGGGCCGAGCGGTGGGGCCGGGGCCGATCGGTGGGGCCGGGGCCGGAGTGCCGACCTACCATGGCCCGGTGACGCACGCACCGCTCGAGACCCCGGCTCCCGCCGACGACTGCAACGACACGCCGGTGCTGGCCTCGGCCCGCGAACGCGCGGCCTGGGACGGGGGCAAGCGGGTCCTGCTCGCGGCCCCCCGCGGGTACTGCGCAGGGGTCGACCGCGCCGTCATCGCCGTGGAGAAGGCCCTCGACCTGTACGGGGCGCCGGTCTACGTCCGCAAGGAGATCGTGCACAACAAGCACGTCGTGCGGACGCTGCAGGAGCGCGGCGCGATCTTCGTCGACGAGACCGACGCCGTGCCCGAGGGCGAGCACCTCGTCTTCTCCGCGCACGGCGTGAGCCCGGCCGTGCGCGCGGCCGCCGAGGCCCGCTCGCTGCAGACCATCGACGCGACGTGCCCGCTGGTCACGAAGGTCCACAAGGAGGCCGTCCGCTTCGCCCGGCAGGACGCCGAGATCCTGCTCATCGGTCACACCGGTCACGAGGAGGTCGAGGGGACCGCGGGCGAGGCCCCCGACCACATCACCGTCGTGGACAACCCCGACGTCGCCGACACCATCGTCGTGAAGGACCCCGACAACCTCGTCTGGCTGTCCCAGACGACGTTGAGCGTCGACGAGACGATGGAGACCGTCCGCCGGCTGCGCCAGCGCTTCCCGAACCTGCAGGACCCGCCCAGCGACGACATCTGCTACGCCACCTCCAACCGCCAGGTGGCCATCAAGAAGATCGCCCCCGAGGCCGACCTCGTCGTCGTCGTGGGCTCGGCGAACTCCTCCAACTCCGTGCGGCTCGTCGAGGTCGCCCTCGACGCGGGAGCCCGCTCGGCCCACCGCGTCGACACCGCCCACGAGATCCGGGACGAGTGGTTCGAGGGCGTCACGACCGTCGGCGTCACCTCGGGCGCCTCCGTCCCCGAGATCCTCGTCGACGAGGTGCTCGCCCAGCTCGCCGCCCGCGGCTACGGGCAGGTCGAGGAGGTCACCACCGCGCAGGAGGACCTGACGTTCTCGCTGCCCTCGGACCTGCGCCGTGACCTCAAGAGCGGCCTCACCCCAGGGGCCCGCCGTTCGCTGCCCGTGACTCCCGTCTGATCCGCACGACACCCTCCTCGGGGACGTCCTCGAGGAGCTCGGGCGCGGTGAGGGGGCGGACGCTCTCCTCCAGCGGCTGCGGCGTCGCCAGGTCCTCGTCGGCCAGGTCGAGGTCGCGGATCCGTCGGGCCGAGACCAGGACCCGCCGCTCCAGCGTCCCCACGAAGCGGTTGTAGTCCTCCACCGCTCGGTGCAGCGTCCGGCCCAGCGACGCGGTGTGCCCACCGAGGGTCCCCAGCCGTTCGTAGAGCTCGCGGCCGACCTCGAACAGCTCGCGTGCGTTGCCCGCCACGGCGTCCTGCTGCCAGGTGAGCGCCACCGTGCGCAGCAGGGCCAGCAGGGCCAGCAGGGCCAGCAGGGCCAGCAGGGCCAGCAGGGCCAGCAGGGCCAGCAGGGCCAGCAGGGCCAGCAGGGCCAGCAGGGCCAGCAGGGTCGTGGGGGTCGCCAGGACGACCCGGCGCGACATCGCGTGCTCGAGCAGCGTCGGGTCGGCCTCGCACGCCGCGGCGAGAAAGGCCTCGCCCGGTACGAAGCAGACGACGACGACGTGCTTGCCGCCCGGGAGGTTCACGACGAGGTCGGGCCGGACGGTGCGACCGTTGCGGGTCGTCAGCGTGGCCTGCTGCGGGTCGTCAGCGTGGCCTGCTCGGTGAAGTCGACGCGGTCCAGCATCCCGGCGTGCTCGACGACCCGGCGCAGCTGCACCTCGCCCCAGGAACCGCGTGAGCTCGAGGCCCGCAGCGCGCCGGCCAGCGTCGCCGTCTGGTCGCGCAGGGCGTCGGTGCCGGCCGCGACGGCGGTCAGCTGCTCGCTGAGCCGGGCGTACTGCGCGACGCGGTCGCGTTCGAGAGCCGCGACCTGGGCCTCGACGCGCTGCAGGCTCGCGGTGACGGGCGTGACGGTGCTGGTCAGGGCGTGCCCGGTGCTGACGCGTTCCTCGAGGTCGGCGACCCGGGCCCGCAGCAGGTCCCGCTCGGTGCTCAGCGCGGTGGTCTCGGGTGCGGTGCGGGTGCGGTGCACCCAGCGGGTGAGGAGCACACCCACCACGATCCCGGCCAGCAGGCCGAGGACGAGGGTGAGCAGCAGAGCGGAGACGTCCATGGTCCGGACTGTGCCAGCCGGCTCCGACGCGGGCGGTCACCCAGGAGCGCAGGCCCTCTCCGCGTGTCGTGGTCGGCGCAACCGGGTGATCTCGGGAGGCCCGGACGGCCGGTCTGCGAGAGGGTGCGCGCAGGGGAGGGAGGCGCGTCGGGCGGTGGGCGGGGTCGGGGTGCTTCCCGTGCGGCGCAAGCCGTCGGCGAGTGCCTGTGGAGGAGTCGTGCGAGCCGTCGCCACCGCAGGTCGCCACCTCGCGCGGCGTCCGGCCCGTGTCGGGGAGGGCGCTCCTCCCGCTACAGTGACGTGACGTGAGGGTTGCCGGAGGGGGCGTTGTGGGGCACGAGAGCACGAGCGGGGTCAGGCACGGGGTGGGGTCGGGGGAAGCCGCCTCGACGGCACCGTTGTGGACGTTGCTGCGCGAGGACTTCGAGCGGCACTCCCGCTCGGTGGTGCACCCCGGGCTGCACGCGCTGGTCGTCCACCGCGTCGGTCACTGGGGGCTGTCGCAGCCGGCCCCGGTCCGCCGCCTGGTCAAGGTCGCGCACCGCCTGGTGAACCGCCTCGTCATCCAGAACGTCTACGGGACCGAGATCGCCGACGAGGCCGTCATCGGGCGCCGCGTCGCCATCGGCCACCACCAGGCCGTGCAGATCCCCGCGTTCGCGGTGATCGGCGACGACTCGACGTTGCGTTCCGGGATCACCCTGGGGTTCACCAACGGCGAGACCCGCCGCGAGGCCGTGCCGCACATCGGGCGCGACGTCTCCATCGGTCCGGGCGCGGTGCTGCTGGGGGCCATCACCATCGGCGACGGAGCCTCCATCGGGCCCAACGCCACCGTGAGCATGGACGTCCCGGCCGGGGCCGCCGCGTTCGCGCCGCCCGCCCGGATCCTCAAGCCCCAGCAGCCGCGACCGCAGTCGAGCGACACGGCCTCCTCCGCGTCCTGAGCGCGGGCAGGTCGCAGTTCTCCGGGAGTTTCCAGTCGTCCTCCGCCGGGACGCCACGAGGGGATGGACATGACGGTCGAAGAGCCGAACGCTTCGCGCACGGACGACACCACGGACGGCACCACGGACGGCACCACGGACGGCACCACGGACGAGGTCCGGGAGGCCCTCGCCGCGATCGGGGCCACCGCGGTGCCGACGTCGCGGGCCTGCCTGGCGCTGGCCAAGGCCCACCGCAGCGCCGGTTCGCCCCGTCGCAGCGCGCAGTGGGCGTTCGCCGCGACCGACGCCGCGACGAGCGGCGCCGGCGCCGACTTCGCCGCGTGGCTGGGCGCCGACCGGGTGTGGCGATCGGTGCGCGAGCAGCTGCCGCCCGCCCCGCGCACGGCGCGGGTCGCGGTCCTGGGCAGCTACACCACGACGCAGTTCACCCAGCTCCTGCCGCTGGCCTGCGCGCGCGCCGGTGTCGACGTCGAGGTCTACGAGTGCGGGTACGGGTTGTTCCGCGCGGAACTCCTCGACCCCACCAGCGGGTTGCACACCTTCGCCCCCGACGTCATCGTCCTCGCGGTCGACGAGAGCGCCGTCGACCTGCCCGCGCGCAGCGACGACCCCGAGGCGAGCGTCGAGGCGGAACTCGCCCGGTGGACGTCGCTGTGGGACACCGCCCGGTCCCGGTTCGGGGCCCGCGTCGTCCAGCACGACGTCGTCGTCCCGGCCGACGTGGCCCTCGGCCACCTCGCCGACCAGACCCCGGGGTCGCGGCACTGGATGCTCCGGCGCTTCTCCGAGCGCCTCGGCGAGCTCGCCGGAACCGCTGCGGGACAAGGGGTCGGGATCGTCGACTGCGAACGGCTGGCCTCCACGGTCGGCAAGCGCACCTGGATCGACGCGCGCTACGTCCACGCCGCGAAGCAGGCCGTCGCGCTGGGGTGCGTGCCGCTGCTCGCCCAGCACACCGCCGCCGTCATCGGCGCCCAGTACGGCCGCTCGCGCAAGTGCCTCGTCCTCGACCTCGACAACACCCTGTGGGGCGGGATCCTCGGTGAACTCGGCCCGCACGGCATCGAGATCGGGCACGGCGCCCGCGGCGAGGCGTTCACCGCCTTCCAGCGCTACGTCCTCGACCTCAAGGAGAAGGGCGTCGTCCTGGCGATCTGCTCCAAGAACGACGAGGCCCACGTCCGCGAGGCGTTCGAGCAGAACCCCGAGATGCTGCTCTCCCTGGACGACGTCGCCGTCCTCGAGGCCGGCTGGGGGGACAAACCCACGGCCGTGCGCTCCATCGCCCGCACGCTGGGCATCGGCGAGGACTCCCTCGTGTTCGTCGACGACAACCCCGCCGAACGCGAGGCCGTCCGGGAACTCCTCCCCGACGTCGACGTCGTCGCGCTGCCCCGCGAACCCGCCGGCTACGTCGCGGCGCTCGCCGACTACCCGTTCTTCGAGACCGAGGCGCTCACCGCCGAGGACGCCGCCCGCACGGCGCAGTACAAGGCACGGGCGCAGGCGGTGGAGGTGCGCGAGAACGCCGGGACCCTCGAGGAGTACCTGGCCTCGTTGGACATGCACGCCGAGGTCGCGGACCTCGGGCCGGACAACCTGGCCCGGGTGGCGCAGCTGCTCGGCAAGACGAACCAGTTCAACCTCACGACCCGTCGCCACTCCCTCGCCGACGTCGAGGCGATGGCGCAGGACCCGGCGTGGACGGCGCAGGTCGTGCGGGTCCGCGACCGCTTCGCCGACCACGGGGTCGTGGGGGTGCTCCTGGCCCGCCGGGACGGCGACGTCCTCGACGTCGACAGCTGGCTGCTGAGCTGCCGGGTCATCGGGCGCACGGTCGAGGACGAGATGTTCGGGGTGCTCGTGCGCACGGCGGACTCGCTGGGGTGCACGTCGCTGCGGGGCACCCACGTGCCCAGCGCGAAGAACTCCCAGGTGGCGGGGCTCTACGAGCGCCTCGGCTTCGAGCAGGGGGGCCGGGACGGATCGTCCACGGTCTGGACGCTGGAACTGCCGGCCGCGGTGAGCACACCGGGGCTGGTGCAGGTGGAGGTGGCGCGGCGCGTCATCGACCTCAGGGACGTGCCGTCGGCACGTCTGGACGACGAGCAGAAGGTGGAGGTGTCCTGGTGAGCGAGCAGTCGAACCGAACGCTGGGTGGGGACGGCGTCGAGGGACGCATGCTGCAGGTCTTCCGCGAGGTGCTGGCGGTCGACGACCTCCAGCTGAGCGACGCCAGCACGGCGGCCGACGTGCCGGGGTGGGACTCGCTCGCCCACATCAACATCATGTACTCCCTCGAGGCGGAGTTCGACGTGCAGTTCTCCGACGAGCAGCTGACCTCCTTCCAGGACGTCGGCGAGCTGCGGCGCTTCCTGGTCGAGCAGGCGGGCTGAGCGCAGCGGGTAGGGTCCTGTACCCGTGGCACTCACCATCGGCATCGTCGGCCTGCCCAACGTCGGCAAGTCCACCCTCTTCAACGCGCTCACCAAGAACGACGCGCTCGCGGCGAACTACCCGTTCGCCACGATCGAGCCGAACGTCGGGGTCGTCGCCCTGCCCGACCCGCGCCTCGACAAGCTCGCCGAGGTCTTCTCCAGCGAGAAGACCGTCCCGGCGATGGTCTCGTTCGTGGACATCGCGGGCATCGTCAAGGGCGCCAGCGAGGGGGAGGGGCTGGGCAACAAGTTCCTCGCCAACATCCGTGAGGCCGACGCGATCTGCCAGGTCACGCGCGCCTTCGCCGACCCCGACGTGGTGCACGTGGCCGGTGCCGTCGACCCGGCCGACGACATCGAGACGGTGCACACCGAGCTCGTCCTGGCCGACATGCAGACCCTCGAGCGCGCGATCCCGCGGCTGGAGAAGGAGGTCAAGGGCAAGAAGGCGGACCCCGCCGTGCTCACGGCGGCCCTGGCCGCGCAGACCGTGCTCGACTCCGGCCGCACCCTCTACGCCGCGACGAAGGCCGACGACGTCGACCTCCCGCTGCTCAGGGAGCTCGGGCTGCTGACGACGAAGCCCTTCCTCTACGTCTTCAACGTCGACGAGACCGTCCTCGGCGACGCGGCCCGGATGCAGGATCTGCGTGACCTCGTGGCGCCGGCCGAGGCCGTGTTCCTCGACGCCAAGCTCGAGTCCGAGCTCGCGGAGCTCTCGGCCGAGGAGGCCGCGGAGCTGCTGGAGTCCGTCGGCCAGACCGAGTCCGGTCTGGACCAGCTGGCCCGGGTGGGGTTCCAGACCCTCGGCCTGCAGACGTACCTGACGGCCGGGCCCAAGGAGTCGCGGGCCTGGACGATCCCGCGGGGCGCGACGGCCCCGCAGGCCGCCGGCGTCATCCACACCGACTTCCAGCGCGGCTTCATCAAGGCCGAGGTCGTCTCCTTCGAGGACCTGGTGTCGTTCGGGTCGATGGCGGAGGCCAAGTCCGCGGGCAAGGTGCGCATCGAGGGCAAGGAGTACGTCATGGTCGACGGCGACGTGGTGGAGTTCCGGTTCAACGTCTGACCTTTCCGCACCACGTCGAAACACGCCCGAAACAATCCCGACACGCCTCGGAAACGGTTGTGTGACGGTTTGCTCTCGATGTCTTCCGGAGCTGGGCTGCGACGTCAGGATGTGCCACGGTGCGGGGACGCGGTGGGGTCGATGGGGATCCCACCGCTCCTCGCTCTCCGCCGGTGGCCGGTTCCCCGGACCGGAGCAACCAGCGACCAGACCGCAACAACATCGTTACCTCGGGCGCCCGAGAGGGCGTCCAACGCGCTGACCTGCGACTCTGCGTGGTTCCGTGGTTGCAGAACGTCCCGAAGAGGGTGCAGGCGCGGTCGGTGCGGGGGACACTGGAGCACGCGTGCCCGAGGCCACGACGTTTTCGGCCGGGCACGCGTCCGAAATCAGGTTGGCCCAGTGTTAGCGTGCGTTCCGACCTTTTGAGGTGGACATCCTGCTCGGCAGGAGTCGCCGAAGTTGGGCAACCTGCCCAAGAAGACATGCCCCGCGAGGAGGAGTTCCACCTTGAGCAGCTTCGAGAAGGACGACGAAGTGCAGCCCACCAAGCGTTTCGGGATCGTGAGCCGCGGACCCGTCCTGACCCGTCGTGACGGCCTCAAGGGCGCCCTGGGCGCCGCGGCCCTGGCGACCCTCGCCGCCTGCGGGGGCGGCGACGACGACAAGGGCTCCGGCAACGGCGCCAGCAGCGGCGCCTCCGGCGGCGACGTCGTCGCCAACGGCACCGAACCGCAGAACCCGCTGGTCCCGACCAACACCAACGAGGTCGGCGGCGGCCGCCTCCTCGACTCGCTGTGGGCCGGTCTCGTCTACTACAAGGCCGACGGGACCCCGGAGAAC
Organism: Kineococcus sp. NBC_00420; assembly: GCF_036021035.1. Taxonomy (NCBI): domain Bacteria; kingdom Bacillati; phylum Actinomycetota; class Actinomycetes; order Kineosporiales; family Kineosporiaceae; genus Kineococcus; species Kineococcus sp. NBC_00420. The sequence goes on along the minus strand of NZ_CP107930.1, from coordinate 1,375,503 downwards.
GACCTCGCGGACTCCATCGAGACCACCGACGCGCAGAACTACACGATCAAGATCAAGTCGGGTCAGAAGTTCTCCGACGGCTCCGCCGTGACCGCCAAGTCGTTCGTCGACGCGTGGAACTACGGCGCGCTGGGCACCAACGCGCAGCTCTCGAGCTACTTCTTCGAGCCGATCGCCGGCTACCCCGAGGTCCAGGCCGACCCGCCGACCGCGCAGACGATGTCCGGCCTCAAGGTCGTCGACGACACCACCTTCACCGTCGCGCTGCTGCAGCCGGAGTCCGACTTCCCGCTGCGTCTCGGCTACTCGGCCTTCTACCCGCTGCCGGACACCGCCTACACCGACATCAAGGCCTACGGCGAGAACCCGGTCGGCAACGGCCCGTACAAGCTGAAGGAGACCGGCGCCTGGCAGCACAACGTCCGGATCGACTTCGTCAAGAACGACGGCTACGACGGCCCGCGCAAGGCCCAGAACGACAGCCTCGCCTTCGTCTTCTACGAGACGTACGACGCCGCCTACTCGTCGTTGCAGTCGGGTGACCTCGACGTGCTGGACAACATCCCGTCCTCCGCGCTGGCGACCTACCAGGACGACCTCGGCGACGGGGCCGTCAACCAGCCCGCCGCGATCTTCCAGTCCTTCTGCATCCCCGAGGGCCTGGCCGGCTTCGGTGGCGAGGAGGGCAAGCTGCGCCGCCAGGCCTTCAGCTACGCCTTCGACCGCGCCGCGGTGTGCAAGGCGATCTTCAACGACACCCGCACCCCGGCCAAGGACTTCTCCTCCCCGGTCATCGCCGGCTACTCGGAGACCGTCGAGGGCAACGAGGTCCTCTCCCTCGACGCCGACAAGGCCAAGCAGCTGTGGGCGCAGGCCAACGCCATCGCCCCCTGGAACGGCAGCACGTTCACCATCGCCTACAACGTCGACGGTGACCACCAGGCCTGGGTCGACGCGGTGACCGCGGCGATCCGCCAGGTCCTGGGCATCCAGGCCGAGGGCAAGCCGTACCCGACCTTCGCCCAGATCCGCACCGAGATCACCAACCGCACCATCTCGGGCGCGTTCCGCACCGGTTGGCAGGCCGACTACCCCGGTCTGTACAACTTCCTCGCCCCGATCTACGCCACGGGCGCGGGCTCCAACGACGGGGACTACACCAACCCGGCGTTCGACGAGCTGCTGGTGAAGGCCTCCGGCACCACCGACCAGGACGCGGCCAACAAGATCCTGCAGCAGGCGCAGACGATCCTGTTCGCGGACCTCCCGGTCATCCCGCTCTGGTACTCCAACGCCAGCGGTGGGTTCGACAAGGACGCCAAGAACGTCCAGTTCGGCTGGAACAGCGTTCCGCTCTACTACCAGATCACCAAGTCCTGACGTGAGGTCCCGGGGGTGGGTCGGAGCTCTCCGACCCACCCCCGTTCGCGCGTGGACAGCCGGCCGGGAGCACACTGACCCGCCGGGACGGAATCGTGAACGGCCGGGCCGGCCATGGATGGTCGTGCCCCGAGGAGGCTCGTGATGGGTTGGTACATCGGGCGCCGTCTGTTGCAGATGGTGCCCGTCTTCTTCGGAGCCACGCTCCTGATCTACGCGCTGGTGTTCCTGCTGCCGGGGGACCCGATCCTCGCGTTGTTCGGGGACAAGCCCGTCAGCGCGACGGCCCGGGCGACGCTGACCGCGCAGTACCACCTGGACCAGCCGTTCCTCGTCCAGTACCTGCTCTTCATCAAGGGCATCTTCACCCTGGACTTCGGGACGTCCTTCTCCGGCCAGCCGGTCATCAGCCAGATCGGCCGCGCCTTCCCCGTCACGATCAAGCTCGCGGTGGTGGCGCTGGTCATCGAGGCCGTCTTCGGCATCGTCTTCGGCTTCATCGCCGGCCTGCGCCGCGGGGGGATCTTCGACTCCACCGTGCTGTTCATCAGCCTCGTGGTCATCGGCATCCCCGTCTTCGTCCTGGCCTTCATCGGCCAGTACTTCGTCGGGGTGAAGTGGGGGATCGTCCGGCCCACGGTCGGTGGTGATCCCGCGCTGACCGACCTGCTCCTGCCCGGCATCGTGCTGGGGGCGTTGTCCTTCGCCTACGTGCTCCGGCTCACGCGGAACTCCGTCGCGGAGGGCCTCTCCGCCGACCACGTCCGCACCGCGACGGCCAAGGGCCTCTCCGGACCGCGGGTCATGACGGTCCACGTGCTGCGCAACTCCCTCATCCCCGTGGTGACCTTCCTCGGCACCGACCTGGGTGCCCTCATGGGTGGCGCCGTCGTGACCGAGGGCATCTTCAACATCCCCGGTGTCGGCAACCTGCTGTACCAGTCGGTCATCCGGCAGGAGGGGCCGACCGTCGTCTCGGTCGTCACGATCCTGGTCGTCGTCTACCTGGTGGCCAACCTCGTCGTCGACCTGCTCTACGCCGTCCTGGACCCGAGGATCCGCTATGTCTGAGCCCACGCACGCGACCGGAAACCCCGGCGGCACCCTGGTGCGCCCGGGGCAGGAGCACTTCGTCGCCCCGCTGGAGGAGACCCCTCTCGCGGCCGTCGACGCCGTCGACGAGTCCGCCCCCTCGGGCGGGTTGTTCGCCGACGCCTGGAAGCAGCTGCGCAAGCGACCGATCTTCATCGTCGCCTGCCTGATCATCCTCGCGCTGATCGTCGTCTCGCTCTTCCCGTCGTGGTTCACCGACCAGGACCCGCGCTTCGTCGACCTCTCGCTCTCGCTGCAGGCGCCGTCGTCGGCGCACCCCCTGGGTGTCACCAGGGCCGGCACCGACGTCTTCGCCCGGTTGATCTACGGTGCCCGCGCCTCGGTGAGCGTCGGTCTGCTGACGACGGTCATCGTGGTGGTCATCGGCGGCGTCGTGGGGGCCCTGTCCGGGTTCTTCGGCGGCTGGCTGGACGCGATCCTCTCCCGGGTCGCCGACATCTTCTTCGCCGTGCCGCTCATCCTCGGCGCGATCGTGCTCCTGCAGACGCTCAAGGGCCGCAACGTCCTGACCGTCGCGCTCACCCTGGCCCTCTTCGCCTGGCCGCAGGTCGCGCGCATCATGCGCGGGGCCGTGCTGCAGGTGCGCAGCGCCGAGTACGTGACGGCGGCGAAGTCGCTGGGGCTCAGCCGGATGGCCACGCTGGTGCGCCACGTCATCCCGAACGCGATCGGCCCGGTCATCGTCATCGCGACGATCTCGCTCGGCACGTTCATCGCGGCCGAGGCGACGCTGTCCTACCTCAGCCTCGGGTTGCCGCCGAACATCGTGTCCTGGGGTGGCGACATCTCCAACGCCCGCGTCTCGTTGCGGACCGACCCGTGGATCCTGTTGTGGCCCTCGATCGGCCTCTCGATCACGGTGCTGTCCTTCCTCATGCTCGGCGACGCCCTGCGCGACGCCCTCGACCCGAAGGGCCGCACCCGATGAGCCCCGAGAAGAACGCCCAGCCGGTCGACCGCAGCAAACCGCTGCTGCAGGTCAAGGACCTCCAGGTCGACTTCCGTTCCGGCGGGCGGGACGTGCACGCCGTGCGCAACGCCAGCTTCACCGTCTACCCGGGTCAGACCGTCGCCATCGTCGGCGAGTCCGGATCGGGCAAGTCGACCTCGGCGATGGCCGTCATCGGTCTGCTGGCCGGGACGGGCAAGGTCGTCGGCGGGCAGATCCTGTTCGACGGCAAGGACATCGCGCACGCCAGCCGGCGTGAGTACGTCGCCCTGCGCGGCAACCAGATCGGACTCGTCCCGCAGGACCCGATGTCGAACCTGAACCCGGTGTGGAACATCGGGTTCCAGGTCAAGGAGGCCATCGAGGCCAACGGCCTGGCCAAGGGGGCGGCGGCCAAGAAGCGGGCCATCGAGGTCCTGGGCGAGGCCGGGCTCGGTGACGCCGCCCGCCGCTACAAGCAGTACCCGCACGAGTTCTCCGGCGGGATGCGCCAGCGTGCGCTCATCGGGATCGGGCTGGCCTCGCGGCCGCGCCTGCTCATCGCGGACGAGCCGACCTCGGCGCTCGACGTCACCGTCCAGCGCGGGATCCTCGATCACCTGGACTCCCTCACCGCCGACCTCGGCACGGCCGTGCTGCTCATCACCCACGACCTCGGCCTCGCCGCGGAACGGGCCGAGCACCTCGTGGTCATGTACAAGGGCCAGGTCGTGGAGTCCGGTCCGGCGCTGCAGATCCTCCGGGCGCCGCAGCACCCCTACACCCAGCGCCTCGTCTCCGCGGCGCCCTCGCTGGCGTCGCGGCGCATGCAGTCCGAGCACCGGGCGCGCATCGTCGAGCAGGCCGAGGCGAAGGCCGTCGGTGCGCACGCCGTCGTCGCGGCCGAGACCCCCGTCACGGTGCCGGACGCGGCGACCCCCGAGGTCATCGAGGTCCGCAACCTCACCAAGGAGTTCGTCATCCGCGGGGCCGGTCCGCGCGGGGAGAAGCTCCTCGCGGTGGACGACGTCAGCTTCTCGGTGAAGCGCGGGACGACGCTGGCCGTCGTCGGTGAGTCGGGATCCGGCAAGTCGACGGTGGCGCAGATGGTCCTCAACCTGCTGCCGGCGACGAAGGGGGAGGTGCTCTTCGACGGCGTCGACACCACCACCCTCGACCGGCGCCAGTCCTTCGCGTTCCGCCGCCGGGTGCAGCCGATCTTCCAGAACCCCTACGGATCCCTGGACCCGAGCTGGAGCATCTTCTCCTCGATCGAGGAACCGCTGCGGGTGCACGGCGTCGGGGACGCCAAGAGCCGCGAGGCCCGGGTGCGCGACCTGCTCGACAAGGTCTCGTTGCCCCAGAGCTCGTTGCGCCGCTACCCCAACGAGCTGTCCGGTGGTCAGCGCCAGCGCGTGGCCATCGCCCGGGCGCTCGCGCTGCAGCCGGAGGTCGTGGTCTGCGACGAGGCCGTCTCGGCGCTCGACGTGCTCGTCCAGGGCCAGATCCTGCGGCTGCTGAACGACCTGCAGGCCGAACTGGGTCTGACCTACCTGTTCATCACCCACGACCTCGCCGTCGTGCGCGAGATCGCCGACGACGTCGTGGTGATGCAGCGGGGCAAGCTCGTGGAGCACTCCAGCGTCGACGCGGTCTTCGACGACCCGCAGCAGGAGTACACCAAGGCCCTGCTCGAGGCGATCCCCGGAGCGCAGCTCGAACTGGGTGCCTGAACCTCGCTCGACCTCCTGGGGAGATCCCACCCGCCGGTCCTCCGGAAGGGTGGGAATCTCCCCAGAAGTCGTCCGGGGGGACTGTGCGGCACGGGGTACCGGGTCTACGGTGGTCCGATGCAGTACGTCGTCCTCGTCGTCCTCGCCATCGCTGCCGGGTTCGCCGTCGTCTACTGGCGGACCAGTCCGCGGCACCGCGTCGCCGCTGTGGAGCGCGCCGACCACGGTGACCGCGCCCGTCGGGCCCGGGAGGCCTCGCGACACCCCCAGTGAGCCGCGCTGTGGTGTGCGTCACGCTCCGGAGTGTGCTCACGGTGAACCTTCTCCGCGTCTGCGACGTTGCAGACTGAGAGATGTCGCCACCCGCCGTGGCGGTGCCCCACCACGACGGGAAGGAACACCCCCATGGCCGGCTCGACCTCCGGGGAGCCCCCACGGAACTCCGCCAGCGACCGCGCCGCCCGCGTCGCCGCGATGCAGCGCCAGGAGAAGGCCCACGCACGACGCCGCCGGGCGGTGGTCATCGCGATCCCGACCGTCGTGGTCCTCGCCGCCGCGGGCGCCGTGACGGCCGTGCTGGTGAACCGGCCCTCCCCGCCCTCGCTGGACGCGGTGAAGACCTACTCCTACAAGGGGGGTGTCCACGTCAGTGACCCGGTCACCTACGCGGAGGACCCGCCCGTCGGGGGCTCGCACTTCGACCGGTGGCTCAACTGCGGGGTCTACAACGCCCCCGTCCAGAACGAGAACGCCGTCCACAGCATGGAGCACGGCGCCGTCTGGATCACCTACCGCCCGGACCTGCCCGCCGCCCAGGTCGATCAGCTGAAGAACGACGTCGCCGACGAGACCTACACGGTGCTCTCGCCCTACGAGGGCCTGCCGGCGCCGATCGTGCTCTCCGCGTGGAACCACCAGTTGCCGGTGCAGAGCGCGGACGACCCCAGGATCGGCGCGTTCCTCTCCGAGTACGTCCAGGGCGCACAGACCCCGGAGCCCGGCGCGTTGTGCTCCAACGGCGTCGGGACGCCGACGGGCTGATGCGAGCGCTCTCCGCCCGGACGGTGCTGCTCGGCCTGGTCGCGCTGCTGCTCGCGCTGGTCCTGGGGATCATCGCGGGCCGGGCCCTGCCGACCGCGCCGGGGGCCAACTCCGTCGACGTCGGTTTCGCCCGCGACATGGCGACCCACCACTCCCAGGCGGTCTCGATGGCCTACACGGCCATCGAGGCGGCCCCGAGCCCCGAGGTGCGCCTGCTCGCCGTGGACATCGCCTCCACCCAGGGCAACCAGGCGGGCCGGATGCAGCAGCTGCTCATCAGCTGGCACCAGCCGATCTCCGGCTCCGGCACAGCCGTCATGGCGTGGATGGCGGGCACCGACCTGCACGCCCGTCACGTCGTCGAGCAGCGGCAGGGGCGGATCATGCCCGGCATGGCGACCCCGGCGGAGATGGCCCGGCTGAACTCCGAGACGGGGGAGACCTTCGAGGTCGACTTCCTCCAGCTCATGCTGCGCCACCACACCGGCGGCATCGAGATGGCCCGCTACGGCGCCGACCACGCCACCACCGACGAGGTCCGCGACCTCGCCGGCGCCATCGTCACCAGCCAGACCTCGGAGTCGCAGCTCCTCGAGAGCTACCTCGCCGCCCGCGGCGCGTCACCCCTGCCGGCCGCCTCGGCGGTGACCTCGTGAGACTCGTGGTGGGCGCGGCGATCGTCGACTCCCTCGAGGGTCCCACCCGGCTGCTCGCCGCCCGCCGCAGCGCCCCGCCCGCCCTGGCCGGGCGGTGGGAACTCCCCGGCGGCAAGGTCGAGGCGGGGGAGACGCCGCTCGAGGCCCTGCACCGCGAACTGCGCGAGGAACTCGGCGTCCGCGTCGAGCTCGGCTCCGAGGTCGTCCACCCCGACGGCGCCTGGCCGCTGAGCCCGGACCTGCAGATGCGGGTCTGGTGGGCCGTCCTGGTCGACGGCACCCCCGAACCGTTGCAGGACCACGACGACCTGCGCTGGCTGCCCCGCGGGCAGTGGCTGGGCGTGGACTGGCTCCCCGGTGACGTCCCACTGGTGTCGGTGATGCAGGGCGGCTGACCAGGGCCCGAGCAGGACGAGACCCCCGGGACCACGTCGGTCCCGGGGGTCTCGTGCTCGCGGTGGGTCAGCGGCTCTCGTCCACGGGGACCGGGCTCTCCCAGTCGTGGTCGACGGCCGTGATCCGCGGGTCCTTGGTGTCGCCGCGGCGACGCTTCGTGGCCGTCACGGCCGGGTCGCGCGTCAGGTCCTTCACCAGGGCCACGCACATCAGCACCATGATGACGAGGAACGGGGCGGCTGCGATGATCGTGATGTCCTGCAACGCTTCCAGCCCGCCGGCGAAGAACAGCACGATCGCGACGAGCCCCATCAGCCCGCCCCAGAGCGCCACGAGCCACTTCTGCGGTTCGTCGACGCCGTAGGAGCTCAGCGAGCCCATGACGATGCTGGAGGCGTCGGCGCCGGAGACGAAGAAGATCGCGACGAGGAGGACGACCAGCACCGACGTGGCCCCGGCCCAGGGGAACTGCTGCAGGAACGTGAACATCTGCGACTCCTGGTTGGCGATGCCCGCGATGTCGGCACCCCCGGTGCCCTCGACGAACTTGCGCTGCAGGTCGATCGCCGCACCGCCCAGCACGGAGAACCAGACGAGGCTGACGGCGGTCGGGATGAGCATGACGCCGACGATGAACTCGCGGATGGTGCGGCCCTTGGAGATCTTGGCCAGGAAGGCGCCGACGAAGGGCGTCCACGACACCCACCACGCCCAGTAGAACAACGTCCAGGCGCTGAGCCAGTCGGTGCCGCCGAAGGCTCCCGTGCGGAAGGCCATGGTCGGCAGCGCCGCCAGGTAGTTCCCGGCGGAGGCCGGGATCAGGTTGAGCATGAAGACGGTCGGGCCCACGACGAAGAGGAAGAACAGCAGCACCAGGGCCAGCACCATGTTGGTGTTGGAGAGCCACTTGATGCCGCGCTCGATCCCGCTGATCGCGGACAGGATGAAGCAGACGGTCAGGACGGCGATGATGATCGCCTTCACGGTGGTGCTGTTCGGGATGCCGAAGACCTCGGTGAGGCCCCCGTTCATCTGGGCGGCGCCGAGGCCGAGGCTGACGGCCGAGCCGAACAGCGTCGCGAAGATCGCGAACACGTCGATGACCCGGGCCGCACCCTTGCCGCGCTTGCCGCGCAGCAGCGGGGCGAAGGCGGCGGAGAACCCACCCGCCCGTTCCTTGCGGTAGCTGGAGTAGGCCAGGGCGAGACCCACGACGGCGTAGATCGCCCACGGGTGCAGACCCCAGTGGAAGAGCGAGTAGTTCATCGCCTCGCGCGCCGCGTCCTGCGAGCCGGCCTGCGCATCGTTCTGCGGGACGGTCATGAGGTGGGTGACGGGCTCGGTCACCCCGTAGAACATCAGCCCGATGCCCATGCCGGCGGAGAACATCATCGCGATCCACGACGCCCGGGAGTGCTCCGGGCGGTCCTCGTCGCGACCGAGGCGGATGCGGCCGAAGCGGCTGAAGGCCAGGACGAGGGCGAGGACCACGAAGCCGGTCGCGCCGAGCACGAAGGCCCAGCCGAAGTCACCGACGACGACCTCGAGGACGGCGTCCGCGCCGGACTTCAGCTGGGTCGGCCAGATCGCCCCCACGAGGAGGAAGAGCACGACCACACCCGCGGCGATCGCGAAGGTCTTCCGGTCGACGGGAGGCTTCTTCAGGCGACCGAGGTCGCGGGCGCCCAGGGTGCCGTCGGAGGTGGGTGAAGACGTGCCGGATCGGTGTTCAGGCGGTGCGGACATGGCCCCGAGAGTGACACGAAATGACTAGCCGGAGCCAACCGGGCATGACCAGAACGAGTCATCCTGGCGGTGTCGTCGCAGGTCAGAGAGGTGCTGCCCGGTTCAAGCACCGGGGTTCGACGCGGGTGCCCACAGGCGCGGATAGACTGTGGTGTCAACCCTCCTTAGCGCCCGCGCTGCGATCCAGCTGCGGGCGGTCGAGACCCCCGAGAGCGGATCGAGAACTTCATGCCCTTGAGCACCCGCGAAGACCTGCGCAACGTCGCGATCGTCGCCCACGTCGACCACGGAAAGACGACGCTCGTCGACGCGATGCTCTGGCAGTCCGGCGCCTTCCGCGCCAACGCCGACGTCAACGAGCGAGTCATGGACTCCGGTGACCTCGAGCGCGAGAAGGGCATCACGATCCTCGCGAAGAACACCTCGGTCCGCTACAACGGCCCGGGGTCGCCCGAGGGCGGCATGACCATCAACATCATCGACACCCCCGGCCACGCCGACTTCGGTGGTGAGGTCGAGCGCGGCCTGTCGATGGTCGACGGTGTCGTCCTGCTCGTCGACGCCTCCGAGGGTCCGCTGCCGCAGACCCGCTTCGTGCTGCGCAAGGCGCTCGCGGCCGGCATGCCCGTCGTCATCCTCGTCAACAAGGTCGACCGCCCCGACGCGCGCATCAGCGCCGTCGTTGAGGAGACCATCGACCTGCTGCTCGACCTCGGCGGCGACGTCGAGGGCATCGACGTCGAGCGCCTCCTCGAGGTCCCCGTCGTCTACGCCTCGGCGAAGAACGGCCGCGCCTCGCTGAACCAGCCCGAGGACGGCGGTCTGCCGGACCACGAGGACCTCGTCCCGCTGTTCCAGACGATCATCGACACGATCCCCGCGCCGGTCTACGACCCCGAGACCCCGCTGCAGGCGCACGTCACCAACCTCGACGCCTCGCCGTTCCTCGGCCGCCTCGCGCTGCTGCGCATCTTCTCCGGTGAGCTGATCAAGGGCCAGCAGGTCGCGTGGTGCAAGCACGACGGCACCATCGAGCGGGTCAAGATCACCGAGCTCCTGGTCACCGAGGCCGTCACCCGCGTCCCCGGTGAGAAGGCCGGCCCCGGTGACATCGTCGCCGTCGCGGGCATCCCGGACATCACCATCGGCGAGACCCTGGCCGACCCGGACGACCCGCACCCGCTGCCGCTCATCACGGTCGACGAGCCCGCCATCTCGATGACCATCGGGATCAACACCTCCCCGATGGCCGGCCGGGTCAAGGGCGCGAAGGTCACCGCCCGTCTGGTGAAGGACCGCCTCGAGAAGGAACTGGTCGGCAACGTCTCGATCCGCGTCCTCCCGACCGAGCGTCCCGACGCGTGGGAGGTGCAGGGCCGCGGTGAGCTGGCGTTGGCCATTCTCGTCGAGCAGATGCGCCGCGAGGGCTACGAGCTGACCGTCGGCAAGCCGCAGGTCGTCACCCGCAAGGACGAGAACGGCAAGACCCTCGAACCCTTCGAGAACCTGACGATCGACTCCCCGGAGGAGTACCTGGGCGCGATCACCCAGCTGCTCGCCGCCCGCAAGGGCCGCATGGAGACGATGACCAACCACGGCACCGGCTGGGTGCGCATGGAGTTCTACGTCCCCTCGCGCGGGCTCATCGGCTTCCGCACCGAGTTCCTCACCGACACCCGCGGTACCGGCATCGCCCACGCGCTCTTCGCGCAGTACGACCACTGGGCCGGCGAGATCCGCACCCGTCAGTCCGGTTCGCTCGTCGCCGACCGCGCCGGGGCGGCCACCGCGTTCGCGATGACCAACCTGCAGGAACGTGGGCAGATGTTCATCGAGCCCACCTCCGAGGTGTACGAGGGCATGATCGTCGGCGAGAACTCCCGCGCCGATGACATGGACGTCAACATCACCAAGGAGAAGAAGCTCTCCAACATGCGTTCGTCCACCTCGGACGAGTTCGAGCGCCTCGTGCCCCCGCGTCACCTGTCGCTAGAGCAGTGCCTCGAGTTCTGCCGCGAGGACGAGTGCGTCGAGGTGACGCCGGAGTCCGTCCGCATCCGCAAGGTCGTCCTCGAGGCGAACATGCGCGCGAAGACGGCCTCCAAGGCCAAGAAGGCCTGACCGCAGCCTCCTCAACGCTCGACCACCACCCCGCGGGGTGGTGGTCGAGCGCTTCTGCGATCACGGGGCAAACTGGGGCCATGACGACGACCCCGCGACCTCCCGAGCAGCCCGACGAGACGCCCGAGGGCGCCGCCGGCGCGGCGACGGCCGGACGGGACCCGCTGGAGATCGCCGCGGACCTCGTCGACGACGTCTCGCGCGAGCTGGACCCGGCCGACCTGGCGTCCATGGAGCAGCTGGACCAGCCCCGTCGGGTGCTCTTCGTGCACGCCCACCCCGACGACGAGACCATCGGCAGCGGCGCCACGATGGCCCGCTACGCCGAGGCCGGGGCGGGGGTCGTGCTGCTCACGGCGACGCGCGGTGAGCTGGGTGAGGTCATCCCGCCCGAGCTGGCGCACCTGACCCCGGACGAGCTCGCCGAGCACCGCACGGGCGAGCTGGCGACGGCGATGGAGGCCCTCGGCGTCACCGACCACCGCTTCCTGACCCGCGTCGACGGCAGCGGCTACCGCGACTCCGGGATGGTGTGGCTGGAGCCGGGTCGAGCGGGTCACGCGGCGCTGTCCGGGGACGACGTCGACCCGCGGTCGCTCGCGGCGGCCGATCCCGAGGAGGTCGCCGCCGACATCGCGACCGTCCTGCGCGAGGTCCGTCCGCAGGTCGTCGTGACCTACGAACCGGGCGGCGGCTACGGCCACCCCGACCACGTCCGGGTGCACGAGGCGACCATGCGCGCCCTCGTGCTCGCGGCGGGTGACCGACGCGACGGTGCCGCCCCGTGGCAGGTGGCGAAGGTCTACGAGATCGTCCAACCGGAGCAGCCCGTTCGGGAAGCCCTGCGTCGCCTGGCCGAGGCCGGTGCGGCGGGTGCGGGGGACCCGGACGGGCCGCTGCCGAGCGTCGTCGTGCCGGCCGGCGAGGTCACCACCGTCGTCGACGGGACCGGCCAGATCCCGGCCAAGATCGCGGCGCTCCGCGCCCACGCCACCCAGGTCAGCCTCGACCTCGACGGTGACGTCCCGGCCATGCGGCTCAGCAACGGTGTGCCGCAACCGATCTGGCCGTTCGAGCACTACCGCCTGGTGCACGGCGTGCCCGCCGGCCCCTTCGACGCCGACGGCCTCGAGACCGACCTCTTCGCCGGCGTCGCCCCCTCCTCCTGACCCCCCTCCGATCCGTGATCCCGCTGGGAATCCCAGCAGGATCCCGAATCGGGGGAGTGGTGTGTGTTCGGGGGATCACGCTCCGTTGCTCCAGGCGGGTGAACGCGATCGTCCGAACGCGTCACCGAGGGTGGTCGCCGGTAGCCATCGCCCGGACGACGGGGTTGGCTGGGACCACGTCCTGGCGCACCGGCCCGGACGTGACCGAGAGGAGCGGCCGTGGCTCACGTGAAGCACGCCCCGCGGACCGAGAAGGACCCCGAACGCGGCGCGCGTCCGCAGCCCCGCACCGGACGGGACAGCGCGGACGTCGGTCGCCAGCGCGAGCGCAACCGCCGCCGCCGCACCCGGTCGCTGCTCATGGTCGTGGCCCTGCTGCTGCTCGTCGTCGACCTGCGCCTGGCCTTCACCGGCTCGGTCCTGCCGCCGCTGCCGAGCGTCGACCCGATCTACGTCATGGTCTTCGTCTTCTTCCTCGCCATGATCGGCCTGCTCCTCGGGCAGACGCTGGTCTCCGGCCGCTCGCCGCACGTCGTCTACCGCCCCGAGCAGATCGACATCGGCCTCGACGACGTCAAGGGTCTGGCCGCGGTCAAGGAGGACGTCGAGCGCAGCCTCGACCTGTTCCTCGCGGCCCGCACCTTCCGGACGCAGATGGGCGGACGGCCCCGGCGCGGACTCCTGTTCGAGGGCTCGCCCGGCACCGGCAAGACGCACATGGCCAAGGCGATGGCCCGCGAGGCGGGCGTCCCCTTCCTCTTCGTCTCCGCGACCAGCTTCCAGTCGATGTGGTACGGCGCGACGGCCCGCAAGCTCCGCTCCTACTTCAAGGCCCTGCGCAAGGCGGCCCGTCGTGAGGGCGGCGCCATCGGGTTCATCGAGGAGATCGACGCCATCGCCGGCGCCCGCGGCGGCATGAGCGCCATGACGCCCGTGGACGCCGACGTCGCCACCGGGATCGTCGGCTGCGGGGGGCTCACCAACCTCGCGATGTCCTTCCCCGCCACGGGCCGGACGGCGCTGCGGACGGAACGCCTGGCCAGCAGCGAAGGCGCCAGCGGCGTCGTCAACGAACTGCTCGTGCAGATGCAGTCCTTCGACGAACCCACCACGTCCGAGCGGCTGCAGGGCTGGTTCGTCGACACCGCCAACCGGTTCCTGCCCCAGCACCGCTGGCTGCAGCGGCCGAAGAGCGAACCCGTCGAGATCCTGCTCATCGCCGCGACCAACCGCGCCGACTCCCTCGACCCGGCCCTGCTGCGTCCCGGCCGTTTCGACCGTCGGCTCAGCTTCGGCCTGCCGGACAAGGTCGGCCGCCGGGAGCTCGTCGACCACTTCCTGTCCCGCAAGGCCCACGAGGCCCCGCTCGACGAGGACGAACGTCGTGACGCGCTCGCCGGGATCACCAACGGGTACTCGCCGGTGATGATCGAGAGCCTGCTCGACGAGGCCCTCGTCAACGCCGTCCGTCGCGGTGCCGACGGGATGAACTGGAGCGACGTCGAGCAGGCCCGCCTGGTGACCGAGGTCGGCCTCGGCCAGCCCGTCGGCTACACCGACCACGAGGCGCGGCTCATCGCGACCCACGAAGCCGGACACGCCACGATCGCCTGGCTCGTCGCCCCGCAGCGCCGCCTCGAGGTCCTCACGATCATCAAGCGCGCCAACGCGTTGGGGCTGCTCGCCCACGGTGACGCCGAGGACGTCTACACCCGTTCCCGCAGCGAACTCGCCGGGCTGATCAAGATCGCGTTCGGCGGTCAGGTCGCCGAGGAGTTCTTCTTCGGCGACGTCTCGACCGGCCCGGCCGGCGACCTGCAGTCCGCGACGCAGGTCGCGGCGCAGATGGTCGGTTCGGCGGGAATGGCCGGGACCCTGGTCTCGTTCGCCGCCGTCCAGCAGGGCGCGTTCGCCGACGGGAACCTCGTCTCCCGCGTCCTCGGCGACTCCGAGGGGCGGCGACTGGTGGAGAACCTGCTGACCGAGCAGAAGGAGTTCGTCCGCGAACTCATGGACCGCAACCGCCACCTGGTGGCGGCGCTGCGCGACGCGCTGCTGGAACGGCACGAACTCATCGGTCACGAGATCACCGACGTGCTCGAGGCGGCGCAGGCCGCCCACGAGGCGCAGTCCGCACCGCCGCGGGTCATCGACCTGCGCGACACCACCTCCGGCGTCGTCCGGGGGATCTAGGACCCGTCGGGGTCGTCGCCTCAGGAGGGGAGCGACGACCGCGACGCAGGAACTCGCGCACCGTGGGAGGCCGGGGGGCCTCCGGGGGCGGTGGCGCGGGAACACAGGAACGGGAACGGTTGCTCCGGGGGGCTGGAGCAGGCGTTCCCGTTCTGCTGTCCGCCGCGGCCCGATCGGCCACCCGCGGAGCGGGCTGGACCCTCCCTCCCCACCTGTGGTTCCCTGGTCCCAGGTCATGAGCGCCAGCGACAAGCCCCGGCTCGCTGGCCGGCAACCCTCCTCGTCGTGGGGTGCCCCGGGTGACGACCTGACCTGGTGCTCCGGCACGGGTAAGGACGCTGTCCCTCCCGTTCCGGACGCCGACGCGTCCACGATCGAGGAGAGCTCCGTGAGCACCACCCTGGAACCCACTGTCGAACCCGATGTGCGGGAACGTTTCTCGCCGCTGCTGCAACGGATCGCGGCCGGCACCGTGACGCGCGAGCAGGACCACGAACTGCCACGGGACCAGGTCCGGGAACTCCTCGACGCCGGGTTCGGCCGGTTGCGCATCCCCGTCGAGGAGGGTGGTGGCGGTCTCGACCTCGTCGAGTTCACCGACCTGCTGGTCGACCTCGCGGCCGCCGACTCGAACCTGCCGCAGATCTTCCGCGGCCACATCGCCTGGGTGGAGCAGGTCCTGAGCCTGCCGGTGGGGGAGTACCGCTCGCGCTGGATCGCGCGGCTGGTCGCGGGGGAGATGGTCGGGAACTCCTGGAGCGAGGTCGGTGACGGGGTCACCGGCGAGCAGCAGACGATCGTCACCACCCGGGACGGGCGCACCGCGATCTCGGGCCGGAAGTACTACACGACCGGCACGATCTACGCCGACTGGACCGACGCGACCGCCCGCCGGCGGCTGCCGGACGGGACCCACGAGGTCGTGACCGCGCTGGTCCCCGTCCGGGGCCGGGGGGTTCGCGTCTCCGACGACTGGGACGGTTTCGGGCAGCAGCTCACCGGGACCGGGACCCTCGAGCTCGACGACGTCGAGATCGCCGCCGACGACGTCTCCCCGTTCACCACCCGGTTCCGCTACCAGACCGCGCTGTACCAACTCGTCCTGCTGGCCGTGCACGCCGGGATCGCCGCGGCGGTCGAACGCGACACCGGGCACGAGGTCCGCACCCGGACCCGCAGCTACACCCACGGGTTGGCCCCTCTCGTCAGGAACGACGCCCAGGTGCTGTCGGTGGTGGGTGAGATCTCCTCGATCGCGTTCACCGCCCGCTCGGTGACCCGCGCTGCGGCGCAGGCGGTCCAGTCCGCCGCCGACACGGCACACCTGCCGGGGACGGCGGCGGACCGGGCGGCGAACGTCGAGGCCGAGATCCGGACCGCCCAGGCCCAGGTCGTGCTCTCGGAGTCCGTCCCGCGCGCCGCGACGCTGCTCTTCAACACCCTCGGCGCGTCGGGCACCTCGCGGGCCCGCGACCTCGACCGGCACTGGCGCAACGCCCGCACGGTCGCCTCGCACAACCCGGTGATCTACAAGCAGCGGATCGTCGGCGACTGGTCGGTCAACGGCACCGAACCGCCGTTCGTGTGGGACGTCGGCACCCACGCCTCGGTGGATCCCGCGGCCGGGCGCTAGGTCACACGAGTCCGCGCTCGACCATGCTCCGACCCGCCGCCTCGACGGCCTCGGAGGCGGGTCGGGGTGCCCACCCGAGCACTCGGCGGGCCTTCTCGTTCGAGGTCCGCTTCGCGTAGCCGAGGTCGGGCACCATGGCCCGCAACGCCGGGTCGGCGTCGGCGCCGGCCCGGACGACATCGTTCGGCAGGACCTGGGTGGGGACCCGGTCGGCGTCCGCCCCGAGGGCCGAGCGCAGGATCGCGGCGATCTCCGGGAACTCCAGGGTCGGGCCGTCGGAGAGCAGGAACCGCTGTCCGGCGGCCTCCGCGCTGCCGACGGCGAGGACGTGCGCGGCGGCGACGTCGCGCACGTCGACGATCGGGAAGAACAGGTGCGGCAGCGCCGGCACCGCGCCCGTCAGCAGACGCTGCACGATCTGGTTCGCGCCGGAGACGTCCTGCCCCATGACCGGTCCCATCACCGCCACCGGCAGCAGGGTGACGAGGTCCAGGCCGTTCGCGGCGGCGAACTCCCAGGCGGCGCGTTCGGCGAGGGTCTTGCTCCTGCCGTAGGCGTCGACGCCCGGGCCGTCGATGACCGTCCAGTCCTCCTCGGTGAAGACGTGGTCGTCGTGCGGGTGGCCCCAGCTGACCGCGTGGAAGGCCGACGTCAGGACGATCCGACGAACCCCGGCGTCGCGGGCGGCGGCGAGCACCCGCAGCGTGCCCTCCCGGGCGGGGGCGATCAGGTCGTCCTCGTCCTCGACGTGGCCGGGCCGGACGGGGGAGGCGACGTGCACGACGGTGTCGATGCCCGCCGTCGCGTCGGCCCAGCCCGCGTCCTCCAGCAGGTCCGCCGCGACGAAGGTCAGGTCCTCCCCGTGCGCCGTCCCGGCGCCCTGGAGCACGGCGCGCACGGCCGCCTCCCGACCGGGGGAGCGAATCGTGGTGCGGACCTCGTGGCCCTCGGCCAGGAGCTGCAGGATGCAGTGGCCGGCGATGAAGCCGGAACCGCCGGTGACGAGAACGCGGGTGGGCACGGGGACCTCCAGATCGGGTGACTGACGGCCACCACCGTCCGTCCGAGCGGCGTCTCGGGCCAGTACCGGCTCGCTCCTGGTAGTGGCACGACCAGGCAGGACCGTCGACCGGCTGCCTACCCTGGGGTGTGGCCGACAACCTGCTGGGCGACTTCCTGCGGGCCCGCCGCGAACTCGTCACCCCCGAGCAGGCCGGCATCCCGGTGCTCGGACGGCGGCGCGTGCCCGGTCTGCGCCGCGAGGAGGTCGCGATGCTGGCCGGGATCAGTGGCGAGTACTACCTGCGGCTGGAGCAGGGGAAGTACCGCAACCCGTCGGTGCAGATCCTCGAAGCGCTGGCCCGGGTGCTGCGGCTGGACGACGAGAGCCTCGAGCACCTGCTCGGCCTGGGCACGGAGCAACCGCGCCGCCGGCCGGTGCGGCGCGGGCAGCGCGAGACCGTCCCGCCCGGGATCCTGAAGTTCCTCGACGGGCTGGGGATGCCGGCCTTCGTCGAAGGACGACACCTGGACGTGCTGGCGGCGAACCCGTTGGCGGCGGCCGTCTCCCCGCGGTTGGTGGCGGGTCGCAACCGGTTGCTCGACGTGTTCCTCGACCCCGACGAACGGGAGATGTTCCCGCAGTGGGAGCTGGTCACCGAGTTCCTCGTCGCGGTGTTCCGGCGGTCCGTGGGGACCGAGGAGGACCCGCGCAGCGTGGAACTCGTGGGGCAGTTGTCGTTGGCGAGTCCCAGGTTCCGCCGGTTGTGGGCCCGGCACGAGGTCCGCGGCAAGGGCGGCGCCCGGACGGTGCTGAACCACCCCGTCGTCGGGGAACTCACCCTCAACCGGGAGAAACTCCTCGTGGGGGAGGCCCCGCACCTCACCGTCGCCGTCTACCACGCCGACCGCGGCAGTGCGGACGCCGACAAGCTCGCCCTCCTCGCGCTTCAGGCGGAGGGCGCCACCCGGTAGTGGTAGGCGTGGTGGACGGTGAAACCCGTCCCCCCGTACAGCGCACGGGCGCCGGAGTTGTCGGCCTGCACCTGCAGGTAGGTCGAGGCCGCCCCGCGGTCGCGGGCCCAGTCGGCGATCTCGGCCAGCAGTCGCCGTCCGAGGCCCCGCCGCCGGTGCGAGGGGGCGGTCTCGACGGCCGTCACCCCGGCCCAGCCGGGGGAGAGGGAACCGCGGGCGATGGCGACGGTCTCGGTCCCGTCGAGGATGCGCAGGAACACCTGCTCGTCGGCGGAGACGAGGATGCGACGGCCGGCCGCGGGAACCGTCGGCGCTCCCTGGTAGTGGTACTGCGCCAGCCACGCGTCGTCGGGTTCCGGACGGGTCTCGACGTGCAGGCCGTCCGGGAGCGCGACCTCGCGCGCGGCGGGCAGGTCGTCCGTGGCGGCCGTCATGACCACCGTGGGGGTGCGGACGGTCCACCCGCGGGCGGTGAGGTCGTCGACCAGCGGGTCGCCCTCACCGAGACCGTCGGCGGGGTGTGCGACCGCGACCACCGCCGGCAGGCCGCGCTCGACGTAGAACCGTTCGACCCGCTCGACGGCGTCCGGTACCCCGGGGTCGCCGACGGCGAGGGCGGAGTTGGCGCGCCCGGTGAACCCCTCGCTCGCGCGCAACCGCCAGCCGCCGAGGTCGAGGCGCTCCAGCGGACGCCAGTGCTCGGCCATCGCCCGCTCGAGGTCCTCGGTGCCGATCGCGGTGTGCGGGGGTCCCTTGCGGGCCGGCGGTGGCGGGACGGCCTTGGCCGCGAGGACGTCGGCGCGGGCGAGCGTGACCTCGCCGCGCCGGGTCGCGACCCGCAGCGTGGTGTCGTCCGCGGCCACCAGGTCGCCCAGCGCGTCGGAGGCCGCACCGTCGGGGAGACGGTGTCGCACGACCACCCGGGACCCCACCTGCAGGTCCTCGATCACGTGCGTGCGGGTGACCTCGGCCACGTGCTTCCTCCAGCTGGCGGTCCTCGTGCACGACGGTCGGCGTGCGTCGGCGATACTAGGCAGCGCGTCCGGCCGCCCGTCCGCCGGAGGAGGAGGACAACCCGTGACCTACGTCATCGCGCAGCCCTGCGTCGACGTCAAGGACAAGGCCTGCATCGAAGAGTGCCCGGTCGACTGCATCTACGAAGGCAAGCGATCGCTCTACATCCAGCCCGACGAGTGCGTGGACTGTGGAGCGTGCGAGCCCGTCTGCCCCGTCGAGGCGATCTACTACGAGGACGACGTCCCCGACCAGTGGTCCGCCTTCACGGCCGCCAACGTCGAGTTCTTCGACGTCGTCGGCTCGCCCGGTGGCGCCGCCAAGATGGGCGTCATCGACTCCGACCACCCGGTGGTCGCCGCGGTCCCGCCGCAGGGCGAAGGCCACTGAGGTGAGCGCGCCGACCCAGCAGCACCCGCCGCGCCGCCGGGTCGGCGCGTCCCTGCCCGACTTCCCCTGGGACTCCCTCGCGGGGGCCAAGGCCCTCGCGGCGGCCCATCCCGGGGGGATCGTCGACCTCTCGGTCGGCACCCCCGTCGACGCGACCCCCGAGGTCGTGGCCGAGGCGTTGCGCTCGGCCGCGAACGCCCCCGGGTACCCCCAGACCTACGGCACCGCCCCGCTGCGCGAGGCCGTCGCGGCCTGGTTCGCCCGACGCCGGGGTGTCGCGACCCTCGATCCCGACGGGGTCCTGCCCACGGTCGGTTCCAAGGAACTGGTCGCCTGGCTGCCCCTGCTGCTCGGCCTCGAGGCGGGTGACGTCGTCGCCCACCCGTCGGTCGCCTACCCCACCTACGACGTCGGGGCGCGCCTGGCCCGGGCCACCCCGCTGGGCGCCGACACCGTCGAGGAGCTCGACGCCGCCTGGGAGACCGGGTCCCGCATCCGGCTGCTCTGGCTGAACTCCCCGTCCAACCCGACGGGCGCGGTGCGCACGGTCGAGGAGCTCGCCGCGCTCGTCGCCTGGGCCCGCGCCCACGACGTGGTCGTGGCCTCCGACGAGTGCTACGCCGAACTCGGCTGGGACGAGGCGCACGACGTGACCCGCGGTGGTCTCGTGCCCTCCGTCCTCGACCCGCGGGTGTGTGACGGTGACCACACCGGACTGCTCGTCGCCTACTCCACCTCGAAGCAGTCGAACCTCGCCGGCTACCGCGCCGCGTTCGTGGCGGGTGACGTCGCGCTGGTGCGCGAACTGCTCGAACTGCGCAAGCACGCCGGGATGATCGTGCCCTGGCCCGTGCAGGTCGCCCTGCAGGCCGCGGTGAGCGACGACGCGCACGTCGCGGCGCAGCGCGAGCGCTACCGCGCCCGGCGCGACCTGCTGCGTCCGGCGTTGCGGCGCGCGGGTTTCCGGGTCGACCACTCCGGAGCCGGGTTGTACCTCTGGAGCACCCGGGGGGAACCCAGCCGCACCACGATCGACCTGCTGGCGCAGCGGGGGATCCTCGCGGCCCCCGGGGACTTCTACGGGCCGCCCGGGGCGCAGCACGTCCGGATCGCGCTGACGGCGACCGACGAACGCATCGCCGAGGTCCCCACCCGTCTGGCGGACCTCGCCTGACCGTGCCCACGCGGGTGTCCTCCACAGGTGTGACGGACCTGTGTTGGGCACCGTCGGTGGGGGCGGGTACGGTCGGCGACATGGTTGACTCCGTGACGCTGAAGCACGCAGGTGGGGAGCTCGACCTCCCCGTGACCCCTGCCACCGAGGGTGCTGCCGGCTTCGGCATCGGCAGTCTCCTCAAGGAGACCGGACTGGTCACCCTCGACTCCGGCTTCACCAACACCGCCTCCTGCACGTCGGCGGTCACCTACATCGACGGCGACGCCGGGATCCTGCGCTACCGCGGGTACCCCATCGAGCAGCTCGCCGAGAAGTCCACGTTCGTCGAGACGAGCTACCTGCTCATCTACGGGCACCTGCCCTCGGCGAGCGAGCTGTCCGGCTTCACCGAGCGGATCCAGCGGCACACGTTGCTGCACGAGGACCTCAAGCGGTTCTTCGACGGGTTCCCCCGCGACGCCCACCCCATGCCCGTGCTCTCCAGCGCCGTCAGCGCGCTGTCGACGTTCTACCCCAACTCCCTCAACCCCTTCGACGAGGAGCAGGTGGAACTCTCCACCATCCGCCTCCTCGCCAAGCTGCCGACGATCGCGGCCTACGCGCACCGCAAGTCGCTGGGCCAGCCGCTGCTCTACCCGGACAACCGCCTCGGTCTCGTCGAGAACTTCACCCGCCTCGCCTTCGGCAACCCGGCCGAGGACTACGAGGTCGATCCGGTGATGTCGAAGGCGCTGGACCAGCTGCTGATCCTGCACGCCGACCACGAGCAGAACTGCTCGACCTCGACGGTGCGTCTCGTCGGCTCCGGCCAGGCGAACCTCTTCGCCTCCGTCTCCGCCGGGATCCACGCCCTCTCCGGGCCGCTGCACGGTGGGGCGAACTCCGCCGTCCTCGACATGCTCGACGCCATCCGCACCTCCGACGACGACGTCGACACGTTCATGACGAAGGTCAAGAACAAGGAGAAGGGTGTGCGCCTGATGGGCTTCGGCCACCGGGTGTACAAGAACTACGACCCGCGCGCGGCGATCGTGAAGAAGACCGCCGACCAGATCCTCTCCGGCCTCGGCGTGCAGGACGAACTCCTCGAGATCGCCATGCGCCTGGAGGAGATCGCGCTGCACGACGACTACTTCGTCGAGCGCAAGCTCTACCCGAACGTGGACTTCTACACCGGCATCATCTACAAGGCCATGGGTTTCCCGACCAAGATGTTCACGGTGCTGTTCGCGCTCGGGCGTCTCCCCGGCTGGATCGCGCAGTGGCGCGAGATGATCAACGACCCCGCCACGAAGATCGGCCGTCCCCGCCAGGTGTACATCGGCGAGGGTGCGCGCGACTACACGGAGATCTCCGGCCGCTGACCTCACGCTCCAACTCCTGGGGAGTTTTCCACCCTTCGAAAGCTCCGGAAGGGTGGAAAACTCCCCACAAGTCTTTGCGCCGGGATCAGCCGACGCGGACCTCGACACCCCCGTCGGGCAGGCCGGTGGCGGTCTGCACCCAGCCGCGGCCCGAGGTGTCGCGGGTCCAGCGGTAGCCGTTCACGCTCACCTCGGTCACCGGGTGGGTGCCTGCGCTCGCGACGGCCCAGGCGGCGATCGCCCAGGCCGTGCGTCCGGCGTCGGTGCCCTCGACCTGGAACCGGAAACCCCGGCCGCCGGTCCCGGCCACGATCGACGGCGCCAGGGTCGTCACCTGGGCGGTGGCGGCGTCGGCGACCGACTGGGCGCTGGGGGTCAGCTGCTCGTCGCCCCCGACCTCGACGCCCACGTCGACGGACCGCAGGTGGCAGGTGAAACCGCGCGGGTCGTAGCCGGTCAGCGTCGAGGCCACGAGTCGGGCCTCGGGTTCGTGGTCGCCGTAGGCGAGGGGGAAACCGCTGCGCTGCACGCGTTGCGCCGCCTCGGTGACGGGCAGGTCGCGGTAGCCGTCGACCTTCTCCAGCGCGTCGTAGAACGCGTTGCTCGCGTAAACAGGGTCACGGACCTGCTCGGGGGTGCCCCAGCCCTGGGAGGGACGCTGCTGGAACAGCCCCAGGGAGTCGCGGTCGCCGTGGTCGAGGTTGCGCATGCCCGACTCCTGCACGATCGTCGCGACGGCGATGGTCGCCGCCCGGGCGGGCATGCCGCGCCGGACGGAGAGGCCCACGACGGTGGCGGCGTTCGCCGCCTGCTCCGGGGACATCGAGGTGGACTCCCCGTCGACGCTCGCCGAGCAGCGTTCGCGCACGACCGGGGCGTCCTCGTCGCGGGTGATCCACACCACCCCGGCCGTCGCGACCACCGCGACGACGGCGAGCGTGGTCACGAGTCGCAGACGCCGGGTGTGACGTCGTCCGGGGGAGGCGGGTCGGATGCGTCCGCGGGGGCTCGCGGGCACCTCAGTTGGCGTGCAGCGCGGGGTTGAGCTCGACCTTCACGCCCTTGCGGGGAAGGGCCTCGACCTGGCCGGAGACGGAGTTGCGGCGGAACAGCAGACCGTTCGCGCCGGACAGCGTGCGGGCGGAGACCACCCGGTCCGGGGCGCCGTCCTGGCCCAGCAGGGTCACCTTGGTGCCGGCCGTCACGTAGGTCCCGGCCTCCACCACGCAGTCGTCGCCCAGCGCGATGCCGGTGCCGGAGTTCGCGCCGAGCAGGGTGCGTTCGCCGATGCTCACGACCTCCTTGCCGCCACCGGACAGCGTCCCCATGATCGAGGCACCACCCCCGACGTCGGAACCGTCGCCGACGACGACCCCCGCGGAGATGCGGCCCTCGACCATCGACACCCCGACGGTGCCGGCGTTGAAGTTCACGAAACCCTCGTGCATGACCGTCGTGCCCGGGGCGAGGTGCGCGCCGAGCCGGACGCGGTCCGCGTCGGCGATCCGGACCCCGCTCGGCAGCACGTAGTCGACCATCCGCGGGAACTTGTCGATCCCGTAGACCGTCACCGGCCCGACGTTCGCGCGCAGCGCGAGGCGGGTGCGTTCGAAGTCCGTGACGGCGCAGGGGCCTTGGTTGGTCCACACCACGTTGGCGAGGACCCCGAACAGGCCGTCCAGCACGAGACCGTGCGGCGCCACCAGGCGGTGGGAGAGCAGGTGCAGGCGCAGGTAGGCGTCGGCGGTGTCGACCGGTGCGGAGTCCAGGTCGACCTCGGTGGTCACCACGCGCTGCTTGACCCGGCGGTGCGGGTCGGAGTCCTCGAGGGAGGCGAGCTCGGCCGGGACGCCGTAGGAACCGGTGTGCGGGTTGGGTCCGAGCTCGGGGAACGGGTACCAGACGTCGAGCACCGTGCCGTCGGCGGCGACGGTCGCCAGGCCGTGGCCCCAGGCTCGTCGTGGCTGCTGCTCGGGGCTGAGGACGGGGCTCTGCTCGCTCACCCACGTGACCCTACAAGCGCCCGGGCCCTCGGTCCGACGTCGTGCCGGAGGGCGTGGCTAGGGTGAAGCACGTGACCGCCCCCACCCTCGCGCTCGACCTCTCGCCCGCTTCCCCGGGAGCTGCGCCGGACGTCGTCGAGCTGACCCGCAGGGTCTGTGACATCCCCTCGGTGAGCGGCGACGAGACCGCCCTGGCCGACGCCGTCGAGGCGGCGCTGGGTGCGCTGCCCGGTCTCGAGGTCACCCGGGACGGTGACGCCGTCGTGGCGCGCACGACCCTCGGTCGCGCCGAGCGCGTGCTGCTCGCGGGGCACCTGGACACCGTGCCGCTGACCGACCCGCCGAACCTCCCGGTGCGCCGCGAGGTCCACCCGACCGAGGGGGACGTCCTGGTGGGGCGGGGGACCTGCGACATGAAGGGCGGCGTCGCCGTCCAGCTGGCCCTCGCCCGCCTGGTCGCCGACGCCGGGCCCGGCGCCCCGCGCGACGTCACCTTCGTCTTCTACGACCACGAGGAGGTGGAGGCCGCCAAGAACGGGCTCGCCCGACTGGCCCGCAACCACCCCCACCTGCTGGCCGCCGACTTCGCGATCCTGCTGGAACCGTCCTCCGCGGTCGTCGAGGGCGGCTGCAACGGGACCCTGCGCGCCGAGGTCACCACGAACGGCCGGGCCGCGCACTCGGCCCGGGCCTGGCGCGGGTCCAACGCCATCCACGCCGCCGCACCCGTCCTCGCCCGGCTGGCGGACTACGTCCCGCGCGAGGTGGAGGTCGAGGGGCTGGTCTTCCGCGAGGGGCTCAACGCCGTCGGCATCACCGGGGGGATCGCGGGCAACGTCGTCCCCGACCGCTGCGTCGTGACGGTGAACTACCGCTTCGCCCCCGCGATCGACGCCGCCGGGGCGGAGGCCCACATGCGCGAGGTCTTCGCCGGCTTCGACGTGCGGGTCACCGACGCCGCCGACGGCGCGAAACCCGGGCTGCACCTGCCGGCGGCCGCCGACTTCGTGCGGCGGACGGGGACGACCCCGCTGCCCAAGTACGGCTGGACGGACGTCGCCCGCTTCTCCGCGCTCGGTGTCCCGGCCGTGAACTACGGTCCGGGCGACAACGCGACCGCGCACGCCGACGACGAACGCTGCCGGACGGCGGAGGTCGAACAGTGCCTCGAGGTCCTCTCGGGCTGGTTGCTGGAGGGGGTGCAGTGAGCACGATCTGCTTGTACGGCAGTGCGTCCGGGGGCATCGACCCTGCGCACGTCGAACTCGCCGCGACCGTCGGGAGGCTCATCGGGGAACGCGGGCACGACCTCGTCTACGGCGGGGGCGGCACCTCCGTCATGGGGGCGGCCGAGGCCGCGGCCCGGGCCGCGGGGGCCCGGACCACCGGGGTCATGCCGCAGGCGCTCATGGACCTCGAACTCCCGCCCGAGGGGCTGAGCGAACTCGTCGTCACCGACGACATGCGCCAGCGCAAGGCGCAGATGGACGCCCGCGCCGACGCGTTCGTCGTCCTGCCCGGCGGGCTGGGCACGCTCGAGGAACTCTTCGAGATCTGGGTCGCGCGGACCATCGGCCTGCACACCAAACCCCTGGCGGTGCTGGACTCCGGCGGGCACTACGCGGGGTTGCGGACCTGGCTCGAGGGACTCGTGGCGACCGGTTTCGCCCGTCCGCTCGTCTTCGACTGCATCCTCTGGACCGACGACCCGCTGGCCGCCCTGGAGCACCTCGAGCAGGCCCCGCGCGAGCGGGTGTCGCTGCCGAGCTCCGAGATCGTGGGCACCTTCGTGGACTTCCCCAGCCAGCCGGGCGAGGACCGGCGGGAGTCCCCGACCGGGGGAGGCCCGTCGTGACGCTGGTGCTGCTGGTCCTGGTGCTGCTCGTCCTCGGTGTCGTGGTGGCCGTCGTCGCCGGCCGGATCAGCGGCGGGATGGCTCCCGCCACCTCCACCCGGCCCTACCGCGGCCTGCCCGAAGGGCCGGTCCTGGCCACCGACGTCGACGCCGTCCGCTTCTCGCTGGGCGTCCGCGGGTACCGCATGGACGAGGTCGACGCCGTCCTGGACCGGCTGCGCGAGGAGATCCGAGAACGAGACGAGGAGCTGGCCGCGTGGCGAAGCGTCGAGGACTGACCCCCCGCACGATCGACTTCACCTCCCGGGTGGTCGTCACCGGCCGGGTCCGGCACGTCTTCGACGTCCTCACCGACTGGCCCCGCCAGACCGCGTGGGTCCCCTCGACCGTCGTGGCCCGCCCCGAGGGTGGACCCGTCGGTGTGGTGGGGGAGCGCTTCGTCGGCACCACGACGCTCGGGCCGATCGTCCTGGTCGACCCGATGGAGGTCGTGGCGTGGCAGGCGCCGGACGCGGACCGACCGGGTCGGGTCTCCATCGTCAAGACCGGTGACGTGTTCGGCGGCACGGTCGAGATCGTCGTGTCCGCGGCCGCCGACCGCGGGCAGGTGCAGGTCGAGTGGACCGAGCACATCGTCGTCCGCCCGCGGGGTCTGGGGCTGCTCGTCGCCTGCGGTGGGCCGATCCCCGCCCTGGTCGGCCGCGCCGCCTTCGAGCTCGTGCTCCGAGCGGCCCGCGAGGACCTGTCGGGTCCTTCGTGACCGCTGCCGCCGTCCCCGCCCAGAGGCTCGGACTGCGGACCCGGCTGCTGCTGGCCTGGTTGCGCTCGCCGCCGGCGGTGCGGGTCCTCGTCGTCTACGCGCTGGCCCGGGTGTTCTCCGCGATCGTCCTCGCGGAGGTCGCCCGCTTCCAGGTGGCCAGCACCTGGACGCCCGCGCACCCCGGCTACGGCGACATGCTCGGGCTGTGGGACGCCACCTGGTACCGCCGGATCGCCGAGACGGGGTACCCGAGCGCGGTGCCCCTGGGGGCCACCGGCGACGTCCAGCAGTCGGCGCTGGCCTTCTACCCGCTGGCGCCCTTCCTGGCCCGGCTGCCCATGCTGCTCGGCCTGCCCTTCACCTGGGCCGGCTCGATCGTGTCGCTGGTGGCGGGGGCGGTCGCCGCGGTCGGGGTGCACACCCTCGTCCTGCGGGCGCTGGGCGAGCGGAGCACGCCGGCGGTGGCCCGCCGCGGAGCCTGGAGCGCCGCCGTGCTGTTCTGCGTCTCCCCGACGGCGCTGGTCTTCCAGGTGCCCTACACCGAGGGGCCCGCGCTCGCGCTGCTCGTCGTCTTCCTGGGCTGCCTGCAACGCAGGCGGTACCTGCCCGCCGTCCTGGTCGCCCTGCTGCTCGGGGTGACCAGGCCCGTCGCCGTGCCGTTGTCGGTCGTCGTCGTGGTGCACCTCGCGGTGCGCGGGTGGCGGGGTCGTCGGGCCGGTGCGGTGCTCGGTGGTCGGGAGGCGCTGCGGTGCCTGGTGCTGCTGGCCGCCTCCGGTGCGGCGGGTCTGCTGTGGCCCCTCGCCGCCGGGCGGATCGCCCACCGCCTCGACGCCTACACGGCGACGATGGGGGCCTGGCGGGTCGGGGGGCAGGTCGAGTTCCTCAAGCCGTGGTGGGGGATCTCGCAGTACGTCCTCGGCGACCACGCGGGGCCGCTGCTGCTGGTCGCCGGGGTGCTCGGCTACGCGGCGTGGCTGCTCTCGCGACGCACCGCCGTCCTGGGCCCCGAGCTGCGGGCGTGGTGCCTGGCCTACGTCGGCTACCTGCTCCTCGTCCTGGACCCGTTCACCAGTCTCTTCCGCTACCTGATCTTCCTCTTCCCCCTCGGCGGCCTGGTCGCGCTCCGGCCCCGCAGCCGCCCCGTCCTGCGCGCCTGGGTCGTCTGTTCCCTTGCCCTGCAGGTGGTCTGGATCGCCTGGCTGTGGCGGTTCTCGCCCCCCGCCGACTGGCCACCGTGATCGTCGTCCCCGCAGCGCCCGGGTGGCCCCGAGATCACCGGTGAGCCCCTGCGCCCACCAGGGGGTCCCGGTGGGGGATGATGGACGCCTACACGCCGACCGCAGCACCCGGCCGCGGGCCCGGCGCGAGCACGAGACGACGAGAGGGAGCACGCCAATGGCGGCCATGAAGCCGAGGACCGGGGACGGTCCGCTGGAGGTCACCAAGGAAGGGCGCGGCATCGTCCTTCGCATGCCGCTGGAAGGCGGTGGTCGTCTCGTGGTCGAGATGACGCCCGACGAAGCCAAAGCCCTCGGAGAGGCCATCACCTCGGTCGTGGGCTGAGGCACGGACGCGGGGCGGGCACCAGGGGTGCCCGCCCCGCGTCGTCCAGCACCAGATCGCCGCACGAGAGTCAGGACGACACCGTGAGCACGCCGACCACCTCCGCCGCCCCCGACGTGCGGCGCTGGACCCCACCCGTCGTCGAGGTGCGCCGCGGCACCCTGATCTCGGCCGACCTGTCCGGGGTGAGCGTCCTGGCCGTGGCCGTCGCCCCCGGTGAGGGGGACGACGCACCGCTGCAGCCGCGTCCCGGCGCCGCCGACGCCGCTGTCCGGTACGGCATCGACCTGACCGCGCTCTGCGCTGCCGAGAAGGTCAGCGGCAAGGCGGCGACCACGACCCGCCTGCCCGTCCCCGCCCCCGAGGGCAGCCCGCAGCGGCTGGTCGTCGTCGGTGTCGGGGACTCCTCCACCACCTCCCTGCGACGCAGCGGGGCGGCGCTCGCCCGCGCCGCGAGCACCGGTGACGTCGCGACGACGCTCGCGGACGGCGTCGGGTCGGCCGGCACGCGGGCGTTCGTCGAGGGCTTCCTGCTCGCCTCGTACTCGCCTCCCGTGACGGGCCGCAAGGCCGCGGCCGAGGCCCCCGTGCGCCGGCTGGTCCTGCTCGGCGAGGTCGCCGTGGCCGACGTCCGGCACGCCGAGGTGACCGCGGGCGCGACGATCCTGACCCGCGACCTCGCCGCGACCCCGTCGAACCTCAAGGACCCCGCGTGGATGGTCGCGCAGGTGCACGAGGTCGCCGCCCCGCTGCGTCTGAAGGTCGAGGTCCGCGACGTCGACCGGCTGCGCCGCGAGGGGTTCGGGGGGCTCGTCGCCGTCGGTGCGGGCTCCGCCTCCGACCCCGCGCTGGTGCAGGTCGGCTGGACGCCCCGCGCCCGCGCCGGCGTCCCGCACGTCGTGCTGGTCGGCAAGGGGATCACCTTCGACACCGGTGGCCTGGGCCTCAAACCCCGCGAGTCGATGGTCGCCATGAAGACGGACATGGCCGGCTCGGCCGCCGTGCTGGCGGCCGTCGCGGCCGTCGCGGCGCTGAAGCTCCCGATCAGGGTCACGGGCCTGCTGGCGCTGGCGGAGAACGCCCTCGGGGCCTCCTCCTACCGACCGGGCGACGTCGTGAGGCACTACGGCGGGCGCACCACCGAGGTGAACAACACCGACGCCGAGGGCCGCATGGTCCTCGCCGACGCGATGGCCTACGCCGACGCGACCCTGGACCCCGACGTGATCGTCGACATCGCGACCCTCACCGGTGCGGCCGGCCTCGCCCTCGGCAAGCGGCACGCCGCGCTCTTCGCGAGCGACGACGCCCTCGCGGCCGAGCTGTCGGCCGCGGCCGAGGGCACCGGCGAGCGGGTGTGGCGGATGCCCCTCGTGGACGACTACCTGCCGGCGATCGCCTCCGACCTCGCCGACGCCCGTCAGGTCTCCACGACCCCCGGCCTCGGCGCGGGCGCGATCATCGCGGCGCTGTTCCTGCGCCCCTTCGTCGGTGAGCGGCGCTGGGCCCACCTCGACATCGCCGGGACCGGGCGGGCCGACGGCAACGAGCACGAGGTCACGCGCGGGGCGACGGGGTTCGGTGCGCGGCTGCTCGTGGAGTGGCTGGAAGGCCTCGCGCGCGCCTGAGCAACCCTGGCGCGGCGGCGGTCAGCCGTGCTTGACGGCGAGCAGCAGACCGTCGCCGGTCGGCAGCAGCGAGGGGTACCAGTGACCGTCCTCGAGGACCGTCCGCCCGACCTCGCGCAGGGCGACGGTCGAGGCGTCGCGGGCGGCCGGGTCGGTGACCCGGCCGTGCCAGAGGGCGTCGTCGACGACGAGGAGGCCGCCGGGGCGCAGCAGGCGGAAGGCCTGCTCGAGGTAGGCGGAGTACTCGCGCTCGTCGCCGTCGAGCAGGACGAGGTCGTAGGCGCCGTCGGTGAGGCGGGGGAGCACCTCGAGGGCGCGGCCGTTGATGAGGCGGGCCCGGTTGGGGCGGATCCCGTCGTCGGCCACGGTCTCCCGGGCGGCGCGCTGCGCCTCGCCGTCGGAGTCGATGGTGGTCACGACGCCGTCCTCGCCCATGCCGCGGAGCAGGCTGATGGTGGAGACGCCGGTGCCGGTGCCCACCTCGACGACGGTGCGGGCGCGGGTCGCGGCGGTCAGGACGGTCAGGACCGCGGCGACGCCGGGGGAGACGGGGTCGACGCCCAGGTCGGCGGCGCGGGCACGGGCCCGCTGCAGCACCTCGTCCTCGGGCACGAACTGCTCGGTGTAGGCCCAGCTGACGGGCTGCTTGGGCGGGCGGGACGTGGGCGTCGGCACGTGCGCAATGTAGTGCACGCCGCGATCTCACCCCGAGTGCTCGCCCCGCAACTCGCCGTGCACGAGAGTGGGGAGGACGGGTGAAGGGCACCGCCCAGGGGTGGGGTGGGAACTGCGCAGGTCAGACCTCCGTTGGAGCTTGTGACGCCGACCGGATGGATGTCCCGGTGGCGACTGGCTCGAGCGTGAGGAGTGGGAGACCATGGGAGCAGTGGCGGTGCCGTTCGCGGCCCCCTTCCCTGCCCGTTCCAGGAGGAACCCCGTGAGCGACGACACCGGCGACACCGCCGGGCGGTCCGTTCCACCGGCGATCGACCCGGCGGCGCTGTCGCCGTCGGCCGCGGCCTCGACGTGGGTCCCCCCCACCTGGGAGGAGGTCGTCCGCGACCACTCCGCCCGGGTCTACCGGCTGGCCTACCGCCTGACGGGGAACCGGCACGACGCCGAGGACCTCACCCAGGAGGTGTTCGTCCGCGTGTTCCGCTCGCTGTCGAACTACCAGCCCGGGACGTTCGAGGGCTGGCTGCACCGGATCACAACCAACCTCTTCCTGGATCAGGTGCGGCGCAAGCAGCGCATCCGCTTCGACGCGCTCGCGGACGACGTCAACGACAAGCTGCCCAGCACCGACGTCGGTCCCGAGCGCGCCTTCGAGCACCGCAACCTCGACGACGACGTGCAGAAGGCGCTCGACGCGCTGCCGCCGGACTTCCGCGCCGTCGTCGTCCTCTGCGACATCGAGGGCCTCTCCTACGAGGAGATCGCGGCGACGCTGGGCGTCAAGCTCGGCACCGTCCGCTCCCGCATCCACCGGGGTCGCGCCCAGCTGCGCGCCGCCCTCGCCCACCGCGCTCCCCGGCCCACCCCGCCGGGCGCGCCGCAGTTCGCCTACGGAGAGGACGGCTCGTGAGCGGAGCGCACCTCGGCGCGCGGGTCAGCCCGCTGGTCGACGGTCGGCTCGCCGCGGACGCCGAAGCCCGTGCTGCGGAGCACCTGCGCGGGTGCAGCGAGTGCGCCGACGCCGTCGAGACCGAACGCCTCGTCCGGGCGCGGGTCCAGGCCCTCGGCGTCCCGCAGATGTCCGACGACCTGGTGACCCGGCTGCTCGACATCGGCGGGCCCTCCGGCCCGCTGCACCCGCGCGACAAGCCGATGGCCGTGCCGGCCCGGCCCGTCGTCGGGGTCGCCCCGCCCTCGCGCACCGATGCCCGTCGCACCCCCGGATCGCGGGGTCCCGGTGCCCGTGAGGTCGTCCGCCGCGCCCGCCGTCGCCCCGTGGCGGCCGCGTTGGCCGGGACCTTCTCCCTCCTCGGAGCGGGGATCGTCGGGGTCCTCGTCCTGGGCGGGATGCCCGGGGGGAGCTCCCAGGCGCCCGTCGCCGAACTGCGCACCACGCCGTCGGCCGCGCCGTCGGAGGTTCCCGTGAGCCGCCAGGTGCCCTCGGTGAGCCCCTCGGTGAGCGCGAGCACGACGCCCGGCGCGAGCGCACCGGCGAACGCCACACCCTGATGGCCACCCCGTCCCCACCCTGGGGTGGCTGGGACCGACCGCAGGAGGGGGCGCACCAGCCCCCGCCCGCCCGCGACCCCTGGTCGGGGCCACCCACGAGCCCCGTCCCGACCCCGGGTGAGCAGGGCTGGTGGCAGCCCCCGGCGGGGCACGACGCCTTCCCGCCGCAGGCTCCCTCGGACCCCCACACCGCACCGCCCGCAGCTGCTCCCCGACGTGGATCGCCCGCCCGCTGGATCGGGGCGGGCAGTGCCGTCCTGGTCCTCGGCGTGGTCGGTGGCTTCGCCGGTGGGTTGGTGCAGGACGAGCTCTCCGACTCCGACGCGACCTACCCCAGCGTCGCGATCGCGTCCCCGTCGGCGGGCAGCACCGAACGTCCCGCGGGGTCCGTCGCCGGGATCGCCGCGGCCGCGCTGCCCAGCGTCGTCGCCCTCCAGGTCGAGGGCCAGGACGGCTTCGGGACCGGTTC
This sequence comes from Kineococcus sp. NBC_00420, assembly GCF_036021035.1. NCBI lineage: Bacteria > Bacillati > Actinomycetota > Actinomycetes > Kineosporiales > Kineosporiaceae > Kineococcus > Kineococcus sp. NBC_00420. The sequence goes on along the minus strand of NZ_CP107930.1, from coordinate 1,343,013 downwards.
GGGCTTCGTCCTCGAGACCTCCGCCGGGCAGGGGACCTTCATCCTCACCAACAACCACGTCGTCGCGGGTGCGCTCGACGACGGCGTGACGGTCGTCTTCGAGGACGGGGTGCAGGTGAGCGGTGACGTCGTCGGGGCCGACACCTCCTACGACCTCGCCGTCGTGCGCGTCGAGCGCACCGGCCTGCGGGCGCTGCCCTTCGGGGACTCCACGGGCGTCGTCGTGGGTGACCCCGTCGTGGCCGTGGGGGCCCCGCTGGGGCTCCAGGGGACGGTCACCGAGGGGATCGTCTCGGCGCTCAACCGACCGGTCACAGCAGGCGACGGGGGCGGCGACTCCTCCTACATCCAGGCCATCCAGACCGACGCCGCGATCAACCCCGGCAACTCGGGTGGTCCGTTGCTCAACTCCACGGGTCAGGTGGTCGGCATCAACTCCGCCATCGCCAGCCTGCCGGGCGCCGGCGGAGCGACGACGACGGGCAGCATCGGCCTCGGCTTCTCGATCCCCTCGCAGCAGGCGCGCCGCACGGCCGAGCAGCTCATCCGGACCGGCCGGGCGGTGCACCCGATCATCGGCGTGTCCCTCGACAACTCCTACACCGGCGAGGGCGTGCAGATCGTGGACGCCGCGGGCGCCGTCACCGCCGGTGGTCCGGGAGAGCGCGCGGACCTGCGACCGGGCGACGTCGTGCTCTCGATCGACGGTCGCCCGGTGACCGTGGCGGTCGAGCTCATCGTGGACATCCGGGCCCGGGAACCCGGCGAAGTGGTGGTCCTGAGCGTCCGCAGGGACGGTCGGACCATGGACGTGCCTGTCACTCTCGACGCCGACGGTTAGGATCGCCACGTGTTCGGCATCAACGGGGGCGAATTCCTCGTCCTGCTCGTCGTAGCGCTCGTGATCCTCGGACCCGAGCGGCTACCCCACTACGCCGAGCAGCTGGCCGGTCTGGTCAAGTCTGCCCGGCGCTTCGCCAAGGGGGCTCAGGCGCAGATGCGCGAGGAGCTCGGGCCGGAGTTCGACGACATCGACTGGCAGAAGCTCGACCCGCGCCAGTACGACCCGCGTCGCATCGTCCGCGAGGCCCTCACCGAGGCCTGGAACGACGACGACGACGAGCCGCCGGCCAAGAAGTCCACGCCCGCCACGGGCGGCGGACTCGACCTCGGCAAGAAGTCGTCGACGCCGGCCGCCACGCCGGCGCCCGTCCCCTACGACGAGGACGCCACCTGAGGTTCAGGCGACGCTGACGCCCAGCCGCCGGCCCGCGAGTCCGCGCGGGCGGCGGGCGAGCGTGCGGGCCAGGTCGCGCATCGCGATCGACGCGGGGGAGTCCGGGTGCGAGAGCACGACCGGCACCCCGACGTCGCCGCCCTCGCGCAGGGCCACGTCCATCGGGATCTGCGTCATCAGCGGCACGTCCGTGCCCAGCTTCTGCGACAGCGACGTCGCGACGGTCTGGCCGCCGCCGGAACCGAAGACCTCGAGGCGCTGCCCGTCGGGCAGTTCCAGCCAGCTCATGTTCTCCACGACGCCGACGACGCGCTGCTCGGTCTGCGAGGCCACCGACCCGGCGCGCTCGGCGACCTCGGCCGCGGCGACCTGCGGGGTCGTGACGACGAGGATCTCCGCCTTCGGCAGCAGCTGACCGACGCTGATGGCGATGTCACCGGTGCCGGGGGGCAGGTCGAGCAGCAGGACGTCCAGGTCACCCCAGAAGACCTCGCTCGCGAACTGCTGCAGCGCGCGGTGCAGCATCGGTCCCCGCCACGCGACGGGCTGGTTGCCGGGGACGAACATCCCGATCGAGATGACCCGCACGCCGTGGGCGCTCGGCGGGATCATCAGGTCGTCGACCTTCGTCGGCTTCCCGGTCACGCCGAGCAGGCGTGGGATCGAGAACCCGTGCACGTCGGCGTCGAGCACCCCGACCCGCAGACCGTCGGCGGCCATGGCGGCGGCGAGGTTCGCGGTGACGCTGGACTTCCCGACGCCGCCCTTGCCGGAGGCGATCGCGTAGACGCGGGTGAGGCTGCCGGGTTCGTTGAACGGGATGGTCGGCGCGGCGCTCGTCGTCCCGCGGACCTTGGTGGTGACCTCGCGGCGCTGCTCGGGCGTCATCGTGGCGAAGTGCACGCGGGCGCCCCGGGTGCCCTCGACGGTCCGGACGGCGGCGGTGACGTCGCGGGTCAGGGTGTCGCGCATGGGGCAGCCCGCGATGGTCAGCAGGACGCGGACGTCGACCAGACCGTCGGGGTCGACGTCGACGCCGTCGACCATCCCGAGATCGGTGATGGGGCGGTGCAGTTCGGGGTCGTTGACGGAGCCGAGCGCGTGCAGAACCCCTGCGCGCACGCTCTCGAGATCCTGCGTGGGCGACATGGCCCCAGGGTACGTGGCCCGTGGCGGCGTCGCGGGTCCCGGTGCGGTTGACCGCTCGGGGCGACGGTGACAGGGTTCCGCAGGAAAGCGCTTGCCGCCTCACCGTGGAGGATCTCGTGTCCGTTCGCCGCCGCTACGCCCTCGTCGGGGCGGGTTCCCGCGCGTCGATGTACCTCGGCGCCCTCGCCGGTGACCACGCCGCCGACGGGGAGCTCGTCGCGATCGGCGACACCAACCCCGGTCGCCTCGACGTCCACACCCGGCGTCTGCTCGCCGCGGGAGCGCCTGCCCCGCAACGCTTCGCCCCGGCGGAACTGGGGGAGACCGTGCGCCGCCTCGGCGTCGACCGGGTCATCGTCACCACCCCGGACGTCTTCCACGCCGACTACGTCGTGGCCGCGCTCGAGGCCGGCGCGGACGCCGTCGTGGAGAAACCCCTGACCACCACCGAGGACGGGGTCCGTCGCATCGCCGACGCCGTCGAACGCACGGGTCGCGACGTGCTGGTGACCTTCAACTACCGCTACGCGCCCCGCAACAGCGCCCTCAAGCAGCTCATCGCCTCCGGTGAGATCGGTGACGTCACCTCCGTGCACTTCGAGTGGCTGCTCGACACCGCGCACGGCGCCGACTACTTCCGCCGCTGGCACCGGCAGAAGGAGAACTCCGGCGGGTTGCTCGTGCACAAGAGCTCCCACCACTTCGACCTGGTCAACTGGTGGATCTCCGGGATCCCGACCCGGGTGTTCGCCAGCGGCGGTCTGCGCTTCTACGGGGCGGAGAACGCGGCCGCCCGCGGGCTGGGGCCGCGCCCGGAGCGGGGGAGCTCCGACTCCCCGCTGACCGACGCCTTCAGCCTCGACCTGCGCACGAACGAGAACTACCGCGAGCTCTACCTGGAGAACGAGGGGTTCGACGGCTACCGCCGCGACGCCGACGTCTTCGACGCGGGCATCACCATCGAGGACAACCTGTCCCTCGTCGTCGACCACGCGCTCGCGAGCGGGGGACGCTCGTCGATGTCGTACTCGCTCACCGCGCACGCGCCGTGGGAGGGCTACGTCGTCGGGGTCAACGGCACCCGCGGCCGGGCCGAGCTGACCGTCGTCGAACGGGGGTCCGTGCTGAGCGAGGGGGGCGCGGTGGACCCGAGCATGCACCCCGAGGCGGTGGCGCAGGAGGAGACCCGTCCGGTCTCGGAGCGCCTCGTCGTCCAGCAGCAGTTCGGGACCGCCCGCGACGTCGAGATCCCGGTCGGGGCGGGTGGGCACGGCGGCGGCGACGCTCTGCTGCTGCGCGACGTCTTCCGGGGACCGGCCGACGACCCGCTGGGTCGCACCGCGTCCTGGCGCGACGGGGTGCGGTCGGTGGTCGTCGGGATCGCCGGGAACCGCTCCCTGGAGACGGGTGAGGCGGTCCGCACCGCGGACCTCGACCTCGGTGCCGGCCGGGCCGCGCTCGGAGCCCACCGCACGCCGTCCTGACCGCTCTCCCGGACGGACGGTGGGGGTCGCGCGGACGACGGGTCGCGTGGCCGCGCCGCCGTGGCCCCATGCTGGGGCCGTGACCAGCACCACCAGCCGGACCCCCCGCGTCCCCGCCCCCCGACGACCCCGCCGGACCGCCACCGCCGACGGGCGGACCCCGTGGGGTGCCGTCGTCGCCCTCGGGGTCGGGATCTTCGCCCTCGTCACCGCCGAGTTCCTGCCCGCGAGCCTGCTGCCGCGACTCGCCGCCGACCTCGGGATCACCGAAGGGGTCGCGGGACAGGCGGTCACCGCGACGGCCCTGATGGGGATCGTCGCGGCGCCGACCGTCGGGCTGCTGTTCCCGCGGATGGACCGGCGGACCCTGCTGGCCGGACTGCTGGGGCTCGCGATCGTCTCCGACGTCCTCGTCGCGACGGCGCCCGCGTTCTGGGTCGTCCTCCTCTCCCGGTTGCTGCTCGGGATCTCGCTCGCCGGGTTCTGGGGGCTCGCCCCGTCGGTGACCGCGAAGCTGGCCGCCCCGCAGCACCTGGGCCGGGCCATGATGGTGGCCAACGCGGGCATGCCGCTGGCCACCGTCACCGCGGTGCCCGTCGGGACCTTCCTCGGGGAGACCTGGGGGTGGCGACCGGTGTTCTGGCTCGCCGTCGGCGTGACCGCCGTGGCGCTCGTCCTGCTGCTGCTGCTCGTCCCGCGCAGCGCACCGACGGGCTCGCCGAGCCTGCGCTCGCTGGGGGAGACGCTGCGCTCGCGGGTCCTGCTCCTCGGCCTGGGCGGGATCGTCCTGGTCGCCGGTGGTCACTTCACCGCCTTCACCTACATCCGCCCGGCGGTGGAGCGGGTCCCGGGGATCACCCCCGGTCAGATCGCCCTGCTGCTCTCGGTGCTCGGCGTCGCCTCCGTCTTCGGCAACCTCGCCGCCGGCGCGGCCGCCGACCGCCACCTGCGCGCCGCGCTGCTCACCTCGCCGCTGCTCATCGGCCTCGGCACCGCCTCCGTCGGGCTGTTCTCCGGCGAGTTCGTCGCGGTCGTCGTCGCGACCGGGGTCTGGGGCCTCGCGTTCGGCTCGTTGCCGACGCTGGTCCAGACCTGGCTCGCCCGCACCGCACCCGACCGGGTGGAGCAGGGCGCCGGGCTGGTCACCGCGATGTTCCAGGTCGCCATCGCCGTCGGTGCCGCCAGCGGTGGGCTGATCACGGACTCCGCCGGGGTGGGGACGACCTACGTCGTCGGGGCCGTCGCCGCCATCGCCGGTGGGGCGCTGCTGAGGGCCGCGTCGACCTCGCGCCACTGAGACGGGGCGGCGCCGGTGTGGCGGCGGAACGCCCGGCTGAACGCGGCGTCGGAGGAGTACCCGAGCCGGACGGCGGTGTCGGTGACCCCGCCCCCGTCGCTCAGCAGGCGCTTCGCCGCCTCCATCCGCACCTGCGCCAGGTAGCGGACCGGCGTCTCCCCGACGACGCTGCGGAACCGCTGCGCGAACACGGAACGCGAGGCGAACGTCAGCCGGGCCAGCCCCTCGACCGTCCACGGAGCCCCGGGGTCGTCGTGGATCGCCTGCAGCGCGCGGGAGACGTCGTCGGCGTGCAGGAAGCCCTCGAGCACCCGCGCGCTCTCGCAGCCCGACTCCACCCACCACCGGATCGCGGCGGTGGTCACGACGTTCGCCAGCTGGGCGAGCACCGGGACCGAACCCGGCCGCCCGGCGGCGGACTCCAGCGCCATCTGGCGCAGCGCGAGCTCCACGAACGGGTCCTCCACGAGCACCCCGCAGGTGACCACGGCCGCGGGCATCACCCGGACCAGCAGCACCGCGTCGCCGGTCTCCGCGACCAGTTCGCCCGCGTGCAGCTCGGCGCGCTCCAGCACCGTGACGGTGTGGGTACCGCCGCGGGGCAGCAGCAGGAACTGCCCGCCCCCCAGTCGCCGCGGCCCCTCCGGGGACAGACCGTCGACGAGCACGGCACCGCTGAGGACGAACAGGAACCGGACGTCGTCGCCCGTCCCCGCCCGGACGGTGCCGGCGTCGAGGACCTCGTGGCGGTAGTCCAGGACCGACCACCGCACGCACCGCAGGACCCGGCTCAGCTCGTCACCCACACTCCGGCAACCCCCGGGTCCCACGGGGTTGTTCCGTCAGAGCGACGGCACGACCACGGCGCGCCCGTGCAGGCTGCCCGCGGCGAGCTTCTCGTAGGCCTTCGGCGCGTCGGCCATCGCGAACGTCTCGGTGTGCACGTCGAAGACCCCCTGGTGGGCGAGGTCGACCAGCTCGATGAGCTCGTGACGCGCACCCCAGTACGGGACGGTGACGGAAGCCTCGTAGGCCTGGCGGAAGAACCCGACCTGCGCGGCGGCGGGGGTGTTCGTGATCCCGACGATCGTCACGTCGGACTCCACGTCGGCCACCGACATCGCGGTGTCGATCGTCGGCTGCGCGCCCACGAAGTCGAGGACGAGCTGAGCTCCCCGGCCCCCGAGCAGCTTCCGCACGTTCTTCGCCGCGTCCGCGTTCGAGAGGACGACGTCGTGGGCCCCGACCGAGGCGGCCAGCGCGAGCTTCTCGTCGCTGACGTCGAGGGCGATCACGCGGGCTGGGGAGAGCGCGCGCAGGATCTGGATGGCGAGGTGGCCCAGACCGCCGGTGCCGATGACCACGGCGACGGAGCCGGCCCGCAGCTTCGGCAGCGAGCGCTTGATCGCGTGGTACGGCGTGAGGCCGGCGTCGGTCAGCGGGACGGTCGTGACCGGGTCGAGGTCGCCGATCGGGACCAGGTGGCGCGGGGAGTCGACGACCATGAAGTCCGCCAGCGCACCGGGGGCGCCGAGTCCCGGCGGGTCGATCCCGAGCTCCGCCGCCCGCGGGCAGTAGTTCTCCTTGCCCTGCGCGCACAGGTGGCAGGTGCCGCAACCCCACGGGCCGTAGACGACGACGTTCGTCCCGACCTCGATGCCCTCGGCTCCCGGGCCGAGCTCGACGACGCGACCGGCGCCCTCGTGGCCCAGGGTCAGCGGCAGTCCGTAGGTGTACTGCTCCGCCGGGAGGCCCATGACGAAGTCGTCGGAGTGGCAGATCCCGGCGGCGGTGACCTCGAGGAGGACCTGCCCGGGGCCGGGGACGGGCTTCTCGATCTCCACGACCTCGGGGGCTGCTCCGATGGTCCGGTACTGCACTGCGCGCACGGTGGGTCCTCCTCGACGAGTGGTCTGTCCGTCGAGAAGTTTACTCCTGAAGCACTTTTTGAACGACAGGTGTCGCGCAGATCACCCCGCGGTGACGCGGATGACCTCCTCGAACGTGGTCTCGCCGCGCATCGCCTTGTCCAGGGCCGACTGGCGCAGCGTCTTCATGCCGATCCGCTCGGCCTCGGCGAGCAGCGCGGCCTCCGTCGCGTCGTGCATGAGCACCTTGCGCACGCTCGGGGTGACGTCGAGGACCTCGTAGACGGCGGTCCGGCCGCGGTAGCCCGACCCGCCGCACTCGGGGCACCCGGTGCCCTTGAGCGGGGTGGCGTCCAGGATGTCCTCGATGGTGAGGTCCAGCAGGGCGAGGGTGTCCTCGTCCGGGATGTAGCCGTCGGCGCAGGAGTCGCAGGGTTTGCGGACCAGTCGCTGGGCGATCGCGGCGGTCAGCGAGCTGGCCACCAGGAACGGCGCGGCCCCCATGTCGACCAGACGGGTCAGGGCTCCCACGGCCGAGTTCGTGTGCAGGGTGGAGAGCACGAGGTGACCCGTCATCGACGCCTTGAGCGCGAGCTCGGCCGTCTCGGTGTCGCGGACCTCACCGATGAGGACGATGTCGGGGTCCTGGCGCAGGACGGAACGCAGACCCGCGGAGAACGTCATCCCGACCTTCGCGTGCACCTGCACCTGGGTGATGCCGGGCAGCTGGACCTCGACGGGGTCCTCGAGGGTGATGATGTTCTTCTCGGGGCTCATCGTCGCGTGGATCGCGGCGTAGAGGGTGTTCGTCTTGCCCGAACCCGTCGGCCCGGTGATGAGCACCAGGCCCTGCGGCACCGACAGCGCCTTGTTGAAGATCACCAGCTGGTCCGGTTCGAAGCCCAGCGACTCCAGGGTCGGGACGTCGTCGCCGCGGGTGAGCAGACGGATCACGATCTTCTCGCCGTGCAGGGCGGGCAGGGTCGAGACGCGACAGTCGATGGCGGACCCGTCGACCACCACGCGGGTCCGGCCGTCCTGGGGGATGCGGCGCTCGGAGATGTCCAGGCCGGAGATGATCTTGATGCGGCTGATCACGCTGGGGGCGACGCGCTTGGGGGCCGACATGACGTCGCGCAGCAACCCGTCGACGCGGAAGCGCACGCGCAGCTGGTCGCGCTGGGACTCCAGGTGGATGTCGGAGCAGCGCAGGCGGACCGCGTCGGAGAGGATCCGGTTCACCAGCTTGACGATGGGGGCGTCGTCGTCGACGGAGCCGTTGAGGGCCGCCAGCGGGTCCTCGTCGTCGTCCTCGGTCGCGTCCTCGACCATCCGCGAGACCTGCGAGGTGTCCTCGGTCAGCGACCACGCGCGGGCCAGCTGGTCGCGGATCTGGGAGTCCATCGCGACGACGACGTGCAGCTCGGGGGTGCGGGTGTACAACTTCACGTCGTCGAGGGCGAGGACGTTCGTCGGGTCCGCGGCCGCGACGAGGAGGTACTCCGGCGTCTTGTCCAGCACCAGCACCCGGCAGCGCTCGGCGACGGCGCGCGGCAGCAGCCGGACGACGTCGGGGGCCAGGGTCAGGCGGGAGAGGTCGACGTGCTCGAGCTGCAGCAGCTCGGCGAGGCACTGGGCCAGCTCGGCCTCGGACACCATCCCGAGCTCGACGAGGATCTGACCGAGACGGCGACGCGGGCCCTCCACGTTGCGCTGCTCGGAGAGCGCGACCTCGAGGTCCTCGGGGACCAGCAGGCCCTTCTCGACGAGGACGTCCCCGAGACGCTTGCGGACCTGGGTGGCCGGCGGGGCAGCGTGAGCACCGGGGGCCCCGGGCGATTCGTCGAGAGTCGTCACCCGTTGGGTGTCGGCACCTCACCCTCCGAACCTGAATCCGCGGACTCCGGTTCAGCCGGTTGCTCGTCCAGGACCTGCGGCGAGGGGTTCGGGGCGGGCGTCTCGGTGACGCGCTTGCGCTTCTTCCCGTTCTTGCGCTTGGCGTCGCGCGAACCGCGCGAGGCGCTCGGATCGCCGTCCTCCTCGCGCAGCTCCTCAAGGATCGAGCGCAGCTCCGAACGGACGAAGTCGCGGGTGGCGACGTCACGCAGCGCGATGCGCAGCGCGGCGACCTCGCGGGTCAGGTACTCCGTGTCGGCTAGGCCGCGCTCGTCGCGGGAGCGGTCCTGCTCGTTGAGGACGCGGTCCCGGTCGTCCTGGCGGTTCTGCGCGAGCAGGATCAGCGGGGCGGCGTAGGACGCCTGCAGCGACAGGACCAGCGTCAGGAAGACGAACGGGTACTGGTCGAAGCGTAAGGCGCCCGGGGTCAGGGTGTTCCAGAGCGTCCAGACCACCACGAAGGCCGTCATGTAGACGAGGAACGTCCCCGTCCCCATGAAGCGGGCGAACTTCTCCGACGCGCGCCCGAACGCGTCGGGGTCGACCTGCGGACGGGCCAGCAGCTGACGACGCGCCTCGCGCGGGGTGTCCAGGGAGACGCTGTCGTTGCGCACCAGGCGGGGACCGGTGCGGGACCGGCCGGGTTCGCGCTCAGCCACGGGTCACGCCCCCTGCGCTCGGCTCCTCGAAGACGGGTTCCTCGGCGTCGCGCCAGTCGTCGGGCAGCAGGTGGTCGAGGACGTCGTCGGCCGTCACGGCGCCCAGCAGGTGCCCGTCCTCGTCGACCACGGGCAGCGACACCAGGTTGTAGGCGGCCAGCTGGCGCGTCACCCCCTGCAGTGTCTCCTCGGGGGAGAGGGGGGTGATGTCGTTGTCCAGGATCTGGCCCAGCGGCGTCTGCGGCGGCTCGCGCAGCAGCCGCTGCAGGTGCGCCGTCCCGAGGTAACGGCCCGTGGGCGTCTCCAGCGGCGGCCGGCAGACGTAGACGGCGGTGGCCAGCGGGACGCTCAGCTCGGTGCGGCGGACGTGGGCCAGGGCCTCGGCGATCGTCGCGTCGGGGGCCAGGACGACCGGGTCGGAGGTCATCAGACCACCGGCGGTGCGTTCGTCGTAGGCCAGCAGCCGTCGCACCGGTTCGGCCTCGTCGGGGTCCATCAACGCCATCAGCCGCTCGGCCTGCTCCACCGGCAGCTCGCTCAGCAGGTCGGCCGCGTCGTCGGGCTGCATCTCCTCCAGGACGTGGGCGGCACGGGCCCCGGCCAGGGCGGAGAGGATCTGGACCTGGTCGTCCTCGGGGAGCTCCTCGAGGACGTCCGCGAGGCGTTCGTCGTCCAGCGCCGCCGCGACCTCGAGGCGTCGCTTGGGCGTCAGCTCGTGGATGACCTCGGCGAGGTCGGCGGCCTTGAGCTCCTCGAAGGCGGCCAGCAGGTTCGTCGCGCCCTGGTCGAGGTCCGGCGCGGCGAGCCCGACGACCCCGCCGACGACGGCGTCGAGGCCGATGGTCATCGTCTCGCCGCGGCGGCGCAGGCGACCGGAGAGACCGCGCGGCGCCCGGCCGCGGCGCACGAAGAGCTTCGTCAACTGCCAGTCGCGCGGTCGGACCGGTTCCAGGCCGAGGTCCTCGATCGTCGCCTCGCCGCTGCCGTCGGCCAGGTCCACCGTGCGGTCCAGCAGTTCGGCCAGCAGCAGGGTCTCGGTGCCGCGCTGCTCGAAGCGGCGCATGTTGACGATGCCGGTGGTCAGGACCTGGCCGACCTCGACGTTGGTGACCCGGGTCATCGGGACGAAGACCCGGCGCCGGCCGGGGACCTCGACGACGAGGCCGATCACCCGGACCGGGCCGCGGGGGCGGATCATGCCGACGACGTCGCGGATGCGCCCGACCTGGTCGCCCTGAGGGTCGAAGACCGACGTTCCCGCCAGCCGGGCGGCGAAGACGCGTGTGGTGGGGCCGCTCACACCGTCCAATCTAGGCCCCGATCTTCAACGCGCGGCACCGCGGGCGGCCTCCTACCGTGACCACATGGCCAAGGAGAGCAAGAAGATGAAGTCGGAGGGTCTCCCCTCCTTCACGATCCCGGGCATGACGCTGGAACAGGGTGCCGAAGTGGCGGCCCTGCTGCAGGACCGGCTGAACGCCCTCACCGATCTGCACCTCACGTTGAAGCACGTCCACTGGAACGTCGTCGGCCCGAACTTCGTCTCCGTCCACGAGATGCTCGACCCGCAGGTCGACGCCGTCCGTGAGATGGCCGACACGACGGCCGAGCGCATCTCGACCCTGGGCCTCTCGCCCGTCGGGACCCCGGGTGCGCTCGTCGCCGACCGCTCCTGGAACGACTACTCGATCGGCCGCGCCGGCGCGATCGAGCACCTCGGCGCCCTCGACCTCGTCTACGTCGGCGTCATCGAGGACTACCGCCGCGACATCGCGGCCACCGAGGAGCTGGACCCGGTGACCCAGGACATGCTCATCGGTCAGTCCGGCCAGCTCGAGCAGTTCCACTGGTTCGTGCGCGCCCACCTCGAGACCTCCGGTGGCGCGCTGTCCACCGCCGGGGCCTCCAGCGAGGTGGAGGCCCGCGGCCAGGCCCGGGCCGGGGTCAAGCGCAAGACCGCGTGAGGTCCGTCGGGGGGCCGCGGGGCACGTCCCGCGGCTCCCCGACGTTGTGCAGGGTGTCGATGATCTCCACCTGAGACCATCGACCGATCCCGCGCGAAGGTCACGGGACGGGTAGACCGGTGAGGATGTAGAGATGTCGAACCTCGGGCCCATGGGTGGTCCGCAGCGGATCACCACCCCCACCCCGCCGTCGGGGGACGCGATCGGCCGGTACGCCACCTACTCGGAGGCGCAGCGGGCCGTCGACTTCCTCTCGGACGAGCACTTCCCGGTGCAGAACGTCACCATCGTCGGCAACGGCCTGCAGATGGTGGAACGCGTCACGGGGCGCCTGACCTACGGTCGTGCCGCGGGCGCCGGTGCCGGGTCCGGAGCCTGGTTCGGTCTGCTCATCGGCCTCATGCTGTCCGTCTTCGGCAGCGGTGGGTCCGGTGCGTTGTTCACCGGCATCCTCGTCGGGGCCGGGTTCGGGATGCTCTTCGGCGTCATCTCCTACGCGCTCACCGGCGGCCGCCGCGACTTCACCTCCTCGTCGCAGATCGTGGCCTCGGAGTACACCGTGCTCTGCCTGCCGCAACTGGCCGGTCAGGCGCGTGAGGTCCTCTCCAAGCTGCCCAACGGCCTCGGTCGTGGCACCGGCCCCGACTTCTCCAAGCCGACGGGCCAGTCGCAGTGGGGTGCCCCGGACCCGGGTGCGCGCCCCGCCCCGTGGTCGCCGCCGCCCAGTGGTGCGCACCTGCCGCCGCCGCAGCCCGGCAGCGCCCCGGCGGACCAGCCGCCGCCCCCGCCCGGTGAGCAGCAGCCCGCCCCGGAGCCGGTGATGGACCTCTCGGGTCCGACCTACGCTGAGAAGGTGGAAGAACAGCGCCGGGCCCGCCGGGCCGCCGAGCAGGCCGCGCACGACGCCTCGCAGACCCCCCCGGCGCGCGACCGGGAGTGATCCCCGGCCGTGCGTCTGGGCGCGCGGTGACCCCGGTGTCGTCCATCGACACCCCGGTCACCGCGCGCTCCCGCGTGGAGACGACGGATCAGCGCAGCGAGGCCATCCACGCCTCGACGTCGTCGGGGGTGCGGGCCAGCCCGGCGGTGAGGTTCTCGACGCCGTCGGCGGTGACGAGGACGTCGTCCTCGATGCGGACGCCGATCCCTCGCAGTTCCGCGGGGGCGAGTTCGTCCTCGGTCTTGATGTAGATGCCGGGTTCGATGGTGAACACCATCCCCTCGCGCAGTTCCGCGTCGAGGTACATCTCCTTGCGGGCCTGCGCGCAGTCGTGCACGTCGAGGCCGAGGTGGTGGCTCGTGCCGTGCGGCATCCACCGGCGGTGGAACTGCCCGCCGGGTTCCATCGAGGTCGCGACGTCCACGGGGAGCATCCCCCACTCCGCGACCCGGTCGGCCACGACCTTCATGGCGGCCTCGTGGACCTCGCGGAACCTCACCCCGGGCTTCGCGACGGCGAAGGCGGCCTCGGACGCGTCCAGGACGGCCTGGTACACCCGGCGCTGCGCGTCGGTGAAGGTGCCGTCGACGGGCAGGGTCCGGGTGACGTCCGCGGTGTAGAGGGAGTCGACCTCGACGCCGGCGTCGACCAGCAGCAGCTGACCCGCGGTCACCGCGCCGTCGTTGCGGATCCAGTGCAGCGTGCACGCGTGATCGCCTGCGGCGGAGATGGTCTCGTACCCGACGGCGTTGCCCTCGACCCGGGCGTTGCCGTCGAAGACCGCTTCGACGAGACGTTCGCCGCGCGGGTGGCCGATCGCGCGCGGCAGCGACCGGACGATCTCCTCGAAGCCGCGGATGCTGGCGGCGACCGCCGTCCGCATCTCGCCGATCTCGTGCTCGTCCTTCACGAGGCGGAGTTCGGAGAGCGCGGTGACGAGTTCCTCGTCGGCCTTGTCCAGCGCCTCGCCGCTGCGCAACGGTGCCACGAGGGCAGTGACGGCGGGGTCGGCGTCGGGCACCACGCGCAGGCCCGTCGTGGTGTCGTCGTCCAGCGAGGACCCGATCTCGTCGGTCAGGATCGCGACGTCGTGGCAGGTGATCCCGGTCTGCGCGGCGAACTCCCGGAGCGTGGGACGGACCCCCACCCACAGTTCGCCGTAGCGGGCGTCGGCGAAGAACTCCTCGGTGTCGCGCGCGGCCTGCGGGCGGACGTAGAGGACGGCCTCGTGACCCTCGGCCCGCGGGTGCAGGACGAGGACGGCGTCGGCCTCGCGGTCGCTGCCGAGCCCGGTGAGGTGCGCGAACGCCGAGTGCGGCCGGAAGCGGTAGTCGGTGTCGTTGGAGCGGCGGACGAGCGTCCCCGCGGGGACGACGAGCACCTCGTGCGGGAACAGGGAGGACAGCACCGCGCGGCGTCGCGCGGCGAACGGCGCCGACGGGGCGGCGTCGAGGTCCTCGGCGGGGCGCGGCCCCCAGCCCTCGGAGATGAACTTGCGGAACGCGGCCGAGCGGGGCGTGGCCCGGTGCGACGACATGTTCTCGCCGTCGACCTCCCCGCTGCCCTCCCCGTCGCCCTGCGTGACGGTGGCGCCGTCGGTCTCGGGGGCCTGCACGTCGAAGGTCTCCTCGACGGATCCCTCGGGCCGCTGCGTCGTCTGCGAAGTCGCTCCTGGAGTCACCCGACCATCATCGCCCGCGGTGCCCGCGTTGTCCCGCCACCCCCGCAGGTCGTGACCCCCTGTGACCAGCAGTTGACGATTCCCGGGTCGGGGGGTCACGGTGGGGCATGGGCGGTACGGCGAGGTGCCCCCGCTGCGACGGAGCGGTGCGGGCACCCAGCATCTGGCACTCCTCGGCGACCTGCGCGGTCCACGGGGAGGTGGTTCCCCTGCAACCCGCGCAGCGCGCGGACGGCGAGCACCTGGCCTGGATCGCCCGGCACTCCGACGTCCCCGTCTGGATGCCGTGGCCCCTCCCCGACGGCTGGCTCGTCACCGGGACGCGCTGCGTGCGGGACGAGAAGCACGAGGCGCAGGCCGTCGTGGTCGCGGTCTCGGGCCCGAACCACGGGGTCGGAGGGTCGCCCGTCGCGGACCTGCTGCTGGTCTCCGAACAACCGGGGACCGGTCTCGGTGCCCACCTCGCCGGCCGCGACGACGTCGACCCGGGGGAGGGGATCGTCAGCGGCCGTCCCGCGGCGCGTCCGCACGCCGGCGGTGCCGCCACGCCGCTGTGGGGGGTCGAGGCCGACGGTGACCGCGCGGTCCTGGTCGGGGAGGCCGGCGGGGTCTGGCTGTGGGCGTTGCTCTGGCCCGCCTCCGCCGGGTTGACCCTCTTCGACGACCTGCAGCTCATCGACCTGCGCGATCCCGCCCACGAACTCGACGTGCCCTGCGGGGCGTTGTCGCCCCGGGTCTCCTGGGCAGGCCCCGAGACCGCGGTCCGAGGCGCCTGAACGGGCGCGCCACGCGTGTGGACGGGATCACCGGTCACGGCACGTAAGCTCGTGGGGTGCGCATCGACCTGCACACGCACTCCAACGCCTCCGACGGGACCCAGTCGCCGGCCGACGTCGTGGCCTCCGCCGCGCAGGCCGGCCTCGACGTCGTCGCCCTGACCGACCACGACACCAGTGACGGCTGGGTCGCGGCGGTCACCGCCGGCGAGCGGCTCGGAGTTCGCGTGGTTCCCGGGGTGGAGATCAGCTGCCTGCGTCGCGGCGTCTCCGTCCACCTGCTCGCCTACCGGCACGACCCGACCGACGAACCCCTCGTCCGGATGCTGGCCGAGTCGCGCACCTCCCGCGCCAGCCGGGCCCGGCAGATGGTCGAACGTCTCGGCCCCGACACCGGTCTGCGCTGGGAGGACGTCCTCGAGCACGTCCACGGCGACGCCACGATCGGGCGTCCGCACATCGCCGACGCCCTCGTCGGCCTCGGCGTCGTGGAGGACCGCGACGAGGCCTTCGCCACGTTGCTCTCCGGTCGCAGCCGCTACTTCGTCCCGCAGACGGCCCCCGACCCGGTCGAGGCCGTCCGGCGGGTCCGCGCGGCTGGCGGGGTCCCCGTCATCGCGCACCCCGCGGCGTCCAAGCGGGGCAGCTGCATCGGCGACACCGACATCGAGGCCATGGTCGAGGCCGGTCTCGCGGGCCTCGAGGTCGACCACCGCGACCACTCCGACGCGGAACGCGCGCACCTGCGCGACCTGGCCTCCTCCCTGGACCTGCTGATCACCGGGTCGAGCGACTACCACGGCACCGGCAAGCGGAACCTGTTGGGGGAGAACACCACCGACCCCGAGGTCCTGGTCCGCATCGACGAGCTCGCCGCCGCCCCGCACGAGGTCGGGAACGCGTGAACCTGCAGCTCTTCGGGGAGACCTTCGTCACCCTGTTCGTCATCATGGACCCGTTGGGGACCGTCCCGATCTTCCTCGGGCTGACCGCGACGTTCAGCGCCACCGAGCGCTCCCGGGCGGCGCGCCAGGCCGTGTTCGTGGCCTTCGGCGTCATCGTCGCCTTCGCCCTCTTCGGTCAGCGGATCCTCGACTACCTGCACATCAGCCTGCCTTCGCTGCAGGCCGCCGGTGGTCTGCTGCTGCTGCTCATCGCCCTGGAACTGCTGACCGGCAAGAGCGACGAGCCGACGAGCACCGTCGGGGTCAACGTCGCGATGGTCCCGCTGGGGACCCCGCTGCTGGCCGGGCCGGGCGCCATCGTCGCCACCATGGTCTTCGTCCAGCAGGCGCACGACTGGGGTGACCGGGCGGCGATCGCCGCCGGGGTCATCGCGGTGCACGTGACGTTGTGGCTCGCGATGCGCTTCGCCGGTCTGGTCCACAAGGTGCTCGGCGACTCCGGCGTCCTGCTCGTCACCCGGGTCGCGGGTCTGCTGCTGTCGGCGATCGCCGTGCAGCTGGTGGCGGACGCGGTCCGGACCTTCGTCGTCGAGAGCTGACCCGGCTCAGAGTTCCCGCAGCCGGGCCCTCAGGTCCGCCCCGCTCTCCGGGGCGGGGCCCCTGCGGGCCCACGACGGCAGCACGCTGACGGCGAGACGGCAGGCCTGCGCCCAGGAACCGGGCAGCGAGTCGTCGTCGTAACCGGTCAGCGAGCGGGCCGGGGCGTCCAGGTCGACCTCGGCCCGGACCGCCGCGACGTCGGCGGCGACCTCGTCCGACGTCGCGGACAGGTCGTCCGGTTCGGCACCGAGCAGGACGGCCGTGCAGCGTTGCTCCCGGACGTAGCGCTCCGCGGCCGCTCGGGTGGGTGCTTCGCCGGCGGCGGCGGCGGTCAGCAGCACGGTGTGCACCCGCAGCGCGTGCCGCAGGGCCGCCAGGTCGGGGTCGTGACCCTCGGCCAGGACGTGCCGGCCGCCGTCGAGGGCGCGTTCGCGCGCCGCGAGCGCCATCGCCCGCACCGGGTCGCACGACGCCGCGCGCAGCAGTGCGGCCGCGTCGAGCACGCGTCGCCAGGGGTGGCGTTCGTCCTCGAGGGCCGGTCGCAGCCGGGGGTGGCGTTCCTCGACCAGCGCGGCGGCCAGCAGCGCCACCTCGAGGGTCGGCCCGGCGTGCAGGACCTGCGACACGCTCGGTGGGGCCGCGGGTCGGGCGGTGACTGGTGCTCGAGTGGTTGCCGTCACCCCACCAGGGTGCGGTCGAGTCCGGGTGGTCGCAGCTCGGACGGGTCCCGCCGGTGGTGCGGCGGGACCCGTCCGACCGGGTCAGTCGACGGCGGGAGCGGGGGCAGCGCTCTCGTCGCTGCCCTGCTCGGCGCTCGCGTCGGCGGTCTTCGCGCGGCTGCGACGACGGCGACGCGGCCGCTCCGCGGTCTCGCCACCCTCGGCGGGTGCCGGGGTCTCCGGGGTCTCCGCGACCGCGGGAGCCTCGGGGGTCACCGCCGCTCCGTCCGCCCCGACCGGGGTCTCCACGACCTGGGTCTCGTCGAGTTCGACCCCGCTGCGGGTCCGGCGGCGCTGACGGTCGCGGCGGGGACGCTCGACGCGTTCCTCGACGACACCTTCCTCGGCCGCGACAGCGGTGGGGCCGGCGTCGCGACGGGGACCACGCCCACTGTCACGCCCACCGTCGCGCCCGGACTCCCGGCCACCGTCCTTGCGGGGGCGTCGGCCCTTGCTGGCGCCGACCTCCCCGAGGTCCTCGACCTGCTCGGCCTCGAGGCCGGCGCGGGTCCGGCTCGCGCGCGGGAGGCGTCCCGTCGTGCCCGCGGGGATGTTCAGGTCGTCGAACAGGTGCGGCGAGGACGAGTACGTCTCGACGGGTTCGCCGAAGCCGAGACCGAGCGCCTTGTCGATGAGGCCCCAGCGGGGGAGCTCGTCCCAGTCCACGAAGGTGACCGCGACACCGGTGTTCCCGGCGCGGCCGGTGCGACCGATGCGGTGCAGGTAGGTCTTCTCGTCCTCGGGGCACTGGTAGTTCACGACGTGGGTGACGTCCTCGACGTCGATGCCGCGGGCGGCGACGTCGGTGGCGACGAGGACGTCGACCTTGCCGGCGCGGAACGCGCGCAGGGCCTGCTCGCGGGCGCCCTGGCCGAGGTCACCGTGGATGGAGGCGGCCGCGAAACCGCGTTCCTCCAGCTGCTCGGCGACGGAGGCGGCGGTGCGCTTGGTGCGGCTGAAGACGATGGTGAGGCCGCGACCCTCGGCCTGCAGCAACCGGGCCAGGACCTCGACCTTGTCGAGGGCGTGGGTGCGGTAGGCGAACTGCGTGATGGCCGCGACGGTGGCTCCGTCGTCGGTCGGGTCCACGGCGCGGATGTGGGTGGGCTGACGCATGTAGGAGCGCGCCATCGCCACGACCGGGCCGGGCATCGTCGCCGAGAACAGCATCGTCTGCCGGCCCGGGTTGGTCTGCGAGAGCAGGCGTTCGACGTCGGGCAGGAAGCCGAGGTCGAGCATCTCGTCGGCCTCGTCCAGGACGACGCACTTGACGTTGAAGAGGTCGAGGTGACGCTGCTGCGCGAGGTCGAGGAGACGGCCCGGGGTGCCGACGACGACGTCGATGCCCTTGGTCAGCGCGGCGATCTGCGGTTCGTAGGCCCGGCCGCCGTACACGGTGAGGATGCGGGCGGGGTAGTTGCGGCTCGCGGTCGTCAGGTCGCCGGCGACCTGGGTGGCGAGCTCGCGGGTCGGGACGATGACCAGCGCCTGCGGCTTGCCGGGGTTCGGCAGGACGTCGTAGTCGGGGTCACCCGGGACGGCGGTGCGCTGCAGGAGCGGGACGCCGAAACCGAGGGTCTTGCCGGTACCCGTCTTGGCCTGGCCGATGATGTCGTGCCCGGTCAGCGCCACGGGCAGGGTCATCGACTGGATGGGGAACGGGGTGGTGATCCCGGCTCCGGCGAGGGACTGCGCGATGCGCGCGTCGACGCCGTGCTCGGCGAAGGTGCCGACGGGCGGGGCCACGTAGGGGGCGGCCTCGGGGGTGGTCTGGTCGGACGTCTCGTGCTGGGCGTCCGTCGTGCTCGAGTCGGTCATGCGTCTCCCGTGCAGGGGGCGGCGGCGTCGACGACCCGCACGAGCTCACCGGGTGGGGAGCGCTCGAACCCTCCGTGAGGAGGTCGTCAGGCGGGACGTGCGGCCGCGTCGCGGCAATCGGCAGCCGATCGTGACTGGCGACCGGGCAACCATGAACCTGACCATGGTAGCCGTGCCACCCCGTGCCCGGCGCGTGTCGCCCCCTCACACCCCGTCACAGCGCCCCCGGCGGTGCGGCGCGACGCCGCGGTGGGGTCTCCACCGCGACGTCACACCTCGTCACACCTCGTGCCCGCCCGTCAGGACAGGCCGAAGCCCACCTTGCGGACCTCCGAGGCACCGATGTCGATGTACCCCAGCGACGCCGCCGGGACCACCACGAGGCGTCCCTTCTCGTCCACCAGCCGCAGCACCGTGCCGCCGGACAGCGCCTCGGTGACCGCCGCGGTGATCTCCTCGCTGGTCTGGGCCGACTCGAACACCAGCTCGCGTGCGACGTTCTGCACGCCGATCCGAACCTCCACCGCAGTCCCCTCCCGGGTCTCGCCGTTCCTGAACCTCGCGTGGGGCGGTTGCCGCCCGCGATCGTCAGGCCACGCTAGCCGCCGCCGGGGCGCGACCGCGTTCCGGTTCGCCGCCAGCGGACGGGGCGGAGGTGCGAGCGGGGTGGCTGCGCCCGGCTGTGCGGTACCGGTGCGAAGCTGACGCCGTGCTCCTGCGTGCCCACGACGGCGACCCCGACCGCCCCCCGGTGACCTCCCGACGGGCGGTCCTGCTCGGCGGAGCGGGGGTGCTGGCGGGACTCGCGGGGTGCACGGGCGGAGCGAGCGGCACGCCGTCGCAGGCCCCGGGGACCCCGGCACCCACCAGCTCGACGGCCGCCCCGTCCGAGGTGGCGACACCCACGGTGACGCAGCCGACTCAGCCGCCGCTGCCCGAGGGCCTCACGGCGGCCGACGTCAGCGCCGGGGTCCTGCTGCGCAGGGTCCCGCAGTCCGGTGGGGGATCCCTCGTCGTCGTGCCGGGTTCCTCGCAAGCCCCTGCCTCGCAACGGGTCCGTACCCTCCGCGTCGAGGTGGAACAGGACCTCCTCGACGCGGGCGTGCTGGACCCGGTCGCGTTCGCGGACTTCGCGCTGGGCGTCCTGAACGACCCGCGGAGCTGGGGCGCGGGCGGCACGACGAGCTTCGCCCGCACCGACGGCGACGCCGAGATCCGCCTCGTGCTGGCGACCCCCGACACCTCCGCCGCGCTCTGCCGCCCCCTGCGCACCGGCGGCACGCTCTCCTGCCGCAGCGGTGACGCGGCGATCCTCACGTGGTACCGCTGGGTGGAGGCGATCCCCGACTACGGCGAGGACCGCACCGGCTACCGGCAGTACGTCGTCAACCACGAGGTGGGCCACGCCCTCGGTCACGGCCACGCGCCGAACCCCGGGGCCGGGAAGCTCGCGCCGGTGATGATGCAGCAGACGAAGGGGCTGGACGGCGCGCTGCCGAACCCCTGGCCCAACCCCTGAGGCAGGGGCCCGGCACAGGGGGCCAGCGCGTGTCGCGGCACCCGGGTGGGAGGCTGCGCCCGTGCCGAGCGAGCTTCCCGACCGCGCCGAGGAGGTCCTCGAGGTCGTGCACGCCATCCCCGCCGGGCGGGTCCTGACCTACGGCGACGTGGGCGAGCTCGTCGGTGACCGCGGACCGCGGTTCGTCGGGAACGTGCTGCGCCGCTTCGGGTCCGACGCCCCCTGGTGGCGCGTCCTGCGGGCCGACGGGAGCGCCGCCCCGCCGCTCGCGGACCGGGCCCTGCAGCACTGGCGGGCGGAGGGTGTCCCGTTGCGGCGCCTCGCCCACGACGCCGCCGACGTCCGGGTCGACCTCGGGCAGGCCCGCTGGGACGCGAGCGACTGGGTCGCCCCGTGGGCCCCGCGGTGAGCCTCCCCGAGGACCTGGCCTGCGCGCAGCGGCGCTTCTCGGTGGAGTTCTCGCCCGCCCACGACGAGGCCTCGGCCACCCGGCAGTGGGCGAGCGTCGAACGGCTCGCCCGGCTCCGGCCGGTCTTCGCCTCGGTCACCTACGGCGCCGGCGGCGGCAGCCGGGAGGGGACGGTCGAGCTCGCCTCCCGCCTCGCCGCCGAGACGTCCCTGCGCCCGCTCGCCCACCTCACCGCCGTCGGGGAGTCCGCGGACCGGCTGCGCGGTGTCGTCGGCGCGCTGCTGGCGGGCGGGGTGCGCGACGTCCTCGCCCTGCGGGGGGACCCGGACGGCGACCCGCACGCACCCTGGAGCCCGCACCCGCAGGGTCTGCAGCACGCCGACGAGCTGGTGCGGCTGGCCCTGACCGAGGGCGCGTCCTCGGTGGGGGTGGCGGCCTTCCCGCTCGGCCACCCCGACTCTCCCGACCCCGACACCGACCTGCGGCACCTGCTGGGGAAGGTCCGCGCCGGAGCCGCGTTCGCGATCGCCCAGCTGACCTTCGACGTCGAGGACTTCCTCCGACTGCGGGACCGCCTCGCCGCCGCCGGCTGCCAGGTGCCGCTGGTCCCGGGTCTGCTGCCCGTGACCAGCCCGCGGGTCCTCGAGGTGACCCGACGGCTCACCGACGGCCACGAACCCTCCTGGCTGCACCGTCGCCTCGACCCCTTCCTCGACGACCGGGGCGCCTTCCGCGAGGAGGGTCTGCGGGTCGCGGTCGAGGACGGCCGCCGGCTGCTGGCCGAGGGCGTGCCCCTGCTGCACCTCTACTCCCTGAACCAGGCCGCCAACGTCGAGGCGCTGGTGGCCGAGCTGGGACTGGCCGGCTGACAGCGGTGGGGGTCGTGTCGGAGGTCTGTGGTGCCATGACGAGGTGCTCGGGGAGAACGTGGACGACGGTGGTGCGGGCCGTGCGCCCGGTGGGGGCGGCGACGGTGCCCGCCAACGGCCCCGACGGCCGCGACCGCCGCGGTTGCGGCGGGCCGCACCGGTCGAACCCCCTGCCGCACAGCCGGACCCGAGCCAGCAGCGGGTGCTCGACACCCGGCCCGGCAGCGGCCCGCTGGTCGTCCTGGGTGCCCCGGGGACCGGTCGTACCCGCACCCTGCGCGAACTCGTCGCGACCCGGGTGGAACGCGACGGCCTGGAACCGGACCGGGTCCTCGTCCTGGCCCCGACCCGTCGTTCCGCCGACCTGCTGCGCGACGACCTCTCGCAACGGTTGCGACGCACGACGGGCCAGCCCGCGGCCCGCACGCCCCAGTCCTACGCCTTCGGCGTGCTGCGCCTCGTCCACGTCCGCGAGGGGACCCCGCCGCCACGTCTGATCTCCGGCGCCGAGCAGGACTCGATCCTGGCCGACCTGCTCCGCGGTCACCTCGCCGTCACCGCCGAGGAGGGCCCGGCCGTGACCGAGCTCTTCGACCTCGACGCCACCGGCGCGCTCACCGCCACGGGTGCCCTGCGGGTCCCGAGCTGGCCCAGCGACGTCCCCCGCGCGTCCTGGGTGCTGCGCAGCTTCCGCAACGAACTGCGCGACCTGCTGATGCGCGTCGTCGAACGCGGGCTGCGCTCCGCCGACCTGCTCGACCTCGCCCGCACCCAGGCCCGGCCCGAGTGGCGGGCCGCGGCCGCCCTCCTCGAGGAGTACCTCGACGTCAACGCCCTCAGCCGCTCCGAGGCCTACGACCCGGCCGCCGTGGTCGACGAGGCCGTCGTCGCCCTGCAGGCCCAGCCCGACCTGCTCACCGCCGAACGCGCCCGCTGGGACCTCGTCGCCGTCGACGACGCCCACGACCTCTCCGACGCCGGTCTGCGCCTGCTCGAGGTCGTCGCCGGTGGGCGCGACCTCGTGCTGACCACCGACCCCGACAGCGTCACCCAGGGCTTCCGCGGTGCCGACGCGCGCACCGCCGCCGGGCTGGCCCAGCGGTTCGGGCCGCGACCGGGCGTCGACGCGCCGACGTTCGTGCTCGGCACCGGCTGGCGCCAGCGGCCCGTCCTGCACGACGTGACCCGGGCGGTCTCGACCCGCATCGGCGCTCTCGGCGGCGCCGGGCAACGCGCGGCCCGCGCGGGTCGCGGCGGCGGTGGGCACGTCGAGGTCGCCGTCCTCGGCTCACCCACCCAGGAGGCCGCCTGGATCGCCCAGCGGTTGCGCCGCCGCCACCTGCTGGACGGGATGCCCTGGTCGCGGATGGCCGTCGTCGTCCGCTCCGCCGGGCACACCGCCGCGCTGCGCCGGGGGCTCGCGCACGCCGGGGTCCCGCTCGCGGTGCCGCTCGCGGAGGTCCCCGTGCGCGACGAGCCGTCCGTCCGCCCGCTGCTGACGGCGCTCGCCGTCGTCCTCGACCCGGAGGCCCTCGACGACGCCACGGCCAGGGACCTCGTGACCTCGCCCGTCGGCGGAGCCGACGTGGTCGCCCTGCGGCGCCTGCGGCAGTCGTTGCGCCGCAGCGAGGTCGCCGCCGGTGGCGGTCGCAGCAGCGACGCCGTGCTCACCGGGGCGCTGGCCGGGGCGCTCGCCGCGCCGGAGGTCGGTGACCTCGCCGCGGCGGACGGTGACCTGGCGATGCTCGGCGTCGAGGACCCGGCGTTGCGCCCGGCCGTGCGGGTGGCGGTCGTCCTGCAGGCCGGTCGACGAGCGGCCGCGGCACCCGACGCGAGCGCCGAGACGGTCCTCTGGGGGATCTGGGAGGCCAGTGGTCTGGCGGAGCGCTGGCAGCGGGCCGCCCTGGCCGGGGCCGTCGTCGAGGGGGCCGACGCCGGGCGCGCCGACCGCGACCTGGACGCCGTGCTCGCGCTCTTCGAGGCCGCGGGTCGCTTCGTGGACCGCTTCCCCGGGTCCGGCAGCGCGCAACGCTTCCTCGACCAGCTGATGGCGGCCGAGGTGCCTTCCGACACCCTCGCCGACCGCGCCCCCGACGCGGGGGCCGTCACGCTGACCACCCCGCAGGGCGCGGTGGGACGCGAGTGGGACCTCGTCGTCGTCGCCGGGGTGCAGGAAGGGGTCTGGCCCGACCTGCGGTTGCGCGGTTCCCTCCTCGGCGCGCAGGCGCTCGTGGACGTCCTCGAGGGCCGCGACTCCGACGGCCCCGGCGCGCGCCGCGCCGTGCTGGAGGACGAGCTGCGGCTCTTCCACGTCGCGGTCTCCCGGGCGCGCGAGGAGCTGGCGGTGACCGCCGTGCGGGCCGAGGAGGAACGCCCGTCGGCCTTCGTCGACGTCGTCGCCGACGCGGCCGGGCTGCAGGAGGGCGCGCAGGACGAGGAGCGCGAACTGGCGACCGTGCCGCGGGCGGTGTCGTTGCCGGCGCTGGTGGCCCGGCTGCGCCAGGTCGTCTGCGCGCCGGACACGCTCGAGTCCCCGCAGCGCAAGGCTGCCGCGGCGTCCCGGCTGGCGGAGCTGGCCCGCGCCGGGGTCGGTGGCGCGGACCCGGCGCAGTGGTACGGCGTCGACGACCTCACCGACGACGGCCCGTTGCGGGCTCCGCACGAGGAGGTCGCCGTCTCGCCGTCGCGGGTCGAGAGCTTCGAGCGCTGCGGGCTGCGCTGGCTGCTGGAGAGCTCCGGCGCCCGCGCGGGCGACTCGACGAGCCAGTCGATCGGCAACCTCGTGCACCGCATCGCCTCCGAGGCTCCCGAGGCCGACGCGTTCGAGCTGCGTCGTCGCCTGGGAGTGCTCTGGCCGACCCTCGGACTGCCGGACGGGTGGGTCGCGGACACCGCGCGCGCCCGGGCCGAGCGGATGGTCGACAAGCTCGCGGAGTACTCCCGCGAGGCGCGCCGGGAGGGTCGCACGCTGGCGGGCGTCGAGCTCGACGTCGACGTCCTTGTCGGTCGCGCCCGCATCCGCGGCCGGGTGGACCGCCTCGAGGTCGACGGCGAGGGCCGGGCCGTGATCGTCGACCTCAAGACGGGCAGGACCCAGCCGTCGAAGGCCGACCTCGAGCGGCTGCCGCAGCTCGGCGTCTACCAGCTCGCCGCCCAGGAGGGCGCGTTCCCCACGGTGCCCGGCGGCACGGGGGGCGCCGCTCTCGTCCAGCTCGGCGGCAACCAGAAGAAGGCCCCGCAGCAGCGCCAACGCGCTTTGGACGAGGACCCCGAGCCCGGCTGGGCGTCCGACCTCGTCGCCCGCGCGGCCGAGGGGATGGCCGCCGACCGCTTCGAGGCGGTCGTCGGTCCGCACTGCGGGTACTGCCCGGTGTACAGCAGCTGCCCGGCCCAGGACGCCGGCCGCAGCGTCGTCGAGGAGGGTTCCCGGTGAGCGAGCTGCTGGGAGCCGTGGAGATCGCGCACCGGCTCGGACGGCCGACCCCGACCCCCGAACAGGTGGCCGTGATCGAGGCCCCCGTGGAGCCGATGCTCGTCGTCGCGGGGGCCGGCTCGGGCAAGACGGAGACGATGTCCTCGCGCGTCGTGTGGCTCGTCGCCAACGGCCTGGTGGCTCCCGAGGACGTCCTCGGCCTGACCTTCACCCGCAAGGCCGCCGGAGAGCTCGCCGAACGCGTCCGTCGCCGGCTGCGGGGGCTGCGGGCCGTCGGCCTGGGCGGGGACGCCGCCGACGACGCGTTGGGCGAGGGGGAACCGGTCGTCTCGACGTACCACGCCTACGCCGCCTCGCTCGTGATCGACCACGGGCTGCGGATGGGCATCGAACCGCAGTCCACCGTCCTGTCCGACGCGGGCGCGTGGCAGCTGGCCTCCGACGTCGTGGAGACCTGGCGCGGCGACCTGCCCGGCGTCGAGGCCGCACCGAGCACCCTGGCCGCGGCGCTGCTCCAGCTGGCGGGGGAGTGCGCCGAGCACCTCGTCGACCCCGCCGACGTGCTGTCCTTCGTCGACGGGATCGACGCCCACGTCAAGACGCTGCCCAAGGACGACAGGAGCATCGCGAAGCTCGGCGCGCACGTCCCGGGGGAGCCCTACGCCAAGGTCCGCGACCTCCTGGCCGTCCAGCAGGCCCGCAAGGTCGTCGTCCCGCTGCTCGCCGAGTACGAGCGCCGCAAGCGCGACGCGGAGCAGCTCGACTTCGGCGACCAGGTGCTGCTCGCCGCCCGCCTGGCCCGCGAGGTCCCGGCCGTCGCCGCGGCGGAGAGGGCGAAGCACCGGATCGTGCTGCTGGACGAGTACCAGGACACCTCCTACGCCCAGCTCGCCCTGCTGCGTTCGCTGTTCGGGGACGGGCACCCGGTGACGGCCGTGGGCGACCCGCACCAGTCCATCTACGGCTGGCGCGGCGCCAGCGCGGGGAACCTCGTGAGCTTCCCCGCCCACTTCCGCCGCCTCGACGACACCCCCGCCGCCCAGCTGCCGCTCGCGACGAGCTGGCGCAACGACGAGGGCGTCCTCGCCGCCGCCAACGTCGTCGCCGAGCCGTTGAACGCGGCGCTCACGGCGGGGACGGTCGCGGTGCTGCGCCCGCGTCCGGGCGCCGGGACCGGCCGGGTGCGGGCGACGTTCGCCGCGACGGTCGAGGAGGAGGCCGCCGAGGTCGCCGCCCGCCTCGCCGAGGTGTGGCGCGCCGACTCCGAGCGGCTCGCCGTCCAGCGCCGGGTGGAGGGGGCCGATCCCAGACCCCGTCGCACCGCGGCGGTGCTGTGCCGCAAGCGGAGCCAGTTCGTGGTGCTGCAGCGCGCGTTGCGCGACGCCGGGCTGCCCGTCGAGGTCGTCGGGCTCGGGGGACTGCTCTCGACCCCGGAGGTCGTCGACGTGGTCGCGACCCTGCACGTCCTGCACGACCCGGGTCGTGGCGACCACCTCGCGCGGTTGCTGACCGGTGCCCGCTGGCGCCTCGGCGCCCGCGACCTCGCGGCGCTGGGGGTGTGGGCCCGTCAGCTCCAGCGGCAGCGCAACGCGCTGCCGCTGGACCCGCACGAACCGGGCGAGGACGTCGTCGTCCTGCCCGACGAGGTCGAGTCGGTGAGTCTCGTGGAGGCCCTGGACGACCTCCCGGGCGCCGGCTGGACCGGCCCGGACGGTCGTGGGTTGTCCGCCCGGGCGCACGCTCGGCTGTCCCGGCTCGCCGCCGCCCTGCGCCGGTTGCGCAGCCGGACCCACCTGCCCGTCGCCGACCTGGTCGGCGAGGTCGAACGTGCCCTGCTGCTCGACGTCGAGGTGGCGGCCCGGCCGGGCAGTTCCCCGGCCTTCGCCCGCAGCAACCTCGACGCCCTCGCCGACGCGGCCGCGTCGTTCTCGGCGGGGTCGCAGCGGCCGGGGCTGGGGGGTTTCCTGTCCTGGCTGGACGCGGCCGAGGTCCGCGAGCGCGGACTGGAACCCGGAGCCTCCGACGTGGCGACCGACGCCGTCCAGCTGCTCACCGTGCACGCCAGCAAGGGGCTGGAGTGGGACGTCGTCGCCGTGCCCGGGCTCGTCGAGAAGTCGTTCCCCGCCACGGGGGAGACCGCACCGGGGTGGCTGGGCGGCATGGGTTCGCTGGGCGTCCTGCCCTACCCGCTGCGCGGGGACCGCTCCAGCCTGCCGCACTTCGACATCGAGGGTGCCGACACCCAGAAGGAGCTCGACACCGCCCGCGAGCAGTTCCTCGCCGCCTGCGGTGAGCACCAGCTCGCCGAGGAACGCCGTCTCGCCTACGTCGCGTTCACCCGGGCCAAGGAGGAACTCCTGCTGTCCGGGGCCTACTGGGACGATGCGACGAGGCCCCGGGAGCCCTCCCGGTTCCTGCGCGAGGTCCTCGAGGCCCCGCCCGGCGCCGTTCCCGGGCTCGTGGTGCTGCCGCCGGCGGCCCCGCCGGAGCCCGACGCGCCGAACCCGCGGACGGCGAACCCGCAGCGCGTCGTCTGGCCGGTCGATCCGCTCGCCTCCCGACGCGGCGACGTGGACGCGGGGGCCGCCCTCGTCCGCGCCGCGATGGCCGCGACGACCACCCTGGACGAGGTCGAGGAGGTGGACGAGGTCGACGAGGAGACGTTGTCCTGGGGCGAGCAGAGCCGGTTGCTGCTGGCCGAGCGCGCCCGGGCCCACGACGCCCCCGGGGTGCTCCTGCCCAAGCACCTCTCCGCGTCGCGGCTGGTGGCGCTGGCCCAGGACGCCGACGCGTTGGCCCTGCAACTGCGACGGCCCGTCCCGCTGGAACCCCGTCCGGCGACCCGTCGGGGGACGGCGTTCCACGCCTGGCTGGAGCAGCGCTTCACCGCGAGTTCGCTGCTCGACCTGGTCGACCTCCCCGGTGCGGCCGACGAGGACGCCGCCGACGACGCGGAGCTCGTGGCGCTGCAGCGTCGCTTCCTCGCCTCGGAGTGGGCCTCGCGGGACCCGGTCGCCGTCGAGGTGTCGGTGGAGACCCCCGTCGCCGACCTCGTGGTGCGGGGCCGGATCGACGCGGTCTTCTCGACGGTCTCGGCCGGGAGGACCCGGTGGGACGTCGTGGACTGGAAGACGGGCCGACCGCCGGAGGGGGACGGGGCGCGTGCCCGCGACGTCCAGCTCGCGGTCTACCGCCTGGCCTGGTCGCGGTGGCAGGGAGTTCCGCTGGAGGACGTCAGCGCGGCGTTCTTCTACGCCTCGACGGGTGCGACGGTCCGGCCCGTCGACCTGCTGGGCGCGGACGACCTGGAACGACTGGTCCGTTCCGTCCCGGTCGGGTAGTCGCCCAGGGTCGCGAGGAACTGCCGGAACGCGCGGTCGGTGCGGTCCCGGTCGCCGGTGGCGTGCAGGTCGGTGATCAGTCCGCGGATCACGGCCAGGACGAGGGTCGCGAGGTCCGGGCGCTCGAGGGTCCGCAGTCCGTCCTCGAGGGGTTCGAGCCAGTCGGTCGTCGCGGCCCGGCGTAGTTCCGGCCACAACGGCTCGACGGTGCTCTCGCGCAGTTCCCCGAACATCCGCAGGTAGGGCTGCCCGTCCGCTCCGGTGATCGCCGTCCACGCCCGGGTGAGGGTGTCGCGGTACGGCTCGTCGGGTCGTGGCCGGAGCAGGTCGCGGAACCCGTCGAGCTGTCGCTGTCGGGCCCGGCCGAGGACCGCGCGCAGCAGGGCGTCGCGGGTGCCGAAGTGGTAGATCAGCATCCGCGCCGAGGTCCCGGTGGCGGTGACGAACGGCCCGAGCCGGTCGGGGAGGCCGTGGGCGAGGGCGTGGTCGGCGCAGGCGTCGAGCAGTTCCTCCTTCCGTTGTGGCTGCGGTCGACGGCCCATCCCCGGATCTTTTCGCGTAACGATCGCTACGTCTAGCGTTGGTCGCCGGACGAGCGTGGAGGTCGGGATGAGGGTCGTGTTCGTGCACGGGGCGTGTGTGAAGGACGGGTCGTGGTGGTGGCACCGGACCGCGGACCTGTTGCAGGAGCGCGGTGTCCGCAGCGTCTCGCCGCTGCTGCCCAGTTGCGGCGAGGGTGGCTCGGGTGGTTTCGCCGAGGACGTCGCCGCGGTGCGGGGGGTGCTGCAGGACAGCGACGAACCGACGGTGGTCGTCGCCCACAGCTACGGCGGGATCGTCACCGCGCAGGCTGCTGCGGGGATCACCTCGGTGCGCCACCTGCTGCTGGTCTCCAGCTACCTGCCCGAGGTCGGCCAGGGCCTCGCCGACTTCGGTGAGGGGCCCTCGCCCTTCCTCGACGTGGACGTCGACGCCGGCACGTTCGGGGTGCGCCCGGAACTCCTCGTCGACACGTTCCTGCACGACTGCGACCCCGAGGTCCGGGCCGAGGGGGAGCGCCACCTCGCCCGGCAGAACGTCGAGGTGACCTCGGCAACCGTCACCACCGCCGCGTGGCAGGCCCTGCCCACCACCTACCTCGTCTGCACCCAGGACCGCGGGACCCCGCCGCGGCGGCAACGCGAGCACGCCGCCCGCGCGGATGCCGTCGTCGAGATCGACGCCGGCCACCACCCGTTCCTGTCCCGGCCGGCCGAGGTGCGTGACCTCGTCCTCCGCCTCGCGCCGCGGTCCTGATCCGTGCTCACGGGAGGAGGCGGAACCCGTCGCCGTCGGGGTCGGCCAGCTCCACACCCTCCCCGGTCCGCCCGAGGCGGCCCCCGGTGGGACACCCATCGGTGTCACCACGTGGAGTGAGGTGTGGGTGCGACGAACCGGGCGCCCTGGCGACGAGATCGTCACCTCCACGCCTCACTCGACGCCGTACCAGGTGCCGGGATCCCGCCCTCGTGTGACCCGTGTCTCACGGGAGGTGGTGACATCGGTGGGTGCGACGGGTCAGGCGGGAGCGGCCTCGCTGTCCTCGTCGTCGGGGACGCGGCACCAGCGGTGGACGAGGAGACCGGCACTCTGCTGCTCCGGACGAACCGGGGACCCGGCTGGGTGGCCGAGCCGGGGAGGAGGGCGTCCGGCGTGGCAGGCCGGTCCAGCAAGCCGCCCCAGGACGCGGCGAGGCACGTCGGGTCGTGCGTGTCCCGGGTGAGAGCGACGACTCGAGGTGGCTCCGCGCCCGGGACCGTGCGGCGGGACATCAGTCGAAGGTCAGGTCCACGATCACACCCCGGTGATCGCTCCCACCCACCTGCTCGATGCGCGCCGTGACCCGCACGGAGTCCGGCAGCCCGTCGGCGAGGGCGTGGTCGAGCTGCACCTTCGGTGCGGGGGCGGGGAACGTCGGGCCGGTGACGAGGGGCCGCCAGGGCAGGACCCGGTGGACGACGCCCGGCGGCAGGTTCAGGTCCCCGAGCAGGACGAGGGGGCGCGGCAGCGACTCGGCGAAGCGCCGGACGGCCCGCAACTGCGCGACCGAGCGGAGCGGCGAGAACGAGAGGTGGGTCCCGAGGACGCTCACCGGTCCGATCGCCGTCCCCACGACGGCCGCGACGACGGCTCGCGGCTCGTCCGGGATCCAGCGCAAGCCGGCGCCCGGGACGGGCAGCGGCAGCCTCGCGCGACCGGGAGCCATCCGTTCCTCGCGCCACTCCAGGACCGGCAACCGCGACAGCAGGGCGATGCCGTAGGACGGTTCCCCGGCCACGGTCGCGTCGGCCGGGTAGAAGCCCTGCGGCGTACCGGGAGTGCCGTGGACGGTGGCGACGAACCGCCCGGTGGACCCGGTGGCCTGCGCGAGCAGCGCCGTCTGGTCCGCCCGTGCGCTGCGGGGGAGCAGGTGGTCGACCTCCTGCACCGCGACGACGTCGGCGTCCAGCGCCGCGACCGCCGTGGTCAGGACGAAGGAGTCGACGGCGCCGGAGGCGAGGTCGCGACCGGAGGCCGCGTTGACCGAGGCGATGCGCAGGTGCACGGGGTCAGGAACCCAACGGGTTGGCGTCCGCGTGCGCGTCGAGGTCGTCCAGCATCCGCCGGGCGTCCTCGACGATCTCGGCGTCCTCGATCCGCAACCCCAGCAGCAACCAGCGGGCGAGGGCGAGCTCGCCGGCGAGGCGGGCCCGCAGCAGCAGGTCGGGGTCCGGCGGTTCGTGGCGCGCGTGGGCGTAGGCCTCCAGGACCGACTCGAGCGCGTCGGGGTCGGCCCCGACGGCCAGCCAGGCGAAGTCGTCGGCGGGGTCGGCGATCTTCGCGTCGACCCAGCCGGTGATGCCGGTGAGCCGGGAGCCGTCCGTGCGCACGTGCTCACCGACGAGGTCGCCGTGGATCGGGGTGGCCGCGAACCGCCAGTGCGAGACGTCCTCCATGAGGACCTCCCAGCGGGTCAGCAACCGCGGCGGGACGTGACCGGTCGAGGCGGCGCGGTCGAGTTCGGACAGCCGCCGCTTGCGGTACTCCTCGGCGTCGTACACGGGCACCCCGGCGTCGCTGAAGACCCCGGTGTCGATCTGGTGCAGCGCAGCGAGCCCGATGCCGATCGAGGCGGCGAGTCCCGGGCCCGGCCGCAGGTCCCCCGGGTCGAGCGGGGATCCCGGGAGCTCGCGGTGCACGACGCACCGCCCACCCTCGGGCAGGGCGAGGGTCCCGGCGGGTTCGGGGACGGCGAACGGCAACGGCTCGACGAGGCCGGCGAGCAGTTCCACCTCGGCGTCCAGCGCGGCGGCCGCCGCGGGCCGGCGCGGAGTGCGCACGACGAACCTGCGGCCCTCGCCGTCCACCACGACGGCGACGTCGAAGTCCGCGCCGTCGGCATCCGTGGGACCGGTCGCGACCACGTCCAGACCCCGCACGGCAGCGGTGGCGAGGGCGGCGAGGACACGGGGCGAGCGGACGGGCACACCCCCACGGTATTGCGCGAGGGCCTGCATAAGGTGCAGGTGTGACCCCCGTGCCCCTCCCGAGTCCCCCCCTGCGCAACCTGGCGCTGTCCCGACAGCACGTCGACCGGGCCGGAGTGAACCGGGTCCCGGCCTCGCACCTGCAGGAGCTCTGGGCCTCGCCGGACACCCGCGTCCTGCAGGTCCACGCCGGACGCGCCCCCGTCGTGAGCACTCCGGAGGGGTTGAAGCTGGTGCTCCGGGCCCCGGCCCAGGTCCCCACCCCCGGCCCCGACGACCTGCAGCTCTACCTCGGCGTCGACGAGGGCGTCCACCACGTCGCGGTCGTCTCGGCCGACGCCGAACCCGAGGCCACCGACGGCGCCGGCGGCGGCGAGGAGTGGCGGGGACTGCGCGAGGTCGGCGAGGAACTCTCCGCCCGCGA
Organism: Kineococcus sp. NBC_00420; assembly: GCF_036021035.1. Taxonomy (NCBI): domain Bacteria; kingdom Bacillati; phylum Actinomycetota; class Actinomycetes; order Kineosporiales; family Kineosporiaceae; genus Kineococcus; species Kineococcus sp. NBC_00420. The sequence continues at coordinate 1,310,519 of NZ_CP107930.1, read as the reverse complement.
CGCCGGATTGTTCACCGAGGCCCTCTCGATGGGCAACTGGCACGCCGTGACGCGGTTCTCCCCGCGCAGCGGTCAGCCGTTGACCGCCGCGTCGTCGGGATGGGTGAAGGTCGAACCCGACGGCAAGGAGCACTTCCCGCGCACCGACGCCGCGGTGATCATGGCCATCATCTCGCCCGAGGACGAACTCCTGCTGGGCCACCAGCCGGTCTGGCCGGAGAACCGCTACTCCGTCCTCGCCGGTTTCGTCGAACCGGGGGAGTGCTTCGAGGACACCGTGCGCCGCGAGGCGTTCGAGGAGGCCGGCATCGTCATCGGCCCCGGCCTCGAGGACGTCGTCTACCTCGGTAGCCAGCCGTGGCCGTTCCCGGCGAGCCTCATGGTGGGTTTCGCCGCCCGCGCCACGACCCGGGAGATCAAGGTCGACGGCGACGAGATCGCCCTCGCCCGCTGGTTCACCCGCGAGGAACTCGCCGAAGAACTCGCTGCCGGACGGGTCCTGCCGCCGCCGGGGGTCTCCATCGCCCGGCGTCTCATCGAGGCCTGGTACGGCGGGCCGATCCCCGTTCCCGACGACAAGCCCTGGGCCTGATCCGCTACTCCCGCACCAGTTCCGCCGGGTGCCGGGGGTCCTCGCACCGCAGCACCGCGGTCGCGAGGTCGACGGGCTCGCTGGAGTCCAGGTAGCGCTTCCACCCGCCGAGGACCCTGTCGGCGTCGTCGGCCGGGACCCGGCGACGGATCGCGTTGTCCGAGGTCGACAGGTGCAGCACGGCGTCGAAACCCCAGCGGGTGTCCTCGCGCAGCAGGAACGGGCCGGTGAACACCAGGACGGCGTCGTCGGGGACGTCGCGACGGGCCGCGCGGGAGGACCGGTCGGTGGCGGGGTCGTACAGCGACGGGACCCACCACCGGTCGTGCTCCGCGCCGAGGGGTTCCAGGACCTCCCGGTAGAGCCCCGGCACGTCCAGCCAGGTGTCGTGGAACGCGTCGGGGTCGTCGCGACCGAACTCGTAGCGCAGCGACCGGGGACGCCAGAAACCCGACCAGTCCGCCTGCAGGACCGGACGGGCACGGTCTCGCAGCGCTGCCACCAGGTGCTCCGCGAACCAGGCGCGGTCGGCGTCGACGGCGCCGTCGACGCCGACGCAGGCGCCCGCGGGCAGCGAAACGGCCCACCGGTCCGCGAACTCGCGGGGACCGGTGGGCCGGAAGCTCGGGGTCAGGAGAGCTTGGCCTTGACCTCGGCGAGGGAGGGGTTCGTCGCGGCGGTCCCGTCCGGGAAGAGCAGCGTCGGCACGGTCTGGTTGCCGCCGTTGACCTGCATCACGTACTCGGCCGCGTTCGGGACCTCCTCGATGTTGATCTCGGAGTAGCTGATGCCTTCACGGTCCATCTGCGACTTCAGGCGACGGCAGTAGCCGCACCACGTCGTCGTGAACATCGTGACGCTGCCGGCCGCGGGGGCCTCCATCGTGGACACGGTCCTGCTCCTCGCTCCAGGTCACCACCGGGCTGTGGATCGTCTGCACCCCGTGCAACCACGGGATCCACAGCCATCTTCCCGCAGGCGGCTCACGGCGTGTCGTCCACAACGCGCCGCCCCTCCTGCCACCGACCACCCGTCCGGTGGGAGAAGATGCCGGGGCCATGACGACGAGCACAGACCTCCGCCCCAGCGCCGACTCGGTCCTCGACGGGCTCGACCCCGAGCAGCGCGAGGTCGCGACCACGCTCGACGGCCCCGTCTGCGTCCTCGCCGGCGCCGGCACCGGCAAGACCCGCGCCATCACCCACCGCATCGCCTACGGCGTGCACTCCGGCGCCTACGTGCCCAACCGGGTGCTGGCCGTGACGTTCACGGCGCGCGCCGCGGGGGAGATGCGGACCCGTCTGCGCGACCTCGGGGTCGCCGGCGTCCAGGCCCGCACCTTCCACGCCGCCGCCCTGCGTCAGCTGCAGTTCTTCTGGCCGCAGTCGATCGGCGGGTCGCTGCCGAACCTGGTCGAGCACAAGGCTCCGCTCATCGCCGACGCCTGCAACCGGCTGCGCATCCAGGCCGACCGCACCCGGGTGCGCGACCTCTCCGCCGAGGTCGAGTGGACCAAGGTCATGCTCGTCGACCCCGACGACTACGTGCGCCTCGCCGCCGCCGCGGGCCGCGGCGAGCCGGGCGGGCTCGACCTCGCCACCGTCGCGCGCCTCGTGCGCACCTACGAGGACGTCAAGACCGACCGGGCCGTCATCGACTTCGAGGACGTCCTGCTGCTGACCGCCGGCATCCTCGACGAGCGCCCCGACGTGGCCGCGACCGTCCGTGAGCAGTACCGGCACTTCGTCGTCGACGAGTACCAGGACGTCTCCCCGCTGCAGCAGCGCCTCCTCGACCTCTGGCTCGGTGGCCGCCAGGACCTCTGCGTCGTCGGCGACGCCAGCCAGACGATCTACTCCTTCGCCGGGGCCACCCCCGAGCACCTGCTCGACTTCCCCCGGCGCCACCCCGACACCAAGGTCGTCCGGCTCGTGCGGGACTACCGCTCCACCCCCGAGGTCGTCGGCCTCGCCAACTCCGTCCTCTCGATGGCCAGCGGCACGCACGCCCAGGCCCGCCTCGAGCTCATCGCCCAACGGCCCTCCGGCCCGCCGCCCACGTTCACCGCCTACGACGACGACGTCGCCGAGGCCGCCGGCGTCGCCGCGCGCATCGCCGCCGAGGTCCGCGGTGGTCGCAGCGCCAAGGACATCGCGGTCCTCTTCCGCACCAACGGCCAGTCGCAGGCCCTGGAGTCGGCGCTCGCCGACGCCGGTGTCGGCTACGTCGTCCGCGGCGGGGAACGGTTCTTCTCCCGCAAGGAGGTCCGCGACGCGATCGTGCTGCTGCGCGGTGGCGCCCGGTCCGCGGTGCCCGGCCACGACCTCGGGGCCGAGACCCGTGCGGTGCTGTCCTCGGCCGGCTGGGGCGAGAAGGCCCCGACGGCCGGTGGTGCGACGCGCGAGAAGTGGGAGTCGTTGCAGGCGTTGGTGGTCCTCGCCGACGAGCTCGCCGAGAAGCGCCCCGGTGCGCAACTCAGCGACCTCGTCGAGGAACTCCTGGAACGCAGCCAGGCCCAGCACGCCCCGACGGTCGACGGCGTGACGCTGGCCTCCTTCCACGCGGCCAAGGGACTGGAGTGGGACGTGGTGTTCCTGGTGGGGGTGAGCGAGGGGTTGCTGCCGATCTCGTTCGCCGAGACCCCCGACGACATCGAGGAGGAACGCCGCCTCCTCTACGTCGGGATGACCCGGGCCCGCGAGGGGATCCACCTGTCCTGGGCCAACTCCCGCACCCCGGGAGGCCGGGCCTCCCGCAAACCCTCGCGCTTCCTCGACGCCGTCCGTCCCCAGGGCGCACCCACGGCCCGTCGCGGCGGTGCGGTCACGCCGGCGGGCGCGAAGACCAAGCGCACCAGCGGGCCCATGCTCTGCCGCGTCTGCGGCGCGTCGCTCACCGCCGGGGTGGACCGCAAGCTCGGGCGCTGCAGCGACTGCCCGTCCAGCTACGACGAGGCGGTCTTCGAGAGGCTGCGCGAGTGGCGCAGCGCGACGTGCAAGGCCGCCGAGGTGCCCGCCTACGTGGTGTTCACCGACGCCACGCTCGTCGCGATCTGCGAGGCGATGCCCACGGACACCGCCTCGTTGGCGAAGATCTCCGGGGTCGGGCCGTCGAAGCTGGAGAAGTACGCCGACGAGGTGCTGGCCGTCCTCGCCACCGACTGACCTCGATGGGATCCACTGATCCGTTGCACGGCAACGGATCGGGCGGTGGTTGAGGATTGCACCGGAACTCGTCCGGAACCCGGCGGAAAAAGACGTTGTCGTCCCGGTGCGGGTGCCCCTACAGTCAGATGCACGACAGCACGGGGCAACGGTCCCGCGCGAACGCACCGTAGAGGAGGGCAGGACGATGGAAAGCATCGTGAACGCGGTCACCGCGCAGAACGGCGTCATCGCCGATGCCTTCGCCGTGCGCCCGCGCCAGACCTCCCCGATCGCTGCCCAGTGCGGTTCGTGGGAGCGCAGCCACGCCTCCACCGGCGGCATGACCACGGGTGGAGTGCGTCTGCTCCCGGCCACGAAGTCCCCGGCCGGGCGTCTGGTCGCCCCCGCCTACGGCAGCACCTCCTTCCCGTTCTCGGGACCCTCGACTCTGAGTCCACCGGTCTAGCCACAGACCGGCGACCTCTCAGGCCGCGGATCCCGATCACCTCGGGTCCGCGGCCATTTTGCGTTCGTGGGCTCTTCGACGCCGAATCACTCGCCGGAGAACGCAGAGAGATGACCGTGCACCAGTCCCCGCAGACCCGACCGGGTCGAGGCAACCGACAGAACATCCGCACCACCGGTGACGCCGGATCCGTCACCGTGACCCAGGAGGAGGTGAGCGGCGTGACCCGCCGCCACACGCCGGACCCGCTGCCCTGCCGCCGCTTCGACTCCGAACTCTGGTTCGCCGAGAAGCCCGAGGACGTCGAACTCGCCAAGTCGCTCTGTGCGGACTGCCCGCTCGCGAACGCCTGCCTCGCAGGCGCTCTCGAGCGCTCGGAACCGTGGGGCGTCTGGGGCGGCCAGCTCGTCCTGTCCGGGGTCGTCGTCCCGCGGAAACGTCCGCGCGGCCGTCCCCGCAAGCACCCCGTCGCCGCGTGAACCGGCTCGTCCGGTCCGACGCAGCGACCCCCACCGTGAACGGAACTGGAGTCACCATGTCCTACGTCGAGGAGAACCTCGTCCGAGAACGTCTGCTCAGCCTGCACCGCGAAGCCGCCCGCACCCGGACGGTTCGCGCCCTGCGTGCCCGTCGCCAGGCCGAGGTCGCCGCCCGGCGTGCCCTCGTCCTCGCGGTGCGGGCCGACCGCGCCGAGGCCGCCGCCTCGACCGCCGGGGACCGCGACCTCGCCGCCGTCTGACCCTCCGAGCGCGACCCCGCCGGGAACCCCGGCGAGGTCGTGGTCAGAGGGGGTGGTCAGAGGGGGAGGTCGACGCAGCCGCAGCCGGGGTGCGGGGCCCAGCCGCGGGCCCGCACCCGTCCCTCCGGCAACAGCAGTTCCAGCCAGACCCCCACCGTCGTCGCGGGAACGCCGTCGAGGTGCGAGAGCACCTGCAGCGCAGCGAGTCCGGCGACGGCGTGGGCGGTCGCCGCGTCCACCGGGCGGCGGGGCCCGCGGCTCAGTCCGTCCCGCGTGGCCGGCCAGCACGGGTCGGCGTCGGTGCGCCAGCGGTCGACGCAGCGCAGGCACGCCGAACGGCCCGGCAGCACCAGCGGCCCGATGAGCGCATCGGTGTCGCGCACCACGACCGACAGGTGCACCACACCGTCGGCCAGCAACCCGTCGGCGGCGACGGGCCGTGCGGTGTGCTCTTCCAGCAGGACGACCACGTCGGCCGGCCCGGAGTCCGCGGGGTTCCCCGTCCTGCGCACCCGCGCGGGGACGGCCTCGGGGCGGTCGCACACCAGCCGGCCGACCCCGGCCGCGGCCAGCACCTCGAGCAGCGCGTCCGCCGTCCGGGCGGACCCCACGACGGCGACGCTCGTGCGGCCGCGCCCGGTCAGCCGGTCGGGGGAGCCGGTGCGGTCGTAGGCCGCCCAGGCGTCGGCCTCGTCGGAGGGGGGTCCCGCCTCGAGGGGCGGCGCCGGGGGCGAGGACTGCACGACCGCGCTGCGCGGTGTCGACCCCACGAGGAACCGACCGTCGGGCCGGGCGAGGACGGGCACCCCGCGGGGGAGGGCCCGCGTCGTGGTGGGGGAGAGCATGCGGTCACTGTGCCGCAGGTGTTCCGGAGGTGGACCGCGTCGTCCACAGGCGCACCCTGCCGGTGGTGACCCCGGCACGCGGGGTCACCGACCGGTGGTCGGGAGGCTCAGTCCCGGATCAGGACGCCTTGCCGAGGATGCGGTTGAGGTTGGTGTCGCAGACGGGGCACTTGCCCTTCGCCATCCGACGGCCGTTGGTCTCGACGACGTTGCCCGTCGCCTCGCGCTTCTCCTTGCACTTGACGCAGTAGAACTCGCCGCTCCAGGTCTCGTCGGCCATGGTGCCTCCTCGTGTCTCGTTCGCGGGCGGGTGCCCCGTCGCGGGACCCCCGGTGACCACCCTCACCCGTCGCTGGGCTCCGGTGGTCCTGTCCGGCATCGTGCCCTGCGCAGCCGTGCGAGGCGCGTCGGCACGCCAGAACGGCCAGGTTCGGCCAGGTTCGGCACTGCGCGTACCGTGTCGATCACCGCACGACGGACTTCCGGGCCCGGACGGGTAGCCTGCCGGAGGTGACGGCTCACCAGGAGGGTGCAGCGGCGCTCGATGCTGCCCACGGGGCGCTCGAGCCCCACGACGAATCGCCGGACCGCCCCGGCGACGCACGACCCCGCCCCGCCGTCGACGTGCGACGCAGCCGCCGCCGGACCCGGACGGTCTCGGCCTACCGCGACGGCGACCGCACCGTGGTGCTCATCCCCGCCCGCTTCAGCCCGGCCGAGGAACGCGAGTGGGTCGAGCGGATGGTCACCCGGCTCGAGGCCGCCGACCGGCGCCGCAACCCGCTCGAGGGCGACCTGCTGGAACGCGCCCGCGAACTCTCCCGTCGTCACCTCGACGGCCTCGCCCGGCCGACGTCGGTGGCCTGGGTCGAGAACCAGCACCACCGCTGGGGGTCCTGCACCCCCGCCGACGGGAGCATCCGCCTGTCCAGCCGTCTGCAGGGCATGCCGAGCTGGGTCCTGGACTACGTGCTGCTGCACGAGCTCGCCCACCTGCTCGTCCCGACCCACTCGCGGGCCTTCTGGGGACTGCTGAACTCCTACCCCAGGACCGAACGGGCGCGCGGTTTCCTCGCGGGCATCGACCACGCGACGGGCCACGAGGGTCCGAACCACCACGACAAGGACGACGAGGACGAGGACGTGGAGGACGACGACGACGTCGACGTCGCGACCCCTTCCGACGACCGTCCCGCCGTCGCCGCGGACGAGCAGCCGCCCGCCGTCGAGGTCATCGTCAGCACGAGCTGACCCCTTCCGCCGAAGGGGTGCTGCGGGTCACAACTCGGTCACGAACACCCACGTCCGCGCGGTCCCGGGTATATGTTGCGGCTCACAACTTACTCCCGGCGAGCTGACCGCCGGGAGAGCCAGATGCGAAGGAGCATCCATGCGCGTTCGATCCTCAGTCCTGCTCGCGACCACCGTCGCCGGCGTCCTCCTCGTGTCGGCCTGCGGCAGCAGCGACACGGGATCCTCGTCCCCCAGCGGCGGTTCCTCCGCCGCCGAGGTCGGCGTGATCCTCCCGGACACGAAGTCCTCCGCCCGCTGGGAGTCGTTCGACCGTCCGCTGCTCCAGAAGGCCTTCGACGCCGCCGGCGTCAAGGCCGACATCCAGAACGCCCAGGGCGACGCGTCCAACATGCAGACCATCGCGGACCAGATGCTCACCGAGGGGGTCAAGGTCCTGGCCATCGTCAACCTCGACTCCGACTCCGGGGCCGCGATCGAGGCCAAGGCCAAGAAGCAGGGCGTCCAGACCATCGACTACGACCGGCTGACCCTCGGCGGTTCGGCCGACTACTACGTCTCCTTCGACAACACCAAGGTCGGGCAGGAGCAGGGGCAGGGCCTGGCCCAGTGCCTGGGCGGCGGGGACAAGAACATCGTCTACCTCAACGGTTCCCCGACCGACAACAACGCCGGGATGTTCTCGGCCGGCGCGCACAGCGTGCTGGACCCGATGACGAACTACAAGGCCGTCGCCGAGCAGTCCGTCCCCGACTGGGACAACCAGCAGGCCGCGACGATCTTCGAGCAGATGCTGACCCAGCAGGGCGGCAAGATCGACGGTGTCCTGGCCGCCAACGACGGCCTCGGCAACGCCGCGATCTCGATCCTGGCCAAGAACGGGCTCGCCGGGAAGGTTCCGGTGACGGGGCAGGACGCCACCACCCAGGGTCTGCAGAACATCCTCGCCAAGACCCAGTGCATGACGGTCTACAAGCCCGTCGACCAGGAGGCGAAGTCGTTGTCCGACATCGCCATCGCCCTCATCAAGGGTGAAACCCCCAAGACCACGGGGACGACCAAGGACACCACCGGCAAGCGCGACGTGAAGTCCATCCTGCTCGACCCGCAGCTGATCACCCGCGACAAGGTGAAGTCCGTCGTGGACGCGGGTTTCGTCAAGGCCTCCGAGCTGTGCACCGGTGACTTCGCCGCGGACTGCACCGAACTCGGCATCTCCTGACCGACCGACACCCGACCGGCCGGAACCCCGCTGCGGCGGGGTTCCGGCCGGCCGTCACCACGTCCCCCCGAGGAGGGGTGCATGAGTTCCACCACCACTGACGCGACGACCGACGCGACGACGCTGCTCTCGCTGCGCGGCATCGACAAGAGCTTCGGTGCCGTCCAGGTCCTGCACGGCGTCGACCTCGACGTCCGCCCCGGAGAGGTCACCGCACTCGTCGGGGACAACGGCGCCGGCAAGTCGACCCTCGTGAAGTGCATCGCGGGGATCTACACGATCGACGCCGGGGACTACCTCTTCGAGGGCCGCCCCGTCTCGATCAGCACGCCCCGCGACACCGCCGACCTCGGCATCGAGGTCGTCTACCAGGACCTCGCGCTCTGCGACAACCTCGACATCGTCCAGAACATGTTCCTCGGCCGGGAGAAGCGCCGCGGGATCCTGCTGGACGAGCCGACGATGGAGGAGCTGGCCCGCCAGACGCTGGCCAGCCTCTCGGTGCGCACCGTCCGCTCGGTGCGCCAGCTCGTCTCCAGCCTCTCCGGCGGTCAGCGCCAGACCGTGGCCATCGCCAAGGCGGTGCTCTGGAACTCCCGCGTCGTGCTGCTCGACGAACCGACCGCGGCCCTCGGTGTCGCCCAGACGCGGCAGGTCCTGGACCTGGTGCGTCGCCTCGCCGACAACGGCCTCGGCGTCGTGCTCATCTCCCACAACCTCAGCGACGTGTTCGAGGTCGCGGACCACATCACCGCCCTCTACCTCGGCCGGGTGGCCGCGACGGTGCGGACCCGCGACGTCACGAGCAGCCAGGTCGTCGAACTCATCACGACGGGGCGATCCGGTGACCTCGGTCTCGCTCCCGCCACCGCTTCCGCCCCGGTCTGAGGAGATCGCCATGTCGACCACCGGACAGGAGTCCGAACCCGCGGCCGCCAAGGCCGCGGACACCGCCCCGCTCACCGAGCAGGAGCGCATCGTCCAGCTGGCCCGCGCCACGGCCGGCGGCGGGAGCACCCTGGCCCAGCCCGCTCCCGAACCGACCTTCCGCGAGGGGGTCAGCGCCTACGTCGCGCGGCTGCGCGGCGGTGACATCGGGTCGCTGCCGGCCATCGCGGGACTCGTCGTCCTCTTCGTGCTGTTCTCCGCGCTGCGTCCCGACACCTTCCCCACGCCCGGCAACATCGCCAACCTGCTGGTGCAGGCCTCCTCGATCATCGTGCTCGCGATGGGGCTGACGTTCGTCCTGCTGCTGGGCGACATCGACCTCTCCGCCGGTGTCGCCGGGGGCGCCTCCGCCGCCGTGATGGCCCTCGTGCTGCGCGAGACCGGCGTGAACTGGGTCGTCGGCCTGCTGGCGGCCCTGGTCACCGGCCTGGTGCTGGGCACCCTCATCGGTCTGCTCGTCTCCCGGGTCGGGATACCCTCCTTCGTCGTGACCCTCGCGTTCTTCCTGGGCGTGCAGGGCATCACCCTGCGCCTCATCGGTGAGGGCGGCACGATCGCGGTGCGCGACGACGTCATCGTCGCCATCGCCAACTCCAACGTCCCGGTGTGGCTCGGGTGGGTCCTGGCCGTCGCGGCCGCCGCCGGCTACGCGGCCGTCAGCCTGCTCCGGTGGAGCGGGCAGCGCCGTCGTGGGCTCTCCCGCGACAACCTCGGCGTCGTGGTCCTCCGCGTCGTCGTCGTCGCGGCCGTCCTGCTCCTCGTGACCGCGGTGCTCAGCCAGAACCGGGCCCGGGTCGCCAGCATCCACCTCGCCGGCATCCCGTACTCCGTCCCGCTCATCGCCGTGCTGCTCGTCGTCCTCACCCTGGTGCTGGGGCGCACCCGCTACGGCCGTCACGTCTACGCCGTCGGCGGCAACCCCGAGGCGGCCCGCCGGGCGGGCATCTCGGTGCGCGGGATCCGCATGTCCGTCTTCATGATCGGCTCGACGCTGGCCGCGCTGGCCGGGGTCATCGACGCCTCCCGCCTGAACTCCGTGGCCCCCGGATCGGGCGGTGCGAACACGCTGCTCCTCGGGGTGGGCGCGGCGGTCATCGGCGGGACCAGCCTCTTCGGCGGCAAGGGCCGCGTCTCCAACGCGGTCATCGGTGGTCTGGTCATCGCGGCGATCGCCAACGGCCTCGGGCTGCTGGGCCAGGCCCAGTACGTCAACTACCTCGTGACCGGCGTGGTCCTGCTGCTCGCCGCGACGGTCGACGCCGTGTCGCGTCGACGCCGAGCGTCCTCCGCGGTCTGAGCACGTCGTGGACGCGTCGGGGGCCGGAGGACCGCGGGGACAGGGCACCGAGGACGTCCGCCGGCACAACCTCTCGACGCTGCTGGGCCTCGTGCACAGCCGGGGCGGGGTGACGCGGGCCGAGGTCACCCGCGACCTGGGCCTGAACCGCTCGACGGTCGGCGCCCTCGTCGGGGCGCTGGTCGAGGCGGGGTTGCTCGTGGAGGAACCCCCCGCCGACCAGAGCCCCGGCCGCGTGGGCCGCCCCTCCTTGCAGGTGCGACCGCGCGCCGGGGGTGCCGAGGTGCTCGCGGGCTACGTCGACGTGCACGCCGTGCAGGTCGTGCGGGTCGGCCTGGGCGGCACCGTCCACGGCCGGCGCACCATCCCGACCTCCACCCCACCCACCCCGGAGGCGGCTGCGGACCTCGTGGCCGGGGCTGCGGTGGAACTGCTCGAGGACTCCCCGCACGTCCCCGTCGTGGGGGTGGGGCTGGCCGTCCCGGGAACGGTGCGCACCGGCGACGGCACGATCGGCCTGGCCCCGAACCTGGCCTGGCGCGACGTGCCCTTCGGCGCGTTGGCCGCGGCGGCGCTGGCCGAGCGGACAGGACGCGCGCTGCGGGTCGACGTCGCCAACGACGCCGACCTCGGACTCATCGCGGAGGTCCGTCGTGGCGCCGCGGTCGGGCTCTCCGACGTCGTCTACCTCTGCGGGACCTACGGACTCGGCGGGGGTGTGCTCACCGGGGGACACCCGCTGACCGGGCACCGGGGCTACGGCGGCGAGGTCGGGCACATGAGCGTCGACCCCGACGGCCGTGCGTGCCGCTGCGGCAGCCGGGGGTGCTGGGAGTCGGAGACCCTCGCCGAGGCGTGGGCGGAACCCTTCGACCTGGACCCGGCCGCACCCGACATCGCCGACCTGGTGCTGGCCCGGCTCGCCTCCGGCGGGGTCGTCAGCCGACGCACCCGGGACCGGCTGTCCCGGGCCTTCGCCCGCGGGCTGGCCAACGTGTGGCACCTCTTCGACCCGCAGACGGTGATCCTGGGCGACGGTCTGTGGCGCCGGTTGTGGCCGGAGGTCAGCGACGACGTCCTGCCCTGGGTCGACCGCCTGGTCATGCCGACCATGCGGGCCGACGTCACCGTGAGCCTCTCCGCCCTCGGGTCGCGCTCCACCGTGCTGGGCGCCGCGGAACTGGCCTGGAGCCCGCTGCTCGCCGACCCCGTGGGGTTGCTGGCCGCGCAGGACGGGCGGGAGGCGCCGGTGCGGGTCTGAGCGACCCGCACCACCGGCCTCACTGCGGGCGGGGACCCTCCTGGTCGGGACCCTCGGTCCCGTCCCCGGACCCGCCGTCGAGCAGGTCGCGCAGGGCGGCGTCCATCGCGTCCCCCTCGGGTGCGGTGGTGTCGTCGGCCCCCAGACGGCGCTCGACGAAGGCCGCCGCGTCGTCGAGGTCCTCCGCCGTGGGCAGCAGGTCCGGGTGGTCCCAGACCGCGTCGCGGGCGCTGCGCCCGCCGCGGGCCAGGAGGAGCTCCCACAGCGCCGCGGCCTCCCGGGCCCGGCGCGGTCGCAGTTCCAGCCCGACGAGCACCGCGAAGGCGTGCTCCGCGGGGCCACCCGTCGCCCGGCGGCGGCGCATCGTCTCGCGCAACGCCGCGGCGTGCGGGAGGACGTGGCCCGCGGCCTCGTCGGTGACGTGGTCGACCCAGCCCTCGACGAGCGCGAGCGCCGTCTCCAACCGCGCGAGCGCGGCCTGCTGGGCGGGGGTGGACTCGGGTTCGAAGATCCCCGAGGACAGTGCCTCCTGCAGCGACTCCGGGTTGGTCGGGTCGATCTGCTGGGCCGCCTCGGCGATGCGGTCGTCGTCGACGGAGATGCCGCGGGCGAAGGACTCGACAGAGCCGAGCAGGTGGCTGCGCAGCCACGGCACGTGCGCGAAGAGTCGCTGGTGGGCGGCCTCGCGCAGTGCGAGGTAGCGGCGGACCTCGTCGAGGGGGACCTCGAGGCCCTGCGCGAAGCTGCGGACGTTCTCCGGCAGCAGCGCGGACTTCCCGGAGGGCGCCAGCGGCAGCCCGACGTCGGTGGTGGAGAGGACCTCACCGGCGAGCTGGCCGATGGCCTGCCCGACCTGCATCCCGAACACCCCACCGCCGACCTGGCGTAGCATGGCACCGGCCGAGCCGAGCATGGCGGCCATCTCCGGCGGGGCCTGCGCGGCCATCGCGTCACCCATGGCCGCGGCCACGTTCGTCGCGACGGGTTCGACCAGCTGACGCCACACCGGCATGGTCTTCTCGACCCACTCGGCGCGGCTCCAGGCCTCCAGGGTGCCCGCGGCGGCCTCGAGGTCGGTCTGGCCGTCGAGCCAGAGGTCGGCCACGCGCAGCGCGTCCTCGACCTCGCGGCGGTCGACGGCGTTGGGCGTGGGGTCGCCGTCCTGCGCGGCGGCCTGGCGGGCGAGGTCGTGGGCGACGTCCCAGTTGACGGGGGCGTCGGAGCCGCTGGAGAGGAACTTCTGCAGCTGGCCGAGGACCTGGCCCATCACGGCCGGGTCGAAGCCGGCCTCGCCGAAGCCGGGGATGCCCTGCATGCCCGCGGGGAAGCCCGGGATCTGCCCACCGGGGAACTGCCCACCGGGGAACTGGCCGCCGAAGAGGGGACCGAGCAGGTCCTCGAGCGGGTTGCCGCTGGACGGCCCGGGTCCGGGATCCTTCTTGCCCGGTGCGCCGGAAGGCCGGAACCCGGGCTGGCCGCCGCGCTCCTCGGGGAGCTGCTCGCCGCGGGTCTCCTCGGCGTCGCCCTCGCCCTCGGGACGTTCCCGTCCCTCGTCGTCTCGCTGGTCCACCGTGTCCTCCGCATCGTCGACCGGCCCGCGTCGTGTCGGCGCGGTCCGGCTCGGTCCTCCTGCAGGTCGTCTCCCATGATGACGCCCCGCACCCGGAGCGACGACCGGCGGGCGGTGTGCGTTCCGCCTCCCGCGTCTTCTTCACCCTCGGCGAACGTAGGCTGAGGTGGTGTCGAGCGCGTCCCCCGGTGAGTCGATCGCTTCGCCCGAGCCCGGGGGGTCCTCCGCGGCGCTGCCCCGGGGGCGCTCCACCGCGCTGAGCCCGCGGGGCACGCTGCTGGCCGTCTCCGCCTTCACCGCGGTGCTGATCGCCGCGCTGCTGAGCGTCGTGCACGTCCCGTACGTGGCCTTGAGCCCCGGACCCGTCACGGACGTCATCGCCGGCGCGACGAAGGACACGAAGGGTCTGATCAGCATCTCGGGGCGCGAGACCTACCCCACGACGGGGCAGCTGGACCTGACGACGGTCTCGCTGCGCGGGGGTCCCGGTCTGGAGATGACGCTGGGGGAGCTGCTCGCCGACTGGGTCGACCCGGCCGTGAACGTCGTCCCGCGCGCGCTGTACTTCCCGCCGACCCAGACCCAGCAGGAGGCCGACGCGGCCAGCGCGGCCGAGATGACCGGTTCGCAGACCAACGCGAAGGTCGCGGCCCTCACCGAGCTCGGGATCGAGGTCCCCGCGACGACGACCACCCAGGTGGACTCGGTGGCCTCCGACGCCCCGGCCGGCGCGGTCCTCCGCGCCGGCGACGTCATCACGACCCTCGACGGGACCGCCATCGCGGACTTCCCGGCGCTGCAGAGCGCGATCCGCGCCCTCCCCGGTGACGCCGAGGTGAGCATCGGGCTGACCCGCGGCGGGAAGCCGCTGACCGTCGCGACGAGGACGGTCAGCGCGAACGGGACGACGCTGCTGGGGATCACCCCCTACGTCGACTACCGCTTCCCGTTCACCATCGACATCGCCATCGACGACGTGGGCGGCCCGAGCGCGGGCACGATGTTCGCGCTCGGCATCGTCGACGAGCTGACCCCGGGCGCGATGACCGGGGGGCAGCACATCGCCGGCACCGGAGCCATCGACGCCGACGGCACGGTCGAGCAGATCGGCGGCCTGCGCCAGAAGGTGCTGGGGGCGCAGGCCGACGGAGCCACGTGGTTCCTGGCCCCGCGCGCGGAGTGCGCCCAGGTCGCGGGCGCCACCCCCGACGGCATCACGGTCGTCCCGATCTCGACCCTGCACGAGGCCCGCACCGCCGTCGAGGCGATCGGCGCGGGCAAAGGCTCCACCCTCACCACCTGCGACGACGCCTCGTCGTGATCAGTCGGAGAGGGTGGCCTGCAGGGCGCTGACGAGGCCGGGGACGAGGTCGGCACCCGTCCGGACCTCGCCGTCGGAGTCCTTGGAGCGCGAGCGCACGGCGCACTCGTGGCGACTGTCGCGCAGCACGCCGACGGCGATCCGGACGTCCTCGGCCAGCGGGTGCGCGGCGAGGGCCTTCGCGCGACCCTCCTCGTCGTCGGCGGAGGTCGCGGCCCGGACCTCGGCCTCGGCGTCCGGCGGGACGAGGATCTTCTCCACGACCAGCGCGGCCCCGTCGACGCCGTCGGGCCAGGCGAGCTGCGCGAGCAGGTCGTCGAGGTCGGCGACGTCGGGAACGCCCTCCTGCTCGACGGAGGTGAGGTGGTCGGCGTCCGCACGGGCCTCGTCGACGACGTTGGACGGCAGGCGCCACTCCAGGCCGGGATCGCGCTGGAGCGCGTCCGCGGTGCGCACGAGGGCGAACAACCGCAGCGGCGCTCCCCAGCCGTCGGAGGCGACGTAGCGCTCGATCTCGGCGACGGTCCGCCACAGGCCCGAGGGGCCGGAGGAGGGGGGCGGGGAGGTCAACGCGTCGGAACTCACGGCCCGCATGGTGGCACGAACGACCGGCCGGCCGCCTCCACGTCGCCGCTCGCGGCCCGGGAAGGCCCCGTCAGGTCACCGGATCTGCACCGGGCGTGCACGTTCACCGCCCAGCGACCCGGTCGTGACAGGAGGGTGACAACGAAGTGGTCACGATGCGTGGAACCGGGACGACTCGGGGCACCCGGACGGGGGCTTGTAAGTTGCAGAACTGTGAGCTTCCCCCCGCGCCGCCCCTCTCGGCCTGTGCTCCGGCGTCGTCGCCGTGGCGCAGCCCTGCCGACCATCCTGATCCTGGTGGGGGTGGTCATCGCCGTGATGGTCGGCGCCCGCATCACGGCCGACGTGTGGTGGTTCGACGAGCTGGGCTTCCTGTCCACCTTCACGACGAAGCTGTGGCTGCAGATCGTCCTCTTCGTCGTCGGGGGCGGGCTGCTCGCGGCGGCCGTCGCGGTGTCGCTGACGATCGGGTACCGCTCCCGTCCCGTCTACGCGCCCGTCTCCACCGAGCAGGCCGGTCTCGACCGCTACCGCGAGTCGCTGGAACCGCTGCGCCGCGTCGTGGTGATCGTGCTGTCGGTGGCCGCGGGGCTCTTCGGCGGGTCGGTGGCGATGAGCCGCTGGCAGACCCTGCTGCTGTGGTGGAACCGCGTCGACTTCGGCACGAAGGACGAGCAGTTCCAGATGGACCAGGGCTTCTACGTCTTCTCGTTGCCGTGGTTCACGTTCCTCGTGAGCTTCCTCACCGCGGCCGTCGTGCTCGCCGGCATCGGCGGGCTGGCCGCCCACTACCTCTACGGCGGGCTGCGCCTCTCCGGCGGCGGTGACCGCACCACCCGCGCGGCCCGGATCCACCTGGCCTCCCTCGCGGCCGCCTTCCTGCTGCTGCGCGCCGTCGGGTACTGGCTGGACCGCTACGAGGTGATGACGAGCAGCTCCGGCTACGTCACCGGGGTCGTCGGTCCGACCTACACCGACGCCAACGCGGTGCTCCCGGCGAAGGCGATCCTGGCGCTCATCGCCATCGTCGTCGCCCTGCTCTTCGTCGCTGCCGCCGTCGGCTCGTCGTGGCGGCTGCCCGCGATCGGGACGGGCCTGCTCGTGGTGAGCGCCATCGCGATCGGCGGCATCTACCCGTGGGCCGTGCAGAAGTTCCAGGTGACCCCGAACCGGCAGAGCCTCGAGTCGGACTTCGTGAAGAAGAACATCGACGCGACCCGGGACGCCTACGACCTCTCCGACGTCGAGGTCTCCGACTACGCCGCGAACACCACGGCCACCCAGGGGCAGTTGTCGGCCGACGCGCAGACGATCCCCAGCGTCCGCCTGCTCGACCCCGCGGTCGTCGGCGAGGCGTTCCAGCAGACCCAGGGACAGCGCGGGTACTACAAGTTCGGCGACACCCTCGACGTCGACCGCTACGCCACCGAGAGCGGGACCCAGGACGCGGTCGTCGCCGCCCGCGAGCTGAACCTCGCGGGGCTGGCCCCCAACCAGCGGACCTGGGTCAACGAGCACACCATCTACACCCACGGCTACGGCGTCGTCGTCGCCCAGGGGAACTCCCGCGCCCCCGACGGCAGCCCCAGCTACCTCGAGGCCAACGTCCCGACCACGGGTGACCTCGGCCTGGACCAGCCCCGGATCTACTTCGGGGAGGGCACGACGGACTACTCCGTCGTCGGCGGCAAGGACAACGAGATCGACTACCCCGACGGTTCGGCGACGGGGTTCGCCACGACCCAGTACGACGGGTCCGGCGGCGTCGCCGTCGGGAACCTGCTCCAGAAGCTGGTGTACGGGCTGAAGTTCGGGGACCAGAACCTCCTGCTGTCCAGCTCGGTGACCGCGGACTCGAAGATCCTCTACGACCGCACCCCGCGCGAGCGGGTCGAGAAGGTTGCGCCCTGGCTGACCATGGACGGTGACGCCTACCCCTCGATCGTCGACGGCCGGGTCGTCTGGATCCTCGACGGGTACACGACCTCGAGTTCCTTCCCCTACGCAGCGGCGACCGAACTCGGCGACGCCACCACGGACGCGCTGACCCAGTCCCAGGGCAGCAGCGTGCAGGCGTTGCAGGACCGCACGGTCAACTACGTGCGGAACTCGGTGAAGGCCACCGTCGACGCCTACACGGGCAAGGTGTCCCTCTACGAGTGGGACGACACCGACCCGGTGCTCAAGGCCTGGATGAAGGCGTTCCCCGACGCGGTGAAACCCCTCGCCGACGTCGACGAGTCGCTCATGCAGCACCTGCGCTACCCGCAGGACATGTTCAAGGTCCAGCGCGAGGTCCTGGAGAAGTACCACGTGACCGACCCGTCCTCCTTCCTCACCGGTCAGGACTTCTGGAACGTCCCCGCAGACCCGACCGTGGAGGTGCCGACCGGTGCCACCCGGCCCAAGCAGCCGCCGTACTACCTGACGCTGGCGATGCCGGACCAGCAGGAGCCGACGTTCAGCCTGACCACGACGTACGTGCCGGCCTCGAACGCGAACACCTCGGGCACCCAGGTGCTGCGTGGTTTCGTCGCGGTCGACTCCAACGCCGGAGCCGAGACGGGGGTCAAGAACGCCGGGTACGGCAAGATCCGGCTGCTGGAACTCCCGCAGTCGACGACGATCAACGGCCCCGTGCAGATCCAGAACAACATCAACTCCGACACCGCGGTGGCCGACCAGGTCCGGCTGCTGACCCTCGGCGGCGGGTCGACGGTCAAGTACGGGAACCTGCTGACGCTGCCCGTGGGTGGCGGTCTGCTCTACGTCGAACCGATCTACGCGCAGAGCACCGGCGACAACTCCTTCCCGCGCCTCAGCCGCGTCGTGGCGGTGTTCGGCGACACCATCGCCATCGACACCACCCTGGACGGGGCGCTGAAGAAGGTGTTCGGTGGCAACGCCGGGGCGACCGCGGGTGACGCGGGGACGGCCCCCTCCACCGGGGCCACCCCGACGGGCACCCCGACGGCCGGCGCGACCGGGACACCCACCGGGAGTCCCACGGGGAGCCCCACGACCGGTGACCCCGCGACCGAGCTGCAGCAGGCGCTGAACACGGCCAAGCAGGCCATCCAGGACTCCTCGGCCGCCCTCGCCGCGGGCGACTTCACCAAGTACGGCGAGGCGCAGCAACGCCTCACCGCCGCCGTCAACGACGCGAGCGCGGCCCAGAACCGCCTCGAGGGCGGTGACGGCAGCAGCCCGTCGGCCAGTCCGTCCTCCTCGGCCGCGCCGCCGGACCCCACAGGCACCCCCACCCCCTGACCCCAGGGGGAGGATTTGGCCCCGCGGCCGTCGTGGCGTAACGTGGTGTTCACGACGCGGGGTGGAGCAGCTCGGTAGCTCGCTGGGCTCATAACCCAGAGGTCGCAGGTTCAAATCCTGTCCCCGCTACCAGTAGGACGAAGGCCCGGACCAGACGGTCCGGGCCTTCGTCGTTCCCCCGGCGATTTGGGCTCACCCCGTTCGTGGCGTACCGTGAGGACCACGACGCGGGGTGGAGCAGCTCGGTAGCTCGCTGGGCTCATAACCCAGAGGTCGCAGGTTCAAATCCTGTCCCCGCTACCAGTAGGACGAAGGCCCGGACCAGACGGTCCGGGCCTTCGTCGTTCGCGGTACTGCTCTCCCGCAACGGATTTTGCCGTGCGGCCGAGGTGGCGTACCGTTGTCATCACGACGCGGGGTGGAGCAGCTCGGTAGCTCGCTGGGCTCATAACCCAGAGGTCGCAGGTTCAAATCCTGTCCCCGCTACCAGTAGGACGAAGGCCCGGACCACACGGTCCGGGCCTTCGTCTTTTCCCGTGCGCCGGAGCCGCCATCCGTGATCAGCTGGACCGGTGATCCTGACCCTCACCGCACAGCGACCGGCGCCCGACGTGCCCGCGGGCGACCTCGGGTTCCTGCTGCACAAGCACCCCGACCGTGTCCTCACCACCGAGCAGGGCGCGGTGACCACGCACGTGTTCTACCCGGAGAACACCCCGGAGCAGACCACGCTCGCGGTGCTGCTGGAGGTCGACCCGGTCGGGCTGGTCCGCTCGGCCCGCGGGGACACGCAGAGCGTGCTGGGGCAGTACGTCAACGACCGCCCCTACGCGGCGTCCAGCATGCTCGCCGTCGCCCTCGGCCGGACCTTCTCCACCGCCCTCGCCGCGCGCTGCACCTCGCGTCCGGAGCTCGTGGACCTGCGCTGGCCGTTGCAGGTCCGCTTCCCCGCCGTCCCCGCCCGACACGGCGGCGCCGACCTGGTGCGCCGGCTCTTCGAGCCGCTGGGCTGGAGCGTCACCACCCGCGACCTGCCGCTGGACGAGACGGTGCCGACGTGGGGGACCTCGCGCTACGTCGACCTCGAACTCGTCGGCCGCGCGCGGATCGCCGACGTCCTGGCGCAGCTCTACGTCCTGCTGCCCGTCCTGGACGACGCCAAGCACTACTGGGTGGGAGAGGAGGAGATCGACAAGCTCGTGCGTCGCGGCGGCGACTGGCTCGCGGCCCACCCCGAGCGGGACCTCATCACCGCCCGCTACCTCGCCCACCGCCGCCACCTCGTGGTGGACGCCCTCGACCGGCTCGTCGACGTCGACGGCACCGCGGGCCCCGTCGAGGAACCCGAGGACGCCGAGGTGCGGGTTCCGCTCAAGGAGCACCGTCGCGCCGCGATCCTCGCCGTCCTGCGCGAGTCCGGCGCCGCCCGGGTCGCCGACCTCGGCTGCGGACAGGGGCAGCTCGTGGCCGCCCTGGCCGCCGACGCGCAGTACACCTCGATCCTCGGCACGGACGTGTCCGTGCGGGCGCTGCAGCAGGCCGCGCGCCGCCTCCACCTGGACCGGATGCCGGACCCCGACCGCGTGCGGCTGTTCCAGTCCGCCCTCACCTACCGCGACGAACGGCTGAACGGCCTCGACGCGGCCGTCCTCTCCGAGGTCGTCGAGCACGTCGACCCGCCCCGGCTGCCCGCCCTGGAACGGGTCGTCTTCGGTGAGGCCGCCCCCACGACGGTGATCGTCACGACCCCCAACGCGGAGTACAACGTGAACTACCCCGACCTGTTCGAGAACGGGTTCCGCCACGCCGACCACCGCTTCGAGTGGACCCGCGCCGAGTTCGCGCAGTGGGCCGGCGGCGTCTGCGCCCGGTTCGGCTACTCCGTCGCCACGCTCGGGGTCGGTGACGAGGACCCCGCCGTGGGGACCCCGACGCAGCTGGCCGTGTTCAGCAAGGGGGTCGCCGCGTGAGCCGCGAACTGACCGTCCCCGCGATGAGTCTCGTCGTCCTCATCGGGACCACCGGGTCGGGGAAGTCCACCTTCGCCCGCCGCCACTTCAAGGCCACCGAGGTCGTCTCCAGCGACTGGGCCCGCGGTGTCGTCGCCGACGACGAGAACGACCAGTCCGCCACCAAGGACGCGTTCGAGGTCCTCGACTTCATCGTCGGCAAGCGCCTCGCCGCGGGCCGCCTCACCGTGGTCGACGCGACGAACGTCCAGCAGTCCGCGCGGAAGTCGCTCGTCGCGCTGGCCCGCGCGCACGACGTGCTGCCCGTCGCGATCGTCCTCGACCTGCCCGAGGCGGTCAGCGCGGAACGCAACCGCCACCGCGCCGACCGCGACTTCGGTCCGCACGTCCTGCGCCGCCAGCAGGCCGACCTCAAGCGCAGCCTCAAGGGGTTGCCGCGCGAGGGGTTCCGCACCGTGCACGTGCTGCGCGACCCCGCCGAGGTCGACGACGTCACCGTCACCCGCACCCGCCTCTACACCGACCGCCGCGACGAGACCGGTCCCTTCGACGTCGTCGGCGACGTCCACGGCTGCCGCGAGGAACTCCTCGACCTGCTCGGGCGGCTGGGCTACGGTCTCGTCCACGACGAGGAGGGGCGGGCCGTCGACGCACTGCCCCCGGCGGGGCGGCGGGCGGTGTTCGTCGGCGACCTCGTCGACCGCGGGCCCGACACCCCCGGTGTCCTGCGCCTGGTGATGGGGATGGTCGCCCACGGCCACGCGCTCTGCGTCCCCGGCAACCACGAGCACAAGCTGCTGCGCGCCCTGCGAGGTCGTGACGTGCAGGTCACCCACGGGCTGGCGGAGTCCCTGGAGCAGCTCGCCGCGGAGACCGAGGAGTTCCGCGCGGGCGTGGTGGAGTTCCTGGACTCCCTGGTCTCGCACTACGTCCTCGACGAGGGCCGGCTGGCCGTCGCGCACGCCGGGGTCCTGGAGAGGTACCAGGGGCGCGCCTCGGGTCGCGTCCGCGACTTCTGCCTCTACGGCCAGACCACGGGGGAGACCGACGAGTTCGGGCTGCCCGTCCGCTACCCGTGGGCGAACGACTACCGCGGTCGCGCGACCGTCGTCTACGGCCACACCCCGGTCCCGGAACCGGAGTGGGTCAACGGGACGATCTGCGTCGACACCGGCTGCGTCTTCGGCGGCCACCTCACGGCGCTGCGCTGGCCGGAGAAGGAACTCGTCTCCGTCGCCGCCCGGGCGGTCCACCACGCACCGGCCCGCCCGTTCCCCGTGGCCGGGACGCTGTCACCGCAGAGCGCGGTGCTGCGCGACCCCGACGTCCTCGACATCGGCGACGTCCAGGGCCGCCGCGTCGTGGAGACCGCCGACCACGGTCGCATCAGCGTCCGGGAGGAGAACGCCGCCGCCGCGCTCGAGGTCGTGTCCCGCTTCGCTCTCGACCCGCGCTGGCTGATCCACCTGCCGCCCACCATGTCGCCCGTCGCGACGTCGAAGCGGGAAGGGTTCCTCGAGCACCCCGACGAGGCGTTCAGCGCGTTCGCCGCCGACGGCGTCGACACCGTGGTGTGCGAGGAGAAGCACATGGGATCGCGGGCGCTGGTCCTGCTCTGCCGGGACGAAGAAGCTGCCGTGCAACGCTTCGGCGCACCCGGTGGAGCGCTGGGGGCGATCTGGACCCGCACCGGGCGCAGCTTCTTCGACCCCGCGCTGACCGCGGCGCTCGTCGAGGAGCTGCGGACCGCCGCCGAGGCGGCCGGGTTGTTCGAGGAGTTCGACACCGGCTGGCTGCTGCTCGACGCCGAACTGCTGCCCTGGAGCGCGAAGGCGGGTCCGCTGCTGCGCGAGCAGTACGCCTCCGTCGGGGCGGCCGGTCGCTCGGCGCTGCCCTTCGCCGTGGGCGTCCTGGAGCAGGCCGCCGGGCGCGGGCTCGACCTCGGGGACCTGCTGTCGCGCACCGCGTCCCGCGCCACCAACGTCGCCGCCTTCACCGACGCCTACCGGCGCTACTGCTGGCCGACGGACGGGCTGGACGGGGTGCGGCTGGCCCCCTTCGCGCTGCTCGGCGCGGCCGGGCACACCTTCGCCGACCGCCCGCACGACTGGCACCTGGGGATCGCCGACCGCCTCGTCGCCGTGGCCCCGGACCGGATCGCGCCGACCCGGCGGATCGTGGTCGACACCGCCGACGCGGAGTCGAGCGCCTCCGGGGTCGCCTGGTGGAGCGAGCTCACCGACGCCGGGGGCGAGGGGATGGTCGTGAAACCCCTCGCCAACCGGGTCCGCACCCGGCGGGGACTCGTCCAGCCCGGCCTCAAGGTCCGGGGCCGGGAATACCTGCGCATCGTCTACGGCCCCGACTACACCGAACCCGCGAACCTCGAGCGGATCCGGCAGCGCAGTCTCGGCCGGAAGCGGTCGCTGGCCCTGCGCGAGTACGCCCTCGGCCTGGAGGGGCTGGAACGGGCCGCCCGGGCCGAGCCGCTGTGGCGCGTGCACGAGTGCACCTTCGCCGTCCTGGCGCTGGAGTCCGAACCCGTGGACCCCCGCCTCTGAGGACCACCCCCTACCTGGGTCGCACGTGCAGGCGGCTCCGGTGGGGGACGACGCCCGTGGGCCCGAACCGGTTGACTGGCGTCGTCGCTGCGGGAGTCGAGAGGTCGGGTGGTTCGGGTGGACGTGCTGGTGGGGACGCCGTACGCGGTGCTGGCGCCCGCGATGGTGCTGGAGGGGCCGGTGGCGACGTTCGCCGGCGGCACCCTGGTCGGGGCCGGTCACGCGGCGCTGCTCCTGGTGTGGTTGCTGGCCTTCGGGATCGACCTGCTCCTCGACAGCGGGCTCTACCTGCTCGGGCGGGCCGGTCGCCGGGCCGGGGGCCACCCGTGGGTCGCGCGCCTCAGCGCGAAGCTCGGCTTCACCCCGGACCGTCAGGACCTGCTGTGCCGCAAGGCTTCCGACCACCTCGGGACGGTCGTCGCCGGGGCGAAGCTCGTCGACGTGGGTGCCGTGCCGGCCTTCCTCGCCGCCGGCTACGCCGCCGTCGGCTACCGCCGGTTCCTCGGCTGGACGGCACTGCTGACCGCCGTGCGGGTCAGCGTCCTCGTCGGGCTCGGCATGCTGACGGGGGAGCACCTCGCGGCCCGCGTGGAGGGGATCCTCGACCGGCCCTGGCTCGCGGTGCTCGCCGGGCTGGCCGTCGCCGGTCTCCTGCTGGGGGTCAAGACCGTCGTCGGGGCCGCGCTGGCGAGGATCCGATCGGGAGGTGGGCTCCTTGCTGCGTCGTTCCAGCCGGCCTGAGCCGCCGGTCCGGGCGCCCCGGACCCGGCCGCGTCTGCCTCGTCCACCCCGGGTCCCCGAGGCGCTGCGGCCGCTCCTCTCCGGCCGGGTGGCCGTGGTGCTCCTGGCGGTGGCGCTGTACGCCGTCGGGGCTCCGGTGGACGCCGCGGTGCACGGGGTTCCGGCCGGGTGGGCGCTGGCCGCCGTCCTGATGCAGTGCGGCGGTCTCGTGCTCGTGCTCTTCCGGGCCGACCTCGGGGTCATCGCGGCGCTCACCGGGGTGCTGCTCGTCGCGGTGGGGGCCGACCCCCAGGCCGGGCCGTGGCCCTGGACGGTCCCCTCGCTGCTGACGTTCGCCGCGCTGCTGCTGGTCCTGGGGGTGCGGCGGTTGTGGCGGGTCGGGGTGACCGCGTGGGTGGGCAGCCTCGCGCTCACCGTCGCCGTGGCCGGGCTGTTCGGCGGGTTCTCCGACGACTCCGGCGCGAACCTCGTCGTCTACGGCTCGAACTCCCTGCTGGCGCTGGGGATCGGCAGCGCCGTCGGCGCACGTCGACGGGTGCGCGAGGAACTGGCCCGCTCGCGCCGCGACACCGAGCTCGAGCAGTCCCGGCGGGTCGTCGTCGAGGAGCGCAACCGCATCGCCCGCGAACTGCACGACGTCGTCGCGCACAGCATGTCCGTCATCGGCGTCCAGGCCACGACGGCGCAGTACCGCATCCCGGACCTCTCCCCGGCGGCCCGGGCCGAGTTCGACGACATCGCCGCCCAGTCGCGCACCGCGCTGGCCGAGATGCGGACGCTGCTCGGGGTGCTGCGCAGCCGCTCCGACGGGGTCGAACTCGCCCCGCGGTCCGGAATGGACGGGCTCGTGGAACTCGTCGAAGGCGCCCGCCGGGCGGGATCGGACGTCCGGGTGCGCGTCGACCCGTCGCTGCGGGACCCGTCGCTGCCGTCGGCCCTGGGGATCGCCGTGCACCGGATCGTGCAGGAGGGGCTCTCCAACGTCGTGCGGCACGCGACCGGGGCGGGCGTCGAGGTCAGCGTGCTGCGCACCGACCCCGGGGTCGTCGTCGAGGTCCGCAACGGCGTCGCTCCCGAAGGTTTCCCGCCCGCCCCCGATTCCGGCGGGCATGGGCTGGTCGGCGTGCGGGAACGGGCGTCGCTGCTGGGCGGCTCGGTGAGCGCGGAGCCCACCCCCGACGGTGGGTTCCTCCTGCGGGTGTCCCTGCCGTGGGAACCTGGGGTGTGAGCTCCTCGGGAACGGTACGGGCCGTGGTCGTCGACGACCAGGCGATGATCCGGGCGGGGTTCTCCGCCCTGCTGGACGCCCAGCCCGGGATCGAGGTCGTCGGGCAGGCCGCCGACGGTGAACAGGCCGTGGAGGTCGTGACCGCGGTGCACCCCGACGTGGTGCTGATGGACGTCCGGATGCCCGTCCTCGACGGGCTCGGCGCGACCCGCGCGATCCTCGCCGCGGGGCTCGACCCGGCGCCGAAGGTGCTGGTGCTGACGACCTTCGACATCGACGACTACGTGTTCTCGGCCCTGCAGGCCGGCGCCAGCGGGTTCCTGCTCAAGGACGCCACGCCCGAGGTCCTCGTCGACGCCGTGCGGGCCGTCGCGGTGGGCGACTCGCTGCTCTCACCGGGGATCACGAAACGCCTCATCGAGCACTTCGTCGCCACCCGCACCCGCGGCGTGAACGTCCCCGCGGCCGTCGCCGACCTCACCCCGCGCGAACGCGAGGTGCTCGTCTGCATCGCCCGCGGGTTGTCCAACCAGGAGATCGCCGCGGAACTGTTCATCGCCGAGCAGACGACCAAGACCCACGTCAGCCGCATCCTCACCAAGCTCGGGCTGCGTGACCGCGTCCAGGCCGTCGTGCTCGGCTACGAGATCGGGTTGGTCAGCCCCGGCCACCCCTGACCAACTCCTGGGAGACTTTCCACCCTTCCGGGGTCGGTGAAGGGTGGAACGTTCCCCAGAAGTTGCCGAGGCAGGGGTCATCCCGGTGTGCACAGGCTGAGTGCGGACGGCGCTCTGTGGACGAACCGGTGAGCGTCGCGTCGACCTCTCGCACCATCGACGGATGCCGCGTCGTCCCCGGGTACCCAGTGCCCTCGCCCGCCACCCGTTCACGGTGGCTCAGGCCCTCGACGCGGGTCTGTCCCGACGCCAGCTCGAGTCCGCGGTGTGGCGTCGGTTGCACACCGGGGTGTACGTGCACCGCGACGTCGCCGTCGACGACGCGGTGCGGGTGCACGCCCTGCGGTTGGCGGCCCCGGGCGGGGTGGTCTTCGCCGGTCTGACCGCGGCGTGGATCCACGGGGTGTGGACCCCGCCGCCGGGAGTCGACGTTCCGCTCGTCACCATCCGGGGGCCGGCCGGGGCCGGGATCGAGCGGGCGGTGCACCGGTCCCGTCGGCAGGTGCTGCGCGCGGAGGACGACGACACGGTGGTCGTCGGTGGAGTTCTCGTCACCAGCCGGATCCGGACGGTGTTCGACCTCCTCCGCGACGTCCCGCTGGTCGAGCGGGTGTCCGTCCTCGACACGTTCGCCGCCGCCGGGCTGGACCTGGCCCTGTTCGCCGAGTACCTGGAGAGGCACCGTCGATGGCCCGGCGTGGACTACGCCCGGACCGCGTTGTCCCTCTGCCACGGTGCGTCCCGCTCCGTGGGGGAGAGCCGGTTGCGGATGTGTGTCGTCCTGGCCGGGTTGCCCGAGCCCTGGGTGAACCCGTCCCTCCTCCTCACCACCCCGGACGGGTCGCTCCTGCGGTTCCCCGACCTCCTGGTCCGGGGGCGACGTCGCGTGTTCGCCCTCGAGTTCGACGGCGGGTACCACGACGACCTCCGGCAGCGCGACGCCGACGCCACCCGCGAGAGGCTGCTCGTGGTGCAGGCCGACCTTCCCGTGCTGCGGTACCGCTGGGCGAACCTGTGGCCGGCGCAGCGGGTCATGCTCGAGATCGCTCGCGCCATCGAGTGGCCGCCGATGAACGACCTGCGACCGGCCGACTTCGCCCGTCCCCGGCACCGGCTCCCGTGGTGAGCACTCCTGGGGAGTTTCCCACCCTTCCACCCTGTGGGAAGGGTGGAAAACTTCCCAGGAGTTGGTCAGGGGGAGGTGAGCAGGGGTTCGACCAGGGAACGCAGGACGTCCGGGCCGCCGAGGGTCAGGACGGACTCGGGGTGGAACTGGATCCCGGCGAAACCCTCCCCGCGCACGGCGACGACCTCGTCGGCGGGACCGGTCGCGACGTGGATGCCCTCACCCGCGAGGCGTGCGATGGACGCCTCGTCGACCCGTGCGGTGAAGCTGTTGTAGAACCCGACGGTCGCCGCCGTGCCGAACAGGTCGACGTCGAGCTGGGTGCCCTGGTGGGGAGCGTTCTTGCGGCGCAACGGGAGACCCAGAGTTCCGGACAGCAGCTGGTGCCCCAGGCACACCCCGAGCAACGGGTTCCCGCCGGAGCGCGCGGCGGCCGACAACCGCGCGGCGAGTTCCTGCAACCGCGCGATCCGCGGGTCGCCGGAGTCCTCCGGGTCACCCGGGCCGGGACCGAGCAGCACCAGACCGTCGTGCGCGGCGAGCTCCGCGTCCAGCGTCGGGTCGTCGTAGCGCAGCACCCGGGCCTGCAACCCGGCCGAGGCCAGCAGGTGCACGAGCATCGAGGTGAACGTGTCTTCGGCGTCGATGACCAGGGCCCGACCCAGGGGCGAACCGCTCGGCTGCTTCTGCGGTTCGAGCCAGAACGACGCGAGCCGGTCGCGGCGGGAGGCCAGCAACGTCGCGACCCGCGGGTCGGCGATGAGCGGGACCCGGCGGACGGGCGCCCCGTCGGCTCCGGTGCGGGGCGGCAGCGGGGGCAGCGCCCCGAGCGCGCGCAGCACCCCGGCGGACTTCGCGTGCGTCTCCGCGACCTCGCCCTCGGGGGTGGAACCCCGCACCAGGGTGGCGCCGACCGAGACCCGGACGGTGGCGGTGGAACCCTGCGCGCGGACGTCGGCCGTGCGGATGAGGATGGGGGAGTCGAGGGTCTGGGTGCCCTCGGCGTCGGTGCCCAGCAGCGCCAGCGCGCCGGCGTAGTACCCGCGTCCCGAGGGTTCGAACCGACGGATGACCCGGCACGCGCTCTGCAACGGGCTGCCCGTCACGGTGGCGGCGAACATGGTCTGGCGCAGCACCTCCCGGGCGTCGAGGGTGGTCTGACCGCGCAGTTCGAACTCGGTGTGGGCGAGGTTCGCCATCTCGCGCAGGTACGGACCGTGCACGACGCCGCCGAGGTCACCGACCGAGCACATCATCTTGAGTTCCTCGTCGACCACCATGAAGAGTTCCTCGACCTCCTTGGGGTCGGTGAGGAACTCCACGAGACCGTCGGCGTCGGGGCCGGTCGCGGGGTAGCGGTAGGTGCCGGAGATCGGGTTCATCACGACCTCGCCGCGGGCCATCCGGACGTGGACCTCGGGACTCGCCCCGACCAACGTCCGCGACGTGCTGCGATCTGCTCCGGTGTCCCCGGGGACGTGGACCACGAACGTCCAGTAGGCACCCTGCTCGGCGACGAGCAGGCGGCGGAAGAGGCTCAGCGCGGTCGTCGCGCTGAACCCGTCGATGACGCCGTCCACGTCGCGGCGGATGACGAAGTTCGCGCCCGAGCCCTGCGCGATCTCCTCGTCGATGATGCGGCGCACGACGGCGGCGTAGTCCTCGTCGGAGAGGTCGGGCGCGACGTCGCGCACCGCGACCTCGGCGTCGGGCAGCGCCCGCAGCGCGTCCTCGAGCGCGAGGTCCTCGGTGGAGTCGATGCGCAGGACCTGCAGGGGGGTGCCGTCGTCGTGGACGTCGAACCCGCGTTCGCGGATCTGGCGGAACGGCACGAGGGCCAGGGCGTCGCGGGAGGTGCGCTCACGCAACGGGATGTCGGCCAGGTGTTCGACGACCTCGACAGGTCCGCGCAGGACCTCGACGGGTCCGGGCCGGCCGCTGCGCGGGTCCAGGCGGCGCAGCAGTGCGAAGGGACCGGCGCCGGGCGCCAGCAGTTCCGCGATCAGTTCGTCAGCGGGTGTCATCAGGGGTTCTCTCCTCGAGGGGCTGGGGGAGCCGACCGTCGAGGGGACCGTCACGGGAAGGCCTCCTCGACGAGGCGGCCACCGGGACGGGCTAGCGTCAGGCGACCGCCGACACCCACCACCACGCACCGCTGCACAGCGCGTGGGCGCTGTCGGCGGAGGCTCCCCGGAGGGACGCAGTGGTGGTCATGGGACCACCTTAGCCCCCGGTGCGCGACCCGGGACAAGTACCGTTCGCACGTGACCACCGCACCGCAGACAGCGCAGTCCAGCACCGACCGGCCCACGATCTTCGTCATGTACGGGGCGTCGGGCGACCTCTCCCGCCGGCTCGTGTCCCCGGCGTTCTTCGAGCTGGCCCGCCTCGGCCGGCTCCCGCAGCAGTGGCGACTCGTCGGCAGCGGACGCCGCGACCTGTCCCACGACGAGTTCCGCGAGTTCATCCGCGAAGCGCTCGAGGAGTTCGGGCCGCAGCCCGCCGACGGCCCCTGGGACGACTTCGCGCAGCACCTGCTCTTCGCCGGTGGCGGGTTCAGCGAGGAGGACCCGGGCGCGCTGCTCGACGTGCTCGCCCAGGCCCGCGAGGACCTGGACGGCGACGCGCAGGTCGTGCACTACCTCGCCGTCCCGCCGGACGCGTTCCTGCCCACCACCAAGGCCTTCGCGGCGCACGGCCTCGTCGAAGGTGCCCGCGTCGTCTACGAGAAGCCCTACGGCACCTCGCTGGAGACCTTCGAGGAGCTCGACACCGAGGTGCAGCGCGTCTTCGATGAGTCGCAGGTGTTCCGGATCGACCACTTCCTCGCCTTCGAGGCCCAGCAGGACGTCATCCACGCGCGGTTCGCGAACCCGTGGCTGTCCTCGATCTGGAACAACACCCACGTCGCCCAGGTGCAGGTCGACATCGCCGAGACCCTCGACGTCGCGCAGCGCGCGAGCTTCTACGACGCGACCGGCGCGTTCCTCGACATGATCGTCACCCACCTGTTCCAGATGGCCGCGACCGTCGCGATGGAACCCCCGGCCGACCTCGGCCCGGGGGCGTTGCAGGCCGCGCGTGACGCTGCGCTGCAGGACTTCCGCGAACTCGACCCGGCCGAGGTCGTCCTCGGGCAGTTCGAGGGCTACACCGCGATCGATGGCGTCCCGGAGGACTCGCAGACCGACACCCTGGCCGCGTGCCGGGTGTGGATCGACAACGACCGCTGGCGCGGGGTGCCGTTCCTGCTGCGCTCGGGCAAGAAGATGACCGCCGACGAGCAGCGCGTCACCCTCGTGCTGAAGGCCCCGGCCGACGGCCCCTACGCGGGGGCCGACGTCCAGCCCGCCACGGTCAGCTTCTCGCTGCTCGACGGCGGCGCGATCGACGTCTCGATGACCGTGCGCACCCCCGGTGTGGCCGGCGGCACCGTCGACGGCACCGCGACGCTGCCGCTGCCGGGTCTCGACGGTCAGCAGCCCGCGCTGCCCTACGTCCACCTCATCGAGCACGTCCTCACCGGCGACCGATCGCTGTTCACCGGGGTCGAGGGGCTGCGGGCCGCGTGGACCGCCATCGACCGGTTCTCCGCGAACCGTCCGGCGGTCGAGTCCTACGCGCCGGGCACCTGGGGCCCGGCGTCGGTCGAGGCACTGGCGGAGCCGGGGCAGTGGATCCTGCGGTAGTCCTGCGGCGCGCGGTGGACGGTGACGCAGGGGAACTGCTCACCGTCCAGCGCGCGGCCTTCGTCAGCGAGGCCCAGCGCTACGGAGACCCCTCCATGCCCCCGTTGCGCGAGGACCTCGACGCGGTCCGCGCGGCGATCGGGGAACAGGTCGTGCTCGTCGCCCTGCGCGGCACCCGCCTCGTCGGGGCCGTCCGCGGACGGGTCGAGGGGAGCACCGCCCACGTGGGGCGTCTCGCCGTCGCCCCCGACCAGCAACGGCAGGGGCTGGGATCCGCCCTGCTCGGTGCCCTCGAAGAGGCGCTGCCGCAGGGGATCACCGAGCTGCGGTTGTTCACCGGCGGGGATTCCGCGGCGACCATCGCCCGCTACGAACGAGCCGGCTACGTCCGGGCCGGCGAGTCCGTCGACGACCACGGCACCACCCTGGTCCACCTGGTGAAGGCGGTCACGCCGCCAGCGTGAGGGTGGCCCGACGGGCCAGGACCAGCGGGCGGACGAGGAGGCGGCCCGGGACGCCGAAGCGGCCCTCGTGCAGGGCGCGCGCGACCGCCAGGGGCGGGCAGCGCCGCGAGAGGACCACCCCGGCCAGCACGGCGGAGACGACGGAGCAGACCACGACGGAGGGCTGCTGCGTCCCGAGGCCGTAGACCGCCCACAGCGTCGCCGACAGCTGGGTCAGGACGAACGACGCGGGCGCGAGGCCGTGCAGCGGTTCGCGGCGCAGGACGGTGCGGACCTGGGGCAGCATCTTCACCAGCGAGACCGCGGTGGCGACCACGCCGACGAGGGCCGGACCCCCGAGGAGGAACGCCACCGCGACGAGCGGGACCCAGGCCGCCACGCACACCAGGGCCGGGGTCAGGGCGACGCCGAGACGACGGGCGGCGAGGACGACGGTCACGACCGCGCAGGCGAGCCCGGGGACGTTCGCGACGAGCTGGGCCGGGTCGAGCAGCAGGAACCCGTAGGTCAGCCAACTGCCGGAACTCAGCACGCCCAGGACCGCGGAGGAGAAGGACAGGCCACTGGCGTCGGGGCTGCGCAGCAGGCGGAGCACCTGCGGCACCCCCGTGAGGATGCCGATGGCGGCGGCGACGAGACCGAGGGAAGGGATCAACAGGGCGAAGGGCACGTGCCTGTGTGTCGACGCGCCCCCCGGCACCCCTTGAGCGGGTCACCGCTCCGGCCGCGTTGAGAGCTGCGTCACACCGTCCGTGAGGTGCGGTGACCCTCCTGCTGCGGGATGTGGACGGCCCGCGGGGTGTCCATCCGGACCTTGGGCAGGGCGCCCGGGTGCTCGCGGCGCAGGAGGGCGACGAGTTCCTCGCGCACCGCGCAGCGCAGGTCGAAGAGTTCCCCGCCCGAGTTCGCGCTGACCAGCACCCGGAAGGAGACGAACGAGTTCCGCGCGTCGGTCACCTGCAGCGCGTAGGTCTGGCCGTTCCAGAGCGGGTGGGCCGTCACGAAGGCCTCGGCGTGGGCACGGACCTCGTCGAAGGGGACGGTCCAGTCGACGTCGAAGTCGACGCTGCCGATGATGTCGGAGGAGTTCCGCGTCCAGTTCGCGAACGGCGTCGTCGTGAAGTACGTGGAGGGCAGGATGAGGCGCCGCTGGTCCCACAGCTTCACCACGACGTAGGTGAGGGTGATGTCCTCGATGTTGCCCCACTCCTCCTCGACGACGACGACGTCGTCGACGCGGATCCCGTCGGTGAAGGCGATCTGCAACCCGGCGAAGATGTTCGCCAGCGAGGTCTGCGCGGCCAGGCCGGCGACCACCGAGAGCAAGCCGGCGGAGGCGAGCACGCTGGCGCCCGCGCCGCGCGCACCGGGGATGGTCAGCAGCATCGAGGCGACGGCGACGACGATGATGAGGGCGACCGCGACGCGCTTGACCAGCTGCACCTGGGTGCGGCGCTGGCGCTGGCGGCGGTTGTCCTTGACGTCGATCCGGTAGCGCAGCAGCAGGACGTCCTGGACGACGTTCGCGGCGACCACCGCCAGCCAGGCCCCGAAGGCGACGGTCAGCAGGGTCAGGACGAAGAACGTCGGACCCTGCCAGTCGGCGGTCTGGGAGGAGATCTTCAGCGCCCACTGCGCGGCCAGGGTGGCCATGAACCCCGCGAGGGGTCGCCGTCCCCGCTGGGCGAGGGTGGCGAGGATCTCGTGGTTGCGGCCGAGGCGGCGGACACCGAGGGCGACGAGCTCGCCGACGACGGCGGCCACGACGGCGGCCACGACGGCGACGGCCAGGGTCAGCCAGACGGAGGTGCTGATGTTCACGTGGTGCGGCTCCTCAGGGATCGAGTACGGACGTCGATGTCCTGCGGACCCACCACGGTAGGTGAGCCGGGCACGTCGGAGCGGCCGAAAGCGTGTCCGTGCTGTGAAGTTCGCCGATCGCTACCCTGGTCGCGTGCAGCACCGTCCCGCGCCGGCCGACCCGCGCAGCCACGGGTGACCGTCCTCGTCGCCTACCTGCCCGAGAAGGGCGGCCGCGCCACCCTGAACCTCGGTGGGCAACTGGCACGTGCGCTCGGCGTCCCGCTGGCCGTCGCGACGGTCCTGCCCAAGCCCTGGGACACCCCCTCGACGGCGAAGGCCGACGCGCAGTTCGTCGAGTGGTCCGGATCCCTCGCGGCGCAGGCGGAGAGGTCGGCCCGGACCTACCTCGACCAGATCGCCCCCGGGGCCACCGTGCAGTTCCACGTCCGCGCGGGACGGTCCGTCTCCGCGAGCCTCATCGACCTCGCGGCCGACATCGGCGCGGCCGTCCTGGTGCTCGGCTCCTCGCCCGACGGTCACCTCGGGCAGGTGACGGTGGGGTCCACCGCGGGCCGGCTGCTGCACTCCTCACCGCTCTCGGTGGCCCTCGCCCCGCGCGGCTACCGCGGCGGGTCGCTCGCGCTGCAGCGGGTCACCTGCGCCGCGGCGGGGGAGGACGAACTCGTCGTGGCCCGCGCCCAGCAGTTCGCCGAACGGGTCGGGACGGGGCTGCGGGTGCTGACCCTCGCGGTGCGCAGCCGGACGGGGTGGAGCTCGGGGTTCGGCGTCGACGGCGACGACGAGGTCTTCGACGCCTGGCTCGAACAGGCCCACCGCAGCGTCGAGGCGCTGCGCCGCAAGGGAGCCCTGCCGCCCGACGTCACCGCCGTCGTGGGGGCCGGGCGAGGGTGGCGGGAGGCCGTCGACGCCGTCGACTGGGAACCCGGGGAACTCCTCGTGGTGGGCTCGCGGCCCAAGGGTCCGGTGGCCCGGGTGTTCCTGGGCTCGCGGGCCACGAAGATCCTGCGGCACTCGCCGGTGCCGGTCCTCGTCCTGCCCGGGTGAGGCTCAGCCGGGCAGCCAGCTGACCTTCCCGACCAGCGCCGCGTACCCGACGAACGCGACGACGTCGATGGCGGTGTGCGCGACGACGAGCGGCGTCGTCCGCCCCCACTTCTGGTAGACCCAGCCGAACACCAGCCCCATCGCGACGTTGCCGACGAACCCGCCCACCCCCTGGTAGAGGTGGTAGGAACCGCGCAGCAGCGCGCTCACGAGCAGCGCGGGCAGCCAGCGGAAACCCAGCTGCGAGAGCCGGTGCAGCAGGTACCCGGCGACGAGGACCTCCTCGAGGACGCCGTTCTCCGCGGCGGCCAGCACCGAGATCGGGATGGCCCACCAGGTGTCGGGCAGCGTCGACGCCGCGACGTTGGTGTTGAGGCCCGCACCCCGAGCCCCCAGGTACAGCACCAGCCCGCAGCCGCCGATGACGGCGGCCAGACCCAGACCCGCGAGGACGTTGCGCCCGAAGCGGGCACCGTCGAAACCCAGGGTCCGCAGGGACTCCCCGCCCCGGGCCATCAGGTAGCCCACGAGGAACACCGGGGCGAGTCCCGCCGCGATCGCGACGAGCTGCAGGGCCAGGTCCAGCCACGGCCGGTCGGGGGCGTAGCTGCCGAGCACCGTGGAGGTCTGGGCGTTGATGGCCTCGGGGGCGGTGAGGATGCCGACGAACCGGACCAGGGCGCGGACCCCGCTCATGCCGAGCGAGACCCCGAAGACGGCGACGACCTCCCAGACCAGCAGGCGCCGGGCCCGCGGATCGTCCACGACGGGGTTCACAGCAGGGTTCACGGCTGGGCGGGGGTCCCGAGGAAGCGCAGCGCGTCCGCGTGCAGCAGCCCGTTGGTGACGACGGCGTCACCGCCGAAGGGGCCGTCGACGCCGGCGCGGGAGGTGAACCGGCCCCCGGCCTCGGTGACGATCGGGACGAGGGCGGCCATGTCGTGCAGCGCGAGTTCCGGTTCGGCGGCGATGTCGACCGCGCCCTCGGCCAGCAGCATGTAGGACCAGAAGTCGCCGAACCCGCGGGTCCGCCACACCGAGCGGGTCAGGCCCAGGAACCCGTCGAGGGCACCGCGGCTCTCCCACCCCTCGAGCGAGGAGTAAGCGAAGGAGGCGTCCGAGAGGTTCGACACCGAGCTCACGTGCATCCGCGTCGCCGCGGAGAGGCTGCGCCCGGTCCAGGCCCCCGAGCCGGTCGCCGCCCACCAGCGCCGCCCCAGCGCGGGTGCGGAGACCAGCCCGACGACGGGGACGCCGTCGTCGACGAGGGCGATGAGCGTCGCCCACACCGGCACGCCGCGGACGAAGTTCTTCGTCCCGTCGATGGGGTCCACGACCCACTGCCGGGCCCCGTGCCCGACCAGCCCGAACTCCTCGCCGAGCACCGCGTCCCGCGGCCGGGTCCGGCGCAGCTGGGAACGGATGAGCTCCTCCGCGCCGCGGTCCGCGTCGCTCACCGGCGTCAGGTCCGGCTTCGTCTCGACCTTCAGGTCCAGCGCCTTGAAGCGGTCGGTGGTCACCCCGTCGACCTGGTCGGCGATGACGTGCGCGAGCCGCAGGTCGTCGTCGTAGCGCGGACGCTGGTGCGCGGCGGGGGACTGCGTGGGGGCGGACACGCCCGCGAACCTACCGCCCGGGGCCCGTGGGACCGTGGACGTGGGAGGTTCGACCCGGTGACCACGGCGGGGCCGCGACGTTCAGGTGACGTCCAGCGCTGTCGAGGATGCTGGGACAGGGTGGGCAACAGGGTGGGCACTGCCCCGGAAGGCGCGAGGTGAGGACGCAGATGGCCGACACGACGCACCAGGTCGACGACGAGACCTTCGACGGGTTCGACGACGACGACGTTGACCACACGCACCACGACGCCGCCCCCGAGGGGCACCTGTCGGCGTTGCCGGTCTCCCCGCGCGCCCGCGGTCTGCTGCTGACCGTCGGCGGGATCCTCGGCTTCGTCGCGGCCTTCACGCTGACGATCGAGCGGTTCAAGCTCGCCGAGGACCCGAACTACGCCCCCAGCTGCAACATCAGCCCGATCCTGTCCTGCGGCAGCGTCATGGCCACCGACCAGGCGGCGGCCTTCGGCTTCCCCAACCCGCTCATCGGGATCGCCGCCTTCTCCCTCTCGCTCCTGATCGGCCTGCTCGTCCTGTCGCGGACGGCGCTGCCGCGGTGGGTGGAACGCGGCTACCTCGTCGGGATCACCCTCGGCACGGTCTTCGTCGGCTGGCTGATCGCCCAGAGCCTCTACTCCATCCACGCCCTCTGCCCCTACTGCATGGTCGTGTGGAGCGTGGTCGTGCCGACCTTCTGGGTCCACGTCGCCGACGGCCTCGACCGCGGTCTCGTCCCCGTCCCGCGGGCCCTGCACGGCCTGGCCCGCACGGTCGTCGACTTCCGCGGACTGCTCATCGTGCTGAGCTACGCCGCCGTGATCGTGATGATCGCGGTCAAGTTCTGGTCCTACTGGTCCAGCCTGGTCTGACCCCCCACCAGCGGTCAGGGGTCAGAGGGCTTCGACGACAGCGTCGCGGCCGGCTGCCTTGGCGCGGTAGAGGGCGCTGTCGGCGCGGGCCAGGACGTCGGAGAGCTGCTCGCCCTCGCGCAGCAGCGCCACCCCCACGCTGACCGTGACCTGCAGCTGCTCGCCCCGCACCAGCACGGGGCTGCGGCGCACCGCCAGGCGCAGCCGCTCGGCGACCTCGCGGGCCTCCAGCGGACCGGACCCCTCCTCGGGGGCGGGACTGGTGACGACGAGGGCGAACTCCTCCCCGCCGTAGCGACCGAGGACGTCGCTCTCCCGGGCCTCGTGCTGCAGCCGCCGCGCGACGGCCGTGAGGACCTCGTCGCCCGCGGCGTGGCCGAAGGTGTCGTTGACGGACTTGAAGTGGTCGACGTCGACCATCAGGACCGCCACGGCCCGGCCCGGGGTGGCCCGCCGCACGCGCTGCTCACCCAGGCGCAGCAGGTGACCACGCGTGGCCAGACCCGTGAGGGAGTCGGTGCGGGCCAGGTGCTCGACCTGGGCGAAGAGCCGCGCGTTCTCCAGGCCGATGGCCGCGGGGGCGGCGAGCGCCTCCGCGACGTGCAGCCGGGCGGCGGGCCCCTCGGGACCCCCGACGAGCACCAGCGCCTCGGCCACCAGGCCGGTCCGGTCCTTCAGGGGGACGACCAGCCACCGCTCCTCCCCGGTCCCGCCGTCACCCCCGAGGTCCAGCAGACCCCGCAGCCGGGCGGGCAGCGGGTCGCCGCCGTGGGCGGCGAGCGGGCGTTCCAGCAGTGGCGCGGACTCGCGGTCGCCCTGCCGGTCCCGGCTCCACGGGACCTCCCGCACGGCCGTACCGCCCGCGGCCGTCACCAGCGCGGGCGGGTCCACGTCGACGGTGGAGCGGACCGCGACGGGCACCAGGGCCGCCCGGCCCGCCCGCAGCTCCGTCAGCGCGGAGCGCAGCAGCCGACGGCGCACGGTGGGCAGGTCGAGGCTGCCCGAGACCTCCTCGGTGAGCCGGCGCACGGCCTCGGCGAGGTCGCGCTCGCGTTGCGCGCCGTGCACCTCGATCTCCAGGCGGGCCGCCCGGGCCGTCTCCAGCGAAGCCGCGACCTGTCCCGCGATGAGCTGCAGCAGTTCGACGTCCCCCCGGCCGAAGGCGCCCTGGGCGACGGTGCTGACCGCCGCCAGCACCCCCGTCCGGCGACCGCGGACGAGCAGCGGGACGGCCACGACGCTGCGGGCGACGTCCTCGGGGGTGTGCGCGCTGCGCTGTTCCTGCGCGTCCAGCACCCCGCGGACCACGGGCCGCCCGGTCCGCGCGGCCCGGACCGCGGCCGGGTCCAGGGGGGTGCCCAGCGCCAGGTCGGTGCCGGAACGGGTGCGCCCGGCGAAGACGACGAGCTCGTCCTCGCCGTCGAGGACGGCGAGGACCGCGCGGTCGGCGCCGAGCACCCCGCAGGCCTGGTCCAGGGCGAGGCGCACGACGTCCTGCGGGTCCAGGACCTGGGCCGCGTCGCCGACGTCGCGCATCGCGCTGAGCAGCCGCCGGCGACGACCGGCCGCCGGCCCCCAGGTCCCGCTCCCCGCGGGCTGGGTCGCGTTCAGGTCGGCGCGCCCGCGCTGCACCAGGGTCGCCCAGCCGTGCCGGTCGGCCAGGGCCGTGGCCAGCCAGTGCAGCCGCTCGGCGTCCTCGAAGGCGCCGCTCGCCTCGAGGTCCTCGGCCCGCAGCAGCATCAGGTGGTGCTGCACGAGCGGGGCGTCCAACCGGGCCGCGCAACGTTCCGCCCTGCGCCGCAACACCTTCGCGCGGTGGCTACGGCCCAGGCGGTGCCACGCGGCGGCGCGGACGACGTCGAACTGGGCCTCCTGCACCGCCCCGCCGGCGCGGTGGGCGGGGTGACCCAGCGCTTCCCGCAGTTCCTGTTCCCGCTCGCGCACCCGGACGGTGTCCCCGGCGTCGGTCGCCGCGGCGAGCTGGGCCAGCCGCCCGCGGACCACGAGGTCGGCGGTCCAGCGGGCCTCCACTGAACGCCGCAGCGGGGAGCGGTGCAGGAGCGCGGTGGAACGCCGGGCGACCTCGTCGAAGCGTTCGGACAGGTCGAGCTGCTGCACCAGCCACGTCACCGTCGCGAGGTGCACCGCGAGCTGGTGCTCGGGGGACGACGTCGCCGACAGCCCGCCCCGCACCCTCGTCAACAGCTCCCCGGCCTCCCCGGGCCGACCGCAGGCCCCCAGCAGCGCGACCCGGAGCAGGTCGAGGTCGACGGGGACCGGGGCCCCCTCCGGCACCCGGCGCAGGGCCCGGTCGTGCCAGCTGCGGGCGGCGGCGAGGTGCCCCGCGGCGAGGCGCTCGAGGACGACGGCCCGGGTCCCGGCCACGTACTCGGGCAGGTCGAGCCACTGCCCGTCGTCCTCGAGGACCTGGGCGACCTCGCGCCACGTCCCACCGGAACGCAACCGGTCCAGCCCCTCGGCCAGGCGGATCCCGGCCTGCACCGAGGGTTCTGTCTCGCCGCGGCGGGGGGAGGGGGGAGTCAGGGGACGTCCGACGAGGGAGGAGGTCCCGGGGAGGCGGACCGGCAGCAACGTCGCCCGCCCCGTCAGGAGCCGGCGCAGCGCCGCGGCCAGGGTGCGTCGCCCGTCCCGGGCGAGGTCGGCGCGCCGGCCCCGCAGGGCGTGCGCGATCGAGGCCAGCGCGGTGGGCAGGGCGGTCAGCGGGTACCCGCGGTCCAGGTCGGTGGCCGCGGCCTCGCGCAGCAGCACGGCGTGGGCGGCCTCGGCGGTGTTCTCCTCGACCTCGCGGGGGGAGTCCAGGCGGTGCCGGCTGGCCCGTCGACGGCGCGGGTCGAGCAGGGTCGCCACGAACCCGGCCACGGTGACGACGGTGAAGACCCACCAGGCGGCCCGGGTGCCGGGCCGGGAGGAACCGAGCTGGGCCAGACCCTCCCGGGCCGCGTCCAGGGCCCGCGCGGGTCCTCCGGGCGCCCGTTCGTGCCGGTGCAGGGTGGCGATCTCCCCGAGGCCGACGGCCTTCCCGAGGGGGTCGGTCGTGGTGCGCAGGAGGTGGTCGAGGTGGTCGTGGGCCCACGCGTGGCGACCGGTGCGGGCCAGGCAGCTCGCGAGCAGTCGGCGCAGCCGGGGGTCGAGCGGCAGACCCGCCCCGTCCGCGGTCTCGACGGCCTGCTGCAGCAACCCGACGGCGGCCTCGGGTGCGAAGTGGCGGGCGGCGCTGACCCCGGCCACCGCGCACGCCGCGACGACGTCGGCCGGGGCGACGGCGTCCCCGGCGCGCAGGTGCTGGTGGGCGCACGCGAAGACGGCCTCGCGGTCGGTGCACTCCGTCCCGGCCCGGGTGTCGACGCGCAGGACGCGGGCCAGGCGCGCGTGCAGCCCACGACGCTCGACCTCGTCGAGCCCGTCCAGGACGGCGTCGACCACCTGCTGGTGCAGGAACTCGTGGCGACCGTGCGGCCGCGGGCGCAGCAGCCGGACCGCGACGCCGGCGGCGAGGCCGGCGCGGACCGCCTCGGCCGGGAGCTGGGGCGAGGCGGCTCGCAGCACGAGGTGGTCGTCGACGGAACGCCCGCACGCGGCGGCCAGCCGCAGCACGTTGCGGTGCCCGGCGGGGAGTTCCTCGACGCGGCGCAGCAGGGCCGCCAGCAGCCCGGGGGCCACCGGGACCGCCTCCAGCGCAGCTTGTTCCAGCCGCCAGTGGCCCCAGTCGGGCAACAGACCGCCGTCGTCGAGGAGGGCGGTGAGGAGCGCGAGCAGGGCCCCGGGGTTCCCTGCGGCCCGGGAGACGAGCGCCGAGGCGACGGAGTCGGTGAGCACCGCCCCGGGCAGCCGACGGCGCACGACGGCGCGGGCGGCGGCGTCGGAGAGGGCCGGGACGTCGATCACGAGGGTCCGGGAGGAGTCCAGCGCCGGGTCCAGCCCACCGGACTCCCGGGGCCGGTCGACGAGGACCAGCAGCAGCGGGAGGTCGGCGCACTCGCCGGCCACCCAGCGCAGCACGGCCAGCGTCGAGGCGTCGGCGTGCTCGGTGTCGTCCAGGACGACCAGCAGCGGCCCCGTCCGGGCGGCGTGCTGGAGGAGCTCCTCGGCCAGCGCCTGCGGCCGTTGCTCGTCGCCGTCGCCGGAGACCGCCCCGTCCCGAGGTGGCGTCGAGAGGCCAC
Source organism: Kineococcus sp. NBC_00420 (assembly GCF_036021035.1). Lineage (NCBI taxonomy): Bacteria > Bacillati > Actinomycetota > Actinomycetes > Kineosporiales > Kineosporiaceae > Kineococcus > Kineococcus sp. NBC_00420. Next base: position 1,270,016 of record NZ_CP107930.1, on the reverse strand, counting down.
CCGCGGTCATGGCCCGGCGCAACGCGCTCAACGGGGAGGCGGGCGAGGTCGTGGAGTCCAGCACCACCGCCGCCGCGCCCTGTCCGCCCGCCCGCCGGTGCAGGTGCTCGACGAGGGAACTGCGACCCGACCCCGCCGCGCCGCGGACGACCACGACCCCGCCGGAGCCGGCGCGCGCGGTGTCCCAGGCCGCGTCCAGCACCGCGGTCTGCTGACCGCGCTCCAGCAACGGCCCGTCGGCGGGGCTCACCCAGCTGCGTCGCCCGAGGGCGACGTCGGGAGCGGTGCCGGCCGCGATCCGGCTGAGCTCGTCGGCGACGGCGGCGGCGCTCGCGGGCCGGTCCTCCGGGTCCAGGGCGAGCAGCCGGCGCAGCAGCACCCCGAGGGCGCGCGGGACGTCGGGGCCGAGGACCGCGGGGTCGAGCGGGCGCAGCCGGCCCAGCCGGCGACGGACCTGCGTCGGATCGCTGCCCTCCACCGGGGTGCGGCCGGTGAGGCACTCCAGCAGCAGCGCGCCCACGGAGTAGAGGTCGGAGCGGTGGTCCACGGGGCTGCGGACGACCCCGGCCTGCTCGGGGGAGCGGTAGTGCAGCGCACCGACCTCGGTCTCGGAGGCCGCGTCGGCGCCCCCGCGGTCCTCCTCGCGACGGCGTTCGGGACCGTCGGCCCGTTCGCCGGGGGGGTGCACCCCGGGACGGACGGGCGCGGAGTTCTCGAGGTGCGCCACGCCCAGGTCGACGAGGACCGCGCGCCCGGCCCGGGTGACGAGGACGTTCGCGGGTTTCACGTCCCGGTGCACGAGTCCGTTGCGGTGCAGGGCGTGCAGCGCGTCGCAGACGTCGACGGCCAGACGCAGCGACGTGGTCAGCGACAGCGGCGCGGTGCTCGCGGGGACGGCGTCACCGCCGCGTCCGGGGCGGCCGGGGGTGGGCGGGGTGTGCAGCAGGTCGGCCAGCGACGTCCCGTCGTGGGCGTCCATGACGAGGGCGAGGCGACCCTCGACCTGCTCGACGGCGTGCACGCGGGTGAGCCCGGGGTGGTGCACGCTGGCCAGCAGGGCGGCCTCGCGGCGCAGCGTCCGGTCGGCCTCGACCTGGTCGAGCGGGGGCAGGGTGACGTGCCGCTGGCGTTTGATCGCGTACTCGCGCCCGCCGGGTTCGCGGACGTCGGCCCGCGCCGCCAGGTGCACCACCGAGCCCGCGCCGCGTCCCAGTTCCCGCAGGACGGTCCAGGTCCGGAGGGGATCCGGGGGGATGGTGGGGCCGGGAGCCGGTGCCGGGCCGGGGACGTGGGGGGCGGGTCCGGTGGCCTCGAGACCCGCGGGCCGGATCGAGCTGGTGTCTCCCATGAGCAGCCGTCACCTCATCTCCGACCGGGAACGACCGTCACACTAGGGCATCACGTGTGAACTGGCAGTGGTCACCATCCCGGTCGACCGCACCCGTCACCCGTCGTCGGCCTCGCGGGGCTGGTCGGCTCCGATCGCGTCCTCACGGGCCGGTCGACGGGCCACGAGCAACCTCCGGAACGAGGCCAGCCGGGCCGGCCCGGCCGCCCCGGCCCGGCCCGACGCCACCCACGCGTCGAGGGCGCACCCCGGCTCGTCGTGGGAGCAGCCACGGGGACAGTCTTCCTCGCCGGGCAGCAGGTCCGGGAACGCGCGCAGCACCGCCTCCGGGTCCACGTGGGCCAGGCCGAACCCTCGGATGCCCGGGGTGTCGATGACCCAGCCCCCGGCGGGCAGCGTGAGCGCCGCCATCGACGTCGAGGTGTGCCGGCCGCGACCGGTGACCACGTTGACGTGCCCCGTCGCGCGGTCGGCGTCGGGGACCAGCGCGTTGACCAGCGTCGACTTGCCGACCCCGGAGTGGCCGACGAGGACGCTGATCCGCCCGTCGAGGCGCTCACGGACCGCGTCGAGACCGAGCAGGCCGTCCGGCCCGCGGGAGGTGACCACGGCGTCGAGACCCAGCGGGGCCCACGTCTCCAGGACCTCCTGGGCCGGGCGGAGGTCCCCCTTGGTCAGGCACAGCAGCGGCTGCATCCCCGAGACGTAGGCCGCCACGAGGCAGCGGTCGACCAGGCGCGAGCGCGGCTCCGGGTTCGCCACGGCCGTCACGACGACCAGCTGGTCGGCGTTGGCGACGACGACCCGCTCGATGGGGTCGGTGTCGTCGGCGGAACGGCGCAGGGCGGTGCGCCGCTCGTCGATGCGCACGATCCGGGCGAGGGTGTCGGAGGTCCCGGAGACGTCACCGACGAGGCCGACGCGGTCGCCGACGACGACGCCCTGACGACCGAGCTCGCGGGCCCGCATCGCCGTGACGAGACGTTCCTGCCCGGTCCCCTCACCGACGAGGACGTGCGAGCGGCCGCGGTCGACCACGACGACGAACCCGTCGACGGCGTCGGCGTGCGCCGGACGGTCCTTGGTGCGGGGCCGGGTGCCCTTCCGGTTGGGCCTGACCCGGACGTCGTCCTCGTCGTAGCGCGACAGCGGACCCCGCTGGCGGGGGCTCAGGCTGGGGCTCCCGCGAGCATCGACGCCCACATGCCCGGGAAGTCCGGCAGCGTCTTGCGCGTGGTGGCGATGTCCTCGACGAGGACACCGGGGACGGCCAGGCCCAGGACGGCGCCGGCGGTGGCCATCCGGTGGTCGGCGTAGGAGCGGAACACCCCGCCGTGCAGCGCACGCGGGCGCACCAGTAGCCCGTCGAGGGTCTCCTCGGCCTGCCCGCCCAGGGCGTTCACCTCGGTGACCAGGGCCTTCAACCGGTCCGTCTCGTGCCCGCGCAGGTGCGCGATCCCGCGCAGCCGGGTGGGGGAGGAGGCCAGCGCGGCCAGCGCCGTGATCACGGGGGCGAGCTCACCGGCCTCGTGCAGGTCCAGGTCGATCCCGTACAGCTCGCCCGTGCCCTCCACGACCAGGCCCTCGCGGTCGAGGTTGACCTCGGCGCCCATCTGGTCGAGCACGTCGCGCAGCACGTCACCCGCCTGCGTCGTGGACTGCGGCCACCCCGGGACCCGCACCCGGCCGCCCACGGCGGCCGCGGCGGCGAGGAAGGGCCCCGCGTTGGAGAGGTCCGGCTCGACCTGCACGTCGAGGGCGTTGATCTCCCCCGCCTCGACGAACCAGCGGCCCGGCGTGGCGTCGTCGATGACCACCCCGACGTCGCGCAGCACCTCGACGGTCATCCGGACGTGCGGCTGGCTGGGGATCGGCGGGCCCTCGTGGACGACCTCGAGACCCTCCCGGGTCCGGGCGCCCATGAGCAGCAGCGCCGAGACGAACTGGCTGGAGGCGGAGGCGTCGATGCGGACCGTGCCACCGCGCAGACCGCCCGCGGGGCCCTGGACGCTGAAGGGCATCAGTCCGTTCCCGCCGTCCTGCACGACCGCCCCGAGCTGACGCAGCGCGTCGAGGACGGCGCCCATGGGACGCTCCCGCGCGCGCTCGTCCCCGTCGAAGTGCACAGGGGTGGAGGCCAGCGCGGCGACGGGGGGCAGGAAGCGCATGACGGTCCCGGCGAGGCCGCAATCGATGCGCGCCCCGCCCGTGACGGGGCCGGGCCGGACCACCCAGTCGCGGGGGTCCACCCCCTCGACGTCGTGACCGCCCTCGACCACGTCGGTCCCGAGCAGGCGCAGCGCGTCGGCCATCAGCAGGGTGTCGCGGGAGGCCAGGGGGTCGCGCAGCAGGGACGGGCGTTCGGCCAGGGCCGCCACCACGAGGTAGCGGTTGGTGAGGGACTTCGATCCGGGCACGCTCACCACGGCGTCCAACGGGCCGGCGGCGGTGGGCGCTGCCCACAGCTCGTCCTCGGGTGGGTTGCTCGGGTCGTCCTGGGTCACGGGGAGCATCCTCGCAGCCCCCGACGACCCTCGGCCACGACCTCGCGGGCGGGGTCGTGGCCGAGGGGCGGGCGGGTTCGTCGTCAGCCGAGCTTCGCGGCCGCGAGCTGGACGTCGAGCTTGCCGACCTCGACCGCGTGCACGGCCTCGCGGGCGGCGAGCTTGGCCAGGCGCTGGGCGTCGCGACCGGCGCGCTTGCCCCGCCACAGCGCCCCGGGCTTGCCGGCGGTGTCGACGGCCGCGAGCAGGGCCGCACCGAGCAGCCCGACGTCGGTGAGGAAGTCGTCGAGGACCTCCGCCCGGACCGCCTTGTCCTTCTCGGACCAGAACGGGTGGTTCACGTACGCGCTCGGGGCCGCCGTGAGGGCCAGCACCGTCGAGGCGAGGCGCGGGGCCCGCCCGAGCGCGAACAGCACACCGGCACCGGCCATGGCCGCGCCGTTGAGGCGGACCAGCAGGACCGGGTCGTCGGGCAGGCGCAGCGGACCCGCCACGCGGTGCACCAACGGCTCGGCCGAGGGGGCGAGGTCCTGGGCGTGCCGGACCTGGTCGATCCCGTTCTTGATGAAGATCGCCGCCAGCATCGGACGGGCTACTCGTCGCACCACAGTCATGGGAGTTGCCTACCGCACTGCGGTGATCACCGCGACCGCGGGGCCGGTGTCGGAGCCGCGTGCCAGGGTGTCTCCCATGTGCGGTCGATACGCCCTGCGGAGAGACCCCGGACAGCTCGACGACCTCGTGACGGAGTTCGAGGTCGACGACGACACGGTGTCCGGCTCCGAGCAGGTGGTCACCCTGTCCACCAACATCGCCCCCACCACCACGCCCCCGGTGGTCCTCGAGCGCTTCCGCAAGGACGAGGAGGACGCGCCGCCGACGCGGTCGTTGCGGGCGCTGAGGTGGGGGCTGGTGCCGAGCTGGTCCAAGGACGCCACGGGTGGGGCCCGGATGGTCAACGCCCGCGTCGAGTCCCTCCTCGCCAAGCCCGCGTTCGTCAAGGCGGCGGCCGCCCGGCGCTGCCTCGTCCCGGTCGACGCCTGGTACGAGTGGCAGACCAGCGAGAGCGCGACGGGCGGGGACGGCAAACCGCTGAAGCAGCCGTTCGCCGTGGCCAACGCCGACGGGTCGGTGCTGTCGCTGGCCGGGATCTACGAGTTCTGGAAGGACGACACCAAGGCCGCGGACGACCCGACGCGCTGGCTGGTGTCCTTCGCCATCGTCACGACGGCGGCCGAGGCCGGTCTGGACCGCCTGCACGAACGGATGCCCCTCGTCGTCCCGCGCGACCTGCGCGACGCGTGGCTGGACCCCTCCCTCGACGACCCGGAGGAGGTGCAGGCCCTCCTCGACGCCGTCCCGCGCGATCTCTTCCTCGGCGGCACCCTCGACGCCCACCCCGTCTCGCGCCGGGTCGGCAACGTCCGCAACACCGACGACGACCTGCTCGCCCCCGTCCCGCCGGACGAGCTCGAGGGGGCGGTGGACCTGCGCACGGGTGAACTGCTCGGGGTGTGACGGAATGCTCACCCGGGTGCCCGCGTTGATCCGGACATGTCGTTCGCACCACCTCTCGAGCCTGCGCGCCGGGTCGAACCGCGCGTCAGGCAGCGCCCCAGTGCCGGTCCGCCGACGCGTCGTGACGTCCGTGGCCGCCGGGCCGCGAGCGGTGCCCCCGCGCAGGGCCTACCCTCGAACGCGATGACCGAACAGACCGATCGGGCTCCGTCCGAGGAGAGCACCGACGAACGCGCAGCGCGCTTCGAACGCGACGCGCTGCCCTTCCTCGACCAGCTCTACTCCGCAGCCCTGCGCATGACGCGCAACCCCGCCGACGCCGAGGACCTCGTCCAGGACGCCTTCGCGAAGGCCTACGGTGCCTTCCACCAGTTCACGCCGGGGACGAACCTCAAGGCGTGGCTGTACCGGATCCTGACGAACACCTACATCAACACGTACCGCAAGAAGCAGCGCGAACCGCAGCAGTCGCACGCCGACGAGATCGAGGACTGGCAGCTCGCGCGGGCCGAGTCCCACCAGTCGACGGGGCTGCGCTCGGCCGAGACCGAGGCGCTGGAGCACCTGCCGGACTCCGACGTGAAGCGGGCCCTGCAGCAGGTGCCGGAGGACTTCCGGCTGGCGGTGTACCTCGCCGACGTCGAGGGCTTCGCCTACAAGGAGATCGCCGAGATCATGGGTACCCCGATCGGGACGGTCATGTCCCGGTTGCACCGGGGCCGTCGACTGCTGCGGGAGCTGCTGCGCGACTACGCCGTCGGTCGTGGTGTGTCGGGTGCCGTACCGGAGACGGAGGGAGCGTCGTGAGCGCCTCGGAACCGAGCACGTCGGAACTCGGCCACTGCCGGGAAGTCCTCGAGCGGGCCTTCGAGTACCTCGACGGTGAGATGGCCGAGCTCGACTGCGCGCACCTGCAGGCCCACCTCGAGGAGTGCGCCAGCTGCCTGGCGCAACTGGCCGAGGACGAGAAGCTGAAGCAGGCCATCCGCGCCGGGTGCCCGTGCGAGGAGGCCCCGCAGGCCCTGCGCGCGAAGATCCTGGTGCAGATCACCGAGGTCAGCGTCCACTGACGCCCCGCCCGTACGACGAAGGCCCCGGACCGTTCGGTCCGGGGCCTTCGTCGTACGTGAGCTGCTCGCTCAGGCGTTGGGGCGCTTGCCGTGGTTCGCGCCGTTGCCCTTGCGCGAGCGGCGCTTGCGGCCTCGCTTGCTCATGAGCTCCTCCTCCATCGCTCGGTGGGTACCCGGCGAACCGGGCGTCTGTTCGTCGTCCATCGTCCCACGGGGTGAGGGGTGCTCAAGGTCGCGCCCGCGAGACCCGATGCCGCAACGGTGACGATCACGCAGGGGACCGACGCCGGCACGACGAGCGGGCCGGGGGCGGGCCACGTCGCGGCCCCCGTGGAGCCCCTCATCACGCCGTACCTGCGCGCCCTCGTCGACCTGCGCGGCTCCGACCTGCACTGCAAGGCCGGGTCCCCGCCCCGGATCCGCATCGACGGCCGGTTGCGGGCGCTGCAGGCCCCCGTCCTGACCCCGGACGTCACCGAGCGGATGCTCGAGCAGATCCTGCGCGCCGACCTCATCGAGGAGTTCGCCCGCACCAACGAGGCCGACTTCGCCTACAGCCTGCCCGGTGGTGCCGGCCGGTTCCGCGTCAACGCCTTCCGCCAGCGCGGCTCCGTCGGGCTGGTGCTGCGTCGCGTCGCGGCGCAGGCCGTCCCCCTGGCCGGGCTCGGCGTGCCGCCCGTCATCGAGCAGCTGGCCCTCGAGCACCGCGGGCTGCTGCTCGTCACCGGTCCCACCGGCTCGGGCAAGACGACCACGCTGGCCGGGATGATCGACCACATCAACAACGTGCGCGAGTCCCACATCGTGACCATCGAGGACCCGATCGAGGTCCTGCACACCGACAACCGCTCGATGATCAGCCAGCGCGAGGTCCGTCTCGACACCGCCGACTTCGGGACCGCGCTGCGGGCCGCGATGCGTCAGGACCCCGACGTCATCCTCGTCGGGGAGATGCGCGACCAGGAGACCGTGAAGGCGGCGTTGTCCGCGGCCGAGACCGGTCACTTCGTGATGTCGACCCTGCACACCATCGACGCGGCGGAGACGATCTCGCGCATCATCGACTTCTTCCCCCCGCACGAGCAGAAGCAGGTCCGCCTGGCCCTCGCGGGTTCGTTGCGCGGCATCGTCTGCCAGCGGCTGGTCCCGCGCGCCGACGGTGCGGGTCGGTGCGTCGTGATGGAGATCTGCGTCAACACCGGGCGCATCGCCGACGCCATCGCGGACCCGGACAAGACGAACCTCATCACCGACCTCATCCGCGAGGGGCAGTACTACCAGATGCAGACGTTCGACCAGCACCTCGTGACGCTGGTCCGCGACGGTGTCGTGACGCTGGAGGACGCCCAGATGGCCGCCTCCAGCCCGCACGACCTCGCGGTGGAGCTGCGCCGCCTGGGCCTGGTCGCCTAGTCCTCCTGCCGCTGCTGCCCGCTGCCCGGGGGGACGACGAGCCGCCGCGCGACGCGCCAGCCTCCCGCTTCCCGGCGCAGCACGTCGTGGTGCACGACGGCGGTCACGGTCCGGTCGGCCATGAGCATCAGCCCCTTGGAGTCCACGGCCACCTCGTCGCCGTCCTCGGCCCCGCTGTCCGCCCCGCTGTCCACGCCACCCCGGTCGAGCACGACCACGTTGCTCACGTGGTGGGAGATCGGGCCGTGGGCTCCCAGTTGCCGGGCCACCTCCCGCGCGGCCTCGATGCCGTGGATCACCGGCATCCCCACCGCACTCATGTCGTAGACGACGTCGGAGGTGAAGACGGTGTCGATCTCGTCCAGCCTGCCCTCGTCGAAGACGTGGCCCACCGAGCTCAGCGTCTCGGTGATCGCCCAACGGTCCTCGGTGTCCATGGTCCGTCCTCCCGTTCGTGCCGGTTCCCGATGACCCGACCTCCAGGATGGTACTCAGTACCAAACTGAACGCAACCCCTTCGGGAACGCGAGACCGTCAGGGTCCCGGTGCTCTACGCTGCGCCGATGACCTCGGCCCCCTCCCTCGTCGAGCGCAAGCAGCGCGCGGCCCGCGAACGCATCGTGCGTGCCGCGGCGGAACTCTTCGCCGAGCGTGGCTTCGACGACGTGTCGGTGTCCGACATCGCCGAGCGGGCCGAGGTCGGGCGGACGACGTTCTTCCGGCACTTCGGCGACAAGCAGGAGGTCGTCTTCGCGCGGGAGGAGGCGTTGCTCGACGCCCTCACCGCGGAGAACCTCGACCCCGCCCCTCCCGGCGGTCGGTCCGCGCGAGGTGCCGTCCAGGCGCTCCGGCCCCTGGTGCTGCGCCTGTGCGCGCACGTCTGCGAGGACCCGGAGGAGTACCGCCGCCACGAACGGCTGGTCGAGGGACACGTGGAACTGCGGGGACGCAGTGCGGTGAAGGCCCAGCTCATCGCCCGGCGGCTGGGGGTGCTCCTGGCGGAGAACGGGTGGAACGAGGACACCGCCGCCCTCGCCGGACAGCTCGCGTCGGCCTGCTGGGCGACGGCCCGCGCGTCCTCCGACCGCCCCGAGGACCTCGTGGAGGCCACCCGCGCGGCGTTCGAGCAGGTCCTCGGTCTCGGCGTGGACGCGCCCTGACCCCGTCGTGTCGTCGAGGTGGGGCCCGCGCGGCGACCTCAGGGCGTGAGGCGGCCGGCGAGGAGCTCCGTGGCCCGCGCGGCGTCGCCGGTCACGACGAGCCCGGCCCCTGAGAGGTCGCTCCGTCGCCACAGCAGCCGCAGGAGGTCGGCGTCGGCGCCCGCGACGGCGGCGACCAGCGGACCGTCGCCGAGCACCCAGCGCCGGGAGCCGAGCAGTTCGACGCTGACGTCGGGGCCGGGTGTCCGGCCGAGCCGGACCTGGCGCGGGTGCAGCGTGTCGAGGACCTCCTCGACGGCGTCGGCCACGACCTCCGGCGGCCCCCACCGGGGCAGGCCGCCGGCGTCGGCCAGGTCCCAGGTGTGGACCAGTGTCTCGTGCAGCTGACGACGGGCCCAGTCCCGCCGCCGCCCGGCTCCGGTGAGGGTGCGGCAGGGCCGGTCGGGATCCTCGTCCAGGACGGCGAGCAGGTCCGCGGCGGCTGCGCGGTACTCCTGCGCGGCATCGCGCGCCACCGGTGGGTCGGCGTCGTCGGGCACGTCGTCGGGCACGTCGTCGGTGCCGGGGGCCGTGCGCGACATGGCCGCGGCCCAGCGGTGGACGCCGGTCAGGTGGGCCGTGAGGTGCGCGGCGTCCCAGTCCGGGCAGCCGGGAACCCGGGCGGTGGGCTCGACGTGGCGGAACAGCGCCAGGAAGGTCGCCTGGGTCTGCGCCAGGGTGGCCCGGTGGTCCAGGGGCACGATCGTGTCGACGCTCATCGATCTGCACCGGGGTGGTCGGCACCGGGGTGGTCGAGGGGACCCTCCGGCGACCACTCCCGCGAGCGGCGGCTGTCGACACCCCAGCGGGGCGCCAGGACGGCGAGGGCGACGAGGACGAGGAGCACCACCAGGGCGGTGAGGTCGGTGGACACGGCTCCAGCGTGCTCGGCGCGACCGCAGCCGCCGAGTGGCAGCCCTGCCGACGTTCGTCCAGATCCTGCCAAGCCGTCCGAAGGCTGGCAGACTGCCCGCCATGGGTGCTCCGGGTGACCTCCACGACGTGGCCGTCGTCGTCGGCGAGGGGTTCTCGGCCTTCGAGTTCTCGGTGGCCTGCGAGGTGTTCGGCATCGACCGGACCGAGGAGGGCGTTCCCGCCTTCCGGTTCGCGGTGTGCACGGAGGGTGCCGGCCCGGTCGGTTCGCGACAGGGGTTCAGCCTCACCGCCGACCACCGCTTCGACCGTCTCGACACCGCCGACCTGATCATCGTCACCCCCACCAAGGCCCACCGCGGCCCGGCGGGGGAGGCGCTGCACGAGAAGCTGTACGCGGCGGTCGACCGCGGGGCGAGCGTCGCGAGCTTCTGCAGCGCGGCCTTCGTGCTCGCCCACGCCGGGTTGCTCGACGGGCGCCGGGCGACGACGCACTACCGCTACGCGGCCGAACTCGCGCAGCGCTTCCCGCTCGTCGAAGTGGTCCCCGACGTCCTCTACGTCGAAGACGGTCCGGTCGCGACGAGCGCCGGGACCTCCGCCGGCATCGACCTGTCGCTGCACCTGGTGCGACGCCACCACGGGAGCGCCGTCGCGACGGCGATCGCGCGCCGGATGGTCGTCCCGCCGCACCGCGACGGTGGCCAGGCCCAGTACCTCGAGGCTCCCGTCCGGGCCTGCGGCGACGAGTCGCTGCAGAACGCCCTGACCTGGGCCGTGGCACACCTCGACCAGGACATCGACGTCGCGGGCTGGTCGCGGACGGCGACGATGTCGGCCCGCACCTTCGCCCGCCGCTTCCGGGCCGAGACGGGAGTCACCCCGCACCGGTGGTTGCTGGAGCAGCGGGTCTCGGCGGCGCGGAACCTGCTGGAGGACGGCGACGAGACCATCGACGAGGTCGCCCGCCGCTGCGGGTTCGGGTCCGCGGCGATGCTGCGTCAGCACTTCCTGAGACTCGTCGGGACGACCCCCACGGCCTACCGGCGCACCTACCGCGGGTCCCGTTCGCCCGAAGCCGTCCGCCTCCTCCCGGCCGGCGCGTGAGGCGCTCCCGGGCGGGCAGCTGGCTGAGAGCGCTGTTCGCCGACGTCCACACGCGCCTGCAGGGCCACGACCTGTTCCTCATCTCGGCGGGCGCGACGTTCTACGCGTCGATGGCGCTCGTCCCCTCGCTCGTCGTCGTGGTGCGCCTGCTCGCGGCGCTGATCGGCGCGGACCGGGTCCTCGACCTCGCCGACTCCGTCGGACGTGCGCTGCCCTCGGCCCAGGGCGCCGGCGACGTGGTCCGCGGCCTCGCCGCGACCGCCGTCCACGTCGGGTGGCTGCCGGTGCTCGTCGCCCTCATCCCGGCGACGGTCTACGGAGAGGGGCTGCGCCGGGGTTTCGCCCGCGTCAGCGTCCGCTACCCCGAACCCGCCCCGCCGGCGGTGCGGGGCAGGACCGGGGCCTGGCGGATCAGGGTGAAGGCGCTGCCGCTGCTGCTGCTGGCGCCCGTGGGTTTCCTCGCGGTGCTCGAGGTCGCGCCGTTCCTGGTCCGGTTGTTCGGTGCCGGGATCCCGGGGTCGACGCTCGCGGTGTACATCGCGCTGAACGTCGACTGGCTCGTCGTGTCGCCCGTCCTGGTCTACGTCTACCGGGTGCTCGGCCCGGTGCGTCCCGGGTGGTGGGCGGCGGTGTGGGGAGGGTTCTCGACCGGGGCGTTCGTGTCGGGGTTCCTGCAGGGCTTCGTGCTGTTCCTGGCGATCCCGGTCGACCTGGGGTCGCCGTTCGGCGGCTACACCCAGGTCGGTGCGGCGGTGGCGGTGTGCCTGTGGTTGTGGGTGTTCACCGCGCTGACGATCTACGGCTACGCGCTCACGCTGGAACTCCAGCGCCGTCGCAGCCCGGAACTGGTCAGCGCAACGTGAACTGACGCACCTGCTCGTCCAGGGTCCCGGCGACCGCGGCGAGGTCGTCGACCTGGTTCCGGACCGAACGGACCTCCTCGGTCGTGCCCTGGACGGCCCCGGCGGTCCCCTCGAGCGCGACCGCGATCCCGCTGGACCGTTCCGCCGCGGCGTGCAGGGTCCCGCTGACCGAGGTGGTCGTCGCGAGCTGCTCGGCGACGGCCGCGGCGATGGTGGCCTGCAGTTCGTCGATGTGCGCGATCGTCTCGGAGATCCGGGCGATGTCGGAGCGGACGGCCGCCGCCTCCGCCTGCACGGCGTTCAGGGTCGGCGCGATCTCCTCGGTGGCCTGCGCGGTCTGGCGGGCCAGTTCCTTGACCTCGTCGGCCACGACCGCGAAACCGGCACCGGCCTCCCCGGCGCGGGCGGCCTCGATGGTCGCGTTCAGCGCCAGCAGGTTCGTCTGCGCGGCGATCGCGGTGATGGTGCGCAGGACGTCCGCGATCTGCTGCGAACTCGCCCCGAGCCGTTCGACGGTGCCGGTGGCGGCGTGCGCCAGCTGCACCGCGTCGGCCGCGACGACGGTCACGGTGCTCGTCGTCGCGGACACCTCGTCCGCGGCCGCACGCAGCTGCTCGACGGCGTCGGAGACCTCGTGGACCCCGGCGGAGACGGACGTGGCGTCCCCGGTGACCCGGACGATCTCCTGCGCGGTGGAGTCGGCCGCACCCGCCAGCCGGTCGCCGGCCCCGTCGAGGGCACCCGCGGCGCCGGTGACCCGGGCGGCGCCCGAACTCATCGCGCTCAGCGCGTCGCGGACGGCGCCGGTGGCCTCGTCCAGCGCCCGACCCATCGCGCCGAGTTCGTCGTCGGCGTGCTCGGTGCCGGGTTCGAGGACCTCGGCGGAGAGGTCGCGGCCGGCGACGCGGCGCAGGACCTCGGTGAGCCGGCCGATCCGGCGGACCAGCGTGCGGGCCATCGCCGCGATGACGCCGGCCATGAGCAGGGCCACCACGACGCCCAGCACGATGGTGTTGCGGACCAGGCTGTGCCCGCCCGCGGTGATGCGGTCGGTGACGGCGGCGGTGTCGGCGTCGGGCAGCCAGCTGGTGATGACCCAGTTGTAGGCCGGGTAGCGGGAGAGGCCGACGGTGTAGCCGCCGGAGTCCAGGGTCACGTGCTTCGTCGTGAACTCCCCGGCCGGCAACCCCTTCGCGGTCGCGAGCAGGTCCTTCACGTACGGCTCGCCGTCGGCGTCGGTCGCGTCGGCCATGGCGTCACCGTCCTGGCCGCCCTTCGGCGCGACGACCGCGGTGCCGCTCGAGGCGGCCCCGTCCGAGAACACCGCGTAGTAGCCGCTGGACCCGACCGTCGCGCCCGTGAGCGCCTTGCGCAGCTCGGCGGTGACGTCGGCCTGGGGGAGACCGACGAAGACCGCGCCGACGACCTCGTCGCCGACCTTCAGCGGCTCGTAGACGGTGACGTACGGCTTGTCGACGACGGTCGCGGTGCCGTGGTAAGTCTCGCCGGCCATCAGTGCCTTGACGACGGCGTTCTGGGCGCCGTCGGCGTTCGTGGCCGGGATGTACGTGCCGATGGCGCGGGACCCGCTGGTGCCGACGACGGTCGTGGCGACCCGCAGCATGTCCCCGGCGTCGTTCATCTTCTGGAACACCGTCGTCGCCGCACCCGTCAGGCGGGCCGCCTCGTCCAGACCCGGCACCGTGGCCGCCGGGTCTGCCTGCTGACCGAGCCACGTGCCGCCGAACTCCAGGCGGGGCAGCGTGACCGACGTCTTGTCCTTGGTGGTCTGGTTCGTGGCCGTCCAGGTGGCGGTGTCCACCAACGACGGCGCCCCGTGCTGCGCGAGCCGGTCGGTGGTGACGCGCAGGTCGGAGTCCAGCATCGACTGCACGGCCGAGGCCTGGGTCGCCACGGTGGTCTGGACCTGGGTCCCGGCGTCGTGCAGCGACTGCTCCGACAGCGTGCGCACGTCGGCGGCGGTGTCCCGCGACAGGCCACCGACCTGCACCGCCGACAGCGCGCTCATCAGACCGGCGGTGACGACGACGGCGCCCACGCCGGGGAGCAGGAGCTGGGAGCGCAGGGTTCGGGGTCGGAAGGAGAAGGCCACGTGGTCTGATCGGCGGCTGGCGTTGAGGACTTCAGTCCCGATTCAGGAGACGTCGGTGGTGAACTCCCGGTGATCGCCCGTCCGGCCGTCGACGAGTTCGCGGACGAGGTCGGCGTGACCGGCGTGGCGGGCGGTCTCCTCGATCATGTGGATCAGGACCCAGCGCATGGTCACGCGGTTCCCGTTCCAGGACGTCCCGCGTTCGGTGACCTTCAGCTCCCGGATGGCCTCGTCGGCCGCGGCACGGGCCCGCTCGTAGTACGACAGGACCCCCTCGGTGGTCTCCCACGGGTGGATCCGCCAGTCGGCCTGCGGGTCCTCGTCCAGCACCTCGGACGGGATCTCGTCGCTGGGGCGGTCGAACGTCGAGCAGAACCAGCTGTACTCCGTGGAGGCGAGGTGCTTCACCGTGCCGAGCAGCGTCATGTCCGAGCCCACGACCCGCCGTCGCAGTTGTTCGTCGTCGAGGCCTTCGAGCTTCCAGAGGACCGCCTCGCGGTGACGCTGCAGGCTGGCCACCAGACTCGGCTTCTCTCCCGCGGTGTAGGGAACGAGCGTCATGTCCAGGAATCTACGAGACGGCCCGGAGCTGGGCCACCGGTGCCGCGTCGGGGACCATGACGGGGTGGACGGACCCGCCGGGAGAGCGCTCGCGCACGTGCGCAGCCTCGCGCGCGGTGGACCGCTCGACCCCTCGGTCCGCGTGACGGTGCACTTCCACCCCGACCGCGACGCCGGTGGGCGCAGCACCCTGCAGGCGTTGCTCGACGAGGGGGCCTACCTGTCCCAGTTCGTCACGGGCACCTCCAACGGCGGGCTCACCGCTCACCCCGGCGGGGAGCGGTGGACCGGGGAGAGCCGCCTCTTCGGCGCCGCCTACGACGACGCGCCGCCCACCGCCCGACCGGTCTACGGATCGCTGAACCACCGTTCCCGCCCCGCGGGGGGATCCGTCCGGTTCGGGTCCGCGCACCTGCGGCTGAGGCCCGAGGTGCTGGCGCGCACCACCTTCTGCTTCCCCGACTCCGCCGCGGAACCGGTCGACGTCGGGGTGCGCGAACGGTGCGACCTCACGGCGCTCGCGGACACGTCCGGGCGCGACGTCCTCGACGACTACGTCGAGGCCCACGTGCACGGGGGTCTGCGCCTCGACCGCGACGTCGAGGCGCTGGTGCTCGACCCGTCGTTCACCGGCGAGACCCGCGGGTTCCCCGCACCCGTCGAGCGGCACCCGGGGTTCGCGCTGTCCCGCCGCGACTTCTCCCGTCCCGAGGTGCGTGCGTTCCGGGGCCCCGAGGTCGCGGCGGTGGGCGCGTCACTGGCGGCGGTGGTGGACCCGACCGTCATCGGTGCCGCGAGCTGGACGGGTGAGCACGACGGGCAGACCCTGAAACGGGTCTGGCACTGCGTCGCGCGGTTCGGGTACAACGGAGACCATGGCCGACCGGGCGCTGCCGAACCTCCCCTCCCGTGACCTCGACGCCACGGTGGCGTTCTACGGCGCGTTCGGTTTCGAGGTGGCGTTCCGCGACGAGGGCTGGTTGATCCTGCGCCGGGGCGAGGTGCAGCTGGAGTTCTTCCCGTTCCCCTCGCTGGTGCCTTCCGAGAGTTCGTTCATGTGCACGATGCGGGTGGCCGACGTCGACGCGCTCTGGTCGGCCATCGCCGCCTCCGGAGTGCCGCAGACCCGGCGAGGCATCCCGCGTCTGGTGCCCGTCGAGCAGCAGACGTGGGGGTTCCGCTCCGGGGCCCTCATCGACCTCGACGGGACCCAGTTGACGCTCATCGAGGACGCCGGGTAGGCCTCACGGCCAGAGCGCGTCGAGGAGAGGGGAGTGACGAGTTGGCCCTCGCAGCTCCCGATGAGCACCGCGCGGTCCCCGTCGACGAGGACCGCGTGTGCACCGCTGACGGGCACCTGCCCGTGGTCGTGAGGTTCGTCGTCGACGACGCTGATGAGGTGGAACGCCCCGTAGGCGCAGACCCACGCGTCCTCACCGTCGACGTTCAGCGCGTAGCGGTCCCAGATGGGTGGGAGTTCTCTCCGCTCCACCTGCGTCGGGTAGCGCCACGTCCGCGTGAGGTCCGGCGCGAACCGGGCCAGCCCGGCCGCCCCCGCCCCGAAGATCGCCTCGTCCCCGTACCCCGCCCAGAGCTCGTCCGCAGCGGTGGCCAGGACGCGGCTCGGGTTGCCGATCGAACCGCGGTGGACGACCTCGCCCGTTCCGGTGCGGACGCCGGCGTGCATCGGGTGCCGGCCGTCGTTCCACGTGACGAGCCAACGTTCGTCTGTGAGGGGGTGAACGCCCCAGACCCGTGGCCCGAGTTCGACCTGCGTGGTCGACTCGAGGCTGCCGTCGGGCGCGAACCTGGCGACGTCGGCGGCCTCCCCGTCGTCTTGTCAGACGGCCATGGGTTCCCCGGTCGTGCCGATCCCGACGCAGCGGGGAGCGCCCGTGCGGTGCGGGTGGGAGAGCTCGGATCGCCGCACGACCGGTCTCGCGCTTCTCGTCCCATCGACGCAGCATGGCCCGCTTGGCGTCCCGATCACCGCTGCGATGGACATCGCGTGACTCGTCGCTGCTGGTCTGGGCACGTCGTGCGTGCTCGGCGAACCACTCGGTCCACCGCGCGTCGCCCCAGCCCCGCATCTCCTCCCGTCACAGTTCCCACACCGTCCCATCGTGATCCACGGGCGGGTCGTCGGGAACGCCGGCCGGTGCCGAACGGGTGATCGTGGTGAGGTGTCGGGTCGCGGCTGCCGAAGAGGCGGGGTGAGTTACGACATCGTGCTCTCGGCGAAGCCCGAGGAGGACCCGGACGCCGGTAGTGTCGCGTTGAACGCTGAGCGACTCGCGCAGTGGGAGCGGATCCAAGCGGAACTCCGGGAGAGCCTCCCCGGTCCGGTCGAGTCGGGCGTGTCCGACACGGAGGCCCAGTTGACCTGTCTGGACCACGGGTTGCAGGTGAGCTTGTTCGCTGAGGAGGCCTTCGTCTCGTTCCCGTACTGGGAGCAGGAGGACTCCGCAGCTCTGCACGCGCAGGTGCGAGCAGCCGTGGCGGTGGTGTCGCGGATCACCGGGTGGCGTGCGTGGGACCCGCAGACGAATGCCCCCTTCAACGGGATCATCCATGACGGTGCCGGCTTGCGGGCGATCCAGGAGCTCGGGCTCAGCGCCGCGGAACGACGCAGCCTCCGGGGCCGCTTCTGGCGGTGGCTGGTGTGCGGCCTCGCCATCTTCTGCATCTCAGCCATCCTCGTCCTCGGTAGCGAGTTCTCCTGGCGGAGCCTGGGGGTCGTCCTGGGGCCTCTCTACGTTGCGAACGCCCTCCGGTTGCGCCGTCGACTCACGTCTCCACCCGGTAGGTGAGCGAGAGCTCGTCCCCCGGTCGGCCGCGGATCCCCCAGTCGTGGCGTGGGGTCTCGACGATGGTGATCTCGAGGTCCACGGGTTCGATGGCGAGGTGTTCGGCGAAGTCCGCGAACAACCGTCGGTAGAACGCCTTCTTGGTCTCGACCGTGCGGCCGGCGAACATCGTCACCTCGACGATGGTGTACCGCTCGCTGCGGCCCTCCGGCGTGGGGAAGTCCTCGGCCGACAGGGGGAAGAAGCGGTGGAACCGCTTGGTCACCGGGAGACCGAGCACGTCCACCGCTGCGGCGTGCAGGGTGTCGGACAGCGCGGAACGCAACGGGCGCAGCACGTCGTCGCGGCCGTAGACCGTGAACTGAGCCATGGGGATCCTTTCTCGGAGTTCAGGCGGCGACCACGAAGTCACTCGCCCGGCGGCCGGACGTCCGGCGTTCGGGCAGGGTGAGGTGCCCGAGGGCCGGTGGTGGTTCTCGACGGTACCGGTGGCCGGTGCGGGTGATGAACGTCGTCACTCGGGTCTCCGGGTCGTAGAGGGTTCTGAACCCGGGGAGGTCCTTGGTGTAGTTGCACCGGGCGCAAAGGCCTTGGCCGTTGTCGAGGGTGGTGCTTCCGCCCTGGGACCAGGGTTGGACGTGGTCGATGTGCTGGACGGGGGCGTCGCAGTAGGGGGTGGCGCAGCGTTGGTCGCGAAGCCGGATGAACCTGGCGAGGCCCTTGGTGAAGAGGCGCCTCGTGGAGTCCATCGCGAGGAGGGTGTTGTGGTCGGGGGTGGTGTAGACGCGCCGGATCCAGGCTTGGTCGCTGTCGGCGGCGTGGGCGACGAGTTCGCGGGCGTGGGCGGCGGCGAGGGGACCGATGCCGACGAAGGAGGCCGACGCGTTGCCGCCGCGGAGGAGGGTTTCCTCGGTCATGATGAGTTGGACCTCGACGGGGACGGCGTCGGTGACGATCTGGGCGCCGGTGACGCGTTCGTAGAGGAGGTCGGCCTTGATCTGGGATTCGGTGCGTTCCTCGTCGGGGTTCTCGAGGAGGGCGCGGGCGTCGCGGCGCAGGGTGATCTCGCAGGCGATGCCGCGGTCGACGGGGAGGACGGCGCGCAGGATGGTCATGGAGTCTTCGCCGGGGCTGAGGGTGACGCAGCGGTTGCCTTCGGCCCTGCGGCGGCGTTCGACGGCGGCGGCTGGGTCGAGTTGGTCGGCGAGGGCGCGGGCGGAGCCCCTGATGGCGTGGCGGGTAGCGCCGGCGCGTTGGAACTCCCTGGTGAGGGCAGCGTCGACGATCGCTCGGTGTCCGGCGCTGACGTGGGTGGTCTGGGCGACGACGTCGCGGGCGGTGAGTTCGCAGATCCTGCCGTCGCGCAGGGCTTGGACGGTGTGGGGCATCTCTGTGGTGAGGGCGTCGGCGACGCCGAGCCAGGTGCCGCCGGTGTGGGGTGAGCACTTGCGGGCGAGAGCGACCTCGCGCGAGATGGCGGCGGAGGTCTTGTCGCGGTTTTCCTCCGCGTCACGGACCTGGATGGCGTAGGCGGCGGTGGCCTTGGCCTGGAGGGCGGCGTGGGCGCGTTTGCTGTTCTCGAGGGCGGTGATGATGTCGATGAGTTCGGCGGGGGGCAGGCCGGAGTCGATGCGGGTCTCGAGGTCCGCGAGCGATTCCGTGATCCCGTCCACGGGGTCGATGGTACCCGAACCTGCATCGATGGACAAGGGTACATCCGTTGCAGTGCAACGGTAAAATCCTCGGAGAGCACCCGGATCAGTTCTACCAGCCACCACCGACACGACGCCGAGGTCTGCGCCGGGTCGTCCACAGGATCGCCGCCGCGGCGCTCAGCCCTCCGACCACCAGCGAGAATCCGGGCGAGGTGAACTGCGAGACGGCCCCCGTCCGGAGGTTCCCCAGGCCGGGTCCGGCGACCCCGACGACTCCCTCCAGCGCGCTGACCCTCCCCAGCACCTCGTCCGGCGCGTGCCGTTGCACGAGCGATCCGCGCGCGATGACCGAGACCGTGTCGGCGGCGCCGGCCACGACGAGCAGCAGCAGGGACGGTGCAGGGGAGTCGACGAACCCGAAACCGGCCAGGGCGAGACCCCACGCGACGCCGCCTGCGACGACGAAGCGCACCGGTCGCGGCGACGAGGTGATCCGGGAACTCAGCAGTCCGGCGGCGACACCCCCCACGGCCAGCGCGGTGAGGAAGAACCCGAACGCCGCGCCGTCGCCGAACCGTGCCGCGGCGACCTGGGGGAACACCGCCACCGGCATCGCCAGGACGGTGGCCAGCAGGTCGCACAGCAGGACGGCGCGCAGCACCGGACGTCGCCACACCTCGGAGACCCCTGCGAACGGAGAGCCCGCGGTGGAACCCGGCCGGCCGCGCGGCAGTCCCCGCAGGAACCCCAGCGCGAGGACGGAACTCGCGGCGTCGACCACGAACGCGGGCGTCGGTCCGTTCGTGGCGAGCAGGAGGGCGCCGACGGCGGGACCGCCGAGCAGGGCGATCTGGAACGAGAGGTGCAGCAAGGCGACCCCGGCGGGAACGAGGGGGTTGGGGAGGAGGCGCCGGAGGAACGTCCGTCGGGCCGGAGCTCCGCACGATCCCGCGAGGGTCTGCAGGAACACCAGGCAGAACAGGACCTCGATCCGTCGCCCGCTCGCCGCGGCGGCGATCCCCAGCGCGGCGAGCGCCGAGATCGACGTGGTCGCCAGCACGACGGTCCGCCGGTCGAAGCGGTCCGCCAGCGCCCCGCCCGCGAGGTTCCCCACCACGGTGGCCGTGGCCGTCAGGGCCCCCACCGAGCCCGTCAGGAGCGTGTTCCCGGTGCTCGTCTGCACCTGGAACAACAGCGCGGTGCCGGCCAGCTGGGCGGAGATCCCGGTGACCGTCGACGACACCCACAGCCGCCGGAACCCCGCGTGGCGCAGCGGGCGCAGGTCGATCACCGGTGGCTCACAACCGGCGGGCGATCCGCTCGCCGAACGAGGTGCGGGCCAGGGCCGCGTGCATCTCGTCGACGCTCTGCTGCAGGGGGTGCGCGATCTCGGCCTGCAGTTCGTCCCAGGCCGCCTCGGTGGCCCGCCACTCCGCGTCCAGGAAGTCCACGACGGAACGTGCCGCGTCGGTGAGGTCGACGGTCCGGGTCCGGGCGTCGGCGCCGGGGGAGGAGTGCACCAGACCTGCCGTCCGCATCGCCGCGACGGTCTGGCTCATCGCCGACTGGGTCACGTCGACGGCGCCGGCGAGGGCCCGCACCGTCATCGGTCCGGCGTGGTGCAACCGCAGCAGCGGGAGGACGAACCGTGGCCGGACGTGCCCCATCCCGCGCTCGACGTAGAGCCGGGCGATCTCGTCGTCCATGGCGGCCAGCAGCCGCAGGACGGGCTTCGGGCCGGAGGGTTCCAGGGTCGGGTCGGAAGGTGTCACAGCACTGATACAACAGCACTGTCACACCTGACGGCAACCCGCTGAACGGGAATTCCAGGTGTTACACAGATGAAACCTCCACGAAACCCGTCCTGGTATACCGTCCAGCTCGTGTCCTCCTCGTTCCGCCTCGTCGGGGTCTTGCACCTGCCGCCGCTACCCGGTGCCGTCAACTACGCCGGCACTCCCGTCCGCGAGATCGCCGCTCGCGCCGTCGAAGATGCCCTTGTCCTGCAACGGGCGGGCTTCACCCACGTGATGGTCCAGGACGCCAGCGACATGCCGCAGGCCGTCCGGGTCGACGCTCCCACCGTCGCCGCGCTCTCGGTGGTGGGTGCCGCCGTGACCAACTCGGTATACCTCCCTGTCGGGGTCGTCGTGGGCCACAACGACGGACCGAGCGCCGTCGCGATCGCCCACGCCGTCGGAGCCAGGTTCGTGCGGGTGAAGGTCCTCACCGGGGTCTCGATCGGCCCGACCGGCTGGATCGAGGGCTGCGCGCACGACGTCGCCGCGGTGAGGCGGCGGATCGGTGCCGACGTCGAGGTCTGGGCCGACGTCCACGAGGCCACGAGCCTCGCCCTCGCCTCCACCCCCGGGTGGGCCGCCCGGGAGGCCCGGGACTTCGGCCGCGCCGACGTCCTCGTCGTCACCCGCGACAGCGGCGTGCCCGACGCCCTCACCGACATCGCCGAGCTGCGCGCGCTCGTCCCCGACGTCCCCTTCGTCGTCGGCGGGCGCGTCTCCCTCGCCACCATCGACGCCACCGTGGCCGGTGCGGACGGCGCGATCCTCGGCAGCGCCATCAAGCGCTCCAGCGCCCCCGACGCCCGCGTCGACCCCGAGGTCGCCGCCCGCTTCGGCGCCGCCCTCCCGACGGGAACCCCGTGAACGACCGATCCAGCCAGACGGAGCCCCCTGTGACCAGCACGCCCCCCAGCCCCTTCATCGGCCCGAACAGCCCCCTCGACGCCCGTCAGCAGGAGGTCGTCCAGCGCGTCTCCGCCGCCGAGCACGCCTCGATCGTGGCCCTGCCCAGCGACCACCCGCTGGACCCGAAGCGGCGGGCCCGCGACGAGGCCACCTACCCGGAACTCCTGGCCCAGCCGGAGCGGATCCGGGAGACCCTCGCCGCCAACGACACGGCTCTCGCCGAGCTCGCCGGGCTGATCGCCGGGCACGACCTCGACCGCGTGTTCGTCACCGGTGCCGGGGACTCCCTCGCGGTCGCCATCGCCGCCCGCCAGACGCTCGAGCAGATGCTCGGCGTCCCCTGCGAACCCGCGCAGAGCCTCGACCTGGCCTACTACCTCGCGCCCCTGCTCACCCCGCGCAGCCTGGTCATCGCCCTCTCCAGCTCTGGTGAGACGACGCGGACCGTCGAGGCGGCCCTGGTCGCCCAGCACGCCGGCGCCCTCACGGTCGCGATCACCAACACCCCGGGCTCGACGCTGGACGCCGAGTGCGGCCGGACCCTGCTGCTCAAGGCCACGCGGGTCGGCTGGCCCACCCAGTCCTCCACGACGGCCCTGGCCCTGCTCCTCGACCTCGCCGTCCGGGTCGGTCGGACCACCGGCCGGCCCGGAGCGGAGGAACTCGCGGCACACCTCGAACGCGTCCCGGACCTCATGGAACGCGTCATCGCCGACGTCGAGGAACCCCTCGCGGTGATCGCCGAACGGGAACGGGACGCCGACACGTTCCTGTTCTCGGCGGCCGGCCCGAGCTGGGGTTCCGCCGTCATCGGCGCGGCCAAGGTCAAGGAGTGCACCCCCGACCACGCCGAGGCGGTCCAGGTCGAGGAGTTCCACCACTACAACTCCCTCAAGGCGGGGGAGCCGATCTGGATCATCGCGCCGGCCGGCCCGTCGGTGCCGCGCGCCGTGCACACCGCCGCCGAGGCCAAGCGGTTCGGGGGTCGCGTCTACGTCATCACGACCGAGGGGGTGACCGGGTTCGACGAGGTCGCGGACCGGGTGATCACCGTTCCGGCGGTCCCGGAGGCGCTCAGCCCGCTGCTGACCGTCCTCCCCGCGCAGCTCACCGGCTACCTCCTGGCCATGGCGCAGTTCCGCGCAGCGGAGAACCCCGGTGACTGACGCGTCGCTGCTCTGCGTCGGGAACCTCACGATCGACGACCTCGTCATCGACGGACGGGAGACGACCGCCCTCGGCGGCGACGCCCTCTTCGCCGCGCTCGCCGCGCGTCGCACGCTCACCGACGTGCGGATGCTGGCGCCGATGGGTTCCGACCTGCCGTCGACGTTGCTGGGAACCGTCGCGGAACTCGGCATCAGGGTGGAGACCAGCCGGCCGCGGACCATCCCGACCGTGCGCAACCGCGTCGAGTACGCCGCCGACGGGTCGCGCACCTGGCACCTGCTCAGCGGTGAGGAGGCCTTCGACGTCCTCTCCGTGTACCCCGCGGACGTCACGGGTGAAGCGCTGTCCGCGAACGGGATCCTCGTCTCGGCCATGAGCCTGCGTTCCCAGCTCACCCTGGGGCCGTGGCTGCGTGCGCAGACCGACGCGACGATCTACCTGGACCTGCAGGAGGACTACGTCGCGGGGAACGAGCGGGAACTCCTGGACCTGCTGGCGACCTGCGACGTCTTCCTGCCCAGCGAGGTCGAGGCCGTCGCCCTGGCCGGCACGACCGATCTGGAGCGGGCGGCGGAGATCTTCCGCGACGCCGGCCCGGACGTCGTCGTCGTCAAGACCGCCGAACGCGGCTGCGTGATCGCCACCGCCGACCGGACGGTCCTCCTGCCGACCGAGGCCGTCGTCCCCGTCGACTCCACCGGGGCCGGCGACGCGTTCTGCGGGGGTTTCGCCGCCGCGCACGTCGCCGGTGCCGATCCGGTCGAGGCGGCGGGCGCGGGTGCCGCCGCGGCCCGGGTCGCGATCGGCGGCCACGGCGTCGCCGGTCTCCTCGCCGACCTCGCCGATCTGGGGAGCCTCGCGTGAGCCACGTCCGGGTCCTGAACCCGAACACCAGCGTCGCCATGACGGAGGTCGTGCTCGCGGCCGCCCGTGCCGTCGCCCGCCCCGACACGCACGTCAGCGCCACCTGCTCCCGCCGCGCCCCCGCCACCGTCGAGACCCACGTCGACGAGGTGTTCGGCGCCGCCGGGATCCTCGAACAGGTGGAACGGGGTGAACGCGACGGCGTCGACGGCTACGTGATCGCCTGCTTCGGGGACACCGGTCTGCCGGCCGCCCGGGAACTCGCCCACGGACCCGTCGTCGGCATGACGGAGGCCGCGCTGCAGGCCGCCTCGCTGCTCGCGCACCGGTTCAGCGTCATCACCATGCCGCCGCGGACGATCGCCATGACGGACCGCGTCGTGCAGGAACTCGGGTTGGCGCACCGCTGCACCGTCCGTGCCGTCGACGTCTCCGTCGCGGAGATCGAGACCGGCGCCGGACCCGCCTTCGACGCCTTCGCCCGCGAGGCCCGCGAGACCCTCGTGGCGAAGCGCGCCGAGGCCGTCGTGCTCGGCTGCGCCGGCCTCACCGACCTCGTCGACGGTCTGCGCGCGGCCCTGGGGGTTCCCGTGATCGACGGCGTCGCCGCCGCGACCACGGCGCTCGAGGGGTTGCTCGCGCAGGGCCTCACGACCTCCCGGGCGAACACCTGGGCCGAACCCGTCGGTTCCCCGACCACGAGCGAGGTGTGGGGATGAGCGTCCTGTTCACCGATGTCCTGGTCTGGGCCCCCGCCCAGCCCTCGGCGATGGTCGGCCCCACCGACCTCCTCGTCGACGGCGACGTCATCGCCGCGATCGGGGAGCAGGCGCGGGGACTCGCCCCCGCCGACGCCCGCACCGTCGACGGCGCCGGTCACCACGTCCTCGTCCCCGGTCTGGTCAACGCGCACTTCCACTCGCCCGCGAACCACCTCAAGGGCGCGTTCCGCAGCCGTCCGCTCGAGACGTTCATGCTCTACGAGTCCCCCGCCGACCCGGCCCTGACGCCGACCCCGCGGGAGGCGTACCTGCGCACGATGCTCGGCGCGCTGGAGATGCTGCGCACCGGGACGACGAGCGTGCAGGACGACGCGTTCCTCATGCCGACCCCGGACCCCGAGATCATCGACGCGGTCATGCAGGCCTACGCCGACAGCGGGATCCGCGCCTCGGTCGCCCTGGACCAGCCCGAACTCCCGGACGCGGACAAGCTCCCGTTCCTGGCCGGGGCCGACGAGGGTTTCGCCGCGGCGTTGAACACCCCCGCCCCGGCCGCGGCCCCGGAACTCCTCGCGGCCTACGACCACCTCGTCGGGAACTGGCACGGGAGCCACGGCGGCCGGCTCACGGCCGCGGTGTCGATCTCCGCCCCCCAGCGGGTCAGCCCCGAGTACTTCGCGGCCCTCGACGACCTCAGCCGCCGTCACGACCTCCCGTTGTTCGCCCACTTCCTGGAGACCCGCGTGCAACGGGCGCTCTCGGTGCCAGGCACCGGGCAGGAACGCTTCGCCGGCCGCAGCCTGGTCCGCTACACGGCCGACCTCGGGCTGCTCAGCGAGCGGGTCAACGTCATCCACGCCGTCTGGGTCGACGACGACGACCTGGACCTCATCGCCGACGCGGGCGCCGTCGTGGCCCACAACCCCGTCAGCAACCTGCGCCTGGGTAGCGGGGTCATGCCGTTCCGGGCCATGCGCGAGCGGGGCATCCCGATCGCGCTCGGCGTCGACGAGGCGATCTGCGACGACACCGTGAACACCTGGGGCGTCGTCAAGGCCGCGGGGCTCGTGCACAACGTCTCGGGGCTCGACGCCGAGGACTGGCCCAGCACCACCGAGGTCCTCGAGGCCCTCTGGGAGGGCGGCGCGGCGGCCATGCGCCAGACCGGCCGGATCGGTCGCGTCGACGTCGGCGCCCAGGCCGACCTCCTCCTGCTCGACCTGCACGCCCCCGCGTTCACCCCCTTCAACGACCTCCGCGGCCAGCTCGTCTACTGCGAGAACGGGGGCAGCGTCGCCATGACCCTCGTCGCCGGTCACGTCGTCGCCGAGGCCGGCCGGGTGGTCTCCGTGGACGAGACCGAACTGCTGGCGGAGGCGCGTGAACTGCACGCCGCCCGTCTTCCCGCTCTCCAACGCACGTGGGCCGCGGCCGACGCCCTGCTCCCGGCCTACGACGCCGTGGTCCGCCGGGCCGCCCGCACCGACGTCGGAATGAACAGGTGGATCGCATGACGCACGACGAGAAGTCTCCCGGCCACGCCGTCTGGGAGTACCAGCCCATCACCGCCGCCCCCGGCCCGGACTGGCCGGACGGCCGCCGCCTGGCCGTCTACGTCGCCCTCGGTCTCGAGGAGTACCGGTTCGGCGCGGGCCGCACCGAGGACATCGTCCCCGAGGTCGGCGCCCCCGACCTCGTGAACACCTCGTGGCGCGACTACGGCAACCGCGTCGGTGCGTTCCGGTTGCTGGAACGCCTCGAGCGCGCGGGAATCCCGCCGACCGTCCTGCTGAACACCGCCCTCTACGACACCGCCCCGGAACTCCTCCAGGCCGCGCGGCGCCTCGGTGCGGAGTTCGTCGGCCACGGGATCTCCAACTCCGACTCCCTCGAGGGGATGTCCGCCGCCGGCGAGGCGGACTACCTCGCGGCCGTCGCCGCCCGCATCGCGGCGGAGGAGGGAACCGCGCCCGGCGGCTGGTCCAGCCCCTGGCTGACCCACACGACCTCGACGCTCGACAACCTCGTCGCCACCGGGTACCGGTACCTGCTCGACCTGCGCCTGGACGACCGGCCGGTGCCGATCGCGACGGTGTCCGGGTCGATCCTCGCCCTGCCCTACGCCCTGGAGGTCAACGACAGCACGACCGTCGTCGGCCGCGGCGCCTCGGCCGGGGAGTTCGCCGACATGATCGTCGACGAGTTCGACGAACTGCTGGAACGCTCCGAGGAGCAGCCCCTGGTCATGAGCGTCGTCCTGCACTCGTTCATCTCCGGTGCCCCGTTCCGGTTGCGCGCCCTGGACCGGGCGCTGCGGCACCTGAGCGCCCACCGCGACCGCGTCTGGTTCACCCAGCCCCGGGCGATCGCCGCGCACCTGCCTGCGGCGCAACGGGTCGGGGGAGGAGTCGCGTGAACCCCACGGCTACCGTGCGGGACCTGCACGTGTCCCTGGAACGCGACGGCGTGCGCTCGGAGGTGCTGCGCGGCGTCGACCTCGACATCGCCCGCGGTGAGATCGTCGGCCTCGTCGGGGAGTCCGGTTCCGGCAAGAGCATGCTCGCGCTGAGCGTCCTCGGGCTGCTGCCCGACGCCGCCCGCCCGCACGTCACGGGCGAGGTGCGGGTCCTCGACACCGACATGGCCCACGGCACGGAGACCGCACGACGCCAGGCCCGGCGCAGCGCGCTCGGGGCGATCTTCCAGGACCCGATGACCTCGCTGAACCCGACGATGCGCGTCGGCCGCCAGATCGTCGAAGCCGGTCAGGACCGTCCGGGGGCGATCGCCCTGCTGGGCGCGATGGGTGTCCCCGAACCCGAACTGCGGTTCCGGGTCTACCCGCACGAACTCTCCGGAGGTCTGCGCCAGCGCGTCATGGCCGCGATCGCGATGGCGGGCCGTCCCGCCCTCGTCGTCGCGGACGAACCGACGACGGCGCTCGACGTCACCGTGCAGGCCCAGCTGCTCGACCTGCTGCGCGAACTGCGCGACGACCACGGCTGCAGCGTCCTGCTCATCACCCACGACCTCGGCGTGGCCGCGCAGATCGCCGACCGCATCGCCGTCATGTACGCGGGCCGGTTCGCCGAGGTGGGCCCCACCGAGCAGGTGCTGAACGAACCCTCGCACCCCTACACGGCGGGTCTGCTGCGGTCGCGGCTCTCGCTGCAGGTCGCCAAGGACCGCCGGCTGCCCACGCTGACCGGCGACACCCTGACCCCCGCGGAACGTCTGCACGGCTGCGCCTACCGGGGCCGCTGCCCGCTGGCGGTGGCGCGCTGCACCACCGACACCCCGGACCTCGACGCCTCCCGGCCGAGCGCGGACCACGGCGCCGCGTGCTGGTTCCCGACCGAGGACGTGGCGCGGTCCGTGACCGTCGCGGCGACCGCCCCGGTGCGGGCCGCGCGGGTGTCGGACGACCTCGCGGTGCTCCTCGAGGACGTCGTCTGCACCTACACCGTCGGTCACGGGCGCCGGCGCCGCAGCGTCGAGGCCGTGCGCGGGGTGGGTTTCGGCGTCCCCGCGGGGG
This sequence comes from Kineococcus sp. NBC_00420, assembly GCF_036021035.1. NCBI lineage: Bacteria > Bacillati > Actinomycetota > Actinomycetes > Kineosporiales > Kineosporiaceae > Kineococcus > Kineococcus sp. NBC_00420. Next base: position 1,241,989 of record NZ_CP107930.1, on the reverse strand, counting down.
AGGCGCTGGCCATCGTCGGCGAGAGCGGCTCCGGCAAGTCGACGATCCTGCGAGCGATCGCGGGCCTCGTCCCCGTCCGCTCCGGGCGCATCACCGTCGCCGCGGGCGGCGCCCAGATGGTGTTCCAGGACGCCGGTTCCTCGCTCACCCCGTGGCTGAGCGTGGGGGAGACGCTGCGGGAACGCCTCGCCCCGCTGCGACTGGGGCGCGCCGAGGCCGACCGCCGGGTCGCGGCGGCCCTCGAGGCCATCTCGCTGCCGGCCTCGCTCGCCCGCTCACGACCCGCGGACCTCTCCGGCGGACAGCGTCAGCGGGTCGCCCTGGCCCGGGCGACCATCCTGCGCCCCGCCGTGCTGCTCTGCGACGAACCGACCAGCGCCCTGGACGCCTCGCTCGCGGCCACGACCCTGAACCTCATCCGGGACATGCGGGAGGAGCTCGCCATGACCGTCCTCTTCGTCACCCACGACCTCGCGGTGGCCCGGCTGATGGGGGACCGCATCGCCGTCGTCGAAGCGGGCCGGATCGTCGAGCTCGGCGACGCCGACGCGGTCATCGGAAACCCCCGCGAGCCCTACACCCGGGCGCTCGTCGCCTCCGTCCCCGAGATCGGGGTGGTCGCGTGAGCTCCGTCCTGGTCACCCGCCGGCTCACGGTCCCGGTCGTCACCGGCCGCGGTCGCAGCGGCCGCCGGCTCGCCTGGTTCCTCGTCGCCCTGCTGGGCGCGCTGACCGTCCTCGCGGTGTTCGCCCGCTTCCTCGCCCCGGCCGACCCGATCCAGCCGGTGGCCGCCCCGCAACTGCCCCTCGGGTCGGCGGGCAACCTGCTGGGCACCGACTCCATCGGCCGCGACATCCTCTCCCGCACCCTCTTCGGCCTGCAGACCTCGTGGTTCTCCGCCCTCGCCGTCGTCGCGATCGGGTTGCTCGTCGGTGGGGTCGTCGGGGTCGCGTCGGGGGTGGCCGGCGGCTGGGTCGACACGGTGCTGATGCGCCTCACCGACCTGTTCCTGGCGCTGCCCTCGACGCTGGTCGCCATCGCCCTCGTGGCGGCGCTCGGGCCGGGTCTGCGCAACACCCTGCTCGGGATGTCGATCGTCTGGTGGCCCTACTACGCCCGGTTGATCCGGTCCGAGGTCCGCTCGATCGTCACCCGTCCGCACGTCGAGGCCGCCCGCGTCGCCGGGGTGGGCCGGGCACGCCTCGTCCTGCGCCACGTCCTGCCGGGGGCGGTCCCCACCGCCGTCGTCACCGCCAGCCTGGACATCGGCAACGTCGTCCTGCTGCTGGCCGGACTCTCCTTCCTCGGCCTGGGACAACCCTCGCCCGCCGCGGAACTCGGGGCGGACACCGCCGCGAACACCCAGCTCCTGCTCAGCGCGTGGTGGGTCCCCGTCGTCCCCGGCGCGGCGGTCCTGCTGCTCAGCCTCGTCGCGAACCTCGCCGGCGACGGCATCCGCACCCTGCTCGGAACCCGGAGGTGAACCCCGTGCTGCGCTTCGTGGTCCGTCGGCTCGGTGCGCTGGTCGCCGTGCTCCTCGTCCTCAGCGCCGTCGTGTTCGCGCTGCAGCAGATCTCCCCCGGGGACCCGGCCCGGGCCGCGCTGGGGGCCAACGCCTCCCGCGCGGCCGTCGACGCCGAACGTCACCGGCTCGGCCTCGACGACCCGTGGCCCGTGCAGTTCCTGCGGTTCCTCGGGCACGCCGTCCGGGGGGACTTCGGCACCTCCTACCGGACGCACCGCCCGGTGGCGACCGACCTCGCGTCGGCGTTCCCGGCGACGCTGGAACTGGTGCTGGCCTCCTTCGTCGTCGCCCTGCTGCTCGCGACCCTCTTCGCGGCCTCGGCCGCGTTGCGCTGGCGGTTCGCCGGCGTCTACCGCGGGGTGCTGCTGGTGGCCGCCACGGCTCCACCGTTCCTGCTGGCGCTGGCCGGGATCATCCTGTTCTACGCCCGGCTGGACTGGCTCCCGGGGTCCGGGCGCGGTGAGGGCGGTCCCGGGTCGGAACTCCAGCACCTCGTCCTGCCGGCCACCGTGCTGGCCATCGCCCCGGCGCTGGCGATCGGCCGGATCCTGCGGTCGGGGTTGGAGACCACCCTGGCCGCCGACCACGTCCGCACCGCCCGGTCCAAGGGACTCGGGGAGGCGAGCGTCCTCGCGCGGCACGTGGTCCGCAACTCCATCGGCCCGTCGGTGTCGATGGCGGGCCTGCAGCTGGGTTTCCTCTTCGCCGGGACCGTCGTCGTCGAGAAGGTCTTCAGCTGGCCCGGGATGGGGAACTACCTCGCCAACAGCATCCCGACCTCGGACTACCCCGCCATCGCCGCCGTGACCCTCGTCCTCGGCGCCGTCTACGTGGTCGTGAACACCCTCGCCGACGTCCTCCAGACGGCGGCGGACCCGCGACTCGCCTGATTTCCCCCCTCACCCCCGAACTCCCCACCCCCCACCTGAGGAGAACCCATGAGGTTCAGCTCGTTCAGCCGGCGGACGCGCACGTTGCTGGCCACCGCCGCCGCCGTCCCGCTGATCGCCCTCTCCGCCTGTTCCGGCGGGAGCAGTGACGACCAGGGGGCCGCGAACGCCGCCCCCACCGACGGGACCCTGACCGTCGGTCTGCTCGGGGACATCGGCCAGCCGCCGGACCCGGACGTCTACTACGCCAACAACGGGCTCGCGATCGTCCTCAACACCTACGAGGGGCTGGTGCAGTACGCGAACGACAAGGACTCCGTCGAGATCGCGCCGCGGCTCGCCACGTCCTGGGACGTCAACGCGGACAACACCGTCTACACGTTCCACCTGCGTGACGGGGTGACCTTCCACGACGGGACCCCCTTCACCTCGGCCGCCGTGAAGGTCGCCTTCGACCGTCGCATCGCCGTCGAAGGCGGGGCGGCGTACATGGTCGAGGGCGTCCAGGACGTCGCGACCCCCGACGACCTCACCGCCGTCGTCACGCTCAAGGCGGCGAACTCCGCGTTCCTGGACTACCTCGCCTCGCCGTTCGGGCCGAAGATGGAGTCCCCGACCGCGTTGCAGAGCAACGCCGGGTCCGACGACGCGCAGACCTACCTGCAGACCCACGACGTCGGCACCGGGCCCTACACGATCTCCGACGCGCAGCCGGGGACGTCCTGGACGCTGAAGCAGTACGACGGGTACTGGGGCGACAAGTCGCCGTTCACCACGGTGAAACTCCCCATCTACTCCGACGTCTCGGCCCTGCAGCTGGCCTTCGACCAGGGGGACGTGTCGGCCGTCGTCGCCGCGCTGCCGTCCTCCAGCCTGAAGAAGTACGAGAAGTCCACCGACTACGCCAGCTACATGCTCCCGACCCTGCAGTCCGCGCTCGTGACGCTCAACCCCTCGAAGGACTTCTTCAAGGACCAGGACGCGCGACTGGCGTTCCTGCAGAGCATCGACCAGAAGTCCCTCGTCGACCAGGTCCTCGGCAGCCGGTCCGAACCGGCGACCACCCTGTACGCCAAGGGCATGATCCCCGGTGGGGCCGACAAGCAGGAACTGACCTACGACCCCAGCGTCCTCACCGCCTACGCCAAGACCCTGCCGGCGGGAACGGCCATGACCATCGGTTTCGCGAGCGGGAACACCAACGCGGAGCAGATGGCGAACATCCAGGCCGCGAAGCTCCAGGCGCTGGGCGTGAAGGCGACCGCGGTGTCCTACCCGACGTCGCAGGTCTTCGGCTGGATCAACGACCCCACGCAGGGGCCGGACGCGTTCTTCGACGGCAACAACGGCCCCGACGGTGGGTCCCCGTACATGTGGGGTCACGTGTTCTGGGACGCCTCCGGCGGGATCAACTACTTCGGCTGCGAGGTCGCCGACGTCAACGCCCAGCTCGACCAGGCGGTCGCCACCGGTGACGACGCCCTCTACGTCAAGGCCGCGGAGGAGTACGCCAAGACGGGGTGCTACTACAACCTCTCCTACAACAAGGACTGGGTCCTCGCCCAGAAGTGGCTCACCGGGGTGGCCGCATCGCACAACATCGGGGCCAACGAGCTCGACTTCAGCAAGCTCGGTCTCGAGAAGTAGTTCGTCGGGCCGCTAGGTTCGACGCGACGGCCCGGTCCGGTGGACCGGGCCGTCGCAGGCGCGAGGCCCTCGGAAGAACGACGACCCCGGAAGAACAAGGTTGATGACTGCCGCACCCAGTGAGCCGCCCTCGCTCTCCCGCCAGATCCACGCGCGGCTGCGCGAACTCATCATCCGCGGGGACTACCCCCAGGGCCACAAGCTCGTGGAACGCCGCATCGGCGAGGAACTGGGCGTGTCCCGGGTTCCGCTGCGCGAGGCCGTGCCGATGCTGGAGATGGAGGGTTTCGTCGTCACCTCTCCCCAGCGCGGGGCGGTGGTGACGACGTGGAGCACCCAGCTGGTCAACGACCTCTTCGACCTGCGGGAGGTGCTCGAGGTGGGTGCGGCCGGCCACGCCGCCCGGGCCGTCGCGGCGGGGGCGTCGACCGCGGCGCTGGAGGACGCCGTCGAGCACTCCCACCGCGTCGTCGAGGAGGGCGACCCCTACCGCATCGCCGAGGCGAGCACCCGCTTCCACGAGGTCGTCGTCGAGATGACGGGCAACGTGCTCATGCAGGCCTCCATGCGGTCGGTGTCGGGGCGGGTCCAGTGGCTCTTCCACCTGACCTCCGAGCTGGACGTCCACAACGCCTTCCAGGACCACGTCGAACTCGCAGCGGCGGTCGCCAGAGGTGACGTCCGGATGTCCGAGGCCCTGGCCTTCGCCCACATCGAGCGGGACCGGGAACCGTCGCTGGCCGTCCTGCGCCACGAGCGCTGAGGGGCGCCCCGGACACTCGCTACCCTGGGGCCGTGGCAGCGCGCGTCGAGGGACTCTTCGTCTACCCGGTCAAGGGCATGACGCCGCAGCCGCTCACCCACGTCGACCTGACCGCCGGGTGCGGGGTCCCCTTCGACCGCACGATCGCGCTGGCCCGGCCGGGCGGGGCCTACGAACCCGGGCTGGGTCACGGCATCTCCAAGCGGGAGTTCTTCGTCCTCGTCGCCGAGGCCCGCCTCGCGGGGCTGAGCACCCACCTGGAACCGACGTCGGGCGTCTACACCGTCGACGTCCGCGGCCACCGGGTCCTCACCGCGGACCTGGGCACCGACGGAGGACTGGCGGAGCTGCGGAGCTTCTACGCCCGCGTCCTCGACCTGCCGCCGGGCACCGAACCCGTGGTCGCCCGCGAACCGGGACGCCGGTTCACCGACACCGCGCACGGCTCCGACCGCGCGATGGAGTTCGTCTCCTTCGTCAACCTGGGATCGGTCCGCGACCTCGCCGCCCGCGTCGGGCACGACGTCGACCCGCTGCGGTTCCGCGCGAACGTCCACCTCGAGGGTCTGGCGGCGTGGAGCGAGTTCGACCTCGTCGACCGGGAGTTCACCCTCGGCGACGTCCGGTTCCGCGGTACCCAGCGGACCGTCCGGTGCGCGGCGACCGAGGTCGAACCCGGCACCGGGAAGCGCGACCTGCCCGTCCCGCAACTGCTCTCGACCACCTACGGCCACGAGTCCATGGGTTTCTACGCCGAGGTCCTCGACGGCGGGACCCTGCACGACGGGGCCGAACTCACCGTGGGAGAACGCGTTGCCTGACGTCCTGAACCTGCTCGTCGCCGAACGCGCCGACCTCACCCGCGACGTCACCCGGTTCGTCCTGCGCGATCCCGCCGGGGGAGCGCTGCCCGGCTACCGCGGCGGCGCCCACGTCACCGTGACCACCCCCGCGGGCCCGCGCCGCAGCTACAGCCTCGTCGACGCCGGTTCCCGGGCCCCGCGCGAGTACGCGATCTGCGTGCGTCGCGACGCGGGCGGCCGGGGTGGTTCCGTGAGCCTGCACGACGACGTCCGCGTCGGCGACGTCCTCGAGGTCACCTGGCCCGCCAACAACTTCGCGCTCAAACGGGCGAAGCGCTACCTGTTCATCGCCGGTGGCATCGGCATCACCCCGATCCGCGCGATGGTCGGGGAACTGCGGGCCCGCGGCGGCGCGGAGATCGAGGTCCTCTACCTCAGCCGCAGCGCCGCGGACACGGCGTTCCTCGACGAGTTCAGCGCCGACGGGTCGCTGCTGCACCACAGTTCCACCCACGGCCGCCTCGACCTGTGGCCGTACCTCGCCGACCCCCACGGCGGCGACGCGTCGGACACCCGCGTCTACTGCTGCGGGCCGACCGCGCTCATCGACGAGGTCCTCGCCCTGACGATGCACTGGCGCCCCAGCCGGATCCACGTCGAGGACTTCGCCGGTGTCGACGCCCTCGGCGCTCGCCCGGTCCCGTTCACCGCCGTCTGGGCCCCCACCGGAGCCCGGGTCGAGGTCCCCGCCGACCGGTCGCTGCTGAGCGCCCTGCGCGCCGAGGGGCTCGACGTCGACTCCTCCTGCGAGTCCGGTACCTGCGGCACCTGCCGGCTGGGTCTCGTGGCGGGGGAGGCCGACCACCGCGACCTCGTCCTGACCCAGGACGAACGTGCCCGCTCCGTCATGCCGTGCGTCTCTCGCGCGCTCACCGCGGAGATCACCGTCGCCCCCGCTTGACCTCCAGCGCGCTGGAGGGGGCAGGGTCGTCCGCATGGCGATCACGACTGGCTACACGCTTCCGGACCTTCCCTACGACTACTCCGCGCTCGAACCCCACATCTCCGGGGCGATCATGGAGCTGCACCACGACAAGCACCACGCCACCTACGTGGCCGGCGCGAACACCGCCCTGCAGAAGCTGGCCGAAGCCCGCTCCAGCGACGACTTCGCCACCGTGAACCTGCACGAGAAGAACCTCGCGTTCAACCTCGGCGGACACGTCAACCACTCCGTCTTCTGGCCCAACCTCAGCCCCGACGGCGGCGACAAGCCGGTCGGTGAGCTCGCCGCGGCCATCGACGACAGCTTCGGCTCCTTCGAGGGCTTCCAGAAGCACTTCACCGCCACCGCGCTGGGCATCCAGGGCTCCGGCTGGTCGATCCTGGCCTGGGACTCCATCGGGCAGAAGCTCGTCAACGTCCAGCTCTACGACCAGCAGTCCAACATCGCCCTGGGTCTGGTGCCGGTGCTGGTGCTGGACATGTGGGAGCACGCCTTCTACCTGGACTACAAGAACGTGAAGCCGGACTACGTCAAGGCCTGGTGGAACGTCGCGAACTGGGCGGACGCGGCCTCGCGCTTCGAGCGTGCGCGCAGCCGGACCGTGGGCCTCATCGTCCCCTGACCGCTGCGGTTCAGCGGGAGCGGCGCCAGGCCTCCAGGGCCTCGCGCTGCTCCTCCAGCGCCTGCCTGCCGCCGGCGGTGAACGTCGTGCGCATCGACGCGTCGATCGTGACCAGGCCGCCCGAGCGGTCGAGCACGGTCAGGACCTGCCCGAGCCGGGCCGGGTTCCCCGTGGGGCGCCCGACGCGGACGCTCTCGACCTGCGCGCGTTCCAGCCGGCGGGTGGAGAGGACGTTGTGGACGGTCAGCGTGGATCCCGACGCCGTGGCCCGGGCCCGCACCGAGCGCAGCACGAGGGCCTCGCCGACGAGGAACATCATGACGATCACCGCGACCCCGCCGGGCTGCCCGCCCCGGACGGCCTGGACGGCGAACGTCGACAGCAGGGCGAGCCAGACGACGCCGAACAACCCCAGGTAGAGACGCCAGCCGAGGGGCACGCGCAGGTGGACGGGGTGCGGGGAGGACGTCACGGGGGACATCTCAGCACGTCAGGCTAGGCTTCCCCGCCCTCGGAGTGGCACGCTCACTCGTGTGGACACGTTGACGACGGACCGCATCGCCGGCCTCGCCGTGCGCCGGACGGGAACCGGCGAACCGGTGCTCGCCCTGCACGGGTCGGGCGGTGGGTTGCACACCTTCGCCCCGCTCGCCCGGGCACTGCCCGACTTCGAGGTGTGGCGCTGCGCGCGGCGCGGGTACCCACCGAGTCCCGACGCCCGGGGCACCCGCACCTTCGTCCAGGAGGTGCACGACGTCCACGACCTGCTGGCCACGATCCGCGCGGTCACCGAGTCCGACGTCCACCTCGTCGGGGTCGGCTACGGCGCGAGCCTCGCCCTGCACACGGCCCTGGCGGAACCCGCCGGGATCCGCTCGCTGACGGTGATCGAGCCGCCGCTGCTGCTGGTCGGTCCGCACCTGCAGGGGGTCCTCACCCGCTACCGCGGCCTCGTCGCCGACCGCGACTTCCGCGCCGCCGCCGACCTGTTCGCCCGGGAGGTCACCCTGACCCCGGAACCCGTCCTGGCCGCGTTGTCGACGCTGGCCGACCCGGATCCGGTGGCCGCCGCCCGCGAGGCCGTGGGCTGGACCCACGACCTCGAGGCCCTAGCCGCCGACGAGGTCGACACCACCCGGTGGTCGGTGCTGGCCGACCTCGACCTGCCGATCCTGCTGGCGCAGGGGGAGCGGAGCCGTCCTCCGCTGCCCGCTGGGATGGACGCGCTCGCGGCGGCCCTCCCGCACGCCCGTCGGGTCGTGTGGGAGGACCGGTCGTCCGTCACCGGTGGAGTCGCCGGTGCCCCGGAACTCGTCGCCGCGAGCCTGCGGGAGTTCTTCCGGGTCCTGCCTCAGTCGTCCTGATGGGCGCGCATCCGGGCCAGGAAGGTCCGGGTGCGTTCCTCCTTCGGGTTCCCGATGACCTCGGCCGGGGTGCCGCGCTCCACCACGACCCCGCCGTCCATGAAGACGACCTGGTCGGCGACGTCGCGGGCGAACGCGACCTCGTGGGTCACGACGACCATCGTGGTCCCGTCGGCGGCGAGCTCCCGCATGACCTGCAGGACCTCGCCGACGAGTTCCGGGTCCAGCGCCGAGGTCGGCTCGTCGAAGAGCATGAGCTTCGGCTGCATCGCCAGCGCCCGGGCGATGGCGACCCGCTGCTGCTGCCCCCCGGAGAGCTGCGAGGGGTAGTTCTGCGCCCGGTCGGCCAGGCCGACCCGTTCCAGCAGGACGTCGGCGCGTTCGTGGGCCTGCTTCCGGCTCAGACCGCGGACCTTGATGGGGGCCTCGACGACGTTCTCCAGCGCGGTCAGGTGCGGGAAGAGGTTGAACCGCTGGAACACCATGCCGATGTCGCGGCGCTGGGCGGCGATCCGCTTGTCGGTGAGCCGGTGCAGCCGGCCGTTGCGCTCCTCCAGGCCGACGAGGTCGCCGTCGACCCAGATCCGGCCACCGTCGATGCGTTCCAGGGAGTTGATGCAGCGCAGCAACGTCGTCTTGCCCGAACCCGACGGGCCGAGCAGGCAGACGACCTCACCGGAGTTCACCTCGAGGTCGATGCCCTTGAGGACCTCGACGTGGCCGAACGCCTTCGAGACGTTCAGCGCCTTGACGAGCGGGGTGCTCACTTCGCACCCCCCGGCCCCAGCGAGACGCCCGCGGCGGCCGGGCGACGACGGGGCTGGCCGCCGTAGCCGCGACCGAACCGGCGTTCCAGGAAGTACTGGCCGACCATGAGGATCGACGTCGCGATGAGGTAGTACAGGACGGCCGCCATGTTGCCCGCCATCACCTGGTAGGTCTGGTTCTTGATCTGGCCGACCCGGAAGAACAGTTCGGCCTGGACGGGGATCGCCGCGAGCAACGAGGTGTCCTTGAGCATGGCGATGACCTCGTTGCCCGTGGGCGGCACGATGACGCGCATCGCCTGCGGGAGCACGATGCGCCGCATCGAGAGGCGCTTCGACATTCCCAGCGCCGCGGCCGCCTCGTGCTGGCCCTCGTCGACGCTGAGCAGCCCGGCCCGGGCGATCTCGGCCATGTAGGCGGCCTCGGACAACCCGAGTCCGACGATGCCGCCGAAGACGCTGCCGAACAGGGCGAAGAGCGTCGTCTGGCTGACGGTCAGCAGCCGCAGGTCCGGCGTCCCGAACCAGTGGGTCAGCAGGAAGTCGAAGGGGAACCCGATCGAGAACCCCGTCGCGAACAGCGCGCCGATGCCGCCGGTGATCGAGAGCAGCACGTAGCGCGGGATGGCCCGGTAGAACCAGGTGAACGCCCACGCGACGCCGGAGAGGACCTTGTTGTCCGAGAGTCGCAGGACCGCGAGCAGCACCCCGCCGAGCACACCGATGACCATGGCGCACACGGTGGTGAACAACGTCCCCACCAGGAAACCGCGGATGACGATGTTCTGGTTCATCACCTGCAGGGTGAAGGGCCAGTCGAACGAGTCGTTCGTCGCCAGCAGGTGCACCAGCATGAGCGCCAGGACGGCGACGACGGCGATCGCGACCCAGCGCCAGGGGTGCCGGACCTCGACGGCGTCGATCCGTCCGGGACGTTCCTCCGCGGAGTTCGTGCTCACGACACGGAGGGGTTGACCGGGAACTCCGTCACCGCACCCGAGGCGCCACCCCAGTTGTCCAGCGCGGCCTTGTAGCTGCCGTCGGCGGCGATCGCGGTGAGGGCCTTCGAGATCGCGTCGGCCTCGGAGGTCTGCTCCTTCGGGGTGACGATGCCGTAGGGCGCGGCGTCGTAGATGTCCCCGGCGAGTTCCAGCTTGTCACCGGTCTGCTTGACGGCGTAGGCCGAGATCGGGGAGTCGGCGAGCATGGCGGCCGCACGGCCCTGGACGACGGCGGTCGTCGCGTCCTCCTGGGAGTCGAAGGACAGGACGGTGATGGTCGGCTTGCCCGCGTCGGTGCAGGCCTTGATGCGGACCGGCAGGTCGTCGTCGGACTGGGTGGTGTTCGACTGCACCGCGACGGTCTTGCCGCAGGCGTTGGCGGGGTCGATGCCGTCCGGGTTGCCCTTGGCCACGACCCACTGGGTGCCGGCGTTGTAGTACTGGACCATGTTCACCTGCCCGAGGCGCTGGGCGTTGATGGTGAACGACGAGATGGCGATGTCGTAGCGGTTGCTCGTGACGCCCGTGATGAGGGAGTCGAAGCTCGCGTTGGAGTACTCCACCTTCACGCCCAGCTTGGCGGCCACGGCGTTGAGGACGTCGATGTCCATGCCCTTGACCGTGTCGCCGTCGAGGAACTCGTTCGGCGCGTACTCGGCGTTGGTGCCGACCCTCAGCGTGCCGGAGTCCTGCACCGACTGCGGCAGCATCGCCTTCAGCGCGGCGTCGGCGCTGCCGGTCGCGCTCGCGGCCGCGGAGCTGGTGGTGGAGGAGGAGGAGCCGCTGGGCGAGAGCGAGTCCGACCCGCAGCCGGTCGCGGTCAGACCGAGGACGGCCAGGGCACCGAGGGCCCCGAGGAACGGGCGGCGGGCGGTGGGACGAACGGGCACGGGAAACCTCCGTTGGCGGGTGTCGAGCGGACACAGTGTGGACCACGTGGCCGGGGGATGAAGCACCGTGTCCGGTGCCGCGCCCGTTCGTAACGCACTTGTCACACGGCGCGCAACGACCGGGTGAGCGTCCGGCGCAGGCGCGGCAGGCCCTGGCTGCGCCCGGCGTGGTCCACCTCGACCCCGGCGGGGCCGTCGGGGTCGAGCACGACGGTCATCACGCCGTTGTCGAACCACGGTCCGTGCTCGACGTCCCAGCGCACGTCGGGCTCGCGCACCCCGGCCAACAGGGCCAGCCCGCGGATGAACCCGCGGACGGGCGCGCGGTCGAGGATCCGGTTCGCGACCTTCATCCCGCGTTCCAGCGGGTTGCGGAACGGCGACATCACCAGCTGGTGGATCGCGGTGCGTCCCGCGTCCACCCCGGGGACGTGGACCTGCGCGGTGTAGCTGCAGTGCACGTCGCCGGAGAGCAGCAGGACGCTCGCGGGGGGCTGCTCGCGCCGGCCCACCTCGCCCAGCAGCGTCACCAGCTCGACGAAGGAGCGGTGGAAGGCGGCCCAGTGCTCCAGGTCGGCGGCCTGGCGCAGCTTCTCGCCCCACGCCGCGGCCCGGGCGCCCCAGCGGCCGTCGGCGACGGCCGCGTCGAACGTCTCGGCGTGGTGGATCCCGTGCAGCAGGAACGCGGGCAGCGTGGTGGCCAGCAGCAGGTGCTGCACCGGCTCCTCGCGGTCCACGCCGAGGGCCTGGGCGCGCACCCACTCCCACTCCTGGGCGTCGGTGATGTGCCGGTCGTCCGGGTCGAGGCGGCGCGCGCAGCGGGAGTCGATGGCCACCAGCCGGGTCGCGCCGAGGTCGCGCGAGAAGCTCCAGCGCGCGCTGGCGGGGTCCGCGTCGGCGGTCGCGGCGAACTCGTCGAGGACCGCGTCGCGCTCGGTGTCGTCCTCGATGTCGCGCAGCACGCGCCAGAGCCGGTCCTGCGCGAGGTCCTTCGGGGAGAGGTTGCCGAGGTGCTGGTAGATCCAGTAGCTCGCGAACGCGCCCTTGACCCGGTCCTCCCACCACGGCCGCTCGCTGACCTGGCGACGCCACACGTCGGAGGTGTTCCAGTCGTCGCGCAGGTCGTGGTCGTCGAGCAGCATGCAGGTCGGGACCGTCGAGAGCAGCCAGCGGACCGCCTCCGGGCCCCAGGTCTCGTGGTAGAGCCAGGTGTACTCCTCGAAGTCCCCGATCTCGTCGCGGACCTCGCGCGCCCCCTCGGGGCGGCCCTCGTTGCGCTCGCGCAGCCGGTCGACGATCCCGGGGTTGGGGTCGTCGGCGTAGACCTGGTCGCCGACGAAGAGCAGCAGGTCCGGGCGCGGCGTCTCGGGCTGGTCGACCATCCGCCGGGCCAGCGCGGAGAGCGCGTCGACCCCGACGAGGGCCGTGGACTCCTCCCCGTCGTCCCCGGCGCGGCGGCACGACCCGAAGGCGAGGCGCAGTTCGTCCCCAGGCGCGGGGGTGCTGATCCACGACGCGGGCCACGAGGACCCCACGAGCGGCCAGACGCCCACGTCGTCGACGCTGACGGTGTACGGCAGCGACTGGCCCGTCGGCAGCCCGTCGACCACGACGAGGGCGAAGTGGTGCCCGTGCAGGCTCAGCGTCCGGTCCCCGCCCCGCACGGTGGAGCCGTCGGGCAGGGTGACGTCGACGGTGACGGACCCGGGGGAGTCGACCTCCACCCAGACCGTGGCTCCCGTCGCATCGACGTGGCGCAGGATCGGTCCGAGCAGGAGTTGGGGCACCGGGCAATCTTGGACCATGCCGAGAGGTCCGCGACTCGTACGCCGTGTCCACCGTCGCCCGGATGCCGAGATCGACGGCACTGCGTGGCCGGACTCCATACCCGCTGTGACACAACTGCTCACCGAGGGCCTGGACCTGCCCGCCGGGGTGACGTTCCTCGTCGGGGAGAACGGGGCGGGGAAGTCGACGCTGGTCGAGGGGATCGCCGAGGCCCTCGAGGTCCACGCCGAGGGCGGGTTGCGCCGCCACGCCCCCGGTCGGGCGGAGGCCGCCGTGGACGCCTCGAGCCTCGGGTCCCGGCTGGAGGTCGTGCGCGGCGTCGCGAGGGCCCGGGAGGTGTTCTTCCTGCGCGCGGAGACGATGCACCGCTTCTACAGCTTCCTGCGCGACGCCGGGTCGCCGGCGCACTCGAACCTGCACGAGATGAGCCACGGGGAGTCGTTCCTCGACGTGGTCGGCGCCGCGTGGATGCGTCCGGTCGGGATGCTGCTGCTGGACGAACCCGAGTCGGCGTTGTCGTTCCGGAACTCCCTCGTCCTGGGCGCCGGGAGGTGCCCAGCGCCGCAGCGCTACTGGCGCCGGGTCCTGTGAGTCGTCGCGTGAGCCGTCACGGCTGCGGGACGCCCAGCCAGTCGTACCACCCGCTGTGCAGCACCAGCCACGCCAGCAGCCCGTAGCCGGCCTGGCCCGGGTGGATCCCGTCGGAGGCGGCGAGGTCGGCGTACCAGTCCTCGTGCTCGGCGAGCGGGGAGAAGGTGTCGACGTAGGAGATCCGGCGGCGCGCGCAGACGTCGGCGAAGGCGTCGGCGAGGTCACCGATGCGTTCGTTGCGCTCCGCGTCGGAGACCGGCGTCGGGCCGACGACGAGGGTCGGCAGACCGCGGGCCTCGCACTCGTCGAGGACGTTGGCCAGGTTGAGCCGGCTGCGGGCCAGCGTCGTCCCGGCGTCGAGGTCGGCGTGGCCGAGGCCGACGACGAGGCGGTGCTCGTCGCCGCCGACGAAGCGGCGCGAGGTCTCCTCGCGCCAGCGGTTGTTCAGGTCCGTCGTCGTCTCGCCCGGCACGCCGAGCGGGAAGAGGGTGATGTCGCGGTCGTCGCGCGGGGTGCGGGCCGACACGCGGCCGACCCAGCCGAGGGCGCGGGGGTCGCCCACACCGGTGACGAACTCGTCGCCGACGAGGCACACCCGCACGTCGTAGCGGCCGTTCACTTCAGGTCCTCGCTCACGCGGGTAGTGCTCCTCATCAGGGGGTCGTGCCACGAATGACTGGCGGGGCAGGCCGAGGATAGTCGCTGCCGGGGACCCCGCTGCGCTCACCGGGCACCACGCGGCGAACCCCGCCACCCGGAGGGGTGACGGGGTTCGCCGCGTGGTGCCGTGATCAGCGGTTGAACGCCTCTTCGACGATCTGGCGCTGCTCGGCCTGGTGACGCTTGGCCGAACCGGCGGCCGGAGAGGCGGAGGCGGGACGCGAGACGAGGCGGAGCTTCGCGTTCAGCGACGGGAAGAGACCCATCGCGACGTGCCACCAACCGCCCTGGTTCGCCGGTTCCTCCTGCACCCAGACCGCTTCCGCGTTCGGGTACTGCCCGAGCACGCGGACGGCCTGCTCGACCGGGAGCGGCGCGAGCTGCTCGAGGCGGACGATCGCTGTCGTCGTGTCCTGGCGCGCGGTGCGCTCGGCGAGGAGGTCCCAGTAGACCTTCCCCGAGCACATCAGCACCCGGGTCACCGCGGCCGGGTCGAGGCCGCCCTGGTCGTCGATGACCTCCTGGAAGGTCCCCGAGGTGAAGTCCTCCACGGAGGACTGCGCGGCCTTCAGTCGGAGCATCGACTTCGGGGTGAAGACGACCAGCGGGCGGCGCGGGCGGGCGTAGGCCTGACGGCGCAGCAGGTGGAAGTGGCTCGCCGGGGTCGAGGGGACCGCGACGGTCATGTTGTCCTCGGCGCACATCTGCAGGAACCGCTCGATGCGACCGGAGGAGTGGTCCGGGCCCTGACCCTCGTAGCCGTGCGGCAGCAGCAGCACGACGGAGGAGTGCTGGCCCCACTTCTGCTGGCCCGCGACGATGAACTCGTCGATGACCGTCTGCGCGCCGTTGAAGAAGTCGCCGAACTGCGCCTCCCACAGGACGAGCGCGTCGGGACGTTCCACCGAGTAGCCGTACTCGAAACCCATCGCGGCGTACTCGGACAGCAGCGAGTCGTAGATCCAGAACTTGCCCTGCTCCTGGCCCTCGCGGCCCAGGTAGAGCAGCGGGGTCCACTCGTCGCCCGTGACGCGGTCGGTGAGGACGGCGTGACGGGAGACGAACGTACCCCGGCGGGAGTCCTGGCCGGCGAGGCGGACGGGGGTGCCCTCCATGAGCAGCGACCCGAAGGCGAGCAGCTCGCCCCAGCCCCAGTCGATCCCGCCGTCGGTGGACATCTGCTCGCGCTTGTCGAGCAGCTGCCGCAGCTTGGGGTGGACGGTGAACCCCTCGGGCGGGTTCGACTGCACCTGACCGATGTGCTTGAGCACCGCCGCGTCCACCGCCGTCGGGTGGGTCTTGGCGGGGGTTCGCGCGTCGGCCTCCTGCGCGGCCGGCTTCTCCAGCCCACCGCGGCTGTCGCCGTCGACGGGACCGGACTTGGACTCCTTGGTCTCCGCGAACGCGCGCTCGAGCTGGGCGGAGTAGTCGCGCAACGCCTCCTCGGCGTCCTCGACGGAGATGTCGCCGCGGCCGATGAGCTGCTCGGTGTAGCCCTTGCGGACGCTGCGCTTCTTCTCGATGAGGTTGTACATCAACGGCTGCGTCATCGAGGGGTCGTCGCCCTCGTTGTGACCGCGGCGGCGGTAGCAGACCATGTCGATGACGACGTCCTTCTCGAACGTCTGGCGGAACTCGAAGGCCAGCTGCGCCACCCGGACGCAGGCCTCCGGGTCGTCGCCGTTCACGTGGAAGATCGGCGCCTGGATCATCCGGCCGACGTCGGTGCAGTACACCGAGGACCGCGAGGACGCGGGGGCGGTGGTGAACCCGACCTGGTTGTTGATGACCACGTGGACGGAACCGCCGGTGCGGTAGCCGCGCAGCTGGGAGAGGTTCAGCGTCTCGGCGACGACCCCCTGACCGGCGAACGCCGCGTCACCGTGGATGAGGACCGGCAGGACGGGGAAGGTCTTGCCCGCCATGTTGATCCGGTCCTGCTTGGCGCGCGCGACGCCCTCGAGCACGGGGTCGACGGCCTCGAGGTGGGAGGGGTTCGCGGCGACGTAGACCTTCGTCTGCTCGCCGTCCTCGCCCGTGAAGGTGCCCTCGGTGCCCAGGTGGTACTTCACGTCCCCGGAACCCTGGACGGTGCGCGGGTCCTGCATGCCCTCGAACTCGCGGAACACCTGCGAGTAGCTCTTGCCGGCGATGTTGGTCAGCACGTTGAGGCGACCGCGGTGGGCCATCCCGAGGCAGACCTCGTCCATGCCGTTCGTCGCCGCGCGGGACAGCAGCGCGTCCAGCAGCGCGATGACGGACTCGCCGCCCTCGAGGGAGAACCGCTTCTGCCCCACGTACTTCGTCTGCAGGAACGTCTCGAAGGCCTCGGCCGCGTTGAGGCGGCGCAGGATCCGCAGCTGCTCCGCCGCCGACGGCTTCGCGTAGGGACGTTCCACCCGGTCCTGGATCCACTTGCGCTGGTCCGGTTCCTGGATGTGCATGTACTCGATGCCGACGGTGCGGCAGTAGGAGTCGCGCAGCACCCCGAGGACGTCGCGCAGCTTCATGTGCGCCTTGCCGCCGAAACCCCCAGTGGGGAACTCGCGGTCGAGGTCCCACAGCGTCAGGCCGTGGGTCTCGATCTCGAGGTCGGGGTGGATGCGCTGCTCGTACGACAGCGGGTCGGTGTCGGCCATGAGGTGACCGCGCACCCGGTAGGCGTGGATCAGCTCGACGAGACGGGCCGTCTTGTTGATCTGGTCGTCGTGGCTGATCGAGATGTCCGGCGTCCAGCGGATCGGCTGGTAGGGGATGTGCAGCGCCTGGAAGACGCGGTCGTAGAACCCGTCCTCGCCCAGCAGCTTCGCGTGCACGATCCGCAGGAACTCACCCGAGCCGGCGCCCTGGATGATGCGGTGGTCGTAGGTCGAGGTCAGCGTGATGACCTTGCTGACCGCGAGGCGGGTCAGGGTCTCCTCGCTGGCGCCCTGGTACTCCGCGGGGTACTCCATCGCCCCGACGCCGATGATCGCGCCCTGGCCCTTCACCAGGCGCGGGACGGAGTGGACCGTCCCGATCGTGCCCGGGTTGGTGAGGCTGATCGTCGTGCCGGCGAAGTCGTCCGCGGTGAGCTTGCCGCCACGCGCGCGGCGCACGACGTCCTCGTAGGCGGTCCAGAACTCCGAGAAGTTCTTGCCCCCGGAGTCCTTCACCGCGGGAACCATCAGCTGCCGCGTGCCGTCGGGTTTGGGGAGGTCGATGGCGATCCCGAGGTTCACCTGGGCCGGCTGCAGCACAGCCGGTTTGCCCTTGGCGTCCGTGGTGTAGGCCGCGTTCATCGACGGCATCGTCGCCAGCGCCTCGACGACGGCGAACCCGATGAGGTGGGTGAAGGAGACCTTCCCGCCCCGGGCGCGCTTGAGGTGGTTGTTGATGACGATGCGGTTGTCGACCAGCAGCTTCGCGGGGATCGCGCGCACGCTCGTCGCGGTGGGGACCTCGAGGGAGTCCTCCATGTTGCTCACCACGCGCGCGGCGGGGCCGCGCAGCGGGGTCACCGTGTCGGTGCGGGGGGCTGCGGGTGCGCTGTCCGTGACGGACACGTCCTTGGTCACGACCTTCGGTTCGGTCTTCGTCGGCTGCGGGGCCGGCGCCACGACCGCCTTCTCGGGGGCCTTCGCCGCGGGTGCCGGCTCCGGGGCCTTCGCGGCGGGGGCCTTCGCGGCGGGGGACTGCGAGGTCTTCGCGGGAGCGCTCACCGCGGGGGTCGTGCTCGTGGCGCCGTTCGCGTGCCCGTTGCTCGTGCCGTTCGCGCCGGCCTGGGTGGTGCCTGCGGGGCTGTCCGCGGGGGAGTAGTCCGCGAAGAACTCCCACCACGCCTCGTCGACGGAGAACTTGTCGGCCAGGTACTGCTCGTACAGCTCGTCGACGAGCCACTCGTTCGGGCCGAACGTCGCTGCGATCTTGTCCTCGTGGTGCGAGGGCTGTGGAGGCACGGCGTTGTCGCCTTCTTCCTCAAGGTTGTCATCCGACTGCGGGCGCTACTCCACCCTATCCCCGTGTGGTATGCGCCCGCCGCCCGCCCTCAGCTCGACGCTGCGGCTTCGGTCACACCCGGTGACGCATTGATCACCCTGGGCAGGTTGACGTCGATCCGACACCCGCCCTCCTCGGGGGTCGGCGCCACCCGGATCGTCCCGCCGTGCAACTGCACGGCCCAGCGCGCGATGGCCAGCCCGAGTCCCGTCCCGCCGTCGGTGCGCGCGCTCCCGCGCTGGAACCGCTCGAAGACCCGCTCGCGGTCGGCGTCCGGGATCCCCGGCCCCTGGTCCTGCACGCTGATGCGCACGACCTGCCCCGCCTCACCCACCGGGTGGGCCGAGACGAACACCTTGCCGCCGGGCGGGGAGTGCCGCGACGCGTTGTCCAGCAGGTTCGCCACCACCTGGTGCAACCGGGCCGAGTCGACGTAGACGTCCAGCCCGCGCGGCTCGACGTCCAGGACGAACTGCACGTCGCGTCCCGTCATCGACATCGCCCGTGTCGCCTGACCCAGGAAGGGCTCCAGGGCCAGGTCCTCGCGGTCCAGCGACACCGCCCCCGCGTCGAGGCGGGACAGGTCCAGCAGCTGCTCCACCAGCCGGCCCAGGCGCTCGGTCTGGGCCAGCGCCGTGTTCAACGTCTCGTGGTCCGGCTCCGAGACCCCGTCCACGAGGTTCTCCATCACCGCGTGCAGCGCCGACACCGGCGTCCGCAGCTCGTGGCTCACGTTCGCGACGAGCTCCCGGCGCTCGCGGTCGACGGCCTCGAGGTCCTCGGCCATTCGGTTGAACGCGTCGGCGAGTTCGCCGACCTCGTCGTTGGAGGTGGAACGGACCCGCCGGGAGTAGTCACCCCCGGCCATCGCGCGCGCCGCGGCCGTCATGTCGCGCAGGGGGGACGTCATGCCCCGCGCCAGCACCTGGGTGAAGACGAGGGTCACGACGATGGCGATGGGCAGGGTGTAGCGGGGTCCGATGTGGATCTCGGCCAGCCGCAGCCCGCTCCACACCAGCAGGGCGGCCACCGTCACCGAGGCCCCCACCAGCACGGCCAGCTTCGTCTTGATCGAGTGGACCGGGTCGAGCGGACGCACGTCCGGCCACGGCCGGCGCGTCGCCGTCCGGGCCGCACCGGCGCGGGCGTCGTGCGCCGCGCCGGTGATCGGGATCGGACCGGTGAGACCGGTGCCCTGCAGGGGTTCGGGCGTCCGGGAGCTCACGAGGTCTCCTGACCGCCGGTGGGTTCGAAGGCGTAGCCGACACCGTGGACGGTGCGGACGAGGTCGGCGCCCAGCTTGCGGCGCAACGCCTTCACGTGGCTGTCCACGGTCCGGGTGCCCGAGGCGTCGGCCCAGTCCCACACCTCCTCGAGCAGCTTCTCGCGGGTCAGGACCGTGCGCGGGGACTCCGCCAGGCAGACCAGCAGGTCGAACTCCGTCGGCGTCAGGTGCACCTCCGCGCCCGCGCGGCGGACCCGGCGCTGCGCGCGGTCGATCTCCAGCTCGCCGTCGGAGACGGGGAAGCGCATGGCCTCCGCCGAAGGGACGGGGGCGCCGACGAGGGCGCGGGCCCGCTCCACCCGGCGGACCAGGCCGTTCACCCGGGCGACGAGCTCGCGCATCGAGAACGGCTTCGTCATGTAGTCGTCGGCCCCGACGCCGAGGCCGACGAGCTTGTCCGTCTCGTCGTCGCGGGCCGTCAGCATCAGCACCGGCACCGGCCGGGCGGCCTGCACGCGGCGGCAGACCTCGAGCCCGTCGAAACCGGGGAGCATCACGTCGAGCACGACGACGTCGGGGTTCACCCGCTCGCACAGCTCCACGCCGCTGGGGCCGTCCCCGGCGGTCTCGACGGTGTAGCCCTCCGCGCGCAGGCGGCGCGCGACGGCGTCGGCGATGGTGGGCTCGTCCTCGACGACGACGGCCGTCCGCGGCGGCTGCTGGCCCTGCCCGCCCTGGGGTGCGGACGTGGTTCCGATGCTCATACCGCTCAGGGTAGGACGGCCGGGCGCCGCCGAACCCGGACGCGGCCCGGACGCCCGCTGTGTGCACGAGGCCTGCACACGCTCTCCGCGAGGGAGGGGTCGGCCTAGGCTGTGCCCGTGCACTTCCTCGACGGCTCCCGGCCCGAGCACGACCTCACCTACAGCGACGTCTTCCTCGCCCCGTCGCGGTCCACCGTGACCTCGCGGCTCGACGTCGACCTCGCCACCGGTGACGGGACCGGGACGACGATCCCCGTCGTCGTCGCCAACATGACGGCCGTGTCCGGTCGCCGGATGGCCGAGACGATCGCCCGCCGCGGCGGGATGGCCGTGCTGCCGCAGGACCTGCCGCTCGACGTCGTCGCCGAGGTCGTGGCGTGGGTCAAGGCCCGCCACCCCGTCTTCGAGACCCCCGTCGTGCTGCACGAGCACGACACCGTCGCCGACGCGCTGAACCTGCTGCCGAAGCGCTCCCACGGTGCCGCCGTCGTGCTCGACGCCGACCGGCACGTCCTCGGGGTCGTCACCCCCGCCGACTGCACCGACGTCGACCGCTTCACCCAGGTCGGCACGGTCATGAGCACGAAACCCGTGAGCATCGAGGCCGCGGTGGCCGAGGCCGACCTCGAGGCCGCCTTCGCCACGCTGCACGACTCCCGCCGCAGGTTCGCCCCCGTCGTGCGCGACGGGGTCCTCGTCGGGGCCCTCACCCGGACGGGCGCGCTGCGCTCCACCGTCTACACCCCGGCCCTCGACGCCCACGGCCGGTTGCGGATCGCCGCCGCCGTCGGCATCAACGGCGACGTCGCGGCCACCGCGAAGGCGTTGCTGGACACCGGGATCGACACCATCGTGGTCGACACCGCGCACGGTCACCAGGAGAAGATGCTGGAGGCGCTGCGCGCCGTGCGCGGCCTGGACCCGCAGGTCCCCGTCGTCGCGGGGAACGTCGTCACCGCCCAGGGCGTCCGCGACCTGCTGGAGGCCGGCGCGGACATCGCGAAGGTCGGCGTCGGCCCCGGTGCGATGTGCACGACCCGGATGATGACCGGCGTCGGGCGCCCCCAGTTCTCCGCCGTCCTCGAGTGCGCCGCCGCGGCACGCGAGCTCGGCGGGCACGTCTGGGCCGACGGCGGGGTCCGGCACCCGCGCGACGTCGCCCTCGCCCTGGCCGCCGGGGCCAGCCAGGTCATGGTCGGCTCCTGGTTCGCCGGGACCCACGAGAGCCCCGGCGACCTCGCCCACGACGCCGCCGGCCGGGCCTACAAGGAGAGCTTCGGGATGGCCTCGGCCCGTGCGGTCGCCGCCCGCACCCGGGCCGACACGCCGTTCCAGCGCGCCCGCAAGGGACTCTTCGAGGAGGGCATCTCCTCCTCGCGCATGCACCTGGACCCCGCCCGCCCCGGCGTCGAGGACCTCCTCGACCAGATCACCTCCGGCGTGCGGTCCTCCTTCACCTACGTCGGTGCGCGCTCGGTGGCCGAGTTCGCCGAACGCGCCGTCGTCGGGATCCAGTCCTCCGCCGGGTACGACGAGGGTCGTCCGCTGCCTGCGGGGTGGTGACCTCCCCGTGATGCTCGAAGGCGTGCGGCGGGCGGACGGTTCGCCCGTCGACGTCGTCACCTCCGGCGCCGGACCGGGTCTCGTCCTCGTGCACGGCGCCCGCGGGTCGGGCGACTACGCGAAGCTCGCCGACCGCCTCGGCGCCCGGTTCACCGTGCACCGCTACGACCGTGAGGCCGTCGGCCGCGCCGGGGAGCGCTACGCCGTCGCCGACGACGTCGCCCTGCTCGGATCGCTGCTGACCCGCACCGGAGCGAGGCTCGTCCTCGGCCACGGCCTCGGCGGTCTCGTCGCCCTGCTCGCCACGGCCGGGCTGCTGGAACGCAACATCGACCGCGTCGCGGTCTACGACGCGGTCCTGCCCATCGACGGGTCGGTTCCCGAGGAAGCCCTCGAGCAGGCCGCCCGGGCGCTCGCGACCGGTTCCCCCGACCTCGCTCTCGCCCACCTGGACCGCCACCTGCGGTCCTCCTCGCAGGCCGTGCGGTCGGAGCGGGTGCAGCGACTGCTCGGCGGGGTGCTGGCCCGGACCGAGTGGGGACGCTCCACCGCGGCCCGGCTGCCGCAGGTCCTCGCCGAGACCCGCGCCGGTCTGCAGTTCGACGGCCCCGCCGACGTCTACGCCGGTCTTCCCGCCCGTGCCCTGCTGCTCTTCGGGGAGAGGAGCCCCGGGCACTTCGGCACCGCGGCGCTCGCGATGGCCGAGGCCGTCCCGACCGCGACCGCGCTCGTCGCGGGCGGCTGCGGCCACGACTCCCTGCTGCGCGCCGCGCGGCGCTGCGTCGCGCCGATCGAGACGTTCCTGCTGGGGGACACCCTCTTCTGAGCGCCGGAGGCGCGACCGGGCTTCTCAGCGCCGGAGGCGCGACCGGGCTTCTGAGCGCCGGAGGCGCGACCGGGCTTCTGAGCGCCGGAGGCGCGACCGGGCTTCTGAGCGCCGGAGGCGCGACCGGGCTTCTGAGCGCCGGAGGCGCGACCGGGCTTCTGAGCGCCGGAGGCGCGACCGGGCTTCTGAGCGCCGGAGGCGCGACCGGGCTTCTGAGCGCCGGAGGCGCGACCGGGCTTCTGAGCGCCGGAGGGGCGACGGCGCCGGAACCTCAGAACCAGTGCTTGCGGCCCGCGATCTCGCGCCCGGCCGCGCCGAGGATGGCCAGGACCGCGCCGATGACGAGCAGGACGACCCCGATGGTGGTGAGGATCGAGATCTTGGCGAGCAGACCGACGATGAGAAGGACGATGCCCAGGATGATCATGTGGTGCCTCCAGGTGGGGGATGAGCCTCGATCAGACCGCGTGGGCGTCGCATCGGCGAACTGAGACGACGCACAGACGTCTCCGAGCGCCGGATTCACCCCATCGCCCGGAACCGCGACGCGGGGTGATCGCCCGAGCACGGGGGATGCGTGGCGGTTCCCGTCGCGGGCGCGCGGGGCCCGTCGGCCGGAGGATGACTCCGGTGTCCCCGGTGAAGGAGTCCTCCGTGAGCCCGACCCCGTCCCCCTCGGTGATCGTCTTCGACGTCAACGAGACGCTCTCCGACCTCGCTCCGCTGGCCGAGCGGTTCCTCGCGGTGGGCGCTCCCGCGCACCGGGCCCCGCTGTGGTTCGCCACCGTGCTGCGCGACGGGTTCGCCCTGAGCGCGGTGGGGGACGCGCGGCCGTTCGCCCAGCTGGGGGCCGAGGCGTTGCGGACCCTGCTGCACGACGTCGACCTCCGGAAGGATCCGGCCGCGGGTCTGGACGGCAGTCTGGAGAGCGCGGTCGAGCACGTGCTGGACGGGATGGGCCGACTGCCCCTGCACCCCGACGTCGTCGACGGTGTCCGGGGCCTGCGGGCGGACGGCCACCGGCTCTTCACCCTGAGCAACGGCTCGGTCGGGGTGGGGGAGCAGTTGCTGACGGCGGCCGGCGTGCGGGAGGAGTTCGAGGCCGTGCTGTCGGTGGAGGACGTCGGGGTGTGGAAGCCGTCGCCCGCCGCGTACGAGCACTTCCTGCGCGTCAGCGGGGCCCGGGCGGAGGAGTCGCTGCTCGTCGCCGTGCACCCGTGGGACGTGGACGGGGCGGCGCGGGCGGGGCTGGGCACGGCCTGGATCGACCGCCGCGGCACCCCGTACCCGGCGTCGTTCACCTCCCCCCGGGTGCACGCGAGGGGTCTGGTGGACCTGCGGGCCCAGCTCGCCGCCGGGGAGCGGTGACTCACCCGGCGCTCGACGCCACCTCGACGGCCGCCGGGGAGCGGGTGGTGGACCCGTCGCGGTGGCTCAGGTACCGCGCGGCGAAGTCCGCGGCGGGGACGGGACGGGAGAAGAGGTAGCCCTGGGCGTAGCGGATGCCGAGCGCGAGGAGCTCGTCGCGCTCCGCGGTGGTCTCCACGCCTTCGGCGATGACCTGCAGCCCGAGGTGACCGGCCATGGCGGTGACGGCCGCCACGATCTCGGAGCGCTCCAGCACGTCGCCCTGCGGTGCTGCCCCGATCGCGTCGGCGTCCGGCCGGGGGGAGGCGCTGACGAGCGACCGGTCGAGCTTGAGGACCTGGATCGGGAAGCGGCGCAGGTAGTCCAGCGAGGTGTAGCCCGTGCCGTAGTCGTCGAGGAGGACGAGGATCCCGGCGTCGCGCAGTGCGCGCAGCGAGGCGGCGGCGGGACCGGCACCGGCGACCTCGTCCTGCTCGGTGATCTCGAGGCGCACCGAGCTGGTGGGCACCCCGGCGTCGGCCAGCACCGCCAGGACGCTGGTCGCCAGAGCGGGGTCGTCCAGGCTCGCACCGGTCATGTTCACGCTGACCGGCAGGACGGGGCGGCCCTCGTCCTGCCACCGGCGCAGGTGGTGGACGGTGGCGCGCAGGACCGCGGTGTCGAGCTGGGTGTCGAGGTCGTTGCTCCCGACCAACCCCAGGAAGGCGTCGGGGGCGAGCAGACCGTGCACCGGGTGGCGCCACCGGATCAGCGCCTCCGCGCTGACGGCGTCGCCGCTGAGCAGGTCGACGACCGGTTGGAAGTGGACCTCGAGGTGACCGACGTCGGGGTCCTGCGCCAGCAGCTGGCGGACGTCGTTGCTCAGGGCGTAGCGGGCGCTGACCTCGGCCCGCATGTCGGGGTGGAAGGTGGCGGCCCGTCCACCACCGGCGGTCTTGGCGGCGTACATGGCGATGTCGGCGTGGGTGAGCAGCTCGGCGAGGTCGGCGGTGGCGGGGAGCGCCCCGGTGGTCGCCGTCGTGGCGAGACCGATGCTCACCCCGATCCGGATCTGCAGGGCTCCCACGACCAGCGGGGCACGCAGGGCGTGCAGGAGCCGGTCCGCGACGGCGTCCAGGTGAGCGGGTGCGGTGAGGACGACGAACTCGTCGCCACCGAGACGGGCGGGGACGCCGTCACCCGCGGTGGCGGCCAGCAACCGGTCGCGCACGGCGAGGAGGAGCAGGTCACCGACGTCGTGGCCGTGGGTGTCGTTGACCTGCTTGAACTCGTCGACGTCGAGCAGCAGCAGGCCGACCGGTGTGCTCCGCTGCTGGTGGGCCCTGGCCAGCCCACGACGGTTCGCGAGGTCGGTCAGGGGGTCGCGTTCGGCGAGGTGCTCGGTGGCCCGCAGCACGCGGGCCGCGCGCACCAGGCAGAGGCCCGCCACGAGGGCGCCGGTCACCGGGATGACCCAGGGCGGCAGCCCCCGCGTCGCGCCGCCCGCACCGCCGTGGTGCGCGGTGGTGATCCAGGCGAGGGCGGCGGGGGCCAGGACCAGCGGGAGCAGGCCCAGCAGAGCGGTGGAGGCGGACCGGCGGCGGGTGAAGGTGGCGGGATCGAAGACCGCCCGCATGCTGGGGTGCGTCGCGGCGCACGCCGGCGCCAGCACCGCGAGGGTCCCCAGCAGCCCCTGCGCGCTGCCGGTCTCCGCCAGCCGGCTGTCGTGCACGGCGGTGGAGAGGTCGTAGGTCAGGGAGAACAGGCCCCCGGCGAGCAGCAGGTGCGAGGCCGGGCCCAGGCCGGTGCTCGAGACGATGAACTTCACGAGGGCACCCAGCAGGACGATGTCCACACCGGCGACCAGGACGAAGTACGGGGTCATCGTGCCGAGCGTGGCGAGCTGGGCGGCGACGGTGACCAGCACGGCCACCACGACGACGACGTCGAGCGCACCGCCCGGGCTGCTCGCGCCCGCGCGGCCCCGGTGGCGGGCGGCCAGCTGCGCCATGTGGGCGACGACGACGACGCCCAGGAGCTGACCCGTCCCCATGCAGACCAGGACCAGGGGGTGGTGCGGGCCGAGCACCTCCCCGGCCGTGAAACCCCCCGCCCAGGCGGTCAGCATCGCGGCGACGACCGTCCAGGGCCAGGCGCCCCGGTGGTGCCGGTGGCGACCCCGCAGGACCAGCAGGGGAGCGGTCCAGACGGCCACGAGCATCACGGGTGTGCGCAGCTGCGGCACGATCAGCGCCGCCAGGCTGACCGCCGCCACGACCACCAGCAGGAGCCGGGTCGTCCGATCCGCAGGCTGGCTCGCGTCACCGATCACCGTGGATCGTCGGCCGCCGGAGCAGGCTGCTGAAGCGTTTCGACCGGGAAGCCCCCGCGCGACGCCGGTCGGGGTCCCGCGGGGGGCCCCCCGTTCCGAGGCGTCGTCCTCACAGCGTGAACCGGGCGGCGAGGCGCTGCAGGTCGGCGGCCGAGCGGGACACCCCCGCGGCGGTCTGGGCCGTCTGGGCGGCGGCGTCGGTCGTCTGCTCCGCGGCGCCGGCGATGCCGGCGATGGTCGCCGAGATCTCCCGGCTGCCCACGGAGACCTCGGTGACGTTGCGGACCATCTCGCCCGTCGTGGCGGACTGCTCCTCGACGGCCGCGGCGATGGTGGCCTGCAGCGCGTCGATCCGCGTGATGACCTCCGTGATCTCGCCGATGGCCGCGGTCGCCTCGCTCACGTCGGCCTGGGTGGCCGCGACCCGCGCGGTGATCGACTCCGTCGCCTGCGCCGTCTGCTGCGCGAGTTCCTTCACCTCGCCGGCGACGACGGCGAAGCCCTTGCCGAGCTCGCCCGCCCGGGCGGCCTCGATGGTGGCGTTGAGCGCCAGCAGGTTCGTCTGCTGCGCGATGGAGGTGATGAGCTTGACGACGTCGCCGATCTCACGCGAGGACGCAGACAACCGCGCCAGCGTCCGTCCCGCTCCGTCGGCGGCGGCGACGGCCGCGGCCGCGGTCGTGGACGCCTCGGAGGTGGAACTCGCGATCTCGCTGATCGCCGCCGTCATCTCCTCACCGGCCGCGGCCACCGTGCCGATGTTCGCCGAGATCTCCTCCGTCGCCGCGGAGACGACGTGGGTCTGCGAGGACGTCTCCGCGGCCCCCGCGGAGAGCCGGGTGGCCACGCTGGACATCTCCTCGCTGGACCCGGCCAGCACCTGCGCGGTCGACGTGAGCTCGGTCATGGTCGTGGACAGCTGGTCCATGGTGCGGTCGACCGCAGCCGCCAGCTGGCCGATCTCGTCGGCGGCCTCGTAGCCGACCCGCTGGTCCAGACGTCCCTCCGCCAGGCCCCGCACGACGGCGGCGGTGCGGGCCAGCGGCCGGGTGATGGAGCGGGCGACGAGCGCGGCGACGACCATCGCCACCACGAGGGCCGCGACGCCCAACCCGATGAGGAGGGCGAGGGCCCGGCGGTAGTCCGCTGCACCCTGGACGGCGGTGGCGTTCGCGTTGTCGACCTCGGCCTTCTGGATCCGGTCGAGCGTCGTGTTGATCCGCGTGGCCAGCGGTGTGACGTCGCGGTCGCGGGTGGCGATGAAGCCGGCGGTGTCGTTGGCCTCCGCCGCGGTCACCAGGGCCTGGCGCTCGGCCCGGTAGGTGGCGAGGTCGGCCTGGAAGGAGTCCCGGTCGGCCTGCGTCGAGACGGGGAAGGTGTCGAGGTAGCCCTTCCACTCCGCGTCCAGCTCGGTGTCGTCGGCGGTCATGGCCGCCTGGGCCGCCGCGGTCGCGCTCGGGTCGACGGCCAGTGCCATCGCCGTCAGGTCCAGGCGGCTCTGCGCGAAGGAGTACTTGACCAGACCGCTGTACTTCACGCCCGGCACCACGACCCCGGACATCGCCGACACCGTGGACTGCGAGGAGTTCAGCGTCTTCAGACCCAGGCCGATCGCCGCGGCCAGGAGGAGGCACACCACCCCGAACCCGAGGACGAGCTTGCGGGTGATTGAGAGGTCACGCATCTTCGGCATGCTTGCTGTTCGGCAAGCTTCCCCGCGTCATGAAGCGTTCCCGGTCCCGGGTCGCCCGTTGAGCCCATCGACCCGCGCGCTGCGGCCCACGACCGGCCATCGGGGTGATCCGGCCGTCCCGCGCTCAACCGGGCGCCGGTTCCCGCCGAGATCACCTGGACGTCCAACCACTCGTGAGGTTCCCGTGCACCACCCGACCACCCCTCCCGACCACCCCGCGCGAACGATCCCGCCCCGGCGTGCCGGTTGCGTCGTGTCGAGCACGCCACCGAAGCCGGTGGTCACGGTGCCCGACGCGGCCGCCGTCCTGGCCCGGCACTGCGTCACCGAGGTCGGGGACCCGCACGGGCCGGTGCTGCTGCTGGCCCACGGGTTCGGTGCCGGGCAGCTGGCCTGGACGCGGCTGCTGCCCTTCTTCCAGGACCACCGGGTCGTCCTGTTCGACTACGCCGGCTCCGGGGGCACCCGGCTGGCCGACTTCGACCACGAGCGCCACGCCGAGCTGGGCGGGTACGCCCAGGACCTGCTGGAGGTCTGCGCGGCGCTGGACCTGCGCGACGTGCACGTGGTCGCCCACTCGGTCAGCGCGATGATCGCGCTGCTGGCCGCGGCCGCCCAACCGGACCGGTTCGCCTCCCTGGCCCTGCTCGCGCCCTCCCCCCGCTACGTCGACGACCCCGCGGGCGGCTGGGTCGGCGGTTTCAGCCTGGAGGACGTCCACGAACTGCTGGAGTCCCTGGACAGCAACTACTACGCCTGGTCCGCGGCGATGGCGCCGGTGGTCATGGGCACCCCCGGGTCCCCGGACCTCGAGGCCGAGCTGACCGAGAGCTTCCTGGGCACCCATCCGGACGCCGCCGCGACCTTCGCGAGCGCGATCTTCCTCAGCGACTCCCGGGACGTGCTGGGACGGGTGGACCAGCCGACGCTGGTGCTGCAGTGCCGCCACGACGCCCTGGCCCCGGAGGAGGTCGGGGCCGCGGTGGCCGCGGCGTTGCCGCGCGGTCACCTCGTGGCGCTGCAGGCCACCGGGCACTGCCCGCACATCAGCGCGCCGGCCGAGACCGCCGCCGCGCTCCGCGCGCACCTGGACCGCCACGCTCGCCACGACGCGTCCGGTGCGACCCGTTCCGGGCCGCCGTCGTGACCGACCGCGCGCTCGCGACCTGGATCGAACCGGTCACCGGGCCGGAAGCGCTGTGGTGGCGCCACTCCCCGTGCGCCCACCTCGTGCTGGACCCCGAGACCGGTCTCGTCCTGGCCGCGAACGACACCTTCACGGCGTGGTCGGGGCTGTCGCGCGAGGACGTCGTCGGGACGGTGTTCGCCCGGCTGCTGCCGGTCGGCGACCGCATCGTGTGGACCACGCACAGCCTGCCGAAGCTGACCACCACCGGACGCGTCGACGAGAGCGCCGTGCAGGTAATGGGCGCGGGGGGCGTCCGGCACGCGGCGTTCCTCAGCGCCACCTCCCTGGACCACGCAGGCGCCCCCGCCGCCGGCGCGGGGCCGGTCCTGATCGCCCTCTTCGCCGCCCGGGAACGCCGCCGCTACGAGCAGGAGCTGCTGGCCTCCAAGCGGACGGCGGAGACGTCCGAGGCCCGGCGGGCCGTCGCCGAACGCCACCTGCAGCACCTGGTCCACCACGACCCCGTGACCGGCCTGCTGAACCGCACCGGCTTGCAGGCGGTCCTGACCGACGCTCTCGCCAGCGCGGAGGCCGAGCCGGGTCGAGCGACGGTGCTGTTCCTGGACCTCGACGGGTTCAAGGCCGTCAACGACAGCGTCGGGCACGCCGGCGGCGACGAACTGCTGAAGGTGCTCGGTGCGCGGCTGCGGGCCGCGGTGCGCGAGAGCGCGGTCGTGGCGCGCTTCGCCGGGGACGAGTTCGTCGTCCTGGAACACCTGCGCGACGAGGACGAGGCGGTCGCCCTGTGCCGCCGCCTGCTGGCCGAGCTCGCGGCACCGGTCGTCGTCCACGGGGTGGAGGTCGTCCTCTCCGCGAGCGCGGGCATCGCCTTCGCCGACCCCCTGCCGACCGACGGGGACGCCGCGCGAGCCGCCGACGACGTCCTCCGCCGGGCCGACACCGCGATGTACCGGGTCAAGGACAACGGCCGCAGCGGCTGGGCCGTGCACGACCCGCAGGCCGGGGACGCGACCGCGGACCGCCTGCGGCTGCTCCAGGAGCTGCGTGCCGCCCTGGCCGAGGGCCAGCTGCGTCTGCACTACCAACCCCGCGTCCGCCTCGTCGACGGGGTGACCACCGGGGTGGAGGCGTTGATCCGCTGGGAGCACCCCACCCGGGGGCTGCTCGGCCCGGCCGCGTTCATCGACGTCGCCGAGAACGCCGGGTTGATCCGCGAGGTCGGTGCCTGGGTGCTCGACACCGCGGTCGCGCAGGCCGCGGTGTGGAACGCCGAGCCCACCGCCGAGTCCACGGCCGGGACCTCGAGCGGCGCGGGCGTCCAGATGAGCGTCAACATCTCGGCCCGGCAGCTGAGCGACCCCGACCTCATGCTCCTGGTGACCTCGGCGCTGGCTCGGCACGGTGTGCCGGCCTCGCAACTGGTCCTGGAGATCACCGAGACGGCGCTGATGACCGACCCGGTCGCGGCCGAGACCACGCTGAGCGCCCTGGCGGCCCTGGGCGTCCGGATCGCGATCGACGACTTCGGCACCGGCTACGCGAGCCTGACCTACCTGCAGCGCTTCCCGGTGCACGAGCTGAAGATCGACCGCTCCTTCGTCGAGTCCCTGGTCGATCGTCCCGCCGACCGGGCGATCGCGGGAGCCTGCGTGCACCTCGCGCGCGCCCTGGGGCTGGACTGCGTGGCGGAAGGGGTCGAGACCGCCGAGCAGCGCGACGTCCTTCTCGAGCTCGGCTGCGACCTGGCCCAGGGGTACCTGTTCAGCCGGCCCCGACCCGCGGGCGCCCACCCCTGAGCGGCGTCGACCACCGCGTCGAGCCTGGTCGGGGTCCCGTCGGGGGAGCCGGCGCCGCCGCGAGGTCGTCGCGACCCCGGGGCACGCCCCACACTGTCGTCATGGCGCGACGACCGTGGTGGCGGGCGACGAAGACCCTCGAGCAGTCCAAGCGGTCCGGGATCGTGTACCTGGCCCTCGCCGCGCTGGCGTGGACCGTGGTCCACGACGGCGGCTCCTTCATGCTGCTCGTCAAGATCGCCTTCACCGCCGCGGGGCTCTACTTCCTCGCCGCCTGGTACGTCCGGCGTTCCCGGGAGCCGGAGGACGCCGGTTAGCCGTCTCCGGGCCCCTCGGGTCCCGGCCGTGACCGCGAATCCGACCCGCCGCTCCAGCCGCGGGCCCGGGGTCCCTCGTCTACGCTTCGAGGTGCCATGAGTTCAGATGCCCGGGTCGATTCCGACCCTCCCAGTACCAGTCACCATCCACACCCGGCGTCGCCCGGAGAGCCGTGCGGGGACCACCCGTGCTGACCGAATGGCTCCTCCTGCTCGTCGGGGTCGTCCTCACCCTCGGCACCGCGGTCTTCGTCGCGGCCGAGTTCGCGTTCGTCACCCTCGACCGGTTCACCGTCGAGAAGGCCGTCGAGGACGGCGACAAGCGCGCGGCCGGTGTCCTCCCCGCGCTGCGCACGCTCTCCACCCAGCTCTCCGGCGCCCAGGTCGGGATCACCCTCACCACCCTGCTCGTCGGGTACCTCACCGAACCCTCGCTCGCCTCCCTGCTGAACGGGCCGCTGACCTCCCTCGGCCTCGGGGAGACGCTCGCCGACTCCGTCGCGGGCGTCGTCAGCGTCGTCGTCGCGGCGGCGTTCTCGATGGTCGTGGGGGAACTCATCCCCAAGAACCTCGCCCTCAGCGTCCCCCTCGCGACGGCCGGCGTCGTCGCCCCGCTCCAGCGCGGTTTCACCTGGGCGACCGGGCCGTTGCTCAAGGTCCTCAACGGCAGCGCGAACTGGTTCCTGCGCCGCATCGGGGTCGAACCCCAGGAGGAGCTGTCCGGCGCGCGGTCCGCGCGCGAGCTCGCGGCGCTCGTCCGCCGCTCGGCCGACATGGGGACCCTCGACGAGGGGACCGCGAACCTCATCAGCCGGTCCCTGCTCTTCGGGGACCAGACCGCGGCCGACGTCATGACCCCGCGGGTGCGGATGGAGGCGATCCGCCTCGACGAGACCGCCGCCGACGTCGTCTCCCGCGCCCGGACGACGGGCCACTCCCGCTTCCCGGTCACCGGGGACGACGACGACGACATCCGGGGCGTCGTGCACGTCAAGGCCGCCGTCGCCGTCCCGCCGGACCGTCGCCACGACGTCCCGGCCGCCGCGCTGATGGCCGACGCGCGCCGCGTCCCGGACTCCCTCACCCTCGAACCGCTGCTCGTGCAGTTGCGGCAGAAGGGGTTGCAGCTCGCGATCGTCGTCGACGAGTACGGCGGCACGGCCGGGGTCGTCACGCTGGAGGACCTCATCGAGGAGATCGTCGGTGACGTCTCCGACGAGCACGACCGCGACCGCGGTGGCCTGCGCCAGCACCGCGACGCGTCCTGGACCGTCCCCGGTCTGGCCCGACCCGACGAGGTCCGCGACGCCACCGGGGTCGAGGTCCCCGACGACCCCGCCTACGAGACCCTCGGAGGGTTCGTCATGTCCCGCCTCGGCCGGATCCCCACCGTCGGCGACGAGATCGAGCTCGACGGCGCCGTCCTGCGCGTCGCGCGGATGGAGGGCCGCCGCGTCGAGCGGCTGCGCCTGCGCACCCGCCAGATCACCCTGGCGGACGCCGTCCAGGCCGCCGACGCCGGCATCGCCGCGGGAGGTGCCCGGTGAGCGCCCAGGCCTCGCTGCTCCTCGCCGTCGTCCTGCTGCTGGGCAACGGGTTCTTCGTCGGCGCCGAGTTCGCCGTGCTCTCCGCCCGGCGCAGCCAGATCGAACCGCTGGCCCAGACCAGCGCCCGGGCCCGCTCGGCGCTGGTGGCCATGGAGCACGTCTCGCTCATGCTGGCCACCTGCCAGCTCGGCGTGACGTTGTGCTCGCTGGGCCTCGGTGCGGTCGCCGAACCGGCGCTCGCGCACCTGCTGGAGCCGCTGTTCCACGCGGTGCACCTGCCGGAGTTCCTGCTGCACCCGGTCTCGCTGGTCATCGCCCTCTCGATCGTGACGTACCTGCACGTCGTCGTCGGCGAGATGATCCCGAAGAACCTCAGCATCGCCGGTCCCGACCGCGCGGTGCTGCTGCTCGCGCCGCCGCTCGTGACCCTCGGGCGCGTCATCGGCCCCGTCATCCGGGCGCTGAACGGTCTGACCAACGCGGCCCTGCGGGCGCTGGGCGTGGAACCCAAGGACGAGGTCGCCAGCGCGTTCACCGTCGAGGAGGTGCAGTCCATCGTGGCCGAGAGCCGCCGCGAGGGGACCCTCGACGACAGCGGTGGTCTGGTGGCCGGGGCCCTGGAGTTCTCCGAGAGCACGGTCGGCGACATCGCCGTCCCGTTCGCGCAGCTGCGCACGCTCTCGCTCGGCGCGTCACCGGCCGACGTCGAGGCGCTCGTGGCCCGGACGGGGTACTCGCGCTTCCCGGTGCTGGACCACGACGGGGAGCTGCACGGCTACCTGCACCTCAAGGACATCCTCTACGCCGACCCCCACGAGCACCCGGAGCGGTACCACCAGGCCGTGCCGGAGAAGCGGATCCGTCAGCTCGGCACCCTGGGGGACGCCGAGGAGGTCGAGGACGCCCTGGCGTCGATGCGCCGCAGCGGCGCCCACCTCGCGCGGGTCGTGGACGCCGCCGGGACCGTCACCGGCATCGTCTTCCTCGAGGACGTCCTCGAGGAGCTCGTCGGCGAGGTCAGCGACGCCATGCAGCGCGCCCGGGTGTGACCCGGCCCGTGGTCTCGCGGTCGTTCACCGCGAGGCCACGGGCCAGGGGCGTCAGCGGCGGGCGAGGCGGCGGCCGCTGGGGGTGTCCAGCGGCACGTAGTCCATCCCGTAGTGGACGTAGATCTTCGGCTCGTCGTCGGGGCCGAGCTCCTCGTCGGTGCCGAACGACGGGGCGGCCTTGACGTTCTCCTTGGAGAAGGCGACGCGGATGTCGTGGCGGCCGACGGCCGCGCCCTCCAGCGGGATGAGGACGGCCTTCTTGAAGCCCATGAGGCCGGTCTCGACCGAGGCGAACAGCCACTCGTCGGTGGCCGCGTCGACGTAGACCGAGGCGAGGGTGCCGATCTTCGCGTCGCTGACGTCGAGGACGGGAGCGCCCTTCCACTGGTTCAGGTCCTGGACGAGGATGCTCATGGCCACACTCTGGCCGACGGCGATCACGACCGCTACCGGGGGGCGGGGCGAGCCTTCACAGGACTCACCCCAGGGCTTGCCAGGACCCACCGGAACCGGATGGGACGATGGCTCACGGCATGAGCGAACAGACCCCTGAGCGGACCACCCTGACCATCAACTGGGCGCAGATCGCCGGCGGCGCCCTCGCGGCCGTCACCTCGGCGTTCCTGCTGGCCGGGCTGAAGAGCCTCGGCTCCTACGGCACCCTCGTCGGCGCGGCGATGGGCAGCGTCATCGCCTCGACGGCCGCCGCGATCTACGGGCACTACCTCAACGCGAGCCGGCAACGGCTCGCCGAGGCCGCCCGTCGCGCCCGGGGTCGATCCCCCGGACCCTCCCCGGTCCCGCCGGCCCAGGATCAGCACCCCGACGACCCGGCCCCGCCCGTGCCCGGCGAGGACGACCCGACACCGCCCCCGGCGCCGGTTCCCCCGCCCCGCAAGCGGTTCCGGCCGGCCCACGCGGTGCTCCTCGGGGTCTCGGCGTTCGTGCTGAGCGTGGGCGGGATCTTCGCCTTCGAGCAGCTGAGCGGGCAGAGCGTCGCCGCGGAGCGTCAGGGGTCCACGGCCACGGTGAACTCCGGGATCGTGGGCAACGAGATCACCAGCACGCCCTCGACCCCCACCGAGACCTCGTCGCCGACCGAGACCGCGACGAGCACGGACACCGCGACCAGCACGGACACCGCGACGAGCACCGCGACGGCCACCGACAGCCCGACGAGCTCCGGGACGGCCACCGACGACCCGACCTCGAGGAGCACGGCGACGAGTTCCTCGTCACCGACCGGCAGCGGGTCGTCGTCCAGCAGTTCCTCGAGCAGTTCGTCCTCGGGCGAGGCGACCGCTCAGCAGGACGCCGCCGCCGTGGCGACACCGACCTCGGACAGTTCCGACGCCGCCCTCAGTCGGCCCAGCGGGATCCCCACGACCGACCCCACCGCCGGCTGATCCGGGCCGGGGAGGCTGCGGCGCGGGTCAGCGGGTCAGCGGGAACGCGTGGACTCGTTGGGCCGCATCTCCTTCGGGACGAGCTCGAGCATCTCGTCCGGGAGCAGCGGCAGGTCGAGCAGGCTGAGCTTCACCCG
This sequence comes from Kineococcus sp. NBC_00420, assembly GCF_036021035.1. NCBI lineage: Bacteria > Bacillati > Actinomycetota > Actinomycetes > Kineosporiales > Kineosporiaceae > Kineococcus > Kineococcus sp. NBC_00420. Next base: position 1,206,542 of record NZ_CP107930.1, on the reverse strand, counting down.
GGACCGGCGTCCGTGGCCCGCGGCGTCGAAGCGGATGACGTGCCCCGCGTCGCGCTCGGCGCGGACCTCGATGACCGACCCCGGCAGCAGCTCGCCGGAGGCGATCCCGTCGATCTCGACGACGGGCGGCCCGGAGGACTCCAGCAGTTCGATCCGGACGGTCTCCTCCACCCCGAGCACGATGGGCCGGGCGATGCCGGACATCGGCGCGACCGGCGTCACCAGCAGGGTGTCGGCTCCGGGGGAGACGACCGGACCGCCGGCGGCGTAGCTGTAGGCCGTCGAGCCCGTCGGGGTCGCGAGGACGATCGCGTCGCAGCGCAGGTAGCCGATGCGCTGGCCGGCGACCGACAGCGCGGCCGTCACCGTCCCCCGCCCCGGGGTGCGGGCCAGGGCGATGTCGTTGAAGGCGACGGCCTGCTCGAGGGTGTCGCCCGTGCGCAGTTCGGTGCGCAGGCACAGGTGGGGTTCGACGGTGAAGTCCCCGGCGGCGATGCGCTCCAGCGCGCCGGGCAGTTCGCGGGGTTCGAGCTCGACGAGGAACCCCAGGTGACCGAGGTTCACCCCGAGCACCGGCACCCCGCGGGCGACGACGAGGCGCAGCGCGCCCAGCATCGTGCCGTCCCCACCGAGGCTGACGACGGCGTCGACGGTGGAGGCGAACTCGTCCTCGCCCACCCCGAGGACTCCCGCGGGCAGCCGGGTGACGTCGGTCCGCAGCCCGACGACCTCCTTGCCGTGCTCCGCGGCCCAGGCCACCACGAGGTCGGCCTCGGCGGAGGTGTCGCGCACGGGGTGGACGACGAGGCCGAGTCGTCCGACCGTTGCGGGCTGCATCCCCGACACGCTAAACGCCTGCGCCCCCGACACGTCCGGCAGGGCGTGCCTGGGGCGACCCGGCGACGTGGCCGCGGGTGGCGGCGTCCTGGCCGAGCCGGCTCGTCCGGGCCCGGGGGACGACCAGCGGGGTGCCGGTCTCGGGGTCGGGGATGACGACGCAGGGCAGGCCGAAGACGTCCTCGATGAGCTCGCTGGTGACGATCTCGTGCGGGTCGCCCTGGGCCACGACCCGGCCCTCCTTCAACGCCACGAGGTGGGTCGCGTAGCGGGTGGCGTGGTTGAGGTCGTGCAGGACGGCGACCATCGTGCGGTCCTGCTCCTCGTGCAGGCGCGCGCAGAGGTTCAGGATCTCGATCTGGTGGGCGATGTCGAGGTACGTCGTCGGCTCGTCGAGCAGCAGGATGGGGGTCTCCTGGGCCAGGGCCATCGCGATCCAGACCCGCTGGCGCTGCCCGCCGGACAGTTCGTCCACGCTGCGCTCGGCGAGGTCGGTGACCTGGGTGGACGCCATCGCCGCGTCGACGGCGCGTTCGTCGTCCTTCGACCACTGCCGCAGCAACTTCTGGTGCGGGAAGCGGCCTCGGGCGACCAGGTCGGCGACGGTGATGCCGTCGGGGGCCGTCGCCGTCTGCGGCAGCAGCCCCAGCCGGCGGGCGACCTCCTTGCTGGGCAGCGAGTGGATCTGCTCGCCGTCGAGGAACACGGTGCCCTTCCGGGGTTTCAGCATCCGGGCCAGGGCCCGCAGCAGCGTGGACTTGCCGCAGGCGTTCGGGCCGATGATGACTGTGAAGGACCCGTCGGGGATCTCGATCCCGAGGTCCTCGGTGATGGTGCGATCGTCGTAGGCGAGGGTCAGGTTCTCGCCGCGCAGACGGTTCCGGGTCACGTCGTTCCGTTCTCTCGCAGTCGGAGTCATCAGCCGCGGCCCCGTCGCCACTGGGTGGCCAGCAGCCACGCCAGGTAGAGGCCACCGACGGCGCCGGTCACCACCCCCACGGGCAGCTGGGTCGGCGCGAAGAGGCGCTGCGCCACGAAGTCGCTGACCAGCACCATGAGCGCCCCGGTGAGCCCTGCGGCCACCAGTCCGGCCCCGACGGCGCGGGTCATCCGCCGGGCCACCTGCGGGGCGGCGAGGGCCACGAAGGCGATCGGGCCGGCGGCCATCGCGGCCAGCGCCGTCATGGCGGTGGCGACGACCAGGACGGTCGACCGGGTGCGGCCGACGTCCACCCCGAGGGCGCGCGACGCGTCGTCGCCGAGGTCGAGCATGGTCAGCGAGCGGCTGCTCAGCAGCGCGAGCGGGACCAGGACCGCCAGTCCGAGGCCCAACGGGGTCGCCTGCTCCCAGCCGCGGCCGTTGAGCGACCCCGTGATCCAGACCTGCGCCTGCTGGGCGTCCTCGACGCGGGAGCGGGTCAGCAGGTAGTCGTTGACGGCCTGCAGCACCGCGGTGACGCCGATCCCGACGAGGATCAGCCGGTAGCCCTGGACCCCGCCGCGGCTGGAGAGCAGGTAGACGGCGACGGCCGTCACCCCGCCCCCGATCAGGGCACCGAACGCGGTCTGGCTGCCGCCGCCACCGATCACCAGCAGGACGACGAGGGCCCCGGTCACGGCGCCTGAGGTGAAGCCGATGACGTCGGGGGAGCCGAGCGGGTTGCGCGTGACGAGCTGGAACACCGCACCGGCCATCCCGAGGGCGAGACCGACGAGCAGTCCCGTCACGACCCGCGGCAGCCGCAGACCCAGCACGATGAACCCGTCCGCCCGGCTGCCCTGGCCCAGGAGCGTGCGGACGACGTCCGGCACCGAGATCGGGTAGTCGCCGGTGGTGAGGCTGAGCGTCACCACGCCGGCGAGCGCCGCGAGCAGGCCGAGGCAGACGAGCAGGCTGCGTCCCTCGATGCGCAGCGAGATCCCGCGTCCGGCCCGGACGGTGCGACCCGTGCGGGCCTGGTCGGCGGTCCGCAGCGGGGGCACGCTCGCCAGTCTCTCCGACGTTCCCGCGCTCACAGCTGGGCCAGCCGACGACGCCGGACGAGCGCGACGAGGACGGGCGCCCCGAGCACGGCGGTCACGATGCTGACCTCCAGCTCCCCGGGCCGGACCACGATCCGCCCCAGGACGTCGCCGAACAGCAGCAGCGCCGGTGCGACGACGCAGGAGAGGGGGAGGACCCAGCGCTGGTCCGGTCCGGTCAGGGCGCGCACGACGTGCGGTACGGCGAGACCGACGAAGGCGATGGGGCCCGCGGTGGCCGTGGCGGCGCCGCAGAGCAGGGTGACGGCGAGCGCCGTGAGCACCCGGGTCCGGGTGACGTTCGCGCCCAGCGCCCGGCCCGAGTCCTCGCCCAGTGCGAGGGCGTTCAGGGCCCGGGACTGGGTGAGGGCCAGCAGGATCCCGACCGCGAAGAACGGCAGCATCTGCCAGAAGGTCGTCATGTCGTGCCCGGCCAGCGAGCCGACCTGCCAGAACCGGAACCGGTCGAAGGTCGTGGTGTCGAGCAGCACCTGCGCGCTGGTGTAGGCGTACAGCGCGGCCGAGACGGCGGTGCCGGCCAGGGCGAGGCGGACGGGGGTCGCCCCGCCGCGGCCGGTGGCGCCGAGCAGGTAGACCGCGACCGAGACGACCGCGGCGCCGAGCATCGAGGCCCAGACCAGCTGCAGGCGCGAGGTGAGGCCGAACACGGCGAGCGCCGTGACCATGGCGGCGGCGGCGCCGGAGTTCACGCCCAGCAGGCCCGGGTCGGCCAGCGGGTTGCGTGTCAACGCCTGCATGAGCGCCCCGGACAGGCCCAGGGCGGCGCCGACGACGATGCCGAGGAGCGTGCGGGGGATCCGCAGTTCCCGGACGACGAGGACGTCCTGGGAGCCGCCGCTGCCGTCGGTGAGGGCGCGCAGGACCGTGCCCAGCGGGATCTCGCGCGACCCGATCGCGAGGCTCGCGAGCACGGCCAGACCGAGCAGGGCGCAGGCGAGGAGCAGGGCGAGGGGGCGGTTCACCCGCCGCTTCGCCGGAGCCGGCCCGGTGCGCGCGGCCGCCGGCGGCGGTGCACTCGTGGAGGTGGACGAGGTGGACACAGAAGTGAGGTTAGCCTCTCCACCCTCCGATCCGGAACGTGTGTCCCCGACCCCGCGCGAACCCGGATCGTGACGCTTCCCTCCTGTGATCGCGGGGGGCGCTGCCGATGGGAGGGGGCGACGGTCGGTAGGATGGTCGTCGGCGGACGCCAGTGCGTCCGCGGTCGAGTGTTCAGCACCGAGCCCCAGGGGCCGGAGCGCAGGTCCCTCGCACGGCCTCCGGGCCGGCGGGTGTGGTCGGGCACCACGGCCACTTCCCGTCGTGTCCGTCCTCCGAGAGGCTCCTTGTGAACTCGTCCGCGTCCCGCGGCCCCCGCACGTCCAGCTCCACCCCCCGCACCGAGGGTTCGGTGCCGCCGCCGCGCCGGCGTCGTCGCGCCAGCGGTTCGGGCACCGCGACCGACCAGGCCGCGCAGCAGTCCCGCAGCCGCCAGAACCCGAACCAGAGCGCGAACCCGGCCCCGCGCCAGGCACCCGCCGAGCGCGTCCCGGCCCAGCGTCCGACCAGCGCCGAAGGCTTCTCCGACACGGCCGTGGAGATCGTCGAGGACGGGCGCAGCTTCGCCGACCTCTTCGTCCCCCAGCCCCTCGTCGACGTCCTCGCGAGCACCGGCGTGGTCAGCCCGTTCCCGATCCAGACCGCGACGCTGCCCGACTCGATGGCCGGTCGCGACGTCCTCGGTCGCGGTCGCACCGGCAGCGGCAAGACCATCGCGTTCGCGCTGCCGCTGGTGACCCGTCTCGCCGCCTCGACCCGCCCGCGCCGCAGCAAGCGCCCGCGCGCGCTCGTCCTGGTCCCGACCCGCGAGCTCGCCAACCAGGTCTCGGCGACCGTGACGCCGCTGGCCCACGCCCTCGGCCTCAGCACCACCGTCGTCTTCGGCGGCGTCGGGCAGAACCCGCAGGTCAACGCGCTGCGCGACGGTGTCGACGTCCTCATCGCCTGCCCCGGCCGGCTCGAGGACCTCATCCGCCAGGGGCACTGCCAGCTCGACGCCGTCGAGGTCACCGTCCTGGACGAGGCCGACCACATGGCCGACCTGGGCTTCCTGCCCGGCGTGAAGCGCCTGCTCGACGCGACCCCCGTGGTCGGTCAGCGCCTGCTGTTCTCGGCGACGCTGGACAACGGCATCGACGTCCTGGTCAAGCGCTACCTCTCCGAGCCCGTCGTGCACTCCGTCGACCCGGCCGTCGCGCCGGTCTCGACCATGGAGCACCACGTCCTCGAGGTCGCCGCCGACGGGAAGAACTCCCTGGTGCGCGAACTGGCGGCGGGGGAGGGCCGCACGGTCCTCTTCACGCGGACGAAGCACGCGGCCAAGAAGCTCGCGAAGCAGCTGACCGCGAGCGGGATCCCCGCCGTGGACCTGCACGGGAACCTCAGCCAGAACGCCCGCGAGCGCAACCTCGGTGCGTTCTCCGACGGCTCGGTGAAGGTCCTCTGCGCCACCGACATCGCCGCCCGCGGCATCCACGTGGACGACGTCAGCATCGTCGTGCACGTCGACCCGCCGACCGAGCACAAGGCGTACCTGCACCGCTCCGGGCGCACCGCCCGCGCCGGTGCCGGTGGTCTCGTCGTGACCGTCGCGACGCCCGACCAGCGGGGTGACGTCCGGACCCTGGCCCGCCAGGCCGGCATCTCGCCGCAGTGGACGAGCGTCTCCGCGCAGCACGAGCTCGTCGGCCGTCTCGTCGGCCCGGCCGCGGCGCACGTCGACCCGGCGGACTCGCCGGTGCCGACCGCCCCGGCCCAGCCCCAGGCGCAGCGTCGGGCCAAGACCCCGACGCGCCAGCCCGCGGCCCGTCGGGGCGCGGCACCCGCCGCGGAGGCGACCGGGGCTCCCCGCCGTCGCCGTCGTGGTGGTCAGGGTCGCGGGCCCGCCACGGGCGGCCCGGCGAACTGAGGCTTCCCGCCCTAGATTGCTGAGGTGGGCGGGGCGGGTGGGGTGGGCAGGCCGGGGTCGCCCAGCTGGTGGGGCTACAGTCACCCGCACAGCCGCGCCGCGGCCCACCTGTTCTTCTGGCTCCTCGTCGCGGGTGTCCTCGGGGCCCTCTGGTGGTGGTTCAAGGGCCGGCACGCGCCGGTCCGGCCGGCGGCGGTCCGCATCCTGCAAGGGGTCGTCGCCGGACTGGCCGTCACCTCGATCCTGCTCGGCACGGCCTGGCGCAGCGTCACCGACCTCGGTGCCGCTCCCGTCTGCGCCGCGCCGCCGGGGGAGGAGTGGGGCTCCACCGCCGACGTTCCCGACCTCACGCCGTCGCTGCTCGCGCAGAAGGTCGCGACCTGGCCCGAGACGGGTCTGGCCATGCTCTACGCCGACGCCCGCGGTCTCACCGTGTGCCGCTACGCGGCCGCCGACTACTACGTCGGGGTCGTCTCGAAGGCGGTGGCCGGCAAGCGCACGGTGAACTTCGGGGACATGGTGATCTCCCCGCGGTTCCCCACGGTCCCCTCCGACGCGGCGAACCTCGCCGAGCACGAGTCGCACCACCGACCGCAGTGGGCGGTCGCCACGTTGCTCGCCGGCCCGGCCGGCTTCCCGGTCGCCTACGGCGTCGACGACTTCTTCTTCCCCGGGGCCCGCAACCACTTCGAGCGCCTCGCCGGTCTCCGGCTCGGGGGCTACGTCGACGTCGGCCACGGACCCGTCCTGGGAGGCCGTCAGGTCGTCGCGCTCGTCGTCGTCGGGCTCGGCCTGGGGGCGGTGCTGCTCCGGCGGGTGCTGCTCCGAGGGGTGCGGTCACGGCGGGCAGGATGAGCGGGTGCCACCCCTCGTCCCGTCGATCCCCCACCACCTGCTCTCGGCCCTGCCCGTCGCGGCGGTCCTGCCCGACCTGATCGACGCGCTGCGCTCCCGGGGGACCGCCGTCCTGCAGGCCCCGCCCGGCACGGGCAAGACGACGCTGGTGCCCCTCGCGCTGGCCGACGCGCGCCCCGGGAAGGTCGTCGTCGCCGAGCCCCGCCGGGTCGCCGCCCGCGCGGCCGCGGCCCGGATGGCCTCGCTGCTGGGCGAGCCGGTCGGGGCCACCGTGGGCTACGCGGTCCGCGGTGAGCGCAAGGTCTCCGCGGACACCCGCGTCGAGGTCGTCACCACGGGACTGCTGCTGCGGCGCATGCTGCACGACCCCGAACTGCCCGGTGTCGCCACCGTCCTGCTCGACGAGGTCCACGAACGGCAGCTCGACGCCGACCTCGCCCTCGCCTTCGCCCTGCAGGCCCGGGACCTGCTCCGCGAGGACCTCTGGCTGCTGGCTGCCTCGGCCACCCTCGACGTGCCGCGCCTGGCCGCACTGCTGGACGGCCCCGTCGTGACCGCGACCGCACCCGTCCACCCGCTCGAGGTGTCCTGGTGCCCGCCGCCGCGGCCGGTGCGACCGCCCGAGGGCCTGCGCGTCGACCCGGCGCTGCTCGACCACGTCGGCGGGCTCGTGGGACGGGCCCTGGAACGCGACGGCGACGTGCTGGTCTTCCTGCCGGGGGCCGGGGAGATCCGCGCGGTGACCAACCGGTTGCAGCGCAGCGCCTTCCTCACCGACGTCGACCTCGTCGAGCTCAGCGGCGGCCGCTCCGGGGCCGAGCAGGACGCCGCGCTCCGGCCCGGTCCCCGGCGTCGGGTCGTGCTCTCGACCGCCGTCGCCGAGTCGTCGCTGACCGTCCCGGGGGTCCGGACCGTCGTCGACGCGGGGCTCGCCCGCGTCCCGCGCATCGACCACGCCCGGGGCTTCGGCGGTCTCGACACGGTCCGGGTCTCGCGCGCCTCGGCCGACCAGCGGGCCGGTCGCGCAGCCCGCGAGGCCCCCGGGACGGTGCTCCGCGCCTGGTCCGCCGCCGATCACGGACTGCTGCTCGCCCACACCCCGCCGGAGATCGCGACCGCGGACCTCACCGGGTTCGCGCTGCTCACGGCGGGCTGGGGCGACACCGACGGGCTGTCCCTGCTCGACCCGCCGCCCGCCGGCCCGCTCGCGGCGGCCCGGGAGGCGCTGGACCGGCTGGGGGCGCTCGCGGACGGCCGGATCACCCCCTCGGGCCGGGCGATGGCCGAGGTCGGGCTGCACCCGCGGCTGGCCCGGGCCCTGCTCGACGGGGCCGGGTGGGTCGGGCCCCGGACGGCGGCCGAGGTCGTCGCGCTGCTCTCGGAGGACTCGCTGCTGCGCGGCGGTGACGACCTCGTGGCGTCGTGGCGGGCGGCGGAGGGGGACCCGGTGTGGCGGCGGGAGGTGTCCCGGCTGCGCTCCTCGGTGCCCTCGATGCCCACAGTGCCCCCGGCGTCCGGGCGCGGCGGTTCCGCCGGTCTGCCCCGCGACCTCGCGGCGGCGGTCGTCGTCGCCCTCGCCCACCCGGAACGCGTTGCCCGGCAACGCACCCCGGACGGTGTCGCGTACGCGACGACGGGCGGGACGGGGGTCGAGGTCGCCCCGGGCAGCGGGTTGCGCGCCGCCCCGTGGCTCGCGGTCGCCGTCGCCGACCGCGCCCCCGGGCGAGCCGCCGCCCGCGTCCGCTCGGCGGCGCCGCTGACTGAGGACCTCGCCCGTTCCGTCGTGGGGGTCGAGGTCCGTGACGAGGTCGTCTGGCGCGACGGGGACGTCGTGGCCCGCCGGGTCGAGGGGGTCGGGGCGGTGGAACTGGCCGCCCGGCCGCTGCCGCACCCCCCGGCCGAGCTCGTGGCCGCGGCCGTCGCCGACGGGATCCGCCGGGAGGGGCTGCGTCTGCTGTCCTTCGGGGCGGGGGCGGCGTCGTTGCGCTCCCGGGTGGCGTGCTGCCGCGCCGCGCAGGGCGGTTCCTGGCCCGACCTCGGCGACGAGCACCTGCTCGCCACCCTCGACCAGTGGCTCGGAGCCCAGCTGACGGCTGTGCGTTCGCGGCGCGACCTCGCCCGCATCGACGTCGTCGCGGCCCTGCGGGCGCAGCTGCCCTGGCCGCAGGCCGCCCGCCTCGACGAGCTCGCCCCGGTGGACCTGCCCGTGCCGAGCGGTCGCTCGGTGCGACTCGACTACACCGACCCGGCCGCCCCGGTGCTCGCCCTGAAGCTGCAGGAGGCCTTCGGGTGGACGGCGACCCCGCGCCTCGTCGAGGGCCGGGTGCTCGTGGTGCTGCACCTGCTCTCACCCGCCGGTCGGCCGCTGGCCGTCACCGCCGACCTGGAGTCGTTCTGGCGCAACGTCTACCCGGCGGTCCGGGCCGAGAACCGGGCCCGCTACGCCAAGCACCCCTGGCCGGAGGACCCGCTCACCGCCGTCGCGACCGCGCGGACGAAACCCCGCTCAGGCTGACGCGGACCGCCGCGCGACCTCGGGGACCGGCCCCTCCGAGGACCACGGGAAGTCGATCCACCGGTCCGTCTCGCGCCAGGAGTACTCCGGCGCCAGCCGGGTGGTGGGCTTGCGGTAGACGACGACGGAACGGGCCCTGATCCCGGCGTCGGCGCACATCCCCACCACGACGGCGAGGGTCCGGCCGGTGTCGGCGACGTCGTCGACGACGAGGACCTCGCGGCCGGCCAGTTCGGCCAGGTCCACGGAGGGCGCCAGCACGACCGGCTCGGGCAGGCGGGAGTCGACGCCGGTGTAGAACTCGACGTTGATGGTCGCGGTCTCCTTGACCTCCAGCGCGTACGCCAGCCCGGCGGCCAGCGGCAGCCCGCCGCGGGCGATCCCGAGGATCACCTCGGGGCGGTAGTCCCCGTCGGCGGCGATCGTGGAGGCGAGTTCCCGCACGGCCTCCCCGAAGGTCGACCAGGTGAGCACTTCGCGGGCGGGGGCGTCGGACGTCACCCGGGGAGGCTAGTCGACCCCCTCGTCCCGCCCGGGCCCCGCTGCCCGGGCCGATGGCGAGCGCAGAACCGGCCCCGGCGCATACGATCACTGACTGTGACGACTCGAGACCGGGTGGGTGGCTCATGAGCCCCGCGCTGTCGACGGTCGACGTCGTCGTCATCGGTGCCGGACAGGGCGGTCTCTCGGCCGCCTTCTTCCTCGACCGGGCCGGGCTCGACCCGGGTCGCGGCTACGTCGTCCTCGACGCCGACGACGAACCGGGGGGCGCCTGGCGCCACCGCTGGTCCGGTCTGACGATGGACCGCGTCAACGGCGTCCACGACCTGCCGGGTTTCCCGCTGGGGGCCGTCGACCCGACCGCACCGGCCCGCGAGGTCGTCCCCGCCTACTTCGCCGAGTACGAGCTCCGGCTCGGGCAGCCGGTCCGTCGACCCGTCGCCGTGCAGGAGGTGCGACCGGCCGGGGCCCGCCTCGTCGTCGACTCCACGGCGGGCAGCTTCGCCGCCCGCGCGGTGATCAACGCCACCGGCACCTGGACGAAACCGTTCTGGCCCACCGCCCCCGGGCGCGAGACCTTCCGCGGCCGGCAGCTGCACACCGCCGACTACCCCGGCCCACGGGACTTCCTGGGGCAGCACGTCGTCGTCGTCGGCGGCGGGATCTCCGCCGTCCAGCACCTCGAGGACCTCTCCGGTCTGGGCATCGCCACGACCTGGGTCACCCGGCGCGAACCGGACTTCCGCGACGACTTCGACGTCGACGCCCGCCGGGCGGCCGTGGAGGTCGTGGCCCAGCGGGTGGCGGCGGGGGAGCCGCCCGGTTCGGTCGTCTCGGCGACCGGGTTGCTGCTCACCCCGGAGGTCGCGGCGCTGCGCGACCGCGGCGTCCTCAAGCGCCACCCCATGTTCGCCCGCGTCCTCCCCGACGGGGTCCGCTGGGCCGACGGCTCCGAGCAGGCCGCCGACGTCATCCTGTGGGCCACCGGGTTCCGGCCCGCGGTCGACCACCTGCGCCCCCTGAAGCTGCGGGAACCGGGCGGCGGGATCCTCGTCGACGGCACGCGCGCGGTCCGCGAACCGCGGCTGCACCTCGTCGGCTACGGACCCTCGGCCAGCACGATCGGTGCGAGCCGGGCGGCCCGCGAGGCCGTGCGCGAGGTCCTCGCCGGCCGGTGAGGTCCGGCGACCGCCGGCCGCGGGGTACGTTCCGGCCATGACCTCGCCGACCTCGCCCTTCGACACCCCCCTCACCTCGCTCACCGGTGGTGCGCTCGACACCGCCCAGTTCGCCGGCAAGGCCGTGCTCGTCGTGAACGTCGCCTCCCGCTGTGGTTTCACCCCGCAGTACGAGGGGCTGGAGAACCTCCAGAAGGAGTACGGCGACCGCGGGTTCACCGTGCTCGGGGTGCCCTGCAACCAGTTCAAGGGCCAGGAGCCCGGGTCGGAGGAGGAGATCGCGGAGTACTGCTCCGCGACCTGGGGCACGACCTTCCCGATGACCGGCAAGGTCGAGGTCAACGGCCCGGGCCGCGACGCGCTCTACACCGCGCTGGTCGACACCGCGGACGCCGAGGGTGCGGCCGGCGACGTGGCCTGGAACTTCGAGAAGTTCCTCGTCTCGCCCGCGGGTGAGGTCGTGGGTCGGTTCCGCTCGCGGACCACGCCGGAGGACGCCGCGCTGCGTTCCGCCGTCGAGGCCCAGCTCCCCGCCTGACCCCCTCCCTCACCGTCCCCGCACCGGCTGCGCCAGCGGGAACGGGACGGTGAGCACGCCGCCTCCGACCTGGACGTGGTAACGCGTCCGACCGAGCTTCACGATGCGGCCGGTGGCTCCGGCGAACCGCCCGGCGCCGCCGACCCGTACCACGGCACCCACCGGCAGGTGCTGGGGCGCAAAGACTCCGGAAGGACCGGACTGCAGACGGGCCCACTCCTGCCGGTAGCCGGGCGTCATCTCCGTCAGCGGGACCTCGCGGCCGCGGTGGCTCCAGCGCAGCACGTTGGCCGGGTCGAATCCCCCCGCGCACCTCCCGCACGCGACCACCCGGCTCGGCCGCTGGTGGCGGGTCACGACGTGTCCCGCCGGGCAGGTCCCCGACCAGGGGCCGTCGGGCCGGGGCGCGGAGGACAGTCGCCGGGCCGAGCAGCCGATGCGTCGGGCCGTCGCCCGCCACACCGCGTCGTGACCGTGGCGCGGGCCCACCAGGGCGTGCGCGATCTCGTGCAGGATCGTGTCCCGGACCTCCTCGGGCGAGTGCAGCGCGGTCAGCGGCGCGCTCAGCCAGATCTCGCGCCGGTCCGCCCGGCACACCCCCGCCCGCGTCTTCGCGCGGTCCAGCACGACGCTCCAGCCCGTCAGTCCGTGCTCGTCGAGCAGCCCTTCGGCCACCGCCACCGCGTCCCTCACGTCCACCCGCGCATCCTCTCCCTCGACCCGGGGAGGCATCCGAGCACGGAGCTCCGACACGACCGGCTCGGCGGCCGGAACGACGCCAGAACGACGAAGAGGACCCCGCACGTCAGTGCGAGGTCCTCTGCTGCTGTGCCCCCGGCAGGACTCGAACCTGCGCACACGCCTCCGGAGGGCGATGCTCTATCCGCTGAGCTACGGGGGCCCGCGGTGCGATGGAGACACTACCAGCGCCCACGCGCTCGTTCCGACCACCCGCTGCGCCGAACGGGAGGACGGGAGCGAGCTCGCACGCCGGTAGGCTTGTCCTTCGTGACTCCCGCCGAGCTCTCAGCTGCCCTGAGGGACGCCCTGACCGCGGCCGTGACCGCCGGAGAGCTGTCCCTCGACCCCGCCGACGTGCCGGCCGAGGTCCGCGTGGAGCGTCCGAAGAACCGCGACCACGGGGACTGGGCCACCAGCGTCGCCCTGCAGCTGGCCAAGAAGGCCGGCGTGCCCCCGCGCGACGTCGCCACGCTGGTCCAGCAGCGACTGCTCACCGTCGAGGGCGTCAAGGCCGTCGACATCGCCGGCCCGGGCTTCCTCAACATCACCCTCGACGCCGCGGCCGCCGGGGAACTGGCCCGCGGCGTCGTGACCGCCGGTGCGGCCTTCGGTCGGGCCGCCACCCCGAGCGGGGAGCGGATCAACCTCGAGTTCGTCTCCGCGAACCCGACGGGCCCCATCCACCTCGGCGGGACCCGGTGGGCCGCGGTCGGCGACTCCCTGGCCCGCGTCCTCGAGGCCGCCGGCGCGACCGTCACCCGCGAGTACTACTTCAACGACCACGGCGCCCAGATCGACCGCTTCGCCCGCTCACTGCTGGCCCGCGCCAACGGCGAACCGGCTCCCGAGGACGGCTACGGCGGCGGCTACATCTCCGACATCGCCGCCGCGGTGGTGGCGAAGGTGCCGGGGACGATGGACCTCCCGCGCGAGGAGCAGCAGGAGACCTTCCGCCGCGAGGGCGTGGAGCTGATGTTCGCCGAGATCCGGGCGAGCCTGGCCGAGTTCGGCGTCGAGTTCGACGTGTACTTCCACGAGGACTCCCTGCACGCCTCCGGTGCCGTCGACCGCGCCGTGCAGAAGCTGCGCGACCTCGGCCGAATCTACGAGTCCGACGGTGCGACCTGGTTGCGCACCAGCGACTTCGGCGACGACAAGGACCGTGTCGTCCTCAAGAGCGACGGCAACCCGGCCTACATCTCCGGGGACCTCGCCTACTACCTCGACAAGCGCGAGCGCGGGTTCGACCGCTGCGTGATCATGCTCGGCGCCGACCACCACGGCTACGTCAACCGGATGATGGCGATGTGCGCCGCGTTCGGGGACACCCCGGGCGTCAACCTCGAGATCCTCATCGGCCAGATGGTGAACCTCGTCAAGGACGGCGTCCCGCTGCGGATGAGCAAGCGGGCGGGGACCGTGGTGACGATGGAGGACCTCGTCGAGGTCGTCGGCGTCGACGCCGCGCGCTACTCGCTGGTGCGTTCCAGCGTGGACTCCAGCATCGACATCGACCTCGACGTCCTGACGAGGCGCAGCAACGACAACCCGGTCTTCTACGTCCAGTACGCTCACGCCCGGACGGCCAACGTCGCGGTCAACGCGGCCACCGCCGGGGTGCGTCGCGAGGACGCCTTCGAGCCCTCGCTGCTGACCGACGAGACCGAGTCCCTGCTGCTGGCCGCCCTCGCGGAGTTCCCCGCCGTGGTCGCCCGGGCGGGGGAGCTGCGCGAACCGCACCGGGTCGCGCGCTACCTCGAGGAGCTCGCCGGTCGGTTCCACAAGTTCTACGACGCGTGCCGGGTGACCCCGCGCGCCGACGAAGAGGTCACCGACGTCCACCGGACGCGGTTGTGGCTCAACGACGCCACCCGGCAGGTGCTGGCCAACGGCCTCACCCTGCTCGGTGTCTCGGCGCCGGACCGCATGTGATGGGGAGGATCTGAGTGGCGAACATCGCCGTCGTCCCGGCCTGGCTCACGCCGCCCGCGGACGTCAACGAACTGCTCCCGCAGCTGTGGGCGCGCACCGTCGGCCGCGACGAGGCGGGGACCCTGCACGTGGGGGGCACCGCGGTCGGTGACCTCGCCCGGACCTACGGGACGCCGCTCTACGTGGTCGACGAACTCGACTTCCGCTCCCGGGCGGTCGCCTTCCGCGACGCCTTCGCCGACGCCTTCGCCGACCTCTGCGGCGGTGCCGACGTCTACTACGCCTCGAAGGCGTTCATCGCGACGGGCATCGCCCGCTGGATCGCCGAGGACGGGCTGCACCTCGACGCCGCCTCCGCCGGAGAGCTGGACCTCGGCCTCCGGGGCGGGATCCTGCCCGGCCGGATCGCGTTGCACGGCAACAACAAGTCGCGCGCCGAGATCTCCGCCGCGCTCGAGGCCGGCGTGGGGCGCATCGTCCTCGACTCCCTCGCCGAGATCGACCTCGTGGCCGAGATGGCCCGCGAGCGCGGTGTCGTCGCGCCCGTCATGCTGCGCATCACGGTCGGGGTGGAGGCGCACACGCACTCCTACATCGCGACCGCCCACGAGGACCAGAAGTTCGGGTTGTCGCTGGCCTCGGGCCGGGCCGAGGCCGCGGTCGCGAAGATCCTGGCCCGTCCGGAGCTGCACCTGCTGGGTCTGCACAGCCACATCGGCTCGCAGATCTTCGACATGGGCGGGTTCGAGGTCTCGGCCCGTCGACTGCTCGAACTGCACCAGAAGGTCGAACGCGACCACGGGGTGGAACTGCCCGAGATCGACCTCGGTGGCGGCTACGGGGTGGCCTACACCTCCGAGGACAAACCGCTGCAGCCGGTGGAGATCGCCGGCCGCCTCGCCGAGATCGTCGCCCGCGAGTGCCTCGTGCAGGGCATCGCCGTCCCGCGCGTCTCGGTCGAACCCGGTCGCGCGATCGCGGCGCCGAGCACGTTCACCCTCTACGAGGTCGGCACGACCAAGGAGGTCGAGCTCGAGGGCGGCACCCGTCGTCGCTACGTCTCCGTGGACGGCGGCATGAGCGACAACATCCGCACCGCGCTCTACGACGCGGACTACTCCGCGACCGTCGCCTCGCGCGCCTCCACCGCCACGGGCGTGCTGTCGCGCGTCGTCGGGAAGCACTGCGAGAGCGGCGACGTCGTCGTGCGGGACGAGTTCCTCCCCGAGGACACCACGGCGGGGGACCTGCTCGCGGTCCCCGGCACCGGGGCCTACTGCCGGAGCATGGCCAGCAACTACAACCAGGTGCCCCGCCCGGCGGTCGTGGCCGTGCGCGACGGGGCCGCGAAGGTCCTGGTGCGCCGCGAGACGCCCGAGGACCTGCTCGCGCTCGATGCCGGGTGAGCGGCGGTCGCCCGGACCGCCCGGTCCGGCGCAGGTGAGAGGGTGGGGCCGGAACGTGCTGGACGAACTGAGGGGACTGCTGCGGTGGAGCCGGTGAAGGTCGCGCTGCTCGGGTGCGGTGTCGTGGGCACCGAGGTCGCGCGACTGCTGAGCACGCAGTCCGCCGAACTCGCGTCGCGCGTCGGGGCACCGCTGGAGCTGGTCGGGATCGCGGTGCGCCGCCTCGGCCGTGACCGCGGTCTGCCCATCGACCCGTCGTTGTTCACGACCGACGCGGAGGAACTCGTCACCCGCGCCGACGTCGTCATCGAGGTCATCGGCGGGATCGAACCCGCCCGCGGGCTCATCCTGCGCGCCATGGAGCACGGCGCCTCGGTCGTCACGGCCAACAAGGCGCTGCTCGCCGCCGACGGCCCCACGCTGTACGAGGCGGCGGCGAAGAACGGCGTCGACCTCTACTACGAGGCCTCCGTCGCCGGGGCGATCCCGCTGCTGCGCCCGATGAAGGAGTCGCTCGCGGGCGACCGCGTGACCCGCGTGCTCGGCATCGTCAACGGGACGACGAACTACGTCCTGGACCAGATGGACACCACCGGCATGGGCTTCGCCGAGGCCGTCGAGCAGGCGCAGGCCCTGGGGTACGCCGAGGCCGACCCGACCGCCGACGTCGAGGGCTTCGACGCGGCCGCCAAGGCCGCCATCCTGGCCTCGCTGGCCTTCCACACCCGCGTCAGCCTCGACGACGTCCACCGCGAGGGGATCACCGAGGTCAGCGCCGCCGACGTGCGGGCCGCCCAGCTCCAGGGCTGCGTCGTGAAGCTGCTGGCCATCTGCGAACGCGGCGTCGACGCCGAGGGCAACGAGGCCGTCTCGGTGCGCGTGCACCCGGCGATGCTGCCGCGCGGACACCAGCTCGCCGGCGTGCGCGGCGCGTTCAACGCCGTCTACGTCGAGGCCGAGTCCGCCGGTCAGCTGATGTTCTACGGGCCCGGCGCGGGGGGTCAGCCCACCGCCAGCGCGGTCATGGGCGACGTCGTCGCCGTGGCGCGGCACAAGGTCGTCGGGGGTCGCGGGCCGGGGGAGTCGGCCTACGCCCAGCTCCCCGTGCAGCCGATGTCCGAGACCGTGACCCGCTACCACGTGCGCCTCGACGTGGCCGACAAGCCGGGCGTCCTGGCCCAGGTGGCCGGCGTCTTCGCCAAGCACGACGTCTCCATCGAGGCCGTGCAGCAGCGCCAGGTGCCCACCGAGGACGGTGGTCGTGCCGTCCTGGTCGTGGTGACGCACAGCGCACCCGACGCCGCCCTGTCGACGACCGTCGACGAGCTCGAGCAGCTGGACATCGTGGACTCCGTGGCCGGCGTGCTGCGGGTCGAAGGAGGGGACGCCTGATGGCGCACGTGTGGCGGGGTCTGATCGAGGAGTACCGGGACCGGTTGCCGGTGACCGACTCGACCCCGGTGGTCACCCTCGGCGAGGGCGGCACACCGCTCGTGCAGGCGTTGGTGCTGTCGGAGAAGGCCAAGGGCCGGGTCTACCTCAAGGTCGAGGGCTGCAACCCGACGGGTTCCTTCAAGGACCGCGGCATGACGATGGCCATGACCCGGGCCAAGGAGCTCGGGGCCGAGGTCGTCGTCTGCGCCTCCACCGGCAACACCTCCGCCTCGGCGGCGGCCTACGCCGTCGCCGCGGGCATCCGCTGCGCCGTGCTCGTGCCGGACGGCAAGATCGCCCTGGGCAAGCTCTCGCAGGCCGTGGCCCACGGAGCGACCCTGCTGCAGGTGGACGGCAACTTCGACGAGTGCCTGACCCAGGCCCGCAAGCTCGCCGAGGCCTACCCCGTCGAGCTGGTGAACTCGGTCAACCCGTACCGCATCGAGGGGCAGAAGACCGGCGCCTTCGAGGTCGTCGACGTCCTGGGTGACGCCCCGGACATCCACGTGCTGCCCGTCGGCAACGCCGGCAACATCACGGCGTACTGGAAGGGCTACACCGAGTACGCCGCCGACGGCATCGCCACGAAGACCCCGAAGATGTGGGGCTTCCAGGCCGCCGGCGCCGCGCCGATCGTCAACGGTCACCCCGTCGACGAGCCCGAGACGATCGCGACCGCGATCCGCATCGGTCACCCCGCGTCCTGGACGGGGGCGACCACCGCCCGCGACAGCTCCGGCGGGCGCATCGGCGCCGTCACCGACGACCAGATCCTCGCCGCGCACCGCTGGCTCTCGGCCCGCGAAGGCGTGTTCGTCGAGCCGGCGTCCGCCGCCGGTGTCGCCGGCCTGCTCGCCGCGATCGAGGCCGGCGAGGTCGAGCCGGACCAGACCATCGTGATCACCGTCACCGGGCACGGCCTGAAGGACCCCCAGTGGGCCCTCGAGCTCGCCGGCGAGGGTGCCGACGGCAAGCGGCACGCCGTGCAGCCGGTCCGGGTGCAGCCGGACGCCGTCACCATCGCCCGGGCCATGGGCCTGGACGTCTGAGCGCGCGGGTGTCGACCTCCCGGCGGGTGTCCGTCCCCACCCGGACGCGTGCGCTCACCCCGTTGCCGGTGGGGACGGCCGTCCTCGTCGAGGTCCCGGCCACCAGCGCGAACCTGGGCCCCGGCTTCGACGCGTTCGGCCTGGCCCTGGACCTGTGCGACGAGGTGCGCGCCGAGGTGGGGTCCCCCGGGGTCCGGGTGCGCGTCGAGGGGCAGGGCGCCGAGGCCCTGCCCACCGACGGCCGGCACCTGGTGGCGCGGGTCCTGCTCGAGGAGCTGGCCGCCGCCGGCTTCTCCGCTCCCGGACTGGACCTGCTCTGCCGCAACGTGATCCCGCACGGTCGGGGTCTGGGCTCGTCGGCCTCGGCGATCGTCGCCGGCCTCGCCGCGGCCCGCGCCCTGCTGCGCGCCGCCGGGGTCGTGCAGGAGAGCGACGTCCAGACCCGGCAGCGGTTGCTGACCGAGTCGACGCGCCGCGAGGGACACCCCGACAACGCCGCTCCCGCCGTGCACGGCGGGTTCACCATCGCCTGGACGCGGGGTGAGGACCCGACGCACCCGGACGCCGTCTCCTCGGTCCGCCTGCCCGTGCACCCCGACGTGCGGGCCGTGGTCTGCGTGCCCGCCGAGGAGCTCGCGACGTCGCGGGCCCGGGCGCTGCTGCCCGCGACGGTGCCGCACGCCGACGCCGCGCTGACCGCGGGTCGTGCGGGGTTGCTGGTGCACGCCCTGACCTCGGACCCGTCGCTGCTCTTCGACGCGACCGAGGAACGCCTGCACCAGGCGCAGCGCGCACCCGCGATGCCGCGCACCGCCGAGCTCCTCGCCACCCTGCGCGCCGAGGGACTGGCGGCCGTCGTCTCCGGGGCCGGACCCAGCGCGTTGACGTTGACGACGGCCGACCGGGTGGCCGACGTCGAGCGCATCGCGGCGTCGCGGGGAGGCTGGGACGTGCACGACCGCCCCGTGCACCAGTGCGGCGTGCAGTGGCGCGAAGACTGAGACGCGCTGCGGGACAACGGGTGCAGGCGCCGGCTCGCTTCGTGCGCGCGACCCGCCGACGCGTCCGAACGGGGGACGTGGAACGTCCGGCGGCCCCACGGTGTTAGAGTCGTGGACAGCACTCACGGGCAGGGCACTGGAGTCGTACCCACTTCGCACCTCGTTGTCGGGTCGTCTGCAGTTTCATCTCCTCCCTGCTCTCGAGCGCGTCTCCACGTCTGATGTGCGCCCCTCCGCGCGACCGTGGATTCCCATTCCTGCCCGATCGGGCAGTCATCGCGACACCCCGGACCCGGTTCGGCCGGCTCTGCAGGTCAGTCGCTCCGACGAGGGGGAAGGACCTTCGTGACCGACACCACAGACATCGCTGCCACCGACGGCGCGACCGCCGACGCGCCTGCGCGCCGTACCGGCAGCCTCTCCGCCCTTCGACTGCCGCAGTTGCAGTCGCTCGCCGCGGAACTCGGCATCTCGGGCACCGCGCGGATGCGCAAGGTGGACCTGCTCGCGGCCATCCGCGAGCACCAGTCCGTCGTGCCGCAGCGCGGGGGCCGTCCGGCCGCCGCCGCCGAGACGAGCACCCAGGCCACCACCCAGACCGCTGAGGCCGGCGCGCCGCAGACCCCGGTCGCCGCTGCGGCACCCGAGGTCCCCGCCGCTGCTGCGGTCGAGGCCCCCGTGGCGGAGGAAGCCCCCGCCACCCGCCCGCCGCGGACCCGCTCCCGTCGTGCGAGCTCGTCCGCCGGCGCCCCGCCGGTCGCCGAGTCCGCTGCTCCCGTGCCGTCCGAGACGCCCGCGCAGCCGGCCGTCGAGGTGCCCGCCACGCGCAACGAGCCGACGCTGGACGACTTCGTCGGGTCCCGTGGCGAGAGCCGCCCGGAGCGCCAGGAGCGCACCGAGTCCCAGGACGGCACCCCGCGCCTGTCCCGCCGGGAGCGGGCCCGCCGTGACCGGGTGCGCGAGCCCGACCAGCAGGTCGAGCTGCCGAACATGCCCCGCCGCGGCGAGAACAGCGCCCCCGAGGCCGAGCAGCGCCCCGAGCGCGCCCGGTCCGAGGCCCGCACGGAACCGCGGGTGGACCGCGAGCCGCGCGAGAACCGCGAAGCCCGCGAACCGCGGGTGGACCGCGAGCCGCGCGTGGAGAGGACGGAGCGCCCCGAGCGCACCGACCGTCCGGAGCGCCAGGAGCGCACCGACCGTCCCGAGCGCACCGAGAACCGCCCCGAACCCCAGGCGGCGTCGACCAACGGCCCCAGCGCGGGCTACGACGACGACGAGGCCGGTGGCCGTCGTGGCCGTCGCAACCGCTACCGCGACCGCAAGGGTCGTCGGGGTGGCCGTGAGGGCGCACCCGGCGCTCCCGAGATCGACGAGCAGGTCAACGAGGACGACGTCCTGCTGCCCGTCGCGGGGATCCTCGACGTCCTCGACAACTACGCGTTCATCCGCACCTCCGGCTACCTCGCCGGTGCGAACGACGTGTACGTCTCGCTCGGCCAGGTGAAGAAGAACAACCTGCGCCCCGGCGACGCCGTCACGGGTGCTGTCCGTCAGCCCCGCGAGGGCGAGCAGACCGGCGCGCGGTCGAAGTACAACGCGCTCGTCCGCGTCGACACCGTCAACGGTGCCCCGCCCGAGCAGGCCCGCAACCGGCCGGACTTCGCCAAGCTCACGCCGCTCTACCCGCAGGAACGTCTGCGCCTGGAGACCGAGCCCAACGTCCTGACGACGCGCATCATCGACCTGATGTCGCCGCTCGGGAAGGGCCAGCGCGGCCTCATCGTGGCCCCGCCGAAGGCCGGCAAGACGATGGTCATGCAGGCCATCGCCAACGCCATCACGACGAACAACCCCGAGTGCCACCTCATGGTCGTGCTCGTGGACGAGCGTCCTGAAGAGGTCACCGACATGCAGCGGACGATCAAGGGTGAGGTCATCGCCTCCACCTTCGACCGTCCCGCCGCCGACCACACCGCGGTCGCCGAACTCGCCATCGAGCGGGCCAAGCGCCTCGTGGAACTCGGCAACGACGTCGTCGTGCTGCTCGACTCGCTGACCCGCCTGTCCCGCGCCTACAACATCTCGGCGCCCGCCAGCGGCCGGATCCTCTCCGGTGGTGTCGACGCCTCGGCGCTGTACCCGCCGAAGCGCTTCTTCGGTGCGGCCCGCAACGTCGAGAACGGCGGCTCGCTGACGATCCTGGCCTCCGCCCTGGTGGAGACGGGTTCGAAGGCCGACGAGGTCATCTTCGAGGAGTTCAAGGGCACCGGGAACATGGAGGTGCGCCTCTCCCGCCAGCTGGCGGACAAGCGCATCTTCCCCGCGGTCGACGTGCCGGCCTCCGGTACCCGTCGCGAGGAGATCCTCATGTCCCGCGAGGAGCTGGCGACCGTCTGGAAGCTGCGTCGCGTCGTCACCGCGCTCGACGCGCAGGCCTCCATCGAGCTCCTGCTCGACCGCCTCAAGAAGACCCGCAGCAACCTCGAGTTCCTGCAGCAGGTCCAGAGCTCGACCCCCTTGGTGAACAAGGACTGATCGGGAATGCTCTCCGGAGCCGCCGGGTTCCACTACCCGGCGGCTCCTGTGGGAGACTGCTTCGACACCGCAGGTACCGGCTCACGCCAGCACGAACGGCGACCCGGCACCGACTGAGCGCTATGAGGAGATCACCATGAAGGCCGGAATCCACCCGGACTACGTCGAGACCCAGGTCACCTGCACCTGCGGCGCGACGTTCACCACCCGCAGCACCGAGAAGAGCGGCGAGATGCGCGCCGACGTGTGCAGCGCCTGCCACCCCTTCTACACGGGCAAGCAGAAGATCCTGGACACCGGTGGCCGCGTGGCGCGCTTCCAGCAGCGCTACGGCAAGAAGGACGCCAAGTAGCATCACCTCAGCGCCGGTCCCACCGCTTCCACGAGACGCGGAGGGGCCGGCGCTGTCGCGTTCCCGTCCGCACCTGACCCCTGGAGCTCCTGCGTGTTCGAAGCCGTGATCCCACTGCTCGACGAGCACGCCGAGCTCGAACGCCGGCTGGCCGACCCGTCCGTGCACGCCGACGCCGGACTGGCCCGCACGCTCGGGCGCCGCTACGCGGAGCTGGGGGCGGTCGTGCAGGCGCACGTCACCTGGCGCGCAGCGCTCGACGACGCCGAGGCCGCCCGCGAACTCGCCGCCGAGGACGCCGCCTTCGCCGCCGAACTGCCCGCGCTGCAGGAGGCCGCGGACGAGGCCGCCGAGCGGCTGCGCCGGTTGCTGCTGCCGAAGGACCCCGACGACGCCCGCGACGTGATCCTCGAGATCAAGGCGGGGGAGGGTGGGGAGGAGTCGGCGCTGTTCGCCGCCGACATGCTGCGGATGTACCTGCGCTACGCCGAGAAGCACGGTTGGGTGACCGAGGTCATCGACGGCACCCCCAGCGACCTCGGGGGGTGGAAGGACGTCTCGGTGGCGCTGAAGACCCGCGGCGCGGCGGCCGAGGGGGTCTGGCGCCGGCTGAAGTACGAGGGCGGGGTCCACCGCGTCCAGCGCGTCCCCTTCACCGAGTCCCAGGGTCGCGTCCACACCTCCGCCGTCGGGGTCCTCGTGATGCCGGAGGCCGAGGAGGTCGAGGTCACCATCGACGCCAACGACCTGCGCATCGACGTCTTCCGCTCCTCCGGCCCGGGTGGGCAGAGCGTCAACACCACCGACTCCGCCGTACGCATCACGCACCTGCCGACGGGGGTCGTCGCCAGCTGCCAGAACGAGAAGTCGCAGCTGCAGAACAAGGAGTCCGCGATGCGGATCCTGCGGGCCCGCCTGCACGCCGCGGCCCAGGAGGCCGCCGACGTCGAGGCCTCCGCGGCGCGCCGGTCCCAGGTCCGCACCGTCGACCGCTCCGAACGCATCCGGACCTACAACTACGGCGAGAACCGCATCGCCGACCACCGGACGGGCTTCAAGGCCTACAACCTCGACACCGTCCTCGACGGCGACCTCGACCCGGTCATCCAGTCGGCCATCGACGCCGACGAAGCCGCGCAGCTCGCCGTCTCCGACGTCTGACGCCCTCACGAACACTCAGGCTACGGATCTCTTGAACTGAGTACGGAAGTGCGTAGGATGTGCGCATGGACGACGAACGGTGGGACGTCCTCGAGAAGCGCATCGCGGCCCTGGAGGCCCGGGCGGCCGACGGGGCGGACCTGCGCGAGACCGACGAGTTCTGGGCGCTGCACGAGCTGAAGCGGCGGGCGGAGGGACGGTCCCACGTCCTCTTCACCGGCAGCCTCACGCTGCCCACGGGTGCGCACTACGAGTGGCAGGAGACCGTCGAGGTCTCCTCCCTGCTCGCGGCGGACCCCACGGGGGCCGTCGCCGTGCTGTCCGCGCTCGCGCACCCCGTCCGCCTGCAGCTGCTGCACCGGGTGCTGCACGGCGGACGCACCGTCGCGGAACTCTCCGAGGGGCTCGGCACGTCCGGGCAGCTGTACCACCACCTGCGTCAGCTGGTCGCCGAAGGCTGGCTGGCCACCTCGGGGCGGGGCGTCTACGACGTCCCGCCGGCGCGCGTCGTCCCGCTCGTGACCCTGCTCGCCACGGCCGGATTGAGGTAACCCCATGCCCGTCAACGTGTCACGCCGTCCTAGGCCCACCCTCCTCGTCGTCCTCGCGGCGGCGCTCGTCGCCGGCCTGAGCGCCTTCACCCCCGCGACACCACCGACGCCCACGGCCGACAGCACGGGGGATCCCGCGCTCGCCCGGCGGTTGCGGCTCGCCGTCGGGGACCTCCCCGGTCAGGGGTTCGCCGTGGCCGCGGGGGACGGGTCGACGTCGGCGCAGGCAGCGATCGGTGAGGCTTCGCCGGGTCGTCCCCTCAGCGCCACCACGCCGCAGGAGATCGGCTCGGTCACGAAGTCGATGACGGGTCTGCTGTTCGCCGACGCCGTCGAGCGGGGGGAGGTGACCCCGGCGACGACGCTGGGGGAGGTCTACCCCGGTCTCCCGGGAGAACTGGCGGTCACGACCCTGACCGAACTCGCCACCCACACGTCGGGCCTGCCGCGCCTGAGCACCCGTGCGCAGCTGCGGAGCCTCGTCACGAACCTCACCTACGGAAATCCGTACGAGTGGGACACCCCCGGGTCGTTGCTGTCCGACGCCGGTTCCACGTGGCTGCGGACGCCGCGCGGGGAGTTCTCCTACTCCAACCTCGGGTACGCCCTGCTCGGGCAGGCGCTGGCCGTGCGGGCGGGTGTCCCGTACCCGCAGCTGCTGACCGACCGCGTCCTCGCGCCGCTGGGGATGACCGCCACCGTCGCCGCGCCGGACCCGCTACCCGCCGGTCGGGCGCTGGAGCGGGGTGCCGACGGGCGGGCGACCACGCCCTGGAGCTCCACGGGCAGCGTCCCGGCGGGGATCGGCGTCTACTCCACCGCCGCGGACCTGGGGCGCCTCGCCGCCGCGGCGGTCTCCGGCGACGTGCCCGGCGCGGCTGCGTTGGCCGGGTGGGGCTGGTTCCCGGCGGAGGTCGACGGTCGGACGCTGCTCGGCAACAACGGGGCGACCTACGGGGTGCAGAGCTCGATCTGGCTCGAACCCGCCTCCAGCCGCTGGGTCGCGGTCACCTCGCCCAGCGGGTCGGCCGGCGTGGACACCCAGACGACCGCGTTCCGACTGCTCGGGATCGACGTCTGACCTGCCCGTAGGGTCGGGACGTGCCGAGCGACGTGAGGGAACTGCTGCGCGACGCCGAGCAGCGACTGGCCACCGCGGGGGTGGTGTCCGCCCGCGCGGACGCCGAGGTCCTCCTGGCCCACGCGCTGCGCGTCGACCGCTCCCGCCTCGGGGTCCTCCTCGCGCTGCGCGAGAGCGTCGAGCCGGGGACCTTCGAGCACCTGCTCGACCAGCGCGAGCAACGCGTTCCGCTGCAGCACCTCACGGGCCGCGCCGGGTTCCGCGAGCTGGACCTGCACGTCGGGCCCGGGGTGTTCGTCCCGCGCCCCGAGACCGAGACCGTCGCCCAGCTCGCCGTCGACGAGACGAGGCGTCTGGTGGCGGCGGGGGAGTTCCCCACCGTCGTCGACCTCTGCACCGGGTCCGGCGCGATCGCCCTGGCCGTCGCGACGGAGGTGCCGCGGTGCGCCGTGCACGCCGTCGAGCTCGATCCCATGGCGCACGCCTGGGCGCGGCGCAACGTCGACGAGTTCGCCCCGCGGGTGGACCTGCGCGAAGGCGACGCCGCCACCGCCTTCGCCGACCTCGACGGCGAGGTGGACGTCGTCGTGAGCAACCCGCCCTACGTCCCGCCGGGTGCGGTCCCCGTCGACGCCGAGGTGGCGCACCACGACCCGGAGATCGCGCTCTACGGCCTCGGTGACGACGGGCTGCTCGTCCCGCGCCGGGTCGTGGCGGCCGCGGCCCGGTTGCTGCGGCCCGGGGGCTACGTGGTGGTCGAGCACGCCGAGGTGCAGGAACGCTCGGCGCGGGAGATGTTCTCGGCGTCGCTGTGGCAGGACGTCGGCAGCCACCGTGACCTCACCGGCCGTCCTCGCACGACCACGGCCCGTCGTCGCTGAGCGTCGACACCCCGCCGATCCCGCCGCTGTCGTCCTCCCCGTGGCCGACAGTGGGAGACTCCTGCGTGTGAGGCCCCCGTTCGATTGCGCCGACCCCGTCATCCGAGAGCGCGGTCTGTCCGCAGCGCACAACGCCGTGAAGCGCGGTGAGGTGGTCGTGCTGCCCACCGACACCGTCTACGGCATCGGCGCCGACGCGTTCAACCCCGCCGCGGTGCAGCGCCTGCTCGAGGCCAAGGGACGTGGACGCAACATGCCGCCACCCGTCCTCGTGCCCGAGACCCGGACCATCGACGGCCTGGCGTCGTCCATCCCGTTCGCGGTCCGCGAGCTGATCGACGCGTTCTGGCCCGGTGCCCTCACCATCGTCTGCCGCGCCCAGCCCTCGCTGAGCTGGGACCTGGGCGACACCAACGGCACGGTCGCGCTGCGGATGCCGCTGCACCCCGTCGCCCTGGAGCTGCTCAAGCGCACCGGCCCGATGGCCGTCTCGAGCGCCAACCTCTCCGGCCACCCCGCCGCGAACCTCGTCACCGAGGCCGTCGAGCAGCTGGGGGAGTCCGTCCGGGTCTACCTCGACGGTGGTCCGGCGACGAAGGGGGCGCCCTCGACGATCGTCGACGCCTCCGACGGACCGCTGCGGGTCCTGCGCGTCGGGGCGATCTCGGAGGCGGAGCTGCGCGCCGCGGTGCCCAAGGGCTGGGTCGAGCTCGACGAGCCCGACGTCGATCCCGAGGCTGACCCCGAGCCTCAGCTCGAGACCGAGGGAACCGGAGCGAGCGCACCGCAGACGAGCGGATGAGGGCCTACCTCCTCGTCATCGTCGTGGCCGCGGCCGTCACGTACCTGACGACACCCCTGGTGCGGCGCCTCGCCCAGCGCGTCGGCGCGATCACCCCGCTGCGCGACCGCGACGTGCACTCGGTGCCCGTGCCGCGGATGGGCGGGGTGGCGATGTTCTTCGGGATGGTCGCCGCCCTGGTCGTGGCGAGCCAGGTGCCGTTCCTCTCCCGCGTCTTCCACGCCGACCCCGGACCGCTGTGGGTCCTCGTCGGCGCCGGGGTGGTCTGTGCCGTCGGCGTCGCCGACGACATCGTCCAGCTCGACGCCGTCACCAAGCTGGCCGGGCAGGTGCTCGCCGCCGGGATCATGGGCTGGCAGGGCGTGAGCCTGCTGCAGCTGCCGATCGGCGGGGTCACCCTGCTCTCCGGCCGGACCATGATGATCATCACGATCCTCGTGGTGCTCGTGTCGGTGAACGCGGTGAACTTCGTCGACGGTCTGGACGGTCTCGCCGCCGGCATCGTCGGGATCGGCTCGATCGCCTTCTTCGGCTACTCCTACGCCCTGCAGCGGGGCAGCGCGCCCGACGACTTCTCCTCCCTCGCCACGCTCATCGCGGCGATCACGGTGGGGGTGTGCCTCGGCTTCCTGCCGCACAACTTCCACCCGGCCCGCATCTTCATGGGCGACTCCGGGTCGATGATGCTCGGTCTGCTGATGGCGAGTTCGACCATCGCGGCGACGAGCACGGTCGATCCCGAGGCCGTGGCGAGCGAGAAGATCGCGCCCGCGTTCTTCCCGTTGCTGCTGCCCATCGCGGTCCTGCTGGTCCCGTTCAGCGACATGGTCCTGGCCGTCGTCCGCCGCACGAGGGCGGGCAAGGCGTTCTGGCACCCCGACAAGAAGCACCTGCACCACCGGTTGCTGCAGCTCGGCCACTCCCACCGCGTCGCCGTCCTCGTCATGTACTCGTGGGCGGCGTTCCTGAGCTTCGGGGTGGCCTCCTCGGCGTTCCTCCCGCTGACCCAGGCCTTCGCCGTGGCCTTCGCGGCCGGCTGCGTCGTGCTGGCCCTGACGTTCCTGCCCGTGTACTGGCGACGCAACCGGCGGACGGTGGACCCTGTGAACCCGACGGTGAGCGACGAGGAACCCACGCAGAGTGCCGTTGCGGCACCCACGTCCGAGACTTCCCGCACGTGAGCCCGGACGGTCCACGACGTGACGTAGGAGACCCTTCCGCTCGTGATAGCTTTCACGAAGTCTCCCCGGAACGTGACCAACATCCCGGGGTTGCCGCCAGTGAGCCTGTCCCACCGGACGACCCGCCGACGACGGAAGAGAAACCTTTGAGCACCAGCACCGACGCAGGAGTCCAGGCCGCCGAGGCCTTCGGCATCCTGCTCCGCCGCGCGTCCGCGGTGTCGGGTGCGGTCGCTCTGGTCTGCGTCGTCGTCGCCTGGATCTGGCGGGGAAGCGCCTCGGGGCTCTCCGCGCTGATCGGCGGGGCCATCGTCGTCGCGTTCTTCGGAGCCCGCCTGGTGGTCATGGCCAAGGTCACGCGGGCGCGGCCCCAGCTGATCATGATGACCGCGATGGTCGTCTACTCGGTCAAGGTGGTCCTGCTCGGGATCGCGATGCTGCTGCTCACCCGGGTCGACGGGATCTCCGGTCCCGCGCTGGGGTTCACCGTCATCATCACGGCGGTCGTGTGGCTGGCCGCCGAACTCCGCGGCTTCATGAAGCTGCGGATCCCCATCTTCATGACGGACGAGGTCCAGAAGTGAGCCTCGCCAAGCCGTCCGATGCTCCGTCGGCCATGCCGACGGACGCGGGCAACGGCATCACCGAGAAGATCGCCTGGAGCATCACGTCGTACCTGATCTCCGGTGCGCTCATGGGCGCGATGGCGGGTTGGGGTCTCGACCACCTGCTCGGAACCCACTTCATCGTGGGGATCGGTCTCGTCGTCGGCAAGGCGTTGACTTTGTACTACGTGTGGCTCCGGTACGGTACGCACTGACCGCGAGACGCCCGATCACTGTTCAGGGGGCCACGCGGCCGGCACTCCGGCCCCGTACCCACGATGAAGTTCGCACGGAGGAGTTGACGTGAGCCTGCCCATGCTGGCTGCCGCGGAGGGCGGGTTCACCCCGCCCGACGCAGAGATGTTCTGGCAGCCCCTCATCGGGAGCGGTCCGTTCGCGATCACGCGTCCGGCCATCGTCTTCGCGCTGTCGGCTGTGCTGATCATCTGGTTGCTGCTCGCCGGCACCAAGCGCCTCGCGGTCGTGCCGGGCAAGAAGCAGATGGTCGTCGAAGCCGCCTACGGTTTCGTGCGGAACTCGATCGCCCGGGAGTGGATCGGCAGCAAGGACTTCCGCAAGTACGTCCCGCTGCTCTTCACCTTCTTCTCGATCATCCTCGTCAACAACCTGTTCGGCGTCATCCCGCCGATCCAGTACCCGACGATGTCGCGCGTCGCCTTCCCGCTGGCGCTCACGATCATGCTCTACCTGACTTACCACGTCGTGGGCATCCGCAAGAAGGGCTTCGCCGCCTACTTCGCCGGCGTCGTGCCGCACGGCCTGCCCAAGCCGATCATCCCGCTGGTGTTCTTCCTCGAGGTGCTGTCCATCCTCGTGATCCAGCCGGTGACGATCACGCTGCGACTCTTCGGGAACATGTTCGCCGGCCACCTCATCCTGGTGCTCTTCATCTCCGGCGCGGAGTACATGTTCATCGACGGCGGGATCGGGCTGAAGATCGTCGGCATCCCGACCATCGTGATGGCCTTCGTCCTCACCCTCTTCGAACTCTTCGTCGAGTTCCTCCAGGCGTACGTCTACACGATGCTCGCCGCCTCATTCATCGCCAGCGCCCTCGCTGACGAGCACTGACCCGCCCCACCCAGACCTCCGGGGCGCGGCGTGCGCACCGGCTACGAAAGGAAGACGCAGGACCATGACTGGCTCCCTCGCCATCGTCGGCTACGGCCTCTCCGCCATCGGCCCGGGCATCGGCATCGGCCTGATCTTCGCGGCCTACATCAACGGCGCTGCGCGTCAGCCCGAAGCTCGCGGCATGCTCCAGAGCATCGCCATCCTCGGTTTCGTCCTCGCGGAAGCGCTCGCCATCTTCGGCATCGCCCTCGCCTTCGTCTTCCAGTGATCGGTTCGATCCCGATCGCTCACTGGTCCTAGTCCGAAGGAGGAATCGTGCTCGTAGCAGGCTTCGCCATGGCTGGTGAAGAAGTTGCCGGCGACCCGATGTACCCGATCCTTCCTCACCTCGGTGAGCTGATCGTCGGCATCATCTTCGCGATCATCATCTACGCGGTGGTCGCCAAGAAGGTCGTCCCGCGCCTCGAAGCGATGTACGAAGAGCGTCGTGCCGCCATCGAGGGCAACGTCGAGAAGGCGGAGCGGGCGCAGGAAGAAGCTGCCGCCGCTCTCGCCGAGTACAAGGCTCAGCTCGCCGACGCCCGCGTCGAGGGCAACCGCATCCGTGAGGAGGCGCGCCAGCAGGGTGCGCAGATCCTCGCCGAGATGCGTGAGCAGGCTCAGGCCGAGTCCGAACGCATCACCACCGCGGCGCGCGCGACCATCGAGGCCGAGCGCGTCCAGGCCACGGCGCAGCTGCGCGCGGAAGTCGGTCGCCTCGCGACCGACCTCGCGGGTCGCATCGTCGGGGAGTCGCTGCAGGACACCGCTCGTCAGAGCGGCGTCGTGGACCGGTTCCTGGCCGACCTCGAGCGCAACGAGTCGGGAGTGACCTCCCGATGAGCGGTGAGCTCGACTCCGGCGTCGCGAAGGCGAGCCTCGCCGCCGCGCAGCAGGTGCTCGACCAGCAGTTGGCGGCCGAGGGGGCCGACGCGGGCAAGACCGGTGAGGACCTCTTCGCCGTCACCAGCCTGCTCGACTCCTCGGTCGGCCTCCGCCGGGCGCTGACCGACCCCTCCCGCGAGGGTTCGGCCAAGGCGGACTTCGTCCGCCGCACGCTGTCCGGCCGGATCACCCCGGCTGCTCTCGAGACCGTCGTCGCGCTGGCCTCGGCCCGCTGGACGGCGGGTCGCGACCTGTCCGACGCCACCGAACGGCTCGCCGTCGTCGCGGTCGTCACCCAGGCCGAGAAGTCGGGGCACCTGGACGCGCTGGAGGACGAGCTCTTCCGGTTCTCGCGGACCATCGCCGGCAACGCCGGCCTGCGCGACGCGCTGGCCGACCGCACGGCCCCCGACGCCAACCGCGCGTCGCTGGCCTCGCGGTTGCTGCTCGGCAAGGCCTCGCCCGAGACCGTCCAGCTGGCCCGTCGGGTCGCGACCTCCCCGCGGGGTCTGCGCGCGGAACGGCTGCTGGAGGACTGGGTCGAGATCGTGGCCAGGCGTCGCGAGCAGCTCGTGGCCCACGTGGTCTCGGCCGTCTCGCTGAGCGAGAACCAGCGTGAGCGGCTCGCCGCCTCGCTCTCGCGCCAGTACGGCCGGGCGATCCGCATCAACGTCGACGTCGACCCCCACCTGGTGGGGGGCCTGCGCGTGAGCGTCGGCGACGACGTCATCGACGGGTCGATCTCGACCCGCCTCGACGAGGCCCGTCGCCGCCTGGCCGGCTGACCACCCGTCGAACACCCCTCCCGCTCCAGGCGGGGGACAATGGACTTCGAGAACCGCACGATCGACCGCACGGTCGACACCGCACGACCGACAAGGAGAGCAGGGCTTCCATGGCCGAGCTGACCATCCGCCCGGAGGAGATCCGGGACGCTCTCGACGCCTTCGTGGCGTCGTACGACCCCGGAACCGCCGCGCGTGAGGAAGTCGGCCGCGTGACCGACGCGGGCGACGGCATCGCCCACGTCGAGGGCCTGCCCTCCGTCATGGCGAACGAACTGCTGCGCTTCAGCGACGGGACCCTGGGCCTGGCCCAGAACCTCGACGTGCGCGACATCGGTGTGGTCGTCCTGGGCGACTACGCCGGCATCGAGGAGGGCCAGGAGGTCCACCGCACCGGAGAGGTCCTCTCCGTCCCCGTCGGTGACGACTTCCTGGGCCGCGTCGTGGACCCGCTGGGTGCCCCGATCGACGGTCTCGGCCCGATCGAGGCCGAGGCGCGCCGTGCGCTGGAACTGCAGGCCCCTTCGGTCGTCCAGCGCCAGGAAGTGCGGGAGCCGCTGCAGACCGGCATCAAGGCCATCGACGCCATGATCCCCGTCGGCCGT
This sequence comes from Kineococcus sp. NBC_00420, assembly GCF_036021035.1. Taxonomy (NCBI): domain Bacteria; kingdom Bacillati; phylum Actinomycetota; class Actinomycetes; order Kineosporiales; family Kineosporiaceae; genus Kineococcus; species Kineococcus sp. NBC_00420. The sequence continues at coordinate 1,175,007 of NZ_CP107930.1, read as the reverse complement.
GGTCAGCGTCAGCTGATCATCGGTGACCGCCAGACCGGCAAGACCGCGATCGCGATCGACACGATCATCAACCAGAAGTCCAACTGGGCCTCGGGCGACCCGAAGCAGCAGGTCCGCTGCATCTACGTCGCGATCGGCCAGAAGGGCTCCACGATCGCTTCCGTGAAGCGCTCGCTGGAAGAGGCCGGCGCGATGGAGTACACGACCATCGTCGCGGCCCCCGCGTCCGACCCGGCCGGCTTCAAGTACCTCGCGCCCTACACCGGTTCGGCCATCGGCCAGCACTGGATGTACGCCGGCAAGCACGTCCTCATCGTCTTCGACGACCTGTCGAAGCAGGCCGAGGCCTACCGCGCCGTGTCGCTGCTGCTGCGTCGTCCGCCGGGCCGCGAGGCCTACCCCGGTGACGTCTTCTACCTGCACTCCCGCCTGCTGGAGCGTTGTGCGAAGTTGTCCGACGAGCTCGGTGCCGGGTCGATGACGGGTCTGCCGTTCATCGAGACCAAGGGCAACGACGTCTCGGCGTACATCCCGACCAACGTCATCTCCATCACCGACGGTCAGATCTTCCTGCAGTCGGACCTGTTCAACGCGAACCAGCGTCCGGCCATCGACGTCGGCATCTCGGTGTCGCGCGTCGGCGGTGCCGCGCAGACGAAGGCCATCAAGGGCATCTCCGGCACGCTGAAGCTGGACCTCGCGCAGTTCCGCGCGATGGAGGCGTTCGCCATGTTCGCCTCCGACCTCGACCAGGCCTCGCGCAACCAGCTCGCCCGTGGTGCGCGTCTCGTCGAGCTGCTCAAGCAGCCGCAGTACACGCCGTTCTCCCTCGAGGAGCAGGTCGTCTCGATCTGGGCCGGCACCACCGGTCAGCTCGACTCCGTCGAGGTGTCCGACGTCTCCCGGTTCGAGCGCGAGTTCCTCGAGTACGTCAAGCGTCAGCACGCCGAGCTCATGCAGGGCATCCGCGAGACGAAGCAGTTCTCCGACGGGGCCAAGGAAGAGCTGAAGAAGGCCGTCGACGCCTTCAAGCCCCAGTTCTCCGCGGGCAAGCAGGACGCGGCCGTCCCCGGCGACGAGGACCACGGCGCGACCGACGCGGACGACATCTCGCAGGAGCGGATCACCACCCAGAAGCGCTGACGCGCTCCTGGCAGATCACGCAGCACGACCCCAGCAGGGACCGAGCGGAGCAAGGAAGAGGAGCAGGACATGGCAGGCCAGTTGAGGGCCTACCGGCGGCAGATCCGCTCGGTCCAGGCGACCAAGAAGATCACCCGCGCGATGGAGCTCATCGCGGCGTCGCGCATCATCAAGGCGCGGGCGAACGTCGCCGCGTCGACGCCCTACGCCCGGGCGTTGACCCGCGCGGTGTCGGCGGCGGCGTCGAACTCCTCGCTCGACCACCCGTTGATCACCGAGAAGTCCGAGGTGAAGCGCGCGGCGGTGCTCGTGTGCTCCTCCGACCGCGGTCTCGCCGGTGCGTACTCCTCCAACGTCCTGCGCGAGGGGGAGCGGCTCACCGCGGCCCTGCGGGCCGAGGGCAAGGAGATCGCCCCGTACCTCGTCGGGCGCAAGGCGGCGTCGTTCTACAACTTCCGTCGTCGCTCGGTCGTCGAGGCCTGGGCCGGGTTCACCGACTCGCCCAGCTACGAGGACGCGAAGAAGATCGGTGACCGCCTGGTGGCCGACTTCGCGAAGGAGTTCGCCGACGGCGGCGTCGACGAGATCCACGTCGTCTACACCCACTTCGTCAGCATGGTCACGCAGGAACCCCGGGTCATCCGGCTCCTGCCGCTGGAGGTCGTCGAGGGTGTCGAGGCGCCCGCCGAGGGTGACCTGCAGCCGCTGTACGAGTTCGAGCCCAGTGCGGACGCGGTCCTGGACGCCCTGCTCCCGCAGTACGTCAACAGCCGCATCTACAACTGCCTCCTGCAGGCCGCGGCCTCCGAGCTCGCCGGTCGTCAGCGGGCCATGAAGAGCGCGACGGACAACGCGGACGAGCTCATCAAGAAGTTGACCCGGCTGGCCAACAACGCCCGTCAGGCCGACATCACCCAGGAGATCAGCGAGATCGTCGGCGGCGCCGACGCGTTGGCCTCCTCCGGCTCGCGCGCCTGACCTCGCGCTCTGCCCCCACCCACTCCAGCCAGAACTCACGCGACGAAGGAAGCCCGAGGAGCGACATGACCGCCACCGTCAACGAAGCGCCGAGCAGCACCAGCAAGGGTGCGACAGGTCGCATCGCCCGAGTCATCGGCCCCGTCGTCGACGTCGAGTTCTCGGCCGACACGATGCCCGAGCAGAACAACGCCCTCACCACCCAGGTGACCATCGGGGGTGAGACCCAGACCGTGACGCTCGAGGTGGCCTCCCACCTCGGCGACAACATGGTCCGGGCCATCTCGCTCAAGCCCACCGACGGCATGGTCCGCGGTGCGGCCGTCGTCGACACCGGCGCCCCGATCTCGGTGCCCGTCGGCAACGTGACCCTGGGCCACGTGTTCAACGCCATCGGCGAGTGCCTCAACCTCGAAGAGGGCGAGAAGCTCGAGGTCACCGAGCGCTGGCCGATCCACCGCAAAGCTCCGGCCTTCGACCAGCTCGAGTCCAAGACCACGATGTTCGAGACCGGCATCAAGGTCATCGACCTCCTCACCCCCTACGTCCAGGGCGGGAAGATCGGCCTCTTCGGTGGTGCGGGCGTCGGCAAGACCGTCCTCATCCAGGAGATGATCCAGCGCGTCGCCCAGAACCACGGTGGTGTGTCGGTGTTCGCCGGTGTCGGCGAGCGCACCCGTGAGGGCAACGACCTCATCGGCGAGATGGCCGAGGCCGGCGTCTTCGACAAGACGGCCCTCGTGTTCGGCCAGATGGACGAGCCGCCGGGCACGCGTCTGCGCGTGGCCCTGTCCGCCCTGACGATGGCGGAGTACTTCCGCGACGTGCAGAACCAGGACGTGCTGCTCTTCATCGACAACATCTTCCGGTTCACCCAGGCGGGTTCGGAGGTGTCGACCCTGCTGGGCCGCATGCCCTCCGCCGTGGGCTACCAGCCGACGCTGGCCGACGAGATGGGCACCCTCCAGGAGCGCATCACCTCGACCCGCGGTCACTCGATCACCTCGCTGCAGGCGATCTACGTCCCCGCCGACGACTACACCGACCCGGCGCCGGCCACGACGTTCGCGCACCTCGACGCCACGACCGAGCTCTCCCGCGAGATCGCGTCGCGCGGTCTGTACCCGGCCGTGGACCCGCTGACCTCCACGTCGCGCATCCTGGACCCGCTCTACATCTCGAGGGACCACTACGACACCGCGGTGCGCGTGAAGCAGATCCTGCAGCGCAACAAGGAACTCCAGGACATCATCGCCATCCTCGGTGTCGACGAGCTGTCGGAGGAGGACAAGCTGACGGTGAGCCGTGCTCGCCGCGTCCAGCAGTTCCTCTCCCAGAACACCTACATGGCCGAGAAGTTCACCGGCGTCGAGGGTTCGACGGTTCCGCTGAAGGACACCGTCGAGAGCTTCAAGCGCATCGCGGACGGCGAGTTCGACCACGTCGCCGAGCAGGCCTTCTTCAACGTCGGTGGCCTCGAGGACGTCGAGCGCAAGTGGGCTCAGATCCAGAAGGAGAACTGACCGTGGCGCTGCAGGTCGAACTGGTGGCCGCCGACCGCTCCGTGTGGTCGGGCGAGGCCTCGCTGGTCCGCGCCCGCACGGCCGAGGGTGAGATCGGCATCATGGGCGGCCACGAGCCGTTGCTGGCCATCCTCGCCCCCGGCGACGTGGCCATCACCGGCTCGGGCTCGGAGGGGATTACCGCCACCGTCAGCGGCGGGTTCTTCTCGGTCGACCACGACAAGGTGACGATCGTCGCCGAATCCGTCGAGGTCGGCGCCGGAACGCGCTGAGAACGACCGAGGACGACGCGTGCACGAGTTCCTGCTCTCCCTGGAGATCGCAGGAGCCTGTGCCGTCCTCCTCCTGGTCGTCCTCGTCGCGGTCGTCCTGCGGCGGCGTCGGCTGACGTCGCGGCTCGGCACCTTCGACTGCTCCATCCGCCAGCCCAGGGGTTCCCACCGTCGGTGGGCCCTGGGTGTGGCGCGGTACGAGACCGACCGTCTCGACTGGTACCGCACGTTCTCGTTGTCCCCGCGCCCGTCGTGCACCTACGCACGACGGGCGCTCGGCGTGACCCTCTTCCGCGAGGCCGAAGGTTCCGAGCTGATCGCCGTGCAACCCGGCGCGATGGTCGTCGAGTGCCGCCACGAAGGCGTGGAGATCGAACTCGCGATGTCGCACGACGCCTACACCGGCTTCGCGTCCTGGCTGGAGTCCGCCCCACCCGGGCAAGGCGTGAACGTCGCCTAGGGCGCTACCGCTCGCCAGTGCGCGGACCCTTGAGGATCTGGCGCGCCAACCCCGCCTCGTTCGGGAACACCATGACCCGCGGCCCCTCGGTCGTGGGGGCGAGCGTCGCCCGGATCCCGGCGTCCACGAGGGTGCGGCGCTGCACCTCGGCCTCGACGAAGGTGCCGGGGGAGGAGACCACCTCGAGCAGGCCGTAGTCGTCGCTGGCGCCCTGTTGGGGACGACGTTCGACGAGCGAACGGCCGTGCGAGAACGTCCACCGCAGCAGCAGCACCAGCACCCCGACGACGACCAGGGCGACGCTCGGCCCGAGGGCGTAGTGGTAGCTGGTCAAGTTCACCCCCCCATCATCCCCGTCGTGTCCAGCGCCGGGGTCCCGCCGTGCGCCCCCGCGTCCGCGGAAGGTCACCGTCTGGCAACGGCGGAGGAATTGACCACTCAGCGGTACCCATTGGTGGCAGAGTGTGTTCGCGGGATGCTCGTTCGTCCCGGTGGCCCCAGGAGTCACACACGCGTTCCTCGTGAGCGCCGGGTGTGACTTCGCACCTGGGTGCAACCGGAGAGCGACGTCCTGCGTCAGACCGGTGACGATCACGACGAACACGACGATGATCACGACCGGCGTCCTCGGGGGAGGAACACATGGCGATCGGAATCGCGACAGCGCCCAGTGCGGCGGACGACGTGGCAGCCCGCAGGGCGGCCCGTTCGGCACCCGGCCTGGGGGCCAGCGTGCGGGAGGAAGTCCACGGCCAGGTGGTCCACGTGGTGGGCCGCCTCGACGTGCACACCGTCCCGGACGTGCGCTCCGCCCTGCACGCGGCGGTCGACGCCGGTGCGGGTGAACTCGTCGTCCACGTGGACGGCATCGTGGTGGCCGACGCCACCGGCCTCGGCGTCTTCGTGGGAGCGCACCGCCGCGCCCTGCGGGTCGGACGCCGCCTGGTCCTGCGCGACGTCCCGCTGCCGGCCCTGCGCCTGCTGCGGGTCACGAAGCTGCACCTGGTCCTGCAGGTCGACGACGAGGTCCTGAGCGCCCAGGAACGCGCCGCGCTCCGTCGAGCCCGCGCCGAGGCGATCCTGCGCCCGCAGGAGGCTGCTCAGAACAGCCGCGAGTCCACGTCGTCGATGCCGCGCAAGGCGTCGTAGTCCAGGACCACGCACCGGATGCCGCGGTCGCTCGCCAGGGTGCGGGCCTGCGGCTTGATCTCCTGCGCCGCGAAGACCCCGGTCACCGGGGCGAGCAACGGGTCGCGGTTCATGAGCTCGAGGTAGCGGGTGAGCTGCTCGACGCCGTCGATCTCGCCGCGACGCTTGATCTCGATCGCCACCGCGGTCCCGGCGCCGTCGCGGGCCAGGATGTCGACGGGACCGATGGCGGTCATGTACTCGCGCCGGACGAGGCGGTAGCCCTCGCCGAGCGTCGTGATGTGCTCGGCCAGCAGCTTCTGCAGATGGGCCTCGACCCCGTCCTTGACCAGGCCGGGGTCCACCCCGAGCTCGTGCTCGCTGTCGTGCAGCACCTCGTGGATCGACACGATCAGGCGGTCGTCGGTCTTGGCGTGCTGGACCGTCCACGTCTGCGTGACGCCGATCTCGCGGGCGTCCTCCTCCGGCACGGAGAAGGTCAGCCTGGCCGGGGGGCTCATCCAGTTCAGCGGTTTGTAGGAGCCCCCGTCGGAGTGGACCAGGACGCTGCCGTCCGCCTTCACGAGCAGGAGCCTCGTGGCCAGGGGCAGGTGGGCGGTGAGCCGGCCCGCGTAGTCGACGGAGCACCGGGCGATGACGAGACGCACGAGGAGCGAGCTTACGAGACGCGATGGCCCCCGCCCGACGGGTCGCTGCTCCCGCCGGCGACCCGTCGCGGGTGTGGGTGTAACGAATCGGGGCGCTCGCGCGACTACCCGTCGAACCGAGCGTGGCCACGGTGGTGTGGAGGGGACACCACCGCGGCATCGCCCGGTCCGCAGCGAGGAGGCTCACCTCCGGGGGAGTCCGCGGGTTTGAGACGATGTCGTCCGTGCCCCGCTCGAACCGCCGCCGGCCCGATCCGCCGCCGCGCACCCCGCTCGGCGCGGGAGTCGACCGCACCGTTTCGGGCAGCGACGGCGACTGGGTCGTGCGCGAGCTCCGCGGGACGTCCTCCACGAAGACCTACCGGTGTCCCGGCTGCACCCAGGACATCCCGCCGGGGGTCCCGCACCTCGTGGTCTGGCCCTCCCGCGGAACGTTCAGCCCGGCCGACGGGGCCACCGAACGGCGGCACTGGCACCGCGCCTGCTTCGACGCCCGTGGACGCCGCGGCAGCTGGTGACGAGCGCCGGGTACCGTGCCAGCGTGATCCCCCTCCACGACCCCGCCGTCCGTGGTTTCGCCAGCGACAACGCCGCCGGCATGCACCCGGAGGTCCTGGCCGCGCTGAGCAGCGCCAACGGTGGCCACGTCGTCAGCTACGGCGGTGACCCCTACACCCTCGCCCTGCAGGAGAGCCTGCGCGGCCACTTCGGCCCCGACGTCGTGAGCGCCGTCGTCCTCACGGGCACGGGCGCCAACGTGACGGCCCTGCAGGCCCTCACCCAGCGCTGGGAGTCCGTCCTCAGCTCCGACCAGGCCCACGTCCTGCACGACGAGGCCGGTGGTCTCGAGCACGTCGGTGGGACCAAGGTCATCGCCCTGCCGACCCGCGACGGTCTCGTGGACCCCGCCGACGTCGAACGTGCCGTCAGCGTGGCCGACAGCCTCATGCGCGCGCCCGTCGGTGCCCTGACGTTGACGCAGAGCACCGAACTGGGTACGGCCTACTCGCTGGAGCACCTCGGCGACCTCGTGGCCGTCGCGCACCGGCTCGGGGTCAGGGTCCACGTCGACGGCGCCCGGCTCTCCAACGCGGCCGTCTCCCTCGGGGTCGGTCTGGGCGAGACGACCACCGCCCTCGGGGTCGACGCGGTGTCGCTGGGCGGGACGAAGAACGGCGGGGGTTTCGCCGAGGTCGTCGTCGTCCGCGACGCCGCGACCGCGCCCGGCCTCGCGCGGCTGGTGAAACCCAGCATGCAGCAGTCCTCCAAGACCCGGTTCGTCTCGGCGCAGCTGCTCGCGCTGTTCGGCACCGACCTCTGGCAGCGCACCGCCGCGACGGCCAACGCCGCCGCCGCCCGGCTGGCCGCGGCCGTCACCGCGACGGGGGTCGTACTGACCCGGCCGGTGCAGGCCAACGCCGTCTTCGCGGAACTCCCGGCCGCCGTCGCCGCCCGTGCCGCGGCGCGGATCCCCTTCCACGTCTGGGACCCGGAGTACTCCGAGAAGGGGGTGGAGGTGCGTCTCGTCGCGAGCTTCGACACCACCGACGGCGACGTCGAGGACTTCGCCGCGGTCCTCACCGAAGAACTCGCGCGTGACTGAGATCCGTTCCGAGACGGTCCTCCCCGCGCGTCGCGAGGACGTCGAGCTGCACACCGCCGACGGGCTGACCCTCGTCGGCGAACTCGCCCTGCCGCTGGACCGCGACCCCGTCGCGACCTTGGTGACCCTGCACCCCCTGCCCACGGCGGGGGGTTTCATGGACAGCCACGTGCTGAAGAAGGCGTCCTACCGGTTGCCCGCGCTGGCCGACCTCGCCGTGCTGCGCTTCAACACCCGCGGCACCACCAGCCCACGGGGGACGAGCGAGGGCCACTTCGACGCGGGCGACGGCGAGCGGTTCGACGTCGCGGCGGCGCTGGAGTTCGTGGAGTTCCGCGACCTGCCGCACGTGTGGCTGCTGGGCTGGTCCTTCGGGACGGACCTGGCCCTCGTCCACGGTCGTGACCCGCTCGTCGAGGGGTTGATCCTGCTGTCCCCGCCGCTGCGCTGGTCCACGCCGGGCGACCTCGAGGCCTGGGCGGAGTTCGGCCGCCCGGTCACGGCGCTCGTCCCGGAGTTCGACGACTTCCTGCGTCCCGAGCAGGCGCGGGAGCGGTTCGCGCCGCTGCGGCAGGCCGAGATCGTCCCCGTCGACGGTGCGAAGCACCTGTGGGTGGGGGAGAAGTCGGTCCGCCGCGTGCTGGACGAGGTGGTCGCGCGGGTCAACCCCGCGCGCTCACCCCTGCCCACCGACTACTGAGCCGGCGCTTCGACCTCGCGCACGTCGACGGCGTGGGCGTCGGTCTTGGGGCCCAGGCCCAGCAGACCCCGCAGGTCGTCGAGCTGGTCGGTGATCTGGTCGCGCTGCTGCATGAGCTCGTCGACCTGCATCTGCGCGCTGGTGCGGCTCTGCTCGGCGTGCTCGCGGGCGGAATCCACCATGTGCTGGGCCCGTGAGCGCGCGTCGGCCAGGAGTTCGTCGGACTCCCGGCGTGCCGTCTCGGCCCGCAGGGCGGCCTGGGCGATCGCGTCGGCGCGGATCGACTCGGCCGCCTCGACGGCCTCGTGCGCCCGTTCCTCGGCCTCGACGGCGCGCTGCTCGGCTTCGGCGATGCGGGCCGCGGTGCGCGCGGCGGCGACCTCGAGGCGCATCCGGTCCTCCTCGGCGCCCTGTTCGCGGGCCGCGGCCAGGGCGAGTTCCTGCTCGCGCACGGCGGCGTCGGTCGAGGAGCGCAGCTCGATGACCTCCCGCTCGACCTGCGCGCGCAGGGCGGCGACCTGGCGTTCGGTGGCGGCGAGCGCCTCGGCGGCCTCGTGCTGGGCGCTCGCGGTGACCTGGTCGGCCGTGCGGTGCGCCGAGGCGGTGAGTTCGGCGGCGGTGCGCTGGGCGGCCTCGACCATGCCGTCGGCCTGGTGCTTGGCCCGGGACACGATCTCCTCGGCGTCCCGGCTGGCCTCGCCGGTGCGGCGGCGTGCGTCCTCGTCGGCCTGGTTGCGCGTCGAGGACGCCTCGGCCCGGGCCTCTTCGCGCAGCCGGTCGGCGTCGCGGCGGGCCGAGCGCAGGATCTCCGAGGACTGGTCCTCGGCGAGGCGCAGCAGCTTCTCCATCCGGGAGCCGAGGCCCGCGTAGGAGGGCTTCTCGTGCTCGCGGATCTCCTTGAGGGCGTCGGCGAGCTGTTCCTCGGCCGAGCGGAGCTCGTGGTCGCGCTGGGCGACCCGGGCTCGGGCTTCGGCGAGGGAGTCGTCGAGGTGCTGCAGGCGTGCGTCGACCTGACTGCGGTCGTAACCGCGGACGACGATGCTGAACGCCTCGTGGGAGTCGGTGGACACCGTGGGGACCTCCGGCCGGATCGGAAAGGACGTCCGCAGCGTAACGGCGGGACGTCCCGCTGCGGGCGGGACACGGCGGGTCTAGGTTGCCCAGGGTGATCGTCGCCTTCTCCGTCGCCCCGTCCGGTGGTCCCGCCCCGCTGGGAGGTGAACCGGACTCCGTGAGCGCGGCCGTGGCCGACGCCGTGCTCGTCGTGCGCAACTCCGGTCTGCCGCACCGCACCGACTCGATGTTCACGAGCATCGAGGGGGACTGGGACGAGTGCATGGACGTCGTGCGCCGGGCCTGCGAGGCCGTCGGCAAGCACGGTCCCCGGGTCTCGCTGGTGCTCAAGGCCGACATCCGTCCCGGGCACACGGGGGAGATGACGTGCAAGCTCGACCGCCTCGAGGCGGCCGTGGAACGTGCCGAGGGGGAGGCCGGCCGCGGTCAGTGACCGCAGCCGGCCCGTGATCCTCAGCGGCGGCGGAACACCGCTGCGTCGAGGCTGAACCGGCCCGCGCCGGTGAAGACGAACATCAGGCCGAGGGCGGCGAAGAGCAACGCGTTCTCGCCGTTCACCTGGCCGTCGACGAGGAAGCCCTGCGGGGCGTGCGCGAGCACCCAGACCCCCACCATCTGCACGAGCAGCAGGGTGCCCGCGGCCCGGGTGAGCAGACCGAGGACCAGCAGCGAGCCGAGACCGACCTCGCCCAGGATCATCAGCCAGCCCGCGACGTCGGGTGCGGGGACGTCGAGCGAGGCGGCCATCCCGGTGGCCGTCCCGGGGTCCGACAGCTTCGGGACGCCGTGGACGAGGAGCAGCACGCCGGCGGCGAGCCGCAGGGCGAGCAGGCCGATCGAGACGGCGGCGGTGGTGCGCACGACCTGGGGACGGTCGGTGCGGGCGGCGGTGGACGTGGTGGTCATGAGTCGTTCCTCTGCGTCGGGAGGGAGTCGTTCGGGCTGAGTGGCTCAGTCACTGGTTCCGGCTCTTCGGGCGGGCACGAGGTCGTGGTGCACTCCCGTCACGACGGGGCAGGCCCCGGGGTTCACCGCGTCGGGAGTGGTCTGGACCACACCGCGTCGGCGGTGGCCGGGGTCGCTCACGGGCACGGAGCACCGGTGCCCGACCCGTAGGGTGGCGCAGGCCCCCACCCTCGACTCCTCGACCCGATCCGCTCCGCCACGACGAAGGACCCGACGTGAGACGCCTGCTCGCCTGGCTCCTGCTCGCCCTGGGACTCGCCTGCGGTGTCGCCGGGGCCCTGGTCCTGACCGTGTTCGCCCCGGCCGACCGGATCGACGTCACCCGCACCGGCGACGATCCGGGCGTGGCGATCGTCAGCGCCCCCGGCCTGCTCGACCTCAGCGGCTCCGACGTGCGGCTCGGCGCGTCCGGCGGGAAGGACGTCTTCCTCGCCGTCGCCCGCGCCGACGACGTGACCGCCTGGCTCGCCGACGCGGCCCACACCGAGGTGACGGGGGTCGGGGGTGACCTCGATGACCCGACGGCCGTGGCCGCCACGTCGGGCACCGGAGCGGCGACCGACCCCCGCTCCGCCGACATCTGGCTGGCCAGCGCGAGCGGCACCGACTCCGCGCGGCTCACCTGGTCCACCGCGGCCGACCGTGACTACGCCGACGCCGGGGGAGTCGTCGTGTTCGCCGCGACGGACGGCACCTCCGCTGCCCCGCAGCGGGTCTCGTTCAGCTGGGCGGCCGAGGGCCGGGCCGCCGAGAACCCCTCGGGAGTTCCCCTCGTCATCGCGGGGTGCGTCCTCGTGCTGCTCGGCGCGATCGGAGCACTGCTCCGTCCCCGCACCACCCGACCCCGAGCCCGGAGGCGCGCGTGAGGACCCGAGGTCGACCCCCCCTCCGCGGCGCGCTGTCCGTGGCGCTGTCCGTGGGGCTGCTCGCCGGCTGCGCCCAGTTGCCCGCCGTGACCGCGCCGGCCGGCAGCGACCGGGAGCCCCTCGTCGTGCAACCGGTGCAGGCCAACCGGATCGTCGAGGCCGCCGGGACCGTCCTGGCCGCGGCCGCCGACCCCGCGACCGTCGACCTCACCGCGCTCGCCACCCGCGTCAGCGGCCCGGAACTGGACCTCCGCACCGCCGCGCACACCATCGCCGTCGCCGGTGCGACGCCGCCGCCGAGCGGAGGGGCGGACGAGTTCAGCGCCCTCACCTCGATCCTGCCGCGCCAGGAGGCCTTCCCCCGCTGGTTCGCCACCGTCACCGACGCCGGCGCCGACCAGTCCCCCTCGCTCGTCGTCTTCCGCTCGCCCTCCGCGCGCGAGCCCTACACGGTGTGGGCGACGCCGTCGCTGCTCCCGGGGGCCTCGCTGCCGACGCTGGCCGCACCCGCCGGCGGCGTGGCCGCCGTCGCCGCCGGCGAGACGACGAACCTCCCGCTCAGCCCGCAGGCCGCGGCCGAGCACTACGCCGACGTCCTCACCCACGGCGGCGACAGCCGGTACGCCCCCGAGTTCGCCGACGACGCCTACCGCGGCGAGGTGGCGAACGCGGCGCGGACCGAGTCCGCGGCCCTCGACGCCGCCGGCGGCAGCTTCACCCAGGAGCGTTCCGTCCTGCCCGACGGGGTCCTCGGGGTGCGCACCCGCGACGGCGGCGCCCTCGTCGTCGCCGCGTTCTCCTGGTCCACCACGTCGGCGGGTCCCGCCGACGGACGCAGCGGGACGCTGGAACCGGCGCTCGCCGCCCTGGCCGGGACGAAGGACGCGCTGAGCGCCACGGTCGTGCACCGCGAGGTCGTCGTCCTGAGACTCCCACCGGGACAGGGACAGGCGCTCGCCCTGGCCGCCGAGAGCGGTCCCGTGTCGGTCACCGTCCGGTGACTTCGGCCCGGTGAGGGCCTCGTGAGAAGGTGACCGGCATGACTCAGCAGCCGACTCCTCCCGGCGCCCAGCTCAACCTGCGCGGAGCGGTGGACCTCGGTGCCCTGGCCGCTCGCAACACCCGTCGCGAGGAGGTCGCCCGGCGTGCCGCCACCGACCCCGACGCCGTGGCCCCCCGGTCCTCCTTCGTCGTGGACGTGACCGAGGAGACCTTCACCGACGTCGTGCAGCGCTCCGTCGAGGTCCCCGTGCTCCTCGACCTGTGGGCCGAGGGCTACGACCAGGGCTCGGAGGCCCTGCAGACCCTGGTCGAGGAGTACGCCGGGGCGTTCCTGCTCGGCCGCATCGACGCCCAGGCCGAACCCCAGCTGGCGCAGTCCCTGGTGCAGTCGTTGCAGGCCAAGGCCATCCCGCTCGTCGCGGCCATCGTCAAGGGCCAGCCGATCCCGTTGTTCACCGGTTCCTACCCCAGCGCCGAGGAGATCCGCCCGGTGCTGGAGGAGGTCCTGCGCGTCGCCGAGGCGAACGGGGTGACCGGTCGTCTCGAGGGCGACGTCGAGGTGGCCGAGGAGCCCGCCGCCCCGCCGCTGCCGCCCCTGCACGCGGAGGCGCTCGCCGCCGTCGACGCGGGCGACTACGACGCCGCGGCCGCCGCGTGGCAGAAGGCGCTCGCGAACGACCCGCGCGACACCGCGGCGACCGAGGGCCTGGCCCGGGTCGGCGTGCTGCGCCGGGTCCACGGGGTCGACCTCGCCTCCGCCCGCGCCGGGGCCGCCGCGGCCCCCGACGACGTCGCCGCGCAGCTGGTCGTGGCCGACCTCGACCTCGTCGGCGGCCACGTCGAGGACGCCTTCGACCGCCTGCTCGGGATCGTCCAGCGGACCGTCGGCGAGGAACGCGACCTCGCCCGCACCCACCTCGTGGAGCTCTTCGCCGTCGTCGGCCCCACCGATCCCCGTGTCGTCAAGGCGCGGCAGGCGCTCACCCGCGCCCTCTTCTAGTCCCCAGGCAGTCCCGCACCCACGTCTCCACGGCGTCGGCCACCGCCGACGCCGTGAGCGTGGAGGTGTCCAGGACGGTCGGACGCCACGGCCGCCCGGTGAGCCGTTCCGCGGCCAGGCCGTCCCAGCCCGTGTCGGTGAGCACGTCGCGCCGGTACCCGGCGTCGTGGACGTGCCCGCGGAACCAGGTGGCGAACGCGACGTGGTGCACGAGGTCGCCGTCGACGGGGCCGCGGCCGGTGAGCCGGGTCCGCTGCACCTCCTCGTCGGCGTCGAGCAGCAGGACGTCGAACCCCCCGAGTGCGGGGCCGGAGGGTGCGGCCACGATCTCGCCGGGCGGCAACGGGTCTCCCGCCATCAGGAGGTGTCGCCCGAGCGCTGCGAGGTCGAGGGCACGTCGGACGACGACCTCGGCGCTGCGCTGGCGCCAGGCGGTGTCGGGAACGGCCGGGAAGTCCACGAGGTCGCTGAACTCCACGGCCTCGACCCCGAGGGCCTCGACGCGAGGTCCCACCCTGCGCCGCACGGTCGACTTCCCGACGCCGCTCGCACCGGTCCCTAGCAGCAGCATCAGTCGACCTTTCCCACGTCCAGGACCTGACCGCGGAACGTCGCGCGGAACCGCCGGTCGTGACTCACCACGACCACCGCGCCGGCGAAGGCGTCGATCGCGGCCTCGAGCTCCTCGACCAGGTGCGGGGCGAGGTGGTTGGTCGGTTCGTCGAGCAGCAGGACGTCGTGGCGGTCGGCCAGCAGGCGCGCCAGGTCGAGGCGGCGGCGGCCCCCGGTCGACAGCTTCCCGACCGCGACCCCGAGGCGTTCCCGGTCGAAGAGCCCCATGTCCAGGAGTCGGTGTGCGTTGTCCTCGGGAGTCCCCGGGCGGCCGGTCGCGAACGTCGCGAGCACCGAACGGTCCAGGTCCGTGTCCGCGGGGTCCTGGCGGAGCAACCCGATCCGGCCCCGCCGTCGCACCGTTCCCGTCGCCGGCGCCAGCACCCCGGCGAGGACGTCGAGCAGGGTCGACTTCCCGCTCCCGTTCGGGCCGGTGATCAGCAACCGGTCGCTCCGTCCCAGGTGGACGTCGACGCTCGCCAGCCGCCCGGGGACGGAGAGCCCCTCGGCGTGCAGCGAACCCCGCGCCGACGCGGCACCCGGCGGCGCCGTGAACCGCAGCGGGTCGGGGGGCCGGGGGACCTCGTCCTCGTGCAACCGCCGCAGCTTCTCGGCGTTGGCGCGGACCCGCGACGCGAGCGCCTCCTGCACCCGGCCACCCTTGAAGTCGTACTGCATCTTGTCGTTGTCGGTACGTGCACGCTGGTGGTTCACGGTGCGCGCGACCGCGTCCCCGGTGGTGCCCAGCCGCTCGACCGCGGTCTCCCACTCGGCCCGGGCCTGGTCCCAGCGCCGCCGTTCGGCGGCTTTCGCCACGAGGAACTCGGCGTACCCGCCGGGGTAGCGCTTCACCCCGTCCTCGTGGTGCGGGTCGACCTCGACGAGTTCGCGCGCCACGGCGTCGAGGAACTCCCGGTCGTGGCTGACCACGACGGTCGTCCCCTTCCGGGACCGGAGGTGGTCCTCCAGCCAGCGGGCGGCGCCGTCGTCGAGGTGGTTGGTCGGCTCGTCCAGCAGCAGGACCTCCGGCGCCGCGGCCAGCAGCGCGGCCAGGTGCAGCCGGGACCGCTGCCCGCCCGACAACGTGGCGAGTTCGCGGGCCCGGTCGAGGAACGGCAGACCCAGCCCGGCCAGCGACTGTTCCACCCGGACGTCGGCGTCGTAGCCGCCGCGGAGTTCGAAGGCCGTCTGGACCTCGCCGTACTCGGTGAGGACGTCGTCGAGGTCACCGCCCGCGGCCATCCGTCCCTCGAGGTCGACCATCCGACGTTGCAGGGAGCGCAGGTCGGCGAGGGCCGCGTCGAGCACCTGTCCGACGCTCGTGCGCGAGGGGGCGCCGGCGTCCTGGGGGAGGTGGCCGATACCGCCTTCCGCGGTCGTGACGACCCGGCCGGAGTCGGCGGGTTCGGCACCGGCGAGGACGCGCAGCAGGGTGGACTTGCCGCAGCCGTTCTCGCCGATCACCCCGGTGACCCGGCCGGGGGAGAAGGCGAGGGTGAGGGAGTCGAGCACGACGACGTGGTCGTAGCTCTTGGTGACCTCGCGCAGGGCGAGGGAGGTCGTGGTGACGAGAGGCACGGGGGCTCCAGGGACGTACGCCGAAGGAGGACCCGCGCGACGGCAGCGGGTCCGGGGGATCGGGCACGTCAGACGAGCACCGCAGAGGCTCCTCGGGTCGGCAGCAGGACGAGGCCGATGCTGCCCCCGCCCGGTCGCCGGTCGCAACCTCTTTTCGGGAGGTCCGGGGGCGATCGGGGAGGTGCGGGGCCGAGTCGTAGAGTCGCCTCGTGAGCACCGAGGCCACCACCGTCCGCCCCTCCGAGGGTCCCTCCGCAGGTTCCACGTTGCCGCGGACGTCGCCGTCCGCCCAGGGGGTCGACGCACGCGGCATCGCCGCCTTCGTCGACGCCCTCGAGAACACCCCCGGCGTCGAACCGCACAGCCTGCAGGTCCTGCGCCACGGCGCGGTCGTCGCGGAGGGGTGGTGGGCGCCCTACGCGCCGGAACGGCCGCACCTGCTGTACTCCCTCAGCAAGAGCTTCACCTCCACCGCCCTGGGTTTCGCCGTCGCCGAAGGGCTCGTGGACCTCGACGCCACGGTGCTCTCCTACTTCCCCGAGTTCGACGCCGAGGTCACCGACGACCGGGCCCGGCGGATCCTCGTCCGCCACGTCGCGAACATGGCCAGCGGCCACCGCGAGGAGACCCTCGAGCGGGCCCTGCAGCACCCGTCGGGCGACATCGTCCGCGGCTTCCTGCAGATCCGGCCGGACGAGGAACCGGGCACGCTGTTCTGCTACAACCAGCCCTGCACCTTCTCGGTGTCGGCCATCGTGCAGCGCCAGGCCGGCCAGGGGCTGCTGGAGTTCCTGCGCCCGCGGCTGCTCGAACCCCTCGGCATCGACCCCGCCGGTGTCGGCTGGTTGCTCGACGGGCAGGACCGCGAACTCGGGTTCTCGGGTTTCCACGCCCAGACCGAGGCGATCGCGAAACTCGGCCAGCTCTACCTGCAGCGCGGGGTCTGGAACGGTGAGCGGTTGCTGCCGGAGGCCTGGGTCGCCGAGGCGACGCGCTCGCACATCGACAACTCTTCCTTCAACGACAACCCGGACTGGCGGCAGGGGTACGGGTTCCAGTTCTGGATGGCCCGCCACGGCTACCGCGGGGACGGGGCCTACGGGCAGTTCTGCGTCGTGCTCCCCGAGCAGGACGCCGTCGTGGCGGTCACCTCGCAGAGCCCGGACATGCAGGCCGTCCTCGACGCCCTCTGGGAGCACCTGCTGCCGGCCCTGGACGCCGCGGAACTCCCCGGGGCCGACGTGGAAGACCAGCTGGTGCAACGGTTGTCGAACCTCGCGTTGCCCACCGCGGGCGGGACGCCGATGACGGGGGAGTTCACCCCGGCCGCCGGGAACCAGCAGTCGACACTGACGGGGGTCGTCGTCACCGACGGCGAGGTCGTCCTACACGACGCGGGATCGGAACTGCGGGCCGCGATCGGCGAGGGTGAGTGGGCCGTCACCGGGCCGCTGGCCGTGACGTCGACGCCGGGCGGGATCGACGTGGTCTTCGTCGAGACCCCGCACCGGTTGCACCTGGGTCTCCACGGTGCGGAGTTCACCGCGACCTGGGAGACCGTCCCGCTGCACACCTCCGCGCTCTCGATCCTGCGCAAACCCGTCCGTGACTGATCCGGTCCGCCGACGGTGATCCGGCTGCGCCGGGCCGGGGACCTCGGCCGCGACGCCGTGCTGGCGATCGCGGCCGGGGCTCCCGTGGAACTCGCCCCCGAACTCCGCGAGTCCCTGGTGTCCTCCCGGGCGGCCGTCCTGGCCGCGCTGGAGGGATCGGGGCCGGTCTACGGGGTGACCACCGGCATGGGCGCGATGGCCGGGATCACCCTCGACGCCCGGGCCCGGGCGAGGCACCAGGCGAACCTCGTCGTGGGCCGCGCCGTGGGGTCGGCGCCGTGGTTGCCGGAGCCCGCCGCGCGGGCGGTGCTGGCCGTCCGGTTGCGGACGTTCCTGCACCCCGAGGCCGGCGTCTCCCCGGAGTTGTGCGAGCGGTTGGTGGAGTTGCTGAACTCCGGGATCCACCCGCAGGTCCCGTGGCGCGGCAACGGCGCGGCGGGGGAGATCATCCCGCTCGCCCACGTCGGGGCCGTCGTGCTCGGGGGTCCGGGAACCCTCGACGGGCGCTCGCTGCCCCCCTTCGCGTTCGGGACCAAGGAAGGGGTGGCGTTCCTCGAGGGCGTGCCCGTCGCCACCGCGCTCGCCACCCTGCACGAGGCCGAGGCGGCGACCCTGCTGGCTCAGGCGGAGCTCGTCCTCGCGGCCTCGAGCGAGGTCCTGCGCGCGAGCTACGACCCCGTGCGGGAGGGGGTCGCGCGCGGTGACGACGTCCTGGCCGGGGTGCTCGGGCGGTTGCGGTCGCGTCGGCCGGTCGGTGACGTCCACGCCCTGCAGGCCCCGCTCTCGGTCCGGGTCGGGGCGGCCGCGTGCGCGCTGGTGCACCGCCGTCGTGTTGCCCTGGAGGACGCCGTCGACCGGGCGCTGGACGGGGTGACCGACTCGCCCGCGTTCCTCGACGGCGAGTTCACCGGCACCGCCGGGTTCGCCGGGACCGACCTGGCCGCCGACTCCGACGCCCTCACCGCGGCCCTGGTCCACCTCGCGGACACCGGTGCCGCGCGCACCCACCGGATGCTCGACACCCGCCAGACCGGTCTGCCCCCGCAGCTCTCACCGCAACCGGGGGTCGAGGCGGGGCTCGTCGCCGTCCACAAGCGTGCGGTCGGGGTCGTGCACCGGCTGCGCCGCTTCGCCGTCCCCGCGGCGCTGGGGTCGGTCGAGACGTCGCTGGGGCAGGAGGACGTGCAGAGCTTCGCGCTGGAGTCCGCGGAGTGCCTGGCCGAGGGCCTCGCCGGGGTGCGCGAGGTCCTGGCCGTGGAACTGCTCGCCGTGCACCGTGCCCGGTTGCTGCGCGGGGGTCTGCCGGGGCTGTCCGGCGAGCTCGTGGCCGCCCTCGACGAGGTCGCCGCCGCGCTGGGTGAGGACGTGCGCGACCGTCCCTACGGACGCGACCTCGACCGGCTCACCGAGCTGCTGAACCACGGCTGGGGAACCGCCGGCGCGCGGTGACCTCGCACCGGGACCCTTTCCGCCCGTCCGGCCGCCGCCGGGCCGGAGGTCAGGCGCCCAGCGCCGCCGTCGAGGCGCGCACGACCAGCTCGGGCCGGAACGTTACGGGCTCGGGCACCTCGCCGTCTCCCTCGAGGGCCAGCAGCTGCTCCACCGCCGCGGCGACGATGGCGTCCTCGTCCCACGCCATCGTCGTCAGCCCGGGGGCGACGAGACCGGCGAGCTGGTGGTCGTCGAACCCGACGACGGAGAGGTCGTCGGGGATCCGCAGCCCGAGGTCGCTCGCCGCGCGGTAGACGCCGAAGGCCAGGGAGTCGGAGAGGCAGAACACCGCGGTCGGGCGGTCCGGGACGGACAGGAGCAGCGCGGCGGTCCCGGCGGCCCGTGCAGGCGACGCCGGGGCGGGGACGACGAGCAGGTCGAGGCCGAGGTCCCCGGCGACCTGCACGGCCAGCAGTTCCGAGGGACGTCCCGGCGTGGAGGGCAGCGACGGGGTCAGCAGGGCGATCCGTCGGTGGCCGAGCGCCCGCAGGTGCTCCATCGCGGTGGTCACGCCGACGCGGTTGTCGAAGAGGACCGCTCCGCTGGCGGGGCGGCCGGGGAGCGCGTCGCCGATCGACACCACGGCCGTCGAGAGCGGCAGCAGGGACCAGTAGTCGGCGGAGGGGTCCACGGGGGAGACGAGCACCCCGTCGACGCGCTGGGCGGCGAACCGCTGCACCACACGGCGTTCCGCCGCGGGGTCGGCGTCGGCGTCGGCGATCGTGGCGTCCCGGTCGGCGGTGCGCAGGGCCCGGGTCAGCATCACCGAGAGGTCCTGCTGCCACAGGTCGCGCAGGGAACCGCTCACGCCGATCGTCCCGGTGCGACCGCTCGCGAGCGCCCGGGCGATGGGGTCGACGTGGTAGCCGAGCTCGACGGCGAGGGTCTGGACCCTGGCGATGGTCGCGGCGGAACCGCGGGTCCCGCGCAGGGCGTAGGAGGTGGCGGCGAGGGAGAGTCCGGCCGCGTCGGCGACGTCCTGCAGGGTGCGGCGCGCTTCCTTCGGCACGGACTGGAGAGTAGTCGTGCCCGGCCGCGCCGCACGGTGAGCTCGCTCCCGGGGCAGGGACCCGACTTGACGAACGCTTGAGTGAAGCGCTTCACTCGTCGATGGGAGTGAAGCGCTTCACGGAACGAACCGAGGAGGGGCCGTGCGCACCGACTGCCACCAGCACCTGTGGCCCGCACGACTGCTCGACGCCCTCCGCGAACGCACCACCCCGCCCTTCCTCGACGGCTGGACCCTGCACCTGCCGGGCGAGCCGCCCTGCCGGATCGACCCCGCCGCCCACGACGTGGCGACGCGCGCGACCGCCGAGACCGCCGACGGCACCGGACGGGCGCTGGTCTCGCTGTCCTCCCCGCTCGGTCTCGAGCACCTGCCGGGGGAGGACGCCGACCCGCTCCTCGCGGCCTGGAACGACGGTGCGCTGGAGCTGCCCGACCCGTTCCAGGTCTGGGCCGCTGCGGGGGTCACCGACCTCGACCCCGGGTCGCTGGCCAAGACCCTGCGCCAGGACCGCGTCGTCGGCCTGCAGCTGCCCGCCACGGCGTTCAACGACCCGCGGGCCGTCGCGCGGCTGGAACCCCTGCTGGCCGAGTGCGAACTGGCCGACAAGCCCGTCCTGATCCACCCGGGTCCCGCCCCGGTCTGCGACACGAGCGACCTCCCCGCCTGGTGGCCGGCGCTGGTGCCCTACGTGCAGCAGCTGCACGCGTCCTGGCTGGCGTGGCACGTCGGGGGCCGGGAACGACACCCGACCCTGCGGATCGCGTTCGTCGCGCTCGCCGGACTCGCTGCGCTGCACCACGAACGCCTCGCCGCCCGGGGTGGTGCGCTGGGCCGCCTGGACCCCCTCGTGCACTACGAGACGAGTTCCTACGGACCGCGCGCGATCGACGCCCTCGTCCGCGTCGTCGGGATCGACCCGTTGGTGCTCGGGACCGACCGGCCCTACGCCCAGCCGTTCGACGCCACCGACCTCCCGGGTTTCGGCGCGGCCTTCGCCCACGCCCTGACCCGTTCCAACCCCGCCCACCTCCTCGAAGGGACACCCCGGTGACCATCGCCCTTGAAACCCCGACCGCCCACGAAACCCCGACCGCCCCCGGCTCCACCGGTCTACCCGCCGCACCGGGGCGCACCCTCTCCCCCCGCGAGCTCGAGGACTGGGTCGAGCGGGCGGCGGCCACCCCGCAGGCCTGGGAGCACCTCGTCCGCCACGACACCGGTGGCCGCCACTTCGTCTCGCTCTACCGCGACGGTGACGTCGACGTCTGGCTGCTGTGCTGGAACACCGTCGACGACACCGGCTGGCACGACCACGACACCTCCTCCGGAGCCGTCGCCGTCACCCGCGGCGCCGTCGTCGAGGCCAACCCACGGATGGGCGGGGAACCCTTCGTGCGCACCGTCGAGGCCGGCCGGTCCTTCGCCTTCGGCCCCGACCACATCCACCGCATGTCCGGTGCCGTCGACGGTTCCGTCTCGATCCACGCCTACTCCCCGCCGTTGTGGCGGATGGGCCAGTACTCGATCAGCCCCTCGGGCGTGATGCGCCGGATGTCGGTCAGCTACGCCGACGAGCTGCGCCCCCTGGACGCCTAGCCTGCTCCCGTGCCCGCACTGGACCTCGACGTCGTCTGGAACTCCGGAGCCTCCGGAGCCCCCGAACCGCCCGTCCAGATCCACCGGGCCCGGGCGGACACGGTCGTCCTGCGCCAGAGCATCGCCACCCACTTCGAGGCGCCGTTCCTGTACCTGCTGTTCGGGTCGGACCGGGCGCTCCTGCTCGACACCGGGGCCGTCGCGGACCCGGCCGCCTCCCCGGTGCGCGAGACCGTCGACGGGTTGGTCGCGGAGTGGCTCACCGAGCACCCGCACCCCGGCTACGGACTCGTCGTGGCCCACACGCACGCCCACGGCGACCACGTCGCCGGTGACGCGCAGTTCCGCGGCCGGCCCTCGACGCTCGTCGTCGGCCACGACGTCGCCGCCGTGCACGCGTTCCTCGGGATCGAGCGGCCGGACGGTTCCGGGCGTCTCGACCTGGGTGGACGCGACCTCGTCGTGCTCCCGATCCCGGGCCACCACCCGACGTCGATCGCCGTGCACGACCCCGCCACCCGCACGGTCCTCACCGGCGACACGCTCTACCCGGGCCGCCTGTACGTCGACGACTTCCCGGCGTTCTCCCGGTCGCTGGCGCGGCTGCAGCGCCTCGTCCGCGACGCCGGGGTCGAGTACCTGCTCGGAGCCCACGTCGAGATGTCCGACGTCGCCGGCGTGGACCACCCCCGCGGCTCGACCCGCCACGACGGCGAGGCCCCGCTGCCCATGACCCCCGCCCAGCTCGACGCCGTGGTGACCGCCGCCGCGAGCACCGGCGGGGTCCCCGGACGCCACGTCTTCGACGACGTCGCGATCTGGATCGACTAGCTGGACCGATCAGCTCGGCGGCACCCGCACCAGCAGCGCCAGGTCGGCGACCCGCGCCACGACGGCCTCCACGTCCGGCCCGATCGGCATGTCGCGGGAGTCGTGCTCCAGGAACTCGTCGAACACCGCGAACAGCGCCGAAGCGCCGGGGGAGAGCCGGTCCGGTGCGGCCCGCAACGCCCGCACCGCCGCGAGCGCCTCGATCGCCAGCACCACCGGAGCCAGCTCCGCGGTCTGGCGCAACGCCCGCGCGCCCTGGGTCGCGAAGCTCGCGTGCTCCTCCAGGCCCAGGGAGATGCTGACCGTCCCCGACGTCGAGGGCGCCGTCGCCGGGCGCAGCTCGGCCAGCACGTCCTGCACCACGTACTCGCCGATCATCAACCCCGACGATCCGCGCGGGCCCGCCGCGAGGAACGCCCGCAGGCCGGTGTGCTCGGGACGCAGCAGCAGTGCGAGCCGCGCGGCGGACAACGTCAGCACCCCGAAGGTGGTCGCGCGCAACGTGTCCAGGGTCGTCGCCAGCGACGCGGCGTGGAACTGGCCGTGGTGGAACACCCCGTGCGGGGAGACGAGCGGGTTCTCCCCGGGCGTCGAGGCCTCCAGAAGCAGCACGTCCTCGAGGGCCTGCGCCGCCGTGAACGCGGGCGCGAGGACCTGCGGCGCGGTGCGCAACGCGAACGGGTCCTGCAACCGCACCGGCGCGGGACCGTCCGCGACCAGCGCGGACAACGTCGCCGCCACCCCCCGCTGACCCGGGTGCGCGCGGGCCGCGTGCACGGGGGAGGCCCACGCCTCCGGGTTCCCGCGCAGCGCGAGGAACGACAGCGCCGAGATCCCCACCCCCGCCGCCAGCAGCTGGCGCAATCGGGCCAGCGCCAGCGACGCCGTGGCCAGGGTCAGGGCGTGGGAGGAGATGAGCGGCAGCGCGTCGGCCGCCCCCAGCGCGACGGGCGCGACCCCGCCGCGGGCCCACGGCCGCTCCCCGACCAGGGTCAGCCCCAGCTCGGCCAGCGACGCGAGGTCGGAGGTCCCGATCCCGCCGAAGCGGTGCATCGTCGGCAGCGCGTCGGACTCGACCGCGTCGGCCAGGGCCCCCAGGACCGGCGGGCTGATCCCCGCCCCGAGCTGGGCGTGCGCCCCGGCCAGCAGCTGGTTCAACCGGATCAGCAGCGCGGCGCGCGTCGTCGCCTCGTCCTCCACCGGACCCAGCGAGGCCGCGTGCGAACGCAGCAACCGCAGCCCGTGCGCCCGCGGGTGCTCGGCCTGCTCCTCGTCGACCTCGACGTCCTTGTTGGCGCCCACGCCCGTCGTCGCGCCGTAGACGGCTCCGCGGTCACGGGCCGCACCCATCGCCTCGTGCAACGCCTCCAGCCGGCCGAGCACGACCCGGTCCACGACCGGCCGTGCGCGGCCCGACGCCAGGTCGGCGAGGTCCTCCAGCGACAGCGTGTGCCCCGCCACCGGGACCCCGCGAGTCGCGGGCGGGACGGCCTCGTGCTCCACTCTTCCTCCGCGGCCGGTTCGATCAGGTGCAGGTTGCGATCAGGTGCAGGTTGCGATCAGGTAAAGCCTGGTCGCGCCTGGCCGTGCCTGGTTGACCCGACCACGACCACCGCCAACCATGTACCCGCCCGAGACCGCAGCACCGCAGGCGCGCCCCGTGGGCTCGTCGGTTCAACCCAGGAGCCGCCCGTGATCACGTTCGAGGCCGTCCGCAAGCAGTTCCCCGACGGGACGGTGGCGGTCGAACAGCTCGACCTCGAACTGCCCACGGGCCAGATCACGGTCTTCGTGGGGCCCTCCGGATGTGGCAAGACGACGTCCCTGCGCATGATCAACCGGATGATCGAGCCGACCGGTGGGCGCATCACCATCGACGGCGACGACGTCCGCAGCAAGGACCCCGCGGCCCTGCGCCGCGGCATCGGCTACGTCATCCAGCACGCGGGCCTCTTCCCGCACAAGACCGTCCTCGACAACGTCATGACGGTCCCCAAGCTCGTCGGCCGCGGCAAGCAGCGTCAGGTCGCCCTCGAGCTGCTCGAACGCGTCGGCCTGCCGACGGCTTTCGCCGACCGCTACCCGGCCCAGCTCTCCGGCGGCCAGCAGCAGCGCGTCGGCGTCGCCCGGGCGCTCGCGGCCGACCCGCCCGTCATGCTCATGGACGAACCGTTCTCCGCCGTCGACCCCATCGTGCGCGGTCAGCTCCAGGAGGAGTTCCTCCGGCTGCAGGGCGAGCTCGGCAAGACCATCGCCATCGTCACCCACGACATCGACGAGGCCATCACGCTGGGGGACCGCATCGCCGTCTTCCGCGAGGGCGGCCACCTCGCCCAGGTCGGCTCGCCCCGGGACCTGCTGACGAAACCGGCCGACGACTTCGTCCGCCACTTCGTCGGCCGTGACCGCGGCTACCGCGGGCTCTCCTTCGAGGGCCTGCAGGACCTCCCCGTGCGGCCCGTCACCGACGAGACCTTCACCACCCTCGCCCTCGACGAGGCCGGGCGACCCGTCGGGATCGACGGCTTCCGCGCCGGCGACTCGCTGCGCACCGTCATCGACCTGACCCTGACCTCCCCGCACGGGATCGCCGTCCAGGTCGACGACGAGGGCCGCGCGACGGGGTTCGTGCACCACCACGACGTCGTCGACCTGCTGGAGAAGCGCCGGTGAGCTCGATCCTCGACTACCTCCGCGACAACTCCGGGATCGTCCTCGACGCCCTCGGCCAGCACGTGCTGCTCGCCGTGATCCCGCTCGTCGTCGGGGTGGTCGTGGCGCTGCCGATCGGCTACCTCGGGGTGCGGTTCGGCTGGCTCTACCACCCGATCCTCAACATCTCCGGCGTCGTCTACGCGATCCCGTCGCTGGCCATCTTCGTCACCCTGCCCTACGTGCTCGGGACGAAGATCCTCTCCCCGGTGAACATCGTGGTGGCGCTCGCGATCTACACGGTGGCGCTGATGTCGCGGACCGTCGCCGACGGTCTGCGCTCCGTCGACCCGGCGCTGACGGAGGCCGCGACGGCCATGGGCTACAAGCGGACCCGTCGCCTCCTCGAGGTCGAGCTCCCGCTGGCGGCGCCCGTCATCCTCGCCGGGGTCCGGGTCGCGGCGGTCTCGAACATCTCCCTCGTCAGCGTCGGGGCCCTGCTGGGGATCGGTGGCCTCGGGGCCCTGTTCACCCGCGGGTTCCAGCTCTTCTACACCGCACCGATCGTGGTCGGGATCGTGCTCTCGATCCTGCTCGCCGCGATCGCCGACGTGGTGATCGTGCTGTTCCAGCGGGCCGTCACCCCGTGGACCCGAGCCGGGGCAGGAGCCTGACGTGAACGACACCCCGTACCTGCTCGACCCCGCCCACTGGGACTGGGGGACCACCGGTTCGATCCCGCACCTGCTGGTGACCCACCTCGGCTACACCGCGATCTCGGTGCTCGTCGGCTTCGTCATCGCCTTCCCCATCGGGCTGCTCATCGGCCACACCGGCAAGGGCTCGTTCCTGGCCATCAACGCCGGCAACGCCGGCCGGTCGCTGCCGACGCTGGGGCTGCTGAGCCTGCTCGTGGTCCTGATGGGGCTGCGGTTCACCCCCGTGCTCATCGCGCTCGTCGTGCTGGTCATCCCGCCGATCCTGACCTCGACCTACGCGGGGCTGCGCTCGGTGGACCGCAACGCCGTCGACGCGGCGAAGGGGATGGGCATGACGTCCACCCAGGTGCTGTTCCGCGTCGAACTGCCGATGGCGCTGCCCGTCGTGTTCGGCGGGCTGCGCGCCGCGGTGCTGCAGGTCGTCGCGACGGCCACCGTCGCGGCCTACGTGGGGCAGTCCGGTCTCGGTCGCCTGCTGGTCGACGGCCTCGCCGTCAACGACTACGGCCGGGTCGTCGCGGGGGCCGTCGTGGTCGCCGCGCTGGCCATCGTGCTCGACCTGCTGCTCGGTCTCGTGCAGCGCTACGTCGTCTCGCCGGGGATCACCGGGCGCGGTCTGGGCCGCGCACGGGCCACAGGATCCGTGGCAGAGTCCCCCGAAGAAGTTGAACTCGTTGGTGCTGGATCGTCGAAAGGCTCGTCATGAACCGCCGGAACCTCCTCGGACTCGCCCTGGTGGGCTCCCTCAGCGCGACCCTGGCCGCGTGCGGTGGTGGGGACGACCCGTTGTCCACGACCGACACCTCCTCGGGGTCGGTCGACAGCGCGACGGTCATCGTCGGCTCGGCGAACTTCCCCGAGAGCGAACTGCTGGCCGAGATGTACTCGCAGGTCCTCGAGAAGGCCGGCGCGAAGGTCACCCGCAAGTTCAACATCGGGGCCCGCGAGGTCTACCTCAAGGCCCTCGACGACGGCTCGATCGACCTGCTGCCCGAGTACAACGGCGCCCTGCTCGCCGGCCTCTCCGACAGCGGCAGCGCCCCGGAGGGTGTCTCCACCCCCGAGCAGGTCCTGGACGCGCTGAAGAAGGTCCTGCCCCAGGGCACCGAGGTGCTCGAGCAGTCCGCGGCCGAGGACAAGGACACCCTTTCGGTGTCCGCGGCCACCGCGAGCCAGTACAGCCTCAAGACCATCGAGGACCTCGCGCCCGTCGCGAAGGACCTCGTCTGCGGAGCCGGGCCGGAGTTCCAGGAGCGCTACCAGGGTCTCGTCGGGCTCCAGGAGCTCTACAGCGTGAAGTTCAAGGAGTTCAAGGCCCTCGACGCGGGTGGCCCGCTGACCGTCGGTGCGCTGGTGGACGGCTCGATCCAGGTCGGCAACATCTTCTCCACCGACTCGGCCATCGAGACGAACAAGTTCGTCACCCTCGAGGACACCAAGAACCTGTTCCTCGCGCAGAACATCCTGCCGCTGATCCGATCCTCCAAGAACACCTCGCAGATCACCGACGCCCTCAACGGGCTGTCGGCGAAGCTGACCACCGCGGACCTGACCAAGTACCTCGCGGAGGTCCAGGTCGACAAGAAGCCGTCGGCCACCGTCGCCAAGGACTACCTGACCTCCCTCGGCCTGCTCTGATCCGGCCTGCTGCGACCTGGAGTTGACCTGGAGTCGACTCCAGGTCGTAGCGTCTGCGCCATGACGCAGACGTACCAACGCACCCCGCAGGAACCGGTCGGCTCCGGATTCGGACACGACTCGACCGCGATCGAGGTCCTCGAGGGCATCGACCTGACAGGGAAGCTCGTCGTCCTCACCGGCGGCTACTCGGGCATCGGCCTCGAGGCGACCCGGGCCCTCACCGCGGCGGGCGCGCACGTCGTGGTCCCCGCCCGCCGCCCGGAGCACGCCGCCGCGGAACTGGGCGGCGTCGGTGAGGTCGCGGAACTCGATCTCGGGGACCAGGGCAGCATCGCCCGGTTCGCGAACACCTTCCTCGACTCCGGCCGCAGCATCGACGCCTTCATCGGCAACGCCGGGATCATGGCGAACCCGCTGATCCGCATCGAGGGTGGCTGGGAATCGCAGTTCGGGACCAACCACCTCGGTCACTACGCCCTCGTGAACCGGTTGTGGCCGGCGATCGCCGCGGGCGGTGGACGGGTCGTGTCGCTGTCGAGTTCCGCCCACCACCGTTCCGGCATCCGGTGGGACGACGTGATGTTCGAGCGCTCCGAGTACGACAAGTGGGCGGCCTACGGCCAGGCCAAGACGGCCAACGCGCTGTTCGCGCTCCACCTCGACGCACTGGCTGCGCCGCAAGGGGTCCGCGCCTTCTCGGTGCACCCGGGCGGGATCCTCACACCTCTGCAGCGCCACCTCCCCCGCGAGGAGATGGTGAACCTCGGCTGGATCGACGCCGACGGGAACCTCCTGATGGACGGGTTCAAGACCCCGGCCGGGGGAGCCTCGACGGAGGTCTGGGCGGCGACGAACCCCAAGCTCGACGGCCTCGGCGGGGTGTTCTGCGAGGACTGCGAGATCGCCCTGCCCGTCGACGCCGAGCGCCCGCGGTTCACCGTCGGGGTGGCCCCGCACGCGACCGACCCCGAGGCCGCGGCCCGGCTGTGGGCGTTGTCGGCGGAACTGACCGGCGTGGACGCCTTCGCCTGAGTCGCCCCACGCGAACGGCCGACGGTCCGGCAGGGTTCTCCCCGCCGGACCGTCGGCCGTCGTCAGTTCCGGGTGGTCCCGGTGATCAGCGTCAGGCGGGGACCAGCCAGGTCACGCCGAGCGGCGGGACGCGCAGGGCGGTGGAGAACTGCTGACCGTTCCAGGCCACGTCCTCACCCTTCAGGACGCCGGTGTTCACCACACCCGATCCCGCGAACTCCTCAGCGTCGGTGTTGAGGATCTCGCGCCACGGCCCCGCGCTGGGCAGGCCGACGCGGAAGTCCTCGTAGGCGGCACCGGAGAAGTTGCAGACCGCGACGAGCGGTTTGCCGTCGGTGGACCGGCGCACGAACGAGATGAGGTTGCGCTGGTTGTCGGCACCGTCGATCCACTGGAAACCCTCGGACGTGAAGTCGTCGGACCACAGTTCCGGGCGTGTCTTGTAGACGGCGTTCATGGTCGAGACCAGGCGGTGCAGACCCTGGTGCCACGGGGTGTCCAGCAGCCACCAGTCCAGCGAGCGGGACTCCGCCCACTCGGACTCCTGGCCGAACTCCGAGCCCATGAACAGCAACTGCTTGCCGGGGTGGGACCACATGTAGGCGAGGTAGGCGCGGACGTTGGCGAGCTGCTGCCAGCGGTCGCCGGGCATCTTGCGCAGCAGCGAGCCCTTCCCGTGCACGACCTCGTCGTGCGAGATCGGCAGGGTGAAGTTCTCGGTGAACGCGTAGACCAGGCTGAACGTCAGCTCACCGTGGTGGTACTGCCGGTTCACCGGGTCCTGCGCGAAGTAGCGCAGCGAGTCGTTCATCCAGCCCATGTTCCACTTCAGGCCGAACCCGAGACCGCCGCCGCTGGTGGGGGCCGTGACGCCCGGGTAGGCCGTGGACTCCTCGGCGATCATCATGATGCCCGGGGTGCGCTTGTAGGCGGTGGCGTTGGCCTCCTGCAGGAAGGCGATCGCCTCGAGGTTCTCCCGGCCGCCGTGGCGGTTGGGGACCCACTCGCCCTCGTTGCGGGAGTAGTCCAGGTAGAGCATGGAGGCGACCGCGTCGACGCGCAGGCCGTCGGCGTGGAACTCCTCCAGCCAGTACAGCCCGGAGGCGACGAGGAAGTTGCGGACCTCGCTGCGCCCGAAGTTCGGGATGTAGGTGCCCCAGTCCATGTGCTCGCCGAGACGGGGGTCGGGGTGCTCGTAGAGCGCGGTGCCGTCGAACTTCGCCAGGGCGAACTCGTCCTTGGGGAAGTGTCCGGGGACCCAGTCGATGATGACGCCGACGCCGGCCTGGTGGAGGGCGTCGATGAGGTGACGCAGCTCGTCGGGGGAGCCGAAGCGGGAGGTGGGCGCGAAGTAACCCGTGACCTGGTAGCCCCAGGACCCGCCGAACGGGTGTTCCATGACGGGCAGGAACTCGACGTGGGTGAAGCCCGCCGCGCTCACGTAGTCGACGAGCTCGGTCGCCAGGTCGGTGTAGCTCAGCCCCTGCTTCCAGGACCCGAGGTGCACCTCGTAGACCGAGACCGGCCCGTCCTGGGCGCTGCGGGCGGCGCGCTGCTCCAGCCACGCCGCGTCGTTCCAGGCGTAGGACGACTCGGTGACGACCGAGGCCGTCGCGGGCGGGACCTCGCTGGCGCGGGCCATCGGGTCGGCCTTCTGACGCCAGTGGTCGTCGGCGCCGAGGATCTCGAACTTGTAGCGGGACCCCGCGGCCACCCCGGGCACGAAGATCTCCCAGACCCCGGAGGACCCCAGCGAGCGCATCCCGTGCTCGCGGCCGCTCCAGTGGTTGTGGTCGCCGACAACGCGCACCGCCTTCGCCGCGGGCGCCCACACGGCGAACGCCGTGCCCTCGACGGCCCCCCGCGGCCCGTTCCAGCGCTTGACGTGGCTGCCGAGGACGTTCCACAGCTCCTCGTGGCGGCCCTCGCCGATGAGGTGCAGGTCGACCTGGCCCACGGTGGGGAGGAAGCGGTACGGGTCGTCGAGCAGGACCGGTTCCGCGCCGGGGTAGGTCACCTCGACGCGGTAGTCGCCGACCGCCCCGCCCGGCTGGACGCCGACCCAGACGCCGTCGTACTCGTGGACGAGCCCGACGCGGCTGCCGTCCTCGGTCACGACGGTGACGGCCGAGGCGAAGGGCTTGAGGACCCGGTAGGTGAGCGCGTCACCGTCGGGGTGGGCGCCGAGGACCGAGTGCGGGGACCAGTGCGCCCCGGCGGCGGCCCGGGCCAGGTCGTCGGCGTCGACGGGGCGGGGGGTCGGGGCGGGGGAGGGGGCTTCACTGGACATGGTCGGAGTCTCCCGTGGTGATCAAGACCTCGCCTCTCAGGACGGGTCGGTGGAGGCGGTCTGGAGCAGGCGGTGGACGGCGTCGAGGGGGATGCGCAGCCAGTCGGGCCGGTTGCGGGCCTCGTAGACGACCTCGTAGAGGGCCTTGTCGAGTTCCAGCGCGGCCAGCAGGACCGCCTGGTCCCCGGCGCGCGGGTCGGCACCGACGACCTCGGTGTAGCCCGCGAGGAACGCCTCGCGGCACGCCTCCCCCCAGCTACCGGGGTCGGGGACGGTCGAGGCCGCGTAGTCGAAGGACCGCAGCATCCCCGCGACGTCGCGCAGCGCGAGGTCGGGCACGCTGCGTTCGGCGAGCGGTCGCAGCGGCTCGCCCTCGAAGTCCAGCAGGACCCAGCCGCGGGTGGCGGAGTGCAGGACCTGACCGAGGTGGTAGTCGCCGTGCACGCGCTGCAGGGCCGGGGCGTGGGTGACGTGGCGGACAGCGTCGACGCGGGCGCGGGCCGCCTCGGCGACGTCGCGCAGCTGCGGTACGGCGGTGCACGCCCAGGCGACCCGTTCCAGCAGGCCGTCGGCGAGCACCCCCAGCCGGTCGGGGGTGGCGGTCTCGGTGGGCAGTTCCACGGCGAGGACGGCGTGGACCTCGGCCGTGGCCCGACCCAGCTCGCGCGCCTCCGGCGAGAAGTCGCGGCCCTGCGCGACGGCCGCGGTGGCGACGCGCCAGGCGTCCTCGGAACCGGCGAGGAACTCCGTCACGTGCACGAAGTGCCCGACGGCGCGGCCACCCTGCGCGTCGGTCCACTGCCCGTCCACCCAGCCCGAGGGGCGGGGCACGCGGCCGCAGCCGGCGTCGGCGAGCGCCGTCTGGACGACGACGTCGGGGTTGTCGCCCGCGGAGAGGACCCGGAACACCTTGGCGATGAGCGGGGTCTCGCCCTCGTCGGCGGAGACGACGATGGAGGTGTTGGACTGCTCGCCGCTGAGCACCTTGGTGCGGGCCGCCGCGGGGACGGGCAGACCACCGTGGGCGCTGTGGCCGTGCACGCCGAAGGCGCGCGAACCGGCACCCTCGCCGCTGGCGACGAGGGTCAGCAGGGAGCGGGTGAAGGTCGGGTCGTGCGGACCGTCGTAGATCCAGGCGCGGACGCCGTCGACGTCGGGCAGTTCGCCGATGAGAGCGTGCGCGAGCGCCTCGTCGGGGGCGGGCCGGACGCTGATGGGGACGGAGTAGACGGTGCGGGGGGCGTCGTCGGCCTCACCGGAGCGGACGGTGAGCGCGACGAGCTGCGCGACGCCGGTCTCGTCGAGCGGGGTGCGTTCGATGCGTTGCACGTGGGCCGCGACCCCCTTGTGCGCGAACCAGCGCTGGGCGGGCGCCCAGTCCCGCAGCAGGGAGGCGATGGCCTCGTCGGAGGCGGTGGAGGTCCTGACGTCGGCGCTCACGAGGTCACCTTCAGCCAGTAGAAACCCCGCGAGCCGAGCGTGACGACCAGCGACCCGTCGGCGTCGACCTGCCCGAAGGCGGCACCGCCGAAGACGTCGCGGACGGTGGCTCCGGCGTGGTCCGGCATCCGCAGAGCGGCGGCCTGGGGGTGGTCGGAGAGGTTGTTCAGGCAGAGCACGGTTTCACCTTCCTCGTCGTGCGTCGGCTGCAGCACGCGCAGGAACGCGAGCACCGCCTCGTTGCTGCAGGAGCCTTCCTCGGGGCGTGCCTCGGCGCGCGTCGGGAGCGGCACGTAGGCCCCGCGCCCGAAGGCCGGGTGCGCCCGCCGCACGGCGAGCACGTCGCGGACCCAGTGCAGCAGCGAGGATCCCGTCGCGAGCTGCGCTTCGACGTTCACGGACTGGTAGTGGTAGACGAGCGACTGGATCGTCGGCAGGTAGAGCTTGCCGGGGTCGGCGGAGGAGAACCCGGAGTTGCGGTCGGGGGTCCACTGCATCGGGGTGCGGACGGCGTCGCGGTCGTCGAGCCAGATGTTGTCGCCCATGCCGATCTCGTCACCGTAGTAGAGGCACGGACTGCCCGGCAACGACAGGACGAGGGCGTGGATGAGCTGGATCTCGGGTCGGGAGTTGTCCAGCAGTGGTGCGAGCCGGCGGCGGATCCCGACGTTGGCGCGCATCCGCGGGTCCGGGGCGTACCAGCCGTACATGGCGGCCCGTTCCTCGGTCGTCACCATCTCCAGCGTCAGCTCGTCGTGGTTGCGCAGGAACGTGCCCCACTGACCGCTGGAGGTGGGGATGTCGGGGGTGGCCGAGAGGATCTCCGAGATCGGGGTCGCCCGCCCCTCCCGCAGCGCGTAGTACAGCCGGGGCATCACCGGGAAGTGGAAGCACATGTGGCACTCCGGGGCCTCCTCGGTCCCGAAGTACTCCACGACGTCGAAGGGCCACTGGTTGGCCTCGGCGAGCAGGACCCGGCCGGGGAACTCCTCGTCGACCATCTTCCGCAGCCGGTGCAGGTAGTCGTGGGTCTGGGGGAGGTTCTCCCCGTTGGTGCCCTCCTGGACGTAGAGGTAGGGCACGGCGTCGAGGCGGAAGCCGTCGATGCCCATGTCCAGCCAGAAGCGGACGGAGTCGAACATCGCCTCCTCCACGGCCGGGTTGTCGAAGTTCAGGTCCGGCTGGTGGGAGAAGAAGCGGTGCCAGAAGAACTGCCGCCGGACCGGGTCGAACGTCCAGTTCGAGGTCTCGGTGTCGACGAAGATGATGCGCGCGTCGGGGTACTTCGTGTCGTCGTCGCTCCAGACGTAGAAGTCCCCGTAGGGCCCGTCGGGGTCGTTGCGGCTCGCCTGGAACCAGGGGTGCTGGTCGCTGGTGTGGTTCATGACCAGGTCGATGACGATGCGGATCCCGCGCTGGTGGGCCTCGGTCACCAGGCGCTGGAAGTCGTGCAGGGTCCCGAACTCGGGCAGCACCGCGTTGTAGTCGGAGATGTCGTACCCGCCGTCGCGCAACGGGGAGGCGTAGAACGGCGGCAGCCAGAGGCAGTCGATCCCGAGCCACTGCAGGTAGTCGAGCTTGGCCGCGAGCCCGGCGAAGTCACCGGTGCCGGAACCGTTGGAGTCCGCGAAGGCGCGCACCAGCGCCTCGTAGAAGACCGCCGTCTTGTACCACTGGGGGTCGTTCTTCAGCCCGCCGCGGTCCCCGAGCCCGGCGAAGTGGAGACCTTCCACCGTCAGGACCGCACGTGGAACACGTGCGCGGGTTCCTCGTAGGGGTTCAGCCGCACGAAGTCGTGCTCGCCCCACTCGAACTCCGCACCGGTGAGTTCGTCGCGCACGGTGAAGCGTTCCCACCACTCGCGCCCGATCGCGGCCATGTCGAGGTGGACGTTGGTCTCGCGGACGGCGTGCGGGTCGAGGTTCACGACGACGAGGACGAGGTCCTCGGTGCCGTCGGCCTCGACCCGGCGACGGCTGAAGCACAGGACGTTCTCGTCGTCGGTGGCGTGGAAGACGGTGCCCCGCAACTGCTGCAGGGCCGGGTGCGCGGCGCGGGCCTGGTTCAGCTTCTTCAGGTAGGGCGCCAGCGACCAGCCCTCGGCCTCGGCCTTGGCGAAGTCGCGGGGACGGAACTGGTACTTCTCGTTGTCGAGCTGTTCCTCGGCCCCCGGACGGGCGGCGTGCTCGACGAGTTCGTAGCCGGTGTAGATGCCCCAGGACGGGCTGAGCAGGGCCGCGAGGACCGCGCGCAGCTTGAACACCGGCGGCCCGCCGTACTGCATGGTCGGGGTGAGGATGTCGTGCGTCGTCGGCCAGAAGTTCGGCACCATGTAGTGCGCGGACTCCTGGGAGAGCTGCTCGACGTACTCGCGGATCTCCCACGCGGCGTTGCGCCACGCGAAGTAGGAGTACGACTGCTGGAACCCGACCTTGGCCAGGGTGTGCATCATCGCCGGCTTCGTGAACGCCTCGGCCAGCCAGATGACCTCGGGGTGCTCGACGCGCACCTCGGTGATCAGCCACTCCCAGAACTCCACGGGCTTCGTGTGCGGGTTGTCGACGCGGAACAGCGTCACCCCGTGCTCGATCCACACGTCGACGACCCGCTTGACCTCGGCGTAGATGCCGGCGGGGTCGTTGTCGAAGTTCAGCGGGTAGATGTCCTGGTACTTCTTCGGGGGGTTCTCCGCGTAGGCGATCGTGCCGTCGGCGCGCGTGGTGAACCACTCGGGGTGGCTCGCCACCCACGGGTGGTCCGGCGCGCACTGCAGGGCGATGTCCATCGCGACCTCGAGGCCGAGCTCCCGGGCGCGGGCGACGAAGAAGTCGAAGTCCTCGAAGGTGCCCAGGTCGGGGTGCAGCGCGTCGTGGCCGCCCTCGGCCGCGCCGATCGCGTACGGGGAGCCCGGGTCGAGCGGGCCGGCGGTGAGGGAGTTGTTGGGGCCCTTGCGGTTGATCCGCCCGATCGGGTGGACGGGCGTGAGGTAGGCCACGTCGAAACCCATGTCGGCGATCGCGGGCAGCCGCTGCGCGGCGGTGCGGAACGTCCCCGAGACCCAGCGCTGCTCGTCCTCGAGCCAGTGCGCCCCCTCGGAGCGGGGGAAGAACTCGTACCAGGAGCTGAACGTCGCCAGCTTCCGTTCCACCCGCAGCGGGAAGGTCTGCGACGGGCTGACCAGGTCGCGGACGGGCAGGGCGTCCAGGACGCCCCGGACGGCGTCGCCGCGCCCGGCGTCGAGACGGTCGTGGTCGCTGCGGGAGGTGTCGCGCAGGCCGTTGGCGGCGTCGTGCAGCACCTGCGCGTCCCCGTCGGGACGCCCCGGGGAGGCCGCCGCGCGCTCCATCAGCCGCGCACCCTCCTCCAGCATGAGGGCGACGTCGACCCCGGCCTCGACCTTGATCGTCGCGTCGTGGTCCCAGGTGCCGTAGGGGTCCGACCACCCTTCGACGCGCAGGCCCCAGTCGCCCTCGGCGTCGGGGGAGAGCGTCGCCACGTAGGCGTCGAGGCCGGCGTTGACCAGCGTCATCCGCGTCGAGGGGCCGTCCGTGCCGTCCGGGCGGACCAGCACCGCGGTCGCGGCGACGGCGTCGTGACCTTCGCGGAAGACGGTGGCGCGCACGGGGATCAGCTCACCGGGAACGGCTTGGGCGGGCCAGCGGCCGGCGTCGACGACGGGACTCACCCCGAGCACCGGGATGCGCCCCACGACGGGGGTGCTGGTCGCCGTGCTCTGCACGGTCAGCGTCTCGAGGTCTGCGGCGCGGTCGGTCGTCACGGGGCGAACCTACCGAGGGCCACGCCTCCCGTCGCGCGGGAGGGGCACGGGGAGTCGGGCGGGAGTCGGAAAGGTCTCCGCGCGTCGTCGCGGTGGCGTGATCCCGAGGACTAGGGTCCGGCGCGTGAGAGCAATCAGGCGCTTCACCGTCCGCACCGTGCTGCCCGCGCCGTTGGCGCCGCTGGGTGAGCTCGCGAGCAACCTCCGCTGGTCCTGGCACAAGCCCACCCGGGACCTCTTCGAGTCGATGGACCCCGCGGCCTGGGTCGCCGTGCACCGAGAACCCGGGGCGCTGCTGGGCGCCCTGAGCACCGAACGCCTCGAGGCCCTCGCCGCCGACCCGCGGTTCGTGGCGCGGGTCGAGGCCTGCGCGGAGGACCTGCACACCTACCTGGAGCGACCGGGCTGGTACGCCACGCTCGGGGCCGACGCGCCGGCGACCGTGGCCTACTTCTCGATGGAGTTCGGCATCACCGGTGCGCTGCCGCAGTACTCCGGCGGCCTCGGGATCCTCGCCGGGGACCACCTGAAGTCCGCGAGCGACCTCGCCGTCCCCATCGTCGGCGTCGGCCTGTTCTACGCCACGGGGTACTTCAAGCAGTCGCTGTCCCGTGACGGCTGGCAGCAGGAGACCTACCCGGTGCTCGACCCCGACGGGCTGCCGCTGTCGCAGCTGCGCGAGACCGACGGCAGCGCCGCCAAGGTGTCCGTCGACCTGCCCGGCGGGCGTCGGCTCTGGGCGCAGGTCTGGAAGGCGCAGGTCGGGCGCGTCCCGTTGCTGCTCCTCGACTCCGACGTCGAGGAGAACGACGACGCCGCCCGGGGGGTCACCGACCGTCTCTACGGCGGCGGCGGCGAGCACCGGCTGCAGCAGGAACTCCTCTGCGGCATCGGCGGTGTGCGCGCCCTGCGCCTGCACGCCCGTCTCACCGGGACCCCGCAGCCGGAGGTTTACCACACCAACGAGGGCCACGCGGGGTTCCTGTCGGTGGAACGGATCCGCGAGCACGTCGAGCGTGGACTGAGCTTCGACGAGGCCCTGGAAGCCGTCCGCGCCGCGACGGTGTTCACCACCCACACCCCCGTCCCGGCCGGGATCGACCGCTTCGGCCGGGACCAGATCGAGCTGTACTTCGGCGGCGACAACCCGCTGCCGGGCGTGCCCGTCGAGCGCATCCTGGCGCTCGGGGCGGAGGACTACGAGGGCGGGGACCCCGGCGTCTTCAACATGGCCGTCATGGGGTTGCGGCTCGCGCAGCGCGCCAACGGGGTGTCCCAGCTGCACGGAGCCGTCAGCCGCGGGATGTTCGACGGCCTCTGGCCGGGTTTCGACGCCCCCGAGGTGCCGATCGCCTCGATCACCAACGGTGTCCACGCCCCGACGTGGGTGGCGCCCGAGGTCATCTCCATGGGCCGGCAGTACATCGGCAAGGAGATCGCCCGCGACGGTCTGGGCTTCGAGAAGGTCGGCCAGGTCCCCGACGAGGAGATCTGGCGGACCCGGCGGGTGCTGCGTGGTCGTCTCGTCGAGGACGCGCGGCGGCGGCTGAAGCTGTCCTGGTTGCAGCGGGGGGCCTCCGAGGCCGAGCTCGCGTGGACCAAGGACGTGCTCGACCCCGACGTGCTCACCATCGGTTTCGCCCGTCGCGTCCCGACCTACAAGCGCCTCACGCTCATGCTGCGCGACCCCGAGCGGCTCAAGGCGATGCTGCTGCACCCGCAGCGTCCCGTGCAGCTGGTCATCGCGGGCAAGTCGCACCCGGCCGACGAGACCGGCAAGCGCCTCATCCAGCAGATGGTCCACTTCGCCGACGACCCCGAGGTGCGGCACCGGATCGTCTTCCTGCCCAACTACGACATCACGATGGCGCTCTCGCTCTACCCCGGCTGCGACGTCTGGCTGAACAACCCGCTGCGCCCCTTCGAGGCGTGCGGGACGAGCGGGATGAAGGCCGCGCTGAACGGCGGCCTGAACCTCTCCATCCTCGACGGCTGGTGGGACGAGTGGTACGACGGCGGCAACGGCTGGGCGATCCCCACCGCCGACGGCGTGGAGGACGCCGAGCACCGCGACGACCTCGAGGCCTCCGCGCTCTACGACCTCGTCGAGAACTCCGTCGCCGCGCGGTTCTACGACCGCGACGAACGGGGTCTGCCGGCCCGCTGGCTGGAGATGGTCCGCCACACCCTGGCCTCCCTCGGCCCGAAGGTGCTGGCGAGCCGGATGGTCACCGACTACGTCGAGCAGCTCTACGTGCCGGCCGCCCGGGCCGGCCGCGCGGCGCTCGCGGGTTCGGGGGCCGCGGCCAAGGACCTCGCCGCCTGGAAGGGCACCGTCCGCCGGGCCTGGCCGTCCGTGCGGGTGGACCACGTCGAGAGTTCCGGGGTCGGTGACTCCGCCGAGATCGGCGACGTCGTCCACGTCCGGGGCTTCGTGTCGCTGGGGGAGCTCTCCACCGACGACGTCGAGGTCCAGGTCGTCCACGGCCGGGTCAACGACTCCGACGAACTGCGACCCTCGGGCACGGTGTCGCTGCACCACGGTGAGTCCTTCGGCGACGGCCGGCACCGGTTCGAGGGGGAGTTCACCCTCCGCCAGACCGGCCCGTTCGGCTACACCGTGCGCGTCCTGCCGCGCCACGCGGGTCTGGCCACCCCCGCCGAGCTGGGCCTCGTCGCCAACGCCTGAACCCCGGGCGCCTGGTCACCCCCTCCGAGGGGGGTGACCAGGCCGTGGCGAGCGGCGCCGGGGAGCCCGACGGGTCGTGTCGACGCCGACACGGCCGCGCCGGACCCGGCCCCGCGTTTCGTGAGAGTTCCGTGTCCTGAACGTGCTTGCGTCCGCCGAGGGGGGTGTCGTAACCTCACGTAATCCATTGCGCAATGGATTACGTCTCGAGCCACAGGCAAGGGTGCCCATGAGCGAGTGATCAGCCGTCGATCTCCACCGCACTCCACCGGCACCGCACTCCACCCGTGGTCGCACCCACCGCGCCCGTCCACCCCGTGTCCCGAGCTCGCGGTCCGCCGCGGCGGACACCCCGACGCACCACCCGTCTCCGACGGGCCCGCCCAGCAACGTCCAGACCTCGTCGAGGTCACCAGGAGGAACAGTCATGCGCGCCACCACCCGCAGGTCCCGCACCATCGCCCTCGCCGCCGTGCTCCTCGCCGTCCCCACGGCTCTCGCGGGCTGCAGCGCCACGAAGACGGGTGACACGGGCGCCAGCGGCGACAGCGGCGGCACCCTCAAGATCGGTCTGGTCACCAAGACCGACTCCAACCCCTACTTCGTCTCCATGCGCGACGCCGCCACGAAGGAGGCCAAGGCCGAGGGCGCGGAGCTGATCGCCAAGGCCGGCACCGCCGACGGGGACAACGACAGCCAGGTCACCGCGGTGGAGAACCTCATCGCCTCCGGGGTCAAGGCCATCCTCATCACCCCCAACGACTCCAAGGCCATCGTGCCGACCCTCAAGGCCGCCCAGGCCAAGGGGATCTTCGTCGCCGCCCTCGACACCCAGACCGAGGGCAACCAGGGGGTCGACGCGACGTGGGCCACCGACAACACCAAGGCGGGCGAGGAGCAGGGCGCCTACGTCAAGGCGGCCCTCGGCAGCACGGCCCCGGTCCTCGCCATGCTCGACCTGCAGCCCGGCGTCTCGGTCGGCGACCAGCGCCACGACGGCTTCCTCACGGGCATCGGGCTCACCGACGACAGCCCCGAGATCGCCGGCAAGCAGGACACCAGCGGTGACCAGGCCAAGGGCCAGACCGCGATGGAGAACCTGCTGCAGAAGAACGACGCCATCAACGCCGTCTACACGATCAACGAACCCGCGGCGATCGGCGCCTACACCGCGCTGAAGAACGCGGGCAAGGACACGACCACGGTGCTGGGCTCCATCGACGGCGGCTGCACCGGCGTCACGGCCGTCAAGGACGGCAAGATCGCCGCGACCGTCATGCAGTTCCCCTCCAAGATGGCGGTCGAGGGTGTGAAGGCGGCCGTTGCGTTCGCGAAGGACGGCACGAAGCCCACCGTCCCGGCCTCGGGGTACATCGACACGGGCGTGCAGCTGATCACGGACAAGCCGCTGGGTGGCCTGGATGCGAAGGACACCACGTGGGGCCTGCAGAACTGCTGGGGAACCGCCTCCTGATCCCGCGCGGTCCGGCGCGGCGTCGCGCCGGACCGCGGTCCTCGACCGTGAACAGCGACCCGAAAGGCGTCCCGATGTCCGACTCCCTCCAGGTGGCGAGCGAGAAGGCGGCCGAGGTACCCGACACCTCGGGAACCCGCGCCGCGACCCTCGCGGACCACATCTTCCGCAACCCCGTCCTGGGCCCCCTGTCCGCCCTGGTCCTCGCCATCGTCGCGTTCTCGATCCTCACCGAGAACTTCGCGAGCGTGGACAACTTCTCGCTGATCCTCCAGCAGTCCGTCGTGGTGGGGACCCTCGCCCTGGGGCAGACCCTCATCGTCCTGACCGGCGGCATCGACCTGGCCAACGGCGCCATCATGGTGCTGGGGACCCTCGTGGTCGCCAAGCTCGCCGCCGGCAGCACCGGAGCGCAGGTTCCCGCGCTGTTCGCGGGGCTGCTCGTCTGCGCGGCGCTCGGGCTCGTCTCCGGCCTGATCGTCTCCAAGCTGGGACTGCCGCCGTTCATCGTCACCCTCGGGTTGCTGACGATCCTGCAGGCCGCCTCGCGCCTCTACACCAAGGAGACCGTCCTCGTCGACGACGGGCCCCTGACGGTCCTGTCCAAGGGCGGTTACCTCTTCGGGCAGTTCCAGGTCACCACCGGCGTCGTCGTGGTGCTGATCAGCGTGGCGGTCCTGCACTACGCCCTCACCCGCACCGCGTGGGGCCGGCACGTGTACGCCGTCGGCAACAACGACCTCGCGGCCAAGCGCACCGGCATCAACGTGAACCGGGTCCTGCTCTCGGTGTACGTGCTGGCGGGCGTGTTCTACGCCCTCGCCGCGCTGCAGGCGTTCGGCCGCAGCCCGGCGACCTCCCCCAACGCGTTCCCGACCGCGAACCTGGACACCATCACCGCCGTCGTCATCGGCGGCACCAGCCTCTTCGGCGGCCGCGGCACGGTCGTCGGCACCTACATCGGGGCCCTCATCGTCCTGGTGCTCCAGTCCGGTCTGACCCAGGCCGGCATCGACCCGCTGTTCCAGAACATCGTCACCGGCGTCCTGGTCATCGCCGCGGTGGCCCTCGACACCGTCACCCGGAGGAAGGCGCGATGAGCGACACCGTCTTGGAGGCCCGCGGCATCGTCAAGCGCTACGGGCACGTCACCGCCGTGGCCGGCGCGGACTTCGACCTGCGCGCCGGGGAGATCCTGGCGGTCATCGGCGACAACGGCGCCGGCAAGTCCAGTCTCATCAAGGTGCTCTCCGGCGACGTCGTCCCCGACGCCGGAGAGGTCCTGCTGGACGGGAAACCCGTGCACTTCCGCAGCCCGCAGGACGCTCAGCGGGCCGGGATCGAGACCGTCTACCAGGACCTGGCGATGGCTCCCGCCCTCGACATCGCGACGAACCTCTTCCTCGGCCGCGAGCTGCGCCGGAAGGGGCCCCTGGGCTCGGTCCTGCGCATGCTCGACGTCAAGGAGATGCGCCGCCAGTCCCGCCAGCAGATGGACGAGCTCGGCATCACGACCCTGCAGTCCATCACCCAGCCCGTCGACAGCCTCTCCGGCGGTCAGCGGCAGACGGTGGCGGTCGCACGGGCAGCCGCCTTCGGGCGTCGCGTCGTCATCATGGACGAGCCCACGGCCGCCCTCGGGGTGCGGGAGTCCCAAGGGGTCCTGGACCTCATCCGCCGCATCAGCGCCACCGGGATCCCCGTGGTGCTGATCAGCCACGACATGCCGGCCGTGTTCGAGGTCGCCGACCGCATCCACATCCACCGCCTCGGTCGTCGGGCCGCCGTCGTGCGGCCCCAGGACCACGAGATGAACGAGGTCGTCGGGTTCATGACCGGTGCGCTGCCGCCGCCGGAACCGGTGCAGGAGGTCGCGTCGTGAGCATCGTCGTCGGCTACGTCCCCGACGGCACCGGGTTCCTCGCCGTCACCGAGGCGGTGCAGCAGGCACGCTGGCGCGGCAGCGACGTCGTCATCGTGAACACCGTCGACCGGGCCGGGTACACCAGGCCGACGGCCGCCGACGAGCGCGACCTCGACGCCCTGCAGGAACGCATGACGGACGAGGGCGTCCCGTTCCGCATCGAGCACCGGGACGCCTCCTCCACCCCGGTCGCCGAGGTGATCCTGGAGATCGCCGAGGAGATCGGCGCGGAACTCATCGTCGTCGGCCTCCACCGCCTCTCCCCGGTCCGCAAGGCCCTGCTGGGCAGCACCGCCCAGCGGGTCCTGCTGGAGGCGACCTGCCCGGTGCTCGCCGTGCGCTCCACCTCGTCGTGAGCGGCGCAGAACTCTGACCGCGGGTCTCACGCGCCGACGACCTCGTCCGGCGCGTGAGACGCCTGCGGGGCGGCGGGAACCGGGTCCTCCGTCAGTTCGAGGAGGCCGTGGCCGCGGCGATCGCCCCGGCCACCGAGGTTTCCGTCGTCCTCACCGGGGGGAACCACCTGCGCAGCCGGGCGGCGACGAGGACGACGCCGTGGAGGTGCTGCGCAGTTCCCGGGACTACGCCGACCGGGTCATCGACGGGGACCGGCTCGACGTGGCGCTGCCGGGTTCCCCGGCGTCGTGCGGCGCGTGACCGCTCGCCCCGGTGTTCTCCCAGTGCAGACCGCCGGGGCGTGCCGGGCGCCCGGGTGCGACACCCCCGCAACCGCACGACGTGCGGTGTGCGACGACGGGGCGCAGAACTTCCCGCCGGACGGCGATCGAACTGTCCGAGCGCCGGCTGTTCAGCATCTCCACCGCCCGCTGGGCCATGGCCCGCACGGGCTGGGCGATCGCGGTGAGGGCGGGCTCGAACAGGTCGGCCCACTCGAAGTCGTCGAAGCAGACCAGGGCCATGTCGTCGGGAACGCGCCGGCCCCTCGTCTTCAGCGCCCGGAGCGTCCCGATGGTCATGGCGTTGTTGCCCGCCACCAGTGCGGTCGGGGGGTTGCTCAGGTCCAGCATCTCCTCCACCGCCTCCCGGGCTCCGACGCTGCTGCTGCGACCGGACCTGACCAGTGCGGGATCGACGTCCAGGCCCGCTTCCTCGTGGGCCAGGAGGAAACCTCGCAGACGTTCCTCGCTGGTGGTCATCCCGGGAATCCCCGTGACCATCCCGAGGCGCGTGTGGCCCAGGTCCAGCAGGTGCGCCGTGATCTCACGGACCGGTTCGACGTTCTCCACCGCCACCTGATCGCAGTCGATCCCCGTGTCGATGCGGTCCACGACCACCAGGGGGCCGCCGTAGCGGGCGGCGAGACGCAGAGCACGTTCGGGAGACCGGCTGGGAGCCAGGACGAGGCCGTCGACGCGGCGGGACATGAGGTCCTCGACCACCCGGTCCTCGATGACCGGGTCGTCGTGGGTGTCGGCGAGGATTATCGAGGTTCCGGTGCCCCTGAGGTTCCGCTCGATCTCCTGCACGATCGTGGCGAAGTACGGGTTCGAGATCGCCGACATCGCGATGCCGATGATCCCGCTCGTGCGGGTGCGCAGCGAACGGGCGAACGGGTCACGGACGTAGCCCAACTGCTCGATCGCTTCGTGCACACGGCGTTCGGTGGCGGGGGTGTGTCGCCGGGACTTGTTGACGACGTGGGAGACGGTGGCCGTCGACACCCCGGCGAGCCGCGCGACATCCGCCATCGTCAGCGATGAGCGTCCCGACACAGTGGCTCCCAGGAGGTGGTGAGGATACGACTCGACCTCCATCATAGCGGGCCCGGTCCGGGCGGCGGGTTCCCGCGATCCCACCTCGGGGAGTTTCCCGGGTGACGTCATCTCACCCCGGTGGGCCACCGCGCAGGGCGCGGATCTCCGCGCGGAGTCGTGCCTTGACGTCCTCGGGAGCGAACGCCGCCGCCACCCCGTTCAGGGCCAGCTGTTCGACCACGTCGTCCCCGAAACCGAGGTCGAGGCCGACGTGCTCGAACTCGGCCTGCAGGCTCGTGGCGAAGAACACCTCGTCGTCGGTGGAGAGGTTCACCGACAACCCGGCCTCGATCATGCGGGCGACGGGGTGCTGCGCGTCGAAGGCCCAGCCGGAGAGCAGGTGCGCCGACTTCGGCGTGCAGCAGAAGTGCACCCCGGCGGCCCGGGCACGCTCCACGACGGCCGGGTCGTCGAGGACGTGGTACCCGTGGTCGACGCGGTCCAGGTGCAGCACCTCGACGGCCTCCACCACCGACGCGGCGGTCGAGGTGGCGATCTCGCCGACGTG
Organism: Kineococcus sp. NBC_00420; assembly: GCF_036021035.1. Lineage (NCBI taxonomy): Bacteria > Bacillati > Actinomycetota > Actinomycetes > Kineosporiales > Kineosporiaceae > Kineococcus > Kineococcus sp. NBC_00420. The sequence goes on along the minus strand of NZ_CP107930.1, from coordinate 1,130,969 downwards.
GGCGGTGAGGCGCAACCCCGCCGCGCGGGCCCGGGCGTAGACGGGTTCCCACGCCAGCGGTGACTCGTACCCGTCGGCGGCGAGGTCGTCCTGACCGAACCCCACGACCGCCGGGTGCGGGTTCGCGAGGACGACGTCGAGGGTGGCGTGCGCGGCCGCGAGGTCGAGGGAACGGTTCAGCGCCGGCACGATCCCGAAACCGACGCCGAACTCCTCCTCGGCGCGGGTCAGGCCCTCCACCAGCCCGGCGAGCACGACCGGCCACGGCAGGCCCAGCTCGGCGAAGTTGTGCGGGTTCACGGAGTACTCGCGGTAGCGCAGGTTCGTCGTGGCGACCGCCGCCCGGACGCCCTCGTACGCGACGAGGGCCACGTCCTCGCCCGAGCGGAAGACCGCGTGCGCCGCGTTGAACAGGACGAGGAAGTCCTGCAGACCGGTGTAGCGGGCCAGTTCCGCCGGGTCGTCGCTGGGCAGCGGCACCCCGCGTTCGCGGGCCCACCGCAGCAGCCGCTCCGGGCGGATGGTGGAGGCGAAGTGGCAGTGCAGCTCCGTCTTGGGCAGCGAGCGCAGGAACTCCGGGGTGGACGCGCTCACCCCGCGAGCCACGCGTCGACGGCCGCGACCTGGGTGGCGACGAGGTCGGCCGGGGCGGCGGAGCCCTCGAGCGAGGCCTTGGCGACGCCGGCGAGCTCCGCGTCGGTGAGCTTCAGCTCGGTGCGGGCGGTCTCGTACTCCTCCAGCAGGCCGGGGCCGAAGAGCAGCGGGTCGTCGCCGTTGAGCGAGCAGCGGACGCCGGCCTCCAGGAGGGCGGGGAGCGGGTGCGCGCCGATCTCCGGGACGACCCAGAGCTCGACGTTGGAGGTCGGGCAGACGTCGAGGACGATGCCCTCGGCCGCGAGCCGGCGGACCAGCTCCGGGTCCTCGACGGCGCGGACGCCGTGCTGGATGCGCTGCGCCCCGAGCTTGTCGAGGGCGCCGACGATGCTCTCCGGACCGAGCAGTTCCCCGGCGTGCGGGGCCGACTTCAGGCCGGCCTCGCGGGCGATGTCGAAGGCCCGTTCGAAGGGGGCCGGCGGCCAGAGGGCCTCGTCGGCGGCGAGCCCGAAGGAGACGACACCGCGTCCGGCGAACTCGGCGGCCAGGACGGCGAGGGTCTCGGCCTCGCTCGTGGGGAGGCTGCGGATGGCGACGGCCATCAGGCCGAAACCGATGCCGAGCCGGGTGGCCTCGGTCTGCCCGACCTCGAGCACGAACGTCAGGACCTCCTCGGGCGTCCCGAACCGCGGGACGTAGAACATCGGGTTCGCCTGGGCCTCGATCCAGACCGCGCCCGCGAGCGCGGCGTCCTCGACGACCTCGCGCACCACCCGTGCGAGCTGTTCGCGGGTGCGGATGAACGCGACGGCGCCGTCGTAGTGCTCGACGAACTGCGGGAACGAGGTGAAACCCCGGGTGGGGGGAGCGGCCTCACCGGCCTCCGCCGCGAACTCGACGAGGGTGGCGGGACGCATCGCACCCTCGAGGTGGATGTGCAGGTGCGCCTTGGGCAGCGTCGCGAGATCGCGCATGGTGTCTCCTGGTGGGTGGATACCCTGTCGGGATGGAACGGGACCGGTTGCTGCGGCTGGTGGCGGAACACGTCCTGGCCCACGGTGTCACATCGCTGACGTTGCGCGGGCTGGCCCGGTCCGTGGGTTCCAACCACCGGATGCTGTTGTACTACTTCGGCAGCAAGGAGCAGTTGATCGGGGAGGCGCTGCAGGCCGTCGGCCGCGACGCGTTCCCCTCCTTCGAGAACGCGTGGGTCGCACTGGAGAACGGTGAGGGCGATCTGCGGGGCGATCTGCAGCACGTCTGGGACCAGATCGCCGACCCGGCCAACCTGGCGTTCCTGCGGTTGTTCTTCGAGGTGTTCGGCCAGGCCTCCCAGCAGCCCGGGTACGCGGAGCTGCTGGGGGACATCGGGTCCTGGCAGCGACCCGCCGTGGCGCGGTTGGAGCGGGAGGGACTGGCGCCCGCGCTCGCCCGGGCCCGCGCCACCGAACTCATCGCGTTGTGGCGCGGGCTGCAGATGACGCTGATCATCACCACCGACCGCGCCGGGGTGGACGCGGTGCAGACGCAGGCGCTCGAGGCCTTCTGCGCCCGCACCGGCGCTCAGACCGTGGTGGGTTCCGGCACGTAGCGCGCGCCCGGGTGGTCGGCGCTCAACCGCGGCGAGGAACCCCCGATGCGTTCGCGCAGGGACCCGGAACCCGCCGGGCGGTCCTCCTCGGCGAGCAGGCGCCCGCGACGCCGGAGTTCCGGCACGACGAGTTCGCAGAACAGGCGGTGGTCGGAGGGGGAGAAGATCGCCTCGAGCAGGAACCCGTCGACGCCGGTGACGTCCATGATCTCCTCGAGCCGGTCGGCCACCTCGATCGGGTCGCCGACGACCGTGAAGCCGCGGGTGCCCCGGCCCCGCAGTTCCTCGAGCACCTCGCGCACCAGGGGCCAGGTCCCGTCGGCCCGCCTGAACCGGTCGATGTTGCTCTGCCCCATCTGACCGATGCGGCCGTCGCTGCTCTCGTGGATCTGGCTGAGCGGGCGGTCGGGGTCGAGGGCGGAGAGGTCGATCCCGGTGTTGCCGGCGTAGATCACGGCGGCGACCTCGTCGGTCTGCATGTCCTCGAACTCGGCCCGCCGCGCGATCGCCTCGTCGTGGGTGGCGGCGACGGTCACGGTCGCGCCGACGAGCACCTTGACCGACTGCGGGTCGCGGCCGGCGGCCGCCGCGCGGGTGCGGATGTCGGCGACGTTGGCCGCGGCGTGCGGCAACGTGGTGCCCTGCAGGAAGACGCACTCGGCCTGCCCCGCGGCGAACTCGCGACCGCGGTCGGAACTGCCGGCCTGGAAGAGGACGGGGGTGCGCTGCACGGAGGGCGCGACGGTGAAGAACCCCGAGGAGCGGAAGTGCTTGCCGACGTGCTCCACGCGGTGCAGCTTGTCGCGGTCGGCGAAGACCCCCGACTCCTTGTCCTGCACCAGGGCCGCGTCCTCCCAGCAGCCTTCCCACAACTGCAGGGTGAGGTCGACGTACTCCTGGGCCATCTCGTAGCGGGTGTCGTGCGCGACCATCTCGGTGTGCCCGAACAACTGGGCGATCGTGTCCTGGGAGGCGCCGGTCACGATGTTCCAGCCGATGCGGCCGTTCGTCAGGTGGTCGAGGGTGGCGAAGCGTCGCGCCGTCGCCACCGGGTGGTCCACGCCGGTCGAGGAGGTCAGCACGAAACCCAGCGTGGAGGTGTGGTGGGCCAGCGTCGGGATGATCATCATGGGGTCGATCCCGCTGAAGTTCAGGCCGCCGGCGGCGGCCACGGCCGGTAGGTCACCGCCCACGGTGGGGTAGCCGTAGCCGTCGGCGAAGAACAGGAAGTCGAAACCCGCGGCCTCGAGGAGCTGGGCCACGTCGATCCAGTGCTGCAGTTCCCGGTGGTGCACGGAATCGCTGTACGGGTGTGACCAGCTCAGCGTGCCACCGACCTGCGGCCCCGCGACCTCGAAAACTCCCAGGTGCATCGTGCGCACTGGTGTGACCCCTCTCGTTGAACCGACTGGTTCAGATGACAGCACACGCGTGTTTCGGGCGTGTAAAGCTCGTGCGAGGTGCGTCCGGGGACACGGGGTGGGCGTGGCCGCGCCCGGCGGTGTCTCCCCGTGGGCGACCGTGACGGATCGGTGACCACTCGTCCCCCGGTCGACCCACCCCGGAGTCCCGTAACACGGTTGTCACACGATGAGTCGCCACGTAACCCCGCGTTCACGCGGACGTGACAGCCCCGCAGCGCGCAGGTGCTTCAGTACCGGATCAGAGCCGAACGTCAGCCGGCCTCGTCTGTCCGCGCCGATCCGTCCCGGACCCGTAGGACACCCAAGCACCCGTGGAGCAGCTCATGAACGAATCCCGTCCGCGTCTCGTCGGCGACCGTCGCACCTTCCTCCGCGGCACCGGCCTCGGCGCCCTCGCCGTCGCCGGGGTCACCGGCCTCGCCGCCTGCGGCAACGACGACGCCGGCTCGACCACCGGTTCGAGCAGCGGCGGTTCCTCCGACGGTTTCGGCGAGATCTCGGTCCAGCTGTCCTGGATCAAGAACATCGAGTTCGCGGGCGAGTACATGGCCGACAGCAAGGGCTACTACACCGCGGCGGGCTTCTCCAAGGTCAACCTGCTCGCCGGTGGCAGCTCGGGGACCGCGGCCGAGGCGATGGTCCTCTCCAAGAAGGCCCTCGTCGGTCTGTCGTCGCCGACGCTGACCGGTCCCGCCATCGCGAACGAGGACGCGCCGCTGAAGATCATCGGTGCGACCTTCCAGAAGAACCCGTTCTGCCTGGTGTCGGTGAAGGAGAAGACCCCGGTCGCGACCATCGCCGACCTCGCCGGCAAGAAGGTCGGGATCCAGACCGGTGGCAACGAGACGATCTTCGACGGCTTCTGCAAGGCCAACGACATCGACAAGTCCACCTTCACCATCGTCCCCGTGCAGTACGACCCCTCCGTCGTGGAGACCGGTGAGGTCGACGCGTTCATGGCCTACCTGACCAACGAGCCGATCCTGCTGGCCGGGCGCAAGCTCACCCCGGTCACGCTGGGCTTCGCCGACAACGGCCTCCCCGTCGTCTCCGAGACCTTCACCGTCCTGCAGGCCACGATCGACAAGGACCGCGACCTGCTCAAGGCCTTCCTCAAGGCCGAGATCCAGGGCTGGAACGACGCGGTCGCCGACCCGGCCGCCTCCGCGACGCTCGCCGTGACCGACGCGCGCTACGGCAAGGACCAGGACCTCGACCTGGCCGAGCAGACCCAGGAGGCGACCGCGCAGGCCGCGCTCATCGTGTCCGAGGACACCAAGGCCAAGGGGCTCTTCACGATGACCCAGGCGCTCATCGACGAGAACATCCAGGCGCTCGAGGTCATGGGCACCAAGATCACGGCGGAGGACCTCTTCGACTTCTCCCTGCTGGAAGAGGTCTACCAGGAGAACCCCGAGCTCATCACCGGCTGAACCACCGGCTGAGACACCCTGCGCGGTACCCCGTCGCCGTCCTCGAGAAAGGTCAGACCGTGTCGTACGACACCCCGTCCCTGTCCGTCACCACCGGCGCCGCGGGAACGCTCTCGGCCACGACCGATCCCAAGGGCCACCCCGAGGCGGCGACGGGTTTCAACCTCCAGGGCCTGACCAAGCGCTTCGACCTGGGCCGCAAGAGCGTCCTGGCGCTGGAGCAGACGAACCTGGGGACGCGCAAGAACGCGTTCCTCTCGCTGCTCGGGCCCTCCGGCTGCGGGAAGTCGACGATCCTGCGCATCCTCGCGGGGCTCGAGACCCCCTCGGGCGGGGAGGCGCTGGTCAACGGCATGACGACCCGGGAGCTGCAGCGCGCCCACGAGCTGGGCGTCGCGTTCCAGGACTCCGCGTTGCTGCCCTGGCGCACGGTCGCCCAGAACATCCGGCTGCCCCTCGAGGTCGCCGGGGTCAGCCCGTCGAAGGGCCTCGTCGACGACCTCATCGGCCTCGTCGGCCTGAAGGGGTTCGAGAAGGCCAAGCCGGCCCAGCTCTCCGGCGGCATGCGCCAGCGCGTCTCCATCGCCCGCTGCCTCGTCGTGCAGCCCACGGTGATGCTGCTCGACGAGCCCTTCGGGGCGCTGGACGACATGACCCGCCAGCGCCTCAACGTCGAACTCCTGCGCATCTGGACCGAGAAGCCCGCGACGACCCTCATGGTGACGCACGGGATCTCCGAGGCGATCTTCCTCTCCGACGTCGTCGCCGTCATGAGCCCGCGCCCCGGCCGGGTCGTGGAGGTCGTCGAGATCGACCTGCCGCGCCCGCGCACGCCGGAGATGATGCGCACCCCGGAGTTCCACGCCTACCACGACCGGCTGTCCGAGATCCTCTTCGGCGGCGGCAGCGGGGACGAGCACTGATGGCGAGCTCGGTCCAGGAGGAGGCGGCCGTCACCGGTGTCGCCGGCGCCACGGCCCCCCGCAGCAGGCGCGTCGTCGCCGGGAAGGAGATGCCGCCGTGGGTCGGCGGCGTCATCGGCGTCGTCTCGGTGCTGGCGGTCTGGAGCCTCGTCAGCTCGATCTTCTTCGGCAGCAACGGGATCGTCCCCACTCCGTGGGGCGTCCTGCGCCAGTTCGGCGACACCGGGTTCCAGACCTACTGGAACAACCTCTCGGTCACGACGTCGTCGGCGGCGCAGGGTTGGCTGTGGGGGAACCTCGCCGCCATCGCCATCGCGGTGGTCGTGCTGCTCATCCCGCCGTTGGAGGGGGCGGCGAACCAGGTCGCGGTCATCTCCTACTGCATCCCGCTGACGGCGATCGGGCCCATCGTCCTCATCGTCTCCGACCCGGGTGCGCGGACTGCGTCGATCTTCCTCGCCGCGATCAGCGTCATCTTCACCTCCGTCGTCGGCTGCCTGCTCGGGTTGCGCGCCGCCGACCGCACCGCCCTCGACGTGGTGCACGCCTACGGCGGGTCGACGTGGACCGCGCTGGTGAAGGTGCGCCTCATCGCCGCGCTGCCCAACGTCTTCGGTGCCCTCAAGCTCGCCGCCCCGGCCTCCTTCCTCGGCGCGGTGCTCGGTGAGTACCTCGGTGGGGTGGACTCCGGCATCGGCATCATGATCATCGCGGCGCAGACCAACCTGAAGTACGCGCAGATCTGGGGCCTGGCGATCCTCTGCGGCCTCATCGCGGGCCTCGCCTACGTCGTCATCGGCCTCGTCGCGAAGCTCCTCACGCCCTGGTCCTCGACCGGTGAACGGAAGGCGGGTCTCTGATGGCCACCACGACCACGGGTGCACCCGCGGGCACCGAGGTGCACGAGAACCGCAGCAACGCCTCCGTCGCCTCCGCCGTGGGCAAGCGCATCGGGATCTCCGTGCTGACCCTGGTGATCTCCGCGGTCGTCCTCGTCATCGCCTGGTACGCCCTGCTGCGCATCCTCGCCATCGACGAGTTCGTCGGCAAACGCCCGCTCGACGTCTACCAGTGGCTGTTCGCCGACGACAAGGCCGCCGCCAACCGCAGCGACATGTGGGGCTGGCTGAAGGTCACGCTCACCGACTCGATCACGGGTTTCCTGGCCGGGGTCGTGGGCACGATCGTCGTCGCGTCGCTGTTCACCGTGATCCGTCCGCTCGAGTTCGTCTTCATGCCGCTGGCCATGATGCTGCGTTCGGTCCCGCTCGTCGCGATGGCCCCGATCATCGGGATGACCTTCCACTCCGAACTGCTGCGTGCGGCGACCATCGGCGGCGTCGTCGTGTTCTTCCCCGTCCTGGTCAACGCGGCCATCGGTCTGCGTTCGGCCTCCCCGCAGGCGATCGACGTGATCCGGGTCAACGGCGGGACGAAGTGGACGGCACTGCGCCTGGTCGCCGTCCCGACCGCGCTGCCCAACCTGTTCGCCGCGATCCGCATCTCGGTGCCCGGCGCGGTCATCGGCGCGATGCTCTACGAGTGGCTGTTCAGCGGGACCGGGCTGGGATCGGAGATCTTCCGCGCCAACGCCAACGTCCAGTACAACAAGCTCTGGTCGATCGTCGTCGTCGTGACGTTCACCTCGATCCTGCTCTACACCGTCGTCAGCATCGTGGAGACGCTGGTGCTGGCCAAGTGGGGACCCAACGCCGGACGGCGCTGACCACCGCGTCGGGTTCGGTGAGGTGCGGCCAGTGCCCGGGGGAGAGTTCGCGCAGGTCGACCGAACCCACCCCCGGGTTCAGCGCGTGCAGGGCCGCGGCGTCGACGTCGCGGCTGGAGCGCACGTGGAGCGCCGGGACCCGCAGCGCGGCCAGGAGCGGGCGCGGGTCGAGGGCGAGCACGTCGAACCACAACGGACGCAGCGCGGCCTCCGGGGTGGCGAGGATCCCGGCCACGACCTCCTCGCGCAGTTCCGGCCGGCGAGGACCCCACGAGGAGCGCATCGACTCCTCGAGCACGGTGCGCCACACCGGTCCCCGCACGTCGGCTGCGCGGGCGACCTTGCGCGCCAACGCCTCCGGGGTGACGGGCACGTTGGAGTCCAGCAGCACCAGTCGCTCGACGAGCGAGGGGTGTCGCGCGGCGATCACCAGGCCGACGATCCCGCCGGTGCTGTGACCCACGAGCACGGAACCCGCCGGGACCCGCGTCGCCACCTCCTCGGCCACGGCGTCCAGGGACGCCCAGCCCGCCACCGCAGGCGCACCGTGGTGGCCGGGGAGTTCGAGCGCCCGCACGTCGAACCCGTCGGAGAACGCCCCGGTCAGGAACCGGAACTGCGAGGCGTCGCAGCCGAGGCCCGGGAGCAGGACCAGCGGGTTCACGCGGTGGCGAGGACCCGCACCGACCACGGCGCCAGCCGCAACGAGCGACCGGCCGGGGCGGCCCGGTGGCGGCGGTCGGCGGTGCTGGACCAGCGGGGCTGGAACGTCGGCAACCCCTCGACGCTCGGCAGCACGACGTCACGCTGACGCGGTCCACCGTTCACGACGACGAGGACCGAGGCCTGACCCCGGTCACGGCCGTCGACCAGGACCTGCAGGATCCGCCGGTCCGCCTCGTGCCAGTTCTCGCCGCTCATGGGCGTGCCGTCCTCGGCGAACCACATCAGGTCGCTGCGCTGGTCGCGGATCGGCGACCCGCGCCGCACCCCGGCCTCGCGCAGCACCGGGTAGCGCCGGCGCAGCGCCAGGAGTTCGCGGACGTCGTCGAGCAGTTCACGCTGCCAGCCCTCGAGCTCCCAGTCGATCCACGACGTCTCGTCGTCCTGGCAGTAGGCGTTGTTGTTGCCGCCCTGGCTGCGCCCGAACTCGTCACCCGCGGTGATCATCGGGACCCCGGTGGCGAGCACCAGCGTGGCGAACACGTTGCGGATGGCGCGTCGGCGCAGCTCCAGGACCGCCGCGTCGGTCGTCTCGCCCTCGACGCCGTGGTTGTAGCTGGTGTCGGAGTCGCTGCCGTCGCGGTTGCCCTCGCCGTTGGCCTCGTTGTGCTTGCGGTCGTAGGCGGTGAGGTCGGCGAGGGTGAACCCGTCGTGGGCGGTCACGAAGTTCACGCTCGTGAGCCGACCGCGCGCGACGTCGAAGGTGTCGGCGGAACCGGCGAAGCGGGTCGCGAGTTCCGGCAGGCCCCGGCCCCCGGCGACGGGGGCCGGGTGGCCCCAGGAGATCTCGCGGGCGTCGGTGAGCCAGAACCGGCGGATGCCGTCGCGGAACCGGTCGTTCCACTCGTGGACGGGGGCCGGGAACTGTCCGGTGCGCCAGCCGTGGGGCCCGACGTCCCACGGTTCGGCGATGAGCTTCGTACCGGCCAGCACCGGGTCGGCACCGAGGGCGACCAGGAACGGGTGGTCGGGGGAGTACCCGTCCCGCCCACGCGCCAGGGTCGTCATGAGGTCGAACCGGAACCCGTCGACGCCGTACTCGGTCACCCAGTGCCGCAACGAGTCCAACGCGAACTGCACGACGCGGTGCTCGGCGAAGTCGAGGGAGTTGCCGCACCCGGTCACGTCGAAGGGGCGGCCGCCGGCGTCGCGCAGGTAGTACGTCGAGTCGTCCAGACCGCGCAGCGAGAGGTGCGGACCGTCCGGCCCCTCCTCGCAGGTGTGGTTGTAGACGACGTCGAGGATGACCTCGATCCCGTTCTCGTGCAGGGCCATCACGGCGCGCCGGAACTCCTCGCGCACGGCGTCGGCCCCGGCGTCCCGGGCCGCCGCGCTGGCGTACCCGGCGTGCGGGGCGTTGAACCCGAGGGTGTTGTACCCCCAGTAGTTCGACAGCCCGCGCCGACGCAGGGCGATCTCGGAGGTGCTCGCGTGCACCGGCAGCAGTTCCAGGGCCGTGACGCCGAGGGAGTTCAGGTGGGCCAGGACCGCGGGGTGCGCGAGCGCCGCGTAGGTCCCGCGCTCGGCCTCGGGCACCTCCGGGAACCGCTGGGTCAGCCCGCGCACGTGCGCCTCGTAGAGGACGGTGTCGGACCACGGGGTCCGCGGTCGTTCGTCCTCGAGCACCCGCAGCGCCTCGGGCATCGGCGCGAGCACCACCCCGCGGGGGACGTGCGGGGCGCTGTCGCGGGGGTCGGCGACCGCGAGGTCGCCCTCGAGGTCCTCGCCGACGGTGTGCCCGAAGATCTCGGGGGTGAGGGCGACCTCGCCCTCCACGCCCCGGGCGCAGGGGTCGAGCAGCAGCTTGGCCGGGTTGTGCCGCAGCCCGCGCTCGGGGTCCCAGCGGCCGTGCACGCGCAGGCCGTAGCGGGTGCCGGCGACCAGACCGGGGACGTGACCGTGCCACACGCCGAGCTCGACGTCGGGCAGGGCCGTGCGGGTCTCGCGTCCCGCGTCGTCGAAGAGGCACACCTCGACCCCGTCGGCGTGGGCCGCCAGCACCGCGACGTCCGCCCCGTCACCGGTGAGCGTGACCCCCAGCGGGTGCGCGCGGGTCGGCGCGCCGCGACCGGGCGACGACGCTGCGGTGGGCTCTCGGTGGGTCGGGACAGGCACCGGCGCAGTCTGCCAGTCCTTAGACTGTCGGGTGTGAGCGCGTACCTGGACCACGCCTCGACGACGGCCCTGCGCCCGGAGGCGCTCGAGGCGTTCGTCGGCGAGTCCCGCGTCGGCGCCGGCAACCCGTCCTCGCTGCACTCCGCGGGCCGTCGCGCCCGGGTGGCGGTGGAGGAGAGCCGCGAGGCGCTGGCGAGCGCGCTCGGCGCCCGCCCGGGGGAGGTCGTCTGGACCTCCGGGGGCACCGAGAGCGACAACCTCGCTCTGCAGGGACTGCTGCGCGCCCGTCGCGCCCTCGACCCGGCCCGGCGGCGGGTGCTGCTCAGCGCCACCGAGCACCACGCCGTCCTCGACTGCGTCGAGTGGCTGCAGGCCCACGAGGGGGCCGAGGTGACCTGGCTTCCCGTCGACGCGAGCGGGCGCACCGACCTCGACGCCCTGGCCGCCGCCCTCGCCGACGGCGGGGGTGACGACGTGGCCCTCGTCTCGCTGATGTGGGCCAACAACGAGGTCGGCACCGTCCAGCCCGTCGCGCAGGCCGCGGAGCTCGCCCACGCGGCGGGGGTCCCGCTGCACACCGACGCCGTCCAGGCCGTGGGGCACCTCCCGCTCGACTTCGCCGCCTCCGGCGCGGACCTGCTCTCCCTCTCGGCCCACAAGTTCGGTGGTCCCGTCGGCAGCGGGGCGCTGCTGGTCAAGCGCGGCACCACGCTCGTCCCCCTCGTCCACGGCGGCGGGCAGGAGCTCGGCGTCCGGTCGGGGACCCTGGACGCGGCGGGGGCCCGGGCGACCGCGGCCGCGCTCACCGCGGCGACCGCGGGCCTGCCGGCGGAGGTCGCCCGGCTCTCGGTCCTGCGCGACCGGCTGGTCGCCGGCCTGCTGGAGGTCCCCGGCGCCACCCTGCGGGGAGCCGCCGCTCCCGACCGGCTGCCGGGCAACGCCCACGTGACCTTCGACGGCTGCGAGGGGGACTCCCTCACCTACCTCCTCGACGCCGCCGGGGTCGAGTGCTCGACCGGGTCGGCCTGCCAGGCGGGTGTCCCGCAACCCAGCCACGTCCTGCTCGCGATGGGCCTGAGCGCGACCGAGGCGGCCGGCGCCCTGCGGTTCTCGCTGGGCTGGAACTCCACCGACGCCGACGTCGACGCGGCGCTCGCCGCGATCGGGCCGGCGGTCGAACGGGCCCGGCGGGCGACGGGGTCGCGCACGGCCCGGGCGCGGCGCCGTCCGCGCACGACGAAGGAACTGGCCATGGGATCGACCGGGGGAGTGTCCTGATGCGTGTGCTGGCCGCGATGAGCGGTGGGGTCGACTCGGCGGTCGCCGCCGCCCGGGCCGTCGACGCCGGGCACGAGGTCGTCGGCGTGCACATGGCGCTGAACCGCAACCCCGGGACCCTGCGGACGGGCTCCCGCGGCTGCTGCACGATCGAGGACTCCCTCGACGCGCGCCGCGCCGCGGACCTGCTCGGCATCCCGTTCTACGTCTGGGACCTCTCCGACGACTTCGTCGAGGACGTCGTGGAGGACTTCGTCGCCGAGTACGCGGCGGGCCGGACCCCGAACCCGTGCGTGCGCTGCAACGAGCGGATCAAGTTCGCGGCCCTGCTCGACAAGGGGATCGCCCTGGGCTTCGACGCCGTCGCCACCGGTCACTACGCGCAGATCGTCACCGGGGCCGACGGGCGGGCGCAGCTGCACCGCGCCGCGGACGCGGCCAAGGACCAGTCCTACGTGCTCGCCGTCCTGGACGCCGACCAGGTCGCGCACGCGATGTTCCCCCTCGGCGACGCCCCGACGAAGGCCGAGGTCCGGGCCGAGGCGACGCGGCGCGGGCTGCCCGTGGCGAACAAGCCCGACAGCCACGACATCTGCTTCATCCCCGACGGCGACACCCGGGGTTTCCTCGCCGACCGCCTCGGTGAGGTCCCCGGCGAGATCGTCGACGAGTCCGGGGAGGTGCTCGCGACCCACTCCGGCACCTACGGCTACACCGTCGGCCAGCGCAAGGGTCTCGGGATCTCCAAGCCCGCCGCCGACGGTCGTCCGCGCTACGTGCTGAGCATCGAACCCGTCCGCCGCACCGTCACCGTGGGCCCGGCGGAGCGGCTCGCGGTCCAGGCCCTCGAGGCCGTCGACGCGATCTGGAACACCGAGGCACCGCTGGGACCGGTGGAGGTCCACGTCCAGGTCCGTGCCCACGGCGAACCCGTGCCCGCCGTCGCCGAACTCGTCGGCGAAGTGCTGCAGGTGCGGCTGCGGACCCAGCTCACCGGCGTCGCGCCGGGGCAGACGGTCGCCGTCTACCGCGGGACCCAGGTGCTCGGTTCCGCGACGATCTCCGGGACGACCACGGCCTGAGCCACCCGTCTCCACTGCGCCTCAGGCGGACGCGACCTGCGGGGCCGGCGCCGCGGACAGGGCGCCCTGGGCCTGCCCCGCGATGTGCGCGGGCTGCGGTCGGGCGTAGAGGTAGCCCTGGGCGTAGGTGCAGGACAGGTCCCGCAGCACCTGGGCCTGCTGCTCGGTCTCCACCCCTTCGGCGACGACGTCGAGGCCCAGGCTGCGGGCGAGTTCGATGATGCTCGCGACCAGCGTCGTCGCCGACCCGCCCTGGGCGAGGTCGCTGATGAACGAACGGTCGATCTTGACCGTGTCGACCGGTAGTCGGCGCAGGTAGGAGAGGCTCGAGTAGCCGGTCCCGAAGTCGTCGATGGCCACCAGGACGCCGGTGGCGCGCAGCTGCGCCAACCGCGCGGACACCGCCTCGAGGTCGTCGACGAGGACGCTCTCGGTCACCTCCAGCGTGAGCTGGTGCGGACGCAGGCCGCTCTCGCGCAGGGCCGCGCGGACGGTCTCGATGATCTCGTCGGACGCCAGCTGGACGGCGGAGAGGTTGACGGCGATGCCGACGGGGTGACCGCGTTCGGCCGTCCAGGTCGCGGCCTGCATCGTCGCGGTGCGCAGCACCCAGGCCCCGATGGCGAGGATGTCCCCGCTGGCCTCGGCCAGCGGGACGAACTCCAGCGGCGGGACGGTGCCGCGCTTCGGGTGCTGCCAGCGCAGCAGCGCCTCGTACCCCTTCGTGGAGGTCTCCTCCCCGCCCTTCCGGTAGTCCACCGTCGGCTGGTAGAAGACCTCGAACTGGTCCTCGGCCAGCGCGGCCGCGAGGTCGTCGCGCAACGAGGCCTTGTCCTGCGCGGCCTGCGACATCCCCTCGGCGTAGGCGACGAGCCGGTTCTTGCCGCTGGTCTTGGCCCAGTACATCGCCAGGTCGGCGTTGCGCAGGAGTTCCGCGGGGGCGTCCAGATCGCTGACCGTGCCGCACATCGTCGCCGTGTCGGCGGTACCGAGGCTGGCGTGGACGTAGATCTGCTGTCCCTGGACGTCGACGGGCTGGGCCAGGCTGGCGAGGAACCGTTCACCGACCCGGCGCGCGGGGCCCGATCCGCCGTGGATGACGACGGCGAACTCGTCCCCGCCGAGGCGGGCGACGAGGTCGGCGCTGCGGACCGAGGCGCGCAGGCGCTGCGCGACGGCGAGCAGCAGCTGGTCGCCGGCCGCGTGGCCCCGGGAGTCGTTGACGTTCTTGAAGTCGTCGAGGTCGACGAAGAGCACCCCGAGCTCGTCGTGACGGGACAGCCCGCGGGTGAGGAACTCGGTGAGCATCGTGCGGTTGGCGAGGCCGGTCAGGGGGTCGCGCAACCCCTGCTGCTCGTTGAGCCGCCAGGACGAGAGGTGCGTGACGCTGGCCGCCAGGACGAACCCGGCGTGGATCGCCATCCACCGCCAGGGGTGGGTCATCGCGGAGTGGTGGTCGTAGACGTCCTCCGGGAAGAGGGTGCCGATGAGGCCGTGGTGGACGACGACGATCGCCAGCCCGACGCTGAAGGGGACCCAGTCCTGGTAGAGGGCGACGAGGCCCACCATGACGAAGAAGTGGAAGTGCGCCTCGGTCTGCCCGTGCCAGAACTGCACGAGCACCGTGGAGGCGAGGAACAGGCTGACCGAGGCGGTCGCCGACCGGAGCTTGCGCGAGTAGAACGTCGGGGTCGCCAGGACCAGCGGAGCCGCGACGAGCGCGCCACCCGCGAAGCTCACCAGGACTCCCTGCCCTGCGAAGGCACCGAAGACGACCAGCGCGACCGCCTGCAGACCGGCGACCCGCACGATCGCCCGGTGGCGGCGGTGCCACACCTCGTCGGGCAGCATCCGCCCGCGCGGCAGCAACGAGAAGGCAGCACTGGCCCGTCGACGCACGAGGTCCCAGACGGAGGTCACCCTCCTGCATCGGCAGGCGGTACCGCGGTGGAGATCCGGACCACCCGAACGGCCCAGTCAGCTGACGAGCACCGTGACCGTGTGGATGAAGACCCCGACCAGACCGCCCACGACCGTGCCGTTGATGCGGATGAACTGCAGGTCGCGACCGACGTGCAGCTCGATCCGCTGGGCCGCGTCGTCACCGTCCCAGCGGGCCACGGTGTCGGAGATGACCGTCGCCAGTTCCGGGGCGAAGCGGCGCACGACGTGCCCCGCGGCGTCGGAGACGTGCCCCTCGACCCGCTTGGCGAACACCTCGTCCTCGACGAGGCGGTGGCCGAGGTCGACCAGGGCCTCCTCGCTGCGGGCCCGCAGCGAGGACGTGGGGTCCTCGAGCGCCTCGAGCAGGAAACCCCGCACGCTGGACCACAACCCGGCGACGGTGTCGGCCAGGCCGGGGGAGTTCAGCAGCCGCTGCTGGAACTCGTCCGCCTTGGCCCGGGTCTCCGGGTCGTTCTGCAGCGCGTCGGCGTAGCGGGCCAGCAGGTCGTCGATGGCCTTGCGGCCCGCGCTGTCGCGGTCGGCGACGACCTCGTCGACCCAGTTCTGGGCCTCGGTGTAGACGCGTTTGCCGAGCCGGTCGTTGAGCCAGTCCGGGACCCACAGCGGTGCCCGGCCGGTGACCATCGTCCGGACGCGGTCCTCGTTGGCCCGCAGCCAGCGCTGCGCCTCGGCCAGCGTCAGGTCGACGACGGGGTGGTGGGTGCCGTCGGCGACGACCTCGCCCAGCAACCGGCCCACCGTCGGGCTCCACGACTGCGCCCCGAGGCGCCGGACGACGACCTGGTCGAGGACGTTGGTGACCTCCTCGTCGCGCAGGATCCCCAGCGCCCCGGTGAGGACCGTCGAGGCCTCGTCGACGACGCGGGCCGCGCCGCCGCGCTCGGTCAGCCACGACCCCACCCGGCGGGGGATCCCGGCGCGCACCACCTTGTCGCGCACGACCTCCTCCGCGAGGAAGTTCTCGGCCACGAACTGCTCGAGGCTCTTGCCCAGCGCCTCCTTGCGGCGCGGGATGAGCGCGGTGTGCGGGATCGGCAGCTTCAGCGGGTGCCGGAACAGGGCGGTGACGGCGAACCAGTCCGCGACCGCGCCGACCATCGCGGCCTCGGCGGCGGCGTTGACGTAGCCCATCGCCCCGGTGTCGCCGATGGTCAGGGCGTAGACGATCGCGGCCAGCACGAGCAGGCTCGTCGCGATCGTGCGCATGCGGCGCAGCGCGGAGCGGCGTTCGTCGTCGGTCATCGAGGGCTCACCGGCTCATCCTCACCCAGGACCGCCCCTGGTCGACACCGCACGCCCGCCGGCGCGGGTGCGCGGTCCGGCGGTCACGACCCCATCAACGCCCACCGCAGGGCCTCCCGCCAACGGGCCGACGGCTCGACCCGGGTCCGTCGGAGGACGGACCCGGGCCGGGCGGGGTTCCTCAGATCGAGGAGCCGGCGCGGGCCGCGCGCAGCACCTTCGCCAGCAGGTCCTCCCCGGGCCCGCCGGCGACCGGCGGCAGCCCGACCCCCTCGCAGGAGAGGTCGCCGGCCGGGGTCGCCCCGGTGGTCAGGAACGCGTCGACGACGTCGTCCACGCAGGCGTTGCCCATCCCGTAGATGCCGTGGTCACCCTCGTCCTCGACGGTCAGCAGGATCGAGGAACCCAGCGCCTCGTGCGTCTTCACGGCACCCTCGTAGGCGGTGGCCGGGTCGTGGCGGGACTGCACGATGAGCAGCGGCGGCAGGTCGGCGCCGTCGACGTCCGGCAGGCGCAGGTCGGCGCGGTCCCAGTACGCGCAGATCTGGGCCGACTGCCCGTAGCCCAGCAGCGGGTACTTCGCGCCCTGCTCGTCCCCGACGGCGTTCCAGTGCTCCTGGCTGCGGTTCCACGGGCTGTCGTTGCAGGTGGTTGCGGCGAACGTCGCCGTCTGGCTCTCGGCGGCCGGGGGTGCGGGGGCCAACGCGCGGGCGAGGGCGGCGACGCTCGAGCTCAGGGCCGCCGGGGCCTGCGCGTCACCGGGACCCCGCAGGTCGTGGAGGAGCTGGACGCCGGAGAGCAACCACGAGAGCTGACCGAAGCTCGACTTGCCGTACATCGACTGCGCCACGAGGGCGTCGAGCACGGTGCCGTCGAGGGGCAGACCCGGGATCTCCAGCGGCCGGGCGGCCAGGTCCGCGCGCAGCCGGTCGTAGGTCGCCACGACCTCCTCGCCGGTGGAACCCAGACCGTAGGAGGAGTTCCCGGCCGCGGCCCAGGGGGCGTAGTCCTGCTCGAAGCGGCGCTGGAAGGCCATCGGCTGGTAGGAGAAGACCTGCTCGTAGCCGGCGGTCGCGTCGACGGTGGAGTCGAGCACGAAGCGCCCGACCCGGCCCGGGAGCTGCGTCGCGAACTGCGTGCCCAGCCAGGTCCCGCCGGAGTAGCCGACCCAGTCGATGGTGTCGCGGTCGAGCGCGTCGCGGACCAGGTCGACGTCGAGCACCGTCTGCCGGGTGTTCACCACGTCCTTCAGCGGGTCGTCCGCGCAGGCGTCCGCCGCGGCCTGCACGACCTTCGCGGTCAGGGCGAGGGCCTCGGGGGAGCGGTCGTGGGGGTCGGGGAGCGCACCGTAGGCCGAGGTCAGGTCGCCGCCGCAGGTGAGGGGCGAACTCGCCCCGGTGCCCCGGACGTCGAGGCCGATGACCTCGGTGGCGGCGAGCGCCGGGATCGAGGAACCCAGCGTGGCCAGCGTCAGACCCGCACCTCCCGGTCCGCCCGGGTTGGTGATGATGCTCCGCTGCGGGCGGGGACCCGCGTGCGGGACCCGGCTGATCGTCACCTGCAGCGGGTCGCCCTCCTCCGGGGCGTTCCAGTCGCGCGGGACGGCCACCTGCGCGCACTCCAGACCCCCGACGAGGGCGTTGAGGACCCCGATCTGCGCGGGCGTGCACGGGGTCCAGGCGAGGTCCTGGTCCCGGTAGCGCTGGGGGGTCCGCGCCTCGAACTCCCGCTGCGCCTCCTCCACGGTGGCGGGGCGCTGGATCCCCGGGACGGAGGGTTGCGCGGCGGCGGGCTGCACCACCATCAGCAGGGGCCCGGCGAGCGCGAAGGCGCTCACCGTGGCGAGGACGGCGGGTCGGCGGTGGGGCACGGGTGGACCTCCCGGGTCGCCCGGGACCTCGGTGGATCCCAGGTGTCGGCTGTGAGCCCGTCCATCCACCCGCATCCGGAACCCCGGTGTCACCGGGCGAGCGGTGATCGTCGCATCCTCCCTTCGGGGGACCCGCCCCCGCCGCGCTACGGTCGCGACGTGCCAGAAGACGTGTCAGAGAACGCACCAGGAACGGCCGCCGCCGTCGGATCCATGCCGGGGGAGGACCCGCGCGAGGCCGCGCGGACCGTCTTCGGTGAGCTCGGCGAACCCCCGCACGTCCCGCACCTGCCGCAGCTGCCGGCCCGGGGGCCCGGGGCGGACGCGCTGGGACGCACGGCGTCGCTGCTGGTGGACCTGCACGTGGACCTGCAACCCGCGGGGTGGCGCTTCGTCGACGCCCCCGGCCGCGACGCCGGGCGGGCGGCGTCGTTCCTGCGCGCCGACCTCGACGAGCTCGCCGAGGCCGCCGACGGCTGGAGCGGCCCGCTGGCGCTCGCCGTCGTGGGGCCGTGGTCGCTGCTGGCCGCGGTCGAGCTGCACCGCGGCGAGCGCGCCGTCTCCGACCACGGCGCCCGGCGCGACGTGATCGCCTCACTGGCCGAGGGGTTGAAGGTGCACGTCGGCGACGTGCGGCGCCTCGTCCCCGGCGCGCAGGTCGTCGTGCACGTCGAGGAACCCTCCCTCGCCGCCGTCCTCGAAGGCCGGGTCCCGACCCAGTCCGGGTACGGGACGTTGCGCTCCGTGGACCGCTCGCTCGTGCGCGACGGGTTGCGCGACGTCCTCACCGCCGTCCGCGACGCGGGCGCCGAGCCCGTCGTCCGGCTGCGGGCCGAGGACGCGCCCTGGGCGCTGGTCCGGGAGGCGGGGGCGGCCGGCATCGCGCTCGACGTCCGCGACCTCGGCGTGGCGGGCTGGGAGTCGGTCGCGGCGGGGATCGAGGACGGGCTGCGGCTGTGGGCGGGGATCCTGCCCGTGACCGGGACCGCCCCGGCGGTCGCCGCGCTCGTCGACGTGGTGCGGGTGCCGTGGCGACGGATCGGGTTGCCCGCGACCGGGTTGGCCGATGTCGTCGTGACCCCGGCCGAGGGGTTGTCGCAGACGGACCCCGCGGCCGTGCGGGGACTGCTGACGCGGCTGCGCGAGGCGGCCGGGGCGATGGCGGAGGCCTCCGGTGACTGACCTGACCTTCCGCGAGGCGGAACCCGCCGACGTGGCCGACGTCGTGGCCCTCGTCGAGTCGGCCTACCGGGGGGACTCGAGCCGGGCCGGCTGGACGACCGAGGCGGACCTGCTGGACGGTCGCCGGACCGACGAGGCGGGGATCGCCGCCGTGCTCGCGGCGCCCGACGCGACCCTGCTGCTGGCCGAACGCGACGGCCGGACCGTCGGCTGCTGCGAACTGCGACGGGTCGGGGAGCTCGGCTACTTCGGGACCTTCGCGGTCGACCCCGCGATCCAGGGCGGGGGCATCGGCGCCCGGCTGCTCGCCCACGCCGACGCGGAGGCGGTGCGGCGCTGGGGCGCGCCCGCGCTGGAGATGACCGTCATCGCCCAGCGCGGGGACCTCATCGCCTGGTACGAACGGCTCGGGTTCGTCGCGACCGGTGAGCGGCGCCCGTTCCCCTACGGCGACGAACGGTTCGGCCGGCCCCGCCGCGACGACCTGGAGTTCGTGGTCCTGCGGCGGCCGACGGGAACCAGTCGCCGTTGACCGATCGGCCCTGACCCGCTCCCGGGCACGTGTCGGACCTGCGCGGCAGGATGGCTCCCGTGAACGACGACGGTCTGGTCCCGCCCGCTGCGAGGCACCGCTGGGAGGAGCTCGTCGCCCGGATCGAGGGTGCGCGCTTCTCCTACTACGTGCGCGACTCCTCGCCGCTGAGCGACGGGCAGTACGACGAGCTGGAGAAGGAGCTGCGCGCGCTCGAGGACGAGCACCCGCAGCTGCGGACCCCCGACTCGCCCACCCAGACCGTCGGGGGGACCTTCTCGACGGAGTTCACCGCCGTCGACCACCCCGAGCGGATGCTCAGCCTCGACAACGCCTTCTCCACCGACGAGCTCTCCTCGTGGGCGGCCCGGGTGGAGAAGGAGGTCGGCGCGGGCGCCCGCTACCTGTGCGAACCGAAGATCGACGGCCTCGCCATCGACCTCGTCTACGAGGACGGCCGCCTCGTCCGGGGCGTCACCCGCGGCGACGGTCGGACGGGGGAGGACGTGACCTTCAACGTCCGCACGATCGACGACATCCCGCACCGCCTCCGCGGGGAGGGCGTCCCGGAGTTCCTCGAGGTCCGCGGCGAGGTGTTCTTCCACCTGGAGGGTTTCGCGGCCATCAACGCGGGGCTCGTCGAGGCCGGGAAGCCCCCGTTCGCGAACCCGCGCAACGCCGCCGCGGGGTCGTTGCGGCAGAAGGACCCCCGGGTGACCGCGACGCGTCCGCTGCGGATGCTGGTGCACGGCATCGGCGCGCGCCGCGGGATGGAGAACGACTCGCAGTCCGGGGCCTACGAGAAGCTCGCCGCCTGGGGGCTGCCGACGTCCCCGCGGGTCAGGGTCGTGGACACCCTGCCCGAGGTGGCGGACTACGTCCGGTACTACGGCGAGCACCGCCACGACGTCGAGCACGAGATCGACGGGGTCGTCGTCAAGGTCGACCAGGTCCCCCTGCAGCGCAGGCTGGGTTCCACCTCGCGCGCACCGCGGTGGGCCATCGCCTACAAGTACCCGCCCGAGGAGGTCACGACGCTCCTGCGCGACATCCAGGTCAACGTGGGTCGCACCGGGCGGGTCACCCCGTTCGCGGTGCTCGAACCCGTCCTGGTGGCGGGGTCGACGGTCGGCATGGCGACCCTGCACAACGCCGACGAGGTCAGGCGCAAGGGCGTCCTCATCGGTGACACCGTGGTGGTCCGCAAGGCGGGCGACGTCATCCCCGAGGTCCTCGGCCCGGTCGTCGAGTCCCGGACCGGTGACGAACGCGAGTTCGTGATGCCGACGCACTGCCCCGAGTGCGGGACGGAACTGGCCCACCAGAAGGCCGACGACGTCGACATCCGCTGCCCCAACTCCCGCAGCTGCCCGGCGCAGCTGCGCGAACGCGTCTTCCACCTCGCGGGTCGGGGGTCCTTCGACGTCGAGGCCCTCGGCGACAAGGCGGCGACGGCGTTGCTGGAGGCCGGGGTCATCACCGACGAGGGCGACCTCTTCACCCTCACCGAGGACGACCTGACCCGCGTCCCGCTGTTCACGACGAAGGCGGGTGCGATCTCCGCCAACGGCAAGCGCCTGCTGAAGAACCTCGAGGAGCGCAGGTCGCAACCGCTGTGGCGGGTGCTGGTCGGGTTGTCGATCCGCCACGTCGGCCCCACCGCCGCCCGTGCGCTGGCCGACCGGTTCGCGTCGATGACCGCGATCGAGGAGGCGAGCTCCGAGGAGATCGCCTCCGCCGAGGGCGTCGGCCCCACGATCGCGGACGCGGTGGTCGAGTGGCTGGCCATCGACTGGCACCGCGACGTGGTCCGCAAGTGGCGCGAGGCCGGGGTGCGGATGGCGGACGAGCGCGACGAGACGACCCCGCGGGTGCTGGAGGGGTTGTCGATCGTCGTCACCGGTTCGCTGACCGGGTTCTCCCGCGACGAGGCGAAGGAGGCGATCTTGTCCCGCGGCGGCAAGGCCTCCAGCGGCGTCTCGAAGAAGACGGACTACGTCGTCGTCGGGGAGGCCGCAGGGACGAAGGCCGACAAGGCCGAGCAGTTGAAGGTCCGGGTCCTCGACGAGGAGGGTTTCGTCACGCTGCTCGAGGGTGGGCCCGACGCGGTGGCCCTGCCCGAGCCGGACGCGGAACCCGACGAGGAGGCCGAGCCCGAGGGCTCGTGACGTCCCCGTCGCACCCACCGGTGTCACCACGTGGAGTGAACCGTCGGTGCGACGAAGACGGCGTCATGGCGCCCGGTTCGGCACACCGACAGGCGCACCCACGGCGGATTCAACCGGTCGGATCAGCCCGGACGTTCAGCGCCGCACGACGAGGGTGCAGCACTTCGCGCCCCCGCCACCCTTGAGCAGCTCCGAGAGGTCGACGGGCACCGGCTGGTAGCCGCGTTCCGCCAGCAGGTCGGCGTAGCGCTGCGCGCGGGGGGAGAGCACGACGTGCAGGCCGTCGCTGACCGCGTTCATCCCCAGCACCGCGGCGGTCTCCTCGTCGGTGAGCAGCGCGTCCGGGAACAGCTGCTGCAGGACGGCCTGGGCGGCGGGGGAGAAGGCGCCCGGGAAGTAGGCGACGTCGGGGTGTGCGGGGTCGTCGTCGAGGACGGTGAGCGCGGTGTCGAGGTGGTAGAACCGCGGGTCGACGAGTTCCAGCGAGGTGACCTCACGACCGAGGACGCGGGCCAGTTCCGCGTGCGCGGCCAGGGCGGTGCGGAACCCGAACCCGGCGAGCAGGTGGTCACCGACGACGAGTAGGTCGCCCTCGCCCTCGTTGGTCTCGACGGGGCGGTGCACCGGACCGAAGCCGTTCTCCTCGAGCCAGCTCGCGTACGCCTCGGCCTCGCCGGCGCGTTCGGGGTGGGTGAAGCGGACCCCGACGTTGCCCCCGGCGGTGAGCAGCGCCCCGTTGGCGGCGTAGACCATGTCGGGCAGTCCGGGGACGCCGGGGACGACGTCGACGATGTGGCCGAGCCGTTCATGGGTCGCCTTGAGCTCCTCCCACTGGGCCAGCGCCACGTCGGCGTCGACGGCCTGCGTGGTGTCCATCCACGGGTTGATCTCGTAGGAGACCGTGAAGTGCGTCGGGCGGCACATCACGAAGTGGCGGGGGCGGGCCACGCGGTCGGCGCGGGAGGTCTCGGTCAACGATGCGGTCACGACGTCAACGCTAGGATCCGCCACGACGCAGCTCAAGGCCGATCCGCTGCGTCGACGCGCAGGTTCCTTGCGTGTGACGCGGCAGGACTGGAGATGCGTTGCGCGACCTCGACGACGTCGACCGCGAGCTCCTCGTCCTGCTCGCCCGGGACGGCCGGGCGACCTTCAACGACCTCGGCGCGCGGGTCGGCCTCTCCGCCCCGGCCGCGAAGCGCCGCGTCGACCGCCTCGTCGCCGACGGCGTCATCGCCTCCTTCACCGCCGTCGTCGACCCGGCGGCCCTCGGCTGGCGCACCGAGGCCTTCGTCGAGGTCCGCTGCCACGGGACCGTCTCCCCGGCGGAGCTGCGTCGGGCCTGGCAGGGGATCCCCGAGATCGTCGGTGCCTACACCGTCACCGGCCCCGCCGATGCGTTGATCCACGTCCTGGCCCGCGACGTCCAGCACCTCGAGCAGGCCCTGGAGCGGGTCCGGGACGAGGCGAACATCTCCGCCACCGACTCCGTCATCGTGCTCTCGCGCCTCGTGGACCGGGGACGGTGACCCGCGATCGTTGGTGACCTGGGTCACACAACGATCATCGGGGTTGACGGTTCCGCCGGGCGCACCGATAGGTGGGACTGTGAACCGACTTCCCGGTAACGCACTGCTCGCGACGTTGGTCGTCGGCGGGGCGGGCCTGCTGGCCGACCGGGCCTCGCGACACCTCGACGGTCGGCTGATCAGCGCCTGCCTCCTGCTCGCCATGCTCATCGGAACGCTGTTGCTGCACCGTCGGCGGCGGGACCCGGGGTTCGACCGGGGCATGTCGCCGACCACGTGGCGTGCCTTCAGCGCCGCCGGCGTCGTGCTCCTCCTGACCGCCACCGCCGACCTCGCCGTCGGCGTCCTGGACGGTCGCGGGTTCTGGACCGGCATGCCCCTCGGTCTCGGCACCTTCGTGGCCGGGCCGCTCATCATGCACGGGCTGTTCCACTGGAACTCCCAGGTCCGCCACGTCCTGGCCGGGGGGCAGGCGCTCACCTCGGGCAGCGCCGTGCTCGTCGTCGTCGCCGCGGGGAACCTGTTGCTCCCGCACCTGCCCGCCGACTTCGGCGACTGGGCCTGGTGGCAGGTGCAGGTGTGGCTGCTCACCGTCGGGATCCTGCTCGTCCTGCTCGGGACCACCCTCGTCGTCGCCCGCACCGCCGGGCTGGCCCGCGACGTGCGCATCTGGTCGCTCGGGGGGTCCCTGCTGGCCTACGCCCTCGTCGACGGCTTCGTCGCCGTCGAAGGTGGCGCCGGGTTCACCGCCGTCCAGGCCGCGGGTGCCACCGGGGTCCTCGTCATGGGCGCCGCGGTCCTGCGGGCCCGCACACCGACCCGGGTGATCGTCAACGCCGAGGTCTCCGCGGGCGGCGCGATGCTCGTCCTCGTCACGGCCTTCTGCGTCGTCGCGCTCGCCTGCGTGCACGACCTCACCCCGACGGCGATCCTCTGGGGCTCCCTCGCCGCCCTCGGCAGCGCGATCTGCCTGGCCCGTCACCTCGGTCAGCTCTCCGAACTCGCCCGGGCCCGCGTGGAGGCCCGCACCGACGACCTGACCGGGGTCGGGAACCGACGGGCCCTCGTCGACCAGGTCGAGGAACTCGCGCACGGCGGATCGGGCGCAGCCCTGCTCAAGGTGGACGTCGACGACTTCGGCCTGGTCAACGAACGCCTCGGTCACCACGACGGGGACCAGCTGCTCGTCACCCTCGCCGAGGCCGTCCGCGCCGCCGCCCCGCCGACGGCGCTCGTCGCCCGCAGCGCGGGCGACACGTTCGCGGTCCTGCTCGCGCACGCCGACGAGGCCGTGGCGCTCCGCCTGGCCGCGCGCCTCGAACGGGTCGTGCGCGAGCTGCCCACCCCCGGGCGCCTGGGCACCGGCATCAGCGCCAGCATCGGGGTGGCCACCACCGCCGCCGGGGACCCCAGGACGGCCGACCTCGTGCACCGCGCCGGCGCCGCGCTGGTCCTGGCCAAGACCGGCCAGCGCGGGATCGCCTGCTACGACGGCGAGCTCGAGGCCCGTGCCCGCGACCGCCTCAGCCTGATCGCCGACCTCACCGCAGCTCTCGACGACGCCTCGCGCGCCGAGGTGGAACTCCTCCTGCACTACCAGCCCCAGCTCGAGGTGCGGACCGGCCGGGTGGTGGGCGTCGAGGCCCTCGTCCGCTGGCAGCACCCCGCACGCGGGTTCCTCGGCCCCGACCGCTTCCTCGACCTGGCCGAGGAGAACGGCCTCATGGACGACCTCACGGCGCACCTGCTGGAGCGGGCCGCTCGCGAGGTCGCCGACTGGGAGGTCGACGACGTCCCGCTGCGGGTCTCGGTCAACCTCTCCGCCGGCTCGCTCGCCTCGCCCGACCTGCTGCCCACCGTCGACGCCGTCCTGCGGCGCACCGGGCTCGACCCCACCCGCCTCGTCCTCGAGATCACCGAGACGACCCTCATGGACGACCCCGAACTCGCCGTGCAGGTCACCGAGAGCCTCGTCGCCCGCGGCATCTCGCTCAGCATCGACGACTACGGCACCGGCTACTCCTCGCTGGCCTACCTCACCGACCTGCCGGCCAGCGAGCTCAAGCTCGACCGCGCCTTCACCCTGCGCATCACCACCGAACCCCGCACCGCCGCCATCGTCGAGGGGACCGTCGCCCTGGCCCACCGCCTCGGCCTGCGGGTCATCGCCGAGGGCGTCGAGGACCTCGAGGCCCTCGGCGTGCTGCGCGACCTCGGCGCCGACGAGACCCAGGGCTACCTGCACAGCCGCCCCCTGGCCCCCGCCGCGTTCCGCACCTGGCTCGCCGACCGCTCACGGGAGTCCGACGCGCTCCCCGCATAGACTCACCGATCGTGTCCGCTATCTCCCGTTCCGAGGTCGAGCACCTCGCGCGCCTGGCGCGCATCGACATGACCGACGAGGAGCTGGACCGCATGGCGGGCCAGCTCGACGCCGTCCTCGATGCCGTCGCCCAGGTGTCGTCCGTGGTGACCGACGACGTCCCCGCCACCTCGCACCCCGTGCCCCTGATCAACGTGACCCGCCCCGACGTGGTCCGTCCCGGCATCACCGCCGAGGAGGCGCTCGCGGGCGCCCCCGCCAGCGAGGACGGCCGCTTCCGCGTGCCGCAGATCCTGGGGGAGGAAGCGTGAGCGTCAACGAGCTCGTGCAGTGGGACGCCGTCCGGCTCGCCGAGGGGCTGCGCAGCAAGGTCGTCTCCGCCGAGGAGGTCACCCGGGCCCACCTCGACCGCATCGACGCCGTCGATGGACCCACCTCCGGGGTCAACGACAGCGGGGTCCACGCGTTCCTGCACGTCGACCACGAGGGCGCGCTGGCCCGCGCCCGCCAGATCGACGCCGACCGCGCCGCCGGCGCCGACCTCGGCCCCCTGGCCGGGGTCCCCGTCGGGGTCAAGGACGTCCTGACCACCAAGGGTCTGCCGACCACCGCCGGGTCCCGCATGCTCGAGGGGTGGGTCCCGCCCTACGACGCCACCGTCGTCCGCGAACTGCACGCCGCCGGCCTCGTCGTCCTCGGCAAGACCAACATGGACGAGTTCGCGATGGGCTCGACGACCGAGCACTCCGCCTACGGCGACACCCGCAACCCCTGGGACCCGACCCGCATCCCCGGTGGATCCGGCGGTGGCTCCGCGGCGGCGCTCGCGGCCTTCGAGGCCCCGCTGACCGTCGGGTCGGACACGGGGGGCTCGATCCGCCAGCCCGCGGCCCTCACCGGCACCGTCGGCGTCAAGCCGACCTACGGCGCGGTCTCGCGCTACGGCCTCATCGCGCTGGCCAGTTCGCTGGACCAGGCCGGCCCGTGCGCGCGCACCGTCATGGACACCGCGCTGCTGCACGCCGTCATCGCCGGCCACGACCCCTACGACTCCACGTCGATCCCGTCCGCGGTGCCGGACGTCGTCGGCGCGGCCCGGCTCGGCGCCACCGGCGACCTCACCGGCGTGCGGATCGGGGTCGTGAAGGAACTCTCCGGCGAGGGCTACGAGGCCGGGGTCCAGGCCCGCTTCGACGAGTCCCTCGACGAACTGCGCGCCGCGGGTGCGGAGGTCGTCGAGCTCAGCCTGCCGAACATCGTGCACGCCCTCGCCGCGTACTACCTGATCCTGCCGAGCGAGGCGTCGAGCAACCTCGCCAAGTTCGACGGGATGCGCTACGGCCTGCGGGTCGTGCCCGAGGGCGAGCACGTCACGGCCGAGGCCGTCATGCGCGCCACCCGCGCCGCGGGGTTCGGCGAGGAGGCGAAGCGCCGCATCATCCTCGGCACCTACGCCCTCTCCGCCGGCTACTACGACGCCTACTACGGCAGCGCGCAGAAGGTCCGCACCCTGGTGCAGCGCGACTTCGACGCCGCCTTCGGTTCCGTCGACGTGCTCGTCTCGCCGACCGCGCCCACGGTGGCGTACCGGCTGGGCGAGAAGCTCGACGACCCGCTGGCCATGTACGCCGGCGACGTCGCGACGATCCCGGCGAACCTCGCCGGGATCCCGGGGATGTCGCTCCCGGCCGGCCTGTCCGACGGGCTGCCGGTCGGGTTGCAGATCCTGGCCCCCCAGCAGGCCGACGACCGGTTGTACCGGGTGGGGGCCGCGCTGGAGGCACGGTTGAACGACAAGTGGGGCGGGCCGTTGCTCGCGAAGGTTCCGACGTGGCAGGGGGTCTCGGCGTGAGCGTCGAACTGGTCGACTACGACGAGGCGATCGGGGAGTTCGACCCCGTCCTCGGGCTCGAGGTGCACGTCGAGCTGAACACCGCGACGAAGATGTTCTCCGGGGCGCCCACGGCGTTCGGCGCCGAGCCCAACACCCAGGTCGACCCGACGTCCCTCGGGCTGCCCGGGGCGATGCCGGTGCTGAACGCCAAGGCGCTGGAGTCGGCGATCCGCATCGGCCTCGCGCTGAACTGCTCCATCGCGGAGCGCTGCCGGTTCGCCCGGAAGAACTACTTCTACCCGGACATGCCGAAGAACTTCCAGACGTCGCAGTTCGACGAGCCGATCGCGTTCGACGGGTACCTCGACGTCGACGTCCCGGCGAGCGAGGACGGGACGAAACCCGCCTTCACCTACCGGGTGCTCATCGAGCGCGCCCACATGGAGGAGGACACCGGGAAGTCCCTGCACGTCGGGGGTTCCACCGGCCGCATCCACGGTGCCGACTACTCCCTGGTCGACTACAACCGCGCCGGGATCCCGCTCATCGAGATCGTGACGCGTCCCCTGGAGGGCGCCGGCGACCGCGTCCCCGACGTGGCCCGGGCCTACGTCGCGGTGCTGCGCGACCTGCTGCGGGCCCTCGACGTGTCCGACGCGAAGATGGAACAGGGGTCGGTCCGCGCGGACGTCAACCTGTCCCTGCGCCCGACCCCGACCTCCCCGCTGGGGACGCGGTCGGAGACGAAGAACGTCAACTCGCTGCGGTCCATCGAACGGGCCGTGCGCTACGAGGTCTCCCGCCACGCCGCCGTGCTGCGCTCCGGCGCGAAGGTCGTGCAGGAGACCCGGCACTGGCACGAGGACACCGGGGTGACCACCTCGGGCCGGGAGAAGTCCGACGCCGAGGACTACCGGTACTTCCCGGAACCGGACCTCGTCCCCATCGTCCCGGACCGGGCGTGGGTGGAGGAACTGCGGGCGACCCTGCCGGAGCCGCCGGCGGAGCGTCGCAAGCGGCTGCACGCCGAGTGGGGCTTCTCCGACCTCGAGTTCCGCGACCTCGTCAACGCGGGTGCCGTCGACATCGTCGAGGAGACCGTCGCCGCGGGCGCCTCGCCCGCCGCGGCCCGCAAGTGGTGGTCCGGGGAACTGGCCCGTCGCGCCAACGTCGACGGGGTCGCCCTCGCCGACCTGACCGTCACCCCCGCCGACGTCGCCGAACTGGCGAAGCTGCTCGAGGACGGGAAGCTCACCGACGGGCTGGCCCGTCAGGCCCTCGAGGGTGTCCTCGCCGGTGAGGGGTCGGTGGCCGAGGTCGTCGAGCAGCGCGGGTTGATCGTGGTGCAGGACGACGGGGCGCTGAACGCGGCCGTGGACAAGGTCGTCGCCGCGAACCCCGACGTCGTCGAGAAGATCCGCGGCGGCAAGGCGCAGGCCGCCGGGGCGCTCATCGGCCAGGTCATGAAGGAGATGAAGGGCAAGGCGGACGCCGCCCGGATCCGCGAACTCGTGCTGGAACGCGTCGGCTGAGTTCAGCCCGGTTCAGCCCAGTCCGGTGAGGACGAGTCCGGCGGCGCGCGCGATGAGCGCGTCGTCGGACGCGGCGTCGGGCTCCGGTCGGTCGGAGAACACCACGAGGACCCACGGGGCCCTGCCGTCCGCGGGCCAGAGCACCGCGACGTCGTTCTGGTTGCCGTACACGCCCGCGTGGCCGGTCTTGTCGCCCACGACCCATCCCGCGGGAACCCCGGCGCGGATCTGGTCGTCGCCGGTCGTGGTGCGCTGCAACCACTCCGCGAGCTGCGTGCGGTCGTCCGGTTCCAGGGCGTCGCCCAGCGCGTAGGCCTGCAGGTCCCGCCCGAACGCCCGCGGTGAGGTGGTGTCCCGCTCGTCGCCGGGACGCACGTCGTTGACCCCCGGCTCCTCGCGGTCGGCCTGCGTGACGTCGTCGCCCAGGGCCCGCAGGTCCCGCTCGAAACCGTCCGGCCCGCCGAGTTCGTCGAGCAGCAGGTTCCCTGCCGTGTTGTCGCTGACCGTGATGGCCGCCTCTGCGAGGTCGCCCAGGGTCATCCCCGTCGCGACGTGGTCCGCGGTGACGGGCGAGTACGCGACGAGGTCCGCCGCGGAGTACGTCACCACCCGGTCGAGGTCGGCGCCGGAGTCGAGCACCGCGGCCGCCGCGAGGGCCTTGTAGGTGGACGCGAAGGCGAACCGTTCGTCGGCGCGGTGCTCCAGCGTCCGACCGGTGCCCGTGTCGAGGGCGAAGATCCCGAGCCTGGCCCCGAACTCCTGCTCCAGGGCCGCGAACCCCGGGTCCGTCGGTGACGGGGAACTCGTGACGGTGGGCTTCGTGCTGGGCTGCGTGGTGGGAACGGGCGGCGAGGGTGGCGTCGTGCAGCTCGCGAGCAGGACGGTGACCGCGGCGGCGAGCGCGAGGCGGCGGTTCCCCCGGGTCATGCCTGGCGGGGACGCACGACGCGTTGCAGGACCAGGTCGACGCAGAACCCCAGGGCGAGGGCGATGACGATGCCCAGCAACGCCCCGACCAGGGGGGTGGACTCGATCCACTGCCCGGCCAGCGAACCGATGGCGATCGAGTACGCGGCCCACGTGCAGGCGGCGAGGGCGCTGAGCCCCAGGAACCGGCGCCGCGGGAACTGCACCGCGCCCGCCGTGAGGTTCACGGCGATCCGCCCGACCGGTACGTAGCGGGCGGCGAGGATCGCGAACGCCCCCCGCTTCTGCAGTTCCCGGGCCGCGCGGGTGAAGGCGTGCTCGAGGCGGCGGTGGCCCGCGATCCAGCCGCGCAGCGGGGAGTGCCGCCCGATCGTGTACGTGAGGTTGTCGCCGAGGAACGCCCCCACCATCGCGCAGACGAAGAGCACCACGCGGTTCGGGTGGCCGGTGTCGGCCGCGATGGCGGCCAGGCCGATGACGACGGACTCACTGGGCAGCGGGGGCAGGAACGCGTCGAGCGCCGACAGCGCCAGCACGACCACGAGCACCCACGGGGCCCCCGCGTGGGCGGTGACGAAGGCGTTGAGCTGGTCGAACACTCTCTCAGCCTGGCACGCCCGCGCGGGGCGGGACCGGGGTGGTCGACACCGCGCCCGCCGGTGTTCTGGCCCGAGCGGGTGGCGGTCTTCCCCGGGACGGTCGTGACGTCGCGCGGGAGGTGATGATGGTCGGGTGATCCCGCCCCGACCGGCAGCCGCCTGGTTCGCGCTGCAGGGTCTCGCGGTGCCCGCGTGGTGGGTGGCGCTGGCGGTGTGGCCGGCGTTCCGGGCCGTCTTCGAACTCGGGGAGCGTCAGGTCCTGCAGTCGTTCCTCGTCCCCGACGTGGCGTTCGGACTCGCCTCCCTCCTCGCTGCGCGGCTGATCGTGAGCGGCCACCCCGCGGCCGTCGCGGTGGCGGGGATCACGACGGGAGCGGTGGGGTACAGCACCGTCCTGACGTTCGGCCACGTGCTCGCCGCGGGTGAGGGGGCGGTCGGTGCCGTCGCGATGACCTTGGCCACCCTCGCCAGCGCGGTCGCGCTGCGTTCCGTAGCGCGAGGGGCCCGGTGAGGCTCTACCGGGTGTCGCGACCGGCCTCGCCCCGTCGTCACCTCGCCAAGACGTTCGGCTGGATGGTGGTCGTCTGGTTCCTCGCCCTCGTCGCGCTGCCGGTCGTCCTGCGGTTCGTGGAACTCCTCCTGGGGATCGAGCGTCACCTGCTGCCCGGTGGCCGCGTGCTCGGCGCCGCCGTCCTGGTGGCCGCCAGCATCGCCGGGATCCGGTGCGCCGTCGTGATGGCGCGGGGGGAGGGGACCCCGGTTCCCTTCGACGCCGCCGCGCGGCTCGTCGTCGAGGGGCCCTACCGGTGGGTGCGGAACCCGATGGCGGTCTGCGGGGTGGGTCAGACCGTCGGCGTCGCGCTCCTGCTGGGCCGGCCGCTGTACTACCTCGTACCGCCCGCCGGGGCGCTGCTGTGGCAGTTCGTGATCCGCCCCTCCGAGGAGAGGTTCCTCGCGCAGCGCTTCGGCGCGGAGTACGCCGGGTACCGACGGACGGTCCCGTTGTGGATCCCGAGGAGACCTCGCCGCGTCCCACGGTGAGAGCTCGCCCCCCGCGAGATCGCCGTGGTCCTCGGGGTGAGCGTCAACGCCGCGACGGTCCGGCTGCACCGGCGAAGGCGCGGTTGCGGGCCCGACTGGGCCAGGGGGCAAGAACCCCGGGCGTGCCGGACAGGAACGGGATGGAGGGGGGTGAAGACCGTGACCGACGACGAACTGCGCGCACTGCTCCAGGAGGTCGACCCGGCCCGGGACCTGACGCGCCTGTCGACCCACCACGTCCGAGCGAAGGCGGAGGACACGATGACCACCGAGACACCGCGACGACGCGCGGCCCGGCCCCGCGGACGTACCCGCATCCTCCTCGGCGCGGGGGTGGGGGTGGTGGCGGCCACCGTCGTGGTCCTCGGGGTCGTGGGCCGGGGTGACCCCTCCGTGACCCGGCTGACCGCCGCCGTCACCGACCCCACCGCCTCCTGCGCGGTCCTGAGCCCTGACCTGCTCACCGACCGGGACACCGCGTTCGCGGCCCGGGCCGTGGCGGTCTCGGGGGGTGAGGTCACCCTCGAGGTCACCCACCGGTACCGGGGTTCCGTCTCCGAGCAGGTGCGGGTCGAGCAGCCCGGGGACCCGTCGTCCGAGGACGGTGCGGCTCCGTTGGCGGCGGGGACCGACTACCTGCTCAGCGCCGACGGCGGCCGGCTGACCGGTTGCGGTCTGAGCGGTCCGGCCTCCCCGGAACTGCAGGCCCTCTACGACACGGCTTTCGGGTGATCGCTTCCGCCGACTAGCCACGTGGTGCATAGTGGCCCACGTGACGGTCGGCCACGCGCTCCTCGGGTTGCTCGTACCCGGGGAACGCCACGGGTACGACCTGAAACGTCGGTACGACCAGCAGTTCCCGGCCGCCCGGCCGCTGGCCAGCGCTCAGGTGTACGCCACGCTGGCCCGGCTCTCCCGCGACGGTCTCGTCGTCCAGGGGGAACCGGAACGGGACGGTGGACCGGACCGGACGGCCTACGGGTTGACCGGTGACGGCCGGGAGGAACTCCGGCGGTGGCTCGACGAGGTCGAACCGCCCAGTCCGTTCGTCGCCAACCCGTTGGCGGTGAAGCTGACGGTGGCGCTGCTCACGGCGGGGGAGCCTGCGGCGCAGGAGTACCTGCGCCGCCAGCGAGCAGCGCACCTTCAGCGGATGCGGGACTACACCCGGGCCAAGACCGAGCCGGGGGTCACGGTGGCGGAACTTCTGGCCGCCGACTACGCCCTGGAACACCTCAACGCCGACCTGCTCTGGATCGAGAACGCCCTGGCCCGCACGCCCGTCCTGACCGAGGAGGTCACGTCGTGGAACCACACCTGAGTGCCCAGGGTCTGGTGAAGTCCTACCGCAACACCCCGGCCCTGCGGGGCGTCGACTTCGCCGCCCGCCAGGGCGAGGTCGTCGCCATCACCGGACCCTCGGGTTCGGGGAAGTCGACGTTGCTGCACTGCCTCGCGGGGATCGAGGTCCCCGACGCCGGATCCGTCGCCCTCGGGGGGCGACGGATCGACGACGCGGGGGAGGGGAAGCGTTCCCGGTTGCGGCGCAGCAGGTTCGGAGTCCTGTTCCAGTTCGGCCACCTGGTCGCGGAACTCACCGCGGCCGAGAACGTGGCGATGCCGTTGTTGCTGTCGGGCGTGCGCCGGCGGTCGGCGATCGCCACGGCGACGGACTGGCTGGCCCGCTTCGACGTGGCGGAACTCGCGGGGCGCCGGCCCGGCGAACTCTCCGGGGGGCAGGCGCAGCGGGTCGCCGCGGCGCGTTCGCTGGTGACCCGTCCCGACGTCCTGTTCGCCGACGAGCCGACGGGTGCCCTCGACAGCCTCGCAGGGGAACAGGTGATGATCCAGGTGACCCGGGCGGTGCGCGAGGTGGGGACGACGGTGCTGCTGGTCACCCACGACGCCCGCATCGCGGCCTACGCCGACCGCGAGGTCGTCGTGCGCGACGGGTTGATCGAGGCCGGCCGGTGACCGCGACGACGACGACCGTCCCGCTGCTCCACGCCGACGGCAGCGCGCGGTTCACCACCCTGCTCCGGCTGGCGGTCTCCGGCGGTCGCGCCGACCGGACCCGGATCGCCCTCACCGCAACGGGTTCCGCCGTGGCCACCGTGGCCCTGAGCGCGGCGGCGAGCGTCGCGGTCAGCGGGCCGGGCGACGGGCCCTACACCTCCGAGGTCCTGAACCAGCCGGGTCTGCACGTCGGGGTCGTCACCGCGCTGGTGCTGCTGTGCCTGCCCGTGCTGGGTTTCGTGGGGCAGTGTTCCCGGATCGGTGCGCCGGGCCGGGACCGCCGGCTGGCCGCGCTGCGGTTGCAGGGGGCGACCCCGGGGGACGTCGTCCGCGTCGCGGTGGTGGAGACGGGGTTGTCGGCCGGGCTCGGGACCGTCGCCGGGCTCGGTCTGTTCTTCGGGCTCCGCGTCCTGCTCGACGCTCCGATCACCGCCACGTACGACGTGACCACCGTCGACGGGGACAGCACCAGCGTCGAGACGGTGACCGGGGCGGCGCTGCCGTTCCCCACCGACGTCCTCCCGCCGTGGCCGGTCCTCCTGGTGTTCGTCCTCGCGATCCCCCTGGCGGCAGCGGTGTTCGCGACGTTCGCCATGCGTCGGGTCGTGGTCACCCCGTTCGGGGTCGACCGGTCCCAGCCGCCGGAACCCCGTCGGGTCGTCCCCGCGATCCTCTTCGTGGCGGGCACGGTGGTGATGGTGACGTTCGACAGCCTGCTGCGGTTCGTCCCGCACCGGGTGCTCGCGTCGGAGTTCGCCGTCGCCCTGTTCCTCGTCCCGATCGGGTTGACCCTCGCGGGGCTGCTGATGGGGACGACGACCCTGGCCTCGCTCGTCGGGGAGTTCATCGCGCGACGCACCGCACGGCCGGCTCTCCTGCTGGCCGCCCGCCGGATGGTGTCCGCTCCGAGCCACACCAGCCGGGCCAACTCGACGCTCCTGCTCGTCGTGCTGCTGGCCGCCTTCACCCAGGGGATCCGGGCGAAGTTCCTGGCCGAGACCCAGAACTACGGCACGACGTTCTACGCGGACACCTTCGACCTGGTGAACCTCGCCCTCGTCCTCGGGGCGGTCATCGCCGCGGCGGGTCTGCTCGTGGGCACCGTCGACGGCGTCCTCGGTCGCCGCCACGTCCTCGCCGGGCTGCACGCCGTCGGCGTACCGCGGGGCACGATCGCGCGTTCGGTCCTCGGCGAGAACCTGCTGGCCCTGGTCCCGGCGGTCGTCCTGGCCACGGCCGCGGGGATCGTGGCGGCGCGCGGGCTGTTCGGCACCTCCGTCACGTGGTCGGACCTGCAGGCCGACGGGACCTACCGCGAGGTCGTCGCCACGGTCGGTGTCCCCTGGGGGTCCCTCGGCGGCCTCGTCGTCGTCGTCCTGGCGGCCGCGGCCCTCGCCACGGTGGCTTCGTTCCCCGTCCTGCGGCTCAGCCTGCACCCGTCGGAACTGCGGGCGGACTGAGTTCGCGCAGGATCCCGACGACGACCTCGCGCAGCCAGGTGCGGGCCGCCGCGAACGGGTTCCGTTGCCCGGCCGGGTTCCGGGTCAGACCAGCGGGACCGTGACGAGCCGGTCGTCGCCCGCGCGGGGTTCCCCGCGGAACGTGTTGGACGTGAGGATCCACAGCGACCCGTCCGGCCCGACCTCGACGGTGCGCAGTCGCCCCAGGGTTCCCTCGAGGTAGGCGTCGGGGGTCCCGGTCGGGCCGTCGGGGTTCAACGGCACGCGCCACAACCGCTGCCCCTTCAACGCCGCGACGTAGACCGCGTCGGGGGTCACCGCGACCCCGCTGGGGGAGGCGTCGTCGGTCGCCCAGGTCTGGACCGGGGCGACGAACCGCCCGCCCCCGTCACCCGGACCCTCGACCTCGGGCCAGCCGTAGTTCCCGCCGCCGCGGACGACGTTGAGCTCGTCCCAGGTGTCCTGACCGAACTCGGAGGCGATGAGCCGCCCGGTGGAGTCCCACCCGAAACCCTGGGGGTTGCGGTGCCCGTAGGACCAGGTGCGCGAACCCGGGAAGGGGTTGTCCGCGGGGACGGAACCGTCGGGCAGGATCCGCAGGATCTTGCCGCCGAGGGCGTTCACGTCCTGGGCGGCGGGTCGGTTCTGGGCGTCTCCCGTCCCGACGTAGAGCATCCCGTCCGGTCCGAAGGCGATGCGGCCCCCGTTGTGGGTGGAGTTCTTGGGGATCCCGGTGAGGACCGGCGTGGCCTGCGTCAGCCGGTTCTGGGTGAGGGTGTAGCGCACGACGCGGTTGTCCGCGCGGGCGGTCTGGTAGAGGTAGACGAACCCGTCGCTCGCGAACTGCGGGGACAGGGCGATCCCGAGCAGTCCGCCCTCGCCGTCGGGCACCACGTCGGGGACCTTGCCGTCCGGTTCCTCCGTGCCCAGGGAGTTCAGCACCCCCGGGCCGACCTGGACGACCCGGGCCTCGTCCCGCAACGTGACCAGGGCCGTGCCGTCGGGCAGGACCGCGAGACCCCACGGGACGTCCAACCCCGTCGCGATGTCGCTCGGCTGACCGGGCACGCCCGTCGCCGCCGCCAGCGCGTCGGCCGGCGCGGTGCTCGACGTCGGCGCGGGGGCGGGCGGGTCGGAGGGGGTGGGCGTGCCGGGAGGAGCCGGTGTCCCACTGCCGTCGGAGCAGCCGGCCAGCAGGCCCAGCGCCAGAGCGCTCCCGGCGGCGAGGGCTTCGCGTCTGCTGTGCACCGGCCCATCGTCACCCGCGTCCGGCCCGCCCGCACGGCTGGGTAGCGTGCGCGGGGTGAGCACCGCACCCTTCGTCGTGAGCCTGCCCACCGAGTCCTGGGTCAGGGCCCTCGGTCCCGTCGACGGGGTGGAGGTCGTCGTCTGGGACGGTTCGTCCCCCGCACCGGAGCCCGCGCCGCGCCTCGTCGTCCCCGACTACGTCGCGACGCCCGACCTCTCGACGCTGCCGGTGGGCACCGAGGTGGTCCAGTTGCTGACCATCGGCTTCGACGGGGTCGCGGAGCAGCTCCCCCCGGGGGTGCGGTTGTGCAACGCGGCCGGGGTCCACGAGACCTCGACCGCGGAACTCGCCGTGGGGTTGGCGATCCTCGCGTTGCGGGGTCTGGGGGAGGACGTGCGCTCGATGGCGAGGGGGGAGTGGAAACCCTCCCGGCGCACGTCGCTGGCCGACCGCAGGGTCCTCGTGCTCGGCTGGGGCGGGGTCGGTCGCGCCGTCGCCGCCCGCCTCGAGCCCTTCGAGTGCACGGTGACCGCGGTGGGTACCCGGTCCCGGGTCCAGGACGGGGTGGACGTCCACGCGAACTCGGAACTCCCGCAGCTGCTGCCCGAGCACGACGTCGTCGTCCTGGCCTGTCCCCTGACCGGGGAGACCCGGGGCCTCGTCGGCCCGGAGTTCCTCGCCGCGATGCCCGACGGGACGCTGCTGGTGAACGTGGCCCGCGGTCCGGTCGTGGACACCGCGGCCCTCGTCGCGGAACTGCGCACGGGCCGGCTGCTGGCGGCCCTCGACGTCACCGACCCGGAACCGCTGCCGGGCGACCACGAACTCTGGTCGCTGCCGGGGGTCGTCGTCACCCCGCACGTCGGCGGGAACTCGACGGCGTTCCGGCCCCGCATGGTCGCCCTGCTGCGCCGGCAGCTGGAACTCCTGCTCGCGGGTCAGGAACCCGTCAACGTCGTCGCCTCGTCGTAGCGGGCCAGCACCAGGTCCACCAGGGCGGGGTGCACCCCCAGGGGTTCGGCGACGACCTCGGCCCCTGCTCCGCCCAGGCGCACCGAGAACACCCCGGGGGCCAGCAGGTACCCGGCGACCGCCACCGAGCGAGCCCCCTCGGCCCTCGCCGCGGCGACGGCCGCGGCGACCGTCGGTTCCTGCGCCGAGAGGAACCCCGACGTCACCCGACGTCCCGTCCGCGCCGACAACGAGGCGACCGCGGCCTCGACGTCGGCGACCGCCCGGGCGTCGGAGGATCCGGCCGCGGCCAGGACGATCGCCCCCTCGAACTCCTCCACCGCAGTTCCCAGGGCCTCCTCCAACCGGTCGACCAGCGCCTCGGTGATGACCTCGTCCGGACCGAGGGCCGGGGCGGCGACGGCTCGACCGCCCGTGTCCCGCAACGCTTCCGCGATGTCCACCCGGACGTGGTAGCCACTGGAGAGCAGCAGCGGGACGACGGTGCAGCGTTCCCCGTCCGCGACCAGTTCCGCCACGACCGTCCCCAGTTCGGGTTCCTGGACGTCCACGTGGGCGGCGACGACCCGCAGCCCCGGTCGGGCCACCCGGACCGCCTCCCGCAACCCCTCGACGACCGCCCTCCCCTCGAGGGAACGGGTGCCGTGCGAGCACGCGACCAGGACGGGTCCGGGGTTCGTTCCGGGGGTCATGCCACCTCCAGACGGTAGCCGCGCTTGACCACGGTCCGCACCAGGGCCGCGTCCGGCAGGGCCGTGCGCAACCGGGCGACCGTCACCTCCACGGCGTGTTCGTCGCCCGCCCCGGGCAGGGCGGCGAGCAGGTCCTCGCGCGTCAGCACCGCACCGCGGGCCGCGGCGAGGCGGCGCAGCACGGCCAGCGGACCCGGCGCCAGGTCGAGCACCTCGTCCTCCAGCACCGCGGTCTGGGCCCGCAACCTCAGCGTCCCGCCGACCGTGGCCACGCAGTCCAGCGGGTTCTCCGCGAGGTGGGCCGTGAGGGTCCGCAACAGCGCACCCAGCCGCCACCGGTCCGGGATCAGCGGTTCGATGCCCGCACCCCGCAACGGTTCGGCCGTCACGTCGCCGACGGCGCAGGCGACGACCCCCTCGCCGCACGCGGAGACCAGGTCGGCGAGACGACCCTGGCGCTGCGCGGCGTCGAGCAGGGCCACCGCCCCCGGCGCGCTGGTGAACGTCACCGCGTCGAGGCGGCGGGCGGCGATCAGGTCGACGAGGCGTTCCACCGCGACCGGGTCGGCCGGGGGCAACCACCGGTACACCGACACCCCGCGGACCCGGGCGCCGGCGTCGAGCAACGGCTGCAACTGCTCCTGGTCCGCCGCCCCGTGCAGCTGCACGACGATGGAGCGTCCCTCGACCCCACCCGCGACGAGGCGTTCGACGGCCTCCGCGGTCTGCTCCGAGGCGGCCGACCACTCCTCGCGCAGTCCGTTGGCGCGGATGACCCCCGTGGCCTTCGGGCCGCGCGCGAAGATGCGGGCCCGGCCGAAGACCTCGAGCAGCGGGGCGGCCAGCCCGGCCGCGTCGGCGGCCTCCACCCAGCCGCGCAACCCGATGCCCGTGGTGACGAGGAGGTCGTCGGGCGGGTCGGCGATGACGTCGCGGGTCTCGGCGAGCAGTTGCTCGTCCTCGGTCAGCGGGACGATGCGCATGGTCGGGGCGTGCACCACCCGGGCGCCCTTGCGCTCGAAGGTGGCGATCATGTCGGAGGACCGCCGGTCGCTGGTGATGCCGACGGTCACTCCGAGCAGTGGTGGGACCTCGGGGGCAGGCGTGGGGTCGGTCACAGATCCGGACCGTAGGCGACCTGCGCCGCGGACGCCACGTCCGCCAACCCTTCCAAGCCCGCCACCGCGCCGACCACGATCACCGCCGGCGCCCGCACTCCCCGCTCGGCGGCGATCCCGGCGATGTCGGCCAGGGTGCCGCGGGTGGTGCGCTGGTCCGCGCTCCAGCCGTTCTCGACGATCGCGACGGGCGTCGCGGGCGACTTCCCGGCCGCCACGAGCCCCGCGCTCAACCGCGGCAGCATCGTCACCCCCATCAGGAACACCACGGTGCCGTCCAGCCTGGCCAGGACCTCCGCGTCGACGTCCTCGTGCCCGCTGACCACCGTGACCGACCGCGACAGCCCGCGGTGGGTGACGGGGATCCCCGCCGCGGCGGGCACCGAGAACGCGCTCGTGACCCCGGGGACGACCTCGACCTCCACCCCGGCGGCCCGGCAGGCGAGGACCTCCTCGCCGCCGCGGCCCAGGACGTAGGAGTCGCCGCCCTTGAGCCGCACGACCCGTCGCCCCGCGCGGGCGTGCTCGACGATGATCCGGTTGATCTCGTCCTGGGGGACCGGGTGGTGGTCGGGGGTCTTGCCCACGTCGACGACCACCACGTCGGGGTCCAGTTCGGCCAGCACGGCGGTGGGGGCCAGCCGGTCGACGACGACCACGTCGGCCTCGGCCAGGCGCCGCCGCCCGCGCAGGGTCAGCAGGTCCACGTCCCCGGGACCGCCACCGACCAGCGTGACGCGCCCGGCCCCGGCCCGGCGGCGGCGCAACGGCGCGGCCCCGGAGTCCAGCCAGCGCGACAGCGCCTCCCGCAGGCCCCGCGCCCGCCGCGGGTCACCACCGGCGGTGACCGAGACCGTCACCTCACCGCGTCGGACCACCGACGGCGTCCACGCGCTGGAGGCGCGGGCGTCGTCGGCGCGCACGCACCACACCCGCAGGGCCTCGGCGGCCGCGGAGAGTTCCGCGTCCACCCGCGGGTCACCCGTCGCGGTGTGCACGAGCCACACGTCGGCCACGTCGCGCGGTTCGACCTCGCGCTGCTCCCACGTCAGGTGGGGCAGCAGGTCGCGCAGGTCCTCGCACAGCGCCGGCGCGACCACCAGGACCTCGGCCCCGGCGGAGACCAGGTCACGAGCCCGGCGGGCCGCCACGGGCCCCCCGCCGGCCACCAGGACCCGACGCCCCGACACGTCCAGGTGCAACGGGTAGGTCATCACCGGGACCTCCCCTCCGTCCGGGCTCACAACTCCACGCTCACGACACCGTCGTCCCCGACCGCACAAGGATGCACCGCGATCGGGTCCTGACCCGTCGTGGACTCACCCGTGCGCAGGTCGAAGGCGTTGAGGTGCAACGGGCACACGAGCGACCCTTCGTCGACCTGGCCGTCGGCCAGCGGGCCTCCCGCGTGCGGGCACGCGGCCTGCACCGCGCTCACCCGACCGCTGCGGTGGCGGAACAGGGCCACCTGCCGCCCGTCGACGACGTAGGTGCGGC
Source organism: Kineococcus sp. NBC_00420 (assembly GCF_036021035.1). NCBI lineage: Bacteria > Bacillati > Actinomycetota > Actinomycetes > Kineosporiales > Kineosporiaceae > Kineococcus > Kineococcus sp. NBC_00420. The sequence goes on along the minus strand of NZ_CP107930.1, from coordinate 1,090,332 downwards.
CCTCCCCGAAGGGCAGTTCGCCGACGGGGCACACCGCGTGGGTGGTGGAGGTGGTCATCGCGGCACCTCCAGGGAGTCGGGACGGGCGGTGGGCAGCGGCAGGGCGACGGTCGTCCCCCCGGGCGCCCCCGCGGGACGGCCGGGCACCAGTGGCAGGTCCACCAGCGGCAGCGAAGGGCGGAACTGGCCCTCGGTGACCGGCTCCCGGCCCTCCAGCCACGGGTCGCGGTAGTTCTCCACCGTGGCCTGCATGCGGGCGTCGAGACCCGCGACGAGACCGTCGGAGTCCTCCAGCAGCACCTTCTTCACCCGGTCCAGGCCCAGGCGGGGGACGAACTCGTAGGTGCGCTCCAGCCAGTTGCCCCACTCGCGGTAGAACTGGATGAACCGCCCGGTGAGCGCGATGACCTCCTCGGGGGAACCCACCGTGGCCAGCAGGTCGCCCTTGCGGACCGTGGCGCCCGCGGCACCCCCGACGTAGACCTCCCACGCGCCGGCGCCGATCGCGACGACCCCGATGTCCTTGACGTAGGCCTCGGCGCAGTTGCGGGGACAGCCCACGACCCCCAGCTTCAGCTTCGCGGGCGTCTCGACGCCCTGGAAACGGGTCTCCAGGTCGATCCCGAGCTGGGTGGAGTCACCGAGGCCGAAGCGGCAGAAGTCCGTGCCCACGCAGGTCTTCACCGTGCGGAAGCTCTTGCCGTAGGCGTAGCCCGACGGCATCCCCAGGTCCTCCCAGACCTTGGGCAGGTCCTCCTTGCGGATGCCCAGCAGGTCCACCCGCTGACCACCGGTCACCTTGATCATCCCGACGTCGTACTTGTCGGCGACGTCGGCGATCTTCCGCAGCTGCTCCGCCGTGGTCACCCCGCCCTTCATCTGCGGGACCACCGAGAACGTGCCGTCGCGCTGGATGTTGGCGTGGACGCGGTCGTTGATGAACCGGCCGTCGCGCTCGTCCTGGTCCAGCCCCTCCGGCCACATCATCCGCAGCAGCGAGGTCAGGCCCATCTTCGACTTCGCGTCCTCCACCCCGCCCGGGGCGAGCTCGCGGAACACCGCCGAGACCGACCTCAACCGGCGCTCGCGGATCGCGGCCATGAGTTCCGGCTTGCCCATCGGGATCCCCGGGACGTACCAGTTCGCGCTCTCGTCGACGGTGAGGTTCCCCCCGGCCGCCCACTCGGTGACCTGTTCCACGAGGGTCTTGCACGAACCGCAGCCCTTGCCCGCCTTGGTCTTGGCCATGACGGCGTTCACCGAGGTGCAGCCGCCGGCGACGGCGTCGACGATCTTCCCCTTGGTCACGCCGTTGCAGTTGCAGACCTGGACGTCGTCGGACAGTTCTGCGACCGAGGTCGCCTCGTCGGGGGAGCCGAGGTCGAAGAGCAGGCTCATGCGCTCCTCGGGCAGCGGCAGGCCCTGGTCGAAGGCCTGGGTGAGGAACGCCGTCTTGCGGACGTCGCCCAGCAGCGTCGCCCCGACCAGGCGCCCGGCGCGGATCACCACGTTGAGGTAGATCCCGCGGTGCGGTTCGGAGAACACGACGAACTCGTCGTCGTCGCGTTCGGGTCCGGGCAGACCCATCGCGACCAAGTCGACCCCGGCGACCTTGAGCTTCGTGGAGGTGCGCGAGCCGTGGTACGCCGCGTCGGGACGGGCACCCGTCAGGTGGTCCGCGAGGACACCGGCCTGGTCCCACAGCGGGGCCACCAGGCCGTAGGTCTCCCCCCGGTGCTGGACGCACTCCCCGACGGCGTAGACGTCCTCGGCGGTGCCCTCCTCGCCCTCCTCGCCCGCGCTGCACTGCATGCGGTCGTCGACGACGATGCCGCGCTGGACCTCGAGGCCGGAGCGCAGCGCGATGTCGGTGTTGGGTCGGATGCCGGCCGCGACGACGACGAAGTCGGCGTCGAGCACCGAACCGTCGGGCAGTTCCACCCCGGTGACGCGGTCGGTGCCCCGCACGCCCCGGCTCCGGACCCCGGTGTGCACCCGGACGCCGAGTTCCTCGATCCTGCGCCGCAGGACGCGGCCGGCCTCCGGGCCGAGCTGCTGGTTCATGAGGTGCTGGGGGGAGTGGAGCAGGTCCACCTGCAGGCCGTGGGTGGCCAGGCCGTGCGCGGCCTCCAGGCCCAGCAGCCCGCCGCCGATGACGACGGCGCGGCGGTGGGTGCGGGCCGCGGCCAGCAGGGCCCGCGCGTCGTCCAGGGTGCGGAAGCCGAACACCCCCGCCAGGACGCTCCCGTCCTCGCGGTGCAGGCCCTCCATGGCGGGGAAGAAGGGCGTGGAACCGGTCGCGATGAGCAGGAGGTCGTAGGGGGTCTCGCCCCCGTCGGCGTCGTGGACCACCTTGGCGAAGCGGTCGACGCGGTCGACCCGCACCCCGGCCCGCAGGTCGATGCCGTTCTCGGCGTACCAGGGCAGGGAGTTCAGGAAGATCCCCTCCTCGGTCTCCTCGCCGGAGAGCACGTGGGAGAGCATGATGCGGTTGTAGTTCCCGTACGGCTCGTCACCGAAGACGGTGATGTCGAACTGCTCTGAACCGCCGCGTTCCAGCAGTTCCTCCACCGCCCGGATACCCGCCATCCCGTTGCCCACCACCACGAGGCGACGGCGCGGACGACGCTGGGCGGGGACGGTGGCGCTGAGCTCGAGGACCTCGCTCACGTCAGACCTCCACGAGTCCGAGGTCGAGCACGACGGTGCCGGTCAGACCCTCCGGCGCCGCGACCCGCAGTTCCAGCGTCGACGGTGCCTCGACGTCCTCGACGATGCGCAGCGGGACGTGCACCGAACCCTTCGCACCGATCGGGAACAGGCGCATCGTCACCCCGTCGCGCAGCAGGGCCACGACGACCAGCTCGTCGGTGGAGTTCCCGCCCCGGAAGTAGACCGCCTGGGCGCGGGCGCCGTCGGGCACGGAGTAGGAGGGGAGGCCTTCGAGGACGACGAGCTTCTCCAGGCCGGCGCCGGTGAACGGGTGGGCGCCCTGCAGGAAACGGGGGGTGGAGCTCACGGGAGGTCTCCTTCTCAGATCGACGTGCCGGCGAAGCGGCGTTCGCGGCCGAGCTTGTAGACGACGGTGGTCACGACGGCGCACACGGCGTAGAAGCCGATGAACCCGATGAGGGCCGGGCGCAACGTGCCGGTGCTCGAGATCGACCAGGCGAACACGCGGGGGATGATGAACCCGCCGTAGGCGCCGATGCCGGCGGCGAGACCGATGCAGGCCGCGGCCTTGCGCTTGGCCAGGACCATGGCGCCGGTGTCGGTGGGGTCGATCCCCGCGCGGAAGATGGCCGGGATCATCCGGTACACCGCGCCGTTGCCGACGCCGCTGGCGACGAACAGCAGCAGGAAGCAGGCGAAGAACCCGGCGAAGCTCCCCGCGGCGAGCGACAGGATCACCCCGAGGGCCCCGAGCGCCATCACCAGGTAGGCCGCGATGCTGACGTTCGCCCCCGAGAGCCGGTCCGCGATGCGCCCGCCGGAGGGGCGGGCCATCGAGCCCACCAGGGCCCCGAGGAACGCCAGCGTCAACGGGACCTGCGGCAGCCCGACGAAGCCCCAGTCGAAGACCGCCTGCGGGAACTGGGTGTTGATGAGCGTCGGGAACACGCCGGCGTAGCCGATGAACGAGCCGAACGTCCCGATGTAGAGGAACGACACGATCCAGGTGTGCTTGTTGCGCATCGCCGCCGCGTAGCCGGCGAGGTCGGCCTTGGCGGTGGACAGGTTGTCCATGTACCGCCAGGCGAGCACCGCGGCCAGGACGGCGAGCGGGACGATCACGAGACCCGCGCGCTGCAGCGCGAGCCCGCCGCCGATGACGACGATGATCGGGATGGCCAGCTGGACGACGGCGACACCGAGGTTCCCACCCGCCGCGTTCAGCCCCAGCGCCGCACCCTTCTCCCGCTCGGGGAAGAAGAACGAGATGTTGGCCATGCTGCTGGCGAAGTTCCCACCGCCGACGCCCGCGGTCGCGGCGACCAGGACCATCAGCCAGAACGGCGTCTGCGGGTTCTGCACGACGACGGCCAGCCCGACGCAGGGGACCACGAGCAGCAGGGCCGAGACGATGGTCCAGTTCCGGCCCCCGAACCGCGGGACCGCGAAGGTGTAGGGGAAGCGCAGCGTCGCGCCGACGAGGTTGGGGATCGCGATGAGCCAGAACACCTGGTCGGCGGTGAGGGCGAACCCGGCCTTGTTCAGCGACGGGGTGACGATGGTCCAGAGCTGCCAGACGGAGAACCCGAGGAACTCGGCGAAGATCGAGAGCGCGAGGTTGCGCTTCGCGGCCCGTCGTCCGGTGGCCTGCCACTGGACGGTGTCCTCCGGGTCGTACTGGTCCACCCAGCGGCCGGCGCGCGGGGCGGGAACGGTGCCGACGGTGGTGAGGTTCGAGTCAGCACGATCGCTGGTGACGGCCATGTCGTGTCCCTCCGGAACTGTTGGGGGGTGTGCTTCGTGCTCGACGCTAGGGACGGCGCGTTACAGTCGGTCGCGCGTGTCGTTGCCGCCCTGTGACGTTGTCCTCACGCCCTCCGCCGTCGGCTGTGAGGAGACCGCACCACGGTCGCAACACGGGGGAAACGGTGGGGCAACCACGGTCGCCTTGACTCGACCCCGTGAGCGAGACCGTGCGCAGTGCCTGCTCGTACTGCGGCGTGGGCTGCGGGGTGCTGCTGCAGATCGAGACCGATCCGGTGAGCGGGCGTCGGCGGGTCGCCAAGGTCACCGGCGACCGCGAGCACCCCGCCAACGCGGGTCGGCTCTGCACGAAGGGCGCGACCAGCGCGGACGTCATGTCCGCGCCCGGACGGCTCGCGCAGGCCGCCGTCCGCGACGCCCGGGGCGAGGAGCCGCGTCCGGTCCCGCTGCGCGACGCCGTGGGGACCGTCGCGGAGCGTCTGCGGGCCGTCGTCGCGGAGCACGGCCCCGACGCCGTCGCCGTCTACGTGTCGGGGCAGATGTCGATCGAGGCGCAGTACCTGGCCAACAAGCTGACCAAGGGGTTCCTGGGCACCAACCAGATCGAGTCGAACTCCCGGCTCTGCATGGCCAGTGCGGGCACGGGCTACAAGCAGTCGCTCGGCTCCGACGGCCCGCCCGGTTCCTACGACGACCTCGACCACGCCGACGTGTTCCTCGTCATCGGCGCGAACATGGCCGACTGCCACCCGATCCTCTTCCTGCGGATGATGGACCGGGTCCGGGCCGGGGCCAAGCTCATCGTCGTCGACCCCCGGCGGACGGCCACGGCCGAGGCGGCCGACGTCTTCCTGCAGCTGCGTCCCGGGACGGACCTGGCTCTGCTCAACGGCCTGCTGCACCTGGTCGTGGAGGCGGGTGGACTCGACGAGGAGTTCATCGCGGCCTGCACCACCGGGTGGGAGGGCATGGCCGGGGTGATCGCCGACTACCCGCCTGCGCGGGTCTGCGAACTGACCGGACTGGCCGAGGCCGACCTCCGCGCCGCGGCGGAACTCCTCGCGGGAGCGGCGAACTGGACGAGCTGCTGGACGATGGGGTTGAACCAGAGCGTCCACGGCACCTGGAACACCAACGCCCTGGTGAACCTGCACCTCGCGACCGGGGCCATCTGCCGACCGGGCAGCGGGCCGTTCTCGCTCACCGGACAGCCCAACGCCATGGGGGGCCGCGAGATGGGGTACATGGGGCCGGGCCTGCCCGGTCAGCGCTCGGTGCTGGACCCCGCCGACCGCGACTTCACCGAGAGCGTCTGGGGGCTGGAACCCGGAACCCTGCGCACCGACGTCGGGACGGGGACGATCGACCTGTTCTCCCGGATGGCGGCGGGCGAGGTGAAGGCCTGCTGGATCATCTGCACCAACCCCGTGGCCTCCGTCGCCAACCGTTCGATCGTGGTGGAGGCGTTGCAGCGCTGCGACTTCGTCGTGGTCCAGGACACGTTCGCGCAGACCGAGACCACGTCCTACGCCGACGTCCTGCTGCCGGCCACGTTGTGGGCGGAGTCCGACCAGGTCGCGGTGAACTCCGAACGCACCATGACGTTGCTGCCGCAGGCCGCGGACCCGGTGGGCGACGCGACCCCGGACTGGCAGCTCATCGCCGACGTCGCGCGGGCCATGGGTTTCGGCGACCGGTTCGCCTACGGCTGCGCCGCCGACGTGTTCGAGGAACTGCGCCGGTTCACCAACCCTCGCACCGGCTACGACCTGCGCGGGGTCGACCACGAACGACTGCGTCGCGGACCGGTGCAGTGGCCGGCACCGGCCGGGGACGGCCTCGACCGCCACCCGGTGCGCTACCTCAACGACGGCGTGAGCCAGGACCTGCTCGTCCACGCCGACGGGACCGTCCCGCCGGTGGTGTTCCCGACCGCGACCGGTCGGGCGGTGTTCTGGCCCCGGCCCTTCGTCCCCGCGGCGGAACTGCCCGACGACGAGCACCCGTTCGTGCTGAACACCGGCCGGGTGCAGCACCAGTGGCACACCCTGACCAAGACGGGGAAGGTCGCGAAGCTCAACAAGCTGAACCCCGGGCCGTTCCTGGAGGTGAACCCCGAGGACGCGGCGCGGCTGGGGATCACCGAGGGCGACCGCGTCGAGGTGGTGTCGCGTCGGGGTCGCGCCGTCCTGCCGGCGGTGGTCACCGACCGGGTGCTGCCGGGCTGCTGCTTCGCACCGTTCCACTGGAACGACGAGTTCGGCGCGGACCTGGCGATCAACGCCGTGACCCACGACGCGGTCGACCCGGACAGCTTCCAGCCGGAGTTCAAGGTGTGCGCCGTGCGGTTGACCCGCGTCGAGGTGGGGACGGGGCCGCAGGTGCGACGCGGGGAGCCGCCGGTCTTCGACGAGCGTCAGAGCAGGTACCTCGACGGGTTCCTGCACGCCCTCGGCGAGGCACCCGGTTTCGTACCGGCCCTGCCGGCGTCGGCCCCCTTCGGGGAGGGCCACCGGGCCTGGGTGGACGGGTTCCTCGCCGGGACGTTCGCGGGCACCACCGCCCCGGCGGCGGCCACCTCGGCCCCCGAGCCCGAGGCCGCGCCCGACGTCCTCGTCCTGTGGGCCTCGCAGACCGGGGGAGCCGAGGAGCACGCCCGTTCCGCCGCGGCCGCCCTCGAGGCGGTCGGGGTCCGGGTCGGGGTGTTCGGGATGGACGAGGTGACCCCCGCCCGGCTGGGTTCCGCGGCGACCACGCTGGTGGTGTCCAGCACGTTCGGCGACGGCGGGCCCCCGGACAACGGGGAGTCGTTCTGGGAGGCGTTGTCCGGTCCCGCGGCGCCGAGCCTGGAGGGGCGCACGTTCGCCGTGCTCGCCCTCGGCGACTCCAGCTACGCCGACTTCTGCGGCCACGGCCGCCGCCTCGACGAACGGTTCGCCGAACTCGGCGCCCAGCGGTTGCTGGACCGGATCGACTGCGAGCCGGGGGAGGACGAGCGCGCCGCGGAGTGGGAAGCGCGCGTCCTGGGCCTGCTGGCGCAGCGGAGCCCCGCGGCCCTCGTCCCCGCACCGCGAGCGGCCCCCGTCCGCCCCACCCGCGGGAACCCCTACCGCAGCCGGCTCGTGCGCAACGTCCGCCTCAACGCCGCGGGGTCGACCAAGGAGGTCCGCCAGGTCGGGTTCGCCCGCGACGGGGGGCTGGAGTACCACGCGGGTGACTCCCTGGGGGTGTGGCCCGAGAACGACCCCGTCGTGCTCGCCGAGGTCGCCGACGCCACCGGTGTCGACCCCGCGGAACTGGCGGCCCTGGACGTGACCCGCCCCTCCCCGGGACTGCTCCGCTTCGTCGCCCAGCGCTCACGGCGGGAGGGTCTGTCCCGGATCCTCGCCGACGGCCCGTCGCGGACGGCGGAGTGGGCCCGCGGTCGTCAGCTGCTGGACGTGCTCCGGGAGTTCCCGGCCCACGCCGAACCCGCGGAGTGGCTCAACCTGCTCAAACCCCTGCAACCACGGCAGTACTCGATCTCCTCGGCCCCCGAGGCCCACCCCGACGAGGTCCAGCTGACCATGTCGACCGTCCGTTTCGGCGACCCGGTCCGCCACGGGGTCTGCTCCACGTTCCTCGCCGACCGGGCGGAGGGGAAGGACGTGGGCGTCTTCGTGCAGTCCGCTCCGGCGTTCCGCCCGCCCGGCGACCCGGGTGTGCCGATGGTGATGATCGGACCGGGGACGGGGGTCGCGCCGTTCCGCGCCTTCCTGCAGCACCGGCGCGCCCACGGCGCGACCGGCCCGAACTGGTTGTTCTTCGGCGAGCGGAGCTCGGCCACCGACTGGTACTACCGCGAGGAGTTCGAGGGCTGGCGCGAGGACGGGCTGCTCACCCGCCTCAGCCTGGCGTTCTCGCGCGACCAGCCGGAGAAGGTCTACGTGCAGGACCGGGTGCGGCGCCACGGCGCGGAGTTGTGGGCCTGGCTGGAGGAGGGCGCCCACCTCTACGTCTGCGGCGACGCCTCCCGGATGGCCAGGGACGTCGACGCCACGCTGCGCGACGTCGTCGCCGAGCACGGTGGCATGGGGGAGGAGGACGCCGCGCTGTACGTGAAGACGATGGCCGCGCAGCGGCGCTACGTCCGCGACGTCTACTGAAGGTCGTCTCGGCCACGGCTCCCGCAGCCCGGGTGGCAGGCTGTCCCCGTGCAGATCGAACTCCTCGGCCCGCTGCGGGTCCGGACCGACGACGGAGCCGAGATCGCCGTCCCCGGAACCCGGTTGCGGCGGCTGCTGGCCGAGCTCGCCCTGCGCGGCGGCCGTCCGGTGCCGACGGGGCTGCTGGAGGACGCGCTCTGGGGCGAGGACGGCGCGAGCGGACCGGGTGCGCTGCAGTCCCTGGTGTCCCGGTTGCGCCGCACGCTGGGGCCGGAGGTGGAGGTCGTCGCCGGCCCGGCCGGCTACGCGTTGAGCGGGGTCGAGGTCGACGTCCCCCTCGTCGAGGCCGGGTTCGCCGACGGTCGACGGTTGCTGCGCGAGGGGTCCTGGGCCGCCGCCGCCCAGGTGCTGGACGCGGCCCTGGCCCGCTGGCGCGGGGAACCCGTCGAGATCGCCGGTTCTCCCGACGCCGTCCGGTTGGAGGACGCCCGCCTCGACGCCCTCGCCGACCGCTGCGAGGCGCGGTGGCGGGCCGGGGACCTCGACGGCCTCCCGGCCGACCTCGAGGAACTCGTGGCCGCGCACCCGCTGCGGGAACGGTTCGCCGAACTGCGGGTGCGGGTCCTCGTGGCCGCCGGCCGCACCGGCGAGGCGCTCGCCGCCTACGAGCAGACCCGACGGGTGCTGGCGGAGGAACTCGGCGCCGATCCCTCACCCGCGTTGCGGGAGGCGCACCTGGCCGCGCTGGCCGAACCCGCCACCGGCCCGGCGCCGCAGCGGCCGGTGCGTTCGCTGACGTCGTTCGTGGGCCGCGACGGTGACCTGGAGCGCCTGACCGGCCTGCTCGCGACCACGCAGTGCGTGACCGTGGTGGGACCCGGGGGCGCGGGCAAGACCCGGTTGGCCACCGAGGTCGCCCGGCGCCTGGCGCGCACCTGGGCCGTCCACGAGGTCTCGCTCGCCCCCGTCGCCGAGGGCGAGGACGTCCAGGGGGCGGTCGTCAGCGTGGTCGGGGTCGGCGACGTCGCGCTGGAGACCCGGGCCATCCCGCGCGACGTGGCCGAACCGCTGCACCGCCTCCGCTCGGCCCTGAGCTCCGGGGCGACGGGTCGTCCGGTGCTCCTGGTGCTCGACAACTGCGAGCACGTCCTGGACGACACCGCCGTGCTGGTGGAGGACCTGCTGCGGCACTGCCCGGGCCTCAGCGTGCTGTGCACCAGCCGGGAGGCGCTCGGCGCGGAGGGGGAGACCCTGCACCCCCTCGGTCCGCTGCCGACGGACGCGGCGGTCCGGTTGTTCACCGACCGCGCCGTCGCCGTCGACCCCGGGTTCGTCGTCGACGCCGTCGACCGCGGGGTCGTCACCGACCTGGTCCGCCGTCTCGACGGGTTGCCGCTGGCGCTGGAACTGGCCGCCGCCCGCCTGCGCACCACGACGTTGGCCGACCTCGACGCCCGGCTCTCCGACCGGTTCCGCGTCCTCGCCGGCGGTCGGCGCACCGCCGTGGCCCGCCACCGCACCCTGCGCGCCGTCGTGGACTGGAGCTGGGACCTCCTCGAGGAGGACGAACGCGTCCTGCTGCAGCGGCTCTCGGTCTTCGCGGGGCCCGTCGCCGTGGACGCGGCCGCGGCGGTCGCCCGCGACCTCGGCGACGAGCACGCAGTCGCCGACCTGCTCGCCTCGCTCACGGAGAAGTCGCTGCTGCAGCTGCGTCCGGGCCCGACCGTCCGCTACGCCCTGCTGGAGACCATCCGCGAGTACGGCGCCGAACGCCTCGCCGCCTCGGGGGACCTCGAGGACGTCCTCGAGGCGCACACCGCCTGGGCGCTCGACCTCGTCGCGCGCGCGGGCCGCGGCCTGCGCAGCCGTGACCAGGTGGCGTGGTCGCAGCGGCTGGACGCGGAGGTCGACGACCTGCTCGCGGTGCTGCGCCAGCTCGTCGCCGCCGGACGCGGGGAGGACGCCGTCCGGCTCACCCTGCCGGTCGTCCTCTGGGCCGGAGCCCTCGGCCGGCAGAACCAGGCCCGCGAGTGGGTCCGCCTCGCCGCCTCCGTCCCCGCCCCGGCCGCGCCCGTCGAGGCGCTGGTCGTCGAGACGGCCGACCGGATGATGGGTGTCGTCGAGGCGGCCAGCAGCCCGGGTGAGGTCATGGCGGTGCTGGCCGTGCTGCGCGACAAGGTCGACGCCCTGCTCACCGTCGACGCGAACGTCTTCACCCGGCTGATCGCCCTCGTCGTGGACCGCTTCGGGGGCTGGGACGGCGACCCCTTCCGCGACCTGTCCGCCACCGCGGAGCAGGACGCGGCCCTCGCCTCCCTCACCGCGGAACTGTCCGCCGCCCGTGAACCCTGGCTGGTGGCGACGTGCGAGTTGCTGCGCGCCTCGGCCGCGGAGAACTTCGGCGACGCCACGACGATGCTCGAGGCGGCGACGCGGGCCGAGGCGGGGTTCCGCGCGGTCGGCGACCACTGGGGCTTGTCCGCGACGTTGCGGATGCTCGCCCAGGCGCAGGTGCACGGTGGTGACCTCGACGCCGCGGAGGCGCTCTACGTCGAGTCCCTCGACCTGGCCGCCGCGTTCGGCGGAGCCGACGACGAGGTCCTGGTGCGGACCCGGTTGGCGGAGGTCCACCAGCGTCAGGGGCGGTCCGCGGAGGCGGCCGCCGAACTCGCCCGCACCCGTGCCCTCACGGCCGGCAGTTCCGACCCGACCCGCACCTGGCTGGTCCTCTCCGAGGTCGCCACGGCGGTCCGGGAGGGACGGATCGAGGACGCCCGCCGGCTCGCGGTCGAGCACGAGGCCGTCCTCGCGCAGCGGCCGCTGGGTGGCGCCTTCGGCCACGAGCGGGCAGGGCTGTCCGCGGCGATCTCCCGCGTCCACACGGCCGCCGGGGAATTGGCGCAGGCCCGCGCACGATTGGTGGTGGCGCTCGAGGCGGCGCTGCAGACGCGGGACATGCCGATCATCGCCCTGGTGACCACGTCGGCCGCCCACTGGGCGCTCGCCGACGCGGACCCCCTCCGGGCGGCCCGGTGGCTCGGGGTCGCGGCGGCGCTGCGGGGGTTCGACGACGCCACCGACCCGTCGGTGCTCGAGGTCCTCGCCGGAGCGCGCGACGCCACCGACGAGGCGTCGGTGGCGTCGGCAGTGGCGGGTGGACGGGCGCTGGACCGTTCCGCGGCCCTGCGGGAACTCGCCGCGGGGTTCGGGGTGCTCGGGCAGTGACGCGCGGCGTTCCGGGGGTTCGTCAGGCCCGACGGTTGTAGGCCCGCAGGGCCAGCGGGACGAACACCGCGAGGAACACGGCGATCCAGCCGCCGGTCCAGGCGAGGTCACCGGCGACGGGGCCGCCGAGCATCAACCCGCGCACCACCCCCACGAGGTGGGTGATGGGGTTGACGTGCACGAAGTCCTGCAACCAGCCCGGCATGGTGGAGGTGTTCACGAACACGTTGCTGCCGAAGCTCAACGGCATGACGAGCAGGAACATCAGACCCTGCACGGCGCCCGGGGTCCGGACCACCAGGCCGACGAACACCGAGATCCAGCCGAACGACAGGGCGAACAGCATCGAGACGCCGAGGGCGGCGAGCGTGGGCACGAGACCGGTCTGGACCCGGAAACCCATGACGTAGCTCGCGCTCATGATGACCGCGAAGAGGATGAGGTAGCGCACCACGTCGGCCAGCACGGCCCCCACGAGCGGGGCCGAGCGCGAGATCGGCAACGACCGGAACCGGTCGAAGACCCCCTTCTGGATGTCGCTGTTCAGGTTCTGCCCCAACGAGACCCCGGCCAGCGAGATCGACTGGGCGAGCAGGCCCGGCAGCAGGTACTGCAGGTAGGAACCCCGGTCACCGCCGCCGAGGGCACCGCCGAAGATGTAGGTGAACATGAGCAGGAAGATGATCGGCTGGATCGTCACGTCGATCAGTGCCTCGGGGGTCCGGGCGGTCTTGATGAGGTTCCGGACGGCGAGCGCGCCGGCGTGGCGCAGACCGCGGAACGGGCTGGGGGAGACCGTCTGGACGGCGGTGCGGGTGGGGCGTTCGAGAACGGTGCTCATGCTGCCACCTCCTTGTTCCGGGTGTTCTGGGTGTTCTGGGTGAGGGTCGAGAAGACCTCGTCGAGGGTCGGCAGGTGCAGCGAGAGTTCGCTGACCGGGATGCCCCTCTCGGCGAGGCCGGTGACGGTGGCGGGGACGGCCCGTTCGTCGAGGACGGGTACGGAGAACCCACCACCCGGCAGCGACGTGGGTTCCTCGGACGAGAAACCCGAGAGCAGGTGGGCGACCGCCGGGCCGTCAGCGGGATCGGCCGGGGTGACGGTCAGGGTCCGGCTGCCGGCCTGCCGCTTCAAGCCGAGGGGGGTGTCGTGGGCGATGACGCGACCGTGGTCGATGACGGAGATCTCGTCGGCGAGCTGGTCGGCCTCCTCGAGGTACTGCGTGGTCAGCAGGACCGTCGAACCGTCCCGCACCAGGGTCCGGACGACGTCCCACATGGCGTCGCGCTTCGCCGGGTCGAGGCCGGTGGTGGGTTCGTCGAGGAACACCACGGCCGGCCGGCCGACGAGGGAGGCGGCGAGGTCGAGGCGGCGGCGCATCCCGCCGGAGTACGTGCCGGCGGGGCGTCCGGCCGCCTCGGTGAGGTCGAACCACTCGAGCAGTTCGTCGGCGCGAGCGCGGGCGTCGCGGCGGGAGAGGTCGAGGAGGGTTCCGATGAGCTTGAGGTTCTGCAGACCGGTCAGGTCCTCGTCGACCGAGGCGTACTGACCGGTGAGCCCGATGGTGCGCCGGACGGCGGCGGCGTCGCGGACGACGTCGAACCCGCCGATGCGGGCCACTCCGTCGTCGGGACGCAGCAGGGTGGCGAGGATGCGCACGGCCGTGGTCTTGCCGGCCCCGTTGGGGCCGAGGACGCCGAGCACCTTGCCCTCCGACACCCGCAGGCTGACCCCGTCGAGGGCCTGGGTGTCACCGAATCGTTTCCGCAGGCCGTCGGCCTCGATGGCGTAGTTCATGGTCGTACCGTCGCCCGCTCCGCTGGCGCGGCGCTGGCACGCGGCTGGCGTGACCTGGTGCGAGCTGGCGTGGACCGGTGGTGGCGGGTGTCCGCCGGGACCCGCTAACCTCGGGACGTTTGCCTGCGTGAGTCACCCGGGGTCCGCCCGGCCACCCGCAGGCGCCGGGGGAGATCCAGCACGGTGATGGACAAGCTCACGCTCATGCAGATCAGCCACATGTACGACGTCGACGTCGCCGCCCTGCACGCCATGGTCGGCCGTCGCGCCCTGCCCGAGCCCACCTGGTCCGACGGTCGTCTCGGCTGGAGCGCCGCGGACGTCCGCGCCTCGCTGCAGAAGCTGGGCCTGCAGCGCGCCTGACCCCACCTGCGACGCGGGTGCGCTGACGGGCGGTCAGGTGGAGTCGCGCGCCACGAAGCGGTGCGGCACGACGCGGACGGCTTCGCCCGGTCCGTTGCTCGACAGTTCCACGACGAGGTCCAGCGCGGCGTGCGCGACCTCGGCGAGGTCGATGACCAGCGTCGACAACCGGGGCGTGACGAACTCCCCGACGGCGAGCCCGTCGACCCCGACGACCCGCACGTCGCGGGGAACGTCGAGACCCGCGACGCGGAGTTCCTGCAGGACGCGGAACCCGTCGAGGTCGTTGAAGGCGACCACCGCGTCGGGTTCCCCGGCGGCCAGGTCGGTCCAGGGACTCAGGCGGTCGGCGACGACGGGTTCCACCCCGGCCGCGCGGAACGCGGCGACGAACGCGTCGCCGCGACGGGTGCGTCCGTGCGGGCCGAGACGGTCCAGCACCACGGGGCGCCGGGTCCCGCGGGCCAGCAGGTGCCCGACGGCCTCCGCCGAGGCCGTCGCGCGTTCGAACTCGACCCGCCCGTGGCGGGGGTGGAACCGCGGGGGGTCGATCTCCACCACGGGCAGGTTGGGTGCTCCCGTGACGGGGGTGTCGATGGCCAGACCGGTGAACCCGATGACGGCGTCCGCCCCGCCCGCGAGGTCGGCGATGCTGCCCTGCTCACCCATCACGACGTTCCAGCCCCGGTCGGCGGCGAGCCGCAGCACCGTGGAGGCGAGTTCGCCGTAGTAGGGGTTCGTGAGGTCGCCGACGAGGAGGCCCAGGGTGCGGGCCGCGGGTTTCACCAGACCCCGTCCGAACCGGGACGGGTGGTAGTTCAGTTCCCGGGCCGCGTCGAGCACCCGTTGCCGGGTGGCCGGGTTGATCCCCGGCATGTCGTGCAGCGCACGGGTGACCGTCTGCCGAGAGACCCCGGCGACGCGGGCCACGTCGACGATCGTCGTGGCCCGCGTCGTGTCCGGTGTTCTCACCCCTCCTGGAGGTCCAGCCAGGCCACCTGCTGCGCGTCGAGCTCGACCCCGAGGCCCGTCATCGAGGAACGGGCCTCGGCGATCGTGCGGGGACCGAACAGGGCGAACGTCGGGAACGACTGCGCCAGGACGAAGGCCAGCGCGATCGCCGTCGCGGGGACCCCGAGTTCGGCGCCGAGCTTCTCGGCCCGGGCCTTGCGCTCGAAGTTCGCGTCGCTGTAGTAGCAGCGCACGAGTTCCGCGTCGCTCCGGTCGTTCACGTCCGCGCGGGCGAAGAACCCGCGGGCCTGCGACGACCACGGCAGCAGGGCGATGTTCCGCTCGGTCAGCCACTTCTTCGACTCGGGGTCGGTGACGTGCAGGCACCCGGCCCACGGCACGTCGTAGGCCTCGGCGAGGCCGAAGTGGTTGGACAGCACCGTGAACGGCTGCTTGCCGTTCGCCGCGGCGTAGGCGTTCGCCTCGTCGACGCGGGCGGGCGACCAGTTCGAACCGCCGTAGGCGCTGATGCGACCGGCCTTGGCGTGCTCGTCGAGGACGTCGACGAACTCACCGACGGGGATGTCGAGGTTGTCCCGGTGCATCATGTAGACGTCGGCGTGGTCGTGGCCCTGCCGCTCGAAGGACTCGAACAACTGCCGGGTCAGCGACTCCGGGTCGTTGTGCGGGGTGTGGCAGCCCTTGACGATGACGTTGACCTCGGACCGGATGCCGCGGTTGGTCAGCCACGTGCCGAACAGCTTCTCGTACTTGCCCATCCCGTAGAGCCACGCGGTGTCGAAGGTGTTCCCGCCGGCCTCCACGAACGCGTCGAAGATGGCCGACGCGTGGGCGAGGTCCGGCTGGTTGTCGCACCCCATGACGAGGCGGGAGACGGGGCGTTCCAGTCCCTCGACCTTCCCGTACTTCATGGCCGTGGGTTCGCGGCGCTGCAGCGGGAGACCCGAGACGGTGGGGATGTTCGCGGTGTCGGTCTCGAAGGGGTAGCGCAGCCCGATCGCGTCCCGCCAGCGGTTCAGCACGGCCGAGACCGCGAGGGTGTCGTCGAGGGTGAACGCGGGGGTCTCGTCGGAGACGAGGGCCTGCGCCTCGCGGGCGTAGGCCTTGTTCTCGGGCAGTTCCGGGTCGAACTCGAAGGTCTCGGTCTCCTGGCCCGGCCGGGTCAGGACGACGCGGGTCTCGCCGCGGATCGTCCACGGGTCGGGGAGGTGGATCGTCCCGCCGGAGCCGTACACCGTGATCGTCTCGGGGTCGGAGAGCGCGACGCCCGTGCGCACGGACGCGGTGACACCACCCGCGAAGGTGATCGAGGCGACGGCCCACTCGTCGACGCCGGTCTCGCCCACGGTGCCCTGGGCGGAGAACCCGGTGACGGCCGCCGGCCGGCCGAGCGCTGCGCCCGCGACGAGGTGCGCGGCCGAGACGGGGTAGCCGCCGACGTCGAGGATCCCGCCGCCGGCGAGGTCGGCGTCGTAGAGGCGCCCGGTCTTCCCGCCGGTCGCGAAGGCGAAGCTCGCGTCGACGTGCTGGACGGTGCCGATCGCCCCGGACCGCACGAGGTCGAGGAGCTTCGCCGTCTGCGGGTGGTGGGCGTACATGTACGCCTCGAGGAAGTGCACGCCGCTGGCGCGGGCGGTGTCGACGATCGCCATGACCTGGCCGTTGTTGGGGGCGAGGGGCTTCTCGCAGAGCACGTGCTTGCCGGCGCGGACCGCGGCCAGGGCGAGCTGCGCGTGGGTGACGTGCACGGTGCTGACGTAGACGGCGTCGACGTCCTCGCGGGCCAGCACGGCGTCGTAGTCGCCGACGAAGGCGTCCGGGTTGAACTCCGCCGCGAAGGCCCGGGCGCGCTCGGCGCCGGCCGCGGTGGGGGAGGCACCGACGGCGACGAGTTCGTGGCCCGCCGCGGGGAGCTGGCCGGCGAAGCGCCGGGCGATGTTGCCCGGGCCGACGACGGCCCAGCGGGTGGGGGAGGTGGACGACACGGGAGGCGCTCCTTCGAGCCGGGGGGTGACGGTCGCATCGGGAACGGTCATCTCGTGAACGTTCACGACGTCGCCCACGGTAGCCATCCCGGTGGGGGCGGGTCAACGGGGGACCGTGAGCCGCGTGCCTAGACTCACCCCGTGACCGTCGACATCAAACCCCGCAGTCGCACCGTGACCGACGGCCTGGAGGCGACCGCTTCGCGCGGGATGCTGCGCGCCGTCGGGATGGGTGACGACGACTGGGTCAAACCCCAGATCGGGGTGGCCTCGAGCTGGAACGAGATCACCCCCTGCAACCTCCCCCTGGACCGCCTGGCCAAGGCCGTCAAGGACGGCGTGCACGCCGCCCAGGGCTACCCGTTGGAGTTCGGGACGATCTCCGTCTCCGACGGCATCTCGATGGGGCACGAGGGGATGCACTACTCCCTCGTCTCGCGCGAGGTCATCGCCGACTCCGTCGAGACCGTGATGAGCGCCGAGCGCCTCGACGGCTCCGTCCTGCTCGCCGGCTGCGACAAGTCGCTGCCCGGCATGCTGATGGCCGCCGCCCGCCTCGACCTCGCGAGCGTCTTCCTCTACGCCGGGACGATCCTGCCCGGCCGGGCGAAGCTCTCCGACGGCAGCGAGCACGAGGTCACCCTCATCGACGCCTTCGAGGCCGTCGGGGCGTGCGCCCGCGGGCTGATGTCGCGCGAGGACGTCGACACCATCGAACGCGCGATCTGCCCGGGTGAGGGTGCCTGCGGCGGGATGTACACCGCCAACACCATGGCCGCCGCGGCCGAGGCGCTCGGGATGTCGCTGCCCGGCAGCGCCGCCCCGCCCGCCACCGACCGTCGCCGCGACGGGTTCGCCCGCAAGTCCGGCGAGGCCGTCGTGAACCTGCTCTCGAAGGGGATCACCGCGCGCCAGATCCTCACCAAGGAGGCGTTCGAGAACGCCATCGCCGTCGTCATGGCCCTGGGCGGTTCCACCAACGCCGTCCTGCACCTGCTCGCGATCGCCTACGAGGCCGAGGTCGAGCTGACCCTGGACGACTTCGACCGGGTCGCGGCGAAGGTCCCGCACCTCGCCGACCTCAAGCCCTTCGGCCGCCACGTCATGGTCGACGTCGACCGCATCGGCGGCATCCCCGTCGTCATGCGTGCCCTGCTCGACGCCGGTCTGCTGCACGGTGAGTGCCTCACGGTCACGGGCAAGACGATGGCCGAGAACCTCGCCGACATCGCCCCGCCCGACGTCGACGGCGTCGTGCTCCGCGCCCTCGACAACCCGATCCACAAGACCGGCGGCATCACCATCCTCAAGGGGAACCTCGCCCCCCTCGGTGCCGTCGTGAAGAGCGCCGGGTTCGACTCCGACGTCTTCGAGGGCACCGCCCGCGTCTTCGAACGCGAACGCGCGGCGCTGGACGCGCTCGAGGACGGCACGATCTCGGCCGGCGACGTCGTGGTCATCCGCTACGAAGGCCCCAAGGGTGGCCCCGGGATGCGCGAGATGCTCGCCATCACCGGCGCGATCAAGGGCGCCGGCCTCGGCAAGGACGTCCTGCTGATGACCGACGGCCGCTTCTCCGGCGGGACCACCGGCCTCTGCGTCGGCCACGTGGCCCCCGAGGCCGTCGACGCCGGCCCCATCGCCTTCGTGCGCGACGGCGACCGGATCCGCCTCGACGTCGCGGGCAAGACCCTCGAGGTCCTGGTCTCCGACGAGGAGCTCGAGTCCCGTCGCGAGGGCTGGGAGCCGCTGCCCCCCGTCTTCAAGCGCGGGGTGCTGGCGAAGTACGCCAAGCAGGTCCAGTCCGCCTCCCTCGGCGCCGTCTGCCTCTGACCTCGGGGCGCGGCCGGGTGGGATCGTTGCCTCCGCCGTGACGTCCTGCGGGATCGTTGCCTCCACGAAGACGTCTAGTGACACCGTGGAGGCAACGATCCCCCCGCCGCGACCGCACGAGCCGGTAGACCGTCCAACTCGTGGACCACGTGTCCACGATGTGAGACGCGGTGACCCCGTGGCTGACATCTCCCCACGCAGGGGCTACCTTCGGCACATGCGGTTCCTCGTAGCCATCGGACAGCGCGCCGGCTGACCAGTTCGGCCGAGCGCGCGACCCCTCACACGCCTTCCCTGGCTGAGGGGTCTTTTTGCGTCCGGCGGACCGATCTGCCGGGCGTCCGGGACTGAACGACGACCGTGAACGGCACCGCCCGAGGAGGACACCAGAGATGCCAGAGCAGCTGCCACTGGACCCGAAGCTCCCCGTCGCCAAGCTCACCGGCGCGCAGAGCCTCATCCGTTCGCTCGAGGCGGTAGGGGTCGAGGTCGTCTTCGGTCTGCCCGGGGGCGCGATCCTGCCCGCCTACGACCCGCTGATGGACTCCCCGCACGTCCGGCACATCCTGGTCCGCCACGAGCAGGGCGCCGGCCACGCGGCCGAGGGGTACGCGGTCGCCACCGGCAAGGTCGGCGTCTGCATGGCGACCTCCGGTCCCGGGGCGACCAACCTCGTCACCCCGATCGCCGACGCGAACATGGATTCCGTCCCGATGGTCGCGATCACCGGGCAGGTCGCCGCCAAGGCCATCGGCACCGACGCGTTCCAGGAAGCCGACATCGCGGGCATCACCATCCCGATCACCAAGCACAACTACCTGGTGACCGATCCGGCCGACATCCCCCGCGTCATCGCCGAGGCCTTCCACCTCGCCGCCACCGGCCGCCCCGGCCCCGTCCTCGTCGACGTCGCCAAGTCCGCGCTGACCGCGACGACGTCCTTCGCCTGGCCCGAGACGATCGACCTGCCCGGCTACCGCCCGGTGACGCGGCCGCACGGCAAGCAGATCCGTGAGGCCGCCCGGCTCATCGCCGCGGCCGAGCGCCCCGTCCTCTACGTCGGCGGTGGCGTCATCAAGGCCGACGCCTCCGCGGAGCTCGCCGCGCTGGCCGACCTCACCGGCATCCCGGCGGTCACGACGCTGATGGCGCGCGGTGCACTGCCGGACTCGCACCCGAACAACCTGGGCATGCCCGGGATGCACGGGACGGTCGCGGCCGTGACGGCGCTGCAGAAGTCCGACCTGCTCATCACCCTCGGCGCGCGCTTCGACGACCGCGTCACCGGCGACCTGCCGAGCTTCGCCCCGCACGCCAAGGTCATCCACGCCGACATCGACCCGGCCGAGATCGGCAAGAACCGCGCCGTCGACGTCCCGATCGTGGGCGACGCCCGGCTCGTCATCGCCGAGCTCACCACGGCCGTGGCCGCCGAGTTCGAGAACGGGCGCGCCGACCTCACGGCCTGGACCGAACTCACCCAGTCCTGGAAGGCGACGTACCCGCTGGGCTACACCGAGTCCGACGACGGCACCCTCGCCCCCCAGCACGTCATCGCCCGGATCGGGGCCATCGCCGGTCCCGAGGCGATCTACGTCTCCGGGGTCGGGCAGCACCAGATGTGGTCGGCGCAGTTCGTCCAGTACGAGAACCCGCGCACGTGGCTGAACTCCGGCGGGCTGGGCACCATGGGCTACGCGGTCCCCGCGGCCATGGGCGCCAAGGTCGGCAAACCGGACACCGTGGTGTGGGCGATCGACGGCGACGGCTGCTTCCAGATGACCAACCAGGAACTGGCGACGTGCACCCTCAACGGCATCCCCGTGAAGGTCGCCATCATCAACAACTCCAGCCTGGGCATGGTCCGGCAGTGGCAGACGCTCTTCTACTCCGAGCGCTACTCCAACACCGACCTGAACTCCGGTGACCACCACGGCACCCACGCCGCGCCGGTCCCCGACTTCGTCAAGCTCGCCGAGGCCTACGGGTGCGTCGGGTTGCGCTGCGACAAGGCCGAGGACGTCGACGCGACCATCGAGAAGGCCATGGCGATCAACGACGTGCCCGTCGTCATCGACTTCCGCGTGCACCGCGACGCCATGGTCTGGCCGATGGTCGAGGCCGGCGTGAGCAACGACGCGATCCAGTACGCCCGCGGGGTGTCGCCCAAGTGGGACCGCGAGGAAGAGGGCGACAACGAGTCCGGCCCCGAGAAGGTGATCTCCTGATGTCCCAGCACACCCTGTCCGTCCTGGTCGAGAACCGACCCGGTGTCCTGATGCGCGTCACGTCGCTGTTCGCGCGCAGGAACTTCAACATCCACTCCCTCACGGTCGGACCGACCGAGCGCAGCGACATCTCCCGGATGACCATCGTCGTCGACGTGGAGTCGCAGCCGTTGGAGCAGGTGACGAAGCAGCTCAACAAGCTGATCAACGTCCTGAAGATCGTGGAGCTCGAGGACGGCGGTTCCGTCCAGCGCGAACTGCTGCTCGTGAAGGTCCGCGCCGACGCCTCCGCGCGCGGGGAGGTGCTCGACACCGTGGCGCTGTTCCGCGCGCACGTCGTCGACGTCGCCCCCGACGCCGTGACCGTCGAGGCCACCGGGAGCCCGGACAAGCTGGCCGCGCTGCTGCGCGTGCTGGAACCCTTCGGCATCCGCGAGCTGGTCCAGTCCGGGTCGGTCGCCCTCGCCCGCGGTGGGCGCGCGATCTCCGACCGGGCGCTCCGCTCCGCCTGAACCCGAACACCCCCTGTACGACGAAGAAGATCCAGAGGAGAGAACCCCACGTGGCCGAGATGTTCTACGACGACGACGCCGACCTGTCCAAGATCACCGGGAAGAAGGTGGCGGTCCTGGGCTTCGGCAGCCAGGGCCATGCGCACGCGCTGTCGCTGCGCGACTCCGGCGTCGACGTCGTCGTCGGCCTCAAGGAGGGCTCGAAGAGCCGCGCCAAGGCGGAGGAGCAGGGCATGACCGTCCTGACCCCGTTCGAGGCCGCCAAGGCCGCCGACGTGATCATGGTCCTGGTGCCGGACCACCTGCAGCGCGGTCTCTACGCCGAGGCGATCGAGCCGAACCTCACCGCCGGCAAGGCGCTGTTCTTCAGCCACGGCTTCAACATCCGCTTCGGCTACATCAAGCCCCCGGCCGACGTCGACGTCGTCATGGTCGCCCCCAAGGGCCCGGGTCACCTCGTCCGTCGCGAGTACGTCGACGGCCGCGGCGTCCCCGTGATCGTCGCCGTCGAGCAGGACGCGACGGGTTCCGCGTGGGACCTCGGTCTCGCCTACGCCAAGGCGATCGGCGGCCTGCGCGCCGGCGGCATCAAGACCACGTTCACCGAGGAGACCGAGACCGACCTGTTCGGTGAGCAGGCCGTCCTCTGCGGTGGCATGTCCGCCCTCGTCCAGACCGGTTTCGAGGTCCTCACCGAGGCCGGCTACCAGCCCGAGGTCGCCTACTTCGAGTGCCTGCACGAGCTGAAGCTGATCGTCGACCTCATGTACGAGGGCGGCATCGCCAAGCAGCGCTGGTCCATCTCGGACACCGCCGAGTGGGGCGACTACGTCTCCGGCCCGCGTGTCATCGACGCCTCGGTCAAGGGCCGCATGCAGGACGTCCTCAAGGACATCCAGGACGGCACCTTCGCCCAGCGCTTCATCGACGACCAGGACGCCGGCGCGCCGGAGTTCAAGAAGCTGCGTGCCGCCGCCGAGCAGCACCCCATCGAGGCCACCGGCCGTGAGCTGCGCAAGCTCATGTCCTGGGTGAAGTCGGACGACTCCGACTACGTCGAGGGTTCTGCCGCCCGCTGACGCACCCCGTCGTCACGAGGGCCCCGCACCACGGTGGTGCGGGGCCCTCGTGCGTCCGGGGTGTCCCTGGTCAGCGTCCGGGACGCACGAAGCAGCGGATCTCCTGCAGGCGCGCGGCGATGGCCGCCTGTCCCGTGGCGCCGGGGTGGAAGCTGAGCACCGGGTCGCGCGGCACGATCGTGTTGATCCACGACGCCGCGGGGTCGGCCTCGCAGGAGGAGTGCCCGGTGAAGGGGCGCACCAGGTCCACGTACAGGCCCCCGACGGCGGCTGTCGCGGCGCTCGCCGCCGCGTTGAGCTGCAGGGTCGCGGTGTTGATCGCGGTCCGGGCCGCGGGCTGGATGACGTCGCAGCGCGGGGACGCTGCGCCGGTGGGGAAGAGCAGCGGGTAGCCCGTGACGACCAGGACGGCGTGCGGCGCCTTCGCGAGCACCGCGCGGTAGGTCTGCTCCAGCGGGGTGGTGCCCCCGGCGGGTGCCGTGGTCAGCGCCCGCAGGGCGGCCGCCGAACCCGCCAGCGCGGCCTGGCAGGAGGGTGCGCCGGGGACGGTCGCCACGGTGTTGCACGCCGTGGCCACGCTGCCGAACCCGGCGTCGTTGCCGCCGATGCTCAGGGTGACGGTCTTCGTGCGCGGCCCGAGGGCGTCGAGCTGCGAGCGTTCCCCCTTGAACCCCCGCACCAGGCTGACGGTGGTGGCGCCGCTGCACGACGCGTTGACGTAGGCCTTGGCGTCGCCGCGCAGCAGACCCGTCCCGAAGACGGTGTGACCGCTCAGCGCGGAGCGGTGGCAGCCGTCGGCGCCGCTGTCGCCGTAGACGTCGCTGACCCACGGCGTCGCCCCGGCCGCGGGCGCGCCCTCACCCGAGGCGTAGGAGTCGCCGAGGGTGGCCACCTTCGCCCCCGCCGGGTTCAGCCTGGGCGGTGGTGGTCCCTGGGCCGCCGCGCTCCCGGCGCTGCCCACCACCAGCGCAGCCCCCACCACCGCCGCCGCGAGCGCGCTGGGAAACCTGGGAGAGATCCTGGACCTGGGCACGTGCGCCTCCGGCGGGCTCGTCGTCGAGTGGGTGGAGCAGGACGAGTCTGGCAGTCGGGCGCTCACCGCGCAGGCACATCGCGTCACGTCCCCGGGAGGCTCGGAGGTGCCCCGCCGGGAGGTGGGTGCCAGGGTGGGCCCATGAGCAACCTCAGCGACGACGACATCACGACGACGACCTCCGCCTCGACCCCCGGGGGCGACGCGGACTCCGGCGACAGCGACGCCACCCAGGTGGACCCCTCGGGTTCCGACCCGGCCGGGGTGGACCCCGACGGTGGCGAGGGCGGGGACTCCGACTCGGGCGACTCCGACTCCACCCAGGTCGACCCGAGCGGCAGCGACCCGGCGGGCAGTGACCCCGCGGGATCCTGACGTGACGAGCGCCGGTCCGGCGTTGCGGCGGTGCTTCGGGGAGGCTGCCGACCGCCTCGCCGAGGAGCACTGGAACGCCGCTCCGCTGCTCGTCCGGGCCGCCGACCGCGCCGCCGAGGGCGGTCGCGGCTCCGTCCACGACCTGCTCGCGCCCGCGGACGTGGACGAACTCCTCGGCCCGCGGGCGCTGCGGACCCCGTTCTTCTCCCTGGTGAAGAACGGAACGCCCCTGCCCCGCGCGAGCTACACCCGTCGCGCGGTGGCGGGCAACCAGCAGCTGTCCGACCTGCCGGACTCCGAGCGCATCGCCGCCGCCCACGCGGACGGGGCGACCATCGTCCTCCAGGCCCTGCACCGCACCTGGCCTGCGCTGCAGTCGTTCTGCTCCCAGCTCGCGGAGGACCTGGGGCACCAGTGCCAGGTCAACGTGTACGTGACCCCGCCGGGGGCGCAGGGTTTCAACCCTCACCACGACACCCACGACGTCGTGGTGCTCCAGGTGGACGGGCGCAAGCACTGGACGATCCACCCACCCGCGGTGGAACTCCCGCTGAAGTCCCAGCCTTCCACCCGACTCGGCCCGGACCCCGTCGGCGGGCGGCCCGCCGTCATCGACACCGTCCTGGAACCGGGCGACGCCCTGTACCTGCCCCGCGGCTGGCTGCACTCGGCGCGCACGACCGAGGACCGGTCCATCCACCTGACGATCGGGGTGCTCGCCACGACGTGGGCCGACGTCCTCACCGACGCGGTGACCTCCGCCGGCACCGGGGACGTGGCGTTGCGTCGTGCGCTGCCGCTGCCCGGAGTGCCGACCCCGGAGGACGTCGAGGAGTTCCGTGCCGCCGCGCAACGCTGGCTCGACACCCTCGACGAGGACGCGGTCGAACGCCTCGTCGCCCGGCGGCGGGCCGGTGCGGTGCCACCGGAACCGGTCGGGGTCCTCACCCAGGACGAGGCCGCCCGCACCCTGACCCCGGACCGCGCGGTGCGGGTCCGGCGCGGGGTGCGTCCCCGGGTGAGCGGCCCGGGCGAGACCGTGGACCTCGTCCTCCCGGACCGGCGGATCACCTTCCCCGGCTGGCTCCGTCCCGCCCTGGACCACGTCCTGACGGCGGGCCGCACGTCCGCGGGCGACCTCGCCGCGGTCGGCCTCGATGCCGACGACGCCCTGGTCGTCGTGCGTCGTCTGCTGCGCGAGAACGTCCTGCTCCCCGTAGGGGGTCCGGCCTGAGCACGGAGGCCATCGCCCGCCGGTTCTCGTGCGCCGCGGCGGCCGAGGAACGGGGCGACGCCCTGCTCGGCACCGCCACCGCGGTCCGCGGATACCTCCTGGTCGAGGAACCCGGGGCCTGGGGCGCCGGGGCCGTACCCGCGTCCCGGCTCGGGCCGGTGGTGACCGACGCCCTCCGCGGGACCGCGCAGGAACGCGGTCTGAAGCTCCTGCTGATCCGGCGCCCCTCCGCGCGCGACCTCGACCCGGACGGTCCCCGTCGGCTCTTCCTCGTCGACGTCCGCCGCGGACGGGCCCGCACCCTGACCCGGACGACCCCCCGGGTAGAGGTCGCCGAGGCCGCCGCCGCGACCGAGGGCTGGGAGCTTCACGACGAGCCGCTGCTCTTGGTCTGCACCCACGGGCGCAAGGACTGGTGCTGCGCGCTGCGGGGGCGCCCGGTCGTCGCGGCGCTCGCCGACCTCGACCCCGCTCCGGTGTGGGAGTGCTCCCACCTCGGCGGGGACCGCTTCGCCGCGACCGCCCTGTCGTTGCCGACGGGGGTCACGCACGGGCGGTTGTCCCCGGCGGACGCACCGGACCTGGTGGCGGCGCTGCGCACCGGTCGCGTCCTGCCGCACCGGTTGCGCGGTCGTTCCTGCGACCCCGGGGTGATCCAGGCCGCGGAGGCCCACGCCCGGCTGGAACTCGGGATCGACGTGCTCGAGGCGCTGCGCCCGCGGGCGGTCGTCGACGAGGAGGAGGGCCGCTGGCGCGTCGACCTCGAGCACGAGGGGCGTCCGCTGCGGGTGCACCTGCGGGTGGGATCAGCTGCGGCGCACCGGTTGACGTGCTCCGCCCCCGACGACCGGCACGCCCGGACGTGGGAGCTGGAGCACATCGACCGGTGAGCCCGGTCTCAGGCCGTGAGCTTCTTCGCGGTGGCGACGACGCGGGTCACGAGGTGGTCCAGCGCCGTGAACGTCACGTCGTCCAGCGGCCGGTCGCCCTGACCGGCGACGTGGCCGACGCCGTAGGGGTTCCCGTCCACGAACTTCGAGGGGTCGGTGTACCCGGGCGGCACGATGATCCCGCCGAAGTGGTAGATCGTGTTGTAGAGCGCGAGGAGCGTGGACTCCTGACCGCCGTGCAGGGTCGAGGTCGAGGTGAACCCGGCGTAGACCTTGTCGGCGAGCTGACCCGCACCCCACTGGGCGCCGAGGGAGTCGATGAACACCTTGAGCTGCCCGGCGATGTTGCCGTAGCGGGTCGGGGAGCCGAAGAGGACCGCGTCGGCCCAGACGATGTCGTCCGCGGTGACCCCGGCGGCGCCCTTGGCCTCCTCGGCCTCGGCAGCCTGCTCGTCGGTGGCTGCCTTCTCCCCACCGGTGGGGGTGCGTTCCACCTGCCGGAGCCGCACCTCGGCGCCGAGGGACTCGCCGGTCGCGGCGAGGCGTTCGGCCATGCCGCGCACCGTGCCGGTCGCGGAGTAGTAGACGATCGCGAGCTTGACGTCGCTCACCGGTAACCTCCAGGTAGTTGAAAGTACAACTTGCACCTCCCAACCTAGACCTGCCGCCGACGGAACGCACCACGGGCCGTGGCGCCTTGACGCCACGTGGGCGGGCTGGTGGTCTTCACCGCGTGTCCAGTGACTCCCGAGAGACCCGCTGGACCCTGGACCCGGACCCGTCCCAGGACGACCTGCACCGTCTCGTCGCCGAGCTGCGGCCGCCGGCGAGGGCGTACCTGCCGCGATCCGTCCTGCTGGCCCTGAACCTTCCCCTCGTCGATCTGTTCCCGTTCGTCCCCCCGCAGTTCGTCACCGCACGCCTGGGGCGTCTGCCGGTGCTGTTCCGCGACCTGCTGCCGGCCGGTGCGACGTGGATCCACGCCCTCGACGAGCCGGGTGGGCGGTGGCGCGTCCAGATCCTCGGGCTCGCCGACGGCATGGTCCCCGCACGGACGTCGCTCGCCGGGTTCGTCCCCGCCGGTGGGGTCGTGGTGACCCTGCGCCAGGGCCACGACGTCGAGCCCTGGGAACCCGGCCTCGTCACCGACCCGGCCGACGGCGACCGGGTCACCCTCCTGGTCCGCGGCCTGCCGACGTTCGTCGCTCTGCCCGACGCCCGGACGACGCTCCTGGGGTGCCGGGCGGCCTTCCACGGAACGCCGGTGACCGTGACGGTGGAGAGCACGGCCTGGCCGGAGGTCCTCCTCCTGCAACTGCTGCACGCCACCGACCTACAGTGACCGGGTGAGCGGGAAGACGTTGCCGACGAAGGACTGCGTCGTCTGCGGTCGCACCATCACCTGGCGCAAGAAGTGGGAACGGGACTGGGACGAGGTCCGCTACTGCTCCGACGGCTGCCGGCGTCGGGCGAAGTCCTCCGCGTCCGCGGTCGACGCCGAGCTCGAGACCACCATGCGTGCGCTCCTCGCCGCCCGTGGACGGTCGAAGACGATCTGCCCCAGCGAGGTCGCCCGCGCCGTCGGCGGTGAGGGCTGGCAGGAGCTGATGGAACCCGCGCGCGCCGCCGCGCGCCGGCTCGTCGTCGCCGGGGAGGCGGAGATCACCCAGGGCGGGAAGGTCGTCGACCCCTCGACGGCGAAGGGGCCCATCAGGGTGCGCAAGACCTGAGCACGGGAACGGCGTAGGTTCGCCGCCATGCACATCGGACTCCACGTCTCCGACTTCACCAACCCCGGCGGCCCGGCCACCCTGCGCGAGGACCTCATCCGCATCGTCGGTGAGGCCGAGGAATCGGGCTACCGCAGCGTCAGCGTCATGGACCACCTCTGGCAGATCCCGCCCATCGGCGACGCCGAACGGGCCATGCTCGAGGCCTACACGACCCTGGGGTTCCTGGCTGCCCGCACCGAACGGGTGGAACTCCTCGCCTGGGTGACCGCCGTGACCTACCGGGAACCGGGCCTCCTCGCGAAACTCGTCGCGACCCTCGACGTCCTCTCCGGTGGCCGCGCGTGGCTCGGAATCGGTGCCGCCTGGTTCGAGGGGGAGGCGACCGGGCTCGGGCTGCCGTTCCCGCCCACCGCGGAACGCTTCGAGCGGCTCGAGGAGACCCTGCGGATCTGCCTGCAGGTGTGGTCGGACTCCGAGGAACCGTTCGAGGGGAAGCACTACACGCTGGGTCGCACGCTCGGCAACCCCCGGCCGGTGAAGCGTCCGCACCCGCCGATCCTCATCGGCGGCGGTGGGGAGAAGAAGACGTTGCGCCTCGTGGCGCAGTACGGGGACGCGTGCAACCTCTTCGGCGGCGACGACGTGGCGCACAAGCTGGACGTCCTGAAACGGCACTGCGACGACCTCGGCCGCGACTACGACACGATCGAGAAGACCGTCATGGCCCCGTTCACCCCGAACGACCTGGACGGGTTCTTCGAGAGCGCACAGAGGTACGCCGCGCTGGGCGTGACCCACCTGCACGGTGGGATGTACGGAACCTACGAACCGGGCATCGTGAAGTCGTTCGGCGACGCCGTCGTCCCGCGTCTCGCGGAACTCTGAGCACGGAGACCGGTTGCTCCCCAACGGGTCCGAGGTGACGTGATGCAGCCGGCGGAGACGGCCGACGCCGTGCGTGCGGCGTCGGCGGTCGCCGGGTCCGAGGGCCTGGAGGTCGGCGACGTCGTCGTCCTCCAGAACTCGAACAAGCTCACGCTGCGGTTGCTGCCCGCCGACGTCCTGGCCCGGGTCGCCCCGGAGTCCGACGGGATCCTGGCCTTCGAGGTCGACCTCGCCCGGCGACTGGCGGCCGTCGGGAGCCCCGCGGTGGCGCTCGACCCCCGGGTGCGACCGCGCGTCCACGCCCGGAACGGGTTCGGCGTCACCCTCTGGGAGTTCCACCCCGTCCGGGAACACCCTCTCTCGGCCGGGGAGTACGCCCGGGCGCTGCGGCGACTGCACGAGGACCTGCGAGGGCTCGCCCTGCCGTACACCGCCGTGCCGCACGTCACCGAACGGGTCGACCGGGCGTCTCGACTGCTCGCCGACCGGGACCGCACACCGGAGGTCCCCGAGGTCGACCGCACGTTCCTGGCGGCCATCCTCACCCGGTTGCGCGACGTCGCCGGCCGCGGCCCCGAGCAGGTGATCCACGGGGAGCCGCACGAGGGGAACGTGCTGGCCACGGAGTCGGGACCACGGTTCGTCGACCTGGAGACGTGCTGTCGCGGACCGGTCGAGTTCGACCTCGCCCACGCGCCCGACGACGTCGCCGACCACTACCCGGGCCTCGACCCCGAGCTGCTCCGGGACTGCCGGGCGCTGGTGCTCGCCATCGTCACGACGTGGCGCTGGGACCGCGACGACGAGCTGCCGAACGGGCGGGAACTCGGCCGGGAGTGGATCGCGCAGCTGCGGGCGCTCACCGGGTGAACCGCCACACCACCAGCGCGGGCTGCCCGAGGTAGGCGGCGTCGCTCGCCTCGGGGACGAGCGCCTCCAGCGACCACGGCCACTCGTTCCAGGTCCCCGGACCGTCCTGGCCGGGTCGACCGGCCGTGGACCCGGACGGTACGGGTTCGACGCAGTCGAGCACCCGCAACCCGGCGGAGAGCGCGGCGCGCAGCTGGGTGCCGACGGGGTGCACGAAACCCTCGATGCGCCGCGCCTCCCCCCGGGGGCCGGGGGAGGACGGGATCGAGCCCCGGCGGATCCGGTCGGGGTGGACGTCGGAGACGACGAGGGTCCCCCCGGGGCGCAGGACGCGGGCGAACTCCGCGAAGACCGGGGAGAGGTCGGGGACGTGGGAGAGGGCCAGGGCGCAGACCACCACGTCGGACGAGGCGTCGCCCACCGGGACCGCATGCAGGTCGCCCGGGAGGAACTCGACTCCTGCGACCCCGGCCAGCGCCAGCATCTCCGGGGAACCGTCCACGCCGGTGACCCGGTGTCCGCGGGTCGCCAGCTCGGCGCACCAGCGGCCCGTCCCGCAGGCCAGGTCGAGGGCGTCTCCCGGAGCGAGGTCGTCGAGCCAGGGTAGGATCACATCGGCGTCGCCGAAGGCGGTGTTGGGGACGTCGTAGCGCCGCGACCACTCGGCGTACCCCTCACCCGGGGGGACCCGGGCCACGTCGAGACCGTCGCGCAACCGGGGGTCGTCGAGCAGCCGGCGCACCTCGGCGAGGCGGCGTTCGACGAACTCCCGGCCGTGCCGGCCGTGGCCCGTGGTGGCCCGCTGCAGGGCGAGCCCCTCGATCCCGAGCAGGACGGCGAGCGGGTGTTCGTGGACGGCGTCGGCCATGGCGGGCCTCTCAGGCGTAGCGACTCGGCGGGACGGGCAGCCCCATGTTCTCGCGCAGGGTCGCCGCGGGCAGTTCCGGCGGCAGCGCACCACGTCGCACGAGCAGCGGCACCACCTGCTCGACGAACTCCTCGAGCCCCGCGGGGACGGAGGAGAACGCGAGGGTGAAACCGTCGGCGGCCCCGTTCTCGAAGCGTTCCACCATCCAGTCCGCGACCTGCTCGGGCGTCCCGGGCAGGAACCGGCGGCGCAGCATCGTCCGGTACAGGTCGCGCACCGTGAACCGCTCCGGGTCCGACTGCCGCTCCATGAGCTTGCGAATCCCCTCGAACACCGTCTGCACCTGGTTCGACCCGCCGCTGAAGTCGAACTCGAACCGATCGTCGAGGGGGTGGCCCGACAGGTCGACCCCGAGGTGGTGGGAGAGCCAGTCGAGGCTGAGGCGGTCCGGGGTCAGCGCCTCGATCTCGTCCACCCGTTCGAGGGCGCGTTCCGGCGTCTCGCCGAGGACGGGGGAGAGGGCGGGGAGGACCTTGAGGTGGGCGGGGTCGCGGCCGTTGTCCGCGGCGCGGCGCTTGTAGTCGTCGGCGAGCTTCCGAGCGCCCTCCAGCGGGGCGCTGCCGGGGACGAAGACGGCCTCGGCGTGCTTCCCGGCCAACCGGCGGCCGTCCTCGGAAGAACCGGCCTGGAACAGCACCGGGTGGCCCTGCGGCGGGCGGGGCAGGTTCAGCGGACCGCGGACGCGGAAGAACTCACCCTCGTGGTCGAGGACGTGCATCCCCGCCGGGTCGGCGTAGCGGCCCGAGGTGACGTCGGGCCGGATCGCGTCGTCGTCCCAGCTGTCCCACAGGCCCTGCACGACCTCGACGTACTCGCCCGCCCGGCGGTAGCGCGCGGCGTGGTCCAGGTTCACGTCGAGACCGAAGTTGCGCGCCTCCTCGTCGCTGGCCGAGGTCACCAGGTTCCACCCGGCCCGCCCCGAGCTCAGGAAGTCCAGCGAACCGACCTGACGGGCGGTGTGGAAGGGCTGGTTCCACGTCGTGGAGACGGTGGCGACCAGCCCGATGCGTTCCGTGCTGCGGGTGAGCGCGCCCAGGAGCCCGAAGGGTTCCGGGCGGACGTTGGCGACGTGCTCGACCCCGGAGGGGAAGCGGTCCCACACGTAGAGCTCGTCGGCGTAGAACAACGCCGTGAACCCGCCGCGCTCCGCGGTGCGGGCGAAGTCCTCGTAGTAGCCGTGGGTGAGGTAGTCGTCCGGGCGCCCGCCCGGGAGCCGCCAGCTCGTGAGGTGCTCGCCCCCGGGGTAGAAGAGCATCGCGGTGAGGATCACGAGCGGGCACGCTACCTGCGCCCCGACCGGGTGAAGCGCTTGACACGGGACCCGCGGTCACCGTTCACTGGAAGAGCCATCCAGAGCGGCCGAGAGACCTGGCTCGTCGACGCCGCAGCAACCGCCTTCGGGTTGGTGCTTCCGCCAGGACCGATGGGAGAAGCTCCGTGCCTGAACACCGCCTGACGCGCCGTCTCGTGATCGACCTCCTGCGCAGCGCCGGGATGACCTGTCGGGCCTGAACGCCCGCCAGGTCCCCCGTTCACGCTCCCCGGAAGGTTCCGTCGATGCCGCACGTCCCGTCCCAGCACGGTTTCGCCACCCAGCAGGTCCACGCCGGTTCCTCACCCGACCCCGCGACCGGTTCCCGCGTCACCCCCGTCCACCTGACCGCCGGTTTCGTCTTCGACGACTTCGAGCAAGCGCGTGCCCGCTTCGCCGGTGAGGACGACGGCTACGTCTACACCCGGATGGCCAACCCCACGACGACGGCGCTGGAGCAGCGCCTCGCCGTCCTCGAGCACGGCAGCGACGCGATCGTCGTCGGCACCGGCCAGGCCGCGATCACGGTGGCCCTGCTCGGCGTCCTCGGCGCCGGCGACCACGTCGTCGCCGCGGGGGACCTCTACGAGGGGTCTCGCGGCCTGCTCGTGGACAACTTCGGCCGGCTCGGGATCACCGTCGACTTCGTCGCCGACAGCACCGACCCCGCGGCGTGGGAGGCGGCGGTGCGCCCCGAGACCCGGGTGTTCTTCGCCGAGTCGATCGCGAACCCGAAGAACGTCGTCCTCGACGTGCCCGCCGTCGCCGCCGTGGCCCACCGGCACGGCATCCCGCTCGTCGTCGACAACACCTTCGCCACGCCCTACCTGCTGCACCCCCTCGACCACGGCGCCGACGTCGTCGTGCACTCCGCGAGCAAGTTCCTCGCCGGGCACGGGGCGGCCCTGGGTGGCGCGATCGTCACGGGCGGTTCGTTCGACTGGAGCGGGTTCGACCACCTGACCGCTCCGGCGAACGTCCTCGCCGGGGTCAGCTGGGTCGAGGCGCACGGGCCGCGACGGGCCTACGTCGAGCACACCCGGGCCGTCGTCGCCTCGCGGTTCGGGCCGACGATCTCCCCGTTCAACGCCTTCCTGGTCCAGCAGGGCCTGGAGACCCTGTCGTTGCGGGTGGCGCGCCAGACGTCGACGGCCCTGGAACTCGCCCGCTGGTTGGCGGCGCGTCCGGAGGTCGTGAGCGTCGACCACGCAGGACTCCCCGGCCACGGGACCTCCGCGGTCGCGCAGCGGTTGCTGCCGCGGGGCAGCGGCGCGGTGTTCTCCTTCACCCTCGAGGGTGGACGGGCTGCGGCGCAACGCTTCGTCGACGCCGTCGAGCTGTTCACCCGGATGACCCACGTCGGCGACGTCCGCTCGCTGGTCATCCACCCGGGGAGCACGACGCACGCCCACCGCACCGAGGCCGAACGCCTCGCCGCCGGGATCTGGCCGGGACTGGTGCGGCTCTCGATCGGGCTGGAGGAACCCGAGGACCTGCTCGCCGACCTGGAGCTCGCCCTCGCCGCCACGGTTCCCGCCGAGCTCCCGGTGGCGGTCTGAGGTGACGCGCCTGCAGCACTTCGGGTACTTCTTCTCCCGGGGTTTCGGCCCGCAGGGCTGGGGCCGGGACTACCAGGCGTGGAACGACGACTGGACGCGTCCCGACCTCTACGCCCACGCGGTCCGCGACCTCGAACGCGCGGGTTTCGACCTCGTGGTCATCGAGGACGCCATCTCGCTCGGCAACCCCGACACCCTCGACCTGCGGGTCCGCGCCGCCTACGGCGGGCCCAAGCACGACCCGCTGCTGCTCGCCCCGTACCTGTTCGCGGCGACCCGGCACCTCGGCGTCGTCCCCACGATCAACGCGGGGATCACCCCGCCCTACCTCGCCGCCCGGCAGGCCGCGACCCTGCAGCACCTGTCCGGCGACCGGTTCGGGATCAACCTGGTGACCGACGTCGGCAGCGCCCGCCACGTCGGGCTCGAACCCGTCGCGCACGACGTCGCCTACGACCGCGCCGAGGAGTGGATCGACGTCGTCCGCCGGTTGTGGCACAGCTGGGACGCGGACGCCCTCGTCGCGGACGCCGAGACCGGGCACTTCGCCGACGGGTCGAAGATCGACGCGTTCCAGCACCGGGGGGAGCACTTCCGCCTCGACGGACCGCTGAACGCGCTGCCCTTCGACGGCGGGGACCCGGTGGTCGTCTCGCCCGGGGGTTCCGCGCGCGGCCTGGGTTTCGCCGGGTCGCGTTCCGACGTGCAGCTGGCGCTGGCGCCGCTGCAGGTCGAGGAGGTGCGGGCCTACCGGGCGAAGGTGCTGGCGGCCGCCGCGCTCGCCGGTCGCAAACCCGCGGACGTCCGCGTGCTGTTCGTCGTCAAACCGGAACTGCTCGCCAGTCGGGAGGAGGCCGACCGGGTCGTCGCCGCCTCCCGCCACGCCTCCGACGCCGTCCTGCACGAGGTGGCGCTCGCCTGGTCCAGCGACCTCGAGACCGACCTCACGGCCCTCCCGCTGGACGCGCCCATCGATCCCGCGGTGTTCGGTGACCACGTCTCGCTCGGCACCCTCACCGCGTTGCGCGGGGACACCCCGGACGCCCCGCTGCGGGAACTGCTGGCCCGCAAGGCCCGCAAGGGGCGTCTCGGTGACCGCAGCGGGTTGGTCGGGACGGCGGAGGAGTTCGCCGACCTCGTGGAGGAGTTCGGTGCGGACGCCGACAACGACGGGTTCCTGCTCTCCGGAGACCTGCACCCGGTGACGTTGCACCGGTTCCTGGACGACCTCGTCCCGGTGCTGCGCCGGCGGGGGATCCTGCGCAGCGGGTACGGTGGCGGCGGGTTGCGGGGCAACCTCTTCGAGTTCTAGCCCCGTTCGAGTTCTAGCCCAGGAATTCGCGCACCCCGGCGCGCAACCGGTCCAGGGCGTCGGCGGTCGCCGCGGGGTCCCCGGGGAACTCCAGGACGTGGTCGGCGCCGACGAACTCGAGGACCTCGCGGTCGCTCTCGTGGGCCAGGGTCCGGTTCCACGACGGGTCGGCCGTCCCGCCGACGAGCAGGGTGTGCGCGTGCGAGCGGGCGGCGGCGAGCCCGACGGCCGGTTCGTCGAGCAACGGCGTCAGCCAGATGCCCGCGAGCGCGAGGTCCGCGGCCACGGGCAGGGCCAGCGTGGTCAGCGACTTCGCGACGACGAAGTTCGGGCGGAGGTCGTGCAGCAGGGCCCGCACCAGGTCGGGGGTGTCAGCCGCGGTGGGGGCGGGGCCGTCCCAGGAGAGGGTCAGCACCCGGTGCCCGGCGGCGAGCAGTTCGTCGCGGACCACCCGCAGGACGGGCCGGTCGGCGTCGTAGCCGCGCCCCGGGAGCACCAGCGTGGGTGCCCCCGGGGCGTGGCCCGCGGAGTCGATCCTCATCGGTGCGGGATCAGCTCGGGTCGGCGCCGAGGACGACCTCGAACTCCAGCAGCGAGGCGCCGGTGGCGACCGGCTTGGCCCGCTCGCCCGCGTGGGCGGCCTGCGCGCCCCCGCCGGCCCAGGCCTGGAACGCCTCCTCGCTCTCCCACTTCGTGTAGACGAAGTAGCGGGTCTCCCCCGAGACGGGGCGCAGGAGTTCGAAACCGAGGAACCCGGGAGTTCCCTCGACCGCACCCATGCGGGCGCCGAACCGGCGCTCCAGCTCGGGCCCGCCACCCTCGGGGACCTCGATCGCGTTGATCTTCACGACAGCCATGCCGACAGCGTCTCAGGGTCAGTCGGCGATGGCGGCGACCGGGGGTGTCCTCGCTGCACGTCGTGCCGGCAGCACCGAGGCGAGCACCCCGGCGAGCGCGGCGACGACGACGATCCCCCCGACCTGA
This sequence comes from Kineococcus sp. NBC_00420, assembly GCF_036021035.1. Taxonomy (NCBI): domain Bacteria; kingdom Bacillati; phylum Actinomycetota; class Actinomycetes; order Kineosporiales; family Kineosporiaceae; genus Kineococcus; species Kineococcus sp. NBC_00420. The sequence continues at coordinate 1,054,641 of NZ_CP107930.1, read as the reverse complement.
CCCCACGGCACGGCGAGCACGACCGGCATCTCGGCGCTGAGCACCGAGGCCGTCCCGGCCAGGCCGTACCCGGTGCCGAGGACCACCCCCAGCACCGCGGCGACGCCGGCCACGAGCAGCGCCTCCCAGGCCAGCACGGCGCGCAGCTGGCCGCGGGTCAGCCCCAGGGCCCGCAGCAGGCCTGACTCCTGCCGTCGTTCGACGACGGAGAGGGCGAGGGTGTTGCCGACCCCGATGAGGGCGATGACGACGGCCACGGCCAGCAACCCGGTCACGATGAGGAGCATCGTCGTGAGGAGCTGGTCCAGGGAGTTGCGCAGGCTGGCGATGCCCTGGACGTCGCTGGAGGGCAGGACCTGGGCGAGGGCCTCCGAGATCCGGTCCGTCGCCGCGGCCTGGGCCCCGGTGTCCCCGTCGGCCAGGCGGATCCAGGCGCCCGTCGGCTCGAGGTCGCTCCGCAGCCGCTGCGCGTCGGCCTGGGTGATGACCGCCGGGGACTGGCTGTCCGGGGCGACCCGGACGGTGAACGGGACGGCGGCGCCGCTCGGCGCGCCGGCGTCGTCGAGGACCTGCAGGGCCAGCGTGTCCCCGTCGGAGAGACCGGCACCGAGGGTGGCCGGGAGGACGATCTGACCGGCCCGGGGCAGGGGCGAGCGCTGCTGCGAGCGCACGACGGCGCCCGCCGCGGCCGGGTCGACGGCGTCGACCGTGAGGTTCAGCGAACCGTCCGCGGTCGTGAGGTCCAGGTTCTCGACCAGCGCGAGACCGGCGACGCCGTCGACCCCGCGCACCGCGGCCACGACGTCGGACCCCCAGGGCTGCGAGGCGGTGGCGACCACGTCGGTCGGGTAGCCGGCGTCCATGGCGCGCAGGGCGCTGACCCGTGTCGAGGAGGTCCCGACGACCATGGCCGTCGTCAGCGTCACCCCGATGACCAGGGCGGTGGCGGTGGCGGCCGTGCGCCGGGGGTTGCGGAGCGAGTTCCCGGCGGCGAGTCGGGCCGGTACCCCGCCCAGGCGTCGGAACGGCCTGCCCGCCAGGGCGACGAGCGCCGGCACGAGGTGCTGGGCCAGCAGCAGGAACCCGAGGAAGCTGAGGGCTCCCGCGACGAGGGCACCCAGGAGCTGGCCACCGGCGGCCAGCACGACCATGGCGGCGGTGGCGGGGACGGTCACCACGAGACCGAGCACGAGGCGCACGACGCCGGCCCGGGAGCGCACCGGAGCGGTGGACAGCGGCCGCAGCGCGGCCAGCGGCGCGACCCGGGTCGCGGCCCGTGCCGGGGCGAGCGCGGCGAGGACCGTCACCACGGTGCCGAGGACGAGACCCGCGAGGACCGCGGAGGGGGGCAGGACGACGTCGGTCAACGGGACGGGGGAGTCGACGCGACCGGCCAGCCCCGCCACCGCCCGGGCGAGACCGGACCCGGCCAGCACGCCGACGATCGAGGCGAGCAGCCCGACGACGAACGCCTCGCCCAGGACGCTGCGACCGATCTGGCCGCGGTCCGCACCCACGCAGCGGAGCAGGGCGAGCTCGCGGGTGCGCTGGGCCAGCAGCACCGCGAAGGTGTTCGCGATGACGAGCCCGGCGACGAGGACGGCGATCGCCCCGAAGGCCAGCAGGACGCTGGTCAGGCTCTGCGCGTCCCCGGTGAAGGAGTCGGCGACGTCCTGCGCGGCCTGCTCGCCGGTGGTGACGGTCACCGTGGCCGGCGCGACCGCGGCGATCCTGTCCAGCAGGGCGGCGAGGTCGGTCCCCGGGGAGGCGGCCACCCGCAGCCGGTCGGGGGATCCCGCGCCCCACGCGGTGACCGCCTCGTCGGTGCCGAAGACCGTCGGCACCAGGCCCGCGCGGGGGTCCCCGGCGAGGTCGACGGTCCCGACGACGGTCACCTGCTGGGTGACGGGTTCCGGGGACCCGGAGGCGTCGTCGCCCACGGGGTAGTACGTGAGGGCGATCCGCGTCCCGGGCGCGACGTCGACGCGGTCGGAGACGGCGATCTCGTCCGCGTCCTGCGGCAGGCGGCCGCTGCTGACGTGCTGCCACCGCAGCGTCCCCGGACTGCCGACGCTGCGGGCCTGCGCCGACGTCGCACCGGTCCGGTCCGGCAGTCGCACCTCGACGGAGGTGGAGAGGTCACCCGCGACCGCGGCGACGCCCGGCAGGGCCGCCACCACGGGTTCGAGGGCGGTGAGCGGCTGGTCCTCGGCGTAGGGGTCGCTCGGGGTCACGACGACGTCGCTGGCGACGAACTGCGCGCCGACCCCCTGCAGGACAGCGGCCTTCGCCGTCGCGTTCAGGGACAGGGTCGCCACCACGAAACCCACGGCGATGACGATCGTGAGGCAGGAGGCGAGCACGCGTGCGCCGTGCGCACGCAACTGGGCCAGGGTCACCCGGAGCACGGTTCAGACCCCCAGGGTGCGCAGGGCGTCGATGACGTCGTCCGGGGTGGGGCTGGTCAGCCCACCCGCGAGACCGCCGTCGGCGATGAGGACGACGCGGTCGGCGTAGCTCGCCGCGACCGGGTCGTGGGTCACCATCACGACGGTCTGGCCGACCTCGCGGACGCTGCCGCGCAGCAGGCTGAGGACCTCCGCGCCGGCGCGGGAGTCGAGGTTCCCGGTGGGTTCGTCGGCGAAGACGACGTCGGGGCGGGGGAGCAGCGCGCGGGCGACGGCGACGCGCTGCTGCTGCCCACCGGAGAGTTCGTGCGGGCGGTGCCGGAGCCGGTCGGTCAGCCCGAGCCGGTGGACGACGTCGTCGCGCCAGGCCGCGTCGGGCTCCCGGCCCGCCAGGCGCAGCGGCAGCAGCATGTTCTCCTCGGCGTCGAGGACGGGCAGCAGGTTGAAGCTCTGGAACACGAAACCGATCCGGTCCCGTCGCAGCCGGGTGAGCTCGGCGTCCTTCAGGGCGGTGAGTTCGGTGTCACCGAGGAAGACCTGCCCCGCGGAGGCGACGTCGAGGCCGGCGAGGCAGTGCATCAAGGTGGACTTGCCGGAACCCGAGGGGCCCATGATCGCGGTGAACTCGCCCCGGGTGAACTCGACGTCCACCCCGGCGAGGGCGTGCACGACGGCGTCACCGCGGCCGTAGGTCTTGCGCAGACCCACGGCACGGACCGCGGAACTGTCGTGGAGCTCGGACACGGTGGTTCTCCCAGGATCGCGGGGGTTCTCGAACACCCTCGACGCTAGGGACCGCGGCCCCGCGCAGCGTCTGGCCCTGAGTGGATCCTGAGGTCATCCCGTGGTCTGACGGTCCTCCCGCCGCTCCGGGCGCGGGGCCGACGCCACCGACTCCAGTGGTCGATGCACCTAGGCTCCTGCCCGTGGTCACCCTCGGCACCCCGAACTCCCCGTCCGCGACGCGCGTCCTGATGCTCGGCTCCGGTGAGCTGGCCAAGGAGGTCGTCATCGCCCTGCAGCGCCTGGGGGTCGAGACGATCGCCGTCGACCGCTACGAGGGCGCCCCGGCCCAGCAGGTCGCCCACCACTCCCGCACCATCGCGATGAGCGACCCGGACGCCCTGCGCGCCCTACTGCGGGCGGAGCGACCGGACGTCATCGTCCCCGAGATCGAGGCGATCGCCACCGACGTCCTCGTCGAGCTGGAGGCCGAGGGTTTCCGGGTCGTCCCCACCGCCCGGGCCGCCCGGTTGACCATGGACCGCGAGGGGATCCGCCGCCTCGCGGCAGAGACCCTGGGTCTGCCCACGAGCCCCTACGCGTTCTGCGACTCCCTCGAGGAGCTCCACGCCGCCACCGGCGGGACGATCGGGTTCCCGTGCGTCGTGAAACCCGTCGTCTCCAGTTCCGGCAAGGGACAGAGCACGCTGCGTTCGGCCGCCGACGTCGAGGCGGCGTGGGAGTACGCCCGCTCCGGCGCCCGCGTCGAGCGACCCCGGGTCATCGTCGAGGGTTTCGTCGAGTTCGACTACGAGATCACCCTCCTCACCGTCCGCTCCCTCGACGCCGACGGCGAGGTCGTCACCCGGTTCTGCGACCCCGTCGGGCACCGCCAGGAACGGGGCGACTACGTCGAGAGCTGGCAGCCGCACCCCATGTCGCCGACCGCTCTGGCGCGGGCGCAGGAGATCGCCGCCGCCGTCACCACCGACCTCGGCGGCACCGGGCTGTTCGGCGTCGAACTCTTCGTCCGCGGCGACGAGGTGCTCTTCAGCGAGGTCAGCCCCCGTCCGCACGACACCGGCATGGTCACCCTGGCCACGCAGTTCCTCAGCGAGTTCGACCTGCACGCCCGGGCCCTCCTCGGACTGCCCGTCGACGTCGAACGGCACTCCACCGGCGCCAGCGCCGTGATCTACGGCGGCGTCGACGCCGTCGCCATCTCCGCCGACGGGGCCGCCGAGGCGCTCGCCGTGCCCGGCAGCGACCTGCGCTGGTTCGGCAAACCGGAGAGCTTCACCCGCCGCCGGATGGGCGTCGCGCTGGCCCGGGGGGCCGACGTCGAGCAGGCGCGCGACCGCGCGACCCGTGCGGCCGCCGCGGTGCGTCCCCGGGCGTAGCGCCTACCGCGCGTCGCGCAGCACGTCGCCGGGCTGGACGAGCCCGGCGGCGTAGGCCAGCACGACGGCCTGCACCCGGTCGCGCGAGTGCGTCTTGGCCAGCACCCGTCCGACGTGCGTCTTCACCGTCGCCTCGGAGACGACGAAGCGCTGGGCGATCTCGCCGTTGGTCAACCCGTGGGCCATGCACTCCAGCACCTCCCGCTCCCGGGGGGTCAGGTCCGTCGGGATCCCCTGCGGCGCAGCGGAGGGAGTCGCCGCACCGGCCCGCAGCAACGGGCCCACGTGCTGCAGCAGCCGGCGGGTGGAACTCGCCGCGATGACCGCGTCGCCGGAGTGCACCGTGCGCACCGCGGCCAGGAGTTCCTCCGGCGGCGCGTCCTTGAGCAGGAAACCGCTCGCCCCCGCACCGATCGCCGAGACGACGTACTCGTCGAGGTCGAAGGTCGTCAGCACCACGACCTTGGGGCCCGCCGAGGCGCTGCCCGAGGTGATGGCCGAGGTGATGCGCCGCGTCGCCTCGATCCCGTCGAGACCGGGCATGCGCACGTCCATCAGCACGACGTCGCAGGGGGTGGAGGTGACGACCCGCACGGCGTCGGCCCCGTCGGAGGCCTCGCCCACGACGTGCAGGTCGGGTTGGGAGTCGATGACCATCCGGAACCCGGCGCGCACCAGCTGCTGGTCGTCGACGAGGACGACGCGGATCGGTTCGGTGGGATCGCTCACGTCACGAACTGTAGGGAAGGCGCGCCCGCACGGAGAAACCCCCACCGGTGCGCGGCCCCGACGTCACCGACCCACCGTGCAGCCGGGCCCGCTCCGACATCCCCACCAGACCCTGCCCGCCGGGGCTCGGCTGGACCATGGACGCCGCGCCGCGGCCGTCGTCCTCGACGTCGAGCCGCAGGGCGTCGTCGTCCCAGCGGACGACGACCCGGGTCCGGGCCCGCGGACCGGCGTGCTTGAGGACGTTGGTCAGCGACTCCTGGACGATCCGGTAGGCGGCCAGCCCGATCGCCGGCGGCAGTTCCCGCGGGGGGCCGAGGACCTCGGCCTCCACCTCGAGGCCGCTGGTGCGCACCTGCTCGACCAGTTCCGGGATCATCCGCGCGTCCGGTTGCGGGGCGAGTTCGTCGCCGGGTCCCTGCCGCAGGACGCCGAGGAGGTTGCGCATGTCGGCCAGGGCCTGGCGTCCGGTGCCGGAGATCGTCTCCAGCACCGTCGGCGCGATCGCCGGATCGGCCTGGGCGGCGTAGCGCCCGCCGTCGGCCTGGGCGATGATCACCGACAACGAGTGCGCCACGACGTCGTGCATCTCGCGGGCGATGCGCTGGCGTTCCGCGGTCGCCGCCAGCCGGGACTCGTTGTCCCGTTCGTTCTCCAGCAGCCGCGCGCGCTCCACGAGGGCCACCTCGTTCTGGCGCTGGGAACGGCGCAGGCTCCCCAGCGACCAGCTGGCCAGCACCATGAAGCCGATGAAGGCGCTGAGCAGGACGACGGCGCCGATCCCGGTGCCGCTGAAGAACCGGACCGCGCAGACCAGGGCCCCGGCCAGGCCCAGGGCGAGCCCGCCCCGGGAGGCCCAGGGCTTCGCGTAGGCGGCCAGGGCGTACACCGCGGCGAGGACCGCGACGTTGCCGAACGCGGGGCTGGGCAGGAGGAGCTGGGAGAGGCCGAAGAAGGCGACGAGCCCGCCGGAGACCTCCGGGTGACGTCGACGGACCGCCAGCGGCAGGCACATCCCCGCACTGACCACGGCGCCGGCCAGGCCTCCCGCGAGTCCGGCCGAGAGGCTGCTGAGCCAGCCGATCCCCGCCAGGACGAGGGCGGTCAGGGCGTCGATGAGCAGGCTGTTGGCCCGCGTCCAGTTCACGACGCGGTCGAAGACGTTCCGCCTCGGTTCCGGCAACACCGTCACAGCGTAGGGATCCCGGCGGGCGCCGGCGTCGGGCCGCGGGGGGATCCGGGCCGTCCCCCCGCGGGATGACCCGTCCGCACGACGAGACGAGGTGACCGCATGCTGGACAGGTCGACCGTGGTCTCGACTAGCCTCGCGCGCATGACGGACACCCTGCGACTCGCGGTCATCCCCGGCGACGGCATCGGCCAGGAGGTGACCGTCGAGGCCCTCAAGGTGCTCTCCGCGGTGCTGGACCAGGCGGGCCAGAAGGTCTCGACCACCGAGTACGACCTCGGCGCCCGGCTCTACCACCGCACGGGGGAGACGCTGCCCGACACCGTCCTCGAAGAGGTCCGCGGTCACGACGCGATCCTCCTCGGCGCCGTCGGTGACCCGAGCGTGCCCAGCGGGGTCCTGGAGCGCGGGCTGCTGCTCAAGCTGCGCTTCGCGCTGGACCACTACGTCAACCTGCGCCCCTCGAAGCTGTTCCCCGGGGTGCCGAGCCCGCTGGGTGACCCGGGCGACATCGACTTCGTCGTCGTCCGCGAGGGCACCGAGGGTCCCTACGTCGGCAACGGCGGTGCGCTGCGGGTCGGCACGCCGCAGGAGATCGCCACCGAGGTGAGCGTCAACACCGCCTTCGGGGTCGAGCGCGTCGTGCGCGACGCCTTCGCCCGCGCCGCGGCACGTCCGCGCCGCAAGCTCACGCTGGTGCACAAGCACAACGTCCTCGTGCACGCCGGGCACCTGTGGCGCCGCACCGTCGAGGCGGTCGGGACGGAGTTCCCCGACGTCGCCGTCGACTACCTGCACGTCGACGCGGCCACGATCTTCATGGTGACCGACCCGTCGCGGTTCGACGTGATCGTCACCGACAACCTCTTCGGCGACATCCTCACCGACCTCGCCGCGGCCGTGACCGGCGGGATCGGCCTCGCCGCGTCCGGCAACGTCAACCCGGACCGCACCGCCCCCAGCATGTTCGAACCCGTCCACGGCTCGGCCCCCGACATCGCGGGTCGCCAGCTCGCGGACCCGACGGCCGCCGTGCTGTCGGTCTCGCTGCTGCTCTCCCACCTCGGCCGGGACGAGGCCGCGGCGCGCGTCGACGCGGCCGTCACCGCGGACCTGGCCGCCCGGGCGAGCGGTGAGGTCGGGACGCGCTCCACGGCGGAGGTCGGCGACGCGCTGGCCGCCGCCGCGACCGCCTGAGCGCGGGGTACCGTCGATCCACCACCGTCAGCTCACGAGGAGACCGCGCATGAGCGCCACGCCGACCGCCACCCCCACCGGATCCGCCCCCCGGCTGACGTTCCCCGTCACGCCGTCGGCCACTCCGGTCGCGGCGGAGCGTCGGGCGGAGATCCTCCGGGCGCCGGGGTTCGGGAAGTTCTTCACCGACCACATGGCCATCGCCACCTGGACGAAGGGCGAGGGCTGGCACGACACCGCCGTCGTCCCCTACGGGCCGCTGCAACTCGACCCGGCCGCCGCGGTGCTGCACTACGCGCAGGAGATCTTCGAGGGGCTCAAGGCCTACCGCCACGCCGACGGCAGCGTCTGGACCTTCCGTCCCGAGGCCAACGCGGCGCGCATGGCGCGGTCCGCGCGACGTCTCGCGCTGCCCGAGATCGGCGAGGAGACGTTCCTCGAGGCGATCACCCAGCTGGTCCGGGCCGACGAGGCCTGGGTCCCCACGGGTGGGGAGTCCTCCCTGTACCTGCGTCCGTTCATGGTCGCCACCGAGGCGTTCCTCGGGGTCCGCGCGGCGCACGAGGTGAAGTTCCTCGTCATCGCCTCCCCGGCCGGCGCCTACTTCTCCGGCGGGGTGAAGCCGGTCTCGATCTGGCTGTCGCAGAACTACTCCCGCGCCGCCCTGGGGGGCACGGGTTCGGCCAAGTGCGGCGGGAACTACGCCGCCAGCCTCGCCGCGCAGGACGAGGCGGGCGAGCACGGCTGCGACCAGGTGTGCTTCCTCGACTCCGCCGAGCAGAAGTACGTCGAGGAACTCGGCGGGATGAACCTGTACTTCGTCCACGACGACGGTTCGATCGTGACCCCTGAACTCACCGGCACCATCCTCGAGGGCATCACCCGCGCCTCGATCATCGACCTCGCCAAGGACCTCGGCCACGACGTCAGCGAGCGCCGCGTGAGCATCGACGAGTGGCGCGAGGGGGTCGCCTCGGGTCGGATCACCGAGGTGTTCGCCTGCGGCACAGCGGCTGCGGTCACCCCGGTCGGCAAGCTCGTGTCGGCGGACGGGGAACTCTCGCACGGGACCGGTTCCGCCGGCGAGGTCACGATGACGATCCGGGAGAAGCTGCTCGACATCCAGTACGGCCGGGCCGAGGACACCCACGGCTGGCTGCGCAGACTGGTCTGAGGGGAGGGGCCGCCGCCCGGCGGCCCCTCCCACCCCGTCGGACGGCGGGGTCGCGCCGCGTCACTAGGGTGAGGCCATGCGCATCGCCAGGTTCTCCTCCAGTGGTTCCGACCCGCGCTACGGCGTCGTCGAGGGCGCTCCGGGCGAGGAGGAGATCCTCGTCGTCGCGGGCGACCCGCTCTTCACGCCGCTCAGCCCGACGGGCGAACGCGTCCCGCTGGCCGACGCCCGGCTGCTCGCGCCGGTCATCCCCCGCTCGAAGGTGCTCGGGATCGGGCGCAACTACGCCGCCCACGCCGAGGAACTCGGCAACGAGGTGCCCGAGGAACCGCTGGTCTTCACCGTGCCGAACACCTCGGTGGCCGGTCCCGGCGACCCGCTGGTGATCCCGGCCTGGGCCGGGGAGGAACTGCACTACGAGGGCGAACTGGCGATCGTCATCCGCCGGATCTGCAAGGACGTCCCGAAGGAGCGGGTCAAGGAGGTGATCTTCGGCTACACCATCGCCAACGACATCACCGCGCGCTCGCTGCAGGGTCCCGACAAGCAGTGGTGGCGGGCGAAGGGTGCCGACGGGTTCACCCCGCTGGGGCCCTGGATCGAGACCGACCTCGACCCCTCCGACGTGCGGATCGAGACCCGTCGCATCACCGGCGGGCAGAGCGAGGTCGTCCAGGACGGACGGACGTCGCTGATGGTCCACGACATCCCGGCGATCATCGCCCACGTGTCCTCCGCGATGACGCTGCTGCCCGGCGACGTGATCATGACCGGGACCCCGGCCGGGGTCGGACCGGTGCGCGCCGGACAGCGCGTCGAGGTGGAGATCGAGGGCCTGGGGGTCCTCTCGACCTCGTTCAGCTCCCCGGAGTGACCCCAGGAGTGACCCCAGGAGTGACTGCTGGAGCGATCGCCACGGTGATGGTGTCGTTGGCGGTCTGCTTGGAGTAGTCGCTCGCGCCGGGCGCGCTCTGCTCGAGCACGTCGTAGGAGATCAGGAGTTCCACGCTGCGGGTGCCGACGGGCACGGCCGGGATGACGAACGACGTCGAGTAGGCGTAGGGCGCCATGGCCAGGTAGCCCGGGGTCTGGCGTGAGACGTCCTGGACGCTGACCGGGGAGGTCACCGTGCCGTCGGCCGCGACGGCGGAGGAGGTCACGGTGAAGGCGCTGACGTAGGCCTTCTGCTGCTTCTTCGCGGTGCCCAGGTTCGGCCCGGTGATGGTCGCGGCGAGCTGGATCGGCTTCGCGGCCTGCGGGGTCCACCTGCCCATGTCCAGCGTCGACCAGTAGTCGACGGCCACGGTCATGCCGCCGGCCTGCAGCTCGTGGTGGGCGGAACCGAGGGCGAGGTCGTTGGCGACGGGTTCGACGGCGACGGTGGCGGTCGGGGTGGGCGTCGGGGTGGCGGTCCGCGCGGGGGTCGCGGTCTCCACGGGCAGGCCGGCGGCGGCCTGCACCGAACCGCAGGCGGTGAGGGCGGCGAGCGGCAGCAGGAGGGCGGCGGTAGCGAGGCGGAGCGAGGGGCGGGTCACGAGGGTCCTCCGGAGGGGGCGGCGGGGGAGCGGGGCGGTCTCCACGACGCTGACACGCGTGACGCTGCGTGTTCGTCCGTGCCACCCGAACGGCCCACCCGTGACGCTCTGCGACCACTCTCGTGGGCGAATAGGCTGGGGCCGCCATGACTGACATCGCCGCACCTCCCGCCCCGGGCTCCTCGCCCGTCCGTGTCCGCTTCTGCCCCTCGCCGACGGGGACGCCTCACGTCGGCCTCATCCGGACGGCCCTGTTCAACTGGGCCCACGCCCGCCACACCGGCGGGAAGCTCGTGTTCCGCATCGAGGACACCGACGCCGCCCGCGACAGTGAGGAGAGCTACGCGCAGATCCTCGACGCGCTGAGCTGGCTGGGGCTGGACTGGGACGAGGGCATCGACGTCGGGGGCCCGCACGAGCCGTACCGGCAGAGCCTGCGCCGCCCGATCTACGACGACGTCGTCGCACGACTGCGCGCGGCCGGGCACCTCTACGAGTCGTTCTCGACCGCCGAGGAGATCGAGGCCCGCCACGAGGCCGCCGGTCGTCCGAAGGTCCTGGGCTACGACGGTTTCGACCGTGACCTGACCCCGGAGCAGGTCGCCGCGTTCCGCGCCGACGGTCGCGAGCCCACCCTGCGGCTGCGGCTGCCCGAGGGGCGCGACTACTCCTTCGACGACGTCGTGCGCGGCCGGATCGAGTTCAAGGCCGGGTCCTTCCCCGACCCGGTCCTGGTGCGCGCCAACGGCGATCCGCTCTACACGCTGGTGAACCCCGTCGACGACGCCCTGATGGGGATCACCCACGTCCTGCGCGGGGAGGACCTGCTCTCCTCCACCCCCCGCCAGATCGCGTTGCACGAGGCGCTCGTGGACATCGGCGTCTCGCAGGCCGTCCCGTTGTTCGGGCACATGCCCTACGTCATGGGGGAGGGGAACAAGAAGCTCTCCAAGCGCGACCCGGAGTCGAACCTCTTCCACCACCGCGACCGGGGGTTCGTCCGCGAGGGGTTGCTGAACTACCTCGCCCTGCTCGGCTGGGGCATCGCCGACGACCGGGACGTGTTCTCCGTCGAGGAGATGGTGGCCGCCTTCGACGTCGCCGACGTCAACGCCTCACCCGCCCGCTTCGACGTGACCAAGGCCGAGGCGATCAACGCCGCGCACCTGCGGTTGCTGGCTCCCGACGACTTCCGGCAGCGGTTGGTCCCCTACCTGCAGACGGGCGGCGTCCTGCCGGCCGAGCCGTCCGCGGAGCAGCTGGAGCGGCTCACCCTGGCCGCCCCGCTCGTGCAGGAGCGGATGACCCTGCTCGGCCAGGCCCCCGGCATGCTCGGGTTCCTCTTCGTCGCGGACGCGGACGTCGTCCTGGAGGAGGACGCCACCACGGCCCTGCGACCGGAGGCCGCCGACGTGCTCGACGCCTCGCTCGGCGCACTGGAAGCGTTGCCGCAGTGGAGCACCGCCGAGCTGGAGACCGCGTTGCGGGCGGCCGTGGTGGACGGGCTGGGGATCAAGCCGAAGTTCGCCTTCGCCCCGTTGCGCACGGCCGTCACGGGGCGCCGGGTCTCCCCGCCGTTGTTCGAGTCGATGGAGATCCTCGGTCGCGAGTCGTCGCTGGCGCGGCTGCGGCGGCTGCGCGCGACCCTCTGACCTGCCCGTCGGCTCCCCGTCGGCTCCCCGTCGCGCCTCAGGTCGCGCGACGGGGAGCCGATTTGGGGTGCGGGGCGCGGACGCGTTAGAGTTCATCTCGTTCGGGCGGTTCGCCGCTCGGATCAGTCACCATGGGGTATGGTGTAATTGGCAACACGGCTGTTTCTGGTACAGCTATTCTAGGTTCGAGTCCTGGTACCCCAGCGCTTGTCGCAGACGTCGACAGTCCGGAGCACACCGCTCCGGGAGGTAGACTCTCCGAGGCGGGTTCCGGGAACGGAACTCCTGAGCTAGGGCCCCGTTGTGTAGCGGCCTAGCACGCCGCCCTCTCACGGCGGTAGCGCGGGTTCGAATCCCGTCGGGGCTACAGATCAAGGCTCCCGGTCACTGACCGGGGGCCTTCTTCGTTGCCGGGCAACCAGTCAGGTCTGGGGCGCGAGGGCGGCGCCGAAGGCGGCGGCCGTGGCGAGCACCGCGTCGGCGTGACGACGACCGGGGTGGCGACCGAAGCGCTCCGCGGGGCCGGACACCGAGACGGCCGCCAGGACGCGTCCAGAAGGCCCGCGCACGGGCGCGCTGACCGAGGCGACCCCGGCCTCCCGTTCGCCGCTGGAATGGGCCCAGCCGCGCCGCCGGACGCCCGAGAGGGCGCTCGCGTCGAAGCGTGCGCCCATGAGCTCCACCGAGAGCCGCTCCGGGTCGTCCCAGGCGAGCAGCACCTGGGCCGCGGACCCGGCGGTCATGGTCATGGAGGCGCCGACCGGGACGGTGTCACGCAGACCGTGCAGCCGTTCGGCGACGGCGATGCAGATGCGGTGCTCCCCGTGGCGGCGGTAGAGCTGCGCGCTCTCGCCCGTGGCGTCGCGCAGGGCGCTCAGCAGCGGTCCCGCGACGGCCACCAGCCGGTCCTCGCCGGCGGCGGCGGCGAGCTCGGCGTGCCGGGCTCCCAGCACGAACCGGCCCTGCAGGTCGCGCGCCACGAGACGGTGGTGCTCGAGGGCGACGGCGAGGCGGTGCGCCGTGGGGCGGGAGAGACCGGTCACCGATACCAGCTGGGCCAGGCTCGCCGGGCCGGCCTCGAGCGCGCCCAGGACCAGCGCCGCCTTGTCGAGCACGCCGACTCCGCTACTCTTGTCCACGAAGCGATACTGGCGTCTCAAAACGTGAGACGCAAGTGAGGGGAGCGGAGCATGGCACGCACGCTGGCGGAGAAGGTCTGGGACGACCACGTCGTCCGCAAGGGGCAGGACGGGGAACCCGACCTGCTCTACATCGACCTCCACCTCGTCCACGAGGTGACCAGTCCGCAGGCCTTCGACGGGCTGCGGATGGCCGGGCGTCCGGTGCGCCGTCTCGACCTCACCATCGCGACCGAGGACCACAACACCCCCACCGCCGACATCGACCGTCCGCTGTCGCTGCTCGAGGACAAGGTCTCGGCCAAGCAGCTGCAGACCCTGCGCTCCAACTGCGAGGAGTTCGGCGTCCGGCTGCACCCCCTCGGTGACGCCGAGCAGGGGATCGTGCACGTCGTCGGCCCGCAGCTGGGCCTGACCCAGCCGGGCATGACCGTCGTCTGCGGTGACTCCCACACCTCCACCCACGGCGCGTTCGGCTCCCTGGGCATGGGGATCGGCACCAGCGAGGTCGAGCACGTCCTCGCGACGCAGACGCTGCCGCTCAAGCCGTTCCGCACGATGGCGATCACGGTGAACGGGACACTGAAGCCTGGCACCACCGCCAAGGACGTCATCCTGGCCGTGATCGCGGAGATCGGGACCGGCGGCGGACAGGGCTACGTCCTGGAGTACCGCGGCGAGGCCATCCGCAGCCTCTCCATGGAGGGTCGGATGACCATCTGCAACATGTCGATCGAGGCCGGCGCCCGCGCCGGCATGGTCGCCCCCGACGACACCACCTTCGCGTACCTGAAGGGGCGTCCGCACGCTCCGCAGGGCGCGGACTGGGACGCGGCCGTGGAGTACTGGCGGACGTTGCGCACCGACGACGACGCGGAGTTCGACGCCGAGGTTGTCCTCGACGGGAACCTGCTGGAACCGTTCGTGACCTGGGGGACCAACCCCGGGCAGGGCGTCCCGCTGTCGGGCTCCGTCCCCGTCCCCGAGCAGATCGGCGACGACGGCGTCCGTCAGGGCGTCGAACGGGCGCTGGAGTACATGGGCCTCGAGGGCGGGACCGCCATGCGCGACATCGCCGTCGACACCGTCTTCATCGGTTCCTGCACCAACAGCCGCATCGAGGACCTGCGGGCCGCGGCGGAGGTGGTCCGGGGCCGCACGAAGGCCGACTCCGTGCGCGTGATGGTCGTCCCGGGTTCGGCGAAGGTCCGCCTGCAGGCCGAGGCCGAGGGGATCGACACCGTCTTCAAGGAGTTCGGTGCCGACTGGCGCTTCGCGGGCTGCTCGATGTGCCTGGGCATGAACCCCGACCAGCTCGCCCCCGGGGAACGCTGCGCCTCCACGTCCAACCGCAACTTCGAGGGCCGCCAGGGCAAGGGGGGGCGGACCCACCTGGTCAGCCCCCTGGTCGCCGCCGCCACGGCCGTGCGGGGGACGCTCAGTTCCCCCGCCGACCTCGAACCCGCGCTCTGAGAGGGGATCACCATGGAGAAGTTCTCCGTCCACCGCGGTGTCGGGGTGCCGATGCGCCGCACCGACGTCGACACCGACCAGATCATCCCCGCCGTCTACCTCAAGCGGGTCACCAAGACCGGTTTCGAGGACGCGCTCTTCGCCGCCTGGCGGGGCGACCCGGGCTTCGTGCTGAACCAGGAGCCCTACCGGGCCGGGTCCGTCCTCGTGGCCGGCAAGGACTTCGGGACCGGGTCCAGTCGTGAGCACGCCGTCTGGGCGTTGCGCGACTACGGGTTCAAGGCCGTCCTCGCGCCCCGCTTCGGCGACATCTTCCGCGGGAACTCCGGCAAGCAGGGGTTGCTCGCGGCCGTCGTCGCGCAGAGCGACATCGACCTGATCTGGAAGGCCCTGGAGGCGCACCCGGGGACGGAGGTGACCGTCGACCTCGTCGAGCGCATCGTGCAGGTCGACGACTTCACCGCCCCCTTCGAGGTCGACGAGTACGTGCGCTGGCGGCTCATGGAGGGCCTGGACGACATCAGCCTGACCCTCCGCCACGCCGACGCCATCACCGACTTCGAAGGCCGTCGGCCGTCGTTCAAGCCCACCACGACCCCCCTCGCGTCGACCGCCTGACCCGTGCACGGACGACCCCGGACTCCCGCTGCGGCGCAGCGGGACCGGGGTCGTTCTGCGTCCTGACCCGTTGCGCGGCAACCCTTCCGATGAAATCCCTTGCGGCACGGGCGGACCCGTCGTCGGCTCCGTCGGAAGCCCTGCGGCACAGTCGGGGCGGTCGTCGGGAAGCCCAGGTGTGCTGCGGCGCAACGACTCGCCGCCGGGCCTGTGGTGGACTCAGGTGATCGTCGGTCGTACCGTTTCCTCGTCGGGCTCCTGCTCGGCCAACCACGGACGACCCGTACCCCCCTGGAGGAGCCCCCGTGAACAAGGCAGAGATGGTGGACGCGCTCGAGGTGACCCTCGGCGGTCGCAAGCAGGCCGTCACGGCCGTCGAGGCGGTCGTCGAGCTCATCACGCTGACCGTCGCCAAGGGTGACAAGGTCGCGATCAGCGGTTTCGGCACCTTCGAGAAGCAGGCCCGCAACGCCCGCACCGGTCGCAACCCGCGCACCGGTGAGGCCGTCAAGATCAAGAAGACCTCGGTGCCCCGCTTCCGCCCGGGCACGGCCTTCAAGGAGGTCGTCTCCGACACCAAGGCGCTGCGCGCCTTCCAGGCCGCGGCGAAGGAGCGCGCGGCCACGGGCGGTGTCGCGCCCGCCGCGACCTCCACCCCCACCACGACCAAGAAGGCCGCTCCGGTGGCCCGCAAGGCGGCTCCGGTCAAGGCCGCCCCGGCCCGGACCACCACCACGGCCGCGAAGAAGGCCGCTCCGGCGACCCGCACCGCGACCACCGCCGCCGCCAAGAAGGCGGCTCCGGCCAAGACCGCCACCACCACCCGTCGGGTCGCCAAGAAGGCCTGACCCGCGACAGCAGGAGGCCCCCGGACCCACTGGGTCCGGGGGCCTCCTGCGTGCTGGCGGGGGTCAGTCGCGGAAGGTCTCGATCTGCGCGCCCAACGGCGTCAGACGTTCTGCGAGCTGCTCGTAGCCGCGGGCGATGATGTCCACGTTGCGCAGCACCGAGGTCCCCTTCGCCGCCAGCATGGCCAGCAGGACGACCACGGCGGGACGCAGGGCCGGCGGGCAGAGCACCTCGGCGCCGGACCAGCGGGTGGGGCCCTCGACGAGCACCCGGTGCGGGTCGAGCAGCTTCACCCGCGCGCCGAGGCGGTTGAGCTCGGTGAGGTAGATCGCCCGGTTGTCGTAGACCCAGTCGTGGACCGTCGTCGAACCCTCCGCGCTCGCCGCGATGACGGCGAAGAACGGCAGGTTGTCGATGTTCAGGCCCGGGAACGGCATCGGGTGGATCTTGTCGATCGGCGCCTTGAGCTCCGAGGGGAAGACCGTGATGTCGACCAGGCGGGTGCGCCCGTTGGCCGCGGTGTACTCCGGCGTCAGGTCGTACTTCAGACCCATCTCGGACAGGATCGCGAGCTCGATCTCGAGGAACTCGATCGGCGCCCGGGTGACCGTGAGCTCGGAGTGCGTGATGATCGCCGCGGTCAGCAGGCTCATCGCCTCGACCGGGTCCTCGGAGGGGGCGTAGTCGACGTCGACGGAGATGTCCTTGACGCCGTGCACGACGAGGGTCGTGGTGCCGATCCCGTCGATGCGGACCCCGAGCTGCTCCAGGAAGAAGCAGAGGTCCTGGACCATGTAGTTCGGGCTCGCGTTGCGGATCGTGGTGATCCCCTCGACGCGGGCCGCCGCCATGAGGGCGTTCTCGGTCACCGTGTCGCCGCGTTCGGTCAGCACGATCGGGCGCTGCGGGGAGACGCTGTGGTCGGCCGTCGCGTGGTAGAAACCGGTCGTCGCCGTGATGGACAACCCGAAGGGGCGCAACGCGACCATGTGCGGCTCGACCGTGCGGGTCCCGAGGTCGCACCCACCGGCGTAGGGTAGGGCGAACTCGTCGTAGCGGTGCAGCAACGGCCCGAGCATCATGATGATGCTGCGGGTGCGACGGGCGGTCTCGCCGTCCATCGCCTCGAGGTCGAGGGTGTCCGGCACGTCCAGGACGAGGTCGGCCTCGTTGATCCACTCGTACTTCACGCCGATGCTGGCGAGCACGTCGAGGATGCGGTGGATCTCGAGGATCCGGGCGACCCCGCGCAACGTGGTGCGGCCCTTGTTCAGCAGCGCCGCGCACAGCAGGGCGACGCCGGCGTTCTTGCTGGACTTCACCGCGATGCTGCCCGACAGCTTCACGCCGCCGTGCACGCGCAGGTGCGTCGGCCCGGGACGCCCGATGGAGACGATGTCGTCCTGGAGGGCGTGACCGACGCGTTGGAGCATGTCGATCGAGACGTTCTGCTGCCCCTGTTCCATGCGGTGGACGGCGCTCTGGGACGTACCCAGGCGTTCCGCGAGCTGGACCTGTGTGAGGCCTCGGTGCTTGCGGGCGTCGCGGATGAGGGCGCCGATCTGCGACAGGTGGTCGCTGCTCGACGTCATCTGCTCGGTGGAGACTGCCATGTCCGCACCGTATCTCATAGATGAGATAAAGCTTGCGCTCCCCGGGATCCCGGGCGTGTCACCGCTGTGATCAGCGTGACACAGGCCCCGGGTGTTCCCGTTCCTGCGACGCGCGTGTCCCTCAGACGGTTCCCCGGTGGGCGAGCGCGGCGTCCAGGGCCTGCGAGAGGTCCCGCCACAGGTCCTCGACGTCCTCCACGCCGACGGAGAGGCGCAGCAGGTCCTCGGGCACGACGGCCGGCTCGTTGCCGTGCCGGCGGCGACGCTCGATCAGGGACTCGACCCCGCCCAGGCTCGTCGCCGGGACCCACAGAGCGACGGCGTCGACGACGGCGTCCGCCCCCGCGGCACCTCCGACGACCTCGATCGCCACCAGCGCGCCGAACCCGGACATCTGGCTCGCGGCGAGCGCGTGACCGGGGTCCTGCGGCAACGAGGGGTGGCGGACCCGCGTCACGGCCGGGTGGGCGAGCAGGCGCCGCGCGAGGTCGGCCGCGGAGGCCTGGGAGCGCTCCAGGCGCAGCGGGAGGGTCCGGATGCCGCGCAGGGCCAGGAAGGTCTCCAGCGGGCCCGCGATGGCCCCGTGGAAGGTGCGGTGGGACGAGAGCGCCGCCAGCGTCGCCTCGTCGCGGGCGACGACCGCGCCCAGGACCACGTCGGAGTGCCCGGAGAGGAACTTCGTCACCGAGTGCACGACGACGTCGGCGCCGAGCTCGAGCGGCTGCTGCAGCAGCGGGGTGGCGAAGGTGTTGTCGACGGCGACGACCGCGCCGTGCTCGTGGCCCAGCGCGGCGAGCGCGGCGATGTCCGCGACCTCGAGCAGCGGGTTCGTCGGGGACTCCAGCCACAGCAGCGTCGGGCCCGCGGTGGCCGCCAGGGCCGCGCGGACCTCGTCGAGGTCGGTGATGTCCACGGGGCGCACCGTGATCCGTCCCTGCGCGGCCAGCAGGCCGGTGAGGGAGTGGGTGCCGTTGTAGGCGCCGTGGGGCACGAGGACCGTCCCGTCGGCGGGGACCAGGTGGACCGCGGCCGACACCGCCGCCATGCCGGAGGCGAAGACCAGTGCGCGGCCACCCTCCAGCTCACCGATCGCGGTCTCCAGGGCGACCCAGGTGGGGTTCGCGAACCGGCCGTAGCCGAGCGAGGCCTGACCCAGCGAGCCGCCCCCGACGAACGTCGCGGACAACGACACCGGGGTGTTGAGCTCGCTGTCGAGCCCGCGCGGCGGACGACCCGCCACGACGGCCAGCGTCGCGGGCGACAGCGGTGTCGTGGTGGCGGGGGAGAGCGGGGTGGTGGAGGACACGTTGTCGGGCACGCCCGAAGACAACCACACCGCGGGTAGGGTCGGCGCCGATGAGCAGCCAGCACAAACCCCGCGTCGCCGTCGTCTTCGGCGGTCGGTCCTCCGAGCACGCCATCAGCTGCGTCACCGCGGCGGGCGTGCTCGCGGCCCTCGACCGCGACGTCTACGACGTCGTCCCGATCGGGATCACCACCGGCGGACGGTGGGTCCTGGTCGAGGACCCCTCCCGGTTCAGCCTGGAGGACGGGAAGCTGCCCGAGGTGCCGGCCGCCGGCACTCCCGTCTCGCTCTCCTCCGACGTCGACTCGAAGGCCCTGCAGCGCTTCGAGGACGGGGACGTCACTGAGTTCGGTGCCGTCGACGTCGTGCTGCCCCTGCTGCACGGCCCCTTCGGTGAGGACGGCACCCTGCAGGGTCTGCTGGAACTCTCCGACACCCGCTACGTCGGGTCCGGGGTCCTCGCCTCGGCGGCGGGGATGGACAAGCAGGTCATGAAGCTGCTGCTCGCGGGTCAGGGGTTGCCCGTCGGGCCGTGGACCTCCTTCCGCGCGCGCCGCTGGAACACCGACCGCGCCGCCGTCGTCGCGGAGGTCGAGGCGCTGGGCTACCCCGTCTTCGTGAAACCCGCGCGCGCGGGGTCGAGCATCGGGATCACCCGCGTCACCTCGCCCGACGGTCTGGAAGCCGCGGTGGCGGAAGCGATCTCCCACGACCCGAAGGTCGTCGTCGAGGCCGCGCTGGTCGGCCGCGAGATCGAGTGCGGAGTTCTCGAGGACCTCGACGGTGGTGAACCCCTCACCAGCCTGCCCGGCGAGATCGAGATCGTCGGCGGTCACGACTTCTACGACTTCGAGGCGAAGTACCTCGATTCCGGCAACGTCCGGCTGACGTGCCCCGCCGACCTGCCCGACGACGTCGTGGCGGCCGTGCGCTCGACCGCGGCGCGGGTCTTCGAGGCCATGGGGGCCGAGGGGCTGGCCCGCGTCGACCTGTTCGTCGACCCGACCCGGGGCGCGGACGGGATCGTCGTCAACGAGATCAACACGATGCCCGGGTTCACCCCGTTCTCGATGTACCCGCGGATGTGGGCGGCCACCGGCGTCGACTACCCCGAACTCGTGCACCGGTTGCTGCAGCTGGCGTTGAAGCGGCCCACCGGGTTGCGGTGACGTCGCGACGGCGGGGCCTCCTGGTGTTGACGGCCACCCTCGCGCTGAGCGGGTGCGGAGGGTCGTCCTTCGCCGACTCGGTGCCCGCCCTGGCCCAGGACCAGACGCCGACGGACCAGGTGCGCACCGGTGTGGACGGCACGGGTGTGGACGGCACGGGTGTGGACGGCATCGCCGCGGACTCGACCCGCTACCTCGGGGGGACGCAGGTGGCCGAGTACTGGGTGGGTCTGGACGGTGAGCGGATCTGCCTCGTGCAGTCCCTGCGGGCGACGCAGGTCCTGGGGTCCTCCTGCACGGACGCCGAGGAGTTCCAGCGGTCCGGCCTCGCGGTCACGACGACCTCCGGCGCGACGAGCGCCACGGGGCTCCTGGTCCCGGAGGGTCTCGACCCGGCCGACGCGGCCGGGGACGAGGAGTGGGTGGCCGTGAGCGACAACCTGTTCGCCCCCGCCGGTGAAGGTGAGCCCACGGCCCCGCCCGGGTGACGTCCGGGTGAGTTCCTGGTCACGTCGGGGGGACCCGTCGGGCCACGTCGGCGAAGCCGGGGCACCATGTCGGAGTGAACGTGGGAGTGAACGCTGCCGGCCCCGGTTCTCCGGTGCGGAACCTCCTCGGGGGAGCTGCCGGTGCCTCGGCGATCCCCCGCCCCGCCCCGGACCCGGAGGTCGCCGCCGCCCTGCGGGTGGGTGACCCGCTGGCCGAGGCCGCGGCCGCCGCCCTCACGGCGGACCCGTCGCTGCGAGCCCAGGTGGACCTGGGCCTGCGCGCCGGGCTCCGCGCCCTGCGCGACCCGCACCCGGCGATCGCGGCGCTGCTGGGCGAACTGGAGGCCGCGTGCGCCGCCGTCGACGACGACCTCCTCGAACGGGGCAGCCGGCCCTACTTCACGATCCCGTTCCCGGCCCACATCTACGACCTCGGCGCCGGGGCGCTGATCCGCTCCTACGCACCCCCGGAACCCGCGGCGCTGCTCGTGAGCACGGGTGAACTCGTCGAGCGCACCTACCGGCGGATGCTCGACACCGCCCACTGGATCAACCTCTGCATGCTCCCCGGCGGCTTGCGCCGCGGCGCGCCGGGTTACGTCGCCACGGCCGAGGTGCGGCTGCTGCACGCCCGCATCCGCAACGGGCTGGCCCGGGCCCGCCCCGAGGCCGACGTCCTCCCGCTGCACCAGGTCGACCTGGCCCGGACGTGGCTGGACTTCACCCTGGTGACCATCGAGGCCGCGGCGACGATCGGCATGGACCTCACGGACGAGGAGCAGCGCACGCTGTACCGGTTCTGGCGTCACCTCGGACGACTGCTGGGCGTCGGTGACGGAGCCGATCCCGGGTTGTTGCGCGGTGTGTCCGACGGGGTCGGCGCGGCGTGGCTGGAGCGACGGCTGGCGGCCGTCACCGGAGCGCCCAGCGAGGACTCGCGACGGCTGACCGAAGTGGGCCTCGGCGCGATCGCCCAGGCCCTGCACGACCTCGGCGGCGTACCGCTGTGGGCGGCCGGGCAGCTCGTGCACACGGTGTCGCGCCGGATGCAGGGCGAGGAACTGGCCGACGCCCTCGGTGTGCGCCGCCACCGGACCGCGCTCGCCGTCGCCCCCGTCGCGGTGGCGGTCATGCGGGCCCACCGGCGCGCGTTGCGGCGCGTGCCGCCGCTGTGGTCGGTCGTCATCGGGGTCAACGTCGTGGCGGCCCGCTGGCACGCCCGCAGCCGGCGCGACGCGACGGGCTACCAGCACGGCTGAGCCCGGCGCGTCGCCCGTACGGTGAGGTGGTGGACGAGAACAGCGAGCGGCGCCGGGCGGACGTCACGACGGTCGAGCTGGTGGGCGGTGTCGAAGCCCTCGACCTCCAGCTGCACGAGCACGACGAACGGTGGGCGCAGGCCTACCGCGAGCACGAGCGGCGGATCCGGGACGCCCTCGCGGGGGTGAACGTCGAGGTCGAGCACATCGGGTCCACGTCGGTCCCCGGACTGGCCGCGAAACCCGTCGTCGACATCGTCGTCGCGGTGGACGACATCACCGCCGAGGAGGACTACCTCGACGGCCTGCTCGCCGCCGGGTACGTCCTGCGGGTGCGCGAACCCGGGCACCGCCTCGTGCGCACGCCGGCCCGTGACGTCCACGTGCACGTCCTGCAGCGTGACGACCCCGCCGTGGCCGACTACCTCCTGCTGCGCGACCACCTGCGCTCCGACGCGGGCGACCGTGCCCTCTACGAGAGCACCAAGCAGGCCCTGATGACCGGGCGGTGGGACGACACCAACGCCTACGCCGACGCCAAGACGGACGTCATCGTGGCGATCAAGGCCCGCGCCCGGGCGACCCGGGGACGAGGGTGAGCCCGGTTCAGAGGCAGGTGCGGGTCTGCGGGATCGCGGAGACGGCGTCGGCCAGGTCGACGAGCTGGGAGGGCGCCTGGTCGCTGGTCAGGGTCGAGCTGAAGCGGATCGTCACCTCGACGGCAGGGGTCCGGCCGTAGGTCAGGAAGCGGACGGCGCGGTCGTTGGCCGCGTCCTGCACCCAGTCCACGCTCGGACCGGCGTCGGGACCGACGGGGATGCACGCCTTCGTCGTCGGACCCAGGACCAGCGCGCCGCACCGCAGGACGATCTGGTCGCCGCCCCAGGACGCGACGCCCTGCGCCCCCTGCTGCGTCCGCCCGAGGGTCCCCAGCGTCTGCGGGAGAGCCCCCAGCAACGTCGTGCACGCGGGGTCGGAGGCCTCCGGTGCGGCCTGCACCCCCCGGGAGTTCGCGAGGTAGGCCCAGACGGCCGCGGCGACGACGAGGGCGACGACGAGGGCGACGACGAGGGGACGCGGGCGGTGGCGGGGCGGGGTGGTGACGGGACCTGGCTCGGACATCGCCCGTAGTGTGCCCCAGTGGTCACGGTGCTGGTCGGGGAGCTGGACGAGACGGCACTGCTGGCACGGGTGATCCCGCTGCTGCCGACGCGGGCGCTGCTCGGTCCCGGTGACGACGCGGCCCTCGTCGCGGCCCCGGACGCCCGGGTCGTGGCCACCACCGACGTCCTCGTCGAGTTCCGCGACTTCCGGCGCGACTGGTCCACCGGCGCCGACGTCGGCTGGAAGGCCGTCGCGCAGAACGTCGCCGACGTCGCCGCGATGGGCGCGGTCTGCACCGGGCTGCTCATCACCCTCGGCCTGCCCCCCGACCTCGAGGTGGCCTGGGTGGAGGACCTCGCCCACGGGGTGGCCGCCGCCTGCGCCGCCTTCGACGCCGTCGTCGTCGGCGGGGACCTCTCCGCCGCCTCGGAGGTCTTCGTCTCGGTGACGGCCCTCGGCGACCTCGGCGGGGCCGACCCGGTGCTGCGCTCGGGTGCCCGCGCGGGCGACGTCGTCGCGGTGGCGGGGGTTCTCGGCCGGTCCGCGGCCGGACTGGACCTGTTGCTGCGCGGTCGCCTCGACGGTCCCGAGGACCTCCTGAGCGCGCACCGCCGACCCGTCCCACCGGTCGCCGCCGGCCCCGCGGCCCAGCGCGCCGGGGCGAGCGCGCTGATGGACGTCAGCGACGGGTTGCTGCGCGACGCGGGCCGGATCGCCGCCGCCAGCGGGGTCACGCTGGACCTGGCGACGACCTCCGGGGCCGCGCCCTGGATCGCCGACCTCGTCCGCACGGCCGGTGACCGGGCCGCGGAGTTCGTCCTGACGGGAGGCGAGGACCACGCCCTGCTCGGCTGCTTCCCCGCCGGCGTCGAGCTGCCGGAACCCTTCGTCGCCGTCGGGCGCGTCCTCGCCCGCGGCGAGCACCCCGTCCTCGTCGACGGGGCGCGCTGGGGCGGGCGGGGGACCGGCTGGGACCACTTCGCGCGCTGACCGGGTGCTCCGACCTCCGAGCGGACCCGGACGCACCGCGGGGCCGGTCCCCCGAGGGGAACCGGCCCCGCGGGGTCGATCAGTGCAAGGTGGTCAGCGCGTGACCTTGCCCGCCTTCAGGCAGGAGGTGCACACGTTGAGGCGCTTGGGGGAACCGTTCACAGTGGCCCGAACCCGCTGGATGTTCGGGAGCCACATGCGGTTGGTCCGCCGGTGCGAGTGCGAGACGCTCTTGCCGAAGCCAGGGCCCTTGGCGCAGACGTCACAGGTGGCAGCCACGGGGAACTCCTGAAGTCGAACGAAATGTGGTGCGTCCCGACGGGGCGCACGATGTCCGGACTTCCGGACACCGTCGAACACGATAGCCGAGACCCGCGGATGCGAGAAACCGGACCCTTCGACCGGCCCCGCGTCGCCCGCTCGGCCGCTACAGAGGAGGACCCCACGCGTCGATCCACCACCGTGTCCCGAGCCTCGCAGCAGCGCCGGACCGCGAGCGACCCGGAGGTCCGAGCGCGCCCCGGCGCGCCCCGGCACGCCTGGTGGACGGCCCGGGACCACGTCCCGGCGGCCCGGGCCGTCGGCGTGATGACCACCGCGGCGAGCCTCTACACCATCCTCAACGGCATCGTCTCGCCCGAGACGATGGGCACCCGGCCGGGCGGCTGGGTGGTGACGGGGGCCTTCGCCGTCGTCGTCGTGTGCTGCGGGCTGTTCCTCGCCGTGGCCCCGCGGCGAGCCCCCGGCTGGGCGCCGGCGGCGCTCGCGGGCCTGGCCGGACTGATGGTCCTGGTGCTCGACCTGTGGACCGACGACGCCTCCTTCGGGGGGCAGATCTACCTGGGCTGGCCCGCGCTGTTCGCGGCCTTCCACCTGCGCCGCCTGGCCGCCTGGTTGCTCACCGCGCAGGCCGTGGCCGCCGACGTCGTCCTCATGGGCGTCGAGGAGGGAACGGTCGGGATCTTCCGCGACAGCCCGGCCCACCTCGTCACGTTCTGCCTGGTCACGGCGCTGCTCACCACGGCCGGGGAGCGCCAGGAGCGCCTGACCGCGACGTTGCGCGCCCAGGCCGCCGAGGACGCCCTCACCGGGCTGACCTCCCGCCGCGCCTACGACAGCGCGCTCGCCGCGCACGTGCAGGCGGGAACCGTCGACGGGTTGCTGCTCGTGGACGTCGACTCCTTCAAGGCGGTCAACGACACCCACGGTCACCCCACGGGCGACGCCGTCCTGCGGATCGTGGCCGGCGAGCTGCGGGCGGTCTGCCGGGCCGAGGACGTCGTCGCGCGCCTGGGCGGGGACGAGTTCGCCGTCGTCCTGGTCCGCTCCGGACCCGACTCCGGGCAGGACTCCGGGCAGGACGCCGGTGCCGAGCGGGACCTGCGGGCCGTCGCCGACCGCTTCCACCGGGCGGTGGGGGCCTCCAGCGTCCCCGGCGACCGCTCGCACCGGCTCTCGATCAGCGCCGGGATCGCCCGGGCGGAGGTCGGGGAGAGCGCCGAGGACCTCGTCGACCGGGCCGACGCCGCGCTGTACGCCGCCAAGCGGGCCGGACGCGACCGGGTCGTGGACGCGCCGCCGGTCGGTGCCGTCAACGGGGGGTGGAGCGGGCGGTAACCTGCCCGCGTGGACGACCTGGACGCACCCCTGTCCAGCCGGCTGCCGCGGGGGAAGGGCAACAGCAAGAAGGCCAACCCCGCCAAGTTCCTGTCCGAGGGTCTCGGGCTGGAGACCGTGCGGGACCTGCTGTGGCACCTGCCGCGCCGCTACGCCGACCGCGGCTCGCTGACCCCCATCCGCGACCTCGTCGAGGGCGAGAACGCGACGATCCTGGCCCAGGTCACCCACTACGGGGACCCGCAGCGCATGCGCGCCCGGGACGGCGTGCGCCTGGTCGTGACCCTGGGCGACGGCCGCGACACCCTGACCATGACGTTCTTCGCGAAGTTCGCCGGGCAGTTCCAGCACCAGAAGGACGACCTCGTCCCCGGCCGCCTCGTCCTCGCCTCGGGCAAGGTCGGGAAGTTCCAGGAGGTGTGGCAGCTCTCCCACCCCGACTACGAGGTGCTCGAGGACCCCGCCGAGGGCGCGGGCACCGTGGCCCGTCCGATCCCGCTGTACCCCGCCTCGAAGACGGCCCCCAACTGGCTGATCCGGCAGTGCGTCACCCAGGTCCTGGACGGCCTCGACGGCCAGCTGCCGGAGTTCCTGCCGCCCGCGGTCGTCGCCGACGCGGACCTGCTCGACCCCGTCGCCGCACTGCGGGCCGTGCACGCCCCCCGTGACGAGGCCGAGCTCGAGGCCGGCCGGCACCGGCTGCGCTACGAGGAGGCCTTCGTCCTGCAGACGGCACTGGCCCTGCGCCGGGCCTCCACCGCCCACCAGCGGGCCATCGCCCGCACGGCCTCCCCGGACGGGATCGCCGCCGCCTTCGACGAGCGGCTGCCCTTCCCGCTCACCGGCTCCCAGCGCCTCGTCGGCGAGGAGCTCGCCGTCGACCTCGCGAAACCCCACCCCATGCAGCGGCTGCTGCAGGGTGACGTCGGCTCCGGCAAGACCCTCGTCGCGCTGCGCGCCATGCTCGCCGTCGTCGACGGCGGGGGACAGGCCGCGCTGCTGGCCCCGACGGAGGTGCTCGCGGCGCAGCACCTGCGGAGCATCACCGCGATGCTGGGCGACCTCGCCGGGGCCGGGACCTTCGACGCGGACCCCCGGGCCACCAGGGTGGTCCTGCTCACCGGCTCGATGGGTGCCGCGGCCCGCCGCGAGACGCTGCTCGCCGCCGCGAGCGGGGAGGCCGGGATCGTCATCGGGACCCACGCCCTGCTGCAGGAGCACGTCCAGTTCGCCGACCTCGGCCTGGTCGTCGTCGACGAGCAGCACCGCTTCGGGGTCGAGCAGCGCGACGCGCTGCGGGCCAAGGGCAACGGCGTCCCGCACCTGCTGGTCATGACCGCCACCCCCATCCCGCGGACCGTGGCCATGACGCTGTTCGGCGACCTCGAGACCTCGGTGCTCACCGAACTCCCACCCGGCCGGGCCGACGTGCAGACCGTCGTCGTCCCCCAGGACAAGCCCGCCTGGATCGACCGCACCTGGCAGCGGATCGCCGAGGAGGCCGCCCTCGGGCGCCAGTCCTACGTCGTCTGCGCCCGCATCGACACCGACGACGAGGGCGGCGAGGACGGGACCCCACCGGAGCCGGGGGACCCCAGAGAGCCCGAGGAGTTCGAAGAACCACCGCCCGAGGACGAACCCCGGGGTCGGCGCTCGACACCAGGGGGGAAGCCCGGCCGGCCCAAACCCCGGCCCGCGGCCGCCGTCAGCCAGGTCGTCGAGATCGTCCGCAACCACCCCGCGACCGCGGGCCTGCGCACCGAGGTCCTGCACGGCCGGCTCACCCCGGGCGAGAAGGACGACGTCATGAGCCGGTTCTCCGGCGGCGACCTCGACGTCGTCGTCGCCACGACCGTCGTCGAGGTCGGGGTCGACGTGCCCAACGCCAGCGTCATGGTCGTCGTCGACGCGGACCGCTTCGGCATCTCCCAGCTGCACCAGCTGCGCGGGCGCATCGGCCGCGGCGGGTTGCCCGGCACCTGCCTGCTGCTCTCCGGCGCCTCCGAGGCGTCCCCGGCCGGACAACGCCTCGCCGCCCTCGCCCGCACCCGCGACGGGTTCGAACTGGCCCGCCTCGACCTCGAGCAGCGCCGCGAGGGCGACGTCCTGGGCGCCGCGCAGTCCGGGGAGCGCAGCTCCCTGCAGCTGCTCGGGGTCCTGCGCGACGCCGACCTCATCGCGCACGCCCGCGCCGCCGCGGTGACCCTCGTGGCCGCCGACCCCGACCTGTCCCGAGCCCGCCCCCTCGCCGCGGCCGTCGCGGCCCGGGTCAGCGGTGACACCGAAGCCTTCCTGGAGCGCGTGTGAGCAAGAAGAAGCCCCGTCCCGCCCGCCAGGTCGTCCTGGCCCTGGAGGGACTGCGGGTCGGCTACGGCGAACCCGTGTGCGCCCCCGTCACCGTCGACGTCGCCGCGGGCGAGGCGCTCTGCCTCGTCGGGGCCAACGGCGCCGGCAAGTCCACCGTCCTGCGCGCCGTCGCCGGTCTGCTGAAGCCGTTGAGCGGCAAGGTGACCCTGCGGGGGCAGGCCGTCGACGAACGCTCCGCGCAGTTCCGCCGCGAGGTCGCCTCCGTCTTCGACGAGGACGCCTGGTTCGCGGAACTCTCCGTGGCCGAGCACCTCGAGCTCGTCGCCCGCGGGCACGGGGTCCGCGACGTCGTCGCCGTCGTCGACGCCGAACTCGAGGCGCAACGCCTCACCGGCGCCGCCGACCAGCTCCCCGGGTCGCTCTCCAGCGGGCAGAAGCGACGACTCCTCCTCGCCGCCGCCCTCGTCCGCCCCCGCTCCGTCCTGCTGCTCGACGAACCCGAGCAGCGCCTCGACCCCACCGGGCGCGAGGCGCTCGCGGAACGGCTCGTCGCCGAACGCGACGCCGGGACCGCCCTCGTCCTCGCCACCCACGACGTCGTCCTGCTCCGGGCGCTCGCGACCCGCGCCGTCGTCATCGACGACGACGCGTGCCGCGTCGTGGACGCCGACGAGGCCGCGCGGATCGTCAGCGAACCCGTGCGATGACGGACGTCGAACCCGAGGTCGAACCCTGGCCGGAGCTCGTCGGGCCGTTCGCCGACCAGCCCTACCCGACCCGCCGCGAACTCCTCGACGAGGCCGCCCCCTCCAAGGCCGCCCGCGGTCTGCGGGCCACCTTCACCGACACCTACACCGTCGTCCTGCAGGTCGGCATCGCGTTCCTGCTGCTGCTCGGGGGCAGCGGAGGACTGCGCAACGCCCTCCGCAGCGGCCTGGCCACCAGCGGCGACGGGCCGGGTTGGCTGCCCCAGACCTCCGCCGTCCTGCTCTCGGTCGGCCTGTCCTGCAGCGTCATCGCCTTCGGCCTCGCCGCCTGGTGCCGCCTCGGGCCCGTCAGCCTCGCCACCGCCCCCACCACCTGGTGGACCCCGCTGCCCGTGCCGCGCGCCGACCTGCTGCGACCCGTCGTGCGCAACCGGGCCCTGGGCACGGCGCTCGCGGGCGGGCTGTTCACGGCGTGGAGCTCCTCGGTGGCCTTCGGGGTGGCGGGCGACCTCAGCGGCAGCACCGTCACCGGTGGGCTCCTCGGCGGGTTCGCCGTCGGGGCGGGCGTCGCCGCGGCGGGCTACGCCCTCGTCGTGCGACCGGCCGTCGGCGCCGGGGTCGAGGCGCTGCTGCGGGTGGGGCGGGTCCTCGACGGGATCGGCGTCGGACTGGTCCTGGCCCTGGCGGCCTCGGCCGTGGTGGGGATCTCGGTGGACGCGGTGCACCCGCGGACGGTCGTCGTCCCGGCGGTCGTCGTCGGGGTGGGTGCGCTGGTCGCCCTCGTCCTGGTCGGTCGCCCGGCGTGGTCGTCGGTGGGCGAGATCCCCTCGCCGTCGCTGCGGCGCGGTGCGTCCCGGCTGGAACGCCTGACGTCCTCGGTCCTGCAGTTCGACATCCGCGAGATGGGTCGCGCCCTCTCGGCGGACTCCGGTGGCCGGGTGCGCCGCCGGGCCCGGTTCGAGCGCGTCACCGGTCCGGTCCGGGCCGTCATCGCCGCCGACCTCGTCCTGCTGCGTCGCCAGCCCCGCCGGTTGGTGACCGCCGGCGTGCTCGCGCTCGTGCCGTTCGTGCTGGCCGCGGGGACCTCCGCGCACCGCGCGGTCGCGGCGCTGCTCATCTGGATCGCGGGGTACGCCGCGGCGACGACGCTGTCCGAACCGGCCCGCGGGCTCGCGCTGGCCCCGGCGGCCGCGCGCACGCTGCCGATCTCGGCGACGAACATCGCCCTCGCCCGGTGGATCCCCGTCGCCGCGCTGATGGCGGTGTGGGGGGCGGTCGCCGTGCCGCTGGCCGTCACCACCTCCGGTCTGCTGCACGGGGAGACGCAGGGCACGGCGTGGTGGTCCTGGGCGCTGCTGGGGGCCCTCGCCGGGCCGGGGTTCGCCGCCGCGGGGCTGCGGGGCGCCGTCCGGCCGGACCCGGACCTGTCCGGCCCGGTGATCTCCACCGCGATGGGCGGGTTGCCGCCCGGGGCGGCCGCCGCGACGACGACCGGTCCCGACCTCGCGGTCCTGGTCAGCGTGCCGGTGCTGCTGGCCGTGCTCTCGCGCGCCGCCTTCGACTGGCTACTGCTGGGCCAGCTCGCGGCGACGCTGGCCGCGTTCGGCATCGGCTGGGCCTACGCCGCGCACCGTGCTCGGAAGATCTCGTGAGCGGGTCCTCGTGACCCGGCTCATCGCCGGGACCGCCGGCGGACGACGGCTGAAGGTCCCGCCGGGGGAGACGACCCGCCCGACCAGCGACCGGGTCCGCGAGGCGGTGTTCTCGGCCCTCGACGCCGCCGACGTCCTCGAGGGGGCCCGGGTGCTCGACCTCTACGCCGGTTCCGGCGCGCTCGGGCTGGAGGCGGCCAGTCGCGGTGCGACGCGGGTCGTCCTCGTCGAGGCCGCGCGGGCGGCCGCCCAGACCGCGCGGGCCAACGTCGCGGCGGTCGGGCTGCCCGGGGTCACCGTGGTGGCCGAGCGGGTGGAGAGGTTCCTCGCCTCGCCCGGCGCCGCGCTCGAGGGCGGCTGGGACCTGGTGTTCCTCGATCCCCCCTACGCCGTCGAGTCGAGCGAGGTGGCCACCGTGCTGGGCACTCTCGTGCCCCTGCTGGCACCGGCGGCGACGGTCGTGGTGGAGCGGTCCTCGCGCACCGCCGAGCCGGTCTGGCCGGGGGACTTCAGCGACGTGCGGCAGCGCAAGTACGGGGAGACCAGCGTGTGGACGGCGCGCTGTTAGCGTCGGGTCCCGTGAGCCGTTGCGTGTGCCCGGGCAGTTTCGACCCCGTGACCCTGGGGCACGTGGACGTCCTGCTGCGAGCGGCGGGGATGTTCGACACCGTCTACGCCGGTGTCGCGGTGAACCCCTCCAAGCGTGGCCTGTTCAGCGGTCCGGAGCGGGTGGAGCTCGTGCGGGCCGCGCTGGAGGAGACCGGTGACCCGCGGGCCGAGCGCGTGCTCGTCGAGGAGTTCGCCGACGGGCTCCTCGTCGACCACTGCCGCCGCCTCGGCGCCCCGGTCGTGGTGAAGGGCCTGCGCGGTAGCGGCGACTACGCCTACGAGCTGCCGATGGCGCTGATGAACCGGCACCTGGCCGACGTGGAGACGGTGTTCCTGGTGGGTGACCCGCGCGTCCAGCACGTGTCGAGCTCGCTGGTCAAGGAGGTCGCCCGCTACGGCGGCGACGTCTCCGGTCTGGTGCCTGCGGCGGTGCGCACCGCGTTGGTCGCCCGGCTGGGGGAGAATGCGGACCCGGGACGTCCCTGAGGACGAACGTCCTGAGAACGCTGAGAAGCAACGAAAGGCTGTGGCTGTGGAGGTGCACGAGAAGCTCGGCGAGCTCGCCGCGCTCGTGTCGGGAGCGCGCGGGGTCCCGCTGTCGTCGTCGGTGATGGTCGACCGCGAGCAGCTGCTCGCCCTGGTCTCGGAGGTGCGCCGGCTGCTGCCGGCCGAGGTCCAGCAGGCCGGTGACGTCCTGGCCCAGCGCGACGAGGTCCTCGCGGCCGCCCGGTCCGACGCCGACCAGGTGCTCGCGCAGGCCCGCGAGCGGGCCGAGGAGCTCGTGGACGCGCAGGCCGTCACGAAGGCCTCGCGCGAACGCGCCGACCACATCGTCCTGTCCGCCCGCGACGAGGCCAAGCGCCTGCGGGTCGACGCCGACGCGTGGGTCGACCGCAAGCTCTCCGACTTCGAAGAGGAGCTGGACCGGCTCAAGCAGCAGGCCCACCGTGGACGCGACCGGCTGAAGGTCCGCGGGGGCGAGGACGAGGTCCCCGAGGGGGCCACCGCGACGTCGTCGGAGACCTCCGAGGACGAGAGCACGTCGTCCTGAGCACGATTGGGTCGCAGGGCACACCCTCGGTTACCCTTGGGGGCGACCTCGGCGCGTGTGGTTCTGCCACCAGCGACGGGGTCTTGTGGTGTGTCGATCGAGTTCCAGCGGAGGTGTGGACGTGAGCAAGCAGAAGGTGCACGAAGGTCAGCTGGACCCGAACGCTCCGCTCGTGCTGTCCACGCACGACCTGGGCCGTCGGCCCGGCACGATGCGCACCCTGCAGCGCACCGTCCCGGCACCGGCCGAACTCGGGATCGCCGTCATCGGTGTCCCCGAGGGAGCCGACCTCGAACTCGACCTGCGGCTGGAAGCCGTCATGGAGGGTGTGCTCGTCTCGGGCACCGTCCGTGGCACCGCCGTCGGGGAGTGCGGTCGTTGCCTCGCCGAGGTGACGCAGGACCTCGAGGTCACGGTGCAGGAGCTGTTCGCCTACCCCGGCAAGAAGCCGCTGGAGCTGGCGGACGACGAGGACGAGATCCGTGAGGTCGCCCAGGGCGAGCTCGTCGACCTCGAACCCGCGGTCCGTGACGCGATCGTGCTGGAACTGCCGTTCCAGCCCGTGTGCGACGGCCCCTGCCAGCAGGACTACGAGATCGGTGTCTCCGAGCAGGCGCCGCTCACCGAAGAACCGGCGGACCCCCGGTGGGCCGCTTTGCAGTCCCTGCTCGAGAGCAGTGACGACTCCCCGTCCGGAACCAGAGAGAAGAGCTGATCGTGGCAGTCCCGAAGCGGAAGATGTCCCGCAGCAACACCCGCGCCCGCCGTTCGCAGTGGAAGGCGACCGAAGAGACGCTGGTCCGCAGCAACGTGCGCGGCCAGGTCGCGTACTCGCGTCCGCACACCGCCCGGGTCGTCACCGACTCCGCCGGCACCCCGCTGTACCTGGAGTACAAGGGCCGCAAGGTCAAGGACCTCTGAGCTGACCGCTCAGCAGGCGCCCGCAGTCACGCCGGGCGGCGTCGGTGACGCCGCCCGGCTGACTGCTGCTCTGGGCGTGGAGATCGACGCCGACCTCCTGGAACTCGCGCTGACCCACCGCTCGTACGCGTACGAGAAGGGCGGGTTGCCGACCAACGAGCGCCTCGAGTTCCTCGGGGACTCGGTGCTCGGGCTCGTGGTGACCCACGAGCTCTACACCCGCTACGCGGACGTCTCCGAGGGCCGGCTCGCCAAGCTGCGGGCCGCGGTCGTGAACTCCCGCGCCCTCGCGGACATCGCCCGCGGGCTCGACCTCGGCGACCACGTGCGTCTCGGCAAGGGCGAGCTCGGCACCGGCGGCCGGGACAAGAACTCGATCCTGGCCGACACCATGGAGGCCGTCATCGGGGCGGCGTTCCTCTCGGTCGGGATGGACGGCGCCCAGGACTTCGTCCTGCGCCTGACCTCGCCGCTCATGGAGTCCTCCGAACGTCTCGGGGCCGGGACGGACTGGAAGACGGCGTTGCAGGAACTCACCGCGGCCGAGGGCCTCGGGGTGCCGTCCTACGCCATCACCGACTCCGGCCCCGACCACGCGAAGAACTTCACCGCCGACGCGGTGGTGGGGGGTACCGCGCTGGGGCACGGTGAGGGACGCAGCAAGAAGGAAGCCGAGCAGAAGGCGGCCTCGGCCGCCGTCGAGGCGTTGCGCGAGGCCACGGCCGCGGCCGCGCAGCGCGCCGCGCACTGATCTCGTGCCCGAACTCCCCGAGGTCGAGGTCGTTCGTCGTGGGGTGGCCCGTTGGGTGCTCGGACGGACGGTCTCGACCACGAGGTTCCTGAACGCCCGCGCGATCCGTCGCCACGTCGCCGGGCCGGAGGACGCCGCCGCCCGCACCAACGGCCTCGTCGTCGCCGACGCCGTGCGCCGCGGGAAGTTCCTCTGGTTGCCGCTCGCCGACGCCGACGGTCACGCCGAGGAGGCGATGGTCGTGCACCTCGGGATGAGCGGTCAGCTGCTCGTCGAGGCCGCCGACGCGCCGCCGGAGAAGCACCTCCGTGCCGTGTGGACGTTCGACGACGACGGCGAGGAACTGCGCTTCGTCGACCAGCGGACGTTCGGCGGGGTCGCCGTCGTGCCGCTGGTGGGGACGCCCGACGGTGGTCTGGGTGGGCTCGGGGAGTCCTCCGACGCCTCGTGGTCGAGGTTCCTGCCCGCTCCGGTCGCGCACATCGCCCGCGATCCCCTCGACCCCGCCTTCGACGACGCCCTCTTCGCGAAGCGCCTGCGGGAGAAGACGACCGGGCTGAAGCGGGCCCTGCTGGACCAGACCCTCGTCTCGGGGGTGGGCAACATCTACGCCGACGAGTCGCTGTGGCGGGCGAAGCTGCACTACGCCCGGCCGACCCGGTCCATCACCCGGCCCCAGGCCGCCGCGCTGCTGGCGGGATTGCGGGAGGTGATGAGCGC
This sequence comes from Kineococcus sp. NBC_00420, assembly GCF_036021035.1. Taxonomy (NCBI): domain Bacteria; kingdom Bacillati; phylum Actinomycetota; class Actinomycetes; order Kineosporiales; family Kineosporiaceae; genus Kineococcus; species Kineococcus sp. NBC_00420. The sequence goes on along the minus strand of NZ_CP107930.1, from coordinate 1,020,291 downwards.
GGCGCTGGACGCGGGTGGGACGAGCTTCGACGCGTTGTACGTCAACGTGAACGGTGCGAGCGGGTACTTCGACCGGTCGCTGGCCGTCTACGGGCAGCTGGGCCGGCCATGCCCGCGGTGCGGATCGCTGGTGCGCCGTGACGCGTTCATGAACCGGTCGTCGTTCTCCTGCCCCGGGTGCCAGCCGGTCCCGCGCACGGCGCACTGGTGAGCCCTGCCCGGGCGGTCCTCTTCGACGCCGACGGCGTCCTGGTGGACTCCCACGCGGGCTACCGCAGCGTCTGGGACCGCTGGTCCGCGCTGCACGCTCTCGATCCTGTTCTCGTGCACGCCGCGACCCACGCCCGTCGGCCGGTCGACACCATCGCCGCCGTCGCGCCACACCTCGACCCGGTGGCCGAGCACACCCGCCTGCGGGAGTTCGTCGAGGAACTGCCCGGGGCCTTCCCGGTGTTCCCCGACGCCGCGCCGCTGCTGGCCGCGCTCCCGGCCGGGAGCTGGGCGGTCGTGACCTCCGGCGACGCCGGGACGGTGCGGGCGCGGTTGCGGGCGGGGGCGCTGCCGGTCCCGTCGGTGCTGGTGGACGGGTCGGCCGTGTACGTGGGCAAACCCGACCCCGAGGGGTACCTGCTGGCGGCGCGGCTCCTCGGCGTCGCGCCGGGGGACTGCCTCGTCGTGGAGGACGCCCCGGCGGGGATCGAGGCGGGACGCGCCGCCGGGATGCGGGTCGTCGCGGTGACGACGTCGCACCCGGCGGCGGACCTCGCCGCCGCGCACGTCGTCGTGGGTTCGCTGTTGCAGGCGACCCCGCACCTCCTCGCCTGGACGTCCAGCGTCGGTGGGTGAGGTGTCCGTCGGGTGACCCGGCCCGGACAGGCGGAAGCCCCCGCACCGAGAAGTGCGGAGGCTCCGTCGTGGGTCAGCCCTTGAGCGCGCCACCGAAGTTGAACGCCCCGCCGAGGCGGCGGGAGAGCAGCACGTACAGGATGACGACCGGCAGCGTGTAGAGGATCGAGTAGGCCGCGAGCTGGCCCCACTGGACCGAACCGTACTGGCCGAAGAAGGTGAAGATGCTCACCGAGGCCGGCAGTCGGTCGGGGGAGAGCAGCAGGATGAAGGGGATGAAGAAGTTCCCCCACATCCCGATGAACGTGAAGATCGTCACGACCGACATCCCCGGCCACATCAACGGCAGCACGATGTGGCGCAGCGTCTGCATCGAGTTCGCGCCGTCGGTCCAGGCGGCTTCCTCGAGGGTGAGCGGGACGCCGTCCATGAAGTTCTTCATGAGGAAGATCGACATCGGCAGCGCGGTCGTCGCCATGAACGCGACCGTGCCGCTGATGGTGTCGATGAGGTTGAGCTGCACGAACAGGCCGTAGACCGGAACCATGATGGCCGTGATCGGCAGCCCGGTCGAGAACAGGATGGTCAGCAGGAACGGGCGCTTGTAGCGGGTGTTGAACCGCGACAGCGGGTAGGCGGCGAGCGTCGCCACCGCGATCGCGATGACCGTCGAGCCCACGCAGAGGACCAGCCCGTTCCACATCGGCCGGTAGGTCGTCTCCGGGGTGAGGATGGCCCGGAAGTTGTCGAGGCTGAAGTTCGACCCCGGCCACTCCAGCTTGAGGCCGGCCTGGGAGTTGAACGCGGCGAAGACGACCCACAGCAGGGGGACCAGGAACATGATCCCGAGGACGGCCGTGACGAGGTTGATGACGCCGGCGGCGACCCGGGTACGGGGCCCGACGGGTTTGTTCGAGCCGACCGTGAGCTTGGTCGTGCTGAGCGCAGGGGTGGGGGTCTCGGTGGTCATGGGCGTCAGTCCTCGCGCAGCAGGCGCATGTAGATGATGGAGAAGACGCCGCCGACCGCGAGCAGGACGAGCGCGATGGCGGTGCCGTAGCCGATCTGACTGAAGGAGAAGGCCTGCTCGTACATGTAGAGCGGCAGGGTCTGGCTCTTGGTGCCGGGACCGCCCCGGGTCATCGTGTAGATGAGGCCGAACACGGACAGCGTCTGCAACGTGATGAGCATGAGGTTCGTCGTCACGGTGCGCTTGATCATCGGGACCGTGACCCAGCGGAGACGCCGCCAACCGGTCGCCCCGTCCATCTCGGCGGCCTCCTCGATCTCCTGGGGGATCTCGGAGAGGGCGGCGTTGTAGACGAGCATCGAGAACGCCGTCCCGCGCCAGACGTTGGCCAGCGAGACCGCGATGATCGGCAGGGTGTAGAGCCAGTTCTGGCCCAGTCCCAGCGTCCCGAGGATCTCGTTGAGGGTTCCGTCCTTGGCGAGGAACGCGTACCAGACGTAGCCGGCGACGACCTCGGGGATGACCCAGGCGCCGATGACGGTGATGCCCACCAGGGTGCGGACCGCCTTCGCGGACCGCTTCTGCAGCAGCGCGAGACCGAGACCGAGGAGGTTCTGCCCCACGACGGCCGACAGGAACGTGAAGACCAGGGTCAGCACGACGGAGTTGCGGAACGTGTCACTGCTGAACGCGGCCCGGAAGTTGTCCAGGCCGACGAACTGGGTGTTGCCCGATCCTGCGCCGGTGAGCGCCGTGTTGGTGAACGCGGCGTAGATGCACCACAGGATCGGGCCGGCCAGGAACACCAGCAGCAGCAGGACCGCCGGCGTCAGGGGGAGGGCCCGGGCGATGTCCACCGAGATCGGGTGGGTCCTGCGCCGGAGTTCAGGCCCTCCGGGTGTTCCCGGGTTCGGACGGGTGATGGTGGCCACGGGACCTCCTTCCTGCTCGGGACGACGCTCAGAGCGTCGCGGTCTTGTCCTCGCCGACGATCCCCTTGACCGCCTCGTCGTACGCCTTCGCGGCGTCCTCGACGCTGGCCTGGCCGGTGACGACGGCTTCCATCGCGACCTGGATCTCGTTGGACACCCGGGGGTAGTCGGTGTTCTGCGGGCGGTACTGCGTGACCGGGACCAGGCTGGAGAAGAACTCCAGCGTGGGGTTGGAACCGGTGTAGTCGGCGTCGGCCGCGACGTCCTTGCGCACGGCGACGGCCGCGGAGTTGATGTTGTACTTGAGGTTGTTCTCGAACGACGTCAGCGTCGAGATGACCTTCCAGGCGTCCTCGGCGTTGGACGCGTTCTTGGTCATGGCCCAGGTCCAGCCGCCGGACATGCTGATGCTGCCTTCGCCCGAACCGTCCTTCGTGGGCATCGGGGCCTGGCCCATGGTGTCGTTCCACTCCGTCCACGGCTTGCCGCCGGTGGGGAGCCAGGTGCTCGACACCCACGACCCGTCGAGGTCGATGGCCAGCGTGCTGCCGGGCAGGAACTCCTCCTGGACCCGGGTGCCGACCTGGGCGTCCAGGGCGATCGTGGGGTCCGGGGCGAGCTTCTCGTCGAAGAGGGTCTTGAGGAAGGTGAGGGCGTCCTTGAAGTCGGAACTCCCCACGTTCCACTTGTCCTTGTCCGCGTCGTAGAGCGTCGAACCGGTCCCGTAGAAGATCATCTCGAAACCCTGCATCGACGCGGCCTCACCGGCGGCCTTGCCGGCGTAGACGTTGATCGGCGTGACGTTCGGCAGTTTCGCCTTGATCTGGCGGGCGGCGGTGAGGATGTCGTCCCAGCTGCCCGGCGTCCAGGTCTCGGGCAGGCCGGCCTGCGCGAAGAGCTTCTTGTTGTACCAGAGCGCACGGGTGTCGGTGCCGTCCGGCACCCCGTAGGTCTTGCCGTCGGCGGCCTTCGCGGCCCCCTTGGCGACGTCCTGGAACTGGTCCCACTCCTCCCACTTGTCCAGGTAGCTGTCCAGCGGCTGCAGGTACCCGGCGGTGATGTCGGAGTTGATGAGGAAGGTGTCCTCGTACACGATGTCGGGCGACGTGCGCGGCGAGCGCATCATCAGCTGGAGCTTCGTGTAGTAGTCGTTCTCGGAGGCGACGATGGGCTGCAGCTCCATGGTCTTGCCCGCGTTCGCCTTCTCGTAGGCGGCCTTGACGCCGGTGAGGTAGTCCTTCATCACCGTGCCCGAGCCCCACTGCTGGTAGGCGACCTTGATCCCCTTGCCCCCGGAGTCGTCTCCGGACTGGGAACCGCCACCACAGGCTGCGGTTCCGAGCAGGGTGCCGGCGCCCAGGCCGGTAGCTGTCAGGAAGTTACGACGACGCACAACCCACTCCCTCGTGGCGGTGTCCGATGGTGCGCGCCGGCCGGTGGAGCTCCGGTGCGCCGTTCCGTGTCAGGAAAGTAAATCCAGTGGATTGACCGTGTCAACGGATCGGACGCATGATTCTGGGAACGATCCCAAGGGGGTCGCCGAGCGCGAGGAGGCGTGGTGCGACGTGGCACGAACCTGCCCTGGGTGGGCGACTACAACCAGGCGGTGGTGCTCGACGGCATCCGGCGCCACCCCGGCACGTCCCGCACGGACCTGGCCGGCGCGAGCGGGCTGACGCTGCAGACGGTCTCGAACATCGTCCGGCGCCTGGTGGAGCGCGGTCTCGTCCAGGAAGGAGTGGCCCTGCTGCGCCCCGGTACGGGTCCGGGGGCGGTGCGCGGGGCGGGCAAGCCGCGCACGGCCCTGTCGGTGCGCCCGGGGGCCGCGCTGGCCGTGGGCGTCCAGTTCGAGCGCGAGCACGTCGACGCCGTGCTGCTGGACCTGTCCGGGGTGGTGGTCGGGGTCGACCGCGAACCCCTGCCCGATCCGGAGGCCCCCGTAGAACTCGTGGTGGCCCACGCGGCCGGCCTCGTCCGCCGGTTGATCGACACCACGGGTGCGGTGGGGGTCCGCGGGGTCGGTGTCGCCGTCCCCGGGCCCCTGGACTTCGCCGGACCGGTGCGCAGTTCGGCGATCAACCTCCCCGGGTGGCGCGGGGTCGCCATCGCGGACCTGCTCCTGCGGGCCACCGGGTTGCCCGTCCTGGTGGAGAACGACGCGACCGCCGCCGCGGTCGGGGACCTGTGGCGTTCGCGCCGCACGGGGCGCAGCTTCCTCTACGTCCACGTCGGGGCGGGGATCGGCGGCGGGCTGGTGCTGCGCGACGAGGTGCTGCACGGGGAGTCCGGCAACGCGGGCGAGATCGGCCACGTCGTCGCCGACCCGGCCGGCCCGCCGTGTCCCTGCGGCTCCGTCGGCTGCCTCGAGGCCGTCGCCGCACCGGCCGCCGTGGTGCGCCGCTACGTGGAGCGGGTCGGCTCCCGGGCGGCGCGGGCGGCCGGGTTGCGCCTCGCCGAGCGGACCGTCCTGGACGACCACGACGTGCTGGGCACCCGGGCGGGGGCGGGGGACACCGTCGCCGCGGAGGTGCTCGACGCGGCGGCCGACGACATCGCACGGGTGGTGCTCGGGGTGGTGAACGTCCTCGACGTGAGCGAGGTCGTCCTCGGCGGCGCGGGGTTGCGCCGAACGGGTGAGCGGCTGCGGGTCGCGCTGGCGGCCCGGCTGGGTGCGGCCATGACGCGCGAGGTCCACCCCCTCGGCGTGCGGCTGGGGGAGGCGGGGGAGCAGGCCGGGGCCCTCGGGGCGGCGAGCGCCGTCCTGCACGAGTCGCTGTCCTCGACCTGGGCCGGGGTCCACGCCCCGGTCCGGGCGCTGGTGATCTCGCCGGTCGCCCCGGTGCACTGAGCTCTGGCAGGATCGCCCGGGTTCCGCCCCGTCGACCCCGAGGTCCCGCATGTCGCACGCCCCTGTCCCGTCCGCCCTCGACCGCTGGTTCGAGATCAGCGCCCGGGGCTCCACCGTCGGACGCGAGGTCCGCGGTGGTCTCGCGACCTTCTTCACGATGGCCTACATCATCGTCCTGAACCCGCTCATCATCGGGACGCAGCCGGACGGGACCGGGGGCTTCCTGGGCGGTGGCAGCAGTCCCGACCTGGCCGCCGTCGCCGCGGGGACGGCCCTCGTGGCCGGGGTCGTGACCCTGCTGATGGGTGCGGTCGCGAACTACCCGCTCGCGCTGGCGACCGGGCTGGGGCTGAACGCGTTCCTGGCCTTCGGCGTGGCCAGCCTGCCGAGGATGACCTGGGCCGACGCCATGGGGCTCGTGGTCATCGAGGGCCTGGTGATCCTCGTCCTGGTGCTCACGGGTCTGCGGGAGGCGGTGTTCCGGGCCGTCCCGGCGCAGATGAAGATCGCCATCAGCGTGGGGATCGGGTTGTTCATCACGATCGTCGGGCTCGTCGACTCCGGCTTCGTCCGGGCCGGCAGCGGCACCCCCCTGGAACTCGGAATCGGCGGGTTCCTGGCCGGCTGGCCGACCCTGGTGTTCGTCGTCGGGCTCCTCCTGACGATCGTCCTGATGGTCCGCGGCGTCCGGGGTGCGATCCTCGCCGGGATCGTCGTGGCGACCGTCCTCGCGGTCGTCGTGGAGGGCGTGGCGAAGCTCGGGCCGCGCACCGGCGCCGACGGTTCCGTCGTGAACGCGCGGGCGTGGGGGCTGAACGTCCCGGAGCTGCCCGACCGGTGGATCTCCACCCCGGACTTCTCGACGCTGGGGCAGTTCTCGCTGCTGGGCTCGTTCCGGGTCATCGGCGTGGTCAGCGTCCTGCTGCTGGTCTTCACGCTCCTGCTCGCCGACTTCTTCGACACCATGGGGACCGTCGTCGCCATCGGCGCCGAGGGGGACCTGCTGGACGCGGACGGGAACCCGCCGCGGATGCGCCGGATCCTCGTCGTCGACTCGATCGCCGCGGCCGCCGGTGGTGCGGGCGGGGTCTCCAGCAACACGAGTTTCATCGAATCGGCGACGGGGGTCGGCGAGGGTGCGCGCACGGGCCTGGCGAGCGTGGTCACCGGGGTGGCGTTCCTGCTGGCGACGTTCCTGGCCCCCGTGGTGTCGATCGTCCCCTACGAGGCGGCGACCCCCGCGCTCGTGGTCGTGGGTTTCCTCATGATGACCCAGGTCAAGGGCATCGACTGGTCGGACCTGGAGATCGCCCTGCCGGCGTTCCTGACGATCGTCCTGATGCCCTTCACCTACTCCATCAGCGCCGGCATCGGGGCCGGGTTCATCGCCTTCGTGGTGCTCAAGGTGGCCAAGGGCAAGGCCCGGCTGGTGCACCCGGTGCTGTGGGTCGTCGCGGTGCTGTTCCTCGTCTACTTCGCCATCGACCCGCTGAAGGAAGCCCTCGGGGTCTCCTGAAGGAACCCCCGGACGACGTCGACGAGGACGTCCGGGGTCTCGATCTGCGGGAGGTGGCCCGCCCCGGGGAGCAGGACGAACCCGGCCCCGGGGAGGGCCGCGGCGTAGGCGCGGCCGTAGTCGGGGTCCCCGATGCGGTCCGCCTCGCCCCAGACGACGAGGGTCGGACGGGCGGTCGCCGCCAGCCGGCCGGCGAGGGTCGGGTCGGTCATGGCCGTACCGCCGTAGACCTGGAGGGTGGCGCGGTTGCCCGCCATCGCCACGAGCCGCTCGGCGGGGAGCGTGGCGGGGTCGAGGCCGAACGTCGCGGGGTCGGCGTAGCTGCGCTCGGCGACCTGCTGCGGGGTGAGGGCGAAGAAGTCGGCGACGGGGTGGCCGGGGACCTCGATCCCGACGGCGTCCACGAGGACCTGACGACCGACCCGGGTGGTGTCGAGCAGCCCGAGTTCCGCCGTGATCCAGCCGCCGAGCGAGTTGCCGACGACCGTGACGCCGTCCAGGTCGAGGGACTCCAGCAGGCCGGCGTAGAGCCGGGCGAGGTCCTGGGGCGAGCTCAGGGCATCCGGGCGGGGCGTGCCCTCGAAACCGGGGTGGGTGGGGACGATCACCCGGACGTCGGCGGTGGTGGCCAGCCGGTGCGCCCAGGCGCTGACGGTGAGGGGACCGCCGCCGCCGTGCAGCAGCAGGACGGGGCGACCGCGGCCCTGGTCGGTGCAGGTCACGGGCACGGTGGTGGTGTCGAGGGGGACGTCGAGGAGCTGCATATAAGTAACCTTAGGTCAGGTTCCTTGGATCCGCTACCCTGGGATCGTGGAACCTTCGCTGCAGGACGTCGGGCTGGCCGTCAAACGGCTGCAGTGGCGCCACCACCGGGACGCGAACCGCCAGTTGGCCACGCTCGGGGTCTCCCTCGTCCAGTGGGACGTGCTGCGACACCTCGACGCCGAACCCGAGGCCTCGCTGCACCGGCTCGCGGTCCTCACCTTCCAGACCGACCAGTCGATGGGCGAGCTGGCCCGGCGCATGATCGAGCGTGAACTCCTGGAGCGGGTCGAGGGGCCCGGCCGGGCGGTCCGGCACCGCCTCACCGCCGCGGGCGAGCAGGTGCGGGCGGCGGGGGGTGCCCTGCTCGACGAGGTCCTCGAGGAGTCGTTCGGCGGGTTGTCCGACCGAGACCGGGCGACGCTGCACCGGTTGCTGCTACGCGCGCTGGAGCAGGGTCCTCCCTCGACGTGAGTGGTGGTTCAGGCGAGGAGGGGCCGGAGGTTCTCGACCCACACGTCGTGGCCCACCTTCACGATGAGCGCCGCGACCACCACCAGGAAGACGGTGCGGATGAAGCGGGTTCCGCTGGCGATGGCCATCCGTGAGCCGAGGTAGCTGCCGCCCACGTTGGCCGCGCCCAGGAGCAGGGCCAGTCCCCAGACGACCGATCCGTGCGGGACGAAGAAGAGCAGGGCGCCGAGGTTGGTGGCGAAGTTGACGATCTTCGCCTTCGCGCTGGCCTGCAGGAAGTCGTAGCCGAGGAGGCTGACCATCGCGATGACCAGGAACGTCCCCGTCCCCGGGCCCAGGACGCCGTCGTAGACCCCGATGGCCAGGCCCACCGCGACGGCGGCGCGGTAGTGCGCGTGCCCGGAGAAGCGCAACGACGTCGTCCCGCCCAGGGCCGGCCGCAGCAGGGTGATGGTCGCGACGGTGACCAGGGCGACGACGATGACGGGTTTGAACACCGCGACCGGGAGGGCCGCGGCGATCGAGGCACCGCCGAAACTGCCCACGAGGGCGACCGCCGCCATCGGCAGGGCTGTCCGCAGGTCGGGCCGGGCCCGCCGGTAGTACGTCAGGGCACTGGTGGAGGTCCCGAAGATCGAGCCGAGCTTGTTCGTGGCCAGGGCCTGGACGGGAGCGAGGCCGGGGACGAGCAGCAGGGCCGGGAGCTGCAGGAGGCCCCCGCCGCCGACCACGGCGTCCACCCAGCCCGCCGCGAAGGCGGCCAGGAGGAGCAGCAGGAGGGTCGGGACGGCGAGGTCGGGCGGGAAGAGGACCGCCGCGGACGCCGACGAGGCGATCACCGACGAGCGGCCCGGGGGACCAGTGCGGCGACGGCGTCGGCGACCGGGGTGGGACCGGCGGTGAGTTCCACGACGGAGCGGTTCAGTCGGGGTTGGGCCAGGGCCGCGTCGAGGAACGCGGCCACGTCGTCGCGCGGCACGTCCCCGTACTCCAGGGCTGCCCGAGCGGCGACCGTGCCCGTCCCGGGGGAGTCCACCAGGGTCCCGGGGCGCACGATCAGCCAGTCGAGGTCGGTGGCGGCGAGGTGCGCGTCGGCGTCCTTCTTCACCCGCACGTAGTGCTCGAACCCTTCACCGAGCTCGCCTCCGCGCCCGGCCTCGGGGAACACCGACACCAGCAGGAACCGGGACACCCCGGCCTGCGCGGCGGCGGCGGCGGCCTTGACCACTCCCTCGCCGTCGATGGCGCTGGTCTGGTCCCGGCCCGTTCCGTGGGCCCCGGCGCTGAACACCACGGCGTCGTGCCCGGCCAGCTTCGCGGCGAGCTCGTCCACGCTGTCGGCGACGAGGTCGCCGGCGACGGGGGTCGCACCCTGCTCGGCGATGGTCGCGGCCTGCGCCCCGGCGCGGTGCATCCCGCTGACCTCGACGCCCCGGGCGACGAGCAGGGCGCTGAGTCGACGTCCGACGCCGCCGGCGGCACCGATCTGGAACACCTTCACGGGAACCTCCTCCAGCCGGGCGGGGTCCCCGGCGTCGTACGATGGTTGTCGTAGTACGACGAAGACCGTAGCACCCGCCTGCGGAACGGAGAGGAGCGAGAGTGCGGACCCTGGAGCACCCCGAGAAGGAGCGGTTCTCCCTCGACGCCGTGCTGGCGGCCCTGGCCGACCCCGTCCGGCGGCGCATCGTGGCGCAGCTGGCCGGGGGGCACGACGACCAGGCCTGCATCGCGTTCGACCTCCCCGTGACCAGGTCGACCTCGACGCACCACTTCCGGGTCCTGCGGGAGGCCGGCGTCATCGACCAGCGCTACCGCGGGACGGCCATCCTCAACACCCTGCGCCGCGCCGACCTGGACGAACGCTTCCCGGGACTGCTCCAGGCCGTGATCGACGCCCACGCGGCGACCCTCACGGGCGGGCGCGGGGGACGAGCCGCTCCAGCTGGGTGACGTGCTGGGGTCCGAGCTCGGAGACGTCGGCGACCTCGAGGAGCTTCATCGTCCGCACCACCTGCTCGGTGAGGATCTGGATCGCGCGGTCGACGCCCTGACGTCCGCCGGCCATGAGGCCGTAGAGGTAGGCGCGCCCGACCAGGGTGAACTTCGCACCCATCGCGAGGGAGGCGACGACGTCGGCTCCGTTCATGATGCCGGTGTCGATGACGACCTCGGTGTGGTGGCCGACCTCGCGGACCACCTCGGGCAGGAGGTGGAAGGGGATGGGGGCGCGGTCCAGTTGGCGGCCGCCGTGGTTGGACAGGATGATCCCGTCCACGCCGAGGTCGACGAGCTTCTTGGCGTCCGCGACGTTCTGGACGCCCTTGATGACGAGCTTCCCGGGCCACATGGCCCTGATGGTCTCCAGGTCGCCGTAGTCGATGGAGGGGTCCATCGCGTAGTCGAGGAGTTCCCCCACGGTGCCGCCGGTCTCGGTGAGGGAGGCGAACTCGAGCTTGGTGGTGGTGAGGAAGTCGAACCACCACCAGGGCCGGGTCATGGTGTCGAGGATGGTGGAGGCGGTGAGCTGGGGCGGGATGGAGAAGCCGTTGCGCTTGTCGCGCAGGCGGGCTCCCGCGATGGGGGTGTCGACGGTGAACATCAGGGTGTCGAAACCGGCCTTCGCGGCGCGCTCCACGAGGCCGTAGGAGATCTCGCGCTGGCGCATGACGTAGAGCTGGAACCAGTTGCGGCCCGTGGGGTTGGCGGCCTTCACGTGCTCGATCGAGGTGGTGCCCAGGGTGGAGAGGGTGAAGGGGATGCCGGCCGCCCCGGCGGCTCCGGCTCCGGCGGTCTCGCCCTCGGTCTGCATGAGACGGGTGAAGCCGGTGGGGGCGATGCCGAAGGGCAGGGCCGAGGGGCCGCCGAAGATCGTGGTGGAGGTGTCGACCGTGGAGACGTCGTGCAGGATCGAGGGGTGGAACTCCACGTCGGAGAAGGCCTGACGGGCTCGGGCGAGGGAGATCTCGCCCTCGGCGGAACCGTCGGTGTAGTCGAAGGCGGCGCGCGGGGTCCGGCGCTTGGCGATGTGACGCAGGTCCTCGATGGTGAGCGCGGACTCGAGGCGGCGCTTGCGGCCGTCCAGTTCCGGCTTCTTGAACTGCACCAGCTCCAGGATCTCGCGGGCGTTGGGGACCTGACGTTTCACGACACTCCTGCGGTGGTGCGATCCGGGACGTAGGTGGTGAGGTCGGCAGTCTGGCGCACCAGGGACCGCAGCGCCTCCAGGGACCCGGACAGGTCCCCGGCCGCGCGGGCCTGGACCAGGACGTTGCCCAGGGCGGTGGCCTCCACGGGCCCCGCGACCACCGGCAGTCCGCAGGCGTTCGCGGTGAGGCGGCAGAGCAGGGCGTTGCGGGCCCCCCCGCCGACGAGGTGGACGACGCGCACGGGGTGGCCGGACAACCGGACCGCGTCGGCGACGGTGCGCGCGAAGGCGTCGGCCAGGCTCTCCAGCACGCAGCGCACGACCTCGGCGGGTTCCCCCGGGGGACGGCGACCGGACTCCGCCACCGCCGCGGCGACCCGTTCGACCATCGGCCCGGGGGCCAGGAAGCGGGCGTCGTCGATGTCGATCACCGGTCCGCCCGGCGGGACCTCCGCCGCGGCGGCGAGGAGCTCGCCCAGGTCGACCCGGTCCCGCGCGGACCACTCGGCGACGCACTGCTGCAGGACCCACAGCCCCATGACGTTGCGCAGGTAGCGGATCCGGTCGTCCACGCCGCGTTCGTTGGTGAAGTTCGCCGCGAACGACTCCGCCGAGACGACGGGCTGCCCGAGTTCGACGCCGACCAGGCCCCACGTCCCGCACGCGATGTAGGCGAAGTCCTCGTCCGCGGCCGGGACGGCGACCACGGCCGAGGCCGTGTCGTGCGAACCGACCGCCACGAGGCGGGTCGCGGGGTCCAGTCCCGTGGCGTCGAGCACGTCGGGACGCAGGGTCCCCAGGACGGTTCCCGGGTCGTGCACGGGCGGCAGCAGCGTCCGCGCGAGCTCGGCGAGGTCCACGAGGTCGTCGGCCCAGCGTCCGGTCGCGACGTCGGCCAGGCCCGTCGTCGAGACGTTGGTGGCCTCCGCGCCGCGGACGCCGGACAGCCAGAACCCGAAGAGGTCCGGGAGCAGCAACGCGTCGGACGCCGCGCCCAGCAGCGGCCCGTCCGCCTCGGCGATCAGCTGGTAGATCGTCGTGAACGGCAGGTGCTGCAGACCGTTGCGCCGGTAGAGCTCCGCCCCGGGGACCCGGGCCAGGACACGCTCGGCGACCCCCTCGGTCCGGGGGTCGCGGTAGTGCCGGGGGGTCCCCAGCAGCGTCCCGTCGGCCGCCAGCAGGCCGTAGTCGACGGCCCAGGTGTCGACGGCCACGGTGCTCGCCCCGGGGTTCGTGCGGGCGACGGCGCGCAGACCGACGAGGACCTGCTGCCACAGGCCGACGGCGTCGGTGACCAGCCCGCCGTTGACCGGGATAGGGCCGTTGGGGAAGCGGTGCAGCTCCTCCAGGTGGAGCACACCCGGCGCGGCCGTGCCGAGCATCACCCGGCCGCTCGAGGCGCCGAGGTCCACCGCGATGTGGACGGACATCGTTCGGGCTCCTATCGGAGGAACGCGGCGGCGACGCCGGCGTCGACGGGGACGTGCAGACCGGTCGTGTGGCTGAGTTCGCCGGCGGTGAGGACGAACACCGCGTTGGCGACGTGCTCGGGCAGGACCTCGCGCTTGAGCAGGGTGCGCTGGGCGTAGAACTTCCCGAGGTCCTCCTCCTCGATGCCGTAGGTCTTGGCCCGCGAGGCGCCCCACCCGCCGGCGAAGATGCCCGACCCGCGCACGACCCCGTCGGGGTTCACGCCGTTGACCTTGATGCCGTGCTCACCGAGTTCCGCGGCGAGGAGGCGGACCTGGTGGGCCTGGTCCGCCTTCACCGCGGAGTAGGCGATGTTGTTCGGGCCGGCGAAGACGGAGTTCTTGGAGGCGATGTAGACGATGTCCCCGCCGAGGCCCTGGGCGATGAGGACGCGGGCCGCGGCCTGGGCGACCAGGAAGGAGCCCTTGGCCATGACGGCGTGCTGCAGGTCCCAGTCCTCCTCGGTGGTCTCCAGCAACGGCTTCGAGATCGACAACCCGGCGTTGTTCACGACGAGGTCGAGACCCCCGAAGGCCAGGACGGCCTGATCGACCGCGGCCTTCACGGCGTCGGGGTCGGAGACGTCGGCCGCGACCCCGACCGCGACGTCGGACGATCCCAGCTCGGCTGCGGCGGCCTGGGCCTTGGCCAGGTCCAGGTCGGCGACGACGACGCAGGCGCCCTCGGCGGCCAGGCGGGTGGCGATGGCCTTGCCGATGCCGGAGGCGGCACCGGTGACCAGGGCGATCCGGGTGGCCAGGGGTTTCGGTCTCGGCATCCGCTGGAGCTTGGCCTCCTCCAGGGCCCAGTACTCGATGCGGAACTTCTCCGCCTCGTCGATGGGGACGTAGCTGGAGACCCCTTCGGCTCCGCGCATGACGTTGATGGCGTTGACGTAGAACTCGCCGGCGACGCGGGCGGTCTGGGCGTCCTTGCCGTAGGAGAACATCCCGATGCCGGGGACGAGCACGACGAGCGGGTCGGCGCCGCGCAGGGCGGGGGAGTGCTCGTCGGCGTGGCGGTCGTAGTAGGCCTGGTAGTCGGCCCGGTAGTCCTCGTGCAGTTCCTGCAACCGCGTGATCGTGGTCTCGAGGTCGGTCGTCGGAGGCAGGTCGAGGAGGAGGGGTTTCACCTTGGTGCGCAGGAAGTGGTCCGGGCAGGACGTGCCGAGCGCGGCGAGGCGGGGGTGCTCGGTGCGGGAGAGGAAGTCCAGGACCACGTCGGCGTCGCTGAAGTGACCGACCTGGGGCTTGTCGTGGGAGGCGATCCCGCGGATCACCGGCGCCAGGGCGGCGGCCCGGGCCCGGCGCGCTGCGGGTTCCAGGGCCTCGTGGCCGGGCAGCACGGGGCCGAAGGGTTGCGGGTGGGAGTTCTGCGCCAGGAACGCCTCGGCGGTCTCGATGATCCACCGGGAGTTCGCCTCGGCCTGCGCCGAGGTGTCGCCCCAGGCGGTGATGCCGTGCCCGCCGAGGATCGTCCCGACGGCCTGGGGGTTGGCGTCCTTGATCGCGGCGAGGTCGAGGCCGAGCTGGAACCCCGGACGGCGCCACGGGACCCAGACGACCTTGTCGCCGTAGACCTGTTCGGTGAGCTTCTCCCCGTCGGCGGCGCAGGCCAGGGCGATGCCGGCGTCGGGGTGGAGGTGGTCGACGTGGGCGGCGTCGACCAGGGCGTGCATCGCGGTGTCGATGGACGGGGCGGCGCCGCCCCTGCCGTGCAGGCAGTAGTCGAACGCGGCGACCATCTCGTCCTCGCGCTCCAGACCCGGGTAGACGTCCTTCAACGCCCGCACGCGGTCCAGGCGCAGGACGGCGAGGCCCTGCTCGGTGAGCGTGCCGAGGTCTCCGCCGGAGCCCTTCACCCACAGCAGTTCCACGTCGGTGCCGGTGACGGGGTCGGTGGCGCTGCCCTTGGCGGAGGTGTTCCCGCCGGCGTAGTTGGTGAACCGCGGGTCCGCCCCCAGGGCGTTCGAGCGGGCGATCAGTTCCCCGACCGTGGTCCGTCCTGCAGGACTCATGCTCCCCATCCAGCCTGCTGGCCCCCGATGCGTTCGGCGGCGATCCGTGCGAGGTAGCCCGAGGCCTTGAACGCGGCCATCGGGTCCGGGTCCAGGCCCATCTCCTCGCGCAGTCCGGCGAGGAGGGGGCGGACGTCTGTGTGGTACGCGTCCATGAACACGTCGTTGGCGCCGAGGACGTCGCCGGCCTGCTGGGCGGCGCGCAGCGCGTCCCGGTCGACGAGCAGGGCCTTGGCGGTGGCCTGCTGGACGTTGGTGACGGAGCGGATCTGGCCGGGGATCTTGTCCTCGACGTTGTGGCACTGGTCGAGCATGAAGTTCACGCCGCTGTCGGCGCGCAGGGCGTCGGAGCGGACGATCTCGTACATGACCCGGAACAGCTGGAACGGGTCCGCGGCGCCGGCCATGAGGTCGTCGTCGGCGTAGAAGCGGGAGTTGAAGTCGAACGCGCCCAGGCGGCCCTGACGCAGCAGCTGGACGACGATGAACTCGATGTTGGTGCCGGGGGCGTGGTGCCCGGTGTCCAGGACGACCTTGGCCCTCTCGCCGAGTGCTAGGCAGTGCAGCAGCGAGGTGCCCCAGTCGGGGACGTCGGTGGAGTAGAAGGCGGGTTCGAAGAACTTGTACTCCAGGACGAGGCGGTGGTCGTCGTCGAGGAGGGCGTAGATCTGCTGCAGGGACTCCGCGAGGCGGTCCTGGCGGTCCCGCAGGTCGTCCTGGCCGGGGTAGTTGGTGCCGTCCGGGAGCCACAGCTTGAGTTCCTTGGACCCGGTGGCCCGCATGACGTCGATGCACTGGGCGTGGTGGGCGACGGCCTTGGCGCGCACCTTCGGGTCGGTGTGGGTCAGGGAGCCGAGCTTGTACTCGTCGTCCTGGAAGAGGTTGGAGTTGATCATGCCGATGGTGACGCCGAGGTCGGCCGCGTGGGCGGCGAGCTTGCCGTAGTCGTCGACGAGGTCCCAGGGGATGTGCAGGGAGACGCGGGGGGCGACGCCCGTGTAGCGGTGCACCTGGGCGGCGTCGCTGAGCTTCTCGAAGGGGTCGCGGGGGGTTCCGGGGGTGCCGAACACCTTGAAGCGGGTGCCGGAGTTCCCGAACGCCCAGCTGGGGAGTTCGATCGTCTGCTCGCGCAGGGCGGCGAGGACCTGTGTCTCGTTCATGGGGACTCCACTCCATCGGGGTCCGGTCACGATAGCGGGACTTTGACACGTTTCACAAGGTGCGTCGAACACGCTGCCCGCCGAGGCGGTCGTCGTTTCGGGCCTCGGTCCACGAACTGACGTGGGTAAGCGCATTCCGGGCTGACCTGCGCAAACGATCCGGGAATGTGACGGCTCGGTGCTTGACTCCCGGTGCCCCAGTCTCCAAACTCGGGGTACCGCTTTGAATCGTGTCAGGCGGTGAAGTGCCGGCACTGCCGCCGGCTGCAGTCTCGAAGAGGAGACGTCCATGACACACGATCCACACCGCGTCCGACCGTTGCGTCGCGCCCTCGCCCTGGCCGTCGTCCTGACCCTGGCGCCGCTGACCGCCTGCAGCGCAGGCAGCCTGGGCTCGACCTCCGACGACAGCGCCGGAGGCACGACCATCACCTGGCTCACGGGGGTCGACGAGACGGCGCAGGCCACCGCGAAGGCCGTCGTGACCGCCTTCGAGAAGGAGAACCCCGACATCACCGTCAAGCTCGACGGCAAGCCGGCGGGGACCGAGGGCGACAACCTCGTCAAGACCCGGTTGCAGACCGGCAGCATGCCCGACGTCTTCGACTACAACTCCGGCTCGTTGTTCCAGCAGATCGCACCGGAGAAGAACCTGGCCAAGCTCACGGGCGACGCTTCGGTGGCGAAGGTCGACGAGGCGTTCACGCCGCAGGTGTCGGTGGGCGACGACGTCTACGGGGTCCCCTACGGAACCGCCTTCGGTGGCGGGGTCATGTACAACAAGAAGGTCTTCGAGCAGCTCGGTCTGAGCGTCCCGACCACCTGGGCCGAGTTCGTCAGCGTCAGCGACAAGATCAAGGCCGCCGGCATCACGCCGGTCGTCCAGACCTACGGCGAGACCTGGACGGCGCAGCTCTTCGTGCTCGGCGACTTCCACAACGTCGCCGCGGCGAAGCCGAACTGGGCCGCCGACTACACGGCGAACAAGGCCAAGTACGCCTCCGACCCGGTGGCCGAGGCCGGGTTCCAGCACCTGCAGGAGGTCTACGAGAAGGGGTACGAGAACTCCGACTACGCCTCCGCGAAGGTGCCGGACGGCATGCGGATGCTCGCCGACGGCACCGGGGCGATGTACCCGATCCTCTCCAGCAACATCACGACCCTCGCCGCGGCGTCGCCGGACAAGGTGAACGACATCGGCTTCTTCGCGCTGCCGGGGACCGACGCCGCGGCGAACGGGCTCACGGCCTGGTTCCCGAACGCCGTCTACATCCCGGCCACGACGAAGGGGGACCAGCTGAGCGCCGCGAAGAAGTTCCTGGCCTTCGTGGCCAGCCCGGCCGGTTGCGAGGCGCAGACTTCCGCCAGCCCGCCCACCGGTCCGTACCTGGTCGAGGGGTGCACGTTGCCGGCCGACGTCCCCCAGGTGACCAAGGACGTCCAGGCCTACTTCGACGCCGACAAGCAGTCCCCGGCGCTGGAGTTCCTGTCCCCGGTCAAGGGGCCGAACCTGGAGCAGCTCTGCGTGCAGGTGGGCTCGGGCATCAGCTCGGCCGCCGACGCCGCGAAGCTCTACGACCAGGACGTCGAGAAGCAGGCCCAGCAACTCGGCCTCGCGGGCTGGTGACGGGCGTGTCGACGACCGTCAGCACGGACTCGCCGAAGGCGCGCGTCCACGCCCCCCGCGGCGAGCGTCGTGGCGGGCGTCGACGCAGCTTCTACCCGAACTGGTTCTACCTGCCGGCGGCCGTGATCTACGGCCTGCTCTTCCTCATCCCCACGTTGCTGTCGTTCTACTTCAGCCTCACGCGGTGGACGATCTTCACCAGTGAGTTCATCGGGTTCGACAACTTCCGGCAGTTCTTCTCCGAACCCGCGCTGACGAAGGGCTTCGTGAACACCCTGGTCTACGCGGTCATCACCTCGGGCGCGAAGGTCGTGCTGGGGATGGCCCTGGGGTTGTTGCTGACCTCGCAGATCGTCGGCCGCGGCTACCTCCGCTCGGTCGTGTTCTTCCCGGTGCTGGTGTCCACGGTCGGGGTCGGCATCACCTTCCAGGTCCTCATGCACCCCAGCAAGGGCGTCATCAACCACGTCCTGGGGATGGTCGGCCTCGACGGGCCGGGCTGGTTGACGAACCCCTCGCTCGCCCTGTTCTCCGTCGCGCTCGTGGACGTCTGGAAGGGGGTCGGGCTCGCCACGGTCATCTACATGGCCGGGATCGTCTCGATCCCCAACGAGTACCGCGAGGCGGCGAAGGTCGACGGGGCCGGGCCGTGGGCGTCGTTCCGCAACATCGTCCTGCCGCTGTCCTGGCCCGCGACGTCCACCGTCGTGACGCTCTCGCTCATCGGCGGTCTGCGGTCCTTCGACCTGATCTGGGCCATGACGAAGGGCGGTCCGGGTTTCACCTCCGACGTGATCGCGTCGGTGATCTACAAGCAGTACCAGGCCGGTTTCTACGGCCTCTCGACCGCGGGCAACGTGATCCTGTTCATCGCGGTCACGGCGATCGTGATCCCGTTGACCCGGTTCATGGCGAAGCGTGAGGTGGACCTGTGAACCGGACCCTGGCCCGCTACGGGCTCGGCGGGGTGGCCATCGTGGCCAGTGTCGTCGTCTTCCTCGTCCCGTTCGCGTTCATCGTCCTCACGGCCGTGATGGACGCCCAGCAGGCCGGGGAGTTCGCGCTGGCCTGGCCACGGAACTTCGACCTCGTGCAGAACTTCACGACGGTCCTCCAGACGCGCGACTACATCCTGGTCATCGCGTTCATCAACTCCACGGTCCTCACCGTCGTCTCGGTGACCGCCCTCGTGATCCTCGGGGCGATGGTCGCCTTCGTGCTGCAGCGCCGCAAGAGCCGGCTGACCCCGGTGGTGAGCTTCCTCGTGCTGGCCGGGCTCATCATGCCGCCAGCCATCGTCCCGACGATCTGGGTGCTGCAGAAGCTGGGGTTGTTCGGCGGGATGCCGGGCCTGATCTTCGTGGAGATCGCCTACGGGCTCTCGTTCACGATCCTGCTGTTCCGGGCCTTCCTGGGCACGGTGCCCCGGGAGCTCGACGAGGCCGCGATCCTCGACGGTGCAGGTCCCTTCCGGTTGTTCTTCCGCGTGATCCTGCCGCTGCTGCGACCGGTCACGGTGACGATCATCGTCGTGCAGTCGGTGAACATCTTCAACGACTTCACCAACCCGCTGTACTTCGCGCCCGGTGACGACAACGCGACGGTCCAGCTGACCTTGTTCAACTTCCAGAGCCAGAACCTGAACTCCTACAACCTGCTGTTCATGGACATCCTGCTCATCACCATTCCGCCGTTGCTCATGTACCTGTTCTTCAACCGTCAGATCGTCGCCGGCATGACGTCCGGCGCCGTCAAGGGCTGAACCCGGCCCCACCGTCGCACCGCAGGAGGAAGCACCCCCATGACCCCACGCTGGCAGGCGGCGATGATCGTCGCCGACGAGGTCGACCAGGCTCCGTTGTTGCGCACGCGCTTCACCCTCGACGAGGGCCACGGGGAGGTGACCTCGGCCGTCCTGCACGTCAGTGCCCTCGGGGTGGTGGAACCCCAGCTCGACGGCGAACCCGTGGGCGAGGACGTCCTCACCCCGGGCTGGAGCAGCTACGAGTGGCGGTTGCGCTACGTCAGTCACGACGTGACGTCGCGCCTCAGCGCGGGGGACCACGTCCTCGGCCTGGCGCTGGGCAACGGGTGGGCCGTCGGGCGCCTCGCGTGGAGCGGCGACAGCGGGCTGTACTCCAAGGACATCGGAGGTTTCGCCCAGCTCGAGGTCACCTTCGCCGACGGCCACGAACAGGTCGTCGCGACCGGTGCCGACTGGCAGGCGCGGCCCTCGGCGGTGCTGGCCGACGAGATCTACGACGGTCAGACGATCGACGCCCGGTTGCGGGCACCCCGCTGGGCCGCACTCGACGGCCCCGTCGACGGGTGGAGCGGGGTGCACGTCGCGGAGTTCGACACCGGGCGCCTCACCGAGCACATCGGGCCGCCGGTACGTCGGCAGGAGGTGGTCCGTCCCGTCGCGGTGACGACGTCGCCGAGCGGGCAGACCCTCGTCGACTTCGGTCAGAACCTCGTCGGCTGGTTGCGGTTCACCGTGCAGGGCGAGGCGGGTTCGACCATCACCGTCCGGCACGCCGAGGTCCTCGAGCACGGGGAACTGGGTACCCGTCCGCTGCGCACCGCCGAGGCGACCGACCGGTTCGTCCTCTCCGGGGGGCGGGACACCTTCGAACCCACGTTCACGTTCCACGGGTTCCGCTACGTCGAGATCGGGGGCTGGCCCGGGGTCCTCGACGTGGACGACCTCGAAGCCGTCGTCGTGCACTCGCAACTGCGCCGCACGGGCGAGTTCGAGTGCTCGCACGAACTCGTCAACCAGCTCCACCGCAACGTCGTCTGGGGCCAGAAGGGGAACTTCCTCGACGTCCCCACGGACTGCCCGCAGCGCGACGAACGGCTCGGCTGGACGGGCGACCTCGCGGTGTTCGGCCCCAGCGCCGCCTACCTCTTCGACGTGTCGACGTTCCTGCAGGACTGGCTGCGTGACCTCGACGCCGAACAGGCGCACAACCAGGGCATCACGCCCTACGTGGTGCCCGACGTCCTGAAGTTCAACCCGCCGAAGGAACTGCGCGGCGAGCCCGACACGACCTCCTTCTGGTCCGACGTCGCGGTCTGGCTGCCGTGGTCGCTCTACCAGGCCTACGGCGACGAGGCGGCGCTGGCCGAGGCCTACCCCGCCGCGGTCGCCCACGTGCGCCGCGTGGAGTCCCTGCTGTCCCCGACCGACCTGTGGGACACCGGGTTCCAGTTCGCCGACTGGCTGGACCCGGATGCACCGCCGGACGACCCGGCCGCGGCCAAGGCGGACAAGGGCGTGGTCTCGACGGCCGCCGCCCACCGCAGCGCCCGGACGCTGGCCCGGATCGCGGAGGTCCTCGGGAAGCCGGCGGACGTGGCGGAGTTCGGCGCCCTGGCCGACCGCCTGCGCACCGCGTTCACCGAGCACTACGTCGAGGCCGACGGCCGGGTCCGGTCCGACTGCGCCACGGTCTACGCCCTGGCCATCGACTTCGGGCTGCTCGAGGGCGACGTGCGGGCGAAGGCGGGCGACCGGCTCGCCGAGGTCGTGGCCAAGGCCGGCTACCGCGTCTCCACGGGGTTCGCGGGAACCCCCTACGTGACCGACGCCCTCACCGCGACCGGCCACCTGGAGGAGGCCTACCGGCTGCTGCTGGAGGAGGGCTGCCCGTCCTGGCTCTACCCGGTGACCATGGGGGCGACGACGGTCTGGGAACGCTGGGACTCGATGCTGCCCGGCGGGACGATCAACCCGGGGCAGATGACGAGCTTCAACCACTACGCCCTGGGGGCCGTGGCCGACTGGATGCACCGGGTGGTGGCGGGTCTGTCCCCGCTGGAGCCCGGCTACGCCCGCTCGCTCATCGCCCCGCAGCCCGGCGGTGGCCTCGCGTGGGCGCGGGGTGCGCTGGAGACCCCGCACGGCCGCCTCGCGGTCCACTGGCGTGACGAGCCGAGCGGGCTCACCGTCGACGTCACGGTGCCGGCCGGGACGACCGCGCTGCTGCGGCTGCCGAACGGGACCGAGCAGGAACTCACGGCCGGTGAGCACACGGTGACTGGCTGAGGAGCAGAGCGTGACGTACGGCCCGGTACGGCGTGATCACCCGCGCGCCGTGCCGGGCCCTGTCCGTCGCGGCTGGAAGGATCGCCTCATGACTCGAGGCAGCGGGCGGTCCCCCTTCGCGCCCGACGTCCTGCCCGACGGCCGGCGTCGCTACAGCCACCGCGCCGTCGTGGCCCGTCGGACGCTGCTCGTGGGGGTCGTCGCCGCCGGGACGAGCATCGGGGTCGTCGCGACCCGGGCCGGGGGAGTCGACGACTCACCCGGCGTCGTGGGAGTGGCCGGCGGGGACCCCGCCGTCCATGACGCGGCCGCGCAGCCCGCTCCGTCCGCGACCCCGCCCGCGCACTCCCTCACCGAGGCCGGCAGCCCGTGGGTCATCGTGAACAAGCAGCACCCGATCGCCCCCCACGACTACGCCCCGGAGATCGCCGTCGTGGGCGGCAAAGAGGTCGCGAGCACGATCGCGGCCGACCTGCAGGGGCTGCTGGCGGCGGCGAAGTCGGCCACGGTGTCCCTCGGGGTGACCAGCGGGTTCCGCTCACTGGCCCACCAGCAGGACGTCCACGACAACGCGGTCGCCCGCGACGGCGTGGAGAGCGCCGAGAGCGTCTCCGCCCGCCCCGGCTACAGCGAGCACCAGACCGGCCTCGCCGTCGACTTCAGCGGCAGCAGCCGACCCGGGTGCCTCCTGGAGAACTGCTTCGGCCAGACACCCGAGTACGACTGGCTGGTCGCCAACGCCGGCCGGTTCGGCTTCCTCCGGCGCTACCCCGACGACAAGACCGACGTCACCGGCTACGCGCCCGAACCCTGGCACTGGCGCTGGGTGGGGACCGACCTCGTCGCGCAGATGGCGGCGAAGGGGGTCACGACGATGGAGGAGTTCTTCGGCGTCTCCGGCGGTTCGACCTACGCGTGAACCCCTCGACCGCGGGGTTGCCCGTCTCGCGGTTCGAGATCGGGACACCGCTCGGGGTGCGTTCACGCACGGCATGCACTGGACTGGGTCGGTGCAGCTAGGGGCGACCGCGGCAGAGTCCGTGAGCATCAAGGGCAACGACGTCATCCTGCGTGCCGACGGGCGCGCCGAGGTCTACGACCTCTCCTACGTGCGGATGCTCGTGCCCTACCTGATCGGGGAGCGCGACGTCCCGCCGATGCGGCTCGCGCACTTCCGGCCCGGGATCAAGCCCTGGCTCTGCCTCAGCGTCATCGAGGACGACGGCTCCGAACCGAACCTCGCCGGCGTCGCCATCTACTCCGGCCTCGGCAGCCACCGGGAGATGGGTCTGCACCTGAACCGCTCCGAGGCGTGGCGCCTCGCCGAGATGCTCACCCGGGCGATGCCCGTGCAGCACCAGCGCCAGCACGAGGACGACGAGCCCGCGAAGGAGCAATCCCGCGGCGAGCAGGACCCGGCCGCCTGAGCGGTCGGATCGTCGTAGGTGGCGTCGTACGGTGACGGGGTGGAGCGACTCACAGCCCTGGTGACCGGTTCCGTCCAGGGTGTCGGGTTCCGGTGGTGGGTGCAGCGCCAGGCCGGCGATCTCGGGCTGAGCGGATCCGCGACGAACACCCCGGACGGACGGGTCGAGGTCCTCGCGGAGGGTGATCGTCCCGCGTTGAAGTCGCTGCTGTCCCGGCTGCGCGCCGACCCCTCCACGCACGAACGCCCCGGGCGGGTCACCCGGGTCATCGACCACTGGGGACCCGCCGAGGGCGTCGAGGGGTTCGAGACGCGTTAGGCGTCGGCGTGGGCCCGTCGGGCCGGCTTCGCGACGAGGAACAGCATCAGCGCCGCGGCGCCGGTGCAGGCGAGCATCGTCGTGACCATCGGAACCGCGGAGTGCTCCCCGGCCAACCCGACCACGGGGGAGACCAGCGCACCGATGGTGAACTGCAACGCACCCTGCAGCGCCGACCCGGTGCCGGAGGCGAAGCGCACCTCGTCGGCCGCGAGCGCCGTGGCGTTGCCGAAGACCAGACCGCAGCTGAACACGGTGAACCACAGCAGCACGAGCACGGCCGGCGTCCAGGCGTGGAAGGCGAGCACGGTCGTGAACAACCCCGCGGCGCAGACGACCTGGATCAGCACGCCGGCGGCCAGGATCTGGGACGGGCCGTGGCGGCGCAGCAGGCGGGTCGAGACGGCGCCGCCCGCGGCGATGCCGAGGGCGTTGGTCGCGAACACCAGCGAGTAGGTGCCGGTGGAGAGCCCGACGACGTTCTGCAGGACGAAAGGCGAGGCGGAGACGTAGGAGAAGACCGTCCCGAAGACCAGGACGAGGGTTCCGACGTAGCCGACGTAGCCGCGGCGCGACAGCACGGCCTTGGCGGTGACCACGACGTCGCGGACCCCGCCGGCGTGGCGGCGCTCGCGGGGGAGGGTCTCGGGCACGACGAAGTACGCGGCGACCACCATCGCCAGCGCGGCGAGAGCGGTGACCCCGAAGATCCCGCGCCAGCCGCCGTGGCCCGCGATGAGCCCTCCGAGCAGGGGCGCGACCACGGGGGCGACGCCGCCGATGACGCCGAGGGTCGAGAACGCGCGGGCGGCGGCGCGCCCGGTGGCGAGGTCGGCGACGACGGCGCGGCCGATGACGAGCCCGGCCGCTCCCGCCAGCCCCTGGACGAGGCGGGCGAGCACGAGGACACCGATGGAGGGCGTCAGGGCGCAGACGATCCCGGCGAGGAACGTGACGGCCGAGCCGGCCAGCAGCAGCCTGCGACGGCCGAGCCGGTCGGAGAGCGGACCGAGCACGAGCTGCCCGGCGGCCATGCCCAGCATGAAGGTGGTGAGCGTCAGCTGGACCCGGGCCGCGCTGGTGGACAGGTCGCCCGCGAGGTCGGGGAACGTCGGCAGGTACATGTCGACGGCGAACGGTCCGATCGCGGACAGCAGCGCCAGCGTCACGAGCAGCTTGAGCGGGACCTCCTGGCCCTGGGCGACGGCGTTCGGGGCGCCGACCCGGCCGGCGAGCACCGAGGGGGCCCGGCGGGGTGCGGGCAGGACCCGGGCGGGAAGGCCGCGGAGGAGGTTGCGGGAGGCGGGGCGGGGACTGCGGGTGAGGCGGCTGGTTCGCTGCTCGCCGGTGGGGCGGGTCGGCACAGAGGTCCTTCCGGGGAGTGCGCGGGGTGCGAGGGTGTTCCACCGTTCTACATCGGCACCCGGTCACGCATCGAGTACCGAGCGTGTCGTGGTTTCGGTCATTCCGGGTCGTGATGACCGCCGGCAGGTCCGCCGCGCGCGACGTTCGCCTGCGCGGATCACGGGGCCCGCCTCGTTAGGCTCCTGCCCTGTGCACCTGAAGACCCTCACCCTCAAGGGGTTCAAGTCGTTCGCCTCCGCGACGACGCTGCGACTGCAGCCGGGGATCACGTGCGTGGTCGGCCCGAACGGGTCGGGGAAGTCCAACGTGCTGGACGCCCTGACCTGGGTGATGGGGGAGTCCAGCGCGAAGAGCCTGCGCGGCGGGAAGATGGAGGACGTCATCTTCGCCGGCACGACCGGCCCGGAGGGTCGCTCCGCCCTCGGCCGCGCCGAGGTCAGCCTGACGATCGACAACAGCGACGGGGCGTTGCCGATCGAGTTCGCCGAGGTCACGATCACCCGGACGATGTTCCGCACGGGTGGTTCCGAGTACGCGATCAACGGCCAGACCTGCCGTCTCCTCGACGTCCAGGAGCTGCTCTCCGACTCCGGCATCGGTCGCGAGATGCACGTCATCGTCGGCCAGGGGCAGATCGACGGGGTCCTGCACGCCTCGCCGGAGGAACGCCGCGCCTTCATCGAGGAGGCCGCGGGGGTCCTCAAGCACCGCCGCCGCAAGGAGAAGGCGTTGCGCAAGCTCGACGCCATGGAGGCCAACCTCACGCGCGTGGCCGACCTCGTGAGCGAGATCCGTCGTCAGCTGAAGCCGCTGGGGCGTCAGGCCGAGGCGGCGCGGCGGGCCCAGGTCGTGCAGGCGGACCTGCGTGACTCGCGGCTGCGGCTGCTGGCGGACGACCTCGTGCAGGCGAGCAGTTCGCTGCGGCGCGACGAGCAGGACGAGGCGGCGCTGAAGGCGCGCCAGGCCCAGGTCGAGGCCGACCTGACCGAGGCCGCGCAGCGCCTCGACGCCGCGGAGAAGGCCGCCGCGGCCGCCGCCCCGGACCTCGCGCGCGCCGTCGAGACCCACCACCGGCTGCAGTCGCTCGCGGAACGGCTCAGGGGGGTGCAGGCGCTGGCGGCGGAACGACTCCGGCTGCTCGCGAACGAACCCGAGGAGCAGACCGGACGGCGCGACCCGGAGGAGCTGCAGGTCTCCGCCGACCGCGTCCGGGCCGAGGAGGCCGAGCTCACCGCGCAGGTCGCCACCCACCGCGCCGCCCTCGACGTGGTGCTCGCCGCCCGGGCCGAGGCCGACGCGGCCGCGCGGGCCGAGGATCAGCGGGTCGCGGCCGCCCTGCGCGCCGCCGCCGACCGCCGGGAGGGACTGGCCCGCCTCGGCGGCCAGGTCGCCGCCCGCACCAGCCGGGTCGAGGCCGCCGAGTCGGAGCTGGAACGGCTCTCCGGCTCCCTCGCCGACGCGGAGCGGCGCCGCGAACGCGCCCAGGCCGAGTTCGCGACGCTGGAGACCCAGGTCGCCGGGGTCGAGGAGGGCGAGGAGGGTCTCGACGCCGAGTACGAGCAGGCCGCCGAGCAGCTGGAGACCGCGGAGGCCGCGCACGAGAGCGCCCGCACGGAGCTGTCGGCCGCCGAACGCGAGCGGGCGACCTGGGCGGCCCGCAAGGAGGCGCTCGAGATCGGGCTCTCCCGCAAGGACGGGACCGGGGCGCTGCTCGCCGCCGGGTCGGCCGTCTCCGGGGTGCTGGGCTCGGTCGCCGCGCTGCTGGGCGTCCGCAACGGTTACGAGCAGGCGATCTCGGCGGCCCTCGGGTCCGCTGCCGACGCCGTCGCCGTCTCGACCCCCGCGGACGCGGCACGGGCCATCGCCCACCTCAAGGACGACGACGCCGGCCGGGCCGGGATGCTCGTCGCCTCCGCCGGTTCGTCCGACTGGGGTGCCGTGACGGTGCCGGGTGCGGAACCCGCGATGACCCTGGTCACCGCGCCGGCCGACCTGCACCCCGCGCTGGTCCGGCTGCTCGGCGACGTCGTCGTCGTCGAAGACCTCGCTGCGGCGCAACGGGTCGCGGAGTCCCACCCCGACCTCGTCGCCGTCACCCGCGACGGCGACCTCCTCGGCGCGCACCTCGCCGCCGGGGGGTCGCGGTCGGCCCCGAGCCTCCTGCAGGTCCAGGCCGCCGTCGACGAGGCGGCCGACGCGCTCTCGGCCGCCGAGCACCGCGCCCAGCGGGCGCAGTTCGCGCTGCAGCAGGCGCAGCGCGACCGGGGCACCGCGACCGAACGCGTCGAGGCCACCCTGGACCGCCTGCACGACTCCGACGCCCGGATGACCGCGGTCGCGGAACAACTGGGCCAGCTCGGCTCCGCCGTGCGATCGGCTGCGGCGGAAGCGGACCGCCTCCGCGCGACGCGGGCGCAGGTCGGCGAACGCCTCGCGGGCGACCGGGCCGAACTCGCCGAGCTCACCGAACGCTTCGAGGCCGCCTCGGCGGCCCCGGAGGACGACGGTGACGTCACCACCGACGAACGCGACCGCCTCGCCGAGGTCGCCCGCGGGTTCGGCGCGACGGAGACCGAGGCCCGCCTCACCCTGCGCACCACCGAGGAACGCGCCCGCGCGCTGGCCGGGCGGGCCGACGGCCTCGAACGGCAGGCCAGGGAGGAGGTCGCGGCCCGCGAACGCGCCGCCGTCCGCCGGGCCCGGCGCGCCGAGCAGTCCCGCGTCGCCACCCGCGTGCGCGAGGGGGCGGCCAGGGCGCTGGTGGTCTGGGAGACCTCCGCCGCCGAGGCCGCGACCCTGCGCGCCGCTGCGGAGGCCGCGCGGGCGAGGTTCGAGGAGGAGGTCACCGGTGCCCGGCGGACCGTCGGGTCGCTGAAGGACGAGCAGCAGCGGCTGGGTGACTCCCGCCACGCCGACGAGGTCGCCCGCGCCCAGCAGCGCTGGAAGATCGACCAGCTGCGCCAGCGCGCGCTGGAGGAGCTCGGCACCGACCCCGACGTCCTGGTGCAGGAGTTCGGTCCCGACCAGCTCGTCCCGCCGTCGGCGCCGGCCCCGGGGGACCCCGAACCCGAGACGGAACCCGCACCGCGCCCCTACGTCCGTTCCGAGCAGGAGAAGCGCCGCCGCAGCGCCGAACGGGCGCTCTCCCAGCTCGGGCAGGTCAACCCGCTCGCGCTCGAGGAGTACGCGGCGATGGAGGAACGCCACCAGTTCCTCGTCACCCAGTCCGACGACCTCAAGAACTCGCGCAAGGACCTGCTCGACATCGTCAAGGAGGTCGACGAGCGCGTCGAACGCGTCTTCTCCGAGGCCTTCGCCGAGGTCGCCGAGCAGTACGAGCAGGTGTTCCCCCGCCTCTTCCCCGGGGGGGAGGGCCGCTTGGTCCTCACCGACCCCTCGAACATGCTGACCACCGGCATCGAGGTCGAGGCCCGCCCGGCCGGCAAGAAGGTCAAGCGGCTGTCGCTGCTCTCCGGGGGTGAGCGCTCGCTCGCCGCGGTCGCGATGCTGGTCTCGATCTTCCGGGCGCGCCCCAGCCCCTTCTACGTCCTCGACGAGGTGGAGGCCGCGCTCGACGACGCGAACCTCTCGCGGCTCATCACGCTCTTCGAGGAACTCCGGGCCTCCAGCCAGCTGATCATCATCACCCACCAGAAGCGGACGATGCAGATCGCCGACGCCCTGTACGGCGTGACCATGCGCGGCGACGGGATCAGCACCGTGGTCAGTCAGCGGATGCGCGAGCCCGCACCCGCCGAGGTCTCCGTCCGGTGACGCCCCGGTGAGCATCTGGTCACGGGGCGGCAACGTTGGGCGCGTGGAGTGGTGCGGGCGTGACGCACGGGGCACGCTGGGCGGGTGAAGATCCGGGTGGTGGTGCTCTCGTGGTGACGACTCTGCTCGTGACGTTCGCCCTGACGGTGGGGCTCGCTCTCGTGGTGCTGCTCTCGGTGGCCGCGCCGACCATGCGCCGACGAGGGAGCCGGCTCATCGCCCGCATCGACGCCTGGGCGGGTCGCGTGCTGCCCGTCGTGCGCCACCACCGGGAACGCGTCGCCGTCCGGGTCGCCGAACGCCTGGAGGCCCAGCGCCGCCACCAGGGCGAGGAACGCCGCACGGCCCGAGCGCGCTGACGGGTGGTGGCCCCGGCGTCTGGGAGGATCGACGCTCGTGGACACCTGGGAAGTCATCATCGGCCTGGTCGTCGTCATCGCCCTCGGGGGCGTGGGGGCGGTCGTGGGCCTCGTCCGTCCGCGCAGCCGGCGACGCTCGCTCCCGCCGCGCCCCGGTCGCCAGCCGGGCCTGGACGAGGACGAACCGCTCCCCGGGGTCGGCGACGACGCCGAGTTCCCGCGCGACTCCCCCTCCCGCGCGGTCGACACCGTCGACCTGCCCGACGGGCCGCTCGCCGAGACGCCCGAGCCGGCCCTCGGCCGGCTCGTCCGCCTGCGCGGACGCCTCTCCCGTTCCAACTCCGCCCTCGGTCAGGGACTGCTGGCGCTGCTCTCGCGCGACACCCTGGACGAGTCGACCTGGGAAGAGGTCGAGGAGACCCTCCTGGTCGCCGACATCGGCTTCGGCCCGACGACGGAGATCGTCGACGCCCTGCGCGAGCGCGTGAAGGTGCTCGGCACCCGCGAACCCGCCGCGCTGCGCGAGATGCTGCGCGCGGAACTGCTGAAGGCCGTGGGCACCGACGTCGACCGCAGCCTCAAGACCACCCGGCACGACGGCCGCCCGGCCGTGATCATGGTCGTGGGCGTCAACGGCACCGGGAAGACGACCACCGTCGGCAAGCTCGCCCGCGTGCTCGTCGCCGAGGACAAGGACGTCGTCCTCGGCGCCGCCGACACCTTCCGCGCCGCCGCGGCCGAGCAGCTCGCGACGTGGGGCGACCGCGTCGGGGTCCCGACCGTGCGCTCGGACAAGGACGGCGCGGACCCCGCCTCCGTCGCCTTCGACGCCGTCAAGCAGGGCATCGACACCGAGGCGGACGTGGTGATCGTCGACACCGCCGGGCGACTGCAGAACAAGGTCGGGCTGATGGACGAGCTCGGGAAGGTCAAGCGCGTCGTCGAGCGGCACGGACCGGTCGACGAGGTCCTGCTCGTCCTCGACGCGACCACCGGGCAGAACGGACTGCGCCAGGCGGCGGTCTTCTCCGAGGTCGTCGACGTGACGGGCATCGTGCTGACCAAGCTGGACGGGACCGCCAAGGGCGGCATCGTCGTCGCGGTCCAGCGCTCGCTCGACGTGCCGGTCAAGCTCATCGGGCTGGGGGAGGGCGCGGACGACCTCGCGCCCTTCGACCCCGAGGCGTTCGTGGACGCGATCCTGTCCTGATCGTGAACCGGTGACAGCGTGGTCACGGTGGGGTGACGAGGGGCGACCGGGGACGTCCGCGTAACGCGATGTTCACACCGGCCCCGCCCTCGTCACGTGCCCGAAACACGACGCGCGAAGGTCTGTAACGCGGGAACGTCACGGTGGAGCCGCTCCCAGCCGCTGCGAAGCGGCCGTCCCTGCTCCCCGCCGGCTCCGCCGGCCTCGTGGAAGGCCTTGTTGCCCATGGATACCGGTGACACCGCCTGGGTCCTCACGTCCGCGGCCCTCGTGCTGCTGATGACCCCCGGTCTCGCGCTCTTCTACGGCGGCATGGTCCGCGCGAAGAGCGTCCTGAACATGATGATGATGAGCTTCGGCGCCATGGCCCTGATCGGGGTCCTCTGGGTGCTCTACGGCTTCTCGATGGCCTTCGGCAACGACGTCGGCGGCGGCCTGCTCGGTGACCCGTTCGAGTACTTCGGCCTCAACGGCCTCCTCGGCGCCGACCACCTCGTCGGCACCCTGCCGGCCATGGCCTTCGTCGCCTTCCAGTCCGTCTTCGCCATCATCGCCGTCGCCCTGATCTCGGGTGCGATCGCCGACCGCGCCAAGTTCGGCGCCTGGATGGTCTTCGCCGGGGTCTGGGCCACGATCGTCTACTTCCCCGTCGCGCACTGGGTGTTCGCCTTCGACGACGTGGTCTCCGCCACCGGCGGCTGGATCGCGAGCCGCGGGGTCATCGACTTCGCCGGTGGGACCGCCATCCACATCAACGCCGGTGCCGCGGGCCTGGCCCTCGCCCTCGTCCTCGGCAAGCGCCGCGGGTTCGGTCGCGACCCGATGCGCCCGCACAACCTGCCGCTGGTCATGCTCGGCGCCGGTCTGCTGTGGTTCGGATGGTTCGGCTTCAACGCCGGATCGGCCACCGCCGCCAACGGCACCGCGGCCGTCGCGTGGGTCAACACCCTCGCCGCCACCTGCGCCGCCATCCTCGGCTGGCTGCTCACCGAGAAGGTCCGCGACGGCCACGCGACCTCCCTCGGTGGGGCCTCGGGTGCCGTCGCCGGCCTCGTCGCCATCACCCCCGCCTGTTCCGCGCTGAACCCGGTGACCTCGATCGTCGTCGGTGTCATCGCCGGTGTGCTGTGCGCCCTGGCGGTCGGCCTGAAGTTCAAGCTCGGCTTCGACGACTCCCTCGACGTCGTCGGCGTCCACCTGGTCGGTGGCCTCTGGGGCACGATCTCCATCGGCTTCTTCGCCACCGCCGACGCGCCCGCCGGGGTCGACGGCCTGCTCTACGGCGGCGGGGGTGGCCAGCTGTGGAAGCAGTTCTACGCCGCCGTCATCGTCATGGTCTTCTCCTTCGTCGTCACCTGGATCATCGGTACGGTCATCAACAAGACGATGGGCTTCCGCATCGACGAGGAGGACGAGGTCACCGGCATCGACACCGTCGTGCACGCCGAGTCCGGCTACGACTGGGGCACCCTCACCGCGGGCGGTGGCCGGGTCATCGGCTCGCCCTCCAGCCCGACCGACGCCCGCCACTCCTCCACCGGATCCTCGGAGGTCTCCGCATGAAGCTCCTGACCGCCATCATCAAGCCGCACAAGCTCGACGACGTGAAGGCCGCGTTGGAGTCCTACGGGATCCAGGGCCTCACGATCTCGGAGGCGTCCGGGTTCGGCCGCCAGCGGGGTCACACCGAGGTCTACCGCGGGGCCGAGTACACCGTCGACCTCGTGCCCAAGGTCCGCGTCGAGGTCCTCGTCGACGACGTCGACATCGCCGACATCGTGGAGGTCGTCGTCAAGAGCGCCCAGACCGGGCGCATCGGTGACGGCAAGGTCTGGACCCAGCACGTCGAGGACGTCGTGCGCGTGCGCACCGGCGAACACGGCCCCGACGCGCTCTGACCCCTGACCCAGCGGCACGGAGGAACCACCTGATGAACCCGTCTCGGGCAGGTCGGCGTTAGCGCCGACCTGCGCACCGAGCGACTCGCGCTGGCGGTGCGGGCGGGCAGACCCGGCCCGCACCGTCGCGCCGAGCTCGTCGAGCTCGTGGAGTCCCGGTTGCGCGACGTGTGGGCGGACGCCCTGGCCCCCCTGGCCCAGGACGCGCCCGAACTGCTCGACGACTCCTCCGGGGTCGCCCTGGCCTGCGTCGGTTCGCTGGCCCGCGGCGACTGCGGCCCCGCCAGCGACGTCGACCTCGTGCTGCTGCACGACGGCCGGCGCCTCCCGCGGGGCGACGTGGCCGCCCTCGCGGACCGCGTCTGGTACCCGCTGTGGGACCAGGGGCTGCGCCTGGACCACTCCGTGCGCACCGCCAAGGAGTGCCGCGAGGTCGCCGCCGCGGACCTCGCCGCCGGCACCGGCCTGCTCGACCTGCGCGTCATCGCCGGCGACGGCGGACTCGTGGCCCGCACCCGCGGGCACCTCCTCGACGACTGGCGTGGCGGGGCCCGCCGGCGCCTGCCCCAGATCCTCGACGGCCTCGCCGAACGCGCCGCGCGCTTCGGTGAGCTCGCCTACCTCCTCGAACCGGACCTCAAGGAGGCCCGCGGTGGTCTGCGCGACGCGATCACCCTGCGCGCGCTGGCCGCCAGCTGGCTCACCGACCGCCCGCACGGCGCGGTCGACGAGGCCCACACCGTCCTGCTCGACATCCGCGACGGACTGCAGACCTCCTCGGGTCGCCCCGGCGACCGGCTGATCCTGCCCGAGCAGGACGCCACCGCCGTCGTCTGCGGCTACGCCGACGCCGACCTGCTGCTGGCCGCCGTCGCGCAGGCCGCCCGGACCATCTCCGCGGCCGTCGACGTCACGACCCGCCGGGCCCGCCAGTCCATGCCGACCCGACGCTTCCGGGCCACCGGCAAGCGTCCCCGGCTGCGTTCGCTGGGCCACGGACTCGTCGAGCACGACGGCGAGGTCGTCCTCGGCGCCGGGGTCAGCCCCGCCGACGACGCCGTCCTGCCGCTGCGCGCCGCCGCGACCGCCGTCCGCGCCGGGCTGCCGCTGTCCCCGGTGACCCTGGAGCACCTCGTCACCACCTGCCCGCCGCTGCCGCTCCCGTGGCCGGCCTCGGCCCGCGAGGCGATGCTCGAACTGCTCGCCGCCGGGTCCGCGCAGGTGCCGGTGTGGGAGTCGCTCGACATGGTCGGGCTCGTCGAGGCGTGGATCCCGCAGTGGACGGCGATCCGCAACCGCCCGCAGCGCAACGCCGTCCACCGCTGGACCGTCGACCGCCACCTCATCGAGACCGCGGTCAACGCCCAGCCCTTCCTGCGCGAGGTCGAGCGACCCGACCTGCTGCTGCTCGCGGCGCTCACCCACGACCTCGGCAAGCTGCCCGGGGTCCAGGACCACTCCCGCCGCGGCGCGCCGCTGGCCCGGGCCGTCGCCGAACGCGTCGGGCTCGACGCCGAGGACGCCTCCGTCGTCGAGCGGCTCGTCGCCGAGCACCTCACGCTCGTCGACCTCTCCACCCGACGCGACCCCGACGACCCGCAGACCGTCGCGGCCCTCGTGGCCGCCGTCGACGGCAAGGCCGAGACCCTCAAGCTGCTGCGGGCGCTCACCGAGGCCGACGCGCGCGCCGCGGGCCCCGCGGCGTGGTCGCCCTGGCGGGCCCGCCTCGTCGACGACCTCGTCGCCCGCGCCCGCAAGAGCCTCTCGGGGGAGGAGGCGCCCGGTCCGGCGCCCTTCGACGAGGCCGAGCAGGCACTCGCCGCCGCCGTCGCGCGCGACGGGGAGACCCGGGTCACCGTGCGCGAGGTCGACGGGTTCTTCGTCGTCACCGTCGTCACCCCGGACCGGACGGGGGTCTTCGCCGACCTCGCCGGCCTGCTCGCCGGGCACCGCTTCCTCGTCCGCTCGGCGCTGGTGCGGACGCTGGAGGGCGTGGCCGTGGACTCCTGGTGGGTGGAGTCGCCCAGCGGCGATCCGCCGTCGGCGGTCCTGCTGCGCCAGAGCCTGGACCGGATCGTCGGCGGGGACGTCACGCTCCTGGACCGGCTCGCCGCCCGCGACGCGCAGACCCCGAAACCGGCCGGCGGGGTGCGTTCGCTCGTCGCGCACCCGCGGATCGTCATCCTCCCCGGTGCCTCCGAACGGGCCACGGTGCTGGAGATCCGGGCCGCGGACCGGCCCGGACTGCTGCACGCCCTCGGGCGGGCCCTGGCGGAGGAGCAGATCGACATCCGTTCCGCCCACGTCGCGACCTACGCCGCGCAGGCCGTCGACGTGCTCTACCTGGCCGAGGCCTCCGGCGAGCGGCTCTCCCCGCCCCGGGTGGCCATGGCGATCCGGGCGCTGTCCGACGCGGCGGAGGTCCCGGGCTAGATCCGACCGTTAGGCTGTGGGCGTGTTCGCCACGCTCTCCGACCGTCTCACCGCCACGTTCAAGTCGCTGCGCGGCAAGGGGCGCCTCACCGAGGCCGACGTCGACGCGACCGTGCGGGAGATCCGCCGGGCGCTGCTCGACGCCGACGTCGCGCTGCCCGTCGTGCGGGAGTTCACCTCCCGCATCCGCGAACGCGCCCTCGGCCTGGAGGTGCAGCAGAACCTCAACCCGGCCCAGCAGGTCGTCAAGATCGTCAACGAGGAGCTCATCGCCATCCTTGGTGGCGAGACGCGCCGGCTGCGGTTCTCCAAGAACCCGCCCACCGTGATCATGCTCGCGGGGCTGCAGGGCGCGGGGAAGACGACGCTGGCCGGCAAGCTCGGTCGCTACCTCAAGCAGAACGGCAACCGCCCGCTGCTCGTGGCCTGCGACCTGCAGCGCCCCAACGCCGTCAACCAGCTGCAGATCACCGGTGAGCGCGCGGGTGTGGACGTCTTCGCGCCCGAACCCGGCAACGGCGTCGGCG
Source organism: Kineococcus sp. NBC_00420 (assembly GCF_036021035.1). Taxonomy (NCBI): domain Bacteria; kingdom Bacillati; phylum Actinomycetota; class Actinomycetes; order Kineosporiales; family Kineosporiaceae; genus Kineococcus; species Kineococcus sp. NBC_00420. Next base: position 985,159 of record NZ_CP107930.1, on the reverse strand, counting down.
ACCCGGTCTCGGTGGCCCGCCAGGGGCTCGAGCACGCGAACCACCACCACTACGACGTGGTCGTCGTCGACACCGCGGGCCGCACCGGTGTGGACGCCGAGATGATGCAGCAGGCCATCGACATCCGGGCCGCGGTCAACCCCGACGAGGTCCTCTTCGTCCTCGACGCGATGGTCGGCCAGGACGCCGTCGCCACCGCCGAGGCGTTCCGCGACGGGGTCGGCTTCGACGGGGTCGTGCTCACCAAGCTCGACGGTGACGCCCGTGGTGGTGCCGCGCTGTCGGTGCGCCAGGTCACCGGCCAGCCCGTCATGTTCGCCTCCACCGGCGAGAAGCTCGACGACTTCGAGATGTTCCACCCCGACCGGATGGCCTCGCGCATCCTGGACATGGGTGACGTCCTCAGCCTCATCGAGCAGGCCGAGAAGGCCTTCGACGCCGACCAGGCGCAGGCGATGGCGGCCAAGTTCGCCGCCGACGAGGACTTCACCCTCGACGACTTCCTCCAGCAGCTCAACGCGGTCCGCAACATGGGGTCGCTGAAGAAGATGCTCGGGATGCTGCCGGGGATGGCGCAGATGCGTCAGCAGCTCGACGCCTTCGACGAGCGCGAGTTCGACCGCATCGAGGCGATGGTCCGCTCGATGACCCCGCTGGAACGACGTCAGCCGAAGATCATGAACGGTTCGCGTCGCGCCCGCGTGGCCGCCGGGTGCGGGCAGACGACCTCCTCGGTCAACGACATGCTCGAACGGTTCGGCCAGGCGCAGAAGATGATGCGTTCGCTGCGCAACGGCATGGCCGGCGGGACGGGCATCCCCGGGATGCCGGGCATGGGTGGCGGTGGCGCCTCCAAGAAGCAGAAGGCCCGTGTCGCCGCGGCCAAGGGCAAGAAGGGCAAGAGCGGCAACCCCGCCAAGCGCGCCCAGCAGGAGCAGGAGGCCGCCACCAAGGCGGTCAGCGCGCCCGGGTCCGCGTTCGGGATGCCGGACCCGGAGAAGGGTTTCGACCCCGCCGACCTGAACCTGCCGAAGGGGTTCGACAAGTACCTCGGCCAGTGACCCTCCACCTCACCGGGCCGATCCTGACCGGCCCGGACGAGGTGGTCGGACAGGCGTGGGTCGTGGGGGACCGGCTGACGTTCTCGAAGCCCTCCGGGGTCGCGACGACCGTCCCCGGGTGGGTCCTCCCCGGGATGGTCGACGCGCACTGCCACGTCGGGATCGGGCCGCACGGGCAGGTCCCCGACGAGGTCAGCGAAGCCCAGGCCCTCGCCGACCGGGCCGTCGGTGCGCTGCTGCTGCGCGACGCCGGGTCGGCGTCGGAGACCCGCTGGATCGACGACCGCGAGGACCTGCCGCGCATCGTCCGCGCCGGTCGGCACCTGGCCCGCACCCGCCGCTACCTGCGCGGGCTGGCCCACGAGATCGAACCCGAGGACCTCGTCGAGCACGTGCGGGTCGAGGCCCGGCGCGGCGACGGCTGGGTCAAGCTCGTCGGGGACTGGATCGATCGTTCGACGGGTGACCTCGCGCCCTGCTGGCCGGCCGACGTGCTGGCCGCGGGGGTCGCGGCCGCCCACGTGCTGGGCACGCGGGTGACGGTCCACCAGTTCGGTGCGGACGGCGTCGAGGACCTGCTCGACGCGGGGGTCGACGGGATCGAGCACGGGACGGGGCTCCCGCCAGACCTCCTGGGCCGGGTCGCGGCCGCCGGGGTGGCCGTGGTGCCGACGCTGGTGAACATCGCGACGTTCCCCGGGATCGCCGACCGCGGGGCCGCGAAGTTCCCCCGCTACGCGGCGCACATGCGCGCGCTGCACGCCCGTCGCCACGACAACGTCGCCGCGCTGCACGAGGCGGGGGTGCCGCTCTTCGTCGGGACCGACGCAGGCAGCGTCCTGCCGCACGGGCTGATCGTCGACGAGCTGCACGAGCTCGTCGCGGCCGGTCTGTCGCGGACCGCGGCCCTGGACGCGGCGACGTGGTCGGCCCGGTCCTGGCTCGGGCACGACTCCCTCGTCGAGGGCGCGAGCGCCGACCTCCTGGTCCTCGACGGTGACCCCAGGACCGACCTCGGGGTGCTGCGCCGACCGCGGGTCGTGCTGCGCGGTCGGCTCGTCTGACGGGCGCCCTGTCGTGGGGCCTCTGTTCCCTCTGGCACAATGGCGGTGCACTCGTTCGTCCAGGGACCCTCTCACCCGGGACCTACGCGTCCATGAGTTGCACCGCTCGGCGTCCCCACACCGAGGGGTTCCGCTCAACACACCAGAACCGGGAGACACCCCACACCGTGGCTGTCAAGATTCGCCTCAAGCGCATGGGCCAGATCCGCGCGCCGTTCTACCGCGTCGTCATCGCCGACTCGCGCAACAAGCGCGACGGTCGCTCGATCGAGGAGATCGGGCTGTACAACCCGATGACCGACCCCTCGACCATCGAGATCAAGTCCGAGCGCGTCCAGTACTGGCTCAGCGTCGGCGCCCAGCCGACCGAGCAGGTCGCGGCGCTGCTCAAGGTCACCGGCGACTGGCAGAAGTTCAAGGGCCTGCCGGGCGCCGAGGGCACCTACCGCGTCCCGACCCCGAACACGAAGCCCCCGCGCATCCCCGGCGGCGGTACCGCGAAGGTCGTCGAGACCCCGGCCGAGGCGCCCGCCGCCGCTGCCGAGACCCCGGCCGAAGAGTCCTGAGCCCGTGCTCGCGGACGCTCTCGAGCACCTGGTGCGCGGCATCGTCGGGCACCCGGACGACGTGAAGGTGACGTCGAAGACGTTGTCTCGCGGTGCGTTGCTCGAAGTTCGCGTGCACCCCGACGACCTCGGCCGGGTCATCGGCCGGGCCGGTCGGACGGCCAAGGCCCTGCGCACCGTCATCGGTGCGCTGGCCGGCGGCAAGCCGGTCCGCGTCGACCTCGTCGACGTGGACAAGCGCTGAGCTGAGCACCACCCGCAGCGCCGGGGTCGCCACGAGCGACCCCGGCGCTGTCTGCTTTCCCCCTTCGAGTCAGGAGTTCCAGGTGGAGTACGTCGTCGCCCGCATCGGGCGACCGCACGGTGTCCGCGGTGAGGTGACCGTCGAGGTCCGCACCGACGACCCGGACACCCGGTTCGCGCCCGGCGCGGTCCTGCGCACGGACCCCGACCGCGGGCCGCTGACGGTGGCGACCGCGCGCTGGCACAACGGCACCCTGCTGCTGACCTTCGTCGAGGTCGAGGGCCGGACCGGGTCGGAGGCCCTGCGCAACACCCGTCTCGTCGTCGACCTCGAGGACGAGGCCGACCCCGAGGACGACGCCTGGTACCCCCACCAGCTGCAGGGTCTCGCCGCGGTGACCATGACCGGCACCCCGCTGGGCACGGTCAAGGACCTGCTCACCGGCGGTGCGCAGGACGTCCTCGTCATCACCGGGACCGACGGCCGCGACGTCCTCGTCCCCTTCGTCACCGCGCTCGTCCCCAAGGTCGACGTGAAGCGCGGCAAGGTCCTGCTGTCCCCGCCGGGCGGGTTGTTCGTCGAGCTCCCGGGGGAGCCCGAGGAGTGAGGCTGGACGTCGTCACGATCTTCGGGGAGTACCTGCAGCCGCTGCAGCTGTCCCTCATCGGCAAGGCGCAGGCGGAGGGTCTGCTCGACGTCCGGGTCCACGACCTGCGCGAGCACACCCACGACCGTCACCGCACCGTCGACGCACCGCCCTACGGTGGCGGCGCCGGTCTGCTGATGAAGCCCGAGCCGTGGGGCGAGGCGCTCGACGCGATCCTCACCGACCCGCCGGAGGGCGCCGACCCGCGCGGCCCCGTCCTCGTCGTCCCCTCCCCGGTGGGGGAGGTGTTCAGCCAGCGCGCGGCCGTCGAGCTCGCCGCCGAGCCGTGGCTCGTCTTCGCCTGCGGCCGCTACGAGGGCATCGACGCGCGGGTCGTGGAGCACTACGGCACCCGCATCCGGGTGCGCGAGGTCTCCCTGGGCGACTACGTCCTCAACGGTGGCGAGGTCGCCGTCCTGGCGATCACCGAGGCCGTGGCCCGGCTGCTGCCCGGGGTCATCGGCAACGCCGCCAGCCTGACCGAGGAGAGCCACGCCCCCGAGCACGACGGGCTGCTGGAGCACCCCGCCTACACCAAACCCGCCTCGTGGCGGGGGCTGGACGTGCCGGCGGTCCTGGCGGGCGGCAACCACGGCGCGGTCGACCGCTGGCGACGCGACGAAGCCCTGCGCCGCACCGCGACCCGCCGTCCCGACGTGCTGGCCCGCCTCGACCCCGCGCGCTGCGACCGGCGCGACCTCGTCGTCCTCGCCGAGCTCGGCTGGACCCCCGGCGATCACGGATTCCAGGTCGAGCCCGCCGCTGTGGCAGACTGGGTCGACACCAACGAGCCGTGACGGCCGGTGACTGCTGCCCTCGGGCAGCGGAGGGTGCGCCTGCCACAGGGGGCGAGCCCCGCCGGAGCACCCGTCACGGGACCAGATGCCTGTAGCGATGACCTGTGGCGTCACCAGGGGAAGTGAGTACCACCATGAACCTGCTCGACAACGTCGACGCGGCCAGCCTGCGCACCGACGTCCCGGACTTCCGCGCCGGCGACACCCTCAACGTCCACGTCAAGGTCGTCGAGGGCAACCGCTCCCGCGTCCAGGTCTTCAAGGGCATCGTCATCCGTCGCACCGGCGGCGGCATCCGTGAGGCCTTCACCGTCCGCAAGGTCAGCTTCGGCGTCGGCGTGGAGCGCACGTTCCCGCTGCACACCCCGATCATCGACAAGATCGAGGTCGTAACCCGCGGTGACGTGAAGCGCGCCAAGCTCTACTACCTGCGCGACCTGCGCGGCAAGGCCGCCAAGATCAAGGAACGTCGCGAGCCCCGCGGCTGACCTCAGCAGCAAGCACCCGAGCCGGGTCCCGCTCTCGCGGGGCCCGGCTCGTGTCGTTCGGGGCGGGGCCCCGTCACGGCTGACTACAATCGCCCAGCCGCCTCGCTGACCCCTGCGACCGCGGTGACGACCCCGCCAGGCAGGAGCTCCGTGACGACCACCCAGCCGCCCCAGACGAGCGGGCGGCAGCGCTCCCGGGGAGGTCGGGCCGTCCTCGTGCTGGCCATCGCCCTGCTGCTCGTCCTGCTGGTGCGCACGTTCCTGGTGCAGACGTTCTCGATCCCCTCCGACTCGATGCGGTCCACCCTCGAACCGGGGGAACGGGTCCTGGTCTGGCGCGTCGACGCGGCGGACGTCCAGCGCGGCGACGTCGTCGTCTTCGACGGCACCGGGACCTTCAACGACGCGCCGCCGGACCCCCAGGGCCTGGCCGCCGTCGGCGCGGCCGCCGCGGGGCTGCTCGGGTTCCGGCCCGGCGAGTCCGACTACGTCAAACGCGTCATCGGGCTGCCGGGGGACCGCATCACCTGCTGCGACGCGCAGGGCCGGCTACTGGTCAACGGGGTCCCGCTCGAGGAGCCGTACCTCTACCCGGGGGACGCGCCCAGCGAGCTCCCCTTCGACATCGAGGTCCCCGAGGGCAGGCTGTGGTTGATGGGTGACCACCGCAGCGACTCCGTCGACTCCCGCTCGCACCTCGGCTCGCCCGGTGGTGGGACGGTCTCCGTCGACGACGTCATCGGGCGCGTGGTCGCGGTCACCTGGCCGTTCGGCTCCCTCGGGACGGTCGCGCGGGGGAGCGGCTCGTGACCGCGGACCGCGACGCCGTGCAGGACTCGGCACAGCGCCCCCCGGGCGCGCCGCGTTCCGCGGTCGGTGGGGTGCTCGCCGCGGTCAAGGAGGTCGTCCTGGTCGTGGTGGTGGCCCTCGTGGTCTCCCTCGTCGTCAAGACGTTCCTGCTGCAGGCCTTCTTCATCCCGTCGATCTCGATGGAGACGACCCTCGACGTCGGTGACCGGGTGATCGTCAGCAAGCTGACGCCGGGACCCTTCGACCTGCACCGCGGGGACGTCGTGGTCTTCGCCGACCCGGGGGGCTGGCTCGACGAGACCGCGCCGACCGAGCGCGGGCCGGTCGGCACCGTCGTCGCGAAGGCCCTGACGTTCGTGGGTCTGCTGCCCGAGGACTCCGACGACCACCTCATCAAACGCGTCGTCGGGTTGCCCGGCGACCACGTCGTCTGCGCGCCCGACGGCACGGTCACCATCAACGGCACCGCGATCGACGAGCCGTACGTCTCCTCGACGTCGCAGGGTGAGCCGATGTGCGACGTCACCGTGCCCAGCGGGAACCTGTGGGTGATGGGGGACAACCGCGCCCGCTCGGCCGACTCCCGCTACAACCAGGACAAGCCCCACGACGGCTTCGTGCCGCTCGACCTCGTCGTCGGGCGCGCCTACGCGATCGTCTGGCCGGTCTCGCACTGGGCGTGGCTGTCCACCCCGTCCGACTTCGACCAGGTCAGCGGCGAAGCGGGGATCTCGTGAGCCCCGCCGCGCCACGTCCGCGCAAACCCTCACCCTCCGTCCCGCCGTCGCTGCGTCTGGAGCGGCAGCTGCTGCGTGAGGGCCACACCCTCGTCGGGGGGATGGACGAGGTCGGCCGCGGCTCGCTGGCCGGACCGGTCAGCGTCGGGCTGCTCGTCGTCGACGCCGACACCCGGACCGCGCCCCTCGGGCTGCGTGACTCCAAGCTGCTGAGCCCCGCCGCGCGTGAGGCGTTGGCGCCCAAGGTGGCCCGCTGGGCGGTCGCCTCGGCCGTCGGGCACGCCGAACCGGACGAGATCGACGCCATCGGCATCATCGCCGCCCTGCGTCTCGCCGGCCGGCGGGCGCTGGCGCAGCTGCCGGTGCTGCCCGACCTGGTCATCCTCGACGGCAACCACGACTGGCTCAGCGACCCGCGAGACGCGTCGCTCTTCGACGAGCTCGAGGGCCCGTCCACGCTGCTGCCCTGCGCGGCGCCACCCGTGACCACCCGCATCAAGGCCGACGTGTCGTGCGCAGCGGTGGCCGGGGCCAGCGTGCTGGCCAAGACGACCCGGGACGCGGTGATGACCGCGCGCCACGAGGACTTCCCGCACTACGGCTGGGCCGGCAACAAGGGCTACAGCGCACCGGACCACCTCGAGGCGCTCGTCGTCCACGGCAGCTGCGAGCAGCACCGTCGCAGCTGGCGCCTGCCCGGTCTCGGGGCCGCCGTGCCCGCGCAGGCCGACGCGCAGGACGCGCTCTCGGACCTCACCTCCGACACCACGCTGTCGCGGAAGGCATGATGGTCCCGTGAGCGCCGAGGACCTCGAGAACTACGAGACCGAGATGGAGCTTCAGCTCTACCGCGAGTACCGGGACGTCGTGTCGCTCTTCTCCTACGTGGTCGAGACCGAACGTCGCTTCTACCTCGCGAACTCGGTCGACCTGCAGGTGCGGACGGCCGACGGCGAGACGTACTTCGAGGTCACCCTGCACGACGCGTGGGTGTGGGACGTCTACCGTCCGGCCCGGTTCGTGCGCGACGTGCGGGTGGTGACGTTCAAGGACGTCAACGTCGAGGAGCTGCAGAAGCGCGACATCGAGGTGCCGGACACCCCGGAGCTGCGCGACCGCTGAGGCGCGGGACCGCCCATCCGCGCGGTGGATGGTCCGATCCGTAACACTTCTGCCGCTGGTGCCGATGGACCGGCGAGACGCGCTCCGCTGCCGGGGGGTCGTCGGAGCGCGTCCCAGCTCCCGACGCGACGGCCGTTGACGCCGCCGTCTCCACAGGACGCCCCGCGCCGACGTTGTCCACACCGGCGTCCTGCCCGGCCCACGCCCGCCCTCCCCGGCACGCACCCTTCTCGCCGGAGGTGGTGCACGTGCGCGCGAAGGACGCCGTGGGGCAGTACGGGGAACGGGTGGCCGCCCGGCGGTTGACCGAGGCCGGGATGACGGTCCTCGAGAGCAACTGGCGGTGCCGGCTCGGTGAGATCGACCTGGTGGCGCGGGACGGGGACTGCCTCGTCGTGTGCGAGGTCAAGACCCGCCGCAGCGAGAGCGCCGGCACGGCCCTGGAGGCCGTCACCCCCGACAAGGTCGCCCGCCTGCGCGGCCTCCTCGGGGAGTGGCTCAAGGCCCACCCCGGCGTCCACCCGGGGCAGGTGCGCCTCGACGTCGTCGCGGTCACCCTCCCGCCGCGGGGACCGGCCCGGGTCCAGCACGTCCGCGGGGTGTTCTGATGGCCCTCGCGCGCTCCCTCGCCGTGGGCCTGGTCGGCCTCGACGGCCACCTCGTCGAGGTCGAGGCCGACATCTCCACCGGGCTGCCGGCCTTCGTCCTCGTCGGGTTGCCCGACGCCTCGCTGCACGAGGCCAAGGACCGCGTCCGCGCGGCCGCGGCGAACTCCGGGTTCCCGCTGCCCCAGCAACGGATCACCGTCAACCTCTCACCGGCGACGCTGCCCAAGACCGGCAGCGGGTTCGACCTCGCCGTCGCAGTGGCCACGCTCACCGCGGCCGGGGTCCTGCCGCCGGAACCCTCCGCCGAGGTCGTCCACCTCGGGGAACTCGGCCTGGACGGCAGCGTCCGCGCCGTCGACGGCGTGCTGCCCGCGGTGCTCGCCGCCGCCCGCGCCGGGGTCCGGCGCGTCGTCGTCCCCGAGGCCACGGCCGAGGAGGCCGCCCTCGTGCCCGGGATCAGCGTCCGCGGGGTCCGGTGGCTGGCCGAACTCGTCGCCGACTACCGCGGCGACCCGGCCCTGGAACTCCCGGACGCGCCGCGGGCGTTCACGCCTCCCGCACCGCGGCGTCCCGGGGGCGTCCTCGACCTCGCCGACGTCGTCGGCCAGCCCGAGGCGCGGTTCGGGCTGGAGGTCGCCGCGGCCGGCGCCCACCACCTGCTGATGAACGGTCCCCCGGGAGCGGGCAAGACGATGCTCGCGGCCCGTCTGCCGGGGCTGCTGCCCGACCTCGACGAGGAGTCCGCCCTCGAGGTCACCGCCGTGCACTCCGTCGCCGGCACCCTGCGCGGTCGGGCCGGAACGGCGCTCATCACCCGCCCGCCCTACGAGGACCCCCACCACACGGCGTCGGTGGCCTCCGTCGTCGGCGGCGGCAGTGGGATCCCGCGGCCCGGTGCGGTGTCGCGCGCCCACCGCGGGGTCCTCTTCCTCGACGAGGCACCGGAGTTCGAGGCCCGCGTCCTCGACGCCCTGCGCCAACCGCTGGAGCAGGGCGAGCTCGTCCTGCACCGCACCCGCGGTGCCGCCCGCTACCCCGCCCGGTTCCAGCTCGTGCTGGCGGCCAACCCCTGTCCCTGCGGGCGCAGCACCGGCAAGGGCCTGGACTGCACGTGCAGCTCACAGGCCCGCCGCCGCTACGCCGCGAAGCTCTCCGGCCCGCTGCTGGACCGCGTCGACGTGCAGTTGCAGGTGCAGGCGGTCACCCGGGCCGAGGTGGCCGACGGCCGCCCCGGGGAGTCGAGTGCCGTCGTCGCCGCCCGGGTCGCCGCCGCGCGCGCCGTCCAGGCGGAGCGGCTGCGCCGTCACGACGTCGCCACCAACGGCGAACTGCGCGGCCCGTTGCTGCGGGGCCCCCTGCGGCTGCCCCCCGCCGTGACCTCCGACCTCGACCGCGCCCTGGACCGCGGGGTCCTCACCCTGCGCGGGGTCGACCGGGTGCTGCGCGTCGCGTGGACCGTCGCCGACCTGCGCGGGGCCGACGCACCCGACCGCGACGACGTCGGACGCGCTCTCGCCCTGCGCGGGACCCTGATCGTCGGAGCGGGCGCGTGAACCGCCGTCCCGGTCCGGGACAGGACGCCCTCCCCGCGACGGGTCGCGTGCCCAGCGTCCTGCGGGCCGCCCTGGCGGACGAACGCCTCGCCCGCGCCACCTGGAGCCGCCTCGCCGAACCGGGTGACGCGGCCGCCGCCCACCTCGTCGCCGAGGTCGGCGCCGTCACCGCGCTCGAGGCCGTGCTCACCGGACGCGGACCCGACCGCTGGCGCACCCGACTGCCCGACGTCGACCCCGCCTCCGACCTCGCCACCGTCCGCGCGGCCGGTGGACGACTGCTCGTCCCCGGCGACGACGAGTGGCCGCAACGCCTCGCCGACCTCGACCACGACGGAACCGGCGAACGACCCCTCGGCGCACCGTTCTGCCTGTGGGTCCGCGGACCCGCGCACCTGCGCGAGGTCACCGCCCGCAGCGCCGCCCTCGTCGGCGCCCGTGCCGCCACCGCCTACGGCCAGCACGTCACCTCCGAACTCGCCGCGGGGGTGTCCGACCGGGGCTTCGCCGTCGTCAGCGGCGGAGCGTTCGGGATCGACGCCGCGGCCCACCGGGCGGCGCTCGCGGTCGACGGCGTCAGCGTGGCGGTGCTGGCCTGCGGGGTGGACCGCAGCTACCCGCCGGGCAACGCCGCGTTGCTGGCGCGTCTCGCCGAACGCGGTGCCCTCGTCAGCGAGGTCCCGCCCGGTTCCACCCCGACGCGCTGGCGGTTCCTGGAACGCAACCGGCTGATCGCGGCGCTCACCAGCGGGACGGTCGTGGTCGAGGCCGCGTGGCGTTCCGGCGCGCTCTCGACGGCGGATCGGGCCGAGCGGCTGATGCGACCCGTCGGGGCCGTCCCGGGGCCGGTGACCTCGCCCGCGTCGGCGGGCTGCCACCGGTTGCTGCGCGAGCGCGGGGCGGTCTGCGTCACCAGCGCGGACGAGGTCGCGGAACTCCTCGGCGAGCTCGGCCGGGAGGAGGTGGCCGTGCCGAGCGTCGAGCGACGGGTCTTCGACGGCCTGGACCGCGAGGAACTCCGGGTCGCGGAGTGCCTGCCGCGCCGGGGGAGCCACGGCCTGGAGCGGCTGGCGCGCGAGGCGGGCCTCGACCTGCCGCTCGTCCAGTCCGTCCTCGGCCGCCTCGAGCTCGCCGGGGTCGCGGTGCGGGACGCCGACGGCTGGCGTTCGGGGGTGGCGGGGTGAAAACCCCTGGGAACCCCGGAGCGCGGCGGGTACCGTCGATCCTCGTGCCTGGCGCGGGAATCGTTGCCGCGCAGACTCATCACCGGACGAGGAGTGGAAGGGAACCGTCGTGGAACGGCTGAACGGCAAACTGGTGAACTGGGCGTCGATCCTGGAGGAGAAGACGCGCCGGCAGGCCGAGACCGCCTCCACGATGCCCTTCGTGTTCCCGCACATCGCGCTCATGCCCGACGCCCACCTCGGCAAGGGGGCGACCGTCGGCTCGGTCATCCCCACGGACGGGGCGATCATCCCGGCGGCCGTCGGGGTGGACATCGGCTGCGGGATGATCGCGGTCCGCACCCAGTTCCGCGCCGACGACCTCGCGGGCCGGGACCTCTCGGTGCTGCGCGAGGCGATCGAGGGCAGCGTCCCGCTCTCGGCCGGGGCCGCGAACCGCGACGTCTCGGCGACCGCCCGCCCGCGGGTCGCCGAGCTCGGGGCGCTGCACCCCGACCGCGCGGAGTTCCGGGAGTCGCTGGCCCCCCGGTGGCGGACGGCGCTGGGCACGCTGGGCTCGGGGAACCACTTCATCGAGGTGTCGCTCGACGAGACCGACGCCGTCTGGCTGTTCCTGCACTCCGGGTCCCGCGGTCCGGGGAACAAGCTGGCGACCCACCACATCGCCGTCGCCCAGCGGCTGTGCGCGCAGTGGTTCATCGAGCTGCCCGACCGTGACCTCGCCTACCTCGTCGAGGGGACCCCGGAGTTCGACGACTACATCGCGGACCTGCGCTGGGCGCAGCAGTTCGCCCTGCTCAACCGCGAGGAGATGATGGACCGGGTCGCGGCCCGCCTCTCCGACTTCCTCGGGGAGGCGGTCGTGGAGCAGGAGCGGATCAACTGCCACCACAACTACACCGAGCGGGAACGGCACTTCGGCCGTGAGGTCTGGCTCTCCCGCAAGGGGGCGATCCGGGCCGACGCGGGACGACCGGGACTGGTGCCGGGATCGATGGGCACCGCGAGCTACGTCGTGGTGGGCAAGGGCGACCGGCTCTCGCTGGACTCCTCCCCGCACGGCGCGGGGCGGGAGTTCAGCCGGTCGGCGGCCCGGCGGAGGTTCACCCACGAGGAGCTGCGGGAGGCGATGAAGGGCATCGAGTACCGCGACACCGATGCCTTCCTGGACGAGATCCCGGCCGCCTACAAGGACATCGACCGGGTCATGGCCGACGCCGCGGACCTCGTGGAGGTGCGTCACACGCTGCGTCAGGTGGTGAACGTCAAGGGGGACTGAGTCCCCTGACGCGGCCGGCGCGCGTGGCGTGGTTGCACGGATCGGCCGGACGGGTGACGGTGCAGGGGTGTCACCCGTCCGCTCCGAGAGCCCCCAGCAGCTGCTCGACGCCTTCGCGGCCCACCTGCGGGCGGAGCGCAACGCGTCGGCGAACACCGTGCGGGCCTACTGCTCCGACGTGCGGGACCTGCTGCAGCTGACCGTGCCGGTCGACGACGACGGGACCCTCGACCTGACGGTGCTGGGCCTGGCGGACCTGCGGGCGTGGCTGGCGGGGGCCGCCGCGGACCACGCGCGGTCGACGCTGGCGCGGCGGGCGGCGGCGGCGCGGACGTTCACGGCCTGGGCGCACCGATCGGGTCGCCTGCCGGGGGACCCGGGTCTGCGGTTGCAGGCGCCCAAGCGGGCCCAGCACCTGCCCCGGGTGCTCGGCGCGAGCCAGGTGGCGGGAGTCCTGGACACGGCGGCTGCCGCGGCGCACGACGCTGCGCCGCAGCGGGATCCGTTGGTGCTGCGGGACAGTGCGCTGCTCGAGCTGCTGTACGCGACGGGCTGTCGGGTCGCGGAGGTGGTGGGCCTGGACACGGACGACGTCGATCTGGGGGAGCGCACGGCCCGCGTGCTGGGCAAGGGTGACCGCGAGCGGGTCGTCCCGTTCGGGGTGCCGGCGCGGGACGCGGTGCGCAGGTGGCTGGAGGAGGGGCGGTCGGGCCTGGTGGGACCGGAGTCCGGTGCGGCCGTCTTCCTCGGGCGCCGGGGCCGGCGGGTGGACCAGCGTCAGGTGCGGGCCGTGGTGAACCGGGCGACGGCGGCGTTGCCGGGGCCTTCGGCGATCTCCCCGCACGGTCTGCGGCACGCGGCCGCGACGCACATGCTGGACGGAGGAGCTGACCTTCGTAGCGTACAGGAGTTGCTTGGTCACGCTACGCTGTCAACGACGCAGATCTACACGCACGTCTCCGTGGACCGCTTGCGGAGATCGCACCGTCAGGCCCACCCCCGGGCCTGACCGTCCGGGGGAGGACCACGGTGGACTCAGGAGCGGGCCGAGAGCGTGCCACCACGCAGGAGACGGACCACAGCACCGGTTCCGACCTGCGCGTGGTCGAGGATGGACAGGAGCGCACCATCGACACCGCCGGAACGACCGAGGCCGACCAGAAGACCAACCGGGCCGTGGAGGCCGCCGCGGACGCCGCGGCCGGCAACGGGGCGCCGGTCGACGAGAACCGCCCGGCGGGTCGACCGCAGGCCAACGCGCGCTTCACCTCCCGCAAGGGTCCGCAGACCCCCGAGCAGGAGCAGGCCGAAGCGGCGTTGCGGGCCATGTGGGAGGAGTTCAAGTCGGACGCCGATCCCGCGGTCCGCGAGCGGCTGATCATGCACTACTCACCGCTGGTGAAGTACGTCGCCGGTCGCGTCGGGGTGGGGCTGCCGCCCAACATCGAGCAGGCCGACCTCGTCTCCTACGGCATCTTCGGGCTCATCGACGCCATCGAGAAGTTCGACATCGAGCGCGCCATCAAGTTCGAGACCTACGCGATCTCCCGCATCCGTGGCGCGATCATCGACGAGCTGCGCGCGATCGACTGGATCCCGCGCTCGGTGCGCAGCAAGGCCCGTGAGGTCGAACGCACCTACGCCTCCCTCGAGGGTGAGCTGCACCGCACCCCGACCGAGGTCGAGGTGGCGGAACGGATGGGGATCGCCCTCAGCGACCTGCACCACATCTTCAGCCAGGTGTCCTACGTCAACGTCGTGGCCCTGGACGAACTCCTCAGCGTCTCGGGGGAGAAGGGCGACAAGCTCTCCCTGGTCGACACCCTCGAGGACACCAAGGCCGAGGACCCGGTGCAGTCCTTCGAGAAGGAGGAGACGAAGTTCCTCCTCTCCCGGGCGATCAACCAGCTGCCCGAGCGGGAGAAGATCGTCGTCACGCTCTACTACTACGAGGGCCTCACCCTGGCCGAGATCGGTCGCGTCCTCGGGGTCACCGAGTCCCGCATCTGCCAGATGCACACCAAGGCCGTCCTGCAGCTGCGCGGCAAGCTCTCCGACGCGGAGTAGCCCACGGCGGCAGCTCACGGCCGACCCAGCGGCAGCAGGACGGGCGCGGCGGCCCGCAACCGGCCCAGCGGGTCCAGGTAGCGGTCACCGTCGCGCAGGCCGAGGTGCAGGCAGTCGGTCGCGCAGTGCGCCGGCCCCGACAGCGTCCCCAGCGGTTGACCGGCCCTGACCCCGTCCCCGCTCGACACCAGTGGGGCGAGGGGTTCGTAGGTCGTCCGGAGTCCGTCGGCGTGCAGCACCACCACGACCTCCCGGCCGGCCACCGACCCGGCGAACGTGACCGTCCCGCCGTCGACGGCGACGACCGGCTGGCCGGGGGACGCGGCGAGGTCGACCCCGCGATGACCCGCCTCGTAGCGACCGACGTGCTCGAACTCCCGCAGCACCCGCGGCGGCTCCACCGGCCACACCCAGGACCCGACGACCGCGAGCGTCGTCGGCGGGGACGCCGGTGCGGGGACGGTGGTCACCACCACCCCGGCCATCCCCCCGGCCAGCCCCACCGCCGAGGCGAACGCGACGAGACCGGTCGGGACGGCGGAGGGCAGCACCGGGACAGCCTCACCCGCCGAGCACCCCGTCGAGCGTCCCGGCGGACCGGCCGGGCGTGGTCTGTGGACGGCGCGACCCTGTGCACGGGTCGTCGTCACCGTCGTCCGGCGCACTCCACGCACGTCGTGGTCCACGGCCGGGCCGCGAGCCGTTCCGGGGCGATCGCCCGCCCGCAGACCGCGCAGGTGCCGAACCCCGGGTCCCCGACCCGTGCGAGCGCGTCGTCGAGGGCGTCGAGGCGCTCGCGCACCTGCGCCAGCACGGCCGCGACCTGAGCCCGCTCGAACGCCGTCGTCGAGCCCTCGGGGTCGTGCTCGTCGTCGGCCGTGCCCTCGGCGGCCGCCTCCAGCGCACTGGCGAGCTCTCGCTCCAGCCCGGCCGCCCGCACCGCCGCGTCGGCCCGTTCCGCCCGCAGCGTCTCGCGCAGGCTCACCGCGAGCGCAGGGCCTGCAGCCGGTCGCAGGCTTCCTCCAGCACCGCGTCGGACTTGCAGAACGTGAACCGGACCAGCGGCTCGACGGCCTGCGCGGCAACGCTCCCCGGTTCGCAGAACGCCGACACGGGGACCCCCACGACCCCGGCCAGGTGGGGGAGTTCGCGGCACAGCGCGGTGCCGTCGGAGTGACCGAGGGGTCGCGGGTCGGCGACGACGAAGTACGTCCCGGCCGGGACGGACACCGCGAACCCGGCCGAGCGCAGCCCGGCGACGAGCAGGTCGCGCCGCCGTTGCAGGTCGCCGGCGAGCTCGGAGTAGAAGGAGTCCGGCAGTGCCAGCGCCGCCGCGACCGCCGGCTGGAACGGGCCGGCGTTGACGTAGGTGAGGAACTGCTTGACGGTGCGGACCGCGGCGACCAGCGGCGCCGGGCCGCTGACCCAGCCGACCTTCCAGCCCGTCACGGAGAACGTCTTCCCCGCCGAGGACACCGTCAGCGTCCGCTCGGCCATCCCCGGCAGGGTCGCCACGGGGACGTGGACGCGGCCGTCGAAGACCAGGTGCTCGTACACCTCGTCGGTCACGACGACGGCGTCGAACTCGACGGCCAGGGCGGCGACGGCCGCGACCTCCTCGGCGGAGAGCACCGCCCCGGTCGGGTTGTGCGGGGTGTTCAGCAGGACGACCCTCGTGCGCTCGGAGAACGCCGACCGCAGCCCGTCGCGGTCGAGGACGAACCCGTCGGGACCGGGGAGGAGGGGCACCGAGCGCTGCACGGCCCCGGCGAGGGCGATGACGGCGGCGTAGGAGTCGTAGGTCGGTTCGAGCACCACGACCTCGTCGCCGGGTTCGCACAGCGCCAGCAGGCTCGCGGCGACCGCCTCGGTGGCCCCGGCGGTGACCAGGACCTCCGACGTGGGGTCGAGGGCGAGCCCGTAGAAGCGGCGCTGGTGCTCGGCGACCGCCTCGAGCAGCGCGGGGACGCCGATGCCCGGCGGGTACTGGTTGTGGCCCGAGCGGATCGCGGTGACGGCGTCGTCGAGGATCGAGGCGGGGCCGTCGGAGTCGGGGAAGCCCTGCCCCAGGTTGACCGCCCCGGTGCGCACCGCGAGCGCGGACATCTCGGCGAAGATCGTCGGCCCGAAACGTCGCATGCGGGAGACCACGGGACTCCCCGCCGGAGTCGTCGCGGGGGCCGGGGAGGGCGCCGACGCGCCGCGGTCGAGACCAGTGCTCACGCGTCGTAGACTACGGGGGCACCCGGTACGCGCTCCGTGGCAGCGGAGTCCTCGGACTCCCGACCTCGGTGCCGCGTCCAGGGTGACATCGCGTCCCCGCTCCCTGCTCCGACGCAGGGGGAAGCACCCTTTCGGTCCACCCGGTCCACCGGGTGGTGGGGTGCGCCACGAGGACCAGGCGCGGCGAGCCGACCGGCACGCTGCGGACGAACCGATCGGCCCCGAGCGGGGCCGACACGAGGAGGACCACCCATGGCCGTCGTGACGATGCGCCAGCTGCTCGAGTCCGGTGTGCACTTCGGACACCAGACCCGCCGCTGGAACCCCAAGATGAAGCGCTTCCTCTTCACGGAGCGCAACGGCATCTACATCATCGACCTGCAGCAGTCGCTGTCGTTCATCGACCGCGCCTACGACTTCGTGAAGGAGACCGTCGCCCACGGCGGTTCCATCCTCTTCATCGGCACCAAGAAGCAGGCTCAGGAGTCCATCGCGGAGCAGGCCGCCCGCGTGGGCATGCCCTTCGTGAACCAGCGCTGGCTCGGCGGGATGCTGACCAACTTCCAGACCGTCTCCAAGCGGATCGCGCGCATGCGTGAGCTCGAAGAGGTCGACTTCGACGACGTGGCCGCCTCCGGCCTCACGAAGAAGGAACTGCTGGTCCTGAGCCGCGAGTACGCCAAGCTGACCAAGACCCTCGGCGGCATCCGCGACATGACCAAGGTCCCCTCCGCGGTGTGGATCGTCGACACCAACAAGGAGCACCTCGCCGTCGACGAGGCGAAGAAGCTGAACATCCCCGTCGTCGCGATCCTCGACTCCAACTGCGACCCCGACGACGTCGACTACCGCATCCCCGGCAACGACGACGCGATCCGTTCCGTCACGCTGCTGACCCGCGTCATCGCCGACGCCGTCGCTGCGGGCCTGCAGGTCCGCCACGGTGGCAAGTCGGAGTCCGACACCGAGCCGCTCGCGGCCTGGGAGCAGGACCTGCTCGCCGGCAGCGAGGGTGAGCAGTCCGGTGGCTCCGAGTCCACGGCCACCGCCGAGGCCTCCACCGCTCCGGAGGCCGCCGAGGCCGAAGCCGCCGAGGGCCAGCCGGCCGAGGTCGCTGCCGAAGCGCCCGAGGTCGACGCCGCCCCCGAGGCCGACGCTGCCCCCGAGGCCGACGCTGCGGCCGAGCCCGCCGAAGCCGCTGCCCAGGCCTGAGGCCCGCAGCACCTGACACAGGACGCCTGTGGTGACGCCCCGGGCCGTGAGGCCCGGGGCGTCCGCGCGTCCGCTCCACCCGAGAACCCCGATGGACGACGAGAGGAACGACCGTGGCTGCGTACACCGCCGCTGACGTCAAGGCGCTGCGCGAGAAGACCGGCGCGGGCATGCTCGACTGCAAGAACGCGCTCGTGGAGTCCGAGGGCGACGTCGAGAAGGCCATCGAGCTGCTCCGCATCAAGGGCCAGAAGGGCGTCGCCAAGCGCGAGGACCGCGACGCCTCCAACGGTCTGGTCGTCGTGCACACCGAGACCGGTCTCGGCGTCATGGTCCAGCTCAACTGCGAGACGGACTTCGTCGCCAAGAGCGCCGGCTTCGTCGCCCTCGCCCAGCAGGTGCTCGACCAGGCCGTGGCCGTCAAGGCCACCGACGCCGAGTCGCTGCTGGCCTCGGAGCTGGACGGCAAGAGCGTGCAGGTGGTCCTCGACGAGGCCAACGCGACGATGGGCGAGAAGATCGTCCTGGCCCGCGTGGCCCGCGTGGAGGGCACGCACGTCTCCGCCTACCTGCACCGCACGGCGAGCGACCTGCCGCCGACGATCGGTGTGCTCGTGGCCCTCGACGGGGCCAACGAGGAGGTCGGCAAGGACGTGGCGATGCACGCCGCGGCCATGAGCCCGGTCTACCTCACCCGCGACGAGGTCCCGGCCGAGAAGGTCGAGAGCGAGCGCCGCATCGCCGAGGAGACCTCGCGGGCGGAGAACAAGCCCGAGGCCGCCCTGCCGAAGATCATCGAGGGTCGCGTGAACAGCTTCTTCAAGGACAACGTCCTGCTGGAGCAGCCGTTCGCGAAGGACCCGAAGACGACGATCACCAAGCTGCTGGCCGCGGCGGGCGTGAACGTCACGTCGTTCGCGCGCTTCCGCGCCGGCGCCTGAGCACCACCGCAGTGACGTGGACGGGGCGGGGAGCCCGACGAGAGTCGGGTCTCCCCGCCCCGTTCGCGCGTCCGGGCGTCCCGTCCGGACCAGTGGCGGGTCACTGAGCGTGACCCGCGCACCGCGTCTGGGGCAGACTGCCCCGACACCGCCGACCGACCCCTGCACCCCCCGAGGAGCCACCGCGTGAGCGAGCCGAGCCTGACCGTCGACCTCGAAGCCGGCACCGTGCAACCGCGCCCGGCCTACCGACGGGTGCTCCTCAAGCTCTCGGGCGAGTTCTTCGGCAACGGTCAGGTCGGTGTCGACCCCGACGTCATCTCCGAGGTGGCCCGCGAGATCGCCGGGCCCGTCAAGCAGGGGGTGCAGGTCGCCATCGTCGTCGGTGGCGGCAACTTCTTCCGCGGCGCGGAGCTGTCCCAGCGCGGGATGGAACGCAGCCGTGCCGACTACATGGGCATGCTCGGCACCGTGATGAACGCCCTGGCCCTGCAGGACTTCCTCGAGCAGCAGGACGTCTCCACGCGCGTCCAGACGGCCATCACGATGGGTCAGGTCGCCGAGCCGTACATCCCGCGCCGCGCGATCCGGCACATGGAGAAGGGCCGCGTCGTGATCTTCGGCGCGGGTGCCGGCATGCCCTACTTCTCCACCGACACCGTCGCCGCCCAGCGGGCGCTGGAGGTCCGCGCCGACGTGGTCCTCATGGCGAAGAACGGTGTCGACGGTGTCTACACGGGCGACCCGCGCACCGACCCGAACGCCACCAAGATCGACACGATCAGCTACGCCGAGGCGATGCGCAAGAACCTGCGCGTCATCGACCAGACGGCCTTCAGCCTCTGCATGGACAACCGCCTCCCGATGATGGTCTTCGGGATGGAGGGCCAGGGCGTGGCGCGCGCCCTGCGGGGTGAGAGGATCGGCACGCAGGTGATCGCCGACTGAGCCCGCCGGGCGGATCGACGGCACCACAGGCGGACAGCACGCGCCGGACGCAGGACGAAAGGGACCACCCGTGATCGACGACACGCTCCTCGAGGCCGAGGAGAAGATGGAAAAGGCGATCGAAGTCGCCAAGGGCGACTTCGGTGCCATCCGGACGGGCCGGGCCAACGCGGCGATGTTCCACAAGATCATGGTCGACTACTACGGTGCGCCGACCCCGCTGCAGCAGCTGGCCAGCTTCCAGATCCCCGAGGCGCGCTCGGTGCTCATCACCCCCTTCGACCGGGCGGCGATGACCGAGATCGAGAAGGCCCTGCGCAACTCCGACCTCGGGGTGAACCCGGGCAACGACGGCAACGTCATCCGGATCGTGCTGCCGCAGCTGACCGAGGAACGCCGCAAGGACTACATCAAGATCGCGCGCACCAAGGCCGAGGACGCCCGCGTCTCGCTGCGCAACGTGCGCCGTCGGGCCAAGGAGGAGCTGGACCGCATCGTCAAGGACGGTGAGGCCGGCGAGGACGAGGTCGCGCGGGCGGAGAAGGAACTCGAGTCGGTCACCAAGCGCCACGTCGACGCCGTCGACGACCTGCTGAAGAACAAGGAAGCCGAACTGCTCGCCGTCTGAGCGACGGGGACGCGAGGCGCGACGTGACGGGCGAGACGACGGGGACCCCGACGACGGGGACCCCCCACCCTCCCAGGGCTCCCCGGCGGGCGGGCCGCAACCTGCCCGCCGCCATCGGCATCGGCGTCGGCCTCGGTGCCGTGGTCGTGGCCAGCCTGTTCATCCGGCGTGAGGCGTTCGTCGTCTTCACCAGCGTCGCGGTGCTCTACGGCTGCGTCGAGGTGGTGCGGGCGTTCCGCGCGCGCCACCTGCGGGTCCCGGTCCTGCCCCCCGTGGCGGGCACCCTGGCCATGGTGCCGGGGGCCTACCTCGGCGGGGGCGAGACGTTGTTCGTGGCCTACGCGCTCACGGTCTTCGCCGTCATCGTCTACCGCCTGCTCGGTGACGGCGGCGACCACGGGGCGGTGACCACCGTCCCCGCCGTGCGCGACGTCGCCGGCGGCATCTTCATCGTCAGCTACGGCCCGCTGCTGGCCGGTTTCGCGATGCTCATGCTGGCCGCCGACCAGGGGCCCTGGCGGGTTCTCGTCTTCGTCATCCTCGTGGTGGCCAGCGACGTGGGTGGCTACGCGGCGGGGGTCCTGTGGGGCAAGCACCCCATGGCGCCGTCGGTGAGCCCGAAGAAGTCGTGGGAGGGGACGGCCGGCTCCGTCGTCGTCGGTGCCCTCGCCGGGGCGATCGCCCTGCCGTTGGCGCTGGGCGGGCCGTGGTGGGGCGGGGTCCTGCTCGGGGTCGTCACCGTCGCCGTCGCGATCCTCGGCGACCTGTCCGAGTCGATGCTCAAGCGCGACCTCGGCATCAAGGACATGGGCACGCTGCTGCCCGGTCACGGCGGGGTCATGGACCGCCTCGACTCGCTGCTGCCGGCGGCGCCGGTGGTCTACCTGCTGCTGCTCTGGCTCGTCCCGGCCTGAGCGCGTCGACGACACCTGCGGGCCCTTACCATGGAGTCACGATGACGACTCCTCCGGATGCCCCCACCCGTGAACCGCTGCCCCTGGCGCCTGCCGGCCCCGGCAAGCTGGTGATGGCCGCCCCCCGCCGCGGCAAGCCGCCGCGCCACTTCGTCGACCTCGAACCCGAGGAACGCGGCCCGGCGATGGTGGAGCTGGGGGAGAAGGCGTTCCGCGGCAAGCAGCTCGCCACGCAGTGGTTCGAGCGCCTCGAGGACGACCCGGCGAAGATGACGGACCTCCCGGCCGCGAGCCGCGACCGGATCGCGGCGGCGCTGCTGCCGACGGTGCTGACGCCGATCCGCACGCTCACCGCCGACGCCGGCAAGACGATCAAGTCGCTCTACCGGATGCACGACGGTGCCCTCGTCGAGTCCGTCCTCATGCGCTACAAGAACCGCGACACCATCTGCATCTCCAGCCAGGCCGGCTGCGGGATGAACTGCCCGTTCTGCGCCACCGGTCAGGCGGGTCTGACCCGCAACCTCTCGACGGCCGAGATCGTGGAGCAGGTCACCGCGGCCTCCCGTGCCCTGGCGCGCGACGAGGTCCCCGGCGGTCCCGGCCGCGTCAACAACGTCGTCTTCATGGGCATGGGCGAGGCGCTGGCCAACTACAAGTCGGCCGTCGCCGCCGTGCGCCGCCTGGTCCAGCCCGCCCCGGACGGCCTCGGCATCTCCGC
Source organism: Kineococcus sp. NBC_00420 (assembly GCF_036021035.1). Lineage (NCBI taxonomy): Bacteria > Bacillati > Actinomycetota > Actinomycetes > Kineosporiales > Kineosporiaceae > Kineococcus > Kineococcus sp. NBC_00420. The sequence continues at coordinate 963,346 of NZ_CP107930.1, read as the reverse complement.
CCGCGGCATCACGATGTCGACGGTCGGCCTCGTCCCGGCGATCGACAAGTTCGCCCAGGAGGGGATCGCGGCGACGCTGGCGCTGAGCCTGCACGCCCCCGACGACGAACTGCGCAACGACCTCGTCCCGATCAACCAGCGCTGGAACGTCGCGGAGGCCCTCGACGCCGCGCGCCGCTACTTCGAGGCGACGGGCCGCCGGGTCAGCATCGAGTACGCGCTGATCCGCGACATCAACGACCAGGCGTGGCGTGCGGACCGCCTCGGCAAGCTGCTCAACGCCCGGGGCCGCGGCTGGGTGCACGTCAACCCGATCCCGCTGAACCCGACCCCGGGATCGAAGTGGACCGCCAGCGACCCGGCCGTGGAGAAGGCGTTCGTCGCCGCCCTGGAGAACCGCGGCATCCCGACGACCGTGCGCGACACCCGCGGCAGCGAGATCGACGGGGCCTGCGGGCAGCTCGCCGCGATCGGCCCGGAACAGCCGAAGGCATGACCCAGAGCGTCGAGGGCCTGCCCCTGTCGCAGCTGCTGCAGGAGCGGCCCTCGCGCCTCAAGGGTCTGCGACGCGGCTACCGCGTCGAGGACGTCGACGTGTTCTTCGACCACATCGCCCAGGCCGTCCCGGCCGGGCGCGTCGCCTCGGGACAGGTCCGAGCCGTCGGCTTCGGCTCGCAGTTCGGTGGCTACGACGTCGCCGACACCGACGCCCTGCTCGCCGAGATCGAGGACGGTCTGGCCCGTCGCGAACGTCAGCGCTCGCTGGCCCAGAGCGACCAGCGGCCGTTCACCGAGCGGCAGGCCGCGCTCGGCGCGGCGGTCTCGGGACGTCTGAAGGAACCGCGCGGGGAGCGCTTCCCCCGCGCCCGCGGCCTGCGCCGCGGCTACCGGCCGGGCGACGTCGACGCGCTGTGCGAACTGCTCGCCGACCACTTCCGGGGCACGACGAAGCTCAGCGCCGACGACGTGCGCACGGCGCTGTTCCGTCCCCGCCGGGGCCGCCGCGGCTACCGCGAGGCCCCCGTCGACGCGTTCCTCGACCGCGTCGTCGAGCTCATGGTGACCTTCGAACGCTGAGGGTCACTCCCAGGGCGGGACGGACCCCAGCACCCGGTCCACCGTGAACGCGACGACGACCCGCGCCGGGTTGGGGCGCGGCGTGCGGTAGCGGGCGGCGTAGCGCCCCTCGGCGTCGGCGACCGACTCCGCGTCCTCCAGCACGTACCCGACACCCTCCAACGCCAGCCAGCGCCGCCCGTCGACCTGCGCGACGACGACCCGGGAACCCCGCCGCGCGTGCACGGCCTTGCGCGACGTCCCCGACGTGATGATCCGCACCGTCCCCGCGTCGAAGGTGAACCCGACGGGCACGACGTGCGGGGACCCGTCGGCGCGCAACGTGGTCACCGTCGCCAGGTGGCGCTCCGTCAGGAACTCCAGCGCGCTCGCGGGCAGGTCGTCAGGGTTCAGGGCCATGCCCCGAGTTTCGCAGCCGGGGGCCCGGCCCTCCCCGGGGAGGCACCGAGGGCACCCAGCGCGAGCCACAGCTCGGCCCGGTCCGCCGCGGAGTCCATCGAGGAGCCCAGCAGCCCTTCGAGGCGCGCGATCCGCTGCCGGACGGTGTTGCGGTGCACCCCGAGGGTGTCGGCCGTGGGCTGGCGCGCCCCGTGGTGCTCCAGGAACGCACGGGCGCTCGCGAGGAGGACGTCCGCGTCGGCGCAGTCCAGCACGGGCGCCAGCCGCTGCCGGGCCCAGGGCCCGACCACGTCGGCGTCGAGGACGTCGTCCAGCGACCCCGTCCCGGCCAGGGGCCGGTGCGCTCCGGTGCGCGCGTGGGCGGCGTCGGCCGAGCGGACCCCCTCCGCAGCCCGGTCGAGGGGTACGGGGCGACCCACGCCCCAGCGCGCCCCGGGCGGCGGGGTCCCGACGGCGTCCGGGGGCAGGACGGCGTGGTCCTCGCCCCGCCAGACCGCCGGCGGCGGCGTCCCGCTCCAGCGGAGCACGACGAGCGGGTCGGGCAGCGGGTGGCCGACCCCCTCCGCCAGCCGGGCGGCGATCGCGGGCCGGTCGCCCAGCACCAGGTCGACGACGGCGCTCGCCATCCCCGGGGGGACGAACGAGCGGGCCGTGAGCAACCCGAGCAGGGCCGCCGCCGTGCCGATCGTCGCGTGCGCGGCCCGTGGGGTGTCGGGGGCGAGGGAGACGAGCAGCCAGCCCGTCCCGTCGGACCCGGTGGCCCGCAGCAGCAGCGACCGGGTCGGGGACACGTCGGTCCAGCTCGCCCGCGCCCCCTGCCCCTGGATCCGGTGCAGTCCGGCGACGGCCTCGGCGGGGGGTGGGGTCCTCGTCGTGGCGGCGCGGACCCCTCCGCCGGGGGCCAGCGACCAGGCCTGCCCGCGCACGCTGCGAGCCACCCGCCGCAGCACGGCGTCGACGCCCTCCGGTCCGGCGGCGTCGACGGCCAGCTCGCGCTGGGTGCGGGCGGCGGCGGCCTCGGCGTCGTTCTCGCTGCGCCGCAACAGGTCCGCCAGACGACGGGAGATCGCGATGAACGGGGTCGGTTGTGGGACCTCGAGGAGCGGCAGACCGCGTGCGGCGGTGGCGGTGACGAGCGCGCGCGGCACCGAGCGGTGGCTCAGGCCCACCCCGAAGCCGGCCCCCGCCACCCCGGCGTCGACGAGGCGGTCCACCCAGTCCGCCCAGCCGGCGCGCGGGGTCCGCAGCCCCGTGGTGAGCAGCAGCTCCCCGCCCTCCAGGAACGCCGTGGGGTCGTCCAGCTCGCTGGTCGCCACCCAGCGCACGGGGGCGCCGGGATCGCCGCCGACCAGGCGCAGCGCCAGCGAGGGGGTCGCCACCAGGTCGGCCAGGGTCACCACGGTGGCAGTCTCGCACTGCGTGACCGGTACCGACAGTGCACTCCTGACACTGACGTCGAGGGGGCGACGCGCCTAGGTTCGGGCCATGACGACCCTCAGCCACGACGTGAGCACCGGCGGCCCCACCCTTCCGCAGGAGATCCGGTTGCGGACCGAGGTGCCGGGCCCGCTCTCGCGCGAGCTCGCCGCCCGCCGCAGCGCCGCCGTGAGCGCCGCCGTCGGGTCGTCGATGCCGTTCTACGCCGCCACCGCCGGCGGTGGGGTCGTCGTCGACGTCGACGGGAACTCCTACGCCGACCTCGGCTCCGGCATCGCCGTCACCACCGTCGGCAACGCCGACCCCGCCGTCGCCGCAGCCGTGGCCGAGCAGGTGGCGCGGTTCACCCACACCTGCTTCATGATCACGCCCTACGACTCCTACGTCGAGGTCGCCGAGCGGCTCAACGCCCTGACCCCCGGCGACTTCGCGAAGAAGACCGCCCTGTTCTCCACCGGGGCCGAGGCCGTCGAGAACGCCGTGAAGGTGGCCCGGGCCCACACCGGCCGCCAGGCCGTGGTCGTCTTCGACCACGCCTACCACGGCCGCACCAACCTCACGATGGCGATGACCGCCAAGAACATGCCCTACAAGAACGGCTTCGGCCCCTTCGCCCCCGAGGTCTACCGGGCCCCGCTGAGCTACCCCTTCCGCGACGGCCTCGACGGCCCGACCGCCGCCGCCCGTGCCATCCACACCATCGAGAAGCAGGTCGGCGCCGCGAACCTCGCCGCCGTCGTGCTCGAGCCGATCCAGGGCGAGGGGGGCTTCATCGTCCCGGCCCCCGGCTTCCTGCCCGCCATCGCCACCTGGGCGAAGGAGAACGGCGTCGTCTTCGTCGCCGACGAGGTCCAGACCGGGATCGCCCGCACCGGCGCGGCCTTCGCCAGCCACCTCGAGGGGATCGAACCCGACCTCGTGACCATCGCCAAGGGCGTCGCCGGCGGTCTGCCGCTCGCGGCCGTCACCGGCCGCGCCGAGATCATGGACGCGCCGGTCCTCGGCGGTCTCGGCGGCACCTACGGCGGGAACCCCGCCGCCTGCGCCGCCGCGATCGCCACCCTGGACACCCTGGAGCGGGAGGACCTGCCGGCCCGGGCGCGCCGGGTCGAGGGCATCCTCTTCTCCCGGCTGCGCGCCCTGGCCGCCCGGGACCCGCGCATCGGCGACGTCCGCGGCCGCGGCGCGATGGTCGCCGTCGAGCTCGTCGAACCCGGGACCACCACCCCGGACGCGGCGCTGGCCAAGCGGGTCGCCACCGACGCCGCCCAGCACGGCGTCATCGTCCTCACCTGCGGCACCGACGGCAACGTCCTGCGCTTCCTGCCGCCGCTGAGCATCCCCGACGCCCTGCTGGAACAGGCCCTGGACGTGCTCGGGACCGTCTTCGAGAACGCACGCTGAACCCCTCCGAAAGGCAGGATCGAGCCATGAGCACCGAACAGCGCGAGAAGGAACTCCTGAGCGGGGTCCCCACCGGACTCTTCGTCGGCGGCGCCTGGCGCGCCGCCGAGGGTGGGCGCACCGTCGACGTCGAGGACCCCTCGACCGGGCAGGTCCTGCTCGCGGTCTCCGACGCGAGCGTGGCCGACGGCACCGCGGCCCTCGACGCCGCCGTCGCGGCCTTCCCCGGCTGGGCCGCCACCCCGACCCGCGAACGGGCCGAGGTGCTGCGCCGCGCCTTCGACCTCATCACCGCCCGCGCCGACGACTTCGCCCTGCTCATGACCCTCGAGATGGGCAAACCCCTGGCCGAGGCCCGCGGTGAGGTGACCTACGGCGCGGAGTTCTTCCGCTGGTTCTCCGAGGAGGCGCCGCGGATCTCCGGCCGCTACGCCCAGAACCCCGTCGGGGGTTCCCGGCTGCTCACCCTCAAGCAACCCGTCGGGCCGGTCCTCGCGATCCTGCCGTGGAACTTCCCGCTCGCCATGGGCACCCGCAAGATCGCCCCGGCGCTCGCCGCCGGGTGCACCATCGTCGTGAAGCCCGCGACGCAGACCCCGCTCACGACGCTGCTGCTGGCCCAGGTGCTGGCCGAAGCCGGCGTCCCCGACGGGGTCGTCAACGTCGTCACGACGACGTCGACGGCGGAGGTCGTCGAACCCCTCGTGCGGGACCCCCGGCTGCGGAAGCTGACGTTCACCGGTTCCACCGCGGTCGGTCGCAAGCTCGTCGAGCAGTCCGCGCAGCAGCTGCTGCGGGTGTCGATGGAACTCGGCGGCAACGCCCCGTTCCTGGTGTTCGACGACGCCGACCTGGACGAGGCGGTCGACGGCGCGATGCTCGCGAAGATGCGCAACACCGGGGAGGCCTGCACCGCGGCCAACCGGTTCTACGTCCAGCGCGGCGTCGCGGAGGAGTTCTCCCGCCGCCTCGCGGAACGCATGGGGTCGTTGAGCGTCGGCCGGGGGACGCAGGACGGCGTCCAGGTCGGACCGCTCATCGACGCCCGCGCCCGTGACGGTGTGGCGCAGCGGGTCTCCGAAGCCGTCGACGCGGGAGCGAAGGTCGTCGTCGGTGGGTCGACGGTAGGGGAGAGCGGGTACTTCTACGCCCCGACCGTCCTCACCGACGTGCCGCTCGGTTCCCGTCTGCTCACCGAGGAGACGTTCGGGCCGGTCGCCCCGATCGTCGTCTTCGACGAGGAGTCCGAGGGCGTCGCGTTGGCCAACGATACCGAGTACGGCCTCATCGGTTACGCCTACACCCAGGGTCTCGACCGGGGGATGCGCGTCGCCGAGGCGCTCGAGACCGGCATGGTCGGCCTCAACGCCGGGGTCATCTCCAACGCCGCCGCGCCGTTCGGCGGGGTCAAGGCCAGTGGTTTCGGCCGCGAGGGCGGGGCCGAGGGGATCGAGGAGTACCTCGAGACGAAGTACGTGAACTTCCCCCTCTGAGGACGGGGCGACCACGAACGGCCGGTGACCCCACGGGGTCACCGGCCGTTCGTGCTCCTGCGGGTGGTGCGGGTCAGTTCCCCGCGGCCTCGTGGTAGACGGCCGCCACGACGTCCCCGAACAGCGGTCCGTAGAGGACCTGGGTGGCGTCGTTGTAGCTGAAGCTCACGACCGAGGTGACCGTGCCGGTGCCCTTGGCGGGGTCGAGACCGCTCAGCCACGGCCCGCCGCTGGAACCACCGGCCATGGTGCACAGGGTGGCCCGGTCGGTCGTGGGGTCGTTGGTGGAGGTGACGTCGGTGAACCGGGTGCCGGTGCAGAACTGCAGGGTGGTCCCGTCGGCCGCGGCGCCGCGTCCGGGGTAGCCGAAGACGGTCACCGGGTCCAGGGCGGGGGTGAAGTCGATGGCGAAGGAGCCGACGGTGTCGGCCAACGAGCGGCCACCGACCGACTGCACGACGGCGAACCCGACGTCGAAGTTCAGGGCCTCGGCCTTCGACTGGTCGCCCTGGCGCCACTGGGTGGTGGTGAACAGCTTCGTCGCGGGGAAGGTCCCGTAGGGGGCGCTCGTCCCGTGCAGGCCCGGCACGAAGACGACGTTGGTCGAGACCACCCCGTTCTCGGTCAGGCAGTGCCCGGCGGTGACGATGACGTTGCCCGCGACCGAGGCGACGCTGCTGGCGCTGCACTCGAAGTTGCCGCGCCCCTGGGTGAAGAACAGCCGGCCGACCTTGCGCGCCACCGCGGCCGGGCCCGCCCACGGAGTGCTCGTGGCGACGGTGGAGGCGGGAGCCGTCCCGGAGGCGCGGCGGGTGCTGCGCCCCACCACGCCCGCGTCGCCCACGGCGAGGGTCGAACGCGTCGACGGCGCCGGCGCGACCTCGGGGGTGGCCGGGCGGGCGGCTGGACCACCCGGGGCGACGACCCGGTCCGCGGGCTGGGCGGAGGCCATGCGCTCGGGGGTCCAGTACTCCGTGGCCACCTGCTGCACGGTCGCGTCGGTGGTGGAGAGCAGCGACACCGAGGTGCTCCCGGTCCCGGTCACCTCGACCGCCTGGGCGCTGCCCCCGCTGAGGCTGAGGACGAGGGAGGAGGCCAGCGCGAGTGCGCCGGCGGAGCTCGCTCGGACGAGTCTTCGCATGACGGGTGTCCTTCCGGTGCCGGTGGTGCTGGGGTCATCCTTGCGGATCCGGTGAGGATTCGCCCCAGTGTGCCGGTCACGGGGCGTGGCGGAGGCCCTCGACCGGTCATGATGGGTGGGTGAGCCCGACCCCTGAGACGCCCGGCGGAACCCCCCGCGAGGTGGTGCTCCTTGGCAGCACCGGCTCCATCGGCACCCAGGCCCTCGACGTCGTCGCGGCCGCCCCGGGAGCCTTCCGCGTCGTCGCGCTGGCCGCCGGCGGCGCCGACGTGCAGCTGCTGGCCCGCCAGGCCCTCGACCACGGCGTCGCCCTCGTCGGGGTGGCTCGCAGCGAGGCGCTGCCGGCCCTGCAGGAGGCGTTGCGCGCGCAGGCGGCCGGGCGGCCGCTGCCCCGCGTCGTCGCCGGCCCGGAGGCCGCGAGCGAGGTCGCGACCCACCCCTGCGACGTCGTCCTCAACGGCATGACGGGCTCGGTGGGCCTGCGCCCGACGCTGGCCGCGCTGGCGACCGGGCGCACGCTCGCGCTCGCCAACAAGGAGTCGCTCGTCGCCGGGGGGCCGCTGGTCACCGCCGCGGCGAAGCCCGGCCAGATCGTCCCCGTCGACTCCGAGCACTCCGCCCTGGCCCAGGCCCTGCGCGGCGGGAGCGCCGACGAGGTCGCCCGACTGGTCGTGACGGCCAGCGGCGGCCCGTTCCGGGGCGCTCGGCGCGAGGAGCTCACCGAGGTCACCCCGCAGCAGGCGCTGGCCCATCCCACGTGGACGATGGGACCGGTCGTCACCACGAACTCCGCCACGCTGGTCAACAAGGGGCTCGAGGTCATCGAGGCCTCGCTGCTGTTCGGCATCGGCTACGACCGGATCGACGTCGTCGTGCACCCGCAGTCGGTCGTGCACTCCATGGTCGAGTTCACCGACGGCTCCACGCTGGCGCAGTGCTCCCCGCCGGACATGCGCCTGCCCATCGCGCTGGGGATCGCCTGGCCCGACCGCGTCCCCGGTGCGACCGCCGGCATCGACTGGACGCGGGCCGCGTCCTGGACCTTCGAACCCCTCGACGCGGAGGCGTTCCCCGCCGTCGACCTGGCCCGCGAGGCGGGCCGGCGGGGCTCCACCGTCCCCGCGGTGTTCAACGCCGCCAACGAGGAGTGCGTCGCCGCCTTCCACGCCGGCCGGCTGCCGTTCCTGGGGATCGTCGACACCCTCGCCCGCGTCGTCGGCGAGCACCACCCGGGCGGTGACCCGCGCGACGTCGAGGACGTGCTGGCCGCCGAGGACTGGGCCCGGGCGCGCGCCAACGAGCTCGTCGCATGACCACGGTGCTGCTGTGGGTCGTGGGGATCCTGGCCGCCGCGATCGGCGTCGCCCTCTCGATCGCCCTGCACGAGGTGGGGCACCTGCTGCCCGCCAAGAAGTTCGGGGTCAAGGTCGTCCAGTACATGGTGGGTTTCGGCCCCACCCTGTTCTCCCGCCGGCGGGGGGAGACGGAGTACGGCGTCAAGGCCATCCCGCTCGGGGGCTACATCCGGATGATCGGGATGTTCCCCCCGGGGGAGGACGGTCGCGTCCGTGCCTCGACCACGGGCCGCTGGGCGCTGATGGCCGAGGAGGCCCGGCAGGCGAGCTTCGTCGAGATCGAACCCGGCGAGGAGCACCGGACGTTCTACCGCCGTCCCGTGTGGCAGCGGATCGTCATCATGTTCGGGGGTCCCTTCGTCAACCTCGTCCTGGCGCTGGTCCTCACCGCCGTCGCCGCCAGCGCCATCGGCCAGCCCGGCTACGTCCCGACGCTGTCCGCGGTCTCCGAGTGCGTCCTGCCGGCGGGCAGCACCGCGACCACGTGCGGCGCCTCCGACACCGCCGCCCCCGGTGCGGCGGCCGGTCTGCGGCCCGGGGACGAGATCGTCGAGTTCGGCGGGAAGCCCGTCCAGGACTGGAACGCGCTGTCGGCGCAGATCCGCGCCGACGGCGGCCGGGCCGTGGACCTCGTCGTGCTGCGCGACGGGCAGCGGGTCCCGATCACGGCGACGCCCGTCCTCACCGAACGCGCCGTGACCGACGCCACCGGGAAGGCCACGGGGGAGACCGAGCGGGTCGGCTTCCTCGGGGTCTCGCCCAGCATCGCCGTCGTGCGGACGCCGCTCGGCGAGGTCCCCGGCGTCGTCGGCACCCAGATCGAGGGCGTCGCCAACATCGTCGTCCGCCTGCCGCAGCGGCTCTACGACGTCGCCCAGGCCGCCTTCGGTTCCGCCCCGCGCGACCCGAACGGCCCGATCGGCGTCGTCGGCATCGGTCGCCTGGCGGGGGAGCTCAACGCCCAGCCCGCGATCATCCCCGGGGACGAGCTCGCCGAGCGGACCTCGCGCATCGTGTCGCTGCTGGCGGGCCTCAACGTCGCGCTCTTCGTCTTCAACATGATTCCGCTGCTGCCCTTCGACGGCGGGCACATCGCGGGGGCGCTGTGGGAGGTCGTGAAGAAGGCGATCTTCCGGCTGCGCCGCCGACCCGACCCGGGCCCCGTCGACGTCGCCAAGGCGATGCCGCTGGCCTACGGGGTGTCGATCGTCCTGGTGGGGATGAGCGTCCTGCTGCTCTACGCCGACATCGTCCGCCCGGTCACGCTCAACCAGTGACGGGACCAGTGAACCCCGGGTGAAGACCGCGACCCCTGGTCGTGGTCGCGCCGGTGCGGGTTGATACTGGCGGGGTGAGCGTCAGCCTCGGTCTCCCCGCCCTCCCGCCCCCCGTCCTGGCCCCCCGTCGCAGGACGCGCCAGATCCAGGTGGGCAAGGTGGGCGTCGGCAGCGACTCGCCCGTCTCGGTGCAGTCGATGACCACCACCCCGACGACGAACATCAACGCCACGCTGCAGCAGATCGCCGAGCTGACCGCGTCCGGCTGCGACATCGTCCGGGTCGCCTGCCCGACCAACGAGGACGCCGAGGCGCTGCCGATCATCGCGAAGAAGTCGCAGATCCCGGTCATCGCCGACATCCACTTCCAGCCGAAGTACGTCTTCGCGGCCATCGACGCCGGCTGCGGCGCGGTGCGCGTGAACCCGGGCAACATCCGCAAGTTCGACGACCAGGTCAAGGACATCGCGAAGGCCGCCAAGGACGCGGGCGTCTCGATCCGCATCGGCGTCAACGCCGGGTCCCTCGACCCGCGCCTGCTGGAGAAGTACGGCAAGGCGACGCCCGAGGCGCTCGTCGAGTCCGCCGTGTGGGAGGCCTCGCTCTTCGAGGAGCACGACTTCCACGACTTCAAGATCTCGGTCAAGCACAACGACCCGGTGATCATGGTCCGCGCCTACGAGCTCCTCGCCGAGCGGGGCGACTGGCCGCTGCACCTCGGGGTGACCGAGGCCGGTCCCGCCTTCCAGGGCACGATCAAGTCCGCGACCGCCTTCGGGGCGCTGCTGTCCCGGGGCATCGGCGACACGATCCGCGTGTCCCTCTCGGCGCCGCCGGTCGAGGAGGTCAAGGTCGGCATCCAGATCCTGCAGTCGCTGAACCTGCGCCCCCGCAAGCTCGAGATCGTCTCCTGCCCCTCCTGCGGGCGGGCCCAGGTCGACGTCTACTCCCTGGCCGACGCGGTGACCGAGGGCCTGGAAGGCCTGACGGTCCCGCTGCGCGTGGCGGTCATGGGCTGTGTCGTCAACGGCCCGGGGGAGGCCCGCGAGGCCGACCTCGGCGTGGCCAGCGGCAACGGCAAGGGCCAGATCTTCGTGCGGGGCGAGGTCATCAAGACCGTCCCCGAGCACGACATCGTCGCGACCCTCATCGAGGAGGCCAACCGACTGGCCGCCGAGATGGGCGAGCCCGAGGACGACGCGAGCGCCGGGGCCCCGGTCGTCTCCGTCAGCTGAGCGCCCCGGTCTCGACCATCCGGGCTCGACCGGGCAGGATGCGGGAGTGTCCCTGACCAACTCCGCCGCCGCACGCGGCACCTCGGCGTCCGGGACCCTGCGCGTGCTCGGGGGGGCCGACGCTCCCGCCCTGCTGCGGCTGTGCGAGCGCGATCCCGTCGCGAACCTCTTCGTCTCCGCCCGCCTGCTGGGGCTGGTGGCCCGTCCAGGCAGCGACCTTGGCGGGCAGGTCTGGGGCTGGTTCGAGGACGGGCAGCTCGTCTCCGCCTGCTGGGCCGGGGCGAACCTCGTACCCGTCGAGGCGACCCCCGCGGCCCTCGACGCGTTCGCCGCGCACGCCCGCGCCGAGGGCCGACGCTGTTCCTCCCTCGTCGGGCCGGCGGAACCCGTCCTGGCCCTGTGGCAACGCCTCGAACCGCACTGGCGCGGCGTCCGCGAGGTCCGCGCCAACCAGCCGCTGATGGTCTGCGACTCAGCGCCCCTGGTGGAGCCCGACCCGGCCGTGCGCAGGGCGACGCTGCGCGAACTCGACCTCGTCGTCCCCGCCTGCGTCGCGATGTTCACCGAGGAGATCGGGTACGCCCCCGCCCCGCCCGACGGCGGCGGCGCCTACCGCGCCCGCATCGCCGAACTCGTCTCCACGGGTCGGAGCTTCGTCCGCATCGACGTCGGCCGCTCCGGCCCCGAGGTCGTGTTCAAGGCCGAACTCGGCGCGGTGTCGCCGAGAGTCGTCCAGGTGCAAGGGGTCTGGGTCCCCCCGCACCGCCGCGGCGAGGGGCTCTCCGAACCCGGCATGGCCGCCGTCTGCGAAGCCGCCTTCGCCGACGGGGTCACCTCGGTGTCGTTGTACGTCAACGACTACAACGCCAGGGCGCTCGCCGCCTACCGCCGCGTCGGGTTCCGCGAGGTGGGTTCGTTCGCCACCGTCCTGTTCTGATCCCTCCCGGCAGCTCGACGCGGCTGCCCGGACGTGCTCAAGGTCTGTCTGCACCGACCGAGATCAGAGGGGGCGATCTCCGCCCGCGGGTCGGGGTCTGGGGGACGGCGTGTCGGACGAAGGCGTCGAACAGGTCGGTGCTGTGGAACTACCCGGGCAGGAGCTGCTCGAGTTCCTCCTGGAGGCTGTGGATCACGCCACCTCGCGTGTCGTTCCCCGAGGCGGTCCGCTCGTTCCCTTCGCCATCGTGGACGGAGCGGGTGGGAGCACGTTCCACCAGGTCGTGGAGCAGGATCTGGTGCTGGCCCAGGAGCAGGTGCGGTTCGTCGTCCAGCAGGAGACCGGCGTGCGCATGGCCTGTGTCGCCTGGGACGGCTACGTGACCGTCGACGGTGTGCGTACCGACGCCGTCTTCGTCGACGGCTGCGACGACAGCGGCGAACCCGGCTACGTCTTCGTCCAGCGCTACGGTCGTGCCGGTCGCTTCCGGCGCTCGATGATCGTGTTGGGCAACACGGCGGTGTCCTCCCGTTCCGAGCGCCTCTTCGATTGAGTGGTGCGGTGCGGCCGGCGAGGTCAGGCACATCACCGGTCGATGGGGAGAGCCGTCGGTGCGACGACGCCGGTGCCCTGGCGCCAGGATCGTCGCACCGACGGTTCACTCCACGTGGTGACACCGATGGGTGAGGCCGTGGGTGCCGGCCCGGCCGCCGACGACGGTGGTGAAGCCGGTGGAGCCGCGCCGATACCCTGGGGTCGTGCTGATGCGGATGTCGACCCTGTTCCTGCGGACCCTGCGGGAGGACCCCGTCGAGGCCGAGGTGGCCAGCCACAAGCTGCTGGTGCGGGCGGGCTACATCCGGCGGGCCGCGCCGGGCATCTACACCTGGCTGCCGCTGGGGCTCCGCGTCCTGCGCAAGATCGAGGACGTCGTCCGCGAGGAGATGAACGCCTCCGGCGCGCAGGAGGTCCACTTCCCCGCGCTGCTGCCCCGTGAGCCCTACGAGGCGACGAACCGCTGGACCGACTACGGCGACGGCATCTTCAAGCTGAAGGACCGCAAGGGCGCCGACTACCTGCTCGCGCCCACGCACGAGGAGATGTTCACCCTCCTGGTCAAAGACCTGTACTCCTCGTACAAGGACCTCCCGCTCTCGATCTACCAGATCCAGACGAAGTACCGCGACGAGGCGCGGCCCCGCGCGGGCATCATCCGCGGCCGCGAGTTCGTCATGAAGGACTCCTACAGCTTCGACGTCGACGACGCCGGGCTCGAGACGTCCTACGAGCAGCACCGCGACGCCTACATCAAGATCTTCGCCCGCCTCGGGCTGGAGTTTGTCATCGTCTCGGCGGTGTCGGGGGCCATGGGCGGTTCGCGCAGCGAGGAGTTCCTGCACCCCACGCCCATCGGGGAGGACACCTTTGTCCGCTCGCCCGGCGGCTACGCCGCGAACGCCGAGGCCGTGACCACGCTCGCGCCGCCCGCCATCCCCTTCGACGGCCTGACCGCCAGCCACGTCGAGGACACCCCCGACACCCCGACGATCGACACCCTCGTCGCCGTCGCCAACGAGAAGCACCCCCGCGCCGACCGGCCCTGGACGGCGGCGGACACGCTGAAGAACGTCATCGTCGTGCTCAAGCACCCCGACGGCACCCGGGAACCGCTGGCCGTCGGCGTCCCCGGTGACCGCGAGGTCGACACCAAGCGCCTCGAGGCGGCCGTGTCGCCCGCCGAGGTCGAGGCCTTCGAGGCGGCCGACTTCGCGAAGAACCCCGCGCTGGTCAAGGGCTACATCGGGCCCGGCGTCCTCGGTTCCGAGAACGCCAGCGGGATCCGCTACCTCGTCGACCCCCGCGTCGTCGACGGGTCCGCCTGGATCACCGGGGCCGACGTCGACGGCAAGCACGTCTTCGACCTCGTCGCGGGCCGCGACTTCACCCCCGACGGCGTCGTCGAGGCCGCCGAGGTCAAGGCCGGCGACCCCGCCCCCGACGGTTCCGGACCGCTGGAACTGGCCCGCGGCATCGAGATCGCGCACATCTTCGCCCTCGGTCGCCGCTTCGCGCAGGCCCTGGACCTCAAGGTGCTCGACGAGAACGGCAAGCAGGTCGTCGTCACCATGGGTTCCTACGGCGTCGGTGTCACCCGCGCGATGGCGTGCGTCGCCGAGGGCAACCACGACGACAAGGGCCTCGTCTGGCCGCGGGTCCTCGCGCCCTACGACGTCCACGTGGTCGCGACCGGCAAGGACCCGGAGATCTTCGCGACCGCGGAGCGCCTCGCCGGGGAACTCGAGGCGCAGGGCGTCGAGGTCCTCTACGACGACCGTCCCAAGGTCTCGCCCGGCGTGAAGTTCAAGGACGCCGAGCTCGTCGGGGTCCCGACGATCCTCGTCGTCGGCAAGGGCCTCGCCGAGGGGCAGGTCGAGCTCAAGGACCGTCGCAGCGGCGACTCCGAGCAGATCGCCCTCGACGACGCCGTCACCACCGTGGTGCGGACCGTCCGGGGCTGAACGGCACGGGCCGGGGGGAGGGGGCGGCGCTCAGCCGCGGAGCGTCCGTCCCCGCCAGCGCGCCAGCACCGTCGCCCCCGCGACGACCACGGCCGCCGCTCCGGCCGCGACGGCCACCGTCGTCGACGTGTTCGCCTCGGCGCCGCCGCGGGCCGCCGCGACCCAGCCCAGTCCCCACGTCAGGCCCGCCCCGAAGGCGAGGCGTCCACGGCCGCGGACGGCGGTGAGGACCCCCACTCCGGCCGCCACCGTCAGCACCCCGACCGCCCAGGCGGGTTCCGCCGACGTGAGGCCCTTGTCGCGCAGGACCGCGGCCACGTTCGCGACGGTCGCGATCGACACCCAGCCCAGGTACAACCCCATCGTCCCGTCGACCAGCACGGCCTCGACGCGCGACGCCGGTCGCTCCCGCAGCAGCCGACCGAAGGTCGCCACCAGGACCACCAGCAGCACGACGATGACCAGCACGGAGAGTTCGACCTGCCCGGCCTGCACCGTCCCGATCCAGACCGCGTTGAGCACCAGCGAGGCGGCGGTGAGCCACCCCGTGGAGCGCTGTCGGGCGTCGTCGCGGTGCGCGGGCAGCGCCTGCCACACCGTCAGCCCCACCAGCCCCGTGTAGACGACGCTCCAGATCGCGAACGCGGGCCCGGCCGGGGCCACCAGCGTCGCGTCCGCGGAGAGCGCACCGCCTGCGGCCGAGGCGATCGGCGTGCCCCCGAAGGCCCCCGACCCCACCGTCGCCCCGGCGATGCCGAGCACGGCACTGGTGACGACCACCACCTGACGCAGGGCGTCGGAGGAACCGCTGCTGGACACCGCGTCGCTGGTCACGCCCGATCCTCGCCGCTGGACGGGCGCTGCGCACGTCAGCGCAGCAGCCAGTCCGGGCGGTCCAGGTAGCGCTGCGCGACCTCCGCGGTGCCCGGCACCTGCGCGGCCCACACCGCCGGCGGCAACGCGTCCTCGCGGTGGGTCGTGGTCCAGCCGAGCATCTGCAACCGGCGCACCGTCGACAGCGCCGTCGCGACGGCCAGGTCCTCCTCGGAGACCGCGCGCATGGAGCGGTACCCCTCCAGCCAGGCCGCGGCGATGGTCGGGGCGAACGGTTCGTGCTCGATGAAGCTCAGCGCCGCGGCGAAGTCCCACAGCAACCGCGACGTCCCGCAGTCGTCGAAGTCGATGACGGTCAACCGGCCCGTGGTGTCGACCATGATGTTGGAGGGCCGCAGGTCGGCGTGCACGAGCCCGCTCGACGCGGGGGACTCCGCGACCCCGGCGAGGACCTCCCGCGCGGCGGTCTCGGCCCGTTCGCAGACGGCGAGCTGCTCCGGGGACAACGCCGCGCCGCGCCAGTCGCCCCAGCGGCTTCCCGCTCCCAGCGCGTCGTCGAGGCCCCAGCCGAACCGGCTGAACCCGGCGGGCGGCGTCCACCCGTCGACGTGGTCGTGCAGGGCGGCCGTGGTGGCGCCGATCTCGGCGTAGGTGCGGCGCAGGGTGGCGTCCTCCAGACCCGCGCCGGCGAGGGTGTCCTCGAGGATCTCGCCCCGGACGAACGCGAACGCCACGGCGAACCAGCGGGCACCCGCGCCGTCGAGGACCTCGTGGACGAGGGAACCGTCCGCGAGGGGCAGGACGTCGGGGACCCGGACTGAGGTCTCCGCGGCGATGGCCCTCACCCAGGTGAGTTCCGCGGCGATCTGCGTCGGGTCGGCGACGTAGCCGGGCCGGTGGACCCGCAGGACCGCGGTCGGGAGGCCGTCGACGTCGATCCGGAACGTCGCGTTCTCGGACACCGCGATGAGGGTGAGGGAACTGCTCGTGGGCAGGTCCCAGGCGGCGCGCACCGACGTGGAGATCCAGTCCGGGGCGGGATCGCCACGGCGCAACGCGGCGAACGCGGCGAACGGTGGGGCGTCGGGCGTGGTGGTCACGGTTCTCCTCGGGGTGCGAGGAGGGCTGGGCGCCGCGCCGAGTGTGGCACGAGCGGTCCGCGCGGGGAACCCCCGTGTCCTGCGCAACACGCCGTTCACACGCGGCCCCGAGAGTTGACCTGGACGAAACACGGGTGGGCTGTGCGGGCCGCCGCGTCGCGCCAGGATCGACGTCGAGCAGTTCCGTCGTGAGGGCTTGGGCGCCGACGCGGTGCGAACAGACGCAGGACAGGACCAGCCGAACCAGAGGTGACCCGGTGACCCGCTCGACGATCATGGACACGAACAGCTTCCGGCCCGAGCACGCCGAGGGCCTGGACCCGGCGACGCGGGCCCTCACCGAACGCCGGTCCGCGGTGCTCGGCGGCTCCTACCGGTTGTTCTACCGCCGTCCGGTCCACCTGGTCCGGGGCGAGGGGCAGTACCTGTTCGACGCCGACGGGACGAGGTACCTGGACATGTACAACAACGTCGCGAGCCTCGGGCACTGCCACCCCGCGGTCGTCGAGGCCGTGACCCGGCAGATGCAACTGCTGAACACCCACACCCGCTACCTGCACGAGGGGATCCTCGACTACACCGACGACCTGCTCACCACGTTCCCCGCCCCGCCGACGGGGGAGTGGAAGGCGATGTACATGTGCACCGGTTCGGAGGCCAACGACCTCGCCCTGCGGGTCGCGAAGGCCTGGAGCGGTGGCGAGGGTTTCATCGCCACCACCGAGGCGTACCACGGCACCAGCGAACTCACCTCGGGAGTCTCGCCGGCGCTGGGTTCGGGGCAGCCGATCGCCCCCACCGCCCGTCTCGTCCCCGCCCCGGACGTCTACCGCACCGGCGTCGACCCCACCCGGATCGGGTCCTGGTTCGCGGACCGGGTGCGCGCCGCGATCGACGACCTGGAGGCGCACGGGACGAAGCTCGCCGCCTTCATCGCCGACTCGGTCTTCTCCTCCGACGGCGTGCTGCCGGCACCGGCCGGCTACCTCGCCGAGGCCGTCGACGTCGTCCGCGCCGCCGGTGGGGTGTTCATCGCCGACGAGGTGCAGCCGGGTTTCGCCCGCACCGGGGAGGAGTTCTGGGGTTTCGCCCGGCACGGGATCGTCCCCGACCTGGTGACCCTCGGGAAACCCATGGGCAACGGCGTCCCGGTGTCGGGGGTGGTCGCGCGCGAGGAGGTGCTGGCCGCGTTCAGCGACCGGATCCCCTACTTCAACACCTTCGGCGGGAACCCGGTCTCGATGGCTGCCGCGCAGGCCGTCCTGACGACGATCCGCAGCGAAGGCCTGCAGGAGCACTCCGCGAAGGTCGGCACCGCGATGCGCGCTGACCTCGAAGGGCTGAGGCAGAAGCACCCCGCCGTCGGTGACGTCCGCGGCACCGGGTTGTTCACCGGCCTGGAACTCGTCACGGACCCGGCGACGCGCGAACCCGACCGCGACCTCGCGCTCGCGGTGCTCGAGGAACTGCGCGACCGCGGGGTCCTGACCTCCGTGGCCGGCCCGCACGGCAACGTCCTGAAGCTCCGCCCGCCGCTGGCCTTCCAGGTCGCGGACACCGACTGGCTGGTGGGCGCCCTCGACGCCTCGCTCACGGCTCTGGGGCGCTGAGCGTGTGGACACTCCGGCGGACCGGGTCTGCGGGACGCTGCGGCGGCTGCTGCGCGAGGAACGGTTCCACCCCGGGGAGTCCCTCGGCAGCGAACGCGCTCTGGCCGAACGTCTCTGCGTCGGCCGGACCGTCCTGAGGCAGGCGCTGGGCGGCTCGCCCCCGACGAACCCGTCGTCCGCGTCGTGCGGCTCCGCCTGGTCGAAGCCGTCCCGGCCGACGGGGAACGGGCCGGACTCCTCGAGGTCCCGCCCGGGTCGGCGTTGCTGGAGACCCGGCGGGTGGCCCACCAGGTCGACGGTCGGCCCGTCGGGTACGCCCACGACTTCTTCCGGGCCGACCGCACCCGCGTGCACCTGCGGGAGCTCGGGACCAACTGGAAGCGGACCGTGCGACGATCCCGGGGTGACTCGACCAGGCGTTGACGTACCCGACCGCCGCGGCCGCACCGGCCTCGACCAGGTGGGCCGTGACCTGACGGGCAACCCACGGGTGCGGATCCGCGACGTGCGCGTGCTCACCTCGAACTGGTTCGTGACCCGGACGACGACGTTCGACGTCCAGCACTCCGACGGGTCGTGGTCGAGCGAGGAACGCGAGACCTACGACCGCGGCGACGGAGCCACGATCCTGCTCTACGAGGTGGCGGCCCGGACGGTCCTGCTGACGCGGCAGTTCCGCCTCCCCGCCTACGTCAACGGCCACCCCGACGGGATGCTCGTCGAGACCGCCGCGGGCCTCCTGGACGCCGACGACGCGGAGACGGCGGTCCGGCGCGAGACCGAGGAGGAACTCGGCCACCCCGTCGGGGAGGTCACCCACCTCTTCGACCTGTGGACCAGTCCCGGCTCCGTGACCGAACGCCTGCACTTCTTCGCCGCGCCCTACGCCCACGGCGACGTGGTGGCGGGCTCGCGCACCGGGGTCCGCCACGAGGGCGAGGACATCGAGGTGCTGGAACTCGACGTCGACGACGCGGTGTCGCGGATCGGCACCGGCATCGTCGACGCCAAGACCGTCCTGCTGCTGCAGTGGGCCGTCCTGAGCGGGCCGTTCGCCCGCTGAGGTCAGGGTTCCAGGTCGACGACCACGGCGGCGTGGTCGCTGGCCCAGACGCCGTCGACGGGTTCGGTGGCCACCAGCCGCACGGCGCGGACCGACCCCTCGCCGGTGAACGGGGACAGCCCGACGAGGACGTGGTCGATGCGCGCGCTGGGCTGGTGCACGCGGGCGACGAAGGGGTTGCGCCGGTCCCAGGTGAACCCCGGGTCACCGGCCTCGGCGAACCGCCACGCGTCGACCAGTACGAACCCCGGGACGGGTCCCGCCGTGAGGTAGCCCGCGGCGAGCCGGAGTTCGTCGGACTCCGCGACGGCGTTGAAGTCGCCGGTCAGCACCGGCGGGTAGTGCTCGCCGCGCCGGAACCCCTCTGCCACGAACGGCACGAGCACGTGGACCTGGGCGAGGCGGACCGCGGACTCGGCGGGGGAGGAGTTCAGGTGGGTCGTGGTGAAGGGCAACGGCCGCCGTGGGGTGTCGACGAGCACCCGCAGCGCGGTGCGGCCCTCGTCCTCGTGACCGCCGCCGGGCAGTTCCGCGACGTCCTCGGCCAGGAACGGGTAGCGGCTGAGCACGGCGTTGCCGAACTGGAAGGTGTCGGCGCGCTCGGGGTCCTCGCCGTTCCAGACCAGCCGGCGCCGCCAGCGCTCGGGGGCGGGGGAGGGCGACCAGGCGACGTGCATCCCGAGGCGTTCCCCGAGCCAGTGCGCGAGGTTCTCGTCGGCGTCGGCCCAGACCTCCTGCAGGCCCAGGACGTCGGGACGTTCCTGCTCGAGCACGGCGAGGATTGATTCCCGGCGGGTGCGCCAGTCCCCGAAACGCCACCAGACGTTCCAGGTCATGACCCGCAGGGCCGTGGCGGGGTGCTCCGGTGGCGTGCTCATCTCGTCGTGCAGTCTTCCAACCCGCTCGCCCCGGCGCCTCAGGGGGTGCTCGTCGCGGTCGCGGTGGCGCTGCTGGTGGCCCTCGGGACGCTGGTCCCGTCCTCGGCGAGCTCGGGCATCCCGGGGAAGCTCGTCACCGTCGACCCCCAGCGCCGGGCCGTCCGGGCGTTGCGCAGCAGGGCCGAGACCGCGAGGGTCCGGTCGGGGGCGCTCGTCGCGACGACGTCGGCGTAGGCGCCGGTCAGCCGCTCGGTCATCGTGGCGGCCAGCGCGGTCGCGGCCTCGGCCGTGGGCACGGCGGCGTCGTAGCCGACCGCGGCCTGCGCCGGGTCGCCACCGCGGGAGACGAGCACGTCGACGAGGTCGTCGCGGGCGACGCGGTGGGCGGCGAGGTCGGCCGCGGCCTCGGCGCGGCGGGGATCGGGGAGTCGCCCCTCGACGAGGGCGAAGCCGAACACCGCGGCGTGCTCACCGGCCAGGGCCGCCTGCAGCGCGGCGGTCCCCGCCCGGTCCTCGGGTTCGAAGGGGGTGGGGGTCGGCGAGGCGGGTGCCGGGGCGGCGGCCGGCAGCGCCACCGCGGGGGCGGCCACCCCGGTCGCGGTGCTGACGTCGTCGAGGAGGACGGCGCGGGAGGCGCCGACCGCGGCGAGCAGCCGGGCCATCCCGGCACTCGGCGCGCGGTCGGTGCGGCTCGCCGCGGTCAGGGCCGAGGTGGTGGTCACGGCGAGGCGGTCCAGGACCGCGGCGGCGTCCACCGCCGCCGTCCCGCCCGAGCTCGTCACGCCGAACTGCTCCTCGCCCAGCGCCCGCAGGTGGGCCTCGCAGGCCTGCACCGCGAGGGTCGCCACGCTCCCCAGGGGTTCGGCGGCCCGGGCGGCGGGCAGCAGCAGTCCGAGCAGGTCCCGGGTGTCCGCGACCGCCGCGTCCCGGGCGTCGTCGTCGGGGCCCCGCTGCGCCGTCGGGGTGGTCTCCGCGCCGCTGACCCAGCGGACGTCGCAGCCGCCGAGGCCCAGGACGGCCAGGCCCGCACCGAGCCCGGACACGGCCCCGCGCAACGCCGTCCGGCGGGTCAGGGGCTGCACGGGGTGGCGGGGTGGGACGAGCACGCCCGCGATCGTCCCACCGTCCGTGACCGGTCCGGGACGGCCCCCGCAGCGGCTAGGCTGACCCGTCGTGCCCGGCCCGGTGGGTCGGCACGCCAGGACAACTCGAGAGCAGGGGAGGGAGCGGTCGTGCCGACGCTCGACGAGGCCGTGACCGCGGTGCTGACCCCGGTGTTCGCCACCGGGACCGAGATCGGTGCCGAACTGGCCCTCGACGAGGTGAGCGTCACGACCGCCGGCCGCCGCCAGGTGGTGAGAGTGATCGTGGACCGCGCCGGTGACGAACCCGGCGACCTGGACATGGACGCCGTGGCCGCCGCCTCGACCGCCGTCTCGCAGGCCCTCGACGACTCCGACGTGCTGGGTGAGGTGCCCTACACGCTCGAGGTCTCCTCGCCCGGGGTCGACCGGCCGCTGACGACGCCGCGGCACTGGTCGCGCGCCCAGGGCCGCCTGGTCCTCGCGGTGCTCGCGGACGGGTCCACGCTGATGGTGCGGGTCGACTCGGTCGACGAGGCCGGCGTGCACACCGTCGGGGAACCCCAGATGGTCAAGGGCAAGCCGCCGCGGGCCAAGGACGTGGGGGCCCTGCGCCACCTCACCTGGGCCGAGCTGGTGCGCGGTGAGGTGCAGGTCGAGTTCCGCCGCCACGACGAGGACGTCGAGGACCCGGTGGCCGACCCCGACCAGCCGGACGAGGACGACGAGTTTGACGACGAGGGAACCGAGGACGAGCAGTGAACATCGACATGGCCGCGCTGCGGATGCTGGAGCGGGAGAGGGAGATCCCGTTCGAGACCCTCGTGCGGGCGATCGAGCAGGCCCTGCTCGTGGCCTACCACCGGACCGAGCACGAGGACCACAAGGCCCACCCCGACGCCCGCGTCGAGCTCGACCGCGCCAGCGGTGAGGTCCGCGTCCTGGCCAAGGACCGCGACGACGAGGGTCTGGTCACGGGCGAGTTCGACGACACCCCCTCGGGCTTCGGCCGGATCGCCGCGACGACCGCCCGTCAGGTGATCCTGCAGCGCCTGCGCGACGCGGAGGACGACGCGGTGCTCGGCGAGTACGCCGACACCGAGGGCGAGATCGTCTCCGGGGTGATCCAGCAGGGTCGCGACCCGCGTGTCGTCCAGGTCGACCTCGGCACCCTCGAGGGCGTGCTGCCCCCGCAGGAGCAGGTGCCCGGTGAGAAGTACGAGCACGGCAGCCGCATCCGCTGCTTCGTGGTCAGCGTGAAGAAGGGACCCAAGGGCCCGCAGGTCGTGCTCAGCCGGTCCCACCCGATGCTGGTCCGCAAGCTGTTCGCCCTCGAGGTCCCCGAGATCGCCGACGGCACGGTGCAGATCACCGCGCTCTCGCGCGAGGCCGGTCACCGCTCCAAGATGGCGGTGCGCGCCATGCGGTCGGGGATCAACGCCAAGGGCGCCTGCATCGGCCCGATGGGTCAGCGCGTGCGCGCCGTCATGGCCGAGCTGCGCGGCGAGAAGGTCGACATCGTCGACCACTCCGACGATCCGGCGGAGTTCGTCGGCAACGCGCTCTCGCCGGCCCGGGTGAGCTCCGTCGAGGTGGTCGACCTCGCGGCCCGCTCCGCCCGGGTGATCGTCCCCGACTACCAGCTGTCGCTGGCGATCGGCAAGGAGGGCCAGAACGCCCGTCTCGCCGCGAAGCTGACCGGCTGGCGCATCGACATCCGCCCCGACACGGTCGCCGACACCGAGCCGTCCGCGAAGGCCCCGTCCGCGGGCGAGGCCTGAGCGGGAAGGGCTACACTGGCGCCATCGTTACACTGCCTACGACCGGTCGCCCCGTTTCGGGTGTTGGCCGGCGCTCCGCGACGCCCGAGGCTTCAGGCCCGGTGCGTACCTGCGTGGGGTGCCGTCAACGGGACTCCCGGTCGACGCTGCTGAGGGTCGTCGTGGCACCGGACGAGGTGGGGAACCTCCTCGTCGACGTGCGGCGCCGGCTCCCGGGCAGGGGCGCGTGGTTGCACTTGAGCAGCGCGTGCCTGGAGCAGGCGGAGAAGCGACGGGCCCTGCCCCGTGCGCTGCGCCGTCCGGCTCCCCTCGACGTCTCTGGCGTACGGTCCTACCTGGACTCGTGCTCGCACGGAGCCGTCGTGTCCACCACCACCGATGAGAGCGGGTCGAACAGCTGATGAGCACCCGATGAGTCTCCACCGATGAATCCCCCCGACTGATGACGGTCCGCGCCCGGTAGAGACGAGCCCGGACCAAGAACAGGAGTGAAGTGGCAAAGGTCCGGGTCTACGAGCTCGCCAAGGAGTTCGGAGTCGAGAGCAAGGTCGTTCTGGCCACGCTCAAGGAGATGGGCGAGTTCGTGCGTTCTGCGAGCTCGACCGTCGAGCCGCCGGTCATCCGGCGGTTGAAGGACAAGTTCCCCACCGAGGGTGGCGCTGCCGCCGCTCGTCCGGCCCCGGCGGTGAAGCCGGGTCCGCGCATGCCCCCGGGCGCCCGTCCGGGTCCCGCCGCGCGTCCCCAGGCGCCGGCTCCCTCGCAGCCGGCTCCGGCCGCCGAGGTCGCGCCGACGCCCAGCCCGGCTGCTCCGGCACCGAGCACCGAGGCGAGCCCCGCTCCCTCGATCCCGCAGCCGGCGTTCCAGGCGCCGCCCGCGGTTCCCGCCGAGCGTCCCGCCGCTGCCGCCGCGCAGCGTCCGTCCGCTCCGGCTCCGCAGCGTCCCGCCCCGGCCGGTCGTCCCTCGACCCCGCCGGCCGCGGGTGGTCCCCGTCCGGGTGCCCGTCCCGCGGGTCCCGGTGGTCCCGGCGCGCGTCCGGGTGCTCCCGGCGCGGGTGGCCCCGGTGCGCGTCGTCCGGGTCCGGGCGACCGTCCCGAGCGCAGCGACCGTCCGCAGGGCGACCGTCCCCGCAGCGACCGCCCGCAGGGTGAGCGTCCGCAGGGTGAGCGTCCCGGTCGCCCCGGCGCGTCCGGTGGCGCTCCGCGTCCCGGTGCCGGTGCACCGCGTCCGGGCAACAACCCCTTCGCGCCCAGCCAGGGCATGCCCCGCAGCCAGGGCGGTCCCGGTGGCCAGGGCGGTCCCGGCGGTGCGCCGCGTCCGGGCAACAACCCGTTCGCGTCCAACCAGGGCATGCCCCGTCCCCAGGGTGGGCCCCGTCCCAGCCCGGCCGGTCCCGGCGGTCCCCGTCCCGGTGGTCCCCGTCCCAACCCCGGCATGATGCCGGCGCGCCCGACGGTCGGCCGTCCGGGTGCGGGTGCCGGTCGTCCGGGTGCGCCCGGCCGCGGCGGCCCCGGTGGCGCTCGTGGTGGTGCGGGCGGCGGCGGTTTCGCCGGTCGTCCCGGTGGCCCCGGTGCGGGTGGCGGCGGTTTCGCCGGTCGTCCCGGTGGCGGCAGTGGTGGTCCCCGCGGCAACCGCGGCGGTACCCAGGGTGCGTTCGGTCGCGCCGGTGGTCGTCCCGTCCGTGGGCGCAAGTCCAAGCGGGCGAAGCGCCAGGAGTACGAAGCGATGCAGGCGCCCGCCGTCGGCGGTGTGTCCGTCCGTCACGGTGACGGGACCACGGTCCTGCGCATCCGTCGCGGCGCGTCGGTCAGCGACTTCGCGGACAAGATCGACGCCGACCCCGCGGCGCTGGTGACGATCCTCTTCCACCTGGGCGAGATGGTCACCGCGACCGCCTCCCTGGACGAGGACACGTTCCAGCTGCTCGGCAACGAGCTCGGCTACGTCGTCGAGGTCGTCTCTCCGGAGGACGAGGAGCGCGAGCTGCTCGCCGGCTTCTCCATCGACCTCGACGCAGAACTCGAGGCCGAGGGCGACGACGAGCTGTCGGCGCGTCCCCCGGTCGTGACCGTCATGGGTCACGTCGACCACGGCAAGACGAAGCTGCTCGACGCCATCCGTTCCTCCGACGTCGTGGCGAAGGAGGCCGGTGGCATCACCCAGCACATCGGCGCCTACCAGGTCGTCAAGGAGCACGAGGGGATCGAACGTCCGATCACCTTCATCGACACCCCCGGTCACGAGGCCTTCACGGCCATGCGTGCCCGTGGTGCGAAGGTCACCGACATCGCGATCCTCGTGGTGGCGGCCGACGACGGTGTGATGCCCCAGACCATCGAGGCGCTCAACCACGCCCAGGCGGCCGACGTCCCGATCGTCGTCGCGGTCAACAAGGTCGACAAGGACGGCGCGAACCCGGACAAGGTCCGTCAGCAGCTGACCGAGTACAACCTGGTGGCCGAGGAGTACGGCGGCGACACGATGTTCGTCAACGTGTCCGCGAAGCAGGGCATGGGTCTGGACAGCCTCCTCGAGGCCGTCCTGCTCACCGCCGACGCCTCGCTGGACCTGCGGGCGAACGCCGAGAAGGACGCTCGCGGCATCGCGATCGAGGGCAACCTCGACAAGGGCCGTGGTCCCGTCGCCACCGTCCTGGTCCAGTCCGGGACGCTGCACGTCGGTGACGCGATCGTCGCGGGGACCGGCTACGGCCGAGTCCGCGCGATGCTCGACGAGAACGGCGACTCCGTCTCGGAGGCGACCCCGTCGCGTCCGGTGCAGGTGCTCGGTCTGACCTCGGTCCCCGGCGCCGGCGACACCTTCCTGGTGGCTCCGGACGACCGCACGGCCCGTCAGATCGCGGAGAAGCGCGAGGCGCAGGAGCGCAACGCGGCTCTGGCGAAGGCGCGCAAGCGCATCTCGCTGGAGGACTTCACCGCCGCGCTGCAGCGGGGCAAGGTCGAGAGCCTCAACCTCATCCTCAAGGGTGACGGTGCGGGTTCGGTCGAAGCCCTCGAGGACGCGCTGTACAAGATCGACGTCGGCGAAGAGGTCGAACTGCGGGTGATCGACCGCGGTGTCGGTGCGGTGACGAAGAACAACGTCAACCTCGCCGTCGCCTCGAACGCGATCATCATCGGCTTCAACGTGCGGCCGGAGCAGCAGACCAAGGAGTACGCCGACCGCGAGGGCGTCGACATCCGCTTCTACTCGGTGATCTACGCGGCCATCGAGGACGTCGAGGCGTCCTTGAAGGGTCTGCTCAAGCCCGAGTTCGAAGAGGTCCAGCTCGGTACGGCGGAGATCCGCGAGATCTTCCGCTCGTCCAAGTTCGGCAACATCGCGGGTACGTTGGTCCGCTCGGGTCTGATCCGACGCAACTCCAAGGCGCGTGTCCTGCGCAAGGGTGTCGTGCACGGGGACAACCTGACGATCGAGTCGCTGCGACGGTTCAAGGACGACGCCACCGAGGTCCGCGAGGGCTACGAGTGCGGTATCGGCCTGGGCTCGTACAACGACCTCCAGATCGACGACGTCATCGAGACGTACGAGATGCAGGAGAAGCCGCGCGGCTGATCGGCCACGCGCTCTACCCGGTGGCCGGGGCGGAACCCCTTCGGGTTCCGCCCCGGCTGTCACCCCCAGAGAGTCATGTTCACTGCAACGCTCACCGTCGACCTGCTGCTGGGCGACGTCCACTCCCTCAAAGGCAAGCGCAGCATCGTGCGCCCGCTGGTGGCCGAACTGCGCCGCTCCTTCGAGGTCGCGGCCGCGGAGACCGGGCACCTCGACCTGCACCGTCGGGCCGAGGTCGCGCTCGCCGTGGTGGCGCCGGACGCCGCGCACTGCACCGACGTCCTCGACCGGTGCGAACGGCTGATCGCCGCGCACCCCGAGTTCCAGATCCTCTCCGCCCGCCGGCAGTTCCTGTCGTCGGACGACTGACACCCCGAACGTTCAGGAGTTCCCCGTGGCGGACCCCACCCGCGCCCGCAAGCTCGCCGACCGCATCAAGGTCATCGTGGCGGACGCGCTCGAGAAGCGCGTGAAGGACCCTCGTCTGGGGTTCCTCACCATCACCGACGCCCGCGTCACCAACGACCTGCAGCACGCGACGCTGTTCTACACGGTCTTCGGCAGCGACGAGGAGAAGCAGGGCACCGCGCTGGCGCTGGAGTCGGCCAAGGGCGTGCTGCGCTCCGAGGTCGGCAAGCGCACCGGCATCCGGCTGACCCCGACGCTCACCTTCACCCTGGACGAGGTCCCGGAGACGGCGACGCAGATCCAGGACCTGCTGAAGGTCGCCGCCGAGCAGGACGCCCGCGTCGCCGCCCTGGCCGCGGGCGCCCAGCCCGCCGGTGAGGCCGACCCGTACAAGAAGCCCGTCGCCGTCGACGACGAGTGGGACGACGACGAGACCGAGGACGACGACGTCGTGGAAGCCGACCCGCGTGCCTGATGTGCGTGGCACGCTGAGGTGATGGACCAGCCGTCGTTCCCCGACCTCGACCAGACCTCCGACGGGTTCTTCGGCGCGTTCCCGACGTTCTTCGGCGTCGGCCTGGCGGTCATCGCCCTGGTCGGGGTCGCGGTCGTCGTGGGCGGGATCGTGATGACCGTCCGTGCCCGTCGGCGTTCGGCCGACGCGACCCGGCTGCGGACGGAGGGCCGCAAGGCCACCGGTGTCGTCATCGACAACCAGGTCCACAGCCACCACGAGCACCGGATGACCTTCGCTCCGGTCGTGCGCTTCGAGGCCGACGGCCGGGAGGTCGTCGTGGTGGGGGACCAGCGCTGGAACCGGTCCTTCGTCACCGGCCGCCCGGCCGAGGTCCTCTACGACCCTGCCGCCCCCGACCGCGCCCACGTGCGGGCCGAGGGCGGCAGCGTCTTCGGGGGCGGGACGAGCGGGGTGTTCCTCGCCGTCTTCGGGATCGCGTTCCTGGTGCTCGTCGCGGTGATGGCGAACGTGGTGCGCTCCGTCTTCTAGCGGTGCTGCCCGGAGACGGCGACCGGCGCGACCTGCACCTCTCCCCGTGGGGCCGGGACGAACCCCGCTCGTCCGGGGACGAAGAGCGCGACGACCGCGGCCAGCGCGACGGCCCCCGCACCCGCCCAGACGGCCGTCGGGGCACCCGCGACGAACCCCGTGGGCGTGAGCGATCCGCCGGCGTCCTGGAAGACCAGGGTGAGGACGGCGACACCGAGGGCGAGGCCGATCTCGCGCAGCGTCGTGTTGGCGGAGCTGGCCGTCGCGTGGTCGGCGCCGTCGAGACCGTGCAGGACGGCCGTCGCGGAGGGCGCGAAGACCAGCGCCGTCCCGAACCCGGCGAGGACGAGGCCGGGCACGAGGTCGAGGTAGACGGTGTCGGGGTCGATGTGGGCGGCGATCCAGCCGAGGCCGGCGGTGGTGAGGACGAGTCCGCTCACCAGCAGCGGCCGCGGTCCGATCCGGCCGGCGAGGATCCCGGCGACCGGGGCGACGAGCATCGGCAGCGCGGTCCAGGGCAGCGTGCGGATTCCGGCCTGCAGCGGCGTGTAGCCCATGGCGATCTGCAGCTCCTGGGTCAGCAGGAAGACCGATCCCATCGCGCCGAGCTGGAAGAGGAACATCAGGCCGTTGGCCGCGGTGAAGCTGCGGGAGCGGAACAGCCGCAGGGGCAGCAGCGGGAAGCGTGCGGTGCGCTGGCGGACCAGGAAGGCGAGCAGCGCCAGGACGCCGACAGCCAGCGGGAGCAGGACCGCGGTGGATCCCCAGCCGTCGGCGTCGGCGTGCACGACGGCCCAGACGATGCCGACGACGACGGCGGCGCCGAGGACGGTGCCGGCCACGTCGACGGGGACGCGGCGACCGCGCGACTCGGGCAGGGCCCGGAGGATGAGCGGCAGGGCGAGCACGACGACGGGGACGTTGACCCAGAAGATCCACTGCCAGCTGAGGCCGTCGATGACGGCGCCGCCGATGACCGGTCCGAGGGCGACCCCGAGACCGGTGACCCCGCCCCAGATGCCGATGGCCGCGGCGCGGCGTTCCGGCGGGACGGCGGCCGCGACCAGGGCCAGGGAGAGCGGGGTGATGGCGGCCGCTCCGACCCCCTGCACCGCGCGGGCGGCGATGAGGGTCTCGGGGGAGCCGGAGAGCGCCGCGGCGATCGAGCCGAGGGTGAAGACGACCAGCCCGAGGAGGAAGACCCGCCGCCGGCCCCAGCGGTCCCCGGCGGTGGCGGCGCCGAGCATGAGGGCGGCGAAGGTGAGGGTGAAGGCGTTCACCACCCACTGCAGCTGCCCCAGGGAGGCGCCGAGGTCGCGGTGCAGGACGGGCAGGGCACCGGTCACCACGAGGTTGTCGAGGGTGGCCATGAACACGGGCAGCGACGCGGCGACGATCGCCAGCGCCGGGTGCACCCGGCGGGGTGCGGTGTGGGTGGACACGAAGGACCTCCGGAGAAGGCATCGGATGATTACCTAACCGTAGGCATCGACTGATACCTTGTCAACGTGAGCCCCGAGACGAGTCCGAAGCGGATGTCCAAGGACGACCGGCGCGAGCAGATCCTCGACGCCGCGGCCCGCGTCGTCGCCCGGGTGGGGCTGGCCGGGGCCAGCACCGACGTCATCGCGGCCGAGGCCGGCGTCTCGCAGCCCTACGTGGTGCGCACCTTCGGGGGCAAGCAGCCGCTGCTCGACGCGCTCTTCCAGCGGGTGTCCGACCGCGTCGTCGCGGCCTTCGAGAACGCCCCCGTGCAGGGCGACGCCGCGGAGTGCCTGGGGCAGGCCTACATGCGCCTCGTCGAGGACCGCGACGTCCTGCTGCTGCTCATGCACGGGTTCACCGCCGCCGGGTCCGAACCGGTCATCGGCGACACCGTGCGCGGCTGCGTGGACACGGTCCAGCGGATCTGCCGCGAACGCCTCGGCAGCGACGCCCGTGCGGCGGACTTCGTCGCACAGGGCATGCTGCTCAACGTGCTGCTCTGCCTGGACTCCTGGAACCACCCCGACCTGCCGGACCTCACCGCGCTCGCGACGACGGCCGCCTCGGCCGCCGAGCTGGTGGCGAAGGGGCAGGGCCGGTGAGCGAGCGGACGACGCGCCCCGGCGTCGGCGACGGCATCCTCGTCGTCGACAAGCCCGCCGGCTGGACCAGCCACGACGTCGTCGGCCGCTGTCGTCGCCTCCTCGGGACGCGCCGGGTCGGCCACGCCGGCACCCTCGACCCGGCCGCGACGGGTGTCCTCGTGCTCGGGGCCAACCGGGGGACGAAGTTCCTCACCCACCTCGTCGCCCACGACAAGGCCTACACCGCGACGATCCGGCTCGGCGTCGCCACCGTCACCGACGACGCCGAAGGTGACCCGGTGGGCGCACCCGTCGACGCCACGGGCCTCGCGGAGCACGCCGTCGCGCACGCCGTCGACGCGCTGACGGGGGACATCCAGCAGGTCCCGAGCTCGGTGAGCGCCATCAAGGTCGACGGGCAGCGCAGCTACGCCCGGGTCCGGGGCGGGCAGGAGGTCGACCTGCCCGCCCGCCCCGTCACCGTCTCCCGCTTCGAGGTCCTCGACCGCCGTCCCGTCGGGGGCTTCCTCGACCTCGACGTCGTCGTGGAGGTCACCAGCGGCACCTACGTCCGCGCCCTGGCCCGCGACCTCGGCACCGCCCTCGGCGTCGGGGGGCACCTGACTGCGTTGCGCCGCACCCGGTCCGGTCCGTTCACGCTCGAGGAGGCGCTCACCCTCGAGCAGGTCGAGGTGGATCCTGTCGTGCAGCCGCTCGCCGACGTCGCCCGCAGGCTCTTCCCGGCCCGCGAACTCGATGAGAAGGACGCCGCGACGGTCTCCTACGGCGGGTTCCTCACCGCCGGCGGAGACGCCGGTCCGGTCGGGGCGTTCGCCCCCGACGGGACGCTCGTCGCGCTCCTCGGCGACACCCCGCGCGGCGCGAAACCCCTGCTGGTGCTGCAGCCCGCCGGTTGACCCGACCGTGCACTCGCGCCGTCAGGTGGCGGGGCCACCGCGTTGGACGAGCTCCAGGAGCTGCTCCGGTTGGGCCCAGACGTCCTCGCCGGTCGTCGAGGACCGCAAGCGCGTGACGTGGACACCGTTGCGCAGCAGGTCTTCCGCGAGATCGGGGGGGAGCAGATCGGCGGGCTGCAGTCGCAGCACCCGACGCCGGGTGAACTCGTCGAGTTCAGCCCACCAATCTTCTAGAAGGTTGCGCGGCTGCACACCCCATCCTGGCCCGCGGTCGTGGTGACCGCGGGCCAGTGCGTGTCGCGGTCAGC
This sequence comes from Kineococcus sp. NBC_00420, assembly GCF_036021035.1. Taxonomy (NCBI): domain Bacteria; kingdom Bacillati; phylum Actinomycetota; class Actinomycetes; order Kineosporiales; family Kineosporiaceae; genus Kineococcus; species Kineococcus sp. NBC_00420. The sequence goes on along the minus strand of NZ_CP107930.1, from coordinate 932,442 downwards.
CGGCGGCGCCACCGGACTTCAGCGCAGCGAGCCGGGCTTCGACGTCGAGGTCGGTGGAGGCGTCCTCCAGCGAGGCGAACTGCGCGTCGAGGGAGTCGGCCTGCAGCTCGGCCTGGCCCGCGACCCGGGCCTCCTCGCGGCGCACCCGGTCCTCGAAGCGGGACAGCTCGGAGGTGGGGTCGAGGACGTTGAGAGACCCGATCGCGGACTGCACCTGCGACTGGGCCTTCGCGGCCGCCGCGCGCGCGACGAGCTGGTCGCGCTTGGTCTTGAGCTCGCTCAGCTTCTCCTTCATCGCGGTCAGGCCGGACTTGAGCTTGACCACGACCTCGGTCTGGGCCGCGATCTGGGGAACGGCGTCGGCGACCTCCTGCTCGAAGGTGATCTGCCGCTTCAGCGCCACCTTGGCCAGCTCGTCGAAGCGGTCGGCCTCCGGGGTCTGACCCGCGGCGCGCAGGCTGTCGGCCTTCGCGGACGCGGCGGCGGCCTTGCGGCCCCACTCGCTCACGGCGGCGACGTCGTCGTCGCGGTCGGCCTCGGCCAGGCGCAGGTTGCCGATCGTCTGCGCGATCGCCGCCTCCGCCTCGGAGATGTTGCTGGTGTAGTCGCGGACCATCTGGTCCAGCATCTTCGCGGGGTCCTCCGCGGAGTCGATCAACGCGTTGACGTTCGCGCGCGCCAACTGCGCGATGCGTCCCAGGATCGTCTGCTTCTCAGCCATGCCGCTGATCCTCCCGCACCGGACGGGCCTGCGGGAGCTTGGTCCCGATGACCTGGTCGATGATGTCGCGCGCGACGGTCTGGGCGGTGAGTCCGGCGTCCTGGAGGATCTCGCCCCGGGACGCGTGGTCGAGGAACTCGTCGGGCAGGCCGAGTTCGTTGACGCCGGTGTCGACGCCCGCCGCGCGCAGGTCCTGACGCAGCCGGGTGCCGATCCCGCCGACCCGCACCCCGTCCTCGATGGTGACGACGAGGCGGTGCTCGCGGGAGAGCTCGACGAGCGACGTCGCGATCGGCACGACCCAGCGCGGGTCGACGACGGTGGCGCCGATGCCCTGGGCCTCCAGCAGGGCCGCGGCCTCCAGCGCCATGCCGGCCATCGACCCCACGGCGACGAGCAGCACGTCGCGGGAGCCTTCGCCGGGCCGGTGCAGGACGTCCACCCCGTCTGCCAGCCGTTCCAGCGCCGGCACGTCCGCGGCCACCGAACCCCGGGGGAAGCGCAGCACGGTGGGCCCGTCGTCGACGAGGACGGCCTCACCCAGTTCCTCCCGCAGGGTCCCCGCGTCGCGGGGGGCGGCGATGCGGATGCCGGGGACGACCTGCAGCAGCGCGAGGTCCCACATGCCGTGGTGGCTGGGACCGTCGGGTCCCGTCACCCCGGCTCGGTCGAGGACGAACGTGACCCCCGCCTTGTGCAGCGCGACGTCCATCAGGACCTGGTCGAAGGCGCGGTTCACGAAGGTCGCGTAGAGCGCCACCACCGGGTGCAACCCCGCGTAGGCGAGGCCCGCGGCGCTGGTGACGGCGTGCTGCTCGGCGATGCCGACGTCGAAGACGCGGTCCGGGTGGCGTTCCTGGAAGCGGTGCAACCCGGTGGGACGCAACATGGCCGCGGTGATGGCGACGAGCCGGGGGTGCCGGTCGCCGAGGTCGGCGAGCTCGTCGGCGAACACCGACGTCCAGCCCTGGGCGCTGGAGGTCTCCAGGGGCTCACCGGTCGTCGGGTCGATCTTGCCGACGGCGTGGAACTGGTCGGCCTGGTCGCGCAGGGCGGGCTCGAAGCCGTGTCCCTTCTCGGTGATGGCGTGCACGAGGACCGGGGTCCCGTAGTCACGGGCCTGGCGCAGCGCCTCCTCCATCGCCTGCTGGTCGTGCCCGTCGACGGGACCGACGTACTTGATGTCGAGGTTGGAGTACAGCGCCTCGTTGTCGGTGAGCCGGGCCAGGAACCCGCGCATGCCGCCACGCAGCCCCCGGTACACGGCCCGCCCGGGGGTGCCGAAGCGGTCGGCCGCGGCCTGGCTCTTCTCGTGCAGCCGGCGGTACTCGCGACGGGTGCGGACGGTGCTGAGGAAGCGCGCCATCCCGCCGATCGTGGCCCCGTAGGACCGGCCGTTGTCGTTGACGATGATGATCAGTCGGCGGTCGTTGTCGTGGGAGATGTTGTTCAGCGCCTCCCACGTCATGCCCCCGGTGAGGGCGCCGTCGCCGACGACGGCGACCACGGTCCGGTGGGACTGCCCGTTGAGCTGGAAGCCGCGCGAGATGCCGTCCGCCCAGGACAGCGAGGAGGAGGCGTGCGAGGACTCGACGATGTCGTGCTCGGACTCGCTCCGTTGCGGGTAGCCGGCGAGGCCGCCCCGTTCGCGCAGGTGCGAGAAGTCCTGGCGGCCGGTGACGAGCTTGTGCACGTAGGACTGGTGGCCGGTGTCGAAGACGAAGGGGTCCTTCGGCGAGTCGAAGACCCGGTGCATCGCCAGCGTCAGCTCCACGACCCCGAGGTTGGGGCCGAGGTGCCCGCCGGTCTTCGCGACCTCGGCGACGAGGAAGCGACGGATCTCGGCGGCGAGCTGCACCGTCTGGGCGTGCGAGAGGCGCTTGAGGTCCTGGGGGGACCGGATCGAATCGAGCAGGGTCACGAACACTTCCTCTCGGGCCAGGGCCAGGTCAGCTTAGGCCTGTGGCCCGGAAGCGCAGGTCCGACCTCAGAACCGGCCACCCGCACTGCGCCCACCGCCGGAGGAGCCGCCGCCACCGGAACCCCCGCCGAAGCCCCCACCGCCGAAGCCCCCACCGCCGAAGCCCCCACCGCCGAAGCCCCCACCGCCGAAGCCCCCACCGCCGAAGCCGCCCCCGAATCCTCCGCCCCGTCGGCGCGACGACCCGCCGCCGATGAGGATCCCGCCCAGCACCGCCCCGAGGTCGTCGGAGGCGCCGCCCCGACCGCCCGGCCAGGAGTCCACGTCGCTGCGGGCGCGGGAACTGGCGCGTTCCGCGAGGGAGTCCGCCTGGCGGGCGTGCTCCAGCGCCGCGGCCGGGTCCTGGGACGCGAGCGCGAGCGCCTGGTCGAGGTGTCGCTGCGCCTCGCCGAGGTGGGTGCGGGCCACCGACCCGACGGCACCCCGTCGGGCGGAGACGAAGTCGTCGGCGGCCGCGATCTCGGAGCGGGCCGCGACCAGGGCCTGCTCCAGGGCGGCCTCGGTGGACCGGCGCGCAGACGTGGCCTCCTCGACGGCGTCCCGGGCCGCGTCCAGCGTCCGCTCCGCCTCGACGAGCCGGTGCAGCGCGCCCAGCGGATCGTTCGAGGCCTGACGGGCGCTCGCCTCCACGACAGCGAGCGCCGCGGCCGAGGCCGCCGCGAAGTCCGCGGTGGGCACTCCGGTGGCCGCCTCGACGGGCGTCCGGGCGTCGGCCCCCAGCCGGGCGATCGCCACCGGGACCTCCTGCACCGCCTGACGCAGGTCCTGCTCGGTCCTCGACACCCCGCTCAGGAGCTTCTCGGCCTGGGCGGCCGCCGCTTCCGCGGTCCGGACGGCGTCGACGACCTCACCCGAGCGGGTCACGTCGGCCAGCGCCGCGCGGCCCGCTGCGCACGACCGTTCCGCCAGGCCGATCCGGTCCCGGGCCTGGGCGACGGTGTCGGCGACGGAGGTCAGGGCGGTCTCCCCGAACTCCGCGGCCAGGGTCGAGAGCAGCGCCCGGGCCGGTTCGACGCCCGCCCGCAACCCGGGCAGCTTCGCCTCGACCTCGGCGAGGACCGCGGGGGCGCGCTGCACGAGGTCGCGCAGCGCGTCGACGGCGTCGGAGGCCTCGTCGAGGGTCTTCCCCGTGGTGCGGCAGGACTCGATCACCTCGGTGAGGATCCGGCGCCGTTCCGCGTCGGTCTCGGGGACGGAGTCGTCGAGCGACTGCCGGGCCGTGAACGCCTGCCGCAGCGCGGCCCGGGAACGTTCCAGGACGCTCGAGAACTCCGCGGTCGACGCCGTCCCGAACTCCGCCGCCGCGAACTGGAGTTCTTCCGCGGCGGCGCGGACGGCGTCGTCGGCCTGCACCAGCAGCGTGTCGGCCTGGGTCTGCAGGTCCGCCGTGGAGACCGCCGGCCGCGACCGGTGCCGCCGCACCAGGGCCACGACGGCGATGACGACGACCCCGGCGAGGGCGAGGAACCCCAGCACCCACCAGACGGTGTGCGAGGGGCTGAGGTGGGTGTCGAGGGAGTCAGCGCCCGCGACGGCGGCCCCCGCCCAGTCGCCGTCGGCGAGCTCGGTCTCGGTGTCGCGGGCCACCGCCTGGAGGTCCGCGTCGTCCAGGCGGGACGCGCTGTCGACGAAGTAGGCGTAGGAGCGGTCGCCGGTGGCGACGGCCAGCAGGACGTCGTCCTGGCCCAGCCCCGACGTCGTCGCCGTCTCATCGGCCCAGGTCTGTCCGTCCGCCCCGTCGAAGGAGTCCACGTAGACGACCCAGAGCTGCACGCCGGTGTCGGAGCGCAGCGACGAGAGCGCCCCCCGCACCTCCCCGTCGCGACCGTCCAGCGCCCCGACCTGGTCGGTCACCTGCCCGGCCAGCCGGAACGGAGGCACGGCCGAGGCGGGTGCCGCGGGGGCGAGCAGGAGTCCGCCGCTCAGCAGCAGAGCGGCGATCGCGGCGGGACGACGAGAGGACACCCGGGCAGTCTGTCGCACCCGGGTGTCCCCGTGACGCATCAGAACAGCGTGTACCCGCCGTCGGTGACGACGACGGCCCCGGTGGAGAAGCTCGACGCGTCGGAGGCCAGGTAGACGACCGTCGCGGCGATCTCCTCGGGGGTGGAGTAGCGCTGCATCGGCGCGTCCTCGATCCACATGCGGCGGAACTCGGGTTTGTCGACGGGGGCCATCTCGGTCTTGACGTACCCGGGGGCGATCGCGTTGACGCGGATGCCCAGCGGCGCCCACTCCGCCGCGAGCGACTTCGTGAGCTGGTGCACCGCAGCCTTGGAGGCGTTGTAGACCGGCTGCAGCTGCGGACGGTTCACGATGTTCGCGCTGATCGAGCCGACGTTGACGATGGCCCCACCGCCGTTCTGCGCCATCCACTTCGCGGTGACGACGCTGGGCAGCCAGACGCCCTTGACGTTGGTGGTGATGACGTCGTCGTACTCGTCGTCGGTCACCTCCAGCGCGGGGCGGTGCACGCAGGTGCCGGCGTTGTTGACCAGCACGTCGAAGCGGCCGAACTGCTCGGTGACGCGGGCGACGGCCGCCTCGACCTCCGGCCGGGAGGTGACGTCGAGGCGCAGGCCGAGGGTCCTGCGCCCGCTCGAGGCGGCGATCTCCTCCGCCGCGGCGACGGACGCGGCCTCGTTGCGGGCCGCCACGACGACGTCGGCACCGGCCTCGGCCAGCGCCTGGGCGAAACCACGGCCGAGGCCCTTGTAGCCACCGGTGACGAGGGCGACCTTGCCCTCGAGGGAGAACTTCTGCAGGACGGACAACGGGGGCTCCTACTTCTCGGCGGGGTTGACGACGACGACGGCCTTCATGCTCAGCGGGTCGGAGTCGGCGTTCAACGCGTCCTCGACCTGCTCCAGCGGGTAGCGGGCCGTCACCATGTCGTCGAGGTGGACGGCACCGGAGGTGGTGAGTTCGATGCCCCGGGGCCAGGTGTCGATGTAGCGGAAGACGCCGGTGAGGTTGATCTCGCGGGTCGCGATGAGCTGCACCGGGATCGGCATCTCCTCCGCGCCGAGACCGACGAGGACGACGGTCCCACCACCGCGGGTGGAGTTGATGCCCGACAGGACAGCGGGCGTCGCCCCCGAGCAGTCGATGAACGCGTCGGCGCGGATCTGCGCGATCTCGGCCGCGTCCTGGACGGGGTGCAGCGCCCGGGTCGCCCCGAACCCGGTGATCCGCTCCCGGCGGGAGTCGACGAAGTCGGTGACGACGACGTCGGTGGCGCCCCGGGCGCGGACGGCCTGCGCAGCCATCGCCCCGATCGGGCCGGCCCCGGCGATCAGCACCTGGTCGCCCGGGCCGACGTCGGCCTTGTGCGCGGCCCAGAGCCCGACGCTCAAGGGTTCCAGCAGCGCCGCGGACTCGTCGGACAGGCTGTCCGGCACGGTGTAGGCCTGGTCCACGGGTGCGGTCACGTAGTCGCAGAACGTCCCGTCGAAGGGGGGCGTGGCGTAGAACTCCATGAAGGGGCACAGGTTCGAGCGACCGGTCTTGCACTGCCGGCACGTCCGGCACGGGACCTGCGGGTCGATCGCGACCCGGTCACCGAGGCGTTCCTCGGAAACTCCGCGCCCGACGCCGACGACGGTCCCGGAGACCTCGTGGCCCAGGACGATCGGCGCGGTGACGACCATGTCGCCGATGCGGCCGTGCTTGTAGTAGTGGACGTCGGACCCGCAGACGCCGACGGAACCGACCTTCACCAGCACCTCGCCGTCGGCGGGGGTGGGCACGGGTCGTTCCTGCATCTCGATGACGCCCTGCTTCAGCAGGACGCTGGCCCGCATGGTGGTGGGAACGCTGGTCATCGTCGACTCTCCTCAGTGCCCGGGGGCGGTTGGGTTGGTGCGCCTCAACGGATGGTGTACCCGCCGTCGACCACGAGGTCGGTGCCGTTGACCATGTCCGAGGCGCCGGAGGCCAGGAACAGCGCGGCGCCGGCGATCTCGCGGGGGAGGGCGAAGCGTCCCGTCGGGATCGCAGCCTTCGCGGCGTCACCCTTCGGTCCGTCCCAGGCCTTCCGGCCGAGTTCGGTGAGCACGACGGTCGGGGAGATCGAGTTCGCGGTGACCCCGCGACCGGCCCACTCCGAGGCCAGGACCCGGGTCAGACCGACGACCCCGGCCTTGGAGGCGCAGTACGCGGCGTGCCCGTCGAGGGCCACCGAGGCAGCCTGCGAGGCCATGGTGATGACCTTGCCCCGGCCGCGTTCCAGCATGCCGCGGCCCACGGCCTGAGCGGTGAGGAACGTCCCCGTCAGGTTGATGGACACCGTCCGGACGAACACCGCCGGGTCGAGTTCCTCGGCCGGGGCGAGGTCGACGATCCCGGCACAGGTGACGAGGACGTCGACGGGCCCGGCGGCGGCGGCGAACGCCGCGACGGAGTCCGGGTCGGCGACGTTCCCGTGCAACCCCACGTGGTCCTCGCCGAGTTCCGCAGCCCGGGCGAGCGCCGCCTCCTCGTTCAGGTCCACGAGCACGACGCGTGCCCCGGCCGCGGCGAACGCCCCGGCGATGGCGCTCCCGATCCCCGAGGCGGCCCCGGTGATGAGGGCGGTGCGCCCCTCCAGCCGGAAGGACAGGTCGACGTCGGCGTCGGTCGGTTCGGTCTTCGACACGGTGGTCTCCGTTCAGAGTTCTCGGTGGGTCGGGTGAACAGCGATGTCCTCCCCCCGCCGGCCCCCGGCGACTGACCGGCGACCGCTCAGTCGCCGGTCTTGACGAGCCGGCGCTTCTTCACGGTGTAGCCGGCGGGCAGGGTGCCCTCCTTGAGCATGCGGATCGGGCAGCGGCGGCACCTGTCCTTGGACTCGCAGCACTTGGACTTCGGCAGGTCCCGCTTCTTGCTCACGCGCGCAACGTAACACCGCCGGGTGAGGTTGCCCTCATCCCGGCGGTGGCCGCGGCGTCAGTTCGTGCGGTGGGACAGGTAGTACCGGATCAGGTCACCCGTGGAGGCGTCCTGCGCCAGCAGCGCGTCGGTGTCACCCGTGAGCGCCGGCGCGATCTCCAGCGCCAGCTTCTTGCCGAGCTCCACACCCCACTGGTCGAAGCTGTCGATGCCCCAGACGGCCCCTTCGACGAAGGTGATGTGCTCGTAGAGCGCGATGAGCTGACCGAGCACCGCCGGGGTCAGCGAGGGCGCCATGATCGAGGTGGTCGGCCGGTTGCCGGAGAACACCCGGGCCGCGACGACCTCCTCGGCGGTGCCCTCGGCCCGCACCTCCTCCGCCGTCTTGCCGAACGCGAGCGCCTTGGTCTGGGCGAAGAAGTTCGCCATGAACAGCGCGTGCACGTCGGCGTCGCCGTCGACCAGCGGGTGCGTCGGGGTCGCGAAGGCGACGAAGTCAGCGGGGATGATCCGCGTGCCCTGGTGGATCAGCTGGTAGAACGCGTGCTGGCCGTTGGTGCCGGGTTCACCCCAGAACACCTCGCCCGTGTGCGTCGTGACGGCCTCGCCGTCGTAGCGGACGGACTTCCCGTTGGACTCCATCGTGAGCTGCTGCAGGTACGCCGCGAAGCGGTGCAGGTACTGCGAGTACGGCAGCACCGCGTGGGTGTGGGCGTCCAGGAAGTTCACGTACCAGACGTTGAGCAGACCCATGAGGAGCGGGACGTTCTGCTCGGGCGCGGTGGTGCGGAAGTGCTCGTCGACGGTGTGGAAGCCGGACAGGAAGCTGCGGAAGTGGTCCGGCCCGATGGCGACGGCCAGCGAGGTGCCGATCGCGGAGTCGACGGAGTAGCGACCGCCCACCCAGTCCCAGAACCCGAACGCGTTGGCCGGGTCGATGCCGAAGGCGGCGACCTTGTCCAGCGCGGTCGACACCGCGACGAAGTGCTTGGCGACGGCGTCCGCGCGGGCGGTGTCGTCGTCGGCGAGGACTCCGGCTGCGGACAGCCCCTCCCACAACCACTTCCGCGACAGCCGCGCGTTCGTGAGGGTCTCGAGGGTCCCGAACGTCTTGGACGCGACGATGAACAGGGTCGTCTCGGGGTCGAGGTCCTTCGTCGTCTCGGCCACGTCGGTGGGGTCGATGTTGGAGACGAAGCGGCACTCCAGCCCGGCCTGCACGAACGGCTTGAGGGCCTCGTAGGCCATCACCGGGCCGAGGTCGGAACCGCCGATGCCGATGTTCACGACGGTCGCGATCGGCTTCCCGGTGACGCCCTTCCACTCACCCGAGCGGACGGCCTCGGCGAAGGCGAAGACCTTCTCGAGCTCACCCTGCACGTCGGCGTCGACGTCCTGCCCGTCCACGCTCAGGGCCGGCGTGGCCCCGGCCGGTCGGCGCAGCGCGGTGTGCAGGACGGCGCGGTCCTCGGTGACGTTGATGTGCTCGCCGGCGAACATCGCGTCGCGGCGGGCGAGGACCCCGGTCTCCTCGGCCAGCTGCAGGAGCAGGGCGAGCGTGTCGGAGGTGACGAGGTTCTTGGAGAGGTCCACGTGCAGGTCGGCGACGTCGAAGGTCAGCGACCGCGCGCGCTCGGGGTCGGCGGCGAACCAGCCCCGCAGGTCGGGGGTGCTGCCCGACCGGTGCTCGGTCAGCGACGACCACGCCGCGGTGGTGGTCGGGTCCACAGGTCCAGTGCTCATGAGGGTGACGCTAGTCAGCCCGTGTGCGGAGCGCGCGACCGGCTGCTGGCACAGTGTTCGCGTGCAGCGGTGGGATGACCTGTCAGACGTCGAACCCGGGTTCGGCCCGTCGGTGGTCACCATCGGCAACTTCGACGGCGTGCACCGCGGGCACGCGGCCGTGCTCGGCGAGGTCGTCGGCCTGGCCCGCGCCCTTGGCCTGGTCTCCGCCGCGGTGACCTTCGACCCGCACCCGCTGCAGGTCCTGCACCCCGAGCGCGCCCCCGGGCTGCTCACCGGCCTCACCCGCCGCCTCGACCTGCTGCAGGAGACCGGCCTGGACGCGGTGCTGGTGATGCCCTTCACCCACGAGCTCGCGCGCTGGAGCCCGCAGCGCTTCGTGGAGGAGGTCTTCGTCGACGCGCTGCACGCCGTCGTCGTCGTCGTCGGCCACGACGTGCGCTTCGGCGAGGCCAACGCCGGCGACCTCGCCACCATGCAGGAGCTCGGCGCCCGGTTCGGGTTCGAGGTCGTCGTGCTCGCCGACCTCGGCGGCCAGGGCGACTCCTCCCGGTGGTCCTCCACGGCCGTGCGCGAGGCCCTGGCCGCCGGTGACGTCGAGCGGGCGGCGGCGATCCTCGGCCACCGGCACCGGGTCAGCTCCACCGTCGTGCACGGTGACCACCGCGGCCGCGAGCTCGGCTACCCGACGGCCAACCTGGACACCGTGCACGCCGACGGGCTGGTCCCGGCCGACGGCGTGTACGCGGGCTGGTTGACCCGCCGCGACGGCGACCGGCTGCCCGCGGCCGTCTCGATCGGCACCAACCCGACCTTCGACGGGGTGCGTCGTCAGCTCGAGGCGTTCTGCATCGACCAGCAGGGCCTGGACCTCTACGGGGAGCGCGTCGACCTCGACTTCGTGGCCCACCTGCGGCCCACCCAGCGCTTCGAGGGCATCGAGCCCCTCGTGCAGCAGATGGAGCGCGACGTCGCGAGGTGCCGCGAGATCCTGCTGTAGTCTGAGCGTTGCCGTTCGATCGGCCGCGGATCCAGAGAGCCCGGGTGGACAAGCCCCGTGGCACCGCGCAACGAGGTTCAGGAGACACGAGTGCCCCTCGACGCAGACGTCAAGAAGAAGATCATGACCGAGTACGCCCTCACCGAGGGTGACACCGGCTCGCCGGAGGTCCAGGTCGCGATGCTGACGCAGCGCATCCGTGACCTGACCGAACACCTCAAGATGCACCAGCACGACCACCACAGCCGTCGTGGCCTGCTGCTCCTCGTGGGCCAGCGCCGCAACCTGCTGAAGTACATGGCCAAGAAGGACATCAACCGTTACCGCTCGATCATCGAGCGTCTCGGCATCCGCCGCTGACCCAGCACTGACAGGGTCAGGGGCCTGACGACAGGGGTGGTCCCGACTCTCGGGGCCACCCCTGTCGCACGTTCCCGCCGCACTCGCGGCAGACTCACCGTGACACCGCGCAGCGTCGCACCGGTCCTCGGTAGTGGCCTCCGGAAGCTCCGGCTTCCGTGGGCCTCGATCGAAGGCCGGGGCGCGCGGGTGTCGCACATCCGCACCGCAACCTGGAGGAGGAACCCTTGGAGGGTCCCGAAATCACTGCCGCCGAAGCCGTCATCGACAACGGTTCGTTCGGCACCCGCACCGTCCGCTTCGAAACGGGTCGCCTCGCCAAGCAGGCCGCCGGTTCCGCCGCGGTCTACCTCGACGGCGAGTCCTTCCTGCTGAGCGCCACCACCGCCGGCAAGACCCCGAAGGACCAGTTCGACTTCTTCCCGTTGACGATCGACGTCGAAGAGCGCAGCTACGCCGCCGGCAAGATCCCCGGTTCGTTCTTCCGTCGTGAGGGTCGCCCCTCCACCGAGGCGATCCTGGCCTGCCGTCTCATCGACCGTCCGTTGCGCCCGAGCTTCGTCAAGGGCCTGCGCAACGAGGTCCAGGTCGTCGTCTCGATCATGGCGCTGCACCCCGACGACGCCTACGACGTCGTGGCCATCAACGCCGCGTCGCTGTCCACCCAGCTCTCGGGTCTGCCGTTCTCCGGCCCGGTCGGTGGCGTGCGCGTCGCGCTCATCGACGGCCAGTGGGTCGCCTTCCCGCGCTACTCCGAGCTCGAGCGCGCCGTCTTCGACATGGTCGTCGCCGGCCGTGTCGTCACCGCGGCCGACGGTTCGCAGGACGTCGCGATCATGATGGTCGAGGCCGAGGCGACCGAGGGTTCCTGGAACCTCATCAAGGAACAGGGCGCCACCGCCCCGACCGAGGAGATCGTGGCCCAGGGCCTCGAGGCGGCCAAGCCGTTCATCGCGGAGCTGGTGCGCGCGCAGGCCGAGGTGGCCGCCACCGCCGCCAAGCCGACCGCCGCCTTCCCGACGTTCCCGGACTACCAGGACGACGTCTACCAGGCCGTCTTCGACTCCGCCGCGACCGAGCTGGTCGTCGCGTTGCAGATCGCCGGCAAGCAGGAGCGCGAGTCCCGGATCGACGAGATCAAGGACCGCGTCAAGGGCGAGCTCGCCGCGGGCTTCGCCGGGCGCGAGAAGGAGGTCTCCGCCGCGTACCGCTCGGTGCAGAAGACCCTCATCCGCCAGCGCGTCCTCAAGGACGGGGTCCGCATCGACGGCCGTGGTCTGGCCGACATCCGGACGCTGTCCGCCGAGGTCGAGGTCCTGCCCCGCGTGCACGGTTCGGCGCTCTTCGAGCGCGGTGAGACCCAGATCCTGGGGGTCACCACGCTGAACATGCTCCGCATGGAGCAGCAGCTCGACACGTTGTCGCCGGTGACGCGCAAGCGCTACATGCACAACTACAACTTCCCGCCCTACTCGACCGGTGAGACCGGCCGCGTGGGTTCGCCGAAGCGTCGCGAGATCGGGCACGGCGCCCTCGCCGAGCGCGCGCTCGTGCCGGTGCTGCCGGCCCGCGAGGACTTCCCCTACGCGATCCGCCAGGTCTCCGAGGCGCTGGGCTCCAACGGTTCCACCTCGATGGGTTCGGTCTGCGCCTCGACGCTGTCCCTGCTCAACGCGGGTGTCCCGCTGCGCGCGGCCGTCGCCGGCATCGCGATGGGCCTCATCTCCGACACGGTCGACGGTGAGACCCGCTACGCGGCGCTGACCGACATCCTCGGGGCCGAGGACGCCTTCGGTGACATGGACTTCAAGGTCGCCGGGACCAAGGAGTTCGTCACCGCGATCCAGCTCGACACCAAGCTCGACGGGATCCCCGCCTCGGTGCTCGCCGGGGCGCTGACCCAGGCCCGCGACGCGCGTCTCTACATCCTCGACGTCATGGCCGAGGCCATCGACGCCCCGGACGAGATGTCGCCGACCGCGCCGCGGATCATCACCGTGAAGGTCCCCGTGGACAAGATCGGCGAGGTCATCGGGCCCAAGGGCAAGATGATCAACCAGATCCAGGAGGACACCGGCGCCGACATCTCCATCGAGGACGACGGCACGGTGTTCATCGGGGCCGTCGACGGTCCCTCGGCGGAGGCGGCCCGCGCAGCGGTCAACGCCATCGCCAACCCGACGATGCCCGAGGTCGGCGAGCGCTACCTCGGCACCGTCGTGAAGACGACCACCTTCGGTGCGTTCGTCTCGCTCATGCCGGGCAAGGACGGCCTGCTGCACATCTCGCAGCTGCGCAAGCTCTCCGGCGGCAAGCGCGTCGACAACGTCGAGGACGTCGTCTCGGTGGGCCAGAAGGTGCAGGTCGAGATCGCTGAGATCGACCCGCGCGGCAAGCTGTCCCTCGTCCCCGTCGTCGCGGAGGAAGCCTCGGACGAGGCTCCCGCCAGCGAGCCGGCCGACGCCTGACGTGTCGTCCACCCTTCCCGGGAACCCCGTCGAGCTGCCCGTCGTGGCAGCCGGCGGGGTTCCCGCTACCACCGTCCTGTCCACCCCCGCCCAGGTGGAGCAGGGGTCGATCGTCAAGCGGACCGTCCTGCCCTGCGGTGCCCGCGTCCTGACCGAGGCCATGCCCGGTCAGCGCTCCGCGAGCATCGGGTGCTGGGTGGGCGTCGGCTCGCGCGACGAGACGAAGGGTCACTTCGGCTCGACGCACTTCCTCGAGCACCTGCTCTTCAAGGGCACCGAACGTCGGGACGCGATGGACATCGCCTCCGCGTTCGACGCCGTCGGGGGTGAGGCGAACGCCGCCACCGGCAAGGAGCACACGACCTACTACGCGCGCGTCCTCGACGCCGACCTGCCGATGGCGATCGACGTCGTCACCGACATGGTCACCTCGGCCGTCTTGGACGACGACGACTTCACCAGCGAACGCGAGGTCATCCTCGAGGAGCTGGCGATGAACGACGACGACCCGGGCGACGTCGCGCACGAGAAGTTCGCCGAGCTCGTCCTGGGCCGGCACCCGCTGGCCCGGCCCATCGGCGGCACCCCCGACACGATCCGCGCCGTCGGGCGCGACGACGTCTGGGCGCACTACCGCGAGCACTACCAGCCGTCCTCGCTGGTCTTCACCGCTGCCGGTGGTCTCGACCACGACGAGGTCGTCGCCTGCGTCCAGCGTGAGCTGGACCGTGCCGCGGGCGACCTCGGTCAGGCCGCTCCCCGTCCGCGCCGCATCAGCGGTGAGGTCGGCGGCGGGCTGGAGAAGGGGCGCTCGCTCGTGGTGGACCGCCAGACCGAGCAGGCCCACGTGCTGCTCGGGATGACCGGGATCACCGCCACGGACGACCGGCGGTTCACGATGTCGGTGCTCAACGCCGTCCTCGGGGGCGGGATGAGCAGCCGGTTGTTCCAGGAGGTCCGCGAGAAGCGGGGCCTGGCGTACTCGGTGTACTCGTTCAACGCCAACTACGCCGACTCCGGCTACGTCGGGCTGTACGCGGGCTGCTCGCCGGCCAAGGCCGCCCAGGTCGCCGACCTGATGCTGGCGGAGCTGGCGAAGCTCGCCTCCACCCCGATGGAGTCCGAGGAGCTCGCGCGCGGCGTCGGTCAGCTGACCGGTGGTCTCGTGCTGGGGCTCGAGGACTCCGGGTCGCGGATGAACCGGCTCGGCAAGTCCGAACTCACCCACGGGCAGTTCCTCGACGTCGACGGTGTGCTGGCCAACGTGCGGTCCGTCACCGCCGAGGACGTCCGCGTCCTGGCGGCGGACCTGCTCTCCCGGCCGCGTTCGGTGACCGTCGTCGGACCGTTCAGCGACGACAGCGGATTCACCGGCGTCGTCCAGTGACGATCCGCGTCGCGGTCCTCGGGGCCGGGGGCCGCATGGGTTCGCAGGCGGTGGCGGCTCTCGAGGCCGCCGCCGACCTGGAACTCGTCGCGGCCCTCGGCCGCGGTGACTCCCTCGACGCGGCCGCCGGGGCCGACGTCGTGGTCGACCTGACCGTCCCCGACCAGGTGATGGCCAACGTCGAGTGGGCCCTGGCGCACGGGATGCACGTCGTGACGGGCACCACCGGCTTCACTGCCGAGCGGATCGCCCAGGTCGAGGCGTGGGCCTCGGCCGCCGGTCGCAACGTCCTCGTCGCGACGAACTTCGGCATCGGCGCGGTGCTGGTCATGCAGCTCGCGGCCAAGGCCGCGAAGTTCTTCGAGTCCGTCGAGGTCGTCGAACTCCACCACCCCGCGAAGGTCGACGCGCCGAGCGGGTCCGCGATCCGCACGGCCCGCCTCATCGCAGCCGCGCGGGCGGAGGCGGGCCTGGGCCCCTCGCCCGACGCGACGACCACGGAAATCCCCGGAGCCCGCGGCGCCGTCGTCGACGGGATCCACGTGCACGCCGTCCGGATGCGCGGGCTGACCGCCCACCAGGAGGTCATCCTGGGTGGACCGGGGGAGACCCTGACGATCCGCGACGACACCTACGAGCGCGCCGCGTACATGCCGGGTCTGCTGGTGGGTGTGCGTCAGGTCGCCGACCGTCCCGGGGTCACCGTCGGCCTCGAGCACTACCTGGACCTGGACTGATCGTGCGCGTCAAGATCATCATCGCCGTCAGCGTCGCGGCCCTGCTGTTCTACTTCGTGTTCCTCGGCCGGCTGGGTTACCAGCTGGCCGCGACCGGTGAGTGGGCCGGCGTCCTGCTCGGCATCGCGCTGTTCCTGCTGCCGGTCGTCGGGTTGTGGGCCGTCGTGCGGGAGCTCATGTTCGGGCTCGCGACGGAACGCCTCGGTCGCGAACTCGCCTCGCGCGGGGAACTGCCCGAGGACGACCTGACCCGCACCGCGGCCGGGCGCATCGACCGCGAGGCCGGTTCCGTCCTGTGGCAGGCCGCGAAGGACGAGGTCGAGGCCAGCCCCGACGACGCGGGCGCCTGGTACCGGCTGGCGATCGGCTACGACGCGGCCGGTGACCGCAAGCGCGGCCGGGCTGCCGCACGGCACGCGGTCAAGCTGCACCGGGGCCGCTGACACTACGATCCTGCGCCATGACGACGTGGACGGGATCGAACGCCTTCCGGTTGATGCCCACCGACGCGGCCCACGACGCCGTGGCCACCGCGGAGGTGACGGAGGGCGCCGGCGGGAACCTGGTCTCCCTCGCCTACACCTGGTTGCACCCCGACGACGGCGCCCAGGACGGTCTGCTGGTCCTCGGCCCCGCCCACGAGGACTCCGCCGTCGCGTTGTGGGGTGACTCCTGGCACCAGACCCCCGCCGCGCAGGTGCTCACGGGTTCCGTCGAGGCCGGCGTGTGGAGCGTGGGCTACGACTACGTCCCCGGCCAGTGGCGCTGGCGCATCGTCGTCGACACCTCGGACGCGGAGGAGTTGCTCGTCCGGATGGAGAACGTCGCCCTCGACGACGAGACCCCGCCCTACGCAGCGATGGACCTGCGCGTCCACCCCGTGTGACCCCGGCGGCGGTCCTCGTGCTGTCAGGTTCAGCGGTCGGGTGGAGCACGAGCGCGTCCGGCTGCTGACCGCCACCGGGCATCTGCGAGGTGCCGCTCGAGACATTCACCCCCGCCCTCGACCACCTCGCCGGGTTGAGCGACCAACTTGGTCGTCCTAGGCACGTCCAAGGGCGCCGAGGCCGCGTTGCTGCTGGCCGTTCGTGATCCCCGGATCCGGACGGTGGTCGCCCTGTCCCCGACGTCGGTGGTGTGGGAGAGCGTCGAGGGCACGGACGGTCCCCGGTCGAGCCGAACCCCCGGCGTTCCGTTCCCTCTACGAACGGAGCCTCGCCGCGTTCCCGGAACGCGTTGCGGCGGCATCGATTCCGGTGGAGCGGATCCGGGGTCGGGTACTGTTGAGCGCCGGTGCCGACGACCAGGTCTGGCCCTCGGACAGGTTCGCCGGCCACCGAGTGGTGCTTCCCGGAGAGCCGGCCCCGTCGGGCGGGATGGCAATGGCGCGCGGGGGTTCCGCCATCGCGGACGCTGAACTCGGGGAGCGGGTGTGGGCGGAACTGGGTCTCGTGCTCGGGCTCGCCCAGTGACAGCATGGAGTGATGGCCACCGAGTCCCGTCACCTGAGCGTGCACGTCGACCGCCCGGTCGAACAGGTCTACGCCTTCATAGCGGACCCCACCAACATCCCGAACTGGGCACCGGGGTTGGGCAGCTCGGTCGTCGAGGAAGACGGTCAGTGGTACGTGGAACAGGCAGAGGGCCGGGCACGAGTGACCTTCGCCCCCACCAACGAGTTCGGTGTGCTCGACCACCACGTCGTGACGCCGGCCGGGGTCACGGTCTACATGCCGGTGCGTGTGCTGGCCGACGGCGACGGGTGTGAGGTCGTCTTCACCGTGCGTCGGGTGCCGGGCATGAGCGATGACGAGTTCGAGCGAGACCTCGGTGCGGTGTCGGCAGACCTCGAACTGCTGCGCGACGTCATCCAAGGGCGCTGAACCAGAACGTCCGCCCCCGCAGCCTGCCGGCTGCGGGGGTGTTTCGTGTGTGAGCGTCTAGAACGGTGGTTCGTCGGGGAGTCCGGACCACAGTTCCGTGGGCTTTCCGGTTCGGGCGGTGAGCCTGGCGTGGTGGGCTTTCGTGGCTTCGAAGACGTACTGGGTCTTGAAGCGGTGATGACCCCGGCAGTAGGCCCGGAGGTTTCCTGCGGTGGTCTGGCCTTGGGGCCAGGGGATCGTGTGGTCGAGGTCGCAGTTCACGGCGGGGACGTGGCAGCCGGGTGCTTGGCAGTACTCGTCGCGGGCGGTGATGAAGCGGCGCATGGCGTCGGTGATGGCGTAGGCCTTGGCTCCGACGTCGAGGACCTCGCGGGTTCCCTTCGAGGCGACGACCTTCTGCCACATCGCGCCGACGCTGGTGGCGAGTTCGCGGGCGACGTGGGCGGGGACGGGTCCGACGCCGTCGACGGTGGCTTCGTCGTCGTCGAGGCCGAGGAGGGTGGTGGCGTCGACGCGGACGTGGACCTGGACCGACGTCGCGGGGCGGTGGGTGCGCCCGATCACGGCGGGTGAATCAGCGGTGGCAAGTGTGGTGGGATCCGAGAGGGCGGGGACGGCGCGGTCCATGGCGTCGGTGAGCATGTCGACGATGACGTCGCGGACGCGTTGCCCGTGGGAGCGGGTGTCAGTGATGCCGGCCTTCTTCGCCGTGTCGGCGGCCTGATCGGCGGCGGCGTTGGTGTGGGCGACCAGGCGCAGGGCGAAGGCGGTGGGTGCGATGAATCCGAGGTGGCTGTGGAGGCCGTCTTCGCACGGGGTGTGTCCCAGTCCGCGAGGGTCGTCGTTCTTCTCCAGGACGACGGACTCGTAGCCGGGCGTCAGCTCCCTGACCTTCCGGGAGCACTTGATGCCGAGTTTCCGCCCGGTCAGTCCTGCTTGGGCGTGGTGGACGGCGTCGGAGAGGTAGTCCTGCAGGGCGGTGACGTAGGCCTCGCCGGCCAGCAGCTTCTCGCCTTCCTCAGCGTGGATGGAGGTGACGCGTCCGTCGGGGTCGACCTCTTCGGTGAGGGTGGCGACTCGGGCGCCGAGGCGCTCGGCGTGGTCTTCGATGGTGCGGGCCTGGTAGCGGGTGACACTGCCGTCGGCGACGGCTTGCCAGAGAACTTGGTGGTCGTGGCCTCTGCGCCAGGCGTTGTGGATGGTGGCGCGGGCTCGGTCGAAGTCCATGCCTTCGTCGCGGGAGTACTCCTCGGCGACGAGGTCGACGGCGGCCTCCCAGCGGTCGAACCCGGATCCCGTGATGGTGACGCCGCGGTCGTCGAGCTGGTCGAGGTCGGGGTGGGGGGAGTCGTGGACCATCTGGACGGCGTCGGCGACGCCGAAGTAGAACATGGCGTGGGCGGCGTCGGCGAAGCGGCGGTACTTGCCGGGGAGGCCGAAGGCGACCCCGGTGGGGGCCTCTCCTGCTACGTCCGCGAGTGCCGCTGTCATGTCGTGAGTCTATCGCGTTCGAATGATTCGAACAAGCTCTTGTCGGCTGCGGTGCAACGATTGTGGGTGCAGCGATGGGTGCAGCGATGGGTGCGGAAAACGTGGTGTCACCGTCGGCGGAGGACGATCAGAGGCGTCACGTAGTCCTCCAGGACCGAACCGCCGAGTTCCTCGACCGCCCCCGCAGCCTCGTCCACCTCGGCCTCGTTCCAGTTGCTGAAGGTGGAGAACAGGTCGTGCACCTGGGTGGTCGTGAGGTCGATCGACCAGCGGAACTCCTCGACGTGGCGAGGCGCGAACAACCCGCCGGACGTCAGTCGGGTCACCCAGTCCGCGGTGTCGAGTTCGCCGGGGCCGGAGGGAGTCGGCGTCGAGCGGCGTGAGGTGACCTCGGCGATGCGGGCGCGGAACGGGGTGAGGGCCGCTGTCGGGTCTCCGAAGGCGTTGCGGACGACGACGAACGAACCGTTCGGGACGAGCCACCGGTGCAGCGCGGGCAGGACGACGTCGAGGTCGAACCAGTGCACGGACGTCGCCGCCACGGCCACGTCGAAGGAGGCCGTCGGGAACCAGGCGGTCTCCGCAGTGCCCACCCGCACCTCGACGTCCGGGAGGTTCCGGCGCAGCGACCGGGCCAGGTGCGGACCGGGTTCGACGGCGGTCACCGAGGTCCCGGCCGCCGTCAACGACCGGGTGGCCTGCCCGGTCCCCGCCCCCAGTTCCAGGACCCGCGCCCCCGGCACGAGGACCTCGAGTTCTCGCAGCCGGGCCCACACGACGTCGGGGTAGGGCGGGCGCCCCCGGTCGTAGACGTCCGCGTGCGCGTCGAAGTGCCTGGGTCGCGGGGCCGGCATCAGTGGGTGCGGTGCACCGGAGCCCGACCGGGCGGCTGCTGCGGCCGGGGGAGCAGGGGTTCGAGGTGGGTGATGGGTCGGGTCACGGGGGAACCCGTCGTCACCGTCACAGGCTCCCCGGCGTGGACGAGTTCCACGGTGGAGTCGTGGTCGCGCATCGTGTAGGTGACCTCGTCACCCGTGATGTCGACGCACACCTTCGCGTCCCGCCAGCGGATCGAGAACCGCAGCCGGGAGATGCCGTGCGGGAGGCGGGGGTCGAAGGTCAACCGGCCGCCGCTGTCACGCATCCCCCCGAAACCGTGGACGAGGGCGAGCCACGTCCCGGCCAGGGAGGCCATGTGCAACCCGTCGGCGGAGTTGTGGTGCAGGTCGCGCAGGTCGACCGTCGCGGCTTCGTAGACGTAGTCGTGGGCGAGTTCGAGGTGGCCGACCTCGGCGGCCGTGATCGCCTGGATCGCCGCGGACAGCGAGGAGTCGCGGACGGTGCGGCGTTCGTAGTAGTCCACGGCCCGGGCCTTGTCCTCGGCGCTGAACCGCTCGGGGAACCAGAACAGCGCCATCTGCAGGTCGGCCTGCTTGATGACCTGCCTGCGGTACAGGTCGAAGTACGGCGAGTGCAGCAACAACGGGTAGTCCTGGTGCGCGGCGAAGTCCCACTCGGGTCGCCGGGTGAAACCCTCGCACTGCTCGTGGACGCGCAGTTCCTCGGAGTAGGGGACGTGCACGGCCTCGGCCGCGTCGCGCCACGTCGCCTGTTCCTCGAGGTCGACGTCGAGGGACCGGGCCAGGTCCGGGTGGCGTTGGCACGCGGCCGCGGCGACGGACAGGTTGTGCGCTGCGGCCAGGTTCGTGAACGTGTTGTCGGCCACGACCGCGGTGTACTCGTCCGGTCCGGTCACGCCCGCGACGTGCCAGGACCCAGCGGAGTCGTGGTGTCCCAGCGACATCCACAACCGGGCCGTCTCCACCAGGACCACGAGCCCGCCGTCGGTCTCCAGGCCCGTGCTGCCGGTGGCGACGCGGTAGCGCTCGACCGCGGCCGCGATGTCGGCGTTCACGTGGAACGCCGCAGTCCCCGCCGGCCAGTAGCCGGAGGACTCCGCTCCGCGGATCGTCCGCCACGGGAACGCCGCCCCGCGCAGTCCGAGTTCCCCGGCGCGCTGGCGGGCCGGCTCGATCGCCGAGGCGCGCCAGCGCAACGCGTCGGCGACCGTGTCCGGGGCGGTGTAGGTCAGGACCGGCAGGACGTAGGCCTCCGTGTCCCAGAACGTGTGCCCGTCGTACCCGGGACCGGTCAGCCCCTTGCCGGGGATCCCGCGTCCCTCGGCGCGCGCGGCGGCCTGCAGGACGTGGAAGAGGGCGAACCGGACCGCCTGCTGCACCTCGGCGTCACCCTCGACCTGGACGTCGGCGGAGTCCCAGAACTCGGCCAGGTACTCCCGCTGCTCCTGCAGCAGCCCCTCGAACCCCGTGAAGCGCGCACCGCTGAGGGCACCCGCCACCTGGTCGCGCAACGCGGGCTGGGACCGCAGGCTGGACCAGCCGTAGGCCACGAACTTCGTCAACCTGACGCGCTCCCCGGCCGGGACGGAGCAGACGACCGTCGTGCGCGCCCAGTCCTCGGCGTCGTGGGTCTCGACCTCGATCCGTCCGGGGGCCTCGACGTGGTTCTCCATGCCCGCGGCCATCTGCAGCCCGCTGGTCCGCGTGCGGTGCACCAGGGTCGCCCCGGCCCGACCGGAGTCGTGCTCCACCGACACCAGCGGCGAGGTCAGCACGGCGGAGACCCGCGGGTCCCCGGACTGCGCCGGCAACGCCTCGTTCGCGACGAGTTCGGACTGCAGGGTGACCCGGACCTCGCGGTCCACGGCCTCGACGACGTACTCGATCGCCGCCACGGCGCGCTGGACGAACGACACCAGGCGGGTGCTGCGGATCCGGACGCGCTTCCCGGCGGGGGAGGTCCAGTCCACCGACCGCACCAGGGTGCCGGCCTGCAGGTCGAGCACCCGTTCGTGGGCGGTGAGTTCTCCGTAGCGGACGTCGAAGGGTTCGTCGTCGACGAACAACCGCACGATCTTCCCGTCGGTGACGTTGACGACGGTCTGCCCCACCTCGGGGTAGCCGTAGCCCGCCTCCGCGTAGGGCAACGGGCGTTCCTCGTAGAAGGAGTTCAGGTAGGTGCCGGGGAGACCGTGGGGTTCCCCCTCGTCCAGGTTCCCGCGGAAACCGATGTGGCCGTTGGACAGGGCGAAGACCGACTCGGCGTTGCCGAGGATGTCCAGGTCGAGGCGCGTCTCGCGCACGTGCCAGGGCTCGACCGGGAAGGCGTCCTGGGCGATCACCTGCGGCCTCCCAGCAGTTCGGCGAGGTCCTGCACGACGACGGTCGCGCCGTGCTCGCGCAACGCCTCGGCGTGACCGACGCGGTCGACCCCGACGACCGCCCCGAATCCGCCGGCGCGACCGGCTTCGACCCCGGACAGGGCGTCCTCGAAGACGGCGGCCCGGCTCGGGTCCACGCCCAGTGCCTTCGCCCCGGCGAGGAAGCTGTCGGGCGAGGGTTTGCCCGCGAGGTGCTGCTCGCGCAACGTGACCCCGTCGACGCGCTCCTCGACGAACTGGGCCAACCCGGTGACCTCGAGCACCTGGCGGGTGTTCGCGCTGGAGGAGACGACCGCGCGGCGCAGACCGGCGGCCTGCGCGGCCTGCAGGTAGCGGCGCGACCCCTCGTAGACCCGGACGCCGTCCTGGTCGATCCGGCGCAGCAGGTCGCGGTTCTTGCGGTCCCCGAGCTCCTGCACCGTCTCGTCGGAGACGGTGATCCCGCGGCTGGCGAGGAAGTCCCGCACGCCGGCCTCGCGCGGCTTGCCGTCGACGAACTCGCCGTAGTCCCGGACCGGGTCGAAGGGGCGGTAGTCCTGTCCGTCCCGATCGCGCAGGAAGGCGTCGAAGGTCGCCTTCCACGCCTGGTCGTGGACGGAGGCGGTGTCGGTGAGGACCCCGTCGAGGTCGAAGAGGAGGGCGGTCACGTGGTCCGGTAGGCCGAGCACGTGGTCATCCTCCGGGCTGCACCGCCCGACTGCACCCGGACAGGCTTGCTCTCGGCCTGCGTTCAGGACACTCTCACGGGATGAGCAGAGCGGTGCGGTTCGAGCGATGGGGTGGACCCGACGTCCTGCACGTCGTCGAGGTGCCGACCGCGGCCCCCGGAGCCGGGGAGGTGCGGGTCACCGTGCGCGCCGCCGGCATCACCGCGGGGGAGTCCGCGGCCCGCGAGGGCGCGCTGGCCCAGCTCTACCCGACGGCGTTCCCCGCCGGCACCGGCGCCGAGTTCGCGGGCGTGGTCACCGACACCGGTCCCGGCGTCAGCGGCGTCACCGTCGGCGAGGAGGTCTTGGGCTGGAGCCCGGACCGGGGCGGGCACGCCGACGTCGTCGTGGTCCCGGCCGAGGCCGTGGTTCCCAAACCGGCGGGCGTCTCCTGGGAGGTCGCCGGAGCCCTCTACGTCGCCGGGGTCACCGCGTACTCCTGCGTCGAGAGCACGGGGGTGCGTGACGGCGACGTCGTCCTCGTCCTGGGGGCGACGAGCGACGTCGGCACGCTGACCGTCCAGCTGGCCCGGCTCTGCGGTGCGACCGTCGTGGGCGTCGCCGACCTCGTCCACCACGAGTGGTTGCACGCCCACGGCGCGGACGCCGTCGTCCCCGCCGAGGACGGCGACGGTCTGGCCCGGACGCTGCGCCGGCGCGGGGTGGCCGTGGACGTGATCGTCGACACCACGGGTTTCGAGGTGGACGCTCTCGCCCGGGCCTTCGGGGTGGACGTCGCGCGGTGCGCCGCGGCGCTGCCGCTCGATGCCGACCTGGAGTTCGGCGTGGACCAGGCGCGTCGACCGGAGGTCCTCACCGAACTCGCCGAGCTCGTCGCCGCGGACCGCCTGCACGTCCCCATCGCCGGTTCGTTCCCGTTGGCGCAGGTGCAGGACGCGTTCGCGATGGCGGAACGTCCGCACCCGCAGGGCCGGATCGTCCTGCTGCCCTAAGCCTCCGGGTGGCGCCGTTGCGCCGCGAGGCGCACGGGCGTGTTGACCGCCCCGAACCCGTGGTACCCGCCGCGGCGTTCCAGCACCTCGACGAAGAACTCCCGGCTGAGGGCGCGGGTGAAGAACTGCAACAGTTCCCCGCCGTCCTCGTCGCGGTCGTAGAGCACCCCGTGGGCGCGCAACCGGTCCAGGAACTCCGGGGCCAGGCCGAACCGGGCGTCGAGGTCGTCGTAGTAGTTCTGCGGGACGTCCAGCGGCTGACCTCCGGCGGCGACGAACGCGGCCGCGGCGCTGAGGACGTCGGTGGTCCGGAACGCGACGTGACCCGAGGCGAACGGTCGTCCCTTGAGGTGCGCGGAGGTGGGACCCACGTTGAGGGCGATCCGGATCGCCGCGTCGGCGGAGGAGTGCGCCCGGGAGCGCACCAGCCCGTCGGGTGCGGCGACCTCGCTGAGTTCCCCGCCGCGCAACCCGAGGACGGCGGTGAGGAACAGTCCCGTGGAGTCGAAACCCGCGAACGGCTGGGGCAGGGCGACGTGGTCGATCTCGACCAGGCCGGACCCTCCCACGGGTTCCCCCGCGGGCAGCGGCTCGACCGGCACGAAGTCGTCGAGCCAGTCGGGGTCCTCGCCGCAGAACTGCACCCAGGTCCCGTCCGGTGCGACCAGGGACGGGATCTCCGCCTCGCCGGTGCCGACGGGACGGTGCACGACGGCCGCGAGGAGTTCCCGGGACCGCTCGGCCAACGCGTGCGGTGCGGCGGCCTGCAGACCCAGGGCGGACAACCGGGCCCGTTCGCTGGTCGGCCGGCGGTTCACGACGACCCGGACCCCGGCGTTGCCCCAGAGGTCGACCTCGCCGCGGCGGTGGGTCCCGGTGCGCCGGAAACCCAGTGCGTGCAGCAGGTCCGCGACGTCGGAGGCGCCTTCGGAGGCGACGTCGGAGGCTGCGACCTCGACGAACGCCCAGCCGGTCGGGGTCGGGGCCTGCGGCAGGGTCCCGGGCGTGGCGAGGTCGGCCAGGTGGCGCAGCGAACGGAGCGCGTCGACCGCCGTGCGACCCGGGTCGGCCTGGCGGTACACGTCGTTGAACACCTCCAGCGACACCGGCCCGTCGTAGGGGTTGGCGAGGACGGCGCGGTGGAAACCCGTCAGGTCGAAACCCCCCTGACCGGGGAACAGGCGGTGGTGCCGGCTCAACGGAAGGAGGTCCATGCCCAGCGGCGGGGCGTCCGCCACCTGGTAGAAGAACAGTTTCTCCAGTCCCGCGATCGCCGCCGGGTCGTCCCCGCGGGAGAGGACGTGGAAGGAGTCGACGCAGGTCCCCAGCGAGGGGTGGTCGGCGGCCGCGACGATCCGCGCGCCGTGCCGGTAGTCGGACACGTGGGTGCCCCAGGCGAGCGCCTCGTAGGCCAGCCGGACACCGTGGCCGGCGGCGACCTCGGCGAGGGTCCGCAGCTGGTCGGCGAGCTCCCCGTCGTCCCGGACGGCGCCGGGGTGGACCGAGGAGCACACGAGCAGCAGGTCGCAGCCGAGCTCGCGCACCACCTCGCACTTGCGGTGCAGCCGCTGCGCGGTGCGGGCCTGCACCGTCGCGTCGACGTGGTCGGGGTCGCGGAACGGCTGGAACAGCGCGATGCGGACCCCGAGGTCGGCGGCGAGCGCCCGGACGTCCTTCGGGGCCAGCGGGGAGGCGACGAGGTCGGGTTCGAACACCTCGACGGCGTCGAACCCGGCGACCGCCGCGGCCCGCAGCTTCTCCGGCAGCGACCCGGCCAGGCTCACGGTGGCGATCGACGTCTGCACAACCCCCACGGTCGCACGCCCACCCCGGCTCGTAGGGTGCGCTCGTGACCGTCCCCGTGCTCGATCCCGTCCTGGACCGCCCGTTCGCAGCAGTCCTCTTCGACATGGACGGCACGCTCGTCGACTCCACGGCCGCCATCAACCGGAGCTGGACGACGTGGGCGGTCGAACACGGGATCACCGCCGAGCAGCTCGCGGGGACGCACGGGCGTCCCGCCCCGGAGATCGTGGCCGACCTCGTCGGGCCCGACCGCTTCGCCGCCGCCTCGGCGCGCATCACCGAGCTCGAGATCCTCGACGTCGACGGGGTCGTGCAGCTGCCCGGGGTGGCGGACCTGCTGGCCGGGTTGCCCCCGCAGGCGTGGGCGATCGTCACGTCGTGCTCGTCGCCGTTGGCCGACGCGCGCCGGGGGGCCGCGGGGCTGCCCGACCCGCGGGTGCTGGTCACCTTCGACGACGTCGAGCACGGCAAGCCCGCGCCGGACTGCTTCCTGCTCGGCGCCGTCCGTCTCGGGGTCGACCCGGCCGACTGCCTGGTCGTCGAGGACGCCCCCGCGGGTCTCGCCGCGGCCCGGGCCGCGGGCTGCGCGACCCTCGCCGTGCGCACGACCCACCCGGAGGGACCGTTGGACGCCGACCTCGTCGTCCCGCTGCTCAGCTCGGTGCGGATCACCCCCGGTGACGGTGGTCTGAGGCTGACCCTCGAGCGGGTGTAACGCTCGCCCGCGCCGCCCCGATGACACCTCAGGACCCGGTCGCTGCCCGGACCCCCGAGCGGGCAGCGACCGGGTCCTTCCCGTGGCGGTAACCTCAGGAGCATGTCGACCGCCACCGCAGCAGCGCCCCACCGTCCCTTCGGGACGGTGCTGTCGGCGATGGTGACCCCGTTCACCGCGACGGGTGCCCTGGACCTCGACGCGGCCGCCGCGCTCGCCGTGCACCTCGTGGAGCACGGTCACGACGGTCTGGTCGTCAGCGGGACGACGGGGGAGTCGCCCACGACCAGCGACGACGAGAAGGACCGCCTGCTGCGTGCCGTCCTCGACGCCGTCGGTGACCGCGCCCGCGTCGTCGCGGGGGTCGGCACCAACGACACCGCGCACACGGTGGAGCTGGCCCGCTCGGCCGAGAAGGCCGGCGCCCACGGGCTGCTCGTCGTCACCCCGTACTACAACAAGCCGCCGCAGGCCGCCCTCGCCCAGCACTTCACCACGGTGGCCGACGCGAGCGGCCTGCCGGTGATGCTCTACGACATCCCCGGCCGCTCGGGTGTCCCCATCGACACCGAGACCCTGGTGGCGGTCGCCGCGCACGAGCGGATCGTCGCCGTGAAGGACGCCAAGGGCGACTCGATGGCGACCTCGTGGGTCCTGGCCCGCACCGACCTCGCGTACTACTCCGGTGACGACGCCGTGAACCTGCCGCTGCTGGCGCAGGGAGCCTGCGGGATCGTCTCCGTCGTCAGCCACGTCGCGGGCCGTGAGTACGCCGCGATGATCGCGGCGCTGGACGCGGGGGACCTCGTGACGGCCCGGACGATCCACACCGACCTGCTGCCCGCCGTGCGCGGGATCATGACCCGCACCCAGGGTGCGGTGGCCGTCAAGGCCGCCCTGGAACTGACCGGTGTCCTCACCGGACGTGCCGTCCGCCAGCCGTTGCTGGCGGCCACCCCCGAGGAGGTCGACGCCATCGCCGCCGACCTCTCCCTCGCCGGGCTCGACACCCCCGAGAACTCAGCTCGACCCAACCCCACGGCAGCGGCCGCCCAGGCCGCAGGAGGAGCCGCATGAGCCACCCCCACCCCGAACTCACCAGCCCCCCACCGTTGGCCGACGGCGCCCTGCGCGTCGTCGGTCTCGGTGGGCTCGGCGAGGTCGGGCGCAACATGACCGTCTTCGAGTTCCAGGGGAAGCTGCTCGTCGTCGACTGCGGCGTGCTGTTCCCCGAGGACCACCAGCCCGGCGTGGACCTGATCCTGCCGGACTTCTCCTCGATCGCCGACCGCCTCGACGACATCGTCGCGGTCGTGCTGACCCACGGGCACGAGGACCACATCGGGGCGGTCCCGTACCTGCTCAGGCTGCGCGGGGACATCCCGTTGCTGGGTTCGCAGCTGACCCTCGCCCTCGTCGAGGCGAAGCTGAAGGAACACCGCATCAAGCCCTACACGCTGGGGGTGCGAGAGGGTCAGGTCGAACAGCTCGGGCCGTTCAGCTGCGAGTTCATCGCGGTGAACCACTCGATCCCCGACGCGCTGGCCGTCGCGATCCGCACCGACGCGGGACTCGTCCTGCACACCGGTGACTTCAAGATGGACCAGTTGCCGCTGGACAACCGCATCACCGACCTCAACGCGTTCGCGCGTCTCGGTGACGAGGGTGTCGACCTGTTCTGCGTCGACTCCACCAACGCCGAGGTCCCGGGTTTCACCGCCCCGGAACGCGACATCGGCCCGGTGCTGGAGCAGTTGTTCGGCCGCGCCGAGCACCGCATCATCGTGGCGTCCTTCGCCTCGCACGTGCACCGCGTCCAGCAGGTCCTGAACGCCGCGGACGCCCACGGCCGCAAGGTCGCCCTCGTCGGCCGCTCGATGGTCCGCAACATGGGCATCGCCGCCGAGCTCGGGTACCTGCAGGTGCCGAAGAACATCCTCATCGACCTCAAGCAGGTCGACGACCTGCCCGACGACCGCGTCGTGCTCATGTGCACCGGGTCGCAGGGTGAACCGATGGCCGCGCTGTCGCGGATGGCCAACCGCGACCACCGCATCTCCGTCGACGCCGGGGACACCGTCATCCTCGCCAGCTCGCTCATCCCGGGCAACGAGAACGCCGTCTACCGCGTCGTCAACGGTCTCGCCCGCCTCGGGGCGACGGTCGTGCACCAGCAGAGCGCGAAGATCCACGTCTCCGGGCACGCCAGCGCCGGGGAACTGCTCTACTGCTACAACATCCTCAAGCCGCGCAACGTGATGCCGGTGCACGGCGAGATCCGGCACCTGCTCGCCAACGCCGAACTCGCCGTCAAGACGGGGGTTCCGCGCGAACGCGTCGTCATCGCCGAGGACGGCGTCGTCGTCGACCTCGTGGACGGCAAGGCGAGCATCGTCGGCAACGTGCCCGTCGGCTACGTCTACGTCGACGGCTCCACCGTCGGCGAGATCACCGAGGCCGACCTGAAGGACCGCCGGATCCTCGGCGAAGAGGGTTTCATCTCCATCTTCGTCGCCGTCGACTCCGTCACCGGCAAGGTCGTGTCCGGGCCGGAGTTCAACGCCCGCGGCTTCATGGGCGAGGACCCCAACCGCTTCGCGGCCATCAAGACCCGCGTCGAGAAGGCCCTCAACGACGCCTCGACCGGACCGGTGGACG
The DNA here is from genome assembly GCF_036021035.1 of Kineococcus sp. NBC_00420. NCBI lineage: Bacteria > Bacillati > Actinomycetota > Actinomycetes > Kineosporiales > Kineosporiaceae > Kineococcus > Kineococcus sp. NBC_00420. Next base: position 903,722 of record NZ_CP107930.1, on the reverse strand, counting down.
TCCACCAGCTCCAGCAGATCGTGCGCCGCACGGTCGGCACCTGGGTGTCGCAGGCGCACCGTCGCCGGCCGATGATCGTGCCGGTCGTCGTCACCGCCTGAGTCCGGTACGTCCCTCGCAGCCGTCCCGCCGGGTTCAGTCCCGGCGCGGGCGGCTGCGTCGCACCACGAACCCGAACACGACGTTCACCAGGAACAGCACCCGGAAGACCTCGAACGCGCCGGGACCGGCGACGGTCTCCAGCGGGGCGACGGCGATCCCGACGCAGGCGAGCAGCAGCAGCGCGGCGATGACCCAGGCGCTCACCAGCAACGGACGCTGCCGGGAACGCTGGAGCACCGCGGCCCGCACCGCCGTCGGGGTGCTCCGCCAGGCGCTGGCCGTCCAGGCGCCGAGACCGGCGACGGCGACGAGCAGCACCACGAGGCGCACCGGGAAGCCCGTGCCCGTCCCGCTCTCGACCGCTCCGCCGACCAGCAGCGCGAGGACGGCGAGCGCGCTCCCGATCCAGATCCGGCGCGCGAAGGCGAGCGCGAGCACGTCGACGTTGAACCGCGCCGTCGCGCTGTGCGGGTCGGCCAGCAGCGAGTCCCCGAGGAACCTGGCCGCGCCGCCGAGGCGGTGGGAGTTCAGCGCGATGACGCCCAGGTTGTTCAGCGCCTCGGGGTGCTGCGGGTCCAGTTCCAGCGCTGCGGCGTAGGCCCTGCGGGCGCGACCCCGGCGGCCGCGCTGCTGCAGGGCGAGACCCAGGACGAACAACGGGTGCGCCATCCCCGGCCCCGCGGCCACGGCCCGCTCGGCCGTGGTGACGGCCTCGCGGCGGGTGCTGCGGCGGTCGCTGAGGGCGGTGGCGAGCTGGGCCAGGGCGTAGGGGTGGTGCGGGTTGGCGCGCACTCCGTCGCGCGCCGCCTGCAGCGCGGCGTCGTGGTGGCCGAGACGTTGCAGCGCCACGCTGAGCAGCCGGTGGCCGTGCTCGTGCTGGGGTTCCGCGGCGATCGCCGCGGTGGCGGCCTGCGCGGCGGCTTCCGGGCGGTCGAGCTGGAGTTCCGCCATGGCCGCCAACCGCAGGGCCTCCCCGTGGTGCGGGTCGCTCGCGAGGACGTCGTGCACGGCCCGCAACGACTGCTCCCAGCGTCCCGCGTCGGCGAGGGCCTCGGCCCGACGCAACCGGACGTCGGGGGTCCAGTCGGTCACTCGAGCAGGGTACGTCGTGGGCGCGGTGCTAGGTTTCCTGCTGTGCCGATCCGCCGCCCCTCGCGCGGCGACGCTCCCTACTCCCCGCGTCATTCCACGGGCGGGATCTTCGGCAGCCGTGCCGTGCGGGTCGTCGCCGCCGGAGCGGTGGTGGCCGCCGGTGTCGTCGGGGTGGTGTGGCCCGGGGGGCGCGACCGCCCCGGACAGGTCCAGGTGCTGCCGTCCGCGGTGAGCAGCGCGCCGACCGCGGCCGTCGTCGCGACAGCCAGCCCGCCCGTGACGGGGACCGGGACGGTGACCGCCTCCGTGGCGCCGCGTGTTCTCGCCACGGTGGTCCCGTCGGGAAGCTCTACGACGCAACCGGTCCCGACCCGGACGACCTCGGCCCCGTCGGCTCCCGCACCTGCCGTCTCGTCGACGACCACGTCGGCGCCGGGTCCGGCGCCCGTCGTCGCCCCCACTCCCGACCCCGACCCCGCGCCGGCGACGAGCCGGACCCCGCCGCCGGCGGCGCGCACGGCGCCGGAAGCCGGGCCGGGGCGCGTGCTGCTGCGCGGGACCGTTCCGCTGCCGGACCTGCCCCCGGGGTGGGACGTGCCGACGGGCTCGACGAGCGTACGGATCCCCCTGCCCGACCCGGTGACGGTCACCGCTGAGGTCGGGGCCCCGGCGCCGGACCAGGCGGAGGTCGAGATCACCGTCGAACGCGGCGACCGGCCCAGCGCCGGCTGAGTTCAGCGCCGACGGCGCCGCAGGTAGGCCTGGAGTTCGTCCCAGCTGCCGTCGGCGTTGGCGTAGGTCGCGACGTTGCGGGCGGAGTCGAACCACGGACCGGTCGAGGGCCGGACCTGGGTGAGGGCCTGCCGGAGGTCCGCGGTGGTGATGGGCCGGACCGTGCCGGAACGCATCGAGTCGCGCAGGGCGTGTTCCGCCGCGGTCTCGGCGACGTGGGCGAGGTCGGCCCCGGAGAAACCGTCCGTGCGGGCGGCGACCCCGGCGAGGTCCAGGTCCTGCGTGGGGCGGTCGCGGAGGTGGTGTTCCAGCACCGCGATCCGGGCGGCCTCGTCCGGGGGCAGGACGAGCAGCATCCGGTCTAAGCGTCCCGGCCGGCGCAACGCCGGGTCCACGTCCCACGGGGCGTTGGTGGCCGCCAGCACGAACACGCCCTCGTTGTCGCCGTCCATGCCGTCGAGTTCCCCGAGGAACTGCTGCACGGTCGTCCGCATCCCCGAGGACCGGTTGCCGGTGCGGGACATGCCGAGTCCGTCGACCTCGTCGAAGAACAGCACGCACGGGGCGTGACGACGGGCCTCCTCGAAGAGGGCGTGCAGGTTCTTCTCGCTGTTCCCGATCCACATGTCCAGGACGTCGGACAACCCCACGGAGAGGAAGTGCGCGCCCATCTCGCCGGCCACGGCCCGGGCGATGAACGTCTTGCCGCACCCGGGCGGGCCGTAGAGCAGCAGACCGCCGCGCAGGCTCTTGCCGTAGAGGGCCCGCAGCTCCGGGTTGCGCAGGGGGCCGAGGAACGCGAGGTCGAGGCGTTCCTTGACCTCGGCCATCCCGGCGACGTCGGCGAGGGTGACGCGGGGGCGTTGGACCTCGGCCGTCGTCCCGGGGTCGACCTCGTCGTCGTGGGCCGTGAGTCCGCTGGTGTCGAGGGGGCCGAGGTCGGCCTCGGCGCTGGCCCAGTCGAAGGCGTGCTTGGCCACGGGGGCCGGGGGTGCCGGGGGAGGGGCGGGGAGGTGCAGCGAGCGCTGCACGAGGTCGCGGGCGGGCCCCGACGTGGGGTCCTGGGCGAGGACGCGCGACGCGTGGGCCAGGGCGGCGTCCGCGTCACCGACGCTCAGCAGGAGTTCGGCGACGTGCAGGCGCAGGGGAGCGTCGTCGGGGGCGGCCTCCAGCGCGGCGAGGAGGCTGCGCAACAACGGGCCGGGATCGCCGGGGGTGCTCACGCAGCCCAGGGTAGGCGCGGCGCCCGCACCAGCGCCGCGGCCCCGGACGCCACCCGGCCGACGACGATCTCCAGCGGCCCCCGCCCCACGGCCAACCGCCAGCCGGTCGCGAACACGACACCGACGAACACGTGGACGACGAGCACGGTCGTCGTCTCCGCCGGCCAGGCGGCCAGGGCGACCACGTGGGCGGTGTAGATCGTCAGCGGCATGGCGCCGAACGCCGCGACCGGCTGCAGGAAGCGGGTGACCGCCGCCGGGAGGAGGCACAGGGCGCCCACGACGGCCAGCGCCGTCCCCGCCGTGTGCAGCAGGTCGAACGGGGTTCCGGAGTGCGGGGCCGCGATCGCGAGCCACCACCGGGTGTCGGTGGGGACGGTGCCGTAGAAGTCCTGGACCTGGCTCAGCGCGGTGCGGCCGCCGAGCGGACCGAGCAGCAGAGCGCTCGCGATCCAGGACCCGCCGGCGGTCAGGGCGCCCGCTCCGAGGAGCCGCGTGCCCACCACGGTGCTTCGCAGGTCGAGCTTCGAGACGGCCAGGCCGAGCAGCAGGTACCCCGCCCAGCCGATGACGGGGTAGTAGCCGGTGAGGGTGAGGGTCTGCAGCAGGTCCCCCGGCCGGGACAGCCAGCCCAGGGTCGGTTGCTCGTAGCGGGCCGGGAGCTCGTAGACGGACCGCAGCGCGAAGGAGGCCACCGGTGCGAGGACGAGCCACCCACCGGCCAGGACGGCGAGGCGCCGGGCCGGCCACCAGAGGAAGGGCAGCACGACCACGAAGGCCACGCCGTAGTACGGGAGGATGATCGCGATGCGGCTCCCCGCGTCCACGAGCAGCAACCCGAGCAGCGCGACGAGCAGGCCGCGGACCACCACCGACGTTCGTGCCGCGGTGCGCTGGTCGCCGCGTGCTCGCGTCGAGAGGCCGAGGGAGAGCCCGGCCAGGACGCCGAACAGGGCCGAGGCCCGGCCGTGGGCCACGGCGTAGAGGACCCCACCGGCTCCCGGGGTCTCCTCGCCGGGGAAGACGTGGATCGCCATCATCCCGACGATGGCGATCGCCCGGGCGAGGTCCACTCCGACGATCCGCGCGCTGCCCACCGCCCCAGTGTGTCGGGTGCGCGCGGCGTGTCGGCGTCGGTCCGCCCGCGGGTCGGGGGACGCTGAGGACCGGCTGGGCGTCCGCTCGGTCGGAGCAGTCGCGCCCGCCGCGGGCTGGACCAGCGTGTCATCGGTACCGTGATCGCATGGCCTCCCCGACGAACGCGCGCACGACCAGCGGTAGGGGAGGTTCCACCAAGGTGGCGACCGGCGGAACACGGGGTGGCACGAAGGCGGGCGCCAAGGCACCCGCACGCAGCAGCACGAGCCGGCCGGCGGCCAACCGCGCCCCGGCCAGGGCGGTCGCCAAGCGACCCGCTGCCGCCCCGGTGCGTTCCGGTCCGTCGTGGCCGGTCCGGGCCGTCTCCGCCGTCTGGATGGGGTGCGCGCACCTCGTGGGCGGCACGGCTCGTCGCGTGGGTGACGGCGCGCGTGACCTCGACCCCGAGCTGCGCCGGGACGGTGCCGGGTTCTTCCTGCTCGCCCTGGCCATCGTCGTCGCCGCCCGGGAGTGGTGGGGACTGCCCGGAACGGCCGGTCGGGTCATCCACACCGTCGTCGCCGGCACCTTCGGTGAGGTCGCGCTGGCGCTGCCCGTCGTGCTCGTCGGGCTGGCCGTGCACCTGCTGCGCCACCCCGACCAGACCCAGGCCACCTCGCGGGCCGTCGTCGGGTCGATCGCGCTGACGCTGTCCGCGGCCGGTCTGGTCCACCTCGCGACCGGGGCGCCCTCGCCGACCGGTCCGGAGGGCGCGGGGGTCGTCACCGACGCGGGCGGGATGCTCGGCTTCCTCGTCGCAGGGCCCCTGACGACCGCGCTGACGCCGTACGTGATGGTTCCCATCCTGGTCCTGCTCGGGTTCTTCGGGGTCCTCGTCCTCACCGCGACGCCGGTGCACGCCATCCCGACCCGCGTGCACGAGGCCTACGAACGTCTCACCCACCACCCCGAGCGCGCCGCGCGCGACGCGGAGCGGGCGGCCGCCCGTCGGGACCTGCCCGCCACGGCGCTGGCCCGCCAGCGGGCGGCCCGGGCCCTCGAGGGCCCGGAGTCCGGGGACACCACCGGGGACACCGCCGAGGACAAGCCGAAGCGCCGGCGTCCGAAGAAGGACGAGGCGCGCGTCGGCGACGAGGCCTTCGACCGTGCTGCGATCACCGAGGCGGAGCTGGCGGCCGCCGAGGAGGAGGCCGCCTCCCGACCCCGACCGGGGCAGCGGCGCGTCGTCCCCTCCGACCCGCCGTCCGTGCGCGAGTCGCTGGAGGCCCGGGACACGCCGATCGTCAACGGAGCCTCCGTCCCGGCGAGCACGCCGAAGGACCTGCCCGCCCCGCCGCACACGCCGATGCCGCCGCGGATCGAGCAGCTCGCGCTCGCCGGCGACGTCACCTACACGCTCCCCGAGCCGGCCGCGCTGGTCCCGGGCACGGTCCCCAAGGAACGCAGCGCCGCCAACGACCGCGTGGTCGAGGCGCTGAGCGAGGTCCTCAACCAGTTCGACATCGACGCCGCCGTCACCGGGTTCTCCCGCGGCCCGACGGTCACCCGCTACGAGGTCGAACTGGGCCGCGGGACGAAGGTCGAACGCGTCACGGCGCTCAGCAAGAACATCGCCTACGCCGTCGCGAGCGCCGACGTCCGCATCCTGTCGCCCATCCCGGGGAAGTCCGCGATCGGCATCGAGATCCCGAACTCCGACCGCGAGACGGTCTCGCTGGGTGACGTGCTGCGCAGCAACGTCGCGACCCGCACCGAGCACCCGATGGTCATGGGGGTCGGCAAGGACGTCGAGGGTGGTTTCGTCATCGCGAACCTCGCGAAGATGCCGCACCTCCTGGTCGCCGGGGCGACCGGCGCCGGCAAGTCGAGCTTCGTCAACTCGATGATCACCTCGATCCTCATGCGCGCGACCCCCGACGAGGTCCGCATGGTGCTCGTCGACCCCAAGCGCGTCGAGCTCACGATCTACGAGGGCATCCCGCACCTCATCACCCCGATCATCACGAACCCGAAGAAGGCCGCCGAGGCGCTGGAGTGGGTCGTGCGCGAGATGGACCTGCGCTACGACGACCTCGCCCAGTACGGGTTCAAGCACCTCGACGACTTCAACAAGGCCGTGAAGGCGGGCAAGGTCCACCCGCCGGAGGGCTCGAAGCGGATCATCCAGCCCTACCCGTACCTGCTGGTGGTCGTCGACGAGCTCGCCGACCTGATGATGGTCGCCCCGCGCGACGTCGAGGCCTCCATCCAGCGCATCACCCAGCTCGCCCGGGCCGCCGGCATCCACCTGGTGCTCGCGACCCAGCGTCCCTCCGTCGACGTCGTGACGGGCCTCATCAAGGCCAACGTGCCGTCGCGGCTGGCGTTCGCGACGAGTTCGCTCGCGGACTCCCGGGTCGTGCTGGACCAGCCGGGGGCCGAGAAGCTCGTCGGGCAGGGCGACGCGCTGTTCCTGCCGATGGGCGCGTCCAAGCCCATGCGCGTGCAGGGGGCGTGGGTCACCGAGAGCGAGATCGAGGCGATCGTCTCGCACGTGAAGTCGCAGCTGCAGCCGACCTACCGCGACGACGTCGTGGTCACGGCGCAGAAGAAGCAGGTGGACGAGGAGATCGGCGACGACCTCGACGTGCTGCTGCAGGCGACGGAACTCGTCGTCACGACGCAGTTCGGGTCGACGTCGATGCTCCAGCGCAAGCTGCGCGTCGGCTTCGCGAAGGCGGGTCGCCTCATGGACCTCCTCGAGTCCCGGGGGGTGGTCGGCCCGAGCGAGGGGTCGAAGGCGCGCGACGTCCTGGTGCGTCCGGACGACCTGGCGGGGACGTTGGCCCTCATGCGCGGCGACGAACCGCCGACGGCGCCGGAGCCGAAGGTCGGGGCGGAGCTCGAGGTCGTGGACGCGGACGAGGGCGGCGAGGACGCCTGGGAGCTGCTCGACCGGCGCTGAATCCTTGCGGCGCACGACACGTCACGGAGAGCAAGCACAACGTCGCACAATGGTGACTCTCCGTGTAACTTTGTGCACATGGACTCGCCGCGCCCCCACGAGCCGGTCCGGCGGGACCAGCCGACTCCGACGGAGCGTCGCGACCTCGACCTGCTGATCTGGGACGCGCCCAACATCGACATGACGCTGTCCTCGATCCTGGGGTCGCGCCCGGCGTCCTCGGACCGACCGCGCTTCGACGCGATCGCGCGGTGGTTCCTCTCCGAGGCGGCCGACCACGAGGTCGAGGGGTCCGTCTTCACCAACGTGCACCCCACGAGCGCGGTCTCGCTGCGCGGGTGGATCGAGGCCCTGCGCAGCTTCGGCTACTCCGTCTTCGCCCGTCCCAAGGTCCACCCCGAGGACGACGTCGACGACGCGATGCTCCAGCACATCGCCTCCCGCCAGGCGACGCACCGGCTGCGCCGGGTCGTCGTCGCCAGCGGGGACGGGCGCAACTTCCTGCAGCCGCTGGAGGAGTTGCACCGCGCCGGGGTCCGTTGCGTGGTGCTGTCCTTCGCGGAGGTCGCCGGGTACGCCCAGGAGTCCCCGCTCATCGAGTTCGTCGACCTCGAGGACGTGCCCGGCGCGTTCCAGGTCTCCCTCGGCCGCACCCGGCTCACGGCGTTGCCGCCCGACGGCGGGTGGTTCCGTCCGACCCGGCCGATGCGGGCCCTGCTCGAGGACGCCGTCGCCCTGGAGCACCCCCACCCCGCGGAGGCGGACGACAGCCCGCACCCGCAGCCCCCGGAGGTCGGCGAGGTGGGCCGGGTCCCCGTGCCGCAGGCCCAGCGGGTGCGCAGCGCCTGAGGTTCCGGGGCACGTACCCTGGTGCGGTGCCCCCCACCTCTGTTCCGTCGCGTTCCGTCGCGCTCGTCACCCTCGGCTGCGCCCGCAACGACGTCGACTCCGAGGAACTGGCCGGTCGCCTCGCCGACGCCGGCTGGACGCTCGTGGACGACCCGGACGGTGCCGACGTCGCCGTCGTGAACACCTGCGGGTTCGTGGAGCAGGCCAAGAAGGACTCCATCGACACCGTGCTGGCCGCCGCGGACCTCAAGGAGGCCGGGCGCACCCAGGCCGTCGTGGCCGTCGGCTGCATGGCCGAGCGCTACGGCAAGGACCTCGCCGAGTCGCTGCCCGAGGCCGACGCGATCCTCGGCTTCGACTCCTACAACGACCTCTCGAGCCACCTCGAGGCGATCCTGAACGGCGAGAAGCGCGAGTCCCACGTGCCGCGCGACCGCCGCACGTTGCTGCCCCTGGCCCCGGCCGAGCGACAGGCCGCGAAGGCGAAGATCGTGGAGCCGGACCTGCCCGAGGGCGTGGCCCCGGCCAGCGGCCCCCGGGTCATCCGTCGTCGCCTGGGCTCCGGCCCGTGGGCGCCGGTGAAGATCGCCGCCGGCTGCGACCGCCGCTGCACCTTCTGCGCCATCCCCGCCTTCCGCGGGTCGTTCGTGTCCCGTCCCGCCGACGAGGTGATCGCCGAGACGCAGTGGCTGGCCGAGCAGGGCGTCAAGGAGGTCTTCCTCGTCAGCGAGAACACCACCTCCTACGGCAAGGACCTCGGCGACCTGCGGGCGCTCGAGGCGATGCTGCCCCGGGTCGCGGCCGTCGAGGGGATCCAGCGGGTCCGGGTGTCCTACCTCCAGCCCGCCGAGGTGCGTCCCGGCCTGCTCGACGCGCTGACGAAGGTCCCCGGGGTCGTGCCGTACTTCGACCTCTCCTTCCAGCACTCCTCGCCGGCCGTGCTGCGTCGCATGCGCCGCTTCGGCGGGACCGAACCCTTCCTCGCGCTGCTCGAGCAGGTCCGCGAACGCAACCCGCTCGCCGGGATCCGCTCCAACGTCATCGTCGGCTTCCCCGGTGAGACCGAGGCGGACGTCGACGAGCTCTGCTCGTTCCTGGAGCGGGCCCGCCTCGACGTCGTGGGGGTCTTCGCCTACTCCGACGAGGACGGCACCGAGGCCGAGACCCTCGACGGGCACCTGCCCGACGAGGTCGTCGCCGCCCGCTACGAGCGGGTCAGCCGCCTCGTCGAGGAACTCATCGCCCAGCGCGCCGAGGAACGCCTCGGTGAGGTCGTCGAGGTCCTCGTCGAGAGCGTCGTGGACGAGGACGGCGACCCGCACGTCGTCGGTCGCGCGGCCCACCAGGGACCGGACGTCGACGGCGAGACCGAGCTGGAGCTGCCGCCGGGGTTCGTCGTCCACGTGGGGGACCTGGTGACCGCCCGGGTGACCGGCGTCGCCGGGGCGGACCTGCTGGCGGAACCGCTGGTGAGGACTACGGTCTGACCATGAGCAAGACGAGCGTCGAGGGGCAGGTCGGTTCTTCCCACGGGTGGCACAAGATGCACCTGCCGAACGCCTTGACCGTCCTGCGCATCGTCTTCGTCCCCGTCTTCGTCTGGTTCCTGGCGATCGACGGGGGTACCGACTGGCGCTGGCGCACCGCGGCGCTGGCCGTCTTCGTCGCCGCCAGCATCACCGACCGCTACGACGGGCACCTGGCCCGCCGCTGGGAGGTGGTGAGCGACTTCGGCAAGATCGCCGACCCCATCGCCGACAAGGCGCTCATCGGCGCCGGGCTGATCGTCCTGTCGCTGCAGGGCCGGCTGTGGTGGTGGATGACCGTGGTCATCCTGGCCCGCGAACTGCTGGTCACCCTGCTGCGCTTCATCGTCATCCGGCGTGGGGTCATCCCCGCCGCCCGGGGCGGCAAGATCAAGACGGTGGTCCAGATCATCGCGGTGGGCCTCTTCGTGCTGCCCCTGCCCGCCGCGTGGGACCCGTTGTGCCTCGCGGTCATGGGGGTCGCGGTCGTGCTGACCCTCTGGAGCGCCTGGGCCTACTTCGTGGCCGGGGCGAAGCTGCTGCGCCGGTGACCTCCGCGCCCGAGGTGGTCGCCGCGCTGATCGCGGCCGGTACGACGATCGCCACCGCCGAGTCGCTCACCGGGGGGTCGCTCTGCGCGACGCTCGTGGACGTCCCCGGGGCCTCCGCGGTCGTGCGCGGCGGGGTCGTGGCCTACGCGACCGAGCTGAAGGCGCAGGTCCTCGGGGTGGACGCGGTCGCCCTCGCGCGCACCGGGCCCGTCGACGGCTTCGTGGCCGAGGAGATGGCCCGGGGGGCGCGCACGCGTCTGCGGGCCGCCGTCGGGATCGCCACGACCGGGGTCGCCGGCCCGGGTCCCGCGGACGGGTTCCCGGCCGGGACGGCCTTCGTGGGGATAGCCGCGGGCTGGATCGAGGGTGGTGCCCGGCACGTGCGGCTGCTGGTCCCCGGGGACCGGCCGGCGGTGCGGGCCGGAGTGGTGGCCGCGGCGCTGGACGAGATCCTCTCGGCCCTCGCGGAACACACGCGTCCCGTCGGGAGTTGAGTCTGACGTGCGCAACTCTGCTCCCACCACGACCCTCAAGCCCCGGGCGGGGTACGGTAGTGACTCCACTACTGGCAGCCACCTCGCGCCAGTTCGACTCCCTGAGGGAGGCCGCCGCATGGTCGTGCTCCGCCGGACGATCGGTGATGTTCTGCGTGACGAACGGCGCGGTCAGCAGCGGACCTTGCGTGAGGTGTCCTCCACCGCCCGGGTGTCCCTGGGCTACCTGAGCGAGGTCGAACGCGGTCAGAAGGAAGCCTCCAGCGAGCTCCTGGCCTCCATCTGCACCGCTCTCGACGTGCCGCTCTCGCAGCTGCTCGGTGAGGTCACCCGTCGCATCGCCCGCGAGGAGGGCGTCTCCACGGTCGCCCGCCGCTACGCCGCCGAAGGCATCGTCCCCACCCCCGCGGTCGAGCCGACCGTCCCCGTCGTCGAGGCCGTCCCCGACGTGCCCGTCGAGGACAGCGAGCTGGACACCCTCGTCGACCACGCCCTCGACTCCGCCCTCGACGGACTGACGGAGGAGTCCGGCAGCGAGTTCGCCGTCGAGCTCGAAGGCCTCCCCGACGAGCTCGAACTCATCCTGCGCCGACGTCTGGTCAGCGCCGCCTGACCTAGCGTCGCGTGCGGTACGTGCGCGCCGACCCCGGCCGGCCGGAGCTCCCCAACGGGCGCTGCGGCCGGCCGTCGTCCGTCGGGGCCGGCCCGCGCTGGCAGCCCGGGCAGTAGAAGGCCGTCCGGTCCTGCGGTGGGGTGCCGATGGGGGCGACCCGGACGGTTCCCGCACACCGCAGGCACGGCAACCCGGAACGGGCGTGCGCGAAGTTCTGCCGGCCCCGGCGCAGGTCACCCGTCGTCACCTGGTCCGCGCGGTCCTTGTTGAGGTCCAGCAGCCGGTGCACGAGCGCGACGAACTGCGCGGGGTCCTCCAGCGCGGACACCGGCGACCACGGGGTCACCCGGGCCAGGAAGCAGGCCTCGGCCAGGTAGAACGTCCCGACCCCCGCGAGGACGCGCTGGTCGAGCAGCGCCGCGCCGAGTTCCCGGTCGGGGCGCTCCAGCAGGCGGCGCTCCGCCTCGGCGGGGTCCCAGCCGGGCCCCAGCAGGTCCGGACCGAGGTGACCGACGAGGTCGTCCTCCTGGTCGCTCGGGACCAGGTCGAGCATCCCCAGCTTGTGCCCGACCGCCGTCCACTCCGCCGTGGTCAGCACCGCCCGGATCCCCGACGCCGAGCGCCGCCCGCCTGGGTCCCCGGTCCGCTCGACGTACCAGGACCCCTCCATCCGCAGGTGGCTGTGCAGGGTCACCGGTGGGTCGTCACCGCCGGCCTCCACCCGGGTCAGGAGGTGCTTGCCGGCGCTCACGACCTCCAGCACCCGCCGACCCGACAGGTCCACCGTCGCCAGGCTCGGCCACCGCAGGTCGCTCTCCAGCAGTTCCCGCCCGGCCAGCGCCCGGTGCAGGCGCCGGGCCGTGCGCCAGACGACGTCACCTTCGGGCACGGGTCACGTCCTGATCCGCAACCCGCGCGGGGTCGCGTGGAACCCCGCCGACTCCAGCGCGGCCCCCAGCGGTGAGTCCGCGGCCAGCACCCCGCTGCCGTCGGCCTTCTCCACCGTCAGCCGTCCGAGGACCCCCTCGCGCACCGACAACGCCAGCGCGTCCGCCGCAGGCTGCAACGCCTCCAGCTCCTGGGTCCAGGACAGCACCGAGCGACCACCCCGCTCGACGTAGAGGACGAGGTCACCGTCCACGACGACGACCAGCGCACCCGCCTTCCGCCCCGGACGGTGCCCCGTGGCGCCCGCGGTGACCTCCGGACGTTCCGGCCACGGCAGCGCCGCCCCGTAGGGGTTCGCCGGGTCCGTCGCGGCCAGCACGACCGCCCCCGGCCCCACGTCCTTGCGCGCGTCGCGACGCTGGGACGGGCTCGACCCGCCGACGGGACGGGCGCTGTCCCGCAACCGGTCCACCGCACCCGTCGTCGCGAACTGCGACGCCCCCAGACCCTCGACGAAGTACCCGCGCCGGGCCCGGCCGGCCTCCTCGAACGCCGCCAGCACCCGGTACACCGCGGAGAAGCCCCCCGGGACCCGCTCGCTCGCGACGGCACCGCGGGTCAGCACCCCGTGCCGGTCCAGCAGCACCTCGGCGCTGGCGTGCGCGCGGACCGTCGCGTCGGCCTCGATCTCCGGGAGCAACGACCACCGACCGGCGGCCGAGGGCGGCCCGCTGCGCGAGGGGAGTTCCACCCGGGTCCCGCGCAGCCCCCGCGCGGGGCGGGCGTAGCGGGAGCGGGGCGCGGCCGCCCGGGGTTTGTGGGCCCCCTTCCCGGCGAGCCGGTTCCGCAACGGGGCCAGGGTGTCGTTGGTCAACCGCCCCGCCCACACCATGTCCCACAGCGCGCTCGTCAGACCCGGGTCGTCGGTGGAACCCACCGCGTCCGAGAGCGCGCGGAAGAAGTACGCGCCACCGCCCGCCAACGCCGCCAGCACCGCGCGGTGCACCTCGGTGTCGACCTCGATCTCGGAGTCCTCCGGGTCCGGCAACGTCAACGGCGCCAGGTCGGCCGGGTGCAGCGACACCCAGCCGTCGTCCCCGGGCAGGCTGCCGTGACCGGACCACACCACCTCACCCGCCGCGGTCAGCTCGTCCAGCATCGCGGGCTGGTAGCCCTCGACCCGGGCCGAGAGCACCAGCGGCTCCACGGCGCTCGCGGGCACCACGGCACCGGCGAGCTGCTCCACGGCCCGCAGCACACCGTCGACCCCGCGCAGGCGGGAGCGCAGACCGGTGCTGACGCCCTGCCAGGCGGGCAGGAACCGGGCGAGGTCGCGCGGCGGGACGGGTTCGACGTCGGCCCGCAACGCGGCCAGCGAGCGTCGGCGCAGGATGCGCAGGACGTCGGCGTCGCAGAACTCCAGACCGGTTCCCCCGGGGCGGAGTTCGCCCTCGACGAGACGACCGCTCGTCTGCAACCTCCGCAGCGCGTCGTGCGCCACGGCCCGGCCGACACCGAACCGCGCGGCCGCGTCGAGCACGGTGAACGGCCCGCGGGTGCGGGCGAAGCGCCCGAACAACTCCGCCAGCGGGTCGGCGACGGGTTCGGTGAAGGCCTCGGGGATCCCCACCGGCAGCGGGGTGCCCAGCCCGTCGCGCAATCGGCCGGAGTCCTCGATGACGGCCCAGTGCTCCTCGCCGGCGATCCGGACCCGGATCAGCCGGCGGGCGTCCTCGAGGGCGACCAGCCAGCGGGCCACCTCACCGTCGGGCAGCACCACGGGTTCCTCGGTACCGGGTTCGGCGCGCCCGCTGCGTTCGACCACCTCGGCCGTCGTCAGCGGACCCAGGACGCGGAGCAGGTCGGCCACGTCCTCGGCGTCGGAACACCGTCGTTCGGGGACGAGGCGTTGCAGTTCGTCCTCGGTGCGCTGCACGGCCTCCGGGTCGAGCAGGTCGCGCAACGCGGCGCCCTCGCCCCGGCCCAGCAGTTCCGCGAGCAGGCTCGGGTCGAGGGCGAGCGCCGCGGCACGGCGTTCCGCCAGCGGCGAGTCACCTTCGTAGAGGAACTGCGCGACGTAGCCGAACATCAGGCCGCGGGCGAAGGGTGAGGGTTGGCTCGACTCGACCTCGACGACGCGGACCTTGCGGGCCGCGAGGTCGGTCATGAGGCGTTCCAGGCCCGTGACGTCGAAGACGTCGGACAGGCACTCCCGCACCGTCTCCAGGACGATCGGGAAGCTCGGGAAGCGGCTCGCGACCTGCAGCAGCGACGCGGCGCGCTGCCGCTGCTGCCACAACGGCTGGCGTTTGCCCGGTTGGCGTCGGGGCAGCAGCAGCGCGCGGGCCGCGCACTCCCGGAACCGGGAGGCGAAGAGCGCCGAGCCACCGATCTCGGCCGTCACGAGTTCCGCGACCTCGTTCGCCTCCAGCGCCACCAGGTCGGCGACGTCGGGAGCCTGACCGTCGGGGAGGTCGAGGTCGGGCAGGCGCAGCACGATCCCGTCGTCGGCGGGCATGGCCTGCACGTCGACGCCGAACCGCTCGCGCATCCGCGCGCCCAGCGCCAGCGCCCAGGGGGAGTGGACCTGACCGCCGAAGGGGGAGTGGATGCAGATCCGCCAGTCCCCGAGCTCGTCGCGGAAGCGTTCCACCACGATCGTCTGGTCGTCGGGGACGTGGCGGGTCGCCTCGAGCTGCTCGCCCAGGTAGGCGAGGAGGTTGCCGGTGGCCCAGTCGTCGAGACCGGCCGCCTTCACCCGGTCCTTCGCGGGTTCGCCGGCGAACCCGCCGTCCAGCGCCCCGAGTTCGCGGACGAACTCGCCGAGGGCCCGCCCGAGTTCCGCGGGGCGACCCAGGGCCTCGCCGTGCCAGAACGGGAGCCGGCCCGGCTGTCCGGGGGCGGGGGTGACCAGGACGCGGTCGTGGGTGATGTCCTCGACCCGCCAGGCCGAGGAGCCGAGGGTGATGACGTCGCCGACGCGGGACTCGTAGACCATCTCCTCGTCGAGTTCCCCGACCCGTCGCCCCGGGCCCTCGCCGGTGGCCAGGAACACCGCGAACAACCCGCGGTCGGGGATCGTCCCGCCGCTGGTGACCGCGAGCCGTTGCGCCCCGGGGCGTCCCGTGAGGGTCTCGGTCACGCGGTCCCACACGAGTCGCGGTCGGAGCTCGGCGAACTCGTCGCTGGGGTAGCGGCCGGACAGCATGTCCAGGACGGCGTCCAGCACAGCGCGGGACAACGTCGCGAACGGTGCGGCCCGTTGGGCCAGGGCGAGGAGGTCGGGGACGGTCCACTCGTCCATCGCGACCATCGCGACGATCTGCTGGGCGAGGACGTCGAGCGGGTTGGAGGGGACGTGCAGTTCCTCGATCCGCCCGTCGCGCATCCGTTCGACGACCACGGCGGTCTGCAGCAGGTCCCCGCGGTACTTGGGGAACAGGACTCCGCGCGAGACCGCGCCGACCTGGTGACCGGCGCGGCCCACGCGTTGCAGACCGCTGGCCACGCTGGGCGGGGACTCCACCTGCACGACGAGGTCGACGGCGCCCATGTCGATGCCGAGCTCGAGGCTGGAGGTGGCGACCACGGCGGGGAGGCGGCCCGCCTTGAGGTCCTCCTCGATGAGGGAACGCTGTTCCTTCGACACCGAGCCGTGGTGGGCGCGGGCGAGGATCGCGGGGGCGCCGGTGCTCTGCCCGGCCTGGCCCATGAGTTCGGCCGGGGGGAGGCCCACCGGGGTGGCCCCCTCGTCCTCCTCGGGGTTGAGGCGTTCGTCCCAGATCTCGTTGAGGCGGGCGGTGAGGCGTTCGGACAACCGGCGCGAGTTCGCGAACACCAGGGTGGAGCGGTGCCCCGCGACGAGGTCGACGATGCGTTCCTCGACGTGTGGCCAGATGCTCGCCCGGCGGGGGTTTCCCGCAGCCTGGCCGCTGAGGTCGTCCGGGTCCTCCGCACCGCGACCGGAGGCGTCGAGCTGGCTCATGTCCTCGACGGGGACGACGACCTTGAGGTCGAACTCCTTCGTCGAGGGGGGTTGGACGATCGTCACCGGCCGGCCGCCGGAGACCCACTCGGCCACCGCCTGGACCGGGCGGACCGTCGCGGACAACCCGACCCGCTGGGTGGGTTTCCCACCGGCCGCGGTGACGAGGGCGTCGAGACGTTCCAGCGAGATCGCCAGGTGGGCACCGCGTTTGGAGCCGGCCATGGCGTGCACCTCGTCGAGCACGACGGTGCGGACCCCGCGCAGCTGTTCGCGCGCCTTCGAGGTGAGCAGCAGGAACAGCGACTCCGGGGTCGTGATGAGGACGTCCGGGGGCGTGCGGGTGAACCCGCGGCGTTCCTCGGCCGGCGTGTCCCCGGACCGGACCCCGACCCGCACGTCGGGCACGGGCAGGCCGAGGCGTTGGGCGGCCTGCCGGATGCCGGTCAGCGGGGAGCGCAGGTTGCGTTCCACGTCGACGGCCAGCGCCTTCAACGGCGAGATGTAGAGGACGCGGCAGCGGTGGTCCTTGTCCTCCGGGACGGCCTCGGCGGCGAGGCCGTCGAGGGCCCAGAGGAAGGCGGACAGCGTCTTGCCCGAACCGGTGGGGGCGACGACGAGGGCGTGCTGCCCGCGGCTCACGGCGTCCCAGGCCCCGACCTGGGCCGGTGTCGGCGCGGCGAACGCACCGGTGAACCAGGCCCGGGTCGCCTCGGAGAAACGGCCCAGCACCTCGTCGGGGGTGAAGTCGTGGTGCTGCTCCGGGCTCATCCCGTCATTCGACCACCCGCCTCCGACACGTGCTCCTCATGGCACCCTGTCGCCCATGCGAGTCAGCGAGTTCTGGATCCTGGTGGAGGACGAGTTCGGGGCCGCCTACGGCCGTTCGCTGGCGGCCGACCACCACCTGCTGGTGCTCGACGACCGGACCTCGAGCGAGGCGCTGGACGCGGGCGTCGAGCCCAAGGAGATCTGGATGGCGCTCTGCGACGCGATGGACGTGCCGCAGGAGCGACGCCTCGGCCGGGACCGCCGGCCCAGGCGCCGCACCTGACTCACTCCCCGACGGCGCCGTCGATCCGCTCGCGCAGGAGGTCGGCGTGGCCGTTGTGACGGGCGTACTCCTCGAGCACGTGGGTCAGCACCCAACGCACCGTCTTGTCGGCACGGCCCGGGTGCTCCCAGACGTCCTCGAGGGAGCGCTCGGCGAGGATCCGCCGGGCGTGGTCCTGCTCCTCGACGAGCCAGGCGAGGTCGGCCTCCGGATCAGCGCTGTCGACGTCGTCGAAGTCGCCGTCGGGGTTGTCGTCGGAGTAGGTCATCGGCGACAGGTCCTCACCGGCCACCCGGCTGCGCCACCAGCTGCGTTCGACCTCGGCGAGGTGGCGGGCGAGGCCGAGCAGCGACAACGACGACGGTTCGACGGCGCGACGGCGCAGCTGCTCGGCGGTCAGGCCCTCCAGCTTCCGGGCGAACGTCGTCCGGTGGTACTCCAGGAACCCCTCGACGGTCGCGCGTTCGTCGCCGATCTCCGGCGGCTCGACGCGTTCGGGGGCCGGGGGCGCCGTGTACGTCACAGCCACCACAGGCCGGCGCCGACGACGCTGGTCCGCAGCCGGTAGGCGCTCGTCGAAGCGGCGACGAAGAGGTCCGTGCCGTCGGCCCCGCCGAAGCAGACGTTGGCCACGACCTCGCCGACGACGACCTCGAGCAGCCGGGTGCCGTCGGGAGCGAAGACCGTGACGGCGTCCCCGTTGGAGGTCCAGACGTTCCCCGCGGTGTCGACCCGGAACCCGTCGGCCAGACCGCGGTCGACCTCGACGAACACGCGGCCGTTCTTCACCACGGGGCCGCCGGGGACGGCCTGCGGGCCGCGGCCACCCGTGATCCCGGTGAGCACGTCGTAGACCCGGATGAGGCGGTGGTCGCCGTTGCCGGGGGTGGGGGCCGCGGAGGTGTCGGCGACGTAGAGCAGTGACTCGTCGGGGGAGAAGGCGAGCCCGTTGGGTTCCTCGACGTCGGTGACGACGACCCGCAGGTCCCCGGTCGCCGGGTCGAAGCGGAAGACGAAGTTGTCGCCGTACTCCCGGAACCCCTCGTGGCCCTCGACGGCCACGGTGATCCCGTAGGGCGGGTCGGTGAACCAGATCGCCCCGTCGGAGGCGACGACGACGTCGTTGGGGGAGTTGAACCGCTTGTCCCCGAAGCGGTCGACGAGCACCGTGGTGGTGCCGTCGGCCTCGGTGCGTTCCATCGCCCGGCGACCGTGCGAGCAGGCGATGACGCGGCCCTCGCGGTCGAGGGTGCGACCGTTGGTGAACTCGACGCCCTCGCGGTGGACGCTGAGGCCGCCCCCTCCCGAGGTCTCGGTGCCGGGGCTCTCGTCCCAGCGCATGATCCGGTCACCGGGGATGTCGCTGAAGATCAGGGCGTTCTCGCCCGGCAGCCAGACGGGGCCCTCGGCCCACGTGCTGCCCGTGCCGAGGCGTTCGAGGGTGGCGCCCGCGGGGACGAGGTCGGCGCCGCGCGGGTCGAGGATCGTGGGAGACGTCTGCGTCACGATCGGCAGCCTAGTGATGCCGTCTCGCCGAGCTGGACCGGCGTGGGACCCGGCGGACCCGATTCAGAGACCGCCCGTCGTCCGGTCGTGCTGGGCGGCGGCCTCGGCGGCCAGCAGGGTCTGGCGTCCCAGCGGCTGCAGCTCGATCGCGGTGCAGTGCAGGCCGCTCGCCATCCGCTCGATCACCCCCCACTCCCAGACGGCCGCGGGGTCCAGGCCGGTCCGGGCCGCGAGGCGCCGGGCCCGTGCGTGCGGATCCCCGCGCAGCAGGTCGACGGGGTCGCCCCGCATCACCGTCCCGAGGTCGTACTCCGGTTCGGCCAGCAGGCCGTCGGGGTCGACGAGGGTGAACCGTCCGCCGTCCTGGAGCGCATTCAGCTGGTGCACGTCGCCGTGGACCAGCACGGCCCGCTCGTCGTCGTGGGCCGCCTCGCGCCGGCGCGCGCAGCGGAGGGCGTGGTCGAGCGCCTGCTCCGAGCAGGGCCGCCCGAGGGCTTCCCACGCCGTGGTGACCCGGGCGGCGAGCTGTTGTGCGCGTTCCGCGCCGGTCGGGAGCCCGGACCCCGGCGCCGGACGCCAGACCCGGACCACGGTGTCGCAGAGGACGTCGTGGCGGGTCGCGGTGGGCAGCCCCAGCGCGTGCAGTGGTGGGCCCAGTCGCGGCAGCAGCAGCGCCCCCGCGTCGGGGTCGTCGCGCAGCAGGGCGACCATCCCCCGGCCCCCGGCCAGGCGGAGCGCGCCGATCTCGTAGCGGGCCTCGCCCTCCCTCAGGGGGAGGAGGACCTTGACCACGACCGGTCGCCCGTCGGCGGTGGTCGCTTCCGCGACGTAGGCCTCGGTGGCCCCGGTGAACGCGCGGCCGACGGCGATGCCCCACTGACGTTCCAGCCGGGCGAGCAGCGCCGGGAGGGCCTGCAGCCAGTCCCCGGCGCCGGCGGCGGAGGCGTGGTTGCGGAGCACATCTGACACAGCGATCACCCGCGCACCTCCAGACCTCTCGGCGGACGCACCCCGACACGCCGGGGTCTCGTCGAGTTGGGATCGAACACCTGTACGGATAGCATCGACGTGTCCACAGGGGGCTCGTCAGGCTCCTCCGTCCACAGTCCTCTTCGTCGTTCGGGGGTCGTGTCGGAGGTCTGTCCTAGCGTTCCCCGAGTCAGTTGGAACCCAGACCACAAGGTGGAGACATGCCCGCTCCTGCGGACCGCGAGAAGGCCCTCGATGCCGCCCTCGCCGCGATCGACAAGAACTTCGGCAAGGGCTCGGTCATGCGGCTGGGCGACGACGTCCGGCCCCCGATCGAGGTCATCCCGACCGGCTCCATCGCCCTGGACGTGGCGCTCGGCATCGGCGGTCTGCCCCGCGGGCGCGTCGTCGAGATCTACGGCCCGGAATCGTCGGGCAAGACGACCGTCGCCCTGCACGCCGTCGCCAGCGCCCAGAAGGCCGGCGGCATCGCCGCCTTCATCGACGCCGAGCACGCCCTCGACCCGGACTACGCGGCCAAGCTGGGCGTCGACACCGATGCGCTGCTGGTCTCCCAGCCGGACACCGGTGAGCAGGCGCTGGAGATCGCGGACATGCTGATCCGCTCCGGCGCCCTCGACATCATCGTCATCGACTCCGTCGCGGCCCTCGTGCCGAAGGCCGAGATCGAGGGCGAGATGGGTGACAGCCACGTCGGCCTGCAGGCCCGCCTGATGTCGCAGGCGCTGCGCAAGATCACCGGTGCGCTGAACCACTCCGGCACCACCGCGATCTTCATCAACCAGCTGCGCGAGAAGATCGGCGTCATGTTCGGCTCGCCCGAGACGACCACGGGCGGCAAGGCGCTGAAGTTCTACGCCTCGATCCGCCTCGACGTGCGCCGCATCGAGACGCTGAAGGACGGGACGAACGCCGTCGGCAACCGCACCCGCGTCAAGGTCGTCAAGAACAAGGTCAGCCCGCCGTTCAAGCAGGCCGAGTTCGACATCATCTACGGCCTCGGGATCTCCCGCGAGGGTGGCCTCATCGACCTCGGCGTCGAGCACGGGTTCGTGCGCAAGTCCGGGGCTTGGTACACCTACGAGGGCGACCAGCTCGGCCAAGGCAAGGAGAACGCCCGCGCCTTCCTGCGCGACAACCCCGACCTCGGTGACGAGATCGAGAAGCGCATCAAGGAGAAGCTCGGCATCGGCGCCCGCATGGACGCGCCCGCCGATGTCGCGGCCGCCGTCGAGGAGAAGGTCGACTTCTGAGCCGTCGGTCCCGAGAACAGGTCCCCCCCGGTCCGGACGAGAACCCGGACCGGGAGGCCGACCCGCACGAGGTCGCCCGCACCATCGCCCTGCAGCACCTGACGGGGGCACCGCGCAGCCGGGCCCAGCTCGCCGAGAAGCTCGCGGCGAAGGAGGTCCCGGCTGAGGTCGCGCTCGAGGTGCTCGACCGCTTCGAGGAG
This sequence comes from Kineococcus sp. NBC_00420, assembly GCF_036021035.1. NCBI lineage: Bacteria > Bacillati > Actinomycetota > Actinomycetes > Kineosporiales > Kineosporiaceae > Kineococcus > Kineococcus sp. NBC_00420. Next base: position 882,622 of record NZ_CP107930.1, on the reverse strand, counting down.
GTCGGTCTCGTCGACGACAAGACCTTCGCCGAGGGCTGGGTGCACTACCGCAGCAGTGGACGGGGCCGTCGAGCCCTGGCCCAGGAACTGCGGATGAAGGGCGTCGGCGAGGAGACCGCGGCCGAGGCCCTCGAGGCCGTGGACGACGCGTCGCAGGTCGAGGCCGCTCGGGCTCTGGTGCAGCGCAAGGCGGGCGCGATGCACGGGCTGGAACGTGCAGTCCGGGAACGCCGTCTGTACGGGATGCTGGCGCGTCGGGGTTTCCCCTCGGACGTCGTGGTGCGGGTCGTGCGCGAGGAGATCCAGGGCGAGGCGTAGCCTCCGGCGCGTGACCACCATCGCCATCCTGGAACTGACCATCAAGGCCGAGAACGTCGCCGACGCTCCCGCCATCCTCACCGAGACCCTCGAGGCCACCCGCGCCTTCGAGGGCAACCTCGGTTGCGAGGTCCTCATCGACGACGCCGACGAGACCCACGTGTCGATCGTCGAGCGCTGGGAGTCCGTCGAGAACGACAACGCCTACCGCGCGTTCCGGCAGACCCCCGAAGGCGCTTCACGGCTCGGGACGATCGTCGCGGACCGCAAGCTCACGCTCTACACCGTGCGCGACGACATCTGAGTGCACAACGACGAAGGCCCGTCCCCCCACCCGGGGACGAGCCTTCGTCGCGTGGTAACTGGTCAGCCGGGGACACCACCGCTGTTCTCGCCGGTCCGTACCACCGTGAGCGCCGTGGTCGCCCGCCGTCCGGTCGACATCCGCTCCTGGACCTTGCGTGCGAGCAGGTCCAGCAGGAGGTTGACGACGACGAACATCAGCCCGACGACGAAGTAGGTCTGGATCGAGTTGTCCAGGACCTGCCGCAGTCGTCCCGCGATCTCGCCGACGTCGCTCAGCGAGACGAGGACCACGCTGCCCAGGGCGGTGTCCTTGAGCACGACGATGAGCTGACTGATCAGGGCCGGCAGCATGGCCCGGACGGCCTGCGGCAGCTGGATCTGCGTCATGACCTGGCCGCGGGTCAGGCCGATGGCCAGTCCCGCCTCCACCTGGCCCCGGGGGAGGGACTGGATCCCGGCCCGGACGATCTCGGAGATGATCACGCAGTTGTACAGCGTGAGCCCGACGACCAGGACCCAGAACGAGCCGGGGTGGGCGTTCAGGGTCCGCAGCAGGATGTCGACGTAGAGGATCGTCACCACGACGGGCAACCCGCGCAGCAGTTCGATCACGGCGATCAGCGGGATGCGGGGTCCCCGGGGCAGCAGCAACCGCAGCGCCCCGATCACGAGCCCCAGGACGATCGAGGCGACGACCGCCACCGCTGCGACCCGCAGCGTGACTCCCCAGGCCGGGAGCAGCAGGCGCCAGACGGGGGCGAAGTCCCCGTTGCTCGGGTCGATCAGCGGCCCCCACTTGCCCGGGGTCAGCTGCCCCTGCTGCTGCATCCGGACCAGGACCAGCGCGATCGTGGCGACGAGCAGGACCGCCGCCACGATGCTGCCGATCCGCGTCCGGCGCCGGGCGACCGGGCCGGGGGTGTCGAAGAGGACTGCGGTCGGGGCGCTCACCGGGCCACCGCCATCCGTCGCTCGGCGATGGCCAGCAGCAGCGCTGCCGCCAGGGTCAGGATCAGGTAGCCGATGGCCATCCCGGTGATGACCGGCAGCCGCGGCAGACCCTGCGCGCTGGCGAGTCGCGCGTAGACGCTGAACAGGTCGCCGCCGACACCCATGGCCCCCGCGACGGCGGAGTTCTTGATCATCGCGATGAGGACGTTGCCGACGGGCGGGACCACCGCCCGCATCGCCTGCGGAAGGATGATCTGGGTGAGGCTCAGGCCGAACGGCAGGCCGATGGCCCTCGCCGCCTCGGCCTGACCGGTGGGCACGGTGGAGATCCCCGACCGGACGGCCTCGCAGACGAACGACGCGGTGTAGACGATGAGACCGCACACCGCGAGCGTGTAGTTCGAGGCGTTGATGCCCAGCGCGGGGACACCGAACACGAAGAAGAACAGCACGATGACCAGCGGGGTGTTCCGCAGCAGCGTCACGTAGGTGGCGCCGACGCCACGCAGGACGGGGACCGGGCTCACCCGGAACACGGCCAGCACGGTGCCCAGGACGAGGGCGCCGAGCGCGGCCCACGCGGCCAGGCCCAGGGACCTGAGGAACCCTGCGGCGTACAGATCGAGGTTGTCGATCACGGGGTCCACGGGGACCGCCCTCCGGGAGTGTCGAGGATCAGACGCAGGCGTCGGCGGTGGGCAGGGTCGGCACCTCGGTGCCCTCGTACTTCCCGGCCGTCGCGTTCCAGGCCTTCTCGTAGTCACCGGACTCGGACATCTCGCTCAGCGTCTCGTTGATGAACTCGCAGAACGCGGTGTCGCCCTTGGTGATGCCGATGCCGTAGGGCTCCTCGGTGAACTGCTCCCCGACGAGCTTGAACGCGTCGTCGGACTTGGCCACCAGGCCGGTGAGGATGACGTTGTCCGTCGTGACCGCCGCGACCTGGCCGTTCTTCAGCTGGTCGGCGCAGTCGCTGTAACCGGCGAACTCGACGAGCTGGCTCGGGTCGGCCAGGTACTGGCGGATGTTCTCGGCCGGCGTCGAACCGGTGACCGAGCAGATCTTCTGGTCGGGGTTGGCCTTGAGCGACTCCGGACCGGTGATGGTGGAGTTGTCCTTGGCCACCATGATCTGCTGGCCTGCGACGTAGTACGGCCCCGCGAAGGTGATGCGTTCCTTGCGCTTGTCGTTGATCGTGTAGGTCGCGACGACGAGGTCGACCTCGCCGTTGGCGATCAGGTCCTCGCGCTGGGCGCTGGGGGAGGGGACCCAGGTGATGGCGTCCGGCGCGACACCGAGCTTCGCGGCGATGTACTCGGCCACGTCGACGTCGAAACCCTCGGGGACGTTCTGCAGGTTGGCCTCACCGAAACCGGGCTGGTCGAACTTCGTCCCGATCTTGATCTTCTTCGCCTCGGAGATCGTGGCCATCTTGGTGCCGGCCTCGAAGCTGGCGCTGGCCTCGGCCGTGGGCTGGTCGGCGGCCCCCTCCTCGGAGAGTTCGCCTCCGCCTCCGCAGGCGGTGAGCGCGAGCAGGGTGGTCGCCAGGCCGGCGAGGGCTGCGGTGCGGAAGTTCCTCATGGGTGGTGCCTCCTGGTGTGTGGTGCTCATCAGTGGGTGAGGATCTTCGAGAGGAAGTCCTGGGCGCGTTCGTGCTCCGGCGCGGTGAAGAAGGTCTCGGGATCGGTGTCCTCGAGGATCGCGCCGTCGGCCATGAACACGACGCGGTCCGCGGCCCGACGGGCGAAACCCATCTCGTGGGTGACGACGACCATGGTCATGCCGTCCTTGGCCAGACCGGTCATGACGTCGAGGACCTCGTTGATCATCTCGGGGTCGAGCGCCGAGGTGGGTTCGTCGAAGAGCATGACCTTGGGGTCCATGGCCAGGGCACGGGCGATCGCCACGCGCTGCTGCTGGCCACCGGAGAGCTGGGCCGGGTACTTCGGGCCCTGGCTGGCCAGGCCAACCCGGTCGAGGAGTTCGTCGGCACGCTTGCCCGCCTCGGCGGCGGACTTCCCCCGCACCTTCACCGGTCCCAGGGTCACGTTCTCCTTCACCGTCTTGTGGGCGAAGAGGTTGAACGACTGGAACACCATCCCGACGTCCGCGCGCAGCCGGGCGAGGTCCTTCCCCTCGGCGGGCAGGTCCTTGCCGTCCATGGTGATGCGGCCCGCGTCGATGGTCTCGAGCCGGTTGATCGTGCGGCACAGCGTCGACTTCCCGGAGCCGGAGGGCCCGATCACGACGACGACCTCACCCTCGGCGACGGTCAGGTCGATGTCCCTCAGCACGTGCAGGGCGCCGAAGTGCTTCTGCACCCCTTCGAGGACGACGAGGGGACGGCGCCCGGAAGGGCGTGGTGACGGTTGAGGGGCCTGCACGTGGTCACTCATGCGGCTGGACCGTACAGGAGGCGCGCAGTCTGCCCACAGATCTCGCACCGCGAGGGCGACATCGTGATCCGAAAGTGACCCCGGTCGCCGCGCACGCGCCACCCGGACCGAGACCTAGACTGAGGCGTGATGAGCACGACGACGGAAACCCAGCCCAGCCCCGCCCGCACGTACCAGGTGCGCACGTTCGGCTGTCAGATGAACGTCCACGACTCGGAGCGGTTGTCGGGGCTGCTGGAAGACGCCGGGTACGTGCGCTTCGACGAGGCCGGCGCTGCGCCGGTGGAGCCCGACGTCGTCGTCTTCAACACGTGCGCGGTGCGGGAGAACGCTGACAACAAGCTGTACGGGAACCTCGGTCACCTCGCCCCGGTGAAGGAACGTCGCCCCGGCATGCAGATCGCCGTCGGCGGCTGCCTGGCGCAGAAGGACCGCGGCGAGATCGTCCGCAAAGCGCCCTGGGTCGACGTCGTCTTCGGCACCCACAACGTCGGCGCGCTGCCGGTGCTGCTGGAGCGCGCCCGGCACAACGCCGAGGCCCAGGTCGAGATCCTGGAGTCCCTCGACGTCTTCCCCTCCACGCTGCCCACCCGGCGCGAGTCGCCCTACGCCGCCTGGGTCAGCATCTCGGTGGGCTGCAACAACACCTGCACGTTCTGCATCGTCCCGGCCCTGCGCGGCAAGGAGAAGGACCGCCGCCCCGGCGACGTCCTCGCCGAGATCGAGGCCCTCGTCGGTGAGGGGGTCCTCGAGGTCACGCTCCTGGGCCAGAACGTGAACACCTACGGCGTCGAGTTCGGCGACAAGCTTGCCTTCGGCAAGCTGCTGCGGGCCACGGGTGGGATCGAGGGCCTGGAGCGGGTCCGGTTCACCAGCCCGCACCCTTCGAGCTTCACCGACGACGTGATCGACGCGATGGCGGAGACGCCGAACGTCATGCCGAGCCTGCACATGCCGCTGCAGTCCGGTTCCGACCGCGTGCTCAAGGCGATGCGCCGGTCCTACCGCCAGTCCCGCTTCCTCGGGATCATCGACGGGGTCCGGGCCAAGATCCCCGACGCCGCGATCACCACCGACATCATCGTCGGGTTCCCGGGGGAGACGGAGGAGGACTTCGAGCAGACGCTGCACGTCGTCGAGCAGGCCCGGTTCTCCAGCGCCTTCACCTTCCAGTACTCGCCGCGACCGGGGACCCCGGCCGCGACGATGGGTGACCAGATCCCCAAGAAGGTCGTGCAGGAACGCTACGAACGCCTCACCGCCCTGCAGGACCGGATCACCTACGAGGACAACCAGGCCCAGGCGGGACGCACCCTCGAGGTCCTCGTCGCCGAGGGTGAGGGTCGCAAGGACGCTGCGACGCAACGGCTCTCGGGTCGCGCTCCGGACAACCGCCTCGTGCACTTCGCGCTGCCGGAGGGAACGCAGGCGCCACGACCGGGCGACGTCGCGACGGTCACCGTCACCCGCGGTGCCCCGCACTACCTCGAGGCCGACGAGCTGCGTGGTTTCGCCGTCCGCCGCACCCGGGCGGGGGACGCGTGGGAGTCCCGCCAGGCCCGGCCGGAACCCGAGGAGACGGGTCCGCGGCCGGTCAGCCTGGGACTTCCCAGCCTGCGGGTGCGCTGAGCTACTTCGCCGGCGGGGCCGAGGGTTCCGGTTCGGGCAGCGGCATCGGTGCCGGGTCCGGGATCGGTTCCCCCGGCGTGCCCGGCTGCGGGACCGGGATCGGCGGGGTCGGCGTGGGCAGCGGCGGGGTGGGGATGGTCATCGCACGGGCCCGGTCATCGGGGTGCCGACCGAACTCGTCCCACCGCTCATCGGGGTGCCGCCGCCGGGCAGCGACGACGGCGGCGCCTGGTCGGCGGCCTTGTCGACCCCCTTGCGGGCGAGGTCGCTGACCTTGACGACCTTGTCGGCGTACTTGCCGTCGGTCCGGGCGTTCACGAACTCACCGGCCTTGCCGATGGCCCCCTCGGCCTTGCCCGAGTGCTCGGCCGCGAACCCGCCGGCCTTGTGGAGCGCTTGTTCGGCGACGTCCTTGGCCTGCTCGGTGGCCTCGTTGATCTTGCCCTTGAGGAAGTCCATGGTTCCCATCCACCCACCCTCTGACACCATGGCCGCGTGGGCCAGTCGAACGTTCCCCTGATCGCGATCACCGGTCCCACCGCCTCGGGCAAGTCCGACGTCGGGGTCGCGCTGGCCCAGCTCCTCGAGGGCGACGGGGAGGTCGTCAACGCCGACGCCATGCAGCTCTACCGCGGGATGGACATCGGTACCGCGAAGCTCACCGGGGCCGAGATGCGGGGGGTCCGCCACCACCTGCTCGACGTCCTCGACGTCACCCAGACCGCCGAGGTCGCGACGTACCAGGCGCAGGCGCGGGACACCTTCGCGCAGGTCCGCGACCGCGGTCACGTCCCCGTGCTCGTCGGCGGCTCCGGCCTCTACGTCCGGGCCGCCCTGGACGACCTGCGCTTCCCCGGCACCGACCCCGTCGTCCGCGCCCGCTGGGAAGCCGAGCTCGAGGCCGTCGGCCCGCACACCCTGCACGCCCACCTCGCCGACCGCGATCCCGACGCCGCGGCGAAGATCCTGCCCGGCAACGGCCGACGGATCGTGCGGGCCCTGGAGGTCGGCGAGATCACCGGCCGGCCCTTCGCCGCGTCCCTGCCCGAGCAGACCTACCTCGAACCCGCCCTCCAGATCGGCCTCGCCGTCCCGCGGGAGCAGCTCGACGCCCGCATCGACGCCCGCGTCGAGCGGATGTGGGCCGCCGGACTCGTCGAGGAGGTCCGCGCGCTGGAGGGGCGGGGGTTGCGGGACGGGCTGACCGCCGGTCGGGCGCTGGGCTACGCGCAGGTCCTCGACGCCTTCGACGGGAAGACCACCGAGGACGAGGCCCGCGAGCTCACGGCACGACTCACCCGCCGCTTCGCCCGCAAGCAGGAGTCCTGGTTCCGTCGCGACCCCCGGGTGCACTGGCTGGAGGCCCCCGACGGGGCCGACCCGGGCGACCTCGCCCGCCGGGTGCTGCAACTGCTCCCCGTAGCATCTCCCGCGTGAGCGAACCGCGAGAGGGACTGGCCTTCACCAAGGGCCACGGCACCGAGAACGACTTCGTCCTGGTCGCCGACCCCGACGATTCGTGGGACCCGAGCCCCGCCCTCGTCGCCGCGATCTGCGACCGCCGCGCCGGGATCGGTGCCGACGGCCTCATCCGGGCCGTCCGCGACACCTCCGGGGCCGCCGCGTGGTTCATGGACTACCGCAACAGCGACGGCTCGATCGCGGAGATGTGCGGCAACGGGATCCGCGTCTTCGCGGAGTTCCTCCTGCAGAACCGTCTGCTGCCGGCCGACGCGGGCGACGGACGCTGGTTCGACGTCGCGACCCGGGCCGGGGTGAAGCGGCTGCGCCGTGAGCTCGACGGCCAGTGGACCGCCGACATGGGGTCCTGGAAGCTGACCGGTGGCGAACGAGCGCTGAACCGCGGTGCCGACGCCCTCGTCCACGTCGCCGGCCTCGACGGGGTCGCCCGTCCCGCGCTCTCCGTCGACCTCGGCAACCCGCACACCGTCGTCGCGCTCGCCGAGCAGGACGAGCTCGCCGCCGCCGACCTCACCTCGGCCCCCGTGGTGGAGCCCGTCCCGGCGCAGGGCACCAACGTCGAACTCGTCGTCCCGCTCACCGCCTTCGACATCACCGGCGACGACGTGCCCGACATCGCCGAGATCACCATGCGCGTGCACGAACGCGGCTCGGGGGAGACCCGCTCCTGCGGCACCGGCGCCTGCGCCGCGGCGCTCGCCGTCCGCGCCTGGGCCGGCGAGGGAGCGCCCGCGGTGTGGCGCGTCGACGTCCCGGGCGGAACGCTCGTCGTCACCGTCGGCGCCGACTCCACCCTCACCGGCGGCACGGTCTGGCTGTCCGGACCGGCCGAGCTCGTCGCGACCGGCGTGCTCTCCCTCAGCCTGACGACCTGAGCGACAGGACGCGGAACCCCTTCGACGTCGTCGTGCGGGTCGTGCTCGTCCCGGGCAGCACCCCGGACTCCAGCCACTTGTGCAGCGAGTCCGAGCCGAGGTTCTTCTGCACCACCAGGTGTGCGACCCCACCGGGGGCCAGGCGCGGTAGCCAGCGCAGCAGCAGCTCGTGCAGCGCCTCCTTGCCGACGCGGATCGGCGGGTTCGACCAGATCTCGGTGAACCGCAGGTCCGGGTCGACGGCGTCGGGCAGGCTCGCCCGCACCGTCACCCCGAGGTGCGAGGCGTTCAGCCGCACCAGGTCCAGGGCCCGTTCGTTGACGTCCACGGCGTGCACCACCTGGTGGGGGCGCTGCAGGGCCAGCGACAGCGCGATCGGGCCCCACCCGCAGCCGAGGTCGAGGACGTCCCCGGGGGCGTCGTCGTCCTGGATCAGCGGCAGCAGGACGGACGTGCCCTGGTCGACGTGGTCCGCGCTGAACACCCCGCGCGCCGTGGTGACGCTCAGCTCGCGCCCGGCCAGCCGCACGTCGAGCTCACGCCGTTCGTCGGCGGTGGCGGGCTGGGCGGAGAAGTAGTGCTCGGGGGACACGCCCGAGAGGGTACGGGCTGAAATAGCCTCGCCGCTCGCACCGTTGAGTGTCACGCTGGGTGTGCCACCCGACGTGGCGCACCGCAACGACCGAGGAGGTCCATGAACCACCGCCCCGCTTCCGCGACACCGGAGTCCGCGGAACCCGAAGACACCACCAGCGAACGCGACCGCGAGTTCGACCGGGCCATCGCCCGCATCCTGCGGGGACACGACGGCCCTGGCGGTGACAACGGGGACGCGCCGGCGGAGGAGACGGACGAGCACTCCAGCTTCGACGGCGAGCAGCTCGACCTCGCCGACCGCCGGGCCCTGCGCCGGGCCGCGGGTCTCTCCACCGAACTCACCGACGTCACCGAGGTCGAGTACCGGCAGCTGCGCCTGGAACGGGTCGTCCTCGCGGGCGTCTGGTCCAGCGCGGACTCCAACCGGGCCGCGGCCGAGGTCTCGCTGCAGGAGCTCTCCGCCCTCGCCGCCACCGCCGGGTCCGACGTCCTCGCGGGCGTCATGCAACGCCGGGCCACCCCCGACGTCGCGACCTACCTCGGCTCCGGCAAGGCCGCGGCGCTCGCCGACCTCGTCGCCGCGGAGGGGGCCGACACCGTCATCTGCGACGGTGAGCTGTCCGCCTCGCAGCGTCGTGGTCTCGAGGACATCGTCAAGGTGAAGGTCGTCGACCGGACGGCCGTCATCCTCGACATCTTCGCCCAGCACGCCAAGAGCCGGGAGGGCAAGGCGCAGGTCGAGCTCGCCCAGCTCGAGTACCTGCTCCCGCGCCTGCGCGGTTGGGGTGAGTCGATGTCGCGCCAGGCCGGTGGTCGGGTCGCCGGCGGTGCGGGGATCGGTTCCCGTGGTCCTGGTGAGACGAAGATCGAGCTGGACCGTCGCCGCATCCGCAACCGGATGGCCAAGCTGCGCCGCGAGATCAAGGGCATGGGGACGGCGCGCGACGAGAAGCGCTCGCTGCGCCACGCCCGGGCGGTGCCGTCGGTGTCCATCGCCGGCTACACCAACGCGGGGAAGTCCTCGCTGCTGAACCGGCTCACGGGAGCGGGTGTCCTCGTCGAGAACGCCCTGTTCGCGACGCTGGACCCCACCGTCCGGCGGGCCCAGACGCCCGAGGGGCGGCCGTACACGCTGGCCGACACCGTGGGGTTCGTCCGCTCGCTGCCGCACCAGCTCGTCGAGGCGTTCCGCTCGACGCTGGAGGAGGTGGCGGAGTCCGACCTCGTGCTGCACGTCGTCGACGGGTCCCACCCGGACCCCGAGGGTCAGCTCGCGGCGGTCCGGAGCGTCCTCGCGGACGTGAACGCGCAGGACGTCCCGGAGCTCGTCGCCATCAACAAGGCGGACGTGGCCGACCCCGAGGTCCTGCAGCGCCTGCTGCGCAAGGAGAAGAACTCCATCGCGGTCTCGGCGCGCACCGGGGAGGGGATCGAGGAGCTCCTCGCCCGCGTCTCCTCGATGCTGCCGGTGCCCGACGTGGAGATGGACGTGGTCGTGCCCTACGACCGCGGTGAGCTGGTCAACCGGGTCCACACCACCGGTCAGGTGCTCTCCGAGGAGCACACCGCCGAGGGGACCCGGATGCTGGCCCGGGTGCGTCCGCGACTCGCGGCCGAGCTCGAGCAGTACAAGCTGTCCCGCACAGCGTGAGGTCATCGCCCCGTCCACAGCGCGTCGTCACCGCGACGCGCTGTGGACGGTGGCCGTGACCGAGGTCGGCACGGGGGAGGATGACCCCGTGAGTGCTTCGACCGACACCCCCGCGTCAGCCCCCGGCGAGGTCGAGGGTCCCGAAGCCGCCCACCTGCTCGACGTCGTCGTCGACGCGCTCGGCGGTCAGCGCCGCGAGGGGCAGGCACGGATGGCCCAGGCCGTCACCGACGCGATCCGCACCCGTCGTCACCTGCTCGTCCAGGCCGGTACCGGCACCGGCAAGTCGATGGCCTACCTCGTGCCCGCCGTCGCGCACGCCGTGCACGCCGACCGTCGCGTGGTCATCACGACCGCCACGCTCGCCCTGCAGGCCCAGGTCGTGGAACGCGACCTGCCGCGCCTGGCCGCGGCGATCGCCCCGCAGCTGCACCGCGAACCCACCTGGGAGCTCCTCAAGGGGCGGTCCAACTACCTCTGCCGCAACAAGATCGACGGCGGCTTCCCCGCCGACGAGGGCGCGCTCTTCGACATCGCCGCGCCCACCAGCGACGCCTCCGCCGGGGGTGACGGCCGGCTGGGCCGTGAGGTCGTCCGGTTGCGCGAGTGGGCGGAGACGACCACGAGCGGCGACCGCGACGAGCTCGACCCCGGGGTCAGCGACCGGGCGTGGAAGCAGGTCTCGGTCTCCGCCCGCGAGTGCCTGGGGTCCCAGCGCTGCCCGGTCGCGGCCGAGTGCTTCTCCGAACGGGTCCGGGCCCGCGCGCGCACCGTCGACGTCGTCGTCACCAACCACGCCATGACGGCCATCGACGCCCTCGAGAGCGGGGGCCAGTTGCTGCCCGAGCACGACGTCCTCGTCGTCGACGAGGCCCACGAGCTGGCCGACCGGGTGACGGCGGTCGCGACGGCGGAGCTGTCCGCCTCGGTGCTGCACGCGGCCTCGCGTCGGCTGCGCCGCTCCGCCGGGATCGTCTCGGAACACCTCGACGACGCGGCCATCGCCCTCGAGGCCGCCCTCGAGGATGCGCCCCCCGGGCGCCTGGACCGCTGGCCGGACCAGCTCGCCGACGCCGTCGTCGCCGTCCGGGACGCGGCCCGGACCGCGCTGAGCGACCTCAAGGACGCCTCCGAAGGGCAGGGCAAGGAGGAGGACGCCGAGTCCCGCGGGGCGCGTCACCTGGCCCGGGCCGCCGTCCAGGACGTGTTCTCCGTCGCCGAGCGCCTCGCGGAGGACGTCGGTCGGGGCGCCCAGGACAGCTACGACGTCGCCTGGGTGACCGCGGGTTTCGGCCCGGCCTCCCGTGCGCCGTCCCTGCACATCGCACCCCTGTCGGTGGCGGGTCTGCTGAGGGAGAAGCTGTTCGCCGAACGCACCGTCGTCGCGACCTCGGCGACACTGACCCTCGGTGGCTCCTTCGACCCCGTCGCGGGCGCCTTCGGCCTCAAGGGGGAGAAGGGCTCGAAGACGCCGTGGACGGGGGTCGACGTGGGCAGCCCCTTCGACTACCCGAAGCAGGGGATCCTCTACGTCGCCCGGCACCTGCCGCCGCCGGGGCGGGCGGGTTCCACCGACGCCGTCTACGACGAGCTCGCCGCACTGGTCGAGGCGGCCGGGGGACGGACCCTCGGGCTGTTCTCCAGCCGCAAGGGAGCCGAGGAGGCCGCCGAGGCGCTGCGCAAGCGACTGGGGACCCCGATCCTCTGCCAGGGCGACGACCGGTTGCCCAAGCTCGTCCGGGACTTCACCGACGATCCCGCGACCTCGCTGTTCGGGACGATGTCGCTGTGGCAGGGCGTCGACGTGCCGGGACCCAGCTGTTCCCTCGTCGTCATCGACCGCATCCCCTTCCCCCGACCCGACGACCCCCTCATGTCGGCCCGCGCGCGGGCCGTCGACGCGGCCGGCGGCAACGGGTTCGTGTCCGTCTCGGCGGCCCACGCCGCGGTGCGCCTCGCCCAGGGGGCGGGGCGGTTGATCCGGGCCACCGGTGACCGCGGTGTCGTCGCGGTGCTCGACTCGCGGCTCGCGACGGCCCGCTACGGCGGGTTCCTGCGCGACAGCCTGCCCGACTTCTGGTCCACCACCTCGACCCCCACCGTGCTGGAGGCGTTGCGGCGTCTGGGTAGCGGTGGCTGACGCCGTGCGTCCGGGGTGGCATGCTCGTGAGGTGGCCACCGTCGGCTTCCTGCACACCGCGCACGCCCACGTGCGCGCCTTCCGCGATCTCCTGAACGAGCGGGACGACACCGTCGCCGACCGTCACCTCGTCGACACGGGCCTGCTCACCACGGCGCGGGACCGCGGGATCGACAGCGTCCGTCCGGCGTTGGCCGACCGGCTGCGCCGACTGGTGGGGGAGGGCGCGGACGTCGTCGTGTGCACCTGCTCGACCGTCGGCCCGACGGCCAAGGCCGTCGGCGCCGAGATGGGTCTGCGCGTCGTCCGGGTCGACCGTCCGATGGCCGAGGCCGCCGTCCTGGCCGGGCGGCGGATCGCGGTCGTGAGCTCGCTGGCCGAGGCCGCGGCGACCGTGCTGCCGCTGCTGCGCGAGTGCGCGGAGACCACCGGTCGGGCCGTGCAGCTGATCGAGGTCCGCTGCCCGGACACCTGGTCGTCCTTCGAGTCCGGTGACGTCCTGACCTACACGACCGGGGTCGCGGAGGCCGTCCGGACCCAGGTGCGGGCGCTCGACCCACCCGTGGACGTCGTCGTCCTGGCGCAGGCGAGCATGGTCGACGCCGCGCCGTTGCTGCGCGACCTGCACGTGCCGGTCCTCACCTCGCCCCGGTTGGCGATCGAGGCGGCCGTCGAACTGGTGACCTCGCTCAGAGGCTTCGCAGCACGGCCGTGACCTTGCCGAGGATCGTCGCCTCGTCGCCGTCGATCGGGGCGAAGAGGGGGTTGCGGGGCATCAGCTGGACGTGACCGTCCTTGCGCTGCAGCACCTTCACCGTCGCCTCGCCGTCGATCATGGCGGCCACGACGTCACCGTTCTCGGCCGTCGGCTGCTGGCGCACGACCACCCAGTCGCCGTCGCAGATGGCGGCGTCGATCATCGACTCCCCGACGACCTTGAGCATGAAGTGCTCGCCGGCGCCGACGAGCTGCGCGGGGAGCGCGAAGACGTCCTCGACCAGCTCCTCGGCGAGGATCGGGCCACCGGCGGCGATCCGGCCGACGACCGGGACGTAGCGCGGACGCGGGCGGCCGTCGGCCGCGGTGGCCTCGAACCCGTCGATGGTGCCGCGGGCCGACGCCGGCGAGACCACCTCGAGGGTCCGCGGACGGCGTGGGTCCTTGCGCAGGTAACCCAGCTTCTCGAGGGTCTTCACCTGGTGCGCGACGCTGCTGGGGCTGGTGAGGCCGACGGCCTGACCGATCTCGCGCATGCTCGGCGGGTAACCCCGCTGCTCGACGCACTCCTGGATGGCGGCGAGCACCCGACGTTGGCGGTGGGTGAGCCCGTCGCGGCCGTAGGGACCGTCGGGGAAGTGGTGGATCGAGGCCATCGGCGCCACCTGTTCGGTGTCGCCGGATCCGTCCAGCGCGTCGGCCACGTCACTCTCCCTGTCGTTCCGCGTGAGTCGTACGACCGGGCCCCGTCCTGGGGTCCGATCCACGTCACGGTAGTCATCCGGGGGTCGAGGATCAAACACGTGTTCGAACCGGCGTGTCGGGGCGCCACCGGACGACGCCGCCCCGCGGGGTGTGGGACGGCGCCGGTGGGTCCGGAGGTGGGGTGGATCAGGCGAGGGTGAAGTGGCTGACGAGCTCGCTGAGTTCGTTGGCGGTGCGCGAGACCTCACCAGCGGTGGTGGCCGTGTGGGTCGCCCCCGCCGTGGTCTGGTCCGCCGCAGCGGCGATGCCGGAGATGTTCAACGCGATCTCCTGACTCCCCGAGGAGACCTCGGTGACGTTGCGGACCATCTCCGAGGTCGTGGCCGACTGCTCCTCCACCGCCGCCGCGATGGTGGCCTGCAACCCGTCGATGCGGGCGATGACCTCACTGATGCCGCCGATGGCGAACGCGGCCTCGGTCGCGTCAGCCTGGGTGGCCGCCACCCGCGTGGTGATGGACTCCGTGGCCCGAGCGGTCTGCTGGGCCAGTTCCTTCACCTCCCCGGCGACGACGGCGAAGCCCTTGCCCATCTCCCCCGCGCGGGCGGCTTCGATGGTGGCGTTCAGGGCGAGGAGGTTCGTCTGCTCGGCGATGGAGGTGATGAGCTTGACGACGTCGCCGATCTCGCGGGAGGAGGCGGAGAGGCGGTCCAGGATCTCCGAGGCCTGCGACGCGCTGGACACGGCGTCGGCGGAGACCGAGGAGGCCTCGGCGGTGGAGGAGGCGATCTCGCGGATCGCGGCGGTCATCTCCTCCCCGGCCGCGGCGACGGTGCCGATGTTGGCGGAGATCTCCTCGGTGGCGGCGGCGACGACCTGGGTCTGGGTGGCGGATTCCTCGGCGCCGGAGGAGAGCTGGGTGGCGACGGTGGTCAGTTCCTCGGAGGAGCCGGCGAGGGTCGCGGCGGAGTCGGAGATGCGGCGCATGGTGGTGTTGAGGCGGTCCATGGTCACGTCGAGGGCAGCGCCGACACGGCCGACCTCGTCGGTGGTGGTGGAGCCGACGCGCTGGTTCAGGCGCCCCTCGGCGAGGCCCTGCACGACGGTGAGGGTGCGGGCCAGGGGGCGGGCGATGGAGCGGGAGATGACGACGGCGACGACGACGGCGATCGCGAGGGCGAGGGCGCCGATGACCAGCAGCATCACGACGGCGGCGTGGTAGTCGGCGGAGCCGGCGGTGGCCATGGCGGTCGCGGCGTCCTTCTCGTGCTTGGCCGCGGTGGCCAGCAGCGGCAGCAGCTGGTCGGTGACGGGGGTCGTCGTGGCGCTGCGCCGGGCGACGAAGCCGGCACGGTCGTTGTTGCGGACCAGTGTCACGAGCTCGACCCGCGCCGCGCGGTACTGCTTGACGAGGTCTTCGATCCGGGCCCGGTCCGCGGCCGGGGTGGCCGGGCTGGAGGCCTGGTAGGCGCTCCACGCCTGGTCGTAGGCCGTGTCGTCCTCGCCCATCTTGGTCAGCGACGCCTCGGTGGCCTTCGGGTCGTCGTTGATCGCGGCGTTGACGATGTCCATCCGCAGGGTGAGGAAGGAGGTGCGGACCTCGCCCAGCGTCTGCACCGAGGCCACGCCGCTGGTGGAGACGGTGTCCAGGTTGGCCTGCGAGGAGCCGAGGCGGTTGAGGCCGACGGCGACGACGACGGCCAGCAGGAGGCAGACGACGCCGAAGCCGGCGAAGAGCTTGGGGGCGACGTTCAGATCGCGCAGTGCCTTCATGGCTGGGCCTTCCAGAGGGTTTTCGCGCGGCGCGGGGTGGGGAAGGTGCCGAGGGCGCAGGGCGGAGCAGGCGGGTGAGGTCGTCGTGTCCATCGACGTCGCGGCCGTGGTCCTGAGGTGCGCCGGGAGGAGGCTGGGAGTCCGTTGTGCGTCGTGGTCCCGGTGCCTAGCGTGGTGCGCATGTGTCGCAACATCCGTCAGCTGCACAACTTCGAGCCGCCCGCCACGTCGGAGGAGGTCCAGGCCGCGGCGCTGCAGTACGTGCGCAAGGTGGCCGGGGCGACCCGGCCGTCGGTGCGCAACCAGGAGGCGTTCGACCGGGCGGTGGCCGCCGTCGCGCACGCGACGCAGCACCTGCTCGAGGACCTGGTGACGACGGCGCCGCCCAGGGACCGGGAGGTCGAGACCGCGCGGGCGAAGGAACGCAGCGAACGGCGCTTCGCCTCCTGACCCTCGGCCCCCGGAGCGTTCGCGCAGGTCAGCGCACGTGTCGGAGGCCGGTGGCAGCGTATGTCGACGTCACCCCCGGGAACGCGGGGGTTGCGCGCCCCCGTTCGAACGGTGGTAGAACAGACCCGCACGGTCGAACACCCGTTCGACGGTGCGCCACTCGTTGGAGGTCTCTGCTCGTGAGCGCCACCGCCCTCGCCCTGCCCGTCGTCGCACGCCCGCTCCGCCCTGCCCGCCGCAGCATCGCCGTCGTCCGTCCGCGCTGCGCCGCCGCCCGGCCCGTCGCGCCGCCTCGCCGCCCCGCCCGCACGCTGCGGCTGACTCGTCGGGGCCGTCTCGTGGTGACCTGCACGGCCGCCACGCTGCTCACCGGTGCCGTCGTCGCCGTGACGGGTGCGCTGTCCAGTGCCTCGGCCGGGGTGGAGCGCACCTCCGCGCCCCCGGCCGCGGTCCTGACGGTCCTCCCCGGCCAGACCCTGTCGCAGATCGCCGGTCAGTGGTCCCCGGGTGCGGACTGGCGCGAGGTGGCCGGTGAGATCGTCCAGCTCAACGCCCTCCCGTCCATGACCCTGCAGGCCGGACAACAGCTGACGATGCCCGAACAGGGCTGATCGTGGTGCGCCCGGTTGCTCCGTGCGTCGGTCACGACGTACGGTCGACCCTGGACCAGAGCTGTCGTCCGGTCTCGGGGGAGGAAGTCGGGGTGCACTGCCCGTTCTGTCGGCACGAGGACTCTCGTGTCGTCGATTCCCGCACGACCGACGACGGCAGCTCGATCCGTCGTCGGCGGCAGTGTCCGAACTGCTCCAAGCGCTTCTCCACGGTCGAGACGGCGAGCCTCGCGGTCATCAAGCGTTCCGGTGCGCCGGAGCCGTTCAGTCGCGCCAAGATCGCCAGCGGAGTGCGCAAGGCCTGCCAGGGCCGGCCGGTGAGCGAGGACGACATCGCGCTGCTCGCTCACCGCGTCGAGGAAGCCGTCCGCGCCCAGGGTGCCGCCGAGATCGACGCCCACCAGGTGGGCCTCGCCACGTTGCCCTTCCTGCAGGAGCTCGACGAGGTCGCCTACCTGCGCTTCGCCTCCGTCTACCAGGCCTTCGATTCCCTCTCCGACTTCGAGTCGGCGATCGACCGCCTGCGGGCCCAGCGCGCCGCGTCACCGCTGCCCCCGGTCGAGACCGTGCCCGCCCGCGGCTGACCCGTGTCGAGTCCCACGTCGAGGACGGGGATGATGGGGGGATGCTCGATCCCGGTTCCCTGTACAGCTACGAGGGCGAACGCCCCGCCCTGGTGGAACCTCCGCTCGTCGTGGCGTTGAACGGATTCATCGACGCGGGCAACGCGGTCCGCCTGAGCGTCGAGCACCTCCTGGCGACCTGTCGCCACGAGCTCGTGGCCACCTTCGACGTCGACCAGCTCCACGACTACCGCGCCCGGCGACCCACCATGACCTTCGGCGGCCAGAACTGGCTCGACTACGAGCCGCCCCGCCTGCAGGTCCACCGGGTCCACGACGAGGAGGGTTCCTCGCTGCTGCTGCTGAGCGGCCCCGAGCCCGACGTGCAGTGGGAACGGTTCACCACCGCCGTCTGGCGGCTCGCGGACGAGCTGGGGGTCGGGCTGACGATCGTGCTGTCGGCGGCGCCCACGGCCGTGCCGCATACCCGTCCCGCGGGGGTGACGGCCAGCGCGAGCCGGCCCGAACTGCTCGACGGCTTCCGCACCTGGGACGTCGAGGCCCAGGTCCCCGGTCACGCCTCGGCGCTGCTGCACCTGCGGGGTTCCCAGCACGGGCGTGACGTGCTCTCCGTGCTGGCCCACGTGCCGCACTACCTCGCGGGCAACGACTACCCCGACGCCGCCGCGGTGCTGGTCCGGACGCTGTCCGGGGCGACGGGGGTCGCCGCCTCCGTGGAGTCCCTGCTCGAGGCCGCCTCGCAGACGCGGGTCGAGGTCGACCGTCAGGTCTCCGAGTCCGCCGACGCCGCGTCCGTCGTGCAGGCGCTGGAGCAGCAGTACGACACCTCCGGCGACGAGGGTCGCGGCACGGGGGCGGCGAGCGCCTTCCTGCCCACCGCGGACGAACTCGGTGAGGAGTTCGAGCGGTTCCTCGCCGGCCGCGAGGACGACCCCGGCGAGGACCCGGTCTAGGCGGTGGTGGCGGCGTCGGAGGTCCCGACGCTGCCGCCGCCGGTGCCCGAGACGTGGTGCAGCAGAGCGCGTCCGTAGGCCTCGGCGGCGTCCTCGGCCTCGAAGGCGTCGGCGCCCCGTTCGTCCAGCAGCAGCACGCGGTGGACGATCGTGTCGCCGACGTCGCGGCGTTCGAGGCGGGTGAAGCGCTCGCCCAGGAGCTCCCGGAGCTGGTGCTCGGCGGGCAACCAGCACGCCTCGGGCTGGTCCACGGAGTCCAGCGCCCACTCGGTGGTTCCGTTGAACCCGATGATCTTGCCCGACGGGTGGTCGTGGACCTCGATCGTCATGTCGCTGAGGGTGAAGACGTCGGAGTCCATGTCGCGGTGGGGGATGACGAAGCGGTCGCCGGAGGCGGGGTGCCACTGCAGGCCGGCGCTGCGCAGCTGCAGGGCCAGGTCGACGGAGATCATCCGCTCAGCATGGACCCGGCCCCGCGGTTCGTCACCTCGTGCTGCGCCAGGGGCCCGCACGGGGTATCAACGGACGTCACGAACACGCAGTCGACGCTTGGGAGCACCACCATGGACACCGACACCGCCCGCGAACGCCTCCTGGGCCTGCAGCGCGACCTGCAGTCGACCATCGACGACCTCATGGCCCGGTTGGAGTCCGGCAGCACCCCCGACGCCGCCGAGGGCGGCCAGGACACGGGTGACCTCGGGGCGCACGAGCAGCAGGCCGCCGAGAACGAGGGCCTCCTCGACGGCGCCCGTCGGCGCCTCGACAGCGTCGAGGACGCTCTGAAGCGGCTGGACGCCGGTACCTACGGGCTCTCGATCGTCTCGGGGGAACCCATCCCCGAGGAGCGGCTCGAGGTCTACCCCGACGCCGCCACCCTGGTGACCGAGAAGCTCTGACCTCGGCTCAGCGCAGCACGACCGGGTGCGCGTGGTCGTCGAGGGGCAGGTCACCCTCGACGACCGCGACCACCGAGAGCTCCTGCAGGTCGACCTGACCGGCCGTGGTGAGGAACGCCGTGTCCGCCGCGTCGCGGCCGGAGGCGATCCGCAGCAACGACTCCCGCGGCGCCAGCCGGGTCGCGTCGACGACCTGCCACCGCCCGTCCGGAGCGGCCTCCACGACGGCGTGGAAGTCCATCGGTGACAACCCCGGCGCGTAGACCGAGCACAGCCGGGCCGGGACGTCGAGGGCGCGCAGCACCGCCACGACGAGGTGGGTGAAGTCGCGGCACACCCCCTGACGGGCGAGGAGGGTCTCCAGGGCCCCGTCGGTGGGCAGGCTGGAGCCGCTGACGTAGGCCAGGTGGTCGAACACCCAGCGCGCGACCAGGTCCGGCAGCAGTTCCCGGCGGGGGCCGGCGTCGAGGCGGCCGAACTCCGCGGCCGCGAACGTGATCAGCCGGTCCGAGGGGCAGTAGCGGCTGGGCCGGGTGAACTCCCACCGTTCCAGGGCACCGAGGGTGGCGTCGGGACCCGTCGAGGTGCGGGCCTGGGCTGCGTACTCCAGCGTGCTCGCCCCGGCGGGGACGGTGAACTCGTGCAGGCGGGTGCCGTCGCCCGAGCGGAGTTCACGGACCTCCACCGGGCCGTCGGGACCGGTCACGGTGAGGGTCTCGGAGAGCAGGTCCACCCCGTGGCGGTCGGCGAGCGCGACGAGGGTGGAGGCCGCGGTGGGAGCATCGGCCCGCAGGCGCAGGTGGGCGCGGACGGAGGTGGTGGGGGAAGGCACCGGAGGATTCTGGCCTACGGTCTGGGCATGCGCATCGTCATCGCCGGAGGTCACGGACAGATCGCCCTGCTGCTCGCCCGGTCGGCCGTGTCCCGCGGTGACGAGGTGGTCGGCCTGGTTCGCAACCCCGACCACGTGCGCGACCTCGAGGCCCTCGGCGAGCAGGCCCTGGTCCGCGACCTGGAGACCCTCGACGCCGCCACGCTCGCGGGCGACCTCGCCGGTGCCGACGCCGTGGTCTTCCTCGCCGGAGCCGGTCCGGACAGCGGCGCGTCGCGCAAGGACACCGTCGACCGCGGGGCGGCGGTCCTGCTGGCCGACGCCGCCGAGCGCGCCGCGGTGCCGGCCTACCTGCTGGTCTCCTCGATGGGCGTGGAGCAGGTGCGTGACGGCGCCACCCCCGACGGGGTCGGGGAGGTGTTCCTCGCCTACCTCCGCGCCAAACTGGCGGCTGAGGAGGACCTGCTGCAGCGCAGCGGGTTGCGGGTCGGCGTGCTGCGCCCGGGGGCGCTCAGCGACGACGTCGCGACGGGTCGGGTGCGGCTCGCCCCGTCGGTGGCGCGCGGGGCGGTCCCCCGGGCCGACGTCGCCGCCGTCTGCCTGGCCCTGCTCGACCGCCTCGTCGACGGGGACGGGCCGACGCGGGTGCTCGAGCTGGTCGGGGGCGACGCCCCCGTGGCCGACGCCGTCGCGGCGGTCTGAGTTCGCGGGCGCTCGCGGGCGCTCCCGGGCGCACGGTGTTCGGCCCTCGGGTGCGGGTGCGGGAGACTGGCCCCCCACGCACCCGCTCGCAGTTGGAGGAACCCGTGTCCGCCCCCGACCTCGCACCCGTCCGTCGCGGACGTGCGCTGCTGCTGGAGAACATCCACGCCGACGCCCGGACGCTGCTGTCCGAGGCCGGTTGGGAGGTCGAGACCACGTCCGGTGCCCTCGACGAGGCCGAGCTGGCCCGCCGCGTCGAGGGGGTCTCGCTGCTGGGGATCCGCTCCCAGACGCAGGTGACCGCGAAGGTCCTGGAGGCGGCCACCGACCTGCGCACCGTCGGCGCCTTCTGCATCGGCACCAACCAGATCGACCTCTTCGCCGCCGCCGCGAACGGCATCGCCGTGTTCAACGCGCCCTACAGCAACACCCGCAGCGTCGTGGAGCTCGCGCTCGCCGAGATCATCGCCCTCACCCGCCGCCTCACGGTCAAGGACCGGGCGATGCACGACGGCGTGTGGGACAAGTCGGCCGCGGGTTCGCACGAGGTCCGCGGCCGTCGCCTCGGCATCGTCGGCTACGGCAACATCGGCTCCCAGCTGTCCGTGGTGGCCGAGGCGCTGGGCATGAGCGTCTTCTTCTACGACACCACCGACAAGCTCGCCCTGGGCAACGCGCGCCGCTGCGGGAGCCTGCACGAACTCCTCGAGATCGCCGACGTCGTCAGCCTGCACGTCGACGGCCGCCGGTCCAACACCGGGTTCTTCGGCGAGGCGGAGTTCTCCCGGATGCGTCCCGGCTCGATCTTCCTCAACCTCTCGCGCGGGTTCGTCGTCGACGACGAGGCGCTCGCGCGGCACGTCCGGTCCGGCCACGTCGCCGGGGCGGCCCTCGACGTCTTCCCCACCGAGCCCAAGGGCAGCGGCCAGTCGTTCGACTCCGTCCTGCGCGGGCTGCCCAACGTCATCCTGACCCCCCACGTGGCGGGGTCGACGGAGGAGGCGCAGGAGGACATCGGGCGGTTCGTCGCGGCCAAGATGCGCGACTACGCCCTGCACGGCACGACGGCGCTGTCGGTGAACCTGCCGACGCTGGACACCGAGACGGCCCCCGAGACGGTGCGCCTGGCCCACCTGCACCGCAACGTCCCGGGCGTGCTCGCGGCCATCAACAAGGTCCTCGCCGACGCCGGGGTCAACATCGAGGGTCAGCAGCTCGCGACCCGCGGCGACCTCGGCTACGTCGTCACCGACATCGCCGCGCACGCCTCCGAGGAGGTCGGTCGCCGGTTGCGCGAGCTGCCCGAGACCGTCCGGGTGCGCCAGCTCGGCTGATGGCCACCCGGATCGTCGTCGTCTCCGACACCCACCTGCCGGCGCGGGCGAAGGACCTGCCCGCGCCGGTGTGGGCGGCGGTGGAGTCCGCCGACCTCGTCGTGCACGCGGGGGACTGGTGCGACGAGGCCACGGTGCTGGCCCTGCGCGCCCGCTCCGCCGCCCTCGTGGGCGTGGCCGGCAACAACGACGGCGCGGACGTGCGCGCGCACCTGGACGAGTTCGCGGCCTTCGAGGTCGACGGCGTCCGGTTCGGGGTCGTGCACGAGACGGGTGCGAAGGAGGGCCGGGAACGTCGCTGCGACGCCCGCCACGGCGGCTCGCTGGACGTGCTGCTCTTCGGGCACAGCCACGTCCCGTGGGACTCCACGACCCCCGCGGGGACCCGGATGCTGAACCCCGGCTCACCCACCGACCGGCGGCGGATGCCCACCGGCACCTGGCTGGAGCTCACCGTCGAGCACGGCGGGCTCCGCGACCTCGTGCTCCGCGAGGTTCAGAGGTAGATGTCGAGCCGGCCCGCCGGGTGCAGGTCGTCGGAGGGGCCGAGGTCGATTTCGTCCTCGGTCGCGGGCAGGCGACGCACGACCATCGCGGGACGCCCGCGGCGCTGGTCACGCTCGCCGGCGGCGGAGGTCGCGGCGGGTTCGACGGGGGCCGTGGTGATGGCCAGCGCCGAGCCCCAGGTGCTCGTGAGGCTGATCATGTCCTCTCCGTCGGCCGTGACGCTGCGTGCTTGAGCTGCGTCAGACGGGTTCACCCGTTCGGCTCACGTCCTCACCGGACTGCGTGACGCGCGACCACTCCTGGGCCAGCAGCTCGTAGGAGAGCACCCGTTCGGCCTGGTCGTGCACCTGCGTCACGACCATCAGCTCGTCCGCCCCGCTGCGTTCCACGACGTCCAGCAACCGGGGGACGACCTCCTCCGGCGTGCCCGCCACCAGCTTCGACCCCAGCCGCCCCGCCGTGTTGCGCTCCGCGAGGGTCCAGCGGTGCGCCGCCGCCTCCTCCGGGCTCGGCAACGGCCCCGGCATCCCCAGGCGGAGCCGGGTCGTCGCCAGGGTCGTCGCCGCCGCCAGCGCCTGCGCGCGCTCGCTCGTCTCCGCGACCAGCACCGCGAGGGTCAGCACCGCGTGCGGACGCGGCCAGTACCGGGAGGGGACGAAGTGCTCCCGGTAGGAGCGCAGCACCTCGACGGGGGAGACCGAGCCGAAGTGCCCGGCGTAGGCGTAGCCCGTACCCGACCGGGCCGCGACCGCCGATCCGTGCTCGCTGGAACCCAGCAACCACACCGGCGGCAGCGGCACGTCGTCCGGCTGCGCCCGGATCCCGGCGAAGGGGTGACCCGCGGGGAAGCCGTCGACGTAGCCGTGCAGCTCGGCCAGCTGCTCCTCGAAGTCGTCCAGGGCCAGCGCCTGACGTGAACGCTGCAGGGCCAGCGCCGTGCGCGGGTCCGTCCCCACCGCCCGGCCGAGGCCGAGGTCGATGCGCCCCGGGTGCAGACCCTCCAGCGACCGGAAGGACTCCGCCACGGCCAGCGGGGAGTGGTTGGGCAACATGATCCCGCCCGCGCCCACCCGCAGAGTGCTCGTCGCGGCCGCGATCGCGCCGATGAGCACCACCGGGTCCGCGCTGCCGACGGCGCTCAGGTTGTGGTGCTCGGAGACCCAGTGGCGGACGTAGCCCGCCGCCTCGGCCGCCCGCGCCAGGTCCACGCTGCGGCGCAACGCCAGCGAGGCCGGCGTGCCCGAGGAGACGGGGGAGAGGTCGAGGACGGACAGCGCAACGCTCACCCTCACCGGAACTCCGCGAACCGGCACGCTGTTCCACCCGGGGTTAGTGTCGTCCTTCGTGCCCTCAGAACGATCCCGGCCCGCCGGCTGGTTCCGCCGGCTGCTCGGCCACTGCCTGGCCCACCGCCGCGACCTCTTCCTCGCCTTCGGCTCCTCGGTCGTCTCCTACGGCGTCGCCGCGATGGTCCCGCTGGTCGTGCGGCACATGATCGACGACGTCATCGGCACACCCGGGGCCGCCCTGTGGCCGTGGGCCGCTCTCCTCGTCCTCGCCGGGGTGATCGTCTACGCCCTCGGCTTCGTGCGCCGCTTCACCGCCGGGCGGTTGTCGCTGGACGTGCAGTTCGACCTGCGCAACGAGGTCCACGCCGCGGTGCAGCGGATGGACGGGCGCCAGCTCGACGGCCTCTCCACCGGCCAGGTCGTCAGCCGCTCGATCAGCGACGTCCAGCTCGTCCAGGGACTGCTCGCCTGGCTGCCCAACGTCACCGGCAACGCCGTGCTGTTCGTCGTCTCCCTCGTCGTGATGGCCACGCTGTCCCCACCGCTGACCCTGGTGGCGCTCGCGATCGGCCCGGCGTTGTGGTGGATCGCGTTCCGCAGCCGCCGGGACCTGTTCCCGGCGAACTTCGCCGCCCAGGCCCGGGCGGCCGAGGTCGCCGCCCACGTCGAGGCCGCCGTGACGGGGGTGCGGGTCGTCAAGGGTTTCGGGCAGGAGGCCGCAGAGCTGCGCCGCCTGGAGGGGATCGTCGGTGACCTGTTCACCGACCGGATGCGCGTCGTGCGCTACAACTCCCGCTACGGGCCTGCGCTGCAGGCGGTTCCGGCGCTGGGGCAGGTCGGGGTGCTGCTCTTCGGCGGGTGGCTGGCGCTGAACGGGCACCTCACGGTGGGGACGTTCCTGGCGTTCTCGACCTACCTCGGCCAGCTCGTCTCCCCGGTGCGCCAGCTCGCCGGTCTGCTCACCGTGGGCCAGCAGGCCCGCGCCGGGGTCGAACGCGTCCTGCAGGTCGTCGACACCCGTCCGCACGTCCTGGCGCCCCGCACCACCCCGGCCCGGGAACTGCCGGACGGGCCCTTGTCGGTGGAACTGTCCGGGGTGCGCTTCGGGTTCACCGACGACCGCACCGTCCTGCACGACGTCGACCTCCACGTCCCCGCCGGGGGCACCGTCGCCCTCGTCGGGACGGCCGGTTCCGGGAAGTCGACGATCACGAACCTGCTGCCGCGCTTCTACGACGTCGCCGCGGGCAGCGTCCGCATCGGCGGGGTCGACGTCCGCGACCTCGACCCGCGGGCGCTGCGGGCCGCGATCGGCCTGGTCTTCGAGGAGACGTTCCTCTTCTCCGACACCGTCCGCGCGAACGTCGCCTACTCCGTCCCCGACGCCGGCGACGCGGCGGTCCGGTCCGCGCTGAGCACCGCGGCCGCCGACGGTTTCGTCGACGCCCTCGACCACGGCTGGGACTCCCTCGTCGGGGAGCAGGGGCTCACCCTCTCCGGGGGGCAGCGCCAGCGCATCGGCCTGGCCCGCGCGCTGCTGGCCCGCCCCCGCGTGCTGGTCCTCGACGACGCCACCTCCGCGGTCGACCCGACCGTGGAGCAACGCATCCTCGGCGCGCTGGCCGACGCGCGCGAGGAGGGGCGCACGACGCTGCTCGTGGCCCACCGTCGCTCCACGCTGCGCCTGGCCGACCGGATCGTCGTGCTCGACGGCGGTCGCGTCGTCGACGAGGGCACCGAGGCGGAACTGCAGGGACGGTCCGCGGTCTTCCGCCGCCTCTTCGACACCGAGGAGGCCCCGGCGAGCGCTCCCGAACGTGTGCCGGCGGCACCCGTGAAGGGTTCTCCCGTCCCGACCCCGCGCACCGGTCGCTCCGCCGTAGCCGCCGCCGTCGACGCGGGTCTGCCCGTCTCGGCGGCACTGCTCGACCGGATCGCCGCGCTGCCGCCGGTGCGCGACGTGCCGGCCATCGACGTCGCCGCCGCGGAACGGCACGAACCCGCGTTCGGGCTGGGCCACCTGCTGCGCCCGTTCCGGTGGGCGCTGCTCGCGGGCATGCTGCTCGTGGCCGGCGACGCCGCGGCGCAACTGGTCCTGCCCCAGCTGGTCCGCGACGGCCTCGACCAGGGGGTCGCGGCCGACGACCTGCGCGCGCTGCTGTGGGTCTCCGCCATCGCGGCGTTCGTCGTCGCGGCGGACTGGCTGGTGACCGTCGGGCAGGGCCGAGTGACCGGGAGGACCGGGGAGCGGATCCTCTTCAGCCTGCGGCTCAAGACGTTCGCGCAGTTGCAACGCCTCGGGCTGGACTACTACGAGCGTGAGCAGGCCGGACGGATCATGACCCGGATGACCACCGACGTGGACGCGCTGTCGACGTTCCTGCAGAACGGCGTCGCCCAGGCCCTGGTGAGCCTGCTGTCGCTGGTCGGGGTGTTCGTCGCGATGCTCGTCCTCGACCCGGAACTCGCGGTCGTCGTCGTCTGCGTGCTCCCGGTGCTCGTCGTCGCGACGCTGGTGTTCCGGGCGAAGTCCCGTCCGGCCTACACCGAGGCCCGCGAACGGATCAGCGCGGTGAACGTCCAGTTCCAGGAGTCGGTCGCGGGGGTCCGCGTCACCCAGGCCTTCGTGCGCACCGAGGAGGACACCGCGGCGTTCCACCGCAAGGGGTGGGCCTACCGCGACGCTCGGGTCCGGGCCCAGCGCTACATCGCCACGTACTTCCCGTTCGTGCAGTTCCTCAACGAGGTGACGGCGGCGCTGGTGCTCGTCGTCGGTGCCTCCCTGGTGCGCCAGGGGAGCGTCTCGCTCGGCGTCCTCGTCGCGTTCCTGCTCTACGTCGACCTGTTCTTCGCCCCGGTCCAGCAGTTGTCGCAGGTGTTCGACGGGTACCAGCAGGCCGCCGTCGGGTTGCGTCGACTGCGCGACCTGCTCCGCACGCCGACCACGGTCGTCCCCGCCGCGCAGCCGGTCCCGGTGACCCGGCTGCGCGGGGACCTGCGGTTCGAGGGCGTGCAGTTCCACTACCAGAACACCGAGCACCCGGCGCTGGCCGACCTCGACCTGCACGTCCGCGCGGGGGAGACGGTGGCCCTGGTCGGGGAGACCGGCGCGGGGAAGTCGACCGTGGTGAAGCTCGCCGCCCGCTTCTACGACCCGACCGGCGGACGGGTCCTGGTCGACGGGACCGACCTGCGCTCGCTGGACCTCGAAGGGTTCCGGCAGCGGCTCGGCGTCGTCCCGCAGGAGGCGTACCTCTTCGACGGCACGGTCGCCGAGGCGATCGCCTACGCCCGGCCCGAGGCGAGCCCCGAGCAGGTGCGGGCGGCCGCGGCCGCGGTCGGCGCCGACCGGGTGATCGAGGCGTTGCCGGGCGGGTACGGGTTCGTCGTCGGCGAACGCGGCCGCAACCTCTCCACCGGTCAGCGTCAGCTCGTCGCACTCGCCCGGGCCGAACTCGTCGACCCCGACGTCCTGCTGCTCGACGAGGCCACCGCTGCGCTCGACCCCGCGGCCGAGGCGGCCATCGCGGCCGCCAGCGACGCCGCGGCGAGCCGGCGCACCACGATCGTCGTCGCCCACCGGTTGACCACCGCCGCCCGCGCCGACCGCATCGTCGTGCTCGACCTCGGCCGGGTCGTCGAAGAGGGCAGCCACGAGGAACTGCTGGAGCGAGGCGGCTACTACGCGGGCCTCTGGGCCTCCTTCGTCGCCGGGAGGGCCTCGGCGGCCTGACCGGGGCGTTCCATACCCAGTTCGCCGCCCGGCAAACCCGTTGCGCTCGTGTTCCTCTCGACGGGCGCAGCGGAGGTGCGACGGGCACCCTGGTGACCATGAGCAAGACGACCCAGCGTGACGACTTGTCGGTCGACCGGCACGGCGAGAACGCCGACTCCCCGCAGCAGATCCCCGCGAAGGGGTGGCTCGCCGTGACCAAGCGGGCGTGGGGCGAGGCCAAGGACGACCAGGTGCCGCTGCTGGCGGCCGGGGTCGCCTTCAAGGCCTTCCTCGCGATCTTCCCGGCACTCACCGCCGCGTTCCTGATCTGGGGGATCTTCGGCGACACCCAGAACATCACCGACCAGATCAACGGGATCTCGGCGATCCCGGAGGCGGCCCGACAACTGGTCACCGAGCAGGTGAAGACCGTCGCCACCGGCAAGTCCGCGGCCGGCATCACCGCGATCGTCGCCGTCCTCCTGGCCCTGTGGAGCGCCTCCAGCGGCGTCGAGAACCTCATGGCGGCGACCAACACCGCCTACGACGAGAAGGAGACGCGGGGGTTCCTCAAGCGCAAGGGCACGGCCCTGGTGCTCACGATCGGGGCCATCGTCTTCATGCTGCTGGCGATCGCCTTCATCGGCGTCGCCCCCGTCCTGGTCGACGCCCTCGGGGCGAGCGGCGCCGTCAGCATCGTCGTCAACGTGCTGCGCTGGGTACTGCTGCTCGCCCTGATCCTCATCGCGCTCGGCGTCGTCTACCGCGTCGCCCCCGATCGCGACTCGCCGCGGGTGAAGTGGGTGTCGGTCGGCGCCGGGGTCGCCACGGTCCTGTGGCTCATCGTCTCGGCGGGTTTCTCGATCTACGTCTCCACCGCCGGCCAGTCGTCCTACGCCAAGAACTACGGGTCGATGGCCGGGGTCGTCGTCCTGCTCATGTGGCTGTGGCTCACGAGCTACGCGATCCTGCTCGGGGCCGAGGTCAACGCCGAGGCGGAGAAGCAGACCGACAAGGACACCACCGTCGGTCCCGAGCAGCCCATGGGCTCGCGGGACGCGGTGGCCGCTGACCGCAAACCGAACGACCGGTGAGAGGGAACGAGATGGCTGATCAGAAGGACGACCAGAAGGACACGGCCCAGGAGCACCTGGAGAAGTCCGAGGAACTGACCGCGGAGGTCGAGGAGGGGTGGAAGACCCTTCCCGAGACCGAGGAGGCCGACGACGCGGGCGTGCAGGGTGTGCAGGAGTCGCACGCGCCGTCGGACTGATCTCCTAGCGACCGCCCTGCAGCTTGCGGGAACGCTGGGTCGAACCCGGTCCGCCGTAGGGGTAGTCCGCGGGTTCGGGGTCGCTGGCCTCGTCGAGGAGGACGAGTTCGGCGGCCTCGAGCTCCAGGTCGGCCGCGCCGAGGTTCTCGGTGAGCTGCTGCGTGGTGCGGGCCCCGAGGATCACCGAGCTGACGGCCGGCTGGGCCGCGAGCCAGGCGAGCGAGACCTGGGCCATCGTCGCCCCGCGGTCCTCGGCCACCTTCTGCACCGCGTCCACGACCGCCCAGGTGCGGGTCTGGGCGTTGCGCCGGGCGTAGGCCTCGACCCCGCGCTCGGGGTTCTCACCGAGTCGGGTCGCGCCGGTGGGGGCGTTGTCCCGGGTGTACTTGCCGGACAACCAGCCGCCGCCCAGCGGTGACCAGGGGAGCAGGCCCAGGCCGTTCTCCTCGGCCGCCGGGACGATCTCCCACTCGATCTCGCGCACCAGCAGGTTGTACTGCGGCTGCAGGGTGACCGGCGGGGAGAAGCCCGCCGCGTCGGCCACGTCGACGGCCTTCTGCAGCTGCCAGCCGGTGAAGTTCGACAACCCGACGTGGTGGACCTTCCCGGCGCGGACGAAGGAGTCCAGGGTCGCGAGGGTCTCCTCGATCGGGGTCCACGGGTCCCAGGCGTGCACCTGGTAGAGGTCGACGGTCTCGACGCCGAGACGGCGCAGCGACGCATCGAGGGCGCGGGTGAGGTGGCGGCGCGACAGTCCGACGCCGTTGGGTTCCGGTGAGGTCGGGAAACGTCCCTTCGTGGCCAGGACGACCCGTTCGGTGACGTCGGCGGGGCGGTCGGCGAGCCAGGCGCCGATGATCTCCTCCGACGTGCCGTCGGAGTAGACGTCGGCGGTGTCGACGAGGGTCCCGCCGGCGGCCAGGAACGTGTCGAGCTGCTCGAACGAGCCGTCGCGGTCGGTCTCGCTGCCGAACGTCATGGTGCCCAGGGCGAGGTGGGAGACGGACGTGCCGCTGTTCCCGAGGGTTCGGTTCTCCATGACCCGCATCCAACACCCGGCAGGTGCGGTGCACCTCTCGCACGCAGAACGACACATGTCGAATAGAGTTCGAGGGTCCGCCGACCTGCACGCTCGAAGGAGAGGAACACCCATGAGGTTCACCGACAAGGTCGCCTTCATCACCGGAGGCGCGTCCGGGCTCGGGCTCGCCGTCGCGCAGCTGCTCGCCGAGGAGGGCGCCAAGGTCGTCCTGGCCGACATCGCCGAGGACGCCGCCCGCAAGGCCGCCGCCGACCTCCCCGACGCCCTCGCCGTGGGGACCGACACCAGCAGCAGCGCCTCCGTCGAGGCGGCCGTCGCCGCCGCCGTCGCGCACTACGGCCGCATCGACGTCGTGTTCAACAACGCGGGGATCGCCGGGAAGCAGCAACCCCTGCACGAGATGGACGACGCCAACTGGAACCTCGTCTCCGGCATCAACGGTGACGGGGTGTTCTGGACCCTCAAGCACACCATCGCCGCCATGCTGAAGACCGGTGGCGGCGCCATCGTCAACACCGCCTCCACCGCGGGCCTCGGTGGGCAGATCAACATCTCCCCCTACACCTTCACCAAGGGCGGGGTCGTGGCGCTGACCAGGTCGGCCGCGATCGAGTACGCCGCGCACAACATCCGCGTCAACGCCGTCGCGCCGACCACCGTGAAGACCCCGCTGGTCGAGAAGTTCATCGAGACCGCCCCCGACCCGGTCGCGATGAAGGCGCGCATGGAGGCCATGAACCCCAAGCCCGGCATGCCCGAGGCCCGCGACGTCGCCACCGTCGTCGCCTTCCTCGCCAGCGACGACGCCGCCTGGGTCACCGGCCACACGATCCCCGTCGACGGGGGCTACCTCGCGGTCTGACCCAGCTGACAGCATCGGGGGATGCTGACGCAGCAGGAGACGCCCTTCGACGTCCACGTCCGCGGCACGGTGTTCCTGGACATCGTGCTGACGGGCCTGGACTCCGAACCCCGGTTGGGCACCGAGGTCTGGACCTCGGGGATGGGCTCGTGCCCGGGCGGGATCGCCAACATGGCGGTCGCGGCGTCCCGGCTGGGGTTGTCGACGTCGCTGTCGGCGGCGTTCAGCACCGACGCCTACGGCCAGTTCTGCTGGCAGACCCTCGGCGAGCAGGAGGGGATCGACCTCTCGACGTCCTACCGGGTGGCGGACTGGCACTCGCCGCTGACGGTCTCGCTGGCCTACGGCGGGGACCGGGCGATGGTCACCCACGAGCACCCCGCACCCGTCGACGAACCCGCCGCGGTGCCCGTCTCGCGCGCCGCGCTCGTGCACCTGGCGGCGGTCCCGCAGCCGTGGGTGCTGCGCGCGCAGGCGCAGGGTTCGCTGGTCTTCGCCGACGTCGGCTGGGACTCCTCCACCCAGTGGAACCCCGACGTGCTGGGCGGTCTGGAGCACTGCCACGCGTTCCTGCCCAACCACGTCGAGGCCATGCGCTACACCCGGGCCGACTCCGCGGCGGCGGCCGTCGCGGCGCTCGCCGAACTGGTCCCGGTGGCCGTCGTCACCTGCGGGGCCGACGGTGCCGTCGCCGTCGACCAGGTCAGCGGCGAGAGCGTGCAGGTCCCCGGTCTGCCCATGGAGGCCCTCGACGCCACCGGGGCCGGGGACGTCTTCGGGGCGGGTTTCCTCACGGCGACGCTCGGGGGGTGGTCCCTGGACCAGCGGTTGTCCTTCGCGAACCTGTGCGCCGGGCTCTCGGTGCAGCAGTTCGGCGGGTCGCTCTCCGCCCCGGGCTGGGGTGACATCGCCGACTGGTGGTCGCACCTGCGCCGGGGACCGCGCACCTCGGCGACGTCGCAGCTCGTGCGTCGCTACGGCTTCCTCGACGACGTCCTCCCGGCCCACCCGAGCGCGGGCAGCGCGGTCCGGCGGGCGAGCGCGACCCTCTCCGTCCTCAACGACCTCCCGGACGGGGCGACGGCGCCCTCCCGGTGACCGCGTCGTCCGACCTCGTCGCCGGGCGGCGAGCCGCGAAGGGGGCGAGGGTGGTCACGCCGGCCCGCCCGTGGCGGGCACCACCGACGCGAGAGGTCAGGACAACGGCATGGTGACCAAGGTCGAGCGCCCCGGCGCGCAGGAGTGGGTGCCCGAGGGTGCCGACGTCGAGCAGCTGCGCGAGGCGGCGACGAGCTGCCACGGCTGCGAGCTGTGGGAACCCGCCACCCAGGTCGTGTTCTCGGCGGGGTCGCCCACCGCGCGGCTCGCCCTCGTCGGGGAGCAGCCCGGCGACCAGGAAGACCAGCGTGGCATCCCGTTCGTCGGTCCGGCCGGTCGACTGCTGCAGAAGGCGGTCGAGGAAGCGGGCATCGACCTCGCCACGACGTACGTGACGAACGCGGTCAAGCACTTCCGCTTCACCCAGACCGCGCCGGGGAACCGCCGCATCCACGCCAGCCCCGACGTGGGGCACATCACCGCCTGCCGTCCGTGGCTGGCGGCCGAACTCGTCCAGGTCGATCCCGACGTCGTCGTCTGCCTCGGTGCGACCGCCGCGAAGGCGCTGCTGCCCAAGGACTTCCGGGTCACCAAGCACCGCGGCACGCTCTTCACGCTGCCGACCTCCCGCGGGGAGAAGACGTTCCTGGGCACGATCCACCCCTCGGCGGTGCTGCGGACCCCCGAGGCGGAGCGGGACGCGGCGTACGCGGCACTGGTGGCCGACCTGCGGGTGGCAGGATCTGCGCTCCGCTAGCATAGATACATCATGGATACAGCGAGCTCGCGGGTCTACGCGCAGGTCAAGCACGGGATCCTCGACCGGTCCCTGGCCGGCGGGCAGCTGCTCACCGAGGGCGAGATCGCCGACCTCGTCGGCGTCTCCCGCACCCCCGTCCGCGAAGGGCTCCTGCAACTGCAGGCCGAGGGCCTCGTGCACCTCATCCCCAAGCGCGGCGCCCTGGTCGTACCGGTGTCCCCGGCCGAGGTCGAGGACGTCCTCGAGGCGCGCGAACTCGTCGAGGTCCACACCGCCGCCCGAGCCTGGGCACGGCGCGCCGACCTCGCCGCCGACCTCGTCCCGCACCTGCAGGACATGCGTGCCGCCGTCGGGGACCCCTGGGCCTTCACCGCCGCCGACCGCGCCTTCCACGCCACCGTCGTCCGCAGCGCCGGCAACGAGGTGCTCTCCGCCCTCTACGACTCCCTGCGGGACCGGCAGATGCGGATGGGGGTCGCGAACCTCCACGGCTCGGGGGACCGCGTCGCGACGGCCCTGGCCGACCACGAGGCGCTGCGCGCGAGCCTGCTCGGCGACGACGTCGACGCGTGGCTGCACCTGGTGCGCGACCACGTCCGCCGGGCCGGCGATCGGCTCCGGGCGGTGCGCCGGTGACCCGGCGGGAACCCACCGTCCGGGGCGCCTGGCTCGTCTTCGCGGTCGGCGCGCTGGCCTACGTCGTCACCGTCGGGAACCGCACCTCGCTGGCCGCCGCCGGCCTGGAGGCGCAGGCGCGCTACGGGATCGGCGCCGGGACGCTGTCCAGCTTCGCCGTGCTGCAGTTCCTCGTCTACGCCGTCCTGCAGGTCCCGATCGGTGTCCTCATCGACCGCTGGGGTCCGCGCCGGCTCGTGATCGCCGGCGGGATCGCGATGGGCGGGGGACAGCTCCTCCTGGCGCTGAGCACCCAGACCTGGCAGGCCGTGCTGGCCCGCGTCCTCGTCGGGGCCGGCGACGCCGCGACGTTCGTCAGCGTGCTCCGCGTGGTGACGAACTGGTTCCCGCCGCAGCGGGTCCCCGTGATGACCCAGCTGGTCGGGTTGTTCGGTCAGCTGGGCCAGGTGTTCAGCTTCGTCCCGCTCGTCGCGCTGCTGCACGGCCCGGGCTGGACCGCCGCCTACGGGGGGATCGCCGCGTTCACCGTCCTCACCGCGGTCCTCTGCGTGCTCGTCCTGCGCGACGTCCCGCCGGGGACGGTGAACCCCCGTGCGGCGAGACCCCTGCGCGAGGTGCTGGGTGACCTCCGGGCCGCGCTGCGCCACCCCGGGACCCGGCTCGGGCTCTGGTCGCACTGGGCGACCCCGTTCTCCGGCAACGCCTTCGCCGCCCTCTGGGGTTACCCCTTCCTCGTCTCCGGCCAGGGGCTCGGCACCGGCGCGGCGGGCGCCCTGCTGACGCTCTACACCGTGAGCGCGGCCGGGACGGGGCCGCTGATGGGCACCCTCGTCGCCCGGCACCCGTTCCGGCGGTCCTGGATCGTGCTGGCGATCGTCGGCGGCCAGTTCGTCGTCTGGAGCGTCGTGCTGCTGTGGCCGGGACCGGCCCCGCTGTGGGTGCTCGCCGTCATGGTCGTCGTCGTGGCGACGGGGGTACCGGGGTCGATGATCGGCTTCGACTACGCGCGCACCTCCAACCCCGTGCACCGCCTCGGCGGGGCGACGGGCATGACCAACGTGATGGGCTTCACCGCGACCATCGTCTTCATCGCCGCGATCGGCCTCCTGCTCGACCTCCAGGGCGCCGGGACCCCGGCGACGTACTCGCTCGGCGCGTTCAAGGTGGCCTTCGCCGTCCAGTTCCCGCTGTGGTCGGTCGGGGTCGTCGGGATCCTCGTCAGCCGGCGCCAGACCCGGGCGCTGATGGCCCGCAACGGGGTCGTGGTGCCCCGCATGCGGGACGCCCTGCGCAAGGGGGCCGTTCCCCACGAGGGGTCGGGCAGGGCATGATTCCGAGGGTGACCGCAGAGAAGCAGAAGGCGCAGATCGGCGTGACCGGTCTCGCGACGATGGGCCGCAACCTGGCTCGCAACATCGCCCGGCACGGTTACGTGACCGCCGTGCACAACCGCAGCGACGCCAAGACGAAGGCCCTGGTCGAGGAGTTCGGCGACGAGGGCACCTTCGTCCCCGGCTACTCCGCCCAGGAGTTCGTGGACTCCCTGGAGTCGCCGCGCACGATCATCATCATGGTGAAGGCCGGCGGCCCGACCGACGCCGTCATCGACGAGCTCGCCCCGCTGCTCTCCGAGGGCGACATCCTCGTCGACGCGGGCAACGCCCACTTCGCCGACACCCGCCGCCGTGAGGCCGCGCTGCGTGAGCAGGGCATCCACTTCGCCGGGGTCGGCGTCTCCGGGGGTGAGGAGGGTGCGCTGCTCGGGCCCTCGATCATGCCCGGCGGTTCCGAGCACGCCTACGCCAAGCTCGGCCCGATCTTCGCCGACATCGCCGTCTCCGTCGACGGGACCCCGTGCTCCACCCACGTCGGCGCCGACGGGGCCGGGCACTTCGTGAAGATGGTGCACAACGGCATCGAGTACGCCGACATGCAGCTCATCGCCGAGGCCTACGACCTGTTGCGTCACGGCCTGGGTCGCACGCCCAAGCAGCTCGCGCAGGTGTTCACGTCCTGGAACGAGGGCGACCTGGAGAGCTTCCTCATCGAGATCACCGCCCGGGTCCTCGACAAGGACGACCCCACGAACCAGGGCACCCCGCTCGTCGACGTCATCCTCGACGAGGCCGAGCAGAAGGGCACCGGCCGCTGGACGGTGCAGACCGCCCTCGACCTCGGCACCCCCGTCTCCGGCATCGCCGAAGCCGTCTTCGCCCGAGCGCTGTCCGGTCACGCCGAGCAGCGCAAGGCCGCCCAGCCGGTGCTGCCCGGCCCGGCGTCGCAGGGTCCGTTCGTCGCCGACGGGGACGCCGAGCAGTTCATCGACGACGTCCGTGCCGCGCTGTACGCGTCGAAGGTCGTCGCCTACGCGCAGGGTTTCGACATGATCCGCGCCGGTTCCCAGGAGTTCGGCTGGAACGTCGACCCGGGGGCGATGGCGACGATCTGGCGTGGCGGCTGCATCATCCGCGCCAAGTTCCTGGACCGCATCAAGGACGCCTACGCAGGCGCGCCGGAACTCCCGTCGCTGCTGCTGGACCCCTACTTCGCGCAGGCCGTGTCGGAGGGTCAGGAGGCCTGGCGCCGCGTCGTCGTGCACTCCGTGAACTCCGGCATCCCCGCGCCGGGGTTCTCCTCCTCGCTGGCCTACTACGACGGCCTGCGTCGCGAGCGGTCCTCCGCGGCCCTCATCCAGGGTCTGCGCGACCTCTTCGGTGCCCACACCTACAAGCGCACCGACCGTGACGGGGCCTTCCACGTGGACTGGTCCGGCGACGGGTCCGAGTCGCAGGGCTGACCCACCGCGCACGCAGAACGCCCCCTCCGGACCGGAGGGGGCGTTCGTCGTTCGAACCGGTCGTGCGGATCAGTCGTAGAGGTCGTCGTCGTAGACGCTCAGCGTCCCGAACCCGTCGCCCACGACCGCGTGCCGGGGCACCGACAGCGTGACCGTGAGGCGGGCCTGGGCGTCGTTGACCACGTCGTCCCCGACCACCGGCACCACGACGGACCCCGTGAGGCGACCGGCGGGGATCGTCACGTGGGTCCAGGTCGGGGTGATGCGGCCGTCGAGGGCGGCCGCTGCGGTGTCGACCTCCACGGTCACCGGGACGGCGGAGCGTCGCGACAGCACCAGCGGCATCCGCACCTGCTGGGTGCCGTCGTCCTCGTAGACCTCGGCGTCGCCGATGCTGACGGCGGGGAGCGCGGGCACCGTTCCCGTCCCGCTCGCCGGGCGGTCCAGGGCGACGTCGGAGAGGTACACGTCGGTCGACCTGCCCGTCGGGGTGAACGTCACGGTCGCGAGGTCGCCCACGTCGACGCCGGGGAAGGCGTCCAGGGGCAGTCGGACCGTGCGCAGCCACGTCTTGGCCACCGCCGCCCCCTCGCCCCACGGGTCGGCCAGCGCCGGCAGCGGGCGCAGTGCGGAGCTGAACCGCGACACGCGGACGTCGGCGCTGCGACCGGCCCGGTCGGTGGCGGTGACGGTGAGGTCGGTGGCCACGGGCTGCGGTGTCGCCGCGCGGAAGGTCAGGGCCTGGGCGACCTGCGGTGACGTTCCCCGAGGCACCTGGACCGTCACCGGTCGCGGGCTGGAACCCGCCTTCCAGCGTGCGCGCAGCAGCGGCGTCGCGGGGACGTCCGGCGCGAGCCAGGCCGGGGTCCAGTGCGGGAAGGAACTCACCGGGCGCAGGTCGGAGGCGCACCGGGGGAGCTGCCCCGCCGCGGCGACACCGACGCTCGCGCAGTACGCGGTGCCCGCGGGCAGCGAGACGCCTCGCGACGCCGACTCCAACGGCGCGAGGTCGGTCCGCACCGAGGCGGGTTGCTGGGCCTGGGTGTGCACGACGGCCCGCCCGGCCGACCCCGCGCGTCCACCCGTGCCGTCGAAGAGGGGCAGGAACTGCTGCTCGCGGCCGAGGGTGAGGCGGAAGAAGCCCGAGACGTAGGCGGCACCCACCGCGCGCTGCTCGGCGGGGGAGAGGCGTGAGGGTGCGCTCTCACCGCAGACGGGGTCGTCGGCGAGGTACCAGTCGTCGTTCGACGGGGCCTGCGAGAGGCCCGGGGTCCACTCGGAGTTGAAGAAGTTGTGGTTCGCGCCCATGACGAGCAGCGAGGAGCGCAGCACGTCGTCACCCGCGGCGTAGCGGCTGTCGTCGTAGAAGTGCTGACCCTGCTGGTCCGAGACGTCACCGTCGCAGTAGGGGAGCACGACGGCCATCGCGGTGCCCGGCAGGGTCTGGCGGGCGAAGTCCACCGGGGCCAGCGGCATCACCGCCTTGATCCCGTACGGCGCCGGACGTTCGGCGTTCAGCAGGGCCGCGCGCACGACACCCTCACCGCCCCGGGAGTGACCCATCAGGCCGACGTTCGTCAGGTCCAGGCGTCCCTCGAGCGGGCCCCAGGTACGCAGCAGGTCCAGGTGGGCCATCACGAGCTCCCCGCGGGCCTGCGCGCCACCGTCCTCCGCACGCCAGTCCAGCTGGTTGATCCCGTCGGCGGAGATCGAGACCACCGCGTACCCCTGGGAGGCGAGCGCCTGCGCGGCCTCGCCGTAGCCGAGGTGGCTGGGGACCGGGCGGGAGGACCCCGCGCACGGCCAGCCGCCGAAGTCGTCCTCGTCGGTGCCGCCGAAGCAGGCCTGGTGACGACCGTGGAGGAAGACGACCACCGGTCGCGGGCCCGGTGCCCCGGCCGGCAGGTACACCGCCGCCCGTTCCTCCACGGCCTGTCCGCCCAGACCGGGCAGGCGCACCGCTGTGTCACCCAGGTCGTAGTCCGCCCGGCGCACGCCGAACGTCCCGCGCGTGGCGGGGTCGACGCCCAGCAGTTCCCCGCTCAGGGTCTCCGCCTCGGCCGCCGGCACGGCCGCGTGCCGCAGGGCGCGGGCCTCCTCGCCGGCGACGATCCCGTTCCAGGCCAGCTGGACCCGACCCGCCCGGGCGACCCGGGCATCGGCCGTCCGCACCGTCAGGGTGTGCCCGTCGGGGTCCTGGCGGGCGACGCCGAGGACGACCCCGTCCACGGCCAGTTCCGGTTGGGCGGCCCGGACCGGGACCGGTCCGGGCAGCCGCAGGGACACCTCCCAGGAGCTCCCGCCGACCGCGGTCACGTTCCAGCCGGGCCCGGCGGCCCCTGCGGTGGGTGCCACCGCCAGCGTTCCCACGAGCACCGTGGTGCTCGCCGCAGCCAGGACGGCTGCCCTCCTGACCTTCGAGAACCGGGACACCGGCGACCCCCCTTGACGCAGCGCGGGCACCCTGCTCCGCCGCTGCGCTGGACGCTCCCACACGTGATCTTGTGGCACAAGGAACGCACAGCGCCGGTTTCCCTCAGCCCACGCGTTCCCGCCGGCGGCTGCGCACCCGTCGGGCGACGGCCCACACCAGGACCGCCGCGATGGCGGCGTAGAAGGCGTAGTCGAGGTAGTGGCCGTAGCTCTCGACGAGTTCGTACTGCGTCCCCAGTGCCATGCCCAGGCCGATCAGCAGCCCGTTCCACAACCCGCTGCCCAGCACCGTCAGCAGCGAGAACTTCAGCAGCCCCATCCCCGCTGCCCCCGCCGGCAGCGAGATGAGGCTGCGCACCCCGGGGACGAAGCGACCGGTGAAGACGGCCGCCCCCTCGTGGCGGTGGAACCACTCCGCGGACTTGGTGACGTCGGAGGCGTCCATCAGCGGGATCCGGTCGGCGATCCGGGCGGCGCGCTGCAGCCCGACCACCTTCCCCAGCCAGTAGAGGACGAGCGACCCCAGGAACGCGCCCCCGACGGAGAACAGCACCACGGCGACCAGCCCGATGCGGCCCTGCTGGACCTGGTAGCCGGCCAGCGGCAGGACGACCTCGCTGGGGATCGGCGGGAACACCACCTCCAGGAAGCTCATCAACCCCACGCCGGGGGCCCCCAGGGTGTCGACGGTCTCGAGGACGAACCCGGTGAGACCCCCGGTCTGCGAGTCGGCGGGCGGGGCCAGGGTCGTGCTCATGCGTCGGGTTCCTCCGGGGAGCTCGGCGAGATCGCGTCGTCGGTCACAACGCCCGCCCCCGCGCAGAAGTGCCGGGCGTCCTCGCCCGCGACGAGGCGGGCCGGGGCGACGCCACCCGACAACGCCCGGACCAGGGCCCGCTCGGGCAACGGGGACTGCGAGGCGACGAGCAGCGCGTTGCCGTAGCGGCGGCCCCGGAACACCCCGGGCTCGGCCATCAGCGCGACGTGCGCGAAGACCGATCCCGTCGTCGCGAGCTCGGCGCGCGAGTGCGGCATCGGTGGGCGGTCGGCGAGGTTCGCGATCCACACCCCGCCCGGGGCGAGCACGCGGTCCACGTCGCGCAGGAACTCCGCGGTGACCAGGTGGCCGGGCACCCGGTCGCCGGCGAAGGCGTCGCGCACCACCACGTCCTGGGTGCCGTCCGGGACGGCGCGCAGCCCCTCGCGGGCGTCGGCCACCTTGAGCTTGAACCCGGCGGCTCCGCTGGCCCCGAAGCTGGCGCGCACCAGGTCCACCAACCGCTGGTCGACTTCCAGGACCAGCTGACGGGACCCCGGTCGCGTCGCGGCGACGTAGCGCGGGAAGGCGCAGCCGGCCCCCCCGAGGTGGACCATCCGCAGCGGACCCTCGTCGTGGACGGCGTCGATGACGGCGGCCGTCCACTGGTGGTACTCGAAGACCAGCCGGGTCGGGTCGGCCAGGTCGACGTAGGAGCTGGGGACCCCGTTGACGTGCACCGTCCAGCCGTCGGGATCGTCGCGGTCCTGCTCCAGACGCGCTGTGCCCGTGGTGATCAGGGCCTCGCCCTCCTCGGGTCGGGGACCTCGGGTGCGACGGGCGGGACGGGGGGCGGACACCCCGCGATCCAACCAGTTGAAGTTCTCCCGCGGTCCTGCCGAGGTACTCAGCATGTCGACCTTCCTGGAGATGTGCCTCCTCGCCGTGTTCGTCGTCCCCTTCCTCCGTGACCGCCGCGCCCTGCGCCGCCGGGCCGACCTCTCCCGCCTCCCGCAGCTGGACCGGCCCCCGGTCGCTGCCGACCAGCGCCTGCCCCGCGCCTGGGCCCGTCGTCGCTACGTCGAGGACGGCGTCGCCGAGGTGTCCGCGTTCCTCAGCGAGCAGGACCCCGCGCGCTGAGCGGCGTTCTTGCGGCTAGCGTCGTGACGTGAGCCACGACGTGCAGAAGACCTCCGCCACTCCGCCGCCGGGAGGTCTCGAAGGACGTGCCGCCGACCTCGTCCAGCGCCTCCTCGCCGTCGGCATCGACGGCCTCGGCCCCTTCGACAGCGCTGCGGAGGTCGCGCGGTCGGCGCTCGAGCGGCACCCGAGCACCGAGTCGGCCGTGCACGCCGTCCTGCGCCAGCACACCCGTCTCATCGCCGGCAACGGGTTCGTGACCGGTCTCGGCGGACTCGTGACCATGCCGGTGGCCCTGCCCGCCAACGTCTTCGGCTTCCACGTCCTCGCCGTCCGGGCCGTGGCCGCCCTCGCCGAACTGCGCGGTTACGACACGTCGCTGCCCCAGGTCCGTTCCGCCGTCCTGCTGACCCTCGTCGGTGCCGACGCGACCGACGTGCTCAAGGCCGCCGGGCTGCCCACCGGTGGACGCATCGCCGGGCTCGTCACCTCCCGCGTCCCGCGACCCGTCCTGATGCTCGTCAACAAGGGCGTGGGCTTCCGGTTGATCGCGCGCTTCGGGACCAAGACGCTGCTGCGGGTACCCGCCCGCGCGCTGCCCGTCGTCGGTGGCGCCGTCGGTGCCGGGGTCGACGCCGTGATGTTCCGGCGCATCGCCAAGGCCGCCGAGCACGGCCTGCCGCCGCACAAGGGCGACTGAGTCGTGGCCGTCCGCACCGCCGCCCTGCCGGTCCTGTGGCGCACCCTGCGTTCCGGGACCCGTCCCGGCACCCCCGGTGTCGGGACCAGGCTCGCCCAGCTGCCCGCGATGGTCGCCGACAGCGTGCGCGGCCGCTACACCGGAGCCGGACGCTCCCGGCTGGCCTGGGCCGCGCTCGGGCTGGTCTACGTCGTCTCGCCGGTCGACGCGTTGCCCGAGGCCTGGTTGCCGCTCGTGGGCCTGCTCGACGACGGTGTCGTCGCCGCCTGGGTCGCCGGGTCGGTGCTCGTGGCGACGGAGGACTACGCCGCGTGGCGCGCCCACGGCGGACGTCCGGCTGTGCACAGCCCCGGCGGGGACTGACCCCTACCCGGACCTGTGGACGGGTGGGGGAGTCGCGGTCGCCCCCGGTCGAGGCTTCGGTCGTGTCCTCCTCCGCCCCCTCGCAGCAGCCCGGGACCGTGGTCGCCGACGGCCCCGCGCAGCTGTTGGCCCTGGTCCCCTTCCACCTCGGGTTCCGCCCCGCCGACAGCCTGGTGCTGCTGGAGGTGAGGGCCCCCCGACCCGGCAGCACCCGCGAACGGCTCGGGGTCGTCCGGCGGGTGGACCTGCCGCCCACGGACGACGACACGGACGTCTCGGCCGTCGCCGCCGGCGCCGTGCGCGCCCTCCTCGACCGGGCGGAACCCGAGGCCCGGGTCCTCGTCCTCGGCTACGACCCCGAGGCCACCCGCACCGGCGTCCTCACCCCGGGCCCCCGCGCGGGCGCCACCCTGGCCGCGGTGTCCCGCCTGCTCGGCGCCCGGGGCCGTGACGTCCTCGACGTGGTCGTCCTCACCGACCACCGCTTCCGCTCGCTGACCTGCGACCTCGCCTGCTGCCCCCGCGAGGGCACCCCGCTGTCCACGGCGGACGTCGACCGGGTCGTCGCCGAGGCCGTCGGCCTCGGGCTGGGCGTCGCCCCCGACCGTGCGGCCGCGCTGCCCCCCACGACCCCCGTCGAGGCCGGACGCCGCTCCGTGGCCTCCGCCGCCCGACGCGGCGCGACGCGACCCTGGACCCCGGACCGGCGCCGTGCCCTGGTGGAGGAGTGGGACGCCGAGCTCGACCGGCGCGCCGCGGGCACGAGCACGGCACTGCCCGCCCCGGAGTTCTGCGGGCGTCTGCTGGCGGGGTTCGACGACCTCGCGACCCGTGACGCGGTCCTCCTCGTGCCGGCCCTGCGCGAGGAGTCCGGCGGCCGGCGCAGCGCCCTGGCCGCGGCGCTCGCCGTCGACGTCGCCCGGCACGCGAGCGGAACGGCGGCGGCCGGGGCGTGGGCGGTGGCCGCGTGGTCGTCTTGGAACAGCGGGGACGGGGTGCGGGCCGGTGCCGCGGCCGAGGAGGCGTTGCGCCGGGACCCGGGGCAACGGCTGGCCCGGCTGGTCCTGCAGCTCCTGCTCGTGGGTCACCCGCCGTGCGGGGACTGAGCGCGTAGTACGGTCACGCCGTCCATCAACGGCGTCTGGAAGGTGCGGCATGGGGATCGTCGTCGGGTACGTGGCCAACCCGGAGGGCCGAGCAGCCCTGGAACGAGCCGGTGAGGCGGCGCTGCGCTACGCGGTCCCGCTGGTGGTCGTGCACAGCCGGCGACCGGGGCGTGAGGTCGACGCCGCGGACGCCGAACAGCTCGCCGGGGTCCACGCGTCGGTGCAGGAGAAGCTCG
The DNA here is from genome assembly GCF_036021035.1 of Kineococcus sp. NBC_00420. NCBI lineage: Bacteria > Bacillati > Actinomycetota > Actinomycetes > Kineosporiales > Kineosporiaceae > Kineococcus > Kineococcus sp. NBC_00420. The sequence goes on along the minus strand of NZ_CP107930.1, from coordinate 840,003 downwards.
TGGCCGCCGGGCTCGCCCACGAGATGCGGGACGTCCCCGACTCCGAGGACCCCGCGGACGACCTCATCACGGCGGCCGAGGAGACGGGCGCCTCGCTCATCGTCATCGGCCTCCGTCGCCGGACCCCCGTCGGCAAGCTGATCCTCGGCGCCAGCGCCCAGCGGATCCTGCTCGACGCGCCGTGTCCGGTGCTCGCGGTCAAGCCGGAGGACTGAGCCCGCCGGAGGGGTCGCGCCCACGCCACGCACGCCGTTCGGGCGGTGTCGTGCGCGCGATCCACCGGGTTCGTGCCACAATCGTGGTTTGTCGTCCTCAGTGGGCATAAGCACTCCGCCCGCGGTGTTGACGTTGTCGGCTGCTGCCCGCGCAGCCTCGTTCCGCCCACGACGAAAGGCAGTCCGTGTCGTCGGTACCGACCTCCCGGCCGCTCCCGCCAGAGTTCGCTTCCGCTCCCTTCCAGGAGCTCCTGCAGCACGGAACCACCCACGGCTACGTGGATGCGCACTCCGTGCGTGTCGCGTGCGAGGACGCGCAGCTGCCCGTGCAGCGCATGAAGGCCGTCCTCCGTGCCCTCGACGACGCCGGTGTGACGGTCAAGGTTCCGGAGGCCGCGCCCAAGCGCGCGGTCGCTGCCGCCTCGGCGCGCCGCACGACGTCCACGGCCACGGCCACCAAGACCGCGCGTCCGGCCGCCAAGCGCGCCGTCGCGCCGGCGGAGGGCGACGCCCCAGCGGCCGTGAAGCCCGCCGCCAAGAAGACGGCGACCAAGGCCGCGACGAAGACGGCGACCAAGGCCGCGGCGAAGACCGCGGCCAAGGCCGGCGGCAAGGGTGACGAGCCCACCGAAGAGGTCGACGAGGTCAAGGAAGAAGACCTCGCCAACGAGGACGACGCCGCGACCGAGGACACCACCGAGGAGACCGGCGCCAAGAAGACCGCCGGTGGCTTCGTCCTGCGCGACGACGACGACGACGACGCCCCTGCCCAGCAGGTGTCCACCGCCGGCGCCACCGCCGACCCGGTCAAGGACTACCTCAAGCAGATCGGCAAGGTCGCCCTCCTCAACGCCGAGCAGGAGGTCGAGCTCGCCAAGCGCATCGAGGCCGGTCTCTTCGCCGAGGAGAAGCTGCACTCCGGGGACGACATCGACTCCATCTTCAAGCGTGAGCTGTGGTGGATCAGCGAGGACGGCCGTCGGGCCAAGAACCACCTCCTCGAGGCCAACCTCCGCCTGGTCGTCTCGTTGGCCAAGCGCTACACCGGTCGCGGCATGCTCTTCCTGGACCTCATCCAGGAGGGCAACCTCGGTCTGATCCGTGCGGTCGAGAAGTTCGACTACACCAAGGGCTACAAGTTCTCGACGTACGCGACGTGGTGGATCCGTCAGGCCATCACCCGCGCGATGGCCGACCAGGCCCGCACCATCCGCATCCCGGTGCACATGGTCGAGGTCATCAACAAGCTCGCCCGCGTCCAGCGGCAGATGCTGCAGGACCTCGGTCGCGAGCCCACTCCGGAAGAGCTCGCCAAGGAGCTCGACATGACCCCGGAGAAGGTCGTCGAGGTCCAGAAGTACGGGCGTGAGCCCATCTCGCTGCACACCCCGCTCGGCGAGGACGGCGACTCCGAGTTCGGTGACCTCATCGAGGACTCCGAAGCGGTCGTCCCGGCCGACGCGGTGAGCTTCACGCTGCTGCAGGAACAGCTCCACTCGGTGCTGGACACCCTGTCCGAGCGTGAGGCCGGTGTGGTCTCGATGCGCTTCGGTCTGACCGACGGTCAGCCGAAGACGCTCGACGAGATCGGCAAGGTCTACGGCGTGACGCGTGAGCGCATCCGTCAGATCGAGTCCAAGACGATGTCGAAGCTGCGTCACCCGTCGCGCTCGCAGGTCCTGCGCGACTACCTCGACTGAGGAGACCGGCTCCACGACGAACGGCCCGGCAGGGTTTCCCTGCCGGGCCCGTTCGTCGTTCCTGTCGCCCGTGGCGGGCTCAGCGCAGGGTGAGCGCGCCCACGACCCAGAGGACGGTCGCCGCCAGCCCGGCGGACGCCTCGAGGGCGACGCTGAGCCCCACGCCCTTGAGGGCGACCACGGTCGCCGCCCACGCGGTCCTGGCCCGGCCCCCGGCGGACTCCGCCCGGGCGAGCTCGGAGAGGAACACGCCGAGGACGAACCCGATCGGCAGCCCCACGACCGGGATCACGAAGAACCCGACGATGCCGAGGACGGCTCCGAGCAGCAGGGTGGTCCTGCGGACCCCTGCCCGGGTCATCCGGCGGCCCGGCAGCAGGTACATCGCGACCTGACCCGCGGCGAGCAGGACGGCGGCGCCGGCGAAGAACAGCCAGGCCGGCCCACCGGTGGTCACGGCCCAGACGAGCAGCCCGAGGGCGATGAGGACGGTGCCCGGCAGGACGGGCACCACGATCCCCACGAGGCCGACCGCGATGGTCAGCGCAACGACGACGAGCCCGGCATCACCCACGGTGATGCCGGGCTCGTCGGAGCTCGTGGAGCAGGGTCAGCGCTCGTCGGGAGCCGCGGACGCCGACGTCGTCGCCGCCAGCTTCTGCGACTCGTCGTGGATGTCGGCGCCGGCCTGACGCAGCGCGTCGCGGTGCTCGCGGCCGTGGTGAGCGCAGAAGAGGAGCTCACCACCGGCGTTGAGCACGACTCGCACGTAGGCCTGGGCACCGCACCGGTCGCACCGGTCCGAGGCAGTCATGTGGTCGTTGCTGAGGGTGGTGCTGGTAGCGGTGGTCACTCCGCGACTCCTTCCGGGTCGTGCACGCTGGCGGGCAGCTGCTGCTCCCACCGGACACTCTTCCCCAACCTTCGGCAGGCCGCTCGCGTTCCCACGCCGTTGGAGCATTCCGTTCGCTCGTAGCGGAGGTGTTGTGCGTCACACCGGTCCGGCGAACGGGTGGCCGGGAGCGGCGTGTAGCGCCACGGTCACCTGCTCGAACACCCGTACCCTCCTTGGGTGACTCCGCCCAGCCCCGCACCGGACGACAAGTACACCGCGGCCAACCTCCTCGTCCTCGAAGGACTCGAGGCGGTCCGCAAGCGTCCGGGCATGTACATCGGTTCCACCGACTCCCGCGGCCTCATGCACTGCCTGTGGGAGATCATCGACAACTCCGTCGACGAGGCCCTGGGTGGCCACTGCTCGCTGATCGACGTGATCCTGCACCAGGACGGTTCCGTCGAGGTCCACGACGACGGCCGCGGCATCCCCGTCGACGCCGAGAAGCGCACCGGGCTGTCGGGGGTCGAGGTCGTCTTCACCCACCTGCACGCCGGCGGCAAGTTCGGCGGCGGGTCCTACTCCGCCTCCGGGGGCCTGCACGGGGTCGGCGCCAGCGTCGTCAACGCCCTCTCCTCCCGCCTCGACGTCGAGGTCGACCGCGGCGGCAAGACCTACGCGACGAGCTTCCGGCGCGGCACCCCCGGTCGCTACGCCGGCGAGGGCCCCGACGCCGACTTCACCCCCGAACAGGGACTGGCGATCACCGGACGCGCCAAGCGCGGGGTGACCGGGACCCGCGTGCGCTACTGGGCGGACCGCCAGATCTTCCTCAGGGAGGCCGCGTTCTCCTACGAGGACCTCGCCGCCCGGGCCCGCCAGACGTCCTTCCTCGTCCCCGGTCTGCGCATCGTCGTCCGCGACGAGCGCTCGGGGGAGCCGACCGAGGAGGTCTTCCAGCACGACGGCGGGATCAGCGAGTACGCCGACTACCTGACCCCCGACGCCCCCGTCACCGCGGTGTGGCGCCTGCAGGGCGAGGACACCTTCACCGAGACGGTGCCGGTGCTCGACGACTCCGGTCACATGAGCCCCCAGGAGGTCACCCGCGACTGCGTCGTCGACGTGGCGCTGCGCTGGGGCACCGGGTACGACCCCACGATCCGCACCTTCGTCAACATCATCTCGACGCCCAAGGGCGGTTCGCACCTCGCCGGGTTCGAACAGGGCCTGTTCGCGGCGGTGAAGAAGCAGGTCGACGCCCAGGCCCGCCGGCTCAAGGTCGGCAAGGACGAGAAGCTCGAGAAGGACGACATCCTCGCCGGGCTGACGGCCGTCGTCACCGTGCGCCTGGCCGAACCGCAGTTCGAGGGTCAGACCAAGGAGGTCCTCGGGACGGCCGCCGTGCGGGCCATCGTCCGCAAGGTCATCGAGAACGAACTCGGCGCCGTCTTCGCCTCGCCCACGCGCGACGACAAGGCGCAGGCCACCGCGGTGCTCGACAAGGTCGTCACTGAGATGAAGTCGCGCATCTCGGCGCGGCTGCACAAGGAGACCCAGCGTCGCAAGAACGCGCTGGAGAGTTCCTCGCTGCCGGCCAAGCTCAAGGACTGCCGCTCCGACGACGTGTCCAACACCGAACTGTTCCTGGTGGAGGGTGACTCCGCGCTGGGCACCGCCATGGGGGCCCGGAACTCCGAGTACCAGGCCCTGCTGCCGTTGCGCGGCAAGATCCTCAACGTCCAGAAGGCGTCCGTCACGGACATGCTGAAGAACGCCGAGTGCGCCTCGATCATCCAGGTCGTGGGCGGCGGCTCCGGGCGCAGCTTCGACCTCAGTGCCGTGCGCTACGGGAAGATCGTCCTGATGACGGACGCCGACGTCGACGGCGCGCACATCCGCACGCTGCTGCTGACGTTGTTCTTCCGCTACATGCGCCCGCTCATCGAGGCCGGCCGCGTCTTCGCCGCGGTGCCGCCCCTGCACCGGTTGGCGGTGACGACGCCGGGCAAGAAGGGCAAGGAGATCATCTACACCTACTCCGACGCCGAGCTGCGCAAGGTGACCGCGGACCTGAACCGGCGCAACCGCCACTACGGCGAACCCCAGCGCTACAAGGGCCTGGGGGAGATGGACGAGGACCAGCTCGCCGAGACGACGATGGAACGCCAGCACCGCACCCTGCGCCGGGTCACGGTCAACGACGGCGCCGTGGCGGACAAGGTCTTCGAACTGCTGATGGGCAACGACGTCGCCCCCCGCAAGGACTTCATCATCGCCGGCGCCGAACGGTTGGACCGTGGTCGCATCGACGCGTGACGCGCAGCGGCACCAGGCCCTCCTCGACGCAGCGCGCGAGGTGCTCCCGGGCAGTGCCGTCCCCGGCCGTCTCCGGTGTCCGTGTCCTGGCCGACTCCGAGAGCCTCGTGAAGGACCTGCAGCGATGACCGACCTCACCGCCCCGGAACTCGTCCTCCTCGACCTCCGGGCGACCGATCGCGTCGACGCGACCCGTCAGCTCGCGCAGACCCTCGCCGCCGCCGGCCGCCTCACCGACCTCGAGCAGTTCCTCGCCGACGTCGCCGCGCGCGAGGAGCAGATGGCGACGGGGATCCCCGGTGGCATCGGCCTGCCGCACGCGCGTTCCGAGGCCGTCACCGTGCCCAGCCTGGCCATCGGGCGGATCCTGGATGGGAACGGTGTCGACTGGGGCGCACCCGACGGCCCCGCCGACCTGGTGTTCCTCGTCGCCGTGCCGACGACCGGCGAGGCCGACCACTTCACGATCCTGACCGCCCTGGCCCGCAAGCTCGTGCACGTCTCCTTCCGCGAGTCCCTCCTCAGGGCCCCTGACGCCGAAGCCGTCGCCGCGGCCGTCCTGAACGAGGTGCACGGACGATGAAGGGCGTCGCGGTGACCCCTGTGTCCACCGCCACCCGCACCGCTGTCGTCGCCTCCCGCGTCGGCCTGCACGCCCGCCCGGCGTCACTCGTCGTCCGGGCCGCAGCGGTAACCGGACTGCCGGTGACCATCGCCCTCGGATCCGGTGACCCGGTCGACGCCCGCAGCATCCTCAGGGTGATGGGGTTGGGTGCCCGGCACGGCGACGAGGTCGTCCTGACGGCGCAGGGGGACGGCGCGGAGGCGGCCTTGGAGACCCTCGCGGGCCTCGTGGAGACCGACCACGATGCGTGAGTCGTCCGGGGTCGGCGTCGGCTCGTCGGCCGCGGTGGGGACGGCCGTCGTGCTCGCCCTCCCCGCCCGCCCGCCCGCCGACGAACCGGCGGCCGCGGACCCGGTGACGGCCGGGGCGGACGTCCGCGCCGCGTTCGACGCCGTCGCGAACTCCCTGCGCGCCCGCGCGGAGCGGGCCGGCGGGACCGTCGCCGACGTCCTGCAGGCGACCGCGCTGATGGCGGCGGACCCCGGTCTGCCGGCCGAGGTCGAGCGCCGACTGGCTCTCGGCACCGGTCCGGCGACGGCCGTCGACGAGGCCGTGGAGACGTTCTGCGAGATCCTCGCGGCCGGCGGCCCCCACCTCGCCGAGCGGGTCACCGACCTGCGCGACGTCCGCGATCGGGTCGTCGCCCGGGTCCTGGGCCTGCCCGAGCCGGGTGTGCCGGAACTCTCCGGTCCCTCGGTGGTGATCGCCCGCGACCTCGCCCCGGCCGACACCGCGGCGCTGGACCTGTCCCAGGTCGTCGGGATCGTCACCGAGCTCGGCGGCCCCACCAGCCACACCGCGATCGTCGCGGCCCAGTTCGACATCCCCTGCGTCGTCCGGGTCGAGGGGGCGCTGCGGATCGCCGACGGGTGCGCCGTGGCGGTCGACGCCCGCTCCGGTTCCGTCACCCTCGATCCCGGCACCGGACTCCGGTCCGCGATCGAGACCCGTCGTGCGGTGCGTGCCGAACTCGCCGCGTCCGCCGGGGGGCCCGGCCGGACGGCCGACGGGGTCGGCGTGCAGTTGCTGGCCAACGTCGGGACCCTCGCCGACGCCGAACGCGCTGCCGCGCTGGACGTCGAAGGGGTCGGGTTGTTCCGCACCGAGGTGCTCTTCCTGGACCGGAACTCCGCGCCGACGCTGGAGGAGCAGACCGAGGTCTACGTCCGCGTGCTTAAGGCGTTCGGCGACCGCAAGGTCGTCGTGCGCACCCTCGACGCGGGGGCGGACACACCGCTGGCCTTCGTCGCGGTCGCGGCCGAGGAGAACCCGGCCCTCGGCGTCCGGGGGCTGCGCACCGCCCGCCGGCACCCGGATCTGCTCGACACCCAGCTGCGGGCCCTGGCCGCAGCCGCCGAGATCAGCGGCACCCAGCCCTGGGTCATGGCGCCCGTGGTCGCCACGCCCGAGGAGGCCCGCGGTTTCGCCGACCGGGCCCGCGCGGCGGGTCTGCGTGAGGTCGGCGCGATGGTCGAGGTCCCGGCCGCTGCGCTGCGGGCCCCGCACCTGCTCGCCGCGGGGCTGGACTTCGTGAGCATCGGGACCAACGACCTCACCCAGTACACGATGGCCGCCGACCGCCTCGAGGGCGATCTCGCCGACCTGCTCGACCCGTGGCAGCCGGCAGTGCTGCAGCTGGTGGGTCTCACCGGTGCGGCCGGGGCCGCGGCGCAGGCGCCCGTTGGTGTCTGCGGCGAAGCGGCCCGCGATCCGCTGCTCGCGCTGGTCCTCGTCGGTCTGGGCGTCACCAGTCTCTCGATGGCTCCCGCGGCCGTGCCCGCCGTCCGGTTCGCGTTGTCGCGCACGACCTCCGCGACGTGCCGGGCGATGGCGGCGGCGGCGCTGGCCGCGGTGACCCCGGCCGACGCGCGCGCCGCTGCGGCGAGGCTGGCCGATCCCGAGGTCGTCGCACGGTAAAGTTCTTCGGGTCACGAGGGAGCACGCCGCGCGCTCCTGACGGATCCCTCGACGGGACGTCCCCCCGGCCTCGTCGAGGGGTCCTTCAGGAACGCGCGGCGGACGTCGGGAGGAGCGGGCGATGCCCAGGGTCGTCGTCACGACGGCGGGTGGCGTCCGAGGTCGGGCGGCCCGGCGCGGAGTGGTCTCCTTCCTGGGCATCCCCTACGCAGCCCCACCCGTGGGCGTCCGCCGCTTCGCCGCCCCCACGCCGGTGGAGCCGTGGTCCGGGGTCCGACCCGCCGACGAGAAGGCCCCGGTCGCCCCGCAGGACCCCCGCTCCGGCTACGGGTGGACGCCGCGGTCCGGGGAGGACCACCTCACCCTCGACGTGCACGTCCCCGAGGCGTTCACGCGCGGTCTGCCGGTCCTCGTCTGGATCCACGGCGGCGGCTGGGTCTCGGGTTCCGGCTCGGCCCCGGGCTACCACCCGGCCGCGTGGGTCGCGCGGGGTTTCGTCGTCGTCTCCATGAACTACCGCCTCGGCTTCGAGGGGTTCGGGGCCGTTCCCGGAGCCCCGCACAACCGCGGCCTCCTCGACCAGATCGCCGCCCTGCGGTGGATCCAGGACAACATCACCCCGTTCGGTGGTGATCCCTCACGGGTCACGATCGCCGGTCAGTCCGCCGGTGCGTCCTCGGTCGCGGCGTTGACCTGCGCCCCCGTCGCCCGGGGGCTGTTCACGCGCGCCATCGCGGCGAGCATCACGGGGGAGACCTACACCGTCGCGCAGGCCGAACGGGTCGCCCGCCACGTCGCCCGCGCCGCGCGCGTCCCGGCCGACCGCGAGGGGTTCGCCGGTCTGCCGCCGATCCGGCTGCTGGCCGCCTCCGACGCGGTCGCCCAGGACCTCGCGGCCGACCCGGACGCCGGGCCGCGGGGTTCCGTCCCGTTGCTGTACCACCCGGTCGTCGACGGTGAGGTGGTCACCGCGCCGTTCATGGAGGGCCCCGGCGCCGGCGGCGACCCGGCGGTCGACCTCATGGTCTCGAGCGTCGCCGACGAGTGGAAGCTGTTCTCCCGCAGTGGTTTCGCGCCTGTCGCGAAGACCTGGGACGAGGTCGTCGAGTTCGCCCTGGCCGTGGGCCTGCCCGCGGCGGCCGTCGAGGAGTACCGGGGGTTCCTGCCCGGGGCGGACCCGGGCACGGTCGGGGACGCGCTCCTGAGCGACGGCCTGTTCGCAGAACCCTCGCGGCGCTTCGCCCGCGCGCACACCGCCCGCGGGGGCCGGACGTTCCTGTCCCGGTTCACCTGGCGTTCCCCGGCCCTCGGTGGCCGGTTCGGCGCGACCCACGGTCTCGACGTGCCGTTCGCGTTCGGCAACCCGCAGGCGATGGAACCCTTCCTGCACGCCGTCCCGGTGCTGCCGCTGGCCCGACGGGTCCCCCGGCTGGGTCCCCGGCTGCGCGGGGTGTTCCCCACCCCGGCGAGTTCCGCGCTGTCCCGGCGGATGGTCGCGGCGTGGACGTCGTTCGCCGCCGACGGTGACCCGGGCTGGCCGGCCATCGGCGCCGAGGGGACCCCCGTGCGGGTCTGGGGTTCCCAGGACTCCCTCGACCACGCGCCGGACCCGCGGGAGCGCACCTGGGCCGACGTCGAGTTCCAGCCCTACGACGAGGTCGCGCTCCGGACCGCCAGGACGTAGCGTCGGGCGGTGCTCCCTGACGACGACGACCTCGGTCTCGCCCTCGCTCGCAGGCTGTCGGCGGAACCCGCCGACGTCCGTCGGGCGGTCGCCCTCGTGGGCGAGGTCCTCTCCGGCGGCAGTCGCTCGACGGTCACCGCGAACGGTTTCGTGGAGGCCCACCTCGAACTGCCGCACACGTCGCTGGTGTCGGAGCTCGTGGAGCTGACCAACACCCGCGCGATCTCGGTGGGCGCGGCGCTGGCCGATCTGGTCGAGGTGCACGGTGCGGCGCTGGGTCCGGTCGAGGACGACGAACCGCCCACCTGGCAGCGCATCGACCTCCTGGACGAGCACGTCTCCGTCCCCACCTCGACGGCGGCGTTCTTCCCGGCCGGGACCGCCGCCGCGGCCGACGTCGTCGTGCAGCTCGCCCAGCACGAGTACGCGCCGCAGCCGGCGTCGCTGCGGGTGCTGTCGCGCCCGGGCGACCACGCCGCCGCGCGGGGTCTGGTGGACTCCCTGCTCGCGACGGCCCGTCGGGACAAGGGCTTCTACCGGGGCCGGATCCTGCACGCCGACGCGCACCTCCCGCTGAAGCTCAAACCCACCGCGCTGGGTCCGGGAGGCCGGGCCGACCTCGTGCTCCCCGCGGCGGTGTGGGCCGAGATCGACGCGAACGTCGCGGCGCTCACCACCCGTGCGGAGCTGTTGCGCGACCTCGGCCTGGGGACGAACCGCGGGGTGCTGCTGGCCGGTCCGCCCGGGGTCGGCAAGAGCGCCCTCAGCCGGGTCGTCGCCCGTGAACTCGCGGGTGACTTCACGGTGATCATCGTCGACGCCTCCGCGGCCTCGTCGGTGCTGCGTCAGGTGTACCGCGAGACGGCGGACCTCGGTCCGAGCGTGGTGGTCCTCGAGGACGTCGACCTCTACCTGGGGGACCGCAAGGCCGGGGCGCGCGGCACCGCGCTGGCCGACTTCCTCGCCGTGCTCGACGGCACCGAGGAGTACCGCGACGTGCTCACCATCGCCAGCACCAACGACCCCGCCGCCCTCGACGCCGCCGCGACCCGTTCCGCCCGCTTCGACGCCGTGATCCACCTCGCCCCGCCGGACCAGGAGGCCTGCGAGGCGATCCTGCGCCGTCTCCTCGGTCGCTTCGGTGAGACGGCCGTGGACTGCACCGCCCTCGCCCGTCAGCTGCCGCCCGGGGTCACCGGGGCCGACCTGCGGGAGGTGGTGCGCCGCAGCGTGCTCGGCCACGGCGCGAACCTCACCACCGAGGTCCTCCAGCAGGTCGTGCGGGAAGGGCGCTGGCAGCCCGCGGCCCTGACCGGCAACTACCTCTGAGGATCAAGGCAGCACGAACGCCCCCGCGGCCTTGCTGGCTGCGGGGGTGTTTCACGTCGGCGGTCAGAAGGGTGGTTCGTCGGGGAGTCCGGGCCAGAGTTCCTTCGGTGTCCCGAGCCGCTGGGCGATTCTGGCGTGGTGGGCCTTGGTGGCTTCGAAGACGTACTGGGTCTTGAAGCGGTGGTGGCCCCGGCAGTAGGCGCGGAGGTTGTTCGCGGTGGTGTGACCTTCCGGCCAGGGGATCGTGTGGTCGAGGTCGCAGTTGACGGCGGGGACGTGGCAGCCGGGTGCCTGGCAGTACTCATCGCGGGCGGTGATGAAGCGGCGCATGGTGTCGGTGATGGCGTAGGCCTTGGCGCCGATGTCGATGACGTCTCGGGTTCCGGGTGAGCAGATGACCTTGCGCCACATCGCACCGGTGGTGGTGGCGAGTTCGCGGGCGACGTGGGCGGGGACCGATCCGAGGCCGTCGACGGTGGCTTCGTCGTCGTCGAGGCCGAGGAGGGTGGTGGCGTCGACGCGGACGTGGACCTGGACCGACGTCGCGGGGCGGTGCGTCCGCCCCGTCACGGCGGGGGAGTCCTCCGTGGCGAATTCAGTCACGTCACTGGCGGCGGGCACGGCGCGGTTCATGGCGTCGGTCAGCATGTCGACGATGACGTCGCGAACTCGCTGCCCGTGGGAGCGGGTGTCGAGGAGGCCGGCCTTCTTGGCGGCGTCGGCGGCCTGGTCGGCGGCGGCGTTGGTGTGGGCGACCAGTCGCAGGGCGAAGGCGGTGGGGGTGATGAACCCGAGGTGGCTGTGGAGGCCGTCTTCGCAGGGGGTGTGTCCCAGTCCGCGGGGGTCGTCGTTCTTCTCCAGGATGACGGATTCGTAGCCAGGGGTGAGAGCTCGGACTTTCTGGGAGCACTTGATGCCCAGTTTCCGCCCGGTCAATCCTGCCTGTGCGTGGTGGACGGCGTCGGTGAGGTAGTCCTGCAGGGCCGCGGTGTAGTCCTCTCCTTGGAGGAGCTTCTCGTCCTCCTCGGCGTGGACGGAGGTGACGCGTCCGTCGAGGTCGATCTCTTCGGTGAGGGTGGCGGTGCGCGCGCTGAGGCGTTCGGCGTGGTCTTCGATGGTGCGCGCCTGGTAGCGGGTGACGGTGGCGTCGGCGACGGCTTGCCAGAGGGCGCGGTGGTCGTGGCCTTTGCGCCAGGCGTTGTGGATGGTGGCGCGGGCGCGGTCGAAGTCCATGCCTTCGTCGCGGGAGTACTCCTCGGCGACGAGGTCGACGGCGGCCTCCCAGCGGTCGAACCCGGTTCCTGGAGCCAGCGCGCTAGCGCTGGAGGATGGTGACCCCGCGGTCTTGGAGCTGGTCGAGGTCGGGGTGGGGGGAGTCGTGGACCATGGTGACGGCGTCGGCGACGCCGAGGTAGAAGAGGGCGTGGGCGGCGTCGGCGAAGCGGCGGTACTTGCCGGGGAGGCCGAAGGCGACCCCGGTGGGGGCCTCTTCTGCTGCGTCCGCGAGTACCGCTGTCATGTCCTGAGTCTACCTCGTTCGCAAGGTTCGAACAAGGTGACCTGTTGTGTCGCAAGGGTTCCGGACGGTTCTCTCGAGTCGGACCCCAGTCAGTCCACGAACCAGTCGGGGGCCGTCGCCGACTTCGCCCAGTACGAGAGTCCGGCCCTCGACCCGCCCGCCGTCACCTCATCGGTGAAGGTGACGTACTTCCCGACCGCCCAGCGGGGGACCGCGATCTCGCCGTACTCCCCGTTGCCGGCGTAGACGTTGTCGCGGAACACGATGTTCTCCATGAGACCCCGCGCGTTCTCCGGTGCCTTCTGCATGACCGAGTAGGAGCCGTCGGAGAAGAAGTTCCCCTCGACGAGGACGTTGCGGGTGGGGGTGCCCAGGTTCTCACCGTCCACCCGTGGACCCTCGGAACCGAGGATGACGGCGGAGTTCCCCTTGGACCCGTCGACCCGGACGGCGAGCAGGGACGAGTTCCGGACGGTGGACCAGACCCCGTCGGCGTTGTCCGCGCCCGTCGACTGCACCCCGTCGGTGTGGACCCGGCTGCCGTTGGGCAGCCGCGCGATGGACTGACCGTCGGTGAGGCAGGTGTCGATGGTCGCGTTCGCCCCGAGCCGGAAGGCGTCCTCGCAGCGGGTGACCCAGACCCGTTCCGCGGTGTAGTTGCCGTAGCCGATGGCCGTGCCGTGGTCGGTGTCGGAGGCCCCCCGCACCACGCAGTCGTGCAGGTGCAGGGACGCTCCCCGGTGACGCGCGGAGTTCACCCGGATCTTCGGGTCCCCGGTGCTGGTGATCCGGCAGTACCGGATCGTCACGTCGCGGTGGTTGATGGTCACGAGGCCGCGCAGGTCGACGAACTCGAGCACCTCCCCGTCGGCGGAGCTGGTGAACGAACTCCTCCGGGGGGTGAGCTGTGTCCCCACCGGCACGCCGACGTGTTCGTACCCGGTCATACCGGTGGGGATGCCCGCGGCCCGCGAACGGGCCGTCCGGGCCGCGAGGGTGTCGCCGGTGCCGACGACGACCGGGGTCACCGACCCCCGCAGCCCCAGCCCGACGCCGCCCAGCAGCCCGAGGCCGAGCAGGTGGCGACGCGAGGGCACGGGCCCACTGTGCCACCTCGGACCTCACATCCGTGCGAACTGCCCCGGCCCGAACGGCAGGTCCAGCACGAACCACAGGCTGAGCATCAGCACCCACGCGATCCAGAAGCAGATCGTGAACGGCAGGAACCGGGCGATGAGGGTTCCCAGCCCGGCCTGGGGTTCGTAGCGGCGGACCATCGCCAGCACGAGCACCAGGTAGGGGTTCAGGGGGGTGAGGATCTGGGTGGCGGAGTCGCCGACGCGGAACGCGGCCTGGGTGAAGGCGGGTTCGTAGCCGAGGAGGGCGAACATCGGCACGAACACCGCACCCATGATCGTCCACATCGAGGACCCCGAGGTGATGAACAGGTTCAGCAGCGAGGCCAGGACGATGAACGCGATGATCGCCTCGAAACCGTCGAGGTCCAGGGCGTCGAGGCCACCGGCACCCGAGACGGCCATCCACGACCCGACCCGGGACCAGGTGAACAACGCGACGAACTGACCCAGCACGAAGGCCAGGACGATGAACGGGGCCATGTCGCGCACGGCCTCGCCCATGGCCTTCGGGACGTCGACGAGGTGGCGCAGGGTTCCCGTGGACCGGCCGAAGGCCAGCGCCGGCACGGCGAGCAGGGCGAACACGATGAAGCGACGGAGTCCAGCAGCGGGGACTCCGGGAGGTAGCCGCCGCTCTCGTTGCGCATCGGCGAACCCGGGACGACGGTCAGCGCGACGAGGACCGCGACGGTGAGCATCGCGGCGACCCCGGCCCGGCGCAACCCTCGGCGGTCGTCGCGCGAGACGGACAGGTCCGAGACGTCCTCGACGGTCCCGATGCCCTCGGAACCCTCCTGCTGCGTCGTGGGAACTCCCTGCCGGGTCAGCCGGGGTTCCAGCACCTTGGTGATGAGCAACCCGCAGACGACCGTGAGGACCACCGAGCACGCGATGTTGTAGAACCAGTTCGACACCGGCGTCACCGGAGTCCCCGCGTCGGGCAGCGACGCCGTCACCGACTGGGTGATCCCCGAGAACAACGCGTCGAGGCTCGTGACGACGAACGACGTCGAGTACGCCGCCCCCGCCGCGGCGAAGGCGCCGAGCAACCCGGCGACGGGGTGGCGTCCGGCGGCCTTGAACACCATCGCCGCCAGCGGCGGGATGACGATCATCACCGAGTCGGCCATCACGTGCCCGACCATGCAGACCGCGGCGACGGCGTAGGGCAGGGCCCACGTCGGGGCCCCGGCGAACGCGACCTTGATGAGCGCGGACATCAACCCGCTGCGCTGGGCGAGACCCACCGCGAGCAGGATCACCACGACCGTCCCCAGCGGGGGGAAGGACACGAAGTTGTCGACGAGGTTCGTCGTGAGCCACCGGATCCCCTCGACGGTGAACAGCCCGCGGACGTCCTGCACCTCCTCGGAGCCGGGGATCCGGACGGTCGTCCCGAGCGCCGCCATGACCGTCGAGACGATCGAGAGAACCAGGAACAGCCCGACGAACAGGACGAAGGGATCGGGGATCTTGTTGCCGATCCGTTCGACGCCCCCGAGGAGCCGGTCGGTGCGCGTCGTGGGTGCGGTCTCGACCGAGGAGCTCACGCCAGGAACTCCTCGACGTCCAGGACACCGCCGGCGGCGTCGAACTCGGCCGTCACGGCCGCCAGGAGTTCGGGGTCCGCGAGGACGTCCAGCGCGGTGAGGGCCAACCCGACGGCTCCGTCGAGCACGCCCGCGTCCCCGGAGGGGGACCCGGCCGCGGCGGCGAACTCCGCCGTGTGCAGCGAGAGCTCCGGGCCGGAGACGGCGAGCATCGGGTGGATCGAGGGGACCCGCACGCTGACGTTCCCGAGGTCGGTGGAGCCCGACAGGGTCTCCGGGACGACCCCCGGGGGCAGGGCGGTGCGTCCGCGTCGCTGCTGGTGCGTGGTCCACCGCGCGGCCATCTCCAGGTTCGCGCGGATCGGCAGGTACGCGGGCTGGCGGTCCCACTCCAGCTCCACCCCGCACCCGGTCATCGCGGCCGCGGCCCGCAGGATCGTGTCGACCCGCCCGCACAGGTCCGTGAGCGTCGCGGGTTCCGCCGAGCGCACGTAGTACTCCGACACGGCGCGGGCCGGGACGACGTTCGGGCGCTGCCCGCCGTCGACGACGATCCCGTGGACGCGGTCGCTGGGGGTGATGTGCTGGCGCAGCATCGCGATGCCGTTGTAGCCGGCGACGACGGCGTCGAGGGCGTTGCGTCCCATGAAGGGTTGCGCCGACGCGTGCGCGGGAACCCCCGTGTAGGTCGCGCGGACCTGGCGGCGTCCGAGGAAGGGCTGCACGGCGACGTCGTAGCTGAACGGGTGCAGCATCACGACGGCGTCGACCCCCTCGAACGCGCCGTCGCGGGCCATGACCTCCTTGCCGCCCCCGCCCTCCTCGGCGGGCGTCCCGAGCAGCACCGCCGTCCCCGAGACCTCCCCGGAGCGCAGGGCGTGGACCAGGCCGAGGAAGGCCCCCACCGCGGTGGCGCAGATGACGTTGTGGCCGCAGCCGTGCCCGACCCCCGGCAGCGCGTCGTACTCCGCGAGGACGGCGACGGTCGGCCCTGCGCCGCTGGAGACGACGGCCTTCAACGCCGTCTCCAGCCCGTGCACCCCGACCGTGGCCTCGACGTCGTGACGGGCGAGGAGGTCGGCGACGGCCCGCACCGAGCGGTGCTCGGCGAAACCCTCCTCGGGGTGGGCGTGCAGGTCGTGGCTCAGGGCGAGGAGGTCCGCCCCGAGCGCCTCCACCGCGGCCTCAGTCGCGTCGAGCAGGGCCTCGGAGGCCCCGGCGTGCTCACTCGTCAGCGGGGCCGCGGTGGCCGCGGCCCGGTCGATGCCCACCCGCACCGAGGTGAGGTAGGTCGTGTCGGGGGTGCTCGGTCGGGTCGGGTCGCTCGTCTGCTCGGCCATGCGCATCAGGCCTACTCGCACCGCGAGCCCGTCGCCAGTCCACGACCGGCGTGGCGGCGAGACGAAACACGGAGTTCACCTACACCTGGGGCGGCCCCGCGATCGCGGCGATCGGCCGTTCCAGCGCGGTACCCGACCCGTCCCGGCGTCCGGGCGTCTCCGGCAGGGCGACGGCGGTGCCGGTCGACGTCGCGGCCTCGGCGGGAGCCGGGCCGGCCCACGCCAGCAGCAGCACGTCCTCACCCCGGGCGAAGCGGTGGCAGCGCACCCCGCCGGTCGCGCGGCCCTTGGCCGGGTACTCCGAGAGCGGGGTGACCTTCGCCGAGCCGAGCTGCGAGACCCCGCTCGTCGAGTCGCCCGCGACGGTCACGACGACGGGGTTCTCGGCGTCGCCGGAGACGGCGGTCATCGCGACCACCCGGGCGCCGGGGGAGAGCTTGATCCCGGCCATCCCGGCGGCGGGACGACCCTGCGGGCGCACCGCCGAGGCGGAGAAGCGCAGCAGCTGGGCGTCGGAGGTGAT
This sequence comes from Kineococcus sp. NBC_00420, assembly GCF_036021035.1. Taxonomy (NCBI): domain Bacteria; kingdom Bacillati; phylum Actinomycetota; class Actinomycetes; order Kineosporiales; family Kineosporiaceae; genus Kineococcus; species Kineococcus sp. NBC_00420. The sequence continues at coordinate 823,308 of NZ_CP107930.1, read as the reverse complement.
GAACACCAGCTCCTCCTCGCCGCTCGTCAGCTGGACGGCCGCGACGACCTCGTCCTTCTGGCGCGGGCCGAGGTCCTTCAGCGTGATGACATCGACCTCGTCGCGGTTTCCCAGCGCTTCCAGCACGACGCGCTTCACCGTCCCGCCGGCGGTGGCGAGGGCGAAACCCGGGTCGTCGGGGTCCTCGACGCCGGGGCTGGGCAGCGGCACGATCGTCAGGGCCCGCTCGCCCTTCCCGAACGTCACGAACTCCTTGACGCCGGTGCCACCGGAGAGGTTCGGCCGTCCTGCCGTCTCGGGCAGCGTCGGCAGGTCCAGCACCGGGACCCGGACCAGACGTCCCGCCGAGGTGATGACCCCGACGAAACCCCGGGCCGTCGCGGGGGCCGCGGCGAGCACCAGGTCGTGCCGGCTGCGCCTGCCCTCGGTGCCCAGGGGTTCCACCGAACTCGTCCGCGCCAGCAGACCCGCCGACGACAGCAGGACCCAGCACGGGTCGTCGGAGATCTCCAGCTGCGTCGGGACGGCCGCCGAACCGGTCGCCGGGCCGGAGGCGGTCAGCAGCACCGTGCGGCGCGGCGTCCCGTGCTCCGCGGCGACCGCGCCGAGTTCGTCGCTGACGAGGGTCCGCAACCGGTTCTCGTCGTCCAGGATGGCCTGGAGCTCGGCGATGGTGGCCCGCAACTCGCCCTGCTCGCGTTCCAGCTCGATGCGGGAGAACCGCGTCAGGCGGCGCAGCTGCATGTCCAGGATGTAGCGACCCTGGTTCTCCGACAGGGTGAAGCGCTCCATCAACCGGCTCAACGCGGCCGGGGCGTCGTCGGAGGAACGGACGATCGCGATGACCTCGTCGATGTCCAGGATCGCGACGAGCAACCCGTCGACGAGGTGCAACCGGTCCTGGGCCTTCTCCAGGCGGAACTGCGTCCGGCGGCGCACCACGTCGAGGCGGTGGCCGATGAACACCTCGAGGAGTTCCTTCAACCCCAGCGTCCGGGGCTGGCCCTCGACCAGGGCCACGTTGTTGATGCCGAAGGACTCCTCCATCGGCGTCAACCGGTAGAGCTGCTCCAGCACGGCCTCGGGGACGAAACCGTTCTTGACCTCGATGACCAGGCGCATCCCGTTGTGCCGGTCGGAGAGGTCGGTGACGTCGGCGACACCCTGCAGGCGCTTGTTCTTGACGTGGTCGGCGATCTTCTCGATCAACCGTTCCGGTCCGACGCCGTAGGGGAGTTCGGTGGCGACGATCGCCTGGCGGCGGCCGATCTTCTCCATCGTCACGCTGGCCCGGGTGCGGAAGGAACCGCGACCGCTCGCGTAGGCGTCCTTGATCCCCTCGAGGCCGACGATGCGCCCGCCCGTGGGCAGGTCCGGGCCCGGGATGAAGCGCATGAGGGCCGGGAGGTCCGCCTCGGGGTGGCGGATGAGGTGCTTCGCCGCGTTGACCACCTCGACGAGGTTGTGCGGCGGCATGTTCGTGGCCATCCCGACGGCGATGCCGCTGGCCCCGTTGACGAGCAGGTTCGGGAACGCGGCCGGCAGGACACCGGGTTCGGTGAGCCGGTCGTCGTAGTTCGGGACGAAGTCGACGACGTTCTCGTCCAGGCCCGTCGTCATGAGCAGCGCGGCCGGCGCCATCCGCGCCTCGGTGTAGCGCTGCGCGGCGGGACCGGCGTCCAGGGACCCGAAGTTCCCGTGCCCGTCGACCAGCGGCAGCCGCATCGTCCAGCTCTGGGCCTGGCGCACCAGGGCGTCGTAGATCGCGACGTCACCGTGCGGGTGCAGCTTGCCCATCACCTCGCCGACCACGCGGGCCGACTTCACGTGCGCCCGCGCGGGGACCAGCCCCATGTCCTGCATCATGTAGAGGATCCGGCGCTGGACGGGTTTCAGGCCGTCCCGGGCGTCGGGCAGGGCGCGCGAGTAGATGACGGAGTAGGCGTACTCCAGGAACGCCCCCTGCATCTCCTGCTCGACGTCGATGTCGACGATCCGCTCGGGAACGTCGGACGGCGGCGGCGGAGGTGCGGACTTGCGAGGCATGAGCCGCATTCTGCCGTCCCGCAGGGCGCGATCGTGTCCTAGCCGCCCCAGGGCGCGTCGAAGCGGCCGTCGTGGACGGTGTCGGCGAGGGTCCGCCGGTGCGCCCGCGAGGGGCGCGAGGCCTCGTCGGCGGCGGGGTGGCCCAGGGTCAGCGCGGCGACGACGCGGCGCTCCGCAGGCACCCCGAAGGCCTCCCGCACGGCGGCGTGCGCGGCCGTGGGGACCCCGAACAGGCAGGCGCCCAGTCCCTCCTCGACCGCCGCGAGCAGCACCAGCAACCCCGACATCCCGGTGTCGACGTCCGGCCAGGACACCTCCCAGTGCGCCGCGTCCCGGTCGGGCCCCGGCTTGTCCGGCGCGGCGTAGCGGCGGGCGTAGGCGTCGGGGTCGGCGAGCAGGACGACCACGACGGGTGCGGTGCGCATGCCGGTCAGCCACCCGTCGGCCGGACCGGGCTGCGCCGTGCGCGCCCAGAACAGCTCGCGGTCGGCCGCGCTGCGCAGGACCAGCAGGTCGCGGCCCTGGCTGTTGCCCGCGCTCGGGGCCCGCAGCGCCGCGCTCAGCGCACGCCGCAGCACCTCCTCCGCCACCGGGGCACCGTCGTAGCGGCGCACCATCCGACGTCGGGCCAGGACCTCCCAGAACTCCACGCCCCCATCGTCCTAGGATCACCACCATGCCGCTGCCGCCTGTGGGTTACCCGACCCGGTGGGAGGCCGACGTGGCCCTGCGGGACGGCGGTACGGCGCACGTGCGCCCCATCCGGCCGGACGACGCCGACCTGGTGGCCGACTTCCACGTCCGCCAGTCCGACGAGTCCCGCTACTTCCGCTTCTTCGCCCCGATGCCGCGCCTCTCGCGTCGTGACCTCGCCCGCTTCACCCAGGTCGACCACGTCGACCGGGTCGCGCTGGTGGCGACCGTCGGCGACGACATCGTCGGCATCGCCCGCTTCGACGCGGCCCCCGTGCGACCCGGCAAGCCCCGCTCGGCCGAGGTCGCCTTCAACATCTCCGACGCCCACCAGGGCCGCGGGCTCGGCTCGGTCCTGCTGGAGCACCTGGCCGCCGCGGCCCGCGAGCGCGGGATCCGCCGGTTCACGGCCGACGTCCTGCCGCAGAACGCGAAGATGATCGGGGTCTTCCGCGAGGCCGGGTTCGAGGTGCGCCAGGGCTACTCCGACGGCGTCCTGGAGGTCTCCTTCGACATCGACCCGACCCAGCGCTCCCTCGACGTCATGCGGGCCCGCGAGCAACGCGCGGAGTCGCGCAGCGTCACGGCGCTGCTCTCCCCGTCCTCGGTCGTGGTGATCGGGGCCCGGCGCACCCCCGGCACGGTGGGACACCGGTTGCTGGCCGACCTCGTGACCGGTGGGTTCACCGGCGCGATCCACGCCGTCAACCCCGCCGCGGTGGGGGAGACGCTGCTGGGGATCCCGCTGCTCGCCTCCGTCCGCGACATCGCCGACCCCATCGACCTCGCCGTCATCGCCGTCCTGCCCGCCGCCGTCATCGAAGCCGTCAACGACTGCGCCGCAGCGGGTGTGCGTGGCATCGTCGTGGTGTCGTCGGGTTTCGCCGAGACCGGCCCCGAGGGGGCGGAACTGCAGCGGGAACTCGTCCGCATCGCCCGGGCGAACGGCATGCGCGTCATCGGACCGAACTCCTTCGGCGTCGTGAACACCGATCCGGCGGTCCGGCTGAACGCCTCCCTGGCCGAGGACGTGCCCCGGGCGGGGCGGTTCGGGCTGTTCAGCCAGTCGGGTGCGCTCGCCGTGACCGTCCTCAGCTCCGCGCAACGCCGGGGGCTGGGCATCTCGACCTTCGTCTCGGCGGGCAACCGGGCCGACGTGTCCGGCAACGACCTCATGCAGTTCTGGCACGACGACGACGCGACGGCGGCCGTCGGCCTCTACCTGGAGAGCGTCGGGAACCCGCGCAAGTTCAGCCGGGTCGCGCGCGGGCTCGCCCGGCGCAAACCCGTCATCGTCGTGAAGTCCGGCGCGTCGGGGTTCGGCGTGCCGCCCGGGCACGCCGTGCGGGCCTCGCAGGTGCCCTTCGAGGTCGTCGACTCGATGCTGCGCCAGGCCGGGGTCATCCGCGTCGAGAACGTCCACCAGCTCTTCGACGTCGCCCAGGTCGCCGTCGAGCAGCCCCTGCCCGCGGGGTCGCGGATCGCCATCGTCGGCAACTCCGACGCCCTGGGGACCCTGGCCGCCGACGCCTGCGTCAGCTGGGGCCTGCAGGTCGTGCACGGCCCCACGGCCGTCCACCCCGAGGCCGGCGCCGAGGAGTTCACGGCCGCCCTGCGGGCCGCCTTCGCCGATCCGGAGGTCGACGCCGTCGTCGCCAGCTGGGTCCCCCCGACGGCGACCGTCGACGCGACCGTCGCCGTCGCCGTCGCCCGCACCGCCGGTGAGGGGGGCAAGACCTGCGTGACGTGCTTCCTCGGTACCCGCTCGGTGTCCGCGACCCTCCTCGGGGTCGACGCGGGCGCCCCCGACCTGCCCGACGTCCCCACCGTCCCCAGCTTCCCGACCCCCGAGGACGCCGTCCGCGCGCTGGCGGCCGTCGTCCGCTACGCGCACTGGCGGCGCAAGGACCGCGGCCGGCCGGTGGCCCCCGAGGGCGTCGACCTCGCCCTGGCCCGGACCCTCGTCGAGGACGCCCTGCGCGAGCACCCCGGGGGGACGAACCTGAGCCGCGACGCACGGGCCGCGGTGCTGGAGGCGATCGGGGTCCCGCTGCTGCCCCGGGCCGAGGTCGACGGCGTCGAGGAGGCCGTGGCGGCCGCGGAACGCTTCGGTTGGCCCGTGGCCCTCAAGACCGTCGGCGAGGAGCTGTCGGGGCGCCAGGACCTGCGCGGGGTGCGCCTGGGGCTCTCCACCCCGGACGCGCTGCGGGACGCGGTGGGGGAGATGCGCGACGTCTTCGGCGACGGGGCCCGCACGCTGGCCGTCCAGCCGATGGCCCCCCTCGGGGTGCCCTGCCTGGTCCGCAGCGACGAGGACCCGCTGTTCGGCCCGGTGCTGTCCTTCGGGATCGAGGGCGATCCGCTGGACCTCATGGGGGACATCGCCTACCGCATCCCGCCGCTCACCGACGTGGACGTCTCCGACCTGGTCCGCTCCGTCCGGGCCGCGCCCAAGCTGTTCGGGCACCGCGGCTCCCCGCTGCTGGACGTCGACGCGCTGCAGGACGTCATCGCCCGCGTCGCGGTCGTCGCCGACGCGTTGCCGGAGATCGCGGAACTCCGCCTGTCGCCGGTGCTCGTCGCCGAGCGGGGGGTGAGCGTCCTGGACGCCGTCGTGCGGGTCGCCGCGCCCCAGGGCCGGGCCGACCCCGACCGGCGGACCCTGCCGCTGTGAGCCTGCCGTTGTGAGGCGCGGCCGCAACGTGCGCGAGGATGGTGGCATGCGCGAGCGCACCGACACCCGCGAGGGCACCGACCTCCCCGCCCGACTGCTCACCGACCTCGAGCGGGCCGGCTACTACCCGACCCTCGTCGCGGACAGCCTGCGCACCGCCGTCGCCGGCGAGCCGGTCGAGTTCCACCTCGTGCACCCGGAGACGACGTTCGACGCCAACGAGGTGCGACGCCACGTCACCGTCCTGGCCACGACCCCGACCCGCCTGGTCGTGGCGCACGCCGACGACCACGCCCCCGACGAGACCGCGAGCGAGGCCTACGCGATCTGCTCGACGGAGTCGGTCCCGCTGACGAGGGTGCACTCCGTCGTGGTCTCCCAGGTCGTCACCCGACCGGCCGACCACCGCGTCGGCAGCACCCCCGCGGAGGTCAGCCTGACGCTGGGATGGGGTGCGCTGCACCGCGTCGACCTCGAACCGGCGTCGTGCCCCGACCCCGACTGCGAGGCCGACCACGGCTACACCGGGTCCCTCACCGGCGACGACCTGACCGTCCGGATCGCCGGTGCGGCCGAGGGGGCCGACGCCGTCGCCGCCGCGCTCGCCTTCGCCCGCGCGCTGTCCGCCGTCACCTCGCGCTGAGCGTGCTGCTCCCCGCCCCCGGCTACGGTCGCGACACCCTCGCCGACCTCCTCCCCGCGGTCGCCCGGGCCCTGCGGCTGCCGGACTTCGCCGACGCCTCACCCGACCTGCTCCTCCCCGGGGCGCAACGGGTCTGCCTCGTCCTGATCGACGGGATGGGCGACCTCGCCCTGCAGAGCCGGTCCGGGCACGCGCCGACGATGCGCCGCTGGCGCGCCGACGGCCTGCACCGCACCCTCACCGCCGGGTTCCCGACGACGACGGCGACCAGCATGGGTCTGCTCGGCACCGGTCTCGCCCCCGGCGGGCACGGTCTCGTCGGCTACGAGGTCCTGGACCCCGACCGGGACGTGCTGCTCAACGAACTCCAGTGGGACAGCGCGGTGGACCCGCGCCGTTGGCAACCGCACACCACGGTCTTCCAGCAGGTCGTCGCCGGCGGGGTCGACGTCGTCCGCGTGGCCCCTCCGCACTTCGACGGTTCGGGGTTGACCGAGGCCGCCCTGCGCGGCGGACGCTTCGTCGGGACCCCGGAACGCCTCGAGGCCCGCGTCGACGCTGCCGTCGCCGCGGTCCGCTCGGCCCCGCGCCAGCTGACCTACCTCTACTGGGGGAAGCTCGACCACACCGGTCACGGCTCCGGCGTGGAGTCGGGGGAGTGGACGGCGGAACTCGAACGCGTCGACGAGGCCCTGGGACACCTGGCCCGCCGGTTGCCGAAGGGGACCCTGCTGCTCGTCACCGCCGATCACGGCATGGTCGACGTCGCGCCGCCGGACCGTCTCGACCTCGCCGCCGAACCGGAACTCCTGCGGGGTGTGCGACACGCCGGCGGAGAACCCCGGACCGTCCAGCTCTACACCGAACCCGGTGCGGCGCAGCAGGTCGCGCAGACCTGGCAGGCCCGGTTCGGGGGTTCCGCCGAGGTCGTGCTGCGCGAGCAGGCGATCGCCGCCGGCTGGTTCGGCCCCGTCGAGGAACGCGTCGCCGGGCGCATCGGCGACGTCCTCGCCGTCATGCGCGAACCGATCGCCGTCGTGAACTCCGCCCGGATGCGGCCCGAGACCCTGCGCCTGGTCGGACAGCACGGGGCGCTCTCCGACCTGGAACGCCTCGTGCCGCTGTTCAGCGTCTTCTGCTGATCAGTCCTTCTTCGTCCCGAACATGATGTCGTCCCAGCTCGGGACGCTCGAGCGCTTGGAGCCCGAGGAACCGCCGCTGCGGCCGGCGGAGCGGTTGCGGCGCCGGGGAGCGGGTTTCTCGACAGGAGCCTCCGCCGCGATCTCCGGTTCGGGCTCCGGGGTCGGTTCCGGCTCCGGTTCGACGGCCTCGGGTTCCCCGGCCTCAGGCTCCCCGGCCGCAGGTTCCTCGGCTTCGACGGGTCCCGGCTCGTGGCCGGGCAGGACCGTCCGGTCCTCGAGCTCGTCGGGGGCGGAGGCCGCGGGGTGCGCCGGCGGCGGGTCGGCGGTCAGGTCGTCGACGTGCGGGGCCGATCCGGAGTTGTCGGGGGCCGGTGGCTGCGCGGACTCGGGGCGGACCCCGCGCTGGTGGTCGAGGGCGTCGAGCAGGTCGTCGGTCTGGTTGGTCCGGACCCCGCCGTCGGCCTCGACGTCGTAGACGCGCTCGCCGGCGCGGCCCTCACCGTTGACGGAGACGAGCCGACGGGCGGGCAGCGGCCCCGGTTCGCTCGGTTCCTCCTCGCTCAGCCAGCGGGCCTCGTCGTCGAGCGCGGACAGCACCCGGGCGCTCGCGTCGAACCCCCAGCGGGCGACGCGGCCACGGCCACCGGCGACGAACTCGCACTGCACCGTCCAGGACCCGTCGTCCTCGCGCCAGGCGTCCCAGCGGGCACCCTCGGGGTCGACGGCCCGGGCGGAGAGGCGGGAGACCACGACGTCGTCGAGGCTGCCCGCGACCGAGGAACGCCCGTACGGCGTGCGCCGGGCGAGGCCGACCACGTGGGCCCGTTCCGCCAGGACCGGTCCCTCGTAGCGGCGGACGTGCTCCAGCGTCAGCCCACCCGCGGCGGCCACGTCCTCGGCGGTCTCCCCGGCCCGGATGCGGGCCTGGATGTCGCGGGGCCGCAGCTGCGCCTCCATCTGGATCTGCAGCTGACCCAGGCGGGCGCGATCACGGCGCACGGCCGCGCGCAACGCCTCGTCGACCCGCAACCGGTACCGGCTGCCGTCGGTCGCCACGAGCACGACGTGCTCCCCGTCGTCGTGGACCCCGACGAGCCTCAGGTCCTGCATGAGGGGCGTCCTCCCGGCTGTGTGTGGTCGATCATCATCGCGGGTGCACTCTGCCACCTCCGACCCCGGGGCGCGCACACCCGCACGGTGTGCTGAGAATGACGACGTGAGTGACGCGACCCCGTACGACGCCCTCCTGCTCCTCTCCTTCGGTGGACCCGAGGGCCCCGACGACGTGATGCCGTTCCTGGAGAACGTCACCCGCGGCCGCGGCATCCCGCGCGAACGTCTGGCCGCCGTCGCCGAGCACTACCTGCACTTCGGCGGGCGCAGCCCGATCAACGACCAGAACAAGGAACTGCTGACCCAGTTGCGCGTGGAGCTCGACGCCCGGGGGCTCGGTGGGCTGCCGCTGCTCTGGGGCAACCGCAACTGGGAGCCCTACGTCACCGACGTCCTGCGCGAGGCGCACGAGGCCGGGGCCCGCAAGGTGCTCACCGTCTTCACCAGCGCCTACTCCTCCTACTCCAGCTGCCGGCAGTACCGCGAGGACCTCGGGAAGTCGCTGCAGGCCCTGGCCGAGGAGGGGCGCGAACTCGAGGTCGACAAGATCCGCCACTACTTCAACCACCCGGCCTTCACCGGGGTCAACGCCCAGGCGGTCGCCGACGCCCTCGAGGACCTCCCCGCCGAGACGCGCACCGGGGCCCGGGTGGTCTTCGTCACCCACAGCATCCCGGACGCCATGAACGACGTCTCCGGGCCGCCGGCCGCGGGTGGCGGCGCCTACGTGCGCCAGCACGAGGCCGTGGCCGCCGAGGTCGCCCGCCAGGCCTCGCTGCGGGCCGGGCACGACCTGCCCTGGGACCTCGTGTACTGCTCCCGCAGCGGCCCGCCCACCCAGCCGTGGCTGGAACCCGACGTCAACGACCACCTGCGCGCCCTGCACGCCGACGGCGTACCGGGTGTCGTCGTGGCCCCGATCGGCTTCGTCAGCGACCACATGGAGGTCAAGTTCGACCTCGACACCGAGGCCGCGGAGACCGCCGAGGAGATCGGCCTGCCCTTCTCCCGCGCGGCCACCGTCGGGGCGCACGCGCAGTTCGTCGCCGGTCTCGTCGACCTCGTCGAGGAACGCGCCGAGGAGGCCCGGGGCGGGCACCCCGCCCGACCCACCAGCGGTGCCCTCGGGGCCTCGCACACGGTCTGCCCGGTCGACTGCTGCCGCAACCTGCGGGCCGCCCTGCCGGCGGCGACCGGTGAGGACTTCCGGGCCCCCGTCGTGGCCCACGGGTGAGCCGCCCCGCACCCGACGTCGCGCAGCTGCGCGAGATCGCCGTCACGGTCGCCCTGGCCGCGGGGGAGCTGATCTCCGCGGGGCGTCCGGACCGGGTCGAGGTCGCCGCGACGAAGTCGAGCCCCACCGACGTGGTCACGGCCATGGACACCGCCTCCGAGCAGCTGCTGCGGACCGAGCTCGCCCGGCTGCGCCCCGAGGACGCCTTCCTCGGCGAGGAGGGCGGCTTCGAGCCCGGGCGCAGCGGGCTGACGTGGGTCGTCGACCCGATCGACGGCACCGTCAACTACCTCTACGGCCTACGGGCCTACGCGGTGAGCGTCGCGGTCGTCCTCGACGAGGAATCACCCGAACGGCCCGACCCGGCGACGTGGACGGTGCTGGCCGGAGCCGTCGTCGACCCCTCCCAGGCGGAGACCTGGACGGCGGCCCGGGGCCTGGGGGCGACGTTGACCGACAGCCGGGGAACGCGGCGCCTCACCACCTCCGCCGGACCCCGGCTCGGCCAGGCGCTGGTCGCCACGGGCTTCGGCTACGACGCCGGGCGCCGGGCCGAGCAGGCGGCGGTGGTGGCGCGGCTGCTTCCCCGGGTCCGGGACCTGCGGCGCGTCGGGACGGCCTCGCTCGACCTGTGCTCGGTGGCCGCGGGGCGGGTCGACGCCTACTACGAGCGGGGGCTCAACCCCTGGGACTTCGCGGCAGGGCTCCTGGTGGCCACCGAGGCCGGAGCCGTCGTGACGGACTTCGACGGGGCGCCGGCCGGCTCCCACGGACTGCTCGCTGCAGGCTCTGACCTGCACGAACACCTGCGGCAGGCCCTCGGGAACGACGAAGCCTGACCCTCGGGTCGAGGGTCAGGCTCCGGTACGTCGAGGTGGATCTAAGCCGATCAGGCCGTCGCGCAGCTCGGGCTGGACCGCAGGTCGAGGACCTGACCGTGCTGGCGGTCCGCGAGGTAGGCCACGGTGTCGGGCAGCGCCACGTCGTGCGCGGCGGCGAGGTCCACGAGGGCCTCGAGGTCGTCCAGGAAGGCCTGAGCGAGGTCGTCGTCGCCGTTCGCGGCGGCGGAGTCGATCGTGGCGCGCGTCCGCTGGACGCGCTCGGACAGTTCGGCCACGAACGTGGGGGACGAGATGGGTTCCTGCACGGGTACGGCACCTCCCTGGACTGCTCGGGGGCCCGGCGCTCGCGGCCCGACGCTGGGCGCGTGGGACGAGCGGCCGATCGGCGGGGACGCGTTCAGCGTACGGCCCCGCGGCCCCGCGGCCAACTCCCGGGGTGTCCGTCTGTGGACGGCGGTGGACGCCCCAAAGGTGTTGTGTGAGCACGCTTGTGCACGGCGGGACGGAAGTGCGTCGTGGGGTGCGAGCGTCCTGCGACCCGCCCCGGTTCGAACTGGGCGCGCACGTAGGTCATGATGCGTGCTCGCTCGACCACGTCCCCGGACGTCCGGGCGGGCATGGATCGAGCACGAGCGGTGTTGAGCTCGCCGCACCGGAAGTCCGGTGAGCGCACCACGAGACGGCATGGAGTGTGAGGCAGGGTCATGGCGACCGACTACGACGCACCGCGCAAGAACGACGACGAGCCCGAGGACTCCATCGAGGAGCTGAAGGCCCGGCGGACGGACAAGAGCTCGGGCACGGTCGACGAGGACGAGACGGAAGCGGCCGAGGGCTTCGAGCTGCCCGGCGCCGACCTCTCCAACGAAGAGCTGTCGGTGCGGGTCCTCCCGCGTCAGCAGGACGAGTTCACGTGCACCAGCTGCTTCCTGGTGGTGCACCGCAGCCAGCTGCACAACGCGCCCGACGGGCGCATCATCTGCAACGACTGCGCCGCCTGATCTCGGCGGCCAGCCGCTGCGGCTGACGCGTCGAGACCACCCAGTAGGGGGTGGGATCGGTCGGGTCGGCCAGGTGGATCCGCACCGCGGTGGGGATCCAGGAACGGATCGCGAGGTGGGCCCGGGCGTCCAGCCCGGGCCCCAGCGCGGCTCGCCGCTCACCCTTCGCGATGACGTCGACCTGCTCGACGACGGCGAGCGGCAGTCGGGCCCGTCCGACGCGGAACTCCGTGTCGGTTAGGCTCGTCGACCAGGACAGGCTCAACAGCACCCCGACGCCGAGCAGCGCCCCCACCACCGCGCCCACCAGGGCGCCTCTGGGGCCCCAGATCGGCAACGCGATGAAGGCACCCCCGAAGATGGCCGGCAACCACGTCAACCAGCTCGTGAAGGCTGGCCACCACCGTTCGCGGCCGTCCCACCCCGTCTCCTGCGTCACGCTCTGCACCCGGTCAGGGTCGCACGCGCGGGCGCAACGGTAGTGTCGAGCCCCGTGACCGATCAGCTCCAGCAGACCCTCGCGGTCGAGACGGTGCTCACCGTCCCCGAGGCCCTGCCGACCTACGCCCACCCGGGCGACGCCGGGGCGGACCTCACCACGCGCGTCGACGTCGTCGTCGGGCCGGGGGAGCGGGTCACCGTCCCGACCGGCGTCTCCATCGCCCTCCCCGAGGGCTACGCCGCCTTCGTGGTCCCCCGCTCCGGACTCGCCGCCAAGCGTGGTCTCACCACGCTCAACGCGCCGGGCACCGTCGACGCCGGGTACCGCGGCGAGATCCGCGTCACGCTGCACAACACCGACCTGCGCGAGGCCGTCGAGCTGCACGCGGGTGACCGCATCGCCCAGCTCGTCGTCCAGCGGGTCGAGCGGGTGCGCTTCGTCCCCGCCGCGCAGTTGCCGGAATCCGTGCGCGGCGCCGGTGGCCACGGCTCGACCGGCGGCAGCGACGCTCTTCAGACCACCCCGACCAGCAGCCCGTCCCGCGAGGAGCGACCGTGAGCCTGTTCAACCGCCGCAAGGGCAAGACCGACGCCGGTCTCGGTCCGGACCTCTCCGAGGACGAGACCGTCTCCGCGGCCGCCGGAGTCGTCGGTGACCCCGAGGCCGAGGCGGCCGCCGCCGCCGACGCCCCCGCCAAGGCCGTCGCGAGCGAGACCTTCGACCGGACCGACGGTCCCTACGACGAGTCCGAGGTCGACGAGGACGACGCCCGGCTCGTCCTCGGCGGTCTGCGCCTGGCCGGCCGCGAGGGCATGGAGCTGCGCTTCGAGGTCGAGGAGGCCACCCAGCGCGTCATCGCCGTGACGATCGGGATGAACGGCTCCACGGTCCAGCTGCAGACCTTCGCCGCGCCCCGCAGCGCCGGTGTCTGGGACGAGATCCGCGAGGAGATCGCCGCCGCCGTCGTGGCCCAGGGCGGCACCTCGGAGGAGCAGGACGGCCCGCTGGGCCGCGAACTGCTCTGCCGCCTGCCCGTGCGCACCGAGGACGGCCGCACGGCCCACCAGCCGACCCGGTTCGCCGGCATCGACGGTCCCCGGTGGTTCCTGCGCGCGGTCTTCTCCGGGCACGCCGGTCACGACGCGGCGGCGGCCGCGGAGCTCGAGGCCGTCGTCCGTGACGTCGTCGTCGTCCGCGGCGGGGAGGCCATGGCCCCGCGCGAGCTCATCCCCCTCACGCTGCCGCCCCAGCCGGAGCAGCCGGCGGCCGACGGCGAGGCCGGCGTCGAGGTCGAGGGTGCACCCGGGCAGAACGGTGGGCGCGAAGAGCTCAAGCCGTTCGAGCGCGGACCCGAGATCACCGAGGTGCGCTGAGGAACATCACCACATCGGGTGGTGTTGTTCCCTCAGACCGTGTGAAGGGGCCTATCGTGGGTGCCGTGCCGAAGTCCTCAGTGCTGAGTGCGCCGCTCTGGCGGCGTGCGCTCGCGCGTTTCACCGCTTCCGAGTCCGACCTGGCCGCCGAGGAGGCGCAGGAGGAGACCGTCCGTCAGGGTGGGACTCCGTGCGGGCAGATCCCCGACCGCACCAAGGCCTGCGTGTGCGGGACCCTGCGGTCGGTGACGTTGCGGCCCCGCGGTGGCGTGCCGGCACTGGAGGCGGAGCTGTTCGACGGTTCCGGCTCGGTGTCGCTGGTCTGGCTCGGCCGCCGCAGGATCGCCGGGGTCGAGCCCGGGCGCCGGGTGAAGGCGAGGGGTCTCGTCGCGTGCGACGACGGCCAGCGGGTGATCTTCAACCCCGTCTACGAGCTGCTCTGCTCCGAGAAGGCGTGAGTCCCTCGCCACCTCTCCCGAGCACTCCGCCCACCACCGTCGAGGACCTCGTCCGGACCCGGTTGTCGACGGCCCTGGGTGGGTGGCGAGGCCTGCTCGACTCCGCCGCGCCCGCGCTGGCCTTCCTGGTCAGCTGGCTCGTGACCCACGACCTCAAGGTCTCCGTCGGTGCCTCCCTCGCGGTCCTGCTGGTCGCCCTCGTGGCCCGCATCGCCCGTCGGGAGACCCTCCAGCACGCGCTCGGAGGGATCCTCACCACCGCGGTCGCAGCGTTCATCGCCTCCCGCACGGGACGGGCCCAGGACGTGTTCCTGCCCGGCATCCTGCTCAACCTGGGTCTGGCCGTGTTGTTCGCGCTCTCGATGCTCGCGCGGTGGCCCGTCGTGGGTTTCCTCGTCGGCGCCGTCACCGAGGACCCGACCGCCTGGCGACGTGACAAGGGCATCGTGTCGCTCTGCCAGAAGCTGACCGGGCTGCTGCTCGCCGGCTACGTCGTCCGCGCCGCCGTGCAGCTACCGCTCTACCTGAGCGGGAACACGACGGCGCTGGCGATCAGCAAACTGGCCCTGGGCTGGCCGCTGCTGGTGGCGGGCATCGCGATCGCCGGACTGATGCTGCTCAAGGGGAACACCCCGCTGGCTCCCTCGGCCGATCCGGAACCCGTCGCCGAGGTCTGAGCCCCCGCTCAGCGCTTCTTCCCGGCCTTGGCCGCGTTGTGCTCGATCGCGGCGCGCACCAAGGCCTTCAGGGGTTCCACGCGCACCTCGTCGCCCTCGGAGAACTCCACGCTGCGGCGCTGGTTGCCGCCGAGTTCACCGTTGAACAACCCGTCGGGGTCGGGGAGCGAGGCGCCCCAGAGGAAACCCAGCTTCACCTTCTCCGTGAAGACGTTCCCGACGACGAGGGTCCCACCCAGCGACCACACCGGGGCGCCCATGTACTTCCACTCCTCGACGATGCCGGGGTCGACGTCGAGGATCGCGGCGCGGGCCTGCGCCAGCACGTCCCCGCGCCAGCCGGCGCTCCTGGTGACGAGCTCGTCGATCTTCGCGGTGGGGGACTCGTCGCTCACGGGGTTCCCAACATGGTCCGCAGCGCCGCCTCGGCGTCGGGCACGGAGAGGAAGAGCAGGTGGTCGCCGGCCTCGAGCACGTCGTCCGGGGTGGGCGGCAGCGGGCGCTCGGAGCGGACGATCGCCACGAGAACGGTGTCCTCGGGGAAGACGACCTCGCCGACGGTGCGCCCGAGGACAGGGCTGTGCTCCTCGAGGGTGTACTCCGACATCGAGGAGCGGCCCTGCTGGAAGGTGAAGAGCCGGACGAGTTCGCCGACGCTCACGGCCTCCTCGACCAGGGCGGTCATGAGGCGCGGTGTGGACACCGCGACGTCGACGCCCCACGCCTCGTCGAAGAGCCACTCGTTCTTGGGGTTGTTCACCCGGGCGACCGTGCGCGGGACGCCGTACTCCGTCTTGGCCAGCAGCGACACCACGAGGTTCGCCTTGTCGTCGCCGGTCGCGGCGACGACGACGTCGCAGTCGGCGAGTTCGGCCTCGTCGAGGCTGGCGATCTCGCAGGCGTCGGCGAGCAGCCACTGCGCGTCGGGGACGCTGGTGATCTTCATGGCCGTGGGGCTGCGGTCGATGAGCAGCACCCGGTGACCGTTGCCGAGCAGTTCTCGGGCGATGGACCGGCCGACGATCCCGGCGCCGGCGATGACGACGCGCATCAGGAACCCTCCTCCGGTGCCGCGGCGAGCACGGCGGTCGCCTGCGGCTGTCGTTCGTCGGCGACGACCACGTGGACGATGTCGCCGTCCTGGTAGGCCATGCCGCGGGTCGGGACGACCCCCTGGCCCAGCCGCGTCACGTAGGCGACGCGCACCCCGGCCGCAGCCTCCAGGGCCGAGAGCGGCTTCCCGGTCCAGTCCTCGTGCACGGGCGTCTCGATGAGCACGACGCGACCCGAGGGGTCGCGGAACTCGCTCAGCGCCCCCTGGGGCACGAGCCGGCGCAGGACCTGGTCCGCCGTCCAGCGGACGGTGGCGATGGTGGGGATGCCGAGACGCTGGTAGATCTCGGCGCGGCCCGGGTCGTAGATGCGGGCGACGACGTTGTCGACGTCGAACTTCTCGCGGGCGACACGCGCGGCGAGGATGTTGGAGTTGTCCCCCGAGGACACCGCGGCGAAGGCGCCGGCCTCGTGGATGCCGGCCTCGACCAGGGTGTCGTGGTCGAAGCCGACGCCGGTCACCCTGCGCCCGGCGAAGGTCGGGCCCAGTCGGCGGAAGGCGTCGGCGTTCTGGTCGATGACCGCGACGCTGTGGCCCCGCTGCTCGACGGTGAGGGCCAAGCTCGACCCCACCCGGCCACAGCCCATGATCACGAAGTGCACGGGTCAGACGCTACCGCCTGGGGCGCGCTCCGAGCACGGCGCACACCCGGTCACCGCCTAGCATCTCCAGACGTGCCCTCTGTGACGGACGCGATCAAGCGCGTACTGGTGGGGCGGCCGTTCCGCAGCGAACGACTGTCCGAGACCCTGCTCCCCAAACGCATCGCCTTGCCCGTGTTCGCCTCCGACGCCCTCAGCTCGGTCGCCTACGCACCGGACGAGATCTTCCTGACCCTCTCGATCGCGGGGATCGCGGCCTACGCGTTCTCACCGTGGATCGCGGCGGCCGTCGTGCTGGTCATGGTGGTGGTCGTCGCCTCCTACCGCCAGAACGTCCACGCCTACCCCTCCGGGGGAGGCGACTACGAGGTCGCGACCGTCAACCTCGGCCCCAACGCCGGCCTGACGGTCGGCAGCGCGCTCCTGGTGGACTACGTCCTCACGGTGGCGGTCTCGATCTCCTCGGGCGCGCAGTACGCCGCCGCCGCGATCCCCGCTCTGCGCGGGCACGAGGCGCTCTTCGCGGTCGTGCTGGTGCTGCTGCTGATGACGGCCAACCTGCGCGGACTGCGTGAGAGTGGCGCCGCCTTCGCGATCCCGACCTACATCTTCATGTTCTCGATCCTCGGGATGGCGATCTGGGGCTTCGCCCGGCTGCTGTTCGGGGACCTGCCCGACGCGCCGAGCGCCCAGCTGGACCTGACCGCCGAGCACCACATCTCCGGGGGCCTGACCAGCGTCGCGGGGGCGTTCCTCGTCCTGCGGGCGTTCTCGTCCGGGGCGGCCGCCCTCACCGGGGTGGAGGCCATCAGCAACGGTGTCCCCGCCTTCGAGAAGCCCAAGAGCAAGAACGCGGCGACGACGCTCCTGCTCCTCGGCCTGACCAGCGTCACGATGCTCGTCAGCATCATCGCGCTGGCCCGGCTGACGGGGATCCGCTTCGCGGAGGACCCCGCCACCCAACTGCTGCGCAACGGCGTCCCCGTGGGGGGCTCCTACGTCCAGGACCCGGTGATCGGGCAGCTCGCGGCGACGGTCTTCGACCACTTCCCGGTCGCGTTCTACCTGGTGACGGCCGCGACCGGCGTGATCCTGGTGCTGGCCGCGAACACCGCCTTCAACGGGTTCCCGGTCCTCGCCTCGATCCTGGCCCGCGACGGTTTCCTGCCCAAGCAGCTGCACACCCGCGGCGACCGGCTCGCGTTCTCCAACGGGATCATCGCTCTCGCGCTCACCGCGATCGTGCTCGTCGTGGCCTTCGACGCCGAGGTCACGCGGCTGATCCAGCTCTACATCGTCGGGGTGTTCGTCTCCTTCACGATGAGCCAGACCGGCATGATCCGGCACTGGACCCGGCACCTGAAGTCGGAGACCGACCCGGCGAAGCGTTCCTCGATGAAGCGTTCGCGCGTCATCAACAGCATCGGCCTCGGGCTGACCGGTCTCGTCCTGATCATCGTGCTGCTGACGAAGTTCACCCAGGGCGCCTGGATCGCGATCCTCGCCATGGTGATCGTGTTCGTGAACATGAAGCTCATCCGTCGCCACTACACCTCGGTGAGCCGGGAGCTCGAGATCGGCCCGGACTCCAAGCCGAAGGCGCTGCCGACGGGGGTGCGCAGCGTCGTGCTCGTGTCGAAGATCCACAAGCCGACGCTGCGGGCGCTGGCCTTCGCCCGGGCCGCCAAACCCACGGAGCTGCAGGCCGTGACGGTGGCCGTCGAACCGGAGGAGAGCGCGGCGCTGCAGAAGCGGTGGGAGGAGATGGGGATCCCGATCCCGCTGACCGTGCTGGACTCCCCGTACCGCGAGATCACCCGGCCCGTCGTCGACCACGTCAAGGCGCTGCGCCAGCGGTACCCGCGCGACCTCGTCGTCGTCTACGTGCCCGAGTACGTCGTGGGCCACTGGTGGGAGACGTTGCTGCACAACCAGTCGGCGTTGCGCCTGCGCGCCCGGTTGCGCTACCAGCCCGGGGTGATGGTCGCCAGCGTCCCGTGGCAGCTCAGCAGTTCCGAGGGCTTGGAGGACCGCGTCGAACGTGCCGCCCCCGGGGTCGTGCGGCGGGGAACCTTCGGTCCCGCCCCCAGCGAGGAGATCGAATGAGCAGTCCCACCCGAGCCCGTCGGACCCGAGCGCGGGCGCCCCGCCCCGAGGCGGGCCCGGACGCCGCCGGGACCGAGGTCGAGCTCGAGGTCGGCCCGGTCGCCCACGGCGGGCACTGCGTCGCCCGGCACGAGGGGCGGGTCGTCTTCGTCCGCCACGCCCTGCCCGGGGAACGGGTCGTGGCCCGGATCACCGAGGGGGTGGCGAGCGCGAAGTTCTGGCGCGCCGACGCCGTCCGGGTGCTGCGGGCCGACCCCGCGCGGGTCGAACCGGCCTGCCCGGTGGCCCGGCCGGGGATGTGCGGGGGCTGCGACTTCCAGCACGCGACGCCGGCCAAGCAGCGGGAGCTGAAGGCCCAGGTCGTCGCCGAGCAGTTGCACCGCCTCGCCGGCCTCGACCTCGAGGTCGTCGTCGAGGAGGCGCCGCTGGCGGGGCCCGAGGGTCTGCGCTGGCGCACCCGCACCCAGTTCGCCGTCGACGCCGAGGGGCGCACCGGCCTGCGCGGACACCGCTCGCACCACGTCGTGCCCGTGCAGGACTGCCCGATCAGCACCCGGGCCGTGATCGACAGCGGGGTCCTCGACCAGCGCTTCGGCAACGTGGAGACCGTCGAGGTCGCCGCGGGTTCCGACGGGGCGGCACCGCTCGTGGTGATCACCCCGACGCCCTCACGGCACGCCAACCTGCCGAAGCTGCCCGACGCCTCCGTGGCGGTGCGGACCCCCGAGGGGCTGCACCGGGTGTCCGGGCGCACCTGGGTCGGCGAGCGGATCACCGTGCGGGGTCAGGAGCACGCGTTCCGCGTCGGCGGGGCCGGGTTCTGGCAGGTCCACCCCGCGGCCCCGGCCGTGCTGGGCGAGGCCGTGCTCGCCGCGCTCGAACCGCAGCCGGGGGAGAGCGCGCTGGACCTGTACTCCGGGGCGGGCCTGTTCACGGCCCTCCTCGCCGACGCCGTCGGTGAGGAGGGGAGCGTGCTCGCCGTGGAGGGTGAGGAACGCGCCGTGCGCGACGCCCGCCGCTCGCTGCACGGGCAGCAGCACGTCGAGCTGTGGGCCGGTTCCGTCGAGGAGTCGCTGACCGACGTGGAGATCACGTCCCGTCGGGTCGACGTCGTCGTGCTCGACCCGCCGCGCTCGGGCGCGGGTCGCGAGGCGGTGCAGGGGATCGCGGCGCTGGGTGCGCGTGCGATCGCCTACGTCGCCTGCGATCCCGCCGCGCTCGCCCGGGACACCGCGTTCCTGGCCGAGCACGGCTACGTCCTCGACGGGCTCCGCGCCTTCGACCTCTTCCCGCAGACGCACCACGTGGAGTGCGTCGCGCGGTTCGTGCCGCGCGGCTGACGTCAGGCGCGACCCGCGCGGTCGAGCTCGTCGAGACCGGCGAGCACGGACGCGAGCACGTCCTGCGCCGGCGTCTCGCCGGTGTCGGTGAGGTCGAGGACCCGGTCCCCCGTCCACCGCCCCGCGGTGTCGCGGGTGGAGTGGCGCGGGACGTAGCGGGCGGGACGGCGGGCGAGCAGCGGCACGGTGTTCTCCTGGGCGATCGGGGCGGGGTCAGCCGAGGCGGCCGGCGGAGGCCAGCCACGCCAGCAGGACGACGGTGAAGAGGAGCGAGGCGCCGGCACCGGCCTTGGCGACCAGGGCCAGGCCGTCGACGTCGATGCGCTGCCACACCGCGCGGAGCGCGTCGAGCACCCGGGTGCGGACGTCGACGACGGGCTTGTCCGGCACGGCGCGCAGACCGGCGAGCAGCGCGGTCAGGACGGCGCCGGACTCGGCGTCGCCCAGTTCCACGGCGCGGGGGGCGCGCCGGGCGGGAAGGGCGCGGTGGGCCGCGGCGGGGCGGGTGGTGCGGGTGGCCGGCGCGGGGACGGTGCGGGGGAGGGTGGGGTGCACGGGCTGCTCCTGAGTCCGTCGGGGGGTCGTCCCCCTACTGTGCTGACCGAGCGTGATCCTTCTCAAGCCGTCAGTAGTGCGTCCGGGTGCCCCCGTCCGGGTGATCCGTCGCCGTCCGACACGTCTGGGGGATGATCGGGACCGTGAGTGACGAGAGGTTCCCGCGCAGCGTCTACGGCGTCGGTGACGAACCCGATCCGCGGTTCTCGCTGGCCAACGAGCGGACCTTCCTGGCCTGGATCCGCACCTCCCTGGCCCTGCTGGCGGCGGGGGTCGCCCTGGAGGGGCTGAACCTCGCGTTGCAGCCCGGGTTCCGGTTCGCGGCGTCGGTGCTCCTCATCGTCCTCGGGCTGCTCACCCCGCTGCAGGCCTGGCGCGGGTGGGCCCGGGACGAGCGGGCGATGCGGCTCCGCGCGCCCTTGGCCTCCCCGACCCTCGCCTCGCCCCTGACGATCGGCGCGGTGCTCGCCGGGCTGCTCGTCCTCGCCGGCCTGGTCCTGCGGTGATCTTCGACGAGGGTCTGCAGCCCGAGCGGACGGCGCTCGCCTGGCGACGCAGCGCCCTGACGCTCCTCGTGGGCTCGCTCGCCGGTGCCCGGCTGCTAGCCCCCCAGCTGGGGGTGTTCGCGCTCGTCCTGGGGGTCGTGGGCTGCGGTGCGGGCGCGTGGACCTACCTGGCGGCGCGGACGCGTTCGCGCCGGGTCACCGCCCGGCTGCTGAGCGACGGGCACCTCGGGGAGGGGCCGCACGCCGGGGTGCTCGCCGCGACCGCCGGGTACTGCATGCTCCTCGGCGTGTTCGCGCTGGTCTTCGCCGTCGACCACGGCCTGCGTGGTATCTTGACGTCGAGATAAGTGGTCGAGATGAATGCCCCGGGAGTTCCGTCGCGACGGACCCCGCGCGCGGTCCCGCCCCCGCCGGTGGGAGCATCGACACCACGCACGGATCGATGACGATGACGACGGAAGACGAGTGAGGAGCTCCCGGTGAGCAGCCACAACAGCTTCGAAGCCAAGGCTACCCTAACAGCCGCTGGAACGGATTACACGATCTTCCGTCTGGACGCGGTGGAGGGTTCGGCGAAGCTGCCGTTCAGCCTCAAGGTCCTGCTGGAGAACCTCCTGCGCACCGAGGACGGCGCGAACATCACCGCCGACCACATCCGGGCGCTCGCCGGCTGGGACCCGTCCGCGCAACCCGACACCGAGATCCAGTTCACGCCGGCGCGCGTGATCATGCAGGACTTCACCGGTGTTCCCTGCATCGTCGACCTCGCCACCATGCGCGAGGCCGTCGCCGCCCTCGGTGGCGACCCGACCAAGGTGAACCCGCTGGCCCCGGCCGAACTCGTCATCGACCACTCCGTCATCGCCGACGTGTTCGGTCGCCCCGACGCCTTCGAGCGCAACGTCGAGATCGAGTACGGCCGCAACCGCGAGCGCTACCAGTTCCTGCGCTGGGGCCAGACCGCCTTCGACGACTTCAAGGTCGTCCCGCCGGGCACCGGCATCGTGCACCAGGTCAACATCGAGCACCTGGCCCGCGTGGTGTTCCCGCGCCAGGTCGACGGTGAGCTGCAGGCCTACCCCGACACCCTCGTCGGCACCGACTCCCACACCACGATGGTCAACGGCCTCGGGGTGCTGGGCTGGGGCGTCGGCGGCATCGAGGCCGAGGCGGCCATGCTCGGCCAGCCCGTCTCGATGCTCATCCCGCGCGTCGTGGGTTTCAAGCTGTCGGGTTCCATCCCGGCGGGCGCGACCGCGACGGACGTCGTGCTGACCATCACCGAGATGCTGCGCAAGCACGGCGTCG
Organism: Kineococcus sp. NBC_00420; assembly: GCF_036021035.1. Classification (NCBI taxonomy): domain Bacteria; kingdom Bacillati; phylum Actinomycetota; class Actinomycetes; order Kineosporiales; family Kineosporiaceae; genus Kineococcus; species Kineococcus sp. NBC_00420. The sequence goes on along the minus strand of NZ_CP107930.1, from coordinate 801,439 downwards.
TCGGGAAGTTCGTCGAGTTCTACGGCCAGGGCGTGGCCTCGGTCCCGCTCGCGAACCGCGCGACCATCGGCAACATGAGCCCCGAGTTCGGTTCCACCGCAGCGATCTTCCCGATCGACGACGTGACCCTGGACTACCTGCGCCTCACCGGCCGCAGCGACGGCCAGGTCGCCCTGGTCGAGGCCTACGCCAAGGAGCAGGGCCTCTGGCACGACCCGAGCACCGAACCCGTGTTCTCGGAGTACCTCGAACTCGACCTCTCCACCGTCGTCCCGAGCATCGCCGGACCGAAGCGCCCGCAGGACCGCATCGTGCTGGCCGAGGCGAAGGAGGCCTTCCGCGCGGCGCTCGGCGACTACGTCGACGACGAGGTCCCCGGCGTGAACAGCGCCTCCAGCGCCCGGAGCGACACCGTCGACGCGGTGGTGGGCTCCTCCCAGGACGAGGCCAGCGCGGAGAGCTTCCCGGCCTCCGACGCGCCCTCGGCCTCCGCCAGCGACGAGCGCGACGAGCCGGCGGAACCCGGCCACGCCACCGGCCGGCCCTCGAAGCGGGTCGCCATCACGATGGACGACGGCACCGAGACCGAGATCGACCACGGTGCGGTCGCGATCGCCTCGATCACCAGCTGTACCAACACCTCCAACCCCTCGGTCATGATCGCGGCGGCGCTGCTGGCCAAGAACGCCGTCGAGCGCGGACTGAGCGTCAAGCCCTGGGTCAAGACCTCGCTCGCGCCGGGTTCCAAGGTCGTCACCGACTACTACGACAAGTCCGGGCTCACCCCCTACCTCGAGAAGCTCGGGTTCCACCTCGTCGGCTACGGCTGCGTCACCTGCATCGGGAACTCCGGTCCGCTGCCGGAGGCCGTCTCGGCCGCCGTCCAGGAGAACGACCTCGCCGTCACCGCGGTGCTCTCGGGCAACCGCAACTTCGAGGGCCGGATCAACCCCGACATCAAGATGAACTACCTGGCCTCCCCGCCGCTGGTGATCGCCTACGCGCTCGCCGGGACGATGGACTGGGACATCGACCACGACCCGATCGGCACCGACGAGTCCGGCACCGAGGTGTTCCTCAAGGACATCTGGCCCGACGCGGCCGAGGTCGAGCGGGTCATCGGCGAGGCCATCAGCAAGGACATGTTCGTCAAGGACTACGCCGACGTGTTCGCCGGCGACGAGCGCTGGCAGGGTCTGCCCACGCCCGAGGGCAACACCTTCGACTGGGACGCGGAGTCCACCTACGTCCGCAAGCCCCCGTACTTCGAGGGCATGCAGGCCCAGCCGTCGCCGGTCACCGACATCGCCGGCGCCAAGGTGCTGGCCCTGCTCGGCGACTCGGTCACCACCGACCACATCTCCCCGGCGGGTTCCATCAAGCCGGACAGCCCGGCCGGTGCGTACCTCTCCGACCACGGTGTGCAGCGCCAGGACTTCAACTCCTACGGGTCCCGACGTGGCAACCACGAGGTGATGATCCGGGGGACGTTCGCCAACATCCGGTTGAAGAACCTGTTGCTGGACAACGTCTCCGGTGGGTTCACCCGCGACTTCACCCAGGGTGGGGCGCAGGCCGCGATCTACGACGCCGCGCAGAACTACGCGGCGCAGGGCATCCCGCTCGTCGTCCTCGGCGGCAAGGAGTACGGCTCCGGGTCCTCGCGCGACTGGGCGGCGAAGGGCACCGCGCTGCTGGGCGTGAAGGCCGTCATCACCGAGAGCTTCGAGCGCATCCACCGCTCCAACCTCATCGGCATGGGCGTCATCCCGTTGCAGTTCCCGCAGGGCCAGACCGCGGCCTCGCTCGGGCTGGACGGCACCGAGAGCTTCGACATCGCCGGCATCACCGAACTCAACGAGGGCCGCACGCCCAAGACGGTGAAGGTGACCGCGACGAAGACCGACGGTGGGACGGTCGAGTTCGACGCCGTGGTGCGCATCGACACCCCGGGTGAAGCGGACTACTACCGCAACGGCGGCATCCTGCAGTACGTGCTCCGGTCGCTCACCAACGCCTGAGTTCCTCGCGATCCGCGGGCGGTCACCTCTCGAGGTGGCCGCCCGTCGTCGTGCCCCGGGTGTGGTGGGATGGCGCCCATGCGTTCTTCCCACCCGGCTCTGCGGCTCGCCCTCTTCGGGGCGTTCCTCGGCGCCCTCCTGAGCTGGGTGACCTCCCGCGGGCTCATCGACGACACCTACATCACCCTCGCCTACGCCCGCAACGTCGCCGAGCACGCGCACTGGGGGATGACCCCCGGTCTGACGTCGAACGCGGCGACGTCACCGTTGAACGTCGCGCTGCTCGCCGGCTGCCTGCGGCTGGTCCAGCCGTTCGCCGGTCCCGACGGCGAGCTCGCGCTGGGCGTGCTGACGACCCTGCTCGGTGCGCTGGCGGGATGGTGGTCGGCCCGGGCGGCGGGGCGGCTGGGCCTGTCCCTGGCCTGGCCCGCGGCCGCGCTCGTCGTGGTGCTGGCCAACCCGTTCCTGGTCTCCGCCCAGGGGCTGGAGGTCGTCCTCATCTTCACCGCCATGACCGCCCTGCTCTCGGCCGGTCTCGCCGGCCGGGCGCTCCCCTACGGGGTGGTGGCGGCGTTCAGCCTGCTGGCCCGTCTCGACATGGTCGTCTTCGTGGTGGTGATCGCGTTGGCCTGCCGCGGTGTCCGCCGGCGGTTGCCGGTCGCCGTCGGGGTCTGCGTGCTGGTCTGCCTGCCGTGGTTCGCGGCCAGCTGGTGGTGGCTGGGGTCGGCCATCCCCGACACGTTCGTCATCAAGACCAACCAGCGGAACTTCGGCGAGGGGCGAACCTACCTGCGTGGGCTGTGGACCCACTACGCGCTCAACACGCCGGGCGCCGTCGCGGTGAGCGTGGCCGCGGCCCTGGTCGGGGTGGTCGTCCTCCTCCTGCTCGTGCTCGCCCTGCTGCGCCGCCGCGCCCGGCCGGGAACGGGAGCCGTGCTCGGTCTGGCGCTCGGCGGGGTGGGGTACTTCGCGGTCTACAGCGTCCTCGGCGTCCCGCCCTACCAGTGGTACTACGTCGCGCCGATGGCGTCGCTGTCCTTCGCGGCGATGCTCGGGGCCGGCGTCCTCAGCGGTGAGCGGTCGCGGTCCCGGGTGACGTGGGTCCCGATGAGCGCGGTGTCGGTGCTGGCCCTGGTGGGTCTCTTCGTCTGCGTGCCGTCCGCGGCACTGCCGCTGCCGTGGCGCTACCCGCCGGTGTTCGCGAACTTCGCGACGCCGGCCGAGTACCGGACCGCCGGGACCGACCTCGCCCGGATCGTCGGGGACGAACGCGTCGCCGCCCCCGGGGAGATCGGGACGCTGGCCTACAGCTGCGACTGCGAGATCATCGACCAGTTCTCCGACCCGGCGTACCTGCAGGGCGTCATCGACGCGCGCATCGCCGAGGCGGGCCCGGTGCTGAAGCCGCTGCTGGAGTTCAACTACGCCCACCACCGCGACCCGGGGCCGGCGAGACCGACCCCGTTCGTCCTGCGCTGGACCGACGCGGGCGCCGACCCCGCGCAGGGGATCACGAGCTGGCCGACCACGGCGGGGACGTGGCAGGGCCGCAGCGTGCTCGTCCTGCTGAAGGGGTGAAGCCCTCTCCCCACCTCCCTCGCCGTCAGCGCCGGGATCTCCGCCGGGCTGGGCGTGGTGCTGCTCGGGCAGGGGCACGGACCCGCGCACCTGCTCGCACTCGTGGGAGCCGTCGCCCTGCTCACCGCGGCGTTCCTGCTGCCGGAACGGTGGCGTCGACGTCGGGGGCTGGTCGGCTACCGCGGCCGGGTCCGAACCGAGCACACGACGTTCCTGCTCGTCCTCGCCGGACTCGCCGTCGTCGGGTTCACGGCGGACTCCACGATGAGCGCCGTCTTCGTCCTCCTCGGTCTCGCCTCCGGAGCCACCTGGTTCTGGGCGCTGCGCCGCAGGCCGGAGGCCTGAGTCGTGCCCGACCTCGACGAGGTCCTCGTCTCCGCGGCCCGGCTGCGGATCTGCGCCTACCTGTCGGGGTGCGCCGAGGCGGAGTTCAAGGCCGTCGCCGACTACTGCGGGATGAGCGCTCCCACGTTGTCCAAGCAGCTCACCGCGCTGGCCGCCCCCGGCTACGTCGACATCCGCAAGGTCGCCTCCGGTCGCTACACCAGGACCGTCCTCGCCCTCACCGACACGGGTTCGGCAGCCCTGCGCGACCACGTCGCCGCGCTGCAGTCCATCGCGTCGCGCGCGAGCGACGAGGCGCTCAGAAGTCGATGAGTCAGAAGTCGATGAACCCGCCGACGGCGTGCTCGGTCCCGGGCACCTGACCGGTCTGGAAGTCCTCCATCAGCACGACGGCCGCGGTGTCCGGGGGAGTGATGCGACCCGACTCGTCGAACAACGGAATCCGTCGCCGCAGCCGCGCCCCCGGTCGGTCCGGGTGCTCGAACGTCCACTCCAGCACCGTGTCCGGCCAGTCGCCCACGAGGCGGGCGCGAACCGCGGTCATGCCCTCGACGAGCGGGAAGAACCCCTCGTCGGTGCGCCAGTGCTCCTGCAGCCTCCCGTTGCTCGCCAGCACCTGGCGGACGTAGGAACCCGACTCCAGCGGCCGCGGGGCCAACGGGCGGACGTGGTCGGCGACGTCGACGGAATCCGCACCCAGCAGGAGGGAGACGTCTCCGCCGCGCTGCACGGTGAGGACGTCGACCGGGGCCCGCAACACCCCCGGGACGTCGCGGCGCACGGCGACGGTCAGGCGTTCGGCCGGACCGGTTCCCACGAGGGCGGCCGACGTCGTCGTCCCCCGGCCGAGGTCGATCCGGCGCAACGGGTTCCCCTCGGCGTTGTGCACCAGGGCGACCAGGTGGCCCGCCGCGGCCGCCATCCCGTCCGCCCGCCAGCCGAAACCCCAGCGGGCCCCTTCGAGCCGGACGCCGTGCCGGTCGGCCCCGGCGCTCCACGGGTCCAGCCAGGAGTGGGTACCGCGACCGTCCTCGGTGCGGACCTCCGGCCCGTGCTCGACGGGTTCCGCGACGTCGCGCAGTTCGTCGCCGATCTCCGCACCCCAGGGGATCCGGAACCAGCGGGTGTTCCAGACGACCTCGTGGAGGTCGGCCCCCAGGGGTTCCAGGTGCCAGGGCTCGTCGTCCAGGGCGATGAAGAACCCCGACTCCTCCGCCTGCGCCGCCCGCACGGGGGCGTCGACGTTCGTGCGCCGGGGTCGACCGCCACGGCCGACGTGCAGCAGCTGCGCGGGCTGCAGCCCCCAGCTGGGCCGGCCGTCGGCAGTGCGGACGATATCCTGGGGCGGGGGCGAGGGGACGCACCAGACCCCGTCCGGGCCCACCGCCGACAACCGCAGCCCGTGGGTCCAGACCGCGAGTTCCACCCCGTCCGGGCCGATCCGCACCAGCGGGGCGTCCCCGTGCGGGTGGGTCCAGAACGAGGGGCCGTCCGGCAGCAGCCGCGGTGGCGGCCACGGGGTCGGGACGGGTTCGGCCGGCACCTCCGGCCAGCTGACGATCCGCTCGACCTTCCCGGTGCGCAGGTCCAGGACCGCGGCCACGGGCTGGGTCTCGTCCAGCGCCCACAACCCCGACTCCAGGCTGAGGAGGCGGGTCGGGCGCAGCGGTCTCACCGGACGATCCTCTCAAGCACGCTCACCCCCACGGCACCCGCTCCCGCCAGCGCGAAGGCGCCCAACGGCCCGACCGCGTCGACGAGTCCGCCCGCGCCCGCGACGGCGACCGCGCTCCCCGCGGCGCTGCAGGAGGCCAGCCAGGAGAACGTGCTCGTCAGCGCGCCGGCCGGGGCGCGCTCACGGGCCAGCACGGACGTCGCCACCAGGACCGGCGGCACGGCCGTCCCGACGACGAAGAGCACCACGGCGAGGGCCGGGACCGGCCAGGGGCCGATCAGCAGGAGCGCCGACAGGCCGAACGCCGTGGCGCTCACCCGCAGCCGGCGCCGGGCCGGTGCGCGCCAGGGCAGCGCCGAGAGAGCCAGTCCGGCGAGCAGACCTCCGGCGCTGGACGCGACGACCAACGAGGTCGCCGACCCCGTCCCGCGGGCCGCGGCGGCCACCGCCACGGGCACGGCTCCGAAGTGCACCCCGATCGCGACGTTCACCGCGATCGGCAACCCGACCCCGCGGGGCAGCCCCACCCGACCGCGCGGGCCGCAGCGCCGCCCCGGGGGCGCGGAACGTCGCTGGAACCCCAGCAGCAGGGTGGCCCCGACGACCAGGGTGGCGGCGAGGAGGACGGCGGACGTTGAGTGCCCGGAACTGCCCAGCGCCACGCCCAGGGCCGGTCCGAGCAGGTAGGCGGCGGAGTTCGCGGTGGCCTCCCACCCGAAGGCCCGCGACAACTCCGGACCGGGCGGGAAGCGGTGCGACCAGCGGGCGGCCGAGAACGCGCCGAGCTGGGGGAGGGTGGCGCCGAGCAGGCCGCCCAGGACGACCAGGGCGGACCGGGAGGAACCCGGCCCGGTCGCCCCCAGCAGCACGAGCACCGCGCCCGCGTGCGCGACGGCGAGCAGCGGCAGCACCCGGGGTTGCCCGAACCGGTCGACGGCGCGGGCGGTCTGCGGCCCGACCAGGGCCTCGGAGATCGCGAGGCCCGCGCCGAGGGCACCGGCGGCCCCGAACGACCCCGTCCGGTGGAGCACGAACCACAGGAGAGCGACGTTGGTCGCGGCGAGGCCGATCCGGCCCGCCGCAGCCGTCGCGAAGAACGCCGTGAGCACGGCGTGTCCTTCCGGGTGGGGCGGACCGGCCTCGAGGCCGGACGTTTGGCGCGAGGCTACCGCGCGGTGAGGAACTCCGTCACGTCGAGACCGCGCGAGGAGATCCGCACGTCGCCGATCCAGCCGTAGAACCCCTGCCCGAACTCCTCGTTCGACTGCGTCGCACCGATGGCGAAGGGCTTGCCGAGGGTCGCGATGCCCCGGGCCCGCTGCGCCGGGTTGCGCACGACCTTGGAGCCGTCGACGAAGACGACGGTGTGCTCCCCGTCGTTGACGATCGCGACGTGGGTCCAGCGGCCGGGGGTCAGGGCGTGCGTCCACGACGTCGGGTTCACGTCGTCGAGGGAGGGGTAGAGGACGAACTGCAGGAACCACTCCGACGTCACGTTGAGGCTGCAGCTGGGTTCCTCGGTGGTGTACCCGCTGGTCTTGCCCGCGTCGCCGTTGTTGCCCTCCCAGCTCAGGACCCCCATCCAGGCGTGGTCGCCCACGAACGGGTCGGGGAGTTTGAGGAACACCTCGATGGTGAAACCGTCGAGGAACTGCTCGGAGTTCACCGGGGCGTCGGAACCGGTCTCGAGGACCGCCCCGCCGTCGGGACCCTGGTGCCCGTCGAAGCGCAGGCTGGCGTGTGCGGGTGCGTCGTCGTGGTGGTCACCGGACCAGGTCAGGGCCCCGGCCCCGGCCGCCCCGACCAGGCGCGCGGTGACGTCGTTGCCGTTGCCCGTGCGGTCGTGCACCCTCGTCCCCGGACCCACGACGGAACCCTCGACCCCGCGGACCTCGTCGAAGCGCCAGTAGGCGGCGGTGTCCTTCGTGATGACGTCGTGGTCGGGGCGTTGCGCCGGCAGGGCCGGTGGGGCGAAACCCGCGAACCGTTCCTCGGCGACCAGGGGGAAGCTGAACCGGTCGAGGTCGGTGGACTTCTCGAGGTTCTCCGCCGCGAGCAGGTTCCGCTCGTCCTGCGGGATCGACTCCAGCCACGGTGAGAACGTCTCGACGTCGACGATCCCTCGGGCCAGGTCGACGTGGTAGAGGCGGATCATCGCGGCCCCGCCGTAGTACTGGTCCTGGTAGTTGGTCAGGTGCGCCTGCACCTCGTGCCCGGCGTCGTTGACCAGGACGGTCCGCCCCACCGGCCAGAAGTGCCCGTTCAGGGTGAGGAACACCTGGTCGCGGCCCCGGACCACGCTCTGCCACAGGGTGTTCCCGTACTCGGAGAGGGCAGCGACCCCGTGCTCGTCGGCGGCGACGAACTCGTGGGTGGTGAGGATCGTGGGCAGGGTCGGGTTCGCGTCGAGGACGCCGGCGGCCCAGGCGAGACCCTTCTCGGAGGCGCGCCAGTCCATCGCCAGCAGCAGCCACTCCCGCCCGCCCGCGGTGAAGACGTGGTAGCTGTGGTACCCGTCGGGGGAGGCGCCGCGGAACGTCGGCATCCCGCGGAAGCGCCACGGGCCGAAGTGGTCCAGGTACGGGGTGGGACCGCGCTGGTCGTCACCCGAGACGTCGTGGTTGCCCGCCAGCACCGAGAACGGCAGGTCGCTGCCGGACATCCCGTCCCAGACCACCGCGGCCGCGGCGAGCTCGGCCTCGGTGCCGTGCTCGGTCACGTCGCCCAGCTGCGCGACGAAGGCGATGTTCTCCTCGGCCCGGTTCTGCCGCAGCCACTCCAGGGTGGCCCGCAGCGGGGTGGGCTCGGTGCTGTCGGCGTCGAAGAGGTACTGCGTGTCGGGCAGGACGGCGAGGCAGAAGCGGGGGGAGTCGGGGTCGAAGCGCCCCGCGGACCCGCGCGGGGTCGCGCCGGACGTGACGGGTGCGGCGGCCGCGCTGCCCGCTCCGGTGACCGCGGGCAGGGCCGCGACGGCGGGGACCGCGAGTCCGGAGGCCAGCATCGAACGGCGGGAAGGGCCGGGGGAGGTGTTCACGCTCCGCATCCGATCGCACCCAGGTGCCGCGCAGGTGAACGCATCCACCACCCCGAACGATCAACTCGTGGCGCTCCGTGCCGATGAACACCCTGATGCGGCCCACGGAAGGTGCCGCCGGGAACCACCGTGGACGGAACCAGTGCTGAACGACGCGTGGCGCAGCCAGCACGCCGGGGGGAGCGACGACTCCACCACCGGTGTCGATGCCGCACTGCTGCACTTCGCGGCAGCCGCGGACCAACCCGTCCTGGTCGTCTCCCGCCCCCAGGCCCCCGCCCCTCTGGAGATCGCCCGCGTCCGCTGGGCGAACACCGCCGCCGCCGACCTGTTCGGGGTGGCCTCGGACCACCTCGTGGACCGGGCCGTCACCCGGCTGCTCCGCCGTCGCGAGGAGTCCCCCGAGGGGGAACACCTCTCGCGGGACCGCCGCATCCGCTGCACCGTCGACGCCCTCACCTCCGGCGGGGAGTCCCGGCACGTCGAGGTCGTCGCCTGGCCCGTCCCGGAACGCGAGGGACGCGAGTGGTTCTGGGTGCTGGCCGTCGTGCTGCCCGAGGACGAGCGGGCCCAGGCCGCGCTGCGCGCCGCGGAGGAGCGCTTCGCCACCCTGGCGCAGAGTTCCCCGGTGCCGACCATCGTCTCCGACGTCGGGGCCCGCCTCTCCCGCGTCAACGACGCCTTCGCCGAACTCATCGGCCTGCCCGCCGAGGAACTCTGCGGGACCGCGTGGCTCACCCACGTCGTCGACGACGAACGCAGCGGTGTCGTCGAGGCCGTCGCCCGCGTCCTCGCCGGCGAACGCGTCACCCTCGACACCCGGCTGCGCAACGCCGCCGGGCAGGTCCGCTGGGTCGCGGTGCGACTGGCCCCCAGTCGCACCCCCGGCTACGGCGCCGGGTTCATCGGCACCGTCGAGGACGTCACGGACCGCCTGGCCCGCGAGCACCGGCTGGCCTACCAGGCCCAGCACGACCTGCTGACGGGACTGCCGAACCGTCTCGCCCTGCTGGAGCGGCTCACCGACCTGCTGACCCCGCAGGCCGGGGCCCCGCAGGCGGGGAGCGGCGTGGGTGTCCTCATGGTCGACCTCGACGACTTCAAGACGGTCAACGACGGACTCGGCCCGGAGGCCGGCGACGCCGTCCTCGTGGAGATCGCGCGCCGACTCGCCCGGACCGTCCGCGGTGGCGACATGGTCGCCCGGCCCGGCGGCGACGAGTTCGTGCTCGTCTGCGCCGACCTCACCGACCTCGACGCCGTGCAGGCCACCGCACGTCGCGTCCTCGACGCCGTCCTCGCCCCGGTCGAGGTCAACGGGTTGCGGTTGCGGCTCGTCGCCAGCATCGGCGTCGTCCTGCTCGAAGGCCTCACCTGCAGCGCCGAGGAGGTCGTCCGCGACGCCGGGATCGCCGTCCACGAGGCCAAGGCCGCCGGCGGAGGGCGCTGGACCCTGCTCGACGACGAGGTGCGCCAGCGCGCCCGACGCGCCCTGCGCCTCGTCGCCGACCTGCGGGAAGCGTTGTCGCGCGGCACCGTCGACGTCCACTACCAGCCCATCGTGCGCCCCGGCTCGCCCGCCGAACTGCTCAGCCTCGAGGCCCTCTGCCGCTGGACCCACCCCGAACTCGGACCGATCCGGCCGGACGTGTTCGTCGAACTCGCCGAACGCGCGAACCTCGTACCGCTGCTCGACGCCCACGTCCTGGCGCTCGCCTGCCGCGACCTCGCCTCGTGGCGGGCCGCGCACGTCGCGGGCGACCTGCCGCACACCCCGGCCTACGTCGCGGTGAACGTGTCGGCGGTCAGCCTCGCGGCCGAGGGCTTCTCCGCCGGGGTCCGGCAGACGATCGCCGCGGCCGGCCTGCACCTGCGCGACATCTGCCTCGAGGTCACCGAGACCTCGCTCGCCAGCGACCTGCGCGCCTGCCGCACGGTGCTGGAGGAACTGCGCCGCGACGGAGCCCGCGTCGCCATCGACGACTTCGGCACCGGGTACTCCTCGCTGGCCTACCTCAAGGACCTGCCCGTCGACCACCTCAAGGTCGACCGGTCCTTCGTCCGCGACCTGCACAGCGTCGGCGAGGGTGTCGCCGGGGGACCGGCCCGCGCCGTCGCCGCCGCCGTCGTCTCGCTGGCGCGAACCCTCGGCCTGGGGATCGTGGCCGAGGGGGTGGAGACCCTGGAACAGGACGCGGTCATCCGCGACCTCGGCTGCGAGGCCGTCCAGGGTTTCCTCTACTCGCGGCCGCTGACCCGCGAGGCCCTCGTCGAGGTCCTGCGCGCCGGTGGCCTGCTGCACCCGCACCCCCTCGCGCCGACCCCGGCGCACGTGCCCGCACCGCGGGAGGTGACGGCGTGAACGAGACGCATTCCCCCGAGGTGGTCTCCACCCTCGTCCCCGGTGCCGTGGAGGTCCTGGGCCGGATCTCCGCCGCCCTCGACGACCTGCCCTCGCACCGTCCCGTCGCGGCCAAGATCATCGCCGAGGCCGACGACCACCGCTCGGACGCGAAGTCGCTGGGGCGGACGCTCAGCTACGACCCGGCGCTGGTGGCGAAGGTCCTGCGCCTGGCGAACTCCGCCTACTTCGGCCTCTCCGGCACGGTGTCCGCCCCCGCGTTCGCGGTCACCGTCGTCGGCTTCTCCACCGTGCGCAGCCTGGCGGTCTCCGCCATGGCCGGCCTCGACGACGTCCCCCCGGCCCTCGAGGGGTTCTGGGACCGCAGCGTCCTCACCGCCGTGGCGGCCGCGGAGTTCGCCCCGAGGCTGCGGGCGAAGGCCCCGGACGCGTTCTCCGTCGGACTGCTGGCCCGCCTCGGACAGGCGCTGCTGGTGCGCTGCGACCCCGAGGAGTACCCGGTGCTGGTGGCCGGTGCCGCGGACCGCGACGACCTGCTGGAGGCCGAGAACCGCCGCTACGGCGCCACCCACACCCGGGTGTCGGCCGAGGCGCTCGCGGCCTGGGCGTTCCCGGACGAGCTCTCCGAGGCGATGGCGCAGGTGGACCGCCCCGGCTGGGCGACCCCGCTGGCGACGTCGGTGCGGCTGGGACTCGAACTCTCCGAACGCATCCTGGACCCGGCCCGGGCCTCCCGTCCGGCCGAGCAGTTGAGCGCCGGGCACGTGCGCGACGCCGAGGTCGACGCGCTGCGGTCCGGGGTGACGCGCACCGCGGCCGAACTGGTGCAGCTGCTCACGTCCTGACCTGGTTGGATGGCGGGGTGTGCGAGGCGACCCCGGCTGCGGAGATCACGTTGCCCGACGACGAGCACTCCGCGCGTCGGGCCCGCACGTTCCTCAGTGAGGCCTACTGCGGGCGCCACCACGCGCGGGTGCTCGACGAGGCCCAGCTCCTCGTCTCCGAACTCGTGACGAACGCGGTGCGCCACGGTGGCCCGCCGGTGCGGGTCCGCGTCTCCTGCGGCGGCGGCGACGGCGCAGGTCTGCAGGTGGCGGTCTCCGACGGGAACCCGCACCCCCCGGTGCGTCGCGACGTGGCCCCGGAGGCCGAGGGAGGTCGTGGGGTGGCGCTGGTCGACATCCTCTCCGACCGGTGGGGCGTGGAGCACGCCTCGAGCGGCAAGACCGTCTGGTTCGTCCTGTCGTGAGGACCCGGTTGCGCCTCGTCGCGCTCGAGGACGCCGCGACCCTGGCCGCGCTGGTGCGGGAGAACTGGGACTTCCTCGCCCCGTTCGAACCCGAGCGGGCACCGGAGTACTTCACCGCCCAGGGTCAGCGCGAGGTCCTGGCCCGGTTGCTGGCGGAGCACGCCGCCGGTCGGGTGGTGCCCTGCGTGATCGAGCACGAGGGGGCGGTCGTGGGCCGCCTCACCGTCTCGGGCATCGTCCGCGGCCCCCTCCAGTCCGGTGACGTCGGCTACTTCGTGGCGCAGGCGGTCAACGGTCGCGGGGTGGCCACGGCGGCCGTCGCCGAACTGCTGCGCACGGCCTTCGCCGAGGCGCCCGCGGGGCTGGGGCTGCACCGGTTGCAGGCGGGAACGCTGCTGTCGAACTCCGCCTCGCAGGCCGTGCTGCAGCGCAACGGGTTCGAACGGATCGGGGTGGCCCGGCGCTACCTGCGGATCAACGGTTCCTGGCAGGACCACGTGCTGTACCAGCGCACGGTCTGAGGGGACTCACGCGCGGGCCGGTCCCACGACCCGGGCCACGAGGTCGCTCCACCCGGCGGCGAGCCGCTGCGGGGACAGCGGTGGAACGGCGCCGAGCTGCCGCTCGACGTGGAAGTCCAGCGGTGCCTCCAGCGCCGCGAGCAGGTTGAAGGCCAGCACCTCCACGTCACCGCCGACACCGGCGGCCTGCAGCAGGACCCGGACGTGCAGTCGGGCGAAGGCGGCCGGGGCGTTCGCCCCGCGGGTCAGGTGGGCGTCGGCCTCGCGGAGCAGGTAGCCGCGGTCGGCCAGGAACCGCAGGCGCTCGTGGCCGAAGGCCACCAGTCGCGCGACCGGTTCCGCGCCGGGGCCCAGCGGGGGTGGACCGCTGAGGCAGGCGGCCTGGAAGTCGCGTTCGTACTCGTCCAGCAGGGCGGCGAAGAGCCCGGCGCGGGACCCGAAGCGGCGGAACACGGTGCCCTTGCCGAGGCCGGCCTCGGCGGCGAGCGCGTCCATGCTGAGGCCGGCGACGCCGACGTCCCGGACGAGGCGACGTGCGGTGCACAGCAGCAGTTCCCGGTTGCGGGAGGCGTCGGCGCGTTCCGGCGGCGGCGGGGAGCCCAGGAGGCTGACTGTGCGGCGCACGGGTGAAGCGTAGGCCCTTCCCGCCCGGATGCTTGAAGAGGGCAGGAAAAACGGACTACAGTCCGCATCAGGAACGGGCGTGTCCGCCCTTCCCCACCCGCTTTGCGAGGAGATCCCCGATGACCAACGTCCTGGTGCTGGTCGGCAGCCTGCGCGCCGCCTCCACGAACCGTCAGATCGCCGAGACCGCCGTGCAGCTGGCGCCCGAGGGTGTCGAGCTGACGATCTTCGAGGGCCTGGGTGACCTGCCCTTCTACAACGAGGACATCGACGTCGAGGGCAGCGTGCCGCAGACCGTCACCGACTTCCGCGCCGCGATCGCCGCCACCGACGCCGTCCTGGTCGTCACCCCCGAGCACAACGGCACCGTGCCCTCCGTGCTGAAGAACGCGATCGACTGGGCGTCGCGCCCCTACGGCGCCAGCCCCCTGACCGGCAAGCCGCTCGTCGCCATCGGTTCCGCGTTCGGTCAGTTCGGCGGTGTGTGGGCGCAGGACGACGCGCGCAAGGCGTTCGGCATCGCCGGCGCCGACGTCCTCACCGAGATCACCATGGCGATCCCGGGTTCGGTCGTCCGCTTCGCCGACGTCCACCCCAAGGACGACGCCGAGGTCGTGGAGAAGCTCACCGTCGTCCTGGGTGGGCTCGTCGCCGCCACCACGGTCGCCGCGGCCTGAGCCCCGCAGCAGTTCACCGGGCGGGCGCGACCGGGACCATCGCCGAGGCGTTCCGGTCCCAGATGCGCGGCGCCCGCCCGGCGAACTCGGTGGCGAGCCACGTCCGGACCTCCTCGAAGGTCCGGCCGGTCTCAGCGACGCGGTGCTCGCCGAGTTCCTCGAACCGGTCGTCGTCGAGGCAGTAGGCGACCTGGTCGAGGGAGTTCATCTGCCGGATCGTGACGAGTTCCGCGACGAGCCGGTCCTCCGGGTGCGCGGCGGCCGGGTGCAGTTCCCCGGCCGCGGCGCAGAACTCCTCGCCGTGCGCGGTGTCGGTGAAGCTGTAGCGGTTCGCCCCGCCGGCGCCGTCGTTGCTCACCAGCCCGAAGCTCTGGCCGAACCGCAGCAGGTCGCACGACCAGGCGACCTCGAGGGCGTCCTCGGGGGCGTCGGGGTCCTCCTGGTAGCCGCTGATGCTGTAGCGCTGGTGCGGGTGGCTCATCGGCAGGGGCACGGCCAGACCCTAGGCGACCTCGACCTCGTCGCCGACCTGGACCTGCACCGGCGCGGGAACGCTCTGCAGCCGCACCCGGGCCGCCTCCAGCACGACGAGCTCGGCGATGGTGGCGGGGGCGAGCAGGTCCAGCGTGGCGGCGATGCGGGCGCACAGCGCGTGGTCCTCGGAGACGAAGGCCGCGTGCACGAAGGCCAACCCCATCACGAAGCTCGCGTGCCGGCGGGCCTCGATGGCCTGCAGGTCGTCGAGGGTCAGCTGGACTCCGAGCACCCGTCGCACGCAGGCCGGACCGAGGTGCAGGACGGTGCCCGTGGGCGTCGCCACCAGGGCGGCGCCGGTCGGCAGGGCGTGCCGGCAGAGGGGCGCCTGGCACCACCCGCCCTCGCGCGAGAAGCCGACGACGCGGCTGCCGGGAGGGACGGAGGAGAACATGCAGGAGTCATCGGGACGAACGTGGCGGGGCTCGATGCGCCGCTCGGGGGACCCTCGGCACCGGAACCGCGACCCTCTTGAAAAGGGATCTTTCGAAAGATAGCTTTTGATGGTGCCGACGCGCGACGACCACCCCGAGATCGACGACGAACGCGGCCTGCCGCTGCGGCAACTGCGACGCCCCGAACACCTCAAGGCCCTGGCTCACCCACGCCGCATGCAACTGCTGGACCTCCTCGTCTCCGACGGCCCCCTCACCGCCAGCCAGTGCGCCGAACGGCTCGGCGACTCCGCCGCCTCGTGCTCCTACCACCTGCGCCAACTGGCCCGGTTCGGTTTCGTCGTCGAAGCCGACGGGGGAGAAGGCAGGAACCGCCCCTGGCGGTGGGCCCCCATCGGCAACCACATCGTGGAGGGCACCTCACCCGCGGAACGCGCCGCCGCCGAATCCCTCGGTGCGGTGCTGGACGCGCGCAACCTCGACCGGATCCGCGGCTGGGCCGGTCGACGGGCCTCCGACCCGTGGCGCGAGGCCGCCGACGCGTCGGACTGGACGTTGCGGCTGACCCGGCAGGAGCTGGCCGACCTGACCGCGGCCATCACGGCGTTGATCGTTCCGTTGCAGCGCAGGACCTTCGACGGCGTGGTGCCCGAGGACTCCCGACTCGTCGACGTCCTGACCTACCTGCTTCCCCGTCCCGGGACGACGCCCGGTGCGTGAACTCGCGCGGCACCGCGAGTTCCGGTTGCTGCTCACCGCGCAGACCCTGTCGATGTTCGGGGACTGGACGCTGCTGCTGGTCCTGGGCATCTGGGCCAAGACCCTGACCGGCAGCAGCGCCGTCGCCGGCCTGACGGTCTTCGCGATGGCGGCCCCCGGAGTCCTGGCGCCGCTCGCCGGGGTGGTGGTCGACCGGCTGCCCCGTCGCAGCGTGCTGCTGGGGGTGAACCTGGTCGGCGTCGTCGTGGTCTCCTCGCTGTGGCTGGTCCACGACCGGCGGCAGCTGTGGCTGCTGTTCGCCGTCGCGGCCTGGTACGGCATCGCGAGCATCGTCACGAACGCCGCCACCTCCGGCCTGGTCCAGTCGATGCTGCCCGCCGAACTGCTCGGGCCGGCCAACGGGGCCCTGAGCACGGTCCGGCAAGGACTGCGCCTGCTGGGCCCCCTCGTCGGCGCGGGCCTCTTCGCGGCTGCCGGCGGACGCTGGGTCGCGACCCTGGACGCCACCGCCTTCGTGCTGGCCGCGGTCGTGCTGCTGCGCCTGCGCCACCGCGAGCAGCGGAGGGACCCCACCGCGGGACGTGGCGAGGTCCTCGCCGGTCTGGTCCACTTGTGGCGGACCACGGCGCTGCGCCGCGTGGCCCGCTCCACGCTCGTGTTCTCCGGCTCCGTCGGACTGGTCGAGGCGACGGTCTACGCCCTCGTCGACGACGGTCTGCACCGCCCCGCGGAGTTCGTCGGGGTCCTGGTCAGCGTCCAGGGGGGTGGGGCCATCGCCGGCGGGGTGGCCGTCAGCCTCCTCGTCTCCAGGGTCGACGAGGCACGGCTGGTCGCCGTGGGCATGGCGCTGGTCGCGGTCGGGGCGGGCGCCGGGGCGGTCGCGTCCTTGCCGGTGGTGCTCACCGGCTTCCTCCTGGTCGGTGCGGGGTTGCCGGTGCTGGCGGTGGGGGCGGCCACGACGCTGCAGCGCCGCACCCCGAACGCGGTCATGGGTCGGGTGGCGACGGGCTACGAGATGGTGAGCTCGGTGCCGACCACGGCCTCGATCGCGGTGGGGGCCCTGCTGGTGGGGGTCCTGCCGTTCCAGGTGGTGCTCGTCGTCACCGCCGTCGGCTGCGCGAGCGCGGCGGTGCTGATGGTCATCGGACGAGAGGCCGGGTCGCACGACCCGGCGGTGGCGTCCCCGGACCGCGACGGCGGTTCCGCCTCCTGCGTCCGGGCGAGGTGACCGTGTCCTGACGGTGGAGGACCCGCGCGGGATACTCCTGCCGTGCGTCCACACCAGCGAACCATCGCCGAGGAACTCGGCGTCGTCCCCTCCGTCGACCCCGCCGCGGAGATCGCGCGGCGCGTGGCGTTCCTGCACGACTACCTCCTGGCGACCGGTGCCGCCGGCTACGTGCTCGCGGTCAGCGGGGGGCAGGACTCGACCCTGGCCGGGCGCCTGTGCCAGCTCGCGGTGGAGGCGGTGCGGGCCGAGGGCGCCTCCGCCCGGTTCGTCACGGTGCGGATGCCGTACCGCAGCCAGGCGGACGAGGAGGACGCCCAGCTCGCCCTGCACTTCATCGCTGCCGACGAGGGGATCACCATCAACATCGGGCACGGCGTCGACGGTGTCGTCCGCGACGTGCAGTCCGCCACGGGGGAACCGTTGAGCGACTTCGTCAAGGGCAACGTCAAGGCGCGGCTGCGGATGGTGGCGCAGTACGCCGTCGCCGGTGAGCAGAACCTCCTCGTCGTCGGCACCGACCACGCGGCCGAGGCGGTGACCGGGTTCTTCACCAAGTACGGCGACGGCGGTGCGGACGTCGTCCCCCTCGCCGGGTTGAGCAAGCGGCAGGGCCGGGCCCTCCTGGAGCACCTCGGGGCGCCGGTCCGGTTGTCCGAGAAGGCGCCGACCGCCGATCTGCTCGACGACCAGCCCGGCCAGACCGACGAGGCGAACCTCGGTCTGCGCTACGCCGACATCGACACCTACCTCGAGGGCGGCACCGTGAGCGAGGAGGTCGCCGAGGCCATCGAGGCCCGGTACCGGGCCACCGAGCACAAGCGCCGGCTCCCGGTCTCGGGCCACGACGACTGGTGGCGGTAGCGGTGGAGTCACCCCCCGGACGCCTCCGGACGTACCGGGGCGTGGTGCAGATCTCCCTCGGCGGTCTCTGGGTGCTCCAAGACGCTGAGCCCGAGGGCTGGGGCTACGACGACTACCCGTCCGACTTCGCCGGGAGGACGGGCGGTGAAGGCGTCTACCTGATCTCGGGGCACTACGCCGGTCCCGTCGGGGTGACGGTGGAGGTGCACCGCTCCGCTCCCGAACCCCCACGAGGATGGGAGAAGTCGGCTGAGCTGGAGGGGAACTACCCCAGCCGGGTGGCCAGGGCGTGGTGCGAGCTCCTCGAGGTCGATGAGCAGTTGGAGCACATCGAGTTGCCGGCCGAGCGCGTGCGGATCCGCGTCTCGGTGGACGGATGGAGCACACCGCCCAACCCCGGTGGTTCGCCCGAGACCTGGCTCCTGCAGGTGTGGCCCGCTGGAGCTGCCTGACGATCGGCAGGTCGTACCCGCAGCACCCGCAGCGCGCCGCGTCGGGGTAGGCCCGTGCGCCGGTGAGTCCGTCGTCACCGACGTGGGGCAGGACGGGGAGCGTGTCTCCCGGTGAGTTCCGACGTCTCGAAACCCTCGACGACCTCCGAGACCGCGAGGTGGAGTTCGTCGAGAACGGTCACGAGTTGTCGCAGGAGTTCCGGTGGGTGCTGTCGCATCATCGCCTCGACCCGCTCGCCCAGGGGGGCGAAGAACCCCACGGCCTGGTCCTTCACGTCCGGCGGCACGCGCAGGGTCACGACCCGCCGGTCCCGGTGCTCGCGGGAACGGACCACCAGACCCGCGGTCTCGAGGCGGTTGAGCAGCGCGGTCGTCGCGCCGGTGCTCAGACCGATGCGGCGGCCCAGGACGGTCGGTGAGAGGGGTGTTCCGCGGTCCTGGTGGTAGACCACCTGCCCGAACGCCTCGGCGTCAGCCGTGCTGACCCCCAGCCAGCGGGCCAGGTGGTGGACCACGTCGGCGTTGTCGGCCGTGTACACCTGCAGGGCGTCGACGACCTGGTCCGCCAACGGCATCTGGTCCCGGGCGCCTACCGGCGCGTCGGGGACGGATCGGACCGGCCGGGATCCACTGCGTGGCTGGCTCATCACATCCCTCTCGCTGCTGACGTGGTGGTGACCCAGGCTAGCGCTTGACTCCAAGAACAAGTACCTCCAATATGGAGGTACTTCAGGTGAGCGCTAATGCCGCCTGACGGTCCGGCGCGTCCTCGGTCTCGCCGTCGCCTCCACGAGATCGCCGCGGTGATGATCACCGCCGCCCGCAGCCAGGCTGCTGACGCCGCCGTCACCGTGGCTCTTCCCGTCGTCTGAGTTCTCCACCACCCGCACACGCACCGAACCACCCGGAGGAACCACCGATGACGAACACCGCGAAACGTCCCCGTACGCCCCGGGTCCTCATCACCGGAGCCAGCATCGCCGGCCCCGCCCTCGCTTGGGGCCTGCGCCAGGCCGGGTTCGAGGTGACCCTGCTGGAGCGGTCTGCCCAACAGCGCGAGACGGGTCAGAACATCGACGTCCGCGGCCTGGGACGCGACGTCGTCCGGCGGATGGGCCTCGAAGCCACCGTGAAGGCGAACCTCACGGGGGAGCGGGGAACGCGTTACGTCGACGACACCGGACGTCCCTACGCGGTCCTCCCGCGCGAGGAGGGCCGTGACGGACCGACGGCGGAACTGGAGATCCTCCGCGGCAGGTTCGCCGAGATCCTCGTCGACCTCGTGGTGCGGGACGTCGACCTGCGCTACGGCGACTTCGTCACGGCGGTACGCCAGGACGAGGACGGGGTCGACGTCGAGTTCGACAGTGGCTCCCGGGAACGTTTCGACCTGCTGCTGGTCGCCGAGGGCCGCAGTTCGCGCACGCGCAGACTGCTCTTCGCCCAGGAGACCGAGTACCGCGACTTCGGTGTGAGCATCACCTACGGAACCCTGGACCGTGTTCCCGCTGACGTCGACTGGTGGGACTGGTACACGGCGACCGGTGGGCGGGTGGCCTCGATCCGACCGGACGACGTGGGCACGATGCGGGCCAGCATGTCCTTCGAGTCCGAACCCGCGGGGTTCGAGGGACTTCCGCTGGAGTCGCAGTTGGCGGTCCTGCGCGAACGGTTCCGGGGGGCCGGTTGGCAGACCCGGCGGATCCTGGAGGGTTTCACCGCACGGCCCGAGGAGTTCTACACCCAACGCATGGAACAGGTGGTCGTCTCGACCTGGAGCAAGGGCAGGGTCGCCCTGCTGGGTGACGCCGCGTGGGGTTCGGGCCCGACGGGGATGGGGACCACCCTCTCCCTCGTCGCCGCCCACGTGCTCGCGGGGGAACTCGCCCGGACCTGCGCCGCGGGTGGCGATCACCCGGCCCGGGCGTTCGCCCGCTACGAGTCCCTGCTGCGGCGCTACGCCGACAGCGCCCAGGGCCTCCCTCCCGGCGGAGCTCGCCTCCTGCACCCTTCCTCCGCGCTCGGCGTCAGAGTGGTGCAGGCGACGCACCGGCTCTCGGCGACCCCCGCGCTCAAGGGCCTGGCGCAGAGGTTCTTCCTCACCAGCGCCCGCCACGTTCCCCGCCTGGACGACTACCCCCTCCTGCGGGACTGACGCCGACGCCTCGAGTCCGCCAGCCCGGCCCGTGAAGGGGCGGTAGGCCACGGTGTCCGGTCCTCAGCCACGTCGGCGGCCGGTTGCCGTTGCACACGACCGGGGTCGGGAAGGTCCTCCTCGCGCACGCGCCGGCGGAGCCGCGTGTTCGCCGAACTCGTCCGGGTGACGCCCTACAGCATCAGTTCGCCGAGGGTCCTGGCCCGGCAACTCGCAGCGGTCCGGCGGGACGGCTTCGCCAGCACCAGCGGCGAGATGGACGTGGGCAACGCCTCCGTCGCCGTCCCCGTCCGCGGACCCGACGGGGAGGTGGTGGCGGCCCTGGGCCTCGTCGTGTCCTCGCTCGGGCGAGACCGTCCGCGGCTCGTCGCGGCGCTGACCGTCGCCGCGGCGGGGGTCTCCCGGGCGTTGCGTTCCTGAGAACGGTTCAGGCGGTCGCCCCGCCGGGACGGGCCGAGGCGAGGAGCATCTCCAGACCCATCTCGAAGGCCCGCGTCGCCACCGGGTCGTGCGGGTCCTCGTCGGCCAGGGTCGCGAACGCCGCGGCGAAGGTGGGGAAGGCGTCCTCCTGGCCGGTGGGGTCGAAGACGACGCTCGGCCCGGACATGTCGAGGACGCTGCCGAGGACGAAGGACTCGAACGCCGTCAGCAGGGGGAGCACGTCGCGCTCGGGCCAGCCGACGGTTGCGGCGGCCACCGCGAAGTCCTCGTACTGGGCCAGCAGGACGGGTGCCGAGGCGCGCTCCGTCATGAGCAGCGGTATCGCCCGGGGGTGGCGCGCGAAGGCGCTGCGGTAGGAGCGGGCCCACGCGCGCAGGCCGTCCTCCCAGGGCAGGGACCGCAGCGGTCCCGAGTCGATCCGCGCGGAGACCAGGGCCCGCACGTCCTCGATCATGGCGGCGCGGTTGGGCACGTGGTTGTAGAGCGACGCGGGGTTGACGGCCAGACGGGCGGCGACCCCGCGGATGCTGGCGGCCTCGGGGCCCTGGCTGTCGATCAGGGCCAGCGCCGTCCGGGTGATCAGTTCACGGTTGAGCAGTGGACGCGTCGGTCTGGCG
The DNA here is from genome assembly GCF_036021035.1 of Kineococcus sp. NBC_00420. NCBI lineage: Bacteria > Bacillati > Actinomycetota > Actinomycetes > Kineosporiales > Kineosporiaceae > Kineococcus > Kineococcus sp. NBC_00420. Next base: position 779,947 of record NZ_CP107930.1, on the reverse strand, counting down.
ATGGGCACCTCCTGGGAACGCGCCGAGCCTACGCGTCACCGGCCGTCAGGCTGCTCGGAACCCTGGCCGTCGGAAAACAAACGATGTATGTTTCCCGCCGTGGACACGAGGCCCTTCACCGTCGTCGAGGCGAGCGTCGAGCAGCTGCGCGAGGCCCTCGCCGCGGGCACCCTCAGCAGCGTCGAACTGGTGGCCCGCTACCTGAACCGCATCGGCCACCACGACCGTTCCGGTCCCCGGTTGAACTCCGTCCCGGTGCTCAACCCCGCGGTCTTCGACGAGGCGCGGGCCGCCGACGAGCGCCGCGCGCGCGGTCGGGAACTCGGTCTCCTCGACGGGATCCCCTTCACCGCCAAGGACTCCTACCAGGTGAAGGGGTTGCCCGTCGCCAGTGGTTCTCCCGCCTTCGCCGGCCTGGTCGCCCGCGACGACGCCTTCGCCGTCGCGCGGTTGCGGGCCGCGGGGGCGGTGTTCCTCGGCCTCACGAACATGCCGCCGATGGCGGCCGGCGGGATGCAGCGGGGCGTCTACGGACGGGCCGAGTCGCCCTACAGCGCCGACCACCTGACCTCCGCTTTCGGTTCCGGATCCTCCAACGGCTCCGGCACGGCGACGGCGGCGAGCTTCGCCGCCTTCGGTCTGGGGGAGGAGACCTGGTCGTCCGGACGGGCGCCGGCCTCCAACAACGCCCTCGTCGCCTACACCCCCTCGCGCGGGGTCGTCTCGGTGCGCGGCAACTGGCCGTTGGTCCCCACGATGGACGTCGTCGTGCCGCACACGCGGTCGGTGCGCGACCTGCAGCACGTGCTCGACGTGGTGGTCGCCGACGACCCCGACCCCTCCGGGGACCTGTGGCGCACCCAGCCGTGGATCGACCTGCCCCGCCCCTCGCAGGTGCGCCCGCCGTCGTTCGCCGACCTCGAGGACCTGCCGCTGGCCGGCCTGCGCCTGGCCGTTCCGCGCCTCTACGTCAACGCCGACCCGGACACCAGGCACCCGATCCGCACCCGCGACAGCGTGATGCGGTTGTGGGCGGACCTGCGGACGGACCTCGAGGCCGCCGGCGCGGAGGTGGTCGAAACCCCCTTCCCGGTCGTGGACAACTACGAGAAGCTCCACGTCGGGGACCGCGACTTCGTCGACCGGGGTTTCGTCAGCCGGCAGTTCCTGCGCGACGAGATCGGCGACCTCTCGGTCTGGGCCATGGACGACTTCCTGCGCCGCAACGACGATCCGACCCTGAACCGGCTCGCCGACGTCGATCCCGCGCGCATCTTCCCGGCGCCGCCCGGCGCGCTGGAGGACCGCTACGGCGTCTTCGACTTCGACCTCGCCTACGACATCTCCGGCTACGTCGACCGCGCCCGGCAGGGGGAGTGCGACTGGCGCACCATCGAGAGCCTCGAGGAGGGGTTGCGCGGGCTGGAGCACACCCGGCGCGTCGACTTCGAGGACTGGCTCACCGCCGAGGGTTTCGACGTGGTGGTCTTCCCGGCGGCCGCCGACGTCGGGCCCGCCGACGCCGACGTGAACCCCGCGTCGGCCGACCTCGCCTGGAGCAACGGCGTGTGGGTCTCCAACGGCAACCTCGTGCCCCGTCACCTCGGCATCCCGACGGTCACCGTGCCGATGGGCACGATGGCCGACACGGGGATGCCCGTCGGCCTCACCATCGCCGGCCCCGCCTACGGCGACACCCGGCTGGTGCAGGTGGCCGCGGCCGTCACCGCCCTGCGCGAGCGCCGGACGATCCCGTCGCGCACCCCGGAACTGCCGGACGAGGCGGTGTTCGCGGTCGCCCGCCCCGTTGCGACGGGGGAGCTCGCCGTCACCGTGGACGAGGTGCGCCTCGACACCGACGGAGTCGTGCGCTTCTGCGCGACCGTGGTCGGCGGGGAGAGCTTCGAGCACGCGGCCTTCGTCGACGGGGTGCGCGTCGCCACGACGTCGGAGCGAGGTCGCCTGCAGGGCACAGCGCAGGTCGACGCCGGAGCCCACCGCGCGCCCGTCAGCGACTGGCTCGCCCCCTTCGGGCCCCTCGTCGTCGTCCTCGTGCGCGACGGGTCGGGTGTGGTCGCCGGTGCCGTCGCGACGACGCCGCAGTCACCGCTGTGAACGCCCACCCGTCCCGTCCCGCCCCCGAGGGAGACGCCGTGTCCGAGGTCTTCGACTACTTCGCCCAGGTCGACCTGCCCACTCTGACGCTCACCGACGACGAGGTGCGCCGCCACGTCGCCGAGGTGTTCGGCGTCGAGGTCGACGTGCGGTCCCTCGGGAGCCAGCAGGACCAGAACTTCCGGCTGTTCCCCCGGGGTTCGAGCGAGCCGCTGGGGGTCCTCAAGCTCAGCAACCCGGTGTTCAGCGAGTCCGAGATCGAGATGCAGGACGAGGCCGCCGCCGTCGTCGCGCACCGTCACCCCGGCCTGCGCGTGCCGCGCCTCGTCGACGGTCCTCGCGGGGTGATGTCGGCGTGGTGGGACACGACGGGCGGACGTCTGCACGCGCGGGTCATCGAGAACGTCTCCGGGCGGACCCTCACGGGCTCGAGGTACCTGTCCCCGCCGGTCGTCGAGGCGATGGGGCGACTCGCCGCCGCCGTCAGCACCGCCCTGTCCGACTTCACCCACCCGGCGCAGACCCGGGTGTTGCAGTGGAACCTGCGCCACGCGGACCGGGTCGTCGACACCCTTCTCCCGCTCGAACCGGACGCTGCGGTGCGTGCCGTCGTGGGGGCGGCCGCCGTGGCGGCGCGCAACGCGCTGGCCCCGGTGGCCGCGGGACTCCCGGTGCAGGCCGGGCACTTCGACGTCACCGACGACAACGTGCTGCGGCCCGAGGGCGGGGTCGTCCCCGACGCCGTGATCGACTTCGGCGACGTGTGCGCGTCGTGGCGGGTGGGTGAGATCGCGGTGACGGTGTCCTCGATCCTGCACCACGACGGCGCCACGCCCGAGAGCGCGCTGACCGCCGTCCGCGCCTTCGACCGCGACCGTCCGCTGGACGATGACGAGATCACCGCCCTGTGGCCGCTGGTGGTCCTGCGCGGTGCGGTGCTGGTCCTCAGCGGCCGGGCCCAGGTGCGCGTGGACGAGCAGAACTCCTACGCCTCCGGCGCCCTCGACCGCGAGTTCCGCATCCTGGAACGGGCCACGTCGGTACCGCTCGCCGTCCTCACCGCCGCGACCCGCGCGGCGCTCGGACGACCGGTGGCGCCGGAACCGGCGTGGGTGGGGGACACCCTCCTGCCCCCTCTCGCGCGTCGGGTCGAACTCGACGCGTCGACGGAGTCGCCGCTGAACGACGCCGGGGCCTGGCTCGACGCGTCGACCCTCGAGAACGCCGCCCTGGCGGCCCTCGACGCCGGCGCCGAGATCGTCACCGTGCCCGCCTGGCGACCGGTCGTCACCGGTTCCCTGCCACCGCCGGCGGCGACGGCCGAGACGGTGTCCACCGGCGTCACCGTGTGGCTGGCCCGTCCGAGTCCCCTCGGTGTGGGTTCCGGTGAGGTCAGCCAGACCGCGCAGTCGCTCCGCTGGACGTCGACGGGAGGGACCGTCATCGTCACCAGAGAACTCGGGAACGACGGGTCAGGGGTGCTCCCCGCCCGCACCCGACTCCTCGTGCAGCGTTGCGCCGCAGGGCAGGATCAGCCACCGGCCCGGGTGACACCGCGGCTCGCACGCGCGTGGCGGGCGGTGGTCGGTGATCCCGGGGCGGCGATCGGCGTCCCCTCCGAGGGGGAGCGCGAAGGAACCGGGGACGACGTCCTGCGGCGCCGGCACCGCGTGCTCGCCGAGGTCCAGGAGCACTACTACGCGGCGCCCCCGCAGGTCGAACGCGGCTGGCGCGAGTTCCTCCTCGACGTCGACGGCCGCGTCCACCTCGACATGGTGAACAACGTCGCGTCGGTGGGTCACGCGCACCCCCGCGTCATCGCCGCGGCGTCCCGTCAGATGCAGTTGCTGAACACGAACTCACGGTTCCACTACCGGGCCATCACCGACTACGCCGAGCAGTTGTCCGCGACGCTGCCCGAGGGGCTCGACACGGTGTTCTTCGTGAACTCCGGCTCCGAGGCCACCGACCTGGCCGTCCGGCTCGCGATGGCGTCCACCGGGCGCCCCGACGTCGTCGCGATGCGCGAGGCGTACCACGGCTGGACCTACGCCAGCGACGCGGTGTCGACGTCGATCGCCGACAACCCGAACGCCCTCTCCTCGCGCCCCGCGTGGGTGCACACCGTCGACGCCGCGAACTCCTACCGCGGGCGTCACCGGGGCGCGGACGCCTGGCGCTACGCCCCGGAGGCCGTGGCCGTCATCGACGGGCTCGCGGCCGGTGGACGTCCGCCGGCGGGGCTGATCTGCGAGCCGTACTTCGGCAACGCGGGCGGGGTCGCCCTCCCCGAGGGGTACCTGGAGCAGGTCTACGCCGCGGTGCGCCGCCACGGTGGTCTCGCCATCGCCGACGAGGTGCAGGTGGGTTTCGGACGCCTGGGGGAGTGGTTCTGGGGTTTCCAGCAGCAGGGTGTCGTGCCCGACATGGTGGCGGTGGCGAAGTCCATCGGTGCCGGCCACCCGCTCGGGGCGGTGATCACCCGACGGGAGATCGCCGACCGCTACCGCACGCAGGGGTACTTCTTCTCCTCCACCGGCGGGTCGCCCGTCTCGGCGGTGGTCGGCTCGGCCGTGCTCGAGGTGATCCGGTCGGAACGCCTGCAGGACAACGCCCGCGTGGTGGGCGCGCACCTGAAGCGGCGCCTGGAGGACCTCGGCCGCGAGCACGACCTCGTCGGCACCGTGCACGGTTCCGGCCTCTACCTCGGCGTCGAGTTCGTGCGGGACCGCACCACCCTCGAACCCGCCACCGAGGAGACGGCCGCGATCTGCGACCGCCTGCTGGAACTCGGGGTCGTCATGCAGCCCACCGGCGACCACCTCAACGTCCTCAAGGTCAAACCACCCCTGTGTGTCTCACGGGCGTCGGTCGACGTGTTCGCCGACGCGCTGGGACACGTCTTGAGGACCGGCTGGTGAACGCCGGTGTTCCCCGAACCGAGAGGAGCTGTCGTGTGGCAGATGCCCGCTGAGACCGATCCGCACGAGCGCACCTGGATGGCGTTCCCCCGTGAGGGGTTCACCCTCGGCGCCGGGGCGCAGACCCGGGAGGAGGGGTACCGGGCCTGGACCGACGTCGCCCACGCGGTGGCGCAGTTCGAACCCGTGACGATGGTGGTCGACCCGACCGAGACCGCCCGGGCCCGGCGGATGCTCGACCCGGCCGTGGAGATCGTCGAAGCCCCCCTCGACGAGTTCTGGATGCGCGACGTGGGCCCGACCTTCGTGCTGGACCGCGACCGTTCCGGAGTCCTCGGGGCGGTCGACTGGATCTTCAACGGGTGGGGGGCCCCGGACTGGGCGGAGTGGCAGAAGTCCGCGGGCATCGCCCGGATCGTCGCCGAGCACGTCGGCGCCGAGGTCGTCGACTCCCTGCTGGTCGCCGAGGGGGGCGGCCTGCACGTCGACGGCACCGGCACGGTGCTGCTGACCGAGACCGTGCAGCTCGACCCCCGGCGCAACCCGTTCGCAGACCGGAGGCGGGTCGAGGCCGAGATGGCGCGCACCATCGGCGCGACGCAGGCCGTCTGGCTCTCCCGCGGTCTCACGCGCGACTACGACGAACTGGGTACCCGGGGCCACGTCGACATCGTCGCCACCTTCGCCGCGCCCGACCACGTCCTGGTCCACCACCAGCGGGACGAGGGACACCCCGACGCCGCGGTGTCGCGCCAGTGCCGGGCGGAACTGCAGGCGGCCTTCGAGAGCACGGGCCGCGCGGTCACCCTCACCGACCTACCCGCCCCGGCGACGCTGCGCGACGGTACGGGCCCCGTCGACTGGAGCTACGTCAACCACCTCGTCGTCAACGGCGGGGTGGTGGCCTGCGGTTTCGGTGAACCCGAGGCCGACGCCCGCGCCCGCTCGATCCTGAGCGAGGCCTACCCGGGCCGCACCGTCGTCACCGTCGACGCCCGTCCCCTGTTCGAACGCGGCGGCGGCGTCCACTGCATCACCCAGCAGCAACCCGCGACGGCCGGACCGGTTCAGTGAGCCGAGGCGGTGCTCCTGGTCTCGAGGGAGGACAGGTCGATCGACCGGGACGGCCGCGCCAGGGACGGGAAGCGCTCGCGGAGGAACTCCTCGCTGCGCTGTGCGGCGTCGCGGTGCACCGGATCGTGGTCGTAGAGTTCCACGCTGATCCAGCCCTCGTACCCGTCGGCCAGAACCCGGCCCACGGCGTCGAAGTCGACGTCCCCGTCTCCGGGAACGAGGTGCGCGTGCACGCGGTCGGCGATGTCCTCCACCTGCAGGTGGCGGGTGATCGGGAGGTGGCGGGAGAGTGAACCCAAGGCGTCCTCCTCCTCCACGACGCAGTGTCCGAGGTCCTGGCTGAGCCACAGGTCCGGGCTCGCCGTCCGTTCCAGCACGACCGCGACGTCGGCGTTCGTCCGGCAGTGGAACCCTGGTTCGGGCTCGATGCCCAGGACCGTGCTGCCGCGGGGAAGTCCTGCTGCGTCGAGGGTTTCGTGCAGCGTGTCGAGCAGGACGGCCAGGGCCTCGTCCAGCCACGCGTCGGCCTGGGCCGCACCGACCTCGGGACGCCGCTTGCCGGTGGAGAACACCACGAGCGGAACTCCGACGAGAACCCCGATGCGGACGCTGCGCTGCAACAGGTCCAGCCGGCGGGCGCGTTCGGCGGGGTCCGGGTCCACGAGCGCGGGTTCGAAGGCCTCCTCGCTCAGCAGGTGCGGGTCCCCGGTGGCCAGGCTGCACGCGACCATGCCGTTCGCCGCGAGGGTTTCCCGCAGGCGGGCCGCGTCGGCGGCGGAGAACGTCCACGGGTCGATGTGCTGGGCGTTGAGCGAGAGTTCGATGCCGTCGTACCCGCGGTCGGCCAGCGTCCGGACGGCGTCGTCGAGGCTCACCGAGCGCAGACCGTTCGCGTTGTAGGCGAGACGGGCGCGCGGGGTCGAGGGGGTCAGGGGGGTTTCGGGCACAGGTGCTCCTCGTGGTCGCGTGAGTCGCGGTGGAGGGGAAGAGTCGGATCAGCCTGGCAGCGGTCTCGGTGCTGCGCCCGACGACGATACGCACGATCTGACCGGGTGCGCTTCCGGAGTCACAGGACGTGAGAATCGTCACGGGAAGTCCGGTGTGCGGACTCCCGGGGAGCGGGGCACAGTGACGCCGTGCCGTTCACCGTGCCGAGCGCAGGAGCTCGAACCCGCCGATGACCTCCCCTCGACCCGTCTCCGTCGCAGGGCCCGACCCCGCGAACTCCGGTTCCCCCGCAGCTCCGGTGGTGGAACCCTCCACGTTGCAGCTCCTGCGGGAGGTGGCGGACGTGAAGCGCCTGCGCGACGCCCGAGGACCGGGTTCCCTCGCCGACCGCGCGTTCGTCCGGTCCTGGCGCGTTCTCCTGCAGGAATGGTCGGTGGACCACGTCCTGGCCCTGGCCCTGCGGGAGGTGGCCCACGCCCTGGTCGCGGCCCGTCTCGCCGGGGTCGACGCCGACGTCCTGGCCACGGCCGGTCTGGACCGGGACGAACGTCTGCTCGTGCTGCAGCGCGCCTTCGACGCCGTCACGGCGACCGCCGAGGGCGGTTTCGGTGACCTCGCCGACCTGCGCGCCGCGCTGGACCCCGACCCGTTCGCGGAGGAGCTCCTCCCTGCCGCACCGGCCTTCGTCGACGCCCTGGTCCGGCAGCCGCGAGCCGGGGCCACCCACCCGGTGCTGCCGCGCGTCGTCGTGGAACCCCCCGAGAGCCACGGTGACCACTGCTTCGTCACCGCGGTGTACTCCGCGCTCGTCGCACCGCGCTTCGGCGTGGGGCGCGGCGAGGCGTTCCTCGTCGCGCTGGCCCACCACCTGCCCAACGGCGACCTCCCCGACGCCGGGTTCGGCGGCGAGGTCCTGCTCGGGGAGCACTACCTGCGCGTGCTGGCGGCCCTGGAGCAGCGGTCCCTGCAGCAACTGCCGCAGGGCCTCGCGGAGCGCCTGCGGGTCCTCCTGCCGCAGCGCGAGACCACCGACACCCCCGTGGGGCGGGTCTTCAACACCGCTGACGTCCTGGACCGCGTGCTGCAGGTCCACCACCACGCCCGTGAGGCGGCGTTCACCGCCGCCCAGGCCCTCGACGACCTGGACATCGTCCACCCCGGCGCCGTCCAGCAGTTCCAGCTCGGTGTCCTCGCGGGCGCCGGCATCCCGGTGCGCTGAGCACCCCGTCCACCGAGGAGTCCCGTGAACACCCCTGACGAACTGCACGACGACGAGCGGACCGGCTGGGTCATCGCCGGAGCGGGCTGGGTCGCCCGCGACCACATGGCCCCCGCCCTGGCCGCCTCGGCCACCAGCCGGGTCGTCGCCGTCGTCGACCGTGACCTGGAGGCGGCGATCGCCCTCGCGGCCCGCTTCCCGGGCGCGCAGGCGCACGACGACCTGGCCGCGGCCTTCGCCACCCCGGGGGCGCGGATCGTCTACGTCGCCACCCCGAACCACGCCCACCGCGAGGTCGCGCTGGCCGCGGCCGACGCGGGGTTGGCCGTCCTGTGCGAGAAGCCGCTCGCGGCGAGCCTGGAGGACGCCGCGGCGCTGGTCGCCGGGTGCGAACGCGCGGGAGTGGTGGCCGCGACGGCCTTCGACCAGCGGTTCCACCCCGCCCACGAGGTGATGGCCGAGTTCATCGCCCGGGGCGACCTGGGCACCGTCACGGCCGTCCGCATCGTCTACGCGTGCTGGTTGCCGCCCGGGTGGGCACCGCCCGGCAGCACCACGGGTGACAACTGGCGCGTCGACCCCGTCCGGGCCGGTGGCGGGGCCTACATCGACCTCGCCCCGCACGGGCTGGACCTCGTCGGCACCCTGCTGGGCGAGGACGTGGCCACGGCCACCACCCACGTGCAGCACCGCGTCCACGACTACGCCGTCGACGACGGTTCCGTCCTTGTCGGCAGCACCTCCTCCGGGGTGCTGGTGACGATCTCGAACTCGTTCAACACCGTCGAGACCCTGCCGCGCCGTCGGCTCGAGATCGTCGGTACCGCAGGGCAGCTCGTCGCCAACGACACCATGGGACAGGACGCCGGTGGCCGCGTGGAGTTCATCGACGCCGCCACGGGTGCGTCCCGCGACCTGGAGTTCGACACCACCACGTCACCGTTCACCGGCGAACTGCGGGCCCTGGAGGCCGCGGTCACCGGCGGGGAGGACTGGCGATTCCCGATGTCGCGGGACCTGCGCCTGCTGAACCTGCTGCACGACGCCCTGGGCGCGCAGCCCCGACCCGTGGAGGCACGAGCATGACCGGACCCGACGACGCCCACGCGATGCGCGGGGTCCGCGCCGCGGAACTGGCGCCCCTGCCCACCCGGGCCCACCGCGAGCACCGCGCCTACTCCTGCACGAACTGCGGCCACTGGCAGCGCTGGTTCGCGCACACCCCGCCGCCGTCGTGCCCGGTGTGTTCCGACGTCCGCAACGAACTGCCCGTCGACGGGTTCGAGTTCCTGCGCGAGACCGAGGTCGACGCGCTCGTGACGACGTCCTGGCGCGAGGCCGTACCCGGGGTCACCGAGTTCTGGTGCGACCCCGTCGTGGGGCTCGGGTCGCACGGCTGGGTGCTGGAGACCTCCGACGGCCTGCTCGGCTTCGAGGCCGCCCCGTGGTACTCCGCCGACGCGCTGGCCGAACTGCGCCGCCGCGGTGGCCTGCGGGTCCTGGCCTCCAGCCACGTCCACGGTTTCGGCGGGCTGTGGCAGCTGCAGGACGAACTCGACCCGCCCGTCGTCTCCGTCGGCGTCCACGACCTCACCTGGACCAAGGCCTTCCGCGTGACCTGGCCGGCCGACGACCGGACCGAGCTGGCGCCCGGGATCACCCTGCACCGCACCGGCGGGCACTTCCCCGGGCACAGCGTCCTGCACGACGCCGATCGCGGCCTGTTCTTCTGCGGCGACTCCCTCAAGATCGACCTCGACGAGGACGGGAACGCCGCGGCGCTGAGCGCCCACAAGGCGTTCCACGCGCAGATCCCGCTGTCCCGGGCCGAGTTGCGCAGCATGCGCGAGATCGTCGGGCAGCTGGAGTTCGACACCGTCTTCAGCCCCTTCGAGTTCGCCCGCGGGGTCACCACGGCCCACGTCGTGGCCCTCGTCGACCACATGCTCGCCAACCCCCCGTCGGCGTCCCCGGTGCCGATGGACCTGCTGACCCGGACCGTGGAGGTCTTCGCGTGACCGCACCCCGTCGCCTGACCGTCGACCACCCCGTCCAGGAGGGGCAGGACCACCTCGCGACCGAACGCTTCCGCGACGTACTGGGGGAGCGCGACCGCTTCCAGTTCCCGACCTACCGCCTGGACACCGTCGGCATCCCCTCGTGGTGGACGATCGCCGCGACCGGCGACGCCGGGGTGGCCGCCATCGGCCACGGGTACGGCGGCACCGACGCCGACGCACGGCGCTCCAGCTGGGGCGAGTCCGCGGAACTGGGTCTGCTGCGCCGCACCGTGGCCACCCTGGAGCACCGGCGCGCCACCCGGAACGAGCTGGTCGCCGAACTCGGGGCCGACGCCGTCCTGGACCCGCCGGCGGTGTGCCTGGACGCCGGCGCGCCCTACACGCCCGACGTGACGCTGAACTGGCTGCCGTTGCAGCGCTACGGCACGGGGGAGCGGGTCTGGGCCCCCGCCGACGTCGTGCTGCGCGACTCCGACGAACTGCCCGACGGTTTCGTCGACGACCTGCCCCGCCTGGTGACCCGGCACGGCAACGGCCTCGGTGCCGGCGACAGCCTCGAACGCGCGGTCGCGCACGGGATCGGAGAACTCCTGCAGCGCGACGGCAACGGGACCCGCTTCCGGGCCCTGGACACCGGCGTCGTCCTCGACCTCGGCCCCGACGACGAACTCGTGACCGACCCCGTGACCCGCGACGCCCTGGCCCGGTTGCGGGCGGCGGGGGTGCGGGTCGTGCCCAAGCTGGCCAACGACTGGTGGGGCATCGCCAACATCACCGTCGTCGGCACCGACGACGACCCGCTGCAGCCGGTCATGGTGACCGCCGCCGGCGAGGCCGCCCACCCCGACCGGGAGGTGGCGCTGCGCAAGGCCGTGCTGGAGTTCGCCGCGGCCCGCTCCCGCAAGGCCTTCACCCACGGGGACCTCGACGCCGTCCGCGACATCAGCCCCGCCGGGTACGTCGAGCGCTACGCCGCCGACCCCTCCACCCAGGAGGAGCGCGCCCTGCGCGGGATGCTCGGCTGGCTGGAGAAGGACGCCGCTCAGCTGCGGTCCCTGCTCGAACCCGTCGTCCTGGCCGAACGCAGCCGGCGTCGCTTCGACACCCTGCCGACGTGGCGGGCCCCCGAGGGCGTCGACGAGCAGCAGGCCCTCTGTGCCCACCTCGTGGGTCTCCTGCGCGAGCGCGGGTTCGACGTGCTGGTGCTCGACTGCTCCGCCGAACCCGTCGCCGTGGCCCGGGTCGTCGTGCCGGGGCTCGAGGTCGAGATCGTCAGCTACGGCCGGATCGGGGAACGCGGGCTGGTGGACCTGCTCGAACGTGGGGACGGTCGGACGGGCCTGCACGGCATCGCCGGCCTCGGGGTGCCCGGACAGGACGGGGTCCCCGCCTCCGCCGAACCCGTCCACCTCACCGACGCCGCCCGGGAACGCCTCGGCGGCCCGGCCTGGTTGGACCGGACCGCGCTCGACTGCGTCCTGGGGGAGCTGTACCCGCTCTACCGCGAACCGGCACTGCACGCGGCCGCCGTGGCCCGCGAGAACGGATGGACCGCATGAGGATCTGCCTCGTCTCCCGCCGCTACTGGCCCGCCGTGTCGGGCATGAGCGTGTACGCGGAGAAGCTCGTGGAAGGTCTGGTGGCCCGCGGCCACGAGGTCGTGCTGGTGTCGCAGTTCCGCGGTGACCCCGCCGGCAGCGCCGTCTACGGCGGCGGTCCGCCCCCCGCGGACCGGGTCCCGGCCGGGGTGCGGGCGATCGGGTTGGAGGCGTTGGGGGAGCAACGGTCGGGCGAGGGTCTGCCCGCCGACTTCGACGCCGACATCGCCGCGATGCGCGAGACCGTGGAGCGCCTGCACGCCGAGGAACCGTTCGACCTGCTGCACGCCCAGTACGCCTGGCCCACCGGGATGGCCGTCCTGGAGGCGTCCGCCTCGCTCGGCCTGCCCTCGGTGGTCAGCGTCCAGGGGGGCGACGGGCACTGGGTGGGGTTGTGCTGTCCCGCCCACTCCGTGGGGATCCGCACGGTCCTCGACCACGCCGGGGCCGTCCTCATCGGTTCCCGGACGTTCGCCGACGAGGTCGTGGACCACCACGGGACCGACCCGGAACGGTTCGACCTGGTCGGTGGAGCCACCGACACGCAGGCCTTCACCCCCGCCGACGAGGTCGCCGTGGGTGTGCTGCCCGCGGACGGGCCGGTGACGCTCCTCTTCCACGGCCGCGTCGACCGTCGAAAAGGCGTCCTCGACCTGCTGCACGGTCTCGCGGCGCTGCGCGCGGAGGGCCGGGACGTGCGGCTCCTCGTCTCCGGCATCGGCCCCGACGTCACCGCGGTCGCCGAACTCGTCACCGAACTGGGGCTGGACGACGTCGTGGAGCAGCGGGGTTACGTCCCCTACACCGAGGCGCCCGCCGTCTACCGCGACGCTCACGTGTTCGTCTCGCCGACCCAGTCCGAGGGTTTCTCGAACACGATCCTGGAGGCCATGGCCGCCGGGCTCCCCGTCGTCACCACCCGCACGGTGGGCGTCGTGGACTGCGTGCGCGACGGCGAGAACGGTCTGCTCCACGAGGTCGGCGGCGTCGCGGGTCTGGTCGACGCCCTGCGTCGTCTGCTCGACGACCCGGCCCTGGGGCCGAAGCTGGCGCAGCAGGCGCTGAGCGAGGTGCGCGAGGTCTGGTCCTGGCCGGCTCTGACGGAACGCGTGGAAGCCGTCTACCACCGGGTCGTCGCCACGCCGCCGGACACCGCGTGGACGCAGGTCCCGCCCGCCGAACGCCCTACCAGCAGGGGGCGGGGCGTGGAACCCACGACCGCCGACTCCGACTGCCGGTTCCTCGTCACCCCCCACCTCCTGTGAACCGCGCCGGGGTGGACCCCGCGCGGGTCCTCGCCGTCTCCCCGCACCTGGACGACGCGGTGTTCTCCGCCGGGGCGCTGTTGACCGGGTTGGTGGCCGCGGGGGCCGAGGTCACGGTGCTCACCGTCTTCACCGGCAGCGTGACGGACCCGACGGGTTTCGCGTTGGCCTGCCAGACCGACAAGGGTCTGGCCGACGACGTCGACTACATGGCCCTGCGTCGCGCCGAGGACGTCGCGGCCGGCGCCGCCCTCGGCACGACGGGTTTCCACCTCCCCCTCCTCGAAGCGCCGCACCGCGGGTACCACAGCGCCGCAGCGCTCTTCGGGCCCGTCGTCGCCGGGGACGAGGGGTGCCCGGTCGCGATCGGGGAGGCCCTCACGGCGTTCCTCGACGAGCGGTTCGGGGGTTCCGTGGACCTGCTGCTGGGTCCGCAGGCTCTCGGCGACCACGTCGACCACCGCCACGTGCGCACGGCGGTCGACGTTCTCGCCCACGACCGGGGCCTGTCTCTGGCCCGGTGGGCGGACACCCCCTACGTCCTGCGGGCCGGAGCGGAGACTCCCCTCGGCGACCCCCGGTACCCCACGGAGGAGGAACTCGACGCCAAGGTGGAGGCGTGCGCCGCGTACGCCACGCAACTGGGTTTCCAGTTCGACGGGACGGACGCGATGGTCCGGGCCTTGCGGGCCCTGCCGGAGACCTTCTACCCACCGTTGCCGGTGGACGCGCGGACCAGGTGAACCCGGTCAACGGCGGCCCTGCCGCGAACCGGCGTACCCGGGTTCGCGGATCCGGCGCCACCGCTGCGGCACGCGCAACCCCGCGACGGCGTTGTGGACCGGTGCGAACGTGATCGGTCCTCCACCTCGCCCTCGTCGAGGAACAGTTCGGCGAACGGTCGCCACGGCCCGCGCGGTCCGTGGAAGCCGAGAGGCTGGAGTGCAGACCCCGAGCCCGACTCCTCGATCCAGCCGACCCCGGTCCCCGCGGTCAGGCCGTGCCGGACCGGTCGGCCGGTGTGGACGGTCCCGCACGGGTGCAGCGCCCTGGCTCCGCGGACGGCGGCCAGGGGGCGGAAGAGGGTGAACATCACCCCCGGCACCTTCCCCGTCCACGGGGGTGGCACACCTCACGGGGCGTCCGGGACGAACACCCGTCAGCGGCGGCGCAGGCGGTACCACTGCGGAGTGGTACCGCGCAGCGGCCCCGGGAACCCCCGGCTGTCGGTGGCGTCCTGGGCCACGACGTCCCAGCCGGGAAGGGCCTCGGTGACGTCGGAGGAACTGGCCCCGCGGGGCAGAGGCCCCCGGCGCCCCGGCGCGAACGCGAGCACGAGCAGGGTGGCGTCCGGCGCGGCGCAGGCGGTGATCCCGCGGCCCAGCTCGGAGCGTTGCCTGCGGCGGAGGCCGTTGAAGCAGCCCGCGTCGAGGAAGAAGTCGACGGGGGCTCCGATCCGGGCCGGGTCCAGTGCCGTCACGTCACCTTCGAGGGCGTGGACGTCCACCCCGTGCTCCTGCGCCCGCTCGGTGGTCCGGCGCACGACGGACGGCACCGCGTCGACGGCGCTGACGTCCCAGCCACGGCCGGCCAGTTGCACGGCGTGGGCGCCGGTGCCGCACCCGAGGTCGAGGGCGTGGCCGAAGGGGGCGACGCGTTCGGCCTCTTCGCGCTCGATCAGCGCGGTGAACTGGCCGGCGCCCACCTCCATGGCGCGTTCCCACGGTGTGATGCCGAGGCGGTAGGCGAGGGAGTAGCTGACGTTCACGGGAACCTTCCCACCGGTTGGAGGACTTCCAGGAGGAGCAGAGTGTCACGGCGGGGGAAGAGGTGGGCCGCGGCCGCGGTGAGGACCTCCCCGCCACCGTCGGCACCACCGCGCGATCAGCGGTACGAGCGTGGGTTCGAGCCCGGGCATCAACCCGGGGTACGAGGAATCGATGGTCGAGGATCCGACCACGCGGTGATGTTCAGACCGATCGTCACGGGGCAGGCTTCGACCATGAGCGAACCCGCCGCACTGAAGACTTCGCTCCGTTTCCCGTGGGCCGGGGGCGGCCGGCGCGACGGCTCGGCCGGTGGGCTGGGCGCGTCTCCGTTGCTCGGTGCGGCAGTGCTGATCGGCGCGGTGTGGGGGGCGTCGACGTCAGGGCTGCAGACGCTGCTGCCCTGGCCCTTCGCCGGGCTGGCCAACGCGGTGGGCCCCTGGGTCGCTCCCGCGTTCCTGGTCGGTGCCTGGAGCCGGCGGCCCTGGACTGCGGTCCTGGCCGGTGTCGCGGTGTGCTTCGGGGAGGTCGCCGGCTACTACGCCGTGTCCGCTGCGCGCGGCTTCGGCGTCAACCCCTCCAACGTCGTGCTGTGGGCCGCTACCGGTGTGTTCGGCGGGCCGGTCCTGGGGGTGGCCGGCTGGTGGTGGCGACGGGCGGCTGCGCCGCGGGTGGCCGCGCTGGGGGCGGCGCTGCTGGGCGGGGTCTTCCTCGCGGAAGGAGTGGTCACCTACGGGCTCTACCTGCGCTACCCGGGTGAGGCGGTCGTCTCCTGCGTCCTCGGTGTCCTGCTGGTGGTGGTCCTCGGCGCCACCGCGTCGGCCGCGCGGGCAGTGGGTGCGCGAGCCCGGGGTGTGGGTTCGGCTGCGGCGTGGTTGCTGTTGGTGTTGCCACTGGGTGCGGCCGGGGAGGTTCTGCTGCGTCTGGTCGTGACCTGAGCCGGGCGACCTCCATCCGCCCGGCCGGCGCAGGAGCGCAGCGCTCGGGCCCTTGAGTGTCAGGGCCCGGGTTTGATGGAGACCGTGGCGGGGCCTCGCCCCGCTCACCCTGGATGCGGCCGGTTTCGGCTGGCACTTCGCCCGCCGGGACTCTCGGGAGCTGGTCCTGCGCGCTGATCTGGGCCGAGAGACAGGAGTTGGTGAACGTTAAGGACGGTTGCCGGGTGGCCGATCGGTCACTGTCTGGTGCCGCTCCGGTGCCCTGGTGATGGGCGGTCGGTCATGTTCTCCTGGGTGCGGGACCTGCGGGTCTCTTCGAAGTTGTTCGCCGGGTTCGGCGTGGTGTGCCTGCTGCTGCTGGTGGTCACTGGCCTGGGTATCGCCCGCCTGGGGCAGGCTCAGACGAACCTGGACAACCTCTCCACCTCCGGGGTGGCCTCGGTGGACACCATCGACAAGGTCCAGACCGCCTACCTGCAGGTCCGCAAGGACCTCAGCGACGTGGCGATCGCCTTGGACGCGGCGTCCACCCAGAAGGCCACCGACCAGTTGAGCAAGGACCAGACGGCACTGGACGCCGCGTGGACGGCCTACCTGGCCACTGATCCGGCCAGCACCACCCAGCAGCAGGGTGTCTACACCCAGTCCCTGGCCCAGTGGCGCACGGCCAGCGAAGCGCTGCTGCCGTTGGCTGGTCAGGCGGATCTGACCGCGTTCGTCACCCAGCGCACGGCCACGACCACCGAGGTCGGCAAGACGGTCAACTCCGCCCTGGACACCATGAACGGGGTGGAGGCACAGGCCGCGAAGACGATCGCTACGGACGGGGCGACGGCGTACCACCAGGCCGTCATCGTGCTGGCCGGCTGCGCGGGGGTGGCGCTGCTGCTGGCCGTGGTCATCGCCGTGGTCATCGCCCGCTCCATCGCGCGCCCCCTGGCCCAGGCGGTGGGTGTGGTCGAAGGTCTCGCGCAGGGCCGGTTGGATCAGCGCGTCGACTACGTCAGCAGGGACGAGGTCGGACGTCTCGCCGCTGCGACCAACGCCTCCATGGACAGCCTCGCCGCGGTGATGCGTGAGGTCACCGACAACGCCACCACCCTCGCCGCCTCCAGCGAGGAGTTGACCGCGGTCGCCACCCAGCTCTCCTCCGGTGCGGAGGAGTCCGCGTCGCAGTCACAGGTCGTCTCCGCCGCCACGGAGCAGATCAGCGCCAACATCGGCACCGTCGCCGCGGCGGGGGAGGAGATGACCGCGGCGATTAACGAGATCGCCACCTCCACCGCGGAAGCCTCTTCCACGGCAGCGACCGCGGTCGCTGCTGCCGGGGACGCCGGCACGACGATCGAGCGTCTCGGTGCCTCGAGTCGGGAGATCGGGGACGTGGTGAAGCTGATCACCACCATCGCCGAGCAGACGAACCTGTTGGCGTTGAACGCGACGATCGAGGCGGCGCGGGCGGGGGAGATGGGCAAGGGGTTCGCGGTGGTGGCGGGTGAGGTGAAGGAACTGGCGCAGCAGACCGCGCGGGCCACGGAGGTGATCGTGGCGAAGGTGAACGCGACCCAGGCGGATGCGTCGGCGGCGACGGAGGTGATCGCGGAGATCGCGGAGGTGATCTCGCGGATCGATGGTTTGCAGGCCACGATCGCGGCGGCGGTGGAGGAGCAGTCGGCGACGACGGCGGAGATGGTCCGCAACGTCACCGAGGTCTCGACGGGTTCCCAGGAGATCTCGGCGAACATCTCGGGGATCGCGGCGGCGGCGGTGGAGACGACGACGTCGGCGTCGCACACGGCGTCGACGGCCGCGGACGTCTCGCGGAGTGCGGCGCAGTTGCAGACGCTGGTGGGCCGTTTCACCCTCTGACGCGTTTCCCCTCGAACGTCGTGGGTGGACTTCACGACGGCGTCAGCCGCGACTACTGCACTTCTCGAGTGGAGGGGCCGCGCTGCCGGTGGGACGACGATCTCACTCGGCCCATCTCGCCCGGCTCACAGTGCCCACCCCATGTCTCTGGCTGCGTCCGTGGTGCCGCGATTCCGTGGAAGGCGGTTCACCGGTGAAGGAACTACGCGACCTGAACGGCGCTGCCGAGTCCTCCGGTGGCGCCGCCGGGGTCACGTGGGTCGACGTCGTGAAGACGATCGATGTCAGCGGTAGGTGGGTGTGGCGCGGAGCGGGCGGTCGCAACGCCCACCTGGTACGGGAACGTTCAGCGAGTAGTTCCAGCCCGTGGTCGCTGTGCGGGAAGAGAGTCCGCGGACCCCGCCTGGCCTGGCGCGGCGTGTGTCCTGTCTGTCGTCGTCGAAGCGTGAGCCTCGACGCCGAACCCACCCCGGCGCATCATCACGGAGACGACTGCCGCCGCTGATCGTGGTCTCCGTCGCCCAGGCCGAAACACCTGCACCCCGCATCGTCAGCGACCACCCGAGCTTCCCACCACGATCAAGCGTCCACAGCCGGGAGCTGTCCGGGTGGGATACGGGATTGGCGAGCGTCGCTGCGGGTCTTTGCGGGTACGGTCCCTCAGTGCGTGCACTCATCACCGGAGCCACCGGCTACGTCGGTTCCCGCCTCGTCCCTGCTCTGCTGGACGCGGGTTTCGACGTCCTCGCCGGTGCCCGTGACCCGGGGAAGCTCGCAGCCTTCGACACCTCGCCTGGGGGCAGCCCACCGGAAGGCACCTCTCCGGGGAGCAGCACGCAGGAGAGCACCGCATCCTCGGGCCTCGCCCTGTCGCGGATTGCGACCAGCGTGGAGCTGGACGTCATGGACGCTGACTCCTGTGCCCGTGCGTTGAGCGGGCACGGCCAGGTCGACGTGGCCTACTACCTCGTCCACGGTCTGGGCGAGGGGGATTTCGCCGAGACCGACCTGGTCGGCGCCCGCACCTTCGCGTCGGCGGCCGCTGCGGCCGGGGTGCGGCGCATCGTCTACCTCGGCGGGCTGGTCCCGCCGGGGCAGGAGCTGTCGGAGCACCTGGAGAGCCGTCGCGTGGTCGGGGAGACCCTGCGGGAGTTCGGGCGGGGGGTGGATCTGGTGTGGCTGCGGGCGGCGATCGTGCTGGGGGCGGGGTCCACCTCCTTCGAGCTGATCCGTCACCTGGTGGATCGGCTGCCGGTCATCCCGGTACCGGTGTGGATGGAGCACCGGGTGCAGCCGATCGCCGTCGACGACGTGGTGCACTACCTGCGCCACAGTGCCGAGGCCGACGTACCGGCAGGCGCGTACGACATCGGCGGACCTGATGCGCTGCCCTACCGCGACCTCGTCGCCACCTACGCGCGGGTGAGCGGCCGTCGACGGTTCCTGCTGCCGGTCCGGGGGGTCAGTACCGCTCTGGCGGCGCGGGTCATCGGGTGGGTCGTGCCGTTGCCGTCGCCGTTGGTGGCCGACCTGGTCGACAGCCTGAGCAACACCATGGTCGTGACCGAGGAGACCATCCGAAGGTTCGTGCCGTCGCCGCCGGGTGGTGTGACCGGGGTTCGTGAGGCGTTGCGTCGCTGTGCCACTCCGGCCGGGGTAGCGGTGGTGGGGCCCGGTGCGAGCGCTGATGCGTTGCGCTTGAACGACACCGACCCTGAGTGGGCGGGCTGACCCTCACCGCATCGACGTCTGGTGTGACGGTGTCGAGGTGGTGCTGGATCCGCTGTGGCGCAGGCAGCCTGTCCGTCCAGTTGCCTGGGAAGCTCTGATCGAGAGGCGCCGGATGCGCCTTGGGTAGCTCTTCAGAGCGAAACGCGGTGCGGCTCTTGGTGTCCCCGGAGACCTCGGCGGTCTCGCGGCACCGGGCTCGGGGGCAGACCGTGTGGTTTCTCCGTGGGTGTCTTCGCGTGGTTTCTCTGTGCGGGGTGATTCGCTGGGCTGTGCGTTCTTGACGTTCCCCGCTGAAACGACGTCAGCCGCGCAGGGCCACCGCTTGGGCAGAACGGATGGCGTCGGCTGCGGTGAGGACCTCGTCCTTCCAGGAGCGGTAGTCGCTCTCACTGATCCCGTGCTCCGCGCACAGCTCCTCCAGCGGGCACTCCTCACGGATCCCGGCCAGGACGATGGCCAGTTTCTCGCGGGCAGGCAGCGGCCGGCTCGTCCGCCTCTGACCGAGGAAGGCTGCGGCGATGACCAGGGCAGCGCCGAGGAGGATGACGTCCTTGAGGACGTACTGCCCCTCCAACGTCGGGGCGTGGTGGGGACCGGCGAAGAGGCGGTGCGGCAGCAGGACGATCGGGGAGAGGATCCCCGCCAGCTGGGGAACCAGGAGGAGGAGGGCCGCGGGCAGGAACCTCCCGCCGAGCAGCAGGCACGCACCGATGACCGTCTCCAGCGAGGCGACGCCGATCAGTGCGAGGTGGTCAGGGACCAGTCCGAAGGTCAGCATGCGGGTGGTCGTCACCGCGAGGTCTTGCGCCGGGCTGGTTCCGGGAAAGAACTTCAGGACGCCGAAGCCGAAGAAGACCAAGCCCATGCTCAGCCGCAGCACCAGGAGACTCTGAGTGGTCAACAGCGTGTGGGCCGTGGCGTTTGCTCGGTGCAGGTGTTCCCGGGGCGTCATCACGGGGATCGTTCGGAGCGAACACCGTGGGCGATGGGTCCAGTTCGCTGCGGCCAGGACTGGGGTGGCGTTCTCACCCGGTTGCTTCGCGCGCGCGGCTCCGGTGGCGGGCTCGACGATCCCGGTCTGCGGCACGTCAGGCGGCGCGTTCGACAGCCGGCGCGTGCTCAGCGGGCACCGAGAACGGTCGCGAGACCGGCTTGCTCGTCCAAGGTGGTGCTCGTGCGGTCTGGACATCGTCCATCCTCCCGATGGTCGCCTCCACGTCCTGGATGCCTTGGCCCACTGCCCCGGTGGAGGTCTGGATGGAGGCGATGAGTTCCCGGACTCGTTCGGTGGCGCCACCGGTTTCGCGGGCCAGTTCCTACATCTCACTGGCCACGACCGCCGTCCCGGCGATGATGACCGATGGAGTCCACGTCAGCACGGCCGGCGATGACGTGCGGTGGGACCTGTTGCGAAGCGCGATAGGGCGCTGACCCGGGTCGATCTTCGAAGGAGGCCGTGGTGCGGTGCGGTGCGGTGATCTCCCGCTCACCGCACCGCACCGTCACATCGTCACGTTCTTGCCCGGTGTTGAACGGATGGCTCGTGTCAGCTGACGAGCACCTTCAACGCACAGCGGCGTTCCTGGGTGGGTCCTACTGGACGGCGGCGGTGGCGGCGTCAGCCGCGGCCTGGGGGACGGAGGGGGTTCCGCCGAAGATCCAGCCGGTGCCGCGGCCGGTGTAGCTGGTCTTGTGCCCGGAGAGGTAGCTGGTCGTCGTCGCGCCGAGCGAGCCGTCGAAGTCGATGAAGACCAGCGGCACCCCCTGCGATCCAGCGACCGGCGCGGCGGAGAGGGCGTCGGCTGCGGTGGTGTCGGAGCCGCCGACCAGGGCCACGGACTGGGTGTCGAAGTTCTGGCTGGCCGTGGCGTAGTCGGCGATCTTGGTGGCGGTGTCCTGTCGGCTGGTGCCGCCCAGGCGCTGAGTTCCACCGGCCTGGGAGTAGACGGCGTCGGAGACCGAGGCGGAGCTGCCGAGGACGACGCGGTTGCTGCTTCCCAGCTCATCCAGTGCGGTCTTCGTCACCGCCGGGAGGGTGCCGGCTTCGGTGAGCAGGATCGGGTAGTTGCGCGCCCACGCGATCGGCCCGGCGGCCAGGGCGTCGGCGGTGGAGGTGCCGGAGGCGAGGAAGACCTGCTCGGGGGCGTTGCCGTTGGGGTTGTCACCGTCTTCGGCGGTGCCGCCGGCTTCGGCGACCAGGGCGGCGGTCTCGTAACGGTCGGCGCCGGCGATGCGGGTCACGTCCTTGCCCGCGGCCTTCCAGGCGTCTTCCTGGGCGGTGGAGACGCGGTCGGTGCCGCCGATGACCCAGACGTTCTTCGCGCCCAGGCGTGCGATCTCGGCAGCGGTGACAGCAGGGACCGCCGTGGTGTCGGTGTAGAGGATCGGCGCGGACTTGAGTCCCGCGAGGTAGGAGGCGGTGAGGCCGTCGACGGTGGCGTAGCCGTTGACGATGACGACGTCAGTGGCTGCACCGTCGGTGGGTTCGAGCAGCTTCGAGGACTCCACGGCGGTGGCGAAGCGGTCGGCTCCGGCGATGCGGTGGTCGAACTTGAAGCCGGCGGCGGCCTGAGCGGGTGCGGCGATGGCGGCGGCGCCGCTGAGTCCGACGAGCAGGGCCAGCCCGGCGCTGACGGCGGTGTGCTTCTTCACGATCGTGTACTCCAAGGATGTGGGTGGTTCAAGGGTGTGGACGGTTCGAGGGAACGTCGAGGTCGAGGGGAGGTCGACGTCGACGGGAGGGGTGGGGTGGGGCTCAGCTGGTCTTGAGGTCGCCGTTGAGACCGGCGGGGTAGAACCCGCCCTTGCTGACGCCGGTGCCCGGGGTCAGGTACACGATGTTGAGGACTTCCTGCGGCGAACGGCTGAACGCGATCGAGTTCGCGTCGGTCGGGACGAGGTTCGCGCGCCCGGACGCACCGGTCGTGATGCCCTGGTCCTTGTCCGCGCCGGCCCCGTCGAGGGAGTCGCGGGCGTCGGAGATGGCGTTGGTGGGGGTGGAGAGGCCGTTCTCGTACAGCAGGGTGCGCACGATGCCCGCGTGGTACGCCTCGACGGCGAGGATGCCGGCCGCGGCCTCGAGGTAGTCCTTGTTCTGGATGAGCGGTGCCGCGCCCTTGTAGGCGGTGACCCCGACGTCTTCGAAGAGGAACGCGCCGAGCAGGAAGAACGCCTCGGAGGAGAACGGGTCGAAGGTCTCGCCCTGCTTGATGACCCCGGCGGCGACGGCCGCACCGGTGAAGGAGTTCTGCAGGTCGATGGCCGGCCGTGCGACGGCGGCAGCCCCGAGGTTCGCACGCAGGAACTTCACGTGGGCGATCTCGTCGTTGGCGATCTCTTCGGCGTAGTAGCGCATCGACTTGGACTTGAAGGGGACCCGGTGCCCGCCGGTGACGCCACCCATGGTGCCGGTACCGGTGGCCATGGCTTCGGACAGGCCGTGGCCGTAGGCGGCGAAGCAGTAGAACTCGGCTTCGAGGTATTCCAAGTTGAGGGCGAAGTTGAGAACCGTGCCGTCACTGATGGGGTCGCCCGGGGCGGCTTCCGCGGGGGCGGCGACGGAAGCTCCGACGAGGCCGGCGCCGACGGTGCCGGCGGAGAGCAGGCCCATGCCGCGCAGGAAGTTCCTGCGGTCGGCGGGGGTCTCGGAACTGCGGTTGATCATGTCGACGATGAGAGACTTCTTGAACATGGCCAGCTTCCTGTCCGGGCACCCCCTTCGTGAGGGTGCCGTCATCACGCCACGGGGTGCATCCAGCGGCAGCTTCTCCGTGCCTTCGACCCCTCGTGATGGGAACCATCGGGAACCGGTGAGAAGTCGTAGGCGGTGACCGTTCGGATCGTGGGGCGCGGTGGACGGTGTCCGTCCGCTGCCAGGATCACTGGTGATCACTACAGACCAGAGTGCCGCACCTCGAGCCCCATCACCACCCCTAGTCACAATCTGATCACTTGCAGTAGGCAAAAGTGGGCTCGATGTGGCTTCCAGCAGTGGGCCGGACGGACGGGCGGGCGGCGGGCGGGCGAGGCGGAGGTCGTCGACGGGGGACCTGAGTCGAGGGGACCTCAGTCGTGGCTGGATGTGTCCGAGCTGACTGGAGCCCGTGTGTCGAGGTGCGCCGAGCGTGATGTTGAGCGCGCCGGAGGCTCAAGTTCGTGCCGGGAGCTGTCGATAGAGCGCCAGGGAGCGTGCTGCTTCGACCTTGTGGGGAGGGCGTTCGATGAGCGAGTGGCGTCACCGCGCTGTCTGCCGGGATCAGATCGAGCTGTTCGATCAGACGTTCGACGTCAATCGCCGCCACCACGACGCCGCGGTCGCGATCTGCTGGCAGTGCCCGGTCCGCCAAGTGTGCCTCGAGGACGCGATGGACTACGAGATGCGGGGTCCTGGTCGCTTTGGCGTCCGCGGTGGCCTCACCGCGCGTGATCGTGAGCGGGCGATCCGTCTCGGGCGCAGTGCGTGACGCGTGGCGTACCCACGCATCCAGTCAGATCCAGCACGGTGGGCGGCTTGCTCCGGTGCCAGGAACACGAGTTGTGGTCGACGGACGGGGCTGACCTCAGCGAGTAGGGGGTGGGGCGGCTTTCGATGAAGTGGTGCGCTGACCGCGAGGCCACGAGCTGACCCGCGTGCGGTCCGTGCAGGTCAATGGATTCGGTGATGATGGTGACTGTGAGCGTCATCGGTCGCGAGCAGCGCCTGCCGAGAATCTTCGCTGCCCTGCCCTTTCCCTGCATGCTCTTGGACCCCGACCTGGTGATCCTCGAGGTCAGCGGTGCCTACCTCCAGGCCACGGGTCGACCCCGTGCGGAGCTGGTAGGTCGCTACCTCTTCGAGGCCTTCCCCTTGGCGCAGGCAGCTCCTTCAGCCCTACCGGGCCACGAGATCGACAGTGGCGGCGGCGGTGCAGAAGTGCAGGATCCGCAGGTCCTGGTGCGGGCTTCGATGCTGCGGGTGCTGGCCACCGGGGTCGCGGACCCGGTGCCGCTGCAGAAGTACGACATCCCCGACGCTGACAGCCCCACCGGCTTCAGCGAACGGTGGTGGAGCTTCACCACCTTTCCCGTCTTCGGCGCCGCCGCCGAAGACGAGAAAGGTGCTGGTGCTGGTGGGCAGGTCGCCGCGTTGCTGCACGTGACAGAGGACGTCACCAAGGAGATCACCCGCACCAGCACCACCCTTTCAGGTCGGGGTGCGACGCAGGAGGAGGTCGAGCAGGAGGTCCAGCGCTCCACTGCGGCCCTACGTGGTCGAGCCCAGCAGCTGGAAGCCGACCTCTACGAGCGAGCCGTCCAGGTGCAGGCCCTGACCGCTGCCCGGGAGCAGGCCGTGACGCGCCTGGCGGGACTAGCACGCACCGCCCTGGCCCTGGCCGAGGCCGGCAGCGTGCTGGAGCTGACCAATCAGATCACCGAACACGGCTTGGCCGCGACCGGCTGCGACAGCGGCGCCGTGGCCGTCTTCACCCCCGGCGATGCCACGATGATGGATCTGACCATCACCGACGGCTTCGGCGCCGCCACCCAACGCAATTACGCCCGGCTGCCCGCCGACAGTGTCCTGCCGGCCTGCGTGGCGGCGAGCACCGGACGCACGGTGCTGCTGAGCGACGCCGCGGCGTGTCTGGCGTGGTCACCGCAGATGCGGGACGTGATGGACTCCACCGGTTCCCAGGCCTTCGCCTGCCTGCCCCTGGTCGCCGACGGGCGGGTGCTGGGCTCCTTGACCGCGGGGTGGCACCAGCCGCAGACTTTCGACGCTGAGCAGGTGGAATTGCTGGATGCCTTCGCCGCCCAGTGCGCGCAGGTGCTGGACCGGTTGCTGGTGCACGAGGCCGAGATCGCTGCCCACGCCGAGGCGGCTGCGGCGTGGGAGACCCTGCAGCGCTCGATGCTCACCGAACCCCCTGAGCCGGACCATCTGCAGGTGGTCGTCCGCTACCGCGCCGCTGCGCGGACGGCGCAGATCGGTGGAGATTGGTACGACGCCTTCTTCCAACCCGACGGCTCCACCGTGCTGGTCATCGGCGACGTCATCGGGCACGACACGATCGCGGCGGCGGCAATGGGACAGGTGCGCACCATGCTCCGCGCGGTCGCGGCGCACAGCGGTGACGGGCCGGCTGCGGTGCTGAGCGCCACCGACCGGCTGCTGCGGCTGTTGATGATCTCCACCAGCGCCACCGCGGTGGTGGCCCGCCTGGAGCAGACCGCGCAGGAGCACGAGGACGGCGTGAGCCGGTTGCGCTTCTCCAACGCCGGGCACCTGCCCCCACTGGTGCTGGACACCGATGGGCGACCCAGGCTGTTGGAGGCGGTCGAGGCGAACCTGCTGCTCGGCATCGATGCCGACACCCCCCGGCAGGAGTCGGTGGTCACCCTGGAGCGGGAGTCCACGGTGATCTTGTACACCGACGGGCTCGTGGAACGGCGCGGTGAGTCCCTGCAGGTCGGACTGGAACGTTTGGCGGAGGTGGCCGGTGAGCTGGCCCAAGGCGGTGTCGACCTGGATGGCCTGGTGGATGGACTCTTGCAGAGGTTGGTGCCGGAGCAGCCTGAGGATGACGTGGCCCTGATCGCGGTACGACTGCACCCTCAGGACGTTCCCCGTCCGGCGGTGGCCGGCCCGAACCGCATCCCGGACGTCGTACCGCCGGAGCAGTGACGCCGGAGCAGTGACGACGCCGTCAGCGACCTGATCCGGATGTCATCAGGCGGTGCCGGTGGCGCGGTGTCACTGTTCACCGATCCCCGCCCCGGGGGTTCGCGGTAGAAGAGGTGTATCTGTGCTGGTCGATGGCGTCTGGGTGGCTTCGGTTGTGCTGGGGGTGCGCAGGTGAGGGGCCGCGCGATGCGGGTGCGGGCGGTAGTGACGGCTGCGCGGACCTCGTTGTGGCCCGTGCCGGTGGCCTGCATCGTCCTAGCCCTGATCGCCGGTGTCCTGCTACCGCGCCTGGACCGCGCTGCCGACGATCACGTTCCCGCCTGGGTGTCGGACCTGATCTTCAGCGGTGGGCCCGGAGCGGCGCGCACCATCCTGGACGCGATCAGCAGTTCCCTGATCACCGTGACGTCGTTGACGTTCTCCCTCACGGTGGTGACCTTGCAGCTGGCTAGTAGCCAGTTCTCTCCCCGGCTGCTGCGCACCTTCACCCGTGACCGCTTCGTCCACGTCACGTTGGGGATCTTCCTGGCCACCTTCACCTACGCCCTGACGGTGGAGCGGACGGTGCGCTCCGCTGATGAGGAGGGCAGCGCGTTCGTGCCGCAGTTCTCGGTGACGGTGGCCTTCGTGCTGACCATCGCCAGTGTCATCGCCCTGGTCCTCTTCCTGGCTCACCTGGCCGGGGAGATCCGGGTGGAGACGATGCTGCGGACCGTGCACGAGGACGCCAGCGGCACCGCCCGGGCGGTGCTGGGTGGCCCCCGACCCCGCGGTCCTGTCGCAGCCGGCTTGACCGGGGACCCCGCCGCGGACCTGCACCCCCCGCAGAGTGCGGTGCCGCTGCTGGCCCGCCGGTCGGGGTTCCTGGTCCGGGTCGATGAGGACGCGGTGCTGGCTGCTGCGGTGCGAGCGGACGTGCTCATGGTCCTCGAGCCGCTCCCGGGAGCCTCGGTGGTGACCGGGACGCCCATCGCCTGGGTGTGGCCGGCCGGCGGCGGCACGGTGGTGGGGCAGGAAGTGCTGAGCGAGTTGGAAGAGGCGGTGGCCGACGCTGTGGTCATCGGACCCGAGCGCACCGAAGCTCAGGACGTCGCCTTCGGGTTGCGCCAATTGACCGATGTGGCGACCAAGGCGCTGTCGCCGGGGATCAACGACCCCACGACCGCGGTGCACGCCTTGGGGCATTCCTCGGCGCTGTTGTGCGAACTCGTGGGCCTTCGTCTGGGCCCGAAGGGCCTGTACGACGGCGAGGACGGCGACGGCAACGGCGATGATGACGGCGACAGCGACAGTGGAGACGGCGGGAAGCGTCGGGGGCTGCGGGTTCTGGTGGCCCGGCCCTCGATCTCGGACCTGCTCGACCTGGCTGTGGCCCAACCCCGCCGTTACGGCGCCGCTGATCCCAGCGTTCTGGCCGCTCTGTACGAGCTGCTGCGGTCGCTGGCCTGGTGCGCACGCGCGGACACCCCCCAGGCCGGCGAGGCGGTCACCGCGGTCGAGGACCAGCTGAGCCGTCTGGACGCCACCGCGGCCGCGGCGGCCCGGGACGGGGATCACGACGAGAGCGAAGCGGCCGCTCTGCGCGTCCAGGGTGAGCAGGTGCGCCGGGCCTTGCAGGGGGTGTGGCGATCCGTCACCGCCGAGACCTCCGCACCGTTCAGTGACGGGGGGCAGCGGTGAACGCCGAACTGGTCGCGAGCACTGCGACCGAGACGGGAGTGGATCCCTCCGGTGCGGTGCGGATCCTCGGAGTCACGCTGGTCGGGGTCAGTGCCACCACCGGGGTGAAGGTGCTGTTCACCCTGGCGCTGATCGTCGTCGTCGTCGCCTTGCAGGCCGCGGCTCGAGCGGTGCTGCGCCGCATGCTCGGGGGGCAGGTCGCCGATCCCCGCCGCTTCTGGGCCCGCCAGGGCCTGCAGGTCATCACCGCGGTCGTCCTGGTCCTGGGTGTGGTCTCGATCTGGATCACTCCCGAGACCGACGTGTCCACCGGGGTCGGCCTGATCAGCGCGGGTCTGGCCTTCGCCCTGCAGCAGGTGATCCTCTCCCTGGCTGCCTACGCGGTGATCCTGCGCGGGGACACCTTCGGGGTCGGGGATCGCATCGTGCTCGGCGGGGTGCGCGGTGACGTCGTGCGCCTGGGGTTCCTCAAGACCACGATCATGGAGATGGGCCAGCCCCCGGCCGTGGCCGGGGCTGACCCGGCCACCTGGGTCCACTCGCGCCAGTACACCGGGCGGGTGGTCACCGTCACCAACGCGGTGATCTTCGAGGAGCCGGTCTACAACTACACCCGCGACTTCCCCTACCTGTGGGAGGAGATCGCCCTGCCGGTCTCCTACGACGCCGACCGCCACCGCGCCGAATCCATCCTGCTGGACGCGGCCCGCACCCACGCTGTCGTTGACGATCCCGACGCTGAGCGGGCCCTGGCGCGGATGCGCACCCGCTACGCCATGGCCGACGCGGCGCTCGCGCCGGCGGTGTACTGGCGCATCACCGACAACTGGCTGGAACTCTCGCTGCGGTTCCTGGTGCACCACCGCGGGGTCCGGGAGGTCAAGGACGCCATCACCCGTCAGGTCCTCGGGGGTCTGGACGAGGCCGGTATCGGCATCGCCTCCGCCACCTACGACGTCGTCGGACTCCCGCCGGTGGAGGTGACGTTCACCCCTGGCTCAGCCCAGTCCAGCCCGACTCAGCCCAGCTCGGCCGAGGTCGACGATCCCGATCGAGGTCCTGCGACGACGCCTCCCGGCCGCTCATAGCCCGAGCGTCGCTGTTCTGGACCAGAACTGAGACAGCTGTCCCGGGGCGGGAGAGGGGTCCCACGGCAGCCTGCTGGCGTTCCCGTGGGAGACCGCGTCGAGCCGGTCCTCAGCGGTCGGTCGGGCCGCGTTCAGCGCTGCCAGCCCCACCGCGGTCACTACCACTGCCATGGCTCCGGCTCAGGTCGGCGGGGTGGCTGCCGCCGAGGTGGCGGGCGGCGTTGACCAGGCCGACGAGGCTGAAGGCCTGCGGGGTGTTCCCCAGGTGCCGCCCGGTGGCCGGGTCGTACTCCTCACTCAGCAGGCCGACGTCGTTGCGCAGCAGCAGGAGGCGCTCGAACGTCTCCCGGGCCTGGGTGCGGCGCCCGATGCCGTGCAGGGCGTCGGTCAGCCAGAACGTGCAGGCCAGGAACGCGCCCTCTTCCCCGGCAAGACCGTCGCCGCCGTCGGCGCTGGTGGCGTAGCGCAGCAGGAACCCGTCGCGGTCCAGCTCACGCTGGACGGCCTCGACGGTGCCGATGACCCGTTGATCCTCCCAGGGCAGGAACCCCACCTCACCGATGAGAAGGGTGGCGGCATCGAGGCCGGTGGAACCGTAGGACTGCGTGAACGTCGCACGGTCGGGGTCGTAGCCGCGTTCGCAGACTTCGGCGTGGATGGCCGCGCGGGTTCGGCGCCAGCGATCCACCGGTCCCTGCAACCCGAACCGTTCGACGCCCTGGACGGCTCGATCCAGTCCGACCCAGGCGAGCACCTTGGAGTGCACGAAGTGCCGGCGGGGGCCACGAACTTCCCACAAGCCGTTGTCGGGGTCCTGCCAGTGACCTTCGAGGTGGTCCAGCAGTGCCCTTTGCAGGTCCCAGGACGCCTCATCGGGGGCGATCCCGGCACTGCGTGAGAGGTGCAGGCCGTCGAGGACCTCGCCCCAGACGTCGAGCTGCAACTGATCGGCTGCGGCGTTGCCGATGCGCACAGGTCCTGAGCCTTCGTAGCCGGGCAGCCAGGGCAGTTCTGCTTCCTGGAGCCGGCGGGTGCCGTCGAGGCCGTACATGATCTGCAGCTGTGCGGGGTCGCCGGCGACAGCGCGCAACAACCACTCCCGCCAGGCTTTCGCCTCCTCTACGAAACCCGTTCCGAGCAGCGCCTGCAGGGTGAAGGTGGCATCGCGCAGCCAGGTGAAGCGGTAGTCCCAGTTGCGTGAGCCGCCGAGTTGTTCGGGCAAAGACGTCGTCGCGGCGGCGACGATTCCGCCGGTGGGTGCGTAGGTGAGGGCTTTCAGCAGGATGAGTGAGCGTCGCGTCGCGGCGTCCCAGCGGGCGGCGGTCTCCGGTTCATCCTGCAGTGTCGTGGGCTGGAAGGTGTAGCGCTGCATCCAGTCCCGCCAGAAGTCCGCGGTGGACGACAGGGCCCGTTCGGCGTCGACCGGCTCAGGGTGTTCCAGCCAGGACGGGGCGTAGGTCAGGACGAACGGGACCCGGTCCCCGGCGCCCACCTGGAACCGGGCGACGGTGGCCATGCCCTCGCCGTGCAGGTGCACCGGGGTGTGCAGGTGGACCGCGTCCGGGCCGGCGACCGCGCGCATCCCGCCGTCGAGGGAACGGACCCAGGGGACGACGCTGCCGTAGTCCATCCGCAGCCGCAGGTCGGCCTCCACCTCGACACTGCCGCTCACGCCCTCGACGATGCGCACCAGGTCGGCTTCGCGCCCGCGCGGGGGCATGAAGTCGATGACCCGGACGGTGCCCTCGGCGCTCTCCCACTCCGATTCCAGGATCAGCGTGTCGTCGCGGTAGCGGCGGCGGGTGCAGTTTCCGGCACCGACCGGGGCGATGCGCCACCGCCCGGCCTCTTCGTCGCCGAGCAGGGCCGCGAAGCAGGCGGCGGAGTCGAAGCGGGGTAGGCACAACCAGTCGATGGAGCCGTCGCGGCCGACGAGGGCGGCGGTCTGCAGGTCTCCGATGAGTCCGTAGTCCTCGATGCGGGCCACGAGGCATCTCCTTCGGCTTAGGGGTCGGGTGAGAGGTCAGGAACTACTGTGGGTGCGAACGGTTCGCAGACTCAGCACGCACCAGGTCGTGGCGAGGATGGCGTCCACCAGGGCACCGCGGGCGTAGCGCGGTGCGCGCACCGCCAGCGCGAGGCAGGCGATCGCGTGGACGCCGTCGACGGCCGCGGCCAGTCGACGTTCCGTCCGCCCGGGCACCAGGGCACC
Source organism: Kineococcus sp. NBC_00420 (assembly GCF_036021035.1). NCBI lineage: Bacteria > Bacillati > Actinomycetota > Actinomycetes > Kineosporiales > Kineosporiaceae > Kineococcus > Kineococcus sp. NBC_00420. Next base: position 748,838 of record NZ_CP107930.1, on the reverse strand, counting down.
TCCCGCCGCCTGCAGCAGGTGGCGGGCACCGAGGATCCGCGCGACGACGAGCGCGGCACCGTCCTCGCTGACCGGCTTCCCAGCGGTGAGTCCCAGCACCCGGTGAGGTGCGATCAGGAGAACGACACCCCAGCTCGCACGAGCAACCAGTTCCGCGGCGAGCAGTTGCCGCCGCCGGCGGTCCGCCTGTTCTCCGGGTTCTCCGGGTTCTCCGAGTTGCTCGAGGACTTCCCGAAGGGGCCGGTGGCGCAACCAGTCAGCGGCAGACCCCCACCCGGCTCCCGGGTCACGTTTCATAGCGCAACGACCGGGACTCGATGTCGAAGAGGACGACTTCGGCGGCTTCCGCGCTGACCTGGCCCTGACGACGGGCCCGCTGCACCGCGTCACGTTCGGCCTCGCTGGCGGTGGCGAGCAGCCGGCGCAGGTGGTCTCCCGCGCTGTCACCGCCGAGGTCACCCTCGACGAGATCGGTGACGCTGCGGCGGTAGTCCAATCGATTCTCGTACTGGCGCAGCACGGCCTGGACGACAGCCTCGGGGGTGTCGGTGTCGGTGTCGGTGTCGTCTTCGCGGAGTCGGTGCAGGGCAGCCTCCGCGGCGAGGTGGTGCAGTCGACGGACGTCGGTTCCGGTGTCGGCATCATCAGCGACGCCGAGACGGCGGATCAGCGGCGCCAACGTCAGCCCCTGCAGGACGAGGGTCACGATGACCACGACCAGCGCGACGACCACGACAACCTGCCGGGAGGGGAAGTCGTCACCGTTCTCGATCGTGGCTGGCAGCGCCAGAGCCGTGGCCACGGTCACGACCCCACGCATCCCGGCCCACGCCGTCACGGCCGCTTCGCGGTGTCCCGCCGGGGTTCCCTCGTTGCGGCGGCGGGCCCGTCGACCGGCGAGGGCCGAGGCGGTGAACATCGCCGCGGTGCGCAACAGGACCAGGACGGCGATGACCGCTGCCGTCAGGCCCCAGGTGCTCGCGTCGTTCAGCTCCGTCGACGAACGCAGGACGGTGGTCAGTTCCAGTCCGAGGAAGGCGAAGACGAGTCCGCTGACCAGGAAGTCGACGAAGCGCCACACGGACTTACCCAGCAGCCACCCGCCGGAGGTCACCTGTCCCGCGGTGCGGGCCCGCAGGAACAGCCCCGTCCCCAGGACGGCGAGGACGCCGGAGGCGCCGAGGTGGTCGGCCAGCAGGTACACGGCGAAGGGGACCGCGACGGTCACGGTCGTCTCGGTCGCGGCGTCGTGCAGGTGGCCCAGCGCCCAGCGGGTCAGCCAGCCACCGACGATGCCGATGCCCAGCCCACCCACCACCGCGACGAGGAGGCTCAGACCGATCTCCCCGGCACTCACGCCGCCGGCGACGACGGCCATCACCGACAACTGGTAGACGACCAGCGCGGTCGCGTCGTTGAACTGCCCCTCACCCTCGAGCAGGGTCACCAGCCGGGCCGGCAGGTGCAGTCGACCGGCGACCGCGGTGGCCGCGACCGGGTCAGGTGGGGCCACGACCGCCCCGAGGACAGCCGCGATCGCCCACGGCAGGCCCAGGGCGTGCGCGACGACGGCCACGAGCGCGGCGGTGAGCAGCGTCAGCCCGACGGCCAGCCCGAGGACCGGGCGGATCGCGCCACGCAGTTCCCGGATGGAGGTGTTCTGGGTCGCGGCGAACAACAGGGGAGGAAGGACCAACGGAAGGATCAGGTCGGGGGAGAGCCGAGGGATGGGTACATGGGGGATGAGGCCGAGGGCGAGGCCGTAGATGGTGAGCATTACCGGTTGGGGAACTCCCCAGCGGTCCGCGGCGGGGGTCAGCACGATGACGCCGAGGACCAGGAGTCCCAGCGCCAGGATGTCGCTCATGAGGTCATTCCGTCCTGCTGCTGGTCTTGGTCATCGTCGTGGTCGGGTTGACGTTCTTGTCGGTGGTCTTCTGGGGGTTCGTGCTGGGCGCCATCGGTGCACTGCTGGCCGTTCCGTTGAGCTTGCTGGCCCGGGCTGTCCTGGTCGATGCCGATCGTTCAGCGCACTGGCTGCTGCCGCTGATCGCCGGCAATCCCCGTGGAGTGCGCCGGCAGGGGGCTCGTCTGGACAGGACACGGGGCCGTGGAGCCACGGTGGCACCAGCGTCCAGTCCAGTCCCACCCGCAGAGTGAGCTGAGCCCTCCCCGCCACGGAGGAGACCGATCACTGACGGCAAGGTGTCGTTCTGCTCACTGTGTGCCTCCTGCGTCGAAGGCGTTGAGCTCGGCCAGGGTCCGCTCACCGCTGAAGCGCAGCACGAGGATCAGCCACAGGTAGGCCGCAGCGCCGACCAGCAGTACCCGCAGCAGACCGTTCACGTCATCGAAGAACATGCGCCTCGCCTCTAGCTCCGCCCGTGTTGGTAGACGTCGGGGATGCCGTCGCCGTCGTCGTCGCGCTGTTCTTCCTGCTGCAGGCGGCGGTAGGTGCGGTTGCGCACCCGCAGCACGACGGCGGCCAGGAGGGCGGCGAGCAGGGAGCCGGTGAGGACGCCGACCTTGACGTGCTCGTCACGCAGGCTGTCACTGCCGAAGGCGAGCTCACCGATGAGCAGGGACACGGTGAAGCCGATTCCACCGAGCAGGGCGGCGCCCAGTGCGTCCCACCACGACAGGCTCTCGTCCAGGCGGGCGCGGGTGAAGCGGGACACCAGCGCGGTCGCGCCGAGGATGCCCACCGACTTCCCGGCCACCAGGGCCACCACGATGCCCAGCGCGACGCGGTCCTGCAGCGAGGTCACCAGTCCACTGAGGCCGCCCACGGCGACCCCGGCGGAGAAGAAACGCGAACACGGGGACGGCGACACCAGCGGGCAACGGCAGCCAGACGTGCTCGAAGTGCTCGGCCATCCCCGGTCCGGCCTCGGGCCCGCCGGCGGCGCGGGAGCGGATGACGGGGACGGTGAAGCCGAGCAGGACCCCGGCGACGGTGGCGTGGATGCCGGAGGCGTGCATCAGCGCCCACGCCAGCACCGCCAGGGGGATGAGCAGCCACCAGGAGCGGATGCGTCTCTGCACCAGCACCCCGAATGCGGCGATGGTCGCGAGGGATCCGAGGAGGGGCAGCAGGGCGAGACCACTGGTGTAGGAGATCGCGATGATGGTGATGGCCAGCAGGTCATCCACGGCCAGGGTCAGCAGGAACGTGCGCAGTGCGGTGGGCAGGTGGGTGCTGATCACCGCCAGGACCGCGACGGCGAAGGCGATGTCGGTGGCGGTGGGGATCGCCCACCCCTGCAGCGCCCCGTTCCCGGTGGAGAGGTTGATCAGGGCGTACAGCAGCGCGGGCACGGCCATGCCCCCGACGGCGGCGGTCACGGGGACCAGGGCGCGACGGACCTCGCGCAGGTCACCGGCGACGAACTCGCGTTTGAGCTCCAGCCCGGCGATGAAGAAGAAGATCGCCAGCAGCCCGTCGGCGGCCCACTGCCCCAGGGACAGGTCCAGGTGCAGTGCGTGGGGTCCCACGACGGTGTCGCGCAGCCCCGCGTAGGCCGCAGACCAGGGCGAGTTCGCCCAGACCAGCGCGATCACGGTACCCAGCAGCAGCAGGGCCCCACCGACGGTCTCCTTGCGCAGTACCGTGGTGATGCGCTGGGTCTCCAGCCAGGACCCACGGCTGAACAGGGCTGTGCCGCCGCGCGGCGCGGCAGGGGGCGGCGTGGCCGGGGTCGGCGGGGGAGGACTACCGCTCATGCGTGACGGGTGATCGTGGTGGGCTGTCCGGGGCGACGCGTTCGGTGCGTTCGACGCGCGTCGTGGTGTCGGCGGACGGGTCCCTGCTTCACGATCGCTGCCCTCAACCGGCGATGACGAGGGCACGGGCCAGCGCGGCGGCGCCGACCACGCCGGAGTCGTCACCGAGCTCGGCGACGCGGAACTGCAGGTCGGGGCTGGGGCGCATGACCCAGGGCCGGGTGGAGGTCTCGATGCGGTCGGCGAGGTCACTGCCGAGCTTCTCGGCCAGGCCACCACCGATGACGACGAGGTCGACGTCGAGGACGTTGAGGACGGCGCCGATGCCGACACCGACGGTGTCCACCGCGGTGGCGAAGACCTCGATCGCCAGCTCGTCATCGGCTTCGAGGGCGTCACGCCAGACCCCTGAGGTCATCGAGCTCTTGTCGTGTTCGACGCGCAGCTCTTCGAGCACGCTCGTGCGTCCGGCTTCGATCATGGACCGCACGGCGCTGGTCATGGACCGTCGTCCTGCGTAGGCCTCCACACAGCCGCGTCGACCGCAGCTGCACAACGCCCCGCCCTCGCGGACGACGATGTGCCCGATCTCCCCGGCGCCGCCGCGGGCCCCGTGGAAGGGGCGGCCTTGAAGGATCAGGCCGCCACCGACACTGGTTCCCAGCCACACCCCCAGCACGTTCTCGGCGCCTTGGGCCGCACCGGCGAGCCATTCCCCCAGGAGGCCGACGTTGGCGTCGTTGCCGAGCGCCACGGGCAATCCCGTCCGCTGCGTCAGACCGGAAACGAGGTCGACGGGTCCGTCCCAATTCGGCAGGTTGGGAACCGTCAGCGCCTGTCCCTGGTGTACGACACCCGGAATGCCCAGACCCACTGCCGCCGGCGTCTGGTCCTCCCCGGACTCCTCCGCGGACTCGCCGGCGTTCTCGAGCAGTTCGCGCACGAGGTCCGCGACGACGTCCAGGACGGCGTCTGGACCGTCCTGGGGGGTGTTCTTCTTGGCGCGGCTGATGACCTCGTGATCGTCACCGACCAGCCCCACCTCGATGTTCGTCCCGCCGACGTCGACCCCGATCGTGTGCACCGCGTCCTCCTGGTCCAGGTCTTCTGGTCCCGGTGATCATCGACCATCACCGGCGCACGACCAGAGCGGCGCGCGTTCGGACCATGGCACGACACCGGGATCGCAGCGACCGGAGGACATCGCAGCGACTGCCCTTGCGTCCTTCGTGACTGTTCATCCTGCTTGTTCTCCGCGTGCGGAGCAACGCGTGGAGGCCCCCCCACGCCGTGGTCCCGGGTGACGAGATGCCGGCTGCGAGACACCGTTGCGAACGTCGGACCAATCGCGCCGACGCCGACGCCGACACCGTGGTCGCGCTGGTCGAGGCGGTGCTCGGTGGGCTCGCCGGTATGCGCTTCGACCGTCGCCTCGACGAGGTCGGCCTGGGCGCGTGACCACCGTGACCACCGTGGCCGACACCCGTGGCGGGGGTGGCCCGTCCTGATCGCCGGGGTGTTCGTGCCGTTGCTGGACGAGCGGATCGACGATGAACTCCCCACCGGTACTGGCAGGTCGTTCCCTGGATGCTCGTGGAGTCTGGCATGGGTGTGGGGTGGGCCGGCAAGTACTTCTGGGGTTTTCCCCCGTGCAGTTGGCGGTTCTCCCGTCCCAGTCGCGCAAATCCTTGGGGATCGTCCCCATTCAGCGCGCTTGGACCGTCTGCACGACTATCTCCGCTGCCGCTACCGTCGCGTTCGGTGGCGCGGACTCACTCCCGCAACTGCTTGGTGAGTGGGGCGGGGTCCGCGGGTAGCGCCCACGCGCCACCTCGATCCTCCTTCGCGGTGCGTGCGATGAGGTCGGGGAGGCGCAGTGCCGTGGCCAGGCCGGCCACGACGTGCAGAGCGTTGACCGCGCGTTGTGTCGTGGGTAGTCCCAGGCGCAGCAGCCGTGGGTTGACCGCAGCCTGGATCTGATCGGCGAAGGGCCGTAGCTGCCGGTCGTAGTTGGCCAGTGCGGTGGGTAGGTCGTGGGCGTTGTGGTTGATCTGTCCGGCCAGGACGTGTGCCCCGACCAGGGCGCCGGAGACACCCATTCCGCTGTAGGGGGAGGCGCAGTGCGCGGCGTCCCCGACCAGCACGACCCGCCCCTTCGACCAGGTGTCGGTGCGGACCTGCAGCACCTCCTGGGAGTAGAAACTCTTGGTGGCGTCCATGCCGGCCAGGAACCGCTCGCTCTGCCATCCCGCGTTCCGGAACCGGTCGGCCCAGAACTCCATCTGGCGCTGGATCGGCTGGCGGTGCACCGCAGAGGCTTCCGCGGAACTCTCCCGGAGGAAGAAGTAGACCTGCGTCAGCTCCGGGTGGTGACTGCGGCGCATGATCTGGCGGCCACCGGGAGCGGTGTAGGTGTCGCGGAGGGCACCGTCGGAGTCGATGCGGGGGACGAACCAGTACGCGTGTGGATGCCCAGGCGCCGGTAGGGCTCCGGGGCGCCGTGGGGAAGGATCGCGCGACGGGTGCGTGAGCCCTGCCCGTCGGCGCCGACGAGGAGGTCGAAGGTCCGTGAGGAGCCGTCGGCGAAGTGGGCGAGCACCTCGTGTTCGTCCTGTTCGAAGCGTTCCACGCTCGTGCCGTAGACGTGTTCGACGTCGCCCCGCGTCGCCTCGTGCATGATCCGCACCAGGTCCCCGCGCATGATCTCGTACTCCGAGGTCAGGCTCTGCCGGCCTCTGCCGGAGGTGTTCGCCATGATCGTCGCTCGGGTCCTGCCGCGGGCGTCGACGAAGGCGACCCCGGGCTCGTCCACGAGCTTCTCGCGGACGGCCTCGAGCAGTCCCATGCGCTGGACGGCTTCGATGCCCTGCCCGCGCAGGTCGACCTGGGCGCCGGTGGCCCGCAGGGCGGGGAAGCGCTCCACGACGGTGACCTGGTGTCCACCCCGGGCCAGCCAGAAGGCGAGGGTTTCGCCGGCGATGCCCCCACCGCAGATGAGGACCTTCAGGGACGGTGTGGGTGTCGTGGTTGCCATGACGACCTTATCTATCGGTGATAGGTACCTCGACAGCGTCATCTATCGCCGATAGGTTGTCAAGGTGTCGAAGATCAACCGGGAGACCGTCGTCGCCGAGGCCCTGGACCTGCTCGACGAGGTCGGGCTGGACGCCGTCAGCACCCGGGCGCTGGCCCGGCGCCTCGGCGTGGAGCAGCCCTCGCTGTACTGGCACTTCCGCAAGAAGGAGGACCTGCTCACCGCCATGAGCGAGGCCGCCATGGCTCCGCACGCCACCGCGCTACTGCCGAGCGCGGGTGAGGACTGGCAGAACTGGTTCGCGGAAAACAGTCGCAGCCTGCGGCGGACCCTGCTGATGCGCCGCGACGGCGCACGGCTGCACGCCGGCTCCTTCCCCGGCGAGGCGGACCTGCAACGCATCACCCACAAGCTGAAGTTCCTCACCGCCGCCGGAGTCCCCGAAGGGCACGCCCGGATGGCGATGCTCGCCTCGGGCCGGTACACCGTCGGCTGCGTCCTAGAGGAGCAGGCCCAGCTGCACCGGTCCAGTGGTGTGGCTTTGGCGGCCGCAGAAGATCATGTCGATCACGAGGCGGCCTTCGAGGCTGGGCTCGCCTTCATGGTGACCGGCGTGGCCGACCACGTGGTGCGCGGGTCCTAGCTCGATGGTCCGCTGATGACGTCGGAGCGGCGGCTCCAGCGGCTGTTTCCTTGTCTGTCAGGGTGAGTTGAGGCCAGCGGCTCATTGAGCCTTTGTCAGTAGCGGTTTGATCATGACGGCGGGTTACGTCGTGCGGTGGTGCTCGCGGTGCAGGACGACGAGGGCTGCGGCGACGATGACCCCGATACGCCAGGGGCAGAGCCCGACGTGCTTCAGAGCCTTGAAGGTGTTCTTCAGTAGCGAGTTGCCGCGTTCGACGACGGCGCGGGTGGCGGAGTGCAGCGCGTTGACGCAGGCTTCATCGTCGGTCAGGGTTTGGCCCTTGACGTGCTTCACGGGACAGGTGAGGCGGCCGCGTTCGCCTCCGTAGCCCAGGTCAGCCAGAACGGCGTGCTCGTCATCGCGCCAAGCGTCGAGGGAGTCCAACAGGCCAGGGTGAGTTCGGACGCAGGTCGTATCGTGGTGGCGCCGGGCCCGCGACGCCGGCCTGCTCGAAGGCAAGAACGACAGCACGCCCGTTGGCCGACCCAGCGCCGAGCAGGTCGAGATCGCCCGCTTGAAGCGTGAACTGGAGGTGACCCGCAGCAAACTCGCCACCACCGAGACCGCACTGGACATCATGGGAAAAGCGGCTCTTGTGACTCATGTGTGAGCTGAGCCCAGCGCTGTCGACGCGCCACTGACCTGCTGAGATGCAGGGCGCACGCCGTCCTGGTGGCTACGGTCCTGATTGTCGAGATCGGAACCGTCACCACGGGAGAACGGCCTGCGCGGGTCAGGACACGGGTTGAGCTGCTCGGGCTGCAGCAGGCCGTCGTCGAAGACGCCGAGTTCGACGACGACGGGGTGCTCGTCGTGTCGGTGCGGGTGTCGAAGCGCGTCGTCAACCGGTGCGGGCGGTGCCGGCGGCCGTGCCGCCGCTTCGACGACGGGCGCGGGGTTCTGCGGTGGCGGACACTGGACGTGGGCGGTGTGCGGGCCTACGTGCAGGCAGCTGCGCCGCGGGTTCGGTGCCGGAGGCACGGGGTGGTGGGTCAGCAGCAAGGTGGCGATGTGCTGCACAACGGTCCTGGAGGTGTGCAGCACAGCGGTGTCGGTGACAGCATCAGGCACGGTGGAACTCCGGTGGTGGGTGTTGCTGTGGGAGGCCCTCCGTCTATCGGAGTTCCACCTCCACCCGCAAACTCGGATCCCAGGCCGACGACCGGGAGTCACATCTGCGTGCCGCTGACAACAGGGCAGTGTGCCGGTGTGGGCCTCGGGCATGGCCCGGGGGCTTCGTGACGACTTCAACCGCTGGCGGATGCGTTGCCGTGCCCAGAGCGCCGAGGCCGTGGGCACGATCACGGGGCGTTCATCGCGGCCAGAGGCTCAAGAACCAGCCACGTTCGTGGACGGGACCCAACCGGTAGAGCGGATCCACTGGGCGAGGTCCTGGGTGGCCGGCTCGATTGCCCGCACCGCCGCGAGATCGGTCGGGTAGTCCGCCATCTTCGCGAACTGGCGGAACATCGCCCTGTCGAGGTCGCTGGGAAGCACACTCAACGGGAGGGCCTCGTACCGTGCCGGGAGCCCGGCGTACGCGCCGAACGCCGCGGCGATCTGAGGGCCCGTCAGCTCATCGCCGACGAGCTCGACGACTCCGCCGGGCGCCTGCGCGGTGTTGAGCGAAAGCGCGGCAGCGACCTTACCGACGTCCCTGACCGAGATCATCTTCAGGACGGCGTCCTCGGGCAGCGGCAACCGAAGCACGAGCTCTCCGTGCTCCAGCTTGGGTGCCATCACTTCCATGAAGGGGGTCGAGCGAAGCACCGAGGCCCGGAGGCCCGACTTCCTCAGGTGCTCCTCGATCGTGTGCTTCGAGTCGTGGTGCGGCACGCCCGACTCATGGTCCGCGCCGAAGACCGAACTGAACACGACGTGCGGGACGCGTACCGCGGTCGCCGCGTCGACGAGGGCGGTGCCGATGCGGATCTCCGTCTCGACCTCGTCAAGGTTGTTCGCCTCCGGGGTCATGAAGTAGAACGCCTCGACTCCCATCAACGCGGCGCTCAACGAGGCCGCGTCGTCACTCCGGATGGCCACCAGCTCGACGCCGCGGGCGGCCAGCGCCTGAGCTCGGTCGGACTGCGGGTTGCGGACCAGGGCCCGGACCGGGGCTTCGTGGTCCAGCAGTGCGTCGATCACCGCGCCACCCTGTTGTCCCGTCGCGCCGAAGACGGCGATCGTGCCGGTCGTCTGTGTGCTCATCGCTTCCACCCCTCACTAGTTCATGTCATGAACCAAACTAGTTCATGACATGAACATCGTCAAGGTGCGGGTCTAGCGGAACTTCACGGCGTGCTGGGCTGCTTCGAGGTGGACGAAGAAGGGCCCGAAGCGTCCACGACGGCGGTGGCCACGCGCTCGAGGTCGCGCTGATCGTCGGCGTCGAGGTTTCTCGCGATCTCAGGCAGGCGCCTGGTGATCTCGGCGTACACGGCCTCAGCGAGCACCTTCCCCGTGGGCGTTGCACTGAGCATGACGACCCGGCGGTCCTGCGCCGAGCTTGCTCGGGCGACCAACTCGAGGCGCGCGGTGCGATCCACCAGCTGGCTCAAGGCGTTCTTCGTCATGCCCAACGCCGCGACGAGTTCGGCCATCTGCCGCGGCTCGTTCCTGACTGCGCAGATCAGCGTGGCCTGCGAAGGGGTCAAGTCGAACTCGGCGCAGATCTGCGCGTACTTGCGTTGAATCACCACCGAGAGCCAGAAGAGCTTGTCGCCGTAGTCCACGCCAGCCTCCCCTTCCGATGACGGACGATCAGCCTACTCGTCGCTGACCGGCAGATCGTTCTGCACGCCTCGGACACGGTCATCATGTGACGGATCGTGACCATCACACCGCTAGCGGGAAAGGCTCACTACGAGATCGACCTCAGCACCGAGCATGCCCACCAACTGCGCGTCGGCCTCGACGTGTTCATCCAGCACGCCCGCCGCACCGGGAAGCAGACCGTCGGACATCGCGACGACTACCGGCGCACCACTCTCACCCCTGATCACCACATCGTCTTCGCCTGGACCCTGGACAACGGCGACCCCGTCCCTGCCACCGTCCGCATCAGCCCGGCCGTCCTGCGCGCCTGACAGGACATCCGCTGACCCCAGTCGCCCGAACACCCGTGCTTTGCGCCATCGCGACCCGGGAGCGCCGGGGAGGGTATGGGAAGGCGCCGCTGGAAGCGTCGGCGAGGTTGAGCTCGTAGGGCAACAGAAGTAGGCGGTCAGGGGATGTAGCCGGGCGGAGACCCTCGCCGTGCCCTGCAGCCCCACATCCCCGACATCTCGTGCTGTCGACGCTGCTGTGTGGCAGGCTCAGTCCACCACCACGACGCCATCTTCTCCCCAGTGACTTTGCGATGGTAAGTACGGCAACGCCGTCTTCTGGGCTAGATCATCCATTGACCATCGTGATGCGGCCCACGATCTCGCGAGGGCCCATCCCCGAGCTGATCTGCGCCGCGAGGCGCTGAGCAGCCACGCGATGGTCATCCCCTGCGAGCAACTCGTGCACTGCTGCGGCAACACGTGAGCTGTCGGTGACGCTGACTCCTGCACCTGCTCGAACGACGCTCTCCGCGATCGCGGGTTGGTCTGCTCCTTGAGGCCACAGGACCAGTGGGATCCCCTGGCTCAGGGCGGCCAGAACGGTCCCTGCCCCTCCGGCGGTGACCACGGCCACAGCTCCCACCAGCAGCTCAGCGAGCGGTCGAAATGGCACCCAGGAGACGGTCGTCGTGTCGCCGGGAACGGCACTGTCGGGTAGGTCTTCGCCAAGCATCATCGCTCGTGTCACCACGACGTGCATGCCGCCCTCAGCCAAACTGTCCGCAATGGTGCTGAGTGCTGCCGTGTCCGGGAATGTCGTGCCCAGGGTCACCAACACGTGCTTCTCGCGCGTTGCCGTGCGGGTCGATGCAGCGGGGTCTGCTGATCGGTGCGCCGTCGCTTGCATCGGCCAGCGGTTCGCGGTGGTGACCGGCTTGTCGCGAAGGGCGTTGGGCCACAGATCGATGATGCTCGTCGGCTCGGGGATCCTGAGCCCGGCGGTATCGAACCGTTTCTCGGCGGCGGCGGTGATGGCTCGCAGCCACTGTTCAGGGATGTCGACGGTCATGACGAACTCGTGCCACGGGACCGCCAGGACAGCGGAGAGGTATGGACCCAGGGTGTTGTACATGTCCGAGACGATGACGTCTGGCGCCCAGGTCCGGGCAGCAAGAACAGCATCGTCGATTGCGTAATCGAGCTGGACACCCCCGAACGTCTCACCAATGCCTTCGACGGTGGGGTGCATCAGGTCGCCTGCGGTGCGCTCGGCGGCAACGGAAGCGAGCACCATCGGCATCGGTCCGGCCGGCAGGAACGTCGTCGATGACGGCAGTTGCGTCTCCACCAGCGTTCGAAGCTCTTCGCTCACCATGACGGCGACGGCGTGTCCCGCTTCAATTGCCGCGTGCATCAGGGGCACTTGGGGGAGGAGGTGCCCGTGAGCGGAGACGGACGTGAAAAGGATGCGCATGGGCGTGTTGGTTCCCCGGGTCGGTTGTCGAGTGTCGTGTGCTTCGGCTTGATGGTGTGTCACGGGGTCTAGCCGGGGACCCCTGGATCGACTCTATGGGTCTGCAGGTTCGAGGCGCCACCGAGCTGGTCCACGGCGTCGATGAGCGAGGTCGTCCGGGAGCCGGTGACGCCCAGGCCGGCTACTTCGACCGACATGTCGCAGGTCATGAGTTCGATTGCGCCAGCAGCGATGACAACGAGCACAGTCTGCTCGAGGTCGTTGATCGCGAAGATTGCGTTGGGCACGCACGGCCCGGGTTCTTGGAACTGCTCCCACCAAGAGTTCATCCCGGGGACGGGGAGCGGGTGGATCACCTGGAACGCGACACCAGGATGCGACCCAGGCAACCTTGACGTGGGCAACGCGGAACCCCGGTGCGAACTGGTTGACCTGTACCGCCATGGCGGTCTCGACGCATTGAGCCGTTGCCAGTAGCGCGGTAAGGCGGCTGCTCGAGTCAGGAGGCGAAGACGTTGGGGCACGTAGGGCCTGGGTGGTCACGATGGTGGCGACCAAGCTCAACCGCCATGCCCGTCAGGACCCTACGTGCTCTCCTGTCGTGCCAGCCTCGACGTCCCCCGCGGCCTCGCCCAAGCCGTTGCCCACCTGCTGTTCCCTCACCGCGCCCGCATCGGTACCCGTCGCGGTCGCTGACCTCGCCCGCGACGACACCGACAGCCTCTCCAGTGCCTACCGCTGTCTGCACGAAGCTCTCGACGTTCTCGCCGACCAAGCCCCCGACCTCGCTGACGTGAGCGAGGACGCCCTCGAGGCCGGCCACGAGCACCTGCTGCTGGACGGCACCTCGATCCCCACCGACCGCGTCCACGACTGCGATCCTGGATCCGATCGCTGGTACTCCGGCGAGCACGAGCACCACGGCGGCAACGTCCAAGTCGTCTGCGACCCCGACGGTCGACCCCTGTGGGTTTCACCGGTCGAACTCGGCGCCACCCACGACCTCACCGCAGCCGGCCGCCACGTCCTACCCGCGCTCTCCCCAGCCGCAGCACGGGGGCTGCCGGTCCTGGGCGACAAGGGCTACATCGGCGGCGGTGTTCGCGTACCCGTTCGACGGCCGCGCAGAGGGCGAGTTCTCGATCGGAGCACTCGAGGGTGGAACTCCTACGTCAACACCGATCGCTCCTTCGTCGAGCACGGCATCGTTCACCTGAAGGTTCGCTGGCGGGCCTTGGCCCGCGCAACCCTCTGCTCCTGGGGCATCTCCGCCATCGTCGCTACCGCGCTGGTGCTCGGCATCTGGGAGAACCGGTACTGACGAAGGCTCACTGGCACCCAGTCGTCGTTCCGGTGGGTCGCGGCCGCCTACGAGCGGCGGTCCCTGGCCATCGCCTCGCGCTGGCCCTTCGAGCAGTGGGGCCGACTCCTGCCCGGGCAGACCACCGCCGCTTCGGTCCTGAACCGGCTCCTGCACCACGCGACGGTCGTGGTCACCAGCGGGGAGTCCTACCGGATGGGGCAGGCCCAGCAGGCCCGTGACGGTCGGAGGGAGGGCGCCCCGGGCCGCTGATCATCACGAGGGGTGGGGACTTCGACTTGGCCATCAGCGGGGACCGCTACCTGGCCATCGACGGACGATGCGGTCCATGTTCTCGTCGGCACCTGCGCTGGAGGTACGGATGAGGGCGGGGCCAGTGACCCCGAGTGCTGTCGCGCCGGGCGGCTGCACCTTCCGGTGGATGTCGGGGGTCGACTCTAGGGTCTTCGCTGTGGCAATGATCAACTTCGTCGACGAGACGACGTCCGGGCAACGCAGCGACGTGTGGGGACTGGAGGTGTCGGAGGAGACTCTCCCGTTGCGCGAACTGATCCGCCGGCGCATCTTCCAGGAGGTTTCCGAGCACCACGCCCGCCAGTTCGAGCCCTTCACCGGACTGGTGCAGCCCACAGCCACCGAGCGCGCCCTCAACGGCGAGCGCGTCCGCGCTCCCCATCGGGTGGACCCGCAGGAGCAGTTCGACCGAGCGGTGGAAGCATTCTCCGGCAACGGCTTCTTCGTCATCGTCGATGACCGGCAGGTCAGCGACCTCGACGCGGAGGTGGTCCTGCGCTCCGGCACCGAGGTCGTCTTCTTCAAGCTCGTGCCGTTGGTGGGTGGCTGATGACCGATGCCTGGACGCAGCGGTTGGTCGAGGACCTGCAGGGGGCCGCGGCGGCCGGGGATGAGGCCGAGCTGGTCCGACGCCTGCTCTCTGGCCACGGTGGGGCATCGAAGCCGTTCACGTCCGCGGTGCGCTCCTTCTCCTGTGACCTGCGCACCCGCCTGACGGAAGCGGTCCTGGCGCGCAGCGATGACGATGTCCTCGACCGGGCGTGGGCGTTGTCCCTCCTGACGCACGACCTGGATGGAGTTCTCACTGCCGACGACGTCGAAGGGGTGGTGCCCGACCTCGCGGGGCAGTGGACGTCGTTGCGTTCGTACCGCCTCGCTGGGTGCATCGAGCTCGCTCGCCGCGTCGGAGTTGAGGTGCCGCTGTCCCTGGTGGAGGTGGGGCGGCGTTCCGTCCAGCTGGAGCACTACGACCGCGGGCCTCTTCCCGCTGCACTCGCGGGGGTCTGCGCTCCTGCGCTGAACAGCGGGGAAGCGTGGTCCGACGCGCTCTTGGCGCAGCTGCCCGTGCTCAGGGCCGCGTGGCCCCTGTTGCTGGAGCACGCGCTGAGCGCGACCTCGGGAAAGCCGAGCGCCCGTTGGGAGGAGCAGGCGCGGAAGTGGCTGGTGGAGGTCGCCGACGGTTTCCGCCCGGCCGTCCTGAGCTGGCTCGCGCTCGTCGGGCGTCCCCGGACCGTGCCGCTGCAGCGCCAGCAGTGGGGGTACGACGCCAACGAGGCGTTCGACCCGCACAACGCCAACGCACTGCGCGGGCTGGTGTGGGCGCTGTCGCTGCTGCCCGGCGACGCCGCCACCGCCCGCGCTCTCGGCGCCCTCGTGGAGACCTCTCTGCGCAAGGTCCCCGGCCTGGGTCCGCGCAGCCCCAAGCTCGCCAACGCCGGCGTCTACGCCCTGTCCCGCCTCGAGGGGGAGGACGCTCTCGCCCAGCTGGCCCGGCTCGCGGCGCGCGTCACCTACAGGACGACCTTGAAGGAAGTCCATGCAGCCCTCGACCGACGGGCCGCGGCCATGGGGTTGTCGCGCGAGGAGGTCGAGGAGATCGCCGTCCCGGGCTACGGGCTGGAGGTCGGGGGCAGGTGCCTCCTGCAGCTGGGGGAGGCCACTGCGGAGCTCGCCGTCGACGCCAGCGACGTCACCCTCACGTGGCGCAACGCAGCGGGGAAGGTGGTGAAGTCCGTGCCGGGCGCGGTCCGGCGTGAGCACCCGGAGGAGCTGAAGGAGGTGAAGGCCACCGCCAAGGACGTCGCCGCGATGCTCAGCGCCCAGGTGGAGCGCTTGGACCGCCAGTTCCTCGCCCGGCGCACCTGGCCGTTCGCCGTCTGGCGCGAACGCTACCTCGAGCATCCCCTCGTCGCGACGATCGCCCGCCGCCTGATCTGGGTGGTGGACGGTACCCCGCTCGGGTGGGCGGAGGGGGCGCTGCATGGCCTCGACGAGGCAGTGGCTGAGCCGGGCGCGGACGCTGAGGTCTCCTTGTGGCACCCCGTCGGGCGCGACGTCAGCGAGGTGTTGGCGTGGCGGGAGTGGTTGGTCCGCTACGAGGTCGTGCAGCCTTTCAAGCAGGCCCACCGCGAGGTCTACCTGCTCACCGATGCGGAGCGCGCCACGGCCACCTACTCCAACCGTTTCGCCGCCCACGTCGTCCGCCAGCACCAGTTCAACGCCTTGGCCGCAGCCCGGGGCTGGAGGCACCGGCTGCGACTCGTGGTCGACGACAGCTTCCCGCCCGCCAGCCGGGATCTGCCCGAGTGGGGTCTGCGGGCGGAGTTCTGGGTCGAGGGCGCGGGTGAGGACTACGAGCAGGACGCTACCGAGGCCGGTGCCCACCTGCGCCTGAGCACCGACCAGGTCCGCTTCTACCCGCGTTCGGCACCCGAGAACACCAGCCACGGTTACGGCGGGGGGTATGAGTCCCGGGGCGAGACGCAGCGCGAGCCCGCGACCGCGTTGGCGCTTCAGGAGGTGCCAGCGCTGGTGCTGAGCGAGGTGCTGCGTGACGTGGACCTCTTCGTCGGGGTCGCCAGCGTCGGCAACGACCCCACCTGGCAGGACGGCGGGCCCGGGGGTCGGTTCCGCGCGTACTGGCAGTCCTACAGCTTCGGGGAACTCGCGACCACGGCAGCCACCCGACGTGACCTCCTAGCGCGCCTCGTGCCGCGGCTGGCGATTGCGGACCGCTGCTCCGTGCGGGGCAGGTTCCTCGTGGTGCGTGGGGACCTGCGTACCTACAAGATCCACCTGGGGTCGGGGAACATCCTCATGGAGCCGGACGACCAGTACCTCTGCATCGTCGCGAAGCAGGCTCCGGGTCCAGGTGGCGACGGAGTGTTCCTGCCCTTCGAGGGAGACGGCACTCTCGACCTGATCTTGTCCAAGGCGGCGCTGCTCGCCGACGATTCCGCGATCACCGACGCCACGATCACCTCGCAGATCAGCGGTGATCGGTGACGAGTTGCGCGACCTGGCACCTCTCCTCTCGCGCGAGGAAACGTGAGCTCGCGGAGGGTGGACGGGAGGGGGATCGGGGAAGTGGAGAAGTCGGTGGTTGGCCGTCGTGAGTGGTCAGGGCTGCGAGCGTCTGGGGTTTTGGCGGCGCTCGCGGGTCCACTGCGTCAGTGTCGCTGAGGTGGCGGGTCGGGGGTCGCCGATCTGTCGCGCCGCCGGCCTGCACGATCAGGTGCTGACCAGACGGTCTCGTGATCCTGGCGTCACGCGCACGGCGGGACGACCGTGACGTCTGCTTCTGGCCGACGTCAGCGAGGTCACGAGCTGGGTCGTTCCCCGTCGTCGAGGTCCTCGCGAGCGGGCCAGGGAGGCGGATCCGGGAAGGTGCCGTCGACGAGGTGCCGGGAGACGTTGGTCTTCCTGCCCATCACGAACTCCTTGGATGTTGCGCCGCTGCGACGTCGGTCAAAGCCAACCGTTGGTCCCTCGCCCTCGGCCTTGGTCGATCTGGCGGTTGATCTCCTGCGCGATGCGGGCCTTCTCGGGATCTGCCGAATGGCTCGCGCGGTCCAGGTGCCGTCGCGTGCCCCAGCCGATGCCCACCACGGACAGCAGTGCCACGGCGGCGCCGATGATCGTCCATCCCACGTCCGACCTCCTGTCAGCTCCTCGAGAGGCTACTGCCGACTCGTGAGATCGGGTCTGCTGCACTGATCGGTGACGACCGAGCTGGCGTGGGAAGGGCGGCTGAGCGGGGAACCAGCCTGCGGCGGTGGTGAGTCTCCTGTCGAAGGAGACGTAGCGGGGGCTGGTGACGACCGGTGAGGGGAGGACGTTGGCGCTGCACGATCCCGCCAGCGGCATCGTGGCTGGTCCCCGCCTGGTCGTTGGTGTGGGGTGCTCGGAGCCGGCGGGTGCCTACTCGCCAACCGCCGGCGACGGCGGACACCGCGGTACGACCAGACAGGGAGGTCCGCACCCGCGACGGGTGGTTCGCGCGTCCGTGTCCAGCTTGAATGCAGGACGGGACCCGCAGCGCGAGGAGGGACAGCAGTGGCGACGACAGTGCTCGATGAGGTCACGTGGTCCGTCGACGACCGAGGCCCCGAGCGGTCGATCTGGCGGATCGTCGTGCTGCCGATTCGCATCGCGACGGTGCTCGCCGGCTTGGTCCTCGCGCCGAGTGAGGTGCTGGCCGATCTGGGTACCGGCAGCCGCGGCCGGCGCAACGCGATCGTGCAGGTGGGGTCGTCGCACGAGCTGGCTCTGGCTCCGCTGCGGTTGAAGGGGCCCCGCACGGCATTCGGCGGGAAGCGGCAGTGGCCGG
This sequence comes from Kineococcus sp. NBC_00420, assembly GCF_036021035.1. Taxonomy (NCBI): domain Bacteria; kingdom Bacillati; phylum Actinomycetota; class Actinomycetes; order Kineosporiales; family Kineosporiaceae; genus Kineococcus; species Kineococcus sp. NBC_00420. Next base: position 730,930 of record NZ_CP107930.1, on the reverse strand, counting down.
TGTGGACGGTGCGGTTGACCTCCTCGGGAGCGCGCGTCTACGACGACCCGGGGATGCCGGCGGTGGCTGAGCTGTCGCTGGCGCAGTGGTCGTTGGTGCAGGCATGTCCGCGTCGGCGTCGGCGTGCGGTGGGTCCCACCGCGTCGGGGGCGTCCTGGCGGGGGCGGCTCCGACGCGTCGGGGCGAGGGGTGTCGAGGAGTTCACGGTGGAGGGTGAGTGGCTGTCGTTGGCGTGGTTGGGTCACCTGGCCGGGTGGGAGGACCCGAGCCGGAACTTCGCCTCGTGACGGGTCCGCTGGGGCGTGTGCGGCGCTACCGCAAGGGCACGCGCGCTTCGAACCCCGTGCTCACGCACCCCCGGCGGCGCAGCGGCGCGGCTCCCCTCCTGTCGCCGCGCCGCCCACCTGCGATCGACACCCGCCCGCAGGCTCTGAGCCAGGGCCACCCGACGGGGTGCTCAGCCGACCGAGACGGTCGCGGCATCAGTGACGTGGATCGCCGCACCGAGGGCGGCGATGTCGGTGTCGGACCAGCCCAGCCCGGCCCACACCTGCACGGCGAGCTGGGTACCGGAGGGCTGGGCGAGGAACAGGGTGGTTCCGCCCAGCCGGTCACCGCCGGTGTTCAGATCGCTCTCGAAGAGCAGTCCCGTCGTGGTTCCCACCTGCACCGGGCGGACTCGGTCGCCGGTAGCGGCTTGCGGCAGGTTCTCCAGGAAGACGGCGACCTTGCCGGCGAAGGAGTTCGGGTCCTGGTCGGCGATCCCCGCCGGAGCCAGGGTGAGGACACCGGCGTCCACGCCCTGCACCTCCCACCCGCGGGGTAGCGCGTCGAGGGTGAAGCCCGCGGGCTGAGTACCGGTGTAGGCAACCATCTGCGTGTCCCCGACACCCGCGGCCGACGAGCTCGCTGGCGGTGTCGCCGCTCTCTCGGGTGTCGCGCCGGTGGGCGACCCGGTCTGCACGAGCACGGCCACGACCCCGGCAGCGGCCACGGCGAGCAACCCGCCACGGGCTCCGCGCCCCACCCGTTCGCGGCGCAGCCCGCGGTGGGCGCGGGCGAGGTCGGCCTGAACCAGGCCAGCGGGCGGGGTGTGGGGCGAGGCGGGGCCGCTGGCCTGGTCGAGCAGGGTGCGCAGGTTCGTCATCAGTGGCTCCTGGAGGTGAGGGGGTCCAGCACGGGGGTGGGGGGGCAGGCTTCGCCGGTTTCGAGGTCGGTCTCCAGGTCTGTGCCCAGCTGCCGGCGCAACTTGTCCAGGGCCCGTGCGGTCTGGCTCTTGACCGTTCCCTGGCTGCAGGTCATCGCCCGGGCGGTCTCGGCCACCGACAGGTCGTGGAAGTAGCGGAAGACCACGACCGCACGCATCCGGGCCGGCAGTTCCTGCAAGGCACGGAGGACGTCGTCGGTGCGTGGGTCGTCGCCGGTCGTGGAGCCCGGACCCTCGAGCTGCCCGGAGTGTTCGGGCAGCTGCGCGCGGAGGTGCTCGCGGCGCCGCCAGGGCCGTCGCTCCTCGTCGACCAGGGCGTTGACGAGCGCTCGCCGGGCGTAGGCGTGCACGTCGTCGGCGGCGCGGGTCCGGGGCCACACGAGGTAGAGGCGGGTCAGGGTGGTCTGCACGAGATCTTCGGCGCGGTGGGCGTCACCGCCGGTCAGCAGGGTCGCGGTGCGCAGCAGCACCGCACGCCGCTGCCGCACGTAGTCCCCGAACTCCTCGTCCCTCGTCACCGTCATGGACTGCTCCTGTCGTTCACACCCACCAGACGGATCACCACCCCACCCAGGTTGCACGAGCCGGCGGGTGTCCGGGCCCGTGGTGGTCGCCTCTGCGGGGCGCGGACGACTCGGGGACCCGGTGTCCTGAGACACCACGGTCCGCTGCCCTCGCCTGTGATGCACCAGGACTTCGGTGACAGTCGACGCGCTGGGCAGGTGGCGACCACTCGCGACGGCGCGCACACCGCGGGGTGACCGTGGAGTCGCAGGTGGTTCGGCAGCGTCGGGGAGCAGGTCAGGCTTGGGGCTGCGTGGAACTACCGCGGACGGCGTTGATCACGTCGTGGGTGGGGTACTCGCCGGGTCGTTGACTCTCGTCCCACAGGGCAAGGTGGAAGTCCTCGCCCTGGCCGCCGCCGGTCGTGCCGGAGCTGCCACTGGGACTGTCGCTGTTGATGATGAGGACGGTGCGGGGGTAGCCGCCGTCCAGTCCAACCTGCTTCGACGCCCCGACGAGCTGGTGCACCTGGGTCAGGACGTCCTGCTCCACCTGTCGTGCGGTCGTGGCCGCCTCCGGGGCGCAGCGGGCCAAGGCGGTAGCCAGGAGGTCGCTGAACTCGTCCTGGTCCCCGGCCCAGTCTTCGGCCAGCTGCTGCAGGGCGGGGTGCAGCTCAGGTGCGGCGAGTGCGGCGGCGGCTTCGAGCTCGAGGCGGAAGAGGTCTTCGCCGTCCTCGAGGCGTCGGCGCAGGACGGGTAGGGCACGTTGGTCGCCGACTTCGGCGAGGGCGAGGAGGGCTTCGCCGCGGGTGTCGGGGTCGGGGTCGGCGAGGCGGGCGGCGAGGGCATCAAGGGCGGAGAGGGAGCGGGCCTGGAGTTGGCCCAGGCCGAAGGCGGCCCAGTCCCGGACTGGGGGTTCGGGGTCGCGGGTGAGGTGGATCAGGACGTCGATGACGCGATCACGGAGGTCGTCGGTGGCGTCGACGTCGTCGACGCCACCGGGGAGGGCTTGGGCCAGGGAGAGGCGGACGTGGGAGTCGGGGTGGTCGGGGGCGACGTGGTGGAGGAGGGCGGTGGCCGCGGAGGAGTGCCAGGCGTGTCCGAGCGCGTCGACGGCGGCATGCACCACCTGCGGGTGGTCGGTGGCGGTGAGGATGGCGACCAGTCGGGGGACGACCTCGTCGATGTGTTCTGGGTGACCGTTGACGAGGTCGCCGAGGCGGTGGGCTTCGGGGATGAGCTGGTCGGTGGACGCATCGGTTGACTCGTCGGTGGGCACGTCGTGAGCGTGGCAGAGGGGCGTTGGTGTCGGTGCGGGACGTGAGGCCGTCACCTGATCGCTGGTGTTCCCGGTACCTCGGTCATCGCCAGACGTGCACAACGTGAGTTGACCCTCGTCGGTCGGCCTGACCGCGTGACGTGCTTGTCATCGATCAGTGCAGCAGACTCGGATGCCTGGGGTGGACGGCTGCCTCCCGCTGGAGTGGGTCATCCTGACCTCGTGCGTCGCTGGGACCCGCTCCAAGAACAGGACAACCGCCAGCAGCGGCGAATCGCTGCGGCGGGGCCGCCTGTCCCCTCGACCGCTGACGTCGCCGGCTTCGAGGACTACCCCTGCTTCTACGTGAAGCTGCGTCGTGGGCGGGTGCTGGACTCCGCGGGTTCCTTCGAGGAGATCGTGCGCTCAGCACGCGGGGGCTGGGCAGCGGGGACGACGGTGACGGCGACCCATCTGGCTCCCGATCGTCATCCGGTTCTCCTCCTCGAGGCGGCTGTCGGTGCAGGGGGCGGTGCTGAGTACGGCGCCAGGTGTGGTGCCACCCGCTGGGTGGCTGACGTGCCCGGCAGCGCCACGGCAGGACTCGTGGGCGCCCTGCGGACCTTGCACGCCTTCGACGCCCTCCCCGAGCTGAGCATCCAACGCGGTGGGGTGATCGGCTCCACTGCCGCCCGGACGCAAGCGGCTTGGCTCAGTGGGGAGACCCGGGCCGGTGTGGACGGGTTTCGGGTCCAGTGTCCCCGCCCATCAGGGCATGAGGGGTTGTGCGTGGTCCACGCCGTGGTGGGGGATGTGACGTGGAGTTGGGATCGCGAGCGTGAGGTGATCATCACCTGACTCCTCGTGCCCGCCATTCTTACCTCGCGCCGGCGAAGGGAGGCTGGGGAGAAACTTTCCTTCGGGGTAGGGCCAGATCCGCGGCGTCGACAGGTCGGGCGAAGAGGAACCCCTGTCCACTGTCGCAGGACGCGTCGATCAAGGACTGCAGCTGCCCGTCCTCCTCGATTCCTTCGGCGACGACTCCGAGGTGGAAGCTGTGGGCTGCGCTGATCACGAGGCGGACCAGGTCGGCGTGTCCTTCGCCGGGTGTCGAGACGAAGCTCCGGTCGATCTTCAGGACGTCGACGGGCAGTCGGGGGAGTTGGCCGATGGAGGTGTAGCCGGTGCCGAAGTCGTCGATGGCGATCCGGACCCCGAACTGGCGCAACGCGTTGAGCTGGTCCAGCGCGGTGGGTTCGTCGACCAGGACCGTCTCGGTGATCTCCAGCGTCAGTCGTGACGGGTCGATCCCGCTGCGCGCCAGTGCGTCGGCGACGTCGTCGAGGAGGTATCTGGCGGCGAGGTGTCGACCGGAGATGTTCACCGCGACGGTGAGACCTGCGAGTTCCCCGCCCGCGGTGTCCCACCAGCTCAGCTGGTCGAGGGCCCGGCCCAGGGCCCAGCGGCCGATGTCGCAGATGAGGTCGGAGCGTTCGGCGGTGGGGATGAACTCATCGGGGGGTACGAGTCCGTGACCGGGGCGGTTCCAGCGCACCAGTGCCTCGACCCCGGCGGTGCCGCCGGTCGCGAGGTCCAGCACTGGTTGGTAGTGAAGTACGAGTTCCCCACCCAGCAGAGCCTCGCGCAGTGCTTCCTCCGTCTCGGCCTGGGCGCTGAGTTCTCGGCGCAGTTCGTCGTCGAAGACTTCCACGACACCCCGGCCGCTGCCCTTCGCGCGATACGCTGCGGCGTCGGCCTCCTGCAGGAGACGTTCGGAGGTGGTCTGCGCGCCGCTCACGGCGACGCCGATGCTCGCCCCGACGCGCGCGGTTCGATCGCCGAGGAGCACGGGAGCCGACACCGCGGCGATCAACCGCTCACCGAGTTCCACCAGCTGACGGTGGTCCTCGGCCGGTTCGACCACGACGACGAACTCGTCCCCGCCGAGGCGGCAGACGGCGTCCCCGCCCCGGACGGTCGCCTCCATCCGCGCGGAGACGACGCGGAGCAGTTCGTCACCCGCGGCGTGGCCGTAGGAGTCGTTGACCTGTTTGAAGTGGTCGAGGTCGACGAAGAGCAGACCGACGGGCTGGTCGTGGCGGGCGGAGCGGTGCAGCGCCCGCTCGATCAGCACGAGAGCTTCCGCACGGTTGGGCAGTTCAGTCAGAGCGTCGTGGGAAGCCTGGTGAGCCATGCTGGCCTGCAGCCGTTCCCGCTCGTGGATGGCGCTGATCATCTGCGTGATCGAGGCGTGCACGACCGCGCCCAAGGACCCGGCCAGGGGTTCCCGGACGAGGTCGGAGGTGATCTCCCCGTCGGCGACGGCCTGAGCCTGGGCGCGTACCCGCCGAAGGCTCGCGACGGTCGCGGCCAGTCCTCGGGCGACGGTGCGCACCTCACGCGGTCCCCCTTCGGCGACGTCGAGGAGTTCACCGTCGCGCACGGCTTCGGCCTGGGCGGCGAGGCGGTGCAGCGGACGAGCGATGAAGCGGTGCACCACCACCATCACGCTGGCGGTGACCACGAGCAGCACCAGCGCGGCGAGCAGCAGGTGGCGCAGGTCCTCAGCGGCCCGTCGGGCCGGTCGCGAGGTGGCCGCGACGGCCCGGTCGCCGATCTCGACGACGGCCCCGCGGATGGCCGCGTTGCGGGCGGTGTTCGCCGTGGTGAGGGTGAAGAACTGGGGGAGCGAGAGCGCAGAGCCGGACAGAGCGGCGGCGTTCGTGATCTCGTCGACCTGCTTCCCGGCGTCCCCGGTCGTCGCGGTGCGCCACCCGGCGACCGCGTCGGCACCGCCGTGTGCGGTGAGGTCGGCGTCCGCGGCCCGGTACCCGCCCCAGGCCTGCAGGAAGGAGGAGCGCGCGTCCGCCGCGGTGGCGGCGTCGAGGGAGACCGAGCCGAGGTAGAGCGGCACCTCGAGGCTGGCGTAGGTCGCGGCCTCCTGTGCCCGGTCGAGGTCGGCGACAGCACGGGCTCCCGGACCGTCCAGGGACTGATCGCGGGCGGCGTCGAGGTGGGCGTCGACCTGCCCCGTCAGGTCCGCGACCACCTGCCGGTAGGAGTCGAACGTGGCCGTGGCGTCGCCGCCTGCGGTGGCGCTCTCGCGCAGTGCGGCGACGGTCCGCGCGGCGGCTGCGGCTTCGGCTGCCGCGGGGGTCCCGGTGGTCGCGGTGACCGCTTCGTCGGTGGCGGTCTGGACGCTGTGCAGCTGCTGGGTGATCGCCGGCCCGGCGAGGGCGGCGATGCCGGCGATGCTGGAGGCGTCGAGGCCGAGCGCGGAGGCGGTGGTGGGCTCGCTCAGCACCGACTGGGCCAGGACCGGGACGACCTCCTGGGCCACGCTGCCGCGGACGGTGTCCAGCAGGACGGCCGCGCGCACCTGCGCCGCGGCCGATTCCGCGGCTACAGAGACGTCCCGGCGTTGGTCGACCACGACGCCGACGACGCTCACCAACCCGAGCACTGGGACGAGCACCAGGGCCATCAAGCTGCGCTGCAAGGTGGGAGACCGACGGGGAAGGGGACGCACGCTGGGGAATCGACGCTTGATGCCGATTGAAAAAGCGATCAGACGAAGATTCACTCGAATGCCGCTTCGGCTGTCTAGTGTCCTCCGCCGGAGATACGCTACGGAAGTACAGTGGCGGGAATGCCTCGTACTGGACGCCCCAAGGCCGAGCTCGTACTCACCGACGACGAACGTGAGCAACTGCAACGCTGGACCCGGCGACACACCTCAGCCCAGGCCCTGGCGCTCCGTTCGCGGCTCATCCTGGCCTGCGCCGAAGGCACATCCAGCCGTGAGGTCGCCGAGAGGCTGGGCTGCAACGAGGCCACCGTCGGCAAGTGGCGGCGGCGGTTTGTGACCGACCGACTCGACGGCCTGAGCGACGAACCTCGACCGGGCCGACCGGCCTCGATCACCACCGACCAGGTCGAGGACGTCGTCGTCGCCACCTTGGAGGCCACACCCAAGAACGCGACGCACTGGTCGCGGTCGAAGATGGCGCAGCGCAGCGGGTTGAGCGAGTCCACGGTCGGGCGGATCTGGAAGGCGTTCGGCCTCCAGCCGCACCGGGCTGAAGGGTTCAAGCTGTCCAACGACCCACTGTTCGTGGAGAAGGTCCACGACGTCGACACATGAGGGTCGGCCTCTACCTGAACCCGCCCGAGGCTGCGGTGGTGCTCTGCGTGGATGAGAAGAGCCAGGTCCAGGATCTGGCCCGCTCTCAGCCGGCGTTCCCGATGATGCCGGGCATGCCGGAGAAGCGGACCCACGACTACGTCCGTCCCCGCATGCACACGGCACCACGACCTTGTTCGCAGCCCTGAACATCGCCGACGGCACGGTGATCGCCTCGACCCACCGTCGACACCGGGCGGTGGAGTTCAAGAAGTTCCTCACCAAGCTGTCCCTGACGACCTCGACGTGCACGTCGTCTGCGACAACTACGGCACCCACAAGCACCCCCGGTTCCACATGCACAACACCGCCACCTACTCCTCGTGGCTGAACCAGGTCGAGCGCCTCTTCGCCTACGTCACTGACGATCTGCTGCGCCGAAGCGATCACCACAGCGTTCAGGCCCTGGAAGCTGATCTGCGCGCCTGGGTCGCGGACTGCAACGAGAATCCGAGACCGTTCGTCTGGACCAAGACCGCGGATCAGATCTTGGCGTCACTCGGGCGACTTCTGCAGCGGATCTCCGGCGGAGGACACTAGGTGATGGAGCACTCGATGCGCCCAGTGGTGCTGACCACCCATGTCGCTGTCGAGCAGGCGGGCGTGGTGAAGGCCGTCTGCGGTCTACTCGTCGGCGGCGATGAAGCCGATCAGACGCGTCCAACGAATCCCCTCCGAGGCCGTCGTGTCAGTCGAGGGATGCACGCCGGAGAGCTGTGGACGGTAGCGAACACGTGCACGGCGATCCGGACCGCCGTATCCGGACGTGGTGGCTGCCGACTCGACAGGGTTCAACGCTCGGGCGCGGCTGGCGCGCCAGGCGTAGGTGCCGTCGGGCATCGCACACCGGAACCGGGTCTCATAGCGTCGTCCGGTCCGCAACGCTTCGTCCAGCGCGGCGGCCACGAGCGCTCGGTCGTCGGGGTGCACGTGATCTGCTCGGGCCATGTCGAGGGTGCCTTGGCCGCCGTGGTGTGTCAGCCCCATCAGGCGGGCGGCTTCGGCGTCGAAGCTGACCAGGCCGGTGACGGCGTCGAAGTCCCAGGCGCCGGTGTGCGCGGCGGGCAGGGCGGCCATCCCGATGCTGACCGGGGCCACCGTGAGTGCCCCCGCGGCGAGGAGACGCTCCAGCAGCGGCGCGGGGAGGTGGGCGAGGGCTTGAGCGCGTGATCCACTGTCCAGCAGGGCGGCAACGAGTTGGCGGTAGGTCAGTCCGTCGCCGTGCACGACGGTGTGGTCTTGGCGGCCGTGCTCGTCGTCACCGCCCAGGGCGTCGATGAAGGTGCTCAGCTTCGGGTCTGGTCCCAGAGGTGGTGAGTCGCCCCACAGTGCTTCGATGAGGTCCGCGACCTTCTCTGCGCGCAGGTGCAGACGGTGCTCGCGATCGATCCCACTGTCCACTGCACCCTCCTTCGAAGGCTCTGCCGAGGTCTCAGACGGGCTGGCGTTCACCTCGCTCGAGCGCCCTCGTGAGGAGACGTGTGGCCCTGAGAACGTTTGTACCAGCGGAGGCGTGAGAACGACCACGCGAGAACCGGGGCGGGTCGGGTGGAGGGGTGGGCAACCGCAACAAGGGTGAGCAACCCGCGACGAAGAGGGTCAGCGGGTGCGAGACAGCGATGCAGACCGGAGCGATACCCAGCAGAGCGGCTTGAAGCCGTCCAGGTGGACGGGGTGACGTTCAGGTCTTCAGGTCCGGCGGCAGGTGCCGGTGCTGGCTCGGTTGTCACCGATCCACGCAGCAGACCCTTGCGACCTAGCGGGTGGTTGTGCCTTGAGGGCTGGGTCATCAGGGTCGCGTTGTCCAAGGCTGCGTTGTCCAACGCCGGATTGTCCAGGGTCGGTTGTGCAAGGTCGGGTCAGGAGATGAGACCGCCCTGGCGGGCGAGGGCGGCGGCAGCGGCGGAGGAGTGGACGCCGTACTTGCGGCGCACCGAGACCAGGTGCTGGGCGACGGTGTTGGGGGCCAGGCCGAGGCGTTCGGCGGCGACGGCACCGGGGCAGCCCTCAGCGATCAGCTGCAGGATCTCCTGCTCGCGGGCGGTCAGGGTGACTCCGGGGTGACCTGGTGACTGGGACTGGGCACGTTCGGCGTCCTCGAGTGCGCGGTAGTGGGCCTCGGAGACGATGACGAAGCGGTGGCCGGCGGCGTCCTCCACGATCGCTCGACGCTCACCGTCGGCGGTGGCTCGCAGGACGTCTGCGAACCAGTCGGTGGGGACCTGTACCCGGTTGCCGTCCGTGGCCGCCAGGTTGGTGTGCGTCATGTCGTGGGGACCCTTCATCGCTGCTGGAGTCGTGCTTGGTGGCGAGAGTGAGGTTCGCCGTCCAAGTCAGGATCGGGTGGCAGCTAGCAATGTTCAAGTGCTCAACTAGAAGGTGACCTGATCGGCCCCCGGTGGCGCAGCACGACTTCGAGCGGACACGCCGGTGGAAACTGTCTGTGAGCATCGAGGTGGGCTGATGACCTGGTCTCACACCGCTGCCGGCGTCGGTACCGGTACGACGGTCGAGTCCGGCCCGACAGCGTGACCGACCGCGGTGGTGGTGGCGCTGCGCTAGGTCTGCAGTTCGATCCTGCACGTCGGATCTGCGGTTCAGGGTGTCTTGGAGGGGCGAGGCCTCCGCACTGACCTGACGATGAACGCGTGTGCGCTATCACCCCGCCTTCACAAGTGACCCTGCCCGCGGAACTGGCTTCTGGGCGACTGGCTCGGGTGTTCATCGACGAGCACTGGTGCACCACCCACGACAGCGTCGAGCGTGAGCGGGTCCACCTGCTGGTGACGGAGCTGGTCGTCAACGCGGTGCGTCACGGCGGACCGCCGATCATGGTCAGGATCGAGTGCACCGGTCCGGTCAGTGTCCTGGTCTCGGTCAGCGACGGCAGCGCTGACCTGCCCCGCCCCCGCGAGGTTGAGCCCGAAGCGGTGGGTGGTCGTGGGGTGCATCTGGTGGACCTGCTCAGTGCTGAGTGGGGGGTGGAGCACCACCACATCGGCGGCCGGCACACCACCGGCATCGATACCGGAACCGACAACGACACCGATGATGCAGCTGGTGAGGGGAAGACGGTGTGGTGCCGACTGGTGGCGTGAAGACCTGCCGACGACCACGCCGAACTGGCCGCGGAACGCGGCATGCCCGGTGCCGCGCATCCCCGGATGACCTTGCGCTCACGCGACGGCGGCCGTGGCGGCGGTAGGAGTCGCCGTCGAGGTTGAGGACGACGGAGCGGTGCAGGAGCCGGTCGAGCATGGCGACAGCGACGGTCGCGTCGCCGAGGATCTCGCCCAGGACGCGACACCGCGGTTGGTCGTGAGGATGATCGAGGTTTTCGCGTAGTGCTGGGACACGACTTGGAACAGAGGCGAGGCAGCCTTGGCCGGTAACGGGAGGTACCCGAGTTCATCGATCACGAGCAGAGTCGGTCCGGCGAAGAAGCGCATCGTGCAGTTCCAGCGGCCTTCGATGGCCGCGCGGTGGCAGCGGGCGACGAGATCGGCGGCGGTGGTGAAGTAGGTGCGGTAGCCGCTTTCGACAGCATTGCGGGCCAAGGCGACGGCGAGGTGGGTCTTGCCGACACCGGGTGGCCCGATGAGCAGGACGTTGGTCGCGGTCTCGAGGTAGCGGCAGGTCGCGAGTTCCTGCAGCAGGTGCGGGTCGATGCCGGCGGCGGTGCTCAGGCCAAAGTTCTCGATGCTCGCCGGGGTCGGGAGGGAGGCGAACCGCAGTCGCCCGGCCAAGCGGCGTGCTTCGGTGTCGGCGACCTCAAGAGCCAGGAGTTTCTCCAGAGCTACGGTCATCGACAGGCCTTCGGTGACGGCCTGGTCGAGGACGGCGGGGAGGTGTTGCGCGGCGGCGTGCAGGCGCAGGGTGGCGAGGTGGGCGCCCAGTTGTTGGTGGAGACTGGCCGGCGTCGTCGTGTTGGGGGTGCTGAGGTCTTGGGCGTTCATCGCAGGGTGTTCCGTCCTACCGCGATCGCGGCGTAGCGTTCGAGGTCGACGACAGCAGCGTCCGACTCGCTCAAGCGGCCAGCGTCCTCGACCAGGGCCATCTGTCCAGGGACATGTCCGAGCTGACCGTTGAATTGGCCGTTAATGTTGCGTTGCATGGCTTGTGCGGCCAGCACTGCAATCGCGCCGGGTGGAACCCGACGCTCATGCCGGTGCGGCAGGTTCGTCTCACTCCCGGCGGCGGCGGCGGTCGTCGCGGCGGTGTGCAACGCGGTCACGTGATGGTCATCGCGGACCGTTGCGCCGGTCCCGGCGGCGACGAGTCGGTAGCGGGCCACGACCGCCGCCGGTGAAGCGGCCGGGGCGATGGCGAGGTGATCGGCGCCGTGGACGACGGTGACGAGAACGGCGGCGCGGGCCAGTTCAGGTGTGACGAACTAGGAGTTTCCGCCGTAGGACATCAAGGCCTGCGCCGATGCGATCCGTTCCACGGTCGCCGTCACCGGGTACGGTAATGGCAATGGCCGCAACGGTTCCGCGGCGGCAAGTTCACCGACGGTGGTGCGCCGGTGGGTCCCGTCAGGTTCGAGGATCACCCGCAGACGCGCATCGCCCTTGGCGGCGCACCAGGCGTCGGGCCTGGGCCTGGGCCTGCTCGACGGTGATCGGCTTCGACCTGTCCCCACCGTCGATCGTGTCGGGCAGGGACCGCCAGAAGCGTTGCGCGGCGGCGTGGTTGGCCTTCTCGACGACACCCTTGCGGTTGCCGCGCCGGGATGGGCAGAGTTCGACGGTGACGGCGTAGTGCTTGGCCAGGCGGGCGAACGTAGCCGTCACCCCTCCCCGACCCCGGCGCGGCGACGGTCGACATCCGGTCGAAGCGTCAGGCCCGGGTGGGCCCGCCGAGACGGTCGGCCACTTGGTGCAGGGCGCCGGCGAGGTGGGCCTGTTCTTCCGACTCCACCAGCACTCCCCGCCAGCGTCCGGAGTGCGATGAGGCTCCCACCCGCAGGTGGGCGTGCTTGCCCCACCCCCCCAGTGCGCGGGCGGGTCGGGCAACTCGACCCAGTCGAACTGCGTCTCCGCCCCGGGCGGGTGGTCGATGACGGCGATGGGACGGTCTTTCAGGCTCCGGCACTGCTCACACCGTGGGCGCAGGCCGCGGTCGCGGACCTGACGGGTCAGCGTGGAGTATCCGCCGCCCCAGCCGAGTGGTTCGAGTTCGTCGGAGAGGGCGCTGACCCGCAGGTGAGCGTCTTCGGTCAGACGGGCGCGGACGTAGTCGACGAAGGGCTCGAAGGCATCGGGGATGGTCTTGGCGCGAACCCCGGCGGTCCGCTCGCCGGACAGGTGGGCGCGGATGGTCTTGCGGTCTCGACGGAGGTGGCGGGCGATCGCGGAGATCGTGATGCCTTGGGCGGCGAGTGCGTGGGCTGGGGGCACCTCCCGCTTGCGGGGGACGATGTCTTCCTCCCGTGTCAGCATCTGCTGCAGGAGTTCCTTCGAGTGCTGGTGCGTGGTCAGAGACCACCAGCCTCGGAGGGGCTCCGCCTGGTTCTGCGGAGCCACACGGGTGGGGAATTCCAGTGAGCAGGACTGGAGACTTTCACGTGAGCGGCATCAGCAGAATGCGCGTCGTACTTGCAGCGGGCTGAGGGCGACGCTGGGCCATGGTGTGAGGCGCCAGGCCGCAGCACTCCAGGTTGCTGGACTTCGGGGCGCGGCCGGGTCAGTCCACTGGAGTGTTTGGTTGGCCCTCCACGTCAGCGTGGGGATCGGGCTGGCCGCGCTGAGTCTGCTGGTCATGCCGTTCCTGTCTGCGGCCCAGCGCCGGGCCGGACGTGAGCTGGGTTCGGCCACCGCGGTGGCCGATTCCCAGCAGACGCTGCTGTGCACCTACCTCTCCGGGGTGCTGCTGGTGGGGCTGGTGGTCAACGCCGTGGTGGGCTGGTCGTGGGCGGCCCCGATCGCGGGGCTGGTCATCGCCGTCATCGCGGTGAAGGAGGGCCGGCAGGCCTGGCGCGGGGAAGGGTGCTGCGCACCGCACGCCAGCGTGCCGGGTGCCGACGCGTCGAGTGGACACGTGGTGGCGGGCAGGTGCGGGTGCGGAGACGACTGCTGCGGCTGACGACACCACGGATCGTCCGAGGTGTTCCTCGGATGCGGTGAGGTGGCCAGCAGGCTGGCTCCTAGGTACTTCACCGTTGCAGAAGGTTGATGTCGCGCGGGTACGACTCAGACCGAGGCGCCGCCGGTCTCTGCGGGTGTCAACCGGTCACCCCGGTTCCCCGATGCCGCCGCCGGGGGCGTCCTCCAAGACGGGGTACGCCGTGGTCGGTGGAGGGAGAGCACGAGGCGCGATGCGTCTTCGTGCGCCCTTGCCCGGCCGGCGTGGTCAAGATGCCTTCGTCGATGCTGGTCGGACTGGCACTCGAGCCCGCAACTGCCGAGGCGCATCGTTGCTTCTCGTGGTTGGCTGGTTGCTGAAGGTGAGATCGAGAGCGGGGCGTACTTCAGCGTCTCCAGAACGAGGGGTGTCGTGATCAGCGTCCAGTTCGTCGTGGGCACGTTGCCCGACGATGACCCGGTTCAGGCGTGCCACCGCCTGACGCTGGAGCCCTCACCACGCTCGGTCTCGGCCGCACGCCGCTTCGTCCGCTCCCACGTCCCCGACCTGCCGGTGGAGACCGGAGAATCGCTGGAACTGATGACCAGTGAGTTGGTCACCAACGCCGTGCTGCACGCCCGCACCATCGTGAACGTCGAGGTGGTCGTCGCAGCCACCTCGGTGGTCGTCGGTGTGCACGATCAGGACCGGGTGACGTCCTTGCAGACTCCCTACGGTGATCGTGAGGGTGGGTGGGGGTTGGGTCTGGTGGGGGCGCTGGCGCATTCCTGGTCCATGGTCAGTCATCCCCAAGGTGGTAAGACGGTGTGGTTCCGGCTGCTGCGGGCAGAAGCGCACTCCGTGAGCAACGGCGCCGCGGCTCGGACCGACGCAGACCGGAGAGATTCATGACCGATGCTCCACGGAGAGGGTCCTCGTTCTCTTCCTCGACCCCGCCCTCCACGACCCTGCCCTCTCCGTCGCCGGGAATGCCGGCCGCATCGGCCCGACTGGCAGGGCGGTTGGCGCTGGGGGACGACGGCCACGAGTCCGGTGCGGCCATCACCAAGGTCGCCACCGGCATCGGCGGGTTCGACCACGTCGCGATGGGTGGGTTGCCGCTGGGGCGGACCACGGTGGTCGCGGGGCCGGCAGGGGCGGCGAAGACGCTGTTCGCAGCCCAGTTCCTGGCCGAAGGGGTCCGCTCGGGTCAGCCCGGGGTGTTCGTGACCTTGGAGGAGCCGGCTGCGGACCTGCGGGCGAACTTCGCCACCCTGGGCTGGGACGTGGCCGCGTGGGAAGCCCGTGGGGACTGGCGTTTCGTCGATGGCTCCCCGTTGGCTCCCACCGACACCAGTGCCCGACCGGACTACGACGTGGACACGTTGGCCGCTCAGATCGGTGCCGCGGTGGACCGTACCGGGGCCCGGCGCCTGGCGTTGGACAGTCTCAGCGCGGTGCTTTCCCTGCACGAGGACGTAGTGCTGGCGCGGCAGTTGTTGCGCACCCTGGTCCTGCGACTGCGGGCGATGGCCCTGACGGTGGTGCTGACCGTCGAGACTGAAGACGATCCCGGGGGCTCCCTCACCCGCTACGGGGTGGAGGAGTTCGTCGCCGACAACGTGGTGCTCCTGCGCAACGTCCGGGAGGGTACGTTCCGCCGTCGCACCGTAGAGGTGCTGAAGATGCGGGGGGCGATGCACCACAAGGGCGACGTCGCGTTCACCGTCGTCCCCGGCGAAGGCCTGCGGGTGCTGCCCGTCAGTGTGCCGACACCTGCAGTTGCGTCCCCGCCCGCTCCGTCCTCGCCCGCTGCGTCGTCAGCAGCAGTCGACGTCCCCGACGCGGCCCCGTCCTCCCACGCTCCTCGGGAGCGTGTCTCCAGTGGCGTTGCCGGTCTCGACGAACTGACCCACGGTGGACTGTTGCGTGCATCGACCACACTGGTGGCCGGTCCCACGGGGGCGGGAAAGACGATGCTGGCCACCCAGTTCGCCGCCGAGGGCGTGAGGTCGGGGGAGGAGGTGCTGGTCATGGCCTACGAAGAATCTCGTGAACAGGTTCTGGCCAACGGTGCGGCGTTGGGATGCGACCTCGAGCACTACGAGTGGGCGCTCGGCAGCTCATCGACGGGCAGTTCTCCCACGGCGGACCCATCAGACGATCAGCCGGGCCGAGTGTCGATCCAGTCGTTCTACCCCGAGGTCGCCTCTCTCGATGATCACCTGGTGGAGCTCCAGGGACTCATCGAGCGGTTGCATCCGACCCGACTGGTGCTGGATGGACTCTCAGCGCTGGAGCGCCTGGGTTCTCAGCCGTCCTACCGGGGGTTCCTGCTGGCGATCACGGCCTACGTGCGCAGCATCGGTCTCGCCACGTTCATCACCGCGACCCCGCCGGCGCTGCACCCGGGTTCCTCTCCCGCCGGCGGCGCCAGCACGGCGGACAACCTCACCGGTCTGGTGGACACGATCATCGTGCTGCGGCTGCAGGAGGTCGGGGCCACCATTCACCGCGGCATCCACGTCCAGCGGATGCGTGGTAGCCATCACGAGAACGTGGTGCGGGAACTCGTCGTGGATGAACGGGGCATCAGCGTGGGGGATCTCATGCCCACCGGGGCGACAGGGATCGCGGGGACGTGATCGTGAGCGGTTCCAGTTCCACTACCGCCGGCAGCGCCCCCTGTCCTCGCTGTGGGGACTTCGCGGTGTGGGGTAGACGACCAGCTGCGACGAGCAGAGCGACTGCCGTCTGATCGAGGGGCGGCTCGAGACGAGTGGGGTTCACGAGGACGACCACGTCGTCGCGTTCATGGACCACCAGCCGGTCAACCCTGGACACGTCCTGGTCGCTCCCCGACACCACCTGCCGCTGTTCGAAGATCCCGACGACGTCGCCGGAAATGCTTTCCGACGCACCCATCACCGGCACCCAGCGGCCAGAGCAAGACTCGCTGACGCTGAGGTCGGCAGCGATCTCGGTGATCGGCTGCTCCCGTGGCTGGACCAGTTGCACAGCGTGTCGACGGAACTCCGGCAGTGAGGTCGGGCATCGCGAGACTCTTTCCTGGGCAGCATCACCACCTCAGATCGGTGTCCTGAGGAGCAGGTCAAGCTCCGTGTCATCTCTGCCGGCCGTCACCGGCATCTGCAGTCCTGTTGTCTTTCAGCCAGAACCGGAGACCTCGCCGTTGCGACTTCTCTCCACCATCACCGCAGCAGATCCCTACGGACGGTGAGGCCGGACGAGAACGAGGGTGGTGTCGTCACCCGCTCCACCGGCCACCGCGGTCAGAAGCCGGTCCGCCAAGGTCGCCATCGCATCCGCCGGGCTGACCGCTGCGACGAACAAGTCCGTGGCCGCACCCGTGGCAGCTGCAGCGAGGACCGCGGTGGTGTGCTCCATGCTCGCGTCACGTCGCTCCACCAGTCCGTCGCTGAACATCAGCAGCAGGGCGTCGGGTGGCAGTGAGATCCGTACGACCTCTTCCGCCAGACCGGTGGTGGGACCGAACCCCAGCCCGAGCATCGGACGCGGGGGCACGTGCACCGTGCTGGTGCTCGCGCCACTGAGGTCACCCGAGGTCCCGGAGGTACTGATGAGCAGTGGTGGGGGATGTCCCGCGCTGGCCAGTTCCACGATCACGTTCTCCCCGCCCTCGACGGACTCGGCACCGCTGCTCCTGCCGGGGCGGGCATGCTCGATGACGGCGACGAGGGCGGTCGCGGTGTGGTTTCCCAGCAGCGTGCACACCAGGGTGTCCAGGCGGTCCAGGGCGGAGGCGGGGGAGTGTCCCTCCAGGAGGTAGGCGCGCAGCGCGGTGCGCAGTTGCGCCATCGCCGCGGCGGCGTGCACCCCGTGTCCAGCGACGTCACCGACGACGACTGCGACTCGGCCCGTCTGCAGTGGCAGGACGTCCCACCAGTCCCCGCCGAGCTGACCGCCTTCGGTGGGGCGGTAGCGGGCCAGGACGTCCATGCCGGGTACCTGCGGTGCTTCGTCGAGCACGACAGCGCGTTGCAGGGATTCGGCGATGGCGATCTGTCCGTGGGAGCGGCCGAGCATGATCCCGGTGATCTGGGTGCGCAGCCGGTCTGCGGTGCTGGCGTGCCAGGGTCGCCACGCGGTGCTGCGCCCACGAACGACCTCGCGCCACTTCTCGAAGCTGGTGCGCGGGCTGATCCGCACCTCCAGACCTTCGGTGGCCGCGATCTTCGCGTTGTGCGGATCACCACCCCACTCCACGACGCGGGGCTGTTCCGGTCGCAACCACAGCAGCCAGCCGGTGTCGTCGATCCCTACCCGCAGCGCCCCCGCCGCCGTGTCGGCGACCTCGCCCAGGCCGGGGCTGAGCGTGGCGAGGTGATCGGTGAAGGTCGAGGCACCGTCCTTGCGGGCCAGGAGTGCGGCGATGCGTTGCAGCACCGCCCACGGAGGTACCTGACCGCAGGTGCGCAGCTGATGCCCGTCCCACACCGCAGCACCGGTGGCGTCCAGCAGCTCCAGCAGCCGCCCGTTCTCGATCAACGTGGCCAGGGGTTCACGGGTGCTGGCGGCGACGTTGGCGAGGATGTCGGACATGAGTTCGTGCGCGGCCAGGGCCTCGTCACGTTCTTGGGAGCGCACGCGTTCAGCGACCAGCTGGGAGGTCGTCTGGGCGAGGAACTCCGCGGCTGAGCGCGCGTCGTAGCCGGGGCGGTGCGCGCCGGTGTAGTGGTGGCAGGCCACCAGACCCCACAACCGCCCGTCGACGACGAGGGAGACCGACATCGATGCCGCCACCCCCATGTTCTTCAGGTACTCGATGTGAATGGGGGAGACGCTGCGCAACACCGAGTGCGAGAGGTCAAGTGGGGCACCGGCATCGGGGTCGAGCAGGGGAGTCAACGGGGAGGGGGTGTAGTCGACGTCGGCGATCAGGCGCACCCAGTTCAGCGTGTACAACCGGCGTGCCTGGGCGGGGATGTCGGAGGCGGGGTAGTGCAGGCCGAGGAAGGGGTTGAGGTCTGCCCGGCGGTCCTCGGCGACGACCTCGCCGTTCCACTGCGGGTCGAAGCGGTAGACCATGACCCGGTCGAAACCGGTCAGGGCCCGCACTTCACGGGCCAGGACCGCACACAGGTCCTCGATGCCGGCGCTACCGGCCAGGCGCGCCACCGCCCCCCGTGTGGCGCGGTAGGACACCGGCGCGGCCTGGTCAGGAAGGCCTTCGATCTCCACCACGAGCCGATCGCCGGAGATGTGCAGTACGACGTCGACGTCGACGTTCTCACCGCCCACTTCGAGGCGGGCGTGGAGCGCCTCGTCCAGGTTGTCCGCGGCCTCAGCTGCCGACACTCGGGCGGCGAGGTCCAGACCCAGCAGCTCGTGCAGGGGGGCGCCGAGGACGTCATCGACTTCACGAGCGAAGAGCTCCCCGGCGTTCGCGGAGGCAACCACCACCTGCCGGGTGGCACGGTCGACAGCCAGCAGCACGCCGTGCGGCTGTACAGCTCCGGGAACGTGGATGGGTTCGCTCTCGCACGTCGTCAGGTCAACAGCCGGATAGGCCGGCGCGAACGCTTCCGGGTGCAGCGGAGCACCTGGTGGGGTGGTGCTCACCGGGTCCCCATCCTGGGAGACGCGCGAATCGCCGACGCGACCCGCTCGACGGACGAGCAGCAGAATCTGGTGATGACGTGCACCCCTCGTGCCAGAACTTCGAGCGACCGGTGGCCACCCCTCTTCGAGGCTAACTCGTGGAGTCGAGTCCGTCGTGGTGGCCGGGTCGCGACAAGGAGGAGAGCCATCGCTCGTAGGCGGTGAAGGTCGCGATCGCGGAACGGACTGCTGCGGCGACATCGTCTTCACGCAGGGCGTCCAACGCGGCGATGGTCTCGCGCCAGCGCCGCCCGACACCCTCGCGCCCGGTCAGCGAGGTGCACGCCTGCACCGGTACTCCGGCAGCCACCGCGGCGCGGGCGACGAGTTGACCGCCGAGGGTGGATCCGTCCAGGACGTAGCAGACCCCGAGTGCGGCGGAACGCGTCGTCGCCGGGGGCACGTCGGGGCACTCCTGAAGATCCTCGAGGTCGACGTCCTCGACGCCCAGCACGCGGAGGTCGGCCAACGCCAGGTCGGCGCGCGCTCGGGTGACCACGTCGAGGGCGTCGGGGTCCTCCTCCGCCCACACGGCCAGGTCTCGCTCCAGAGGCGCGAGCAGTCCCCAGGTCAGGCTCAGCCAGCGGCGGTGCACGTCGAGGCTCCAAGGACGGGAGAACACGTCCAGGCCTTCGTTCAGACGTTGGTGAGCCGGGGCGGTCGCAGTGCGCAGCCGAGCCAGGGCACCGGGCGGGCGGGTGGACTCCTTCGCGTTCCTCACCGCGACATGATCCCGCAACTCGTTCCACGCCGCCTACGTCCTGGCTGTGTTGACTCCCGCTCGAGCAGTCCTCCCTGACCAGGTCAGTCCGTGCTGCAGGCGGTAGGAGACGTTCGGGGATCCTGCCTCCTCGGGGAGGGGTCCGTCTTCGGGGTGGACCTGCAGGGCGAGGAGGGCGCCGTCGTCCTCGATCTGGTCACCGGTGCGGCCCAGCAGGGCGTCGCAGAGTTCGTCCACGGGCAGAGTTCGTCCACGGGCAGGGCGCGGGAACGGCCGCGGTGGTACGCCGTGGAGCGCCGCAGAGGCGGTTGGTCGTTCCCTGCAGCAGACCGACCACACGTCGGCAGACCCGAATCGCCTGCTGTTGCCTGCGGATCGGGAAGTCGTTGTGGCGCGTCCGGCTACCGTTGTTCTGCCTGCACCCGCAACACGTTGAAGGGCCGTGGTGAGACATGCAACCGGTTCACCCGATGAGCACCCTGCTACCGGCTGGACGCAGCACTGGGTACCCAGTGAGTCACGCGTCCTCGCGGAGCTGCTGCGCTGCAGCGCCTGCGCCGACACGTCCGGCCCTCAGCGGGGAGGTCCCGACTGCCTACGCCGTGTCCGGGTCTGGGCGGTTCCAGGTGGCCGTATGACTTCCTCGCCACCCTTGGAGTCGATGAAGGGGGGTGGGGACACCGATGAGACGTTGACCGCGCAACACTGCGAGGCGACGTCGTTCGAAGAAGCCGCGCTCGCGGCGAAGGCGACGGTCACTGCTGAGGCCGCGACGATCCTCGGGCAGGCCAGCTTCGGCTCTCGGCCCGGGGATGAGGTTCGGGACGAGTCGCTGGAGCGGGCAGTTCGTCGGGCGATGCTCCTCGGCGAACGGGAGGCCGCCTTGACTCGACGACGGTCTCGTGGTGTCCGACCACGCCGTCTGCCGGTACCGCGCCAAGGGGCCCGCGGAGGCACCGAGGACGAGCCGTCGGCGTCAGAGCGCTGATTTCGAGACGAGCACGGGCAGGAGTCGCAGCTCAGTCCACGATGCGAGCATCGCGGGAGACGTCGCCGATGTGAACGTGGGTGTGGACCTGTTCGGCGGCGGGGGCGAGTTCACCGAGCAGCTCCCGCAGCACCTTGAGCGCTACGAGGTGGATGCGGTCGGCGAGTTCCAGCAGGGGGGTGCCGAAGAGGGCGATCAGCTGGATCGTCACTGATTCCAGCTGGTCATCGTGCCCGCTCGTGCAGGTGATCTGCTGTGCAGCGGCGTGGGGGACAGCGTCGACCGCCTCGCGCAACTGGGCGACGAGGACGTCGGAGGCGACGAAGAAGTCGCCGTCGTGATGCCGCCCGCGCAGGGGTGCCGAGGGGCGGAACAGGCTCAACGCACGGGCCAGGACGCGGTCTTCGATGGCCTCCCAGCCGGCGTCGGTGTGCTGGCGCAGCAGCATCGTGGCCTGCGCGAGCCGGTCAGTGACGGTGCCGTCAGCGCGGCGAGCTCCACCGCTGTCGCCGGTCCGGTCACCATCGCGGTCGCCGGAGGTGCTCTCGTCGTGACCGTCGTCGTCGTTCTTCATGTTCACCGCCACTCCTCCAAGGTCGCTGCGATCGCCGTGCGGGCCCGTTGCAGCAGACCCCGCACGGCGGTGGGGCTGACACTCACGACAGTGGCGATGTCGGCGTAGGAGAGATCTTCGATCTCCCGCAGGATCCACACGCTGCGTTGCCGCTCGGGCAGCAGCAGTAGCGCTGCATCCAGCGCGGCGAGGAGTTGGGAGTCGATCGTGTCACGTGCAGGGTCGGCGTGCAGATCTCGCAGGCCCGCGGTGGCCTGATCGAAGTCGATGACAGGGCGTGAGCCCGACTCGGGAAAGCGCGGCCGACGCCGCTGGCTGAGTTTCTGCGCCGCGTTTCGGCCCAGTACGAACAGCCAGGTCCGGAACGCGGAGTCGCCGCGGAAGGAGGTGATGTTCTTCCAGGCCGACACCATCACCTCCTGCACGCAGTCCTGGGCGTCGGAGGTGTCGTTCAGCAGCCGGAACACGTAGCGGTACAGCGCCGGGCCGTGTCGTCGGGTCAGGTGCGCGAAGGCCACCTTGTCGCCCAGTGCCGCCCGCCGCGTCAGCACCTCATCGGGGACCGTCGTCGCCGCGCTGGTGTTGCGCGGTGATTCCCCCGGAACGCTGGAGGTGGAAGAACCGCCGGCCGATGACGGGTCGTGGTCGCCGGGGATGGGGAAATCCGGCAGTTCGTTCGTGCCTCGCTGTCGGGCTCGGCGTTCGATGCCGTCCGGTCCAGTACCACCTGATGCGTCCCAGCTAGCGGCGGCACCGGAGGGGCCGCTTCGCTCCCGGTGGCTCTCTACCACCGGGGGGCTCCCGACGGGGGTGCAGTGCGTGTGGAGGGGGCGCCGGAGGGTTCGGTGCCACGGGATCGGGGGGATCCGGGGTGCGGGTTCACGGCGCACCCTTCGAGAAGACGTCGCGTCGGTGGTCCGGGCGCAGAACCGAGTGCAGCAGGGGTCGCAGGTCGCGGCAACTTCAACACCGCGATCTTGTCGGGTGAACAACGACCCATCCCAAAATGTGACGCAGGTCATACTTGAGGGACCGTGCCGTTTCGCCGGTTCTTCGTCTCTATCCCCGTGACAGACCACGAACGACGCCCGGCCACCACGGCCGGCAGCGCGATCGCCGGCTGCACCCCTCAACGTTTGAAGGAGTTCTCGTGAGCGAGCGCACCACCACCACCACGACCGCTACCCCCAAGGCCGTGCCGACCGCTGGCTCCAACGCGCTGGCCGTCTCCCGTGACGGCTCCGGTCGCGACGCGTCCCTGTTCTCCAACCAGGGCACGACCTCGATCGCCGACACCGTCGTCTCCAAGATCGCCGGGCTCGCCGCCAAGGACGTCTCCGGGGTGCACGCCCTCGGCGGTGGCGCCTCCCGCGCCGTCGGCGCCCTGCGTGAACGCATCCCCGGCGGCCGCGTCAACCACTCCCAGGGCGTTTCGGTGGAGGTCGGGGAAACCCAGGCCGCCGTCGACATCGACCTCATCGCCGAGTACGGCGTCGCCATCGCCGACCTCGCCGCCGGTGTTCGCCGCAACGTCATCGCCTCCGTCGAGCGGATGACGGGTCTGCAGGTCACCGAGGTCAACATCGCCGTCGCCGACGTCCACCTGCCCAGTGACGACGCCGATGAGAACGAGGACGCCGACTCCGCTCCCCGCGTCCGGTGACCGAGCCCACCACGCCGACCGGCGCCCCCCTCGGCGCTGGCTCGGCCACCGGGTGGACACCCGCCCCAGTCACCGCCCCTGAAAGCACTCCCGGGAGCACGGCGTCGGCGGCGCCCACGTCGGTCACCGGGGCGGTGGAGGTCATCTCCACCGTCCCGGTGTCGGAGGTCACAGTCGCTGACGAGATCGCGGGTTTCGTCCTGGCCGTCCCAGGAGTGGTCGAACTGCACCCGGGCCGCTTCGGTGAAGTCGCGACCTATCTGCCCGGCCGACGGGTGGCCGGGGTCAAACTCGGCGACGAAACCGTGGAGATCCACGTCGTCCTCGCCTACGGGACTCCCATCCGGGCCGTGGCCCAGCAGATCCACGCCGTCGTCGCGGCCGTGGTGGACGTGGCGGTGCAGGTCTTCGTCGAAGACCTCGCCGCCGCCCACGCCGCCTGACGTTTCCTGCGGCACCAGGTGCTACCGCGCCACAGCGCGCCGTTCTGCTGCACTAGCGGCCGTTCTGCTGCACTACCTGCCGGTTCTGGCTAGATCCGGCAGGCCCCACCCCCCTTCCCCTGGAGGAACTCGTGACTGCCTCGAACGTCGGCATCTTCGCCGGCCTGCTCCTGGCCATCATCGCCATCCAAGGTGGCTTCGGCTGGTTCCTGCTGGCCCTGCTCTTCGCCGCCGTCGGCTACGTCATCGGCGCCCACCTGGAAGGCAAGCTGGACCTCTCCGCCCTCGTCCCCGGCCGCAGCCGTGGCTGATGGCGCCACCGCTGATACCGCAGCAACCAGCAGCCGTGGCAGCCTGAACTCCCGCGCTGAGAAGGCTCGCCACGCACACACCTCGAGTGCACCCAGTGTGCGTCGCTGGGACGGCCCCGCTCAGGCGGCGGCTGAACTCAGCGCCGAGGAGTGGACCGAGATCGCAACGCGCGGATCGCTGCAGGTCAAGGAGAAGGCCGTGGAACGCATCGCCGAAGCTGCGGTCGCGGAAGTTCCCGGCGTCATCGCCGCCCAGGACAGCGCCGGCACCATCGCGACGGCCCTGGGGCGTTCCTACCCCCGCGTCGATGTGCAGGTGGCCGGTCACCGCGCCCGGGTCGAGGTCGACATCGTCACCGCCTGGCCTCGCCCGGCCGCTGCCGTTGCCGCCGCCGTGCGTGACCACGTCACCGAGCGACTGCGCACCCTGGCCGACCTGGACGTCGACGTCGTCGACGTCACGGTCGCCAAGGTGCTGCGTCCCACCACCCCGGAGAGGAGACGCGTCCAGTGAGCTTCCAGACCAGCCCTGACACAGCCCCTGAACGAGCTCCGATGCAGGCTGCGGACCAGAAGAGCGGCAGCGGGCCCATCGGGGTCATCGGCCCGATCCTGGCCATCCTGCTCCTAGCTCTCGGCGTCCTGCTGCTGCGCGATGCCCTCGTCGCAGCCGGCGCCTTCTCCGGTACCCCGTGGCTGAGCGCCGGCGTGGACGGGCTGAAGGGGTTCGCGCCGGTGTGGTGGCTGATTCCGGTCGGGATCGTCGTGGCCCTGATCGGGTTGTGGCTGGCCGTGACCGCGTTGCGTCCCCGTTCGCGCAAGACCCTCCCGTTGACCTCACGTACCGGGGTGTTCCTGCACACCCGCGACATCGCCCGGCTGGCCTCCGGTGCCGCCCAGGACGTCGACGGTGTCCTGGACGTCTCCTCGACCGCCACCCGTCGCACGGTGAGCGTCATCGTTCGCGGCACCGCTGAAGCGGGCCTGCGGGAGTCGGTGACCGAGGCGGTTGCGCAGCGGTTGTCGCCGCTGCAGTCCCCGCCGCGGGTGGCCGTCACCGTCCACACCC
The DNA here is from genome assembly GCF_036021035.1 of Kineococcus sp. NBC_00420. Classification (NCBI taxonomy): domain Bacteria; kingdom Bacillati; phylum Actinomycetota; class Actinomycetes; order Kineosporiales; family Kineosporiaceae; genus Kineococcus; species Kineococcus sp. NBC_00420. The sequence continues at coordinate 706,304 of NZ_CP107930.1, read as the reverse complement.
CGAAGGAGAACTGATGGGCCGCGCCGTCCTGGGGCTCAACCGCCTCGCCGCGATCATCGTCGGCCTGGTCCTGCTCGTCCTCGGTGTGGCTGTCGCCGCCTGGGGCGCAGGATGGTTGGTGAAGGTGTGGACCGCGTCCCCGCAGCAGCTGACCTTGAAGACAGCCACCGACACCTTCGCCACCGCCTGGTGGCCCTGGGCCGCCGGCATCGCCGGCGCCGTGTTCATCCTGCTGGCCCTGTGGTGGTTGTTGTCCCACCTGCCTCGACGTGGGGTGGGCGAGTTGTCGTTGAAGGGCTCGAACAAGAGCGGGCGACTGCGCGTCGACCCGGCCGGGGTCGCAGCCACCGCAGCCGACGTCTTGGCTGAAACTCCGGGGGTTCGTTCGGCTTCGAGCCGGGTACTGCGGGATCGTGGTCAGCTGGTGGTGGCGTTGAAGGCCACCGTCGAACCCGATGCTGATCTGCAGTCGGTGGTCACCGCCACCGATGACGTCGCCACCGACCTGGCTCAGGTTCTCGGTCGTGATGACGCCCGCGCGCGGGTGCAGCTGGCCGTGGCCCGCCGAACCCGCCACCAGACCCGCGTGCACTGACTCCCACTTCGAAGCCGGGCACCGGACCCGGTACCGGACTCGGTCAAGAACCCAGCATCCCGACTGAAGGAGATCGAACATGTGGGTCCTGCTCTCCAGCGGTCTGCGCCGATGGGTCATCTTCACCGTCGCCGTTCCGGTGGCCGGACGGTTGCTCGCCGGCCTGGGCCGGCGGGTGGAAGCCGGTAGCGGCCCCACGAAACTCTCCCGTGGTCTGCTGGGCGCAGGCCGGCTGGTGTCTTCCCGGGCCCGCAAGGACGACCCCCGCAACGCCCGGCGTGGACTTCTGCGCCGCAGGCCCCGCTGACCCGTCGGCGCCCTCTCGAACCGCACGACCCGCAGACACCCTGAGCCGATCAGATCATCGGTCGACCTGCACGAAGGAGAACCATGACCATCGGTGGCATCATCACCGCGATCATCATCGGCGCGATCATCGGCGCTCTGGCCCGCCTCGTCCTGCCGGGCAAGCAGAACATCTCCATCCTGCTGACCATCGTCGTCGGCATCATCGCCGCGTTGATCGGCACCGCTCTGGCCCGGCTCTTGAACGTGGCCGACACCCCCGGCATCGACTGGATCGAACTGATCCTGCAGGTCGCCGTGGCTGCCGTCGGGGTCACCGTCGCCGGCAGCCTCAGCGGCCGCCGCCGCTGATCGGCGGTTGCATCACCCGACCAGGTCCTGACCGGACTAGGAATCGGGGCTCTACTTCTTCCTGCACCGGCCGGTCGAAGCGCGTTGCGTGACATCCACACCGAAGAAGAGGAAACCCTCATGGCTCAGAACATCACCCCCGACGCCCTGTTCGGCACCACCGTCTACGACAACGACGGCGACAAGATCGGCAAGGTTGACGAGGTCTACCTCGACAACGCCTCCGGCCAGCCGGAGTGGGTCTCGGTCAAGACCGGCCTGTTCGGCTCCAGCTTGTCCCTGATCCCGCTGGCCCAGGCCAGCACGTCCGGGGACTCCGTCAAGGTGCCGTTCGCCAAGTCGGTCGTCAAGGATGCTCCCCATCACGACCCGGGTGCCGAGCTGAGTGAGACCGACGAGGCCGACCTGTACCGCCACTACGGCATCGCCGACTCCAGCGCCTCGGCTCCGAACACCGGCACCCAGAACACCGGCACCCAGAACACCGGCACCCAGAACACCGGCACCCAGAACACCGGCACCCAGAACACCGGCACCCACAACACGGGCACTGGTGTGACGGGCAGCTACGACACCGACCGCACCAGTGATCGCACTGCCTCCGGTTCCGGCTACGACCACAGCCGCGGCGAGGGCTACGACACCTCCGGTGACAACACCGACAACGCGATGACCCGCTCGAAGGAAGAACTGCGCGTCGGTACCGAGACCCGCGAGGCGGGCCGGGCGCGGCTGCGCAAGTACATCACCACCGAGAACGTCTCCCGCACCGTGCCGGTCTCGCACGAAGAGGTCGTTGTCACCCGCGAGCCGATCACCGAGGCCAACCGCGGGGCGGCCCTCTCCGGTGGCGACCTGACCGAGGAAGAGCACGAGATCGTCCTCACCGAGGAGCGTGCCGTGGCCGAGAAGGACGTCGTCGCCGTCGAGCGCGTCCAGCTGGGCACCGAGACCGTTCAGGGCACCGAGACCGTCCAGGCCGAGCTGCGCGAAGAGCAGATCGACCTCGACGCCGACGCCGGTGTCAAGACCGGCAACACCGCCGGCGTGGCAGACACCGCTACCGGGACCACGGGCAAGCACAACAAGCGCTGAACGCGCTTGCGGTGGCCATCAGGACCATCAGGGCTGATGGCCACTCAGCTTTCTCTGTTCCAGCTCCTCAGGACCCTGCGCTGCGAGGCCCTGCATGTCAGGGTTGAAGTGCCCACCGAGCGGCCTCGAGGTCAGGAACCAGGATGAACAGCAATCCCGCCGGTGAACCCACCATCACCGCTCCCACTGACCAGTTCACCGTGGCCGCCGCCCAGGGCGATGATTTTCCTGCTCTCGTTCCTGGCGACGTCGACTCGACTGTCGATGTCGTTCTGCACGCTGAGCGGCTGCTCATCTCTCGTGCGCGTTACGCGACGGAACGGGTTCGGTTCAGCAAGCGGATCGTGACGACCACCCGAACGATCGAGATTCCGGTCCGTATCGAGCAGCTCGTGATCAGTCACGAGCCTTTCCCCCCGGCTACCTCCGCGGACACTCTTGCCGCCACCTCCGCAGCCACCTCCACCAACACCATGGTCAGCGATTTGACCGCGGCTGTACCGGCGCACTTCCCGGGTGACGGTGAGGGCGAGAGTGACCTGATCATCGTGCTGCACGAAGAAGTTCCTGAGTTCACGTTGCGTGTCGCCCCGGTCGAGCGGGTCACCATCGGGGTCCGCACAGTCGTCGCCGAGCAGATCATCACCGCGACACTGGGTAGTGAGACCATCAGCGTCGATCAGCAGCAGGTCGACCAACAGCAAGTCGGCCACGAGCAAGTCGGCCAGTAGCAGCTCGATCATGTGCGTGGGGGACAGGTCCTCCCGGATCCCGCAACGTACCGACGCCGACACGAAAACCGTCAACCTCGTCGAGTCACGCAGAGGCTTGATTCGTTGAGTCCACCGGCGGCCGATTGATGTAGACCGTCGAGGGTGGCGTCGGCAGTCGCGGGTGCCGGGCAGAACGTTCAGGGTGCTCAGTGTAGGCAGCGGTCAAGGTCGCGCAGCGGCGGGCTCGAACCTCCCCGGCACGACCGTGGTGAACGTCAGTGGGGGTGAGCAGCCCAAGCTCGGAGTGGCGGGGCTCGGTGTTGTACCACGTGAAGAACTGCCTGCCGTGGCTGCGGGCGCGCTCCAGGCTGGAGAACCGGGCCGGGAAGTCCGGGCGGTACTCCAACGTCTCGAACGTGGTCTCGGAGTAGGGATTGTCGTTGGAACGATGCGGACGCGAATGCGACTTCGTCACCCCGAGATCGGCCAGCAGGAACGCCGTCGGACGAGACGCCATCGAGGATCCGTTGTCGGAGTGGATCGTCAACTGATCCCGGTCGTTGCCGTGACGGGTGATGGTCTCGGCCAGGAACGGCTCGGCCAGCGTCGAGGACTCTCGTGGATCGATCATCCACCCGACGATGTATCGGGAGTGGACGTCGATGATCGTGTAGGGGTGGAAGCAACCCCACTTCACCGGTCCCGCGGGTTTCGTGATGTCCCAGGAACACCTGGTTCGGCGCGGTCGCGACCAGTTCAAGCTTCATCCGCGCCGGGTGGGTGGCCTGGCGGCGACGTTCGGGGACCTCACCCCGACTGCGCAGCAACCGGTACGTGCTGGTTTCGGAGCACAGGTAGGTTCCTTCGTCCAGTGACGTCGCGACGATCTCTGCAGGAGCGGAGTCGACGAAGCGCGGTGGATGCAGGACGTCCAGGACGCCTTGGCGTTCGCCTGCGCTGAGGGCTCGGAGTTGAGGCCCCACCGGCCGGTTCGCGGCGAGGGCCCTGCAGTGGCGGCCGGCAATGCACCTCCCGGCAGCGCCGGCTGCGTGTTCGTCCCAGAGCGCGGCAAGCGGTCGTCACTCCGATGACCGGGGTGAGTTCGGCCAGGTAGCCTCGATCATTTGTCGGCCTCGCGGTCGGTGGTCGGGCTGCTGGTCGTGAGAGTGTCCAACAGCGCAGAGAGTTTTCCCTGGACCACGATCACCGCCTGTGCCTTGGCCAGGTCCGCGGCAAGGCGTTCGTTCTCCCTGGACAGGCGGGCGTTCTCTCGTTCCAACGGGTCGGCCTTGGCCCGCCCCGGGGCCCGGCTCAGGGCGTGGAGGGCGGCGGTGTCGCGTTGTTCACACCAAGCGGGGATGAGGGAGGTGTAGAGGCCTTCGCGGCGCAGGATGGCTCCGCGGGTGGTCTTGTCCGCGTCGTCGTACTCGGTGAGGACTTGCGCCTTGTACTTCGCGGTGTAGGTCCTGCGTTGGGCACGGGCGGGGATCTCTGGATCAGGTGCGCTGCCCATTGCTTCAGCCTGCACCGTGAGGAGGGGGTTGGTCACGCTCATCGGAGACTCCTTCACCACCCTTGGGTCAGAGTCAAGACAGCGGGTGCTGTCTCACTCCAGGCTGACAGAGAGGGCCGCGTTGTCCGCCGGTTGAGGGTTGAAGTCGAGTCAGGGCGCGGGTGGCTGCGGGGGTGAGGTCGATGGAGGGTTGGGGGTCGTCCACCAGGTCATCGTGGCGTTGTGCGGGGTCTCGCGCAGGGAGCAGTCGAGCCTGGTGGTGACTGGTGTGCCGGAGCCCACGACCAGTGCGGACACTGTCGTGACCGTGACGTCCGTGACCGTGAGATCGGGGTGGTGCGGGTGAGTCGCTGACAGCCCCGCGCTCACCCGGTGCAGGAGGAGGTCTGCGCTGCGTGGTGGCCGGACGGCAGCAGGAGCTCGGAGGACCGAGGAGTGTCACCGACTCCTCGATGCGGAACTGTCACCGATGTCCTGTGACATGACAGTCCGCTTCCTCGCCTGTTATGTCTCAGGACATCGGTGACGGTTCTACATCAGGACATTGGTGACACTTCCAACGATCCTGGTGGTGACACTTACGCACCCCCGGAGACGCTGCCACAGTGCGGCCCCGGGCAAGGGTGCGTACCGCGAGCATGGACGCCCAGCGACCTTTACCGGCTACCTGGGTCGCCACTCCCGTAGGTGAGAGCGGACAGATTGAGCCTCAAACTATAACCTTGGGTGATGAACCCATTACGCGGAGTAGCGGTATGAGGTACCGTCTCATCCGGTTCATCTAGAACCCACAGGCAAATCCCATGTGACTGCACCTCACCCTCACCTCCGGGAGAAGACACGTGAAGATCAAGACCGCCCTCAGGACCGCTGCCGCTGCCGCACTGGCCGTCGGGACCCTCACCGGCCTGGCGATGCCCGCCCAGGCCGCAGGGAACTACAGCGGAGCAGGCTCCCCGCTGACCTTGACCACCTACGGCGCCAGCCGCACCGGCTTCGGTCCCTCCGCACCCTCCACCGTGCCAGCGACGAGCACGATCACCGGCGTGTCCTACAGCATCAGCTACAGCCGACCGTCGTTCGCCCCTGGCTCCCTGAGCTCGCAGATCTGCTACACCGGCTTCGGCTGCACCGCCGCCAGCTACCCCTCTGGGTCCACCACGGCCTTCAATGGTCTGGCAGCCAACAAGGATCTCTACTTCAAGTTCATCTGGTCTGGTGGTAGCGGGACCATCAAGGGCGGAGTGAACGTGACCGACAGCATCACGGTCGACTACAGCTGAGAGGGAGCCACCATGCAGGTCAACCCCATCGGAGCCGCAAGCAGCAGCTCTCTGAACCGGACCGCGCAAGCCCTGTCCCGCCACAACCTCATCGACGGTGGCGGCATCGGACCCCTCACCCCGGGCGACTACAAGATGCTCCAGGCCGCTAGCGGTCTGACGTTCAGCTGGCCCCCCAAGGAGGGAGAGGTCTTCCCCGAAGAGGCGGTGAACATCGCCTCCATGCGCGCCCAGCAGGTCGCTGCTGGCGCCGCGATCAAGGAGCTGAACCCGGCCGACCTGATGAAGATGCTGACCGACGGCACCGGCAGTGAGGAGTTTGCAGCCAACGCGACCGCCTACCTGCAGAACGGCACCGTCGCTACAGCCAAGACCACAGCCAGCGTTCGGGCCACCCAGGTCGCCAACCCGGATGCGACCTACCTCTAGACCGCATGGCGTCAGCCGACGCAGACTGCCCGCCATCGCCTCCTCTGGGTGGCGGGCAGCCTGCGTCTACGTGATGTCGGTGACGGCGAAGCACGGGCCCGGCGATCGTTCGGTCGGGATCACCGGGGCCGCGAGGCTGCGGCGGTGGCTGCTCATGAACCGATCAATCCCAGCGTCCGTCTCGCCATCGCCCAGTGGCCCGAAGACGCCCCGCGCGGGGCGGTCTCAACCTTCTGCGCCGAGCACGACATCTCCCGCAAGTCCTTCTACGAGCTGCGCAAGCGCGCACGACTGCACGGGCCTGCGGCGGTGCTGGAGCCCCGGTCGCGGCGCCCTGCGGTCAGCCCCAGAAGGCTGACGGAGGAGGTTAAGGACCAAGCCGTCGCGGTCCGGGCTGCCTTGGAGGCCTCCGGCTTGGATCACGGCCCGATCAGCGTGCACGACAAGATGGCCGCGATGGGCCTGCCGGTGGTGCCCTCGACCGCTGCGCTGGCCCGGATCCTGCGCGAGCGGGGCGTGGCCCGCGCCGAGCCGAAGAAGCGGCCCCGCGCGGCCTGGCGCCGGTTCGTCTACCCGGCACCGAATGCCTGCTGGCAGATGGACGCCACCGAGTACGTCCTCACCGGCGGCCGCAAGTGCGTGATCTTCCAGTTGCTTGATGATCACTCCCGCTACGCCGTCGCCTCTGTGGTCGCGGCCAGCGAGACTGCTGCGGCGGCGATCGCCACCTTCGACAAGGCCGTTGTCGCTCACGGTGTCCCGCAACGGCTGTTGACCGACAACGGTGCCGCGTTGAACCCCGCCCGCCGAGGTCGGGTGGGTCAGCTCGTAGAGCACGTGTCTCGCCTGGGGGTCGAGGCGATCACCGGCAAGCCGTACAAGCCGACCACTCAGGGCAAGAACGAGCGCTTCCACCAGACCTTGTTTCGCTACTTGGACAAGCAGCCCCTGGCTGAAGGTATGGGCGAACTGCAGACGCAGGTCGACGCCTTCGACCATCTCTACAACACTCAGCGGCCCCATCAGGGGCTACCGGGGCGGGTTACGCCCCTGACGGCCTGGCAGGCCACCGCCAAGGTTGAGGCGCCGCGTCCGCACTTCGAGCGGCCCCAGCCCTCCCGGCTGCCTTCCCGACTGCCCGACCTCCGACTCCCTGAAGCTGCCGCCGACTCCGGCCGACTCCGGCCGACTCCGGCCGACCACGGCGACCTCGCTCACGACCTCGCTCACGACCTCGCTCACGGACGCGCCCGTGGATCTGCCGATGGATCTGCACATCGACACCTGCATCAGGACGTTGAGCAGTGCCGGCACCTTCATGCTCGACCGGGTTCAGTACAGGGTTGACGGGCAGTACGGCTTCGAACGGGTTCTGCTCACCACCGACGGCGACAAGATCATCGTCACCGACCTTGAGGGTGGGGTCCTCATCGTGCACACCCGCCCCGCGCCGGGGGTCCGGTACGTCGGCAATGGAAGAGCCGCGGGCCGGCGGCGACTCAGTCCGGCAAGTGTCACCGATGTCCTGACACATGAAGTGTCACCGATGCCCTGATGCAGAACCGTCACCGATGTCCAGATACATCACAGTCCGCTTCCTCGCCACGACGTCGTAGCATCGAACGCATGTTCGAACGACGTCCGCGGCACGGCCCGCCGGGCTGGCCGCAGGAGGTCCCGCCCCCCGAGGTGGACGACTGGCAGGTCGCCACCTCCTCCTGGCTGCTCGACCAGGCCCCGCCGGAGTTCCGCTCCTACGCCGCCGTCCGCCACCACCCCCTGCTGCTGGCCTGGCTGGTCGGCCACCACGTCAGCGCTCAGCAGGAGGCCGTCGTCCGCGCCCGCAGCACGGCCCGCCGGGACCTCGCCGCCGACCTGCCCCCCGAGGTCGGGCCGCAGGTCTTCGACGTGCTCGACCGCGAGGAACTGCGGCTGCGCAGGGTGGCGCGCGCGGTCGACCTGCTCGAGCAGGCACTGCGAGGGAAGAGGTTCGTGCCGCGCCTGTGAACGCTCTGTCCGAACGGGCGAGTGCGGGCCGACGTCGGGGAGGGGTCCTCCTACACTCGCTCAGTCCGTTCACGCTCGACCCCGCGACACAGGAGGCCACCCCGCATGGGGCTGCTCGAGACGATCAAGGGGCCCGAGGACCTCAAGGCCCTGCCCGCCGAGGACCTGCCCGCGCTGGCCCAGGAGGTCCGCGACTTCCTCGTCGCCGCCGTGAGCAGGACCGGCGGGCACCTCGGACCCAACCTCGGCGTCGTCGAACTGACGATCGGTCTGCACCGCGTCTTCGACTCCCCGCGCGACCGCCTCGTCTTCGACACCGGCCACCAGAGCTACGTCCACAAGCTGCTCACCGGCCGCCAGGACTTCGCCCACCTGCGTGAGGCGGGCGGCCTCTCCGGCTACCCCTCCCGCGCGGAGAGCGAGCACGACGTCGTCGAGAACTCGCACGCCTCGACGTCGCTGTCGTGGGCCGACGGGCTCGCCCGGGCCTTCGAGCTGCGCGGCGAGAGCCAGGGGGAGAACGGGCGTCGCGTGGTCGCCGTCATCGGTGACGGCGCCCTCACCGGTGGCATGGCCTGGGAGGCGCTGAACAACATCGCCACCTCACGCCGTCCCGTGGTCGTCGTCGTGAACGACAACGGACGGTCCTACGCCCCGACCATCGGCGGGATGGCCTCCCACCTCGCGACCCTGCGCACGACCCGCGAGTACGAGAAGCTCATGGACTGGGGCAAGCAGTCGCTGCGACGCGGTGGCACCCCCGGCCGCCTCGCCTACGAGACGCTGCACGGCGTCAAGAAGGGGATCAAGGACATCGTCGCCCCGCAGGGGCTCTTCGAGGACCTCGGTCTCAAGTACGTCGGACCCGTCGACGGCCACGACACCGAGGCCGTCGAGCACGCCTTGCGCCGCGCGCGGTCCTTCGGCGGCCCCGTCATCGTCCACGTCATCACCCAGAAGGGACGCGGCTACGAACCGGCCCTCGCCGACGACGCCGACCGCTTCCACGCCGTCGGGATCATCGATCCCGAGACGGGGGAGGCGCAGGCCACCTCGGGTTCCTCCTGGACCAGCGTCTTCGGCGAGGAGATCCGCGCGATCGCCGACGTCCGCCGCGACGTCGTGGGCATCACGGCCGCCATGCAGGGCCCGGTGGGTCTCGACGCGTTCGCCCGCGCCCACCCCGACCGCGTCGTCGACGTCGGGATCGCCGAGCAGCACGCGGTCACCTCCGCGGCCGGCATGGCCGCCGGCGGTCTGCACCCCGTCGTTGCCCTCTACGCCACCTTCCTCAACCGCGCCTTCGACCAGCTGCTGCTCGACGTCGCCCTGCACCGGGCCGGGGTCACCTTCGTCCTCGACCGCGCCGGGGTCACCGGCCCCGACGGTCCCAGCCACCACGGCGTGTGGGACCTCGGACTGTGCCGGCTCGTCCCGGGCCTGCGTCTCGCCGCCCCGCGCGACGCCGCCACCCTGCGCGAGGAACTGCGCGAAGCGCTCGCCGTCGAGGACGCGCCGACGGTCCTGCGCTACAGCAAGGGCAAGGTGCCCGCCGACATCCCCGCGATCGCCCGCGCCGGGCACGCCGACGTCCTCGAGGGGCCCTCGTGGGCCGAGGGTGACGACGTCCTGCTCGTCGCCGTGGGCTCGCTGGTACCTCGCGCCCTCGACGTCGCCGCTCGGCTGCGGGCCCACGGCGTCGGCGTGACCGTCGTCGACCCGCGCTGGGTGGTGCCGGTGGACGAGGCGCTGCTGGAGCTGGCCCGCAGCCACGGCCACGTCGCCGTGCTCGAGGACGGTGGCGAGGTCGGCGGTGTCGGCTGGGCGCTGGCGGCGGCGCTGCGCGGGCGCGACGACCCGACGACCGTGCACACCTTCGCTCTCCCGCAACGTTTCCTGGACGTCGGCAGCCGCGACGCCCTCCTCGACGAGGCCGGGCTCGCCCCGCAGGACGTCGCCCGGACGTTGGTCGAGGCGGTGGCGCTCGGCGGTCAGCAGGTCCCCGCGAAGGACTCCTCGGAGATCGCCGACTCGTCGCCCACGACGATCGTCGCGCCGAGCGAGGTCGCGCCCGAGAGGTAGTCGTCCGTGGCGGCGGGCGTGCAGTCGCCCGGTACCAGCAGCAACGGTGCGCCGTTGACCGCGGCCGCCGGCACGGCGGCCAGGGCGTCGGGGAAGTTCCGGCCGGTCGCCAGGACCGCGACCTCCGCGTCGGGGAAGGTCGTCCGGGCCACGACGGCGGCGGTGTCGTAGCGGTCCGCACCGGAGAGCCGCGCGACCGGGTCGGCGTCGGTGAGGAAGAGGGCGACCTGGTCCGCGACGGGGTCCGAGACCGAGTCGACCCCGCCGATCACGGTGGCGCGGGCCCGGTCGGAGGCGTTGAGCCAGGCGGTGACGGTCGACGGGAGGGCCTTCGGCGCGGTCAGCAGCAGCGGTTCGCCCCTCCCGCCGGCCAGGGCCGCTCCCGAGACGGCGTCGGGGAAGGCGTCACCGCGGGCCAGGACGAAGGAGGTCTGGTTCGCGGGGAAGAAGCGCGTCGCGATCGCGGTGGCCGTCGCGTACCGGTCCGCCCCCGCGGTGCGGTCGACGGTCGCGGTGGGCAGCAGTGCCCGCACGGCGCTGAGGACGGCGTCGGGCACGCGGTCCGGCCCACCCACGACGTGCACGAACGCGGGCGCGAGCCGCTTCAGCACGTCGATCGTGGGTCGGGGGAGACCCCTCGCGGCGGTCAGCAGCAGCGGACCGTCGAGGCCGGCGGCGGCAGGGCCGTCCGCGAGGGCGTCGGCGAAGGACTCACCGCTGGCCAGGAACAGTGCCGACCCGGGCGAGGGTGCGAAGGAACCGTGGGAGACGACGGCCGCGGTCTCGTACCGGTCGGCGCCCGCGGCGCGGACGATGCCGGTGTAGGCGAACGGGGTGCTCACGGCCTGCGCCGGTGCCCCGGTGGCGAGCAGACCGGCCACGACCAGTCCACCGACGATCGCAGCGTGACGCCTGGTGCGCATGACGCAACTCTACGTCACCTCACGGACCGGCCCGCGGTGTACGGGGAACCCCGCGGCGAGCCACGCCTGCACCCCGCCCTCGAGGTCGGTGGCCCGGTGCAGACCGACCGCCCGCAGCGACGCCGCGGCCAGGCTGGAGCTGTAGCCGTGCCGGCACACCACGACCACCCGCAGGTCCGGTCCGGTCGCCTCCGGGATCCGGAAGGGGCAGGTCGGATCGAGTCGCCACTCCAGCACCGTCCGGTCGATGACCAGCGCGCCCGGGAACTCCCCCTGCTCGACCCGGTGGGCCGGGGTGCGGGTGTCGACGACCAGCGCCCCCGCCCGCTGCTCGGTGCACAACTGCTCCGGGGTCAGCCGGTCGAGTCCGACCCGCGCCGCGGCCAGCACCTCCTCGATGCTCACAACAACCCCGCCAGACCCGCTGCGGCACGGTCGAACTCGTCGGCCACCCCCTCCGCCACGAGTTCCACGGCCGGACCCCACCCGTCGAGGGCGGCCTGGCGCAGGCCGTCGGCGTGGTCCTGGGCGCGAACCCGCACCGCGTCGAGCACCTCCTCCTCGCTGCCCCTCCAGCCGTAGGCGGCGAGCAGGGCCCGCAACCGCCGCCACCGCTGCTCCGGGGTGCGACCGTCCTGCCCCATCAGCGGGACCCACCGCAGCGCGACGAACGCCAGGTCGCGCAACGGGACGGAGGGGGCCACCAGGTCCCAGTCGACGAACCCGACCAGACGCTCACCGTCGACGACGGCGTTGTAGGGCGCGAGGTCCTGGTGGCCGAGGATCCGGCCGTCCTCGCTCCAGAACTGCTCCGAGGCGTCGTGGAACTCCCGCAGCCAGTACCCCACGTCGGTGAGCAGCGCGTCACCGAAGACCCAGTCCGGCCAGGGTTCCTGCGTACCGATGGTGCTGCCCCGCAGGTACTCCCAGACCTCCCGGCCCGCTTCGTCGATCCCCAGCGGACGCGGGACGCGGTGGAACCCCTGCGCGTGCAGGTCGCCGAGCAGGGCCTGCACGGTCGGGGTCTGCGTGCCCGCCGCCTTCCGGACGGTGCGCCCGATCCGGACCGCCCCGAGGTTGCGCCCGCCCGGGAGGTCCTCCGGTTCCTCCGGCGCCAGGAAACTCCGCACCACCTGTGCGAAGCCCGCGGGGTCGTCGCGCCACGGGAAGTGCCGGGCCCGGGTGAGTTCCACGAAACGGGCCCGCGGGAACAGCTCGGCGAACTCCCGCAGGACGGCCGGGGGAGCGCCGACGTCGAACTCCCCGGCCAGCACCAGCACCTCCCCGGCGAAACCTGCGACAGCCGCGCGGGTGGCCGTCGGGTCGAACGCACCCGGGGCGGTGAACTCCGCCGCCAGCACCGGGTCGGATTCCTCCGCGGGATCGGAACCGGTGAACCGCCCCACGGCGTCCCAGTCGTCCGGCTCGCCGTGGCCCGCACCGACCCGCTGCAGCGCAGCGAAGCTCTGCTCGAACCAGGGTTCGTCACGGCTGAGTTCCGCCGTCCGTGACCGGGTCTCCGCCGACACCGGCAGCCCGACGGCGAACACGCTCGGGGTGACGAGCACCAACCGTGCGACCCGGTGGGCGAAGCGTTCCAGGTAGCGGACGGCGAGGTTCGCCCCCGCCGAGTGCGCCACCAGGTCGACCACGGGGATCCCGTGCGCCTCCCGCAACTCCTCCAGCGCGTCGACGAGCTGGTCGCAGCGCCGTGCCGGCGCGAACCGCAGGTCGGCCACCAGGACGCGTTCGCCGGGGAGTTCGAAGGGGAGGTAGGCCGGGTCCAGCAGGGGACCCCCGGGCACCAGCAGGACGCTCACGCGCCGACCACCTCGACCGGAAACCCGCTGCGGACCGCGGCGAGCACCGTCGAGTCCGCGATGGCGGCCCGGAGGAGTTCCGCGACCGCGCCACCGCCCTCGAACCGGACCCGTGCCCCCACCACGCGACCCTCCACGACGTCGACGTCGGCGAGCACCCGCACCGCGTCCAGGTGCGGGTCCTCCGGGTCGGCTGCGGCGTAGCGCAGGTCGTTGGCCAGGCACCCCGCGATCGCCAACGCGAGCAGCTGCCCGCCGTTGAACCCGAGTCCCGCCCCGCCGGCCGCCCCGTCGGGGCGGTCCACGACGATGCAGTGGCCGCCGCTGCTCCCCACCGCCGTGGCGGTTCCGGACACCGGGCGGACGACAGCGCTGATCGTGGCCATGCCCGCAGCATCGCGCACGGACCCCTCAGTCGGCGAGGACCCGCTCCACGAGCCGCGGGCTGCTCGGCGCGAGCGCCACCTCGTCCAGCGTCACCAGCACCGGCCGGCGGAAGCCCCGGTCCGCGGCGTCGGTGGCCATCCAGGCGGCACCGACGTAGGCGGGGTCGATGCGGGCGAGGTCGAACCAGCCGCGGGTCCGGTCGGGGATCGCGACGGCGCGCAGCAGGTTCCCGACGGCCCGGTCCGGGCCGGCGACGAGGTGCTCGCGCAGGGTCCGCGACGCCAGCAGGGTCGGGACGTCGCAGCCGGCGACGGGGCGGAGGAGACCGTCGGTGGCGCCGAGTCCCCGGCTGCCGGCGTCGCGGACCAGTCGTCGTGCGACGAGGGCGCCGATGTCCTCGAGGCGGGCCAGGTCGACGTCGCTGAGCCGGGAGGAGCGGCCGGTGGCGCGGGCGGAGGCGACGGGGACCGGCAGCGTCCGTTCCCGCACCCGTCCGCCGCTCTCGTCGCGGACCACGACGCCGAGGCCGAGGTCGAGCGCGCCCCCGAGCTGGGGGGTGTGCGTCCAGCCGTAGGCGGGGTGGCGGTCGGCCCCGACGGGGATCGCCAGCGGAACGGTCCAGACCTCACCGCGGTGCAGTTCCAGGTGGGCGTGCAGCAGGTCGGCCACCCGCAACCGGGCGACCTCCTCACCGGCGCCGGCGGCCGTGCGGGCCAGGTCCGACCACTGCAACGGCGAGCAGCCGGGCATCCGGACACCCTCGTCGTCGAGGTCGACGTCGAGGTCACCGAGCACGCTGGCGGCGAGCACGCAGCGTCGTAGGAGGGCCCTGATGGGGCGCGGCTGATCGGTGCTCACGTGGCAGACGGTAGGCGAAACCACGCCTGCGCCCGACTCGGCGTCCCCCGAACGGGCGCAGACGGCTCACCCGGTGGCGAGGTGGAACCAGACGGTCTTGCCGCCGGAGCGCTCCTGGGGGCTCGGCCAGTCGCCGGAGGCCTCGTCGGTCTCGCTGCCGTCGCTGCCGTAGACGCCCCAGGTCGTGGCGAGGGCGTCGACGAGGGCGATGCCCCGACCTTCCGTGGCTCCCGGCGACTGCTCGCGCAACGTCGGGACGCGTTCCTCGTGGTCGGAGATGCCGACGAGGATGCCCTCCTCGTCGTGGGTCAACGACAGGACGACCGGGCCCCGGCCGTGCGAGAAGGCGTTGTGGACCAGTTCGCTCGTCAGCAGTTCGGCGATCCAGCGCCGCGCGGCGGGCAGGTGCTCGTCGGGGCAGTGGTCACAGACCCAGTGCCGGGCCATCGCCGCTGCGGAGAGCTGCTCGTCCAGGGTGAGGCGTTCCACGTCCACCTCCGTCGCCGTTGACGCACCACTTCGTCGTGACGCGGTGTCGACGATGACGCACGAACGGCCGCTCGGCAAGAGGAGCGGTGTCGAGCTCAACCAGCGTCGGGGACGGGTTCCGCGTCCGGTTCGGGGACGCGGGCCTGCGCCATGGCCTCCGCGACGGGTCCCGACACCAGGTCGAGCTGCCAGGCGCGGGCACCGCGCGTGGCCAGCGCCGCCCGGACACCCTCGGCGTCCAGCGGCTGCGGGGGAGCCCACGCCACCCGGCGCAGGGCGTCGGGCTGCAGGACGTTCTCGACCGGGAGGGCGTGTTCCTCGGCCAGCGCGGTCACGACGGCCCGGGCCGCGTTGAGCCGGGCCGCGGCGAGCGGGTCCTTCGCCGCCCACGCCCGCGGCGGCGGCGGACCGTCGCTGCGGGGAGCGTGCGCGGGGAGCTCCGACTCCGGCAGGGCCAGCCCCTCGGCGACGGCGTCGGCCCACACCTGCAGCTTCGTCTTCGCCGCACGGCCGGTGAACCCCGACGTCGAGGCGAGGGCCTGCGCGGTGCGGGGGGTGGCGCGGGCGGCGGCGACGATCGCGGAGTCGGGCAGCAACCGGCCCGGGGAGGTGTCGCGTCGGCGGGCCTCGCTGTCGCGAGCCGACCACAGCGCCCGCACGACGGCGAGCTGGCGCCGTGAACGCACGGCGTGCAGACCGGAGACGCGCCGCCACGGCTCCGCCGGTGCGACGGGCGTCGGGGCGTTGGCGACGGCGGCGAACTCCTCCAGGGCCCAGTCCAACTTCCCCTGCGCGGCAAGGCGTTCAGCGAGGACGTCACGGACCTGGACGAGCACCTCGACGTCGAGGGCGGCGTAGGTCAACCACGGGACGGGCAGCGGGCGGGTCGACCAGTCGACCGCGGAGTGCTCCTTGGCCAGTCGCAGGCCGAGCAGTTCCTCGACGACCGCCCCCAGACCCACGCGGGGCAGACCCGCGATGCGGGAACCGAGTTCGGTGTCGAACAGGCGGGTGGGGCGCATGCCGAGTTCGGCCAGGCAGGGCAGGTCCTGGTTCGCGGCGTGCAGCACCCACTCCACGTCCGCGAGGACCTCGCCCAGGGCGGACAGGTCCGGCAGCGCGTCGGGGTCGATGAGGGCGGTGCCGGAACCCTCACGGCGCAGTTGGACCAGGAACGCCCGCTGCCCGTAGCGGTAGCCGGAGGCGCGTTCGGCGTCGACGGCGACCGGGCCGGTGCCGGCCGCGAACGCGGCGACGGTCTGCGCGAGCGCGGCCTCGTCGGTCACGACGGGCGGCAGGCCGTCGGCGGGGACCGACAGCATCGGGAGCTCGGGCCCGGCCTGTTCAGGCTCCTCTTTCGTCGGCGTCTCGGTCACGGCACCACCGTACGTGACCGCTCAGCTGAGCCGTCGCACGATCGGGGGTGCGGCGACCGGCCGGGTCGAGGAGGGGGAGAACGCCGAACGCCGCCCACCGGAGGCGGGCGGCGTGACGAGGAGGGGTGCTCAGCCCCCCTCCAGGCGCGTCACTGGATGACGCCGGCCCGCAGGGTGATCGCGACCATCTCGGCGCGGTCGCCCGTGCCGAGCTTGCGGGCGATGCGGGCCAGGTGGCTCTTCACCGTCAGCGCGGACAGGCCGAGCAGGGCGCCGGTGTCCTTGTTGGACCGGCCGTCGGCGACGTGCTGGAGCACCTCGACCTCACGCTCGGAGAGGCTGTCGACGCCGTTCTCCCCGGTGCGTCCCTCGAAGCCCACCCCTTCGGGGCGGGTCGTCACGAGGTAGCAGCGGACGCCGGCGGCGACCGCACCGCGGACCGCGAACGGGTCGGCGTTGCTGGAGAGCACGACGCAGCGGTTCCACCCGGCGGCGCGCAGCTCGGAGACGAGCTGGGCGCCGGAGCCGTCGGGCAGTCCCGCGTCGGCGATGAACAGGGCGCGCGGGCCGGTGCGGGCCATCGCGCGGGCCTGGGCGACGCTCGTGGCGTGCTCGACGTTCACGGCGCCGAGCATCCGCAGCGTGCGGGTCACGGACTCGCGGACGGCGGGATCCGCCACAGCGACCAGAGCCGCGAAGCGGCCGAGCCGGGAAGGTACAGCCATCCCGGGGCGTTCGACGAGTGCCGTCACCGTCGTCCTCCTGCAGGCGATCGGCGCCCGCCCACTGCGGAACGCCTCCATCATTCGAGAAGGTGATCGGCCCATCCGGGGGGTTCCTTGAACACTTGGTGACGCGTGTCTCAGTGCGCGCGTCTCAGTGCGTGCGGCCACCGAGGGACACGACGCCCTCGGGCAGCGGCGGCAGACCCGCCACCGTGCACACCAGGACCTCCCACGCGTGCAGGTGCGCCGCGATGTCCGTCGGGTCCGTCGGCGTCCACGACGCCCGCAGTTCCACGTCCACGGACGCGGGCCGTTCGGCCAGAGCGCCGTAGCCCTCCGACAGCACCCGCGTCACCGTGCCGCCCACGCTGGTGGCCTGGGCGCCGGCCGAGGCCAGACCGTCCTCCAGCCAGGACCACCCGACCTGCCCCAGCATCGGGTCCTCACCGAGCTCCGACTCCAGGTCCGCGCGGACGTAGGTCACGACGCGGAAGTCGCCGTCCCACTCCGCCGGCCGGGTCGGGTCGTGCAACAGGATGAAACGTCCGGTCGCGAGTTCGTCACCGTCCAGGACGACGTCACCGGCCACGGCCAGGGCGTAGGGCGCGATGCGCGCCGGGGCGGGGACCTCCGTCAGCACCAGCTCCGAGCGCAGGCGGACGGCGCGCACCGCGGCCACCGCGGCCTCGAAGGCCGGCGGAGCACCGGGCGCTCCCGGGGTCCGGTGCGCACTCACGGCACGGAGCCTAGGCACCCCGACCCCGCGGGGGCGTCAGCCACGCCGTGGGACCATCAGCGCGTGCCGCTCGAGAACTCGCCCTACCTCCACGCCGCCCGCGGGGGCACCACCCCGCACCGCACGCCCGTCTGGTTCATGCGCCAGGCCGGTCGCTCGCTGCCGGAGTACCGCGAGGCCCGTGCCGGGACGACGATGCTGGAGTCCTGCCGCATCCCCGAACTCGTCGCCGAGATCACCCTGCAGCCGGTCCGCCGCTACGACGTGGACGCCGCCGTCTTCTACTCCGACATCGTCGTGCCGCTCGAGGCCGCCGGTGTCGACGTCGAGATCGTCCCCGGCACCGGACCCGTGATCGCGCAGCCCTTCCGCACCCGTGCCGACCTCGACCGGATCCCGGAACTCTCCCTCGACGCCCTGCAGCACGTCACCGACGCCGTGGGGCTGACCGTCGCCGGGCTCGGCGACACGCCCCTCGTCGGGTTCGCCGGCGCCCCGTTCACCCTCGCCAGCTACCTCGTCGAGGGTGGTCCGTCCCGGGACCTGTTGCGCACCAAGGCCTTGATGCACGCCGACCCGGAGCTGTGGCACGACCTCGCCGCCCGCCTCGCCCAGATCGCGGGGACGTTCCTACGCGCCCAGGTCCTCGCCGGCGCCTCCGGCGTCCAGCTCTTCGACTCCTGGGTCGGGGCGCTCCCGCTGACCGACTACGAACGGCTCGTCGCCCCGCACTCCGCGACCGCGCTGGCCGCCGTGGGCGACCTCGGGGTCCCGCGCACCCACTTCGGCACCGGCACCGGGGAACTCCTGGGCGCCATGGCCGCGATCGACGGTGGCGTCGACGTCCTCGGCATCGACTTCCGCCTCCCCCTCGACGTCGGGGCCGCCCGCGGCGCCGCCGGAGCCGGTCGTCCCGTCGCCGTCCAGGGCAACCTCGACCCGGCCCTGCTCTTCGCCCCCTGGGAGGTGCTGCGCGCCGACCTGCACCGCATCCTGGCGGAGGGCGAACGGGCCGGCGCCGGGCACATCGTCAACCTCGGCCACGGCGTCCCGCCGACCGCCGACCCGGCCGTCCTCGCCCGGGTCGTCGAGGAGGTCCACGCGTGGCGGAACTGACCCGTCCGCACGTCGTCGTCGTGGGGGCCGGGATCTCCGGTCTCACCGCGGCCTGGGAACTCAGCCGCCACGACGAGTTCACGATCGAGGTCCGCGAGGCCGCGCCGGTCGTCGGAGGCGTGCTGCAGGGCAGCGAGATCGGTGGCGTCACCGTCGACGTCGGGGCCGAGTCGATGCTCGCGCGACGTCCCGAGGGCGTCGCCCTGATCCACGACGTGGGTCTGGGCGGGGAACTCGTCCACCCCGCCACCACCCGCGCGAGCCTGCGCTCGCCCGGCCACCTCGACCCGCTGCCCGCCGGCACCCTGATGGGCGTCCCCCGCTCCGCCGCCACGGTCGAGGGTTTCCTCGACCCCGCCGACGTCGAGCGGGTCCGGGCCGAACCGGGACTGCCCGCCCCGCCGCTGGATCACGACGTCGCCGTCGCCGACTACGTCGCCGCGAGGGTCGGTCGGGCCGTCGTCGACCGCCTCGTCGAACCGCTGCTCGGTGGGGTCTACGCCGGCCACGCCTCGAAGCTGTCCCTGCAGGCCACCGTCCCCGCGCTCTGGCAGCACGCCGTCCGCGGCGGATCCCTGCTGGAGGCCATCTCCGAACCCCCGGTCGCGAACCCGGCCCCCGTCTTCGCCGGCCTGCTCGGCGGCCTCGCCACCCTCCCGCGCACCCTGGCCACGAAGCTGGCTGAGCGCGGCGTCACGATCGCCACCTCCACCCCCGTGCACCGCCTCGAACGCACCCCCGACGGCTGGCTCGTCGACGCGACCCCCGCCGACGCCGTCGTCCTCGCCGTCCCCGCGCCCGCCGCCGCCCGGTTGCTCGCGGGACCGGTCCCCGCGGCCGCCGCCCTGCTGGGTGACGTCGAGACCGCGAGCATGGTCATCACGGCGCTCGCGGTCCCCGCCGTCGAACTGGCCGGGCTGACCGGGTCCGGCGTCCTCGTCCCGCCCGCCGTCGGGGCGCTGGAAGGGCTGCGCGCCAAGGCCTTGACGCTGTCGGGCAACAAGTGGGGCTGGGTCGGGGACCAGAGCGGCGACGTCGCGGTCCTGCGGGTCTCCTCGGGACGTGCGGGGGAGACCGAGGCCCTGGAGGCCGAGGACGACGACGTCGTCCGCTGGGCGGTCGCCGACGCCTCCCGGTTGCTGGGCCGGGAACTGCACCCGCTCGACCACGACGTCGTCCGCTGGTACGACGGGCTGCCGCAGTACGCCGTCGGCCACGTGGACCGCGTCGCGGCGGTGCGCTCGGCGCTCACGGGCGTCGGGCGCCTCGCCCTCTGCGGTTCCGTCCTGGACGGCGTGGGCGTGCCCGCCTGCATCGGTGCGGCCACCCGTGCCGCCGCCGAGGTGCGTGCGCAGCTGCAGATGGTCTGAGGGAGGATGCGGGCATGACCGAGCAGCACACAGCAGCACCCAACGCCGACACGATCAACGACACCATCGCCTACACGATGTGGTCGGTCTTCGCCGTCGAGACGCCCCTCGGGGACGCCGAGCGTGCGGCCCTGACCCAGGAGGTCCAGGACCTGCTCGACGAGCTCACCGGCAAGGGCCTGGTCGTCCGCGGGCTCTACGACGTCGCGGGTCTGCGCGCCGACGCCGACCTCATGTTCTGGTGGTACGGCCCGACGGTCGAGATCGTCCAGGAGGCCTACCGCCGCCTGCGCCGCACCCGCCTGGGGCGCCACCTCGCACCCGTCTGGTCCGTCGTGGGCCTGCACCGGCCGGCGGAGTTCAACCGTGGCCACGTGCCCGCGTTCATGTCCGGCGACCAGGCCCGCGACTACGTCTGCGTGTACCCGTTCGTGCGGTCCTACGAGTGGTACCTGCTGCCCGAGGGTGAGCGGCGCACGATGCTGCGCGACCACGGTCTCGCGGCCCGCAGCTACGAGGACGTCCGCGCGAACACCGTCTCCGCGTTCGCCCTCGGCGACTACGAGTGGATCCTCGCCTTCGAGGCCGACGAGCTGTACCGCATCGTCGACCTCATGCGCGACCTGCGCGCCACCGAGGCCCGTCGTCACGTTCGGGAGGAACTGCCGTTCTTCACCGGCCCGAAGGTCGCCCTCGGCGAACTCGTCAACGCCTTGCCCTGACGAGTCCGCCTGCGGGAGAGTCAGACCTGGCGGTAGTCCCGGTCGGAGTCGGCGTCGCCACCACTGACGGCGTCGACGTCCGGGACCTCCTGGGCCAACCGCTCGTCGAGGGTCTCTTCGTTGCGGTCACCGTCCACGATGAGTTCCGCCGTCGCGTTCGACAGGTGCTGGTCGGGCTCCCAGGTGTCGTCCTGGTCGTCGGCCTCGAGGGTGTCGCTGGACAGGTCGTCGGCCTGGTCTCGCTCCGTCTCCTGGTCCAACGAGGAGTCCGCCGCCTGCAGGTCGGGGTCCAGTTCCGGGATCTCGTCGCTCATGGGGTCAGCCTGCCTCAGGCCTGCGCGGGACGCAGGCTGAGGCTGATCGAGTTGATGCAGTAGCGCTGGTCGGTGGGGGTCGGGTAGCCCTCGCCCTCGAAGACGTGACCGAGGTGCGAACCGCAGTTCGCGCAGCGCACCTCGGTGCGGCGCATGCCGAGGGTGTCGTCGACGAGGAGTTCCACCGCGGTGGAGTCCTTGGGGTCGAAGAAGGACGGCCAGCCGCAGTGCGAGGCGAACTTCTCGTTGCTGGTGAACAGCTCCGACCCGCAGGCGCGGCACGCGTAGACGCCCTCGGTCGTCGTGTCCTCGTACTCGCCCGTGAAGGGCCGCTCCGTGCCGGCCTGGCGCAGCACGTGGTAGGCCTGCGGGTCGAGTTCCGCGCGCCACTCAGCGTCGGACTTGGTGACGTTGTAGGTCTTGCTCGTGGTGTCGGGCGTGTGCGCAGTCATGTCCCGTTCAACCTCCCCGTGCTCGGCGGTGTTCCGTCACCCGAGTCTGGTCGTGCCCGCGTAGACGTGCAGGACCGGGACCCCGAACTCGTCGCGCGCCCTCGAGGCCCAGTCGGTGTGCAGGGTGTCCTCCACCGCGTGCGGACGGGTCACCACGACCAGCTCACGGGCGTCGGGTCCTTGGAGCAGGGCCTCCCGCACCGCCGGCAGCGGGTCGTCGTCCGTCGTGCGGCCCTCCGCGCTCAACCCCAGCTCGCGCAACGCGGCCAGCGTGGCCGCCAGGGCCGTCTCGGCGTCCGCCCGGGCCCCGTCGGGGTGGCGGCCCTCCCGGACCTCCGCGAACGCCTCCTTCAGCTCACCGAGGCTCAGGTGGTCGAGGAAGCCCGCCAGCAGGCTCCGCTGGGTGTCGGCGGGGACGAGGACGACGTGGCGTACGTCGTCCCCGGCGGCGCGGGCGTCCGCGTGCAGCTCGGCGACGTTGCGGGCGTCGACGTCACCGAACGCCTCCTCGGTCAAGACGACGACGGTCCAGGTGTTGGGGTCCACGCGGTGACCCTAGGGGACGTCGGGCAGGATCGCCGGTGTGATCAGCGCCGTCCCGTCCCGCAGGTGGGTCCCCGTCGCGACGATGTTCGGCGTCGCGGGCCTCGCCCACTTCGTCCGTGCGGCGCACTTCGACGAGATCGTCCCGCGCGCGCTGCCGGGCAGCGCCCGCACCTGGACCCTCGCCTCCGGCGTCGTCGAGCTCGGACTGGCGGCCGGGTTGGCGCTCCCGCGGACCCGCCGCGCGAGCGGCACGGTCGCTGCGGCCTTCCTGGTCGCGGTCTGGCCCGCCAACGTCACGATGGCCCTCGACGCGAGGTCCCCCCGCGCCCGCGCGATCACGATCGCCCGGTTGCCCCTGCAGGTCCCGCTGATCCGTGCCGCCTGGCGGGCGGGACGGTGAAGGCCTCCCGCCTCGTCCCGCTCGCGGCGGCGCTCACCGTCACCGCGGTCGGTGCCGGGCTGACGGGCGTCGCGGTGTCCTTCGCCCGCGCCGTGGTCACCCCGCGCCCGCACAAACCCGACGACGTCGAGGTCCTGCAGGTCGGACCCCACCGGGTCGTCCTCGAGCAGACCGTCGACACCGTCGTCCCGGGCCGCTACGGCGTCTGGACCGACGGCGGCCGGGGGCACTTCCGCGTGGGGGACGTCCTCGACGTGACCGACGGCCGGGTGACGCGGGAACTGCTCGGCGTGGACCGGGGGGTCCCACGGCCCGGGTCGGCGCGCTGGAACCAGTACTACTACTCGGGCGACCCGAGCACGGCCCTCGGTCTCGCCCACGAGGACCTCGTCGTCCCCGGCGAGGTCGGGGACCTGCCCTGCTGGTTCGTCCCCACCGCCTCGCGGGGCGAGAGCGACGTCTGGGCGGTCCTCGTCCACGGCCGCGGCGCCACCCGCGAAGAGGCGTTGCGGGCCCTCCCCGTCCTGCACGAACTGGGCATCCCGTGCCTGGTCCCCAGCTACCGCAACGACGCCGACGCCCCGGCCGCGAAACCGGGCCTCTACGGCCTCGGCGACACCGAGTGGAACGACGTGGAGGCGGTGGCACAGCACGCGATCGACTCCGGCGCCCGGCGTCTGCTCGTCGTGGGCTGGTCGATGGGCGGGGCGATCCTGCTGCAGTTCGTCGCCCGCTCGCCGTTGGCCGAGAAGGTCTGCGCGCTCGTCCTCGACGGGCCGGTGGTCGACTGGTACGACGTGCTGGACAACCAGGCGCGGCAACGGGGGATCCCGATCCGGTTGGGGCGCTACGGGTTGCGCCTGCTCGCGCATCCCGTCGGTCGGCGGCTCGTGGGGGTCCGGGGACCGGTCGACCTCCGCGCCATGGACTGGGTGCGTCGCGCCGAGGAACTCGTGCTGCCCGTGCTGCTGCTGCACTCCGACGCCGACGACTACGTGCCCCACGGCCCCTCGGAACGCCTGGCGGCGGCGCGGCCCGACCTCATCACCTACGTCGCGAGTTCCACCGCCCGCCACACCAAGGAGTGGAACGTCGACCCCCCGCGCTGGGAGAGCGCCGTGCGGGACTTCGTCACCGCGAAGCTGGAGGAGGTCCCGTGAGCGTCGCCCGCGCGTTGTGGGTCACCGGTCCGGGCCGGGCGGAACTGCGCGACGAGCTCCTGCCCGTCCTCGGTGTCGCCGACGTCGAGGTCCGCGCCGAGTTCTCGGCCGTCAGCCGCGGGACCGAGGCCCTCGTGCTCGCGGGCGGGGTCCCCGAGAGCCAGCACGACGTCATGCGCGCGCCGTTCCAGGCCGGGGAGTTCCCCTACCCCGTGAAGTACGGCTACCTCTCGGTCGGGACCGTCGTGCACGCCGGGGCCCGCGCGCAGGACCTGGTGGGACGCGCCGTCTTCTGCCTGCACCCCCACCAGGACCGCTACGTCGTCCCGGCCTCGGCCGTCCTGCCCGTCCCCGCGGGCGTCCCCACCGGCCGGGCCGTCCTCGCGGGGATGCTGGAGACCGCCGTGAACGGCGTGTGGGACGCCGGCGTCGGCATCGGTGACCGGGTCAGCGTCGTCGGTGCGGGCGTCCTCGGCCTGCTCGTCGCGGCGCTCGCGGCCCGGGTTCCGGGCACCGACGTCGAAGCCGTCGACGTCCGCACCGACCGCTCACGCACCGCCGACGACCTGGGGTTCCGCCTCGTCGCCCCCGACGACGCCCGCCGGGAACGCGACGTCGTCCTGCACACCAGCGGGACCGGGGCGGGCCTGACCACCGGTCTCGGCCTGCTCGGCTCGGAGGGGCTGCTGGCCGAACTCAGCTGGTACGGAGACCGCTCCGTCGAGGTCGGGCTGGGGGAGGGTTTCCACTCCCGGCGACTGACGATCCGGGCCAGC
Organism: Kineococcus sp. NBC_00420; assembly: GCF_036021035.1. Classification (NCBI taxonomy): domain Bacteria; kingdom Bacillati; phylum Actinomycetota; class Actinomycetes; order Kineosporiales; family Kineosporiaceae; genus Kineococcus; species Kineococcus sp. NBC_00420. Next base: position 681,760 of record NZ_CP107930.1, on the reverse strand, counting down.
CAGGTCGGTCGGGTACCCCCCGCCCGCGCGCCGCGCTGGACGACGCGTCGCCGGCTCGCGCTGGCCCTCGACCTGCTGACGGACGACCGGTTCGACGTGCTGCTGGACGGCGAGACCCCGTTCGACGAGGCCGCCACCGTGCTGCCCGCCCTCGCCGCCCCCGGCGGCGACGCCCTCTGCCACCGTTTCCGCTACTGAGGAGCCCCTGACCGTGTACTCGTTGACCGTCCGCGACCGGATGATGATCGCCCACAGCTTCACCGGGGCGGTGTTCGGCCCGGCCCAGCGGTTGCACGGGGCGACGTTCGTCGTGGAGGCGACGTTCCGACGGGCCGTCCTCGACGCCGACGGCCTCGTGGTGGACATCGGGATCGCCGCGGGGGCCCTGCGATCGGTCCTCGCGTCGGTGGAGTACCGCAACCTCGACGACGTCGAGGAGTTCGCGGGGAAGAACACGACGACGGAGTTCCTCTGCGCCTGGGTCGCCGACCGGCTCGCGGACCGGCTCGGGACGGGTCTGGACAGCATCGAGGTGCTGCTGCGCGAGTCCGACGTCGCGTGGGGTTCCTACGAGCGAACCCTCTGATGTCGTCGTGAGGTTCTTGCTCGCGCCCGACCTCTCGGCGCCGACCGGCGGGAACCGCTACGACCGGGAACTCCTCGACCGTGCCCCCCTGTCCCACGTGGTCGTCGGGGACCTGCAGACCTCCCTGGCCGGTCTCGCCGACGGGTCCACGGCGTTACTGGACGGGCTGGTCGCCACGGAGCAGCCCGACGTCCTCGCCGCGCACGCGGGGCGGCTGCGGCTGGTCCTGCTCGTCCACCTGTTGCGTGCCGACGATCAGCCCGCGGGCTCCCTCCTGGCCGAGGAGGTCCGCGCCCTGCGACTGGTCGACGCCGTCGTGGTGACCAGCCGCAGTTCCCGCGTCCGGGTCCTGGAGGTCGCCGGAGTGGGCGCGGTCGTCGCCGAACCGGGAACCTCGCCCGCACCGACGTCTGCGGCCCTCGGCGCGCACCGGCTCCTCTGCGTCGGGACCGTGGGTGAGCGCAAGGGGCAGCGGGTGGTCGCGGAGGCCGTCGCGGCCCTCGGCCCACCCTGGTCGTTGCACTGCGCCGGAACCGTGGCCGAGGGTTTGTCCCTCCCCGGGACGACCCTGCTCGGCCCCCTGCACGGCGACGCCCTCCAGGCGGAGTGGGACCGGGCCGACCTGCACGTCCTGCTCTCGAGCGCGGAACCCTACGGGATGGCCGTCGCCGAAGGTCTGCGACGCGGGGTGCCGTCGCTGGTCGCGGACGCCGGGGAACTCCCCGAACTCGTGGGAGACGCCGGGATCGTCGTGCCCCGACGGCCCGCGGACGTCGCGGAGACCCTGCAGCAGTGGGCTTCCGACGCGTCGCTGCGGTACCGGCTGCGTTCTGCGGCACGAACCCGCTCGCTCCCGACCTGGGACGAGACCGCACGGATCGTGGAAGGTGTCCTGTGAACGACCTGGAGAACTTCGATCCGGACTGGCTGGCCCTGCGGGAACCTCTCGACCACGCGACCCGGTCCGCCCGCCTGGAGGAACTGCTCGTCCCGGCGCTCGCCGACCGCCCGGCCCTGCGCATCGTCGACCTCGGTGCGGGTTCGGGCTCCACCCTGCGCCACCTCGCCCCGCGGCTGGCGGAACTCGGGGTGGACGCCGAACAGCACTGGCTCCTCGTCGACCACGACGAGGAACTCCTGCAGCGGGCGCTCGCGACCCCCGCCCCCGCCGCGACGTCCGTGCGGACGGCGCGGGCGGACCTCGGCGACCCGGACGCGCTGCGGTCGGTGCTCACCGGTGCCGACCTGGTCGTGGGTTCCGCCCTGCTGGACGTGCTGTCCGCGGCGGTGGCCGACACCCTCCTCGACGGGTTGTCCGCCCTCGCACCCCGCCCCGCGGTCCTGTTCGTGCTGACCGTCACCGGCGGGGCCACCACCGAACCCCCCGCCCCCGAGGCTGCCGCCGGTTTCGACGCAGACCAGCGCTCGCACGGTCTCGGCCCCGACGCGGTCGAGTTCTGCGTGGCAGGTTTCGCCGCCCGGGGGTGGACCGTCGAGCGGGAACCGACCCCCTGGCGGCTGGCGGACTCGCCCCTGCTGCAGGAGTGGGCGCGGGGGTGGTTCGGTGCCGCCGGGATCGAGGCGCCGGCCGTGACCTCCGCCGTGGTGCCGCACGAGGATCTCCTCGTCCTGCCCTGAGGGACGTCGCAGCCAGGGCACGCAACTCTGCGCCCCCGCAGCCTGCCGGTTGCGGGGGTGACTCGTGGTGGGGGTCAGAACGGTGGTTCGTCTGGAAGCCCGGGCCAGAGTTCTCCCGGCTTCCCGAGCCTTGCGTTGATCCTGGCGTGGTGGGCCTTCGTGGCTTCGAAGACGTACTGGGTCTTGAAGCGGTGATGGCCTCGACAGTAGGCGCGGAGGTTGTTCGCGGTGGTCTGACCTTCGGGCCTGGGGATGGCGTGGTCGAGGTCGCAGTTGACGGCGGGAACGTGGCAGCCGGGAGCTTGGCAGTACTCATCACGGGTGGTGATGAAGCGGCGCATGGTGTCGGTGATGGCGTAGGCCTTGGCGCCGATGTCGATGACGTCTCGGGTGCCGGGGGATTCGATGACCTTGCGCCACATCGCGCCGACGCTGGTGGCGAGTTCGCGGGTGACGTGGGCGGGGACGGGTCCGACGCCGTCGACGGTGGCTTCTTCGTCGTCGAGGCCGAGGAGGGTGGTGGCGTCGATGCGGACGTAGACCTGGACGGACGTCGCGGGGCGGTGGGTGCGCCCGATCACTGCGGGTGAATCAGCGGTGGCAGGTGTGGTGGGATCCGAGAGGGCGGGGACGGCGCGGTTCATGGCGTCGGTGAGCATGTCGACGATGACGTCGCGAACTCGCTGCCCGTGGGACCGGGTGTCGACGAGGCCGGCCCTCTTCGCAGCGTCCGCGGCGTGGTCGGCGGCAGCATTGGTGTGCGCCACCAAGCGGAGGGCGAAGGCGGTGGGGGCGATGAACCCGAGGTGGCTGTGGAGGCCGTCTTCGCAGGGGGTGTGTCCAAGTCCGTGGCGGTCGTCGTTCTTGGCGAGGGTGACGGATTCGTAGCCGGGGGTCAGTTCCCGGACTTTCCGGGAGCACTTGATGCTGAGCTTCCGTCCGGTCAGGCCGGTTTGCGCGTGGTGGACGGCGTCGGTGAAGTAGTCCTGCAGAGCCGCGGTGTAGGCGTCTCCTTGGAGGAGTTTCTCTTCTTCGGTCACCTCTTGGGAGGTGACGTTGCCATCGGGGTCGAGGTGGTCGGTGAGGGTGGCGGTGCGGGCGCTGAGGCGTTCGGCGTGGTCTTCGATGGTGCGGGCCTGGTAGCGGGTGACACTGCCGTCGGCGACGGCTTGCCAGAGGGTGCGGTGGTCGTGGCCCTTGCGCCAGGCGTTGTGGATGGTGGCGCGGGCTCGGTCGAAGTCCATGCCTTCGTCGCGGGAGTACTCCTCGGCGACGAGGTCGACGGCGGCCTCCCAGCGGTCGAACCCGGTTCCGGTGATGGTGACCCCGCGGTCTTGGAGTTGGTCGAGGTCGGGGTGGGGGGAGTCGTGGACCATGGTGACGGCGTCGGCGACGCCGAGGTAGAACAGGGCGTGGGCGGCGTCGGCGAAGCGGCGGTACTTGCCGGGGAGGCCGAAGGCGACCCCGGTGGGGGTCTCTTCCGTTCGCTCCGCGAGTGCCGCTGTCATGTCCTGAGTCTACCGTGTTCGAGCGGTTCGAACAAGTTCGTATTGCCTGCAGTGCAGTGGATGTGGGTGCACTGAAGGGTGTGTCGGTACGGGTTCGGTGAACCGTCAGGAACCCCTCCTGCCGAGCCAGGACGATCAGGGACTTGTCAGGCTCTGCACGGGGAGTCCCCGGCCCCCGGTGCCATCGTCGTGACTGCGCCTGCGACGTCGCGGGCGCACCAGCTTCCAGGAGGACGATGATGGCGAAGCAGCGCATCGGACGCGGGCCCCTCGACGTGGTTCTCGAGGACACGACCACCTCGCACCCCCGCCTGTACGTGCGGGACGGCAGTGGACTGGTGATGGTCCTGCCGGTGCACGTCGACTCCGTGCGGGACGTGCGGGCGCACCTGGACAGCCCGGGGGCGGGGGAGGCGTGCGACGTCGAACTCGTCGACGAGTCCGGTCAGGTCGCCTCGCGGTGGGGGAGTTTCGCCTGCCCGGGCCAGGCGGCCGCGTTGGCCGTCGTCCTGCTGGGTTCCGACCGGAGCCTCGTGGACGCCCGGGTCGTCGCCCACGGCGGGCCGCGCCGGGGTGCCACCGTCGAGGAGGTCCGCTGGCACCGGACGCCCTTCGTGCCCGCTACGGCCTGGGGCTGAGCGTCCACGGGAAGGCTCCGGCGGTCGAGCGCGCACCCTGCGCCGCCTTCGAGGCGCCGGGTTCGCCGAGCTCGGCCAGGACCGACTCGGACAACTGCACGAGTTCCGCGAACGTCTGCGGGGTGAGCCAGTCCGGCCGCAGACCGAACACGAGGTCCTCGGTGGCCGTGTTGCCGCTCGCCCCGGGCGCGAACGGGCAGCCGCCCAGGCCCCCCAGGGTGGCGTCGACGAAACCGGCACCGGCTGCGACGGCCGCGTGTGCGTTCGCGACCCCCTGGCCCCAGGTGTCGTGGCCGTGGAAACCGATCCGCCGCTCCGGGGTCTCGGTCCGCACCCGGGAGATCAGCGAGCCGACCTCCGCCGGGGTCGCCTGACCCAGGGTGTCGCAGACGACGATGTCCTGGGTGCCGGCGGTCCGCGGGTCGTTGGCGATGCGGATGACCTCGTCGGGGTCGACGGGACCGTCGAACGGGCAGGTGAAGCTCGTGGCCAGGCACAACTGGATCCGCCCGCTCTCGGCGGCTGCGATCCCGTCCGGCACGGTGTCCAGGCTCTGCTCGGTGCTGCGTCCGAGGTTCGCGCGGTTGTGGGCGTCCGACACCGAGAGGCAGTACTGGAAGTTCACGACCCCGCGTTCGGCCGCGCGGCGCACGTGACCCGGGGTGGCGACCCACACCCAGCACCGCCGCAACTCCTCCGGGGTCAGGGCGTCGACGACCTCGAGGGTGTCGGCCAGTGTGGGGACGAGGTCGCCGCGCGCCATCGAGCCGATCTCCAGGCTCGGGACCCCCAGGGCGAGCAGGGCCCGGACGATCTCCACCTTGCGCGCGGTGCTCGGTGCACGGCCGACCAGTTGCAGGCCGTCCCGCAACGTCACGTCACGCAGTTCCACCGTGCTCACGAGAGTTCCCCCGTCGCCGCGAACTGCTGTGCACGCTCCGCGGACCACCCCAGGACGCCCGTCAGGACCTCGACGGTGTGTTCGCCGAGGTCGGGGCCGACGCTGCGCACCGGCAAGGACGTGGCCCCGAGCAGCGGCACGATCCCCGGGAAGTCCACCGGCTGCGGACCCCGTCCGGCGTCCACGCGGAGCTCCTGCACCATGCCCCGGACGCGGTACTGCGGATCGGCGCGGATGTCGGCGGCCTCGTAGATGGGGCCGGCCGGGACGCCGGCGACGTCGAGGACGTCGAGGACCACCGCCCGGGTGCGGGTCGAGGTCCACGCCGTGATGGCCTCGTCGAGCTCGTCCCGACGCTGCCACCGGGCCGCGTTGCTCCCCAGGTCCGCGTCGTCGGCGAGGTCGGGACGGGCGATGGCGGTCATGAACCGGGCGAAGATCGAGTCGCCGTTCCCGGCGATCACGACGCTGCCGTCGAGGCACTCGTAGGCGTTCGTCGGCGCGATCCCCTCCATGCGCCCGCCGACCCGCTGCCGCGTCACCCCGTAGGCGGAGTGGTCGGGCACGAGGGACTCCATCATCGACAGGACGGCCTCGTTGAGGGCGACGTCGACGTGCTGGTCCACCGGACCGAGCGGTGGTGCGCCCGCGGCGGAGCGCCGGTCCCGTTGCAGCAGCGACATGACGACCCCGAAGGCGGCGTAGAGACCGGCGATGGAGTCCCCGATGGAGACCCCGGTGCGCGACGGCGGGCGGTCGGCCTCGCCGACCAGCGCGCGGAGTCCGCCGAACGCCTCGGCGACGGCCGCGAATCCCGGGCGGGCCGCCATCGGACCGGTCTGCCCGAAGGCGGAGATCCTGGCCACGACGAGGTCGGGGTTCTCCGCGTGCAGATCCGCCGCCGAGAGCCCCCACCGGTCCAGGGTCCCCGGCCGGAAGTTCTCGATCAGCGCGTCGGAGGCGCGGACCAGTTCACGGACGACGTCGCGGCCCTCGGGGGTCCGCAGGTCGACGACGATCGACTTCTTCCCGCGGTTCACCGTCCGGTAGAGCATCGACGTGTCCCCGGCGTAGAGGCGCCAGTTCCGCAGTTCGTCACCGGTGCGGGGGCGCTCGACCTTGACGACCTCGGCCCCGAAGTCGGCCAGCAACCTCCCCGCCGTGGGGGCGGCGATGTAGTTGCCGAGCTCCAGGACCCGCAGGCCCGAGAGCGGCAGGGGACGGTCGTCGTCGGTCGGCACGGCTCGATCCTGCCCGATGCGCCCGCCGTCGAGCGCTCAGGTGGTGAGGGAGAGGAGCCCGGCCCCCAGGAGCCCGCCGGCAGCGACCGTCGCCGCGGTCCAGAGGACGACGCGGCGACGCAGCACCCCCAACACCATGACGGCCGAGGGGAGGCTGATCGCGGGGAGGGTGATCAGCAGCACGCCCACGACCGCGGGTTCGAGACCCGCCGCGGCCAGGCCCTGGGTGATGGGCACCTCGCCCGCGGTGGGGATGACGAGCAGGGTGCCGAGCACGATGGCGAGCAGGACGGTCAACACCCCCCACGAACGGGCGGACTCCCCGAGCGGGAAGAGCCAGCCGGCGAAGGTGCCGACGGCGAAGACGACGAGGAGGTACTCCGGGACGAGGACGAGAGCCATCCGCGCCAGGACGGGCAGGAAGCGCCGGGGCCCACCGTCGTGCTCGGTGACGGCGTCGCCGGCCTGCGCCGCGACGCGTTCCCCGGCGAGGCGGGCCACCAGGACGGAGCCCCCGGTCACGACCAGCAGGCCGACGACCAGCCGGGTCACCACCCACTGCCAGGGCGCGACCAGAGCGAGGAACACCAGGACCGCCGGGTTCAGCAGCGGGTTGCCCAGCCAGTGCGCCACCACGCCTGCGGTCGGTACCCCGCTGCGCCGCAGGGAGTTCGCCACCGGGGCGGTGCAGCAGGAGCACATCATCGACGGGGTCGCCAGCAACCCGCCGACGACGGCGCTGGAGGTGTCCCGCCGGCGCTGCAGCAGCGAGAGCAGCCACCGCCGGGGCACGAGCGTCTGCACCCCCGCCGCGACGACAAGCCCGGCCACGACGGCCTTCCACACGGCGAGGGCGTAGACCTCGGTGAACTCCCAGCCCGCGCGGAGGCTCGGGCCGGTGCCGGGTTCGATGCCGGCCCCGGCCAGGACGGAGGAACCGCTCCAGTCACGGGTACCGAGCAGTTCCTCCGTCCTCGCCGTGTACGGGGACCACTTCGCCCAGAGGAGCAGGACGGCCGTCAGCCCGAGGAACGCCAGGAACCCCGGCAGGGCCACGCGCCGGAGCACCGGCGGGGACGACCGGACGGTCATCGGGATCCCTCCAGGGGTCAGCTGGGGACGTAGTCCATGGTGTCGGGGTGGCCACCGGTGCGGCCGGCGTCGCCCTGGTCCAGGGCGGAGATCAGGGCGAGGTCCTCCTCGGCCAGCTCGAAGTCGAACAGCGAGAAGTTCTCCTCCATCCGCGACGGCGTCACCGACTTGGGGAAGACGATGTCGCCGCGCTCGATGTGCCAGCGCAGCACGACCTGGGCCGGGGACTTCCCCAGGCGCCGGGCGACGTCGGTGATGGTCGGGTCGTCCAGGACCTTGCCCTGGGCGATGGGCGACCACGCCTCGACCCCGATCTGGTGCTCACCGCAGTAGCGGCGCACCGCCTCGTTGCCGAAGTAGGGGTGCACCTCGATCTGGTTCACCGCCGGGACGACGGTGGTCTCCTGGGCGAGGCGCTGCAGGTGGTTGACCTGGAAGTTCGAGACGCCGATCGACTTCAGCCGGCCGTCGGCCCGGGCCTCCTCGAGCACCTTCCACGTGGAGACGAAGTCGCCGCCGTAGAGCGTGGGCAGCGGCCAGTGGATGAGGTAGAGGTCGATCGGTCCGCCGAGCTTGGCGACGGAGTCGTCGATGGCCTGGCGCGCCTCGTCGGGTTCGTGGAAGCCGTTGTTCAGCTTGCTGGTGATCCACACCTCGCCGCGGGGCACGCCGGAGTCGAGCACGCCCTGGAGGGTCTCGGCCTCGTTGCCGTACATCTGCGCGGTGTCGAGGTGGCGGTAGCCGAGGTCGAGCGCGGTCTTGACGGCCTGCGCGGTCTCGGTCGGGTCGATCTGGAAGACGCCGAACCCGAGCTGGGGGATCTCGCGGCCGTCGTTGAGCATGATGGTGGGTACGGACATGGCGGACACGCTGGTACGACGCGTCGGGGTGCGCATCTCGAGATCGCGGGCGTAACCTCCCGTTCGTGGGCATCAAGACGTTCCTCGAGGGCTGGCCGGTCTACCGCCAGCTGACCGGTGACGACCCGTTGGGGCGCGGTGCGGCGTCGCAGTCGAACCGCTCGAAGTCACTGACCCCCCGGACGGTCACGGCCGACCGGGTCGCCAAGTCCGTCTGCCCCTACTGCGCCGTCGGCTGCGGTCAGCGCGTCTACGTGAAGGACGAGAAGGTCGTCCAGATCGAGGGCGACCCCGACAGCCCCCACTCGCGCGGTCGCCTCTGCCCCAAGGGCTCGGCCAGTGAGCAGCTCGTGAACGGCGACTCCCGCCAGACGAGGATCCGCTACCGCGCGCCCTACGCGAGCGAGTGGTCCGACCTCGACCTCGACACCGCCATGGACATGATCACCGACCGGGTGATCGACGCCCGTCGCCGCGGCTGGCAGGACCGTGACGAGCAGGGCCGCCGGCTGAACCGGACGATGGGGATCGCCAGCCTCGGTGGGGCCACGCTGGACAACGAGGAGAACTACCTCATCAAGAAGTTGTTCACGGCCATGGGTGCGATCCAGGTCGAGAACCAGGCTCGCATTTGACACTCCGCCACGGTGCCCGGTCTGGGTGCCTCGTTCGGTCGCGGTGGAGCCACCGGTGACCTGCAGGACCTGAGCAACGCCGACGTCATCGTCATCCAGGGCTCGAACATGGCCGAGTGCCACCCGGTCGGGTTCCAGTGGGTGATGGAGGCCAAGGCGCGCGGGGCCAAGGTGTTCCACATCGACCCCCGCTTCACGCGCACGAGCGCGCTCGCGGACACCTACCTGCCCATCCGCTCGGGCACGGACATCGTCCTGCTCGGGGCGATCATCAACCGCGTCCTGGTGCAGGAGCGCGACTTCCGCGAGTACGTCCTGGCCTACACCAACGCCTCGCACCTGGTCAGCGAGGACTTCCAGGACACCGAGGAGCTCGACGGGCTGTTCTCCGGCTTCGACCCCGAGACCCGCTCCTACGACACCAAGTCCTGGCAGTACGCGGGAGCGGAGGGGCACGGGGACGAGCAGGAGGAGACGGCCGAGTCGCAGGACAGCGAGTCGGGGCACTCCCTGGGCGCCGGCGGCGCGGCCGTGGACCACGAGAGCATCCAGCGCGACCCGACGTTGCAGGACCCGCGTTGCGTGTGGCAGGTCATGAAGCGGCACTTCGCGCGCTACACCCCGGAGATGGTGGCCGACGTCTGCGGCATCCCCACCGACCTCTTCGAGGAGCTCGCCGAGGCGTGGATCTCGAACTCGGGCCGGGAGAGGACGGGCGTGCTGGTCTACAGCGTCGGCTGGACCCAGCGCGGGACGGGCGTGCAGTACATCCGGGCCGGCGCGATCCTGCAGCTGCTGCTGGGGAACATGGGCCGCCCCGGCGGTGGCGTCATGGCGCTGCGGGGCCACGCGTCGATCCAGGGGTCCACGGACATCCCCACGCTCTACAACCTGCTGCCCGGCTACCTGCAGATGCCGCACGCCGAGCGGCACCCGAGCCTGGCGGAGTACGTCGACGCCATCAAGGGCGACAACCAGAAGGGTTTCTGGGCCAACGCCGACGCCTACACCGTCAGCCTGCTGAAGGCGTACTTCGGTGACGCGGCGACGGCCGAGAACGACTACCTCTTCGACGAGCTGCCCCGCATCTCCGGCGACCACGGCACCTACAGCCAGGTCATGGACATGATCGAGGGCGGGAAGATCTTCGGGTACTTCCTGCTCGGGCAGAACCCCGCCGTCGGCTCCGCCAACGGTCGGGCCCAGCGCCTGGGGATGGCGAACCTCGACTGGATGGTCGTGCGCGACCTGGTCATGATCGAGAGCGCGACGTTCTGGAAGGACGCGCCCGAGGTCGAGACCGGGGAGATCGTCACCGAGCAGTGCCGCACCGAGGTGTTCTTCCTCCCCGCGGCCTCGCACGTGGAGAAGGAGGGCACCTTCACCCAGACGCAGCGGCTGCTGCAGTGGCGGGAGAAGGCGGTCAACCCACCGGGCGACGCGACGAGCGAACTCTGGTTCTTCTACCACCTGGGCCGCCGGATGCGGGAGAAGCTCGCGAACTCCACCGACCCCCGCGACCAGCTGCTCCTGAACGTCGCGTGGGACTACCCCACCCACGGGGAGGAACAGGAACCCAGTTCCGCGGACGTGCTGAAGGAGATCAACGGGTACGGGCCGGACGGCCTGCTCCCCGGCTACACGGCGCTGAAGGCGGACGGGTCGACGTCCAGCGGGTGCTGGATCTACTCCGGGGTCTACGCCGACGACGTCAACCAGGCCGCCCGCCGCAAGCCCGGACGCGAGCAGTCGCTGCACGCCCCCGAGTGGGGCTGGGCCTGGCCGATGAACCGTCGCGTCCTCTACAACCGCGCCTCCGCCGACCCGGACGGGAAGCCGTGGAGCGAGCGCAAGGCCCTGGTGTGGTGGGACGCGGACGCCGGGCGCTGGGTCGGGGACGACGTCCCCGACTTCGAGGCGACGAAACCGCCGTCCTACCGTCCCCCCCAGGGGGCGACCGGGGTGGAGGCCATCGCCGGTGACGACCCGTTCATCATGCAGAGCGACGGCAAGGCCTGGCTCTACGCGCCCAAGGGCGTCGTCGACGGCCCGTTGCCGGCGCACTACGAACCGGCCGAGTCGCCCTTCCGCAACGCCGTCTACACCCAGCAGGCGAACCCCGCGCGGGAGATCTACACCAACCACCTCAACGAGGTGCACCCCTCGCCGCCGGAACTGGGCAGTCAGGTGTTCCCGTTCGTGTGGATCACCTCCCGCCTCACCGAGCACCACACCGCCGGCGGCATGAGCCGCTACCTCCCCTACCTCGCGGAGCTGCAGCCGGCGCTGTTCATGGAGGTCTCCCCGGAACTGGCCCACCTGCGCGGGTTGGAGCACCTCGGCTGGGCGCACGTCGTCACCGCCCGCGCGGTCGTCGAGGCCCGCGTCCTGGTGACCGACCGGCTGACCCCGTTGAAGGTGCAGAACCAGCTCGTGCACCAGATCTGGTTGCCCTACCACTGGGGCCAGGGTGGCCTGACGACGGGAGACGTCGTGAACGACCTGATGCACCTCACCCTGGACCCGAACGTGCACATCCAGGAGTTCAAGGCCGGCACCTGCGACGTCGTCCCGGGCCGCCGTCCGCGGGGTCCGGCGGTGCTCGACCTCATCGACACCTACCGCGTCCGGGGCGGGGTGACGATGGCGTCGGGTTCGGTGGCGCGGACCTCCGACCTCATCGCCCGCGGCGGACGGGGTGTCGCCGACCTGGCCCAGACGGGTGCTGACAACGTCGGCGTCGGGCACGACGACCGGGAAGTGGAACGGGTGTTGAGCGTGCGCCACGACGGCAGCGAGCCGAGGGTGCTCGATCCAGACCCCGCCGAGGGGCTCGACCCCGGGAACGAGGACCGATGACCGCCCTGGACGACCTCGCCGGCAGCCTGTACGGCCGCCTGGACGACCCGGCGCGCGACGCCGGCCACGAGGCGCCGCCGCCGCGGAAGGGGTTCTTCACCGACACCTCGGTCTGCATCGGCTGCAAGGCGTGCGAAGTGGCGTGCAAGGAGTGGAACGCCGTCCCCGAGGACGGCATCGACCTCCTCGGCATGTCCTACGACAACACCGGTGGGCTCGGCGCGGACTCCTGGCGGGCGGTGGCGTTCATCGAGCAGTCCCGGCCGGTCGTCGACGCGCTGCAGCAGGAGACGGTGTCCGCCGGGTTCGACGCCTTCGAGGAGGCGGCGCGGCTGGGGACCGGGGTGCCCGGGGGGCAGCCGCTCGCGGACCGGGCCTACCAGAACTCCTCCCACGGCGGAGGCGGTGGTGGCGGCGGCTGCGGCGGTTCCTGCGGGTCCTCCGCCGCGGCGCCGACGAAGCCCGCGGCTCCGGCCGACAAGAGCACGGGTCAGTTCCTGGGGATGCCGGGGATGCTGGCGCCCGCGCCGCTGCCGGACCGGGACGGCCGCCAGGACGTCCGGTGGCTGATGATGTCCAACGTCTGCAAGCACTGCACGCACGCCGCGTGCCTGGACGTCTGCCCCACGGGTGCCTTGTTCCGCACGGAGTTCGGGACCGTCGTCGTCCAGGAGGACGTCTGCAACGGGTGCGGCTACTGCGTCTCGGCCTGCCCCTACGGCGTCATCGACAAGCGGGAGAGCGACGGCCGGGCCTGGAAGTGCACGCTGTGCTACGACCGCCTCGGTGAGGACCAGACTCCCGCCTGCGCACAGGCCTGCCCCACCGAGTCGATCCAGTTCGGTGACCTCGACGAACTCCGGGAACGCGCCGAGCGTCGTCGTCAGCAGCTCCACGACGTCGGGGTCACCGAGGCCCGGTTGTACGGCGAGAACGCCGAGGACGGGGTGGGCGGGGACGGCGCGTTCTTCCTCCTCCTCGACGAACCCGAGGTCTACGGCCTGCCGCCGGACCCGGTCGTCACCACCCGCGACCTGCCCTCCATGTACAAGCACATGGCCGCGGCCGCGGGGTTCATGGTGCTCGGTGTCCTCGCCGCCTCGGTGGGGCGGCGCGGGTGAACCCGAAACCGTCGCAGGAGACGCCGCACCAACCGGGTCAGCCGGGGTTCGAGCACGTGCCCGGTACCGACCCCATCGGCGGCCAGGCGGCGCGCATGTTCGGGGCCGAGATGGGAAAGCGGGAGAAGCGCAAGGGTCGGCGCGGTGACGTCAACGCCGTCGTCCCCGACGCGGAGTTCCGCTCCTACTACGGCCGCGCGGTGCTCAAACCCCCGGTGTGGACCCACGAGATCGCCTACTACCTGTTCGCGGGGGGTCTCGCGGCGAGCAGTTCGATGCTGGGTGCGGTGGCCACCGCGCGGGGCGACCTCGCGGCCCGGCGCGCCTACCGGTTCACCGCCCTCGGCGCCGTCGGGGCCAGTGCCTACTTCCTCATCTCCGACCTCGGTCGTCCCGAGCGCTTCTACAACATGCTGCGGGTCGCCAAGCCGACGTCGCCGATGTCGGTGGGGACGTGGATCCTCACCGCCTACGGCCCGCTGGCCGGAGCCGCCGCCGTCTTCGAGGCGGCCCCGCTCCTGCCCCCACGCGGCGTTCTCGGGCTCGCGCGCAGGCTCGCCCCGCCCGCAGGTCACGTCCTCGGGGTCGGGGCGGCCCTCACCGCCCCGTTGCTGGCCACCTACACGGCGGTGCTCTTCGCCGACACCGCCGTGCCGAGCTGGCACGAACCGTTCCGCGAACTCCCCTTCGTCTTCGGTGGCAGCGCCCTCGGCGCGGGAGCCGGGGCCGGGCTGCTGCTCGCCCCGCTGAGCCAGTCCGGTCCCGCCGCGCGCGTCGCGGTGATCGGTGCCACCGTGGAACTCGCTGCCGCGCACCGGATGGAGACCGCTCACGGGCTCGTCAGCGAACCGTTCCACCTAGGCCGGCCCGGGAAGTTCCTCCGGGCCGCCCGCATCCTGACCGCCGCTGGAGCAGTCGGCGCGGTGCTCGGTCGCCGGTCCCGGATCGTGTCCGCCGCCGCGGGCGCGAGCCTGCTCGCCGGTTCGTTCCTGACCCGCATGGCCGTGTTCGAGGCGGGCGTCGCCTCGACCAAGGACCCCAAGTACGTCGTCGTTCCCCAGCGGGAACGCCTGGAGGCACGTCAGCGCGCCTCCTGAAACCTCGAGGAGCTTCGCATGGCGTTCAAGACACCCGATCAGATCGCCGTCGCGGCGGTCGCCAGCGGCGAGAAGAAGGCTCACCTCCCCGTCTCGAAGATGCTCGTGGGCGGTTTCCTCGCGGGGGCCTACATCGCCTTCGCGGGGTTGCTGGCCGTGGACGTGACCGCCGGCCTCGACCCGAAGATCTGGGGCGGGGTGACGACCCTGCTCACGGGTGCGGTGTTCAGCCTCGGGCTCATCCTCGTGGTCGTCGCCGGTTCCGAACTGCTCACCGGCAACATGGCCCTGGTCCCGATCGCCCTGCTCAGCCGCCGCGTCAGCCTCGGGCGGCTCGGGTTGAACTGGGGCGTCGTGCTCTTCGCCAACCTCCTCGGGTCCCTCTTCGTGGCCTACGTGCTGGCCGTGCAGACGGGGGTCATCGGCGCCGAGGGGACGGCGTCCTTCACCCGGCTCGCCGCCATCGCGACCGGCAAGGCCGTCACCGAGGACGACCTCACGATCTTCCTGCGGGCCATCGGCTGCAACTGGCTGGTCTGCCTCGGGGTGTGGATGGCCATGGCCGCCGAGGACGTCGCCGGCAAGGTCCTGGCCATCTTCTTCCCCATCACCGCGTTCGTGGCGCTCGGCTTCGACCACGTCGTCGCGAACATGTTCTTCCTCCCCGCGGCCCACTGGGCCGGGGTGCCCGGCATCGGGTGGGGCAGCATCGTCCGGAACTGGATCTTCGCGGGACTGGGGAACGCCATCGGCGGAGGTGTGTTCGTCGGCGCCGCCTACTGGTTCCTCTACCTCAAGGGCAAGGACGACGTTTCCACGAGCGCACCGCGCTGATCAGCGGACCACGAGCGTGGTCCCCGCCCGGGCGGGGACCAGTTCACCGACCACCGGGTAGCCGGGCACCTCACCGGCGACGAGCAGACCTCCGGAGGTCTGGGCGTCGGCGAGCAGGATGAGCTCCTCCTCGTCGAAACCCTCGGCCGAGAGGAACGGGCGGACCCAGTCGAGGTTGCGGCGGCTGCCGCCGGGCACGAAGCCGTCGGTCAACGACCGGCGGGCCCCGTCGACGTAGGGCACGGCGGCGGCGTCGACGACGGCGGTGACCCCGCTGGCGCGCGCGACCTCGTGCAGGTGGCCCAGCAGGCCGAAACCGGTGATGTCGGTCGCGCAGCGGGCGCCGGTGGCGAGCGCCGCCCGGGACGCGTCCGCGTTCAGCGTCGTCATCACCGCGACCGCCTCCTCGAAGACCTCGCCGGTCGCCTTGTGGCGGTTGTTCAGCACCCCGAGGCCGAGGGGTTTCGTCAGGGTGAGGGGGAGACCGGCCACGGCCGCGTCGCCCCGGAGGAGCCGCTCGGGGTCGCCGAGGCCGGTGACGCTCATCCCGTAGAGGGGCTCGGGGTTGTCGATGCTGTGGCCGCCGCCGAGGTGGCAGCCGGCGGCCGCGGCCACGTCGGCCCCACCGCGCAGGACCTCCCGGGCCAGTTCGGGCGGCAGGACGTCGCGGGGCCAGCCGAGCAGGTTCACCCCGACCAGCGGTGTCCCGCCCATCGCGTAGACGTCGGACAACGCGTTCGTCGCCGCGATCCGGCCGAAGGTGTAGGCGTCGTCGACGACGGGGGTGAAGAAGTCGGCGGTCGCGATGACCGCCTGCCCACCCGCGATGCGCACGACGGCCGCGTCGTCGCCGACCCCCACGAGGAGGTCACCGGTCGCGGGCCCGGTGAGGCCCTCGACCATCCGTTCCAGCTCGCCGGGCGGGATCTTGCACGCGCACCCCCCGCCGTGGGCGTACTGGGTGAGCCGAACCGCCGCGTCCGTCGTCGTCACGCGGCCCACGGTATGACAGGGTGTGCTCGCGTGCTGCCGGGGAGGCGTACGGGTGCCTGGTGGCCCCCGCGGTCTTCAACACCGACGTGACCGAGCACCTCGGTCAGGTGGGTTCGATTCCCATCCGCCTCCGCCACGCAGCCCCGGGGTAGGTTCTGCCTCGTGCTGCCCGATCACCGCCGGACCGTCCCCCGCACCGACGCCGTCCTCGCCGATCCGCGGGTCGACGCGGCCGTGCGCACCCTGGGGCGCGACGTCGTCAAGGACGTCGTGCGGGAGGTGCAGCAGCGGGTCCGCACCGGGGAAGCGCCGGCCGAGGACGTCGTCGGGCTCGTGCTGGCGGGGTTGCCCGCGGCGGGGACGACCCTGCGCCGCGTCCTCAACGCGACCGGCGCGGTCCTGCACACCAACCTGGGCCGCGCGCAGCTCTCCGACGCCGCCGTGGAGGCCGTCGTCGCCGCGGCCGGGGCCACCGACGTCGAGATGGACCTCGCGACCGGCCGCCGGGCCCGGCGGGGCCGGGGCACGATGGCGGCGCTGCGGGCCGCGGTCCCCGCCGCCGGTGACGTGCACGTCGTGAACAACGGTGCGGCGGCGCTCGCGCTGGTCGCGACGGCCCTGGCCGCGGGCAAGGAGATCGTCGTCAGCCGGGGCGAACTCGTCGAGATCGGGGACGGTTTCCGGTTGCCGGACCTGCTGGAGTCCACCGGCGCCCGGTTGCGGGAGGTCGGGACGACGAACCGCACCTCGCTCGCCGACTACCGGGCCGTGATCGGGGAACGCACGGGGTTCGTCCTCAAGGTCCACCCGTCGAACTTCGTCGTCACCGGGTTCACCGCGGGTGTCGAGGCGGCCGAGCTCGCCGAACTGGGAGTTCCCGTGGTCGTGGACATCGGGTCGGGGTTGCTCACCCCGGACCCGCTGCTGCCCCGCGAACCGGACGCGCAGTCCGTCCTCACCGCCGGTGCCGACCTGGTCACGGCGTCCGGGGACAAGCTCCTCGGGGGACCGCAGGCGGGTCTGCTGCTGGGCGACGCCGAGCTCGTGGAGCGATTGCGACGACACCCGCTGGCCCGCGCGCTGCGGGTCGACAAACTCACCCTCGCGGCCCTCGAGGCGACGCTGCGCTCGGTCGGGAACCCGACCGTGGGGGCCGTGCACGCCGACGTCGACGACCTGCGACGACGCTGCACCGCCGTCGCGGACACGCTGTCCGGCAAGGGGATCGACGCCCGTCCCGAACCCTCGGTCGCCGTCGTCGGCGGTGGTGGCGCCCCGGGGGTGGAACTCCCGTCGTGGGTGGTGTCGCTGCCCCCGCAGCTCGTGGAACCCCTGCGGCTCGGGGAACCCGCGGTCGTCGGTCGCGTCGAGGGTGGGCGGACGTTGCTGGACCTGCGGTGCGTACCGCCGGAGTCCGACGACGCGGTGGTGGCCGCCGTCCTGGCGCTGACGTGATGTCTCAAGCGATGCACGTCGTCGCGACCGCGGGGCACGTCGACCACGGGAAGTCCAGCCTCGTCCGGGCGCTGACCGGACGGGACCCGGACCGCTACGCGGAGGAGAAGCGCCGCGGCCTGACCATCGACCTGGGTTTCGCCTGGAGCGACCTGCCCGGGGCGGGGGCCGTGGCGTTCGTCGACGTCCCCGGACACGAGAAGTTCGTCCCCACCATGCTCGCCGGGGTCGGTCCCGTCCCGGTCGTCGTGTTCGTCGTCGCCGCCGACGGCGGGTGGATGCCGCAGTCGGCCGAGCACCTCGCGGCGCTCGACGCCCTGGGCGTCCGGCACGGGATGCTCGTCGTCACCCGCGCCGACCTCGCCGACCCGGAACCCGCGCGGGCCCGGGCCCTGGCCGAACTGCGCGCCTCCAGCCTGGGGGAGGTCCCCTCCGTCGCGTGCAACGTGGTGACGGGGGCCGGGTTGGACGACGTGCGCCGGGTCCTCGCCGACGTGCTGTCGCGGGTGCCGGCGCCAGACCTCGCGGCGCCCGTGCGGTTCTGGGTGGACCGCAGCTTCTCCATCACCGGGGCGGGGACGGTCGTGACCGGGACGTTGTCGGCCGGTCGGATCGCCGTGGGCGACGAGCTCCAGCTGGGCGAGCGCCGCGTGCACGTCCGCGGGGTGCAGTCCATGGACCACGACGTCGATCGGGTCGACGCGCTCGCGCGGGTAGCGCTGAACCTGCGGGGGGTGGACCGCCACGACGTGGGTCGCGGGGACGCCCTGCTGACCCCGGGGACGCACCGGCTCACCGACGTCGTCGACGTCCGGCTGCCGGGCACCGAGCCGCCCACCGACCTGCCCGCGCAGGTGGTCGCGCACGTGGGGTCCGCGGCCGTCCCGGTGCGGACCCGGCCGCTGGGCGTCGACGGCAGCGGGGACGGCGAGGACGTGCTGGTGCGGTTGCAACTGCGGACGGCGTTGCCGCTGCGGGTCGGCGACCGGTTGCTGCTGCGTGACCCGGCCCGCCACACCGTCCTCGGGGCGGGGACGGTGCTGGACGTCGACCCGCCCCCGCTGAACCGTCGGGGGGCGGCCGCCGCGCGCGCCGCCGACCTCACCGGGGTCCGGGGACCGGACGCGGCCGGGGAACTGCGCCGGCGGCGGGTGGTGCGGGGTGAGCACCTGCGCTCCATGGGGGTCGCGCCGACCGGTGCGCCGGTGACCGGGGACTGGTACGTCGACGCGGGGTACTGGGCGGACCTCGGGCGCCGGTTGCGCACCGTCGTGACCGAGGTCGCCGCCGCGAACCCCCTGCAGCCCGGCCCGACGCTGGAGCAGGCCCGGCGGCTGCTGGGGCTCCCGGCCCTGGAACTCGTCGAGGCGCTCGTGTCGACGCCGTTGCGGGTCCACGACGGGCGCGTGGTGGAGCGGACCTCGGACCTGCCCCCCGCGGTCGAGCGCTCGGTCCAGCTCGTCCTCGCCGACCTGGCGCGGGAACCCTTCGCGGCCCCCGACGTCGAGCGGCTGCGGGAACTCCGGTTGGGCCGCTCGGAACTCGCCGCGGCCGTCCGGGCGGGTCGCCTGGAACGGGTCGCCGAGGGGATCGTGCTGGCCCCGGGGTTCCGGGACCGGGCCGTCGGGGCGCTGCGGGCGTTGCCGCAACCGTTCTCGATGAGCGACGCCCGGCGGGCGCTGGGCACCTCGCGTCGGGTGGCGGTGCCGGTGCTCGAGTCCCTCGACGCGGCAGGGCGGACTGTCCGGGGCGCGGACGACCGGCGGCGGCTGGAGGGGAAGCCGTAGTGCGTGTCCTGGGGATGATGTCCGGGACCTCCCACGACGGGATCGACCTCGCCGTCGTGGAGTTCACGCTCACCGGGGACGTGCTGCACGCCCGGGTGGGGGAGTCGCGCAGCGTGCCGTACTCCGACGCGCTGCGCGCCGACCTCGTGGCCGCGCTGCCGCCGGGACGGATCGGGATGGCGGAGGTCTGTGCCCTCGACGTGCGGATCGGTCAGGAGTTCGCCGCCGCCGCGGCCGGGGTCGTGGAGGAGTTCGACGTCGTCTGCAGCCACGGGCAGACGGTGTTCCACTGGGTGCAGGACGGTTCGGTGCTGGGGACGCTGCAGCTCGGGCAACCGTCGTGGATCGCCGAGGCGACCGGGGTTCCGGTGGTCTCCGACCTGCGGACCGCCGACGTCGCGGCGGGTGGGCAGGGGGCGCCGCTGGTGCCGCTGCTGGACGAGTTGCTGCTGGCACCGTTCGTCGAGCAGGGACGGACGGCGGCGGCGCTGAACCTCGGTGGCATCGCGAACGTCACCGTCTGCGCCCCGGGGGAGCCGACCCGGGCGTGGGACACCGGTCCGGCCAACGCCCTCGTCGACGCCGCGGCGGGCGGGATGGACCGCGACGGGGCGCTGGCCGCGGGGGGCACCGTCGACCCGGACCTGCTCGCGGAACTCCTCGCCGAGCCCTACTACCGCCGGGAACCGCCCAAGACGACGGGCAAGGAACTGTTCCACCCGGGCTACGTCGAGGGGTTCCGCCGGGGGCCGCTCGACACCGCGGACCTCGTCGCGACGCTCACCACGTTGACGGCCCGGACCGTGGCGGACGCCCTCCGCGGGGTGGACGTCGTCGTCGCCAGTGGTGGCGGCGTGCGCAACCCCGAGCTGATGCGCCGGCTCGCCGTCGAACTCGGCGATGTGGAACTCGTGACCTCCGACGCGCTGGGCTGCCCGCCCGACGACAAGGAGGCCGTGGCCTTCGCCCTGCTCGGCTGGGCCACCCTGCACGGCCTGCCGGGGAACGTCCCCACCTGCACCGGCGCGAGCGGCCCCCGGGTCCTGGGGCAGGTGACGCCGGGCCGGGCGGGCTGGCCGGTGCTGACCGCACGACCCACCTGGCCCACCCGGCTCGACCTCAGGACTTGATCGTCACCACCGGGCAGGACGCCTCGCCGATGACCCGCTGTGCGATGCTGCCGAGCAGGAACTTCATGGTGGCCGAACGGCGGCGCACCGGGAGCACGACGACGTCGGCGCCGGCGGCGCTGAGGGCGATCAGCTGGTCGGCGACGTCGGGGTCCGGGTCGTGCAGGCGCGCGGACACCCCGGCCGCGGCCGCGTCGACCTCGACGCTGCGGCGCAACGCCTGCGAGGCGTGCACGGGAGTGGAGGGCGCGTCGGAGGTGATCGGCACCGCCTCCAGTTCCAGGCCGAGGGCCCGGGCGCGTTCCAGGGCCCAGGCCAGGGCCGCGGCCCCTTCCGGGCGGTCGGTGACGGCGACGACGACGTTCTTCACGATCTCGTTCTCCACGGGGTCCACGGGTTTCTCCTGGTTTCAGCCGAGCGGGACGACGCCGAAGGCGACGGCCGTGGCGAGCATGACGAGGGACAGGACGACGGCCCGCCAGATCACCTTCTTGTGGTGGTCGGCGAGGTCGACCTTGGCGAGGGAGATCAGCAGCAGCATCGCCGGGACGAGCGGGGAGGTGAAGTGCACGGGCTGGCCGACGATGGAGGCCCGGGCCATCTCCACGGGGCTGATGCCGAACTCGGCCGCGGCCTGGGAGAGGATCGGCAGCACCCCGAAGTAGAACCCGTCGTTGGACAGGAAGAACGTCAGCGGCATGCTCAGCACCGCGGTGATCGCCGCCAGGTGCGAACCCCACGCGTCGGGCACCACGTCGACGAGCCAGGTGGCCATCGCGGTGTCCATCTTCGACTCCGACAGCACCGCCGTCAGGACCGCCGCGGCGAAGACCATCGAGACCACCGAGACGATGCTCGAGGAGTGTTCCTTGACGCGCTCGACCTGCTGGGCGGGGTTGGGGAAGTTCACCAGCAGGGCCAGCGCGGCCGCCACCATGAACAGGAACGGCAACGGCAGGACGTCCATGCCCAGCAGGACCAGCAGCGCGACGGTGAGGACGGCGTTGAACCAGATGAGCTTGGGACGCAGGGTGGGGCGGTTCGGGTCCAGCGCCCCGCTGGTCATCCCGTCGTCGTCCGCGGAGCCCCCGGCCGAACCGCCACCACCCGTGCGGGGACGGCCGTCACCGCCGGCCATCGCCAGTTCCCGGGACTCCACCGTCTCGGTCTCCTCCAGGGTCAGCTCGAGGCCGGCCTTGGCCAGGCGGCGCTTCTCGCCGACGCCCAGGGCCCAGGCCATGAGGATCACCGCGACCATCCCCGCGAGCATGCTGGGGACCATCGGGTTGAACAGTTCCGAGGGCGAGACCCCCAGCGCCGTCGCGGCGCGGACGGTCGGTCCGCCCCAGGGGACGATGTTCATGACGCCGGCCGACAGGTTCGCCACGACGGTCAGGACGACGGGGGAGAGCTTCAGGCGCAGGTAGAGGGGCAGCATCGCCGAGACGGTGATGATGAACGTCGTCGACCCGTCGCCGTCGAGGGACACGAGCGCCGCGAGGACGGCGGAACCGATGACGACGCGCACCGGAGAGTTCCCGCAGATCCGCAGGATCAGCCGGATCAGCGGGTCGAACAACCCGACGTCGATCATCAGGCCGAAGTAGACGATCGCGAAGAACAGCAGGGCCGCCGTGGGCGCGAACTCCTTGAGCTGGTCCATCACCGCGTCACCGACGCCGACCCCGCTGCCCGCGAGGACCGCGAAGAACAGCGGGACGAGGATCAGGGCGACGACCGGGGTCAGTCGTTTGGTGAGGATGAGCGCCATGAACACGGCGACCATGCCGAAACCGAGGGCGACAAGCATCGTTGCTCCGTCTTCAGGGGTTGGTGTGACCCGGGCCACGCTAGGGGGAGCCCACCGCGCGGGGCGGGTTGCGCGCCTTGCGCTCACGGGGTGCGTCTTGCGCGTGTTGTGCTCGTTGTGCTCGACCCGGGCCGGGGATACGGTCTGCGGTGTGGACCCCCGACGATGGCCGTTCAGCCGCCAGGTCCTGGCCGTCCTGCTCCTCCTCGTCGCGGTCGTCCTCGCCATCGGCTGCGGCGGGTCCCTCCTCCTGCTGCGCCAGCAGGCGGTGGAGGAGTCCCGCTCCCGCAGCCTCGACGTCGCCCGCACGCTGGCCGAGGACGACGCCGTCCGCGCCGCCGTGACCGCCGCCAGCGACGCCCCGCCGGCCACCGCCGCCGACCTCGCCGCGGGCACCGTGCAGCGCGAGGCCGAGGACGTGCGGCGGCGCACCGGGGCGTTGTTCGTCGTCGTCACCGACGACCGTGGGCTGCGCCTGGCCCATCCCGACCCCGCCCTCCTCGGGGCGCGGGTCAGCACCGACCCCACCCAGGCGCTGGCGGGGAACGAGGTCGTCACCGACGAGGTCGGAACCCTCGGGTCCTCCGCCCGGGCCAAGGTGCCCGTCTACGCCCTCGACTCCGACCGCGTCGTCGGGGAAGTGAGCGTGGGCGTGGGGGCCGCGGCCGTCGCCGACCGGGCCCGCGACGCGGTCCTGCCCGCCCTCGCCGTCGCCGCGGGCGCGCTCGTCGTCGGCCTGCTCGGCGCCGGGTTCCTCGCCCGGCGGCTGCGCCGGCTGACCCTCGGTCTGCAACCGGAGGAGATCGGCGGGCTGCTCCAGGGCCACGACGCCGTCCTGCACGGCATCGCGGAAGGGGTCGTCTCCGTCGACCCCGCCGGTCGCGTCGTCCTCGCCAACGACGAGGCCGCCCGCCTGCTGGGGTGCGGGCTGCCCGCCGGCCGCGACGTCGCCGAACTCCCCGCGCCCGTCCGCGCCACCCTCGACGCACCCGCCCAGCTGCCGCGCCTCGCCGTCGTGGGCGAGCGGGCCCTGCTGCTCTCGGCCCGCCGCGTCGAACGGGAAGGCCGGTTCCTCGGCCACGTCGTCACCGTCGCCGACCGCACCGACGTCGAACTGCTCACCCGTCAGCTCGACGCCGTGCGCGCCGTCGGGGAGGTCCTGCGCGCCCAGCGCCACGAGTTCGCCAACCGGCTGCACCTGGTCTCCGGCCTCCTCGAGACCGGCCGCACCGAGGAGGCCGCGGGCTACGTCCGGACGCTGCTCGCGACCGGGCCCCTCGGCTCACGGGTCGAAGGTCTCGACACCGTCGTCGACCCCTACCTGCAGGCGTTCCTCGCGGCGAAGGCCGCGCACGCCCGCGAACGGCAGGTCGTGCTCGCCCTCGGCGACGTCGCGGTCGCCGGCCGGGTCGCCGACCCCGTCGACGTCACGACCGTGCTCGGCAACCTCGTCGACAACGCCGTCCGCGCCGCCGCCGGCAGCCCGCAGGCCCGGGTGGAGGTCGACCTCGTCCAGGACGGGACCGACCTCGTGCTCGCCGTCTCGGACTCCGGCCCGGGAGTGCCGGACGCGCTGCGGGACAGCGTGTTCGAGACCGGCGTGACGACCGGGGACGGGGGGCAGGGGATCGGGCTGGGCCTGGTCCGCCAGGTCGCCCGGACCCGCGGTGGGGACGCCTGGCTCGTCCCGGCCGACCCGGCCCCGGCGAGGGGGGGAGCGGTGTTCGTCGTCCGCCTCCCCGGGGCCCTGACCCTCGCCCCGCGCACCCGGACGAGCGAGGAGGTCCGCTGATGCCCGGCGTCCTCGTCGTCGACGACGACTTCCGCGTCGCCTCCCTGCACGCCGGCTACGTCGAGGCCGTCGCCGGGTTCCACGTCGCCGGGACCGCGGGCTCGCTGGCCCAGGCCCGTGTCCTGCTGGAGCACCACCGCGCTGCCGGGACCCCCGTCGACCTCGCCCTCGTCGACGTCTACCTCCCCGACGGATCCGGCCTCGACCTGCTGCCCGACCTCGCCCCCGACTGCGACGCCTTCGTCCTCACCGCCGCGGGGGAGGCCGAGACGTTCCGCCGGGCCCTGCGCTCCGGGGCGCTCGGCTACCTGGTGAAGCCCTTCGGCGAGGCGCTGCTGCACGGCCGGCTGCGCTCCTACGCCCGCTACCGGCGGGTGCTCGCCACGGCCGTCGAGCACGCCCAACCGCTGGACCAGGACCTCGCCGACGCCGCCCTGCGCGCCCTGCACGCCGAGGCCGGCGCGGCCAAGAACGCCAGCGTCGCCGCGGGCGCGACCCGCGACCTCGTGCTGCGGGCCCTGGCCGAGGCCGCTGAACCCCTCTCGGCCGCCGAGGTCGCCGCCGCCACCGGCATCTCTCGCGCCACCGCCCAGCGCCACCTCGCCGCCCTCGACGGCGAGGGCCGACTCGCGCTGCGGCTGCGCTACGGAGCGACGGGCCGACCCGAGCAGCGCTACGCCCCCCTGCCCTCCTGAACTGCACCCGTACGGGTGACTGCAGGGCCGATCGGGCTGGCTCGACAGGACGCGGCCAACCGGGTGAAGTAGACAGAACGTGTTCGACCCGTGACGATGTGCAGTTAAGTGCCTCAAGCCCGGACAAGGGGAGGAACGCAGGATGAGCCGTTGGCCCTGGTCGGCCCGGCACCTGGCCGGAGACGACGTACGCACCCGCGTCGTCCCGTGGGCCGTCGTCTCCCCCCTCGTCGTCGTCGGCGTCGTCGCCCTCGTGCAGGTCGCCGTCGACGGACTACCCACCCTCTCCGGACTCCTCACGGCGCTCGCCGGCGGGATCGTGGCCGCAGCCCTGCTGCTCGTGCTCTCCCTGCAGACCGCGAACCGCCTCGACACCGAGGGACGCAGCCGGCAGGTGGAGCTCGACGCCGCCATGCGCCAGGCCCTGCACGACCCGCTGACCGACCTCGGCAACCGGCAGTTGTTCACCGACCGGCTGCAGCACGCGCTGGCCCGTCGTGGTTCCAAGACCTGCGCCGTCCTCTACCTCGACCTCGACGGGTTCAAGACGGTCAACGACACCCACGGCCACGCCGTCGGGGACATCGTCCTCGTCGAGGTGTCGCAGCGGTTGCGGACCGCCGTCCGTCCCGAGGACACCGTCGCCCGGTTCGGGGGGGACGAGTTCGCCGTCCTCTGCGAGGACCTGACCGACGAGCTCAACGCGAGCCGCATCGCCGACCGCGTCGTGAGTTCCATCTCCGACCGCCCGATCGACTTCGGCGAGGGCCACAAGCTCAATATCACGCCCAGCGTCGGGATCGCCCTGGCCCGCGACGAGGCCGACGCGTCGAAGCTGCTGCGCCGCGCCGACGCCGCGCTGTACCGGGCGAAGGAGGGCGGCAAGGCGCGGTCGGAACTCTTCGACGAACGCATGCAGGCCCAGGCCGTCGACGCCATGCAGACCGAGGACGACCTCGCTCTCGCCGTCGAACAGGGACAGCTGCGGCTGCACTACCAGCCGATCATCGACCTGCGCGACGGTCACGTGCAGGGGGTCGAGGCGTTGCTGCGCTGGCAGCACCCGCGACGAGGTCTGTTGCAGCCCATCGACTTCGTTCCCGTGGCGGAACGCAGCGGGCTGATCATCGAGATCGGGAAGTGGGTCATCGCCGAGGCGTGGCGGACCCTCGAGGAGTGGTACTCCACGATCGAGGACTGCCAGCTGACGATCGCGGTGAACGTGTCCCGTCGGCAGCTGGCGAACGCGGAACTCCTCGACGCCGTGGCTGCCAACCAACCGACCGGTCCGGCGGGCAACGCGCTCCTCGTCGAGGTGAGCGAGGACCTCCTCGTCGCCGACGCGAACGCGGGTTTCTCGACCCTGCACGCGCTGCGGATGATGGGGGTCCGCATCGCCGTCGACGACTTCGGCGCCGGGGTGTCCTCGCTGAAGCACCTGCAGTCGATGCCCATCGACCACGTGAAGGTCGACCGGCACTTCATCGCCGGCCTCGGCCGGCACCGTCAGGACGAGGCCGTCGTCGCCGGCATCATCGGCATGGCCAAGAACATGGGCGTCGGTGTCGTCGCCGAGGGTGTGGAATCGCACGAACAGCTGGAAGCGCTGCGCCGTCTCGGGTGCGATGCCGCGCAGGGCTTCCTGCTGGGTCGCCCGAACCCGGAGGTGCGGGAGGTCATCGATCTGCCGCCGTCACCGCGGCGCGAGCTGGACGCCAGCGCCAACGGCGTCGTCCCGACGCCCGTCGCGGGCTGAGCCGAAACGCTTCACCCGAACGCCCGAACCGCCGATGAACCCGGTGGAGGCGTCAGGTGGGCGCCAGGTGAAGGTGGGCGGTTGTGATGGCGGGTTCCCCGCGCAAGGGTGGTTCCCTGACCTCTGGCATCGTCGGGGCGGCAGGGTGCATGGGCGTGGTGGCCCTCGCCCTCGGGGTGACCGGTGCGGTGACCGCGCAGGGGCAGGCCGACCAGTTCCAGCGGTTGCGTGACGACGCGCTCGTCCGCCTGGACACCGTCCACTCGGTGGAACTGCTCAACGAGCAGGTCAGCACGCTCGCCCTCAGCGTCCAGTTCCTGCCCGGCGCCTCGACGTTGGCCCCGGACCTGCAGACGGCCACCACCGACCGCGCCGCCGCGGTGACGAAGCTCCAGGGACTCACCAGCGGCTCCGACGCCGAACTGTCCGCCGACCTCGCGACCCAGCTGTCGACGATGACGACGCAGGGCGGTGCGCTCCTCACCGCGAAGGACGACGCGAGCCGTGCGGCGGCGGCGGCCTACAACACCGCGCAGACGGCGTTCCGCAAGGACGCCAAGGTGCTGCTCGAGCACGCCTCCGCCTCCGTCGAGGCGGTCGTGACCGAGAGTCAGCACCGGGCCCGCACCGCGTTGCTGACCACCCTGCTCCTGCTCGCGGGCGGGTTCGCCGTCTGCATCGCTGTCACGACGCACGTCGTGCGCCGGGTGCGCGGTGATGCCAACCGGATCGCTGCGGTCGCCGAGGCCCTGGACCAGGGCGACCTGACCGTCTCCTCCGGCATCCAGCGGGGCGACGAGCTGGGCCGGATGGCCGCTGCTCTCGACCACGCCATCGCCCGGCTGCGTCAGGAGTTCTCCTCCGTCGCCGCCGGCGCGGAGAGCCTGGGACGTTCCTCGCGGGCCCTGGCCCAGGCGTCGTCGGAGTCCGCCGTGGCCTCCGACCGGGCGGGGTCGGAGGTGCGCTCGGTCTCGGGTGACATCTCCTCGGTGTCGACGAACCTGCAGGCCGTCTCGGCGGGTTCGGAGCAGATGGGTGCGGCGATCCGTGAGATCTCCGCCTCCGCCGCGGAGGCCACCGGGGTTGCGGCGCACGCGGTTCAGGTCGCGGAGGACACCACCGCGACCGTCGCCCGCCTCGGGGAGAGTTCCGCGGAGATCGGCAACGTCGTGAAGGTCATCACCGCGATCGCGGAGCAGACGAACCTGCTGGCGCTGAACGCGACGATCGAGGCGGCGCGGGCGGGTGAGATGGGCAAGGGGTTCGCCGTGGTGGCCGGTGAGGTGAAGGAACTCGCCCAGCAGACGGCCCGGGCGACGGAGGACATCTCCAAGCGGGTCGCGACGATCCAGTCCGACACGACCGGTGCGGTGACGGCGATCTCCTCGATCAGCGAGGTCATCGCGCGGATCAACGACCTGCAGACGACCATCGCCTCGGCGGTGGAGGAGCAGACCGCGACGACGTCGGAGATGTCGCGTTCCATCGGTGACGCCGCCCACGGTGCGGAGCGCATCACCTCCGGCATCGACGGGGTGTCGGCGGCGACGGACGCCACGGATCGTTCGGTCGTGGCGACCCGGACCGCCGCGGATGAGGTGTCGGGTGTGTCGGAGCAGCTGCGCGCGCTGGTGGGTCGTTTCCGCCTCTGAGCACCGCGTCCGGTAGTTTGCCCGCGTGCCGCGGATCGTGTTGGAAGACCTCACCGATCCGCAGCACGCGGGTTTCCTGCGTGACTACACCCACCTCAAGGACGTGCAGCTGCGCGCACGCCGTGAACCGGCGGAGGGGTTGTTCCTCGCCGAGGGCGTCGAGGTGATCCGCCGGGCGCTGGCCGCGGGACACGTGCCGCGCTCGTTCCTGCTCTCCGAGGCCCGCTACTCCGACCTCGTGAACGTGCTGCCCGAGGACGCGACGGTGTTCGTGGCCCCGGTGGAGGCGTTCGCCGAGCTGACCGGGGTGGACCTGCACCGCGGGGCCATCGCGTCCATGCAACGGCCCCCGGTCCGGTCGGTGGCCTCGTTGCTGGCCTCGCTGCCTGCGGGCCCGTCGCGGCTCGTGGTGCTCGAGGACATCGTCGACCACACCAACATCGGCGCGATCTTCCGGTCCGTGGCCGCGTTCGGCGTGGACGGGGTGGTCGTCAGTCCGCGCTGCGCGGACCCGCTGTACCGGCGCAGCGTGCGGGTGTCGATGGGTACCGTCCTGCACCTGCCCTGGGCCCGGGCCGGCTCCTGGCCGGGGGACCTCACACTGCTGCGCGAGGCGGGGTTCACCGTCGCGGCGCTGGCGCTGTCGGACGACTCCGTCGACCTCGGTTCCTTCGCCGCGCCGGACCGGTTGGCGTTGCTGCTGGGGACGGAGGGCGACGGGCTGAGCCGGCGGGCGGTGTCCGGGGCCGACGTGGTGGTCCAGATCCCGATGGATCCGCGGGTGGACAGCCTCAACGTGGCCGCCGCGAGCGCGGTGGCGTTGTGGGAGACGCGGCGGGCGTAGCGTGACGCGGATGCATGTCGCCGTCCTCGGGTCCGGAGCGTGGGGGACGACCGTCGCCGGGATCCTCGCGACCAACGCCACCAGCGTGGGGTTGTGGTGCCGGCGGCCGGAACTCGCCGAGCGGATCCGCAGGTCGGGGGCCAACCAGGAGTACCTGCCGGGGATCGCGCTGTCCCCCCGGATCCGGGCGAGTTCCTCCGTCGCCGAGGTCGTCGCCGGGGCGTCGTTGGTGGTGCTGGCGGTTCCGTTGCAGCAGTTGCGGTCCTGGCTCCTCGAGTGGCTCCCGGAGTTGCCCCGGGTTCCCGTCGTGAACCTCGCCAAGGGCGTCGAGACGGCGACCGGGTTGTTCGGTTCCGAGGTCGTCGCCGACGTCCTGGACCCGGTGCACGTCCTGGCGTTGTCCGGTCCGAACCTGGCCCTCGAGATCGCCCGCGGGCAACCCGCCGCGACGGTCGTGGCCTGCGCCGATCCGGCCGTCGCCGCGCGGGTGGCCGGCTGGTGCAGCACACCCGCCTTCCACGCCCACCCGCTGACCGACGTCATCGGTGTCGACGTGGCGGGCGCGTTCAAGAACGTCGTCGCGCTGGCCGTCGGGATGGTCGAGGGGGCCGGGCTGGGCGCGAACGCCCGGGCCGCGGTGACGACGTTGGGGTTGACCGAGACCGCGTCGCTGGGGAGCCGCCTGGGCGGGCGGTTGGAGACGTTCCTGGGACTCGCCGGCGCCGGGGACCTGGTGGCGACCAGCACGTCGACGTTGTCCCGCAACCACCGGGTGGGCGTCGCGTTGGGGCAGGGTCTGCCGCTGGCGGAGGCAGTGGGGCGGGCCGGCGGGACCGCCGAGGGGGTGGCCACGGCGCCCGCGCTGCTGCGGCGCGACCCGGACCTGCCGTTCGTGCGGGACGTGGTGGCGGTGCTGGAGGGTCGGCGGTCACCGGTGGAGACGGTGTCCCGGTTGTTGTCGGTGAGTTAGCCGCCACAGCGCCGGCCAGGCGACCGGCCGATAGGGGGCGGGAGCCCGCAGTGTCGTGCCGCACCCGCCCGGGAGGTCGAGGACCCCGTGGTCGAGGGTCATGCCCGCAGCGCGCCACGTCCACGTGCGGGCGTCCTCGTCGACGGCGAGGACGGTGAAGGGGATCTTCAGCGGACCCGAGCGGACGGTGCCGGTGACCCCGGTGGCGATGCGGTCCGCCGACGCGGTCACCGAGGTGATCTGCGGGGACCAGGTCGGCCAGTGTTCGATCCGGGCGTAGTCCTCCCAGACGTCCGCGGCCGACCTCGGCCCCCGCACGATCACCGGGCGGGTAGCGCGATGTCCAGGACCTCGGCGTTCGGCAGCGCGGCGAGGTCGGACCCGCGGACGACGAGCTTCGACGTCCGCACCCCGGAGCCGATGAGGACCCAGTCGCTGGCCGCGACGGCGGAATCGACCAGGACGCGCCAGTCGCCGGGTAGGCCGAGCGGCGTGATGCCGCCGTACTCCATGCCCGACTCCTCGACGGCTCGGTCCATCGGGAGGAATGACGCCTTGCGGACGTCGAGGAGCCGTTTGACCGCGCCGTTCACGTCGGCGCGAGTGTTCGCGAGAACCACGCACGCCGCGACCCGCTCCGCCCCGTCGCGCTTGCCGGAGACGACGACGCAGTTCGCGGACCCGTCGAGGGGGACGTGCGCCGCGTCGACGAGGGCCTGGGTGTCGGCGAGGTCCGGATCGATGCCGAGCGCCCACGAACCCTCGGGGAGGGCCTTCCGGACGGCGTCCGGTACGAGGTCGGCGTTCTCCCCGGCCGGCACGAGCTCGAGGTCCCCGGCGACGCGCTGAGCCTCCGCCGGGACGCTCACCGGGAGTAGACCGGGCTGAGCGTCGCGCGGGCCAGGACGTGACCGAGGGACATGAAGGCCGCGACGGTCGGCGTCGCGCCCTCCGGGAGGCCGAGGCTCTCGACGTCGAGAGCGTGCACGGCGAAGACGTAGCGGTGCGGGTGGTCACCGGGCGGGGGAGCGGCGCCGGTGAAATCGGCGGTACCCATGTCGTTCTTGAGCACGGTCGCCCCCTGCGGAGCGGGTTGCGAGCCCGCGCCGGTGGGCAGGCTCGTCACGGAGAGTGGCACGTCGACGATCGTCCAGTGCCAGAAGCCGGCCGGGGTCGGAGCGTCCGGGTCGAAGCAGTTGACCAGGAAGCTCTTGGTGCCGTCCGGGAAACCGTCCCAGTCCAGCTGCGGCGAGACGTTGCCGCTCGCGTGCTGCTCGTCCAGCTGCGTGCCCGACGTGACGTCGGAGGAGTGCAGGGCGAAGCTGGGGATGGAGGGGAGCAGGGAGTACGGCTCCGGGGCGATCGGTCGTTCGAGGTTCATGGCACGACTCTACGAGGCGGGCCGGTTTCGGCGCGTCGGCTCCACGGTGTCCTCGATCGACACCGTGGAGCTGACGCTCCGTTGTGCGCTGAGGCTCAGGCCGAGGGCGGGGTGAGGGGCGCGTCCATGGCCGCGTCCTCGGTGCCGTACTGCAGGGTCTGCAACGCCTTGTGGGACTTGGGGTTGACGACGATCGGGGCGAACAGGTTGATCGTCGCCTTCTCCATGCCCCTCGCCATGTTGACGATGGTGAGGACGGCGCCGTCGGTCTCGTCCTGGAGGTCCAGGGCGGCGGCGGTCTCATCGTTGATGATCGCGTCGTAGCCGGGGTAGAACGGCGTGGGGTCGGCCAGTACCAGCCGGAGGCTGGGGTCCGACGTCGACTGCATGGTGTAGAACATGCCGTCGTCGCCGAGGGCTTCGAGCTCGAACGCCGTGTGCTCGTCGAACCCCATCAGGGGTGCGACGAACTCGATCTTGGGCTTGGTGTCGGAAGCGATGCTCACAACGGATCCCTTCGTCTGTTCAGGTCCCCGGGCTCGGATCCCGGGCGTCGCCTGGTCGCCGCGAGTACTCCTGGCGGCGTCTCGACCACTACCGACAGTAGCGGAGAAGTTGCAATCCGTCTCGGTATCCGTGGCGTCCCGAAACGCAGCAACGCCCCGCCGGCGAGCCGGCGGGGCGTTGGGGGAGTTTCTGCTGGTCAGACCGCCAGGAGTGGAGCTCGCAGTGGCATGTCCGTCCCGACGAGCACCACCTGAGCAGCCCGCATCGTGCGGTGGTTGATCACGATGGGAGCGAGCAGGTTGACCGTCGCGTGGGCCGGGTCGTCGCCGATCGTCACGACGTTCAGGACCGCAGCCTCCGTGGTGTCCCGCAGATCGAGCTTGGTGACCGTCTCGTCGTCGATCTCCGGCGCGTACCCCGGGAAGAACCTCCCGGGGACGACGACGACGAGGCGGATGCCCGTGCCGTCAGCTGCGCGCAGTGAGTACAACGTCCCCTCCTCGTCCAAGGGGACGAGGTGGAACGCCGTGTGGTCGGCGAAACCCATGATGGGCGAGACGAACTCGATCGTGGGGGCGTGCACGGGCGCGTCGGTCATGAGGGTCACTCTAGGAACTCCGGGGGACGAGGGGCGGTTGAAACGTTCTCGCACTGCGGTTCGGAGCGGTCCGCGTCAGCGGAGGAAGTCCATGAGACTGGTCTGGACCGTCTTGGCCGTCACCTGCAGCGCCGCCTGGTAGGCGACGTTCTGCTGGGTGAACTCGAGGTACGCCTTCGCCGGGTCGACACCCTGGACGTCGTTGAGCTGCGCGGTGAAGTACTGCAGCTGGGAGGTGTTGACGTCCTCGGCGTGGTCGACCTGGTTCTGCTTGGCGCCGATGGTGGCCATGGCGTTGGTCGCCAGGCTGATGCGGCTGTCGATGGTCGTGAGGTTGACCGTGCTCGTGGCGCCGTACGTGCCGGCCTTGATGTCGGCGGCCAGCTTGTCCAGCTCGTCGAAGACGTTGCTCGTGGCGTCCCCGTACACGGTCTTGCCCGAGGTGTTCACCGCCATGGTGACGCCCGCGGAGATGGTCCGCGTCACGGTGCCACCGTCGTCGTTGGTGACGTACCCGGTGGCCGGGGCCGTCGCGGACGCGTAGGCCACGGGGTTGTCGGTCGTGCCGCCGAAGACGGCGCGACCGGCGTAGTTGGTGTTGGAGTTGCCCAGGATGGTGTCCTTGATCGCGAGGATCTCGGCGGCGATGCCGCCCCGCGCGTTGGCGTCCAGGGTGCCGTTGACCGCGCCGACGGCGAGGTCACGGACTCGCTGCAGGCGGTCCACCGTGCTGTTCAGCGCCTGCTCCTGGCTGTCCATGACGTTGCGGGCGTCGTCCAGGTTGCTGCCGTAGTCGGCGTTGAGGGCGATCTGGTCGTTCAGTCGCAGGGCGGCGGCGGCCCGGACGGAATCGTCCGACCCCTTCTGCAGGGAGCTGCCGCTGGTGATCTGCTCCTGCAGCTTCGCCGTGCGGTTCTGGTTGGCCTGCAGGTTCGTGAGCGAGTTCATCGCGATGCTGCGCTGGGTGATGCGGCCGAGCATGTCAGTCCCCTCCTCGGGAGTCAGTGGGTCAGCGGACCATGTTCAGGAGCGTGTCGAGCGCTTCGTCCATGGTCGTGAGGACCTTGGCGGCGGCCGAGTAGGCGTGCTGGTAGGCGACGAGGTTCGTCATCTCCTCGTCGAGGTTGACCCCGGAGACGCTGTCGGCCACGGAAGCGGACTTCAGCGACACCTGGGACGCGAGGTCGGCGCGGTTCGAGGCCGACTGCGTGGAGCTGGCGAGGTTGGTGACGCTCGTCCGCCAGTTCTGCTTGACGTCGCCGAAGGCGGCGACGACCTGCTTGGCGAACTTGCGGTCGGTCGAGCCGTCACCGGCCGCGCTCGTGCTCTCCTGGACCGAGGTGGCGGCCAGGACGATGTTCGCCGAGGTGACGGTCCCGCCACCGGCGGCCGCGAAGAACGTGGCCCCCGTCGCCGCGTTCACCGTCGTCGTCAGCGTGGCGGCGAAGGCGTCCAGCTTGCCCTTCTGGTCGGGCAGGGTCTTGTTCGCCCCGTCGAGGGTGCCCTTGAGCGACCCGGTGACGGGCGCCGCGTCCATCCCGCCGATGGTGGCGACGATCTGCGCGCCGATCTGCGGGTTGCCGATGGTCTGACCGGGGTTCGCCGGGTCCGGCACGCTGAGCTTCAGGTCGTAGTGGAAGTCGCCCGTGACGATCGTGGCGTTGCCGACGAAGACGTCGACGGTGCCGTTGT
Organism: Kineococcus sp. NBC_00420; assembly: GCF_036021035.1. Lineage (NCBI taxonomy): Bacteria > Bacillati > Actinomycetota > Actinomycetes > Kineosporiales > Kineosporiaceae > Kineococcus > Kineococcus sp. NBC_00420. The sequence continues at coordinate 647,688 of NZ_CP107930.1, read as the reverse complement.
CGCGGTTGACGACACGCGAACCGGTGAGGTCGGCGAGCTGGTTCAGGTACTGGTCGCGCTGGTCCATCAGCTCGTTGGCCGAGGCACCGGTGGACAAGGTCTCGCGGATCGAGGTGTTCAGGCTGGCGATGTTCGACGCAGCCGTGTTGGCCTGCGTCGCGAGGGCGCTCGCCTGCAGGCTCAGAGACCCGTACTGCGCCTGCAGCTGGTTGCTCATGCTGCTGATGGTCGAGACGACGGCGGCGCTCCGGGTCAGGACGAGCTGGCGGTCACCGGCTTGGCCGGTGACGCCGTTGTTGTTGGCCAGGGTGTTCCAGGCCGAGCCCAGGTCCTGCAGGCTCTGGCTCAGCCCCGTGGCCCCGGTGTCGCCGATGGCGTTCTCGATGGTCTGCCAGACGGAGCTCGCAGCGGCCTGCTCCTTCGAGGCCGCGGAGTCCTGGCGTGCCGTCGACGTGGCCAGGGCGTCGGAGACGCGGGCGATGCTGGTGACCGAGACGCCGTCGCCGGGGATGTTCTTCTGGGCGAACTGCCCCGTCTGGTTCAGGACGCTCGCGGACTGCTCGACCCGCTGGCGGGAGTACCCGTCGGTGTTGGCGTTCGCGACGTTCTGGCCGGTGACGTCCATACCGAGCTGGGCGGCGGTCAGGCCGCGGCGGGCGATGTTGATGCCGGAGAAGGTGCTCATCGTCAGGGTCCTCTCAGAGTGCTTCGTCGACGAAGTGGGCGCGGGAGCCACCGGTCGACGCGACCGTGTTCTTGCCCTGCGCGGTGTAGGTGTCGAGGGGCTGGTCCAGCCCGAGGAGGGTCTCGCGCAGGGCGCGGGAGCCGGCGTTCAGCAGGTCCCGGTTCGCGTCGGCGAGATCCTGGATCTCCGCGGTCAGCGTCAGGAACGCGTCGCGGTGACCACGGAAGAGCTCGCCCCACGGGTCGGGTGCGGAGTCGGCGATGGTGCCGAGGCTCGGGCCGGGCTCGAGGCCCAGCTCGGCGGCGATGGCGTCGACCTCGACGGCCCGCAGGAGCTCGGTGGAACGGATCTGCTCCATCACGAACTCGACCTCACGGGTCGCGTGCGCCAACCAGCGCGTCCGACCGCTGGCCAGCACGAGCTGCTCCTCCTCCAGCTTGAACAGGAGCAGCTCCAGCAGCTCCCGCTCCTTCCAGAGGATGCCGGAGACCTCTGCCAGTCCCATGCGTGTCCTTCCCCGATGCCGTCGTCAAGTGGTGCTCGAGCCGTCCATCGGCGGCTGCTACCACGAGCTGAGGTGCGGGACGGGTGGAACGGCGGAGTCGCCTCGCTAGGATCAGTGGTGAGGAGGTGGTCACGTGAGCGTGTCGATCGGGACGTCACTGCCGCTGCACCTGGAGGACCTGCCGCAGGGCGACGGTGGGCCCCGCATCGAGCTCGTGGACGGGGGACTGCTCGTGACGCCGATGGCCGGTCCGGGGCACCAGTACACGGTCGGGAGACTGCAGACCTGTCTCAGCGCCACGGCTCCTGCGGGGTGGGTGGTCCTTCCCGGCGCCAACGTCGCGCGCCGTGGTGCACAGGACCGGCTTCTCATCCCCGACGTCCTCGTGGTGGAGGCGAGCGTGCTCACTGAGAACAGCCCCTACATCGATCCGTCCGACGTCCTGCTGGTCGTCGAGGTGGAGGCCCCTTCCACGAAGTCCACCGACCGCCTGCTCAAGCGAGAGCTGTACGCGCAGTGGCGCATCCCGCACTACTGGCTCGTCGCCGTCGACGAGCGGCGGATCACCAAGCTGGCCCTCACCCCTGAACGCCGCTACGACGAAGCCGTGGCCGAGGACTCGTGGGTGACCTCCGTCGACACGACGTCGGTCTGGCCGGACCGTTCAGCCTGACTTGCGGATGAACTGCGCGTTCTTCGTCGGCTTCCGCAGGTAGTAGGGCCTTCCGTCGTCACGGGCCGCCCGCATCTCCTGGTTGAGGATGCGCGCTTCTTCCTCCATGGCGCGGTTGACCGCGGCCTGGTCGATCCCGTGCTCCCGTTCTCCGGCGAGGTGGTCGTTGCGGCCGATCTCGTGCTCGACCTCGAGGTAGTTCTTCGCGCACAGGGCGTAGAGCGCGGCAACCCGCTCGCCGTTCACGTCGGCGTAGTGGTCGAGGTAGGACGGGGTCAGGCGGCCCTTCTTGTACGCGAACTCCAGATCCCGCACGACCTGCCACAGCGGCTTCACGACGTTCCCTCCAGCCCCACGAACCTCACGCGCCACACGTGGTGCGGCGCAACGCTCTGACCAACCTTCGGTCGTTCTCCCCCCGGTGCTGAACAGGGTTGCGCCGAACGTGGCTGTTGTCACCCCGGTGCTCCCCGCGTGGACGGGCAGTGACGTCGGCGACCCGTTCGGCGCAGCGTGCGGGAGGGAGCCGTCACCCGGTCGGCGCTCAAGTCCCCGGGGGGTGTGTGCCGAGAAGGGGTGTGTGACCGCAGACACCGCCTTCGCCACCCGGGAGCTCCCCATGGTCGAGCTTTCTGCCGCTGAGCGCCACGCGCTCGTGGAGAAGAACCTGCCGCTCGTCGGCTACATCACCTCTGAGTTCATCGGTCGTCTGCCGTCGCACGTGAGCCGGGACGACCTCACCTCGGCCGGCCTCATGGCGCTGTTCCAGGCGTCGAAGGCCTACGACCCGAGCACCGGGGTCCCGTTCAACCGTTACGCCAACACCCGCATCCGCGGCGCCATCCTCGACGACCTCCGCGGGGCCGACTGGGCCTCCCGCGGGGTTCGCAGCCGGCAGCGCAAGCTGAGCCAGACCGAGGACAAGCTGACGACGGAGCTGGGTCGCACCCCGAAGAACGCCGAGCTGGCTGCCTCTCTCGGGGTCTCCGAGAAGGAGCTCGCGGAGACCCGCGACGAGGCGCAGCGCTCGATGGTGCTGTCGATGCAGGGCTTCACCGCCGACGGCGCCTCCCTCGACGACCACCTCCCGACCCACACGCCCGGCCCGGAGCAGGAGCTGCTGCACCGCGAGCGCCTCGGCTACCTGCGCTCGGCGATCCTCGTCCTGCCCGAGCGCCTCAAGCACGTCATCGAGGGCTACTTCATCCAGGAGCGGCCGATGGCCGAGCTGGCCGAGGAGCTGGAGGTCTCGGAGTCGCGCATCTCGCAGATGCGCGCCGAGGCGCTCGTGCTGTTGCGCGACGGGATGAACACCCACCTCTCGCCCGAGATGGTGGCCAAGGTCGGCGGGTCCGGCGCTTCAGTGAAGCGCAAGGAGTCCTACTACGCCGCGGTCGGGACGCAGAGCGACTTCCGGAGCCGGCTTGCGCTCAGCAGCTTCGGGTCCTACGCGGCGCCGGTGGCGCGCACGGCCTGAACGACCACGCCCCTCCTCGAAGGCCCCGTCGCGACCTTGGTCACGGCGGGGCCTTCGTCGTTCCCGAACCTCACTAACCGCGACATGACGTGACGGTACGTGTTTAGATGTGAGGGCGACTCGGGCTGTGCCCAGGTCGACCGGTGAACCACGGCGGGTGTGCCTGGAGGGACTCCAGGTGGCTGTGGTGCGGGTGATCGCAGAGTGTCACCCGTTTGCCGCGGGACCAACCGCTCAGGTGGGAAGCCCGCCAGCCGATGAATGAAGTGTCAGGCCACGGACGGCCGACACGAACCACGTCAGACCCCACATCACGGAGGAATCGTCACCATGGGTCTTCGCATCAACTCCAACATCGCGGCGCTCTCGTCTTACAACAACCTGAACAAGACGGACAAGGCTGTCAGCTCGTCGCTGGAGAAGCTGTCCTCGGGCTTCCGCATCAACAAGGCTGCGGACGACGCGGCCGGCCTGGTCGTCTCCGAGGGCCTGAAGTCGCAGATCGGTGGCCTCACCGTCGCCGCCCGCAACGCCCAGGACGGCGTCAACGTCGCCCAGACCGCTGACGGTGCCCTCAGCACCAGCACCGACATCCTGCAGCGCATGCGTGACCTGGCTGTCCAGGCCGCCAACTCCGGTTCCCAGGACTCGACCGCGCAGAAGGCCGCCAACAAGGAATTCTCCGCTCTCTCCAGCGAGCTCGACCGCATCTCCAAGACCACGGCGTTCGGCGGCCAGCAGCTCCTGAGCGGCAGCTACAACGGTGTCTTCCAGGTCGGCGCGAACAACAGCGCTGCTGGCGACGACCGCATCAACATCGACCTGTCGTCTTCTTCTGCCCTGTTCGGGGGGACCACCGCTGTTGCTCCGGTGAAGGCGGAGAACAAGTACACGATCTCCGGCGCAGTCGCGGGTGACGTTCTCAACATCGCCGCCTCCGGAACTGCTCCCAGCATCAACGTCACCACGACCGGCACCACTGCCGCGTCGACGGCCGCTGACATGAACGCGAACACGACCTTCGCTGCGAACTACTCGGCTTCGGTGGACACTGCTGGGCAGTTGACGATCACTGCACTCAAGGGTCAGACCGGCCAGTCGGTCACTCTCACCAAGGGATCGGGTACGGGTACGGCGCCCGCAGCTTACACCGGTGGTAGCCCGGCATACGCAGCTCCCACTGCCGTGACGGGTGTTGTTGGGACGGGTGTCCGCGGTTTCGACTCCGCTGGTCTCGGCCTGACCGGTATCGACCTCCTCAGCGGGGCCGACGCTCAGCAGGCCATCGACGCGGTCTCCAACGCGCTGGCCGGCGTGTCGGGTGCTCGTGCGTCGATCGGTGCGGTCCAGAACCGCTTCGAGAAGACGATCGACAACCTGAACACGGCGATCCAGAACATCACCGCCTCCAACTCGGCCATCCGCGACACCGACATGGCGGCCGAGATGACCAAGTTCACCAAGAACCAGGTCCTCTCTCAGGCCGGTACGAGCATGCTCGCGCAGGCCAACTCCTCGACCCAGAACATCCTCACGCTGCTGCGTGGCTGAGTTCGAGAACTGAGGTCGGGTCGCTCCGGCTGACCCTTCCCTCACAGGCGGGGGACACCGCTTGGCGGTGTCCCCCGCCTTCTTCCATGTCACCTCCATCGACAACAGACAGGAGCCCCAGGTCATGACCTCAGTGTCATCGTCCTCCTCCGCCGTCGACGGGCTGATCAGCGGACTCGACACCAGCAGCATCATCACCAAACTGCTCAGTGTGGATGCTGCCCCGCAGACCCAGCTGAAGAACAACGTCTCGACGGCGCAGACGAAGATCAACGCCTACCAGTCCGTCAACGCCCGGATGGCGGCCCTCCAGACTGCCGCCGCCGCACTGACCCAGGCCTCGACGTGGACCGCTGCGTCGGCCACGACGTCGGACACCAACGCCACGGCCACCGCAGCGAGCTCGGCCCTCCCGGGTGCGCTTTCCTTCTCGGTGAACGGACTCGCTTCGGGCAAGTCCATCCTCAGTGGGACGTTCGACCCGGCCAGCGCGGACATTCGCGGTGCCCTGAGCATCCCGCTCGACGTCGTGGCCTCCGACGGGACCGTCCTCGGAACGGTCAACCCCACGTCCGGGTCGCTCAGTGACGTCACGTCCGCCATCAACAAGGTGGCCGGCCTCGGTCTGAGCGCAGTAGCCGTTCGCGTCAGCGACGGCAACTACCGCCTGCAGATCAGCAGCACCAGCACGGGGCGGACGAAGGGTGACTTCGACCTCGTCCCGCTGGTGAAGAACTCGGACGGCACCTTGTCGGTCCGCAACCCCGACGGCACCACCACCCCGAACCCGGCGGTGGGTCAGAAGGTTGACGGGTACACGCCGCCAGCAGGGACGACCTCCGTCACAGGTTACGAGCCCCTGACCAAACCCCAGGACGCCGAGATCTCCATCTCGACTCTCAACGGGACTGGTTTCGTCGTGACGTCGGCGACAAACACCTTCACCGACCTGATGCCGGGGGTCGCGGTCACCGTGGCCAAGGTGACGGCCGCGAACGGCGCCCCGACCAAGGTCAGCGTCGGAACGGACGCCTCCGCCGTCGTGAAGTCCGTGAATACTCTCGTCACGGCGGCCAACGCCGCCCTGGCGGAGATCGCCAAGCAGTCCGCTGCCGGCGTGGTCGGCGCGAGCGGGACGTCGACGGGAGCCGGGGTCCTGAACGGGGATTCCTCGCTCCGTGCCATGAAGTCGCGCATCATCAGCGCGGTGACGGGCGCGCTCGGTGGCTCGGCGTCCGCGGCCCAGTACGGCCTGCAGTCCACCTCGGACGGTCAGCTCAAGTTCGACAGTGCGGTGTTCTCGACGGCGTACGCGGCCAACCCGCAGGCGACGCAGCAGGCCCTCGCGCCCACCAGTGTGGACAGCACGAGCTCTGCGCAGGGTGTGGTGGAGCGGCTGTCCAGCGTCGCCCTGGCGGCGACGGACAAGTACACCGGTTCCCTGACGTCGGCCATCAAGGGGCAGACGTCGACGATCGGTGACCTCACGAAGCGGATCTCGGACTGGGACTCCCGCCTCGAAGCCAAGAAGGCGTACTACCAGAAGTACTACTCCCAGCTCGAGATCGCTCTGCAGAAGTCGCAGAGCCAGGGGAGTTGGCTCTCGGGTCAGTTGGCGAGCATGAACTCGAGCAACGGCTGATCAGCCCGTCGTAGCCGGTCACCACTGCCCGTGGTGGCCGGCTCTTCGCGTTCCGTAGCACGAGTTTCGTTCCACCACTGGAATCGGCCGGATCCGGGCCGATGGAGTCCTCGACACCGGCAACCTCCTGGAGGATCCAGCGCATGACTCAGACGACGTTCGGCGCGCGCAGCGCCAACCGCTACCTCAGGGACAGCCTCGCCACCGCGAGTCCGGCGGCTCTGCTCGTCATGTTGTACGACCGTCTCGTCCTGGACCTGCAACGGGCGGAGAACGCCCAACTCGAGGGTGACCGCGAGACGGCGCACACCAACCTGATGCACGCCCAGGAGATCGTCGACGAACTCCGCACCAGCCTCGACGTCGAGGCGTGGGATGGTGGGCCCAACCTCATGGCGCTGTACACCTGGCTGTCCCAGGAGCTCATCGCCGCGAACCTCAGTGGTGACGCGACGAGAACCGCCGCCTGCCGGACGGTCACCGTGGAGCCCCTGGCGGAGGCGTGGCGTGAGGCGGCCCTCGAGCACCTCAGCGGTGGTTCGGCCGCCGGCCACGGGGTCGCATGACGACGCCGGACGTCGTGGAGACGACCGTGGCCGACGACGACGCGACGCTGCCCGACTGGTCCTCGGCCTGGGACGACGCCCTGCGTTCGGTCGAGCTCGACGTGGATCGCGCAGAACTCCTCATCCGCGCGATGCACGCGGGGGAGGAGCCCTCGGAGGGGCTTCCCGCGCACGACTGGGTGGCCCCTGCCGCCCTGGGACAGGTGCCCCACGAGTTCGCCGAGCGGGCACGTGTCCTCCTGCAGCGTCAGCTCGACGTCAGCGAACGTCTGGCCGAGGCCATGATCCACGCCCGTTCCCGGCGCCGAGCCCTGGGGAAGTTCGATCCGGCCGAGCGGCCTCCGGTCTTCATCGACCAGGCGGTCTGAGTCGCCCCTGCCCGGCTCGGGTGCCGGGACTACGCAGAGCGAGAGTCGCCGCGATCGGGTGATCCGAGTCAAGAACACCGGGCCCAGGCCGACATCTAGAAGGAGTTCTAGACGTCGACCTGGGCCTTTCGTGGTCCACGCTGGAAGGGCCACCCCATGCTGAACCGCCGTCTCACCCGCGCCGCGGCCGCCGTCGCCGCCGCGTCGATCCTCAGCGTGTGGTCGCCGCAGATCGGTTACGAACTGGGCCTGTCCTCCAGCAACCGCGCCCAGGCCGCCCCGGCGGTCGCACCGACCGGGCTGAAGCTCGACGTGGGCGACACCCGGCTCTTCCCGTACTGGACGGCGAACACCGACGCCGGTGTCGTCGGCTACAAGGTCACCTACGTCTGGCTGGGTGTCGTCGGCGTCCTGCTCGGCGGGTCCAAGACGGTGTCCGTGCCGGCCCCGGCGACGTCGACGACGCTCACCGGTCTGACCAACGGGACGTCGTACTCCGTGCAGGTCACCGCCGTGTACTCCGACGGGTCGGAGTCCAGCGCGTCGACGCAGCTCAGCGCTACCCCCAACGCCCCGGGTGCTCCGCTGCAGCCGACCAACCTGGCTACCACCGTCGCCGACACCGCGGTACCCCTCACGTGGAGCCTGCCGACTGATCCCAACCGCAAGCGCGTCGACGTCTACCGCAACGGCGCCTTCCTCGCGTCGATGGCGAACGCAGGCACACAGGCCTGGACCGACACCACGGTCACCAACGGGCGGACGTACAGCTACCAGGTCGTCGCGGTCAACACGGCCCTGAACCCGCTGAGCCGCTCGGACTACTCCGCGTCCGCCACGGGTTCCCCGTTCGACCTCACGCCCCCGGTGGTCCCCGTGGGGCTGACCGCGGCACCCACCGACAAGCGGATCAACCTGTCGTGGACGGCGAACGGTGACAGCGACTTCGACCACTACCTGCTCAACGGCGCCTCACTGAGCGACGTCTCGGTGACCGGGAACTCCTACTCCGTCAGCGGCCTCACCAACGGCACGAACTACACGTTCACCCTGTCGGCCGTGGACAAGGTCGGGAACAAGTCGGGAACGACGTCGGTCACGGCCAAGCCCGTCGACAACGTCGCACCGGACGTCCCGACAGGGCTCGTGGTCCAGGCATCGGACTCGACGCTGAACCTCACCTGGAACGCCTCCGCGGCGACCGACACCAGCACCTACCGCATCTACGTCAACGGGGCCCTGCGCACGACCGTCCCCGCCGGTACCACCAGCACCGCCCTGACGGGGCTGACCAACGGGATCGCCTACCAGGTCCAGGTCACGGCCGCCGACGCCGTTCCGAACGAGTCGCCGAAGAGCACCTCCGTGTACGGGACGCCGGTCGACCTCACGGCTCCCTCGGCCCCGACGGGTTTCGTGGGCACGGCCGGGGACGGGCAGGCGACGTTCACCTGGAACGGCAGTCCCGAGGCTGACGTCAACCGCTACGTCGTCCGTCGCAGCGGATCGACGACGACCCTCGCGGCCGTCGGCAAGAACGTCACCACCGCGACCGTGACCGGACTCGTGAACGGGACGCCCGGGTCGTTCGTCGTCGTCGCCATCGACAACGCGGGCAACGAGTCCACCGCGAGCAACGTCGCCACGGTCACACCGCGCGACATGACCCCGCCCGCTGCCCCGGTAAACCTGACGGGCACCGCCGAGGACACCTCCGTGACGCTCTCGTGGAACGCCAACAGCGAGAGCGACTTCGACCACTACGTGGTCCGCAACGGATCGGGAGCCACCGTCGCGACGGTCACCAAGGGCACCCAGACCGTGCGGATCGGCAACCTGGCCAACGACACGGCGGCCTCCTTCACCGTCGTCGCCGTCGACACCGTGGGGAACGTCTCGGCCTCCAGCAACGCGGTGTCCCTGACTCCCAAGGACACCACCGCTCCGTCGGCGCCGACGAACGTCGTGGCGACCGCCGGTGACGGACGCGCGACGTTGACCTGGACGCGGAGCCCCGAGGCGGACGTCGCCAGGTACCTCGTCAAGAACTCGGCCGGCACCACCGTCGCCACCGTCACGGGCGGCGCCACCTCGACGACGATCACCGGCCTGACGAACGACACGGCCTACACCTACACGGTCGTCGCCGTGGACACCTCCGGCAACACCTCGACCGAGTCCGGTCCGGTCAGCGTCACCCCGAAGGACACCACCGCACCCTCGGCGCCTTCCAACGCGACGGGCACCGCGGGTGACCGCACCGCCACCGTCTCCTGGACGCGCAGCCCGGAGACGGACGTCGACCGCTACCTGGTCCGCGACTCCTCGGGTGCGACCGTCGCCACCGTCGGCGCCACCGGGTCCACGGCGACCGTCACCGGGCTGACGAACGGCACGAGCTACGTCTTCACCGTCGTCGCGGTCGACCGCGCCGGGAACGTCTCGCCCGCCAGCGCCACCGTGCCCCTGACGCCGAAGGACACCACCCCGCCGCCTGCGCCGTCCGCGGCGGGCAGCACCGCGGGGAACTCCACCGTCACCGTGACGTGGACCGGATCCACCGACCCGGACGTGGACCACTACGAGGTCCTCGACCCGTCGGGGACCACCCGCGCCACGGCGCCGGCCGGGAGCTCCTCGGCGACCGTCAGCGGCCTCACCAACGGCACGGCCTACACCTTCTCGGTCGTCGCCGTCGACGCCGCAGGCAACCGCTCGAACGCGAGCACCGCACCGGCAGCCACCCCCCGGGCGCCGCTGGCCGCCCCTGGGTCCGTCTCGGCGTCGGCCGGCGACGCCCAGGTGACGGTGTCGTGGACCCCGGTCGTCGACACCCGCCTGGACCACTACTCGGTGTGCTCGACCGGAGGGTCCTGCGTCTCCGTCCCCGCGGGCACGACCAGCTGGACCGCCACCGGTCTGACGAACGGTTCCGCCTACAGCTACGTGGTCTACAGCGTGGACGGTGCGGGCGTGACGTCGGCTCCGAGCGGAACGGTGACGGCGACACCGCAGGTCGCCCTGCCGGCGACCCCGCAGAACCTCACGGGGTCGGCGGGCAACACCACGGTGACGCTCGCCTGGAACCCCGTCGCCGGGGTCGCCGGGTACGACGTCCTGGTGAACGGCGCTCCGGTGCAGCGGGTCACGACAGCGACGGCGACGGTCACGGGCCTGACCAACGGCACCGCGTACACCTTCTCGGTCCGGGCCGTCGCGGCATCGGGCACCACCGGGGCCGCCTCGTCGTCGATCGCGCTGACGCCGTCCGCCCCGTCGGCCCCGTCCGGTCCGATCTCGAACGGCACGACCACACCGACCGCCGGTGCCGGTGCCGCGTCGGGCACGGCCTCCTCGCGGAACGGGCGGTACACGATCTTCGGATCGTCGGCCCAACTGGAACCCACCGACACCAACACCAGCTACGAGCTCTACGTCAAGGACAGCGTCGCCGGCACGGTGACGCGTCTGGACCCCGCTGCTGCCGGGACGGACCTGAACAACAGTCAGGTGGTGATGAGCGACGACGGACGCTACGCCGTCGTGACCACCTCGGTCTCCAAGGTTCCCGCTGACACCAACGGAATGCTCGACGTCTACCGGCTCGACCGGCAGACCGGGTCGTGGCAGCTCGTCAGCGTTCCCACCGGGGGAGGGGTGACCACGACCGCCGGGACCGAGGTCGTCACGGGGAACCGCGTCTACTCCACGGCGCCCTCGCTGGCCGTGACGGCCGACGGGAACCAGGTCTTCTTCTTCTCTTCGCGGGCCGACCTCGTCCCGGGGGACACCAACGGGGCCCGGGACCTCTTCCGCAAGGACCTCAGCACGGGAGTGGTCACCCGGGTCGACGTCGATCCGAACGGCAACCAGATCGCCGGCGGGACCATCGGCGCCGCCTTGAAGGTGACCCCGGACGGCCGGTACGCCCTGTTCGTGACCAGTCTGCAGAACACCCCCGTCCTGTGGCGCAAGGACCTGCAGACCGGAGCGCTCGCCGTGGCCGCCGGGGCCGGTACCTGGAACTCGATCAACTACACCGCACGGGTCGACCAGGGCTCGAACGACGTCTCGCTCAGCGAGGACGGGCGGTTCGTGGGGTTCAGCTCCAACGACAGCAGCCTGACGGCCAACGCGGGTGAGTACCTCGCCTACCGGCAGGACATGACGACCCGACAGGTCGTGCGCGCCGGTCTCGTCGGCCAGAAGGTGACGTGGGAGCACGGTGTCCAGCTCGACCCGACCGGTCGCTACGCCTTCTTCTCGACCACGGCCAACTACGGGGCGGACACCGACCAGCACACGGACTGGTACCGCCGCGACCTCGGCTCGAGCGACACCACGGCGGTCATGGTGACGGCGCAGTCCACCGGGGCTCCGGCGGCCCGGCGCATGATGGGTGACGTCATGCCCGCGGAGTTCGGGTCCCTGACCATCCTGTCCGGCGAATCGGTCCTCGTCGTGACCACCCAGGCCCTCATCGCGGCCGACACCAACGGCAAGCCTGACCTGTACGCCAAGACGATCAGCACCGGCGAGGTGGGTTCGGCCGCCTGAGGAGTTCCGACGACCGTTCGCCACCGCGGCGGGCGGTCGTCGGGGTAGCGTGTTCGTGTGATCCGGGTGAGCGCCTGCCTCATCGTCCGTGACGAGTCCGACCGGATCGCCGGGTGCCTCGCCTCGTTGCAGGGACTCGTCGACCAGGTCGTCGTCCACGACACCGGTTCCACCGACGACACCGTGGCCCTCGCCCGGGCCGGCGGGGCCCGGGTCGTCGAGGGATCGTGGAGCGACAGTTTCGCCGCAGCCCGGAACGCGTCGCTCGACGCGGCCACGGGGGAGTGGGTCCTGAGCCTCGACGCCGACGAACTCGTGCACGCCGACGTCGCCGGGCTGCGGCAGTGGCTCGACGGTGTCGACGACCGTGCGCTCCTCGTCCTGATCCGCAACCCTGTCGTGGACGGCGGCCATGGCTACGAGTACACGACGGTGAAGCTCTTCCGGCGATGGGGTGCCCGCTGGGTCGGTCGGGTCCACGAACGTGTGGTGCACGACGGGGTACCGGTGCAACCGCTTCGGCTGGTGCCGCCAGAACTCTTGGCCCTCGACCACCGCGGGTACGCCGCCGAGGGGGCAGCGGTGCGCAAGGGTAAGCGAAACCTGCGCCTGGCGGCACTCGAGCTGAGGGACCGGCTCGACGACCGGCCCCCGTCGCCGGAGGCAATCGCGCTAGCGGCCTTGAACCTCGGTCGCTCCGCGATCGGCGCGGGCGATCCGCAGCAGGCCGTCGACGCGTTCGAGTCCGTACGTGAAACCGTGACTGGGGGCGATGTCTGGAACGAGGCGACCGACCACCTCGCCCGGGTTCTCCTCGGGGCGGGGGAACCTGCATTCGGAATCGTCCTCGCCGGACAGCTCCAGGACGTGGGAGTGGATCCGAGCTACTGCAGCTGGTTGCGGGCCCAGGGCCTGGCGCAGTCCGGGGATGCGGTAGCGGCCCTGCACGAACTCGAGGGGGTGACGCAGATCGTGGACACGGCCGGCCGGAGACACGACCCGGCGGCCCTGGAGACGTTGCGCGGCCTGTGCCTGGAACTCCTGGGCACGTCCACCTGATACGAGGACGTGACGTCAGCCCAGGGTGGTCTACGACGCGGCGGGCCGCGCCAGGTGGTATCCCTGACCAACTGAACGCCCAACTCCCGCAGCACGTCGAGTTCCGTCGCCGTCTCGATTCCCTCGGCGATGATCAACGCGTCCGTCGCGCTCGCGAACGTCACCAGCCCGGCGACGCGCAGCTGGTGATGAGATGATGAGGGCCGCCCCGGGACAGCTGGACATGCGGTGCCAGGTGCCCGATCCCCAAGCCCAACCCAGAGCCGCCACGAGTCCTCCGTCGTCCTGGCCCTGTCGGTGATGGCCGTCTTGATCAGGCGCGGCAGCATCGGTGAGGATGCGTTCGCGCCGTTGACGGCGCCGTGTACACATCCAGGTGTCCAGGGCTGCCGAACCCGTTCCGGCCCGTGTCCGATGTCACCGCGGCAGCCCGACGCGGTCGAACTCCTGCTGCAGCCGGGGCCGGCGTCGGTGGGTGACGCGGAGTTCGGCGACGAACTCCTCCACCGCGGTGGCTTCGACGGTACCGGCGGCGAGCCGGCGCATGCGGGCCAGTCGGCGGGCGGCCTCGCGGTACTGCCGGGCGTCGGCCTCCGTCAGGGCCTCCGTGACGAGACGACGGTGCACGGGGAGGACGGCGAGGGGATCCACCGTCTCGTAGGCGGCGGCGAGAGCGGACCAGCCGGAACTGTCGGTCAGACCGAGTTCTTCGGCCAGCTTCCACGCCCGCACCGGATCCGCCAAGGAGTTCAGGCAGAAACTCACCGACTCCGCGGCGTTCGTCGCCAGCGCGGCGAACGTCTCGGCCTCGTAGCGGGACCAGGTCGCACCGGCGGCCTCCCGCAGGGCGGCCGCGGTGCTCGCCGTGGGCCAGCGGTGGAACACGTAGCGGACCGCCTCCAGGGTCTCCTCGGGCCGGTGCCGGGTGATCAGGCCGAGCCAGTAGCGCGACGCCGTCAGCGACTGGTGTCCATGATCGTGGTCGACGGCGCGGCGGGCCCAGTCCAGGGCGAGGTCGGTCCGGCCGATCTCCTCCATCGCCTCGGCGGTGTCCTGCAACCACGCTGCGACCCGCCGGTCGCGGGCGTGGGTGCGGACGATCCCCTCGACGTCACGGTCGAGGACGGCGAGGCGCCGGTCGTTCCACTCCAGCACCCATCGGATTCGCCGGTGCGGGTCGGGCCAGGAGGCCGCGTCGGGTGGTGGGCCTGCCGTCGTGCGGATCTCCGCGAGCGCCGCGCGGTACCTCGCCGTCCCCAGCTCGCCCAGGGCGGGCGCGTACGCGACCGGATCGAGCTCGAAGTAGTCGACCTCGCCCTCGAACTGGAACCGGATCAACCACGGGACGAGGGTGGACGCCGGCACCGACGCGGCCTGCGCGACCCGCGGGTGCAGGTCCAGCAGTCGCCGGCACGCGTCGCCGATGATGCCGCTGGAGTCGTCGGCGCGGGCGATGATCGTGACGGCGCTGGCCAGGGCCTTGTGCGTCACCGTCCACGCGTCGTGGGGATCGGCGTCCGGCACGGCGGCTTCCAGCCGGTCGACGGCGTCGTGCATCTGCCGGCCGTGGGCGTTGGCGCTGCTCCACCGGTGCAGGTCGGCCCGGGTGCGGAGCAGGGGGAGGACGGCGTCGGCGAGGTCGGACACCACCCCATCGTCTCGTGGCTGCGGGTCCCGCCGCGCGTCAGCCCAGGACCAACGGTGCCGGCCGGGCCAGGTGGTACCCCTGCCCCAACTGCACGCCGAGTTCCCGCAGCACCGCGAGCTCCTCGCCCGTCTCGATCCCCTCGGCGATGATCAGCGCGTCCGTCGCGCTCGCGAACGTCACCAGCCCAGCGGCGAGCGCCCGACGCGAGGTGTCGGTGTCGATGTCGCGGACGAGGGAGATGTCGAGCTTGATGAAGTCCGGCAGGATCGCGAGGACGTGGGAGAGCGAGGCGTAGCCGGCGCCGGTGTCGTCGACGGCGACGCGCAACCCTCGGCGGCGCAGCGGTTCCAGGGTCGACAGCAGGGCCGCGTAGTCGGCGACGGCGGAGTGCTCGGTGATCTCCAGGACGATCCGGTCCAGCGGCAGCCGCTCGAGGCGGCGTAGCAGGCCGGGGGTGGTGATGGTCGCGGGGGAGAGGTTCAGCGCCAGGAACCCGGGCAGCACCGGGAGCCCGTGCAGGGCGTTGTCGAGGGCGCTGAGTTCGAGTTCCTCCCCGCAGCCGACCTCGGTCGCGTCGGCGAACCAGCGGTCGGGGGTCGGGGTCCCGTGGGGGAAGCGGCTGAGGGCCTCCACGCCGACGGCTTCGCCCGTGGCGAGGTCGACGACGGGCTGGTAGACGACGACGGGTCCGCCGGCGGCGTCGAGGTCGTCGAGGCGGGCGAGCTTGCCGCGTCGCGCCCGGCGGGAGCGGTCCTCCTCCTCGACGAGTTCCATCACCGCGCCGGTGACGGCCCGCAGGATCTCGGCGTCACGGGGCCGCAGGCTGTGGTCCGGGGCCCGGGAGACGGTGCACAGCGTCCCGTAGAGGGAGCCGTCACGGCGGTGCAGCGGGATGCCGACGTAGGAACCCTCGCGGAGCAGGTGGTCGCGGTGGGCGTCGAACTCGGGTTTGGAGGTGTCGGTGGCCACGAGCGCGGCGTCGTCGGAGAGGACCTGGTCGCACAGCGATCGCCGTTCCGTGACGTCGGTGCCCGGGGTCAGCGAGGTCGGGAACGGGGAGACCGCGTTGCGGATGTAGCGCCGGTCCCCCTCCAGGGTGGAGATGAACGCGAACTCGGCCCCGATCTGGCGTCGGGCGAGGTCGAGCAGGGCGTCGAGGGTGCTGTCGCTGCCGGACGTCGTCCGCGCGGGCGGGGGCGGCGTGGACGTGACGCGGGAGGCGGTGTCCGCGGCGATGGCGTCCTCGGCCCGCGCCCACGTCGTGAGCAGCCCCTGGCTGCGGTCGCGCGTCGCCGCACCGATGCGCACCGAGACGCCGTCGGCCGCGAGGGCCGTGCGGATGCGCTCGACGAAGGCGCGCGACCCCTCCAGTCCGGATCCGGGCAGCAGGACCCCGAACCGGTCCCCGGCGATGCGGGCGAGCAGGTCACCGCTGCGCAACCGGGCGCCGACGGTGGACGCCGTGCGGTGCAGCAGCCCGTCCCCGGCGGCGAAACCGAGGCGACGGTTGACGTCGACGAGGTCGGGCAGGTCGATGAGCACGAGGGACACCGGCGCCGCGTGCCGGGCGGCCCGGGCTTCCTCGGCGATCAGGGCGGTCTGCCACGTCTCGGGCGGCGCGACGCCGGTGACCTCGTCGGCGTGCTCGGACTGCGCGCTGCGTTCGGCCGCGCGGGAGCGTTCCGTGAGCTCCAGTTCCGCCGCCAGCAGCGCGCCCAGGAGGTCCCCCTGCAACCGGACGCTGGGGACGAGGTCGTGCAGGTGGGCACCGTTGCCGCTACCGACCCCGCAGAGCGTGGCGAGGACCGTGCCGTCCGGCCCGGTCAGCGGAACGGTGATGAGGGAGACCGCGCCGAGGTCCTGGCCGACGGCGCGGGGGGCCAGCGAGGCGGGCACGCTCTTCAACCCGGCGAGGACGGGGTCGACGCCGTCCTCGACGACCCGGCGGCAGTGGGTGTCGGCCCAGGACAGGGCGTCGCCGGGAGTGAGGCCGAAGAGCGGGTCGGTCGCGGCGAGGATGACCTGGTCGGGGCCTTCGGTGCGCCCGATCCACCAGCTCGGGAGGCCGACGCGCTGGGCGAGGTCGGCGAGGGTCCGGTTCGCGACGCCGAGGAAGTCGACGGCGGGGACGGCGGGAACGGCGGACACCCGGGGGTGATCGGCAGGTCCGGTCCCGGACTTGAGCCGTGGTCACCTCGCGGAGTGGAACGTTCGAATGTCAACGCTGTGTAAACAGGTTGTGACGTGCGAAACGTTTGGGGTGTTCCTGCCGATGCTCCTAGGAGGGTGAGGACAGGCGCCCGGGCAGGACGACGCAGACGACCGACGGAGACGATCATGGCCAGCACCTCTCGCACCACCCTCGCGGCGTGCCTCGTGCTGCAGGGCACCACCGACACGGCGACCCTCGCGCCGGCGCTGGAGCACGACCTGCGGGGTCTCGTGAGCGTCGCCGACGAGGTCGTCGTCTACGACACCGCCGACCACATCGCCCCGGGGAGCGCGGCCTTCGAGGCGACGCTGCACCCCGCGGTGACGGTCGTCTCCGGATTCTGGGCCGAGGACCGCGAGAAGGCCCAGCAGGCGGCGCTCGCGCACGTCGGCGCCGACTGGGCGCTGTGCGTCCTCGCCGGTGAGCGGGTCACGTCCTCGCCCGAGGCGTTGCGCGCCCTGCTGCACGCGGCGACCGACGTCCCCGCGATGTCGGTGCGCGTCGACGACGTCGTGCGGGGGACGCACCGCTCGGCCCGGCTGCTGCACAAGGCCCTGGCGGGCGCCTCGTTCTGCGGTGAGCTGGCCGAGGTGCCGAGCTCGCTGCTGACGGTGTCCCAGCCGGTGGCGACGACGGCGAACGTGCCGCGTCAGCGCGGGGTCTTCGACCGGGTCTGATCTTCGGGGGAGTGCGTGGCGGGGCCGGGTGTGGTGCGCGGCCCCGCCGACGCGCCCCGGGGCTAGGTTGAGCCGAGACCCGGAGGAGGTGTTCCGCATGACCGAGCAGGTGGCCGAGCAGGTGGCCGAGCTGCGGTTCAGCGTGGGGCAGGTCCTCACCTGGGAGGAGTACGCAGCCCTCCCGGAGGACCCGCGTACCGAGTACGTCGACGGCCACCTCGTCGTGAGTCCCAGCCCGACCGGTCAGCACCAGAAGATCTCCTTCCGACTCCAGGCCGCGTGGGGGTGGAAGCCGACCGCTGACGAGTTCATCCCCGACGTGATCGTCTTCGACCGGGAGACGAAGGAGCTCGGCTCCGATGCCCGCTTCACGAGAATCCCCGCGCTCGTCATCGAGATCCTCTCCTCCAACCGCAGTGACGACCTGCTGAAGAAGATGCACAAGTACGCCACGGCGGGACTCCCGCGCTACTGGATCCTCGACCCTCTCGTCGAGACCCTGACGACGTACGCGTCGCTCGACGGGGTGTCCGCGCCGACCGCGGTCCACGGCCGGGACGAGACGCCGGAGCTGGATCTCGGGATCGCGACGATGCGGCTGGACGTCGCCGAGCTGCTGAGCTGACCTCAGTCGCCCGAGATCGAGAAGTGCTGGTAGTCCTTCAGGGAGTTCCAGTCCCCGCCCCAGGAGAACCCCCGGTCCGCGAAGGCGCGCACGACGGCGTCCCCCGCGACGACCACGCCGGGCGCGGGCTTCCGCCCGACGAAGGCCCGGCCCGCCTCGGGCAGGACGGTGGAACCCTTCACGTAGGGGTTCTCGACCGGGTTCAGGTCGATCGCGGTGCCGTAGGAGTGCTCGGAGAACCCCGTCCCGCCGGTCGTGGCGCGGCAGTTGAAGGCCGAGGTGTTGTCGGCGGCCATCGAGGCGTCGTCGGAACCGCCGAACGCTTCGACGGGTTCCATCCGGGCGACGGGGTAACGCATCGCGTAGAGGGAGCCGAAGACGTCGGCGGTCGCCTGGGCCACGTCGGCGGCCACGACGATGCGTCCTGTCCCGGGTCTCCCGTCGAAACCGATCACCGTCACCGTCACCACGCGCAGGTCCGCCGGGGCGACCGGGCACCCGGCCCGCCACGAGGCGGAGACGTCACCGACGGGAGAGACCACGGAGGTGTAGGCCGGCAGCATCGGCGAGCTCGTCGCCCGGGTGCCCCGGGTCACGAGGGCGGTCGACGCTGACGGGATGGTGGTCGCGGACGGGGTCACCGCCGCGCACCCGGCGAGCAGCGGCACGACGAGCAGGCACAGCAGTGAGCGACCCATCACGACACGTTAGCGGCTGCTGACGCTGACCCGCGGTGCGGACACGGCGACGGCGCGTTCGCGCTGCTGCAGCGAGACGACGACGGCGAGGAAGATCGCCGGGCCGACCATCTCGCAGGCCTCCTCGATCGCCTGCAGCGTGCCGAGGAACAGGCCGGCCTCGTCGAAGCCCCTGTCGCTCAACAGGTTCGCGACCATCTCCAGGCCCACGGACCCGCCGACGTAGAGCACGCCGCCGAGGAGGGCGAACGCCGCGGCGCGACGCGGCAGGGCCAGCAGGAACCGGACGTAGAACAACGCGACGACCACGACGACGGGCAGCGCGGCCGCGACCCAGGCGTACGTGAAGACTCCGCTGTCGCCGACGACCGCGGTCATCGGCTCGACGAGACGTTCGTGCAGGGCGACGAGTTCGTCGAGGGAGAGGTAGCAGAACCCGACCCCGAGGACCACCCAGTGCCAGGCCCAGCGCGTCCCCGCCACGAACTTCTGCCGGCCGAACTCGAAGGTCACCAACCCGACGACGGTGAGCAGCACCGCGGAGAACCAGGACGGGAGGTTCGTCTCGGCGTTGACGTCGACGAACTTGCGGGCCGAGACGACCGGTCCGGCGTCGACGCCGAGCCCGACGGTGGCGACGAGGAACGCGTAGCTCGCGGCGCTCAGCAGGGCGATGACGACGAGCAGGGTGATCAGCAGCTGGCGTGGGCGTACGGAGACTTCGAGCACGTGGTTGACCCTCCGGTCAGGCTTGCGCCAGTCGGTGCGGAGCGGGGGCCAAGGTTAACCACGGATGAACCAACGGTGGACAGTTGTGACTAGACCGATCGGGTGAGGACCGGGGCCTCGACCAGCTTCCCGTCGACCAGGTCGAGCACCCGGTCGGCCCGGTCCACGCCCTCGGTGCGGTGGGCCAGCAGCAGCACGGCCTGCCCGCCCCGGGCGTCGAGGAGGTCCGCGAGCAGTCGCGCACCGGTCTCCTCGTCGAGGCCCTCGGAGGGTTCGTCGAGGACCAGGACCCGGACGTCGCCGAGCAGGGCGCGGGCCATAGCGAGCCGTCGCCGTTCCCCACCGGACATCGGCTCCCCGCCGTCGCCCAGGCGGGAGTCCAGTCCCCGGGGCAGGGCGGTGAACCAGTCGTCGAGGCGGACGCGGTGCAGGGCGGCGCGCAGCGCGTCGTCGTCGGACCCGGAGGCAGCGAGCAGCAGGTTCTCGCGCAGCGTCGTCGCGAAGACGTGCTCGTCGTCGCCGACGCGGCCGACGACGGTGCGGACGTCGTCACCGGTCAGCGTGCGCAGCTCGACGCCGTCCAGGGTCGCGCTCCCGGTGTGGGGGTCGAGGAAGCGTTGCAGCACCGCGGCGAGGGTGGACTTGCCCGACCCCGACGCGCCGCGGACGGCGACGACCTCACCGGCGACCAGGTCGAGGTCCACGCCGCGCAGGCAGTCCTCCTCCCAGCCGGCGACGACCCCGCGCAGCCTCACGACCACCCGCTGGGGTGCACCCAACGGCTGCGGCGCAATGGGTTCGACCGCGGCGAGGGGTGTGGCCAGCAGGGCCTCGCTGCGGCGGTGGGCCGCGCGGGCCCTTTCCCGGGCACGGGCGGCGTCGGGCAGGCCACGGGCCGCGTCGGCGACGGTCACCCCGGCGAGGACGACCGCGGCGATCCACGCGGGGTTCCCGTCGCGGGGCAGCAGCGAGGCCGTGACGGCGAGCGCGACGATGCCGGCGCCGGTCCCGAGCGCGGCCAGCGCGGCCGTCGCGGCCGCAGCGCGGGACTGCCGGGTCTCGGCCCGGGTCAGTGCGGACTGCCTGCGGCGTACCGTGTCCAGCGGGTCGACAGCACCGAGGGTGCGCAGGTCCTCGACCGCGTCGAGCGTCTCCACCGTCGCGGCCGCCAGGGCCCCGACGTCGGCGCGGTGGTCGTGGTCGCGGCGCTCGGCGAAGGCCGCCACGGCGGGCGCGGCGAGCACCAGGACCGCCAGACCCGGGAGCGCGGCGAGCGCGAACCAGGGGTCCACCAGCGTCGCGGCGAGCAGGGCGAGGACGAGCGCGGCCAGCGTCACGGTGACCGGGTGACGGAAGCGCAGCACCCCGTCGACCCGGGCGTCGACGTCCTCGACGAGCTGCACGAGCAGTTCCCCGGACCGTCCGGACCGCTTGCGGGACAACGGGCCTGGCAGGCGCGGGATGAGGGCGGCGATCACGCCGGAGCGCCAGCGCGCCAAGCGGGCGAAGGCGGCGTCGTGGCTCAGCAGTCGCTCGACGTAGACCAGCAGGGGCCGCGCGGTGGCGCTCGCGCGCACGACCACGGCCGCCACCGACAGGGTCAGCACGGGCGGACGGTCCGCGGCCCGGACGATGAGCCACGTCGCGGCGGCGGTCAGGGTCGCCGCGGCCAGGACGGCCGCCACACCCGCGACCACGGCCAGGGCCCCGGCCTCCCGACGCGGTCCCCGGTCCCCGGCGGAAACAACACTTTCCGCCCTCGAAGGGGCTGCGCGGGGGGCGGAAAGTGTTGTTTCCGCGGGGACGGCGGGGACGGGACGGGTGAGGGTGGTCGTGCGGTCCGCGGCGGCCAGCAGAGCGGGGCGGTGGGCGACGACGAGGACGGTGCAGCCCTCGTCGTGGGCGAGGGAGCGCAGGGAGTCCACGACGACGGCTTCGCTCACCGGGTCCAGGTGGGCGGTCGGCTCGTCGAGGACGAGGACCCGTGCACCGCAGCGGACCGCGAGGAAGGTGCGGGCCAGGGCGACCCGCTGGCGCTGGCCCGCGGAGAGCCCCGCGGCGTTCTCCCCGAGCGGGGTGTCGAGGCTCAGCTCGGGCGCGGCGGCGAGGTCGAGGGCGTGGCGGACGTCGTCGTCGGACACGTCGGGGGTGCCACGACCGGCGCGGACGGCGTCCCCGACCGTGCTCGCGTAGGGGAAGGCCGGGCGCTGGGGGAGGTGCGCGACCCCGTCCAGACCGTGCTCGACGGAGCCCGCGTCGGGGACCAGGACACCGGCCGCGACCCGGGCCAGGGTCGTCTTGCCCGCCCCCGAGGGGCCGGCGAGGGCGTGCAGCTCGCCGGGGACGGCGTCGAGGTCGACCCCGTCGAGGACGGAGGTGGAGTCCGCGCGCCGCACCGTGATCCCGCGCAGCCGGACCCCCTCGGCAGAGCCTGCGGCGGGGCCCGACCCGAGAACCGGCAAGGGCGCGGTGAGCACCTGGTCGACGTCGTCGACGACGGCGGCGGCGTCGGCGGAGTCGTGGAAGCGGGCACCCACCTCGCGCAGCGGCCGGTAGGCCTCAGGCGCCAGCAGGATCACCAGCAGGGCGGTGTGCAGGTCGAGGGTCCCGCCGGCCAGGCGCATCCCGGCGGTCACGGCGACGAGGCCGACCGACAGCGTCCCGACGAGGTCGAGGGCGGTGGAGGAGAGGAACGCGATGCGCAGCACCGACATCGTCGCCCGGCGGTGGGCGTCGGTGACGGCGGCGACGGCGCCGACCTGACGCTGCGCGCGGCGGTGCGCGCGCAGGGTCGGCAGCCCGCGGACGGTGTCGAGGAAGTGCGCCGCCAGCGTCCGCTGCGCCGACCACTGCCGGTCCGCGCGGGACTGGGCCGCGCGGCCCAGCAGGATCGCGAAGACCGGGATCAGCGGCAGCGTCACGGCGACGGTGATCGCCGACTCCAGGTCGGTGAACGCCAGGACCACCAGCACCAGCGGCGGCAGCAGCACCCCCGGCACCAGCGCCGGGAGGTAGCGGGTGAACCAGGCGTCGAGGGCGGGCAGGCCCTGGGTCAGCACCGCGGAGAGCCGGGCCCGCCCGAACCGCTCGACCCACGCGGGGCCCAGCGCCAGCGTGCGGGCCAGCACCTGCTCGCGCAGGTCGCTGCGGACGGCGCTCGCCGTCCGCTGGGCCAGACGGGCTGCGGCCCAACTGGTCACGACCCGCCCGGCGACCGCGGCGACCAGCACCCCGAGGGCGCCGGAGGCCGGGGCTCCCCGCCACAGCGCCACGACGAGATCGGTCAGGGCGAGGGCCTGGGCGAGGAGCAGTCCCGCGGAGACGGCCTCGACGACGCCGATCGCGGCGATCCCGGCCCGGGCCGGGCGGGCGTGGCGGAGCAATCGGGGGTCGACGGGTCCTCTGGATCGCGGGCTCACCGGGTCACGGGCACCCGACGTGGGCGGGACGTCGTCGCGAACCCGGTGTGGACCCGCTTGCGGAACACGACGTAGGACCAGACCTGGTAGGCGATGACCGCGGGCAGGACGATCACCCCGGCGACGGTGATGAGGTGCAGTGCCCCCTCGGAGGCCGCCGCACCCCGCAGGGTCACGTCGTTCGCGCTCGACAGCGTGCTGGGCAGGAGCACCCAGGTGGAGCCGAGGTGGGCGGTGAACACCGCCACGACGCTACCCGCGACCGCGAGCGACGTCGCCGCGAAGGCCAGCACCTCCGCGCGCCGCCAGGCGGCGACCGCGGCGACCGCCAGCAAGGCCAGCGCGCCGGCGACGGCGGCGTGCCCGGCGGCGATGAACAGGGCCAGGGCGATGACGGCCAGCGCGGGGGCGGTGGCGACGGTGAGGTGACGGGCCCGGGCGCGCACGGGGCCGGTGGTGCGCAGGGCCAGGAACGTCGCCCCGTGCACGGTGGTCAGCAGCACGCCGGCGAAACCGCCGAGCACGGCCCAGGGTCCGAGGACGGGGGCCAGGGAGCGGCCCAGCCCGGCGCCCTGCACGTTCCCGCCGGGGTCGAGGGCGAGGCCGACGACGAGCGCGCCGAGGACCGCGCCCCAGGTCGCGGCCAGCAGCAGCGAGGAGGTGGCGAGGAACACGTCGCAGCGCAGGTGCCAGCTCGCGGTGTCGTGCTTGCCGCGGAACTCGATGGCGACGCCACGCACGGCCAGCAGCAGCAGGATCGCGATCATCGGCAGGTAGAGGCCGGAGAGGAGGGCGGCGTACCAGTCGGGGAAGGCGGCGAAGGTGACGCCGATCGCGGCGACCAGCCACACCTCGTTGCCGTCCCAGACGGGGCCGACGGTCCGGATCGCGGCGCCGCGTTCGGCGTCGGTGCGGCCCAGCAGCGGCCCGAGGAACCCGACGCCGAAGTCGAACCCCTCCAGGACGAAGAAGAGGACCCAGGCCAGGACGGCGATGGCGAACCAGATGACGGGGAGGTCCATCACTCTCTCCTCAGTAGCTCACGGCGTAGGGCTCGACTGCTTCTTCGTCTTCCGCCTGGGGCACGGGCATCGACGGGAGCCCCTTGCGCACGAGGCGGGTCACCAGCAGCGTCCAGGCCCAGGCCAGCGCGCCGTAGACGAGGGTGAAGGCGATCAGGCTGGTGGCGACCTCGGCCCAGGTCAGCCCGGGGGAGACACCGTCGGCGGTCTTGAACAACCCGAACACCAGCCACGGCTGGCGGGCGGTCTCGGTGAAGATCCAGCCGAAGGAGTTCGCGAACAGCGGCATCAGCGGGAGGACCGGCAGGGTCCAGAGGATCCCGCGGGCCAGGCGCGGGTCGGGGTTCAGGACGACCGACTTCCGGGTGACCCAGAGGTGGACCAGGGCGATCATCGCGGCGGTCATCCCGACGCCGATCATGAGGCGGAAGCTCCAGAACGCGACCGGCACCCAGGGGATGTAGTCGCCCGCACCGAACTGCGCGGAGTAGGAGTCCTGCAGGTCCTTGAGGCCGAGGACCGTGGAGGAGAAGGACCCCTTGGCCAGGAAGGAGAGAAAGCCGGGGACCTCGAGGGCGAAGGTCGGGCGGTCGGAGCCGAGCGGGGCGTAGGAGAAGATCGAGAACGGCGCGCCCGTCGTGGTCCGGTAGAGCCCTTCCGCCGCAGCCATCTTCATCGGCTGGACGGCGGTGATGACCTTGCCGAGGGCGTCGCCGCTGAGGGCGACCCCGGCGCCGGCGACGAGGGTGAACCAGGCGCCGAAGCGGGACAGCGTGCGGAACGCGGCGAACTCCTCGGAGGTCACGTCGTGGCCCCCGCGCAGCAGGTGCCAGACCCCGACGGCCATGACGAGGGCGCCGCCGGCCATGACGGCACCGGCGTAGGTGTGGGGGAAGGCGGCGAGGTTCAGCTCGTTGGTCAGCAGGTCCTCGAAGCTGCCGAGCCGCGCGCGGCCGGTGGCCGCGTCGATGCTGTAGGCGACGGGGTTCTGCATGAAGGAGTTGGCCGCGAGGATGACGAAGGCGGAGATGGCGGTGCCGATCGCGACGATCCAGATCGTCGCGAGGTGCACGTACTTCGGCAGCCGGTCGCGGCCGAACCACCACAGGCCGATGAAGGTCGCCTCGAGGAAGAAGGCGAGCATCCCCTCGATGGCCAGGGTGGGCCCGAACACGTCGCCGTAGAAGCGGGCGAACGCGCTCCAGGAGAGGCCGAACTGGAACTCCTGGACCAGGCCGGTCACGACGCCCACGGCGAAGGTGATCATCATGAGCTTGCCGGTCAGCAACGAGAGCCGGCCGTAGCGGTCGCTCCCGGTCCTCGCCTCGACGCGCAGGTGCGCGGTCTGCAGGATCGCGGTGAAGAGCGCGAGGCTGATCGAGAGCGGCACGAAGAGGTAGTGGTACAGCGTCGTCACGGCGAACTGCAGACGGGTCAGCGATTCGATGCTCACGGCTGGTTCCTGGCCTTCCTACGACGTCCTGTCGTACTACGACTAACTGTAGTACTTCAATCGGTAGTACGACGGCTCGCGTTCGGCGGTGTGGTTGACGTAACATCCACCCCGTGGCCCTGGGAGAACTCGAACGCGACGTCATGGACCGGCTGTGGGCGGCCGGTACGCCCCTCACGGTCCGCGAGGTCCACGAGCAGCTCGCCGAGCACCGCAAGATCGCCTACACGACGGTCATGACCGTGCTCGACCGCCTCGCCAAGAAGCACGTCGTGCGCCAGGAGCGCGAGGGTCGCGCCTTCCGCTACACCCCCGCCGCCACCCGCGAGCAGATGGTCGCCGACCTCATGCTCGACGCCCTCGGGGGAGTGCCCTCCGTCGACGACCGCCAGGCCGCGCTCGTCCACTTCATCGGCGGTGTCTCGCCCGCCGAGGCTGCCGCGCTGCGCGAGGCCCTGGACGCGATGGCGGGGACCGACCAGACCGGGGACGCGACCACCACCGCCTAGGCGACCCCGTAGGTTCGTGGCGTGACCGCCGTCTGGTTCGCAGCGCTGGCGCTGCTCCTGGCGGGTCCGGCGCCGGCGCTGCTGGCCCGTGCCCGCTGGACCTGGCAGGTGCCCCGAGCCGCCCTGGTGCTGTGGCAGGCGATCGCCCTCGGCGCCGTCCTCGCCACCCTCGGCGCCGGCCTCGCCTCGCTCTCGCTGCTCTTCACCGAGGAGCCCGGCTTCCCCTTCCTCGAGCGCCACGGCCCCGTCCAGACGACCCTCATCGGGCTCACCTCCACGCTCGTGGCCATCGTCACCGTGCGGTTCTGGGTCGTCGCGACCCTCGTCGGCATCCGCACCCGGCGACGCCGCAACCGCCACCGCGACATGGTGGACCTGTTGCACCGCAAGGAGTCAACCGGCGAGATCGACGCCGCCCTGCTCTCCCAGGCCGGGGTGCGGGTGCTCACCGGACCCGGCCGCGTCGCCTACTGCGTCCCCGGGGTGCGCTCCCGCGTCGTCGTCTCCGACGCCATGCTCAACTGCCTGACCCCCGAGGAGGTGCGCGCGGTCCTGGCCCACGAACGGGCCCACCTGCGCGCCCGCCACGACCTCGTCCTCGAGGGCTTCACCGCCCTGCACGCCGCGTTCCCGCGCTTCGTCTCCAGCCAGGCCGCGCTCGACTCCGTGCGACTGCTCGTGGAGATGCTCGCCGACGACTCCGCCCGCCGCCACACCGGATCGCTGCCCCTGGCCCGCGCGCTGGTCGCGCTCGCGGGCCAGCCGGACGGGGTGTCGGAGATGCCGCTCGGCTCGGCCGCCCTCGCCCGGGTGCGGCGACTCGCCGCCCGCCCCGCCACCCGCGGACTCTCGCTGGCGACCTACGTGGCCGCGGCGCTCGTGCTCGGCGGGCCCACGCTGGCCGTCGCCGTGCCCTGGTTGCTGACCAGCTACCACGCCTTCGTCCACTGACCCACCCATCGACGCGAAGAGCCGTGATCATGCAGGGATTCCCTGCATGATCACGGCTTCTCGGTTCAGCGGGTCACTGCTGGATGAGGTAAAGCTCCAGCTGGACGACCCCGGCCTGGGGGGCGTCGGCGTTCACGGCCCGCCAGAAGTCGCGCTTGCCCGACCCGGTGAACACGTTCGGGGCGGCGACGTCGAGCTGGGCGTTGACCCGGCGGGCCAGCGCGGTGCCCGCACCGGGGGTGCCGGCGGTGCCGAAGGTCAGCACGAACGCGGCGCGGCGTCCCTGGGCGGCGAGGTCACCGACGGCCCCGGCCACCGAGGCGCGGATCGCCTCGTCGTCGGCCCCGCCGACGTTGACGTCCAGCACGACCGGAGCCTGGGCGACACCGGCCGGCATCGTGGGTACGTCTACCGGGAGCGGCGCGGCGGTCACGGTGACCGTGGGGACCGGCGTGGGCGCCGCGGTCGGGGTGGCGGTGGGCGCCACCGTGGCCGCGACGGCCGTGGCCTCCCCGACCCCGGCGTGCACGGCACCCCCGGCGGCGAGACCGATGATCGTGAGGGCCAGGAGGGCGTCGGCGAACACCCAGCCCGCGAGGCCGATGGCGGCGTTCTCCTTGTTCCGCGGGCGCAGCGCGCCGCGGCCGTGGCGCCTCACTGGCCGGCCCGGGAGTAGCGGCGGGCCGCGAGGGCCTGCAGCGTGCGGGGCGCGACCGCCACGAACTGCTCCTCGACCTCGGGCTCGGCCGCCCGGACCGGGCGGCGCTCCTCGACCCGGGGCTCGACCCGGGGCTGGGGTGCGCGCTCGACGCGCGGTTCGGGACGGGGTTCCTGACGTGGTTCCGGGCGCGGTTCCGGACGCGGTTCCTGACGGACGACCGGACGCTGGGCCTGCACCGGGCGACGCTCCGGAGCCGGCTGGACCGGAGGCTGCACGGGGGGGTGCTGGCGCTGCTGACGGGCGGTCGCGGAGGCGATCCGCTCGGGCAGGGCCTCGACCTGGTCGGAGAGGCGGTCCATCACCTGGTCGACGACGGTCCCGAGCCCCGACCCGAGGGTCTGGGTGAGGTCGTGGGTCAGCTGGCGGCTGGCGTCGCGGTAGGCGCGGTTGACCTGACGGACATGGTCGTCCTGGGCCATCGCGAGGGTCTCGGTGACGGCACCGGAGACGTCGTCGCGCAAGGTCGCACCGATGCTGCGCAGGGCGCGACCCGTCGCGTCGGCGTGCTCGTGCTGCACCTTCTCCATCCAGCGCGGGACCGAGCGCATGTCGTGTGCGGCCTCCACGAGGCGGTTCTCGATCCCGCGCCAGGAGTCGAGGACCTCGTTCTGGGTGGTGAGCAGGTCCGCGAGGCGCTCCTCGTGACGCACCCGGCGGTCGGCGGACTCGGCCGCGGTGGCCAGCACGCGACTGGCGGTGGAGAGTGCGGACTCCGCGGCGGAGGAGGTGCGCTCGACGTCGCGACGCAGCGTCTCCATCGTCTGCGCGGCGTGCTCGGCGGAGGCCGAGACGTGCTCGCTGAACGCCTCGCCGGTCATCCGGGTGACCTTCTCGACGCTCTCCACGACCGCGAGGTGCATCGTCTCCACCGATTCCTTCGCCGTGCTCGAGAGCGCGGCGACGTGGCCGGTGACCTTCTCGCCGAAGTCGGCGCTGTGCCGGGTCATCGCGGAGGCGGAGGTGGCCAGCTCGGCCATCGACTCCCGGGTGGCGCTGGAGAGCAGCTCGACGGAGGCGCTGACGCCCTCGACGGCGGAGAGGACGCGGTCGCGTCCCTGCAGACCCTCGCGCAGCGCCTCGGCGGTGCCCTCCCGGACCTGGCCGAGGTGGTGGACCAGCGTCTGCGTCGACTCCGCCAGCGTGCGGGTGTGCTGCTCGCGATCCGCCGCGATCAGCTCGCCGTGACGGCCGACCGCCGCGGTGACGGCGCCCTGCAGTTCCAGCGCGGCGCGGGCCACGTCGGCGCCGCCGGTGTTCGCGGCGTTCGCGGCGACGATGGCGGTCTCGCTGGAGGTGCGGACGGTCGCGACGAGGGCGGAGGTGTCGGCGTGCAGGCGGATCGTCTCCGCCACGAGGCGACCCAGCTCCGTCAGCCCGCGTTCGAAGTGCGCGCCGAGCTGCTCGGCGGCGTTGGCGCGGTGCGGCGCGAGGGCCACCGTGGCGCGTGCGGCGAAACCGCGCAGGAGTTGACGGTGGGACTCGTCCGCGCTCGCGGCCTGGACCTCGTCGGTGCGCTGACGGCGGTCGGTGGCGACGCTGATCGCGATGGCGCCGGCGATGAGCAGGACGGCCATCTCCGCGACGCGGTCCAGGGAGAAGAACGTGCGCCCGCCGAAACCGTCGAGCCACAGTTGCAGGAACGACTCGCCGTCGGCGGCCTCCCCGTCGGCGCTCATCCCGCCGTAGGCGCGGCCGGCGAAGAGCAGACCGACCCAGGTCACCATGACCGGGGCGAAGACGAGGATGGTGCGCAGCGAACCGGAGCGCAGGACGCTGCGGCGCTGGTCCAGCGGGGCGACGGCGGCGTCGACGTCGAAGACCTCGAAGAGGTCCGCGTCGGCCCAGCGGCCGAGGTGCCCCTCACCGCCGGTCGCGGCGGTGCGCAGGGCCGTGCTCAGCGAGGCGAGAGCGGTCGCGCGGTGCTGCGCGGGTTCGGCGGCGGCGAGCCCGTCCGCCTCGACGGCGAGCCCACCGAGTTCGGCGTCGCTGAAACGTTCACCGTCCGCCTCGGCCTGCGCGGCAGGGGAACGCTCGATCGAGTCGTAACCCTCCGCAGGGGCGGCGGTTCCCGCTGGAGTGCTCTCGTCCGCTGTGGTCATGGCCACTACCTCGGCGGGAGTCGGCGCGGACTTGAGCCGCTGGATCGGCCGATCGGGTGACACCCGTCCGGTCGCACCGGCAGTGGGCGGTGAGCTTCCCGCCCGACGGGGGCCCCTGCTCGGCTGCGCCCGAACCGGTGACGACGAGTACGAGGAGGAGCGCCCGGCAGGGCGTTCCCAGTCACTCAGGGTGCCTGCCCGTTCGTGTCAGCCGCCGAACGGGTGAACGGTGCGATCCCGTTCGGCGGACCTACCGGTGATCGGTGGCGTTTCGCACTCATCCGGGCTCAAGCCCCCGCCTGGATGGGCCGAAGGAGTGTGCAGGCCCCGGGGACCGCAACGGTCGCGCAGGGAGCACCCGAACACCTCGCACAACACCTCGCAAACGCAAGAGCCAGCAATCACCTACGGAGGGTGGCCTCGTGTCCGATCTCACCAGCGTCGCGCTGCACACGGCGTTGAACGGTCTGCAGGCGCGGCAGCGGGCCATCGCCGACAACATCGCCAACATCAACACGCCGAAGTACCTGGCGAACAAGGTGTCCTTCGAGAGCGAGCTGCAGAGCGCGGTCGCCAGCGGCGACGCGTCCTCGGCGCAGAGCTCGGGCATCGTCACGCAGAAGTCCCTGGAGCCGACTCGCGAGGACGGCAACAACGTCAACCTCGACGAGGAGACGATCTCCAACATCTCCACGAACCTCAGCTACCAGACGGTGCTCTCGGCACTGAACTCCAAGTACTCGCTGCTGCGCACCGCGATGAGCAGCCAATGACGGGGAACACCCCCTGACCCCCGTCCCCTGACATCCGGAGCGAAACCCCATGAGCATCTTCGACGCGATCGGCATCGCCGGCACCGGCGTCACCGTCAACCGCACGTGGATGGACGCCGTCAGCGACAACCTGGCGAACATCAACACCGCGACCAGGACGTCCGACCCCGCCTACGAGGCCAAGTACGTCGTCGCCACCGAGGCCGGAGACGGCAAGGGCACCCAGGTCGCCGGCATCGTCACCGGGAGCCCCGCGGGACGGATGGAGTACGACCCCACCAACCCCCTCGCCGACGCGCAGGGGTACGTGAAGTACCCCGACATCGACATGAGCACCCAGATGACGAGCCTGATGATGGCCCAGCGCGCCTACCAGGCGAACCTGCAGACCATCACGACGGCCAAGGAGGCCTACACGGCCGCCCTGCAACTCGGGAAGGCGTGAGCGTGAGCATCGAATCGATCGGCGCGATCGGGTCCTCCACCGACATCGCCAGCACCCTGGGAACCCTCGCCACCGGCTACGGCCAGGGCATCGCCGACACCGACAACGCGCAGATGACCTCCTCGATCGGGGGTGGGACCGGGGTCGGCTACACCGGCTCGGTCACCGGAACCCCCTCCGCCCTCGGGATCAGCGGCGTGGGCACCGACACCTCGGTCGACGGGACCTCGGGAACCGACTTCGCGTCCCTCCTGTCCGGTGGGATCGACAAGCTGCAGGGCCTGCAGTCCACGTCGGACGACCTGGCGGTGAAGGCCGCCACCGGTGACCTCACCAACGTCCACGACTACATGATCGCCAGCAACGAGGCCCAGCTGGCCACCCAGCTCACCGTCGCCATCCGCAACAAGGCAGTCGATGCCTTCAACGAGATCATGAGGATGCAGGTCTGATGGCCAAGGCCAAGGGAAGCGCGGCGATCGTCGAGAACGCCAAGAACTTCGTCTCCGGATTCCGGACCTTCTCGACCGGCCAGAAGGCCGTCGTCATCGCGGTGATCGCCGCACTCATCGGGGGAGCGGTCTTCTTCTCCCGCTGGGCCTCCACGCCCTCCTACACGCCGATGTTCTCGAACCTCTCGGGGACCGACGCGAGCGCCATCGTCGACAAGCTCACCGCCGACGGGGTGAAGTACCAGCTCAGCGACAACGGCGCGACGATCGCCGTCCCCGCCGACGTCGTCGACAGCGAGCGCCTGACGATGGCCGGCGCGGGGCTGCCCGCCGAGACCAGCTCCAGCACCGGGTCCACGCTGCTCTCCAAGCAGGGCGTCACCGCCTCGGAGTTCGTCCAGCAGCAGGCCTACCAGCAGGACCTGAAGGCGACGCTGGAGAAGACCATCGGCTCCATCGACGGGATCGACGCCGCCGTGGTGAACCTGGCCATCCCGCCGAAGGACGTGTTCCTCGACGAGCAGGACCCGGTGACCGCCTCGGTCCTGGTCAAGCTGCGCGCCGGCAAGACGCTGTCCAACGACAACGTCACCTCGATCGTCAACCTGGTCGCCGGCGGCGTCCCGGGCATGGACGCGAAGAACGTCTCCGTGGTCGACGACAAGGGCAACACCCTCTCCACCGACGGCACCGGTTCCAGCGCGCAGAACGAGAAGACCAGCGACTACAACACCGCTGCGACGGCCAAGCTCCAGACCTACCTCGAAGGCATCTACGGGGTCGGCAACGTCAAGGCCACCGTCAACGCGACGCTGAACTACGACGACAAGACCACCCAGTCGACGACGTACAGCCAGCCCACGACGATCGCGCCGCTGGCGCAGTCCAAGACCACCGAGACCTACAGCGGTTCCGGTTCCAACGCCGCCACCGGTGTCCTCGGCCCCGGCAACATCGCGGTCCCGACCGGCACCTCGACCGCCGGGACCGGCGGGTACTCCAAGGCCTCGGAGACCAACAACAACTCGATCGACCGGACCGACACCACCACCAAGCAGGCCCCCGGCAAGCTGGAGAAGCAGACGGTCTCGGTCGTCGTCAACGCCGGTGCGAAGGGTGCCGCCGGCGCCGCCGACATCAACCAGATCACCCAGATCGTCAACCAGGCGGCGGGGATCGACGCCACCCGCGGTGACGCCGTCTCCGTCGTCAAGACGGCCTTCGACACCACCGCCGCCACCGACGCCCAGGCCCAGCTGGCCCAGGCGAAGAAGGCCGACCAGCAGAACGCCTACATCGGCTACGCCAAGACCGCCGCTCTCGGGCTCCTGGTACTGATCATGCTGATCGTGATCCTCGTCGCCTTCCGCCGCCGCAAGGTGGAGACGGTGGACGTCCTGGACGTCGACCCCCTCCAGCTCGGTGACATCACCGGAGAGCTCAAGGAAATCGCGCCGGCTGTCGAAAGGCCGGTGGCGCTCGAAGCAGCACCGGTGGACCCGGCCCTGGAGGCCGCAGCCGCCCGCCGCACCGAGGTCGTCGAACTCGTCTCCCGCCAGCCCGAGGAAGTCGCGGAACTGCTCCGCGGCTGGCTCGCCGATCGGAGGTCCTGACCCGTGTCGTCCACCGAGCTCGAGGTCGCCCCCATGTCCGGGGCACAGAAGGCCGCCGTCCTGCTCCTGCAGGTCGGACAGGACAACGCCGCCAAGGTGCTGTCCCACCTGCGACCCGCTGAGATCGAAGAACTCACCGCGGAGATCCTCCGGCTCCGTGCGGTCTCCCCGGAGATCGCCGGCATCGTCCTGGAGGAGTTCCACGGGATGATCGCCTCGCCGCTGCGCGGCGGGCTCGGTGGCCTCGACTTCGCCCAGTCCCTCCTCGAGGGCGCCCTGGGTGCGGAGGGGGCCGCGGAGGTCCTCGGCCGCGTCGCCGAGGCGGCCGTGGTGCAGCCCTTCCAGTTCCTGCACCAGGCCGACCCGCAGCAGATCCTCACCTTCCTCACCGGTGAGCACCCCCAGACCATCGCCCTGGTCGTGGCGCACCTGCGCCCCGACCAGGCCTCGATGATCCTCGGTGGGCTGAGCGCGGACATGCAGGCCGACATCGCGCTGCGCATCGCCACCATGGAGGCGACCAGCTCCGAGTACGTCCGCCTCGTCGAGGACGTCGTCCAGCGCCGCACCTCCACCGTGCTCCAGGCGAAGACGAACTCCGCCGTCGGCGGCGTGCAGCCCCTGGTCGACATCATCAACCGCGCCGACCGCGGCACCGAACGCTCGATCCTGGAAGGCCTGGCGACCAAGAACTCCGCCCTGGCCGAGGAGATCCGCGCGCTCATGTTCGTCTTCGAGGACATCACGACCCTCGACGACCGCGCCATCCAGCTCGTGCTGCGCGGCGTCGAGACCGCCGACCTCGCCACGGCGCTCAAGGGCGTCACCGAGACCGTCCGGGACAAGATCCTCAAGAACGTCTCCGAACGTGCCCGGGAGAACCTCATCGACGAGATCGAGCTCATGGGCCCGGTCCGCATGTCCGCGGTCGAGGAGTCCCAGCAGAAGGTCGTCGCGATCATCCGGCAGCTCGAGGAGTCCGGTCAGATCGTGCTGACGCGCGGTGGTGACGATGACTTCGTCGCGTAACACCTTCTCGACTCCGTCGCGTGACACCTTCCAGGTCGCCGACACCAAGCCCACGACCACCCGCGCCCCGCGGGTGTTCGTGGCGGCCCCGGCCGCCGCCCCCGGGTTCGAGCGCGCCTTCACCGGCCTCGACCTGGGCGACCGCGAGGACAGCGACACCGCCCGCCGGGTCCGCGAACAGGCCCGCACCCAGGGCTACGCGGCCGGCTGGGCCGCGGGCATGCGCCAGGCGGCGGAGAAGGCCGCCGCCGAGCTCGACGCCCAGCGCGAGGCCGCCCACGCGGCGGCCCGCGCGGAACGCGAGGAACGCCGCGCGTCCCGCAACCGGGCCGAGGAGGCGCTCTTCGCGGCCGGGGAGGCGTTGCGGGCCGAACGGGAACCCTCCATCGGGGCGCTCGCCGACACCGTCCTCGAGCTCGCCCTCGAACTCGCGGGGGCCGTCCTGGACCGCGAGGTCAGCGCCATGGACTCCCCGGTCCAGGAGGCCGTCCTGCGCTCGCTGCGGCCGCTGGAGGGCGAGAAACCCGTCACCGTGCGCGTCAACCCCGCCGACTTGAGCGCCCTGATGGGTGACAGCCTCAAGGGTCGCCACGCTCTGGCCGATGCAGACCTCGTGAGCTACCAGTCAGACCCCACCGTCCAACCGGGTGACGCCGTCGCGCGCCAGGGTGACACCGAGGTGGACGCCGGCCTGCGAGCCAGCGTCTCCCGGGCCCTGGCCGCACTCGTGGGTGACGAAGGGCCTGCCGGAGTCCTGGCATGACCGCCTCCCTGGTGTCGGACCGCCTCGCGGCCGGCGTGCGCGAGATCCTCGCGCCGCAGGTCGCGCGGGCCGTCAGCGCCGCCGCCCCGGAGATCCGCGGCCGGGTCTCGGCCATCGTCGGGCTCTCCGTCGAGGTCGCCGGGCTGGAGGCCGCCGTCGGCGAGACCATCCGCCTCGGGGACGCCACGCACTCCATCCCCGCCGAAGTCGTCGCGGCGGAGGGCGGGAAGCTCCGCTGCCTGCCGCTGGGCCACCTCACCGGCCTCGCCGCCGGTGCCCCCGCCACCGCCACCCGCCGCCCCTCCGACGTCCCCGTCGGCGCGGCCCTGCTCGGTCGCGTCGTCGACGCGCTCGGCAACCCCCTCGACGGCGGCCCGCCGCTGCACGCCGCACCCCGCGCACCGCTGCACGCCACCCCGCCGCCGGCCATGACCCGCGGCCGCGTCGACGCACCCCTGTCCCTGGGGGTGCGCGCCCTCGACACCCTCGTGCCCGCCGGTCGCGGTCAGCGCTTCGGCATCTTCGCCGGTTCCGGCGTCGGCAAGTCCTCGCTGCTCTCGATGATCGCCCGCGGCACCTCCGCGGACGTCTCCGTGCTGGCGCTGGTCGGTGAACGTGGCCGAGAGGTCCGCGAGTTCCTCGAGGACGACCTCGGCCCCGAAGGACTCGCCCGCTCCGTCGTCGTCATCGCCACCTCCGACGAGGCCCCCGTGCTGCGCCTGCGCGCCGCGCTCACCGCGACCGCGATCTCGGAGTCGTTCCGCGACATGGGCGCCGACTGCGTCCTCATGATGGACTCCCTCACCCGCGTCGCCATGGCCCAGCGCGAGATCGGCCTCTCCGTCGGCGAACCGCCCGCGACCCGGGGCTACCCGCCCAGCGTCTTCGCCCTCATGCCGCGCCTGCTGGAACGCGCCGGCCCCGGGGTCACCGGGTCCATCACCGGGATCTACACCGTCCTGGTCGACGGCGACGACCACAACGAACCCATCGCCGACAGCGCCCGGTCCATCCTCGACGGTCACGTCGTGCTGGACCGCCGGCTCGCCACGGCCGGTCACTTCCCGACCATCGACGTCCTCGAGTCGGTGTCCCGCGTCGCCGGCCGCGTCACCACCCCCGAGCAGAAGGCCGCCGCGACGGCCCTGCGCCGGGTGCTGGCCGCCCACCGCGACGCCAAGGAGCTCATCGACGTCGGCGCCTACCAGCCCGGCGCGAACCCCGAGGTCGACGCGGCGGTGGCCCAGCTGCCCGCGATCAACGCGTTCCTGCGCCAGGACATCCACGACATCACCCCCGCCCCCCAGGCGTGGGCGCAGCTGCAGCAACTCGTCTCGACCTTCGGAGGACTGCAGTGAGTGCCACCAAGGCGATCATGGCGCTGCTCAAGCTGCGCAAGGTGCAGCAGGAACAGATCAAGATCGACGTGGCCGCCGCCAACGCCGTGCTGCGCAACGAGCAGAAGCGCGCCGCCCGCGTCCGCCACGAACTCGGCGAGGCCCACCTCTCCGACGAGACGATGGCCGCCTGGACCGCCGCCGTCGCCCGCCGCGCCGCCCTCGTCTCCGACCTCGACAACACCCGGGCCCTCGTCGCCCGCGCCGAGATCGACCTGGGGGAGAAGCAGGCCGCCTGGGCCCGCGCCCGCCGCGCCGAACGGTCCCTGGAACGCATCGTCGAACGCCACGAGATCGCCCAGGAACAGGCCGCGCTGCACGCCGACCAGAAGTCCCTCGACGACCGCACCGTCGCCGAGTTCGCCGCGAAGGCACGTCGCCGCGCCGCCCGGGAAGGGGATTCCGAATGAGCGTCGCCGAGATCCAGGCCCGCATCTCCGACATCGAGGCCCGCATCGCGCAGTTCTCCGGAACCGTTGCCGCGCAGGCCACCAAGACGACCGCGTCGGTCTCCTCGGTCGCGTCCAAGGCGTCGTCCTCGGTCTCCTCCGACTTCGCCGACCTGCTCTCCACCTCCGGCTCCGGCGCCTCGGGCATCGTCAACCGCGGACTGCGCACCCTCAGCTCCGGCGACACGGGGGAGAAGCTCCTCGCCGCGGCCAAGCAGTACACCGGCACCGCCTACAAGTGGGGCGGCACCACCCCCTCCGGGTTCGACTGCTCCGGCCTGATCCAGTACGCCGCCCAGCAGATCGGCGTCCACCTGCCGCGCACCGCGGCCGAGCAGGCCACCGTCGGCACCGAGGTGCCCTCGCTGGCCGAGGCCAAGCCGGGCGACCTCGTCGTCCTCGAGAACGGCCACCACATCGGGATCTACGTCGGCGACGGCAAGATGCTGCACGCGCCGAAGACGGGTGACGTCGTGAAGATCTCCAAGGTCTGGGAGACCCCCATGACCATCCGCCGCCTCGGGACGAGCGCCGCCACCACCGCGGCCGGGGTCGGCGTCGCCGCCGCCACGCTGCTCTCCGGCCTCGCCACCCCCGACACCTCCAGCTACGTGCGTCCCGCCTCGCTCTCGAGCGCTTCGTCGACCGCGTCGAAGTCCGCCCCGTACGAAGCCGCCTTCACCGCCGCGGAAGCGAAGTACGGCCTGCCCAGCGGATTGCTCAAGGCGGTCGCCAAGCAGGAGTCCGGGTTCAACGCCAACGCCCGGAGCGGTGCCGGCGCAACGGGTCTCATGCAGTTCATGCCCGCCACGGCCAAGAGCCTCGGCATCGACCCGAAGGACCCGTTCGCCTCCATCGACGCGGCCGGCAGGTACCTCGGGCAGAACCTCACGAAGTTCGGCTCCGTGTCGCTGGCGCTCGCCGCCTACAACGCCGGCCCGGGCAACGTCAGCAAGTACGGCGGCATCCCGCCGTTCACGGAGACCCAGAACTACGTCAAGAAGATCACCGCCGACCTCGGGAGTGCCGCGTGAGCAACAACCTGTCCGTGACGACGTTGCCCTACCCGACCGGCGCTCCGCGCGAACCCTCCCGTTCGTCCTCGTCGGACTCCAGCTTCGCGGACTCCTTCGGGCAGGCCGTGCAGGACCTGCGCACCACCGCCCGTGACCAGCGGGACGCGCGGGACTCCCGAGACGCCGGGGACTCCCGGGACGACTACGCGCGGACCTCTCCCGAGCGCAGCCCGGCCGGTGAGGACGCCCGCACCGACCGCCCCGCCGACGACCGCGTCACCAAGGCGGCCGAGCGCACCGAACGCCCCGAGCGTCCGGAACCCGGACACGAGAACCCCGTGAAGACGGGCAAGAAGGACGCCGCCACGGGGGGACGCCCCGAGGCCACGGACGCGACCACTGACAACGACAAGGTCACCGACGAGGTCACCGACGCGGTGACCGTCCCGACCGTCCCCGTCGACCCGTCCCTGCTGGGTCTGCCCGCCGCCCTGCGCGCCGTCCTCACCCCCCGGACCGAGGCGACCACCCAGCCCGCCACCCAGGCCACCGTCACGGCCACCGACGGGGTCACCGCGCAGCCCGTGCCCGCCGCGACACCCGTCGTCGCGCCGGTCGTGGGGGAGACCGCCCCCGCCGCGGCGCAGCTCCCGACGTCGACCCCGCCGGTCACCACGGCCCCCGCTCAGGCTCCTGCCGCAGCCCCCACCACCCCCGTCGCCGCCCAGGCCGTGCCGGCTCAGACCGCCGCACCCGTCGCGGTGCCCGTCCCCACGCAGGCCGCAGCCGCCGTCCCCGCCACCCCGGGCGACGCGGCGCTCGCCGCCGCCACCGTCACCTCGACGCCCGTGGCGCCGGTGACCCCGGCCGGGGTGCCCGCTCCCGTGCAGACCGCCGTCACCGGGTTGCCGCAGAACGTCGTGAAGAACGCCGTGCTGACCGACCAGCCCGCCGCGCAGAACGCCGGTCAGGCCATCACCTCCGTGGCGACGCAGCCGGTCGCGGCTGCCGCCGTGGCGGCGCCGACCCTCCCGGCCGCCGCCACCGCCGCCACCGCGAAACCCGTCGCGACCGACGTCCCGGCGCCGACCGCCCCGACCTCCGGGG
This sequence comes from Kineococcus sp. NBC_00420, assembly GCF_036021035.1. Classification (NCBI taxonomy): domain Bacteria; kingdom Bacillati; phylum Actinomycetota; class Actinomycetes; order Kineosporiales; family Kineosporiaceae; genus Kineococcus; species Kineococcus sp. NBC_00420. Next base: position 608,798 of record NZ_CP107930.1, on the reverse strand, counting down.
CGCCAGCCGTGGCCGTCCCGACCGTCGCCACCGGCCAGTCGGGCGCCGACACCAGCGGTCAGCCCGGCCAGCAGCAGGGTCAGACCGGGCAGCAGCAGCCCGCCCCCCAGGTCGTCGCGGCGGCACCGCGCGCCGCCGCGGGGGAGGCACCCGTGCCGCAGCCCGTCGTGATGGCCGCGAGCCCGACCGTCGCGCAGCCCATCGCCGCACCGGTGACCGCCGCCGTTGCGAGGCCGCTCCCGCAGGCCGTCGACCCGAGCGCCACCGCGCTGCCGACGGCCGTCCCGACGCTCACCGGCACCGCGGCCACCGCCGCCCCGACGGTCGCCGCGGCCTCCACCCCGCCCGTCCCGCTGCCCCTGACCAACCCCGCCGCGTTCGCGCACGGGGTGGCCGGCCGCCTCGAGGACCTCCCCGAAGTCGACGCCGTGCACAAGATGACCGTCGAGGTCAGCCCGGAGGGCCTGGGGCCGGTGAAGATCACCGCCGAGGTCAGCGGGGGAGCGCTGCACGTCTCCCTCGCCGGCGCGTCCGAGGCCGCCCGCCACGCCCTGAAGGCCGCCGTCGGCGACCTGCAGCGGGAGCTGTCGGGCTCCGGGTTCACCCAGACCACCGTCGACGTCAGCACCGGTTCCGGTTCGCCGCAGGGCCGTTCGGCCGACGCGCAGTTCGGTGCGGGACAGCAGGGTTCCTCCCACGGGCAGCAGGGACAGCAGACTGGCTCCGGCCGCTCCTCGGGCGGGTCCCTCTTCGCCGCGGCCGCCGACGAACGTCGTGCGGCTCGTACCGCCGCCGCCGCTGCCGACGGGCGCCTCGACCTCAGCATCTGAAGCGTTCACCGCGGGATTCACCTGGCAGGACGCTGTGGATCCCTCACCTGGGTTAAAGGCCGTCACCCGTTCGACCGAAGGAGTAGGCATGACCATCGACGCGGCAAGCGGCTCCAACGCCTACACGTCCCTGATCGCCAACTCCGACGCCATGGCGGCGGCCTCGGCGACCAAGAACGCGAACGCCACGGACACCTCCGCCGTGGCGAAGGCGAAGACCAAGGACGACAAGGACATGTTCCTCAAGCTCCTCGTCGCCCAGCTCCGCTACCAGGACCCGTCGAAGCCCGCGGACACCACCGCCTTCATGGCCCAGACCGCGCAGTTCTCGGCGCTGGAAGCCATGCAGGACGTCGCGACCCAGTCCAGCACGATGGTGGCGGGTCAGAACAAGCTGCAGGCCAGCACCATGGTCGGGCAGACGGTGTCCTACACCGCCGAGGACGGCACGCTGAAGACCGGCGAGGTCAAGTCGGTCTCCTTCACGCAGGGATCGGTCGGCGGTACCAACGGCGAACCGGTCCTCAACGTGGACGGCACCAGCGTCGTCCTGTCCAAGGTCTCCGGCATCGGTGAGGCAGCGGCCATGGCCGCCGCCGCAGCCGCGGCGGCCAAGGCGGCGGCGGACGCGAAGGCAGCCGCCGACGCCAAGGCCGCCGGGGGTTCAGCCACCACGAGCCCGACCGTTCCGGGCGCGACCACCACGAGCCCGACCGTTCCGGGCGCGACCACCACGAGCCCGACCGTTCCGGGCGCCGCTGCGACTCCGCCCACGTCGACCCCGGTCACCGGATCGACCTCGAGCCCCACGACGGGGAACACCCCCGTGTCCGGCTCCACCGGGAGCACCCCGTCGGGTTCTTCGAGCCCGACGATCCCTGCCTGACCCGCTCCCGCTCGTCCCATCACAGTTCCCCGTCAGCCCCTCGAAAGGTCTGAAGCATGCTTCGCTCCATGTTCTCCGGTGTCAGTGGTCTCCGTGCGCACCAGACGATGATGGACGTCGTCGGCAACAACATCGCCAACGTCAACACGACCGGCTACAAGAGCGACTCCGTCGTCTTCGCCGACACGCTGTCGCAGCTGACCAAGGCCGCCGGCGCCCCCACGAACGCCAGCGGTGGTACGAACCCCTCGCAGGTCGGTCTCGGTGTCCGCGTCGACGCGATCTCGCAGAACATGACGCAGGGTTCGGCGCAGGCCACCGGCAAGGCGACCGACCTGATGCTGCAGGGCGACGGGATGTTCGCCATCCAGCAGGGCGACGGCACGTTCTACAGCCGCAACGGGTCCTTCACGCTCGACGCGAACGGGTCCATCGTCACCAACGACGGTGGGTACGTCATGGGCTGGAAGGCCGATGCGGCGGGCACGGTCAACACGAACGCGCAGATCGGGAAACTGGTCATCCCGTCCGACTCGGTCATGCCGGCCGTCGCGACGACCACCAGCACCCTCAGGGGCAACATCGACCGGACGTTCAAGACGCCGTCCACAGTTCCGACCGCCGACACCACGCTGCCGGGCGCCGCCCCGACCGCGCCGGACGAGAAGGTCCCCGGGACGGTCGTGACCACCGCGATCAACTCCTACGACGCCCAGGGCAACCTGTCCAAGCTGACCGTGACGTTCACCAACACGGTCATCCACACCCCGGCCGTCGGGTCGAACGCGGACAAGTACGCCCCGACCAACGACTGGAAGATGGTCATCACCGACGCCAACGGGAACGTCGTGAAGTCCACCGGCACCAAGGGCGCCTCAGCTGGTGCGTCGGCGACCGAGCAGGACCTCAGCTTCGACCCCAGCGGCGCCTCGTCGTCCGTCAAGCAGGTCTACCTGGCGGCCCCGGGCAGCCCGACCGGTCGTGAACTTTCGATCGACCTCACCGCGCTCACGGGCTACGTGGGTTCCTCCGGCGCCAGCAGCATCAACCCGACCACCGACGGCGCGCCGATCGGTACCCTCACCAGCTACGCGTTCGGCACCGACGGTGTCATCACCGGCAACTACTCCAACGGCTACAAGCAGACGCTGGGCCAGATCGCCATCGCGTCCTTCAACAACGCAGCTGGTCTGCGCAAGGAGGGGAACTCCCTCTACTCGGTGTCGACGAACTCGGGCAACCCCGTCTACGGCATCGCCGGTCAGGCCGGTCGCGGTGGGCTGCTCGCGGGCTCGCTGGAGATGTCGAACGTCGACCTCTCCTCGGAGTTCACCGAGCTCATCCTCGCCCAGCGCGGTTTCCAGGCGAACTCGAAGGTCATCACGGCCTCCGACGAGATCCTGCAGGACTTGGTCAACCTGAAGCGCTGACCCTGGTTCCGCCGCTGGTTCAAGAGCCGGCGCAGAAGTGCCGAACACCCTCCTGGAGCAACGCTCCAGGAGGGTGTTTTCGTTGCAGCCAGTGACGATCCTCGACGCATTAGCACGAACGGGTGTACCGCGCAACCCTCTCTCAGGTCTACGCCTCGCACGCCGATGGACTGGATGAACCAGCCCACGGACGGGCGCCCCACTCCACCGCCAAGGATGGAAACCCTGTGATCCTCGTGACTCGCCTCAACGGATCGGTGTTCGCCGTGAACCCCGACCTGATCCAGCGTGTCGATGCAACCCCTGACACGGTCATCACGCTCGTGGACGGCGCCAAGTTCGTCGTCACCGAACCGCTGGCCGAGATCATCGAGCGCGTCATGGCGTTCCGCGCGCGGGTCGTCGCGACCGCGCACTCCCTGGAGGAGACGGGGACCGCCGACGTCCTGGAGCTCCCGCACCACACCACCGAATCCACCCACAGCGACACGGACGGCGACCTGCCGGCCCCGGTCCCGCTGCACCGCAGGAGGCCCTGAGCCATGGACTTCGCAACCATCGGCGGGTTCATCGTCACCGTCGCCGCCATCCTCTGGACGCAGAACCACGAGGGTGGTTCGCCCACGGACCTCCTGCTGCCCGGCCCGCTCGTCATCGTCATCATCGGGACGGTCGGCGTCGGCTTCATGGGCGGCACGCTGAAGGACGGCATCGGGGCCTTCAAGTCCCTGAAGCGGGCCTTCCTGGGCAAGCCCAAGGACTCCGGCGCCACGGTCGGCGTCATCGTCAGCATGGCCGAGCGTGCGCGCCGTGAGGGCCTCCTGGCCCTCGAGGACGCCATCAAGGAAGTGGACGACGAGTTCCTCCGCGACGGCCTGCAGACCGCGATCGACGGCACCGACCCCGACGAGCTCTACGAGATCCTCAGCGCCCAGATCCAGGCCAAGAAGGCCGCGGACAAGCAGGCGGCCAAGATCTTCGGTGACATGGGTGGCTACGCGCCCAGCGTCGGCATCTGCGGCACCGTCATCTCCCTCACCGTCGTCCTCGCGAACCTGACCAACGCGGCGGCCCTCGGGCCGCTCATCGCCGGCGCGTTCGTCGCGACCTTCTGGGGGGTTGCCAGCGCGAACATCCTCTACCTGCCCCTGCAGAGCCGGCTGACCCGCCTCTCGGCCATCGAGACCGCGCAGATGGAACTGGTCGTCGAGGGCATCCTCGCCATCCAGGCGGGCTCCAACCCCCGCTCGGTCGCGAAGAAGCTCGAGAGCCTGCTGCCCCCGGGCACCGCGGTTCCGGACAAGAAGGCGGCCTGATGTCGGCGGCGCACAAGCGGCGTCACAAGCACGAGGAGCACGAGGAGCACGCCAACCACGAGCGGTGGCTGGTGGCCTACGCCGACATGCTCACCGTGCTGATGGCCCTCTTCATCGTCCTCTTCGCCCTCAGCCAGGTCGACCAGCTGAAGTTCGCGCAGTTCAAGGACGGTCTCACCAAGGGGACCGCCGCCTCCAACCAGGCGGTGTCCGGCAGCGCCGGGGTCCTGGACGCGACCAACGGCGACATGCCCATCGACATCAGCCCGAACTCGACCGGTCAGCCGTTGCAGCAGAGCATCTCCTCCGAGGTGAAGCAGGTCCTGCAGCGTCAGCAGACCGCTCAGACCCAGTCCGACCTCCAGGACGCCAAGAAGGAGGTCCAGGACTACCGCGAGATCGAGAAGCAGATCAACGACGCGCTCACCGCGAAGGACGACCAGGACCAGGTGACCTACCGGATCACCTCCGACGGGCTCATCGTCGGTCTGGTCGCCGACAACGTGTTCTTCGCCAACGCCTCCGCCGAGGTCGAGACCAAGGGCCGCGAGGTGCTGGACGTCATCGCGCCGATCCTGGCGAAGCTGCCCAACGACGTCGGGGTCCAGGGGCACACGAACTCTTTGCCGCTGAACGGGTCTCCGATCTACCGCTCCAACTGGGACCTCTCAAGTGCTCGGGCCAACACGGTCGTGCAGCGGTTCATCGCCGCCGGCATCCCCGCCACCCACCTCTCGAGCACGGGGTACGCCGACTCCCGTCCGCTGTACCCGGACGGGGACCCCAAGGCTCTGACGGGCAACCGTCGCGTCGACCTGGTCATCGCCTCCCCGAGTTCGGACGCCGTCAAGGCGCTCCTGCCCGAGGTCGCCGCCCAGACCGACACCGGCACAGGACCCAAGGAACTCACCGGCACCACCGACACCGCCGGTGCGAAGAACACCTCGAGCGTCACCTCCACCACCGACCTCGCCACCGACATCGCGCCGAACCTCGCCGCGAACGTCGCCCACTGACCCCCTGACGAACACGACCGAACGGAGTTCCCCATGGCCAAGGACAAGACCAAGGGCGACGGCGAGGCCAAGCCCGGCGGCAAGAAGAAGATGATCATCATCGCCGCGGGCGCGGCCGTCCTGCTCGCCGGTGGCGTGGGTGGTGGTGTCTTCTTCCTCACCAAGGGCGACAGCGCCTCCGCCGCGACGGCGACCCCCACGCCGACCCTCACCCCGGGTGACGTCACCGCGCTCGACCCGATCAGCGTCAACCTCGCCGACGGTCACTACCTGAAGATCGGCGTCGGGCTGCAGGGCGTCCTCGCCGCCAGCAGCGGCCACGAGGGCAGCAGCACCGGCCTCGACGGCTCCAAGGCCTACGACCTGATCATCAACGAGTACTCGAACCTGTCGATGAGCGACCTGGAGAACGCCGACCAGCGCAACCACTTCAAGGACGAGCTGCAAGGCAAGATCATCGAGGCGTACAAGACGCACGACGACAAGGGCGTGGCGACCGAGGGGGTCATGGGCATCTACCTGACCTCCTTCGTCATGCAGTGAGCTGAACCCCCACGAGGAAGGCCCCGGGCACCAGCGCCCGGGGCCTTCCCGCGTCTGCAGCGCTCACCCTCCGCTGGTCGTCGGGACGGTGAGGTAGAAGAAGTCCCGCTGATCGGGCTCGAGGTAGCGATCGGCCGGACGGGACATGTCGGGCAGCAGCTTCGTCGGCGTCGGCGTTCCCGACCCATCGGTCGGTTGCCAGCTGGCGAAGGACGCCATCCCGTGGTGCATGTCGAGTTCCATGGCGCGCACCGCTCCCGCGGTCACGAGGGCGTCGGTCAGGTGCACCAGGTCGAGGCCGTTGCCCGCGACGTAGACGGTGTCACCGCGCGCGTCGACCCCGAGACCCGACCGCCAGGTGAACTGCTTCTGGTTCCTCGACGTCCCCCACGCACCGTGCGCGTCGTCGGCGAGCCCGGGAACGGGACGACCGCCCTCGACGACCATCTGCAGGTTCTGCCGCGCGGCGAGGGTCGTCGGGCCGACGGTGACGTCGGAGCCGAGCCTCCCGACGTCCAGGTGTCCCCGCGCGTCGATCACCGCGGTGGCCAGGCCGTCGACGAGCGGTCGCGAGGACCGGCCCTGCAGCAGGAACCCGCCGGGAGTGTCCTTGAACTTGAACCCCGAGTTGAACGTCGCCAGCAGGTTCGGGACGTCGGTGGTGGCGACGCGGGCGTTCCCCGGCCAGGAACCCCGGTCCGGCTGGGTCGTCCCGGCGACGAGGTGGGCGACCGCTCCGGCCTCGATCCACGCGGCGCCGGCGATCACCTCAGGGTGGGCCGCGTCGGGTCGGAAGAACGTCGTCCAGAGGGCGGGGTTCCCGTCGGTCCCGGACCTCCCGGGGATCCACTGGTCCTCGCCGACGGCCTGCGGGACTCCCGGGATCACCGGTGGCACGACCTGGACCACCCGCACGACGTGCGTGCTGCCCGTCCCGGCCCGGACCGTCGGCGTCTGACCCGCCGGCACGTGCCGGGCGTACCACCAGTTCTCGGCGGCGTCGACGACCCGGCCACCCCCGTTGTCCCGCACCCACTCCACGGAGCGCGTCGCGAACGGAGCGGACCCCGGGTAGGTGAGGGCCTGCACGTAGGAGACGGCGGGGGCGGCGAGGACAGCAGCGGTGATCCCAGCCGTGACCAGCAGTCGGCGACGGCGGCGGGGGTGTCGACGGAGCGGTCGGTGGGGAGGGGAGTCGGCGGTGCTCATGGGCACACCCTGCTCCGGCGTTGTTGAAACTGCGCTGAATCCGGGCGCGCTGTGCCGGGCGAGTCAGCGGTTCAGCGGGTCACGAGTCCGCGGTCGGGGGAGTCGATGCGGCTGCGGGTCAGGTACACCACGACGACGAGGATCGCGGCGAGGAAGATCGCGCTGGTGGCGGTGGTGCCGAGGCCGAGTCCCCCGTCGCCCTTGGCCTGCGACAGCAGGTCGCCGAGCGAAGCGCCGAGCGGGCGGGTCAGGACGTAGGCGGCCCAGAAGGTCGCCACGGCGCTGAGCTTGACGCCGAAGCGCAGCACGGCGACGACGGCGATGGCCGCGGCGAACAACGCGACCGAGGGCAGGTAGCCGAGACCCGCCTCCTCCGCGATGAGGTCGCCGGCGGCGGTACCGAGGGCGAACGTGAAGAGGATGGTCAGCCAGTACCAGGCCTCGCGGCTGCGGGAGTCGACGGCGTGGATCGAGAGCGTCCCCTCCCGGGCGTACCAGACGGCGAACGTGGCGGTCAGCAGGACCGCGAAGGCGACCGTCGAGGCGATCAGCGGAACTCCGGCGACATCCGTGAGGTTGTCGGTGATCAGGGTGCCGACGACGCTGATGAGGACGACGGCGAGCCAGTACAGCGGGGGCCGGTAGGTGCGCGACCGGAACTGCGCGACGAGCACGATCGCCAGCAGGAGGCCCATGACGATGCTCGTGGCGCTCAGGCCGAACCCGAGGGTCTCGTTCAGGTAGTCGGCGGCCGTCTCGCCGACCGTGGTGGCGAGGACCTTGACGATCCAGAAGAAGGCGGTGACCTCGGGAACCTTGTTCGTGGCGGTGCGCAGGGGAGATGTCATGCACTCACCGTGACGGGGTGGTGCTGAAGGGTTCCTGAGGACGGCCCGAGGAGGACCGACCCGTCCTCAGCGAGGGTTCAGCGCGCCTGTCGGATGCTCCTCGCAGTCGAGCGGAGGTGGTGAGGGCGGTGGAGCACGTGGTGGCTGCCCTGCTGGCGGTGCCGACGGTGTGGCTGCTCGTGGTCGTCGCCCTGCTGGTCTTCGCCGAGGACGCGCTCTTCGTGGGATTCGTGGTGCCCGGTGAGACGGCTGCGATCGTCGCCGGCGCCTCCGCGAACCTCGGGCACACGCCGCTGCCGGTGGCCTTCGCCGTCGTCGCGCTCGCAGCGGTGGCCGGCGACAGCGTCGGCTACCTCGTCGGGCGGCGGTTCGGTTCCCGCCTGCTCGCCGCAGGGCCGCTGCGCCGGCACGCCGTCGGCCTGGAGAAGGCCCGCGACCTCCTGGAACGTCGCGGGGGCGGCGCGGTGTTCCTCGGTCGGTTCACCGCCTTCCTGCGGGCCGTCACCCCGGCCCTGGCGGGAACGGCGCGCATGCCCTACGGGCGCTTCGCCGCCTGGAACGTCGTCGGCGGGATCGTCTGGGCCGTCGCGGCCGTCCTGGTCGGCTACTCCGCCGGCGCGTCCTACTCCGCTGCGGCGCAGTGGCTCGGTCGGGGCAGCGGTGTCCTCGTCGCGGTCGTCGCGGTGGTCGTCCTCCTGGTCTGGTCCCTGCGACGCCGCCGGCATCGCACACCCACCTCCTGAGGAGTCCTTCCGTGCTCCACCGGCGAGCGGTCGCGCTCGGGGTCGTCGTCGAAGGGGAGACGTAGCTGCCGCCTCTCGATCCATCGGCTGCCGGGCGGTCGTCGAGGAATGCCGCCGCTCCCGCGAGGTCGTTGCTGGCGGCGACCACCACACCGTCGGCGTCGGCGTCGATCGCCTCCTGCAGGGCTGCGTGCCCGGCAGCGTTCGCCGCTCTCGCCGCGTCGGGCGCACTGGCGATGTCGACGGTGACGAGCGGGGCGGTGAACTGGGCCGTGGCGACGTTGGTCGCGTCGAGGCTGACCCGGAAGTCGTTGAGCACCAACAGCAGTACCGCGTCGGCCGCAACGGCGACGAGGGCCTGCACCCGGCGGCGGCGGAGGACACCTGGACCCCGGCTTCGAGCCACCACAGCATGATCCGACAGGGTCGTCGAGCAGTTCGCGGCAGCCGCCGAACACCAGGTGGTCGACCTCGCGGCACCTTGGTTCGGTCGACCACACGACGCCCGCCGAGGCAAACCGGCGGGCCGCAGGAAGAAGGTCATCGTCAGCGCAGCGGCCGCCGCTGTCTTGATCCCCGGCGGGGACGGGATGCCTGGTGCTTCACCCGTCCAGCAGCGGCCGTGACCACTCCGGCTCCCGTCGTGGGGGCTGTGGTGGCACTGGAACCCATCAGCGTCAACCTCGCCCTCGGTCACTACCTCGAGGTCGGGTCGTGCTACAGGCCACAACCGCCGCCACCACAGCCCCCGACGGCAGCAAGGCCGTCGATGTCGTGATCAACGAGTTCAGTGGGCTCACCGAGGCCCGACTGATCTCCGCCGGGCAACGGGACGGGTACGTCGCGGACGCGCGGAAGAAGATCGTCACCGCCTGCACCACCGTCGGCGTGGGGCAGGTCATGAGCATCTACCTGACCGATCTCGTCAGGCACTGACCTCGGACCTCATCGTGCGGTGATCTCTCGTGGCGATCTCTCGCGGTGGTACCTCAGGTGGCGTTCAGGACTGGACTGCCATGGTCGTCGCCAACGACCGGTGCTCACCTCGCGACCGTCGATCCCGACTACGCGCCGACCACCTGGAGATCTCTTGTCCACTCTCACCGCCGTCGCGGGGCTGAGCACCCCTACGACCGGTACTGCGGGGCTGGCCGGGGTCACCGGGTTCTTTGCGGACCTCATCGATGCTGCGGGAGGTCGGCGTCGGCTTCCTCACGCTCGTCGAAACCCTCATCCCACCTGCGCCCAGCGAAGTCGTCCTGCCACTGGCGGGCTTCCCGGCCCAGCAGGGACGGCTGTCCCTGCCCCTGGTGCTGGTCACCGCCACGACCGGTTCGGTCGTGAGCGGGATCGCCACCACTGTCAGCAACGTGGTCGTCGTGGTCGGCCGCCGCGACCTGCGCCGTCGGGCGCTGCAGCACTCCCGCTGAACCCTCCCAAGAAGATCGCTGAACCAACCGGACCAGAGTCAGGAAGCACCGTGCAGTTGTGGCAGGCCGTCGTCCTCGGCATCGTCGAGGGACTCACCGAGTTCCTCCCCGTGTCCAGCACCGGACACCTCACCATCGTCGAGAAGCTCCTAGGGTTGCGGGTCGATGACGCCGGGACCACGGCGTTCACCGCGATCATCCAGTTCGGTGCGATCATCGCGGTCGTCGGGTACTTCCGCCGCGACATCGTCCGGCTGCTGCTGGCCTGGGTCCGGGGACTGCGGAACCCCGCTGCACGCCAGAGCGACTACCGGCTGGCGTGGTGCGTCATCGTCGGGTCGGTCCCGGTGGGGGTGGTGGGTTTCCTGGCCAAGGACGTCGTCTCCGGTCCACTGCGCAGCTTGTGGGTCGTGGCCGTGGCGCTCATCGGCTGGAGCTTCGTCATGATCGCTGCGGAGAGCTTCGCTGCCCGCCGCGCCGTGCAGCACGGTGAGGCCCAGGTCAACCTCCAGGACGCGGTCGCCATTGGGCTGCTCCAGTGCCTCGCCCTGGTTCCGGGGGTTTCGCGGTCCGGGGCCACCATCAGCGCCGGCCTGTTCCGCGGTCTGGACCGGGTGACCGCGACCCGGCTGTCGTTCTTCATGTCGATCCCGGCGCTGACCGCGGCCGGTCTCTACGAGGGGATCTCAGCAGGGTCCGAGGTCTCGGCCACCGTGGGGTGGGGTGCCACCGCCGTGGGGACTCTTGTGAGCCTCGTCGTGGCGTACGCGTCGATCGCCTGGTTGCTGCGTTTCGTCGCCCACCACCGCATCAGCGTCTTCGCAGGATACCGGGTCACCCTCGGCGTCGTGCTTCTCGCGCTGCTGGGCACGGGAACCCTCGCCGCGGTGTGAGACACGCATGACCGCTGTTGGTGAGGAGGCAGGGAGGATGGACGGGATCCAGGTCGTGGGCTCTCAAAGTCGTTCCGGAGCAGGACCGTGGTCCAGGACGCCTCCTTCGGCCCTCGCGCGGGCCGCATCACGGCCATGGTCGGACCCGGCGGAGCCGGCGGGTCCACCCTCCCCGTGATGGTCTGCGGGGAGGTTTCACCCACCCGGGGTTCGGTGCTCGTCGCCGGCCGTTCACCGATCCAGCAGCCTGAACCTCATCGGCTGGAGAACGTTGGTGGTACCGGGCCCTGGGCTCGCCGAGGAGCAGAAGGCGATATCGACGTCAAGCAGACCCTCCGGCAGGACAGCTTCGCTGCAGAGGGTGAAGGCCTGAACGTCCAGACCGGAGGCCCTCTGCACGGTCTCGGCACGGGGCGCCTGGGCGTGAGCGGTGAAGAGTGCCGCCTTGTCGTGCAGGGCCTTCCGTCCCTCAGTTCGCAGGATCGCCTTGCGCAGCCACTGCAGGCCGAAGACCAGCAGCAGCGCTCCACGATCAGACGTAGCGTTGAGCGGTATCGCCGTCAACGTGGGCCCCAGAGCGGCAACGATCACCGAGAGTGCAGCCAGAATACCGAGACCGCTGGAACGCCGATCGCGAGTCACCCCGATCGCACGTACGGCGGTCAACACTTCGACGGCCTCTACGATGCAGGTCAGGACGACGGGGAGAAGCAGAGGCGAGGTTGCGGTCTCGACAACTCTCGAAACGATTCTGGATGTCTGCCCCACCCCGTGCAGGGTGCGACCGCACACTGCGATGCGGAGCCTGACATCGCCTGTGACGCCGACCCTTCCTCCTCAGGAGGGGTTCAGCAGAACTGTGTGAGAGTGCCAGACATGATCCGGACAGCGGACCCGCGCTCGTTGACGTCTTCCCGTTCCCGAACCGACACCGCCCCCGACACCGTCCCCGCCCAGTGCGCCTGGACGGGCCTTTTCTGCGCGTGCCCGACGTCGTGAGTCCAGCCGCGACCACCGGTTCCACAGCAGCGGTTCACCTGCCCTCACTCGGCCATCCTCACCTGCCCTCACCCGGCCCTCGCGGGCACGCGCCCAGGGTTCTGGTGGTGTCGGGCAGCGTGGGAGCGGGCCACGACGGCGCCGCCAAGGAACTCGCTGCCCGCCTGCGCGCGGCGGGAGTGGTGGTGGAGGTGCGCGACTTCCTCAGCGCCCTCCCCTCGGCGTCCGCGCGTCTGCTGCGGGAGGGATACACGTCGAGCGTCGGGTACGTCCCGGCGGCGTACGAACTGCTGTTCCGACGCCTGGAGCGCAAGAGCCTGCTCTGGCGCGTCGAGAAGGCCATCTGCACCTCCGGCAGCAGCGACGTGCAGCGCTGGATCGAGCAGGTACAGCCGGACGTCGTCGTGTCGACCTACCCGCTGGCGAGTCAATGCCTGGGCGGTTTGCGAGCAGCGGGATCGCTGACGGCTCGCGTGCTCACCTACCTCACCGACCCTGCCGCGCACATCAGCTGGCTGCACCCGAGCGTCGATGAGCACCTCACCGTGACGGCTGCCACCGCTCAGCAGGGCGCGGCCGCATACGCCACGTCGTTCGTGGTCGCCGGCCCCCTGGTGCCCGCTCGCTTCGCCCGCCCGGCAGACCTGGAACGGCTCGTCCACCTGCGCGCCACCTTGGCCCTGCCGCCGGGCCGACCCGTGGCCCTGCTGGTGGCGGGATCGCTGGGGCTGGGCGACGTGCTGCCTTCGGTGCGTGACGTCAGCGCTGCGGGACTGGTGCCCCTGGTGCTGTGCGGTCGCAACGAGAGGTTGCGACGTCGGGTGAGGGAGGTGCCGGGAGCGGTCGCACTGGGCTGGCGCAGCGACGTTCACGAGCTGATGCAGCTGGCCGACGTCCTGGTCCAGAACGCCGGCGGTCTCTCCTTCACCGAAGCCCTCGTTGCCGGGCTGCCGGCCGTCACCTACCGGCCCATCCCCGGACACGGCCGGGCCAATGCCTCGGTGTTGGACCGTTCAGGCCTCGCGCTGTGGGCCCGAACCCCTGCGGCACTGCCCGACGTCCTGCACCGCCAGCTCGCCCGCACCCGCATCCTCGCCTCCCTCCCCGACCCGACCGAGGTCGTGCTGGCGAGCCTGGGCTTGCCGAGGCCCGCCCAGCCCAGCTCCCAAACTCCCTCCACCCCTCCCGCAGGAATCTGATGGAACCCCACCCGCCACGACGAGTCCGGTTGGTCGCGGCACTGAGCGCAACCGCACTCGGAGTGCTTGGCGCGTACGCCGCTCCGGCCCTCAGCGCACGCGGTCCGCTGCGGCGGGCCACGCCGGCCCTGACCGGGCGGGGACGACCCGGAGGAATTGCTCTCACCTTCGACGACGGGCCCGATCCGGAGGGAACTCCCGCCGTGCTGACCGCACTGGCCGCCCTGGGCTGGAAAGCGACCTTCTTCATGCTCGGGCGGCAGGTCCGCCGCTACCCACAGGTGGCGCGGTCAGTGGTCACCGAAGGTCATGAGGTGGCCATCCACGGCGACGAGCACCGCAACCACCTCACCCGGTCCCCGGCCTGGATCCACCGCGACCTGGCGCGAGCCTGCGGTGAGGTGCGAGCGGTGACGGGAACATCGCCCCGCTGGTTCCGCCCGCCCTACGGGGTGCTCAGCGCCGGTTCCTTGCACGCCGCAGCCACCTTCGGCCTCACGCCGGTGCTGTGGACGTCCTGGGGGCGGGACTGGGAAGTCACGACGGCGCCGAGGATCCTGCAGATCATCACCCGTGATCTGGCTGATCGGGGCACCGTGCTCCTGCACGACTCCGACTGCACCAGCACTGCCGGTTCGTGGCGTGCCACGGCCGAGACCTTGCCCCTGCTGGGCCTCGAGCTCGCCCGCCGGGAGCTGGAGGTGCGGACCCTCAGCGAGCACATCGACGGCGTCCGGTGAGGATGGGGCGGGGCGGATCCCCAAGACCCTTACGTTCCTCACGACTCCGGAGATCCCGGTGGTGCTGACGGTTCTGGCCGCGTTCGGCGCCGCTGCGGGTTTCGCGGTCTCGACCGCTCTGCAGCACCTGTGCGCCGTACGCGTGCCTGTCGCCGGCGGCGGGGCGCTGTACCTGCTTCGGCGGCTGCTGCGCCAACCCCTGTGGTGGATCGCGCAGATCACCGCCGGCCTCGGATTCGTCCTGCACGCCGCGGCCCTCGGTGGTGGAGCCCTGGCCCTGGTGCAACCCATCATGGTCAGCGGACTGGTGCTGACCGTGTTGGTGCAGGCAGTGCTAGCTCGCCGCGCGCCCTCGGGACGAGAACTGGTGAACGTCTGCCTCGTCGCCATCGGGTTGGCTCTGCTCCTCGCCGGGGCTCCTTCCGAGAACACTGGCGGCGGTGCGGACGACAGCGGAACACCAGACGGGCGTGCGGGCGCCGTGGTCGCTGCCGGCGTGGCCCTGGCGCTGTTCGCCGTCTGCGCTGCGGTGCGTTCGAGTCGTTCCACCGTGCGCGGGGTGTTCCTGGGTGTCGGTGCCGGGGCCCTGTTCGGGCTGCTCGCCGGCGTCCTCAAGCTCGCCGTCCACGACCTGGGCGGCGGAGTACTCGGGCTGCTCACCGACTGGCCGGTGTGGGCTCTGCTCTTGCTGGGCGCCGGCGGGCTGCTGCTGAACCAGCGGGCCTACCAGGTCGCTCCGCTGTCGGCGTCGATGCCCGCCTCCAACGTCGTCGATCCGCTCCTTGCGATCGCGTTCGGCGTCGTCGTGTTCGGGGAACGTCCCGGGACCGCGACGCTGCTGCTGGCCGGCGACGTCGTCGGCTTCGTCCTGATGGCTGTTGGGACCTACCGCCTGGCCGGCGAGCCGACCTGAGCCGGAACGTGGACAACTGCACCAGGTGCACTCAGCGGGGCTTCAACCGTCACGAGGCAGGTTGGCACCATGAGGTCCTTGCCGTGATGCAACCGATCGACGACGAAGACGCAAGGTCCTTGGGGGTCGGACACGTGCACGCCGGCGACCGCGACCTCGAGCTCCTGCTGGGGTTCGTCTCCGAGCAACTTTCCGCGCCCACCACCGTGAACACCGAGAGCAGGAGACGTCGCCGACGTGCGGTCGCGATCGTGGCGTTCTGCCTCCGCGCCGTCCCGGGGATCTCGCTGGGCCGAGCCATGATCACTCCTGGCGCGGCGCCTGCCTCCGTCCGCACGGTGGAGTGGGTGCGCGAGCACGGAGGCAGCCATCTCGTGGACGCTGCCGAAACTGGTGGTTCGGGCAATGGTCACCCGGACGCATCGGCGTCGACAGTGCGCCGGCGCTCTGCACGACGTAGTTCCACCCGACTCAGACCACCCGCAGGTGGTGGCCGCCGCCGCCTGGACACGCCAGGGCGACCACCGCACACCTGGTCACTGGGACCCGTCAGCCCGATGGTGCTTCGTGGCCCGGTGAGGGCCGGGTGGATCCAGCCGACGTGCCCAACCTGCGCAACCAGGGCCAGTACACCTGGCGCTCGGCGCTGGGGGTGGATCGACACGGAAACCTGCTCCGCGTGGCAGGCGACGAGCTCGATCTCGTCCACCTGGCCGGGGCCCTCGTGCAGGCCGGTGCGGTCCGGGCCATGGAGCTGGACATGCACACCGGCATGGTGTCGTCCTCCCGCTGGGACTCGAGCGGGTCCGTAGTGAACCCACGACGCTGCTACCGGACGTGAGCCGCCAGGCCGACCGCTACCTCGCTCCCGATCAACGCGATCTCTTCTACTTGACGACGAAGTAGCCGATGTACCCCCAGAGCTGTTCACACAGGCAGGACCACGGCGACCACGGAGGTCTCGACGCATGACCCGAACGCCCCGTCTCTTCCGCTTGTTGCCTTCCCCCGGCATCACAGCCGCGAAGGTCCCCGAGATCACCGTGTTGTTCTGGGTCGTCAAGGTCCTCACCACGGGTATGGGCGAGGCGGCCTCGGACTACCTGGGGGAGACGAACCTCATCCTGGGCGGCGTCGTCGGCGTCGGCGGGTTCGTCCTGGCTCTGCGCCTGCAGTTGCGGGCCGAGCGTTACCGCGCCCCCGTCTACTGGTTCTGCGTCTCGATGATCGCGGTGTTCGGCACCATCCTCGCCGATGTCCTGCACGTCGCCTCCGGCCTGCCGCTGTGGGCGACCTCGGCGCTATACGCACTGGCGGTGGTGGTGATGTTCACCTGGTGGCGGCGTAGCGAAGGCACCCTGGACGTCCACAGCATCACCACCGTGCGTCGCGAACGGTTCTACTGGGCCACCGTCCTGGCCACGTTCGCCCTGGGCACGGCGGTAGGCGACCTCACCGGCCTGGCCATGCACCTGGGTTTCCTGCCCTCGGGTCTGCTGTTCACCGCCGCGATCGCCGTCCCGCTCCTCGCCTGGCGGGCCGGGGCCAGCCCCATCGCGACGTTCTGGGCTGCATACGTCCTCACCCGTCCGTTGGGTGCCTCCTTCGCTGACTGGCTCGGCAAGGAGCACTCGATCGGAGCCGGCCTCGGTCTGGGCGACGGCCCCGTCACCCTGGTCGCGATCGTCTTGATCGCAGTGCTGGTCGCTGTCATGGTGCGCCGCGGCGATGACGTGCAGCGCGGTGTCGCACCCGTCGCAGACATCCCGCCTCCCGGCGCGGGATCCGGGCCGTCGACGAATCGGAAGCGGTCTGAGCCCGGCGACGCCACAGTGGAGCGGGCACGACACGCTCTCAGCGACGCTTCGACCTCCGAGCGCCACGATGACGGCGTGACCCGCTGACCCGGCACCGGGGTCTTGCGCACCACGGCGAACAAGGTCCCTGAAGTCACCGCCGGGTTCTGGATGGTGAAGTTCCTGGCCACCACCGTCGGGAAAGGGGCTGCCCCGACTTCGGTGGACTCCGGTCGGTAGGGGCTTTCAGGCCGCGTCAGCGGCCTGAAGCAGTGAGCTCGACCCGGTTTGCCGGACAGGTGGATGACTCGATCATCGACACAGCCGCTGCCCTCTGGATCGGGGATCGATGGCTATGAATCCTGCAGGGTCCCTGTGAAACGTCCTCAAGGGCTCAGTTGCGACCCCGGACCGTCGATACCGAAGCATGGGCGTCCTGCGAAACATGAAGGTCTCGGCAAAGCTGTTCGCCGCGTTCGGTGTCATCAGCTTACTGCTCGCCACCGCCATCGGCTTCGGCGCCTACGAGCTGCACGTCATCCAGGAGCGACTGAACACTGTCTCCAGCTCCGGTATCGCCTCCACCCGCGCGATCGGCAAGGTCGAATCCGCCTACCTGCAGGTCCGCTTGGACGTCGCCAACATCGCCCTCG
Organism: Kineococcus sp. NBC_00420; assembly: GCF_036021035.1. Lineage (NCBI taxonomy): Bacteria > Bacillati > Actinomycetota > Actinomycetes > Kineosporiales > Kineosporiaceae > Kineococcus > Kineococcus sp. NBC_00420. The sequence goes on along the minus strand of NZ_CP107930.1, from coordinate 591,354 downwards.
CCACCATGGATGCCGCAACGTTGACCACCGCGCAGCAGGCCCTGAGCACCGATGACACCGCGCTGGACGCCGCGTGGAGCACTTACCTGGCCGCGTCCCCGGCTTCCACCACTGTCCAGCAGCAGGCCTACACGACGCTGCTCACGCAGTACCGCACCGCCCGCGCCAACAGCGTCACCATCGCCCTCACCGGTGACCTGGCCGCGTTCAACGCCCAGCGCGACACCGAAGTCCGCCCCATCTCCCAGCAGCTCGCCGCCGCTGTCGACGCTCTCGCCACCGCCCAAGCCGACCACGCCGCCGCTCTGGCGAAGAAGAGCAGCGAGGAGTACCGCCAGGCTCTGGCCGGCCTGATCGGTGCCGGGGTCATCGCCCTCGGGTTGGCGACGGCACTGTCGGTGCTGATCTCCCGGTCCATCGCCCGCCCCCTGGCCCAGACCGTCGTCGTGGTCGAAGGCCTCGCCCAGGGCCGGTTGGACCAGCGCGTGGACTACGTCAGCCGTGACGAGGTCGGGCGCCTCGCGGCGGCGACGAACACCTCGATGGACAACCTCGCCGAGGTGATGCGTGAGGTCACCGACAACGCCACCGCGCTCGCCGCTTCCAGCGAGGAACTGACCGCAGTCGCCACCCAGCTCTCCTCCGGGGCGGAGGAGTCCGCCTCGCAGTCGCAGCTGGTGTCCGCCGCGACGGAGGAGATCAGCGCCAACATCGGCACCGTCGCCGCGGCGGGGGAGGAGATGACCGCGGCGATCAACGAGATCGCCACCTCCACCGCGCAGGCCTCCTCCACCGCGGCGACCGCGGTGGCCGCTGCCGGCGACGCCGGCACGACGATCGAACGTCTCGGTGCCTCGAGTCGGGAGATCGGGGACGTGGTGAAGCTGATCACGACGATCGCGGAGCAGACGAACCTGTTGGCGTTGAACGCGACGATCGAGGCGGCGCGGGCGGGGGAGATGGGCAAGGGGTTCGCGGTGGTGGCGGGTGAGGTGAAGGAACTGGCTCAGCAGACTGCGCGGGCCACGGAGGTGATCGTGGCGAAGGTGAACGCCACCCAGGCCGATGCTGCCGCGGCGACGACGGTGATCGCGGAGATCGCGGAGGTGATCTCGCGGATCGATGGTTTGCAGGCGACGATCGCGGCAGCGGTGGAGGAGCAGTCGGCGACGACGGCGGAGATGGTCCGCAACGTCACCGAGGTCTCCACGGGTTCCCAGGAGATCTCGGCGAACATCTCGGGGATCGCGGCGGCGGCGGTGGAGACGACGACGTCCGCGTCGCACACGGCGACCACGGCGGCGGAAGTCTCCCGCAGTGCGGCGCAGCTGCAGACGCTCGTGGGTCGCTTCACCTTCTGAGGGGCTTGTGCCCCCGCGCGGTGGTGGCCGCGGTGAGTGCAGATGCGAGGACATCGCGTTCGAGGGTCGTTGCTCAACCAGTACAGATCGACTCTGCCCGCGACCGCTCGACGCACCCGACCCGTGGTGACGAGCGATCCATCCAGCGAGGGGCCAGTCGGGAACCCCTGAATTCGTCGTGATCGCGACGCCGTCGACAGCTCAGGACCGCGCGCACCGCGGGATGCGCGGATCTTGCGGACAGGTGTCGCTCGGCGCGGACGAACCTGCACGACTGCTGCTAGACCGGAGTGGTGAGAAATCAACGCTGCGTGTTCACGTGGTCCTCGGTGGGCTTGACGTTGGCGTTCGCCGTGGCGGTGGCCGGCTGCGGTTCCCCGGGGCAGGCCCGGGCCGACGTGGTGCAGCAGCACACGGCGTCCGAGGTGCCGGATGATGTGGTCCGCGCCTACCTCGACGCGGTCCAGCACGAGGACGAGGACGGTGCTGCGCAGGTGTCGACTCCCGGGTTCGCCGCGCAGGATCAGTGGCAGCACGGGGTGGACCCGGGCTTGAAGGACGTGGACGTCTCCTCCGAGGTCGCGCCTCACGACACCACGTCGAGCCCGGATGAGTTGAAGGCCTACGAGCAGGTGGTGTCGGTGCAGGTGACCTTCACCGTGACCGACCCGGATCAGGGCTTCTCCACCGGCGAACCTTCCGGGTGGGGGTACGTGCTGGTCCGGCACAGTGACCAGGAACCCTGGTTGATCGCTGAGGCGGGCAACGGCTGACCGGTCGGCGACAGGAGGCCCGCTCGCTCATCAACACGACCCTGACGTCCCCAGGCCATCCGAGCCGCCCGTACCGCGGGATGACCGCAGGATCGTCCCGCTACGTCGAGGTCCTGGCGCACCGGTACCGCTGGCGGACACGGTGGCGTTGCCGACTGCCCCGGGTTCTCGTTGGGCGGGGGTGGCGGACACGGGGCACCGCGACTGCGGCAAGCACAGGTGGTGTCGCGCTGACGACGCCTGGGAGCACTGCTACCACTGCCGGCAGGTCGAGGTCCCGACGATCCAGATGGGCGCGGGACTCGTCCTGGCCGTGGGCGCCGTCGTGTCCGGTAGCGGTGCGTCGACCTCACCGCAGGTCCAGAACGTAGCGGCCTGCATCGGCTCGTCATCGACGTATCCGGAGGGGGCCACGGTGCGGGTAGAGCTGCGGATGGGCTCCAACGTCGTGGCCTCCGGGACTGGACCGGTGAGCAGCACCATTGGTGCCCAGCTCCCGCTGGGGGAGGTGTCGGTCGTCGCCGACGACGTCCTGGTCGGTGTGGTGGGGTCTGCGAATGCGCCTGCCACTGTTGGGGGAAGACGAGCCGGCCGACGTCAGCTGCTTCTCCCAGCCCGGGTGTCCCACCTCCCGCCTGCCATCTGAGCTGACGAATTGGGCCGCACCCGAAGGCGTCCGACCGCGCGGCCCGAGCGAGGCCGAAGCAGTCCGACGTCTCACCGAGGCCGGCACCTTCACCGACGAGCCGAAGACCGACCGTCAGTGATCACCAGGTGACGCAACACGTTCTCGGCGGCCATCGCGTGGTTGCTGAGGATCGTCGCCGGGCACCGCATCAGCGTGTTCGCCGGGTACCGGGTCGCGCTCGGTGTGGTGCTCGCCGTGCTCCTCGCGCTGGGTGTCGTCGCCTCCGTGCGAGTCGTGGCAAACTCGCTTCACCACGGGTCCAGGGGGGATGACGGTGCGGGTGCTGCTGGTCGACGACGAGGTCACGCTCGCCGCGACGCTGTCGTCGGGGCTGACCGGGGTCGGGTTCAGCGTCGAGGTCGTCCACGACGGGGGTTCCGGGTTGGAGCGGGCCACCGCCGGGGCGTTCGACGTCGTCGTCCTGGACATCATGCTCCCGGTGCTCAACGGCTACGAGGTGTGCCGGACGTTGCGGGCGCGCGAGGTCTGGACCCCGATCCTCATGCTGACCGCCAAGGACGGGGAGTACGACGAGACCGACGCGTTCGACCTCGGTGCCGACGACTACCTGCGCAAACCCTTCTCCTTCGAGGTCCTCGTCGCCCGGTTGCGTTCGCTGGTCCGGCGCGGTGCGCCCGAGCGGCCCGCGACGCTGAGCGCCGGGGAACTCGCCCTCGACCCCGCTCAGCAGCGGGTCCACCTGCGCGGCGAGGAGGTCCGCCTCACCGCGCGGGAGTTCCAGGTGCTGCACCACTTCATGCGCCACGCCGGCGACGTCCTGACGAAGACGAACATCCTCGAGAACGTCTGGGACGAGTTCTACGACGGTGACGAGAACCTCGTCGAGGTCTACGTCGGGTACCTGCGCCGCAAGGTCGGTCGCGACTACATCGAGACGATCCGGGGTTCGGGCTACCGCTTCGTCAGTCCGTGAGTTCCGGGGAGTCCGGGAACTCCGAGATCGGGAGTTCGATCCGGAAGCACGTCCCCGGGCCGTCGTCGGGGTCGAGGACGCGGACGCTCCCGCCGTGGGCCAGGACGATCTCGCGGACGATGGCCAGCCCCAGACCGGTGCCGCCGAGGTCGCGGGCACGACTCTCCTCCAGGCGCACGAACCGGTCGAACACGCGTTCGCGATCCTGGCCGGGGATCGGGGGGCCGTCGTTGACCACGTCCAGGACCGCGGTGGAGTCGTTGTGGTGCAGAGTGATGGACACCGCCGTCACGGCGTGGCGGGCGGCGTTGTCGGTGAGGTTGCGCAGGACTCGCGACAACGCGTGCTCGTCGCCGATGATCCGGGCCGGTTCGCGGTGGACGGAGACGGCGAGCGTCGTGGCGGACCGCAGCCGACGGGCTTCCGCGGTGACGAGGTCGTCGAGGTCCACCTCGTCACGTCGCGACGTGACGGCGGAGTTCCGGCCGTGTTCGTCGACCCGGGCCAGCAACAGCAGGTCGGCCACGAGCCGATCCAGTCGCATCGCCTCGCCCCGCACCAGGACCGCGAGGTCGGTGCGGTCAGCCCTGTTCGGCACCGTGAGGGCGATGTCGGCGGCAGCCCGCAGGGTGGCGACCGGACTGCGCAGTTCGTGGCTGGCGTCGGAGACGAACTGCCGTTGCGCGGTGGTGGCCCGGTCGAGGTCGACGAGCATGGCGTTCATGGTCCGCGCGAGCTGGGAGACCTCGTCGTTCCCGGGCGGGACGGGCACCCGTTCGGAGAGGTCGCGCAGGCTGATGCCCTCGACGGTGGAACGGATCTTCGCGACGGGACGCAGGGACCGCCCGATGAACAGGTAGGTCGCGCCGGCCACCGCGAGCAGCAGCAGGGGCCCCGCGACGGCGAGGGCCACCTCGGCTGCGTGCAGGGTGTCCTCGCCGGTGCCGAGCGACTCTCCGATGAGGACGGTGAACCGGGTGCCGTCGGCTTCGCCACCCAGAGCGGTGAACCGGTAGGGATCGTCGTCGAAGGGCAAGCCCTCCTGGAAGATCTCGGTCCCGCCGACGGCGGGCATCCGGTGTGCCACGGATCGGAAACCTCGCAGGTCGCTGCTGGAGGCGATGACCGCGCCGTCGGCGTTGAGGACCTGGACCACTGCTCGGCGCTGGGCGGCGGCGTCGATGGCGCCCTGCAGGTCGTCGCGGTCGGGAGCGTCGTCGACGGAGGCTGCCGAGGAGCCGGCGATCTCCTGGTCGACGAAGGCGGAGATTCCCTGGGCGGTGGCGAGGTTGCCGGCGTCGATGCTGGTCTGGAGGTTGTTGTGCAGGGCGAGCAGCAGGACCGCTCCCGCCGCCGCGACGACGGCGGCCTGCAGCAGGGTCGCGGCGACGGTCGAGCGGACCTGCACGCCCGCCCCCAGCCACCAGCGGACGATCTCCTCGACCCCGCGCCGCGCTACTGCGATCACCGGAACCACCTCCCTCACCTCGGACGGCCCGTACCGGTCCTGATCCTCCCGCACCGGCTCCGAGCAGGGCTCCGCCACCCTGGACGCCGCCGACCGAAGCCCTTCTGAGGGGGAGCCCCGAGTGACGAAGTTCGTCGGACCGGATCTCCATCACCGGCTGAACCCCGGCACCGTGTGTGCGCACACGATCGCTTCTGCAGGTCGGTCTCGAGAGCGCTCGGGTCGTCGCACGTGCAGGCCGCGAGTGGCACCCCGCCCCTCACGACGAAGTGGCCGGCGTACGCGATTGCCGTCGAGGGTGGCGCGATCAGGAAGCACGCAGGGTGCGGGTGGGGACATCGGCGGCACTCGATCGCCTCCATCGTCCCGACCAGCAGTACCGGCAACGGCAGAGGGCGTCGGAACGACTTCCCCGACGCCCTCTCCTGGTGAGGACGGCTCACCCGGTGGTCGTCGTCACCCGTTGCTGGATGCGGCGGGGGCAGCGGTCATCTGGTCGGCCCACACGGCCTTGGCCCCGGAGTCACCGACTCGATAGACCTGAACACCCGAAGCGATAGCAGCGACGACGGCGAGGACGGCGACGACACCGAGTCCGCGGACACTGCGCCGGCGGTGCTCACGACGAGGCGTTGTCGTGGCGGGTCCGTGGAAGCCGGGGCCTTCCCGGTCCTGGGTGCCGAGCTCTCGGTCGGTGTCGACGTCGGCGTGGGCGCGGCGCTGCATCCACCAGAGGATCAGGGCGAGGAGAGCCATGGGCAGCGAGAACCAGAGGAGCTGGTCACCGAGCTCGGCGTGGAGGCCGGGGTCACCCACGCGGTGTTCGAGTGCCTCGCCGCTGCTGGTGGCGACCGGGCACAACGCTGTCCCGACCACTGCGACCAGAGCGTTGATGCCGGCGTAACGGGTCCGCCACCGAGGGAAGACGGCGACGGCGATGGTGCCGAGCACCGCGAGGGGTAGCAGGACGACCACAGCGTGGACGACGAGGGGGTGCACGGGCAGCCCGCCGATGGTGTCGAACATGAACACTCCTCTGGGTGGGCCTTGCGGTACGAAGAAACGCACACTGACCCGAGGGGTGTGCAGTCTGCTGAACAGCGTGACAGCAGGAAACTGGCTTACTACTGTGACGATAGTAGTTCCAGGCTGGCGAAGGTGTCACTTCGTGAAACGAACGCGTGGTCCTTTGGGGGAGGGCCCTGAGTCGTGGTTCCCGCAGCAGGCTGCCCGTGTGGATGGCCGAAGGGGGCCTTGGGGACGGTCCTGGCCACTCGATCGCGAGAATCGTGCCGGCATCCGCGTCGAGGCAGTTTCGAGGACTCGTTCGCAGGACGGATCGGTGACACCTCAATCCGATGAGCGCCCTCCGCACGCCCCCGCCAGGAGGTGACGGGGGCGTGCGGGCTGGATCGGATCTTCGACGAGGCCGGGGGGTATCAGCCGAGGATCGTTGTCCCGTCCGGGGCCGGGGATGCCGTGACGTCGTAGCGGTCGGCCATCATCACCTTGTTCCACACCGCGACGAAGTCCCGGACGAACCGTGCGCCACCGTCTCGCGCGGCGTAGACCTCGGCGATGGCGCGCAGTTGGGAGTTGGAGCCGAAGACCAGGTCGTTGCGGGTCGCCCGGTAGACCGCCTCACCGCTCTCGCGGTCGTTCAGGGTGAATTCGCGGCCGGCTGCGTCGGACGTGTTCCACACGTAGTCCATGCTCGTCAGCGTCTCGAAGAAGTCGGTGGTCAACGCGCCGACCCGGTCGGTGAACACCCCCGCGGAGGAGTCGTCGTGGTTGCAGCCCAGGACGCGCAGCCCCCCGGTCAGCACGACCCACTGGGGTGCGGTGAGGTTCAGCAGGTCCGCCTTGTCGAGGAACATCTGCTCCGGCGCCACGCTGGTGATCCGAGCGAGGTCCGGCTGGAGGTAGTTGCGGAAACCGTCCACCACCGGCGCGAGCCACTGGAACTGGGTGACGTCGGTCTGCTCCTGGGTGGCGTCGACCCGCCCGGGTGTGAAGGGCACGTCCATCGCGACGCCGGCCGCCGCCGCCGCCTGCTCGACCGCTACGCAGCCGCCGAGCACCACCACGTCCGCGAGGCTGACCTTCGCCGACCCGCCGGCGTTGAAGGAGTCCGTGACCTCGCGCAGCGCGGCGACCACGGGGACGGTGCGGCGGTTGACCGCCCAGTCCTTCTGCGGTGCCAGCGCGATCCGTGCCCCGTTGGCGCCGCCCCGCTTGTCGGAGTCGCGGTAGGTCACCGCTGAGGAGAAGGCGGTGTAGGCGAGGTCCGAGACCGAGAGTCCCGTGGCCAGGACAGCGTCCTTGAGTCGCGCCACGTCCGCCGCGTCGACGACCGGGTGTTCACGGACGGGCAACGGGTCCTGCCAGCTGAAGTCCTGGGCGGCCACCTCGGGACCGAGGTAGCGCGACTTGGGACCCATGTCGCGGTGGGTGAGCTTGTGCCAGGCCTTGGAGAACTCGCGGGTGAAGAGGTCGAAGTCGTCCAGGAACCGCTGGCAGATCTCGCGGTAGACCGGGTCGACCTTCAGGGCGATGTCACTGGTCATCATCATGAGCGGGTGGGTGACGCCGTCGAGGTGGGCGTCGGGGGTCTCGGGTGCCGAGGGGTCGGCCGGCGTCCACTGCAGGGCACCGGCGGGGCTCTCGGTCTGCTCCCACTCGTAGCGGAACAGGTTCTCCAGGTAGGAGTTGTCCCACTGGGTGGGGTTCGGCGTCCAGGAGCCCTCGATGCCGTTGGTCATCGTGTGCTCCGCGAAACCCGTGCCCTCGGGGTTGTGCCAACCCAGGCCCATGGCTTCCATGGGGGCGATCTCCGGTGGCGGGCCGATCTTGTCGGCCGCGACCTGACCGTGGCTCTTGCCGAAGGCGTGACCGCCGGCGATGAGGGCGACGGTCTCCTCGTCGTTCATCGCCATCCGGGCGAAGGTGATGCGGATGTCGACCGCCGAAGCGGCGGGGTCGCCGTTGGCGTTGGGCCCCTCGGGGTTGACGTAGATGAGTGACTGGTGGGAGGCGGCCAGTGGCTGCTCGAGCTCGTAGTCGGCGTCCCCCGGCTCGCCGGTCCACCGTCCATCGCGCATCACCATCGCGTCGAAGGACTCCGGGGTGGTGTTGTCGATGTACTCCGGTCCCCAGTAGGTGGCGTCGTCGGCTTCCCAGGCGTCGCGGCGCCCGCCGCCGAAACCGGTCGTGGGGAAGCCCATGACCTCCAGCGCGCAGTTGCCGGTGAGGATCATCAGGTCCGCCCAGGACAGAGCGCTTCCGTACTTCTGCTTGAGCGGCCACAGCAGGCGCCTGGACTTGTCGGTGTTGCCGTTGTCCCACCAGCTGCTGATGGGTGCGAACCGCTGCATCGCCCGGCCGGCGCCGCCGCGTCCGTCGGCGATGCGGTAGGTGCCCGCCGCGTGCCAGGCCATGCGGATCATCTGCGGTGCGTAGTTGCCGTAGTCCGAGGGCCACCACGACACGGAGGTGGTGAGCAGAGCCTTGATGTCGGCCTTGAGCTCGTCGAAGTCGATCGTGGCGAAGGCAGCGGGGTAGTCCAGGTCTGCCAGTGGGTTGGCCATGACGGCGTCGCGATGCAGCTGTTCGACCCGTAGTCGTTCGGGGTACCAGTCCGAGAGCGTCGGCTTGGAGGTCTGTGCGCCGCCGATCGTGTTCCCACCGAAGGGGCACGCCCCCTCGAGGACTTCGGAGTACCTGGAGTGGTCGGTCATGGTGTTTCGCCCTCTCGGCAGTGGTGGTGACAGGACTTCTCGCTGCGGGGGCGCACCGCTGGGGCGGTCCGAGCCTGGCTCGCACAGGCTGGTGTGGCGCCAGGACCACGTGGCGAGCCTGCGCCTGCCCCGGTGACCGGGTGGTTCGTCCCCTGGGGGATGGGCAGGCTCGGGATTCTCCCGCTTCAGGGGTGAACGTACTCCGACCGGGCCCGACGGTCGTCCGGAAAGTGGTGCATGAGCAGAAGAGTATGGGTCCCTCTTGTACCGCGCCAGGTAGAGGAGGCTACCCTCGACCCGCTTCTGGGAACTCGCTCCACTGCATTTGATCCTGAACTTCTGCTGACAACGGTTGGCTCAGGACGGACTCTCCTGATCGGAGGCACTGGTGCCGATGGTGGCATTGCGGATCAATGGTGAGGACCTCTTGGTCGAGGTTTGATCGTCAGGCAATCGCAAGGGTGACAACGTCGACACGCCCATTACCGCGAAGCCCCGCAGGGGTGAACTCCGGGAACGCAGGGTTTCTCATCGACCTGAGTGGCTGGCAGTCACTGTGGTGGGGAGGGCTTCGTGCTCGACAGGTTTGCGGCAACCGACGCCGGAACGACGTCGACGGGTTCGCAGAACACAACACCCCGTTCCGCTCGAACGGTGCTGTCCCCAGTTCCGTTTCGTGGACCACGACCTGCGGGTTCAGCAGTTCGCGCGGCAACGTGCACCGGAGACTCTCCATCGCCCGTTGTCGACGCTGGAGGTGATCCGGCCCATCGATCCCAGCAGGCCGGCGGTCAGCAGGGGCAGACCCGACCTCGGTCAGCAGCACCTGCACCGTCCTGACCTGCGTGGACGAGATGATGGTCGAGGCGCTCAGCGGAGGTTCAGCACACTCCCGCCACCCTGGGGACATGACACAGACTCCTGCTCGCCGGGGACCCCGGGGCGGCACCGGTGCCGCCCTGCGCACGGCGGCGAACAAGGTTCCCGAGGTCACCGCGTTCTTCTGGATCGTCAAGGTGCTGGCCACCACGGTGGGGGAGACCGCGGCGGACTACCTGAACGAGACTCTCGGCTTCGGTCTCACCGCGACCAGCATCGTCATGACGGTGCTGCTCGCGGTCGTGCTCGTGGTGCAGTTCCGCAGCCGTGGCTACCGGCCCCCGGTCTACTGGCTGGCCGTGGTTCTGATCAGCGTCGTGGGGACGTTGCTCACCGACAACCTCACCGACGGTCTCGGGGTGCCGCTCCTGGCCTCCACGATCGTCTTCGCGGTCCTGCTGACCGCGACGTTCCTGACGTGGCACCGGGTCGAGGGCACGCTGTCCATCCACGCGATCGACAGCCCCCGGCGGGAAGCCTTCTATTGGCTCACCATCCTCTTCACCTTCGCCCTGGGCACCGCGGCCGGTGACTTCGTGGCCGAGACGACCGGCATCGGCTACCTCGCTTCCGTCGTCCTGTTCGCCGTCGCGATCGCCGTGGTGGCCGTGCTGCGCTTCGGGCTGCACCTGAACGCCGTCGGGACGTTCTGGGCGGCCTACGTCCTGACCCGCCCGCTGGGCGCGTCCCTGGGTGACCTGCTGTCGCAGGACCGGGCCGACGGCGGTCTCGGTCTGGGGACCACGGTGACCAGCGTCCTGTTCCTCGCGGCGATCCTGGCGGTGGTGGTCTACCTGAGTGTCAGCAGGGTCGACGCCCCCGACCGGCGCGGCGCCCCGGCCGCCTCGTCGTCCTCCTCCTCGTTGTCGTCGTGAGCGCGCTGCTGGACCCCCAGCACCTGCTGTCGTCCTTCGGGATCCTGGGGGTCTTCGTGATCCTCTTCGCCGAGACCGGGTTGCTCGTGGGGTTCTTCCTCCCCGGCGATTCGCTCCTCTTCACCGCCGGGCTGCTCACGGCGACGGGTGTCAGCTCCTCGGTCCACCTGTCCCTGGTCCCGGTGCTCCTGGCCGCGGTCGGCGGGGCCCTGCTGGGGGCGGAGGTCGGCTACCTCATCGGCCGGGCCGCGGGTCCGGCTCTGCTGGAGCGTCCTGAGCACCGCCGGCGCTACGCGGGGGTGCAGCGCGCCCGCGCCGTCCTGGAACGCTACGGGCACGGCAAGGCGATCGTCCTCGCGCGGTTCATCCCGGTGGTCCGGACGCTGATGAACCCCCTCGCGGGGACGGTGGGCGTCCCGGCCCGCACCTTCACCCTGTGGCAGTGCGTCGGGGGGCTCCTCTGGGCCCTCGGGGTCACTCTCGCCGGACACGTGCTCGGTGGGCAGATCCCCGGGATCGACGCCTACCTGCTGCCGATCATCGCCGTCGTCGTGGTGGTCTCGCTGCTGCCGGTGCTGGTGGAACTGCTGAGGTCGCGGCGAGGAACCACCTCACGCCGCTGACCGCTCTCAGCCGCGGTTCAGCGACTCGCAGGCAGCATGGGGGGGAACCCGCGAACGCCGCCGCCACGCCCACCCCCTGTCTGGAGACGACGCCCCATGGCCCGCACGCCCCTGAAGCGCTTCCCCTGCGCGCGTCCCCCGGTCGCGGCGAAGGTGCCCGAGATCACCGTCCTCTTCTGGGTGGTGAAGGTGCTCACCACCGGCATGGGAGAGGCGGCCTCGGACTTCCTCGGCACGACGAACCTCGTCCTCGGCGGGGTGGTCGGCGTCGGGGGGTTCGCCCTCGCCCTGTGGTGGCAGTTGCGCGCGACGCGCTACCAGGCGCTCCGCTACTGGTTCGCCGTCGCGATGATCGCCGTCTTTGGGACGATCGTCGCCGACGTGCTGCACGTGGTGACCGGCCTGTCCTACTACGTGACCTCGGCGTTCTACGGGGTCGTGGTCATCGTCCTGTTCACCTGGTGGCGGCGCAGCGAGGGAACCCTCGACATCCACAGCATCACGACGGCCCGCAGGGAACGGTTCTACTGGGCCACCGTCGTCGCGACCTTCGCGCTGGGGACGGCGGTCGGGGACCTGACCGGGTTGACGATGCACCTCGGCTTCCTGCCCTCGGGATTGCTCTTCGCGGTCGCCATCGCGGTTCCCCTCGTGGCGTGGCGACTCGGAGCGAACCCGGTCGCGACGTTCTGGGTGGCCTACGTGCTGACCCGCCCGCTGGGGGCCTCCTTCGCGGACTGGCTGGCGAAGGAACCCTCCGTCGGAGGGGGTGTCGGTCTCGGGGACGGCCCGGTGACCCTCGTCGCGCTCGTCGTGATCGTCGCCCTGGTGGCCTACCTGGCGGTGAAACGCAGCGACGTTCAGGAGCAGACCGGAGGGGTCCCGGATGGTTCCGCGGACGTGCCGGTGCGCCGTGCTGCGCCGTCGTCGTCGCCCCGGGTCGCCACCGAGTCCCTGCCCGGCGACGCCGGCGGGGACCGCAGCTGATCGGGAGTCCGCCCGCACCGAGCCAGGAGCATCCGTGACCGCAACCTCCGCGCTCTTCCTCTCCGTCTTCCTGGCCAGCACCGTCGAAGCCGTCGAGGCGCTCACCGTGGTCCTCGCCGTGGGCGTGACGCGGGGCTGGCGCTCCGGCGGACTCGGCGTCCTCGCGGGTCTCGCCGCGTTGGCCGTGCTCGTGGTGGGCCTCGGGCCCGCGCTGACGGTGGTTCCCCTGCAGGTGCTCCGACTGCTCGTGGGGGCGCTGCTGCTGGTCTTCGGGCTGCAGTGGCTGCGCAAGGCGGTCCTGCGCGCCTCCGGGCGCAAGGCCCTGCACGACGAGGCAGCCCTGTTCGCCGCCCACGCGGCGGCGGCACGCTCGCAGGCGATCGCGACGTCGGACGGCGTCGACGCCTACGCGTTCACCCTCTGCTTCAAGGCCGTCCTCCTCGAAGGTCTCGAGGTGGTCTTCATCGTCCTGACCTTCGGGGCCAACGCCGGACGCATCGGGCTGGCCGCGCTGGGGGCCGCGGCGGCGGTCCTCGTGGTCACCGTCGCCGGCCTCCTGGTCCGGGGCCCGTTGTCGCGGGTGCCCGAGAACCAGCTGAAGTTCGTCGTCGGCGTGCTGCTGACCTCCTTCGGGATGTTCTGGAGCGGTGAGGGCGCCGGGGTGCTCTGGCCGGGTGCCGACGCCGCCCTGCCGGTGCTCGTCGCGTTCACCGCCTGCCTCGCCGTCGGGTACACGCTGCTGCTGCGTGCGCGGACCCCGCGCGTGGACGCGTCCGCGCGGGCCGGGTCGTGAAGGCGCTGCGCGTGGTCCTGGACGTCGTCCGCGACCTCGTCATCGGTGATGACTGGCGGATGGTCGTGGGGATCGCGGCGATGGTCCTGCTCATCGTCGGCGGTCGTGCGGTGGGGTTCCCGGTGTGGTGGCTACCTCCGGTGACGGTGCTGGTGATGCTCGGTGTCGGCGTCTCGAGCGCACCCCCGGAACTGCGCCGGCCCCGGCGTCGGGATCGGCGTCGGTGACGACCGAGTCACAGGTTCGTCTGCGCCTCCAGCCAGTCCGGGTAGCGGCCACCCTCGATCTCGAGGGCGGCCGACTGCCGGGACAGCTCCTCCACCTCCTCGGGTGTGAGGGTGACTTCGGCCGCGGCGACGTTCTCGCGGAGCCGCCCCGGGTTGGTGGTCCCGGGGATGGGGACGATCCACGGCTGGCGGGCCAGCAGCCAGGCCAGGGCGATCTGGCCGGGTGTGCAGCCCTTCCGCTCGGCGAAGCGCCGCACGAGGTCCACCACGGCGGCGTTCTGCTGCTGGGCCGCCGCCGCGAAGCGGGGGATGCTGGCGCGCAGGTCGCTCCCCTCGGCGAACGAGGTCCCGGTGGCGATGGTCCCGGTGAGGAAACCCTTGCCGAGGGGGCTGAAGGGCACGAACCCGACGCCGAGTTCGGCGCACACGCCGAGGACGGCTTCCTCGGGGCGACGCCACCAGAGCGAGTACTCGCTCTGGACCGCCGTCACCGGGTGCACGGCGTGCGCCCGGCGGATGGTGTCGGCGGCCGCCTCGGAGAGCCCGTAGTGCTTCACCTTGCCCGCGGCGACGAGGTCCGCGACGGCACCCGCGAACTCCTCGATCGGGAACTCCGGGTTGACCCGGTGCTGGTAGTACAGGTCGATCGCCTCGACCCCGAGGCGCTGCAGGGAACCGTCGGCGGCGGCCGCGACCTCGTCCGGTCGCAGCATCCGCCCGGTCGCGGTCCGGGTGGCGGGGTCGACGTGCTGGGCGAACTTCGTGGCGATCACGACGTCGTCCCGATCGGCGAGGACGTCGCGGAGGGCCTCGCCGACGAGTTCCTCGTTGGCGTGCGGGCCGTAGATCTCGGCCGTGTCGAAGAACGTCACGCCGAGGTCCACCGCGGAGCGGACGTGGGCGAGCATCTCCGCCCGGTCGGGGGTGGCGCCGTAGCCGCCGGTGGTGGTCATGCAGCCCAGGCCGATCGCGGAGACGGCGGGGCCCTGCGGGCCGAGGGTTCGGGTGTGCACGGGTTTCTCCTCAGACGGTTCGGGTGGGGACGCGGAGACTCAGCAGCGCAGCGCCCAGGAGCAGCGCCGCGGAGATCAGGAAACTGGCGCGGGCACCCGCGAGGAACTCGCCGGACACCAGGGCGCCGAAGACGGCGATGGCGACCGCACCGCCGATCTGGCGGAAGGTGTTGAACACCGCGCTGGCCGTGCCGGACCGCTCCGGCGCGACGCCCTCCAGGACGACCGAGGTCACCGAGGGCATCGCCAGCGAACCACCCGCCCCGAAGAAGCAGACGCAGAGCGCCGTCCACCCGACCGAGCCGGCCCCGACCGTGGCGGCCAGCCCGAGCAACCCCGCGACCATCGACGTCAAACCGGCGACCACGGGGACCCGCGCGCCGAAGCGGTTCGTGACCGGTCCGCTCGCCAGGTTCCCCGCGACGGCGAGGACCGCCGACGGCACGAAGACCAGTCCCGCCCGCAACGGGGTCAACCCCAGGTGCTGCTGCAGGTAGAGGCTCACGACGAACACGTTGCCGAAGTTGCCGACCATGAAGGCGAAACCCACCGGCAGCGCGATCCGCACCCCGCGGGCGCGGAAGAGGTCGAGCGGCACCATCGGGTGCGCGGCGCGGGCCTGGACGACGATGAACCCGGCGATCGCCGCGACGGCGAGGACCAGGTTCGCCACCACGGTCGGTGACGTGAAACCCCGGTGACCGCCGTCGATCAACCCGAACACCAGGGCGGACAACCCGAGCACGGCCAGGACCTGACCGGCCACGTCGAAGGGGCTCGGTCGGCGCGGCGAGGTCGCGACCCGGGTGAGGAAGACGAGCATCCCCCCGCAGACCGGCACGTTGACCAGGAACACCCAACGCCAGTCCAGCGAGGTGAGGAAACCGCCGAGGGGCTGACCGAGCAGGCCGGCGACCGCTCCGCCGACGGCCCAGATCCCCAGGGCCCGGGCCCGGCGACCCGGCTCGGGGAACGCCTCCCGGACCAGGGCCATGGACGCGGGCAGCATGATCGCCGCGCCGGCTCCCTGCGCGCACCGCGCGGCGATCAGCGCCCCCGCCGACGGAGCTGCCGCACAGGCCGCTGAGGTGATCGTGAAGACGACGACGCCCAGCGCGAGGGCACGTTTGGCGCCGATCCGGTCGGAGAGGTTCCCGGCGAACAGCAGAAGGCACGCGAACAGCAGGGTGTAGCCGTCGATGATCCACTGCTGGCCCGTCACCCCACCGCCGAGTTCCGCGCGGATCGCCGACAGGGCGACGTTGACGATCGAGATGTCGAGGGTGATGAGGAAGAACCCCAGCGACGCGATGGTGATCACGACGCGGGCGTGGGGGGAGTCGGGGGGTTCCGGTGCCGGGGGAACACCCGCCGTGGGCATTTCCTCGACCTCGTCACGGTGGCGCACGAACCCACCGTAGGGGGGCTCGCCGGGCGGTGGGATGCCCTGGCAGTACCCCTCTCACCCCCTCTCACCCCTCTCACCCCCGTCACGGGTCGGCGACGACCTCCGTGGTCCCGTCGGCCCACACGACGAGTCCCGACGTCCCGGGCCGACCGCCGAGCCAGCGGGCGGCGTCGGGACCGAGGGCGTAGGCCGCGGTCGCGTCGACGTCGGCGCGGGTCAGCGACGGCGCGATCACGCTCACCTGGGCCACCGCGGTGGGCGCGACGCCGGTGCGGGCGTCGACGAGGTGCGCACCCCGGTGCGCGGTGCCCGAGGTGGCGATCGCGCCGTTCGCGATCGCCACGGTGGCGATGATCCGCCGGGGATCGGCGGGGTCCTCGATGCCGATGTGCCAGGGCGGGGACCCGGGGGAGGCGTTGTGGCAGAGCACGTCACCTCCCCCGGAGAGACAGGAGTCGGTGTCCGGCAGACCCGTCAGCCAGACCGCGGCGCGTTCCAGGGCCCAGCCCTTCACGACGCCGGCGGTGTCGAGGCGACGCACCCCGTCCGCTCCCGGGCGGTGGACGTCGAAGGCGCCGCGGGAGTCGCGACGGGCCTCCTCCGCGATCGCCAGGACCTCGGCCACCTCGGGCGGGCAGTCGGCGACGGTGACCTCCCCGCGCCCCAGCCGCGAGGCCCACGACTGCGGGCGGTAGTGGCTGAAGACGGCCTCCGCCGCGCGCAACGAGGCGAGCACCGCGTCCCAGGCGTCCCGCCCCGCGGCGTCCTCGCGGTGTCGCCCTCGGATCGCGAGGCTCACGGGGAAGCCCATGACCTGCTCGACCCGGCGGACGGTGGCGGCGTCGTGCTCCCCGCTCACAGTCCGGCCTGGTCCAGCGCGCTCTGCAGGGAGGTGAGGTACCCGGTGCTGGTCACGGTGGCTCCGCTGACCATGTCGATCGAGGCGTTCTGCGCGGACAGGGTCTCCTGCACGAGGGTGGGGAGGGCTCGGGCGTTGATCTCCTGGTCCCTGCCGTTCCCGCTGGGGTGCTCCACGACGTCGACCGCGGTGATCTCGCCGCTGGCCACGGTGATCTCCACCTGCACCGGTCCCCACCTGGTGTCGGCGGCGGAACCGGTGAACGTCGCCGAGGCGGTCGTCGAGGTGCCGCCCGAGGTCGCCGTGCCGCTCGAACCCGTGACGCTCGAACCCGTGGTTCCCGCGATGGCGGGGGACACGACCGCGGTGCTCGTCGAGGAGGCCCCCTCGGTGGAGGTGTGGTAGCCGAAGAGGAGGACGAGCACCGTCACGGTGCTCATGCCGGCGACGACGATGCGGCGGGTGGAGCCACCCTCGCCGGGTTCGCGCGGGGGAGTTTCTCGGGTCACGCGGTTCACCATCCGAAGTCTTCGCAGTGGAACCGCTCGGCCGGGACCCCGGCGGCGGTGGCGGCGCGGCGCACGTCTGCGGTCCATCCCGCCGGACCGCAGACGTAGACGTCGCGCCCGGCGATGTCGGGGACGAGGTGACGCAGTGCAGTCACGTCGTCGATCGGGGGAGTGCCGGCGGGCAGCCAGGACCCCTCGGTGCGGCGCGGACCGGGGAGGTCCACCACCCGCAGGCCGCGGTCGCGGGCGAGGACGTCGAACTCCCGCGCGAACAGGGGTCTCCCCTGGTGGCGGTGCAGCAGGACCGCCTCACCGGGGGCGTAGCCGAGGCCTTCGGCCAGGGCCCGCAAGGGGGTGATGCCCACCCCGGCACCGATGAGGACGACGTCGCGGCGGGTCCGGGCCCGGGCCGAGAGGCGACCGTGGGGACCTTCCACGAGGACCCTCGTCCCGGGTCGCAGGTTCCGCAGCCGGCGACCGCCGTCACCGGTGGTGCGGACGGTGATCCGCAGCCGGCGGCCGTCCGGGGCGGCGGAGAGGGAGTAGGGGTGGTTGCGCATCCAGCCCGGTCCGTCCAGGAAGCGGAACCCGAGGAACTGCCCGGCCTCGACGGGCAACCGGTGCAGGTTCCGTCCGGTCATCACGACGGACACGACGTCGGGGGCCTCCGCCACGACGGAGGTGACGCGCAGGCCCAGACTCCGGTTGCGCAGCAATGGCAGCGAGACCCGGAACACGAGGACGGCTGCCATCGTCGCCCCCCAGGCGGCCCACCAGAACACCGTCCGGGCGGGGTGACCGGTGAACTCCTGACCTGTCCACAACTGGTGCGGGAGGGCCAGGCCGACGCCGAGGTAGGCGTAGAGGTGGATCAGGTGCCACGACTCGTAGCGCAGCCGGCGCCGGGCGGCGCGGACGCTGGTCACGACCACGGCGACCAGGGCGAGGGTTCCCGCCCCGGCGAGCAGCACGCCGGGTTCCTCGACCAGGAGGTTCCACCCGGTCGCGGGGGTCTGGGTCAGTTCCCCGCCGGCGTAGCCCCAGGTGATCGTGACGATGTGGGCGAGCATCAGGTCGAAGGAGCAGAAGCCCACCCACCGGTGCACCCGGGCGAGGCGGTCCTGCCCGAACGCGGCCTCCAGGACCGGGACGCGGGCCATGAGGAACACCTGGGCCAGCAGCAGCACCGAGGCGACCAGGCCGGACAGCCGTCCCAGCGAGGTCAGGGCGTCGGCCCAGCCGGTGAGGTCCTGCAGTCCGCGGTCGGCGGCCCACCAGTAGGTGACGAGCAGCAGGGAACCCCACAGCGAGCAGCCCGCGGCGAGACGCACGCCCCGGTCGCGTCGGGCGCGGTCCGTGGGGGGACCGGGCGGACGACCGGGCTGTGACCGGGTGCCCGGTGACGTCGTGAGGGTCATGCAGTGCTCCGAGGGGTTCGTGGGTGGGGACCTCACCGGTGTCGTTCCGGTTCCGAGTGTGGGTCGAACCGGCTGAAGGCGACCTGAAGGACGTCCACGCACCTCCCAGGTCACGCACAGGTCACCCCACGACCCGACCCAGGTCGCTGGTCCGGGGTCTGAGGGCACCGGGACTCCCGGCCCCGGGCACCCCGTCGAGCCGGTGGACGCCGGCCGTCGTCCTGCCCGTCGGCCCCTTCGCGTCGGGGCGAACCCTTGAGCCGCAACGCCCAGAACCACCCGTTCGGGCTCGCGCTAAAGGGTGACGGCCATTCGTGCCGATAGAGGGCTCGTGGCAGCCGAGACCCCCAGTACCGCCGAGCGGACAGGCACCCGTCGCTCCCGGCGACGCGGTGTTCCCGTCCCGTACGACTTCCGACGGCCGACCAAGCTGTCCCGTCAGCACGCCCGCGTGCTCGAGATCACCTACGAGGGCTTCTGCCGTCAGTGGGCGACGCTGCTGTCCTCCACCCTGCGCACCACCGTGCAGGTCGAACTCGACGGCATCCAGCAGTACAGCTACGACGAGTACGCCGCGTCGCTGCCGCTGCCGACCGTGATGGCCGTCTTCGACCCCGAGCCGCTGACCGGGGCGGGCGTCCTGCACCTCGACATCGCCTTCGTGCTCTCCTGCATCGAGCGGATGCTCGGGGGCAGCGGCCACAACGAGCAGCCCAACCGGCAGCTGACCGACATCGAGGCCGTCCTGGCCCGCGGGATGGTCGAACGCACGCTCGTCGAACTGGCCTCCTCGCTGGTGACGGTCGTGGACCTCAAGCCGAAGCTCACGGCGATCGACCAGAACCCGGCCTTCGCCCAGGCCGCCGCCGCGACCGACGTGATGATCGTGTCCTCCTTCCACCTCGAGGTGGACGGGGTCGCCGGCACCGCGACGCTCGCGATGCCGCTGGACCCGCTGTCCGCGGCGCTGACCGCGGCGGAACTGCGGGTCGCCAGCCCCGAGGAACTGCGGATCCGGCGCCTCATGCGCGACCGCCTCGACGACCACCTCGAGCACATCCCGGTGGACGTCTCGGTCCGGATGAAGGCGGCGCAGATGCGTCCCGACGAGATCCTCTCGCTCATCCCCGGTGACGTGCTGCGGCTGCCGCAACGCGCCGACGAGCCCCTCGAGGTGGTCGCCCAGGGCGCCCACGTCGCCTCCGCCGTGGCCGGTAGCCGCGGACCCCGACTCGCCTGCCTGATCGTCCCGACCCCCGAGGAGAACGCACGATGAGCACCGCAACCCACACCGACCTGACCGCCACGCTGCGTGAGGCCGCCCAGGCTGCGCTCGCCGTCCTCCCGCTCTCGGCGCCCGGCACCATCACCGGTGTCGTGACCGTCGCCCAGGCCCCCGACCTCGGCGAGGAGGGCATCGCGGTCTCCGCGAACTTCGCCGGTGCCGCCAACGGCCGCGTCACCGTCGTCGTCGGCGAGGAGACCCTCAACACCCTCCTCATGAGCCCCGAGGGCGCCCTCGACCCCGTCGACGCCCTGCGCCCGGCCCTGGAGACCGTCGTGCACTCCCTCGGGCAGTGCACCCTGGACGCGGGCGTCGAGGGTGACCCGGCGCAGGCCCTGTCCCAGCTCGACGGCGGTGCCGTCGCGGTGATCGGCGCCGGCGGGGAGACCCTGGCCCTGATCGGGCTGACCCTCACCGCCCAGAACGACACCCCGCAGCCCACCGCCTCGGCGTCGGCGTCGTCGTCGCCCGCGGCGAGCCGCCCCCGCACGATGGACCTGCTGCGCGACGTGCAGATGGACGTCACCGTCGAGCTCGGGCGCACCAGCATGACCGTGCAGGACCTGCTGGCCCTGACCCCCGGCTCCGTCGTCGAGCTGGACCGCGCCGCCGGCAGCCCCGCGGACATCCTGGTCAACGGTCAGCTCATCGCCCGCGGCGAGGTCGTCGTCGTCGACGAGGACTACGCCATCCGCATCACCGAGATCGTCACCCCGGAGGCCGGCGCCTGATGGACGCCGTCGCCGCGATCGCCCGCACGAGCATCTCGCTGGTCGCGGTGCTCGGCCTCCTCTACCTGATCTCGCGCTGGTTGCGTCGCCGTCAGGGCGGCGTGACCGGCGGGGCGGACTTCTCCGTCCTGGCCAAGCAGAGCCTCGGCGCGAAGGCCGCCGTCGCCCTCATCAAGGTCGGCGACCGGGCCCTGGTCGTCGGGGTCTCCGACGCCGGCGTGAACCTGCTCGGCGAGACCGATGTCGCCTCCGTGTTCGCCCGGACGGGTGAACTCAAGGAAATCGCCGAAGGTGTCGAGGTAGGGGACATCACCGTGGAACCCTCCACGGTGGACGTCACGGACGGACCGGAAGTCGTTGCGGCCCAGCCGAACGTCGGGGAGCGGTATCTGCGCAAGGACGGCGAGACCGTCGCCGCGAAGCTCCCCGCGCGCCACGCCCCCCAGCCGGGCGTCACCGGTTCGGCCCTGTCGCCGGCCACCTGGACCAAGGCAGTCGACGTTCTGCGTGAGAGGACGACCCGCAGGTGAAGAACTCCCGTGCCCGCACCCTGGCCGCGGCGCTGGTGCTGTCCGGTGGACTGATCGCCGGAGGTGCCGCGTCCGCTCAGGCCGCCACCTCCGCCCTCGCCCCGCTCAGCGTCTCCGCCGCCGCCCCTGTCGCCTACGTGACGGGTGTGAGCGCGGGCAGTCCCGCCGGTGCCGTGGCGCCGGCCGACCCGGTGGCCCCGACCACCCCGGCCGCCCCCGGTTCGGTGTCCCTGGACATCAACGGCGTCAGCGGCAAACCCAGCCAGTCCGTCACCGTCATCATCGCCCTGACGATCCTCTCGGTCGCCCCCGCGCTGCTGCTGCTCACGACCTGCTTCACCAAGATCCTCATCGTCCTGGGCCTGACGCGCAACGCGCTCGGCCTGCAGGGCACCCCGCCCAACCAGGTGCTGGCCGGCCTCGCGCTCTTCCTCACGATGTTCGTGATGGCCCCCACCTTCAGCGCGATCAACGACGCCGCGATCCAGCCCTACCTCAAGGGCGACAAGACCGCGACGGTCGCCTTCACCGACGGCAGCGAGCCGCTGAAGCAGTTCATGCTCAAGCAGACCCGGCCCGAGGAACTGGCCCTGATGACCAAGGCCGCCAAGCGTGACCTGCCCGCCACCCGCGAGGCCACCCCGCTGACGACCCTCGTCCCCGCCTTCGCGCTCTCCGAGCTGCGCAGCGCCTTCATCATCGGCTTCGTCATCTTCATCCCGTTCCTGGTGATCGACATCGTCGTCTCAGGAGCCCTGATGAGCCTCGGCATGATGATGCTCCCCCCGGTGACCGTCTCCCTCCCCTTCAAGCTCCTCCTCTTCGTGATGGTCGACGGCTGGGGCCTGATCATCAAGGCCCTGGTGAGCTCCTACGCGGGCTGAACCACGCGAGGTGACCTGAAAGGACGCACCACAGGGTGGTGTCGTCGGATGTCCGAAGTGAGCGCTGGTGCAGCCCCGTGAGGGTCTGCGTGAACCCGCGCGAACGGAGTGTCCGAGGACACCACCCTGTGGCGCGTCCGGGCCCGAACCCGACCCAACGTCCTCCTGAGCCCGATTCAAGAACCTCACCCGATCGGCCGAGAACTACGCCAGAAGCGTGAACACCCCCGCACCACCCTCCCGACAGGAAGGCACCGCGATGACCGACGTGACCGTCATCCACATCGGGATGACCGCTCTCGTCCTCGCTGCCAAGCTCTGCGCCCCCATGCTGCTGACCGCGCTGGCCGTCGGCTTCGGCATCTCGCTGTTCCAGTCCGTGACCCAGCTGCAGGAGCAGACGATCGCCTTCGTCCCCAAGGCCATCGCCGTGGGCGTCGCGATCGTGGTGTGCGGCAAGTGGATGCTGCACGAGATGACCTCCTTCACCACCGCGCTCTACGACCAGATCCCGTCGCTGCTCTCGCACGGCGGCTGAGCGGCGTGCAAGGGCTGCCCTCGATCCCGCTGGACCTGATCCTGGCGGTCCTGCTGGCCTCGGTCCGCTCGGCGGCGTTCCTGATGTTCGCCCCGCCGTTCGCGAACAAGGCCGTCAACGGCCAGGTGAAGGCGATGCTCTCGGTCGCGATGGCCCTGCCCGTCGCCGGCCGGCTGCGCGACTCCGTGCCCGCAGCGGAACCGGGTCCGCTCATCACCGCCGTCGTCCAGCAGGCCCTCGTGGGCGTCGTCATGGGCGCCTTCGTCGCGTTGCTGTTCACCGCCGTCCAGGCCGCGGGCGACATGCTGGACCTCTTCGGCGGTTTTCAGCTCGCCAGCGCCTACGACCCGTTGATGCAGGTCCAGACGGCCATCTTCGGCAAGCTCTACAGCTGGACGACCACGGCGCTGCTCGTCGTCACCGGCGGGCACCTGCTGATCCTCCAGGGCTTCCTGCGCTCCTACGACGTGCTGCCCCTGAACGCGGGGATCGACACCGGGACCGTGGGGCGGGTCTTCACCGAGGGCATCAGCCAGCTGATGCTCTCGGCGCTGCAGATCGCGGCGCCCCTCATCGCGGTGCTCTTCATCACCGACATCGGCCTGGGGCTGCTCTCGCGCGTCGCCCCGGCCCTGAACGTCTTCGCCATGAGCTTCCCGGTGAAGATCCTCATCGTCCTGACCCTGGCCGGGTTCACGTTCTCGATGCTGCCCGGGGTCGTCGCCGACATGGCCGGCACCGCGCGCGAGACCGTCGTCCGCCTCGTCACTCCCGACCCTGCGGATCCTGTGAGCGGGGGTGGGAGCGGGTGAGCGGGGAGAAGACCGAGAAGCCGACCGCCAAGCGCCTCAAGGAGGCGCGCGAGGAAGGCAACATCCCGTTCTCCCGCGACGTCGCGGCGTGGTTGTCGACGGGCGCGGGGGCGATCGCGATCCCGCACACCATCGAGGCCGGCAAGCTGCTCATGACGCAGGCGATGACCGACATCGCCACCGTCGCCGCCGATCCCGAACCGGCGCGGGCCCTGTCGGCGATGTCGGACACGTTCTCCGGCATCCCCACCGTGCTGGGGCCGCTGGCGTTCACGACGTTCATGGCCGTCGTCGTCTCCGGCGCGATCCAGGGCACCCTGCGCCCGGCGACGAAGAAGCTCAAACCCAAGTTCAGCAACCTCAACCCCGTCAACGGCTTCAAGCAGCACTGGGGCCCCCAGGCCATCTGGGAGGGCACGAAGTCGCTGCTGAAGACGGCCGTCATCGGTCTCGTCATGTGGATGATCGCCAAGAACCTCGCCCCCGACCTCGTCGGGCAGGGGGCGATGTCGATGTCGGCGGTGCTGTCCCTGACCAAGTCCGCCATCGCGAGGATGCTGATGGTCACCGTCCTCATCGGGCTGATCATCGCCGCCGCCGACTACGCCATGAGCTACCGCCGCACCATGAAGAAGCTGCGGATGTCCAAGCAGGACATCAAGCAGGAGCACAAGAACGCCGAGGGCGACCCGCTGCTCAAGGGCGCGATCCGCTCCAAGCAGATGGCCATGTCGCGCAACCGCATGATGTCCGACGTCGCCAAGGCCGACGTCGTCCTCGTCAACCCCACCCACATCGCCGTCGCCCTGCGCTACGAACCGGGCACCGGCGCACCGAAGGTCGTCGCCAAGGGCGCCGGCGCGATCGCCACCAAGATCCGCGAGAAGGCCAAGGAGAACGACGTCCCGCTGGTCAAGGACGTCCAGCTCGCCCGCACGATGTACAAGAGCTGCAAGGTCGGCCAGGAGATCCCCCCGGAGTTCTTCGCCGCCGTCGCCAAGGTCCTCGCCTTCGTCATGAGTCTGCGCAGCCGCGGGTCCCTGACGGCCTTCGGCGAAGCCCACACCGTGCCCGCCTGACCGTGCCCCCTACCGGTCGCGGCCCGCGCCGGTTCAAGGTCGCCGCGACCGCGACCGATGGTGACGGTGTGGGCCGACAGGGTGATGCGCGCAGTGCGCCGGACGTGAGCAGTCGCCCCGCTCCCGCCCCCCACCTCCACCCCGCACCGGGGGAGCGGCTGCACGAACTGCTCTCGCAGCCCGCTCCGCGTCCCGGCGCCCTGCACGAGGCCGCCCTCGCCCACGGCCGCACCCGTCGCCGCGTCGACGAGCGCGCGGCCGCCGCGGGCGGCACCTCCGTCGGGGCACGCCTCACCCGCGCCCTCGGCGTCGTCGTCGCCCTGCTGCTGCTCGTCGGGGTCTCCGGCGCCGGGGGCCTGCTCGTCACCGGCTCCTCCCGCGCCCGGGAGACCCAGCTGCGTCAGCTCGAGTCGGCCAACGCCTCCCTCCAGCTCACCCTCTCCGACGCCGACTCCGCCCTGCGCGACCGCCGCGACAGCGGCTCCGCAGCGCTGCCGGCGACCTACACCACCGCCCTCGACGCCCTGCCCGCCCTGCGGGGACACGTCAAGACCCTCCTCACCGACCCGTTGCAGCGCAGTCTCTTCGCCGAGCAGTCCCGACTCATCGACGCCTGGGTCGCCGCCAACGCGGACACCTCCGGGACCGAGCAGGCGCAGGCCTTCGCGCGGCTGCGCGACGCCAACGCCCGCCTCGACGTCCTCGTCCGCGACCAGCGCCACGACGCGACCTCCGCGGAGGACTGGGTCCGCTACGCGGCCCTCGCCGGCACCGGACTCACCCTCGCCGCCGCCCTCGCCGTCGTCGCCACCACCGGACGCCGCACCCGCCGGGCCCTCGTGGACCCCCTGCGCTCCCTCGTCGACGTCCTCGACGCCCACGGCCGGGGCGATCGCCGCGCCCACGCCGACCCCACCGACGGCCCCAGCGAAGTCCGCTCCGTGGCGCTCGCGGTCAACGACCTGGCCCGGGAGAACCAGCGGCTGCTGGACGCCGCGGAGCAGTCCGCGCGCCTGCACCGCCTCGCCGGGGACATCGGCCGCGAGGTCCGCGACCAGCTCGTCGCCCAGGACGCCCTGCAGGTGGCGGTGACCCGCCTCGGCGAGGAGCTCGACGTCGCCCGCGTCTGGGTCCGGATGCTCACCGACGCCGGGCTGGGCCCCATCACCCGGGAGTGGGCCCACCCGCCGCTGTCGCCGCTGACCGGTGGCCCCGGAAGCCCCGCGGGCGGCGCCGTCCACGGCGGCGGGTGGGCCGTCTTCGAGGACTCGCGCAGCTGGCTTCAGGAGCTGCACACCAGCGGCGAGGTCTACGCCGTCCCCGACACCCGCACCCTGCAGGGACGCTCCGCCACCCTCGACGTCTTCCTGCGCGACTGCGGCGCACGCGCCCTGCTGCTGGTGCCCATCGGTGTCGGGGACACCCCGCACGGTCTGCTCAGCGTCGTCTGCGGGGCCGGGGCCCGCGACTGGTCGGTGCCGGAGGTCGAACTGGCCCGTTCCGTGGCCGTGGACCTCGCCCGGGCCCTGGTCCTGGCCGGGCTCTACCGCGCCCAGGAACGGCTGCTGGGGGAGCTGCGCGACGTCGAGAACGTCAAGTCCGACCTGCTGGCCACCGTCTCCCACGAACTGCGCACCCCCCTCACCTCCATCTCCGGCTACCTCGAACTGCTGCGCGACGGCGCCGTCGGGGAGGTCTCCGCGGACGTGTCCTCGGTGCTGGGCATCGTGGAACGCAACACCGAACGGCTGCGCTCCCTCATCGAGGACCTGCTGCTGCTCTCGCGCGTGGAGTCCGCCCCCACCGCCGAGGTGCGCGGCTCCACCGCCGTGGCCGACCTCGTCGCCGGGGTGGCCGCCGCCGTCGCCGCCGGCGCCACCAGCGGTGGGACGCTGCGCTGCACGACGCCGCGGGAGGAGCTGAGCGGGATGCGGGTCAACGGCGACGCCGGGCACCTGCACCGGGCCGTCCTCGCCGTCGTCGACAACGCGGTGAAGTTCTCACCCGTCGGCTCGCTGGTGCGCCTGCGGGTGGAGGAGCACAGCGGTCGCGTGCGGATCGTCGTGCAGGACAACGGGATGGGCATCCCCGCGGGAGAGGTCGACGCCGTCTTCGGGCGGTTCGCGCGCGGGTCCAACGCCGCCGTGCTCGCCGTGCCCGGCACCGGTCTCGGCCTCACCATCGCCCGCGACCTCGTCCGCCTGCACGGCGGGTCGCTCGCGCTGGACTCGGTGCAGGACCAGGGCACGACGGCCGTGCTCGAGCTGCCGCTGATCGACCCCCTCGACGACCTGCGGATCGGAGGAGCACGGTGACCCACCTCACCCACCCCGCCCACCCGGTGCAGCGGACCCGCGGCTGCGCCGCGGACCGGCACGCCCCGCCCGAGGTCGACCGCCTGGAGGTCGTGCGCCTCGCCGCGCTGCACGGCTACGACCTCCTCGACACCCCCGCCGACCCCGCGCTGGACGCCGTCGTCCGCCTCGCCGCCGCGATCGCCGGCGTGACGACCGCGACGATCAACCTCATCGACGCCCACCGCCAGTGCCAGCTCTCCGCCGTCGGGTTCGCCGGCGGGCCCAGCGAGCGCAGCGAGTCGCTGTGCGCGCGCAACCTCGGCCACCCCGAGGTCGTCCACGTCCCCGACGCCCGGCGCGACCCGCGCTACCGCGACTCCGCCTGGGTCGACGGCCGCTTCGCCGACGTCGTCTTCTACGCCTCGCTCCCGCTGGTCACCGCCGAGGGGCACCACCTCGGCAGCCTCTGCGTCTTCGACGTCGTCCGCCGCGAGCTGACCCCGGACCAGCTCGCCCGCCTGCGCGACCTCGCCGACGTCGTCATGGCGCTGCTGGAAGGTCACCGCCGCCACCGCGAGCAGCAGCGACTGGTCGCCGAGGTCGAGGAGCAGCGGGAACTGGCCGAGCTGACCCTCACCGAGCTGGAAGCGCGCGAGGAGTTCACCCGGGCGCTGCTCACCAGCGTCGACGTGGGCGTTCTCGCCTGCGACGCGGCCGGTCGCCTCACCGTCGTCAACCCCACCGCCCGGCGCCTGCACGGCCGCGACGCCGACCTGGGCCTGCCCGCGAGCGAGTTCGCCCGTGCCCACGGCCTCCACGCCGCCGACGGCCGCACCCCGCTGGCACCGGAGGAGGCCCCGCTGTGGCGGGCGCTGGTCGAGGGCCACGTCCGCGACGTCGAGGTCGTCATCGCCCCTGCGGGTCGCACCCCCGTCCGGGTCCTGTGCACCGGCCGCGCCCTGCACGACCACACCGGTCGCGTCATCGGCGCCGTCGTGGCCGTGCAGGACATCACCACCGACCGGGCCCGCATCCACGCGCTCGAGGCGGCGGGGGAGCAGCTGCGCCGGCAGGGCCGCGACCTCGCCTGCGCCGTCACCGAACTGCGCCGCTCCAACGACGAGCTCGGCGACCTCGCCGCCGTCGCCAGCCACGACCTCGCCGCGCCCCTGACCTCCGTGCTCGGCTACCTCGAGCTCGTCCTCGACGTCCACGGTGACGCCCTCGGCGGGGAGGGCCGGGAGTGGCTGGCCACCGCGATGCGTGCGGCGCAACGGATGCAGGGCCTCATCGAGGCCGTCCTCGACCACGCCCGCGCCGACTCCACCGGTCTCGACGTGCGTCCCGTGGTCGTCTCCGACGTCCTCACCCACGTCGTGGAGGACCTCGGCGCCACCGCGGTGCAGGCCGAGATCGTCCTCACCGGCACCAGCCGGACCGCCCACGCCGACCCCGTCCTGCTGCGGCAGCTGCTGCAGAACCTCGTCGGCAACTCGGTGCGCTACCGCAGCCCCGAGCGACCCTGCCGGGTCGAGGTCCGCGTGCGTGACCTCGCGGGCGGCGGCTGGGAACTGGCCGTCGCCGACAACGGCCGCGGCATCCCGCCCGGGCAGCGCGAGCAGGTCTTCGCCATGTTCGCCGTCGCGGTCACCGGCGAGAACACCGGCGAGAACATCGGTGCGGCCGCCGGTGCGCGGCGCCCCGGACACGGCATCGGCCTCGCCACCTGCCGGCGCATCGTGGCCCGCCACGGCGGGCGCATCAGCGCGGAGGAGACCCCCGGCGGTGGGGCGACCCTGCGTGCCGTCTTCCCGTCGGTGCAGGCCCCCCGCTGGGGCGAGAGCGGGGTCGCGGTGGCCCTCACGTGAGGCCCCCGGCTGCCGATGGGGCCGGTGGACGTCCGTCCCCCACCTTCCCCGATCCGTCTGGATCACCAGGTCCCGCAGGAGGAACCACCATGGCCCGAGTGCTGGTCGTCGAGGACGACCCGGACATCCGCCAGCTCGTCGAACTGCGCCTGCGCGGCCTCGGCCACCGCGTCGTGTCGGCCGGATCGGGGCCGGAGGCGCTGACCGTCATCGCCGAGCGCGGCGCACCCGAGGTCGTCGTCCTCGACGTCGCGATGCCCGGCATGACCGGCCTGGAGGTACTGCGCACCCTGCGGACCCAGCCCGAGCACGCCCACCTGCCCGCGATCTTCCTCTCCGCGCGGGTGCGTCCCGAGGACATCGCCGCGGGCGAGGAGCTCGGCGCGATCTACCTCACCAAGCCCTTCGTCGTCTCCGCGCTGGCCGGGGCCATCGAGAAGGCGCTGACCGCGAGCGTCGAGGCCGCCGCCGGCTGGTGAGCCACCACCCCGTCCCACGAACCCCCGATCCGTCCCGGACCGGGGGTTCGTCTCGTCTCGGACCGGGGGTTCGTGTCGTTGCAGGGGAGGCGGCACGGGTGCGTCCGGACGGGTGACTCAAGGAAGTCCCGGGCGGTGCCGAAGGAGGCACTAGCCAGGAAGGCTGACAGCAGGGCCATGGACGGGCCGCTGGACGAGGGACCCCGAACGGGGTACCGCGAACAACAGGCGGTGCAGTGCGACTCCCGAACTTCTCGCAGCTGGTGGTCCCCGCGGGGGTCGTCGGCATCGTCCTGCTGCTCGTCGTGCCTCTGCCGGCGGCCATGCTGGACTTCCTCATCGCGTTGAACATCACGATGTCGCTGATGGCGCTGCTGGTGACGATGTTCGTCAAGCGGGTGCTGGACTTCTCGGTCTTCCCCTCGCTGATCCTGGTGCTCACCCTCTTCCGCCTCGGCCTGAACGTGGCCTCGACGCGACTGGTGCTCTCCAACGGCTTCGCCGGCAAGGTCATCGAGGCCTTCGGGCACTTCGTGATCTCCGGCTCGCTGGTCATCGGCCTGGTGATCTTCCTGATCCTGGTCGTCATCCAGTTCGTCGTCATCACCAAGGGCGCCGAGCGCGTCGCCGAGGTCGGTGCCCGCTTCACCCTCGACGCCATGCCCGGCAAGCAGATGGCCATCGACGCCGACCTCAACGCCGGCCTGATCGACGAGGCCGCCGCCCGCCAGCGCCGCGCCGACGTCAGCGCCGAGGCCGACTTCTACGGCGCCATGGACGGTGGCTCGAAGTTCGTCAAGGGTGACGCCGTCGCCGGCATCATCATCATGCTGATCAACCTCATCGGCGGGTTCGCCATCGGGATGGTCCAGCACGGGCTCGGCCCGGCGGAGTCGATCAACAAGTACGCGCTGCTGAGCATCGGTGACGGTCTCGTCAGCCAGGTGCCCGCGCTGCTGCTGAGCGTCGCGACCGGCCTCATCGTCACCCGCTCCACCAGCAACGGCGACATGGGTACCGAGGCCATCAGGCAGTTCTCGCAGCAGAAGATGGCCCTGCAGATCGCCGGCGGCGCGATGATCGTCCTGGCGCTCATCCCGAGCATGCCCAAGCTGCCGTTCCTCGTCGTCGGCGGACTGGCCTTCGTCGCCTCCACCCGCATCTCCCGCCGCGACGCCAACACCGCCCGCGACGTGGCGCTCGCCGCCTCCGCCCCCGGCCCGGTCAACCCCAACGAGGCCGCGGAGAACCTGCTCGAGGAGATGCGCGTCGACCCCCTCGAGGTGGTCCTGGCCCCCGACCTCGTCGACCTCGTCGACACCTCCGGCGGTGGCGACCTGCTCGAACGCGTCCGGGCCCTGCGCCGCAAGATCGCTCTCGAACTGGGCCTCGTCGTCCCGCCCGTGCGCACCCGCGACTCCCTCGACCTGCCGATGTCCACCTACGCGGTGCGCATCTCCGGCGTCGAGGTGGCCCGCGGCACCGCCCCGCCCGGACAGGTCCTCGCCCTGGGCGACAACCTCGACGGTCTGCCCGGACGGGCCACCGTGGAACCGGTCTTCGGCCTCGCCGGCAAGTGGATCCCCGCCGAACTGCGCCACCAGGCCCAGCTCATGGGCGCCACCGTCGTCGACCGCGCCAGCGTCCTCATCACCCACCTCGGGGAACTGGTCCGCACCCACGCCTCGCGCCTGCTCTCCCGCGAGGACGTCCGCTCCCTGGTGGAGGCCCTCAAGCGCACCCACCCGGCCGTCGTCGACGAGCTCACCCCCGCCGCGCTCTCCCTCGGCGAGGTCCAGCGCGTCCTGCAGGCGATGCTCGACGAGGCCGTCCCCATCCGCGACCTCGCCCGCATCTTCGAGGCGCTCTCGCTCAAGGCCAAGGCCGGCTCCGACCTCGACGGCCTCGTCGAGTCCGCTCGCCGTGCCCTGGGACCGGCCGTCGCGGCCGTCCACGAGCAGGACGGCACCCTGCACGTCATCACCCTGGACCCGATGCTGGAGCAGACCCTGGCGGAGTCCCTGCGCCCCGGTGAGCACGGCGCGAGCCTCGCCCTGGACGCCGTCACGGCCGAGCACCTGGTGACCGCCTCAAGTTCCTGCCTCGAACGTGCCGAAGGGCACGGCATCAGCGCAGTCCTCGTGTGCGCACCCCCTCTGCGCGCCCCGCTGCGCCGCCTGCTGAAGGTGGCGGTGGGCCGCCTGCACGTCCTGTCCTACGACGACGTGAGCAACCACCCCCGGATCGAGACGGTTGGATCGGTGAGCGGTGTCCATGCACTTGCTTCTTGAAGGTTCTGACTTGCAGGAGCTGCTGACGCAGGTCCGTGAGACCCACGGCGAGACCGCCCGCGTCGTCCGCGCCGAACGCATCCGCTCCGGCGGTGTCGCCGGCTTCTTCTCCAAGGAGCGCTACGAGGTGACGGTCGAGATGGACGGCGACACCGCCGGCGACATGACCGGCGGAGCCGGCGCGCAGGACGACGCCTCCACCACCGCCCACCCGGCGGGGGAGGAGGAACGCGAGTCCCTCGACTTCGAGGCCCTGCTCGCCGCCGCCGACGCCGCTGAAGCCACCCCCGCCCCCGCCGCGCCCCAGGTCCTCGCCGCACAGCCCGCCGTACAGCCCGAGGAGGACTTCGAGTCCGCCCGCCAGGGCCTGCTCGACATGCTCCGCGCCTCCAGCGGCAGCGACGTCCAGGAACCGCCGTTCAAGGTTTCCGGGACGGATGCCGAGGAGGTCGGTGTGATCGCGCAAACGGGTGACAGCACCGAGGTCGAGGCCCCCACCGAGGACCAGTCCGAGGACCGCGACGAGGACCTGGTCGCCGAGCGGTTCGAGGCCCAGCTCCTCGAGGAGGCCCGCCTCGAGATCGAGCGCGCCGAGCGCCTCGAGCAGGAACGTCTCGAGCAGGAACGCCTCGAGCAGGAACGCCTCGAGCAGGAACGCCTCGCGAACGAGCGCCACGAGCAGGAGCTCGCCGCCCAGCAGATCGCAGCCCAGCAGGAAGCCGACCGTCGAGCCCTGGAAGAGGAGCGGATGCGCCAACTGGAGATCGAACGCCAGCACGCCCACGAGACCGAGCGCCGGCACGCGCAGGAGACGGCCCGCCGCGAAGCCGCCCGCGAGCAGGAACTGCGCCGGGAGGAGGCCCGCGCCGACGTCCGTCGCCGCCAGGCCGACCGCATGGGCGCCACCACCGCACCGGCCCGCTCCCTCGGTGAGGTCCTCGCCGCCGCCGACGCCGCCGAGGGCACCCACCGCCTCGAGGCCATGTTCACCGCCGGGCGCTCGCAGGACCCGCGTCAGGTCGCACGTCAGGACCCGCGTCAGGACATCGCGTCCCAGCAGCGCCCGCACCGGCCGATCTCCACGGAGAGCGATTCCTTCGCGGCGACGGTGGCCTCGATGCGCTCGTCGGCCAGCACCGGGGGAGAGGGTCACCGCTACGGACGATCCCCTGTGGCTGGAGTAACTGCTGATGTACGCTCGGTGACGATGCAGCCTGCGCGGCCCGCTCGTCCCCGTCCGGGTCGCCCCGCGGTCGAAGCCTCGACCCGGACCGTTCGCAGCTCGGAGGATCGCGTGTCTGACCAGTTCGGTGCGGCCAACGGAGCCGCCAACACCCCGGTCGGCCGCCGCGGCGAGCCGGAGGGCCGTGGCCCCGCCCGTCGTCCGGAACTGCGCCGCCCCGCGGCCGTGGCCGACCAGTTCGCCGACCAGTTCGCCGACCAGTTCGGTGATCAGTTCGGCGACCGGTTCGCCGAGGACCGCCGTGGCGAGTGGGCCGGCGACTACGACCAGCTCAACGGCCAGGTCAACGGAACCGCCAACGGCCACGTCAACGGCCAGCTGAACGGAACGGCCAACGGCCACGGCGAGT
Source organism: Kineococcus sp. NBC_00420 (assembly GCF_036021035.1). Taxonomy (NCBI): domain Bacteria; kingdom Bacillati; phylum Actinomycetota; class Actinomycetes; order Kineosporiales; family Kineosporiaceae; genus Kineococcus; species Kineococcus sp. NBC_00420. Next base: position 558,416 of record NZ_CP107930.1, on the reverse strand, counting down.
CGCGTGACTTCGACCAGGCCTACCAGCAGGAGTTCGCGGGCCAGTACGCCCCCGAGCAGGACGACCGGTCTCCGCGCACCGCGGAGCGGACCTACCAGCCCACCAGTGCACGCGACGGGGACGAGAACGAGGCGATGAGCATGGATCTGACTTACCGTGAGCCGATGACCACCTACAGTGACCGTCCCTCGCAGCCGCGGATGCCGTACCGCGAGCCGCAGGACACCGGCGACGTGCTGCGCCTGGCCCGCGACATCGAGGTCCCCGCGCCGCTGCGCGTGGGCGCCGGTGAGCTGGTCGTCGTCATCGGCGAGGCCGACGCCGTGGTTTCCGCCGCGCTGCTCGTCGCCGACGAGGTCGGTTCCGAGGCGCCGCTGGTGCTGGGTCGTGCCGACGTGCAGAACACCATCACCGCCGAGGAGCTGCCGGCCCGTCAGGACCAGGCCCGGCGCTGGAGCGCCCCGCTCACCGTCGCCATCCCGGCCCGTCCCACCGGGGCCGACGCCGAGCGCGCCGCCCGCATGGCCGCCGAGATCGGTGCCGCCTCCGTCGTCGTCTGCGTCGACGCCACCCGCCGCAGCCACGCCGTCGCGAGCCTGCTGCGCGCGCTCGAGGCCGTCGGGCTGCCCGCCCGTCGCCTGGCCGTGCACCGCGCCGCCGAGAGCCCGGACCCCCTGGACGTCCTCTCCCTCGACGTCCCCGTCGGCTTCCTCGACGGACGCCCCGCCACCTCCGGCGCCTGGGCCGGTCTGCTCCTCGATGCCGCGGGCGACCACGGGATGCGTTGAGCCGCAACGGTTCACGAACTCACCCCATCGCCCGACCCCTCGAGACCAGAACCGGAGAACGACAGAGCCCATGGCCAGACGTGCTGCTCCGGGGGCGGAGCTGAGCCGCGCCGCCACGCAGTGGCCCGGCCTCAACCACCGGGTCTGGGTGGAGCTGCAGATGCCGGACACCTTCGGTGGGGACCTCATCCGGCTCCCCACGCGGGTCGAGGACGCCCACGAGGGCAGTCTCGTGGTCGCGGCACCCAGCTTCCGCGGTGACCTGCACGTGGTGGCCCCCGGGCTGCCCGTGACGGTCGCCTGGGCGGGGGCGCGCGGCCAGAGCCGGCAGGAGTTCCTGATCGCCGAGGTCGTCCGTCGCCGGGTCTCGGCCTGGGACCTCGCGCCCTCCAGCGAGGTCGTGGTCGAACAGCGTCGCCGCTACGCCCGGGTCCCGGCCTCCGGGTCGGTCCGGCTCTCCCCGGTGGAGGGCGACCCCCTGCAGCGCGAGGCCGACCTCGCCGACGGCGTGGTGGAGCCCCTGCTCGAGGGCCACCTGGTGGACCTCAGCGAGGGCGGGTCGGCGCTGTCCGTGGGGGGCGGTTCCTGGCTGCGGCTGGGGCGGCTGGTGCGGATGTCCTTCGAGCTCGACGGCGCCCCGCTCGACCAGGTCGGTCAGGTGGTCCGCTCACTGGACTCCCTCGACCCCGACCTCGTCGAGGTCGTCGTCGCCTTCAGCGAGCCGGTGCCCGCCGCGGACCGCTTGCGCCGCTTCGTCATGCAGACCCAGATCAGGCAACGCCGTGGAGGAGACCGATGACCGCGATCGTGCTGGCCGTCAGCCTGCTGCTGGCCGGACCGTCCGTGCTGGCCGCCCTGCAGGGCACCGGCGACGTCGACACCGCCCTGCTGCACCTGGTCCTGGCCCTGCTGGTCAGCACCGTCGCGGGCCGCGTCCTGCGCGGACTGGTCCGGGGGTACCAGGAACAGGCCGAGAAGGCCCCCCACCCCGAGGCGGAGGACGTCGACGGCCTGCCGGGCCGTCGCCGCAACGACTTCTGAGGTCCGCTCCGGCCACCGCTGGAGACCACCCGACGCCCGTTCCGCACCGCGGAGCGGGCGTCGGGTGTTTCCGGGACGTTTCCGCACCGGCTGAGACGGGTGTGACGGGTGGGGTCCACGCCGGGCCGCGGAAATCTGTCACTAGAACGACATGGACGAACACGTTTCGTCACCTATGCTGGGCCCCATGCTGGTCCTGACGCGCAAGGCCGGGGAATCCGTGGTCATCGGCGACGAGGTCGTCGTGCGCGTCCTCGAGGTGAGAGGTGACGTCGTCCGCGTCGGCATCGACGCGCCCCGCGACGTGCAGGTGCACCGCCAGGAGGTCTACGAAGCGGTCCGCGAGGCCAACATCGCCGCCGCCGCCGCCTCCGAGGAGGCGATCTCCGCCCTGCGGGGCATCGTCCGCCGCGCGGGCGCCTGAACCCCCTCCGAGTCCTGCTTCGAGAACGCTTCACCCGTCCGGCCCACGCCGCCCTCAAGGGGGAGCGTCGAGGGACCGAAAGCACCGTGAGAGCTGCTGACCTCCCGTGGTCCGGTGGCCAACGGTGGGGGTGGAGCGATGACGGCGGCGCCGTCCACGAACACGTCGGACGTCACGGCACCCCCGGTGCTGCCCGGCCCGGTCCTGGCCACGGCCATGGAGCGCTCCGGGCTGGCCCTCGCGGTGCTGGACGCCGACGGCCGGCTCATCCACGTCACCCACGGCCTGACCCGCATGCTGGGCGTCAGCGCGGAGGACCTCCTCGGCCGGTACCGGCTGCAGTGGTGGCTGGGACTCTCCGTCGTCGTCCTCCCCGAGGCCGAGGGGCACGGGCACGACGACCGCGACGCCCACGACGACCTGACGCCCACCCAGCGGGCCGTGCTGTCCGGGGCGATGCCCACCGGCCTGGACGTGCTGAGCGCGATCCGCAGCGGCGACCTCGACGTGGACGTCGACGTCGCCCGCTCCGACGGCCAGCTGCTGGTCGCCCACGTGCACGCCTCCACCACCGGTGAGGCGGGCGGCGGGGCCGTCCTCGTCGTGCGCGACGTGACCGTCGAACGCGCGACCCACCAGCAGCTGCGCACGCTGCTGGCCCGCCAGGACGCGGTGATCTCCGCCAGCCCCGACACGATCTACCGCATCAACCTGCCGCAGCGGGTCGTGGAGTGGACCAACGCCGGACCGGTCTCGCTGCTGGGGCTGCCCAGCGCCGACGGCGGGGCCTCGCTGGACGCGATCCACCCCGACGACGCCCCGGGCGTCGTGCGGGCCCTGGAGTGCCTGGGCGGTGCGGGTGCGGGCGAGATCGTGGAGTGCACCTACCGCGTCGTCGACGGCTACGGCGGTGACCGGTGGGTGCACACCCGCTCCACCGTCTCCGACCGTTCCGCCGTCGGGATCCCGGTGCGCGTCGTGGGCATCGCCCAGGACCTCACCGAGACGATCACGACGATGGACGCGCTCGCCGGCTCGGAACGACGCTTCCACGAGATCTTCGCCCGCGGCCCGGTGGGGATGCTGCTCTTCGGTCTGGAGGGCTGGGTCAGCGAGGTCAACGACGCGCTCTGCACCTTCTGGGAACGCGACGCCGCGGAGCTGATCGGCGCCCCGGCGGGGCAGTTCCTCGACCCCGCTAGCCCCGCCGAGGGTGCCCGCCCCAGTGCGGAGGAACGCGACGAGCACGCCCGCGCCGCCGCCGAGCTGGAGGCGCTGGTCTCCGGCGCGGTCGAGGTCGTGCACCGCGAGCGGCGCTACGAGCTGCCCAGCGGCAAGGTGGTGTGGGGTCAGATCTCGCTGTCGCTGACCTCCAGCAGCTCCGGTGAGCCGGCCTTCCTCGCCTTCGTCGAGGACGTCACCGCCCGCAAGCGCGAGGCCGAGCAGCTCGAGCACGCCGCCCTGCACGACCCGCTGACGGGGCTGCCCAACCGCGCCAAGGCCGAGGACCGGCTGCGGACGGCGATCTCGCGGACCCGGCGCCGCGGCGGGGGCTGCGCGGTGCTCTTCGTCGACCTCGACCACTTCAAGGACGTCAACGACAACCTCGGTCACGCCGCCGGGGACGCGTTGCTCGCCGACGTCGCCGACCGGCTGCGGGGGTTGCTGCGGGCCGGCGACATGGCCGCCCGCATCGGTGGTGACGAGTTCGTCCTGGTCTGCGAGGACGTCGCCGACGCCAAGGCGTTGTCCTCGATCGCGGACCGGGTCTGCGACCGCCTCAGCATCCCCGTCGACCTGGGGGTCCGGACGGTGACGGTCAGCGCCAGCATCGGCGCCGCCCGCACCGACGGGGAACTCGGTCCCGAGGAGCTGCTGCGCGCGGCGGACCGCGCGATGTACCGGGCGAAGGCGGCCGGGCGGGCGTGCTGGCGCGCGGCATGACGCGGTGTCACGCGGTGTGACCTCCAGGTGACTCAGACGGCGTTCGGAGGCGGCATCCGGGTGTGCTCGGTCACCGCGTGATGAACCTCACCCCCGATCGGCGCAGCGTGGGATTCCCCTGCCCGGGCTGATCGGCCATCCTGGAGTCAGACCCGCCACCGCTCGGTGAAGACAGTGTCGTCTGTGGTCGACCAGAGGCACCGTCCTGAACGAGGAGGTCGTGAGATGAACGACAGCAGCACGCGCAACGGCACCAACGACGTCGTGATCGACGTCCGCGAGATCGAGCTGACCACCGTCGCGAACCCGCGCCGCATCCAGCTCTGAGCTCCACCACGAGGCCGGTCCCCGCTACGGGGGCCGGCCTTCGTCGTTCCCGTTCGTCGTTCCCGTCAGGGGGCGGTGAGGATCCCCGCCCGGTACCAGTGGTGCAGCAGCTCGTAGCCGTTGTCCCCGGTCACCCAGGGGACGGGGGAGTCCGCAGGCATCGCGGTCGGGGCCAGCGGGTGCCCACCGGCGAGCAGCTGCTCGGCGGGGGTGAGGCGGCGGATCGCGACCCCGGCCACGCGTTCGGGGGCCGCGGCGAGGAACTCCGCGTACAGCGTCGGGTCGTGCTGGCCGTCGTCCCCCACCAGCAGCCACGTCACCTGCGGCAGCTCCCGGGCGAGGCGGGCCAGCGACTCCCGCTTGTGCCCGGGCCCGTCGCGGAACCAGCCGGTGTTGGTGGGACCCCAGTCGGTCAGCAGCAGCGGTCCCTCGGGGTAGCCGAAGCGGCGCAGGAACCGGGTGAGGGTGGGCGCGACGTTCCACGCCCCGGTCGAGAGGTACAGCACCGGCGCGCCGGGGTTCTCGGCCACGACCTGGCGGTACAGCTCGGCCATCCCGTTGACCGGGACCCGGGCCCGTTCGTCCAGGACGAAGGAGTTCCAGGCCGCCACCAGGGGCCGCGGTAGGCGGGTCACGACGACGGTGTCGTCGATGTCGGAGAGCAGCCCGAGCGTCGGTTCGGGACCCACGACGATCACCCGTGAGGTGCCGGAGTGGCGCAACACGTTCTGCGGCGGCAGTTCCGCACCGCCCTCGGTGTCGTCCTCGACGAGTTCGACGTCCTCCGCGGTCTCGTCCCCGGCGTCCCCGGCGTCGGGGCCGACGGTGAGGACGACCTCGTGCTCACCCGGGGGCAGGTCGATGCGCACGACCTCGTCGACGTAGCCCTCGCGGTTGGTGCGCAGGAGGCGCTCGTGCTGCCCGATGCGCACCGTCACCTCGGCGTCGGCGATGGGGACGGTGAGGAAGTTGCGCCAGCCGCGCACCACGCGCAGCCCGTCACGGGCGTTCTCGGCGTGGGTCTCCTCCCGGCCCAGCAGGACCCGCCCGAGGACGCGGACCCAGCCGGGGCCGCCGTAGCCGGGGTAGGCGATGGCCCGGGCGTGGTAGCCCCGCCGGCGCAGCCGCGACCCGGCGAGACCCTTCACGGCGTCCTCGATGCGGGCGGCGCGGTGCAGTCGGTGCTCGCCGGGCCGGGGCGTCAGGTCGAGGGAGCGGAGGTTCTCGAGGTCACGGCGTGCCTCCGCGACCCGCCGGGCCCGTCGCTGTGCGCCGGTGAGAGCGGGTCCGTTGATCACCTGGTGGACCCTAACGGTCGGGGAAACCCCCGGCGAGGCGGTCGAAGCCCTCGTCGAGGCCGACCCGCGGTTCCCAGTGCAGCAGCTCCTTCGTGCGGGCGATGTCGAACCAGTGCGCGGTGGAGAGCTGCTCGGCCAGGAAACGGGTCATGGGCGGCTCGTCGGGCAGCCCGAACCGCGTCCAGACCCGCTCCACGAGCGAGCCCGCGACCTTCGCGACGGCGGCGGGGACCCGCCGGGTCGGGGCGGGGACCCCGGCGGCGCGGCAGATGCGGGCGAAGACCTCGCTGACGGTGCGCGGCTCGCCGTTGGTGACGACGAACGCCTGGCCGTGCACGCCCGCGTCGGTGACGTGGTCCAGCGCCGCGAGGAGCGCGTCCACGGCGTTGTCGACGTAGGTGGTGTCGATGAGGGCGGTCCCGTCGTCCAGCAGCGGCAACCGACCCGCGCGGGCGCGGTCGGCGATGCGCTGCACGAGCTGGGTGTCCCCGGGACCCAGCACGATGTGCGGGCGGACCGCGCACACCGCGAAGGTGGGGGAGTCCGCGGCCAGGGCGAGCAGTTCCGCCTGCGCCTTGGTCACGGCGTAGGAGCCGTGCGCGGCGGCCGGGTCCGCGGGGGTCGTCCCGACCCCCACGAGCGCGGACCCGGCGTGGGCGACGGAGGGCGAGGACACCATGACGAAGCGGGAGACCCCCGCGGTGCGGGCCGCGGCGAGCAGGTTCGCGGTGCCCTCGACGTTGGTGGCGACGTACTCGGGGTGGGGTCCGGTGACCGACACCTTCGCCGCGAGGTGCACGACGGCGTCGACCCCGGCCGCGGCGCGGGCGCACGCGTCGGCGTCGGTGACGGATCCGAGGACCTCCTCGAAGCCGGCCAGCCCGGACGGGCGGCGCTGCAGGACGCGGACGTCCTCACCGCGGGCGGCCAGGGCCCGCGCGGTCTCCCGGCCCAGCATGCCGCTGGCCCCGGTCACGAGGACCTTCACGTGAGCTTCCCCGCCTTCTCGCCCGCGAGGACGCTCTCGGCCCAGGTACCCACCCGGGCCCGGTCGATCTTGGAGTTGTGACGCACGTCGGTCGGCAACGCCGGGACCAGCAGCAGCGCGACCAGGTTGCGCCCGGTCGCGGCGCGCACCGATTCCGACAGCTCGGGGTCGGCGACCGTCGTGCGGGTCACCGCGACGTCGCCCTCACCCTCGGCGACGACGACGAACTGGCGCGCGGCGCGCGGCCCGATCCCCACGAACGCGGCCCGCGCGACGCCCGGCACGGACTCCGCCCGCTGCTCCACCCCGACGGGGGTGACGACCTCGTCGGCGCTCACGACGACGTGGGCCAGGCGCCCCTCGATCCAGACCCGCCCGGCGGCGTCGAGGTGGCCGACGTCACCGGTGCGGTGCCAGCGCCCCGGCCGGACCTGCCCGAGCAGCGTCGGGGAGGGACGCACGTCGACGCTGGCGGCCTGGGTGAACCACAGCTGGTCGTAGTGGTCCTTGACGTGCTCACCACCGACGACGACCTCTCCCACCACCCCGGCGGTGGTGACGAGGTCGACCCCCGCGTGCCCGTCCCCGTCCAGGGGCGCGATCGCGAGGACGACCCCCTCGACGGGAGTGCCCACGCAGATGCCCTCACCGGGACCGGCGGCCAGGACGTCGGAGAGACCCACGTCGGTGGCGGGCAGCACCTCGGTGGCGCCGTAGGGGGTGCGCGGGTCGGCCAGCGGCATGAGGTCCTTCACCCGCTGCAGCAGCGGCGTCGGGACGGGTGCCCCGGCGGAGAGGAGGGTGTCCACCCCACCCAGCGCCTCGCGCTGGTCGGCGCTCAGCTGCGCGGCGGTGGCCAGGACGTTGACGATGGCTGCGGGGGCGAGGAACACCGACGTCGCCCGGGCCGCGGCGACGGCGTCGGCCAACGCGGCCGCCGTCAGCGTCGCCGGCCGGGTGACGTCCATCGCGGGGACCACGCACGTCGCACCCAGCGCGGGCCCGAACAGCGCGAACGGCGCGAACGCCGACACCAGCGGCTGGCCGGGACCGGTGCGGATGGTGCGGCCCATCGCCTGCGCGAGCTGCGCGAGCTGGCCGTGGGTGTAGACGACGCCCTTCGCGGGGCCGGTGGAGCCGGAGGTGAAGAGCACCGCGGCCTCCGCCTGCGGGGACGGCTCGGCGGGCAGTTCGAAACCCGCGGCGAGGCGGTGCGCCCCGGCCCGGGCGACCTCCAGCAACGTCGCCTCGACCCCGAGCACCTTCAGGGCGGCGTCGGAGATCTCCCCGGCCGCGATCCGGCGACCGGGCCAGCGCAGCACCCGCGCCGCGGCGAGGGCCTTCGACACCCCCACGACCCAGTCGACCCCGGCGCCGGTGACGGCGCGCGACAACCCGCGCACCCCCAGTCCCGCATCCGCCACGACAGCGACCGCCCCGATGCGCAGCAGCGCGTACAGCGTCGCCGTCAGGTCCGCGCCCGGCGGGACGAGCAACGAGACCCGCTGCCCCGCAACGACGCCCATCGCGGTGAAGCCCGCGGCGAGTTCGTCGGTGCGGCGCTTCAGCAGGCCCCAGGGAACGCTGCGCGAGGTGCCGTCCTCCGACATCTCGATGACGGCGGGGGAGTCGGCGAGCGCGGGGTCCCCGCCCCGTTCCTCCAGCGCGGCCCACATCCGCGGCACCCGCACCTCGACCGGCCCGTCCTCGGGCTGCGGGGCGGGGTGCAGGACCCGTTCGTCCAGCCACCGCAGCACCGCGGCCGCGAACTGCGGGTCCTCCGGGGTGAGGTGGCTCGCGGTGGCGAAGCGGTGCACGTCGGCGTGCGGCACCCGGGCCCGCCAGTCGCGCAGGAACCACTCGGTGAACACCGGATCGCGCGGACCCCACGCCACGAACGTCGGGACCCCCGCCGCGGCGATCGCCGCGACACCGTCGCTGACGGCGTCCAGCGCAGCACGACTGGGGTGGTCGGGACCCACCGGGACGTCCGCGACGAACGCCTCGATCCCGGCCCGCTCACCGGCGTGGGCGTAGGGGGAGCGGTAGGCCGCCTTCACCGGCGCCGGGAGCGCGGGGCGCGGCAGGACCAGCGTCGTGCGCAGGAACGCGTCCGTGCGCGACGTCACGCCCGCCAGCAGCCCCGGGCGCAGCACGAGCTTCAGGACCCCCGGCGCACCCGCGCCGGCCGGCCAGCTCGCCGCCGTGTTCGCCACGACCAGCCCCGCCAGCCGCACCCGCGAGCCCGACCCGTGCCGGCCCCCGCGGCGGGCGAGTTCGCCCGCGGCCCAGCCGGAGACGACGAGACCGCCCCAGTCGTGCCCCACGGCCACGACCTGACCCGACAACCCCAGCGCGTCCACGAGCCCGGCGAGGTCCTCGACCCGGTCCGCGAGACGACGGGTCGTCCCCGTGCGCTCCGAGAAGCCCATCTCCAGCTGGTCCACCGCGACGACGCGCCACCCCAGGTGCACCGCGGAGGCGGCCCGCGCCAGCCCCCGCCACAGGTAGGACCACGTCGGGTTGCCGTGCACGCACAGCAACGTCCCCACGACGTCGTCCGGTCCCGCGTCGGGGGCGGTGTCGAGCACGTGCCAGGTCCGCGTCACCCCCGCGTGGTCGACCGCCTCCACGAGACGGGACCAGCGCGGGTCGAGACCCTCCAGACCGGCCGGCGGGGTCACCGCCGGCAGCACGGCGTTCTTCACCACTCCAGCTCGATCATCGCCGTGTTCAACCCCGAACCCACACCCATCGCGATCACCCGGTCGCCCGGGGACAGCTCCGGCGCCGTCGCCGCCAACGTCATCGGCAGCGAGATCGGACCGACGTTGCCCCACTGCGGGAACGTCATCGGCACCTTCGCCGCGTCCACGCCGATCCGCTCCACCAGGGTCTCGGTGTGCACGCGGGAGATCTGGTGGATGACGAACTTCTCCGCGTCGCGCCAGCCCCACAGCTCGTCACCGGCGTTGAAGGCGTCCACGACGATCTCGATGCCCTCGGTCAGCATCAGCTTCGCGTCGGTCTTCATGTGGTTCATGTCCCCGATGCACAGCTCGTGGTGGGCCGTGCCCGCCCGCGACACCCCACCGACGATCCGGTGCGCCTGCGGGTGCTCGTCCGCGCGGCCGATGACCGCCGCCGCCGCACCGCAGCCCAGCGTCATCGTCGCGAACTCGTTGAGGAAGTCCTTGCGGGTGATCCCGTCGCGCTGCAACCGCGAGATCGTCCCCTCGTGCATGGAGCGCACGTCCTCCGCGCCCAGCACCACCGCGTAGCGGATCATCCCCGCGTCGATCATCGCGGAGGCCACCTGCACCCCGTTGACCCACGCCAGGCACGCGTTGGCGATGTCGAAGTTCATCGCCGACGTCGGCAGGTCCATCCCGTGGTGCACCGACGTCGCCACCGCCGGTTCCAGGTGCGGGCGCGTCACCGTCGTGGAGATGACCACCCCGACGTCCTTCGCGTCGACCCCGGCCTCCGAGAGCGCCTTCGCGCCGCACTCCGCGGCCACGTCGGAGGCCTTCTGGCCGTCCGCCCACCAGCGGCGCTCACTCACCCCCGCGACCTTCTCCAGCAGTCCGGGACGCAGGCGCAACCGCTCCAGCGTCCCCGACAGCACGTCGTCGAAGTACGACGAGGGCACCACCCGCGGCGCCTCGACGTGCGAGATCGACAGCAGGGCGGCGTTGGCCGGTGCGAACGTCGCGTTCCCGTGGAACGCGCGGTCCGAGGCAGAAGGGTCGTACAAGGGCTTCCCCGATCCAGAGTCGTCGGCCGCGCGGCGGTGGGTCGCCGTGCCCGGTGCACCGTCCACCGGCTGGCAGCAGGCCACCCGCGCGGCGGGCACTCAGGTTAACCGCCGACGAACGCCGCGCTCGCCGAGGTCACCCCCGAGCACCCGCCGAGCCCGCGACCCGAGCCGCCGCCAGCACCGTGGACGACGCCCGCTCCAACGTCGCGACCGCCCCCTCCAGTTCCGCCCGCGACGGCACCCGGCGGGCGAAGCAGGCCCGCTCCACCACCGCCAGCGCCGCCCCCAGCTCCTCCCGCCGAGCCGCCAGCGGCCCCGCCCCCGCCGGCGTCAGCAACCGCGCGCGCCACGCCGAGAGCCCCTCCGCGCCACCCCGGCGACGCTCCGGCGGCAACGCCGCGTCGAAGCGCTCCCACGCCACCAGCAGCGCCAGCACCGACGGCGACACCCCGTCGCCGCGCCGGCGGACCACCACCGCGTCCGCGACCCCCGTCCGGGACCGGCGACGACGCGCCCCCGCCCGCAGCAGCACCCACGCACCGACGGCCACCCCCACCAGCACCACGGCCAGCACGGTGCGCGCCACGGCGCTCGCCAGCACCTCGGTCACCGTGCGCTGCACCCACGACCACGCCCGTGCCGCCCACGACGGGCGATCCCCCGCCACGAGCTGCGCACCCGCCGTCGGGTCCGACGTCGTCCATCCCTGCCCGGGGACCCACACCTCCACCCACGCGTGCGCGTCCGCACCGCGGAACACCCGCCGCCCACCGGCGTCGGTGCCACCGGCGAAACCCGTCACCAACCGCGCCGGGATCCCCGCCGAGCGCAGCAGCACCACCTCCGCGCTCGCGAAGTGCTCGCAGAAGCCGATGCGGTCCTCGAAGAGGAACGCGTCCACCGCGTCCTCACCGGCCGCCGGCACCGGCGCGTCCAGGGAGTAGCGCGCGCTCGCGTGCAGGTGCTCGTTCACCGCCCGGGCCGTCGCCACCGGCCCGCGCCCCACCGCCAGGCGCACCCCGAGGTCGCGCACCCGCTGCGGCAGCGACGACGGCAGCTGCAGCCACCGCTCCTCCTCCACCGGCGCCGCCCCGGCGCCCGATCCCGAGTCCACGCTCGACCCGAGCGTGGGGGTCTCCGAAGACGTCACCGTGTAGGGGACCCCCACCGGCCCCAGCCACGCCGCGGCGCCCGACGGCACCACCCGCAGGTCGACCCCCGGGGATGACACCGCCCCCGGCGCCCCGGCGCTGAGCAGCGCCGGGTAGTCACCCGACACGGGTTCCACCACGTCCACCCGCTGCGGCCCCGTCGCGCCGTCCTCCCCGGCCGCCGACCACTGCGACGACCCCGACGACCACGACGCCACCGGACCACCCGTCCACGTCCGCCCGTCGTAGGTGTCCAGCACCGCCGAACGCCACCACCCGGGGGAGTCCGCCGGCACGCTCACCAGTTCCGTCTGCGGCAGCTCACCGCGCGAGGACAGGTCCAGGTCACCCCCCGCGTAGGCCGCACCCGAGCGCGGAGCCGCCGACGCCCGTTCCTCCGCACCGGAGGCCGTCGCCCGCCCCAGCGCGCCACCGGCCAACGACGCCCCGCCACCCGCCGGCACCAGCAGGAACAGCAGCACCCCCGCCGTCCCGGCCGCCGCCACCGCCCGCAGCGTCCGCACCCGCTGCGCCGCACCCCCGACCCGGTGCGGCACCGCTCCCGCGAAACCCACCAGCACCGCCGACCACACCACCACCAACGGGCCGACCAACGCCGCCACCGGCGACACCCCCGCTGCCGCCAGCACCACCAGCACCGACAACCCCAGCACCAACCGCACCTCGCGCAACGAACGGGCGCTCGCGAACTGGCGCACCGCCAGGCACAACGCCAGCACCGGCCACAGCGCGAAGACCCCCGAGCCCGACACCACCCCCGGCAGCCACACCGCACCCGCCCCCGCCGCGAGGACCCCCGTCCACGCCCGCGCCGAGCGCGACGACGTCGCGCCCCGCACCAGCGCCGCCAGGCCCAGACCCGCCGCCGTCGTCGCCACCCCGCCCGCCGGCAGTCCACCGGTCACGACCAGACCCCACGCCGCGCCCAGCACCGCCAGCGCCGCGGGCACCAGCACCGCGCGACCCGCCCCGTGCGTCACGTAGGGATCCGCCGCCTCGATCGACGCCGCCTCGATCGACGTCCCCGACCGCCTGCTCACGCGAACCGCCACCCCGTCCCCAGCTCGCCCACCAGCACCCGACCGTCACGACCCGCGGCCGCGCGCGCGGCCACCCCGTCCACCGGCGTCGGCCCGCCTGCCGCCGCCAGCACGTCCAGAGCCCCCAGACCCTCACCCGACGCCCCCGCGAGCACCACCCGCACCGTCTGCCCCGACCCCAGCTCCCGACGCACCAGCGCCGCAGCAGAGGCCAGCAGCTCCTCCCACGCCCCGTCATCCACCCTGTCACCCGAGGAGGCACCACCGATCGCCACCACCAGCAGACCCACCGGCTCCGCCTCCCGCTCCACCACCACCAACCCCGCGCCCGCACCACGCGAGGGACCCGAGAGCGCACCCCGACGCGCACTCGCCCGCCAGTGCACCGACGACACCCGGTCCCCCCGCCGGAACGGACGCACCCCCGCCACGTCCTCCACCCCGGCGCTCGCGGGCGGGGTCGCCGGCGGCGGCGGCGTCGCCGGTGCGGGGTGGACGTGCACGGGCGCGCCGACGCGCCCGACCCGCTCCACGGTCAGCAACCCGAGGCTGTCCGCCGCCTCGACGAGGACCTCCGGGCCCGGGCTGAAGCAGCGGAAGGCGGCCTCGCGAGGAACGCGCAGCGCCACGCTCGCTCCGGCCGGGATCGCCGGCAGCGCGGTGTGACCCGCCGCGAAGGCGTCGCCGCGGAAGTGCAGGACGGCCGGGGGGAGGTCCCGCGGCCCGTGGTTGTGCAGGTGGAAGACGTGCTCCACCACCTCGCCCACCCGCGTCCGGGCCGCCACGTCGACCCGCACCGACAGCGTCCAGACCCGCGGCAGCGTCGCGACGGCGACCCCGACCGCGGCCAGCAGCAGGCACGCCACCAGCGCGATCCAGCGGTTGCCGACCCCGAAGGAGAGCAGCAGCAACGCCGGCCCCGCCGTCGCCACGAGGATCGGGCGCATCCGCAGGATCTTGTCCGTGCTCGGCTGCGTCAGCAGGACCTCGCGCTCCAGGACGGGCGGGGGACCAGCAGCGGATCGCGCGTCGCTCACCGGTGGATCGGCACGGCCGTGCCGGCGACGAGACCCGCCGCGAGACGTTCCTGCGCCAGCGTGCGCGACGCCGTCCCCGGGGAGTCCGCGAACCGGTGCTCCTCCGCCGGCACCAGCCGGTGCGCGAGCACGGGCACCACGAGGGCCTGCACGTCCTCCGGCAGCACGTGGTCCCGCCCGCCCAGCAACGCCCGCGCCTGCGCGCACCGCACCAGCGTCAACGCCGCCCGCGTCCCCGCCCCCGACACGATCCGCGGGTCCGTGCGCGTCGCCCGGGTCAGCCTCAGCGCGAGGTCGAGGGTCGCCTCCGCCACGTGCACCTGCGTCGTCGCCCGCTGCAACCCGATCAGGTCGCTCAACGCCAGCACCGGCGACAACGCCTCCGGACGGTTGCCCGCCAACTGCTCCCGCAGCACCTGCCGCTCCACGTCCTCACCGATGGGACCCAGCACCAACCGCACCGCGAACCGGTCCAGCTGCCCCTCCGGCAACGGGTACGTGCCGTGCTGCTCCACCGGGTTCTGGGTCGCCACCAGCACGAACGGATCGGGCAACCGGTGCCGGACACCGTCCACGGTCACCGCCCGTTCCTCCATCGCCTCCAGGAACGCCGACTGCGTCCGCGGCGAGGTCCGGTTCAGCTCGTCCACCAGGACGACCGGCGCGAACAACGGACCCGGCACGAACCGGAACCCCTCGGCCGCCGGGTCCCACATCCCCGACCCCGTCACGTCCGCCGGCAACAGGTCCGCCGTCGCCTGCACCCGCGCGCAGTCCGCCCCCAGCGACGCCGCGAAAGCCGTCGCCATCGTCGTCTTCCCGCTCCCCGGGACGTCCTCGATCAGCACGTGCCCCCGCGCCAGGACCGCCGTCACGAGCAGCTCCACCGCCTGCCGCCGCCCCCGGACGACACGCTCGATCCCCTCCACCAGGGCGCGCGCGGCGCTCGCGGGATCCGTGGTCGAGCGGGCGGTCTCGGGCAGGGCGTGGCTCACCTCTGGTGGATCGGCACCCGGCGTGGGCCACAGGAGGTGTGGCGCAGCAGCTTCCCCCGTCCGGAGCACCCCGTCGGCCCCGGACGCGTGGCGTGATCGAGGCTCTCAGCGTGCTACGGTTTTCCTCGTTCGCACCGACCGGAAGGCACGGGTGAGCACCACTCGTCCGGGTGGCGGAATAGGCAGACGCGCTAGCTTGAGGTGCTAGTCCACGTATAGTGGGTGGGGGTTCAAGTCCCCCCTCGGACACTCGTTGAGACAGCGACGGGACAGGCTCTGACCAGCGGAAACGCAGGTCGGGGCCTTTTTCGTCTCCGGCGCCGGTCCTTCCGGCGTCCGTGGGACGACGGTGGGTACCAGTGCAGTCCGGCCCACGTCCGGTGGAGCTGCCGCGGCGGCGAGTGCACGCCGCAGAAGGGTTTCGCCACCGGGGGCGAGGCCGGCCGGTTCCGTCGCCGCGTTACCCCCGCGTCACCCCCGCGGCTCCATCGCCGGTGGGACGGTGGTCAGCGCCGCGCGAGGAGCGGGGCGAGTCCGCGCGCCATGTCACGAGCGCGGGGCAGGTCGCTCACCGCGGCAGGGCGACGCACCGCCAGCACCCCCTCCCGCGGATCGGGGTCGGTGATGTCCAGGACCACGGCGCGGCCGTCGTTGAGCATGGCGTCCAGGAGGCGCTCGGCGTCGGACGCTGCGGCGGCCACGCGGGAACGCAGCAGGTGCCCGACGGCGGTGGTGCGGGCCAGGCGCAGGAGCAGTCTGTCGTCGTCGAGGTGAGCCAGCTCGGGGCGGTTCAGCAGCATCCGGGCCAGCGCGCTGATCTCAGCGGCAGAGGCGGGCTGGGGCGGGGCGGGGCGCCCGGCAGACGACCCGTTGCGGTGGGTCGTGCTCGGACGCGGGTGGTACTGCACTGGGTCCTCCTCGAACGCCGCCTGGTCACCCCGCTGCTCGTGGGCTTCCTGCTCTCCTCACTCTTCGGCGGGTCGAGCGGGCGGCACGATCGCCTGTTCGGGGGGTGCTGCGACCGGGTGCGCCCGCCGATGAGCTGTGTCGTGGCCTGATGTGGCGACGTGGCTGAGGTCACGCCACCTGGCCGGCAGCTCGAGAGGGCTGATCTCTCGTTCTGCCCCCCATCAGGGGGGTGTGTGGTTACCGTGTGGCAGTGCCGGAACTGTGCGTGTCCGACCTGGCGTTCACCCACGTCGGTTCCCACCTCGTCGTGGCCTGTTCCACCGAGCGGGGGCCTCAGCCCTACGCGGGCGTCCTCTTCGACGTCGTGCACCGCGCGGGTGGTCCGTCCTGGTTGTCCTTCCGCGTGCACGGGACGCCGGTCGTCCTGGTGGTCGAGGACCCCTCGACCACGATCGTGTCCGTGGAAGAGGTCGAGCCTCCCGTCGGTCCGGCGGGTGTTCCCCGCCAGATCGAGCATGACAGCGAGCCACTCAGGCAACACACACGGTGATATGACATGGTCAGGTCGTGTCCCGTTCTCCCTCGTCCCACTCTCCGTTCTGCGGCCAGACACTCCAGCCCGGAGGGCGGACGCGCGAGAAGCACAACCACCCGACCGCTCGGAGCGGCATCGAGCTGGGACTGGACACCCCGGGTCCTGACCGATCCACGCACGACCCCCGCCTCGACTCCCAGCGCACCGGTGGCTCGGGCGTCTTCGAGCAGGCGGGAGGACAACGGGCGCTGCTCAGAGCGTGGTGGGAGCAGGTGGACCAGGCCACCCGCGCCCGGCTGCTGGCTCTGGGCGAGGGGGACTTCCTCCCCGGTGACCTCGCGTTGGACGCGCAGATGGCGGGGGTCTCGGTCATCGCCGTCGGCACCGTCCTCGTGGACAGTGGCTACGAAGCCCGCTACGAGCAGCCCGACCTCCTGGCGGACCTGCTGGTGCAAGAACGTGAGCAGGCGTAGAGCGGCGTTCCGTGAGGCCGAGGGACCCTGACCCCACTCGTCCGCGTCCGCGGGGGTACGCAGCGACCAGGACACCGGCGAACCCGTGGTGACCTCCTCGTCGGTCAGCGCGGATCTGCTGCATGATCAGGTGACGGCCACGTCACGCAGGTCGTCCACGGTCGCTCGGGTCGTCGAGGAGGTGCCGCATGGATCGCTTCGAGCTCGACGTCCACGCCCCGCAGCTCCCGGCTGACTTCACCGCCGCTGGTGCTTCGTCGACGCTACCGCCTCGTCCACCGGGCCTGCTGGGTGAGCTGCAGGAGATCGTCCTCGGCGTCTTCGCGGACTCCGACGACCTGCTTCCCCTCGACGCGGTCCGGCAGGAGGTGTGGCGGCGACTGCCGGACGACGTGCGCGCCTCCTGGTTGGTGCTGGTGATCGGGGGCAACATCAGTGCCACCCTGGCGCACCTCAGCGATGCGGGTCACCTGATCAGACACCGCAGGGGCTGGAGCAGCAGGCGGTACCAGCTGCGGGCGGAGGAGGCACCACCTGCGCCGGCGTCGCCAGGTCCCCACGACGGTCTCGCCGCCAGCGGCACGGTGCAGCCGGGCAAGACCCCCAGGACCCGCGCGCCCGGCAAGACCCGAAGATCCAGCGAGCCGAACCCCTCGAGCCCGACCCCGCAGAACGGTCACCCTCCGCTGGCCGACGGATGGGAACAGGACCCACTCCTCTGACCTGACCAGCCACACCCCGCGCACCGCTGACGACCGGGGCAAGCCCAGGTTGCAGCAGACCCGGGAGCCGACACCGGTCGGCGCTTGCTCCACTCCGAGCTCACCGGCCGTCCCGTGGTGGATCCCGGCCGAGGGCACCACGTCCCTGGTCACGAAGTGGGGGTCGCGTGGCTCGTACGCCAGCGTGGGCCGATGGGTGGACGCGATGGCCCACGACACGTGGTCAGACGTGGTGACGAGGGCGAAGACACGTCCGGGCTGCTGCTGACGCCGTGCTGGCCTCACCGCTTCGTGGCACAACCCGGCGTGCCCTCCACCGTCGGAGCACCTGCGGTTGCCCGCAGGTCCAACAGCGGCCTTCGACCGCTTCCAGGAGAACCCGTGACGCCCGACGTCCGCCGAAGCCGGTGACGCGTCCCGAGAGCCGTGGCCACTGGGCCTCCTTCTCGGGGTGGACCTCGCAGGCGCTCGCGCGTTTCCTGCGCGAGCAGGACCTGACGGGGGGGGGGCGTGCTGCTGGGGCACTCCCTCGGTGTCCAGGTCGTCGCCGAACTCCTCAGCACCGAACCCGCCGACGTCCGCTGTGCGGTCCTCCTCACCCCCACGACCGATGACGCCGCCCGGAACCGGTTCTCCCAGGCGCGGCGGCTGGCCTGGGACACCTCGGGGGAGCCGTTGAACCTGAAGTTCGTCCAGTTGTTCGCGGCAGCGGCCTGCAGGGCCCGGGTCTGGTGGTGGACGTCGCGGTTCATGCTGGACGAACACATCGAAGACGCCCTCGAGCAGGTGCGGGTTCCCCTGCTGATCGTGCGGGGGGACCGGGATCGGCTGGCCTCGGCCGCGTGGCCGCAACGACTGTCCGCAGCGTGCCTCGAGAGTGCTGTCGCTGAGGTTCCCGGTGCCGGTCACGTCGTCCACTGGTCGCACCCCGCCGAGGTGGCCCGGTTGCGCTGGTGGTGGGGGACACGCGAGTTGGCGACGATGGCGGTGGGGGAGTCCTCGCCGTGAGGCGTCTCGAGATCGTCCGCCGGGTGGGTGCGGATCTGTGGTACGCGCTGAGGTGGGAGGCGAAGAGCCTGCGGCGCAGTGTGTTGGCGCCCAAGTACGGCGCGGGCGGTGGTGGGTCGATCCCGGTCGTCCTGGTTCCCGGTGTCTTCGAGTCCTGGCGCTTCCTGCAGCCGATCATCGATGCCCTGCACGGGGGTGGCCATCCCGTGCACGTCGTGAGCAGTCTCGGGTTCAACAGCGGCGAGATCCCCGAGATGGCTTCCCGGGTGCGCCGCCACGTCGAGGAGAACGGCCTGAGCGGGGGTGGCCGGATCGCCCTGGTGGGGCACAGCAAGGGCGGCCTCATCGGCAAGCAGTTGCTCGCCCACCACAACGGTGACGGCTCGTTCAAGCACCTGGTGGCCGTGAACTCCCCCTTCTCGGGTTCGAGCCTCGCCCGGTTCGTCCCGCTGCGGGCGGTGCGCGTCTTCGCGCCCGTCGGGGAACTGCTGCGGACCCTGACCGCCGTGGAGGACGTCAACCGCTGCATCACCTCGATCTACGCGAAGATCGATCCGAACATCCCCGGCTCCAGTCACCTCCCGGGTGCGGAGAACATCGTCGTCGACACCGTCGGGCCCTTCCGGTTGCTGGCCGATCCCCGGCTGGGTTCGGCCCTGCTCGACGTCCTCGCGTCGGTGGGCCGGACACACCCATCGTGATCGCCGGTGGACGAGCGGATCGCACCGGGAACCCCGGACCGTGGAGCAGCGAGCGGACCAGGACGACGTTCGCCGACGAGCAGGGCGTGGTCGACTCGGACGTCACGTCGCTGGTGCAGCCGGCGAAAAGGGCGCCCGTGGACGTGGCCGCGCGTGGTGGGGGAAACCTCGTGCCCACGTCGGCGGCGGCCCGCGTCCCTGGACGCGGCAGGCTGCTCGCGGTGCTGTCCCTCGACGCGGCGTCGGTCGTCGGTCTGGTCCTCGTGGCCCTGGGAACGCGTTCGCGCCCTTCGGGTGCGGGGTACGGCGATCTCGCGCGCACCGCGGTCGTGAGTCTGGCGCCCGCCGTCGTCGCCGTCGTGCACGAGCAACTTGCTCACCGGCCAAGGGCCATCGGACGCCACGCTGCGCGCGGACCAGTTCTGCTGCTGGTCGCGGGATCGAGCGTGAGCACGGCCGGAGCGGCCCGCGTCCTGAGCGGGTGCAGCTCCCGTCCAGGTCATCGTCGGCGTCTGCGCGCGGTCGGCGTTTCTCTGCTCCTCGGTGGCAACGTCGTCCTCGTGCCGTACCTCGCGGCGCTGCGAGCTCTGCACGGCCGGGAACGGGGCGAGGACGATGTTCGCGGCACCGCGGTCCTCGGCGCGGAGCGCAGCGACGTCAGTGCCCCCACACGCTCGACGTCAGCAGAGCCCACCGCGCGGCGCGACCGGCCTCGTTGGGGTGCACCTCGTCCACGAGGAACTCCGGGTGCGCCGCGACCACACCGGACCAGGCCATGACGTGCAGGTTCGGCCATCGTCGCGTCGCCGCGGCCAGGCGCTCGTTGCGGGCGCGGAAGTAGTCGCCGGTGGCCCGGTCGGTGCCGTTGAACCCGAGGTCGTACCAGTAGACGGGTTTCCCCGCGGCCAGGCCCATGAACCAGTCGATCTTCTGGTCGAAGTAGCCGTTGCCGACGGGCACGTGCCCGCTGGGAACCGGAGCGGTGTCCCCGAGCGGCCACGTCCGGGTCGGGAAGGCCGCCCGGTCGCGCAGGGCGTCGTTGGTGCCCAGACCGAGCACGAGGACGTCGCTGTCGTCGACGGCCCGGCGCAGGTCCACCGTCGCCGTGGGGAGGGGCATCCCCGGCCAGGCGGAGCGGAAGCCCTGGTCCTCGACGAAGGCCTGCATCTCGTCGCTGGTGGAGCCGGGCCAGCCGAAGCAGGCCGCGGTGGCGGCCGGAACGGTGGAGGGAACGGTCTGCGCGGTTCCGCCGCAGGCGCCGTAGGTGATCGAGTCCCCGATGACGGCGACGCGCGGGACGGTGCTCACCCCGACGCGCCCCGTCGCCGCGTCCCAGGTGATGGACCCGAACTGGAAGTCGCTGCGCCGCCCGCCGGGAACGTCGTACTCGTCGCTGGTCGGGTAACCCAGCCGGCCGCCCTCGTAGCCGGTGTCGGCCCACGCGCTCAGGATCGCGCCGCGCACCGTCCGCGCGCCGGTGCGCGCCGTCCAGTAGACGACGCCACCGCTGAACCGCTGCAGCCGCCCGCCGTCGCGGGGCAGGGGGACCTCGCTGGTGAGGGGGAAGCCGAGGGGGGAGTTCTCCCACCCCAGCACCGCCCACTCCTCCCGGATCGCCCCGGCGACGTCGTGCGCGCCGGTGGCGGGGCTCCAGTAGATCGACCCGCCCTGGAAGTGCTGACCGCGGCCACCGCGCACCTCGAACTCGTCGGTGGTGGGGAACCCCAGGGGGGAGTTCTCCCACCCGGCGCTCGCGTACCGGCCCCGGATCGCGCCGTAGAGGGTGTGGGCGCCGGTCGCGGGGCTCCGGTAGAGCGAGCCGTTCTGGAAGGGCTGCGCCGCTCCGCCCCCGTTCACCGGAGCCTCGTTGCCCGTGCACGTGCCCAACGCCGACGAGCGACCGCCCGCGGCCGCGTAGGCCTGGCCGAAGTCCCCGGTGACCAGGCACCCGCTCGGCGGTGCGGCGACCCGGGAGGTGCGCGTGGTGACTCCCAAGGGGGAGGAGGGTTGCGGGGTGGGGTCGCTCGGTCCTGTTCCGGTGGGCACCGGGGTCGCCGTCGCCGCAGGCACCTGCTCGGGCACCTGCGTCGGTGCCGACCCTGCCGCCGACGCCGACACGACCGGGGCCAGCAGGGTCAGGCCCGCGAGGACGAGCACGGACAGGGAGCGACGGGCGAGCATGCCGACCGATCGACACCGTTCACCCGTACGCCACCGGCGGTTGCGCCGAACGGGGGAAGAACCTCACCGCGTCACCCGTCCGGCCCACCCGTCGCTCAAGGACCGCGGGTCGGGCGTCGACGTGGCCCGTGGGTGGCGGTGTCGCGTCTCCGGCGCTTGGCTGGGCCCGTGACCGACGACCTCGCCCGCGCTGCCACCGAGCCGCCCCACACCGGGGAACCGGCCCTGCACCGGGGCAGCCTGGCGTCGCGGTTGAACTGGCTGCGGGCCGGTGTCCTCGGCGCCAACGACGGCATCGTCTCGGTGGCGGGTCTCGTCGTCGGCGTCGCGGGGGCCACCACGGACCGGACGGCGTTGCTCACCGCCGGCGTCGCGGGTCTCGTCGCCGGGGCGCTGTCGATGGCGGCGGGGGAGTACGTGTCGGTCTCGACCCAGCGCGACACCCAGCAGGCCCTGCTCGCCGCGGAACGCCGCGAACTGGCCGAGATGCCTGAGGAGGAACTCGCCGAGCTCACGGCGATCTACGTCGACAAGGGCCTCTCCCGCGCCCTGGCCGAGCAGGTGGCCCTCGAACTGACCGCCCACGACCCCCTGCGCGCCCACGCCGACGCCGAACTCGGCATCGACCCCGACGAGGTCGCGGGCCCCTGGACGGCCGCCGGGACGTCCGCGGCGGCCTTCACCCTCGGGGCCCTCGTCCCCCTGCTGGCCATCCTGCTCACCCCGGTCGCGGTGCGGGTGGCGGCGTGCTTCGTCGCCGTCCTGGTCGCCCTGGCCGTCACGGGCGGAGTCAGCGCCCAGCTCGGCGGGGCCGGGCGGCGCCGGGCGGGTCTGCGCACGGTCCTGGGCGGCGCGCTCGCGATGGCCGTCACCTACGGGATCGGCTCACTGGTGGGTCGCAGCGTCTGAGGGGCGGGTCGCCGCGCCCGAGACCGCGGCCGCGCCGGCCTGGGCGCGGGTGTCGTCCAGGCGGGCGATCGCGCAGTAGCCGGTGACCAGCGAGGTCGTCGAGGCGAGCAGCACGATGGCCACCAGGAGCAGGGTGCCGGACCGCGTGGACCGGCGGCGCTGCGGACGCAGCAGGTACTCCACCCGGTGGACGACGTCACCGCCGGTGGCCGCAGGAGCGGCGGGAGCAGGGGGGCGGCGCTCGCGCGGCACCACCCGGGCCCGCGCCAGGGCGGCGGTCGCGATGGTCCGCGCGGTGAGTTCCTGGTCCGCGACGCAGGCCGCCGCGTCGAGGTCCGCCTGCCGTTCCGCGGCAGCGCGCACGACCTCGGGCACCCCCCGCAGCAACGGGTTCAGCACCGCGCACGACTCCGCGAGCTGGATCCACACCGGGTGCCGGTGGCGCAGGTGGGAGCGCTCGTGCTCGACGAGGACGCGTTGCTGGTCGGGGTCGAGGGCGGCGAGCATCGCGGAGGAGACCACGACCCGTCCGCGCTGACGTGCCCCCGCCACCGGACGCCGCCACCCCGGGAGGGCGAACGCGTCGGGGGAGGCGCTCTCCAGGACGGTCCAGGTCCCCCCGTCGGGGGTGCTGCGGGTGTCCACGTCACGGCAGGCGAGTTCGGCCCGCCACAGGCTGGCGACCACCAGGACGACGTGACGCGCGGTGGCGGCGAGGAGGACGAGCAGCACGAGGGCGACGGGAACGGCCCACCACGAGGACACCCCGGGTTCCGGCAACGCCGTCGGGTGCCACCCACCCCAGTGCGCCAGCCACGACGTGCGGGCCAGGAGGACACCGATCACAACGGTGGCCGCCGTGAGCACGCAGGTCGTCGTCGCGGCGGCCGCGAGCGCGAACAGGACCACCGCCCGTCGCCAGGAGGCCTCCTCGGCCCGCCGGCGGGCCACGACCCGCAGCACCAGCGACCAGGCGAGGCAGAGCGGGAGGAGCACGTCCAACGCGTCGGGCACCGTCGCGAGCACGCGAGTCACATGTCCGTCCGGGGGTTCTCGGCGGCGGTGCGCGTGAGGACCTCCAGCAGGAACTGCTCGTCGTCGGGGTCCAGTTCGGAGACGAACCTCGCGAGGATGTCGGTGCGGCGGCCCTCCCCGTCCAGGAGGCGTCGCATGCTGCGCGCGGCCCGGGCGGAGACGAGCTCGTCCGGCGCCGCCGCCGGTGCGTAGGTGTAGCCGCGCCCCGCCGGTTCGCGCAGCAACGCCCCCTTGGACCACAACCGGGCCATCGTGGTCATGACCGTCGTGTAGGCGGGGTCGTCGTCGAGACGGTCCACCACCTCGGCGACGGACAACGGACGGTCCGCGGTCTGCACCACGGTCAGGACGGCCTCCTCGAGCGCGCCGCGCGATCGCCTCACCACCGGTTGACGCCCCCCTGGTCTCCGTGTCTACTACTGGAGGAATAGTAGTCGACGTCGTCGCGTGCAGCTCCCCACCGGCCCCTCGCCAGTGTGCGGCACACCGCCCCCCGAAGCCGCAGCCCTGGAGGACCCCCGTGCTGGACACCATCAACGGACTCCCCGTCCACCCCCTCGTCGTCCACGCCGTCGTCGTGCTCCTGCCCCTGGCGGTGCTCGGCACGATCCTCGTCGCCGTCCTGCCCCGCTGGCGCGCCCGCTACGGCGGACTCAACGCCCTCGTCGCGGTCATCGCCACCGCCCTCTGCCCGATCGCGACGAGCAGCGGAGAAGCCCTCGAACACCGCGTCGGCGACCCCGGCGCCCACGCCGAACTCGGAGACCAGCTCGTCTGGTTCGCCCTCCCCATGACGCTCCTCGCGATCGTCCTGTGGTGGGTCCAGCGCCGCCACCGCGCCGACGCTGACGACGCAAGGGACCCCGGCGCTCGCGGTCGAGGTCCGCGCGCCGTGCGCGGCCTCGGTTTCGTTGCCGTGCTGTCCGTGGTCGCCGCGATCGCCGCCGGCGTCCAGGTCTACCGGGTCGGCGACTCCGGCGCCGAGGCCGTGTGGGCGGACCAGATGACCAGCGCCCCGGCCCAGGGCGGCAGCGGAGACTGACGCGGACCGTCGAACCGCCACCCGTCGAGAACGATCTGAGGACCGCACCACATGGACATCGCCCAGGCCCTCGTGCTCGGAGTCGTCGAGGGGATCACGGAGTTCCTCCCCGTCTCCAGCACCGGACACCTGACCATCGCCGAACGACTCCTCGGCCTGCGGGTCGACGACCCCGGAGTGACCGCGTTCACCGCGATCATCCAGGTCGGAGCCATCGCCGCCGTCCTGATCTACTTCCGCACCGACATCGTCAGGCTGGTGCGGGCCTGGGTGTCCGGACTCCTGCACCCCACCGCCCGGCGCGACCCGGACTACCGCCTCGCCTGGTTCGTCATCGCGGGTTCCGTCCCCATCGGCATCGTGGGTTTCGCCGCCCGTGACCTCGTCTCGGGTCGCCTCCGCAGCCTCGTCGTCGTCGCCGTCGCCCTCATCGCGTGGAGCGCGGTCATGTACCTCGCGGAACGGCGGGGCAGTCAGCAACGGTCCGAGCGCGACGTCCGGCTCTCCGACGTCCTGGTCATCGGACTCGTCCAGTGCGTCGCCCTGGTCCCCGGGGTCTCGCGGTCGGGGGCCACCATCAGCGCCGCGCTGTTCCGCGGCCTGGACCGCGTCACGGCGACCCGGCTGTCGTTCTTCCTCTCCATCCCGGCGCTGACCGCCGCCGGGGCCTACGAGGCCGCCGGCAGCGCCTCGGACATCAGCGCCAGCGTCGGCTGGACCCCCACGCTCGTCGCGACGCTGGTGAGCCTCGTCGTGGCCTACGCCTCCATCGCCGGGTTGCTCCGCCTCGTCGCCCGCCACCCCATCACGATCTTCATCGGCTACCGGGTCCTCCTCGGCGTCGTGCTGCTCGTGCTCCTGGCGACCGGAGTCCTCTGAGCGGGGAGTGACACGTCGCGCCCGACGCAGGACCCGACGACCCGCTCGACGACCACCGCCCACCCGGCGGCCAGCCCCGCTACTCGCCTGGCGCGTCGACGGCCCCCGTCAACCGCGACAGGCGTTCCGCGTCCCGGCCACCCGCGACGGGGGAGTACACCACCAACCGCACGTCCGACCCCGGGAACTGCACCACGTCACCGTCGAGCACGACCGTCCCCACCTCCGGGTGCTCCACCCGCTTGCGCATCCCGCGGTACCGCGCCGGCCGCGCCGCACCCCACCGCTCCACGAACTCCGGACTCGCCTCCCGCAACGCACCGACCAGGTCCACCAGCTCCGGATCGTCGGGATGCTCCACCAGCGCCACCCGCAGGTCGCCCACGATCGCGTCCCGGAACACCTCCTCCTCCACCGGATCCACCCGCACGTTCGGATTCGGCTGCGTCATCTCGAACCACACCACGTTGCGCGACCGACCCTCCCCCACCCAGCAGCGCCGTCCACGCCGAGTTCCACCGCAACAACCACCAGTCCGCCGAGTAGACGGCCGCCGGCCACTCCCGCAACCGCGACACCACCCGCTCCGCCCCCTCGGGGACCTCGCGGGACAACGCCCCCCGCACCGGAGCCAACCCCGCCGCCCGGTGCAGCAGGTCCGAATCCTCCGCCTCCAGGCGCAACGCCCGCGACAACGCCGCCACCACCGGAGCCGACGGCCGCCTCGCACGCCCCTGCTCCAACTGCACCAGGTAGTCCACCGACACCCCCGCCAACAGCGCGAGCTCCTCACGACGCAACCCCGGCGTCCGGCGCGCGGTGACCACCATCCCGCTCGGCCCCACGTCGCAGCGGTTGCGCAACCCCCGCAACACCGTCCCCAACTCCGCACTCCCGCTCACCCGGGCATCATGCCCGTGAGCCGGGTGGTGCCGGCAGTCCTACCGAGGCACAGCGCCTTCCGCCCCGCAGGACCGACCCGCAAGGTGGCGCCATGGACACCATCACCCTCGTCACCGGCGCCAACAAGGGCATCGGCCGCGAAACCGCCCGACGCCTCGCCGCCACCGGACACACCGTCCTCCTCGGCGCTCGCGACCTCGACCGCGGTCGCTCCGCCGCCGCCGACCTCGGGGTCGACTTCCTGCACCTCGACGTCACCGACCAGGGCAGCGTCGACGCCGCGGCCGCCCGGGTCCGCAGCGAGCACGGTCGCCTGGACGTCCTCGTCAACAACGCCGCCGTCAACACCGGCGTCGCCCCCCTGGAACGGACGACGGCGGAACAGGCCGTGGCGGTCCTGGACACCAACCTGCTCGGGGTCCTGCGCGTCACCAACGCCTTCGTACCCCTCCTCCGGAACTCCGAGCACCCGCGGATCGTCAACGTCTCCTCCACGGTCGGCTCCTTCGCTGCGACGCTGGAGCACGACATGTTCGACTGGGAGGTCGTCCCCCCGATCTACGCCGTCTCCAAGACGGCCCTGACCATGCTGACCCTGAAGTACTCCCGGGCGCTGCCCGGGATCCTCGTCAACGCCGCCGACCCCGGCTACACCGACACCGACCTCAACGACGGCCAGGGGACCCAGACCGTCACCGAGGGCAGCGACGCGATCGTCCGCCTCGCGACCTTGCCCGACGACGGCCCCACCGGGACCTTCGCGAACCGGGAGGGCGCGCTCGCCTGGTGAACCGCACGGACGGCGCCCGGTCCCGTCCCGGGGGACGATCACGAGGTGCTCTCGACCATCGCCCTCTACACCCTGGTCCCGCTCGCGGCGGCCCTGCTCTCCGGCGGCATCGCCGCGGTGCGTGCCCCCGGTCCCCGCCTCACCAGCGGCCTGCAGCACTTCGCCGCGGGTGTCGTCTTCGCGGCCACCGCCATCGAGCTCATCCCCGCCGTGCTCGAACGGTCCCCGTGGGTCGCGGTGGCGGGGTTCGCCGCCGGCATCGCCGTGATGTTCACCTTCCGCCACGTCGGTGCCCGCATCGAACGCGGACGCGCGGCCCGCGGGGCGCTGGGGGTCCCGGTCGGGCTCATCGTCGCGACCGGCATCGACTTCCTCGTCGACGGCGTCATCCTCGGGGCCGGGTTCTCCACCGAGGCCCAGGTCGGCGTCCTGCTCACCGTGGCCCTCGCCGTGGAGTACCTCTTCGTGGGGCTGTCCCTCTCCGCCTCGATCGCGGGAACCCTCCCGACCTTCGTGGTGGCGCTGCTCCCGGCGGTCCTCGCCGTGCTCACCATCGGCGGTGCCCTCGGCGGGGCCGTGCTCCTGGGCGGTGCGTCGCCCGCCCTGCTCGCCGGTGTCCTCGCCTTCGGCGCCGTCGCCTTCATGTACCTGGCCACCGAGGAACTCCTCGTGGAGGCGCACGAGAGCGGCGAGACGAGCGTCGGGAGCGTCGGGTTCTTCGTCGGGTTCCTGGTCTACCTGGTCCTCTCGGAACTCATCTCCTGAGGGTGGCTTGCTGGCCCGGAAGGCCGCCCACTACGGTGCGAGCAAGCGCTTTCCCGACCTGCGACGGAGCCGGATCGACATGACCACCACTGATCGTCTCGGAGTCTTCGACGGGTTGGTGGAGGTCCTCGAGGACTCCTGGCCGCTCTTCGGCGACGACGCACCGACGCCGGCAGAGGTCAGCCGGCGGCTGCGTGCGGTGCTCGGCGTGCCGCGCGTCCCCGGCGTCGCCGAGGCCGACGTCCGCGTCGAGGCCGAGTGGGTCCGCGGCGACCTGTCCGGGCGGGAACTGTCCTGGGACGCCGGGTTCGGGCCCCGCGTGCGCGGCCGGTTGCTGCGACCCCTCGACGGTCCGCAACGGTTGCCGGCCGCGGTGTTCCTGCACTGCCACGGCGGGATGAAGCGGTTCGGGCTGGACAAGCTCGCCGACGGAGCGGACGGCCGGCCCGTCCACCCCTCCCTCGTCGGGGTCCGGGACGCGCTCTACGGCGGCCGGGCCCCCGCCGAGGAACTGGCCCGCCGCGGCCACCTCGTGCTGGTCCACGACGCCTACGGCTGGGGAAGCCGGCGGTTGCCCGTGGCGGCGATGCCCGCCCGCAGCGAAGCCGTCGCCGAACTCGAACTCGCCGCGCGGGAACTGGCCGCCGGGGCACCGCTCGACGAGGCCGCCACCTACGACGTCCACGCCGGCCCGGCCGAGGACGCGATCGCCAAGGCGCTGGGTCTGCTGGGCACGTCGTGGGCGGGGTTGATCG
This sequence comes from Kineococcus sp. NBC_00420, assembly GCF_036021035.1. Taxonomy (NCBI): domain Bacteria; kingdom Bacillati; phylum Actinomycetota; class Actinomycetes; order Kineosporiales; family Kineosporiaceae; genus Kineococcus; species Kineococcus sp. NBC_00420. The sequence continues at coordinate 529,995 of NZ_CP107930.1, read as the reverse complement.
CGCGGGAGGACCTGCTCGCCCTGGACGTCCTCCGCGCCACCGGTGAGGCGCTCGACGGCGTCGCCCTGGTGGGTCTGTCAGGAGGCGGTGCCCGGGCCGCCATCGCCTCCGCGCTGCGACCCACCCCGGAGGACGGCATCGGCCGGGTGGTGGTGGCGGCCATGGTCTCGACGTTGCGGGACGTGCTGGCCGAGCACGTGCACTCCCACACCTGGGCGTTCACGACCCCCGGCCTGGCGCGGGTGGGCGACTGGCCCGACGTCGTCGCGGCCGCCGCGCCCCGTCCGCTGCACGTCCACTACGCCACCCGCGACCGGTTGTTCCCGCGCGAGGGCATGACCCGCGCGGACGAGGTCATCCGTCGTCGCTACAGCGGAGCCGGTGCGGCGCAGGCCTACAGCGCGTCGTTCGCCGACGTGGGGCACTCCTTCGACGCGGCCGCGCAGCAGACGGCGTTCGACTGGCTCGAAACCCCCGGACCCGTCCCGGGTCCCTCGTCCCCGGAGGTAGCACGGTGAACCCCGTCCCCACGATCGCCCTGGCCGGGGTCCACGGCTACGGACACTCCTACCTCGCGCGCCTGCGCCCCCGGATCGCCGCCGGCACGTTCCGCTGGGCCGGCGTCGCGGACCCGCGGCTCGGGGTCGGGGCGCTCCCCGAGGGCCTGCCCGCCGACGTCCCCCGCTACGGCGACCTCGCCGACCTCCTCGCCGAGCAGCGGCCCGACGTCGTCGCCATCGCCACCCCCTTGCACACCCACGCGGACCTCGCGGAACGGGCGCTGCGCAGCGGGGCCGACGTGGTCCTCGAGAAACCCGCGGTGACGGGACTGGGGGAGTTCGCCCACCTCCTCGACCTCGCCCAGGCGGAGGGTCGCAGCGTCCAGGTGGGTTTCCAGTCCCTCGGGTCCGCCGCGCTGGACCACGTCCGTACCCGCGTGGCCGAGGGCCGGATCGGGGAGGTCACCGGTTTCTCCGCGGCGGGGTGCTGGGTGCGTGCCCGCTCCTACTTCACCCGCGCCCCCTGGGCGGGTCGCCGCCGGCTGGGGGAGCGGGTCGTCGCCGACGGCGTCCTCACCAACCCCCTCGCCCACGCGGTGGCGACCGCACTGGCCGTCGCCGGCCGCCAGTCGCTCGAGGACGTGCTCGCCGTCGAAGTGGATCCGTTCCGGGTCAACGACATCGAGACCGACGACACGACGTCCGTCGTCGTCTCGCTGCGCGACTCCCCGGACCTCGTCCTCGCCGCGACGCTGGCGGCGGCCGAACCCGGCGAACCGTTCGTCGTCGTGGAGGGGACCCGCGGCCGGATGACGCTCTACTACACCCTCGACGTGGTCGTGGAGGAACTCCCGGGGCGTCCACCGGCGACGACGCAGCACCCCCGGGTCGACCTGCTCGACGACCTCCTGCGCCACCGCCTGGACGGCCGGCCGCTGCGGTCCCCGCTGGCGTCGGCCGGAGCGTTCACGAGGGTCCTCGACGCGATCGTCAACGGCCCGCGACCCCGGGTCGTGCGACCCGACGCGTTCCGCGTCGTGGAACTGCCCGACGGTGACGAACGGCGCGAACTGCCCGGTGTCGAGGAGGCCGTCCACGAGGCCCTGCGGCGGCGGAGCACGTTCAGCGGGTGCGGGGTCGACTGGACGTGAGCCGTCCGGAGGTCCTGTCGGAGCGGCCCCCTACGGTGACGGCGTGCGCACCTGGGTCGACCTCGCTCTCGCCGTCCTCGCCGCCGCCGCCGGCGCGGCCCTGGCGCTGGACCGCGGCGACATCTGGAACCCCTCGGCCGGCGTGGTCGTCACCCTCGTCGTCCTGACCGCGGTGCTGGCGATCGGTTCCACGGCCGAGCACGTCCTCGCGCGGGCGCTGGACCGGCGTGACGACGCCGACCGCGAACTGCACGACGACCTGCTCTCCGGGGCCCTGTGGGCCGTCGTCGACACGACCGGCGGCCGCCTCGACCCGCGCGACCTCGCCCTCGCCGCCTACCGCGTGCGCCGGCCGTTCCTGCGCCCGCCCCGGCTGGCGCGGGTGCACCGGGTCCGGGCCCGGCGCCGACCGGTGGCGTCCGGGGTGCGGTGGGCGCCCGGCAAGGGCGTCATCGGTGAGTGCGTCGCGACGGGCGCCGTGATCGCGCGCGACGTCAGCGTCCTCGACGCCGCCGGGGAACGGCAGGGACTGACGGTGGAGGAGTTCCGCCGGGTCGTCGGGAAGTACGCCGTGGTGGTCGCCGTCCCGCTCGTCGACGATACGGGAGAGACCTCCCGCGTCACGGGGTGCGTGGCGCTCGACGGGCCGGTCGGTTCCCTCGAGCTCCTGCGCTCACCCGCCGTCCTCGGGGTGCTCGAGGCGACCTCCCGTGCCCTGCAACGGCTCACGGGGTCGGCGCCACCCGCGGTGGGTCAGGGGTTGGACACCGGCGGCGACACGCTGCGCGCCGCCCTGCAACGCCAGGACAGCCCGCCCGAGCGGATCGCCGCGGCGGGAGGGAGGGTTTCCCCGTGACCCCGAACGCGCCTCTCGTGGAACCCGGCCCGCAGCTGACCGACGAGCAACGCGCCCGCTACTCGCGGCACCTGCTGCTCCCCGAGATCGGTGAGGTCGGACAACGGCGGTTGCTGGCCGCCCGGGTCCTCGTCGTCGGCGCCGGCGGTCTCGGGTCCCCGGCGCTGCTCTACCTGGCGGCGGCCGGCTTCGGGACGATCGGCGTCGTCGACGACGACGTCGTCGACGCGTCGAACCTGCAACGCCAGATCGCCCACGGCACACCGGACGTCGGGCGGGCGAAGGTCGACAGCGCGGCCGAGGCCGTGCGACGGCTGAACCCCGGGGTCGTGGTCCGGACCCACCGTGAACGTCTCACCGCGACGAACGCCCTCGACCTGGTGCGCGGCTACGACCTCGTCCTGGACGGCTCCGACACCTTCGCGACGCGGTACCTGGTCAACGACGCGTGCAGCCTGGTGGGTGTGCCCTGGGTGTGGGGTGCGGTCCTGCGCTTCGACGGTCACGTCAGCGTCTTCCACGCCGGGCACGGACCGACCTACCGCGACCTCTTCCCCACGGCCCCGCCACCGGGAACCGTCCCCGGCTGCGGCGAGGCGGGTGTGCTGGGCGGGGTGTGCGGCGCCGTCGCCTCGACCATGGTGACCGAGGCCGTGAAGGTCGTCACCGGCGCCGGCCGGTCGCTGCTGGGGCGGATCCTCGTCCACGACGCGCTCGCGATGACCTGGCGCGAACTGCCGCTGCGCCCCGACCCCCGACGCGAACCCGTCACCGGCCTGGACACGCTGCCCGCGGTGCAGGCGCGGGCGTTGATCGCGACCGTGGGGGGTGCGGCACCGCTGGTCGTCGACGTGCGGGAACCGGTCGAGCACGCCGACTCCGCGATCCCGGGATCGCTCAACGTGCCCCTCGCGGGCGTCCTCGCCGACCCGGGGATCCTGCCCCCGGGACCGCTCGTCCTGCACTGCGAACGCGGGACCCGTTCCGCCCAGGCGCTGAGCGCGGTCCTGGCGACGGGCCGCACCGACGTCGTGCACCTCGAGGGTGGGGTCGTCGCGTGGCGGGCGGCGGGAGGACCGGTGGTGGGCACGGCGAACGCGCTCTGACCCGTGCGGCGGTGGTCCCCGTCGTCACAACCCCACGTGGGCGGCGGGGTTCCGCGGGAACGGGCGGTCTTCCCGGACGCACGCGGCGAGAGCCGCCGCCGACCGGTGACCGGTCTGGCGGGCGATCGACACCGACGGGACACCGGCGCGCGACGCGGCCGTGACGAACCCGGCCCGTAGGCTGTGACCCGAGAAGAGCGTCGGGTCCAGCCCGACGTCGAGGGTCCGGCGCTTCACCACTTCCGCGACGCCGCGGTCGCCGAGGCGTTCGGGCCGCAGGGAGCGACCGCCCTTGGTCATCCGGCGGAACGCGGCCCCCTCGGTGAGCCGCGCGACGGTGATCCAGGCCTTCCAGGAGCGGACGGGGCAGGTCTCGAGCCGGTGACCGCGGGGGAGCTCCACGGTCCGTTCGGCCCGGGACCCCGCCTCGCGGATCGTGACGAGCAGGCGTCCGGGTTCGACGACGACGTCGGACACGTCGAGCGCGCTGAGTTCGGAACGTCGTAGCGCCCCGGCGAACCCCATGACCAGCAGAGCCCGGTCGCGGTGGTCCATCACCGTGTCCTGCAGCGGGGCGACGAGGACCGCGAGCTCACGGATCTCGACGGCGTCGACCTTCCGGGGCTTGCGCTGCGGTTCGTGCACCCGGCGCAACCCGCGCCAGACCAGTGAGACGTGCTCGCCGTCGGTGGGGGAGGGGACCCCGATGATCCCGTGCGCGACGGCGATCGCGGCGAGGCGACGGCGCAGCGTCGAGATGGACAGCGTCTCGACGTGGTCGGCGAGGTAGGCGGCGACCGTCTCCGGCTCGGCCGGCAACGGCTGCCGTTCGGTGCGGGTGCACCACTCGGCGAAGTGCGCGAGGTCCACGGCGTAGGCGTTCCAGGTCCCGGGCGCGCGCACCGCCCGACGGACCGGGTCCAGCAGGGCGAACCAGAGGCCCAGGGTCTCGGCGTCGAACGCGCCGGGGACAGGCAACGGCGGCAGGCCCGCGGCAGCGAGTTCTGGCATCTCGTCGGTCATACCTCCACAATAGCGTTGAAAGTTCAGTTATTGGAGCCAATGCGTGATATTGCTCAAGATGTCGGCTGCGCCGCCCAACAGCAGCCCCGACAGCGGGGGGCTGCTGCTGAGCAGGACGGACAGCCCTGGGAGGTCAGGTCGCCGCGACGACCGAATCGCCGTCGACGGTGACCTTGAACGGGGTCAGGGGATCTGTCGCGGGCCCGTTCAGGACGGCGCCGGTGAGAGCGTCGAACTTCGACCCGTGGCAGGGGCAGTCGAGCTCCTTCTTCATCACGGCCACCGCACAGCCCTGGTGGGTGCAGAGCCCGCTGAAGGCGACGATCTCGCCCGCGGTCGGCTGGGCGACGACGACCGGTGCGCCGCCGGCCGCCGTGACCAGGAGGGCCGAGCCCACGGGTACCGCGGACACCGTGGTCAGCGCCCCGTCCCCGCTGGAGGTGGCACTGGCGGAGGAGCTGGTGGACGAGCTGCTGCTGTCGGTGGTCGCAGGGGTGGTGCCGGCGTCGTCGTCGCTGCCGCAGGCCGCCAGCAGGGACCCGACACCGAGCGCGCCACCGCCCACGGCGAGCGCCTTGCGCCGGGACAGGACCCCGGGAGTCACGGGCTGGGGCAGTCGGGCGTCGTCCACGAGGATCCTCCGTCGGTCCGGCGGGCCCGATCGGTCCGCTCGGAAGGGACACGGTGTCACGCCCCGTTCGGTTCACCCCGGGGCAGGGGCAGGTGGGAACGTCGGCGGTAGCGTCGTGCGGGTGGTCGACCACCTGCGCGAACGGCTGCGGCACGTCCGGTGGATCGGCGGCGGGTCCGGCGGGGCGAAGTCCACCGTGGCCCGCGCGCTGGCGGCGCGCTTCGGCGTCGAGGTGTTCTCCACCGACGACGCGATGACCCGGCACGCCCGCCGACTGACCCCGGCGTCCGCTCCGTTGCTGCACGCCTTCACCGCGATGTCGATGGACGAGCGGTGGGTGGCGCGGACCCCGGCCGAGATGCTGCAGACCTTCCACTGGTTCGCCGGTGAGGGTTTCGACCTCGTCGTCGAGGACCTCCTGGGCCTCCCGCCGGCCCCGGCCGTGGTCGTCGAAGGGTTCCGGCTGCTGCCCCGGCTCGTGGCCCCGCTGCTGTCCCGCCCGGACCACGCGGTGTGGCTGCTGCCGACCCGAGACTTCCGGGTGCGGGCCTTCGCCGCGCGGGGTTCCACGACGGACATCGCCGCCCGGACCAGTGACCCGGGGCGGGCCCTGGCCAACCTCCTCGAGCGGGACGCCCGGTTCACCGACCGGTTGGCGGGCGAGACCGGGGAGGCGGGGTGGGTCGTCGACGGATCGACGTCCCTCGACGACCTCGTGACCCGTGTCGTGAGCCGATTCGGGTTCGGCGCGGCGCCTGCACCGAGAACGACGCCCGGACCCGGGTGGTCGTCGTAGCCTGGGGCCGGAGCCCGACGACGGGCTGTGGCGTCGCGGAGTGGAGGCACCTTGCCGGTGGGCGGCCATGGACTCGAACCCGACGAACTCGCCCGAACCCTCGAGCACGCGTTCGGTGAGCTGAGCGGTCCACCCGCGGCCGTCACCTTGTTGCACCGCACCGGGAACTGGTTGTCCGCCCTGGACGCGGCCGGGTTCATCGAGATCGGCCCACCGCACCCCGACGACCCCGACGCCCGCCCGCGCGCCACGATCGCGTGGACGGAGGCACTGGCCGCCGCGGAGCACGGCGGTGCCCTCGCCTCGCGCAGCCTCGACCTGCACCTCGACGACGACCCCTACGCAGTCGAGCCCGATCCCGACCAGCCCCGTCGCGACGTCCCCGTGCTCCGGCTGGCCGCCGGACTCGCGGGGGCCGTCGCGGTCGACCTGCGCAGCGACCTGTCCGGGCTGGACCGGCCGACGACGGCCGTGCTGCTGGCCGCGATCAGCGCGGCCACGCAGGCGCACGTCCAGCAGTTCCGAGCGGTGCGCGAGGACGGCCGCCCGTCCTCGCGGGGGTCGATGCGCTGGGTGGGCCCGCTCTACGACTGGAGCGACGCCGAGGCCGAGGTGCAGCGCTGGACCGGTTCGAACGACCCGTCCGGTCCGTGGCGACAGGGACGGCTGTCCCTGTACCCGGCGGCCGACGCGGAAGCGGATCTCCTGCGCGCCGCCCTCACGAACCCCTACCCGGTCGCGGAACTCCCGCTCGGCGACCACCTGCGCCGGGTGCTCGAAGCCCTGCGGCCGCAGAGCGTCGGTCGGCGCTCCCGACGACGAGCGCGCCTCGCAGACGACGTCGACGACTCCGTGCTGCGCTACACCCGTGGCGAGGTCGAGGACTGGCTCGGGTTCCCCCTGCCGTCGCTGACGCCCCTGGAGGCGTCGGGGTTCGAGCTGATCTGCAGGACCGCCAAGCACTTCTGGAACGGCGACGCCGACCCGTTGCCCGCGAGGGGGAGCCTGCTGCCCAACGGCGAACCGCTGGAGGTGAGCATCCAGTTGCTCTGGGTGCCTCGGGGCCCCGACGCCGCGCGCGTTGCACCTGACGAGGAACGGGTGACGGGACTAGTGCGCTGGTCGCCGTTCGTCCGCCTGGCGGAGGACCCCAGCCAGCGAACGACGTCCTTCACCGAGCCGGCCGGCGGCTACACGCGCGTCACCGTCAACAGCACCCGCATCGGGGTCCAGCACGGGTACCCGGGCCACACCCGGATCGGCTGGAGCCGGGACGTCCTCGGCGAGCAGTACAACCTGGCGCTGCACCTGCCGTGGGAGCCCGTCCGGGCTCTGGAACTCGTCCTGGCCTCGCGGAACGCTCCGACCTCCTGACCTCGGGGTCGGTCAGACGCTCAGGGGGAAGGGACCGGGGAGCGGTGCTGGTCCGTGCCGAGCCAGCGCAGCAGGGTTCCGGGTCCCTGCAGTTGCAGGGCGTCGGGGTGCTCGAACCGCTCGCCGAACCGGCTGAGGGTGTCGAGGCACCGCGCGGTGCCGAGGACGGCGGGCGAGCGTCGGACGGCGTCGACGGTGAGGTCGAGGTCCTCCACGAGCAGGGGTTTCCCGGCGAGGTCGACGCGGGTGGTGGAGCGCAGTGACCCGCCGCGTTCGCCGGTGCGGCCCAGCACGAACGTCTCCCGCAGTTCGGCGACGGCCCCGGGACCCAGTGACACGTCGAGGGAGCGGGTGACCTCGGCCCCGTCGGCGACGACGAACGGTTCTCCGGCCCAGGAGATCCTCGCGCCGGGTGCGACGTCCACGGTGGTGGTCCACGTCGAGGCCGGTCCACCCCGGCCGTCGTGGGCGACGGTGCCCGCCACCTCGACGAGTTCCAGCGTGCAGCCCTCGGCGACGCTCACGTCGATGCGCACGTCGTCGCCGGCGAGCAGCAGCGCTCGGGCCCCGACGAGGGCCACGCGCGCGGACGCGACGCCGCGGGTGAGGAGCTTCGGTGCGAACGCCCCGGTGACGAGGTCGAGGGAACCGTTGCGGTGCAGATGGATTCTGGTCACGCGTGGGTGTGGGCGGTGATCGCGCCGTCGTCCCCCCGGTGGAAGTGCGGGGCCATCGGGCCCGGGTCGACGGGGGAGTGCGTTCCGGAGCGGAACCGCGCGACGACGGCGTGCAGCCAGTCCGTGAGTTCGGTGACGGACGCCGCGTCGGTGCGGGACAGGGCGATGACGGGGCGGCCGTCGCGGGCGTGGGTGGCGTCCGCCTGCATCCGTGCGACGTCGACCCCGACGTGGGGTGCGAGGTCGGTCTTGTTCACCACCAGCAGGTCCGCGCGGGCGATCCCCGGGCCACCCTTGCGGGCGACGTCACCGCCGCCGGCGACGTCGAGGACGAAGATCTGCGCGTCGACGAGGGCGGGGGAGAAGGTGGCGGTGAGGTTGTCGCCACCGGACTCGACGAGGACGACGTCGAGGGGGTCGAAGTCGTGCTCGAGGTCCTCCACGGCCAGCAGGTTGGCCGTGACGTCGTCGCGGATGGCGGTGTGCGGGCAGGCCCCGGTCTCGACCGCGCGGATGCGTTCGGGTTCCAGCACGCCGGCGGACCGCAGGAACCGGGCGTCCTCGTCGGTGTAGATGTCGTTGGTGATGACGCCGAGGCGGTAGGTGTCGCGCAGTTCCCGGCAGAGCAGGGCGATGAGGGAACTCTTGCCGGTCCCGACGGGGCCGGCGACGCCGAGGCGGAAGGAGCGGGTCGCGTGGTGGTGGTGCTCAGGCATGGAACAACCTCTGTTTCGTCCGGTCGTGCAGGAGGGAGAACCGTTCGAGCGTCGGGGCCGATCCGGCGGGTATCGCGGAGGCTTCGGTGAGCCCCGCACACCGCTCGACGAGCTCCTCGACGAGGGGGTGCGCGGCGAGCGCCCACCCGGTGGTCTCGAGGGGGTCGCACGGGTCGAGCTTCAGGGCGGCGGCGGTGACGGTGGCGATGTCCTCGTGCCCGCAGAGGCGGACGAGTCGTGCTGCATCCAGTCCGGCGACGGCGGCCAGGGCGCCGAGGACGAGGGGGCGGGGTGGGGTCCGACCGAGGTGCGCCCAGACCGGATCGGGCCAGGTGCGTCCGGCGAGGCGCAGGTAGCCGCGCCCGAGGGTGCGTGACACCGTCCGCAGCGGGCCGCTGGGCGTCCTGGCTGCCCAGGCGTCCTCCACGGGCTCCAGGTCGAGCCCGGCGAGGACGTGGTGGCGGGCGACGACGGCGGTCCCGGCCTCGACGGCGACGACGGTCGTGAGCCGTCCGCGGAGGAACTCCGGGACGTCCGCCGCCGTGACCCCGCCGTGGGTCACGGCGGGTTCCAGGCCGGCGGACTGGGTGTGCCCGCCGACGGGCAGGCGTGCGTCGGCGAGCAGGGTGAGCAGGAGGTCCGGGGAAACCGTCATCAGAACAGCTGGTACCGCTGGGCGAGCGGGAGTTCGGTGGCCGGGGAGGGTTCCACGAGGTCGCCGTCGATGGTGATGGCGAAGGTCTCCGGGTCGACCTCGATGCGGGGCAGGGCGTCGTTGTGGATCATCTGCGCCTTCCCGACGCCACGGGTGTCGTGGACGGGTTCGAGCCTGCGCCGCAGCCCGAGTCGGCCTTCGAGGCCGTCGGCCAGGGCGGCCGGGGACACGAAGCTGACCGAGACGTCCGCGCCGTTGGCGTGCATCAGCGCGGGGCGCAGCAGGACGGGTTGGGGGGTGGGGATGGAGGCGTTCGGATCCCCCAGGGCCCCGAGCACCAGTGCTCCGCCCTTGAGCACCACCGAGGGCCGGACGCCGAAGAACGCGGGGTCCCACAGGACGAGGTCGGCCAGCTTCCCGACCTCGACGGATCCCACGAGGTGGTCGATGCCGTGGGCGATGGCGGGGTTGATCGTGTACTTGGCGACGTAGCGGCGCGCCCGTTCGTTGTCGGCCCGCGAGTCCAGGCCTCCGAACCGGAGCTTCATGACGTGCGCGACCTGCCAGGTGCGGGTGATGACCTCGCCGATGCGGCCCATCGCCTGCGCGTCGGAACTGGTGATGGAGAGGGCGCCGAGGTCGTGCAGGACATCCTCGGCCGCGATCGTCGTGGCCCGGATCCGGGACTCGGCGAAGGCGAGGTCCTCGGGGACGGCCGGGTTGAGGTGGTGGCAGACCAACAGCATGTCGAGGTGCTCGGGAACCGTGTTGACGGTGTGCGGCAGCGTCGGGTTGGTGGAACCCGGGATGACGTGGGGGAGCCCGGCGATGGTGATGATGTCCGGGGCGTGGCCGCCGCCGGCCCCCTCGGTGTGGAAGGCGTGGATGGAGCGGCCGGCGATGGCGCCGACGGTGGAGTCGACGTAGCCGGCCTCGTTGAGGGAGTCGGAGTGCAGTGCGACCTGGAGGCCGAACTCGTCGGCGGCGCGCAGGGCGGCGTCGATGGCGGCCGGGGTGGATCCCCAGTCCTCGTGGACCTTGTAGCCGGCCGCGCCACCGAGGGCCTGTTCGGCGAGACCCTCGGCACTCACGGTGTTGCCCTTGCCCAGCAGGAGCACGTTGACGGGGAGGGCGTCCAGCGCCCGGTGGGTGTGCGCGAGGTGCCAGGACCCGGGGGTGGCGGTCGTCGCCTTCGTCCCCTCGCTGGGGCCGGTGCCGCCCCCGGCGATGGTGGTCATCCCCGCGGCCAGGGCCTCGTGGACCTGGGAGGGGGAGATGAGGTGCACGTGGGTGTCGATGCCACCGGCGGTGAGGATGCGTCCCTCGCCGGAGATGACGTCGGTGGAGGGACCGATGCGGAGGTCGGGGTGGACCCCGTCGGCGATGTCGGGGTTCCCGGCGCGGCCGATCGCGGAGATCCGGCCGTCGCGGACGCCGACGTCGGCGCGGTAGATCCCGCTGTGGTCGAGGACGACGGCGTTGGTGATGACGGTGTCGGGGGAGCCGGCGGCCCGGGTCGTGGTGCCCTGGGCCATGGACTCGCGGATCGACTTGCCGCCGCCGAAGACGGCTTCCTCGCCGCCGGCGGTGAGGTCCTGCTCGATCTCGATCCAGAGGTCGGTGTCACCGAGGCGGACCTGGTCGCCGGTGGTGGGGCCGTACAGCGCGGCGTAGGCGCTGCGGTCGATCTCAACCACGCGAGGACTCCTTGATCTGCAGGCCGGGGACGAGGCGGTTCCCGCGCAGGGCGACGGCCTGGACCAGTCGGGAGACGCCGGGTTCGAAGCGGAGCGAGGTGCCGGAGGGGACGTCGAGCCGGAAACCCGCGGCGGCGGCGCGGTCGAAGCGGAGCGCCGGGTTGGCGTCGGGGAGGTGCAGGTGCGAACCGATCTGGACGGGGCGGTCTCCGGTGTTCTCGACGAGGAGTTCGAGGCGTTCCCCGGGTGTCCGGTCCCCGTTGAGGACGATCGTGCCCGGTCGGACCCGGACCGCGCCGGGGCCTTCGGTGGGGGCACCGCCCTGGACGGGGTGGTGCAGGGTGACGAGTTTGCGTCCGTCCGGGAACGTCGCCTCGACCTGCACGTCGTGGAGCATCTCGGGGACCCCGGTCATGACCTGGTCGGCACGCAGGACGTGACGACCGGACTCCATGAGGTCGGCGACGAGGGCGCCTTCGCGGGCCCGTTCCAGCACCCACGTGGAGAGCAGGGCGACGGCCTCGGGGTGGTTGAGGAGGACTCCCCGCTCGAGGCGGTCGCGGGCGACCATGCCCGCGACCGCCAGGAGGAGCTTCTCGGTGTCGGCCGGGCTGAGGTTCACGGGTGGACCGTACGCCCGGCGGCGGGCAGGACGTGGTCGGACACCTTGTCGGTGCTGAGGCAGAGCGAACAGACGACGTCGTCGTGGGTGAGGCAGGCGGTGACGTCGGGACGTTCGTAGTCCTGGCGGCAGACGTGGCAGGTGAGGACGGCGCCGGAGGGGTTGCCGTCCTCGTCGTACATCGGCAGCGCGATGCCGTCGTCGCTGCGGCGCAGGTAGTACTTCCCCTTCGTGGCCAGTGCCAGGACCGGTGGGCAGAGCACCGCGAGGACGATGGCGACGACGGGGGAGTAAGGCTGCAGACCGGCACCGAACCCGCCGAAGAACACGACGATGGACAACCCCGCCGAGAGCAGGACCGAGACGAACCCGACGGGGTTCACCGGGTAGAGCATCCCGCGGCGGAACTCCGCGACGGTCGGGGAGATCTTGAGGATGCCCTTGTTCACGACGATGTCGGTGGCGACGGTCACGACCCAGGCCATGGCGCAGTTGGCGTAGAAGCCGAGGATGGTGTTGAGGAAGTCGAACATGTTCGACTCCATCAGCGTCAGCGCGATGACGAGGTTGACGACGACGAAGACGATCCGGCCGGGGTAGCGCTTGGTGACCCGGGTGAAGGAGTTCGTCCAGGCCAGCGAACCCGAGTAGGCGTTCGTCACGTTGATCTTGATCTGGCTGATGACGACGAGGATGACGGCGAGGGTCATGGCCAGCCAGCCCGGCATCATCTCCTCGTAGACGCCGAGGAACTGGTGCACGGGTTCGTTCGCGGTGGCCGCGGCCTGGGGGTCGAGGGAGGCGATGAGGTAGACGGCGAGGAACAGTCCGACGGCTTGCTTGAGCGCGCCGAAGACGACCCAGCCGGGGCCGGCGAGGACGACCGCGGTCCACCACTTCCGCCGGTTCTGCGCGGTGCGCGGCGGCATGAACCGTAGGTAGTCGATCTGTTCGGCGATCTGGGCCATCAGCGAGAGGCAGACCCCGGCCGCGAGCAGGACGGAGGCGGTGCTGATCGAGGCGCCCGAACCGTCCTCGCCGTCGTAGGCGAAGAAGGTGTCCACCGAGTCGGGGTGGCTGGCGACGAGGTAGACGAAGGGGATGACCATGAGGACGAGCCAGAACGGCGTGGTCCAGACCTGCATCTTCGACAGGGCCTTCATGCCGAAGACGACCAGCGGGATCACCAGGATCGTCGAGATCGCGTACCCGATCCACCGCGGGATCCCGAGGCCGAGTTCGAGGCCCTGGGCCATGATCGATCCCTCGAGGGCGAAGAAGATGAACGTGAACGTCGCGAAGATGACGTTGGTGAGGACGGAACCGTAGTAGCCGAACCCGGAGCCGCGGGTGATGAGGTCGAGGTCGATGTTGTACCGCGCCGCGTAGTAGGCCAGCGGGAAACCGCTGACGAAGATGACGACGGCGGCGACGAGGATGCCGAGGAGGGCGTTGGTGGTCCCGTGCGCGATGCCGATGTTCGCGCCGATGGAGAAGTCGGCGAGGTAGGCGATGCCGCCGAGGGCGGAGGTCGCGACCACGGCGGGGGTCCAGCGGCGGTAGCTGCGGGGGGCGAACCGCAGCGTGTAGTCCTCGAGGGTCTCCGAGGTGGCGGCGCTGACGTGGTGCGCGCTCGTGGTGTCTTGGGTCATCCCGGACCTCCGGCGACGTCGGATCGCTTCCAACTGGAAGCGTTCTGACGCTAGGGCGTCACCCGTTCGGCGGTCAACGAACCGGTGTTCTCAATCATGTTGCAGCGCAGAGAATTACGAAAGTTGACCTGCTGGAAAAACTGCCGAAACACGCCGGAAACACCTCAGAGCGGCGGGGAGGACGGACCGGAGACCTCGGCCAGCACCTCGAACTCCAGTCCCACTGCGGCGGCGACGTGCACGCGGTGCCCTGCGCGGCCCCGGCGCATCTCTACCGTCCCGTGCGGGGTCTCCCAGGCCCACTGCGACCGGGCGCGGTCCAGGTCGTCCGCACCGGGTGGCGTGCGGTGCCCCACGTCGGCCAGTAGTTTCAGGGCGAGGTAGGTGCTCTCGGCCATCGTCCCGGGCGACGGCGCCGCCAGCCCCGGGGAGGTGCCCGCGACGCGGTCGAAGGTGCGGGCGAAACCTGCGCTGAAGTCCAGGGCGGCCGCAGTGGCGAGACCGGCGAACCAGCCGGCGGACGCGAACAGCCCCCGGGTCGTCCCGGGCCCGCTGGCCAGCAGCATCGTCTCGTCCATGAAGGGGCTGAACCGGACCAGGTCCCCGTCCAGGCCCGCGGCGTGGAACTCGCGGTTGAACCGGGCGCCGTCCGCGCCCACGAGCAGCATGACCACCCCGTCGACCCGGGATGCGCTGCGCTGCAGCGCGTCCAGCAGTCCGGACCAGACCTCGTCGTCGTCGCAACCGAGCGGCAGCCAGTGCTGAACCCCCAGGTGGATCCCGGACCCGGCCAGCGTCCGCGCCACCCGTGCGGCCGTGGCCCGCGGCCAGACGTAGTCGTCGCCGACGACGAGCCAGCGCCGCCAGCCGAACTCCTCGCGCAGGAACCCGAGCGCCGCGACCACCTGCTCCCCCGGGAGCTCTCCCGTGCACAGCACCCCGTCGCGGGCCTCGCCGCCCTCGTAGGCGGTGGCGTAGACGTAGGGGACCCGGCCGGCGAGCGCCGGGGCGACGGTTTCGCGGACGCTGGAGAGGTGCCAGCCGGCGACGGCGTCGATGTGGCCGCGGGTGACGGCGAGGTCGAGGGTGTCGGCGACCTGGTCGGGGTCGAGGCCGGCGTCGACGTCGAGGAGTTCCAGGGGGCGGCCGCCGATGCCGCCGTGGGCGTTGACCTCCTCGGCGGCGAGGTGGGCGGCGACGCGGCAGGACAGTCCGAACATGCCGGCGGGTCCGCGGCGGGGGACGGCCAGCGCGACGCGGTAGCTGTCTGGCATGCTGGCCACGATCCCACGAGCGAGGAGGTCGGGTGGTGGTTGCGGTCCCGACGAGTCCGGCGGTCGAGTTGCTCGACCGGTTGCGGGCGGCGGCGCTGTTGCAGAACCTCCTGGCCGAGGCGTTGCGCGGTAGTGATCTGACGGTGGACCGGTGGCGGTGCCTGGCGCTGGTGGCGCAGCGGCCGGGGGCGTCGATGAGCGACCTGGTGGAGGTTCTCGTGATGGCGCCGGCGACGGCGAGCCGGGCGGTCGACGCGTTGGTGGACCTGGGGTTGCTGTACCGGGGTCTGGATCCTGCGGACCGGCGGCGGGTGGTCCTGCGGGTCTCCGGCGAGGGGGAGCGGGTCCTGGACGGTCTGGACCTGCCCGTCCCTTCCTGATCAGACGCTCGTGGGCGGGGAGACGTCCTTGAGGTACTGGTCGGCCCAAGCGCTGATGATGTGCGCGGCGCGGCGGGCCTGGCCGCGGGCGATGAGCAGGTGGTCGGAGCCTTCGAGGGAGATGAAGCTCCGGGGGTGCTTGGCGGCCTTGAAGATCTCACTGGCGTTGTCGATGCTGACGGTGTCGTCGGTGGGGGAGTGCATCACGAGCAGCGGGACCGAGAGCCGGTGGATCTGCTGCTTGAGGTCTGCGGTGCGGACGTCCTCGATGAAGGCGCGTTTGAGGGTGAGGGCGCGGCCTCCGACCATCCACTCGGCGTGACCTTCGGACATGACGCGTTCGACGAGGGCGTCGTAGTTGTGCTCGACGTGGCGGGGTTCGGAGGGCGAGGCGATGCTGACGACGGCCTGCAGGTCGGGGATGCGGTGCGCGGCGGCGATGACGGCGGCACCGCCGAAGGAGTGTCCGACGAGGAGGGCGGCGGGGGTTCCGCGTTCGGCCATGAACCCGGCGGCGAGGACGGTGTCGGACACCTTGTGGGTGAAGGACCCGTCGCCCCAGTCGCCTTCGGAGTCGCCGAGGCCGAGGTTGTCGAAGCGGAGCATGCCGATGCCCTCGGCGGCGAGGCCCTTGCAGATGCGGGAGGCGGCGGGGGAGTCCTTGCCGAGGGTGAACCCGTGGGCGAAGATCCCCCACCCGCGGACCTGTCCCTCGGGCAGGTCGAGCAGGCCGGCGAGCTTCTGGCCGGTGGTGCTGAGGAAGGAGACCTGTTCTGCCACGACGGGTCAGCCTAGCGGGCCGAACCAGCGGGGGAGGTGTTCGTGCAGGTCGTGGGGGTCCTCGCCGACCCAGGCGACGTGGCCGTCGGGGCGGACGAGGGCGGCGGGGACGCTGAGGTGGGTGTCGACGTGGACCTCCACGGAGGGCGTCCGGGGGTCGGGCGGGAACGTGCCGCGGTGGGTGAGGAGCCACTGGCCGGTGGGCTGGTGGACGTCGCGGAGCCGGCGGCCGACGAGGTCGTGGTGGCCGCCGAGGTCGTAGCGGATCGCGAGGCCGGTGATGCGTTCGACCAGGGCGCGGTTCACGGTCTCGAGGTCCATGAGCCCGGCGAGGAGACGTTTCGTGGCGCGGGGGCCGGGATCGTCGCGGCCGAGTTCGGAGAGGGCGGTGACGAGGTCGAGGACGTCGGCGCCGACGGGGTGCCGTTCCGCGTGGTACGTGTCCAGCAGTCCTGCGGGAGCGCGGCCGGCGACCTCGGCGGCGAGTTTCCAGCCGAGGTTGAAGGCGTCCTGCAGGCCGAGGTTGAGGCCTTGTCCGCCGGTGGGCGGGTGGACGTGGGCGGCGTCGCCGGCGAGGAGGACCCGTCCGGTGCGGTACTGCTCGGCCTGGCGGGTGGCGTCGTTGAAGCGGGAGAGCCAGCGCGGGTCGTGGGCGCCGAAGTCGGTACCGGCGTGGTGGCGGAGCCGGCTGCGGAGTTCGTCGAGGGTGGGGTCCTCGTGGCCCGGGGTGACGCCGGCGGCGGGGACGACGACGCGGTGGAACCCGTCGCCGAGCGGGCCCGCGCCGAAACCCCGGAGCCGCTCGCGCACGGCGGTGACGACGGCGGTCACCTCGTCCTCGGGTGCGCTGAGGCGGACCTCGGCGATGAGCGTCTCGTGCCGCGCGGGTTCACCGGTGAAGGCGGTCCCGAGGAGTTTCCGGACGGTGCTGCGCCCGCCGTCGCAGCCGACGAGGTAGCGGGTGCGGAGCCGCTTCCCGTCGGTGAGTTCGACGGTGACCCCGTCGTCGTCCTGGGTGAGGCCGCTCAGTCCGGTGCCCCGGCGGAGGGTGACGCCCAGTTCGAGGGCGCGTTCGGTGAGCAGGCGTTCCGTCGTGGTCTGCGGGACCCCGAGGATGGCGTTGTGGCTGGTGGCGAGCGCCGGCCAGGGACGGTCGATGCCGGCGACGTAGCCCGCGGGGGTGAACGTCCTCCCGTGCGGGGTGAAGCGGTCGAGGAGGTCGCGGCTGTCGAGGATCTCGACGCTGCGCACGTGCAGCCCGAGGCCGCGGACGCGGTCGGAGGGGGCGGGGTCGCGTTCCAGGACGAGGACGTGGATGCCGTGCAGTCGGAGTTCGCAGGCCAGGAACGTCCCGGTCGGGCCGGCGCCGACGACCACGACGTCAGGGGTCGCGTCGCGGGTCACGTCAGCGGGTGCGGCGTTGCGCCCGTGCGGTGATCCGGTCGGCGATCCGGCGGCGCTGGTCGCGCAGGAACACCGCGGACAGGACGACGGAGAGGACCACGGCGACGGCGATGGAGAGCGGTGGCCGGACTCCGAGGAGGGTCAGGACGGCCAGGGGGAGGACGAGGAACCCGACCCGGAGGATCGCGAAGGTCACGTAGGGGTTCACGGCCGCCACGCTACCGGTCCTGCGTCGGGGTGTGGGTCTTGACCTGTGTCAGCTCTCTGACATACGTTCTGCATGTCAGGCACCTGACACAGACGGACACAGACGGAAGGGACACCCTCGTGCCGGTCACCGGACCCGACTTCATCTCGCTGCAGGCGAGCGACCTCGCCGCCTCCCAGGAGTTCTACGAGCACTACCTCGGTCTCCTCCGCTCCCCGGCCGGTCCCCCGCACGCCGTGGTCTTCGAGACCGCGCCCATCGCCTTCGCCCTGCGCGACGTCGTGCCGGGCACCGACCTCGGCGCCGTCGCGCAGCCGGGCGTCGGAGCGGCGATCTGGTTGCACGCCGACGACGTCCAGGACATCCACGACGCCCTCGTCGCCGGCGGCCACCGCATCGTCTCGGCGCCGATCGACGGGCCCTTCGGGCGCACGTTCACCTTCGCCGACCCCGACGGCTACCAGATCACCCTCCACGACCGCGCCTGAACGGGGGAGTCCTACCCTGCCCCGGCGGTGCCCAGGTCCCGCAGGGTGCGGGCCAGCCGGGTGGCGGCCTCCCGCAGTTCCGGCGGTTCCAGGACCTCGGCGGGGATCCTGAGCCGGGCGATGTGGGCGGCGATCCAGTCGAGGTCGTCGCCGCCGACCTCGAGGACGCAGTGGGGCCCCTCGTCGTGCACGAGGCCGATCGTCGGAGGGACGAGTTCGCGGACCGTCCGGGCCGGGGCGTGCAGGCGGACCCGGACGAGCCAGCGGTAGGGGACCGTGGTGACGGAGCGCTGGACGTGCTCCACCGGGTCCGGGTGCTGCCGCGGGCGGAACCGCCACGTCGTCGCGCGGACGTCGCGCATGCGGTCCAGCCGGAACGTGCGCCAGTCGTCGCGGTCGACGTCGAAGGCCATGAGGTACCACCGCCGACCGGTCGTGACCATCCGCACCGGTTCCACCGTCCGCTCGCTCTCGCCCCCTTCGCGGGCGGGGTAGTGGAAGCGGACCCGGAGCAGGTCGCGGCAGGCGCGGGCGAAGGTGACGAGGACGTCCGCGTCGATCGTCACCCCGTCCGGGACCAGGGTGTCGGTGGCGGCGTGCACGACGCGGACCTGTTCGCGCAGCCGGGGTGGCATGACCTGGTCGAGCTTGGCCAGCGCCCGCAGGGCCGCCTCGGCCGCCCCGCTGACGGTTCCGCCGCTGGCCAGGCGCAACGAGACGGCGGTGGCGATCGCCTCCTCGTCGTCGAGGAGCAACGGCGGCATCCGCGCGCCGGCGCCGAGCCGGTACCCGCCACCCACGCCGGAGGTCGCCCGCACGGGGTAGCCCAGGGAACGCAGCCGCTCGGCGTCGCGACGGATCGAGCGTTCGGTCACCCCGAGCTCCGCGGCCAGCTCGGCCGCCGTCCAGGACCTCCGCCGTTGGAGCAGGCCGAGCATCCGGAGCACGCGCTCGGTGGTCCCTTCCCCGCCCATCCCGCGATCCTGGCACCGATCGCGGACCGATCCTGTCCGCGATCGGCGTCACGGTGGTGCCATGAGCGATCACAGCTGGAACCGACTCCTGCGGGATCAGATGGACCGGCACTGGGAGCACCAGGTGCGGAGGGGACTCGACGGGCTCACCGACGAGGAGTACTTCTGGGAACCGTCCCCAGGCAGCTGGAACGTCCGTCCCCGGGGGAGCAGCACCGCACCCGTGCAGGGTGGGTCGGGGGCGATGACGATCGACTTCGCGTACCCCGAACCGAGTCCCCCGCCCCTGACGACCATCGCCTGGCGGCTCGGACACGTGATCGTCGGCTGCCTGGCCCTCAGGAACGCCGTGCACTTCGGCCGGGCGGCCACCGACTACTTCACCTTCGACTACGCTCCGGACGCCGCGACCGCCCTGCGCCAACTCGACACCGAGTACGCGACCTGGCTCGCCGGGATGGAGTCGTGGGGCGAGGACGCCCTGCTCGAACCCTGCGGACCCGCGGAAGAGGGGTACGCCGACACCCCGAGGGCGGCCCTCGTCCTGCACATCCACCGCGAACTCATCCACCACCTGGCCGAGGTGTCGCTGCTGCGCGACCTGTTCCGCACGAAGGAGGTCTGACGTGGTGCGGGAACTGCAGATCACGATCGACTGCGCCGACCCGGCCCGCCTCGCCGGGTTCTGGGCGGAAGCCCTCGGCTACCGGGTCCAGGGGCCGCCACCGGGTTTCGACACCTGGGCCGCGGCGCTCGACGCCTGGCAAGTGCCCGAGGAGCAGCGCGACGACGCCTCGGCCGTCGTGGACCCGTCCGGATCCGGACCGCGGGTGTTCTTCCAACGGGTCCCCGAGGAGAAGCGGGTCAAGAACCGGCTGCACCTGGACGTCCGTGCCGCCCCCGGACTCACCGGACCGGAACGGATGGCGGCGTTGGAGCGCGAGGCCGACCGCCTCGTCGGCCTCGGCGCGCACCGGGTCGCCCGTCTCGAACCCGCCCCACCCCTCGGAGCCGGGCACCTGGTGCTCGCCGACCCCGAAGGGAACGAGTTCTGTCTCGACTGACCTGCGCCGACGAGAGGCCGGGGTTCAGGTGCCCCTCGGCAGGAGCGACAGGCCGTCCAGGATGATCTCCACGCCGGCACGGAACTGCTCGCGGTCGTCGTGGTTGCGCAACCGATCGGCGACGCGGGTCAGGAAGGGCAGGCCCGCGGCGTCGACCTCCTCGGTGAGGGCCGACGTCGCGTCGCTCAGGAACGTCGACCGGTCGAACCGTCGTCCGGGCTGAGCGCCGGGGAGCCTCGTCGCGGCGTCGGGCTGACTCGCGACACCGACGACGTCGTGCACGAGCAGCGGTGCGGCGTCGAACTGGAAGGGTTCGGGTACCCAGCGCGTCGAGTTCCGTCTCGACAACGCGTCCACGCCACCGGCGTCCAGGACCTCGATCGCCGCGTTCACGATGCGCGCCGTGGACACGGCGTACCGTCGTCGCCCCGCGTCGGCTGAGGAGGGTGGGGCAGGGCACCTGGGCGATGGCCCGGAGGCCGAGGACGAGTGGGGCGTGGACACGGAAGGTCCACGCCCCACTCAGGTCTCGCGGGTGCCGTCGAACCCGCCCCGGCGAACCGAGGCGAGTTCGGAGCGGTCAGGAACTCATTCCGCCAGCGGCGACGGGCCGAGCTCGGCGAGGAGCTCGCCCATCTTCTGGTAGGCCTTGTTGCGGTAGTCGATCAGCGCGGCCAGCTTCTCCGGTTCGAGCTCGAGGAACCCGGAACCGGTCTTCGTGCCGTACTTGCCGGCGTCGACGAGCGCGGTGAGGTTCGCCGGGGCGGAGAGACGCTCGCCGAAGTGGCCCTCGAGGACCTTGAAGCCCTTGGCGTAGACGTCGAGCCCGGCCATGTCGGCGATCGCGAACGGCCCGAAGAACGGCAGCCGGAAACCGAAGGTCGTGGAGACGATCGTGTCGACGTCGGCGGGGGTGGCGACACCCTCCTCGACGACCGACATGGCCTCCTTCAGCAGCACGTACTGCAGGCGGTTCAGGACGAAACCGGGGACGTCCTTCACCTGCGCGCCACGGCGGCCGGCGCGGGTGAGCAGGTCCTCGATGAGCGGCAGGACGGCCGGGTTGGTCGCCTCACCCATCACGAGCTCGACACCCGGGATGAACGGCGCCGGGTTGGAGAAGTGCACGGTGAGGAACATCGACGCGTCCTCGAACGCCTCGGACAGGACCTTCACCGGGATGGTCGAGGTGTTGGTGCCGATGATGGTGCCGGGGGTGACGGCCTTCTCCACGCGGGAGAGGACGTCCTTCTTGACCTGCGGGTCCTCGAAGACGGCTTCCTCGACGAAGTGGACGTCGGCGACGGCCTCCTCGATGGAGTCCGCGGGGTGGAACTTCTCCTTGAGGGTGTCGGTGCTGCCCGCGGGGAACAGCCCCTGGGCCTCGAAGAGTTCCGACTCCTTCAGGAGGCGCTCGTAGTTGCGCTGCGTCGACTCCTTGTCGGCGTCGGCGAGCCACACGTCGTTGCCGGCCAGCGCCAGCGACTGGGCGATGCCGCCGCCCATGTAGCCGGTGCCGATCTGGGCAACCTTGGTGATCTTGTCGGTGCGGGGTGCGAGAGGCACGGGAGGTCTCCTGATGTGGTGGTGGCTGGTTCGACGGTGAACCGGACCTCCCGCGCCTCAGGCGCGGTCGGCCGGTTCGTCGTCCGTGTCGGTGTGGTGTGCGTTGAGCGGGTGGTCCGCGATCTCCTGGATCACGAGCCGGAAGTTGGCGACGTCGTGGGCGAAGCGGCCCAGGAACAGGCCGTCCACGCCCTCGGCGACGTCGGTGAACATGCCAGGGCCGGCGCTGCCGCCGTAGAGGATGCGGCTGACCCCGCGACGGTGCGCGAGGGCGTCGCGCAAGCGGGTGGTGACCCCGACGACGTGCTCCGGCGGGGCCGGTTCGGTCTGCCCGATGGCCCAGTTCGGTTCGTAGCCGATGACGACCTCGGCCTCGGAGGGCACGTCCTCGAGCGCGGCCAGCACCTGGCTGATCGTGGTGCGGGCGGCGTCGGGGACGTCGATGCGCACGTTCTCGCCGATGCAGATCAGCGGGACCAGCCCGTTGCGGGCGGCCGCGGCCGCCTTGCGGGCGGTCACGATGTCGTCCTCGGCGAACATGCGCCGGCGTTCGGCGTGCCCGATCTCGACGAACCGCGCACCGGCCTCGCGCAGCGCCGCCGGCGACACCTCGCCGGTCAGCGCCCCGAAGTCCTCCCACGAGGCGTCCTGAGCGCCCACGGCGATGCCCGTGCCGCGCAGGAGGTCGATGCCGGTGGTGATGTTGAGGAAGTCGGGGATGACGAACGCGTCCACGCCGCTACCCGCCACGTCGCGACCGAGGGTCGCGACGTCGGCGAGGTAGCTGCGCGTGCGGGCCAGGGAGAAGTACATCTTCAGGCTGACCCCGACGAGCGGGCGGGGACGAGTCGTCATGGTGCGCGGGCTCCAGATCTAGGTGGGCATCAGCAGGAACCGACGGTACCTGCCTCGCCCTCCGTCGCGGTCTCGTACCCGGTGATGGCGTCGACCTTCTCCGCCGAGGCGGAGGTCTCGTCGAAGACGTAGCCCAGGAACTCCTTCGCCAGACGGCGCGCCAGCTCCTTGCCGATGACGCGCTCGCCCAGGGTCAGGACCTGGGCGTTGTTGGAGAGCACCAGACGCTCCACGGAGAAGGAGTCGTGCGCGACGGAGGCCCGGATGCCCGGGACCTTGTTCGCCGAGATCGCCACGCCCATGCCCGTCCCGCAGACGAAGATCCCGCGATCCGCCTCACCCGCGGCGATCTTGCGCGCCCCGGCGACGGCGACGTGGGGGTAGGCCGTCTTGTCCGTGTCGCTGTCGACGCCGACGTCGAGGACCTCCTTGACCCGGGGGTCCTTCAGCAGGTCGGCCTTGATGGCGTTCTTGTAGGAGACACCGGCCTCGTCGGCGGCCAGCACCACACGCCACTGCAGATCAGTCATGCGCTTTCCTTCCTCAGAGCTTCTCGGCGACGGTGCGCGTCACCAGCGCGAGCGAGACGGCACCGGCGTCGGGGTGACCGATGGAACGCTCCGCCAACGGCCGCGCCCGCCCGATCTGCGGCCGCAGCTGCTTCGTCGCCTCGGCCGCGTCGGTCGCCGCCTGCGACGCCGTGGTGAAGGCCGTCTTCAGGTCGTCACCGGCAGCGATCCGCTCGGCGAGGGTCTCCGCGAAGGGGACCTGGGAGTCGAGCATCGTCTTGTTGCCGACGCGGGCACCCGCGAGGCGCATCACGGCCTCCACCGACGCGGTGGCGCCTTCGGAGACCTGCTCCGGCGTCGGCGTGCCCTCGTCGCCGAGCTTCTCGGCGAACGCGTGCAGCAGCACGCCCCAGATCACCCCGGAGGTGCCGCCGGCGCGGTCGGCCCACGCCGCACCCGCCGCGGACAACGTCGACGCGGCACCGGCCCCGGCGTCGGCCGCCGTCCGGGCCGCCTGCGCGGCCGCGACGGAGCCGTTGACCATGCCGGTGCCGTGGTCGCCGTCACCGGCGATGGCGTCGATGCGCCCGAGTTCCGCTTCCGCGTCCTTGAGGACCTCACGCACGGCCTCGATGAGCCCGGCGATCTTCTGCCCCGACTCCTGCGCCGCCGCGGGAGTGCCGCTGTAGTCGGCGACCTCGTCCTCGGGGACGACGTACGTCGGGGCCGGGGTCGTCTCGATGCTCGCGCCGACGCTCAGCGCCGGGCACTGCGCCGGGTCCGTCCACAGCTTCTCGAGTTCCTCGTCCAGCCACGTCACCGTGAGCGAGCAACCCGCCATGTCCAGGCTGGTGACGAGTTCCCCGACCTGGGGGGCGACGATCTCGTAGCCCGCGGCGCGCAGCTGCTTCGCGATGGGCACGTAGAGCAGGAACAGCTCCTCGTACTTGGTGGAGCCGAGGCCGTTGACCAGCACAGCGACCTTGCCGGAGTCCGGCGCGTCGTCGGGCTTGCCGGCGAGGACCTTCTCCACGAGCAGGGTCGCGATCTCCTCCGGGGTACCGATGGGCTCCTCGGAGATCCCCGGCTCACCGTGGATGCCGAGCCCGATGGCCATGTTCCCCGGGGTGACGGTGAACAACGGCTCGGTCTCACCGGGGAGGGTGCAGCCGGCGAAGGCGATGCCCATCGAGCGGGTGACGTCGTTGACGTGACGGGAGACCCGCACGACGTCCTCGAAGTCGTAACCGGCCTCCGCGGCGGCACCGGCGATCTTGAAGGCGACGACGTCCCCGGCGATGCCCCGGCGTTCCCCGTTGGCGCCCTGGCCCTCGGAGGCGACGTCGTCGGTCACGACGAGCAGTTCCGCGGGGATGCCCTCGGCGCGCAGGCGTTCCGCGGCGAGGCCGAAGTTGAGGATGTCACCGGCGTAGTTGCCGAAACCCAGCAGGACCCCGCCACCGCGGTTCGCAGCCTTGGCGACGTCGTAGACCCAGCGGGTGGAGGGGGAGGCGAAGACGTTGCCGCACACGGCGGCGTCGGCCAGACCCGGTCCGACGTAGCCGGCGAAGGCCGGGTAGTGCCCGGACCCGCCACCGGCGATGACGGCGACCTTCCCGTCGGGGGTGGCGGTGGAGCGGATCACCCCGTGCGGGACCGGCTGCACGAAGTGGGAGTAGAGGTCCACGAATCCGGCAACGGAATCGTCGACGAACGAGGACGGGTCCCCGAAGATCTTCGTCATGCGAACGGTCTCCTTCGATCGCTCAGTGGTTCACGGCGGAGCTGCTGAACTGCTTCCAGGTCGTCGCCCTGGGCAGGACGCGACGGATGTACTCGCGGTTCGTGGCGCCGACGCTGATGCTGTCGCCGCCGTAGTGTTCCACGCAGAAGGCGCCCCGGAACCCGGCCTCGATGGCCATCGTGATCGCCTTGCGGTAGTTGATCGTGCCGAACTCCAGGGGAGCCGGGTGGGTGCGGACGGAACCGGTGCCTGGTTCCTCGTCGCGGTAGTAGTTCTTGAGGTGCCAGTAGTTCGTGTAGGGGAACGTCTTGGCGGCGATCTCCTCCCACGGCTCCACCTCGCGGTGCAGGCGCAGGATGTTGCCGAAGTCCGGGTTGAGGCCGACGTTGTCGAAACCCACGTCCTGGACGAACTGCACCATGCCGTCGGCGGTGCCGAGGTAGGTGTCCTCGTACATCTCCAGGGCGATCTGGACGCCGACGCTCTGGGCGTGCGCGGCCAGTTCCTTGATCTTCGCGACGGCGACGGCGCGGACGTCGTCGCTGAAGTCGTCGGAGTAGCCGGGCTGCAGCCAGAACCACAGGGCCTTGGCCTGGTCGGGGGTGAAACCGCGCATGAACCCGAAGTTCACGACCGGGATGCCGATCGCGGCGCACGCGTCGATGGCGCGGTGGGAGTAGGCGAGGTTCTCGTCGGCCTTCTCGTGGTCCATCACCGAACGACGCGAGGTCGAGAACGCCGGGATCGTCAGCCCGGCCTGACGCACCGTGGCCGAGAACTCGTCGAGACGCTCGGGGGAGAGGTCCGCGATCCGGATCCAGGTGTCGGTCGGGTCGATGCTCGTGTAGCCCGCGTCGGTCATGACCTCGAGCGTCTGCGCCCACTCCTCGGCGGACTGCTCCTGCACCGTGGTGCCGTCCTTCAGGACGTGCGGGTGCGGCATCATCGGGACGGTGATCGGCCAGTTCTGGCGGGTCAGCACGTCCGGGAAGCCGTCGAACACGCGAGTGCTCGTCGGGGTGTGCGCGTCGTCGCTCACGGTGTCACTCCAAAAGGTCGTCCGTTGAGTCAGATTCTATAGAAAATCACGCCAGAAGGCGAGCGCCTCCCGGCGTGTTCACTCGACCGCCCGGTCCAGGACACCCTGCAGGTGCGCGCGCATGGCCTGCGCGGCGCCCGCCGGATCGCGCTGCTCGAAGGCGCGCACGATCGCCTCGTGCTCCGAGACGCTCTCGTCCGCATCGCTCACCCGTTCCTCGACCTGGTGCAGACGCTGCACGAAACCGCGGAAGGAGTCCAGGGTCCGGACGATGAACGGGTTGCCCGTCCCCTCCGCGACCAGCTCGTGGAAGGACCAGTCGGCCTCCAGGTAGTGCTTGAAGCCGGCGTAGCCCGGACCGGTGGGCGCGGAGCGCTGGTCCTCGACCGCGCTCCACAGCCGGGCGACGAAGGCGTCGTCGGTGCGGACGCAGGCACGCTCGGCGTTGCCGGGTTCCACCAGCAGCCGGACGTCGACGAGCTGGGCGAGCTCCTCCGCCGAGAGGAGCGGCGCGGCCCGGTAGCCGCGGCGGGCGCTGCGGACCACGAGGCCCGAGCCCTCCAGGCGGGCGAGCGCCTCCCGGACCGGGGTGGCGGAGACGCCGAGGCGGACGGCGAGGGTCTGGGTCCGCAGCGCCGAGCCGGGCTCCAGGCCCCGGTTCATCAGGAGTTCGAGGATCGCGTCGTGGACGGTGTCGCTCAGTCCCCGCGGGGCGTCCACCGACCAGTCGCCGTCGTCGGTGGTCGCGCGGGAGCTGTCCATGGCACCGGGACGCTACCCGAGACGCGCTCCCGGGGGCGGCACGCTCTACGGTGGCGCAGGTGAGCGCGGACACGACGAACGGGACGAACGGGACGGGCGCGGCCGAGGCGGAGGTCGTGGACCTGTGTCGCGATCTCCTGCGCATCGACACCTCCAACTACGGCGACGGTTCGGGTCCGGGGGAGCGCGTCGCGGCCGAGCACGTCATGGAACTCCTGCACGAGGTCGGCCTGCAGCCCGAGTACGTCGAGGGGTTCCCCAAGCGCGGCAACGTGGTCGTGCGGGTGCCCGGTGACGAGCGGGGAACCGCCGGGCGCGGCGCGCTGCTGATGCACGGCCACCTCGACGTCGTCCCGGCGCAGGCGGCCGACTGGAAGGTCGACCCGTTCTCCGGTGAGATCGCCGACGGCTGTCTCTGGGGTCGTGGCGCGGTCGACATGAAGGACATGGACGCGATGCTGCTCGCCGTCCTGCGCGACATGGCCCGCCAGGGGACCAAACCCCCGCGCGACATCGTCTTCGCGTTCCTCGCCGACGAGGAGGCCGCGGGCGTGCAGGGTGCGGAGTGGCTGGTGCACGAGCGCCCCGAACTGTTCGAGGGGGTCACCGAGGCCGTCAGCGAGGTCGGGGGTTTCTCCGTCGACCTCGACGGGCAACGCACCTACCTGCTGCAGACGGCCGAGAAGGGACTGGCCTGGTTGCGTCTGGTCGCCCACGGTCGTGCGGGCCACGGGTCGCAGGTCGGCACCGACAACGCCGTGACCCGGTTGTGCGCCGCGGTGACGCGGATCGGTGAGTACTCCTGGCCGTTGGAGTACACCGCCACCGTGCGGCAGTTCCTCGAGGGTGTCTCCGAGATCACCGGGGTGGCGTTCGAGGAGACCGATCCCTCGGCGCTGCTCGCGAAGCTCGGCACGACCGCCCGCTGGGTCGGGGCCACCCTGCAGAACACCGCGAACCCCACCGCGCTGGACGCCGGGTACAAGCACAACGTGATCCCGGGCACGGCGAGCGCCCTCATCGACACCCGGTTCCTGCCGGGACGTCAGGAACAGCTCATGGAGGTCATCCGCGACCTCGCGGGCGAGCGCGTCGACGTCGAGGTCGTCAACCAGAGCGTCGCGCTGGAGACGGAGTTCGCCACCCCGTTGGTGGACCGCATGCAGGCCGCCCTGCTGGCGGAGGACCCGGGGGCGAAGGTGCTGCCGTACTGCCTGTCCGGGGGTACCGACAACAAGTCGTTCTCGCACCTGGGGATCCGCGGCTACGGTTTCGCGCCGCTGCGGTTGCCGGCGGGGATGGACTTCGCGGGCATGTTCCACGGGATCGACGAGCGCGTTCCGGTGGACGCCCTGGGGTTCGGCGTGCGGGTGCTGCAGCGCTTCCTCGCCGACGCCTGAGGTCCGGGTCCGGGTGGGCTCGGGGTGGTGCGGTCGCCGACTCCGCCGCCAGCCGCCACCCTGAGCAGGTGACCGACATCGAGCACTCCCAGCCCCCGGCCCCCGTGGCCGACAGCTTCACCGCCCTGACCGGCAACCTCGACCAGTTGCTCGCCGCGGCCGAGAGCGCCGGCGACGAGGCCACCGCTGGTCTCGCCGGAGGTCTGCACGCCGCGGCCCTGGACGCCCTGCGCTCCATCGCCGCGGCCTGCGGCGTCGACTGGGACGGCGTCCTCGCCGAACGCGACCGCCGTTCCGTCGTCGCGGAGTGACCTCCTCCGGTCCGAGGAGCCCGGGTTCCTCAGACCGGGAACCGGCCCGACGGGTTCGTGATCACGAACAGTTGCGACCGGCCGTCGTGCCAGAGGCCGTCGACGATGCCGAGGTCGCGCATCCCGATCCGGCTGGCCGTCGCACGGCTGCGGAGGTTGTGGGTGTGGGTGAGGGCCCACACCTCGTCGTGACCCGCGTCGAAGGCGTCGTGGACGGCGGTGAGGGCCGCCGCTGCCGCGTAGCCGTGGCCGACGGCGTCGGGGTGGAGGTACCAGCCGACCTCCACCTCACCGTGCTCGGAGTTCGGTGCGGTGAAGAGCAGGACGCTGCCGACGGGTTCGAGGCGGTCGGGGGTGACGATGGCGCGCGTGCCCAGCGGGGGTTGCGCGGTCAGCGCCCACTGCTCGATGCGGTGGCGGGCCTGGGTGACCTCGGCCAGCGGGACGCGCGCCGCCTCCCCGAACCACTGGATGACCTCGTTGCGGCGCAACAGGTCGTAGAGCCGTTCAGCTTCCTCGGGCCGCCACGCCCGCAGGCTGACCGGGGGAAGTCCTGAGATCTCCGCGGTCGTCACGGGCCTCACGGTAGCGCCGGGCTCACCCCCCGGTGGGGGTGACGGCGACGATGCCGTGCAGCAGGGCTCGCAACGCCCAGCGCAGACGGTCCCGCCCGGTTCCGGAGAAGAGTTCCTCGCCCACCCGGTCGAGGTGGACGAGGTCTCCGTCGTGGTGGCGGACGGCGTCCTGCTCGACCGCGTCGTCGGTGTCGGGGGAGTCGCGACGGGTGGCCTGCTCCGCGGCGGTGGCCGTGGCCAGCTGCAGCAGCAGGTCCACCCCCCACGCCGCCTGGCGTGCGGGGACGTGGCCCCGGTGCAGCTCCCCGAGCGCCCGGTCCACGAACGCGAGGAACTGCGGACCGGTGGGACGGACCGCGACCAGCGAACGGGCCAGTCCGGGGTGGCGGACGAGCAGTTCGGTGTAGCCGCTGAACTGCGCGACGAGGCGTTCCCGCCAGTCCCCCTCCACCGGAGGTTCGAGGTCCAGCAGCAGGCGGTCGAGGATCGCCGCGTGCAGTTCGGCGGTGTTGCGCACGTAGACGTACAACAACGCCGGGCCGGTGTCGAGGGCGGCGGCCAGCTTCCGCATCGTGAGCCGTTCGAGGCCGTCGGCGTCCATCAGGCGCAGGGCGACGTCCACGATCGCGTCGCGACTCAGCGGGGGTTTCGCGGGTCGTTCCCGGCGGCTGAGCGGGGTGGGGGTCACGCCCGGGCTCCGGCGGCCGTCGCGGCGTGGATCGCGAACTGCTCGACCAGCGGCGCGGGTGAGTCGGCGCAGAAGATCAGGTCGAGGTTGCGGGCCGCCTCGTAGCCCGCGAGCGCCGTCTCGGAGTCGTCGGGGTGTTCGAGCAGGGCGCGGGCGAGTTCGGCGCCGTCGAGGAGGGTGACCCCGGGGACCCGGTCTCAGGTGAGTCCGGTGGGGAGGGCGTGGACGGGGCGGGGGGTGAAGCCGCTGTCGGCTTCGTGGACGAGGCGGAGCAGGCTCTCGTCCCAGCCGTCGAAGGCGGTGAGGAGGGCGGTGCGGGTGTCGATGCGCCGCCGGGTCCGGTTCTCGGGGACGCGGAGGCCGGCGTAGACGTGGAGGCTGCCGTCGGTCTCGCGGTGGGCGAGGAATCCCTGGTCCTGACCGAGGGCGAAGAGCATCCCCGGGCCGACGGTGTCGGCGGCGAGATGGTGGCGTGCGTCGGCGTCGACGAGGTCGAACTCGACGAAGGAGATGCCGCTGTAGGCGGGGACCGCGGGGGTCAGGAGGGGCCGTACCCGCGACCAGGCGCCGTCGGCGCCGACGAGGAGGTCGGTGGTCGTGGTGGTGCCGTCGGCGAGGGTGAGGGTGTGGCCGCCGTCGGGGTGGGGGTGGGTGGCGGTGAGCCTGGCGCCCCAGCGGAGAGGTCGAGGACGAGGGCGTCGACACCGTGGACGTGCAGGACGCAGGCGAGGGTGAGGCCGGCGCCCACGATGGTGAGCGGTCGACGAGTCACGAACACGATCGCGACGAACATGTTCGTCGGCGTCAAGGGGGAGTGCGCGTCCTACGCTGCTGCCGTGCCCCGCTACGACCGTGACGAGATCGCCCGCCGCTGCGGGCACGACAGCTGGCAGCAGGCCGTCGAGGCCACGGCCCACCTCTCCCAGCAGGAGGCGGGCCGGGTGCTCGGCGTCAGTCACCCGACGGTGCGGGTCTGGCGGGCCGACCTGGGCGTGGGGGTGGCCGTGGCGCGCCCCTCCGCGGCGGAGCGCAAGGCGGCGTTCCTGGCCGATCCCGCTGATCCGCGGCACGGTTCGGCCAACGGCTACCGCAACGTCGGTTGTCGCTGCGAGCGGTGCACCGAGGCGTGGACGACGTACCAGCGGGAACGCCGCAACGCCTGACATCACGCGACATCACTGGGGTACCCTGGATCGCATGGCCCAGATGACCCTCCGCCTCTCGGAGGAGCACGAACGCATGCTGGACGACCTCCAGCGACGCAACCCCGGTGTCTCGCGGCAGAAGCTCTTCGAATCGATGCTCGAGCAGTCCACGCGCGAGCAGGAGGAGGAGATCGCAACGATCGCCGAACGCATCGCCACCAGCAACCCCGCGCTGTGGGAAGCGCTGCGCGCTCGGTGATCCCCGAGCGTCCCCGCTTCCTGACCGTCGCCCAGATCAGCGAACTCGCCGACTGGCTCGCCGAGGAACCCGTCCGCATCCGCGACGTGGGGGCCCTGGTGGCCGCTGCGTCGCGGCCTGCCGTCGACGTCGACGGTGAACGCGTCTACCGCGACGAGTACGAGCAGGCGGGCGCTCTGATGCACGCCATCGCCACGACGCGGCCGTTCGACTCAGCACTGAACCCGGGGATCGCGTTGTTCGTCGCGCTGGCCGCCCTGGACCGCAACGGGATCAAGACGTTGCGACCGGACGCCGACCACGGCCAACGCCTCGTCCGCTCGGTCGCCGAAGGGCTCGACGACGTCGGTCTCATCGCGACCCACCTGCGGCAGATCGCCCTCGGGGAGCCGTGGCGGGAGACGTTGCCCCCGAGCTGAACGTTCCCCCTCGAGGAAACGCACCGGCCGGGCCCCTGACGGGGCCCGGCGACGGGGACGGTCAGTCCGAGGTGGCGCCGGTGAGCGTGTCGAGCGCTTCCCGCGTCGGGGTACCGGACTTCTTCGCGGCGACGGCGGCGTCGACGAGGGAGATGAAGAAGTCGTCGAAGGAGGTGTCCTCGCCGTGGGCGTCCCAGTGCTCGGAGGTGATCTCCGAGGTGAAGGCGGCGAAGGCCTCGACCGAGGAGGCCGTGTCCGGGTAGTCGTCACCGACGGCCTGCAGCCAGTGGTGCCAGCCGTTGACGTAGGCGGCCGCCTGCTCGCGGCTGTCCGCGTCCCGCAGGACGGTGCCGACACTGGCGGCGTCCAGGCTGTACGGCGGCTGCGCGAGAGCCGTCGCGGCCGCGGGGTGCTCGGCGATGGTGTCGAGGGTGCCCGCGCGTTCGGCTTCGTCCAGGAAGCGCTCGAGGCTGCGGTGGTTGCCGGCCGGCCAGGGCATCTTGTTGGCGCACTGCGTGCGCCTGTTGCTGGGCATGCCTGTCCTCTTCGCTCGTGGAAATCTCCCCGGGATCATCTCACGCCGCGCGTCCGGCGTGCGCGGTCGCGCGTGCCCGCTCACCCCTGCGCCGACACCGCCGACCCTGCCGAGACACCGCGCAACGCGGCGTAGGTGCGGTTGCCCGCGGCCGCGGACCGCAGCTCCTGGGCAGCCACGTCGATGTACTGCTGGGACGTCGTGAGGCTCTGGTGGCCCAGCAGCCGCATGATCTCCACGGCGCTTCCCCCGGCGGCGACGACCTCGGTCGCGAAGGTGTGGCGCAGAGCGTGCACCGAGGCACCCCGCGCCACCCGGTCGTGGATCCCGGCCGCCCGGTAGGCGGTGCGGACGAGGTACTGCAGCTGGTTGCGGGTCAGGGCCGTGCCGCGGGTGTCGACGAACATCGCCGCGTCCAGCGGCAGCACCGCGGGGCGGGCGAAGCGCGCACGACGCGAGGCCAGGTAGGTCTGCAGGACCTCCGCCAACGCCGCCTCGACGGGCACGCTGCGCTCGGCGTTGCCCTTGCCGAGGACCCGCAGACGCTGATCACCGTCGGCGCCGGCCAGGTCACCCACCCGCAGCCCCAGCAGTTCCGCGCTGCGGATGCCGCTCACGAGCAACGTCGCCACCACCGCGAGGTCCCGCTCCGGCCACGGATCACGAGCCCCGGGCCGGTCGAGCGCGACCGAGGACAGCAACAGTTCCGGCGTGCGTTCCCCGCGCAGGGGTTTGGGACCCGTGCGGTCCGGGCGCGGGCGCTGCACACCGCCCATCGGGTTGCCCGGCAAAGCGTCCTCCGCCACGAGGAAGGAGCAGAACCCGTTCCACGTCGACCAGCAGCGGGCGATGGAACTCCGTGCGTGGTCGGCGGCGAACTCGGCGAACGCCGCGCGCAGGGCGCGGACCGTGAGGTCGGCCACCAGGAGTTCCTCACCGGCGAAACGTCGCAGCCGGGGGAGCAGGACGGCGACGTCACGCCGCCGGGCGTCGGTGGTGTGCGGGGATTCCTTGCGGGGGAGTCGTGCGACGTCGTAGGCGTCGAGAGCGGCCTGCAGCGACGTCGAGGAGGTCACGACCTCGGGAACCCCGGACGACGGGGGAGTCATGTGACGATCATGTCGCACTGGGGGAGTTGTGTCAAGCACTTCCGTTGTGCCGCAACGGTTTTGTTTCAGTGCAGAGGAGATCTGGAACGGGGGAGTCGTCCGCATATTCGTCGTTATGCGGAGTTCGGGCGGCGGGCCGCTGGGTCGGGTGTGGGGTCACCGTGCGGATCACGCCGGCCGAGCGTCGTGGTCGTCCGGGTGCGAGGTCACCGCGTGGGTGGTGGACGACCGCGAGGTCGTCGCGCACGCGGACGACCGCGACGGCGTGGTGGTCGATGCGGGATGCGTTGACGCATCGAGTCGACGCATCGAGTCGACACGTCGGGTCGGTGGGCGAGCCGGAACGTGGGAACCGACGAGTCGATGGCTGGTCCGGAGCGCCCCTTCGGCGACGGATCACCACGCTGTGAGTCACACCGATAATCGACATTATGACAATCTACGGACGAGACGCCCTCCCCGGCACGTCACCCCTTCCGCGGCGGTCGAGCGTCAGGGGCAAGTCAGGGTCTGCTGGCCCTGCTCACCTGGTCGCTCAACGTGGCCACCGGCGCCGGTCCCGTGCTCGCCCTCTTCTTCGTGCTCGCCAACCTCCTGCAGGTCGAGGTCTTCGTCGCCCTACTGCGCCGGTGGTGCCCACACCTGTGGGGTGCCGGCGGGCGTGAACCCCTCACCGGGACCCGCACCCTGGCCCGCCTGCTGGGTGCGGCCGCCGCCGTCGGTGACGTCCTCGACGCCCGCCGCCGCCCGGATCCCCCGGTCCGACCCGTCTCCCGGGGTTGACGGCGACCGGCCGTCGCGCTGTACTTGTCGAAGTCGTCAAGTACCGGAGACCCACGTGGATGACCAGTTGAGCGTCACCTTCGCCGCCCTCGCCGACCCCACCCGTCGAGCCCTGCTCGCCCAGCTTGTCCGGGGTGAGGCGACCGTGAACGAACTCGCCGCGCCGCACGCGATGACGTTGCCCGCGATCTCCCGGCACCTCACGGTCCTGGAGAGCGCCGGACTCGTGGTCAAGGGCCGGCGGGCGCAGTGGCGGCCCTGCCGGCTCGCCACCGAACCCCTGCGGGCCGTCGACGACTGGATGGACGACTACCGCCGGTTCTTCACCGACCGGTTCGACCGACTCGCCGAGCACCTGTCGAAGGAGACACCATGAGCACGGGACCGAGCATCGAGACCACAGGACGCAGCATCACCCTGGTCCGCGACTACCCCGTCGCCCCGGAACGGGTGTTCGCGGCGTGGACCGAACCCGGAGAGCTGGAGTGGTTCTCGGGACTGCCTGCAGCGCAGTCGGAACCGAGCGTGGACCTGCGCGTCGGGGGGTACTGGAGGGTCCTGCTCCAGGAAGGGCCGGGAGGTCGCCGCTACGCGACCGGTGGACGCTACCTGCAGATCGACGCCCCGCACCGTCTGGTGTTCAGCTGGGGGGCGGTGGGGGGCTGGCCGGAACTCGACCCCGACGACGTCGACGCCACTCCCCTGGTGTCACTGGACTTCGTCGCCACCGACGACGGAACGCGCATGACGGCCCGACTCAGCCTCTCGGAGAACCTCGAGCCGGGTCAGGTCGAGCACTGGTTCGGCCTGGGCATCCGGGCGGGCTGGACGACGACGATCGACCGCCTCGCCGCTGCGGTGGGCTAGCAGGGTCAGGGTGTCCCGCCCGAAGGAGAACACCAGGCAGGCCAGGGCCAGGACCAACCCGGCCCGTGCCGCCGGAACCGGCACGACCGGGACCAGGGCGAGGATCAACGCGACGGCCTGGGCGACGGCGAACACCTTGCGGGAGTAGCGGAACGGCAACTCGCCCCGCAGTCGCGGCAGGACGCGGGCCGCGCCGACCCACAGGTAGCGCATCGCGCCGATGGCGATCACCCAGAACCCCTGGGTGATCGCCACGGTCAGCGAGAGCACCAGCAGCAGGGCGGCGTCGACCTCCATGTCCAACCGGGCGCCGGCGGGCGTCGCGGTACCGGTGCGGCGCGCGACGTAGCCGTCGACGCCGTCGAGCACCAACGCCGGGACGGCGAGCCCAACCAGCCACCACGGCCGCGGCCCGACGACCCCGGTGAGGGCGAGGACGGCGACCGTCGCGCACCCACCCACGAGCACCGTCCGGGCCAGCGTCACCCGGTCCGCCGGGCCCGACCAGCGGTCACGGCGCGACCCCACGGCGACCGCGGCGCACGCGACCAGCCCGATGCCGGCGATCGCCGCGGCCCCCTGCGACAGCGCCACCCCGGCGTAGAAGGCCAACGCGGCGCAGACCAGCACCGACACCGCCAGCGCGATCGCACCGTCGCGCACACTCTTCCCCACGGCGGGCACAACGAGGCAGCCGCGGGGAAGGTTCAGCGGGCCCAGAACTCCTGGTGGGACCGCATCAGCCAGCCGTCCACCCAGGCCCGGTCGCCGGACTCCGGGAGGTCGCTCGCCCCGACCGCGGCGAGCAGGTCGGCCTCCAGGTCCGCAACCCACGCCTCGACGTCACGCAGGGCCCACTCGCCCCGGCGCACCGAGCGCAGCGCGTCCAGCTCCGGGCCCGGCACGGGCAACGTGACCCGGCCGGTGCGCAGCAGCTCCAGGCCCTGCAGCCCGAGGCGCAGCGCGTGGGTGGCCGGTTTCGGGGCGTAGCCGGGACCGGAGCGTCGCGCCCGCACCGCGGCCCGACGACCACGTTCACCGAGGAACGCGGCGCGCTGCGACCGCAGGTAGCCCAGGAACCGTCGTCCGGTCGTGCGCGAGGCGAAGCGGTGGGCGTTCTCGCGCAGTTCCCGGCCGGCGTCGGTCACCGCGACGACCTCGGTGTCGGGAACCCACAACGGCAGCAGCACCGTGGGGTTCCCGGCCAGGGCCAGTCGCGCCCACTTCCGGGCGCTGTACACGACGACGTCGAGGTCCCCCGGGCCGGACTTCTCGGCCAGCCCGCGCGGGCGGGCCCAGGCGGTGTGCAGTTCGTACTGCTCGAAGGGGATCTCGCGACCGCCCGGGGTGCGCACCCGGGCGAGGCCGGTCACGAACTCCACGGGCTCCAGGCACAGGCCGAGTTCGTCGCGGTCGTCCTGACCGGCGAGGGCGGTGCCGTGCACCCCGCTGCCCACCTGGGTCAGCAGCACGGTGCCAGCCTCGGCGAGGCGGCGGGCCTCCTCGCCGGCGTGCGGGTGTCTGATCACCGGTTCAGGCTAGGTAGCGGGACCCGCACTCCGCCAACCGTTTTCAGAGCCGGGACAACCGCTCGAGCAGAGTTGCGGCGAAGTTCCCGGGGATCTCCAGGGCGACCCGGGTGCCGCCCGGGTAGGCCGTCGGGAAACCCTGGTAGACGTCGCGCAGGTCGGCGATCGTCTGCCCGCGGCCCGGCCCGTCGGTGTGGTCGACGACGACGGGAACGGTTGGGGCCACCGCGAGCCCTACCTCGCCGGTCGCGACGGCCGCGGCCAGCGGGTCGTGCAGGACGGCGCAGGGCCGGCCGTAGCGCTGGGCGTAGAACGCGTAGTAGTACTCGAGCATCTGCGCGATGGCCGTGGTGACGGGGGTTCCCACGGCGAGGAGTTCCTGGCGGTGCGATTCCTCGAAGACGTGCTTCATCGTGACGTCGAGGCCGATCATCGTCAGGTCGAAACCCGCGGTGAACACGGTGTGGGCGGCGAGCGGGTCGTTGGCGACGTTCGCCTCCGCCAGCGCCGACACGTTCCCCGGTGCCATCGCGGCCCCACCCATGACGGTAAACCTCCCGACGAGTTCGGGCAGTCGGGGTTCGAGTTCCAGGGCGAGGGCGACGTTGGTGAAGGGCCCGATGGCCAGCAGGTTGAGTTCACCGGGGTGCGCACGGGCGGCGTCGACGATGGCCTGCGCGCCCCTCGTGCCGGTGGGCTCGGCCGCGGCGCGCGGCAGCGTCACCTCACCGATCCCATTCACCCCGTGGACCTCGGGCGCACCGCCGGAGTAGGCGTGGTCGAGGAAGTCGTGGGCGCCGACGCTGACGGGGACGTCGGGCCGGCCCATCATGGCCAGCAGGTCCAGGGTGTTGCGGGCGCCGCCGGCGGCGTCGAGGTTGCCGCTGACGGTGGAGACACCGACTAGGTCGACCCCCGGGGTCGCCGCCAGCCAGCCGATGGCCATGGCGTCGTCGATGCCGGTGTCGCAGTCGAGGAAGAAGGGCGCGTTCACCGTCGCAGTCTAGTGTCCTCCACCCGTAATCCGCTGCAAAAGTCGTCCAAGTGAGGCAAGGATCTCGTCCGCAGACTTGGTCCAGATGAACGGCTTCGGGTTCTCGTTCCAGGCTGCTGCCCAAGCCCGCAGGTCGGCTTCAAGGGCCTGAACGCTGCGGTGGTCACTGCGGCGCAGCAGATCATCAGTGACGTAAGCGAAGAGACGCTCAACCTGATTCAACCAGGAAGAGTAAGTCGGGGTGAAGTGCAGAACGAAGCGCGGATACCTCCTCAGCCACGCCTTGATCGTGGGGTGCTTGTGGGTTCCGTAGTTGTCGCAGACGACGTGCACCTCGAGGTCATCGGGAACCTCCTGGTCAATCTTGGTCAGGAACTTCTTGAACTCCACCGACCGGTGCCGACGGTGGGTCGCTGAGATCACCGCGCCGTCGGCGATGTTCAGCGCGGCGAACAAGGTCGTGGTGTTGTGGCGGATATAATGATGCGTCCGCTTCTCCGGCATGCCCGGCATCATCGGGAACGCCGGCTGAGAACGGGCAAGGGCCTGGACCTGGGACTTCTCGTCCACACACAGCACCACCGCCGACTCCGGTGGGTTCAGGTAGAGCCCCACGACGTCATGGACCTTCTCCACGAACAGGGGATCGTTGGACAGCTTGATCCCGTCACTACGGTGCGGTTTGAGACCGAACGCCTTCCAGATCCGACCGATCGTGGTGGGACTCAACCCGCTGCGCTGGGCCATCTTCGACCGGCTCCAGTGCGTAGCGTTGGCGGGCGTCGACTCCAAGGTGTCGATCACCACCGCCTCCACCTGCTCGGCGGTGATCGAGGCGGGACGTCCTGGGCGCGGCTCGTCGCTGAGCCCGTCAAGCCGGTCGGTGACGAAACGGCTGCGCCATTTCCCGACCGTGGCTTGAGAGCAGCCCAGCCGGGCTGCGACCTCCTGATTGTTGGCGCAGTGCTCGCACTCCAGCACGATCCGAGAACGCAACGCCAACGCCTAGGACGAAGTGTGGCGACGCGCCCAGCGCTGCAACTGATCCCGCTCCTCATCACTCAGCACCAGCTCGGGTTTGGGACGTCCAGTCCGGGCCATGAGACGAACCTACGACTTATCGAGCGAAACTCAAGTGCGGGACACTAGTGGTCAGCTCGAAGAGTCCTTGATCACATGACCTGCACATCTCGCTACCAGCCGCGTGATCAAGGATACGGCACCGTCGGTGGCCGTGGGTACAGCACTTCCGACGATGCCGCGCACGGCCGAGACTATCGAGCAGCAACTGCACTACGTCGCTGCCCATCCCGGCGTGGCGCAACGACTGGCCTTCCGAGCCCGTATCGTCCTGGCCGCTACCAAGAAGTCCTTGCGCTCAGTCGCCACCGCCCACGACACCACCCGCAACACCGTCCGCAAGTGGGCGCAGCGAGTCAGCGCCGACGGCCTGCAGGGACTGCTGGACGCACCCCGCTGCGGCCGCCCGGTCCTCTACCCCGACGCAGCTGTCCGCGACCTGGTAACCGTGGCCACCACCCAACGACCAGGCCCATACCCGTTGTGGACCCACCACGCCCTACGCGAGGCGATGTGGAACCTGAACTGGGGCGTGACCTGCTCCTGGGTCACCACCACGTTGAACGGGCTGGGCTTGAAGGTGCACCGCGTCCACGGCTGGATCCACCGCCGCCCCGCCCCCGACTTCGACGCCAAAGTGATTGCCGTGCAACACGCTGTCAGCAACGCACGGATCGGTGGGAGACCGGTCCTGAGCTTGGACGAGAAGACCGCTCACCCGGTCCGGACCCCTGTCCGCGCCGATACCCGCGCCGGTGACGGCACCGTGCGACGGGAGTTCGAGTACGTCCGCAAGGGCACCGTGTCCTGGTACGGCGTTCAGGACTGCGCCACCGGAGCCGTCTCGATGATCCGGTCCCGGTCGCGGATGAACTCGGCGGCGCTCATCGAAATCCTCGAGCACCTCAAGGGCGTCCACGGCAACGACTTCGTAGTGATCATGGACAACGGGCCGGCGCACACCAGTCGGGCCACCACGGCCTGGCTGGCCGAGCATCCCGACATCGAGGTCTCCTTCACCCCAAAGCACGCCTCGTGGGTGAATCCGATCGAGTCGGTGTTCGGGATTGTGACCCGCCAGGTCCTCAAACACGGGTGGTTCACCACCGCCGACGACTGTGATCAGGTCGTTCAGGACTGGACTGAAGACCGGAACCGGACCCGGCGGCCAGTGAGCCCTTGTCAGTAGCGACTTGATCATGACGGTGCGTCACGTCGTGCGGTCGTGTTCGCGGTGGAGGACGATGAGGGCAGCAGCGACGATCGCCCCGATGCGCCAGGGGCAGAGGGTGACGTGCTTGAGGGCCTTGAAAGTGTTCTTCAGCAGGGAGTTGCCGCGTTCGGCGACGGC
This sequence comes from Kineococcus sp. NBC_00420, assembly GCF_036021035.1. NCBI lineage: Bacteria > Bacillati > Actinomycetota > Actinomycetes > Kineosporiales > Kineosporiaceae > Kineococcus > Kineococcus sp. NBC_00420. Next base: position 490,447 of record NZ_CP107930.1, on the reverse strand, counting down.
GCGAGTGGTGGAGTGCAGTGCGTTGGAACAGGCCTGGTCTTCGGTCAAGTTCTGGCCCTTGACGTGCTTGGTCGGGCAGGTGAGGCGGCCGCGTTCACCTTCGTAACCCAGGTCGGCCAGAACGGCGTGCTCCTCGTCGCGCCATGCGGTGAGGGAGTCCAGGAGGCCCGGGTGGGCTCGGGCGCAGGTCGTGTCGTGCTCGCGTCCGGGGCGGACGGGAGAAACCCAGATCGGCCAGCCGTCGGGTGCGGTGACGACTTGGATGTTACCGCCGTGGTGATGGTGCTTGCCCGACCACCAGAGGTTTACTCCTGCAGTTGGTCCTTTCACCGAGACTCGGTCGGTTGCGATGAGGGTTCCGTCGATCATGACGTGGCTGTGGCCGGCGGTCCGGGCGGCCAGCAACGCCCCGACCAGCGAAGGCACCTGCCCGGCCAGGACGTCGAGGGTTTCGTGGATGTAGCGGTAGGCGGTCTTGAGCCCGATCACGTTGTCGACGGCGAGCTGGCGCATCCGGATCGCATCGACCAGCCAGCGGCAGAACAGCACCGCCTGGTCGAAGGGCCTCAGTCGCCGGCGGCCGCGGCGGGTTCCACGCATCTGCTGGTCCCGGTGCAGCAACTCGGCGACGTAGGTGACCGTGGCGCGGGAGACGGGCAGCACGGCGCGGTAGGTGACAGGATCGAGCACGGCGGGACTCCGGTAGGGACGGTCGGACTGTGAGAGGAATGACCATCCTCCGGGGTTCCGTCCTTACTGCCGACCATCAAACCCGTCGCCGTCACCCTCCGCCACCGGCCCGGTGCTACTGACAAGGGCTCAGTGAGCCATTCTCAGTAGCGGCCTGACGGTCACGGGCGGTGACGCCGGTGGTGGTGCCGCAAGGGCTGAGGTGGCGGGTGGAGGTGAAACTCCGGTAAACGGAGGGCTTCCTACAGCAACATCCACCACCGGAGCTCCACCGTGTCTCATCCTGTCACCTACACCGCTGTACTGCCCACCTCCCGGGCCACCGTCCAGCACATCGCCACCCTCCTGCTGCGTCACCGATTCAAGGTGGGGACGCGCGCTGGGCGGCGGGTGCTGGGCTGCTTCGCTCAGGCGGTGCTGATCTGCCGGTTCCTACTCGATGCCGTACGGGTGTCGCAACTGGCCCGCGACAACGCCATGGGAACCTCTACCGCCTACCGCTACGTGCACGAGGCCTTCGACGTCCTGGCTGCCCAGGCGCCCGGGCTGCGCTCGGCACTGCTGGCCGCGCACGCCGCCGGCCACACTTATGTAAGCCTTGACGGCACGCTGCTGGCGACCAACCGCGTTGGCGTGCATGGACCTACGATGCGAAGAGGCAGGCGCGAAGGGCAGCGAGTAGACCTCTGGTGGTCAGGTAAGCACCGCCGCCACGGCGGCAACGTCCAGGTACTCACCGCTCCCGACGGCTGGCCAATCTGGGTCTCGCCGCTACGACCGGGCCGCGAGCACGACACCACCTGCGCCCGCACTCATCCCGATCTCCTCGACGCGCTGGATGAGTTCACCGCCGCCGACCACAAGGTCCTCGCCGACCTGGGCTACGAAGGCGAACGCGACCGGCTCATCTGCCCGAACAAGCAGCCCAAGGACGGGGACCTGACCGTCTCCGAACGTAGTTTCAACCGTGTCCATGCGCACGTACGAGCCCGTGCTGAGCAAGGCAACGCCAGGCTGAAGAACTACCGCGTCTTGCAGAAGGTCACCCTCTGCCCCTGGCGGATCGGCGCCATCACCGCCGCGGTCCTGGTCGTGCTGCACCTCGAGCACGACCGCACCACATGACGCACAGTTACCGTCCAGCCGCTACAGAGAAGAGCTCAGTGACCCGAATTCGGTGCGGCGATGGGTGAGTCCCCTCGAGTGGTGTAACTCCGTCCCGCCTCAGGACCCGCCCCAGCGTGTCCCACCAAGCAGGTGAGGGCCACCGCGTGAAGCTCTGCGAGTACCCGCCAAGGAACTCGTAGAAGGAGATCAACGCGATGGCCCTCATGGACCAGTCTGCCCTGTCCACCCTCACCGAAGCACTCACCACTGCCGACGACGGCACCTTCATGCGCCGAATCCTGCAAGGCGCCCTGCAAGCCCTCATCGATGCCGAAGCCGAGCACCACATCGGCGCCGGCCACCACGAACGCTCAGCCGGGCGCACGACCCAGCGCAACGACACCCGCGACCGCCTCGTCGCCACCACCGCAGGTGACCTCGCACTGAAGATCCCCAAGACCAGGACGGGGTCGTTCTTCCCGACCCTGCTGCACCCTCGCCGGCGCATCGACCGGGCCCTGCACGCCGTCGTCATGGAGGCCTACGTCCACGGCGTATCCACCCGCAAGGTCGACGACCTCGTCGAGGCCCTGGGCGCTGAATCGGGCATCTCCAAGTCCGAGGTGTCCCGCATCTGCGCCGACCTCGACACCGAGGTCGCCACCTTCACCAGCCGCCCGTTGGACGCGCAGGCGACCCCATACGTGTTCCTCGATGCGACGTACTGCAAGGCCCGCGTCGGCGGTGACCAGCACGGCAAGGGCGCACGTGTCGTCTCTCAAGCAGTCGTCATCGCCACCGGCGTCACCGCGGATGGACACCGGGAAGTATTGGGCTGCAACGTCGGAGACGCCGAGACGTTGGCGTTCTGGAAGGAGTTCCTGACCTCACTGCGCGAGCGGGGTCTGCACGGGGTGCAGCTGGTGATCTCCGACCAGCACCGCGGTCTGGTCTCGGCGATCGAGCAGAGCATGACCGGCGCGTCCTGGCAGCGATGCCGGGTCCACTTCATGCGCAACGTCTTGAGTCGGGTCACGAAGGGGCAGTCAGACGCGGTCGCGGCGATGGTCCGCACCATCTTCGTCCAGCCCACCGCGGAGGCTGTCGGTGAGCAGGTCCGCGTCGTCGCCGACACCCTGCGCGCGCAGTTCCCTGCGGTCGCGGAGATGCTGGATGAGGCCGGTCCGGACGTGACGGCGTTCGCGGTGTTCCCCGAGGCGCACTGGAAGAAGATCTGGTCGACGAACCCGATCGAACGCCTGAATCGGGAGGTCAAGCGCCGCACTGACGTGGTGGGGATCTTTCCCAACGCCAAGGCCCTGCTGCGTCTGGCCGGGTGCGTGCTGATCGAGGCCCACGATGAGTGGCAGTCCGGGGAACGTCGCTACCTCTCCGAGGCCTCCATGGCCTTGCTGACTCCGCCCGAACCCACCGTCCTGCCCACCGCCGCGGTCACCGTGAACCCCGACACGGTCACCCCGCTCGACAGGACCGCCGCCCTCACGGCATAGTCCGAAACCGCAGCGCTTCACGCGCAGGAGTTACACCACTTCACGGGACTCCATCTGCGGCGATCAGTAGATCGTTGCCTCCACCCCGACGATGTTCAGGTTCTCCCGGGCCAAGGTCTTCTGCAGGTACTGCCGGTCGGCGACCTCCCCGGCGAGCCAGGCGAACGGGTCGTCGCCCTCGCTGCGCGAACGCGCCAGGGCCTTGGAGACGGCGTAGCCGCCCTTGGCGCCGACCTCGACGGTCGTCCCGTTCTGGAGGGTCACGCGGAAGCGGACGTTCTTGCGGCCCCCGCGCTGGCTGCGCGCGGCGCGGCGCAACGCCGCCAGCAGGCCTTGGCGAGCCCGCTCCCGCCCGCTGCCTTCACTGCGTGGTGCCGTCACCGTGTGCTGACGTACCCCGCCGGGTAGGTAGGTCGTGCTGTCGCTGAAGGTCCCAGGTTGCCTCGCAGGTTCGGCCTGGGCTGAGGAGCGCCCACGCCTGCTGGTGGGAGTCGCCGGCGTCTGCCCCGCACCCCCGGCCTGCGCGGCTCCGGTGTCCTCCTGCGGGCGGCGCGTCGGTTCGGCCGCTCCGCGCGGCGCGCGCACCCGCACGAGCTCACCGTCGCGCCCGCGCCGGCGCGCCGGTGGCGCCTGAGTACGCCCGGTCTGGACCAGCTCGTTCAGGGCGGGGACGTACAGCTGTCCACTGCTCTCGCCCTGGACCACCTTGCGGATCATGCGGGGGGAGCGGCCGAGCTCGCGGGCGATCTCACTGACGCTGAGGCCGTAGGCGCGCAGGTTCGCGATGAGGTCGGCCGCGCTGGGCGTCGACGGGTCAGGCACCGGCCACCTCCGCCGGCATCGCGGCGACCGGGGCCACGGCCGTGTTCGCCAGGATCTCGGAGGACTGCGGCGGGGCGGTTGAGCTCGTCCCGGCTGCCTCCGCGCGCTGGCGCAACCGGTTGCGCTCCGCAGCGGTCGTCGGCAGCTTCACCGCAGGCAGCCACCCCTGCAGGCGCATCCGCCCGACGTCACCGTCATCACCACCACCGACGGAGACCGGTAGCGACCATCCCGGGACCTCGGTGGTGTAGATCGCGTCACCGTTGACCGCCAGCAACGTCGCCGGGTCGACCTCCAACGCACCTCCCAAGCTGGCCAGGCCCACCCCGGGCAGGCGCTTGGACAGGGCCGTGGGGCACTCCAGCACCCGGGCCCGACCCCGCGACCACACCTGGGCGGCTAGTTCCGGGCGGTACAGCGCTGCGGCCTGACCCTGTGGGCGCGCAGCGCGGGTGCGGAACACGAACGCCTCTCCGTAGCGCACCAACGTGGACGCGGCCGCGGGTGGCACCTCACGTGCCGACCACACCACCTGCGTCGTCTCCCGCCCGCGGGAGGCGAACGCGCCGATCCCTTGGATGAGGATCGCGCGCATCGCGCTGACGGCGGCGGCCCGCACCGTCGGTGGCAGGTCCTGAGCCCCCGCCAGGCGCTCACGGGCGCGACGCAGCCGGTCGGCCCAGGTGTCCAGGACGCGGGCCTTGGTGAACTCGAGGCCGTCGAGGAACTTGATGCCCCAGCCCTGGTCGAGGGCGATCTTCAGTTCCACTCCGTCGACCCAGGTCTCACCGTGGGCGCCGGGGACGTTGGGGTAGTGCCAGCCCTCGTCGGTGTCCTCGTGGGCGACGGGCAGCAGGCCGAGGGTGTCCCAGCCTTCTCTGACGGTGAAGCGGACGTGGAAGCGGGCGCGGGCGTAGGGGTTGGACTCCAGGAGTTCCTCGGCCTGCTCCCCGGTCAGTCGTCGTGCGGGGCCGGTGCCGAGTTCGCGGCACAGGGCGGCGTACATGAACCGCCCGTCGACGTAGGCGAACCCGCCCCGGGGTTGTTCGCCCACGTCGACCAGCGGCCGGCAGGACCCGCACGCGCAGGCGCCGGCGCCGGTGGTGAGGTGTTCGATGCGGTGCTGCCCGGCGGTGCGGTGCAGCAGGTCAGCGGTGTCGGGGTCGAGGGGTTCGGGGTCGAGGGTGCGGGGTAGGGACTGTGCCCACAGTTGCGTCCCCGTCGCGGCCGGGGACTTCAGCAGTTCCGCGTCGCGGGCCACGGACTTCAACGCCTCCGAGGTGGCGACCCAGGCCTGGCGCGCTTCGTCGGGGGTGAGGGAGGCATCGGGGGAGGTGAACCACTCCGAGGCCAGGCGCACCTCCAGCTTGCGGCCGGTGATGTCGTGGGTGAAGCGCCCGGTCGGGGGACTGGAGAGCCAGTGCCCGCCGGCGCTCCAGCCGGGGGTTTCGGTGATGAGCCAGTGCTGCTCACCCAGGCCCTGCTGGGGGATCTTCCCGGTCAGCATGATCCGCTCGGCGGAGAGGTTGTGGGCGGTGTCGAGCAGGTCGACCAGGACGGGACGCTTGCGGCGTCCGGTGATCTTGGGGGTGACGCGGGCGCCGCTGTCGGTGACGCCGATGCCGGTGACGTAGTCCAGCCACACGGTCGCGACGGGGCGGACCTTCCAGGGGGCGGGTCTCATCGGGAATCTCCTGCCGGTCGTGACGTGGAAGGGGTGATGGTTCGTGCTGTCGTCGTCGGGCCCAGGGGTTGAACGGCTGCCCCTTGCGCGGCGCGGAAGCGCCGTCCGGCGTAGCGCGCCCGCATCTGTTTCGTGGGCGGGCGCAGCTCGAAGCGCACCCGCCCGTCCTCGGCGAGGTGGAAGCCGCGGATGGCGGCCACCTCGACGACGAAGCCGCACACGTCACCGACCAGGGCGGCCCCGAGGTAGCGCTCGGGGCGGCAGATCCACCACCCTGCCCACGCGTCTTCCCGCTCCGCCGGGCTCAGCCCGCTGGTTTGGGCGGAAACGTGCCACCCCTGGTGCCGGCGTCCGCCGCGGTGCAGGGGATCCGGGGTGAGGGGAGCGAGGTGGACGGCGAGGTCGGGGGAGGGGCTGGGCAGTTCCACCCAGGGGCGTGTGGCGAGTTCACGCACGCGGGCCTCGTCGTAGCGCCAGTGCCCGCCCTCGGTCTGCGTCGCGTGCAGGGTTTCTTCGTCGCCCAGCAGACCCACCTCGCGCAGGCGGTTCAGCTGGGCCGGGTTCACGCCCAGCAGGGCTTGCGCGCGCGTTCCCCCGATGGGGGGTTCGGTGATCGTGACGGACTGAGGCATCAATCGTCTCCGGGTAGGCAGTGCCGTCACGCTACACCCCTGACATGCTCAATCAGCATTGTTAGGGACGTGTCTTGTGGCGTTCGGGACGCGACCGGCGGGTAGGGAGCATGTCCTCTCCGCCTACCTGTATGGGACCTTCCCGGACCAGCTGATCACGCTTCAACCGGTACTACGCGCCGTCCTTGGCCGCAGCCTGACCCGCGAGGGCAACGTCGTCCCACAGCCTGTGGGACGACTTCGGTGTAACACGTCCGACTCCTATTCGACCGCTTCGATGCACTCCACCTGAGCACCGCTTATGTCTCAGGACATCGGTAACAGTTCCGCATCAAGACATCGGTGACGGGTCAAGGAAACGTGGCGGCGGTCATCCCGCGATGTTCGCGCGGTCGCCGACGCCCGATGATGGCGCCTCACGACCATGATCAGATGATCAGGACGCTGGCGGTGTCGACGTCGGACAACCGCTCCCGTACGCATGCAGAGGATCATCGGCCGCAGGGCCAGCCATCCACGGCACCCCGTCGACCAGCACCTCCGCATCCCCGGAGGGCAACGGGATGACCAGCTGCATCGGGACCATGATGTACGTCGTCTCAGTCACGGCCCCCTCGTCCTGGACGTCCACGCGCACGGTGGAGCCGGGTGGGTGCTCGGGGGACTCGCCGACACACATGACCATCTGCGCGGTGCTCTCCGGTGTGGGGCTCACCGCCGCGGATGACGTCGGGCTCGCCGGGGTGGTCGCCTCAGCGTCCGAGGAGGAGGAGCTGGAGCAAGCCGCCAGGCCCAGCACCAGTAGGCAGACCAGCAACGCTGGACGGCACATGAACCGCGTGGTGATCACTGCCTGAGTCAAGCAGCCGGAAGCCTCGCTGTACGCCATTCCGGCGGGTAGTCGATACCGCATCCTGACCTCACGGTCATCCCGCGCAGCGCGAGAGGCTGACAGCATGGAGTACGCCCTGACCAAGCCCACCGGGATCCTGGCCCTACCTACTGCTCAGCCCCGCTGCGCAGTCCTGGTCCTGTCCGGCTCCAGCGGCCGCGTCGAGACCGACAGGGTGCGTCTACTCGCCGGCCACGGGGCTGCGGCCCTCTCCCTTCGCTGGTTCGGCGACCAATCCAGCGACACCGCTCAACCACCGGGTATCTGCGAGATCCCGCTGGAGACCTTCACTCCCGCCCTGGAGCAACTGGCCGGCTACAGCGACCACCTCGCCATCCTCGGCGCCTCCAAAGGCGCCGAGGCCGCCTTGCTCCTGGCCGCCCACGACGCCCGCATCCGCACCGTCATCGCCCTCTCCCCCTCCTCAGCGGTCTGGGCCAACGTAGGTCCCGGCCTGGACGGGCGTGAGTTCCCGCCCCGCTCCTCCTGGACCCGCGCCGCCACCCCGTTGCCGTTCGTGCCCTACGACCAGGCCTGGCACGACACCCGGACCCAAGCAGCGACCACCGCGGAAGGGGCGGGCCCGCCGCTCTTCCGGACGCTGTACGAGCAGAGCCTGACCACCTTCGCCGACCAAGTCCCCGCCGCGACCATCCCTGTTGAATCCATCCGCGGTGAGGTCCTGCTCAGCGCCGGTGGCGATGACCAGGTCTGGCCCTCCGACGTTTTCGCCCGCGACATCCTCACCCGCCGCGCCGCCGTCGGTCTGGCCACCACCTACGTCACCCTCCCGGCAGCAGGTCACCGCCTGCAGCTGCCCGGAGAACCCGCGCCGGGCGGTGGCGCCGCGATGGCCCGGGGCGGATCCCCCGCAGCCGATCGAGAACTCGGCGACGCGCTGTGGGCACGACTCTGCACCGCGCTGCGGCTGAGCTGAGGTACGAAACGGCTTACCGGTCATCTCGCGAAGGGGTGTACCCAACCGAGCCACGCTGCGTGGGAGGGCAGTCGTCGGCTGGTCGCCTGGCACGATCACCGTCGTGACAGAGCACGTTGTGGAGCCTCACCACAGACCTCAGGTCGTCTTGATGTGCGGCGTAGCCGGATCAGGTAAGACGACGTACGCCCAGCGGCTGGAGGCCGAGGGCTTCGTCCGGCTGTCCATCGACGAGGAGGTCTGGGCCCGCTTCGGCAGGTACGGCATCGACTACGACGCTCACGACTACAGCGAACTCAGCGAAGTGGCAGAGGACGCGCTGCGTCAACGCCTGCTAGAGCTGATCGCGCTGGGGCGTGACGTCGTTGTGGACTTCAGCTTCTGGAGCCGCGTCAGTCGTGACAGGTACAAGCAGCTCGTTGAAGAGGCGGGCGGGTGCTGGCGGCTGGTCCACCTCCAGGTCCCCCCGGACATCCTCAGGCAGCGCTTGGCAGAGAGGAGCCAGCGCTTTGACGCCAACGCAGCTTTCACCATCGACGAGACGACGCTGATCCGGTACCTCGACGGTTTCGAGGCTCCCGATGGTGAAGGCGAGGAGGTCCACACGATCACGGAGTGAGCTTGTTCTGGGCCGAAAGCAACGCACGGTCATCCCGCAGAACGCGCGGCCCACGGACCCGCGCACCCCGGCCGACACCTACTCCCACAGCTCATGCGTCACAGTGCCTTGGTGAGCGTGCTCCCGTGCCATGACCTCTCCGCCGCTAACTGGCTCCAGACCAGTGACCGGCCCTGGAACCAGCTGGTCACCCTCGGACCCGCCGGCTACGACGCCTACGCCCGCCTGCGCTTCATCCCCGACCCCACCCACCCCGGCCAAAGCGAAGGGGACGTCGACTTCGACCCGGGCCCCGACGCCCCCAGCGAGAACGACCAGATGCGCTCCGCCCTCACGCTGCTCACCACGCACACCACCACCGAGCGGTGCTACTTCGCCATCTGGGACGGCTGGGGTCTGCTCCCCATCGACAAGACCACCGCCCGCCTGCAGCTGCCCAACCGGAACTACTTCCTCTTCGATGGCGCCGTTGCCGACCTCGGCGACGGCGCGCAGTGGAATCGGGTGCTGTCAGGACCAGCCGGGGCGTGGCCGTCTGGACCCGACCCCGCGTTCGTGTGGCCAGCAGATCGCACCTGGTGCCTGACCAAGGACGTCGACCCGCACTACGCCACCATCGCCGCCTCGAGCGTGGCGATCACGGCCCTGCTGAACCACCCCGGCCTGGACATCGTCCCCGCCGACCTCGCCGAGGAACCTCTCCACTACCTGTGACCCTGCCGAACGCAGGTTCCTCGCTCCAGGAAGAGTGCGCAGCGCACGGTCATCCCGCGATACGGGTGGTCGGCGATGTCGCGGTCGTGTCGATGAGCGAGAATCGTCGCTCTCTCCTGGCCATTGATCAACTGCCCCAGTTAGCTCAAGAGGCTGGGGGGCTACTCGTGGGGCACCCCGTCCCATAGGCGTGCAGCGGGTCGTCAGCCGCCGGTCCTGACAACCATGGCACCCCATCGACGAGAACCTGCGCGGTGCTCGAAGGCAGCGGGATGACCAGCTGGCCCGGCACCTCCATGTAGGTCGTGTTCGTCACGGTGCCGGCGTCGTCAACGTCGACACGCACGGTCGATCCGGGCGGGTGCTCAGCGGACTCGCCAACGCACATGACCATGCTCGCGGTGGTCTCGACCGCGGTGCTCTGCTGTGGAGTCGGCGCTGCCGAGCTCGAGCTAGTCGGCGCCGACGACGCCGCAGTCGGTGGCGGCGCATCGCCAGAGCAGCCCGAACTCACCATGAGCCCGAGAGCGGCCATGACAGCCAGACAGCCAGATCGCGTGGTGATCACATCGCCAGTGAAGCAGCGACAGGCTCCTAAGGGCAGAGCTGGAGCAAGCAGCAAGGACACGGGAGACCTCACGGTCATCCCGCGATCTGCGCGATCAGGGCCCCAAGGACAGCGCCAACATGACGTCGAGCAGACGACCGTCTCCCACTGCCAACCTCGCATCAGGCACGTCGCACAGAGATCGACGTGATCTGCTCCGGGCTCGGCATCCTCGGCGGGTCGTCGTAGTAGACGACCTCCAACCGATGCAGGACCCCGTCACGCACGAAGAGCACAACAGAGCAGGGCCCTACCTGGCCGGCGTCGAAGCTGCCCTCCACCGGCGTGCAACCCACCGTGAACGCTCGAGGAGCAGCTGGATCGGTGACGAACAAGTCGATGCTTCCGCAGGGACAGGTACAGCCACGCCCTGCGAGCAGGTGCCCGGCCTGCACCCTCAGCTCCACCGCACCAGGGAAGTCCGCCCGCAGCAGCAACTCCAGGACGCCGGCCTCGTCGTCATCGAGGCCTCGCGCATCGTCGGGAAGAGCGGTCACCCCTGCACGCTAGGTCGCGCAGCACGCCAGGGCCGGCAGCACGACCCCACCAGCCCACAACAGACGTCACCGCGTCCTCACCCCATCCACCGCCCCAGACGGGGTGGTTCCCTACGTCCAGCACCTTCGCGGCCCTGACACCGACTTCACGGTCATCCCGCCGTCCGCGCGATCATGGACGGCCGCGACTTCACGCTCGTGGCGAAAGTCGGGCGGTCCTTGCGCTGCCATCTGGCTACCGTGAAGCAGGTGCCGACCCTGCTGACCCGCCCCTTCACCCACGACGAGGCCCGCTCTGTCGCCGCCTGGGCCTACCCGCCGCCCTTCGACCTCTACGACGTCGACCCCGCCAACACGAACCTCTTCACCGACCGCGACCCTGACGGCGGCGGCTACTACCCCGCCACCGACGACGGCGCGGTCGTCGCCTTCTGCGTCTTCGGCCCCGAAGCACGCGTCCGCGGACAGCAGCCCCAGGACGGAGTCCTCGACGTGGGCCTCGGTGTCCACCCCAACCTGACCAGCCGCGGCCTGGCCTCCGGGCTCTTCGAGCAGGTCGCCGCCCTGGCTTGGGACCTCTTCCACCCGCGTCAACTGCGCACCGCCGTCGCCACCTTCAACGACCGCTCCCTCGCCCTGTGCCGCAAAGCCGGCTTCACCCCCGTCCGAGACTTCACCGGGCCTGGTGACCGACCGTTCCGCGAGCTCACCTGCGACCTCGACCCGCGATGACCAGGCCAGAGGCCATGCCGGTCGGGACCTACTGAGACCCGTCCGGTCATCCCGCCATCCGTGTGGCCGCCGACTTCACGGTCATCCCGCGTTGTGCGCGGTCGCCAGCGGTCTGCGACGTCGCGGTCATGACGATGGCCGGGTGGTCGCCACGTGCCAGACGCTGTTTCCTCTCACACCGTTGACGTCCTCGCAGCGGTCATAGTTGAGCAGTGACGGACCGCCGAAGCGTTGAAGGTCGACCTGCCCGCCGTTGGCGCCCTTGGGCGTTGTTGGCCGTCACGTTCCTAACGTGTGTCATCGTCTACGCCTTGATCAAGGATCGTTACGGGCCGGACTGGCTGTCGACGGCCGTGATCGTCCTCCCGGCGCTCCTCCTCGGGAAGTTGCTCGAGCCGATCCAGCAGCGACGGCGTCAGGCACGGCGCGCGAAGCGAGCCCAGAGGAGAGCGATGGCTGCCTGGAAGGATCGAGGACCGTCGAACCTCTGATCCACGTAGTGCTCGCCGCACGCCGTCAGAGATCATTGTCCGAACGCACGGACATGACCCGAAGCGCGGGACGCGCGGTCATCCCGCGTTGTGCGCGGTCCTGAGCTGCCGGCGACGTCGCGATCATGTCGAGAAGCCCGAGAAACGCACGGCCGAGCTCGCTGACCGCACGGCCCGCACCGCAGCTGCATCACACGTCCAGATAGCCGTCCCTGGCATCCTCCACCGGCGGTAGCCGCTCGTTGTCCAGGTCGTACGCCAGCTTGATGTCGGCGTGCTCCCGGCTGGCGAAGGCCCCAACCTCATCGAACAAGGCAATGCTCCGTCGCAGCCGAACACCGGGGCGAGATGCGTAGTCGAAGGTGAACTCCACCTGCGTCCCCGGCCAGTCCCCCACCAACCGGGCGCGGCTGCCGCTCAACCCGTACACCAGCGGATGCCACCCGTCACGACCAGGCCAGAACCGGTCCATCCGCTGCCACCGCGCGAGAACCTGCTGGGCATAGGAATCCGCATCCAACGGTCGTGGCAGCAGCGGCCAGCACAAGTCGCTGATGTCGACGTCGTTACTGGCGAGCCACACCTGCACCTGCTCCACACCCGCCCGCAAGACAACCACGCACGGAGCGAGAAACTCCCGCCGATGCAGATCCTCAATCCGCGCCGACTCCCCGGCAGGCGGGACACCGTTGGTCACCACGAGCAGGTGCTCACCAACAGCCGCGACCGCCCGGATCCCCTCCACACCCAACTGGAAAACCTGCAACGCTTCGACACTGCCCTGGGCATCGGTGATCGCCGTGGTCTCGAAGGCCGCGGCGATGCTCCCCTGAGCAGGTTCGTCCTCCCCAGACGCCTCCCAACCCACCCGCCACACCAACCCGGCCCCAGCCTCGCCCTTGGAGACCACGACCTGCTCGCTGTCCCTGTCCAGGTCCGCCTCGGGGTCGTAGAAGTAGCCGTACCAGCGCCCCTCCCCACCCAGGGAAGTCGCGGCCGCCGCCGGCTGCTCGGACTGCCCGCCAGCGGCGTCCACACGATCGGGCAGGTCGCCGCTCCAGGCCAGGGGAAACCACCGACTGGACCAGACCACCTCGTGGGTCTGCGGGTCATGGTTGAGCAGCGACCACGGCGCGACGTCCAGCTGCACCCACAGCGCTTCCTCACTGGTGAGTACAGCGCTGACCGGGGCATCGGTGAACACCTTCTGCACCCGGCCGTCGCGATCGACACGGGCGACACGGGCCACCACCGCACCGCTGGGGAAGACCGCGGGCTCGGCCTCGGCCTCGGCGCCGTGCACCATCTCCGCCCTCGGTAGCGGCGAGGTGCACCAGGCGCTGCCCGCACCGGCCGCGCTCAGCACCAGGCCATCGGTCCACGCCGTGGTGCTGATCCCGTCCAGGTCCACCCGCACCAGGGGCCCCAGGCGAGCGTGCTGGATCCACAAGCCGTCGCCGTCGGCGCAGACCACGACGTCCTCACCCGGGGATGGCGGTGGTAGTTGCGCCCAGGAGACCAGTCGGCGCAGAGCGCCGGTGTCGGGGTCGAGCACCGCTGCCACCGGCTGGAACTCGTCCAGTACCCACACCCCGCTGGTGGTGACGATCATCCGTCCTGGTCGCAGTGTCCGCACTCGACGATCCTGATGGACGGATGCCGCCAACACAGCGGATTTCGCGGTCGTCCCGGGGTGCGGGCGCACGGTCCCGCAACCCGGTCCTGCGCGCCTGTACTTAACCCACGATGGCGAGCAGGGCGTCCCCAACGCCTTCAACCGTCCGGACAGCCGAATGATCAACGGCGGCATCCGGGTACCAAGAGCGCCGACAGGAGCTTGCTCGCACCTGGGACGTGCGAGCGTGGATACGTGTCCGACCCTGCAGAGAACCAGCGACGGACCATGCCCCTTTGGCTCTGGCTACCGCTCGTGATCCTCGTCTTCGCCGTGATCACCGCCACCATCATGGGGATCGGCGACTCCCTCGGCTGGCCCCACTGGGCACACACCCTCGTCAGCGGCGGAAGCTTCGCCATCTTCGCCCTCACCACCTCGCCTCGGATCACTCGTGCCCAGAAGTCCTTCAAGGAGCGGCGACGCCTGCGGAAGGCACCACGGCCGTAGCGCGCTGCGCCTGAACGGACGTAGCGCGCCGACGCTCGGTCGTGCCACGGAGCGCAGGGTCATCCCGCGCTCAGTGCGCGATCACGGCCGGCTCGAACGTCCGCTCTTGACGATGTCCGATCTCTGTGAGCTGCCCCACGGATCATGTTCCCGGCTCGTTCGACCTCATACCGTCGGTGCCCCAGGCACCAATCGAGGAGGCTCAGGTGGCCAAGGCAACAACAGAGACTGGACTCGCCCTGCGCGACCGGCCTGCGCCTTCCCACCAGTGGCAGCTGAACGGGGAGGACCTCAACGTCGAGGTCCACGGCCACGGCCACCACCTCGTCGTCCTTGAAGCCGGCTTGGGCAACTGCCGCACCTCCTGGGACGTACTCATGCCCCACCTCCTCGACGAGGTCGGTGCAGCAGTGACCGTGGTGACCTACGACCGGCCCGGTTCTGGACGCAGCCCCGCCTCCGGTCAGGCCACAACCATCGAAGCAATGGCTCAGCGCTTCGCCGACCTCGTCCAGCACGCCGTTGCAGTCACGGCGGACAGCACTGACGTGACCGGTGCGACGGACGGAGAAGGAGCAAGTGCAGACAGCGGCGAGCCTGCCGGGCGCATCGTGCTGGTCGGGCACAGCCTCGGTGGTCTCCTCATCCGCTGCGCCCTCCCGCTGCTGATTCAGAGGGGCCTGGGCCAGCAGATCGCCGGGATGGTGCTGCTGGACCCCACCACCGAGACCGCCGACGCCTACAGCGACCCGAACTACTACCGCCAGTTCGGGCGACTGCTGGCCCTGCAGCAGCAGGTCGCCCACCTCGCCCCACTGCGCCGATGGGCCACCACCGCCCGACGTCGAGCCCTACCCGCAGCCACCGGCGAGGCGATGATCGCTGAGGACTTCACGCCGAAGTCCCTGGCCCAAGCTCGTCGCGAGCACCTAGCTTTGCAAGAGGCCGTACCCAGCCTGCGCGCTGATCCACCCGCACCGCCGGCGTGCCCCGTGGTCGTCTTGTCGGCAGGGCATGCCACCAAAGCCGCAGCGCCGTTTCGCGCCGACGTCGTCGCCCACCAGCGCGCTTACGCCGAGAGCCTGCCGCTGGGGAGGTTCGAGTCACTATCGGCCGGGCACTTCCTGCATGTCGAGCAAGCTCCTGCGGTGGCTGCTGCCATCACCAGGCTGCTCACCTGAGCCCACAGTGACCCTTCCCGAGTGCGGTCCCGCACGGTCACCCCGCGCTGCGCGGGCTATCGCCACGATCAGCTCCGACCCGAAGCCAAGCGGTGAGCGGCCTGTTGGACGCGCGCGAGACGACCCTCTCGTGCCCGCTGCCGCCCCAGGCGCACCGCCTCGGGATCAGCCGTCCGTGGCGAACCGTGGTCGAAAGGAGGCGCCGGGTCGTACTCCAACGTCAACTGCACCCCCCTGGCCACGTCCTCACCTACCTCCAAGGCCGCCAACTGCAAGGCAAAGTCCATCCCTGAGGTGACGCCGGCCCCAGTGACGACCTGACCATCAACGACCACACGCTCGGACACGGGTACGACACCGAATTCGGCGAGCATCTCCAGAGATGCCCAATGGCTGGTGGCCCGCCGCCCGTCGAGCAGCCCCGCCGCCGCCAGAGCGAACGAGCCGGTGCACACCGAGGTGACCCACCGCGCCGATGCGGCTTGACGGCGTAGGAAGTCCAGCGCGACGTCGTCCTCGAACAACTCGAAGGCACCCTCCCCTCCGGGTACGAAGAGGATGTCCGCGGGTGGGCAGTCGGTGAGGGTGGTGGTGGGCACGATGGACCAGCCGCAGTCGGTGACCACCGGCGCGGTGTCGTGCCAGGCGAGGTGGACTCGGGCTCCAGGGAGCCGGGCGAAAACCTGCGCTGGGGCGGTGAGGTCCAGCTGCGTCACCTTGGGGAAGAGCAGCGCGACGATCTGCAGGTCAGACATGAGATTCAGCGTAGACAGCCGCTATGGGCACCGCATCGAAACGCACGCTCATCCCGCGAACGGTGCTCGGCCAGCCGCTACCGTCGCGTCGGTGCGGACCTCCACCTCATCGCCAGCGGCCCTGCTGATCACCGGCACCGTCGGATCGGGCAAGACCACTACCGCCAGATACATCGGTGCGCTGCTGCGCCAGGGCGCGACCCCTTACGCCGTCATCGACCTCGACGCGCTGCGCGACGCCTGGCCCAGCCCCGAGGCCGACCCCTTCCACGAGCAGCTGATGCTGGCCAACCTGCGCGACGTGGCCCGCAATCACCTCGCCGCCGGTGCGCTCCGCCTGGTCTTGGCCGGGGTGCTCGAAGATCCCGCGCAACAGCCCCTGTACGAGCAAGCCGCCGGGGTGCCACTGACGGTGTGCCGTCTGCGCGTGGACCTCAGCGATGTCAAAGGCCGCCTGCGTCAGCGACACCACGATGACCGCGAAGCCTTGGACTGGCACCTGCACCGCAGCGGGGAACTGGACGCCATCCTCAACGCAGTCGGCATCGGTGACGTCGAGGTGCCAGTGGCAGCGGGGCAGGCCCCGTCCGAGGTGGCGCAGGCAGTGATCCGCGCCGTCGGCTGGAACGCCGACGCCACGCCCCCGGTTGGCTAGCGTCGACACCGTGGCACTGCTCGGCCCCACCGACGCCCTACCCCACCGCCCCCTACGGATCCTCGTCGCCGGCCCCTCCGGATCCGGCAAGACGACCCTGGCCGCGCGCATCGCCGAGGTCCTGGACGTACCCCACGTGGAGCTGGACTCCCTCTTCCACGGACCGGGCTGGACACCGCGGCCCTCCTTCGAGGAAGACGTGCACCGCTTCAGCGCCGGCCCCGCCTGGGTCACCGAGTGGCAGTACGGCTCCGTGCGCGACCACCTGCTCGAGCGGGCTGACCTCCTGGTCTGGCTGGACCTGCCCAAGACCGTGGTCATGCACCAGGTCACCCGCCGCACGGTGGTGCGCCGGCTGCGGCGCCAGGTGCTGTGGAACGGCAACGTCGAGCCACCGCTGCGGACCTTCTTCAGCGACCCGAACCACATCGTGCGCTGGGCATGGAAGACCCACCGCACCAACGCAGCCCGCGTCAGCGTCCTGGCTCGCCAGCAGTCCGGCGTTCCTGTCGTCCGCCTGCGCAGCCACACCGAGGCGCACCACTGGCTGCAGGGACCGCTGCGCACCTCGCCGTCGCCTGGGACGGATCTCACCTAGCGTCTCGACTACAGGCCGCTGCCCGTCCGTGGAACCTCACGGTCATCCCGCGTTGAGTGCGCGGTCGTGACCCGGCCCAGCGCCGTCGTGAACGTCTGCTTGGCTTCACCGGTGCACACCGTCGCCGTCGGCATCCTCGTCCACGACAGCCGCGTGCTCCTGGCTCTGCGCAGCGCGGATTGCCGCGCCTACCCCGCCACGTGGGCCCTGCCCGGAGGACACATCGAGCCGGGCGAGTCCGAGACCCAGGCCCTGCGCCGAGAGCTGCACGAGGAGCTCGGCATCGACGTCCTCGACCTTGACCTCGACGACGAACCCACCTCCCGGCTGCATTTCACCCACGGCGCACCTGGCACCGAACTGCACCTGAGCACCTGGCGGGTACGGACCTGGAGCGGACGGCCTAGCAACCAGTGCCCCGCCGAGCACGACCGCCTCGCCTGGTTCAGCGCCGACGAGCTCGATCAGGTGCCTTGGGCGCACCCCGAGCACCGGCCGATGCTGAGCGACGTGCTTAGCCACCCCACCCTCCAGGCGACCTGACGGGACCCATCCGACGTCACAGTCATCCCGCAGAGCGCGGGACGCGAGGTCGTCCCGCGGTGCGCGCGCAGCCCACGGTCATCGCGCCAACGGCGCCCCGAAGCCGTTGCTACGGTGCACAGATGCAGCGACGCATCCAGCGCAACTGGTGGGCTCCAGGACTGCTCGCCCTAGGACTTCTCAGTGCCTGCTCCGCCGGCGACGTCGAGCCCGCCCCCACGCCCACGGGTCCCAACGCGATGACGATCGCCAGCGATGCAGCACAGGCCTCGGGCGCCACTTCCCTCGGCGCGGTCGGTGGCGACGGGCAACAGGAGCACAGCGTCTCCCTCTCTACCCTCCCCTGGGGCGGCACCGTCGGAGCCTTCGTCGCCTGCACCGGCGGAAGCAGCATCGTCTTGGACCTGGCCGGCACCGAACAGACCCTGAACTGCGACGGACAAGCCCACCAGATCGAGGACCTCACGCTCTCCCACGACGAGGAGCCGAACTTCAAGCCCACCCAACTCAGTGAAGCGCCGTCGTCGTGGGGGGTGGCGTTCCTGGAGGTCTCGCCCGGAGCGACAGCCCCTGCGCCCGGTACGACGCCAGACACCCTCTGACAACGGCTTGGAGCGCGACCCTCATCGGTAGCGACCGCCCTCATATGCCGCAGTGCACGAACGCACGGTCATCCCGCTTATGTGGGTGATCGGTGTCAAGGGGGTCAGGACGCGGGCTGGTCGAGGCCTCTGAGGAGGCCCGCGAAGAGCTGCTGACGCCCTTGTTGATCATGTTCGGCGGCGTGGTCGTACTGGGCCTGCAACGTCGGTCGGAAGGCGATCGAGGTCTGGAAGAACGTGCAGGTCTCGCAGACCGACTCGAAGGTGCAGTCCAGCGCCGGAGGTCGTGTGCAGAAGCCATTGCCCAGCATCCGCTGATGCATCTCGCGGTGCAGGCGGGCCATCTCCGGGCCGGCCGCGGAGGCCGGCAACGCAGTGTTCTCGCCGTCGAGGTTGTCGGGGTCGTGGGCGGCGTAGAGCGCTTCGACCTTCTCGGTGACGGCGAAGTACTCATCAGCGACGGTCCGATTCGCGATCTTGGCGTAGCGAAGGGTCATGTCCATCGAGTGATGCCCCAGCAGGGCAGCGATGGCTTCCAAACTCATGCCGCGGTTGATGGCCTGAGTGGCCAGGGTGTGGCGCATCTGATGGGGGTGGACGTGGCCGATGCCGGCGGCGGTGGCGACGTTGTTCAGGCAGCGGGTGACGCTGTAACGGTCCATGGGTGTGCCGTTCTCCCGCGGCAGCAGCAGCGGGTGGGCAGGGTCGACGAAGCGGTCACGGTAATCGGCGATGAGCTCGACCAGTTGAGGGTGCAGCGGGATGTAGCGATCGTCGAGGAGTTTGCCGACAGGAACGTGCAGCCAGTGCCCAGCCCCGATCTGGCGGACGGCGTCGCGGCGCAGACCGGTGAACTCCCCGACGCGCAGTCCGGTGCGGATCAGGACCTCGCAGATGACCCGCTCGAGCAGACGCGGTCGGGTCTGCGCGGCGCGCAGGAACTTCGCCGCCGCCGCATCGTCCAGGGCCTTCGGCAGGGGTTTCTCCTGCCGCGGCAGGTCACCGAAGAGGATGGGAACCGTGGGTGGGGCCTGCGGCCAGTCCCAGTCGCGGATGCGGATGAAGAAGGTGCGTAGGTTGCCCAGGCGGTGGGCGCGGGTGGCGGCGGTGACGGGTTTCCCGCGCTGGTTGGTGCGGGTGGCCAGCCAGGGCTTGTAGTCCTCGATGTGGACGCGACGAACGTCAGCCAAGCGGGTGATCTGAGGGTGTTCCTGGAACATGAACTGGGTGAAGCAGCGCAGCGCTATGTCGGAGTTACGGACACTGCCGGAGCGCAAGGTGGTGGCGATCTGCCTCAGGTAGGCGTGCATGGGAACGGTCAGCTCTGTTGCGTCACCCATTGCCTCAGAGTCGATCTCGGCCCAGCTGAGGAAGCGGTCGGGTTGCTTCATCGCCGACCTCGCAGTCCCATGACCGTTGACGTGATCGGTGAGATGACCTCGGGAGTGGGTGGAGCAGTGCGGTGGCCAGCGAACGCTTGAGCATCGATGGCTTCGGCGGCGCGGCGATACTGCCCCGCCAGCCAGTCATCGCCGAGGTGGAGGTAGATGCGGGTGGATTCGATGGACGCGTGACCGGCCTGGGCCTGGATCGCTTCCAGGGCCATGCCCGCTTCGCGCAGCCGGGTCAGGCAGGTGTGACGCAACTGATGGCAGGTGACGTGCGCCAGGCCGGCGCGGCGCCGTGCTCCGTCGAGGACCTCGTCGAGTCCCGAGGCCGACAGTGGGTGCCCGCGGCGGGGACCCTTGAGAACGCAGAAGACGTGTCCGTGCCCCAACTGGTCGG
Source organism: Kineococcus sp. NBC_00420 (assembly GCF_036021035.1). Classification (NCBI taxonomy): domain Bacteria; kingdom Bacillati; phylum Actinomycetota; class Actinomycetes; order Kineosporiales; family Kineosporiaceae; genus Kineococcus; species Kineococcus sp. NBC_00420. The sequence goes on along the minus strand of NZ_CP107930.1, from coordinate 470,268 downwards.
CTTCGGCTGGGCGTTCGAGGCTGAGGTAGTCGCCGAGATGGGTGAAGAACCGCCTGGAGATCGGGATCTGGCGTTGGTGTCCGCCTTTGCCTTCGGCGATGAACACCCGCCGTGCCCCGACGTTCAGGTCCTCCAGGCGCAGGCGCAGGACCTCGCAGCGACGCAAACCCCCGAGCAGCATCGCGGCGACCATGGCGCGGTCGCGGTGGGTGCGGAGTGCTGTGGTGAGGGCGTCGGCTTCGTCGGGGTTGAGGATGACCGGCAGGGTCCGCGGGGAGCGGACCAGTGGGGTTCTCGATCCGCGACTGCCGCCAGGCCGGTCGTGGGGCTCGTCGTGTTCGCGCCGTGTCGGCAGGCCGAGGGGGACGGGGTTGGCGGTGATGTCGCCGCGGGCGAGGAGGAAGGTGTAGAAACCGTTGATGCTGGACAACCGGCGTCGAACGGTGCGGGCACTGACCCCTCCAGCAGCGTCGGCGTCGGCGACGACGGCGATCACCGGGCCGAGCACTTCCGCTGATCCTGTTCGCTGGGCGGTGATGAAACCCAGCACGTCGGCGGCGGTGACCTCCGCCGGGGTCTTGGCGATGAGGGTGAAGAAGACCTTCAGGTCGTAGCCGGCGGCCAGGACGCTGTTGGGTCGACAGCGGGCGGTGAGGAAGTCGAGGTAGGCGTCCAGCCAGGGCTCACCCAGGCGCACGGCGGGCAGTCCGGAGGGCGTTGAACCTTGGGTGAGTCGAAGATCCAGAACGGTCATGAGGGTGCCTCCACGCTGAGGACGTCGAGCCGGTGAGGCTCAGACCGGAGGTTAGCCCCCGATCACCCACATATCATCGCGGTGCGCGCGGTCTGTGCGCCCGTTGCATCCGGCCGCCCGATAGCAGGCTTTGGCCGGCAACCTCAGTCGGCGTGCCGGTCGTACTCGGCCAAGCCCTGCTCGATCCGGGCGGCAACAGCCCCAGCCAGCCGGCCCAGGTCCTCCCCGGCATAGACCGCAGCCAGCTCCTCCAGCAGCTCACCCACCACGTACAGCTCGTCAGCGGTCAGCACCGGAGGCCGCGGACGCGGGAGGGGTTGGAGCACCTCGCACCGGGGACCGCCGGGAACGCTCACCACGCGACCGTCGTCGGTGTGCAGCACGGCCATGTAGCTGCCGTCCGGCTGATCGGTGCGCTTCTCCCAGATGCCTTCACCGACGAACGTCCCGTCCAGGCGGCGGTGGACGCGGACCCGTTCCCCGTCCTGGGGGTTGCGGTGCTCGAAGCTCCATCCCAAGACGGCCGCCCAGATGTCGCGCTCGAGGTCGGGGTTGCCCGGGACGTCTCTGGCGGTGAACCGCATCGTCTCCTCCATACCCAGCCACGGTAGGGGCCGCATCAGACACGCGCTGGCACCGATACAGGCAGAGCCCCGAGACACCGCAGTTCGGTGATCTCGCGGTCATCCCGCAGTCAGTGTGACCTTGTGGGTGCTCCGACCAAGAGCTGCCAACATCTGGACATGGCCGTGGACCCGGAACGCTTCACCCAGCACAGCCCGTACTCCGACCCGGGCCGCCACACCGACCGTCTCGCCGCGGTGCCGGATGACCTGACCGCCATGTGCGCCGCCGCCCGCAACGTCATCGCCCACTACCGCGCCGACCTCAGCGACCTCACCCTCGACCAGCAGGTCGAAGTCGACAGCCGCTGGCTGGAAGTCACCCTTGATGTCGACGCCCACCGCAACCCTGCCCAGCTGACTGAGCACCGACCCTTGCAGCGACGAGTCGCCGGTTGCTGTCGCGACCACTCCCTCTTCGTCGTCGGTGCGCTGCGACACCATGGTCGACCGGCTCGCACCCGCGTCGGCTTCGCGCACTACTTCGACCCCGGTCACGCGGTGGACCACGTCGTCGTCGACGTCCACGACGGGCACCGCTGGCGCCGGGTCGAGCCCGAACTCCCGGCTCACGCCGCCTTCGACGTCCACGACATGCCCGCCGGACCGCAGGCACCGTTTGAGACCGCCGCCGAAGCCTGGCTGAGATGGCGCGCTGGTGAGCAGGACCTCTCCACCTACGGGGTGCGTGGACAGCCCGTCCTCTCCGGGCCGTCCTTCGTCGGCGCCTACGTCGTCTTCGAGGTGGCGCACCGCTACGGCGACGAATTGCTGCTGTGGGATAGCTGGGGCGCAACAGCAGACCCGCTCAAGAACGCGGGACTGGTGGACGACGTCGCGTCGCTGCTCGTGCGCGCTGATGCCGGTGATGCTGGAGCGGAAGCCGAACTGTTCGCCCGGTATCAGCAAGACGACCGCTTGCGCCCCGGCGATCAGGTCGTGACGTTGTCGCCCTTTGGCACCACCGCCCGAGTAACCGACCTTCGCGACGGGGCCCGCCTCGATTCCGGCCGCCTGGCGTAGACGGCCAGCGCTGGTGTGAGTCACCAAACGCTGCCCGGTGGATCGCACGCTCATCCCACGAGCCAGACGGACGCCCGGCGTGGCAGTGCTCACCGGAGGCTGCGGAACACTAGGCGCGTGGCCGGATGGCGCGAGTATCAGGAGGAGACCGCAGCGCTCTTTCGCTCCTTAGGGCTGGACGCAGCGACGGATACGCACGTCCCGGGGGTGCGGGGTGGCCACGATGTCGACGTCGTCGTGCGCCATCGCCGCGCCGGGCTGGAGCAGCTGTGGGTCGTGGAGTGCAAGCAGCGTCGACGGCCCGTGGAGAAGCTGTACGTCGCGGCCCTCGCTGAGATCGTGCGCGACGTCGGCGCCGATCGGGGCATCTTGGTCAGTGAGGTCGGCTTCCAGAGCGGCGCACAAGAGATGGCCCGCAGCAGCAACATCACCCTTACGAGCCTGGCGGAGCTGCGCCGGACGACCGTCGATGAGCTGCTAACACTGCGGCTGGGTGAGTCGCGACTGCGGCTGGCGCACCTGCGCAAGCGGCTCGGCGCGGTCGGTCAGATAGACCGCCGCGGCCACGGCGTCCTGTCGAGGTCGTACCGGCAGGCACCAGGACACTGGGACGTCATCAAGCTCCACGCGGCCATAGCAATCGCAGCAACCGGGATCGAGCGTGTGGAGACGGGGCGCTGGCCAGCCCCCTACGCCTGGGACTTCTCCAGCGATGGCCAACGCCGCGCGGCCGACCTCCCGTCCTTCGTCAATGCTCTCTCAGCTGCCCTCGACGAAATGGAGACAGAGCTCGTAGCCGTTGAGGAGGCCAACTCCTAGTTCAGTCACTCGCCGCCTTCGGAGCTCATCCCCTCGCTCGGTTGGGGACCGACACCGTCGGGAAACATGTCGCTGTGCGTGCAGCGCATGGTCATCCCGCAGGTGCGCGCGGCGCACGGTCATCCCGTGTTGTGCGCGGTCGCTCGGGCCCAGACACGGCAGCAGCAGCAACGTCCCTGCGCAGCTCAACGCGACCGCCGCCCACGGCAGCCAAGCCGGCGTAGGGCTGGCGCGCCTGCTGACCCTCATCCCCATTGCGGCGGCACACTCCCCGCATGTCCGTGAGAATCCGAGACGCTGAAAGCACCGACGCCGCAGCTGTCGCCGCACTCCTGGCCGAGATGGGCTACCCCACGAGCGAGAGCGCGGCCCAAGCCCACATCCAGCGGTTCTCCGCACCGCCATCGTCGCGACTTCAGCTGGCCGAGCACGACGGCGACGTCGTCGGTCTGATCGCCACGCACCTGGTGCCTCGGATGGACGATGACGCCCTCACCTGCCGCGTGACCGACCTCGTCGTCTCATCACGCCTGCGCCGGGGTGGCATCGGCTCTGCCCTTCTAGACGCTGCAGAAGCCCACGCCAGATCCGCCGGAGCTCCTCGCCTCGACCTGTCCTCGGGGGACTGGCGGGAGGAGGCCCACGCCTTCTACCTGGCAGCCGGCTTCGAGAGTCGCTCCCGCAGTTTCGTGAAGAGGCTGCTCGATGTTCCTGCCCCGGTGCCCATCACTGGTTTCTGAGCAGTGGTCGCCGGTACCGGCGACTTCACGGTCATCCCGCGTTGTGCGCGCGTCGGGCAACGGCCGGGCCGTCCTCCAGCGCCGCAGGTCTGCGCATGATCACCAGCCGTGCAGCAGCAGGGGCTCGCCCCGCTCGATCGCGTGCAGTGCGTCGGCCACGTAGTCGACGACATCACCCGGCAGCGCGGCCGGGGTCACCCACACCAGTTCGCTGCACTTGTCCGGCTCACCGATGACCGGCTCACCCCTCCACCGTTCCACGACGAAGAACAAGTGCAGGTACTCCAGATCGCTCTCGTGCTCGGGCGCTGAGTGCACCAGCAGTGCTAGGCGACAGTCAGCAAGTAAGGCCTCGACGCCGACCTCCTCCCGCAGTTCGCGCAGCAACCCGGCTACGGCGTCCTCCCCGCCCTCCAGGTGCCCAGCAGGCAGGCTCAGCTGACCTGCGCGGAAGGTGGTGCCCGCCCGGCGCAGCACCAGGACCCGTTCCCCATCACGGAGGACTCCGTAGACGGCGGCAGGCAGGCGGAAGCGGTCGCGAGGCACCACCGGACCGTAGCGGGACAGCCGCCCGCGCCCACCACATCGCTAGCACGGCCGAGACGGCCCCCGGTGCCCCTCCCGGTGGCAGGGTGGCTGCCATGACCAAGCGGGTGCCGCTCAGGGGTGATGAGAAGACGAGCCTGCACATCAGCCTCGACCGTCAGCGCGACGCTGCCTTGTGGAAGGTGGAAGGCCTCGACGACGAACAGCTGCGCCGGCCCATGACCCCCACGGGCACCAACCTGCTGGGGCTGGTCAAGCACCTCGCCGGAGTGGAGTACGAGTGGCTCCCCAAGACCTACGACCGGGCGACCGAGGCGCTGGAAACCGACGTCGTCGCCGACATGAACGCCGGCCCGCACGAGTCCACCGCCGACATCGTCGCCTTCTACGGCCGCGCCCGCGCCGCGTCCGATGCGGTAATCGCCGAGCACGGCATCGAGGACGTGGGTACGGCGTGGTTCGGTGAGCAGGTGAGCTTGCGGCGGGTCTTGATCGGCCTGGTCGAGGAGACCGCTCGCCATGCCGGGCACATGGACATCCTGCGCGAGCTCATCGACGGAGCCACGGGAAGTCACCGGCCGGATTGACCGTCGTGCGCGTCCTAACGCTGACGCACCTGTCCGCCGACCTCGCGGTCATCCCGCGTTGTGCGGGGACAGACCCGCGTGCTGTCACTGGTGGCCGGCGACGTCGCGGTCTTGTCAAGAGCAGACCCGCGACGTAGCCGTGATACCTCGAGCGAACGAAACTTCTGCCTAGGGTTCGACGATGACCGTGGTGAGACCCGCCGTCCTCGACGACGCCGACCAGCTCGCACGCATCCACGTCGACACCTGGCGCGCCACCTACACCGGGTTGGTGCCCGACACGATGATCGCGGCGCTGTCGTTGAGCGGCTCCGTCGAGCGCTGGCATGAGGTACTGCCCATCACCCCACCACGACACTGCTTCGTCGCTCTCGATCTCGCGGGAGACGTCATCGGCTTCGTGCGCCGCAGCCCCAGCCGCGACGAGGGAGCGACACGCACCACCGGCGAGGTCCAGTCCCTGTACGTGCACCCCGGGCACTGGAACACCGGCGCCGGCCGCGCCCTGCTCGACACCGCCACCCAGGAGTTGCGCAGCGACGGCTTCATCAACGCGACCCTGTGGGTCCTGGCCGGCAACACCCGCGCCCGGCGCTTCTACGAACGGTGCGGCTGGCGCACCGACGGACGCACCAAGCAAGACCAACGCCAGGGCGCCGTCCTGGATGAGGTCAGCTACCAGCGCCGCCTCTGACGCTGGGGCATCCTCCGGTCATGCCGCGCTGTCGCCGGCGGCCCGGGACGTCACGGTCTTGCCGAAAGGCCCGTAACCGCATCAGCAGTCCTGACTACGGTGACGCAGGTGCCAACGTTGCTGAGTCGCACCATGACCGATGAGGAAGCCCGCTCCGTCGCAGCGTGGAGCTACCCACCCCCGTTCGACCTCTACGACGTCGACCCCGACAACACCGCCCTCTTCGTCGACCGCGACGAGGCAGGCCACGGCTACTACCCGGTCCTGAACCAGGACGGAGCGGTCGTCGCCTTCTGCGTCCTTGGCCCCGAAGCGCGCGTCCGCGGCCAGCACGCTCAGAACGGCATCCTCGACGTCGGCCTGGGCGTGCGCCCCGACCTAGTCAGCCGCGGTCTCGCCTCCGAGCTGCTGCCGCAGGTCGCCACCGTGGCGCAGGACCTCTTCGGCCCCACGCAGCTGCGCACCGCCGTCGCGACCTTCAACGAACGTTCCCTGGCCCTGTGCCACAAGGCCGGCTTCACCCCCGTCCGCGACTTCACCGGCCCCGCTGGCCGTACCTTCCGCGAGCTCGTCCGTCCGCTGAGCCTGCGATGACTGAACCCGCGATGACTGAACCCGCGATGACTGAACCTGTGATGCCCGGGGCCGCCCTGTCGATCCAACCCGCACAGGCCGAGCAGGAGTGGGAGGTCTTGGCCTGGCTGTGGCAGTGCTTTCGTCATGACCTGGCCCTTGCTGTCGGCGCCTTGCCCTACGCCGACGGGCGCTACCAGGCCCAGGACTTGCCCCGCGCGCCCGGTGAGGACCACGTCGCCTACCTGGCGTGGCGGGCGCACCCCAAGACCGGTGAGCAGGCTCCTCTCGGCTTCGCCGTGGTGGAAGGCCTCACCGGTCAGCGCCGCGGCCTGGCGGCGCTGTGGGTCGCACCTGTCGTCCGCCGTGAGGGGCTGGGACAGCAGATCGCCCTCGACGTCTTGGGCCGGCATCACGGGCCGTGGTCGATCGCCTTCCAGCACGACAACCCTGCGGCTGGACGCTTCTGGCGCGGGGTGGCCGACCTCGCGTTCGGATCTGGTGGTTGGGGTGAGCAGAAGCGTCCTGTGCCACAGCGACCGGATGTTCCACCTGACCACTGGCTCGAATCGCGGTAGCCGGTCGATCTCCTACTCACCGCCTACTCATCGCCTGCCATCCCGCATGGTGCGAGGAGCGAGGATGACGCCGTGAAGCGAGGACATCTGCACCACCTGGAGCTGTGGAGAGACGACGCCACCGCTCTCGACGGACCCTGGCCCTGGCTGCTGTAGCGCCTCGGCTACACCCGTACTAACACCTGGGCGACTGGCTGTACCTGGTCCCTCGAGGACACCTACGTGGTCCTGGAGTCCGGAACTGACCACGTCCGCGGGCGCACCGAGCGGCTCCGCAGCGGCATGAACCACCTCGCCCTGTGGGCCGGCAGCCGAGCAGACGTCGACGCCCTCACCGGCAAGGCACCGCAGCACGGGTGGCGACTGCTGTTCACTGACCTGCACCCGCACGCCGGCGGGCCGCAGCACTACGCCGCCTTCCTCGAAGACGACGCCGGCTTCGAGGTCGAGCTTGTGGCCGAGGAGCCTGAAAAATCCGCCTGAGGACCGCACAGTCATCCCGCGATCCGGCCGGTCTCAGTCAACCGCGACGTCGCGGTCATCACACTTCTCTGTGTCGAGAGGCGAATAATCAGAAGGTTCTGAACAGCCCGGCGGCACCCTTGCTCGACAACCTCAAGTGAGCAGTGACGGGTCCCGGTAGCCCTGGCACGTCGAGGCGCCGTCTGGAACCGTGGCCACTCATGACGGAGCCGTCGATCACATCCGCTGCCCCAGCCAACACCCCCACATCGCTGCCCGCGGACGACCACACCCACTCGCAGTTCTCCTGGGACTCCTTCCACGGCAACATGCGCGCCAGCTGCGAGCACGCCCTCGTCATCGGCCTGCCGGCGATTTCCTTCACCGAACATGTCGACTTCACCGTCTGGAACGCCCCACCCGGCGGCTGGGCCTGGGACCAAGGCATCCGCGACAGCTACGACGACCCGATCGGCCCCGGCGGGCACGGGCACTTCATGGGCGCCCCCCTGGAGGTCGACGCCTATCAAGCCGCGATCGAAGACTGCCGGCACCGCTTCCCGGACCTGACCATCCGCTCGGGAGTAGAGATGTCGGAGGTGCACTGGCACACCGATGCCATCCGTGACGTCCTCTCCCGCGGCTTCGACCGCATCGTGGGCTCCATCCACACCTTGGAAGACACCCGCGCGCCCGGGGAACACCTGCTGGTCGATCACGCCAAGGACCAGCACAGCCCCGTCGACCTGCTTGCGGCCTACCTCAGTCAGGTCGAGGCCATGGTCGCCAGCGACGGACCGTTCGAGGTGCTGGGTCACATCGACTTCTCCCTGCGGCACTGGACCCCCGATGACGGCCCCTCACCCTGGGGCCAGGTGGAGGAACAGACCCGCCACGTCCTGGGCGTCCTGGCGGCTTCCGGACGAGTGCTGGAGGTCAACACGTCCATCCCGCTGGACCTGCGGATGGTCCGCTGGTGGCACGAGGCCGGCGGGACGGCGGTGTCCTTCGGTAGCGATGCCCACGTCCCCAGCTACGTCGGTCGCCGCTTTCGTGAAGTGTCGAAGGCGGTAGCGGCCCTCGGGTTCCGCCCGGCGCAGGACCCGACCGCGTTCTGGGGGCGTACCTGAGCGGCTTGGTAGGAACTCGCGGTCGTACCGCCGGCCCGGACGTCTCCAAGAGATTCGCCGCAAGGATGGTGAGGTGAGTCCCAGGGCAGACACGATCGAGCTGAGTCAAACGGAACTGCGCGCCATCACCAGTTTTGCTGCAGCCTGCGCCCGCACCGCTTTGGCCACCTTCAACAACGAGCACCCTGAGGACCTGCGCCCACAGGAGGCGATCGAGACCGCCGAGGCGTTCGCCGCCGGAGGCAACCGCGGAGCGGCGCTGCGCACCACGGCGTGGGCAGCGCACCAAGCAGCCCGCGAAGTCGCCTCACCGCCAGTTCGAGACGCCGCGCGAGCCGCCGCTCACGCAGCAGGTAGCGCGTACCTGCACCCCCTGGCCGACGCGCACCAGGTCAAGCACGTCCTGGGAGCAGCAGCGCACGCCGCCCGAGCACTGGAACTGGCCAACAGCGATGAGCGCGCCGTTGGTGAGGAACAGGTCGAGCGGGCCCAGTGCGAAGCCTCACCAGAAGTTCGCGCTGTGCTGAGCAGGTTGCCGTCGGCTCCCGCAGGTGGCGGGAGGGTGGGCGAGCTGATGCGCCGTCTGGACCTGGCCCTACGCAGCTGACGGTGGGGGCGGTGCCCTCCCGGCCACTTCCGCAGAGGCGCGTCCGACTGCTACTTGATCGTCTGGACACGCTCCGCCGGCACACCTGGCACGTCGCCGCCGAGCACGGTTTGTCCTGGTCTGAGTCACCCTTCGCGGGGTCCCAGATTGTTGAGCCGGTATCCCTGCGGGTAGATGCTGGTCGCCACTCCGGACTCGAACCAGCTCGGAGGGGTTGGCCGTCGCCGCCGTCGCCGCCGACGCAACCCTCGCAACCGGAACAGCATCCGAACTCCCGTCCGGATGAGAAGACCAGGGGCGGCGAAACCAAGGGCCGAACGAGCCGGTTCCTCCAGCAGCACTGCGGCTGCACGTATCGCCAGGGGACGTAGCGGCTGCGGCACGGGATCGAAGACAGTGTCGAGAGTTGCGGCGGTGAGTCGTTGACCGGCGGGGGGGGGGGATGTCGCACAGGCCCATGCGAGCGCCGAGTTCGCGATACCAGTCCATGCTGGCCTCGACCTCCGCGCTACTCAGCTCTCGCCACCCGAAGCGGCGGATCGTGTGCACCTCGAGGACCACGAAGGTTCCCAGGATCCAGAGCTAGCCTCGATCTTTCGCGAGGCGACGACTGAGGCTGTCGATGGGGGTCCGGTCTGGTGCTTCTCATGCTGGGCGTGCGGCAGTCCCGCGACTGCGCGCGGCTTCCGAAGCTCCGGTCGTCGAGACGTTGATGAGGGTCAAGGGCTGAGGGCGGCGAGCCGGCGGTGTCCGGCGAGGACGACGTCGAACCAGGGCCAGTCCCGCGGCAGGCGCAGGAACCGCCGTCGTGCGGTGCGGACGATCCGCCCGGCCACCGACAGCAGTCGTAGGCGTAGGCGTTTGGGTTCCCAGGCCCGAGCCGGAGTATCAGTGAGGGCCAGGTGCTGGGTCCAGGCGAGCAGGTCGTTGGCCAGCGCGATGATCTCCAGCCAGATTTGGTTCGCCGCGAACCCCTGCAGCGGGAGGTTGCGCAGTCCGGTGTCCTTCAGGCAACGGATGCGGTCCTCGGCCCTGGCCCGCAGCCGGTGGAGCAGTTCGTGCTCGGCGATCTTGCCGCCGACCACGTTGGTGGCGAACACGGTGATCCGCCATCCGTCGGCGTCCGTGATGCGCAACTGCGCTCCGGGGTGGGGTCGTTCGCGGCGGGCGATGATCCGCATTCCCGGCGGCCAGGGACTCTTGGACGGTCGGACGTAGCGGGTCAGTTCGGCGACCTGAGCGCCGTCGCGGGCGGAGCCGTCGGGGTCGATCGCGGCCCGCCAGGCCTGTTTCGGGATCTGCGGGAGCGCGTCCAGGATCGGGTGATGCACGTACAGGCCAACGGAATACGCCAGTCCGGTTTCGTGCAGGTGCCGGACGAAGGCTTGGACTCCCGCGCCGGCGTCGCCGCGGACCAGAACCCGGGATCGTTCCTGTTCAGGTATCTGCTGCAGCGCCTGACTGAGGACGGCGATGTGTGCGGCCGCATCGTTGGCGGTGGCCTTGCCGATGCGCAGCATGCCGCCGACGTACTCCCCGGTCCCTCCCGGTCCGTGGTCAAGGAACGCCAGGAGCGGGTGGAACCCAAACGTGCGCTTCCAGGTCGGGGTCGCGCCTTCCTTCTCCGAGTGCGCGAGCACGATGGTGGCGTCGAGGTCGATGACGATGTGCCCCTTGTCTGGAACTGGTGAGGAGGTGTTCCAGACCTGTTCACGAGCAGCCGCTCGGGCGCGGCGCAACGCGGCCAGCGCGTTGGGAGCATCGGCGGCCAGTTTCGCGATCAATCGGGAGACGGTGGGGTCGGAGGCGGTCGGGCCGAATAGTTGCGATTGGGCGCGGATGACGCCGAGGTCGGCCAGGCAGTCCCCGCCGAGAGCGACGGCCATCGCCAGGTCGAGGATGATCTTGCCGGGGTCGTGGACCGCACCGGGCCCACACCAGGGCGACAGGGCCCGGCGCAGAGCGGTGTCCAGACCGGCGAGGCGGGCGGTGTCGACCAGGAGTGATGCACCGGCAGAGGAGATCAGCGACTCGCCGTCTGCGGTTACGGTCAGCTGGTGGAGGCGGGGTTTAGTCTTCACTCACGAAGTGCCTCTCTGCGTGGTGGCCATGGGCTCTCGACAAGCAACATGATCACCTGTAGAGCAGGCACTTCGGCGCATCTACGACCCGTGTCGACGTCCCGGGTCAGGCTCTCCACGAAAGATCGAGGCTAGATGCTGACCCAGCTCCGCAAGCTGGTCACGTTCTTCACGGTCAGGGGCATCCTGCGCCAGTAGTAGAGGGACGCGGTGGAAGTACGTATCGAGGTCAGACCCCAGGGCGGCAGCTACGGCCGGCCCCAGGTTCAGGCGGGTAGCGTGAACCTCGGCCTGGAGTTGCTTACGAGTCCCCTTCTCGGACCAGGGCTTGGCGCGATCCAGCAAGAGCCAGCCGTCTAGCTCAGCCAGCAGCAGGTGAAGAGGCAAGGCGCCGGGGGAGCGGTAGCTGCGGTGACGCTGCAGCAGCTCCATGAGGTCGTAGGCCCACGCTGGACACGCCGGAGGCTGCTCAGCGTGCTGCAGCCAAAGGCTGCTCGACTGGACACCGACGTCCCCGTCAAGGCCGTCCTGCACCGGTGCGGACAGGTCGGAGGCTGCCGGCACCGGCCGATCCGAGGCGTCATCACTCACAGCAGTGAGTGTGACGCGGACCTCCGACACAACGCGCGGTCCAGGTGGAGAAGCCGCCGTCGGGTGGGCTATCGGGTGGTGGCGGTGGTGGGTCGAAGACGCAGTCGGTGTTGGGTCGTCAGGTGCCGAAGGTGCCCCACGATCCCTCGGGCAGTCGGGCAGTCGGTGAGTCGGCGGGAGTGCTCGACGGTGCCGAGGTACACGTGCTTGATCGCTGAGGATGGGACGGACTTCTTCACGGGCTTGCCGTGGGTACCGGCCGTGCTGGGAGCGGCGCCGAACGCGATCAACCCGGCCGAGGTCGCGGCGCTGGCGGTGGCGCGGTTGTCGATCGAGCCACCGGCCACGCAGATGGTGCCGAAGCTGGCGTCGGGGGCGTTCGGGCTCATCGGCTTGCCGGTGTGGTTGTGGACCCCGGCGCAGCAGTGGGAGCCGATCACGGCGACGGCCACGCTGGGCGGGGTGAGCGTGACGGCAACGGCACAGTTGACTCGTATCGACTACGACAGGAGTGATGGGACGACGCTGGCGTGCACGTCGCCGGGGCGAGGCCCACCAGGAGTCGTACGGGGATCGGGACTCTCCGACGTGCGGGCACCGGTATGAGAAGACGTCGGTGCACCAGCCGGGAAGGCGTACACGGTGAGGAGGACCGCGAACTACGCGGTGACGTGGACGGGCGGCGACGGACTCGACGACCCTAAGCGATACCTCCTCCACGTCGTTGGCGATGGGGAAGCGGCAGGTGCTGATCACCGGATGAGTGGGCGTACGGAACGGGAAGGGGGCACCGAGCTGCGATGCGCTGTTCGGGGCGTTCCCGCTGAACGAGGACGTGATGCAGGTGCAGATGCAGAAGGCGCTGCAGGACTGATCGGTGCTCGCCCAGGTGGAGCGTCCGCTGGTGGAGTGGTAGGCGTGGAACTGCAACCGCGACAACCTGTGGGACTTCCCGTCCTAACCTTCACCGGTAGCGTTCTCGGCGGCTCCTACAACTGGGCGTTGTACTGCATCTCGATGAACTCGGAGTTTTCGGGGTCCTCAGCGCGCCTGAACTGCGCTGCCTCCAGGGCTGCGAAGCTCGACGCGTTATTGGGGTGTACGAGGCCGTGGATGAGGAAGCCGGGGCACTGGGGGCGGGCGTTCTCGGCCACTTGGCGGCGGTGGCCGATGACCCGGCTCAGCAGTTCGTGAGCAGTGCGCCGACGGTTGCGGTAGGCCGGGTGCACGCCGTAGGCGAGCAACTTGGTGTAGCAGTCTTCACCGGTGGTCCACCAGGCAACCGCGGCCAGTTCGGGACCAAAGTACGCCAGGAGCAGGCCGTCACCGTCTTTGACCGGGGTGAGACGGATGAAGCGTTCGACTTGCCGGGCGTATTCCAGAGCTCCAGGGCGAGTGCAGCGGAACCGCGTCAGCGCGCCGGTGTGCGCACCGGCGGTGGCAGAGGTCAGCAGCTCCCACCGCAGCGGGTCCTGATTTTCCCCGTCGTGGGGCGCTCCATCACCAGGAGGTCGTCCGGACGGGGCGGTAGACCAGGCCAGCGGCCCGCTCACCCCTGTGTGGCGCTTGGGGCCGCAGCAGCCGACGTCGTGGCCTGAGCCGCGTCGTCGGTGAGGAAGGCCATAAGACGGGCCTTGGCCCGATCGCGTTCGGCGGCGGTGGGGCGTCGGCCCGGTCCTGCGGCGTAGGCGGCACGCAACGCCTCGTCCTTGGCCCGAGCCTGCGTGAGGGCGGACTGCGCGCGGTGGACACGCTTGTCGTGGGCACGGACGCTGATCAGCTTGGAGGGCTTCACCCCAACCAAGGTGATGACACCCTTGGCGGAGCCCACAGCGCCGTTCCGGACGATGATCACACCGCGGGTCTTGCCCCTCACCTTGTGCACCATGCCCATCACCACCCCTGCTCACGATCTGCTCACTAGCCGAACGGCCCTGCCATCCAGTGTAGGCGGCCGGGTTCACCGTGGCGGTGTCGATCGACGCGACCCCCGGGGACCGGGAGGCCGTTTAGGCTCGCCGGGTGCAGGACTCGGCGGCGCGCGCGGACCGGCTCGACGAACGCGCCCAGCGACACGAGCAGGTCGCGGCCGATCGCTACGCCGCAGCACGCGGCATCGCGGACGGGATTCCCCTGGGTCAGCCGATTCTGGTGGGGCATCACAGTGAGGGCCGGGCCCGGCGGGATGCTGCCCGGATGGGCGCGCACATGGATGCCAGCGTGGAGCACACCGACGCCGCCGAGGAGGCGAGGCGGGCGGCGCGGATCGCGGCGGCGGCCACCGATGCGCGGAACAACCCGGTGACGGTGGCGAACCGGGTGGAGCGGTTGAGCGTGAGGGTGCGAGGTGAGGAGAAGGCGTTGGCGCACTGCGTGCGCGCGGTCGCGGCCGGGGAGGCCGCTGCGGCGGCTCTGAGCGCGGCAGGGGGTCCGGACTCAGACCCGGACGCGGGGCAGGTGCAGCCGGGTCGTCCTCGGGTCGGGGAGAGCGCGCAGGAGGCGCGGGTGCGTTACGGGCTGAACATGGCCGCCCAGGCGGTCAGGGTCGAGGAGCGGTTGGCGGCGCACCGTGCCGACCTGGCGCACTGGCAGGCCGTGCGCGCCCGCCAGGTCGCGGACGGGACGGCTACTGACTTCGGCCGGCACAACGTGGCCGCGGGGGATCGGGTGCGGGTGCGCGACGTCTGGTACCCGGTGGTGCGGGCGAACGTGAAGACGGTGACGGTGTTCGGGATGTTCGGGCCGCGCACGACTCCGTGGCACGAGGTCCAGGCCCACGAGAAGGCCCCACAGCAGGCCGCGGACGGCGCGTAGGACGAGGCCGGGGACGCCGCCGGACAGTAGGTGGGTGGGGCGACGTCAAGGGGTTGAGTCAACCCCTGTTCACGGGTGTCAACCCCACCGGCAGCGGCCGGGCGTCCCGGCCGCGGGCGGGCGACGTGTTGCCCGCGGCCGTGGGACGCGCGTCTGAGTGCCCTTTTCACGCGGTGGTGGTCACGGGCCCGGGGTCGGGCCGGTGTGCTCGACAGCGGCCCGCAGGAGGTCACCCACGGCCCGCACGAGGTCGTCCAGGGCGCTCACGGCGCCGGTGGGGGTGACGTCGCCGCTCAGGACGCCCAGGACGAGCAGGAACAGCGCGGCGGCCACGACGGGCACCGCGAGGACGACCACGACGCGCAGGAGCGCCAGCAGCAGCGGCAGGCCCGGCGGCGAGGCGCTCGCGGGGGTGCGGTCGCGGAAGAGGTAGGCGGCGGTGATGACCCCGCCCGCCAGGACGAGGAGGGTCACGGCGGCGGCGGTCAGCAGGTGCGGGGTGGTCATGGTCGGGTCTCGCCTTGCGGTTCGGGTGGTGCGCAGGTGGTGCTCGGTCGGGTGTTGTCTCGACCCCGCGACCCCGGAAACAGATTTCCAGCGCCGTGCGGCGCCGGGACGGTGCGCACCACCCGCTCGCAAAGCACGTCTAGCCCCTAGACACTTGATGTGTCTAGCGGCTAGACTTACCCTCATGAGGCCGGATGAGTTGCTGAAGCTGATCCGGAAGGCCGGTGGGGAGGTCGAGGTGATCCGCACGAAGGGATCGCACCGGCTCTACGAGGTGAGCAAGGACGGGCGCTCGACCCGAACGATCATCGCGGCCCACCGCTCGGAGATCGCGACCGGAACGCTGAACTCGATCGGGAAGGACCTGGAGACGGTGCTGGGACAGGGGTGGTGGAAGTGAGCAGCTACACGATCAAGGTCCGCCGTGAGACCGACCCGACCTCGGGGGTGACGTCGTTCGTGGCCACCGCGTACAAGGGACGCCGCAAGCTCGGCACCACCGACGCGCGGCACCTGCGCAAGCTTGATCAGTACGTCCGCGACGTCATCGTCCTGGGTGATGACCTCGACGACGCGGCCGCTGCGAACCTGGACTTGGTATGGCGCTTCGAAGAGGACGACGTCCTCGACGAGGCTGCTCGCACCGCCGCGGCGCTCGCGGAACTGCGCGCGAGGGAGAGTCGCCTGGTCGCTGCGCAGCACGCGACGATCCGGACCCTTGTTGCGCGGGGCATGTCGGTGCGTGACGTCGCTGCCGCCTCCGGTGTCAGTCCTGGTCGCGTCGGGCAGGTCGCGAGCGTCTCCAGCCGCGCTCGGTGAACGCTGCCGCGGGGTAGGCATCACCGGGACGTGGTCTGCATCCTCTGATCGGCTAGCAGTCTGCTAGCGAGTCGAGGGGTTGGGCCGTGAGGGTGGGACCGCGTGGTGCAGCGCGAACGCTCAGGAGCGTGAGGTGCCGGTCAGGACGCGTCGGAGGTCTTTCGTCAGTCGTTGGGCTTCGGCGGCGGGGTGTGCGGCGAGGGCGCTGCTGGTGGTAGTGACCGTCTGCACGTAGTGCCGGTGAGGGAAGCAGCGCGAGCCGGCAATTGGGTCACCGTCGCGTAGGCGGCCGACGGATCCGTACAGGTTGGTGACCGCCATCCCCAGTCCCCATGAGCCGGTGATGGCACCCAGGTGGGCTACGCGAGCGATCATCGCTGCCAGCTGACGGCTCAGGCTCTCCACACCGGTCAGCGAGAGGACGGTCAGGGCGCTGGGGTGGTGGCCTTCGACGGAGGCGATGTTGGTCAGGGTGTAGCGCAGGGTTCCATCGGCGTCGACGTCGATCAGCTGCAGGTTCATGTTGGGCAGTGCCGCGATGGGGGTACCCGGCGTCACGAGGGAGTAGGTGGCCCCGTCCGGGGCCTGGTGAGCATCACCCATCCATTGCGCGACGTCCCACCGGGTGGCGTGTGGTTGCGCGGCTTGGAGGAGCTGGCTGCGCAGTTCGTGCGGATTCTCGTGGACCCAGTCCTCGAGGGCATTGTTGCGTCCGCCCAGGGGGTGGGCCGGGAAGTGCAGCCGGTGCAGGTCGGGGGCGGGGGACTCCTCCATCAGCTGTTTGAGGAGGTCACCGGTGTTGGCGCGTTGGCGCTCCGTGCGGTCCAGGTGGAGTCGGATTTCGGGGTCGGTGAGCTTGCGCTTGCCGGTGTCGCCGCGGCCCCTGTAGTACCCGTCGGCCATGTGCGGGGCTAGCGGGCTGGCTTCGATGACGACAAGGACGACGCCCAGGTCGGAGTCGTCGGGGTGGGTGAGGACGGCGCTGTGGACCGTCACTGGTGGGCTGATGCTGTCGTGGGCGACCTGGTCGATTCGTTGGACCAACCGGTGCGGCTGGCGTACTCCGATGACTTCTCCTGGGCGGCCGGCGTCATCGGCGATGCCGACGATCAAGATCCCGCCGTAGAGGGCGAGGGAGGCCAGGTCTCGGGCGAGTTCGGTCGTGGCGCCCTTGCTGGCTGAGGGAATGTCCTGCTTGAGCTCCACCCAGGTCGTCTCGTCCAAGACGCCGTCGGCCGCCGCCTGGACGACCTCGTCCCACGAGGTGGGAGTCCAGCGTGGGCGGTCAGGGCCGAGGTAGTACGCCATGACCTTCATGGTTGCAGCCCCGGGACCGGGCCGGGGGAGTCGGCACCACGCTCGACCCCGTGGCGCGAGGTGCTGAAGCATCGCACGCGGTGACGGCCGAACTGACCGCCCGTGGGTGCTCGAGCACTGTCATCGTGGTCAATTCGGTAGTGGTCGGGTCTGTCCCAGCTCTGGCTGACTCTGCGGCCCATGGGCTAGCGGGCAAGCCGCCTCTTCCTGCGGTGGCCACCGGTGAGGGAAATGGGGCGAGGTCGGAGCGCCTCGGTGTCACTCCGTTTCGTCTGTCTCCTGTCCTTCGTGGTCGTTCGTCTGGTCGTTGTTGTGCTTGGTGAGTGCCTCGTCCAGTTGATCGAAGTGGGGGTAGCTACGCCACGCCTCGCGGTCGCCAATGACGTAGAGGCGGTGCTTGGCGCGACTGACGGCGACGTTGACCAAGTTGGGGGTCGCCGCGGCCCACGCCTTGGCGCCGGGTCGTTTCGGGTCTCCCCCCAGGACGAAGAAGACCACGGATGCTTCCTTGCCCTGCGCGGTGTGCACCGTCCCCGCCACGAGTCCTGGGTAGTCGCGACGCAGCCTCGAGAGTGCGGTGGCAACGGCTCGAAACGGGGAGACAGCGATGACCTCAGACATGGCCACGCCCCGCTGCGTCAAGTCATCCAGAAGGGCCCGCAACTTCTCGATTTGCGCCCTCTGCAGGTGAGTACCGGTGTCGGTGGCCGCAACGTGCAGCCAGTGGCTAGCCGGGAGCTGCGCGACGGGATCATGGCGTCCGGTAACGGCACTGACCATCAACCCCTCATACGCAATGTCGTTGCAGATGCTGAACATCGGTTCCGCACACCGACGGTGCACCCGCAGCGGAGCGCTGACCCACAGGGGTTCCGGACCGTTGGTGAGGATGGTGCCGTAGCGTCCGAGCCGGTCAGTCACCTGCTGCACTGAGGTTGTGGAAGGGACCCACTCCTCAGCGACGGAGAAGGATGCGGCGAGGTCTTCCTGCGCTTGGCGCGGCACCGTGACCACCGGAGTCAGCTGCATCGGGTCTCCAACGGCCAGGACGCGCTGCGCGCGCCAGATCGCCCCGACCGCTGCCTGGGGGGTGGCTTGACCAGCCTCGTCGATGAGCAACCATCCCAGCGCGTGCGGCCCCAGCCCACGCAACATTCGTCCCACTGAAGCAAAGGTGGTCGAAACCAGGGGGACCATGAGGAAGAACAGCTGCCACGCAGCCTGGCGCGCCTCTGAGGTGAGGGTGCGCGGGGCAGCCCCGGTAATCACGTCCAAGGCGGCCTGCAGGTCCTTGCGGATGTTGGGCACCGCGGCCCACCAAGCCTGGTGCAGCCGCAAGGCGGTGAGGAAGAGCTGCGATCGCGCCTCATCGAGGTCGTGGTCCAACCACGCCGCATGCAGCTCACGCTGCTCGGAGTTCTGTAGCCATTCGCCACTGGGATGAGCCTGACCCCACGTGGCTGCGTCCTGCTCCACCTGGTGCTGCAGTTTCTGCATCTGCTGCTGCAGCCGAGTGTGCGTGCCGGCGGCGGCCTCTCTCACTTGGCGGGCCACGGTAAGGGCCTCCTGCGCTCGCTCGAGCTCATTGCGAGCGCTGGTGGCTGCTGCCTCTGCGGCATTGAGCTCCTGCTCGAGGGCGCTGAGCGTTTGGCGCCAGGCGCGGGTGGCGGAGCGGTCGACGAGCTTCTCCCACCCGCTTGGTTCGCTCGCCAGGTGGCGCTGGTGACGTGTGGCGGGGGCTTGCACAGCCGAGGCGAGCCGCGCGGATGTCGTCGCGGCGCTTTGGCTGCTCTCGCTGTGCCTGAGGATGCCAGCATCGGCTTCTTCTAGGTGTGTGCGTACCGCTGCCAGCTCACTGGCGGCTTGGGTCAGTAGGTCACAGCGGCTCTGAGCCTGTTGGCGCTCAGCGGTGAGGACGGCTACGCGTGCGCGTGCTTGGGTGAAGGAGGCCCGCGCTTCCTGCCAGGATGGCCGAGTCGCAGGGTCTGCTTCCCAATCCTTCAGTAGCTGCTGCAAGCCAAGAACGCTGGAGGGCGCTGAGCGCGGCGCCGCGTTCTTGGGAGGAGTCGCGGAGGGGGTCCTAGAGGATGAGGTGCGTGGGGCTGTGGTGCTTTGGGTGCCTGCGCCGAACCAGAACGCGGAGTAGAAGTTGCCTCGGTTCGTGCTGTTGCCCAACCGCGCTGCGATCAGGCCCCAAGCCGCGGTCCGTGGCTTCCTCTTCTCCTCCGCTGTGCTGCGCTGGCGGTACTCAATCTCAGAGGCGAGGTCAGCGAAGTAGTCCGCAACCCCGTCAGGGTCGTGAACCGTCTTGCGTTGAGGAAGCTCGTCGGAGACGTTCTGCACTGCGCCGTTGTTGGAAGAGGCCAGCAGCATCTCGAAGCCGGTCACCTCCGGCCGCAGACCCCGCACCTGGCGGGTGTAATCGCCGGCCTTCCACCGGTGCGTCGTGCTGGTGAAAGCTTGAGAGGGTGAGTCGAAGCCGGCGAGGACTCCCGCGCGCTGCACCACGTTGCCTGCTAAGACGTCGCGCAGCATCGTCGTCTTCCCTGTCCCGGGAGGCCCGTTCACGCCGAGTACGTGGCAGGAGCTTCCCAGGGAGGCGAACGCCTCGTTGACCGCGAACTGTTGGCTGCTGGAGAGATGCATGTCAGGAGGGGAGAGCCAGCGTCCTGGCGGCAGCTGCTCGATGCGTGTGCCGGCGATGACGGCCTCGGGACTGGCCTGCACATCGATGCGCCGGGCTACGGGCACGTCAGTGGCGGAGGTGAGGTACTCCTGCAGTGCTGGCCCCCACGGGGAGTCCGCCACGGTGGCGAGGTCCTGGAGCAGGAAACTGTTGAGGAAGTCCGGCTTTGCCTCGGAGTCGTTGCGGGCGTCGGCATTCACCAGCGTGCTGGCGATGCGCACCCGGGAGGTGGCGATACCCGCGAAGTTCCTAGCGTCGCCGGTACCGCCAGCGCCTTCGGCACTCCCGGCGCCGCCGGTACTGTCAGTGCCCGCGATACCCGTGATGCCGGCGGCCTGATGTGCGAGCCGTAGAAGATCTTCGAGCACATTGGCGTTAATGCGGGTCTTGGGCTCGACAGACCCAATCCCCGCCGCGCTGTGGCCATCAGCGCTGTGACCATCATTGCTCTGGTCATCGGCGCCGTTCGCCGGCCTAGCAGCTGACTCAGGCGTACTCGCCGCACCGGTACTGCTTCCGGGGGCGTGTGATGGGGCCAGTCGTTCAGCCAGCGCTACGGCGAACTGCTCCTGTGCCTCTTCCAAGCCGGTGCTCCACCCGGGGTGGCTCACCCCCGGCCTGACGCTACGCCCGATTCCCCAAAGCGCGGAGGAGAGCACCGCGCTGTCCTCGATCATGCAACCGTCAGCATCGACCAGGATCACCGCGCATGCGCTCGCACCGGGGGGACGTTCGTCGTAGGCGTCCTCATCGCGAGGGAAGATGGCATGCAGGTGCTCGTAGATGGATTCGATGTCGTAGACGCCGAGGTAGACCGTGTGCTGCCACACCTTCTTCTTGGCGCGCCCACTCTGCCGTGCCTGCCCATCCGATGCTTGGCGTGGTGGGACCAGGGTGTCCCAGGGCAGGGGGCGGCCGGGGGCGTAGTCGATGATGGGACGCTCAGTGTTAGCCGGGTCGACCTTGTCCACCTGCTGGGGGCTGAAGAGCTCCAGTAGGCGCCAGTAACGCACGATGTCGACCTGCTGCGGCGATGGGCGGGTCCCGGCTGGCTGGTCGCGCTTGGCGGCGTCAGGCCTTGTCATGACGGGAGGCTAGAGGCGTTGATGACGTACGGGTGGGACAAACCTCGTGTCCGCGTCCACTCGTTACACGCCGTACCCGACCCAATTCGCTCCGTCGAGCTGGGAGCGGGAAGTCAAATCCAGGAAGGCGGCGCACGACGTTCGTCGCGTGATGTCGCGTCCAGGCCTGCATCGGGTCGTCGAAGGTGTCGATGACGGCCATCGGCGAGTCATGAGCCTCACTGGCGACGGGAGCGGGCCTACTCCCGGTCCTCTGACCGGGATACCGAACGCCGCGGGGCTTGGCCACTCGTGCTGCGCGTCCGCGCTGATGCCGAGCTCGACGGCTTCGGTCGTCACGGGCTCGCCGGCCTGAACCGTAGCCACGGCCCTGGCTCGGAACTCGGCGAGGAACAATCTGGGCATGATCAAAGCCTTTCAGGAAGGACTCGATCTTCACAGGGTCTGAAGTACCCAGAGGTGGGGTACGTCACGGAGTCAACCGAAATCGGGGCAGACCCTTGGCACTAGGTGCCGTGCTAGGGGTAGACAGTGGGCGCCGCCGGCGGCTTGGTGGACGTCCCGTCTGCCCACCCTCATGGGCACCCGAACTGGTGGGCCGATTCGTCTCCGAACAGCCTGGGGCAGCAAGTCGAGCTGTTCGACGGTGCGGGAGCGGATCAGTCCACCGCGCGGGACGGCTCCAGTCCCTGAACGACTGCAGCGGCTCGTCGGTCAGCAGCTGGTCCCGGACGAAGATGATGAGGTGGGTTCCGCGTCAGCGCCAGCTCGCTCATCAGGTGCGACAACACCAGCACGGGCCGCCGCTGGGCTGCTCGCCGCGGATGGTCCGCAAGGTGGTGGCGGGGGAGTCCAGCGGCGCGAGCTACATGACGACGTTGGCGGAACTGGTCGATACCGGTCAGGCGCGGACCCGCCCAGCACGTCGTCGTGACGCGCAGGGCCGGGTGGTGCCGGTGCGTGCGGGACGGGGAACTGCTGAACGCACCCGCCCTCCGGAGGAGCTGGTGAGGTTGCGGTGGGAACGGGTAGGCGCCGACCGGCTGGGCCCGCAGGTCCTGCCGCGCCGGGCACCTCTGGTGGCGCTCCCGCTGCCGGCGGGCGACGTGGAGGCTTCAACGAGGAGATGACCTACCTGCTCGGCAGGGTGCGCCAGCACAGCATCACCGCCCCCCGCTCCAACGGCAAGGACCGCGAAGCCGCCCGAGAGCGACTGATGGACCGCCTGCGCGCCGCCGCCCGCGGGCAACGCGGCGGGCGACGCAACGTCCGCTTCAACATGACCTTGGCCGACGGGCGCGTCGTGGAGGTCGGCGCTCGCGGCGGGTATGCGGTGTCCTCGGTACTGACCCGGGCCAAGGGGGAAGGCAACGACCCGCTGGGGTGGCTCACGGGGGAGATCGCCAGCCGAATTTACCTGGACGGGGTGTCGCCGGACATCGTGCAGGACAACGTCACGGTGTTCTGAGCGGGCGGGTTCCTGGCGGGCGTACACCTGTTGCGTGCACCTACCGCGCTGTCCCCGGGTGGTGGGCCCGGGGTACAGCAGCGGGGCGGTAGGGCCGGAGGTGGCTGCTGGACGAGCGTCCTGCCGCCACCCTCACACACCAGGTGCGCCAGGTGCTCGACCACCCCGGCGATGCCCTCCCATCCGGTGCGGGCGAAGCCGTCCAACCAGGCCAGGGCGTCGGGCAAGGGGAGGGCCCCGCTGAACACTCCCCAGGACACCAGGACCAGGCCCACCACCATGACCGGCAGCGTGGACAGCGCCAGGAACTGCACGACCAGCTTCACGGTCGGGTTCGCACCCCGGGTGGGACTGGCGGCTGCGCCCGGGGTACTGGTGGGACCGGGCTGGTCCCGGCGCAGGAAGGCCGCGGCGACGACGGCGAAGGCGATGGCCCCGACGACGGTGTAGAGGGTGAGCGCTGCAGGGTGGGTCAGGAGGTGCATGAGGCGGGCCCTTCGTGGGTCAGGTGGTCTCGCCGGCGGAGTGGCCGGTCAGGTCATGCGTCGTGCGGTGGGCACCGGAAACGGAAGACCGGTCCCGCCGAGCGCTGGGGATGGTGATGAAGCGGTCGCCCAGCGCACTCCCGAAGGAGTCAGGGCGGACCGTGCAGCAGCCGGTGGGTTTGCGTCGCGCCCTGCGCGCGGATCAGGTCCTCCAGGTCGCGGCGCGCTGAGACGGCGAGGGGGCAGACCGGGGGAGGCGACCGCATGCGGACTCGCGAGGAAGTCGTCGTCGTCGACCCCATCGAGTTGCCGTCCTGGGCTGCTCGAACCCGCGGTGACGGATCGACGGTGTCGATGGGCAGGGCTGAGACCGGGCTGAGCCACGGGGAAGAAGGGCCATGACCTTTCTACGGCGAAGACAGGGCTGCCGACCGCCTGCTCCTCGGCTGATGGGCCTGGCGGATGGGCCTGGCGGATGGGCTCGGTGCTCGGGGTGGGTGCGACCTCGCAAAGGCTCAGGCCGTCGTGATGGGAAACGCAGCAGCGCCCGCCTCCGAGAGGGAGACGGGCGCTGGATGAGTGGAGCAGAGCGAAAGCCGGGCGCTCGCGAATGGTGGTCAGCGGGCGCGGTACAGCCCCGCCGCGATCGCGCGGGTGTCGCCCCGTGTGCGCGTCACCCCGCGCCGGCGTCTGGGGGCACTAGCCTCCCGTTACGTGATCATGCGATGGAGTCTTCCCGCCGCGGGCGCAGCAGCGCTCACTTTCGTCCTCGTTGGCTGCAGCGCCGGGAATGGCGGTGCTGGGCAGCAGGAGGCGCCATCGGCGGGGTCACCTTCAGGGTCATCAACGGACAACTCCTCCTCGATCGCCTCACTCGACGCGGCAGCCGACACGTCGAGGGCGCCCGTCGACTGGAAGGCGCTGACCTTCTCGGTCGCCAACTGCACACCGCGCGATGAGTGGGTAGACAGGACCGGCGGCGGCCAAGGCTGGGATGAGGTGCAGCCCGCGCTCTCCGAGGCCGACGTCACCGGCGACGGCGCGCCGGAGACCATCGCGGTGGTGCAGTGCCCGGCGTGGACCAGCTCCTGGCCGCAGGTCTTCACCGTCTGGGACACCACCGCGGGCGAGCCCCGCCCGGTCCTGGTCAGCAACGACCTGCACTTCCGCGACGCCGCCTTGGTCCCCGGACAACGCGAGGTGACCATCGCCGGGCCTTACGTGGGGGAGAGCGATGCCAACTGCTGCGCTGGGCACTGGGCGCAGCTGAAGTACCAGTGGTCCAAAGACCGTTTTGAGCCGGTGGAGAACATCTCCATCGTGAACGAGGTGGACCCGGCGTCGGGGGATGGGTCTGGGCAGGCGCCGGCGGTGCAGCTGTCGCGGGAGGCGCTGGCCGAAGGGGTCTCCTACGGCATCGTGCGCGGGACGAGCACCAGCGGGGCGGGGGGTACTGGGCCCGGTGGCGTCGTGGTCGACGTCATCGACTATTTGGAAGGTGAGCAGGCTCAGCAGGCGTGCGCGGCGCAGGATCCCGACGCGCAGGCAGCCGGCATGTGCGAAGACGTTTTCATCCGCAACGACAACCCCATGCTGCGGGCCGCGCCGCTCGCATCGCCGGTCGATGTCCAGGCCTTTGATGAGGATCTCGTGCTGCGCCCGGTGGACCCGGCGCAGCTGGCTTCCGAGAACGTCCCTGGCGGGGCTGTGTCATCTCCGTACTGGGAGATCGAGACCCACGGCGGTCAGGTCACCCGCCTGACGCAGCTGTACATGCCCTGACCGGCGGGTCTGTCGCACGGATTGGCAACAGCTGCCGTGTCCAAACCCCGGTGAGGACAGGGCGGGCTGACGCTGCGGGGCGCCTAATACCTGGGTCTCCCGAGCCGGCGGGCTGAAGGGCAATGTCACGACGCCTGATTGGATCAAGGACCTACCTCGCGCTGGCCAAGGGCATGAGCCTACCTGCACAGGTAGGAAGTCAGCTGTTGGCCGTTGCCAGCCAACACGCCGGGAATCGTCAGCACCCGTCCGGAAGCGTTGATGAGCAAAGTGCCGGTCAGCACACTGCCGTTCCACTGCGCACTGGTGATCTTGGACCTGTCCATCACCTCCAGCGTCTGGAAGATCCACCCCTGCCGGATGAGCAGGACGCGATGGTCAGTGATGACCAGCAGTCCCCGCCCGCGTCCCAGTCCGACCCCGACCACGCCAACGCCCAGTCGCTGCACCCGCTCCTCCGTCGCCAGGAGCTGACTCAGCCTGGTCAGGTCTCGTCGGCGGGGACGCTGGCCCTGCAGTTCGCTCATCACCACAGCGCTGCGCACGTCACTGCGGGACATGACGCTCATGGGCGGCTCCTTCATGAAGGGCCCGGCAGACAGCCGAGACAATGACCGGATGGACAGCTGGATGGGTGGTGATGAGGACGTCGACCCCGCTGGTGCGCGGCTTGAGTGACTAGCAGCAGCCAGCCAGGGAGGGCCGGCGCTTGGGCACCAGGCCCGAACTCCAGCCGCCGGCGTGCCCTGGATGACGTGATCGGCGAACACTGCGATTGGGACGACCCGTACCCCTACCCCGTCCTGTACCGCTGACTGGCCTTCGATCGGAACACCGTGCGCAGCGCACTGCAGGACCGCCTGCGCGAGAAGTGGACCCCACTGGCCAGCGACGGCGATCTGCCCTGTACGAGATGGAATAGCAGTGCGAAGCAGCGGGTGAAGCACTGGTACGCCCCTGACGACCGTGACCTCCTGCCGGCACCCACGATCAGGAACGCTCAAGGCCGCGCACCGAGGTCGGCACGCCGGGGCACCCGGTGGCAAGGTGCTCAGGGTGATGGCGCATCCACACGATGACGTCCAGGACACGCAGCACGCTGACTCCAGCGTCCACGCCGGCTTGCTCGCGCACCGCCGCCAGCCGCCCCGCCAGATCGGCGTCGTGGTCGGCGAAGTGGACGACCAGCCACTCCCACGGGTGCGCAGGGTGGCCGAAGGCGCAGCGCACCACGCGGTCGTAGACCGGCACCAGTGCGGGGCGCTTACGCGCCAGCAGCTTGCTGGCCGTGACCCACTTGATTCCGCGCTGAGCGTTCAGCAAATCCCACGCCTGCCACAGCGCCTGACCTTCCCCCAGGTGCGCGGCCGCGTCGGAATCGGTGATGGCGGCCTGGCGCGGCACCCTCGCCAGCAGCAGCGCGATCTGCTTACCGAGGTCGCCCTCCAGCAGCGGCAGGACGACATCACGGGGAACGCTGACACTGAGCAAGGTGACGGCAACGATGTCGTCACCGTGCAGGCGATCGGCGGTCTCCGGGCGATCCCCACCGCCGGCGAGGGCCTCGAAGCGGGCCCCGGTCCAAGCCGGTGCTCCGGTGCTGGTGCGCTGGGTGAAGTACGCCTCGAGGTGAGCGACAGCATCCGCGTCGTCGACCAGGGCCAGCAGCTGCGCTCGAGACAGCGGCACACGAAGCTCACCGGCGGCAACGCGGACGGTATGGGGGGACATGAGACGACCCTGGCGCTCGCCGGCGTCGGGGTGCTCGTTCACGCGTGGGAGCACCCGCCGCTGGGCAGCGGCCACCGCAGGGCGGGGTCTGGTGCGGCGCGGGTCCGCGGGGGCCGCCCGTGATGCTCCTGACACCGACGACACGCAGCCGTGTCCGCGCCAGCAGGGGCGGTCAAGCCTGGGTGATGTCCGCGGTGGGCCCATAGCACCACGGGGTGGTCCGCGCACGTACCCGTGCACGTATCCGTGGTGGCACCGGGCTGTGCTTGCGGCCGTCAGCGATGGTGGTGAGGAGGAGGTCGTCCCCAGACAGCGTGGCGATGAGGTGCAGCGACGGAAGCACGATCCGACGTTACGGGCGGGACGTTGGCCTGTACGCGTTGCGCGGCGCCAACGAGGCTGAGTAGTCGGTCAGTACCACCCTGCACCCACCCTGCGGTCGGTCGGTATGACATCAGCGATCGCACGAGCACCCCTCAGCTCGACGCTCCGGCCGTCTGACCTCGCAGATTGCTCATCGAGTTGCTAGAAATTTCACAGAAGACTACTACGCAACGCAACGGTGTGCTTACGCTCTGTGCGTGCTCGGTTGATCAGGCTGACATGTCCACAGCCTGGGCGAGCCCTTGAACGGGAAGCAGGTCGCTGTGCACGCTCGTCACGCGTTCAGTTCGATCCGCAGCTGGCGGGCCTGCGGGCTCGTCGGGGGCGCGGTCACCGCCACCGCGACCGCGACCGCCGCCACCACCGCTCTCGCCGCCGCCCTGGCCGGTGTGATGCAGGGGATGCCTGCTGGGCCCACGCCTCACCCGCAGGGGCGAGCTGTGAGCACACCCGGCCTCAACGTCACCGGCGCCACCACAGCGCGTGCCGAGCGAGGTGCTGCGTCAGGGCCAGCCCCGGGGCTGCGCGAGCTATCGAGCTGGCGAGGGAGCTGGGTCCAGCTCCCTCGTCGGAGTGCTGCTCACGGCGCTGATGGCGGGAACGATGACCTGGACCTCCTCGAGCGCCGCCGCTGCCCCTGTTCCGGTTTCTGCTCCTGCTGCTGGCGCCACGGCGCAAGGTCAGGTGACCAGCCAGGCGCAAGCTGCTGTTGCTACCCCCACCAACGTCGTCGCCGCCTCCCACTCCATGGGCCTCGCCGTGAACCTCACCTGGACCGCGGATCCCGCGGCCAGGTCCTACCTGGTGCACCGAGGGAGCACGGCGGCCTTCACCCCCAGCTCGGCAACGGTGCTGCGGCGCGTGAGCCAGCCACGCTTCGTCGACGACGCGGCCACAGCGGGCAAAACGCTGTTCTACCGCATCGTCGCCGTCGATGCCGCAGGTCTCAGCAGCGCCCCCTCGAACGTGGCCTCGGTCAGTAGCCCCGATGGAATGGCCGCGCACCGCAGCAAAGCCGCGACCTGGCTCAGCGGCCAGCAGGAGCAGTCCCAGGGCTTCCGCATGACCTTCGACGCCAACTACCAGGGCTCCAACTACGTGGGGCCGATCAGCGGGCACATCGCCGACATCGACCAGCTCCCCCGAACCTTGACGAAGAACCCGTGGATCAGTTTCACCCAGAATTACCCCGCGAGTTACACCGGCCCCGTCAACGGTCGCTGGGCCAACGTCACCTCCCCGGAGCGCTACGAAGTCCGGGTCTACGCCCACCCCGAGGGCGACATCGAATACCGCCAAGGCACTCAGGGCTTCGCGCTGAACGCGGACGGAACGTGGTCCAGTGGGGCTGTCTCGGTCAACCTGGGAGCCAAGATCGCCCGGGTGGTCCTTCGCGGTGCGGTGGAACCCGCGTGGCCGCAGCGAGTGGCCTACGTGGCGGCCAGCGACTCCAACCTTCCTGCTGAGTCGTTGGACGCCGTCGAGGTCCAGGTGTTCTACCGCACCGACATCGACTACCTGCAGGACACCGTCGCGCTCAGCCCCGACGGCACCTGGATCACCCGCTTCCCCCGCCCCACCAACGGCGCCTTCGTCATCGCCCGACTGGTCAAGAAGTCGACGAAACGGACCATCAGCTCCACCGAGTGGGCCGCGGACACCAGCTACCAGGGTCTGGTCCGCTCCTTCACCATCCCCTTCGACGACCCCGCCTACGGCTACGAAGGGGATGCCACCCAGCGCACCGGCTACCGTCTGGAGCAGCGCAGCTGGATGTATGACGACGCCGTCGCTGTACTGGCGTTCCTGTCCAACGACCAGCCGGAGCGGGCCCGGGCGGTCCTGGCGAACCTGTCGCAGGTGCAGCAGCCCGATGGGTCTCTTCCCTTCTCCGCTGATGTCTATCGCGGCCAGATCTATGAGGTGTACGTCCGCACCGGAGCCCTCGCCTGGGTCGCCACCGCCGCTTTGGCCTACGAGCAGCGCACCGGGGACCCAGCCTTTCGCTACCTCGCCCAGCGCACCGCGGACTACCTCCTCACCCTGCAGGTCAGCGACCCTGCCGACCCGAAGTACGGAGCCATCCGCGGCGGCTGGGGTCGCTACGACGAGAACTACGACTTCATCGAGGGCTACGTCGGCTTCGCCGGTACCGAGCACAACATCGACTCCTACTTCGTACTGCGCGACATCGGCTACACCACGGGCGAGCAGCGCTACCTCGATGCTGCCGAACGGGTCAAGCAGGCGTTGCTCACCAAGTTCTGGAACCCCACCGAGAAGCGCTTCAACCAGGGCATCGACGACCCGGCCAAGGCGCTGGACGCCGGCAGCTGGGGTGGGCTGTTCCTGAGCGCCATCGGTCGCGAGGACATGGCCCGTGATTCCCTCGCCTTCAGTGAGCAGTTCCGCGTGGAGGACGCCACGATCGAGAAGTGCTCGCAGGCGGAGTGCTACAACCAGACCTACTCCAGTGCCGGGCCCATCGACGGCTACCGGCCCTATCTGGAAACCACCGGGAACTACGCCGGTGCGCCCGCCACCGTCTGGGCCGAAGGGACCTGGGGTCAGCTGCTGCTGCGGCTGCGACTGGGGCAGGACATCACGGCGGACTTGCAGTCCATGCAGCGTCTGCAGGACGCCGATCCTCGCGGTGGATACCTACAGGTGACCCGCGGCGCGGCGTCCCTGCCGTACGAGTTCCACGCCTGGCCGGCGGTCGGCGGTACCGGGTGGGCTGCGATGGTCATGAGCGACCCGAGCTTCTTCTGGATGCCGGACAAGTGGGTGGATGAGCGACCCGCAGGCGTCGGCCCGACCGGCCCAGTCGGCCCCACCGAGCCGGGGGAGACCACCGGCGGCAACCCCGCCCAGAACTGCACCCAGTCCTGTGCGGCGGACCCGATCAACACCGCCACCGGTGAGTTCTTCCTCGGCGCGACCGACCTGAGCGTGATCGGGCGCGGCCTGCCGTTGAGCGCGGCCCGGACGTATTCCACCAACCGTGCCGCCCAGGACGGGCGTTTCGGCTATGGCTGGAACGACAACCTCAACATCGGCCTGCGGATCAACACCAACGCCACCAACGCTACCAACACTGCCAACCCGGCCAACCCTGGAGCAGGAACCGCTGCCACCCTGGCCAGCGCCTCACTGGTCGACGTCATCCAGGAGACCGGCGCGGTGCTCACCTTCGCCCGCGACGGCCGCGGCGGGTTCATCGCTCCTCGACGCACCCTGGCCAGCCTGACCCGCAACAGCGACGGCACCTACACCTTCATCCGCCGTCAGCAGACCACGATGAAGTTCAGCGCTGAGGGCCGGTTGATCTCGATCACCGACCCCCACGCCAACACCATCACCCCCAGCTACGACACCGCCGGGGTCCTGCAGAAGGTCACCGCGGCCTCGGGGCGCACCTTCACCTTCACCTACACCGGCACCCGGATCACCAAGGTCAGCGACGCCGCCGGTCGCGGTGTCTCCTACGCCTACAGCAGCGCCGGGGACCTGACCTCGGTCACCGCTGCTGACGGCGCGATCACCAGCTACGCCTACGACAGCGCCCACCGGTTGACGTCCATGACCAGCCCGGCCGGGTTGGTGACGACCAATACCTATGACAGTTCCGGGCGGGTCACCCAGCAGACCCAGACGGTTTCGGCCACCCAGACCCGGGCCACGACGTTCGCCTACAGCACCGCTGGCGGAACGGGTACTGGCGGAACGGGTACTGCTGGCGGAACGGGCGGGGCTGTCAGCGATGGAAGCACCACGATCACCGACGCCAACGGCATCAAGACGGTGGAGACCTACACCGACGCCATGTTGAGCGCCAAGACCGTGGCGGCAGGCACCGCGGTGGAAGCCACCTGGCGCTACACCTACACCGCGGCGTTGAACCTCGCCACGGTTACCGACCCGCTGGGACGCATCACTTCCAGCGCTGATGACGTCAACGGCAACGTCATCCGCCGCAGCGACCCGTCGGGGAAGACCACCAGCTACACCTACGACGCCCTGGCCAATCTGACCTCCAGTACCGACGCCGCCGGCAAGACCACCACGTTGACCTACGACGCCACCAGCAACCCGCTGACCAGCACCGACCCCACCGGGGCGGTCACCACCAACACCTACAACCCTGATGGGACCCTGGCCACCAGTACCGAAGCTCTGGGTGCGAAAACCACCTTCGCCTACACCGGCGCCGGGGACCTGGCCCAGGTCAGCGCACCCACCGGCGCCGTCACCGCCTACGCCTACGACGGCGCCGGCCGGATGACCGGCACGACTAGCCCCACCGGCCGCGTCAGCACCACCACTTTGGATGCTGCCGGCCGGCCGGTGAAGGTCACCGCCGCCGACGGCGGCATCACCAGCTACACCTACAACGGCGACGGGTACCTCACCTCCCGCACCGACGCCCTGGGCCGGGTCGACACCATCACCTACTCCCTGACCGGGGAAGTACTCACCGCGACCGACGCCCTGGGCAAGGTCGCCACCTACGGCTACGACGCCGCCGGGCGCAACACCACGATCAAGGACGCCAACGCCTCGACGACTACCCTGACCTACGACGGCGCCGGGCAGGTCACCAGCACCAAGGACCCCCTGAACCGGATCACCACCTTCAGCTACGACCAGGCCGGGCAGCGCACCACCGTCACGTTGCCGTCCATGGCGGCCACCACGACCAGCTACAACCCTGATGGAACCGTGGCCAGCGTGAGCGACCCGCTCAAGCGGGTCACCACCTACGCCTACGACGCGGTGGGGCGGCCCGCGGCCACCACCGACGCGCTGAAGCGGACCTCCAGCGTGAACTACGACGCGCTGGGACGGACGGTGGCGACCGTGGCCGCTGACGGCACCCGCCAGTCCTGGACCTACGACAAGGTCGGCAACCAGCTCAGCTTCATCGACGCCGCCGGCCGCACCAGCGCCTACACCTACGACAACGGCAACCGCCGCATCAGCGCGACCGTCCCCGGGGCCGGTAAGACCACCTACGCCTGGACCCTCGAGGACGAACTGGCCACCGTCACTACTGCCGCCGGGACCGGAGCCACCAACAGCTACGACACTCTGGGGCGCGTCACCAAGATCGATTACACGGCTACCACACCGGATGTCACCTACGCCTACGACAAAGCTGGTCAGCGCACCGGCATGGTCGATGGCAGCGGCACGACCAGCTACACCTACGACAAGACCGGCAACATCGTGACCACCGCCGCACCGGCCGGCACCACCACCTACACCTACGACGCGCTCGGCCAGCAGACCTCCATCGCCTACCCCGACCTGCGCAAGGCCACCTACACCTACGACGCCGCCGGGCAGATGACCAAGGTGTCCATCCCCACCGGGGCCGCCGCGGGCAGCACCGCCCCCACCGGTACGGCCGCGGTCGCTTCGCTCGCCTATACCGCCGACGGGCAGATCGCGTCGCTGACCAACGCCAAGACCGGCGCCTTCCGCAGCTACGACGCGGCCGGTCTGCTCACCGGCATCACGGTCTCCCCGGTCGCCACCTCCACCGCCGGGGTGATCACCGCGACCGGCACGGCGTTGGCGACGTACGGCTACACCTACGACGGCGCCGCCCAGCTCGCCGCCCAGACCACCTCGGGTGGGGTGGACACTTCCCGCTCCTACGGGTTCAACGCCCGCGGGCAGTTGGAGAAGCTCACCAACACCGCCACCGGCACGGGAACCCCCGCCAGCACCGCTACCCCTAGCGGGGTGTACGCCTACGACCCGGTCGGCAACGTCACCGCCACCCCGGCCGGGGACACCCTGCAGTACTCCGCTACCGGTCTGCTGACCGTCCGCGTTCCCCGCGCCGGGCCGCAGACCAGCTACACCTACTCCACCGTCGGCAACCGCACTGCGGCCGCCACCGCAGCCACCTCCACCACGGCGGCCTCGACCAGCAGCTACGTCTACGACGCCGCCGACCGCCTCACCACCGCCACTCTTCCTGCGGCGAAGGTCGGCTACACCTACAACGGCGACGGCCTGCGCGTCGCTCGTGCCCGCACCGCTACTGGCTCCACCACCACAGCCACCGAGAAGTACGTCTGGGACACCACCGGCGGGCTCCCGCTCATGCTCGCCGACGCCACCGTGGACTACGTCTACGGCCCCACCGCCAGCCCTATCGCGGAGATCAACCGCTCCAGCGGCGCGATCACCTGGCTGCACACCGACCTCACCGGCTCTGTCACCACCCTCACCAACGCCGCCGGCACCGTCACCGGCCGCGCCGCCTATGGCCCCTACGGCGCCCGTGAGACCAGCACCGGGACACTGTCGCGGTTCGGGTACGCCGGGGAGTACACCGACCTTGACACCGGCTTCGTTTACCTCCGGGCCCGCGACTACGACCCGCTCACCGCGGCGTTCCTCACCCGCGACCCGCTGGAGAACCTCACCGGCGACGTCTACGGCTACGCCTCCGGCAATCCCCTGCAGAACAGCGACCCCCTGGGCCTGTTCAGCCTCGGTCAGGCCTACAACAGCCTGCTGCTTTCCGGCCCCGCCGATCAGCTCGAGATGGTGTTCACCACCGGCTGGACCGGAACGGCGACCACCGCCGTCATTGGCTTCGGTGACGGCGCTTCCGGGGGGTTGAGCAATCTCATCCGCGATGCGATCTCACCCGGCGCCTCCTGCTACGTCGACTCCGGCTCCTTCGCCTACGCCGGCGGCAACATCGCCGGGCAGATCGCCGCGGCCGTCGTCACCGACGGTGCTGGCAGCGTGGTGAAGACCGGAGCTAGTACCGGTGCTCGAGCTGGTGCCCGGGCGGGAGCGCGGGGCGGGGAGGACGTTGCAGCCAGCAGTGAGACGGGGAACCTGGCGGGCTGTGTTCTGCGTAATAGTTTCACTCCCGACACCCTCGTCTTGATGGGTGATGGGACCCGCAAGCCCATCGGTGACATCGAAATCGGTGACATCGTCACCGCCACCGACCCCACCATCGGGGAGACCTCGTCTCGTGAGGTGACCGCGGTCCACGTCAACAACGACGCGGAGTTCACCGACCTCACCATCACGCAACCTGACGGCACCCAAGCGGTGGTGCACACCACGCAGCACCACCAGTTCTACAACGCCACCACGCGCACCTGGACGGACGCCTCCCAGTTGCTGGTCGGGCAGCAGTTGCGCACCGACACCGGCGCCACCGTCACCTTGGCCGCGACCCGCTCTTTCATCGGCGCCGAGGTCATGGACAACCTCACCGTCGAAGGCGTCCACACCTTCTACGTCTACGCCGGCAACACCCCCATCCTCGTGCACAACACCAACTGTGGCGGCGCCGACTTCATCGCCAGCGCTAGCGGAGTAGTCGTGCCGACCAGCGCATCCCGGCTGGGAAGTGGTCTGCAGAGGGCAGTGGATGCTGGAACGCCAGGGTTCAGCTCGTATCCAACTAAGTCTCTGGGCGCCGGGTACCGGCTGCCTGACGGCAGTAGCATCCGCATCATGGATCCGCAGAAAAATGGCGCGGGACTGCGCGCCTCTTTCGAAAATGGCAACGGCGGAAGAGTGAGTCCCTTTACCGGAACGACGCCCAATCCGCCCAGGGGGACACCTAGGGGGGCGGCAACTCGTCAATACGTCAACGAGCGCACTCACATCGAATTGATGCAGTAATGAGTAACTTACTGAAGGAAATTCGGGATTTGCTCCCCCTGCATGTCGAACACGCGAATGTCGATGAGGCAGGGCCTTACCTTCAAGGTCGCGACTGGCAACTACGCATAAACGGGTCGTGGCGTCTCACGCCACCAAGTTCGGCCATTGATGCAGCAGGCGGTGATTCTGTAGAACGACCGGTGGCGCCACTCGTAGACGATGATCTAGTGTATGTCCAGTTCGTCAAACGTGAACTAGAGTT
Organism: Kineococcus sp. NBC_00420; assembly: GCF_036021035.1. Taxonomy (NCBI): domain Bacteria; kingdom Bacillati; phylum Actinomycetota; class Actinomycetes; order Kineosporiales; family Kineosporiaceae; genus Kineococcus; species Kineococcus sp. NBC_00420. The sequence goes on along the minus strand of NZ_CP107930.1, from coordinate 435,467 downwards.
CGATGTAATCTTTGAGACGCAAAACGGTTGGACACTGGAACTCGTGAGCGAAGAAACCTACGGCCAGTGGTTGTTGACTCTATGGGACCGTCAGGATCAGAGTCGTATCCCACTATTCAGCCTAGAAGGTCCAATCAGCTATGAGGTTGCTTGCATAAATGGATAGTGAGCTTACCGTGAGACTTTGTCGGTAGCGGATCCTTCGGCTTCCCTGCGCAACAGCTTCACCGCCGACACTAAGGTTTTCTCGGAGCGACTAGCTGCTACAGGCTCCTCGTTCCTCACACACCTTCCCCGTTGATTCTGTCCTGATGGGGGCCCTGCGACAGCCACACCACACAGCACCACCCCTTACAACGCCACCACCCGCACCTCCACCGACGTTGTTACCTGCAAGTCGGATGACGTCCCGCGGAGTGGTGTAACTCCTCGCGCGTGAAGCGCTGAGTTTCGGACTATGCCGTGAGCGCGGTACCCGTGTCGAGCGTGGACTCGGTGTCGACGTCCGCGCGCAGCGGAACCCGTCAAGCTCGGTGAGACACGGGCTGTCTACGCGCTCTGTATCTGAGCCTCTCGGCTGGGTTCGTTGATCCACGCCGCACTTGGCAAGGCCGGCGGTTTCGGGTGGCGGGCGCCGAACCGTTCAGGGTGCGCGGCGTAGGCCGCGTCCAGGGTGATCTGGCGGGCGGCTTGGATCTGCCTGGCGGTCCCGTAGTGCACCGAGGCCGGGGTGTGCAGGCCGATCCCGGAGTGGCGGTGGACGTAGTTGTAGTGCTTGAAGAACTGTTCGCAGAACTCCCGCGCGTGCTCGAGCGTCCTGAATCGGTCTGGGAAGGCCGGGGCGTACTTCAACGTCTTGAACTGCGCCTCGCTGTACGGATTGTCGTTCGACACCTGCGGCCGCGAATGCGACCGCGTGACACCCAGATCGACCAACAACTGAGCGACGGGCTTGGAAGTCATCGACGTGCCCCGGTCAGCGTGGACGACGTCGGGAATCTGGTGGCGCCCCATGGCCTGCTCGAGCATGTCCTGGGCCAGACCTGCGTCTTCTCGAGTCTCCACCCGCCAGGCGACGACGAAGCGTGAGTAGATGTCGATGACGACGTACAACTCGTAGTAGACGCCCCGGGCCGGGCCGCGGAGTTTGGTGATGTCCCAGGTCCAGACCTGCCCAACACCGGCGGCGACCAGTTCGGGTTTTACCTTCGCTGAATGCGTGGCCTGGGCGCGGCGGTCACCGGCCAACCCATTGCGCCGCAGCAGGCGATGAATCGTGGATTGCGAGCACAGGTAGGTGCCCTCGTCCAGCAGCATCGCCCAAATCTGCGCGACGGACTTATCCACGAATCGCTCGCAAGTCACCAAATCAACTACCTGCTGCTCCTCGACCGCGCTCAGCGCACTGGCCGGTCGGGGACGTCGCCGGGCCGGTCCCAGGCGCGGTGATCGGCGGGTTCGGTAGTGCGAGGCGCGGGCCCGACCCAGCAGTGCGCATGCGCGTCGCACTCCACCGAGACGGCCCGCGAGATGGCTGGCGAGGTCGTCGATGGCGGGGTTGATCACCGCTTCGGCGGCTCGGGCGTACCCGTGCTCTCGGAGAGTTTCTCCAAGAGCTCGTGTGCTTTTCCGGCTCTCCTGACACATGTGTGAAGCCGTCACCGGCCTCCCCGCCCCGGTAGCGGCGGGCAGAACCCACCCAACGCCAGCATCGCCAACCCCACCAACGGTGCCGAAGAGTGGAACCCGAACGCCACCCGCGTCAGGACCCGGATCTTCGTGTTCATCGACTCCACCAACCCATTCGAGAGGCCATGCTCGAACGTCGCCTCGATCGCCGGCCGGTGCCTGATGATGTTGCGCGAGAGAGCCACAAACGCCGGGATCCGACACCGCCGGGCCCACCCGATCCACCGATCCAACGCCTGGCTCGCCGCGCCCGGACCGTCCTGACGGGCGATCCGGAAAACCATCCGCAGACCCTCCTTCAACAGGTACGCCCGATGCAGGCGCGGATCCGTCCGCGCGATCCATCCCAACTGCGCCGCCTGGTTCTCGCTCAAGTCTTCAGGGTTCCTCCACAACGCCCACCGCGCCCCCTTCAACGACCGCGCACCCCCGGTCGCCGCCGGCGCTCTACCCAGCGATCGGTCACGACCAACCGCGCCTCGAGCCCGGTTCCACGAACCCCGACGCTCCTCGTCCAACGCCTTGCTCGCCCACTGCACGACATGGAACGGATCAGCACAGCGCACCGCGTTCGCACACCGCTGCGCCACAACCGTCGCGATCCAGTTCGCACCGTCGGCGGAGACGTGCGTGATCGACGCCGACCGCTCGGGACCGAGTGCGTCGAAGAACCCCCGCAGCGTCTCCTTGTCCCGACCCGGCGCGGCCCACACCAACCGCCCGGTGTCGTGATCCACCACGACGGTCAGGTACTTGTGGCCGCGTTTGTAGGAGATCTCATCGATGCCGATCCGCGCCAGCCCCGCGAACCGGTCCGCCCCTGTCAATGCGCCCGCCGTGACCCGCTCGACGATCACCCCAACCGTCCGCCACGCCACCCGCATCAACTGCGCCACAGCTGATCGGGACGTGTGAACCGCCAGCCACGCGACCTGCTCGTCAAAGGCGAGAGTGTGACCGGCGTCGTGACGAGCCCACGGCACGGCAGCCACCACCACTCCATGCCTTCGGCACTGGACCCGCGGCGCTGCCGCTTGGACGAACGCGCGCACACTGCCCACGTCCAGCGCCCGCCACCGCCGGACTCCGCGCCCGGCATCGAAGCGGCGGCACGGCCGCCGACACCGCCCGCACCGGTTAGCGGCGCGCTTAGGCACCCGCACCGACACGACGAGCACCCCGGCGTCCTCGTCGAGCTCGACGTCTTCGACGACGGCCTGCTGCAGTCCGAGCAGCTCAACCCATATCCTGGCTCCGCGCACGCCGTTCTCCCGTGGTGACGATCATGATCTCGACAATCAGGACCGTAGCCACCAGGACGGCGTGCGCCCTGCATCTCAGCTGCTCAGAGGCGTCGGGACAGCCAATCTGAGCTCATACATGTGTCACAAGAGCCCTAAAAAGCGTGACGTCACCAGCCGCCCGCGACGGCGCACAACGCGGGATGACCGCGCGGTTCGAGGGCGTCACCACACGACGTGACTCGTTTCGTCGGTGACTTCGATCTGCGCTCTGCCGGGCTGTGCGCCGAGGTCGGCGGCGTCCAGGCACCGCTCAACAGCCTCGACCCCAGGTTCGTCCTGTGCGGCAGTGGCTTCGCCGGTCGTGGCCTGATCTCTGATGCTGGTGCTCGCTGTGCCGGCGCCGATGCGGATGACCCCCAAATCGATCCAGCTCGACGTCACCAAACCGCAGTCGTCGAGGGCGGTGTCCATGCGCTGCCACAGCACCTGCATCTGCAGCTCCGAAAACGCAACGGTCTCTAGCTGGACCCGCCCGGCGAGAACTCCCAGCGGTGCTCCGGCCAGCGGATCGGGGCCAGCAGCGTCGGTGAGGGCGACGACGGCGTCGAACTGCGGCTCGTGGGCCACGCGCAGTTGCCCGTAGGCGTCGGGGTAGGTGCACCGCAGCCACGCGTCTAGGACGGAGGCCTGCTGCTCGCTCTGCGCTCGTCGGACGGCCTCTTCCAGAGAGAGCCCTTGGGAAAGTCGCTGCCCTTCGTCGACGGCATCAGGTCCCAGGGCGGGGAGGTCGGTGACGGCGGGGCACTGGCCGGCCACCTGCGCGCGGGCGGAAACGGTGGCCTCGGCATCGGCCCTCTCGGCGGCCTCGGCTGAGGTGGTGGGTGCTGCAGCGGGGACCACTCGGACACTGGAACCGCTCCCACCCAGGTGCGACCAGCCCACCCCCGCCGCCACGACCGCGCACGCTGCGCCGGCGCTGAAGAGGCCGACCCGAATTCGGCGGTGGCGACGCTCGTCGGTGTGCAGGCGCTGCTGCAGACGCGCCCAGTCCCCAGCCCCGGCCACCGGCTGCTGGTCGCGCCGGTAGGCGGTGTCGGCGGCGACGGCGTCCAGGTGCTCCTGCAGTTGTGCTGCGCGCTCGGGGGTCTTGTCGGGAGTGGTCATGCCAGGTCCTCCAGGCGGGTCGCCAAAGTGCGCTGAGCGCGGGAGATGTCGGACTTCGCCGTCCCCACCGGTATCTGCAGGGCCTCAGCGACTTCGGCGACGGGCAGGTCCATCCAGTACCGCAGGATCAGCGCGTGGCGTTGGCGGCGCGGCAGGCGCTGCACGGCGGCGAGGAGGTGGTCGACGCGTTCAGCGGCCAGGGCGCTGTCCTCAGCGGAGGCATGGACGCGGGTGGCGTCACCGGGGGTGCGGTGCACCACCCGCAGGTGACGCAGGCGGGAGGTGGTCAGGTTTGCGGTGGTGCGGCGCAGGTAGGCCAGGGCCGAGTTCGACTCGTGCAGGCGGTGGTGGTGGCGGTGTAGGCGCACGAAGGCTTCCTGGGCGATGTCTTCGGGGTCGTCGGCGCCGAGGAGGCGGGCGAGGCGGACAGTGGGGTGGAAGTGCTGCTCGAACAGCGTCTGGTAGCCGGCGTCGTCGGTGACACCACCGGTGCCCCAACCCGCTGCCGTGCCAGCGAACGACCTTGCGGGCCTGTCGCTGCGGGCGCGCCTGCTGGCGACGTCGTCGGCTCTCACACTGCTTAGACGCCTCACAGCACCGAACGTTGCACGCGGGGTGGGTTCGGTGTCGGTGGCGGCGGGCGGCGCCCGTGTCGAGACCGGTGCAGGACTCCTCACCGCGACCGGATGGCGGGACGACCGTGCGGTTCTCAAGGCGTGTGCCGGGCCCGCTCACGCCGGATGCGGACGACGCGCCGGACCAGCACCAGAACCTGCAAGGCGATCAGCACGAACCCAAGGGTGACCAGCCATCGACTGACGTCGCTATCCAGCACTACGAGGGTGAAGAAGACCCAGGCAGACAGCTGCACGCAGTCCTGGATGACCTCGCGGCGCACACCAACCTCCATGATCGGGTTTCGTTGGCGAGCGTGGCACCGTTGGACCCTGAGCCAGGTACTTCCGACCCGAATACCCCCGGATGGCGGGATGACCGTGAAGTTGAGGTGCTCGAGTCAGTAGTGCGGCAGTCCCTTTTCTGGGACGTCGTCAGCGCACGCCACCCGCTGGTGCTGAACGACGTAGGCCGCGGGCTCGACGTGCAGTCGCAAGCAGGTGCGGCCCCACTCGGAGCTGTTGACGAAGCTGGTGTCCTGGGAGAGCAGGTAAACGGCGAGGACGAAGGTGGCCTCCGCCGGCGAGGTCGAGCCACCGGCAGTCGGGCCACCGGCAGTCGGGACGTCGCTGCTGAGCACCCGCCACGACTCCTTGGACCGGCCCTTCCAGTACGTGGCCGGCGGTTCTTGCAGCCAGTCTCGGATGTCGTCGACACGGAGGGGTGTCACTGCTGCGCCGTCGGGATCGAGCTCTCCAGGGATGCGCCCGGTCTGGACGTAGTCCTGCACGTCGTCGACGACTCGCTGCGCGGCGCCTTGGGCCAGTTCGTCGGCGCCAGACAGGGGGGCCGCGGCGGGCTCGTCGCGCACCGCGAAAGCAGCGCCCACCAGGACCAGGGCCGCTACCGCTGACAGGGCGAGGCGAGCACGTAGTGCGGGCCGGGCGCGCAGCGGCGAGTGAGCAGTGACCTGCGGCCCGTCCACGCTGCGACCAGTCACGGTCGCAGCACCTGAATCGTGATCATCTGGCGAGTCTTCCAGGAGGGTGTGGGGTTTTCAGGCCCCTGCGTGAACCATCCCTGAGACCACCACACCGTGGTATTGGGGATGGAGGTCTTGGGTGGTGTGAGGGCTTGGGCGGATGATCGCCCTGCTTCATCTCGCTCCCAGCGATTTCAATATGCGCGCGACGTCGTCGACGGCCGCAGCCCCGGACCGCGGTACGACCATGTGCTGGGTCAGCCGGTCTGAAATTCACCGATGACGGTGACCCCGTCGGAGGTGTAGACGGGGATGGTGTGCGCTGCAGGTGGGTTGGACTTCTGCCAGGCCAGGGCATCGGCGGGTGAGGTGAAGGTTGGTTGGGGGTTGAGGTCGGTGTTGTAGGCGTATCCCTGTTGGCCGTTGCTGGCCACTACTGCGACCAGGTCGGGTTCGCATCCGTCGACCTGTACGACGAATTGACCCCCGCAGTCCTTGGTAACGCCGTAGGTGTCGCCGTTGGCGTTGGTGGCCCAGTCGGTGGGGGTGTGGGTGGAGTAGGTGCTGGTCAGCGACCAGCGGGTGCCAGCGGCCGCGGTGATCTGGGTGGACGTCTGGCCTGGTTTCAAGGCCAGGGTGTAGCCAGCACCGCCCGCTCCACCTTCTCGCGCGACGTCTTCAGCTGAGCACGTCATGCCCGCCCCGTCCGCGAAGGAGAAACCACCCGGGCTCAGGCAGGTCAAGACCAGTTCGACGCTGGTGGTGCCTGCGGGTCGATCTCCGAGGTCGACGGTGGCGGGGCCGGTGTGGACGACGGTGCTGGCCGGTCCGTGCAGGACGACCTGGTCGGCCCCGGGTAGGGGCAGGGCGCCGGTGGCGACCGCGGCCCCGCCGCCCCCGAGGCCCACGAGCAGGACTGCGCTGAGGGTGAGCGTGCGCCGCCGCGTCCAGCGCCGGGTCCGTCGCCGTGTCCAGCGCTGTGTCCATCGGCGGGGCGGCCGGGGCGCTGGTGTGGTGTCGACAGTGCGGACGAGCTCCTTGCGCAGGGCGTCGCGGAAGACGGGATCCAGCGGCAAGTCCAGGGAAGAGTTCAGCTGCGGATCGCTCATGAGTGCTGCCCTTCAGACGCGGGATGGAGGTGAGCGGGAGAGGGGGGATCGCCAAGGGCGGCCCGCAGTCGGGCGTTAGCGCGGTGCATGCGGGTCTTGGCCGCTCCGGGGGTGAGACCCAGGACGGTCGCGGCGTCGGTGAGGGTGACGTCTTCGAGGACGACGAGGCTGATGAGCTGCTGGTCGATCGGGCGCAGGGTGGCCAAGGCCGCGTTCAACTGCCCATCGAGGCTGAGAGGTCCGGACAGGGCGGTCTCGGCGGCGTCGGGCACGGTGGCCTCGCGCGGTAGGCGTTGTAGGAAGTCGCGATAGCGGCGGGCGCCGCGGTGGGTGTTGCGGGCGAGGTTGGTGGTGGTGACCAGCAGCCAGGGCAGGACGGAGGCGTTGACCAGGCGCACGTGGTCACGGCGGCGCCAGGCTTCGAGGAAGGTCGAGGCGGTGACGTCTTCGGCGTCTGCGCGCGAAGTCAGCAGGCGGGTGGCGTGGCGGTGGACCCGGGGGTGGTGACGGTCGAAGAGGACGCCGAAGGCATCACCGTCGCCGTTACGGGCGGCGGCCCACAAGGTGTCCTCGGTGCGGGTGTCCACACTGCCTAGTGTCCGCAGGGGTGCCGGTGGTTACACCAGGCTCCGAACGGTGGTGGGGCTTGCTCTTCCTGGTGAGCTGTGGCGTCTAGAACGTTCTGGCCAGCGGGGTGACCGTGAGATCGTCGGAGGCGATCAAGCGGGCTGGAGCACTCTTGGGGGACGAAGTGGGCGGTCATGGCGGGTCCATCCCGGGCTGGCTGGGGGTCGTGCTGGTGGCCGTCGTCATCGTGGTGGGCGTCCTGATCGAACGCTCTCGCCGTCGGAAGTAGGCCACCCCTGACCTTGGTCACGTTGCGGCCTGGCGGCTACCGCCCGCATGGACGGCGGGATGACCATGCGCTTCACGCGCATCGCGAAATGATCGTGCGTTAGTGGCCCCATCCGGAGTACGCCGCTGCCTCTGCGGCGAGCTCTAAATGGGGTCCAGCAGTAGCCTGCGGGTCTCGTGATCTCTGGAGGACTACGTGGACCCGACCAGCGGCGGTGGGTCGTTTGGCGCCATTGCCTTCATCGTGGTCCTGGTGATCATCCTTGCAGGAGCCGCAGCGCGCTTCGCTCGGCGCAAGAAGTGAGGTGCGGTAGCTGATGCCTTGGGATCCCTCTCCCGGAGGCGGTTGGAGTCCTACAAGCCGCACCGGCAAGATCATCATGTTCGGCACCTTCGGTGTCGCCTTCGTGACCGCCGCTTGCTTCAAACTTTTCTGAGCGCCCGCGCGCACTGCGGGATGACCGTGCGCCTGCGCGTTGTAGAGCGCATGTACGCACCGCCCTCGGGGGCGGTGCAGTGAGGCCTAGCGAGACGGGGGCTGAGTGGCTGACCGGTGGTACTGCTCAGCGATGCGCGCGTGCTGGCGGATCACTACGTCAGGGGCAGCTGGAGCCGGCCACAGCTGCAGCAGGTACCTGTCGCGGGCTGGCTCGCCGGACAGTCGAGTGAGGTCGTGAGCTTCGTCCATGCCGTTGGCCGACCAACGGACGCGATAGGTCCCGGCATCTGGTGTCTCCAGCTCCTGCCACCAGTTGAAGGTGCTGAGCCAGTACGGGCCGGGCTCGGTGACCAAGGTGGCTTCGACGACCTCCTCCCAGTCAAGGTCCACGGTTGGGGCTTTCTCGTGTAACTCCATACGCAGGGGGACGTCGCCGGTGTGCAGGCCGGTGAACAGGTGCAGTCGTCCGGGGAAGGCTGCTCCGCACAGGCCGTTGGCCTGACCGCGGACGGCTGGACCGTTCCCGGTTCGGTGGACACTCGGATTGGCTGCCTGACATGAAAGCAGGCACCAACAATGGGTTCGACCCGCCGGCACTTCACCGATGAGTACAAGACTCAAGCGATAGCCTGCGTCCTGGACGACCACCGATCCATCGCCGAGGTCGCCCGCAACATCGGCGTACACGAGATGACGTTAGGCAAGTGGGTGAAGAAAGAACGCGACTCCCGCCAGGGCGAGACGACCCAGCCGCCACTGGACGAAGGAGAACGCCGAACTCGAACGCCTCCGCGCAGAGAATCGGCAACTGCGGATGGAAGCTGAGTTCGCAAAAAAAGTAGCGTCCTGGTTTGCGAAAGACCAGAAGTAATCTTCGCGGCGATCGCGGACTGGGACGACTCCAAGACTTACCCCGTCACGTTCATGTGCACTCAGCTGGATGTGTCCCGTTCGGGCTACTACGCCTGGCGCGGACGGGGACTCTCGGCCCGTGAGGTCGACGACGCCGCCCTGCGGCAGTTGATCATCGCGATCCACGAGAAGTTGCGCGCCAACCCCGGCCGACGTCGGGTCCTGGCCCAGCTGCGCGCCCAGGGCGTCCGGGTCGGCCTCAAGCGCGTCCACCGGCTCATGAGCGGCCTGAAAATGGCTGGGCGGCACCCGAAGGCGTGGAAACGCACCACGATCCGCGGAGCGGATCCGGTCGCTGCGCCAGATCTCATCGGCCGTGACTTCACCGCCGCAGAGGCCAACACCCGCTGGTGCGGAGACGTCACCTACATCAAGACCTGGAACGGCTGGGTGTATCTGGCAACCGTCATCGACCTGCACTCGCGCGCGGTCGTGGGCTACGCGGTGGACACGCACATGCGCACCGACTTGATCGAGGCCGCGTTGTTGATGGCGATCAAGCATCGCCAACCCCCGGCGGGTGTGATCTTCCACTCCGACCGCGGCTGCCAGTACACCTCGAAACAGTTCGACAGGTTCTGCGCGAGGAACGGCGTTCGCCGCTCCCTGGGGCGGACCGGAATCTGTTACGACAACGCCGTCTCGGAATCGTTCTTCGCGACCTACAAGAAGGAACTCATCCACCCCCGCCCCTGGCCGAGTCTGGATCATGTGAAACGGGCGACGTTCGACTGGATCGAGAACTACTACAACACGATCCGGCGTCATTCGACGCTCGGATATTTGACACCGCGAGAGTTTGAGTTAGGCTACCGAAACATCGATCAGATTGCTGAACTCGCAGCTTAATCCCGTGTCTACTAAACCGGGAACAGTCCAGGCGCCGTCGAGGTCGGCTATCGGGTCGGCGTCTTCGTGTTGCAGCTTGATGAAGCCGTAGTGCACGTGAACGTTACTGTCGAACAGGACCTGCATGGGTGGGTCTCCTACGCGGCTGCTGTGGCTCTCAACGGCGTCAGTCTGGTGGGACGCTGGGCTGAGAGTGGGCTCGGTGTCTGGGTGCCACCCATCTGCTTGCGACAGCGACTACGCGCAGCGGGGGATCACCGCACGCCTGCGCACTGCGGGATGCCCTTGCGGTTGAGGCCTCGGCTGCAGGGAGCGAAGGGAGCGCTGCTGCTAGAAGGGGATACGTGGACTGCGTAGCTCGCCGAGGAGCAGGGCGAGCACCGTACCGTCCTTACTCTCCCAGCGCTGCAGCCCGCCTTCATTGTCCACGAAGCGGACCAGACCGGCTTTGACGATCTTGCGCCGTTCGGAGTCGGTGGCCACGCGTTTTGACCCCACGTGGGGGTTGGGGCTGCAGTCGAGGAGGTTGAAAACCATGACGTCGGCGGCGTTGAGTAGGTCGCTTTCGCGCTTCCACACTCGGTCGCTGGTCAGGTGGTAGGTGCGGGTTCCGTCCCAGAAGCGGTCATCGTCGGTGTACTCCGGTTCCCCCGGCTGCAGGGGGTAGCCGCTCCAGTCCTTCACCGCAGCAGCATGTCCTGCGGAACCTCAGTCCGTCAGCGACTTCCCGACGAAGACTTCCCGACGAAGTAGGTGATCCGAGGTCACCCAGCACCAGGTTCGCGGATGACCGCGCGCTTCACGCGCACCGCGGGATGACCGTGCGTCTCTAGTTGGCCCAGAACTACCGCGCGGCATACGCCTTCGGCGTGCCTACAGCGGGACGTCGTGGCCACCACTGAAGACGCGGACACTTTCTAGGGGGGTTCGCGGTTGATACATGCTGAGGGCGAAAGCATGGCCACCGACCGTGGAGGTCCATCCGATCGTCGTCCCGGACTCCGCCATCCACGCGACTGCGCTTTCCCCGGTGCGCAAGGACACTGCCGTGGTGTCCGGCTGCCCCAACCGCCCGGCTCCGGGGGCTTCACCCCCGCTCCCGCCGAGGTCGCCGCCGTAGGAGATGAGGATCCAGCTCATCCCCTGGGCAGTGGCCTGGGCGATGGTCGTTGTCTGCTCATCGACCCCGGGAGGGATGTAGGCGATTTCTACCCGGGTCGCTTCCTCATCGGCGAGTCCTGATGGAGCCGAGGGGACCTCACGGTCGAAGATCGCTGCCCCTCGCTGGCTGCCGCACCGCAGCTGATAGCCATCGAGACGGTCAAAAGTCGGCAACGAGATCCCGAGGTGCCTGCTGACCTGATCACACGGCAACCAGGTCGTCCACTGCGACAGGGGGATCTGCTGAGTGAAGGGGTCATTCTGACCGGCCGTCAGCAGTCCCGAGGGTCGAAGCGCGGTGAGATCCGCCTCTAGATCGGGGGTGAGCTCGACCGGCGCAGTGGCGGCGGTCTCCGTGGTGGTGGCCGGTGTCAGCGACGTCGTCGCTGGGGAGGGAAGCAACCATGCGAGGACACCGAGACCGGTAGCGGCTACGACGACTGGCGTCACCAGGAGCAGCCGGCGTCGACGTCGACGTCGCACTCCTCGGTGGTGGGCGTGGGCGGCGAAGTCGGGGGGGACCACGACGCGCTCGGCGGTGGTGCGCAGTCGCTGACGCAGCTGATCTTCGAGGTTGGTCACGTCGCTCTCCCGTGCTCGGTGAGGTCGTCGGTGAGTTGGCGCAGCGTGCGGAGGGCCTTCGCGGCCTGGGACTTCACCGTGCCCGGCGCGCAGTCCAAGGCATGGGCGATCTCCGCTTCTGAACGGTCTTCGTAGTAGCGCAGGACGATCACGGCTCGTTGTCGGGGTGGAAGTTGGCGCAGGAGGGCGGCCATGTCGGCGTGCTCGGCGTGGCCTTGGGTGGTGTCGGGGACGGGAACATCGTGGTCATCGACGATGAGGGGTTCCTGGCGTGGCCTGCGGCGAGAGGCGCGCCAGCCGTCGGTGACGCGGCGGGCCATGACGGTGCGCGTGTAGGGCAGGGGGTCCAGTACACGTGACCAATGCATGAAGACTCGTTCGAGGGCGTCTTGGAGAAGGTCTTCGGCGGCGTGGGTGTCGCCGGTGAGTAGGTAGGCGCTGCCGAGGAGTGCTCGGGCGTTGTGGTCGACGAACTGCTCGAACGGCATCTGCATCGCTCTGCCTCCCCTCTGCCTAGGACTTGTCTGCGACACCTCTCACTAAGGACGACGATGAGCCCGCGGGCCGGGTTGCCTCGCTCCGCGGGCGAGGAGGCGTAAAGGTTTGCGGCTCTCAACTGTTCGGTTGTCTATCGATGCTGCTCCGGTGGCGGTGCGATCACAGGTCGCAAGATGCCCGCGCGTCGGGCTAGCGCCGAACGGTTGCCCTTGTCGCGGCGTCTCGCCTCGTGAAGGGTGGTCGTCATGCACATGGCGGGTGTCCCCAGCTGGCAGATCAAGAGCGGCTTCGACGGCCCCCTGACGCTGGCGCTGTACGTGCGTGACGCTGCTGGTCTGGGTCGCTACGCCTCCGCACAGCCAGACCTTCCGCCTCTGCAGCCGTCGGTTGCGGTGCAGCCGGTGGGTGTCGACCTCGGTGAGGCGATCCGGCAGTGGGAACGGTGGTGGCCCCGCGCGTTGGCTGAACGTTCCGATGACGCCGCGCCCTTCGGCCCGCCCCGTTGGCCGGGGCTGGAGGACCTGCCGGTGCTGCAGGCCCTGGTCGAGCAGCACTTCGAGGACTTCACCCGGTGGAGCCGGCAGGTGCAGCTGGCCGAGCAGGCGCGTGCTGAGAACGGCTCGCTGGGGTTGGTGCACTTCGTCAACAGCTACGAGGGCACGCTGGGACGCCCGTTGCGGCCCTTCTCCCTGAACCTGCGCGAGGTGCCGGTCGAAGGCAGCGCGGGGTGGGTCCTCGAGCCCGGTGTGGTCGTGGTCAGCTCAGCCCTTCTCGACGATGAGCGGAGCCTCGAGGCGTTCCTGCGGCCGGTGATCGACAGCCTGGCGTGAGCACCGTCCGCGGTGCACTGCGGACGTGGTCTTGACTGCGGTTTTTCGGCGATGGGCGGGTGATCTTCGGGCCTGGCTTGCGTCCAGTCATCGCCATGACCGCTGGGTCGCTGGTCGAGTCTTCTGGGTTGTGATCGCGCGCATCTTGATGAGCGCAAGGCTGCAACGCCCCACGGATACCGTGCGGATGTCACCGTGACGTGTGAGCACTGCGTCCCGCCGATCATCGTCGCTGCGCGACCCCCTCCTGCTGGCTCTGGTGGGGCTGCCTGCGGTAGGGGCGGTGACGACCCTGGCGACGACAGCGACCCTGACGAGTTGGGAACTCACCACCGAGAGCGTCGGAGCGGTGGTGTTCGCGATCGTCTTCACGGGGTGGGCGCTGCTGCCGTTCGCCGCCGCGGTCGTCGTGGGTGTCTCCGTGCGCCGGCACTGGCGTGGTGCGCTCGCTGTGGTGCTCGTGGGAGACCTGCTGTTGCTGGCCTTCACGGTGTGGGCGTTGTGGAGCGTCTTGACCTCGGACTCCTCGACCGCGGTGCTCGGTCTGCTCTTCGCGCCGCTGGTCCAGGTCGCTCTTGTGGGGGTGACAATGGTGGTTGCTGTGGGCGTTGCGAGGGTGCAAAGTCGTCGGATGAGGCGCGCCGTCCAGAGGTTGTTTCTGCCGCTCTTGGGTGCGGATGTCGGCGACATCCTGGTCAGCGGAATGACCGTGACGTCGCCGAGCACGGGGTCGGAACGAGCTCGGTGACTACTTCGGCGCGCGGTCCTGCAGCAGCTGTTTGAGGAAGTCTCCGAGGTCGTCGCCATGGCCCAATGCGCGCACCGTCGCCAAGGTGCGGGCGAGCTCATCAACCTGCTTCATCTGCGTACTCAACGGGCCGTACTGGCTGGCGGTGGCCGCGTACAACGGTCCCAGGAGGTCCTTGTCCGCGTCGCTGAGCGCGGCCGCCGCCGTCCCCAGACGGGAAGCGTACTGCTCAAAGAGCGAGACGGGCTGACCGTTGGGGCCGATGACGGCGCCCGCGGCGGTGGCACGCATTTGCGCAGGGGTGGGTATCAGGCCGGCGGCCTTCATCTGAGCCAGCCGCTCCAGTGGTCGCGGGGCGATGGTGGCGTGCGGGTCGCGGGAGCCGTCAGCTCCGGAAGCCGAGGTGGCGTAGACGACTCTCTGCAAGACGTCGAAGTTGGTGGCGTGGTTGCCGCCCGTCAGACCGGGGTCCAGCAGGTGCTCGAGGAAGCCGCGGGGCAGAGCGCTGTCGCTGGCGGCGCGACTACCCAAGATGTCGATGGCCGTGGCCTCATCGTGCTGGCTGAAGGCGTAGGTGATGGGTTCGCCGTCTTCGTCGAACATCTGCCCGACGGTGTCTTGGAGGACGCCTGGCGCCGTGCGGCGGTAGCCGCCCAGGTCGAAGGCGATGTTGTCGATGTCTGCGGCGTCGATGCCGTGGTCACGGGCGTATTCGTACAGCGAGGAGATTGCGCTGCGATCGCTGGTGGTCAGGAAGGAGGCGATCGATACCCCGTCAGGGTTGCTGCCGGGTGGGCGTACCTGCGTCGCTGTCGCGGCGTCCTGACCGGGGAACAGACGTGAGAGCAGGATGGAGTGGCCGCTGACCTCGACGGTGTCAGGTCCGGGGCTGCTGGCGGCCCCGGTGAGAGCGACAGTGCTGGCGGTGGCCGATTCGGCGCGCTGTAGGCCCTTAGCTGCGTTGGTGGCGGTGGGCTGAGGCAGCGTCTTGTGGACGCCGCCTGTAGCGCTGATAGACGTCATGACGCTCCTGGAGGGGGCCGGGGCCTGCTGGGTGCGGCGACGGGAACGAGTTCGTTTCCGTCTTCATCGTCTGACCCGGTGCTGTCTTGAGCTGGGGATCTAGATGGTCTGTGGCTGCGTCGTTGGCGATGCGGCTTGATCGACGTTCTCAGTGACCGTCCTCAATTCGCCATGTCTACGGCATCGCCACCAGCGCAGGACCGCGCACAACGCGGGATGACCGTGAAGTCTCAGCTCACCGGGCGGTCTCGTGATGTTGGTGGGGAACGGGCCGCGGACCGGCTACGTCGAACCATCATGACCTCACGTCTCCTCGCCTGGACGGGACTGCTGGCCGTTCTCCTTGTCAGCGCGTGCGGGCAGCAGGCCTCGGTGCCTGGTGGTTCATCACCCAGCGGTCGGCCCGGTCCGGGGACGTCCGACGTGGCACGACCCGACCTCGTCCCCGACGCGCACCCGGGGCCCTTCGAGGCCACCGGGTTTGTCCTGCAGGACGAGAGCCACGGCCCGCAGCTATGCGTGGGCGGTATCGCGATGTCGCTACCGCCGCAGTGCGGAGGTCCGGACCTGATGGGCTGGGACTTCGCCTCCCTGCCCGCGGGCTCCTACGAGTCGGTGCTGCAGAGCCGGTACGGCTCTTTCGTCATCACCGGGACGCCGCAGGGCGACGCGATCCGGCTCACCGCACCCGCCCGCCCCGCCAGCCCGGCGGACCTGGAGGATCAAACGCGGGGACCGGAGCCGTCCTTCACCAGTCCTTGCCCAGAACCGGTGGGCGGGTGGCAACCGCTGGATTCGGCGCGGACCACCGAGGAGGCGCTGCAGGCCGCGTCGGTGCGGGCCGAGGCCGTCTCGGGGTACGGCCTGCTGTGGATCGACCAGCCCACTGTGACCCCGGAGGAGCTGGGGGCCGGAAGTGAAAGCGCGAACGACCCGTTGCGCTACGTCTTGAACGTCTCGACCACTGGGGACCTCGCTGAGATGGAGTCCGCGGTGCGGGCGGTCTGGGGCGGCGCGTTGTGCGTCAGCGCCGCCGCGCACTCCGCCGCGGAGCTGACCTCTGTGCGAGACGCTCTCGACGGGCCCGAGGCGCTGCTGCCGCTGCTCGACCTCCAGCTGGATCAGTTGGCCGGGCAGGTCACCGCCACGGCTCTGCTGGCTCGTGAAGGCGATCAGCGTCGTCTCGACGAGCAGTACGGGGCCGGTGTCGTGCGCTTGGGCAGTGTCCTGCGCTTACCCACGGGTTGAGGTGGGATATCCACCGCTCAGACCTCGCGGGCAGTGGGCTAGTCGTACTCAGCCGTCAGGTTCGCCCGGGCCGCCGCGATGCTCATCCTCGGTCGGCGACTTTCGCTGAAGGCGGGATGACCGTGACGGCGCGCAGCGCCATGACCGCGAGGGGCACGCTCTGCGCGGTGAGCGTGCGTTGGACCTAGTTCAGAACCTTCTAGGCCATCTTGGTGACGAGGGAACCGTGGTGAGTCCGAGGTCATCTCACCCGTGACGTCATGGGACGAGCCAGGAGAAGCTATGCAGAAGAGGGCATCAAGTACGAGGTCGGCCGTCGCTTTCATGAGCTTCCTGCTGATCCCAGCCGTTGCTGGTTGTTCTGATGAGACCGAGGCGCATCCTGCGCCGGTGACTACCGAGTGCTCGGAGGTGGTGGGTCAGGTCAGTGCTCGCGTGCAGGCGCAGGACGACGCTGACTCACCCGGCCCGGCGCTCATGTGGCGGATGACCTACGCGAAGGGCTCACCCGACGGCGCTGCCGGTGGCCCGTTGTCCGAGGTCACCCCGTGCGTCATCGCGGTCTTGAGTGCGCTGCCGGGGGGCGTCTCTGGTGGGACTTTCGTGTTGGCGTCCAGAATGGACCACCAGGGCGTTGACGCTGGTCATGGCCAGGGTCGGGTGTTCGTCACCGATCAGGCGGTCAACGATGTTGATTCTCAAGGCGGGGGATCGTTCGGGTACTTCACGGGGTGGTACGTCGACTTTTCCGAGGCTGAGCCTGGTTCGTACCGATGGACGGCTCCGGCGCGCTGGAGCGGGCCATCAAGTGCGGATGTATCTGGACAGGTTCAAGTCGACCTTGATATCGCAGCGGAGGCGTCGCCGTCTGGAACGACGGCCTCGACAGAGACTGGCTGGTGAGATGTCTGGGCTACTCGTTTTTCACCAAGACCGTGAGATCGACGACGCCCCGCACCGCGGGATGACCGTGCGCTCCGCACTCTTCCTGGAGCGAGGAACCTGCGTTCGGCAGGGTCACAGGTAGTGGAGAGGTTCCTCGGCGAGGTCGGCGGGGACGATGTCCAGGCCGGGGTGGTTCAGCAGGGCCGTGATCGCCACGCTCGAGGCGGCGATGGTGGCGTAGTGCGGGTCGACGTCCTTGGTCAGGCACCAGGTGCGATCTGCTGGCCACACGAACGCGGGGTCGGGTCCAGACGGCCACGCCCCGGCTGGTCCTGACAGCACCCGATTCCACTGCGCGCCGTCGCCGAGGTCGGCAACGGCGCCATCGAAGAGGAAGTAGTTCCGGTTGGGCAGCTGCAGGCGGGCGGTGGTCTTGTCGGTGGGGAGCAGACCCCAGCCGTCCCAGATGGCGAAGTAGCACCGCTCGGTGGTGGTGTGCGTGGTGAGCAGCGTGAGGGCGGAGCGCATCTGGTCGTTCTCGCTGGGGGCGTCGGGGCCCGGGTCGAAGTCGACGTCCCCTTCGCTTTGGCCGGGGTGGGTGGGGTCGGGGATGAAGCGCAGGCGGGCGTAGGCGTCGTAGCCGGCGGGTCCGAGGGTGACCAGCTGGTTCCAGGGCCGGTCACTGGTCTGGAGCCAGTTAGCGGCGGAGAGGTCATGGCACGGGAGCACGCTCACCAAGGCACTGTGACGCATGAGCTGTGGGAGTAGGTGTCGGCCGGGGTGCGCGGGTCCGTGGGCCGCGCGTTCTGCGGGATGACCGTGAAGTCTCGCCTGTTGCGGCTGGGTCCGCTGCTACAACAGGCCGCGAGTCGCCATCTCTGACTCGACAAGCTCGCGGTTCATACGCCAGAGGCGCCGCCCCTTGCTCGATCGCCCTACCCCAGGAGCATCCGCTCGGACTTCCGCACGGCGGGCATCTTCACGACGAAGTCGCAGCTCCTCGTCGGAGAGCCTCGACATCTCGGCGGCCGTCCAGTCGACGTGGGGTCGCTTCGTCATGGACTCAGTCTGAGGTCCCACCAAGCGACGACACGACCGCATTGCGGGATGACCGCGCGCCGCGTGCACAGCACCAGGTCGTTGCAGAGGTCGCTCGGTGCCAGGCTCGGCACATGCAGCGCTACTCGCACGGAGAACTGATCGTAGTCCTGGACACCAGCGACCTCGACAGGGCGGCGGACTTCTGGACAACGGTCCTCGGTTACCACCGCGATGGTTACGGAGGAGGTGCCTACCTGAGCTTGGTCCCGTCCGGCGGACAGGGAGTGGAGTTGCTCCTGCAGCGCACGGGGGATCAGAAGTCCGACAAGAACCGGGTGCACCTGGACCTGCGGACCGAAGACTTGGACGGTGAGGTGGCGCGAGTGGAGGCGGCCGGCGGTGTCCGCCTGACGTCCGAAGCCATCGTCGAGCACGGCTGGCGTTGGCACGTCCTGGCCGACCCAGATGGCAATGAGCTGTGCGTCCTCCAGCCGCCAAGCAGCTGACGTCCGTCGTCTGGTCGTCGACCTGGCTGTACGCGCAGCGCGGGATGACCGTGCGTTCCTTGTCGAGGTTGGAGAAGGTGGCCGCATGATCACATCGCGCTGGGCGAGTAGGCACCGGTGACGGCGGAGGAGGTCGTGGACGGGATCGAACGGGCCACGTTCGGTCCGGTGCCGCAGCACGAGGTCGACGCCTGGCTCGACCGGTACCTGCGTGATCAGGTCGGCTCAGGGCTGCGCCAGGTTCTCTTCCGCGCCGGGCGGGTCGCCGCGGTCTACGGCTGCCGACTCGACGATGGACGCGACGTCGCGCTGAAGGTTCACCGCCGCGGCGCTGACCTCGCCCACCTCGCCGCCGCAGTCCAAGCTCAGCGCCACCTGGCCGCCCGCGGCTACCCCTGCCCCCGACCGGTGCACGGGCCCACCGTGGAGGACGGGCGGGTGGTGGTGGCCGAGACGCTGCTGAGCGAGGGGGAACTCGCCGACGCCACCGAGCCTGCTGTTCGGCGGGCGCTGGTCGCCGGTCTCGCCGAACAGATCGACCTGTTGCGGCCGTTGGCGGCTGACCCTGTTCTGGGTGGGCCGTTGCGGGCGGGGGCGCCGGCGTGGGCGCGCTACGAGGAGGGTCCCTGGCCGGTACCGCATGACCCGATCTTCGACTTCACCCATCGGCCGGAGCGTTTCGGGTGGGTGGACGATCTGGCTGGCGAGGCGGCCGGGGTGCTGAACGGTTTCGGGAGCCGCGGTCTGCTGGGGTCCGACGTCATCGGGCACAGCGACTGGTACGACGGCAACGTGCTCCTGCGGCCCGCAGAAGCCGGCGAGGACGGCGGTTCCGTCGGGGAGGTCGTGGTGAGTGGGGCGTTCGACTGGGACAGCCTGACTGCGCGTCCGGAGGCGGTGCTGGTGGGGATGTGCGCCGGTTCCTACACCGCGGGCGGGTCCGCGAACGCGGCCGCCCCGACGGTCGCGCAGGTGGCGGCGTTCCTGGAGGACTACCAGCGGGCCCGACCTGGGTTTGTGGTCGGTGAGCAGTGGGCGGCTGCGGCGGCGGCGTGCTGGGTGATGACGTACAACGCACGGTGCGAGGTCTGTTTCCTGGGGCTCGAGGCGGAGCCTGAGCCGGGTTCTGCGTTGGGTGCGCTGGTGGTGGCCGGGCGCGGCTACCTCGACCTCGCGATCTGACAGCAGGGGCGGGGAGCACGTACGGCGGGCGGGATGATCGGGAGGTCGTTCAGCTCCCCTCTCCGCCGGGCCACGCAGGCAGCAGGTACTCGACGACGTTCACGGCCGCGGTGCTGACCGCGACCGCGTCGGCCCCGTAGGTCATCACCGCCACCGCGGCACCGGTTGCGGGCTGGCGCACGGTCTTCGCGGTCCAACCGGGCCAGTCCCCGCCGTGGGTGAACAAGGTTCCCCTCGGGTGCCGGCGGGCGGTTGCGCCCCACGCGTAGGGCACGGTCGTTCCATCCTGCAGCAGTCCTGGCTGGCTCATCAGTTCCGTCACGGCGGAGCCCAGAGCGTCCTCGTTGAGAGCCGTCAGCCAGCGCAGCAGGTCCGCGGTGCTCAGCCACAGTCCACCGTCGCCCGTCGTGCCCGGTGGGGTGGGCTGCCCGGGGACGACAGCGACCGGGGGTCCACCCCAGCGGGCGCTGGCCAAGCCCAAGGGCGCGAAGAGGACGGCACGGGCCAGGACGTCCAGGTCGGTGCCGGTGACGCGGTGCAGCACCTCAGCCAGCAGGACGTAGCCGGTGTTGCTGTAGGCGAAGGCTCGCCCCGGTGGGTGCTGCGGCTGATCGATGCGGGTCAGGGCCTGCAGGACGCGATCGTTGTCCAGGTCGTGCTCGGCGCACCCGGCGGCTGCGGTCACGGCCTGCGTGGTGGGCAGGCCTGCGGTGTGGTGGATGAGGTGGTGCACGGTGACATCGCGGGCCCAGGTGGGCAGGTGAGGCAGGACCGCGCGCAGGGCGGTGTCTTCGCGGAGCAGGCCGTCCAGGACGGCGCGGGCGATGAGGGCTGCGGTGAACTGCTTGGTGATCGAGGCCGCGTACTGGACGGTGCTGGCGGTAACCGCACACGCGTCGGGGTTGCTGCCGCGGGCCCACGTCAGAACTGTTCCGGCGCGGTCACGAGCGCAGGCCGCGGCGGCGGAGTCGAGGTGAGCCAGTTCGGTTCGCCAGTCCGGCGAGGAGGCGGGAACGGTTGACTGCGCGTCGGGGCTCACGTGCTCATCGTGGCGCAGACGGAACTGTGCGCGATGGTCTGCGATGAGACCGCAAGGTCGTCGACGTCCACGACAGCGGCATAACCGGGCGGCGCCGGTCTGGGGCAGGACGACGTGATCGCTCTCATCGGCTGATCGCTAATCTCAACTGACGTCGTCGGGCGGCAGGTACGACCGGAGGATCCAGTGGCCGTCGGAGACCTCGAAGTGCAGCATCGAGCAGTTCTCGAACTCGAGACGAAGTCGGGTGGCGGTGGCGCCAACCAGGCTTCGAACGAGCCAGACCATGAAGCCGGCATGCGTGAAGATCCACCGACAGTGCGTCCCGTCGGGGATGCTGCGTTCAGCGACGAAGTCGTCCACTCGTGCGAGGAACTGGCGCCAACTCTCGCCTCCCGGCGCGAGAAGGCGATCCGGTTCGGTCTGCATGTCGAAGGTGCCGAACTGCGCCTCGTAGTCGATGAGGCTCAGCCCGTCGGCTGTGCCTGGACTGGGTTCACTCAAGCGAGCGTCGTCGTCGATGGGGAGGTTCAGGGCGAGGGTCTCTCGGACGATCTCGGCAGTCTCGCGGGCGCGGGCGACGGGACTGCTGTCGATGGCGTCGGGGGCACCGCAGATCTGCAGTAGCTGCGTCGCCAAGTCATGCGCTTGCGTGCGCCCGTGGGGAGTGAGGCCGGGGCAGTTCGCAACGCCGGCGAGGATCTGCCGTTGGGAGTGAAGCGATTGACCGTGCCTGATGAAGATCAGATGTCGCCTGTCCTCGGCCTGACGCATACATCACTGCCCTCCCCGGGACGACCAAGCAGAGTCCGCCGCCAGCCAGGTACCGCCTGCGGCTCATCGCGGCCCCACGATATTCGGGGTCTTGCACCCGGCGGTGTGAGAGATCAGCAAGTCCCGACGTCGTCGACGTCCTGGTCAGCGGGATGACCGTGAGGCCGCGGGCCGCGAGATGAGCTGCCCGGCTGCGGTAGGTCATCTCGCCGTGCCGGGGACGGTCTTGAGAGGGTGAACCATGGACGTCCCGTCGATGATCATGGGTGCCGCTATCGCTTCGGTGGTGTGGATCGCGTTGTGGCCGCGCAAGCGGGCCAACAGCGGAGACGACGCCGTGTCAAGCGACTGAGTCGCCACCACCGCGCGTTCCGCGGGATGACCGTGATGTTGAGTCCTTGCCTCCACCGCCGCCAGCCCAGGGCCACCGCAGGCCGGTATCGCCGTGGACGAGCCCGCTGCGTCTCTGGCTGACTGGGCGCGTGATCGAGGAGAGCGACCTGGTGCCCGCCCAGCTGCGTGCTCTGGGCTACCCCGACGTGCACTGGCTGGCTGCGGGGATGGAGGCCGACGTCTACGCCCTCGACGAGCAGAGCGTCGCCCGGCTGCCCCGGGACGCGGCCGCAGCCGCTACCGCGTCCGAGGGGCCTGTAGAGCGACTGCTCCAAGCGCTGAGCAGGTGCCGTCTCCCGTTCACCGTCCCCGCCCCACTTGGGTGCCTCACCCTGCCCGACGGCCGTTCGCTGCTGCGTCAGCCGCGTCTGCGTGGGCGCAGCATCGGCGACTTCTACGACCCGACCAGCGGGCACCTGGACCCCCGCGCGGAGCAGGCGCTGGTCGAGCTGCTGAGCGCCCTGCACACCATCCCGGATCAGCATCCGGTCTCTGCGCTCGATCCGATGCCTGATCTGCCTCTGCTGGGCGAGACGGCGGTGACCACCGCCCAGCCCTGGGCGAGAGCGCTGCAGCAGCTGCTCGAAGACCGCACTCAGCGCTTCGCCGGCCTGCTGCGGACCCACGTCAACGGTCTCGACGACCTGCTGCACGCCTGCAGCGCTTTCCTGGCCAGGCGCCGGGACGTGGCGGTCACGCTGCAGCATGGCGACCTCTGCCCGGAGAACGTGCTGGTCGACGACGACTGCCGGCTCAGCGCGGTCCTGGACTGGGGCTTCCTGACCATGCTGGCCGATCCGGTGCTGGAGATGGCCCTGACCTCGAGCTTCTTCGACATGTACGGCCCGCACGCCCTGCGCACGGATCGACGTCTGAGCGACGTGTTCGCCGAAGCGTTTGACGTGGAGCGTGGAGACGTCTTGCGGTTCAAGGCGGTGTACGCCCTCATCGGCGCCAACGCTTACAGCGGCACCGCGGATGGGCATTTCCGGTGGTGCGCTGCGTTGTTGGGGCGGTCTGACGTTCGCTCCGCCGTCTTGTCGTAGGCCAGCGGTACCCCGTGGGCGACTTTCCGGCTCATCCTGAGGTCCGGGCATGGCCGGCCGGCCGCGGCCGAGCGGACAGCAGGATGACCGCGAGGTCGAAGACGGGCAGGTGTGCGCCCACCACAGCCGCAAGTGGATCCGAGATGGCAACCTCAATGGGTGACCAGATGGAGACACCGACAACAAGAGGATCTGGCTCGCTGCTCAGCGCCTCTACCTGGCTGGCACATCGGCAAGGCCGAGATCATCGCTTGCAACCGGGTTCCACATGAAGACGAGGAGCACGTCTTCCTCATCCCGCCGCCGAAGAGGAACCAGACGCGGATACCTCTGGTTCCTCTTGCGCTGGCTCAGTGAGCCTTTGTCAGTAGCGGCGTGAGCAACTGCCGCATCCCCGGGGCAGAGGCGTTGGGGCACGTAGGGCCTGGCCGGTCACGATGGTGGCGACCAAGCTCAACCGCCGTGCCCGTCAGGACCCTACGTGCTCTCCTATCGTGCCAGCCTCGACGTCTCCCGCGACCTCGCCCAGGCCGTCGCCCGCCTGCTGTCCGCTCACCGCATCCGGATCGGCACCCGCCGTGGACGCCGTGTGCTTGGCTGTTTCGCTCAGGCGGTACTGCTGCTGCGGTTCATGCGCCAACGCGCCGCGGTCGCTGACCTCGCCCGCGACAACGCCGTCAGCTTGAAGACCGCCTACCGCTACCTGCACGAAGCCCTGGACGTCCTCGCCGACCAGGCTCCCGAACTGCCTGAGGTGGTTGCCGAAGCCGTGAACAAAGGAACCGACCACCTGCTGCTCGATGGCACCCTCATCGACACCGACCGCGTCCACGACCCAGGTAGCCGACGCGACCGCTGGTACTCCGGAAAGCACCGCCAGCACGGCGGTCTCGTCCAGGTCGTCACCGATCCTGACGGGCGGCCATTGTGGGTGTCGCCGGTCGAGCCGGGCTGCACCCACGATCTGACCGCAGCTCGTGTCCATGCCCTGCCTGCGCTCTATCCCGCTGCTCGTGACGGTGTCCCCACCTTGGCCGACAAGGCGTACACCGGTGCTGGAGTCGGCATCCGCGTTCCCGTCCGACGTCCCCGAGGCGGGCAGGTCTTGGATCGAACAACTCGGGGCTGGAACTCCTATGTGAACTCCGCCCGTGCTTTCGTCGAGCACGGCATCGCTCACCTCAAGACCCGCTGGCGGGCGCTACGTCGCGTCAGCCTCTGCCCCCGGCGCATCTCCGCGATCGCTGCCACGGCCCTCGTTCTCAGCCAGATGGAGAACCGTTACTGACAAAGGCTCAGTGGCGGTTGCTGCCGAGTGGCGTTGCCTACTCGGTCAAAATCTCCTCGCGAGCAAGATCTCTGTTTGCACCTCGCCGATTCACCATCCAGCAGGACTGACCGGAGCTGCCTTGCAGTCGACGCCCTGGCCGGGGGAGTAGAGCACACGCGCACCGCGGGATGACCGTGAAGTTCAACGAGTCGAGCGCTTCTCCCGCCAGACCGATGCGTAGTGGAAGCCCAAGCCGAGGAACCCGAGGGCGACCATCGCTGCGATCACTGACGACACTGGTTCTGGATCGGCCGGGGCGATGGCTAGAACCACCAAGACGAGACCGAGCACGAAGCAGGCGATGGCGTTGACGCCTTCGTACTTCGTGACCTGGTCATGCTTCCAACGTGCCATCCCGACAGTCTCTCGGCTGCAGGCTGGGATGTTGGTGGTCTCCCCACTGCAACTGATCCGTGGCGGGTGCAGGCGCCGCGACGTCCTGGACAGCGGGATGACCGTGAAGTCAGTCGAGGCGCGATCGTCGCTCATCGCGGCTCCCACCGGCTGCTCACCTCCGCTGGGCGAGGTGGCGCACCGAACCTTGGCGGGAGGCTGGTGTCGGAACCCTCGGTCAGACTCCCAGCATGATCTTCGATGTGCTCACAGAGGGTGCTCACTGGTGATCGGCCTGCAGGAGGTCGCCGCGCCGCCGTGGGGGGAAGACCTGTTGGTCACGGCCGAGTCCGGGCCGGTCGTGCACGTGTGGTCGCGGGAGCGCGCTGCCCGCTGCGCCACGTTCGAGACCGTCCACGACTTCGGCGGCCGCCGGGTGACGCTGGTCCCTGGTGAACGCCCGGTGGTGGTCGCGGGGGCCTACACCCGCCACGGGGTGTGCGGCTACGACCTGAGCGGTGAGCGGCTGTGGCAGGACCGCAGCCGCTCCAACGTGCAGATCCTGACTGCCCTGGCGGGAGGTCGAGTGGCGGTCAGCTACAACCGCAGCCCCACCCGGGTACTCGAAGCCGCCACCGGGGAGGAGGTGCGCTCCCTGCGGGGTGTGCTGCGGGTGATCGCGTTGACTCCGGACCTCTCGCTGGGGGTGAGCGGCGGCTGGTGCCGTCTGCTGGATGCTTCGCTGGATCCGCTGGGGCCGCTGGGGCCTCGGATCATGACGGGTCTGAACCCGGCCTGGCTCGCGGCCGGCGACGGGGAGCACCTGGCGGTCAGCGGGATCGGTGGACCTCTGCGCTTCCTTGATCTCGAGGGGCGGGAGCGCGCGAGCGTGGCCGGCCACTTCCGACACGTCGTCCGTGACCCGGTGACCGCGACGTGGGTCCTGGTGCGATTCTCCGATGACGGTCAGACCTCGCTGCTTCGGCTCAGCGACGATGGGGAAGTCCTGGAGCAACGTCCTTATGAACCGTTCCGTGACGTGGCGACGATGTGCGGCGGCAGGGTGCTGGTTCTGCTGACGGATGAGGGTCCGCAGGTCGTGAACTGCTCGGACTGGAGCACCGGGGCGCTGGAGGCGGCGTGAGCTGACGTGTCGAGTGCCGCATCGAGATGGCAGGCGCGGGAGCGATACTCGGTTCGCTCATCGTCAGATCCGGTCGTCCCCAACTCGGGGCGACCGTGCGCACTGCGGGGTGACCGAGTGGTCTCTTGGCGTCCTCGGCCGGCTTAATCGCTCGCCTGAACCGCAAGGGCACTGGTTGCCTGTGCTGGTGACCGACCACGATCAAGAACTCATCGATGAGTGGGCCCAGCGGTTCTCCGAACCATCCACCGGCTGGTCGTTCGCTTCTTTCGAGGGGAAGGTTCGCAGCGAGAACCCGCCCTGGTCCTACACCGACCTGGCCCGCCGGTTCCTGCCGGCAGCCAGGTCGGTCCTGGACCTGGGCACCGGTGGGGGCGAGCAACTTCTGGGCCTGGCAGAGGTCCTACCTCCCGACACCCACGCCACGGAAGGCTGGAAGCCGAACGTGGCGGTCGCCCGGGCAGCCTTGGCACCTCACGGCATCGACCTGGTGGCGCACAGCGCGGAGCGGGGCGAGCACTTGCCGTATCCCGACGGGCGCTTCGACGTCGTCATGTCGCGTCACGCCGCCTTTGACGCGGCTGACGTGGCGCGGGTTCTGCGGCCCGGTGGTGTCTTCCTCACTCAGCAGGTCGACGGGCGCAACCTGGTCGATCTGTCCACTGTCTTCGGCGCTGATCCGGTCTATCCCGACACGACGTTGGAGGTGTGCCGGCAGCAGGTCGTGGACGCCGGGCTGGTGGTCGAGGAGGCACAGGAGTGGAGCGGGTCGATCCGTTTCGCGGACGTGGCCACTTTGCTGTCGTACCTGCGGATGATGCCGTGGCAACTGCCCGGTGACTTCACCGTCAAGCGGTACGCGTCTGCGCTGTTGCGGCTGCAGCAGCGGGCCGCACCCCTGACGTTCACTGAGGTCCGCTTCCTGCTGCTCGCGCGGCGCCGCTGATCGTGACGATGCAGTTCGGGCCATGCCGTGCGGGCCCGGGTCGGACCAGGACGGGGGCAGACAGTTTCTGGGCCTGTGCAGCCGTCGACCGCGCGCACCGCGGGGCAACCGAAAGGTCATCAGCTTCTGTCGCGAGGTGCTGCTGTTTCGTAGGGTGCGGTGTCGTGACGGATCAGCACAGCACCGCAGACGTCTTCGACGACAAGGCCGCGGCCTGGGCCACGTGGCAAGCCGAGCCCTGGGGTCGACTGCGCTACGAACTCGTAGCCCACACCCTCACCCAAGTCCTCCCCGAGCGGTCGGGGCCCCTGCGGGTCATCGACGTGGGCGGTGGTGACGGGGCGGACAGCATCCCGCTGGCCCGCGCCGGGCACCAAGTGACGATCGTGGATCACGCCGGGGAACTGCTGAAGGTCGCTGATACGGTCGCCGCCGCGGGAGGGCTCAGAGCCTCGGTCCGCACCATCTGCGCAGATCTGGACGACCTGGAGGAGCTGCAGTCGGACGGTGTCGGCGTGGGTGAGGCCTTCGACGTCGTGCTGTGCCACAACGTGATCCACTACCGCCGCGACGTTGCGGGCACCGTGCAGCAACTGGTGCGGCTCCTGCGAGGTGGCGGCATCGTCTCGGTCATGGCTCCGAACCCGGCGATGGACGTCCTCTCCGCTGCGGTGCGCCGCAGCGACCCCCAGGCGGCGTTGGACGTCCTGGACGCCGAGACCGTGCACGGGCAGACCTTCGACCACCCGATGCGTCGGGTGGAGGCGGGCACGGTGGAGGCGGCGTTGGTCGGGGTGGGGTGTCAGGTGGAGCACCGCTTCGGCATCCGTTGCGTCATGGACCTGCTGGTCGATGACGACCTCAAGCGTGATCCGGACTTCTACGGGCGGTTGGCGCGGTTGGAGCGGGTGGTGTGTGAGCGGGAGCCGTTCTGGCGCCTGGGGCGGTTCTGGCAGGTGACGGCCCGGCGAGCGTCGTAGCCCTGTTCGGCTGGCACGGGCTACTGGAACCCCTCACTGCTCACCCGAGGTTGTCGAGAAAAGTAGTCAGCGCCTGCACGAAGGAGTGGAACTGGTCTCGGCGGATGTCGTGGGCCGCGCCGGTGATCTGCTGCACCTGCAGCTGGGGCCAGCGCTGCTGGGCTTCGGTGGCCATGGCCGGCAGGACCGCCACCGTGGCTGGGTCGGCGTCGCCGATCAGCAGCAGGCCGGGAACGCGCAGGGCTGACACGTGCTCGCGCCAGGCGTTCCTGATCTTCCAGGAAGCGAACCAGTCGACCACGTCGGGGTCGAGGCGGGTCTGGGCTCTCGACCACGGTTGGAGGTCGACGGCGTCCCACCGTGGGTGTCGGGTGCGTCCGTGGGCTTGCCGGTCGGTTTCGGACATGGCCGCGACCTCGGCTACGCGTCGTCGGCTGTCGGCGATGTCTTTGGTGCCGTCCTGGGGTATCTGGGGCCAGGCGGGGTCTTCCAGGACGAGAGCTCGCACGGGGAAGCGGGTGGCAGCCAGGGTGGCGTGGATGCCGCCCATGGAGTGACCCACGATGACTGGACGCTGTAGCTGCAGGGCCTGCGCGATCCCGACGAGGTCGCGGGTGTGGGCGTGGGCTTGGTAGTCGTTGGAGCGGTCGGAGGAGCCGTGGCCGCGGGCGTCGAAGCAGATGACGTCGTAGGACTGCGTCAGGTGTTGGCTCACCCGGTTCCAGGTGTCTGCGGAGTCGCTCAGACCGTGGGCCAGCAGCAGACTGGGCTTGTTCGTGCCGCGGGGGCCGCTGCGGGTCCAGGCCAGGTGCATGCCGTCGACATCAGCCACCCCAGATTCGGCCGATTCGGCTGAGCGGGACGGAGCGGGGGCAGCGGGACCGTCAGGCGGTGAAGCTGGCAGCTTCGTCACGACCGGCCACGCTGGCAGAAGTGCTGCAGACGCGCCAGGGCCCTCACGCGACGTACCGTGCCGCCCGGCCTCAGCCCGTGCCGCCCGGCCTCAGCCTGCGGTGGCCGTAATGAATAGTCGGTCCGAACGCCCGCCGACCCCAGGTCCCACCTCGACGTCCTCGAAGCCGGTTGAGCTCAGACGGTCGCGGGCTTCCTCCGACGTCCACGGCCGCATCGTGAACAGGTACTCCTGCACGTGCATTTCGCCGTGAGAGTCGACTTCTTCGTGGCGTTCGCTCACGACGAGGCGGTCATCGCACCAGACGGTGCGGCTGGTGAAGATGACGACCGCGCCGGAGTTGAGGGTGGTGGTCTTCGTGCGGGGATGGCCGTCCGCGCCTGCCCGCGAGCGCTCGACATCGCGGACGTCGAGGGCGAGCAGACCGCCAGGACGCAGGAGGCGGGCGAAGGAGCGTAGGGCGGCGTCACGCTCCACGTCTGTGGTGAGGTCGTTGAGGACTCCGCGGCAGGTGACGACGTCGAAGGGGCCGCTCAGCGAGGGGTTGCAGACGTCGTCGTGGTGGACGGGGCTGGTAGGGCAGCGACGAGCGGCGATGGCGAGCAGTTTCGCGGAAGCGTCCAGGAGGGTCACTTCGTGGCCCAGGGCGCTGAAGGCTGCAGCGTGGCGGCCTGTTCCGCAGCCGGCGTCCAGCAGGGTCGCATCGTTGAGGCCGCGTGCGTTGAGGTCGTGCACGGTGAGGCCGCGCACGGTGAGACCGCGTGCGGTGAGGGCGGCTTCGACAGCGTCGATCCAGGGGGTGACGGGGTCGACGATGAAGTGGTCGTAGGCCTCGGCGTGGGCGTCGTAGAAGGGACGCT
The DNA here is from genome assembly GCF_036021035.1 of Kineococcus sp. NBC_00420. NCBI lineage: Bacteria > Bacillati > Actinomycetota > Actinomycetes > Kineosporiales > Kineosporiaceae > Kineococcus > Kineococcus sp. NBC_00420. The sequence continues at coordinate 406,147 of NZ_CP107930.1, read as the reverse complement.
CGCTGGCGGTGCTGGCGGATTGCGACGTCACGTGGGCATCGTGGCAGCCGGTCGTAGAGGCCTCAACTCACCCCGGCAGTCTCGTTGGGCAGAGATGCCCCAGGCTGTCGGGGGTGACGAACGAGCTGGGGTCCTGGTCGCCGATGAACCCCGACGAGGTGACCCACCTGCTGGGCCGGGCGGGTGTGCCCTGGTGGATCGCTGGTGGCTGGGCGATCGATCTGCACCTGGGCCGGCAGACCCGAGTTCACGAGGACATCGACGTTCTGGTCCTGCGCCCGCACCTGCCGCGGCTGCGGGAGCGGTTGGGCGGGTGGGATCTGCACGCGGCTGACCCGCCGGGCACGCTGCGACCGTGGCCGGTGGTGGAGGAGCTGCCGCTGGGTGTGCACGACATCTGGTGTCGGCCAACCCCCGCCGCTGACTGGTGCCTGCAGTTGATGGTCGATGACCTGGCCGACGACTCGGTCGATGATGGGGCCGACGGCGGCACTGGGGGTGAGCAGGAGTGGGTGTACCGGCGAGATCCGCGGGTCCAGCGGACGTGGCGCACCCTCAGCGGTCCTGCCTCCAGTCCGCAGCGGAGTGTGCTGGCGCCGGAGGTGCAGCTCCTCTACAAGAGCACGACTCCGCGGGCGAAAGATGAGGATGATTTCGCTCACATCGCGGGGGTGCTCGACAGTTCCCAACGCACCTGGCTGATCGAGGCCCTGCAGCTGAGCGATGCGACAAACGTGTGGATCGAGCAGCTGCGCGTCCTCACCTCACCGTGACGGCGGGATGACCATGCGCCCGCGCCCCGCAGGATGACCGTGAACTCCCGTCGCTCCGGGGGTCTGGCGCTCAGGACTGAAACAGCAGGAGCCCCTCGCCCCAGTCATCGATGATCCCCTTCGTGCGGTCGTGGCCCCTGGCTGCGTCATAGGCCGCGCACCCGGCTTCGACGCGGGCGAAGGTTTCCTGCAGGGCGGCGGGATCACCATCAAGGGTGCGTTGCAGCAGCGGCAGCAGAACGTCTGCGGGCCAGTCCGGCAGCGGGTGCTCGCGCAGCTCCCACGGCAGGTACTTGTGATACGGCCGGACCCGTCCGGCGAGGGCGAAGATGAGGTCGAGCAGCCACGGCATCGACTCCGCGGCGTCCAGGCGGCATTCCAGACGGTTCCCGTCCCGGTCGGACTTCAGGGCTCGGTAGGCGTAGTTGAGCCAGCCGTCGAGGCAACTGTGCTCGATCACGACGGCCTCAACTTCGTCGGAGGTCAGGGTGGCCTGGCGGTGCAGGGCGGCGGGGATGCGCCCGCTGGTGCGGTCCAGCAGGGTCGGTACCCAGGCGAAGGACCAGCGGAACCACCAGCCTCCTGATCCGAAGGCAGGCGCCCGTTCGAGTTCCGTCAGGGGCACCGGCAGCTCGTCGACGGTGGTAGAGCGGGTGGCCGAGCGGTGCTTGGCCGCGTCGTCGCTGAGGATGACGTAGACGTCGAGGTCGGAACGCTCGGTGGCCACGGCTCGCCCGGCAGAGCCGGAGAGGACGAGACCGAGCAGGCCGTCACCGTGTTCGGCCAGGTTTCGCTCGGCGAGATCGACGATGAGCTGTCGGTGGTCCTTGGTGAGGTGGTCTGGCAGTTGCAGGTCCATGCGCCCCCTCCTGGCTACTCCGGCCGACGGCAGGAGTTCGTAGAGGCTGGCACATCGCCCGCTACGTGAGCACGGGCATTTCGTGCGCACCGCGGGATGACCGTGAGGTCGTTCCCTGCGGTGGGGATGCGCCGTGGACGCGGCGCCGAAGTTGGTCTCGACGAGACCACCGCCCGGTCCCTATAGTGGTGGTGCGGCGTTGACGGGCGTGACGACCCCCGAGCCGCGACGGGTGGTCCCCGACATCGGACCGACGAGGCCGGTCCAGTACGGACCGGTGAAGGTGTGGTGGCACCGCGAGCAACCCGATCGCCCACACCTCCGGGGTAGGAACCACCTGGAGGTGATCATGAAACGCACGCTCAACACCACCCTTGCCGCGCACATCGGCGAACCCGTCCGCCTTGAAGGCTGGATTCACCGACGTCGGCGACTGGCCGCGGTGACCTTCCTCGTCCTGCGCGACCGCAGCGGCCTGGCCCAGATCGTGGTGAGCGACGAAGCGACCCGGGCCGCCCTCGACGGCTTGCCCGAGGAGACCGTCGTCCGCATCACCGGGACAGCTACCGCCAACACCAAGGCGCCCGGCGGGGTGGAGGTCACCGGCCCCACCATCACTGCTCTCAGCGCACCCGCCGCGACCTCGCCGGTCGAGCTGTGGCGCCCGCACCTGGACGCGGCGCTGCCGACCCTGCTGGACCACGCCCCCCTCACCTGGCGCCACCGGGAACGTCGAGCGGTGTGGGAGGTGGCGGCGGCCTCCTTGCGTGGCTTCCGCACCACGCTGGACGCGGGCGGGTTCACTGAGGTCGCCACCCCGAAGTTCACCGCCACCGCTACCGAGTCCGGCGCGAACGTGTTCGCCGTGGACTACTTCGGCCGTCCCGCCTACCTGGCCCAGTCCCCGCAGTTCTACAAGTAGATGCTGGTCGGGGTCTTCGAGCGGGTCTATGAGACCGGCCCGGTGTTTCGCGCTGAACCGCACGACACCGTCCGCCACCTGGCTCAGTACACCTCCCTGGACGTCGAGCTGGGCTTCATCACCGACCACCGCGACGTCCTGGCCGTGCTGCGTGAGGTCCTGGCCGGGATGGTCACCGCCGTGGCCGGAGGAGGCGAGGCCTGCGGGCTGGCCGGGGTGCAGGTGCCGGTCGTTCCGGAAAAGATCCCGCTCATCCACTTCCGCGACGCGCTGCGCCTGATCGGTGCCGACCCGGACGAGCCGGACCTCGCACCCGAGCACGAGCGGGAGCTGAGCCGGTGGGCGCTGCGTGAGCACGACAGCGACTTTCTCGCTGTGGAGGGCTACCCCTCGGCCAAGCGGCCGTTCTACACCCACCCTCAGCCTGACGACCCGCGGTGGACGAACTCCTTCGACCTGCTCTTCCGGGGGTTGGAACTGGTGACCGGCGGGCAGCGCCTGCACGAGCACGCCGACTACGTCACCGCGTTGAGGGCTCGCGGGCAAGACCCAGACGACTACCGCACCTACCTGGACACCTTCGCTCACGGCATGCCCCCGCACGGTGGGTTCGCGCTGGGGTTGGAGCGGTGGGTCGCGCGGTTGGCTGGTCTGGACAACGTCCGGCGCAGCACGCTCTTCCCGCGTGACCTGCACCGGCTGACCCCGTAGAACCTCGGGCTGCGAAAACGGTGCGGAGCGGATTGCCGGAGGGCGGGCCGCTCCGTATCGCGCGGAGAACGGGATTATGCGGGTGATCGCGACGTCGCCGGCAGCTCAGGACCGCACACAAGCGGGATGACCGTGAAGTCTCGTCCTATGGGGTTAGGCGCCCTTGATGACGCCGTTCGCCGTCAGCACGGTCACTAGCTCAGCGAAGCGGGCCTGATACGCCTTCCGGCCCATCGGGGTCTGTAGGAGGTGCCAGCCCGCGTCACTGGTCAGCGTGAAGTGCACCGAGGTGCCGTCGTCACGTGGATCCAGCTCGAACCGAATCTTCAGCGGCAGGTGCGCCTTACTCGATCACGCTCCCAGGAGGCGGTACCTGAGCTTGGAGCCGCTGGAGACGACCAGGGTCGTGGGGTCCGGCTGTTCGAAGCGAGCTGATGAGCCTATGGGCAGGCGGTGCAACCGGGCTAGCACTTCGTCTGGGGGTGCGGTGCTCCGCAGCGCTGCCGAGAAGGTGACCGGGTCTGCTGCCATGTGTCGATGTTCGCAGTACCGGGTGTGGACGTGCCTGCAAGATCACGCGTACGGCGGATGACCGCGCGGACGGCGGGATGACCGTGATGTCACGACGGAGCGTCCGAGTCAGGGCAAGAGACGCTCCTTGACTGCGGCGACGGAAGGGTCAGTGAGGTCTAGCCAACGCAGGTAGGCGTCAGTCGAGCCGTAGGCAGCTGTGACGTGATCGAGCATCGCCAAGATGTCGACACCACCGTTGCGTCGATGACCGGATTCGCCAGCCGACGTGTTCGGGGTTTCGTTCACGAGCGCGTAGTCCTCGGCGATGGCCTCGCGATCCACCCCCACCAGGTCCAGCAACAGGGCCACGATCATGCCGGTCCGGTCGCGCCCGGCACGGCAAGAGATCAACACCGGACCAGGTGGGGCATCGGCTAGCGCGGAGAAGATCGGCGCGATGTGAGCGGCGTTGCGCTGCAGGCTGCTGCTGTAGATCTCACCCAAACTGGTGAAGCGATGGAAGTCCTCCCGCGCCTCGGCCGCGGGGTCGATCAACGGCAGCGACCGATACCCCGCCAGCTGATTCAGCGGATGCGCGACTGCCTGGACCTCCTCCTCGGAGCGGAGGTCGAGGACAGCACTGAACTCGAAGGCAAGAGCAGCGTCGAATTCGGTCTGGCTCAACTGGGTCGGGGTGTTGGCGCGGATGATCCTCTTGTGAGGGACTGGCTCACCGCTGGGCAACGCCAGTCCACCCACATCGGCGGAGTTCGCGAAGCCGGCCAGCACGCCGCGGGCACGATGGGACGGGCTCGTGGTCATGGCCCCAGACCCTCACGTACCTCCGCGGCCGGGGCAAGACCGCGACGACATCACCGCCTCATCGAAGCCGCGTCCCTTTCGGAACGGCGGTGAGAGGGCGGACGCTGACTCTTCGGCGTGCCCTAGCGTGCTCGCCATGACTGTTCTGGACGAGGCTCTGCTTCACCGCCCCTACCCGGGACGCGGATGCCTGGCCGCCGCCACCGCCGACGGCGTGCTGTGGTTCGTCTACTTCCTCACCGGCCGCAGTCCCGCCTCCCGCAGCCGGGATCTGCACCCCGTGGCCGGCGGTGATCTGCAGGTCCGCGACACCAGCGACGGAGCGCACGACGCCCTGCGCCACTACGTCGCCTACGCCCGTCGAGGACTGTGGACGGTGATCGGCAACGGTGACCAGGTCGTTCCGCTGGCCGAGGACCTGGCCGGTGGCGCCAGTGAGCTCATCGCGTGGCGCCGGCACGACTACGAGCCTGACCCGCCGATCTACACGCCGCGCATCTGGATGGCTCAGCATGCCTCGACCCCGCACGTCCTGGCGGGCTGGGCCCGCCGCAGCAACCGCGGCGACGGCGCCAGCGAGCACGGGCTGCTGTCCATCCCCGCGCTCCCGCCGGGCGCGGGGGTCCTGCTGACCACCTACGACGGGACCCGCGAGGATCCCCGCAGCAGTGCGACACCGCTGGACGTGAGCGTGACCGCCGACAGCGGCGAGCAGTTGCTGGAGCAGGTCTGGGGCCGGCTCGACCCTGACCTTCGAGTGGCCGCGGTGGCCGTGCGACCTGGCCAGCCCGCAGACACCGCACTCCTGACCCACTCCTGAGCTGGCCGGGACAGTCGGTGAAGTCAGCCCAGGATGAGGGCTGGGATCTCAGACAGTGACGACAGCATGTGAGCGGGGAGGCCGGTGCTGGCGTCCCGGAACCTAATGAGAGCTACCGGGTCGGCCTTGGGGCAGACTCGGCGCCGGTAGCCGCCGGTGGGTGAGCACTCACGGAACCAGGACACCCTTCAGGGAAGTCCTATTGACAGACCGTGCCCCCGCCGGTGGTTGGGAGAGGTGATCGCTGATGGGATGTCGTGCCCGCCGCCTGGCGTGAGCACTTGATCATTAGGTTGCTGGGTCTCTCCCACTGGCTGCTCGAAGGAGACGCTGTCGAGGGCAGAGGAGAACGACATGTTGTTCGTCGGAGACGACTGGGCCGAGGACCACCACGACGTGGAGATCCAGGATGAAACCGGCCGCCGGCTGGCGAAGGCCAGACTCGAGGAAGGCATCGCCGGGGTCGCCCGACTGCACGCGATACTGGCCCAACACGCCGGCCCTGACGCCGATCCCGACCAGGTCATGGTAGGGATCGAGACCGACCGCGGTCCGTGGGTGCAGGCACTGATCGCTTCGGGGTATCGCGTGTACGCGATCAACCCGTTGCAGGCGGCGAGGTATCGAGAACGCGGCAGCGTTTCCGGTGCCAAGAGTGACGCCGGTGATGCGCACGCGTTGGCTGACATGGTCCGCACGGATGGCCACCAACTGCGCATAGTCGCCGGGGACAGCGACCAGGCCGCAGCGATCAAGGTGGTCACGCGGGCGCACAAGACGCTGATCTGGGAGCGCACTCGCCACGTCCAACGACTGCGGCAGGTGCTGCTGGACTTCTTTCCTGCTGCCCTGCAAGCATTTCCTGATCTCGCCGGGGCCGAGGCGTTGGAGTTACTCGGCAAGGCTCCTGACCCGGCGGCCGCGGCGCGGTTGAGTAGCACGCAGATCACCGCTGCCCTCAAACGTGCCCGGCGTCACCACGTGGATGACAAGACGCAGGCGATTCGTGCGGCGTCGCGCACCGAACACCTCGGTCAATCCGTTGCGGTGACCGCGGCCTACGCCGCCACGGTCCGCGCCCAAGTGGCGATCCTGAGCACGTTGCAGGTGCAGATCGTTGCGATGGCCGAGCAGGTGCAGGCGCATTTCGGTGAGCACCCGGCCGCTGAGATCTACCTCAGCCAACCCGGTCTCGGTGTTGTCCTCAGCGCCTGGGTGCTTGCCGAGTTCGGTGACGACTCCGTCCGCTACGGCGATGCCCGCACCCGCAAGAACTACGCCGGGACCAGCCCGATCACCCGCCAGTCGGGCAAGAAGAAGGTGGTCGTGGCCCGCTACGTCCACAACGACCGGCTCGTAGACGCTCTCGGACGTCAGGCCTTCGCGGCGATGGTCGCCTCACCGGGCGCGCGGTCCTACTACGACCAGCTCCGCAGTCGTGGAGTCGGCCATCACGCCGCGTTGCGTCAGCTCGCCAACCGCCTGGTCGGCGTCCTGCACGGGTGTCTGAAGACGGGAACCCTCTACGACGAGGCAACTGCCTGGTCGCATCACGCCGCCTGCCCCGAGCCCGCAGAACACGCCGCCGCCCCGGCAGCAGCTTGACATCAAACAGCATGGGATGTCTGTCAAGCTCGGTGAGACACGGACTACTTACGCGCTCTGAATCTGGGCCTCCCTCGAGGGCTGGTTGATCCATGTCTCAGTGGGCAGCTCGGGCGGTTCGGGATGACGGCCGCTGAACCGTTCAGGGTGCGCGGCGTAGGCCGCGTCCAGAGTCTCCTGCCGCGCGGCTCGGACCTGTCCGGCGGTGCCGTAGTGCACCGAGGCCGGGGTATGCAGCCCGATCCCGGAATGCCGGTGCACGTAGTTGTAGTAGCCGAAGAACACCTCACAGAACTCCCGGGCCTGCTCGAGCGTCTCGAACCGGTCCGGGAACGCCGGGGCGTACTTCAACGTCTTGAACTGCGCCTCGCTGTACGGGTTGTCGTTCGACACCCGCGGCCGCGAATGCGACCGCGTCACCCCCAGGTCCACCAGCAGTTGCGCAACCGGTTTGGACGTCATCGACGTGCCCCGGTCGGCGTGCACGACGTCGGGGATCTGGTGTCGTCCCATCGCCTCGGTCAGCATCTGCTCAGCCAGGGCGGCGTCTTCGGTGGCCTCGACGCGCCAGGCGACGACGTAGCGGGAGTAAATGTCGATCACGACGTACAACTTGAAGTAGACGCCGCGGGCTGGACCTCTCAACTTCGTGATGTCCCAGCTCCAGACCTGGCCGACCTTGACCGCGACGAGTTCTGGTTTCACCTTCGCCGGATGCGTGGCCTGGTTCCTGCGGTCACCGGCGATACCGTTGCGCCGCAACAGACGGTGCATCGTCGACTGCGAGCACAGGTACGTCCCCTCATCCAGGAGGACCGCCCAGATCTGGGCTACGGACTTGTCCACGAACCGCTGCGAGGTCACCACGTCCACGACGTGCTGCTCCTCAGCCAGGCTCAGGGCACTGGCCGGGCGTGGTCGGGGACGGACGGGTCCCAGCCGGGGTCCTGCACTCGCGCGGTAATGCGATGCGCGTGCGCGGCCCAATAGGCCACAGGCGCGGCGGGTCCCGCCGAGACGGCCGCACAGCACCGTCGCGAGGTCGTCGACGGCGGGGTTGATCACCTCCGCGGCGGCTTCGGTGTGCCCGTGCTCTCGGAGAGTTTCTCCAAGAGCTCGTGCGCTTTTCCCACGATCTCCAGCGCCGTCCGGGTCCGGTCCAGGTCGGCTTCGGCACGTTCGGCGCGGGCCCGCAGTTCAGCGATCTCCTTGTCCCGAGGATCAGCTCTGCGCGGGCTCAGGGCGTTGGTGGCGCCGGCGGCGGCTTTGCGCCAGTGGATGAGGTGGGTGTCGTACAGGCCTTCACGGCGCAGGATCGCCCCGCGTTGGCCGCGGGGTGCGGCGTCGTACTCGGCCAGGATCCGGGCCTTGTACTCGGCGGTGAACGACCGGCGGCGGGGTCGCTCGGCACGGGGGCCTGGCTCGGTCGACTCGCCGGGCTCGGTCGGGTCGGTGCGGTCGGTGCTGTCCACATCGGACAGTGTCAGGGTCACAGGAGGTGTCTCGCTTCTCGCCCTACGGCAGTGAGTGGATCTGTACTGCGTGTCTCACCTCAGCCTGGCAGGGAGGGTCCGGGCGTCATCGGCAACGGTCGGCAACGGTCGGCGATGACGGTGAAGGTGGTGGCGGTGTCGCCCAGCGCCCCGGTGTACCGCTCGTGGGGGCTGGTCCGCATCTGCTCAGCGAAGGTCGTTGGGTTTAGCCCCAGGAGCCCTGCGGTGTCAACGAGGACCTGGTTTCGGTTCAGCTCTGCGGCAGGGTCGGTGTGGGTAGCGAAGAAGTCGAAGACCACGGCTTTCACGGTCTTGAGGATGCCTCAAGTCCCGCGACGAGGATCGTGCGGAGATCGCCTCGGTCGTGAAGTCGTCCCTCGGCGGGAGTTGTCTTCGTCGAAGATCGATAAGACATCTCGGATGCGATTGGATGAGTGGACTCTGGCAAGCGGTATTCCAGTTAGTGAGCGGGATGTGTAGGTGTGAGCTGGCCGGTGTCCCAACTGGTTAGGAGTTCGGTGTAGACCGAGACTGCTTCGTGGAGTAGAACCACTGAGCACGATTCATCGGTGGTATGAGGTTGGTCGGGATCCCCTGGGCCGATGATGAAGACATGCGGTTGGCGGCCGGCGAGGACGGCGCCGTCGGTGAAGTAGGGAACGGATCGAGGTTCCTGGGGGCGACCTGTACTGCGTTGGACGGCTCTGAGGACGGCCTGCGCGGTGGCTGTTGAAGGTTCACTCCAGACGCTGGGGACGTTGACCGTCTCGGTGAGGACTACGCCTTCATGGTGCAGCAGCTTGAGTACCGCGGCGAGGTTGTCTGGGTGCACGGTGCGCACGTCCAGGCTCATCTGGCAGTGATCGGGAACGAGATTGGTCTGCTGACCCCCGGTGATGGTGCCGACGTTTACGGTGGGTGATCCGAGGAGTGGATGACTCGGTCCGAGAGTTGCGTCTGCGGCAGTGGCTAGGGAGAGGCGGGTGATCAGCGCAGAGATCATTTCGATGGCGTTGACGCCGAGGTCGGGTCGTGAGCCGTGTGCGGAGCGTCCGGTGGCGTTGACTTCCAGCCAGGTGGCTCCCTTGTGCCCGAGACGTAGCTGGTTACCGGTGGCTTCACCGACGATCAGCAGGGGGTCGGTGTGCAGCAGGTGACGTCCATGGACGGCTCGGGCACCGTGGCATCCGGTCTCCTCTCCGGAGGTGAAGACCATGCTGAAGGGGCGACAGCCCCGTTCCGCGGCGTCCACTGCCGCCAGGAGCATGGCTGCGGTTGCCGCTTTCATGTCGCTGCTGCCCCGCCCGTACAGGCGCCCGTCGAGGACCTGGGCGCCCAAGGGGTCGAAACTCCAGCCATCGGCGGTGAAGGGAACCGTGTCGAGGTGCGCGGCGAAGGTGAAGGCTGCGCCGTGGGCGTGGTGGGCCACCAGATTGCTGCGCCCGGGGCGCCAGGGCACCCAGTGCAGATCGAAACCAGCCGCTGTCAGTTGGGTGGCGATGAGGTGCAGAGCGTCGTCCTCACCACCGTGGGATGTGTCGCAGGCGATGAGTTGCGCGGCGAGGTCGACGACAGCACTCAGACCATCCACGAAAGCCTCTGGCGGGTGCTCGTGGGGGCAGGACGGGCTGTCATCCAAGGCCTTGGTACTGGTCGGGTCGGCGGTCTCGTACCGGATTGTTGAAGTTGCCCCAGGAGCGGCTGCGACGGATTTGGGAGATGTCGACGTCGGCGAGGAGCTGGGTGATGCCGGTGGCGTCGGCGGGGCCCGCTACCGGCCAGCCGGTGTGGTCGATGATCGTGCTTTGTCCGATGAAGTCCTGTCCGCGTTCGCCTCCGACGCGGGCCGCGGCGGCGATGACCAGACCGTTGCTGTGCGCGGCGGCCATGCTCAGCGTGACGGCCATGGCTGATGCTTCTGCGCGCTGGCCGGGGATGGGCACCCAGTTGGTCGGCACGCAGACGACGTCGGCGCCGGCCAGCGCCAGGGTCCGATAGCTTTCGGGAAACCAGCCGTCGTAGCAGATCAGCATGCCCAGTCTGCCGTGGCGGGTGGGCACCACGGGGAAGCCGAGGTCACCGGGCTCGAAGTAGAGCGCCTCCTCATCCCACAGGTGGACCTTGCGATACACCGTCGTGCCGAGGTGGGGTACGGCCATGAAGGCTGCGTTGTACAGCCGCTCACCGTCGCGTTCGGGGAAGCCGGCGACCACGATGACGTCGAGCTCGTCGGCGAGGGCCCGCCATGCCGTGGTCACCGGTCCAGCACCCGCGACTTCGCTGGCCGCGTAGGCCTCCGCCCGGCTGGCGAACATGTAGCCGGAGCTGGCGAGTTCGGGCAGAACAATGATCTCGGCGCCGGCGGCGTGGGCTCGACGGATGGCTTGCACGCTGCGCTCGAGGTTGCCGGGGAGATCGCCCAGACGCGGCTCGAGTTGGGCGACGGCGATGACGGTCACGAGGTCTTCCTGCCTTGTCCTGACGCAGTGGAAGGGGTGGTGCTCAGCAGGCGAGTCGCATCACCCTCAACGGGCGTCGTGGCCGCGGCGGCCGGCGACCCGGTGTAGCGGCGCCGGCGGGGCACCACACTGGTCCTGCGCCAGGGAGTCGCGGCACTCTCCCACAGCGCAATGATCAGGAAGGCGGTCAGGCCCACCGCGGCGAGCACGATGATGGCCGCGAAGACGCCGGGGGTGTTGAAGCGGCCCTGCATGGTGGACAGGTACACCCCCAGGCCGCCGGTGGTGGAGGCCAGCGATTCAGCGAGTACCGCGCCGGTGACGGAGAAGGTCGCAGACATCTTCAACGCGGAGAACAGGGGCGTGTACGTCGCGGGCAGCCTGATCACCATGAAGGTGCGTAGCCGGGAGGCGCCCATGGCACGGGCCAGGTTCAGGGCATCGGTATCCACTGAGCGCAGTCCGTCGACGACGTTGACCAGCACGGGGAAGAACACGATCATCGCGACCACGACGACCTTGGGCGCCAGACCGAAACCGAGCCAGATCACCAGCGCGGCGCCGATAGCCACGACCGGCACCGCCTGCGTGATGATCATTACGGGGTAGGCCAGGCGGTAGAGCCACAGCGAGGAGGCCATGGCGACCGCCAGGACGAAACCGAGTACGGCGCCGGCCACGAAGCCGACCCCGAAGACCCGACTGGTGGAAAGTAGCCCCACCTGGATGCGGTCCCAGTCACCCACGACCGCGCTGAAGGCGGCGGCGGGGGAGGGCAGAACGAAAGGGGGAATGCTGAAGACGCGCACTACCAGGTCCCAGACCAGTAGTAGGGCGAGCAACGAGGCCACCGGTGCCAGCAGGGGTACAAGGCTGCGCAGCCGCCGACGACGAGGTGGGCGGGGTGAGCGGGGTGAGCGGGGTGGTGCGGCGAGGCTCATGTCCTAGTCCGTCCGCGCGTAGATGAGGTCCAGGATGTGGCGCTTGGTGTCGGTGAAGGACGTCTCGGTCAAGACGTCGATGCCTCGAGGCCGGGGCAGGTCTACGTCCAAGATCTCGCTGATGCGTCCCGGGCGCGGGGACATCACGACCACTCGATCGGCCAGGAAGACCGCTTCGTCGATGTCGTGGGTGATGAACAGCACGGTGGATCGGGTCTCCTGCCAGACACTGAGCAACCAGCTCTGCATCGTCAGGCGGGTCTGGCTGTCCAGCGCTCCGAAGGGCTCGTCCAGCAGCATGACGTCCTTGGCGAAGGCCATGGTGCGCATCAGCGCGACACGCTGGCGCATCCCCCCGCTCATCGCGTGGGGGAAGTGGTCCAGGAAGTCGCCCAGGCCGTATCGGCGCGCCATCTCCGCAGCCGCGTGGCGTTGGGCACGGGTGACCCGTCCCTGCAACCGCGCGCCCAAGGTGATGTTCTCCAGAGCGCTCAGGGAGGGAACGAGTAGGTCCTTCTGCAGCATGTACCCGACTTGGCCGGGCTTGCCGGTGACGTCGGCGCCGTCGATGAGGACGCGCCCACTGGAAGGTTTGAGCAGACCGGACAAGACGTTGAACAGGGTGGTCTTGCCGCACCCGGAGGGACCCACGACGCAGACGAACTCGCCTGCTGCTACCGACAGTGAGGTCGCTGCCAGCGCCTGGGTGGATCCGAACCGTTGGGAGACGTCCTCCAGGACGATCTTGGGTGAACTCATCGCAGCACGGTGCAACGTGTGGGGCCGAACCAGACGACGTCTTCACGCTTGACCCCGTAGAGATGGTTGCCGATGAAGGGTTCCACCGCCCAGGCCCCCTGCATCACGGTCTCGTTGTAAGCGTCGATGTAGCCGTCGTCGTAGGAGGAGTCCTGGGTCAGGGAGTGCCCGATGTTGCAGAGCCGGTCCAGTAGGACCAGCCCGGTCGGCTCCAGCAGGGTCTGAAACTGCGCGAACCAGTCACACGCCCTCATGCCGGGACGCGCCGCTTGAAGCAGTGCGGCGTGCAGGTCCTCGATCGCGGTCAACGCCGCGGCCTGGGGTCGGTTGTCCCCGCGCTGCAGACTGCGGGTGCAGTCGCCCCACCAACCGTCCTGGGTCACCGGGTGAACGTCGACCATGCCCAGGTCGAGGTTCCACAGCACGCGTTCTGAGGGCACGTCGGTGGGAAAGCAGCTGAGGGTCCCGATGCCGAAGCCGACGACCGTCGGTGTCCAGACTCCCGCCCCACCTCGGCGCAGGACCTCAGCATCGATCATGTCGCGTAGTTCACGTTCGCTCTGTCCCGGCTGCGCGGTCGCGGCAGCGTACTCAGCGACCTCGATGGCCAGGCGCTGGGCGCGCACCAGCCCCGGCGGTGGCTCATCGCTCACCTCACGGGGGAAGCCGCCGTGATCCTTCTCGGTCGTGGGGGATGGACTGGCAGTGGTGCGGAGGGCGGTGCCCGTGTCCATGTCGGTGCCCATGTCCATGTCCATGTCCATGTCGTGGTCGATATCAGGCATGCTCAGGCCCCCAGAGGGGTGTTGGTGTACAGCTCGCTGGGTTTTAGGGAGGAGGAGATGACGTCGTACTTCACCGCGACGTCGATGAGCTCCTGCCAGGTGGTGTCTTGCTGGGTGAAGGCGGTTGCCTCGACTGCAGTCTTCGCATCTCCGAAGAGGGCAGCTGTTGCGGTCCACTGCAGCGTGGTGAACTCCGCTGTTTGAGCGTCGGGGTAGGTCTTCATGAAGATGTCGACGGCCTCTTGTTGGTGCTCGCGGGCGTAGTTCAGGCCCTGCAGGACTGCGGTGATGAAGGACTTCGCGGCCTGGGGATTGGCTGAGAGCCATTTCTCGTTGCCGGCCAGCAGGAAGACGGGAGCATCAGGGGCGCCGTAGTCACGGGAGTAGGCGATGGAGTAGTCATTGACTCCGAGGGACTCCAGCTCACTGCCCTCAGCGTTGGTGATGCCGGTGATCACGTCTACTTTGTTCTGGACGAGCAGTGGCACCGTACTGGAGTCAGCGCTCACGAGAGTGACGTCGTCGATGGTCTTGCCGATCGAGCCGAGCATGATGGACAGCTGTGCGTTGGACCAGGCGTCGTTGTAGGTACCGATGTTCTTGCCGACCAGCTCCGCAGGAGTGACGGGTTTCTTCGACTTCGACATCAGCCCCCAGTTGTTTCCGTTCCCGTACTTTCCGATGCCGATCACGGGCACTCCTTGTGAGCGCGCCGTCAAGACGTCCAGGGATGTGCTGAAGGCCAGATCGGCCTCGTTGGTACCGAGGAACTGCATGGTGGCTGCGACATTGGGCGGGGTGATGATCTTCACGTCGAGGCCGGCCTGCTCGAAGAAACCCTTCTCCGCAGCGACAACCCATGGAATCCAGAAGCCGTCGGCGACGGGCCACTCCTGCACGAAGCGCACCTTGGTCAGTCCCGCCGCATCAGCGCCGGTCCCCGAGGTTTGCGTACTGGTGTTCCCTTCAGCGCTGCACGCGTCCAGGGGCAGGGTGAGACTTGCACCGGCGAAGGCGGCCAACAGGACCCGGCGCGAGGTCTTTGCCGTGGTGCCGGTGGTCTTGAGGCGGATTTGACGAACGCTCATGGTCACTCCTTCGACGCGAAGTGGTGCAGGTTGGTCAGGGGATACTCGCCGAGAACGGTGTTGTCGGTCGAGGGACGGTCGGTGCCTGCGAGCCACCGCACGGCTTGTTGCCACAAGGGGGCGAAACCGGACCAGTCGGTGAAGGAGTCAGGGGCCCAGTGCGGCCCGATGTCGCTTGAATAGGCCAGGGTGCGTCCGGCGCCGGCTTGTCCCACCACCAGCAGTGGGTCCCGGTCGATGGTGGCCAGGGTTTGCGCGTCCGGTTTGGCGGTGAGTCGCTGGTAGCCGAGTAGTTCGGGAGTGCGACCCGCCAAGCCGCGCGTGATCGGGTGCTCGGCCTGGATGAGGGCACTGACGCCCTGAGGTGCTTCCTCGCGGTCATCACCGGCCTCCATGAAGACGGGTAGCACCTCGGCCAGTGCGCTGGTGCGGTAGTTCGCCTTCGCCTCGATGCCCTGGAAGGACAGGTAGCCCCCGATCATGCCCAAGCCGCCACCGCTGAGTACCCAGTCCCTAAGCAGGTGCAGCCGGTTGGGGCTGGCCTGGCCGGTGACGAAGGTGCGCGCGGGCAGCAGGAGGGTGTTGGCGCCGATGTCGGAGAGCAGCACCACGTCGTAGGCGGCGAGGGCCTCGAGGTCGCTGGGGAAGTGCGTGGCAGCCACGTGGCAGGGCATGTAGGTCAGCTCGATGCCGTCCTGATCGAGGGCGTTGATCAGCGCCCGACCGCCCTCGGCGTAGTCCACGGTGGTGAAGCTGTCGAAGCCCTTGGTGTGGACCGAGGTGACCGACCAGGACTCCCCGGCCAGTAGAACTTTCGTCACGGTGGGTGTGCTCCCTACGGCACCAGCGGTGCAATCGATTACCATGCGTCGGTGACCCTAGGATGGCCGGGAAGCGCCGGTCAAGACGTCTGGTGCGGTGAAACGGGGATTTAACATGAGTGCTTTGAGGAGACCGATTGCCTGACGTCACGCTCGCGACCGTCGCCTCAGCGGCTGGGGTGTCCACCGCGACCGCCTCGCGCATCCTCTCCGGCACCCGCGCTGGTGACCCCCGCACCGCGGCCAGGGTTCGCCAGGCTGCGACCCAGCTGGGCTACCAGGGCAACTCGATAGCCCGAGCCCTGCGACGAGGCCGCACGGGCAACATCGGCATGGTCATCCCCAGCATCAGCAACCCCTTCTTCACCAGCCTGGTCGAGCACGTCGAACTCGACCTCGCTCAACGCGACCTGAACCTGTTCCTGTGCGACGCCCGAGACAGTCCGCAAGTTGAGGCGATGCGCTTGGCGTCGCTGACCAGAGGCACCGTCGACGGTGTCTTGATCAGTCCCTGTCAGTCCACAGCGAGCCAGGCCGCGCTGGACTTGACTGCGGCCGCGGTGCCCGTAGTCCAGCTCGACCGCTACGTCGAGGGCAGCCAGACCGACCGCGTCATCCTGGACGACGACCAGGCGATGCGCTTGGTCGTGGAACACCTCGCTGCACTCGACATCAAGAACGCAGCCTTTGTCACCTCCACTGCCGGCAGCTCATCCGCACTGCTGCGTCTGGCGAGCGTCAAGCGCTGGTCTAGTCATCACGGGATCAATCTGCGCCCAGACCACGTGCTGGACGGTCAGTTCTCCCTGGAGTGGGGAGCCGAAGCAGCCGACAAGCTCATGAGGACCGGCGCACTACCTCAGGCCATCATCTGTGGCGGCGACCTCTCAGCGATCGGGCTCATCACCCGCCTCGCCCACCACGGCATCAGCGTTCCCCGCGACGTCTTGGTCACTGGCTTCGATGACATCTCTCTGGCATCGCTGACCATGCCCACCTTGACGACGCTGCGACAACCTCGACAGCTGATGGCGGCTGAGGCTGTCCGTCTGCTGATGGCCCGCATCGATCAACCAGAACGGCCCAGCACGGTGCTGTCCCTCAGCGGCAGTCTCATCACCCGAGAAAGCACCAGGCGCACGGTCAAGATGTCCTAGCGTGTTCGCCGCCGCCTTGCCACCGGTGATACCCACGTATTCGTGCGACGTAGAGGGCACGAGCAGTCATCGTGAACGTTCTGCTTTTCCACTACCGATCTGCCCCGACTTCAGTCGCCCCTCACCGGTAGGTCGGTAGGCGCGGTTAGGAGAGGTCAAGCCGCGGGCGCGGTTCGGTGTCAGCGAGGTCGCCACAGGTGGCCGACAGCGGACCACACATGATGCTCGACGCTGCCGGTCATGGCGGGTTCGAGGAACGAGCTGACAAAGGCTACGGCCGATGTCAGCTGTGGCAGGTCGTGGCAGTGCGGGGTCGCGGCCGCCAGCTTCGGATAGGTGGTGGCCCAGTCGGCGGGGACGGTGAAGGTGTCGCGGTGCATTAGGCCGCGGTGGGTTCGCTCCGCGGCGATGGCGGTGTGCAGGGCGGCGCCGTCGACGTCCTGGGTGCGGGCGAGCACGATCAGGTCAATGAGGTCACGGACCCGGGTCGAGGGATTCCCTTCCAAGGCGTCGCGCACATGTCCCGCAACTCCCGCGTCTCCCACAACGACGTCGGCGACGTGGGTGGGCATGCTGGGGATGGTGGGGATGCCGTTGTGGTAGCGGGCTTCGGTCGCGGCGACCTTGTCGGCGATGTGGTCCACGACCGGGTAGGCGCGCACGGTCGGTGCGGGTAGACCGGGCAGGTCCAAAGGGGTGCTGGAACGGACCAGTTCGGGGGCGGCGGTCATGAGGGAACCCGTGACCAGGTCGATGCCGAATCTCTCACAGCGCCGCACCCCGCAGTAGGCCTCGACCTGCACGCGGTATCCGGCCAAGCCTGGCTGCTGGCGCCCACCCACGGGGCGCACCGTCCCCAGCACGAAACGGAAGTAGTCGCCCAGGTCACGTTCGAGCGCTGCGCGCAGCGCAGCCAGGGCGTCATCGATGTCCCCGAGGCGGTGCAGGAGGTCGATGTCTTTGCTGTGGCGGGCGTCGTGGACGCGGGCCAAGACCGCCGTCCCACCTTTAAGCACCCACTCCGTATCCCGCGTCGAGTTCGATCCCGGGTCCAGGTCTGGGTCTGGGGGGAGATCAGCGAAGACGCGGGCCAGGAGACGGTCGTAAACGAAGCGTCGAAGCAGCTCATTACCCGGGCGGGAACTGTCAGCTGCTGCAGTCCGCGCCCGGGCGGTCAGCGCCCGCCACAACGCGGTGCCGTCACGGTAGGGCAAGGCGTTCACTGCTCGCGCCCCTCGTCTACCGCGGCCGCTGGACGAGCAGCACGACCACCATCGACACCATCGCCGGTCAGTGCGCCAACGTCAGCGCCCTCACCTAAACGATCATGACCACTCTGGGTAGCTCCCCGGACAGCGCGGCACTCCTCACGTGGACTCCCGAGATGGCCACCCCGCCCAGACTGATCGCCACGGCGCTCGCGGTCCCCGCTGTGGCCGTCCCCGGTCTCATCTGAGACTGCGTCCTCATCGTTGTCTGCGTCGTTGTCTGCGTCGTTGTCTGTGTCGTGGTGAGCGGGCTCGTCGATGGCTGTGGAGAAGCCCTCGGGCGTCCGATTGGCGGTCAGCATCTGCAGCGTGGTGAGCATCTGGGTCAGCGCGGCCTGGTTGTCCGGGTCGGCGAACCAATCCACGATTCGTTCTTGAGTGTCCGGGCTGGGTAGCGCCGCCTCAAGGCGAGAACGTGCGCTACGTGCGCCATGCACTGCGGGGGTGATGCCGTGAACGAGTTGGTTGCGTAGCGGAGCGAGAGTTGCGCGGGTGCGCTGGGCGAGTCCGGCTACTGCCGCACGTACCCGCGGGTCGGCGGCGATCTCTTCCATCAGCGTGGCCAGGGTGATGACGCCAGTGGCCACGATGGCGAGATTGCTCTCACCGGCGATGACGGGGCGGTTGCTGTCATCGCCGGTGCTGGTGCTGGGAGAGTGCATCCCGGATTGCTCCAGGGAGCGGCGCAGCAGCTCCAGTCGGGAGGCGAGTCGGATGTCGTAGCCGGGCCGTTCGTGAGGGGCCAGGCCGCCGGCGTCCAGTAGTCGCTGGGTCAGGGCTGTGCCGTCGGCGGCTTCGTAGCGTGGGGCGGCCGGGTGCAGCGCTACGGCGAGCTCGTCAGGGGTGGTCGAGCCGCGGCGGACGGCATCGGCTGCGACCTGCCCGACGTGCTCGAGGTCGTAACCGGCGCTGAGCAGGTCAGCGACGGTGTGTGCTGGCGTGGTCACGGGTAGACCCGCGGCGAGCGTGACCTCGCCGGCGGTGAGGGTGGCTCGGTGGACGCGGACGCCGGCGCGGGTGGACTGATATCGCTTCGGCAGGGTCAGCTCGTGCTCGTCGGCGAGAAGGTCACCGAGCTGGTGCAGGTGGGCGGCGGAGGTGTGCGAGACCACCCCGGCGGTGAGGGGGTCAGCGAGGCGGTCACTGGCGGAGGCGCGTGGTTGTAGCGCTAGCCACGCGGTCCGCAGGGACAGCAGGTCGTCGCCGAGGACGGCGGGGGTGGCGTAGACGCCGTGCGCGACGCGCTCGAGGACACCGGCGGTGACCATGCGGGTCAGCTGTACCCGGTTGATGCCGGCTTGAGCGGCTTGGGCGGTGGTGAGTAGGCCCCACTGGCCGGCGGCTAGGTCGGTGACCGTGGTCAGATCCGACGTCCTCATGCTGCAAATGTAACGCTCTAGGTGTAACAATTACAGAAGCAAACGCCGAGGCAGGCAGCGAGATGGCGATCACGGACCGGATCGTGAGATGTCCGGCACCGCCGACATGGTCTGCCCAGCCCAGCCCAGCCCAGCCCGGGTCTGGGGCTGCGTCTCGTCACGAGGGGGCGGGCTCGGGCCAGGAGGCACCGGCTACTCACCCCGCTACGGACCCCAGCATCGTGCAGGCCTTCATCGAGCAGGCACGCTGGATGCACGATCACCACGACAAGCGGGGGAAGCCTTCGCCCAGCGCGCTTCAACCGTCCTGGCCTTCAATGGGGTCGCCCCGTCGGTAGTAATTGTCGGGCTGGCGGCGCCCAAGGACGTCGTCACGTTCGACGTCTGGATCAAGCTGAACGTCATCGTCATCGTGGTCTTGCTGCTGCGCCGGGGGAGGACGAGGGGCCAGGCAGTTGCTGGTTTGAAAGCGACTGCTGCTGAGGGCTTACTAACGCGAAGTAGAGGCCTATGAGCGGATTTTTCACGCACGCGCGTGGTGGGTCTTTCGTCGAACGAGGCCGCTGCCTGTGGATCGTTAGGCCCGATGCCGATGATTCCCTAACTCCGGGCCCGCGTCATGCTCACGTACTGTCCTCAGCGTTTGGGTGGCTCGGCCCCACACGACTCGGCCCCATACGACTCGGACCCAAATGGCTCGGCCGGTGGCCACGGCTGCGGTCGCCACAGCCGCCAGGACACCAGCGACCGAACGGCCACAAGGGTCCACAGGATCGCTACCAGGAGGAACCAGTCGTTGCGGTCCGGGTAGAAGGCGAGCAGCCACCAGCCGGCGGCGGCTATCAGTTGGAGCACGGCGATGGTGCGCAACTCGCTGCGTCTCGCCCGCACCATCAACCAGGATCGCTGACTCACGGTGCTCATCGTCGCTGACACAGACCATCCTGGCGCCTGCACGTCCGCGCTTGCGCCGGTGACCTCTTTTGGGACACGAAGAACCGGCGGCGGTCTGTGCAGGCCCGGGTGCTGCGCGATCGTCCTTCACGACCAAGCGCTCATCGCCGCGAGTAGCAGATCAACGAGGTCTCGTGGCGCCGCCTGGTGCTGGCGGAGCATCTCGGAAACGGGCGGCCGGAGGCAGCTGGGTCTGACGACGACCGGCGCATCCTCGGTGTCGTCTTCCGGGGCCTGAGCACTTCGTGGGCTCGAGGGGTGGGGCGGTCAGGTCCACCTCAGACAGGTGGCTCGGCGTCTCCAGCGGCCCGGTCAGTCCCGGAAGTGTGAGCCTCCTCGGCGATCTTGTGCTGGGGGTCGCCGGCTTCGGCTAGGGCCTTCTCCTCCAGCTCGTCCACGAGGTCGGCGACCTCTTGATGAGAGGCACCGGTCATGTCTTCGCCGCTGTCCTGCCCGCCCAGCTGGTCACTGCTTGTGCCGTCAATACCTGTGCCGTCGTCGGCAGTGCTGTCAACGTCAGTGCGGCTGCTGCTGGTGGGGTCCGTCATGCCGGACATCATTGCGTCTGTTTCCCAAACGTGGAGTCAGGGGATCCGGGGTGCAGTAGTTTGAAGCGATATGACGTGTCACCGCGGGTGGCGCCGGGTCAGTCCTACGACGCCGTGGCCTTCGGAGACGAGGATCGTCACAGGGTCAGGTGACCTCAGCTCGCTCCAAACGAGGGGGAGGGCACGATGAGCTCCGACGCAGGTCCAGGCTCGCAAACACTGCTCAGCGCCATGGTCGAGTTGGCCGCAGCCGCCAGCGAGGACATCAGCCCCGACGAGCTGCTCACGCACCTGGCGCACATCGCGGTGGAGCACCTGCACGTCGACGGCATCGGCGTGATGATCAAGACGGATGAACCGATGCGTTTCGTGCACGCCAGTCGCCCCGAGCTGGACGACCTGGAGGGGTTGCAGCAGCTGATGCAGGAAGGCCCCTGCCACGACGCGCTGCTCTTTCAGGTCGACGTGATCGTCGACGACTTCCGCGACCCGGTGCAGACGGCGTGGCCGCAGTTCGCGGAGCTGGCCCTGAAGGCGGGTTTCGCCGCCATGGTCGCGGTCCCGCTCCTCAGCCGCGGGCGTGTGTGGGGAACGTTGGACCTCTACCGACACCAAGTCGGTACCTGGCAGATGCAGGAGCTGCTGGCGGCGCGCCTGCTGGCCCAGGTGACCGCGTCCTACCTGACGATGGCCGCCGACCGTGACCACGCCCGCCGAGCCGAGGTCGAACTGGCTCACCGCAACAACCACGATGCGCTGACGGGCCTGCCCAACCGGGTGTTGCTCTTCGACCGTCTCGCCCACGCCCTGCACGCCGCACGACGTCACCAGCGCACTGTCGCGGTCTTCTTCATCGACCTGGATCGCTTCAAGGCCGTCAACGACACTCTCGGACACGCCGCCGGGGACACGGTGCTGAGCGTTCTGGCTACCCGTATGAGCGCCACGCTGCGCGATGAGGACACCCTGGCGCGTCTGGCCGGGGACGAGATGGTCCTGATGTGCGAGAACCTGCCGCAAAGTGATGCCGCTGAACTGCAAGATCACGTGCAGGCCGTCTTCGAGCGTCTGCGTCGCATCCTGGCTCAACCGATCCGCGCGGCCGGGGTGGATCTGGTGGTCTCGGCCAGCATCGGGGTGGCGTTTAGCAAAGAGCACCTCAGCGCCGATGACCTGCTGGCTGATGCCGACGCCGCGATGTATCGCGTCAAGCAGCACCACCACGACCAGCTGATCGAACTCGGCACCTCAGAGGGGGCAGCACCTGACCCGTTGCCGCTGGAGGCGGTGCGCTGGCACCGCTCCACCCGTCAGTTGGAGCGCCAGTTGGCGCGTGCTCTGCCCTACGGGCAGTTGCGGGTGCACTACCAGCCCATCGTCGATGCGGGCGGGGCCGTGCACGCCGTCGAGGCCCTGCTGCGTTGGCAGCACCCTGATCACGGTCTGCTGCCTGCGGCGGACTTCATCGACGTGGCCATCGCCAACGGTCTGATCGTGGGTATTGGGCAGTGGGTCATCGACCAGGCGTGTGCACAGATGGGCCGTTGGCTGCAGCAGCTGGGGGAGCGGGCCCCCCAGTGCGTCTACGTCAACCTCAGTGCCCGGGAGCTGGCCGACCCGGGTTTGACCGCGACGGTGGCCACGGCCGTGGCCCGCCACGGCTTGCGAGCCCAGCACTTGGGTTTGGAGTTGTTGGAGAGTGCCTTCATCGATCCGCAGGTGCTGCCCAACCTGCATGAGCAGCAACGTCGCGGGCATCCGCTGTCGGTGGATGACTTCGGGACCGGTTACTCCTCCTTGTCACGGCTGGTGGAGCTGCCGGTGCGTATGGCCAAGATCGATCGTTCCCTGATCGCGGGGCTGGGTCAGGACCCGCGCCGCAAGGCCCTGGTGAGCGCCGTGGTCACCGTTGCGAACAGTTTGGACTTGAAGGTGATCGCTGAAGGGGTGGAGACAGAGGAGCAAGCTGAGCAGGTCGCTCGTGCAGGTTGCCACTACGTGCAGGGTTTCCACTGCGGTCCCCCGCAGTCCGCGGAGGACCTCAGTGCTCAGTGGATGGAGTAGATGGGCGTGCACATTCGCGAGCACCGCCGGTCTTGAGCTGCCTATATTGTTGAGCCCAGCTCCGCTCGCGTGGACGTTCAAACGGTCGACTTCGACGCCGCCAGCATTGCTGCTATTGATGCGGTGGTTGCGTGGGCTGGTTCTACATCCCGGGCCTCGACGTCCACAAGTTTGAAACTCGGGGTCTCGACGTGGAGGCCTTCCTCTATGCGCGCGGTTTTCTGGTTGACGTCTTCCGCGGTGGGGACAGGGCGGCGGGCGGGCACGGGAACGACGAGTCCGGTGGTCAGTTCGTAGGTGGCGGCCATGACACCGACACGGGTGTGGAAGACCGCTTCGCTCAAGACGCTGGAACGCTGCTGGAGTTGTTCGAGGGTGGCGGCGGCGTGCCACCGGGCGAGGTCGTGGCCCTCGGTGAAGCCGGCGTGGTGGGCGGCGGTGATGTTGAGGCTGAGACGCTCCACCAGGCCGCGGATGTGGCCCCCGGGGATCGCGCCACCGGTAACGGCCTGAGCTGCAGCGGCAACGGCTCCGCAGCCCTGGTGGCCCATCACCAGTACCAGGTCGACACCGAGGATGCTGACGGCGTACTCCAGGGACCCCAGGACGGTGTCGTCGAGAGCGTGTCCGGCGGTGCGGACGACGAACAGGTCACCCAGGCCTTGGTCGAAGACGAGTTCGGCGGGGACGCGGGAGTCGGCGCAGGACAGGATCATCGCGAACGGGGTCTGCCCGGAGACCAGGTCTGCACGGCGCTGCACACCCCGCCCGAGGCCGGCGTCGCTCTCTCCGTGCGCCCAGCGGTGGTTGCCTTGCTGGAGCCGGATCCAGGCTGCGCTGCGCCGGTCGCCGGTCTGATCCAGGGTGTCCGCGGTGGCGCGTAGTTGGTGGTCCGGCTCGGTGTCAGGGGTGTCGTGCGGGGTGGGGGAGGAAGCGCGAACCGGGGGCTGTGCGGGGGTGAGAGCAGTCGTGGGTGTGGAGGGGAGGTTCATGGGCTTCTTTCCATTGAGGCGCGGGAGGTGCCTGATGGTGGTCGGTGCCGGACGGGGGGTGGTTGAGCGCTGCGGGGTGTAGAACGCCCGTTCGCAGCAGCAATGACGTCTGCGGCCGCCTGTAGACACCGCGCACCATCGGAGACCCAGGACGGGGGGTTCTGCTGAGTTATAGTCAGTTCTCATGAGTTTCTAGTTAGTTCTAGACAGTGGCTCGTACCCGTGCGTGATAACCCCGGCGAATGGGTGGCGTGTGGGCTCACCCACACGGTGGGTGCGGATACCGCCTGGGGAGTGAACGGTTCACGAACCGTTCAAGGGCCTGGGGAAAGACCCCGATGCCTTGAACGATCCACCACCTGGTGGGGCGTGTCACTCAGATCGGACCGAGAGCCGTGTTCACGAATCCCGCAGCGAAGACGTCGCGCGTCAGACTGTCCGGCAAATCGCTGGGTAGGTCGTCCGGGAAGGCGGCGGTGATCGCTGACCTGACCCGCCACGCGGCTGACAGTGACGCCGACGTCGCGGCGATGACGGAGGTCGTACGCGCGTTGGCGACGGTCACCACCCCGGGCGAGGCGGTGCGGGTCGCGTTGGAGACGGTGCGCGAACGCTTCGGCTGGGCCTACGGCTCCTACTGGACCCTCGACCCATCCGGTGAGCGGGGCCACCGCCGTGAGGCAGGTGTCCTGCGCTTCGCGCAGGAGTCGGGGACCGCGGGTGCTGAGTTCCGCGAGGTCACCCTGACTGCGTCCTTCGCTGAGGGTGTCGGGCTCTCGGGACGGGCGTGGCGTTCGCGTGAGCTGGTCTTCGTCGCGGACCTGGCCCAGATGACCGACTGCGTCCGGGCACCCGCGGCGCAGCGGGCCGGGGTGAAGTCCGGGGTGTGCTTCCCCATCATCGAGCACGGCCAGGTCGTGGCGACGATGGACTTCTTCACCACCGAGGAACTTGACCCTTCTCCGGGCCGGTTGGACGCCCTGCGCGCGGTCGGCGTGCTGGTGTCGGGGGCGTTGGAACGTGTCCACGAGCAGGTCCGCCAGGAGAAGGCCGCTCAGGACGTCGATGCCGTCTCCACCGTCATCCGGGAACTGACCACCGCTGCGGATGAGCAGAGCGCGCTGCGGACCGCGTTGGAGACGATCCGCCGTGACTTCGACTGGCAGTACGGATCGTTTTGGCGACTGGATGAATCCGATGCGCGGACACCTGTGTTGCGCTTCGAGTTGGAGTCGGGGGATGCGGGGGAGGAGTTCCGCCGGGTCACGCTCTCGGCGTCCTTCGCCAAGGGCGTCGGTCTCTCGGGTCGGACTTGGGCGAAGCAGGACTTCATGTTCGTCGAGGACCTCGGGGAGATGACCGACTGTGTCCGCGCTCCCGCGGCGCAGCGGGCGGGGGTGAAGTCAGGAGTCTGCCTGCCGGTGCTGGTCGGTGGGCGCCTGGTCGGGACGATGGACTTCTTCGCCACCCGGACCTTGATCATGTCGAGTAGTCGGGAGAGCGCGTTGCGCAACACTGCGTTCCTCGTGGGACAGGCGATGGAGCGTTTCGCTGCTGAGACCCGTCTGCACCAGGCGGGTGGGGAGTTGCTGTCCTCGATCGCGGAGGTGGAGCGCAACGTGACTTCCGCGGCTGAGGTCGCTGCTCAGGGGGAGTCGTTGACGCAGGAGGCCAACAGTCAGGTCGCGGCGCTGGGGCAGGCCAGCTCGGAGATCGATGATGTGGTGCGGGCGATCCAGTCGATCGCGGCGCAGACGAAGCTGCTGGCGTTGAACGCCACGATCGAGGCGGCGCGGGCGGGGGAGGCGGGTAAGGGGTTCGCGGTCGTGGCTGGTGAGGTGAAGGAGCTTTCGAGTCAGACCGAGCGTGCTACTGATGACGTGAGCCGGAAGGTCGCGACCATTCAGGATCGGGTGCAGGCGGTGGTGACGTCGTTGAGTGGGATTCATTCGGCGGTGGAGGAGATCAACCAGCGTCAGTCGTTGATCGCTGGGGTGCTCACGGAGCAGGAAGCCACGACCCGCGCCGTCCTCGCCTGATATCGAAATGGCGGCCGTTGAGTCATTGGAAAGTAGCAGAAGGCAGTAGAAGGTAATGGAGAGTGGTCACGAGATGAAGACAGTCCTCTCGATCGAGACGGCCCGTCCGGTCGCGATCCATGAGCTGAACGACTTCTTCGCCGGCTTCAGCGCCCGCGTTCCGGGGTGCTTCGTGTCTCAGGGGCCGAGTAGTCGGGGACGGGTCAGCGCGGTCATCCTCTCCAATCGTCCGATCCGGCTGGAGATCGCTGAGGAGGTGCTGGAGTCCTTTCCGCGTTTGTGTGACGCGATCACCGGCCTGGCGTTGCAGGAGAGCGTTCCCCGACGTCCGCGGATCCCCGCCCCGGCGTAGCGGTTGCCCGGCGCCTGTGTCCTGGCGCCTGTGTTCCGGGTTCCGGGTCCCGGGTCCCGGGTCCCGGGTCCCGGGAGGATGAGGCCGCTCCGCGGTGGACTCATATGGCAGCTACCGCCGCGACGTCGCAGTGGGCGGGGTGTCGTGGTTCAAGGCTGTGCCAGTGAGGTCGCGGCCTCGGCAGCGGAGAAGCAAGGATCAGGCGCGGTCGGGCCGTCGGCTACGCAGTAGGTGAACCTTGTGCACAGCCTCAGATACGTCACCAAGAGCTGCGATCGCGCCCGGGATGTT
This sequence comes from Kineococcus sp. NBC_00420, assembly GCF_036021035.1. Classification (NCBI taxonomy): domain Bacteria; kingdom Bacillati; phylum Actinomycetota; class Actinomycetes; order Kineosporiales; family Kineosporiaceae; genus Kineococcus; species Kineococcus sp. NBC_00420. The sequence continues at coordinate 379,732 of NZ_CP107930.1, read as the reverse complement.
CAGCCACCACCCGAAGTCGTTGAGTAAGATCAGTACCGCCATGAGCACCATCAGGATCGCCAGGACGATGTCCAGTGGGACAAGGGCTTTGTGCTTGAGTGGCGTCCCGCGTTTCCAGCGAGCGATGCTCTATCGCTGGGCCGGCTTGGGCATGGTGTGGGGAACAGGGCACAGGACGCATCGTGGTTGAGCACCTGAATTCCTGACAACATGGTCACTCGTACGGGGAGATGACCGTGCGCTGCGCGCACAGCGAGATGACCCGTAGATTGCGGTAGCGGCAAGATCAAGGCGGAAGTACTGATCGTCCCAACCGATGCGACCTGAACTGATTCTCAGGTGTATTGGCCACCTATCGAGGGAATGCATAGCAGCAACACAGGGGTTTCGGACTCAGTGGCGAACGGTCCGCGCCCGATGTGGTGACCATGACCATCACCAGCAGCACCGCGTCCACCGGGAGCAGCCAAGCCTTTGCTGTCGCGCAGCAGAAGCTCCAGACCGACCAGCAGAAGCTTGCCCAGGACACCGTGGCTAGGGCCTCGGCCACCGTGCTGGCTGCGGACCAAAAGGCGATTGCCGCTGACCAGAAGGTTGTTACCGCAGCTCAGGCTGCGGCCGCGAAGGGTGGCGTCGATACCTACCTCTGAGCGGGGACGCTTTGAGTCGGGGATCTCTCAGGGCCGTGATTGCACGCTGAGAGCGGGATGACCCTGACATCGCTGGTGTACTTCCGTCACGGCAGGTACGGCGGTGGTGAGGAGTTACCGGTCGACCCTGAGTGCTGCTCGTTCAGTCGCTAGGAGGCGGAAGCGACCGCCGGGGTCGGGATCGAGGAAGGTGATGGTGCGGGTGGCCTGACCCCGGTCGTCGATGACGGCGAAGGTGTCCTGCTCCAGGCGACGGATCTCGTTGCGCTCGATCGAGGAAGTGAACCCGGCCGCCTCGCTCTTCGCCGCGCTCTCGTGGCGAGGGTGGCTGGTCAGCCAGAGCCGGCCCTCGACGTCGGACGTGACCTCGAAGCAGGACTGCCGCGTGGAGTAGCGCCCGAGGAACGGCTCGGCGTCCAGGACGCGGATGCTGGCCTCGGGGGTGGGGAGGGGCGGGGCGGGTGCTACGTGGGCCAGGTCGGCGAACAGCGGGTCCAGCAGCCGGCGGGCCAGGCGACCGCCGTCGTCGGAGTTGGTGAGCACGACAGCGGCCAGGTCCTCGTCGGGGGCGATGGCGAGCAGGGCCGCCACTCCGGGCATGCCGCCGCCATGCTCGGCGAGCCGGGGGCGCGGTAGCCGTCAGCCCAGGCCCTGGAAGGAGGGGGCCGGGACGGCCGGGCGGTGCTGCAGCTGCGGTTGGAGCATGAGGGTGGCTGCTTCGGCGGAGAGGAGCTGGGCGCCGTCGGGGGCCGATCCCTAGGTTGTTCCACGGGTCAGGAAGAGGCGCCCAGGCTGAGCAGTCCGCGGGCGGACATGGCGAGCTGGTTGCCGGCGGCCGGGTTCGACGGGGGTGTGAGTGACCACCGCCGTGTGGGACGCAGCGGGGCTGAGGGGGTTGCCCGCACATGCCCGATGGCGGTGCGGAAGGCCAAGGCCTGCTCGGCGCTGAAGGCGAGCTCTTCGATGCCGAGGGGGTCGCTGAGGTGGTGTCGCAGGGCCTGTTCGTAGGGGGGTCGCGCAGGACCTCGACGAGGCGTCCCACGGTACCGAATCCGGCGTTGCAGTAGGCGAAGTACCGCCCGGGTGCGCTGTGCTGGGGGGCCTGGGTGACCAGGTCGGCGACGAGGCGCTCGAGGGCGTCGTGGCCGGTGGTCGTGGGTTGCTACAGGTCACCGTCGAAGCCTGCCGTGTGAGTCAGCAGGTGGCGGAAGGTGATTCGCGCGCTGGCCCATGCGTCGGCGGTGTGGAACTCGGGCAGGTAGGTCTGCACGGGCGCATCCTTCCAGGCGGGTTGCGACCTCCCGCAGATCCATATGGCAAGACGTCAGGCTGGCGTGGTGGTTTCGACACGGTCACGTCCTGCGGCTTTAGCGCGGTAGAGAGCGGCATCGGCGGTGGTGAGGAGGGAGTGGAGCAGCTGGATCGTGTCGTCCTCGGCGGTGATCACGCTGCTCGTGGCAACGCCCAGACTGATCGTGACCGACGGCCAGTTCTGAAGACCGCAGCCGGCGACAGCTGCGCGCGCTCGTTCTGCTACCGCCGCGGCGTCGGCGGGATCCAGGTGAGTGGCCGCCCAGGCGATCTCTTCACCGCCTAGACGCCACAGGACGTCCTGGGATCGGGTGGTGGCGGCCAGAACGTCCGCCACCGCCGCGAGCACCTGGTCTCCAACGAGGTGACCGTGTTCGTCGTTGACTCGTTTGAAGTGATCCAGGTCCACGACGGTTATACTGATCCGTTCCCCGGCACGGCGTGCCTCGTCGACGAGGCGGGGAAGTCGCTCCAGCATCCCCCGACGGTTCAACAGCCCCGTGAGCGGATCGAGATCGGCCATGCGCTGAGCCGCGACGCGAGCCTGTTCCAGCCGGGCCAGCAGGACCCCCACTACCAGAACGGGCACGCAGACCAGGGAGGCCATCGTAGTGGCCACGTAGGTCCGTACTTCTGTAGTCGCCGGTAACTGGACAGCGATGACCAGGGTGATCAGACAGGACACCAGTGTTGAGACCATCGCGCCGCGGCGTCCGATCAGGACGACAGCGACCAGAGGCAACACCGTCAGGACACTTAGACAGATCCAGCGGAGCGAGACCTCGGGGTAGGTCGTTCCCTCGGCCAGCATGAGCGCCTGAAGAGTCGTGACGAGGACGACCCCGGTGCGGGGTGAGATGCGCCGTCGCGGAAGGATCAGAATCGTCAACGCGGTGTAGGTGACCGCGGCCATCAGAGCCAAGGTCTTGTGGCCCTGCAGAGAGACTGCCGCTGCATGTCCGTGGAGCCACCACAGTCCGGCTGCAGCTAGTGCGAGCATGAGACCGACACTCAGCGAGGTCCACCGCTCGCTGGGGATGGTGAACTGCAGCCGAACCGAACCATCATCTCGGGGTGTGAGTCTCCGCAGCACCTCGCGGGCGATCGTGACAGGGGTACGGGCGATCTTGGCGGTTTCTCCGATCGGTGCGCTTCGGAAATGATCATCAGAGCGCCGGGGTCGGTTCATGGGTGCGCCCCGTGGAGGGCACTCTGGCGGCGTACCTGACTTTCTGCGGTGGTCGCGCCTAAGGTGCGGGTCTCGCGCCACGTCGCGAAAGCGACGCCGTCCAGGGGACGGCTGACGTGATAGCCCTGAATGACGTCGCAACCGTAGTCGGCGAGGGTCTGCAGGGTGTACCCATCCTCGACCCCTTCGGCGACGGCACTCAGGCCCAGGTTGTGGGCCAGGGTGATGACGCTGGCCACGATGGTGGTGTCGGCAGGGTTGATGCTCATGTTGGTGATGAACGACCGGTCGATCTTCAGCTCCGACAGCGGCAGGTTCCGCAGTTGCGCCAGGCTGGTGTAACCGGCGCCGAAGTCGTCGAGGGAGATGGCAACACCAAGGTCGCACAGGGCGTGGAGCAGCACCGTAGCCCGTTCTGGATCAGTCATGACGGCGGTCTCGGTCACCTCGAGCTTGAGCAACTGGGGGTCCAGATCGTGACGGGCCAAGGTGGCGGCGACCCTGTTCGGCAGGTCCTGTTCCATGAGGTTGCGTGCCGAGAGGTTGACCGCCAGCGGGACGGCGTGACCTGTCGCGGACCACCGCGCTGCCTGGGACACCGCCAGCTCGAGCACGTGTTGGGTGAGCGGGCCGATCAGCCCGGTGCTTTCGGCGAGGGGGATGAAGAGGTCGGGGTTGATGAGGCCGTGTTCGGGGTGGTGCCAGCGAAGCAGGGCTTCAGCCCCGAGTAGCTCTCCTGTCCGACTGTCGACCTTGGGTTGGTAGTGCAGCCGCAGCTGGCCGCTCGGGTCAGTTCCTGCATCACCGTCGTGATGGAGGAGGCGGTGCAGGTCGGTCAGTAGGTCCAGACGCTTGCCGCTGTCCGGGTTCATGGTCGGGTCATGGACTGTGATCTTTTGTCCAGTCTGCTTGGCCTGGTGCAGGGCGATGTCGGCGCGTTGCAGCAGCGCAGTGAGGTCGATCCCGCCAATTCTTCCTGGGGCGATCTGCATGCTGGCGATCGATTTGCTGGCGGTCTGTTCGCGGTTGATCTGTGCGACCTCGTGCACCGCGATGCCGATGCTGATTTCGACGGTGAGGTCGATCTGTCCCGAGCCGGTGGTGATGGTGAACGGTTCTTCGAGGGCGCTTTGCAGCCTGGTGGCGACCTCACGGGCGAAGCAGCCTGGGTTGCCGTCGTGCTCGGGGCTCTCGGGCCCGTCCACACCATGCTTCGAGGCGTGCCCTGCTCCGGCCTCCTCGGCGGTGAGGCTCAGCGCGTCGGCGCCAGGCGTGAGGTCACTTAGGAGAACAGCGAACTGATCACCGTCCAGACGCGCCACGACGTCTTCTTCTCGCAGGACGGCTCGAAGTCGCGGTGCGACCTGCATGAGGAGTTGGTCCCCGACCAGGTGACCAAAAGTGTTGTTCACGTCCTTGAACCGGTCCAGGTCCAGGAGAAGCAGAGCTGCGGCCGGCGATTGCGCTAGCTCTATCGCCTGCACCGCGCCGATCGTGCTGGGCAAGGTGATGCTGGGCAAAGTGGTGCTGAGCGAGGCGGTCTCAGAGGGAGCGACGGTGTCTGCCGCGTCTCGGTCTGCCACTTCTCGCAGACGTCGCGCCAGGGACAGCCGGTTGGGAAGGCCGGTCAGTGGATCGTGCAGGGCGCGATGTTCCAGCTCCTGCTGCAGGTGATGCCGCTCGGTGATGTCGTGGGCGGTCAGCACGATGCCCGAGACGGCCGGGTCGTTGCTGAGGTCTTGGACCACCAGCTCGAGCAAGCGTTCACCACCTGGGACGTGCAGACGTAGGTCGAGACGGGCGAGGTGCTCTGGCCGGGCGTCGCGAACCGCTGCGCTCAGACGCCGGCGGTCGTCTTCGTCGAGCAGGTGCAGCAAGTTCTGTCCCTGAAGCGGTGTCTGCTCCCCGAGTAGGCGTTGCAGGGAGGGACTGAGGTAGGTCAGCGATCCGGCGCGCTCACAGACGAGCACCAGGTCGGCGCTGTGCTCGATGAGAGCGTGGTAGCGGGCTTCGCTAGCCCGTTCGGCACTTCGACGGGTGTTGTTGGCGGTCCATCGCTGCTGCAGGACTGCGGCGGCCGCGATCGAGATTAGGACGAGGGCCAGGACTCCGACGTCGCTGAGGTGTTGGGCCCGACGGGCGGCGTGGGAGAGGGTGGTGGCTTGACGGTCCAGCGCTTCCGTCAGTGTCTCGAAGGCGGGATCCACCACCTCTTCGTCCTGCGTGGTAGCGCCGGCGTCGTCTCCGGTCTGGAGCAGGTTCAGTTCGGTGTCCACTGCGTGGTCGTACTGCTGCTGGGCCACGCGCAGGGATGTCGTGTTGCTGCTGGTTGCGGCGGTCCCTGCGCTGCTGCCGAAGGTTTGCAGGAGCCTGCTCTGGTTCGCGACAGCGGTCAGGAGCTGGGCGGTATGCGTCCTAGAGTCAGTGATCTGCATGCGGACGTCGTCGATGGGGACGCGGCCGCTGATGGCGCGCCATTCCAGTGCATCCTGTCGGTGCAGTTCAGCGCTGGCCGCGCGAAGATCCCGTTCGGCCAGCAGCCCCCGCTCCCCAAGGTGCTTCAGATGCAGGGTGGCCAGGGACAGCAGGATGAAGACGCTGACCACGAGCGTGATTCCCACCAGGCCAGCACCGCGTGACCTCCGCTCCCCGATCCCAGCGCCGGAACTTATCCCCACCATAAAGTTGTCGGATGCTACTGCTGTGCACTGGCTCGACCGACTGGGTGAGCGAGAGTGTGCTGCCTCCGTCTTGCTCGACCCGCAGAACCATAGTAGGAACGGACTAGAAGGCGGGTGACTGCTGAGACCCATTTGTCCCGACGCGAAAGGTTCTACGGCCTTTAACCCAACTCGCGGTCGTTGGTATGAGCGAGCGTTGCGCTCGTCGGTATGAGCGAGCGTTGCGCTCGTCGGTATGAGCGAGCGTTGCGCTCGTCGGTATGAGCGAGCGTTTTGCTCCTCGGCATGTGAGGTCGTTGCTGGCCGCTCGAGACCGCGCGCACCGCGGGATGACCGTGCGATTACGGGTGACCGGACAACGCACTGAACCGCCTACCGCCATAACGTCTGGCTGGATCCGGTCTCTTGCCGTCAAGGTCGGAGCTTGCTTGCGGGTTGCACGTCACCTCCAGGTTCATTCTGCGGCAGGTGCGGTCCTCTCGAGGTGCAGCGAGGAGCACACGATCGTGGTGTCGCGCCCGCCTTCCTTGCCTCGGTAGAGCGCCTCGTCGGCCTGGGCGATGACTTGCGCTGCGGTGAGTCCTGGACTCCACTGCGCCACCCCGACGGTGCAGGTCTGCCCCCGCGGCACGAGAGTGCGGATGCGGTTCACCACGACGCGCGCGTCTTCCCCGGTGCATCCTGGCAGAGCCAGAACGAACTCTTCCCCACCCCAGCGTGCGAGGGTGTCGATGCCGCGCAGGCACGAGGAGGCCGCGTCGGCGAACTCGCGCAGCAGCGCATCACCTTCGAGGTGGCCGTGGGTGTCGTTGTACCGCTTGAAGTGGTCCAGGTCGATCATCGCCAGCGTCAACGGCGCCCCACTGCGTTCGGCTCGCTGGACCTCAGCGTCAACGACCTGGTCCCAGCGACGACGGTTAGCCAAGCCGGTCAGCGAGTCGCGTTCCGCCGCCTGTGCCAAACGCGCCAGGAGTTCGGCCCGTTCGATGGCGTGAGCAGCTTCTGCCGAGAGCGTCTGCAGCACAGGGAGGACATGGGATGGCAGCTGCTGGTGAGGGGTTCGCCAGTAGACCCCCAGCACTCCAACGACCCGCCGGCCGGGCAGCACCACCGGCTGCCAGATGCCTGAGGCCGTGCCCAGGGTCTGCACCAGACGCGCGGAGGCGGCGGGGTGCGCGGGGACGTCGGCGACGAAGAGGCTGCGCCCGGCGGCCAGGGCTAGACCTGGTAGCGAGGTCTCCCCGGCGGGGACGTGCAGGGAGTCCACCGGCAGGCCCACGCTCGCGCTGGTGCCCAGGTTGCCCTGCTCATCAGGCTGCAGGAGGTAGACGGCATCGGCGCCGGTGAGGTCACGTACCGCCTGGCAGATCACTTCGTGGGGTTCCTCAGCCGTGGCCAGGGCCCGCGAGGCTTCGGCCAGGGCTTCGACCCGGGCGGTGTGCGCGGCCAGCTCGGAGTGGGCACTAGCCAGTTCGGTGTGGGCTGCACCCAGGGCCTGGGCCTGGGCGCGGTCTGCGGTGACGTCGGTCATCGCGACCACCGCCCCCAGGGGGGTGCCGTCGGCGCGGCGCATTAGGCGACCAGAGCACACCACCATGCGTCGTGAACGGCCTCGAGGAGCGATGACGATCTCCACTCCGTCCACCGCCCCCTCGCGCAGGACGCGGTGCACCGGGACGTTCTGCGCGGGCAGGGGGGTCGTGCCGTTGGCGGCGAAGAGGGCGTAGGTCCCTGCGTGCTCGCCTGGGTCCAAGGACGCGTCGGGACCCAGGCCGTGCCAGCGTCGGGCGGTGCGGTTGAACGAGGTGAGGTGACCTCGTGGATCGACTACGACCAAGCCGACGTCGATGGTCTCCCCGATGACCTCGCTCAGCTCCCAACGTTCCTCTGCCTCGGCCATGACCACCGCCATCAGCTCTCGCGCCTCGGCGGCTTCCTGAGCCTGGTGCTCGGCCAGACGGGTCTGGCGGCGACGTTCGAACAGCGCCACCAGCACGGTGGCCAGGTCGCGCAGGACGTCCATCTGCTGCTCGTCCAAGTGGCCGGGGACGGTGTCGAAGACGCACAACGAGCCCAGTGCATGGCCGGCGGGGCTGATTAAGGGGGAGGAGGCGTAGAAGCGCACCTTTCCCAAGCGCCCGTCGACCCAGGGGTTGCGCGCGAAGCGGGGGTCGAGGGAGGCGTCGACGACGTGGACGAGCTCGCCGTCCTCGAAGTGCAGCGCGCACATGGAGTCCTCGCGTGCAGAGTCGCCACCTTCAAAGCCTACGGTGGTGAGCTGGCACTGGCGGTCCTCGTCGATGAGATTCAGCGTCGCGTGCGCCACCCGGGCCACGGCCGCGGCGGCGCGCACCACCGCCGAGAGCTCATCATCGGCGGGGGTGTCGAGCAGGCGGTACTCGTGCAGTGCTGCTAGCCGCGCGGACATCCCGGTGATAGGGACGGGGGCGGGGAGGTCAGAGACGGGGGGCCAGGCGAGTTCACCTTGCCCGGCTTCTTGCTCAGCGTCGCTTTCTCGCACCTCACGGGCAACGGTGAGCCGGTCGTTCTTGTCCACCGAGAGAGCATCGGCAACCTCGGTCGTCGAGATGAGGACATTGCCGTAGCTGACTTCGGCCAGCACCCGTCGATGACGGTCTCGACGACAACTTCTCGCCTGCATCGATGGGGTCTGCTACACGCGCGATCGCTGAGGGCAGACACGGTGGGCTTCGCTTACTTCCGTGAGTCCGCTTACTTCCGTGAGTCCGCTGTGCCCGAACGAGCCTGCGGTGACAGCACCGTCGAGAACAGCGTATGGACGAGCCGTTCCGTGTGTGGCGACGATCTGTTCCTCACTCAGGTCGGCAGCTGATGTGCGCGCGGAGCCGTCGAAGTTGTTCGGGTGGTTTCGAGTAGGTGCTGGGGGAAGGCGGAGGCGGGGACGGGTGGGGAGTGCAGGTAGCCCTGCACGCTGTCGCAGCCCAACCGGGCCAGGGCGTCGAGCTCGTGCTGGTGCTCGACGCCTTCGGCGACGACGTGGACACCGAGGCGGTGGCCCAGGTCGATGACGGCGCCCACCACGACGTCATCGACTGCGTTGTCGGGTCCGTGGGGGAACATTCCCAGGATGAAGGACCGGTCGATCTTCAACTCATCCAAAGGCAGCCGGCGTAAATAGGACAGCGAGGAGAAGCCGGTGCCGAAGTCGTCGATGGAGCAGCGGATCCCGGCGTGACGCAACAGGGCGAGGACTTCGGCGGTCGTGTCCGGGTCAGCGACCAGGACGTCTTCGGTGATCTCCAGGCACAGCAGTCGTGGGGGGACGTTGTGGCGTTGCAGGGCGTCCAGCAGCCGCATCGGCAGGGCGAGTCGGGGTAGGCAGTGGGCGGTGACGTTGATCGAGACGGGTACCTCGTAGCCGGCGCGCAGCCAGGTGGCGCACTGGGTCAGGGCTGCTTCCAGGACGCGGGTGGTGAACGCCTCGGAGAGGTCGGGGCTGGTGGCCATGGCGATGAACTCGCTCGGTGGTAGGACACCGCGGGTGGGGTGGTTCCACCGGGCCAGGGCTTCGACCCCGAGGAGTTGTCCGGTGCTGACTGACACCTTGGGTTGGAGGTGGACCACGATCTGGCGACTCTCCTGCCCGCGGAGTCGGGGGGCGAGGTCCGCACCGGGGGTCTCGCCGAGCCGCTCGCCTGAGCGTTGGTCGAGGGTGAGGTCGCAGTCCAGGGCCTGCTGGAAGTCGTTCAAGGCGGTCAGGCGTTCGGTGGTGTGCTGGTCGTGGGTGGGGTCGTAGAGGCTGGTGCCACTGCCGGAGGTCTTGGCCACGTACATCGCGACGTCGGCTTCGCGCAGCAACTGTTCCGCGATCGCTGCGCGCTCTTCGACGGTAGGCGAGCTGGGCGAGCTGGGCGAGGTAGGTGTGGGGCGGGTGGCGACCCCGATGCTGACCGAGGTGCTGACGGTGGTGCCCAGCAACGTCGTGGCACGTCCGATGCTGCGTCGCAGGTGCTGCGCCAGTTGCAGGGCCTGGTCTGCGTCTAGGCCTGGGAGGAGGACGGCGAACTCGTCGCCGCCCAGGCGCACGGTCAAGGCGTCGGGGCTGGTGGTGCCGCTAAGGGACTCGGTCAGCGAGCCGGCGAGAGATGCGGTCAGGGACTCGGCGAGCGACGCGGTCGCTCTGGCGGCGACCTCGCGCAGCAGGTCATCACCGGCGGAGTGGCCCAGGGTGTCGTTGACGGCTTTGAAGTGGTCCAGGTCCATCGCCAGGATCGAGACCGGGGTGTCGGTGGCCAGGGCGGTGGCCAGGGCGGTGTCGAGGGCTTCGGCGAGGGCGGTGCGATTCGCCAGGCCGGTGAGGTCGTCGTGTCGGGTGCGGTGATGCAGCTGTTCTAGGAGACGTTCCTGGGTGGTGCGGGCGCGTTCGCTGAGGGTCCAGGCGGTCAATGATCCTAGGCAGGCGGCGATGACGAATCCGGCGTGGATGGCGGCGAAGAGCCAGGGGTGTTCGCTGTGCATGGCGGCGTGGCCGTAGACCTTGTGCGGCCAGAGGGTGCCGACTACGCCGTGTTCGAGGAGCACGATTCCGGCGGCGACGGCGAAGGGTGCCCAGTCTTCGTAGAGGGCCACGATGGGGATCATCACGAAGAAGTGGAAGTGGGCTTCGATGTAGCCGCCGGAGACGGCGACCAGGAAGGAGGAGCAGGCCATCAGCCCGGCTGCGGCGGCGCAGGAGGCCAGTACCGGGGGTAGTGGCAGGCGCCCGCGGGTGAGGTGGTCCATGGAGGCGGCCAGGTAGAGCAGGGCTGGGGCGCAGAGGGTGAGGAGGGTGTCGGTTGAGGCGTGGCGCAGCAGAGCCCATCCCAGCAGTATCGGGAGGTGGACCAGGAGGACGGTGGTGACCCAGCGGTGGCGGACTCTCCAGACCGGTTCGGAGAGGTGGGATCGGCCCGGGAGGCGCCAGGTCTGCTCGTCCTCCGCCTCAGCGGTGGCTGGGGGTGCAGCCGCGGTGGGGGGTGTGGACAGGACGGCGGTCACGTTCACCTGTCGGTTGATGGGGTGGGTGGCTGTAATGCACGTGGTCGGTGTCTCCGGGTCGGTGTCTCCGGGTCGCCGTCTCCAGGTCGGGGGATGGCGCCTTGACGTGGCGGATGTGGCTCGGGGCCGTATGGCCGTGCCCGGAAGGAACGCGCACCTTCGCGCGTACTGAGGGATGACCATGCGCTTCGCACGCACCGCGGGAGGACCGGGAGAGGCAAACCGCATCTTGGCTTCTACCTGGCCGACGCACGAGGCACCTGCTCGACCGGTTCGACAACGTCGCCAGCGTGGGCGATATCGATCATTCAGCTCGGTAACTCCTGCACCGAGACCGTCGCCGGCGAACGTTAAGGACGGCTGTCGGTCAGTCGATTGGTCACTGTCTGGTGCCGCTCCGGTGCCCTGGTGATGGGCGGTCGGTCATGTTCTCCTGGGTGCGCGACCTGCGGGTCTCCTCGAAGTTGTTCGCCGGCTTCGGCATCGTCTCGCTGCTGCTGGTCGTCATCAGCGTCCTGGGCATCATCCGGCTGGGACAGGCGCAGGCGAACCTGGACAACCTGGCCACTTCCGGAATTGGGTCGGTGGACACCAGCGACAAGGTCCAGACCGCATTCGGCGTGGTCCGCCTCGACATCGCCAACGCCGGACTGGCACCGGATACGGCCGGTACCACCGCGGCGTTGAACCAGCTCAGCACCGACCAGACGGCCTTGGATGCGGCGTGGACGGCGTACCTGAGCACCAGCCTCGACAGCACCACCGCCCAACAAGACGCCTACACCACCGCGCTGGCCACCTACCGCACCGCTGTGCAGACACTGATCCCCCTAGCCCAGGCCAACGACCTGGACGGGTTCGTTGCTCAGCGCACCGCCACCGCGGTCCCGGCTGCGACGACGGTGCAGGAGGCCATCAGCAAGCTCACTTCGGTGGAGACCCAGGCCGCGACGACCATTGCCGCCGACGCCCGGACCGCCTACCACCAGGCCGTTGCTGTCCTCGCCGGGTGCGCCGGGACGGCGCTGCTACTGGCGATCTTGATCTCGACATTCATCGCCCGGTCGATTGCCCGCCCGCTGGCGAAGACCGTCACCGTGGTCGAGGGCCTGGCCCAGGGCCGGCTGGACCAGCGCATCGACCACGTCGGCAAGGACGAGGTCGGGCGCTTGGCCGCCGCGACCAACGCCTCCATGGACAGCCTGGCCGCGGTGATGCGGGAGGTCACCGACAACGCCGCCACCCTCGCCGCCTCCAGCGAGGAGTTGACCGCGGTCGCCACCCAGCTGTCCTCCGGTGCGGAGGAGTCCGCGGCGCAGTCGCAGGTGGTCTCCGCCGCGACGGAGGAGATCAGCGCCAACATCGGCACCGTCGCTGCGGCGGGGGAGGAGATGACGGCGGCGATCAACGAGATCGCCACCTCCACTGCGGAGGCGTCTTCGACGGCGGCGACCGCGGTCGCTGCGGCCGGGGACGCCGGGACCACGATCGAGCGTCTGGGGGCCTCGAGTCGGGAGATCGGTGATGTGGTGAAGCTGATCACCACGATCGCGGAGCAGACGAACCTGTTGGCGTTGAACGCGACGATCGAGGCGGCGCGGGCGGGGGAGATGGGTAAGGGGTTCGCGGTGGTGGCGGGTGAGGTGAAGGAACTGGCGCAGCAGACCGCGCGGGCCACGGAGGTGATCGTAGCGAAGGTGAACGCCACCCAGGCCGACGCGGCGGCGGCGACCGGGGTGATCGCGGAGATCGCGGAGGTGATCTCGCGGATCGATGGGTTGCAGGCGACGATCGCGGCGGCGGTGGAGGAGCAGTCGGCGACGACGGCGGAGATGGTCCGCAACGTCACCGAGGTCTCGACGGGAAGTCAGGAGATTTCGGCGAACATCGCGGGGATCGCGGCGGCGGCGGTAGAGACCACGACGTCGGCGTCGCACACGGCGACCACGGCTGCGGACGTTTCCCGCAGTGCCGCGCAGTTGCAGACGCTGGTCAGCCGTTTCACGTTGTGACTTCGTCGTGGTGGCTCAGTCCTGTGGTGGCACGGGTCGTAGGAGGCTGCGGATGCAACCGCTGATGGGCGGCAGCATCGGGCAATGGACGGCAGCACCGGGCAGCACCGGGCAGTGGCGGGCAGTGGCCGGCAGTTACGGGTAGTCGCGGAAGAATGGACGGGTAGAGAGCGGTGAGGCGCCCAGAACGACCCGGTTCAAGTTTTTCAGGTCCTACTCAGGAAGGCAGCGATGAGCAAGCAAACAAGAAGCCTGAACGAGTTGATCAAGACCGTGCGTGCTGACGTGGTGGAGGTAGAAAAGGTCGCCGCCCGCCTCGAACGGGCGAGAGAGCAACAGCTCGCCGCGGCTGAGGAAGATCTCACCGTCGTGGCGGACTGGTTGCACGACGTGGCCCGGATCGCGGCCCTCTCCTGTGATCAGCCCGACCCGATCAGCAAAGAACTCGGCGCGCGGCTCGAGGCCCACACCACGACCCTCGAAACTCACCTCACCAGCTGAGACGTGCTGGAGGGGGACACCCGAAAGAACCCGCTACTTCACACCTTCCTCCGATACCTAATACCCCCCGATCCAACGTCCCGCACACCCGCCGGCAGACAACACCGCAGGGTCGCTCACCCGATACGCCTAGTCATCAGTCTCACATCGTGGTCGATGGTTGAGGCATGCGGAAGAGACGAAACATCAGTGCGGGCCATCGCATCGATGGATCACGGAGGATCGTCGCGGTCGCGGCGGTGCTTGTTCTCTTTGCCGCAGTGATGACGATAACGTTGAGTTTGAAGTCCGTTGGTGAGCAGAGCGTGCGCACCGAACGCGACCTGCAGGCGATCAGCGCCGAACTGCACAGTCAGGACGCCCTGGAGTGGCGGGCCATCAGCGGCCGGGTGACACCCTACGACGTGGCTGAGGAGCTGACGAGATCGCGTACACGGGCTCGCGTCCTCACCACCCGGGCTGAGAGTTCTTCGTCTAGCGAAAAGCTGGCCAGCGCGCAGGATCGTTACGACAGCGCCGTCGATGACGAACTACGGCTCTTGAGTGTCGGGCGGACGCAGGAAGCCGAAGAAGTTGACGAGGCCGAGGTGGACCCGGCCTTCGACGCCGTCATGGATCTCCTCCAGGAGCACAGTGGCGCGGCGTCCTCGGCCGCCGCGCGGGCGCAGTGGCTCAGCAACGCCGGCATCGTCATCACCGTGGCGTTGGGGTTGGGCTTGACCGCGTTCGTGGAGAACCGCCGCCGGCGGGCCCAGCTACGGCGTGACGCCGAACGCCGCAGCGAGGCGCGCTACCGCGCTCTGATCGACCGCTCTTCGGACTTGGTGCTGGTCAGCGACCGTGAGGGGGTGCTGAGTTACCTCAGTCCCTCCGCGCAGCGGGTGCTGGCTGTTACCGGTGCTGGGGCCGGCACTGTCGTTGGTGCGGGTGCGGGTGCGGGTGCGGGTGCGGGTGCGGGTGCGGTGCTGAATGTGTTGGCGTTGGTGCACGAGAGCGACCGCGACGCGCTGCGTGTGGCTCTGCAGCAGGTGCACCCTCAGCGCGGCGTCACCGTGGATGTGCGCTTGCGCACCGACTCGAGCATGCGGACGTTGGCGATCTCGGTGCAGGACCTCACGAGCGACCCGGCTGTCGGGGGTCTGGTGCTGACCTGCCACGACCTGACCGAGCGCCACGAGCTGCAGCAGCAGCTGGAGCACCGCGCGCTGCACGACACCTTGACCGGCCTGCCTAACCGGGCCCTATTGGCAGAGCGTTTCGCGCAGGTCCTGGGGGCCTCCGCTGATGGGGGCGCGGGAACGGGGTCGGCTACCGCGCTGCTGCTCATCGACCTGGACCGCTTCAAAGAGATCAACGACACCCTGGGCCACCACTACGGCGATGAACTGCTCATTCAGATCGACCCGCGCTTGCGCCAGGTGCTGCGAGCCGGTGACACCATCGCCCGTCTGGGCGGAGATGAATTCGCCGTCCTCCTCGCCGGCGTCGGTGACCTGGAGACTGCGGTGGCCATCGCCTATGAGCTGCAGGAGGTGCTAACGCTGCCGTTCGAGGTGGAGGGGGTGACCTTGGACGTGGAGGCCAGCATCGGTATTGCCTTGTCCGGGATGCATGGCGATGATCCCGCGGCGTTGATGCAACGTGCGGATGTGGCGATGTACGCCGCGAAGCAGCACGGGGTAGGGGTCGCCGTCTACGACTCCAGCATTGATGGGCACAGTCCCGAGCGGTTGGCACTACTGGGGGACCTGCGTCGGGCGTTGAGCAACGATGAGCTGATCTTGCATTACCAGCCCAAGATCGCCGTCGACACGGGTGAGGTGTGCGGTGTGGAGGCGCTGGTGCGTTGGCAGCATCCGCAGCGCGGAATGATCGCTCCTGACGACTTCATCCCGCTGGCGGAAAACACCGGCTTGATCGGGCCGTTGACGACCCGGGTGCTGGAGCTGGCGCTGGGGCAGGCCCGTCGCTGGGTCGATGCGGGGGAGGCGTTGCAGGTGGCGGTGAACCTTTCTGCGCGCAACCTGCTCGATGAGCGTCTGGACCGCCACGTCGCTGAACTGCTCACCCGCTACGGGGTGGCTCCGGCGTTGTTGAAGCTGGAGGTGACCGAGAGCGCGGTCATGGTTGATCCGGTGCGGGCGCGGGCGGTGCTGCAACGTCTGCATGCTCTGGGGGTGCAGTTGTCCATCGACGACTTCGGTGCTGGTTACACCAGCCTGGCGCACTTGAAGAACCTGCCGGTGAGTGAGTTGAAGGTGGACCGTTCCTTCGTGGCGACGATGCAGACCGACTCCAGCAACGCCATGATCGTGCGCAGTGTCATCGAACTAGGTCACAACCTCGGTTTGAGCGCGGTGGCCGAGGGTGTCGAGGATGCTGCCGTCCTGAAGGCGCTGGCGGGCTATTCCTGCGATGTGGCGCAGGGGTATCACGTGTCGCGACCGTTACCTGCGGACGCGTTCGAGCGGTGGCGGGCGGCCTGGCCGGGGATAGCTGAGCACCAGGCGATCGCGGGGTGAGTCTTGTTCGGGCCGTGGGCAGTGGTCTGTGAGGTCGTAGGTCGTGGGGATCTGCCCAGACACTCGTTCAGGCCGTTGCTGCGGCCTGATTTCCCCTACCGACCGGAGCCAACCCCAGTCGGGGCCGACCCGTGCTCGTGATCACAGCGGCTAAGAAGCCGCAACGATGGACGATTCGGGCGGGTAACCTAGCTCCGGGAGCCGCCAGCAGGGCCGGCCTGCTCGGTGGGTCTGCCCGGTGGGTCTGCCCGGTGCCGCAGTCATCAAGGTCGTCGAGGTCGTCGAGGCCGTGGTGTGGAGCGGGGTACTCAGGTCGCCGGGGTGTGGGCGTTGTGCCAGGCAACGAAGATATCGGGACGCAGTCGGCCGCGGTTGGGCACGCTCATGCCCTGGTCGCGGGTCCAGGCGCGCACCTCGCGAGTGGAGGGGGCCGTGGTCTGCGTGCTGGAGGAGGCGGCCGTGGTACTGGTCGTAGTGCTGGTCCTGATCAGCTCGTCGGTGGGGGCAGCGTGAGGGGCAGTGTGAGGGGCAGTGTGAGGGGCGGCGGTGTCGTCGTCTGGCATGTCATGGGGGTTCTGGGTGTGGCCCAGGTGTAGGTGGCGGCCAGCCAGCGGTAAGTCCACTCCTGCGCGAGTTTGCGAGTGTCGCAGAAGACGATGGGGATGCTCGGCCAGGCGATCTGAATCTCGGCCAGTCCGTCGGCGACCACTGCCGCGCGTACGTGATCCTGGGCGAAGACCTTGGCGTAGGAGTGCCCCACGATGAGGGCCGCTCGGGGCAGGGTGGCGAGTTCGGCCAAGGCGTAGCGCAGACGTCCGCTGGTGAGGCTGGAGATGAGGTCGGTCATCGTCTTGCGCTCCACCGCCGCCAGGATCGTTTCGCCGAAGGTGATGGCGTAGTCCCCGCAGGCCAGGGCACGGCGGGTGGTGGTGACGGCCTGCTGGGGGAAGGTGTAGGGGTAGCGCTCGTGGGAGTCGACGATGATTTCCAGCTCGGCGAGGCCGGCGGCCCGTGCGGTGGGGGTGCTCACCCCGGGTCGTGACTGCTTACGGGTACGTGGTGATTGCCAGAAGACCATCTCGCGTCCACGGGCGGTGGTGTAGACGATCTGGGAGCGGTTCTCCCGGGCGCGGTCGGCGATGACGTCGATGGCGGCTCCGCGGCGGGTGCAGGCGCGCAGGGGGATGCGTTCGACTTCCTGCACCTCCTGCGGGCTGGGCCAGGCGCCGGTGGGCAGGGGGTGGCAGTAGAGGCCGCTGGTGCGTGGCCAGGTGTCCTTGGTGGCGAAGAGCAGCCCTTCGCCTACGGGTATCTGTAGGAGGTAGGGCAGGCGGCTGTCGGGGTCGGGGTCGGGGTCGGGGTCGGGGTTTCGGGCGATGACCAGCTCCACGGCCCGCAAGCTATCTGTCATCCAGCCCATTGGCTGCTCTCGGCTGCGGCGCGACACCGGAATGACCGTTTCGGGGCGCGCGGACTGCGTCGTCAGTCGCCGGGCGGTAGGGGCGAAGCGCAATGGAGTGGTCAGCTGGTCGCGACACCGTCGTCGATATCGATGTCGAAGAGGTCGTTGAGGCCGCTGATGGTGAGTAGGTAGGCGACCTGCGGGGCGGGGTTGAGCAGCCGCACTGGCTGCGCTGTGCTGCTGCGGATGAGCTGGGCGAGGAAGGCGAGACCGGTGGAGTCCATGAACGAAACAGCACCGACGTCCACCGTGACGTCGTGGCCGGCGGCCCTCGCCTCTTCCCGCAAGGTGTCCAGGCGCCCGCCAATGGCGGCGTCGACTTCTCCGTGCAAGGTGATGGTGGTCCGCTTTACGGTGTGGTCGATGAGGATCTGGCCACCGCCGACGGCGTCACCCCTGTCGTAGATCTGGCTCGTCTCTAGACCCGTGTCCAGGTCGGTGTCCGCGCCCGTGTCCAGGTCGGTGTCCGAGCCGGTTTCCGATGCGAGGGCCCTGTCGGTCTCGTTCACGTCCCACCCCCTCTGCCTATTTCCGCTGTTGCCGAAGCTCCGTCAGCTTCGTCTCGGCTTCTGTCCACGGGGTCGTGTCCAAGTCGGGGTCGAGCGTAGAACACACGTACGAGGAGGTGGGTGGAAGGGAGTGTTGGGGGTCAGGCGGCGGTATGGCGGTACGGCGGTACGGCGGTACGGCGGTGTGGTGGTGGCGGAGGTAGGACGGGGTTAGGAGATCCCGGCCGGGACGAGGCGACACCACACGGTCTTGCCGGTACTGACGCCAGCGGATGCGTCGTTCGCGCCGTTTTGGTGGTGATGCTGGCCACCTGCCAGGTGGTGGGGGTGTTGGACTCCCCACTCGTCGCTGAGGTGGTCGATGAGGTGGATCCCGCGTCCTCCGAGGGCGTGGGGGTCAGCTACTCGAGGTGCGGGAGGGTCTTCGTCGCTGCCGTCGCTGACAGAGAGGAGGACGCCTTCGGGGCCGATGCACTCGACTTCGACGGTGATGGGCGGCCCGCCGTAGCGGACGGCGTTGGAGACCAGCTCGGTGATGAGCAGGCGGGCTTGATCGAGGTCGGCGCTGCAGTGGGGGGTGCACCAGTGCTCGTTGAGGAAGCGTCGCGCGAGTCGCCCGGAGGTCAGCGTGGCGGGCAGGCTCGCTCGCGAGGATCGAGTTGTGGTGCACATGCGCTTAATGGTCGGGGTGTGGTGGGTGTTCTGCTCGCTGATCTTCAGGCCGGGGATTGTCTGACATTGACCGGGACACGACGCGGTCGACGCCCCGTCTCGGTGGGTCTTCACCTCCGGTACCCGCCGCTGGTACCCGCCGCAGCATTCGTCAACGTCGTCAGCTACTGGGGACGTCGTCAGAGGCTGGTCACGGGGAGGTAGGTCCGGGAAGGTGATGGTGTCGTGTCGGGCGCTGTCGGGGGGGTAGCGATCGGTGCGGTGACAGCGGCAGCCTCGAGGGCGAGGTGAGCGGTGAAAGCCTCCCCGTTCATGGGACGGGCATGCAGGAACCCTTGCGTCTCATCGCAACCCAGCTCGTGTAAAGCGACGAGCATGGTGGTGTCCTCGACACCTTCGGCAACTACCCGCAGACCGAGGCGGTGGGCCAGTGCGACGGTGCCGGCGACGATGTCCGCCGTCCGCGCTGTGGTGGTGACCTGCTGGGTGAGGGAGCGGTCGAGTTTCAGTTCGCTGGCGGGCAGGTTGTTGAGGTAGGCGAGGGAGGAGTAGCCGCTGCCGTAGTCGTCGATGCTGATGGCGATCCCACGCCCGGCCAGGTCGTGGAGGCGGGCGATGGACTCTTCCGGATCCACCATGATGGACGTCTCGGTGATTTCCAGGACCAGAGCAGCCGGCGTCAAGGCGGACTCGGCCAGGAGGCGGTCGATCAGGCCCAGCAGGTCGGGGTGAGTCAAGGAGGTGGCCGAGAGGTTCACTGAGATCCGCAGCCCCTGTCCGGCGTCGTGTCCGGCGTCGTGTCCGGCGTCATGCCCGGCGTCATGCCCGGCGTCATGCCCGGCGTCATGCCCGGCGTCATGCCCGGCGTCATGCCCGGCGTCATGCCCGGCGTCATGCCCAAGGTCCTGATCAAGACGTGGACACATCGACTGCCAGTGCGCGGCGTGGTGGATCGCCTGCTGCATGACTTCGGTGGTGAGGGCGTGCATGAGGCCGTAGTCCTCGACGTGGTCGAGGAAAGCGTCCGGTGTGAGCACGCCCAGGCGGGGATGGTCCCACCGCACCAGCGCTTCAGCCCCGACGACGCGGCCGGTGCGGCAGAGCTGCGGTTGGTAGTAGACGAGCAGGCGGCCGGTCTCGACGTCGTCTCGGGCATCGCGTGCGCCGAGGAGGGCTTTCAACTCTTCCACCAGTTGCGCTTGCTGTGCTGCGTGGTGCGCTGCGACTTCGTCGTGGATTTCGTAGCGGTCGCCGCCGGCGGTCTTGGCTCGATACATCGCCGCGTCGGCGTGGCGGAGGACCTGTTCGGGGGTGTCGCCGGGGTCGGTGACGGCGATGCCGACGCTGCCGTGAATGAGCAGGCGGCGCCCGTCGATCTGGACGGGTTCTCGGGTCGCGTGGGCCAGGGCAACGAAGACATCCTGCGCGGCCAGCAGGGAGTGATCGGGGAAGACGACGGCGAATTCGTCCCCGCCCAGGCGGGCGGCGAGGGCGGGTGCGTGGACCACGGTGTTCAGCAGGCGGCCCGTTCGTCGCAGGACTTCGTCACCGACGGCGTGGCCGAACCGGTCGTTGATCTGCTTGAACCCGTCCAGGTCGATGATCACCAAGGTGAAAGGACGAGCAGCGGTGGTGTCTTCGATGAGTCGACGGTCCAGGGCTCGACGGTTGGCCAGTCCGGTGAGGTCGTCGGTGAGGGCTTCGTGGCGGCTGATGAGCAGGTGGGCGAGGAGGTGGATGGAGTGCAGGCCGCGGAGAGAGACTGCGGCGGCTGCTGTCCCGGCCCACAGTGTCGCCCACCAGACGGTGGAGCCGGGGGTGTGGGTGTAGATGAGCAGGCCGGTGCCGACCAGGACGCTGATGCTGACCAGCAGGATGATGAAGGATCCGGCGGTGGGGGCCTCGGAGGTGCTGGGGCGCGGTAGCGGCGCGGGCGCGGGCAGGAGCGCGCAGATGACCAGGACCACGATCACAGTTGCGTAACCCAGGTCGGAGTAGGAGGCGGTCCCGGATGCTGCCGCCGGGTCGCCGATGTGGGCGGCGTCGAAGCCGGCGGCCACGGTCACGGCGAGGGTGAAGGCCCAGGCGCGGACGTCGCGCAGCAGCCCGCCGATGATGAGGATGGTGGCAGCAGTGCCGACGACCAAGATTTCTGCCGCGACCCGGATCAGCCATAGTTGCAGTTGCCAAGCCGGCCAAGACAAGAGTGGGGAATGCAGCCAGAGCATGGTGAGGTTGCCCAGGGCGGCCAAGGCGAACACCGCGCCGAGGCCGTTGAGCCAGTCGCCGGGTTCGGCGGTGAGGGTGCCGTAGCGGTTCCAGTGGATCAGGGCTTGGTAGAGCAGTGGGCACGCGGCGAGGACTCCGAGGTTGAAGATCGCTGAGCCCACCGCCGCCGACGTCAGCGTGGATGTCGAGATGCCGTGCGCTGCGCCGATGTCCAGGCCTGCGGCCACGCTGGAGGCACCCGCGGCGAGGACCGCGGCACGGGCCAGCCAACGCCACACCGCAGCCTCCGGGCCTGCCGACCTCGTACGCCAACGCATCACCACCGCGGCCGCGGCGAACATGACCACGCGAGCGGCCGCGGCGATGGTGACCCACGAGGTGGTCTTTGGAGAGTGGTCCGGCAGGGCGGAGCTGCTACCGATCACCTGACTCGAGGTGGTGAGGACTCCGACGCCGACGAGAACGACCGCAGCGGCGACGCTGATCAGGACGCTGATCACGACGCTGCCGACGACAAGCATCGACGCTCTGCCCGCCGTGGGACGGGGTTGGGGGAGGGTCCTCACCCGCTGAGTATCGGCACCTCGAACGGGAGTCCGGATCGCCTAGATGGTCGACTGTGCCGCCGCCATCCTCGGGTTGCGCCGGCCCCAGGCGGACGCGTCGCCTTCGGTACCGGCTTCGGGATGAGCGCTGCTGCGCCGTTGAGCGGGGTTGTCGTCACAGCACGGACTTCTCAGTGTTGAGCACCTCACGGTCTGGGTGCCTACTTGAGCGGGCGAGTATCGAATGCTCGGTGCAAGGTCGGTTATTGAGCTCGACAGGCAGGTCGCTTCCTCCGAGCTGGGTGGCGACGACCTGCGGGGACCCGACACCGCACATGCCGCCCGGACAGGGGTCTTGGACCGTGTATCGACCTCCCCGCAGAGGGCAGGGTGGGTGGGCTGGACGGGTGATTTCACTGGGCGAGGTCGGTCGATGTGTCGAAGCCAGAGAGGTGACGGGTGCCGTGATGGGTGCTGTGGCGGGTGCTGTGGGGGGTGCTGGGATGCCAGCAGGGAGGGATGCTGCAGGTAGCGGCCGTGCTCCGGTGGATCGAGTAATCACCGAGGGCAGGTTGTACAGCGTCTTCCAGCCCATCGTGGATCTGGACTCCAGTGCGGTCGTTGCCTACGAGGCGCTGGTACGGGGGCCGGTGGGCCCTCTGCATCGACCTGATGACCTCTTCGCAGCCGCGCGGGCCGTCGGCAGCCTGACAGAGCTGGACCAGGCGTGTCGGGCCGCGGCGTTTCGCGGGGCGGTGGAGCACGCCGTGGTGGCTCCGCTGACGTTGTTCGTCAACGTCGAGCCCGAGGTGCTCGACGCTGCGCCGTTGAGCCAGCTGCTGGCCCTGGCCGAGGGCGCGCCCGGGCAGTTGCGGGTGGTGGTGGAGATCACCGAGCGTGCGTTAGCGGCCCGCCCCGCGGAACTGCTGCGTACGGTGGCGCGGATTCGGGAGATCGGCTGGGGCATCGCCTTGGACGACGTCGGGGCGGAGGCCATGTCGCTGGCCTTCATGCCGCTACTGCGCCCCGATGTGATCAAGCTCGATCTGCGGCTGGTGCAGGGCCGTCCCGGTGCCGCGGTCGCGCAGATCATGAACGCGGTCAACGCCTACTCCCAGGGCAGCGGCGCGGTGGTCCTGGCCGAGGGTGTTGAAGACGAAGCCCATCTGGCCACAGCTCGGGCATTGGGTGCTCAACTGGGGCAGGGATGGATGTTCGGCCGCCCGGCGAGTCCGCCAGTGCAGGCGGAACGGACGGGCCAGCTGACCTTGCCCACCCCGGCGCCGGTCATCGACTACGAGGCGACGTCGCCGTTCGCCGCGCTTCCGGCGGGAACGCTGCTGCGGCGCTCACCCAAAGCGCTGTTGATCGAAGTCAGCAAACAGCTGGAACGGGAGGCACGGCGACTCGGTGGCACCTGCGTCATCGTCTCGACCTTTCAGGAGGCCCGACACTTCACCCCAGCCACCAGGTCCCGGTATCGGGACCTGGCTGAGCGGGTCGGGTTCGTCGCTGCCCTGGGAGAGGGGCTCTCGACCTCGCCACTACCAGGGGTGCGGGGCGCAACACTGCAGCCAGGCGACCCGGTCAGGGGGGAGTGGGACGTGGTGGTCCTGGCTCCGCACTTTGCTGCGGCGTTGTTGGCTGCTGACCTGGGAGACCAGGGCGCGGAGCGGGAGCGGATGTTCGAATACGCGTTGACCTATGACCGGGATGTGGTGGTGGCAGCGATGCACTCCCTGCTCTCGCGGGTCGCACCGCGCATCACCGCCCGCCGTGAGCTCGGGACCGAGCTTGACGCTGAGTCGGGGACCGCGTCAGGGACCGAGACCATATCCGGGTCCATATCCGGGTCCGGGTCCGGGTCCGGGTCCGCAGCTCAGCTTGAGGCCCTCGCTCTGTCCCATGACCAGTTCATCTCTGCATCGGGTCAGCCCGGTGCCCAGTCCATGACGAATGTTGATCCGCTGTTGCAGCGGGCGTTGGCGGCCACGAGTAGTGGGGTGGTGATCGCGGACCTGACGCGTCCTGACGCCCCACTCATCTACGTCAACGCCGCGTTCGAGCAGCTGTCAGGCTTCAGTAGTGCTGAGCTGCTGGGACGTAACTGCCGACTGCTGCAAGGCCCGGACTCCGACCCGGGGGTGGTGAACGCCATCCGTTCAGCGATCGCGACCGGGCAGGAATGGCGCGGACTTCTTCTGAATTACCGCGGTCGCGAGCAGATCCCGTGGTGGAACGAGATCCACCTGTCACCGGTAGTCGATGGGGCAGGCCGGCTTGTGCAGTACGTCGGCGTCCAGCTCGACGTCAGCGATCGGGTGCGAGCCCAGCGTGAGGCGGAGCGGGAACGAGAGCGGTCTCGCAGCTACCTGCGTCAGATTGAAGAGATGGCTTACACCGACGCGTTGACGGGCCTGGCGAATCGTCGACGCGTCGAGCAGTTCGTGGAGGAAGCGCTCTGGGAGGCCCGCGCCGGGGACACAACGGTGGGATTGCTGTTCTGCGACCTGGACGGCTTCAAAACGATCAACGACGAGTTCGGTCACGCCGCGGGCGATGAGCTGTTGAGTGTGGTGTCGCAACGGTTGCGTCGGGCGGTGCGTCACGGTGATCTGGTGGCCCGGCTGGGTGGCGATGAGTTCGTCGTCGCGCTTACTGACTTGAAGCCGACGACTGCTGCGGAGGTGACGTGGCAGGTGGCGCAGAAGCTGACTGCCCAGATTGTGGAGCCGGTGCCGCTGGGGGCCGGCACTGGATCGGTCGGAGCCAGTATCGGGGTTGGACTGTATCCCGGTAACGGGCTGACCTTCGCGCAGTTGTTGCGTCACGCCGATCAGGAGATGTACCGGGTGAAGCATCGTCTGGCGTGACCATGCGATGGCCCTGGGCCGCTGCGGTCTACGCCGACCCGGCGCTGATGACCAATGAGGTCCACATCACGATGACGTCACCGCGGTCGGCAACGACGTGGGCTGGGACCTGTTGCGAAGCCCAAGGGGGCGCTGACCCGGGTTGATCTTGAAGAAGGCTGTGACGCGGTGCGGTGCGGTGATCTCCCGCTCACCGCACCGCACCGCGGTGGTCCTACTGCACCGAGGCGTTCCTACTGCCCTGCGGTGGTCCTACTGGACGGCGGTGGTGGCGGCATCAGCCGCGGCCTGGGGGACGGAGGGGGTTCCGCCGAAGATCCAGCCGGTGCCGCGGCCGGTGTAGCTGGTCTTGTGCGCGGAGAGGTAGCTGGTTGTCGTGGCGCCGAGGGAGCCGTCGAAGTCGATGAAGACCAGCGGCACCCCCTGCGATCCAGCGACCGGCGCGGCGGAGAGGGCGTCGGCTGCGGTGGTGTCGGAGCCGCCGACCAGGGCCACGGACTGGGTGTCGAAGTTCTGGCTGGCGGTGGCGTAGTCGGCGATCTTGGTGGCGGTGTCCTGTCGGCTGGTGCCGCCCAGGCGCTGAGTTCCACCGGCCTGGGAGTAGACGGCGTCGGAGACCGAGGCGGAGCTGCCGAGGACGACGCGGTTGCTGCTGCCCAGCTCCTCCAGCGCGGTCTTGGTCACCGCCGGGAGGGTGCCGGCTTCGGTGAGCAGGATCGGGTAGTTGCGCGCCCACGCGATCGGCCCGGCGGCCAGGGCGTCGGCGGTGGAGGTGCCGGAGGCGAGGAAGACCTGCTCGGGGGCGTTGCCGTTGGGGTTGTCACCGTCTTCGGCGGTGCCGCCGGCTTCGGCGACCAGGGCGGCGGTCTCGTAACGGTCGGCGCCGGCGATGCGGGTCACGTCCTTGCCTGCGGCCTTCCAGGCGTCTTCCTGGGTGGTGGAGACGCGGTCGGTGCCGCCGATGATCCAGACGTTCTTCGCGCCCAGGCGTGCGATCTCGCCGGCGGTGACGGCAGGGACCGCAGCGGTGTCGGTGTAGAGGATCGGTGCGGACTTGAGTCCCGCGAGGTAGGAGGCGGTGAGGCCGTCGACGGTGGCGTAGCCGTTGACGATGACGACGTCGGTGGCTGCACCGTCGGTGGGTTCGAGCAGCTTGGAGGACTCCACGGCGGTGGCGAAGCGGTCGGCTCCGGCGATGCGGTGGTCGAATGTGAAGCCGGTGGCGGCCTGGGCGGGTGCGGCGAGGGCGGCGGCGCCGCCGAGGCCGACGAGTAGGGCCAGCCCGGCGCTGAGGACGGTGTGCTTCTTCACGATTGTGTACTCCAAAGTGGCGAAAGTAGGTGGGTGGAGCGGGGGAGTGCCCCGTGACGCGAGCCCATCCGAGAGTCCATCTCCAGGCCCATCTCCGGGCCCATCTCCGGGCCCATCTCCGGGCCCATCTCCGGGCCCATCTCCGGGCCCATCTCCGGGCCCATCTCCAGGCCCATCTCCAGGCCAGCCCGCAGACGGGACGAGGGATCAGTAGGACGGGTCCCGTCGTGGTTGATCACCGGCGACGGGGCAGGCACTGAGGGGTGTGGCTCAGCTGGTCTTGATCTCGCCGTTGAGCCCGGCGGGGTAGAACCCGCCCTTGCTGACGCCGGTGCCCGGGGTCAGGTACACGATGTTGAGGACTTCCTGGGGCGAGCGGCTGAACGCGATCGAGTTCGCGTCGGTCGGGACGAGGTTCGCCCGCCCGGAATCACCGGTGGTGATGCCCTGGTCCTTGTCCGCGCCGGTCCCGTCGAGGGAGTCACGGGCGTCGGAGATGAGGTTGGTGGGGGTGGAGAGGCCGTTTTCGTAGAGCAGGGTGCGCACGATGCCGGAGTGGTAGGCCTCCACAGCGAGGATGCCGGCCGCGGCTTCGAGGTAGTCCTTGTTCTGGATGAGCGGCGCTGCGCCCTTGTAGGCGGTGACCCCGACGTCTTCGAAGAGGAAGGCCCCGAGCAGGAAGAACGCCTCGGAGGAGAAGGGGTCGAAGGTCTCGCCCGCCTTGATGACCCCGGCGGCCTGCGCGGCACCGGTGAAGGAGCTCTGCAGGTCGATGGCCGGGCGGGAGACGGCGGCGCTGCCGAGGGCCGTACGCAGGAACTTCACGTGGGCGATCTCGTCGTTGGCGATCTCTTCGGCGTAGTAGCGCATCGCCTTGGACTTGAAGGGAACGCGGTGTCCGCCGGTGACGCCACCCATGGTGCCGGTACCGGTGGCCATGGCTTCGGAGAGGCCGTGGCCGTAGGCGGCGTAGCAGTAGAACTCCGCTTCGAGGTATTCCAAGTTGAGGGCGAAGTTGAGGACGCTGGCATCGCTGGGGGCGTCGGCCGCTTCCGCGGGGGCGGCGATGGAAGCACTGAGGAGGCCGGCGCCGACGGTGCCGGCGGAGAGCAGGCCCATGCCGCGCAGGAAGTTCCTGCGGTCGGCGGGGGTCTCGGAACTGCGGTTGATCATGTCGACGAGGAGAGACTTCTTGAACATGGCCAGCTTCCTGTCCGGGCACTTCCCTTCGTGAGGGTGCCGTCATCACGCCACGGGGTGCATCCAGTGGCAGCTTCTCCGTGCCTTCGACCCCTCGTGATGGGAACCATCGGGAACCGGTGAGAAGTCGCAGGCGGTGATCATTCGGATCGTGGGGCGCGGTGGATGGTGTCCGCACGCTGCCCGGATCACTGGTGATCACTACAGACCAGAGTGCCGCACCTTCGGCCCCATCACCACCCCTAGTCACACTCCGATCACTTGCAGTAGGCAAAAGTTGGCTTGATGTGGCCTCCGGAATGGGGCGAACGGACGGGCGGGCGGGCCCAGCGGAGGTCGACGTGGAGGTCGACGCGGAGGTCGAGGGGAGCTGAGTCATGGCGGGATGCGTCCGAGCTGGCTGGACCCCTTGGGCCGCGCCCGTGTGTCGAGCCCGTGTGTCGAGGTGTGTCGAGCGTCATGGTGACCGTGTCGGAAGCTCAAGTCCGGGCCGGGAGCTGTCGATAGAGCGCCAGGGAGCACGCTGCTTCGACCTTGTAGGAGGGCACTGGATGAGCGAGTGGCGTCACCGTGCTGTCTGCCGGGACCAGATCGAGTTGTTCGATCAGACGTTTGACGTCAATCGCCGCCACCACGACGCCGCGGTCGCGATCTGCTGGCAGTGCCCGGTCCGCCAAGCCTGCCTCGAGGATGCGATGGCCTACGAGATGCGGGGCCCTGGTCGCTTCGGTGTCCGTGGTGGCCTCACCGCGCGTGATCGTGAGCGGATGATTCGCCTCGAGCGCAGCGCGTAACGCTTGGCGTGCCCGGGCATCCAGGGAGATTCAAGCCGGTGAGCGGCTTGCTCCGGCTCCGGCTCCGGCTCCGGCTCCGGCTCCGGCTCCGGGTCTAGGAACACCAGCCACGCAGTCAACGAACCACTGTCCGAACTGCTCCCGCGTCACGACGGGGCCACGTGTTGAGAACCCTCGGTAGGCAGGACGCGCGAGATCCAGGCGGCTGCCCCGCACTACAGCGCCGACACGGGCGGCTGGAGAAGAGCAGCCTGCGCTGCGGCGTAGGCCAACTCATGCCGCGACCTGACCGCCCCTAGCGGCGAGGGGCAACTGAAGCAGGGACAGACCCGACTGCGATGAACATGCGGGCCAAGAGGTCTGCAGGTAGATGAAAGGTCATGCGCAAGCCGTTTACCCCAGAGAAGCACGCGATCGTGGACTACGTCTTCCTCGCCGCCAACCTGAGCGGCCCCGCCCTGGTAGGGGCCTCACCCCGGGCCAAGGCCCTGTTCGCCGCCTTCGGCGCGGTGCAGGGCTCATTGAACACCTTCACCGACCAGCCGCTGGCGATCAAACGCCTCATCCCGTTCAAGGTGCATGGGCTGATCGAGAAGTACAGCGGCCCCGCCTACGTGGCGCTGCCTCTGCTGCTGGGTCTGCATCGCAACCCCCGCGACCGTGCTCTGTGGCTGGGTATGGGCGCCGCCTTGGTCAGCGCGTACAACCTCACCGACTGGAACGCCACCAACACCAACCGCTGACTACCGTCGGGCTCGTCGTGGACCCGGAAGAGGTGGTGGCGTCACAGCGTCACCACGTCTTCCGGGTGGGTCCGTCTGGCCACCGACCTGGCCGTGGCCCCCCGTGGAGGACGCGTCGGTGCAGTGGTCCGAGGAGGTCACGTCGTATTGCGCCGTGGCCGACTGCGCCGTGGCCAACCGCACCGTTGAGCCGCAGGACTCCTACTCCCCGCAGCGTCGGGTCTACGCCGATGAGGACCTGTCGTTCAACCCGTGCACTGCCTCCTGGAGCACCAGTCGTTGGGGTCCATCCAGTGGGTGCGCAAACTCGTGTATGACGACTCCGCCCGGGACCGCTACCGCCGCAACGCCCGCTGGTGCGTGGACCGGAAAGTGTCGGAGAGCTACCCGCCTGACCGCCGATCACGACGACGTGCAGCGGTTCACCCCTGCTGGGGGTGGACCGCTGCACGTATGGGTACCTCCCGGTAGGGGCGCTGATCAGAGTCTCAGCGGGGTGCGGGAGCAGGTCCCGGCCGCACCGTGTCGTGCTGCACCGTGGCGTGGCGTGGCGTGGCGTGGCGTGGCGTGGCGTGGCGTGGCGTGGCGTGGCGTGGCGTGGCGTGGCGTGGCGTGGCGTGGCGTGGCGTGGCGTGGCGTGGCGTGGCGTGGCGTGGCGTGGCGTGGCGTGGCGTGGCGTGGCGTGGCGTGGCGTGCCGTGCTGCGCCGTGGCGTGGTGGTCAGCGAGCGAGGAAGTCCAGCAGGACGCGGTTGAACTCCTCGGCGTGGCTGACGTTGAAGCCGTGCGGGGCACCGGTCACGACGTGCAGCGTGCTACCGGCAATCGCGGCGTGGGTGCGAGCACCGGACCCCTCGAAGGGGACAACGGCGTCACCGTCACCGTGGATGACCAGGGTCGGGACGCTCACCTTGGTCAGGTCCTCGCGGAAGTCGGTCGTACCGAAGGAGTTCATGGCCGCCAGGGCGGCCTTCTTGTCGGCCTGCTTGGTCAGGGCGATGGCCTCCCGACGCTGGGCCTCGGTGACCTTCAAGACCCCATCGACGGAGAAGAAGTTGGTGACGAACCCGTCGTAGAAGGTGGCCTCGTCGTCCTTGAGGCCGGACTCCATCCCCTCGGCCATCTCCTGGGTCAGTGGGCCGTCAGGGTTGTCATCGCCCTGGGCCAGGTACGGCGGGACGGCGGCGGCGAAGACCACGCTGTGCAGGCGCTCGGTGCCGTACTTGGTGAAGTAGCGCGCGACTTCCCCGCCGCCCATGGAGAAGCCGACGAGGGTGACGTCGTTGAGGTCGAGGGCTTCGAGGAGGGTGTGCAGGTCCTCGGTGAGGGTGTCGTAGTCGTAGCCGGAGCGTGTCTTGTCGCTGTGCCCGAAACCGCGGCGGTCGTAGGTCACGACGCGGTAGCCGGCGGCGGTCAGGGCGGGGACCTGCTCCGACCACGAGGCGCCCGAGAGGGGCCAGCCGTGGATGAGGACGACGGTGCGGCCGGTGCCGCCGGTGTCGTCGACGTGCAGGTTGGTGTCCTTGAACAGGCCGTGGTGGGCGGTGATCTCAGTCATGACTCTCCTTCGGAGCGGACGCTGCGGTGGTCTGCTTCAACTTGGGCAGGTGGGGCTGGGCAAGCTTGAGCTGGGCCCTTGAGTGCTCAACCACTTCAACGACCCTGCCCGCCCACGGCAGAATCCGCCTCCTGAGCGCCCCAGAACAGGCGAGCTTCCTCGCCGGAGGGCCACAGTCACTCCCATCGGACGCCGCCACTGACCGTGCGTGGCTGCATCGCTGCCTTCCGTGGACGCGCAAACTGGAGTGGAGACTTGTCACCCTGCAAGCCCGGCGTCCTCAGACCATGCTGGAACGATGATGACCTTCCCCACTTCCATCAGCCCCCCTGACACTGCTGATCCCGCCGGTTCCGCCGATCCCACCCGCTTCGCCGTGGCTGGGCCCCCAACCTCACGGGTCCGGACCGCCGCGCGTTGGCTTCTGGGTGCCACGCTGATTTTCGCCGGCACCTCCCACCTGACCTTCGCCCGCGGCCCGTTCGCCGCGCAGGTTCCTCCGTGGGCGGTGCAAGGGTCACCGTTCAGCGCTGACGACATCGTCTTGATGTCCGGGGTCGCGGAGATCGCGCTCGGTAGCGGGTTGGTGTTGTTCGCGAAGGATCAGCGACGGATGGGGGCTGTGGCGGCAGCGTTCTTCACCGCGATCTTTCCTGGCAACTTCTCTCAATACATCCATCACCGCGATGCGTTCGGCCTGGATACTGATACCAAGCGGGCTGTTCGTCTCCTGGGGCAGCCGGTGCTGGTGGCGTGGGCATGGTGGTCTACCCGCCAGAACCCAGCCAGGTGAACAGGTCAAGCTCCCGGCCCCCTCCTCGTGAACTTAGCCCGAGGCTCCCCCAAGCCAGGACCCGCCTGAATCGCGGAGACGGACGTGTACTCACCTCACAAAGACGTCGGATTCTCGCGTGTCATCACCGCTCAGCTCAGTGGCGTCTCTTCAGGGAAGACGGGGGTGGTGCGGGTGAGGTCGGTGGGCAGCTTGTTGGGGCCGGCCTCAGTTGGTCGGGGTCGGTTTTCGGGGTGGGCGCGGACGGCGAGCAGGGCGACGTCGTCCTCACTGTCCTCAGCAAGGCGGTGCAGCAGTTCGTCGCACAACCGTTGTAACGGTAGGTGCGCGAGTTCCTCCGCAGCGGCGACCAGACGGGCCAGGCCGATATCGAGGTCCTCTCCGCGTCGCTCCACCAGGCCGTCGGTGAACATCAGCACCGTGGAACCGGGGCGCAGCTGCTGGGTGTGATCGTGACGCTCGACGTCCACTCCCAGACCCAGCAGCAGGTCGCTGGGACGGGTCAGCAGTTCGGCGTGCCCGTCGGGGTGGATCAGCAGGGGAGAGATGTGCCCGGCGTTCGACCAGCGCAAGGTCCGCAAGCCGTGGGCGGCGTCTTCGGGTCCCTGTTCGATCTTGGCCAGGACCGCGGTGGCTAGGGCGCCGACGGCGAGGTCACGCAGAGCCCAGTCCAGGGCGTGCAGGATGGTGGCGGGAGGGTCGACGACGGCGTGGGCGATCCCGCGCAGGACGTTGCGGACCTGGGCCATCTGCACCGCTGCGACCTGGTCGTGGCCGGTGACGTCACCGATGGTCAGGCAGGTGGAGCCGTCGCGGACCATGAACGCGTCGTACCAGTCGCCCCCGACCTGGGCTTCGTCGGCTGCGGCGACGTAGCGGGCGACGAGTTCCAGGTGGTCCGGTTCGGGCAGCTCGGTGAGCAGGGAGCGTTGCAGCGCCTCGGCCATGCCCGCCACCTTCGCCGCCGACGCACGCTCGGCTTCCAGCGCGTTCAAGCGTTGCAGGGCCTGGGCGAGCTGGGCGGCGAAGGTGTCCAGCAGACTCAGCTGGTCGGCGTCAAAGGATTGAGGTTCGCCCCAGCCGGCGGTGACCACGCCGAGGACGTGCCCGCCGATCTCCAGGGGAAGGCTGGCGAAGGCGACGGAGCCGGTGTCCGCCACCACCTGCGCCATCTGCGGGGAGTAGGCCCGGCACGCCTCTTCATCGGGGACCAGGACCGCGCGGGCGGTGCGGGCAGCCTCGGCGACGGGCAGCGCCGCTGACAGGGGCAGGCGGGCGTAGCTGGCCTGAGCGTCTTGGCCGTAGCTGGCCGCGAGGTGGGAGAGCAGCATCCGCTCTGCACCTGAACCAGGCTGTGATCCGTGCTTGGGTTCGACGTTTGGTTCAACGTTTGGTTCGACGTTGGGTTCGAAGGTGGCGATGGCGCCGCCATTGCAGCCCAGTTCCGGCAGCCCGTCCTCGGTGACGGTGCGCACCAGGTCGGTGATGCTCTGGGCCCGGCCCAAGGCGAGGGTGAAACGCGCGATGCCCTGCAGCCGCCGTGCGGCGAGGTCACGGGCTTGCAGGGCGTGCTGACGGGCGGTGATGTCGATGAAGTACAGCGCCAGCCCTTCGCCTTCGGGGACGGCGCGGACTTCCACCCACACGTTCAGGGGAGCGGGGTAGTAGGCGTCGAAGACGACAGCGGCCTGTTCGGCGACGGCGCGGCGGTAACTGTCCTCGAAGACCGTGTCGACGGTGGCGGGGAAGGCCGCCCAGAAGGAACGGCCCAGCAGCTCCCGGCTCGGGGAGCCAACGACGCGTTCGGCTTCGGTGTTGAGGTAGGTGATGACCCAGTCCGCGTCCATGAGCAGGTAACCCACGGCCATGTGCTCGAGGATCGCTTCGGTGCGGGTGGCGGCGGCGCGCACGCTGGTGATGTCGTAGACCGCGCCGAGTAGGCGAGCGGGTCGGCCGTCGAGGCCGGGTCGGGTGGCGCCTTGAGCAGCCAGCCAACGGACTGTGGTGGGTGCGTCTGTGGTGGGTGCGTCTGTGGCGGCGGCATCAGCGGTGGGGGCTTCAGTACCCGGGGCGAGGATCCGGTACTGCGCGCTGTAGGCACCTATGGAGTCAAGGGCGGCCTGGACCGCGGCAATGGTGGCGTCGCGATCGTCGGGATGGATGTGGGCGTAGACATCATCGGAGGCCCCGCTAAAGCTGTTCCGGGTGAGCCCGGACAGCTCCAGGAGGCGGTCGTTCACGCTCAGCTCACCACTGGCCAGGTCCAGGTCGAAGGTCCCCAACTCTGCCGCGGTGATGGTCAGGTCCAGCAGCGCGCGGTCGTCGGCGCGTTCGTCCTCCAGCGCACTCAGTTCCAACTCCGCGGCCGCGGCTGCGGCTACCTGCACCAGGACTGCGGCGTCGTGTTCACCCCACTCGTGCGCGACCGGTTCCAGGACGCAGACCGCGCCGACGACGTTGCCCGCGAGGTCGCGCATCGGGACCCCGAGGTAGGAGCCGACGGCGCCGACGGTGACCGGCCACAGACCGGACACGCGCTCGTCGGCGCGGGCATCAGCGATGGCCAGGGCCTCCCCGGAGGCGGCGGTCTGGGTGCACAACCATTCCACCAGCTCCTCCGGTGCCGCCTCGTTCGCGGTACCGGGACCGCCGGGCCCGCCGGGACCGCCTGGCGCGTGGGTGGTGTCCTCGGGTTGCGGGCCGGCGGCGCCGACGCGGGTGTGGATGTCGCTGAGCAGGGCGATGCGCGCGGAGGTGGTGCCCAGCAGCTGAGCGGCCCAGCCGGCCAAGGCGTCCAACCGCTGCCGCTGCCGCTGCTGTTGGGTGGGGTTTCGGACCTCGTCAGAGCGTAGGAGCCGTCGGGTCGCGGCTACGCGCACGCTGTGGCTGCTCAAGGCCCGTGCGGCGGCCTCAACTGCTGAGGGGAGGGCCAGCTCGGTGCTGGTGGCGCTGACAGCGTCAGCAGTGGACGAATCATCAGGAGTGGACGAATCATCGGGGGTGGTCGAGTCATCGGGGGTGGTCGAGTCGTCGGGGATGGTCGAGTCGGCGGCGGTGTCCGGGGATGGACCACTCACGGCGTGCGGACTCCTCAGCCCCTGACGTCAGCGAGCCTGTCGTAAGTGCTGGAGCACAGCGACACGCTCGGCGTCACGGTGCGACGCGTGACCATAATGACCGATCCCGACCGCTTCTCGACACCGTGTCGAAGACAAGCCGGCACAGCTGGGCCGAGGCGGTTGAAGGACTCGGCGTCGAGACCCTCCCGCTGCAGCGGTGGCGTAGAGGGAGCTGACTCCAGGCGGGTGCCCGAGAACGGTGGCGCGGTCGCTGAGTGCGGAAAGGTGCGATCACCACACCAGTCGGTGATCCTGGAGGTCGGCGGATCATTACGAAGCAGGACCTGCGTCCTCTTGATGGCTGATCGTGAGGACGGACGATGGACTGCGTGCAGCGTGAGCTGGCTCCGAAGCTTTCTGCGGTGGGTGAGGCCCGGCACTGGGCTGTCGCGCGCTGTGCCGATGCGTTGGATGAGGGCGGACGTCAGGTCCTGGAGCTGCTGATCAGCGAGGTAGTGGCTAACGCCGTCCTGCATGGTCGCGGCCGCGTGATGGTGGCGGTGGGCTGCGTCCCGGGGGAGGTCGTCGTGGCCGTCGATGATGACAGTCCTGATCCCCCGCAGGTCAAGACGGTGGGAGTGGAGGCGACTGGGGGGCGTGGGGTCGCGCTCGTCGAGGCGTTGGCGTAGGCCTGGGGGTGGCAGTCGCACCCACCGGGTAAGAGGGTGTGGTTCCGCCTCACCGACGGCCGCTGAGACCACCCAAGCACGCTGATGGCCGAGATCTGGGGCCGATGGACTCGATAGCGTTCATCGGGGCTCTGCAGCCCCGGGTCCAGATTCACGGGTACGACCTCGCCCGCACCCACGGGGCGGCCGGTGATCGAGTGCGGGGTACTGGCAGGAGGTGGTGGGTACCATCGTGAAGACGGTGACGGAGTTCGAGGGGTTTGGGGAGTTCGGGCTGTGCTCGACCCGGTAGCACGAGGTGTTGGAGCATCGGGTGCGCGTTGAATGGCCGTGGTCGGCGCCGCTGTCAAGGCGTCGACTCACCTCTGGTCAATGGTCGTCAACCCTGGTCGGGCCTGGAAGGTGCGCGCCCCGTCCAGCAGGGGCGGGGGCTAGCTGGTGGCCGCGGCGACGAGGTTGAGCAGCGCACGGGGGGGTAGCGCCCGACGCACCACCCGACCCCGCTCATTAAGCAGGACCAGCGGGCAGCTCACCCCGTAACGCCACAGATCGGCCGCGACGGCTTGCGGTAGTGGTTGCCCTTCCGGCAGCTGCTGCAGCTGACGGCGTCGGGTGGGGTGCTGCTCACCCCACCACCTCACCAGCAGTTCACCTTCTCCAAGTTCAGGCGGTATGGGTCCAGGAGCCGGGTCCGGCACCGGTGAGGTAAGTGTCATGTACGCATGATGAGGCCTGGCTGACCTCGACGACGCCGCCTTGGACAGACAGCTCCGCTTCTGGCGCAGCCACCCGTTGAATCCGGTAAGGATTCCTCACACAGGGTTTCATCTGTTCGATGGTCCCAGTCGATGGTCCCAGTCGATGGTCCCAGTCTTGCTTGCTTCCCCTGCCTGACTGCACTCCTGACCGCCGCTGCTGGCGCGTCGATCACTCAGCAATCAACGGTCTCGTCCAACAGTCGTTGCCGGGAGTCACTTCCGGGCGGTACGCAGCAGGCCCTTGGCCACCTGGGAAGCTTTCTGCTGCTCGCCCTGCTGAGCAGACAAGACCAACAGCACCCCGGTGAGGGCGGGGATCGTCCACTGCAGAATCTTCAGCTGCTTCTGCGCGGCGGCAACCTGCTGGGGGGTGCGGGAATCAGGATCCACGGCCCCGGCTGCGGGAGCGGGGGTCTGTGCTGCGAGGCGACCACCTTGGATGCTGGAGTAGGCGGTGACCCCGATGGCGGTCAAGGTCAGTCCGGCTTTGACGATGGTGTTGAAACGCGTGTCTGCCTGGGCCAGGACACGCTTCTTGTTGCCGGCGATGAGGCCGATACCGCCGATGGTGTGCGCGGTGAGGGCTGCAGCATTGACCGGTGCCCAGCGGGCCCAGCCGGCGGCAGCGACGGTGGTGCGATCCGCAGGCTCGCGCACCGCGGTGGAGGCATCGTTGAGCCCGACTGCTCCGAAAAGCGAACCACCGAACCATGCGGCCAGGCCCAGGTCGTGCAGGGAACGGATAACGGTCTGACGGTTGGACATCGAATCTTCTGAAGTGAAGTGAAGTGAGGTCAGTGAGGTGCGGTGCGATCGGGTGGGCAGCGATGGGAGGTGCGGAAGCTCAGCTGACGATTCGAGGATCGTTGGAGACGTCGCCGATGTGGACGTGGGTCAGCACCTGCGCCGGCAACGGAGCCAACCCGCCGAGCAGTTCCCGCAATTGACGCAGCGCCACTGTGTGGACGCGGGAGGCGAGATCGAGCAGGGGCGCGCCGTAGGCGGCGATGAGTTGGATGGTCACCAGGTCCAGTTCGTCACGCTCCCCGGTGGTGCAGACGATCCGTTGGGCCGCGGCCTGGGGAACGTCGTCGATGACCTGGCGCAACCGCGCGACGACGATGTCGGAGGCAAGGAAGAAGTCGCCGGACTCATGACGGGCGCGGACCGGGGCCGAGGGGCGGAACAGGGTGAAGGCACGGGCGATGACGGTGTCCTCGATAGCTTTCCAACCGGCGTCGGTGTGCTGACGCAGCAAGGTGGTGGCCTGGGCGAGAAGATCGCCGATCCCCTGCTCGCCAGTCCCGTTCCCGCCAGTCCCGTCCTCGCCCTGGGCCGGGGGCGCTGCTGCCTGCCGCTTCACAGGCATCCCCGATGTTTGTGCGTCGGCTGCGTCGGCTGCGTCGGCTGCGTCGGCTGCGTCGGCTGCGTCGGCTGCGTCGGCTGTGAC
Source organism: Kineococcus sp. NBC_00420 (assembly GCF_036021035.1). Lineage (NCBI taxonomy): Bacteria > Bacillati > Actinomycetota > Actinomycetes > Kineosporiales > Kineosporiaceae > Kineococcus > Kineococcus sp. NBC_00420. The sequence goes on along the minus strand of NZ_CP107930.1, from coordinate 343,204 downwards.
GCCGATGTCGCCGGTGTCTTCCGGGTCGTTCAGGGGGGGCGTGCTGCTCACACCGTTCAGGTTGTTCGGCTCGGGTGGGTTGTTCATGGTGTTCACCGCCACTCCTCCAACGTCGTCGTGATCGCCGTGCGAGCCCGGTTCAGAAGACCCCGCACCGCGACGGGAGTGACCCCGACGACGGTGGCGATCTCAGCGTAGGAGAGGTCTTCGATCTCTCGAAGGATCCAGACACTGCGCTGGCGTTCGGGAAGCAGCAGCAGTGCGGCGTCCAGCGCGGCCAGCAACCCCGCGTCGATGGTGTCACCCTCGGGGTCGTTGTGCAGATCGCGCAATTGCGCGACGGCATCGTCGAAGTCGATGACCGGGCGGGAACCAGACTGGGGGAAGTGGCGCCGACGACGTTGCAGGATTTTCTGCGCTTCGTGACGACCCATGACCAGCAGCCAGGTGCGAAGGGTGGAGTCGCCGCGGAAGGTGGCGATGTTCTTCCAGGCGCTCAGCATCGTCTCCTGGACGCAGTCCTGGGCGTCGGTGGTCTCGTGCAGGATGCGGGAGACGTAGCGGTAGAGCGCGGGGCCGTGGCGGGTGACGATCTGGGCGAAGGCGTTCTTGTCGCCGAGGCCGGCTTGACGGATCAGGACGTCGTCAGGGACCGGGGAGATCCCGCTGCTGTCTGGGGTTCCGGGTTGGCCGCGGGGCTGGTCTTGCTGCAGGTGTAGGTCGCTGGTGCCGCGGGGGCGTGCTCGTCGCTCAAGGCCACCGCCTGCTTCCGGCGGCTCACTTGACGCACCGGCCGCAGCACTTGGTGCGGCGTCGGCGTTTGGGGATTGCTCGGCTCCGCTGGGAGGTGCGGGGTCGGGCACTGCGGTCACGACATCGCCTTCCTCATCCCAGGTCAGCCTCGCGCAGGGTGGGAGACCGGGCTGAGTGCACCAGCACCCGGCGTTATGGGCAACCGCAGCCCGACCCTGAAGCCACCCGAATAAATGTGATTCAGATCACACATAAGTGGGCGGGACGTTCCCCCTGTTCGGCGCTCTATCACTGTGACACCAACCGGAGCTGCTCAGACAGGGTCGCCCGACCAGCGTGCCGTCTCTACCAGCACTGCGGTCCGCAGAACGCGACAGGAAACTTCCTGGGACGTCCTCCTCCGGACCTGTCGTTTGATCAATCTCCGTGTTCTCACCGATGTGAAGGAGTTCCTCTCGTGAGCGAGCAGACCAAGACCACCCCCAAGGTCATGTCCACCTCCGGTTCCACCGGCCTGGCTGTTAGCCGTGACGGTGCCTCGCGTGAGGGTGCGCTGGTCTCCAACCAGGGCACCACCTCCATCGCCGACACCGTCGTCTCCAAGATCGCCGGTCTCGCGGCCAAGGACGTCTCCGGCGTCAACGCTCTGGGCGGCGGCGCGTCCCGCGCGGTTGGTGCGCTGCGTGAGCGCATCCCCGGTGGTCGGGTGAACCACTCCCAGGGTGTCTCGGTGGAGGTTGGGGAAACCCAGGCCGCCATCGACATCGACCTCATCGCTGAGTACGGCGTGGCGATTGCTGATCTCGCTGCTGGGGTTCGCCGCAACGTCATCGCCTCGGTGGAGCGGATGACCGGCCTGCAGGTCACTGAGGTCAACATTGCTGTGGCTGATGTGCACCTGCCCACCGACGACGCTGATGAGGACACCGACTCCGCTCCGCGCGTCCAGTGAGCGACTCGACTCCCGGCACGGACCCCATGGGCACTGATCCCACGGGCACTGATCTGGCAGGAGCTGGTTCCGCGCACGCTGATGCAGCGGGTGAGGCTTGGACCGGTACGTCTCCGGCCGCTAGGCCGGCGACAGTGCAGGAACTGAGCGGCAGCCGGGTCACCGACGCTGCTGCCGCCTCCTCTGCTACACCGGTTGCCGTCCCGCCTGTTTCTGTCCCGGTCGCTGCGTCTGTTGCGGTGTCGGTGCCGGTGGTCGAGACCGCTGATGAGGTCGCGGCGCTGGTGCTAGCCGTACCTGGCGTCACCGAGCTGCACTCCGGCCGATTCGGTGAGGCCGCGACCTACCTGCCCGGTCGTCGGGTCGCTGGGGTGCAACTTCGCACGGACCGGGTCGAGGTGCACGTCGTCGTGGCGTTTGACGCTGCGATCCGTTCAGTGGCTCAGCAGATCCACGCGGTCGTCGCGGCTGTGGTGGATGTTCCGGTACAGGTGTTCATCGAGGACCTCGCTGCCCCACACGCGGCCTGAGGTCTCCCCGGCGCCACGGGTCGGTGCAGAAGTGTTGGTGAAAACCGATTACTTCAGCACCGACGCTCTACCGCCCACGCTGCGCTGACGCTGATCCACCCGACATCTCGAGAGACCCCTGGTCACCTGAGGTGCGGACGCCGTCGACGCCGCCTCGGCAGCCGTTCTCGTTCTTCGCGACCCGCTTGGTGGGTCGCCCCCTTCTTGGAGGAACTCGTGCCCACCTCGATCGTCGGAATCTTCGCCGGTCTGCTCCTGGCCCTGATCGCCCAACAGGGCGGTTTTGGCTGGTTCGTCCTGGCTCTGCTCTTCGCCGGTGTCGGCTACGTCATCGGTGCGCATCTGGAAGGCAAGCTTGATCTTGCTGCCCTGGTGCCGGGCCGTAGCCGTGGCTGAAACCCGCACCGGCGCCCACTCCACCTCAGCAGATGGTGCAGCCGACGGGCAGACGGTTGTCGGTGACGACGCCGGTAACGACGCCGGTGACGACCTTGGTAACAAGGTCGGTAACGACGTCAGTGACAGTGGTGGTCGTCGGGAGGCGGTGACGTCGCGGGGCAGTGCAGTCGCGATCCGCCCGCGCGATGAGGTCACTCACTTCTCGCCCCAGCAGCGCAACGAAATGGGCGCCCGGGGGTCGTTGGAGGTCAAGGACAAGGCCGTCGAGCGCATCGCGGAGGCTGCGGTCCTCGAGGTTTCCGGTGTCGCCCCTGCCGGGGACACCGCCGGGGTGTTAGGCGCCACCCTTGGTGCAGCGCTGGGCCGTTCCTACCCGCGGGTTGATGTTCACGTCGCTGGTCACCGTGTCCACGCCCAGGTCGAGATCGTCACCCACTGGCCCCGACCGGCCGCTCAGGTGGCAGCTGCGGTCCGTGATCACGTCGCTGATCGTCTGCAGACACTCGCTGCCTTGGACGTCGATGCGGTCGAGGTCCAGGTCGCGAAGGTCATCCGCCGTACCACCCCGGAGAAAAGGCGAGTCCAGTGAGTCACGACCTCAACAGCACATCCGTGGACGGGACAACAACGTCGGCAATGCCCGCAACGCCGGCAATGCCCGCAATGCCCGCAACGCCGGCAACGCAGCCGGCTGCGATGCGAGCGGCGACGCAGAAGAGCGGCAGCGGTGCCATCGGGGTCGTCGGCCCTCTCCTCGCGATCCTGCTGCTGGCGCTGGGGGTGTTGCTGCTCCGTGATGCTCTCGTGGCTGCCGGTATCTTCTCCGGCAAGCAGTGGGCCTCCTCAGCCGTGAGCGGGTTGCAGGGTTTCGCACCCGTGTGGTGGTTGATCCCGGTCGGCGTCGTCGTCGTGCTCATCGGCGTCTGGCTGGTGGTGACCGCGCTGCGACCGCGATCGCGCAAGACCTTGCCGTTGACGTCGCAGACCGGGGTGTTCCTACATACCCGCGACGTGGCGCGATTGGCTTCGGGTGCAGCCGCGGACGTTGATGGGGTGCTCGGGGTTTCCTCCACCGCCACTCGTCGCAAGGTGACCGTCAGTGTGCAGGCCACGGGGCACGGAAGCGGCGGGTCCGGTCTGCGGGAGTCCGTGGAGGCAGCCGTCACCGAGCGGCTCTCCGCACTGCAGTCGCCCCCGCGGGTCGCCGTGGCCGTTCGCACCCCGAAGGAGAACTGATGGGCCGCGCTGTTCTGGGACTCAACCGCTTCCTAGCTCTCGTTCTCGGCCTGGTGCTCATCGTCATGGGTGTGGCGATGGTGGCGTGGGCTGCGGGCTGGCTGGTGAAGGTGTGGAGCGCCGCGCCGAAGACCTTGACGCTTAAGACCGCGACCGATGCGTTCACGATGGCGTGGTGGCCGTGGGCCGCCGGCATCGCCGGTGCGATCTTCATCCTGCTCGCGGTGTGGTGGTTGCTGGCGCACCTGCCGCGGCGGGGGGTGGGGGTGCTGTCCCTGCCCGGTTCGAGCAAGAGTGGGCGACTGCTCATCGACCCTGCTGGTGCGGCGTCCACGGCTGCGGACGTGCTCGCCGAGACTTCGGGTGTTCGTTCGGCCTCGAGTCGGGTGTTGCGTGATCGTGGGCAGTTGGTGGTGGCGTTGAAGGCCGTCGTCGAGCCCACTGCGGATCTGCGGTCGGTGGTCACTGCCACTGATGAGGTCGCCGCGGATCTGGCGCAGGTGCTGGGCCGTGAGGATGCTCGGGCTCGTGTGCAGTTGGGTGTGGCTCGTCGGGCTCGTCATCAGTCCCGCGTCAGTTGAACTTCTACGTGATCTGGCCCAGGTGACTGGATCCATTCGAACTCCGCCGCCCGCTCGGGTGACGGTCGTGCACCACTCTCGTGGAGGACATGATGGGCATCGTCGACAAGGCCAAGAACGCTGCAGAGAAGGCCACCGGTCAGGCCAAGGAGAAGCTCGGTGACGCCCAGGGCGACGAGCAGCTGAAGGCCGAAGGTCAGAGCGAGAAGGTCACGGGCTCGGCCAAGCAGGCCGGGGAGAACGTGAAGGACGCCTTCAAGTAACCCCCGGGACCGGCGGGGCTTTGAAGGCCGGTCTCACGCCTAGTCTGATGGTGAGACTGCAGTCAGGCCCGCTATGAACTGCCCGGCTATGAACTGCCCGGCTATGAACTGCGCAGGACGTGGGTAACGGCCTGCGTCCTGCGTGGTTCCCTACCGGCCAACGCGGCCCGAGAAACCCTTTCACCGTCGTTGGTGTCCTTCACGTCAGGAGCTGTCTCATGTGGGTTCTGTTGTCCGGTGGTCTACGCCGCTGGATCATCTTCTCCCTCGCTGTTCCCGCCGCCGCGGGTTTGCTCGGTGCGCTTGGACGTGGCTCGGAAACCCGCAACGGTTCGACGCAGTTGTCGCGGGGTCTGCAGGGAGCCGGTCGATTGGTCTCGAACCGGGCGCATGCTGGGGATTCGCCGGGGTCGGCGAAGGCTCGTCGTTCGCTGCGCCGCTGGAACAGTTAGGTGAAGTACCCGACCATCTCGAGCACAGGAGCATCATGACCATCGGTGGCATCATCACCGCGATCATCATCGGCGCCGTCATCGGTGCCCTCGCCCGCCTGGTGTTGCCGGGCCGGCAGAACATTTCCATCCTGTTGACCATCATCGTCGGGATCGTCGCTGCCCTCATCGGTACCGCCATCGCGAAACCCCTCGGTGTGGCCGACACTCCTGGTATCGACTGGATCGAGCTGATCCTCCAGGTCGCGGTCGCTGCGGTCGGTGTCACCGTCGTCGCCGGTATCAGCGCCCGCCGCGGACGCTGACCCAGAACGTCAGGACTCAGCACACCGAAGACCAGCACAGCGAAGACCAACACACCGAAGAACCCCGTACGCCGGGTCGTAACCTCCCGGTCAGGTCACCGGCACCAGCCGGTGACCCTCATTCGATGCACCAAGAAGGAAACCTCATGCCCAGCAACTTCAGCGCCGACACCCTCTTCGGTACCACCGTGACCGACAACGATGGCGACAAGATCGGCAAGGTCGACGAGGTCTACCTCGACAACGAGACCGGCCAGCCGGAATGGGTGTCGGTCAAGACCGGGTTCTTCGGCTCCAGCCTCTCCCTGATCCCGCTGGCTCAGGCCAGCATGTCCGGCGACACCCTGAACGTGCCGTTCGAGAAGGCCATGGTGAAGGACGCTCCCCACCACGACCCCGACTCCCAGCTCAGCGAGGCCGATGAGGCTGACCTGTACGCCTACTACGGCATCGCCGACCCGGGCGCCTCCACCCAGACCACCGGCCAGACCACCGGCCAGACCACCGGCCAGACCACCGGCCAGATGGCGGGACAGACGACTGGTCAGACCGGGAGCTACACCGGCACCGACTACGACACCACTGCTACTGGTGGCCAGTACGACACCACCGCGACCCGCGGTGAGGGTTACGACACCTCCGGTGACAACACCGACAACGCGATGACCCGCTCGAAGGAAGAACTGCGCGTCGGCACCGAGACCCGCGAAGCAGGTCGTGCGCGGCTGCGCAAGTACATCACCACCGAGAACGTCTCCCGCACCGTCCCGGTCTCCCACGAAGAGGTCACCATCACCCGCGAGCCCATCACCGACGCCAACCGCGGTGACGCCCTGTCCGGTGGGGACCTGACCGAGGAGGAGCACGAAATTGTGCTCACCGAGGAGCGCGCCGTGGCCGAGAAGGACGTCGTCGCCGTCGAGCGCGTCCAGCTCGGCACCGAAACCGTCCAGGGCACCGAGACCGTCCAGGCCGAGCTCCGTGAAGAGCAGATCGAGCTCGACGCTGACTCCGGCGTCAAGACCGGCACCACCACCGCCGGGACCACGGGCAAGCACGACAAGCGCAAGTGAGCTGACTGTTTCATGACCTCGACGTCAGGACATGACATGGACCCCATAAACATGGACTCCGTGAGCAGGGACTCCGTGAGCAGGGACTCCGTGAGCAGGGACTCCGTGAGCAGGGACTCCGTGAGCAGGGACTCCGTGAGCAGGGACCCCATGAGCAGGGACCCCGTGAGCAGTGACCCCGTGGACCCGAACTCCGGGGAGGTTGACTTCATGAATATCAACTCCATAGACATGAACTCCGCCGATGCCCGTAGTGCCGTGGGTGCGGTCTCGCGCGGAACTTCTGACGTCGAGGTCGTCCTGCACGCGCAACGGTTGCTGATCTCCCGACAGCGGGTAGCCACCGAGCGGGTTCGGTTCGTGAAGCAGATCGTCACCAGCACCCGCACCATTGAAGTCCCGGTCCGCATCGAACAGCTGGTCATCAGTCACGAACCGTTGACTGGTGCCGCAGATGATGGCCTGCGTGACGAGACGGGTAACGGCAGGGCTGGGACGGAGCTCTCGGTGGCAGGTGCGGACGCTTCGGGGTTGGTCATCGTTCTGCACGAGGAGGTTCCTGAGGTCACCATGCGAGTGGTCGCCAAGGAACGAGTCTCGGTAGGGGTGCGGACAGTGAACGGGGAGCAGGTCGTCTCCGCCTCGCTGGGCACTGAGGTTGTGGACGTTGATACCGACGCCCACGTCGCGGGCTCTATCGGCGGCCCTGTCGACGGCCCTATCGAGGACCACTGACGCCTCACACGACGTCAACGCCGAGATCTACACCAGTGGCCTATCCGGCGATGTCTGAATTGTTTTCCCGAAAGTCTGTGGGGGATGACCCCGTCTCTGAGAGGACCATCATGCAGATTCCCAAGGACCAGATCCTGTCCCTGCTCAAGGGGCAGGGAGATGACGACAAGGCCCAGCAGGCCGAGGGTGAACTTCCCGACACGGTCGACACCGACGAGCACGCTGGACTGCTCTCCAAACTGGGTATCAGCCCCGCGGACCTGCTCTCCAAGCTGGGTGGGGGCGGGGCAGCTGGCGGGATCGCCGGCAAGCTCGGCCTCTGAATCCTCCTTCGAAAGGTTTATCTCAGCGTGCTGCGTGAAACCTCCGCACGCTGACACCGCTCGAAGGCACGATGGCGATCGGTCACTGAAGTCATGGTGACGATTGGTCACTGAGCCTTTGTCAGTAACGGTTCTCCATCTGGCTGAGAACGAGGGCCGTGGCAGCGATCGCGGAGATGCGCCGGGGGCAGAGGCTGACGCGACGTAGCGCCCGCCAGCGGGTCTTGAGGTGAGCGATGCCGTGCTCGACGAAAGCACGGGCGGAGTTCACATAGGAGTTCCAGCCCCGAGTTGTTCGATCCAAGACCTGCCCGCCTCGGGGACGTCGGACGGGAACGCGGATGCCGACTCCAGCACCGGTGTACGCCTTGTCGGCCAAGGTGGGGACACCGTCACGAGCAGCGGGATAGAGCGCAGGCAGGGCATGGACACGAGCTGCGGTCAGATCGTGGGTGCAGCCCGGCTCGACCGGCGACACCCACAATGGCCGCCCGTCAGGATCGGTGACGACCTGGACGAGACCGCCGTGCTGGCGGTGCTTTCCGGAGTACCAGCGGTCGCGTCGGCTACCTGGGTCGTGGACGCGGTCGGTGTCGATGAGGGTGCCATCGAGCAGCAGGTGGTCGGTTCCTTTGTTCACGGCTTCGGCAACCACCTCAGGCAGTTCGGGAGCCTGGTCGGCGAGGACGTCCAGGGCTTCGTGCAGGTAGCGGTAGGCGGTCTTCAAGCTGACGGCGTTGTCGCGGGCGAGGTCAGCGACCGCGGCGCGTTGGCGCATGAACCGCAGCAGCAGTACCGCCTGAGCGAAACAGCCAAGCACACGGCGTCCACGGCGGGTGCCGATCCGGATGCGGTGAGCGGACAGCAGGCGGGCGACGGCCTGGGCGAGGTCGCGGGAGACGTCGAGGCTGGCACGATAGGAGAGCACGTAGGGTCCTGACGGGCACGGCGGTTGAGCTTGGTCGCCACCATCGTGACCGGCCAGGCCCTACGTGCCCCAACGCCTCTGCCCCGGGGATGCGGCAGTTGCTCACGCCGCTACTGACAAAGGCTCACTGACTGCAACGCCCCGGACGACATCGATCGTTCGGGGCGTCGCGCGTTCTCCGACTATTCGTGTTTTCCACCGCCGCCAGGCTCGCCTTCCCCGGCCGCCTGCACCCGAGTGTCCATTCCTCCCCCCCCGTATTCATTCCCCGTGTTTGTCCGCACAGCCAGGAGAATTCCGCGATGAGTACACCTACCGGTGACGGCGCCCACGCCGCCAGTGACCGCACCCCTGCCGGTGACGCGAACTTTACCGACCGGCACAACAGCGATCAGAACAGCGCCAGTCAGAACAACGCCGGTCAGAACAATGGCCGCGGCATGAGCACGAACGCCGGCCAGAGTCGCCAGCAGACCGGTGACGACACCCCACAAGTCCTTCACCACAACACCTCTTCCGACACCAGTCATGACACCACCCGTGACGCGATGGATCGTGCATCGGTGGTGAACCGGGAGAAGAACGCCCACGGTGGCGTGAAGGTCGGTTCAGCGTTCTTCGGCTGGCTCACTGCCACCGGTACGGCCGTCCTGCTGACCGCGCTGCTGGCCGCGACCGGCACCGCGATTGGCGTCGCCAGCTCCGGCGGGCTCAACCAGGCCCTGACCGGAGCCCAGGACAGCGCCGGTCAAAACGCTGCGACCATTGGTGTCGCCGGCGCGATCGGGGTGCTCGTGGTGTTGTTGGTGGCTTACTTCTGCGGTGGCTACGTCGCGGGGCGGATGGCTCGCTTCAACGGGGTCAAACAGGGCATCGCGGTGTGGGTGTGGGCGATCGTCATCGCCGTTGTCGTCGCGGTCGCTGCCGCGGTCGCGGGCAGCAAGTTCGATGTTTTGGGGCAGTTGAACAGCTTCCCCCGCATCCCCGTCGATGCCGGCTCGTTGACCACCGGTTCGATCATCGCGTTGGTTGCGGCGGTCGTCGTCGCGTTGCTGGGGGCGATTCTGGGTGGGTTGGCCGGGATGCGGTTCCACCGCCGTGTCGACCGTGCCGGTCTGGGGCGCTGAACGCCGGGTGACGACTCGTCCGAACCCCCCACACAGTTCCCACCACGCGCGGGACGAACCCCATCCGGGGCGCTCCACGACCTCGCAGGAGAGCTTCAGCGATAATCCGAGGGGCTTGCGGGCAGACCGCGCGTCGCGTGGCTTGTTCGGCAGCTCAGCCGGGGAGAACGTCTTGCGTTCTGGCGCGGCGGAACTGCTCGGCACGTTCGTCCTCATCCTCTCCGGCAGTGCGGTGGCGGTGGCCGGTGCGTTGACGAACCCTTCGCTGTATGACCTGCTGGCCATCGTCCTGGCTTTCGGGCTGGCCCTGATGGCTCTGGTCGCGGCGTTGGGTCACGTCTCAGGTTGTCACCTCAATCCTGCGGTGACGTTGGGTCTGGCGGTGACGGGGAAGTTCCCGTGGCGTGCGGTCCCTGTGTACGTCGTCGCTCAGCTGCTGGGAGCGGTGCTGGCCTCGTTGGCAACGTGGGCGGCCTACAGCGGTCGCGGGCACCAGGTCATCAACTTCTCCACGACGATCCCGGCCCCGGGGGTCTCGAGCGGACGGGCGTTCTTCGTGGAGGCGTTGGTCACCTTCGTCCTGGTCCTGGTGGTCATCTCGGTAGCCACTGATGATCGGGTGCCGGCGGCGGCAGCGCCGTTGGCGGTGGGTGCGGCCTTGGCGGTGTGCATCTTCGTCGCCGCTCCCGTCACCGGTGGGGCGGTGAACCCGGCCCGGGCTTTCGGCCCGGCGCTGGTGTCGGGCAACCTGCATGCACTGTGGCTGTATCTGATCGCTCCGGTAGTGGGTGGGGTTTTTGGGCTCTCCTGACACATGTGTGAAGCCGTCACCGGCCTCCCCGCCCCGGTAGCGGCGGGCAGAACCCACCCAACGCCAGCATCGCCAACCCCACCAACGGTGCCGAAGAGTGGAACCCGAACGCCACCCGCGTCAGGACCCGGATCTTCGTGTTCATCGACTCCACCAACCCATTCGAGAGGCCATGCTCGAACGTCGCCTCGATCGCCGGCCGGTGCCTGATGATGTTGCGCGAGAGAGCCACAAACGCCGGGATCCGACACCGCCGGGCCCACCCGATCCACCGATCCAACGCCTGGCTCGCCGCGCCCGGACCGTCCTGACGGGCGATCCGGAAAACCATCCGCAGACCCTCCTTCAACAGGTACGCCCGATGCAGGCGCGGATCCGTCCGCGCGATCCATCCCAACTGCGCCGCCTGGTTCTCGCTCAAGTCTTCAGGGTTCCTCCACAACGCCCACCGCGCCCCCTTCAGCGACCGCGCACCCCCGGTCGCCGCCGGCGCTCTACCCAGCGATCGGTCACGACCAACCGCGCCTCGAGCCCGGTTCCACGAACCCCGACGCTCCTCGTCCAACGCCTTGCTCGCCCACTGCACGACATGGAACGGATCAGCACAGCGCACCGCGTTCGCACACCGCTGCGCCACAACCGTCGCGATCCAGTTCGCACCGTCGGCGGAGACGTGCGTGATCGACGCCGACCGCTCGGGACCGAGTGCGTCGAAGAACCCCCGCAGCGTCTCCTTGTCCCGACCCGGCGCGGCCCACACCAACCGCCCGGTGTCGTGATCCACCACGACGGTCAGGTACTTGTGGCCGCGTTTGTAGGAGATCTCATCGATGCCGATCCGAGCCAGCCCCGCGAACCGGTCCGCCCCTGTCAATGCGCCCGCCGTGACCCGCTCGACGATCACCCCAACCGTCCGCCACGCCACCCGCATCAACTGCGCACAGCTGATCGGGACGTGTGAACCGCCAGCCACGCGACCTGCTCGTCAAAGGCGAGAGTGTGACCGGCGTCGTGACGAGCCCACGGCACGGCAGCCACCACCACTCCATGCCTTCGGCACTGGACCCGCGGCGCTGCCGCTTGGACGAACGCGCGCACACTGCCCACGTCCAGCGCCCGCCACCGCCGGACTCCGCGCCCGGCATCGAAGCGGCGGCACGGCCGCCGACACCGCCCGCACCGGTTAGCGGCGCGCTTAGGCACCCGCACCGACACGACGAGCACCCCGGCGTCCTCGTCGAGCTCGACGTCTTCGACGACGGCCTGCTGCAGTCCGAGCAGCTCAACCCATATCCTGGCTCCGCGCACGCCGTTCTCCCGTGGTGACGATCATGATCTCGACAATCAGGACCGTAGCCACCAGGACGGCGTGCGCCCTGCATCTCAGCTGCTCAGAGGCGTCGGGACAGCCAATCTGAGCTCATACATGTGTCACAAGAGCCGGAAAAGAAGTAATACGTCTTTCCGTGACCACGCTCCAGTCGTCGTCGTTCGGCGTTGGATTCCCGTCGCCAAGGGATATCCGTCGGTGACGGGTAGAGCCCGCTCTGCCACCGCAGCACGAGGAAGCTGGTCAAGAAGCCCTCCCGGGCTCGTTCACTCCGACTCCCCGCAGCCAGGAGCGCTCACTGGGAGGCGTCAATGTTCGGCGCGAGGAGGGTATGAGTAGCGCGGGGTGGAGTGGGGAACGCTGGAATGGGAACGCCAGAGTGAGACCGGTCAGGTTGACCGGGTCAGCTCGACCGCTTGAGTGATCATCTCGGCTGGGCCAAGAGCGTCGGCGGTGTTGCGTTGCCAGTCGGCACCGGTGCCGCGCTGATGCACCTGTGCGAGGCCAGCGGCGACGAAGTCGTCGTCGCTGGCGTCGCGCAGGGCAGGGCTGATGTGGTCCAGGAGCGCGATGACCACGTCGGCTGCCGGGGCAGGTCGTCCAGTGTGCGGGGAGATGAGGACGCCGCCGAGTCCGTCGTGTGCCGCGCGCCAGGAGGCGGCGCGCAGCTCAGCGACGGAGACGTCGGGGACGGGATGGCCGTCGGAGGCTTCGCGGGCTGCGGTCTCGACCAGGGCGCGGGTGAGGGCGGCGAGCAGGACGGCGTCACGGGCGCGTAGGCAGACATCGGCGACGCGGATCTCGACGGTGGGTTGGGTGGCTGAGATGCGGGCGTCGAAGTAGAGCTGGCCGGGGTCGAGAGGGACACCGGTGGCCAGCAGCCGCGCGGTGTGGGTGTCGTAGCCGGCGGCATCGCCGAAGGTTTCGGTGGGGCCGGCGGTGGGCCAGCGATCCCACACTTGGGCGCGGTAGGAGGCGTAGCCGCTGTCTTGGCCTTGCCAGTAGGGAGAGTTGGTGGACAGGGCCAGCAGGACGGCGGTCCAGGGGCGGATCCTGTCCAGCACGGCGGCGGCCTCGTCGCGGTCGGGGACTTCGACGTGGATGTGGCAGCCGCAGGTCAGTTGCTCGCGGGCCAGGAGGCCGTACTCCTGGCTGAGTCGTTCGTAGCGGGCGCCGGGGGTGAGGTCGGGGGTGGTGGGGAGGGGGTGTGTGGCCAGGGCGAGCAGTCGGGTGCCTTGCTTTTCAGCGAGAGCTGCAGTCCGCGTTCGACGGCTAGTGAGGTCGGCGAGGACGTCGCTGAGGTCAGTGTGGGGGTCGGTGCCGGTCTCGACCTGCTGACGTTGCAGTTCGGTCTGTTCCTCTGCTGCGGCGGCGATGTCGGGGCCGTTGCGGCGAGATTGTCCGGTGGTGGGGTCTACGAGTAGGAATTCTTCTTCGATGCCGATGCGTCGCTTCACAGGGATGATCATGTGTGGGGGATGGTGATGTTGCCTGATCGGATAGCTACTTGTCAGCAGACGGCTGCCCCTACGGTGTCGATGTCCTGCCAGCGGCGAGATGGTGGCATCGCGCAGTACGGGATGACGTTCAGCTTCCGGCGAACCGCCTCGCGCTGCTGGTGCCTCCTACGCTGAGCGGCGTTGAGAGTGTTCAGTGTGTAGACCCAGCTCGGCATGGTCAGGGGGCGGATCACCTCTGAAGCAAAGATCCTGTAGCCATGAGCCGGGCCATGCGACGTGATCAACCTTCTGAGCACCACGGTAGAGCGCACGAACGTGGGGTGGACGGAGGGGGAGAGCGAGGCGAGAATGCCGACTCCCCGCAGCAGATCCCCGCGAAGGGGTGGCTCGCGGTGACGAAACGGGCGTGGGGGGAGGCCAAGGACGACCAGGTGCCGCTGCTGGCGGCCGGGGTCGCCTTCAAGGCCTTCCTCGCGATCTTCCCGGCGCTCACCGCGGCGTTCCTGATCTGGGGGATCTTCGGCAACACCCAGACGATCGTCGACCAGATCAACGGGATCAGCGCCATCCCGACTGAGGCTCGCGACCTGGTGGTCAAGCAGGTCCAGACCGTCGCCTCCGGCAAGTCCGCGGCCGGCATCACCGCGATCGTCGCCGTCCTCCTGGCCCTGTGGAGCGCCTCCAGCGGCGTCGAGAACCTCATGGCGGCGACCAACACCGCCTACGACGAGAAGGAGACGCGCGGGTTCCTCAAGCGCAAGGGCACGGCTCTGGTGCTCACGATCGGAGCCATCGTCTTCATGCTGCTGGCGATCGCTTTCATCGGCGTCGCCCCCGTCCTGGTCGACGCCCTCGGGGCGAGCGGCGCGGTGAGCATCGTCGTGAACGTGCTGCGCTGGGTGCTGTTGCTCGCTCTGATCCTCATCGCCCTTGGCGTCGCCTACCGCGTCGCCCCCGACCGCGACTCGCCCCGCGTCAAGTGGGTCTCGGTCGGTGCGGGGGTCGCCACGGTCCTCTGGCTCATCGTCTCGGCGGGGTTCTCGATCTACGTCTCCACCGCCGGGCAGTCGTCCTACGCCAAGAACTACGGGTCGATGGCCGGGGTCGTCGTCCTGCTTATGTGGCTGTGGCTGACGAGCTACGCGATCCTGCTTGGGGCCGAGGTCAACGCGGAGGCGGAGAAGCAGACCGACAAGGACACCACCGTCGGCCCGGAGCAGCCCATGGGCTCGCGCGACGCCGTGGCGGCCGACCGCAAACCCGATGACCGGTGATCTCATCGCTGTTGGGTGAGGGAGTCTTCTGCTGGTGGCGGATACGCCCACACCGAGATGTCTTACGGGTGGAGCCGGCGTGCCCGCCTTCGCCTGGGTCTGTTCGCGCGGGCGGAAGGTGAGGGCGATGACGTCAGCCAACGCCTTCACGTCGCCGCCCGAGCCGGACAGGGGCTCATCGGGGCGCGGGAGAAGAAGTCGAAAACGGCGCTGACCTCACCGCGCTGCACCACTGGGAAGCTGAAACGGGAACGGGTGCCCGCCCGCGCCGCCGCGCGTCCTCGTTCGCAGGGTTACTGTGGCTGGTCCAGAGCATCGACGTTGTCGATGAATACCGGGCCCACCCCGGCCCAGCGCAGCACCGCAGGAAGTCACTCCGTCAGAGTTGTCGCCCGGGTCGACGAAGCGCGCGGTCAGTGCCTCGAACTCCTCGCCCAGCGATCCGGCCTGGGTGGTGGCACGCCATCCCTGCCCACCCGCCGCAGGCGCCCAAGAGGAGGCGTAGTCCATGCCGAACGCGACGCGCACGACCTCCAGCAACGGACGCAGGTCGTCGCCGGGGTGATCCAGCAGATCTTGCAAGGTAGCGACCACTTCCGACAGCGCTCGGGCGTCAGCACCCGAGCCCGAGTCTGGGGACGGTTCGGTACTCCTGTCTCGACCGCGTCTGAACACCATCCCCAAGACCCCCTCGCTGAGACCAGTGACGCCGCCGATGCCGTGACCGATGCCGTGACTCATGTTGTGACTGATGTCGTGTCCCTTCGGCCTCACCTCGACCAGCACGAGAAACGGGAAGACACCGGGGACCGACCGGGGCAGCATCGGGTGCTCCGCATTCGGCTTGAGGCCGTCGCCATCGAGGGGTGCAAGGGGTGCAAGGGGTGCAAGGGGTGCAAGGTGCTGACTGAGGTGCTGGCTGCTGGTTCCCCGAAAAGAGAGACCGCTGGGCCCAAGGAGGACTCAAGAACGTTGCGGCCGTGCCGAAACTTCCAGGAAGAGCGATGGCAGCGGGCGGAGCCTGCTGTCGATCACGCTGCGGCCTCGCGCCAAGCAGCTCGCTGCGGCAACGGCATCTAGCCCTCTGCAAGGGAGCGCCCAGATGAGCGCCTGGCCTCCCGCTGAGCGCTCTCAACGGTATGACGGGAGGGGCCAAGGGTGAAGGCGCATGCAGTGCGTAGCGCTCGGCTGGCGCGGCTGATCTCACCGGCCCTAGTCCTCGCACCAGTGGTAGCGCCGGTGCTGCTGCTGGCGCTGCTGGCGGTGGTCCCGGCCGGCCGAGCGGAGACATCGCTGTACCTGGCCGGCATGTTGGCAGCCTTGACAGCGCTGGCGGTACGTGTGGTGGTGGTACCGGCCGGGCGGGGTGTGTGGGCCCTGTTGGCCGCCGGCGCTGCGGTGCTACTGGGAGGACAGGCCCTCCTACTCGACGCCTCTGACGGCTCCTCTCAGGTGCTACCCAGTGCCGTGCAGGAGCACGCAGTGTGGGCTCTGGCCGGTCTCGGTGCATACCCGCTGCTCTACGCCGCGCAGATGGCGCTGCTGCGTCAGCGGGTGCAGCGTCTGCTGCCCAGCGCCTGGCTGGACGGGGTCATCACCACGGTGCTGCTGATGGCATTGGCCCAGGCATTCGTTGTCCCTGACCTGCAGGCCCGCACCGGCTTGGGAACGCTGGCCGCCAGTGCGCTGGTGGGGCGGATCGCGCTGGATCTGTTGATGCTGTCCTTCGCGCTGGCCAACGCCGCCATGGTCGGCTGGCGCAGTGATCGGCGCCTGGGGTTGGTGGCGGCGGCGTTCGCGCTGCTGCTGCTGGCTGATGTGGCCGGGGTCGGACGCTTGACTGGTCTCCTGGTGCATCCGCTGCTGGGTAATCCGCTGGTGGGACCGAGCGTCGACGCTGCTCGCTTCGCCGCCTTGGTGCTGCTGACCAGCGCGTCCTGGCGTCGACCGGCCCCACCCACCCAGGTGGTGGCCGAGGGGTGGCCGGTGCTGCTGGCCCCCACCCTGGCGCTGCTGGGCAGTGTGACGCTGCTGGGGGTTCACTTGCGTACCCCGCTGCCTGCTCTGGCCGCTGAGTTGAGCCTACTTACGATCCTGCTGATCGGGATCAAGGTGCTGGTCGTCTTCCGCGAGGTGCTGCGCCTGGCTGATAGTCACCGCCTGGCGCTGAGCGATGAGCTGACGGGACTGGCCAACCGCCGCGCCCTGCTGCAGCGGCTGTCCACCCTCAGCATTGACCGCGCCGGTGCTGAGCACGCAGACAGGCGTGCAGTCGTCGGGCGTAGCGGGCCACAGTCAGCGGGTGCTCTGCTGGTGATCGACCTGGATCACTTCAAGGACGTCAACGACAGCCTGGGGCACCAGTACGGCGATGACCTGCTGCGTCAGGTCGCGACCCGCATGGCCGCGGTGCTGCCTCCGGCGGCTTTGCTGGCCCGGCTGGGCGGTGATGAGTTCGCTGTGCTCGTGCCGGAGGTGGGTCTGGGGCAGGGCGAGCGGATCGCTGAGCGGCTGCTGCAGACGCTGGGTGCTCCCTTTCCCCTGGGAGCGCTGAGTGCCCACGTGGGCGCCAGCATCGGCATCGCCGTCTGGCCCTTCACCTGCCTCGGCCCCGGGACCGGCTCCGGTTTCGGTTTCGCCCCGCCAGCCGAACAGCAGGGGCGCGACGATGCGGGCGATGATTCACCCGATGGCTTGAGCGATGACTCACAGCACGAGGTGGGGGCTGAGCTGCTGCGCCGGGCCGACGCGGCGATGTACACCGCCAAACGCGCCGGTGGGGGAACCGCACGCTACGACGAGGCCACCGGTCAGGCCGCGCGCCAGCGCCTGCAGCGGGTGGAGCAGCTGCGTACTGGTATTACCGGCGGTGAGCTGATCGCCTATTACCAACCCCAGGTCGATGTCCGCACCGGAGCGGTGGTGGGCATGGAGGCGCTGGTGCGCTGGGCGCACCCGCAGCTGGGGGTCCTGGCGCCGGTGCACTTTGTGGAATTGGCCGAAGCGCACGGGCTGATGAGTGAGCTGACCACGGTGGTCCTGAGCCAAGCCGTGCAGCAGACGGCCGCCTGGCACGCCGCAGGTTTCCCGCTGCGCATCGCGGTGAACCTCGCCACCAGCTGCCTGGTCAACCCCGACCTGGTGCCGTTGGTCGACCAGGTCCTCGCCGATAGCGGCCTTCCGGCCACCGCGCTGGTGCTGGAGATCACCGAGACCACCCTGATGAGCGACCCGGACACCAGCCGGGCCACGATCGAGGACCTGCTGCGGCGTGGCGTGGCGGTGAGCATCGATGACTATGGCACCGGGTATTCCTCACTGGCCTATCTGCAGGACCTGTCCGCGGTGGAGCTGAAACTGGACCGTGCCTTCACACTGCGCCTAGCCAGTGAAAACCCCGCCGGTGGCACGGCAGGTAATTCAGCGGGTGGGGTCGGTGTGGAGGGGGGGCGTACCGCCGCGATTATCGCCGGCACCGTCGAGCTGGCTCACAGCCTGGGCATGCGACTACTGGTTGAAGGAGTGGAAGACGTCGCCACCCTGCAGCGCTTGAGCGAGCTTGGGGTGGATGAGACGCAGGGCTACCACCACGCCCGTCCGATGCCCGCCGCTGAGGTGTTGCCCTGGCTAAATGTGCATCAGCGGCAGCGGCGCACGACTGCCTCCGCGATCCCGCAGAAGCGGACCGACGGCCGCGTTGTGCTGCAGGAACAACCAGCACCTGCACCTGAAGTAGTATAAATAACGTCACGTTTGTGCCTACTCCAATGCTTAGCGGTAGGTAAAGATATGACGAGTAGTTGTAATCAGGACGACCAAGATCGGTTGTGAGACGCGGTGGGGGGAGCAGCCCGAGTACGGCTCCTTGCCGAACGGTATGGCTCGACGGAGCTCCACCTCACCAGCGGCGGGAGCCTGCGAAGGCAGCTGATGGTGTGGCTGACCCCGGCTCACCACAGCGTTTTGCGGCGCGTTGCACGGCGCGTTGCACGGTGCGGTAGCCGGTAGAGCGGCCGACTTTGAACAGCTCGGCCCGATCATCCGGGGAGTGCTTACCGCTGGCGTGCACGATGACGAGGTGGGGTTTTGGCGGGGTCTGAGTTTTGGGGACTCTTCACGATCGAGGTGTAGCGGCCGAAGGAGTCGGCAGCGGAGGCGGCCGACGTGACCTGCTGTGTGACTTGTTCGAGTCCGACGAGGAGGAAAGTCAGCGTGGCGGAAAGTGAGCTCTTCTCAGTAGCGGCGTGACGGTCACGGATCGTCACGTCGTGCGGTCGTGCTCGAGGTGCAGGACGACCATGACGGCGGCGGCGATCACCCCGATGCGCCGGGGGCAGAGGGTCACCTTCTGCAGGGCCCGGTAGTTCTTCAGCCAGGCGTTGCCCTGCTCCGCGCGGGCACGGATGTGGGCGTGAACGAGGTTGAACTGCCGCTCGTCGTCGGTGAGTTCCCGATCCTTGAGGGTTTTGTGCGGACAGGTGAGGAGGCGTCGTTCGCCTTCATAGCCCAGGTCGGCGAGGACCTTGTGGCCGGCGACAGTGAACTCCTCCAACGCGGAAAGCAGGTCGTGATGGTCTCTGGCGCAGCTGGTGTCGTGCTCGCGACCGGGACGGACCGGCGACACCCAGAGCGGCCACCCGTCAGGAGCGGTGAGCACTTGGACGTTGCCGCCGTGGCGGTGGTGCTTGCCTGACCACCAGAGATCAACTCGCTGACGGTGACGTCCCTTGGTCGTGGTGCTCGGGCCGGGGACACCGACGCGGTTGGTGGTGATGAGGGTGCCATCGAGGTTGACGTGGGTGTGGCCGGCGGCGTGCGCGGCGAGCAGCGCCGGGCGCAGGCGCGGGGCCTGTGCGGCGAGGACGTCGAGGCCTTCATGGAGGTAGCGGTAGCAGGTTGACACCCCGATCCCGTTGTCCCGGGCCAGGTTCACGGTCCGGGTCGCATCCAGTAGGAAGCGGCAGATCAGGATCGCGTGGGCGAAGACGCCGAGAGCCCGGCGTCCGGTCCGGGTGCCTAGGTGGAGGCGATGTCTTTGCAGGAGAGTCGCGATGTGCTGGACAGTGGCCCGGGAAGTGGGCAGCGCAGCGGTGTAGGTGACAAGATCAGGCACGGTGGAGCTCCGGTGGCGCAGGTTGCTGTGAGAAGCCCTCCGTCTACCGGAGTTCCACCCCTACCCACCGCACTTGGTGATCTTGGGCGTGTCGAGCTGCACCGCACCGTCGTCACCGAACGTGACCGTCACGCCGCTACTGAGAAAAGCTCAGTGCCCCGGCTCCGCGCATCATGCTCTGGTCCGGTTAGCGGTCGACGCTCAGCGGTTGAGAGACTTCAGTGCCGCGACGTAGGCGTCCGCAACCCTGAGGACGTCGAGCACGGCCTCGACGGTGACCTCAGCTACGGGCGCGTCCCACCACACGTCCTCGGTGACCCCGCGGCTCAGTTCCCCACATCGCCGGGCCTCTCCAACGCTGAGTTCCCCGGTGTGGGTGAGGGTGTTCAGCACACCGCGCAGCGCGCGACCACCCGCTCCCTGCTGCGGCGATAGCACTGCGGCGGCGGCGTCGAGCCAGGCGTGCTCGTCGTCGGGCAACGTCTCGACCTCGTGGGCGAGGAGAGAATAGAGGAACGTGTGGGCGGCCCACCAGGTGGGGTGGACTTGCTCGTGGTCGTCGAAGGGGAGGGCCAGCGCCCGCGTCACCAGCCGCTCCTGATCACCACAGCCAAGCGCGATGAAGGCCTTACCAAGGAGGTTCTCCGCTGACGCTTGCAGCCGGCGGCTCTCATCAGCCCCTTCGGCGCTGCCGAGGGTGGCTAAGCCGAAGGCGCTGTCGGGTAGGCCGAAGGCGTTGGCGGATAGGTCGGGGAGGAACTCGCTCACGGACGGAAGGTTAGCGGGGCGGCGTCCAGCTACCCAGGAGGTCGCGCAGCCCGATGAGGTCGACCTCCCGGTCGGCGGTGAACCCCGTGAGCTGGTGGAGAGCTGGCGGAGGCCGAAGTCGGAGCGTTAGCCCCGGTGATTCACCAAAAAGACTGGGTGGGAGATTGACGGGGCGTGCAGGCGGTCAACGTCGACGCCGCCAGTGTCGTTGCCAACGATGCCACCGTCGCGTACCCAGGTTCGACGCCTTCGAGCTTCGACGTCACCGTTGTCCACTTCGCGTGGTTTCCAGACCGGCGCTTCGCGCGGTGGGGGCCGGGCGGCGGGCAGGCACGGGAACGACGACGCCGGTGGTCAGTTCGTAGGTGGCGGCCATGACACCGACACGAGTGTGGAAGACCGCTTCGCTCAAAACGGTGGAACGCTGCTGGAGCTGTTCGAGGGTGGCGGCGGCGTGCCACCGGGCCAGGTCGTGGCCCTCGGTGAAGCCGGCGTGGTGGGCGGCGGTGATGTTGAGGCTGAGACGCTCCACCAGGCCGCGGATATGGCCCCCGGGGATCGCGCCACCGGTAACAGCCTGCGCTGCAGCGGCAACAGCTCCGCAGCCCTGGTGGCCCATCACCAGTACCAGGTCGACACCGAGGATGCTGACGGCGTACTCCAGGGACCCCAGGACGGTGTCATCGAGCGCGTGTCCGGCGGTGCGGACGACGAATAGGTCACCCAGGCCTTGGTCGAAGACGAGTTCGGCGGGGACGCGGGAGTCCGCGCAGGACAGGATCATCGCGAACGGGGTCTGCCCGGAGACCAGGTCGGCGCGACGTTGCACCCCCCGTCCCAGGCCGGCGTCGCTGTCTCCCGCGATCCAGCGACGGTTACCTTCCTGCAGGCGGAGCCAGGCCGCGGCGCGCTGGTCACGGGTTTGGGAAGTGACCTGAGCATTGACCTGGTCGGTTGCCCGGCCGGCTACCTGGTCAACTACCGGATCAGCTACTCGGTCGCGGGTCTGGTGGCGCGCGTCGTGCGTTGTGGGGGAGGAAGCGTGAACCGGGTATTGCGCGGTGGTGCGTGCGGTGGGTGTCCAGGGGAGGTCCATGAGCTTCTTCCATCGAGGTGCGGGAGGTGCCTTAGGGTCGTCGGTGCTGCGGGGAGGGTGGTTGAGCGCTGAACGGTGCGTAACGCCCGTTCGCAGCAACGATGACGTCTGCGGCCGCGTGTGGACCCCGCGCACCATCGGAGACCCAGGACGGGGGGTTCTGCTGAGTTCTAGTCAGTTCTAGTCAGTTCTAGTCAGTTCGCGTGAGTTTCTTGTGAGTTCTAGACAGTGGCCCATGGCCGTGCGTGATCACCGCGCCGAATGGATGGCGTGCGGGCTCACCCACACGGTGGTTGTGGATGCGTCCCAGGGAGTGAACGGTTCACGAACCGTTCAAGGAGAAGGACCGTTCTCCCGAGTGCTTGAAGGATCCACTACCTGGTGGGGCGTGTCAGCCGAAGGGACCCCGAGACCCGTGTTCAGGAACTCCGCAGCGACGACGTCGCGAGGAACCGCCGATGCGAGCACCCGAAAGAAGACGTCCGGGAAGGCGGCGGTGATCGCTGACCTGACCCGCCACGCGGCTGACAGTGACGCCGACGTCGCGGCGATGACGGAGGTCGTACGCGCGTTGGCGACGGTCACCACCCCGGGCGAGGCGGTGCGGGTCGCGTTGGAGACGGTGCGCGAACGCTTCGGCTGGGCCTACGGCTCCTACTGGACCCTCGACCCATCCGGTGAGCGGGGCCACCGCCGTGAGGCAGGTGTCCTGCGCTTCGCGCAGGAGTCGGGGACCGCGGGTGCTGAGTTCCGCGAGGTCACCCTGACTGCGTCCTTCGCTGAGGGTGTCGGGCTCTCGGGACGGGCGTGGCGTTCGCGTGAGCTGGTCTTCGTCGCGGACCTGGCCCAGATGACCGACTGCGTCCGGGCACCCGCGGCGCAGCGGGCCGGGGTGAAGTCCGGGGTGTGCTTCCCCATCATCGAGCACGGCCAGGTCGTGGCGACGATGGACTTCTTCACCACCGAGGAACTTGACCCTTCTCCGGGCCGGTTGGACGCCCTGCGCGCGGTCGGCGTGCTGGTGTCGGGGGCGTTGGAACGTGTCCACGAGCAGGTCCGCCAGGAGAAGGCCGCTCAGGACGTCGATGCCGTCTCCACCGTCATCCGGGAACTGACCACCGCTGCGGATGAGCAGAGCGCGCTGCGGACCGCGTTGGAGACGATCCGCCGTGACTTCGACTGGCAGTACGGATCGTTTTGGCGACTGGATGAATCCGATGCGCGGACACCTGTGTTGCGCTTCGAGTTGGAGTCGGGGGATGCGGGGGAGGAGTTCCGCCGGGTCACGCTCTCGGCGTCCTTCGCCAAGGGCGTCGGTCTCTCGGGTCGGACTTGGGCGAAGCAGGACTTCATGTTCGTCGAGGACCTCGGGGAGATGACCGACTGTGTCCGCGCTCCCGCGGCGCAGCGGGCGGGGGTGAAGTCAGGAGTCTGCCTGCCGGTGCTGGTCGGTGGGCGCCTGGTCGGGACGATGGACTTCTTCGCCACCCGGACCTTGATCATGTCGAGTAGTCGGGAGAGCGCGTTGCGCAACACTGCGTTCCTCGTGGGACAGGCGATGGAGCGTTTCGCTGCTGAGACCCGTCTGCACCAGGCGGGTGGGGAGTTGCTGTCCTCGATCGCGGAGGTGGAGCGCAACGTGACTTCCGCGGCTGAGGTCGCTGCTCAGGGGGAGTCGTTGACGCAGGAGGCCAACAGTCAGGTCGCGGCGCTGGGGCAGGCCAGCTCGGAGATCGATGATGTGGTGCGGGCGATCCAGTCGATCGCGGCGCAGACGAAGCTGCTGGCGTTGAACGCCACGATCGAGGCGGCGCGGGCGGGGGAGGCGGGTAAGGGGTTCGCGGTCGTGGCTGGTGAGGTGAAGGAGCTTTCGAGTCAGACCGAGCGTGCTACTGATGACGTGAGCCGGAAGGTCGCGACCATTCAGGATCGGGTGCAGGCGGTGGTGACGTCGTTGAGTGGGATTCATTCGGCGGTGGAGGAGATCAACCAGCGTCAGTCGTTGATCGCTGGGGTGCTCACGGAGCAGGAAGCCACGACCCGCGCCGTCCTCGCCTGATATCGAAATGGCGGCCGTTGAGTCATTGGAAAGTAGCAGAAGGCAGTAGAAGGTAATGGAGAGTGGTCACGAGATGAAGACAGTCCTCTCGATCGAGACGGCCCGTCCGGTCGCGATCCATGAGCTGAACGACTTCTTCGCCGGCTTCAGCGCCCGCGTTCCGGGGTGCTTCGTGTCTCAGGGGCCGAGTAGTCGGGGACGGGTCAGCGCGGTCATCCTCTCCAATCGTCCGATCCGGCTGGAGATCGCTGAGGAGGTGCTGGAGTCCTTTCCGCGTTTGTGTGACGCGATCACCGGCCTGGCGTTGCAGGAGAGCGTTCCCCGACGTCCGCGGATCCCCGCCCCGGCGTAGCGGTTGCCCGGCGCTTCAGGGTCGGCGCCCCAGGGCTGTGGACCGGGGTACCGGGTCCTTATGACCAAGGCCGCGCCGTGGCGGGTCTCTACGCAGCAGCTGCCGCCACGCCTTGTATCGTCCGGCGCCGGCGCCGGCGCCGGCGCCGCGACGCCATCGTGTGCGAGGGGTCAACGCCGGTGTCGTGGTCAGCGTCACGACGTGCTCGCGGTAGAGCGATGAACCCCGATGGCCGAGCACGATCTGGTTATTCGCGAGACGTCAAAGTTGAGTCCATCACGAAAGCTTTGGTTGTCAACGACAGTCGCGTCATGCGACAGATCGTCATCCGCACGCTGCGGCAGGCGGGCTACGACTGGGTCGAGGTCGTCCAGGCCGAGAACGACAAGGAGGGGTTCGACCAGGTTCGCAAGGAGAACCCCGACATCGTCCTCTCGGACTGGAACATGCCCGAGGCGTCCGGTTACGAAATGCTGCAGAACTACGCGGTTCCGGGATCGACGTGCCGTTCGGCTTCCTGCCTCGGAGGGTTCGGAGTAGATGCGGGAGAAGGCGGCCGCCGCCGGTGCCCTGTTCCTCATCGCCAAGCCCCTCACCCTTGAGGCGTTCGCCGCGGCGCTGGTCCCCGTCCTGGGTGGCGACGCGGGTTCTGGGGCGGGTTCGGGCACGTCCGAGGCCTCCGTCGTGCCGTCGATTGCTTAGGGCGAGGTGAAGTTCGAGATCAACCGGTTGCTCTCGAACCTGGCCATCCGCAACCTGCTCTCGGACCTGCTCAACCGTGACGTCGAGCTCTTCGAGGGGCACCCGCTGCCCGTCGGTGGTGCCCCGGGCTCGCTCGTCGGCCTCTACGTCGACGACCACCTGAAGTCCAAGGCGGTGATCTCAAGGGGTCAGCGCAACACCCATGGGATGATCTTGCTTGGTCGTTGAGGGGAGTTGAGCATGTCCGGTGTTCTCGCCACGGCGCAGAAGCAGCTGGCGATCCGGCTGCGCGCCCATGGCTTCTCGCTGGGGGGATCGCCCGCCAGTCGGCTGCACCCCAACTGCGGTGGGGTTGATGGGCCGGGAGAAACGCCACCTGGGCGGGGTGGAGGATCCGTGGACACCGCGTGCGGGTCGTCTCTCGATCGATGAGCGCGAGCAGCTCCGGATCGGTGTGCGAGCCAAGGAATCGTGCCATGCAATCGCAGCGGGACTGGGTCGTTCCCCTTCGACGGTGTCGCGGGAGGTCAACGCGAACGGTGGCCGTGAGGCATATCGGGCCTGGGATGGGAACGTCCGTGCCCATGAGCAGCCCCGTGAGCAGGCCCGTGAGCAGGCCCGTGAGCAGGCCGCCCAAGGCGTTCAAGCTCATCGCGGGGCCGCTGCTGGTGGAAGTCGCCTCGCGGTTGCAGCAATGGCGGCCACTGCAGGAGATCGTCGGGCGGCTGCGGCGTGACTTCCCCGATGATGAGCAGATGCAGGTCAGCCACGAGACGATCTACCAGTCCCTCTTCGTCCAAGGCCGAGGCGAGTTGCGCCGTGAACTGGTGCGATACCTACGATCGGGGCGGACCCGGCGCAAGACCCGAGGACGAGTGGAAGTACGCGGACGTATCCCGGGAATGGTGATGATCTCTCAACGCCCACCCGAGGTCGAGGACCGCGCTGTGCCGGGACACTGGGAGGGGGACCTGATCATGGGAGCCGGCAGTCGCAGCGCGGTGGGGACCTTGGTTGAGCGTTTCACCCGTTACGTCATGTTGTTGCCGTTGGGGGCGGACAAGTCCGCGATCACAGTTGAGGCGAGGCGGGAGGCCATCACGGCGTTGCCTGCTCACCTGGCCCGCAGCGTCACCTGGGATCAGGGTGCGGAGATGGCTGCGCACGCGAAGTTCACCCTCGCCACCGATATCCCGGTCTACTTCTGCGACCCGCACTCGCCCTGGCAGCGGGGTAGCGAGGCAGCGAGGCAGCGGGGCAGTCACGAGAACACGAACGGGTTGTTGCGCCAGTACCTGCCCAAGGGTATTGACCTGAGCGACGTTACCCGGAGAGGAACTGCTCGCAATTCAGGACTCCCTCAACGGTCGTCCCCGCAAGACTCTGCCGTTCATGACACCATCGGAGAAGCTCACGGAACTGTTGCGCTGACCCCTTGAGACAGCCCACCCTGTGGGTGCGATCACGTTATCTACAACGATGAACCCAGGCTTAGTTGAGACGGGTGGACTCTCGCGCGGGTAGGGGAGCAGGGCGGGCGAGGTAGTAGCCCTGGGCGTAGTCGATACCCAGCTGCCGTAGACAGTCGAGCTCCTCAGCCGTTTCAACGCCCTCGGCGATGACTTCCGCTCCGGTGGCGGAGGCGAAGGTGATGAGGGCTGCGGTGAGGGCCTGGCGTGCCAGGTCGGTGTCGATGTCGCGTACGAGGCTGATGTCGAGCTTGATCAGGTCGGGAACCAGGGCCAGGACGTGGCGCATACTCGCGAAACCGGCGCCGGTGTCATCCACGGCGATGCGCAGACCAGCGGCGCGCAGCGGTGCGAGAGCGGTCAGGAGTGCCGAGTAGTCCTGGACCGGTTCGTGCTCGGTGATCTCAACGATCAGGCGGCGCAGGGGTTGACCCTGCAGCGCCCGGGTGAAACGGGGACTGCAGATGGTGGCGGGGGAGGCGTTGAGAGTGAGCAAGCCTTCGAGCTCGTCGAGATCGGCGCAGGCGTTGGTCAGGGCGCTCAGTTCCAGGTCGAGGGCTGCTCCGGCTTCAGTGGCGTCGCTGAACCACTGCGCGGTGCTCGCGGTGTCGGTGGGGAAGCGGCTGAGGGCTTCCATCCCGACGGGGCGCATGCCGTGGAGGCGGATGATGGGTTGGTAGACGATCTGAGGACCGCCGTTGTCGAAGAGATGCTGTAGGCGTGTCAGTACGTCGTGGCGCTGGGTCGCGTCGCTGTCTTCGGTCTCTATCAGCCGCATCATCGTGGCGGCGAGAGCGGCGAGGATTTCGCTGTCACGTTCGCGCAGGTTCGAGTTGGGGGTGCGGGAGAAGCTGCACAGCGTTCCATATAGTTCCCCGTCGCCGCGGTGCAGCGGGACGCCGAGGTAGGAGCCGATACCCAGGGTCTGGGTGACGGGCAGGTCCTTGACCAGCGGGTGCACTAAGGCATCGGGTATGACGGTTTCCAGTGTGTCATCGGCGATGAGCTGGCAGTACGTGCCGTCGCGGGGGGTGACATCGCCGGCGGCGATGGGTAGGTCGATGTTGCTGACCAGGTTGCGGAAACGTCGGTTCTCACCGTCGAAGGTGTTGACGAAGGCCACCTCGGTGCCCAGCTGGGCAGTGATCAGCCGTAGGAGGTCGTCGACGCCGCTGCTCACCCTTGCTGCTGAACGTGAGAAGCCCAAGGCGTCTAACGTGGCAAGTGCAACGGGACTGGCAAAGGGACTGGCAACGGGGTTGCCGGTGAGACTGGTGCTGGTGGCGGGCAGCTCACCAATAGTGGGAGCAGCACTTGAGGAGGCGGCACGCCGGATCTCGGCTTTGCGTGCGGCTTTCTCGGCGTACATCGCGGCGTCAGCGGCGCGCCAGGCGCCGAGCAGGCCCTCGTCTCCGGTGCGGGTCGCGACACCGATCGAGACGTGCACCTGCGCGTCTGAGAGCAGCGTGCGCAGCTGCTGGGCCAGTGCGCTGGCCCCGACGAGGTCAGTTTCGGTCAGCAGCAGGCCGAACTCGTCTCCACCCAGGCGTGCGAGCAGGTCGCTGTCACGCACCCGTTTGCTCAGCAGCGTCGCCGTCGCGCGCAGCAGGTCATCGCCGGCGTGGTGACCGGCGCTGTCGTTGAGCACTTTCAGCCCATCGACGTCCACGATCAACACTGAGGTAGCGCTGGCGTAGCGCGCCGCACGGATTTCTTCCGCGGCCAGCGCCGCGTCCCAGGACCGCCGGTTGCCGACCTCGGTGAGGGGGTCGGTGTGGGCGGCATGTTCGGCGCGTTCGGCGCGGCGGACCTCATCGGCCAGACGCAGCTCGTGAGCCAACAACGCCCCGAGCATGCTGGCCTGCACCTGCACGGTGGGCAACAGCTCCTCGAGGTGGAGATGGGGATGACGACTGGCTGCGCACAAGGTGCCCACCACCTCACCGCCCGGCGCGGTCAGCGGAAGTGAGAGCAACGCTGCAGCGGGTAGGCCGTTGCGCTCTCGGGCGAGGACGTAGGCCGGGACATCGTCGACCTGGCCGGCGACCTGAGGTGCATCACCGTGCAGCATCTGCGCGCAGAAGGAGGCCGTCCAGGCCATGGCCGTGCCCGGGGCCCACCCGAAGGTGTCATCGACAGCGGCCACGACGACTTGTTCATCGCCGCGCCGGCGTGCGATCCACCAGCTGTTCAACCCGATGCGTTGGCGTAGGTCGGCGAGGGTGAGCTCGGCGACGTCGACGAAGTCGTTCCCACTGCGCTCTACGCGTTTCACGACAACCCCCGTTCAGCCTGCGTTGGTCTCACCATGTGCTGTACCGGTTCGTGCTTGTCGCCGGTTTCGTGTTCTTCGTTGGTATTCTTTTGAGTCCTGCTGTCTCGTCGTTCTCGTCGTTGTTCTGGTCGTCGTCCTTTTGTCGTCCTCTTCATCGTGCACGTTGAGGGCTTCGGCGTGACACCACTCATTGAGCGCAACCATGCGGCGGCTAGCCACCTTTCAGGTGGGGACGTCGTCTTCGGTTCGCGTCCTCAATTCGTGCACCTGTGTTATCGGTCGCGGTCGCGGTCGCGGTCGCGGTCGTTGACGTCGGGCGGCGCTGCGACGCGCGCGTGAGGTTCGATGGAGCCGTCATGGTTGCCCTTGTCGAAGTGGTTGACGTGGATTGCCGTGTCGATCTGGTCGGCTCCTCAGCTCAGCGTGGCGGCCGGTGCGGGGGCTGGTGCGGGGGTCAGCGCGGGGTTGGTTCGATCGGTGGTGGTGTCGGCTGGGGTGCTAGCGGTGGTGGTGGAATCGCGGCCGTTGTGTTTACCGGTGTAGAGGGCGCTGTCGGCGCGGCCCAGGACCGCTGTAGCGTCTTCTCCGGGAGCCCACTGCGCGATCCCGATGGTGCAGGTCTGCCCGTGGGGCACGGTGGCGCGGATGCGGTCGGCGACGGTCACGGCATCAGCGGCGTTGCAGCCGGGCAGGGCCAGGACGAACTCCTCCCCACCCCAGCGGGCGAGGGTGTCGACTTCACGCAGGTGCCCCGCGGCGGCGGTGGCGAAGCCGCGCAGCAGCTCATCGCCCGCGAGGTGACCGAAGGTGTCGTTGAAGCGTTTGAAGTGGTCCAGGTCGACCAGCGCGAAGGTCAGCACGGCGTCGGTGCGTGCGGCACGGGCGATCTCGGCGCGGGCGATCTCGTCCCAGCGGCGGCGGTTGGTCAACCCGGTCAAGACGTCGTGTTGGGCGGCATCGGCCAGCTGGGTGAGCAGGTCGGCGCGTTCGATGGTGTGCGCGGCTTCCGCGGCGAGGGTCTGCAGCATCGAAGCCACCGTCGCGGGCAGCTGCTCAACGCGGTGACGCCAGATGACGCCGAGGACCCCCAACGGGCTCCCGTCGCGGCGCAGCACCGGTTGCCACACCCCTGAGACCGTCCCCGACTTGGCGATCATGTCGGGGTTGGCGTCGGGGTGAGCACCCACATCAGC
This sequence comes from Kineococcus sp. NBC_00420, assembly GCF_036021035.1. NCBI lineage: Bacteria > Bacillati > Actinomycetota > Actinomycetes > Kineosporiales > Kineosporiaceae > Kineococcus > Kineococcus sp. NBC_00420. Next base: position 313,645 of record NZ_CP107930.1, on the reverse strand, counting down.
GACGAAGAACGCCTGCCGGTCACGGAAGGCGTTCAAGGGCAGGCTGACGTCGCTGGCCAGATCCAGTCGCAGCTCGGTACCTTGCGCGAAACCGGTCATGGCGGTGGAGACCAGGTGTCCTTGCCCGTCAGGCTGCAGGAGGTAGGCGGCTTCAGCTCCGGTCAGTTCGCACATGGCCGCGCAGATCGCGGCGTGGGGATCATCGGCGGTGGTGACCGCGCGAGCGGCATCAGCCAGGGTCTGGACCTGGCGGGCGTGCAGGGCCAGCTGCTGGCTGCGCTGAGCCAGTTCCTTCTCACGGGCCCGGTCGGTGGTGACGTCATGCAGTGCGATGACCGCGCCGAGCACCGTGTCGTCGCCGGCGTGCATCAACCGTCCAGAGCAGACCACGGTCCGGGCCGGGTGGTCGCCGGTGAGGATGACCAACTCGACTCCTTCCACCTGGCCTTCGCGCAGGATCCGTCGTAGTGGAAGTTCCTTGGGGGGCAGGGGTGTCGTGGCGTCGGCGGTGTAGAGCCCGTAGGTCGCAGCATGCTCGGTGAGAGGAAGACCGATCTGGGGCAGGTGCCCCAACCAGTTCGTGGCGGTGTCGTTGAACATCGTCAGACCCCCTTGGGGGTCGGTGACGATGATAGCGACCTGGACGCTGGCCAGGACGGCGTCGCTGAGCTCACCCCGGCGTTGCGATTCCGCCATGGCCAGCTCGACCAGCATCCGCTGCTCTTCGGCGAAGGTTTGCTGCTGTTCGGCGAACTTCTGCTGCTGTTCGGCGCGAGCGGCATGGGCACGGACCTGGGTCAGCAGCACTTCTCGTTCATCGCGTCCCAGTGCCAGCGCGAGACCGACGACGACGAGCATCCCGACGAAGAGTTGCACCACCAGTGCTCGGGCATCGTCGTTGCTGATGGTGGCGAACGGGCCGCTGCCAGCGAGGGTGAACGCGACCGCTACCACTCCGAGTGCAAGGTCGTGCACGGCGACGATGGTGGTGTCGAAACGCAGCGCGACCCACACCGTCACGGCCAGCAGCGGGAAGGCCAGGGGGAGCCCGTCGAAGACGGCGAAGACGAGCACGTAGAGCAGCCCGGAGACCATCAGTGCCGCGATCAGTTCCACCAACCGCAGTCCACGCGGACGGATGAACGGCAGCCGTTGCTGATCGGGCTCCTCGGGGGAGTCCTGCCCACGCGGATGCCTCGTCTGCGGGGTGGGGATCTTGGTCCGGGGATCGAGCAGGTGACCGATGCGCAGCCCCGCGGCGAGGATGAGGACCACGCTGACGGTGTTGCGGATCAGCCACACCGCCGCACTCAGGAGGGACCAGTGCCCAGTCAACGCCCACACCGAGACTGGTCCGATCACAGCACCTGCAGCGCTAGCCAGTAGCGCCGCGGCGAGCAGGAAGCCCAGCTGGCGTCCACCGGCTAGGGGGCGGTGGCCCCCGGCTCCCCACAGCTGCGGGCACCAGCGCGCGAACAGCCAGGAAAACGTCGCGACCTGCACCAGGTTGGCGAGGATGAAGCACCCCGCCAGTCCTGGCGAGGTGCCGGTCATGGTGTTGGTGATGAAGGTGATCACCGACAGCAGTGCTGCGTCCAGCCAGTAGGTGCGGGCCCCTCGCTGGGTAGCGAACCACAACGCTGCCACCCCGGCGGCCGGCCACACCAAGCTCAAGCTGGTGCCGTCCATGACCGTCAACCGTCCCAGCGCCACGGTCAGCGCGAACAGCACGGCGAACCCGGCACTACGTGCCAGCGCAGCTCTCCCCACGACCGCTTCCTCCCTCACTCCTGCGGTGATCCCGATCACCGGGGCAACCCCCGGAAGTAGGACATCGACGCGGGGGAAGGAATTCTTGACTTACCCCCGCTTTGGTCGGGTTGGCAACGGTGCGGTTGCTGCGGTTGACACCACTCTCCAACCGCCGCGCGGGCTTCGGGTGGCTGCAGCGTCCGGCCTGGCGGCGGTGCGCTCTTGAGAGCAGGTCGCGCTCGAGGTCGCGGCTCAGTCGGCGGGACCGCGCGACGTGACCCGACCGTCGCCACCGGCTGCCAGCCCGTATCCGTTGAGCTCCCAGCCTGGATCGACCAATGATGCAGGAGGCTGAGCGGTCGCCGAGGCGGGCGGCTTGGGTGGGGTCGTGTCACAGTCGAAGGGCCGGATGCCTCCTCGGCGCTCACTTGACGCTCGCTGGCTATGTCAGCCCAGACCGTTCCCGGGAAGGCAACCCAGACCTCAAGATCGCGGTCCGCCGATACTGACGGGCGTAACCCGTGGTCGCATTTTGTGACGTAGCGTAATGATGTGCCGGTGATTACCCAACGACCCCAGACATGCCCCGAGTGCCAAGCACAGGGCATACGCAGATGGCTCGTCTTCCAGCTGGCCGGAGGTCGCGCCCTCGAGAAGCCGCTGCAGTTCGAGTGCCTCAACGGCCACCTCCTCGCCGGTGATGGCACACCCATCGCGAGTGGGCCCCGCGAAGCCTCCTGAACCGCCCTGTCAGCCGGGGTGATCGCCACTGACGCTGGCGAGCAGGTCGATGACCTCCGGCGGCTGCTCATACAGCCCGATCCACTCTTCCTCCATCTGCGACCACACCACGCCCACGGCAAGGACTCGGACTCCGTGCAGCTGCATGGCCAGGGCCAAGTCCCCCGGGACGTGGTCGCCGGCCTGGAGATTCAAGATTCGCTGGCGCGTTACGTCATCCACACCCGCCCACCAGGTGTCGAAGCTGGAAGGCTCGGTAGTCACACCTCCAGCGTCCCCCCTGAGCAAGGTCTGCAGGACCGGACACCATAGTTGTGCGCCCTGTCCGCCGGATGGACCCATCGACTGACGTCTCAACGGGGGAGGTGGCCCTACGCCGATCTGGTGACCCGCCTCGAGCGGGGCCACCAACGTCAGTGATCGGTGGTGATCGGCGGCGATCGGCGGCGATCGGCGGTGGCATTCTTGAGCGGTGCCGCCACTGGTCAGCAGACGCAGACACCGTAACGCGCTGCTCACGTGGGCGGGGCTGACGATGGTGGCGGCCCTGGAGCTCATCGCGTTTGCTCGGGCAGGCAACGCGGTCGGTGCGGTCCTCGGCGGCGTGCAGTTGGTCTGCTGGCCGGCGACGGCGACGGTCCAGGTCCTGCTACGACGACGCATCTCCAGGTCCGAACGGTGACGACTGTCTCCTCAGGTGTGGGTGAAAGTGGTCGATTGGAAGTTGCCCAGCGGATGCGGGCCGCTCAGCCGGCGGGAGGGCGGGTCGTAGCGCGGGCCCACCGGCTGAGCACCGAAGCCCCTGACCGCGACCGGTCGGTCAACCCGAACGCTCGGCTGGTCGAGTGACCCGCTCTCATGCGACCGGGGTTGGGGAGCCGATACCGAAGTCGTGACCCAACACCTCGCCGTGGCCGACTGGTGGGCCAACCTCGGCTCTCGAGACCGCCTCGACGCCTACAGCCTCGCCCGAGCGACTTCATCCCCGAACGGTTCGTGCACCAGCTGCGGTCCCACGGCGTCCACGGCGTCCATGTCGACTACGCCAGTGCCATCTTCAACGTCCAGGGCCGGCAGCGGATCCTCCGCCTCCACGTCCAGTCTGAAGCCGTGAAGGTCTTCCTCAATGCAGTGCGGGTTCGGGTCGAGGCCTGGGACGGCTGCGACGACAGCGACCTCAACTCGTGGGCACCTCCGAGACAGCGGGCCCTGTGGTGACTCAAGCTGACTCGCTGCAGGCGTAGTGGGATGAGCTGGACGACTTCACCCGCCGCCGGGTGCACCGCCTGCAGGTCAACGACCTCCTACCCGACGACATCGCCACCGATCTCCAGGCCCACGGCATCACCGTCATCCTGGTCGGTGTCGATGACCGCGGTGACGGTGTCGTCGAACGCTGGTGGCAACAGCCGCACATCCTCCTGGACCTGCTCCTGGCGCGGCGTCTCGCGTGAGCGTCGGGGTGGTCCTCAGCTCTTGACGGTCTTGGTCGATCGAAGGGGTGGCCCTCCGGATGCGGGCCGCTCAGCTGGCGGGACAGCGGGTCACATCGCGACACCCGCCGGCTGAGCACCAGACTGGTAGATCAGACCGGTAGATCAGAGCGGCAGATCAGAGCGGCAGATCAGCCGAGGAGGGCAACCGATGAACGAGTGGCGTCACCGCGCTGCCTGCCGCGATTTCGTTGAACTTTTCGATGAGACCTTCGACTCCACCCGACGAGCCCACCCCCGCGCTCTGCAGATCTGCGACGCCTGCCCGGTGCGACGGGCCTGCCTGGATGAGGCACTCTCCGTGGAGAGCGTGACGTCGCGGCGCCATGGTCTGCTGGGTGGTCTCATGCCTGTTCAGCGTGAGCGCTTCTCCCGGCGCGGCGTATGACACAGAGTCCCGGTGCGGCTCCTGCCGAGGGACCCCCGCAACCTGGCCATTGACAGACATGGTGCCTTCAGTGCTTCGGTGGGCTGACGCGGTGGAGGAGGCCATCCGGCTCCTGCCGGGCCCGGTGATGCCGCGTCCGGCGCGGTAGGCGTCACCGGGGAAGTCGTCTGCATCCGCTGATCCGGCTAGCAGCCCGCTAGCGAGTCGGGCGGACTGGCCGCCCAAGGCAGTCGACGCGGTACGTTGTCGACAGGCGACGCGGGGGGTGGCTCGATGACCGTGACCGGCCCGGCAGTACGGCAGACTCCAGGGCGTACTCCCAGGCCCGGCAGGCGAGATTTCGTTGCCCCGTCGACCTCCGCGGGTCCTGGTCGCATGAACCCAAACGAGCGCAAGACCAGGTACGGAGCCGTTACGTGCGGCGAGGTTCGTAGCCGCGGTAGCGCGGCGAGAAGAGCTGTATGACCAGCTATTGGTCCTGGCGTATTAGGGGTTGCGCGCGGACTCTTGCGGGGAGCACACCGACGCCTCCACCCTCGAACACCAGCGACTGCCATCCGCCGGGGCCCACCTGCACCCCGCGACCACCAACGGGTCCTACCCGACGCTCTCCCGCACCGTCGCGACCGGACGGTGCTCGGTGCACGCCATCCGGTTCATGATTTGGTCGAGTTGCGCTGCAGCGTTCGAGCCTTCCGGCGCTCGCGGACTCAAGGTCGGGGTTGCTGGCTCTAGCCGATACCTATCGCGCGCCGGGCCTGATCGCGCCGGGTCTGTCCGCCGCGATCAGGGGCCTGGTAGAAGCAGAAGGTTGCTGCTGCACTCTTCACGGGGTTCTGTTCTGGCGCTCACCAAGAACTGTCAGAAAATTGTCAACTTGTCGGACTCGGCGACGATGTGCTCACTCGAACGGATCAGTAGTTCGCCAGAGCATCCATCGAATCGAGGACGCGGACGCGACGGGGGTGCCATGGTGTTTGCGTGCGAACTGAAGTCGTCATCATCGGTGCCGGGCCTGCCGGCCTTCTCCTCTCCCACCTTCTCGCTGCGGACGGCGTCGACTCCATCCTGTTGGAGAGCAGGTCGCGAGCTCACGTCGGTGCCCGCATCCGTGCTGGGGTGCTCGAGCAGTCCAGCGTGGACGTACTCACCGCCGCTGGTCTCGGCGACCGCCTGAAGGCCGAGGGTGGAGAGCATCGGGGCATCTACCTCACCTGGCCTGATGACGAGGTGTTCATCGACTTTGAGGAACTGACCGGACGTAGCACGGTGGTCTACGGCCAAGCCGAGGTGCAGAAGGACCTCGATGCCGCGGCACAACGACGCGGACAGCAGATCGTGTACGAGGTGAGCGACACCCGGGTCCACGACGTCGATTCAGACTCTCCCTACGTCACCTACCTCGACGCGGACGGAGCCCCCGGCCGAGTCGAGGCGGCGGTGGTGGCGGGTTGCGATGGATCATTTGGTCCCAGTCGCTCAGCGGTCCCCGAAGCTGTCCGTACCCGCTTCGAGCGGGTCTACCCGCACTCCTGGTTGGGAGTCCTGGCCCAGGTGGCCCCCTCCACCGACCACGTCAGATACGCCTGGCACTCCGACGGATTCGCCATGCACTCCATGCGTTCGTCGAGTGTCAGCCGGCTCTACCTGCAGGTTCCCAACGGCACCGATCTCGCGGACTGGTCAGACGATCGGATCTGGGAGACGTTGTCACACAGGCTGGGCTCGGGTCGGCGGGGTTTCCATCTGACGAGCGGGCCCATCACGGAGAAGTCGGTCCTGCCGATGCGGAGTCTGGTTCAGACCCCGATGCGGCATGGTCAGTTGTTCCTGGCTGGTGACGCCGCCCACATTCTGCCGCCCACCGGGGCGAAGGGGTTGAATCTGGCCATCGCGGACGTCGCCCTCCTCGCCCCGGCGTTGGTGTCGCTGCTCCGCAAAGATGACCATGTTCTGGCGGAGTCCTACTCTGACCTTGCCCTGCGGCGGGTCTGGCGCGCGACGCACTTCGCATGGTGGATGACCGACATGTTGCACACCGGCAGCGACCCCTTCGCCGCACAGCTGCAACTGTCGCAACTGCGGTGGTTGGCCAGCAGTCACGCCGCACGCACAGGGCTGGCCGAGAACTTCGCCGGCCTGTCGCTGCACATCTGACTTGTTCTGCGATCGCGGTACGTCCAGGGTTTCGCGACTTTGCGAAAGTTTGTTCGCCTCGCCCGTGAAGGCCGGCGGCCACGACGTGGGCTGGGACGACCCCGCGCTCCGCGAACTATTCGAGGTTGGGTTGTCTGACGCGGTAGCGGCGGGGATGTTTGGCCGGTTCCTGTGGGTGATCGGTCGGTGACCGGTGAACTGTTCGCGCGGTTGACGGCCCTGCGTGCTTGAGCAGCTCCCGGCCCTGACCTGCACCTGCGCCGCGGCGCTCGGGTCCGACGGCGCTCGCGGCCGGCGGAATCTCTTCGAGGGGAGTCCGGCCGGGTCAGACCGGCAGCACCAGGTCTACGTCTTGCTGCACCCGGGCTAGCGCCGGGCCTTCGGAGCCGAACTTCCCCGGCCAGCGGGTGAGGGTGATGGAGGAGGCGTGGAAGCCGGTGAAGCGCGCGGTCTGACCGGTGGCGCACGGGACGGGGCTGTGACCTTGGTAGGAGTAGTAGACCTCCTGCAGGTCGGCGCCGACCGTCTGCTGCGTCTGGACCGCGGACAGCATCACCTCCCCGTCGAAGAACTTCCCGCCGTAGTTCGGGGTGTTGCGCCCGATCGTCCAGGCGCCGACGAACTGCTCCGTGCCGTCAACGAGGACGTCCTGCTGGTCGAAGCACCCGGCGTAGAGGTCACCGGTGATGTTGGTCGTTAAGACCGTGGGCCGGTTCAGGTTCGCAAAACCGACGAGCAGCCCCGCGCCACCGGGCCGGACGGACAGCCCCGAAGCGACCGTCACCGTCGCGTTGCGGGTGTTGTTCCCCTCGTTCGACTCGGGGATGCGCGCCACGTCATCGACGACGGCCCGCAGCGTATGCGAGCCGGCAGTGGTCGTCCAGGTCGCCGACCCGGTGGGGCCGCCGTTGGCGGTGACCAGGACCGATTGGCCGGGCTGGATGGCGGTGGTCGTGGTGTCGGACCAGGTGCGCTTGCGCCCGTCGACCTCGAACGCGACCCCGCTGATGGTCCCTGCCGGTGTGGCGGCGGTGCCCTGGTTGGTGATGACCGCGTTGAATCGGAGCTGTTGCCCGGCCGCCGGTGACAGTGGTGCCCACTTCAGGGAGGACACCACGAGGTCGGGCCTGGCGGCGGCCGCGCGAGCGGTGGCGGCGTCGGCCGACCCGGCCAAGCCCACGAGGGCGAGCGCTGCGGCCCCCACCGCAGCGAACGCCCGGACGGTGGAAGAGTTCTTCGTTCCCATGATGTTGCCCCCCAGCAAGTTACGGCTGGCCGGCGTCTTCGCCGGTCGGGGGTCACCGTAGACCTGTTGTTGGGCCGTTGGGGTGATGTTTGGTGAAGAGGTGAGCGGTTGGTGTACCGGCTGTGGCACGTCGCGGGGCGCCGGGTGCGGGTGCGGGTGGAGTCCGGTCGCGCCATTCCGGCGCGTCGGGGACGTCACAGGTCGTGACGTTGCGGTGACGGGTCGGGTCAGCGGTAGGTTGGGAAGCCGCACCGCGGTGACGGGCGGGTGCGTGGTCTTGCCGCGGGTGCGGGCGGTGGCGGCTCGGGCGCGGGTGGCGGCTGATGTGAAGCGTGGTGTGGAGACCCCGGGTTGGATCCGGGAGCTGGCCGGGGTCGGTGAGCCCGAGCGTCGTCACGCTCGGGGCGGTGGTGGTCCGAGCAGGTAGGTCGAGCAGGTAGGCCAAGCAGACAGGTGCACGTCGAGGGGTTGACTTAAGCAGCTCGACCCGGGTTCTCGGACAAACTGATCAGGCCGCAGTCGCCGCGGTCTGAAGAGCTTCGTACTTCACAGGGCTGAGGTGTCCGATGCCTGAACGGCGTCGGCGGGCAGCTCGCGGCGACGGGCAGGCCGTGGCAGGTCGTGGTAGGCCGTGGCAGGCGGGAAAATTTGTGGGTCGCCAACACGTACCGGGCGGAGTAGGCACTCCTCGACTCCCGATCGAGGGCTGAACCAGCGTGTCCAGCAACAAGGCGAGGCCAGGCATCGCATCTGTTCCTTCTGGGCACTGGTTCTTGAGCGGCTGAGCGTTCGTTGTACAGAATCTTCGTCAAGACGCCACGATCATCACCCGTTCGGGCTAGCGTTACTGCACGCAGTGACGACGCGACACCCGGGGGGAGCTGATGACAACGTCAGGCCACCACGGCCGCGAGCGACGCAGGCGACGGATAGTGCTGATCTGCGAAGGACTACCGCGGGCCCGGTCAGATACAGGTGAAGCCGTAATGACCCACCGTTCCTCCGGTCCTTCTGCAATCCCTCCCTGGCGTCCAAGCCACGCGAGAACCACTAGCCTCGATCTTTCACGCGGAACTGAAGCGTCTGCGTTGACACCAACCCGAAATACACGGAAGTGCCTGCCCTGCAGTAGATCATTTCGCTCGTCGAAGGCAAACGATCCCGCTCCAGAGAGGCACTCCGCAAGTGCAGAGTAGACGACCCCACTCCAGCACCGTCTTGACCACCGGCGGCGAGTCGCTGACCACCCACTCTGGCGCCAGTCTCTTGCGTCAAACCGCCGACATCATCGGCCTGACCAAGACCTTGAGCCAGGCACTCTCACCGTGGCGCGCACCCCTGGCCATCCACGACCCCGGCAAGATCGTCCTGGACCTGACGACCGCGATCGCACTGGGCGGGGACTGTCTGGCCGACCTGGCCGCCATCCGTGCCCAACCAGCCCTGTTCGGACACGTCGCCTCCGACCCCACCGTCTCCCGCCTCATCACGCGCCTGGCCGCCGACGCTCCCGCAGCCTTGGCGGCGCTGCGCGCCGCCCACGCCATCACCCGCCAACGAGTGTGGTCCACCGCGCAGGTACCCGCTCCGATTCCCCAGGACGGTCCGGTCATCGTGGATCTGGACGCCACGATCCTGGCTGCCCATTCGGACAAGGAAGGGGCCACTTCAACCTGGAAACGGACCTTCGGGTTTCACCCGATCCTAGCGTTCGTGGATCACGGTCCCGGTGGGACCGGAGAGTACGTCGGCGGAACACTGCGGATCGGTCGGGCCACCGCCAACGACGCCGGGGCTCACATCAACCTGACCACCGACGTCCTGGCCCAGCTGCCCGAGGATGTTCGGAATCGGGTGATGATCCGCGGCGACGCCGGCGCCGGAGTGAAGGAGTTCATATGGCACCTGCACAACGCAGATCTGTCGTATTCGATTGGGCTGCAGGCCGGACAACGGATCGCCGCAGCTATCCCGAGAGTCCCGCGTCAAGCCTGGCGAGCTGCGATCGACCCCGATGGTTCCCGCCGCGACGGCGCCCAGGTCGCTGACATCTCCGCCTGGATCGAGGACCTGGCCCCTTCCTGGACCGCCCGTCCCTGGCCACCCGGCATGCGGATCATCGCCCGCAGGGAACGACCCAACCCCGGCGCCCAGCTCGGCCTGACCGACGTCGACGGCTGGCGGATCACGATCTTCGCCACCAACATCTCTGGCGGCCGGGTTGCTGAGCACGAACTCACCCATCGCCTGCGGGCCCGGGCTGAGGACCGCATCCGGTGTCTGAAAGACACCGGCGCCCGCAACCTGCCCCTGCACTCTTTCGCCGCCAACCAGATCTGGCTGCAGATCGTGGGGTTGGCCAACGACCTGATCGCCTGGACCCAGCACCTGGCCTTGTCCGGCACACCAGCCAGGTGCTGGGAACCCAAGACCCTGCGGCTGCGGTTGTTCGCGGTCGCCGGACGCCTGGTCAGTAGCGCCCGTCGACGAACCCTACGGCTGGCCCGGGACTGGCCCTGGAGCCAGCTGCTCCTCACCGGCCAGCACCGACTGGCCGCCTTGAGCCCCTGACCCCCAAACCTCGCCCCGACGACCAGGATCTTGGAAACCGCGTACAGGCGCGGCGATCAGTCCTGCCCCGAGCAGAACATCCCTCAACTCACACAAGAATCAGCGTGGCCACCGCCCAGCCCCGACCTCGTGAAAGATTGAGGCTAGTGCATCCTTGCGTAGTCAATCCGTGGGCTGCCCAGGAGATGCCAGCGGTGCGGGGCTACCTGAAGCCCGTCCCCGTCTCCGGCGCGTCGTCGCAGACAGCGAGGTGGTCGTCGTCTAGTCATGATTGGTTTATCGGGTCTTGCCTTCCAGGAGATCGGGTCAAGCTCCTCTCGCGTGGTGTCAGCCATCCCGAGCACTCAGCATGATCACTGCAGGACGCATCCGGCATGGGTGCTGGATGCTGATGGTGCATCAGCACTCGGGCCTGGCCGGCAGCTGAACTGGTCGACTGCCCACGGCAGCGGGCCCTAGTAAGAAGCGGGATGTCGTAGTGCCACGACCGGTCTCTGGTCCACCCATGCCCATGACGGCGACCGTCAGCTGCTCGGAGTTGTCACAGCTTGAGCATAAGTCTTCCACTGATACCTCCCAGTGCGCAGCGGTGGTGACGCTTAGCCAGAGCTTCTCACCGCACTACTTTACCGATATCTCTCGATTGGCTGCTTCAATCACCCAAGGCGGGGAGGAGCGGGATGCGGGAGTCATCACCGCCTCGCTGTAAGCCTGCACGTGCCTTCCGGACAGCGACTCTTCGCGACTCCATGTGCACCAGGTGGGGCTCATCGCAGGCGATGAGCAGGTGGGCGCTGATTTCCACCACTCGACTGGGGGATGCAGCTGACGATCGTGGTTGCCGATGTTCTGTCTGGTGCGCCCCGCGGCGGGGCGGCCGATCATCCTCGCCGGGTACTAGCCGGTTCGGACGATCAAGATCACCAGCGACTAGAGGAAGGCTGATGTGGTTGCAGAAGGAGAACGGCGGTACGCCTCCACCGCTACTGCAGGTCGCGAGACCGTGGCTGCTTCCTGTGGGGGGAGCTGTGACGAACGCGATCGCTGCCGTCGTGATCTGGCACCTCCTGCTGCCGACCGGAGCCATCATCTCGCCTCTGTGGACGCAGGCGGTGGGGTGGCCGCTGGCTTTCCTGCTCCGATCTGAGCCGGTGCAGCGCTTGCTCGGCGGCGGACGATTGGATAATCGGGTGTGGTTGCGGGTCTTCCTCGGCTGTAGCGCTTGCACGCTGGCTGTGGCACCGACGGGGATGAGTTTCCTGGTTCCCATCTTCGCCGCCGTGACGGCCTGTGCCCATCTGCAATGGAGCGGGTCCCGTGCGTGGCGACCCAGCATGGTGATCATCACCGTGGCGACGGCGACTGTCCAGGGGCTGATCGTCCTTGGTTGGCAGCGGACCCCCTGCCGTTAACACTGAGTCACCTCACCACGGGCACCGTCCTGATCGGAACCCTCGTGCTGATCTTCAACATCACGTGGTTGACGGCGCGACAGGAGAGCGAGATGGCGGCTCTCGCCGTGGAGCGGGCCGCCTTGGAGGTTGAGCGGCGCAGTCAACACGAGGAGCTGGTGCATACCGCAAACCATGACCCGTTGACGCAAACACTCAATCGGTACGGGTTGTACCAGAAGCTGGAGAGGTCTCTGAGGTCGAGTGGCCCCCGTGCCCTCACTGCGGTGATCTACGTCGACCTGGACTACTTCAAGCCGGTGAACGACCGCCACGGTCACGCCGCCGGAGACCACCTCCTGCAGTTGACCGCACAACGTCTCGCTGGGCTGCTGCGAGCAGACGATTCCGTAGCTCGCATTGGGGGAGATGAGTTCATCCTGGTCTTGGAGCGTGTCGATGATCCGCAGTTGCCAGATGACGTTGCGGCTCGCGTAGATTCCGCGCTGCGGCAACCTTTCCACCTGGGCGATGTCGTCGTGCGCATCTCGGGAAGCATCGGATCGGCCGTAGCCGCCGATGGTTCGGTTACGGCAGACGAATTGCTGCAGCGCGCAGATGCTGCCATGTATACGGCGAAAAAGATGAGAAAATGAGCCAAGTTCCTCTGCATATGCTTCAAGCTTTTATGGCCTTAACGACCCCGTAGCGACGGGTAGAATTACCGAGTACCCGCATCGCTAGCCCGACCAGTGGTTTCGGGGCGAAGGAGCCCAAGCGTCAACCAGGTCAGCACCCGAATCTTCCTATTCGACGACTCCAGCAGACTACCTGAGCAGCCCATGCCGGGACATCGTCTCGGTCGCCAGTCGGTTCCTGATGCCATGGCACGGCGATGCTGGGACCCGGCACCGACGGGCCTACCCGACCCGCCGTTCCAGCGCCTGACATACTGCCATCCCGGCGCGATGAAAGATCGAGGGTAGTGTCCAGTACGAACACCCGTCATCGACATACTCCGCAACCGTTGTCGAAACGACGGTACCTCCGCTAGCACACCCCGCACCGGTTCAACGCTCGTTGGGGTACCCGCACCAAGACGATTACCTGAGGAGAGTCCAACGCACAGCGTACCCTGGTCGTGACCGTGAACTCGACATCCAAAACCGTAACCGCCGAGGACGGCGTACACCCTGCATCTCAGAGAGTGATTCAAAGGATGGTGCGGCATCCTGACCCGGTGACCGCGCCACCGACCTCACCGACCTCACCGACGACGAGTGGGCCATCGTGGAGCTTCTCCTGCCGCCGCCGACGGAGAAACCGGGACGACCTCGGGCAAACCTGCGGGAAGTGCTGAACGCGATCTTCTACGTCGTCGACAACGGCACGAGTCGACAACGGCACGAAGTGGCGTGCCCTGCCCCACGACTTCCCGCCTTGGTAGACCTGCCTGGGCTGGAAGCGGAAGCTCACCCTCGACGGCTTCTTCCAACGCCTCGCCGATGAGACCAGGACCCGTGACCGCTTGAGAAAACGCGCAGCACAGCTCCAAGTGCGCTGATCATCGACTCCCAGTCGGTCAAAACCGCCGAAGGCGGGCACCACCGCGGCTTCGACGCGGGCAAGAAGACCAGCGGTCGCAAACGGTTCGCCGCCGTCGCGACTGGGGGCACCTCCCGCTTGCGGGGGAGGAAGGTAACCTCGTCGATGTGGTGGTCACCGGCGCCGACGTCAGTGACAACGCTGGCGGCATCGCGTTGCTCGATCTCATCGCGGAGCAGTTCCCCAGCGTACGGGCGATCTGGTGCGACCAGGGTTTCAAGAGGGCTTTCGTCGAGCACGCCGAGAGGTTGGGGTTGCAGGTCGTGGTGATCTGCCGTCAGCCAGGCAGCACCGGGTTCACGGTGCTGCCTCGTCGCTGGGTCGTGGAACGCTTCTTCGCTTGGATCAGCCGAGCCCGTCGCCTCGCCCGTGACTACGAGCGCACGATCTCTTCGGCGGTGGCGATGGTGCAGATCGCCTATTCGCGGATGATGCTGCGCCGACTCACCCGAACCCTTTGAAATCGGTCTCTCAGCTGCTTGGGGCACCGCCAGCGCTGATCCGAGCTCGCACATGCGGCGTTAGAGACCTGGTTGCTGCTGTCCTGGGTGGGGCAGGTGTATTAATCGAAGAGCACTACAACCTTGTCCGCAGCTCCCGGGGTGGCCGCCAGCGACAGCGCGTCCAGAGCCCGAACGAAGGGCAGGACATCACTGATGATGAGGGCGTACTTCTCCCAGTTTTCGACGATGTCGTCGGTCACCTCGAAGATCTCAGTCGGGTAACCCATCGCCCAGACCAGGTTCAGTTCCGTCGTCAGGACGGCTCCGAAGTCGATCTCGACGGGTTTCTTGTGCACGGCGACGACGCCGAAGGTCGCGCCGTGCTTGGCGATCGACGTCACGGTGCGAGGGACCGCCGGTGCGCCGGCCGCGTCGAGGTAGACGTCGGTCCCGGGGCGGACCCCGCGGACGTGGGCCGAGGAACCGTCCCCGTGCAATTCCACGAGGCGGGCCGCGACGTCCTCCTCGGCGGAGTTGATCACCGCGTCGGCTCCCACCTGCAGGGCCTTCTCGAGGCGGGAGGGCAGGATGTCGATCACGACGACGTGCCCAACGCCCTTGCGCCGGTAGGCCAGGACCGCGCCGAGCCCAATGGGTCCGGCGCCGAACACGACGACCTTGTCGCCGGGCTTCGGGTCGGTGCGGTTGACGGCGTGCAGGGCGACGGCCATCGGCTCGTTGAGCGCGGCGACCTCCCACGGCACGTGGTCCGGGATGACCTTCAGTTGGCGTCCAGGTGCGGCGTCGGTGACGAGGACGAATTCGGAGAGCGCGCCCTGGGCGCCCCCGCTGCCGAGCAACCCGTCGGCGAAGGCCATGGTGTCGACGACGACGTGGTCTCCGACGGTGATCCCCACGACCTGGGCGCCGACCTCGACGACCTCGGCCGCGGGTTCGTGTCCCAGCGGGGTGGCGCCCTGGCGGGGCGGGATGCCGCCGTGGGTGGAGTACAGGGCGTCCGATCCGCAGATGCCGCAGGCGCGGACCTTCAGTAAGACGTCTGTGGGGCCGGTCGTCGGGCGGGCAACCTCGACCCAGGAGTTCGTGGCGGGGGCGGTGACGTGGACGGATCTCATGATTCTCCTCGGGATGCGTTGTGGCGAATCAACTCTCGCGGAACTCGCCCCCGTCGTCGTCGTGCGCCGAGACCAGCGACGTGTACTGCGTCCGCAGTAGGCGGGGGCGTCAGGGACGCATGCCGGCTCGGACGGCGAGGGAGACGAGCTGTGCGCGGTCGCGGGCACCGACCTTGCTCATGGCGCGGTTCGCGTGGGTCTTCACGGTGAACGGGGAGACGAAGAAGCTGGCCGCGATCTCGGCGTTGTCGAGTCCGGTGACGATGGCTTTGACCACCTCGAGTTCGCGGGCGGTGAGTTGTTCGAAGCGGGCGGAGATCTCCGGGTCGCCGGGAACGGGGGTGCGGTCGGCGACGTGTTCGACCAGGGCGGTGACGGCCGGTCGCGACAACGCCTTGTCGCCGTCGTGCAGGCCGAGGATTCCGTCGGTGATCTCCGTGGGTCCGGCGCCCTTGCCGAAGAAGCCGTCCGCACCGGCCTGCAGGGCGCGCAGCACGTTCTCGTCCTGGTCGAAGGTGGTGAGGACGAGGATGCGGACCTGTTCTGACGACGGGCGGGCCCGGATCCTGCGGGTGGCCTCGACGCCGTCGATCCCGGGCATCCGGATGTCCATGACCACGACGTCGACCTGAACGGAGTCGAGCAGGTCGAGGGCGGCGAGACCGTCGGCGGCCTCGGCGACGACGGTGAGGCGGGGATGGGCGTTGATGATGGTGCGCAACCCCGTGCGGATCATCTCCTGGTCGTCGACCAGCGCCACGCGGATCACGCTCGTCCGCCGTGCACGGGCAGTTCAGCGCGGAAGGAGAACAGGCCGCCCTGCTCGTGGAACTCGATGCGGCCGCCCACCGATTCGGCACGTTCGCCCACCCCGACCAGGCCTCTGCCCCCACGACCCGCCGACGTGCTGGGCGTCGTGCGGGAACGTGTGCCGGCCTGTGCGCCGGGTGTCTTCTTCATGGTGTTTACCACTTCGATCCTCACTGTCTCCTCATCGGCGTGGACGGTGAACCGCACGCCGTGCGTCCCGTGCTTCTGGGCGTTCGTCAGGGCCTCCTGGGCGATGCGGTAGGCGGCAGCGGAAACGTCGTGGGGGAGGAGCAGGTCGCATCCCGTCAGATGTTCCTCGAGGTCGAGACCGGCGTTGCGAAAGGACGCGACCAGTTCCGAGACGTGGCTGAGTTCCGGGGTGGGTACGAGGTCGTCGGCCCCGGTCTCCAGTCGGAGCACGGCGAGGATCTGCTGCACCTCGGCGAGCACGTCCTGGACGCTGCCGCGGGCGTTCCTCAGGTGCCCGAGGGGCACGTCCGAACCGGTGGGCAGGCTGACCTCGGCGGCGCCCAGATGCATGCTGAGCACCGCGATGTGGTGGCCCACGCTGTCGTGCAGGTCGCGGGCGATGCGGACGCGCTCCTCGGCGACGCTACGCCGCACGAGCGACTCCCGGGTGGCGACGGCGTCCAGGGTCCGCTGACGCACGGCCAGCCAGTACCGGTGCTGAGCGCGCACCGAACTCCCGGCCAGGGCCGACATGAGGGCGCAGAAGCCGGCGATGGAGGCCACGGGGTTGGCGTGGACGCTGACGGTCCCGGTGGCGAGGGCCTCGGCGGCGAGGCTCGTGAGGCACGCGACGGGAGCGGTGACCGGTGCCGGCAGCCCGCGAACCGTGACGGCGAAGGTCGTAAAGACGGTGACGGTCCAGAAGATGAGCGGATCGAGGTGCGCGACGACCGCGAACAGAGGGACCGCTGCCGTCAGGACGAAACCGGGGCAGGGACGGCGCGTGGTCAGGAGCGTGCCCGCGCCGGACAGCACGGCGCACAGCAGCGCAGCGTGGTGGTTGCCCGTGCTGGTGACGACCGCGACCGTCAAGGCGGCGAAGGTCGCGACGTGCGCCCCGCCCGTGAGCAGATAGACGGGTGGAGGCCATCGGGGACGGTCGCCCACGGCCTCGAGGGCGGCCGGATCCTTCGACGGCTCAACCACGGTGCTCAGACTGCACGACCAGTGCTCGCATCGTCATCGGTCTGGATCCACGTCCCCTCGTCGTTCCGGTCGCTGCCTGACACCGGCCATCGTCGCCCAGGACTCCTCCGGTGGCGTCCTCCCCCGGGACACCCCTCGTGTACTGCGAACGCAGTACAGGAGGAGTTGTCGTCACCCGTCGGATCCGACGCGGTCACCCGGCGGGATCAGCCGGCGGGATCAGTCGGCGGGATCAGTCGACGCGGTCACCCGGCGGGATCAGCCGGCGGGATCAGTCGGCGGGATCAGTCGGCGGGATCAGTCGGCGGGATCAGTCGGCGGGATCAGCCGGCGGGATCAGCCGGCGGGATCAGCCGGCGGGATCAGCCGGCGGGATCAGCCGGCGGGGAGGACTCCGTCGAAGGTGAGCCGCAGGCTCGCGGGCCCCCGGAGGAAGGGGTTGCGCCGGTACGGGGGCGGGTCGGTGACCAGGCGCGGGTTCACCAGGCGCCGGAACAACTCGTTCAGGGCGATCTGCGTCTCGAGCCGGGCCAGCGGCGCACCGAAGCAGCTGTGGAGTCCGGCCCCGAAACCGAGGTGGTCGATCGCCTCGCGGTCGGGGTCGAGGCGGTCGGGGTCGCTGAAGTGGCGCGGATCGCGGTTCGCCGCGGCCCAGACCATCCACACCGGAGCGCCGGCCGGGATCGTGACATCGTCGACCTGGACGTCAGCGAGGGCCACGTACTTCGGGGTGACCTGCGCGGGAGGTTCGAGGCGCAGGAGCTCCTCGAAGACCCGCGGCATGACGTCCGGGTCCTGCCGCACACGGGCGAGCACGTCCGGGTGGCGGAGCAGGGTCAGGACTCCGTTGGCGATCATGTTGACGGTGGTCTCGTGACCTCCGATCAGCAGCATGATCGAGGTGTTGAGCACCTCGACGGAGGACATCGCCCCGTCGGGACCGTGGTCGTTGACGAGGCCGGACAGCAGGTCTCCCTGTCCGTCGCCGCGCCGGGACTCCGCGAGGGCCCCGAGGTAGCGGGCCATCTGCCCGGTCGCGGCGGCGGCTTCCCGCTGCTTCTCCTCGTTCTCCTCCGGCGTGGTGGCCTCGGCCGGAGCGATGATCGCCTCGCTCCAGGCGTGGAACAGGGGTTCGTCCTCGGCCGGGACGCCGAGGACGTCGCAGATCATCCAGACCGGGAGCGGGTAGGCGAAGTCGGCGACGAGGTCGATCTCCCGGCGGTCGCCGAACCCGTCGATGAGGTCGTTCGCGACGCGGTGGATCTCGGCGCGGAGGCCGTCGACGTACCCGGCGGCGTGCGGGGGACCGAAGTGGCGCATCGTCTGCCGGCGCAGCCGGTCGTGCTTCGGCGGGTCGAGCATCACGAACGCGGAGGTGAGCCCGGGATCCGCGGCGCCGTCCTCGTCGTGGCCCGCACGATCGTCCGACGGCTGCGCCTTGCCGGGTTCGGAACTGATCCGTGGGTCGCCGGTGAGCTGGAGGATCTCCTCATAACCGCTGACGACGAACGCGCCGTCGGCGAGGCGCCGCACGGGTTCCGCCCGCAGCCGGGCATAGAGCGGGTAAGGGTCGACGCGGTTACCGTGTTCCAGCAGATCGGCCCACAACTCATCGGGGTTCTCGGTTGTCGTGGTCACGCCCGTTGTGGTCACGCCGGTTGTGGTCGCGGTGGTTCTGGTCATGGTTTCGGATGTCCTCTCGAAGGCTCGGGCTGGGTTTACTGGACCGATGCCGTGGGACGGGCGCCGGCAGAAACGGTGGTCAGGTTCGGGGGGCCGTGGACGGTGCGGTCCCGCGGTGGGAACGGTGCGCCGGCCGCGATCTGGCGCGCGTAGTGGTCCAGCCACTTGGACTGATCGAGGGCGACGGCCCCCACCGTCCGGCCGCGGGCGCCGTAGACGACGACGAAGGACCGGGACTCCAGGGAACCCTGGGCCACCACGCTCTCGTCCGCGCAGGACGGGACGCCAACGGCCTTGAGGACGTGGCCGAACTGGATGGACCAGAAGACCGGAACCGCGTCGTGCTCGGCGGTGCCGCCCGTCACCAGGTTGTGGGCGACGACCTCCGCCTGGGCGACGGCGTTGCCCCAGTGCTCGACCGAGAGCAGGCCTCCGTCGAGGATCGGGTGCGGGAAACGGGCGACGTCGCCGGCGACGAACACGTGGGGGACGACTTGCCCGTCGCGGTCGAGGGCCCGGCACTGCGCGTCGACCGTCACCCCACGTTCGTCCGCGTCGAGTCCCGCCTCGACCAACCACCCGACGTTGCGCACGGCCCCCAGGGCGATCACGGCGACGTCGACCTCGAGCGTGCTGCCGTCGGAGAGGCGTGCGCGTCGGAGTCGCCCGTCGGCGTCGCCCTCGAGCGCGGTGACGCTGGTGCGGGAGCGCAGGTCGACGCCGTGCTCGCGCTGGATCTCCGCGGCGACGGCGCCGACCGCCTCGCCGAGACCCCCGGTGAGGGGTGCGGGTCCGCGGTCGATCAGCGTCACCGGCAGGTCCAGCGTCCGGCAGACGGAGGCGACCTCCGATCCGGTGAAACCACCACCGACGACCAGGACCCTCCTCGGCCGGTCCTGCAGGTGCCGGCGCAGTCCGGCCGCGTCGTCGGCGGTGCGCAGCGTGTGCACCCCCTCCAGCGCAGCCTGTTCCGCGTCGGGCCACGGCCGGGCGCTGCTGCCGGTGGCGATGACGAGACGGTCGAACCCGACGCGTTCACCGCCGGCGAGCACCACCTCGTGGGCGTCGAGGTCGAGGCCGGTCGCGGCGACACCGAGCCGCCACTCGGCGTCCACGTCCCGGGTCCGGGGGAGGGTGGTGTCCCCGGCGGACGTCGTGCCGGTGAGGACCTGCTTGGACAGGGGCGGCCGGTCATAGGGTTCGTGGCTCTCCGCCCCGATGACGACGAGACGGCCGGTGAACCCCTCGCGCCGCAACGCCTCCGCGGTGCGCAGTCCGGCCAGGGACGCGCCGACGACCACGACCCGGTCCGTCGCGGTGAGGCTGCCGGGAGTTCCGGTGGCCGGAGCGGGGCTCGCGTCCGCCTCCAGGTCCCGGTGGTCGATGCGGATGGCCTGGACCGGGCACGCGGCCGCGGCCTGCAGGATCCGCAGCCGGTGCGTGTCGTCCGGGGCGGGGTCGTAGACGAGGGCCTCCTCGCCGTCGAACTCGAACGTGTCGGGGGCCAGGAAGCAGCACTGCGCGTAGCTCTTGCACTTCGTCATGTCGACACCGATGTGCACGGTTCCTCCTCTGTCCTGTTCCTCGGACTGGTGCTGGTCGACGGGTTCCGTGGTGCTCCGCCGGGCACCGCCGCGAACGTCGCGGTGTGCGGCCCACTGTGCTCGGGAGACGGCGTCCGTTCGTCGTCCGTCCGTGGTGACCTCGCGTACTGCGTCCGGCGTACGCGCGCTCCCAGGACCCCGGAGACGAGGACGACGAGGGCGGCCCCGGCGACCGCGTCGAGGACCCAGTGGTTCCCCGTCGCGACGACGACGAACGTGGTGGTGGCCGGGTAGGCCCAGACGAGAGTGCGCAGCCGGGGACGGTGGAGGAGCGTCCGCAGCGCGATGGCGACCCACACGGACCACCCGACGTGCATCGAGGGCATCGCCGCGAGTTCGTTCGTCGCTGCGCCCAGGCCGCGTGGTGCGGAGGCGTCAGCGCCCCACCACCCGTGCTCCGACGTCGCCGCCAGGACGTCGAGGTACCCGCCCAGGAGGCGAGGAGGGGCAGTGGGCAGCAGGATGTAGCCGACCAGCGCCAGCAGGGTCGCCACGACGAGGATGGTCCGCAGCCGGCGGTAGTGGGCCGGTGCCCTGCGGTGCAGGACGACCAGGACCCCCAGGGTCACGACGTAGTGCAACGAGGCGTACCAGTACGAGGACAGCGTTGCGGCCCAACCGGTCCCGGCAACCATGCGGTTGATCGACGACTCCCCGTCGATCCGGAGGAACCGTTCGAGAGCGAGGACGCGGTGCGCGTTCTCGGTGGCGATGCCGAGGTTGTCCGAGGCCAGCAGACGGGTGAGGGTGTACGCCGAGTAGAGCGCCACGAGGACCAGGACTTCCCGGATTACCCGGGGACCTCCGGTCGGGCTGCCGGAAGCGCCTCCTGACGCTGAACCGGAGATCACGCTGCGAGCCCGTGGGCCGTGCCCCGCTCCTCCAACTCCAGCTGGAGGCGGACGGACGTCCGCGGTGTGCAGCGCACCAGCAGCGCGCCGGCGTCGACGGTGAGGGTCAGAGCGACCGCCGTCCCGAGGACGTCGCCGTCGATCTGCACGGGCTGCGGGTTCGGGCAGCTGATGCGGATCTGCCGGCCCCGGGTGGTCGGCATCAGTCGCGGAGACGGTCGTCGCAGCGCGACCTGCAGCAGGAGCCGTGCCCACTGGGTGAGGTTCTGGGGGGCGAAGACGACGCCGTCGAGGAGACCGTCCGAGAGCTGGGCCGCGGGCATCAGGGTGAGCCCCATCGTCACGGTCCCGCAGTTGCCCGCCATTGCACCATGACTGCGGCGGGTCAAGGGCGCTTTGCCGTCCACCGCCACCGAGAACTCTCCGGGGGCGCGGCGAACGGCACGCAGCCCGGAGACGACGTAGGCGAGGTGACCAAGGTGCCGTTTCAGGCTGTGGCCGGCTCCGGCCATGACTGCGGCGTCGAACCCCACACCGGCCATCACCAGGCTGACGTGCTCCTCCGGCTCGACGTCGTGGCCGGTCCGGTCGACGCTCACCCGGACCACGTCGACGGCCCGATCGATCCCGTGGAAGACCACCCCGAACGCGGCGTGGAGGTCACCGATCGGGATGTCCAGGTTGCGGGCCACAGGTTTCCGGTGCCGGCGGCGAGCAGGACGAGAGGGACCCCATGACCGGCGAGCCGGGTCGCCACCGCCCGGACGGTGCCGTCCCCCGCCCCCGACGACGACCACGTCCACGTCCGCGCGTAGCGCCTGCTCAGCCTGGGCCGTGCCGGGGAATTCAGCCGCCGTGGACGCCCACAGCGGTCGCTGCCACCCCCGCTGCAGGAATAGTTCGTCCACCGCAGCACGCCGCGCGCGGAAACCGGCGTGGCGGTTGTCGAACTTCGTGGGGTTGACGATGATCGCCGCCCGCGGTCCGGGGGCGGCCGGCGCCGTGGGAGAGGCAGTGCGGTGCGGGGTGGCGGTCATGGTTCGTCTCTCTGCGGTCGGGGCGCGACTGCCCCAGAACTCCGGGTCAGTCGTCGGCGTGACCTGATCGTCGTCGCCGCGGAGGTCAGTGGCGTCGTCCCCGAGGGGTGTTCTCGGGTACTGCGACCGCGGTATCCGTTGCGGGAATAGGACCTCGCCTGGCTGACGACCCGGTCGAAAGTCCCGACGTACGTCAAACGCAGTAGCTGCAGACGGGTCGGCGGGACGACGCGACGGCATCGGGGCCCAGGGGAGTCTGAGACCACTCGGGCGGCACGTTCCGCAGAACGCGCGTCCACCCCGGGCACCTCGTCCTCAACCTCGAACTCAGGAGCCCCCCGTGAAGAAGTTCCTCTCCTCCAAGCCTGTCCTGCTCTTCCTCTTCGTCTTCAACGCGATCGTCGCGATCGCCGCGTATTTTGTCGTCGACGGGTCCCAGGGCCTGGCCACCTCAATTGGGATGGGCGTCGTCTCCCTCGGTGCCCTCGCCGCCCTGGTGAGTCGGCGCGAGCCGGGACCTCGAGCCGACCCGCAGCGCTGAACCCGACCACCACCCACCGACGCATGGAGGAAATCGTGTCCAGCCCCACCCCTGACCCGCCCGGCCAGCACGTAGCCACCGCAGCAGCAACCCCGTCGGCGGCGCCCGTCGGGCGGATCGTGGCCGTCCTGGCCTTGGCCGGGATCGCCGTCTCCCTCATGCAGACGCTGGTCATCCCCATCGTCTCCGAGCTTCCCGCCCTGCTCGGCTCCACAGCGGCGAACACCGCGTGGGCCGTGACGGCGACCCTTCTCGCCGGCGCAATCGTCACGCCCATCGCCGGTCGCCTCGGCGACATGATCGGCAAACGGCCGTTGCTCATGGTCAGTCTGGCGATGATGGTGATCGGCTCCGTCGTCTGCGCTCTCGCCGACTCCCTCGTCCCCCTCGTCGTCGGACGGGCTCTGCAAGGATTCGCCGCCGGGGTCATCCCATTGGGCATCAGCCTCATGCGCGACGTCCTCCCGGCCGAGCGCGTGGGACCCTCGACAGCGCTCATGAGCGCCTCCCTCGGCGTGGGTGGCGCCCTCGGTCTGCCGGCCGCGGCGCTGATCGCCGACAACTTCAACTGGCACGTCCTGTTCTGGGTCGCGGCCGGGTTGGGTGCTGTCGTGCTGCTGCTGGTGGCCACCCTCATCCCCGGGACTCCGCGAAGACCCGGCGGGCGTCTCGACGTCGTGGGTGCGCTGGGCCTGTCCGGTGCCCTCGTCGGACTCCTGCTCGGCGTCTCGAAGGGTTCTGCCTGGGGATGGACCAGCGGGCGGACCCTCGCCCTCCTGAGCGGCGGTGTCCTCCTGGCCCTGCTCTGGGGCCGCTACGAACTGCGCACCAAGCAACCCCTGGTCGACCTGCGCACCACCGCGAAACCGCAGGTCCTGCTGACCAACCTCGCCTCCTTGCTCTTCGGCTTCTCCCTCTTCGCGATGTCCCTGGTCTTCCCCCAGCTGATTCAGCTGCCGTCCACCACCGGGTACGGACTGGGTAAGTCGATGCTGGTGGCCGGACTGGCGATGATCCCCTCCGGCCTCGTGATGATGATCGGCGCGGGCATCTCCTCAAAGATCACCGCGACCTACGGCGCCAAGGTCAGCCTGATGATCGGAGCGCTCATCACCTCGATCGGCTACGTCCTCGGGATCGTCATGATGGGCGCCGTCTGGCAGCTCTCGATCGTCTCCGGAGTCATCGGCCTGGGCATCGGCTTCGCCTACGGAGCGCTGCCCGCCCTCATCATGTCCGCCGTGCCGGTCACCGAGACCGCCTCGGCGAACAGCTTCAACACCCTCATCCGCTCGGTGGGCACCTCCGTGTCCAGCGCTGTCGCGGGTGCCGTCCTGGCCGCCTCCGCCACGACCCTCGGTGGGGTGAGCGTCCCGTCGCAGAACGGGTTCCGGACCATCCTCGGAGTGGCCGCCGGGACGGCCCTCGTCGCTCTGCTGATCGCCGCTTGCATCCCAGGTCGCCAACGCGTGGACAGCCAGCTCGCCCCCGCCGCGGCCATCGCGTCCGACTCGCTGGAGAGCGGTGCCCCGCGGTCGGGTGCGGAGGAGCTGGAACCGGCACTGCCGGAACCAGCACTGCAGAATCAGCACGACACCCACCCCGTGCCCGCGGCCTCGAGCTTGCCCACCTCGACGTGGGAGGTCCGTGGAACGGTGCACACCGACGCAGTGCGACCCCTGGCAGGTGCGGTCGTGACCATCGCCGACTCAGCGGGGCGACAGATCGCCCGTGCTGCCACCGGTGCGGCCGGTGAGTACCACCTCACCGTCCCGGTCGAAGGTTCTTATCTTGTGGTCGTCGCGGCGCCCTCCCTCAGTCCGCGAGCGGACCTCGTCGCGGTGGACGGGAACGACGTCGTGCACGACGTCACCCTCACCGGGCGTGCGGCATTGAGTGGTCAGGTCCTCGGCCGGTCTGCGAGCGAGGAGCGTGCGGGGACGCCGGCCCGCCTCACCCTCATCGACACGACCGGGCGCGTCGTGGCTTCCGCCACGACGGACGACCTCGGGAACTTCGCCTTCTGTGGTCTTGCCGGAGGTTCCTACGTCCTCAGCGCTCGTGGGCCGGTCGGTCGGCCCATCGCCCGTCAGGTGGTGGCCGACGGTGACACGGAGGTGTTCGTGGAGCTCGTCCTCACCCGGGGGGCCACTCTGAAGGGGACGGTCACCGCCGGTGGAGCGGAGCACCCATTGCCGGAGGCCACGGTGCAGTTGGTCGACGGCCTCGGTCGGCTGGTCTCCGTGACCGCGGCGGCGTCCGACGGGCGCTACGAGTTCATCGACGTCCCTGGCGGCACTTACACGGTCTCGGCCAGCAGTCACACCCCTGTTCCGACTTCCGTCTCGCTGAAGGAGGACGGTCTCGTGTACCTCGACCTGCACCTCGGCGACAGTTCTGTCTCGGTGTCGTCCCGCGTCCACCGTGAGGGTGCCTCGACACCCTGAGGAGACCCCCAAAAAAAGATCTGCAGGACAAGGCCTGTGGGATCCGCGGTGGAGGCCACCGCGGATCCCGTCATAGGGTCGCCCTGGATTCGCCGCCAAGAACGTCCCCGCTGACCTTGGAGTGCGCATGCGTCTAACCCTCATCACCCTGGGCATCATCTTCTTCTCCGCGTGGACGGTACGACGGCTGCTTGGCATCACCCGGGGTCGCTGGTTCGCCACCTTCGTCGCGGCCCTCCTCGGTCAGGCCGCGTCGCTGGGGATCCTGCAGTCGGTCACGGGTGACTTCCTCACCCTCCCCACCCGGTGGTACCCCGTCGGGATCGCTCTGGCCGTGGTGTTGTCGATGGCGGTCTTCGTCGTCATCGAGATGTTTTTTCGACCCCGTGCTCCCCGGGGCTTCGTTCTGCCGCATCCGATCTCCGGAGCGCGGCGGCGTCTGCAGCGGGCGGCCCGTTACGTTCAGGTCAGTCGGATCGCGCTGCGCAAGGGTCTGCTTCGGCCCGGTGGCAACGACACCGAGGTGAGCGGGTCGCGGCTCGGGCGCTCCTTGGCCGCGACCCTGGAGGAGGCCGGCGGGCTCTTCGTCAAACTCGGTCAGGCGATGGCCGCGCAACCCCGCCTGGTGACCCCTGCGGTCGCCGCAGAGCTCTCGCGGCTCAACGACCAGGTGGTTCCGGCCGACGCACGGGCTGCCCTGCAGGTCATCCACGACGAGATCGGCGACCCGACGGCGATCTTCGCTGAGTTCGCGCCGGAACCGGTCGCCGCGGCCTCCATCGGCCAGACCTACTTCGCCACCCTGCTCGACGGGCGTCACGTCGTGGTGAAGGTGCAACGCCCCGGTATCCGGGAGTCCGTCGAACGCGACCTCGACATCCTCGACCGGCTCGCTGAGACACTGCACCTACGCGCGGCCTGGGCCCGGAGCATCGGTCTGCGGGAACTCGCGGCCGGTTTCGCCGAAGCCACCCGGGAGGAACTCGACTTCCGTCTCGAGGCGGCCAACACGACATCTGCTCGAGACTCGCTCCTGGACTCCGATGACCTGATGATCCCCAACGTCATCGCAGAGTTCACCACTCGTCGGGTGATGGTCCAGGAACGAGTCCAAGGTCGTGGGATCGGGGGAGTCGGGGCTCTGGACGGCCTCGACAGCGCCCAGCGCACCGCCCTCGCCGACGGGTTCCTGAAACTGATGGTCCGCCAGATGGCCAACGGTGAGAAGTACCACGCCGACCCCCACCCCGGGAACGTGCTGCTGTGCAGCGACGGTCGGTTGGCCCTCATCGACTTCGGGTCCGTGGGGCGCCTCGACCGCTACGAGCGTGCCGCGTTGGTGGACATCTTTCGCGGGTTGCAGGCGGAGGATCCGACGTTGCTGCGGCAGGCCGCACTGCGCATCGGGACTCCGGCGGGTCGCGTCGACTCCGAGGCGCTCGACCGGGAACTTGGACGGTTGCTGGCGCGGTCGCTGCAGCCGGGGAAGAACCTCGACCCGGGCATCTTCGCGGACGTCGTGTTCGTCTTCCGTGACTTCGGCATCTCGCTGCCCCGATCGACCACCACGCTGTTTCGGGCCCTGGCCATCGCGATCTCGACCCTCGAGGTGATCAGCCCGTCGTTTGACCTCATCAATGCCGTCCGGACACTCGAGGGCGGTCGGGGGTCATCCCTGACGTCCCCGCGCACCGTGAAGGACTTCGTGCAGCGGGAGGTCCTGAGTTCCGCCCCCGTCCTGGCGCGGCTGCCGCGTGACGTGGACGACGTCGCGCGGTCCCTGGTGCGGGGGGACCTCCGGCTGCGGGTCAGTCTCTTCTCCGAGCCGGAGGACGTGAAGGCCGTGCGCGGGATCGTGAACCTGTTGACGACAGGGCTGGTGGGCGCGGCGCTGGTGCTGGCCTCGGCGGTCTTGATGACCGTCGATCCTGGTCCGGGACAGCTGGTCGGGCTGGTGCGGTCGGTGGGCGGCGTCGGGCTGGCGTTCTCAGTGCTGCTGCTGCTGCGAGTGATCGTGCAGCTGCTCTCCGAAGCTCGCCGAACGGATTGACACGCGTCACTCCTCGCGTGTCATCGTCGGTGGGCCGGCGGGATCCACCCCGCATCCACTCCGCCTCGTTGGCGATGCGTCGACGGGGTATGACCGAAATAGGCAAGAAATTGTCGATTGAAGTTGGAAAGGTTCTGGTAGCCAACCATTGTGCAGATCTCATGCACTGGCCGCTTCGTTTCCAGTAGGAGGTTTGCCGCTTGCGTCAAACGCAGCTTCCGGACCATGTCGGTGAAGCTGAGTCCGCTTGCCCGCTTGAAGTATCGCGAGAAGGACGACTCATTCATACCTACCAAGCTGGCCGCGGCCGACAGACGAACAGCGTCCGTAAGGTTCTTCACGACGTAGGTCAGAGCGGTGCCCACCACCTGCTCGGCGAGCGGATCATCCACTCGGGGCTCCCATACCCCGGACATCAGTTCGTACTCCTCTTCGGGAGCTGTGACCATCAGGTGAAAGAGCCCGAAGATGTGTGTCAATCGGTCCGCACCCCGGGCCGCGCCGATCCGTTCCAGCGCTATCGCCCCCGCGGCAGCCGTGGCCCCGCTGAACGACACCCCTGAACGTGATCGTGACCATAACGGGGTCAATGCCCGCAACTCCGGTAACAGTTCCTCGCACCCCTGCAGCCAGCGACTACTGAATTGAAAGACCACGTCGCGGCCGATGAGCACCTCGCCGGGCTCCACGTCGGAGATCCAGTCGTGTGGCACATTGGGACCGATCAGGGCTAGCTGCCCGGCCCCGAAGACACCGACAGTGTCACCCACGATGTAGCGGCCTGGTCCCGAGCGAGCCAGGTGCACCTCATATTCAGGGTGGAAGTTCCATCGAGCGAAGGAGCTGGGGTAGTCGTGGACATGCCAGCGGGCCGAGAGGTCAGGATCGGGTGGGACCAGTTCGCGGACGGCGACCGCAGACGCCCGACGCGGTGACTGGTGGTGGCTTTGGTGGGGAGCAGAGCCCATGAAGACCTCCTCAAGGCGCATCAAAGTATCAGAAGCGAGGCATCTGCGGCGCTAGTCAGCCTCTGGCGCCGCTGCCTAGACTCCTCGGCAGCGACAGGGCGGGAGCGCGTCGCGACGAGCGCGATCGGTTGGTGGACTCGCTGGGCGGGTCTGCGGGGTCCGTCGAGCACTTCGCGGGCCCCAGAGACCGTTGAGGGCCTCCCGAGGAAAATATCCGTCAATGACGACATCAGGAGAACTCATGAATGACCAGACGTCTCGAAAGCTGAGTACCCAGGTGGCCACCACGTGGGACGGCGCTTGCAGCCGCCGCGCAGCCTTGGGCGGCGCGGCCGGCCTCGGCGCTGCCGCCGCACTGACCGCCTGCTCGGGCGCCGGTGGCGGGACCACGGGCGGCGGCGGTGGTGGCGGCGACAGCAAGACGATCAACGTCATCATGGTCAACAACCCGCAGATGGTGGACCTGCAGAAGCTCACCGCGGACAACTTCACCAAGGACACCGGCATCACCGTGAAGTACACGGTCCTGCCCGAGAACGACGTCCGCGACAAGATCAGCCAGGAGTTCTCCAGCCAGGCCGGTCAGTACGACGTCGCGTCGATCTCGAACTACGAGGTCCCGTTCTACTCCAAGAACGACTGGCTCGCCCCGATGGACGACTTCATCGCGGCGGACTCCGCGTTCGGTCAGGACGACATCCTCAAGCCGCTGGCCACCGCGCTCACCGGCGACGACGGCAAGGTCTACGGCGAGCCGTTCTACGGCGAGTCCTCGTTCCTCATGTACCGCAAGGACGTCTTCGAGGCCAACGGCATCACCATGCCGGACAAGCCGACCTGGGACGAGGTCGCGGGTTTCGCGGCCCAGCTCGACGGCAAGACGCCCGGCATGAAGGGCATCGCGCTGCGCGGCCAGCCCGGTTGGGGCCAGGTCTTCGCCCCGCTCACGACGGTGGTCAACACCTTCGGTGGCACCTGGTTCGACGAGGACTGGACCGCCCAGGTCAACGCCCCGGAGTTCGTGGCCGCGACGAAGTTCTACGTCGATCTCGTCACGGCCCACGGCGAGTCCGGCGCCCCGCAGGCCGGGTTCACCGAGTGCCTCAACGGCATGACCCAGTCGCAGGTCGCCATGTGGTACGACGCGACCTCCGCCGCCGGTTCGCTGGACGCCAGCGGTTCCCCGGTGGCCGGCAAGATGGGCTACGTCGCCGCGCCGGTCAACCAGACCGACTCCTCGGGCTGGCTGTACACCTGGGCGTGGGGCATCCAGAAGGCCTCCAAGAACCAGGAGAACGCCTGGAAGTTCGTCTCCTGGGCCTCCAGCAAGGAGTACGAGGAACTCGTGGGCAAGCAGGTCGGCTGGGCCAGCGTGCCCGCGGGCAAGCGCACCTCGACCTACGAGAACGCCGACTACCAGAAGTCGGCCGCCCCGTTCTACAAGGCCACCCAGGACGCCATCAACGCCGCGAACCCGGAGGACCCGGGTGTGCAGAAGCGTCCGGCCGCCGGCATCCAGTTCGTGGCCATCCCCGAGTTCGCCGACATGGCGACCCAGGTCTCCCAGCTCGTGTCCTCGGCCATCGCCGGTCAGATGAGCGTCGAGGACGCCCTCGACCAGGGCCAGGACATCGCGACCAAGCTGGTCAGCGACAAGTACAAGAAGTGACCCACACCGCGGCCGCCCCCGCACGGGGGCGGTCGCGGTCTCCCCGGGTAACCGGGTCGGTCGCCAAGAGCACGCCGGACCCACCTCAGTCCTCGGAGGACGTCCTTCCATGAGCACATCGAGCACCACGGCTGACAACCGCTCCAAGGTGGGGCCGGACAGGCCCCAGCGCAACGCGGGTCAGGCGCGCAGAGCCGCCGACTGGGCCCGCCGGGCGCCCCTCCTCCCCGCGCTGCTGTTCACGATCGTCGTGACGCAGTTGCCGTTCCTGGCGACCATCGTCATCTCGTTCATGAACTGGAACTCCTACTACCCGCAGGACCGCGGGTTCGGTGGCATCTCCAACTACGTCTCGGTCTTCACGAACGCCCAGCTCCGCGGTGCGGTGTGGAACACCGTCCTGCTGACCGTCACCGTCGTCGCGGTCAGCCTCGTCCTGGGCATGCTCATCGCCCTGCTGCTGGACCGGAAGTTCATGGGCC
The DNA here is from genome assembly GCF_036021035.1 of Kineococcus sp. NBC_00420. Taxonomy (NCBI): domain Bacteria; kingdom Bacillati; phylum Actinomycetota; class Actinomycetes; order Kineosporiales; family Kineosporiaceae; genus Kineococcus; species Kineococcus sp. NBC_00420. Next base: position 283,404 of record NZ_CP107930.1, on the reverse strand, counting down.
GCGGGGCCGTCCGCACGATGATGATCGCGCCGTTCCTGGTCGTCCCGATCGCGGCTGCGCTGCTGTGGAAGCACGCCCTGTTCAACCCGAACTACGGCCTGCTCAACGGCACGCTCAACGCGATCTGGAAGCTCTTCGGCTCCGACGGCGCACCCCAGGTCGACTGGCTCTCGACCGCCCCGAAGATCGCCATCGAGGTCTCCCTCATCTGGCAGTGGACCCCGTTCATGATGCTGATCCTGCTCGCCGGCCTGCAGTCCAAGCCGGCCGACGCCGAGGAGGCCGCCCGCATGGACGGCGCCACCGGGTTCCAGATCTTCCGCTACCTGACCTTCCCGCACCTGCGCCAGTACCTCGAACTCGGCGGTCTGCTCGGGGCCATCTACATCGTGCAGAACTTCGACGCCGTGTTCACCATCACCGCCGGTGGTCTGGGCACCGCGAACCTGCCGTACACGATCTACCAGACCGTGTTCTCCGCCCACGACTACGGCCTCGCCTCGGCGATGGGTGTCGTCGTCGTCATCGCCACCATCATCGTCGCGAACTTCGCCCTGCGCGTCGTCGCGAGCATGTTCAAGCAGGAGGCCGGTCGATGAGCACCATCGCGAACAGTGGGACGCTCAAGGCGAACACCAACGCCCACGTCCCGACCTCGAAGCGGGAACAGCGTGCCCGCGAGATGAACCGCAGCAAGCCGGTCTGGGGTCTCATCGCCTGGATCGTCGGCATCCTCTTCGTGCTGCCGGTCCTGTGGATGGTCCTCACCTCGCTGCACTCCGAGACCGACGCGGCGACCAACCCGCCGTCGATCGCCGCCGGGCTGACCCTCGACGGGTACCGCTCGTTCTTCTCCGCGCAGCCCGCCGCACCGCTCATCAACTCGGCGATGGCGTCGGTCATCTCGACCCTGATCGTCCTGGCCCTGGCGATCCCCGCGGCGTTCGCGCTCTCGATCCGTCCGGTCCAGAAGTGGACCGACGTCATGTTCTTCTTCCTGTCGACGAAGTTCATGCCGCTCGTCGCCGGGCTGCTGCCGCTGTACCTGTTCGCGACCAAGACGGGCACGCTGGACAACATCTGGCTGCTGATCGTCCTCTACACCTCGATGAACCTGCCCATCGCGGTCTGGATGATGCAGTCGTTCCTGGCCGAGGTCCCCGGCGAGATGCTCGAGGCGGCCTCCATCGACGGTGCCGGGCTGATCCGGATGCTCTGGTCGATCGTCCGTCCCGTCGCCATGCCGGGGGTGGCCGCCACGGCGCTGATCTGCTTCATCTTCAGCTGGAACGAACTGCTGCTGGCGCGGACCCTGACCGGGACGATCGCCGGCACCGCTCCGGTGTTCCTCACCGGTTTCGTCACCAGCCAGGGCCTGTTCCTGGCGCAGCTGTGCGCCGCGGCGACCGTGATCTCGCTGCCGGTCCTCGTGGCCGGGTTCGCCGCCCAGGACAAGCTAGTGCAGGGTCTGTCCATGGGTGCCGTGAAGTAGACGTGCGGCGCGGGGCGGTGTGCGGGGGAACGGTTATCGCAGTGGTGCCATGACGGCTTGGTTGTGAGAACCGGGGGGATGGCACCCGGCTTCCCTAGGTTTCCTTAGGGGAAGGCTGCAGCTAGTAGGCACTACACCGATGGTGCTGCTGATAGGTCCGGAGACGGACGCCACTGTGCACGTCGTGCGCGGCATGCGGCAAAGTTACGGTCCGTCTGCCGCAGACCAAGGCGTCTCACTGGGTACCCATCTGTTGAACGGCGTCGGAGTTGTAATTCTTGCAGAGATTAGGAAGAAAGTATGGCGACCATTACTGAGGGCGTTCCTATGACGATGCGAGTAAGTGTCCTGCTGAAGCAGGGCGTGATCGAAATGCAGGAACGACCCGTGCCCACCCCTGCCGACGGCGAGGTGCTGGTGAGGGTCGGTTCGGTCGGCGTCTGCGGGTCCGACGTCCACTACTACAAGCACGGCCGCATCGGCGACATGGTCGTCACCGCGCCGATCGTCCTGGGCCACGAGGTCTCCGGGACCGTCGTCGGCGTCGGGCGCGGAGTTCCCGAGGAACGCCTCGGTGACCGGGTCGCGATCGACCCGCAGGTCCCGTGCCGGACGTGCCGGCAGTGCAAGACCGGTCGCTCGAACCTGTGCCCCTTCATGGAGTTCTACGCCACGCCCCCCTTCGACGGGACGTTCTGCGACTACGTGACCGCACCCGTGGACCAGGCCTACACCGTGCCGGACAGCCTGTCCGACGAGTCCGCGGCGCTGCTGGAACCCTTGAGCGTCGGGCTCTGGGCCGCGCACAAGGCCGACGTCGGCCCGGGCGACCAGGTGCTGATCGCCGGGGCCGGCCCGATCGGGGCGATGGCTGCGCAGGCCGTCCGCGCCCGGGGCGCCACCGACGTCGTCGTCACCGACTTCGTCGACTCCCGCCGGGAGCGGATCACCGGGTTCGGGGCGACCCGGGCGCTGCACCCCGTCCAGGACGCGGCCGAGATCGCGCAGATCCGCGCCGACGCGTTCATCGACTGCTCGGGGGCGACGCCCGCTGTCCTGTCGGGCATCAACTCCACCCGCGGTGGTGGGACCGTCGTCCTCGTCGGTCTCGGCGCGGAGGAGATGCCGATCCCGGTGCAGCTCATCGCGACCCGCGAGATCAACCTCACCGGCGTCTTCCGCTACATCGACACCTGGCCCCGGGGCATCGAACTCACCACCTCCGGTGCCGTCCACCTCGACGACATGGTGACGGCCCGCTACCCGCTGGAGCAGGTCGAGGACGCGTTGAACGCCGACTCCGACCCGCTGAGCATGAAGGCCGTCGTGATCGTCAATGGCTGAGTCGCGCACTGGGGCCCGGAACTATCGCCGTCGGATGAGCCGATAAGACCCATGCTGACGTCCTCGGGTTTAGGCCGAGGTGGGTCGGTCGGTCGGCATGTCGGTGGGCATCCCGCTGGGCGCCCCCGAAGGCGGGGTCCCGCCCATGCCACCACCCCCGCCGCCGGAGGGGGCGGAGCCCGCGGTGGGGGTAGTGGAGGTATCGACGCCGACCTTCAACGTCACGGCGTAACCGTTGGTGGTGTCCCCGGTGACGGTGGCCAGCTGCGTGGCGCCGGAGTCGTCGCTGAAGACGTTGTCACTGGCGAGGGTGACCCCGGCGAGGTTGGTGATGGACTGCTCGTAGCCGGTGGTGGCGTAGACGGTGTCACAGACATCTTCTGGCAGGGCCAGCTGGGACGTGGCGATGGCGTTGGTGGCGTCGGTGATGTCGTCGACGGAGGGGTAGACCTCGAAGTGGATGTGGGGCCAGCGTCCGGAGTAGCAGGCGGGGAAGATGCTGGTGAAGGTGACGTCGCCGTTGGCGTCGACGGCCTGGACCCCGCGCAGGTAGTTCTCGTTGGTGATGCCGTCGGAGTAGAGGGAGTAGTTCCCGTCGCGGTCGCAGTGCCAGACGTAGACCGCGGCCCCTTCCATCGGGGAGTCGTCGGCGACCATGTCCACGATGTTCAGCGTCAAGGTCATCGGGATGCCGGGGGCGGTGGTGGTGGAGGTGCCGAAGCTGGAGGTGATGTCGGAGCGGACGACGCCGGACTGGGTGAGGACGTTGGTTCCGTTGGAGCCGTCGCCGGGGTAGGGGCCAGCGGTCTCGTCGGGGATCTCGCTCAACGCGCTGGTACTGGCGGTGTTGCTGGTGCTGGTGGCGCTGGCGGTGTCGTCATCGCCGCAGGCGGCCAGGCCGAGCCCGGCAGCGCCGAGGGTGAGCAGGCCCAGCATCCGGCGACGGTCGAGCCCGCGGCGGTCGAGCATGGTGGCGATGTCGAAGGCGAGGCCCTGGTCGTCGACGTCCTCCTCCTGGCGGGGCAGGACACGGCCCTCGTAGGTGCGAACCGCGGCGGCGCGAGACGCGCTGAGAGGCGCGACGCGGGCGCTGCGAGCCTCGTGGTCGGAGACGAAGTTGCGGTCGTGCTGGGCCATGATGGTCCTTCCTGCGGGGTTGACCTCATCACCATCGGTGATCCAGTCAGACACTTGACATGTTTGAGGTGTGCATCAGCTGTGAGCGCAGACCGTGCGCGGTCGTCGGAGTCTTGACGGCCGGCTCCCGCCGCGTTGGCCTTGCCTCAGCCTTGGCCGTGACCCCACCGCGGTGAAGGCACGGCCGGTAAGGGGCACAGCTGGACAGTTCGCGACGCACAGACTGGCCACAGTCCGCGTACTGACGATCCTTCGACTGCAGCGCGAACGATGAGGCCATGACCGTGACCGCCACCGCGTCCACCACAACCTTGATCAACCGCCGATCGGAACTCACCCGCCCCGACGGCACCGCCCTGCGGGTCCTCGTCGTGGACGACGAGTCGACGCTGTCGGAGCTGCTCAGCATGACCCTGCGCTACGAGGGCTGGGAGGTGTCAACGTGGGCTTCACTAAGATCTTCGATTGTTGTTTTTTGTAGATAGAGGCGATCACTGCTAACGCTAAGCATTCCCGGGTGGTGCAAACCTGAAGATGGCGGGGTATTGAGCTCTTCTCCGTAGCGGCCTGACCGTGACGTTCGGTCATGTCGTCCGCTCGTGTTCGAGGTGTAGGACGACGAGGACGGCGGCGGTGATCACCCCGATTCGCCAGGGGCAGAGGCTGACCTTCTGCAGGACGCGGTAGTTCTTTAACCAGGCGTTGCCCTGCTCGGCGCGGGCGCGCACGTAGGCATGAACGCGGTTGAAACTACGCTCATCGACGCTCAGGTCGCGGTCCTTTAGAACTTTGTACGGGCAGGTGAGACGGGCTCGTTCGCCTTCGTAGCCGAGGTCGGCCAGCACTCTGTGCCCGGCGTCGCTGAACTCGACCAGGGCGGGAAGCAGATCGGTGTGGGTGCGGGCGCAGCTGGTGTCGTGTTCGCGACCTGGGCGCACCGGCGAAACCCAGAGCGGCCAACCGTCAGGAGCGGTGACAACTTGGATGTTGCCGCCGTGACGGCGGTGTTTCCCTGACCACCAGAGGTCTACCCGTCGCTTCGCTTGTCGACCTCTCCGGGTCGTGGGTCCTTGGACCGCAACACGGTTGGTGGTCACCAGCGTCCCGTCGAGGTTCACGTGAGTGTGCCCAGCGGCGTGCGCGGCCAGCAGCGTCGGACGCAGTCCTGGCGCCTGCGCAGCCAGAACCTCGAGGGCTTCGTGCACGTAGCGGTAGGCGGTGGAGGTGCCCATGCCGTTGTCGCGGGCCAGCTGCGTCACCCGGGTGGCGTCGATCAGGAACCGGCAGATCAGTACCGCGTGGGCGAAGACGCCCAGCACCCGCCGTCCGGCGCGGGTCCCTACCTGCACACGGTGGCTCAGCAGGAGGGCGGCGATGTGTTGGACGGTGGCCCGGGAAGTAGGCAGCACGGCGGTGTAGATGACAGGATCAGACACGGTGGAGCTCCGGTGGTGGATGTTGCCGTAGGAAGCCCTCCGTCTATCGGAGTTCCACCCTCACCCGCCACCTCAGCCCTCGAGGAAGCACGACCGACGTCACCAGCTGCGACTGTCAGGCCGCTACTGAGAAGAGCTCAGTGAGAGGGACGGTGAGTGGAGCCCTCACTTGCCGCCGGTGGTCGCGATGCCCTTGATGAGGAACCGCTGGCCGAAGAGGAAGACCGGCAGCAGGGAAACCACGCTCATCGCAAACATTGCACCCCAGGAGGACTCGGAGGTGGAGTCGATGAAGGAGCGCAACGTTACCGGCACGGTGTACTTGTCGGGGTCGGTCAGGTAGATGAGCTGGCCGAAGAAGTCGTTCCAGGTCCAGATGAAGGTGAAGATCGCGGTGGTGGCCAGCGCGGGCACCATGAGCGGCAGGATGATCTGGCCGAAGATGCGGATGTGTCCACAGCCGTCGATGCGCGCGGCCTCGTCCAGTTCGGTGGGGATACCGCGGATGAACTGCACCATGAGGAAGATGAAGAACGCGTCGGGGGCCAGGAATTTGGGGATCACCAGCGGTAGGATGGTGTTCACCCAGCCCAGGTGGGAGAAGAGGACGTACTGGGGAACGATCACCACGTGGAACGGCAGCATGATCGTCAGCAGCATGATGGCGAGCAGCGCCTTCTTGGCCTTGAAGTCGATGCGGGCGAAGGCGTAGGCGGCCAGCGAACACGAGATCAGGTTGCCCAGGACGGCGCCGAGGACGACGGTGAAGGAGTTCAGCAGGTAGTGCCCGAAGGGGGAGGCTAGCGCCTCCCACCCGGTCGAGTAGTTCTGGAACTGGGGATCTTTGACCAGCAGACCCGGTGCCTGGAAAATCTCCGCCTGTGGTCGCAACGAGCCGGCGACCATCCACAACAACGGGTAGAGCATGAGCAAGGCGGCGGCCAGCAACACGATGTGCTTGATCACCGAGCGGAGGCGTGAGGCCATGAGGGAGGAGCGCGGGCGGTTGGGACGAGGCGCTCCCTGTGGGGCGCGGGGCGGGGACAGCACGTCAGTCGTCATAGAAGACCCACCACTTCGACGCATAGAAGTTGATCGCGGTGAAGGCTCCGATGATGAGCAGGAGCACCCAGGCCATGGCCGATGCGTAACCCATGTCGAAGTTCCCGAAACCGCGTTGGTAGAGGTAGAGCGTGTAGAACAGCGTCGAGTCGCTGGGGCCGCCCGTCCCACCCGAGACCACGAAGGCCTGGGTGAAGGACTGGAAAGCGTGGATGAGCTGCAGCACGAAGTTGAAGAACACGATCGGAGTCAGTAGCGGCAAGGTGATCGCAAAGAAGGTGCGCAGTCGACCGGCGCCCTCGGTCGCGGCGGCCTCGTAGTACATGCGCGGTATTTGGCGCAGCCCGGCGAGGAAGATGACCATCGGTGAACCGAACGTCCAGACGTTCAGGATGATGATGGTGCTCAGCGCGGTGGAGGGGTCGGAAACCCATCCCCGCCCCTCGACACCCACCAGAGCCAGGACTTGGTTGACCAGACCCTGGGTTCCGAAGAGCTGGCGCCACAGAACGGCGATGGCCACCGAACCGCCGAGGAGGGAGGGCAGGTAGAAGATCGAGCGGTAGAACGCCAGCCCTTTCATACCGCGGTCCAGCAGCAACGCCAGACCCAGGGCGAGGGCCAGCTGCACGGGCACCGAGATGAATACGTACAGGAAGGTGACCGCCAGCGACTTGTGGAGTCGCTCGTCGCCCAGCATTCGGGTCAGGTTGTCCAGGCCGATCCACTGGGGCGCCTGGATGAGGTTGTAGTCGGTGAAACTCAGGTACAGCGACGCCAGCATCGGGCCGAGGGTGATGACGATGAGGCCGATGAACCAGGGGGCCAGGAACAGGTAGCCGGTCCGGGTCTCTCGTCGACCGGTGCCGGAGTTCTTCTTGAGGTCTCTCAGTTCGCCCAGGGCGCTCACAGGGTTCCCCCTCGGGAGTCCCTGCGGGGCCAGCGGTGGGTCAGATCGAGGACTGGCGGGGCGAACGGTCGGGATGCCCGGGACCGACAAACGACGGGAGGCGGTGGCGCGGTGTACATGCGAGCTCCTTCGCTCGAGTGACTCAGCCGGGGGGCGGTGGCCATCGGATAGTGAACGTTCACCATCCGCACTCGTTGTGACGGTAGTGAACGATCACCCTGTGCGCAAGAGGTGTGCCCCGACACCCGGGGGTTGTCGGCGATTGCACCGTCCGTCCCAACAGTAATCATGCCGTCCGTTCTGACATGGTGACAGCAGCGCGCTCGGCTGCTACGGTAGTGAACGTTCACCATCAGCGTCAACGCGTCGTCCCTCGAGTGGACGGCCGGGGCGAGGAGGCCACCATGAGCGTTGACCGCTCAACCCAGCGACGTCCCACAATCATGGAAGTAGCGCGCCTAGCAGGGGTTTCCCACCAAACCGTCTCCCGCTACCTGCGCTTCGAGGGCGGACTGAAGACGGCGACCAGTGAACGGGTAGCCTCAGCCATCGTCGAGCTCGACTACCGCCCCAACCTGCTGGCTCGCGCTATGCGCAGCCGCAAAACGGGCCGACTAGCGCTGCTGCTGCCCAACGGCACCGCCGTCAGTTCCCTGGAGATGCTGGCCGGCGCCGCCGCAGAGGCCTCCGAGGCCGGCTACTTCGTCGAGCTCGTCACCCTGGCCGGCCCCCCCGAGCTCCGAGCGGCTCGGGTACTGGAACTGGCAGACTCTGGGCTCTTCGAGGGCATCGTGTCCCTGACCCCGCTGCCCTTGCCAGCTGAGCGCCCCGGTCTTCGATCCACCACCCCCGTGCTCGTCGCACCCAACTACGACGAGCATATGCGCGGCATAGGCGAGGTCGCCGACGCCTCCTCCATGGTGGAAATCATCGAAGGGCTCGCCGAGCAGGGGCACCACACCTTCCTGCACGTCTCCGGGGACTACGCCCACACCTCGGCCCGTCAACGACTCGAGGTCTACCTCGACACTCTGCACCGCCTCGGGTTGCGCTCCTACGCGGTAGCCGACTGCTCATGGTCGGCGCCCCTGGCCCACCGGGCACTGCTGGACCTGCCCGACGACAGCGGCGTCACCGCCGTCATCGCCGCCAACGACTCGCTCGCCGCGGGGGCGATCAGCGGCGCGCGGGAACGGGGGTGGGACGTCCCCAATGATCTCAGCGTCACCGGATGGGACAACAACCCGGTCGCGGCAGCCATGGCGCCCGCCCTGACAAGCGTCTCCATCGAGCACGCGATCCTGGGTCGACACGCGGTGGCTCAACTGCTGGCTGTCCTGGGTGACCAACCACAGCCACCCCCGCATGAGCCCATCACCCACGTCGTGTGGCGGGCCTCGACAGGACCAGCCCCCCGCGGCTGATGACCGCGACCGCGAACTTTCACAACCTGACCGACGCCTGGCACCAGCGAGTGCTCACCTCGTTCCAGCGCTGCCGAGCGGGGGTGAGCGACTTCTCCTGGATCAACGTCGGCGATTCGATTGCCACCGGACGGATAGGCATCGAGACCGCAGACGATCACTACACGGCGCTCGCCAGTGACGAGCTGGCGCGGATGGTGAAACTGCGGGCCGAACTTTTTTGCGGCTCTCCTGACACATGTGTGAAGCCGTCACCGGCCTCCCCGCCCCGGTAGCGGCGGGCAGAACCCACCCAACGCCAGCATCGCCAACCCCACCAACGGTGCCGAAGAGTGGAACCCGAACGCCACCCGCGTCAGGACCCGGATCTTCGTGTTCATCGACTCCACCAACCCATTCGAGAGGCCATGCTCGAACGTCGCCTCGATCGCCGGCCGGTGCCTGATGATGTTGCGCGAGAGAGCCACAAACGCCGGGATCCGACACCGCCGGGCCCACCCGATCCACCGATCCAACGCCTGGCTCGCCGCGCCCGGACCGTCCTGACGGGCGATCCGGAAAACCATCCGCAGACCCTCCTTCAACAGGTACGCCCGATGCAGGCGCGGATCCGTCCGCGCGATCCATCCCAACTGCGCCGCCTGGTTCTCGCTCAAGTCTTCAGGGTTCCTCCACAACGCCCACCGCGCCCCCTTCAACGACCGCGCACCCCCGGTCGCCGCCGGCGCTCTACCCAGCGATCGGTCACGACCAACCGCGCCTCGAGCCCGGTTCCACGAACCCCGACGCTCCTCGTCCAACGCCTTGCTCGCCCACTGCACGACATGGAACGGATCAGCACAGCGCACCGCGTTCGCACACCGCTGCGCCACAACCGTCGCGATCCAGTTCGCACCGTCGGCGGAGACGTGCGTGATCGACGCCGACCGCTCGGGACCGAGTGCGTCGAAGAACCCCCGCAGCGTCTCCTTGTCCCGACCCGGCGCGGCCCACACCAACCGCCCGGTGTCGTGATCCACCACGACGGTCAGGTACTTGTGGCCGCGTTTGTAGGAGATCTCATCGATGCCGATCCGCGCCAGCCCCGCGAACCGGTCCGCCCCTGTCAATGCGCCCGCCGTGACCCGCTCGACGATCACCCCAACCGTCCGCCACGCCACCCGCATCAACTGCGCCACAGCTGATCGGGACGTGTGAACCGCCAGCCACGCGACCTGCTCGTCAAAGGCGAGAGTGTGACCGGCGTCGTGACGAGCCCACGGCACGGCAGCCACCACCACTCCATGCCTTCGGCACTGGACCCGCGGCGCTGCCGCTTGGACGAACGCGCGCACACTGCCCACGTCCAGCGCCCGCCACCGCCGGACTCCGCGCCCGGCATCGAAGCGGCGGCACGGCCGCCGACACCGCCCGCACCGGTTAGCGGCGCGCTTAGGCACCCGCACCGACACGACGAGCACCCCGGCGTCCTCGTCGAGCTCGACGTCTTCGACGACGGCCTGCTGCAGTCCGAGCAGCTCAACCCATATCCTGGCTCCGCGCACGCCGTTCTCCCGTGGTGACGATCATGATCTCGACAATCAGGACCGTAGCCACCAGGACGGCGTGCGCCCTGCATCTCAGCTGCTCAGAGGCGTCGGGACAGCCAATCTGAGCTCATACATGTGTCACAAGAGCCTTTTTTGCACACCCCCCAGGGGCCGCAAGAAGGAGCGGTCAGCTGGTCGGGCGCACCGTGGCCGGTTCAGGCCGCGCGTGCGGGCCTTTTTGGTGCCGGGAGCTGGCACGCGAATCCTCGCAGCGACAGCGTTCTGACCTTCACGCCGCCACGACCAGCGAGTACTTTCTCCATCGGTATGGATGGCGATTCGAGCTTTGAGTTCAGCACGGACGGAGGGCGGGTCTGGCGGCCTGGCGCGACCACCTCCAGCGCGTCAGCGCGAGTGGATGTTCCTGCCGCGACCACCAAAGGTCGGATCATGCTCAGGGCGGCAGGACCCGGCTGCACGATCCACTACCTCACCGCCCGCGACAATCGGCGGACGGCACTCCGGTGGTACACCAGTGGCATCCCCGGCGCCCGAACTCCTGATGTGGCCCGCGCGGTGTCGGCCGTTGGCGGTGCCGCCGATGTCTACCGTGCGGTGGCGGCAGATTTGATCACCGTGGCCATCGGCGTCAACGACAGCATCCACGCCGATGAGCAAGCCTTGGCCGGCAGCGCCGCCGCGCTTGAGACGCTGGTGAGAAACTTGCTCGACAGACAGTCCGCCTGCGTCGCGCTGATGGGTGCCGTCCCCGTCCGTGAGGACTACCAACCCGGGCCGTGGCGGGTGCGCGATGCCTACCGCGACCTCTACCGGCCTGTTGCGGAGAAGTTTGGCATTCCCCTGCTCGAGATTGAGCCGGCGTGGGGTGGATACGGCAGGGCTGCGCGCGACGGTCTCGTCGCCGACCACGTGCATCCGAACGTGGCCGGGCACGCTGCCATCGCCAGAGGATGGGTGAACTTGCTCAACGGCTCGGCACCCTCTCGGTGACAGCGGCATTGCGCGTCCGAACCGCCTGACGATCCGACCACGAGCCTCCGCCCTGAGGTCTGGATACTCTGACTTTCCTGGGCTCAGAGGCCGATTCCGAAAGGTTCGGCTGAGACGCCGCAGCATCGTCCTCGAGCAGGCGACCGGCGCCATGCCAGCGCTGAGGAGATCGCCGGCTTACAGTTGCAGGCTAGACGACGTGCCCGATGGATCCAGGCGTAGAAGCGTTTCGTGACCCACCGACGGGACAGCACCGTAATTCGGTGCTGTCCGGCTGACGAGGGACCACCACGGTGTCGATGCCAAGCTGGCAGCGTGATCGACGGAAGCCTTCTTGAAGCCTTGATCGCACCAGATTGCCCGCACGCTGGGACTTGCTCGGCGACCGGTTCGGTAGGGTGATTCCGCCCGCGTTGTCGCTGACCTCGGCACCGATGACCACCACCTCTACCGAGTTGACCTCGTCCCCCGCAAGCGGGAGGTGCCCCCAGTCGACGCCAGCGAAGCGCTGACGGCGGCTGATCTTCTTGCCTGCGTCGAAACCGCGACTGGCACCGCCTTCGGCGACCTTTAATGGCTCTTGTGACACATGTATGAGCTCAGATTGGCTGTCCCGACGCCTCTGAGCAGCTGAGATGCAGGGCGCACGCCGTCCTGGTGGCTACGGTCCTGATTGTCGAGATCATGATCGTCACCACGGGAGAACGGCGTGCGCGGAGCCAGGATATGGGTTGAGCTGCTCGGACTGCAGCAGGCCGTCGTCGAAGACGTCGAGCTCGACGAGGACGCCGGGGTGCTCGTCGTGTCGGTGCGGGTGCCTAAGCGCGCCGCTAACCGGTGCGGGCGGTGTCGGCGGCCGTGCCGCCGCTTCGATGCCGGGCGCGGAGTCCGGCGGTGGCGGGCGCTGGACGTGGGCAGTGTGCGCGCGTTCGTCCAAGCGGCAGCGCCGCGGGTCCAGTGCCGAAGGCATGGAGTGGTGGTGGCTGCCGTGCCGTGGGCTCGTCACGACGCCGGTCACACTCTCGCCTTTGACGAGCAGGTCGCGTGGCTGGCGGTTCACACGTCCCGATCAGCTGTGCGCAGTTGATGCGGGTGGCGTGGCGGACGGTTGGGGTGATCGTCGAGCGGGTCACGGCGGGCGCATTGACAGGGGCGGACCGGTTCGCGGGGCTGGCTCGGATCGGCATCGATGAGATCTCCTACAAACGCGGCCACAAGTACCTGACCGTCGTGGTGGATCACGACACCGGGCGGTTGGTGTGGGCCGCGCCGGGTCGGGACAAGGAGACGCTGCGGGGGTTCTTCGACGCACTCGGTCCCGAGCGGTCGGCGTCGATCACGCACGTCTCCGCCGACGGTGCGAACTGGATCGCGACGGTTGTGGCGCAGCGGTGTGCGAACGCGGTGCGCTGTGCTGATCCGTTCCATGTCGTGCAGTGGGCGAGCAAGGCGTTGGACGAGGAGCGTCGGGGTTCGTGGAACCGGGCTCGAGGCGCGGTTGGTCGTGACCGATCGCTGGGTAGAGCGCCGGCGGCGACCGGGGGTGCGCGGTCGTTGAAGGGGGCGCGGTGGGCGTTGTGGAGGAACCCTGAAGACTTGAGCGAGAACCAGGCGGCGCAGTTGGGATGGATCGCGCGGACGGATCCGCGCCTGCATCGGGCGTACCTGTTGAAGGAGGGTCTGCGGATGGTTTTCCGGATCGCCCGTCAGGACGGTCCGGGCGCGGCGAGCCAGGCGTTGGATCGGTGGATCGGGTGGGCCCGGCGGTGTCGGATCCCGGCGTTTGTGGCTCTCTCGCGCAACATCATCAGGCACCGGCCGGCGATCGAGGCGACGTTCGAGCATGGCCTCTCGAATGGGTTGGTGGAGTCGATGAACACGAAGATCCGGGTCCTGACGCGGGTGGCGTTCGGGTTCCACTCTTCGGCACCGTTGGTGGGGTTGGCGATGCTGGCGTTGGGTGGGTTCTGCCCGCCGCTACCGGGGCGGGGAGGCCGGTGACGGCTTCACACATGTGTCAGGAGAGCCCCTTTAATGACGGGGAGTCGATGATCAGTACGTGGGGCACTGTTGCGCGTTTTCCCGGGCGGTTACGGGTCCTGGTCTCATCGGCGAGGCGTTCGAAGAAGCCGCCCAAGGCCAGCTTCTGCTACTAGCCCAGGTAGGTCTGCCACGGGCAGGAAGTCGTGAGGCAAGGTGCGCCACTTCGTGCCGTTGTCGACGATGTAGCCGATCGCGTTCAACACTTCCCGCAGGTCAGCGCAGGATCGCTGTTCAGTCAACTGGTCGCAATCAACCTGTCCGAGAAACCGTGTCAGGCTCCACCGGGTCAAGCTCCCAGCCGTGCTGGGTGCTTCCTGCGCTCAGCTGGGGCGGCGCAGGAGCCGCCGCGCAAGGTGGACGTCAGTAACGATGGAATTGAGCAAGCCGGCCTTGAGGATGGCGTGCACGGCGGTGGTCTTGCCCCGCCCGCCTCCGACGCCGATGACGTCGGGGACGGCGCGCAATTGCGATTCGCTGATGGCGACCCGGCGGGAGTCCAGGTCGATGACGCGTCGACCGTCGGCGTCGACGAGCAGTGCCCCAGTTTCCCCGACTGCGCCGGCGGTGACGAGCCGTGCAGTTTCTTCTTCGCTGATCAGAGCGGGGATCTGGGAGAGATCTTGGGACCAGGCGCCCATGGCGACGACGGCCTTGGTGACCCTGCTGTAGGCGGCGAAGGTGGAGCGGAAGGCGCGGTGGGTGCGCATGGCTTCTGCGGTCCGAGCATCGGCGACGACGATGGGGGCAAAGAGGGAGAAGACGCGCCCGCCGCTGGCTTCGCTGACCACGCGGGTGATGTCGATGGCAGTGTCGCCCACCATGCCGCCGAGCCCGGTGATCTGTACGACGTCGCAATGGGCGATGCCGCCCAGGTGTCCGGTCATCTCGCGCAGGGTGCGGCCGCAGTCGATGCCGAGAACGTCGTCGGTGGTGACGATCTCGCGTAGCAGATCTGCCGCAACCTGGCCGAGGGGCTGGCGTACCCGCGCCTCATCGGCGGTCTGGACGGCCAGCGCCCGCCGCAGGCCGTAGCGGGTGCGCAGCTCTTCTGACAGCTCATAGTCGATGCCGGCCGGGGCTCGGACTTCAATACGGACGATGCCGGCTTCGAGGGCGGCCTGCAGGATCCGGCCGATCTTGAAGCGGGAGAGGCCGCGTTCGGTGGCGATGTCGATGCGTGAGACGCCGTCGACGTAGTGGCGGCGGGCGATGGCCACCATCTCAGTCAGTTCTTCCGGACCCATGTGCTCAGGTGAGCACGGAACAGTACCTCGATGCACCCCAGATGCTCATGTGAGCAGGTCTTTTGACCCGTGAGCATCGAAGGGCTCACCATCTGTGGCGGAAGAAAAACCGTTCGCAACGAAGCGGAGGACGCATGGGCCTGGTATTGGGAGTCGACTCTTCCACCCAGTCGTGCAAGGCGGAACTGCGCGACGCCGACACCGGCAAGCTGGTGGGCACCGGGCGCGCACCGCACCCACCGGCCACCGGGCCGGTCAGCGAGCAGGACCCGACAGCGTGGTGGCAGGCTCTGCAGACCGCCTGCATCGCCGGCTTGAGCGCTGCCGGGATCCATGGTGGCGACGTGATCGCGATCTCCGTGGCTGCACAGTGCCATGGTTTGGTCGTTCTCGATGAGCAGGGGGTGGTTATCCGCCCCGCCAAGCTGTGGAACGACACCACCTCCACCGACGAGGTCATCCGGTTGCGTCAGCTGATCGACGACGCGACCTGGGCTCGACGCACCGGCTCGGTGCCCACTGCCGCTTTCACGATCGGCAAGGTGGCATGGTTGGCCCGTCACGAGCCCCAGAACCTGCGCCGGGTACGCAGCATGCTGCTCCCGCACGACTACCTGAACTTTCGCCTCACCGGGCAGCGGTTCACCGATCGCTCCGAGGCCAGTGGCACCGGTTACTTCGACGCGAGCGCCGAAGAAGATGCAGGGGACTACCTGCTGGAGCTGCTGGACCTCGTCGACCCCTCAATGGACTGGGGCTCCACGTTGCCGCGGCTCGTGGCGGCCTCTGAGGCGGGCGGGACCCTCTCCGCGCAGGCCGCCCAGGCACTCGGGCTGCAGGCCGGGATCCCGGTCGCCGCCGGCGGCGGGGACCAGCACGCAGCCGCTCTTGGACTCGGCGTCGAGCCGGGAGACCTCACCTTCTCGCTCGGCACCAGTGGGGTCGTCTTCACCCCTAGCGTCCACCCCGTGCACGACGCGAGCGGCACCGTGGACGGCGTGGCCGATATGACCGGCGGCTACCTGCCGCTGGTCTCCACCCTCAACGCCGCTCGTGTCACCGACCAGTTCGCCCGCCTCCTCGGGGTCGACATTGCGACCCTCGCCGAGATGGCCTTGGCGGCTGGCCCCGGCACGGGCCCGGTTTTGGTCGCCCACCTCGACGGTGAGCGTAAACCGGACCTCCCGCACGCACGGGGGTTGCTGGCCGGGATCACCTCAGCCACGACCCGCGAGGAGATCGCCCGGGCCGCCCACGAGGGAGTGCTGCTCGGCCTCGTTCGCGGTGTGCAGCACTTGCACCGCAACGGTGTCGACACCACCGGGCGCGTCTTGGTCGTCGGTGGCGGTGCCCGCTCCGTGGCCTACCGGCAACTGCTCGCCGACTTGTTGCATCGCGAAGTCGAACTCTCCGCCGCCGACGAGGCGACCGCACGGGGAGCCTGCGTGCAGGCCGCGGCTGTCGCCTCGGGGGCCGATGTGCGCTCTGTCCGCGACGCCTGGCGGCCGGGAACCCTGTTCACCACCACACCTCGAGCAACTGACCGGGATCCCGAAGGGCTGTACGCCCAGGTTGCGGCGTTCAACGAAAACCTGGCGTTCAACGAAAGCCTTCCGATCGTGCCAACTGTCGCACCACCGGGTGCACCGCCCTCTGGGCAGTCGTTGGGGAACCTTTCCAGGCCGTCCATCTGAGGTGGGCTGGATCTGCTAGGAAGTGTGTCGAACAGATACTTTACGCGCCGACTGGTGCTCAGGTGAGCAGCTCCTTTGACTTCCGAGCTAGCCACCCTGGATCCTGATGCAACGTGCACAGCAGCACGAGGATCGTTCCTTCGAGCTTCGCGCTCATCTACTTCATCTCTCGCCTCGTCCCCCACGCCACCCCTCCACCTCGCTCGTGACTGGAGCCTGCTCATGACCAGTGCAGTGACCGCGCCACAGACGACCGGCACTGTTCGTCAGGTCGTCGTGAACTCCCTAGACGACATCCAGGTCGAACACCACGCCCGCCCGATCCCTGGGCCGGGCGAAGTGCTCCTCGAACCGACGCTGGTCGGCATCTGCGGCTCCGACCTGCACGCTGCCCGCGGAGTGCACCCCTTCATCACCCTGCCCTACCGCCCCGGCCACGAGGTTGTCGGGCGCGTCGCCGCTACTGGTGAGGGCGTCGACGCGCAGTTTGCTCCCGGCACCCGCGTGGTTCTGGAACCAAACCTGGCCTGCGGCAAGTGCCCACCGTGCCAGGAGGGCCGCTACAACATTTGCGACGTCCTCGACGTCATCGGCTGCCAGACCCCGGGCGGGATGACCGACGCGTTCACCGTCGCCGCCGACCGCCTGCACGTCCTGCCTGACGACCTCGACGACACCGCCGCGGTCCTGGTGGAACCGCTGTCCACCCCGCTGCGCGCGGTGCGCCGCGCCGGAGCGCTCAAGGACAAGCGCGTTGTCGTCTTGGGTGCCGGCCCGATCGGGCTGTTCATCCTGCTCGGCGCGGTGCGGGCCGGAGCCAGCGCGGTCGTCTCCGCTGACCTCGTCGGCAGCAAACGGAACCGCGCAGTGAGCTTCGGAGCCGCCGGCGCGGTCGACGCCGCCGCCGAGGACGCCGTCGAGCAGGCGCGCATGCTGCTTGGCGGTGCCGCCGACGTCGTCTTCGACTGCGTCTCGCGGGACAGCTCGGTGCGCCAGGGTGTGGACCTGCTGCGCAAGGGCGGCAAGCTCATGACCGTCGGTGTCGCCGCTGGCGCCACCTCGATCCCGCTGGACCTCGTGCAAGACCGCGAGCTGGACATCCTCGGCTGCCTGATGTTCGTCCGCGAAGACGTTCAGGAGGCCATCGCCATGCTGCGCGAAGGGGTAGTTCCGGTCGCCGACATCATCACTGGCACCTTTGACGTCGAAGACGTCGCTGCCGCCTACGCCGCATCCGCTGACCCCGAGCAGGTCAAGATCGTCGTGCGCGTCGGAGCCGGTCAACCGTCATGACCGCCACCACCGTGCAGACGGCCGTCCTGGAGTGCCGGGACCTGCGCAAATCCTTCGGCGGCGTCCCCGTCCTCAAAGGCGTCTCCCTGTCTCTGCAACTCGGCACCGTCACCGCCCTGGCGGGGGAGAACGGTGCCGGCAAGTCGACGATGATGAAGATTGCCGCCGGTCAGTACCGAGCCGACGAGGGCAGCGTCTTGGTTCGCGGAGAAGAGCTGCAGGCCGGCAGCATCCGCGACTCCCACCGCCTCGGCGTGGCGATCGTCCCCCAGGAACTCGCCTCGATCGCGCACATGACCGTCTACGAGAACCTCTTCGTCGGACGGGAGCTGAAGAGCAAGCTCGGTACCCTGGACCGGCGCCGGATGACGTCGGAGTCGGCGAAGCTGCTGGAGGTGTTCGGGGTCGCCATCGACCCCGGCGCCCGGATGGGCACCCTGCCCGTCGGTCTGCAGCAGATCGTCGAGATCGTCAAGAACTCCAGCCGCGGGGCGAAAGTCGTGCTGCTGGACGAGCCGTCCTCGGCGATCTCCGAGCGGGAGGTCGAGGGCCTGTACCGGGTCGTGCGGCAGCTGCGCGATTCCGGGGTGGCAATCATGTTCACCACCCATAAGATGGCCGAGATCCGCGACCTCGCCGACCGCGTCGTGATCCTGCGCGACGGCGGGCTGGTCTTGGACGAGGCGATGACTGCCGTCTCCGACGACGACATCGTCACCGCGATGATCGGGCGCGAGCTGGAGGACCTCTTCCCGCCCCTGCACACCGTCCCCGCCGAGGCGGAACAGGTGCTGCAGGTGCGCGACCTGGCCGTCGTGGGTCAACACGGCACCGTCAGTCTGCAGGTCCGCCGCGGGGAGATCCTCGGCTTGGCCGGACTGGTAGGGGCTGGACGTACTGAACTGCTAGAGGGAATCTTCGGTGTCCGCGCTACCACCGCCGGGCAGATCACCGTCGCCAGCCAGGACGTCAAGCGCAAGAACCCCGCCGCCGCCATCACTGCCGGCATGGCCCTGGTGCCTGAGGACCGCAAGCACGCCGGGGCCGTCATGGGCCTGTCCGTCCTTGACAACGGCACTCTGCCCCGGCTGGCGAAGTTCTCCGTCGCCGGCTGGCTCAAGGGCGCCTCGCGTCGCCGGGCGGTGGGGGAGGCCATGGACTCCGTCCGCCTGCGCAGCCGGGGCCTATCCCAGGACGTCGGCACCCTCTCCGGAGGCAATCAGCAGAAGGTCGTGCTCGCGCGCTGGCTCACCGGGCACGTCGATGTCCTGCTGCTGGACGAGCCAACCCGCGGCGTCGACGTCGGCGCCCGCTCGGAGATCTACCGCATCATCTCCGAGCTCGCTGCGGCGGGGATGGCCGTCGTCATGGCCTCCTCGGACATGACCGAGGTGCTCGGTCTCTCCCACCGTGCCCTCGTCCTGCGTGATGGAGGAGTGGTCGAGGAACTGACCCGCGATCAGCTCAACTCCCCGGACGTGCAGGAACTCATCTTCCGCCTCAGTTCAGGACTGGCATCGAAGCCGACCCCGCCCGCCGCGGGGGCTTCCAGCGATCCGACGAAGGACCTGTGATGACCGCGACCACCCCGCTCGAGACGACCCCGGCTCCTGCAGAACGACGACGATTCTCCCGCGAGTGGATCATCGCTCAGCTGATCCGCCGCGCCATGCTCATCGTGATGCTGCTGGTCATCGCCTTCTTCTCCTATCGGTCCCTGCGGTTCTCCTCACCGGAGAACCTGCAGAACATCCTCATCGCCGCCGCTCCCTTCGCCCTGATCGCGCTGGGGCAGACGCTGGTCATCCTCACCGGTGGCATCGACCTCTCGGTCGGTTCGGTCATCGCGGTCGCCGCGATGACATCAGCCGCGGTGGCCAAGGCCAATCCGGGCCAGGTGTGGCTGACTGTTCTCTCCGCGATGGCGGTCGGTCTCCTGGCTGGCACGATCAACGGCATTCTCGTCTCCCGGGTCGATGTGCCACCATTCATCGCCACCTTGGGGATGCTGACGGCCGGCTCCGGCATCGCCTACGTCATCGGCGGCGGCGCGCCCATCAACGGCCTGCCCGCGGAGTTCGGCTCCATCGCGAACACCAAGATTCTCGGCCTGCAGATCCCCGTCATCGTCATGATCGTCGGCATCATCCTGCTGGGGATCGTGATGCGCCGAACCTCTTACGGCATGCGCGTCTATGCCGTCGGCGGCAACCGCGTCGCCGCGGAGATCGCCGGCGTCAATGCCCGCCGCACCCTGTTCAGCGTCTACGCAATTTCCGGCCTGCTTGCCGGGCTGTCCGGGGTCATGCTCGCCTCCCGCGTCATCTCCGGCCCCCCCAACCTCGGCCAGGGCTACGAGCTGGACGCGATCGCCGCCGTCGTCATCGGCGGCGCCAGCCTCATGGGTGGTCGCGGCACGGTCTGGGGCACCGCCCTGGGGCTGCTGCTCATCCAGACCCTGAACAACGGCCTGGACCTGCTACTCGTGCCGGCCTACTGGCAGGACGTCATCAAGGGGGTCCTCATCGTCGCTGCCGTCGCGGTCGACGTGTGGTCCACCAAGCGCCGCGCTTAACGCCCACCTTGTCTGATTCTCGCCGCGGTTGACCTGAACCTGAGCCTCACCACGGTGAACCACCACATCCGGACCCACCAGGGCAGAACCTGTCACGACAGCACTGACGCCGTGACCGACCCGTTCGCGACCCTCGATCGAAGGAGACCCCCGTGTCGCAGTCCCCGTTCTCGCGCCGCACCCTCTTCACCGGCGCCTTCGGCGCTGGAACCCTCGCCCTCGCGCTCACCGCGTGTGGCGCCGGTGACCCCAACGCCGACAGCGGCTCCGACTCCACTGCCTCCGGCGGGGCGAAAAAGATCCGCATCGGTGTCAGCGTGTACGACATGAGCTCGTTCATCACCGCCGGCAAGGAGGGCATGCAGTCCTACGCCGACGCCAACGACATCGAGCTGCTCTGGAACTCCGCAAGCCTCGACGTCAACACCCAGGCCTCCCAGGTCGACCAGTACGTCAACGCCGGCGTCGACGCCATCATCGTCGTCCCCGTCCAGGCCGACTCTCTCGAACCCCAGGTCACGGCGGCCAAGACCGCTGGCATCCCCCTCATCCCGGTCAACGCCGAGCTGAACTCCACCGACATCGCCGGCAACGTCCAGCCCGACGACGTCGCCGCCGGTGCCCAGGAGATGCAGATGATGGCCGACACTCTTGGCGGCAAGGGCAGCATCGTCATCCTGCAGGGCCCGCTCGGCGGCTCGGGGGAGATCAATCGCGGCAAGGGGATCGACCAGGTCTTGGCCAAGTACCCCGACATCAAGGTCCTGGCCAAGGACACCGCCAACTGGAAGCGCGACGAGGCCGTCAACAAGGTCAAGAACTGGCTCTCCGCCTTCGGGGACCAGATCAACGGTATCGTCTCCCAGAACGACGACATGGGCCTCGGCGCCCTGCAGGCGCTGAAGGAGTCCGGCAAGACCATCCCCATTGTCGGCATCGACGGCATCGAAGACGGCCTCAACGCCGTCAAGAGTGGGGAATTCATCGGCACCTCGCTGCAGAACGGCACCGTAGAACTCTCCGCCGGGCTCGCTGTCGCCGCGAAGATCGCCCGCGGCGAGGAGGTCGACACCGACCCGGTCTACATCATGCCGGCCATCACCAAGGACAACGTCGACATCGCGATCAAGCACGTCGTCACCGACCGCGAGGCGTTCCTCGCTCAGATCCCCGAGATGACCGAGGAAAACCTGAAGACCGGCGACATCGCCGCTGAGGGCATCGACGGTCAGTAGATAGCCACCACACGTGGGGGTCATCGTTGAGATGGCCACCCACGTGATGGTGCTGGCGACGTCCTTCATGGACTTGTTGCACTGTCCGTCAACGGGGCCCATCGCCAGCCTCCAGACTGATGGTTTGAGGCGTGACGTACGCATCAACCTCTAAGCCCAAGGACGGGGTAGGGCGCACCACAACGGTGCCTCATCGCCTTGCTGTCGCCTGTGTGTAGCAGCTCGAACCCGAAACCTGGGCGCGGAATCCTGGACCCGAAACCTCAAGAAATACTCCGTACCGAACCCGGCTGTGACCATCAGCCGCCCGCGTGCGGGGCTCTCACCCACCAATCCGCGCCGTCCACGATCTGCGTCCACGATCTGGGTCGATGATCTGCGCGTCCGGCCTGTGCCGTTGGACCACACCGAACGAATCACACCGAACGAGAAGGAGGCCGGGATGGACAAGCCCACGCTCATCGCTGCGGGCCGTGCTCAGGTTCGCCGGCAGGCCGAAGCAATTGCTGCGCTGGCCGACCAGATCGACGACGTCTTCGCTGAGGTGGCGTCAGCCGTGCTCGCCGTGCAGGGAAAGATCGTCGCCATCGGGTCCGGAACCTCCGGCATCATGGCCGAACGCTTCGCCCACCTCCTCTCGGTGTGCGGCACCCCCGCCTTCAGCTTGCCAACCCTCGATGCGTTGCATGGTGGGGCCGGTGCGGTCACCCCTGAGGACCTGGTTGTCGCCTTCTCCAAGGGTGGGCGCTCCAGCGAGCTCACCGACCTGGTCCGTTTGCTGCATGGACGCGGCGTGCGCGTCATCGCGGTCACCGAGGCCCCGGACTCCCCGTTCGCCGCGGCCGCCGACACGGTGGTGACCGTGCAGACGCGTCCCAGCAACGCCGACCTCGACGGCCTCGTCGCCACCGGGAGTACCTTGGTGGCCGCGGCCTGGGGCGACGCGCTCACCGCCGTCCTCAAGGACGCCCGCGGTCACTCCGCCGCCGACGTCGTCGCCGTGCACCCCGCCGGGATCGTCGGGCACTCCGGAACCACCGCAGCGCCGCCCACTCAGGCCAGCTCGTGATCGGACCCCTACACCTCACCGGCTGGTCGGACACGGTTGAGCACGCCGGGTCGCTGTACGCGGTCCAGCCCGCGCAGCGACACGCCGCCGCACAGCAGCTGGCCGAGGCCGGCTGGTGGATCCACGTCGACATCATCGTGCCCGGCGAGGGGCCTTTGCTCGGGGTGGGGCTGGATGAGCTCGCCGCGGTAGCTCAAGACTTGCCAGAGGCCAAAGTTGAGGTGCACATCGTCGACCTCGTGGGCACCGACCGAGTCGCCGCCGTGCTCGACCAGGTCCTCTCGATCGGCGCCGACCGGCTGGTGCTGCCCAGCGCCTGGTGCCTCCGTGAGGGGAACCGCGTGAAGGCCCACGGCGTACAGCTGTGGGCGGAACTGAACCGCACGCCCCTGCCCGAATACGTCTTTGCCGATGGTGTGGTGGACGGAGTGCTGGTCATGCTCATCGAACCGGGCACCACGCAGAGCATCGACTTGAATCGCCTCAGCGCTGTCGCCGACCTCCCCACCGACTGCACCATCGGGGTCGACGGGGGAGTAGGACCGCACCATGAGGCAGAGTGCCGCGCCGCCGGCGTCGAGCACCTGGTCTCCGGGCGTGCTCTGCTCGCGCGGCCCACCTCGAGCCCATCGATCCAATCCCAGCCCACCCGTCGAGGCACCGAGGAGAGTCGCAGATGACCACATCAGCCCCCAGTTCAATCCCCACGAGTATTCCAAGGACGATGCGCGCGAGTGTCCTGCTGCGACAGGGGGTGATCGAGATGCAGGAGCGGTCGGTGCCAAACCCCGGTGACGGGGAGGTGCTGGTGAAGGTCGGTTCCGTCGGCGTCTGCGGGTCCGACGTCCACTACTACAAGCACGGCCGCATCGGCGACATGGTCGTCACCGCGCCGATCGTCCTGGGCCACGAGGTCTCCGGGACCGTCGTCGGCGTCGGGCGCGGAGTTCCCGAGGAACGCCTCGGTGACCGGGTCGCGATCGACCCGCAGGTCCCGTGCCGGACGTGCCGGCAGTGCAAGACCGGTCGCTCGAACCTGTGCCCGTTCATGGAGTTCTACGCCACGCCCCCCTTCGACGGGACGTTCTGCGACTACGTGACCGCGCCCGCGGACCAGGCCTACACCGTGCCGGACAGCCTCTCGGACGAGTCCGCGGCGCTGCTGGAACCCCTGAGCGTCGGGCTCTGGGCGGCGCACAAGGCGAACGTCGGCCCGGGCGACCAGGTGCTGATCGCCGGGGCCGGCCCGATCGGGGCGATGGCTGCGCAGGCCGTCCGCGCCCGGGGCGCCACCGACGTGGTCGTCACCGACTTCGTCGACTCCCGCCGGGAGCGGATCACCGGGTTCGGGGCGACCCGGGCGCTGCACCCCGTCCAGGACGCGGCCGAGATCGCGGAGATCCGCGCCGACGCGTTCATCGACTGCTCGGGGGCGACGCCCGCGGTGATCTCCGGGATCAACAGCACCCGCGGTGGCGGGACCGTCGTCCTCGTCGGTCTGGGCGCGGAGGAGATGCCGATTCCGGTGCAGCTCATCGCGACCCGCGAGATCAACCTCACCGGCGTCTTCCGCTACATCGACACCTGGCCCCGGGGCATCGAACTCACCACCTCCGGTGCCGTCCACCTCGACGACATGGTGACGGCCCGCTACCCGCTGGAGCAGGTCGAGGACGCGTTGAACGCCGACTCCGACCCGCTGAGCATGAAGGCCGTCGTCGTCGTGAATCCAACCAACTGAAGTGCCAACTGAAGTTCTGATGGAGGACAGTGCAATGAGCGTCATGGAGAGGTTTTCTCTCGAAGGCAAGGTCGCCCTCGTCACCGGCGGTTACACCGGCCTGGGCCGCGGTTTCGCCCAGGCCCTGGCCGAGGCCGGTGCCGACGTCGTCATCGGCGCCCGCAACGAGGCCAAGTCGATCCAGGCCGCGGAGGACATCGCTGCGTCCACCGGGCGCAAGACCCTCGGCGTCCGCCTGGACGTCACCTCCCGCCTTGAGGTCGAGGCCGCCGTCGCTGCCGTCACTGGGCAGTTCGGCCGCCTCGACATCCTCGTCAACAACGCGGGTACCTGCGTGCACGCCCCCGCGTTGGAGGTGACCGACGAGCAGTACGACGACGTCATCACCACCAACCTCAAGGGGGTGTGGCTGCCCAGCGTCGTCACCGCGAAGTGGATGGCGCAGAACGGCGGCGGCAACATCATCAACATCGGCTCCATCAGTGGAGAGATCGTGAACCGCCCGCAGCTGCAGCCGGTCTACAACGCCTCCAAGGCCGCCGTGCACCAGCTCACGAAGTCGCTCGCGGCGGAGTGGGCCCCGCTGGGCATCCGGGTCAACGCCCTCGCCCCCGGGTACGTCAAGACCGAGATGGCCCCCGTCGACAAACCCGAGTTCCGCCGCATGTGGATCGAGGACGCGCCGATGCAGCGCTACTCCACCCCCGAGGAGATCGCCGCCAGCGTGGTGTACCTGGCCTCGGACGCCTCGAGCTTTTCCACCGGTGCCGTCATCATCACCGATGGCGGGTACACGGTCTTCTGAGACACGACCTCAGCTTGACGTTTAACCTTTGAGCAGGCTGGCCCGGACAGTGGAGACTACGGGTCTGGACAGCGAAGCGGCCTTGAGGTGATCGTCAGCGTTGTCGAGGCGCTGTAAACCAACTCAAGGCCGTGAGGTGAAGTGTGTCCCAAGATGCTGACGCTGTCGAGGCTCGCGAGGTGTTGTCGCGGTTTCGTCGGGACTTCTTCGGCTGCCTGCAGGCTCGAGCGGATGCACTATTCGAGCTGACCGAGGCGTTGTTGTGCACCGACGGCGCGGTGCGCAGCCTGGTCGAGCTCAGCCTGGTCGCCGAACATCGCCGCGGACACGGCGCAATGTATGACGCCCTGAGTTGTGGCAATCTCGACGTCGAGACGCTGCGCGATCATCTCGCGGCGTTGCCACTGCCGCGCACCGAGCGAGGCCGACTCGTCTTGGCCGTCGACGTCACCTGCTGGCTGCGCCCGGATGCCACCACCAGCGCCGCCCGGTTGTTCTGCCACGTCTACGGGAGAACCAAGCGTACGGCGCAGCTGATCCCAGGATGGCAGTACTCAATGATCGCCGCCCTGGAGGAAGGCAGGTCATCGTGGACAGCCGTCCTGGACGTCGTGCGGCTGGGACCTGATGACGACGCGATGGCGATTACTGCCCAGCAACTGCGGGCCGTCGTGACTCGACTGATCCGCGACGGCCAGTGGCGCCCAGGTGATCCCGACGTGCTGATCGTCGCCGACGCCGGCTACGACATCGCCCGGCTGGCGTTTACGCTCGCCGACCTGCCGGTGCAGCTGCTGGGCCGTCTGCGTTCAGACCGGGTGTTCCGCCTTCCCCTCCCGACGAGATCCAGAAGAACCGTGGGACGTCCCCCTCGACACGGGGCTACGTTCGCGCTGCGCCGACCCGAAACCTGGCCCGTTCCGACTCATCAGACGACCACCTCTACCAGTCGCTACGGCATCGCCGCAGCCAGCAGCTGGGACCGGGTCCATCCTCGTCTGACCCATCGCAGCAGCTGGCTGGCTCACGACGGGCAGCTACCGGTCATCGAAGGGACGGTAATCCGCCTCCAGGTCGATCATCTACCCGGTGACCGCGAAGCTGCACCGGTCTGGCTGTGGTCCTCCGCCATCGGGCTGAACGCCGCTGAGGTCATCGCCTGCTGGCAGATGTTCCTGCGCCGCTTCGACCTCGAGCACACCTTCCGCATGTTCAAGCAGACCTTGGGTTGGACTCGCCCGAAGATCCGGGCTCCCGAGGCCGCTGATCGCTGGACGTGGCTGGTTTTGGTCGCGCACACGCAGCTGCGCTTGGCTCGCCCTTTGTCCGAGGAGCTGCGCCGACCGTGGGAGCCGCGTTCTCGACCTGGTCGCCTGACCTCGGCACGCGTTCGCCGCGGGTTTCGGAACATCCGCACGACAGTCGCCAGACCGGCCCGCGCACCGAAACCCACCCGACCCGGTCCAGGACGTCCACCCGGAACTCAAAACCAGCGACTGGCGCCGCGCTACGACGTCGGCAAGACCACGCGACGACCGCTGACTTTGCCCATCCAGCTGTGAGCGCAGGTTAAACGTCAAGCTCAGGGCGGTTCAGGACACGGCGTTCCTCGCCGTGTCCCGGACCGCCCTTTGACGTTCCGCGACCCCGCGTCCGCCTGAGAAAAATAGCGTCTCGTCCTCGCTCCCGAACCGTCCGGCTACGTCTGAGCCTGGATCCACCACCGAATGACCGATGGGCTCGTGGTGACCTGCCGAAGGCAGGTCACCACGAGCAGGGCATCAGATAGCCGCCGACCGGGTGTTGGCTCTTCCACGGCGATTCCTGGTCGTGCCCTCTCGGGCGGTGGGCGTCGGGCAGTGCTCAGATCCGGCGGGTCACGACCGGCTGATGCCGGTCGATTTCAACGATGGCGGCCAACACGTTCTCCAAGCCGGACTGCCAGGGCCAGCCGGACGGGGCGTGCAACCGCAGCCGCCGAGCCGAGAACGCGACCCGCGCCGGCAAGCTGATCAGCTTGCCCCGGATCGTCCCAGCACGTTCGCGACGGTGGGTCGTCCCCGCCAACGCGGCAATGGCTCGGGTCAGGTTGTGCGTGATCGCGGCCAACACCAACCAGGCAGCGTTGGCCTGGAACTTCCCCGACGGCAGATGCGCCAACGGCCCGTCCTTGGCCTCGGCGATCACCGACTCGATCACCGCGTGCGCGCGGTGATCTTTCTCCGCGACCAGCATCGGCAGCGGGGAGTCGGTGAACACCGCGTGATAGCGATAGGTCTCGAACAACTCACCCTGCCCCCGACCGAGAGCGGCGGGGTTCAACCGTTTGACGCGGCGGACGATCAACCGCGCCCTCACGTGCTCAGCCTTCCTGCGGCCGGTGAACGCGGTGTAGGTCGTCTCGGCGACCTCGGCATCAGAAACCCAGCGCCGGTCGTCTTCATCCCAGACCGCGTCGGTGTACTTGATCGGCGTCCAGGTATCGTCGGCGATGCCCGCGATCGCCCGCCGGACAGCGGGATTGCTGCGAGCGGTGAGGGAGAAGCGGGCCCGGCCGCGGCGGGCGGCGGCGATCACGGCGTGGTTGTAGTAGGCCGAATCGGCCCGCACGATCACCAACCCGCCACCGGTAGCCGCACCAGCACCAGCACCAGCACCAGCACCAGCACCGGTGCCGGTGCCGGTGCCGGTGCCGGTGCCGGTGCCGGTGCCGGTGCCGGTGCGTTTGAGGGTCGCCAGGGCATCGCCCAGTAGTTTCGGCGCACCCTTAGCGCTGGCGACCGATCCCTTTCGCAAGCGGGTTCCCACGATCACCGGCGTGCTGGCCGGGGTGGTCGCGGTCACCAGCATCGCGTTCAGGCCTTTGACTTTCGAGTAGCCGTATCCGGCGCCCTGCTTGGCGTAGCCGTAGGTCTGGCGGATGGTGTCGTCGACATCGACGTAGAGGATCTGGTCGGCATCGGCCAGCAGCGGTGACCCAACCGCGGCGGTCGTGGTCTGCAGGCCGGTCAGGAACCGGGCCGCGACGGCGTCGAGTTGGCGGACGTGGCCGTGAGTGAAGGTCCGCAGGAACGTCCCCAAGGTCGAGGGGGCGCGGACGTCGTCGAACAGTTTCGTGTTCGCGCCGTGTCGCAGGACGTCCATGTCGTCGATGCTGTCGGCGCCGACCAACATCCCGGCGACCAGGCCGGTGGCCTTGGCCGCAGCGTTAGCCGACCCGGGCCCGGCGAGGGTGAGGTGCTGGCCGAGCAGGTCGTGCAGGCCCGCGGTCTGGGCCAGTTGCAGGGCCGGGGCCAGGCCGGCGTGGGCGATGAGGTTTGGGTCGTCGAAGGCGATCGAGGACGCCGCCGCGGTGGTGGGGAGGGCGTGCGAGACTTGCATTTGGCGGGTGTCTTCCTTGCTGCTGCGTTGGAACCGTAGAGAAGTCCCATCGTTGCAGGTCAGAAGCCACCCGCCGCCTCACGTACTGGCCCCCGCAGCACCACGGGACGGTGGATCCAGGCTGAGTGCGAGAGGGAGGCCTGTCCTGGTGGTGTACCCGAATCGCTCGTCATGAGTCACATCCAGATCGGTTCTCGGAACCCGTTGGCCATCTCCTGCGCTGCTCATGTGAGCATCCGTGTTGACGCCCGGTGGCGGTTTTGGGTTGCATACGGTCATCGACGTTGCCGGCTGATAAGAACGCCGGCACACCGCAATTGTCATTGAAGCAGCCGCGGGGCGGTTCACGAGGCACCACCCAGACCTCATCAGGTCGAATCTCCAGCGCCGACGCACGAGCAAGGAAACCTACCGGTCTCCCTGCCCATCGACGGCGGTACTGGATTCGACGACGAGGCCACTAGCAGCTGGTTCCGCGATGACTGATTTCGCGGCCAGCGGGTGCACCTGGCAATCGTCGCGGCTGTCACTCACCAGGGGGTCCGCAATGAAGCGCTCGAATCTGATCGCCTTGGCTGGCGCGGCCAGCGTGGCCGTGCTGGGGCTGTCCGCGTGCAGCTCCGGCAGCAGCGGAAGCGGTGGCGGCGACGGCCTCACCATCGCGTTCTTGATGCCGGAGTCCAACACCACTCGCTACGAAACCTTCGACCGTCCCCTCTTCGAGGCCAAGGTCAAGGAACTTGCCCCCGGATCCACGATCCTGTACTCCAACGCCAACGGGGATCCCACCCAGCAGCAGTCGCAGCTGGAGTCGGTCCTGGCGCAAGGCCCGGACGTGGTGGTGCTCAACGCCGCCGACTCCGTGCAAGGCGAATCCCTGGTCACCACCGCCGCCTCCGCTGACGTCCCGGTCATCGCCTATGACCGCTTCATCGACAACGACGACGTCAGCTACTACGTCTCCTTCGACAACCCCGTCGTCGGGCAACTGCAGGCCCAGAGCCTCGTGGATCACCTCAAGAACGACCTCGGGAAGACCTCCGGGGACCTGCTCATGGTGAACGGGGCTCCCACCGACCCTAACGCCGCGCAGTACAAGCAGGGCGCCCACAGCGTCATCGACAAGAGCGGATTCAGCGTGGTGGGGGAATTCGACACCCCCAACTGGGCCGCTGACGACGCCCAGCAGTGGGTCGAGGGCCAGCTGGGCACGATCGACCGCGCTTCCCTCCTCGGCGTCTACGCCGGCAACGACAGCACCGCCAGCGGTGTGATCGCCGCCCTCAGCGGCGCCGGCATCACCCCCGTCCCGCCGGTCACGGGGCAGGACGCCGAACTGACCGCGGTGCAGCGCGTCGTCGCCGGCACCCAGTACATGAGCGTCTACAAGTCGATCAAGCAGCAGGCCGAAGACGCCGCCGCTGCCGCGGTCGCTTTGGCCGGTGACAGCGAGCCGACGTCGGCGACCACCACCGACGGCATCCCCGCCACCCTGCTGACGCCGGTGGCGATGACCGCCCAGAACATCGCCGACACCGTCATCGCCGACGGCGTCTACACCAGCGAGGACATCTGTACCCCCGAGCTGCAGGCCGCGTGCACCGAACTGGGCCTGTCGTGACGCAGCTGACTGTGACGCACCGGGCCGGCACGAGAGCAAGCACACGCACGGGCACGAAGACCT
This sequence comes from Kineococcus sp. NBC_00420, assembly GCF_036021035.1. Lineage (NCBI taxonomy): Bacteria > Bacillati > Actinomycetota > Actinomycetes > Kineosporiales > Kineosporiaceae > Kineococcus > Kineococcus sp. NBC_00420. The sequence continues at coordinate 253,295 of NZ_CP107930.1, read as the reverse complement.
CGGCGAGTTCGAGGACCAGTTCGAGGACGAGTTGGAGGAGGCCGTGATGCTCGAGAACGACCCCACCCAGACCGGCGACCACGGCACCCGCCCGATCCTGCAGCTGAAAGGAATCGGCAAGCGTTTCGGTGTGGTCCAGGCGCTGCAGGACATCAACCTCACCGTGAACGCCGGGGAGGTCGTTGCCCTCGTTGGTGACAACGGCGCCGGCAAATCGACCCTCATCAAGATCATTTCCGGGGTCTACTCCCCAGATGGTGGCTCCATCGTGCTCGACGGGCAGGAGGTCACCTTCCACGGCCCCCGCGACGCCCAGCGCAGCGGCGTCGCGACCGTCTTTCAAGACCTCGCACTCTGCGACAACCTCGACGTGGTCGCCAACCTCTTCCTGGGCCAGGAGGCCAAGACCCTGCGCATGCTCGACGAGGTCGCCATGGAGCGGCGGTCGTGGGAGCTGCTGGGCCAGCTGTCCGCCCGCATCCCCTCGGTGCGCATCCCCATTGCCTCGCTGTCCGGGGGGCAGCGCCAGACCGTGGCCATCGCGCGCTCCCTGCTGGGGGAGCCGAAGCTGATCATGCTCGACGAGCCCACCGCCGCCCTGGGCGTCGCCCAGACCGCCGAGGTGCTGAACATGGTCGAGCGCATCCGCGAGCGCGGGCTCGGAGTCATCCTCATCAGCCACAACATGGCCGATGTCCAAGCCGTCGCCGACAAGATCTACGTGCTGCGGCTGGGACGTGACAACGGAACCTTCGAGGCGTCAGCCCCGACCAGTGAACTGGTCGCCGCGATCACCGGCGCCAGCGACAACGTCGTGACCGCCCGAGCCAACCGCCGTTCCGAGCGCACCACAGTCGCCGCTGGAATCGCCGCCGGTGGCGCCACCTCCGCCGCAGGCAAGGTCAGCCAGGGCGGTCAGGGATCGTACGCGTCACAGGAGGGAGCATCATGAGCACGGCAACCGGGTCGACGACTCCTGAGAACACGCAGAACCCGCAGTGCACCCCGGGCCTTCCGGGCGCGCAGAACCCCCTGGACCGTCAGGACGAACGGCTCATCGTCACCCGTCCGGGCCTGGCCGGCCTGCTGGCTAACGCCTTCGAACGCATCCGCGGCGGGGACCTGGGACCGCTGCCCGTCGTCGTCGGACTGCTGATCATCGGGGTCATCTTTCAGGCGCTGAACGCCAACTACCTTTCGCCATACAACGTCTCCAACCTGTTGTGGCAGTCCGCCGCCGTTGGCCTGATGGCCCTGGGCGTCGTGCTGGTCCTCCTGCTAGGGGAGATCGACCTCTCCGTCGGATCAGTCGCGGGCCTGTCCAGCGCACTGTTCGCGGTCGGAGCGATCAACCAGGGCTGGCCGGTCGCGCTGATGCTCGTCCTCGCCCTGGCCTCCGGAGCCCTCACCGGGCTGGTCTACGGCCTGCTTTATACCCGCTTCGGCGTCCCCAGCTTTCTGGTCACCCTCGCCGGTCTGCTGGCCCTGCAAGGCGTGCAGCGCTACGTGATTTCCACCGGCCCCTCCAACTCGATCGCCTTGCCCAGCGACCTCGTCCTCGTCCGCTTCGGCCAGAGCTTCGTCCCCGCCGCCCTGGCTTACGCGGTCATCGTCCTGGCCATCGCCGCCCGCACCGTCTTCGCCCTCCTTGGCGGCCGCCGCCGAATCGTCGCGGGCCTGTCGGCGCGCACGACCCGCAGCGTCTTCCTCACCTCGCTGCTGTTGCTGCTCCTCCTGCTCATCCCCACCGCCTACAGCTACCAGCAGGGAGGACGCGGCATCGCGCTGCCCGTTCTGCTCTTCATCGCACTAACCATCGCCCTTGACGTAGCGCTGCAGCGAAGCTCCTGGGGCCGATCGGTCTACGCCATCGGCGGCAACGTCGAAGGAGCCCGCCGGGCCGGCATCAACGTCAATCGGGTCTACGTCTCAGTCTTCGTCCTCTGCTCCACCCTCGCCGCCCTAGGCGGGCTCATGCTCGCCGCACGTGGTGGTACCGCCTCGGTCGCCACCGCAGCCGCGGATGAGAACCTCAACGCCATCGCCGCCGCAGTCATTGGCGGCACCAGCCTCTTCGGTGGCCGGGGACGGGCGTGGTCGGCTCTGCTGGGCATCCTTGTCATCTACGCAATCTTTAGCGGCCTGAACTTGCTGTCGCTGCCCGACCCCATCCGGTTCATCATCATCGGTGTCGTGCTGCTGGTCGCGGTCATCGTCGACAGCCTTTCCCGACGCACCCGCGCCGCCGCAGGCCGCGCCTGAGCTCGAGGACCCTGAGTTCGAGGCCTCCAAGTTCGAGGCCTCCGAGCGCCAGGATTCTGGCTGCGAACAATTACTGTTTTACCAGCCCACTACCCGGCAGACTGCGGGGTGCAGGTTGCCTACTCGATGGCGAGAAGAGGAACCATGACCAACATCAGCGCGGACGAGCCCACCGATGAGGGCGTCGACCTCAGCTTCCGTCTTGACGGCCGTACCGCGTTGAGCACAGGCGGTGCGTCCGGTATCGGCGCCGCCATCGCCGGCGTCTTCGCCGAGCGAGGCGCCCGAGTGATCGTGGTCGACCTGAACGCGGAGGCGGCACAGCAACGCGCCGGAGCCCTCGGCGGCGGTGCCATCGGGCTGGCCGGCGATGTCTCCGACCCGCACTCCGTAGAGTAGTTCGCTCACGACGCAGGTGACGTGGACGTCCTGGTCACCTGCGCCGGTATCGCCGCCCTGGCCCCCGCCGAGGAGCTCCCGGCGGCCACGTTCACCCGGACCCTGGCGATCAACCTCACAGGTACTTTCCTCACCGCTCAGGCCATCGGTCGGGGCATGCTCACACGCGGCCGGGGCAAGATCATCACGATTGCTTCCCCGGCCGCCACCGTGGCCATCGAAGAACACGCTGCCTACTGCGCCTCCAAAGCCGGCGTCGTCGGGCTAACACGCGTCCTCGCCTTGGAGTGGGCGGGCCGGGGAGTGACCGCTAACTCCATCTCGCCTACCGTCGTGTTGACCGACCTGGGCCGCAGCGCCTGGGCGGGAGCGAAGGGAGAAGTGGCCAAGGCAGCGATCCCGGTCGGACGCTTCGCCCTGCCCCGTGAGATCGCCGGTGCGGCATTGTTCCTAGTGTCGTGTCTCACTGTTTCGCAGTATTGACGGGTCTTCGGATCTGAGGGTGGGAAGGCCGTCCTGACCTCCCCACCCAGGAGTCAGGTCCTTGACGAAACCATCCGCTCGTACAACTACTCGGCCACGGTCCGATCCCCGCGGAGGAACCTGCTCAACAGACCGCAGCCACCTGATCGGTCAGGGCCAGCTCGGCAGCCTCCGCACGGCCGGGTCGTCGAGGTGGTCGCTGTGGCCGTCGATCTGCGAGCTGGTGATCATCCACCGCATCGCGGTCGCATCGTCGACGAAGCTGCCGTCGGGGGCGCAGCCGTGCGGGCAGGGCATCGAGGCGGTAGCGCCCCACAACTGGCAGATGGTGGGGCGGATGGCGTGCACGCTGCAGCGCCCCCGTTCCGAACGTCCGGCTCAGGGCGGGGGCAGACCCGTCAGATCGGTCCTGGCCCTCGACACCGTCATGCCCGGGGTGGTCTTGCACCGTGTCCGGGGTGCGGACCACGGTTCAGCGCGTGAAGTCCCCCAGCTCACCAAGCCAGGAGTCTTGTCCAGCTACCGGGTGGGGCCTACGGTGGCCTTGCTCGCTCAATCGCTCGCTCATCGAACCGCAGAACGTTTCACTGTCCTGCTTGTGCCGCCCCGGACCCGGTTGCGCATCACGCCAACGGATGCCCGGGAAATGGCGCTCATGAGCTGCACCGTTCTTCAACCCCTCCGCGATCCTGCTCCGCGCTCTGTCTGGACATGGAGCGGTGAGCTCGACGCCGCCGACGTCCCAGCGCTGACGAAAACGTGGGGTCACCTGCTCGACGACCATCCTGACTCGGTCGTCGACCTCACCGTCGACTTGGCCGCGGTCACGTTCCTCGACTGCGCGATCCTCTCGCTCCTAGTACAGGCCAACAACTACCCCGGGACGCGGCTGGCGCTTCTCTCAGTTCCTGCCATCGTGGCCAAGCTGTTGCAAGTCACCGAACTGGCGGAGTACTTCACCATCGCGTGGATGCCGCTCGAGGCGGTCGAGCAGCCGTGAAGACTGACACCGGTGACCTAGCTCTGCTGGTCTTCGAACGACGCAGTGCTGCCGCTGCCCACCACCACGCTCATCCGGTGTGGTGGCTTCGGACCCTCCTCGCCTGGATCCCCGCGCAGCGGGGTTGCTTTCGAAAGTGGGCGGGGCGGGCTCTCAGCCTGGTCATCGACATCCAGGCCCGAATCCCGTCCAGCATCAACATCCGGTCCAGCATCGGCTCCGGGATCGACGTCACCCACTTCAGTGGCGTCGACTATCTGGATTCCGTGGATCCTGGCAGGGAGGGGGATCCCGGGGAGGTGGGGGGCGATGTTGAGTCGGTGGAATGGTGGTGGTCGGAACTGTCCGCGTCCGAGCGTGTCCGAGCCTGTGCGCTGTCGCCGCACGAGTCGCTGCCCGACGACCTCGTCGTCACCCTTCTGCTGTACGGCGTCGCGCTCGACACCGCTACCGACCCTCACGCCATACCGCAGCCCTCGAGCGTCGCAAAATTCCTGCGCCGCGAGCAGCAGCGCCGGCCCCACCAGCCCGCACCGAGGGTGACTTTCTCCGCGGCTCGACGTTGCTCACGTCCAGGCCGTCCAGCGTCGGTGGGCAGCAGTCGCCGCGGTGGAGTTGACCTCCTGAAGAGGGAACCCCCATGACGGTGTGGTTAGCGCTTCGGCCAGATGACAGGACATGACGGCGACCGCAGTTACGGCGCGAACGGGAAGCGGGCTCGCTCTACGCTCGCCGAGATGCACCGACGAAGCTGCGTGCGTACCGCTAGCTCAACCCCTGGGGGCGACCCCTGGGATTGGGGTGGGTCAGGACGTGGCGGAGTGCTCGAGGATCACCGCGGCCGGTAGATCGCCGTGCACGAGCCAACCAGCAACGGTGCTCAAGCGCTGATCGTGACTGTCAGCGTAGTGGCGCAAGACCTCGAACGCGGTGTGGGTGCTGATCTTGCCGCGGTAGGCCAGAACACCCTTGGCCTGCTCGACCAGCACCCGGGCATGCAGAGCTTCCTGCAGCCGCAGGGTGATCGCGGGCGGAATGGCTAACGACGCGGTCGCCGTGGGCGAGTCTGTCGGGAGTGGGGCGATCGGGGGTGGGGTGAAACTGGTCTCGTGCTGCACGAGTGCGACGCTGGCCACGTCCGCTAGCGCCTGCGCCAAGGTCAAATCCTCCTCGTTCAGTGCCCCGGCGCGTTCGCTGAACAGGCCCAGGGCGCCGATGGTGTAGGTGCGCAGGCGCATCGGTATCGCGTGCACGGAGGAGAAACCGTGCCGCCTGGCGGCGGCGGTGAAGTTCGGCCACCGCTCCTGAGCGCCCAGGTCGGGAACGCTGATGGGGGTGGCGGAGTGGAAGCAGTCCAGGCACGGGCCTTCATCGCGCTGGGTTTGGAACAGCTCCAGACGTTGGGTCTCCTCAGAGGAGGCGGCCATCACGTGCAGGACCCCGTGGCCGTCCTCGAGCAGAAGTCCCGCGGAGGTGATGTCCAACAACCGCGCGCAGTCACCGGTCAACCGCGTCAGCAGGTCCACGATGTCCGCACCCACCGCCAGACTCGTGGCCAGAGCCACGAAGGAGCGGGTGACGGCACCCTCGCGCCCAGCAGCGTCCTTCCCGTTCTCGAGACTCTTCTCGGTGGTGACGTTCGTCTCGGTGTCGCGGTTCTTCTCGTTGTCGCGGTTCTTCTCATTGCCGGCGGGGCTCACTGGGTTCCCCGTTCACTCGTCGTGTCCGGACCGCCGGCGCCACCACTGACCCGCCACTCGCCGTCGGCGTCGATGCTCAACCGCCCCTCGAGGATCTCCCAGGCCACCTCACTAGCGGTCTGGCCGGTGACGAAAGCCCGTCCGCGCAGCCGGATCACCGCGTCGCTGGGGGTGCTGGGCGTGTTCGGGGTGCTGTCACTGAGCTGGGCGATGAGGAACCCGGTGGCCTGATAGATCTCCACCCGATCCAGCGACTCCAGCTCACTCCACGGATCCTGCTCCGCGCCCTCGATGACGCCTTCACTGGCGCGGACCTCGATCTGGGCGATCAGGTCCAGCACCGGCAAGCTCGCCAGTCGCGCCGCGAGCAGACCACCACTGAAGGCGCCCGCCGAGAGCGGGCCCGCCTGATGCCGGAACAGGTCCAGTGCGCCGACACTGTCACCGGCCACCCCCACCGGCAGCGCGAACACCGCGCGGACCCCGGCCTCCACGACGCTGGCGGAGAACGCCGGCCACCGCTGAGCTTCAGCGTTGGTGAGGTCCTCAGCCAGCACCGGGCGATGCTGGGCGACGGCGTCCAGGCAAGGACCTTCGCCATAGACGAACTGGTAGGCGTCCAAGCGCCGGCTCAGCGCGTTGCTGGACCCGAACGTCCCGTGAGTCGCGCCCGCGTGCACGATCGAGATCGCGGCCCCGTCGACGTCAAGGAGCTCCACGCAGGCCTGGCAGAGGCGATCTGCTGCGCTCAGCGGGGTGGCGGCATCAGCAACCGCGGCGGCCAGCCCGGCCCGCACACGCTCAACCGAGATCATCGATGCCGCCCCACACATGCTCGCCTGCATAGAGGTGGCTCTGTGTACGGGTCTCGCTGCTCATGGATTTTCCATCCGGCCATCGTCGCAGCTGGCCCCGCGCACGCCAACCAGCCCCGCGCACGCCGGCTCGCCCCGCACACGCCAGCCGGTCATGCGCTCGTTGGTCCAAGCAGCTGGTGGACCAACGAACGCACGGCCAGGCTCGTCCGGCCAGGCTCGTCACCGAGGGCGCGACGAGCTCGAGCGCACCGGACCAGCGCGCAGGTCCCGCGCGGTGAGCTCACCGGCCACGATGGCCCGGGTCACCTCCGACAGCTTGACGTTGCGGCTGCGGGCGTGGTCCCGGATGACGGTGAAGGCGTCGGAGACCGGAATCCGCTGCTGGGTGGCGATGATGCCTTTGGCCTGCTCGATGATCACGCGCGACTCCAACGCATGCTGCAGGTGTGCGCTGACCGCCTCGGCGTTATCGATGGCCTGCTGCTGCAGGAGGGCGATCGTGGCGATGTCGGCGAAGGCCTGGGCGACGTCGATGTCGACGTCGGTGGGGGCGTGTTCGCGGTCGCTGAACAGGCCCAGGGCGCCGATCTTGTGCTCGCGCAGGCGCAGCGGAACCGCGGCCACAGCACGGAAGCCCGCCGCGGCCACGTCGGTGGCGAAGTCAGCCCAGCGTCGGCGCAGCTCTTCAAGATCCTCGGCCACGACGCGTTCGCCGCGGGCGTAGGCCTCCAGGCACGGGCCCCGGTTGATGTGCAGCTGGATGACCTCCAAGACACGCATCTGCTCGCTGGAGGCGGCGACGACCTGCAGCTGCCTGCCCTGCCCGCTCAACTGCCCGCTCGACTGCCCGGCCAGCAGCAGCCCGACGGCAGTGACGTCGAGTACACGCATGCAGTTGTCGACGACGCGCTGTAGCAGATCCAGCGGGTCGTAGTCGACGACCAGGCTGTCGGCCAGCTTCACCAGAGCCTGGATCACGTCGGACTCTCGTCTCATGCCCGCCCCTCATCTCGACGCCACGGTGCTGCGCCTCGTGGCCGTTCTACCGTCAGCATCGACTGTCTCGACGTGATCCGGGCCTCATCGTGTCATTTGCTGGTGAGCACGAGCGTGACCAGTGTGCTGTGGAGAACTACTTGCAAAGCCCACACCTGGAGGTTTGGAGTACCTGTTAGAGCGACCGGCAATAGGCGGAGGACGGCGGTGACGCTGGGGCGCTCCGCACGGCGAGGAGCCCACTGCGGCAGCGCCGTCGAGTCGTCCACCGCAGGGCAGGCAGGTGGGGCCCGCCGCCTACTGCCGGTCGCTCTTAGTACTCCTTCAACGCGCGCTCTATCGGCCTGAGCGCGCACCGCGCGACACACCGACATGTGCGTAAAGTGAGACGCCGTGCTTGTCCCCTGATGACCGTCTACCGGGACGCCATCGGTCTGACCGCCGGATCGGGCATGGTCGCTATCGGCTCAGATGATGCCGTCGCGGCGGGCGACCTGCACCGCGCCGGCTGTGCTGGTGACCCCCAGTTGTGCTCGAATGAGCATCATCCGCAGCGTGACCTCGGTGATGGGGATCGCCAGGCGGTGAGCCACCGCAGCTCCCGCGTCCCCCGCAGCGATCATCCGCAGGATCTCCAGGTCCAGCGGCGCCAGCACCGTTTCGGACGTGCTGGCCAGTGGATCAGACTCTGCTGCCCCGGCATCTGAGCTCAGCGAAGAACCAGTGCCGGCCCCTGAAGTTGCTGAGGGCGCTTGGTGTCTGGGCGCTTGATGTCCCGGTGTTTGCGGCTCGGGTGCAGGCGGCTCGAGGGTATGGTCGAGGTCGAGGCGAAGCTCACCGGCCACGACCCCCGCCGCCACCTGCGTCAACGCCATCCCGTGGCTGCGGGCGTGTCGACGCAGCCACACGAAGGCGTCTTCGACGCTGATGCCGGCGCGTGCGGCGAGAACACCCTTGGCCTGCTCGATCACGACCCGGCTCTGCAACGCTGAGTGCAGCTGCTTCGAGAGTGGTGTCTTCTCCCGTAGGGAGCCTTCGTTCAGCAAGGCGATGGTGGCGACGTCGGCCAGTGCCTGTCCCAACGCCAGCGATGTTGCAGAGAGGGGGTCGTGGCGGTTGCTGAGGAGGTTCAACGCCCCGACCACCTGCCCGTGTAGGCGCATCGGCAACGCTGAGGTGGACGTCACCCCGGCTTGGGCTGCGGCGGTGGTGAACGCCGGCCACCGTGTCGCGGCGTTCGTGCTGGCGATAGCTACGTTCAGGAGGGGCTGCTCGGTGGTGAAGGCGTCCACGCACGGGCCCTGTTCCTGCGCCAGCTCGAAGAGTCCCAGATCGCGGGTCGTGCTGGAGGTGGCGGCGGCTAGGTGCAGGCGCCCGTGTTCATCGGCCAGCATCAGTCCCGCCGCGTTGGCTGGCAGTAGCTCCACGCAGTGTTCGGTCAGGGACTGCAGGAAGTCGGCGACGTCGACGTCGTGGATGAGGGTGTCAGCTAGTTCGACGAAGACCTCGGCTAGGCGTTGCTCATGCGGACTGGGGTCGTTCGTGACGGGTCCACTCATGACGGTCCTTCTTTTCTTGGTAACGGCGTCCTATGGCTACCGGGGCTGACCTCTTCCTTATGACCAGTGCTCCAGCTGACGCGGGAGTCAGCTGAGTTGGTGTTGAGCGGTCTCGTCGTGTTGGAGGAAGCCCACCACGTGGACCTTCCCCGCGGCATCGACGATGCGCCGTCCGGCAGAGAAGCAGGGGATGTAGCCACCCCGAGGGCGCAGCGCCCGAAACCGCGCCTGGTGCGGGACGGCGGTCTCAATGCAGCGTTGCCACCCCTCAGCCACCGCGGCGCGATCTTCGGGGTGGGTCCAGACTTCGACTTCCTCTATGACCTCGATGCAGCGTGGTGCGTCTTGGCGTTCCAGGAGTGCGGCGCAGGTCTCGTCCCAGCTGAGTAGCTGTTGTTCACCGTCTAGGTGCCAGGTCCCGACGGCTTGGGAGGGATCGGCGAACCCGCGGACGTCGCACCCGTCGTGGGTGGGGTAGGGCTGCTCCAGCGCAGGAGTCTCGCTGACTGGAGGCTGGATGACCGGAGCCTGGATGAGCGGAGCCTGGATGAGCGGAGACTCCAGGTCAGGATGGGTAGAAGCGGCGAAGACGCGGGAGAGCAGCTCACGCGGCAACGCTCGCGCAGCGACCGCGGGGGTGCTGCACCTGCGCAGCAGCAAGGCCAGGGCTTCGTAGGTGAGACGGTCGCTCTGGACGACGTAGCCGTCCTGACTGCCCAGGCCATCATCGCCGGCGACGGCATCGATGAGGACGGTCAGCTCCGGCTCCGGTCCGGCGGGTAGGTCGTCTCCCCACAGTCCCCGCAGCAGGTGCAGGACGCGTTGGGCGCGGCGCCGGTGGTAGTCGTGGCTGGAGATCAGGCTCAACGGAGGAGTCTCCTTCTCGTCGCGGTGGCGTCCGGTGAGCTCTGTCGGCCCGGCGGAGTCCACAACCTGTGAGGTGGGGGTTTGTGGAGCACCTGCCCCTTCTCGCCGACGTCGCCGCCGGTGTTCTCACCCAGTGCGAGCGCTTGCCGTGCGTCGCCAGGGTGTGAGTACACGCTGACCTTGCCACGTTCGAGACCGGAAACACCTCGATTCGGGTGAAATCGTCGGCATCTTGGTGGGCTGGGTCTTACGGATGCTCGTCTGCGCCAGCTAGCCGAGTCCGGGCGGCCGTACCGCGGGATGACGGCGCGGTGCTCTATCGGTCACATGAGGGCAGGTGAACGCCAGGACCAAAACCGCAGGAGTTCGCCGTCCTCGTCGGCCTCGGTCTCCTCGGATCTATCGCCCACACCGCATCGTCGCTCACGCTGAGGTCGTGATGAGAACGATCCTGGTGAGCTGCAGTGGTGGCCCACTAAAGTTCTAGAATCTGACGCCGATGGAGGCTGGGTGGAAGCGTTGATGATCACCGAGCCGCCGGGTGCCGAAGTCCTCACAACGTCTACCGCAGCGCTTCCTCTCCCCTTGCCCGGCGCGCAGACACTGCACGACGTCATCGCGATCTCACCCTCGAGCGGCCTGGAACTGGCCCACCTGGCGATGCAAGTGGGGCTGGCCGTCGGCGCGCTGCTCGACACCGCCGCCGCGCAGGTGGAGCTGGTGACCAGCGACCTGCGGGCCCTGTACTTCCTGGACATGCGCGGGACCCGCACCGCAGGGGAGCTGGCGAGGCAATTGATGGTCCAGCAGTCCTGCGTGACGCTGCTGGCCGGGCGGCTGGAGAGCAAGCAGCTGCTGCAGCGCCACCGCGACCCGGGTGATCGCCGGAAGGTCCTGCTGCAGATCACCCCGGCCGGTCAGAATCTGGTGCGTCAGGTCGCCGCCCGGGCGCGCTACGACGTGCGGCGGCTGTTCGCCCCGCTGTCACCGGCCCAGTCCGCATACCTGGCGGTCCTGCTCGGCGAGATCGCTGAGGCGCGGCCGGAGAGTGGCTCGGCAGCTGAGTCGGGCAGCGGAGTCGGGCAGCTGAGCCGGGCAGCTGAGCCGGGCAGCTGAGCCGGGCACCGCGGTCGGGGTCGTGACGCGGCGGCGTCATGATCCGGCGGCGTCGTGACCCGACGTCTCAGCTGAGGATCGCCTGGGTGACGGCTACCTGCTCGGTGAGGACGCCGCTGATGAGGGTCTGGGTCTGGTTGATCTCCTCCACGGCAGCGTGGATACCGTTCAGGGACGCCACCACGGCGTCCACCCGGCTCTGAATGGTGCTGACCTTCGCGCTCACATCGGTGGTGGCGCGCTCGGTCTCGCCCGAGAGCTCCTTGACCTCCTCCGCGACCACGGCGAAGCCCTTACCGCTCTCACCCGCGCGGGCGGCTTCGATGGTGGCGTTCAGTGCGAGCAGCTTCGTCTGGGCCGCGATCGACTGGATCGCGCGGACGACCTCGTTGATCTCCACGCTGGCCTGCCCCAGGGCGGCGACCTGCTCGTTGGCCTCCACCGCCAGGTACTCCCCTCGGGAGGCGACCTCACTGGCCGAGGCGACGTTGCGTTCCACCTCGCTGATGGAGGTGACCAGGTCGCGACCGGCCTCGGCCAAGCGACGGCTCGCGGCGAAACGCTCCATCGCCTGCCCGATGAGGAAGGCGGTGTTGCGCAACGCGCTTTCGCGGCTGGCGGACATGACGAGCGTGCGGGTGGCGAAGAAGTCCATGGTCCCCACGACACGTCCGCCGACCAGGATCGGCAGGCAGACACCGGACTTCACCCCGGCGCGTTGGGCGACGGGGGCGCGGACGCAGTCGGTCATCTCGGCGAGGTCCTCCACGAAGACCAAGTCCTCCCTGGCCCACGCTCGGCCTGAGAGGCCGACGCCCTTGGCGAAGGTGGCCTCCAGGGTGACTTTCCGGAATTCCGCGCCGGCGTCGCCGGATTCCAGCTCGAAGCGCAGGACCTGCGCGGCGGTGTGCAGGGAGTCGTCCAGGCGCCAGAACGAGCCGTACTGCCAGTCGAAGTCGCGTCGGATGGTTTCCAGGGCGACCCGCAGCGCCTGCTCCTCGCTCGCGGCCGTCGTCAATTCGCGGATGACGGTGGAGACGGCTTCGACGTCCTGCGTGGCCTTCTCCTGGCGCACGGCCTCGTGGGCGCGTTCCAGCGCGCCGGAGACCAGCACGGCCACGGCCCGCAGCACCGCCAGGCGGCCGGGGGAGGGGTCGAGGGTGTCGGTGGTGAAGAAGTCCATGGTTGCCATGACCTGCCCACCTGCGGTGATTGGTAGGCACACTCCCGACTTCACCCCGGCGCGTTGGGCGACGGGTGCGCGTACGCAGTCGGTCATCTCGGCGAGGTCGGCGACGAAGACGAGGTCCCCCTCGGCCCAGGCCCGGCCCGAGAGGCCGACGCCCTTGGCGAAGGTGGCCTGCAGGGTCACCTGGCGGAAGTCCGCACCGACGTCACCGCTCTCCTGGGTGAAGCGCAGGACCCCAGCTGCGGGGTCGAGGGTCCAATAGGAGCCGTAGGCCCAGCCGAAGCGGTCGCGGATGGTGTCCAGCGCCGCCCGCACGGCCTGCTCGGGGGTGCGGGCCTTGGCCAGGGCGCGTACGACCTCGGTGACTGCCTGCACGTCGGCTCGGCCCTGGTTCATCTGCTCGGTCATCGCTGCCGCGGCCGCTGTCGACTTCTTGAACATGCTCCACCTCGAGTTCGTCACCGTGTCGCAGCCGGGCGGGTCCGCCAGGTGTCGGTCGAGGACGTCGCAGGGACGTCCTTCATCGCTGAACCATCGACACGAGCCGAGTGACCTTGAGCTGGTATCCGCCGAACGGAGTGAGCTCATCGATCGGGGAGGGACTCACCCGCTCCAGTGGTTCTTCGGGTCTGCGGGTAGGCAGGACCGCCGTGCCGCGACGGCGCAGGCGCGGAGCACAGGCTCGACCAGCTGCTTCGATCATGTGCTGATCGCGTTCTTACGCAGGCGATCGTTGTGCTCGGGTGGCATCCGGACATCGACGTGAGCGGAAGATCACCAAGCGCTGATGGCGCTGACCGGTTGAGACCAAGACGTTTCAGAGACGCCGGACCAGCCAGCGCAACCGCCCTGGGAACTCGTGGTGCGGTACGCAAGAACGATCTGTGACGGCAACGCACGCGCCAGGCTCTCCGGTACCGGTGGCTGGCTGTTCTACAGTCACCTGGTCAGGCCCGACCGTGGTGCAGACAGCGCCGCGGTGGGCAGCTGAGACGGTGAGGCACCGACAGCGATGCATGAAGAGCTGACCGAGCAGGACCACCACGTGCTGATGATGCTGGAGGCAGGGCACTCGGCGGTGGAGACCGCGGCATCGCTGGGGCTGGAGCTCCCGGTCCTGGCTGCACGTCTGACCCAGCTGCGTCACATCCTGGGGGTGAGCAGCACCGCCGCAGCCATCGACGCGGTGCTGGGCGAGCACCGCAACTGATACCGACTCTGGAAGGCGTCGGCTCTGGAAGGCATCAGGTCAGGTCGGTCGTCGTGTGCGGATGTGCACCCTCATCACGGTCAACGCCACGGTCAACGCCACGGTCAACGCCACGGTCAACGCCACGGTCAACGCCACGGTCAACGCCACGGTCAACGCCACGGTCAACGCCACGGTCAACGCCACGGTCAACGCCACGGTCAACGCCACGGTCAACGCCACGGTCAACGCCACGGTCAACGCCACGGTCAACGCCACGGTCAACGCCACGGTCAACGCCACGGTCAACGCCACGGTCAACGCCACGGTCAACGCCACGGTCAACGCCACGGTCAACGCCACGGTCAACGCCACGGTCAACGCCACGGTCAACGCCACGGTCAACGCCACGGTCAACGCCACGGTCAACGCCACGGTCAACGCCACGGTCAACGCCACGGTCAACGCCACGGTCAACGCCACGGTCAACGCCACGGTCAACGCCACGGTCAACGCCACGGTCAACGCCACGGTCGATGGTCAGATACCCCGTCAGACGGGGGGAGGGGTCACTGGGCTTGCGCAGCACCCGACCGTGACTGATCAGGTGTGTGATGGCTCCGGTGGCCGAGCGCACCCGAAAACGCACCCGGTACGCCGTCTCGTTGCTCACCGCCTCCTGCAGGGCCGAGGTGACCTGCGCGCGGTCATCGGGGTGGACCAGCTCGGCCAGGTGCCCGCTCACGGTGGAGTGCCCAGCGACCTCACCAGCCCCGATCAGGCGGGCGGTGACGGCATCGAAGGCCACGGTGTCGTTGTGCGGGTCCAGCTCCCACATCCCCACGCGGGCGGACTCAGCGACCTCGGCCACCACCGGGGTCGGGCCGGTCCGCGGCTCGACTTCCCTCAGACCGACTTCTCGCGGATCGATCTCACCTGGCCCAGGTGTCGCGGGTGCAGGAGATGCAGGTCCGGCGAGGGCGGTGGCTGGGACAGGTAGCAGCTGCAGAGCCTGCAGCCGCTCGGTGAGCACCTGTGGCAGGCGCAGACCTGATCCCAGCTGCAGGGAGGGAGGATCAGCGGGGGGTGGTTGAGGTAGTGCTGCCACAGCACGGCCAGCACCTGGTAGCTCACCCCGTCGCCCTGGCTCACCACCCGATCTTCAACACCGTGGAAGTCGTCGATACCGACTGCGTCGATCAACGCGGTCAACGCGGAGGCAGGGCCAGGGGGGAGCTCATCACCCCACATCTGCTGCAGCATTGCCTGCACTCGCTCAGCGCGCAGACGACGCTGGTGCTCTACTTCCAGCGACTCAGCCACCGAGGCACCTTTCTTCGTTCCTAGTCGGCATCTTCGCCGATCGGGGGTGGGGCCACCACAAGTTCACCGGCACGGTCGATGGCTCGATACACAGTGGACCGTCCGACCCCGAACAGCTCGGCCAGATCGGCAGTGCTGGAGTCGCCGGCCCGGTACAGACCGACCAGGTGCTCCTCCTGGCGGGGAGTGAGCTTGGGCTTGCGACCGCGCAGCTTGCCGGCCGCCCGGGCCACGGCCAGGCCTTCGCGGGTGCGCATCTTGATCAGGTCGGACTCGAACTCCGCGACCATGGCCAAGACGTTGAACAGCAGCCGCCCGATGGGGTCGGTGGGGTCGTGCACCGAGCCTCCGAGGGCGAGCTTGACCCCGCGGGTGGTGAGCTCGTCGACAATGTCGCGGGCATCGGGCAGGGAACGGGCCAACCGGTCCAGCTTGGTCACGACCAGGGTGTCACCGGCCCGGCACGCGGCGAGGGCTTCGCGCAGGCCCGGGCGGGCACGGTTGGTGCCGGTCAGGCCGTGGTCGACGTAGACGCGATCGTCCTCGACACCGAGGGCGGTCAGGGCGGTGCGTTGGGCGGTGAGGTCCTGCCCGGTGGTCGAGACCCGGGCGTAGCCGATCTTGATGCCGTCCATGGTGGGGGAGTGTGCCGTATGGGGCCCCTGAGCGGGACAGCAATGCGGACGGGTCTATCGGGACGACCTCACTGAGGCGGGGACTGGCCACCGTGAGGGTGGGGGAGTGTCCCGGTAGACGGTCAACACCGGAACGGTCATTACGGTGTCGATGCCCAGGGGTTGACCCGGCAGTCGTCTCAGCTCCGCCGGACGTCGCGATCTCACGGGGGTGCCGATGTTCGACATCGAGTCCAACCCCGTATACGGGGCGGGTCGACCTACTGGAGGTTGATGACCGCTTCATCGGCCCGGTTCATCAACCGGCAGGCGTGGGGTCCGTTGCAGCCATCGGAGCACAGCCTCTGCAGTCAGGGGGGCGGACTCTTGGTGTCCTTGCAGGTACTCACACCCGCACGCCAGGACCTGCGCGGCCTGCTCGGGGGTCTCGACCCCTTCGGCGATGACCTGCAGACCCAGGCTATGGGCCACGACCATGACTGCGTCCACCAGGGCGCGGCTGCGCGGATCCTGCGCCAGGCCGGCGATGAACGCCTTGTCGATCTTGGCGATGGCCACCGGCAGGGTCACCAACCGCGACAGGGAGGAGTACCCGGTGCCGAAGTCGTCGATGGACAGCGGGTGCCCCGCCTCGTGCAGGACACGCAGGGCCGGAGCGAGATCAGGACCGGCGAAGTCGTCCTCAACGACCTCCAGTCCCAAGTCGCCAGGGTGCAGACCGTTCACCTGCAGAGCTGCGGCGATGACTGCGCTCAGGTGCGGGTCGGCCAGCTCCACCGCGCTGAGGTTGCAGAACACCCGGTCCGGGGCATCGGCGACCTGGGCGCGCCAGGCGGCGAGGTCCGCACAGGCCTGGGCCAGCACCCAGTGCCCGATCCCTGGCAGCCGACCGGAGTGGATGGCCAACTGTAGGAAGTCGACCGGTCGCAGCAGCCCATAGCGGGGGTGCTCCCAGCGCAGCAACGCCTCCACCGCGTGCACCCGGCGGGTACCGGTCTCCACGATGGGCTGGTAGTGCACCCGGAACTCGCCCCGGTCCAGGGCGTGGGCCAGGTCGCGGCCCAGGTCCCTGCCCCACGTGCACGACCTCTCCTGACACGAGGCACCCTGACAGTTGGAATCACCGTGAATCCCGTCGAAGGAGGTCAGGTGCACTCGGTCTCGGCCGCCGGCCTTGGCCAAGTACATCGCAGCGTCAGCCTCACGCAGCAGGTCCGCCGCGAGCACGTGCTCAGAGCCCAGGCCTGCGCCGGTCACGGCCACCCCGATGCTGGCCGAGACGACCAGATCGACGTCTTCAACCCGCATCGTTGGGCTCAGGGCGCACCGTAACCGGTTGGTCACCCCAGCCAGGACGTTGTCCAGTACTCCCGGGGCTAGCAGCGGCAGGTCCACGCACACAATGACGAACTCGTCCCCGGCGAGGCGGGCCAGGGTGTCCCCCTCACGCATGACCGCCTCCATCCGCCGGGCCACCTCGATGAGTACGAGGTCGCCGCCGGCGTGGCCGAAGGTGTCGTTGACCGCCTTGAACCGATCCAGGTCGATGAACAGAACCGCCACCGCGCTGGCGTGGCGGTGCCCGGCGAGCAAGGCCTGCTCGAGTCGGTCGGTGAACAGGGTGCGGTTGGGCAACCCCGTCAGGTCGTCATGCAGGTTGCGGGCGACCAGCTCGGCCTGCACCACCCGGGCCGCGTCCCGGTCAGCGGCCAGGGCCAGGTAGGACACGGCCACCTCCGCCAGCAGCGCCGCGGCCGCCAGGTCCTGAGTGCTCCACACCCCGCTGCGGCGCCGGTACAGATCCAACGTGCCCCAGGCACGTCCGCGGGCCAGCAGCGGGACCGCCAGCACCGAACCCATCCCGGCGCTGCGGGCGGCCTCGGTGAACGCCGGCCACCGCTGCGGCAGATCATTTGCTGACAGGTCAGAGACCAGGACCGCAGCGCCGGTGTTGACGGCCTCGCGGCACGGCCCTTGCTGCACGGTCTCCTGCAGCCGTTCCAGCGCCAGCAGGTCGGGGTGGTCGGTGTCGACGAAGCGGGTGCGGACCCCGTCGCTGGCCATCACCCCCACCCCATCGACCTCCATGGTCGACCGGGCCGCATCGCACAACTTCGTCAAGACCGCGACGGCGTCGAAGTCGGTGTGGGCCAGGGCGGCGAGGTGGATGACCTGAGCGTGCAACGCGCCGATGTCGATCACCGCGACCCACCGGCCCCGTCCTGGGGGCGGTCCACTGCGCAGCCAATCTCTGCGGCAGCCATGGTGTCCAAGAGGTCCTGCAGACCGCACAGGCCGACCACTCGCAGCAGGAAGGGGCTGGGGCGCAGCAGCCTCAAGCGGCCCCCGGCCTCCTGCAGGTCACGCAGCGCGGCCCGCAGGGCGTACAGCCCGGCCAGGTCGCAGAACCTCACCCCGCTCAGGTCAAGGCGCAGATCGACGTGCCCTCGCTCGATCTGGCCGGCGACCACCGCGGCCAGCAGCCCCGACGTGTCGATGTCGAGCTCACCGACCAGGTGCACCACGCTCATCGTGGTGTCCACGGCCACCGAACACGTCAGGACCGGTGCCTGCTCATCACCGCCGGGCGAGGTCAGGACGAGGGGTGGCAGCACGAGCGGCACCTCCAGGGCGCGCTCCGCGGTGGAACACCGCAGGGCAAGGACAGCAGGCTCCGTCAGCGGTCGCTGACAAAGGCGGCTGAACCCCAACCAGGGAACAAGGTAGGAGGGCACACGACCGATGTCCAGAAGCCGTCTGACGAAAGGGCTGGAAGTCCCGTACCGTGACGGCATCCGCGGGCTCCCCGCGCGTCTCCAACGGAGGCGCCGTTCACGGTGGTACGCCCTGCACCGCAGGCCGGCCTCGCCACCAGCTCGCGCTCCCGCTCCGGTCACCTCTCAGAGATGCTGCTGCTTGCCCCGCGTGTAGTTGATGACGACGTCGACCGGCTGGAAGTCGTGACGTCATGGCCCATCCCCTCGACCCCGAAGACCGCGTCGACTCTGACCGGACCAGCCCGGGTGACCTGTCTCAGCCCGGGGGCCTGGCATCCTCAGCCCAGCCATTCTCAGCACCATCACCATCGCAGCAGCAGCTGTCCGGTACCGGGCCTGACATCTCCGGTGAGCTGCTGCAGCTGGTCCTGAACACCCCCACGGTGGAGACCTACCTCGACGAACTGGTCCTGATCGTCCAGCGCGTCAGCCCCGTCATCGCCGGGGTCGGCATCACCCTGCGCCGTGACCACGAGATGCTGAGCGTGGCGGTCAGCAACCCCCTGGCCGGCGTCATGGACGAGGTGCAGTACAAGTTGGATCAGGGGCCCTGCCTGCAGGCTCTGAGCACCGGCGAAGTCGTCAGCATCGACGACGTGGCCACCGAGGAACGCTTCGGCAGCTACACCTCCCACGCCCTGGCCCACGGAGTGCTCAGCAGCCTGTCCGTGCCGCTGCTGGTCGCCGGCGCCTCCGTGGGGGCGCTGAACTCCTACTCCCGCGAAACTCACGCCTTCGGCGACACAGTGCGCGCAGAGCTCATCACGCTGGCCGCCCAAGCCCAGGTGTCCCTGGCTCTGACCCTGCGCGCCGCGCAGCAGAGCAGCATCGTGGACCAGCTGCACACCGCGATGCAGACCCGCAGCACCATCGACCAGGCGCTGGGGATCGTGATGACCCGCCAGCGCTGCACCGCCACGGAGGCCTTCGCGGTGCTGCGCAGCGTCAGCCAGTCCAGCAACCGCAAGATCGTCGACATCGCCACCGAGCTCATCACCACCTCCACCGGCAGCTCACCCCAGGCGGGACGGTTCGAGATGTAAGCGGTCCCTCACACCGATGGCAGCTCTGGTACCTGCCGCAGCTCCGCACGACACTGTCCTCGGCGGTGCACCTCGCCCGTCGCGGGTGGAAGCAGCGCAGGAAGAGGTCGGTCCGACGACCTACGACGCGGCAGCCGGCTCGCCGGTCACCCCCTGGACCTGGCGCTGGCCGTCGACCTCAGCGCTGCCCGACACGCCCGCAACGCATTGCAGGGCCGCTACCGCGCCTGGGGACTGAGCCCACGCGCGTGCGAGGCGGCGCTGCTGCTGGCCAGCGAGCTCATCACCAACGCCGTGGTCCATGCGAAGGGACCAGTGCACCTGAGCACCGACGTCACTGGCGACGTCTTGCGGTTGGCGGTCAACCCTCCCTGTCAGGCTGAGGTGAGACACGCAGTACCGATCCACTCACTGCCGTAGGGCGAGAAGCGAGACACCACCCGTGACCCTGACACTGTCTGACGTGGACAGCACAGACCGCCCCGACCCGACCGGCCCCGCCGAGCCCGGACCCCGCGCCGACCGAGCACGCCGGCGCACGTTCACCGCCGAGTACAAAACCCGGATCCTGGCCGAGTACGACGCCGCACCGCGCGGGGAACGCGGCAAGATCCTGCGCCGTGAAGGCCTCTACGACACCCACCTCATCGGCTGGCGCAAGACCGCCGCAGCCGGCGCGAACAACGCCCTACAACCCCGCAGACCCGACCCCAGGGACAAAGAGATCGCCGAACTGCGGGCCCGGGCCGAGAAGGCCGAAGCCGACCTGGACCGGACCCGGACGGCGTTGCAGATCGTGGGAAAAGCACAAGAGCTCTTGGAGAAACTCTCCGAGAGCACGGGCACGCCCAAGCCGCCTCAGCAGTGATCAATCCCGCCGTCGAGGCCCTCGCCGACGCCCTACCCGGGCGCCTGGGCGGGCTGCGCCGGGCGTGTCAGCTGCTGGGCCGGGCCCGCGCCTCGCACTACCGCGACGTTCACGGACCACGGCTTGGACCGGCCCGGCGGCGGCCCCGCCCAGCCAGCGCGTTGAGCCCGAACGAGGAGCAGGACGTCCTGGACCTGGTGGCCTCGAAGCGGTTCGTGGACAAGTCCGTCGCCCAGATGTGGGCGATGCTGCTCGACGAAGGAACCTACCTCTGCTCACAGTCCACCATCCACCGTCTGCTGCGGCGCAACGGGATCGCCGGCGACCGGCGCATCCACGCCACGCATTCGGCGAAGATGAAACCCGAGCTGGTCGCGGTGAAGGTCGGGCAGGTCTGGAGTTGGGACATCACCAAACTCCGCGGCCCCGCCCGCGGGGTCTACTACGAGTTGTATGTCGTCATCGACATCTACTCCCGCTTCGTCGTCGCCTGGCGGGTAGAGGCCCGTGAGGACTCCGACCTGGCCAAGGACATGATCGAGCAGGCGATGGGTCACCACGAGATCCCCGATGTCGTCCACGCCGACCGCGGGACGTCGATGACGTCGAAGCCGGTCGCGCAGCTCCTCGTCGATCTCGGTGTCACCCGGTCGCACTCGCGGCCGCGGGTGTCGAATGACAACCCCTACAGCGAGGCTCAGTTCAAGACGTTGAAGTACGCCCCGGCCTTCCCTGACCGCTTCGAGAGCCTCGAGCACGCGCGGGAGTTCTGCGAGGTGTTCTTCAGGCACTACAACTACGTGCACCGCCACTCTGGGATCGGGTTGCACACCCCGGCGTCGGTGCACTTCGGCACCGTCGGGCAGGTCCAGACCGCACGTCAGGCCACGTTGGACGCGGCCTACGCCGCGCATCTGGAGCGGTTCGGCGGCCGCCGACCGCACCCGCCCGCTCTGCCGGCGGCGGCGTGGATCAACGAACCAAGCCGGGAGGCTCAGATTCAGAGCGCGTGACGAGGCCGTGTCTCACGGAGCTTGACAGACATCCCATGCTGTTTGATGTCAAGCTGCTGCCGGGGCGGCGGCGTGTTCTGCGGGCTCGGGGCAGGCGGCGTGATGCGACCAGGCAGTTGCCTCGTCGTAGAGGGTTCCCGTC
Source organism: Kineococcus sp. NBC_00420 (assembly GCF_036021035.1). Taxonomy (NCBI): domain Bacteria; kingdom Bacillati; phylum Actinomycetota; class Actinomycetes; order Kineosporiales; family Kineosporiaceae; genus Kineococcus; species Kineococcus sp. NBC_00420. Next base: position 231,916 of record NZ_CP107930.1, on the reverse strand, counting down.
TTCAGACACCCGTGCAGGACGCCGACCAGGCGGTTGGCGAGCTGACGCAACGCGGCGTGATGGCCGACTCCACGACTGCGGAGCTGGTCGTAGTAGGACCGCGCGCCCGGTGAGGCGACCATCGCCGCGAAGGCCTGACGTCCGAGAGCGTCTACGAGCCGGTCGTTGTGGACGTAGCGGGCCACGACCACCTTCTTCTTGCCCGACTGGCGGGTGATCGGGCTGGTCCCGGCGTAGTTCTTGCGGGCGCGGGCATCGCCGTAGCGGACGGAGTCGTCACCGAACTCGGCAAGCACCCGGGCGCCGAGGACAAACCGAGACCGGGCTGACTGAGGTAGATCTCAGCGGCCGGGTGCTCACCAAAATGCGCCTGCACCTGCTCGGCCATCGCAACGATCTGCACCTGCAACGTGCTCAGGATCGCCACTTGGGCGCGGACCGTGGCGGCGTAGGCCGCGGTCACCGCAACGGATTGACCGAGGTGTTCGGTGCGCGACGCCGCACGAATCGCCTGCGTCTTGTCATCCACGTGGTGACGCCGGGCACGTTTGAGGGCAGCGGTGATCTGCGTGCTACTCAACCGCGCGGCAGCCGCCGGGTCAGGAGCCTTGCCGAGTAACTCCAACGCCTCGGCCCCGGCGAGATCAGGAAATGCTTGCAGGGCAGCAGGAAAGAAGTCCAGCAGCACCTGCCGCAGTCGTTGGACGTGGCGAGTGCGCTCCCAGATCAGCGTCTTGTGCGCCCGCGTGACCACCTTGATCGCTGCGGCCTGGTCGCTGTCCCCGGCGACTATGCGCAGTTGGTGGCCATCCGTGCGGACCATGTCAGCCAACGCGTGCGCATCACCGGCGTCACTCTTGGCACCGGAAACGCTGCCGCGTTCTCGATACCTCGCCGCCTGCAACGGGTTGATCGCGTACACGCGATACCCCGAAGCGATCAGTGCCTGCACCCACGGACCGCGGTCGGTCTCGATCCCCACCATGACCTGATCCGGATCGGCGTCAGGGCCGGCGTGTTGGGCCAGTATCGCGTGCAGTCGGGCGACCCCGGCGATGCCTTCCTCAAGTCTGGCCTTCGCCCGCCGGCGGCCGGTTTCATCCTGGATCTCCACGTCGTGGTGGTCCTCGGCCCAGTCGTCTCCGACGAACAACATGTCGTTCTCCTCTGCCCTCGACAGCGTCTCCTTCGAGCAGCCCGTGGGAGAGACCCAGCAACCTAATGATCAAGTGCTCACGCCAGGCGGCGGGCACGACATCCCATCAGCGATCACCTCTCCCAACCACCGGCGGGGCCACGGTCTGTCAATAGGACTTCCCTGAAGGGTGTCCTGGTTCCGTGAGTGCTCACCCACCGGCGGCTACCGGCACCGAGTCTGCCCCAAGGCCGACCCGGTAGCTCTCATTAGGTACCGATAGACGCAGGGCAACGGTGACGCTGGGGCGTTGCGTGCGGTGAGGAGCCCACCTCGGCAGCGTCCTCGGCGTAGTCCACCGCAGAGCGGCAGGTAGGCCCGCCGCCTACTGCCGGTCGCTCTCAAGGCCTCAAATGCAGTCGCCGAGACTCTCCCCTGCGTGACCGTTTGGCGGTCATTGCGACGGGAGTGGGTTTGAGCTCAGGTGACCACTTCACCCTCACGAGCCAGGGCCACCGCCGCTGCTGTCGAGGTCACGGCGTACTTGCGTCGTACGGCGACCAGGTGCTGAGTGACGGTATTGACGGCCAGGCCCAGGTGCGCGGCTGCGCTCGCACCGTGATGGCCGTCGGCGATGAGCTGTAGGACTCCTTGTTCTCGTGCGGTCAGCCGCACCGCTGCGGGAGTTGGGGTGACGTCACTTGAGAGAGCTGCAGCTTCGAGAGCGTTCAGGCGTGCTTCGGCGATCACGACGTAGCGGTTGCCGTCGCCGTCTTCGATGATGATCTTGCCGTGGTTTGCCAAGGCCGCCCATGGTGCCCAGGCGGGCTCGGAGCCGTGGTGCACCACGGATGGGGTGGGCTGCTCGCCGCTGGTGGGGGCAGACGCATCGGCGGGTGCGGGGCTGGGGACCAGCTGGAGCGTCATGGCAGCGGTATCGACACATCTGGTCTGCGCTTTAACAGCGACCGGTAGTAGACGGCGGGCCCACCTGCCTGCACGGCGGTGGACTCCTCGCCGGTGCCACCGCGCGGTGGACTCCTCGCCGGTGCCACCGCGCGGTGGACTCCTTGCCGGTGCCGCCGCGCGGTGGGCTCCTCGCCATGAGGAGCGTCCCAACCTGACCGCCGGCCCCCGCCTATTGCCGGTCGCTCTTAAGCCCAGCACCCGATCCTGCGGCCGGACCAGCCGTTCCCACCTGATCTCGGCTGTCCGCGGCTTTGCCGCCGCCTTTTGGTGTCACGCTGGATGAAGAAGCGTGATCCTGCTGGGACGCTCCAGCAGGATCACGTTTCTGCGGTCGGTGACGTTGAACAGCGCTGGGCGGTCAGGCGGTCGAGCGGTCAGGCCTTGGCATCGACGAGGAAACCCTCCCCCACGGTCTCGGCAGCGGAAGACTTCGTAATGCCCCTATCCTGCAGCATCTGCAGCAGGCTGGAGCCCCCCTGAAGTTCGGCGACCAGGTCATCGGAGTCGGTGCCGAGCAGGTCGGAGAGCTGGTCCAGCAGGTTCTGCTGGCGCTCGGTCACCGACCCGGTGAGGACACCGCTCTCGGAAGTCACCGAAGCGCCGAGGCCCTGACCGGCGGGCGGGGCGGGAGGCTGCGGACCGCCGGTCTGCGCGGCCATCTGCTCGAGCATCTGCGTCGGGTCGACCCCGCTCGGCGCGTCGGCCGGCATGCCCGCCTTGAGGGCCTTGATGAGGTCGTCGTGCGAGACGCCCTTCTCATCGGCAATGTCGTTCAGGCTCTTGCCAGAGGCGAGTTCGGTCTGCAGGTCTTCGACGCTGGAACCGAGCAGCGAGCTTACCGAGGCCAGCGGACCATCCTTGCCGTCGTTGGGCGGCGTGGGACGGGTCTGCTGCTGGGCGGCCCAGAGCGAGCTGGTGCTGGTGGCGTTGGAGATCGAGGTCATTACGGAAACCTTCCGAGGTGCGGTTGCATCCGCATGTGGATGCATTGACACTCCTTCGATCGGGTCGTCACCATCGCCAACTCAGCGACCTCGGGTGACTCTGGGGACCATCACAGCTGTTCACAGCTTCACGCGGCAGCGACTCCCGACCTGACCCCAGGTCTGTGGTTTTGCACCCCGCAGGCTGCGGCGACCGGCCTGTAGTGACCGGCCTGCAGCGACCGGCGGGTGGAGAGGAATCTGGCTTCTAGAAAATTTTCGCGGCAACTACTCAAGGCCGACGGGTCCCGCGTCGATTCTCGACGGGTCTGGTGCCCGCGGGGCGCTGCTGATGGTGGGGCGGTTGTCATGTTCTCTCGAGTGCGGGACTTGCGGGTCTCCTCGAAGTTGTTCGCCGGCTTCGGCATCGTCTCGCTGCTGCTGGTCGTCATCAGCGTCCTGGGCATCATCCGGCTGGGACAGGCGCAGGCGAACCTGGACAACCTGGCCACTTCCGGAATTGGGTCGGTGGACACCAGCGACAAGGTCCAGACCGCATTCGGCGTGGTCCGCCTCGACATCGCCAACGCCGGACTGGCACCGGATACGGCCGGTACCACCGCGGCGTTGAACCAGCTCAGCACCGACCAGACGGCCTTGGATGCGGCGTGGACGGCGTACCTGAGCACCAGCCCCGACAGCACCACCGCCCAACAAGACGCCTACACCACCGCGCTGGCCACCTACCGCACCGCTGTGCAGACACTGATCCCCCTAGCCCAGGCCAACGACCTGGACGGGTTCGTTGCTCAGCGCACCGCCACCGCGGTCCCGGCTGCGACGACGGTGCAGGAGGCCATCAGCAAGCTCACTTCGGTGGAGACCCAGGCCGCGACGACCATTGCCGCCGACGCCCGGACCGCCTACCACCAGGCCGTTGCTGTCCTCGCCGGGTGCGCCGGGACGGCGCTGCTACTGGCGATCTTGATCTCGACATTCATCGCCCGGTCGATTGCCCGCCCGCTGGCGAAGACCGTCACCGTGGTCGAGGGCCTGGCCCAGGGCCGGCTGGACCAGCGCATCGACCACGTCGGCAAGGACGAGGTCGGGCGCTTGGCCGCCGCGACCAACGCCTCCATGGACAGCCTGGCCGCGGTGATGCGGGAGGTCACCGACAACGCCACCACGCTGGCCGCCTCGAGTGAGGAGTTGACCGCGGTCGCCACCCAGCTCTCCTCGGGTGCGGAGGAGTCCGCGGCGCAGTCGCAGGTCGTCTCCGCCGCCACGGAGCAGATCAGCGCGAACATCGGCACCGTCGCCGCGGCGGGGGAGGAGATGACGGCGGCGATCAACGAGATCGCCACCTCCACCGCGGAGGCCTCCTCGACCGCGGCGACCGCGGTGGCCGCTGCCGGCGACGCCGGGACCACGATCGAGCGTCTCGGCGCGTCGAGTCGTGAGATCGGTGATGTGGTGAAGCTGATCACGACGATCGCGGAGCAGACGAACCTGCTCGCGTTGAACGCCACGATCGAGGCGGCCCGGGCGGGGGAGATGGGTAAGGGCTTCGCGGTGGTGGCGGGTGAGGTGAAGGAACTGGCGCAGCAGACCGCGCGGGCCACGGAGGTGATCGTGGCGAAGGTGAACGCCACCCAGGCGGATGCGTCCGCGGCGACGTCGGTGATCGCGGAGATCGCGGAGGTGATCTCGCGGATCGATGGGTTGCAGGCGACGATCGCGGCGGCGGTGGAGGAGCAGTCGGCGACGACGGCGGAGATGGTCCGCAACGTCACCGAGGTCTCGACGGGAAGTCAGGAGATTTCGGCGAACATCTCGGGGATCGCGGCGGCGGCGGTAGAGACCACGACGTCGGCGTCGCACACCGCAACCACGGCCGCGGATGTGTCGCGCAGTGCGGCGCAGCTGCAGACGCTGGTCAGTCGTTTCACCCTGTGAGGGGCACCTATGGCGAAGGTCCCTGTTAAGAGCTGCTGTCAGGAGCGGCAACGCTGCCAGTAGCCCCACCCTGTGAGGAAGAAGACGACGATGACTGAGGTGCCGGACAGTTTGCAGATGGTGATCGCGGCGGTGCGTGAAAGGGCTGCTGTAGTGGAGGCGGCAGCGCTTCGGATCGAACGGGTCGCGGCCACACCGACCGGGGATGAACACGCCGAGGATGGACATGCCGAAGCTGCTGCCGAGGATCGGGCGGTCGTCACCACTTGGCTAAGCGACGTCGCGCGCATCGCGGCGATCTCCTGCGATCAGCTGGACCCGCTCAGCAAAGAACTCGGCGCACGACTTGAAGCTCATACCACCAAACTTGAGGAACATCTCAACACCCCAGGATCGCAGCAACGCTCACCGAGCGGACCTTCCGTTGTGGATGGTCACCCATGAGGAAGGCAGCGCAGGCCGCAGCTGACGTGGTGCAGGTGTTCTCGCGCGCCTAACCCTTGCGGCGCCTGACCCTTGCGGCGGTGCTCAGGGCCGCGGGGTGGAGTGCAGCAAGGCGGTGACCTCCTCAGCGGGCATGGGATAGGCCAGGGCGTATCCCTGCAGCAGATGAACCCCGGCATCGGTGAGGTAGACGCGTTGGGCGGTGGTCTCGACACCTTCGGCGATGACGTCGACCCCGAGCTTCGCGGCGACGGTCAGGACAGCCTCGACCAGGCCGCGGGAACGGGGATCTGCGGGCAGGCCGGCGATGAAGGACTTGTCAATCTTGGCGTGGGTGACGGGGAGGACGAGCAGGCGGGACAGGGAAGAGTAGCCGGTGCCGAAGTCGTCAACGGCCAGCGGGTGACCTTGCTGTTGCAACTGCTCAAGCGTGTGGACCAGGAGCGGGTCAGCAAAGGCTTCTTCGAGGATTTCCAGGCCCAGGTCGGCAGGTGCGAGGTGGTGGGTCGCCAGGCTGGTAGTGATGACGGTCTGCAGGTGGGGGTTGGAGAGTTCCCGGGGGCTGATGTTGCAGAAGACGACCTCGGGTGCCTCTGCACCGAGTTCAGCGCGCCAGGTGGCGAGCTGGCGGCAGGCAGTGTCGATGACCCAGGCGCCAAGGTGGGTCAGGGCGCCGGTGGCCATGGCGGGGGCGAGGAACTGCTGGGCGGTGAGCAGTCCGTGCTGGGGGTGCTCCCAGCGCAGTAGCGCTTCAACGGAACTGATCCGGCCGCCGTGCCCGCCCGGGTCTGCCGTGTCGGTGTCGGGGCCGTTGTTGCCGTTGTTGCCGTTGTTGCCGTCAGGCCTATCGCGGCTGATGATGGGTTGGTAGTGCAGCAGCAGCTGGTGACGCGCGATGGCGTGGGCGACGTCGCGGCTGAGTTGGCGGGTGAAGGCGGTGGCAGCGTTGTCGTGGTGGTCGCGGCGGGCCACGGCGTCGCGGCCGTTCTCCTTCGCGACATACATGGCGGTGTCGGCATCACGCAGCAGATCCTGGGCGGTGATGGTTCCGATACTGGCTCCACTGATGGTTGCACCACCACCAGCAGCACCACCACCAGCAGCACCACCACCAGCAGCACCACCACCAGCAGCAGCACCGGCTGGAGCTGACAGCAGATCGGCCACCAGATCTGAGTCTGGGCCTGATGCGGGAGTGAGGTTGTCGGGGGGCATCACAGCAGGAAAGGTGACCACGCTGATGCCGATGCTGGCGGAGACGACGACGTCGATACCGTCCAGACGGATGGGTGGGCTCATGACGGCGCGCAGGCGGGACGTCACGGTCGCGATGATGGTCTCAAGGGTGGCGGGGTCGTGGGGGAGTCCCTCGCAGAGCAGGACGAATTCGTCACCGGCCAGGCGGGCGAGGGTGTCGCCGGTGCGCAGGGTCGCGCCCAGGCGTTGAGTGACTTCGATCAGGACGTGGTCGCCGGTCTGGTGGCCGAAGGTGTCGTTGATGGTCTTGAAGCGGTCCAGGTCGATGAACGCCAACGCGATGCTACCGCCGCGGCGGGTAGCGGCGGCCAGGGCGTGTTCGATGCGGTCGTAGAGCAGTCCCCGGTTGGGGAGGCCGGTGAGCTGGTCGTGCAGGGCGCGGTGGGCCATCTGCTCGTGGGCGGTGCGGGCTTGGTCACGGTCGTAGGCCATGACGAGGTAGGAGACGGCGACGTTGGCCAGCAGTTGGGCCCCGGCGAGGTCGTCGGCGGTCCAGGGGGTGGGTTGGTGGCGGTAGAGGTCCAAGCTGCCCCAGACCCGGCCCCGACTCAATAAGGGTAGGGCGATCACTGCCCGTAGGTGGGAGGTGAGGGCTTGGGGGGTGAACTGGGGCCAGCGGTCTTGTTCGTGGGTGAGGTCGGCGATGGCGATGGGTTCTTGACGGTCCATCGCCTCCCGGCAGGGGCCTTGTTGGAGGAGTTCCTGCAACTGTTCGGCTTTGAGGGTGAGGTGGTCGGCGTGGACGAAGCGGCCGCGGGCTCGTTGTCCGTCTTCGTCGCTGATTCCCATGACTCCGGCGCCGTCGACGCCGAGGGCGGTGGCGGCGTGTTCGGCGAGTTCGCGGAGCATGTCGTCGACGGCGAAGTCGGTGGTGGCGGCTTGGGCCAGGCCGGCGATGGCTTCTACGAGGGCGGTGTCGTTGCGCATGCAGATCTCCTTTGCAGCTGCCCTGAGACCCTCCTGACGCGGCGGGTGGCGTGAGCTACCCACTGGCGTCATCCGCGGCTGGTGAAGTCATCCCCAGTGATGCGCCCAACGGCATCATCTTCAGCGGCGTTGTCGGCGGGCTGTGGTGGTCACCGCAAGATTGAGCTGTTGGTGAGCCGGTATGACCTGGGGATGGACGTCAGCCGTTGGTGAGTGTCGTCAAAGGGGGCAGCTACCTCAGTGCGCCTCGGTGAGACGTCCACCGCGAACGGCGCCCGGTGCGAAACCAGCGCTCGACAAGCCCTCGGTACAACTGAGCCTACGTTGTAAACCCTCACCACGCGTTTTCAATGTCTCCCTCTCGCCAGGCTGCTCGTGAGCAGGGGTGTCTTCCGAGCGGTTGAGGCCCGAGCGATCCAGCGATACGGCACCAGGAGTGCGACACCGCGGTCCTTGCCCTGACCGAGCGCTCGTGCTTCTCGATAAGACTGAACGCTTGACCTCGTCCTGGTCAGCGGGATGACCGTGCGTTGACGTGCGCGCTGACCATCGTTGGCCGCTGCGTGAAGTGCGGCCGGGGGCTGGTTGTGCGCTATGGGGGACACGACCAGCCCTCACCCGCTCCGGGGGGACAGCGCAAGTAGTAGCTAGTCGATCTCACCCCGAGGCCTTGGGCATGCTGAAGTCGCTGAAGTCGCTGGCGCAAGCTTCGGATGAAGCGTGGGACGTGGGGAAGACGGCGCTGCAGATGAGGACGGTGCAGATGAGGACGGTGCAGATGCAGATGCAGATGCCGATGGCCGGGCGCATCCCCCCGCGCCCGGCCATCAACCCCCGATGCATCGAGGCAACCAGCTCGGGCGGGTCGGATGCATCCCCGAACGGGGCCAATCCGCTGACCTGCACGAGATGATCACTGCACTGGCCCACGACAAACAGGGCCAGACAGCGGGTCGAGTCGCCATCTCCGGCATCCCCCCGGTTGCGGTGGAAGCAGCGTCTCGACCGCCTATCGCCTCAGCCGTCACTTCTGTTACATCGCTTCCCTGCTTTGCGTGGTGGGAGTGAGGAGCGGTTGAGCGGTCAGCGCCCAGGCTGGCCTCAGCCCACCCCGGCGGTCCCCTTAGACAGGGGGATCGCCGCTGCGCGGCGTTCAACGCGTTCAAGTCGAGTGCCCTGGCCCCGCAGGCGCCATGATGCGCGGGCACCGAACACGGACAGAGCAAACGATGGTCAGAGCACGGAAGAGGTACCGAGATGGCGACCGACTACGACGCACCCCGCAAGAACAACGACGACGAGGAGGGCAACGAGTCCTTGGAGGAGCTGCAGCAGCACCGCGCGACCTCCACCGGATCCTCGCGCGTCGACGAGGACGAGAACGAAACGGCGGAGTCGTTTGAGTTGCCCGGCGCGGACCTGTCCGGGGAAGAGCTGATGGTGCGGGTGCTGCCGGCTCAGCTGGATGAGTTCACCTGCACCAGCTGTTTCCTGGTCGTGCACCGCAGTCAGCTGCACGCCACCAGCAGCGGCCCGCTGATCTGCGGTGACTGTGCAGCCTGAGCACAGCTCAACGGACACGCACCGCTTGGACGGCGGGATGACCGTGAAGTCGTCCTGGCGGTGCGGGGATCGTCACGGCTTCACTCGACCACCTCGAGCAGACGCCAGGTAGACGACGGTTCCCAACGCCAGCACCGCCGCGCCCACCCACGCCCACGCCGTCCCCGCCACCGCGTTCCCCGTCGCCCCCGTGACCGCCAAGGAGAGTCCCACCAGCCCCGCGACCCCCACCGCGGTACCCAACTGCGCGGCGGTGTTCACCACCCCCGCCGCGGTTCCGACCAGCTCGGGCGGGACGTCGGTGCCGATGGAGGTTGCCGCCACGAAGCCACCCCCAGACCCACCCCGGTGATGCTGACCCCGGCCACCACACCCCACCAGGTGCCCGCAGTCACCGCCAGGACCACACACCCGACGCCGATGCCTGCGAGTCCGGCCAGGGCCCGCCGCTGCACGCTCAGCGACCGTGCCAGGGTCTTCGTCGAAGCTGATCCGGCCACCACGGCCAGGCTGAAGGGCACCAGCAGCAACCCCGCCACCAGAGCGCTGGCGCCCAGGTGCTGCTGGAGCAGGAACGTGGCCAGCACCCCCACCGCGCTGGTGGTGGCGGTGTTCACCCCCGAGACCAGCGACCCGATCCGCAGGCTCGGCAGCCGCAGCGTCGGCGCTGGGACCAGGGGCTCGGTACTGCGCTGCTGCTGCTCCATGAAGACCCCCGCGACCAGCACACCGGCACCGAGGAGCAGCAGGGCGCCACGGCGGGTGCTGGCCTGTTCCAGCAGGGAAGCGGCGCCCACGATGGCGCTGACCGCGACCAGCAGCAGGACCGCGCCGGTCGCGTTGATCCGCGGGCGTGCACCTGCTCTGGTCGTTGAGTCCGAAGGAGCGGGGGACGTCGTGGTGGGAGCAGGGTGGACCTGGAACCGCACAGCCACTAGTAGAGCTACAGCGATGGGCACGTTGATCCAGAACACTGATCGCCACCCAGCAGCCTGGGTCAGCAGCCCACCGACGAGGTAACCGCTGGCCCCGGCCGCAGCCCCGCACGCACTCCACGCCGCCAAAGCGCTGTCCGTGAACCCACCGGCCCGGCTGGTGGTGATGAGCAGGTGCAGGGCCGCTGGGACACACACCGCGGCCGCCGCCCCCTGCCCGGCGCGGGCGGCGGCGACCAGCCACAGGTTGGGGGCCAAGGACCCGGCCAAGGACGCGGCGGCGAAGGCGAGGACGGCGCCCTGCAGGATGCGGTGGTGGCCGTAGCGGTCCCCGAGGCGGGCGCCGGCGATGAGCAGGCCCCCGAACGCGCACGCGTAGGCGGTGGCGGTCACTGTCGTCGCTGCCGGTGTCCCGCCCAGGGCAGTGGTGATGACCGGTAGGGCGGTCAGGGCGCTGGTCACCCCTAGGACGTCGACGAACTGCACCAGGCACAGGACCACGACCGGTATCCACCGCATTCGGCGCACCGTATCCAGCGCTACCGACACCACGTCGCGGGTTCACCGGAACGCGAGATGACCGTGACATCGCTGCCGTGTGGTCGTCACGGCAGCCACGGCGGTGGGGAGTTACCGGTCGACCCTGAGGGCCGCTCGTTCAGTGGCCAGGAGGTGGAAGCCACCGTCGGAATCTGCGTCGAGGAAGGTGATGGTGCGGGTGGCCTGACCCCGGTCGTCGATCACGGCGAAGGTGTCCTGGGCCAGGCGACGGATCTCGTTGCGCTCGACTGAGGGGGTGAACCCAGCCGCGTCGCTCATCGCCGCGGCCTCGTGGCAAGGGTGGCTGGTCATCCAGAGCCGGCCCTCGACGTCGTCCGTGACCTCGAAGCAGGACTGCCGCGTGGAGTAGCGCCCGAGGAACGGCTCGGTGTCCAGGACGCGGATGCCGGCTTCGGGAGTGCGGAGGGGCGAGGCGGGTGCTACGTGGGCGAGGTCGGCGAAGAGCGGGTCCAGCAGCCGGCGGGCCAGTCGTGCGCCGTCGTCGGAGTTGGTGAGCACGACCGCGGCCAGGTCCTGGTCGGGGGCGATGGCGAGCAGGGCCGCTACCCCGGGCATACCGCCGCCGTGCTCAGCGAGCCCGGGGCGGGGCAGGCGCCAGCCCAGTCCTTGGAAGGAAGGTGTTGGGACGGCCGGGCGGTGCTGCAGCTGGGGTTGGAGCATGAGGGTGGCCGCCTCGGAGGAAAGGAGTCGGGCGCCGTCGGGGGCCGATCCACGGGCCGATCCGCGGGCCGCTCCGCGGGTCAGGAAGAGGCGCCCCAGGCTGAGCAGCCCGCGGGCGGACATAGCGAGCTGGTTGCCCGCGGCCGGGTTCGAGGGGGGTGTGAGCGACCATTGCCGGGTGGGACGCAGCGGGGTGGAGGGGGTGGGCCGCACATGTCCGATGGCGGTGTTGAAGGCCAGGGCCTGCTCGGCGCTGAAGGCGAGTTCTTCGATGCCGAGGGGGTCGCTGAGGTGGTGCCGCAGGGCCTGTTCGTAGGGGGCACCGCGCAGGACCTCGACGAGGCGTCCCAGGGTGCCGAACCCGGCGTTGCAGTAGGAGAAGTACCGTCCAGGTGCGCTGTACTGACGGGCTTTGCTGACCAGGTCGGCGACGAAGCGCTCCAGCGCGTCAGGGCCGGCCGTGGTGGGTTGCCACAGGTCGCCCTCGAAGCCTGCGGTGTGGGTCAGCAGGTGTCGGACGGTGATCCTTGCGCTGGCCTGCGCGTCGGCGGTGTGGAACTGGGGCAGGTAGGTCTGCACGGGCGCGTCGAGCTCCACCAGGCCCTCGTCGATGAGTTGCATCACCAGGGTGGCGGTGAAGATCTTGGTGATGGACTGGATCTGGAACAGGGCGTCGGGGGTGACTACGACGCCGGTGCGGGTGTTGACCACTCCCGACGTCGCCTCGACCACGTGGGGTCCGCAGGCGAGAGCGACGGAGACGCCGGGGACGTGCATCTCGGTGGTCAGCCGGTGCAGGTCGCTCTGGAGTCGTTGGTGCAGCTCGTCGTGGGTCATGGATGCATCTTCACGGCAACGTCGCGACTTCCCGCAAATCGGCAAGAGCGCGGTCGCCAGCTACCGGCGACCGCGCGCACCGCGGGATGACCAGTAGATCGCGGTAGCGGCAAGCTCAAGGCGGCACCATCTATCGTCGCGACCGACGTGACCTGGACTGATCCCCCCACCGGCTGGCCGAAGTGAGTGCGGGGGATGCATAGCAGCAGCACAGTGGTTCGGGGCTAAACGACGCGTGGTCCGCACCCGATGTGACGACCATGACCATCACGCGCAGCGCCACGTCCACCGGAAGCAACCAGGCTCTGACCGCCGCACAGCAGAAGCTGCAGACCGATCAGCAGAAGCTTGCTCAGGACACCGCGGCCAAGGCCTCGGCCGCTGTGCTGGCTGCGGACCAGAAGGCCATCGCCGCCGCCCAGAAGGCTGTGACAGCAGCTCAGGCTGCGGCCGCAAAGGGTGGCGTCGACACCTACCTTTGAGCTGAGGACCTTGCCGGGCCGTGATTGCACGCTGAGGGCGTCATGACCGCGTGGTCTTCCCGGGGTGGGATGCAGCTGGTCGACCTGCGCACACGGTGGTCAGTGGCCATCAGGTGACTCAGGTGTCCCGTTCAGCGGCTTCCTCGGCGAGGTGTCGATCAGCCGTTGCGCGCTGCCGAGTCCTGCGGCTGGCGTCTCGATCGGTGGAGGCGTGGCGGCGGTCATCACGGGCCTCGAGGCGGTCCCCCAGGGCTCCATCTCGCGCGACCGCGGCGTGGTAGCGGTCGACGGCAGCTGGGCCATCACTAGCGCCGGCCGCGGTTTCTGCGGCCACGGCTGCACGGTCACGTTGGTCGGCCGCCTCATCACGCTCACTGGCTCTGACGTCGCGGTCATCGGCCAACGCGTCCCAGGCGTCGGCGGCGGCATCGCGGCGGTCGGCGAGCTCGTCGCGCTGCTCCGCGACCTCACGCAGCCGGCGGGGATCACCCAGTGCCTGCTGCTCCGCGTGGTCGAGCTTCTGCTCTTCAGCACGTAGGTCGATGTCGACTGCGAGGAGGTCCTCGCCTCGGCTGCTCGCAGCGGCCGTGCCTGAGATCATCTAGACAATCTAGGGCCCGACTCGGTGAGTCGTTGAATGCTTCCACGGTCGCGGACTGGCGCAGTGGGCGTCACGAGCGTCGCCGACCGCCGACCGCCGACCACTGGCACACGCAGCTGGCACACGCAGCTGGCACACGCAGCTGGCACACGCAGCTGGCACACGCAGCTGGCACACGCAGCTGGCACACGCAGCTGGCACAGGGCGATCTCGACATCCGGGCGACCTCAGACCCGCGGGTGCAGGTGAGAGGGCAGGTCAGTTGAGCTTCCTCTGACCCGGTCCACGCGTGTGGCGGCACTTTGCACATCGCGGGGTGGTGCGCCGGGGTCTGACGGTGTCGTGATGGAGATCTCACCGGGCGGAGCTTCAGCGTCACCTCGACGATGAACGCGTGTGCACCATCACCCCGCCCTCACAGGTGACCCTGCCCGCCGAGCTGGCCTCTGGACGGCTGGCTCGGATGTTCATCGACGAGCGGTGGTGCACCACCCACGACAGCGTCGAGCGCGAGCGGGTGCATCTGCTGGTGACCGAGCTGGTCACCAACGCGGTGCGTCACGGCGGGCCGCCGATCACGCTCAGGATCGAATGCGTCGATCCCCTCAGCGTCTTGGTCTCGGTCAGCGACGGCAGTGATGACCTGCCTCGTCCGTGTGAGGTTGAGCCCGAAGCGGTGGGTGGTCGTGGGGTGCATCTGGTGGACCTGCTCAGTGCTGAGTGGGGGGTAAAGCACCACCACATCGACGGCCGGCATGCCGACACCGCCACCGACACCGACACCGATCACGCAGCTGGTGAAGGTAAGACGGTGTGGTGTCGGCTGGTGGCGTGAGGATCCACCACCGTTCATGCCGAGCCGGCCGCCGAGAACGCGACATGCTCTGGTTCCCGCGCTCCGCGGGATGACCGTGCGCTTCGCGCGCACCACGGGATGACGTGAAGTCCGCGGATACCGCGGCAGACGTCTACCGGCCTGATTTCGCGTTGATCAGGCGAGACCGTGGCGGTGCAGGCCTGGCTGGAGGATCAGGATGTGGACGCCAACAGAGACCCTCCAGACGTCGAGCACGTAGCGCGCTGCTTCGTGGCAGCCATCGACACCCAGGATTGGCATGCTCTGGCGGGGCTACTGAGTCCGACGTTCTCCGCCAGCTACGTGCACACCGGTGAGACCTTCACCCGTGAGTCTTTCGTCGCGGCCAATCGTGACTACCCCGGTGCTCAGCGCTTCCTCCTGGAGGAGGTCGTCGTCTCGCAGACGCAGGCAGTGTTGCGAGCCCGCGTGAGCCCAGCGTCGGGCACCGGTGACACCTACTACGTGGCCTCGTTCGCCACTCTCCAAGATGGCCAGATCGAGAGGTCGGTGGAGGTCTGGACCGACGTCATCGCCACGATGCCGCCACCGCATCGAACAGCAGTACCCCTGGCCTGACGTAGCGCCCCGCGGGATGACCGCGATCTTCATCTACGCGAACGAGTACCCAGGGCTTTGAACGTTCTGCACCTTCGTCGGGCTACTGCTGCGAGATTCCCGCGTCGTCTGCACCCGTCGTCAGCACGCAGAACTCGTTCCCTTCGGGGTCGGCGAGCACCGCCCAGCCCTCGTCGCCGCGGCGCAGGTCATCCACCAACGTTGCACCGAGCCCGAGCAGTCGCTCGACCTCCTCGTCCCGGTTCCGGTCGACTGGGCGCAGGCAGATGTGCATGCGGTTCTTGACCGTCTTGGCCTCCGGCACCCGAAGGAAGATCAGTGCCCGTCCGCCGGGGCCCTGCAGCTCCGCTTCGTCCCCGTCGTCCTCGGTGTCGTCGTCGACAGGGTGGAAGTCGTCCAGCACCTGAGCCCACCAGGCCACCTGTGCGCGAGGGTCATGAGCATCGATGCAGAAGTTGGAGGTCCGCGAAGCCATGCCTCACTGTGCCATGACCCGCGATCTTGGACCCTCAGTACGAGCGCGCTCTTACGAAGACGCACGCACGTCGTCAGATCCGGTGCCGTCAACCCCGGGGCGACCACGCACAACACGGGATGACCGGAAGATCGTCCGTGCGGTCACGCGCAGGCTGGGAGACATGGCGATCATCCCCGTGCGGCAGCATGCCCTGGATGACGACGTTGACGCTGAGTGCGATCGAAGCCGCAGC
Source organism: Kineococcus sp. NBC_00420 (assembly GCF_036021035.1). NCBI lineage: Bacteria > Bacillati > Actinomycetota > Actinomycetes > Kineosporiales > Kineosporiaceae > Kineococcus > Kineococcus sp. NBC_00420. The sequence continues at coordinate 216,521 of NZ_CP107930.1, read as the reverse complement.
GCGGGCGTCGTGGGGACCCGACACCTCCTTCGCCTCAGCTGAATACATGGCCCGCGGCAGCGGGCAGCCCTCGCGAGGTCAGTGCGGAACGACCGCTCTGGTTCTGCAGGGACTGCTGGGTGGCGACCTGATGATCGCCGACGTTGAGTACGAGGGCCGGGTGGAGGGCGTGCACTACTGGAACGTGACCGCTGGCGGGGTCGAGCTCGACCTGACACGAGACCAGTTCACCGACACGGAGTCGCTGATCAACGTGCGCCGCGTCGCTGTGGGGCGGAACCCCGGAGGGCTTGGCGAGCAGCCGTTCCAGCTGCTGCTGGAGAGAGTTACTGCCGCTCTCCAGGTCGAAGCATCTGCATCCTCCTGATCTCGCGCAGACCAGCAGACACCCGCTTGGCGGCATGACGTGAAGCCGTCAGCCCAGAGCTCCTCGCTCCTCGGCTACGAGTTCCACCTCGAAACCGGCGTCGTCTTCGAGGAAGGCGGCGTAGTGCTGGGGCCCACCGGCATGAGGGTGCAGGTCAGCGAACAGCAGGCGCCACCCGTGCTGGGGTGCCTCGCTGGTGAGGGTGTCGACGTCTGCTCGGTTGCCGGCCCACAGGGCGAGGTGGTTCATGCCGCTGCGCAACCGGTCGCTGCGGCCGCGGGCGTGGTCGGCTCCGGACTCGAGCACGACGTAGGCCTGGCCGAAGGTCCAGGTGCAGCCGGTGGACCAGGTGTCGGTGCAGGTGTAGCCGAGGCGCTGCAGCAGCCAGGGCCAGGGGCCGTCGGCGGTGCTGGCGTCGTCTCTCCACAGCTCCAGGTGGTGCAGGTGTCCTCGTTTCACGGCGGCCATCCTCGCGCTGGCAGCGCACCATCCTGGGCGAGGTCTGCGCTTGTCACGTCCATCAGCAGCCGTCCGCGGATGGCGAGGCTGCCCAGAGGGGCTGGTCGTGCGCTGTGGGGGGACACGACCAGCCCGTCACCCGCTCCGGGGGGACAGCGCGGGCAGGAGGTAGTGGACCCCACCTCGTGTCCGCAGGCGCGTTGAAGTCGGCACTGGAGTCGACGCTGCAGTCTTAGAGCGACCGGCAATAGGCGGAGAACGGCGGTGACGCTGGGGCGCTCCGCACGGCGAGGAGCCCCACTAGGGCAGCGCCGTCGAGTAGTCACCGCAGGGCACAAGCAGGTGGGTCCCGCTACCTACTGCCGGTCGCTCTTAGGGCCGTCGCTTGCGGCGCCGGCGAGGGGCCACGATGACGTCCCCGGGAGTGGTGTAACTCGTCGCGCGTGAAGCGCTGCGGTTTCGGACTATGCCGTGAGCGCGGTGCCCGTGTCGAGTGCGGCGCTCGTGTCGGTTCCCGAGTCGCCGTTCAGAACCGGCAAGACGGTCGGTTCCGGCGGTGTCAGCAACGCCATCGAGGACTCCGAGAGGTAACGCCGTTCCCCGGACTGCCACTCATCGTGGGCCTCGATCAGCACGCAGCCGGCCAGGCGGAGCAGGGCCTTGGCGTTGGGGAAGATACCGACCACGTCGGTGCGGCGCTTGACCTCCCGGTTCAACCGTTCGAGCGGATTCGTGCTCCAGATCTTCTTCCAGTGCGCCTCGGGGAACACCGCGAACGCCGTCACATCAGCACCAGCCTCGTCGAGCATCTCCGCGACGGCAGGGAACTTGCCCCGCAGGCTGTCGGCGACGACCCGGACCTGCTCGCTCACGGCCGCGGCGGAGGGCTGCACGAAGATCGTCCGGACCATCGCTGCGACCGCATCGGAGGAGCCCTTGTTGACGCGGGACAGAAGGTTGCGCATGAAGTGAACTCGGCACCTCTGCCACGCCGCGCCGGCCATGCTCTGCTCGATCGCCGACACCAGACCGCGGTGCTGATCGGAGATGACCAGCTGGACCCCGTGCAGGCCCCGGTCGCGAAGCGAGGCCAGGAACTCCTTCCAGAACACCAACGTCTCCGCATCACCCACGTTGCAGCCCAACACTTCCCGATGCCCATCCGCGGTGACACCGGTCGCGATGACCACAGCCTGAGACACCACCCGGCCCCGGATGCGGGCCTTGCAGTACGTCGCGTCCAGGAACACGTACGGCGTCGCCTGGGCGTCCAGTGGGCGGGTCCGGAACGCCTCGACCTCGGTGTCCAGGTCGGCGCAGATCCGGGAGACCTCACTCTTGGAGATGCCCGACTCCACCCCGAGTGCTTCGACGAGGTCGTCGACCTTCCTCGTGGAGACGCCGTGGACGTAGGCCTCCATGACGACGGCGTGCAGCGCCCGGTCGATGCGCCGGCGCGGGGCGAGCAGGGTCGGGAAGAAGGACCCGGTGCGGGTCTTGGGGATCTTGACGTGGACGTCGCCGGCGGTGGTGGCCACCAGGCGGTCGCGGCCGCCGTTGCGTTGGGTGGTGCGGGCCGGGGAGCGTTCGTGGAGGCCGGCGCCGATGTGGTGCTCGGCTTCGGCCTCGATGAGGGCTTGGAGGGCTCCTTGCAGGATCCGGCGCATGAGGGTGCCGTCCTCGGCGGTGGTGAGTGCGTCGGCGAGGTCGGAGAGGGCAGACTGAGCCTCGAGGGCCATCGCGGTGATCTCCTTCTACGAGTTCCTTGGCGGGTACTCGCAGAGCTTCACGCGGTGGCCCTCACCTACCTCCCGGGACACGCCGTGTCCGGTCAGCCAGCGGAGGCCGAGTTACACCACTCCAGGGGACTCACCCGGGGCCACAGGCGGAGTCGGAGGTGGAGATGACGATGGCCGGGCGCGTCCCCCCACGCCCGGCCATCAACCCCCCGGTGCGCCTAGGCAACCACCACGAGCGGGTCGGATGCACCCCAACACAGGGCTGATCCGGTGACCTGCACGAGATGATCACTGCACTGGCCCACGACGGACGGGGCCAGGCATCGGGTCGAGTCGCCGCCTCCGGCATCCCCCGGTTGCGGTGGAGGTGGCGTCTCGACCGCTGTATCGCCTCACCCGTCACTTCTGTTACATCGCAGCGGAGCAGGCGCAAGTCCGGTTCGCGAAGATGCGTGGGTGATCGGGGGCCCCGCGCTCCGCGGGATGACCGTGCGCTGCGCGCGGACTGCGGGATGACCGGGACGTGCCCTGCCCGGCCACACTTGTTTAGAGCTTTCTCCTGGTGCTGCGGTCAGTGCCGTTCCGCAGCTAGGGCGTAGGCCCCGCCGGCTAACGCGAGGAGCCCGAGTCCGCTCCAGGCGACGACCGGGGCGTGCGGACCGAGAAGTCGCGCGGTCCAGGTGCCGAGCAGCACGACGGTGGCGATGCCTGCTGCTGCACTGGTCAGCCACCACCCCAGCGGGGTGGCGTCGGCGAGATGGGCGAAGTGGAGGGCCAAGCAGCAGAGCCCGCCGGTGGCGACGGCTGCGATCAGCCATCCCAGGTGCAGGTCGTATGCAGGAAGGCGAAAGCCGAACACGTCTGCCATCACGTGTGAAGTCATGGTTGCGGCCATGGTGCAGTGACGTCGGCGGTGGTGGTGATGGTTGACGCGACAGCAGTCACAGTCGCCTCCCAGAGATGTATGACCCCCTGACGGTAGAGGCCACCTCCGACACGATCCCCGGGTGGGGCGTGATCAACTACGCGGTGGGGAGAGGTCTTCGCTCTCTCCTGGCTGTGAGCGGGTGCCTGTACTTGGCGGTGCGGGTTCAGCTGGGGTCTCGGATGGGGGACGCTTCCTGTCCGAGACCCCTTCCGCTTGGCACGCCTGGGTCGGTGTCAGCCGTGCACGCCTGAAGGCGTACGCGGCGTGGCGGCCAGGCGCCCTGTGAACGGGTCGAGGTGGATAGCCAAGCAGGCATCGCCACCGTCGTGCTGCTCGGTACGTGGACCGCGATGCTCGCAGTGCTTCTGCTCAGAGGTCTGCGTCCGGGGTGTGTTGGCGGGTGCTGGCGACGGCTGCGTCCCAGGTTGGTGTCCGTGTCGGGGTGTGTCCGGCGCGGCTGCGTTCGATGGCCCAGCGGGCTGCGTGGCGGGCGCTGTCGACGGCGTCGGTGGCGAAGTACTTCACGACCTGGGCATCGGTGGCGTCCCAGAGGACGAGTGCTTTCGCGGGGGTGGACCAGATCGCGAGTCGGCCGTTGGGTTGGACGAGCACGACGAGCTTCACACTCGAACCTCCAGGGAGTTACAGCTGTTCACGCGGGCAGTCACGGGCGTGAGGACATCGTCAGCCATGGGGCTAGTGACGGCGAGTCACGCGGTGTAGTGGGGTCGTCGCATCATGATCGGGGCCCTACGTCAACGGCGCAGCCGCCCGCGCGCCTCTACCTTCTGGACATGAGCATCGAGATCACTCACGTCCGTCTGCAGGGGACGCGTGATCGCCTGGAGGCGATCACGCGCTACCGGTGGCGTGGTCTGCAGAGCGGGCTGGTGGGGACGGACACTATGGCCGAGTTGGTCACGTGGATGCGGCAGGGGCTGCAGGTCTTCATCGGTCGGGGTGTGCAGCAGGTCCCGGTGGTTGTCGCGGAGCGACTGGGTGCTGAGCCGTACTTGTGGACCTACGCCAACGGCGCGAGAAACAACGATCTGTTGGCGCTTCCGCGGTTCTGAGCACGGTCGGGTTTGTCCATGTGTCGACGGTGTCGGGGTCTCAAAGTCGCGGGCGTGTTCGCCGATAGTGAAGAGGCGTCAGGCGGTCCGTTCACGGTGGCATCCCCTCACTAGTCCGCTCGCCGCGCCGCTCGTCGGGGCGAGGTCCGGCTGCCCTGCCTGTGGGGGTCGCCCCGACGAGCACCCCCTGTTGCAGCGGCGCGCGGCGGTGTCGGCGGCGATGAGCAGGGCGTCGCGGATGCCGGGGTTCAGGACCTAGGTTGCCCAGCCGCGAGGTGGTCGTGGCGGTGGCCGCTGCGGCCAGGGCAATGAAGGGGGAGGGGCCACCCCGCGGCGTGCGCTGAGGGCGAACGGCGACATGGCGGACATCGTCATGTCCGCGACGTCACCAGCCGCCTGCGACCGCGCGGACGGCGGGATGACCGTGACGTCGCGGACGGCGGCGACGACCATGGGTAGCCACTAACGTCGACCGGGTGACAGGTCGTGATCACTGACTCCGGAAGGGGCGCAACGACGCGTGAACCTGATCATGCAACTTCCAAAAAGACCCGTTCTTCTGCGAGTCCTTGGCTTGGTGCTGGGATTGCTGGCGGCTGGACGGATCAACAGCTACGTCACCGCACGACGAGATGTGGGTGGCGCTGACATCGGCTTGTTCCTCATCCTTGGGGTTGCTGTGGGTCTTCTCGTCGTTGTGTGGGGCGCCGTGGACGGGGCGCGCAGGGCACGGCGAGGCGTTCTTCGTGAGCAGGGTCAGTGGTCCTGGGGTGTCGCTGCCTTTTTGAGCGCCCTCGTCGGCGCCCTGGTGCACACCGGCGTGTCCTTGTTCGTAGACCCTGACGACGGGGCGTCTCTAGCGTCGTCCATGGCCCCAGCACTGATCGACTTCGTGCTGTTCGTGATCAGCGGTACTGCCTTCATGGGCGTCGCAGCCATCGGGCCCTTCACGGTGATGTACGACCGTGTCGCACGCCAGCAGGTGCGGGGCTGAGGCGCTGCAGGTGCAAGCGGTGGTGCTTCGCGGTAGCTGAGGGGCGGCCGCTCCTACCGGTTCGGCACGCCTATCTGTAGGTGCTGAGGAGTGGCCTCCAACGTCGGGCTTGCGTCCGACATCGCCAGATGAGTGACGTCGCCGACCGCCGGCGACAGCGCGTGAATTGCGGGATGACCGTGCGCTTTGCGCGCACCGCGGGATGACCGGATGGATGTGTTCGAGGTGACACCCATCAGGGTGTGATGAGCCCTGCACCGCGAGGTGGTGTGCGAGACGCTGATGTGGTGACGACAACCGGACTGTCGGACGGCTCTGGGAGCCTTGCGGATTCGCGCGCCAGCAAGGTCGGTGACGGCTTCGGCGTCGGGGCGACGCGGTGGTGGCGCCGGCTGGCGGGTGCGGGCGTGGTGGCGGTGCTTGCCGCGGCCGTCGGCGCCTTGGCCACCGGTGAGGACGGCGTCGATCGTGACGCCGGGTTCTGGGCGCTGGTGGTGCTGGGGTGCAGCTACGCCGGGGTGCTCGTCTCCTTCCTGGTCTCCGGCTCCGCCCGGGGTGGACGGCTGGTGGCCCGTCATGCGGGTGCGGGTGCGGGGCTGGGTTTGGTGCTCGCGGTGGCGTTGACGGTGTGGGTCGGCGACGTCGCCTGGCTGGGGTTGTGGCTGCTGATTTGCCTGCCGGCGGGAGCGCTGGTGGGTGCGGTCACAGCCTGGGTGGCGTTGATGCTGCCGCGGCGGGTGGTGTCGTGGGTGGCGCTGCTGGGGGTGGTAGCCATGGCGTCACTGGTCTGGTCGACGTTTCGGCCGCAGCCGCCCTATGACCTGTTCGCGGTGGATGCCACGGAGCAGGTGAGTGCCGCGGGTGGTGCGGTGGGGCTAGCGGAACGCGTCCGGGCTGCGGTGGAGCGTGCCGGCGCCGGGGGCGACTTCCGCACCGACACGTCCTGGGCGGCGGTCTCGAACGAGGTGTCGGGTGATCTCGGTGGGGCGCGGCCGCACCTGCGGTTCACCGTTGATGAGGACCTGCCCGTCTCCACCGTTACCGGTGAGCGGGTGCGGGTGATGACGGTGCAGGTGCGTGGGGGCGGGGCTGCTTGCGTGATCACCGATGCTGGTGCTGTACGGGTCGTCGACGGGACCTGTCAGGACCTCGACGTGCTCCGTTAGTGAGCGGTCGGAACCCTCGCCTCCACGGTGACCTGCATGAGGTGGATGTGTCCCTGGCCGAGCACATGCGAGTGATCACATCGCCCACCGACCACCTGGTCATCGCCGAGACCGCGAGGTCGCAGCCGCCGGCGACAGCGCGCGCACCGCGGGATGACCGTGACGTCGCCCAGGGGTCCGGCCCAGGGGGCTGACGAGTGGTCGTCAGGCGAAAGGGTGACAGCCGTGGACGGCGCCCTGGCGGTGGAAGGAGTACGCGATGCTCGTTCGGTGTCCGACTCGACAAAGCGCGCCGGCTGGCGCCATCGGCGGGGATCGCGACTGCTGTCGCGCGTGGCGGCGGGTGTCGTTGCTCTGGCTCTGGCGGTGGTGGCGCAGAGGCAAGGTGAGCAGGGGCACGTAGTGCGCACTGCTTTGGCCGTCGGCGGGATCCTCCTCGTGATGAGCTGGGCTACGGATTCGATCGCCCGCGGTGTCTCCCGGATCGTTCGCGGTCGGCATGGCAGCTCGGGATGACCGTGCCTCCTGCGCGCACCGCGGGATGACCGTCAGGTCGTCTGTCAGCGCGACGCTACCGGCTCCCGAGTTCCAGACGACGCAGGGTGCGCCACGAACGTGGCTGCTCAGAGCCGGTGATCAGCAGGGCGTGGTCGAGGTGCTGGCTGACGGGCAGGTGGGTCCGCACGTCTGCTTCGGCGGCCCGCAGAGCGTTCAGGCCGTCAGGACCGGCGAGGGCGCGTTCGGCGACGGTCAGGTGCGGCTGGACGTCGGCGGGGTCGGTGCCGTGGGCGCCGCCGTAGGGCGGGTGGTCGGGGAAGGCCGAGAAGACGGCGGCGGTCAGTTGCCGCAGTGGCTGCTCAGGGACGGGCGCCAGCCACAGCACCTCGGAGCCGAACCAGGCGGTCGCGGTGAAGGTCACGTCGAAGCTGGCGACGGTGGCGACCGCGGTGGCCAGAGCGCTTAGGGCTTGCTCGTCCAGTTCCGAGGGGGGAAGGAAGGGGTGGAGCACGGTTAGGTGGGCGGGCACGCCCCAGGCGGCGGCGCGGTCCAGATGGGCGCGATGGTCGGCGACGGCGTGATCGACGGCGGGTACCGGCACGATGACGGCGCTGCGGGTGGGTGGGGCGATTGTGGGTGGGTCGTCGAGGCTGTGCACCCTGCCGACGGTAGTGAGGAAGCACGGTTGGACGCCTGTGACTTTGTGGCGGACATCGATATGACCGCGACGTCGACGACCGCGCACACCGCGGGATGACCGTGAGGTCGGCGACAGCAGCGAGGTCAAGTCCACGGAGATGGTGCAGCGCCTCGTGTCCTAGCGTCGGGGGATGACGCGCAGTTATCCGTCTGAGCTGACGATCAACCTTTCGCAGGGCTTGCGCTTACGCCAGGCCAATCCCACCGACGCCCAGACCATCACCGCCTGGCTGGGCCAGGAGCAGGTACACCGGTGGTGGGGCGGTGCCCCCGTGACCTTGGAGGAGGTGCGCGCGAAGTACACCGGAGCGCGTCTACCCGGGGTCGTCGTGTACGTCATCGAGACGGCGGCAGCACCTGTCGGGCTCATCCAAGCCTGGCAGGAGGGCGACCGCTGTGGCCTGGACATGTTCATTGCTGCCGACATGCAAGGACGAGGAGTGGGACCGGTCGTAGCCCGGGCGCTGGCGGAGGAATTGACCATTCGCGGTTGGCGGGACCTGGTGGTCGATCCGGCGGTGGACAACGTAGGCGCGGTGCGCGCCTGGCAGCGAGCCGGCTTCATGCCCACGGGAGAGCATGGTCTCGATGAAGGACACGTGACCGAACTAATGATCTTCACCACCGTCACCACGTACTGACGGTGGCAAGGCCGCGCAGTTGCCCGCAACATGCCGCAATTCAGCGCGTCGGGGCATTCTTCGAGGTGTGTCGTCCACGAAGCAGTCAGGGGTGAATGCTCGAGCGTTGAGCGTCGTTACGGCCTACGCCGCCGCGCTGGAGAACTGCCTCAGTGTCGGGGACCTCGTCGGGGTCTACCTCACTGGCTCCGCGGTGTCTGGGGAGTTCGACGAGGGGGTCAGCGACATCGACGTGCTGACCGTTCACCGCAGTTGTGCTGAGCAGCTACCCGGACCCGCTCTGGGACGCCTGCACCACGATCTAGCGATGAGCCTGGAGTGGGCATCGCGGATGGAGGTCGCCTACCTGCCACTGCCTGGTCTACGCCCGTGGGGAGTGCAGGGCCACTGCCTGTCGTGGTCGGCGGAAGGCCTACGGCTGGGGCCAAGCCATGCCGCTTCCGACGATGTCCTAGCTGCTCGGCGACACGCCGTCGTGGTGCGGGGGATGCCCACCGGCTCGGTCTTCCCGGAGGTGAGCGAGGGCTTGTTCCTTCGTCAGACGCAGGAGTATTTGTCGGACCTGCTGACGCGGCCGGCGCCGAGTGGTGGAGAGGCCGCGGCAGATCGCATCGCCAACATTGCCCGGTGCTTGCAGCGGCTGGCGACGCGGCAACTGGGATCGAAGGCGACAGCGTTGCGGTGGTGGGGTGAGCGCGACACCGAGGTCCATGAGGTGGTGCAGGCCGTAGTTGCGGCTCGCCACGGCGATGTAGCGGCCCAGCAGCGCTGCGCTCAGGGACTGGCGCTGCTCATCGAACGCGCGACGGTTACCGGCGCTGCTCTGGCGCCCTGACGGCTCATCCCTGCTGATCTAGCGTCAATACGAGGCCGACCGAAGGCGGCATGCAGCGACGTCACGCGCACCGCGGGACGACTGTCAGGGCTCGTTGAGGTCCCAGGCCATGCCCGCTGGGCGGGCCTGCTGGCCGGTCGGGCTGAAGACTTGCACTGCCTCAGGTCCAACGTTGCGGGCTATGACACAGCCGGCGGTGTCGGTGATGACGACACCGCTGCGTTCGGGCAGGGCGAGCACCACCTGCTGGTGCGCCGTGGCCCACTGCTGCAGCTCGGTGTCCTGCGCCGGTTGGTAGTGCGGTCGCACCACTGCCCCGGCCAAGCGGTTCAGACCGCGGGTGTCGCTCACGCCGGCGTCGTTGGGGTCCTCGGCCTCGGCGATGGCGATGTCCGCGCCGAGCAGGATCGCGCCGGCGCTGCCGCCGTAGACCTGGCCTCCGTCGTTGAGGAAGGCGTTCAGTGCGCTGAGCAGATCGTGCTGCTGCAGGTGGTGCAGCAGGTCGAAGGTGTTGCCGCCGGGGATGGCGACGACCTGACTGCGCTGCAGACGCTCGGCGCTGTGATCGTCATCGGTCTTCTCCAGGCCCCAAGCGTCGAGGGTGAAGTCCCCTCGGGTGCGCAAGGCGTTGGAAAGCCACTGGGCGCTGCCGGTTCGGGCCGGGCCGAGAGGCATCGCGAAGGACCAGATGCTCACGCGCTGGCCGGGGGTGAACGCCTCATCCCATAGTGCTGCTTCATCGTGCTCGCTGCCGCCGCCGCCAAGGTAGATCCCCGTCATGGTGATCACAGTGCTGAAGTAGTCCTGGCCAGTCCAGTCTCTTCTGGGGGTGCTGCCGGACCTCGCGCAATTCGTCAGATCCGGTCGTCGTCGACCCGGGCCGACCACGCACACCGCGGGATGACCGTGCGCTTCGCGCGCACCGCGGGATGACCGTGCGCTTCGCGCGCACCGCGGGATGACCGTGCGCTTCGCGCGCACCGCAGGGATATGCGGGTGATCCTTCTGTTCGGCGTCCACCCGGACATCGCCAAAAGCGTGAAGTCGGAGCAGACTCGTCAGGTCCCCGAGGCCATGTATGCGGCGAGGATGTAGTTGGGGTGGCGGTCCAGCGCGGGCGCGGTCGTAGCGCATCGTCGTCCGCGGATCGGCGTGACGGGCCGCGATCTGGACGTCTCGTAGGTCCACGCCGGCGTCGAGCATGGTGGTGACGTAGGTGTGGCGAAGCATGTGCGGGTGCATCCGCGGCAACCGGATCCGGGCATCGTCGGCGAGGTGCTTGAGACGGCGGGTCGCGGAGTGGCGATCCGAGCGGCCGCAGCGAGTGTTCAGTAGCAGCGCCCCCGTCGTGCGGTCGCCGATGGCGCGGTCCACTGATCGCCCCACCGCCGGGGCCAGCGGGACGAGGACGACCTTGTGACCCTTCCCGACAACCCGCAGGACGCGGTGGCCGTGCTCCTCACCGAGGTCGGCGATGTCCAGGGCGCAGCATCGAAGATGCGCAGGCCCAGCAATCCGAGCAGGCACACCAGGGCGAAGTCGCACGGGTTGGCGGAGTCGCGGGCGGTGGAGAGCATCGCTTCCAGCTGCAGGTGATTCAATCCCAGGGTGGGTGACTCCGGTGGCACGTTGGGACGTCGGACGTAGTCGGCGGGTGAGTGCTCCAGCAGTTCGTCGACGACGCAGGTCCGGTAGAAGCCGGCGACTACCGACGTCCGCCGCGACACGGTGGAGGCGGCGAAGTGCTGGGTCTCCTGCATCCAGCGGACGTAGAGCTCGATGTGCGGACGTCGGGCCTGCAACGGGTTGAGCCCACGGAGTTGGCACCAGGTGAGGTAGACGCGCAGGTCGGATTCGGCGTGGCGGCGGGTTCCGCCGCGGTAGCGGGCGAGGTAGGCGGCGATGGCCAGGCGTAGGGGGTCGGTGCGCCAGGTGCCGTCGCCGAGGGGGATGGGGAACGGGTCAGGGTGAGGCTCATAGAGGAGCGTGTCTCCGCGGCACCTCATCTCGCCAGGCCCTCGGCGTCGAGCTGCACCCGCACTGCACGGCTGCACGGACCGCGACAGCAACAGAACAAGGCGTGGATGGCTCTGATCAAGGGAAGGTGATGAGCGTGACGCCCTCCGCTGGCGGCGTTGTCGACTTCCATCCCGTGCCGGGGGTGGAGCGCCACGCCTGGGTCCACACCTGCATGAAATCCGCTCCGGCGGTGGCCTCGAAGGCGCGTTCGTCGGAGAGGATGTGGTCGTAGGCGAAGCCGAACCGGGTGGCCAATCGCTGGCTGGGGATGTTGCGTGCGTGGATGCGGCTCTGCACCAGCAGCACCGAGGGGGCGGGCTTCTGGTGGGACGTGTCGTGGAGGATGCGCTCCAACCGGTAGCGGTAGAGCTCCCCGGCGACGTTGGTCCCCTGCACGCTGAGGACAACCCCCAGGGCCTTCTGCAGCACGACGCGGACGTCGCCGACGCCGCGTTGCGGCTCCCACAGGCCAAGAGCTACGAGGTCATTGGAAGGCTGCCGCAGTCCCAGGATCATGCGCGACACGCCATGCTGGTGAGGCCGGTAGGCACGCAGGATCGACTGCGCTTCCACCTGCCACCAGCGGGGGTGAGTCTTGCGCCGGCCCCCGGTCTTCTGCATCTTCTCCGGGTCCGCGCAGACGAAGCGGGCCACCTCGCTGGCGTACTCAGGGCTGTATGAGTAGAACGTGACAGGGACCGTGGCGGGTGGCCCGGCGGCTGTCGGGGACTGGCTCACCCCTGCATAATCCCAGCGAATCGCACAGCACTACGCCCGGCCACCCAGAGTGAGTAGCCGGGCGCAGGATGCAGTGTCAGCTCACGAGCGGGCCAGTGCCCGCGTGACCATCGCCGTGACGGCATCGTCGGAGCTGGGGGCCATCAGGCGTTCATAATCGCCGACCGCTTCAGCGCGTTCGCGATCACTCAGGCCGTCGTTGCCGACCTGGTCGCCCCGGTAATCACTCAGGTAGTCGCTGGGGCGTGAAGCCTCTCGGCGGTCGCGTTCCTGCAGGTGCGAGGCCACGTGCAGGTTGTGAGCATTCCCCGTCATGACCATCCCTCCTGATCAGTTGAACGTCCTTGCACCAGTGTGCACTCCCAAGCCGCCGATGTCTTCCTCCTCAAGCTGTCGCTGTCTCCGGAGCAGAGCCTGCTCGCTGCGAGCTGGACGTCGAGCTCGTAGTTGGATCATGCGCTCGTACAGCTGCGTGGTGATGGCCCGGTCTCCACGCAGGAACCGGCTCAACAGGCTCGCGGCCGCCTGGTCGGTCAGGGCCAGCTCGAGCAGCTCCTGCACGGCTGGGTCGTCCAGGTGGTTACCGATCTGCAGGCTGGTGATCATCCACCGCATCGCCGTCGCGTCGTCAACGAGTCCGCCCTCGGGACGGCAACCATGCGGGCAGGGCATCGACTCGGTGGCGCCCCACAGTCGACAGATCGTGGGGCGGATGGCGTACACACTGCACCGCCCGGCCCCGAACGTCCGACTCAGCGCAGGGCAAGCCCCATCGGGGGTGGGGTCATCGAGGTCGACGCCGGCGGCCAACAGCCGGCGGCGTTCGGTGATGGAGGCGTCGATGTCCTTGCTACAGAAGTCCTCGCACAGCCCCAGGCACGACAGGGCCGGCAGCTGGACAGACAACTGTTCCAACCACTCGGTGGCCTTGCTGAACTCGCGGCGGACAGGCGCGGTCCGACGAGGACTCACCAGAACATCATCACGGGGCTGGAGCTCTGCTCACGCAGGGACGGCGGGATGACCGTGACGTCGTGCTTGCCCCTCCCCGAGGGTGACGAGGCTGGGGGCGGTCAGCTAGGCATCCGCGCCGATCTTGATGCGGGGTGCCGCCACCATCGTGAGGCCCAGCAGCCCGTAGCTGATCGCGCCCGCAGCAAGGGCGTCGCGGTCCCAGGTGGCAGCCGTGGTGGTGACGAAGCTGCCGTCACGGAGGAACCAGTCGCAGCGCACCCCCATGGGGAACCACTCCCAGTGCTGGCGGACGTCGACGCCGCGCTCGAGGACACGCTGTTCAAGGGGGACGCGCGGGCTGACGCCCTTGTAGATGCAGAAGTCGCTCTCGATGCCGAAGAGGTCGGCCTGGAAGAACAGCAACGGCAGTGCCAGGGGGGCGGTGAGGATCATGAACCCGCCGATCAGGCGGCGGATCAGGGTCGAGCCGTCGGGCACGTGCGGCTCCTGGGCGGTGAGAGGGGTGCGGAGGCTCGAGCTATTGGGGTGTTTGCAGCATCGGTGGGTGGCGGGGTCAGCCCGATTCGTTGATCAACTTCTCCACAGGACCACCACCCGCAGGAGCCCACAACGACCCCGTGACCACTCGGACATCGCCATGTGAAGCCCTCGCTGGCCGTTCGAGACCGCGCACAACGCAGGATGACCGCGAAGTCGTCCGACACGGTCCTGCCGGCTCCGCGCTTGTAGTTAGGTCTGGACCTGAACCTCGACGTCGATCTCGGCACGAGCGCGCAGGAGTTCTCTCGCCTCGCGTACCGGTCTAACGAGGAAGGCGCTGAATTCAGCTCTGGTCGCGGCGTTCAACCGGGAAGTCGGCCCGATCGAGGGCAGCACGTTCAGGAGCCAACGCACCGTCGTCAGCACCTCGAAGTACGCGAACCCCTCCAACGGATCACCCATAGCGGCGGTGACCGCGTACTCCCCGCGCACGGCCCGGGCGAAGGCGTCGAAGCCGCTGCGCTGCATCAACGTTGATGTCCAAGCCAGATCGAAGCGGGGATCGCCGATCCGCCAGTCCCAGTCCAGCACCGTAGGCCGTCCGGAGCCGTCCACGAGCACGTTCCACGGGTGGTAGTCGCGGTGCAGGACGACTGAGCGCCGGCAGGGCACCAGATGACGGCGGTCGTGCAGCCACCGCAGCACGTCGGACAGCCCGGCCCGCGGCAGGCTGTCGCTGTCGTGATGCAGCTGCGTGAGTTCGCGGTCGATGTGGTCGTACGCGCCCTGATCGGTAGCGGTTGGTTCCAGCAGGCGGGGATCGAGGGCGTGCAGCGCCGCCAGCTGAGTCGCGAACGCGCTGACCAGCTGAGCCTGCGTGCTCGGGTCGGCGGCCTCGTGGGCCTGCCACAAGGTCACGCCCGCAACGTGCTCCATCACGACGAACGGGCGCCCAAGGTGGGCGGTGTCGAACTCGAGCAGCACTCCGCGGGGCACTGGGTAGTCCACGGTGCGCAGCTGTTCCAGGGCTCGCCACTCCCGCGCGGCGTGGACGCGTCCGTCGTCGTCCGGTGCATACGTCTTGAGCACCAGGCGCACCGCGGGTGTAGCGCTGTGCTCGCCTCGGCGCAGGTCGAAGGTGTACAGGCTGCTGGCCCATCCTCCGCTGACCCCTTGCAGGGGCCCGGGTGAGGCGCCGAGGTTTCCGCTACCGGGCCGGGAGAGGTATGTGGCCAGGCGAGAGCGCAGCTGATCCAGCGTCATCGTGCGCCCCGGGACGATGAAGGGAGCATGTGCTCCCGAGAGTGTCCCCGGAGGCGTCTCCCATAGCTGGTCACGTCGCGACTGTTGCAGGAATGAGCCTTCGCCGTCTCGGGTAGCAGCGTCCGTGGTGTCGCCCCTAGCTGAGCGCCATCGCGGCCGGCGGGATGACCGTGAAGTCGTGCCACTGCCTCAGACGCCGGTGACCAGGCAGAACGGATGCCCTGCGGGGTCGGCGTAGACACGCCACTCCTTCGGCCCAGGGCTCATGACGTCCCCACGGGCTTGGGCTCCGAGGGCAAGGACTTGTGCGTGAGCGGTGGGGAGATCTTCGACCAGGACGTCGAGGTGCATCTGCTGCGGGTGGTGCTGAGAGGGCCAGGTCGGGGCGATGTAGTCGGCCACCTGCTGAAAGGACAACCGGTGACCGTCAGGACCCGGGCCCAGGGTGATCCACCCGTCTTCGTCGTCGTCGATGTCGCGGCCCAGGACGGTCTGCCAGAACTGGGCCAGGAGCCTTGCGTCGGGGCAGTCGATGACGAGGTCTGCCAGTCGTCCTATGGCCTCGGCGGATCGCGGCGGCGGGGGACTGCTCATGTGTTGTTGCCCGTATCGCTGTCGATGGGTGGGGTCGATGCGCCTGTGGCCTCGCGTAGTCGCAGGAACGTCGGGGTGAGCATCGGGACTGCGGAGACGATCAGGCCGATCGCGCCGATCAGGACGCCGGTGCGGGCGCCGAGAGTCTCCCCGACGACACCGGCGGCCAGGGCACCCAGGGGGATCGAGCCGTACATGACCTGGGTGTAGGCCCCGGCGGAGCGGGTGAGCTCGTCTCGGGGGATGAGTTGTTGGCGCATGGTGAGGGAGTAGACGTTGGCGTTGCCTTCCCCGATGCCGCGCACCAGCATCACCGCGGCGATGACCGCGGCCAGGGCCCAGCCGGTGAGCGCCCATGCGGGCAGCAGCACCGGAACCAGGCAGGACAGCAGCAGCGAGAGGGTGAAGGCGCGTCCCAGTCCGCACCGCTCAGCTAGGCGTAGCGCGGTCAGGGTGCCGAGCAGTCCGCCGACCCCCGCGGCGGCCAGGGCGAGGCCGTAGGCGCCAGGGGTGACGTGCTGCTGGCGTACGGCCCAGAGGATGAGGTTGAGAACCAGGATCTGCTCGGCGGCGTTGTAGGTCGCGGCGTGGATGGTCAGGGCCCGCAGGTGGGGGTGGGTGAAGAGGAGGCGTAGCCCCGTCAGCACCGAGGGCCGTCCATCGGTGTCGGTGGGGCTGCCGGCGCCGGGCACGGTGCTGCGTGCCCGGGGGTGGCTGGTGGCGACCCCGGCGGCGGAGGCGAGGTGACCCACGGCGGTGACGATGAGGGCGATCGGGGCTCCGGCGGCAGAGATGAGCAGACCGGCTAGGCCCGGGCCGCTGATCTCGGTGACCGTTCGGCTGCCTTGGACGGCGCGGTTGGCGGCGGCCAGGGAGTCGTCCTCGACCAGGGCAGGGACGTAGGCGAAGGCGGACAAGCCGAAGACCAGGGCGCAGCAGCCGCTGGCGAAGGTGATCGCGGCCAGCAGGGGGACGCTGAGCCAGCCCCCGACCCAGGCCAGGGGAATCTGGGTCAGCAGGAACGCTTGGAGCAGATCGGTGGTGACCATGGAGCGCTTCTGGTCTCGCCCGTGCAGCAGGTGTCCGGTGAGTAGGGAGAAGAGCAGGTAGGGCAGGGTCCCGGCGGTGGCGACGAAGCTGATCGCTGCGGGTCCGGCGTGCAGGGCGATGGCACTGATCAGCGGGATGGCGACGGTGGTGACCTGGGCGCCGGCGCTAGCTGCGGACTGACCCAGCCAGTAGTGGGCAAAGCTGCGCTCGATGCGCAGCAGTGCCCAGCTGGGGTCGCGTACCCGCGCACGGGTGGGTGTGCTCGCCAGGTCGCTCACGACGTCGCCACCTCGACCGTAGGTGGCGGGCACGCCCAGGGGGCGAGCCAGACTGCAGGGGTGAACGTGCTCGAGGGGGACGGCAGAGCCAGGACCAGGGCCAGGGCCAGGGCCAGGGGCGGGAGGCCGGCGCCGGGTCCGCCGGGGTCTGTGCGGGGTGACGCCGCTCGGGGTGCTCGTTCAGGTGTCTGCACAGGGTCTCCTCGGGCCAGGGAATCATCGCCCTCCGGCACGTTACCGGTGATGGACGATGACCGGTAACGGGGACGTGCCTGCAGACAGTGGCTACGCCGAGCCGGGAGGGCGGGCGCCGGCGCCGGCGCCGCTGCGTCTGGCGCAGGTCTTCTGCAACACCGCCGACCGCGAGGCCGGGGCCGATGCTTTGCAGACTCCCGCTGACCTCGTGCAGTGGTTGGCCAGCTACGACCTGCTCGACGAGCGCGAGCAGGCCAACGACGATGACCTCACCCTCGCCGTGGACCTGCGTGAAGGACTGCGCTGGCTGTTCCTGACCCACCACGACAGTGCGCACACCGCCCCGGCTGACCCCACCGACCCGACTGACCCCACCGACCTGGCCGATGGAGACGATGGCGAGGGAGCGAGTCGCCTGGAGACGGCCCTGGCTCAGTTGCCGGTGCGGTTGACGGTCCCTGAAGGCGCAGTGAAGACGGCACCCTGGATGGATGCGCCGGTCCGGGCTGGGCTGACGCACATCGCCGCTGTGTTGATCCGCGCGGAGCCGGGACAGCTGACCCGGTTGAAGGCTTGCCGCCGCGACGTGTGTCAGTGGGTGTTCTACGACTCCTCCCGCAACCGGGGCAGTACGTGGTGCGCCATGGACATCTGCGGGGCGCGCACCAAGATGGCCACCTACCGGGACCGCCGCCGCGATCACTGACCCGTCCTGTCGGTCCACCGCGATTACCGTCGGGACACCGCGCGGACATCGTCATGTCAGGACGTTCGGGACCAGCCACGATCGCGCACTGAGCGCGGGATGACCGGACGTTCTTGCTGTGCGCGCTGGAAGCAGAAGCGGTGAAAATGACCCCGGCCGGGCACCAGCCCGGCATGCTCGAGCGATGAGCCACCCGATCACCGAGCACCGGATGTTCCGGCCGGTGCGGGCGATCGTCGTCGTCTGCGTCTTGGTGGCCTTGGTGATGGGCGGTCTCCACGCCTACCGCGTGACGCGGCCCTGCGGGGTAGGCGTTGGCGATCCCGAGGACGCGGTGGCCGGGGTGCTCACCGCGATTCAGCGTGAGGACAGACGCGGTCTGTGCCAGCGGTTGATGCCGGACTACGCCATTCCTGCTGAGCAGATGCAGGTCCTACGTCAGCGGATTGAGGAGGCCGGTGGAGCCGGTGACCTCCGGGTGAAGGATCTGAAGGAGCTTCAGTTGGGGGCTCAGCACGTGCTGTCGGTGAGTAGCGAGGATGGCGAGGTCGTTGCTCAGTTCCAGACCCTCGTCGGTGAGCGCGGGTCAATCGTCGTGGCGGTGAGCACCTCACCTGGTCAGTGGTGAGTCGTCTTCGGGCCGCACCGCGAGATGACCATGAAGTCTGCAGGCCGCAGACTCGCGCCCCGTTCGTGCCGCGGTGGGACGTGCAGGCATGCTGGTTACATGAGCACACCGAAAGGCTCCGGCCCAAACCTGGGCGCTGGTGGAGTGGCTGCCCCGCAAGCCCGGGTGGCCTCTCGTGCTCAAGCCGCGCTGACGACTCTGTGAAGCGTCACGGCTTTGATGCCGCTTCCTGATGAGTCAGGATGACGATCATGCCCAAGCAGTACCCCGCCGAGATCAAAGACCGAGCGGTACGGATGGTCCTGGACCACCAAGGCGACTACCCCTCCCTGCGCGCAGCGTGCGTAGCCATCAGCGAACGCCTCGGCGTCTCCCGCGCCAGCCTGCAGCGCTGGGTCGACCAAGCCCAGGTCGATGCCGGCGCCAAGCCCGGTCTCAGCAGCGCCGAGGTGGAGGAGATCAAGGCGCTGAAGGCGGAGAACAAGCGCCTGCGTGAGGCCAACGAAATCTTGCGTTCCGCCTCGATTTTCTTCGCGCGGGAGCTCGACCCGCGCCAGCGTTGATCGTGCAGTTCATCGATCAGATGAGGGAGAGGGATTTCGCGGTCGAGTCGATCTGTGCCGTGCTCAGCGAGCAGGGGTGTCAGGTCGCCGCGAGAACCTATCGAGCCTGGAAGAACGGCGCCGCGCCCTCAGCCAGGACCATCTCCGATGCTCACGTCATCAATGCGCTACAAGCCACGAACGGCCAGCCGGAGTCGCTGTACGGGCGCCGCAAGATGGTCGCCTATCTGCGTCGGGCGGGCGTGGCGGTGGCGCACTGCACCGTGGACCGGTTGATGCGCGCGGAAGGCATGAACGGGGCCCGGCGGGCGAAGAAGGTCCGCACCACTGTTCCCGGCAAGGACGGGGTGCGGGCCGGGGACCTGCTGAACCGGAAGTTCAGCGCCCCGGCCCCGAACGTTGTCTGGGTGGCGGACTTCACGTACGTCCGGACCTGGGCGGGGTTCGTCTACGTCGCCTTCATCGTCGACGTGTTCGCTCAGCGGATCGTGGGCTGGCACGCGATGACCAGCAAGCACACCGAGCTGGTCCTGACCTGCCTGCGGATGGCGACCTGGGGACGGGAACACGAAGGAACACCAGCGGCGCCGGGACTGATTGTGCATTCCGATGCCGGGTCGCAGTACAAGAGTTTGAGGCTGACCGAGCACCTCGCTATCGAGGGTTTCGCGGCGTCGATTGGTTCGGTCGGTGACGCCTACGACAACGCCCTGATGGAGACGGTCATCGGCCTCTACAAGACCGAGTGCATCCGTCCCGGCCCCTTCCACGCTGGGCCGTTGAAGATTCTCTCCGATGTGGAGTACGCCACGGCTACCTGGGTGGAGTGGTGGAACAACGCCCGGCTGCACTCCCGGTTGGATTACCGTCCACCTGCTGAGGCTGAGGCCGCCCACTACGCTGACCTCAGCGACTTCATCCGGGAGTCGTGCCCCACGTGAAGACGGCGGAGAAGCCGTGACGCTTCACCGCCGGGTCGTGCTCGATCTTCGCCATATGCGGGCGTAGCCGGCCGCCAGCGAGCACGCACAACGCGGGATGACCGTGAAGTCGTGGATCCGGGGCTTGATGGTGCAGCGCACCCGATGCTCCACTGCTGAGATGGTCAATCTCCAGGACTTGGTCTTGCGCGACGGTGACACCGTGGACGTCGATGGTCAAGTCATCGAGGTGGAGGGTGCACTGCACCTGGCCCCGCTGGGCGATGAGGACGGTCCACAACCTGGCCTACCGTGCGGTCGAGGCGTACCGGTGCAGTTCCCACCGGGTGTGCAGCCTGCGGTCACCAGCATCGCCTCGGTCCGTGGGGTGTGGGCTGGTGTTGGTATCAAGGTGCACACCGTCGAGGCGGCGCCCAGCCCTCGCGTGTTGGGGTCGCTGACTCCGGTGCGATCTGATGCCGCGGGCGCTGAGGCCAAATGCCCAGCTGATGAGCGCTCCGCAGCACTCCCGCGGGATTCAACGCTGGAGGCAGCTATGGACTACCTCGTGAGTGAGGAAGTCGGCGAAGGCCTGATGTTTGCTTTCGGTGAGTCCAGGGTCAGCGACCGGACCGTAGGTCAAGCGTGGTTCACGCGCATGACGTCCGAGGTGGCGGAGCGTCTGCGAGCGGTTCCGGATGACCTACTGCTCGTCGACGTGTGGTTGCGACCGGCCTGAGGTTCCTGTCCTCGTCAGGAGCTGGACGTGTGTGAAGCGCGGGATGACCGTGAAGTTGCTGTTCACCGTCTGATGGGTGAGGCCAGAGACCGGTTCAGTCGGGTAGCTGCTGGCGCACCTGCTGCAGTTCGGCCATGGCTGCGTCCATCAGCTGCTCGTTCAGCATGCCGCGGGTGTCGATGCGGACTTCGTTGCGTCCTGGTGCCCTCTCGAAGACGGTAACGGTCACCGTGCCCAGGACCGGCGTCGCTGCTGGCGGCCAGTGCGTTGTCCCTGCCTGCGGGGCTCCTGCGGCTTCAGCGGCTGCCGGGTCGTCGTAGGTCAGGGTGAGGCTGCTGGTGAAGGCTCCGCTGCGGTCGTTAAACACCATGGTCCCGGGCCGTTGAGCCGGGTCCTGGCCCCAGGGCCAGGCGCGTTGAGCGCGGTAGTGGTACCCGTCCTGCTCGCCCTGCTCGTAGGTAAAGGCAACGTCCTGGCCGGGCCGGAGCCCCTCCTGGGTGGTCATGGCAGCGGAGTAGTGGACCCAACAGCCGCCCGGCGTCTCAGAGCTGTCGATGACACCCCAGCCTTCTTCGTCGTGCCAGTCGCGGACGACGCCTCTGGTGCTCATGATCAGATCATCGTCTTCGAGGGCGTCCCCTGACCGCGAATCACGGGTTTCCGCCTCGTCCGCTTCTCGCCATGACCGCGACGTGGCCGGCAGCTCAGGACCGCGCACAACGCGGGATGACCGCGCGGTTGCCCCGCCTACGTCAGGGCCTTCCGGTTCTGACTGAGCCAGGCGACCGAGGCCCGCAATCCACCGGCGTGGTCCTCATCGCGCATGACGGCGTAGGCCGGGTCGCCGCGACGGATCTGCGTCTCCATGTGAGCGGCCAGGCTCGCCAACCGGACCAGGGCCAGGTCGATCAGCTCCGCTGGCTGTGCGCCCAGGCCGTAGGTGTTGGCGAGTAGGTGCAGACGCCGCCTGCGGTCGGGCTCGGCCGGCCAGCCGAACACGTCCAACCAGGCCGGCGGGTAGAGGGGGACGAGCTGGTAGGCGGCGAAAGCCAGGTCCCACATGCGGTTGGAGGGGGCGATGGTGTCCCAATCGATGATCCCGACCACCTGGCGTCCTCTGAAGAGAAGGTTCCAGGGGGACAGGTCGTGGTGACCGATGCAGTCGACCTCGACGGGCAGGGCCACGTCCATGACGCGCCAGTCCGTTGGGGCAGGGGGCTGAAAGCCTTGGGTGTGGTCGTGCAGGCGCCGGATGGCTGTGGCGACCGAAGTCAACGCTTCCTCGGAGCGGACGTCGTCGGTGAAGGGGGTCAGCCCCGCGGTCCCGGGCAGGTAGCTCAAGGTGTCGAGGCCGTTGGCGGTGGAGATGAACCGGGGTGCAAGGTCGAAGCTGCTGCGTTCGAGGTGTTGCAGCAGGGCCGCGGCGTTGGGGCCGCTGCTCTTGCGCACGACGGTCTGGCCCTCCTTGGCGGGGCCGGAGAAGCGTCCACCGGGTAGCGAGTCAGTCACCATCGGCACGCTAGCGATGCCCTCCATGATCGCGTGCCGAGACTTGGCGGGCCCGTCCTGAACAGACTGGTCTCCGGGACGCCCCGGCCGGATGAGCCTCGCGGCACGACGGGTGCGCCCGCGCACCGCGGGATCACCGTGCGCTTCGCGCGCACCGCGGGATGACCGTGACGTCGCGCAGTGCGGGCGGGCGGTGCGACTCCCCTCCTTGATCGCACCGCCCCCAGCCGGCTCGCCCGGTGTCAGCAGCTGTGTTCGGGTACCGAACCGGGTCCGCATCCAGGAGGGACGGACAGCGGCGCCGTGGAAGCGGGCTCCTGGGCGAGTTCGGTCATGCGGTAGACGACGACTCCGTCCCTGTCGACGTTGCGCGTCTCCAGCAGCTCGCCGGTGGTGGGATCGAGGATGTAGACGTAGCGGTAGCGGTTCTGGTCCAGCTCGTCGCGCTCGATGGCGGTGCCAGTTCGACCGGCCGCATCGGTCATGGGTCCGAGGACCTCAGCACCGGGCACGCGTGCGGCGACCTCCCACAGCGCCCGACGCAGCGCCGGTGACGCCGGACTTTCGGTCAGCAGGTCGGTGACCGTCACGAACAGCTCGTGGTCCTCTCCGGCCGGGTGGTCCTTGACCGCTGCACGCAGCAGGGTTCCGAGAGCTTGAGGGTCGGTGGGTAGGGCGTCGAGGTCCGCCCAGGACAGGCTGCGGCCCCCCACCCCAAAGACCGCGGGTCCATCGAGACTGGTGGTGACGACCTCGGCAGGGTCGACCGGCTCACCGTCCAGTGCACCGGAAACCAAGGTCTCATCGCGCAGGACGGACTCACCGTTGCGCGACTGCCAGATCTCTCGTTGCAGGGGCTTGGTGGCGGGGTAGTCCTGTTCGGAGTGGACGTGCCAGTACGCCGCTCCGGCGGCCTGGTCTGGTTGCTGACCGGCGGCCTGGGCAGTCACGAGGAGGACCTGCTCGGCCGAGGCCGGCGGGGCACTGGCGACGGGCAGCACCAACGCCACGGCGGCGGCTGCCGCGGCACCAGCCAAGGCGGTGATGGTCCACCGCCGCGTGGGCCGGCGCTTGGACTGGCGGTGGTGGCGGCGCAGCGCCAGGACACGGGTGTCGGCCTGCTCGATCGCTTGCTGCAGCTGGCGACGGCCGGGCTCGAGCTGCTCGCGGGTCGGTGCGCTGGTCTGCCCGGCCTGCTGGGCCAAGGCATCGAGGTCGAAGGGCGTGGGCATGGGAGCTCCTTTCAGGCTGAGGTGGCCGAGGCGGTCGCCAGGACGGCGCGGGCTCGTTGGCGGGCTCGGCTCAGGCGGGTGCGGACGACGGCCGCGGTGGTGTCGAGGGCCTGGGCGGCTTCGGTGGTGCTCAGGCCCTCCCAGGCGGTGAGCAGGAAGGCTTCGCGCTCGGCGGCGCTCAGCGCAGTCAGCGCTCGACGGAGTTGGTCGCGTTGAGCGTGGGCGTCGATCCGGTCGTCGACGGCGTGCCAGTCGACGCCGACGTCGGTGTCGATGAGGGCGTTGGGTCGCCTGCGGCGTAGATGCTCGCGGACGAGGTTGGCGCTGATGCCGTACAGCCAGGGCAGAGCCGAGCCGCTCTTGTGGGGGCGATAGCGGACGCGGGCTTCCAGCGCGGCGACGAAGACGTCACCGAGGAGGTCGTCGGCCGCGGCGGAGCCGGCGCGGCGGGCGATGAAGTCGAACACCGCGGCTGCGTGTCGTTGGTAGAGGTCGCCGAAGGCGTGCGGGCGCAGCAACGACTGAGCGAGAAGCTCGTCGTCTGTCGGCTCGTTAGTCACCACAACCTGTCTATGCGCTGAGCACCGAAAGCGTGACAGTGATCTCTGTCGCTACCGCCCTCAACTCGCCATGTCCGGTGTCCGCCCTGGCGTCAACCCGTCACGCTGTCGGGATGAGTGCACTGGTGGGGTCACGCGTGGAGAAGGCGGTGCAGCGGCTGGTACCCCTGGTGGCCTCGCGGTCGCTGGATCGTGATGACCGGCTACGGGCGGCCCGGGCCCTGGTGACGCTTCTGCAGGACGGGGACCCTGTTGCTGCTCATCTGGTAGCTGGTGATGTCGAGCGGAATCGAGCACCGGCGACGGAGGCGCTGCAGACGAATGGGGCGCCCGCACGTAAGGGTCGGGTGCGTCGGGGGCTGCGTGCAGCAGGAGACCTGCTGGACTTCCTCAACCCGTTCTGACTCCTGATCACCACGACCTGGTTGGCTCCGAAGGCGACCGATCTGAGCGCACGCCTTCCGCAGGATGATCGTGCGCCCGCCCACCGCGCGGGATGACCGCAAAGTTCTAACCAGGTCAGTCTGGCAGTCGAGAGCCTGCAATTCGCGAGGCCACCGGTGGCGGCTACCAGTTCAGCGAAAAGTAGTCCGCCCCGCGGGCGCGTAGCAGGGCAGTGGTGGTTCCGTCGTCAAGGCCTGGGCGCATCGCGGTTTCCCAGCGGGCGTTGAAGGCCACGATCCATGCGGCTGCGGCGGTCGCGGCGCGCTGCTCAGCCATGTCGAAGCGGACGCCGCGGGCTCGTTCGTAGTCCTGCAGGAAGGCCAGCGTCTCCTCCGGGGTGGACAGCCCGCCGCCGCTGCTGGAGCTGGAGGCGTAGCCGGCGGCGGTGAACCCGGCGATGACGGCCTCGGCGTCGGCGACCAGTTCCCAGTCGAAAGTGCCCACCAGCTGCCCGTCAGCGACGGCGCAGTTGCCGGCGTACCAGTCGGCGTGGCCGACCACAACGTCCTGACTGCGGTAAGTCAGGACCTGCTCGCTGGCGCGCCTTGCGAAGGCGTCCAGCCACTCGTAGCCCGGCGGGCACGTGGTGAAGTCCACGATCGGGTCGTGCGGGATGGGCCAGGGCCCGTGCTGGTACTGACACCACGACGGCCCCGCACCTGCCCGGGCGGGCAGGGTGTCGCCCTGGCGCAGGAGGTCGATGTGCTGAGCGAGCCCGTCCGCCAGCAGCCGGCGGATGACCGGGTCCAGTCCGTTAGGGGTGGCGCCCTGGCTGAGCAGCGCTTCGGCAACCAGCACGTGACCCTCGACCTCATCAGGTCCTGAGTGCGGCTGCGGGCAGGGATAGCCGGCGGCGACCAGCAAGGACTTGGCCGCAGTGGCCGCGGTCACGGCCTGGACGTCGACGGGCTGACGGTGGGCCTTGATGACGACCTGCCGCCCGTCGGCCAGCTCCACACCCCACACGGCGTCGATGCGCCCAGCCCGAAAGCGGACCGAGCGGATCGGCTCGCCCAGGCGGGCGAGGGTGTAGCGGCTGAGGAAGGTCAACACCTGCGCCGCGGTCACCTCACCCAGCACGGCCCGTTCGGTGCCGGACAGCGCCGCTGATGTGCCGTTCAGCGCTGTGTCCTCGAACTTGTCCTCGAACGTCATGTCGTCGTGCGGTGCGTCGCCGCGAAGTGCTGCGGTCGCCTGGTCATCGGGGGCCGTCACGGGCGAAGACTTCCACGTGCCCGCAACCGGCGGTAAGGCTTGGAGCAGAGCGGGTGTCGCGGTGTTGGGGGATGATCTTGTCGAGGCGTCGGTGGTTCTGACACCGTCTCGGCGTGGACTACGACGCCGTGATCGGCACCTTGACCCACTGGGCCGACGCTCACGACAACGTGCGCGCGCTGCTGCTGACCGGTTCGGCGGCCGCCGGCCAGACGCACCCGTTGTCCGATCGCGACCTGGAGGTCTACGTCGAGGACCTCGCCCCGGTGTTGGCCGACGACTCCTGGTGGGACCAGCTCGGCGAGGTCCTGGTCGTCGAGCGCTTGCATGCTCCGGGCTGGTTTCCTTCCCGCGTCGTCTACTACGCCGGCGGCAAACTGGATCTGACCGTCATCCCCGCCGGGCAGATCGCTTTCATCCCGCGCGACCGTCCCTTCCGGGTGCTGGTCGACAAGGACGGGCACGCTTCGGCGCTGTCTCTCACATCCCCGACGTCGGCGTTGCCGTCGGCGGGCGAGTTCGAGCAGGCGCTGCACTGGGGTTACGCAGCGGCACTGATGTGCGCCAAGGCGGCGGTGCGGGAGGAACTGTGGATGGCCAAGGTGCGCGATCGTGACCTGAAGGAGCAGTTGCTGCTGCTGATCGAGTGGGACCACCGGGCGCGCTACGGCGCCGGGGTCGACGTCCGATACCTGGGCACCCGGATGCGGCAGTGGATGGACCCCGACGTGTAGGAGGCCCTCGAGGACTGCTGGGGGCGCTTCGACGCTGTCGACACGGCCGCGGCGTTGCGGGCGAGCATGGCGTTGTTCGCCCGCTTGGCCGAGCGGTTGGCCGATCAGCTGGGTTTCGAGGAGTTCGATCACGAGCGGTTGCGTGCGGAGGTCGACACGATCCTGTCGACGCGCCTGGACCTGGCCGCCAGCTGATCAGAACGGGGCCCTGCGCGGCTACAGACGTCCTGGCCAGCGGGAGGACCGTGAGGTCGTCGACTTCCCCGACGTTGGCGCGACCTCGGATGCGGGGGCCAGGTGATCGCCGCGTCTCAGGACTAGAGGTACTCCCGAGCCAAGCGCATGCACATTGCCTCGATCTGGTTCTCGTCGGCACCCGGCCGGCCCGCCTCTTTGACCGCGTCCACGAAGGGCCGCAACTGCTTGGGCGCCCCAAGGGGGTCAGCCGCACCCCAGACGATGCGTCGAGCCGCCCTGGTGGCGTCGAGTTCGCCGATGACAGCAGAACGGGCGGTGTACCTGGCGTACTGCCAGCCGACTTCTTCCTCGTTGAGTCGGGGTGCGCCGAGTTCATCGAGGGCCAGGTGAAACTCGCAACGCTGGGCTTCCTGGTCGCGCACGTCGGCCGCGGCCGTGCGACGCAGCGCGGGAGTGTCAGCTCCTGCTTCCAACGTAGCGACGGCCCAGAAGTAGATGACGGCCGGGTCCATGCCTTCGAGCATCAGGCGGGCGCGGGTGTCTGCCAGGTCATCGAGATTCACGCAGGCAGCGTGTCAGAGCAGGTGAGACCCATGTCCGGGACGTCGCCGGTAGCTCAGGCCCGCGCACAACGCGGGATGACCGGATGGATGTGTTCGAGGTGACACCCATCAGGGTGTGATGAGCCCTGCACCGCGAGGTGGTGTGCGAGACGCTGATGTGGTGACGACAACCGGACTGTCGGACGGCTCTGGGAGCCTTGCGGATTCGCGCGCCAGCAAGGTCGGTGACGGCTTCGGCGTCGGGGCGACGCGGTGGTGGCGCCGGCTGGCGGGTGCGGGCGTGGTGGCGGTGCTTGCCGCGGCCGTCGGCGCCTTGGCCACCGGTGAGGACGGCGTCGATCGTGACGCCGGGTTCTGGGCGCTGGTGGTGCTGGGGTGCAGCTACGCCGGGGTGCTCGTCTCCTTCCTGGTCTCCGGCTCCGCCCGGGGTGGACGGCTGGTGGCCCGTCATGCGGGTGCGGGTGCGGGGCTGGGTTTGGTGCTCGCGGTGGCGTTGACGGTGTGGGTCGGCGACGTCGCCTGGCTGGGGTTGTGGCTGCTGATTTGCCTGCCGGCGGGAGCGCTGGTGGGTGCGGTCACAGCCTGGGTGGCGTTGATGCTGCCGCGGCGGGTGGTGTCGTGGGTGGCGCTGCTGGGGGTGGTAGCCATGGCGTCACTGGTCTGGTCGACGTTTCGGCCGCAGCCGCCCTATGACCTGTTCGCGGTGGATGCCACGGAGCAGGTGAGTGCCGCGGGTGGTGCGGTGGGGCTAGCGGAACGCGTCCGGGCTGCGGTGGAGCGTGCCGGCGCCGGGGGCGACTTCCGCACCGACACGTCCTGGGCGGCGGTCTCGAACGAGGTGTCGGGTGATCTCGGTGGGGCGCGGCCGCACCTGCGGTTCACCGTTGATGAGGACCTGCCCGTCTCCACCGTTACCGGTGAGCGGGTGCGGGTGATGACGGTGCAGGTGCGTGGGGGCGGGGCTGCTTGCGTGATCACCGATGCTGGTGCTGTACGGGTCGTCGACGGGACCTGTCAGGACCTCGACGTGCTCCGTTAGTGAGCGGTCGGAACCCTCGCCTCCACGGTGACCTGCATGAGGTGGATGTGTCCCTGGCCGAGCACATGCGAGTGATCACATCGCCCACCGACCACCTGGTCATCGCCGAGACCGCGAGGTCGCAGCCGCCGGCGACAGCGCGCGCACCGCGGGATGTCCGTGAAGTGGTCTGAGCAGGGTCACCCCTCCGGGACAGGGGCGTGGTCAGGTCTGAACCTGCACCTCGACGTCGATCCCGGTACGGGCACGCAGGAGTGCTCGCGCCTCACGCACCGGTCCGACGAGGAAGGCGCGGAACTCGGCTCTGGTCGCGGCGTCCAACCGAGTCCCCGACTCGATCGAGGGCAGCACGTTCAAAAGCCACCTCACAGTCGTCAACACCTCGAAGTACGCCAACTCCTCCAGCGGATCACCGGCGCCGACCGTGGACGCGTACTCCTGGCGCACGGCCTGGGCAAAGGCGTCGAAGCCGCTGCGCTGCATCAACGTGCACGTCCAGGCCAGGTCGAAGCGGGGATCGCCGATCCGCCAGTCCCAGTCCAGCACCCAAGGCCGTCCGGAGCTGTCCACAAGCACGTTCCACGGGTGGTAGTCGCGGTGCAGGATCACCGGCCGCAGGCAGGGCACCAGGTGCCGGCGTTCGCGCAGCCATCCCAGGACGTTGGACAGCCCGACCCGCACCACGCCGGCGCTGTCGCGGTGCAACTCCGCAACTTCACGCTCGACGTAGTCGAACTCGCCCTGATCGGTGTCGGCCGGTTCCAGCAGGCGGGGATCCAGGGCGTGCAGCGCCCTCAGCGCAGCGGTGAACGCGCTCACCAGCTGGGCCTGCGTACCCGGGTCGGCGGCCTCATGAGCCTGCCACAAGGTCACCCCCGCAACGTGCTCCATCACGACGAACGGGCGCCCCAGGTGGTCGGCGTCGGGCTCCAGCAGCACCGCGCGGGGCACCGGGTAGTCCACGGCGCGCAGCCGCTGCAGGGCTTGCCACTCCCGCACGGCGTGGGCGCGTCCGTCCTCGTCCGGCGCGTAGGTCTTGAGCACCAGGCGCACCGTGGGCGCAGTGCTTTCCTCGTTCCGGTGCAGGTCGAAGGTGTAGAGGCTGCTGGCCCACCCTCCGCTCACCTCCTGCAGCAGCCCCGGTGAGTGACCGAGGTGTTGCGCGCCAGGCCGGGACAGGTACATGCCCAGCCGAGACCGCAGCTGCTCCAGCGTCATCGCTCACAGCGCAACGATGAGGAGAGCACGGGCTCCCGAAGGCGTCCCCACCAACGTCTGTCGTAGCTGGTCACGTCGCGACTGTCGCAGGAAGGGAGACATCAGGCCACTGCTCCCTGTGCCGTGGACCTCCGCCGCTTCGGCTGCAGCACGTCCGTGTGACGCCTGGCCGAGCACCATCGCGAACGGCGGGATATGCGGGTGATCGGCGCGCTCGTCGTGCACGCGGTCATCGCCAGATCCGGTCGTCGCCAACCCCGGGGCGACAGCGCTCACACCGCGGGATGACCGGACGTGTCCGAAGCGAAGGAGCTGTGCAGGAGGGCAAGATCGCCGGTTGACGCGTGCTGCACCTGCCATGGTGAGGACGTGCAGGTCGTGTCGGGGCAAGGGGCTGACCCTTGGGATTGATCAACACTGTCGGTCCGGGGCTGGTAGCCCTGGGCGTTCTGGGGTTGCCGGTGCTAGCTGCCGTTCGATGGCGCTGCTGGAGCGTGTGGGCGGTGGGGCTGTACCTGCTCAGCGTGGTGTTGCTGGTGGTGTGGACGGTGAAGAGCGCGGTGATCGCGGACAGCAGCTACGACAACCCTCCGGCGTGGCCGGCTCTGCCGTGGATGATGGCTGCGGTCGTTTCCGCGGGGGTCACCGGGGCGGTGCTGTGGGCTCGTCGGGGGCGTGGGCGGACGTCCCGGCCAGCGGGATGACCGGTAGGTCTCCTGACAAGATCGGCAGGTGTTTTGGAAGCCGCCGATGCAGGAGAAACCTCCGCGTGACGAACGCGTCGAGGCGTGTCGCGACCGCGGAGCGCACCTGCAGCACGCGGACGGCCGCCAGGCGGTTCTGTACTGCCGCATCGACACCGGGTGAACCTGCACGGGCGGGCACCTGTGGTGGCGGGGCTGGTCAGCCCCGCACTACCGGCTCGAAGGGCTCTGGTTCGAGGACGACGACCTGGTCAGCGACTTCATTACGGTCGGGCAGGAGCTGGTGGCGACTCTGGACGACTTTGATCGTGGTGTCTTCGTCTTCGTCGGCGAGCAGTGGCGGGTGCGGTGGATGGAGGCTGACAACTCTCGTGCCTTTCGTGAGAGGCAGGGCATCGAGGTCTATCAGTCTTGACGTCCACCGGATCGCGGGATGACCGTGACGTCCCGACACGTCGCAGTTGTCGCAGTTGGCCTATCCGGTCATGTTTCGGGCCCTGATCTCCGCGAGAGCCTGGGCCGCGCCAAGTAGCGCCTCGTTGAGGTGCGGCAGGTCTGGCTGCTGGGCCAAACGGAACCGCTTCCTGAGCTTGGTGACGGCGCGGTCTAGGTCCTGACGAGCCCACTCGGCCACGTGCTCCAGCGGACCCTGAGGGGACGGGGCCGTCGTGCGGTAGTGCACCTCGACGCGGTCAGTGAAACGGCGTGCCGTCACCGCCTGGGGGTCGCGCAGCGCGGCGGGCCAGACATGGTCGTCGTCGAGGGCCTGGACGTGGACCACGAGGTCGACACCGGGTTGCCCACCCGACTCCCACCACCGTTTCCAATCGGGTGCGGCGGCCATCAGCTCGACCGTGGCGTCCAGGCACTCGGCGTACCCGAACAGGTCGAAGCCTTCGACGAAGAACCGCGCACCGCCCTGAATCCACTGCGGGAACTCGTTGCCCTCCGGGGCATCGAAACCGCGTCCTTCGACCACCACAGCAGGCCGGGGCAGGTCCGCGGTGACGGCCTCGACGACCGGCGGCGGTTCCACCGGAAGCGACGGGCTGGGTGAGACGGGGAGGGTGAGCGTCACGGCGCCGCGGGTGGTGTCGAGCCAGTCCGAGTAGGGCGTCAGCTGCACCGTCTGCGAGTCCAGCCACCGCAAGGTCGTGGCGGCGCGGGTGAATCCCTCGCTGGAGGAGTAGGCCAGGTGCTCGTCCGAGACCGCGACGAGGTCCCCCTCGTCGCGGCGGTGGACCAGGATCCGGGACCGACCGAAGCCGTCGTCGGCCAGTTCGACGAGCACGCTGGCCCGGTGGCGCCGGTCGGGGCTGACCTTGGGCGCGCTGGACCAGAGGAACCTCAGCCCGTCGCCCAGCACGGCCTGGCGCACCAGATCCAACCGGGCGACGTCCATCGATCGCGCCTGGGCCAGACGGAGAGCGGCGCCGTGGACGACGTCCAGGACGAGGAGCGCCCGCGCTGGGGCGCTCAGGGCGGCGACGCCGGCGGGCAGCGTCACGCGGGCGGATTCAGGACCTTCGCGGTGGTCGGTGTCGACGACGACGTGCACGTGGTCGAGATCGGCGGTGTGCTCCTCGCTCACGCGGTCGAGGTGCAGCAGGAGCGTGGAGTTCTTGCCGTGCAGGTCTTGCGCTGCCAGGGCCCGGGAGTAGGCCTCGCACACGCGTCGGGCGGTCTTGGCGAACGCGTCGGCGTCGGCGTCTTCGCTCCACGGTCGATCGACGTGGCCGCTGTAGGGGTAGACGTCGATGGTGTGGAACCGGGGCATGTGTCCTCCTCGCTGCTGCTTGTGTGAGCTTCTCAGGCCCGGGTTGTGGACTGGGAGTGCGAGGAGTGCGAGTGGAGTCCACCAGAGTGGTGTACGACCAGGCCGGGGACGGGCGCGCCTGACTCGTAGAGGACGGCCACCGCGTGATGCTTCGAACTGAGTTCCCGCTCAAGACCGAAGAGAGACCACGCGATGACCGCCAACCCCATGATGGACCCTGCCCACTTCGTCGACGAGCAGCTCGCCCAGGCCAGCCCGGACCTGCTGCGCGAGCTGATGTCCACGTTCATCAACACCCTCATGTCCGCTGACGCCGACGCCGTCTGCGGAGCCAGCTACGGCGCCACCAGTCCGGACCGGATGAACTCTCGCAACGGCTACCGACACCGCGACTTCGACACCCGCGTCGGCACCATCGACGCCGCCATCCCGAAGCTGCGCTCCGGTACCTACTTTCCCGACTGGCTGCTCGAGCGACGTCGGCGCGCCGAACGGGCCCTGACCACCGTCGTCGCCACCGCCTACCTGCTCGGCGTCTCCACCCGCCGGATGGAGAAGCTGGTGGAGTCCCTCGGCATCACGAGGTTGTCGAAGTCGCAGGTCAGCGAGATGGCGAAGGACCTCGATGTCCAGGTCGAAGCGTTTCGGACCCGTCGTCTCGACGCCGGCCCCTACACGTTCGTCGCCGCCGACGCCCTCGTGATGAAGGTCCGCGAAGACGGCCGGGTCGCCAACGTCCACGCGATGCTCGCCGTCGGTGTCAACGCCGACGGTCACCGGGAGATCCTCGGGCTGCAGACCTCGAGTGCAGAGGACGGGGCCGGCTGGTTGGGCTTCTTTCGCGACCTCACCGCCCGAGGCTTGACCGGCGTCCGCCTCGTCACCTCCGATGCCCACGCCGGTCTGGTCGCCGCGATCGGCGCCACATTGCCCGGCGCGTCGTGGCAGCGGTGTCGAACGCACTACGCCGCGAACCTCATGGCCGTCACACCCAAGACCAGTTGGCCATGGGTGAAGACGTTGCTGCACAGCGTCTACGACCAGCCTGACGCCGACTCCGTGCACGCCCAGTTCAACCGGATCCTGGACGCCGTCGAGCAGAAACTACCGAAGGTCGCCGCCCACCTGGACGCCGCCCGCGCCGACGTCCTCGCGTTCACCGCGTTCCCCAAGGAGGTGTGGCGTCAGGTCTGGTCGAACAATCCGCAGGAACGGTTGAACCGGGAGATCCGCCGCCGCACCGACGTGGTCGGGATCTTCCCCGACCGTGACTCCTTGATCCGTCTCGTCGGGGCGGTGCTGGCTGAGCAGGACGATGAGTGGACCGAAGGCCGCCGCTACCTCGGTCTGGACCTGCTGGGCCGTTGCCGCCTGATCACCCTGCCCAGCGGGGTCGCGCGCACTGAGACTACTGCGGAGGTGAACTCCGACCTCACGATGCAGGCCTTGACGGCCTGACCGCACGGAGCATCACGTGGCGAGTCGTACACCACCTCTGGGGACTTGACCGGAGTGCGTGCACCGCCGCGTGGGATGACCGTGCGCTTCGCCGCACCGCGGGATGACCGTGCGCTTCGCCGCACCGCGGGATGACCGTGCGGTCGATGTGGGGCGGCAGACGGCCTAACACTGTGGCGACCGCACCCTCGTGGTGGCTGCACGAGCACCTACCGGGCGAAGATGGAACCCGTGTCGACTTCCTCCCCCGCGGACCCGACCAGGGCACTGACCCTGCGTGAGCGCGAGGCGATCATCGCCGTGCTGGAACGGGGCACCAACATCAGGAAGCTTCCCATCACCACCGCCGACCGAGCCCGGTGGCTAAGTCAGGTGCCCCACACCCTGGCCGGCCGCTCGTGCGAGTGCGGCATCTGCCCCTCGATCGAGCTCACCGACGCCGAGGGCCATACCCCGGCCACCGTCGACGGTCGCGTCGTGCTGCAAGCCGAAGCTCCCGGGGCAGTGCTGCATCTCTTCATCGACGAGGACCGACTCAGCTACCTGGAACTGGCGCCCCTGGCGGGCGACAGCATCACGGTGTTCCCCGCCTCCACGGACATCACCACGGACCTCAGCACCTGGTGACTGCCGCCTAGCCATCGCCGAGAAGGCCCGTTGCCGGTCCCGGATGTCCGCGCGCACCGCGGGATGACCGTGCGGTTCGGATGCGACGCCGTGAGTGTGAACCTGGGCTTCAGGACCAGGTCCACCGCCTGGTCGCGCGATCATGAGCAAGTGAGCGAGGACAGCAGCGGTCGGCGTACCTGGGCCGTGACCGAGACCGACCTGCCGCGCACCACTGCGGAGCTGGTCTGCTCGGCCTTCCTGGACGTGATGGCCGAGTCGGCGCCGTGGGCTTACGTCGACGCGTGGAGCGACTACCGCGACGAGCTGCCCGCCGAGGTCGAGCACGCCCAGACCGCGCTGCGGCAGATGCACGCCCACCGCGACGGCCGGGACACCGGCATGGGCATCGACATCGACCGCACCGACCCCGCCCATGAGGCGCTGCTGCGCACCTACACGGCCTGGTCCATCCACGTCGAGCTGCTCCCGGCGGCGGAGCAGGAGGCCCTGGTCACCTTCCACGACAGTGCGTCGTCCATCACTGTGGAGCTGACCAACACCGAGGTCGAGCGCCTGCGCGAGCGGCTGGGCGGCGTGGCCACGGTGGAGCTGCTGGAACGGC
The DNA here is from genome assembly GCF_036021035.1 of Kineococcus sp. NBC_00420. NCBI lineage: Bacteria > Bacillati > Actinomycetota > Actinomycetes > Kineosporiales > Kineosporiaceae > Kineococcus > Kineococcus sp. NBC_00420. The sequence goes on along the minus strand of NZ_CP107930.1, from coordinate 182,092 downwards.
TGCACGCACAGGCCAGGGCGCGAAGTGAGCAGGAACGATGGGAGCGCTGGGCTCAGCGAAAGCGGCGGTGGCTGGGGTGGCTACCGCGGCCAGACGCCCGCCGGCAGGAGGAGCAGGGTGATGAGCTGCTCTGCATGGACTGCGGGCATCCGCAGGGTGCTCATCCGGGGCCGGGCCAGCGCGACGTGAAGGCGTGCGCGGTGTGCGTTTACGAGGAGGACTACGAGCTGCGGGATGAGTCGGAGATGTGCCGGCGGGCTTACCCCGGCTGACCCAAGCCACCGCACCGCGGGATGACCGTGATGTCGCCCGTCAGGCAGTTCCGCCCTTGGACCCCGACGTGACCCTCCGTGACTGCTCCGCCGGCCCCGCGCTCGTCAGCTCAGGTGCCGACGAAGCTCCGTCTCCATGGCCGTCGTGATCGCCTCCACCAGGGCAGCTGTGGCCTGCCACTCCGGGTCCGGGGAGTCCTCCGACAGCCGTGCGACCTGCTGGCTGTCGTCGACGAACCGGTCCACCAGCACCAGGTCCTGATGGGCTCCCTCACCGGCCGCGACCAGCTGCAACCGGCCCAGAGCAGCCGCGGCGGCTGGCTGGTTCGTTACGAGTCGCAGCACGTAGGGCGCCATCGCCTTCCGACGCATCAACAGCGCGTGCTCCGCGCACATCGGCACCCGCTCGGTCAGGGTCACGTACTCCGGGTCCTCCCGGGTCCGGGCCTTAGCCGCGACGTCGGGGACGTCCTCAACCGCGTCGGCACCACACCCGGCAGCTGCGCACATCGTCGTCATGTTTCAAGCGTGACCGACCAGGACGGCCCGTTGTGGGACCCGGTCGTCAAAGCTTTCGCGCGGAGGGGGCGACGCTGTCGTGACAGCCGTCTATGTTCCGGGCATGAGCACCGATCAGCCCGAACTGACCGACGCCCCCGACGAGGTCCCCATGCCCACGCCCGTCGAGGCGGACGCGATCTTGCAGTTCATCGTCAGCCTCGCCAACGACGTCGACGGATTCGAGATGGGCGTGACCCTGTTCACGCCCTCTGGTCCGGTGAGCGGGATCTTGACCGGCATCGACAAGTGGTTCGACGCCTGGGAGCAGATGGTTAAGGAGGGCTCGACGGGCCACAGCTTCGTCGAGGGCCTGAACAAGACCTTGGCCGAACGGCGTAGCGAGCTGCCCCCGCAGACTCAGGACACGATCCGGTACGTGCACCTGACGGGCGCGCACTTCATCAGCGGCGGCCAGATGGTCCCGGTCAGCGGTCAGCCGGGGCTGCTGTGGCGCGGCCAGCTGACGGACGTGTCGGGCTGGTCACCCGTGAAGATGTCGCTGCCCCCGCGTGACTGACCGCCGGTACCTCACCCGCGCTGGGGCAGGCCGGCCAGGGGCCGGGTTGTGGCCAGCGGCGTCGAAGGGGTCACGGGCTGCCCTCCGGGTGGGTGTGACGACGCCCCCGGACCGGCCGTGGGTGGGCCCCGGGGGCGTCGTGTGCGGCGCAGGTGGGTCTACGCGGGGTCTGCTCGTGAAGGGCTCCGCTCGCCACCTTCGGTAGGGCGGGGTGACCGTGACGTCGCCCGAGGGCGGGATGACCATGAAGTCTTCTACCCATCGGCTAGCTTGACGGAGACCTCTTCTCAGAGGACGACCGCGAACATGAGCGCTGCTGCGGCGAAGTAGAGGAGGGCCGCAGGGCCCATCCACCTCACCCGTTGGGCAGCAGGCATCAAGGGTGGGTGCACCTACCGCCGGTCATGATGCGTCGACTGGGATGCACGGAGCGATGGGGCCTTCAGCTACATCGAACTCAACGCTGGAGCGGAAGCCGTTCTTGACGGGCGTCGGTGTGGAGGCAGACATGACGAAGGTCTGCCCTTTGTCGACCATGCCAGGGGCAATCGTCACCTCGAACCTGTCCTCGGTGACACTGAGAAGAAGACCGCGAGCCTGCACTGCGACGTACCGCCCGGGCTGGCACATCTTGTCGCGTGGCAGGTAGGTGATGTCGGCGGTGATGCCCTTCTTGCCCAGGGCCTCCTCGAGGGCGTGGGCGCCTTCGAGGCGGTTGACCTGGACCTTCACTTCCTTGCCGTTTCCGCCGGTGACCGCGTAGGCCGGCAGCGGGCGCGAGACCGTCACGATGGTCACGACAGCTAGTCCGGCCGCGAGTAGACCACCTGCGGAGGTCAGCGCCAGCTTCGACCGTCGCCAGATCGGGCGTCGAACCGCTGCTTCGTCGGTGCGTTGGGGATGGCTGCCGGAGTTGGTGCCCGCAGCCGGTGCGGTCTGCAGCGTGGTCGCCTGAGCCTGCTGGACCAGTAGGGCGCGCACCGCGGCGTGCCGATTGCGGTTCATGCCGTTGAGGGTGGAGGTCATGACAGGTCCGTCTCCGTGGGGCTAGTGGTCAGGGGGGTAGCGCCGTACGAGGTGGCGCGGGAGGTGTTGCGGGTGGTGGCCCGGGCTCGGGGGCGGTCCGGGTCAGGCGGCGCAGCGCCGGCCTTCGGGTCGTCCCGGTGCCTCACTGCAGTAGCCGCTGTGCGGCTGTCCTCGTCGCGCAGGTCCAGCGCTGCGGTGGCGCCTGCGGTGGCGCCTGCGGTGGCGCCTGCGGTGGCGCTGGTGTGCAGCCGGGTCCGGGCTCGAGACAGGCGGGAGCGGACGGTGCCGATCGGCACGCCCAGGGCGACGGCGGCGGAGGCGTAGTCCAGGCCCTGCCACACGCACAGGGTCAGGACCTCCTGCTCGGCCGGGCGCAGCCGGGCGAAGGCGGCCTGCAGTTGATCGAGGTGGCGCTGGTTGTCTAGGCGGGCGGCGACGTCGTCGGCGTGGTCGGGCTCGTGCTCGAAGCGCGGTAGGCGGTCCAGGGCGGCGCGGTGGCGGCGGGTGGTGCGCCAGCGGCGTTGCAGGGTGTGCCCGGCGATGCCGTAGAGCCAGGGCAAGACTTCGTCGTTGATGAGCTCGACGTCGCCTCGGCGGCGCCAGGCTTCGAGGAAAACGATGGAGACGAGGTCGTCGGCGGTGTCCAGGGAGCCGGTGCGGCGGGCGCAGTAGGCGTGGATGGTGTCGCCGTAGCGGTCGAAGATCGTGGCGAAGCTGTCGGGGTCGCCGGCGGTGGCGCGCCTCCACAGCTCACCGTCACTGGGCTGGGTAGTGGGGGCGTCGCGCGGGTGCCCGCCTTCATCGCCTGGCGGGGGCGGCGTGCCGGTCGTGGTGCTCACATCCCTATATGCCCGCAGCGGCTGCAGAGTTCCCGATTACGTCTGACTTTCTAGCCGACCAGGGCACCACGGCTGCCGCCCACGCGGCCCGCTCCTCAAGAACATGCGGGTGGTCAGGCCTTCAACGTGTCTCGGTCATCGACAAGACCGCGCGGTCGCCAGCCGCCGTGATCGCGCACGGACGGCGCCATGACCGTGAGACACGCGCAGCGCGCCATGACCGTGAGACACACGCAGCGCGCCATGACCGTGAGACACACGCAGCGCGCCATGACCGTGAGACACACGCAGCGCGCCATGACCGTGAGGTCGACTCCGCGTCTGCACACCGCCAGCCCAAGGTCACCGTGGACCAGCGGTGCGGTGGACATGCTCACTCCGGGTCTGGGTGACTGGGTCGGTGATCGACGAGACTGATCCGGTGCCTGCACAGCTGCACGCTCTGGGCTACCCCGACGCGCATTGGTTGGCCGCCGGCATGGAGGCTGACGTCTACGCCCTCGACGAGCAGACCGTCGCCCGGCTGCCCCGCGACGTAGCAACGACCGGTGATGCGCCCACGGAGCCCGTGGAGCGACTGCTTGAGCAGTTGACCGAGTGCCAGCTCCCGTTTGCTGTCCCTGCCCCGCTGGGCCGCCTGGGCCTGCCCGATGGTCGCTCTCTGCTTCGCCAGCCGCGCCTGCGCGGACGCAGCATCGGCGACTTCTACGACCTGACCACCGGGCACCTGGATCCCCGCGCCGAGCAGGCACTGGTCGAGCTCCTCAGCGCCCTGCGCACCATCCCGCAGCAACATCCGATCGACGTGCCCGACCTCCCGCTGCTGGGGGAGTCAGCGGTGACCACCGCACAGCCCTGGGAGGCGGCCCTGCAGCGGCTGCTCGACGACCGCACCCGACGCTTCGGGGGTCTGCTGCGGGCGCACGTCGAGCGCCTGGATGACTTGGTGGACGCCTGCGACGCCTTTTTGATTAGTCGTCGCGACGTGGCGGTCGCGTTGCAGCACGGTGACATCTGCCCGGAGAACCTGCTGGTCGACGACGACTGCCGGCTCAGCGCGGTCTTGGACTGGGGGTTCCTGACCATGCTGGCCGATCCGGTGCTGGAGATGGCGCTGACGTCGGGCTTCTTCGACATGTACGGCCCTCACGCCCTGCGCACGGATCAGCGACTGACCGACCTGTTCGTCGAGGCGTTCAGCGTCCGGCGTGCGGACGTCTTGCGGTTCAAGGCGGTCTACGCCCTGATCGGGGCCAACGCCTACAGCGGTACCGCTGACGGCCACTTCCAGTGGTGCGCTGCGGTGCTACGACGTTCTGACGTTCGCTCCGCGGTCTTGCAGTAGGCCGCCGATTCAGCGGCCGCTGACCGCCTGCTCATCGACATGTCCGCAACGTCGCTGGCGGCTCAGGACCGCGCACAACGCGGGATGACCGTGACGTCGCGGACGGCGGCGACGACCATGGGTAGCCACTAACGTCGGCCGGGTGACAGGTCGTGATCACTGACTCCGGAAGGGGCGCAACGACGCGTGAACCTGATCATGCAACTCCCAAGAAGACCCGTCCTTCTGCGAGTCCTCGGCTTGGTGCTGGGACTGCTGGCGGCTGGACGGATCAACAGCTACGTCACCGCACGACGAGATGTGGGTGGCGCTGACATCGGCTTGTTCCTCATCCTTGCGGTTGCTGTGGGCCTTTTCGTCGTTGTGTGGGGCGCCGTGGACGGGGCGCGCAGCGCACGGCGAGGCGTCCTTCGTGAGCAGGGTCAGTGGTCCTGGGGTGTCGCTGCCTTCTTGAGCGCCCTCGTCGGCGCCCTGGTGCACACCGGTGTGTCCTTGTTCGTAGACCCTGACGACGGGGCGTCTCTAGCGTCGTCCATGGCTCCAGTACTGATCGACTTCGTGCTGTTCGTGATCAGCGGTACTGCCTTTATGGGCGTCGCAGCCATCGGGCCCTTCAGGGTGATTTACGACCGTGTCGCACGCCAGCAGGTGCGGGACTGAGGCGCTGCAGGTGCAAGCGGTGGTGCTTCGCGGTAGCTGAGGGGCAGCCGCTCCTACCGGTTCGGCATGCCTACCTGTAGGTGCTGAGGGGTGGCCCCCAAGGTCGGGCTTGCGTCCGGACATCGACAAGACCGCGACGTCGCCGACCACCAGCGGCAGCGCACACAACGCGGGATGACCGTGAGGTCCCGATCGTCGAAGTGCCATCCTGAGATCGCTCGACCTGAGCTCGGGAGGAGTGAGTGACCGGAGGAGCGAGAATGACGTACTCCATCGGCATCATCGCTACGGCTGGTCTGCTGCTCCTCGCAGTCATCGCAGGCGTGATCGTGTCTCAGATCCGTCAGGGCACCCTGGTCAACAACGGCGTCATCGGCATCCGGACCCCGCAGACCAGGGCGTCAGAGGAGGCTTGGCGTGTTGGTCACCGTGCTGCCGTGCCGCTGCTGCTGTGGGTGGTCCGGACAGCTGTTGCTGCGGCGGTCCTGCTGTTAGCTGTGACGATCGTGCTGCCGCACCTGGCTCCTGCGTCGGCGTCGGGGGTAGTCGCGGTCGGGGCGCAGGTCCTCTTTGGTCTTGTCGTGCTGCTCTTGCTGGCGGCTGCGTGGAGGGCGAACGGTGCCGCTCGTGAGGTCAACCAGGGGCACGAGCGGCACTGAAGTGATGTCCACCCGGTCGTTCTCCGCGGGATGGACTCACCGTTCGCTCATCGGCACGATGCGACGTCGCCAGCAGCTGACGTCCGCGCTCATCGCAGTATGACCGCGCGCCAGCGCGCATTGCGGTCTGACTGCTGCCTGCAGACGTGACTCCACCGGTTAAACGTCGTCGGTGAACGTCAGCGTCGGTACAGGTCGAGGTCGGCGGCTGATGGGGTGGGCATGGCCGGCGGCTTCTTCAGTTGGAACGTTCCCGCTTTGGCATCGGCAACCTCGGACGCGAGGCTCGGCTGAGCTGCTTCTTCCTCCTCGGCCACCCCGACAACGGCCACCCCGGAAGCTTCGTCGATGGCCAGCTGCTCGGTAGGCCCCTTCACACGCCGCAAGAGAGCCGTGACGACGACACTCAGGACCGTGTTGCTGAGAGCGAACACGGCGAAAGGCGTGAAGGTGATCAGCTCAGATAGTGAGATGCCAGCCCAGGCGTGCATGGGTAGCCAACGCGTGAGCTGAGCCACGAAACCAGCGACCTCGATTAGGCCCAGCACGATGGTGACGCCACCGACAGCCGTTGCAGCATTACGACCGGCGCCTGTGAGGAGGAGGGCACGTGGACGGTTCATGACCGCAGTGATGGCGAGGACGAGCAGTGGGAGCAGACCCGTCAGGAGCAAGGTGGTGATGGCGGGGCTGCTGAACCAGAAGCTGGACCAGCGGTACGCGAGCAGCTCCCTCCCCGTCGTAGCTCGGGATAGAGCGGGCCCGCTGTCCCAGTAGCCGCTGAACGCCAACCAGCCGAGGCCGATGGTCACGACTGTCGGCAACGCGGCCGCAAGGATGAGCAACCACGCGGCCCAACCGTCGACGAGTCTGCGGTGGTTCATGTGGTGACGCTACCCACGCGATGCAGCTGGGTGAAGCACGAGCAAGTGGGGCTCATCGACTCGAGCGTCCATCGTGCGGACATCGACATGAGCGAGCGTTCCGTTCCTCGAGGTGATGTGGTTCAGCAGGAGAGGGTGGACTCTGTCTGGGTGCACCTGAAGACGGCAGCGACCCAGTAGAGGTCCTCTGAGCCGTCGACGCTGACGTGGACCGACTGTCCTGTTGCCTCGCTGCTGAGGCCGGTCATGCCGTCGCTGCAGTTTCCGGGGTCGTGGTTTTGGCCGTCGATGGTGATGGAGGCTGCGCCGTCTCCGATGCAGCGGACCTTGACCTCGTAGGCGCCATCGACGGTGAAGTCGGGTAGCGATTCTGATCCGGTTCCTGGAACGGGACCCAGCAGTAGTTGTTGTTGGGAGGAAGCCAGGAGGTCATGCGAGCCGGCGATGACGGCGTCGGCGTCAGGTGTGGAGGTGCCACAGCTGGTCAGGACGGTGAGGGCGAGTGATGCCGTGCCAAGAGCCAGCAGACTGCGTGTCCTGGGAGCCATGATCGAGAGGATGACAGTCCGGGGGGTGCGGCGGCGGTGGTTTCGTCCCGGTTGCTGCAAGACCGCAAGAGCATCGCTGGCACGGACCTGCTGACTTTCGACTGCTGCGTAGCTGCAAGGTGTCTGAACCCCCGACGGTGAGATCCGGGGACTGGCTAGCGTTCCTCGAGTGATTGACGCCGAGTCTGTCCTGAGCCAGCTGCTCACCCACGCCCGCAACGGTGAGGACGTCCCGAACCGTGCAGGACGACGCTTGGGTCCGGGCGCGTTTCGTCTCGACTATGGCCAGGAGGAGCAGGTGTTCGTCGTGAAGGTCGACGCAGTCCCGGTGCGTCGACTTGGGCCAACGGCCCCCGTGACCGTCGGGGTGGTCGCAGGTCTCTCCGTGCGCCTGATCGGCGTGCGGGTGGACACCCATGTCGTGGTGGGTCTGGACGTGGAGCCTTCCCCGCGACGCGATGCCGTGCTTGCTGAGTACGAGCAGGCGTTCGCCGAGTGGGCTGAGGTCGGACGGGAACGGGGTGAGGCTGCGCCGGAGCAGCCCGGTACTCGACTGTTCGAGGTGGTTGTCGAGGTCACTGATGACGTGGGGACCGTCTACTCGACCGAGGGAGCTAACGCGGGAGGTTCAGGCACTGACTGGCTGGGGCAGCGCTTCTTCGCCCCGTTGCCGCCGGTGGAGGCGAAGTGGTTGCGCCTTCGTCTCGGTCTCGCGGGGGATTCGATCGAGGTGGAGGTCCCGTTGTAGCGCTTGGCACTCTCGGGGCCGTCCTGACCTCGTTCAGATTTGCCTGAACGGGATGCCACTCGGAACGTCCTGGTCGCGGGATGACCGTGCGCTGCGCGCGCATCGCGGGATGACCGTGACGTCGCTCGTGGAGCGTGACGGCCGCGGGGTACTGCTCTGTCCTCAAGCCCCGTGCTGGTGTGACATGCGGCCATACAGCTGGTGAGGTTCCGCGCTGGGGTTGGCGTGGACTCGATCGCTGGGCGGAGTGCTGGGCGGCAAGAGTGGGGCGGTGGACTCAGCATCCCCGTGTGCCGTGATGTCCACAGCGACTGAGTCCCAGCGGTACAGCTCGGTCCCCGGAGCGGGGTGCTGGGCGGTGATGTAGAAGAGGCCTGGCCAGGCGAGGGCACCGATTGGTGGTCCGTCAGGGTCGGGGTTGGCCAGGGTCACGCCGGCGTCTCGAGCCAGGTCTTCGCCTATGTGGAACGGCAGTCCGACGACGTCGGGTACGACGACGCGGTCAGCAGTGCGCTCAACCATGGACGAACGCTAGCTGAAGGCGACTCTTTCGTGGGTGTGGACGTCGCAGGGCCCGGGTTACGGACCAGCGCCTTGGCCATGGTCGTCGGTCCTGCGGGTGGCCTTGGCCGACCTTCCGCAGATCGTCATGTCCGTGAAGTCGCTGGCCGCCGGGGCAGCGCTCACAACGCGGGATGACCGTGCGCTTCGCGCGCACCGCGGGATGACCGTGCGCTTCGCGCGCACCGCGGGATGACCGTGACGTCGCTTGCAGGGCGATAGCGCCGCGAAACAGGTGCGCTGGGGCTCACTCAGTCGTAGGTAGCTCGTCCACCTCGTGCCAGTAGACGGGCAGGCGAGCCGGGTCAGGCTCCTGATCGAGCGTCTCGGCGGTGATGGTCGCCAGCAGAGTGCCAGCCTCTTCGACGATGTCTCGCCTGCTCTCATCGTGGTCCAGCTCCCAGGCGTACTCCCAGTCGGTGGCCTCGTTGACGAAGAAGGCCAGTTGGTCGGGGTAGCCCAGGTCGCGGGCGATGTGCCACAGCAGCTCGGCGCCCTCTTCAGGGCTGATGAGGCCGTCGACAACGGCGCGGGCGTGGGTGTGGGCCATGACCCACAGCGCTTGGTGGTCGTTCAGGCGCGGGGCGCCGAGCTCGTCAAGGGCGGTGGTGAGCAGGTCGCGCAAGGTGGGTGGATCGTCTGGGGCGCCGGCGAGTTCGCGCAGGGTCGGTGAGTCGTAGCCGCGGGTCAGGGCTAGGGCTGCCCACTGGGTTATCAGCTCAGGCGGCAGATCGCCGACGTGTGCTCGGGCTCGGGCGCGGTAGAGCGGGTCCACCGCTTCAGTGTTCCCGAGCAGACGACGCCTCGGTCATCGTCTGGACCGTGACGTCGTTGGCCGCCAGCGACAGTGCGCACAACGCGGGATGACCGTGAGGTGGCGGCGGTCAGCGATTGTCAGTCGGCGTCGGCGTCCCATCCGACGGCAACGGCCACTGCCCGTGCCACCTGGGATGGGACCTGCCCAGCCGCCACCTCCACCTCGACATCACCGATGCCCGCCGCGTCGAGGATCGCGTCTAGTTCTCCGCTGCGGTGCAGGTACCAGTCCAAGGCGTCGCGGTCGTCGCGGTGTCGCTGACGCAAGCGCGCCGTGACGTCGGACAGGTCCACGCGCAGACGACATACCGTCAGCGGCACTCCAACAGCCTGCTCGTACAGGGGACGTTTCGCGGGGTCCTCGAGTACCCCGGCCAGGACGAGGCGGCGCGCACCGGCGGCGAGGTGGTTGCGGGCCACGTCGCGCAGGTTCGCCAGCATCAACTGCTCATAGAAGGGGTCAGATCGGGGGCTGGGCCATGCATCGCGGAGCGCGTCGAGGTCGACGACGGCATAAGGGGTCGCCCCTTCACGCAGCAGTGCGCCGACACATCCGGCGGTGGTCGTCTTGCCTGACCCGACGGTGCCGGTGATCAGCAGGGCCGCTGAAGATGAGGTGGGGATTCGCACCGGCGTAACCGTAGCGGCTGACCTTGCGCGCACCGCGATGATATGTGGGTGATCGGGGGCTAACCTCCGGTCTGAGCCTCACCGGCTCGACGTCCTCAGCGTGGAGGCACCCTCATGACCGTTCTGGATCTTCGACTGACCCAAGGACTGACGCCCTCCGGACTGCCCGCCGTGCGCCTGGGTGAGCCCTGGCTGGACGCCTACCTCGACTTCCTCACCGCCCGCTGTCGACCCAACAGCGTCCTGGCCGCCGGCTACGACCTGAAGGTCTTCTTCACCCTCATCGCCAAGACCCCGGCGGAGGTCACCGCCGCCGACGTGCTGGGTTTCATCACCGCCCAGCGAACAGGATCAGCGGAAGTGCTCGGCCCGGTGATCGCCGTCGTCGCCGACGCCGACGCTGCTGGAGGGGTCAGTGCCCGCACCGTTCGACGCCGGTTGTCCAGCATCAACGGTTTCTACACCTTCCTCCTCGCCCGCGGCGACATCACCGCCAACCCCGTCCCCCTCGGCCTGCCGACACGGCGCGAACACGACCAGCCCCGTAGCAGTCGCGGATCGAGAACCCCGCTGGTCCGCTCCCCGCGGACCCTGCCGGTCATCCTGAACCCCGACGAAGCCGACGCTCTCACCTCTGCCCTGCGCACCCACCGCGACCACGCCATGGTCGCCGCGATGCTGCTCGGGGGTTTGCGTCGCTGCGAGGTCCTGCGCCTGCGCCTGGAGGACCTGAACGTCGGGGCACGGCGGGTATTCATCGCCGAAGGCAAAGGCGGACACCAACGCCAGATCCCGATCTCCAGGCGGTTCTTCACCCATCTCGGCGACTACCTCAGCCTCGAACGCCCAGCCGAAGCCGACCAGTTGGGGCACGGACACGTCTTCTGCGTTCTCAAGGGTCCCCGCCGCGGGCACCCACTGTCGGCCTCGGGACTCGACGAGGTCCTCGACGGAGCACGGCGTCGCGCCGGCCTGGCGCACGTCACCTGCCATCAGTTGCGTCACACCTGCCTGACCCGGCTGCGCGAAGCGGGCATGGCCCTGGAAGCGATCCAGGCCCAGGCCGGTCACGCGTCCATCGAATCCACCCGCATCTACCTCCACCTCGGCGATGACTGGCTGGCGGGGCAGTATCGCCGCGCCGCCGAAGCCATCGATGCTCAAGCGTTCGCTGGCCACCGCACTGCTCCACCCACTCCCGAGGTCATCTCACCGATCACGTCAACGGTCATGGGACTGCGAGGTCGGCGATGAAGCAACCCGACCGCTTCCTTAGCTGGGCCGAGATCGACTCTGAGGCAATGGGTGACGCAACAGAGCTGACCGTTCCCATGCACGCCTACCTGAGGCAGATCGCCACCACCTTGCGCTCCGGCAGTGTCCGTAACTCCGACATAGCGCTGCGCTGCTTCACCCAGTTCATGTTCCAGGAACACCCTCAGATCACCCGCTTGGCTGACGTTCGTCGCGTCCACATCGAGGACTACAAGCCCTGGCTGGCCGCCCGCACCAACCAGCGCGGGAAACCCGTCACCGCCGCCACCCGCGCCCACCGCCTGGGCAACCTACGCACCTTCTTCATCCGCATCCGCGACTGGGACTGGCCGCAGGCCCCACCCACGGTTCCCATTCTCTTCGGTGACCTGCCGCGGCAGGAGAAACCCCTGCCGAAGGCCCTGGACGATGCCGCCGCCGCGAAGTTCCTGCGCGCCGCGCAGACCCGACCGCGTCTGCTCGAGCGGGTCATCTGCGAGGTCCTGATCCGCACCGGACTGCGCGTCGGGGAGTTCACCGGTCTGCGCCGCGACGCGGTCCGCCAGATCGGTGCTGGGCACTGGCTGCACGTTCCTGTCGGCAAACTCCTCGACGATCGCTACATCCCGCTGCACCCCCAACTGGTCGAGCTCATCGCCGATTACCGTGACCGCTTCGTCGACCCTGCCCACCCGCTGCTGTTGCCGCGGGAGAACGGCATACCCATGGACCGTTACAGCGTCACCCGCTGCCTGAACAACGTCGCCACCGCCGCCGGCATCGGCCACGTCCACCCCCATCAGATGCGCCACACCCTGGCCACTCAGGCCATCAACCGCGGCATGAGTTTGGAAGCCATCGCTGCCCTGCTGGGGCATCACTCGATGGACATGACCCTTCGCTACGCCAAGATCGCGAATCGGACCGTCGCTGATGAGTACTTCGCCGTCACCGAGAAGGTCGAAGCGCTCTACGCCGCCCACGACCCCGACAACCTCGACGGCGAGAACACTGCGTTGCCGGCCTCCGCGGCCGGCCCGGAGATGGCCCGCCTGCACCGCGAGATGCATCAGCGGATGCTGGGCAATGGCTTCTGCACACGACCTCCGGCGCTGGACTGCACCTTCGAGTCGGTCTGCGAGACCTGCACGTTCTTCCAGACCTCGATCGCCTTCCGACCGACGTTGCAGGCCCAGTACGACCACGCCGCCGAACATGATCAACAAGGGCGTCAGCAGCTCTTCGCGGGCCTCCTCAGAGGCCTCGACCAGCCCGCGTCCTGACCCCCTTGACACCGATCACCCACATAAGCGGGATGACCGTGAAGTCGAAGGTGCGTCCATCTGGGTGATCGATGCACCTCTTCCCTGGTGACAGGCCAGCATGTGCAGGTGAACAAGCAAGAGGACCACGCTGGGTGGGGTACGGCGGTGGTCTCACTCGCTGTGACAGCGGTCGTGACCTTCGGGTTGGGCTGGGTCGTCGCCGCAGTGTTCGGAGTGCCGACTTCGGATCGCTGGAGTCGCGCTGGTGGGGTGGCGGTGTCAGCCACCTTCATCGCGGCGGTCACCCCGTGGATTCGTCGCCGACAGTCGGGACGGGAAACGTCTCGAGGCAAGATCTTGTGTGGTGTAAGCGTCGTGGAGGGCATCGTCCCCGGTGTGGGAGCTCGCTGGACGATGGGTCACGTGACCTTGACGAGCGGTCACGTCGACCTCGATCGAAGTCGGTTCGCCTCTCAGCGGAGACAAGACAGGACCATCTCTTTCATGGTGTCCAGCCATACGCGTCCACGTGATCCCACATTCCGGGAGTCGTTGCGGGTGGGTACAGACGCACGCATCGTCGACCTCGTCACGACCAGTGGGGCGCGGGTGCGCTTGGCTGTGGTCTTGCCTGCATCATTAGGGCCCGTGTTGGCCGCGCTGGACGCCTGACGCTGACGCTGACGAAGCGCGACCAGCGCGGGATGACCGTGAGGTCGCCCGGTCGGCTCATCGTCGTTAGATGGCGCTGGCATTCGCGTGGGAGTCCAGGATCATGACGGTGTGATCTGGATGCTGTGGCTGGTGCCGGCGGCTCTCTTCTCGGCCCTCTCCGCCTGGATGCACGCTCGGCCTGCTCCAGAGCGAGCCTCGTGGGAAAGGGACCCACGTCAGCACGGCTGGCCCAGAGTCTTCGACGTCGCGGCTCTGGCCTTCATCACGATGGCCGGCGTCGCATCGGCTGATTCGACGCTGCCCTTCTGGGCTCGGCTGGCGATCATCTTGGTGGTCGCGGTCGTGCCGTACCAGGTGGTCACCGCTGTGGTGAGGCGTAGCGGTGGCAGGTCGGTCAGCTAGGCGTCCGCGCCGATCTTGATTCGGGGTGCCACCACCAGCGTCAGGCCCAGCAGTCCATAGCCGATTGCGCCGCCAGCGAGGGCGTCGTGGTCCCAGGTGGCGGCCGTGGTGGTGACGAAGCTGCCATCACGCAGGAACCAGTCGCAGCGCACCCCCATGGGGAACCACTCCCAGTGCTGGCGGACGTCGACGCCGCGCTCGAGGACACGCTGTTCAAGGGGGACACGCGGGCTGACGCCCTTGTAGATGCAGAAGTCGCTCTCGATGCCGAAGAGGTCGGCCTGAAAGAACAGCAACGGCAGCGCTAAGGGGGCGGTGAGGATCATGAACCCGCCGATCAGGCGGCAGATCAGGGTCGAGCCGTCGGGCACGTGCTGCTCCTGGGCGGTGAGAGGGGTGCGGAGGCTCGAACTGTCGAGGTACTTTCAGCATCGGCGGGTGCCGAGCTCAGCCCGATTCGTTGATCAACTTCTCCACAGGACCACCACCCGCAGGAGCCCACAACGACTCCGTGACCACTCGGACATCGACATTATGTGGGTGATCGGTGTCAAGGGACTCAGGACGCGGACTGGTCGAGGTCGCCGAGGAGACCCGCGAAGAGCTCCTGACGGGCCGGTTGATCATGCTCGGCGGCGTGGTCGTGCTGAGCCTGCAAGGTCGGGCGGAAGGCGATCGAGGTCTGGAAGAAGGTGCAGGTTTCGCAGACCGATTCGAAGGTGCAGTCCAAGGCCGGAGGTCGAGTGCAGAACCCGTTGCCGAGCATCCGCTGGTGCATCTCGCGGTGCAGGCGGGCCATCTCCGGACCAGCGGCGCTCGAGGGCAGAGCGGCGTCGGGGTCGCTGGTGTAAAGGGCTTCGACTTTCTCGGTGACGGCGAAGTACTCATCGGCGACGGTCCGGTTGGCGATCTTCGCGTAGCGCAGGGTCATGTCCATCGAGTGGTGCCCCAGCATCGCGGCGATGGCTTCGAGGCTCATGCCGCGGTTAATGGCCTGGGTGGCGAGGGTGTGGCGCATCTGGTGGGGGTGGACGTGGCCGATGCCCGCCGCGGTGGCGGCGTTGTTCAGGCAGCGGGTGACGCCGTGGCGATCCATCGGTTTGCCGTTCTCCCGCGGTAGCAGCAGCGGGTTGGTCGGGTCGACGAAACGGTCGCGGTAATCGGCGATGAGGTCGACGAGTTGCGGGTGCAGGGGAATGTAGCGGTCGTCGAGGAGTTTGCCGACGGGAACGTGCAACCAGTGCCCGGCGCCGATCTGGCGGACGGCGTCGCGGCGCAGTCTGGTGAACTCCCCGACGCGCAGGCCGGTGCGGAGGAGGACCTCGCAGACCACTCGACCCAGCTGCCGTTTCAATCCTTGAGCGGCGCGCAGGAACTTCGCGGCGTTGGCGTCATCGAGGGCCTTGGGGAGGGGTTGCTCCTGGCGGGGCAGGTCGCCGAAGAGGATGGGGACGGTGGGTGGGGCCTCGGGCCAGCCCCAGTCGTGGATGCGGATGAAAAAGGTGCGTAGGTTGCCCAGGCGGTGGGCTCGGGTGTTGACGCTGACGGGCCGGCCTCGCTGGCCGATGCGAGCCAGGGCTTGTAATCCTCGATGTGAGTTCGTCGCACGTCGGTGAGGGTGCTGATCTCGGGGTGCTGCTGGATGAGGAACTGGGCGAAGCAGCGCAGGGCGCGGTCGGCGTTGACGACACTACCGGGACGCAGCGTGGTGGCAACCTGAACCAGGTAGGAACGCATCGGTGGGGCCAGTTGTACTGCAGCGGTGTCAATCTCACCCCAAGTGAGAATCAGGTCTTGAGTGCTCATCACCGACTCCGCAATGCTGAAGTGATCGAACGGACGGGCACCGGCGCGGGGTGGTTGCCGAAGGCTTGAGCGTCGATGGCTTCAGCAGCGCGGCGATACTGACCGGCCAGCCAGTCATCACCGAGGTGGAGGTAGATGCGGGTGGATTCGATGGAGGCGTGCCCGGCCTGGGCCTGGATGGCCTCCAGAGCCATGCCGGCTTCGCGCAGTCGGGTCAGGCAGGTGTGACGCAGTTGGTGGCAGGTGGCGTGCTGCAGTCCGGCGCGCCGCCGGGCTCCGTCGAGGACCTCATCAAGTCCGGAGGCCGACAGCGGCTGCCCGCGTCGGGGGCCCTTCAGGACGCAGAAGACGTGACCGTGCCCGAGCCGGTCGGCTTCCTCCGGTCGCTCCAGGCTGAGGTAGTCGCCCAGCAGGGTGAAGAAACGTTTCGAGATCGGGACCTGGCGTTGGTGTCCTCCTTTGCCCTCGGCGATGAACACCCGCCGTTGGCTAACGTGGAGGTCTTCCATCCGCAGGCGCAGGACTTCGCAACGGCGCAAGCCTCCGAGCAGCATCGCGGCGACCATGGCCCGGTCTCGGTGGGTGCGTAGCGCCGTGGTGAGGGCGGCGGCTTCGTCGGGGTTCAGGATGGTCGGCAGCGTCCGTGGGGAACGGATCAGTGGGGTTCCCGACCCGCGGCTGCTGTGGGGGTGGTCGCGTTCGCGCCGTGTTGGCAGACCACGCGGAACGGGGTTGGCGTTGACGTCGCCGCGGGCGAGGAGGAAGGCGTAGAGGCCGTAGATGCTGGAGAGGCGTCGGCGCACGGTTCGGGCGCTGACCGCTGCGGGCGCGTCGTCGACGACGGCGACCACGAGGTTGCTGGATTGGTCGGAACCGGTGCGTTGGGCGGTGATGAATGCCAGTACGTCGGCGGCGGTGACCTCCGCCGGGGTCTTGGCGATGAGGGTGAAGAAGATCTTCAGGTCGTAGCCGGCGGCGAGGACGCTGTTGGGTCGGCAGCGTGCGGTGAGGAAGTCGAGGTAGGCGTCCAGCCAGGGCTCACCGAGGCGCACGGCGGGCAGTCCGGAGGGCATCGGGGTCTGGGTCAGTTGAAGATCAGGGACGGTCATGGGGTGCCTCCATGCTGAGGACTCGAGCCCATCTGGGCTCAGACCGGAGAGTGGCCTCCGATCACCCACATATCAAGCAGATCCGGTCGGCGTCGACCCGGGCCGACCACGCACACCGCGGGATGACCGTGCGCCCGAGCACCGCGGGATGACCGTGAAGTCGTCAGAACATGGCTGTCCAGCCACCGGCTCGAAGACGAACCGGCCGTGCAGCACCCACCGAAGCGCTGTCCTACCGTTCTCTCCGTGGACGTGCTCCTGATCGACCTCGACGACACGCTCATCCCGGACGCAGCCGCCCGTGATCAGGCCATGAGCTCCACACTCGCGGCCTTCGCGGCGACGACGCGCTTGCCTGACGTGTGGCGCGTTGTCCGCGGTGAATGGCAGGCCAGCGGGCTGAGGAGCACCCCGGCCTTGGTCGGCGTCAGCTCCTGGGAAGCCCTGTGGACCGACTTCCGAGCTGCAGTACCCGACCTGACGACGCAGCTCGCTGGTGATGACTACCAGGCCAGGGTCTGGAACCGCATCCTTCCCGAGGAGGACTCGGCGGTAGTCGGCGCGAGCTTCCGCGGTACCCGCGAGCAGCTGGTCCGCACCTTCGACTGGGCGCCGGCCGCCTTGAGCAGTTGGGCGAGGACGCACGACCTCTGGTGCGTCACGAACGGCTCGTCGTGGTTGCAGCGGCGCAAGCTCCAGCTGGCTGGACTCGGGCCGACCTTCCGCGATGTGGTGATCTCAGGTGAAGTCGGCGCGGAGAAGTCAGAGCTCCGCTTCCATGACGAGGTCGCTTCACGGTCGGCTCGACTCGGGGTGCAGCCAGTCGCGGTCATCGGGGACTCAGCCACCTCAGACGGGGCGCTGGCGTCGGCCCTGCAGGTGCGCTACGTCCAGGTGGCAGCCGGGACCGACCCATCGAGTGACTTCCACCCGCCGTCCCGGTAGTAAGGGATGGACTCCTGAACCACTGATCCGTGATCGTGACCAACGAAAGCAGCCCCAGCCACCGCGGCGTACGGGCGCGACCAGCGGGATGACCGTGACGTCGTGCGTCGCGGCCGGCGTCCTGAGTGCGCGTTTGGGTGGGCTAAGCGGGATCGACCCTGCTGATCACTGGCCGACTCCTAGAGTGCTGACGTGTCGCAGCCTGCTGGGCGTTTGGCCCGCACCTTGATCTACCTGGGCCTCGCGCGTCCCGCCGACGCCTCTTTGCAGGCTCCGTCACGTCGTGAAGTCGCCCGGTCGGGGGCGGCGACTGCCGTGGGTGCTGCTGTGGTCGCCGTCGCGGGCTGGTGGCTCGGCTGGGTGGACGGTGGCACCGCCATCGCTCTTGCTCCTCTGATAACCGTGTTGAATTTTCTGTCGCCTTACGCGGCCCGCTGGGGGCAGAGGGTCAGGTCTTGGCGCGGCCGCGATTGATCGTGGCGTGGATGCCGCGCACCGACGCGCGCTCGTCGTTAGGGCCGCGACATCTCGGCCGCCGGGGAGAGTACGCGCACCGCGGGATGACCGTGAGGTCGCGGCTCGGTGGTAGGTGGCCGTTACGGTGCCTGCATGGTGGGTGTACGCGAACGGTTCGTAGCGGCCGGGCCGCTACGCATCTGGAGCGAAGCGGTCGGTGATCCCGAGCTTCCCGCCGTCCTGATGGTCGCCGGATCGGCTGCTCAAGGGATCAGCTGGCCCGACGCCCTGGTCGACCGGCTGGTCCAGCGTGGGGTCCAGGTCATCCGGTTCGACCACCGAGACACCGGCCACTCCAGCGTCGTCGACTTCGACGCCCACCCCTACACGATCGGGGACATGGCCCGGGACTGTCTCGCCGTGCTGGACGGTCACGGCGTGGATACCGCCCACGTGGCCGGGACCTCCCTGGGCGGCATGATCGCGCAGTGGTTGGCGGTGCACGCCCCGCACCGGGTCCGTTCCCTGACGGTGATGTCCAGCTCGCTGATGGGTCACGACCCGAGCGCGGTGTGGGCGCGGGCACAGGTTGGGGAGCCGGTCGACCCTGATGACCTGCCGCCCCCGTCGCCGGCCTACCTCACGCACCTGGCTGCGGAGCTGCCAGCGGGTATCGAGTCTGATGTGGCGCTGTTTCGAGTCTTCAACGGCCCGGTACGCCCGTTCGACGAGAAGGCCGCCCGTTCGATGCTGGAGCTGGCGATGTCGCGGGCCACCGATCCTGCGGCGGCTGCCCACCACCACCGGGCCGTGTGGCTGGATGACCCCAGCTTGCTCGCCCCGCTGTCGTCGATCACTGCGGTGACCTCGATCGTCCACGGGGACCAGGACCCGATCTACCCGCTCGGTCACGGTGAGGCGTTGGCCGCGGCCATCCCCGGGGCGGTACTGCAGGTCGTGCCGGGCATGGGCCACGTCATGACCTCCCCGGGGCTGCCCGAGGAGGTCGCCGACCTGATCCGGCTCTGACACAGCAACCGCGCGGCCCGCGACATGACCGCGCAATGCCGCAGCTGCGGTCAGGTCGCGTCGACCTCGAAGTGGACGAAGACGACGTAGTCGTCGCTGGACAGGTCGGGGTAGTAGTCACGCAGGCCGGGAAGCACGCTGGCCGCGTCAGCGAAGCCGTCCTTTTGGGCCTCCGCGTCGCTGATGTCCTGGACGGTCTTGGCGACAGTGGAAGTGATCCGGCCCGCCAGGGTGACCTCGTCGTCGACGTCGCCGGACTCGAAGACCAGTAGCGCTGGGCCGACCTGCGCCGGGTCGTTGAAACGCAGGGTGACGCGCTTGCTGCCGTTGCGGACCGCCGGCAGGTGAGAGGCGCGGAAGCGCAGACGCTGGGTCTGCTGCGCCTGCCAGCGGTAGGTGTGGGGCAGCAGGTCGTCGCCCGTCACCACGCGCGGACCATCGGGGCCGGGAAGGACGACGGAAATGGCTTGGTAGTAGTCCACCAGGACCTGCCGGTCTCGTCCGCAGGGGGCGAGCACACCGCGGTTGTCGTCGCCGACGGCGACGATGAGGCGGGGAGCTCGAGCGCCGGCGGCACGGGCGTTGGCCAAAGCGACGAGCTCGGCGCAGGGCCCACCGGTGAAGTGGTACAGGTTCAACCCGAGGTGGACGCGGGCATCCTCGTCCAGGACGGCCGCGGCGACGGTGTGAACGTTGCTGTCACCGTGCTCGCGGATGGCGGCGCGAGCAACCGCGATGAGCATCGTCACGGCAGCGTCGTTCACCGGCTGGTTCATCACCGGGGCAGCGTAGAGGCGAGTTGCCAGGGCGCGACGAGGTTCTGGACCGTGAGGTCGTGACTGTCAGGCGGTGAGTGCACGTACCTGGTCTTCGCTCAGTCCGCGGTCGGCGTAGAGCAGCAGTTCCGCCGTCGGGTCGGGGTCTTTGGCATCCGGACCTCGACAGACCGTGCGCAGTCCGGTGCGCTCTACGGCTCGTCGCGATCGGGGGTTGCCGGCCGCGACCACAGCGATGACGGGAAGGTCAGGGTGCAGCGCGTGCGCGCACCGGCGTCCTGCTGCGGTGACCTCCTGGGCGTACCCCTGCCCCCACGCCTGGGGCCGCAGCACGAAGGCCGTGTTCCACACGGTGGTCGTGCCCGACGTGTACAGGCTGCAGCCACCGGAGCCGACCAGCTCACCGGCTCCAGGCCCGGTCCGGGCTCGCAGTACCCAGGGGCCGATGCCGTGCTCGTCCTAGCTCTCGGCCCAGCGCTGGACCCGGTCGCGGGTCTGTGCGGCGGAGGTGTGGCGCAGCAGCGGGTCATCGCGCCAGACCTGGGGGTCGGAGTACATCGTGAAGAGTTCAGCGACGTCGGCTTCGGTCGGTCGGCGTAGCGACAGCCTGGTCGTCGCGGTGTCGTCGAAGGGTTGGTCGACGTCGTGTCGATCGGTGCCGGGCTGTCCCACCACTGCATGATCGCAGTCCTGGACCATCCTCAGTTGCTTCCAAAGTCGGGTCCTGGACGCTGCTGGACCGCGTGGTCATCGGCACGATCGCGAGGTCGTCGACGTCCCGGCCAGCGGGATAACCGTGCGCTCTACGCGCCCGCAGAATGACCGTGAGGTCGTGCAGCCGTGTGCCGTCACCGGCATCCTGCACCGGTGACCTTCCAGGACAGCCACCTCGGCCGCCTACGCCGTCATGTCGGACACGACCTGCTCGTCAGCCCCGGCGCCCAGGTGCTGGTACTCGACGAGCACGACCACGTCCTGCTCCTGCGTCGCAGCGACACCGGCGAGTGGGCCCTACCTGCCGGGGCCTGCGAACCCGGCGACTCCTTCCGCACCAGCGCCGCCCGCGAACTGGCCGAAGAGACCGGCCTGCACCTCAACCCCGACGAGCTGGTTCCCTTCGCGAGCATCTCCACTGCCAAGGTCCACACCATCCGCTACCCCAACGGCGACGTCGTGCACGCCTTCGCCTTGTGCTTCTGGGCCCGAGCCGGCAACCACACTCCTCTCGGCGGCGATGGTGAGGGGACCGACTTCACCTGGTCGCCCCTGGACCAGCTCGCCGTGCCGGCGTTCGCGGTGACCGCCGAAGCGGTCAGGCTCTACCTCCGGTACCGAGACACAGGCCTGTTCCAGGCTGACTGACCGGCTCGGGCCGCGGCCTGTGCGAGGTAGGCCGCATCACGCGCACCGCGGGATGACCGTGCGGTCGTTTAGCCGGCCAGGTCGAGTGCCTCCTCGCACCAGCCGACCAGGTGCGACAGTGCGACCCCACGCTGGCGGTAGAGGTGCTCGGCGTCGACGCGCTGGTGGTAGGCGTCGTGCTCGGTGTCGGTGGCCTTCTGCAACAGCAGGGGCAGCAGCCACGTGTACTTCACGCAGGAGGCCACCACTCCGAGCCGGGCCTCGCGTTCGGTGCCGTCCCAGCCGCCGGCGTGTAGCCCGTCAAGGTAGGTGGGCCAGCACGCTGCTTCCAGCTCCGCGAGGCGCTCGGCAGGCCAGAAGAGGTCGAAGACCGCGTCGGGCAGGTAGTTGCCCAGGTCCTCTCCGACGGCACCGTCGCCGGCGAAGGCCCAGTCCAGCAGGACGACCTCGCCGCTGGGTCGTCGGATGACGTTGGAGACCCAGGCATCGAGGTGGCAGAGGGTACGGGGTAGGGCCTCCATCACGCCGAGCAGGTCCTCGCGGTGGGTCAGCAATCGCGCCCACCCGGCCCGCAGGTCAGAAGGCCAGGTATCGGCGATGAGGGGCTGGGCCCACGCCGCGTCGTCGTCGACCAGGGCGAGGTCGCCGGGGCGGCTGGATGAGTAGGCCCGCAGGAATCCACGTGAGGCCCACGCCGGTGCGGGCTGTAAGGGACGGGCCTGCCAACGGCCCAGGCCGGCGGCGGTGGCCATGTGGTCGGCGAGGGTGAAGTCGGCGCCGGCGGTGCCGCGCACGTCTTCCAGCCACAGGTCGGTGCTTTGCTGGTTGGGCTGGACCTCGGCGGTGGGTAGGTCCAGGCCGGTGCCGGTCAAGGATGCTCGCAGTCGTGGGTCGGTGTAGACCTCAGCCTCGCGGGCCCAGTAGTTCCAGTCGCTGGGTGTGGTGGAGGCGGTCCAGTGCGCGGGTGCGGTGGGAACGGTTCCGGCCTGTCGTAGCTGCTTGTGGACCTGGGTGCTGCCGTCGGAGGCGTGGACGCGTTCGACGGTGCCGGTGGTGGCGTTGTTGGGGTTGAACCTCAGCGTTCCGTGCTGCTGGGAGGACATGGCTGCGATCTTGGCAGGAGAGGCAGCTGTGTCGGCGCCAGAGCAGTCCACGAGAACCACCGGACAGCGCGGCCATCGCCATGATCGCGAGGTCGCGGCAGGAGCCTGCTGATCCGTACGTGCACAGGGCGACCAGGCGGGTTCGTCGGGGGCGAACATCTTTCACGATGACTGAGGAAGTCTCAGGTAGTCCGACAGTTACTCATGACTGCTACCGAAGCGATCAACTGGCTTTCGGTGCAGCTCAGAAACGTTCGCGACCGTTTTGAGGGGTTGGGAACTCCGGTGTCTTCGCACAACCACGCCCGGGTAGGGCCCGGGGTTGCTGTCGTCATCGCCCAAGACCCAGCACAGGGCCGCGGCCGGCCGCTCGTCAGCACCGGGGCGGGCCGCGGCCTGGGCGTGGGCGAGCTGGCGCGCGCTCTCCTGAGCCTGGGCGCGATCCTGCTTCCAGTCCGAGTCGATGCGCGCGCGTTGCGTCCGTGAAGCTGTCCTCCCGCCACCTCCCCATGAGAACACTTGTTCGAAAAGGACGGGAATGGCTGACGTCCGTCCGTGCGCCCGGTCGTAGCCTGAGCTGGTGCCCGCCCTGCCCCTCATGCGCCCGGTCGAGCCCCGCGGGACGCAACGGTGATCGCGCGCGCGCTGGCCCGGCTCGACGGTGACGACCTGGTCCTGACGATGCGCGACGGGGCCGTGCACAGTCGCATTCCGGGCGACGACACGATGGACCCGGCCGAGGCGCTGGAGCGCATCAGCGAGGGCACCATGCCGATCCGGCTGCTCTGGAGCCACGATGAGCTCGACGAGGCCCTGGCCCGCGACGGGTGGTCGCGCGTAGGGGAGTGGCGATACGGCCCGTCGGCGGACGTCCAGCGCATCGACCGAATGTCCGCGACGGCTGCCAGTCAGCTAGCTGTCTGCTAGCAGATAGATAGTCAGGACGTCGGAGGAACCGGGCTGGGTACGGTGCGTCGTCCATCGCGGCGTGCGAGCTGGGTCACCCGCGGCTCAGTGACCCCCAGCAGGTGCGCGACGTCGCGGTTGGTGAGGCCGGCGTCCTGCAAGGCCACGGCCAGGCGCCGCCAACGGGCCGAGAACTCCTCTTGGTGAGCGGTGGCCTGCTCGACCTCACGCCGCACCTCCTCGACCCGCGCGGCGACGTCCCGCGGGTCTGGGTGGGGGTGTCCGCCGTCTGCGAGCGCCGTGGGGTTGGGGGTTGGGGGTTGGGGTGCTGGTGTGGGGGTCTGGGGTGTCGACGGCGGCGCGGGTGACGAGCTTGTCGACGGCGGCGCGGGAGATGCCGAGGGCTTTGGCGGTCTGGGTGGCGGTGAGTCCTTCGCTGCGCAGGGTGGCGGCGAGGTGGCGCCAGCGTCGGCGGGCTTGGTTGAGGGTGGTGGTGAGGGTGTCGTTCTCGCGGCGGGCGGCGGGGACTTCGGCGTGCAGGTGTGGGGGGCAGGGTGTCGGGGGGCAGGGTGTCGGGGGCTAGGGCGGCGCCGTGCCTGCCGGTCTCGACCAGGCTGACCCCGGTGAGAGCCTGGACCTCGTCGAGGTGCCTGACGTGGGGCATATGTCATCTCGCCGCGAAAACTGCTCTGCAAGTCTAGCCCCCCTTGACGGTTGCGGTCAAGGGGGGCTAGACTTACCCTTGTGACCAAGCCGCAGAAACGTCGCGACGTCGAGTCGGGGATGCTGAAGAACGGGTGTACGCCCCGCGCCGGGGCCAAGGGGCCCCACGACAAGTGGGACTGCCCCTGCGGTCAGCACACCGCCAACGTCCCTCGACACCGCGACATCTCACCCGGCGTCGTTGACGACATCGTGAAACGGCTGGCCTGCCTGCCGGAAGGATGGTTGAAGTGAAGACGATCGAAGTCACCGCCCGCCGCTGGGACGGGGGGTGGGAGTTGCACATCGCCGACCACGGCGTGACCCAGGTTCGACGCCTGACCGAGGCTGAGGAGATGGTGCGCGACTACCTGCGCCTGGACGACGTCGAGGGCGCGGAGACGGCGACGATCCGGGTCGTGGCCGAGATTCAGGGCATCACTCCTCGCGTCAACGACGTGAAGGAAAAAGCGGCTCGCGCTGCGGCCTTGCAGCTCGAAGCGGCGGCGGCTTCGCGATCGGTGGCCCGCGACCTTGTGGCGGCTGGTCTGACGGGTTCGGAGGTGGGGGTAGTGATGGGGATCAAGAAACAGCGCGTCTCGCAGCTGCTCAGAGGGTGACGTCGGGCGAGGGAGATGTCGAGCGGCTGGTGTCGAGTGGCTGGGTGAGGCACAGGGGGTCGCGTTGAGTAGATGGACCGATGTCGTCCACGTGGCGCAGAGGGCTGCGCGCGAGCTTGAGACGGCGATGTGGAGTGACCTGGACGAATCGGGGGTGGGCGGCTTCACCTGGTGGAGTGGCTACCCGCTGGGCGATGACGTTCGCGCTGACCTGTCGGACTACCTGGTAGGCGTCACCGGTTCCATCGCCGGGGTCCTCGAAGAGTTGGCCTGGAACATGAAGGACTACCAGGAAGCCTCCGCTAGCTTCGATCACTGGTTCCGCACCCGGCTTCGCGCCACCCGAGATGGGGTCCCGGACCTGGCACGTATGAATGAGGTCGAGAAAAACCGGGACGTCCGGCTGCGGACGAGCATGACGGGGTTCTACGTCGCCGCCTGCTCCCTGATGGACAACCTGGCCGCGGTGACCGTCGGCGTGCTGGGACTACGAACGTCGCTGCAGGGAGCCGACGCAGCGCTGCTGCGCCTGACCGAAACGTCACCGGACTACCCCCGCGCTACCGGCGAGGTGAACCGGAAGCTCCGCAAAGCCCTGATGCTGGAGAACGAGTCCGGAGCTGCCCTGCAGGAGGGCGCGTTGCGCGCGATCCGCAGGTCGGTTGAGCAGGCTGGCCCGAGCGACTGGTGGCAGTGGGTGGACGACATGCGCAACGTCCGGGCTCACCAGTCAAAGAGGCTGAATGCCCGGTTGATGCCCAAGACGGGGAAAAACGAGTTGCCGTACGCTGCCGAGTTGAGCCCCCGTCAGCCGCGCTACCTCGACACCTACGCGATGAGAGAGGCAACCGACGTCGGCGGGGCATGGCTGCTGGAGGATGCACGAACGACTATGCAGGGTGTCGCTGAGTCCTTGAACGCGGCAACCGTTGGCTGCCTCCTCGTCCTGAAGGCGGTGTGGAACGATCGTCGAGCGGCCCCCGGCCTCGTGGTCCAGCCGCCGGAGCAGTGGGCGGATGTGCGCCAGGTTCTGAGGTTCCCGGGGTACCGGCCCAAGCCGCTACAGCTGGATAAAAACTTGGAACTTGTGACCCACCCGAAGACCACCGTGCGGATGAGGTCAGGGCGCCTACTCGACTGATCCCAGACTTCTGCCGTAGGCTACAGGCGCAAACTTCCATAGCTTGCGAGTCAGCGACAAAGTATTAATCGGTTTCGGGATCGCGCGGCGTAGGCGACAGTGGTGGCGGTGCGGGCTGCCGAGTGCGGCGTCGTCGCCACCACCGGGTCGACTTCTGCTGGTCGTCTGCTACGTCCTGTGCTGTGAGGAGGTCGTTGTCTTCGCGGAACTGTCGCATCTTCTTCTCAAGGCGGGAAATCTTGAACCAGCCGATGAGGGACAGCGGAACGCCGACGAAGACGAGCGCTGGGAGTACGGTGACGATGGTCGGGAAGAAGACGAGGTTGACCAGCAGCCCCAGCAGTAGCAGGAGGCCGTAGCAGGTCAGCAGCACCCACAGCTCGAACCGGCTGCGCAAGTCAGGTGGTAGGGAGATTCGAGCGACGTAGCTGACCAGCTTCCGTTCGGCGTTGGCGATGACGAGGTCTCGGTGTGGGCCCTGATGCATCTTTTCGATGAGGTCTCGTTCATGCAGGATGCTTTGGCGTGCCCGTTTGTCCCACGGGTTCACCATCCGGGCGACGGTGATCGTGACGACACCGGTCGCGATGACTCCGACCAGAGCCAGGACTGGTGTCAGCCAGGTAGGTAGCGCCGCCGGGCCAGCACCTACCGCCGTCGCTGACGCCGTCATGGTCGCGCTCGTACTCGGGCCAAAGATCACAAGTTGTATTCAAGCGCCACCCCCAGACATATGCACCGACACGCTTACAGGGGTAGTCCGCGCAGCCAATCGCCAGGTACATGGCCAGTTGGCACGGAGGGTCGGCACGGAGGGTCGGCCCGTAGGGGTGCAGGAGCAGGTCGTCCTAACGTCGACCTCGACGCTGGGACCGCCCGCGCAGTGGCCGTCGATCGGTCCGCTGGCCTTGTGCATCAATGCCGGAGGTGCAGCTTCCCCAGTGCTAGCAGCTTGCTAACCGATCGGCCCCGTCTCAACACCTATGTCGGATGCAGGCCGCATGCTGACTCGGTGACGACGAAGCATCCTGAGCCGTCGAGCGGTCACGAGGCTCCCCGTTACGCCGTTGAGCGGCGCCCGTGGAGTCCTGGTCGTCCAGCACATGATGGTGTCCACGACGCGTCTCAGGAGGTATCGGCGCTCGCCGCCTCCGCTGCGGTGGCCCGCCCGGGACTTGGTGGTAGCGAAACGGGGACGTCGACAGGGTCATGGGTGCTGGTGCTGGTCGGTCTCCCGCTGTTGACCGTCGTGGTGGTCGGGCTGGCGTGGTGGCTGGTGCCGCTGCTGCTGGTGGATCCGGCCGGGTACACCACCACCGCCGCTGGGCGTGCGGTCGTCGACGTTCCGGAGCTGACGGCGGCGAAGACCGCGGTACGTGCTCCGTTGGGCATCGTGGCTGCCGCGTTGCTGGCGGTGATGACCGCTGGTGCGGGGGTGCTGGTCAATCACCGCACGACGGCGTTGACCCGCCGTGGTCAGGACCGGGCCGCTGAGCGGGACCTTGCTTCTCGGGAGCTGACCCGGCGGGCTCAGCACAATGACCGCTACGTCGCTGCTCACCCTTTGCGCAGTCGGGCTCCGAGGATGACCGAGGCGCTGGTCGGGGTGGTCGCGGTAAGGATCATCGCGTCAGGCCCTTGACCTTGGAGTACCCGTACCCGGCGCCTTGTTTCGTGTAGCCGTAGGTCTGCCGGATGGTGTCGTCGATGTCGACGGAGACCAGTTCGCCGGCATCAGGCAGCACCGGCGCCCCAGCACTGGTGGTCGCCGACTGCAGGTTTACGAGGAGTCGAGAGTTCACGGCGTCGAGCTGACGGACATGGACATGGACATGGACATGGACATGGCTGAACCTGCGCAGGAACGCCCCCAACGTCGACGGGGCCCGCAGTTCCAGCAGCAGCTTCTTGGTCCCGCCGTGACGCAGGAGGTCCATGTCGTCGATGCTGTCGGCGCCGGCGAGCATCCCGGCGACCAGAATGGCGATCTTCTCGCCCGGGTAGGCCGACCCGGCACCGGTCAGGGTCAGGTGCTGGCGGAGAAGGTCGAACATCTTGGCTTGCTTAGCCAGGCTTAACGCCGGGATGAGGCCGGCGTGGGCGAGGAGGTTCGGCTCGTCGAAGATGATCGAGGAGCCCATGTTGGAGGCGGGTAGGACGTGGGAGACTTGCATGTGGCGGGTGCCTTCCTGACAGACGACGTGGAACCGTAGAGAAGTCCCATCGTTGCAGGTCCGTAGGCACCCGCCGCCTCATGTCACCGTGTGGTCACCGACGACCACTGGCGGAATCAGGCTCAGTGATCACACCCGTCCCACCCGCCCGATCCAGCTGGAGATCGCTGAGGAGGTGCTGGAGTCCCTTCCGCGTTTGCGTGACGCGATCACCCGCCTGGCGTTGCAGGAGAGCGTTCCCCGACGGCCGCGGGTCCACGCAGTGGTACAGCGGTGGACCTGGCACCTCAGGGCCCAGGGTCACGGCAAGGTCGCGTTTGCGCAGGTCAGGAGCAGTACAAGCAGGGCTCCCGGACTACGAGCGTGGTGGCGTAACCCAGCAGCGATGTTCGACCAACCATCCAGTCGCAGCAGGCTGATAGCGGTGTTGCGCAAGGTCGCCATGACCTGGGGGCCACTTCCGGTCCGGACCTGGGAGCGGTCCTCATCGAAGGTCACATCGCGCACCCAGTGCACGCGGTTCTCGATCGTCCAGTGCGCGGTGACCCACCCGGCCAGGGTGGCCGGGGTCGCGGCCACGTAGTCGGCGGAGGTCAGGACGTAGACAACTTCTACGGTCTTCTTCTTCACTCCGTTCTTCTTGCGGGTCACGGTGCGGCGGATCTGAGCGATCTGGGTCGCGCCGGTGAAGTCGATCCAGGTCGGGACGGTCGTGACCTTGATTCCTCGGGTGGCGCGCCGACCGTGGGAGGTGTCGGTGCAGTGGTGGGCAGGGATCTTCGACCAGGGTAGTCTCGTACAGTCCCGGTAGAGGTTCGGTTGGTTCTTCTTGATGGTGAAGACGTAGTCTCCGCCGGCTTCGACGATGAGTTTTGCGGTGTCGGTCTGGGTGTGCAAAGCGTCGACGGTGACCACAACCCCAGTTAGCCTCGATCTTTCACCGTAGGGTTGTGCTGCGGCGTATTGAGGCGCTGACCTGGGGTTTCGTGCGTGGGCGTGGAGAAGCCCCGCGTCTTGTCGCGGTTTCCGAAGCTCCGGTTGTCGGGACGTTGATGACGGTCAGGGGCTGAGGTCGGCGAGTTGTCGGTGGGCGGTGAGGATCAGCCGAGCCCAGGGCCAAGACCGCGGAAGCCGCAGCAGGGTCCGCCGTCCGGTGCGGACGATGCGCCCCGCGACGGTGAGTAGTCTTAGACGCAGCCGTTTAGGTTCCCAGACCCGGGCCGCGGTGCCTGTGAGAGCCAGGTGCTGGGTCCAGGCGAGCAGGTCGTTGGCCAACGCGACGATCTCAAGCCAGATCTCGTTAGCGGCGAACCCTTGCAGGGGCAGGTTGCGCAAGCCGGTGTCCTTGACGCAGCGGATCCGGTCCTCGGCCCGCGCCCGTAGCCGGTGGGTCAATTCGTGGTCGGCGACTCGCCCGCCGGGGACGTTGGTGGCGAAGACGGTGATGCGCCAGCCGTCCGCGTCGGTGATGCGCAGCTGGGCTCCCGGGTGCGGCCGTTCCCGGCGGGCGATGATCCGCATGCCCGGTGGCCAGGGACTCTTCGACGGGCGGACGTAGCGGGTCAGTTCGGCGACCTGGGCGCCATCACGAGCGGAGCCGTCTGGTTCGATGGCGGCCCGCCAGGCCCGCTTGGGGATCTGCGGCAAGGCGTCCAGGATCGGGTGATGCACGTACAGCCCAACTGAATACGCCAGTCCGGTGTCGTGCAGGTGACGGACGAACGCTTGGACTCCGGCGCCGGCGTCGCCACGGACCAGCACTCGGGGGCGTTCGTGCTCGGGCAGTTGCTGCAGTGCTTCGGTCAGGACAGCGATGTGGGCTGCGGCGTCGTTGGCGGTTGCCTTGCCAATGCGTAGTTGTCCGCCGACGTACTCCCCGGTTCCGCCGGGGCCGTGGTCGACGAACGCCAGCAGCGGGTGGAACCCGAACGTCCGTTTCCACGTTGCGGTGGCGCCTTCTTTCTCGGAGTGCGACGCGACGATGGTGGCGTCCAGGTCGATGATGATGTGCCCCTGCTGCGGGACCGGGGAAGCGGTGGACCAGACCTTCTCCCGTGCGGCGGCCCGGGCTCGACGCAGTGCCGTCAGGGCGGTCGGTGCGTCCTGGGCGAGTCTGGTGATCAGTCGCGAAACGGTCGGGTCGGAGGCGACGAGGCCGAAGAGTTCGGGTTGGGCGCGGACGACGCCGAGGTCGGCCAGGCAGTCACCGCCTAGGGCCACGGCAGTGGCCAGGTCGAGGATGATCTTGCCGGGATCGTGGATCGCCCACGGGCTGCGCCACGGTGCGAGCTCCCGGCTCAGGGCGGGGTCCAAGCCGCTGAACCTTGCGGTGTCGACCAGCAACGACGCGCCCGCGGAGGACAGTAGCGACTCGCCGTCTCCGGTCATGGTCAGTCGGTGGGGGCTGGGTTTAGTCTTCACTCACGAAGTGCCTCTCTGCGTGATGGCCATGGGCTCTCGACAAGCACCATGATCGACTGCAGAGCAGGCACTTCGCTGCATCTACGGCTCGTGTCGACTACCCGAGCTGAGATCGTCGTGAAAGATCGAGGTTAGGTCAAAGCTGGCGAGAAGTGTTCGGGCGGCCGGGATCTCATTCGTCTTGGCATCCACGGCAAGTTGGCCCAGGACGGTTCCGCTGTGGTGGTCGCACGCGGCGAGCAGGTGTGGTGCAGACCGGTCTGGGGTTCTGGCGCCGCGGACGGTCTTACCGTCCAGGGCGATGATCTTGCGGCCGGTGCTGTCGCGATAGGTTCGGGTCCATAGGTGGGCGCCGAGGGCGGCGTCGAGACGGTCGGCGTGGACGCCGGAGAGCACTCGCCGAAACGTTGAGGTTTCGGGGACGCCGTGGGTTTCGGCGGCGCCCAGAGCAACGAGAGTGCTGGTGTCTTGTGCGGCGGCCCATTCGGCGATGGCGACGTAGGAGCGAGAACCAGCGATGACGGCGGCCAGGCCCAGGGCGAGGACGCTAGCGAGAGGGTGACGTCGTCCGCGGGGGTCGCGAAAGTCGTCGATGCCGGCGAGCAGGGCCAGGAGGTCAGGTCGCTGCGGGTGCTCAGTGGTCTGGCTGTCGGCCTCATGGTCGATGGGGGTGCTGGTGTTGGGGCGTGCGGTCGGACAGGATGGCATCGACGGGTGTGGTCCTTGCTTGGCTGGTCTGGCGTCAGAACCTCCATCCAAGCTTTGGTGATCACACCCGTCCCATCCGCCACGCCGGTCCCATCGTAGTAAACCCGCAGGTCAGAGCCCCCGCGGCCGACCTTGCCGTCACCCTGCCTCAGGGCCGTATCCCGGTGTCCCTGGGGCCCGCGTGAACAAGGCCGGGCTGTGGCGGGTCTCTACGCGGCAGCTGCCGCTACGCCCGCCGACGCCTTCGGCGACATTAATGGATGCCTTCACCCGTTGTTGCGTAATGCTGCTCAGTTTAGTCGTCGCCAAAAACTTAAGCACTGGCACGCACGATGATCCGGGTAAAGCTGTAGTCTTCCACCTCGGGGCAAGGGCCGGTGCCCATTCCCGCCAGCAGCAGCGCCGTCACGTGCGTCGCCAGCGTGGCCGTGTCCAGCGCGACCGTCGTGAGCGGCGGGCGCGCCGAACGGGCCGAGGGGATGTCGTCCATCCCGATGACAGCCAGGTCGTCTGGGACCTTGAGGCCGCCGTCGTTCGCGGCGGACAGGACCGCCAGCGCGGCCTCGTCGTTGTAGGCGCAGACGGCCGTCACCCCCGCGTCGGCCCACGCGCGGACCACGGCCGTGGAGGCTTCCAGGTCCGAGCCGACCACACCGTGCAGCGGGGTCGGGAGCCCGTACTTCGCGCACACGTCGTGGACCCCCGCCTCGCGGAGTCGGGCGAGGTGGGTCAGCTGGACGGCCGGGTCGTCGTAGTTCGCGAACGCGAGGACGCTGTGCCCGGCCTTGACCAGGAACTCCGCCTGTTCAGCGCCCGCCCAGCGCCCCATGGTGTCCAGTGTGGCCCGGACCGGCAGCATGTCGACGGGGGAGGCGGAGTGCCGTCCCTCCTCGGTCCCCGCCATTCGCACGATCCCGGTCGAGGACCGGTGCAGGTCCTCGAGGTCCTCCGCGGGCAGATCGCCGATGACGACGACCCCCGCCGAGGACAGCGCCTGGTGCACCTCGGAGATGGGCTGTGCCCCCTGGCCGTGCAGGTGCAGGACGAACGTCAGGCCCTCGGCGGACAGCGTCTCGGTGAGGCTGTTGAGCATGTACCCGAGCACGACGCCGATCGGCGTCGTCGCCATGACGCCCAGCACGACGTCGCTGCGCCCGCGCCGCAGCGCCCGCGCCGCCGTCGAGGGGGAGTAGGCCAGTCGCTGCGCGGCGGCGAGGACCCGCTCGCGCGTCTGCTCCGGGATCTTCTGGTTCGGGGTGTCGTTCAGGACGTAGCTCACGGTGGCGCGAGAGACGCCGGCCTCCTGGGCGACGTCGGCGCTCGTAGCGCGTCGATGGTTGCGCATTCTCACCCTCCTGAGTGCTCCCGGGGACTTCCGAAACGATAGCCGTCCTCAGTCGTTCGGCACACATTTCGCGACGTCCTGGTGACACGAGTCAGTGACTCGTGTCAGTATAACTCCGCAAGCCCCCGAGTCTCACTGGAGAGAACATGAAGCGGCGTACCTTCCTTGCAGCCACCGGCGCCACCGGCGCAGTGGCCGGTCTCGCGGCCTGCGGCGGCGATGACGACGGATCCTCTGGATCCGCCAGCACCACCCTCACCCTGGCCACCGTCGCAGCGCCCCTCCCGTGGGACCTGAAGGACGCCGGCCTCGGAAACAACGCGATCTACTACCAGCCGGTCTACGACCCGTTGCTGCATCTCAACGCCGCCGGGGAGGTCGAGGAGAACCTCGCCACCCAGTGGGACTACGACGACACGGCGACGGTCCTCACGCTGACGCTGCGTACCGACGTGAAGTTCAGCGACGGCACCGCGTTCGATGCGACCGCTGTGAAGGCGAACCTCGAGAACACCAAGACCGGTGCCAACGAGGCCGCCACGAACATCGCCTCGATCGCGACCGTCGACGCCGTCGACGTGAGTACCGTAAAGATCACCCTCTCCGCCCCGGATCCCTCGCTCCTGGTGAACCTCGGCAACGTGTCCGGGATGATGGCCAGCCCGAAGGCGATCGGGACCCCGGCCCTGCAGACGGCCCCGGTCGGCAGCGGCCCCTACGTCCTCGCGACCTCGGGCACCACGGCGGGTTCGCAGTACACGTTCACCCGCAACGCGAACTACTGGAACGCGGCGAAGTTCCCCTTTGACACGATCGTGTTCAAGTACCTCTCCGACCCGACGGCCCTGGTGAACGCCCTGCGTTCCGGCCAGGTCGACGGCGGTCAGATCTCCGACTACAAGCAGGCCGCTCCGCTCAAAAGCGCCGGCCTGGACGTCGTCGAGTACGTGACCGGTGACGTCGGTGGCCTCTACATCTGGGACCGCGGCGGTTCGATGGTCCCGGCGCTTGGCGACGTCCGCGTCCGCAAGGCCCTCAACATGGCCTTCGACCGCGACTCGATCCTGACCTCGGCCCTGGGTGGCCTGGGTTCGACCACCGAACAGGTGTTCAACCCCGACAGCACCGCCTACGACCAGACCCTGAACGACACGTACTCCTACGACGTCGCCGGGGCCAAGGCGCTGCTCGCCGAAGCCGGCTACCCGAACGGGTTCGAGGTCTCAATGCCTGACTTCTCCTCGTTTTTCCCCGCTCCGCAGGCCGTCATCACCGAGGCGCTGCAAGCAATCGGCGTCACTCCGAAGTACGAAACGGTTCCCGCCGACCAGCTCATCAACGACCTCCTCGGTGCGAAGTGGCCCATGAGCTACTTCACCCTGGCGTCGTTCCGCTCCTGGGACACCGTGCTGATCCAGGTCAGCCCGACCGCCCTGTGGAACCTCTTCAAGTACACCGACCCCAAGGTCGAGGAACTCATCGCCACGGCGCAGAACACGCTCGACGAGACCGCTCAGGCCGCCGCGTTCAAAGAACTGAACGACTACATGGTGGACCAGGCGTGGAACGCCCCGTGGGACGTCGTCAAGGCGAACTACGTGACCTCCAAGAAGGTCACGGTCGAGATGCGTTCTTTCGCGCCGGCGCCCTGGATCTACGACTTCACCCCCGCCAGCTGATGGTCGGGTTCCTCGCGCGCCGTGTCGGTGCGGCCGTCGTCCTCGTGTTCGTGATCTCCAGCCTCACGTTCCTGCTGCTGCACTTCACCGGTGGGAACCCGGCGCGGAACATCGTGGGACAGGCGGCGACGGCTGAACAGGAGGCGCAGAAGGCGGCCGAACTCGGCCTCGACCGGTCCCTCTTCTCCCAGTACGCCACCTGGCTCGGTCACCTGGTGCGCGGGGACCTCGGTTCCTCCTGGTTCACCGGCCAGCCGGTGAGTTCCACGATCGGCAACGCCCTCCCCGTCACGATGTCCATCGTCCTGGCCGGGCTGCTGCTGTCGGCCGTCGTGTCGGTCCTCCTCGGGGTGGCTGCCGCCGTCCGCGGTGGCTGGCTGGACCGGTTGCTGCAGATCGTCTCGGTCGTGGGTTTCGCGGTGCCCAGTTTCCTCGTCGCCCTTGTCCTGGCTCTGTTCGTCGCCGTGAAGTGGGGACTGCTGCCCGCCACCGGCTACACGACCTTCGCCGACGGCCCGTCGGCGTGGGCGAAGTCGATCGTCCTGCCCGCGTTGTCGCTGGCGATCGGGGCCATCGCGGCCACGGCGCAGCAGGTGCGCGGCTCGATGCTCGACGTGCTGCGGCGCGACTACGTCCGCACGCTGCGTGCCCGCGGTCTGAAAACCTCCAGCGTCCTCTACAAGCACGCGCTGCGGAACGCGGCGCCGCCCGCGCTGACCGTCCTGTCACTGCAGTTCATCGGCCTGATCGGTGGCGCCGTCGTCGTCGAGAAGGTCTTCGGCCTCGCCGGTGTCGGGTCCGCGGCGCTCTCGACCGCGTCGCAGGGTGACCAGCCCGTCGTGCTCGGGATCGTCCTGGTGACCGTCGTCCTCATCGCCGTCGTCAACGTCCTCATGGACCTGGCCAACGGCTGGCTCAACCCGAAGGTGCGTGTCTGATGGCCGGCTCCGCCAAACCCGCCGTCACGTCGCGGAACACCCTGGGATGCAAACTGCTCCGCAGCCCGCTGGCGATCGTCTGCCTGATCGTCATCGCCCTGCTCGTGCTGATCGCGGTCTTCGCGCCCTGGCTGACCGACGAGGACCCGGCCCAGTCCTCGGTCGTCGACGCCCTCGCCCCGCTCGGGGGTGACCACCCCCTCGGCACCGACGGCGTCGGCCGCGACGTCCTCGCCCGGTTGCTCTACGGGACGCGCACCAGCCTCGTCGGAACCCTCATCGCGACCGGTGTCGCGCTGGTCATCGGGGTGCCGGCTGGTCTGGTCGCGGGGTACTTCCGCGGGTGGTTCGACGCGATCGGCTCCTGGGTCGCGAACCTGCTGATGGCCGTGCCGGCGATCATCCTGCTGCTGGTCGTGCTGTCCGTCATCGGTCAGTCCACCTACCTCGCGATGGCGGTGTTCGGGGTCCTGATGGCCCCCGGCGTCTACCGGCTGATCCGGGCCTCGGTGACGGCGGTCCGCGAGGAGTTGTACGTCGACGCGGCGCGGGTCGCGGGGCTGTCCGACGCCCGCATCGTCCGTCGTCACATCCTCCCCGTCGTCGCCGCCCCCTCGATCATCCAGGGCGCGCAGATGCTGGGCGTCGGGATCATGATCCAGTCGGGTCTGGAGTTCCTGGGCCTCGGGTCCTCGGCCGAACCTAGCTGGGGTTCGATGCTGTCGGACGCTTTCCAGAACATCTACGTCGCCCCGATGCTGCTCGTCTGGCCCGGTGCGGCGCTGGCCATCGCGGTCACCGCGTTCGCCCTGCTCGGTAACGTCCTGCGCGACGCGATCGAGAACGTTGAGGTCCCGCGCAAGGCCAAGGCGTCGCGGAAACCCGCCCCGGTCACCGCCGACGACCGCGCGGCCTCGGTGCCGCTGCCCGAGGTCGTCGGCGACGAGCTCGTGGTCCTCGACCGCCTGCAGGTCACCTACCCCCGCCCCGACGGCAGCACCTCCGTCGTCGTCGACGGCGTCTCGCTGACGGTCCGGCGCGGCGAGGTCCTCGGCCTCGTCGGCGAGTCGGGTTCCGGCAAGAGCCAGACCGCGTTCAGCGTCCTCGGCCTGCTGCCGCCCTCGGCCTCGGTGCACGCCGAACGCGCCGAGTTCGACAGCCGGGAACTGCAGAAGATGTCGGCCTCCCAGCGCAACGAGCTGCGTGGCAAGCGCATCGGCTACATCCCGCAGGAACCCATGAGCAACCTCGACCCGTCCTTCACGATCGGGTCGCAGCTGGTGGAACCCATCCGTCAGCACCAGGGGCTCTCCAAGGCCGCGGCGAAGGAGAAGGCGCTCGGGCTGCTGGCCCGCGTCGGTATCGCCGACCCGGCCCGCGTCTTCGGGTCCTACCCGCACGAGGTCTCCGGCGGCATGGCGCAGCGCGTCCTCATCGCCGGCGCTGTCTCCTGCGAACCCGACCTGCTGATCGCCGACGAGCCCACCACCGCCCTCGACGTCACCGTCCAGGCCGAGGTGCTGGAACTCATCCGTTCGCTGCAGCTGGAACGGAACATGGGTGTCCTGCTCGTCACGCACAACTTCGGTGTCGTCGCCGACATCTGCGACCGCGTCGCGGTCATGCAGACCGGCCGGATCGTCGAACAGGCCGAGGTGCACGAACTGTTCGCGAACCCGCGTCACGAGTACACCCGGATGCTGCTGGACTCCACGCTGGAGGACACCGCCCCCCGTCCCGCGCTGGAGGTGCGGTCGTGAGTTCCGTGAACACCCCGAAGCCCCTGCTGGAGATCGAGGACGTCGTCGTCGAGTACGCGTTGAAGGGGCTGCGCAAGAGGCCTTTCCGTGCGCTGCACGGGGTGTCGTTGGAGATCGCGGCCGGTGAGACCGTCGGCCTGGTCGGGGAGTCCGGGTCGGGTAAGACGACGCTGGGCCGCGCGGTCCTGGGGCTGGCGCCGGTCACCGCTGGCGAGGTGCGTTTCGACGGGAAGGTCATTTCGAACACGTCGAAGGCCACCCGCCGGGCGTTGTCGAACGACATCCAGGTCGTGTTCCAGGATCCCTACACCTCGTTGAACCCGGCGCTGACCATCGAGGACATCCTCACCGAGCCGCTGCTCGTGGCGGGGACCTCACGAGCCGCGGCGACCGGACGTGTGCAGGACCTGCTGGACGAGGTCCGGTTGCCCTCCGACGCCGGCCGACGGTTGCCCCGGGAGTTCTCCGGCGGCCAGCGCCAGCGCGTCGCGATCGCCCGGGCGCTCTCGCGCGACCCGCGGCTCATCGTCTGCGACGAACCGGTCAGCGCGCTGGACCTGTCGAACCAGTCGCGCGTGCTGGACCTCTTCATCGAGATCCAGGAACGCACCGGTGTCGCCTACCTCTTCGTGACCCATGACCTCTCCGTCGTGCGCCACATCAGCCACCGGGTCGCCGTCATGCGGGCGGGAGAGATCGTGGAGACCGGGCCGGCAGGCACGGTCACCTCGGAACCGGAGCACCCCTACACCCAGCGTCTGCTTCTGGCCGCTCCCGTCGCCGACCCGACGCGACAGGCCCAGCGTCGCGCCGACCGATACCGTCTCATCGCGGCCCAGGCCGACATGGACGCGCAGGCCGGCGCCGGTGTCGGATCCTCTATCGCAGGTCAGAGCTGAGAGAGCAGAACGTGACGCACAACCCCTGGACCAACCCCGTCGTGCCCGGTTTTCACCCGGACCCCAGCATCTGCGAGGTCGACGGCACGTACTACCTGGCCTGCTCGAGCTTCGAGTACCTGCCCGGTCTGCCGTTGTTCACCAGCACCGACCTCGCGACGTGGGAACCGATCGGCCACGTCGTGACCCATCCGGAACAGCTCGCCTCGCGGGAGATCCCGACCAACGGCGGTGCGTGGGCGCCGACGATCCGGTTCCACGACGGCGTGTTCCACGTCGTCGTGACCGACGCGATGGGCCGCGGGAACCTCCTGTTCACCACGACCGACCCGGCCGGCAAGTGGTCCGAGGGAACCCCGACCACTGGTGTCGACGGGATCGACCCGGACCTCGCCTGGGACGCCGAGGGCACCTGCTACCTGACCTACTCCGGGCTGCTGCTGACCGCGGGTGACGGTCCGCGCCACCTCGGGATCCAGCAGGTCCGCCTGGACACCGAGACCGGTGCGGCGCTGGAGGAACCGCGTTCGCTCTGGTCCGGCACCGGTGGGATCTTCCCCGAGGCGCCGCACCTCTACGAGATCGACGGGACCTGGTACCTCATGGTCGCCGAGGGTGGGACTGAACGCGGTCACGCCATCAGCATCGCCCGTGCGCCCTCGCCGGTCGGCCCGTTCGAGGGCTGCCCGGGGAACCCGCTCGTCACGGCGCGCGGCACCGACCGTCCCGTCCAGAACACCGGTCACGGCGACCTGTTCCTCACCCCCGCCGGCGAGTGGGCCGTGGTCTGCCTGGGCGTCCGTCCGCGCGGCATGGTGCGTTCGTTCTCGGCCATGGGTCGCGAGACGTTCATGACGACGGCGCGCTTCGGCGACGACGGCTGGCTGCAGATCGACCCGGTCGAACTGGACGCACCCGGCCCCGGGGTCACCCTCGACGAGGAGTTCGACGAGCCCGCGCTCGGCCTGCCCTGGTTGACGATCCGTCGCCCGGCGGCGGAGTTCTCCTCGCTCACCGAACGTGCCGGCTGGCTCGTGCTCACCGGCGACGGCGCGACGATGGACGACGACCGCCCCGCCTGGGTCGGCCGTCGTCAGCAGCACGAGATCACCGAGGTCACCGCCGTCGTGGACGCGTCCCAGGGGGTGGGCGGGTTGAGCCTGCGCATCGACCAGGACAACCACGTCGACGTCGAGGTGGACGGCCTGGCCGAGGGTGGCCCCGTCGTGCGTGCCCGCGGCGTCGTCGCCCGTCTCGTGCAGACCTGGGAGGCGCCGGCCCCGGCCGGTCCGGTGACCGTTCGCCTGACCACCACGCAGCCGGAGTCCGGGTTCAGCCTGCGCGCCGTGACCAGCGACATCGTCACCCTCTCCTTCGACGGCCCCGAGGGGACCGTGGAACTCGGCGAGGTCGACGGCCGGACGTTGTCCGCCGAGGGCGCTGGGTCGTTCACAGGCCGCGTGGTCGGTGCGTTCGCCGGCGCCGGCACCGTCGCCTTCGACCGCGTCTCCTACACCGGTCGGGACGGCGGACGATGACCTGGTCGCAACATCCTGCCCGGATGCGGGTCCTCAGCGACAACGACTACGCCGGAGACCCGGACGGGCTCGTGCAGTTGGCGCACCACGCGTTGTCGCCGTCGGTCGACCTCGTCACGGTGATCTCCTCGCACCTGCGTCCGGGGGACCCGTTCGACGACTCCGGGCTCTCCGCGGAGCACGGTGCGTCGGCGGCGCGTCGCGTCCTGGAACTCTCCGGCCGCGGTGACGTCCGCGTCGTCGCGGGGACCGAGCAGCAGTTGTCGGACCGCTCGACGCCGATCCGTTCGGCGGGCGCCGAGGCGATGGTCGCCGAGGCGATGCGGGAGGACACCGACCTGCCGCTGTTCGTGGTGCTCGGGGCCGGGCTGACGGAACTCGCCAGCGCGTGGTTGCTGGAACCCCGCATCTCGCAGCGGCTCACGGCCGTCTGGATCGGGGGACCGGAGCACCCGGGAGTTCCGAAACCCCCCGGCATCGGGCCCTCCGAGTACAACCTGCGCATCGACGTCACCGCTGCGCAGGTCGTGTTCGACGACTCCGACATCCCGCTCTGGCAGGTCCCGCGCGACGCCTACCGTCAGGTGCTCGCGAGCATGACTGAGCTCCAGCAGCGCATGGGCGACCAGGGGGAACTCGGCAAGCACCTCTTCGCGACCCTCGACGGGATCGCGGACATGTGCGGGACCTTCGGGATGTCGATTGGTGAGACTTACGTCCTGGGCGACACCCCGCTGGTACTGCTCACGGCGTTGCAGAGTTCCTTCGAGGCCGATCCCTCGAGCTGCAGCTACCGCACGGTGGGCTGCCCGCGGATCGACGACGAGGGCGAGTACGTCCCGGGTTCGGCCGGTCGCCCGATCCGGGTCTACGACCACCTCGACACCCGCCTCGCGGTCGAGGACCTCTACGCCAAACTAGCCCGGTTCTGACCCGCAGGCGCGTCGCACACCGCTAGGAGAAGCACTACCCATGCCCGCAACCGCCTTCAACACCGGCTGGACTTGTCGCACACCGTCCGGGCCGTTCAGTGCCGTCTCCGGCGGGACCGACAGCGGAATCCCAGTGCACCTGCCACACGACGCTCTTCGCGATGCCGAACGCAGCGCGCAGGCCCCGGGCGGCGGAGCGACGGCTTACCACCCGAGAGGTGCCTACAGCTACACCAAACGGTTTGTGGTGCCGTCGCAGTGGCGCGGGAAGGTCGCCCACCTCGAGGTGGAGGGGGCCTTCCGCCGCGCCCAGGTGTTCCTCAACGACGAATTCGCCGGTAACCATGCGGACGGGTACGCGCGCTTCTTCGTCGACCTCACTCCGTACCTGCGCTACGGCCAGGATAACGAGGTGCGCATCGAGGTCCGCAGCGGAGAAGATTCGCGCTGGTATTCCGGGAGCGGACTGCACCGGCCGGTGACCCTCCACATCGAGGACCCCGTTAGCATCGTGGCCGACGGTGTGGTGATCGAGACCCTCGACCTCGAACCGGACCAGGCTGTCGTCGAGGTGCGCACCACCGTGCAGAACCTTGAGGTGGCGACACGGACCGTTCGGGTCGCCGTCGAGGTTCGCGACGCCGACGGGGCATCGCCCGCGGCGACCTTGACACCGCTGACCTTGGCCGGGGGCGAGACGGGCACCGTCCGGCAACGCCTGTACCTGGCTGCGCCGCGTCCGTGGTCGGTCGATGAGCCGCACCTGTACCGGGCGCGGGTCTCCCTCGACGGCGCCGAGTCGGAACGGCTCGTCGCCTTCGGTGTCCGCACGATCTCGGTCGACCCGCGCAAGGGTCTTCGCGTCAACGGGGAGCCTGTCCTGCTGCGTGGCGCGTGCGTCCACCACGACAACGGACCTCTCGGGGCGGCCGCACCCGGCCGCGCCGAGGAGCGACGCGTCGAACTTTTGAAGGCCGCCGGGTTCAACGCGATCCGGGCCGCCCACAACCCGTTGTCCCGGGCCATGCTCGACGCCTGTGACCGTGTGGGGATGCTGGTGATGGACGAGGCGTTCGACATGTGGACCCGGTTCAAGACGCCCTACGACTACGCGGCCGAGTTTCCGCAGTGGTGGGCCGAGGACCTGGCTTCGATGGTGGCCAAGGACCGGAACCACCCCAGCGTGATCATGTATTCGATCGGCAACGAGATTGTTGAGGTCGGTACCCCGCACGGCGCGCGCTGGGCTCGTCGCTTGGCTGACCACGTCCGCTCGCTCGACCCGACGCGCCCGGTGACCAACGGTGTCAACGCGCTGCTGGCCGTCATCGACGAAGTACCCGCCATTACCGCAGAACTCGGTGGCCTCAACGAGGCCATGGCTGATGGGAACGTCTTCGCCGCGGTCAGCTCCAGTGCGACAGCGACAGCGCGCATCGAAGAATCTAGCGCCGCCCTCGACGTGGTGGGGATCAACTACGGAGAGTCGCGCTACGCGCAGGACGCCGTCGACTACCCCGACCGGGTCATCGTCGGCTCGGAGTCGTTCCCGTCGTTGATCGGCCGGTTGTGGCCGATGGTGCTGGACAACCCGAACGTTATAGGTGACTTTACGTGGACGGGCTGGGACTACTTGGGCGAGGTCGGGATCGGGGCCACGGCCTACGTCTCCCAGACGGACGCGGTGGCTAGTCTCGAACGCGAGTTCCCCTACCTGACTGCCTGGTGCGGGGACCTGGATATCACCGGGTTTCGGCGGCCTGTCTCCTACTACCGGGAGATCGTCTACGGACTGCGCCTTGAGCCCT
This sequence comes from Kineococcus sp. NBC_00420, assembly GCF_036021035.1. Taxonomy (NCBI): domain Bacteria; kingdom Bacillati; phylum Actinomycetota; class Actinomycetes; order Kineosporiales; family Kineosporiaceae; genus Kineococcus; species Kineococcus sp. NBC_00420. Next base: position 140,273 of record NZ_CP107930.1, on the reverse strand, counting down.
ACCTGGCGGTGCAGCGACCGGAGCACACCGGGGACAAGATCTCCATGCAGTCGCCGTGGGCTTGGAGTAATTCTGTTTCGTCCTGGACGTGGTCGGGTTTCGAGGAGGTGGACGTGACGGTGGAGGTCTACGCGAACGCCGACACGGTGCGGTTGTTCCTCGACGGGCGAGAGATGGGGAGTGCCGAGGTCGGTACCAGGCGGCCTATGCTGGCCGAGGTGACCGTTCCGTACGGGCCGGGACGGCTTGAAGCGGTTGCGCTCCGTCGGGGTGTCGTCGTCGGCCGGACGTCGCTGATGACGGCGGGAGCGGCGCGGCTGACCGCGGTAGCCGACCGCACCGACTTGCTTCCCGACGACGCGGACCTGAGTTTCGTCAGCATCGAACTACGCGATGAATCTGGGAACTTAGTGATGAACGACGATCGCGAGGTAACCGTTACGGTGGCAGGTGCAGGCGTCCTCGCAGGCGTGTGCAGCGCACGACCGAAGACCATCGAGCACTTCGCCGATGCCACGTGGCGCACCTTCGACGGCAGGGCACTAGCAGTCGTGCGTCCCTGCGGTATTGGAGTGCTAACCGTTCAGGTTTCGTCACCAGGGGAGGACGACGTGGTGATCGAGCTGACTGTCGGGTGATTTGACCATGATGGCCATGTGGTGTGTCCCATGTTCCGCACCGCGGGATGACCGTGAAGTCGTCAGCCCAGTGCGCGGGCGCTTCGGCTACTAGTTCCAGCTCATCCCTGGCGGCGTCCACAGCCAGCTCCAGCCGAGCCTGTCCTTGAGTGACCCCGTCTTGGTAAGCGCCGTGACCGTGCGGCCTTCGCCGTGTTCGCGCGTGGTCCTGGAGACGTCCAGATGAGCAGCGGGCCCGGTTCAGGCGTCTGTACGCACCTGGCGGGGGAGGCGGGGTGACTGTCGGCTCAGCCAGCGGTCAAAGTCGTCGGCAGGCAATGGTTTGGCGTGGAGGTAGCCCTGGGTTTCGTCGCAGGCCAATTTCGTCAGGGCAGTCAACGTGGCTTCGTCTTCGACGCCTTCGGCCACGACGCGCAAGCCCAGGTCGTGGGCCAGAGTGATGGTGTTGGCCACGATTGCGGCGGCCCGGGGGTCGGCGAGCAGGTCGAGGGTGAAGGAACGGTCCAGCTTTAGCTCACTGACGGGTAGTTGGCGCAGTTGAGTGAGGGAGGAGTAGCCGGTGCCGAAGTCGTCGATGCTGACCTGCGCGCCGAGGGCACGCAGAGCTTCGACGACGGCAAGGCTGCGATCGGGTTCACGCAGCAGTGCGGTTTCGGTGACTTCCAGCACCAGTGACGTGGCCGGCAGGTCGTGTTCGCTGAGCAGGGCGTGGACGGTTGTGGGCAGGGAGGCGTCCAGTAGCGTCCCGGCGGCAAGGTTCACTGAGACACGCACGGTCAGCCCGGAGCGGCGCCAAGCGGCCTGCTGGGCGACGGCCTGATGTAAGACTTCGCGGGTAATGGCGTCCATAAGGGCGTGAGACTCGGCGAGGGGTAGGAATTGTGCGGGCATGAGCAGGCCCAGGACTGGGTGCTGCCATCGGACAAGGGCTTCGACTCCGGCGAGCTCGCCGGTGCTGGTGTGCAGTTGGGGTTGGTAGTGCACGCGCAGTTGCCCGGCGGTGATGGCGCGGCGCAGTTCGGCGACCATGGAGAGCAGATCTTGTGGCTGGCCGTGTCGGATGGGGTCGAAGGTCACCGTACGTAGGTCGTTGCGTTTTGCGTCGTACATAGCGATGTCGGCTCGGCGCAGCAATGCTGCGGCGTCGAGGTTCTCGGTCGGGGCGTTCTGTGAGGTGGCGATCGGTGTACTGCCGATATTGGGTACAGACCAGGTGGCGCGGCCGATGCTGAGGTCGACGTGCACGCTCATCCCAGTGAGGGGAAACGGTTCGCGTAAGGCGTGCTCGAGCGTACTGAGGACTTTCTCGCCGTGGGGCCCGTCGTCGCTGATGATGGCGAACTCGTCACCGCCGAGGCGGCCAAAAACCGCTGATGCCGGTAGGGCCGGTTGGATGCGTTGGGTGACCATGCAGAGGAGGTCGTCTCCAGCGCTGTGACCAAGGCTGTCGTTGACGTCCTTGAAGTGGTCGAGGTCGAAGACCACCACCTGCACTCCCCGGCCCGCAGTCTTGCGCTCACCCGCGAGTACAGCCCTGCTGCGCTGATGCAGGAGGCGATCCAGGTGACGCAGGATGGCACGACGGTTGGCGATGCCAGTCATGTCGTCGGTCAGGGCTTCCCTGCGGCTAATAGCCAGCTGGGCCAGCTCCGTCAAGTTCACCAGCAGGCGGATACTGGAGCCGAGGACGCCGGCGAGTCCGCACACGGCGAGTATTCCTGGTGCGCCGGTGGCCACGACGGCCACGGCGATGCCGAGGCCGGCGAGGACGATGACGAAGGACCCGACGGTGGACTTCACCGGGTCTGAGGACTGGGTAGGCACGAAGCGCACCGGCAGCAGAGCCGCACTCGAGAAGGCCAGCAGGCCGAGGGCCCATACCTGGATCGTCCACATTGGTCGTGTTCCACCATCGAGCAGTGCGGCTGCACCACCGGCGCCGGCCAGGGCGTAGGCGGCAGTGACCAGCCATAGTCGCGGGTCGCGATACAGGCGCCCGGAGAAGGCGGCGGTCAGGGCTGCCGTGACGAGGACGAGGACGGCGGCGTCTTGGACGATGAGTAGCTGTACGTGCCAGTTCAGTGAAGTCAGCAGCAGTCGCCCCGCGGGACCTGCTGGTGAACCGCCCGCCAGGCCTTCGATGACCGGAGACCCGGCGAAGGGCTGCTGCGTCCAGACCAGGACACTGCCCAGGACGGCGATCACCACGAGGACCGAGCTGGTGCCGTTGAGCAGGTCGTCGGCGTCTACCCCGGCGCCGTGGCGGCTCCAACGCACCAGGGCCCGGTAGGCCAGCGGGAAGGTAATCGCGGCGCAGGCGGCTGCGGGCACATCGACCAGTGCTGTGGTCGCGGGGATGAGCATGAAGGCGACGGTGGTGACCGCGCCGACGCCGTAGAGCAGGCATGCAAGGCTGAACATGCGCCAGACGATGCGTTCGGCGGTGGATCGCCGCGCCCGCCAGGTCAGGATCCACCAGGTAGCGGCTACGGCGGTGCAGGAGAACCCGAACGTGAGCGCCGGCCACGGATTGGCTCCGTCACCGTTGTAGCTACCGTGGAACGTGACGAGCAGCAGACCAATTACTGAGATCAGTAGCAGGAGGATGGCGGTCCGTGGCAGCGTCGGCCGCCGTGGACGCCACTGCTGTGACGACGTGGGGGCACCGGCTCGGTGTAAGGAGAACACGTTGTTGCCTCGGCGTACTGCGGGGCGGCAGTGAGTGATCCGTCGAAGGTTCACCCTTTCGGTCATTCGGGTGTCTTAACACGAACCCAGGGGCTACGAGCGGCGATCGGTGCTGTCGGACGGATCAGACAGGTCCAGCCGTAGTGATCCCAGCGAGCCTGCCCTTGGGGCAAAGCTGTGAAGCATCTCGAAATATTCGACTTGATCGAGCTTGCGCTCCCTCAACAAGAGCGTGGAGTCGTCGACGGCCGCCTCGCCCGTACCGCGGGATGATCGAGTGCTGCGCGCGCACTGACCATCGCTGGCTGCCGTCTCACTCCACATTGACAGAGAGGGGTGCGCCCGGGGGCTGGTCGTGCGCTATAGGGGGACACGACCAGCCCTCACCCGCTCCGGGGGGACAGCGCAGGTAGCAGCTAGTCGATCCCATCCCGAGGCCTTGGGCACGCTGAAGTCGCTGAAGTCGCTGACGCAAGCTTCGGATGAAGCGTGGGACGTGGGGAAGACGGCGCTGCAGATAAGGACGGTGCAGATGAGGACGGTGCAGATGCCGATGGCCGGGCGCATCCCCTCGCGCCCGGCCATCAACCCCCGATGCATCGAGGCAACCAGCTCGGGCGGTCGGATGCATCCCCGAACGGGGCCGATCCGCTGACCTGCACGAGATGATCCCTGCACTGGCCCACGACAAACAGGGCCAGGCATCGGGTCGAGTCGCTATCTCCGGCATCCCCCCGGTTGCGGTGGAGGCAGCGTCTCGACCGTCTATCGCCTCAGCCGTCACTTCTGTTACATCGCTTCCCTGCTTTTCGTGGTGGGAGTGAGGAGCGGTTGAGCGGTCAGTGCCCAGGCTGGCCTCAGCCCACCCTGGCGGTCCCATTAGGCAGGGGGATCGCCGCAGCGCGGCGTTCGACGCGTTCAGGTCGAGTTCGTTGCCTCGCAGGCGCCATGATGCGCGAGCACCGAACGACGGACAGAGCAAACGATGGACAGAGCACGGAAGAGGTAGCGAGATGGCGACCGACTACGACGCACCCCGCAAGAACAACGACGACGAGGAGGGCAACGAGTCCTTGGAGGAGCTGCAGCAGCACCGCGCGACCTCCACCGGATCCTGGCGTGTCGACGAGGACGAGAACGAAACGGCGGAGTCGTTTGAGTTGCCCGGCGCGGACCTGTCCGAGGAAGAGCTGACGGTGCGGGTGTTGCCGGCTCAGCTGGATGAGTTCACCTGCACCAGCTGTTTCCTGGTCGTGCACCGCAGTCAGCTGCACACCACCAGTAGCGGCCCGCTGATCTGCGGTGACTGTGCAGCCTGAGCACAGCTCAACGGACACGCACCGCTTAGTACTGCAACGGCACTTACGGTAGGATGTGTCCGTGGCGTCGATAGTGGCAGGTGCGTGCTTGGTGCTGGCGCCGGCGCCGCCAGGTCGACCACCGCCAGACGTGCTCGGCGCTGTGCTCAACGGTGAACACGAGTTTAGCCAGCAGGCGGCGAATCTCGGGCACCGTGTAGTCGATCAGTCCAGCTGCGAAACTGCAGTTCAGGCGCCGCCAACCGGCTCGAGGCCCCCCTTTTCAGGAGTACTGACCAAGCTGGATCGTGTCGCCGACAACCAGGCCAGAGTCAGCATCGACAGGGTGATGTGCGCGTACCAGGCCCGGTAGTCACGCACCTGATAGTGATCCAAACCGGCCTCGTTCTTGGCCTGCTGAAAACACTCCTCGATCCGCCAGCGTGAGCCGGCGACCCGGGCCAGGTCCGCCAAGCTCGTAGTGCGGGGACCGAAGCAGATGTAGTAGGCCAGCTCCCCGGAGGCGATCGAGCGCCTGGCCAGTAGCCAATGCCCGCGTCCGCCTCGCCAGGCGACACGGATCGGAATCCGAGCCCACTCACTAATGCGTTCCCCGTGCGCGCCGGAGCCGGTGCTGTAGCTGCGCCATGACCGCGCCGGCAGTTCATCGACGAGTTCCGCTACCCGACGCCACGTCGCCTCAGCGGTGATGACCGTCTGCGTGCTCTTGCAGGACAACACGTGCGCAACGTCCTGGGCTTCCAGCCACAGACGCAGATCAGTGTCCTGCCCGTACACCTCATCGGCGGTGACCCAGGCGAACGGAACATCGGCGGCCACAGCGCGGGCGATCATCGCCCGCGCCTGCACCGTCTTGGTAGCAAAGTCGACGTCGTCGGGGATACCGGCGGCGCGGCAACGGTCACGGTCTTCGGTCCACGATTTCGGCAGGTAAAGCTCCCGGTCGATCAACGCGTGCCCGCGCGAGGAGGCGTAGGCCAGGAAGGTGCCGATCTGGGAGTTCTCGATCCGCCCCGCGGTCCCGGAGTACTGCCGCTGCACCCCCGCCGAACGCAGCCCCTTCTTGAGGAAGCCGGTCTCGTCGACGATGAGCACCCCGTCAGCGGCGCCGAGGTGCTCGACGATGTAGTCGCGAACATCGTCCCGGACCCCGTCGACGTCCCAGTCGGCCTTGCGCAGCAGTCGCTGCATTCCGTCGGGTGACACCTCGCCCGCCTGCTCGGCCAGCGTCCACCCGTTCTTGCGCTCCAGCCCGGCCGCCAACCCGGCGACGTAGGCGCGCACCCGCGCCCGCGGCTCCGCCCGCGCGAAGCGCGATGCGATCCGCTCGTGCAGCCGGTCCAACTCGGTCAGCGCCGTATCCACCACCACGACACCATCTTCTACCACAAGTGCCGTTGCAGTACTAGAAGCTCTCCTCACTGATGTGTAGGTCGCAATCAAGAAAACAGAGGCCTGGTCCTGGTCCTGTCGTGTCCGCGACCTACTCGCTACGGGCCACGGATGCTTCATGCTCAAGGAGCGCGGGTGAGGCGCCGATGGAGCAGCAATGAGCAATCCTGCCCCCCGCCCTACTGGCCGGCGCCGTTTCGCTGATCGACCGGTAGCAGTCCGGATCGCTTCCTCCGTACTGGTAGGACTGGTCGCCACTGGCGCCGTTGCGGGCATCGCGTTGCGAGAGCTGGACTCCGAGCGTGACCATGCTGTGGCCCTGCACCAGGTGGGTGTCGCGCTGCAGAGCGCGGGGAAGTTCCAGCAGTTGACCTCTCAGGCCCGCTTTGATGCCACCCTGATCGCTTGGGTGCCGGGTCTGAGCCAGGATCCGACGTTCACCAAGGCCTACCGCGATGACGCCGCCGCTGTCGATGCCCTGCTGAACGCTGTTCAGGCACAAGCCCCGAAGGCTCAGCAGGCGGCATTGGCGACCTTGAGCCAGCAGTGGACGACGTGGAAGAACGCTCAGGACCAGCTCGTGCAGCGGGCAACCAGCGGTGACACCGCGGGGGCAGGGGCCTACTACGTCTCCGACGTGGTCCCGGCGTGGGAGGCAATGCAGAAGAGTCTGGGCGCCCTGCAGGAGACCAACGCTACCGCCGCCGACGCCGCCTTGGCTGCGACCCAGGACGCCTATGCCCAGGGCCGTCTGCTGGTACTGCTGATCGCACTCGCCGGTGCCCTGGGATCCCTGGGGGTGGGGGTACTGGTGGCCCGTGGCATCACCCGGCCCGTCCGCGAAGTCGGGCGTGTCCTGGGCGCTCTGCGCGAGGGGGATCTGACCCAGGACCCGGCGGTGAGCAGTCGCGATGAGGTGGGACAGATGGCGTCCGCGCTGCACGACGCCCTGGTCTCGCTGCGCCAGACGTTGCAGGGTGTGGGACTCAGCTCTGATCAACTGTCTCAGGCTGCGACGGAGTTGTCCTCGACGTCGGTGGCCATCTCCCGTTCCGCCGATGAGTCCGCAGCTCAGGCCGCGGTGGTGACGAGATCGGCCAACGATGTGGCCACCAGTGTCCAGACCGCTGCGGCCGGTGGCGGTGAGATGGAGATCAGCATCCGGGAGATCGCCTCCAACGCCGCTGAGGCCGCCGCCGTCGCGGCGCAGGCTGTCGCCGAGGCGGAGTCGACCACCGTGACGATGACCAAGCTGGGGGCATCCAGCCGCGAGATCAGTGATGTGGTCAAGGCAATCACCTCCATCGCCGAGCAGACGAACCTGCTGGCGTTGAACGCCACCATCGAAGCCGCCCGGGCGGGGGAGTCCGGTAAGGGCTTCGCGGTGGTGGCCGGAGAGGTCAAGGAGTTGGCGCAGGAGACCGCTCGGGCCACGGACGACATCGCTCGGCGGGTGGAGGCGATCCAGGCTGACACGGCCGGGGCGGTGGCGGCGATCGGGAGCATCTCCGAGACCATCGCCCGGATCAGTGATTTCCAGACGACCATCGCCTCGGCGGTGGAGGAGCAGACCGCGACCACGAATGAGATGTCCCGTTCGGTGAGTGAGGCGGCTGGGGGTGTGGGGGAGATCGCGACGAACATCAGTGGTGTCGCGGCGTCGGTTCGTGTGACGACGGACGCGGTGACGCAGTCGCAACGCAACGCGGGAGAACTCGCTCGGATGTCTGGAGAGTTGAAGGTCCTGGTCGACCGTTTCCGATTCTGATCTCACGATGCGACCCGGCGGCTAGGCGGGCAGGCGGGCAGCTGGCCAGGCGGGCAGTGGCATGACCGAGCGTTCCGCTCCTCGACACGAAAGCAGCGTTGCTTGCGGCAGGAACCCCGCCCGTATCGCGTGATGACCGGTCAGGTCGACACCCGCCGGAGGTCTTTGGCTAGTGCGTGGAGGTGGGTGCAGCAACGACTGCGACTGCCTCCACTTCCACCAGTTGGTCTGGCCAGCCCAAGACGCTGACGCCGAGGAGTGTCCTGGGGGCGTCGTGATGAGCGAAGGTGGCGTGAACGACGTCCCAGACGGCGTTAAGATCCTCGCGCTGGCTCGTGGCGACGTAGACGGTGCTCTTGACGACGTCGCTCAGCTCCGCACCGGCCTCACGCAAGGTGGTCACCAGGTTGGCCATGACCTGCTGTGCCTGGCCGACGTATTCACCGACGGCGACGGTCTGCCCGTCGGCGTCTAAGGGGCAGGCTCCGGCGGTGTCGCCGGTCTGCTCCGCGCTGGTGGTTGCGGCGTAAGCGTAGGGGCAGGGAGCCTGATCGGTGAGTGCGGCTGGGCAGATGAAGGTGATGACTTCGTCGGTCACGATGAGCCCCCTGGATGGGGGGTCGGGGCGGAGAGCACCTGGTTTGAGTGGCAGAGGGCTCTCCTTCATGGGCGCGTTCGTCGGCTGCTAGCGAGCACGCACACCGCGGGATGACCGCGACGTCACGAGCGTGATCAGCACCGGCTCGGGTGAACAGCAGGACACGCGAAGAGTCGGCCGCGCTTGACGCAAGCTTCGCCATCAGGCTGCCGATAGAGACGAGGACCTCGACCCGCCCGCATCGCCCTGCGCCTCCACCACGCTCCTGCTCCGCACCCTGCGCCGTGCGAGAACCCCCAGGAAGGCCCCACCCATGAAGGCACTGCGCGATCTGAACGTCGCTCCCAAACTCTTCGTCGGCTTCGGCGTCGTCTGCCTCCTGCTGGCCGCAGTGGTCGCCCTGGGCATCTCCCGGCTCGGCTCCTCCCAGGCGAACCTGTCGCTGATGTCGAATAGCGGCATCGCCTCCGTGCAGGGCATCGCCACCGTCAAGAGCAACTTCCTCACCACCCGTATCGACATCCTCAACGCCGCCCTGGCCCCCGGTGAGGCCGCCACCACCGCCGCGCTGTCGGCGATGAGCGATGACGACGGCGCCTACGACACGGCGTGGCAGGCCTACCTGAAGACCTCCCCGGCAGCCACCGACGCCGACCGCGCCAAGGCCCAAGACCTCATCGCCCAGTACCGCACCGCCCGCGAGCCGCTGATCGCGCTGGCCAAGGCCAACGACGTGGACGGGTTCATCGCCGCCCGCGACGCGTCGCTGGCCCCCCTTGCCAAGCAGCTGCTGGCGCAGCTGGACGCCATCGCCACCACCGAGCAGGACGCCGCGAAGGTGATGGCCGCGCAGGGCTCCTCCGACTACCACTCCGCCGTGATCGTGTTGCTGGTCATCGGCGCGGTCGCCCTGGCCATCGCCGCGGTCGTCGCCGTCGTCATCTCCCGCTCCGTCGCCGTACCGCTGGCCCGCACCCTCACCGTCGTGCAGGGTCTGGCCGAAGGCCGCCTGGACCAGCGCGTGGGCATCGAGACCCGGGACGAGGTCGGTCGCCTCGGCGCTGCCGTCGACGTGACCATGGAACGGTTGAACACCACCATGCGCCGCATCGCGGAGAACGCCACCACCCTGGCCGCCTCCAGCGAGGAACTGACCACCGTCGCCACCCAGCTCTCCTCCGGCGCGGAGGAGTCCGCTGCCCAGACCCAGGTCGTCTCCGCCGCGACTGAGGAGATCTCCGCCAACATCGGCACCGTCGCCGCTGCCGGGGAGGAGATGACCGCGGCCATCCGCGAGATCGCGACCTCCACTGCTGAGGCTTCTTCGGTCTCGGCGGACGCCGTCTCCAGCGCGTCGCAGGCCTCGGAGACCCTGGAGCGTCTTTCCGCCTCCTCCCGCGAGATCGGCGACGTCGTCAAGCTCATCACCTCCATCGCGGAGCAGACCAACCTCCTGGCGCTGAACGCCACCATCGAGGCTGCCCGGGCGGGGGAGATGGGCAAGGGTTTCGCCGTCGTCGCCGGGGAGGTGAAGGAACTGGCCCAGCAGACCGCGCGGGCCACGGAGTCCATCACGACCCGGGTCGCGGCCACCCAGAACGACGCCTCTGAGGCCGCGTTCGCGATCGGGGGGATCAGTGAGGTCATCGCCCGCATCGACGCCCTGCAGGCCACCATCGCTGCGGCGGTGGAGGAGCAGTCGGCGACGACGTCGGAGATGGTGCGCAACGTCACCGAGGTGTCCTCGGGGAGTCAGGAGATCGCGCTGAACATCTCCGGGATCGCCGCTGCGGCGGATCAGACCACTTCTGGGGCCAGCCACACCGCCACCACCGCGGGTGAGGTCTCGCGTACCGCTACGGAGCTGAACGAGCTCGTCAGTCAGTTCACCCTGGCTCGAAGCGGAGTGTGAGGTCAGATCGCGGATCTTTGGGTCTCTCGATCTCTCGATCTCTCGATCTCTCGATCTCTCGATCGCTTGACCGTGTCCCTGATTCTCCTGTTCAAGACGTTGTCGACCATCCCCGGTGGGACTGGCGCCGGGTCACGTGAAAGCGGGTGCAGTCGTGTCTGAGGTTGTCTCTGATGCCGTTCCTGATGCTGTGTCTGAGGCCGGGTCCGGGGCGGATCCTGGGGGCCACGTGGTCTTGAGGGGCCATCGACCGGGTCAGCCCGCTGACGGTGATGTCAGTGGCTTCAGCGCCATCGGGATCGAGGTCGTCAAGACGTTCGATGTCAGCGGCAGGTGGGTGTGGCGAGGAGCCGGCGGCCACAGTGCCCACCTGGTGCGGGAGCGTTCAGCGAACAGTTCCAGCCCGTGGACGTTATGCGGTAAGAGGGTTCGTGGGCCCCGACTCGCCTGGCGCGGGGTGTGTCACCATTGCCGACGGCGGGGCGCGGATCTTGACGCCGAACCCACCCCGGCGCGTGACCGTACCCTGCCGAGGCCACTTGCTCAGGCGCAGCTCAACCAGTGAGGTCTTCGCGCCAACGATCGCCGTGACCGCATCGGGGTGGCCTCTTCACGCCCCGCCCCGCCCCGCCCCGACCCGACCCGCTCGACGTAACCGTGACCAACCCTGCGCCTGCACCTACTGCGGCATGATTGTGAGTCGCGGCCGGTAGTGACGGAGCTCGCATCTCGGATGACCGCGAGGTCACTACGTCCTTGTGCTCGACTCGCACTGCTTGGCATCAGATCATTTGACCGCATCGGGCCGTCCGGCGATCAACTTGATCGCTGCGCCGAGTGCAGTGGCGGCGATGGAGCAAGTTTCTTGGTGGTGTTGGCGCCTCTGGACCTGCAGATGGGGGACCGGTCTCCGAGGACATGTGCTGGGCCCGAAAGTATGCGTGTGTCCTCGGTGAGATAGAGCTGGAGAAGTCAACCATCCAGCCGATCCGAAGTGCAGCACAAGGTGCCGATACTCAGCCGGTGAGGACCCTCCCGCTACGCCGCCGGATGACCAGTGCACCGTCGCTGCCTGTCGTCGTCAGCGTCGTGCTCAGCGTCGTATCCGCGGTTGTGCTCGTTGGCCTCAACGTTCTCACGACCCACGTAAAACAGTGGGTGGGTAGTAGTAACGGGCTGGTGGACCCCGGCTCAAGGGTTTCGTGGGTGATCATCGCCGCGGTCGCTCGGATCGTGATGTTTGTCGCGGCCGCGACGGTGATGCGCTGGCGTGCACGGCAGGCGGGGTCCGAGACTGCGGTGTGGCGTTGGCTGGCCCGTGCCGCGGTCCTCGCCGCGGGCGCGTCCATCCTGGCCGCAGGCGTGGACATTACCGCAGCGCACGGCGCTCCGATCACCACGCTGACGTCGGTGGCGGTGGGTTCAGCGATCTTCAACCTCGGGGTCCTCGCCGCGTGCCCACTGCTCTACCAAGCCCTGATCCACTGGAACCGCTACGGCACCCTGACCGCCGAACCCGGTGACTGGCTCAACGGCATCGGCGCAGTGTTCGCCTTGGCCGCCCTGGGCAACCTCACCATGCTCTGGCTGCACTCCCCACTCTCGTCCTGGCCGGGCTGGCAACTGCAGCTGTGGCTGGTCCGGATCGCGGCAGAGATCTTGGTTGTCGGTACCGCTGCCACCATCCTCATCATCGGCGGGCTGCTCCGCGACGTCCGCGTCTGGGCCTTCACCCTCGCCGTGACCGTGGCCGCCGGACTGGACGCCGCCCACATCGGCGACCCGGCGGCAGCATCCGGGACCGCCTCCTACTCCGACCTGGGTTACGCAACTGTGATCGTGGTCCTGGTCATCTGCGCGCTCCTGCCCGCGCCCGCGCCGCTACCGCGCCCCAGCACCTCCGAGGCCCCCACCGCCGGATCCTTCATCATCCTGCTGGTCAGCATCAGCGTCCTGGTCGGCACCGGCCTGCTCATCTACACCCACACCCCCGGCTCCACCGTCTGGTGGGCGACGCTGTGGGCCGGGACAGCAGCGGCCGCGGTCTCGCTGCGCGGTCTGCACTCCATCCACCTCCTCGCCCACCTGCTCATCAGCCGCCACGAAGCCCTCACCGACGACCTCACCGGACTGGCCAACCGTCGAGCCCTGGACCGTCGACTCATCGAAGACACCACCGCTGCTCGTCCTTTCACTTTGGTGATCATCGACCTGGACGGGTTCAAGCAGATCAACGACCGGTTCGGCCACGCCGTCGGTGACGAAGTCCTGCGACGAACGGGCCGCCTGCTGAACACCGTGGTCCACGCACCCGCCCTCGCCGCCCGCCTGGGCGGGGACGAATTCGCCGTCGTCTTCCCCGGTCACTCCCTGCTGGCCGCGCAGGATGTCTTCGTTGCCCTGGCCCACGCGACCCGAGAACCCGTCCAGATCGACGGGCGCCGCCTGCTCATTCACGGCAGCGTCGGCATCGCCGTCACCGACCCCGGCGACACCCCCGAACAGGTCCTCCGCCACGCCGACGCGGCGATGTATCGAGCCAAGACCGCCGGCGGCGACCGCTACGAAATCCACGACGAAGTCGCAGCGCACCACGCAGCACAGCAAGCGCAACTGGTGGAAGAGTTGAAAGCCCTCCTCGGCGCACGCGATGCCCGAGACGACGTCGAGACCGGCCGCCTGCTCGTCTACTACCAACCGCAGCTCTGCCGCACCGGCCGCGTCGTCGGGGCTGAAGCGCTGGTGCGGTGGGACCATCCCCGCCTGGGCGTGCTCACACCGGACGCTTTCCTCGACCACGTCGAGGACTACGGCCTCATGCACGCCCTCACCACCGAAGTCATGCAGCAGGCGATCCACCACGCCGCGCACTGGCAGTCGATGTGTCCACGTCTTGATCAGGACCTTGGGCATGACGCCGGGCATGACGCCGGGCATGACGCCGGGCATGACGCCGGGCATGACGCCGGGCATGACGCCGGGCATGACGCCGGGCATGACGCCGGACACGACGCCGGACACGACGCCGGACAGGGGCTGCGGATCTCAGTGAACCTCTCGGCCACCTCCTTGACTCACCCCGACCTGCTGGGCCTGATCGACCGCCTCCTGGCCGAGTCCGCCTTGACGCCGGCTGCTCTGGTCCTGGAAATCACCGAGACGTCCATCATGGTGGATCCGGAAGAGTCCATCGCCCGCCTCCACGACCTGGCCGGGCGTGGGATCGCCATCAGCATCGACGACTACGGCAGCGGCTACTCCTCCCTCGCCTACCTCAACAACCTGCCCGCCAGCGAACTGAAACTCGACCGCTCCCTCACCCAGCAGGTCACCACCACAGCGCGGACGGCGGACATCGTCGCCGGCACCGTCGCACTGGCCCACCGCCTCGGTCTGCGGGTAGTTGCCGAAGGTGTCGAGGACACCACCATGCTCGTCGCTTTACACGAGCTGGGTTGCGATGAGACGCAAGGGTTCCTGCATGCCCGTCCCATGAACGGGGAGGCTTTCACCGCTCACCTCGCCCTCGAGGCTGCCGCTGTCACCGCACCGATCGCTACCCCCCCGACAGCGCCCGACACGACACCATCACCTTCCCGGACCTACCTCCCCGTGACCAGCCTCTGACGACGTCCCCAGTAGCTGACGACGTTGACGAATGCTGCGGCGGGTACCAGCGGCGGGTACCGGAGGTGAAGACCCACCGAGACGGGGCGTCGACCGCGTCGTGTCCCGGTCAATGTCAGACAATCCCCGGCCTGAAGATCAGCGAGCAGAACACCCACCACACCCCGACCATTAAGCGCATGTGCACCACAACTCGATCCTCGCGAGCGAGCCTGCCCGCCACGCTGACCTCCGGGCGACTCGCGCGACGCTTCCTCAACGAGCACTGGTGCACCCCCCACTGCAGCGCCGACCTCGATCAAGCCCGCCTGCTCATCACCGAGCTGGTCTCCAACGCCGTCCGCTACGGCGGGCCGCCCATCACCGTCGAAGTCGAGTGCATCGGCCCCGAAGGAGTTCTCCTCTCTGTTAGCGACGGCAGTGATGAAGACCCTCCCGCCCCTCGAGTAGTTGACCCCCACGCCTTCGGAGGACGCGGGATCCACCTCATCGACCACCTCAGCGCCGAGTGGGGAATCCAACACCCCCACCACCTGGCAGGTGGCCAGCATCACCACCAGCACGGCGCGACCGACGCATCCGCTGGCGTCAGTACCGGCAAGACCGTGTGGTGTCGCCTCGTCCCGGCTGGGATCTCCTAGAGCCCCATCACCCCTACGTCGCCTACACCCCGTACCGCCATCGCCATACCGCCGTCTGACCCCCGACACTCCCTTCCATCCACCTCCTCGTACACGTGTTCTACGCTCGACCCCGGCCTGGACACGACCCCGTGGACAGAAGCCGAGACGAAGCTGACGGAGCTGACGGAGCTTCGGGAATAGCGGACACAGGCAGAGGGGGTGGGGTATGAACGAGACCGACACGGCCTTCGAAGCGACCACCAGCGCGGACACCGGCCTAGACACCGAGCAGGCGACGAGCCAGACCTACGCCAGGGGTGACGCCGTCGGCGGTGGTCAGATCCTCATCGACCACACCGCAAAGCGGACCACCATCACCCTGCACGGAGAGGTCGACGCCGCCATCGGCGGGCGCCTGGACACCTTGCGGGAGGAGGCAACAGCCGCCGGCCACCACGTCACCATCGACATCAGCGCCGTCTCCTTCATGGACTCCACCGGTCTCGCCTTCCTCGCCCAGCTCATCCGCGGCAGCACCCCCCAACCGGTGCGGCTCCTCAACCCCGCCCCACAGGTTGCCTACCTACTCAACGTCAGCGGCCTTAACAACCTTTTCGCCATCGACGTGGGCGTAGGCGTCGCGACCGAGTGACCAACCGACTGCACCGCAGTTCCTCGATGATGCAGTAAGAGCGACCGGCAATAGGCGGAGAACGGCGGTGACGCTGGGGCGCTCCGCACGGCGAGGAGCCCACTAGGGCAGCGCCGTCGAGTAGTCACCGCAGGGCACAAGCAGGTGGGTCCCGCTACCTACTGCCGGTCGCTCTAAGTCAGCCAACGTGCGCGGCGAGGAAGTCCAGCAGTGCCGGGGAGGGCACGGCCCGCCGGACCACGCGGGTGCCTTCACTGACCAAGATTAGCGGGCAGTGGATCCCCCGGCGGCCCAGGTCAGCAACGACGGGCTGCGGTAGGGGCTGGGCTGGGGTCAAGGTCAACAGCTGCTGCCGGCGACCCATGGTCAGTTCAGCCCACCAGGTCTGTAGCGCCATCCAGTCCTGCTCGGCCGTGGCGAGGTTGGTCGGTGCCGCGGCAGCACCGGGGGTGATGGCAGCGGATCCACGTTCAGGGGCTGGGGCGGACATGGAGGGGACTATCCGGCACCGCCAGCGTCGACGCTCGCTGATCACGCCGGATGGCTCAAGCAGAGGGTCGGCGACACCGCTGTCTTGGTCAATCGAGGCCATCGGCTTAAAGCGACCGGCAGTAGGCGGCGGGCCCGCCTGCCTGCACTGCGATGGACTACTTGACGACGCTGTCGCAGTGGGCTCCTCGCCGTACGGAGCGCCCCAGCGTCACTGCCGTCCTCCGCCTATTGCCGGTCGCTCTAAGCCGTGACGGCGCCCTGATCCGGATGTCATCGAGCGGTGCCGGTGGTGCGGTGTCACTGTTCACCGAGTCCCCACCCCGGGGGGTTCGCAGTGGACAAGGTGGATCTGTGCTGGTCGATGGTGGTGTGGTGGTTTCCGGCAGGCCTGGGGCTGCCGTGGTCTCGGTAGCTTCGGTCGTCATCGGGGGGCGGGGGTGAAGGGCCGCGCGATGCGGGTGCGGGCGGCAGTGACGGCTGCGAGGACCTCGCTGTGGCCAGTGCCGGTGGCCTGCGTGGTGCTCGGCCTGGTGGCCGGGATCTTCCTGCCCCGCCTGGACCGCCTCGCCGATGACCACGTCCCCGCCTGGATCTCTGACCTGCTCTTCAGCGGCGGCCCAGGTGCTGCGCGCACCATCCTGGACGCCATCAGCAGCTCGCTCATCACCGTCACCTCGCTGACGTTCTCCCTCACGGTGGTGACCTTGCAGCTGGCCAGCAGCCAGTTCTCCCCCCGGCTGCTGCGCACCTTCACCCGTGACCGCTTCGTCCACGTCACCCTGGGGATCTTCCTGGCGACGTTCACCTACGCCCTGACGGTGGAGCGGACGGTGCGCTCGGCTGATGAGGAGGGCACCGCGTTCGTGCCGCAGTTCTCGGTGACGGTGGCGTTCGTGCTCACCATTGCCAGTGTCATCGCGTTGATCCTCTTCTTGGCCCACCTGGCGGGGGAGATCCGGGTGGAGACGATGCTGCGGACCGTGCACGAGGACGCCAGCGGCACCGCCCAGGCGGTGCTCGGTGGCCCCCGCCCCCGCGGTCCCGTCGCAGCCGGCCTGACCGGGGACCCCAGCGCGGACCTGCACCCCCCGCGGAGTGCGGTGCCGCTGCTGGCCCGCCGTTCGGGGTTTTTGGTCCGGGTCGATGAGGACGCGGTGCTGGCTGCTGCGGTGCGAGCGGACGTGCTCATGGTCCTCGAGCCGCTCCCGGGAGCCTCGGTGGTGACCGGGACGCCCATCGCCTGGGTGTGGCCGGCCGGTAGCGGCACGGTGGTGGGGCAGGAAGTGCTGAGCGACCTGGAGGAGGCGATGGCCGATGCAGTGGTCATCGGACCCGAGCGCACCGAAGCTCAGGACGTCGCCTTCGGGCTGCGCCAGTTGACCGATGTGGCGACCAAGGCGCTGTCGCCGGGGATCAACGACCCAACGACCGCGGTGCACGCGCTGGGGCATTCCTCGGCGCTGTTGTGCGAACTCGTGGGCCTTCGTCTGGGCCCGAAGGGCCTGTACGACGGCGAGGACAGCGACGGGAACGACAGCAAGCACGGCGAAGGCGACAGTGTCGCCGACGCCGGCGGTGACGGCTGCGAAGGGAAGCGTCGGGGGCTGCGGGTCCTGGTGGCCCGGCCCTCGATCTCGGACCTGCTCGACCTGGCCGTGGCCCAACCCCGACGCTACGGAGCCGCCGACCCCAGTGTTCTGGCCGCTCTGTATGAGTTGTTGCGGGCGTTGGCCTGGTGCGCACGAGCCGACACCCCCCAGGCGAGCGAGGCGGTCACCGCGATCGGGAACCAGCTGAGCCGTCTAGACGCCACCGCGGCCGCGGCGGCCCAGGACGGGGACCACGACGAGAGCGAAGCGGCTGCCCTGCACGCCCAGGGCGAGCAAGTGCGCCGGGCCCTGCAGGGGGTGTGGCGATCCACCACTACCGGGCCCATCGCGCCGTTCGGCACCGGGCGAGCGCGGTGAACGCCGAGCTGACCTTGAGCATCGCGACCACCTCGGGCATCGCGAGCACCGTGACCGAGACGGGTGTGGATCCCTCGGGTGCGGTACGCATTCTGGGGGTCACGCTGGTCGGGGTCAGTGCCACCACCGGGGTGAAACTGCTGTTCACCCTGGCGCTGATCGTCGTCGTCGCCTTGCAGGCCGCGGCTCGAGCGGTGCTGCGCCGCATGCTCGGGGGGCAGGTCGCCGACCCGCGCCGCTTCTGGGCCCGCCAGGGCCTGCAGGTCATCACCGCGGTCGTCCTGGTCCTGGGTGTGGTCTCGATCTGGATCACTCCCGAGACCGACGTGTCCACCGGGGTCGGCCTGATCAGCGCGGGTCTGGCCTTCGCCCTGCAGCAGGTGATCCTCTCCCTGGCTGCCTACGCGGTGATCCTGCGCGGGGACACCTTCGGGGTCGGGGACCGCATCGTGCTCGGCGGGGTGCGCGGTGACGTCGTGCGCCTGGGGTTCCTCAAGACCACGATCATGGAGATGGGCCAGCCCCCCGCCGTAGCCGGGGCCGACCCGGCCACCTGGGTGCATTCGCGGCAGTACACCGGGCGGGTGGTCACCGTCACCAACGCGGTGATCTTCGAGGAGCCGGTCTACAACTACACCCGCGACTTTCCCTACCTGTGGGAGGAGATCGTCCTGCCGGTCTCCTACGACGCCGACCGCCACCGCGCCGAAGCCATCCTGCTGGACGCCGCCCGCATCCACGCTGTCGTCGATGACCCCGAGGCCGAGCGGTCCCTGGCGCGGATGCGCACCCGCTACGCCATGGCCGACGCGGCTCTGGCGCCGGCGGTGTACTGGCGCATCACCGACAACTGGCTGGAACTGTCGCTGCGGTTCCTGGTCGACCACCGCGGGGTCAGGGAGGTCAAGGACGCCATCACCCGTCAGGTCCTCGGCGCTCTGGACGAGGCCGGTATCGGTATCGCCTCCGCGACCTACGACGTCGTCGGACTCCCGCCGGTGGAGGTGACGCTGACCCCCAGCTCAGCCCACTTCAGCCCAGCTCAGTCCAGCTCAGCTGAGGTTGACGATCCCGATCAGGGCATTGCGACGATGTCTCCCGGCCACAGCTAGCCCGAGCGCTGCTGTCCCGCACCAGAACGAAGACACCTGACTCGGGAGTGGGAAGTACCCCCACGACAGCCTGCTGGCGTTCCCGTGGGGGTAGCGCCTCGAGCCGGTCCTCAGCGATCGGTCGGGCCACGTTCAGCGCTGCCAGCCCTGCCATGGCCACTCCCACTCCGATGGCCACTGCGGCTCAGGTCGGCGGGGTGGCTGCCGCCGAGGTGGCGGGCGGCGTTGACCAGGCCGACGAGGCTGAAGGCCTGCGGGGTGTTGCCCAGGTGCCGCCGGGTGGCCGGGTCGTACTCCTCACTCAGCAGGCCGAGGTCGTTGCGCAGCAGCAGGAGGCGCTCGAACGTCTCCCGGGCCTGGGTGCGGCGCCCGATGCCGTGCAGGGCGTCGGTCAGCCAGAACGTGCAGGCCAGGAACGCGCCCTCTTCGCCGGCGAGTCCGTCGCCGCCGTCGGCGCTGGTGTCGTAGCGCAGCAGGAACCCGTCGCGGTCCAGTTCACGCTGGACGGCCTCGACGGTGCCGATGACCCGTTGATCCTCCCAGGGCAGGAACCCCACCTCACCGATGAGAAGGGTGGCGGCATCGAGGCCGGTGGAACCGTAGGACTGCGTGAACGTCGCACGGTCGGGGTCGTAGCCGCGTTCGCAGACTTCGGCGTGGATGGCCGCGCGGGTTTGGCGCCAGCGATCCACCGGTCCCTGCAACCCGAACCGTTCGACGCCCTGGACGGCTCGATCCAGTCCGACCCAGGCGAGCACCTTGGAGTGCACGAAGTGCCGGCGGGGGCCACGAACTTCCCACAAGCCGTTGTCGGGGTCCTGCCAGTGACCTTCGAGGTGGTCCAGCAGTGCCCTTTGCAGGTCCCAGGACGCCTCATCGGGGGCGATCCCGGCACTGCGTGAGAGGTGCAGGCCGTCGAGGACCTCGCCCCAGACGTCGAGCTGCAACTGATCGGCTGCGGCGTTGCCGATGCGCACAGGTCCTGAGCCTTCGTAGCCGGGCAGCCAGGGCAGTTCTGCTTCCTGGAGCCGGCGGGTGCCGTCGAGGCCGTACATGATCTGCAGCTGTGCGGGGTCGCCGGCGACAGCGCGCAACAACCACTCCCGCCAGGCTTTCGCCTCCTCTACGAAACCCGTTCCGAGCAGCGCCTGCAGGGTGAAGGTGGCATCGCGCAGCCAGGTGAAGCGGTAGTCCCAGTTGCGTGAGCCGCCGAGTTGTTCGGGCAAAGACGTCGTCGCGGCGGCGACGATTCCGCCGGTGGGTGCGTAGGTGAGGGCTTTCAGCAGGATGAGTGAGCGTCGCGTCGCGGCGTCCCAGCGGGCGGCGGTCTCCGGTTCATCCTGCAGTGTCGTGGGCTGGAAGGTGTAGCGCTGCATCCAGTCCCGCCAGAAGTCCGCGGTGGACGACAGGGCCCGTTCGGCGTCGACCGGCTCAGGGTGCTCCAGCCAGGACGGGACGTAGGTCAGGACGAACGGGACCCGGTCCCCGGCGCCCACCTGGAACCGGGCGACGGTGGCCATGCCCTCGCCGTGCAGGTGCACCGGGGTGTGCAGGTGGACCGCGTCCGGGCCGGCGACCGCGCGCATCCCACCGTCGAGGGAACGGACCCAGGGAACGACGCTGCCGTAGCCCATCCGCAGCCGCAGGTCGGCCTCCACCTCGACACTGCCGCTCACGCCCTCGACGATGCGCACCAGGTCGGCTTCGCGCCCGCGCGGGGGCATGAAGTCGATGACCCGGACGGTGCCCTCGGCGCTCTCCCACTCCGATTCCAGGATCAGCGTGTCGTCGCGGTAGCGGCGGCGGGTGCAGTTTCCGGCACCGACCGGGGCGATGCGCCACCGCCCGGCCTCTTCGTCGCCGAGCAGGGCCGCGAAGCAGGCGGCGGAGTCGAAGCGGGGTAGGCACAACCAGTCGATGGAGCCGTCGCGGCCGACGAGGGCGGCGGTCTGCAGGTCTCCGATGAGTCCGTAGTCCTCGATGCGGGCCACGAGGCATCTCCTTCGGCTTAGGGGTCGGGTGAGAGGTCAGGAACTACTGTGGGTGCGAACGGTTCGCAGACTCAGCACGCACCAGGTCGTGGCGAGGATGGCGTCCACCAGGGCACCGCGGGCGTAGCGCGGTGCGCGCACCGCCAGCGCGAGGCAGGCGATCGCGTGGACGCCGTCGACGGCCGCGGCCAGTCGACGTTCCGTCCGCCCGGGCACCAGGGCACCTCCCGCCGCCTGCAGCAGGTGGCGGGCACCGAGGATCCGCGCGACGACGAGCGCGGCACCGTCCTCGCTGACCGGCTTCCCAGCGGTGAGTCCCAGCACCCGGTGAGGTGCGATCAGGAGAACGACACCCCAGCTCGCACGAGCAACCAGTTCCGCGGCGAGCAGTTGCCGCCGCCGGCGGTCCGCCTGTTCTCCGGGTTCTCCGGGTTCTCCGAGTTGCTCGAGGACTTCCCGAAGGGGCCGGTGGCGCAACCAGTCAGCGGCAGACCCCCACCCGGCTCCCGGGTCACGTTTCATAGCGCAACGACCGGGACTCGATGTCGAAGAGGACGACTTCGGCGGCTTCCGCGCTGACCTGGCCCTGACGACGGGCCCGCTGCACCGCGTCACGTTCGGCCTCGCTGGCGGTGGCGAGCAGCCGGCGCAGGTGGTCTCCCGCGCTGTCACCGCCGAGGTCACCCTCGACGAGATCGGTGACGCTGCGGCGGTAGTCCAATCGATTCTCGTACTGGCGCAGCACGGCCTGGACGACAGCCTCGGGGGTGTCGGTGTCGGTGTCGGTGTCGTCTTCGCGGAGTCGGTGCAGGGCAGCCTCCGCGGCGAGGTGGTGCAGTCGACGGACGTCGGTTCCGGTGTCGGCATCATCAGCGACGCCGAGACGGCGGATCAGCGGCGCCAACGTCAGCCCCTGCAGGACGAGGGTCACGATGACCACGACCAGCGCGACGACCACGACAACCTGCCGGGAGGGGAAGTCGTCACCGTTCTCGATCGTGGCTGGCAGCGCCAGAGCCGTGGCCACGGTCACGACCCCACGCATCCCGGCCCACGCCGTCACGGCCGCTTCGCGGTGTCCCGCCGGGGTTCCCTCGTTGCGGCGGCGGGCCCGTCGACCGGCGAGGGCCGAGGCGGTGAACATCGCCGCGGTGCGCAACAGGACCAGGACGGCGATGACCGCTGCCGTCAGGCCCCAGGTGCTCGCGTCGTTCAGCTCCGTCGACGAACGCAGGACGGTGGTCAGTTCCAGTCCGAGGAAGGCGAAGACGAGTCCGCTGACCAGGAAGTCGACGAAGCGCCACACCGACTTACCCAGCAGCCACCCGCCGGAGGTCACCTGTCCCGCGGTGCGGGCCCGCAGGAACAGCCCCGTCCCCAGGACGGCGAGGACGCCGGAGGCGCCGAGGTGGTCGGCCAGCAGGTACACGGCGAAGGGGACCGCGACGGTCACGGTCGTCTCGGTCGCGGCGTCGTGCAGGTGGCCCAGCGCCCAGCGGGTCAGCCAGCCACCGACGATGCCGATGCCCAGCCCACCCACCACCGCGAGGAGAAGGCTCAGACCGATCTCCCCGGCACTCACGCCGCCGGCGACGACGGCCATCACCGACAACTGGTAGACGACCAGCGCGGTCGCGTCGTTGAACTGCCCTTCGCCCTCGAGCAGGGTCACCAGCCGGGCGGGCAGGTGGAGTCGACCGGCGACCGCGGTGGCCGCAACCGGGTCGGGGGGCGCCACGACGGCCCCGAGGACCGCTGCGATCGCCCACGGCAGTCCCAGGGCGTGCGCGACGACGGCGACGAGCGCGGCGGTGAGCAGCGTCAGTCCGACCGCCAGTCCGAGGACCGGGCGGATCGCGCCGCGCAGTTGCTGGATGGAGGTGTTCTGGGTCGCGGCGAACAACAGGGGAGGAAGGACCAGGGGGAGGATCAGGTCGGGGGAGAGCCGCGGGATGGGTACGTGGGGGATGAGGCCGAGGGCGAGGCCGTAGATGGTCAGCAGTACCGGCTGGGGAACTCCCCAGCGATCCGCCGCGGGGGTCAGCACGATGACGCCGAGGACCAGGAGTCCCAGCGCCAGGACGTCGCTCACGAGGATGCTCCACCCTTCTGCTGGTGCTGCTGGTGCTGCTGGTGCTGCTGGTCATCGTCGTGGTCGGGTTGTCCGCCCATCATCGACAGCATCTCCCGACCCCCGGTGCGCAGGAAACGGAGCACGAGGACGATGGCGAGCAGAGCGAAGACGATGTCCAGGACCGTCGTGTAGTTCCAGGAGAGGTCGACCGACTGCACGACGGCGTTGCGCTGCGCGGGGACGAGACCGGTTAGGCCGAAGGCGAGTTCCACCACGTAGCCGGCGACGACGCTGGCGACGTAGAGCACCCCAGCCAGGCGCAGAGCGACCCGCCCGCCGTAGTACTTCCGATAGATCACCACGATCGGGAGGATGATCAGGTCGGCGAAGAGGAAGCTGACGACCCCGCCGAAGCTGATGCCCCCGTTCCACAGCACCGCCGCCAGGGGGACGTTGCCCACCGAACAGACGAAACTGGCCACCGCGACCAGGGGTGCGACCAGTGGGCCCCAGAACTGCGCCAGCACGGGATGGTCGATGAGGAAGAACGCCTGCCAGAACGTCTTCGGGACCCAGGCGTCGAGGGCGCCGGCGATGAACAGGCCGATGAGGATGTCGCGCAGAACCGCGGCCCACTCCATCACGAACACCTGGCTCACGGCGGTGAAACCCGGCCCGGACAGCAGGCGCCGCCACCAGGACGCGTCGCCGCCCGCGCTCATGTCCATCGCCGCGTGGCCCTCCATGGAGCCTGCACGGCCCTGCTCGGCTTCCTCGCGGGCGCCGTCCACCACGTTCGGTCGCATGAGCAGACGGAAGAGCAGGGCGACGACGACGATCATGATGATGCCGCCGCTGTACTCCGCGGCGGCGAACTGCCACCCCATGAGCAGGGTCAGGATGATGCCGAGTTCGATGACGAGGTTGGTCGAGGCGACCTGGAAGGCGATGGCGGCGGTGAAGTCCGCGCCCTTGCGGAATAGGGACCGGGCCAGGGCGGCCGCGGCGTAGGAGCACGACGAGGACGCGATGCCCAGTCCGGAAGCCGTCAGCAGGGTCCTCGGTCGGGCGTCGCCGAGGAGGCGGGTGATCGCGTCGCGGCGGACGACGGCCTGCACGATCGCGGACAGGGCGAAGCCGAGGATGAGGGCCCAGCCGATCTGCCAGGCCATCGATCCGGTCACCCGCAGCGCATCGCCGACGGCGTTCAGCGCGCTGTCCAGGACGTTCACACGGGCCTCCTCGACGTTCCTTGGTGTGTGCGGAGCAGCAGGGGTTCCCGCGCCGGGCTAGGTTGCTCCAGCCGGGGGCGAGCTTCGCACTGTCGAGGTCCGGCTGCCCGGCGGCGGTCAGCGGGTGAGGCCACGTCGGGTGCGAAGTCCAGGGATCCAGGCCGTCAGCCGTGAGCCGTCAGCATCAATCAGAGGTGTCAATCTGAAGTGCAGAACGTCTCGTCATCTCCACCGAGCTCGACGTGCACGACGCGTGCAGTGTCGGCTTCCGTGATGGTCTCGACCAGTGTCACCGTCTCCTGCGTGCTGAGCCCGGGACAAGTCAACGACTGTCCACGGCTGCGGTGCAGCCCCAGCAGCCAGACGCCGGGGTGGTGACCGGGGAACGGCCCCCTCCGGTCCAAGGCGTCGACGGGGGGCCCAATACCTGCTCTGCGTGCCTGCGGGAGACGACCCGCTGCGTTCGTCGGGTCCGCCCGCACGATCTCCACTCTGCGCAGGTCGACCCACCTCACCGAGTCACGGCGTAAGCGGCCTACGTGCAGGGTGATCCCCGCCTCGGTGACCACCACGCGCGCCCTGCGCAGCAGCAACCCCTTCAGCAGTGGTCCAACCCCGAGGAGCAGCAGCAGCGATGATGACCACGCCCGGTGGTACGCGATCACGACGACGACGCACAGCACCATGGTCAACCCGAACACCGTGAAGACGCGGCCACGCTGACGTGCCGATCCGATCGGCATGATCACCGCTCTTGCCCAGGAGCTCTCACGAGTTCTCGTCTCTGCTGCCTCAGCGGCGCTGTCAGCAGCGCCGTCTCGCACTCATCGGTCGACGAAGGGTCGATCAGGGATCAATGAGGGGTCGACGTGGGGGCCGACGTTGGGGTCGACACGGGGGGCCGGTTGATCGCCCTCAGCAGGCTCCTTCCCCGCACCGCGAACCCCTGACGCTGCGAAGGCTACGACAAGGCTCAGACGTTGCGTGCCGGCCTCGCGACATTTCGCGGTCCGGCTCCCTCAGGTGCATCGCCTGAGGCGAGGTCCTATGGTCCGTGAGGCTGACGCGGACGTGTCTGCTGCCTGCACCGTCAGAGGAAGTGTGACGCCACCTCATGGATCCCGCCCAACCCACTACTCCTCACCCCGAAGGCACCGCCTCCGACATCAACAGCAACGTCAACAGCAACGTCAACAGCAACGGCACCAGCAACGTCACCAGCGACAGCAGTTCCCACGGCGTTGACCGGTCGGCGCCTCCACGCCTACCGCAGTCGGTCCTGGTGCTGCTCGGCCTGGGAGGCACGGTCGCCGCGGTCGCGGGCATGAAGTCCTTCTCGAGCACGCTGGGCCCGGTGTTCCTGGCTCTGGTCCTGGTGATCGTCGTCCACCCGCTGCAGGCGTGGCTGCAGCGACGCCGACTCCCCGGCTGGGTGGGAACGCTCGCGCTGCTCGTCGTGCTCTACACCCTGGTCCTCGCGGCCGGTGCAGCACTGGCGTGGGCCATCGCCGAACTGGCCTCCCTGCTGCCCACCTACGCCTCCCGCTTCACCCAGCTGGAAGGTCAGGCGATGAGCCTGCTCGCGCGGGTCGGGGTAGACCAGGCGCAGGTCTCCCAGGCTCTGGACAGCATCGACACCGGTCGCATCGTCAACATCGCCCAGACCGCGCTGACCGAGGTCGGCTCGGGGGTCTCCACCCTCGGTTTCATGCTGTTCCTGCTCTTCTTCCTCGCTCTGGACGCAGCCCTGTTCCCGAAACTGCTGGCCCAGGCGACGTGGAAGCACCCCGACGCCGTCGCCGCGTTGATGAGCTTCGCGGCCGGCACCCGGCGTTTCATCGTCGTCTCCACCGTGTTCGGAGCCGTCGTCGCCGGGCTGGACGTGGCGGCGTTGGCGTGGTTGTCAGTGCCGTTGCCGCTGCTGTGGGGACTGTGGTCGTTTCTGACCAACTACATCGCCAACGTCGGATTCTTCCTCGGCCTCGTTCCCCCCGCACTGTTGGCCCTGCTGGCCAACGGACCCACCAACGCCGTGACCGTGATCATCGTCTTCACCGTCCTGAACGTGATCATCCAGGGCCTGATCCAGCCCAGTGTCGTCGGTGGTGCGGTCGGGTTGTCGACGTCGTTGACGTTCTTGTCGGTTGTCTTCTGGGGGTTCGTGCTGGGCGCCATCGGTGCACTGCTGGCGGTCCCGTTGAGTTTGCTGGCCCGGGCGGTCCTGGTCGATGCCGACCGCTCAGCGCACTGGCTGCTGCCGCTGATCGCCGGTAATCCCCGTGGAGTGCGCCGCCAGGGGGCTCGTCTGGGCAGGACAGCGGGTGGTGGGGCGACGGTGGCGCCAGCGTCCAGTCCGGTCCCACCCGCGCAGTGAGGTGTCCCCTGTCCGCCACGGAGGAGAGCGATCACTGACAACAAGGGGTCATTCTGCTCACTGCACGCCTCCTGCGTCAGGGGCGGTATTCGTGCGGTGGTGTGCGGGGAGCGCCTGGCCGCAGGTCGCTGAAGGTGGCTCCTGAACCTGCCTGGCTGGTGCTGATGACGCTGATCTTGCCGTTGGTCTCCAGCACCACCGCAGCCACGAGTTCCAGACCACCGATGCCGCTGCTGCGCACCGCTGCGTGCAGGCTGTCCATGCTGACGCGTTGATCGGCCAGAGCCTGGCGCAACGGCTGTCCTTGGTGCAGCAGCAGGGTGGGGCTGGTGGTGATGGCGCGCTGCACGGCGCGGCTGCGGGTCGAGGACCAGGCTGCGATCAGCTGCAGGACGGTCAGCAGCGCCAGAGCCAGGGCACCTTCGGCCAGGGCGACAGTCTTCGACAGCAGCACCGTGGCCAGGGTGGACCCCAAGGCGACGGTGACGATGAAGTCGAAGGCGTTGAGCTGGGCCAGGGTCCGTTTGCCGCTGAAGCGCAGCACGAGGATCAACCACAGGTAGGCCGCGGTGCCGACCAGCACTACCCGCAGCAGACCGTTCACGTCATCGAAGAACACGTGTCTCGCCTTCAGTCTCGCCCGTGTTGCAGTTTCGCCCGTGTTGGTAGACGTCGGGGATGCCGTCGCCGTCGTCGTCGCGCTGTTCCTCCTGCTGCAGGCGGCGGTAGGTGCGGTTGCGCACCCGCAGCACGACGGCGGCCAGGAGGGCGGCGAGCAGGGAGCCGGTGAGGACGCCGACCTTCACGTGCTCGTCACGCAGGCTGTCACTGCCGAAGGCGAGCTCACCGATGAGCAGGGACACGGTGAAGCCGATTCCACCGAGCAGGGCGGCGCCCAGTGCGTCCCACCACGACAGGCTCTCGTCCAGGCGGGCGCGGGTGAAGCGGGACACCAGCGCGGTCGCGCCGAGGATGCCCACCGACTTCCCGGCCACCAGGGCCACCACGATGCCCAGCGCGACGCGGTCCTGCAGCGAGGTCACCAGTCCACTGAGGCCGCCCACGGCGACCCCGGCGGAGAAGAAACGCGAACACGGGGACGGCGACACCAGCGGACAGCGGCAGCCAGACGTGCTCGAAGTGCTCGGCCATCCCCGGTCCGGCCTCGGGCCCGCCGGCGGCGCGGGAGCGGATGACGGGGACGGTGAAGCCGAGCAGGACCCCGGCGACGGTGGCGTGGATGCCGGAGGCGTGCATCAGCGCCCACGCCAGCACCGCCAGGGGGATGAGCAGCCACCAGGAGCGGATGCGTCTCTGCACCAGCACCCCGAATGCGGCGATGGTCGCGAGGGATCCGAGGAGGGGCAGCAGGGCGAGACCACTGGTGTAGGAGATCGCGATGATGGTGATGGCCAGCAGGTCATCGACCACGGCCAGGGTCAGCAGGAACGTGCGCAGTGCGGTGGGCAGGTGGGTGCTGATCACCGCCAGGACCGCGACGGCGAAGGCGATGTCGGTGGCGGTGGGGATCGCCCACCCCTGCAGCGCCCCGTTCCCGGTGGAGAGGTTGATCAGGGCGTACAGCAGCGCGGGCACGGCCATGCCCCCGACGGCGGCGGTCACGGGGACCAGGGCGCGACGGACCTCGCGCAGGTCACCGGCGACGAACTCGCGTTTGAGCTCCAGCCCGGCGATGAAGAAGAAGATCGCCAGCAGCCCGTCGGCGGCCCACTGCCCCAGGGACAGGTCCAGGTGCAGTGCGTGGGGTCCCACGACGGTGTCGCGCAGCCCCGCGTAGGCCGCAGACCAGGGCGAGTTCGCCCAGACCAGCGCGATCACGGTACCCAGCAGCAGCAGGGCCCCACCGACGGTCTCCTTGCGCAGTACCGTGGTGATGCGCTGGGTCTCCAGCCAGGACCCACGGCTGAACAGGGCTGTGCCGCCGCGCGGCGCGGCCGGGGGTGGCGTGGCCGGGGGCGGCGTGTTGGGGTGCGGTGGGGGAGAACTACCGCTCATGCGTGGTCGGTGATCGTGGTGGGCTGTCCGGGTCGGTGCGTTCGGTGCGTTCGGTGCGTTCGGTGCGTTCGGTGCGTTCGACGCGCGCCGTGGTTTCGGCGGACGGGGCCCTGCTGCACGGTCGCTCCCCTCAACCGGCGATGACGAGGGCACGGGCCAGCGCGGCGGCGCCGACCACGCCGGAGTCGTCACCGAGCTCGGCGACGCGGAACTGCAGGTCGGGGCTGGGGCGCATGACCCAGGGCCGGGTGGAGGTCTCGATGCGGTCGGCGAGGTCACTGCCGAGCTTCTCGGCCAGGCCACCACCGATGACGACGAGGTCGACGTCGAGGACGTTGAGGACGGCGCCGATGCCGACACCGACGGTGTCCACCGCGGTGGCGAAGACCTCGATCGCCAGCTCGTCATCGGCTTCGAGGGCGTCACGCCAGACCCCTGAGGTCATCGAGCTCTTGTCGTGTTCGAGGCGCAGCTCTTCGAGCACGCTCGTGCGTCCGGCTTCGATCATGGACCGCACGGCGCTGGTCATGGACCGTCGTCCTGCGTAGGCCTCCACACAGCCGCGTCGACCGCAGCTGCACAACGCCCCGCCCTCGCGGACGACGATGTGCCCGATCTCCCCGGCGCCGCCGCGGGCCCCGTGGAAGGGGCGACCCTGAAGGATCAGGCCGCCACCGACACCGGTTCCCAGCCACACCCCCAGGACGTTCTCGGCGCCCCGAGCCGCACCGGCGAGCCACTCCCCCAGGAGGCCGACGTTGGCGTCGTTGCCGAGTGCCACGGGGAACCCCGTCCGCTGCGTCAGACCGGAAACGAGGTCGACGGGTCCGTCCCAATTCGGCAGGTTGGGAACCGTCAGCGCCTGTCCCTGGTGCACGACACCCGGAATGCCCAGACCCACTGCCGCCGGCGTCTGGTCCCCGCCAGACTTCTCCGCGGAGTCGTCAACGTTCTCGAGCAGTTCGCGCACGAGGTCCGCGACGACGTCCAGGACGGCGTCTGGACCGTCCTGGGGGGTGTTCTTCTTGGCGCGGCTGATGACCTCGTGATCGTCACCGACCAGCCCCACCTCGATGTTCGTCCCGCCGACGTCGACTCCGATCGTGTGCACCGCGTCCTCCTGGTCCAGGTCTTCTGGTCCCGGTGATCATCGACCACCGCCGGCGCACGACCAGAGCGGCGCGCGTTCGGACCATGGCACGACACCGGGATCGCAGCGACCGGAGGACATCGCAGCGACTGCCCCTGCGTCCTCCGTGACCGTTTACCCCGCCGAAGTGGGCTGCGACGCGGGGCGCTGTCGGCGTGTTGCAGGTCGGCGTAGAGGTTGGACAGGCCGCCGAAGTCGAGGACTTCGGTGGCGCCCCAGACGGGCAGGCGCCCGTCGTACTTGCGGCGGAAGTGTTCACGTGACTTCTGCTGCGCTTCGGTGATCTTGGCCAGTCACTGCTCGTAGCGGCTGGGTTTGGGTTCGCGTGCTGCGTCACCTGCTGCTGCGTCACCTGCTGCCGTACTCGCCGTGTCTGCCTCGGTCTGCGCGGATTCGAGTGTAGGGGTGGAGCTGGTCGTGGGGACGGAGCCGGCGTGGAGATAGAGCTGGAGGTCGCAACGGTGGTGAACTTGCCGTCCGGGTTGGCCGGGTCCAGATGGGCGTAGCTCCCGCGCAGCCCCAGAACGAAACCGACCTGGGAACGGACCGCGATCTCATGCGCTTCATCGCGTCCAGGGTCGACAGCTTCAGACGCCGGTCGACGTCGTACAGGGCCAAGACCTGGGCCAAGATCGTGCCCTCGAGGAAGCGCTCGGTGCGGACCCCGTCAACCAGCTCCCGGCAGGCGTAGCTGTACCCGCTGGGGCGGTAGTAGCCGATGGTGCCCAGCCAACTCGCGTCTTCGGCGGCCGGTCACCGGGGCGGCGATGAAGATGCACACGGCCAGGGCGGCGCCGACGGCGAGGGGGGCTACCGCACCCAGGACCCGGTCGTCGGTGGCCACCGAGATGAACACCAGCACCAGGACGAAGGTGATGAGGGCCTCGACGAAGAACGCCCGACCGCTGGGTACCCCGCGGCGGGAGCGGTGGTGGAGAAGTCGATGACGGTGCGTCCGTCCCCGCTGTACGCGGCCCAGGTGTCCAGGCAGGCCAGGACCGCACCGACCAGCTGAGCGATGAGGTAGACCGGGACCGCCCGCTAGGGGAACTTCCCCGTCACCGACAGCCCGAGCGTGATGGCGGGGTTCAGGTGGCAGCCGGAGATGTGCCCGAACGTAGCGACCAGGGCCGTCAGGGCGAGCCCGAAGGCGAGCCCGATGGCGGTCAGGTCGTAGACGCGCGGATCGGTGGTGGCCAGGCCCACGGCGGTCGCGCCACCGGCGAGGACCAGGACGAAGGTCCCGAGGAGCTCGGCGACGCCGCAGCGCAGGAGGTTCTCCCCGGCCGCGCTGCCGAACAGCCCGGTTGGGCGGCGCGAGGCCCCACCCCCCGGGAGTGCTTAGAGGTCCCATGGAACCTCCTATGTTCCGGCCCGGCCCGGCCCGGCCCGGCCCGGCCCGGCCCGGGTCGAGCCGTGCGGGGTGGGGCCGTGGGGGGGCGAGTCGTCGTCGGGTCAGCGCCCCAGGCCGGCGCGGTCGACGCGACGGTGGAACCGCATGCCGGCCAGTCCGCCCAGGACGGCTCCGATGAGGGCGACGACGACGGCGGCGACCAGGGCGATGATCGAGGCGGTGGTCAGGGTGCCGGAGTCGATGGGGATGCGGGGGAAGGCGTTGAGCTGGCTCAGGACGTCGAACTTGCTTCCGGCCACCGCAGCCGCGATCGCGACGACGACGGCGATGAGGATCGCCCAGACCCAGACGGCGATGCCTTGCTTGGCGCCGTTGAAGCGGGCCATGCGGCCAGCGACGTAGCCGCCGCAGAAGTAGGCCACCAGCAGGACCACGAGCACCGCGATGCCGCCGGCGAGACCGATGGTGCCGGCGTTCTGGGAGGCGCTGTCCTGGGCTCCGGAGACGGCCTGGTCGATGCTGGAGGAGCTGGCGACCCCGATCGCGGTGCCGGTCGCGGCCAGCAGCGCGGTCAGCAGGACGGCAGTTCCGGTGGCCGTGAGCCAGCCGAAGAACGCGGACCCGATCTTGATGCCGCCGTGGGCGTCCTTCTCGCGTTCGACCACGCTCTTGCGGTCCAGCGCGGGGGTGCGTTGCTCGCGCCCGGCTTCGCGGTCGCCGTGGTGTATCAATTCGGGGGTGTTGTCACCGACCTGGGGGCGGTCGCTGGCGGCGTGTGCGCCGTCGCCGATGGGGGTGCTCATGACGATCTCCTGGGTGGGGGTTCTGGTGGGGGATAACGTGCAGGTGCCCCGGGCGAAAGGGTCGTCCGGGGCCACCTGGTGCGGCAATGTTCAGCGCTGGTGGAGAGCGCTGGTGGTGATGCTGGACCTTGGCGTCGTCCCCCTGCCCCTTGAGCAGGGACAGGATCTGGTCCCTGGGGATCTGCACGGTGCTTCCTCCCAGACAGGTCTCGACGTCAGGGGGTGACGTCGAGGGTGGTGACCTCTGCGGTCTCTGCTACGAGGTCGACGGTGACGACCTGCTCCCCCGCGACGTCACGCTTGCCCACGACGACTCGCTCGACGGCGACCACCCGCAGGGTGACCTCGGGGACCTCCTCGTGCAGGAGGATCACCACGTCCTCGGCGGGACCACCGGAGGGCAGGGCGCCGAGGTCTGTGGGGTCGAGGGGCTCGTGGGTGATGACGAGCTGCTCGATGCGCACCGGGACCTCGATGGTGCGGGTGGTCGAGACGATGCGTTTGGTGATGCGCACCCGCTCGGTGACCACCCTCTGGGTGGCCAGGAGTAGTCGTTCCTCGTGCAGAATTACCTCGGCCGGGCCGCCCGCCTCGGGGCCGGGGCCGCTTGGTCCGGTGCGTGCGGTCATCGGTCGGCTCCCGGCCTCGTGGTCAGCACTGGGTCAGTACGGGGTCAGTACGGGGACGAGTTCAGCGGTTGCGCTCGCCGGTTCCGCCGGTCTTGACGCCGGCGTCGGTGTCGAGGTCGATCTGCTCCTCGCGCAGCTCGGCCTGGATGGTCTCGGTGCCCTCGACGGTCTCGGTCCCGAGCTGGACGCGCTCGACGGCCACGACGTCCTTCTCGGCCACGGCGCGCTCCTCGGTAAGGATGATCTCGTGCTCCTCCTCGGTGAGGTCCCCACCGGACATCGCGTCGCCGCGGTTGGCGTCGGTGATGGGCTCGCGGGTGATGACGACCTCTTCGTGCGAGACCGGGACGGTGCGGGAGACGTTCTCGGTGGTGATGAACTTGCGCAGCCGGGCGCGGCCGGCCTCGCGGGTCTCGGTGCCCACGCGCAGCTCCTCCTTCGAGCGGGTCATGGCGTCGTCGGTGTTGTCACCGGAGGTGTCGCGGCCTTCGCCGCGGGTGTGGTCGTCCCCGGAGTCAGTGGTGGTGCGGTCGGTGTCGTAGCCACCGGTGGTGCGGTCACGGCTGGTGTCGTAGTCACCCGCGACGGCGGTGTTCTGGGTCGAGGCGCCGGGGTCGGCGATGCCGTAGTGGCGGTACAGGTCAGCTTCGTCGGCCTCGCTGAGCTGGGAGTCGGGGTCGTGATGGGGGGCGTCCTTGACCACGGCCTTGGCGAACGGCACCTTCACCGAGTCCCCGGACATGTTGGCCTGGGCCAGGGGGATCAGGGACAGGCTGGAACCGAACAGGCCGGTCTTGACCGAGACCCACTCCGGCTGGCCAGAGGCATTGTCGAGGTAGACCTCCTCGACCTTGCCGATCTTGTCGCCGTCGTTGTCGTAGACGGTGGTGCCGAACAGGGCGTCGGGGGTGAAGTTCTGAGCCATGAGAAGTTCCTCTTCTGTGGTGTGCCTCGGCGGCAGCTGCCGTTGAGGTGGTCCCGGAGGTGGTGCGAGGGGGTAGTGAACGGCCCTGTTCAGCTGGGCCGAGATGGTGTGATCAGCTGCGGCGGCGGCCGG
Source organism: Kineococcus sp. NBC_00420 (assembly GCF_036021035.1). NCBI lineage: Bacteria > Bacillati > Actinomycetota > Actinomycetes > Kineosporiales > Kineosporiaceae > Kineococcus > Kineococcus sp. NBC_00420. The sequence continues at coordinate 106,805 of NZ_CP107930.1, read as the reverse complement.
TGAGGCTACCGACGACGGTGACGCCGACGGCGGCGACGGCGACCTGCAGGATCAGCTCGATCCAGTCGATGCCGGGGGTGTCCCCGACCCCGAGCGCGTTGGCGATCAGGGTGCCGATGATGGCCGCGACGATCCCGACGACGATGGTCAGCAGGATCGAGATGTTCTGCTTGCCCGGCAGGACGAGTCGGGCCAGGGCGCCGATGATCGCGCCGATGATGATCGCGGTGATGATGCCACTGATGGTCATGGTTCTCCTTGGTGCAGGCCGACCGGTGATCCGGTCGAGAAGGTCGGATGACCCCGGCGGTGATCCGGGGTGCGTGCGCGGGGAGACGCGCCGGCGTTCAGTCTCGAGACGGGTCGTCCTTGCGCGCCCGGCCCGAGACCAGACGGCCGGCCCTTTGCAGGCCCCGGGAGAGCTTGGTCGGACCCTTCCCGGTTTCGATCCTCCGGCCCGCTCCGGCGAGCAGGCGTCCGAGTAACGGAACGGCGAGGCCGAAGACGACCCACCGGCGCAGACCACTGGACAGCAGGACCCACATGTCGATCTCCTCGTTGGTCGGGGTTCGGGAACAACCCGGGTGAGCGGTCGGTTGGGGTGCGTCAGTGCACGCGGCTGGTCTTGTGGCCGCGCCGGGCCACCGAGAGGCGGACACGAGCCCGGGCGTCGTCGCGGCCGAGAACCTGGCCCAGGTCGGTCGCCACGTCGTCGGTGGCCGCGACCACGGTCTGCAGGTCGGCGTCCGGTTCGATGGTGGCCGACAGGTCCACGACGAGCTGACCACGATCACGCAGGACCCGGCTGGAGGCCGAACGGACTCCGGGGGTCTCGGCCAGCACGTCGGCGGCGGTGCCTGCGGCGGCGGCGGGGTCGACGGTCAACCGTCCCTGCCGGCCCGAGCCCTTCAGGGACAGGTCACCGACACCACGACGGGGCAGGTGCGCTAGGAGCCACCACAGGGCCAGCAGGACCAGGACCGCCCCGGCGATGCCGGTCGCCCAGGACCACCACCCCGTTGCGAACGCGTCGGTGGCGGTCTTCAGCGTGAGCTGCTGCGGGGCGGCGGGCCACACCCGCACCAACCACCCGGCGCCCCAGGCGGCGGCGGCCAGACCGACCACGACCATGACCAGACCCACGACGATCGCGGCGAGGCGGTCGAACCCCAGGACGGTGCGGCCCATCAGTTCTCCTTCGGGGTGTGGACGGTGACAGCCACCCGCGGGGGGGACTGCAGGACGGACAGCCGGTCGGTGACCGCGGCGGTCACCGAATCGCTCAGGCCGGCCTCGGCGGTGCCGTGGACGGTGACGGTGACCTTGCGCCGGGTGGCGGCCGAGGACACGTCCAGGACCCCGTCGAGGTCCCTAGCCGCGCCGGAGGCCAGGCGGGCGATGTCGCGGGTGTGCAGGAAGATCCCGGTGCTCGAGGTCAGCGGGAGGGTCTTGCGCGAGCGCGGACGCAGCGCGGCGGAGGCCAGCCACAGCCCGAGCAGGGCCATGACGATCCCGGCGGGGATCAACCACCACACCGGCGCGAAACCCTTGACCCCGTCGACCGCTGCGTTCAGCCAGAGCGTCCCGGACAGGGCGCCGGCCGCGACGAGCGCATCATGCAGGAGCAGGAGGCCGAAGGCGAGCAAGAGTACGGCCAGGATCGGGCCGAGGATCCCGATGGGGCCGCTGCCGGTCTTCTGGGTCGCCGCCCGCATCGGGGCCGGCGGGGTGGAGCCGGTCTGAGCGGTCACTGGACGCGTCTCCTGTCCGGGGTGGTGGGTCGGATGACCTTGGCGACCGCGACGTCGACGGCGTCGACGTCCAAGTCGGCCAGGGCGTGCAACCGGTCGCTGACGTGGGCGCGGACGGCGGCGGCGACCTCGGCCGCCGATCGGGGCCACGCGGTGACCACGTCGACGTGGACGCGGGCGCGGCGCCCGGCGACGTGGACGTCGACGCGGGGGTAGGCGCGTCCGAGGACGGTGGCGATCGTTCCGGTCGCCTCGCCGGCGGCGATCACCCCGGGGACCTGGAGCACGGCGGCCGCGGCGATGCGTTCGACCGCCTTGTCCTTGACCTCCAACGATCCGCGGGTACCGGCTTCGGTGCGTTCGTGGGGGCTGAGTTCAGCAACCGCTTGGGCCGGGCTGTCCCAGCGCCGCAGAGCCTGTGCTCCAGGGCGTGCGCGACGACCCTTGTCAGGCGTCGAGCTCGTCAGCAGGTTGTGGTTGGTGGCTGCTCCGTCGATCGCGGTGGCGCCATCAGCCACGGCTGCGGCCGGGTAGGAGGGCGGACAGGTCCAGCTTGCCTTCCAGGTGCGCACCGATCACGTAGCCGACGGCGGCGAAGAGCAGGGCGAGCAGGAACCAGCCGAAGCCGCCCGTCAGGGCGATGAGGGCGAGGATGAGGCCGGCGAAGATGCCGACGGTCGAGGTAGGCACGGGTGTCCTCCAGGAGAGGTGGGGCCCACCTGGCGCAGGGCCAGGTGCACGGGCGGGGGGAGGGGGCCTGGGGTCAGGCGGCGTGGGGGGCGGTGAGGTCTTCGATGAAGACCTGCACCGGGGCGGTCACCACAGCGGCGACCACCGCATGGATCTGCTGGGCCACAGCACGCAGAGGAGTGTCGAAGGCAGCCACGACGTGGACCTCCACGACGTCGTCCCGCAGCTTCACCCCGGCCACCCGGCGCCCGGGCAGGTAGGTCGCCACCTCGCCGAAGCGGCCCGGGTGCAGTTCGACCACCCCGGGGACGGCCAGGACCAGTGCTGCGACCTGGTCGGCGGTCTCCACCACCGGGACCGGCGTGGTGGAGACGATCTCCACGTCGGTGACCGTCAGCGGTGCTTCTGTCGGGGTCCACCCCGTGCCGGTGCCCAGGGGGGCACCGGCGGCGTTGGTGGGTTCGGTCACTGGACGCGGGGAGCGGACTCGGTGTCCTCGTCGGCGTCGTCGGTGGGCAGGTGCACGTCGGAGACGGAGATGTTGACCTCGGTGACCTGCAGGCCCGTCATGCGCTCGAGGGAGGCGATCACGTTGCGGCGCACCCCGGCGGCGAGGTCAGCGATGGCCACGCCGTACTCGGCGATGAGGCTGATGTCGACGGCGGCCTGGGTTTCCCCGACCTCGACCGAGACGCCCTGGGAGTGGTTGGTGCTGGCGCCGGGGATGCGCTCGCGCAGGGCGCCGACGGCGCGGGCGGCGCCGCCACCGAGGGCGTGGACGCCGGAGACGTCTTTGGCGGCCAGGCCGGCGATCTTGGAGACGACGGTGTCGGCGATGGAGGTGGTGCCCTGGTTGGAGACCAGTGCGCCGCCGTTCTTCACGGCCAGGTCTTGGGACCCGGTGGTGGACATCGCCTTGGGGGTGGTCTTGGTCTGCTCGCTCACGGGGAAGCTCCTTCGAGAAGTGGTTGGGCCCAGTCGCTACGGCCGAGGGCTTCGTGCTGGGTTGTCGAAGGGGATAGAGACAGAACCGGGTCAAACGGCACGCCACCTTGAGTGTGATCTACATCACATATTCTCGCGTGGATCGGGTACGGTGGACAGATCCGTCCACCGACGGTCCCGCGCGACAGTGCACACTCCCCTGGCTGGAGTTGCTGACCTCGGCGAGCACTGCTGCACTCCTCACCGTCTCCGGTGATCGCCGGTCACCGCTTTCTTTCGTGATGAGGGTTCGTGCGTCCACGTGACGGGTCAGTTCAGCGGGGCACTCGCCTGCGCTGCACACTGGTCGCAGAGTTGACGCCGTGAACGCCGATCAGGCCCGACACACGTCTTCAGCATCCGGTCGGCCTGGCCCGGGCGACGCCGGGGTCGTCGGTCACGACGGAGGCGATGACCTCGCACAGGCCACCGGTGGCGTTGGTGGCACCTCAGCGGTTCCTGATGAGGTGCTGGTCCGTCAGGCGGCTCTGGGCGACAAAAGTGCCTTCGCCCAGTTGGTCCGACGTCACGGCCCTGCGCTGTACCGCTACGTCTTGCGACTCCTGGGCGATCCCTCCGATGCCCAGGACTGCGTCCAGGAAGCCTTGTTCTCGGCGTGGAAGAACATCGCCGCCTTCCGTGGCGGCTCCACCATCCGCACCTGGTTGCTGGTCCTGGGCCGCAACGAGGCCCAGAAGATCAGCCAGCGGCGACGTCCGCCGTTTCCGCAGTCGGGTTCTCGGGCACCGGTGGACTTCGACCGGGTCAGCGCGCACGTGCGGAACACGCACGCAGACCCCGAAGGTGACACTCTCGAGAACGAGCTGTTGGGCGCGTTGGACGCGGCGCTGTTGCAGCTTCCCGAACGTCAACGCAGCGTCTGGATGCTGCGTGAGGTCGAAGACCTGTCCTACGCCGAGATCGCCTCGATCATCGGCGCCAGTCCCACCGCCGTCCGCGGCCTGCTGCAAAGGGCCCGTACCGCGATCGCGGGTAGCTTGGAGGAGTGGCGGTGAGTGAGAACAGCCCGGTGGAACCTGCGGGAGGATCGCCCGCCGCCGGCATGCAGGAGCGCGCAACCACGAGTTCGTCCGGGAAGCAGGGCGACGGCAACGTCGTGAGTCGTGCTGCAGCGTTGTTGCGCCAGCACACCGACAGCGGTTGGAAGGCCATCGAGGACAGCGTCATCACCCGCGCCCTGACGCTCTTCCGCCCCTCGGCCCCCGTCCGCGGCCGCCACGACCTCGGTGACTTCTTCCTCGCCGCCGACGTCGTGGTCAACGAACTGCGCCAACGCATCGACGCCGTCCCCCGCGCGGCGGCGCAGAAGATCGCCTGCACCACAGGTGAGCGGGACGAACTCGAACAGGTCACCGTCGAGCTCATCGCCGCCTACGGCGCACCCCTGCTGGAGGTCGCCGGCACCGTGCACACCGTCGCCATGACCACGCTCCAGGAGCTGCTCGGTGCACTGGCTCCGGCTGCAGAACGGGTCCGCACCCACGTGCACATCGGTGACGTCTCCAACGACCCGCTGATCGTCAGCTGACTCACCGTCGCGGAGATGGACTCGGCCTCAGCGGTGAGTTCGTCGACACCGACGTCGTGCGGGACCAGCCGCCGAGGATGCAGCGTCTCGAGGACGTCGAGGACGTCGGGGACGTCGAGGACGTCCTGATCGTCCTCAGGCGTACAAGCTCCACCTGATGCGTCTGATCGAGCCAGCGGATCTGCAGCTCCGACGGCCTCCCCGACCCCTCGGTGCCCGTCGTGGCGTGCGGCGGTCGCGAAGGGCCGACCGCTCGAGGTCGCCGTCGAGGTCGCCGTCGAGGTCGCCGTCGAGGTCGCCGTCGAGGTCGTCGTGCCTCACAGGGTGCGGTTGGGGCCGGCTTCGCTGGGGCGGGGGTGGTCTTCAGGGTGGGCCCGTACGGCCAGCAGAGCGCAGTCGTCATCGGGTGAGTCCCCGACCAGTTCGGTGACCAGGTGCTCCAGCAGCTGCTCCAGTGAACGCCCCTGTCCAGCGGCCAGAACCCGTTGCAGGTCGGTGATGCCGTCGGTGATGGAACGTCCCCGGTGCTCGATCAGCCCGTCGGTGTACAGCAACAGCGTCGACCCCGGCGGCAGCAGGTGGACGTGGTCGCTGCGTTCGGCGTCGGTGAGCAGACCCACGAGCAGTTCGGGAGGACTGTCGAGCACGTGGGTGGATCCATCGGCCGACAGCAGCACCGGTGGGGGATGTCCAGCGTTGGTCCAACGCAGGTGTCGGTCTCCGAGCTGCGCATCGCTATCGCTCTGTTCGATGCGGGCCATGACCAGGGTGGCCAGGGTGTCCACGCCCAGGCCGGCGGCGGCGTGGTCCAGGCGGGTGACGATCCGGGAGGGGGGTTCTTGGCGGTCGAAGGTGAAGGCGCGCAGCAGCCCCCGGAGTTGTCCCATGCCGGCCGCAGCGTTCATGTCATGTCCGGTGACGTCGCCGATGACCAGGGTGGTGGCCCCGTCGGGGCCGACGACGGCGTCGTACCAGTCACCGCCGACGTGTTCGCTGGTGGCGGCGGGGACGTAGCGCGCGCGTAGTTCGAGGTGGTCCGGCTGGGGCAGGGCGGTGAGCATCGACCGTTGCAGGGTCTCGGCGTTGGAGCGGCGTTCGGCGGCGTACAGCACCCGGGCCAGGGTTTGGGCGGTGTAGTCGGCCAGTGCCCGCCACAGTGCCTGGTCAGCGGCGTCAGCGGTGTCGCGGGGGGCGGCCCACACCAGCACCAGCGCACCAAGGGTGCCCCGAGGGGATCCAGGGGACCCGGGGGGTCGTGGGGATCTGGCGGATTGGGGGGACTGGCCGTGCAGCGGCAGGAAGACGACGGCGCCGGGGTACTCCCAGGCGCCTTGCTCGCCGAGCCGGGGGTCCAGGGCGTGCACGGCGTCACGGTCGTTGCAGAAGAGGGCTCGGCCCTCGGTGATGGCGCGCGCGGCGGGGGCGGTGGCGGTGCGCAGGTCGAAGGTGGCCCAGGCCGGGTCGGTACCGGTGGGGAAGGTGGACATATCCACGAACCGGGCGCGGTGGTGTTCGGAGTCGTTCAGCAGCAGACCGAAGTGCTGCACGTCCAGCTGCTCATGCAGCAGGCTGGTCAGGATCGTGGAGATGTCCTGGACGGTTTCGGCCTGCGCCAGTCCTCTGGACAGGCTCAACAGCAGCTGGCTGCGGGTCTGGATGGCCTGGGCGGTGGCCAGTGTGGTCGCCATCCGGCGTTCGGCGTCGATGGCGCGAGAGGTCAGCACCCGGGAGCGCAGCTCGGCGGCTGCCGCGGCGGCGAGGTCTTCGATCAACTCGCGATCGCGCTCGGTCCACTGCCGGGCAGTGGTGTCCAAGACGCACAGGACCCCCCACGCCATCCCCTGTTCGCCACTGCGGCCACTGCCTGTGGTCACCGGGTGTTCCTGCGCAGCTGAGGCGGGCGCCAGCTGATCGTCGCGAGGGTCGCCGCTGCCGCTGCCGTTGCCGCTGTCACCGCCGCCACCGCCGCGAGCCTCGCCGATGTCGTGGATCTCCTCGATCTCCAACACTGCCGCGACGTCGTCCAGCACCGCCAGTTGCTCCGGAGAATGCAGGGAGGCGGATGGGGGTGCTAACGCTGACCCGGTCGAGGAGTCGTCGGTGTCGAAGAGGTGGGTGAAGTCGTGGGAGAAACGCAGCGGAGCCGCGATCCAGGACCTCACCCCGAAAGCGTCCACGGCCTCGGCGTAGTCACTAGCGTGGGGATCGGTAGCCACGTCATCGACGGCGACCAGTCCTGTTCCACCGGCCACGAAGCGGCACAGCGAGTGCGCCCACTGCATCGTGCGTTCGCGCTGCCACGGCTCCGGCATGCCGGCCGCCCCGGGGAGCACCACCTGCTGGGAGTCGTCCAGCAGGGAGAGCACCGCCATCGGTGCCCGCAGGGTCCGTGCGGCCAGGGAGGCGAAGCGGTCGAGCAGCGCGTCGGGCTCGGGCGGCAGCATCACCGCCGCTGGCCACCTCACGATCGGTGCTCCACTCCTGTGCGTGCACCAATCGCTGTGTCGGTCACCGGATCGATCGACTGATCGTGATCATGGGGTCTCACAGCTAGCCATGATGCCCCAGAGGATGCCCAGCGTCGGGGCGCTGGCCGCCTTCGCGCCTCGCGTCTTCCATCCGCGTCAGAGCGGTGGATCGGGGTCGGACTCGCCGCGAGACCAGCTCGACGATCTCGCGCTTTTCGGCTTGTGAGGGCGGTCGTCGACGTCCTGGTCAGCGGGGTGACTGTGAAGTGACCCCGCGAAAATCAGGGGGTCCTACAGTGGCCTTGGTCCTGGCATCGGACGCAAGTCGGTAGTCGGTGCACCATCAGCAACGAGGAGAGGTCCCTCCGTGAACGAGGACGACCCAGCTCACGATGCACTCTTGACCCCCGATGATCACCGCTTGCTGCGGATCATCGGTACCGGACTGTCCGCAGCTGAAGCCGCCGACTTGCTGGGGGAAGAACTTTCCGCCGTTGCGGTGCAGCTGGCGCAGATCAGGCGAGCACTCAACGTCGGGAGCACCACAGCAGCGATCCGAGTGATCTCTGGCCGACGCTTGTAGGACCCCCCGCTCACACCGCGGCCACGTGGACCTCCGTCACGAGACGCCGCCAGCCCGGTGCTCGGCCGAGATCATCAGCGCGCCACCGTTGGTGAGCTGCACCGTTGGTGAGCTGCGTGGCCTTCGACTGTCGACGACGTCTGTTGCCCCTGCTGAACGTGGCGGGTGCCGGTGCGGTCTCAGCGCAGGTCGATGAGTTCTCTGCCGTGCTGCTGCGATTGAGGGTCCAAGGTCAGATACCCGGTCAGGCGAGGCGAGGGGTCGCTGGGCTTGGTCAAGACCCGTCCCTGACTGATCAGCCAGGTCGGGAGGCCCAGGGCGGTGATCACCCGGAAGCGCACCCGGTACGTCGTGTGCGTCCTGAGCGCGTACTTGATCGCCTCATCGACACGGTCGCGGTCGCCGGGATGGATCAGCTCGTTCAAGTGCTGGATGACGGTGGAGTTGCCGGCCTGGGTACCGATGCCCAGCAGCTGGGCGGTGACGCCGTCGTAGGCGACGTCCCCGCTCTGGGGGTCGATTTCCCACATCCCGACCTGAGCTGGCCTGACGATCTTCAGTGCGTCCGGCTGCCCTACCGAACCCGTCTCCACTGCACGCGCGATCCGTGCTGTGACGGGGGCTGCGGGGGCTGCGGGAGCTGCCGCTGCGGTGGCTGCAGTGGTGTCGTGGAGCAGGTGCAGGTCGCTCAACCTGGCTTCCAGCCTCGGGGGCAGCGTGAACGTGGACACGTCCGTCGATGCCTCCGGTGGCAGGGGCGGTGGTGGTGGTGCTGGTGGTGAGGCAACGTCGGAGGGCGTGGCGGTGTCGGGCGCGGCGACGGCGTCGATCCGCTGCTGTGGTGGGTCCGCGGTGAGGGGACCGCCACCTTGGTCAGGGTCGCCGGCGGTGGGGGGGTTTGCGGTGTCAGGGTGGTAGTGGGTGATGAGCTCGGCCACCATCGCGTAGGTGAGGCCGTCGCGTTGGGTGATCAGTTGGTCGCCGGCTCCGTGATCGTCGTCCAGGGCAATGGTGTCGATGAGGACAGCGACTTCAGCGTTGGGTCCTGGGGGTAGTTCATCGCCCCACAGCTCGCGGAGCATCGTCAGGACGCGTTCGGCGCGCAGGCGGCGCTGGTGTTCCAGATCCAGGTCGTGTGGATCGTCCATTGATCCACTGTGTCAGAGCGTGTTCGTGGGCGCATCGGTTCTCAGTCGAGTGAATTCTAGGGTCGGCTAGGTAGGACGTTACGCAGAGCTGGGCGGACCGGTTGGCGTGACCTTCGGTGGGAGCGCGACCGTCCTCAATTCGCCAGAAGCGTGAAGTCGGGTCAAGTGCCGGAGGCCATGTACGCGGCCAGAATGTGGTTGGGGTGACGGTCCAGGGTGGTGCGGGCCCGGTCGTAGCGCATCGTCGTCCTGTGGTCGGCGTGGCGGGCGGCAATCTGCACGTCCCGCAGGTCGATGCCAGCGTCGAGCATGGTGGTGACGTAGGTGTGGCGCAGCATGTGCGGATGCATCCGCGGTGGCCGGATGCGGGCGTCGGCGGCAAGGTGCTCGAGGCGGCGGGTCGCGGAGTGGCGATCCAGCCGTCCAGCGCGGGTGTTCAACATCAACGCACCCGTCATGCGGTCGACAATGGCGCGGTCCACCGCCCGCCCCACCGCGGCGCCCGGGGGGCCAGGACGACCTTGTGGCCCTTGCCCACCACGCGTAGGACCCGGTGCCCGTGTTCTTCGCCGAGGTCGGCGATGTCCAGGACGCAGGCCTCGAGGATGCGCAGCCCCAGCTGCCCGAGCAGGCAGACCATGGCGAAGTCCCACGGGGTGGTCGAGTCTCACGATGTGGCGAGCAGGGCTTCCAGCTGCAGGCGACTCAAGCCGAGGGTGGGTGACTCCGGTGGCACATTGGGGCGGCGGACGTAGTCAGCTGGTGAGTGCTCAAGGAGTTCGTCGATGGCGCAGGTGCGGTAGAAGCCGGCCACCACCGACGTCCGTCGCGACACCGTGGAGGCGGCGAAGTGCTGGGTCTATTGCATCCATCGCACTTAGAGCTCGATGTGAGGTCGGCGGGCCTGCAACGGGTTCAGTCCGCCAAGCTGGCACCAGGTGAGGTAGACGCGCAGGTGGGAGTCGGCGTGGCGGCGGGTCTCCCCGCGGTAGCGGGCGAGGTACGCGGCGACGGCCAAGCGGAGGGGGTCGGTGCGCCAGGTCTCATCCCCGAGGGCGATGGGCAGGTGGGTGGCGGTGTCTGAGGGCTGGGTCATGACCGAGCGTGCGCTGAAGACAGGGCGCCCGTCAGTCATGCTCGGCCGCCCTGTCTGCCACGAGGCTGTCGACCGTGATGGTGATCATGATCAGCGCCGACGTGTCTAGTCAGGCCCTCATGACGTCGTCAGGGTCGCCACCCACACGGCGTACCCGTCGTCGCCGACCGGACCGCGAGGATGGAAGTCTCGGCGCGAGAGGACTCTGGCCATCTCCTGGTTCTGCTCGTGAACCAACGCGGCCACGAGAACCTGGGCCGCCTGCAGCTGCGACGCGCCCGCCCGCAGCAGCTCCAGGCGCGCATCCACCGCCGAGCCGCCGACCCCGCTGTGTCGGGCGTCAGCACGCGCGGCCAGGACGCTGAGCTGTCCTGCGGCCACGCCACTGGGCCGCAGGGTCGCCGGCTCGTATTCGCAGACGCGTTCCAGGACCCCGTCCTGGCCCCGGTGCAGCAGTGCCCGCGGCCGCCGGTCTGGTTCGCGGCGCGGGGAGGGCAACGTGCTGGCCAGGTACTGCAGCTCCTCGATGACGTGCCGCTCCCGCAGCGGGGGACGGCGGCTGAGGGCTGTGATGAAGTCCTTCAGCTCTCACCGTGAGGTCGAACCGTCGTGCAGCGGGACCCAGTCGTTCAGGACTGAACCTGAGACCGGCCCTGAGGCTGGACTCGTCGCAGGGCCAGGACGGTCTGCTCGATCAGCTGGTCCACCTGGGCCTCGCTCAACCGCGGACGCCCCGCGGGAGGTGTCGGAACTGGACGCGGGCGGCGCAGCAGACCTCGCGCGGCGTCTTCGAGGTGGTCAGCGCCGCGCCAGCGCAGGACGCGAAGCGCCTGCCGGGTCTGGTCGCTGAGCATGGCTCCATCGTCTTCGCCGACGGCCCAGCGCGCCGAGTGCTCGCTCGGCCGCTGGCCGGGCCTGGGTCTGGTGCGACTCGCCGAGTGAGGGAGCGGGGCCCCTGGGGCGATTCGAGGAGGAAACGACCACGACCAGGGGGATGACCCTGCGCTGCGTGCGCACCGCGGGATGACCGTGCGGTTGTGCGGCTGGGTTTGCTGATCGCTCAAGCAAGCGACGGTTGCGAGGGCATGGTCCGGGTCGTTTCGAGCAGGTGCTGGGGGAACGCGGACGCGGGGACAGGTGGGGAGTGCAGGTAGCCCTGCACGCTGTCGCAGCCCAACCGGGCCAGGACGTCGAGCTCATGCTGGTGCTCGACGCCTTCGGCTACGACGTGAACGCCGAGGCGGTGGCCCAGGTCGATGACGGCGCCCACCACGACGTCATCGACTTCCTCGTCGGGTCCGTGGGGGAACAAGCCGAGGATGAAGGACCGGTCGATCTTCAACTCATCCAGCGGGAGCCGGCGCAGGTAGGACAGGGAGGAGAAGCCGGTGCCGAAGTCGTCGATGGAGCAGCGGATCCCGGCGTGACGCAAGAGGGCAAGGACTTCGGCGGTCGTGTCCGGGTCGGCAACCAGGATGTCCTCGGTGATCTCCAGGCACAGCAGCCGGGGTGGGACGCCGTGGCGTTGCAGGGCGTCCAGCAGCCGCATCGGCAGCGCGAGTCGGGGCAGGCAGTGGGCGGTGACGTTGATCGAGACGGGTACCTCGTAGCCGGCGTGCAGCCAGGTACTGCATTGAGCCAGCGCTGCTTCCAGGACGCGGGTGGTGAACGCCTCGGACAGGTCGGGGCTGGTGGCCATGGCGATGAACTCGCTCGGCGGCAGGACACCACGGGTGGGGTGGTTCCACCGGGCCAATGCCTCGACTCCCACGAGTTGCCCGGTGCTGACCGACACCTTGGGCTGGAGGTGGACCACGATCTGCCGGTCCTCGCCTCCGCGGGGCCGGGGCTCGACTTCTACGCCGGGCCGGGGCTCGAGTTCCTGGTCCGGATGCTGACGTGACGGCTCACCCGAGACCCGGTCGAGGGTGAGGTCGGAGTCCAGGGCCTGCTGGAAGTCGTTCAGGGCGGCCAGTCGTTCGGTCGTGTGCTGGTCATGGGTGGGGTCGTAGAGGCTGGTGCCGCTGCCGGAGGTCTTCGCCACGTACATCGCGACGTCGGCTTCGCGCAACAACTGCTCGGCGATCAGCGCGCGGTCTTGTGGAGCGTGCCGTGTGGGGGCGGCCTGCAGCGCGGTGGTGAGCGAGGCGGTGGTGAGCGGGTCGGTGACGGCTTGGCCGGATGCGAAGCTGGCTGGGCGGGTGGCGACGCCGATGCTGACCGAGGTGCTGACGGTGGTTCCCAGCAAGGTGGTGGCGCGGCCGATGCTGCGTCTCAGGTGCTGCGCCAGCTGCAGGGCTTGGTCTGCGTCCAGCCCGGGGAGCAGGACGGCGAACTCGTCCCCGCCCAGGCGCACGGTGAGTGCGTTAGGGCTGGTGGTGACGTGGAGGGTCCCGGTCAGTGACTTCGTGAGGGCTTCGGTCAACGACGCGGTGGCTCGGGCGGCGACTTCGCGCAGGAGGTGGTCGCCGGCGGAGTGGCCCAGGGTGTCGTTGACGGCCTTGAAGTGGTCCAGGTCCATGGCCAGGACCGAGACGGGGGTGTCGGTGGCCAGGGCGGCCTCCAGGGCGGCGTCGAGGGCTTCGTTCAGGCCGGTGCGGTTGGCCAGGCCGGTGAGGTCGTCGTGGCGGGTGCGGTGGTGCAGCTGCTGCAGGAGCTGCGCTTGGGCGGTGCGGGCGCGTTCGCTGAGTGTCCAGGCGGTCAGCGAGCCCAGGCAGGCGGCGATGACGAACCCGGCGTGGATGGCGGCGAAGAGCCAGGGATGTTCACTGTGCATCGCGGCGTGGCCGTAGACCTTGTGCGGCCAGAGCGTGCCGACGACCCCGTGTTCGAGCAGCACGATCCCTGCGGCGACAGCGAACGGGGCCCAGTCTTCGTAGAGGGCGACGACGGGGATCATCACGAAGAAGTGGAAGTGGGCTTCGATGTAGCCGCCGGAGACGGCGACCAGGAACGAGGAGCAGGCCATCAACCCGGCGGCAGCGGCGCAGGAGGCCAGCACAGGGGGTAGCAGGAGCCGGCCGCGGCTGAGGGTTTCCATCGCGGCGGCCAGGTACAGGGCGGCCGGTGCGCACAGGGTGAGCAGGGTGTCGGTGGAGGCGTGGTGCAGCAGAGCCCAGGCCAGCAGCAGTGGGAGGTGGATCGCGAGGACCGTGGTGACCCAGCGGTGGCGGACCCGCCACACCGGTGTTGACAGTCGCGACCGCCCCGGAAGGCGCCAGGACTCCACTTGGGCCTCGGCGGGCAGTGCGGTGCTCACGATCAGGTTTCGGCTGACGTCGTGCGCGGCTGTAGCGCGCCAGGGAGAACCCACCAGTACGGGGGAAGCGCGCCTCGCAGCCCGGTGAGCCAGCCGGGCGTGTCCTGGCGCCTTCCTCAAGCCCTGCGGTGCTCTCCGGGAGGGGGTGCGGATCGTCCTCAACGCGGGGATGGGGACTGCCGATACCTGCCTCATGGACAGGCAGGAGCCGATGAGCTCACCGCGGCCCTTCTCGTCTCTCGCCGGCGTCGAACCGCCTGGGCGCGGTGGACAGCTTGAGCGCGGTGGACAGCCCGCACGCGGTGGGGAGCCCGCACGGTTGGCTGCTCTGCACGAGTACCGCCTTCTCGATGCTCCCGCCGACGACGAACTGTCCGCGGTGGTCCGCGCGGCCGCGGTGGTGGCCGGGGTCCCGCACGCGACGTTGAACCTCATCGACGAACACCGCCAGTGCCAGCTCACCACGGTCGGCTTCGAAGGGGGCTACTCAGCCCGGGCTGACTCCATGTGTGCGTTGCACTTCGAAGACGGCGACCTCGTGCACGTCGTCGATGCCTCACGCGACCCTCGCTACGCGGGCAACCCCTGGGTGGACGGCCGCCTGGGGCAGGTGCGCTTCTACGCCTCCACGCCCCTGATCAGTCCCGCCGGTCACGCGCTGGGGTCACTGTGCGTCTTCGACACCGTGCCGGGAGCACTTAACGCGCAGCAGATGGCTGTGCTGCGGGACCTGGCCACCGTGCTGGTGGCCTTGTTCGAGCGCCGTCGCCAGACCCGCGCTGCTGAGCTGCAGGCTCTTGAGGCCGCCGAGGCACGCGAGATCACCGTCTTGGCCATGGCCGAGGCCGAGGAACGCTGGGAGTTGAGCGAGGCGATCTCGGAGACCATCGACGTCGGCCTCGTCGTGGTCGACCCCCAGGGGCACCTGACCTCGTTCAACCGCACCGCCCGTCACTGGCACGGCCTGCAACCCGACGCCTCTTTGGACCCCAGTGAGCACGCGGGGGTCTACGACCTGTTCGCTGCGGACGGCATCACGCCCCTGAGCGCCGAGCAGGTCCCCGTCCATCGTGTCCTGCGCGAGGGAGCGGTGGAAGGGGTGGAGATCGTGCTGGCCCGGCGCGGCTGTCCGCCGCGTGCGCTGGTCTGCTCCGGACGGGTCATGCGCCGCCTCGACGGCACAGTGCTGGGCGCGGTGGTCGCCATGAGCGATGTCAGCGCCGACCGCGCTCACGCCCAAGCCCTGGCCAGCGCTCATGCCGAGCTGGCCACGGCCCACGCCGAGCTGGCCCAGCACGCCGCCCACGTCGAAGCTCTGGCCGAGGCCTCCCGGACGCTGGCCACAGCCGAGAGACCTCACGACGTCATCTGCCAGACGGTGCGTGAGCTCACCGACGCCGACGCGGTCTACCTGCTGCGCCCCGATGAGCAGGGGAATCTACGCAGCACCGCCAGTGTGGGGTTGCCGGTCGATGGCGTGCACATCCCCGCCGGAGAGGTGTCCTTGCCCGGTCTGTCGCTGGCCGAAGGGCGCAGCCTCTTCGTCGCCGACGTCCCGGCCCACCCGGCCGCCTCAGCGCGACTGTTGCAGGCCCTGGGGACCGCCTCGGCCATCTGGCAGCCGGTCGTACTGCCCGGAGAGCAGGTCGTGGGGGTGCTGGGGGTGTACTGGTGTACCTCTCGCGAGCAGCTGCCGGCGCACATCATGCCGTTGCTGCAGACTCTGGCCGCTGAGGCCGCTCACGCCATCGAACGTGCGGAGTTGTTGACGCGGCTGGCGCAGGCTGCTGAACACGATCCGTTGACGGGTCTGGCCAACCGCCGCCGCTGGGATGAGGCGGTGGCCGCGGAGGTCCAGCGGGCTGAGCGCGGTGGGACGTCGTTGACGTTGGCGATGATCGATCTGGACCACTTCAAGCGCTACAACGACGCCCACGGCCATCTGGCCGGGGACGTGCTGCTGCGCGAGTTCGCCGCCGCGGCTTCTTCCTGCCTGCGCGGCCTGGACACTCTGGCCCGCTGGGGTGGGGAGGAGTTCGTGCTGGCCCTGCCCGGGTGCACCGCGCAGGAGGCACGCATCGTCGTGGACCGCATCCGTGCTGCGGTCCCGCGTGGGCAGACCTGCACCGTCGGGGTGGCGCAGTGGAGTCCAGGACTACAGGTGGCGCAGGTGATCGCTGAGGCTGATGCGGCCTTGTATCGCGGTAAGCAGGGTGGACGGAACACCACTGTGTGCGCCTCGAGGAGTCCGGGCGTTTAGCACCGATCCGCCATGACGCTGCTCGCAAGATCGCGTGACAAGATCACCCGACCTGCCTTGGTACGCACCGCAGGATGATCGTGCGCCGCCCGCATCGCGGGATGACCGCGCGACCAGTGGGGTGAGCGCGAGGTACCAGCCAGAGCCGAGGACTTCGCCCCACGACGGCGGTTCCCCGTCGTCGACGAGCCGGGAACGGCGCGAGGTCGCTGCACCACTGCTCCGCCGCCGTGAGCAACTGAGCCCGGTCGACCCGCAACGGGACGCTGTACTCGTAGATGCCGGGCCTGGGGTCCGTCGTCCACCCGGGTCTGCCTGCGGCCGCCTCCAGGGACAGGTGCACGCGCAGTGTCGTGTACTCACCGTCCACCGCGGCGACGCTGAAGGCCAGGTTGGGCTCGGTGAACATCAGCGTGCTTGTCACGAGCTACAAGCCCGGGACATCCGTCGGCTCGAGGCGTCCTTCGGCCGCGGCGTGCAGCCAGTCCAGCAGCTCCTTCGCCTCCCACGTGCTCAGGTCCGGCCCCTCGAACGCAATGACTCCCCAGCAGCGGTGCGAACCCTCCCATGCAGCATGAGCCAGTTGGCGTCCAGTTCGCCGGCAGTGGTGAAGTCGGGGTACTCGTAGCCGCTGGGACGGAGCTCGAACACGGCGCCGTCGGTGGAGGTGAGCTGCACCTGAGGAGTGTCCCGCGTCTGCGCTGGCGGGGTGCTCGACGCGGGTGCTCGGTCCTGCTCTGATCGTGGTGTTCGAGACGCTCGGTCTTCGCCGAGACCGCGAGGTTGCCGACCGCCCGTATCGCGGGATGACCGTACGGTCTCCGCGTCTTGAAAGGGTGGTCTCGTGAACGAGATCAAAGCTTGGCTCCCCGCGATAGTTGGCGCCATCGCGGCTGCTCTGGGAGCTGTTCTGGGACTCGTGGTGGCGCTCATCGTCCCGTCGGTACCCGGTTGGCTCCTCCCGGTCCTCATAGCCTCTTTCGGCATCGGGCTCGGCGCTCTGGCTGGCGTGACTACTCGCCGCAGGCTCCAGTCAGGTCGCAGCAGGACTTAGAGCGACCGGCAGTAGGTAGCGGGACCCACCTGCTTGTGCCCTGCGGTGACTACTCGACGGCGCTGCCCTAGCCTCGATCTTTCACCGTAGGGTTGTGCTGCGGCGTATTGAGGCGCTGACCTGGGGTTTCGTGCGTGGGCGTGGAGAAGCCCCGCGTCTTGTCGCGGTTTCCGAAGCTCCGGTTGTCGGGACGTTGATGACGGTCAGGGGCTGAGGTCGGCGAGTTGTCGGTGGGCGGTGAGGATCAGCCGAGCCCAGGGCCAAGACCGCGGAAGCCGCAGCAGGGTCCGCCGTCCGGTGCGGACGATGCGCCCCGCGACGGTGAGTAGTCTTAGACGCAGCCGTTTAGGTTCCCAGACCCGGGCCGCGGTGCCTGTGAGAGCCAGGTGCTGGGTCCAGGCGAGCAGGTCGTTGGCCAACGCGACGATCTCAAGCCAGATCTCGTTAGCGGCGAACCCTTGCAGGGGCAGGTTGCGCAAGCCGGTGTCCTTGACGCAGCGGATCCGGTCCTCGGCCCGCGCCCGTAGCCGGTGGGTCAATTCGTGGTCGGCGACTCGCCCGCCGGGGACGTTGGTGGCGAAGACGGTGATGCGCCAGCCGTCCGCGTCGGTGATGCGCAGCTGGGCTCCCGGGTGCGGCCGTTCCCGGCGGGCGATGATCCGCATGCCCGGTGGCCAGGGACTCTTCGACGGGCGGACGTAGCGGGTCAGTTCGGCGACCTGGGCGCCATCACGAGCGGAGCCGTCTGGTTCGATGGCGGCCCGCCAGGCCCGCTTGGGGATCTGCGGCAAGGCGTCCAGGATCGGGTGATGCACGTACAGCCCAACTGAATACGCCAGTCCGGTGTCGTGCAGGTGACGGACGAACGCTTGGACTCCGGCGCCGGCGTCGCCACGGACCAGCACTCGGGGGCGTTCGTGCTCGGGCAGTTGCTGCAGTGCTTCGGTCAGGACAGCGATGTGGGCTGCGGCGTCGTTGGCGGTTGCCTTGCCAATGCGTAGTTGTCCGCCGACGTACTCCCCGGTTCCGCCGGGGCCGTGGTCGACGAACGCCAGCAGCGGGTGGAACCCGAACGTCCGTTTCCACGTTGCGGTGGCGCCTTCTTTCTCGGAGTGCGACGCGACGATGGTGGCGTCCAGGTCGATGATGATGTGCCCCTGCTGCGGGACCGGGGAAGCGGTGGACCAGACCTTCTCCCGTGCGGCGGCCCGGGCTCGACGCAGTGCCGTCAGGGCGGTCGGTGCGTCCTGGGCGAGTCTGGTGATCAGTCGCGAAACGGTCGGGTCGGAGGCGACGAGGCCGAAGAGTTCGGGTTGGGCGCGGACGACGCCGAGGTCGGCCAGGCAGTCACCGCCTAGGGCCACGGCAGTGGCCAGGTCGAGGATGATCTTGCCGGGATCGTGGATCGCCCACGGGCTGCGCCACGGTGCGAGCTCCCGGCTCAGGGCGGGGTCCAAGCCGCTGAACCTTGCGGTGTCGACCAGCAACGACGCGCCCGCGGAGGACAGTAGCGACTCGCCGTCTCCGGTCATGGTCAGTCGGTGGGGGCTGGGTTTAGTCTTCACTCACGAAGTGCCTCTCTGCGTGATGGCCATGGGCTCTCGACAAGCACCATGATCGACTGCAGAGCAGGCACTTCGCTGCATCTACGGCTCGTGTCGACTACCCGAGCTGAGATCGTCGTGAAAGATCGAGGCTAGCGTTGCTGGCAAGACGGCGTGGCCTACGACCCCGCTCAGCACAGGGTTCTGCAGACTGTTCTCGCGGCGGCCGCTTGACGCAGGGCTACTCATGCCGACGTCCGTGTGACCATCAGCCGTGCAGCCGTTGGACCTCGAGCTGGACGCCGCGAGCTCACTGCCCCGGGGCCGTTCAGGCGTATGCGGTCAGGTGGGACTCGAGGAACGTGTCGTGCGCGCGACGGTCTCGAAGCCCAGCCGCTGGTAGATCGGTAGACCGGCTTCACTGGCGTTGAGGCAGGCCTGCTCTGCGCCCGTCGCCTGGGCGGCGCTCAGAGCGGCAGCGGTCATGGCCCTGCCGATCCCGCGGGAACGCCACCCGGGACCGGTGTTGACGAAGATGACGGTCGCCTGAGAGCCGAAGACGCCGACGCCTGACGTCGCGTGCGCAGCGCCGTCGACGTCCACAGCGGCAAAGAGCTGGAAGGCGGGCGACAGTGACCGCAGGTACCCGGCGAGCACGGCGTGAGGTTCCTCGAAGGTGGGATCCGCGGACAGGGCGACGGCGACCGCGTCGTCCAGCGGAACCCCGTCGACCGCGTCGTCGGCCAGCCGGCGCACCGGTAGGAGGATCAGCTCGCCGGTCAGAGTCGACTCCGGCACGGTCCGCAGGTCGCGGCAGGCCATCGCCGTCGCCGCCCTCGACCTCCACTCGAGGTGAGCCTGGACGAGCGCGGTGCAGCGGGTGGCCTCCGCGAAGAGGTCGATCATCCCGGTCCGGATGCTCGGCAGGAGAGCGGCGAGCTCGTCGTGGGCCCGATCGTCGGTAACCAGGAGGCGAACGGGTGAGGTGCTATCGGCGAGGGCTGCGCCGTGAATCCCCGGCCCCTCCAGGACCGCCCGGCCCGAGGGGACGTGTCGCGAGACGAAGGCGCTGGCGTACACATCCTGCGCTCCCGTCCACATGCGCACGAGCCTAGGCATTTCGGGGCGACCGAGGCTCGTTCGCCCGATGTCGCCGTGGAACTACACGAGGCAGGCAGCATCGTCCGGTGGACGACCGGGAGTGAGGCGGACGAGGCGCCCGATCTACCGGACATGACGATGACCGAGCGGTCTTTGACCACCCGTTTGGGCACTCAAGACGGCACCCTCAAGCACCGATACGCGCCTGCCGATGAACGGACATGCCGAGCGCGACACGCACCACGATGGCCATGGCTGCAGCCGTTCCCCTGCTGCTCCTGTCCGGAGGGCAGTCGCATCAAGACCCCTCCCCACCACACGCCTCAATGCGCCCCTTCCCCGTTGACTGCTACGTCACGACCAGCATCAGCTACCTCCCTGACGCAGCAGCGCTGCCGGATCTGAAGGCGATCCGCGCTGAGCTTGCGCAGCTATCAGCGAAGTCCAGCGCCAGCCTCCCCGCCGCCAGCCCTCACGAGGCTGGGCAGGGACGCGCGTGGGCCACAGCAGCGCACGCGCTCAGCCGACCCGACGCGCGCAGCTCCACCGAGGCCACCTCTCTGCGCCTCACGGCTTACGACGGCTACGGCCGCATGACCGCCGAGGCCAACTACGGCCGAAGGAGCCAAGCCTCCCTGAACTCCAACCTGGCCGATGGGTACCTGCTGTCTACCGTCACCTATCTCGCAGATCCCCTGTCTGATCTGGGGATCTGCGCCACCACCAGCAGCTGACCCGTGTCTGTCTGACCCTGTTCCCACGCTCGGCACGCGGTCTCGGCGGCAGTGGACAGATAACGTCACGGTCATCCCGCGTAGTGCGCGGTCTCGGGTGGCCAGCGACGACCCCGCCCGACGAGGTGAGTGCGTGCGTTCGCAGCCCTCGATCGGAGAGACCGGCCGAGACAGCCGGCGGCGACGAAGAGGCCATGCTGGGGTGGTGAGCGAGTCGGAGGAGCACAGCAAGGCTGAGATCGTGGCCATGGCCAAGCTGCACTACGGGCCGGACTACCCGATTGACGTGCGGCTGTGGTTCACCAACGACGAGTGCGAAGGGCGCGACTACCTCACGGGCAACCCACACACCTTCCCCGGCCGTTTGGGCGCCTACTGCCCGCACTCTGACCAGGGCTTCAACGTGTCCAAGAATCAGATCCGCACCTTGTCGCCGGAGGCGGAGCTGTGGCTGGCGGGCTTCCTCGCGGGCAACGAGCCGCACCCTGCCGAAGAAGGTGACGAAGCGCAGTGGGACCGAGCGGTGGTGGAGTTCCGCCGGACCGGGCAGTGGCCCCTCGACGACTAGATCGGCACGAGCCTTCTCGCCGCCGCCAGACCCCACATGCGCGGTCATCTCGCTGGTCGCGCGCTGTGGCCGAGGCCGGTGGAGCGTTCAGGGTGTAACTGGGTACAACGCCTTGGTCAGGATGATCGCGTACGAGGTGATGGAGCCGCGCTGGTAGGGCTTCGTCTCCCCGGTCGGTGTGAGACCGACGGAACGCCAGAAAGGCAGGACCACATCGTTAGTCGCCACGACCGCAGCGCGCACGCAGTGCACCTCGTTCCATTGCCGCACGAGGTCCTCGACGCCCTGGTACGCCGCACGGCCCAAGCCCTGACCAGTTCGCGCTTCCTCAAGCAGCAGCAGGCCGATGTGGGCCGTCGCAGGATCAGGCCAACCGCGGATCACGTCCAAGACCCCTACCGGCTCATCCTCAACAAAGAGGCCGTAGACGTACTTGGCTGCTCGGTCCACCCCGGGTGGCAGTGCCAGGAACATCTCAGCAGCGTCATCAGGTCCTGGCGCTTGGCCGGTGACCCGCAGCGCGTAGTCCGGGGCCTGGTTCAAGATGTGCTGCACGACGCGCACGTCGTCTGCCGTCCCGGCCAGGGGCGCTAGCCGGAGGTTCGTCATCGCTGCATGTTCACACATCGAGGTGGCGACGAGATGGCGTGGAGCGCACGGTCATCCCGCTGATCGTGCGCGATCATGAGGGCGTGGAGCAGACGTCGCGAGCAGTGATCGCTTTCGATGCAGAGGACAGCCTGGAGCCCATCGTCTTCGTCGACCTCAGCTTCGCTGCTAGCTCGATGGAAGCCATTGACGTCGACGACGGGGAGTACGAGGAGATCGCCTGGTTCGACGACGGCGAGGTCATCAAGGTCGGCATTGAACGCGTCGCCCGCGCCGACCTCCGGGTGAAGCTCACTCCCACCGGGCAGTACGACCTCCCTGCGCTGCGCGAGGCCCTAGCGCGAACGCGTCCCGACTTGGCCGAGGCTGACGTCGTGGCCGTGCGCGCCTTCGCCGCCGAAGAGCTCGCCGCTGAGGAGACGTGGCAGGAGTCCCGCTGGCACCGCCGACTCAGCCGTTGGCTGCATCGGCAACAACCCAGCTGACTCCCCGGAGATCGTCCACTCCGAGCTTGCCTAAGCCCCGCACGTTGTCCGTCGAAGCGGTGAGCATGAGGCGACTCCTGCACCCCTGATCGACTTCACGGTCATCCCGCCGTCCGCGTGCTCCACCCGCTCAGCCGGGCACGATCAGGACGGATCAGCGCCCCCGCTCGTGTACGCCCGCAGCGCTGCCTCCTCCTCCGCGCTGATCACGGCCTCGAAGTCCAGCAGCTCACCGGGGTAGATGCCCGTGCCGTACCCGGGCACTGTCACGAACCACGCCGACTCCGCCCCGAACCAGTGCACCTGCCCCGCGACTCCCAGCATCTCCACCTCCTCGACGTCGCTGGGATCTTCCACCGCGACGATGCGCACCCACTGCCCATCACGCCCGTACGGCGGCCGCGGCCACGCCACGTCCAAGGACCGCGCGATCTGCCCCACCGCCACCGCGAACACCCGGGCCGCCCCCTCGTGCGCGATCGTCAGCACTTCCCCGGTGCGGCGGGTGGTGCCCACCAGCACCTCCCCCTCAGGCCCGTCGACGAGCACCGCGTAGGAGCGGTCCGGCTCGTGGCGCACCCGCGCGCGGACGTGAAGCGGAGCAACAGCCATGAGGCGATCGTCGCTCACCAGCACCACCCGCAGCGGGTGTTCCGCATCCGGTCATCCCGCGTTGTGCGCGGTCGCCCCGGGGGTTGGCGACGACCGGGTCTGTCGATGGCAGAGCGACCAGCTGACACCAAGTCGGCGGTCTACAGCAGGACAGCAAAGCGGACGTCAGGCCGCCGCAGCACCGCGGCGCACCAGCGGAAGTGCCCGTCGGCGGTACCGCTGTAAGCGTTAGCGCCGATGAGGGCGTAGACGGCCTTGAACCGCAGGATGTCCGCGCGCTCAACGCTGAACGCCTCGACGAACAGATCGCTCAGTCGCTGGTCGGTACGCAGGGCATGCGGGCCGTACATGTCGAAGAAACCCGACGTCATCGCCATCTCCAGCACCGGATCAGCCAGCATCGTCAGGAACCCCCAGTCCAGGACCGCACTGAGCCGGC
Organism: Kineococcus sp. NBC_00420; assembly: GCF_036021035.1. Taxonomy (NCBI): domain Bacteria; kingdom Bacillati; phylum Actinomycetota; class Actinomycetes; order Kineosporiales; family Kineosporiaceae; genus Kineococcus; species Kineococcus sp. NBC_00420. The sequence goes on along the minus strand of NZ_CP107930.1, from coordinate 83,871 downwards.
AGTCGTCGTCGACCAGCACGTTCTCCGGACAGATGTCCCCGTGCTGCAACGCGACTGCCACGTCCCGGCGGCTGGACAGGAAAGCGCCGCAGGCCTCCACCAGGTCGTCCAGGCGGTCGACGTGCACCCGCAGCAACCCTCCAAAGCGGCGGATGCGATCGTCGAGCAACTGCTGCAAGGCTGCCGCCCAAGGCTGAGCGGTGGTCACCATCGAGTCGCCCAAAAGCGGCAAGTCAGGCATCTCAATCGGCTGCGGGTGCGGGATGGTGCGCAGCGCGCTCAGCAGCTCGACCAACGCCTGCTCGGCGCGGGGATCCAGGCGCCCAGCGGCTGGGTCGTAGAAGTCTCCGATACTGCGGCCGCGCAAGCGCGGCTGACGCAGCAGAAAGCGACCATCGAACAGGTTGAGGCGGCCCAGTGGGGCAGGGACGGCGAACGGCAGGCGGCACTGATTCAGCTGCTCAAGCATTCGCTCTACGGGCCCCGTGTCGGCTGCAGCTGCCTCCCGGGGCAGCCGGGCGACGGTCTGCTCGTTGAGGGCGTAGACGTCGGCTTCCATGCCCGCCGCCAGCCAGCGCGCGTCGGGGTAGCCCAGAGCACGCAGCTGCGCAGGGACCGGGTCGGTCTTCTCGATCACAGACCCAGTCAGCCAGAGGCCGGACGAGCAAGTCCACTGCGTCGTCAATCCACGGTGCCCTTCGGCCAGCAGCCGTGACGGCGAGAACTCGACGTCACGGTCATCCCGCCGTCCGCGCGACCCTGCCGATGATCACAACGTTGAGGAGCGACCGAAGGCCGAAGTAGCCCGGCCCGAGCCGTGCCTCACGAGACGCCGATCAGCACGTCGCACCGAGCCAGCATCTGCACCGCCGACACCGGTGAGAACACCGCATAGACCGTGACGTCACAGTCCACGCTCCCGAAGCGCTGCTGCCACGCCAGCCGGGTCTGGCCCACCCGGTGGTGCTGCACCCCCACGTGATGACCGTGCACTGAGACCATCGTGGTGTCACCACTCGTCACCAGCCGCAGCGTCGCCGGCTGCGCCGGTGGCCACGGGTCGCCGTAGCTCACGTGCATCGAGGTCACCTGCGACGCCGACCCGGCCACCACCTCCGCGTGCAGCACCGCCTCCAGCACCGCCTCGTCGGGGGCGTACAGCACGAGCACCCCAGCACTGCCCCCACGCAGCTCCTGCGGAGCGACCAGGCCTTCAGGTTCGAGACTGAACAGCACCTCCACCTGCCCGGCCTCCCGCAGCACCGACAACCCGGGCACCGCGAAGCCGAGGCGCTGCCGCAACGCCTCGCGGTCCTGCCGCTGGGCGAACGGAGAAGGTGGGAGCGGGGCCGCGTGGAGCGGAGCCTGACCCGGCTGCAGCGACTCCAGCAGCACCCGCAGACCGTGCGGCAAGGCCTCCCCGTCGACGGGCCCGAAGTCGACACCGACCGGCTCGCTCATGGCCTCCACTGTGCCGGAGCCAACGACCTCACGGTCATCCCGCCTTGTGCGCGCTGTCGTCCACGGCGTACGACGTCGTGGTCATGGCGATGTCCGGATGTGATCACGGCGGCCTACGACCTCACGGTCATCCCGCGGTGCGCACGGGACATCCAACGGTCTTAGCGCCAGCAGACGACCACGTCCCGCTGGATACCGTGCAGCGATGGCAGAGGACATGCAGGCGCCAGTAACCCTGATCTTCAAGGCCGCCTTCGGCGCCGACCCGCTCTGGCGGCGCGTCGCAGGACGTCAGAACGGCATGGTCAAGCTCGGCCAGCTGCCCCTGTCTGACAACCTCAAGACTGACGTGCGGGCCTGGGCACGGCACCACGACGAGCTGCAGGACCCGCCCGGGCCCATCCGAGGCACCCCTGCGGATCTGGCCGCGTGGGTGGCAGCGGGCAGGGACTTGGTCGCTCGGCTGCGCACCGAGTTGGGGCCGGACTTCGATGTGATCGACGGCTACCAGAGCTAGGACACGACGGAGTGTCCGGCTCCTCCGAACGTCACGGTCATCCCGCGATCCGGTCGAGACGTTGGCGGCCGCGACGTCGCGGTCTTGGCGATGACCGGGTGGAAGCCGAGCAGCAGGAACCACCCACATATCCCCGCGGTGCGCGCAGCGCACGGTCATCCCGCCTCTCCGGACCGTTGCCAGAGGCCGGCGACGTCTCGGGCACGGCGAGAAGCGGACGAGGCCTCAAGTACTTGAAGGAGCACGACCTCACGCTGCGCCGCCGCGGCGACGCTCACTGGCGCTGAGTCGCCTGGATGTGAGCGAAGTAGATCCCGTAAGTGCCGCGATCAGTGAAGACCGCATCGCCGAGCTCGATCGGGGAGGTCAGGTAGGCCGTCCACAACACACGCCCGCGGGCCTCGACGTCGCCCGTCGACGCACCGCCAGCGCACCAGGGATGGGAAGTGAGCATCCATCCGAGGGCGAAGAGCACCTCGACATCGCCCGGGTGAGCCGCCAGCAGGTGCTCGCAGGTAGGCAGGAAGAAGCCCTCCTCCACCGCTTGGGCGCTGGACACATCGGGCAGCCCCGTCAGAAACTCCGGTTCGGAGCAGGAGTACCAGTCCAGGAACGCCAAGCGCAGCGCTGTCTCACGATCACGCTCACCCGCCCGCCAACGTCCAGCCAGCTGAGCCCGAGCCGGGGCGAGCGTCTTGCTGGCACCTGCGGTGTACAGCGCTTCCAGCGCGGTGATCTCCTCCAACGTTGCCCAGCCGCTCACGATCCCCATCCTCGCTGCAGCCAGCCTCGCTGGTCATCCCCGCCGGCCCGCCGGACGCCCCGACCGCCGACATCAACACCTGCTCAACCCGGTAGAAACAGCCATCGACTCTCGACCGAACGGTCGTCCCGCTGACCAAGAGGTCGTCGACGTCGCGGTCATGGCGATGACCGAGCGGTCCATCAGGAGCAGTACCCAGCAGGCACCGCACATCCACTGGTGCCGCAGGTGGGATACGAGCAGCCTTCCGCGATGCGAGGACGGTGTCAGGCGGTGGAGGACTTCCCGCCCTAAAGCAGCCGCCGCATCCGGTCGAGCCGCAAGATGGCGCAGACAAGGGTTCATCGCGGCCACCGGGACCGACCAGAAGCGAGCAGACACATGCCCACGACCTGCTCACCCGGGGACGTCCTCGGAATACCGCTGCCCAGTGGGGGCTACGCCGTCGGGCTCATCACCCGCGTCTCGCGCGAGCACAGGGGCATCCTGCTCGGCTTCTTCTTCGGACCGCGAAGGTCCGAACTGCCCGCAGTCGACGGATTCCTGCCGGGCACCCCGGATGACGCCGTCCTGGTCGCCAGGTTCGGTGGCCGTCTAGTCCGGCAGGGCACCTGGCCCACGCTGGGCAGTCTCGAAGGGTGGGAGCCGCACCCGTGGGAGGTGACTCGCTTCCTTCGCCGGCCCAGCATGGGGCCGCCCCGGATCGTGATCTACGACGCGAACGATCCGTTGGTGCAGCTGGCTGAGGTGGTCATCGACCCCGACCAGATCGACCCGACCATGCCGTTCGAGACCTTGGTGGGGTGGGGGCAGCTTCCTCGCATGCTGGATGAGCGTCTACCCCTGATTCGGTGAGGCCATGTAGGGAGCGATCGGTGGCTAGTGCAGAGGGCGCGAAGCACCGCCGAGGTGGTCGTGGGAGCTGCTGTGGCGATCCGCAGCTCGACCGTCAAGATCATCCAGAGACGCTAGCGATTGCGGGCGCAATCTCACGGTCATCCCGCTTATGCAGGTGATCGGTGTCAAGGGGGTCAGGACGCGGGCTGGTCGAGGCCTCTGAGGAGGCCCGCGAAGAGCTGCTGACGCCCTTGTTGATCATGTTCGGCGGCGTGGTCGTACTGGGCCTGCAACGTCGGTCGGAAGGCGATCGAGGTCTGGAAGAACGTGCAGGTCTCGCAGACCGACTCGAAGGTGCAATCCAGCGCCGGAGGTCGTGTGCAGAAGCCATTGCCCAGCATCCGCTGATGCATCTCGCGGTGCAGGCGGGCCATCTCCGGGCCGGCCGCGGAGGCCGGTAGTGCGGTGTTCTCGCCGTCGAGGTTGTCGGGGTCGTGGGCGGCGTAGAGCGCTTCGACCTTCTCAGTGACGGCGAAGTACTCATCAGCGACGGTCCGATTCGCGATCTTGGCGTAGCGAAGGGTCATGTCCATCGAGTGATGCCCCAGCAGGGCAGCGATGGCCTCCAAACTCATGCCGCGGTTGATGGCCTGAGTGGCCAGGGTGTGGCGCATCTGATGGGGGTGGACGTGGCCGAGGCCGGCGGCGGTGGCGACGTTGTTCAGGCAGCGGGTGACGCTGTAACGGTCCATGGGTATGCCGTTCTCCCGCGGCAACAGCAGCGGGTGGGCAGGGTCGACGAAGCGGTCACGGTAATCGGCGATGAGCTCGACCAGTTGGGGGTGCAGCGGGATGTAGCGATCGTCGAGGAGTTTGCCGACAGGAACGTGCAGCCAGTGCCCAGCACCGATCTGGCGGACCGCGTCGCGGCGCAGACCGGTGAACTCCCCGACGCGCAGTCCGGTGCGGATCAGGACCTCGCAGATGACCCGCTCGAGCAGACGCGGTCGGGTCTGCGCGGCGCGCAGGAACTTCGCGGCGGCGGCATCGTCCAGGGCCTTCGGCAGGGGTTTCTCCTGCCGCGGCAGGTCACCGAAGAGAATGGGAACCGTGGGTGGGGCCTGCGGCCAGTCCCAGTCGCGGATGCGGATGAAGAAGGTGCGTAGGTTGCCCAGGCGGTGGGCGCGGGTGGCGGCGGTGACGGGTTTCCCGCGCTGGTTGGTGCGGGCGGCCAGCCAGGGCTTGTAGTCCTCGATGTGGACGCGACGAACGTCAGCCAAGCGGGTGATCTGAGGGTGTTCCTGGAACATGAACTGGGTGAAGCAGCGCAGCGCTATGTCGGAGTTACGGACACTGCCGGAGCGCAAGGTGGTGGCGATCTGCCTCAGGTAGGCGTGCATGGGAACGGTCAGCTCTGTTGCGTCACCCATTGCCTCAGAGTCGATCTCGGCCCAGCTAAGGAAGCGGTCGGGTTGCTTCATCGCCGACCTCGCAGTCCCATGACCGTTGACGTGATCGGTGAGATGACCTCGGGAGTGGGTGGAGCAGTGCGGTGGCCAGCGAACGCTTGAGCATCGATGGCTTCGGCGGCGCGGCGATACTGCCCCGCCAGCCAGTCATCGCCGAGGTGGAGGTAGATGCGGGTGGATTCGATGGACGCGTGACCGGCCTGGGCCTGGATCGCTTCCAGGGCCATGCCCGCTTCGCGCAGCCGGGTCAGGCAGGTGTGACGCAACTGATGGCAGGTGACGTGCGCCAGGCCGGCGCGACGCCGTGCTCCGTCGAGGACCTCGTCGAGTCCCGAGGCCGACAGTGGGTGCCCGCGGCGGGGACCCTTGAGAACGCAGAAGACGTGTCCGTGCCCCAACTGGTCGGCTTCGGCTGGGCGTTCGAGGCTGAGGTAGTCGCCGAGATGGGTGAAGAAGCGTCGAAAGATCGGGATCTGGCGTTGGTGTCCGCCTTTGCCTTCGGCGATGAATACCCGCCGTGCCCCGACGTTCAGGTCCTCCAGGCGCAGGCGCAGGACCTCGCAGCGACGCAAACCCCCGAGCAGCATCGCGGCGACCATGGCGTGGTCGCGGTGGGTGCGCAGGGCAGAGGTGAGAGCGTCGGCTTCGTCGGGGTTCAGGATGACCGGCAGGGTCCGCGGGGAGCGGACCAGCGGGGTTCTCGATCCGCGACTGCTACGGGGCTGGTCGTGTTCGCGCCGTGTCGGCAGGCCGAGGGGGACGGGGTTGGCGGTGATGTCGCCGCGGGCGAGGAGGAAGGTGTAGAAACCGTTGATGCTGGACAACCGGCGTCGAACGGTGCGGGCACTGACCCCTCCAGCAGCGTCGGCGTCGGCGACGACGGCGATCACCGGGCCGAGCACTTCCGCTGATCCTGTTCGCTGGGCGGTGATGAAACCCAGCACGTCGGCGGCGGTGACCTCCGCCGGGGTCTTGGCGATGAGGGTGAAGAAGACCTTCAGGTCGTAGCCGGCGGCCAGGACGCTGTTGGGTCGACAGCGGGCGGTGAGGAAGTCGAGGTAGGCGTCCAGCCAGGGCTCACCCAGGCGCACGGCGGGCAGTCCGGAGGGCGTCAGTCCTTGGGTCAGTCGAAGATCCAGAACGGTCATGAGGGTGCCTCCACGCTGAGGACGTCGAGCCGGTGAGGCTCAGACCGGAGGTTAGCCCCCGATCACCCACATATCATCGCGGTGCGCGCGAAGCGCACGGTCATCCCGCGGTGCGCGCGAAGCGCACGGTCATCCCGCCCTCCGTGCTGACGCCAGCGGGACGTCCAGCGTCGCACCACAACGGACCCACCAGCAGACTCCTCCCATGATCGGCTCAGTGGAGAAGACCGTCCTGGATTGTCCCGACCCGCAGGCACTTGCCAGCTTCTACTGCGCCGTCCTGGGCATGCAGATCAACCAAGACATCGGTGACTGGGTCGTCATCGGTACCACCCCAGACCGACGCGAGCTCGCCTTCCAACGCACGGCCGACTGGACACCACCGACCTGGCCGGATCCAGAACGACCGCAGCAGATGCACCTCGACATCCGTGTCAGCGATCCCGACCGCGCAGAAGCAGAGCTGATCGCCCTCGGCGCGCAACGCCGCCCGACCGCTGCCGAGACGACCTTCCGCGTCTTCACCGACCCGGCAGGTCATCCGTTCTGCATCGTCTTCGGCCAGCCACCGCGGGGCCCAAGTCACTAGCTCATGGGCATGGCGTGTTGCGCCTGACGTCGCGGTGCGCGTGTGCACGGTCATCCCGCGTTGTGCGCGCTGTCGGGGCCGACGACTTCACAGTCTTGGCGAATTCCGGACGATCGATCAGGGCTTCAGCGGACCTGGCAACCTGGCAGCTGAGTCCCTCTCGACGCCGCACGCAGGAGTTCCATGCCCCACTGGATCTGGACGGTCATCGCCATGGCGATCCTCGGCACCGCCATCGGTCTACTCACCCCCCGACTGCGCCGACGCGCCCAACGCGGCCTCTACGGCGACGACGTCTTCGACGCCAGCGTCCGATCCCTGGGGCCATCACCTCACGGACTCAGCCAGGCGTGGGGTGGCGCGGCAGGTGCGGTCATCAGCGACGGGGGTGATCTGCGCTGGCGCGGCGCGGTACTCGTCGGTGGTCGGCTCGAAAACCCCGAACCGCGCAAGCCACAGGGGGGCGAGCTGGTCTGGCTGGACCCTTGGGCGCAGGTGTGGACCGCGGTCTTCAACGACGGCTCACGTGTGGAGCTGGCTGTCGCCCCCGGTGATGCCCACTACCTCAGACCCTGGCAGCAACCCGGAAGCTGACGCCGTCGACTTACCGGTCATCCCGCGTTGTGTGCGGTCGCCGGTGGCTGGCGACGTCGCGCTCTTGGCGATGACCAGGTGATCCGTGGGCGACGTGATCACTCGCATCTGCTCGGCCAGGGACACATCCACCTCATGCAGGTCACCGTGAAGGCAATGGTTCCGACCGCTCACTCACGGACCACGTCGAGGTCCTCGCAGGCCCCGTCGACAACCCGCACAGCACCAGCGTCGGTGATCACGCACGCAGCCCCGCCCCCACGCACTTGCACCGTCATCACCCGCACCCGCTCACCGGTGACCGTGGAGACGGGCAAGTCCTCATCGACGGTGAACCGCAGGTGCGGCCGCGCCCCACCGAGATCACCCGACACCTCGTCCGAGACCGCCTCCCAGAACGTGTCAGCGCGAAAGTCGTCCCCAGCGCTGGTGCGCTCCACCGCAGCCCGGACCCGATCGGCTAGCCCCACCGCACCACCCGCGGCACTCACCTGCTCCGTGGCATCCACCGCGAACAGGTCGTAAGGCGGCTGCGGCCGAAACGTCGACCAGACCAGTGAAGCCGTGGCCACCACCCCCAGCAGCGCCACCCACGGCACCACCTGCCGCGGCAGCGTCAACGCCACCCAGGCTGTGATCGCACCCACCAGCGCTCCCGCCGGCAGGCAGATCAGCAGCCACAGCCAGAGCCAGACGACGTCACCGACCCACAAGGTCAGCGCCACCCCCAGCACCAAACCCAGCCCTGCACCCGCGCCGGCGTGACGGACCACCAGCCGTCCACCCCGAGCGGCGCCGGAGACCAGGAAGGAGACGAGCACCCCGGCGTAGCTGCAGCCCAGCACCACCAGCGCCCAGAACCCGGCGTCGCGATCGACGCCGTCCTCACCGGTGGCCAGGGCGCCGAAGGCCGTGGCAAGCATTGCCACCACGCCCGCACCCGCCAGCCGGCGCCACCACCGCGCCGCCCCGATGCCGAAGCCGTCACCGACCCTCCCGGCGCGCGAATCCGCAGGGCTCTCAGAGCCATCGGGCAGTCCGGTTGTCGTCACCACATCAGCGTCTCGCGCACCACCTCGTGGTGCAGGGCTCATCACACCTTGATGAGTGTCTCCTCGAACACACCCATCCGGTCATCCCGCCGTCCGCGCGTTCAAACCAATCCCGAAGCGAGGTCCCCGCGCCCAGCTGCGACATGCTGGCGCGATGAGGTGGCCACGCCGACACACCCGACCCCTCGAGACGACCACGCTGCCCGCCGGCGTAGTCCAGCTCGCCCGCCGGCTGCCGGACCCGCAGGAGCTGCGCCGGCACTGCCAGGGCCTGGCAATGCTGGACGCGATCCAGGCCGAGGACCCCACCGACCGCTACTACTCCTTCGACGCCTCCTGGAGCCCCACCGAGCAGCTGGCGTCGATGGACGACGGCTCCGGCAACTCCTGGTCGATCACCTTCACCCCCGACGGGGCGTGGCTGCGCGGCTTCGATCACGAGAGCCCGATGAGCCCTTACGGCGAACCCTTCGACCTCGACTGGCTCGCCGCCGTCCCTCAGCCGCTACGCGCTACCGCTGCTGAAGTGGCCTTCACCGACGGGGACCTACCGCTGCTCACCCTGGCCTGCTGGTGGCTACACCTCGCACAGGACGAGGAGACGGGCCCTCACCCGGGAGACGAACAGCGCTGGCACCCGGTGCAGCTGCGCAGCAGCGTCCCCGCCGACCTCGACGACGGCAGCGGGTGGCTGCTGAGCGGACTCGACGCCGACCCCGACACCTACCGCAGTTTCGCCGCGGACTACTACGAGACCGAACTCGAGCGTGACGACACCGCTCACGTCCTCGCGCTGCGGCCACTGAGCGAGGAACTGGTGAGACGGCTCAATCCCCAGCGGACGCTGGCGCAGCTTGCAGAGGACATCGTCTCGATCGGCTACCCGAAGCCCACCTGATCCGCACCGAAACGGCCGGTCATCCCGCGATCTGGGCGGTCGCGACTGACTTGCGACATCGCGGTCCTCCCGATGTACGACGGTCATCCCTGCCCGTAGGACCTCGACACGACGTGGCCCGGCAGACGGCCGGGGGCATGGACGGCCCGCCTGGCGTGATGGGCGGCTGCACCGCCACCTGGCGGCGAGGCCACGGCGACCTGGGACCAGACTGCGTGAGGTGAACGCAGACGAGGAAGTCACCACACCACAGCTCGAGGTGGCCCTGGAGGGCGGCAACATGGGCGGTGCCGTCCGCGTCGGGACCACGGTGCGTCGCCCAGCAGGCCCCTGGACCGCGACCGTTCAACGCCTGCTGCAGCACCTGCACGAGCACGGCCTGAACTGGACGCCGCAACCGCTGGGACGCGATGAACGCGGACGCGACATCACCTCCCACCTACCGGGCACCGTCCCCAGCTACCCCCTACCGCCGTGGGTATGGACCGATGAGGTCCTGATCCGAGCAACGGAGTTCCTGGCGCAGTTGCATGAGGTCAGCGCCACCTTCAACACCGAAGACGCCAGCTGGCAACTGCCTACCCACGAGCCAGCTGAGGTCGTCTGTCACAACGACTTCGACCCCTACAACATGGTCTTCGAAGATCAGCAGCTGAGCGGGGTCATCGACTGGGACACCGCATCACCGGGCCCGCGCGTGTGGGACGTGGCCTACATGGCCTACCGGCTGGTGCCCCTGACCGACCCCGACACCGGCGACGGACTGCCCAACACGCTCTCGGAGAAGGCACGGCGTCTGCGCCTGGTGTGCAAGACCTACGGCCAGGACCTCGACCCGGCCCGGGTGGTCTCCGTCGCCGTGGATCGCATCCGCGATCTCGCCGCCTTCACCCAAGCTCGCGCCGACGCTGGGCACGAGCACCTACACGCCCACGTCAGCACGTATCACCAGGACGCGGCCTGGATCACCGCCAACGCTCAGCACCTGCGTGCCGAAGAGCCTGACCTACCGGACTGACAAGCACCGCACCGCACCGCACCGTCAGGCACGCTGTTGACCGCGTAGCGACTTCACGGTCATCCCGCGGTGCGCGTGGTCGCGCTGTTCTGCAGGACAACGAGTCTCAGCTTTTAGAAGCCACCAGGCTTCAAAGCAAGGGACAGAAGACGAGGGCTCGGGTGACCTCGTCCTCCAAACCCATCGGACCGGCCAGGGCCAACATGGTTGCTCGCTCACCGGTGGAGACGGGTTGCTCTGACTCTGCAAGTGCATCGACCAGGGACTCGAGGGCAAGGCCGAGCTCGTTGACGCTGACGTACTCCTCCACCAGCCTGTCCTCACTAGCTGAAAGGCGACCCCGCAGCCGGCTGGCTAGCTCGCGCAGCTCGGCGGCGACCCGCATGAAGTAGTCCGGCTCCACGGTTCGATACTCCCAGGCGACTTCACGGTCATCCCGTTTATGCAGGTGATCGGTGTCAAGGGGCTCAGGAACCGCGCTCAGTCGAGAGACGTCACATCGCTGTGTCAGCCACCGCCGCGTCGGTCGAGGTTCTCTGATGGAACCGACACCTCAACGCGCGCCCCGATGGGTACTGATCCTCCTCGTCCTCGCCGTAGCCGCAGTCGTGGCCGCCATCAAGATGCCGCCCTGGTCCTTCCTCACCCGTGAAGACCTGACCTCCTGCGGCGAGGTCAGCCGCGACAGGACGGGAGAAGTACCCCGAGACGGCACCGCGTGCCTGCTGGCGGCGCAGACCAACGGCGCCGGCGCCGAGCTGAAGGTGACCGACTACACCACCGAGGGCGACCCGATCTTCACGTACTACCGCGTGACGTCTGACCACAGCGGCATGGAGGTCTTCGTCGACAGCCGCGACGGCTACGGGAAGAAGGGTTGGACGCACCTCGACTGCCCCCAGGCCCGCGCCGTACCCGACGTAGGGACCTGCCAGGACGCGTGACCAGTGCGGTCTCGTGGGGCGGGCAGTTCACGCCCGCCAGTGAAGAACGCACGGTCATCCCGCGTTGTGCGTGGTCGGCCCGGGTCGACGCCGACCGGATCTGTCGATGTCCGGATGCAAGCTGAGCACGACGATCACCCGCATATCGCCGAGCTTCGGGTAATCGACCCAGACCATCTTGGCCGCCAGTAGCGCCTACTGCGCCGTACCCGCCTCGAGATCCCTAGACAGGTGCAGACGCCTCAGGTGTCGAATCTGGGCCACGCAAGCAAGAGGCAGCGCGACAGCTGGCGCTACCCCCACAAGCCACCACGGCGAGCTCACGACGGCGGCAGTGATCATCACGCCAGCGAAGACGACGCTCAAGATCGAGACGTAGGGCAGCAAGGCACGGTTCAAACGCAGATGGTTCTCCACCTCCCGGGCGCTCGTCTCACGACTGCGCACCGTGATGCGGACGATGACAACAGCGCTGACCAACGCGCCAACCGCTCCAACCACCGTCTGCACGACCCGCCCCTCGGCCAGCCCCCAGATGGCGAAGGCGAGGAGGAGCAGCTCTGCAGCCAACAACGCACCCAGTAGGAAGCGGGGCGCGCCTGACTGCGGTCTGTCCCTGCTAAGCATCCCGACAGCTTCCCGTAGCGCATCGCCCTACGTATGGCTGCCGCCCCAGATAGACGAGGGCCGCCACGCTCGGTCATCCCGCTAGTCGCGCGCCGCGGTCCTCGCACCTAGCGCTGAACACATCCCCCTTCACACCGACGACTCTCCCGTGAGTGAGGAGGTCAGTACTCGAGCGAGCTGCGCGACGAGCGGCTGGCAAGCCGGGCCGCCACGACCGTGAGGAGACCGGCGACGAGCAGGACGGCCGCACCGAGTGCGAGCGGACCGTTCCACACGCGTGCCCCGACGTCGGGGAGACCCCGGACGACCAATGACAGAAGGAGTCCCAGGACCCCAGCGATCGCCAGTGGTGCGCCCAGGAGGTACAGCAGTCGTGCAGGCATCAGGGGCCCTTCCCATCGAAACCTCGGACACTAGATGAGCCTCACCGGCCTGAGCGTCACCTCTCACCTGATCGGGGGCCAGAACGCACGGTCATCCCGCGATGTGAGTGATCGCCAGCGGCCGACGCCGTCGCGGACATGGCGAGATCAGGTGGTGGAGGAGCAGCCACCCGCAACACACCATCAACTCATCGGCACTCGGAGACGACCTCGATCAAGCCCACGATGTGGTCGTTAAACGCTTCGAGGTCCTCCGCAGGGATCCAGTACTCCAAGATCGTGCGACCGCCGGCCTGCTCAACGGGGTAAGCGTCGAGAAAGTCCTTGCGCACCCGGAAGCGCGTGACGTAGCCGACGCCGCTATGCGCCACATTCCAGTCCTTCGCGATCTTGGTCGCGTACTCCTCGTTGAGCACTGGGTAGAAGATCGGCTGTTCGGGCAACCGCGGTGGCCAGCGTTGCCACCCGGACTCCTCCACCAGGGCCAGTTCCTCTGGCCCTGTCGGCCGCCACAGCACCACCGTCTCCTCACCCATGCCCAGCAGCTTCGCAGAGCTCGTCGACCTCACGGTCATCCCGCGGTGTGCGCGCTGCTGCCGGCGGCTGACGACCTCGCTCTCACGGCGATGTCCGGGTGCAAGTCGAGAGCAAAGATCACCCGCATATTCCCGCGGTGCGGGCGGTGTCGCTGACGCCTGTCGACTTCACTCATCTGCCGATGACCACGCGAGACTGAAGTAAGCCGGCGGGCACACTCGAGTGGTGACCCAAGAGCTGGACAAACGTCTACGCATGGCGCTGGCCGGTACAGACGTCGATGCGCTCATCGACGTGGGATGCGACCTGGCCGAGGCCGACCGCCAGACCGACGCGCTGGTCTGCTTCCAGCGAGCAGTGGCGCTGGGCGAGGAGCTGATGTGGTTCAACGTCGGCAACACGCTGCGCCAGCTGGAGCGCCCCTTGGAGGCCATCGATGCCTACGAGAAGGCCGTCGCTGCCGGAGAAACTGACGCGTGGCTCAACCTCGGCATCGTCCTGGAGCTCGAGGGCGACCTGGCCGCGGCGATGAACGCCTACCGCGCCGCCTGGGACCTGGGCGGTCAGCCTGAAGGGCTCATGAACCTCGCACTCCTGCTGCGCGAGCAAGGCCTGCGTGAAGAAGCGGAAGCGACGCTGACGCAGGCGGCTGAGCATGGCAATGCGGCTGCTGCGGCGCTGTTGGCCACGTGGCGGTGGGAGCGAACACGCGACCCTGCCTTGGAAGCGCAGTTGCGCGCGGGTGCACCCGTCGATGGCGACACCCGCGCGTCGCTGGCAGCGCTGCTCCTAGCCACGGGCCGGCGTGCTGAAGCGCGAGCCCAGCTGGAGCTCGGCGCCAAGCTCGGCCAGGACGAGTGCTGGCTGCCGCTGGGCAACCTGCTGTGCGGTGACGACCTGGATCGCGACGACCTGGACGGCGAGGAGCTCGATCGTGAGGTAGCGGCGGACGAAGTGATTGACGAGGTCGCAGCCGAAGAGGCCTATCGGGCCGGCATCGCGTCGGGGGACCTGTTCTGCCACCACAACCTCGCGATGCTGCTGCTCGATCGTGGAGACACCGACGGCGCTGACGTGCACCTGCTAGCCGGTGCCACCGGAGGTGATGAGATGGCTCAACGAGCATGGAAAAGGCTCCATACCGACGACTGAGTGCCCGTGGTGGATGGGCGGACGACGTCACGGTCATCCCGCGATACGCGCGATGTCACGGTCCTGCACGGCAACGCGTCTCGTCTTCAGAAGCCACCAAGCCTCAAGGCAAGGGACAGAAGGCGAGGGCTCGGGTGACCTCGTCCTGCAAACCCATCGGATTCGCCAGGGCCAACATGGTTGCTCGCTCATCTGCGGAGACGGGTTGCTCTGCCTCTGCAAGTGCATCGACCAGGGACTCGAGTGCAAGGCCGAGCTCGTTGACGCTGACGTACTCCTCCACCAGCCTCTCCGCACTGTCTGATAGACGGCCCCGCAGTCGGCTGGCTAGCTCACGCAGCTCGGCGGCAACCCACATGAAGTAGTCCGGCTCCACAGTTCAATGCTGCCAGGCGACTTCACGGTCATCCCGCTGGCCGAGACCTCACTTCCTCGGTCAGGCGTCAGCAGAAGGTCTCGAAGACCAGCAGGCGAGCTGGCTCGCCACCGTCCTCGCAGCGCCACACGTGCGCTGCGCACGTAAGTCCACCAACGCTGGAGGTCGGGGCCAGCTCGCCCGGGACCTCGAAGCACCGTTGCATCTCGTGCCACCACGCCTGAGCCTGCTTCGCGCTCAGACGGATCACCTCGTCACCGTCTGAGCCACGGACGAGGACGTCCTGCTGGCGGTGGAGGAAGTGACGGACCTACTTGGCATCGCACCAACGCGCCCAGTGGGTCGTCCACCGACGGCCGGCCTCGTCGACCAGGTCCTGACCGGCGGGGTCCGCCGCTGATCCATGGGCCACGAGAGCAGTCTTGCCGATCGACGGGCGTCACCGCGCACGACTTCACGGTCATCCCGCGGTGCGCGGCTAGTCGTGCCTTATGACGCCGTACCCCTACCTCAGCAGCGGCAGCGGTCTGACCACCGCACGTGACCCATCACCACCCAGGCACTACTGCACCCAGACAGCCACCCCCACGAACACGACAGCCGCAGCCAGCGGCACCAAAACCGCAGCGACCACATGAACAGCACCGCGCTGAGGCCGGCGCACCAGGGCAGCACTCACCAGGGCCGCGCCCACACCCAACACCACGCCTTGAAGACCGCAGAAGAAACCGAAGACGATGAAGACGAGCAGGACCACGCGCACCGGGGTCGGCAACGGCGCCAAGGTGGGCCTCTGGTGACCGTCCACCTCCACCACCGGGCTCAGCTGCCGCCAACTGAAGCCGGCCTGCACCTGGTAGCTGCGTCCGTCCTCATCAAGGAGGACGTAGCTACCCCAGCGGTCTCGGGGCAGCTCCACACCCTCGAGCAGGACGCGGGGACGACGAGACCAGGCCCGCTTCACCACCAGATCGTTCACGGGTAGGAGTACCGGGGCAACCATGCGCGTGACCTTGCCAGGCCCACACTGGATCGCACCGGCAAGGACCACCTCTACTACTCCGATCGGGCGACGTGTCGCTCACACAGCTAGTAGGAGCACCGTCCGCGTCTACTCGACGCGGGCAGACGGCTTCACGGTCATCCCGCGTTGTGCGCGCTGTCGCAGGCGGCGACTCCACTTCTCTGACGATGAGCGGGACACGCGGTGAGGTCGATGCACACAGTCACGGGCCGTGCTGTTCATCGTGGATGCGGCGCTGGCAGCATCATGACGTGACCTTGCCCACGGGGCTCAGCCCACGCGCGCGCCCCCGACGCCGACCTCAACGCTGTCGTCGTTCTTGTGGACAGTGACAGGGTGCGGATCGCCCTCGGCGATGAGGTCGCCCTGACTGGTGAGCTTCCAACTGCTCGGCTCCAAGGTCCCCTCGCACTTACCGGGCGAGACGTCAACGTCGACGTCGAGGTGACCCGGGGTGGGCTCGGACACCGTGACGCCACGGGCGGGACAGTCCGCGGCGGTGAAGGTCGTCAGCATGATCGTGTGCCGGCCCAGGATCGTGGCCGCATCGCCCGTCTTGCTGTCCGCCCCGAGCACCTTGGCCTGGGTGAAAGCTGCCTGCGCCTGTGCACTGGTCATGGCGGAGGCGGAGGCCGGGGTCGCGGCTGGGGTCACGGCCGGTTCGGGAGAACTGGAACAACCCGCAACCGCGCAGAGGACAGCGGCGAGAAGCAAACCTGCTCGGATACTGCGGGACACGGGGCCTCCAGGGTGCGGCGATCCCCCCACCCATCGGCACGCCCAGGCCAGACCTTGAGCCCTCATGGCAGGCAATGAAGCTCCCCGTGCTCTGAGCCGAGCAGGTTCAAGATCCTGACTTCTCGCTCCGAGAGCATGACGGTGAGCGGTGCCGACACGCACGGTCAGCTTGAGGACAGTAACGAAGACGCTGGAGGTCTTTGCGACTGCGAGCAATCAGGCGCGGCAGATGCACCGTGGTGCTGGCGCTGCCACCGCCTGACGGTTCGTCCCGATCCCAGGTTCGACTGGCAGACAGGGCACGATCTGACAGCCAAAGCCTTATCCACCCCACCTCCAGCGCCCGTTCAGCTGCGGCGGAGCGCACCGCGATCTCGGCTGATCAGGAGCGAGGTGACGTTCGGGCCGGTGGGCAGGATCTTGTGCACGATCGTTGCCGGCCTACCGCTGCTGTTCTTCCTCCGCTACTTCCTCTTCGGTGGCTGGGTGGGCATCCTCATTTACGGCGGCATCCTCTATCCCTGGGCGATCCGCGACATCTGGCGCTCCATCCCCGAGCCTGCCCCCACTCCAGGGGACGGCCGTCAAAGAAGACGCTGATGCGCCACTACGCGCCGGACGCACGGACGCGGCGTCGGGCCTGTGCGGGTCAGCGGGACATCACGGTCATCCCGCGGTCCCGACCCTGCCGTCAGCAGCTTGTGCCCAGCGTGGTCGGCGCCGATACTGAAGAGGTGCGCATCCCCGTAGGGATGCGAAGTGGGCCCGGCAGCCCTCCGGACGGTGGGCGAGCCGGGCTTCGCGCTGTCCGGGCCCCACTGAAACCGGTGCACTGACTCCCTGCCCCGCAACATCGCGGTGAGCTCACTCCACCCGCTGAATCTCCCCGATGATCGGACGCACCCGGTCCTGCCACAGACTGCCGTGGGTCCAGCACCACGCCACGGCATCCGCGATCCACAACAGCGGCTCACTACGCGGTGGCAGGTGCTCATAGACCAGCTCATCCGCCACTCCCGCCGTCCGCACCGCGGCCCGCAAGGTCCGACGGTCGCTGGCGATGAGGGAGTCGTCCTGTTCCAGCACCAATCGGTGCGCCCCCGCCACCGCCAGATCCGCCACCAACTGCTCCAACACCAGGCGACGAGCCAAGCGCTGATCGGCGATGGTGCGGGCGTCGTAGACGTCGACCACGACGCCACTGGCGCACAACGCCGCCGCGATCTGGCCTTGGCGGGCCCTGCCTTCCTTGGTGAAGTGCAGCCGCTCCTGCCGCGCCAGCAACAGGCCCCGCAGCAGGGTGCGGGTGGGGGCCAGCTGCCGGGGCTGCACCCTCGCTGCGGCGATCAACAGCCCGTTGGCTTTCGTCTCATCGACGAAGACGTGCACGCTCACCGCGGCCTCCGCACCGACGCCCGCACCGACGCCCGTGCTGAAGGGTCCTCCGGCGACTTCGCTGGCGGGTCCTCCGGCGACTTCGCTGGCGGGTCCTCCGACGACTTCGCTGGCGGGTCCTCCGGCAACTTCGCTGACGGGTCTCCCGACGGGTCCTGCAGACGCAGTGGAGAACTCACGGTCGCAGCAGGCACCGCGTCAGCATCGTGGATCACGTCTATCGATGCTCCCCTGGGTCATCTAATGCGCTCACCGCCACAGATGGCTTCTCGCGCAAGCCGCGGATGTAGAGGCACGCTCGAGCATGACCCAGCCCACCGACACCCCTGCCCCTACTCCGGCCCCTGCTCCCACTGCGTTGCCTATCGCCCTCGGCGACGGGACCTGGCGCACCGACCCCCTGCGCCTGGCCATCGCCGCCTACCTCGCCCGCTACCGCGGCCAAACTCGCCGCCACGCTGAATCCGACCTGCGCGCCTACCTCACCTGGTGCCAACTGCGCGGACTCAACCCGTTGCAGGCCCGACGACCGCACATCGAGCTCTACGTCCGCTGGATGCAGGAAACCCAGCATTTCGCCGCCTCGACGGTGTCGCGGCGGATGTCGGTGGTCGCGGGCTTCTACCGGACCTGCGTCATCGACAGCGTGCTGGAGCACTCACCGGCTGACTACGTCCGCCGTCCCAACGTGCCGCCGGAGTCACCCACCCTGGGCCTGTCGCACCTGCAGCTGGAAGCGATGCTCTCCACCTCTCGAGACTCGACCAACCCCTGCGACTTCGCCCTGGTGTGCCTGCTCGGGTTGCTGGGCCTGCGCATCTTCGAAGCCTGCGCCCTGGACATCGCCGACCTCGGGGAGGAGCACGGCCACCGCGTCCTGCGGGTGGTGGGTAAGGGCCACAAAGTCGTCCTCGTCCCCTTGGCTCCGGCGGTGGGACGGGCGGTGGATCGCGCCATCGGCAACCGCACGACGGGTGCGCTGATGTTGAACACCCGCGGCGGGCGCCTGGACCGCCACTCCGCGACCAGACGTCTCAAGCACCTCGCCGCGGACGCCCGCATCCGGTTGCCGCGGATGCATCCGCACATGCTGCGCCACACCTATGTCACCACCATGCTCGACGCCGGTGTTGACCTCCGAGACGTGCAGATCGCCGCGCGCCACGCCGACCCCCGCACCACGATGCGCTACGACCGGGCCCGCACCACCCTGGATCGCCACCCCAACTACATCCTCGCCGCCTACATGGCGTCGGGTACCTGACCGACTTCACTCATCTAGCGATCTGCCGGCGGGCCGTGGAGCGGTCGATGCGCTCAGCTACCGCTCAGGCGCAGACCCGGTCCGGTCGATGAAGGGGCATGACCGGCATCCCCGTGAGTAGCTTCCCCGCCTCCGCCTCGGCAAGGACCTGGTCTGCCCCCATCAGCAGTACCGCTGCTGGTGGTGAGCCCGCGGTTCAGACGTCGGGGAGCTCTGCCTCGGCTACGCCGGCCACAGACCCCGCCCAGGTCGCTGCCCAGGTCGCCCACACCGCCGGGATCACTTCCTCCAGCGCCCGGGGCGCCTTCACCGCCTTCCTCAAGGGCCAGACGTCCACCGCCGCACTCTGGTCCGTCTCCGGCAGCAACGCCACTGCCGGGACTCTGCCCAGCCCGGCCTTGGCCGGGGTCACCTTCGACCAGGACGGCATCCCCGACTTCAGCGCCATCGTGAAGGCCGGCGGCAAGGTCACCGGCGCTCTGCCCCCCGACGGACAGTCCGTCTGGACCATCAACTTCAACGGCCGTCGCATCGTGCAGTACGCCGTGGAGATCGACCGTGGCGACGGCTCCAAGCCGGTCTTGCTCAAGGGTGTCAACGTCAACTGCGACAGCTCCGTCGACCGTGCCGGGCGCCAGGACGCCTTGGTGGATGCGGCGAAGATGTTCGCCGCCATGCCCAACTCCCTGGAGGAGGTCCGCACCCGCTGCTGGGGTGGGCGCTCCCCGTGGACTGCGCCCCAGCGCAGCGTCGACGTGCGGGCCTAACGTCTGCTCCCGGCAGCCGGAGGGCGAAGCAGTGTCACGGTCATCCCGCGTTGTGCGCGGTCGCGTGGGGTCGGCGACGGCCGCTCATGGCGATGTCCGAGTGGTCACGGGGTCGTTGTGGGCTCCTGCGGGTGGTGGTCCTGTGGAGAAGTTGATCAACGAATCGGGCTGAGCTCGGCACGCGCCGATGCTGAAAGTACCTCGACAGTTCGAGCCGCTGCACCCCTCTCACCGCCCAGGAGCTGCACGTGCCCGCCGGCTCGACCCTCATCCGCCGCCTGATCGGTGGGTTCATGATCCTCACTGCCCCCTTGGCGCTGCCGTTGCTGTTCTTTCAGGCCGACCTCTTCGGCATCGAGAGCGACTTCTGCATCTACAAGGGCGTCAGCCCGCGCGTCCCCCTTGAACAGCGGATTCTCGAGCGCGGCGTCGACGTCCGTCAGCACTGGGAGTGGTTCCCCATGGGGGTGCGCTGCGACTGGTTCCTGCGTGATGGCAGCTTCGTCACCACCACGGCTGCCACCTGGGACCGCGACGCCCTCGCTGGCGGCGCAATCGGCTATGGACTGCTGGGCCTGACGCTGGTGGTGGCACCCCGAATCAAGATCGGCGCGGATGCCTAGCTGACCGACCTGCCACCGCTACGCCTCACCACAGCGGTGACCACCTGGTACGGCACGACCGCGACCACCAAGATGATCGCCAGCCGAGCCCAGAAGGGCAGCGTCGAATCAGCCGATGCGACGCCGGCCATCGTGATGAAGGCCAGAGCCGCAACGTCGAAGACTCTGGGCCAGCCGTGCTGACGTGGGTCCCTTTCCCACGAGGCTCGCTCTGGAGCAGGGCGAGCGTGCATCCAGGCGGAGAGGGCCGAGAAGAAAGCCGCCGGCACCAGCCACAGCATCCAGATCACACCGTCATGATCCTGGACTCTCACGCGAATGCCAGCGCCATCTAACGACGATGAGCCGACCGGGCGACCTCACGGTCATCCCGCGGTGTGCGCAGCGCACGGTCATCCCGCGGTGCGCGCAGCGCACGGTCATCCCGCGGTGCGCGCGGAGCGCACGGTCATCCCGCTGACCAGCACGTCATCGACCGCCCGCACATGACGAATTGCGGGTGGTCATCGAGCGGCCGTGCACCACCTGGCCCACTCCTCGAGGACGACTGGGAACGGCGCATGCAGACGCCACGTCACACCGCACATGAGACGGGTGCACGACGTCACGCCACCGCTGCTGGCGGTGCTGGCACTACTGCTGACGTCTAGCGGATGCAGCGACACCCCCACAACCCCGCCAGCCACCTGCGACAGCCAGACCGCCACCACTCCGGCGTCCTGGGCCCCCTGGCAAGTCAGCGCCACCCTCACCCCGGACAGCACCGCCTCACCGGAGGCGGTGCCCACGGTGCAAGCCATCGCCTCCGTGCCCTACCCGTACCACTCCGGAGACGACCCCGCCGCGCCGCGGGTGTGGCGCTGCGCTGGCTACACGATGCTCAACCTCGTACTGACTCAGCCCGACCAGCCGTCCGGTACCCCCGTCAGCGCGACGCTGCCCCGCACCCCCTGCACCGGGGACCGCGTGACTTCAGAAAGTGGCGAGTGCGCTCTGCGCCTCGTCGAGCGCACCAGCTGGTGCGCGAAGGACCTCGGCGGCGGCCAAGAGGCCGGCTTCGACGGATGGTGGGTCAACGTCACCGCCGCTGAGGCCGGGACGTACACGTGGACCCGCGACATCACCTGGACCCGCTACCCCCGACAGGCCACCAACTCCACGACCGCCCCTCCTCCGATCGAGCGCTCTGGAGAGGCCACCGTGACCGCGACCCTTGCCCCCTGAACAGGACGACAGGCACTTGGCGACGTCACGGTCATCCCGCTGGTCGCGCTTGCGCTGAGTCACCACGTCGCGAGGCGCAGGCCAAAGCCAACCGCCCCCTCATCGAGCCCGGGGGGTCGTCAGGGTCAAGTGCTCACCGCTCTGACGCCACTCCAACGCCTCCGCGAAATCCTTGTACGTCAGCAAGTGTGACCCGCGAATCTTGGCTAGCGCTTCGCGCACCTCGGCTGGTGTGGCGTAGAAGAACTCCCGGTGCCGATTGATTCGGTTGACTCGCTGTCCGGCGAACGCGGCGTGCAGCTTTCCCTCCAGCCCGACGGCATCCTCGCTCTCGATCAAAGCGTGCACATCGAAACGGAAGGGCACCGAAGCGTCACCGAGTTCCTTCACACGGTCCATGGGGTTCCGGCGACGGGTCATACCGATCTTGACCATGCGCTCACCGAAGGCGCCGAGGTTGGAGATGACGTACACGAACCCGGCGCGCAAGTTCGCCTGCCGGGCGTCGACCTTGACCATCTCCTCCTGCACGTCTTGCAGCTTGGCCTGCAAGTCAGCCACCGCCGCCGAGGACGCCACACCAGTGCTGGCTACTCGGAGAGCGGCGAGGTAGTGGTCCTCCTCCCTGCGCAGCTTGGCCCGTTCCCGTTCGAAGTCGGCCAGGGCCTTGGCTTCTTCGCGAGCCTGCTCACGGGCCTCCCGCAGCCGTTCCCGTTCCTCCTCGACCTTGGCCAGGTGGTCAGCGGTCAGGCGGATCTCCTGAAGACGGGTACGCAAATACCGCTCGCCGACGCGGATCGACATCATCGTCCCCAGCCGGGCGATCGTCTCCGCAGCCTTTTCCAACCGCTGTGTCGCGGTGTGCACGGTGTGCGGTCGGACGCTGCGTACGCAGTTGTCGGCTTCAGCGTTGAACGCTCGAAGCATCAGCTTCGAGGTTTCCTTGACCATCTTGGCGCCGTCGCGGCTAGACCCGTTGACCTGCCAGTTCGTGGTTGCCAGCACCGCCCCACCGTCTCGGACCATGGCTTTGATGTTGTCTTTGATGTTCGCTAGGCGGGCCTTGTAGGCCACCGCGTCGTCGAGGGGGTGGGAGTAGCGGTAGATCCCGGCCTCCTGCAGCACCGCCTCCTCGTCGGTGACGATCAACGTCTCTCGCAGCAGGGCCAGATCGGCTTGAGCAGCGGCGATGTCGCGGTTGACCACCTCCAGCTCTTGGCGGGCGGTGTGCAGTCGCCGGTCGGCGTGAACTTGCTGCTGTGCCAGCGTCAGACGCCGGGTCGCGGTTTCTGTGGCCAGCTGTACCGCATCGAGCGCCCCCAGCCGCTGGACCTGCTCGCCCAGGAACGCGTTGTCGGCCTCGGCCGTCGACAACGCCGCGCGCAGGCGACGGACCTCCTCGCTGAGTCGGACGGCATCAATGCCGCCGAGGTTGGCTAGCTGAGCCCGCAGGGCGGCGTTGTCTTCCTCACGTGCCCGTTGGCGACGGCCCAGCCAGCGAGACCGTGTCGCGGACTCGATCGGCCGTGAGTCAGCCGACGAGGTAGTTGAAGACTGTTCCCGAGGGTGAGCGGCCGGTGCATGCTGACCATCCGACGTCTGTGTCGGCGTAGGACTTGGCGCAACCGTCGCGGGAGGCAGCGCGGGCGATGGCGAGACATTCGTCCTCGGGCTGCTGTCGACGTCAGGACTGGTGTCCTCATCCTCGACGCTGATGCCGAAGTGCCGGGCCAGGGCGGCCAGCCCCTCGTCCCAGCCCTGGCCCACGCAGCGGGCCTTCCAGCCATCGCCTCGGCGGTAGACCTCGACGGCGATCAGCGCCGGCTCGCTGCTGGCACCGGTCAGGTCCAACTGCGCGACAACCTGATGTTCGTCGTCGTGCAGGGTGACGGTGAGTCCCGGGACCCGTCCGATGAGCCCACCGTCAGCGCTCAACGTCACGTGCAGGGCGGTGATGTCGGAGGAGATGGCGTCCAGTCGCAGACGGACCCCGTCGAAGGCACGGTCTGCTTGAGCAACCTGGCCGAGGTGTTGCACGGCTCCGGCGACACCTGCGGGCTGGTTGTAGAAGACGAAGTCGGCATCCGATCGCACCTTGCCGTCGGCGGTTACCGCGACCACGGCGACGTCAACAGCGTCCTCTCCTGCAGGGGCTGGCCAGGATGCGATGACGTCCAGGTGTCCGCCTCGGCAGATGTGGGCGGGTAGCTCGCGGTTGGCGCCGCGGGCAAGCGGGAAGCTCGTCACCGGATGAGTCTGCCGATCAGCGCAGTGTCATGTGGGCGGTTTCGGCAACCGGTGCTGATCACTCGGGCGACGTCACGGTCATCCCGCGGTGCGCGCGCAGCGCACGGTCATCCCGCGGTGCGCGATGTCAGGAACTTCTCGCGTGGAAGGCGATGCCTGGGCGCCTCCAAGCAGTCAGCAGAAGCACCACACCAAGACCAAGCTCGATCGCATAGACCCAAGTCGCCACGGAGCGGTCCACCGTGCGACCCCACATCAACGGCAGCGACAACAACGCCGGCAGCTGCCCACGCCACGACTCCGACAACGGAGCGGCGTAGCCCAAGAGGAACAACACCAGCGGCTCCCCGACCAGGAGCACTGCCGTGACCCGCCACCACCCGAACCGGGTCACCCGCGTCGCGGACGCTCGACCCGCTCGCCGTCCCCGCAGCTGCCACCACGCCCCGAGAGCACCGAAGAGCGGCCCAGTCACCACACCCGCCTCGAAGTACACCGCGTTCGCCAGCGCCCACCCGGGCACCGCGGCGAACCCTCGTTGTCCGTCCAGCCCGATGCTCAGCCCCACCACGACGTAGAACGCACCCAGACCGATGAACGTGGTCAGTAGACCCCACAGCGCACCCGCCGTCCGTGACCGTCCCACGCTGCCCGCCAGCAGCGGCAACAACAGCCATGGGGTGCTGAGGTTGCCGACCGTGGCGCGGACATCGTGCAAGACGCCGGTGCTCGTCCCCGCGGGGTCCTTGCACACCGCCAGCACGGCACCGAAAGTCACTGCCGCGGCCAGCACCGTGATGTACCTACGCATGGATCGGACAGTAGGGCTCGCCTAGGCACCGGCGGAGCAAGACCGAGAAGAACTTGGTCATCCCGCCTGACATCAAGCGTCGCCGACCGCACGGTCATCCCGCGGTGCGCGCGGTCGCTCGAGGCCGCGACGACCTTTCACGCCGATGACCGGGACATGGTGGGAAGGAGTGTCCGCCGTCGCTGAGCAAGACCAGCCAGTAGCGTCACGGCGTTGCCCACCACACTGGAGTGATCATGACCATGCAGGCCGACGACGCGGCACCCCTCCCGCCCACCGAAGCGGCTGAAAGCTCGCGGGTGCAGCTGCGCAGCGACATGGACGTCGACCTCATCCGCAGCGCCGCGCGCGACGCCGACGTCGTCTTCGCCGCCCGCGTCTCCACCCAAGGCGAGGCCAGCCTGAGCACGGTGGAGGCCGACGCGAGCGGCTCCACCGGCCTCATCAGCTACCTGATGCGCTCCCGGCACGGCACCCCCTTCGAGCACAACTCCATGACCTTCCACGTCCGGGCACCGCTGTTCGTCTTCCGCGAGTTCCAGCGCCACCGCATCGCCTCCTACAACGAGGAGTCCGGGCGCTACCGCGAGCTGGAAGCGGTCTTCTACACCCCCGCCCCCGACCGCAAACTCGTCCAGGTCGGCAAGGCTGGGCACTACACCTTCATCGAAGGTGAGACGGCCCAGTACGAGCTGGTCACCGGGCTGGTCCGTCGCCAGTCCGAAAGCGCCTACGGCGCCTACCGGGAGATGTTGGACGCTGGCATCGCTCGGGAAGTCGCTCGCATTGTGCTGCCGTTGAACCTGTACTCCTCGATGTACGTCACCCTCAACGCACGCTCGTTGATGAACTTCCTGTCCCTGCGCACCACTGCACCCGACTCGGCTTACCCCTCTTACCCCCAACGGGAGATCGAGATGGTCGCCGAGGCGATGGAGCAGCAGTGGACTGAGCTGATGCCTCTGACCCACGCAGCCTTCGTCAAGCACGGACGCGTCGCCCCCTGACCGGTCGACAACCTCGCGGTCATCCCGCGTTGTGCGCGGTCCTGAGCTGCCAGCGGCGTCGCGGTCATGACGATGACCAAGCGTTCGTGGTCTTGATAGTGATCTTGCTGGCGACGTCGTGGCAGACCAGACTCCGGTCATGGTGGCAACAGTGGCGGTCCTGTCCGACGTGCACGGCGTCCTGCCCGTCCTCGACGCCGTCCTCGCTGAGCCCGACGTCCAGACCGCAGACCTCGTCGTGGTGACCGGCGACCACGCCGCCGGCCCGCAACCCACCGCCGTGCTGGACCGGCTCACCAGCCTGGGCGAGCAGGTCCTGCTCGTGCGCGGCAACGCCGACCGCGAGCTCGTCGATCTCCGGCGCTGCTCCAACCCAGACGTTCCGGAGCCCGTCGATGCGTGGGCGGCGCAGCAGCTGAGCCAGCAGCACTTGGACCTGCTCGCAAGCCTGCCGCACCCGGTGACCGTGGACGTCGACGGCTTCGGACCGGTCCTGTTCTGCCACGGCAGCCCCCGCGACGACGATGAGGTGGTGCTCGTCGACACCCGCCTGGCCCGGTGGGCTGAGGTCTTCGCCGACGTCCCCGAGGAGGTGCGCACCATCGTGTGCGGGCACACCCACATGCCCTTCGTGCGACTGGTGGACCGACGGCTGGTCGTTAACCCCGGCAGCATCGGGATGCCCTACGGACGCGCGGGCGGGAGCTGGGCGCTGCTGGTGGGCGGCAACGTGACCTTGCGCCACACCCCGGTGGATCTGGACGAGATGGTCGCGGCCGTCGTCGCAGGCTCGGACTTCCCGGGTGCCCAGGCATGGGCTGAGGACTACGTACGTTCCGAGGCCAGCGACGTCGAAGCCGTGACCACCTTCGGACCCCGTGACGGGCGACGCACTGACTGAGCCCTCGGACAGCACAACGGCTGCAGGCATGTCGCGGCCATATCGCGGTGCGGACGTCGTCGGCGTCCGCACGTGTCGGAGACCACGCTGTCGGTCTAGGTGTCGGCGGCGTCGTCCCCGGGCAGTCGCCACGCCATGCTGACCCGCGGCCACGCATCCAGCCCGAGCTCACGCTCGTGACGTCTGACCGCTAGCAGTCCCGGACCCAGGTCACCCTCTGGAACCACCGAGAAGCCGAGTCGGGCGTAGTAGGGCGCGTTCCATGGCACCTCCGCGAATGTCGTCAGCGTCATGGTGCCGAGCCCCTGCTGGACCGCCCAGCTGGCCGCGGTGTCGATCAGCTGTCGGCCCAGCCCTCTGCGTGCGAAGGCCGGGTCCACTGACACCTGTTCGATGTGGGCTGCCTCATCGATGACGTCGATGAGGAGGTAAGCGACCGCGACGTCGTCACCGGCGTCGACAGTGGCCACCCACGCGCGTCCTCGAGCCTGGTACATCTCAAGATCTACCAGCGCGGGCGGGTCGTCGTCAGCGATGCTCCCCATGTCGAGGTCGCGGAAGGCCGCACCTGCGGCGCGCTCGATGTCCTGGAGTCGTTGCAGGTCGCGGGGCTCAGCTCGGCGGATCACGCGGCACGGTTGCACACCGGAGGAGGTCCCTGCCTTCCTTTTGTGGCCTGGTCAGCCCGAGAGAGCACACGGTCGTAGCGTGAACCGAAGCCGGTGATCCAGCGGTCAAGTCGCGGTGCGCGACGTCACGGTCATCCCGCGGTGCGCGCGGGACATCCAACGGTCTTAGCGCCAGCAGACGACCACGTCCCGCTGGATACCGTGCAGCGATGGCAGAGGACATGCAGGCGCCAGTAACCCTGATCTTCAAGGCCGACTTCGGCGCCGACCCGCTCTGGCGGCGCGTCGCAGGACGTCAGAACGGCATGGTCAAGCTCGGCCAGCTGCCCCTGTCTGACAACCTCAAGACTGACGTGCGGGCCTGGGCACGGCACCACGACGAGCTGCAGGACCCGCCCGGGCCCATCCGAGGAACCCCTGCGGATCTGGCCGCGTGGGTGGCAGCGGGCAGGGACTTGGTCGCTCGGCTGCGCACCGAGTTGGGGCCGGACTTCGATGTGATCGACGGCTACCAGAGCTAGGACACGACGGAGTGTCCGGCTCCTCCGAACGTCACGGTCATCCCGCGGTGCGCGGAGCGCACGGTCATCCCGCGGTGCGCGCGAAGCGCACGGTCATCCCGCGGTGCGCGCGGTCCTGAGCAGCCGACAGCGTCACAACCACCGCAAGAGCGGGCCTACCTACGACCGGCGTCGCACTAGACCCCGCACACCCAGAATCAAGGCGTTGATGAATGCCAAGTACCCGGCCACCAGACCGCCGAGCATGATCGCCGCCACCGCCCACAACGCATCCTCGGTAGACAGCGGCGGCACCGCACCCACCATGAATCCCACCAACACCACCGCAGGTCCCCACCAGCTGTGAATGCCGAGATGCCCCATGAGGCACGCCACGGCAAGGACAACGGCGAGGGCAGCAACCATCCGCCCGGGGATCTGTGGACCAGCCCAGCCCGGCGCGGTCACGAACAGGTACCCGGACACGACGCCGACCACGGCTGCGACCACCCAGCACCCGATCTGAACCGCGATCGGCCTGCGCCGAGCGGGAGGCTCAGAGGAGCTGCCACCCGGGTACTTCGTAAGGGGTTGCACTCGAGCACCTTGCCCTAGCCGCGAAGGAGCAACGCGGGCATCGACGGTATCGGTACCCCTCCGGCGCAACGCGGATCGCGTAACGGACCGCAGCGTACGGTCATCCCGCCGTGCGCGTGACGCGAGCTGGTACGAACGACCCCGCATGATCTACCGGTGACTGACCTCCAGTGGCCCACCCCCGAGCAACTGCACAGCGACCGCCTCCTGCTCGAGCCGCTGCGAGGCGACCACGTCGATGAAGCGTTCCCCCTACTCGATGACGTCCGTCTGCACGCCTTCACCGGCGGTGCGCCTGACACCTTCGACGAACTGACCGCCCGCTTCGCCCGCCAAGTCCTCGGCTGCTCACCCGACGGTCAGCACGGCTGGCTGAACTGGATGCTGCGCCACCGAGACGGCGGCCCGCTCCTGGGTACCGTCCAAGCCAGCCTCACCCGGATCGAGGACCAGACGGTAGGGGGCGTCAAGACGATGGAGGTGGAGCTGGCCTGGGTCATCGGCCACGACCACCAGGGCAACGGCTACGCCACCGAGGCGGCCTCGGCCGTCGTCGCCTGGCTCGCAGCACGAGGTGCGCAGCGATTCAGCGCCCACATCCACCCCGACCACCACGCCTCGGCTGCAGTCGCCCGCCGACTGGGTCTGCACCTCACTGACCGTGTAGTCGACGGCGAGCTGCTCTGGACGAACTGAGCGCTCACGCTCAATCAGACGACGTCACGGTCATCCCGCGGTGCGCGCGAAGCGCACGGTCATCCCGCGTTGTGCGCGCTGCTGAGCTGCCGGCGACGTCGCGGTCTTGACGATGACCGCAAGATCACTAACGCCCGGAAGGCCAGCCGCTGGGTGCCCGCCTGCTCAGACGAGACGCCCCTGCGCCGATGGGTTGCCTGTGAACAGTGGAGCCGTGGAGCGTCCCAACACCTCGATGTGGCGCGCGTCGTCACGCCCGAGCATGAACGCCCCCACCACGGCAGACGGCGCGAGCACCAGTCCCGCGGCTGCGGCCAACACCTCGACGGAAGTCGTCAGCACCGCCTCGCTGGCCCATGCCTTCGGCGTCTCCGCCGACGACGTGGCCGCGTTCATCGACGGCGCCTCCATCCCGAGCACCTCTGCCTCGAGCACGTACACGCTGGACACCGCGACGCTGTCCACCGGCTCGAACGCTCAGCGCGCCACCCGCGCTGGACTTACTGGTCTCGGTATCACCTTCACCGCGGCGGGCGTGCCCGACTTCAGCGCCATCGTCAAGGCCGGCGGCAAGGTCACCGGCTGCCTGCCCCCCGACGGCCAGTCCAGCGTCATCTGGTCCATCTCCGGGGTGAGCACCACCGTCCAGTACGCCGTGGAGATCGACAAGGGCGACGGCTCCGCCCCCATCTACCTCAAGGGTGTCAACGTCAGCACCGACGCAGCCGCCACCAAGGCCCAGCGCAAGGACGCCCTCGTCTGCGCCGCCAAGCTGATGGCCCAGATGCCCAGCACCCTGGACGAGGTACGGACGCGCTGCTGGGCTGGCCAAAGCGAGTGGATCACTCCGCAGCGCAGCATCGACATCACCGCCTAAGCCGCACACACCGGCCATCTCCGGCAGCCGCGATGTCGCGGTCATCCCGCGGTGCGCGTCGTCGCCAGCGGCCGATGGCCCCGCTCTTGACGAAGGGCGGTGACCCGACCCGCGTTCCTCATCGGTCGGACGTTCAGCTCCGCGGTTGCAGACTCAGCACGTCACCTGGCTGGCACTGCAGGACATCGCACACCGCGGTCAGGGTGGTGAAACGCACCGCGCGGGCCCGGTTGTTCTTCAGCACCGACAGGTTCACCACCGTGACCCCAGCCCGCTCCGCCAGCTCGACCAGGGTCATCTCCCGTTCCCGCAACAGCTCGTCCAGGTGGCAGACGATCCGGTGCGCGTCCTCGACCACTCCAGCGGCCCCACCGTCGTGACCGGTCGGGTGCGCCGGGCCCGTCGGGTCCGCCCCGTCTCTTTTCGGCGTCTTGCGTGGGCTCACACCAGCCCGTCCACGTCCCGGTCCAAGCGCTCGGCGTGGCGAAACGCCTCCGCCAGCAGCAGCAGGGTCACCACCACCGCCCCCACGGGCAGTGAGTGCCACTGCAGGCCCGGCACCGCCAGCCCTAACGGATGGTGCAGACGCTCCAGCACCATCCCGCTGGCGATGGTCGGCAGCAACGGGTGCAGGACCGCGGCGAGCAGCACCGTGACGGCCAGGGCGGCGAAGCGGCGGGCGTTGCGCCGGGCGAATGGTCGCGGACCGGCCAGCGAGGTGAGCACCGGTTGCAGCAGGAAAGAAATGATCGCCGCCGCCAGACCCAGGACGGCGCGGTCCCCGCGGGAGAGGAACTGCTCCCAGCGGGTGGAACCCCACGACGACAACGTGAAGGTGGCCGCCTCGTCACGGGCAGTGACCCAGTTCCCCTCGCCGGGCACGACGTCGTTCAGGCGTTGGTGGTGGTCGGTGAGGGCGAATCCGCCATCCTCGACGCTGGGGGTCGCCGTGGTGACGGCCACCGGCACCCGAACCGTCGCCGGGGCCTGCGTGGCCGCGCCGATCGCGTAGGCAAGGCCGGTGATCAGGAGGTAGACCCCGACGAAGTGCACAGCCCAACCGATGAGGCGGATGGTGCGGGGGCGGACGTAGGTCCTCGGCGCGGGCGGCGGCGTCGGTGTCGAGGTGGACAGCGACCTGGACGACGGCATGGGGCTCCCGGGATGGCTCGTGCCGCCCAGGGTGGCGACGACCTCCGAAGCATGGCATATCGGGAATCGATGCGTGCGTTGTTCGGGGAACCAGCTTGTGTGGCCCGCTCATGCCGCCGACATTCCTGCGGTGGGGAGGCTGCCGCGACGTCACGGTCATCCCGCGGTGCGCGCGGAGGGCACGGCGCGGCGCTGCCAACATCAAGACATGGCCGCACCACCGATCACGTTGTCGACGACTCTGGACAGCACCGCCTCTGTTGACGAGGTCCTGACCCGGTTGCGTCAGCTGTCCTGGGGGCCATCCGTGCGCTGGGACCAGCCGACGGACACGACGCTGCGCATCTCCAGCGGGTCCAGGCTGAGGTACCGGATGCTGGGCAAGTGGGCGGGCGGTCAGCACTTCCCACTCAGCGCGGTGTTCCACCTGGAACCGCACGAACACGGAACCTCGGTGCACTTCACCCTGACCAACAACGAGGGCTGGTACCTGCTGCAGACGCCCCGGGGGCGCGAGGCCTGTCGAGCGCGGTTCGACGAGCTCCTCGCCGCGATGAGCGCGGAAGGCATCGTCGAGCACCGCTGAGTTTCTCGCCGCGCGACGTCGCGGTCACGACATCGAGCACGGGCGCCCAAGCCTGTCGGAGGTGCTGCGCTCAGTCGCTGCTCGTTCCCGCGAACCAGTCATCCACCGCCGTCTTGGCCTCGACCAAGCTCAACCGCGGATCAACACGACGCACCAACTTGATCACCACGATGCGACCCCCCGGCCCGCTCACGTCAACCCGGTGCTCTTGGACCAGGCCCTGGATGCGCTCCGGGGTCATCGACCGTACGGCGTCCAGGGAGTGTCGACGCTCATCAGCCTCGTCCTGAGTTGAAGCAGGATCACGGCGGAATCGGCGGCGCACGTCCACGACGACCTGCGCGATGAAGTAGACGCCGACGACCACTCCGAGCACACCGAAGAAGTAGTCGCCTGCACCCTCGTGATCGGTGAGTCTCTCGGCTGCGCTGAGCAGGGCGAAGAGGCCGAGGAAGGCGCGAGCAACCACCTGCCAGGCGGGCGTCACCTTGGGCCTTGACCGAGATCGCGAGTCCACGACCCTGACCGTGCCAGATTCCGGAAGTAACCAGGGCAGTCGTCACCCGCCCGATGTACTGCTCATCCCGCGTTGTGGTCGTTGACGGTCAAGCGTTGAGGTGGGTGTACGCCTGCTGCGCCAGCGCGTGCAGACCTGACCAGTCCGAGACGTAGCCGGGCTCCAACTGCACCGCCAAGTCGTCGTAGACCTGAGCCGCTTCCAAGACCAGGGCGATGCCACCGGCCGCAGTCCATGGATGCCGACGCACCGCCTCCAGCTGAGCGACAGCCTCGTTGCGCGGACCGCCGAAACGGTGGCTGCTCGTCCCTGTGTCCCGATCTCGCAGCACCATCGCCTGCACCAGGCAGCACCGCACCAGCTCCAGACCCAGGTGGAAACCGATGAGCAGGTCCGCGCGAGCCAGCTTCACCACCGCCAACGCCGCGGTGAACCGGACGTCCATCACCTCATCCGCCACCGCACTGACGCGCGTGACGTTGGGGCCGGAGTCACCAGGCTTCGCGAACGGCACCTGCTGTGGAAGGGTCGAGGACCGTTGGTGCAGCAGCCGACCAATCGGTAGAACCGTCGGTTCGGACGACGAGACCAGGTCTAGACGCCGGCCGTCGTCGTAGACCACGCGCTGCACGTGCAGCTCCCCGTCCTGGTGGCGGGTCAGAGCCCAGGGCTCACCGAAAAGTGTCGGCCAGGCAGCGGCAAAGGTGGCGTCAGCGGCCGGATCGAGCAGGACCGCAAGGTCGACGTCACTCCAAACGTCCAGCAGTTCGGCGGCCGGGTCAGCGGCCGAGCCGTGCACGCGAAGTTCGATCACCTGCTCGTCGTCGAGGGCCGCTTGCCGCGCTATGTCGAGCAGTTGCTGGTGCCACGTCATGAGCTGAGTCTGGTCGGTGACGACTTCACGGTCATCCCGCGGTCAGGCGGTAGATCGCCTCTACGTGGCGGAGCCACCGTGCCGCCCCACCCACACCAGAACGAGGATGAGCCCAACCACGATGAGAGCCCCCCAGACTCGAACGTCTTTCACGAGTGAAGCCTCGCAGGGCACACTGTCCGAAGGGCCGTTCCCGCAGTTCCGAGTCATCCCGCGGCGACGCCACCAGGCAAACTCACCAACGTGCAGCCACCGGCCAGCCCATCCCGTCAAGCCCTACTCGAACAGCTGGCCACCGAGGTCGAGGCCCTACCCACCGATCCCTACGTCCGCCTCGGCATCGACGGCGTCGACGGAGCCGGCAAGAGCGTTCTCGCCGGTGAGCTCACCGCCGTCCTGCGCCGGCGGGGCCGCACGGTGGTTCACGCCTCCATCGACGGCTTCCACCATCCTCGCGCCCACCGCCACACCCGCGGGCCGAGCGACCCCGAAGGCTTCTACCGCGACTCCTACGACCTGGCCGCCCTCCAGGAGCAACTGCTCGACCCCTTCGCCGCTGGCGGTCACGGCCGGCATCGCACCCACGTCTTCGACGCCCGCACTGACACCGTCCACCTCGCCAAGCAGCAGCAAGCCACGCCCGGCACCATCTTGGTCGTCGACGGGATCTTCCTGCACCGCCACGAGCTGCGCGGGCGTTGGACGTGGTCACTGTGGCTGCAGGTCGACCGGGCCACCACCTTGCGGCGCTGCGCAGAACGCGACGGCTCCGGTTCACCCGATCCCGCTGCTGCCTCGAACCGCCGCTACGTCGAGGGCCAGATGTTGTACATCCGCGACGCCACACCGCAGCAACAGGCCACCCACGTCCTGGACAACAACAACCTGGCCCATCCCGTCCTGCTGCGCTGAGCCGACACTCGACAAGGTTCCAGTACAGCGTCGCGGAGCGCACGGTCATCCCGCGGTGCGCGCTCGAATCTCGTCGGCGGAGTCCACAGCACCCCGGCTAAGTCCTGCTGCGACCTGACTGGAGCCTGCGGCGAGTAGTCACGCCAGCCAGAGCACCGAGCCCGATGCCGAAAGCGGCTATGAGGACCGGGAGGAGCCAACCGGGTGCCGACGGGACGATGAGCGCCACCACGAGTCCCAGAACAGCTCCCAGAACGGCCGCGATGGCGCCAACTATCGCGGGGAGCCAAGCTTTGATCTCGTTCACGAGGCCACCCTCTCAAGACGCAGGGACCGTACGGCCATCCCGCGTTGTATGCGCCGTCGCCGGCGGCGGGCAACTTCTCGCTCGTGGCGAAGAGCGAGTGATCGCTGTCGGACGACCACCTACCTGCCTCGACGGCTCCTCCTCACGAGGGACGCCGCACCCAGGGGTACGAAAGTGGCCGCCAGGATGGCCACGAGCCACGCCCCTCGGATGGCGTGTCGTAGACCACGCTACTGACTGCACTCAGACACAACCGGGGCCGAGAAGCTGAGCGTCGCAACGTTCCACTGGCTGGGCTGAACCTCAACAAACCGGGCCTGCGCGACGGTCTTACCGTCCTCATCGCGAACCACGACAGCACCGTCTCGGCGCACCCGGTCGACACCCAGCCTCGAAGCCTCCTCCTGCACCGCGTGCAACACCCCCAAGACGGCGGAGTTCTGGACGAGGGCATTGTCGATCTCAGCCGACCTCGGCTGGGCCTTGAGGTGCTCTTCCTGGGAGTCGGAGACATCGATGAGGTACTGCACCGCCAGTTCCGGGCTGGAGTAGCCGCTGCCATCGGAGTCGTAGGTGATGCTGCCGCCCTGACACCACGCCGGGAGGTCTCTGCCCGCAGAGTCACTTCCCGCGCCGTGAGCCGAGACGACTCTGACGGCCCCCTCTCGCCCCGTCAACGCTCCTGAGCTGACCGCGGCGGTCCCAAGGCCCACGACAGCTAGCACCACGACGGCAGGCAGGACCTGCGCACGGCGGCGCCGGCGCTTACCCCTGCGCTTCACCGCCTGCAGGTCAGGGGTGTAGGTCGGTGCGGGACGGGCCTGCAGGTCCCGGCGCAGTTGCGCCTCCACCCCTGCATCACCTGGCGACTCCTCGAACTGCTCGATCATGCTCACCCTCCTCGATGCGTGCTCGGTGGTGGCTGCTCCTCAACGGCGGTGCTCACCGGGGCGGCCTGGACCAGGCCCGCTGCGCGTAAGGCGGTGCGGGCGTGGTGGGCCTGGCTTTTCACCGTCCCTTGTGAGCACCCCAGCAGCTCGGCCACTTGCGCCACCGGCAGCTCCTCCACGAAACGCAGCACCGCCACAGCACGTTGGCGCAGCGGCAGGCGGGCGAGCAGGTCGGTGGTGTCCAAACGCGCGGCACTGTCCGCGGCAGTGTCCGGTATCGGATGGACGTCGGCGGCGGCGTTGAACGTCTCCTCGTCCACCGCGCTGCTCTCGTGGCGTCGCCAGGCGCGGCGGTTCTCCGAGATCAGTCGGCGTACCAAGGTGGTACGGGCGTAGGCGTACTCCTGCCCGCCACGACGTACTCGAGGCCAGGCGGCATAGACGCGTTCCATGGTGTCCTGCACGACGTCTTCGCTGTGGTGCCAGTCGTGGCACCAGGCGTAGGCGACCCGCCGTAGCCGCGGCATCGCCGTCACGGCGAAGTCGTCGAAGGACGTCTCGCTGTCTGCGCTCACTACTCACCCCCTCACATGCTGATACGCCGCAGCCATCTCTTGAGGTTGCATCTCCGGTATCGAAGCCGGTGGTGAGTTGACGCCGTCGTCGGGTGGGCAAGCGCACGGTCATCCCGCCTTGTGAGCGCTGTCGTCAGCGGTCGCGACGTCGCGATCATGTCGAAGAGAGAGCGATGCGCTGAGGTGGCGAGCTGGCCGATGGTGATAGCAGGCGCAGCCGTCAGCCTGTGGCGATGCCACGGGCTGCACGGCACCCAGGCTCACGTCGCCTCAAGCCCTCGCACACCCCAGTCCG
This sequence comes from Kineococcus sp. NBC_00420, assembly GCF_036021035.1. Lineage (NCBI taxonomy): Bacteria > Bacillati > Actinomycetota > Actinomycetes > Kineosporiales > Kineosporiaceae > Kineococcus > Kineococcus sp. NBC_00420. The sequence goes on along the minus strand of NZ_CP107930.1, from coordinate 48,098 downwards.
CGCAGTTCACGACCTGCACGCCTTCAGTCGTGATCAAGACCAACGTTCGGCCTCCGCGCATCGTCGCGGTGCCGCCGACGCGGTCCCAAGGACGTCGCTCCAGGACCTCCCCGTCGTGGCTGAACCGAAGCAGCGAGTTCTTCCCCTCGATGGTCTCGTGGACTGCGACCCAGGTCTTCGTCACCGGGTCGTGCAGGACATGACGGAAGTGGTCGGCCACCCTCGCTCGTTCCCGTCCGTCAGGGTCAACGATCCGCAACGGCCCCCCAACCTCGGCGACCGCCAGATGCTCACCGTCGGTGGCCGCAGACACGAGCCCACCCCCGGACGTCCCAACCCGGGACCCCAGTGGATCCAGCGACCCGTTCAGCAGACGGCACCAGTCGCTGCCTACCACCAGCGTCATGTCTGCGCGCACTGCGAACACCTGCAACGCCCCACGCAGTGAACGCACCTCCTCCCCTGAGGCTGCATCCAGCACGCGCGTGGCTCTGCGGAGGTGTGTCACGACCACCCGACCGTCAGCCACGGCCGTCACGGCTTGCACGTTCGTGCGGCTGCGGTCCTGCCACAGCCGCTTTCCCATCAGGTCGTACCCGCACACGCCGTGGCGCTCCCACGCACCAGCCACCACCACAGGGCGCTCCCCGGGCACGAGTGCTCCCCGCCAGCCGCCGCCGGATCCCTAGACCGTCTCGAACGTGGCGCAGCGCGCACCGCGCACCAGTGACCACACGTCCACGACTCCCTTGGGGCGGGCAGTGACCAACAGGTCCTCTTCCCACGGTGGGGCGGCCACATCCCGAAGGTCGATCACCACGAAGCACCCCCTACGAGCCCACCGAAGATCATGCCCAGGAGTGTGCCCGGTGGATCCGACAGCAGCGTCCCACCGAGGCGACGAATTCACGGTCATCCCGCGGTGTGCGCGCAGTCGTCGGGCTAGATGACGGCGACGACAACACAAGATCACCGGGGTCGCCTGCTCACTCGCGTAGGCACACTCGGCCGATGCAACTGCTCCTGGGTACGGACGTCACGGATCCATTGGCGGATCTCAATGAAGGTTCCGTCGAACATACGAACAGGCAGGTACTCCGCTGCCGTGTTCACCTGCACGAAGACCTGCACCGCGAAGGCTTTGTTTTCCTTCTCGATGCGGTCGCCAGCATCGGTCCACGCTGCCCAGTAACGCCCGGTGGCTAGTTCGACGACCTGCATGGTGCCCTTCCAAGGGGGTCCCATCGGCTCGCCGGTCAGCATGTCGGTGATCGGGGCGGGCCGAAAGATCAGGGAGTCATCGACTGGTCGGTCCCACTGAGTCCCGTCCCACCGCGTCCTACCTGGCGCTACTGAGTCGTCCACACGCCACCCCTCCACCAAGAGACCAGTCCACTTACGACAGTGTCGACTGCGCCTGGCACGTCTCGAGCGAATTCTCGGACAGGCTGACGGTCGATCATCTCGTCTCGTGTGCGGAGCGCACAGTCATCCCGCTGGCCAGGACGTCTTGTTCTTGACGGTTGGGGCATCGGACCAACAGCTGAACGAGGATCGCCGTCACGAGCGGGCTGCTGCCTGACGTGGAGGAAGTCACATCTGCGCCTTGAGCACATCGACCTCACAACCTGGCGCGAACGGGTCGAACCCGTGCTCGAGCAGCCACCGGATGGCCGACAAGCTGCGCACCGACCACCAGCCCCGGACCACGTCCAGGTCCAGGTCCACGGCCGAGCCGTAGCCCGCGACGACGTCCCGTAGGTGCTCCTCGTGCCCAAGGGTCAGGGTGGCCAAGTCGGACAACCCATCCCCTCGCGCCGCCTCGGACCAGTCGATCACCCCCGTGACCTCATCCCCGTCGACGAACACGTGGGTGAGCTGCAGGTCTCCGTGGGTGAAGACCGGGATCCACTCCCGCAGCGCGAAGTCAGCAACCCGCCGGTTGCGCATGACCAGGTCGGTGGGCAGCACGTCGTTGCTGATGAGCCACTGGCACTGCCGGTCGAGGTCCGCCTCGATCTCCTCCAGGTCCGGGCCGGGCCATGGAGGCAGTGGTGCATCGTGCAGTCGCCGGATGGCGGCACCGGCCGCGGCCCAGGCGCCTGGCGATGCGGTCGAGGGTTGTCCCAGGCGCCCCAGCGCTACTCCCGGCATGGCGGCCAGGGCGAGGACGGGAGGGTTGCGCCAGAGGACCTGTGGTGTGGGGACCGGCGCCAGCGCCATCGCGGCCATCTCGACGTCGGTGCGCGCTCGATCTGCATCGATCTTGAGGAAGATGTCACCGACGCGTAGGGTCGCCCGCTCCTGATGGGCGACGACGACCTCCACCTGTTCCACGTCCGTCATCGTGGCGGACGCCGTCACCGGAGGGCGACGGCTTTGTGCTGGCGACGGCATCGCTGGTTGACCAGCAGACTTCACGGTCATCCCGCGATCTGCACGTGGCTGCGGACTTCTCGGTCTGCTGGTCCACTCGGGGGTCAAGACGATGACGCCTTGGACTGGAGTGCGGCGGTGACTCTTTCCTGGAGCAGCTGGAACGGTCGCTCGCCAAGCCCGTCAGGGTTCCGTCGTGTCGTGACCCGGCGCACGTTGATCAACGACTCAGTGTCAGTGAACTGGTCTCGTGTCAGGTCGAGCTCGACCCCGCCAGCGGTCACGTTCCAGTAGTGCACGCCCTCCACCCGGCCCTCGTACTCGACGTCGGCCACCATCAGGTCGCCGCCCAGCAGCGCCTGCAGGAGCAGGGCCGTCGTTCCGCACTGACCTCGCGAAGGCTGCCCGCTGCCGCGGGCCATGTAGTCAGCTGAAGCGAAGAGGGTGTCAGGTCCCCACGACGCACGCACGGCGGCTTCGATCGCGCTCAGGGTCAACGTCGCCATGGAGGGCATCGTCCCGCATCGGGACGACCGCCAGCTCTGCGCACCTGCGCGTACCGCCTGCTGGCGATCTTCCGGTCATCCCGCGATCCGGGCGGCCCCCGGCTCGTCAGAGGGCAGCTACGTCCTCGGTGAGGGTCCGTCGCAGTCGCACGATGGGGACCGGCCCCAGCCGGTCCATGACCGCGGTCTTGCCATCCGACTCAAAGCCGAGCGAGGCGTAGAACGCTCGCGTCGGTGCCGTATCGCGAGGAGTCCAGAGCACCACCTCCCGCCACCGACTGCGGTCCAAGCCGGTCAGCAGGTGCTGCATCAGACGGCGACCCGCGCCGGCACGCCAGTGCGTCGGGGCCACGTAGCAGGCCCGCACCTCGTAGACGCTGCCCCGATGGCAGTCCTCGTCCTCGCTGGGGTGCCCCAGCAGCCACCCCACGACACGATTCCCGTCCTCGGCGACGAACTGGACCGCTTCGGAGGACATCGTCAGCAGGTCCTCCCGACGTCGCTGCGGTGCGCCGTCGTAACTGGAGAGGTACTCCTCGCTGACCACCCCGGCGAACGCCGCCTTCCACGCTGCTGCGTTCACCTCTGCGATGGCCTCGGCATCGTCGGGGACAGCGGGTCGGATCAGCACCCGCTCGACCCTAGCTATCGCTTGAGCCGTGTTCGCGGTCATCCCGCCTTGTGCGCGCTTCTGGCGATGGTCGAGCTCCTAGAGTGACGAGATGTCTCGGGTCACCGTTCGCCGCGCACGGGCCAGCGACGCGCCTCAGATGGCACGAGTCCATGTCACCTCCTGGCAGGAGACCTACCGCGGTTCGATGCCTGACTCGGTACTGGATGATCCCGCTCTCCCCGCGGCCCGAGAAGGCTTCTGGACCGCGGCCCTGACCGACGAGCGCTGGAGCAACAACCACGCTGCCGTCGCGGAAGCGAACGGTCACATCATCGGCGTCGCCATGTCCGGCCCGCCTGAGGACCCCGAAGCAGTCGAGGACCGCCAGCTGTACCTGATCTACGTCGAGGCGCTACACCACGGTTCTGGCGCAGGACCAGCACTGCTCAACGCTGTCCTGGACCCGCGGCAGTCAGCTGTGTGGTGGGTCGCGGAACGCAACCCCCGTACTCATGCCTTCATGCGCAAGCACGGCTTCGCTCCCGATGGACGCAGCCAGACCCAGGACGGCATTCGCGCGGTTCGCTGGGTCCGCCGAGCGGACCAGCCGTAGCGGTGCGACGGAGGAGTACAGGGACCACTCGGCATCCCGCGGTGCGTGCGGCACGGAGCGGACCGCCCTCCGACAGTCCGCTCCGCCCCATGTTCTCAGCCCGAGGTTCCGCTCACGGGGTCAGCCGGTGTAGGTCACGCGGAAACAGCGTGCTGCGCCGGACGTTATCCAGACCAGCCAGTCGGGCGACCCACCGCTCCAGGCCCAGCGCGAACCCGCCGTGCGGGGGCATGCCGTGGGCGAAGGTGTCCAGGTAGGTGCGGTAGTCGTCCAGGTTCTGCCCGCGGGCGGTGAGCGCGGCAACGTAGTCGGCGTGCTCGTGCAAACGCTGCCCTCCGGTCACCAGCTCCAGGCCGCGGAAGAGCAGGTCGAAGGAGTTCGTCCACCGGGGGTCATCAGGCTGAGGATGGGTGTAGAACGGCCGCTTGGCCGCGGGGTAGCCCTCTACGGCGAGGAAGTCGCTGTCGTGCTCACGCAGCGCCCACCGGCTCAGTTCCCGCTCGTGCTCCGGAGCCAGGTCCGGCTCCTCCGGGTCAGCGCCGACCAGGCGCAACGCGTCGCGGAAGTGAATGAGCGGGATCTGTTCCGGCACCACCGGCACCTGCACCCCAGCTAACCGGCAGACGTCCTCCTGCTCTGACACGGCGGTGACCATCCCGGCCAGGACCTCACGCAGCACCGCCAGGACGTCACGGTGGTCGGTGATGAAGCCCAGCTCGACGTCCAGGGAGGTGTACTGAGCCAGGTGGCGGACGGTGTCGTGCGGTTCAGCGCGAAACACCGGGCCCGTCTCATAGACCCGCTCGAAGACCCCGACCAGCATCTGCTTGTAGAACTGCGGGGACTGGGCCAGGTAGGCGGGGCGGCCGAAATAGTCCACGGCGAACACGTTCGCGCCGGACTCGGTGGCGGTGGCGGTGAACTTCGGGGTAGCGACCTCAGTGAACCCGCCCGCATCCAGCGTGGTGCGGAAGCCACGCAAGGAGGCCGCCGCCACCTCCCACACCGCTCGACGTTCCCGATGGCGCCAGGTGAGGGGCGCGTGGTCCAGCAGGGTCGGCAGCGCCGCGTCCAGGTGCGGTCGCCACAGCTCGACCGGCGAGGTCGCGGCGGGTGCGCTGAGAGCAGTGATGGTGGGATTGGTGACCTCCACCCCGCCGGGCGCCTTGGCGTTAGCGGTAGCTGTCCCAGTGACGCGGACGACGGTCTCCTCGGGCAAGCCGTCGAGTGCTGTCCGCGTCGCTTCGTCGCTCACCACGATCTGGGCCAGGCCGCTGCGGTCGCGCAGGACGAGGAAGGTCACCGCGGCCAGTCGCCGACGTCGGTGAATCCAGCCTTCAAGGCGGACGGGTTCGTCGATGTGCGCGGCGAGGGTGGTGTTGAGCGTGCGTTTCATGATCACCTCCAGGTGGTTCCTACCCCGGAGGTGTGGGCGATCGGGTTGCTCGCGGTGCCACCACACCTTCACCGGTCCGTACTGGACCGGCCTCGTCGGTCCGATGTCGGGGACCACCCGTCGCGGCTCGGGGGTCGTCACGCCCGTCAACGCCGCACCACCACTGTAGGGACCGGGCAGTGTTCTCGTCGAGACCAACTTCGGCGCCGCGTCCGCGGCGCATCCCCACCGCAGGGAACGACCTCACGGTCATCCCGCGGTGAGCGCGAAGCGCACGGTCATCCCGCGGTGAGCGCGAAGCGCACGGTCATCCCGCGGTGAGCGCGAAGCGCACGGTCATCCCGCGGTGAGCGCGAAGCGCACGGTCATCCCGCGGTGTGCGCGGTGGCCGGCGACGTCGCGCTCTAGCGATGAGCGGAGAGCCGAGAGGCAACCTCCAAACGCGCTACCCGCCCCCTCCAAAGCCGAAATCACAGCATGATCACGCTAGGTCGTACTGGCTACGCGCGTCCCTCCTCAAAGGCATCCTGGACTTCCCGTCAGGAAGGCAGGTCGATGAGGACCACACGCACACCGCCCCTCCTTGCGGCAGTTGTCGCCGCCGCCGTCACCTTCACCGTGACGGCGTGCAGCTCCGTCGACACCTCCACCGGGTTCGGACTTCCGCAGCTGCAAGACGTCACCGGACTCGACATCACTACCTCTGCGCTGCAGGGAGTCCTCCACGTCACCGACCAGGGCTGCTTCACCCTCGACGTGCTGGCTCCCATCGACCAGGCCGCGGACGGTCTGTGGATCGTGTGGCCCGATGACGCCGCGCAGGACGACAAGACCGTGAACCTTCCGGGCGACGTGGAGCTCACCGAGGACTCACGCATCAGCGCTAGCGGCATGATCTTGGCCCTAAACGACCTGCCGCAGGGATCCGACAAGAACAGCAAGATCGGCAGCTTCGGGCGTCTCTGCGGAGCAGACACCAGCGACGTCGTCGTCCTTCAGGACGTCGCGGACGCCTGACGAAGAAGTGACAGCGACCTCGCGGTCATCCCGCAGAACGCGCGGCCCGCGGACCCGCGCACCCCGGCCGACACCTACTCCGGCAGCTCATGCGTCACAGTGCCTTGGTGAGCGTGCTCCCGTGCCATGACCTCTCCGCCGCTAACTGGCTCCAGACCAGTGACCGGCCCTGGAACCAGCTGGTCACCCTCGGACCCGCCGGCTACGACGCCTACGCCCGCCTGCGCTTCATCCCCGACCCCACCCACCCCGGCCAAAGCGAAGGGGACGTCGACTTCGACCCGGGCCCCGACGCCCCCAGCGAGAACGACCAGATGCGCTCCGCCCTCACGCTGCTCACCACGCACACCACGCACACCACCACCGAGCGGTGCTACTTCGCCATCTGGGACGGCTGGGGTCTGCTCCCCACCGACAAGACCACCGCCCGCCTGCAGCTGCCCAACCGGAACTACTTCCTCTTCGATGGCGCCGTTGCCGACCTCGGCGACGGCGCGCAGTGGAATCGGGTGCTGTCAGGACCGGCCGGGGCGTGGCCGTCTGGACCCGACCCCGCGTTCGTGTGGCCAGCAGATCGCACCTGGTGCCTGACCAAGGACGTCGACCCGCACTACGCCACCATCGCCGCCTCGAGCGTGGCGATCACGGCCCTGCTGAACCACCCCGGCCTGGACATCGTCCCCGCCGAGGAACCTCTCCACTACCTGTGACCCTGCCGAACGTAGGTTCCTCGCTCCAGGAAGAGTGCGGAGCGCACGGTCATCCCGCGTTGCGCGGTCGACCCGGGCCAGCGACGTCCGCTTGTGACAAGGAGCAGCTAATCGCAGCGCAGCTCAGAACGAAGCAAGCGTCGCAGTTGGCGATGCTTCCGCCGCGATGTCGAGGTCCACTTGGACCACCCCCTTCACCGACGTACCGCCCGCTCCGCTCCAGTGCGCCGGAGCCGTCCACTGATACGAACCAGGCCCCGCCTTGGAGAAGTCGATGTACCAGCCCGTGAAACTCCCGAACGACCCCCCACCCTGGGAGTCCACATCGTTGACCGCCTGATCGGTGATGAGCACCTGCCCCTGGCCACCCCCAGAATCAACGCTCTGATGATCCATCCTGGACTCCAGCCCAAGACCTCTATCCAGGTCCCCACCGATGTCCCGGAGCAGGCTCAGGACTGCGACGACGCACGGGGTGACCTCGGTCAACGGGCCACCGGCGGCACCATCAGGTGAACCTTCTGAGTAGGTCATCGACCCCGTCAGCGCCGGCGTGGGTGACCCGTCGTCGGGCTGAGCCGTCACGCGAGTACTGACCTGACCCACCGCCGGCTTCGAGCACCCGGTCGAGGTCATCGGCTCAGGCTGAGACGTCGTCTTGCCCGAGCAGCCGGTGATGGCCGGGATCAGCAGGACGCTCATCAGGGCGACGACCCGCCACAGACGTGCTGACCGCTTGCGCATGATCTCTCCTGCCTCGTTCCTGCGACGTCAAAGGTGAGATGACTTTCCGTCCTTCACGGTTCCCTCAGCACCAAGAGCTGACCGCCATGCTCAATCAGCACCTCGACTCACCTCGCGTCCCAGGGTGAGCAGCACGTCCACCGTGCACAAAGACGCCGCCACGACTTCACGGTCATCCCGCGTTGTGCGCGCTGTCGCCCGCGGCCCGCGACGTCGCGGTCATGCTTGATATGTGGGTGGTTGGCGCAGCCGTCAGAACCCCCACGGTCACGGCGGATGTGATCAACCTCCCTACCTGGCCCCCCGTCGTCATCTACGGTCGAGCCCCTGACCTTGAAGGAGAGCCGATGTGAAGCGTGGACACCGCACTGACCTGTTGGCCACAGCAGCGGCCCTGGTGCTCCTGACCGCAGCGTGCTCGAGCACCGGGGAAGGCGACGACATCCCGACCCAGCAGCCGGACACCACCATCGTGAGCTACTGGACCGAGCACCCCGAACTGGCCCCGACCTTCCTGCAGACCAGCACCGTGCTCCTGGACGAGGAGCACACCGGCTCCCACACCTTCGTCCTGCCCGACACCAGCTCCTTCGCCGAGGTGACCGTGGGCGTCTCCTGCGGCGACGCCTACGAAGGCCGCCCCTGGAACGCCGGCTTCGGCGACGAGCACACCGTGTGGGCCACCCAGGTCAACTCCGGCTGCGGAGGCTCCGGCGCCAACCTCGGCACCTACAAGACCGCTCAGGTAGGGGTACCGACACGTCTGTACGTGATGGTCGATGACGACACCCGGTACTCCGTCGGCGTCTGGGGCGCGACCCCGCCCTCCGAGCTGCCGACGGTCGTGGCGGTAGACCCGTCACCCAGCTCCGCACCGTCGTGAACGCCACCGTGCGGTGGGGCCTACGCACCGCACCGCACGGTCATCCCGCGTTGTGTGCGCTGTTGTGGGCGGTCGACACCTGCTCAGACCTGCGGCTGTCACCGAAGTCCTGAGACATCACACCGGGCTGGACTCCTAGTGTCGTGTCTCACTGTTTCGCAAGGTAAGTCGGGTACAATTCACCATGGCCCGTACCGGACGCCCCAAAGCTGAACTCGTCCTTGGTGACGCCGAACGCGACGAGCTCACGAAACTGGTTCGCCGACACTCCACCTCCCAGGCGATGGCCCTGCGAGCCAACATCATCCTCGCCGCAGGACAAGGCATGAGCAACAACGACGTCGCCAGCCACTGCCACACCACGCCCAGCACCGTCGGGAAGTGGCGCCAGCGGTTCGTCCGCGACCGCATCGAGGGCCTGTACGACGAACCACGCCCCGGTCACGCCCGATCAATCACTGATGAGCAGGTCGCAGACATCATCAACGCCACCCAGTCGATGCAACCCATCGACGGCGGGACTCACTGGACCACCCGACTGATGGCCAAGCACAGCGGCGTCTCCGCCGCCAGCGTCGCCCGCATCTGGCAGGCCTACGGCCTTCAACCCCACCGGCAAGAAACCTTCAAGATCTCCCAAGACCCCCTGTTCATCGAAAAGGTCCACGACGTCGTCGGCCTGTACCTGAACCCACCCGAGCAGGCGGTTGTCTTGTGCGTAGACGAGAAATCCCAGATCCAGGCCCTGGACCGCACCCAGCCCTGCCTGCCGATGCTGCCCACCACCCCCGCCCGCCGAACCCACGACTACGTCCGCCACGGCGTGCAAAGCCTCTTCGCTGCACTGGACCTGGCCACCGGACATGTCCACCACACCCTGCACTCCCGGCACCGCAGCAGCGAATTCGTGAAGTTCTTGAACCAGATCAACCGTGAGGTCCCCGACGACCTGGCAGTGCACCTGGTCCTGGACAACTACGCCACCCACAAGACCCCCGCAGTCAAACGCTGGCTGCTTCGCCACCCCCGCTTCCACATGCACTTCATCCCCACCAGCTCCTCCTGGCTGAACTTGGTCGAACGCTGGTTCGGCGAAGTCGACGCCCGCGTCCTGCGCCGCGGTATCCACCGTAGCGTCGCTGATCTTGCCTCCGACATCCGCACATGGACCACCAACTGGAATGACGACCCGAAACCCTACGTCTGGGTCAGAACAGCAGACGAGATCCTGGACCGACTCGCTGGCTACCTCACCGCCGTTAATGCCGCGAAACAGTGAGACACGACACTAGCGGCTCAGCGCTCGGCCACGTCGCGGCTGCGGGGCGTTAGGCCGCCTGAGCCACGCCGGTTCGACGCAGATCACGGTCTACCCCCTACAGTGCTGATCGAACAAGTGTTCGACCTCGGCCGAAGGGAGGCTCATGGCCGCCACCATCGGCGAGTACGCCCCCGACGGCGACACCGGGGGAGAACGTCTCGACCAACTCTCCGCGAGCGCCGCTGAAGACGTGGTCGTGGTGGTTGACGCTGGCCGTCCCACTGCCGTGCGCTGGCGCGGCATGCTGCTGCCGATCACCCACGCAGTGCGCTGGCACGAGCGGCCCGTCATCCCTTGGTGGCGCTCGCAGCGTCGCCTCGATCTCGACCAGGCCCTAGCCCTGGTCGACCAGGAACGCTGGCGGCTGCAGGCAGAGGTCCCGCCGCCGGCGCCCACCTTGCGCGCCGTCCCCACGTACTCGCGTCAGGGAGGGGATCTCTCGCGCAGCGCGGACCGACACGACGGATTCGGGGCTGACGGCGAGGAGGGTTTCGCGGACGACTTCGGCTGCGGCGACGAAGGCGACTACAACGACGACTACAGCGACGACTACAGCGATGACTTCGACGAGGGATCCCAAGACCTCCAGGACCTCGCGGGGGAACAGCCTCGGTCCGAGCCGGTCACCATCAGCGTCGAGGTCCTGCGCGCCGGCGACGACTGGCACGTCCTGCGCGTCGAGGAACCGTGAACCGTCGTGAGCACCCCGTTCACCCACCTGCACGTCGCCAGCGGGCACTCCCACCATCACGGCACCACTGACCCCGCCACCTTGGCCGCGGCCGCCGCGAGCGCCGGATCTCCCGCGTTGGCCCTGACCGACCGCGGTCAGATGGCTGGGTTGATCCAGCACGTCAGTGCCTGCCGGTCCGTCGGTATCGATCCCATCGCCGGTGTCGACCTCGCTCTGCGCCCGGGTCAGTCGAGCAGGCGTCCTGGGGCCACGCAGACCTTCACCCACCCGCCGGCGCCGGGCGGTGCCGCAGTTGGTGCCGCAGGCGGTGCCGCGGTAGGTGCCGGTCCCGGACCGGGAGCTGGGCGCATCGTGGTCCTCGCCCACGGCCGCACCCACGGGGCCGGGTGGGCCGCGCTGTGCCGCGCCACCACCACCGCTCACCGCGCCAACACCACCAGTTCTGGTGCCAGCCCCAGCGCCGCAACAGCCGCCCTCACCCCTCACGCCCTGGCCACCGCCCTGGCCCCCGCCACCGGCAACGAACACGCCGCCACCGTCCTCCTCGGCCCCGGCACCGACCTGGGCCAAGCCCTCGCCACCGGACGCCTCCGCGACGTCATCGACGCCTGGGAAACCTGGACCCGCCTCCTACCCGCCACGGCGCTCGCGGTGGAGGTCGTGTGCCACCTCACCCGCGACGGGCACCCCGCCTCGGTCGGCACGGCCGCGCGTGTGCTGCGGGCTGCGGCTGCCGTCGGCATCCCCACCGTGCTGACCAACGCCGTCCGGCTCCTGCACCCGGGTGACGTCCCCACCGCCGACGTCGGCGACGCCGTCGCCGCGTTGCGCGGCCTGGAGGAGCTACACGCCGCACATGCCCTGTTGCCCAACGCCCAGGCCTGGCTGAAACCCCCGCAGCTGATGGAGGACCTGGCCCGTGAGATCGCCACCGCCGCCGGGGTGGAGCACCGCGGCCGCGACCACGCCGGCGGACTGCTGGAACGCACCGCCGCCCTGGCCGAGCGGTGCCGCCTGGACCCGGAAACCGACCTGGGGTGGGGCAGAGCGCGGGTGCCGGAACCGGCGGTCCTCGGGATCGACGCCGCGGCCACCTTCGCCGACGACCCGAACGGCTACGCCGCCGCACTCGGGATGCTGCGCGCCCGCGCTAATGCCGGTATCGGCCGTCGCTACCCCGGCGCGAACCCTGCCAGGGTGCGGGCGGTGCAGGAGCGGGTGCACGCTGAACTCGCCGTCGTCGACCGCCTCAACTACGCCACCTACTTCCTCGCCGTCGACGAATCCGTCCGCCTCATCCACGGCCTCGGCGTGCGCGCCACCGCCCGCGGGTCCGGCGTGGGCAGCGTCCTGCTGTGGCTGCTCGGGGTAAGCAACGTGGACCCCCTGGACCATGGCCTCCTTTTTGAGCGCTTCATTTCAGATCGACGCGAGACCCTTCCCGACATCGACCTCGACGTGGAGTCCGCCCGCCGCCACGACATCTACCGCGCCATCCGCGACCGCTTCGGGCCCGAACGCGTAACCCTGATGGCCACCACCCAGGCCTATCGCGCCCGCGGCGCGGTCCGCGCCGCCGGCCTCGCCCTGGGGGTGGAACCCGAAGTCGTCGACGAAGTCGCGGCCAGCCTGCGCGGGGTGTCCGCCTCCCGCGTCCGGCAAGCGATGGCGGAACTCCCCGAACTGCGTGAGCTCGCGGAGCTGGTGCGCGGTCACCGGCAGCTGGACCTGCTCGTCGACGTCACCGCCACCCTCGACCGCCTGCCCCGGCACCTCTCGATGCACCCGTGCGGGGTGATCCTCTCCGACGCGTCCCTACTCGCCCGGACCCCGGTGCAGGCGTGCGGGATCGAGGGCATGGCCATGAGCCAGTTCGACAAGGACGACATCGACCCGATGGGCTGGCTCAAACTCGACGTCCTCGGTGTGCGGATGCAGTCGGCCATCGCCTACACCCTCACCGAGATCGAACGCACCGCAGCGGCGCCGGAGAACACGCAACCAGCGCCACGTTCCGCCGCGGTCGGAGTTCCCGAACTGGCCCACCTCGTTCCCGGCTACCGCGCCGTGGGCGCGGCGGGTTCGCAGTCCCCGGTCGGCGAACCCGCCCCTGTCGCGCCAACCAGGGAAACGTCTACCGGGGCACAGGTCCTCGTCGGTGGCTCCACTCCTGGCCTCGCGCCAAACCTGGACACCATCCCCCTGGATGACCCCGCCACGTTCGAGCTGATCCGCTCCACCCATACCCTCGGGGTGTTCCAGATCGAGTCCCCCGGCCAACGTGAGCTGCTGGGGAAGTTCCAGCCTCGGGCGTTCTCCGACCTCGTCATCGACGTTGCCCTCTTCCGGCCCGGACCGATGGCCGGGGACATGATCTCCCCGTTCCTGGAGGGCCATCACGGCTGGGTCGCCACCGGCGGACCCCGCCGCCTCCCACACCCCGACCTCACCCCGATCCTGTCCGAGACCCACGGCGTGGTCATCTTCCACGAGCAGGTCATGCGCATCCTCGACGTCTTCACCGGCTGCGGCCTGGCCCGCGCCGACGTGTGGCGCCGCCACCTCTCCGACCCCGACGCCCGCCTCGAGGTGGAAGCCGACTTCCGCGCCGCAGCCACCGCCCGCGGCTACCCCCGCGACGTCGTCGACGCGGTGTGGAAACTCATCGCCGCCCACGGCGGGTTCGGTTTCGCGCGCGCCCACGCCGCCGCGTTCGCCGCCATCACCTACCAGAGTGCCTGGTTGAAGGCGCACTACCCGGTGCAGTTCCTCACCGGTCTCATCGAACACGACCCCGGCATGTACCCCCGCCGCCTCCTCGTGGCTGAGGCTCGACGTCTGGGCATCGCGATCCTGCCCGTCGACGTCCAGGCCTCCACCGACGTCTGGCGCAGCGAGCCTCCGACTCCCGCTGGTCCATCGGTTGATGGGGAGCAGCGGTGGGGGATCCGTCCCCCGTTGACCGTGGTCAAGGACCTGCACGCCGTCGAGGTGGAACGCATCGTCGCCGCGCAGCCCTTCCTCGACGTCGGCGACTTCCGTGACCGGGCCCGACCCCGCCGCCCCACCCTCCTGCGCCTGGCCCGCCTTGGAGCCCTGGACGACCTCGCCGGCCTGGACCCGGTGGTGGGTGCATCCCTTCGGCCAGGAACCACCTACCGCGCAAGCCACAGCACCAGTCCGGACGGGGGAGAGGGAAGCGAGCGGGCTCTGAGGCGGGTCTTGACCCGTGGGGACCTGCTGGCCCACCTGCAACAGATCAGTACCCGCTCCAGAGCAGGACGCCCGCCCGGGCCTGAATCCAGGGGTAGGTCCGGGGAAAGGGTGGTGCCGCAACCACGAAGCTCCGCAGCGACCTCACCGCCCCTCGCCGCCAATACTGCAGTCATCTCTGCAGCTACTTCTGCGGAAACTCTCGTCAGCGACCTCGCCGACGTCGAGACCCGCACCGAGACCGGCACTGCGAGACCGCAACGCACTGCGTCGCCCGCTGCACGCACCGCGGCGGGGTTGTCCTCGGCGGTGCCGCCCGCGGCGGTCCAGCCAGGAGAACGGTCAGCCGTGCAGCCGGCGGGACAGTCAGCGGGCAGGGGAGTGGGCCGTTCAGCGGGTCGGTTCGCCGGCTGGCACTCCGGCCAGCTTGCGTTGCCGCTGGGTGATCTCGACCTGGCCAGCGCCGCCGCCGGGCATCTGGCGCCGACCCCGGAGCAGCAGGTGAGCACCGAGCTGGCCAGCACGGGGATGGACCTGCAGCAGCACGTCCTCACCCCACACCTGCCTGAACTGCGCCGGCGAGGCTTCACCCCGGCGCAGCGACTGCTGGAGGTGCGCACCGACGTCGACGTCCTGGTCGCCGGCGTGCGCGTGGCGACCCAGACCCCGCCGGTGCGCTCAGGACGCCGGGTCGTGTTCCTGACCCTGGAGGACGGTACCGGCTGCGTCGATGTCACCGTCTTCGCCGACGTGCAGGCGAGCACCAGTCACCACCTGCTGTACCGGGCCTCGCTGCTGCTGGTCACCGGCCGCGTGCGCCGCACCGGCCCCCGAGGGGTCAGCGTCCTCGCGGTACAGCTGCACGCGTTGACCTGACGCACCCGACCGGCGCAGACCCATCTGCGATGGCTGCATCAGCGACGGTTCTCCGGCGCGTGATCGCGGTGGTCGGTGGCAACGGCTGCGGCAACAGAGTCGAGGAAGACGTCGATGGCGTCTAGGTCACCCGGCTGCAGACCTCGAGCAGGCGTCGGACGGAGCAGCAACGCCGGTCCCGCGCGCAACAGCTCCTCGCGCACCGGACCGTCCAAGGGAACTTCGGTGTCGTCAGTCCACACCAGCGCCCGCCCAGAGGCCAGCACCTCCCGCGCCGCCGCCAACTTCGCCGCGGCGGCCTCCTGATCGAACAACGGCATCGACCACGCGCGCGGCAGGGAGGGAAGCCCGAAGAGTGCCTCCAACTGGTCCGCGTCTGGACACCACGTCGTGCACCAGCGGATCTCCACCCGGCCCGAGAGGTGCAGAGCCCGGACCCGGTCCAGTAGCGCCGGGGACCAGCGGATGCGGTACCCCACCCCATTGGAGACGGCGTTGCGGGTTCGAGGCGGTCCACCCCAACCAGGGCGGGAGGCGTTGAGCACGCCGTCGACGTCCAAGAGCCAGACCGGCAGTGCTGCGTCCAACGTCCTCACCTCTCCCTCGATTCCCGCTGCACGACCTACGAAGTACGCGCTTCTCCACCACCTAGCGTCCCGAGGCAGGTTCCTCAACCGCGCCGCTGGGCATGAGTTCCTCCGTCACCGCGGTCGTACGGCGCACCAGGTGCCAGGTGGCGGACGGGCCACCCGAGCGGGCCTCCTCCAGCGCAACCACAGCGTCCTCGTACGTGCACCCGCGCTGGAACAACGTCCACCGGCCGCCGCGCTCACCCACGACGTCGTACTCCACTTCAGACGTGAGGACGGGAGTGAAGATGAAATCGGTGATCGCCACCCGCGCTCCTTCTCACCGGACCCTGCCCGGAAGATCGACAACTCACGACGCTACAACCGCCACCGACAGGAGAACCCCGTTCGTCTCGCTTGGGGAAACTCACCGTGCGGCCGTGCGGCCGTGCGGCCCTGCGGCAGTGCGCTCCACGCACCCTTCGAGCAGGAGGGCTCGAGCGGACCGGGGCCCCGCTCATCGCCGCAGCCGCGCCGCCGTCGCATGACCCGATGACGATCGACGCGAGCCCGGGGCGAGCCTGCGCCGACGACGCGTCAGTCGGCGCAGTCGTTGCAGATCAGCTGACCGTCGCCCCTGCTCTGGGCGGTGTGCAGTTGGCTGCGGTGCTTGACCAGGAAGCAGTTGGTGCAGGTGAACTCGTCCTGCTGACGCGGCAGGACTTGCACCGACAGTTCCTCGCCGGAGAGGTCGGCACCGGGCAGCTCGAAGCCCTCGGCGGCGTCGGTCTCGTCCTCATCGACGCGGGAGGACGAGGTCTTGTCGGTGCGGTGGGTCTTTAGCTCCTCGATGGAGTCGGTGTCGTCGTCGTCGGTCTTGCGTGGTGCGTCGTAGTCGGTTGCCATGAGTTCTTCTCCCTGTGTGGTGCGTTGTCTGCCCGGTGCCCTGACGGTTTGTCTGGGTACGAGGGCGCCGTACTCAACCACGTCGAGACCGCGCGCATGCCCGCGCCACACCTCACCGGGCTGTGGCCCTCACCACGCTTGCGACGCTCACCGTGGAGCTCTGCGGACCTGAGGAGGAGGGGCGTCATGTCCTGACCGCTCCCGTGAAGGTGACCCTCCATACCGAATCAGCTGCCTCTGTCGCCGGCCGCGAGTCAGGCCGTGCAGGTCCGTGCGGGGGAGACCTCCGCGGCTGCGGCTGACGCGACTGCTGACGGGACTGCTGACGGGGTGGCGGCGATGGGGTCGGTGCGCTCGGCCTCCGGAGACGCTCGCTGTACCTGGCCGCGGCGGCGGGTGCACTCGAGGTCGACGCGGCGGCCGGTTCACCGGTGGCTGCTTCGGGCTGGGCGTCGGGGGCCTCGGTGACGGTGACGGTCGGGGCCGGCCGAGCGTCCTAAGCTCCAAGACTGCGGAGGCCAGCGGCACCCTCGGCAGGAGCAGAGTGGCTGCGGTTAGGGCGATCTTGATTTTTCCAGGGAACTCCTCCACAGGGGTTGGCTGATCCCCAGGGTGACGCAGTAGCAGCAGCGGGCTGGGAGTTTCGGGGTACGGTGCGCAACCTTCCTTCCGCATGGCCGACACCAGCGTTAGGTGATCTACGAAGACCCGTCA
The DNA here is from genome assembly GCF_036021035.1 of Kineococcus sp. NBC_00420. Taxonomy (NCBI): domain Bacteria; kingdom Bacillati; phylum Actinomycetota; class Actinomycetes; order Kineosporiales; family Kineosporiaceae; genus Kineococcus; species Kineococcus sp. NBC_00420. The sequence continues at coordinate 30,947 of NZ_CP107930.1, read as the reverse complement.
CTTTGCGCCGACTACCTGCACTCCGAGCCTTAGGTTTCTGGCCATAGGTCGACATCAAGCCCCTTCGCGGTCAGCAGGTCGATCGGGGTATCTGACTCTCGATGCATCTCGACCCGACCGATTTGCGTCGGTGAGGCCACATCCAGCAGCTCTAACCTCCCCTGTTCATCCACTCGTAGCAGCTCCAGGTGGGCACCTTCGTCCAGGGTGAGGCCGCGCAAGACCGAGGTGTTGAGGTACACCATCCCGGTGATGCGGGCCCCGGAGCGTAGGGCTAGGTGGCCGCCTACGATCGCCCGCCTGTATAGGCGCACTCCGCGATGAACTTGAGCCCCGTCGTCGAGCGTAATCATGTTCTCGATGTGAGCCCCGTCAAGAATAATGCCGCCATCGATGATGGCTCCTGCGTCGACGTCTAGGGCCAGCAGATGTGAGTCTTGTCCGATCTGTACGGCCCCGTGCACAAGTGAATCCCAGCCAATCTCGATGCCCTGTGCGATGTGAACGTCCTGCTCGACAGAGAGATTGCCATGCAGGCGGCCGTGAGACAGACCAATCTTCCCGCCGATGCGAGTGCCGCGCCCAACCCTCAAGACCCTTTGCACCTGGGCCTCGTCCTTGATGGTGATGTTTCCGGCCACGCGCACACCCGCGCCGAGATCGAGGCGGTCAACCTCCGCCGCCCCTGCGATCTCTATGGCTCCGACGTAGCAATCGGGTCCGAGGTCCACCCCTCTTTCGATGCGGGAACCGCCACTGATCCTCAACGTTCCGTCTACCCGCGTTCCCTGACCCATGTAGACCTGCAGTACACGAGCCCCCAAGCCGATGACCAGGTCCTTGCGGATGTGTGTTCCCTCACCCAGAAGCAGTGCGCCATCCACCTGCGCCTGTGTCAGCACCACCCTTCCGGCAACGTAGGCGCCTTCCAGGGCGAGGACACCAACCTGACGTTCACGGAGGTCAAGGTGGTCGAGCGCCGCGCCGCTGAGGTTGAGGTTGAAGCGCTGTTTGCCCGGCGTCAGAGGGATGACGTCGTTGAGGGCTGAGTCTGGCCGCTGGTCACTGGGTAGGGCTGGCGGCAGTAGCTCGCGGATCAGGCGGAGCGCGGTACGGCGTACTTCGCCTTCGGCGGCTCGCTCATCGCGTTCCTTGTGGTCGTGGGGCCACCATGCGTCGCCAGTGGGGTCCTCCGTGCTTGGTGGTTCGGACGGCTCGTGGTCGTGATCTGGGTGATGAAAGGGCTGACGCAGGTAGGCGCAGAAGACATCAAGGACGACTTCGGTGCGCTCTGTGCGCTGGGTAGCCAGGCGATGCAGGGAGTGCAGTGCCCCCAGGCGTACCGAGGCGCTGGTGTTCCCGAGCTGGTCGATGGCCTTGGTGAACCGGTCGTCGTCAGCGCGGGCTTGCTCATGGGTGAGGACTCGGGAGCTGTGCTCCTTCGTATCGCTGTCGCGCAGTGCGGCGAGACGATTGGACTCCCGAGTCTGCTCCAGTGACTCTCGTGTCAGCCGAGCGTTGTGGCTGCTGACGATCGCCCCCGCGACTGCGGCAGCTCCAGCCAGCAGGGCAGCGCCGGCGACACCGAGTGGCGTGCGAGCCGCTCCTTCTGCTTCGGCGATCTTCTCGCGGTCCGGTACCTCTTGTCCGGCGGCGGTGATTCGCGTGTGGTCGGCGTCGTTGACTGCCCACATCGGTGCGAACCACCACAGGATGCTGGCGAGCCCAAGGGCGCCAAGAAACACTGCTGCGATCGTCGTCCAGGCACGGCGGGGGAGTCCCTCATGGATAGGCCTGCCTATGAGGCGGTCCTTGTTGTCAGCCACCTGACGATCTTGTCGTTGTGGGCTCATCTCGACACCTCGGACTACGGGATGACGCCGCGTCAATCATTTTCGCCGCCCGCTGAAAGGAGGAAGAAGACCAGGATTCGGTCGCCTAGGCCGGAAGTTGCTCTGGATCCAACCGGTACCGGTTGGGATCCCGGCGTGAGGGGTTGGGCGAGAGCGTCGCTGGCGTTGCTCTACTGCCCGGAAGGTCCGCGACCAGCGCATTGCGAACGCTTCGAGTTCGTCAGCGTTGACGCACGCGGCCAGTTCATCGTCCTCGGCTGGGCTCCACGGCGCGGTGCGTCGGGTCGCGACCGCGGCGGTGTCGGCGTGACGCTGCGCCTGCGAGCGGTGCGGCCGGTGACCCTGGCCCGGTGACTGGGGCTGCGACTGAGACCGCAGCTCCTCATGGGGTGGGATCAAGGCGTGCTCAGCTGCCAGCCGTCGCTGGGCCCACCGGGGCCGTGTACGAGCCAGCCCCGCTCGCGCAGCCACGCGGTGCGTTTCTGCCAGACCCGGTCCCCGACACTGGCTTCGCGGGCGAGTACGGCGGCGGTGTGATCAGGCGGGATGCGGTTGTCGTAGTCGGCGGCCGCGGCGAGAACCCACACCACCGCTTGCAGCGAGGTGCGTGAAGGGGAGGGCAACTGCGTGCGGGGGATGGTGCGGATGCTGGCGTGAAGCGTGCAAGCCCAGCGCACGGCGGAGGGGACCATGTCGCGGGGGTCGGTGGGTAGCAGTCGCACGTGTCCGAGCGGTGTCTCCTCCGGTGCTGCTGGTGCCGCCGGGAGAGCCCTGCTGTCCAGTGCGCCCGGTCGGAGGTCGCTGCTTGTCGCGGGGAGGTCGTGGTGTGTGTCCGCGAACGGCATGATCGTCGTTTCGGCTTGTGGTGGTCGGGTCTTGAAGCAGACCACCCGGGCGGTCGAGCCAGCCCAGGGGATGTCTGCGGGACGTCGAGACGGGCGCATCTGCATCGGATCTGCCTCAGATGCGCGCGCCCTTCTCCTGGTTGCAGCGCCGGCACAGCAGTCGCAGGTTGTCCTCGCTGGTGGCCCCGCCCAGGCTCCAGGGGATGTCGTGGTCGTACTCCAGGTACTCACTGCGTCCGCACTGCACGCACTTGCCGCCATCGCGCTGGAAGACCGCGACTTTCACCGCGTGCGGGATGCGGCGGGAGTCACGCTGGCCGGGGGCGATGACCAGGCGTTTGGCGATGCGCAGTGCCCCTTCAGTGGTGGCGGCGACGATGTCGGCGTCCACGACGCGGTAGACGTACTCCCCACCGGCGCGGGTGGTTTGGATGTGGACGTCGGGGCCGAAGGCGTCGACCCGCAGCACCTGCTTGTAGGTGTACTGGTGCCCGCTGACTCCGCTGAAGGCCAGGCCACGGCTGGTGATGAGCAGCTGACCAGAGTGCAGGCGCTCGCTGGAGGCGTTGCGCTTGACGTAGGTGGCCGGGGCTTGCAAGTGGGGGGTTTCATCGGCTTGCAGGTGCAGGCCGTAGACGTTCACCCGGGGCAGGACTCCGGAGCGGATGAGGCTGAGTTGTTGCCCGCGCAGCAGCTGGCTCCTCAGCACCGCGACCTGGTGGTGGTCTTGCAGGGAGAGGGCAGCGACCCAGGCGTCGAAGTCGTCGATCTCGTGCTGTTCGATGATGGAGTCGGCGAAGGCGACGTGGACGACGGTCTGCAGGTGCGTCAGCGCGATCGGCTCGATGTCCGGGCGCATCCGGGGGTAGGTCAGGCCCAGCTCGTGCAGGCGCCGCCAGTGCTGGTCCAGGCCGGCAGGTGGTGAGGTGGCCAGGATGCGCTCGAGGTCGCGCAGCCACGCCTGACGCAGCGGCGTGCAGGTGGGGCAGGGGCTGAAGGACAGCAGCTTGCGGGGCAGTTTGGTGCTGCAGTGGGGGCAGTAGCCGCGCTGGCCCTGTCGGGCGGGGTCGGGGCGAAGCGGTGCCGGCGGGGGAGGACCACCGTGAGGTGCAGGTGTAGGCCTGGGTGGGGTGCTCGAGGGACCGCTTGAGGCTGGCCGTGCGGAGCGGGACCCGGCCGGTGGGGTCGCGGCTGGTGGCGGTGGTGGCGGAGCTGCAGTTCGGGGCACGGTCGGGTCGTGGGTCGGGGCTGCGTTCTCGGTCCCGTCGTCATCAACGGTGATCCCGTGATCGCGTAGGAGTCCGACGAGGCCGTTGGCGTAGCCGGCGCCAACGGAACTGACCCGCCACGCGCCTTGGTGGCGGTAGACCTCGCCCAGGATCACGACGGTCTCGACGCTGAGGTGGTCGGCCTGCAGGAGCACCTGGGAGCCGTCGTCGCTGCCGAGGGTGGTGCGCAGGGATCCCAGGTCGGCGAAGGGGGCACCGTCGCGGGAGGCGGCGAGGATGATGCGCTCGATCGAGGCCGGGACCCGGTTCAAGATCAGTTGCAGGCGCCCGGAGCTGAGGAGGCGGACGCCGTGGCGGTCGTCGGGGGCGTTCCAGAAGATCAGGTCTGCATCGGAGGCGGCCTGGCGGCGTTCGTCGACGAGCAGGGCCAGCAGGTCCAGTCGATCTTCGAGGTGGGTGGCGACCGTCAGCCGTTGACCGGTGAGGGGGGTGCGAGCGCCGCTGAGCAAGGTGAGCACCGGCACTCCAGAGGGTCGACTGAGCTGGTCCTCATCGTAGAACGGGTGGCTACGCAGCGTCAGCTGATGCGGTGATCCCTCGCGTCCGCACCTCAGGCGGCAGGTGCTTGGCGGTCGGTGAGGCGGATGTAGAGGATGAGGTGGTCGGTTATCCACGGTCATTGGCTGTTTCCGCAGGCCGCTTCGTGTGCAACAAGTTGCAGTCAGAGCTGAGGTGTCCAGCGGTCTGCTGCGGCACCGTGTTGGGGCCACGGGAGCAACGGCCGGCAACCGGCTGAGATTGCTGGGGTATTACCCGGTGTACTCCCAGTGCCAGGGCTCGAAAGGACCGTTCGCACGCTCTGCCCAGGCCGGATGCAGCCAGCCGAACAGGGCCGCGTTGCGCTTGAGCCAGATGAACTGTGGAGAACCAAAATTCTGCACCCCGCACCCGAGGTCGACGGCGATGCCCAAACCGTGGCGACTGGTGCCCGGTGTGGCGGCCAGATCGGGTTTGCGTCGCTTCACGTCGATCTGCTCAGTCAGGGTGCGGTAAGAGTCAGTCACGCACATCGGCCGACTGAACTCCTGCGCGTAGGCCTGGCTGAGGCGGTTGAAGGCCTCGGCGGCGTCGACGCGCAGCACGTGGCCGGAGGCTCCCCACAACGGGCACAGCGCGCTGCGTGGGATGAGGCCGTTGGGGTAGCCGGCGGTGCTGCTTCCCGCACAATCACCCCCTGTGCTCGGGCCAGCGCCAGCACTGGTGGCGTCTAGGGCGCTGCTCGCCGTAGACCTCGCTTGGGCTGCAGCGGTCGCTTGAGCCTCAGCTGCGGCCCGCGCTGCCGCGGCGGCAGCTTCAGCGTCAGCGACGGCTCGGGCCGTGGCCAGGTTGTCCGCGCGGGTCGCGTCATTACGGGCCACCCCGGTCGCAGCGGTCTGCAACGCGGTCAGATCCTTCACCTGCGCACTCTGCTGAGCGACCAAGGCATCGACCGCTTCCTTGGCCTTGCTGGCCTGCTCAGCGCGGGCCTGACTGGCCTGACGAGCCTCAACGGCACGCTCGGCGGCTTCAGCTTGCCTCCGCTGAGCCATCTCGTAGTCGGTGACGGCGTTGTTGCGGCTGGCGCCCAAACGTTGGGCGATGGCCATCGCCTGAGCGGTCTCATCGGTGGCACTACGTTGCAGCAGTCGCACCATGCCGGTGTACTGCGGCATCACCTCAGCGCTGCGATAGGCCTGCGAAGCCCAGCGGCCGAGATCGTCCTGACCCCGGCTCAAGGCAGTTTCAGCCGCGTCCAGTCGCGTCTGCTCCTCGACCTCACGCTGCTGAGCGGCCTGGTGAGCCTCGACCGCCTGCTGGTAGCGCTCCAGCGCCTCATTGGCCTCAGAGGCCACTACGTCCAACTGGGCTTGCGCAGCCTCCAAACGCTGCTGAGCCGCCGCGGCCGCCGCGGCCGAGGCCTGCGCGGCGCGGCGCGCCTGCTCGACCTCTTCGGGAGTGGGGGGCTGGACTACGGCGGCGGCCGCGCTGAGGGGCGCAACTGCACCGACGCTCACGGGCCTTGCCGCCGTTCCCCTCATCGAGGCGGGTGCGGCGACAGGTGTGGCGACAGGTGCGGCGACAGGTGTGGCCGCGGCGGCCACTCCGGCACCAGCACCCATACCGTTGATCAGGCCTAACGTCAGGACCACGGGAGCCAGCACTGCTGCTGGGGATAGGCGGCGCGCAGACCGGCGGCGTCGCTGAGATGAGGAGGTCAACACACTCACGTCCCGTGCGATCGGGGGCTTGATGCCCAGTGACTGCTGACCGGTGCCTCGTTCTGCGTCATCGTCGACCTTGTCGTCGTCGACCTTCTAACCGTCGATCTTTTAGTGGTGCACCGTTCCTGGGTCTCACGCCAGGTCTTCCTTGCCCTGAGCGCGCATCATGCGGAGCTGACGTGAAGCGGGACCTGCCGTGTTGTCGACCGTCCTGGTGGCGCACTGTAGCCGCTGACTCACGGTTCATTGGGCGTCACGCGTAATGACCACGCACCGAATCCTGAGGCAGGTCACGTGGCGATCACGCGGCGATCATCTGGACGGTCACGCGGTGTATCCGCTGCACCGCTCGGTCCCCAGGCCGGTATCACCATCGATTCCTTGCCTTGCCGAACGAAACGCGTCCGGTGATCCTCCCGCCGTTGCGTACTCGCGGGCACCCCGTCCGCTTCCTCACCGCCGGATGAAGGTGTGCGCGGGCAAACAACTGCCGACTGGCACCCGAGACCGGGTTGCCTGGTTCCGTCGTGCACCCAGCGCTGCGCGTACTGGCGATATACCCCCTAGGGGTTAGCCTGAGTGCATGCGACGGAACGCCGGCCTACTGATCGGGCGGTCCGTCGTGCTGCGTCTCCTGCTCGTCGTGGCGCTGGCGGTAGGACTATCGGCGATGCACGTCCTGGCAGGTGTGGTCGGGCAGCAACACGCTCAAACCCACGTGACGTCACCCGCCACCCTGTCCAGCTCAGCCATGAGCGGCATGTCCGGTGGCCACGGGCACACCCTCGCGCCTCCTGCACCAGACGCAGCGTCACCGACATCGGCCACCCAGACCAGCGATCATGAACATCACTCGGCGGTCGACTGCGTGCTTTTCCTCAGCGCCGGCATCGCCGTGCTGGTGGTCTTGATCGCCTAGGCCGCGGCCCGCGCGTTGCGACCCTCCTACCGGCCGGCCGATCCGTGGCTGAAGAGGGCCACCACCAGCACCCCGTGGCGCGGGCCGCCACCGTGGCATTGGCCACGCATCTCCCTCTGCGTGATCCGGGTTTAAGCCGACCCTCCGTGCGTCGTGGACCACCGCCGTCCACGCGCGGCTTCGTCGTGCCTACTCACCCGTGACTCATCAAGGAGCTGTACCTCTCATGCGCACTTCCACCCGCACTTCCACCCGCACTTCCACCCGCACTTCCACCCGCACTTCCACCCGCACTTCCACCCGCACTTCCACCCGCCTCAGTGCCCTCGGGGCCGCTGGTGCCCTGTCCTTGATCCTGACCGCTTGTGGCGGCAGCGACAGCGGCTCGATGGACCACTCCTCGATGTCGTCCTCGACAATGTCCTCGTCTTCGGCTCCCGCGGCCGGCGCATCCGTTGATGCCGAACACAACGACCAGGACGTGATGTTCGCCCAGCAGATGATCGTGCATCACCAGGGCGCCGTGGAGATGGCCCAAATGGCCACCACCCAGGCCTCCAGTCAGGAGGTCAAAACCCTGGCCGCGAGCATCGAGTCGGCCCAGGCGCCCGAGATCGAAGAGATGACGTCCTGGCTCACCGCCTGGGATGAGCCCGTCACGGCTGACTCCTCGATGGGGAACATGGACCACTCCAGCGACCCCGCGATGACCAGCTCAACGATGACCGGCTCGAGCATGACCGGCTCGGGCATGGGTGGTTCCTCGATGCCCGGAATGATGAGCGAGGAGCAGATGACTCAGCTGCAGAACGCTACCGGCGCTGACTTCGACCGAATGTTCCTGCAGATGATGACCGAGCACCACGAGGGTGCGGTGACGATGGCTCAGACCGAGCAGCAGCAGGGGCAGAACCCCCAGGCCATGGAACTGGCCGACTCCATCGTGACGAGCCAGACCGCCGAGATCGACCAGATGAACCAGATGCTGACCGCCATGGGCTGACCCACGCGGTCAGGAGCTGACGAGGTGCGACTGGTGGGCGGCGCGAGGCCACCGTCCATCAGTGGCACCAGCAGCCTTCGCACTGCGGCTGCACCCGGCGGTTGCGTATCCGTGTGACGACCTTTCCCGGTGGCGTCACCTCTTACGCATGTACCCCCCGGGGGTATGGTTGAGGCATGACGACTCGCAACGACGGCCTGCGGCAGGCAACACGACCGTCGGCAGTGGACCCGGTGTGCGGCATGACGGTGGACCCCGCGACGACGGTCGCCGCAGAGCACGACGGGCGAACCCACCACTTCTGCTCCGATGGCTGCCGGGCCGCCTTCCTCGACGACCCTGAGCGCTATGCCGGCGCGTCGAGCGCCGGTGAAGGAACCGCCGTCCACGGCAGCGCTCACGATCACGATTCGTCCCACAATCACGGTGCGTCCCACGGGCACAGCCAGCACGGGCACAGCCAGCACGAGCACCACCACCACCACGACGACCACGCCGGTTATGGTGCGGGCGCCGATGTGCACGCCGGTCCCGGTGAGGCCGTGGAGTACACCTGCCCGATGCACCCGGAGGTGCGTCAGGAGGGTCCGGGCAGCTGCCCGATCTGCGGGATGGGGTTGGAGCCGGTCGTCGTGACGGCCGACGCCGGGCCCAGCCATGAACTGGTGGACATGCGTCGCCGCTTCTGGATCGGGCTGGTCCTAGCGCTGCCGGTTCTGCTGCTGGAGATGGGCCGGCACCTGTTCATGGCCGTGCACGACGCGGTCCCGGCTGAGGTTTCGACGTGGATCCAGTTCGCGTTGGCGACCCCGGTGGTGTTGTGGGCCGGGTGGCCGTTCTTCGTCCGCGGCTGGGCCTCGCTGCGCACCCGTAACCTGAACATGTTCACCCTCATCGCGATGGGCACCGGGGTGGCGTGGGTGTTCAGCACCGTGGCCACCTTCGCACCGGGCATCTTCCCCGACGCCTTCCGCGACGAGAGCGGCACCGTCGACGTCTACTTCGAGGCTGCAGCCGTCATCACCGTGCTGGTGCTGCTGGGTCAGGTGCTGGAACTGCGGGCCCGTGAGCAGACCTCCGGCGCCATCCGCGCCCTGCTGGACCTGACCCCCAAGACCGCACGTCGCCTCGACGAAGACGGCCAGGAGCGTGAGGTCTCCCTCGAGGAGGTCCAGCTGGGCGACCGGTTGCGGGTGCGTCCGGGGGAGAAGGTCCCCGTCGACGGCACCGTGACCGAGGGCCGCTCCTCCGTCGATGAGTCCCTGGTGACGGGTGAGTCGTTGCCGGTCACCAAGACCACGGGAGATCGGGTGCTGGGGGGCACCATCAGCTCCTCCGGCTCCCTGGTCATCACCGCGGACGCGGTGGGCCGGGACACGATGCTCTCGCGCATCGTGGCGATGGTCGCCGACGCGCAGCGTTCCCGGGCCCCGATCCAGCGCACCGCTGACCGGGTCGCGGCCATCTTCGTCCCCGCTGTGATCAGCGTCGCCGTCGTAGCGTTCATCATCTGGGCCGTCTTCGGTCCCGACCCTCGCCTGGCCCACGCGCTCATTGTGGCCGTCGCGGTCCTGATCATCGCCTGCCCGTGCGCGCTCGGGCTGGCCACCCCGATGTCGATCATGGTCGGCGTCGGTCGCGGCGCCCGCTCCGGAGTGCTCATCAAGAACGCCGAAGCACTCGAGCGCCTGGAGAAGGTCGACACCCTGGTGGTGGACAAGACCGGAACCCTCACCGAGGGCCGCCCCTCCCTGGACAGGATCATCCTGGTGTCCTCCACCGCCACCGCCACCGCCACCGCCGGCGCCGGCACCACGGCTGATGGATCCCAGGCTGATGCAGACGCCGAGGCCGAGGTGCTCCGCCTGGCCGCGGCCGTCGAACGCGCCTCCGAACACCCCCTGGGGGAGGCCGTCGTACGCGCCGCAGAAGAGCGGGGTCTGCGCCTGCCGGCGGTGCAGGACTTCGCCGCCCCCGCTGGGCGTGGGGTTAGCGGTGTCGTGGAGGGCCGGCGGGTGGCCATCGGCAGCGCTGGACTGCTGTCCTCTCTCGGCATCGACGCCAGTGCGGTGCAGGAGCAGGCGGACGCGGTGCGCTCCACCGGCGCTATCGCGGTCCTGGTCGCCCTCGATGAGCAGGTGGTGGCCGTGCTGGCCATCGCCGACCAGGTCAAGGAGAGCACCGCGACCGCGTTGAGCCAGCTGCGCGAGGCGGGGCTGGAGATCGTGATGCTCACCGGCGACAACCGGGTCACCGCGCAGGCCGTCGCGGCCGGTCTGGGCATCGATCGCGTCGAGGCCGAGGTGCTACCCGACCACAAGAGCGACGTCGTGAAGGCCTTGCGCGCCGAAGGGCGGGTCGTGGCCATGGCCGGGGACGGCGTGAACGATGCCCCCGCCCTAGCCGCCGCCGACGTGGGCATCGCCATGGGCTCCGGCACCGACGTGGCGATGGAGAGCGCCGGGGTGACCCTGCTCACCGGCGACCTGACCGCGATCGTTCGAGCTCGGCGGATCTCGCAGCTGACGATGCGCAACATCCGCCAGAACCTCGTCTTCGCGTTCATCTACAACGCCGCGGGCATCCCCATCGCCGCCGGCGTCCTGTACCCGTTCTTCGGGATCCTGCTCTCCCCGATCATCGCTGCGGCGGCGATGGCCCTGTCCTCGGTCAGCGTCATCACCAACGCGCTGCGGTTGCGCACCCAGCACGTATAGCGCCCCACCGTCTGCGCCCCACCGTCTGCACGTCGCCGGCCGCACGTCGCCGGCCGCACGTCGCCGGCCGCACGTCGCCGTCTGCACGTCGCCGGCCGCACGTCGCCGGCCGCACGTCGCCGGCCGCACGTCGCCGTCTGCACGTCGCCGTCTGCACGTCGCCGTCTGCACGTCGCCGTCTGCACGTCGCCGTCTGCACGTCGCCGGCCGCACGTCGCCGTCTGCACGTCGCCGGCCGCACGTCGCCGTCTGCACGTCGCCGATCTTTCGTCGTCATCAGCTTGCACCACGACCGATGACCACTTCCCGTCCGCGGGCGCGTGGTGGAGCACTGAGCTGGCGCTACCGCAGCTCAGTGATGATGGTGACCCCAAGATGCAGCAGGAGGAGAAGACCATGACCGCCACGACACTCCCCGGCTACGCCGAGACCAAGACCGCGCATCTGAAGCGGCTGCGCCGCATCGAAGGTCAGGTCCGCGGGCTGCAGCGCATGGTCGAGGAGGACTCCTACTGCATCGATGTCCTCACCCAGGTCTCAGCCGCCACCAAGGCTCTAGAAGCGGTCGCGCTCGGCCTGCTGGAGGAGCACCTGGCCCACTGCGTGCGCGACGCCATCGCTCAGGGCGGCGATGAGGCAGACGCCAAGATCAAAGAAGCCTCAGCCGCCATCGCTCGGCTCGTTCGCTCCTGACGGCAAGCTCGAACACCTCCTCTTGTCTCATCCAGCCTTGGGCTCTGACTAGCGCGTGTCCTGCCGATCAAGAAGACGGCTGACATCGAGTCGGCGTGATCGTGCTTGCATGAGGTGGAGAACAACCACTGACACCTTCGAACACTTGTGCGATCATGAGTGTGTCGTTCGGGAGGCGCTGGCGAAGTAATAGTTTCGTCAGCACTCCTCGATGTGCGTCTACGGGTGGAGGTCATGTGTTCAAGTCCTTAACCATCGGGTCGTCGCCGGTGGCGACCGTCGACCTGAACCTGATCTCCGTTGAAGCGGCGCAGGCCACGTTCACGCTGAACGTTCGTCACACCAGCCCCGTGACGCATGACGTCACCTCTGACCTGTTCGATGAAGCTGGCGCTTTCGGCGAGGATCCAGGCGGGCCAGCGAGGCTACGACTGACGTTGAACTTCTCTGACGGGCAGTCGGTGGACAACGTGTCCTCACTACAGCGGCAAGCCCCCACCAGCGGTAGTAGCGAACACTTCTCACCATCGGCCGGCGACTTGCCCCTGCTGGCCGGCGGTGAAGGCGGCTCGTACATGAGCGACGACGACCCGATGCGAACCGCAGAACGGACTCTCCGGCTGCAGCCGCTGCCGGCGGGGAAGCTGGTGAGCATCGACTTGCGGTGGCCGGGACTGCAGATCCCTGACACGCGCACCGGTTGGACGTAACCCTTCTCGAGTCCGCCGTAGTTCCGTCGCGATTTCGTGGTGGTTCGACTCACGTCGTGGCGCGGTTCATCGAAGGCGCAGCATGATGCAAGCGAGGATCACCTTGAAGCGTCACGGCTTTGATGCCGCTTCCTGATGGGTCAGGATGACGATCATGCCCAAGCAGTACCCCGCCGAGATCAAAGACCGAGCAGTGCGGATGGTCCTGGACCACCAAGGCGACTACCCCTCCCTGCGCGCAGCGTGCGTAGCCATCAGCGAACGCCTCGGCGTCTCCCGCGCCAGCCTGCAGCGCTGGGTCGACCAGGCTCAGGTCGATGCCGGCGCCAAGCCCGGTCTCAGCAGCGCCGAGGTGGAGGAGATCAAGGCGCTGAAGGCGGAGAACAAGCGCCTGCGTGAGGCCAACGAGATACTCCGTTCCGCCTCGATTTTCTTCTCGTGGGAGCTCGTCCCCCGCAAGCGGGAGGTGCCCCCACCGCGCCAGCGTTGATCATCGCCTTCGTCGACGAGATGAGGGTCAGGGGTTTCGCGGTCGAGTCGATCTGCGCCGTGCTCACCGAGCAGGGTTACCAGGTCGCCGCGAGAACCTACCGGGCCTGGGAGCAGGGCCCGGTCCCGTCGATGAGAACCGTGTCCGACGCGCATGTCGTCAACGCCCTGCGCAGCACTGTTGGGCAACCGGAGTCGCTGTACGGGCGGCGGAAGATGGTTGCCCATCTGCGCCGGGCGGGCCTGGCGGTGGCGCACTGCACCGTGGACCGATTGATGCGCGCAGAAGGCATGAACGGGGCCCGGCGGGCGAAGAAGATCCGCACCACCGTCCCCGGCAAGGACGGGGTGCGGGCCGGGGACCTGCTGAACCGGAAGTTCAGCGCCCCGGCGCCGAACGTTGTCTGGGTGGCGGACTTCACGTATGTCTGGACGTGGGCGGGGTTCGTCTACCCCACCCTTGCGGTCGCTTTCATCGTCGACGTGTTTGCTCAGCGGATCGTGGGCTGGCACGCGAGGACCAGCAAGCGCACCGAGCTGGTCCTGACCTGTCTGCGGATGGCGACCTGGGGACGGGAGCATGCGGGGACACCTGTGGCGCCGGGGTTGATCGTGCACTCGGATGCCGGGTCGCAGTACAAGAGTTTGAGGCTGACCGAGCATCTGTTCATCGAGGGTTTCGCGGCGTCGATCGGTTCGGTCGGTGACGCCTACGACAACGCCCTGATGGAGACGGTGATCGGCCTCTACAAGACCGAGTGCATCCGCACCGGTCCCTTTCACGCCGGGCCGTTGAAGACTCTCTCCGATGTGGAGTACGCCACGGCTACCTGGGTGGAGTGGTGGAACAACTCCCGGCTGCACTCCCGGTTGGATTACCGTCCACCTGCTGAGGCTGAGGCCGCCCACTACGCTGACCTCAGCGACTCCATCCAGGAGTTGTGCCCCATGTGAAGACGGCGGAGAAGCCGTGACGCTTCAGACTGATATAGCGCGGTGATGTCCCTCGACTGGGTGCGGTTCTTTGGGTGACCGCAGCGCGGTATGAGCGTGCGGTCGCAGCGTCCATAACCCGACGACGTATATCAATCTCTGAGTTGCCCCGATGATCTGGCCTCAACCGTCGCTCCGCGAAAGATCGAGGCTAGACATCGACGGTGGCCACGACGGTCGACCTCGCGGCGACGACGATCTCGACCGCGACGAGGGACTCCGTCGGCAGGCTGGACGCGGCCACAAGACCGCCTGCGGTGCCGTCCACGGCGCTCCACGTCGCGACGACGGTGCGGGTGCCGTCGTTGGCGATGGCCACGAGGTCGTACACCCGTGACGATGCGGTGCCCCTGTCATCTCGAAAGGTCCAGTCGAACCGTGTTCCCCAGCTCTTGGCGCTGACGGCCAGTTCGGCGCTGATCGCGGACCCCTGCGTGGGCGTCATCGCTTTCGCCGAGCTGGCAGACAGCGCGGCAGATGGCGCGGGGGCTGCAGGATCGCCTGCAGCGCCGATCGCGTATCCGCCTGCACCGACGACGACCACGGCGGCGGTACCCAACGCCACCAGCACGCGTCGTGGACGTCGGATGCTGGCCCAGTGCCGTCCCAGCAACGGTCTCCTGACGGCTACCTGCCGTGGCGCGGTCTCGTGGGGGGCCTCGTCCAAGAGCTCGACCGCTTCGTCGATCGGTACCGATGCCAGGAGGCCGGGCACGCCGGCGAGCTCGGCGACCGATGCGGTACAGGCTGCGCAGCTCTCGAGGTGGCGCTCGTAGGTGGCTCGCTCCCGGCTGGTCAGTCCTCCCAGCACGTAGGCGGCGTCCCACTCGTGCATCTCCCGCGGCGCATCGCTCACCGGACTGCTCCTCGCTCTTGCAGGGCCAATTTGAGGGCCTTGAGGCCGTAGTGCAGCCGGGACTTGATGGTGCCCGCAGGAACCCCCTCACTGGCCGCGATCTCAACGACGGTGCGCCGGAGGTAGTAGCAGCTCACCACTGCCCGACGGTGCTCCAAGGACAGCGACGACAGCGCGTCGGTGACCAGCCAGCGCTGCAGGAGCACGTCCGTCGCGTCGTCGACCGCGGTGTCCGGCGGATCCGCCGTCATCAGCTCACGCCTGTACCGGGCGCGACGGTGTTCGTCGATGGCGAGGTGCCTGACGACGGTGAACAACCACCGCCGGGCCGCTTCGTCGTCCACGTCCAAGATCGCGGGAGAGCGCCAGGCACGCAGGAGAGCCTCCTGGGTGATGTCCTGCGCCGTCACCGGGTCCCCGCACAAGCGCAGCGCGAAGCGCTCAAGCGCCGGTGCGTGGTTGTCGTGCAACAACGCGAGGCGGTCGGCGTGCTCGCTGGTCATCAACACCTCCTGCCCTAACGACGGTGCGGTGACCCGAAGCGTTCAGCGGACTCGCACCGGATCTGCCTGGCCGCAAGACGGGCTGCCCGCCGAAGCGACCGGCGCCGCGGGTCGCCAGGTGAACCCTTCACGGAGGCGGTCCGTCGTAGAGAGCGTTGGGTCCACCGCGCACCGGTGCGGATGGATCCCGGCCGACCCAGGAAGCAGGACCCATGAAGATTCGGTACATCCTCCCCGCCGTCAGCGCCGCCTCCCTCCTCGCCCTCGCCGGATGTGGCTCCTCCGATACGACCGCAGCAGCGCCCAGCTCCTCCGCGGCGTCCTCTTCTGCGGCGTCCTCATCTGATACCCCCTCTGCTTCCTCCTCCTCGAGCAGTCCGGCAGGGACGTCCACGGCTGACCTCGCGGTCGCGCAGACCTCTCTGGGTGAGGTGCTCGTCGATGGCCAGGGAAAGACGGTGTACGTCTTCGACAAGGACGCCATGGGCGCGACCGCCAGCGCCTGCACGGACCAGTGCGCCACGACGTGGCCGGCGGTGGTCGCGACTGCTGCGACCCCTACCGGTGATGGTGTGGACGCCGACCTCGCGAGCATCACCGGGGTCAGTGGTGAGCCTCAGGTGACCGTGGATGGTCTGCCTGTCTACACCTTCGCCAAGGACACTGCTCCTGGTGACGTCATGGGTCAGGGCGTCATGGGCAAGTGGTGGGTCCTCTCGCCGACCGGGGAGAAGATCACGGCCAGCTGAGCTCGGCGGTGCGGGAAGGGCCCGGTGAGCGGTCGCCAGTGGGATGAACCGATCGGGCTGATCACCGCACAGTCGATCTCGTGAGTTCTCCAGGTGCCCGTGACGTCTTCGACGACCGCGAGTCGGCGACCTCTTCGTGATCGGCTTTCCGCGGATGCGGTGCAGGAGGTCGGTGAGGTCAGCGCCCCGGGACATCAAGGGCCTCGCACCACCGGCGGTGACTGCGCCTTCGGCGGGTAGCCCGGTGGCCGCAGATCAGAATGCGGTCACCGAGCTCGTGCCCGCCGGGGGGTCGTGTTGACGATGGCGAGCAGGTCCTGGGCGGGGCCCCGGGGGCGCTGGCCACTCGGCCACACCGCGCGCAGCGTGCGCCGCAGATCCACCCCCTCGACCTGCACGAGCACCAGACGTCCCGCGGCGACGTCCTGTTCGACGGCGAGGTGGCTGAGCACCGCCGGGCCGGCGCCCTCGGCGACGGCTGCGCGCACCGCGGTGGTGGTCGAGAGTTCCAGCACCGGCCGGGCCGGTGCCACCTCGTGCCACCCGCCGCCGGGCTGCTTGCTCCGCAGGGCGGCCCGCAGCGCCGCCTCGGCCGCGGCGCGGGTGCCCGACGTCGCCTCGCGGGCCACCAGACGGGTTCCGGCCAGCTCGGCGGCGTCGATGCCCCGCCGGCGCCGGGTCCACGGGTGGCCGGGAGCGACGACGACGACCAGGCGGTCGCTGCCGATGCTCCTGGTCTCCAGCCCGGCAGGGACGTCCGGGCCCTCGACGAATCCGATGTCGGCGTCGCCCGCCAGGACCGCGGCGGCGACCTCGGTGGAGTTCATCGCCTGCAAGCTGACGGCGGTACCCGGGCTGGCCGCGGCCAGGCGCACCAACCAGCTCGGCAGCAGGTGCTCGGCGACCGTCATGCTCGCCGCGACCCGCAGCCGGCTGGCGCTCTCGGCGTTCAGGGACGCGATGCCCGCCCCCAGTCCGGCGGCGGCCGCGAGGACATCGCGGGCCCAGCCGACGACCAGCGCCCCGGCCGGGGTCAGGATCGAGCCGCGGGCCGAGCGCTGCACCAGGGCGGTCCCCATCCGGCGCTCCATGCCGAGCACACGGGCACTGGCGGCGGGCTGACCGATGCCGTGCGCACGCCCGGCACGGCTGAGGCTGCCCAGCTCGGCCACCCGCACCAGCAGCTGCAGAGAATCCAGGTCCGGTACCCGACGCAGGTCGACGTCCACCCCCCCACGCTACGGCAGTCATCGAGACCTTCGATGACTACATCATCAGGACACCGCTACCGGTCGCGGCGGTACCGGCCCACAGTGGTGGCGTGAGCGAAGAGAACGTCTCGATCCCCTCGACCGGCACACCCCGCACCGCCGCGACGCCGTCTTCTCCATCGGCCTCGACGGGTCCCGCCCCGCGCCCCGAGCGTGCGTCCCCGTGGCCCGGGCTGCTCGTCGTGGCTGCGGCCACCGCCGCGGCCTACGGCATCGCCTGGCTCGTGCCTGCCGTCAACGCCACCACGGCCGGGGTCGTGCTCGGTGTGCTGCTGGTCAACTGCGGCTTGCACCGCCCCGTTCTGCGCCCGGGCACGCGGATCGCGTCCAAGCGCCTGTTGCGCATCGCCGTCGTCCTGCTCGGTCTGCAGCTGTCCCTGGCGCAGCTGGCCTCCCTGGGCCTGGGCGGGTTGGCCGTCGTCGTGGTCACGGTCGCGGTCACCTTCACCGGAACCCAGCTGCTCGGGCGTGCGCTGGGCGTGGGGCGGGCCCGGTCGCTGCTGATCGCCACCGGCTTCTCCATCTGCGGGGCCTCGGCGGTCGCGGCGATGGAACCCGTCGCCGACGGAGACGAGGAGGACACCAGTGTCGCCATCGCGCTGGTCACGCTCTGCGGCAGCCTCGCGATCTTCCTCCTGCCGGTGCTGCGGGGGCCGCTGCACCTGGACCCGACCGCGTTCGGCAGCTGGGTCGGCGCCAGCGTGCACGACGTGGGACAGACCGTCGCCACGGCCAGCCGCGTCCCCGGAGCCCTCACCGCAGCGGTGGTGGTCAAGCTCAGCCGCGTGGTCCTGCTCGCCCCCCTGGTCACCGGCGTGGCGCTCGTACGGACCCGGCGCCTGCGCCGCGCCGCTGCTGAGCAGCCCTCACGCGAGGGCGCACCCGGCGCCCAGGCGCGGCGGCCGCCCGTCCTGCCGCTCTTCGTCGCGGGCTTCCTGGCCGCCATCGTCGTGAGCAGCACCGGTGTGCTGCCGGCGGCGGCCCTGGCCGACGTCAAGGTCGTCCAGCAGGTCCTGCTCGTCGCCGCCCTGGTCGGGCTCGGCACCGGCATCCACCTGCCGGCGCTGCGCCGCACGGGTGGGCGCGCCCTGCTCCTCGGGCTGGCCTCCTGGATCCTCGTCGCCGCTGTCGCCTACGCCGGGGTGACCCTCCTCGACCGCTGAACCAGGTCCGGCGCTAGCCCGGCTGCCTGGGGCCCGCTGGACCGGCCCGCCCCGTCGCTGCTGCCTTGATCCTTGATCATGGCGTGTCGGGCGATCATGGCGTGTCGGGCGATCATGGCGTGTCGGGCGCGGCCGGGACCACGACCACCGTCGCGGGCTGGCGCGAACTCAGGTGCACTGCCACCGAGCCCTCTACCAGCTCGTGCAGCGAAGCCCGCCAACCGTGGGCCCGAGCCCCGACCACGACGAACCGCGCATCGACCTCGAGGGCCAGCTGAGCCAGGGTCGTCGCGGGTTCTCCCAGGAGCCCTCGCACTTCGATGGCCACGTCCTCGACACCACTGTCGGTCATGATGCCTTCGACCCGTGCCCCGACCTCGGCGACCTGCGGTGCGGGAGCGTCGTCGATGATCTCGCTGGTGTCGGAATCGACGGGCACGACGATGGGACTCCCATCCGCGCGGCGCCCTTCGACGAAGCGGGAAGGGTCGCTGAAGACCACGATCAACGGCACGTCGTAAGCCCGGGCCAGGCTGGCAGCTTCTAGGAGGATCCGCGGGGAAGCCGTGGGGGTGAAACCGACGACGACCGGGCGTCTCGGCGGGCTCACAGCCACCACCCGAGGCCTAGACCCGTGCCGCCTGCGGCCGTCGCGGCCACCAGGGTGCCCAGGGCGTACGTCATGCTCGCGATGGTGGCCTTGCCCTGTGCCAACCGCAACGTCTCGACCATGGCTGTGCTGAAGGTGGTGTAGCCACCGCAGAATCCCGTACCGACGACCGTCTTCCACACCGTCGGCTCCCCGTGCGCCACGACGACACCGGTGACGATCCCCAGCAGCAGCGAGCCGGTGACGTTGATGACGAGCGTCGCCCACGGGAACGACGACGGCCGGCGTCGGCGGATCTCCCCGTCGACGACGAAGCGGCTCACCGCTCCCAGCGAGCCGGCCAGGCACGCGGCCGCGAAGACCCAGATGGTCATCGCTTCCCTCCTGCTGCGGGGCTGGTGTCGACCGCGTCCGGGTCCTGCGGCAAGCGGCTCAAACGCCACCGGTGGTGACCTGCGGCCAGCGCTATCCCGGCCAGTGCGACGATCAGCCCCGCGGCGACACTGGCGAGGGAGTAGGCCACAGCCAGGGCGGGTCGGGCAGCGTGCACCAGCATGTCGGTCTCGACGGCCAGCGAACTGTAGGTGGTGAACGCCCCCAGGAAGCCGGTACCGACCCCGAGTCGCACGAGCCGTCGACGGCCGGCGTCCTCACCCCGGCGCGCCAACGCCTCCAGCAGGAAGCCCAAGGCGAAAGCGCCGATCAGGTTCACGGTGAACGTCGCCCACGGCCAGGCTGCGGTGCGCACGGGCCAGTGCAGCGCGAGACCGTAGCGCGCGGCGGTCCCCAGCAGTGCCCCGCCGGCCACGATGGCGATTATCGGGGCCGACAGATGCACGGGACGAGGCCTAGCGCGTGGTGCAGGAGCGCCGCCCGCAGGCTGGGTGTTGGCAGACACGAGGTGGAACCTTCCGGCATGAAGGCGGGGGCGGCAGCAACAGGGCTGGTAGCGGGAGTGGTGGCCGACCCCGAACGAGAGTAATCTCTGGCGTGGTGATGGATCCCGCCTGAGCGTACAACCGCTCGAACCGCCGAGTCGGCTGATGGTTCCTGTCCCTGATCGAGTCAGAGGGGCAGGTCTGTTGTGCGCGAGTATGCTGCGGATGGCGTGGCGGGATTGGTCCTGCTGCGTCACGGTGAGAGTTCAGCCAACGCTGCCGGTCGCTTCACCGGGCACTGGGATGTCTCACTTTCTCCCGATGGGGTCCGTCAAGCGGCTGTAGCCGCGGAGTTGCTGCACCACAGTGGGTGGCGGCCGGGCATCGTCTTCTCTTCTCCTCTGCAGCGAGCCACCCGCACCGCTGACCTCGTGCTCGACGTGCTGTATCCCACCGGTGCTCGACCTGAGATCCATGTTGACGCGGAGCTGATCGAACGTGGGTACGGCGTCCTCACGGGGATGCGCAAGAGTCGGGTTCGAGCGGAGTTCGGTGCGGACCTGGCCCACATCTGGCGGAGGTCACTTTCGGTGCGCCCACCTACTCCCAGCGAGCTGCAACGCACTGGTCCTGCAGTCGACTGGGACGGTGCGCCCGGTCAAGGCCCGCCCGCCGCAGCCTCGGAGATCAGTGAGTCCTTGACCGACGTGCTTGCCCGTATCGATTGCTGGCTCGACGAGGCTCTCTACCCCGCCCTCGCCCTGCGGATGCGGGTGCTGACCGTGGCTCACGGAAACTCATTGCGTGCGCTCCTCATGCGTCTGGACCACCTTTCTGAGGAACAGGTCATCGAACTCAATGTCCCAACGGGCCAGCCGCTGGTCTATGACGTCGGCGGGCGCGGGGTGGTGCCGGGCAGCGGGCGCTACCTGGACCCGAAGGCTGCTGCAGTTGCTGCCCGGGCCGTGGCGGAGGAGGGGGGCACCTGAGCGTCCTCACCTGCTCGCGACCTGCACGACACCGAGACCTTGCCTGACACCTTGCCAGAGACCTTGCCTGACACCTTGCCCGAGACCTTGCCCGAGACCCTGGAGCCCATCGTGAAGTTCGACCGTCTGGATGCCCGTCAGATTCTGGACTCCCGGGGTTACCCGACCCTGGAGGTCCGCCTGCATCTGCCCGACGGGTCGAGCATGATCGCCAGTACCCCCTCCGGTGCCTCAACCGGTGCACACGAAGTGGTGGAACTACGGGACGGCTCAGGTACAGACGGGCCGCCACCCAGCGGACGGGAGTCTGATCCGTGGCAACGAGTCGGAGGTTTCGATGGGCGAGGGGTGAATCTTGCTCTGACTGCGGCTACAGGTCCCGTCGCCGACCTGCTGTGCTCTGGTCGCGACTGGAGCGATCAACGCGAGGTCGACGACGCGCTGCACGCCCTCGACGGGACACCGAACCTGTCGCGACTGGGCGCCAACACCGTCATCGCGGTGTCGATGGCCACCGCTCGTGCGTTTGCCGCGGCCGCTGGTCTCACTGTGGCGCAGTGGATCGCCAGGCAGAGCGGGCAAGTTCCCCGTATGCCGGTTCCTCACTTCAACGTCATCAACGGCGGCGCTCACGCCGCCAACGGTCTCGCTTTCCAGGAGTTCATGATCGCCCCGGTCGGTGCACCGGACACCGTCTCGGCGTTGCAGTGCGGCGCCGAGATCCATCACCGCTTGAAGGTCTTGTTGCAGCAAGCTGGGCACGACACCGGCCTGGGTGATGAGGGTGGGTTCGCTCCGCGTCTGACCTGCCCCGAAGAAGTCCTCGACCTGCTGGTCGAAGCGATCGAGGCCGCCGGCTACACCGCAGAGCGTGATCAGGTGGCTATCGCGTTGGATCCGGCCGCCAACAGCTTCCATCGCGACGGTTCCTACCACCTGACCTCGGACAAACGCGTGAACGCCAGCGGGCTCATCGACCTCTACGAGGAACTGCTGGATCGCTACCCGATCCGCAGCATCGAGGACGGTTGCGCAGAGGATGACCTCGACGGTTGGCAAGAGATGACCCGGCGGCTGGGGGAGCGGATCCAGATCGTCGGCGATGACCTGCTGGTCACCGATCCCGGCCGCATCCGAGCCGCCGCACGTGAGAACTTGGCGACGTCCGCCCTCATCAAGCCGAACCAGATCGGCACCGTCTCACGCACCTTGGATGCCTTGGCCGCCGCCCGTGACGTCGGTTTCACCACAATGGTCTCCCACCGTTCGGGAGAGACCCTGGACACGTTCGTCGCCGACCTCGCCGTGGGCGGCGCCACGGGGCAGATCAAGGCGGGCGCCCCCGCTCGTGGGGAGCGCCTCGCCAAGTACAACCGACTGAGCGAGCTCAGCGCCGACTACCCGCAGTGGGCCTACGGGCTTCCCGTCGATCCTTCATCCTCGAGGTAGGAGTTCTCGGTCGAGGTAGGAGTTCTCGGTCGAGGTGGGAGTACCTGAAGGAGGAAGAAGTGCTCGAGTGAGGTGGGAGTGCTCGGGCATCAGCGCAGCTGGTCGAGCCGGGCAACGTCGCGCACGGCCCCCTTGTCGGCTGAGAGGGCGAGGGCTGCGTAGGCCCGCAGGGCACTGGACACCTTCCGGGGGCGCACGTGGCGGGGGCGGTAGCCGCCGCTGGCCTCCAGCGCAGCCCGTCGCTGCTGGAGAGTCTCTTCGGGCACGTCCAGGTGCAGACGGCGGGTGGGGATGTCGATGACGACGGTGTCGCCGTCCTCGACGAGGGCGATGGTGCCGCCGGAAGCCGCCTCGGGTGAGACGTGGCCGATCGAGAGTCCCGAGGTACCTCCGGAGAAGCGCCCATCGGTGATCAATGCGCAGGTCTTTCCCAGGCCGCGGCCTTTGAGGTAGGAGGTCGGGTAGAGCATCTCCTGCATACCCGGCCCACCTCGTGGGCCCTCATAGCGGATGACCACGACGTCGCCGGGGCTGATGCGCCCGGACAGGATCGCCTCGACGGCGTCCTCCTGGGACTCCACCACGACGGCCGGACCGGAGAAGGTCCACACGGACTCGTCCACGCCCGCGGTCTTCACCACGGCCCCGTCTGGGGACAGATTGCCGCGCAGCACCGCCAGCCCGCCGTCGGCGGAGTGGGCGTGGGTGACGTCGCGGATGCAGCCAGCCGCGGCGTCGACGTCGAGGGATTCCCATCGCTGCGACTGCGAGAACGCCGTGGCCGAGCGGACACAGCCGGGGGCGGCGTGGAACATCTCCACCGCCTCCGGTGAGGGCGATCCGCTGCGCACGTCCCAGTTCTTCAGCCAGTCCGCCACCGAGGCCGAGTGCACGGTGTGGACCTGGTGGTCGATGAGGCCGCCGCGGTCCAGCTCGCCGAGGATCGCGGGGATCCCGCCGGCGCGGTGGACGTCCTCCATCAGGTAGACCCCGTTGGGGGCGACCTTGGTCAGGCAGGGGACCTGACGTGAGCGCTGCTCGATGTCGTGCAGCGTGTAGTCCAGGCCCGCCTCCTGGGCCGCGGCCAGCAGGTGCAGGATCGTGTTGGTCGACCCGCCCATGGCGATGTCCAGCGACATGGCGTTGTCGAAGGCGGCGCGCGAGGCGATGGTGCGCGGCAGGACGGTCTCGTCGTCTTGCTCGTAGTAGCGCCGGGTGATGTCGACGACGGTGCGGCCGGCGTCCTGGTAAAGCGCCTTGCGGGCGGTGTGGGTGGCCAGCACCGACCCGTTGCCGGGCAGCGCCAGGCCGAGGGCCTCGGTGAGGCAGTTCATCGAGTTCGCGGTGAACATCCCCGAGCAGGAGCCGCAGGTGGGGCAGGCCGCCTCCTCGATACGCGCGATGTCGGCGTCGGAGACGTCCGTGGCGACCGCGTCGGCGATCGCGGAGACCAGGTTGAGGCGGGTGCGGACGGTGCCATCGACCAGGACGGCTGTGCCGCCCTCCATGGGGCCACCGGAGACGAAGACGGTGGGGATGTTCAACCGCAGCGCGGCCATCAGCATCCCGGGGGTGATCTTGTCGCAGTTGCTGATGCAGATCAGCGCATCCGCGCAGTGTGCCTCGACCATGTACTCCACCGAGTCGGCGATGAGGTCGCGCGAGGGCAGGGAGTACAGCATCCCGTCGTGGCCCATGGCGATGCCGTCGTCGACGGCGATGGTGTTGAACTCCCGCGCGATACCGCCTGCGGCGTGGATCGCCTCGGAGACGATGCGCCCCACCGGCTGCAGGTGGGTGTGGCCGGGGACGAACTCGGTGAAGCTGTTGGCCACCGCGATGATCGGCTTGCCGAAGTCCTCACGGGCGACGCCGGCCGCGCGCAGCAGCGCACGAGCACCGGCCATGTTCCGTCCGTGGGTGACGGTCCTGGATCTCAGAGGGGGCATGGCCGCACTGTGCCGCCTCGTGCAGCCAGGAGGAAGACGCCGCTGCTACTAGTAGTGACACCACTATCCTGCTGTGGTGAGCAGCGAGAGCCGTCGACGCGAGCTGGGGGATCTCCTGCGCAGCCGCCGCGGCCAGCTCAGCGCCTCAGACCTCGGCCTGCCCGAGGGGGCACGCCGGCGTAGCGCCGGGCTGCGCCGGGAGGAGGTCGCTGCGCTCTCCGGTGTCTCCGTGACCTGGTACACCTGGCTGGAGCAAGGCCGAGACACCCACCCCTCGCGGCAGGTTCTCGATGCCCTGGCACGCACCCTGCATCTGTCGGGTACGGAGCACGCCTACGTGCTCTCCCTCGCCGGCTACGCCGCTCCCTTGCCTGAAGAAGAGCACACGCCGCGAACTGTCCCCGCCCACGTGCAGCGGCTCTTGGACGCCCAGGTCGGCTTGCCCAGCTTCGCCATCGCCCACGACTGGCAGATCGTGGGCTGGAACGACGCCTACGCCACGCTCTACCCCGGCGTCGAGACCGTCACCCCTGAGGACCGCAACCTCCTGTGGCTGGTGTTCACCGATCCCTACGTGCGCCGACTGTTACCCAATTGGCAGCAGGACAGCCGGCGTTTCCTGGCGGAGTTCCGCGCCGAGGCCGGTCCCCGACTCGGTGAGCCGGGTATCGCCGCGCTCATTCAGCGGCTGCGCGACACCAGCCCTGCCTTCGCGGCGGGGTGGAGCGACCACGACATCCAAGGCTTCAGCTCACGCGAGCGGTTGTTCCACCACCCCAGCACCGGTGACCTGCTCCTTGAGCATCACCAGTTGACGCCAAGTGACCAGCCGGACCTCCACATCGTGATCTACACACCCGTCAAGGACGGGCGTACCCCGCAGCGATGGTCAGACCTAAGACGACCCTCTCAAGACTGAGCTCCTTTGGTGGACGTAGAAGACGACCGACTTCACCCGTGACTACCGCGACCCTTGGCGGCCCCCTCGGCCACTGATTGGTCGAGGCAGAAACCGGCCTTGTTCCCCGCCCACGTAGTGTTTCTTCTATGTGCTGGTCATGGACTTCAGAGGCTTACGATCCATTGCTAGACAGACGTCGTCCACGCCGACCGGGGCACCTCGATGACGTCGAAACCGGTGGCTCAACTGCTGGTTGACCTCGTCACCCGTTCCCACTCCCGTCCGCGGGTGTCGGACGACAATCCGTACAGCGAGGCGCAGTTCAAAGCGTTGAAGTACGCCCCGGCCTTCCCAGCCCGCTTCGCCACTCTGCACGACGCGCGGAAGTTCTGCGCGGTGTTCTTCAACCACTACAACTACGTCCACCGCCACTGCGGGATCGGGCTGCACACCCCGGCCTCGGTGCATCACGGCACCGCAGGTCAGGTCCGAGCGGCCCGCCAGGTCACCCTGGACGGCGCCTACGCCGCCCACCCCGAACGGTTTGGATCCCGCCGGCCCCACCCGCCGGCGTTGCCGACATCGGCCTGGATCAACCAACCCAGCCGAGAGGCCTAGATTCAAAGTGCGTAGATAGTCCGTGTCTCACCGGGCTTGACAGCTTCCGCCCGACCCGGCTCCACTGCCGTGAGCGCGCTGACGGCCGCCGTTGGTCACGACCTAGTGCTCCTGCGCCACGGGCAGACCGCGTGGAACTTGAGCGGCCAGTACACCGGCACCACCGACATCCCCCTCACTCCGCAGGGGGAGGCCCAGGCGCGGTCGCTGGCGCCCGTGCTGGCCCGATGGGATTTCGCGGCCGCCTGGTCGAGCCCGCGCCTGCGAGCTCGACGCACCGCGCAGCTCGCCGGCGTCCGTGATGCCAGGTCAGCGATGACCTGGTCGAGTGGGACTACGGGGACTACGGGGACTACGGGGCCTACGAGGGCCGGCGCACGGTCGACATCCAGGCCGAGCGCGCTGCCACCGGCTGACCCCCGTGGGTCCTGTGGCGCCACGGCGTGCCTGCCGGGGTGACGCCGGGGGACGCCGCCGGCGTCGGGGTGCGGGTCGACCGCTTCCTGGACCGGGTCCGCGACCGGGTCCGCGAGGCACTGGGGCGCGGGCCCGTCCTCGTCGTCGCCCACGCGCACGTGCTGCGGGTGCTGGCCGCGTACTGGCTCGCCCTGCCGCTGCAGCAGGGGTCGGCCTTCCCCGTGCAGGTCGGTCACCTCTGCGTCCTCAGCAACGAGCACGACCTGGCGACGATCGCCCTGTGGAACGCCCCGCCGCCCGTCAGCCGCCGCGACCCCGCAGCGCTCCCGCGCGCCGCCGGGACCCCGCAGCGCTCCCGTGCGCCGCCGGGACCTCGCAGCGCTCCCGTGCGCCGCCGGGACCTCGCAGCGCTCCCGTGCGCCGCCGGGACCTCGCAGCGCTCCCGCGCGCCGCCGGGCGCCCGCGGTGACACCCTCGTGTCGAGGGGAGACCCCGCCCGAGCCCGCACCACCAGGAGGACCTCGCCGATGACGACGCAGGACAAGCGGGCGGACATGCTCGTGCACCAGCAGGAGCCCTACAACGCCGAGCCGCCGCTGGGCGCCCTGGCCGGCGCGCCGCTCACCGACGTCGCGACCTTCTACAGCCGCAACCACGGCCCCGTCCCCGACCTGGACCCCCGGACGTGGCGGCTGGTCGTCGACGGACTGGTGCAGCGGTCGCTGGAGCTGTCCCTGGGCGACCTGCGCGAGCGGTTCGCCGAGCACACCCTGCCCGCGACGCTGCAGTGCGCCGGCAACCGCCGTTCCGGCCTGATCGCCGAGCGCGACATCCCCGGGGAGGCGCCCTGGCGCGGCGGTGCCACCTCCACGGCCACGTGGACGGGGGTGCGCCTGGCCGACGTCCTGGCCGCTGCCGGGCTGTCCGACGACGCCGCGCACGTGTGCTTCGAGGCCCCCGACGTCTCCGACATCCCCTCCCCCCCGCAGCCCTACTCGGTCTCGGTCCCGGTCGCCAAGGCCACCAGCACTGAGGTGCTGCTGGCCTGGGGGATGAACGGCGAGCCGCTCACCCCGCTGCACGGGGCGCCTCTGCGCGTGGTCGTGCCCGGGTGGATCGGTGCCCGCAGCGTCAAGTGGCTCACGCGCGTCACCGCCGCGGTGGAACCGTCGCCGGGCCACTTCCAAGCCACCGCCTACCGGCTGCTGCCTCCGGGCGCCGACCCCGCCACCGCCACGGACGCTGACGGGCCCCAGCTGGGCCCGGTCGCCCTCAACTGCGAGGTCCTCTTCCCGGCCGAGGGGGCGCGGGTTGAGGTGGGCCCGACGACGGTCACCGGGTATGCCTATGCCGGTGAGGACCGCCGGGTGGTCCGCGTGGACGTCTCCGTCGACGCCGGCGCCACCTGGCGCGAGGCGGACCTCGATGCCGGTGGCGGGCCGTGGACGTGGCAGCACTGGCGGCTCTCCGTCGACCTGGACGCGGGTGAGGTCGAGGTGGTGGCGCGCGCGTGGGACTCCACCGGCGCCCTGCAGCCCGAGCGCGCCGCCGACCTATGGAACCCGAAGGGGTACGTCAACAACTCCTGGGCCCACGCCCGCCTGCGGGTCGGCTGAGGCCCGTCGTGCCGGTGGCGTCGACAGCGGCTGCGCGGGTACCAGCAGCGGCCGTGGACTGGACCGCGCGGCGGCAGCGGCTCAACGAGCCGCACGTCGCGCCCCTCAACGCCTTGGTCCGCCGGGAGCAGCGGGAGCAGCGGGAGCAGCGGGAGCAGCGGGAGCAGCGGGAGCAGCGGGCGCGCCGCGGGCCGCTGAGCTGACCGAGGCCGCCACCTGCCTGCGCGAGGTGCTGGAGCGCCTGGCCTGCCGCACTGCGGCTGCTCGTCGCCTTCGGGAGCACGGCGCTGAGCGTGCACGGGCTCGCCTCCACGCCCACCACGCCCACCACGCCCACCACGCCCACCACGCCCTGCCTGGCGCTGTCCGCCCTCGCCGTGCCGAACCCTCACCCCCCTCAGCGCGATCCCCAGGCCCGCTCGCGGGCCCTGGAGCGGGTGGACGTCGCGCTGGCGCACGCCGCGCTGCTCTACGCGTGAGGGACGGGGTGCAGTTCCTGCCCGCGGGGCGCCGGTGAGAGCTCTGGGCCGGTGGACTGCCGCGAAGCGGTGGGAGACTGACGTGTGCGCATCCACATCGCCAGCGACCACGCGGCCTTTGACCTGAAGGAGCACCTCGTTGTCCACCTGCGCGAAGGCGGCAACGAGGTCGTCGACCACGGTCCACCGTCCTACCAGCCCGAGGACGACTACCCGGTGCACATCATCCCCGCCGCGCAGGCCGTCCTGGTCGACCCCGGGAGCCGGGGGATCGTGCTCGGCGGCTCGGGCAACGGCGAGCAGATGGCCGCCCACCGCGTTCCTGGGATCCGGGCGGCACTGGTCTGGAGCGTGGAGACGGCCCGCCTCGCTCGCGCCCACAACGACGCCCAGGTGATGGGAATCGGTGCCCGGATGCACACGCTGGACGAGGCGACCAGCCTCGTCGACGTCTTCCTGTCCGAGCCCTTCAGCGAGGACCCCCGCCACGTGCGCCGGCTGCAGATCATGGCCGACTGGGAGGCCGCGCACGTGACCGTCCGCTGACGGCGGCCCTCAGCGCCTGCCAACCCCGCGATGCGGCCCGCGGCGCGAGCGGCCTTGGCCATTGGTCAGCGCGGGGCCGGCGGGGCCCTGGGTGGACAGGCTGGCTCTCGGGAGCCATGGCGCTCGAGCCGTCCCCGGTGTGGGGACTGCTGTCGGTTCGGTTGACGGCGGTTGTGGGTGATCATGCCGCGATTGCGGCGTCCTGGGTGGTGAAGGCGAGCTCGTACTCGACTGGGGTGAGCTTGCCGAGGGCGCGTTGACGACGGCGGCGGTTGTAGGTGTGTTCGATCCGGTAGACGATCTCCTGGTGTAGTTCGGCGCGAGTGCGTCATTGGCGGCGGTCCAGGACGTTCTTCTGCAGCAGTGCGTTCCAGGACTCCATCGCCGCGTTGTCCCCAGTGGAGGCCACTCGACCCATCGAGCCCTGCAGGCCGGCGGCGGCCAGGACGGCCCGGAAGGTTCGTGCTCGAAATTGGGACCCGCGGTCGGAGTGAACGATCACCACACCGCTGGGCTGAGCTCCTCTCGTCATTGAGGCCGATCCTGGACCTCGTCGGACATCTTGAGCAGCCCCGCCCGTCGTTGCTTCAACCCGATCACACACTGCTGGGCGCGAGCCCCGTAACGCTATGCAGGGCACCAACGACGAGCGAGGCAACCCACCTCGGGCTTGACGCAGAACTCCTCACACTGATGTCCGGACGTCGGTGCGTCTTGATTCCCGGTGTGGGTGGCATTGCCGGCGCTCGCGGGCTGGTGCGTGGTGTACTGGATGGCTACGCTTGTAGCCATGCAGAGCATCAATGCCCGGGATTTGCGCAACGACTACGCGCGGGTGCTGCGGGAGGTGGAGGCGGGGGAGTCCTTCACGGTGACCAACCGGGGTCGTCCGGTGGCGGAGATCGCCCCGGTGGGTGCGTTCAGCGCCCGGCTGGGTGGCGGTGGTCCGCGGGATGCGGTGCCGTTGAGTGAGGTGGTGGGGGCGCTGCACTTCATGGGGCCGGGGAAGGCGATGGAGTTGCGCCGTGAGGTGGACGAGACGCTGGACACCGACGCTCGCGATCCCTTCCCCTCGAGTGAGCGGTCGTCGAGTGAGCAGTCGAGAAGTAAGAAGCCGTCGGGGGAGTCGCCCGGGGAGTCGCGCGGTGAGCCGCGCCGCCGGTCGCGTCGGGCTGGCCGATGACTCACCTGCTGGATACCAATGCCGTCATCAGCGTGTTGGAGGCGGTGCCGGGGGAGAGCTTCGCTGGGGTCCCAGCGACGGTGAGTACGCAGTTGAGCATCGTCACGATCGTGGAGTTGACCTTCGGGGTGGAGAGCGCCCGCCGGTCTGGGAGTGGCGATCTGGTGTTGCGGGAGAATCAGCGGTTGTTCGCGACCAGTCAGTGGCGTCCGATCCCGGTGGACATGGCGGTGGCGTTGGCGTTTGGGCAGGTGAGCCAGGCGGCGTTGGGTGCGGGGCAGCATCCTCGTAAGCGGATGAATGATTTGATGATCGCCGCGACTGCGCTGGTGCACGGTCTCGTCTTGGTGACTGACGATGAAGCGTTGGCGCGGGCGGTGGAGGGGGTCGTGGCGGTCACCGCTTTGCGTTGACTGGGGGTGCGGTCAAGCTGTTACTGGTTGGGTACCAGACCCTGGGCCTCATCGATCTCCAGTAGGTCCGTTCTGGGGATGAGACGGTTTCCGTCGGGCGCATTGAGCCTTTGTCAGTAGAGGTTGTCCGTGACTCACTCGGGGTGGTGCTCCTGGTCGTGAGCGAGACGACCCTGCTCAGCCTCGTCCTGCGTTTCGATGTCTTGACTATCAACTCCGCAGACGTAGCAACGCCATCGATGGGTTTTCCATAGGTGAGGCGGGTAGGAGTCGGTGTAGACGGGCATGCTC
Organism: Kineococcus sp. NBC_00420; assembly: GCF_036021035.1. Classification (NCBI taxonomy): domain Bacteria; kingdom Bacillati; phylum Actinomycetota; class Actinomycetes; order Kineosporiales; family Kineosporiaceae; genus Kineococcus; species Kineococcus sp. NBC_00420. The sequence continues at coordinate 354 of NZ_CP107930.1, read as the reverse complement.
CGTAGTTTGCCTGGTCGTCACGATCGGAAACAGCTGTTCACCTTTGGTAGAGGTTCCCTAGTCGCCCATTCCATGGTTGTCGGGGCGTAGTTTCTTGGTTTCTGTTGTCGGTGAGGTAGCCGTTCTGACTCGGGGCCGTCAGGCCTCGTCGGCAACTTGTGTGTGGGGAGCGCGAAGCGCGACGATAGTTCCCCTGCGGAACTTGAAACTTTTGTACTTGGCGGGTTTTGATCCGCGCCAGCGGAGCAAAACCCGCTGCACCGCAACCACTTCCTAACTTTTAGGCCGCGCCAGCGGCCCTGCGGTGCGCTGCTCGCGCGCCAGCGCGAGGGCACGAGGCGGCGCGCCAGCGCC